>CAWEFX010000001.1:0-149735 GCA_963808465.1 uncultured Acidobacteriota bacterium
GAAATGATGCGCAATATCACGGCACCGAGCAGTGCGGTTTCGATGTTCTGCAAAAACACGGCCACATCGTCGGCATGTAACCCAAACAGACGTCAGCCTCCCTCGATCAAACAGTTCCGAACGTAGCACTCCTGCTCACCAAGCAGATTCGCTAGAGCATCTTTTTCCTTTGCGAATGCAGGTTGCGTCTCGTATTTCACGGCGCTCTACGTGTTCGCCTGTTGGGGTCAGGCTTCTTTCTTCGTGGAGAGGGCTGCCCAAGCGGTCTTTACGCCCTCGGCGTCTGTCTTAAACCGCACGCACAGCTCTTCGGGCTTGTTACCGAAGCGTTTCGCTCGGGCAACCCAGGAGAGTGCGTAGCCGTAGAAGTGGCACCACCTCAGGATCAGCACCTTACAACGGTGACAGAGGATCTTTCGAACGTATCAGAAACGGTTGCTACACCGAGGATCCCCGCGGGCGCCAGACATTCGTGCCAAGGCGGTCACAAAGGCTTCCAGCGCCTCGGAAACGCTTCAGCCGATCCAAACCCCTCTGGCCGCCAATTCGGAGCAGAATCGGCATGCAGAGCAGAGCGCCGAACCCATGGACTGGAGATCGAAAAATACTCCAGATTCAAGCGACGTGCGATTTCCGGGTGACGGGCAAGCAGCCTGAGGAAGTTGCGCCGCGCCCGCGACGGCCGGCAGTTCGGGAATGAAGTCGGATACTGCGCTCTTAGAATCAAGAAAGTCCTGAACTGACAAGCACTGGGACAAGCGGCGGCGGAAGCCGAAACGGTGAGTCCACAAAGTCGGTCGGGTTCCGCTTTAAATCTCCGCAATCTCCGGGTAAACGTGCCTGAACTCGCGAACCATGTCCTTCGCGGCCTCGATTCGGATGTCCGAGTCGGACTCGCCTGTATACAGTATGACGCCGATTGTTTCGGCCATCAGCAGCGCTAGGGCAAGCTCCTTGCGTCTTTTCTCCGATAGGTCGGGTCCGTCCATGATGCTAACTGCAAGCTCTATTCCGAACACTCTATTCTTCCTTTCGAGCGGGGAATTGCCTCCCCATACTTGGTTTTGAAAGTCGGTGAAGCAGAATTTCGCGCAGCACGTCGCCCGCCGCCGTCAGCGAGCAAGCGGGCGCGGTCGGCGAGGTAATACCTGCGGTTGTATTTCTTTGTCGCCTCGTCCATCGCTCACTCCTCCTGCGAAGGCTTCCGCGATCCGTCCTGTTCGAACCGCAAGATAACGGTGTTCCCCTCAACCGAGAATCCGCCGGGCTTGAGGCCCCGCTCCGAGGCTTCGCGGATCATCTGCACCTCGTCCGGCTCCAAGCCTTGGATGAAAATGTCCGTGCGCACTAGTTCAGGTTTGCGAAGCAGACTGCTCTTCCATTCCTGTGTCATACCGAAACTCATTGCGGCTCCTCGTCGCGTTCAAACACGCTGCCCTTGTACCATCACAGGCGGCGTTTGAGGTGAAGCTCGCACGCTGGGAAGTCGGGCTTGCCGTGCATGGGGTTCATCGCGATACCTGTGGCGCGGGCACCGCAGCCCCAGACGTAGCACTTGCCGTTCGTGTCCAGGACCTCCGGCATCTGTTTCTGTTTCCGTTTCGGCTTCATCAGTCAGGCTCCTCCGCGTCACGTCTCGGCGACGCGCTTGCATCCGATCATTCAGCCACCTCCATTGCCACTTCCACCGGGCAGAAACCCCCGCATCCCTTGCCACACAGACACGAGGCGACATCCTTGGCTCCGCCCGCCTCCAGCAGCAGGTCAACGAACGCTTCCTTGGTCACGGCGAGACCCTCGTCACCGAGGTACTTCAGCACCACGTAGCTGTGCTCGTTGCGCAAGCCGAACTCTTTCGCGGTGACCGTCCATTCGCCGATCTTGCAGTTCTCCTTGAACCAAGCCCTCAGGGCGTTGTACTCCTTGGCGTTCGCCTCAACCCAGCCTTCGTCAGGCACCGGGTCAAACTTCAAGGCGGGCGATTGGCTGGAACCGTACTTCTTGTCCAAGTGGGCGCTGGCGCACCAAGCGAGATACTCCTCGTGGTTGCGCTGCCAGTGCTTGGCGAAGATGCTGAACTTGTTCCAGCAGAGCTTAGCCGAGTTCTTGCGCATGAACAGGGTGTTGCGCAACACCGCCTCAACCACGCGGTAGCGGTAAGCGATGATGAGCTTGTGCGCGAGAACCTTGTCGGCGTCGGTGAACAGGTAGCCTGTCCGTTCCTTCCACATACGCTCAAGGCTCCAGACCGAGGGGTGGAGATCAGGCTCGGGTTGGTTTTGGGTTTGTTCTTCGCTGTCAAGCCCTATGGGTTCTGGGTTTGTCTTTTCTTCTGCTGAAGGCACCACACATTCAGTGACGAGCGAAGCGAGGAACGGTTCCTTTGTTACTTCCTTGTTTGAATCTGCAAGGTTACCCTCTGCAAGGTTAGGCTCTTGTTTGATCTGTAAGGTTTGTGACTGGTAGGCAGGAATATCATAATCCTGCTCTTCAGGACTGACCTGTCCTGCTAGGCAGGACTGATTGGCTTATGATCCGCCAGTCAGCCTGACCTTTGTGGCGCGTTCTGCCGTCAGCCTTGACGACACCCTTCGCGTACAGTTCCTTGAGCGCGGTGGTCACGAAATCCTTGGAGCGCCTCAGGTCGGCGCACATCCGCGTGTGGCCCACGCACGTCTCGCCTTTCCAGTTGGATCGCGCCCCGAGGTATATCAGCACGCTGATGGCTGTGGACGTCAGGTCAAACTTTTCTCCCGCGCTGAGCACAGCGAGCGGAAATGGATTCCACGGTTGCTTTTCTTTTCTGCTCATATCATCCCTGTTGTTTCTCATCCCTGTTGCTTCGCCTTGTCGGAGGGCGTCGTCGGAACCGTGCAGGGCAGGCAAGGGATGAGTCAGCCTGCCCCCGGTTTGAAATCGTCTCGCGACGACCCGACATATCTTTAATACTCACCCGCGAGGTTTCCGGGGCTTTCTGCCGCGTGGGCGACGGGGCAGGTCTAGCTCCTCGCGCCAAGCCGTGACCGTCCTCTCGGAGATGTCCAGTGCCCCAGCTATCTGGCGGAACGTCCACCCCAACCTGTGCAATCGCGTGAACTCCTGTTGCAACATCTCGTAGTAGCGCGGTGCGTTCATATACCTATGGAGTTGAAATTCCGTTTTCGCCCCCGAATTGGCGAACCTCCCAAACCGTATTGAGAGGTGACACTCATGGCATCTGTGGAAAGACCGATATGCGAGTTCGGCGGCGTCGGCGGTTGCTCTCGCCCAGCAACGCACGCGGTTTGGTTCCACTTGCGGCGCTGGCGATTTTCGTGCGACAGCCACAAAGAGAAGTGGAAGGGCGCTTACTGAGTGGGAAGGCTTTTCGGTTGGAAACCAGACCCCGCAGCCGCTCAGGAAGACTAACCCGGCGCGGACGCTGCGACGGCCGGGGAGATACGTTCAGAGCGGATCAGCTAATTGAAAGCCGAGAGATGGCTCTCCAAGTCCGGTTTTACCTGCTGTTCCTGCCGAGCATTGTCCCATGTCCACCGAAGCAGGTCGCGGGTGTCGTCGGTCATCTCTCTTTATGCGCCCGCTCGCTCTTCTGCGCTGAGCATCTTCTTTTCCCACAAACTTTGGGCGACGCTAGAGGACGCCGCCCCTGTTGTGCCAATTCAGGAGTGGGAGGCGCAGCCCGCGTCCGGCTTTTCTCACTCCTCCACATCCTATTCCGGCAACGCGCCGCACCGCCAGCAGGGGTCAACGCCGGGCTTCAACGTGGCATACTCCTTGCCGCAGGACTCGCAGTCGCAGAGGCGGTCGCCGAGCGGGATTGAGAAGCGGGTCACCTCGCCACTTCCCGGATTACGACTGAACTGTCCCACCGTGGTGATCTCCACTGAGATGTCAAGGCACTGGAATCCCCCGTCCCAAAAGGCGTCCGCAACGCTTGTTGGGGACGGGTCGTCCCAACTCTCAAACAGCCACGCCACGGCGACGGGGACGTCCGATTCTTCCGCGTGGCGCTCGTCCTTGCACCAGACGACGGCGACGCGGTCTTCCGGCTCAAGGCCGTTCAGGTTTTTTATCCACTCCATTTTGTAACTCCTCAACTCTGCTGCCGGGGGTTGCGACCCAGCCTCCGCATTAAGGAGCCGCGAGACTCCCCGCTCTGCCTAGTAGCTGATTTCCTGACCCTGCTCGTCCGCCATTCCGACATTCCTCTCGTCGGCGACGAAAATGAAGGCCGCTTCCTTCACGCCCGAAATCCACCTGCCGTCCGTGACTTGCGAGCTTGCCAATGCACTTGCTTCCGTCTCGCTCGCGGCTGCCACGACGATGATTGAGGAAGGAGTTCCGTAGCCGTCGGTCTTGCGGTTGACTGATATTGAGTACAGTTTGTTCATTGGTTTTTTCCTTTTACTCTGCCTGCGCGGGGTTGCGACCGCGCCTCCAGCATTAACACCCGTCTCCGGGTGCCGCTCTGCTTCAACTGCGCGTCTGCGCTGCCGTCCACGCCGAGCAGGCGCTTGACTTCGTCGCCCGCCGCGTTGGGGTCAATCTGTTGTTTTGCTTTCATTTTTGATAGCCTCTCTAATTTCCTCGTAGCCCTCGACGTATCCTTCCCAATATGGCTGCTGCGGATGAATCTTGAGATTCTCCACAATCGTTGCGTGGAGTTTCGCGACGCCATCAACGGCGTCCCGTTCGCCACGTTTCTTGCCTTCCTCGCGCAGCGCTTGCCACTCCGCGTCGCTTCGTTTCTTGCTTTCCTCGTCGGGCTGGACTTCGTGCCACGTCTTCATCGGTACTCCGCGTTCAGGGATTGGCAGATCGCCTGCGCCTGCTGCTTGGTCAGGGGCAGCTTGTACACACGGTCGTGCCCGAGGTGCCACTCGTAGCCGCCGCCTTCTTCGCCGCTGCGCTTCGCTTCGCCTTCTGCGCCTCAACCGCCTGCGGGTCTTCTTCCTTCTTTGGCGTCGTGGGGACCGTCTCGTTCTCGTCGTCGTACATTTCCACCTCAACGATGAATGAGCTTTTCTCGTCCGTGTCCTCGTGTATTGCGACGTTGGTCACCACGTACTGTCTGCCGTCGTGTTCAATCACTTCGCCCTCACGGTAAAGTGATTTGACCTTGTCCTTTTTCTTCTCGCTGGTGCGGCGTTCTGCGTTGCGTTCGTTCTTCTTTTCCTCGGTCTCCAAGAGGTAGTAGGCGAGACGGCGAGATTTCCCCGAGCAGTTGGTGAACCAAGCGTCAAACGACGTGTAGCCCCGAATCTTTTTGTAGGTGCCGTCAACCTGCTTCTTGCGGTCAAGTCCCTTGAACTTGCGCTTCATTTCCTTGACGAGGTACATCAGCCCGAGGGAGTTGCCTATGACTTGGTTCCAGTTGCGTTCAACGAACTCGCCGAGAACATCGCCGTCCATATCTACGCAGGCATCAACGTAGGTCGGCAGGTCTGCGAGGGGTTGTGCAACGGGTTGCACGTCCTCTTTTTCCCTGATCGCCAAGCTGTTCGTCATATCGCCCCCAGATTAACGATCCAAGTGTACGGGGACTTGGGATGCTTCACGCCGTACTCGTAGCACGCTTCCTCTGAGTCAAACATCACCACACGACCCCGTTTGTCCCTGAGCAGGCGCTTACCTGGTGCTGCGTCGGGATTTTTGAGACCCAACAAACCATCCCTGCAATCGCTTGCGACGTGCTGCTTCTTGCCCTCGGCCGTGTTGCGAACGAGCAGCCCGCACTGGTCGCAGGGTATGTGTGGCAGAGGCTTCCCGTCGCTACCGATGTCGCAGCCGGAGTGTGCGAATGATCTAGTCGTGAAGCACTGCTTATACGGCGTCTTTGCTTTGTTGCTTGCCATTGTCTTTTCCTCCAGAAAATAAAAAAGCCTGCCTGACACGAGGGGTGAAAAACTCCCCGCATCAGGCAGGCTGTCGCCCTGCCGTTTACAGTATGTCTATGTCGCTATGTCAGCTTTGAACTGGCCTGACCCGACTCGTCCAGCGACTCTAGTTGGTTACAACCTCAGTATACAGCCGACCTCGGAAAATCGTCCAGATCGGCCTGTACCTTATTTGGGCAACAACTTACTTGCCTCATCCACTCGAAAGGCGTACTCTGTGAGCGCAGTGGGGGTGCGAGATGATCCCGATGAGCGCCAAGGGACTTCTTTATCCTCTGCGGCTTGGAGAAGAAGTGAATTTTCGGCTCACTTACGACGGTCGCCTTAAGGCCCAGAGCCAAAGTAATCCTAGGAGAGATGACAAGCAAGCGATACGTCGGCATTTCCATATGCAATTGATGCAACTATGGAGAGATCACCCTGCTTTGATTGAGGAGCAATCTCGGTGTCGGACAGAAGATTTTGGAGAAGTCGCGCTTTCAAGGATGGACATATTCCGAACAGCGGAAAGATTCAAAAGGGGGAAGTTTAGATTTCTGCCTTTGGTAAGGAGGGACCTGCATTTGGTCTGCGACCTAGACATACTATTCCTTAGACGGGAGATTCCGGGAGGACTCCTTCAATCTGGCGATTTGGATAATAGAATTAAAACTCTTTTCGATGCATTGAGCATTCCGAACGACGATCAAATTCACGGCTTTGAACCTACGGATGCGGAGAAATTGTTTTTTTGTCTGCTTGAAGATGACAGTTTAATTACGGGATTTAGAGTCAGAAGCGACAGATTGCTGGAACCGCTTCCAATGAACTCCGGCCCAGAAATAATGGGGCCTTCTCCTGATGACCTTGTTATAACTGTTCACGATCCTCTGTGCGATGGTCGAGATGAATCGAAAGAGAAAGATGTCCGCTTAATCATCAATGTTGAAGTAATGGCAACAAAGCTTACGCCAGAAAACATGGCCTATTTCAGCCACTTTTGAGGGATACATGAAAACTGAAACAAAACCGCCGTCCGAATTCCAAAAATTCGACTCCGTAATGAATAAGATTCTTTCGGTTTCGCATAAGGAATTGCAGGCGAGAGAGAAAAAGTACCAAAAAAAGAGGAAGCGGAAACGGCAGATTAAGACTTAATCCGTCTTCCCCTGTATTGGCGTTTTAGCTCTTTCTCAGTTCGGGCATGTTTTAACATTGGGGAGTTTGCCAGTGAGTTTGTCCCAAGTGAGGCGCCTGCCCATGATCTGCGAAACTACACGGCTGAAGCGGTCTCCGTCACCCATCGGATTGTCGGCGGTAGCGCGGTTGTTGTAACGGAAGGATTGTTCATCAAGATAGCGGAACAGATGAAATGGCTCGACACTCACGTAGGTTCCAGAGATGCCACGCTTCAGGAGCGACCAGAAGTTCTCAAGTCCGTTGGTATGAATCTTGCCGTCAACATATGCGGTCGCATGGTCAATGACCTCATGCGCGTAATGGGCATCAAGGCCGCTATACGATTGCAGAGCATCCGTGTAGAGCGCCGCTCCCGCTTCCACATGCTTCTTCACTTCCCCTTGGAGCGCGTGCTTGCGCCGGTTCGGAACTACCATAGTGCGGACCTTCCCGCCGCGCTCCAAGAATCCCATCACGGCAATTTTGTCTTTAGTTCCGGTTCCGGTGATGCGGCGCTTGCGCTGTGCCATGTGCATATTGCGTGCCTTGCCGCCGATGAAGGTTTCATCAACTTCGACTTCGCCGTTCAACCGTCCGAAGGATTCATCCTGCAAGGCAAGCCGGATGCGGTGCATCATGAACCACGCGGACTTTTGAGTGATGCGGAGATCGCGGGCCACTTCATAGGAACTGATTCCGTTCTTGCAGTTGGTAAGCATCCAAGTAGCTGCGAGCCATTTGTCGAGTCCGATAGGCGAATCCTCAAAGATAGTTCCGACCTTCACGGAGAATTGCCGCTTGGGATGATGGCTCCCGCACTGCCAGATGCGGCGCGATGCATTGAAAGCGACCTTCTCCGAGCCGCAAGTTGGACACACAACGCCATCCGGCCAGCGACGCGCCACAAGGTAGTTGAGGCAGTTATCTGGATTCGAGAAGTAAATAATCGCTTCTTGCAGGCTCTTAGGTTCACTCATGGGCATGATCTCCATGAGCTAAATGTACTCTAAAATAGTGGATGTGTCAAGTAAGTTGTTGCCCTTATTTGATGCACCAAACGAGCACAATGACGGTTTTTCCCGCGGCCTTCTCCAATAGGAGGACCACTCTTTCGGTCTCGTCAGGCACCGCCTCACGGTGCGACAGCGTCCCCCAACGCTGTTTCGACCTTCAGTTGCGTGAAGGGTTACGTGGAGGGTCAACCAGCGCCACGTCAATGGACGCCACCACGTCGTCGTTTGCGTCCGTGGCGACCATCCTTATCGGGAACGTGATCGCCATCCCGCTTCCGAAAAAATCATGGTGCTTGCAGCAGAACTCGCTGCCGTTGCCTGTGAGCGTGACGGAGGCGCACCAAGCCTCGCCCTGCCCGTTCGTCACGGACACGCTGAGCGGGAATTCCGCCCGTTCCTCGTATGCCTTGCTGATGAGGCGCTGCATCGCCCCTTGGTACAGGTCCCTTGCGTCCTTCCCGCATGCGAGTCCTGTCTCTGCTACTTTCGGTGCTTTTTCGGTTGCCATCGGTGTTGCCTCCACCCTAAGTGTACAGGCAAGGTCCGAGGATTGGCTGGTCCTACGGGGCCGGGAATCAGCGACTTGCGGGAAGGCGAAAACGAGTCGAAAAGGGCGAGGCTCAAATCGGTTAAGCCCACGCCGCCGTGACAGCCGCCAGCCTGCGGTCGTGGTTCATCCCACTACCAGTACGCCGCCTCGTGCGTAGTCACGTCCTGCACGTGAGGAGCCTTGCGCGACTTGAGGGAGTTCTTGAGCACGAGCTGAATCGCCTGCTGGGTCTTCTCGCCTTGACCCAAGAGCGGTTGCAGTGGATGCAGTAAGCACCTTTCCAAAGTCTCGGTTACACGAGATCGCCGCGGCCCCCCTCCCGATTCCTGAGATTCCTGAGGTTTTCTTCCAGAGTGCGTATTTAGATAGTGATCGCTACGCGGGTCTCACATGATCAGACGGATCGCGATGTCAAAGGACGGAAGTCTTGCAACAGTGCCTCTCAATCTTCGGCTTGAAACCTGAGCCCAGTGCGGGTGTCATCCTGCTCTCCGGCCCAGAATCCGTGGTGGCGCAAGCACAAAAGCCTGCGGGCGCGGGAAATCAGCCCGCCTGAAAATGGGCGGATCAATCCGCAGCGACCGCCGAGGCGAAGCGGTAGTCGACGGCGTTCGCCGCCTTCCGCGCCGCCTCGTCCTTGGCTCTCAAACACTGCGCATAAAGCTTCAGGGTTTCGAGACCCTCGTGCCCGATCCAGTTCGCCAGCGTGAACAAGTCCACGTTAGGCTGGCGCAGCATGTTTGTCGCCCATGTGTCCCTGCAACGATGCAAGATCGCGCCCTCCACTCCGGCGCGTTTGGCGACGCGCTGGATGATGCGCAGCAAGTGCTGGTTGACCTTGCCGCATTTTGCCGGGAACACGAGCGCATCCTTCGCGCCCTTCTTCGCCTTGAGAGTCGCGATGAGTGAGTCTGACAGCGGGATGCGCCGCGTGCCTGCCCGGCTCTTGGGTTTCCAGTTGTAGTGCGGTTTGGCGTGAACCCACACGGTCTTCCCAGCAAAGTCAAAGTCGCCCCACACAAGGTGCGCGGCTTCCTTGTTGCGGACCCCGGTGCCAAGCATGAACCTGATGAAGAGCGCCTCTTCCTCGTCCGCCACGGACAGCATGGCGCGTACTTCCTCATTGGTGTACGGCTTCGGCTCGGTGTCAGGGAAGTCGGGCCAATCCTCCGATTTGAGCAGTCCCATCACGGAGAGCAGCGGGTTTCGTTTGAGCATCGTGGTCACGCCCATTAGGTCGCCCGTCACAGTCCAGGGCATGTAACGATCTTTGAACATCCAGTCCCGATAAGCCAGCATGTCAGCGCGGTTCAAGTCGGCGACGTGCTCCTTCTTCCGTTGCACGCGGCAGAACTCGGCGAATCGCCCAAGTTCTTGCGCCTTGACCTTCACGGTTTTGGCGACGTGGTTGTTCTCCGCCCAGCACTGGTCAATATACTTCTCTATGGCGTCGGCGATCCGCACGCGACCGTCCCCGGCAGGGACTGGCAGGACTTTCGTCGGCTCCTTGCGTAGCGACGGCGTGTTCAGCGCCGGGTTTGAGAGCCGAAGCTCTTTCTCCAAGCAGAGCTTTCTCGCCGTGGCGAAGTTTGTGTTCCTCGGTAACGTTTCCCACACACGCTTCATATCGTCGCCGACGTAACGCAGCACGAACGTTGTGCTGTCTGCGGAGTAGATTCCTCGGGGATCGGTCTTGCGGTACCCGCCCGAGTCGCGGGTGTACAGCGATACTCTCGTGTTCACTTGGGTTTTCTCCTGTTTTGCGCCGGGGTGCTAAGCCCCTCTTCAGGAGAAATACTGTCTGGCGGGGAAAATCAGGAGTTTCGGTAGCAGGGTAGCAAAAAAACGCCGCAACCTCTTTGCCTTGAATGTTGGTAGGGGCGGTGGGGGTCGAACCCAAGATGGCTCGATTGAGGTGGCTGCCCACAAACCACCCTCTGACCAAGCAACCGTCCTGAAATGAGCCAATTTCTGATTAGAAACGACGACCCATGCAATTCATATATTTTGGGGCAGGCTACGGACCCCGTTGGTCCGTTACCTTGCTGGATCTGTAACTAGACATTCTGCGGGCCAGAAATGCCGTTACCGCTTTTCAACCATCGCGTTACGACCAAAGTGCGTCGCGCGGGTCATGTTACGCAGGGAGCGTCGGGAGCGCGGAAGCAGGGCGCCGGAGCGGATTTTTTTGCCCGCCATGTTGCCAGCTGTAAGATTATATGCCGCTTAGTCCGAAGGGGCGATGAGCAGGGTGACCGTGCCAGGTTGGCGGCATACTTTTCTTAAGGGACTTCGAGGGGAGCGATGAGGTATCCAGAAGACTTTCCTCAGGACGCACAGCTACGCGTTGAGGTTGTGAGGGCCAAATCGGAGAGAGACTTCATAAAAGCGAAGCAGTGCCTCGGGTCTCGTGCATTCGATCGGAGTGAGTTGGAGCAACTCGTCAAGCAGTATATTCTTTCGATCTTCTTCGCATTCGCCAACGAAGCGTTACAAGCCGCGTACAAAGGCGTATGGCCCACCCACCGGATCCAACCCGCAGTTGAAGAGTTCGGCTTACGTCTAATCGAAGAGGCGGAACTCCACAAATGCCACCAGGATCCCAATTCTTATGCCTTTCTAAAGGACTCGCAAAATAGAGTTGAACGGACCGGCTTCAGTGATTTTCAGAGTGAAATCTGGGGGGAAATAGAAAGGTCCGAGCGCTGGGTCGCCTTCCTCGGCGACGTGGCGGCATTAGCAGAGACTAATGCTTCGGACTGCTCCTCAACTCGTGCCGACTCGGAGAAAGTAAGTAATTATAGGCGCGCGATGGTAGATGCCTATATTGGGGAAGTTCTTCGACGAACGGGGAAGCGTATTACGAGAACGCTCATTTGGAGAACTGCGGCGTACAAGTCCCGTACCGAATTTGAGCGGTGGCAACGTTGCGATCCTCGTGCAACCAAGACGGCCAACGAACGCTTTACCCGAATTCTGAAAGAAAAACCCCACCTGAAGTGATTTTCCACGCAAGGCCACGCATTACCTTGCATTGCCACACGCTAGGCGTGATGCCCAATGCTTCTCTCAGATTGGCAAAAAAGACCAGCGCGAGAAGATCAGATGACAATTGGGAACACACTTGAACCGCTCTTAAATGAGCATGATGTGGCTCGGATTACGGGGCTTTCTCTAGCCTCGGTACGGCGGTGGCGGCTTCTGAAACGTGGGCCAAAATTCGTCAAAATCGGTGCCGCAGTTCGCTACAAACCGCAAGATATTTCGGCATGGCTAGAATCCCAACCCACCGGTGGCGGACACTCTGCGGAGGCCAGAAGACGAGCAACTTAGTGGCAGATGTAAAAATGGCACGGTTGTTCTGCCACCCCGGGCCATAACGAGAATCCTGGAAAACCTAAATGCAGAGTACGTATGTTCGTCCGAATCCACGCAATCCATTCCCAGGTGAAGCATTCTTTCCGGTCCCGACGAAACTGTACGACGGAGGATTCGCTCGAATAATGGGTAATGGCGAATTCAAGCGATACGCTACCCTTCTTCGGGTTGCTAACTATCAATATGGTGAACGGGCAATACAGATGAGCCTTGAAAATCTTCGCGTCCTCGACGGTATCGCGCCTCGAACAGCGCGGCAAATACACACAAAACTTCAAGAGCGTGGACTAATCCACGTTGTCAAAACGAGGCCGCTTGTCTATCGGCTCATTCCGTCATCCCTGTGGCAAGATCTAGGGCCACTTAAACCACAATTTGAATCCCTTCGCCGCCTTCAGGTCCGTTTAATTTGGAATCCTCCAGGCCACAATGAGAAGAGAAAAAAGAAAGAACCATAGAAGAGAAGGGAAATTACCGTAAATTGTTCTTGATCCATCACTTGTCTGAGGGAAAGCAGCAGATTATGCCGGTTGTACTAGCAAGGCTCGCCGATCGTTTTAGCAGATATTGCTGCCGTCAATCCTTATCAAAAAATGCGACCATGTCATGCAACGGGACCGTTGAATGACAAATGGCCCGGAACCGACTACTTTTCGGATCGCTTCTTCTTCGCCTTTCGTGCAGCAACGGCAGCAGCAGCGGCTTTTTTAGCGCGTGCGGCACGTTGCTCCGGCGTCATGCCAGCCGCGGCCTTCTTGCCGCCTGCACTGCCGCCGAGCTTTCCACCCTTCGCTCCCTGCTCTCGGAAGAACTCCAGCGCTTCGAAAGGCAATTTCTTTCTTGCCATGCTTTCGATCTTATACCGGGTCTTAGAGAGATCGGAGAGTCTTATTTGAGCTAATAGGGGGTCTTAGATATAATTGGATTATGCGGGCAGTCGGTTACGTCAGAGTGGGCACAGAACAACAGGCGGACTTCGGAGTTTCTCTCGAAGCTCAGACCGAGAAAGTCCGAGCCATGGCGGTAGTTCAGGGCGCGGACCTGTTAGACATTATCGCGGACGCCGCGGAATCAGCGAGGTGCCTAAACCGGCTGGGCATGGGCGGCTCTTGAAGCTAGTGGATGGAGGTGTCGTTAACACCGTGATCATTGCGAAAACTAGACCGGCTCACACGGAGCGTCAGAGGCCTTGCCGAACTGTTGGAACGATTCACGCGAGGCGGAGTGTTTCTGGTAAGCCTAGCCGAATCCTTGGACACCGGTACCACGGCGGGTCGGCTCGTGCTCAACATTATGACGGCGGTTTCCCAATGGGAGGGGGAGGCCATCGGAGAGCGCACGCGGGATGCAATGCGCCATAAGCGGACTAATGGTGAGCGGATCGGTACGATTCCTTATGGCTATCGGCTGGCAGCGGATGATCTGCATATTGAAATTGAACCGGCCGAGCAAGGCATCTTGACCCGAATTCGGGAGCTGAGCGTGGAAGGTTACACGACACTGCAGATTGCGGACGAGCTGAACTGCGATGGCTATAGCACGCAGCGCGGGACTGCTTGGCGGCTTCAGTACGTCGCAGAAGCGCTGCGAGTTGCTCTAGAGCAAGCGGTAAAGGTAGGGCGCTAGCGATGGCGGTGTTCAAACGTGGAAAACTCTGGTGGTACGAATTCCTCTTCGCTGGCCGGCGCATTCGTGAATCTGCGAAGACCGCTTCAAAGACTGTTGCAAAAGAGGCAGAGAAAAAACGCCACCGCGAACTCGAAGAGGGCTTCAACGGACTCGAGGATACCCGCGACGAACGCATAAAGCCTGTGAAGGAACTAGCGGTCGCATACCTGGACGACTACAGGCTGCGGCACAGATCTATCACCTTCGCGACGTACGCGGTCGGAAATGTGACACGGCACTTGGGCGCGATGATGTCTGTCGACGTGACGGACAAGACCGTTAAGATGTACCAGACGGCACGTCTAAGAGAGAGAGCAGCGCCAAAAACCATCAATGAAGAAGTGGGATTTTTGCTAAGGATCTTGGCCGAAGCGGGCGAACCGATCCGCGCGCGTTTGCGACGGCAGAAGGCGCTGAAGCTGGTGGTCCGCCACCAAATAGGGAAGGCATACACACACGAAGAGAAAGCACGATTGCTCGCAGGGGCTAAGGCGGCCCGATCTCCCATGATCTACCCGGCGCTAATGCTGGCACTCAACGCGGGAATGCGCGATGCGGAGATCCGCGGTCTTCAGTGGGGCCGAGTGGACCTATCGAAAGCGTTCTTGACCGTGGGGGATAGCAAGACTGAAGCAGGTCAAGGACGAACGATTCCCCTGAACTCTGCTTTGTTCGAAACGCTAGTGGAACACTCTAAATGGTACACGAAGCGATTCGGCGCGATCGAACCCGAGTGGTACGTTCTTCCGGGGCGAATGGGCAGGCCAGAACGCGAGAAGAAGAGGCCTGTCATTCGCCAAAATTCTGTCTGCCTTTGATTTCAACAGGGTACAGAGTTGCTGTCCACAAGCGAAATGCGATAGCACCTTCGCATGATCCACGCCATTGGACTTCTGATAGGTGCAATGCTTCGGCTATTTCGGACCCGTCGCGGGCTCCTTCTTGAAAATCTGGCTCTTCGCCAACAACTCGCGGCACTGAAGCGCAGACATCCCAGGCCAAGACTAGCTGCGTTCGATAAGTTCTTCTGGGTCTTGGCGCGAAGATTCTGGTCTGGATGGAAACAGGCTCTTCTTATCGTCAGCCCAGAGACCGTGGTGCGTTGGCACAGATCCGCATTCGCGCTCTATTGGCGTGCCCTGTCCAGAACCCGACGAGTGATCGGGAGAAAGAGGATTTCCAAGGAGGTGCGCAATTTGATCTTTCGGATGGTTACCGAGAACCCAACCTGGGGCGCACCGCGTATTCACGGTGAGATTTTGATGCTCGGTTTTGATGTTTCCGAAAGGACCATCTCCCGCTGGATGCGCCGGGCACCGAGAGATCCCGATCCGGCCAAGCGTTGGCTCGCCTTTCTCCGTAATCATCGAGAAGCCATCGCCGCCATGGACCTGTTTACGGTCCCGACCGTCACGTTCCGGGTGCTCTACTGTTTCTTCGTCATCGGCCACGGTCGGCGGCGCATTCTGCATTTCAACATCACGCGGCATCCCAACAGCTTCTGGATCGTCCAACAGTTGCGGGAAGCGTTCCCGTATCAATCGGCTCCTAGGTTTCTTATTTTTGATCGGGATGCCAAGTACGGACTGGAGGTTCCGATAGCAGTGCGGTCGATGGCCATGAGGCCGGTACGAACCTCATTCCAGAGTCCGTGGCAGAACGGTGTCGCGGAGCGATGGATTGAGAGCTGCCGGCGCGATTTGCTGGATCACGTCATCGCCCTGAACGATCTCCACTTAAAGCGACTGCTCTCCGATTACGTGCGTTACTACCATGAGGACCGAACGCACCTCGGGCTTGCCAAGGAAACGCCAACCGGTAGATCTCACTCCCTCGGTCTTGGCCGTGTGATCGGACGGCCGAGACTCGGCGGTCTTCACCACCGCTACGATCGAGCTGCCTAATAATAAAGGACGAGCACGCCGGTAAGCGAACAGGTCCTCGGCCAAGTTGATGGGCGTGCGGCCCGCCGCAAAATAGTCGTCGGGATGGAGTCTTCCAGCCCTTTGAGTGCATATCCTATTTCCTACGGCTTGTGCCAGAAGTTCATGCGGATGGAGTTTTGGCGAGGGACACCCCACAAAAGTCCCCACGGAGGCTGGCGTTTAACAGGTTCTTGTTGAGGGCAAGATTTGCAAGTGTTAGAAAAGGATTGGCTCCCCGGGCAGGACTCGAACCTGCAACATTTCGGTTAACAGCCGAACGCTCTACCATTGAGCTACCGGGGAGTAGACCCTACATGGATAAAGACTTATGCAACCTGTTCTTGCTCCTTGAGTCCATTCCTTGAGTCCATTAACGGGGTCAAACGCGCCATTTCTTGCTTGCCGTGCTTGCCCCATTTATGGCTGTATCGATCAATCATAGCGTCGGAGGCGTGGCCCATCCAAGCACGAATCACCGATCGCGGCGTATCGCTGCGAACGAGGAATGAGCAACGTCCGTGCCGGAAGGCGTGAAAACCTGCACGCGGAATCTTCAGCCTGTCGAGCAAGGGATGAAGGTTGTCGCGGAGCAGGTTGTTCTCATGCAGAGGTGTGCCATGGCGGCTTGGGAACAAAAGCCCGGATCGCCGCGCACCCAAATACTTCTTGAGTTCAGCGACAACCGTTTTGTCAATCGGCACGTAACGCACGCGGTTGGACTTGGTCGTACAGATTTCGTTGGCAGACAGACTCCGGCGAACTGTAACAACGCCGGTTCCATCTTTGGCGAATCTGACATCTTCGACCAACAGCGCGGACACCTCTCCAAAGCGCATTCCTGAACCACCGAACAACGCATACATGGCCCGATAGCGGCCCCCTGCAGCGCTGACGATGGTAAACATCTGCTCTTCCTCAAAGCATGCTTGCTCTTCCTCAATATCCGCAACCGGATTGACCCTCTTCCATTTGACGATCCATGGCCCGAAGGCGTCCGTGCCAGCCTGGGCCATCTCATCCAAGCGGAAGTTGTAAACGGCGCGGACAATGGTGAAGACGTTCTTCATGCTTTTGGTGCTGAGCCCCGCTTTCTGCCACTTCCGAACCAGCATTCGAATCGTCTCGTACGTATTGACTTCGTCGAATGGCGTCTGATCGAGATGCGGCAGAATGTGATTGCGTAATTCGCTTCCCATAGAGTTTTTGGAAGCGGGTTTCTTGTTAGCGTTGAGATGGTTATCTCTCCATGACCTTGCTGCGTCGCCGAAAGATGTCGCCGGCCTGCGCGAGCGCTCCAGGTGTATTTCTGTATTCACACCCTCGCGCTCGATAAGCTCCAGCAATTTCCTGTCGGCTTCCGGCTTGGTCATTTCGTTAATGCTGCCGATAATCACCGCTTTTTTCACCTGTTTGGTGCTACCGGGAACATCCACCCGATAGCGGCCAACGTACTTGTCACCCACAACTTTACTGCGTGGCCTTTGGCCTCTTCTGCGAGACATTGATCTCCTGTCCCGCTGAATCGGCACCGCTGGCGCAAGATTACCGTCGCGTTCTGCTGATGGCAATAGATCAGGATGACCCACCTTCGCAGGCACCGCGTTTACACGCGCGTGATCTGCTGGCGGAACTGCTCCGGTAACACTAGCATCGGCCGATTGGCCTGTCACCGGAGTTTCAGGGCCGTCAACGATAACGTGCGCTTCTGCAAGCGGCACGGTCAAACACACTGCTGAGCTCAATGTTCATGAGCCTTTCTCGCCGACTTTTTGGCTCACAGGAAAAAGACTATTGAGGTTCGCTAATTTGGCTGTTCGAGTGGAGGATCGGTTTCGGTGGGTTCGCTAGAGGCGCAGGCTTCTTCCTCCGCCCTCAAAGTGAGTTTGTGTTTCACCTGTTGAAAGTCCTTGTGAGTGAGGTCCTTGAAAACGTCCCACAAGGAATCCGGCTCGTTGCCGACCCAGCCTCTGATCTTCGCGAGCTTCAGTAGAGCGTCAGTCGCTTTGTAGGCTTCGCCCTCTTTGGTGAGGACGTTCGCGAGTTCGTAGATCTGGCCCACCACAACATCCTTCGAAAGTCTCGGGTTCGAACCAATCTCGTTGTAGTAGGCGATTTTCGCGTCATCGAGGGCTTTCTGAAATAACTTCCGGTTCTTGATGTTCTCGGCGTCTTCGATTGTTACGTCAATCCCGAGTTCGGCGGCAGCTTGTCGCAGGCTAAGGTTACAGCGCGTCATTAGGTCTGTTGCTTCGGCCCACCAGGGGGCGGGCGGTATGAGTTTTCTTGGCATGTTTCAAATGCTCCTTTTCAAAAGCGTATACGCTGCAAAATGGTCCGCGCTACTTCGCGGGCGACATACGAACGAGGGCCCTGAAGCTTGGTATCATTTTTGGCATTCCGTATCTGCGGGGAGAACGATTCACCGAATTGGACTCTATTGTAATCACTCAAGTCTGTGGACAATTCTATTGGCGTGCCTGCGGATTGCCTGTGCCACGACGGTTACGATACAAGCTGGCCTGAGTACCCAGTGAAACCCCCGTTCAGAAGTTATCGTGGCCACATGAATTCGGCCGCCGATTGAGCGGCACTCAGGATACTTTGCTTGAACGGCGGTATCTGTACACGCTTGCAAAAAGCGCGTAATCATAGTTTGCGCTTCCTCTGGATTGGGCCCGATTTGTGAGAGAAGCCTATCGAAAGCTGCGTCCCTATAGGGTAAAAGCAATGGGTCACCCCCTAATTTCACTTGGTTCCATACTCGCTCCGGCCCGACATAGGCGTAGAACCCCGGCTCAACTTCACCTCGTCTAATTTCCGGATCGCGAAGGGCCTGATTTGAATGGGAAAATGTAATTAGGGTTGCTTTCGCAAGCCCGGCGTAATACCCAGCTAAAAACACCTTGGATATTGTTCCGGTACCGTCCTCATCGTGGTACGTCTCAAAACGACCCTGCGCCTTCAGCTGGGCGAGTTGATGATTAATTGAATCTGCGGCAGCTTCGGCAAATGCAAAAAAGTCCTGATCTTGAGACCGGAGTTTCTCTACTAACGTGATTTTTGCCAGCCTTTGAAAGTCTAACTTTATGTTACCCCGCGCGGAATAGACGCTCCTGAATCCAGATACGGCAAACGCCAATGCGTTGTTTATAGGGAAGAGTTTTTGTGTAGTCGTACTTCTCGTTACACCGGCGGTGGTTTTCTCTAATCCATCTGCGCCGATTACGAATCCTTGGGGCGTGTAAAAGAGGACGATACCTGTCCCTGGCATTTTTCCTCAGACTCTCCCAGAGGTCTCCAATGGGAAATATCCCAAAAAGTATCCACGATTGGACCATCATGGACAATTACGTCTTCGCTTTCGGTATTTGTCGTGACCGCTGGTTTGACTGTCGATCTAAAGCCTAAAAAGCTCATCGTCACTTACTCCTTCCGTTATGCAAAGCTCGGTCAAGTCGGGATTTCCGCAGAATTGGTCGCAAAAGCGTGAATTAGGCAAAGTCGTACTACGCCAAGGGCTTGCGATAGGCATTGGGGGGCCGCTGGCCGAGCGAGTTTCTGGCATAAGTGGCATCGCGAAAGCCAACGTATCCCCGCCGAGCGGCGGATTTCATAAGCACCGGCCAAGTACGGATCGCAGCGACGGTGCCTTCGAACGCCCCCAGTTCTCGATCAGGAAGCGGCGACGGGCTTCCTGATAGAGGGCTTGGAACGTCCTGTTGCGATATAGCGCCCGCATTTCGTTCGCGCATAGCGACAGCCCGTTGATGGCCAGCGCAGTTCGCAGAGGTGTGCCATCGGCCATCGTCTTGGCAACGGCTGGGAACCAACTGGCGATGGTGAGCGGCCTGCCGGGTTTGCGTCTGCGTGGAGCCTCTGCCGGAGGCACGGCGAAGCGGGCCAAGCGAGATATGCCCGTTGGTGGTTCTGCTTGGCTCGTCTGCGGCGCCGCTAGCGCTTGCTCTACGGCAGCAGCCGCGAGCCCCGAAGTGCGGTTCCGCGCGACCCAATCAAGGACGGCCTGGTGCGTGGTCGGGATGCCCTCAGCTTCCAGGGCGCGGATGGCGGCGTCTAGGTCGGCGTTTGATATTTGGGTCATATTGTCCAGTGACTGAAACGCTGATTCGTTTTGGGCTAAAGTCTCTACAATTACTCTATTTTTCTTGCTACTTTGGGGAAAGTGATTCAGTGATTCAGGATTTAGGAGTTAAGTTGCTGTATCAGAGCCACTTAAGCTGCCTGAATCACCGAATTTTGCGATTCAGCGCGATTCAGCGAATCAGCCTTGGGCGCGAAGCGGTAGAGGCACTGATTTGCGCTATCTCGCTCCACCTGAACGTCAAACCTTTCGCGCAGGTGCGTAGTGATGTGCGAGAACCTCTGCCCCAGAGCACGCGGACTCCGGTAAGGCCAGTCGATCCCAACGCGGGCAGCCGCGAATGCTAATTCTCGGTTGAGGTCGGCGCTGTTGACCCTTCTCGCAACGTTGTCCTGATTCGAGAGCCATTTCTCCAAGCAAATCGCGATTGGCTCTTCGGCCAACAGCATTTCCGTGCGGCGGGACTCCATTTTTTCAAATATCCGGCGCGCGTTTTCTTCCTGACCTTCGGCCTGAGCGACCTTCAACGCAAAGCTCGCAAAATCCGCCATGCGAAAGCTGCCATCCAAGACTTCGCCCTCGGTCTCCTTCAAATGGGCGACAATCCGGTTTAGGTCCCGCAACAATTCGGTCCAGAGTAGGTTTCTGCTCTTTGCAATCTGATTGAGCTGCGCCTGCTCCGGTGAGAAATGCTGCCTCCGCTCGGTCTGCAGGATGAGCGTCCTATCTAGGACATCATCACGGGTTTCGAGGAACTTCGGGGTTCGAGAGGTCAAGGCCACAAAGCATTGCGGCTGAAACTCGACTGACTGATTGGTCGTGTAGTATTTGCGCCTCGTGAAACTCACGCCCGTTGCCAGTTGAGCCAAATGGTCGGCCAGCCATGAAACTTGCTCGTCTACGTTATCGAACACGGCTATGGGCGATGAACAGACCGCCGCGATAAATCCATCCTGCTTACTCCGCTCCAGCGCTGTCACATCGGCACTCTTGCCGAAAAGCATCTTCAGCCACTTTCTGAGTGAAAGGGTTTTGCCGCCACCCTTCTCACCGCAGACAAGCAAAAGAGGTTTGGTCGGATGAAGGGAGCCAAAGAACTGGCTTAGGCACCAAACTGAGAAGAGCCACTGCTGCTCGGCAGCAGTGAGCCCAGTGCTGTCGCTAAAATTGGCGGAGGACACGATGAGTCCGGCAAGCAGTCCTTCAGCGCGTGACTCTCGAATAATTTCATATGGCTTCCAAGCGGAGCTGTCCCAAAAGAAAACACCGTCAGTGCCGTTTGGAACTTCGCGGATTTGCCTGCCGTCAAGCCGGTAAACCCAGCCGTTGAAGCGCGACACATAGAGCTTGCCGGTCTCGGGGTCATAGTGCGCTAGGCGGTGAACCTCAACTTCTGTGCCATTTAAATGTGCTTCTGTTCGCAATCCACTGATGACATGCTCAAACTCGCGCTTCTCGGCGCCGTTGATTCCGTATCGCTCCTCAATGAGCGCCACAAGCGAGACGGAGTCGTTTTCGATTGCAAAGAGCTTTGGTGCCTCGGTTCTTAGGAAGTAGAAATAGCCCTCTGTGGTATGGAAGAAGATCCCTGAGACCTTGAGGTCATTGACGATCTCCCTTGTGACCGTTTCTCGCCTCTCATACGCCTTTAATATGTTGCCCGGGGTCCTCCGTAAATCTGAAATCAACTTCCTTCTGTTGCTAGCGTTTAGTGGGTTCACTCTTAGTCCTCGGTTGGTCCGACAGATCGGCAGGTTTGATCGTTTGCTCCTTCTTCATGGTAGTAATGCGGCCAGCCTCAAATTTCAACGTAAGCGCCCCATAGAAGCGCTCGCGGCTGAGTAGGCGTATTAATTCAAGTGCTTCGTTCATAAATGACTCCAGCGCGTCCTCTTGAACGGAAAATTTTCTGTTGGCGAATTTGTACGCGGGGTTCGGCAAAGTTTTACACTTGGGGCGTGACCCGAACGCTTGGTCTCTTCCTCCTTGGCCGCGGCCTTGGCATTCTCATACGCAGTAATCACGTCTGCTTCTATTTCCGAACGAAGGTCTTCTGGAACGTAGATCGCATCGACCCAACTAGAACCCAGCTTGTAACTGGGAAAGAAAACACTAAGCTTTCCGTTATTCGACCTCCAAACCGCTATTCCGCGGATTTGGACTTTTTCGAGACACACGGTTGCAAGCGCGACGCGTTTGTCCACCTCATCCATGAGGGTGATAGATTCAACGCAAGTATTTGGTTCGTTCACAGTTGTCATTCAATTGTCCTTTTTGAAAAAGATTTGCGGATGCGAGAGCACAGAAATGTGACCAAGGTATCTGCCGGTCCCCACCTATCCTTCGGTTCCGTGCGTATTGCGAATAGCAGCATCGAGCATCTTGATGACTGGCATGGCAGGCTGGCAGAAATCATAGATAGTCTCTGGATGGCTGGCGACGCCGCCTTCATCGGTTGGAGGCGAGTCCAGTTTGAACACGCCCTTAGGCGACACGTAGACGCGGATTACCGGCAATGGCTTAGCTGGCAAGTTAGCTCCTTCGAGGCCATTCAAGGCCCCCTATTAATATAGGGCCCCATTTTTTGCGTTTCACGAAACCAAATCCTCAAAAATAGTTTTGCGAGACCCTCTTAGGAGGTTTGTAAGGTCAAGAATGGCGGGATTTTGAGCTTTCAATGCATCGCTCATCGCCTTTCGAAACCTAACTTTATCTTTTCTGGCCTGTTGGGGTGAGACGCCTCGCTTTTGGAGGTACTCGGTCAGAGTGCGTTCCGATTCGCGGCATGTCAGGTCCGTCGTTTCTTCCCGTGCGGCAAACTCCATGAATAATAGAAGGGCTCCGTAAGACGAACGTCCAATTGCGTCTACAATCTCCTGACGGTTAGAAGTGACAAATTCGATAGCCTCGTCCAGGGTTGACACGGAACCGAGAGCACATCGGGGAATAAGTGTCTCTAAACCGACAGTATCGCCAAAACTGAGTTGGTGGCCCTGCTCATTGACCGCGATTACGAAATCCAGCGAAGGAGACTCCGTGATGGAGGGTTTACGGCGGGTTCTAACGGCCTGTCGATGCGCGTTACCTTCAGTTTTAAGTTCGGAAAGAATGCGACTATCGAGGTCACCAAACCCGCCCTGCAAGGCGGCCAGCGTAATCTCCTGAGCACTGCGACCACTTTTGACTGGAAGGAGTTGAACGCAAATGGCCATCTCAATTTGCTCTCTGATCGTATCTTTCCAACTATCGTCCCCAGGCTGCCTGGGTGTCCGTCTAATGCGCTGCTCTTTAAGCAGGTTCTCGATCAGATGAACTAATGCTTCAAGAACGTGCAAAGTCGCATCATGTTCTCCTTCATCCACGACAAGAAATCGGTACGCGAGTTGGTTTACTTCTGGTGTTTGCTCAAGGCGCCTTTCGAGTTCGGCTTGCTTCTCTTGGGAATCTTCCAAACTGATCAGTTCGGCGTCTGTAAGCGCTTGAAGACCGGCTGGCGGAGCCGTCGCATCCAGGGGCAACTCAAGAAACAGTTCCGTCTCAGCCGATCCGTGCCTACTCACATTCTGGGTTTCAAGCTCGATCTCTGGGGAGTACAGATAGTATGTTTTCGTTACTCCGAATTCCTGAAAAGGGCCTTGCCCGGGATCATCCTCGAGCAATTCGAGACCTTCGATCTGGACTTCTTTTTCTGGTCGACTTCCTGGTTTCACTACCATTGCGACTCCTTTCACAGTTAAGGTGATGAAATATGGGCACGCTGGTACATGAAGTAACCCTTTCAAATGCTCAAATGCTTCTTTGACGGCCTATATCCAGACACACCCCTACTGCGTAACCGGCGGCTACCTGCTGCTACCCCGCAGGTTCAGTTCACCGTGACCCTGTTTGAAGGTTGTGCCCTGTTGCGTCTCCTTTCGTCTAGATACAAAAATGGCGGACGACGCAATGTGCGCCTCCGCCGACTGGAAGCTTCGATAACCTTACCTACGTTGAGTTGCGCTTGGCTCTGTTTGCCTCCCTACCCCCATGTCTTGGTGCTGTAGGGATCCCCCCTAGCCCGGGGGGATAGTCAGTCTGCCCCAAAGGTGGCCGGCCTATGGCACACGAACCCTATAAGACCAATGCCGACATGATGGGGACGAACTACGGTATGGAGATCACTCTAAGGGGTTAGGTACATACGATTCGACAATTTTGCTTTCACCTCCAGTATTAGTTGCGGGGGCCTGCCCGGAGAACTTTCCACACCAATTAGATGCGGGAAAACTCGAATTTGTAGCATTTATTTCATCATACCCACAGATATCTATCTAGTAATAGCTCAGCTAGATTGGCGAGATTCGTACTTCGTCCACTCTCGCTGTTGATCCATTTGGCCGCCTGCATTCGGCATAGGCGCCCATCCGGTACGTCCCTCTCTTCTTCTCTGAACCACAAGTCGGCCAGCCTATGGGCGCCCTATCCGCCGAAATCGCTCCGCGGGACGCCACCGCCTGAGACATGCGGGCTTACCCTGGTCTCGGCCTCGCGATCTAGCGGGCCATCTACCTTCGATCCGAGCCAAGGAAAATGGCACCCTAGGAAATCTCTTCGTCCCTTTTGTTCTGATTATTAGTCGCGAATCGCGTGACATCTCGAAGTCCCACCTTTTTGCAGAACAGGGAGAGTCTTTGGCGGTTAGTAGCGGAGAGCGGATACGGTAGACCTCTGCCGAGATTCGGCTCGTTAGCCTTGTACGCTTCATAGGCGGCGTTAATATCGCGCGAAAGGTTTTTGAGTGTAATGTTTGCCTAATTGGGACATTCGGCAGGCAAAATACACATCACCGGCGAGCGACTGGGGTGCGTTCCGTGCCGGAGGAGGAGGGATTATAGCCAGCGCTCTATGATGTTGGGACTTGTTGGCACGTGTTGGTTCGCTGCTGCAAATGACTGGCTCATTTCCGACTGAGGAATCTCGATGACCATCTTCACTGGAAGGAAATTTCACGATGTGAATCGCTAGCTCGCAACTGATGGCGGAATGGGCCGACCGGGCAAGATTACAGGTTACTTCTGCCCTTTCGGATTATCGGTAGTCAAGCTCCATCCGCTGCCACCGGAGCTTGCGGTCGGATCAACCGATTAGCTGGTGTTGCATCGACCGGGTTGAGCTGGCACGACTTATCGGGATGTGGCGATTAGCGCCCGTGGACTCCTATATCGCTCGCGTGATGAGCGCATATAATCTGGCGGCATGATTCCGCCTTCCTACAAACCGAAAAATAAGTTTATGGAGCTGGCTATTGCAGAGGCCAAACGCGCCGGTGACAGAGGTGACTATCCCATTGGAGCGGTCGTTACGCGCCTCACGGGAAAGCGCGAGGTGGTCATTGCCAGTGCAGGTAACCGGGTAAAACCTCGGGATCGAGCATCAAACACGTAGAGTTGGAAACCCTCAAATACGTATCAAGTGGCTATGGCCGCTACCTTCCCGACTTCGTCCTCTATTCCACGCACGAGCCTTGCGCCATGTGCGCCGGTGCTTGCGTGTGGTCTAGAATTGGCGCGGTTGTCTACGGGGTTTCCCAAGAAGACATAGCCGCTTACGGCCGCAAGCGCGGCACCGAGGACTATAAGTGGCGAGCTTGTCTTATCCCCTGCCGGTTCGTGTTCGAGAAGGGCAATCACCTCATCCCCGTCACCGGCGGTTTTCTACGAAAAGAATGCCAGAGGCTGTTCAGCTACAGAAGTGCATAGGGCCTTATGTGAGCTCTGGCCCACATTCCGAAGGGCCGACTTACCATTACGTATCGGTCAGCGCACTAGGATCTCGACTGCAATTCCGAAGCTGCCGTCCTCAAGCCGGTCTATCCGCACAACCTTCCCGCTCGACACGGAACTACATCGGTCAGTAGGTGCGTACCCGAAAATCACGCAGAGGCGCATTCCGAAGTGGTAGTGTTCGGCTTTGGTCGTGAAGTAGAGTCCGTCGCGGGAGGCGTTCAAGGTAGAGTGAACTTCCTCTTTGTGTTTCGGATCAGAGGGACGGACGAGCAATGGCCGTGATATTTTGACGCGCCGATCCTTGCGACGTTCCTCTTGCGCAACGATAACAGCCACTTCAGTCGTTGTTTGCTGCATAATGCAGTCCCTCCGCTTTACGCCTTCATCTCATCGCCTGGATCAGATATCGCGTAGGAGAGAAAGAGCCTCGGACTTACTAAGCACTCCCTTGCGCGTGAGGATGTCGATAAGCCTCTCGAAACACGGCTGATCTTCGGACTGTTTTTTGGCTACTTCGGTCGGAGGCGATACAACGAAGTCAGACTCAAGGCCCGATTGTTTGCCTAGCCATTTGGCCAGCGTCGCGCGTTGTGTGGGTGTGATTCCCTCAAAGACTAGGCCCATTCCTGATCCGGGATGGCACGAAAGAACCTTTGCGCAGAACCCAGCGGTCACACTCTCCTTCTGGATCTGTAACCGAACAATTGTACCCAATGGAAACGGATTCAGTGTGTCTACATAGCAACCACTCATACTCAAATCGGCGGTACGCACCCAGCTGTGTCCTCCTGTGCGTACATCGATGAGCTCCGTCGTGGCGATGAATGGCTGCCGTTGGCTGCAACGCCGTTCGTTCTTGGCTGGTTGCCGGGATTGAACGCGATCGCTGGACAACGTCGAGTGCTCGGAAACGACAGCCACACCAAAACCGGCACCTTGATAATCCACGCGCACGACCTCGCTCGCCTTCTCCCAGGTACCTGTTGCTGATGCGGAAGCAGGAGTAATAAGCAGCCGCATCCCTTTGTAATAGCGGTCATAAGGCGTGAAGAAGTAAAAGCCATCGCGCGAAGCGTTCAGCGTGCTCCGAACCTCTTCGAAGCTTCCGTCATTGAAGTCCGCTGGACGTATCCGCAATTTCAGGGACACTTTGACTCTTCCTCTTTGCCTACGCTCCGCTACGACTGACTCAACGAGTGAAGATGCTTGCATACTATTTTACGCTACCAACCGGCATGGAAAGATCGTTTTGGTCCTTGGCTCATCTTTGACGATCTTCAATGGCAAGCTTAGCGGTGATAGGGACGGCGTGAATATAGAGCCATCGTACCGGTAGGAACCGGTACTGAGGTTCCGAGCCCTGGCATCTAGCTCATGCCTATTTTCTCTTTAGGTAATTTCCTTTGACAGCTTGCGTGTCAATGTCGCAGGTTTAGCCTTCGCCATGGTGGACCTACGGGCGATTTCGGCCGCTAACGGGATTGCCAATCAATTTGTCGTATTCCGCCGACTCCGAGGGCGAACAAATCATCTCCCGGACATCGAAATCAGCCGGCATCAACTTCATGGGAAACTTATCGAGAGCCACCCAAGATTTCGTATACATCTTCGGATCGTCAATAGTCACAGTCCACTCTAGGCGGTCATGGTCTACGCGATGGAAACGCTCCTCAACGCGCATTTCGCCGCTATGTGGACGGCCAACAAGATCGAGCCATGATCTTTCATCGGTCCCGTTGGTCTCGACCACTAGCCTGGATTATTCGCTGAATTTGGTGGCGAAAAAAGAAAGGATGCTCTAAAAGGTGCATGAACACTGGGTTTTCTGAGAACCCAGTACACCATTTTGGAGCATCCCAAAGGTGACAACTCGTATATCACAGTTCTGCTTCTCCTTCTACCGCCGCCATCCCATTCACTGTGATTTTTCCGGCGGGCAAATCACCAGCGACGCGGGCCTTCTGCCACTGCGCGCTTTCGACGAGCAGCATCATCTGACCAACGATTGGGCCGCACTACTCAGCGACCCACGCCAAGATGATCGCGTGCTCCATCACTCACTGGCCCTGTTGCGGCAACGCATCTACCAGATCGTCGCGGGCTACGAAGACGCCAACGATGCCGACCGTCTGCGTCATGATCCCGCTTTGCAGATCGTCGCCGATCAAGAACTGGGAGCCCCGCTCGGCTCCCAGCCCACGCTCAGCCGCTGGGAGAATGCGCCTTCCGCCCGCGATCTGGTGCGCTTGAATGATGCCCTGCTCGATCAGTTCATGCGCCTCTGTGGAAAGCAGGTCCGCCAGCGCGGCGAGATCCTGCTGGACATCGACTCCACCGACGATCCCACCCATGGCCAGCAACAACTCAGCTTCTTCAACGGAGCCTACGACCAGCATATGTACCACCCCATGCTCGTCTTCGAACGCCACACCGGATGTCTGCTGGCCGTACGGTTGCGACCGGGCAATGCCTCCAGTCATGCGCGCATCGTTCCGATGCTGCTGCGGCTGGTGCCGCGTCTAGAAGCCGCTTTTCCCGGCGTGCCGATCAAGCTGCGCGGCGATGCTGGTTTCGCTCTGCCGCTGCTCTACCAGTTCTGCGAGTTTTTCGGCATCCAGTACGCATTCGGCATTGCTGCCAACGCGGTCTTCCAACGCCGAGCCAAGCTCCGGCAGAAACGTCTCGCCCGCCGCTATCGCCACACCGGAATCCCGCAGCGCAGCTTCTCCAGCTTTTGCCATCGTGCCCGCAGTTGGTCACGCCAGCGTCGCATCTGTTACAAGGCCGAGCACACCGCCACAGGAACCAACCTCCGCTTCCTCATCACTAACTGCCCCGGCCACGCTTCCCAGGTCTTTGCGTTTTACAACGATCGCGGCGAGTGCGAGAACCGCATCGAGGAGTTCAAGAACGGCTTCCGTGCCGACCGGCTCAGCTGCCATCGTTTTCTGGCCAACGCCTTCCGTCTGCTCCTGCATGGCTTTGCCTACAACCTGGTCAATCTGTTTCGTCTGCTGCAACTTCCGCTGCCGTGGCGCTCGGCGCAGATCGAAACTCTACGTGCTCGCCTGTTCAAAATCGGTGCTCGCGTCCGCCAGACCGCCCGCTGCATCCGCGTCCACCTGGCCACCGGCTGGCCGTGGCAATCTCTGTTCTGCGAACTCGCCTTGACGTTTAACACCGGCTAGCCTGCTCCTGTCCTCTCCCAATTCATCTCTGCGCCCGTGAGTTTAGGGCGGAGCCTTCGTCGAAAACCGCTTTTCTCTCTCATCCGCGAGCTCTGCACGCCGCCGTGAATCCCCGAATGCCGAGAATTCGACAATTCAACTGCAGAAAAACAAATCGTCAGCTCTCATGAATTAAGCGGGCTAGCCTGGATTATTCGCTGAATTTGGTGGCGAAAAAAGAAAGGATGCTCTAAAAGGTGCATGAACACTGGGTTTTCTGAGAACCCAGTACACCATTTTGGAGCATCCCAAAGGTGACAACTCGTATATCACAGTTCTGCTTCTCCTTCTACCGCCGCCATCCCATTCACTGTGATTTTTCCGGCGGGCAAATCACCAGCGACGCGGGCCTTCTGCCACTGCGCGCTTTCGACGAGCAGCATCATCTGACCAACGATTGGGCCGCACTACTCAGCGACCCACGCCAAGATGATCGCGTGCTCCATCACTCACTGGCCCTGTTGCGGCAACGCATCTACCAGATCGTCGCGGGCTACGAAGACGCCAACGATGCCGACCGTCTGCGTCATGATCCCGCTTTGCAGATCGTCGCCGATCAAGAACTGGGAGCCCCGCTCGGCTCCCAGCCCACGCTCAGCCGCTGGGAGAATGCGCCTTCCGCCCGCGATCTGGTGCGCTTGAATGATGCCCTGCTCGATCAGTTCATGCGCCTCTGTGGAAAGCAGGTCCGCCAGCGCGGCGAGATCCTGCTGGACATCGACTCCACCGACGATCCCACCCATGGCCAGCAACAACTCAGCTTCTTCAACGGAGCCTACGACCAGCATATGTACCACCCCATGCTCGTCTTCGAACGCCACACCGGATGTCTGCTGGCCGTACGGTTGCGACCGGGCAATGCCTCCAGTCATGCGCGCATCGTTCCGATGCTGCTGCGGCTGGTGCCGCGTCTAGAAGCCGCTTTTCCCGGCGTGCCGATCAAGCTGCGCGGCGATGCTGGTTTCGCTCTGCCGCTGCTCTACCAGTTCTGCGAGTTTTTCGGCATCCAGTACGCATTCGGCATTGCTGCCAACGCGGTCTTCCAACGCCGAGCCAAGCTCCGGCAGAAACGTCTCGCCCGCCGCTATCGCCACACCGGAATCCCGCAGCGCAGCTTCTCCAGCTTTTGCCATCGTGCCCGCAGTTGGTCACGCCAGCGTCGCATCTGTTACAAGGCCGAGCACACCGCCACAGGAACCAACCTCCGCTTCCTCATCACTAACTGCCCCGGCCACGCTTCCCAGGTCTTTGCGTTTTACAACGATCGCGGCGAGTGCGAGAACCGCATCGAGGAGTTCAAGAACGGCTTCCGTGCCGACCGGCTCAGCTGCCATCGTTTTCTGGCCAACGCCTTCCGTCTGCTCCTGCATGGCTTTGCCTACAACCTGGTCAATCTGTTTCGTCTGCTGCAACTTCCGCTGCCGTGGCGCTCGGCGCAGATCGAAACTCTACGTGCTCGCCTGTTCAAAATCGGTGCTCGCGTCCGCCAGACCGCCCGCTGCATCCGCGTCCACCTGGCCACCGGCTGGCCGTGGCAATCTCTGTTCTGCGAACTCGCCTTGACGTTTAACACCGGCTAGCCTGCTCCTGTCCTCTCCCAATTCATCTCTGCGCCCGTGAGTTTAGGGCGGAGCCTTCGTCGAAAACCGCTTTTCTCTCTCATCCGCGAGCTCTGCACGCCGCCGTGAATCCCCGAATGCCGAGAATTCGACAATTCAACTGCAGAAAAACAAATCGTCAGCTCTCATGAATTAAGCGGGCTAGCGTGTAGTCATCGATCCACTTTCCTATCGAGTACCCAAACCACCTAGGTTCGGGTTCTTTGGGAAGCCCTCGTCCGTCGGTCCAGATTACCCGCCATATCCTGTCGAATTCGTACAAGATGAGTATTTTCTCGGGCGTCTGAAGGATCTGAGTTGTCCGTAGTTGAAAGAGGTTTTCGCGAGGGAACCCCTGAGGATCACAGAAGTTTACTGGATCATTTGTCTGCCCAGGAAGCACACTTCTGGGTACAATGGTGGGCTTCGTGCGCTTCAACGCTTCCAAGCCCAAAGGAGTGTAGGGTAATTGGTGTTCCGGCTTGCCGTCTTCCGGCATTGCCTTCGCGCCGAGCATCCCGAGTCCGTCAAGGAACCCGTTAGCTGGTTCCCAAGTCCCAGAAATATCGTGACGCGGAGCGGGGGCCGAGGTTTGATTCTTTACGGGCGCGGTTATTGTTCGTCCCCAACCGTCGTGGGCAGGGGGCTGTTCGTTCTGATCTATTGCTCCTGCTTGTGGCGACACGGCTTGAGGCCGCACGAGAGGTAGGAGTGTGAGTGATGCAAAGACGACCATCCCAGCAAGTAGGCGTTTTTGTATACTTTTCATCTCTGCGTAGAAATTTGCCGAAGTATAACCCGAGGTGGGGCCAAAAGCCTGTGTTTTCGGACAGAGCTAAGAGCGAAATATCCGCAGTACGTTGGAAGCTTGCTCCCTGATGACGCGCCGATCATCCGGATCACACCGGATCGGACTGCGTTTTGGGGCAAGGTCTAGTCAAGTAGGCGCATCACTTTCCTCGACAACTCGCTCAACAGCGCACCAAGACAGCGCTCGCTAGGTGGCACGCCAGCCTGGTGCAAAAAGGTCGAGGTAGCCTGTGCGCCCATGTCATTCCAGACCGGCCGATCGTATTTTCTCAAGCTAACGCCGCCCTCCTGTCGCTTCTCAAACTGGTCAGTAACCCGGAGTACCGCCGTTGCGGACGGTCGTTGCGGACGGCGATGCCCAATGCCTTTCGCTGCCCGACCAGCACGAGCAGCCGCTTCCCCCGCGTCACCCCGGTATAGATCAAGTTACGTTGTAGGAGCATGTAGTGCTGCGTGGCAAGCGGGATCACCACTGCCGGAAACTCCGATCCCTGCGATTTGTGGATCGTGATCGCGTAAGCCAGCGCAATCTCATCCAGTTCCCCAAAGTCGTATTTCACCAGCCGCTCGTCGAAACGCACCGAGACTTCCTGCTCGACCGGATCAATTCTCTCTATCATCCCTACATCCCCGTTGAATACATCCTTGTCGTAGTCGTTCTCGGTCTGGATGATCTTGTCGCCTATCTGGAAACGCCAGCCGAACCGCTCGACGACGGGCTGGTCGGGACGAGTCGGGTTCAAAGCTCGCTGTAGAACTGTGTTCAGTTCGCGCACCCCGAGCGATCCTCGGTTCATCGGGCAGAGAACCTGAACGTCGCGGATCGGGTCTAAACCGAATCGCTCTGGAATCCTTGCCTGTACCAGCTTGACTAGCGTGGCGGCGATCTTCTCGGGATCATCCCGCTCGACGAAATGAAAGTCGGAACTCGGGTCGGCTCGGCGCAGTTCCGGCATCTGTCCTCGACGAATTCGGTGTGCGTTGGTGATGATCCGGCTGTCCGCTGCCTGCCGGAACACCTCGGTGAGGCGTACAAGGGGCACGACGCCGCTCTCGATCAAATCCCGCAGCACCGTGCCCGGTCCGACGGACGGAAGCTGGTCCACGTCGCCGACCAGGATCAACCCGGCACTGTTCGGAACAGCACGCACAAGGGAATGCATCAGCAGTACGTCCACCATCGAGGTCTCGTCTACGACCAGGAGACCGCAGGATAGCGGGTTTGCTTCGTTCCGAGTGAAGCGGCCAGTCCGGGGATCGATTTCCAGCAAGCGGTGGATCGTTTTGGCTTCTACGCCGGTAGTCTCCGCCAGCCGTTTCGCCGCCCGCCCCGTCGGGGCGCAGAGCAGGCACTTCACGCCTTTGGCACGCAGGATCATCAGGATCGAGTTCACGAGTGTCGTCTTGCCCACGCCCGGTCCTCCCGTGAGGATCACGACACGGCTGGCTAGAACCGTTTGGAGCGCCTCGCGCTGGCTGGAGGCAAGCGTCTTGCCCGTGCGCCTTTCGCACCATGCCACGGCTTTTTCAAAGTCAATCGGAGGATAGACCGTGGGCGCTTGGACGAGCCGTTTTATCCTTGCCGCGATAACTTCTTCCGCCTTCCTAAGGTGCGGTAGGAAGATCAGGGGTTCGCCGTCGATCTCCTCCCGCAGCAAAGAGCCACCCGCGAGCATTTGCGACAGAGCTTGTTCGACTGCGGCTTCCGGTATTTCCAGCAGCTTCACCGCCGCGGCCTTTAGGTTTGGCAGAGGCAGGGCACAGTGACCGTCCGAGGTCGCCTCCAGAAGGACGTGGTCGATGCCTGCCCTTGCCCGGTTGACCGAGTCTCGCGGAATCCCGATCCTCTGCGCGATCTGATCGGCGGTGGCGAAGCCGATCCCGTAGATATCTTTTGCCAGCGTGTATGGATTCTCGCGCACCCTTTCAATCGCTTGCTTCCCGTAGGTCTTGAATATCCGCACGGCCCGGCTGGTGCTGACCCCATGGCTGTGCAAGAACAGCATGATCTCCCGGACTTGCTTCGCCTCTTGCCATGCAGCTTCAATCCGCTCCCGGCGCTTGGGGCCGATTCCATCGACCGTTTGCAGTTCGGCGGTACGGTTCTCGATCACCGTGAGAACTTCGGCTCCGAACCGTCCGACCAGCTTCTTGGCCAAGATGGGTCCGATCCCCTTCACCAAGCCGCTGCCGAGGTAACGCTCGATCCCTTCGGGTGTGGTCGGCGGCACGGTCTTCATCATCGCCGCTTTGAATTGCAGCCCGTGCTCTTTGATCTCTGATCCACGCGACCCTCGGCAACGAGCCATTCCCCGGCGGTCACCGCAGGCAACGATCCGACAACGGTGCGTCTCTTCCCTGTGCCCCTGTGTCTTGACGCGGAGGACGCAAAAACCGCTTTCCTCATTGTGGAAGGTGACGCGCTCGATCAGGCCGGAGATTTCTTCGGTCATGGATTTGTGTTCAGGTATTGCGGCGCTCATCTCGTGGGAGAGTCATTCATTCACCCACGGACGAGTGCGCCCTGCTGTCGGGGACGCGCCTGGAGCGATCCTTATTGACTACCATTGTCGGGCTATCATCTCTCATTCGACCATTGGAGTCATAAAGACTTGATGTCCAGCACGAATCATAACCTCGGCAAATCGGCAGCTAATGCGCTCGAACTGATGTCGATGATTGAAGATCGCAAAGTCAAGGCACCGGCGCCGCTTGAAAATATGAGAAAAAGGGGCGACTGCTAGGTTCCCCCTTGCATATGGATGATAAGATTTGTCCGTGGCTTCCCGTAAACTCAAAGATCACGCGAGAAGGCAACGGCTCATAGCCTTGTGGCAGCAACGCTTCCTGCCAGAAGAACGCACAGAGGCCAAAGTCTCGGTCTTTTGTGCATGGCTCGAACAGAATCACCCGCAATTGCTAGAGCGTGGCCACGGTGAACCGTATCAGCAACTCAAAGTAGACCTTCATGACTTTATTCAAAGGGGCCCGGACTGAAAGCTGGTTAAACATTTGCTCGGTGTCGCGTTTTCCTCACAGTCCCTCGCCGCATGGTGGCCGCAATGTCCCGCTCGCGAGAACGCTACGTTGAAATGACTGTAGAATGCCGACAATGTAAAACCAAGCAGACTGTTCAAAGAACGGCACACTTTCTCCAACTTTGACCTGTGTTCGGCGTCACATCTTTTACCTGAAGGCTGAAGTATAAAAAAGATCGCAAAATTCGAAAGCCACGGAAAGGAGGATTACTCCACCGGGCTTAGAACGAGGATTCGGTAACGGAGGGTGTTTTCAAAATTGCACCGCTGTGCGCGAACGTGCTGAGGGGTCAGCACGGCAAATTCGGTTCGGTGTGTAAAGTCTCTATGTTGTCCTGCTAAAGCCTTTACGGCATTTCCTCCGTGTGCGGTATCGAATAGAAAGGGCGAGAAGCTATGTGATATACGGACGTGCGTTTTTAACCGAATCGAAGCCTTTTGTCCCAGCGAGAGGCGATCTGTGGCCAAGGAGCCGATCCGCAAGCGCATACTGTTTGTGGATGACGAAGCGGGTATTCGTCTGACGCTGCCCCGCCTCCTTGCGAAACAAGGTTTCGACGTTACTTCCGTTGCCAGCGTAGAGGATGCACTTGCCGAGATTGCGGCGGAGAAATTTGACGCCCTATTATCCGAGTTGAATTTGGCGAGAGCTAATGACGGGTTTACCGTAATCAGCGCGATGCGAAGGCGTCAGCCTCGCTGCGTGAATTTCATTCTTACCGGTTACCCTAGCGACGAAAGTGCACTGCAAGCATTGGATCACCAGGTCGTTCGTTACTTCACGAAGCCGGTCGATATCGAAGACCTGGTTAACACGATAAATGAAAAGCTGATAGCGAAGGGGCATCCGTGAGGTTTTGATCGAGCACAAAAGCTGTGCCGCATCCCCTATTAGTGGTTTCGAGCGCGGACATGCTTGGTCTCCTTCGGGAGAAGCCGTACCTCAACCTAAAATGTGGATGATGTCGAAATCAACTCACGGTACCCGCAGGGCACCTCGATATTATCTCGGTAGCGTCGTCGAACTGACTAGTGTTGACTCCGGGCAAATGAAAGTAGCCTTGGTTCGCGCACTGAGTCTATACGGCTGTCTTGTGAAGACGGAGATGCCCGTCAAGGAGGCCGCCAAAGTCGCTCTCAAGATTGTACATTCTGGAACTCATTTTTCGGCACTGGGCCTCGTCGTAGGTTGTGTTGGAGACAAAACTAGTCGGGGTATCGGAATTAGTTTACTGAGATTAACCCAACAAATAAGACACGTCTTGAAGCTTGGCTCTCCGAGTTAGCGGCAACCCACAAATTGCCCCCTACTCCTAGCCCGTGAACGTCTCCGCATCGCTGCATCAGCGCCTCTACTTCCAAAAGCCGTTTCAGCCACTTAGATGGGCTAGCATGACAGCGTTATGACACAAAACACACGTCACAATTCTTTCTCAATTTTAGGCTGAGTCTAACCCCGACAAGATCAGGTATCAAGGAGTTGACGGGTATACGCGCTGACGGGATTTTGTTACATCCTCTCGGGCGCGGACATCACGCCGATAAGAGGCCATCGGCTTCGTAATGCACTGCGCAGGGCTGGAGGGGCTGGCATTTAGACAACTTCCTGGACAGTGACGCGGGCACCGTTTTCGGACTGTTCTCTAAGTCACTACCCGATTGATAGATGTACCATATTGGCCCTAAGGTATCTTTCTAAGTAGCGCCCCAGCCTTAAGGTATCTTCCGCCCATCCCAGCCAGTTTTTTAGTCCCAGCCCTATTCTGATATCGAAGCGTGCCCACAGGGCTTGGAGGAAGGGATGGGGAATCTCCGTTTGTTAGTGGCAGACGACCACGTCTTAGTACGCAAGGGAGTGTGCGCGCTGATCGAAGAGCAACCCGGCTGGGAAGTTGTTGCGGAAGCCTCTAACGGACGACAAGCCGTTGAGAAGGCCAAACTCCTACAACCTGAGGTGACGATTCTCGACTTGAGCATGCCAGAGCTGAGCGGTCTCGAAGCGGCTCGGGAGATTCTGAAAAGCGTACCGACGAAGGTCCTAATTCTGACTATGTACGAATCCGATCCGTTGATCCGGCAAACCCTCGAAGCGGGAGCGCAAGGATACTTGCTGAAGACGGACGCCGGACGGGACTTGGTATCGGCAGTCGAGGCGCTTGGCCGCAACAAGACTTTCTTCACGCCTAAGGTTGCGCAGATGGTCCTCGAAGGTTATCTGGGGAGGGCGACCCAACAGAACGGGAGTAATGTCACCCACAAAAGCGAATTGCGATTAACGTCGCGCCAAAGGCAGATTCTTCAGCTATTAGCCGAAGGCAAGAGCAGTAAAGAAGTGGGTGCCACGCTTAATATCAGCGCCAAGACCGCGGAAACACACCGCGCTCGCATCATGCGGCGCCTCGATTGCCATTCGGTGGCGGAGTTGGTCCGTTACGCCATTCGCAACCACGTCATCGAAGCCTGAACGCCTGAAGATACTCAGTCATCGCTCCGTGCGCCGTTCAGAGCAAGCAGCGTCCATGCCAACCACCGCTGCGATTCTCATTGTAGGCGACGACCCGTGGATGCTGCGCACCCTGCGTTCTCTCCTGGCTGAGCAGAATTGGCAAGTGCACGAGGCGGAGAACGGGAAGATAGCGCTTGAGAGAATCCGACAAGTTAACCCCGATGTAGTTGTGCTCGACATCGTCATGCCAGAAATGAATGGTGTCGAAACTGCCTATGAAATCGGCCAAATGGAACCTGCACCCAAAGTCATTTTCATTAGCAATGACTACACATTCGAGGAGGGCACGGTGATCGCGCGTCTGTACGGTGATGGCCATTTCGTTCCGAAAGCTGGAATCGGCAAAGAGTTGGTTCCCATGATCAACCGACTTTGGGGGGGAAAGCGGGGCAAGGCGGCGGGATCGGGGTAAAAGATGAATGGCTTAGCAGCGAGTGGCTCACACTCCAAAAATCTGATTGCCGGACGCTGGTTTGAAATTCGGCGCTTTGGAGCGACGCTTAGGACTGCCGATACTTGGTTGGGAATAGCGGAATCGCGGCATAAGACCAGTAGGTCTGCGAGCTTGTGCCGCCGGAATAATCAAGCCCTGTTTCAACCGCACTCATCTAAACAACATGCCCAGCTAACGGGACACGATTATGGCGATCAGCCATCACCTGCCGTGGCAGGTTAACTTAGCTGCCAAGGTGGTTTTGTCCCGCATGCCCGTCAGCTATCGGATTTGGAAACGGGTAGGGTTCTTCAACCAGGGTGCTATGGAGCGCCCCGAATACGCTTACACCATCTTTCGCAGGCATTTTGATGCTGCTGGATTCTCAAACAGGCCGGGATTCGCCTGCCTGGAACTTGGGCCGGGTGATTCGATATCCTCTGCGCTGATTGCCTTTGCCTTGGGCGCCTCTCAAACGTACTTGGTAGACGAGGGTTCGTTTGCCATCACCGATCTCTCCGCCTACCAACGATTGGTTGATTACCTCGGCCAGAAAAGTTTGCCCACCGCAAACATTTCTAACGTCCGCACCTGCGATCAATTGCTAGATGTGTGCTCGGCTGAATACCTCACTGGCGGTGTGCTTTCCCTGCGAAAGATTCCGTCCGCATCGGTTGACTTTGTATTCTCGCACGTGACCCTACAGCAGGTGAGGCGAACTGATCTTGTTCCTGTTCTGAACGAATTGCGCCGCATTCAGAAGCCAGGCGGTTTAGGTTCACACAGTGTAAGTATTCGTGACTACTTGGGCGGTGCTGCCAATGACCTGCGGTTTAGAACCCGAATGTGGGAATCGCCGTTCATGGCTAAATCAGGCTTTTATACCAACCGAGTCCGTTATACGGAGATGCTTCGCCTTTTTAAACAAGCAGGTTTCGAATCCGAAGTCATTCACACCCGCCGCTGGAACGAATTGCCGATCTCCCGAACAAAGCTGGCGGCGGAGTTCGCCGATCTCAGTGATGACGATCTCCTAACCCACGAATGGGACGTCTTACTCCATTAGCCTAATGGCTGGCCCCTCAGTCCAGATTGTTATCGGATACTGGCTTTCCGCTGATTCCAGTTGCCGAGAATGCCGTTAATCAGGCGTTGGGAGATGTGGCGGTCGGGGCACGACCATCCAAGTTGCCCAGGGCGTCAAAGAGCGCGTCGAAGCTAGAGATCACTTAATCGCTACTTGGCACCAGAAGTCAGGGTCGGGCTCGGAGTGGTGTTTACGGTTCCTACGATCTGCCAGTTTTCGATTCTAGCCTTGTCTTCGCCGACGAGTATTACCAGCTCGATCTGATTTTTTTTCTGATTTTCGCGACCGCGATAGACTTTGCCCTTCTCCAGAACGTGACACGAGCCGTAGCCGGTTCGCGCTACATTCAAGTCCACGTTTGTTTTGGCTCGGTCATGCAATGTCATTAAACACTGTTTCTCGATGGCCAGCTTGGCTGTTTTGCTAGTGCTCACAACCTCATACTCGACCGGATAATCCGCTTCCTTGATGGTTCCAGTAGCCAGAGCCGGAACGGACGCCATCTGGACTGCGAACAACAACGCCGCAATGGAAGTCAGTTTCATGCCTTTCCCTCCGTAGCTTGCGCTGCATCCACTGTCCAAAGCCTACTCGGGAAATTGAGGGCGCGCTATGAGGCGGCGACGAGTTGCGGATTCGGCGCTGCTTTATGCCCCCGGACCAATTCCAGTCTGCTCGTCGCGCCGGATTTTCTGAGAATCCCGCTCACATGGAACTTCGCTGTACGCTCACTGATCCCCAGCCGCACACCGATCTCTTTGTTCGTGAGTCCTTGCAAGATGAGCGGGAGAACTTCGTCTTCCCGCCGCGAGAGTTGCCATTCCACGCCAGTGCTGACGCTGCATTCAGCCAGCCGTTGCGCGACGTAGTGATTTACATGCTCATCAAGCGTTTGCATCGTCGGATTTGAGCTTGCTGTCCAGCCGGTCCACTCTTCTATTGGCAATGAATTGAATAGCCAGACACCAGGCGACAATTCCAAGAAGCAGTCCAGCCATGGCATACACTATCCAGCCAGACCAACCGAGCGAGGATAGCAGTCCGTGGACTGAAGGATGCCGACCCAGGAGGAGGAGCGTGACTTCGTAGAGTATCCATATGAAAGTCATTCCGATGATTGCGAAAGTCCCCAGCCAGAGAAGTATTCCGGAATAGATGACCGTGAGCATTCCGGGCCTTCTTAGCATCGGCCCGCCAGATTTCTAATAGCCTGTCGTGGGTAACGCAGTAGGTGTGCACGATGACGCCGTGTTCGTGTCTTAGCCGGATTGAGGGCAAGGGCCGTGTCACTTAGTTCAAGCCATCGCTCTACAAGAACAACGGATTCAGACTCAAAGAAGGGTTCGGCGGGGTCGTTGAGGAACGTCAGTGTTACCACCCCGCGTATTCGGAAATCGGCCATCGTTCCGATCCAAAGCCGAGGGCTGGCGAAAAATGGATAGTAGTTAAGGCGACTCCAGGGTGGCGATACAGGGTTTGCCCGATTCTCTCCAAAATTACCCCGCATTCAGACTTCGTGCTCAGCCCAGCCAGGTCTCGAGGATTGCACGGTCTCTAGCTTCAATTCCCCCAAACGCGATCCCCATTTCCTCGGATGCTGAGGCATGGGCCACCCAACCAAGGGCTGCGAATGTCGCACCCCGGTGCGTGATTCGCAATCTAACCTTCGTTCCCGTAACGAAAGGAGTGGCGGTCGCCACAAAACAACCAAACAGGCTGAGATTGCGGGCTGATGTGGTGATTTGCTTTTCCGATTCCAAATCAATCACCTCAATAGCTCCTCCGAGGAGATGGCGGGGTGCGCGACGGCGTTCGGTCTGCATGTTTTATTGACCAATTGGCCCGGGTTGGGCACGCTTTTAGGCTAAGGAGTTTCAGCTACGATGTCATTTTCAAGCCACGGGCAGGAAACGCTTAGCCACCAGTTGGTTTCGATCTTCAGGCTGTGCGCCACGTGCGCCGGCGCCGTGATGTTGCTGTCTTTCATCCCACGATAAGCGTTCCAGTCGCGCCAAGGTCTCATTCAGCGGCAGCGGGTGCGGTGCTAGGAACCGACGGATCCAAGTGAACATTCCGTTTCTCCTGCGTTTCGGTCGGTCGCAGTCTAATCTCATACCCCCTTGGCGTCCGCGATTCGTTGCCCCGAACGTGCCGCGCCCCTTAATAACTGATTCCCAGCCACTCTCGCGCGAACGCGCGTGCGTTCGAGACTGAGACTGTTTCTCACTCCAGGATTTCCACCGTGACGCGCTTTTGCAGAGCACGCAATCGAACCTATAAGACGGGCACAACCCCAGAGTCCTCGCTAGCGGTGTTTCTGAATGATCTCGTCGATCAGGCCATACTCCTTGGCCTGCTGAGCCGACATAATGAAGTCGCGCTCCACGTCTTGTTCGATCTTCTCGATCGACTGCCCGCTGTGGTCAGCCAGAAGCTGGTTGATCACCGACCTCATCCGCAAAATCTCCTTGGCGTGGATGTCAATATCGGTTGCTTGGCCCGAAAGGCCCGACATCGAAGGCTGATGGATGAGAATACGCGAGTTCGGTAGCGAGAAGCGCTTCTTGGGAGCGCCCGCAGTCAGCAGCAACGCAGCCATCGAGGCGGCCTCCCCGACGCAAGTCGTCACCACATCGGGCCGAACGTATTGCATCGTGTCGTAAATCGCCATCCCGGCCGTAATCGAGCCGCCCGGCGAATTAATATAGAGCTGGATATCGCGCTCAGGATCGGCGGCTTCCAGAAACAACAGTTGGGCCGTCACCAGATTGGCAACGTGGTCGTCAATCGGTGTGCCGATAAACAGAATGTGGTCTTTCAGCAGGCGCGAGAAGATATCGTACGCGCGCTCACCTCGCGTGGTCTCTTCGATGACCATGGGAATGAGCATTGAGCGCTCTCCCGTCAGGACGCGAGGACTACCAAAGTTTGAGCGCAACTGCATAGCCGGTAAGTGGATACGGTAATGGGGATTTTCGTTTTGGCGGTCTATGTAGCCTCTTGGGGGCTCATGTCCCGCACTCTTCTAGGAAAGGGATTTCGGGGCAGGTCAACACCGTACCACAGATTTAGGACTCGTTAATGTACTGTCTTGCCGAAGTCTAATCACCCAAGCAGCGAAATGCTTCCCTGAGCCCCTTGCAACACGGAAGGGAGCGGAGCAGAATGGTGCTCGCGCACCTCGCTAGGCCCCCCATTAACTAGAAGGACGTACCCATGAGCGGAATACTCTTGGGCGTCGAAATCGCTGTCGTCGTATTCCTGTTCATTCTCGCGGTCAGAGTGGCCCTTCGCATCTTCTGGCATCTGGCATTCGGAAGAACAGACGGCGGCTTAGAAAGAATTTCGTCACGCGTTGAGCAAAACGCTACATTGCAGCGTCTTTGGGACTGGTCAGAGAACAGTCCCCCCAAGCAAGTATTGCTGTTTTTGATAGTCGCACTACTGGGCGGCGTGGCCATTCTCCTTATCTTCATAGCACTGTCGTACCTTGGGGCAACAAGTTAGAGTTGCGGATAAAGCGACACTGCGAAATCATCTGCTTTCGGAAACAGAGAAAAGCCGAAATTGGCGCGCGCAGAATCAGTGTGTTAGCGGCTTGTTTGCGAAGGACTTTTTGGAACAGTTGGTTGGCGGTAGAGCATATAGTGAAAGCGCCCTTGCAACCAGCTTTCGCCCGCTACAGCGTCCTCTTTGCTCTCGACATGCTCATCGAGAACGTGTGCGTAGTTGCCTCCTAATCGAGCTATCTCCTGTTGCAGCCGATTGCGAGCTTGGACCATGAGGTCTTCGTAGCAGCGTTCCCACAGTTCGTCTCGATGAGCAAGAGTATGCGGCACACGACAACTCGTTGCTTCGGCTGTATGCTCGCCCATCGGCTCGGCATCAATTGGAGGCAATTCGCTGTGCCAGTAGACGAACGGCCTTGGGAGGGGGCGTGAAAGATGTGAGGCGCGGAGATTTTTCCGGTCCGGCTGACCGGTGCGTCGTCTGAGACTCTTGGCGCTACCTTCTTGTCCGCGCCCCACGAAATCGGAGTCAGTAGGTGTGTCTCTCATGTCTCTTACATCCCTGCCTCCTTCCACCTTCTTTGTATTCCAGCAGAGCCATTTAGTCTGTGATGCGAATCACCCATGGCGAACGCTGCTGCTGCTGTTGTCTGCTTCGTGCGCCTGATCGCGTGGCTAAAACACATGATTCTGCCGCTGGCTAACCTGCCGTAGTAACGAAAGGACTTTCTGAGTCTGTGCCGACAGTGGGTTTTTGCCCCGCTCGCCGAGCCGACCGAGCACTCATTCCAAGCTGCCGCGCTATAGTGCGCCAGGAACGCCCCTGTGCGCGCAGAATGGCAATTTTAGCGGTATCTACGACTCTTCGAGGGCGACCGAGCCGCTTCCCTTTAGCTTTGGCGTTGCGCAGTCCTGCTCTCACCCGTTCCGCAATCAGGCTACGCTCTAGTTCCGCAACAGCGCCCAGAACCGTAAACACCATCTTCCCGGTCGGTGTAGACGTGTCGAGCTGCTCTGACAGGCTCACGAAAGCGATTCCTAAAGCGTTGAAGGTCTCCAGGGCCCGGAGCAGGTGAGAGACGGATCGTGCGAACCGATCGAACTTCCAGACCACAACTACGTCGAACTTGCGCTTGTGGGCATCAGCCATGAGCCGATCCAGTGCTGGCCGCTTTTCCTTCGTACCTGAGATTCCGATGTCAACGTACTCAGCCAAGGTCCAGGCGCGGCGCTCGCAAAACTCGCCGAGCTCGCGGGTTTGGACGCGAGGATCTTGCCCGTTATTGGCTGTGCTCACTCTGGCGTAGATGGCGGCTCTCATCGCGTTAGCCTCTCCTGTAAGAACTGCGAGTTGTGCCTGCGGCACTGTTCGGATAGTTCTAATCATTGCGCCAACGTGCGCAAGTAAGGGGGGAGCGCATTTTCCCGCCGGCTGCGGGGATGCCGCTCCCCTGGGTCCCCTGTAAGAATTACGAGTTCCACTTACCTGCCGCTGCGATAGGTTGGTTGCCCATACACTGTCGTCAAGGCTAGGGGTCACTTTCCATTCGCGTACCCAAATGGCCCCTGGCCTGTAATAATTGCGAGTTGCATTTGGGCACCGCTGCCATAGTCTGAGGCCTGGTCAAAACAACCCGGGGCTAGGGGCGAACACCTCCAACCTTGGAAGGGTCACACGCGGCTCCTAGCCTTTTGCGTCTTGGACATGATTAGTTGTGCTGACTACCTCATAGATCGCCACTCTCGCGCTCATCGCTTAGTCGCTTTTGGTTGGGCCGGGCTTTTGCGCGGCCTTCACCTTGCGGCCTTTGGCTATATCCGTTCGCCCCACAGCCAGAGCGTCCGGCCGTTGGCATTTCGATGGCTGTCGATGGCTTGATCTTCCCGTCTGCGAGCCAACGGTTAAGCGTTCTAAACGATACGCGCATCTTCGCGGCGGCCTGTCGCGTGCTGTAGGTCTTTTTCGCTTTCATTCATCCGTAGCCTCGCTAGGTTGAGCATCAGCAATACACACATGCGGCCTCACAAAGCCATTAGCTCTACTTCGAGCTTCATCAGTGCATCCCGTACATTGTTTCGCGAATCCTTTGCCAAACGGCTTAGGTCCGGCGCATTTCCGTTCCCGCCCTCCGCGTGCCAGACCTTGTCCAGATAATCCGCAATCTCCCCGGCCATGCCGTAACTCGAAAACTCAATCACCCGGCATCGCGCTTAGGAATCGCGGCTCTAGGCCATCGGTTGAATTACAGGTGATAATGAATACGGTATTCGGTGGGAATGCAGTCGCGTCCAGCTTGCTCAATAGGGCTAGCTGCGCGGCTGGTGTCATGCGGTCTGCTTCATCAATCAAGACCACGTGGAAGCCGCCAGTCAGCGGCACAAAGTGGCAGTGATAGCAAGCCTCTTCGATTGCTTGCGCGGTGCACTTTTGGCTAGGGATATGTGTTAACTCGCCTTTGATCTCGGCGCAGAGCGCTTGCGCCATGCTCGTTTTACCGACGCCAGACGGTCCCAATAAATAGCCAAGCGGACGGATATGGCTGCGCGGCAAACTTGCTGAGAATGCGCTTAGGTTTGTCCAATCCGACAAAATCGGCGATGTCTCGGGCCTGTACTTCTCCGCGAGCGACTGCGGGAATGGCAGAGTAGGGGCGCTCATCGCGCGCCCCCCTGAATGTAATCGGCTGCCTTCTGCGCTTGAGATGCTGCGAAGACGACCATGCGCGAGTCGCTCTTGAGTACGTCAATCCACGATTTGAGATAAGCGGCAGAGTTGGCCAGTGTCCTGCGCTCGATTCCCGTGATACCCGCCAGCATCGCGGCGCCCATCTCCGCGATTAGCTCCTCTTTCGAGTACGACTCAGAGCCGAACGTGTTTAGCTTCTCGATGCCCTCGCGTCCGATGCGCGACGGATGGCCGGTAGAGTGTGTCAATTCATGGAACAGCGTCGAATAGTATTCCTCGGCTGAGCCGAATGCTTGGCGCGACGGCATTCCGACGGTGTCGTTAGCTGGCCTGTACCACGCACGTGCGTCTTGAACCGTCACGGGTGCATTCGGCATCGCGCTAACGATTCGCTCGCATTCCTCGATAGGGATTGATAGCCCTATCTGAGCCGGGCGCAGTGATGCCGTCGCATTGCTCCGCGTTAAACACGGTGTAATAACGCAAGAGAGCCGAAGTCTTGGCGAGGGTCTGGCCATCCGCGTCTTCGGTTTCGTACTTGTCTATTTTCCAGAAGACGACCTTAGAGCCGTGCTCGCCACGTCGCACGTTTCCGCCCTGTTCGGTAGCTTGCTTGTACGTGAGCCAATACGGTGAGCCGTACCCACGAGACGCGAGCAGGAATACGTTAATGCCGCGATACTCGCGCTTACTGACTAGATTCGTTGGCATGTGGGTAGCCCACGGCCGATGCCAGGGCGCTACGCCGGATTCCAATTGCTTGATGATCTGCTCGGTTACGATCTGATAGACGGATTGATGCGGTATGCTGGATGCAGCTTGCATGGGAGACTAACCCTCCAATGTGAGTTAGGCTCTGTCGGATGTTGACAGCATCTGGCAGGGCCGTTTTTACTTCTGTCACAGCATATGCCACAATAGCTTAAAGCGTGTCAAGAGAAATCCGCAACGCGAGCAAAAATAATTTGATTTGCGCGGGATTTGCGGGCGATTTTACGCGGACCTTGCAAAGTCTCTGACGAGCCGTGTTGAATCCGAAAATGTCGCCGAGTTTAGGCTTCCGCCAGGGGGTGGCCTCTTTTTTAAGTGACCTTTAGCCCCGACGCGGAAATGAAATTTAGAAATGCTAGTGCCGTTGAAGTGTTAGAATGCCGCGCCTCAGAATCGAGGTGCGTTGTGAACCCTACGGACCTGCAACGATACAAGCGGTTGCTGCTTGCGACGCTCGACGAATTGTCCAGCAAGGGCAGCGCGGCAGCTTCGTTGGCTCCTGGAGCAGGCGCTTCGCAAGGGGATGTTATCGATCAAGCGAACGCCGACGCCGAAGCAGAACTTCATATCCGTCTGCACCAAAACGACTCTCATCTCTTGCGGGCGATTGAAGACGCCTTAGCCCGGATCAGTCATGATCGGTTTGGCGTGTGCGAGACGTGCAGTTCCCCCATCTCCAGGGCGCGACTGGAAGCTGTGCCGTGGACGCGCTTGTGTCGTGACTGCAAGGAGCGCGAGCAGTCGGCCGCTTGAGCCTACCATGGCTATTTTGCACATTGGTCACATAAAGGCAGCTCTCAGGAAGCGTTTTGACGGTCTCATTGATTTGTCCGATGTCCCGAACGCGAAAGGAGATGACCTTGAGAATTTCTTTCTGACTCGAAGTTTGGCTGCGTTCGTCATTGCCGAACTAGCCCGAGTCGATGACAAGATTGCTGCGAAGGCCATCGTTGACGGATCAAAAGATAATGGAATTGATGCTTTCTATTTCGAGGCCACAGAGCGGGTCTGCTACCTTGTGCAGTCTAAATGGATCCACAACGGGAAAGGAAGCATGGAGGTCGGAGAAGTTCATAAATTCCTTCAAGGCGTGACGGACCTGCTCGAATCGAAGCTTGAATCCTTTGATAAGTTACGTCAGAAAAAAGCGGAAATTGACGCGGCACTGACAGATTCATCGGCGAGGTTTGTGCTCGTCACCGCGTACACCGGAGAGCAACAACTCTCGGCAGAAGCTCTCCGTCCGATCACAGATTTTCTCGGCGAACAAAATGATCCGACCGAACTTATTAGTTTCCACCAATTCCGCCAAGCCGATCTTCATGCCGTGGTAGCTCGTCAGGCAGTGGGAGAATCTGTAAAACTTACGGTCCTCTTACACGAATGGGGTAAGGTTACCGAACCGTTCCTGGCGTATTATGGAATGGTAGATCTTCAAGACATCGGGACTTGGAAGCAGTTCGGCCAAAGCCTCTATCACCGCAATCTTCGCGGATTCAAAGGCAGTACAGACGTTAATGAAGCCATTGTTAAAACCGCACGTTCCGCACCTGACCATTTTTGGTATTTCAACAATGGAATCACAATTCTGTGCGAAAAACTTTCGAAGCAACCACTTGGCGGCTCAAATCGCGATAGTGGAGTGTTCGAATGCGAGGGCGCAAGCGTTGTCAATGGAGCGCAGACGGTTGGCAGCATAATCTCGGCAATTGACGGCGGTCCGAATGGGTTGCACCGTGCGCGTGTGCTTGTCAAAATCATTGATCTTGAACGTGTACCTCCGACATTTGCAGCAGAACTCACTCGGGCAGCCAACACCCAAAATCGAATTGAGAAGAAAGATTTCGCTGCGCTCGATCCCGAGCAGGACCGGTTGAAAACGGAACTGCTTCTTGAGTGCGAGAAATTCTATGCGTATAAGACTGGCGACAGGGAACCCTCGCCAGAAGAGGGCTGCTCCCTGGATGATGCAGCCGTAGCGCTTGCCTGTGCTCAGAAGGACGTAGGTTTGTGTGTCCAGGCTAAGCGCGAAGTAGGTAGGCTATACGATGACATCCAACAGGCTCCTTACAAGATATTGTTTAACCCTTCTGTGTCTGCACTTAGGATGTGGCGTTCCGTCGAAGTTATGCGTTTAGTGGACGAAGCGCTAAAGAGAAAAGCGAGCTTTGAAGGGAAGGATCGCCTGATTGCTGTCCACGGCAACCGATTCGTTCTCCATTTGGTCTTCCAGTCGCTTGGCAATTATGAGAACACAGGTCCATTGGATTTTGAGGCGGTCAAGAAGCGGATCCCCGAGCTTACGTTCGAGGCGCTTGCCAAGGTAACCGCCGCAAAGGAGAAACAGGCCGCCAGTTCATATCCAGCAAACTTTTTCAAAAACGCCACAAAATGCAAGGAACTAGAGGCCGCAATTGCGTAGCGCGGGAGTGGACCCTTGAGGCTCACCGGGAAGTTCCAAGGGCTCCACCACACCAGGGATGATCGTGCTTTCAGGTGTTTGAGCAAGCGTTGGAAGAACTGGAATCAGAACTGCCATAGAAACGACGCATACCAGGAACTTCGAGGGTATTAACGTCATAGGTAGACGCTCCGTGCCGCGGATTCTATCGGAGGCTAGTAAGATAGGCGAAGGAAAAAATCGGACCTGCTTCGCGCGCTGCAATCAGAGATTCGCCGGCACGATTTCTCAACGTTCTTAACGGAGAAGCCGAGCATGGCGGATGGCGGTCCTGGTGTGGTTGTGCCGGGCTGCCCTGCCTGCCGGAAGCGGATAAATACGATGGCTCAGTTCCTTGATCATTCTTGCGGATGACGTGCTGCCGAGGCTGATCGATAGGTTATCTACCAACCAATCTCAGGAAATACTCGCGCTCCTATCCGTCTTCGGACAGCCACTCCGTCGAAAGCGGTCCTGAGAACCACGATGCCTGCGTAAGATCGTGTGTGATTACCTTCTCGCCTTTGTTCAAAAAATAGGTCTCCAACTGGACCATGTGCAGTGCGCCGCAGACGACCAAAACACTCTCTTTTTTAGACCGGGCCTTCTCAATTTGTTCAGCCATATGCTGCTCCCGCTGCCGGTACCATTGCTCCTTCTGTTCTGGAGAATAATCGTCACTAAATTCCGAATCCAACGGTATGCCCGTCGCGGCTCTTTCAGCGGCCGTCATATCAATGTTCCGATATGTAAGCCCCAATTTCTGAGCCAAGGTTGATCCAGGAGTAGTCTGACCATGTACCGTCTCCTCAGCAACCAGCGTGCATCCGTTCTCTTCGATAACTTTCTCCAACGTTTTTAGAAATCCTTCTCGTTGACGCCGTGCCCGCGTCGTTTGTTCAACTTCGCTCCAAAACGGACCCTCCGATTCTGGCGATTGGAGACAATGATCGCATCCGAGAATAGCAATCATTTGGCTGGATTCTAGGCTTTGACGGACCTTCCAGCAACCTCGATAACTAAGGCAATGCTGCCGCGGGTCCAGCCCATCAATCCCACGCGGATTCGACATCCGTTTGACCACGATAAGTGGGCCGGAGAAGCGGTTGGAAATGGCGCTGCGAGTGACTAAGGCTCGATGATGTAGTTCTTGACAGCGTAACGTACCAACTGACTCACCGAATGCATTCCGAGTTTGCGCATAATATTGACACGATGCGTCTCTGCTGTTTTAACGCTGATGTTCAGAGCGACGGCGACTTCCTTGCTGCTGTTGCCCTCTGCTGCCAATTGCAGAACCTCCCGCTGTCGCGAAGTCAGGGATTTGTGCATCGAGGGCGTTTGGGGTTCATTTGACAGTGGTCCCGTAAATCCATCCAAAAGGACTTGGGCCGCACCTGATGTGAAGAATGGTCGATTATTCGCAAGGGCTTCGATGGCAAGCAAAAGCTCGTTGATGGCGTCTGCTTTCCGCACGTAAGCGCGGGCACCCGCATCCACGGCTTCTCGAACGAGGTCATCGGAATAGTGAACAGACAAGATCACGACTTGAGTCTTCGGCAGCATCTTGCGTATCCTGCGAGCAGCCTCCAGCCCGTTTAATGCGGGCATACCAATGTCCATGACTACGATATCGGGCCGATATAGTTCAGCCAGCGAAACGGCTTCTCGACCTGTTGTCGCTTCAGCGCAAATCACCCATCCCGACCTGGATGCTACTAGCGTCGTTAGTCCTTTTCGGACGATTTCATGGTCATCCGCGATTAATATCCGAAGATTATTCAGGACTGGCATCCGTCTTTCCTGCACCGTTACGGCCCTAGCCTCTAGCACTCGTCTCAGCGCCAGAGTTAAGACTCCGATCTAAAGAACGTAAAACAAAGGACAGGAGAGAGCCTTGAGCTGTTTTTCCAATTCTCTCCTCACGCGCAGGGCTTTTCTGAAATCCGTAGTGAAAGCACGAACCCGCTCCGTGTGACGGTCAACTTCAGCCGCCGCCTTGAGTGCTCTAATGCTATTTTCCGCAGATTCCAATTCGCGAGTCAGCTGATCGACGAGGGCGTATCTCTGTTGGGCTTCCATGAGAACACCTCATAGAGTACTAGAACCGGCTGGTTGGCAGGATTCTACAACAAAGAGCTTGCCGAGGACTAGATTAGATAGCTGAGCAGTCGGTCAGGCAGCTCTACCTTTCGCGAGCTTTCGGGCAATGTGAAGCAGCAAAATCCGGTCAGTCTCGTTCGTTTTGCTTAACGTTCGGCAGAACTGCGCGAGCATACGCGCGTCCTTCCGCTGAATTCGTAGCGCTGGATTTCTCCCCGGCCATGCTGGACGAACTGCGGCGACGCTTCGGCAAGGACAGCCGCGTATCGATCATCGCACACGACTTTGACAAGGCCTTGCCAGACATGGGCCGCTTCGATGCAGTCATTTCTAGCTTTGCAATCCACCACGTACACCACGGACGCAAGCGCGTGCTCTACGAGGAGATATTCAACCTGCTCGCACCTTGCGGAGTCTTTTGTAATCTGGAGCACGTCGCCTCGCCAACGCCAGTGCTTCATCGCAAGTTCCTAAAAGCAATCTCCTGGGAACGCGAGGACCCGTCTAACAAGCTGCTTGATCTGGAATCGCAGCTTGCCTGGCTGCGGGACATCGGTTTTGCGAATGTTGATTGCCACTGGAAATGGCGCGAGTTGGCCCTCTTTGCCGGGGCAAAACCGGGCAGGCCGCAGACGGGATCGTACTGTGACCGACGCCATTAGTCACGTGCCTTGGTTCGAGCGCAAGTTCGACTTTTCGTTTCCAGTAGAGGAGCTTCCGAACGTGTGTGCCCGTCTGCGCAGCACTCCGGGCAGACTTGAGAACATGCTTCGTGGTCGTACTCTCCAAACGCTTGTCCGGAAACCGGACGGAAAGTGGTCAGCTCAGGAAAATGCCGGGCACTTGCTGGACCTCGAACCGTTGTGGATCGTGCGAATCGCCGACTACGTAAACGGCAGCGCCCAACTCACTGCGGCGGACCTGACCAATCGACAAACAGACGCAGCCAACTACAACACCATGCCAACCTTTGAGATTGTCGTCGGCTTCCGCACCGCAAGGGAACAGCTATTGACGTGTGTGGAGAGGTTGAATCCGTCGCTGTTTGCGGGCCGGGCGATTCTCCACCCACGCCTGAAGACGCCGATGCGATTGCTAGACCACTTGTATTTTGTCGCCGAACACGACGATCATCATCTCGCGCTAATATGGGAACTCGTTAATGGACGGGCTTAGAAGAGAGCCCAAATGAAAACGACACAAACGTTGGTTGCAGCCTACGGTCAAACCTATGCAATGGCCATCGTGATCCTGGTAGCGGCAGCCTTCCTGGTGCGGCGATACGCGCCCAAAGATCAAGACATTTCCTAGCTGGCCTCTTCGGGAATCCAGCGCGGGATACCAGTAAACGTCGCTGCCTTCTGGCTTCTCATCGCCGCGGCACTCGCAGTAGCGGTTGCTTATGTCTTGAGACGCGTGTGAGCCGAGCGCTTGAGGTGCCGCTTTACCAGCTATTCTACGAAGGTGACAATCCACCCGCACTTCCAAAACTCAAAAAGACTCCGCGGGAAAGTTCCGGCAAGGACGCACGGCTGATGGCGAAATTTCATCGGCTGCTAAGCCGAACCGATGAAGACGATCGGGAGCTACTTCTGCATGTCGCCCGGAAGATGGCCGATCACCGACTGACTTAAAAACAAAGCGGTATACCGCAATCCCGCCCGGCTAGAACAATCCTACCTTCGTTTTGACTCGCTGCAAATCCCGCATCATGCTGTTAACTTGGCGTCCGAGATTGTCAATCTCTCTTTCGTTTCGGCCCACCGCCTTTACTAACGAGTCCAGCTCCGCGCGGTCTTGCTTCTGCACAACACGGCTATCCAGTACGAGTTCGTGGGTTTCTTTGGCTGTGGCTGTGACTACCTGCTGTTGTGACTTCAAATCGTCGATTGCTGCCTGCAAATCCTTGACTTGCATTTGAAGTTGCGCCACCTGATCGCGAAGCTGGTCATTCTGCTGCTGTGGCGTCGCCTGAGTAGGTTGTGGTGCAGCGCTCTGTGTTCTCCCAGACTGTTGACTTGGTCTTTGCTGGGCAGTGATAGAGCCAAAACAAATCAGGATGACGGCAAACAGAGGGCCAAAAGTCCGCGTAGTGATATGCGGCATGTTGATTCCCTCCTCTCGTCGAGCCTTGGTGCCCGGATGCGTGTGGGATTGATTCACAAGGCACTCTGAAAAGGCAGCCCCGCCACGCAACCTGGGAGCAGCGAGGCTCGGCAGCTCACGTTCCCATGGGTACCCTTAAACGGAACTTAACCTTGTATAAGGTGAAGTACAAGGTCTTACCGATAGGACCCGCAAAATCGTAGGTTCATATTCGATCGTTAAACGATATCAAGCGATGGCGGCATCCCGCGACGATCCCGGAAGCGGACCGCGACAACATTGAACAATTGAAGGAGAAAATTACATGTGTGACTATTCGCTCATGGGAATTCCGAATCGTTTGGCGCGTGAAGGTGAAGACTTAGTTGTGCATGAGTTTTGGACTGGATCACGAGGACTAACGCCATGCACTTCGCTGACGAATGCTGGCGTCGTGAAAAGGCTCTTTGGAAACCTACAATCAGAAGAGGTTGCAGTCTGCATCCCGCCAGGTGCCCGTTTGCTATTGAATGATATTCCAAAAGATGTGCAGGAATCGTTCACCGTTGGCGCAAGCGAAGAGGTGATCTTCACGCAACTGACGGCAACAGCGAACGCATACCGTGACGCCGTCCGGTTTGCGAATGGTCGTGAAATCCTGCTTCAGCGGTTAAGCATAGGCCAGCGGGTTAGAGTTCTACAGCTATCTTTATCTTTAATGGAGGAATCGGTCCAGTCAGTTTTGAAAGAATCCGAAGTCTTCCGATATTAGAACGCGGGACGGACTTCACGACCTGAAGCAACTGCCCCGGAATTTCCGCTGTGGCCGCATTATGAATATATGGGAAGTGCTATTGCTGGTGGCACTCGTGATTGGAGGAATCTATTACTTTAAGAAAAGGGAATAGAGAGCCCATGCGTTACGTTCGGAGTGACTCAACCCTCTACGATGATTAGAAAGCAGCGCCAAAGCATCGGGCGGAGGGATGACGGGCCAATGGCGCAGTGAAAAATGTTTAGGAAGCGGCCGCAAAGGTATTGCGATAGGGCAGTGTCGCTCTGACGGTAGTCCCTTCTGGTCCCGAAGAGAGTTCCACTTTGCCCCCAAGCTCTTTCGCGCGTTCCTGCATGCTACGCACACCCACCCCGCACGGTGAATTTTGTATGCCTTTGCCCGCGTCTTTTATTTGTAATACGACTGCACCTTCGATGAACTCAAGGCGAACGTGAGCGCGCCGACTCCCGGAATGGCGATGAATATTCGTCAGCGACTCCTGAAGGATTCGGAAAAGGGCTAATTCCAAGTGTTCAGGCAGTCTGCCTAAATTCTGTGGCATTTCGAGCTTAGTTTGAATTCCACTTCGTTCCTCAAAACCCCGCACATACCAGGGGATCGTGGATTTCAGGCCCAGAGTTTGGAGCAGCGGCGGGAACATCAGATGTGAGAGCGTCCTTACTTGCGACAGCGCATCGTTGGTAAGCTCACGGCATTCTGCAACGTATTTCCTGGTAGATTTCTCGGCTGTCGGGATTCCCTGATCCACAAGGTGCAGGTTTAACTTCAACCCCGCGAGGCATTGCCCCACCCCATCATGAAGTTCCTGGCCGAGATGGCGGCGCTCCTCATCTTGTGCGCGGAGCAACTCAAGCGAAAGTTCGCGCAGAGACGACTCCGATTCGCGCAGATGGTTCTCTACTTGAATTCTGTTGGCATTTTCTTTCTGCAACTCTTCGATCACTACGGCGAGAGCCGATGTGCGCTCTTCAACGCGCTTTTCGAGTAGGTCATGACTTTCTTGCAACGCCCGCTCCGCTCGCTCCCGCTCGGCAACACTTCGCTCAAGGGTCAAAACGCCGCGCAACAGGAGGTGTACGGGGATGGCTGCAACGGTAAGAGCCGCAGCAGTTATGATTCGATTCAGCCAATTTACCCAAATTAAGTGGCTATCTATGGGTGGTGTCCCCAAGGCTACATCGCCGAGCGTCAGAAGTATGAAAATGATCGTCGAAATCCAAAGCCATTTGAACGATCTCGTGAATCCGGCTAACACAATCAAGACAAAGTAGAACAGAGAGACGTTGATATTGGCGGGTGCCCGCACGTCAACTATTGCAATCAGGGCTGCCGATAGGCAGAAGGCAATCTTCGCTCTCCTTGGAGAAATCTGCTGCCATAACTCCAAGACCTTCTTGCGGAAAAAGAGGAGGGGCTGATTCGAGTAGAGGCTAGGGCGGATTACTACAACAACGCGCGGGCTCGATGCGGACTTCATCGTGACCGAATCTCACGTCTGGTAGCAATCCGAAACTCCCATAAGGGTGGCACAAGCGCAGATCGAAAACAAGTGCGCCGAAAAGGTTGAAGCTTGCATCCGAGGATTTCAAGAACCCAAACACCTTAAACGGGTCAGGAAAACTCGTTTCGGGGACGAACGGCTCCGCAAGGAGCCGCGAGCAACCCGCCCCTATAGGACGTAGTGAAAGCGCGACTGCACCAAACTTGACGCCCAAACCCATCTCTTAGGACTACAGCTTCTCCACGTCTGCTGCGATCTCAGGGTTGTTGGCCGCCGCAATCGCCTTCACCTTTGCAATGTATTCATCTGAAATCTTGTGCTCGCGTAAGCCGTAAACGATGTGCCTGACATAGGCAATGTTCGTCCTCAGTCCAGGCTGTGGGTCTTTGACGGTGTAGGTGAGCGCCGATACGATCTCACCGTTGGTTTTGCGGACCTGAATCGTCTCTCTCTTGTAATTCGTGCCCTCACCTTCAATCGCGTCAAGAGACTTACGCCCCCGCGCCTGAGCACTTGTACGGCGGATAAGGTAGTCGGGAATCTCGTAAAGCACACCCCACACTTTTCCGCGATCCGATCATGAAGCTAATTGCCTCTCCGAATCTCGAATACAAAGAACTTAACAGCCAAAATCAAGGATGCGGCTTAGTTTGTTGGGCGAATGTTGATAACGAGTTCATCTGGCTCACCGCTTCGGCTACAGGCCTGTCCTTGTCCTTCCACGGCTCCCGTCCCTACTAATGCTCTCCAAATCGTGTTTGCCATTTCAAGACGATTAGTACCAACCATAAACGAAACACCAGGATAGTTAAGACACCCTCCGACAAACATGGCATCCTTCCGTGCCGCATTTATATGTGCTAGAGAAAATGAAGCCATCAACGATTTAGTGAACGCGTCGGTTTCTCCGGTGGCCCTGTCTACATCTAATTCCACGGATTGTCCCGCGAATGCACCAAGCTGTGAAGCAACATACTTCTGTTGGTCTTCGGTTAGTAGAAGTGGTCTGTGTATGCCGATATTGTTTACGATGGCGGTTCCGTTATTGTCCCGTCCGATGCTGATCCCACCTGGAGCGTTTTGTGATGCCGCCGGACTATTGCTACCGGAGGTTGCAACGTTAGAGCTATTATCGCCACGGCTTTCCCGATGAATCTGAGGCTTGTTTCCTGCATTTGGCGCTAACGGGTTAGTTTCTGATTCTGTTTTGGGCTGTGAGGGGGACCGCGGCGTTTGCGACTCCGGGGGAGTCGGAGCCACTACGACTTGATTGCCGTTTCCGATTTGCGCGATCCCATCTGGCACCTGAGTAACATTGCCTATTCCGGCAGGCGGGGAGATCGGTTTAAGCCAAGCAAGGATAGCCACGGCGACCGTGACGATGCCGATGCCTGTCGCCCATTTCTCGGCGCTGCGCCATCTGGAGTTCGCCATCGCACAATTATACTGCGCAGGACAAGGGAAACCCGGCAAGCGAGCGCGAGCCAGACTGTTCGTCTGGCCTACTTCTGAATATGGTAATGAAGTTCGATGTCTGCAGCTATTCTCTTGGGTGATAACAGTGAGAACCGATTGTCGAACACTAGGACGTAGGTTCCTGAACTCGTAATCGGCCAATTGAGTCGCGCCCTCGTAACCCTGTTTGTGGCAAAGAGCACATTAGCTTGATGCCCATTAATCCAGTTCTCGAACTCATCCTCAGCGACAAGTGCAACGGCGATATCGTTTTGTGACCCACCCGAAACCCTGAACGAACCAACGACTTTTGCGTTAACCATCTTAGTGATGTCAATGTTGACCTGATAATGAGCCTCTGCACCAGCCCGAACTTCAATTTCCCCCGCCGCCAATCTCTCTGAGAAGGCCCGCATATTGACCCCGACGGGTTTAATCTCGGGAACGCTGTCCTCGAGATGTCGGACCGTTTCCTGAACCCCAGCAAACGAGGGCTCGACGTGTTTCTGCAGACGCTCGGTCAAATTTGTGAGACTTGCCTTTAGTTTACTGATAATCCCCACGCGCGAGGGGACTCGCTCTTCGATATTTTCAAGGCTCAGGTGGCTCGCATTCTCGATGGTCCTCACAGCTGCGGGGTGGGCCTTGTCGAGACGCCGAGACACAGCTAATGCCACAGCCTTCTCCGCCGCCTGTTGTAGCCACCCTTCCAAGGCGTGCAGAGTTTGGTCAGTCGAGACCAAGACCCGTACCGGCTCGCCAGCCTCGGTTGAGCCTTCCAGAGTGAGGTCGCTAGTGCCTATTGATACGGGTCTGCGGACTGCGGCCCCAGTGCTGGGGGCATCATGTGTCTCTTGGGTCGGAACAAATGGTTGGGAATCGGGCATACGTGCAATGGCTCCCATACCCACATCAGCATTGATCGAACTCTGGCGCCAGTCCTCCGGCGGAGACTTGATTCCCCAAATGTTGGCGGGTATCTCCAGTTCTACGCCCACTCGGTAAAGGTCTCGGGGACTTCGGGGCAGGCCGATATACTTGACTTGCGCACGCACAGAGTGCAGTTTGCCTTTAGCTTGTTGATTTGCAGCCTGCAGGGTCACCGACGATCCGGGTTGATAGTCGTACCTGGACGAGAAGAGGCATCCGTGGAAGTTTACAGCAACCGCAGAGGTCAACTCGGAGACCGGGTTCCCAACTCTGTTCTGGCCGGAAATACTCAGAAGCACGGATTGGAGGACACGTGTGCTTCGCCGCCTATGTTCAAATGTCGCTAAGTTAGGCGTTCCAGTAGGCTCTGCGGATTCGATGCCGTCACTCACGGGAATTTGTGAGCGCGGCACCGATGCGGAACAAGGTCGCCAATAGTTCCACTGCCACGCGGCAATAGATCAACCACAAGGACATGCCAGCAACGCTCAGGATCAACGCGACTAGCCCATCGGCCTTAGTTGTCTTAAATCCGTTGAAGGTAAACGCGATGGCAACGATCAGACCCAGTAGCAGATGCAGGCCATAGAGCATCTTGAGCATCCGCGGGGTAACCATGCGCCGGAACGAGAAATCCATCAGGCCCTCAACCAGACCCTTCTCTTGAACCACTTGGTCCTCGACATACGACGGCATCGTTGCCATAGACGTAGCTCCTCCTCAATGAACTCTGGGTGCTGGGCTTAGACCGATTGTATGCGTGGGGAGGTACAAACCATCGGCGGGATGCTCGGCGGATTTCGCAAGAAGTAGCTGTCCGGCAGTACAGGCCATCAATCCCGGTGGACCAGCCCGAAAACAGAACAACTCACTCAAATCCGGCTAATCGCTTGGAGAACACATGGAGCGCAACGCACACGCAACACGCGACCTTTATTTAGCGAGCGCTTCTGCGAAGCTTTTGAGGCGTCTACCGTAGGTCACTCCCGATCACGTGCCTTTCTCAACGATGGCTGACTCCTCTTCTCCACATCCCGAAGAAGATCAGAAAGCGTGATACCGAAGCCTTTGGATAGGGTTAGAAGCGTATCTAGGCGCGGGATACGCTCAGCACGTTCGAGCAAGCCAATTGCAGTTCGATGCAAGCCACAGCGGTCCGCAAACTCCTCTTGCGACCAATGGCGGACTTCTCTAAGTTGTCGGATTCTTTCGCCCAGAGCGACCAGTACGCTGTGCATCCCGAAGAGGATGTGAGCAAGCCGCTCGAACGTCTACCGACAGTCCGTAGACAGACAGAGCGTATCTGTAGTAGCGTACAGGCATTCCCCGGATTGCCCGACTGACACTGTGCTTGAGGAGGCTTCTGAATGCGACCTGCGGCTCTGCTCTCCCTGTTCCTTGCTACCTGCTCAGTCATGGTTGCTCCGCTATTTGCTCAGAACCCCGGTAACAGCCCGCTGACGAATGCTTCCGTAATAAGTATGCTCAAAGATGGCCTCTCTCCTGAAATAGTAGTGGCGAAAATCCAATCCTCACCCAGCAACTTCGATACTTCTCCGGCCAGCTTAAAGAATTTGAAGGACTCAGGCGTGCCCGATGCAGTTGTCCTGGCTATGGTAAAGGCCCCCAGGTATGAAGGTGAGAAGGTCTACGTGAAGTCGTGCGACGGCTTAGGAAATGGTCAGGTAGGAGTTTATCCGAATACCCTTATCGACCCACCGGCATTGGCTTATGTCCAGTGCGGGGATGTCCTCACAGTAATCGGTAACGAATATGATGGGCTGGGCGAACTCTGCCTCAAAGTTCGGACAGGGGCGGGCGTAGAGGGCTTTCTTCTCGCCGAACTTGTCTCGAAAACAAAGACCGAGCCAGCAGCAACGACCAATCCAGCAAGCCCGGTGCCGACCGCATCGGCAGCGCCCGTGGCATCCACTCGGCCCACAATGCCGCCCAACACGCTAAGAGCCGTTGCCTGGCGAGGAGTGCCCTGGACCACGACTTCCTATTATCAACAGCAGGGGAGTGCGAGCACCAATTGCATGGGCAGCGGGACGTGGTTGGGGAATATGTCCCAAGCAAATGTGCAGTGCAACACGCAATACACGCCTGCTCAGAACGTGCCAATAAACTGGACGCATTACACCGTTTACAATTTGGTGGAGACGGCAAGCTCTTACATGGTAATTGGGTGCACTCGGAACGTCGTGTGGAGCAAGTGCAGCTATCTGATACCGGGCGATACGTTCTCTTTTGAGAGGAAAGGCGGCAAACTGTCCGTAATAGGTCAACGAGGTAAAAAGACGCAATCACTCGACTTTGACATTGTATCGAGTCAGATTAAGACGCAGTGAGCACAAAGCTTCGCCATGCCCTATGAAGGCAGCTATGTCAGATGGCAGTCAATTGCCATCGACCAGCTTGGCTATGTCCTGGGTTTGATTCTAAGTCTCGCGACGGCGTCACTTGGATTCGCTCTGGCAACAGTTAAAGATCAGAACTGCACTCCTGGATGTTGGGGCAAGAGTTTCATGCTTGCTTCCATTGTCTGTCTTATATTGTCGATCGGCTTAGGACTTTGGTGTGTTGTTAACAGGCTGCGTGACTTCAGAAAAACGAGAAGCATCGCACGGGATCGTGAGGATTGGCGGTTCCAAGTTAGCAAGGAAGAGATTGATAAGCGCCTGAGCGAGCGAAGAGCGGAAGCTAGGAAACTCGGGGAGAGAACCTGGCACTTATTTTGGTGGCACATCGGGGCGTTTGCTTTTGGAGTAGCGACCCTCATAGTCGCCATTGCATTTATCTATCACACTAAACTGTTCTGAATTTCAAACTGAAAGTGGCGACCCCGGCGGGACTTGCCCCCCCAAACCCCTTGGTTCGAGCCAAGTGCTTTATCCGATTCGAGCCCCAGCCTCCGACCAGCCCCGACACGGACCCAAAATCCACGCAAAACCAGGGCAAATTGTTCAAAAACCCGCATAAACACTGGGCAACGCGTGTGCACTCGCGCGCGAGGATGCAGGAAATTCGCGCTTGAACAGCGTGCTCTCCACGTGAGCGCGGGCGAGTTGGCGGCCTCAGAGTGGCGATGCGACTTCGCGTGTTCTCGCGCAGTCTGAAGATGATTGGAAGCCTTGTCGATCCAACCGTTGATCGTCTTGCGCTGCACCGGCAGTTCCTCACGCTAAATCAAATCCCGAGCCTCGGCGTAGGTGGCGATGATTAGCTCAAGGGCTTGGACGATTGGCAGCAAGCCGGCAATTGTGACCATATCCTTCTCCAACTGCGCGAAGCGTTCCGATGGAGGAACTCCGGGAACGAGCATCTCCGCTACAAGCTCACCGGCAAACTGATAATGCGTTTCTTTGATCCTTGCCCCGACTTCCAGAAATCCAAAGCGTTCCCACTCCATTTCCTTTAGCGCGATAGCAACGTAGTCCGTATCGACGTGCCCGCCGAGCGCGTTTCGAAGTCGCTGGACGAGCGGAGCAGCCGCATTGAGTTTCCTTGTAATCTCCTTCAGTTTGCGCTGATCGCCGGGGGAGCATTTCGCAAGCATCTTTTTGAATGCGGGATTCGAGCGGATTACAGTATTTGCGCCTTGAATTTCCCACATCGTCCGTACCGCACTCCGCAGGAAATACGTTCGCCGGTATGCAGTCGAGTGTAGGTCGAGAGCTTTGATGCGCTCCGCGTGAAGACCGTGAAGCTGCAGCATCAGGTCTTCCCGCAGAATACAGAGCCGTGCGATCTGGACGGCGAGAGCGTCGTTCGGTGGGAACCACTTCCCCAGGCGAACTGCCCGAATGTAGACTTTTGCCATTAGCGGACCGGGAGTTTATCACCGCTCCGGGCGCGGGCAGTGAAACACAGGCTCAAAAAGGAGAGCCCCACGCCAAGAGCACGTGGCGCTGATAAAGTAGAATTACAAACTTAGATGCGCATACCGATGCGCGGTTGTAGCGTCTTCAGCTTTTGCCCGATCATATGCCGCCCACCTGTGCAGCGAGTTGATCTCCAATCCACCGACCATCCTTGTAATAAACAGAACCGTCGAAACCAGCGGCATTCCATACCTCATCAAGAAGAGGCTTCATTACGAGGGTCAAGTCCGCGGCATAGGAATCTATCAATACCTCTTGCGGCAGCAGAACATCTCTGTCGAAAGGTACTCCCCCATCAAGGAAACCGGCGTAGTCTTTTGTAACAATTGTGTAGCCTTGCACATCCGTCAGCGAAAGCATCAGCATGAGAGGCGGGTCGACTCCCAGCGATTTTAGGACCGACAGATACCTGCGTACCGACCGAAACAATCTGCCCTCGAATGCCAAGCTTCCAATCAATTTCCCCTTCCCGGCTTTTTCCGCAGCCGAAATCAAAAAGCTGTCGGCCGTTTCAATGATTCCTGTCTTGTAGAGTTGCAGAAATCCCGCTGAAGGGTGCTTGCCCGCCACATCGTACATGCAAAGACCATCGAAGTTGATCCGAGAATTGTTCACGTTATCCTGAAACAGAGGGGCGAGTGTCAGATACATATTGGCATTTCGTTTTAGCGCGATCACATCGTACCGTGCGCTGGTTCCAAACGCAGTGAGAGGTAGGATGTGCAGGGTTGTGCAAGGTCCCTGTTGGAGCGGAATTGGCGTCTCGCGTGCCCTGATCCGAGAAACACGGTCGAGCCGGAAATTCCTTATGCGTTCTGCTGTAGTCTCCGATCCGAGAAACCCCGCGCGGATTTCGTCAACATCCAATTGATATTTTCCATTCGAGGTGCGGGAGAAAAACCGCGAAGTTCCTCCGAAAGTAACCATGTGGAGCGGCGCAAGGCTCTTGGGAATGCGCATAACAATAGCGGTCCGGGAGTTGGCCAGTTTAATTGCGGCGGAATGTACCGGCATGCGGCGCGCTATCCCGTCACGGATCATATTTTCCAGACGAAGGATGGTTGCGTCGCCATCTTCAGGAACTCCGACGGCTTCGACAGGCACGCCAGCATCCTCTCGCACCCCATAGATCAAGTGGCCGCCCACGCAGTTGGCGAACGAGGAAGCATCGGCAAGAAACTCCTTCCGCTTATCGTCAGAAGTCCCGGGGAGCACCTGTTTGTATTCCAAGGTCCTGAGTTCCGGCGTGCGCGCGTCGATCAAAGCTGTCAGGTCCGCCTCTGTGATCTCTTCCAATGGCTTGTCTAAGGGCATCCGTTAAACTCCCCCCGGCTTTCACTCCTAAATTTTCTGGCTTAAATCAAGATCAGGATGCTCGAACGCCTGACGAAAATCTACCCGGCTTGGAATTCAAAAAAGGGCAGATATCGGCATTCCCGTGGAGCGTTCAGTGGGCGATGCTGAGTCCATTTGAGTCCATTTAGGGCCTACTTTTGAGGCCTTTTTGGTAGTTAAACGGTGCCGAATCAGCGTAATCAACTTTTGTTAACAGCCGAACGCTCTACCATTGAGCTACCGGGGAACCGCATACGCCATCAACTACTTACGATGAAACCATAATACCATTGGGATCTGATATAGCGGTTATTGTAGCGGCCTGTGGTCGCCGCCGCGTTGCAGATGTCCCGGTTGGTTCATGGCGAGAGAGGAGTTGAGCACGCTCGACTTACGCCGCGCTAGATGGGTGTGGTGGATGCCACCTCTGGGCCAAGAATCACCGGAACTACGCCTGTCGGCAGAGGAGAGTATCCTCACTTGTTGTATTGCTTGCGCAGCCGGTCGTACTCTTCGGCATCGAAGAAGCGCTCATCGCTCCCCTCGGCTGTGATCGGCTTCTTGTCGGGTGAGAGTTGCTGGTAATCCGACATGTTCGTGCAGTTATAGCGTTCATTAATCGTTTTTCCCTTTGCCCACGTAAATGTCCGGGGAACCGAGACCCATGGCTTGGTAAGCACTTTCGGGTCCTCTACCGTAGCCTGATAAACGAAGGTGTTTGCGTCGGGGCGGGTTAGGCGCTCGGTATAATGCGCCTCGTCACTCGGAAACCATCCCAGGTAATCGGGATATCCAATCCAAGCGCGCGTATCGAGACTGACCGTATCGACAACGAGGGTATCGCCTTCCCAATGGCCAACAGAATTCCCATTCCATTGAGGATCCATATACTTCGGATGGGGACGCCCGTCTGTGGGTATGTACCGCCAGGTTGTATCGCTTTCGGTAAGCAGGGCCAGCTCATGCACGTTCTGAACGAGCTGGATTGCATAGCCCGATCCGATGAAATAGCTCAAAGCCCCGCGCGGCATGCACTCCAGATTGGGCACTAATAACTCCAGATGATTGTCGCTGGTGGCTCCCATTAACTTAATTTTCTCCGCGGCCCAGGGCTGAAACGATGGCTTCTCTTGCGGCGTTACTTTGGGGTCGTATCCACGGTGATTTTCGTTCGGGGGGATGTGATTGATGTCTTTAATGATGCCGGGGTACCAGACGCCCGAAAAGTCCGGATGCCCATCTGGCATCCGAGGCGTTGGCTCATTCTTCTTTGGCACATCCTTGGCCGGCGAGGCCGTCTGAGCTCCAGCGAGTGGCAAAATCATGCACGAGGCTGCTGCCAAAATAACCACGCTTAGAATGCGCTGATTCTTCATTTGGTACCCCTCCCGCGATCCAATGCGGCTCCGTTCCTTCGACAAAACTGCTCACCTCAAGAAATCTCGCTTTCCCTGAACGTCATTTCAAGTTTCGCAGAATCTGCTCTGAGTCTAAGTCACCCTGATACGTTTTCGGGCCCATCGGCGCGATTCGCCCGTCTGCGAACTTAACGTACTGTGTCGCGGCCCGATTCTCTCCGCCCTTTGCTGGACATGCGGTGGTGCTCAGTGGTTTTCCCATGTTTGCGAGGAAGTAAGTCCGGGTGGCCTCGTCTGAGCGGCGCAATATATTCGGGGAAGCGATCTCGAAGGCCCACTTAGTCACGTTTCCGGTCTCGTCCGTCACATTCAGATAGAAAAAGCCGTGAGGGTTTCCCCAGTCGAGCTTCGTCAGAGTCCCCGTGTACGTCACCAGCTTGTGACCATCGAACTCGGCCGCGAAAGAGTGATGCGCCAGTGTCGGCAGCGCGGCAATGAGCGACCCGCAAGCTAACAGAAGAAAACCTCGCACTTTTCTCATGGTTGAGACCTCCACGCGATTGATAAAAGCATCCCGGATAGGCCATTCAGTAGCGTAATTCATCTGGTTCGTCAAGCCCAGATTCGCGGTGCGAACGTCGGCTGGTTTTTGGGCGAATTGTGAGGCGATTCCGGCAACGGTAGCGCAGGCTGCGATCCAGTGTCAGGCGGTCTTGTGCGGCTGAGTTTCGCGCAGCACGTTGGCGAAAAATCTGCCGCCGACCGAAACGCCTGACTGAACGCGGCCGGTGACGACAACGCGCGCACCCTGGCTGGGCACGCCAAAGCCGCTGCTCCACACCCATAGACGGCCCGTTCCGTCATCGACCTCGAACGCGCCCTGGCTGGCGACGGCAAACGAGTTGATGACCTGCCCCGCGATGGTGACGTCTTTTGCCATGTACTTCGCGGGATCGTTATTGATCGCGGAAATCTTGGTCGCCGCACAGCCGGCTACGAAGATCAGAAAAGCCAGCGCCAGCAGATTTGTTGGAGTCCTGAGACTGCGGATTTTGCGGTCGATCATATTGTTACCGGTTAGATGCTGCCAGCAATGTTTACGTCCAGCGGAACCAGCTCAGCGCCAGCAAAAAGGAAATGGCCATCCAGGCGACGAGCACGGCCAAATGCCCCGCCTGCGCCGCAAGCGGCGCGCCTTGCAAAATCGTAGCGCGCAGCGCGTCATTGAGCGCCGTCAGCGGCAGCGCGCGAATCAGCGGATGCAGCACGGCAGGGAAGCGCTCATACGAAAAAAACACCCCCGAGAAAATCCACATGGGCATCATCACCAGATTCATCAATCCGCTGACCGTTTCGATCTTTTGCGCGCGGCTTGCGGTCAGCAGTCCCAGACCGGCAAATGCGCCCGCGCCGAGCGCTCCGAGCAGCACAATCGCCAGCCACGATCCCACGACGCGCATATGAAAGAACAAGATGCCCAAGCCGAGAAGTAATCCAAGCTCCAGGACCATCAGTATGAGACGGCTGCTCGCGAGCGCCAGCAGAAAATCGCTGCGGCGCATGGGCGTGGCAACGTAACGCTTCAGCAATTTGCGCTGGCGATAATCCACCAGAACAAAACCCATGCCCCACATGCCCGAATTCATCAGGTTCATGCCGAGCAGGCCCGGAATCAGAAAGTCGATGTAACGCGCGCCGGGCTCGCTAAAAGCCCGCTCCGTAGTTGGTAACGGATTTTTCCGCCCAGCGGCCGTTTGTAACGCGTCATCGGCCTGCGCTCGTCGCCAGAACGCTTTCGGGCCGCGCCGGATCGTAGCGATATTCGAGGCGCACCACCGGGGCCGCTGCCAGGAACGATCACGAGATCATATCTGCCGAGGCGAAACCCATCCAAAGCTTCGGCTTCGGGGACAATCTGGGCGTGCAGCGATTGCGGCGAACGCTGGGCCATCTGCAGCACGGCGTCCGCGCCGGGACCGGCCGCGATGGCCACGTTGGGAACGCTCGCGGGCCGGGAGCGAAACGCGATTCCCAATCCAAGCGCCAGCAGCAGAGGAAACAGAAAGACCCAGAAGATCACTTCCGGCTCGCGCTTCATTTCCTTGAGTCGAGCGGCAAGGAGATGCCAATAAGCCGACCAGCGGCCGTTTTGCCTGGCAACGGCGGGTTTTCGAGCGCCGCCCGCGACGAGGCCTGAAGGTGTGCCGGCGGTCTTGGCGGCCTCGTCTGTTCTCAATGGAGCGCTCATGATTCTTCCCTCAAGTGCCTGCCGGTAAGCCGGACGAAAACATCCTCGAGACTGGCTTGCCGCGTGGTCAGGTGCAACAGTCGCGCGCCCTGCTGCGAAACCGCTTCGAGCAGCGCCGGAATGGTGACGTGGGGCTGGCGCACCGTCAAGCAGACCAGGCCGTTATCGGCGTGCACGGACTCCACTCCCGGCAGGCTGCGCCAAATTTCTTGCATATGCTTGCCGTTGGTCGTTTTCTTGGCTTCGTGGGACGAAGCGCCGTCGATGGCGAACTCGACCATGTGCTGGCCGCCGAGGCGCTCGATCAATTCCGCTGGACTTCCTTCGGCGATGATCTGGCCGTAATCGATGATGGCGAGCCGATCGCAGAGGCGTTCCGCTTCGTCCATGTAGTGCGTGGTGAGGAGCACGGTGCCGCCGGCGCGCTGAAATTCGCGAATGATTTCCCAAAGCTGGCGGCGGCTTTGCGGATCGAGTCCGGTGGTGGGCTCATCGAGAAACAAAATGCGCGGATTCGCCACCAGCGCTGTGGCAACGGCAAGCCGTTGCCGCTGGCCTCCCGAAAGCTTGCCCACCCAGGCATCCGATTTTTCCGTGAGCTCGAGCTCGGCCAGCACCTCGACGGGGGAACGCGGCTGGCGATAGAAGCTGGCAAAGAGCTCGATGGTTTCGCGGACGGTGAGCTTCTCGGCCAGGCGCGTCTCCTGCAGGGAGATGCCCAGCCATTCGCGCAACTCCCGCGGATGGCTTTGCCAGGTGCGGCCGAGGATGCGCACTTCGCCCGAAGTGGCCGAGAGCAAGCCCTCGAGGATCTCGATGGCCGTGGTTTTGCCCGCGCCGTTCGGTCCGAGCAGGCCAAAGCATTCGCCTTCGCGAATCTCGAGATCGAGCCCGCGCAGGGCTTCCACCTTGCCGTCGTAGGTTTTGCGCAGGCCGCGGCACTCGATCGCAAGGCCCATGCCTTCGATTCTAACGAATTGCCTCGCGCTATGGGCTAATGGCTTCTGTTTCGCCTTTGCCGCTGCCTCACGAGGATGGGGTCTTGTAGCCCAGGGCGCCCGCGACCGGCGCGAACGCGCACGTCAGAACAAAAGAAGTCGCGGGCTGGGGAATTTGCCTTGTGGGTCGCGGCTTTTTATGGTGAGCGCAGCGTTCCAAAGCCGCGACAATCCCGCTCGGCGATTTCCGTGGCTTTAGCCCTTGGCTCCCACCCAAGCGAAAGCGGTCATCACGAGGAGCGTAGCGACGAGGGATCTGCTTTATGCCTTTGCGGGTGCCCCACCCTTCGTTTGTAAGGGTGGGTCCTGAAAAGTGGGTGGCCTCGTTTTCTTTTGCTCTTAAATGTAGCGCCGCCCTTCAGGGCGGCACCCTCTTGCCTTTGCGCGCAGCGGGCGCGAAAGCGCCCGGCCCCCGTCGGACCCGACCTGATTTTGGCTAGAATGCCACCGAGGAAAAAGAATGAAAATTGCCGCCTTGATCGCCCGCATTCTGCTTGGCTTGGTCTTTCTGGTTTTTGGACTGAATGGTTTCTTGCACTTTTTAATGGTCCCTTGCCTTCAGGACTAGCGGACAGTTCCTGAGCGCACTGATGCAGTCGCATTTCGATCCTCGTCGTCTCTGCGGTGGAACTCGCGGGTGGGGCGCTCTTGCTGGCGAATCGCTACGTGCCGCTGGCGCTTGTACTTCTTGGCCCTGTGATCGTGAACATTTTCTTCTACCATCTGCTCATGGACCGCAGTGGCCTGATCATCGCCATCGTTGTCATCATTCTGTGGGGACTCGTCGCCCTTCGTCACCGCCAATACTTCTCCGGCCTATTCGTGCAGGCGCTTCATAACTGCGTGCTATGTCTCTCCGCCGCGCCTCATTCGCAAAGCAGCTAACCCTCCTTATATTCCTTGAGTTTTCGATAGAGAGTGGTTTTGCCCATCCCCAGTATCCTCGCCGCATCAATCCTGTTGCCCTGCGTCTCCTCTAATGCTCTAAAGATGGCCCATTTCTCAGCCTCGCGTAAGGTGACGGGGGCAGCTTCCGGTTCAATCGATGAACCCACGGAAACTGATGAAGGGAGGTCTATTACTTCTATGATTGCGCCGGAACTCATTACGATTCCGCATTCAACTGCGTTTTCGAGTTCTCGAACATTTCCCGGCCAGTCGTAGGCCATTAATCGCATCATTGCATCTGGTGAGAACGTTTGAACTGCCGATTGTAAGCTCCTGAATCTCTCAAGGAAGTGATCGACTAGAAGTGGGATGTCACTCTTGCGCTCTCGTAGAGACGGAAGGTTCATTTGCAGAACGTTTAGACGAAAATAGAGGTCCTGTCGAAAGCTGCCCTCACGAACAAAGGCCTCCAAATCTCGATTGGTTGCGGCGATGATCCGCGCATCAGTGGGAATTTGCCGGGTGCTTCCAACCTGCCTGATCTCCTTCTCCTGTATAGCGCGTAATAACTTAACCTGCAAATTGAGAGGCAATTCACCAATTTCATCGAGAAACAGAGTGCCACCGTGTGCGGCCTCGAAGAGGCCCGCCCGATCATGCCATGCGTCAGTAAATGCACCTTTGACGTGGCCGAACAGTTCTGTTTCTGCGAGGTGTGGTGATAATGCGGAACAATCCACGGGGACGAAGGGTTGGGTGCGTCGCGAGCTTAGATCATGAATGGCGCGTGCTACCAGTTCCTTTCCGGTGCCGCTTTCTCCAAGAATCAACGTTGGAAAGCGATGATCACCCGCTACCTGAATGAGGCGGTAGAGTCGCTGCATCAAGGGGGAAGCCCCTATTAAGCTTTTCAGGCGAACACACGAGGTCTCCCGTCCCAATTCGGAGGCCAAAGGCGCATGCTGGGATACACCCATGTACCACCTCACGAAATTCTTAATGTGTGCATCGGCGACGATGTCTTGCGACAACTCGCCTTCAACGGTCTTTGAAGGGTAGGCCTTTCAAAGGTGCGGGGAACGAATTAACTTCTATCTCAATGTGAGTATCGTTGTCAAATAGTATTTACATATAGTATAAGTAATAAACTATCCTATGTATAACATTGGTTCAGGATTATGGGTCCTTTGTCTAGGTGATTTGTCGCTGCTTTCCACTTGAAGGTACTGAGCGCCTACGTGAGGCCGGCCCCTAAGGGTTCTCCCAACGGGAAAAGGACTCGTCGCTTAGCTGTAACCCTTGATCTATTTATTCGTTCGAAGACATCAAATATCAAGATAAGAGGCAGGGGTGGAGTCATGAAAAGATCGCGGAGAACACGGCGCCCACATACGCTCAGCCTTGTCGACTCAGATATTGAGAGCATCAACCGGCGTCCAGCGGTGCGAATCGCTCGTCGCAAGTTGCACAAGGCAATCGAACACATCACGCACTGGCGACTCGGAACTAAGGGAGGCGTTCCAGAAGCTCAGTTTCATTTGGTCATGGAATACGAAGATGCGTTGGGAGCGTTCACACAGGCACTTATCCACGCCACCCAAGATCGGATATGGCAAAAACTTTCGAAACGTATGCGTTGCAACACTGGCCGCGTTGCATTGCCTAGAAACCCCAAACTGAAGACTATCAACTGACAAGCTTCGACACGGGAACACCGAGAGACTTAGCGATTGCACGTAAAGTCTTCAAGCGAGGATTTGCGGACGGATGATTTTCGAGCATCCAGATCGTATGCGTGGTAACCCCCACTTGCCGAGCGAGATTCTCCTGGGTGATTCCAGCTTTTATACGAAGACGCCGAATTACAGTCCCCTCGGCAGTCCGTTTCTTTGCAGCTCGCATGAGATCCTGTAGCCTCAGCATCGCCCCGCCCACCATCGATAGCGGTGGTATCATCACCTGTCGCGGTGACCCAATCTCTTTGACTGTTCACATATGATTGTTAGCTATAGAACAGTATTGTGTAAACGTACGTATATATCGCTATATATAGATTGCTAGCTATGAAGGTGCTCGTATAATGTGATCGGCAATCGGGTTAACGCTAGACGGATCCAGTTGAACGTGCGCAAACCCGTCCGGACACATGGACAAAGAAGTGATACATAGACGGCGTTATCTTTTTTTTCTGTATCGGCGTTACCTTTTCCTTCTGCTGTATCTTGGGTGTACGACCGTAATCGCACTCGGTTTACTGGCCTATCTTGGGCTGCTGTAAGCACTACAACATGTCGTCGCAGCCGACGGCCACTATGTTCGCTGCCGGGAAAGAGTCAAAAACGACGCAAATGGAATATGCTTCCGCATTGCATCGCCTTTCTGGGACGGCGGCGCGACTTCTCCACGATGTAAAGGCCAACGTACCTTCTAGAAGCATTGCATGCACGAACCTTGCCACATTTCTGCGGCCGAATAAGATTCGGTATTTCGCCAACTTAGCAAATGCGAATGGACTGCGGGCCCATTTTGATAAGTGGTTGTGGGACTCGTCGGTCTCGAATCGGAACGAGCCAGATGGAAGTTCAGTGTGGAAACCAAGAACGAGCAGTGAAAGCATAAGTTGAAGAGATCTTCGCCGATAACATGCTCCTCATCGAGGCGATTTATGGAGTTGCTGGCCGACAAAGGAATCATTTCGAAGCAAGAGGTCCTAGAGCGTCTGTTCGCTCGACTGTGGCAGCACGTTCTCCTGTGTAAGTAACGATCTTGACAAATATCTCGCTGGTTGGTTTATGTAGCCAGGCGCTCTACGTTGAGATACACGCCATTGACGATGGCAATTGTTCGAACAAAATGGCTGCCCCAAAAAAGGTTCGTTCGAATTAACGCCTAGTAAATAGGAGTTGATTTATATTGACCAATCAGGTAACATCGCCTATGTTCGCGCTGAATCCTGCCCCGAAATCCCGTCCTACCCGATGCGGTGTCATTCTGAGCGGAGCGTCCCGATTTGTGCCTCTCCCGGAAAGCGCTTCTTTCCGATTTCCGGGCGGGACGCGAAGTCGAAGAATCTCTCTGTCCTTTTGCCCGATTAAGAGCGTCGGCGGAGCCATGGTTTCTCATTTTGCGTATAAACTCCGTTGGGATCTGCACTTACACATCTCGCGAATCTAACGCCTGCAAAATCAGCACTTCCAAAATCTCGAGACTTAAAACCGTTCAGAATCAACACTTGCAGAAAAAATGCCGGGGGAGGGCTATTCCGGTGCGACGTAATTTTGTAGCGGCCGCTTGCCCTGAGCTCCGAAGGGCCTTCAGTCGTGCTCCCCGGTTTTCTGGGGCGCCCCATCCTTTGCGTTCTGTGCGAAGGGTGGGATCCGATTCCCACGGAGACTCCGGAAGCACGAAACGAATTCAATTCCGGAGCGGCGCTACCAAATTCAGAGTTGCAGCCTACCGCGCATTTTCACGTTGGCAACTCTCGCAGAATGTGCACTTACGCAAAAAAGGGGGAGGGGGCCCCTATGGGGCGTGCAAAAGTCTACCAACAGGATGAGCTTTTGCGCGTTAAGAGAGTCGGGCACCCCGCAAAGGCAAAAAGCAATCACAGGCGGGGGAGACGGGTGTATAAGGGCAGCAACGAGGTGCGCGCGATGAGAATTCCACGAAAGGGCCAGGTCGGGGGATGGGCAGCAGTGTTGGCGGCAGGGCTGGCGCTGCTCAGTGCCGGGGCGCAAAGCGCGCAAGCGCAGACGGGGCAAGGGCAGATGCCGCAGGCGCTGCCGGAGCAGCCGCTGCTCTCGGAGAAAGGGCTGACGAAAGTCTCGGAGCACGTCTATGCGATCGTGGGATGGCCGAACATCGGGATTGTGGTGGGCGATCGCGCGACGCTGGTGATCGATACGGGGCTCGGCGAGCGCAATGGCGCGACGATCATGCGCGTGGAGCAGAAGCTGGCGCGCGGCCCGATTCTTTACCTCACCACCACGCACTATCACTCCGAGCACGTCACCGGGGAGCAGGCGTTTCCGGCGAATACGATATTGATTCGGCCGGTGGTGCAGCAGGAAGAATTGAAGCAGCGGCTGCCGGGACACATGGGACGCTTCCGGCAAATGTCCGTGCAAAACAAGGAGCTGCTGGCGGACGTGAGGATGCGAACGCCCGACATTCTCTTTAACGGCGAGATGAAACTCGATCTGGGCGGCGTGACGGCGCGATTATTTCTGCTGGGGCCGGCGCACACGCAGGGAGACATGCTGATCTTTGTCGAAGAGGATAGCGTGCTGGTTCCCGGAGACATCGTGGAGAGCAAGCTTTTTCCGATCATGCCGGAAGAGTCCACGATGAAAGGATGGATTGCGGTGCTGGATAAGCTCGAGCCGCTGAAGCCGAAGCTCATCGTGCCCGACCACGGCGAACTGGGAGACGGTTCGCTGATCGGGAAAGAACGCGCGATGCTGGCGGAGCTTCAGGGGCGCGCGCTGGAACTCAAGCGCGAGGGCAAGTCCGCGGAAGAAGCCGGGAAACTGCTGACTGACGAGCTGCACGCGAAGCATCCGGATTATGGGCAGGCAGAGCGCATTGCTGCCGACGTGAAGCTCGTTTACGGGGAGGACCGGTAGTTGGCGAAGTTAAGAACGAGAAGCGATTCTTAGGCGGCTTCCCGATTGTCGTTCATAGCTGAATCAGGCATAGCTGAACTGGAAGCGGTCTCTTTTTGAGTTGCCGGGCGCCAATTCGTCAGATTATGCGCATAGAGCACGATGCACAGCAGATTGCCGGGAAGGAAACCGTACTGAGCTGTTTGAACTCCGATCACACAAACAACGAGGCTATTCAACGCTGCGATTATCCAGCCGAACCATAGCCGCTTTCCGATGAGAATCGTGGAGAGGATTGTAAGAAAACAAGAAATATAGTCGAGATGATACATGTTCTTTTTTGCGGGGGCCCTTTCTGCGTTAATTCGAGACCAGTCTAAAGAAAGCGCCGAACGGCCGATACTGTACCTCCGTACAAGTGAGGTACAGTTGAAGCGAAATTGGAATTAGGAATCGCAGCACAGACGAATCGCCTTTGTTTGTTTTGCGTTGCGCAAACGGCTGAGAGTTTCGGAAGGAAGCTTGCCTGTTTGCGCTGCTGCTATGCCATCCGCACAAGCCCCACCTGTACGTAAGGGCGGCCGGGGAGTCTCTCCTTTCGATCAGGTTATACGTTCGCGGCTAATGAACATCGAAAACGTTGCCGTGGGCAGCGGCGGTCTTTAGGCTTGGCGTAGGGGCCTCTTTTGAGGTGCCTGGCGCCAGATGATGAAACGCTCCCAGCTCATACCCCTGCTTGCTCTCGCGTCCGTTGTTGGTTTTTTCTCAGCTTTTGCGCGTGCCCAGGATCTATCCGGAACCGGAACGGCTTCAATCACCGGATGCCCGGCGGGCAAGACCGCGCCGGGATATAAACAACCCGGCTTCGGAATAAGGGCTTACGCGCACTTCAGTTGCGGCAGTTCGGTGTATGTGTGGAAGGCGACCGCCAAGACCGCGCTCGTGCAGCAGGGAACTACCGTCGCATACGTCGCGAGCAAGTACGTTCTTGACGCGGGCGCAAGCGAGCAAGAAAGTCCCGTGGCGGTGCGAACGTTTTTGCAGGGCATAGCCGAAGGGCTGGAGACGCGGGACGCTTCGGCGGTTTCGGCGCGCGACCAACTGGTGCGACGCTGCCTCGAGAGCCGAGGCTGCCAAGTCGAAGCATGGCTGGATTTGGCTTGGACGCGCATCAAGCAGTCCAGCCAGATCGCTGAACTTCCGGATTTGACTCTGCGACTCTCGGCTGGCGGCGTTTACTACAGCGCCTTCGTGGTGAATCCGCCCCTGCGCTACAGAGACCGTCCGCTGCCGAGCCTCAATTCCCCGGTGCTGGTGGTCGACGGCGGAGGCTTGAGCCTCGCGGTTGCGGGCCACACCTGCTACACGCTGGCCGCAAACGGCAAGTGGGCCGCGGCGGGCGCGAGCGCTGTCCAAGCCGTGGCTTCAATCCAGTAGAGAATTTCTCCAGGCAGCGCTGATTGCCGTAATTTCGGTCAGCGGCGTTGGGCAGGGCCGTCCTAACGTACTGGAAGCGGAACCTCCAGGTCTTCCTCGGGATCTTCATTACGATCGCCGGAAAATAACATTACCGTCAGGCCCGGGAAGGTTTTCTCCGCGATTTTTTGCCGATCCTTCGCGAACGTCGCCACCGTCATCAAGCTTGCCCGATTTGGCGCACCCTGTGACGTTCCGTCGTGATTGAAGACGACCCAGACGCGTTTGGGGGCCGGCCGAGTGTCGGCGAGGACCTCCGCGAGCGGTAAAAAAACGAAATGCTTCCATTGCAATTCGGAGCCGCCCGGCGCGTAGAGAGCTTCGGGCCATATTGATGCAGGACTTGTCTGAGACCGGTAATATTCGAACGGGACCCGCCCAAAGGAAAAAAAGAAAAAAATCCCGTCGCCAGGCCGCGCACGTTCGAAAATATAAGAGCTTGCCGTACGCCAATCACCATCCGGATCCGTGTTGTCCAGAGTCGTCCGATAACTGGCGACTGTACCCGCAAGCGCGAAGGCGGAAACACCCAGGAAAAGAGCGACACCAAGGAAGTATGGCCGCAGCCGTGTGATTCCCACAGCCACTCCAAGAAGCAACGCCGGAAGGCAAAACAGGAAATACCGCGCAACAAAGAAGGGTCGCGCGTAGGAAACCAGGAGCGTTAGTGCAACCGGCACAATGAGCCACGCAAGTATCAGCGCGTATGGCCAGCGTTCGGTGGCGCTCTGTTTTACGCGCCATGTCTGCGAGAATCGAAAGCCCGCAACCAAAAGGCTTAGGGTCGAAAGCGCGAGCAGGGTTCTGCCCCCATTGCCCGCCATAATCGTAAAAAAAGTTATGAGCTGATGCACATCCGGCTTCACAAGCCAATTGAGCGGCCCGGAACCAATTCGATGAATTACTAAGGGCACAGGAAGGACGAGGAGGGTAAACCACAGGACGCTGCGGCCGATGGCCTTCCACGGGATGGCCGCTCGGGGCAGGAACAAGAGCGAGACGAGCTGAGCGATAACTAGCAAACCGCCGTAAAAGTGGCTATAGACGAGCAGCACGTTGGCGATCGTGAACGCGCCCCAGGAGGGAGAACTTTGCTGCTGGAGATTTCTCACAAGCAGCCAAGCAGATAAAACGGACAAGAGTACGACCAAGGCGTAAGCCCGCGCCTCTTGTGCGTAGCGCACGTCGTAAGCATTGATCGCCAGCAACCATGCAGCGATCAGGCCGGTTTTCCGATCGAACAAGCGAGCGCCCAGCGAATAGGTCAACGGGAGTGCGGCAACTGAAAAGATCACAGAGAGACCGCGAAGAAATTCGGGATTGCTGCCAAGTTTCTCCCAGAGATGCAGAATCAGGTAATAAAAAGCCATGTTGGCTTCGCGGTTCCATAAAGTCAGCGCGAATTGGGACCATCGAAGCCGGGCGATCATTGCGCTGAAAGTCTCGTCGAACCAAACGCCCCTGGTTCCCAGATGATGAAGACGCAGGATCAGACCCAGGGAGCCGATCAGAAGCAAAGCGAGCAAGCAGGATAGTTTCGGTGTCAGGCGTTCAATTTTAAGACCAGGATCAGTGGAGGCGAGTTCTTTGCCGTCAGAACCGGCCACCGGAATTGCAGGACTGGCATCAAGCATCCCGATCGCCTTATGTGAATCGACAGTGGCGTCGACGTTCATAGTTTGATGGTTTCGGCGGGGAAGCGAACGCGGCTTGTACGGGGCGCGTGAGAACAAATGGCAGGCGAATAGCGTTCAACGGGAGAACCAGCTCCGGATGATGGCATGGGTTTACGCCCAAACCATTAGACCTAATGACTATTGGGGGTGTCGATTATGCCGGAGATTTGCGTGCCTTAGAGGCTATTAACTGGTAGCCAGTAAGGAAGGTGTGACGCACAGAAAGGTGGCTGTGCGCGTCTTTCGACTAGGGGCCTGGAAAAAGACTTGTCTCTTTTTTAGTTGGGCTTTAGTTGGCGCAAATCCTCGAAGAACGGATGACTCTGTACTGGGCGTCTTTTGCGAAATCGGAAAGGTCCCGGCGGGATCGATAACTCGAGAGTTCGTCGTCCTCGGCTACAATGATGACAGACACTCCGGGAAGCATAACTTGCAGCGCGGATCGGATCCTGGAAGATTCGGCGTGATCGGAAATTACACTGGCTTTCACGATGGCGAGTGCGAAGGTTAGTTCTTTTTTGGCTGATTTATCGTCAACAGGCATTTGTCCTCCGGCGTAGAACAATGCTCGATATTGGCGGCAAAGTCGACTGAACTGGAGGGCAATTTGGGCCTAGTCAGAACGCTGTATGACCACCGTACCGCCTGCGAAGCCTTTAAGTGAACTAGACGAGAACTTCGGGAACTTCCAATCGCTGTTTGCGGAATGCAGCCTCAAAGGCGTTCACGATGCGTGGGTCGAAATCCGTTCCGGAAGCCTTTACGATGGTGTCCCGGGCTTCGAAGGGTGAAAGCCCCTTGCGATAAGGCCGGTCGCTAACAAGGGAATCGTATACGTCGGCCACGCTGATGACCATGGCTTCAACGGGTATTTGTTCGCCTTTGATGGGGTGATATCCCGAGCCGTCAAATTTGTCGTGGTGCGCGAGAATGATCGGCAGAATGCGCCGCAGCGATCCCCCAACCGGACTCAGCATTTCCACACCGCGCTCGACATGAGTCCTGATCTCTTTCATCTCGTTGTCGGTTAACCGCGCGGCCTTATAGAGAACTTCGCGGCTGACTTCCAACTTACCGACGTCGTGCAAGAGGGCGGCGGCGCGGACGTCTTCAACCTGGTCCTCTCTAAGGCCGAGTTCCAGGGCGATTTGCGTGGCATAAACGGAGACGCGATAAGAGTGATTTTGAGTGAATTTGTCGTTCGAAATCATCTGGCTCAGGATTTGCAAGACGCCGTAATAGGTCTCGCGCAACTCGTGCATGCGCTGCTCGCTATGCTCGTGCAGCGTACCCGTGACGTAAGCCAGGATCACGAGAAAGCCGGCCCAGATTGCCAAGTCTGACCACGCAAGAATATCTTCGGTGGGAACAGGACCTCGGCTGAAAAGCGTGGGGTGCATCACGTTGACCCACACCACAAAGAGAATCGTGCCGACAGCGGCTTGCACGGCACGGCGCCGTCCGAAGTAGTACACCGCGAAGAGCGTGGGCAAGTTGTAAAAGGTGAGAACCAGGCGCTGGCCCTCAACGAAGAAGTTCACCAGGGCAGCCGAGGCGACAATGGAAAAAATCAGCAGAAGTTCTTTATTTACTTGCGCCAGGCGGGAAATCCACTTGCCCTTCATGCATCCTCCTGCGGGAGACGGACAGAATGACCCACATTACACATGGATCAGTTGGCCCGAAAAGGAGGACGGCCGCTATAGTACTTCGCTAGCTTAGTGCTGCTTGGGTAAATAACTTGCGCGAACCGCGCGTCGGGGAAAACCTGTAGTCTGAAATCGCCTGTTACTGCCTCTTATTTCGAGTCTTCGTTTACGCCTCGAATTTTGCGCACCAGCATGAGCACGGGATCGTAGTACCGATCCACGACACGTTCTTTGAGGGGGATGATGGCGTTGTCAGTGATGTGTATATCTTCCGGGCAGACCTCAGTGCAGCATTTGGTGATGTTGCATAAGCCAATACCGAGCTCATCTTTCAGCAACTTGACCCGAGATTTGCCGTCGACCGGATGCATTTCCAGTCCCGCTACACGAACGAAGAAGCGCGGCCCTCCAAAGTCTTCGAACTTATCGTGATCGCGCAAGACGTGGCATACGTTTTGGCAAAGAAAGCATTCGATGCACTTGCGGAACTCCTGAACGCGATCAACATCGTCCTGATAGACCTTCCAATCCGTGCCAGGACGAGGAGTGAACTGCGGGATCTTCTTATTTACCCTATAGTTCCAGGAAACATCGGTGACGAGATCCTTCAGGATCGGGAAAGACTTCATGGGGAAGACTTTGATCGGCTGATCCAGCGGCAGCGCATCCATCCGGGTCTTACACATCAGCCGCGGGCGGCCATTCACCTCGGCCGAGCAAGAGCCGCACTTCGCGGCTTTGCAGTTCCAGCGCACTGCCAAATCGGGCGCGAGGTGTCCCTGGATATAGTGGATGGCGTCGAGCACAACCATTCCAGGAGCCACGGGAACCCGATACTGCTCGGTTTTCCCGCCCTGACGGTCTCCTCGGAATACTTCTAAAATGGCGTCGGCCATCTGGTTCCTCCGCTACTTCCCTTTGCCTGCAACCGCCTCTGCTTCGTCGGCCAGAAGTTTCTGCAGTTCTGCCGGCATAGCTGGAACAGGTTCCTGGCGAAGCATCATGGCTCCATTTTGCGAGGCGATGACGTTGTTCTGCTTGCCCCAGGTGGCGTCCAGCGACGGGTAATCGATGCGGCTGTGGGCTCCCCGGCTTTCACGGCGCGCCAAAGCACTGCGAGTAACGGCTTCCGAGATGGTCAGCATCGATTTCAGATCGTAGGATAAGTGCCAGCCGGGATTGAACATCCGCGAGCCATCCACATGCATGCGCCTGGCCCGCTCGTTAAGCTTCTCAAGCTCCTGCAAAGCTTGCTCAAGGTCCCCTTCGACGCGGAAGATTCCCACCAGCTTTTGCATCGTCTCCTGCAAATCGCGATGAATCGCGTAGGGAGATTCGCCGTTTCCATTTTGAAATGGCGCCAGCATTTCGCGTTCGGCCTCATCGATCTGAGCCTGGTTGATTGTGGCTTGGCCGACTTTTTTGGCAGCTTGAGCGGCGGCCATACCCGCCCGCCGGCCGAAAACCAACAGGTCAGAAAGGGAATTGCCGCCCAAGCGATTCGCACCATGCAATCCGGCGGCGACTTCGCCTGCGGCGTACAATCCTGAGACTGTCGACTCAGCTGTTTCGGGGTCGACGCGCACGCCGCCCATCACGTAGTGGCAGGTGGGGCCGACCTCCATCGGGCCTTTGGTGATATCCACGTCGGCCAGTTCAAGGAACTGGTGATACATGCTGGGGAGCTTTTTCTTGACGTATTCCGCGGGCTTTTGAGAAATATCCAGGAAGGCGCCTCCGTGTTCGGAGCCGCGGCCTTCACGAACTTCGGTGTAGATGGCGCGAGCGACGACATCGCGGGTGGAAAGCTCCATGCGCTTGGGATCGTACTTCTCCATGAAGCGCTCGCCATTCTTGTTGCGAAGGATGCCGCCCTCTCCGCGCACGGCTTCCGTAACGAGGATGCCTTGGACTCCCGGGGGCCAGACCATGCCCGTCGGATGGAATTGGACGAACTCCATGTCTTTGAGTTCGGCCCCGGCTTCGTAGGCGAGTGCCATCCCGTCGGCGGTGTATTCCCACGAGTTCGAGGTGATTTTATAGATTTTTCCGATTCCGCCCGTTGCCAGCACTACGGATTTGGCTTTGAAGACAACGAAGCGGCCCTGTTCGCGCCAGTAACCGAACGCGCCTGCCACGCGATCGCCGTCTTTGAGCAAGCGCGTGACGGCACACTCCATGTAGACATCGATGCCGAGGCCGACGCCGCGATCCTGCAGCGTGCGGATCATTTCGAGGCCGGTGCGGTCGCCTACGTGGCACAGCCGTTTGTATGTATGTCCACCAAAGGCGCGCTGCAGAATCTGGCCGTCGGAAGTGCGATCGAAAAGCGCGCCCCACTGTTCGAGCTCGCGAATACGGTCAGGAGCTTCCTGTGCGTGGAGTTGGGCCATACGCCAATGGTTGAGGAATTTGCCGCCGCGCATGGTGTCGCGGAAATGGGTTCGCCAGTCGTCCGCATGGTCAACGTTTGCCATGGCTGCGGCGATGCCGCCCTCGGCCATAACGGTGTGAGCTTTGCCCAACAACGATTTGCAGACGACGCCGACGGATGCGCCCTGCGCCAGCGCTTCGATAGCCGCACGAAGTCCGGCGCCGCCCGCGCCAATGATCAAAACATCGTGTTCGTGTGTTTCAAACTTGGTAGTCACAGTATTGTAATGTCCCGCAAAACTCCGGCTGCAACCAGCCGGATATAGAGATCGGTCAGACCTACAGAAATCAAGCTGCACCAGGCGTATAGCATGTGCCGTTCATTGAGAATACTAATGGCGCGCCAGCCCGTGTGCCGTGGCGATCCCATCGAAGTACAGGAGAAACAGTCGATCTTGCCGCCTACGAGATGCCGCAGAGAGTGGCAAGACACGGTATAGGTCGAGAGAAGAACCACGTTGACCAGCATGATGATGCTTCCTACGCCGACGCGGAAGTGACCATCCAGAAAAAACGCGATGATCGCGTCGTACCAAAGAAAGCCCAGAACAATAATGGCTGCATAGAGGAAGTAGCGATGCAGGTTCTGAAGGATGAAGGGGAATTTTGTCTCTCCGCAGTAGTTGCGCTTGCGTTCCCCGACCGCACAGGCCGGCGGATCCATGAAATACGCGCGGTAGTAGGCTTTGCGATAGTAGTAACAGGTTGTTCGAAATCCCAACGGAAAAGCCAGGATCAAAAGCGCGGGAGACCATGGCCAGAAATGATGTTGCGGATCGATCAGTGGCGAATAGAACGGCGAAAGATAAGGACCCCAGGCATAGTAGGCGCCCTCGAACGCGCGGTAGGTTGCATAAATACCAAATACACCCAAGAGCAGCGCCGCGGGCAGAATCTCGGTCCACCACGCGTCCCGACGGAGCGTGCCTACGAAGTGCCCCTGACTGACTGTTACCGATTCCCCTGCCATTTCGTCATTGGCCTCCGGATCTAGAATCGAACGCGAACTCTTGAATGGATATGACGCACGCTTCCGACGGCGCGCCGTTTCGAGTCGCGTTCGCCTCGCAATCCGAAACTATCGCAGTGCTGTAGGTTACCTGGTGCAAGAGCAGTTGCGAGAATAGACGATCGCACAAGATTCGATCGCGGACGCTGCGCCGTGTACAGAAGTCCCTGTACTCCAAACCTCAAAAATACGATGGCGGTGAATGGCTGTCAAGGGCGAAGCCATTCCAGCAGCGAAGCTTATTTTGGGACTTCTTTTGGAACTTCTTTGGGGACTTCGGCGGAGCTCAGAGGACTAGCGAAGAAACAGCGGGAGCGACCCGCTGGAAACGATGTGCGAGACCAGGCTAGTAGCGCAAATACGGACTCAAGATGCCGTGGCTCCGGCGACAGCTTCATGTGCACGTCCAGCCATCGGGGTCGCGAATGTTGGGACAGGCTGTTGTGTCACCGGAGTAGGCGGTGCGGGCCCCTGATTCTGGAACACCAGGCATCGCGCGTCGCTATCCCAATCGATGCAGACCATGTCGCCCAGTTCGACTTGCCCAGAGGCCAGCAGGTTGGCGAGCGGCGAAACTACTTGCCGGGCAATGGCGCGCTTCAGGTGCCGCGCGCCGTATCGCAGATCGGTGCCTTCGCGCAGGAGGAAGGCTTTTGCTTCCGGCATTACGCGGAACATAAACGGCACGCGGCTTCCATCCAACACCTGTTGCTGAACAATTGCCAATTCGATATCGAGAATTTCTCCGAGTTGTTCTGGTTGCAGCTGCTGAAAAACGACGACGCGATCCAGCCGGTTGATGAATTCAGGCGAAAATCTGCGCCGAGCAGCCTCCACGGCGGTGCGTTGGAGTTTCATGTTCAGACCGGCTGCTGATTGCGCGGATGGTTCCACGAATCCCATTGCTTTGCTTACCAGAGCGGTGATTTCGCGCGCGCCGAGGTTTGAGGTGAGAACGATAATCGTTTGCGAAAGATCAACACGACGTGTATCGCCAAGCGTCAAGGTGGCTTTGTCCAGGATGCCGAGCAGCAACTGCCAGAGGGCGTCGCTGGCCTTTTCTATTTCGTCGAAGAGCACGAAGCTGAGTCTGATCTTATCGGTGTGATACTGGCTGAGCGTCTCTTCGGTGATGAGCGGGTGAGTATCCCGATGACCCAGGTAGCCCGGAGGCGAACCTATGAGTTTGGCAATCTCGTGGGAGTGCTGAAACTCCGCGCAGTCGATCTTAACGACCGCTTTCCTATCGCCGAACAGGACTTCGGCGGCGGCCTCCACGATGCGGGTCTTCCCCGAGCCGGTGGGGCCCAGGAAAAGCAAATTGCCCACGGGCCGTCCCGGCGCGTGCATGCCCGCGCAGAAGACCTGATAAACCGATACTAGGGCTTCGACTGCCTCATCTTGTCCCACGACTTTGGAGCGCAAAGCGGCCTCAAATTCTTGCAGCTGCGGGCTCCGTTTGGTTGGATCAAGAACTTTACTTTGAGTATTCATTGCGCTCTCCCGAAGAATTCTGGGCTCAGGTGCCGAACTCTTGCCGAAAAGCGTGCGCGCATTTGTTTGCAGCGTGAGTTTGTGTTTTGTTTTTCTGCTCACGTCGCACCCTCAATGTGCAACAGAACGCAGCGGGTGAGAATCCGTCAAAGTCCATGGGAATGGGCATAAAATGCCGGTCTAAAGTCACATCTGGATACGTATTTCCGCAGGAGTCGGACCCGAGAAGGGGTCGGTCGAAGTACCGATAAAGTCTAGGATGCGCATTGGCACGGGCCCGCTGGTTTCGCACGAACGAATTTCGGCGCCCTCGGCATATGCCACTAAATATCTGGATGGAATGGACTTTTGCTCGGCTTTCGCCTTCTTTAGAATGGAGTCGTGCCGAATCTGAGCGTATTCCTTGGCAAGGGAGGAGTCGGCAAGACTACGATTTCAGCCGCATATGCGCTGCACCGGGCGATGCGGGACAGGAAGAGCTCCGTTCTCCTTCTCTCGACCGATCCGGCCCACTCTCTTTCAGATATTTTCGATCAGGCGTTCGGCGACTCACCACAGAAACTGCGTCTGGCGTCAAAGGCGCGACTGGACGTATGGGAGGTCAACGCCGAAAAGCGATTTCGCACTTTCTTAGACCAGCATAAAGAGGCGCTCCTCTCAATTTTCGAGAAAGGCTCCATCTTTTCGCGCTCCGACCTCGAACCGCTGCTGGAAACAACATTGCCGGGAATGGCGGAAATAGCGGCGCTCCTGGCGATGACTGACGCCTTGGATTCCGGCAAATACGACCACGTCGTGGTGGATACAGCGCCTGTGGGTCACACTTTGAGGCTTTTTGCCCTGCCTCAATATTTTTCCAATTTTCTCGATATTCTGGACTTGGCCGCCAGCCGCGATAGGCTGCTGGCTGAACATTTCGGGGGCGCGGTGCAACGCGCTCCGAACACTCTGGTTGAGAGCTGGCGGCAAATGGTAGAGGCGATCAGGGCGGCCCTTCTGGGGAATGCGGAGATCTTTCTCGTGACTACAATCGAGAAATTCTCCCTCAATGAGTCCCGCCGTGCGGTCGCCGCGCTGCGTTCGCTTTCACCGGATTTGGATTTGGCGGGAATTGTCTTGAATCGAGCCGTCCCCGGATCTCAGCGTTGCCCAATTTGCGGGCCACGATATGCCGCGACCCGTGATGCGCTTCAGTTTTTCCGCCGCCATTTCCCTGGTAAGCGTATTTACATTGCCGAAGACGCCGGAGCACCGATCATGGGGACGAGACTACGCGCCTTCGGCGACCATGTCTTTGCAGGCAAAAGATTTAGCTGGAGTGGGCTGCCGAAGGCCAAGCCCACGGAGATTCGCTTACAGCGGCTCGACTGGCCGATTATGGATCGATCTCTTTCGATGGTTTTGGGCAAGGGAGGAGTGGGAAAGACAACGATTTCGGCGGCCCTTGGGTTTAATACGCGGCGGCGCACCGCCGCTCCGGTTGATATCTGTTCGGTTGACCCGGCGCCTTCTTTGGATGACATCTTCCAGAGTGACATTTCGGACGAGCCCCGTCCCGTTCTGGGAGATCCGAGCTTCCGCGCCTCGGAAATGGATTCCGTCGCCGTTTTCAAGGTGTGGGCTCGGCGTGTGCAGGAGACAATCGATCAGGCCACCACTGCGGAAGTATCGAGCGTTCACGTGGATCTTTGGTTCGAACGCCAGTTTTTTTCGCGGCTCCTCGAGAGCGTTCCGCCGGGCGTGGACGAAATTCTGGCGGTGCTCCGCGTGGTCGACCTGGTCCGCGGGCGTTCGAGCCGCGTATTGATCGACATGGCGCCCACCGGGCACGCACTCGATCTTCTGCGGACGCCGGATCGCATCCTGGTCTGGACCAGGCTATTATTGAAAAGTCTGGCCCACCACCGTACACTCGCCCTGGCACGTGATGCCGGGGTGAAAATCGCGGAACTCGGGAAGGGTGTCCGCGATCTATCCAAGTTTCTAAAGAATCCCCGAGAGACTCGGGTCTACGTCGTTATGCTTCCGGAAGCGCTACCTGACAGGCAAACCGAGCGGCTCATTGCCGAGCTCTCCAAGCTGCGCCTTCAGACCGGAGCCATATTCGTCAATCGCGTACTTTTCAAGGAGGACGTGAGCGACTGCCGGCGTTGTTTGCGCAGGCGTCAGTGGCAGCTCAAAACCCTCGGTCGGTTATCGGCGCGGTATCCGCAGATCCCTATTTACGTCGTGCGAAATTTCACCAACGAGATTGCCGGCAAAAAGGCGCTCCGCAGCTTTACAGGCGAGTTATGGCGGCTGGCGTGAAGGTCAGTCAACTTGCTAAGGCCGCGCCGCCAGCGCAAGCTCGGGCTACCGTCATTCACCTGTACGGGGTGACCAAGACTCCCGGCCCTTCGCCCGATTTGTTTCGGCGATTAAAAGGAGTCGACGGCGCTGCGCCTGTGGAAGCGCTCGATTGCGCTGGGCTCGTCTGCTGGATCAGCCGGGTGCCAGAAGCAGAATTCGCTCAGAACCTCTCGGAAAATATGCAAAATCTCGATTGGCTTGCCGGCGCCACAACCAGGCATCAAGAGGTCGTTTCCGCTATTGCTCAAGCCGCAGACGTCCTGCCCGCGCGTTTCGGGATAGAGTTTCTCAATGAGAAATCGCTCCTGGCACATGTTGAGAGCCGGAAATCCCTTTTGGAGGCTGATTTCAATCGCATAGCAGGCAAGGAAGAATGGGGCGTAAAAGTTTTTGCCCTGCCGATCGCGGTGCCGGCGAGCAAGAAGAAAATCCGCACCGGAAAAGAATATCTGCAGGCGAAATCCGCGCTTGTTCGGCGAGCCGTGAAGCGATCAGCCCCCGAGCTTGTGCAGTTCGCCAAAGCCCTGGAATCGGTGGCCGACGATGTTGCCGAAGGCGGGAAGTTCGCTGCGACCAGGCGCGACCTGGAGTTTCATAAAACGATTTTGTTGAAACGGACGGATCGCAAAAAGCTCGAAAGTCTTGCCCGGAGCTATTCGAGAAAATGGAAAGATCAGAGGCGGATCGAATGCACGGGGCCCTGGCCGCCGTTTTCTTTCGTTTCGCGCACTGAGCCATCTGCATGATCGAATCCCATGCTTGAACACGCCATATGCCTGAACAGAGACCCGAGATCGTCCTCATTGGCGATGATGAATCCGCAGATCTCACTTTGCTGGATCTAGTCGATCACGTCCTCAATACAGGCGTAGTCATCCGCGGCAATCTGGTGCTCTCGCTGGCGGGAGTGGATCTGGTTTATTTGGGTCTCGACCTGATCGTCAGTTCCGTCGAAACCGCGTTGCGCCACATGGCGAAGAGTGCTTTGCCGCCCGCGGATGCCCGGCATCGCTCAAAGCGCTAAGACGGGCTTCAATTCGAATACCAGTGCTTGCCTACTGCGTCGCGGAACAGCAAACGCAAATCGATAGCCTCGGTATCGGAGTTGAAGGGGCACCGGTTCGGTGGATCGATGTGGGCGGGCTGCGCTGCTTCGTATCCGATTTCGCCGCGCAGATGCCTTATGCACCCGTGCCGGAAATGGTAAAAGCGTTTAACCAGGTTTTGCAGCGGATCTTTGCGCGAGCCGTTATCATTCCTTTCCGCTTCCCGACGATCGTCGAAAGTGAAGATAGTCTCAGACAATTCGTGGAAAGTCGTTCGGCGGAGTACAGAGACGCTTTGAAGCGTTTGCGCAACAAGGTCCAAATGGACATACGTATCAGCTTTAAGGTTGCCGACAACATGAAGAGTCCCTCGCAGTCTGGAAGGGGGTACCTCGAAGGCAGACGGGGGCGCTATCAAAAGGCACAATCAGTTATGGACGAATTCCGGCGCGTCTCAACCTCACTGGCAGAAGGATGGATTCAGCGCGATACGTCTTCCGGAATTCGAGGATTTGCGCTGGTGGATCGCCGTTCGGTTGCCGTTTTCTTGCAGAAAATCGGCACCGTCTTTACCCCTGCCGACATCTCGGCTCGTCTCACCGGGCCATGGCCTCCGAGTGAATTCGCGGAAATTACACCTGAGTGACGATAAAACACGTGAGTGAGAAACCAACAAACAAACATTCGTCGGAGACGGAGGGCCGTGAAGAGACAACTTCAGTACCATCTTCAGTCCCATCGCGAATCGAATTGTCTCCCGACAATATCGAACAAGGACTTGCGAAGCTGGTTCTTACGCTAATCGACTTTTTGCGGCAACTGCTTGAGAGACAAGCTATTCGTCGTATGGAAGGCGGAGCGCTAAGCGATCAGGAAATCGAGGAGATGGGCGAAGCCCTGATGAAACTGGAGGCTAAAATACGAGAGTTAGCCGATCAATTTGGCCTATCGCCTGCCGACTTGAATATCGACCTAGGCCCCTTAGGCCGGCTTCGCTAGGGGCTAAATTCGCCGTTCCAAGTTGTTGAAAAAGAAAACCTTCTACTTCACCTATACAGGAAAACACTTATTGACGTGCATTTTCCCGCCGTCTACCATCCCCCCCTTCGTCCCCTGGACGGGAGTCTTCACGGTTTAAACCCCGCCCAAAAAGAGAGCGCAAGTCTATGGAGAAGATGGCGACTGTCTCTGGAACGTCGAATCTTGTCGACATTTTGGATCGCGTTCTCGATAAGGGACTGGTGATTGCGGGCGACATCCGTGTCTCATTGGCAAACGTGGAGCTACTTACGATTCGAATTCGTCTGTTGATTTGTTCCGTGGATAAGGCCGAGCAGATTGGGCTCAACTGGTGGAAGTATGACCCGCATTTGACGCTGCAAGGGCCGTTGCCTGCCTCGCTGCCAAGAGCTCAGCAAGGTGCACGCCGGCCGAGAGCTGCGAAAGCAGCTAAGCCTAGAAGAAGAGCTTAGTAGTAGAAAGGACGGTCCTATGGCAGTTGAACGCGTGTCGGGTGGATCCAGCCTAATCGATGTCCTTGATCGAGTTCTAGACAAGGGCATCGTAATTGACGCCTGGGTGCGCATCTCGTTGGTCGGTATTGACCTGATCACGGTTGAAGCACGCGTCGTGGTCGCATCCATCGATACCTATTTGAAGTACGCGGATGCGGTGGGTCTAACAGGCTTGGTTGCAAGACCGCAGCATGGTCAGCTTGGTCCGGGCGAAGAAGCGGAACTGCCTATCGAGCCGACGAGACGTGCGGCCCGTGCCCCGGCGCGTCGGAGGGCCCGGCGTTCAAAATAAGGGGTTTAAGGAATGGCTCCGGTGGCCAGCCCGCGCGTATTAGAAAAACCTGTTCTGCTCATGCAGGACAGGGCTGGGGACTCCGCAGCACTGCGCCTGCTCTCCGCGGAGCGTTCCGAAGAAATCTTTCCCATCCTGCTCGAAGAGGTCGTCAAGATCGGTTTCCCGCGTGCGCTCGTCCTTGAGGTGGACTTCGACAATGGCGAAGTCAAGGCCACAGCCTCACTGAACTGCGACAGAAACGAAGTCGAGAACTTTCACACATCTCTTTGGGCTCGCGACAACCCAATTATGACGGTGTTGCAGCGGCTAAGTCCGGGTGTTCTGCCGAATCCTACGGGCAAAGGCGCATCCTTTTATGCCTACCCGATGATTTACCGCAGTCGAACCCGCTGCTGGGAGGCGGAACGCGAGCGCCGCGAAGATTGTTTGGCGGTGCAGAACGCGCGACTCACCCGGAATCTGCCTTTGGAGGGCCAGGTTTGCAGTGCGTGCGGCATGCGCGCCTATGCCACGCTGCTTCTTGCCCAACTCGGCAAAGACACACCGCCCGCCCGGTTGGATCAACTGCGCAACCTGGCTGAACGTGCCAACAGCTATCTAGCGCGGCTCTTCAAAATCGAACATTACTTCAATCGCATGCGCGATATGGAAGTGACCATTTCGCGGCTCAGTGCAGTTATGCAGAGCATGGCCGATCCGGTTATTTTCACAGACGATCAGCATCGCGTCGTGATTCAAAACCGTGCTGCCGAGAGATTTTTCCGCGTGCCGGAGGGCATAGGCGATGGCGGCCGCCGCGCCGTGGAGTTGAATAACCTTCTGTTTTCGGCTGCGCTTTCCTCCATGATGGTCAGCGGAAAAGACAATTCGCGAGACCTCACATTAGTGGATGTTATGGAGGGCGAGGAAGTTCTTTTCGAGGCCGTTTGCGCGCCCACGCAGAGTTCAGATGGAACGCGAACCGGCATGGTCACCGTGATGCGCGACGTTACAGATTTGCGCCGCGCCGATATGGAAGTGCGCGCCAATCTCGACAAACTGCGCATTGCCGAAGAGATCGTGCGGCAGGAACGAGACCGGCTCAACCTGGTCATCGAGAACGTGGGCGATCCGATCGTGGTGGCGGACAATTCGGCAAAAATTGTGCTTCTCGATTCGCTGGCCAAAGAACTGTTCGGAATTGCCGAAGGCTCCAAGCATCCGCAGGTGATGAAAAATCTGGCCAAGCTCGATTCTTATTTGACTAACTTTACTTTTTCTTTTGCCGACAAGGATAACCGCACTCTGCGTCTTTACAATCCTTCTTCACAGGCCGAAGTGGAATATGCGGCGCGCTCGGGGAAAATTTATGACGCCCGCGGCCAGGTTGCTTACACCGTAACCGTCCTGCGCGATTTCACCGCCTGGAGAAAGCTCGAGCAACTGCAGATGGAACGGCGGATGCTTGAGATTGAAAAGTTTGCGGCCACCGGCAAGTTGGCAGGCACGATCGCCCACGAAATCAATAACCCGATGGAAGCGATCAAGAACGCCATCCACATTCTCGGCGAGAAAGTGGAGCCGGATAGCAAGCAAATCTATGACGTTCTCAAGAGCGAGACTGAGCGCGTAACGCGTATTGTGCGCCAAATGCTCGGTTTGTATCGAAACGTCGTGCAGTTCGATAGTTTCGATATAAACGGAGTAGTCGAAGACACATTGGCGCTCTTTGCCCGGCCGCTTGCCAAGGCCGGCATCGTGGTGGAGAAGAGGCTTGGCGAACTCCCGCCGTTCAAGGGGTCGGGCGATCAGTTCCGGCAGTTGCTATCGAATCTGGTGGTCAATTCTCGCGACAGTATGGCATCCGGCGGCAAGCTGGTGATCCGAACGCGAGGAATCCGTTCTGTGGATGGATTGAGGCGGTGGATCAGTCTAAGCGTGGCGGATACCGGCTGTGGGATCAGCCGGGAAATTCAAAAGTCCATGTTCGAGCCTTTTGTGACCACCAAGGGCGGGAAGGGAACAGGCCTAGGGCTTTGGATTGTGAAAGGGATTGTCGAGAACCATACCGGCCGGATTCGCGTTCGAAGTGCGTTGGGCAAGGGCACCGTAATCAATCTGGTGTTTCCGATTTCAACGTGATTCCGATTGCCGAAGTCCGGTAACGAAGTCTCGTAATGAAGTCTGGCGATGAAGTTTGTATTGACGCTGTATGAGGAAGAGTGCTTGATCGTTGCAGCGTTTCGTGGACACTGGATTATCAAGAAAGCTGTTCGAGTGAGGAAAGCTTATGGCGGCTAAACTTGAGCGATCATCGCGAAAAGGCAATTTGCGCCTGAAAGACGATCTTCACGTGAAGATCAACGAAGCCGGTCCTACGGCGTCCCCATCGGCCCCCGGTGAGGGCGGGCGTTACGTTTACGGAATTGTGCGCTCCAAAGGAGCCATGAATTTCGGGAGCATTGGCATCGGCGGAGCCGGTGAACAGGTCTATACCGTAAATTATGTGGATATCGCCGCTGTCGTGAGCAAGACCGGCGTGGCCATCTTCGACCCCACGCGTGAAAACGCCCTGGCCCACGAACACGTAATCGAGACGGTGATGAAAAATCACACTATCATCCCTATGAGTTTCGGCACCGTCTTTCGCACCGACGACGACATTCGTGAAGTTTTGAAGGGCATCTACTCTTCCGTGAAAGACGTGCTCGAGCAGATGGCCGGCAAATTGGAATTCGGACTCAAGGTCAACTGGGATCGCGACCAGATCATCCAGGAGTTGATGGAGCAGGACGACGAAATTCGCCGCTTCCATCGCGAAATCATTCGCAAGCAATTGCAATCGACCTATTTCGCGCGCATGCAGCTGGGCCGCATGATCGATAAAGCGCTTGCGGAACGCGCCATTCAGTACGTCCGCGAAATTTACGAGGCGCTGCGCATTTGCTGCGTGGCCTCGCGCGATAATCAGCCTATCGGGGACAAGATGATTATGAATGCGGCGTTTCTGGTGGAGCGCGAACGCGAATCCGAATTCGACCGCGTGGTGAACAAGATCGCCAGAAAGTATGGAAAGCGCCTCAAGTTCAAGTACACGGGCCCCTGGCCGCCCTATAACTTCGTGAATATTCGACTGAAGTTGGAGCGCGTGACAGCCTCGTAAATGTTTAAGGGAGCGCCTTGTTCCTGATTGACGATCTGCTCGCGTTGCCGGTGTCGGGATTTAAATTCGTTCTGCGCACTCTGCAGCAGGTTGCCGAAGAGCAGTATACGGATACTGCGCCGGGAAAACGGCGGTTGCTGGAGCTGCAACTCGAGCTGGAGTCGGGTGAAATCACGGAGCAGGAATACGTTCGCCAGGAGGCGGATATTCTGCGCGAGCTTCGCGAAATCGAGAATCGCAAGCGCAGAATGGCGGGAGCGAAGCCTGAAGAGGCGCCTGCCCTGCCGCAGTTCGAAATTGAGTCGGCTCTAGGCCATGACAGCCCGCAACATTACGGGGTCCCGGCGCGAAAGAAAGCGGATGAAAAAGCGCGTTGAGCTTCTGCCGCCTTCCGATGATGCCGCCCGCGATGAGGGGCCACGCCTGATCCCTTTGGGGGATCGCGCGCGCGAGCCTTCGCGCCTGGAGCATTATCTGGACCTTGCCGACCGCGCTCTGAGCTTGAAAAAGCGCGATCGGAAAGCAGAACCGGATATAGAAAGCTGAATTCGAAGCTTATTGCCCTTTGCCGGAGAGAAGGACGATGGCTGAAAACAAAGGACGCAAGCGCCTGCTGTTTGTTGACGACGAACCCAGCATCCGTCTCACCTTGCCTCCCATCCTCGAGAAAGCGGGATTTGAAGTGCATGTTGCGGAGAGCGTCGCGGATGCTCTGTTTGAGATCAACTCCTTTCAGTTCGACGCCCTGGTCACCGATTTGAATATCGGCGAGGAGGGCGATGGTTTCCTCGTCGCCAGCGGCATGAGGCATATTCAGCCGAATTGCACGGTATTCATCCTAACTGGATATCCGGCATTCGAGACGGCTCTACAGGCGATCCACAGCCAGGTGGACGATTACCTGGTGAAGCCGGTCGAAATCGATTCGCTGGTGAATGCGTTGAAAGGGAAGCTCGAAAACCCCAGCGGCAAAGCGGAGGCGAAGCGTATCTCCGCGCTGCTGAAGGAAAACAGGCCGGAACTCGAGGCCGGGATCATGGCCGCTCTCAAGCGTGAGGCCAAAGCTTCTTCGAACTCCTTTGAGGAACTGGCCGGCTTTCTTTCTGGATTTCTGAAAGCAGTCGTTGAATTCATGGATCAGCAAAGCGACAAACCCAAGGCTGATGCCTTGCGCTCGGCTGCGCAGTATGGCCAATGGAGAGCCCGGGGCGGCGCTTCTGCCGCGAATATCGCCAGAGATTTCCGCGTGGTCGAGGAAGCTGTATATCAGCTCATCCAAAAGAGTATGAACGTCACGGATTTGCTTCCCCTGATCTCCGATTTAAGGCGATTGGGGGTCGGATTGAATTTACTGATGGAACAATCTCTTCAAAGCTTCGTCGGGAGTGCCAAGAAAACTGCTCCGAACTAGTCAGGTTGGAATTGTTCGTCAGCTATGCCACCGGATGCCCAAATGAGCGCGTCTTCCGTATTTGAGAAGCCCACCTCGTCCGGCGCCTTGACTCCGGAGGAACAAAGGAAAGCTGTAGAAGAATGGAAGCGTTTGGCCGGACAACTGTTTCTGTCGTCCCGCGACGCGATAACTCTGGTCGACTCCGCCGGCAGCATCCTCACTTGGAATCCCTCGGCAGAGCGCCTTTATGGATGGAAGGAAGTTGAGGTTCTTGGCAAGCCTTTTCTGGAGTTAATCAAAGCGGAACTGCCCAGGCCGCTCGGTCAGATCGAAAACATTCTGCGCCGCGAAGGCTATTGGGAATACGATCTCAAGGAAACGAGCCGGCAGGGACTCCAGATCACGGTTGCGAGCCGCTGGACGGCCTGGAGGAATAGTGCAGGGGTAGCCCTCGGGCGCCTGCATCTGGATACCGACCTCACCAAATTAAGGCGCGCCGAACAGCAACTGCGCGTTGTCTCAGGTCATCTCCTGAATTTGCGAGACGAAGAGCGGCGCAAACTCGGCCGCGATTTGCACGATAGCGCCGGCCAGTTGCTTTCCATGGCCAAGCTGAACCTCTCACTTTCCGAGGAGCATCTCGGAACTGTCCATCCGCGCGCCGCTGCTTATCTCGACGAATGCTCGAAGCTCATCGATCAGGCTTTGTCTGAGGTCCGCACGATTTCTTATCTTTTGCATCCGCCGTTGCTCGAAGAACTTGGCTTGGCCGGCGTTCTGCCGTGGTATGTGGCGGGATTCGCTGAGCGCAGCCGGATCAAAGTTACTCTCGATGCGCCTAAAGAGATGGGCCGGCTTCCACGGGAACTGGAGCTCGGGCTGTTTCGCATTCTGCAAGAATGTCTCACGAATATACATAAGCATTCGAATAGCTCAACGGCCAACATCTCGTTGTCTCTTGCCAATAAGCAGGTCCGGCTGAAGGTGGAAGATCAAGGCAAGGGTATGGCCACAACGGCAAAGGAAAGCGGCAATGAGGGTAGAACGTCGGGCGTGGGCCTGAGCGGAATTCGCGAACGCGTCACGAATCTCGGAGGCCTTATGCAAATCCGCAGCGGAGATTGGGGCACAGCCGTTGAGGTCGTCTTTCCTTGTGTTGAAATCAGCATGGAGCCGGTTTAAGTACTTCTCCTGCTTAATTTCCGCCGTTTGACCCAAAGCTTTCCGGATTCCCACCGCGTCGCGTTCGCTTTCGAATACCTCAGTTAGAATGAGTTATGGCCCGCCTCGAGGAATATCGTCGGAAGCGCCGATTTGACCGCACCCCCGAACCTTCCTCACCCAAAGCTGTGCCGCAACTCGAAGGCACGTTCGTTGTGCAGAAGCACGCCGCGCGCAGGCTGCATTACGATTTTCGGTTGGCGATTGATGGCGTGCTCAAATCGTGGGCGGTGCCGAAAGGGCCTTCGCTAAACCCTGCCGATAAACGTATGGCGGTGCAGACCGAAGATCACCCAATGAGCTACGCCGATTTCGAAGGAAACATTCCCGCGGGCAATTATGGCGCCGGTACGGTTATGGTTTGGGACCGCGGCAGGTTCCGCGTCGAGGGACAGCGCGGCGCGAAAGAACAGTTAGAACACGGAGAGATCAAATTTCGATTAGCCGGCGAGAAGCTTTCGGGCGGCTTTGTTTTGGTGCGGACCAAGCGAGGCGAGAAGCAGCCCGAATGGCTAATGATCAAGCATCAAGACGAGGCCGTCGATCCCGCGTGGAATATCGACGAGCACGACGGCTCCGTCCTGACCGGGCGAACTCTCGACGAAATCGCCCGCGAATTGCCTCCAAAGCGAGAACCCACGCCGCTCCAGCCGGGCGACTTGGAAGGAGCGCGAAAGGCGGCGATGCCCGCCTCTGTCTCTCCGATGCTGGCCACGCTGATCGACAAGCCCTTTTCAGATCCGGGCTGGCTTTTTGAAATCAAGTGGGATGGCGCTCGGACGCTGGCCTGGGTCGAGGATGGCAAGGTGCGGTTGCGTTCGCGTGCGGGCAATGAAGTTTCGCATCAGTATCCCGAACTAGCTTCGCTACCGCAGCACCTGAACGTCAAGCAGGCGATTTTGGATGGCGAAATCGTCGTTCTCGATGAAACTGGACGCAGCGAATTCGAGCGCATGCAGCAACGCATGAACGTACAGCGTCCCTCGCCCGACCTGCTTGTGCGTTATCCAGTGACTTATTTTTTGTTCGACCTGCTTTATTGCGATGGATTCGATCTGCGCGAAGTTCCCTTGCTCGCGCGCAAGAATTTCTTGCGGCGCATTCTGGATCCCGGCCGCGAGTTACGCTTCTCCGATCATCAGCTGGAAAGAGGCAAGGAATTATTTGAATTAGCCCGGCAGCAGGACCTGGAAGGAATCGTTGGGAAGCGGGTCGACAGCTTCTACGCCAGCACGCGCAGCCCGAGTTGGGTCAAGTTGAAGGCAACGAAAACCGTGGATGCAGTTGTGGGTGGCTGGACTGCGCCTCGCGGCAGCCGCACTCATTTCGGATCCTTGCTTCTCGGCCTTTATCAGGGGAAGGCGCTGCGGTTCGTGGGCCATGTGGGAACGGGCATGGATGAGAAGATGCGCGACTTGCTCATGAAGAAATTGCGCGAACTCGAAATTGAGAAGTGCCCGTTCGATAAAATTCCCGAAACAAACGAGCAGGCATTTTGGGCGAAGCCGGAGCTTGTTGCGCACGTGCGCTTTATCGGCTGGACGCAGGAGCCGCGGCTGCGCGCTCCTGTTTTTCTTGGTTTGCGCAAGGACGTCCGGCCAGAGGAGTGCCGCTGGGAGAACGAAGTGGCGCCGCAGACTGCGCCCGCGATTGTTCACTCGCCCGAAATTGTGGGCACGGTGTTAAGTAAGAAGGAAGAAATCGAGGCGGAGCTTTTCTCCGGAAAGCAGGAGTCGGTTACGCTTGATTTTGAAGGAAAGCGTTTCCGGCTCACCCATCTCAACAAGGTCTTCTTTCCCGAATCCGGTTACACCAAACGCGATCTGGTGTCCTACTACTATCGGATCGCGGATTATCTGCTGCCGTTCCTAAAGGACCGGCCTCTGGTGCTGCGCCGCTATCCGGACGGAATCAAGGGGCAGGCGTTTTTTCAGAAAAATATGCCCGAGGGCGTGCCTAAGTGGATCGAAACTGTAAGCATACCGTCGGAAGGGAAACGCGAGGAAGTTCAGTACGTAATTGCTAACGACATTGCTTCGCTGCTTTATCTCACCGGACTGGGCTGCATCGACCATAATCCATGGTCAAGCCGCCGCGATGACCTGGAGCATCCCGATTATTTTTTCTTCGATCTCGATCCAGCGGACGGTACAGAATTTGCGAACGTTCTGACCATTGCCCGCGCTCTGCATGAAAAGCTGATGCAAGTCGGGCTGAAGATATTTATGAAGACGTCCGGCGCGACTGGATTTCATATCTACCTGCCGGTTGAGCGAATCTACACGTTCGAGCAGTTGCGCATGTTTGGAGAAATCTTCGCCCAACTTGTCACTGCCGAACATCCGGAGCTCGTGACACACGAGCGCATTGTGTCGAAGCGGCGGCCCGGCCGCGTGTTGATCGACGTAACGCAAAACTCGCTGGGAAGACCCCTCGCGGCGGCCTATACGGTGCGCGCGTTTCCAAAAGCCCCTGTATCGACGCCAGTCGAAATCAAGGAATTGCGGCCCACTCTGAAGCCGGAAAAATTCAATATGAAAAATCTTTTCAGCCGGCTCAAGGAGAAGGGCGACTTGTGGGCCGATTTTTGGCAAAGCCGACAAAAAATCGAGTCTGCCCTCGAACACCTCGGTGCCACCGCGCTTCAGCCGCCCCAATAGGCTGGCCCGAGTTTTTGCACCGGTTCTCTTTCTGCAATATCGGTGATATCCTCCAGAACCATAAGGTAGTCGGCCGCATTCGAATCTCCGCTCCGCATAGGGGGCCTTAATGTTGAGAAATCGTCGAGAGTTTGGGTATCTAAGCGCCGTGTTTCAGCGTTCACCGTTGGCAGGGCTAGCCTTTGTTTTGGCAATTACTGCGCTTCTGGCGATCACTGCGGCGGCACAGCCGCAAAAAGAAGAAAAGAGCAATATGCAGCTGGTCGGCTATAGCGACCTGCAAGCGCGCAGCGCTTATCAACCGACGATCCATCAGCAGGGGCAGCGGTGGATCGCTTATATCGGCCATCACGGCGGTTCGCAAATGAACACGCTTACGGGAAAGCAGGAGGACAACGGCACCTCCATCGTGGACGTCACCGATCCCGCCCATCCGCGCTATCTTTCGCATATTCCTGGCGATCCCGAAAAAAATGGCAATCCGGAATCGGGCGGCGCGCAGATGGTGCGCATCTGCGACGGCAGTTCGCTCCCGCACGCGGATAAGAGCAAAGTCTACATGCTGCGCACGTTTGGCGGCATGCGACACGAAACTTGGGATGTGAGCGATCCGGCGAAGCCAGCCCGCCTGGCGGTGGTAGTGGACGGCCTTGTGGATACGCACAAGAGCTGGTGGGAATGCGACACCGGCATCGCGTATCTCGTTTCGGGCGTGCCGGACTGGCGGGTGCGTCGCATGACGCAGATCTATGATCTCAGCGACCCCGCGCATCCGGTATTTATCCGCAATTTCGGATTGCCGGGGCAGCAGCCCGGATCAACTGGACCTGCGCCTACCGAATTGCACGGCGCTATATCTACGGGGCCGGCCGGGAATCGCGTTTATTTTGGCTATGGCACTAATGGCGGAGGCATCCTGGAAGTCGTGGACCGCAATAAGCTGCTGAACGGGCCGAAGGATCCCACCGACGCTAACTTGCTTTACCCGCAGATTGCCAGGCTCGATATGCCGCCGGAGGCCGGTGCGCATTCAGCTTATCCGCTGCTCGGGATGGATTTGCCGGAATTCGCCAAACAGAAACCGCGAGTTTCAGCGGCTGCGGCTGGTATGGAACACGGCATGGCCGATACTACCGGCAAGCCGAATCAGTCGCATCGCGACTTTGTTTTAGTTGTCGGCGAGACGACCGGGAACGAGTGCCTCGAGAACCGGCAAATGGTGCGTGTCGTCGACATAACCAACGAAGCGCATCCTTTTGGCGTCGCCACCTGGACCGTGCCAGAATCCAGCGGAAATTTCTGCGATCGCGGGGGGCGCTTTGGCACGCATTCGAGCAACGAAAATCTCACGCCGATCTACTATCGGCGGATCGTTTTCATCGCGCACTTTAATGCCGGTCTGCGCGCTCTGGATGTTCGCGATCCGTTCCATCCTAAGGAGATCGCCTACTACATTCCCGCGATTACAGATAAAACGGACAAGCGCTGCGTGGGCACTGGCGCAGACCAGCACTGCAAAGTTGCGATTCAAACCAATAACGTGGAAGTGGACGACCGCGGCTACATCTACATCGTGGATCGCGCCAACACTGGAATGCACATCCTGGAGCTGACCGGCTCGGCGCGGCAGGTTGCCAATTTCGAATCGAAGCGCGTCTCGGAGAAGCGCTAACTAAGTAGAAGTTCTGACTACGCCTGGATGATGTCGTTGCGAATCGCGTAGCGGACGAGCTCGGTCACGGAATGGCACTCGAGCCGTCGCATGATGTTGGCACGATGTGTCTCTACGGTCTTGAAAGTAGTTCCGAGAGCGGCTGCGATTTCGCGGCTGTTCTTGCCCTCAGCCAGAAGCTGCACGATCTCCCGCTGCCGCGGCGTTAGCCGCAGGACTTTATCGTGGCCATTCGTCTTTGCCGGTTTTTCCCGGTCGTCGAGGAAAACCTGCGGCACCTTGGAAGTGAAAAAAGTCTTGTTGCGATGCAGTGCTTCAACTGCCTGGACAAGCTCGCTAGCCGCGTCGGACTTCAAAACGTAACCACGGACCCCGGCTTTCAGCATCTGCTGAATCAGCGGATCGGAATGGTGCATGGTCAGAATGAGCACCTTGGTTGGAGATCCGCTCGCTAAAATCTGGCGCGCTGCTTCCAGCCCATCGAGCGAGGGCATGCTGATGTCGAGAATGCTGACGTCCGGCTTCAACTGCTTGGCTTTTTCTACAGCCTCTTTTCCGTTGGTAGCTTCGGCCACCACTTTCCAGCCAGGCTGTTTTTCGAGAAGGTCGCGGAGGCCTCGGCGCACGATGTCGTGATCGTCAGCGACCAACACGTCGAGTTTTGGCATAGTCTTCCGCTCCAGTTCCGCTGCTTAATAGTAGAGGAAATACCTGATTTATGGCCATACACTAAACATGGTAGAGTGATCAGTTTGTAAAACGCGGGACATGCCCCGTGTAAATTATTGTATTTACTAGGATTAGAGCTGATTTTCCAATGCCTTGGACAAGTCCTGGTAATTGATCAGCCCGACAATCGTTTTTATTTTCCGGCCGTCTCGCGAATAGAGCATGCTCGTCGGTAATCCCAGAATTCCGCCGAATTTGTCGGCGATCTTGTCATTGCCCAGCAGGATTGGATAATCCATTTTCGCCTGCTGACCATTGACGTCGAAACTCTTGCTCGCCACCCAAGGCCCGACTGCTTTTTTGCCTTCATCGTCCATCGCTATGCCAAGAATAACGAGCCCCTTAGGGCCGTATTTGTGATTGAAGTCGATCAGCCAGGGAATTTCCGTCTTGCAGGGATCGCACCAGGTGGCCCAGAAGTTTATGAGCACCACCTTACCTTTATATTGATCGAGAGTAGCCGTCGAACCGTCGAGCGTGGGAATGGCCAGATTGGCTTCGGAGGCTGCTGCAGCCCTTGTGGACGCGCGGCTGCTTCCGCCGGACTCCGTCTTCTGGCTCGCTTTTTGCCCACAGCCCGCGAGCAGCAAAGCCAAGAACCCTGTGATCGTCAGGGCCGCTACAAACTTTCCACGCATGGTGCGCTCCTTATTTCACGAACACATTCAGAAAGGTCAGTTTACCCGAAAGCCAAGTCAGGCGATTGAAGAAGATCAAATAGCCCACTGCCAGCAACAACGCGCCGCTGCCCACTTCTACGGCATGCAGGTAACGCCGAAAGCGTTGATAGAAGCGCAGAAATTGATTAATGCCCAGCGCTGTTAGCAGGAACGGAATTGCCAGGCCGGCGGAATAGAAGGCCAAAAGAAAAACGCCGCGCGAAACCGTTTCCTCCGTGGCGGCCAGGGCCAAAACTCCTGCGAGTATCGGGCCGATGCAGGGCGTCCATCCGAAAGCAAAGGCAAAGCCCAGCAGAAAGCCACTGGCGACGCCTGCGAAGGGGCCCTTAGCTCGTTCGGCCTGAGGCTGTCCTCCGAGATTACGGAAATGCACATCCCGGTTTAGCCATCGCGTAAGCATCGGGCCGGCGAGAAAAATCAGCGAGACGGAAATCAATTGCGCGGGGCCGAATCCCCAAATTTCGCTGTCGCCGAGCCAGATCCACACCACCGCTGCGGATGCCAGCAAGACTCCTCCGATCACCAGGCCGCCGCGCACGGGGATGCGTCCCAGCCAACCGATGAGGTGCAGGCCGAAAAGAACGATAATCGCGCCGGCAAAAGGCGCGAGCAAACTGCGATTGCGCACCAGAAACTGGCCCACGGCGCTCGCCGAGGCGCCGAACGTAATGAAGACCACGGAAAACCCAATCACAAAGGCCAGCGAAGAGGTGAGAAGACTTCCGCGCGGCTTCTCCCCCTGCCGCAGTTGTTCCACTCCGATGCCCGAGAGCATGGAGATATACCCGGGCACCAGCGGCAGAACACAAGGAGATAGAAACGAAATCAGTCCTGCTACAAACGCCGCGAATATCGATATCTGCATCGTTCCATTATCTCCCAAATTGACTACGCCGCGGAGTATGACGGGTTCAGATAAGAAATGATTCACGATAAGGTGCGAAAGATTCAGGATTTTCGGTTGATTTCGTCGTTGAACGAGCCAACGCAAAGCATGTTGAGTTTGAGCGCCAGATTCCAAAATGGGACGACAGCGGTTCTGGCTTCGTGCCGAAATGCCGACGACGTGCCGGAATGTTGGCACATAACAGTTGCGTCTGGTGTTGTTAAACCTGATTCTTTGTTCATTACGAAAGAGTTATCTCCTTAACTCAATTCCCTGCTAATGGACTGCCAAGTGCATTAATAAAACCCGAATATTGCGTTAACCAAACTTGGCTATAAACCTTAATGCTGAAGATTTCAGTTAAAGACGACGAGCCGCATAAGCGGGTTCTACTGGAGGTCGAGGGCCGGCTGGTTGGGCCTTGGGTTGACGAGCTCCAGCGCTGCTGGGAAAGCGCGCGCAACCGAGTTTCGTCTGAAGTGATCGTCGTAAGGCTGGCAAATGTCAGCTTCATCGACGACGCAGGCAGGGAATTACTCGGCAGAATTTCTAATGCCGGATCGAAGCTGGAAGGTGAAGGATGCATGGTACGCGCCATCATCGCTCGAATCATTGGCGCTGTTTTTCCGGTCCGCGATTGTGAAGGCGAAAAGGCAATTGCAACGCAATCAGGGGGAGGTCAGGGGAAAAGAAAATGAATACACAAACGGCCAATCCGAAAAGCAACCATCCGATTAACTTCAACCAAGCAAATGCTATCAAGCCTACAACTCTTGACGAAGCGGCCCTGGTCCGCAAGGCCATCGCGGGCGAAGAGGGCGCTTTAGAAATACTGTTTGCTCAGCACAGTCGCGCCTTGTTTCAAACTGCTCTCAGGCTGCTGGGTAATCCGGAAGATGCTGAGGACGCTTTGCAGGAAGCCATGCTGTCCGCCTACCGGAATCTGCCGCGGTTCGAGGGACGTTCGCAATTCTCTACCTGGATGACGCGAATCGTGATCAATGCGGCTCTGATGCGCCGCCGCAGCAAGCGCGCGCATCCGGCTCTCTCGCTGGACGATTCGACCGAAGATAAGATGCCGATCGCGGAACGTTTCGCGGATGGGCATCCCAGTCCCGAGCAGATCTATGCCAGCGAGGAGCTTTCCGCACGCGTGAAGGAAAATCTGCAAACGCTATCGCCGCTGCTGCGTAATGCTTTTGAGTTGCGCGAACTCGAAGGCCTGACCGCGGACGAAGCTGCCCGGGCATTGGGCGTTTCACGCAATACGCTCAAAGCGCGTCTGTGGCGCGCGCGCCAGCAACTCGCCGGCCGCTTGGGCGATGTTTTGCGGCACGGCAGCCGAATCACGCAAAGCACACGGCAGCTTGCCGCCCGTCTTCAACCGGCCGCGGGAGTTGCCAGCGGGGACTAACAATCTTCTGCTGCAAGACTGAGCCGCTTCAATATTCTTGCGGCTCGGTCTCGGCGTAGAGGGTCGCGAAACTGCGATTTCCCTGTCCGCCGCTTTTGCCACGGCTTCAGGCCGTCCAGAATGAGAAGTGTTCGGCTGAATAACTCCGCTCGCTGAGTTCAGTTCTTAAACCAATAAGATTTGATTCCGTTGTAGTAACCTAGCCTTGTCGGTCAGAACGAAAATAAGAAATCTATCTCCACGAAGGAGTACGTCATGAACGCCACATCCGCGCCAAACAAATCTTCGCTGCCGAGAAGAACTTTGGGAAAAAGTGGTCTGAGTGTTTCGGCGCTTGGCCTTGGCTGCATGGGCATGTCCGAGTTCTACGGCTCGACAGATGACGCCGAATCCATCGCCACCATTCATCGCGCGCTCGAATTGGGCATGAATTTTCTCGATACGGCGGACGTGTACGGACGCGGCCACAATGAAGAGCTCGTCGGCCGGGCCTTGCAGGGCCGGCGCGAGCAGGCCGTGCTGGCGACAAAATTCGGAAACGTGCGCGCGAACGATGGCCGCTGGCTGGGCGTGAGCGGACGGCCGGAATATGTCGCGCAAAGTTGTGACGCGAGCTTGCGCAGGCTGGGAGTCGCGCACATCGATCTTTATTATCAGCACCGCGTAGATCCGCAAGTGCCTATCGAAGAAACGGTCGGCGCCATGGCCAAGCTTGTGGAGCAGGGCAAGATTCGCCATATCGGGCTTTCGGAAGCGAGTGCGAAGACGCTGCGGCGCGCCGCCGTCGTGCATCCGATTACCGCTCTGCAAAGCGAATATTCGCTTTGGACTCGCGATCCGGAGGAAGAAATCCTGGCGACCTGCCGCGAGCTCGGTATTGGATTTGTCGCGTACAGCCCACTCGGGCGCGGATTTCTTGCGGGGCGCTTTCGCACGCAAAAAGACTTTGAGGCGGGCGACTATCGCCAAAACTCACCGCGCTTTCAGGGACAGAATCTCGACCGCAACCTCGCGATCGTGAAGGGCATCGAGGAACTGGCGGCGGAAAAGCGCTGCACGGCGGCGCAGCTGGCGCTGACGTGGCTTCTGGCTCGTGGCGATGACATTGTGCCCATCGCGGGCACAAAACGCCGGACGTACCTCGAGCAAAACGTCGGCGCTGTGCAAGTGAAACTGAGCGCGAACGATCTCTCGCGTCTGGACCGTGCTGCGCCTCGCGGAGCCGCCGCGGGCGCGCGCTATCCGCAGGAAGCCATGCAGCGCGTCAATATTTGATCGCTTCCGGGCTTTCAGGCTTGTCCTCAGCAAAGTCATCTTGAATCGCGTTCGGAATCTCCCTTCCGCTTGTAGCGGCAAGCCGTGCGGCGTATGCTTCCGCCTACGGGATCCCGCATAAACAAGGATAAAACCGAAAGTGGGCCGCATCGGATGGGAGGCCTCCATGCACCGTTATATTTCCGTTCATTTCCGTTAGGATTTTGGGATTTCTGTTGGCGTTTAGGGATGCTCGGCAGCGCTGCACTATTCGCTCAGCAGACCGAGCGAGCACAGCAACAACGAACCGAAGGGCAAGCCCGGCAGGGCGTCGTCGAGGGGCCGCGCGCGCTCCAGCCCTTCTTGTTCCCATCCCGAGGTAATCCTTTATAGGCTGTGTTAGCAAGTATCTGTATCTCGCATAGTGTGCCCGCTGCCTTTCGGAATGGGAGCCGTACTTTGCATCTCGTCGGCGTTTACGGGTAGGTTTCTTGATCTGCTCAGGCTTCGGCCGGCTCCGACGACACACATCGACACGACAGTACGCGCAGCAATATTTTGTTTGTGAGCTCTTGAGTGCGCCACGGGTTCCGTTGGAACCTTCCCGGCAGCGCTCGTTCGCACATGAACCGCAGTGGCCGGACTGGGTCTTTACCATGTGGGGCTTGGATTTTGGTTTGGGCTCGAGGCCCGAAAGCGAGACTTCGTGTTTGATTGGGATGGTCATGATTGCACCTATGTAATGACGGGGAGATTTCGGCTTGCAAAGTCGACAAAGGCAATATGAGCGACGATCCTTCAAGATAGGCCTGATGTATGAAAACGTCATTTTCGCGTCCGCAAGCCCTTATCCCTCAGCGAGCTGCGAGGGGGTTTTCGTCACATCTGAGATCACCAGAAGCTTTCGCTCCCTGTATCGTCGCTGACGTTCAGCGTGTCCCTTTCTCTCGGCCGCGGCTGTGCGGTACTTCCTGGGTCTTCCGCCTTTCTTGGCGGGTGTCTTAACCTCGTAATCGTATACATACGATTCTCTGCCGGGGTCAACTCGCTGAGAGAAACGTTATCCCAATCGCATCTCACACGCCTGCCTTTCGAGAGATGCCAGGCCAGCTTGCGCGTGCGCCGTTCGATTTGACGGTCTCCTGGTAACAGAGAGGACAGCTTCGACGCGAGAGATTGAATGTCGATCTGCTTTTCTATTGGCGCCGGCACATTATCGGACCCGGAGCCCAACACTTGAACTGACGTTTCCATTGATGACCTAATCATGTTTGATCGCTCCTGATATAAATGCTGAAACCCAAGCCCCTGGCGGGTATTAAGCTGAGAAAACCACGAGGCGGGAGAGTTTCTGAATCTACTTCTATTCTGAACTGGAATCTGGGGGGAGCCAAAGCTATCCCGGCGATCACCGATCAGCGAAGGCGGGCGAGCTTAGGATCAATCTGCTCGATGTTCTTGCCAGCTTTCAGTAGGGCGTTCTTTCGCGGATCGCATACCAGCACCTTTGTGACATATGGCTCGAGCAGCTCGCTTCTCGGAATGTGCCCCACTCGCGAAGAGCCACATTTCGATAATGCCGATAGGCTCAATGGGTCGACAACGATTTGTTAAGCGACAGCGGTACGGACCTGCAGGGGATAGTTGCAATATAGAACTGTGATTACCGGTTCCCACTCGGTTTTGATGGCCGGTTGGCGGATAAATCATTTGGCGAGGGCAGACGTGAGCTGTCCCAGCCTCCGCCCAATGCCTCGATTAATTGGATGGCTGCCACCATCTCCTGCATGCGTATGCTTTCGGCAGTTTGCTGATTACTGAGCAAAGTAGTCTGAGCGGTGATGACGTTCAGATATGGATCGATCCCGAGACGATAACGGTCGGTAGCCACAGACAAGCTCTGTTCGGCTGATTTGACGGCGGTGTCTTGCTGCTGGATTTCAGTCGAGAGAAAGCGCAGTGATGCCAGATTGTCTTCGAGCTGCTGGAATGCAGTCAGCACTGTTTCGCGATAATTGGCCACCGCTTGGTCGTAAGCTGCACGAAATTGCTGGACCGTCGCCCTGCGCAGCCCTGCGTCGAAAATCGTTTCCGCCAGCGAGGGCCCGACGGACCAAAAGCGGCTCGGCCACGTGAACCAGGTTGCTACCGACGTGCTCTCAAGTCCTCCCGATGCAGTCAGCGATATAGTCGGATAAAAAGCCGCCGTGGCGATGCCAATTTGCGCATTGGCCTGGGCCATGCTGCGCTCCGCTGCGGAAATGTCCGGGCGGCGCTCAAGAAGCTGCGACGGAACACCATAAGGGATCGGCGGCACGTTCGCGTTTAGCGGAGCGATGGGAACAGAAAGAGACGAGGCCGGCTGCCCGATCAAAAGAGCGATCGCATGTTCAAACTGCGCGCGCAAAATGCCGAGCGCAGTGTCTTGCGCCTGAGTAGCTTCTAATTGTGTTTTGGCCTGTGCGACCGCCTCTTGCGAATCGATTCCTGTATCGTAGAGAACCTGTGTCAATTCGAGCGATTGCTGGTAAGCCATTACGGTCGAATCCAGAAGCCGCTTCAACGAGTCTTCGTTGCGAAGTTCATAGTAATTCACGGCCACTTGGGCCTGAGCAGTCAGGCGCACGTTTTCCAGATCAGCAGCGCTGACTTGCGCGGCGCTGATATTTGATCTCACGGTGTTTCGAATCCGCCCCCAGAGGTCAGCCTGCCACGAGAGATCGAACGGCAGTGTGTAATCGGTGAACGACCGGCCGGGAGCGAAACCCGGGGCCCCTGCAGTCCCAGACCTTCCGCCAAATGTATTTGCCGACTGCCGGGAACGGGTAACGTTTGGATCGGCAGTGAGTGTGGGGTAGTACTGCGCCCGAGCCTCCCTGACCAAAGCCCGCGCGGCGACAAAAGCGGCGGTGGACGCCGCAATGTTTTGATTGGAAATATTCACTTGCTCTTCGAGCGAGTTCAATTCTGGATCATTGAACATTTCCCACCATTTTCCATGGAGGCTGGCATCGGCCGGCTGCGCCGGCTTCCAGCCAAGATCCTGCGACATTTCAGGCGTTAGCTCTTTGTAGGCCGGCGGAGCTTGGACGGCGGGACGTACATATTTAGGCCCGACGGTGCATCCGCTAAGCGACAAGAGGGCGAGAGTTGTAATTGTGATTGTGAGTTGTTTCAGGAGTCCTTTGGATGTGATGGCCATGTTCTCCTCTTCGCGGCCTTAGCGTAATTTTCGCGATGGGCAAGCCAAACGTCATCCTGGTATTTGCTGAGGTCTGGCGCGTACGAGACCATGTTGGCCGAGCCAGAGGCGCAAACGATCCAGATAGAGGTAGACGACCGGCGTGGTGTAAAGCGTAAGCATTTGGCTCACGATCAGTCCGCCGATGATGGTGATTCCGAGCGGACGGCGCAACTCCGAGCCTGTTCCCCTGCCGAGCGCAAGGGGCAAGGCCCCAAGCAGCGCCGCCATGGTGGTCATCAGAATGGGCCGAAAACGCAGAGGCAGGCCTGGAAAATGGCGTCCTCGGAGCTCTTGCCTTCGTTGCGTTCGGCGTCGAGCGCGAAATCGATCATCAGGATGGCGTTCTTTTTGACGATGCCGATCAGCAAGATGATGCCGATCAGGGCGATGATGCTGAGATCCGGTGTGAGTGATCAGCAGAGCCAGAACCGCGCCGACGCCCGCCGAAGGCAGCGTCGACAGAATGGTGATCGGGTGAATATAGCTTTCATAGAGGATGCCCGAGCACGATGTACACGGCCAGCAGAGCCGTCGATGATCAGGAACGGTTCGGTCGACGAGCGAGATCTGAAAGGCCTGCAGCGTTCCCGAAAACATGCCGTGGATGAGGCGGGCATGCCGATGCTGCTGTTCCATCGGCGTTGATGGCCTGCGCGGCATCGCCGAGCGCCACGCCCGGACGCGAGATTGAACGAAATCGTCACGGAAGGAAATTGGCCCTGGTGATTCACGGCGAGCGGAGCGGTATGTCGTTTCGATAATGCGCGAACGCGCTCAGGGGAACCTCGCCGCCTGTTGCCGGCGTGGACATAGATATCGTTCAGAGCCGTCCGGGCTCTGCCAGAATTGCGGCGCCACCTCCATCACCACGTGGTATTGGTTCAGCGGCGTGTACATCGTCGAGACTTGGCGCTGCCCGAAGGCGTCATACAGAGTGTTATCGATCAACTGCGGCGTGATTCCCATGCGCGAGGCCGTGGCGCGGTCGTAGACGAGCGAGGCTTGCAGACCGCCGTTTTGCTGATCGGTATTGACGTCGGTTAACTCCGGGAGTTCGCTTCATCTGTCTGGAGCAGCACGGGGCCCCATTGGACCAGGTCCTGCAACGTTGTCGCTCTGGATCGTGTATTGGAATTGCGGCCGCTGCCGTCTGCCGCCCACCGATCGCAAGTCCTGCACCGCTTGCAAGGAAAGCGTCGCGCCGGGCACGGACGCGAGCTTGGGACGCAGACGATCGATCACCTGCGCTCGCGCTGACTTTGCGCTCTTCAGCGGCTTTAAGCGAAATGAACACGAATCCGCTGTTAACCGTTGGCCCGCTCCGCCGCCGGTAAAGCCCATCACGCTGTCAACGGCCGGATCGGCTTTGATAATATCTACGAAGCGCGCGATCCAGCTCTTGCATGGCCTGGAACGAAATATCCTGTGCGCCTTGAATGCGCGCCGAAAAATGCGTGCCGTTATCTTGCTGCGGGAAAAATCCCTTGGGGACGATCATCAGCAAGATAGACGTTAGGCCGATGGTGATCAGAAGAACGGCCAGCGTGAACGGCGGATATTCCAGCACCCACGCCAAGGTACGTTCATAAAATCTCAACATGCCGCTGAAAGAATTTCTCGCTGGCCTCGAAAGATCGTCCGTGCCGTTCCTCGCTTACGTGCTTCAGAAGCGGGCACACATCATGGGCGTCGTCGTCAGCGAAACAGCAAGGGAAACGAGAATCGCCACCGACAAGGTGACCGCGAACTCGCGAAACAGGCGGCCGACGATGCCGCCCATCAGCAAAATGGGAATGAATACGGCGACAGAGAAATGCTGATCGAAAGCACGGTGAAGCCGATTTCCTGCGCGCCTGCAAGGCCGCCTCCATCGGGCGCATGCCCTGCTCGAGGTAGCGCGTGATGTTTTCGATCACGACGATCGCATCATCCACCACGAAACCAGTCGAGATGGTTAGCGCCATCAGAGATAAATTGTCCAGGCTGTAAGCCGGCACAGATACATCACGCCAAACGTTCCGATCAACGAGACGGGAACGGCCACGCTGGGGATGAGCGTGGCACGCACACTTCGCAGAAAAACGAAACACGACCAGAATGACGAGGGCGATCGAGATCACCAGGGTGCGTTCGACGTCCCGAACCGACGCCCGGATCGTGACCGTCTGATCCAGCACTGTCGTGAGGTCGATCCCCGCGGGCATGGACGGCCTTCAACTGAGGCAGAGACACTTGCACGCGATCGACCGTATCGATGATGTTCGCGCCAGGCTGGCGAAAGATGATCACAAGACGGCCGGTTTGCCGTTCATCAATCCGACGGCGCGGATATCTTCGACCGAGTCGTTGACCTCGGCGATGTCGCGACAGCACGACTGCGGCGCCGTTGTGATAGCCGACGATCAAGGGCTTGTAATAGTCGGCCTTCAGAAATTGATCGTTTGCAACGAGATCAAACGCGGTCAGTGTCGTTGGCGATCTGCCCCTTGGGACGATTCGCATTTTGCAGAGCTCAACACGCTGCGGACGTCTTCCAAGCTGAGGCCGTAAGCATTGAGCTGCGTGGGATTGACCTCCACGCGCACTGCGGGCAAGGAACTGCCCCCGACAATCATCTGGCCGACCCCCCGAATCTGCGAAAGCTTCTGCTGCATGATCGTCGAGGCTTCGTCGTACATGCGTCCCTGATCGTAAATATTGGAGGTCAACGAAAGAATCAGGATCGGGCGCGTCGGCGGGATTCACCTTTCGGTAGGTCGGATTGCTGGGCAGATTCGTGGGCAGATAACCGCGAGCGGCATTGATGGCGGCCTGCAACGTCCCTTGCGGCGGCGTCGATATCGCGGCTCAGATCGAATTGCAAGACGATCGCCGTCGTGCCCAGATAGCTGGTCGAGGTCATCTCGGTCACGCCAGCAATGCGCCCGAACTGCCGTTCGAGCGGCGCGGCGACTGAAGAAGCCATGATTTCGGGACTCGCGCCCGGCAAGGCGGTGGCTACTGCGATCGTTGGGAAATCGACCTCCGGGAGCCGCGCGACTGGCAACAATGTGAAGGCAACTATTCCAGACAGAGTGATGGCCAGTATGAGCAGAGTGGTAGCGACCGGCCGGTGAATAAAAGGTGACGAGAGATTCATGCTAGCTCATCCGGTCAGTCCTTAACGTTTCGCAGATTGCGCGTGCGAACCAGTGAATCTCAGACCCAGCCGATCGAAGAAGACGTAGATCACCGGAGTCGTGTATAGCGTGAGCAATTGGCTGACGATCAGGCCACCGACAATGGCGATACCCAGTGGGCGGCGTAATTCCGAACCCATTCCAGATCCAAGCGCTAGAGGCAACCCTCCGAGCAGAGCAGCCATGGTGGTCATCATGATGGGACGAAATCGCAAGAGCACGCTTCGTAGATCGCTTCGACGGAATTCTTGCCCTGCCTCCGCTCCGCCTCGAGAGCAAAATCGATCATCATGATCGCGTTCTTTTTCACGATGCCGATCAGGAGGATGATGCCGATCAGGGCGACCACACCAAACTCCTGGTGAAAAATCATCAGAGCCAAAATTGCTCCGACTCCAGCGGAGGGCAATGTCGAAAGAATCGTGATGGGGTGGATGTAGCTCTCGTAGAGAATTCCCAGGACGATATAGACCGTAACAACTGCGGCCAAAATGAGCAGGGGCTCGTTCTTGAGCGAAGCCTGAAACGCTGCCGCCGTGCCCTGGAAGGAAGCCACGATGCTCGACGGCAATCCGATTTGTTGCTGTGCGCGAATGATTGCGTCTGTGGCTTGACCCAGCGATACACCCGGGGCCAGGTTGAAAGATATGGCGACCACCGGAAATTGTCCCTGATGATTCACTGCGAGCGGCCCAGTTCCTGATTCAAAATGAGCAAACGTGCTCAGCGGCACTTCGCCTCCGGTTGGGATCGATGTAGGGCCTGCCGCAGCAGGTGTCGACGCGTTCGGTGTGGCAAATGCTGACCCTCTGCCTGAACTCGAATTCGGAGCAGAACTCAACCCCGCAGTGGCGGCCGGAGTCTGTGTGGAGGGCGCCGAGGCGCCGCGAACATAGATGTCTTCCAATCTGCCCGGGCTTTTCTGAAACTCTGGCTCCACTTCCAGAACGACATGGTATTGATTGAGTTGGGTGAAGAGTGTCGAAATCTGCCGTTGCCCGAAGGCGTCGTAAAGTGTGTCGTCGATCTCTTGCGGTGTAATTCCCAGCCGCGAAGCGGTCACACGATCGATCACCAGGGAAGTTCGCAATCCGTCATTGAGTTGGTCGGTGGCCAAATCGCGCAGTTGTGGCACAGCATCCAGCTTGGACATCAGGCGGGTAGTCCATGCGTTTAGCTCATTGGCATCGGGATCCTCCAGGGTGTACTGAAACTGCGTGCGCGTAGTGCGATCGTTTACGGTCAAATCCTGCATCGGCTGCATGTAGAGCCGGATCCCCTGCACCCTATCTACTTGCGGCTGTAGGCGGCGCATGATTTCTAGCGCACTGATTTTTCGTTCCTCGAGCGGTTTCAGATTGATCATCATGCGGCCGCTGTTAAGCGTGGTGTTGATCCCATCCACGCCGATAAACGAGGAAAGGCTCTCTACGGCAGGATCTTTGAGGATTACGAATCCGAGCTCTTGCTGCCTCTGGGCCATTGCCGCGAAAGAGACATCCTGCGGCCCTTCTGAGATGCCCTGGATCGCGCCCGTGTCCTGTACCGGGAAAAAACCTTTCGGCACGACGACGTACAGAAAGATGGTGAGGACGAGTGTAGCGGCGGCGACCAGCAACGTGGAGTATTCATGCCGCAGGACCCACTGCAGGGTCCTTCCGTAATAAGCAATCACTTCCTTGAATACGCGTTCAGATGCCCGATAAAAGCGGCTCTGCTCCTCCTCCAGATTGCGGCGCAACAACCGGGCGGACATCATTGGCGTCAGCGTGAGCGAAACCACTGCGGAAACCAGGATTGTAACCGCCAGCGTGATCGCGAATTCGCGGAAGAGCCGCCCAACGATGTCTCCCATGAACAGCAACGGAATGAGCACGGCGATGAGGGATATGGTTAGCGAGAGAATCGTGAATCCGATTTGCTCCGCCCCTTTCAGAGCGGCGTCCAGCGGCATCTCTCCGGCTTCGATGTAACGCGCGATGTTCTCGATCATCACAATGGCGTCATCCACGACGAAGCCGATGGAAATGGTCAGAGCCATCAGAGTCAGATTGTTCAAGCTGTAGCCCAGCAGATACATCGCGGCGAACGTTCCCACCAACGAGAGAGGCACGGCAAGACCGGGAATGACGGTGGCGGATAAGCTGCGGAGAAACAGAAAAATGACCATGACGACAAGCGCCACCGTCAGCATCAGTTCGAATTCGACATCTTTCACCGAAGAGCGAATCGTCGTGGTACGGTCTGTCAAAACGGAAACTTGCACAGAGGAGGGCAAAGTGCCCGTCAGGTGGGGCAGCAGCGCCTTGATGCGATCGACGACCTCGATGATATTCGCGCCGGGCTGCCGCTGAATATTCATGATTACCGCCGGGGTGGAGTTCATCCAGGCGGCTTGTTTCACGTTTTCCGCGCTATCCACAACGCGCGCCACGTCTGAGAGCACCACCGGGGCGCCATTGCGGTAGGCGACGATGACGGGAGCGTAATCTTTACTGCTTAGAAGCTGATCGTTGGCGTCAATTTGATAAGACTGCACGGGGCCATCGAAGCTGCCCTTGGCCGAATCGAGAGTCGTCTGCTGGATCGCGGAGCGCACATCTTCGAGGTTGATGTTGAAGGAGGAGAGCGCGGTAGGATTGGCCTGAATGCGAACGGCAGGCTTCTGGCCTCCGCTGATGCTTACCAGACCGACGCCCGGTAACTGGGAAATCTTCTGAGCGAGCCGGGTATCGCCCAGATCTTCGACTTTGGTCGGCGCCAATGCCTTGGAGGTGAGCCCCAACGTCAAAATCGGAGCGTCGGCGGGATTAATCTTGCTGTAAATCGGCGGCGTAGGTAGGTCCGTGGGAAGAAAGGTCTGAGCGGCATTTATGGCGGCCTGCACTTCTTGCTCTCCCACATCGATATTCAGACTGAGCACAAACTGCAGGATGATCAGAGATGAGCCATCAGAGCTCGTCGAGGTCATTTGGTTCAGGCCGGGCACTTGGCCAAATTGCCTCTCGAGCGGCGCGGTGACCGCCGAGCTCATGACCTCCGGACTGGCCCCGGGATAAAACGTCAAAACCTGAATTGTGGGGTAGTCGACTTCGGGGAGAGCAGAGACCGGCAGTTGCTGGAAGGCTACAATGCCCGCCAGCAGAATCGCGGCCATCAGGAGCGAGGTGGCTACTGGACGAAGGATGAATTGGCGCGACGGGCTCACGGGGCGCCGCCTTGGCTATCGTTGTGGGATGGCGCATTTCCCTGGGATGCCGTCACCTCCACTTTTGTGCCATCCTGCAGCTTGTCAAAATTGTCGGCAGCAACGACGTCTCCCGTGTTCACGCCCGTCACGGCTGCCTTGTCGTTTTCCGTCGTGCCCACCATGATGAATCGCATGGCGACAGTCTGGTCGGGCTTCACCAAGTAGACGTAAGCGCCCTGAGCATTTCGTTGAATGGCGGCAGTGGGGAGCAGAGTGGCTCCGTGCTGCGTGTCGACCAAAAGGCTCGCATTCACAAACTGATTGGGGAAAAGCGCATCGTCCTGATTCGAGAATTGTGCCCGCAGTTTGATTGTGCCAGTTGTTGGGTCGATCTGATTGTCCAGCGTCAACAGATAGCCGGTGGCGAGCTTCTTCTGTTGGGCGCGATCGAGAGCGAAGACTTCCATGCGCCTACGGGTGCGGAAAGGCGCCTGAATTTCTGGGAGATAATCTTCGGACACACTGAAAATCACAGTGATGGGCTGGAGTTGCGTGATCACCAACAACGGCGCGGTGCCATTGGCCTGAACGATGTTTCCAGGATCGACTAACCGGAGGCCAACACGGCCATCAATCGGAGTGGTAATACGGCAGTACGCCACATTCAACTTCGCGTTTTCAACTTGTCCCTGGTCATTTTCCACGGTGCCCTGGAATTGATGGACCACCTGCTCCTGATCATCCAGTTGTTGCTTGGCGATGGCGTTCCGCTGATAAGCGCTTTGATAGCGATTGAGATCGATCTGGGCTTCTTGCAGCGAGGCGTGATCGTGTGCGAGTTGGCCTTCTGCTTGTGTCAGGGCTGCCTGAAAGGGCCGCGGATCGATTTCAAGTAGGAGATCGCCCTTATGAACGAGTTGTCCCTCGCGGTAGGACACACTTGTAATGGCCCCGGTTACGCGGCTTGTCACAGTGACTGTATAGACCGGCGTGACCGTGCCCAGGGCGCTGACGTAGATGTCGATATCTCCTTTACGGGCTGTCGCTGTGCGAATTGGTACGGCGGGAGGAGAGGGAGCCGCAGTCGTTCGAGGCGAAGTCTGTGTTGCTTTTCGGGCGGTCGCGATTGCACCCGCGATGAGCAAAGCGATGGCGGCAGCCCATACCCAGCGATGTGTCGGCTTTCGTTGGGCGGGCGGCGGAGGCGATGCCGGTTCCGGTTTTTCGGAGATTGCGGAGATCCTACTCTTCTCGGGCATCGGCAGCCTCTCTCGCTGTGATTTGCCGGCCTTTGGCGGAGGACCGGCCCCTACAATTAAGGGTCCGCTTTGTTCTGATCCAACAGCGTTCGTAAAAAGCGATTGCGCGTCGCATTATGAATCGCCAAAGTTTTACTGTAGAAAATCGATTCGCTCAGAGGGCTAGCCCAACTTCAACGGAGCGATAATGACGGAAACGCCGACCATTTTTCTTTGCTTGCAAAGTTCACGATCGGGTCCGATGTCGCCTACACTTAGACCTTGCTTCCCACTCTCTTTGATGCGAGCTCCAGCCTATTGATGCCTTTGGGCGGGCGCAGAGACTAGATCCCTGCGCAGGTGAAGGCCCTGGAACGATATCGAGACCGGCGGCCAGCTCTCCAGGTATTCATGCACCAAGATTTGCCCTGTCGAGCCCGTTATTTGCATGCGGTGTCAGTTAACCTGCCAAACGGCTGACGTCAACGCATGGAGACGCGCGTCATCCTTCCCCCTTTCCTTCACGTCTGACAGCCAAACGGCTTGAGGAGAGGTAGTTAGTTAGGATCTCGAAAGTCAAAAACGACAAGAACGGAACTAAAAATGCAGCCTTTCAGCGGGGAGTCTTCGAAATCGACTCAAGCGAGCGGGCTAATCTGGCCCTGGGGAGGCATTCGCTCTCCATACACGCCAGATGCACAAGATGTTCAACGACTTCCCCGCCGAAGAATGAATAAATGGCGAGGTGGACCTTGCAAGATGAATGCCACAAAATTACATTTGCTAAGCTCACGCTCCTCTTCGCATCGGTCACACTGTTCGTTATTCAGGCAGCTGCCCAATACACACCACCTCCGCCTCCTACGCCGCCCACCCAGCAATACGCCACGCCTACGCCGCCGCCGGGTTCCGTTCTTACGCCACAGCAGTTGGAACAGCTTGTTGCGAGAATCGCGTTGTACCCTGATCCGTTGCTTGCACAAATTCTGACTGCCTCCACCTACTGGAACGAAATCCCTGAAGCCGCCGCTTGGGTGAACCAGCACAGCTACCTCGTCGGAGACGCACTTGCCGACGCTATCCGTGCTGACAATTTGCAATTCGATCCAAGCGTATTAGCTCTCGTGCCGTTCCCTTCGATTCTCAACATGATGGCGGAGGATATGGCATGGACACAGCAACTGGGCAACGCAGTGCTCGTTCCAGCGCGCCGATGTAATGGATGCCGTCCAGCAGCTTCGCAAGGGTGCCTACGATTACGGCTATTTGCGCTCGAATGCCTACTACACAGTTGTGAACGTGGGTAAGTACATCGAAATCTAACCCGTGAATCCGCAGTACATCTACGTTCCCACGTACGATCCGGTGATCGTTTTCAGGCCGCCGCCTCCCCGGTTCGCAATCTCGGGAGCCATACGTTTCGGCCCCGCCGTCATCGTCGGAGCCGCGTTCTGGCCTTGGGGGTGGGCTCATCCACACCTCCTATGGGGTCCGCACGAGATCATTATCGATGAGACGCCGTGGCGTCGCGTATGGGTGAATCGAGGCTACTATGTCCATCCCTATGGGCACCCCTGGGCACGCAGGGTAGGCCCTCGCGTAGAACACCACGAAATCCATCATCGTTAGCCGTTTCTCGGGAGCTGTCACTTCATTTGTAGCTGCTAGGGAAGCTCTATGCCACCGCCATTTAAAGCAGGGGTGACAACCACTTCGTTAGTCCGCGGTCCCACGTCAGTGACATCAATGGTCAAGTCGTAGGTCTTTAAAAGGTGAAACACGGATGGAAGTGCACTGGTAATGCCAATAACCCGTTTCACTACTGGACATGAGAACCCAGATTCCGTCCCTATTTCCGTCGGCGGGGCGTCCAGTTGCGTGGCACACTACGTTCCCTTTTCCATCCATCAATTGCGGCCCTGTCGGGGGAAGATGCTGGGCGCCAAACAGGGCCCCAGCCAGGGTCAATAGAACGCAACGATGCGTGGCTCGCACAAGCCAAGCATCATCACACCCATACCAACCGTGACCAGCCGCAAGTACCCGCTAAACGCTCTAATCGGACATCACCGTTTTTAAATCAATATTTATGGAACGAAAGTAGGGGCGGATCTTTCAAAATCTTCAAGAACTTGGATAACATAGTCTAATTCCGGCGTCAGGTTTACCAAGTTCGTATAAGCAGGATTTAGAATCGATGGGTCCCGCGAAGTTACGGGTGCGCTCAGAAATCGCGCGATCTGGTAATTCGCATTGGCAAGCGTTGCGTGCAGATCCAAAACCTTCTTGCGCAGTTCGGGGGATACTCGCCCGGCATGATAGACAACCAGCGGCCAATCCTCAGGGACGAGGTGAACTGTCGAAGGAGCCGTGTTCCAGTGCTCTTTAACGATTGCTTTCCAGAACTCAACGTCCGCGGCAACCCCGCGGAGCATGGATATTACGATAGTAAGTTCCTGAACCGCTTGCTGTTGGGCCTGGGCCTTTGAAAGTTTAAGGGTTTCCATCGCTGCGTCCGCTTGCCTTTGGCTTTCCTTTGCCTGAGCAATCGCAGCTTCTGTTTGACGTTTAGCAATCTTCAAATAGTAGGCGTTGATGAAAACGAGAATTACAACGGTACCGGCATTTACAATCGCGGCGAACTCGGTGATATCCAAACCCAACAATCGGTGCGTTGCTTGCATTCTCGTCGGTCCACTATCAATGGTAATGCCTTATCGCGTTTGATGATGATGAGCCGTAATTGATCCAAAAAATCTCAGTCGTTGCGGTTGAATTCCCGCAAGTCTCTCGATCACACCAGGCAACACGTCGTCCGGGAGTTATCCGCTCGGCGTTGGCACAACATCGGCCATTGACCTGAGAAATGCCGATTCGACTTGCGGCGTCGGCACGTTGACAGCGCACCGTCAAACTTTTGACATCGACCTACTCCACGCTGCGCCCTTTTGGGCTAATTACTTCATTTAAACGTATTCATTCGATAGCCACCACTGGAAACGAAAATGCACAGCTAAATTGAAAGAGAGGTGCAACTATGGCAACTCCCGCAAAGATCCGAGCGGACGATCAAATCCAGCAGGATGTACTTGACGAACTAAGTTTTGATGCACGCGTCCAGCCCAATGAGGTCGGCGTCATTGTCAAAGATGGTGTCGTCACCCTTACGGGCTGGGTCGATTCTTACCTCAAAAAATGGGCTGCCGAAGAAGCCGCGCACCGTGTCCCGGGCGTCGTAGCTGTGGCCAATGATATCGAGGTTCGGTTGCCCACTTCATCCGAACGTAACGATGCCGACATTGCCGCGGCGGCAGTTCGCGCCCTTGAGTGGGATGCATTCGTACCTATAGAGAAGATCGAAGTCACAGTATCGAAGGGGTGGGTCACGCTCCAAGGTCAGGTTGAATGGCAGTACCAGAAGGAAGACGCGGAGCGGGTTGTTAGGCGCCTGTCCGGTGTTAGAGGCGTAACTAACTTGATTGTCGTCAAGCCCCGCGCAACGCCGACCGAACTAAAGCAGAAAATTGAACAGGCATTGCTTCGTTCCGTGGAAATTGACGCGAAGCGGATAACGGTCGAAACGGAAGGAAACAAGGTGATCTTAAAGGGAAATGTGCGCTCCTGGTTCGAGAGAGAAGAAGCCGAGCGCGCGGCGTGGTCTGCTCCCGGGGTGTCCTCTGTCGAGAACAGGATCACTATCTCGTACTAGTTTTTGATCTGGCGTCTCTCGGTAGCGACTCCAGCGACTCCGTTGCGAAGTGCCGCGGCACATGGCGTCGAAACTACTCGTACCTCACACGCACATACACCGCCTGACCAGGCGTTTCCTTGAGCCGGCCCAGGATGTGCTTGTCGTGAGCATAGGAGTAACGCTTTTCGGTCTGATGATCCGCACAGTTGGCTGGCTCATCATTCAGATTTTCAAGAGGCCCGCCCTCGATTTCCGCCAGATAATCGCTGAGGTGCTTTTTATGCTGGTGATGGTAGAGGTTGTGCGGCTCGTGATTATTTACCTTGGCGAGCACAGAGTAGCCGTCGACTTTATGGTGGAGCTGGGGATTGTGGCAACGCTACGCGAAGTCGTGCTGCGTGGCGTAACCGATCTGAGTTGGCAACAACTCTCAGCACTTACCGTATTCCTTCTGGCACTCGGTGCCCTGCTCCGCTTTGGGGGTCTGCGCCAGGAAAATGCCGTCTCGTCATTCGACGTCAACGCCCATTCCGGCCAGTCGCATCTCGATGAGGAAGCTCAGGCGCTCTTTAAGGAAAGACGTGGCGCGTGATCCGAAATCAACGGCTTCTTGGAGCTTCGCACTCCTTGGCGCCAGACCGCTCCCCGGCGGATCCATTTATGTCTCAAGAGGCGATTCCGGACACAACCCGCAGCAACGGCGGACAGGGCCTCGGTTTGGAACTGCGAAGATACTCCTTCCTCATCTGATTTGTGAGGGAAAGCGCGTGTTCGTATTTGCGATCGCTGATCGTTTTTAGCTCACGGACTAGTTTGCAGTTCGGCCCGTGCTCATCCAAATCGGAGGCAATCGCGATCAGTTCCTCCCAATCGTGCCATTCTCCAATGGCGTCCTTGACGGCTCCCATGCTGTCGATGAAAGGACGAGTGTCAGGGCTATCGGCCATTTCGAGGAGATAGCGAAGCTGTTTGACCTTGAGCCGATAGGGATGGAGATTGTTCCTGTTCAAGCTTGCGGGCTCCGCGAGCTCTCGGGAAAGCTTGACTGCCAATGCCATGGCTTCCGCAGGAGCTGTGTTTTCTGGGGCGGATGATCTCTTGCTCTCGCCTGAGATGACTTTCTCGATCCGGTTTTCGGCGCGTTTCAAACGATGCCGAATCGCCGGATGGCGTTTTCTCATCGACACTTTGAGCCGTTTCGCCTGGCGATAGCGGTTCGCTCCCAGGTACTCGAGCAATTGAACCTGGCAGTTCTGCTGCTGACCTGCGTCCATGTGGGCACTGTAGGACATGAGCACATCCATATCCCGTACCTTTCCTGCTCGCTTCCGCGCGCGCTTCAGATCGCGCAGCAAACGCCGCTCATTTCGCCGAGAATCGAGTTTTAGCGCTGCAACCGCAGCCTCGAAGCGGCGTGTATAGGTGCGCAGATCATGAATATTGTCCGGAGTTGGACGCTTCGGCGCCTTGTTGACCAGCTTCCGGAGCTTGCGCATCGTCTTTTCGATCTGTTCAGAATTAAGCGCCATTTGATCGTTAGATGGCCACGTCTTCTGACTGGAGCCCGGCAGACGTTTTCGAGGTGCCGGTGCCGTTGCTGCCCGGATGCTGAATAGAGTTTTGGCTATCCCTGCCTCAAAGCGGAAAGCTAAGGCCCGCTTGAGGGGACTCTCGTTTCGTGAAACAGAGCTTCGTAGCTTCCAACAAGCGCTGGCCTCACTCGTTTGCGTTCGGCGGGGCCATCCCAACTCCGGCCGCGGCGACATGTGGTTTGGAAATCTCGCGCACAACTTCGGCGGTCTGCACGGGTTTCCGCAGGCGAAGCGCGATGTCACCCTGCGCGATGATCCCCACAACACGGCCAGAGTTGTCCACCGCGGGCACGCGCCGCACCTGCTCAGCTTCCATCACGTCCAGGCAAGTCTGGATGTCATGGTCAGGCGAGCAAGTTATCACCTCGCGTGTCATAACATCCTCGATTTTGGTCGTACGCAAGTCTCGCCCCTCGGCGGCACCGCGGATGGCGATGTCTCGGTCGGTCACAATGGCTTCCAGTTTTTTGCTTAGCACATCCTCGACGACCGGAACGGCGCCTATGTCTTGATCCCGCATAATCTGAGCCACCATCGGCACCAGGTCGGATGCACAGCAACACACCGGGTCCTTGGTCATGATGTCCCGGCACAACTCCGGTTCGACTTCGGGAATCGAGACGCCCGAGCCACCACTCTCTGCGTACCCAGCCGAGCCGCGGTCACCCTGGCCCCAAGCAGGTTCGGGAATGATAGGCGGGTTGCCTGGCGGCTGCGGCCCCGAAAGGGGATAAACGCCTGAGCCTCTCACGTCGTCGCGCCTGCCGGCATCTCCTCCTCGTATACCGCTCTCCACCTTTTGATCTTTAGTTTTCCGCTCATCATCCATGCCCCCCTCCTTGCGCGGATTTCTACCGCCGCAGCTTCGGCTTAACGGAGATGATTTTCTCTTTCAGCCTCACAGAGCACTCTTAGCGCCGCAATCGGCTATTTTGCGGAGGTCCATCGGCTAAGGAGCCGACGGTGGGCGGCGCACTTCTACAGCATATGATTGACCAAAGAGGGTTGCTCATTTTCTGCACTCTCCGTCAGTCACCGATTTCAGATGGATACCGTCTAATGGTGAAAGTTAAGAGTGAGAGCGTTAACTCAGATTCCCGCAATACGACTTGTCTTCCATTTCTTTATTCAATCACGCCAGTTGCTCTCACGCAGGAGAGTCATTCGATGAGTATTACAGGTCTCGACGTTTTTGATAGGACCGTACACAAGACAAACAGTTGGCTCAAAGAAATCATGCAAGAACTGAACTGTGAAGACAGGCACAAAGCCTACTTAGCATTGAGGGTGACACTGCACGCCCTGCGAGACAGGATCACGATTGAGCAGGTAGCGAAACTCGCAGCGCAGCTTCCGATGCTAATCCGCGGATTCTACTATGAAAGGTGGGACCCACTGCCAAGCCTCTGCGTCTCCGCACCAAGGAGGAGTTCTTAGCACGAATTCAAGAAGAGTTGAGGACTGACTTTGAGATCGATCCTGAACGGATTGCCCGCACAGTGTTCGGCGTACTGGAAAGACGTGTTGCCGAAGGCGAGATCGAGGATGTCGAGCACATGTTGCCCAAGAAAATCCGTGAACTGTGGCCGCAGCAGGGGCGGGCAGCTTAGGTCTTCTGTTGCTTGGATAGCGGAGTTGAAAGGCTTCACGGCCTCCGGCTGCTAGGTCACCCTTGAGAAGACAGCGAATAGAAACAAGAGCAAGAGGGGAGTCTCCTCCACCGAAAAAATCATCATGGCGAAATCCGACGAGAGCGTGGCCGCCAAGGCCAAGGACGGCGCAGGTCCAGCCACCAATGAGGCAGTGGCCCATCTCCTGCCCGGGCTTGATCCCAGGAAGTGAGTCCTTTGACTGAAGCTAAATACCCATTTCGAGATCGAACCGAAGCGGGCCGCCTGCTCGCCCAAAAACTTCGCGAGTACGCCAATCGCGATGATGTAGTTGTAGTCGCCTTGCCGCGAGGTGGCGTTCCTGTAGGGTTTGAGGTGGCTAGGGCGCTCAATGCACCTTTGGATGTTTTCGTAGTGCGCAAGCTTGGGTTGCCGGGCCAGGAGGAGATGGCGATGGGCGCCATCGCCTCAGGCGGCGTACGGGTACTCAACGCGGACGTTGTAGACGGGCTCGGCATTCCGCCAGCATTGATTGACCTTGTCGCCGAGAGAGAAGAGCGCGAACTAGAGCGTCGAGAACGCGAATACCGCGACGATCGCCCACCTGTCGACGTGCGTGGGCGCACGGTGATCCTCGTCGATGACGGTCTTGCGACGGGTTCGTCGATGCGTGTTGCGGCGATGGCTCTAAGGAAGAAACAACCGGCTGAAATCGTAGTTGCTGTGCCGGTGGGCTCGCCCGAAACCTGTGCGGAGTTTGAGGCGGCTGTCGATAAAGTCGTTTGCGCCATAACGCCTCAACCATTTTGGGCGGTCGGCCAATGGTATAGAGACTTTTCGCAGACGACCGACGAAGAAGTACGCGATTTGCTGAACCGAGCCGCCCACCTTCATGCACATAGAGGAGCCTAACCAATAGAAAGAGAAGGAGCTTCTACCGTGGTACAAAACAATCCATTACAAATCCGAGCAGTAGGCGAGAATGCGCATGCCATGGCAGGTTCTCAACAAGACTACGGCCCGCTCATGGAGCTGATCGATGACTCCCGTTTCGTTCTCATAGGGGAAGCCTCCCATGGGACGCACGAGTTTTACCAGACTCGCGCAGAGATCACGGAGCGGCTAATTAAGGCAAAGGGCTTCTTGGCAGTCGCCGTTGAAGCAGACTGGCCAGACGCTTACCGCGTCAACCGCTATGTACAGGGCCGAAGTGACGATGCAGAAGCCGTTGAGGCACTCGGTTCGTTCAAGCGTTTTCCGACTTGGATGTGGCGCAACACAGACGTCGTGGAGTTTGTCGCCTGGCTGCGGGAGTACAACGATGCCTTGCCAGAAGGCACACGCAAAGTGGGTTTCTACGGCCTTGACCTTTATAGCTTGCATGCGTCCGCTCGAGCGGTACTCGACTTCCTCGACAAGGTCGATCCCGAAGCAGCTCGACGAGCGCGCTACCGTTATGCCTGCTTTGAACACTTTGGCGAGGATACTCAAGCCTACGGATATGCTGCCAGCTTTGGCATGAGCAAGAGTTGTGAAGACGAAGTTGTCAGCCAACTTGTAGAAATGCAAAATCGTGCTGCCAACCTGGCCCGCCGCGATGGGCAAGTGGACGCCGATGCTTTCTTCACGGCTGAGCAAAATGCGCGCCTAGTGAAAAACGCCGAGCATTATTATCGCTCTATGTTCGAGAGCCGAATCGAGTCGTGGAACCTCCGCGACCAACACATGGTCGAAACTCTCGGAGCACTTGTAGATCACCTTGGTACTTCGTCCGCCAAAGTCGCGGTGTGGGCTCACAACTCCCATCTCGGAGATGCTCGAGCGACGCAAATGGGTAAATCTGGGGAGCTGAACGTCGGCCAACTGGTCCGCGAGCGCCACGGCAAAGACGCAGTGCTTGTGGGGTTTACCACATACACTGGCACAGTCACGGCGGCTTCAAACTGGGACGCCCCTGCCGAACGAAAACGAGTGCGTCCCGCACTTAACGGAAGTTACGAAGCTCTTTTCCATGGGACGGGCACTCCCAATTTCTTGCTGAACCTGCGGGACGCCCATTGGCTCTCAGGAGTTTTGAATCAGGAGCGACTCGAACGGGCAATCGGCGTGATTTATTTGCCCGAATCGGAGCGAATCAGTCACTACTTCGAGGCTCGGCTCGCCAATCAGTTCGACGCCATAATCCACCTGGATCAAACGAGAGCGGTCGAACCGTTGGAGCGGACATCGCAATGGGAAGCCGGTGAACTGCCGGAGACATTTCCGTTTGCTGTGTGACGATGCACGCGCAGAGGAGCGCGATCCCGAGGCTATGAACCGAAAGAGTTCAGACATTCGGAATGATGGAAGAATCCGAACCGTTCCGAGAAGGATATCCGCATGACACATATTCAAGAATGTTGGAACGCAGCGTGACCAGGCGAGACTTCTCGAACGAATTGCCGCTGCCGAAGCAGCCATCCGTCAGAGGATGCGAGCGATATTTGGCCGCAGGGAGGGAGATACAGAGCGGCAGGCGATAGGGAAAGCGTTATCAGCATTGAGCGTTCTCAAAGAAACGTCTTTCTCCTGATTGTGGGTCCGGAATCGAGCAAAGCCATGTCCGAGTGTGGACTAATACAGTCCCACCTTTGTTTTAACCCGGCGCAGATCTAGCATCATGCTGCTGACTTGTTGTGCGAGTTCGTTAATCTGTTTTTCGTTGCGGCTCACGGTCCTTGCTAACGAATTCAGCTCTTCGCGGCCTTGCGTCTGCACCACGCGGCTATCCAGTACGAGTTCGTGGGTTTCCTTGGCTGTGGCTCCGATCGCTAGCTGTTCTGACCTTAAATCGTCGATTGCAGTCTGCAAATCCTTGACCTGCATTTGAAGTTGAGCCAATTGATCGCGAAGCTGATCATTCTGCTGCTGTAGCGTTGCCTGGGTAGGCTGTGGTTTGACGCTCTGCGTTCTCCCAGACTGTTGACTTGGGCTTTGTTGAGCAGCGATATGGCCGAAACAAATCAGGATGCTGGCAAATACCAGAGGGCCCAAAGTTCGCTTAGTCATGTGCGGCATGTGATTACCTCCTTTCTTACACCCGGAGCGGGCCTTTCATCAGACAGTTCAGCGTCAATGGTTCGGGAATTTCTGGTTGATCGGCTCGACGTCAATCACGCGCACTGCGTCCTCAACTTGCTTCCGTTTTCCGGTATACGTTGACAACCGCAAGTGTCCAGAAGGGAACCAGATCAAGGCCAGGCACTAACTCCGCGATGAATGACGGCAGGAACTCCCAGTGCCAACCAATCAGCCGAATCAAGGCGACCATCACGGTTAAATCTAAGATATCATCCAGTGGCGATATCGCGCCCTCTGCAAATAAAGGGAAAATGAGAATCTGCGCAGCGTCAGCCAGCCAGCACCAGGGCGGCACGGAAGCGCGAGCGCGGTGATTTCAGAAACGAATCATCGATCATAGCGGCGCCATCAAGAAGGCGATTGGACTCAGCTTAAGGAAGCCATCCGAAGAAGTATCATAAAAGAAAGCTTTGGGCCGGAGACAAAAATAGCCCTTTCGACTGACGGAGACGCATTCGTGGCGGTGAAACAGAACCGTGCCGTATATCAATTCAAGGTGACGCTGCGCAACATTCATCCGTCGATCTGGCGGCGCATTCAGGTTTGGGAAGACGCAAGGCTCGCTCAGCTCCATCGCGCGTTGCAAATAGTCATGGGTTGGGAGAATTGCCATCTGTACGAGTTCCGGATTGACGGCAACATATATGCGGTGCCTGACTCGGAAGACGAGCGCAAAATCATCGATGTAAAGCGAACCCAAGTCCACGACGTGTTTCAGCAAGTGGGGACCACGGTCGAGTATGTGTACGACTTGGGGGATTACTGGCAGCATGACCTGCTCCTTGAGGACATTCTGCAGCCCGCTCCGGACACCCCGTATCCGCGTTGCATTGCCGGCGAACGAAACTGCCCGCCAGAGGATGTCGGCGGATCAGGCGGGTATGAGGATTATCTGGAGGCGCTGGCTGATCCCGCGCACGAAGAACATGAGGACATGATTCAGTGGCGTGGGCCGTTCGACCCGGAAGCGTTTTCAGTCGAGAAGATCAACAGGCAATTAGAGAAGAAGTTTCGTCCTGTCCGCCAGAAAGCCGGCCCTGCCTCATTACTGCAGGCCTTGCTGTCCTGGCCCGCCGCGCCGCCCCAGCAGGAACGGATTCGAATTAAGCCAACTGAGACGGTTCCTTTGGAATTGAACGAGCGCGAACGTGAGCTGATTCAAAATACGTTCGCTGATGACGATTTGACGGGACGTTTGCGCGTCTTGCCGAAGACCGGCGACCGTCCGATCTTTCGCTTTACTCTCGATGATTTGGATGAACTCGCGGGCTTCGTCGCCTTCGAAGCCAACCATGCCAAGAACAAGAAGCTGCAAAAGGAATGGGACCATTTCGGCGGGCGAATTGAAGCCATCCTGGAACGTTACACAGATCAGGACGATTAATTCATATCTACCAGCGCTCTGTGGTGCCTCCGTCGAATATCGTTCGAAATGACCGCTCTTGCCAACGAATCGGGGATTCCGTCCTCCAAATTCGACCAGAGGCAATATGGGCGATTATTCCTGAAGGTAAGCCTGCTGGCCCAGAACGCGATCTTGAAGTCTGCAAGTCTTTATGCCTCAACAAGCTGTGAGGGGGTTTTCGTCACATCTGAGAACAGTAACTTGCGCTCCTGGTATCGTCGCTGCCGCTCGGCATGTCCCTTTCTCTCGGCTGAGGCTGTCCCGTATTTCTTTGGCCTTCCGCCTTTCTTGGTTGATGATTTTGCCTCGTCCAGTGTAGAGAGCCAGAAAATCGTTCATCAGACATTCGACTTTCTGCGGGAGTCAGTTCACTGAGAGAGACGCTATCCCAGTCACACCTCACACGCCTGCCTCTTGAGAGATGCCACGCCAGCTTACGCGCACGACGTTCGAGTTGACGATCTCCGGGTAGCAGGGCGCCTAGCTTCAACTGAAGTGACGGAATATCGATCTGAATTTGTTCTTCTGTTGGCGCCGGCACGTTCGAGGTCGAGCCCAACACTTCAACTGACATTTCTACACCTGACTTACCCATGTTGATTTCTCCTATTGAATGCTTGAAACCTAAAACTCAAGCCTGGCGGGTAGCTGAACTGAAAAACCATGAGGCGGGAGAGTTTCTGAATCTACTTCTATTCTGAACGGGAAAATGAACGAGCCAAAGCTATCTCTGCGATCACCGACGAGGCGAAAGCAGGAGAGTTTACAGATTGAAGAGAGCGTTACCTGGCGACTATGTAGGTGAGGGTCCCTTTTCCGGACGGTGAGTCAGTTTCGAGAAATCCTATTTATGCGCAGTGAGGGTTACGATTCCCATCCTCTGTTGCGATAAATAGCCCGGGCTGGGCAGTATAAGACTTTAGTTGTCTCGCCTTATCACTTCGGCTCTTATGACTCCCGCTTGCGGCTGTGTGAAAAGCAAAGAGCCGTAGGCTGCATCGCGCAAGTCCTTCCGATTCCAATCGCCGCGCATGATACCGGTTGCGGAATGAGAGCCGATGTTGAGGAGAATATGTCCGATCTCATGAGCGATTGCCTCGCCCAAGATTGGACCCGCACAAAGTGACAGCCGAGAATCCCACCCATATGTGATCAGTGCAGTTCGCACAAGTTCCTTCACCCGACCATAGAAGATATAGACAACTTTGCGGTCAGGACCGCTGCCAGGGGCCAATCCCATACGATCGCTTGGAATGGTGAATTGGTCTACCATCAGTTGCGGCAGGATGCGAACGTAGATATGAGAAAGGCTAATTGCATTCTCGTCCGTTGAAATCGAATCTTGAGCTCCGGAGGCATTGACGTTGACCCACGTACTTGCCACTCCCGCTTTCCCAAAAATCTCCCCGGCTGTTCTTTCAGCATCTGCAAGCTGTTTGGCGTCAATTTTTGCATAATTGTTGACGAACACGGTGAACTTCGGTTGTGTCTCGAGCAACTGAGCTCCCGCACTCTGAACCGCCACACCAGCAAGCATTAGCCCCGAAATCAGATGCCATCTCTGTAATCCCTTCATCGCTGTCCCTCCTGCCGGGGACAGCGGAAATCCGGCGCAGAAACCACAACATCGTGAAAAGATTTTTGAAATTCCTGCTAAGCGGATGAAGGGCTATACTCAGCAGCATTACCCCAAGGCGGACCCCTAAAAAGAGGAGCGCGCGATGGCGGCGGCCACCACGCAGCGGGTAACTAACCTGCTCAAGGCCTGGAGCCAGGGCGAAGAGGCAGCGTTGGAAAGGCTGCTCCCCCTAGTTCATCAAGAACTGCGGCGTCTAGCTCGTGGATACATGTTCAGGGAGCGTGTCGGCCACACCTTGCAAACAACGGCGCTCGTTAATGAGGCCTACTTGCGGTTGGTGAATGCCCGGCAAGTCAACTGGCAGAACCGCGCCCACTTCTTTGCCCTCTCTGCTCAGTTGATGCGACGGATTCTGGTGGATTCCGCCCGAGCTCATCGTGATCAGAAACGAGGAGGAGGAACCCCGAAAATCACTCTGGACGAAGCCTTGGTAGGACCACAAGAGAAAGGTCAGGACTTGGTCGCACTAGACGACGCCCTCAAGAGGTTGGCCGAAGTAGATCCTCGAAAGAGCCGCGTGGTGGAATTGCGTTTTTTTGGCGGCCTGCGTGTGGAGGAAACGGCCGAGGTCTTGAACGTTCACCCTAACGCGGTTTTGCGCGACTGGAGATTAGCCAAGATGTGGCTGAAGCGCGAGATGAGCAAAGAGGAATCTGGCCCGGATGACGCCTGAGCGTTGGCAGAAAATCGAGCGGCTGTGTAATGCAGCACTGGAGCGCGACGCGACTCAACGTGGAGCGTTTCTGGCCGAAGCCTGCAAAGGGGACGCCGAACTACGCCGCGAGGTTGAGTTGCTCCTGGCGCAAGAGAAACCCGCGGAGCAGTTTCTCGAATCGGCGGTTGCAGAAGTTGCGGCCAGGGTCGTGGCGAAAGCAGACACAGGAGACAGCGGTAAGTCAATGATCGGTACTCAGATTGGCTCCTACCAAGTCCTTTCTCTTCTTGGCGCCGGCGGGATGGGCGAGGTGTACCAAGCGCACGATACCAAGCTGAGCCGCAATGTGGCGCTCAAAGTTCTCCCTTCAGCTTTTGTGCATGATCCCGAGCGCCTGGCCCGTTTCCAACGCGAAGCCAGAATGCTGGCGGTGTTGAACCATCCCAATATCGCCACGATTCATGGCTTGGAAGAATCTGGCGGTGTGCATTACTTGGTTATGGAATTGGTTTCAGGCGAGACCTTGGCGGAGCGAATCAGCAAAGGAGCTTTGCCTGTCGAAGAGGCGCTCAGAGTCGCTGGGCAGGTTGCCGAAGCATTGGAGGTTGCTCACGAAAAAGGAGTGATTCATCGGGATTTGAAGCCGGCCAACGTGAAGGTGACGCCGGAAGGTCACGTGAAGGTCTTGGATTTCGGATTGGCGAAAGTCCTCGCCGTCGACGGAGAGACCGATCTGTCACAGCATCACTCACTCACGGCAATGAGCACGGAGCAAGGCAAAGTATTGGGAACGCCCGCGTACATGAGCCCGGAGCAGGCGCGCGGCAAGACTGTCGACAAGCGCACTGGAACTCGATGATGCCTGGCCGGTCCTGCGCACGTCCTCGGATGGGCAGCGCTTTCTTGTCGTTACAAACCCCGAACACGCTACGGCCGCCCCCATTACGATCGCCGTAAACTGGTTCGCCAAGACCACCCCTTGAACCGATCCAACCCGGCAAGGAGAGCTGCTAATCTCTTTATTCTTACCAGCATGGGAGCTTTATAAGGCTGGTTTTGTATAACTGAACACACTACGCCTTGTATCCTGGAAGCTCTCTTATACATGGCTGTATAAGTATCGTTGTCAGAGCGTGGACGTTGCGATGGCTGGAGAGAATCCAGACTACAGGCCAGACTTCGGCGGTTTGTGTGTTCCGCGATGATCGCAAGCTGATTTGAGTTCTATTCCTTGAGGGAACCACCGGAGTTCGATGGCCAAGGCTTCCCACGACATTCCGCTTGAATAATCCGGTATTAGCCGCGGTAGGAGAAGTTCAACTCTGTCGATGACCTGAATGCACAGGCCCAACATCGCTACTTGCTGTTTGTATTTGCTAACTGTCTTTGCGATCCTCGTTAACTATTCTGAAAAACAAGATACATTCGATATGTCCTCTTCTATTTCACATAAGAAGGGCACGATCGGAATGTCCTCTTCTTCTCCAGACGAAAAAGCTATGTCCGGTATTTCGTATTCTTCTTCTTCGACTGGCGGCAAGGGCTCGATGATGGGATAGTCTGGGAATCCGTCTGCCTTGGATATTTCTGGATAAGAATCGAAGCTATCGTAGCTAATCGTAGCTATAACCATCAGGCGGCTTTGGGACCTTGCCAGAGATGTGTTTCAAGATTTTGGCACGAATGTATGGCCTTCTCCATGAAATATCCAGCAGCCCACTGACTGAATCCCTTTTGTAGGTGTAGAGCATATCTGCTACTTCCTGGGTCGTGGCTTGTTCATATTCGGGGTAGCTCTCATAAGGTTCGCCAGGATTCACGGGCGAATACTCAACAGGATAAGGTACCCACGGAAACGTGGGTGGGTCTTTCTTCCGCTGACCGTTGTAAATCTCTCGAACATTTTCAGGAGTAAAACGCGACACATCCCAGAACTTATTCTCTAAGTCTTCACGAGCTTTCACTTTCGTTGCCCAACTCTTTTTGCCAGCCGCACTTCTAGCCTCCCTTTTTTGCTTAGCTATTTCGATATCCTTCTTACACGCTTCCTGCGCCTCGGCTTCAAGAACACGCATCTTCTTGTACAAACTCATAAGATGGCCGCGAGTACCGCGTCCGGTGTCGTGTCTGTCAGGCTCGCCAAGGTATTTCTTAATCATTCGGCGTGTCCAACCCCGTGATTTCAACGCATTCACATTAAACTCAAGATATTTGCTTTCCTGATTTTTGCTCAACATGTATTCGCTATTCATGGTGTTACTCCCATATCAGATTGCGAAGAGAGCACTGCATTCATTGCCTGCGCCATGTCATGAGGGCTGAACCCCATCTTGCCATGGCATCTATGACAGATTTTCCATCCCAAGGGTTAAACTCGACTTCCTCCTGAAACACGTTCACGGGATCAGCCTCGACCTCGACCAAGTGGAACCTACCGTCCCTTACTTCAATAACAAAATACGAAGTCGCTATTCCGAATAGTTGGTCGTCGTCAGCATCGGGAATATATTGTTCCTTCTGCATGACTAATCTAGAGCCATCCATTTCAATGCCCAGTGCTCTAACAACCGGCCACCTCTCCAGAAAATCAAAGATCAAGTTGATATCTTTGAGAAACGTGGAACTGCTCTCGAACACCGGCGGGGCCGGTTCGATGTAACGGGCTAAGTATCCTTCTCTAGTCTCCTTAATCATTGCTGCTTCTCCTTTGACGGTCTTTCCAGACCGCTTTGCGGACAAACACCCGCCCGCTGGGTTTGAAATAAAGGAAAGGACTTTTCCTAGCCTGGAAGGGGTGGCAACTATGCACACCGACTGGCTCCTGTGGAGCCGAACAAGGCCGCATGGTCGGCCGCGTCTGGAAGAAGCCCTAAAGCAACTTCTTCAAACAAGGTTGGCAGCAGGGGATGCTGTCCAGCCTGAAACAGGGCGTTGCGCCCACAAGGGGAACATCAAAATCGAAATCTTACGCTATCCATTTTACTAGCCGATTCGGCCGTCCCAAAGACATAAAAGATCACAACCTAGCTCATTTCTATCATGACTGAAAACTCGGATGAGCCAAAGGCGGTTCCTATCGCTTTGAGTTTTTCACGCCGCGGATACCATCAAGAGGTCCGGATTTTATTGAATTCCAATGATCGCGATGACATTTCCGTAGATCGTTGTTCTCGCCATCTCGCCACCTACCCTCCACAATATCAGCAATGCTACCTTAGCCAAAGGCTATCGCGCCGGAACTCCCACGGGCCTTTTTCCATCTAAGGGTTTCGCCTGGGTAACCGCAGTACTCGAATCCATTCTATTGATAGCTCACAACTACCGTTTTTTCATGTGCTTCCAGTCCTCATCGCTGCGGCCGGCGTAACACACCTACGATGGACATTGTAACGATAGAATGATTATTTCAGATTCGCGAACCGAGCCAAAGCTATCCTCAGAGATTTCTCCCAGCTCATCTGTCCGGAAATCGCCCAATCGATTGCATTTGATGAAAGATCTGGCACCTTGTCCAAGATTGGACACAGAGATACCGTCGTACTATGGCGAGGGACTGTTTACTAGGGGACGCTTGCTAAAAGACGAAGAGGTTCAATCTTGCCCCTCTGATTCGAGATTTCAGGGGATAAACCCTATCTTGTGCATGTCCAGACCAAGCCCTGTCCCGTGCTCAAATTTGAGCACGGCTCGGGCGTTAACGACCCAAAATGGACAATAGCGATCGCCACACTGTGTGTGGAAAATGCGGAGTGCAAACTTTATAGTTCAGAGGAATACAGTGGCCAAGAAACTAAAACATATGAATGAGATTTCAGCTCTGGAAGCTGGGAAGCTATTTGCAGCATGTATGGAGCCCTGGACGCCATTTTTCGATACTGGCTATAAACATCGAAAGTCTGGCCAGTTGATCCTCAATCCTTATAGATTTCCCGAAAGACATATGCGCCAGAGACTTTCTGGAGTGTCTTAAGCTTTATTGTGAAACAGCAGGGATGGATCATGGTGATGTTGATGGTAGTTTCGAATTCTTCTTCATCGATGCGTTCAGGAAAGTCATATCGAATCTTTCGGAGAAAGAATTGGCCAAGCTGACCCCGAGACAGAAAGAATGGGTTGCCTTGGCGAAAGAAGGTCTTATGCACAAACAAATTGGTGACAGATTAGGCATAAGCGAGCAAGCGTCCAAAAACCTATCCGCGCGTATATGCGAGATAGTAGATTTCAAAGGTGGCCTAGAAGAGCTAAGGAAAAAGGTTTAGGTAACCCCATCTCGACGTAAACCCGCATATAAACCTCAGGTTGATTCTCCGCTTTCCGTCTTTCTGCCATTCTCCCTATCCACCGGCAAGCACCTCCAGCCGGAATTCCTCAACTTAGGGAGCTGGCGTCTCAAGTTGGGACTCGGAGGATATCTGAACCAGAACGTAAATCAGCTGCATGAAAACTATATAGTCCTTGTGCACAGGTTCGGCGAAATATTCAAGCTTGCTCAGCCTTCGCCAGATATTTCTCGGGAACTGTTCGACGAGGCTTCTCGAGTGGTCATTGAGGCGTTCTACATCTCTAGTCTCCTATCTAAGCAAGGCTATGGAACAGTGCCATCATCCGAGCATTTTAAGAAGTTCCGAAACAATCATGAGAATCACAGTCTCAGTGCTCTGATGGACGAGTTGGGCAAGCTCCGATACGACTTGAATATTCAGGTGCTGCTATTCGCGGGTGCGCATTATGAACTTAAAGCTCGACTTGATGCGCTGTTTAGAATATGGGCTATCGAAGCCCTGATGTTTGAATTCAACCGCCTAATAATCGAACGACGTGAGGGGCGCGAGTTGAGATCCAGGCACATGAAGCCAACCAAATAATATTGGATTGGTGTGTTTTTGAACCTGAATGCCGGATAGAGCAGGGAGGATAAGGCCGGGCTCTGGGACGTTCGCAGAATCCCCGGACTTTCGAATGCGGGTAAGGTTTTACCCTGGCCAGGGCGCAGGATTGCAGTAGCCTCACCTTTTCTCCTCAAATATCTGCCCCATCAATCGGCGCGGTAGGGCTAGCTGCAGCTCCTGTTTGCAAATAAGGCTGTTATGCTCAGTACGTCCGTACCATTCCGGACGCTGCTTTTTCAACCTACTCTCTCTGGGTCAAGAGGTTGCACAGGAGGCTGCGGAGATGGCAAGGGCGCGAGGAACCGGTAGCATTTTTCGAATGAACGGTAGTCAAAACTGGTGGATCAAGTATTACAAGCCAAATGGTGAAGCAGTTCGAGAGTCTTGCAACTCCGCCGTGAAGGGCGTAGCCACCAACTTACTCAAACAGCGATTCATGGAAATCGGGCGCGGAATGGATCCGGTTGTTGCGAACAAACTCACTTATGAGGACATTCGGAAAGGTCTATTGGACTACTACGCAGCTAAAAAACGAAGCAGCCTCAAGTTCAAGTTCGATGAGAACACCCAGAAGCAAGAGCCTTACGTTTGGGGAATGCCTCACCTTGATGAGTTCTTCAAGGGATGGAGAGTGATGAGCATCACTCATGACGTTCTACAAGCATTCGTTGACAAGCGCAAAGAAGACGGCGCGGAGGGATCGACCATCAATAGGAACTTTACGTTGCTCCGGTCGATGTTCAACATCGCTCGCAAGCAAGGCAAGCTGCAATTTGTTCCCGCGTTTCCGATGCAAAGCGACGGCGTGCCTAGACAGGGGTTTGTGGAGCCGAATCAGTTCAGAGATATCCTGAATAAATTACCAAAGCATCTGCATCCCCTTCTGATCTTCCTGTATAGCTCTGGCGTTCGGATCGGCGAAGCCAAACAAATCATGTGGCCGCAAGTCGACCTGAAAGCCAAAGAAATACGTTTGGAGGGATTCCAGACAAAGAATAAGAGCGGTCGCACAGCTCCTCTCAGTGAGGAGCTTGTCGGGTTACTCAAGAAGCAGTTTCACACAAACGACGGCCCCGTATTTGACACCAGGAACCTGCGAAAGGAATGGGACAAGGCAACGACGGCAGCCAATCTCCCCGGTATATTGATCCATGATTTGCGCCGGTCCGCGGTGCGGAACATGATGAAGGCCGGAGTCCGCGAGTCCATTGCCATGAAGATCAGCGGCCACAAGACGGCCAACATATTCCGTCGCTATGATATAGTCGATTCGTCTGACCTTCATGCCGCAATGGACGCCGTATCGAAGATGTACGCCAGTGAGGTCAAGAAATGAAGAACGGGCAGAGTTTGGGCAGAGTCGGTCCGGAAAATGCCCGTAAGTCCTTTAGGCCCGTAGCTCAGTTGGTTAGAGCGCTACCTTGACACGGTAGAGGTCTGCGGTTCGAGCCCGCACGGGCCTACCATCTTTTCAATGTGTGATCCATACGAACGCGTGTGGGTGCAGACTATGGGCTAGTTTTCCCTCCGGCAACATCCCTCTGCCTTTTGTTAAAGGCTTGTTCCTCCGAGGGGACGCAGATTTCCTGCTCAAGCTCCAGTTTCGGATTCAGTTTCCAGGTCTTCACGTCGCTGACCCAAGGCTGCGTATAAGTCTTGGGGTCAGTTAAGGTCATAGTGAGCTGTAAAGTCGTGTAATCCACGCGCCGGAAGCGCTCTTCCAGGCGCATCTCATCGCTATGCGGGTCGCCAAAGTGATCGAGCCAGCTCCTGTCGTCAAAATCGGTGGACGCGACGACGAAAGTGTTACCTTCCCATCTCCCAACGGAGTATCCATTCCATAGTGGTAACACCAAATCCTTAGGAGCCGCGCGGCCATCGGTCCAGATCGTGCGCCACACATCGTGATATTGGAAGTGCTGCACCACCCTGTTGGGAAGCTGGATGATCTCCATGGGTCTTACCGGATCAAACATGATGCGCGGGTAGCCGGAGGGATCGCAATTCCCGATGGGATCATTTCCGAAGGCGGGGGGAATGGCTCGGCGCCCATATCCGGGTTTTGTCTCGTTGAACTTGGCCTGGCCCCAAGCAGTCATGGGAGGAGTGTCACTGCTCAGCGTGAATATTTTTTGGCGCTGTAATACCCAAACTCCGGAGAGATCATGCGGATCAAAACGTGGAGTCGCTGGTGCCTGCTCCTTTACGTTGTCTAAACGACCCTTCTTTACGGCTTCGGGGGCTTGCGATCGTGGCGGGGTTTGACCCGATAGGTGGAAAGAGAAGGCCGAGAGCAACACTAACCCAATCGTTATGGCTGTGAGGTGAATCTTCACCCTTGAGTCTCCTTTACTCGAGGGCAGCGCCCGCCAAGGTCTTTACCTGCCCGTTGGGAAACTCGATCTTCAGGAGGAATCCACGAGGAGTGTGAGCCTTGGAGGGCCAGACGGTTACCGTGACCTCGTCGCCTGGCTTGAGGCTATTTCTTGTCCATCCACTCTTTGCAAGAGTGCTGGGATTAGCAGTTTCGGCTCCCCAATTCACGGCGTCGCCCTTTTCGTCTTTAACGTCAAAATAGATCTGCGAGTGGGGATTCGACCACACAAACTCCGTCACGGTTCCCTTCAAGACGACCGGCTTTTCCATATCGTACGAGACATGAGATCCGTGATGCGCGTAAATCGGCGAGACGGGAAGCAGACCGAGTAGCACTAGGCACATTGCCATCTTCATTTTCATGCGCATCTCCTGAAGACTCCGGCGGAATTTGTATACGGCTTTGGCGGCTCGTCCGCAATATACGCTTGGCCAACCGCATTCGCAATATTCGGCGTGTGATTCACCGTTTGGCAAGCGGATCTAGCTTGAGCGTGCCAAAGCACAGCCTTTCCCAGCCGCTTGCCCTTCCCACGAAAATCGCACCGCCGCATAGGCGGTGGTCAGAAAGTGTTAAACAATCAAGACTTTCTGTAGTCGAACTGCGGATCAACCACTTTGCGGGCCGTTTCTGCCCCAAAAACCGGCAGCATTGGCTCTGTGATGAGCCCGATTTGCTTAAGAACCGAAGCCTGGTCCCAATAGATGTGCTCGTGCGCGAGCTTGCCCTCTCGGAATCGCACGATGGCAACCAACGGAACTTCAACGCGGCGATTGGTGGGAGGAATGCCAGGCAGCATCCAGGGGATCTCTTGTGTGTGCGTGAAAGAGAAGATCATCTCATCAACAAGCTGGTTCCCGCCGACGGTGCGTGAAACAGGTGTAAGTGTAGTATCGGGCGGCATACCAGGAATAAAGTCACGCGAATAGAAAGCCCGCAGAGCACTTTTCCCAAACCCTCCGGTCATCACCGGCACGTGGTTTACGTAGGCATCCTCTACCATGGTGGCCAGCGTGGCCTCGGGGTCGCGTGTCACGAACTCATGGTTTGTGTGTTCTTCCCAGAGTCTGGATAGATCGGCTTCTGTCATGGAGGCTGCCTTCTTGCCAGCCGACCTCAATTTCCGCGTCCGAGCCGCCTTTTTCGCTGCCAAACTTCGTTTTGTGGGCATGGGCTTCCTCTTAAACAGAAGTCATATGGTGCCGCTCTTATAACCCCTAACTTCGGGACGTTCAAGTCGTTCGACTCCGAGGCCAGTTTGGAATTGGATGATCCTGGAGCCAGCGTATGACTTGATTGGCGCTCTCGTTTGGCGGAAACACTGGATAAAAGACATGCTCTATTCGCCCACGTCGGACGATCAACGTTACGCGTTTCAAGAGTCGCGTCCCGTCCACTTCAAATGTCGGCAGGCGTAACGCATCGCATAACTCGAATTTATCGTCTCTGAGGATTTCGAATGGAAGCTGGAGGCGGTTGGACATCTCGCGCTGATATTCAGTCGTCTGAGTGCTAATGCCAAACACGTTGGCCCTGAGCCGCGACAGGTCTTGATGATGATCGCGGAAGTTGCACGTCTGGGGAGTGCACCCACGCGCACCTGGGATTGCATCCCATCCTTCGGGCAGCGGCTTTCCTGGCACTCCGGTCATCGGATAGCAGTAAATCACCGTTCTTGGCGCACTCAAATTCGAAAGATCGACCATCCTGCCCGCTGTGGAGTGAAGACAGACCTTGGGCATTGTCATGTTCAGGAGATGATCCGCCGCACCGTCGTCAACCGGTCGAGGCAGATCAGAGGGTAGCGGGAAGTCAGTTCGCTGTTGCATGCCACGCTCCCCCTTATTAGCCGGAAGCTCAAACGTTTGCGTTCCGCTTTCCAGTTTAACTAATTGGCCGTGACATGCCCATCAATTCGGATGTAAGCAGCTTCGGAGATTACGAAGTTGATCATATGGAGCGGGCCAGGCACAAGTCAGTTTCTATTTGCGGATTGGCAACGTTTATTGACAAAGAGCGGGAATGCGAACGAACAAATATCGTAATCTCGGCGAAGTAAACTTTTGGTTTTAGCAATGCAAGAGCATATTCATATGAAAAAGTATGAGTTAGGAATCTTTATTGGTTAAGCGACTGGCCAATTCGTTCTCGCCGAAAGATGTTGCGTTGTTCGGGTTTCTAACTCTCGGCTATTTCATTGGTGCCAGGCTCGGATTGAAGTTCGCATTGGTGCAGCCGTTTGCGATTCCCATGTGGCTTCCCGCCGGTGGCGCGATTGCGGCATTTATTGTTTTCGGGTATCGCGTGTGGCCGGCGGTGTTAGTTGGATCTTTTCTTGGCCACATAACCGCTTTGGGCTTAGTAAGCGCATCTTTCCTTGTCCCTGTTGGAGCTACTCTTGAAGGACTCGCAGGCGCTTACCTCGTCAATAGGTTTGCTCATGGTGTGAAGGCTTTTGATACGGCGAAAGATGCGTTGCTGTTTGCTTTTTTCACGTGTATTTGTGCCCCGTCCATAAATGCTGCGGTCGGCATCGTTGTAAATTATTTTGGTGGGCACGCCAGCCTGACCAATTCTGCAATCATAGTGCTCTCTTGGTGGCTCTCGCATGGTATCGGCTCCCTGGTGGTGGCACCCTTCTTAATATTGTTGATAGGCACTTCTCACCATCGATTAAACCTGAGCGACTTCACTGAGTTAATGGCCCTACTCCTCGGGCTAATTTTTATTTGTTTGCTTGTGTTCGGCCCACTTTCCATCTCGCTGAATGAGAATCGCCTTGTCCGGGCGTGGCTTTGTGTACCTTTCTTAATGTGGGCGGCGTTCAGGTTCTGTCCGCTGGAGGCTGCCGGAACCACACTCATACTATTCGGGAGTGCGATTTGGGGCACCTTGCATGGATATGGCACGTTTGTGTCGAAAAACCTGACGATTTCCTGGGCCCTGTTGGACACTTTCGTTGGGGTTATCGGTACGATGACTCTAGTGATCGCCGCGCTGGTTGTCGAGCGAAGGCGAATCGAAGAGGAACTGCTTGGAGTGCAAAGCCTATTGCAAGCGGAGGTTGAAGGAAAGACTCAAAAGCTTGCTGAGACTGTTCAGGCCCTAGATGTGGAGGTTGCCGGTCACGCGCGAACCAAGAGGTCGCTGCGAGATAACCAAGAACAGGTCCGGCTGCTAGTAGCGAGAAACCAAGGTCGAGGAAAAGATACAGCAGGTTCAAACGCAGGGAGAGGGGCAGAAATGATCATCGGAGAACGGTTGAGGAATATCAGAGAAGAGAAAAAGCTTTCGCAAGGTGACATCGAGCGCAAAACAGGTTTGCTTTGTTGTTACATTTCCCGTGTCGAGAACGGCCACACAGTACCCAGCGTTGAAACTCTTCAGAAGTTCGCCCACGCCTTGGAAGTCCCGATGTACCAACTGTTTTATGATAGCCAGGAGCCGCCCGATTTACCTGATTTATCGAAGCGCAAGTCTGCTGACGCTACTATGTGGGGCAGCTCGGGCAGAGATGCACGCATACTTGCCAAGTTCCGGCGCTTGTTCAGCCGCCTAAAAGAAGATGACCTGGGATTAGTGCTTGTCATGGCGCAGCAGATGCAGCGACGTAAAAACCCTTCAAAGTGACGACTGGTGCGGGAAACAATCGAGTTCGCCGGGGCGATCTTGCCAGCCTTGCGTTGCAGTCGTAGTGCAGCTCAGCGTGCCGCTGAGCGACGCGGCCGTATCACCATTCACAAAACTTCAAGAAAATCGTTTGGGTTTGGCGGAAGCTCGTAGGCGTGCCGAAGATGTCTGCCGCGGTGCCATTCTCGTTCAGGGAAATGTCGCCGACCGTGGCCCTGCACGCTAACGAAAACTCGAATTGTCGCGGGCCATTCACGCCCAGAAAATCGGTGACGATCGGGAATCGCGGCGAAATTGACACGGTAGAGGTCTGCGGTTCGAGCCCGCACGGGCCTACCATTCTTTTGAATGAGTTACAGGTTTTCTTCTTCCTTTGCCAACCCGAGATTCAACCCGAGATCGCCGGATGCCCGAAGCTTTTTTACGCTTCCCTCGGATTTTGATTGCATCCAAATACAATCCTTGGGCGTCAAGTTGGCTGCTGTTAACGGGGTGAATGTATCGGGCAGTCGTTTGCTGCTTCGAATGACGGAGCATCGTCTGAATGACCGAAGTTTGGACGCCGTTCGAGCCAAAGAAAGTCGCCAAGCTGTGCCGAAGGTTGTGCCAGCCAAATCGGGAGTTGTCATCCTCAGAAATGACACCCGCCGCGACCGCAGCCGGACGCAGATACTTCTTGCCACAGGTTGACGCCGACCGTGGTATCCGCCCCTTTTCACGGACAGAAGCAAACACCCAGTCCGAGTCTTTGCTGTAGACGGACTCTTTTCGCCAGTCATTCAAATAATCAGCCAACGCTGGATGCATTGCGACGGGCTTCATCGAACCAATGGTCTTGCCGTCAGTCAGTTTGCCCTTGCTCCAAGCTCTTTCGACGAGAATCTGATTGTTGGCGGGGTTGAGGTCGCACCACTTCAACGCAAAGCACTCTTCGGGCCGAAGAGCAGTTGCAGCGTGAACGAGTGCAAGAGTCCACTCCAACTTCGTCTCAGGCTTGTCGAGTTCTTGCAGTATAGCCACCATCTGGTCAGGACTGACAACTTTGGCTTCATAATCCGACTCCGTCTTGCACCGCACTCCGCCGAGCTTTGGTGGACGGAATGGGTTGTAGTCCATTTCGGCAGAAATCAATCCGTGTCTCTGAGCATGGGAATAGACTTGGCTCATGACTGAATTGATCTTGTCGATGGTTGGCCACATGAGCGGTTTGTTCTTTTTCCCGTGCGGAGTCGTCGCTAGGACTTCAAACCAAGTTTCGACCTCCGTCGGCTTGATACTCTTCACCAAGCAATCACCCCAACGCGGAGAACGAACCTGTCGAGGTTATGCTCATCGCGGTCGGCGGTTTCATAAGCCTTCTTGCCGATGATGCCGTCCTTTCTCAGTTCCCAGAGTCGCCAGTGCTCCGCGATATCCTTGAACTTCGGCTCGGGACCTATTGGGTTGTCCAAATACTTTTCAAGACCAAGCTTCCCAACTTCCCTCCAAGCGGTTTGCTCGTTGGGAAAGTCTTCGACGAGACCTATGGGTTTTGAGTTCTCCACTCGCTTTCCGTCAGTCGGTCGAGTCACTAGATAGCAGAAAAGCCAAGTCATACCCTCTGCGTACTTCCTCTTTCTTAACCATCCCCTTTGAACCTTAGCCATTAGCGTTTTCTCCGCGCTTTCTGGCCACCGGGGACTGCCGGCCCGGAGTCTACCTTACGTGTGATGCTGTCTGCCAGTTCTGATAGCCGGAACCGCCAGATGCGCCTCTTACCAGCACCGATTGGGTGTCCGGGGACAATATTGGCGCGAGCAAGTTCCAAGAGTTGCCTCGGGCGAATTGACAGAAACTCCGCCGCCCGCGTGGCATCAACAAATGGCTCGGGTTGGATGAACGCATCTGACATGGTGAATAAATACTGAGGTCCTTGAAATCCTTCGGGATTGGAAGTGCCCGTGGCGATTCTAGGTTAGCCCTGTGGATCGCCCCAGACGCGCCGAGAATGTTGGGGCTACTTGCGCGGGAAAGGACCATACGTGAGCATGCTTCCTTCCTGTTCCATTCAGGCAATGGGACAAGAAGGGGGCATGAGCCGTAGCCTAATAAGCGAATACCGGGATCGGCAGCGGCTTGACAGGGTACGTCTTGCTAAAAGGACGTGCCCATGTCTGTCAACAACTCGAACTCTACTATCCTGAACAGCAGCAGTGCCCAACCGAATTCGGTAGGTTACGGGGTTACGACCTCTAGCACCCCAGAGGGCACCCCCAGTGACTGTGCGCTGATCGCTGAACTCGAATCGTACATTCGGTCGTATGTAAGCCTAGCCGAAAGCAGCTACGCGCTCGTCATCGCGCTGTGGCTCGTGGCCACGCATGTATGGACGTCTTCGATGCTTTTCCTTATTTGGTCGTCACCTCGGCAACAAAGCGCAGCGGCAAGACTCGTCTGCTGGAGGTTATCTCCTTCGTGGCGTCGAACTCGCGGCCCGTCGTGAACATTTCCCCGGCAGCGCTCTACCGCACAATTTCCGCCGACAAACCGACGCTGCTCATTGACGAGGCTGAGATGTTCTCCTCAGCCAAATCGGAATTCCGATCCTTGCTGAACAGCGGATACCGCCGTGGTCAAACGGTAAAGCGGCATGACGGCGACTACGAGACCTATTGTCCGAAAGCGTTCGCGCTGATCGGCGACGTCCACGACACTCTCCGTGATCGCAGCATCGTCATAGAGATGATGCGATGCGAACCTGCACGTCGCTTTGTCTATGCTGCCGCAAAGGAAGAAGGAGCCGCGCTCCGTGAAACGATTAACGCAGCGGTCTCGACTGGCCCGCCGATCACCGTAGATGTAAACACCCCTATTGAGGACGTAATGAGGAGCCTGGAGGACAATCGTATTGTTCGGGTACCGGTCACGGACCAAGAGCGGCTTGTTGGGATTATTTCTCGCAGAGACGTAATTCGGGCGATCCTGGAGCCGGAGTTCATCGCGTTTGGGGATTTTTAGCGTTAGTCCCTGGACGTTCTCTGCCTGCTTGTTCAAGTTCGCTGCGCAGCTTCTGTCGCACGGCGACCGCGCGGATAATTGCGGCGTTGCGGGCGGTAAGGCTAGGGCGCGCAACCGGCGAGTGGAGCTAAGATCCACCAGCGCCGCGGAGGTTCTGGCGAGCGAAACAAGCTCACGCTGAGTCGGTGTCGCGTAGAAGAGGGACCGCTTGTTCGAGCAAGGCCAGCTGCCTGGGCGACCGAAGCTTTGCGCGGGGTGATTTTTCTCTTGTAGGAAGTCCCAAATCTTTAAAAAGGAGCAGCCTATGTCTGTTGCCAAAGTGACTGAGATCACCGCCTCTTCCAAGAAGGGATTCCAAGATGCCATCGAGCAGGGGTTGGCCCGAGCAGCCAAAACCTTGGAGGGAATCAAGGGGGCTTGGGTTCAGGAGCAGAGCGTAGTTGTCGAGAACAACAAAATCAGCGAGTACCGCGTCAATATGAAGGTGACTTTTGTATTGAAGGATTGAGTCACCTATTTGAGTTCTTCATAGAAACTCGCTTATCCGCATGCCGACGGGCTTGCCCGCTCAAATCTGAGCATTAATCGAAGCGCAGGTTCTGGCGAATGGCGATCTTATCGTGATCGATGAGATCCACGCTCCGGCGAGCCGGTTCTGGCAAAGCCAAGCCCTCAAGCTTCTCGAGATTGATGCCATACCGCACCACGCTGCGCGGCTCTCAGGCAGGCATTTCGGCCTTTCACTCGGCCTCCCTCGCTGAAAGTTTGTCCCCCATTGATGGCAGAAAACTTCTAGCGCCACCAGCCATTGCTGTGGCGAGCTATCCCCATCGCAAGGTCAACGTGCCATTCGACTGCAGGTCGACTTGGCTCCCATAAGGCGCGCTCACTCGTTCAAGCGTGTCTCTGAGCCATGCCGAGTCGACTAGTGCCGCCTTGGTGAGCCTCATTTTCCTGATCTGCATTGGCATCATCTCCAGACCGATCAGCCCACTCCCCTGTTGCGAGAGCGTCGCGAAGTACATCAGGACGAGATCGTCCCGGTACTGTTCGTATCCTTCAATCCCTTCGTAGTCGTCAATGAAGTCGCCGCAGCCGTACAGGATGAGCCGATGCCGATACCCCTCGATCGGACGCGGATGATGCGATGAATGGCCATGCACGACATCGATGCCACCTTCAACGAGCCAATGCGCGAACTGCGTCTTGTCGTGTGGCACCTCGTAGCCCCAGTTCGAGCCCCAGTGAACCGATGCCACGGCGATATCGCGCGGACCTTTCACGCGACGCATACGGTCCACTATTGCCGTCGCCGTTTTCTCTGACAGATCGGGCAGCAGTTCTACACCAGCCCTGTCTGTCCGGGCTGCCCAGTCTCCGGGAATGCCGCTGTCCTTGGCACCGCACGCGCATACAATCACACGGCCCTCGTTCGCGAGCGGTATCACCGCTGGCAGCCGCGCTTCGTCCACGTTTCGCCCGGCACCGACGGTCTTGAGTCCTGCACGCCTCAAGGTATCGAGCGTCTCCGCGAGACCGTCATAGGTGTAGTCCAGGACGTGATTGTTCGCCAGCCCGCAGACATCGATGCGCGCTGCCGTCAGACAGTCCACGTTCTTCGGATGCATGCGGTAATTGATGCCTTTCCCGGGCCAATACTCGTCGGACTCCGTCACACTCGTCTCGAGATTGATGATTCGGGCGTCGGGGCTGACACGCTCCAACTCCTCGAGGGCATCTCCCCAGATATACGAGGGTGCCACAGGCCTCTCGATTAGCCCATTCCGCGCTTCCGCCAGCTCGACGTATTCGCGCGCGTCTCGGACGTAAGGCTCATACAGCTCGTGCCCGGCCGGATGCGGCAGGATTTGATCGATGCCCCGCCCTGTCATCACGTCGCCGCAGAGGAACAATGTCACGCGATCAGCGTTGCTCACATTCATTGCCACGGCCGCTAAAGAAGATGTATCTGCGTCTTGGAAACGCCAAATCGCGTCGCGGATGGGTCGATCCCTTGCTCGAGGCTCTTCATGAATCCGCTCGCAACGTGACCGGTGACGTCGATCCGCTGCTCGCGATTCGCGAGCGACCCTCCGAAGCCACCCCGTTCTCTGTCGGTGCAGCCAGTTGTCCGCTGCGCACGGATGAGGAAGTCGAGCGCAGTCAGAATGCACCGCCGGTAGTTCTCTATCCGGCGATCATGGCTTAAGGCCGCGAGTGCGTATGCATCGGTAAGCCCTTCCAGCCCGCAGGCAACTTCGACGCACGCCTGCGCCTCCGCGTGGTTCGCCACACGATTGTAGAAACCGCTCTCAATAATTCGGTCATGGAGCTCGAAGAGGAAGACGCGGACGAGATCCTTCATCTCCAGGCTTGCTGTTGCCTCGAACAGCGGCCGGCCCGCCTGCGACTGCCAGTTCGCGAAGAAGACGAGGAAGTCCCGCGGGAGCAGGCCCCGATCGTAGTAGTCCCGCTTGTAGTGGGCCAAACCGCGTTCGACGCTGTCGAGATACCGAGCATCGCGGGTCATCCTGTACGCCTCAAGGATCGCCAGCATCGCCTCGGCGGGATAAAGCTCCTCGCCGCTATCCGGCTCAGCATCGAAGAAGATCTTGTACGAGCCATCCTCCCTCTGCTGCCGGAGGATACCGGCAATGAGCGGTGCGAACCGCCATGCCTTGTCGGGGAACTCCGAATGGATCAGCGCAAGGGCCAGGAAGGCGTTGTGAGCAATTGAAGATGGTTCCCCTTGCGGCGCAATGATCGCGTAGCCGTCGCGCCCCACAATGAGCTGTTCGAAGTGATCAAGAGAGCGCTGGATAAGGGGGCGGAGGTCATTGCGCCCAAGAAAAGTACTGAGGACCTCGATATCCCAAATCGCGGCGATATCGCGAATCGGCTCTCCGTCACCGATCGTGACATCTTTCTCAGGATCGTAGAGGTACAGAAGACGGCCGGTCTTCTCGTCGACCATGCCCTTGTACCACTCGAACATGAGTCGGAGCCGATCGTTGAGGATCCCGCGCCTCGCCTCATGATTTCGCACGTGCCGATCTCGGTGGCCGGGCATAGTGCACCTTTGAACTCCAGATTGGCTCTCCCGCGACGAGCCGGTACGCGTGGCCGCGGCAAGGCCGCGCTAGACATAGCCCAATTCTGCCAGCTTAGTAATGACACTTCGGGCTGCATCTTCCGGCGCGTCTCGGTCCCCGTGGAGTACGATTTCGGGCTTTTCAGGCGCCTCGTATGCCGCCTGAAGACCAGGCACGGTTTCGGCTTTACCTTCGCGTGCTCGGCGATAGATTCCTTTGGGATCTCGGGCCATACAGGTCGCTAATGGACACTCCACATAAACCTCTACGAATTTTGAGATTTGCTGTCGCGCCCAGTCTCGATACAAACGACGATTTGCGGTTGCATCGAAGATGACAGGAACGCCATGTCGCGTAAGCAGAGCCCCTACATACACCATCTGCCGATAGAAGTTGTCGCGTTCCTCCGGATCGTACCGGGGACGGGGCGTGAAGACCTTTCGCAGTTCATCGGACTCAAGGAGAGCTACATCCACTCCCCGAGCATCTAGTTGAGCGATTAGCTTCGCAGCGATGGTCGACTTCCCAGAAGCCGGGAGACCAGTTATCCACACAGCGAAAGCGTCGGTGATCCTAGACTCCTGCATAGGAGTTCACTTGAGTTGGATCAAAACTCTCGCTATCCAACACTGCTAGGACGAACGAGAAAATCCCTTTTCGAACTGTATCCGATAGAGTCGGGTACCAAAGCGGACTGGCGATCACTAGACCACGAAAAGCGAAAAAAGGCGCAACGACGCGCAATATTTCGCGGTCCCCGCTCTTCTCCAGGTAACGATTCCAGAAGCGGAGGAACAGCGTCTCAAGGGGACCTTCGAGGCGTCCGCTGCGTTGAAGTGAGAAGAAAAAATAATTCAGTGTCAACGATGTCAGATCATCCGCAGGGTCACCGTATTCGCCTCTGGAGCGATCAAGGAGTTGGAAATCCACCCCGGATCGAAACAAGATATTCCATGGATGAAAATCTCCGTGGATCTGCCGCAACCGGTGAGTTAGGCCTTTGATCCGCCATCTCCATCGCACACACCGATGCTCGATCTCCTGAAGCAGATCTGCCGTGATGAATGCATGGCGAGGATAAGAATCGGTGAGACCCATGATGCATTCACCATGTCCCAACAACTCGCGGATGCGGCGGGTGTATAGCCCGGAATCGTTCACAGGCTCGGCATGGATTGCCAGCAGGTAGTCGCACAGGGCATCGGCACGCGCCAGATCAAGATCCGTGAGCGCTCCGCTATCCCGAATTCGTTCCAAATCCAATGAATAATTTTGGCCCTCGACGTACTCGGTTAGTAGGCAGGCTTCCTGAACTTTGCCAAGAGAAATGATACTCCCGTCAGATTGGAAGCCACCGACATCCAGGGATCGAACATGACGTGGCAGACGGTTAAAAGCCTGATGTTCCCAAAGCAGAATGTGAGCACGGTCAGCCATATGTTCGTGTCCAAAGGGTCCTGGGCTGATCGTGTGGAGAACGGCGCTATGGCGCTGGTGATCGGACCAGCTCGTAATCGACGCGGACCGGTGTCCCATACCCGTACCCCTTGAGAGTCTTTTGCTCGGGGGAGTGCCCCAGAACGACCACGTCCAGCAGCCTTACCTGTTCTCCCATTAGAGAGCTCAGGTAGCGTACAAGCTGTTCGGTCTTCAGTTCGGGCATTGGAACTTCCTCATATCCCGCTCTGTTGTGCGGCTAGTTTATGAGCAATCGGAAACTCCCACTGGGGGAGCCGAACGAGACAAACAGTCCTTTTCCCGGATGGTCTGTACAGGCTATGTCGGTAAGCCGTCCTCGAGGATGCGGCTAACGCTCAGAGTTGAACTCGTCTCTGTTCCGGCGGATTGCGATCCACTGCTTCACATCTTCCAGTTCACGCTGCTCCATCCGGGAATCTTCCGGATTTCGGGCAATGGCATGGCGCAACTTGGCGGCGAGTTCCTCTAGTTCGACGAGGCTCAATTGATTCAGGGCAGGCATCGCCAAAATCGTAATCCGAAAGACATAGCGTTGCTGAACTATTCCGGATCGGTTTGTTCATCGGAAAACCGAAGCTCTCGACCCAGATACGCTTCGGATCCCCAAGAATGTTGAGGCTGCGACTCCCCCACGCCGAACCTCCGAAAGCCGCACAGGATAGGCGGTTCGCCCATGTAAACAGCCGCAGCCCAACTTGAGAATGAACTATGCAGCCTTCGATTCAACCGGAATCTTCTTGGCTGGGGCCGCTTTCGGTATTTCCACTTCGAGAATGCCATCCTTCAGACTCGCCGTCGCGGCGTCCGCCTTGACACCTGCCGGCAAGTCCATAACGCGAAGAACTTGGCCCGAGCAATATTCGGAATAAACAGACTTCTTATCCTTTCGCTCTTCGCGCTTCTCGCGTTTCCCCGAGATCGTCAGGCGCTGCCCGTCGATATTGACTTCAAGTTCTTTGGCCGCAAAACCAGGCACTTCTGCTCGGACACTGAAGCCCTCGGCAGACTCCGATACATCGAGATGGGCCGGGTGGAATAGCTCCCGTTCCGCCTGAAGCCAGTTTTCAACATCGTGCCCGAAACCTTGGCCATTGGATTGAAATATCTGAAAAGCCCTGCGAGCCACTGAATCGAACATTTGCTGGATTTCATCGCTCAGAGTGCCCACGCGGATTGCTGGTGCCGCCTCCCGAGCTGATTGTGTTGCTAGTCCCTGCTGCGCCATTTCTATGCTCCTTTTTGAAGAATGAACTTATGCTACGCAAGATACGTTTGGCTAAGGCAAGGATATGTAATCGGAATCATCGATTGCTGTGACCGAAATCACAGCAGGAGATCATAAGTCGGACGCAAAATGGCTATCACTTTGGTCTCACTTCCACAGTCCGCCGGGCCGCATGGGCAGCCATAGCCACACTGCTTCGATGCTCTGCGATTGCACGTCTACGGCTCCGCGTCTCCTTGGCTCCCCGTCAATCGCAGAGCGCCCATCTTCAATGGACGAACCGGTTCGGCGCGACCGGAGCGCGGTGGGTTTGCGAACCTAAAGGCCTGCGATCTTCGGACGAATGAGCAATCAATTCTTGGAAGCAGCGATTGAGACGGCAATAGAAGCTGGTGGCATCCTTCTTTCTGAGTTCGGTCGGCCAGCAAAAGTCAGCCGCAAAGGGGAACTCGATCTTGTGACACAGGCTGATCGGCAGTCCGAACACGCGATTGTGAGTCGATTGCGGAGTTGCTTCCCGAAGCACGCGATCCTGTCAGAGGAAGGAGGAGGGCAGGAAAGCGATTCGCGCTATCGCTGGATCATCGATCCTCTTGACGGCACCACGAACTTTGTCCATGGTTACCCGTGTTTCGCGGTCTCAATTGCACTGGAGGAAGCTGGGGAACTGCTAGTCGGCGTAGTTTATCAGCCGATTACGCGAGAGCTTTTCACCGGTTCGAGGGGAGAAGGTGCCTATCTGAACAAAACACGAATCCGTGTCTCCGGTGTCGACCATCTCTCGGCATGCTTGGTGGCCACGGGTTTTCCCAGTCTTAAACGCACGCCCAACCCGAACATCGACTACTACTGGAATTTTGCACTCCGCTCGCAGGGAATGCGCCGCGACGGGTCGGCAGCACTTGACCTTGCATCAGTAGCCTGCGGCCGGTTTGACGGATTCTGGGAATTTGGCTTGCATCCCTGGGACACGGCAGCAGGAGTGCTTCTGGTGCGTGAAGCTGGAGGCGTGGTGAAGAAATTGGCAGGACTCACTCAATATGAATTTCAAGAATAGTGCCACGAACACGCCGAATGAATGAAACAACACATAATCTACAACAAAAGATCTGCCGGTTGGTGTGATCGTAGTCACAGCATCAAGAATATAGCGGACGTAGAAATATGCTTCATGATGCTTGAACTTCCACTTCTCGCGGACCGAATAAGCAGCCATACCCACAGTGCTTCGGTGCTCTGCGATTGCACGTCTACGGTCCGTATCTCCTCGGCTGCGCGGCAATCGCAGAGCACATTCCGGTTGCGATATCTCATGGGCTCTGGTGACCGCTTCCATAGCACGGGTCAGAAACATCGTTCTTTACGAAACGCTGCCTTCTGTGAGGCCTTTACATGTTCCGGAGGGGGACGCGAAAGGTGCCGTTCTGGAGATTTCGAATTGAGGTTAGGGCTATGACCACAACCGAGGAAATCATCGTATCTGGTCAAGATTTTATCGAGAGACGCATCTTCGTTTGTCCTGAACAAGAAGACATTGCAAACATGCGAGAGCGGGCTTACGGCAGCGGCTACAAGCGCGGATGGTTGCGGGGATTCCTGGTAGGGGCCCTTGGAGTCGCTCTTGCTGCATTTTGTCTTTGGTTGGCTATGAAGTAGAAACTCAGCAGAACGTCGCTCAGACGACAGTCGCAGACTGGGTGGGCTGAGACCTTCACAACCAGAAAGCAAGAAAACGCCCTCTCGAATGTCTGCGCATGATTGCTATGGAATCCAACACCTCGCCCAGCAGCTTGAGCACGATCAGTCAGCAGATCCTGAGAAAGCGTATCTTGCTCTGCGACGAACAGGGCAATCCTCTGGAAACTGCTGAAGAGATGTTCTGGCGTGTCGCCTGGGAAATCGCGAAGGTCGAACGCCAATTCAGTCACTCCACGGATGTTCGACAGGCGGCTAGATCTTTCGCCGGCATGATGCAAGCACTGGAGTTTTTGCCTAATTCCCCAACTCTTATGAACGCGGGCTTTCCTAATGGACAGCTTTCTGCCTGTTTTGTGCTCCCTCTTGAAGATTCCATGGAATCGATCTTCCACACACTGCGAGATATGGCCCTGATTCAGAAAAGTGGCGGAGGTACCGGTTTTTCCTTTTCTCACCTCCGGCCCCGTGGCGATGCGGTCGGTCCGACACGGGGTACCTCAAGCGGCCCGGTGTCATTTATGAAGCTCTTCGACTACGCTTGCGAAACTACACGCTCCGGGGGCGCGCGACGAGGCGCAAATATGGGGGTCATGCGCTTCGACCACCCCGATATTCTGGAATTCATCACGGCAAAAACACAGCCCGACACGCTACGCACGTTTAATATCTCTGTGGCCGCGTCGGACTCCTTCATGGATTTGATCCGACGGAACGCGGACTATCCGCTAGTTAATCCACGCACCGGCCAAGAAGCCGGCCGCTTGAATGCACGACAAGTATTTGATGCGATCGTCGATTCGGCGTGGAGGACCGGCGATCCGGGAATCGTGTTTCTCGATGCCATCAACCGGCAGAATCCTATCGCGTCGATCGCTTCGATTGAAGCTACGAATCCGTGCGGGGAGCAACCTTTGCTGCCGTACGAATCCTGCAATTTAGGATCGATCAACGTCGCGCGTTTTGCGCACAATGGACAGGTTGACTTCGCCCGTCTTCGTTCCACGGTCCACTTAGCTGTGCGCTTCCTAGATGACGTAATCGACGCGAACCGGTTTCCGCTTCCGGAGATCGAAGAGCAAACTCTGGCCAATCGCAAGATCGGCCTGGGCATCATGGGATTCGCCGATCTGCTTTTTTTGCTCGGATTACCCTACGATTCGCTAGAAGCGGTCGCCATGGCAGAGCAGCTGATGGGGTTTATAGCTGCCGAAGCTGAAGCTGAATCTTCTCGCTTAGCGGAACTGCGCGGAGTCTTTCCAAACCATGTACGCAGTTGCTTTGCCCTCCAGGGCATTACGAGACGCAATGCTACTGTGACCACGATCGCACCGACAGGAACGATCAGCCTTATTGCGGGATGTTCCGGCGGAATCGAGCCACTCTTTGCTATTTGTTACGTGCGAAGCGTGCTTGGGGAATCAAAACAGTTCCACCTGCACCCTCTGTTCGAGAAGATGGCCGCACCTTACTTGACCGAAAGCGTTCGTCAGGCGATTTCGCAGAGTGGCAGTGTACAGGGGTTGCGAGAAATCCCGGACACCATCCGGCGACTGTTTGTCACAGCTCACGACATTTCGCCGGAATGGCATGTTCGTATCCAGGCCGCCTTTCAACGGCATGTCGAAAACGCCGTGAGCAAGACCGTGAACCTTCGTCAGACCGCGACGCGCGACGACATCGAGCGGGTTTTCCTATTGGCTCACGAGCTGGGATGCAAGGGCGTCACCGTCTTTCGCGATGGCTGCAAACACGACCAGATCTTGCGGCCTGGCGCGATCGAGGAGAAGAGGCCCTTCGGCGTCCAGCCGTGTCCGGAGTGTGGAGACGTCATGATAGAGGTTTCCGGTTGCGTCTCCTGTCCCTCGTGTGGGTATGCATTCTGCTCGATATGAAAACAAAGCCCTCCTGCACGGATGAATTGCAATGTTCTCAACTCGGGCGCAAATCATGATAGATGGCTCCATCGGTGAAGGAGGCGGGCAGGTCCTGAGAACCTCACTCACACTTTCTCTGATTACCAGAAAATCCTTTGCTTTGGAAAACATTCGTA
>CAWEFX010000002.1:0-99151 GCA_963808465.1 uncultured Acidobacteriota bacterium
CTCGTCGCAGGGCATCGCAAGGTAATCGGTATTGGCCCAGTTGCACGAGCAAACAAGCGACCGCATCAAACGCATCGCATTTCCATGGCGCGACTTGCCCTTGCAAGAACGGAATCTCAACGTAATCTCGCCCGACAGTGACTCAGTCCCCTCCTCCACTCACTCAGCTGTTCCGAGTGTTCCGAGGCTTGATCAGACCAGCGAGGTTTTGCCAATGCCGTGGATGCGGGCGGCGTCGCCCTCTGCGAATATCGGCAGCGTATGACGCGCACACATTGAGCGCTGACATTATGGTTAGAATAGTCACACCAGCTAGACGCGGTTTAATCTCGTCGCGATAGACTTCATCACTAATCTTCGGCGGGTCAGATTTTCCCACGCCAGCTGAGCGTTCGCATTTAGACGCTGCGTCTCACCCCTTCGAGATTGAGCCGCGGGACTTACCGTAGATGATCGGCGCGCCGCAGCCCAGGCAAATGCGAGGCGGCTTCGGCGGTTCGGGGACAGGAACACCGTCGAAACACCCTTCGCTTCGCGCTTGTGAGTCTGAGTTAGCCGAATAGCGGGAACCAGCAAGCAGCTTGACTACGGAAGCAGCCCGGCGGAATCTCTGGACCGAGCTGTTCCCCAATCGGTGACATGTCGCTTATTGAATCCACTGCGGGAAGTTCGCTACTCCGGTGCGCCCGCCGGTAAGGGCCAAAGTCTTGAATTACGATGCCCGGCGCGGCGTGGCCCTCGTCGTCCCGGCCAAGGCAAAGTCGTTAAGCTGGGCTGGGAAATAAGTTCCATGGTGGACGATGACGACGACCCGAAGTCGGTCATCCTCGCGTAACTACCGTCTCCGGCAGCTTCACCACGCGACGCTGGTCAAGCCGGGGCCGCGTCCTGATCCGAGCTTCACGCAGCCGCGTGCAGCTACGCAATGGCTGCGCGGCGGCAGGCCGCGATATTGGCGGGGAGGATTTTTCAAGCTGGCTTTGATGGCGATGAAGCTGGAGGGCGGCGCGTAAGCCTGCGGCGTGAAAAAAAATGGGAAGCAGCGCGATTACCGGGTATCGAACTGCTTCCCAGGGTCTTCTAAGCATTTAATTTGACGGCTGGCGCAGGACCAACGTTTCAGCTCTGCCAGCGTCGCGCGGCCAAGATCGTAGTCGCGATTGCCCAGACCCAGGGCAAACAACAGATTGCCCCGCCCAAGCCCGCCAGGCGACAAGTACCCTGCGGTGATGCCGAAAACCATCGGACCAACAAGGAGAAATCCAAATCGTGAGAATGGCGTTACGGCGCGCGGACTTTTGTATGGCCTTTGCATCAGCAGTAGAAATGGGAAGCAGCCCGGTTCCAGATCGACCTGCTTCCCAGGGGTGTTTCTATGAGTATTAATTGGACGGCTGGCGTAAGGGGCCGGTTTCGACTTCCGAGGAGCGCAACAACGCCTGATTATTTCTTCTTTCAACATACGAACGCACGCAAGCTGCCTTTGCGGAAGCTCATCCCTATCAGCCCGATCAGGCCCGTGCTGAGCAGAAGCAGGCTGGACGGTTCGGGCACGGCATGAATAAGCGGACATTGAGGTCATGCTCTGGTTTGCCAATGTCACTTGTGCGGGCACAGAGTACCCCAGCGGCGTCAAACAACTGAGTGTGCCGGAACATCCGGAAGGGACAAAATAGACTGGGGCCTGTACCGTTATCGTGCTATCCGTGAACAAGAGAAGTGAAGACAGGCCCTGAGATTTGATCATTCCTGTTAGCGTCCAATTGAAAGTTGCGTAGTACTCGTCGCCCGAGTTGTTCAACGCCCCCGCGATTATGATGTAGTTTAGCCATGTCCACGAAAATGCGCCTGTCCTAGTGTTAAAATTTCCAGAAATGTAGCCACCTGTGTCACTGATAGTACCCGTGGACGTGTCAAACGAAATAGGCTCAACGAAAGGCTTCGTGTAGGTGGTCAAAGGTACGCTCGAAAACCCTGCGGGCGAAGTTAAGGCGCTCGCGTATGTCCAAGTTGGTGTTACCGTAATGGAATTGGCGCGTAGCGTTGATGGCAGGAAGCAATGCGGCGATTGCTGGCAGTGCAGGCAGTAGGCACATGGGAGCAGCCCTCCAGAGCTTTGCGCATTCTACACCTAAAAAGAAAAAGGGTAGCCTCGCGGGCTCCGGCCTCGGCGCGGAGGGATTCAGTTTCCGGCGCGCGTCCGGTCTGCCTGATTTAGCGTCTCAACCGTCATATCATGACATGGGGCATGGGCTGGACGTGAAACATAAACCGCGCCGAAATCGCTAACATCTTGCGGTGTGCTATCGACGGTCACCCATTGGTATTCAGGTTTGATCGACTTACCGCAGTAGATGCAAAGTGGCAGTGGTTCAGACATGCCTACACCAACCTGTCACGGAAATCCCGGCGCGCACTTGGAATGTACCGTGCTGCTTGCACTCCAGCTCAATAACTTTGTCGTCCGCAAAAATCTTCACGTCACTGATGAAGGCACCTTTTTCGCCGTTAAAGAACGCAACCGGCTGCCCGCATGTTCGGCATGGCGCGTTCGCGCTGCCACCAAGGGTAACTGCTGTAGTCATTTTGATAAGCCTCCAGCAAAACGATAATACACCCAAAAAGAAAAAGGCCGGTAGACTCGCGGCCCGGCCTCAGCGCCCGAGGAATTCAGGCGTGAGGCGCTGGCGGAGCAAGGTGCTCCATTATTACGACAATCGCTACGGGCGCGCCAGCGCCAGCATTAGTAGCCGCGAGATGTGCCACCTTCCAACCATGTCCGGCCCATACACCAATCTGTTGCTCCACGTGCTGTTGATTTCCAACGATCACCTTGTACTCCATCCGTTCCTCCGCGCGCCGGATTCTACACCCAAAAAGAAAAAGGCCGGTAGCCTCGCAGCTACCGGCCTCAGCGAGCGAAGCTTTCTCCGGCGAGCCCGCGCTGGCTGCTTAACTGCGAGCGGCTGCGGCGCTAGCAGGCGGCTTAGGTTATTCTTCTTCTTCTTTCATCTTCCGAATTTTCGCGCCTTTCTCGTAGGCATCCGTGCATTCCTCGCAAAGTATCACGAGCCCTCTTTCTCGTGGTTCGAGGACGGCGTGCTTGCAGGCGTACCCTTCGCCGGGGCGCTCGCTGCCAAGAACGGTCCAACGTGGAAACACCAGGATTTCTTCGCTCATTGTATTGCTCACGATCCCCCTCCCAACATCGAGAGTCGATCTTCACACGTCGATCTTCACGCTTCGACTGTCATATTTTCCCATCTCGAATCTGAAGGGGGTTTCCGACGTGCGCGAAATCTTCAGCGAGGGCGAGGTGTGCGCTTACTACTTGGAGCGGCTGAGGCGCTGGAAGGCTTCAGACTGAGCGCTTGCGCACCTTCATCCTGGTGTTATGATCGCTAGCACTCGAAGGCGAGAGTCGGAGCGGCTTTCGAGATCGCCCTCAGTACCGCGCGGGTTCCTCATAACTCCTTCGGGGTCGTAAATCAGGCATACTAATATCTTGCAGCCGTGGTGTTCCCTATACCGAGCGACATCTACAATGAGTTCGTCACCGATCTTCCTCTCATCTCGACCCGAGCGCGCCATCTTCACTTCAACAACAATTTCTTCTGCCTTGAGAAGAAAATCCATCCGGGCCGAACTGCCTGCGTGCGATGGTGTCCATTCTTCTGGTCGTATGTCATCGAAATGAAGCCGAAGGAGGCCATGGAGCAAGTCCTGGGCGTCATACTCGTCGCTTATCTCCAGAGTTGGTCGGCTATCGTGCCGAGTTCGGAGTTGTCGGGCAACAATGTGAAATCTGCGACAAATAAATTCAACCAGTTCCAATGCGCTGACGTCTTGGCTTTGAGTCCCAACTGCAGCGGCAGCCCCTGCGGCAGCTCCTGCAGCCGCTCCCATAGTGAATATCGCATCGCTCGTGGCGATTTCGTGTGATCGGTCCGTAGTGAGCATCTGGAGTTGCTCGATATATGCCTCCAGCAGGGCTCTCCTTTTCTTCTGCCTAATGGTGTAGTTCTGGCGGCGCTCCTGTGGATTCATGCGGGGATGCACACCAGTTCCAATCACATACTTGAAGGCACTCGTTCGCGGATCGGGCTCACCGTCTGGCTGGCCAAATGCGGCATCCAGTATGCGTTCTGTTGTTGACAGCCATCCGTCAATTTTCGGGTCGTCATAATTCAAACCCATTATCTCGCCGTCGAGCCGCTCGATCTGCTGGCGAATCAGCTGAACTGCTCGATCTGGAGGTATCTGAGGTGCGATGCTTGCTTTTTTGGGGACTCTTGCCATTTTTTCCCCTTTGGGTTCGGTGGTCGTACCATGCAGCGTCGGCCTTCCGTCCTGCGCTCCGGCCCGCCAAAAGCAAGACGGCGGGCCTTGGTCACAAAATTCCTAGAGCAGTCATAGCGCAAGGCACTAAAATACGTAACAATGCCTGCTTTTTGCGGCTTTTAATAGCGAAGCGTGAAGCTATGGGGCAGTTGCTCTGGATCAGGCCGGTAAAGAGTCTTACAAAATTCGCAGCGGTAGATCTCCGCTTTTGGGCCGACAAGGTGTTCGATTTCTTTAGGATAGTCGTACCATCGCTTCAGATGACCGGCGCAGAGCTTCCCTTTCGCGTCCTTTTCATCACAGGAACGTTGCCGGTGCTTTCGAACCTTGACCTTCGTCAACGCCGGTGCCGCCTGTTCGGCCACTGATGCCGTGGTCGCAGTTGCCTGCGTGCTGGCCACTACTTTCTGCGCTGCGTCGGGTGTATCGCCCATTGGATTCTAATTTCTCCTGCCGGTTTCTCCGGAAGTGGTCAACTCTACGTGTATTCTACTCGAACGCTTTTGAACGGGCCAAGGCATCAATCATGATGGGTGCCTTTTTGACGGGGACGTCGGTGCTACGCTCTGGCATCACCTCACCCGATGCCAATCTTTTCCCCGAGCGAAACAGTCGGATCGGGATATTCCACCGATTGCAAACACAAGCCTTGAGCCGGTGCGGTGGGTCCAGAACAACTCCGGTCGCGCTTTTCCAACAAATTGGGAATATCGCTCGGGGGACGCCGGCCTCGGCCCACTTGCAACAACGTGCCGACGATTTTCCTTACCATGTAACGCAAAAAAGATGAGCCTCGAACAATGTAGAGCCATTCGCCCGGACTTAGGCGGCGGTCACAAATCAGAGCCGACGCAGCCGACCCGCTGCATGCCGAGTCAATGAGCTCGGAGTGGAAAATGGAACGAATCATCGTCTGGTCCCTATCCTCTTCCTCCGATCCTGTCGAAGCTGAAAACGAAGTGAAATCACGCTCCCCCTCGAAGTACCGTGCAGCCTGCGCCATGGCAGTAAAGTCCAGCTCCTGATGAACATGCAATACGTAGCGCCAGAGAGACGGCGGAACAATGGCGCCTCGATAGATCGAGTAGACATACGTTTTGGCTCGCGCCCTCCATCGGGCATGGAAGTCCAGTGCGACCTCTTCGGCCTCTCGAATGCGGATCGATGGCGGTAGCAATGCATTGCAGCCGCGCTGAAACTCCTCCGGCGCGAGCTTGGAATACGTCTTAAAATTCACGACACTGCCCCCAAGCGTGGACGCCTGCATCTGTCCGGCCTGCTCCCTGCACATTCAAGCTTTCCTGCGTCAGCTGGTATAACACTTCAGTAAGAAGTCCTTGAATCGTCGGCTGACCGGGCTGGATTTGCCAGCCTCGGAAATCGGTTCCATCATAGGCAACCGTAAGCTTGATGTTATGCATCGGCCAGGAATTATCGCACGGGAGGTTCGGACATCTGGAACACAGGGGCACCACAAAGAGTACTCGCCACTTTAAATGGTGCGTCCAAGGAAACTGACCCGCAGACTCGATGCTGCGTTGTCAAAACTGAAAAAGCGCTGTTAGACTGCTTCGCTTCGCGCCGCCTGGCGAGTCTCTCAGCGACTTGACCGAATCCACGTGCAGGCGACGGAAGTCAGTTCGGGCCACAAACTTGAAACAGTTCCGGGCGGGTAGACGTTACAACTAACTACAACTGACGGATGCCAGGAATTTTCCAGAATTGTTAGCCGGCTGAGTGATCCTGAGGAGGTTTGTTATGAAGGTAAAGAAATGTCTCGGAGGCGTATTTGCCACCTTGATCGTGTTTTGCGCTATGCCGGGGCTACTCCGGGCCCAAGCCTCTCAGGACTCTCAAGCCTCTCAAGGCAATGCATTTCTCAGGGACTACTCAAAGGGACCCAAATGGTTTGGCAACTTTACGGCCCCGTACCGGCAGCAGCCGATTCCTTCCATCTCCCTGGAGAATTCCCCAAGACTTAAGGACCTGATCAAGGACGGTAAGCTGCAGATCTCCATGGCAGATGCGCTGGCTTTAGCGATTGAAAACAATCTGGATATTGCTGTGGAGCGCCAGGTCGTGCCGATGTCGCAGACGGACGTACTTAGAGCTTCGTCCGGTTCGGCTGCGCGCGGATTTTCCGGCGCGACGATTCCACTGGGCTTGAGCGCGGGTGCCCTGGGCACCGGCGTAAGCACTGCGGTGACTGGAGGGGGAGTCGGCAACACTGGAGGAATCAGCGGCGGAGGCGGCGCTGTGAACATTCCCCCGGTGGGAACGTTCGACCCCACGGTTAACTTCAACTTCAGCTGGGACCGCACGTCGTCCCCGCTGAATTCGTTGGTCGTGGCAGGCGTCCCCAGCGTGACCACTTACTCCACTTCCTTGAGCGGCAGCTATACGCAACTGCTGCCGAGTGGCACAAGCTACTTTGTCAGCCTCAACGGCCTGCGCTCTTCCTCCACGCAGCAAAGTTTGCTCTTTAATCCGGATGTCGCCAGCCGGATGTCCGTGGGTTTCAATCAACCTCTCTTGAGCGGATTCGGACTAAAACCGAATCTGCGGTTCGTGCTAGTGGCCAAAAATAACGAAAACGTTTCCGGGGCGATATTCCGGACGCAACTGCAGGCAACGATGCAGCAGCTGGAAAATGCCTATTGGGATATGGCGCAATTTCAGGAGAACGTAAAGGTCGCGCAAGACTCGCTCGCGGCAGCACAAAGATTATACGAGAACAGCAAAAGGCAGGCCGAGGTCGGAGCTTTGGCGCCGCTGGATGTAGTTTCCGCCCAATCGGCGGTGGCAGCCAGTGAGCGTGATTTGGTGATTGCGCAGACCAACTTTCAAATCCAGGAAATCACGTTAAAAAACCTGTTGAGCAAGCGAATCGATCCTGAATTGGACTCGGCGGAAATTGTGACCACAGACCCGCTGCCGGAGCCGCGGGATAGTGACATTCCGGCGCTGCAAGATGTGCTGACCGAGGCGTTCCGCAGCCGCCCAGACTTGCAGGTTGCGCAGATGAACTTGCTGAATGAACAGATATCCACGCAATTCACAGCCAACAATCTGCTGCCCGCAGGCAACGCCTTTGGGCAATATGCTGCGTCGGGCTTGCAAGGCAACTGCCTCGTGACCGCCAGGACAACGTGCAATCAAATTGGCATCATTGCGCCCGGCACGGTAGTTCCGGCAGGAGCGGGTGGATCGCTAACACAGATGGTTGATGCCAAGTTTCCCGAAGAGTCTTTGGGATTCAGTTTGGCGGTGCCCATCAAGAACCGGTCGGCCCAGGCCGATAACCTGCGAGCCCAATTCGAGGCGCAGCAAACTCAAGTCAATCTGCAGGCTTTGCGCAACCAGGCTGAGCTGGCCATCCGGCAAGCGATGATCAGCCTGGTTCAAGGAAAAGCGCAAATTGAAGCGGCGCAAGAGGCGGTCGTGCTGGCGCAGCAGTCGATGGATGCGGAACAGAAGAAGCTGGGCGTCGGCGCCTCGACCTTTTATAACGTCGTTCTGCGCCAGCGCGACGTGACCACGGCACAGTACGCAGAAATACAGGCTGCGGATGCTTATGCGAAAGCCCTGGTGGCCATGGATCAGGCTCGCGGAACAATGCTCGAGCGCAATGGGATGAGCTTTAATGACGCCCTGAGTGGCATGATCACCAAAATGCCAGCCCCTTCGTTCAATAAGGGAGCCATCCCCGGCGTTCGGTAAGCAATGATGGGCCTAAGAACCAATTCGGAACTATCTGAACAGCGTGGGTGTGGCTGGCTGCGGGCGATTTTATTGCGGCCCGCTCCGCTGAAGTTCGTCTTTCTGATGGTTATGATTCTGCTAGCTGTACAGGCCTGTTTGGGTCAAACCTCTCAACCGCAAAAGTCGGATTACAGTACGAATCCACGGTGGTTCCCGAACATACTCTCGCCATACAAACAGCAGCAGACTCCGCCGCCCGATCTAACAAATTCCAAATCCCTTTCTGAGATGATTCGTGACGGTAAGATCGAGTTATCCCTCCAGCGACTCGCCGCTGTGGTTATAGAAAACAACCTGAACCTTGCCGTTGACCGCTATAACAATTACTTCGCCCAGGCGGATCTTTTGCGAACAAAGTCGGGACAGGCAGCCCGAGGAGTTGATTCCGCCGGCGCCGTCATTCCGGACGCACTCTTTTCCTCCGCAATTGGAGCGGGACTGGGGGGCGGCGGAGGACAAGGCGGCAATGTTTCCGGAGTCGGGGCCATTACCGGCTCGGCGAAGTCGCTAACCGTGCAACCACGCGGCGGTTTTGATCCCACTTTGAGCTTTGATTTGAGCTGGGATCGCACGGCCAGCCCGCTGAACACACTGATCGTGGCCGGCTCTCCGGTGGTAACCACAAATACGACCTTCTTCACGTTTGGCTGGCAGCAGGCCTTCACGACGGGAACCAGCTTTAGCGTGGACGTCGCCAATCAACGCCAAAACAGTACGCAGCAATTTCTAATCTACAATCCTGACGTCATCACCAGAATGTCCGTGATTGCGGTCCAGCAACTCACTAACGGTTTTGGTTTCGCATTTAATCGCCGCTTCCAGACCGTTGCGCGAAACAATGTCGAGTTCGTCAAACAGTGGTACCTACAGCAGGTGAACACCATGCTGGCGCAGGCAGAGGAGAGCTACTGGAACCTCGTGTCGGCTCAGGAACAGGTCAGATCTACGGAACAGGCATTGCAGGCTGCGCAGCGACTCTACGAGGATAATAAAAGACAGGCTGAGATCGGGACGCTGGCGCCACTGGACGTCGTGTCGGCCCAGTCTCAGGTGGCCTCCACGCAGAGGGACCTGATCGTCGCCCAGACGAACCTGCAGCAGCAGGAGTTGACACTCAAGAATTTCTTCAGCAAACAGATCGCAGGTTCCGTCGGAGATGCAGAAATTGTGGCTACCGATCCCCTGCCGACTCCACAGGATGCGGATATTGTGCCTCTCGATCAGGCACTAGCGACTGCGGCGCGGAATCGCCCCGAAGTGTCTGAAGCAGAAACAACGCTGAGGAACAACCAAGTCGCCGTCAAGGTTACGCAGAATGTTCTCAAGCCCACGCTCAATGTGTTCGGGCTATTCGCTACCGCCGGTCTGTCTGGTAACCAATTCATTCCAGTTCCCGGGGGAATCCCCATTCTCGTGAGGGGGGGCGTGGGCCAGGAATTGAGCCAGTTTATTCATGTGAAGTATCCCGAATACGCTATTGGTTTCGCTCTAACCATACCCATTAAGAATCGCACTGCGCAGGCCGATAACGCCCGCGCAAGTCTGCAAGAGCGGCAATCCGAGCTAGTCCTGCAAGGCACGCAGAACCAGATCGGCATAGAGGTGCGAACCTCCAGCATCAGCTTAATGCACGCCAAAGCGGTCGTCGCGGCGGCGGCATCAGCGGTGGACTTCAGCAGGCAAACGCTGGAGGCGGAGCGAAAAAAACAGGCGGCCGGGCTCTCCACGCCTTACAACATAATTCTGGACCAGAGAAACCTGCTCGAGGCTCAACTGGTCGAGGTGCAGGCACGCGCCAGCTATGCAATCGCGCTGGTCGAAATGCAACGGTCGACCGGCGTCCTGCTTGACAAGAGCCACATTAGCCCCGAGGACGCCCTCCGGGGCCGCATCACGCAGTAGGGCCCGCAAAGACCCTGGCAACTGCGCGCACACTCTAAACTCCACTGGCGTGATTTCCCTCCAATCGCTTCGTCAGGGAAACACCATTTACAACGTCTAGAGCTGCGCCTCGCTTGCACACTCGCACCAGCCTTGATATCAGTAAGGAATGCCGATTAGTGGATCTGCCACAGCGAGTAAATGGCCGGCGCCCCTCTGGTTGGTGCTGGCACTCCTTGTAACGCTGCCTCTTACCGCCTGCCGCGGCACAAATCAGAGTCGGGTACGGCGATATCACCTGAAGGGTACGGTCGTTCAAGTAGACAAAACGCAACAGCACCTCGTCGTGAATCATGAAGAAATTCCCGGGTTCATGGGGGCGATGACGATGCCTTATCCGGTGGTCGACGCCCAAACGCTCGAAAAGGTTTCGTCCGGCGACCAGATCACGGCCGATGTGGTTGTCACTCCTAATGACATCCATCTGGAAAATGTCGTTGTAGTGAAGAAAGCGGATGGAAAGACCTCGCCTACCGGTGCTCAATTGCAGCGTTCGGATGGAGGAGCGCCCGTGCCGGATTTCACTTTGGTGAATCAGGACGGCAAACGCATCCGTTTGGCGCAATATCGCGGTAAGTCTGTATTGCTGACGTTCATCTACACGCGCTGCCCTCTGCCAGATTATTGCCCGCTGATGAGCCACAACTTTGCTGAAATCGAAAGAATTATAGAGAAATCGCCTGAGCTCTACGCCAAAACGCATTTGCTCAGCATCAGCTTCGACTCGCAGTACGACACGCCAAAGGTGCTGCGTAATTACGCGCGCGCGTTTGTGACGGATCGGGGCCAACAAACGTTTGAACATTGGGAATTCGCCACCATACCCGCGGCTGAAAAGAACGATGTGACAAAATTCTTTGACCTCTTCGTGACACAGGAGCAGGGGCAGATCACGCATTCCATGAGCACGGCCATCATTTCACCCGATGGCCATATCTACAAATCCTACAACGGGAATGATTGGAAGCCGGCCGACGTGCTCGCGGATTTGACTTCCTGTGCATCCAGCGAGTCCTCACAAGATATCAGCCAGTCTCTTCAACACTGATCCCATTTCGTTTCTGGATGCCGACTGATCGGCCTGCATTTCGGAGTAGTGACATCAAATTCCAGCAGGCGCTTTGCCGCGGCTTGTACTGGGGCCTAAAATAGAAATCTGAACCGGCCACCGCCGCGAAATGTACTGCGATGCGCCAGGAGTAGTGCGAAAAGCGGCCCGCATGAGCAACGAAAAGCCCGCAAAGTCATCGGCTGAAATCGAACCGCCTCGTTCTGCGGTGCGTCCGAAACGCTTCAACACTGTATCCGGGCACCCCATCCGTCAGCTCTATACCCCCGCCGATCTCGCAAACTGGGACGCCGGACGCGACCTTGGCCAGCCGGGCGAGCCCCCGTACACGCGCGGAATTCACCCAACAATGTATCGCGGCCGGCTGTGGACCATGCGCCAATTCGCCGGATTTGGCAGTGCAGAGGACACCAACGCGCGTTTCCGGTACTTGCTTGCGCAGGGCCAGACCGGACTTTCCGTCGCTTTCGACCTGCCGACGCTGATGGGTTACGACTCCGATCATCCGCTCTCGCGCGGCGAAGTCGGCAAATGCGGAGTAGCGATAAGCTCGCTTGCGGATATGGAAGCGCTCTTCGACCAAATTCCGCTGGCAGACGTCACCACCTCGATGACAATCAATTCTCCTGCCGCGATTATCTGGGCCATGTATCTGGCCGTGGCCGAAAAGCAAGGCGCGGATTGGAACCTGCTATCAGGCACGCTTCAGAACGACATTCTCAAGGAATATATCGCGCAGAAGGAATACATCTATCCGCCCGAGCCCTCGTTGCGGTTGGTGATCGATACCTTCGAATTTGGCACGCGTCACACGCCGCGATTCAATCCGATCTCAATCAGCGGTTATCACATTCGCGAGGCTGGCTCGACCGCGATCCAGGAGCTTGCGTTTACACTGCGAGACGGCATCGAATACGTCGAGCGAGGGATCCAGCGGGGTTTGGCAGTGGACGAATTCGCGCCCCGGCTTTCTTTCTTTTTCAACGCGCACAACGATTTCTTCGAAGAAATCGCCAAGTACCGAGCCGCTCGCCGCATCTGGCAGCAGGAGATGCGCGAACGGTTTGGCGCGAAGAACCCTCGCTCCTGGGCGCTGCGTTTCCATTCGCAGACGGCGGGCTGCTCGCTTACGGCACAACAGCCGTACAACAATGTGGTGCGCACGGCGATTCAAGCGCTTGCCGCAGTGATGGGCGGAACGCAATCGTTGCACACAAATTCGCTCGATGAAGCCTGGGCGCTGCCCACGGAATTTGCCGCCACCCTGGCCCTGCGGACGCAACAGATCATCGCCTACGAAAGCGGTGTTACGAATACCGTGGACCCGCTGGGCGGATCTTATTTTGTGGAATCGCTAACCAATGAGGTCGAGCAGGGAGCGCGTGAATACATTCGTAAGATCGATGCTCTCGGCGGCATGGTCGCTGCGATCGAGCGCTCGTATCCTCAACGCGAGATTGCCGAGGCCTCTTATCGGTATCAGCAAGCCGTGGACCGCAAAGAAAAAATCGTCGTTGGCGTGAACGAGTACGTAACCGAGGAGCAGCCAATCGAGGTTCTGCAGATCGACGAAGGCGTCGCGTTGCGGCAAGAGGAGCGTTTGCGGCGATTACGCGCGGAGCGTTCGAGCGAAGAGCTGCACCGCCGGCTCGATCGTCTTAGGAGCGCCGCCGAGGGGACGGAAAATCTGATGCCGCACATCTACGAGGCAGTCAAAGCTTACGCTACTCTGGGAGAAATCTGCGACGCGTTGCGGACTGTCTTTGGAGCCTACGAGGAAGTTGCCATCACCTAGCAAACCGTTATTACAGGGCGCATATTTGAAGTATTCTCTTGGACCATGCCCGAACGCAAAATTCGCGTCCTTATCGCCAAGCCGGGCCTTGATGGCCACGATCGCGGCGCCAAGATCATTGCTCGCGCCCTCCGTGACGCGGGGATGGAAGTGATTTACACCGGCCTGCGCCAAACCCCGGAGATGATTGCCTCCGCCGCAGAACAGGAAGACGTCGACGTGATCGGTCTTTCAATCCTTTCAGGCGCTCACAATACAATTTGCCCGGAATTGATGAAACTGCTGCGCTCCAAACACATGGATGACGTGACGGTCGTGCTCGGCGGGATCATTCCCGAAGCGGATATTCCCGTCTTGAAGAAAGCCGGCATTGCCGAGGTTTTTCTGCCCGGGACCTCCACTCAGGAAATTGTTGATTTCGTCCGAACTCATGTGCGCTCTCACGACTGACAATGGCCCCGGAACATCCCTTCGGCTACCCTGAGAACATATGAGCACGCTTCTCGAGACCCGCATTCACCGCAATTCGCCCGATTTCGAGCAGAATACGCGCCGCATGGTAGACCTGCTGACCGAGATCAAAAACGAAGAGGCGCGCCTGCAGGAAGGCGGAGGCGCAAAAGCTGCCGACGCACAGCACAAAAAAGGCCGGCTTACCGCGCGCGAGCGCATCGCGCGGCTGATCGATCCAAAGACAGAGTTCTTCGAACTCGGGATTTACGCGGCCTTCGAAATGTATCAGGAATGGGGCGGCGCGCCGGCAGCGGGTACGATTACAGGCCTTGCACGCGTTGCCGGGCGATTGGTGATGATCATTGCGAATGACGCCACTGTGAAAGCCGGCGCATTTTTTCCGATGACCGCCAAGAAAGTCATCCGCGCGCAAAACATCGCCATCGAAAATCATATCCCGACGATTTATCTGGTCGATTCGGCAGGCGTCTTTCTGCCGCTGCAGGAAGACGTCTTCCCGGATACCGACGATTTTGGCCGCGTCTTTCGGAATAATGCCGTCATGAGCGCCGTGGGCATTCCGCAGATCACGGCCATCATGGGGATGTGCGTGGCTGGCGGCGCTTATTTGCCGGTGATGTGCGATCACATCTTGATGACCGAGGGCTCAGGACTTTTTCTCGCCGGCCCGGCTCTTGTCCAGGCGGCCATCGGGCAGCGCGTCTCCGCTGAAGAACTGGGCGGCGCGAAAATGCACGCGCAGGTGAGCGGCACTGTGGATTTTCGCGAGCCCGACGACGCCGCCTGCCTCGAACGTATTCGCACGCTGGTCGGCCTGGCAGGTCATCCGAAAGAGGCTCGATTTGACCACATCCCGCCCAAACCGCCGTCCTATCCCGCCGAGGAGATTTACGGGATTTTCTCCTCCGATCCGGCGCGGCAATACGATATGCGAGAGATCATCGCGCGGATCGTGGACGGGAGCAGCTTCGAGGAATACCGCGCGGAATACGGCCAGACCGTGCTATGCGGGTATGCGCGCATCGGCGGGTGGGCCGTGGGCATTGTCGCCAACCAAAAGATGCACGTGCCCACGATAGATCCGGGCACCGGGCAGCGCCGCGTGGAATTTGGCGGCGTGATTTACACGGAATCGGCGGAGAAGGCGGCGCGATTCATTCTCGACTGCAATCAGAATCTGGTGCCGCTTGTTTTTCTACACGACGTAAACGGATTCATGGTCGGCAAGGAAGCGGAGTGGAGCGGCATCATTCGCGCCGGCGCCAAAATGGTGAACGCCGTGGCCAATAGCGTCGTGCCCAAAATCACCGTGATACTCGGCGGCAGTTTTGGCGCGGGCCACTACGCCATGTGCGGAAAAGCCTATGATCCGCGTTTCATCTTTGCATGGCCGACCGCCCGTTATGCCGTGATGAGCGGGGATTCGGCGGCCGGCACGCTGGTCGAAATCAAGGTGAAACAACTGGAGCGTGAGGGCAAAAAACTTTCGGCGAAAGACCTGGAAACTTTACGCGAATCCGTACGAACGACCTACGAGCATCAGAGCGACCCACGCTATGCCGCCGCGCGTCTTTGGGTGGATGCGATACTCGATCCCGCGCAGACGCGCGATGCCCTGATCTGGGCCCTCGATGCCGCCGCATTGAATCCCGAGGTCCGCGAATTCAAAACCGGAGTGCTACAAACTTGAGCTGCCCTGCCTCTCAATGAACTCCACCGAATCGGTGAAAATTATCGAATGCCCACGCGATGCCTGGCAGGGATTACCGAAAGTGATTCCGACGCAGGCCAAGGCCTCCTATTTGCGCGCGCTGGTCGATGCCGGCTTCCGGCACATCGATGCGGTGAGCTTCGTTTCTCCGCAGCACGTGCGCCAAATGGCCGATAGCGAAGCCGTGATGGAGGCGTTCCTTGCTTCCCTGCCCTCGGGTGCGGAGGCTCCTGAAATCATCGGAATCGTCGTAAACGAAAAAGGAATGGAACGCGCTCTCGCGGCGCCCGGCGTGAGTACTCTCGGCTATCCTTATTCCATCTCAGCCTATTTTCGCCGCGCCAATGCCAACATGTCGCGGGCCGAATCGCGCGCATTAGTGGAAAAGTTGAAACAAGCGACAAAGGAAGCGGAACGCAACCTCGTCGTATATGTTTCCATGGCTTTTGGTAATCCCTACGATGAGCCCTGGGGACCGGAAATTGTCGAAGATACGCTCGTCTGGCTAAAAGACATTGGTGTGCGCACGATTTCTCTGGCGGACACTGTAGGAACCGCAACCCCCGAAGCTGTAGGCAAGCTTTATAGCGCGGTGAAAGATTGCGTCGCCGGGATCGAATTGGGTGTCCATCTGCACAGCCGGCCGGAGGGAATGGCCGAAAAGGTTATGGCCGCTTACAATGCCGGATGCCGCCGGTTCGATTCGGCGCTCACCGGATTGGGCGGCTGCCCTTTTGCAGGCGACGAATTGGTGGGCAATGTCGCTACGGAAACAGTAATACGCACGCTAAGCGAGCATGGAATTGATAGCGGCCTGGAGCTTTCCGCGCTTACGCCAGCACTCGCACGAGCCGCCGAAATCCGCGACCGGTACACACACGCCTGAGCGGCAATGCCCTCCTACAACACCATAAAAATTGAATCTGACGGCACGCACGCGCTGATCACGCTCAATCGGCCCGACAAGCGGAATGCTATTTCGGCCACCATGATCGGCGAGCTCCTGACAGCACTAAACGATGTGGAATCCGGCAGCGAGCGCGTGGCAATGATCACTGGAGCGGGCAAGGCTTTCTGTGCAGGCATGGATCTCGACGCGTTGAAGTCCCTCGCGACGCAATCCCCGGAACAAAATCTCGCGGACGCGCGAAGAACGGCCGGGTTCTTTCGCCGGCTGTGGAGCTTTCCCAAGCCGCTAATTGCGGCGGTCAATGGCGCGGCGCTGGCCGGAGGCTGCGGTATCGCGACGCTTTGCGATTTCACGCTGGCCGTTCCCGAGGCGAAATTTGGGTATACGGAAGTTCGCATTGGATTTATTCCCGCACTGGTCTCCATGTTTCTGGAAAGGCAAGTGGGAGAAAAACTGGCGCACGATCTTTTGTTGACTGGCCGAATTGTTGACGCTGCGGAGGCCATGGCCATCGGCCTGGTTACGAGAGTGGTGCCGGCCGATCAACTTCTGGTGTCTGCGCGCGAATTGGCTGTGACATTGATCGACAATAGTCCGGGAAGTCTGTTGGCCACCAAGCGCCTGCTCGTGCGCGCCAGCGAAGCGGAAATCGACCGGCGCATTGAACTCGCCGTTGCGGAAAGTGTAGCGATCCGTTCAACTCCCGACTTTCGTGAAGGCCTCGCCGCGTTTCTGGAAAAGCGCGAGCCGCACTGGTCCGCCGGAAACAAAGGATGAGTGAATTTTCCGAAACGCTGGCCCGCGTCCGGTATAAGGACACCGATCAGATGGGCGTGGTCTACTATGGCAACTACTTCACATTCTTCGAGGTCGGACGCGTAGAGTACATGCGCGAGCGTGGCATCGCCTATAAGCAAATGGAGCACGAGGACGACAGTTACATCATGGTTACAGAAGCGAGCTGCCGTTATCTTCGGCCGGCACGATACGACGATCTATTGCGGATCAGGACGCGGGTGAGCGAATCGCGTCGCCGCAGCATCCGGTTCAGTTACGAAATTCTGCGCCACGACAGCAGCGAAGTGCTGGCGACCGGCGAAACGCTCCACCTCATCTGCAATCGCGAAGGGCGGCCCAAGTCGCTGCCCGAAAAATATCGCCAGCTTTTCCCGCTTAAATCCCGAGCTGAAGCTAAGAAGAGGTTAGGCGAGGTTCCGAAACAGGAATGAGCCCATCCTCAGGGCCGCGGCGTAGCTGAAAGGCGCCAGCTCGAGTGAGTAGTGGCCGCAAGGCAAGAGCAAGACCTCGCTTTCCATGCCCGTTTTTCGGACTTCGCGGATAATCTCTTCGGAAAATTCGGGCAGGAACGTAGGATCATAGCGCGCGCTCACCATGAGCATTTTCTGCCTGCTTCCATTCATGCGCGATACATAGGGAAATGGACTGATGGGCGACCAGAAGTGCCGAAGTTCGTTAGCAGACACGCTCGCGCGCAGGCCTTCCCAGACGTGCGCCGTATTCATCCCTGTTCTTACCACATCAGCAAAATATGTAGAGACATGCAAGAAAACTCCGGCGCTGACAAGCGGCTCGTGCGCCATGGTGATGAATCCGACCGCCGAACCGATACTCGTGCCTACCAACCCCAATTTTCCGTAACCTTGGCGAGCAAGCCATTGCAGGCATCTGCGCACGTCGAGAATGGCTTGCCGGTTGGCTTCGAGCGTGAGGCCGATATTGGGGCCCACGAGGTGGTCGGCCCGCTCGTGGCCCGGAATCATTCGCCGGTCGTGATAAGGCATGGAAAGACGCAGCGCCGTAATTCCCCAGCGGTTGAGCCACTGACAAATTTTCACTTGTACTTCCCATTTGGCATTCCACTGCGGTAGCACGACAACTGCGGGCCCGGAGTTGCTCGCCGCGAAAAGACGCGCGTGAACGCGATTATTATCAGGCCAAGGCGAAGTTATCGCGCTGGTGAAAGTGAGCACACGATCTTTGTGTGGGCCATTTGGGCGAACATCTAATGCATAGTCAGGGGCAGGGCTGGTTTCGAACCATTCCTCGCTATGCGCCAGCGTGTTTGGAACCCAATCGCTCAGAAATTTACGAGGTTCGGGATCGGCTGCGTTTCCGCCGATGTGCTCTAGTCCCCATACGAATGGCCGCACGCGACGGTTATTGTCGGTGGTCCAGCGGCGATGCTCGTATTCCCGAATTCTTTGCTCGAGCCACGACATGGCCGGGAAATTATCGCAAATTCTCGAACTTATATAGACAAGCCATTGCGCTCCTGCTGCGGTTAGGAATCAGGCAACGGCTCACCGCCGGCGGATTGAGGAGGCAAGCTGGTTGTGTCACAGTGAGGTGGAGCTTAATGTCGAAGTATTGACGGAGAACTCTTGATAGCTGGCACAGCTCTGATCTCGGTCATGATCGCTGTCCTCATATTCGTTTTCGGTTTGATCATTGGCAGCTTTCTAAACGTCTGCATTCTTCGGATACCCGTCTCAGAATCGATCGTATTACCGCCATCCCATTGCCCATCATGCGGAACCCAGATTAGGCCCTACGACAATATTCCGGTGGTGAGTTGGCTCCTGCTCGCCGGCCGCTGTCGCAAATGCAAAGTGCGCATCTCGGCAATGTACCCGATGGTGGAAATTGGCACAGGCCTCCTTTTTCTGGCTTGCTATTTCGCATTCGGAATCAGCGCAGAAGCATTGAAATGGGCGGTATTCGCCGCATTGCTCATCGTCCTGACGATCACGGATCTGCGCGAGCGTATTTTGCCCGACAAGGTAAATTTTCTCGGCCTCGGGATGGGATTGGTGCTGAGCCTTTTCACCGGGCCTGTGGACGGCACGGCACAATGGCTCGCCGACCGTCTTTTCGCCTATCCTCCGCCGGAAGCGGCACTTTCGTTCGCCGATGCGCTAATTGGCGCTGGCGTGGCGAGCGGACTACTTTGGCTGGTTGCGGAGGGTTATTTTAGGGCTCGCGGCCGTGAGGGCATGGGCCTTGGCGACGTCAAGATGATGGCCATGGCCGGCGCATTTTTGGGTCTGCAACGGGCGCTGCTTACGATACTGCTGGGATCTCTGCTCGGCAGTATTATCGGAATTGCCGTGATCTCAATCGGGCGTAAAGGTCGCGACTTCGAACTGCCGTTTGGGACGTTTCTAGGAGCCGGAGCGATCCTCGTTATGTTTTTCGGCTCGCCGGCCCTGGCCTGGTACCGGGCATTCACCCATGTTTGATCTCAAAAGCGCGCCGTTGACCGGCTTGTGGCTGGCCTACTTCCAATCGTCGTCACTGCGCTTTAGCTGGGTAGCCGCAGCGGCCATGCTCGTGCTGTTTATCATCGCCGCGGCAGCGTTAGTTTTCTTCGTGATGCGTCGCGTGCTGCGTGGACGAGACTCCCAGGAGACGGGTGATCCGTCTCTGCCTAAGCCTTCGCTCGATAATCCTTCAGCCTTTATGGCTGCTTCGATGCAGGCCGTGATTCAGAAACTTCGAGAACAAGAAAAAGAACTCGCCGCGTTGCATCGCCGCGACCGGGAACGCGCCCAGCAAACCGAGCGCCTCAGCGAAGCAGTAACGCGCAATATGCCTGCTGGACTCCTCCTGATCAGCTCCGCTGGCTTGATAACAAGCGCCAATCCGGCCGCAGAAGCGGCCCTGGATGTACATGCCCTCGCCTATCGCCGTTATGCCGAGGTATTCGGAAAAGAATCGTCCCTGTCGAGACTCCTGGCCACGTGCTTGAGTGAAGGCCGTACTTTTCGTCGTGAGGAAGTGCAGTATGCAACGCCACAAGGGGAGTTGCGCCAGCTTGGCGTGACGATTTCGCCCATTCTGGGCAAGTCCTCGGTTGCGGGTGCGCTGTGCCTGCTGAGCGATCTTACGGAACTGGCGGCACTGCAGCGCCAGGTACAGGTCAAGGAGAATCTGGCCGCGCTGGGCGAACTCTCTGCTGGTATTGCGCATGAGTTCAAGAATGCACTCGCAACGATTTCCGGTTACGCACAGATGATCCGGCGGGAGTCCAAAGGCGAGACTGCGGAACATGCTCAGCTGATCGTGGATCAAACGCGGGCTCTGACTCACGTAGTAACCGAGTTCCTGAAGTTTGCCCGGCCCCTCGACCTCTCCACAGAAGAAGTTCCGCTGCGTTCGCTCGTCGACCGCGTTATTACGGAAATACAGGAAGCCATTCCAGGAGTGGTTATTTCATCGCATGGCGAATTCGAGAGCATCGGCGGAGATGAAGGTTTATTGCGCCAGGCGCTTCTGAATCTCACTCGCAATGCCGCGGAAGCGGTAGCCAGCCAGCCATTTGGCGGGCATGTTGAAGTCCAAGGCGTCATTGAACGTGGGCCGGGTGGTGAATTCCAGCGCATCACAATAGGGGACAATGGGCCGGGCATAGCGGCCGACGATCTTTCCAAGATTTTTGTGCCCTTCTACACCACCAAGACAAACGGAACGGGTCTGGGCCTCGCCATCGTTCAGAAAATCGTCGTGCAACACGGAGGCTCGGTCGAAGTCCGCAACCAACCCCAGGGCGGGGCTGAATTCATCGTCTCACTCCCACTTAGCAGACAGGACACCCTCGCAGGCGGGGCCGTTGATTCCCGCGTCGCCGGTATTTAAACTGTAGATAGTTCTAGTACTCCACCAGCGCACTGAAAGGTGGTCCTTATGATTTCTAGAAGGCTTGTCTCCTTGACTGCTGTGCTTTTGGTTGCCGGAAACATCTCGCTTGCCCGCGCTCAAGACAGTGCCGCAACCATAGCAGGCTCACAGTCCGATTCTCTGGGGGATGCAGCGCGAAAGGCTCGCGCTCAGAAGAAAGATCCCAGCAAGCCTGCCAAAGTATTCACCAATGAGGACGTGGGAAGCCTGAAGGGCACGATTTCGGTCATCGGGAACGAGCCCGCTCCGGGAACCGGGGCGTTCAAGACGGCAGAAAAGAACGACGAGAAGAAGCCGGCAAACGGAGCCGACGCCAAAGCAACGAATGGGGCTGACGTAAAAGACGCAAAGAAGGAACAAGCCAAGGATGAGCCCTACTGGCGCGCGAGATTTGCCGCGGCACGAAAGACCCTGGCTGAAGACACCAAAGAAGTGGACATCCTGCAGCGGGAATTCAATCTAAAGCAGGAACAATACTCTCAGGATCCGAACTGGGCTATGCACGAGCAGAACAGTCGCGCCGACATCAACAAGACACAGAGCGAAATCGAGACTAAAAAGCAGGATGTCGAGAAAGATAAGCAAGCAATCTCGGATCTCGAAGACGAACTACGCAAGGCTGGGGGCAACCCTGGCTGGGCGAGCGAAACTCCGGGATCTCCAGATTCGAGCGGATCAAAATCGGCCACCCCTAGCTCATAGGAATCAGGAACTTCCCACTCTGAGGCTGGCGCATAGAGATTCGTAAAAAACGGCGCCAAAGAAACCGACAGCTTGGGTGGATGTGCTCCAATCAGCCTTTCGTCTAGCTCTCGACGAATTCATTGAGGTAGCTCACATTGCTAAAAGTTGCAACGTTCCCCTCTCCGCACATACCTGAGTCTCGAGGCAAATCCTCCGCAGCAATTCGTGATAGAAGAGAGCGCATGGAACCTCTTCTCCTGGTGGAGGACAAGCCGGAGTTGCGCGCTATGCTCCGCAAGGCGCTGGAACGTGAGGGTTACGACGTGGACGAAGCTGCCGATGGTTCAGCGGCAGTAAATAAAATCCGCTCGCGACGCTACCTGGTGGTACTCAGCGATTTGAAATTGCCGGGCTGCTCGGGCCTTGAAGTGCTCCGCGAATCCAAGCAAGCCGATTCCACAATTCCCGTCATTCTCATTACCGCTTACGGCTCGATCGAAGAGGCCGTAGCCGCAATGAAAGACGGAGCATTTGACTTCATTCAGAAGCCCGTCGATCTCGATCATCTGAATCTGCTCGTGGCGCGAGCGGCGCAGCAGCAGGAATTACTGCGAGAAAACCTTCTGCTGCGCGAAGAATATACGGCGCGGTACGGTTTCCCCCGGATTATCGGAGAACACCCCTCCATGCAGGCGTCGACGATGCAAGTCCAGCGCGTCGCGGCAACAGACTCCACCATCCTCCTGCTGGGCGAAAGCGGCACCGGCAAGGAACTCTTTGCACGCGCGATTCACGGGCTCTCCCCCCGGCGAACCCAGCCTTTTGTAGCTCTCAACTGCGCCGCGATTCCCGAGGGGCTAGTCGAAAACGAACTCTTCGGCCATGAGCGCGGCGCTTACACAGGCGCCGGCGCCCGCAAGATTGGCAAAATGGAATTAGCTCACCGTGGCACCATTTTCCTGGACGAAATCGCGGAATTGCCAATCGCGATCCAGTCCAAGTTGCTGCGCGTCCTGGAAGAAAGGCGCTTCGATCGAGTGGGAGGCACCCAGAGCACGGAGGTTGATGTCCGCATCATCGCTGCAACGAATAAGGATTTGCATGCGGCCGTGACGGCAAAAATGTTCCGCGAGGATCTTTTTTTCCGGGTTGCAGGTGTGCCGATCACGATTCCTCCGCTGCGCGAGCGCGGCAATGACGTCCTGCTGCTGGCGGATGCTTTTCTGGAGCGCTTTCGTGCCGAATTTCGCAAGCCTGAGTTGGAACTAACGCAGCAGGCCCGAACCGCCCTGCTGACTTATAGCTGGCCGGGCAACGTTCGCGAGTTGCAAAACACTATGGAGCGCGCGGCCATTCTCAGCGATGCTCAAAAAATTGACGCCGCCGAGCTGCAGCTTTCTGCGCCACGCCCCGCCGAAGGCGAAATGCCCACCGGGATGCTGGAGGAGAGCTTCTCCTGGGAAGGAACTCTGCAGGACGTCAGTGCGCGAGCTATCGAATACATCGAGCGATTCAAGATCGATGCGGCACTTCGCGCCTCGAAATGGAATAAGACGCGTGCCGCGGAACAGCTCGGTATTTCCTATAAAACCCTGCTCACCAAGATTCGCGCGTTAGGCCTCGAAGAGTAATACCTGCAACTCCAGAAGTTCCTATCTAAACGCAAATCGTGTGTGCCGGTGGCGAGGGCCGATGTCAGTCCGGACTTGTACCCGAATGGATCGATAGGTATATACTCTCAGCCACAGGACGACCCAAAACTTGCCCCGAGGTGAGCTATGCAGACACTAGGCCCAAGCTATCGCGGGTTGCGCGTAATTCTCTTGTCACTCGCCACTGGAGTCGCTCTCTTTTTCGCTGGCACCGTTGTCTGGTTAGGGATCGCCAGCGCTGCACCCAAGCCGAAGCCGGCCGCTGACGCCGATAAAGACAAAATGGCCGTGGACAATTTTCAGCGTTCACTGCAGCTTGACACTTATCGAATCGACGGCGATAGCGGAGCGGCGCGCGGGGAAGTGATTTACGCCTACAAGTGTTGGATGTGTCACAACAAATACACCAAGACGGCTCCGTACTTGGCAGACCTGTACAAGCGTACGTCATTGGTATCCGGCAGTCCCGTAACCGACGAAAACGTCGCCGCCAAGATCAAAGATGGCGGCCCTCTCATGCCCTCATCCGCTCATACTTTGTCTGATTCCGACCTAGCTGACCTCGTCGCTTACATTCACTCCGGCAAATGCTGCGTGGAAGGCGAAAATCCGCCTATGAACCCGTCGTACCGCGCGGAGACGCACAAGTGGCCGGTTCAAAGCGGACTCGCTGGCGGGGCGACCGGAGTTGTGCGGATCAAGAACGGAGATTCCCCCGAGGGCGTGGGCGTTCAGCTTATCGCGCCCAACGGCGTGCGAACAACCGTGTACACGAACGGCGACGGAAGATTCGAATTCCCCAAGATGCAGGCGGGTTCCTATACGCTGCGGATTCCGTCTCCCGTGCCTTTCAAGCCTTACGTGCGCGATGCGGTTTCCATTGAGGGGGCCACAAAATTCGACGATATCGTGCTGGAAAAGGTGGTTGATTCCGACGATCTGCCCGCCTCACCGGTGCTCGAATCCCAGCTCAGTGGCGCCGAAATCCTGTGGAATCTTCCTGGCAGCGCCGAAGAAAAAGCCATGCTGCAGAAGAACTGTTCCGGGTGCCACTCCTGGCAGCAGATTTTCCGGAACCGTTATGACGAACGCAGCTGGGGCCTGATCGTAGATCGCATGATGCATTTCACGGGCACTGCCATTGCGGTTCGCAATAAGCCTATGAATGCTCCGGATCCTGAAGCGGCGATGCTCACGAAGTTTCTCGCGCGAGTCCGCGGCCCCGAATCGCAGGATATGCCGATCCGCACCTTCCCGCGTCCTCGAGGCGAATCGACCAGGGTCGTGGTTACCGAATACGAGCTGCCGCGGAATTTGCTGATGCTGCATGATGCGGCGCTCGATGCACAGGGGAGTGTCTGGTACACGAGCCACAAGACTCGCTATGTTGGCAAACTCGACCCAAAAACCGGCATCGTCACGGATTACACCATTCCGTTGACTCCCGGCGCTATGCCCGGCACCCACCACGCTGTAATCGACAAGAACGGGATCGCCTGGATTTCGGAAAACTGGGCGCACCAGCTCAATCGCCTCGATCCCAAGACCGGCGAAGTGAAGCAAGCCAAAATTGAAAGCTCCACTCCCATCAATGCGCCCAGCTTTGGAAATTTCACTCTGGACTCCGACGGGTACGTCTGGGATGGCCGCCACAGCTTGATCGTTAAGATGGATCCAAACACCGGCAAGGTCTTGCAGCAATGGCCCCTGCAAGCAGACAGCACCTACGACAATACGATTTCTTATGACGGAAAATATTGGGGCGGCAGCGGGCCGGCAAACTGGGGCAACACCCTCGAGATCATGGAAATTGCGACTGGGAAAATACTTAACCTGAATAGCGGTTCGCACATGATGACCGCGAAGCGCGGCGGCTTTGATCCCTTCGGAAACACGTGGTGGGGCGGAGCCGACGGTTCTCTCATTGAGCTCAATTTCAAGGCGCAGCGCATTGACGAGTTCACTCCCCCGATTGCGCCGCATCCCTACACCGATTTTTACGAAGCCATGCCGGATAAGAACGGCGAAATATGGGCTGGTGTGCTGCATGGCCGGCAGATGCTGCGGTACAACCCCAAGACGGATCATTGGACCGTCTATCAAATGCCCGAGCCATATTCATATAATCGGCGAACCGTTATCGATACTTCGACGAAGCCGGCAACCGTCTGGTACGTGGACTACAACGGCTATCTCGTCCGCGTTCAGCCTTTAGACTGATTTCCCCGGTTACCATATTTTCGCGATCATGAAGAGAACGACAGGAGGAAGAGTGTGTCTAAACTACGCCGACGCGACCTTATAAAGTTGGGAGCAGGTGCAGGCGTTTCTGCGCTTGGGCTGCTGACGGCCCCTGCGGCATTCTCGCAACAGGCGCAACAGGGACCCACGCCGCCGACGGGCGGCCTCGACCAGGCATCATCGGACAGGCTCCAACATTTCCCCGATATTACCGAGAGCGAAGAAGTCATAACCACCGTGCAGCCTGGGTACGTGACCAAAACTGGCCCCGGTTGGGTGAACAACTCGGGCCGAGCGAATGGCAACGGGCCCATGGACGAAAGTAGCCGCCGGATCGTGGACTGGGTGCACGGGTTCTCCGAATCGGACCTGGCGGATTCGTGCATCGAGACCTTGAATTACTTACAGAATGACACTCTGGGCAGCCTCTATGGCGGGTTCGAAAGCGAGCCCGCACGAATTAACGCGCGTCTATCGCAGACGATGCCGGGCCCTTGCACAGTTATGGGCTACGGCATCAAAACCACGTACGAGATGGCCGCTTTCACGAATGCGGCCATGATCCGCCACACGGATTTCAATGCCACTCCCCATAACAACGAAATGTTCGGGGGAATTCTGGCGGTTGGAGAAGCGCTTCACTCGACTGGTGCGCAGGTGCTGGCCGCGATGGCCATATGCTACGAGGTCGTAACTGCGATCGGAAATACCGGCCAGGGGAACTACGACCCCTCCGGCTGGGACAGTCCCTACCATAGCGTCGGTGTGGCGATGGCATGCGGAAAGCTGATGGGACTGAATCAAGATCAGCTCGCCAACGCCCTGTCGCTTGCTCTGGTTCCTCATATGCCGATGTATGTCTGCCATATCGGCACGCAGTCGATGTGGAAGGGTACTCATAGTGCTGAGCAGGTCCGTAACGGCGTCTGGGCCGCCATGCTGGCGCGCGAGGGGATGACCGGTCCGTGCATGCCGTTCGAAGGCAGGGACGGTTTGATCGCCCACATTGGTCCCTTCACCAGCGATCTGAAGTTTCCCGCCAGTCCCGATGGACGGCTGGCCATCGAGACGATACATGGAAACGGTGGAGGCTATAAACGCATCGCCACCGAAGGTAACAATCAGAATTTTCACCAGAATATCGCTCCCCAGATTCTTGCCTGGACCAAGCCCGAAGAAATCGAATCGATCGATGCCAAATTCCACTATTTCGGCTGGCAGGAGATTTGTGATCCGCCGAAATGGGATCCCCGCAACCGTGAGACCGCCGACCACAGCGCGCCCTACAACGTGGCTCGCATGCTCCTGGATGGGCACATTTACCTGGATTCCTTCACAAGGGAGAAGTATATGGACCCGAAGGCGAGGGAACTCATGGCCAGGATAACCTTCTCTCCAAACAAACATCCCCAGTACGGTGGCGACATTTTCACCGTGCGCAAGAAGTCGGGGGAAGAGCGCACGTTTTACGGTGGGCCGGTAAAGCCGATGACTCGTGAGGAGCTCAAAGCCAAGTATTACCGTATAGCCGAATTCAGCCAGGTGGATAAAGCTCAGGCGGAGCGCGCCATCCAGCAGTGGATGAATCTAAAGTCGGTCAAGGACATCGGAGAAGCTATTCAAACAGTGGCGAAGTTCGGCCAGCCCAAGCCCCTATCGGACAGGAGCCCGGCCCGAATTTCGTAGGAGCTTTTCTTCAGATGTGAAAATCAGCGCAACAGATGCTGATTTTCTTAACTCATTCTCTAAGTCATCCTCTTCATTCGTGAGGGCGCGGTCGCGATTTGCCATCACCGTTCGTCAGAATAAATTTCTGTATCCGCTTTCCCGTTTCCACTTCGCCCGTGTAGAGATTCCCTTTGGAATCCACGGCGATGGCATCAATCCAGTGAAAATAGCCGGCCATGCGGCCGTTATCGCCGATGGAGCCTTTCAACTCTCCGGTTTTGCGATCGTGGATCCAGACCTTGTCATTGGTGCCATCGGCAATCAGGACGTACTTCCCATCAGGATCGTGTGAAAAGGTCAGATTGTAAGTTGTTCCGCACATCCCGTAGACCGTCGACCCGGGACCGCCGCATTCCATTCCCCGCGAGGGCGTGCTCGGATGCACGAAAAAGCTGCTCACAAATTTCCCTTGCTTCGTGAAAACCTGAATCCGGTCGCTCCCCCGCTCGCACACATACACGAGCCCATCGGGCGCGATGTGCACGCAGTGCAGCGCGGGCACGAATGTCTTCAGGTCCGGAGGCGTCGCCCCCGATTTCCAATCGTACGGTGGCACGCGATCATTGCTGATTTCGCTCAAAGGCATGCCGTGGCCGCCCCAGCCGCGTTTGAATGCTCCGGTCTCCGTGTCGTAGACAACCACTCGTTTTTGCTCGACGACGTACATCTCGTGGGCATCTTCGTCCAGATCGAATAGTTCCACAGGCATCACAATGTGGCCGGTGTCCTGATTATTTTCCGGGACTGGCCCGGTGTTTTGTCCCTCAGGTTCTTTCGGATGCCGATGGCCAAAGTCCCAGAGGAATTTTCCATCGCTGGTAAATTTCTGAATACCGTCGTACCGAGCGTTTCCTCCCAGCCAGACGTTGCCCTGCCGGTCCACCACGATGGCATGCTCGGCACCGGCGCCGGGTCTCGCAATTCCCTCAGCTGGCCAGCCCGGAACGTAATCCGGTCCGCCCCAGGCTTTCAGCAGGTTGCCATCGGTATCAAATTCCAGAACCGCAGGCGCTGGAACGCAGCAATCGGTACGCGGAGGCGTCGACGCTGCGCCTGTTTCATCCGGATTGGCGTCTCGCGGGCGGCTCACCACCCAAATGTGATCGTCTTTGTCGGCGACCATGACCGGGATGCCTTGGAGAATCCACTTGTGCGGCAGCGGCTTCGGCCAGAAGGGATCGACTTTGTATATCGGCACGGGCACATCTTTTGCGGAGGCCTTTGTCGCAGCCCGCTCCGTTTGCGCATTCGCCGGCAGTCCGAAGCTCGTAATCAGGGCAAAAATGCCAACTATTACGGATGCTCCCGCAGTCCCCTTCCAAATCTGCATCACGGTGCCTCTTTCGTCAGATCAAATCGGAAGATCGATGGCGCGGAGTCTATTTTCCGGCGCCGGAGATGTCAATTTCTGATTTCCTAGTGATTAGCCAAATTGCGCGAGATCGTAGACGTTTTGCTTGTGCTCTTATCCGGCAAAGCGAAGACATAAAGCGCATTGCCGGTTTGAGGATGGTGCACATCCGGTTCTATCATGCGGGGCACGTTGCGTGGACTCCCGCCGCCAAGGCCCGTCGTGACGGCGACGTATTGTTTGCCACCCACGCTGAACGATACGGGAAAGCCTTGTACCGATGTCCCCAGCCGAGCCTGCCAAAGCACTTCCCCGGTGTTCACGTCCAAGGCTCGGAAATAACGATCCAGATCGCCAACGAACGCCAGTCCGCTGCTTGTTGACAGCACCGACGTCAAGAAAGCGGGCCTTTGATTATGCGTCCAGACCTCTTTCATCGTTTTCACGTCGAACGCCGCCACTTTGCCGACGTTGCCGTCAGATCCGGGCATTTCATAAAACCGCCGGTCGCCTGAGGTGCCGCCGGAGCCTTCGACAAACTCAACTTTCCGGCCGGACATTTCCATGCAGCTCTGGCTTAACGGAATAATCAGCACTTTGCTTCCAGGGTCGTAGCTCATGGCCTGCCAGTTGTGGCCGCCCTCCGTGCTGGGACAGGAAGGGATCCACTGGCCGGTTTTGGATGCAATGACGTCGGTCCGATAGGCAAGTAGTCCCTTTTTTCGATCGAGCCAGGTAAAGACGTTCTGGAAGATCGTCTCTTTCGCATCGAGGAACTCACCGGTTTTCCGATCGAGCTTCCACAGAATGCCGGCCTTGCCGATCGTAAACGCGACTTTTCGATCGCCGATATCCACCAATACGCGCTCGTAAACTTCGTCAAGATCGAGGGACTCACCGGGCACGTGCTGGAAATACCACGCGACAGTTCCGTCCTTGGGACGCAACGCCAGTGTTGCGCTCGAGTAAAGTGCTGCGGCCGCCCCAGTTCCTCGGCTCGCCTGGACCCACGGCTTGGCCTGCGCGACGCCCCAGTACGTGAGGTCCAATTCCGGATCGTAGCTTCCCGTGATCCAGGTTTCGGCGCCGGCTCGCAGCATGTTCGGAACATTGCCCCAGGTATCGCCGCCCTGCTCGCCCGAGCGCGCCTCGGTGTTGAAACGCCAGAGCACTTTTCCGTTCGCAGGATCAAACGCCGTGATAAAACAACCTTGCTCGCTATCTTTCGCCTTGTAGCGGTCGCAGCCGCCGAGCCCCTGCAAAATCTTGCCATTGATCACAACCGGGCCACTCGAGTTCCCGTAACCTTTCGTGGTATCGGCGATGACAGCATCCCAAACCGTGTCGCCAGTCCGCGCATTTAGCGCGATCAAATGCGCATCGGTGCTGGCAACGAAAACTTTGTCCTGATAAATGGCGAGATTTCGCATTGCCCCGGTGCCGCCGCCCTGCGATCCGCCCGGTCTGACGCGAGTTTCCCAAATCAATTCACCCGTGCGGGCATCAAGCGCCTGAACAATATTGTCGATGTTCACCAGATAAATTATTCCGTTGTGCACCAAGGGCGAAGGCTCATTCGCTGCACTGCCGTCATGCATGGACCATACCCAGGCGAGGCGCAGGTCGCGCACGTTATCCTTTGTAACCTGAGTCAGGGACGAGTGGTTCCACGCTTGATAGTTGCCGCGGATCATCAGCCAATCATTGGGATCGGGGCGATGCAGCATTTCGTCCGTGACGGGGACGTAATCCTTCACTTCTCCGCTAACCGTAATACCCGCAGGAGGCCCGGCCGCTCTGGCGGCGCGAGCTGTCGGCGCGGGCGCTTCGTCGGATGCTTCTTGCTGCCCCGCAGCAGGCGCTTCACCGCTCGCGAGTTCGCCGATGGGAATCGCGGCCGTTGCAGTCAGCGGTTTCGTACCGGGACGCGCGCCGTTGGATTGAAGGATGAATGCAACCAGGCTCAGCACGTCCTGCTCCGGGATCAAGCCCGCTTTCCCTGGCGGCATGCTGGTGGAAATTCGTTCGAACAAATCTCGCGTCGTGCGGCTGCGCCACACGCTCGTGAAACCAAGTCCAGACAGTGGCAGCGCCTCATTGCTGCCTTTGAGATCGGGCATGTGACACGGTGCGCACATGGCCATGTAGTTGGCCCGGCCGGCGGTCGCCTGCTCGGCGGTAAAGGAATCCGGTCGTGGCGTTTGCTGTGCGCGAGCGCTCATCGCTCCAAGTGCAATCGCTGCAGACGCTATAACAAAAAGGCGTGCTCTCGTCGTGATCATTGTCAGCACCTCAGTGCAATACCCATCCCCACAAGTTCCCTTCGGGCGCCCGCTCGGAATCAATCTGCACATATAGGCGACCGTTCTTGAGGTCCTCGACTTCCGAAGCCGTCAGATCGACCGACCCGCTGACGCTGCCCGCTTTCTGTTTGGTGACCTCGAGATCGTGAACTGCCGGTCCCCGAATGCCTCTTTGCGGTCCGATATGAATGCTCGCGTGAATGGCAGGCGAGCGCAATCCCTCAAAGGACCCCGAGATCGTAAGCTTATCGCCTGCCAGAACAGCTTTTAGCGAGCCCGAGCCAGTGACGGTGGGCAGCATCGTCGCATCCACTGGGACCGTGGAGAGTCGCGCCTTGAACGATTGTCCGTTCTGAGCAAGGGCCGAATACCCCGCCAGCAAGATCACGACAACTAAAGCGTTGAGGAAACCGTAGCGTTTCACCATCGTCCAAGTATGAACTTGTTTCAGGTCACCAGTCCGTGAGGCATCTTACGCCTACTGTTTTGCCCCTTGCAAACCTTGAATGTCTCAGCGACAGCCATCCCGAAACCTATCGAAGAATCCCATAAGTTCCGTCCGGTGGTAGTATTGGACCGTTAAATCGAATCAAGTGGCGCCTCAACTGCGGCTGGAACTTTTTCAGCCTGCATACCGGAGTAAAACATGAAAACTCTACTGAAGATTGCGGGCGGGATCGTGATTTGTGTGGTCCTGTTGCTGGTGATCCTGCGCTTCACGGGCTTCGAACCCGGCGCATGTCCGGACCCCGGTGCTTCTTTGGCGTGCAGAGTGCCCGGTTTATGGCTTAGAGGGAATCTGGTGACCACTCCTGTCACGGATTGGTCGTTCACCGACCAGTATCAAAATGCCAAACTGCAGACCAGGGGCCTATTCGGGATTCCGCACTCGATCGGGACATATTTGGTCTCTTATAACGGCCAGCTTTATCTGACATCTGTGTATGCGCCGGGCTTGCCCCCGTATCCGCATGGGCGGCGTTGGAATGAAAACGTGGCGCGCGATCCTCACGTCCGAATAAAGATTGGAGATAACTTATACGATCGGACGTTAGTCTACCTCACCGATCCTGACGAGAGAGCGGCTGTGATCCAGAACAAGAGGAAGAAATATCCGCGGCAGATCATCAAGCCTGGTTCCTACATCAATATTTTCCATGTCGTCTCGGATGACGAACATGTCCCAGACTGAGGCCTGACACAGCCCAAAAGCGATTTACGCTGAAAATCAGTAGCCGGTCGCACTAACCGGTGCGTGGCTCGTCGTGGCGCCCAGCATTGACGTTCGAACGGATGGCATAGTCTCTTCCGCATCGGGGAACTCGAAAGTCTTGCGGATTTTATAAGTCGTAGAACGCTCGGCAGGAATACGCCCAATCGTTCGGATAAGGGCTCGAAACTCCCCAGGCGAAACATACTCGCCGAAATTCGCTCCTGCCGCCTTCGAAATGCTTTCTTCCATCAACGTTCCGCCGAAATCATTGGCTCCGGCTTCCAGGCAAGCCAAAGATTGCTCGTAACCAAGCTTGACCCAGGAGACTTGAATATTGGGGATGTATCCGTGCAGAAGCACACGAGCAAGCGCGTGAACGATTATATCCTCGTCAGGCGAATGTCCCGCGCGCGCGCCGCCAATCTGGAAGAGCTTGGTCTGAGAGTGGATGAATCCCAGGGGAACAAATTCCGTGAATCCGCCGGTTTCCTTCTGAATTTCGCGCAGCAAAAGCAAATGCCTTACCCAATGTTCGGGCCGCTCGGTATGGCCATACATCATCGTGGACGTCGAGGGAATACCAAGACTGTGCGCGGTTTTAATCACTTCAATCCACTGTCGTACTTTCAACTTATTGGGACTCAACGACCGGCGCACACTATCGTCCAGAATCTCCGCAGCGGTTCCAGGAATGCTGTTCAAGCCGGCTTGCTTCAGCATGAGCAGATATTCGGGGAGCGGCATGCGCGTCTTTTCGATTCCGTAGGTTATTTCCATGGGCGAATAGGCATGCACGTGAAGTTCAGGCAGCCGCCCTTTGATGGCCCTGAGAAGTTCCACGTAGTAGTAGCCATCGAGATCCTTGGGCAGTCCGCCTTGAATGCACACCTCGGTCGCGCCCCGCTCGACCGCTTCAAGCGATTTGGCCAGCAACGCATCTGTGGAATGAAAATAGGCGTCCGGCGAATCCGGGCCTCGGCTGAATCCGCAAAAACTGCAGCCGACGATACAAATATTGGTGAAATTCAGATTTCTGTTCACCACGTAGGTGATGCGATCGCCCACCGTGCGCCGGCGAAGCTCGTCCGCGACTTTCGCCAGAGCTAAGAGATCGTTTCCCTCGACGCTCGCCAGCGTCATCCCCTCCTCGAAACCCAGGTCGCTGCCGGCAAGTGATTTCTCCAGGGCATTGGCGACGGCCGGATTCGCTGCCGCAAGCGCGCGATCCCAGGGAATTTCTCGCCATTCAGGATTCATAGGTCTTAGCATTGGGCACCGTCCCGAGCATAGCCGTCTTCACCCCGAAGCTTCCGAACGTGCGGTTCGAGGCGGTCGTTCACGAATTCCTTCCGCGCGGAAAATTCCGGATAAATCGCCAGCCGTTCGCGCAACACAAAACCCGCGCTCGCCGTTCTCGCCGCGAGCGACGATATCTGCGGCCAGGCGGCTTCAGGATTGATGAAATCTTTAGTCACCGGGGATATGCCGCCCCAGTCGTTGATACCGGCCTTCAACAGATCGGGATAATCCTCCGAGAGCAGGTTCGGCGGCGACTGAATATTCATCTCGCCGCCTAGGATCAGGCGAGCGACGGCAATCGTACGTTGCAAATCTTCGTTCGAAGGCTCAGGAGCCTGAGCCATACGAATGTCCGGCTTGGCGCGAAACGGCTGGATGATCACTTCCTGAATGTGACCGTGCCTCTCATGAGCGGCGCGAATCGCCAGCAGCGCGTCGACGCGTTCTTCCGCAGTCTCTCCGATCCCGATCAAAATCCCCGTGGTGAAAGCCATGGACAATTCGCCTGCGTTCTCAATTGTCCGCAGACGAAGCGACGGGACCTTGTCAGGCGCTTTCCAGTGCGGCCCTCCAAAATGCAAAAGCCGGGGACTCGCGCTCTCGAGCATAAGCCCCACGCTGATGTTCGTCTCACGCAGGCGGCGAAGATCGTCCAAACCCATCAATCCCGGATTGGAATGGGGAAGCAAGCCGGTCTTCTCGAGCACCAACTCGCACATGGCCGCGAGGTATTCAAGCGTGCTGTCAAAGCCGAGCGCTTTCAGAAAATCTTTGGCTTCCGGGAACACTCGTTCAGGTTGATCGCCCAGACTGAACAAAGCTTCTTTGCACCCGGCCCGGCGGCCCGCTTCGGCCACCGCAAGCACTTCATCCCCGATCATATAAGGCTGGACGCCGGGCTGCGGGTCGGCGCGGAATGTGCAGTAACCGCAATAGTCGCGGCAAAGGTGCGTGAGCGGAATGAAAACCTTCCGGGAATAGCTGACGGAACGGCCCTTGAAGCGGTCCCGCACGGCGGCAGCCGCATCGAGCAAAGCAGCCAGCGGCGCCTCGTCGATTAACGAGAGCGCATCATCGCGAGTGACACCGCAGCCCTCCAGTCCAACTTGAAGAGCGGTATCCACATGATAAGGAGCGGCCAGACCCGGCATTTTGGGACGCCTTCGGTAGAGATTACCGCTATAACCTAATTCACTCAAAAAGCATATGCTTGCGCACTTTTAGTGTCAACGTAACTCACGAGCTCGGACGACTGCTGTCGCGGTGCCGGTTGGACGAGCGGGAAACAACTCCAACGATCCTGAGAAGCCACGTACAATACGGGCGCAAAAGAAATCCATGATCTCGCCACCATTTGCTTGAGCGTTTATGGCTAATGCCCTGACGGCTATTCGCCTGCTTCTCGTAATCCCATTTGCGTTCTTCATGTCCAGAGCAGACGAGCCTTCGGCGCTTTTCGCCTTGCTTGCATGGGGAGTGGCTCTGGCGACGGATTTTCTCGACGGCCCCATCGCTCGCCGCAGAGGTACGGTCAGCGCCCTGAGCGGCGCCTTTGATCACACGAGCGATTTTCTCTTCGTTGTGAGCGGCATATTCGCGGGCGCATCTCGTGGGACATTTCCGTGGATATTGCCCGTCTGCATCGCCGCGGCGTTTGCTCAGTACGCCATCGACTCTTACTGGTTTCACCGGCAGCTCAGATTTCGCGGGAGCAAACTGGGCCGTTACAACGGAATGCTCTACTTCGCCCCGCCCATCGTGGACATTCTGATTCGCTTGGGCGCCCGCGTCCTGCAGCCCTTACTCACGATTTTGGTGTGGGCACTGGTTTTGAGCACATTGGTATCCATGGGCCAGCGCTTCATGGTCAGCAGATTAAGCTCCGCCGAACACCTCCCGAGTCGCTCGCCGGAGAAATAGCAGGCCGACTCCGGCATTAAAAATGATGAAGAAGTTGTGCATGACGAATCCGAAGGCGGTCATCTGTCCAGGCCGGTCGGGAAACAGCAGAACCCAGAAAAGAATCGCGACGGAGTGCATCGGTCCGGGCATCGCAGCTCCGAAAAAGATCACCGGCAAATATCCGAGCATTTCTCCGAAGCTTATGGACCCCCCAAACAGCCTCAACGCCAGTGTATAGACCACCACCCCGGCGATCACCAGGGGTGCCCGCATCGCAATGACAGCCGCATAGTGCCAAACCTTGGCGAGCCGGAACGCGCGCAGAATCGGGCGCTCGCGCAACTTCATCTCTGAGCCGATTCTGCCGCTGAAGAACAGATGGAAAAACACGAAGAAAACCGCCGAGCCCACGGCAATCCACGGTATTACGTGAAAGACAGGCTGGATAATATTCCACTGCAATGTGACCCCGATAGTCGCCCACAGCATCAGGCTGTAGTATTCGCAAAACATCAGGAACAGCATGCTGGAGCCAACTTCCCATCCAGGTATGCCATCGCGGCGGTTCAAATACAGCGCGATCGCGCCTTTGCTGACTTGCTCGTTCACCAGCGAAAGTATGTAGGCGCTGGCGCGAATGGGCAAAATATCCGCGAAGCGGATTTTGGTGTTGAACCAATTGATCACGCTCCAAACAACAGCGCTGTCGATGAAGAGATACAGAAAGCAGTACGGAATCATCAGGGCGAGCCAGCGCCCCCAGCTCACGTTTTCAAAACTCTTTAAGAGATAGGGGACTAATCCGCTGCCTTCAGCTGTGGCGGCGTGGCTGAGCCGATTGTAAAGATAGGCGAAGCAGCCCAACGTGATCAGAAAGGGCAAAAGCCGTTGCCACGGCTTGGCCTTTCTGGCGGCCGCGGCGGAAGGAATGCTTGCCGCCGGAATGCTCTCGTTCATCTCGTCATCCTTCTCTCAAGCTCGCTTGAATCATCTCATCGATTCCGGTGAGCTGAATCCCGATTTCGTTTGCGGCAAGCTGCGGATCAATCCGCGTATCGGCCGTGATAACCTCCAGAACATCCGGCGAAAACCCCCGGACGCCCACTCGTTGACGGATGGCCAGCGCCAAAGATAGCAAACTTTTCGGAATCGAGCCGATGCGGACTTCGTGTCCCAACGACCGAGCTGCTCGTTCGACCAATTCCCGCTCGGGCAGAGACACGGGGCCGACGAGCTCCAACGTAAGATTGTTTGCAACGGATGCTTGCGTCGCCGCCATCACTGCGGCGCGCGCCAAGTCTTCGACGTAAAGAGGCTGTTGAAAATTCCGGCCGCCCCCGATCAATCTCGCTTTCTGAAGACTCGCATTGCGCTTGAGTGCCGCCGCGCCCGCCGTCCCGGGACCAAGTAGAAGCGGAGCGCGCAGGACACTATAGGCTAGGCCTGATGCGCGCACAAAAGACTCCGCCCGCCCTTTGGTGCGGTAGTAGCGATTGGACGACGTCTCATCCGCTCCCGTCGCGCTCACCAAAACCAATTTTTGCACTCCGGCACGCTTCGCGGATTCAACGACGCTGCGGGTGGACTCAACATTTGCCTGCTCGTAAGTAGAATCCGCGCGTTCAACCAGAATTCCGGGAAGGTGGATGACTGCGGCGGCGCCCCGAAACGCTGCGTCCAAGCTCTCCGGAGCGCCGTAGGAAATACGGACTAAATCATTGATATTGCTGAGTTGCGACCGGATCTGTTCGGCCGCGCGGTCCGAACGCACTGCGGCCACAAAAGTCGTCGGCGTAACCGCCACTTTCGGTCCGCATTTCAGGATCGCCCGACCGACGGCGCTATTGGCGCCGGTGACCACTACCTTCATCAAGAATCCTAATCATCCGACAACGTGAAAAACATGAATTGTCGAATTCGGCGGAACTTTTAGCTGCGGGTATTTGTTGTGCCTTGCCTGAAGGACGCCTTCCTGCTCGGCCGGATCCGTTACGAGCGAGACCGTGCGATCATAAATGTCGTCTCCGATTTTTAGGCGCACGTGCGGGTCGCGCATTACGTTGTCATTCCAGGTATGCGCTGTGCCTGCGGGATAAACGGAGACCAGATAAAGCTGGCCATTGTAATTGAGGCAATTAATGTTTACCGAATGCGGCAGCAAGTACGACGTTTCGGTCTGGAGCTGGACGACTGGAATTTTGTCTGTGAACGACCAGTCCGTCACTGGCGTGGTGACGACATTCCCTTTGAGCCACAGTCCCGGCGTCCTGGCATGAGGTCCAAACCCCGTGATTCGCAGCACGATCAGAATCAGGATCAAACAAACAACGATTATTCCAAGGCTCTGCAGCAACCTCTTCATGATTCGCTCCTAAAAGTAGGAAATGAACTTCCGAAACGAGGGGGCTATTGTATGGTCGTTGATGTGAGGGCTCTTTAATCCATAGGGCCACCGCTGAAAGCGGGCTAGCCCATTGCGTGAGCGCCTTTGGGATCGATCTTATAGATAACCCGGACTTCGCCCGGGCTGCCATAAGGATACTTATCCTGGCCCAGATACTTCTTGGCCATTTTGTCTATGTGCGCATCGGCGCCCTGTTCCGTGCTGCCCACAACGCGTCCACGAACCGAAAGATGACGGTAAGGATTGTCAGGGTCCATAAGGTCCAATCCAACTCGAGGATCGCGTCGCATATTTTTATCTTTCACGCGGCCCTTTGCGGTGTTGATGAGGATATGCTTGCCATCATAGTCGACCCAGACAGGGGATACCTGCGGAGTTCCGTCCGGCATTAGTGTCGCGAGCTGTGCAAAAGATTTCTTTTGGAATAGATCGAGATATTTTTCTGGGATCGCAGCCACCTTAAGTCTCCTCTCTAAATTAATTAGAGGGTACACTAAGCCCGATTCCAGCGGTACGACTTATTTCGGGAACACACGTGCAACAGGTCGTTGCAGTTGTAGGCGGCACCGGAGCAGAAGGAAGCGGGCTGGCTCTTCGTTTTGCCAAAGCCGGCTTACGCGTCCTAATTGGTTCACGGAATTTAGACAAGGCACAAACTGCCGCGAGAGAAATTGCGGCGCAGGCCGGGGCTGGCGAAATCACAGGCCATACGAATTCCGATGCCGTCAGCAAGGCGGCAATTGTGATTCTCACTGTGCCTCTCTCTGCTCAGGTTGAGACCCTTAAATCCATCCGTACAAATTTCCAATCGGGCGCAATCCTTGTGGATGCCACTGTGCCGCTCGAAATTGCCATCGGCGGCCGTGTATCCCGCACAATAACGCTGTGGGATGGATCAGCCGCGCAGCAGGCTGCGCGACTTGCGCCTCCGGGCGTCGCCGTGGTGTCAACCTTTCATCTTCTGGGCGCAGAGGCCCTGAAAGGCCTTAATCACCCGGTTGACTGTGATGCACTGATCTGCGGCGATAACGCGGACGCAAAAGCCATCGTCAGCCAGATTGCCGAAAAAATTCCAGGTGTGCGCGCTATCGATGCCGGACAGCTTGAAAATGCTCGTTATCTCGAAAGCTCCGCGGCACTGCTCATCGCTTTGAATCTGAGACATAAGGTAAGCCATTCTGGCTTGAGGATCACCGGGCTTGGCATGAGTGACGTTTAACTATGAGCCCTGGTTCGGTGGTCGCGCTCGCCGGTGGCGTGGGAGCGGCGCGTTTTCTCGACGGACTGACCCGCGTGCTTGCGCCCGAGCGCATCTTCATTATCGGTAATACTGCCGATGATGCGGAGATTCACGGTCTCCATATATCTCCCGATTTGGACACCGTAACGTACACGTTGTCCGGTTTGTCTGATCCCAAGCGCGGCTGGGGCATACGCGGCGACAGCTTTCGATGCCTTGAGGCCCTTAGCCGGCTCGGTGCGGACACGTGGTTCCAACTCGGCGATCGGGATCTGGCGACGCACCTGTATCGCACACAACGTCTGCGCCAAGGCGCGAAGCTGAGCGCTATAACTGCGGAGATAACGGCAGCTCTGCGAGTGCGCTCTCAGATCGTTCCCATGTCGGATGATCGCGTGCGAACGCGCGTTTGCACACCGACGGGCGAACTCGAATTCCAGACCTACTTCGTGAAGCGCCGCGCGCGCGATAGGGTTATCGGCGTGCGCTTTGAGGGAGCGTCAGAAGCTACGCCCGCTCCTGGGGTGCTCGAAACGATTGCAAATGCCCAGGCAATCATCTTGTGCCCCTCGAATCCGTTTATCAGCATCGGTCCGATTCTAGCCATCCCAGGGATACGAGAATCGCTCCGGTCCAAACGGGACCGAGTGGCAGCTATTTCTCCGATCGTGGGCGGCCGCGCGCTGAAGGGGCCTGCAGCGGCTATGATGAAGAGCATGCGTCTGCGGCCTGCAGCAATTGAAGTCGCGCGGCTCTATGCGGATTTCGTCGGCACATTCGTGCTGGATGAAGTGGACCGAGCGCAGGCTGTCGCGGTGGAAAAGCTCGGGATCCGGCCTGTTGTGACCAACACCGTCATGCGCGGCCTCCGCGAGAGGAAGTCGCTGGCGCGAGTTATGGTCCGCGAACTGGGGATCGGCTCATGATTTTCGCCCTGTTGCCGGTCGAAAAGTCCGCATAACGCCAAGCAGCGGCTGGACGGATTTCTTTCGGCAGAGCAACGAGAAAAGCTGGCGCGGATTTTATACAGGCAGACGCTCGGAGCGCTGTGTCAGGCCGAGGGCATCGATCGAGTCGTGGTGGTAACCAACGATTCGGACGTCGCCGAACACGCGCGTAGCTCCGGCACGCTGGTTTTTGAAGAGAACGAGCAAGTGAGTCACAGCGTTTCGGCAGACGCGGCATGCTTGCGCGCGCTCAAGTTGGGAGCCACGACAGTTTTACTTGTACCGATCGACGTTCCTCTGGTTACACCTGCGGATTTCAGCCGCCTTGCTGCTGCCGCCCGGCCCGGCCTGCCAGCAGGATTGATTGTGGTGCCTTCCGCAGACGGAACCGGGACAAATGCGATGGCGCGTACCCCGCCCGACGTTATCGAAAGCCGCTTCGGCCCGGGTAGTTGTCGCGCGCATCTCGATCAAGCCCGCCTGAAAAACGTTCCCGCCGGCATTCTGCGCCTTCCTGGTCTGATGTTTGATATCGACACGCCGGAGGATGTAGCCGAGCTTCTTGCCACTTCGCATCCTGGCGACGTTACGGCCTTTCTGCGAACCGCATGCGCATCGAAATAGTCGCGCTCTCAGGCATTCCGGAGGTGCATCGCGGCGACGATCTTGCCTCGCTGATTCGCGACGCGGCGAAAAGAGACCAACAGCCGATCGACGGCTCCGTCGTTCTCGCTGTCGCCCAGAAGATCGTTTCGAAAGCGGAAGGCGCAATCGTCGACCTTCGCGAAATTCAACCGTCTGCTCTCGCGCAATCTTGGGCTAACGAATCAGGCAAAGATCCTCGGCTGATCGAACTTATCCTGTCGCAATCCAGACGGATCGTCAAAATGGATCGCGGCGTCCTCATAGCGGAAACTCACCTGGGCTATGTCTGCGCAAACGCCGGCGTGGACCAGTCAAATGTCGAAGGCGATGATTTTGCCAGCGTGCTGCCAAAGAATCCCGACGCTTCCGCCGCGCGCCTCCGAAAGGAACTCGGATGTGGCGCGGTCATCGTAACCGACACGTTCGGGCGGCCATGGCGCGAGGGACTCGTGGATGTGGCGATTGGCTGCGCCGGACTCGCTCCGTTGGAAGACTACCGAGGATCCTTGGACCGCCGCGGCCGGAAACTTACCGGCACGATCGTAGCGGTTGCCGACCAGCTTGCCGCGGCGGCCGGCATCTTGATGCGCAAGCCCGCCGGATGTCCGGTCGTTTTAGTGCGCGGACTCGATTGGAAACCAGCCGAAGACACGGCACGCGCGCTGATCCGCAGTCGGGAACAGGATCTCTTCCGCTGAGCGGCTATCCCGTTGGGCGGCTATAGATTCTGCTCCACAGCCGGCTTCCAATCGTTCTCAGTGGGTCTTGAGTTTTTGCTCGGGTGGAGTCTTGAGTTTTGGGGTGAGCGACGGGATTTGAACCCGCGACCCTCGGTTCCACAGCCGAATAAAGAAATAGCCCGTCTTTGCCTTTCAATGACTTACGTGGTGGCTGTTAGGCCCTGTTTGCCCCTGTTCCGGGGTATTCTGTTCCCAGTTTGTTCCTCGTGTTGTTCCCAGATTCAAGGGTTCATTCCGATAGTGCGCTAAGGCAACAACGTAGACTTTGCTTTCACTCCGTTCTGGTTCGCCTCAGCGATTCGTTTTCGTGGTTCGAGCGGACGAATCGGAATTGAGTTGCTTTTACGTGAGCCCAAAGTCGGCGTTCGCGCTCCGTGCGGTGGCCTAAGCCCTAGGCGGCCACGTTCCGAGAATGCGGCTTTTCGAATTGGCTGCGTGAACGCCCGTTGATGTCGCTGACGGCCCGGTGTTGCGCCACAATCGCTGTGCCCAGGTCAGCTTGATAGTCTCCCCCTTCAAACCACCGCCTGTATTTGCTCCTTGATTTCAATCCATTTGAGCGCCTAATGTAAGCGCCGCGAGGTGCCTCATGTCAGCCCATCGGGGAATTGCCACCGTTGCGAGCGCACTGATGGTCTCTTTCCTTATCCTTAGCGCGATGGAACCGGAGTTTTTCCTCCTACACTTCTACGAGTCGTTGATCTATCTAGCGATTGTCCTGATGCTGTTCTATTTCGAAGATAAATGGGCCTACATGATCGGCATTGTGGCTCCTGCCGTGTGGCTGATCCTCGCGTATGGAGTCGGGTTGTTAGGCGGAGCCATGCGCCAGGTTTCCAGGCTGATGCGGGGTCAACGGCCTACGAGTCCAGTTAGCGTGATGACTGCCGTTGTGACTGTGCTAGCCGTGTTATTGATCTCCTTCTGTGCTTATCGCTGGAAACGGGAATATGCCGGTCTTGGTAAGGGGCGCACTACGTTTCTGGTGAGCCTCGCGATAGTTATTGCGTACAACGTGGTTCTGGTGGCGTGGTTCTGGCGAACGATCCCGCAGGCGGTCTCCACTGGTAACTTCTGATAATCGCCCTTCTCGGCGGCCTCAGTCCGGGGGCCAAAACCGGGCAAAACGGCATTTTGTTGCATCTTTTTTTAACGTGACATAACGGCGGAAGTGCGCAGAAATCGCACTCGTTGAAGCGGTAATCTTAGCCTAACTATTGTGCTTTCAATCGTGTACAGCTAATTTGGAGTGCAAAACACACCTATCTACTTAGAAACAAGTAACTTAACACGAGTTGTATGGATAATGTTCGATTCTCGTGTAATCCAAAAAGTTGAACAGCTCTTTAGAGTTTCTGTAGTTGGCGACCGATAGCATAGCAATGCATCGGCCGTCGGCTCGAAAGTTGTCCTTTTTCTCTTCTCGCTCGTCCGTGCTTTCTGCGTCCAATTTTGCGACTGCATCCACTTGCGCGACAATGGCGAAGAAGTCCTTGAAGATGCCGGGGTGCTGCTGCATAAGGTAACTCGACTGTTCTTCGCTGCAAGCAAGAACAAACCTGATGTGAACCTTTCCATAGCTATCGAACACACACTGTAGGGAGCTTGCCGCTTTGGTCATGTCATGAAGCGCGCCAAACAAGAGTATGGGGCGACCATCGCTCCGCACTAGCGCGTGTTGTAGAGTCACGCTGTAAACCGAAGATACAGAACCCGAGAACAGCCCTGCGCGCCAGTCAGATACCGCATTGTACTTTGCGCCCAGACTGGCAATCTCTTCCTTAATTTTCTGTTGGTCGGCGTCATGCTGTGCTTTCGCTTTGGCATTGGCCTCCACTTTGGAATGCCATCGCCCATACTCATAGAATGCGCCTCCCGCTACGGCAGACGCGACGAGCACGATCAATAAGAGAAATTTCATTTTCAGCGATAAATCGTGGAATGTCCTAAACCCCACTATAGGGACGATCTGTCTGTCTACGGACTGTCGGTAGACGTTCACGCGCCTTGCTCACATCCTCTTCGGGATGCACAGCGTACTGGTCGCTCTGGGCGAAAGAATCCGAGAACTCCGCGAGGAAAAGCACTGGTCACAGGAAGAGTTTGCGGACCGCTGTGGCTTACATCGAACCGCAATTGGCCTGCTCGAACGTGCTGAGCGCATCCCCCGCCTGGATACGCTTCTAACCCTATCCAAAGGCTTCGGTATCACGCTTTCTGATCTTCTTCGGGACGTGGAGAAACGAAGTCAACTATCCTTGAGAAAGGCACGTGATCGGGAGTGACCTACGGTAGACGCCTCAAAAGCCTCGCAGAAGCGCTCGCCAAATAAAGGTCTCGTGTTGCGTGTGCGCGCTCGCTCGCTTGCGTTCTCAGGCGGTTAGCCGGATTTGAGCGCGAATTTTCTATTTTGAGGCGATTAGGCAGCCTTGCGGGAAGCTAGCGGCAGGTCTCCACCGGCGTTATTCTCTTTACATCGCAAGGTGAGGAAGTTCCTGTGCATTCGCTGGTTGACATCCTTTTTGGTTGGCCCCTATTCGGCTTTGGGGTTCCCATCCTCATCGGCGCCGCCTTCGCTGTGCTAGCATTTGATGAGTTTAAGGCCGCGCTTGTCTGCTTTTGGTTTTCGGCTGCTTGGATTTACGGGAAGGTTTTGATGTGGTCGTACGTGACAGGAAGTGACTTCCGCATCCGTGCTCTGGTTGCCTTTGTCGTGTTCGGTGTGATCGGCGTTGGTTTGACGGAGGTGACCCAACTGGTTAAGAGGCTTGAGCTGGCCGGCACGATACCTCAATCGCAACAAGTACCGATGCCCGTTCCCCCGACGAATCCGGCGACTGCTGAGCCGCCAAACAAGATCGCTGCTGCGCCACCGAATACCGTCAAAGAGACTCTTGGCCCGAAGGATCAGGTGGCGGTTGAGGTGCAACGTGGAACGGCAGATAGCGTCAGTGCCACAGTTGCGCGGTCATCTCCTTTTGCCCAACTTCCACCGAGCACCGTAGTAATGATGCCCACATACCCAGCAGTTGAGTTCTATGTCAGCCCTCTGAAGATTTTGACCATAAAGAACCGCGGGAAATATGACGTTGATGAAGTATGGATGAATTCGACTAAGTATCTACTCGATGTAAATGCGCTAGCGGCGAATAGGGTCCAAATCGGCAGTTACTCTCAATCTTCCGGTTTTGAATTGGTGAAGAAAATTCCAGCAGGGACCTCAGACGAGGCACGTGATTTGGCGAAACTTCCCTTCTTCGAGATCACGGACTTCCCGCCGAACCAAACTACAGGGTTGCCCGACGAATTCTTGCGGTACTATGCCTTGCGGTTCAGTTTTATTGATAAAGCCACAGGTAGGCGTTACGTCTTTTACAAGGTGATCTCAGGCATGAGAAATAACCCCATGCCGTTTGATAATCCAACGGGTGTTGCAAGCTCTGGAACGGGTAAGGACGTTTTTTGGCTTCATATACCGGAAGTCCTCATTCAACACCAGAAATGGCTGTATCTAAATGACGGAGAAGAATACAAGCCGTGATTTTTGGAAGAGGCAAGCTTACAACGCGGCGTTCGTCTGCCTGAATTCCTCAAACATCTCCCGCCGTCCGCGCTTCTGTGTGTAAATGGGGATTCAGCCTGCGAATGTTCCCGCAATCAGCGGGTACATAGAGCTATCCCTTAACTCACCGCTATCTATATCCAGATCCAGTGCCGGGAAAGTGCACGATGCGCCGACTCGGCGGAACGACGGCACAGGTTTGTAAGTGCTAAAATGTGGGAAGCCCCTGGGAAACTTCGAGACGACCAAATGACTGTAGCTTTCCAGTGTATGGATTGCGACAAATTCGTAAGTCTTGATCTTCACGGCAACTGCGCGATTTGCGGAAATCCCGACGCTCGTGTCATTGACCCTTTCAAACCGCTGACATTCGAAGAAGGTTCTACAAAAGAAATCTCCATGGCTTCTGGCCACGGCAATTCTCCTCAGCGTGGGCGTCACGATTTGGGCAATGCGAAAGGCAGAATAAGTTCACTTCGTAGGTACCTCGAAATAGCGACAAAATGGCGCATCCGTCCGCTCTGGCATGGTATATTTCCAGCGCATAGTATTTTCCCTAAATAGCGGCTATTCCAGCGTAGTGTCCCCCCTTCTGTTGGCAGCCCGGAGGACACTTGCGCCAGTCGGAACGCCGTTTCCTTCCGCGCATAAACCTTCAAATTCCTATGCGGCTTCGTCACGCTACGAAGGCCACTCCCGAACATCAGTGCGAGACAATAAATGTCTCCATGTTGGGAGCGTATTTTTCTGTGAACGTTGCCCCGAAGATAGGCGAGCTTGTGCAAGTCCTGATCGAACTGCCTGAGAAAGTAACTCGCAAACAAACCGCCCACTATTGTTTTACGGCGAGGGTCGTTCACGTTGAGCCAGATGGCCCCGCGCAGGGTAAACACGGCGTGGGCGTTAACTTCTACTCTTATGAGCGACTGGAAGAATCAAAGCGGCGGCGAGACTGAGTGCAGTGCCTCATTGGAAACCCTTGAACACGTTCTCCTTCCGCGACACCAACTCGTAGTTGCCGTTTTCGATGTAAGCGACCGCGCGATAAACCGTCGTGCTTTAGCTCAAACAGCCAATCGGGATGATCGAGTGACGACCAGCCGCTATTCCAAATGCGTTTTCAACGGGTAAAAGCGTGGCGACATTTCGATCTTACGGAAGGCAAGCCTCAAACTGCGTCTAACGGATCGGGCTCATTCACTGCGGCATAGATGTTCTGGCTGTGCCGTAACGCTTGATCAATTTTCAACAAGACATAATCGGCACCTGTGTTCTCGATCGCAATCGGACGCGACATGGCCCTTTTTTGTGCCACGAGGTAGCGGAAGAAGATATCGACAGCACGTGCCTTTTGATGTCGCATTAGCTCACCGCGTGTGTTCTCAAGCTCAACGAAGCGGGACAATTGTTGAGCAGTAGTGTTGTCAAAGATAGGAGAACCAATCGCCGTCCGTAATGGCAATGAAGAGGCGCATTATCGCGGCCAATTCTAAACTAAATCGTTGTTAGTCAAAGCAAGAACATCCACAGCAATAGTCGGAAGCCGCGAACAATTTCAAATTTGCATTTCCGCGTCGGACCTAAAGGTCACTTAAAAAAGAGGCCCCCCCCCCTGGCGGAAGCCTAAACTCGGCGACATTTGTGGATTCAACGCGGCTCCTCGGAAGCTTGCAACATCCGCGTAAAATCCGCCGCAAATCAAGCGCAAATCAAATTATTTTTGCTCGCCGTGCAGATTATTCTTGACACACTTCACGCTATTGTGTCATATGCTGTGACAGAAGTAAAAACGGCCCTGCCAGATGCTTCTAACATCCGACAGAGCCTAACTCACATCGGAGGCGTTATCTCCTATGCAAGCTGCATCCAGCATACCGCATCAATCCGTCTATCAGATCGTCACAGAGCAGATCATCAAGCAATTGGAATCCGGCGTAGCGCCATGGTATCGGCCTTGGACTACCCAGATTCCCAAGAACCTAGTCAGCAAGCGCGAGTATCGCGGCATTAACGTGTTCCTGCTCGCGTCTCGCGGGTTCGGCTCACCGTATTGGCTCACGTATAAGCAAGCGACAGAACAGGGCGGAAACGTGCGACGTGGTGAGCACGGCTCTAAGGTAGTCTTTTGGAAAATAGACAAGTACGAAACCGAAGACGCGGACGGCCAGAACGTAGCCAAGACTTCGGCCATCTTGCGTTATTACACCGTTTTCAATGTGGAGCAATGCGACGGAATAACGGCGCTGGGCTCAGACAGAGTTATTAATCCAATCGAGGAATGCGAGCGAATCGTTAGCGCGATGCCGAATCGGCCCGCGACGGTGCAAGATGCCCGCGCGTGGTATCGGCCAGCTAACGACACCGTAGGGATGCCATCGCGGAATGCATTCGGCTCAGCCGAGGAATACTATTCGACACTGTTCCACGAATTGACACACTCTACCGGCCATCCGTCGCGCATCGGACGCGAGGGCATCGAGAAGCTAAACACGTTTGGCTCTGAGTCGTACTCGAAAGAGGAGCTAATCGCCGAGATGGGAGCCGCGATGCTGGCAGGAATCGCGGGAATCGAGCGGCGAACGCTGGCCAATTCTGCGGCCTATCTCCAATCGTGGATTGACGCACTCAAGAGCGATGCGCGCATGGTCGTCTTCGCGGCGTCTCAGGCGCAGAAAGCCGCCGATTACATTCAGGGGGGCGCGCGATGAGCGCCCCTACTCTGCCATTCCCGCAGTCGCTGGCCGAAAAGTACAGGCCGCGCACGATTGCTGAATTTGTCGGTTTGGACAAGCCGAAGCGCATCCTAGCGAAGTTTGCCGCTCAGCCATATCCGTCAGCTTGGCTTTTTGTCGGACCGTCTGGCGTCGGCAAAACGAGCATGGCGCAAGCGCTGTGCTCGCAAATCAAAGGCGAATTAACTCACATACCTAGCCAGAAGTGCACCGCGCAAGCAATCGAAGAGGCTTGTTATCACTGCCACTTTGTGCCGCTGACTGGCGGCTTCCACGTGGTCTTGATTGATGAGGCAGACCGGATGACGCCAGCCGCGCAATTGGCTCTACTCAGCAAGCTGGACGCGACCGCATTCCCACCGAACACCGTGTTTATCTTCACGTGTAATTCCACCGATGGGCTAGAGCCACGTTTCCTGAGCCGATGCCGCGTTATTGAGTTTTCGAGTTACGGCATGGCCGGGGAGATTGCGGATTATCTGGACAAGGTCTGGCACATGGAAGGCGGCAATGGCAATGCGCCGGACTTAGCGCGGCTTGCGAAGGAATCGCGCAATAACGTGCGTGATGCGCTGATGAAGCTCGAAGTAGAGCTAATGGCCCTCTGAGGCCGCGATGTGTGTATTGCTAATGCTAAACCTAGCGAGGCTCCGAAAGATGAAAGCGAAGAAGACCTACAGCACGCGGCAAGCCGCCGCAAAGATGCGAGTGTCGTTTAGAACGCTTAACCGTTGGCTGGCCGATGGCAAGATCAAACCTTCAACCGCCATTAAGATGCCCACTGGCCTGACGCTCTGGCTCTGGAGCGAGAACGATATTGCCAAAGGCCGCAAGGTGAAGGCCGCGCAGAAGCCGGGGCCAAAATCGAAAGGTTGAAAGAGGCAAGTAAACGGGACGAGCCAGCTGTGCTAGGCAGAAAACGTGTCACGGAGCTAACAGGACGAACAAAAAAGGCTAGGTGCGCCGTCTTAGGGGTGGAGTTCTTAAGGTAACGACGCCCTAGCCCTATCGTGGCTAAAGCCTATGGCAGGGGTGCCTAGATGCAACTCGCAATTCTTACAGGGGTGTGAGGCGTGAAAAGCTAGGGGCAAAGCGTCTGATCCGCCCGCCCCTAGCCTTTGTGACGATCCAGTGTATGCGCGACGAAAGCTATCTCGGCGGCAAGGCAAGTGGAACTCGTAATTCTTACAGGGCTACCAGGGGAGCGGCATCCCCGCAGCCGGCGGGGAAATGCGCTCCCCCCTTACTTGCGCACGTTGGCGCAATGATTAGGACTATCCGAACAGTGCCGCGGACACAACTCGCAGTTCTTACAGGAGAGGCTAACGCGATGAGAGCCGCCATCTACGCCAGAGTGAGCACAGCCAATAACGGGCAAGATCCTCGCGTCCAAACCCGCGAGCTCGGCGAGTTTTGCGAGCGCCGCGCCTGGACCTTGGCTGAGTACGTTGACATCGGAATCTCAGGTACGAAGGAAAAGCGGCCAGCACTGGATCGGCTCATGGCTGATGCCCACAAGCGCAAGTTCGACGTAGTTGTGGTCTGGAAGTTCGATCGGTTCGCACGATCCGTCTCTCACCTGCTCCGGGCCCTGGAGACCTTCAACGCTTTAGGAATCGCTTTCGTGAGCCTGTCAGAGCAGCTCGACACGTCTACACCAACCGGGAAGATGGTATTCACGGTTCTCGGCGCCGTGGCCGAACTAGAACGCAGTCTGATTGCGGAACGGGTGAGAGCCGGGCTGCGCAATGCTAAAGCTAAAGGGAAGCGGCTCGGTCGGCCCCGGAGAATCGTAGATACCGCTAAGATTGCCACGCTGCGCGCACAGGGGCGTTCCTGGCGCATCATTGCCCGCCAGCTTGGAATGAGTGCTCGGTCCGCACGACGTGCGGGGCAAAATCCCCCTACCCAAACAGACCCAGAAAGTCGTTTGTCTGGTACGGCAGGTTAGGCAGGGGCAGAACCAACTGTTTTTGCCACGTGACATCCACTTCAGCTAAAGGTTGGGGTTGCGACGTTGCATCGTGCTGCCGGAGGGCGTTCCAGAACTCAGGTAACTTGTTTGGCTCCAGAATCAATCGTCGACCGGCAATGATACAGCCATGTGTGACTTACATTACAGACCTAACAACCTCTACTGTTCACAGTAGCGTGGAGGATTGTTATGGGACTCCTAAGCAGAATGGCGCTCATGGCGGGAGCAAGTCTTTGGCTGTCTTCCGCCGCCGCAGCTCAAGCCCCACTCCTCGTTGATGACAAACCGAAAGCAGTTGAGTACGAAAGGATTTCTTCTCCCCATAAATTCCTAGGCTTGCAGGGGAAAATCGCCAATGGTGCCAACCTAAGTCTCGCCACGTTAGATGCGGTGGGAACTTGCCGCACGTTGGCTGCTGGTGGTGTCGAGCACTGGTTGCCGACTCAACGCTGTGGCACCGCTAGCGCTTTGATTGCGGGGGGAGTTGCTCTTGACATTGGCATAGCCTATTTCTTTCATCGAACCGGCCACCACAAACTCGAACGGATCATGGAAATCGCGGGTTCTGCGGATTCGCTCTATGGCGTGGCATACACGACGACGCATGGCGGCCGCTGGTAGTTCGCCTTAACCGTGGATCTAATTGATGCGGCGCAAGCGTTCCGAAAACCTCTCGACGCGAGTCTCCGCAACTGATTGAATCTACGTGTACGGACTTAGGCTGTTTTAGCGTTCCGAAAACAGATTGTTTATTGAACACGCTCGTCACTGGGAGCGTCGAGCGTGACTCGCGCCGTAAGCTCGAAATGACCGACGGGCGCTGTTGTAAATATCAACCAGTTACGAGCGTGGAGCTGTGCACCATGGCTTCCAGTTCATCTACAAGCGCGCCATCCCACCAGCCGCGCTTTACCTCCTCGCGCATGACAGAAAATGCGCGCTCGGGCGTCATCGCCTTGCGGTAAGGACGGTCGGTGGTAAGCGCGTCGTAAATATCCACGGTTTGGAGAATCCGCGCCGTCAGCGGGATGGCGTCGCCCTTCAAACCATCTGGATAGCCACTGCCGTCGATTTTCTCGTGGTGGTGACGGATGATAGGCAGAACGGATCGAAACGACTTCAGCGGCGAGCAGATACCGGCCCCGACGACGGTGTGCTGCTGCATTACCTTGCGCTCTTCGGGTGTCAGAGGACCTGGCTTCAATAGGATCTGATCAGGGACCGCAACCTTGCCAATGTCGTGGATAACGCCGCCGCGGCGCAGAGCAATGCGCTCCTCCTCGTTTAGACTAAGGCGTTTCGCCAGCGCCTCCGAAGACTCGGAAAGACGGTCACAATGTCCCTCGGTATAAGGGTCTTTAGCTTCAATGCTCAGAGCTAGAGCGAAAAGCACGTTCTCGGCATGCTCCAGTTCATCCGTGAATTGCTTAATCTTCAATAACGATCGCACGCGTGCCAGCAATTCCTCCTTGTTCACCGGCTTGTTAAGAAAATCATCCGCGCCGGATTCGATGCCCTGCACGCGATCTTCGCTCGCCGACAGGCTAGTAACCATCACCACGGGAATCAAGCGCGTGTCCGGGTTTGACTTCAAAGCGCGGCAGACGGCAAAGCCTGAGCGGCCTGGCATCATGACGTCCAGTAGCGCCAAATCTACTTCCTCTTCTTCCAAAAGCTGCGTGGCTTCCTCGCCGTCCTCAGCCTGCACGATCCGATAACGCTCGGCACTTAGAATTTCCGTCAGAAGCTCTCGATTGGCCTCAATGTCATCAGCTATGAGGATCGTTGGCAATTGGTCTTTGGTGTTTGCCACGGTTCTTCCTCCCTGCGCGCACGGGCTTGCCTGAAGGTTCTGTTTAGTCAGTTGAGCAATTATAAATTTATTACGATCAAGAGATGGAGTTAGGGATTGCTGACTTATGGTGTGCCTATCTTGACTATAACCAATTAGATAAACAAATTCTCGCCGGCCAGGGTTCAATACGCTTTGTGCGTTAGCATCGGGCGTGGCGTGGGAACACCGGGATTGGAAAAAGGCAGCTAAGCCCCGCCTCACTGCACACAGGAAACGGCACCACACTTCAAGCCAGTTGTCTCTGGGAGTACAGACCGTGAATAAGAGGTTGCGCCGTTTCGCTACGACCGGGCCGCTGACTAGAAACGGTCGAACGCTGCACGCTGCCGCCGTGAGGTCCATTCACCGGAACGCAGTGGTTAGGGTTGCGATTTCCATCCTGCTCCTTATAGGCGTAGCTGTTGAGAGCCGGGGTGACTCCACGCAGCAGGACCAAAAGACACCAGGGCGTCTCACCCAAGTGACCCTGGAAGAACTCGGCCAAATCGAGGTTACAACCGCGTCCAAAGAGCCCGTGAAAGCTAGCCGAACTCCAGCAGCGATTTACGTCATCACGCAAGAGGACATCCGGCGCTCCGGCGCCACGAGCATACCGGAGGCCCTCCGCTTGGCACCCGGTGTTGAAGTTGCACGGGTCGACTCGAATACATGGTCCATCGGTGTGCGCGGGTTCTCGAGTGCCCTCTCCCGAGACGTACTCGTGCTTATCGACGGTCGAACCGTTTACACACCACTCTACGCCGGGGTTTATTGGCAGGTCCAGGACACCGTGCTCGAGGATGTCGAGCGGATCGAAGTCATCCGCGGCCCGGGCGGCACCATTTGGGGAGCAAATGCCGTCAACGCTGTGATCAATATCATCACCAAGAGCGCCAAAGATACACGTGGAATGCTCGTATCTACCGGCGGCGGAAATATCGATCAAGGCTTTGTCAATCTCCGTTACGGGGGCGGGAACGACAAGAACTTTAATTACCGTATTTACGGCAAGGCTTTCAACCAGGCCCCCGAGTTTCATCCGAATGGTAGTTCATTCGATAGCTGGCGCATGGGTCAGACCGGCTTCCGTACGGATGTGGATTTGCACAATCGCGACTCGTTCACGTTTCAAGGTGATTTGTACAACGGTGATGCCGGGCAAAGTGTAGGCATCACGACTTACTCTCCGCCGTATATGACCAATGTGCAGCAGAGTGCCGAACTCGCAGGGGGCAATCTGCTGGGTCGTTGGAAGCGCACCTTGGGTGGTGGGTCCGACATCCAACTGCAGACTTATTACGACCGCACGAACCGAGAACAGTCAACCTTCGCCGAGTCTCGCGACACGTTTGACATCGATTTCATCCATCATTTGCCCTTGCCCGGGCGACAGGATTTCCTGTGGGGTCTCGGAGTTCGACTCAGCTCGGGCAATACTACCGAGGTTGTGCCCACTGTTGTATTTACACCGAGCCACCTTACCGACAAGCTCTACAGCGGGTTTATCCAGGATGAGATCCCGATTATTGGAAATCAGTTCTCTCTAACGATCGGGTCTAAATTTCTACAGGAAACGTATTCTCATTTCGAGCTTGAGCCGACGGCCCGGCTCCTGTGGACACCGAATCCACGCCAAACAATATGGGGCGCGGTGACTCGTGCCGTCCGTACACCCTCCCGCGTCGAGGAAGACCTTCAGCTCACGGCATTGTTGACACCCAATCCGTTAACCTTTCTCCGCGTCATCGGGGACAGAGGTTTTTCGACGGAACACTTGCTTGGCTACGAAGTCGGATACCGAAGCCTGCTAAAACCCAAGTTCAACCTGGACATCGCCGCGTTTTACAACAACTACGACAATCTCCTGAGCATCGAGCCCGGTGCTCCGTTCTCGGAATCCTCGCCGCCACCGGCACACTTCGTTGTTCCATTCTTCTTTGGCAACGGGTTGTCAGGCAATACGGCGGGATTCGAGATTGCGCCTGAGTGGGCCCCGGTGTCCAGATGGCGGTTGAAAGGTTCCTATTCCTATTTGTATCTCCACCTGAGTAAGAGTGCTGGGAGCCTGGACCCGTCGACGACTGCTTCAACGGAGGGCTCAAGCCCCCATCACCAGGGGATGATCCAATCTTTTCTGGATTTGCCCAAGAGACTGGAGTTTGATCAAACTCTCCGCTATGTGAGTGACCTTCCTGCCCAACAGGTCCAAGCCTACACTACGGCAGATGTGCGGTTCAGTTGGCACGCCACCGGGTCCCTTGACCTCTCGGTCGTAGGTCAAAATCTGCTTCAACCCCAGCATGCTGAGTTCGGGGGTGACCCCGGCGGCCTTGTCGGTATTGAGCGAACCGTCTACGCAAAGATCACCTGGCAAACAACGCAAAGATGATCGGGACCAACATCGAAACCCCGCAACGCAAGCGACGAAGATGTGTGCTGACTAATCTTCGAGGTTGCCTGTTTCATCTTGTGGCTTTAGGCATTGCGTCGGCACTTCTTATCCCCACATGCTTGCATGCCCAGCGGTCAAACCCCGGTGAGTACGAGGTGAAGGCTGCCTATATCTACGACTTCGGCAAATTCGTCGCTTGGCCTGCAAAGGTCGCGCCCGCAGACGACTTCCCGATTTGTGTGCTCGGCGAAGATCCTTTTGGCGCGACTTTCGATGCGACGATCGCCGGTGAAACCATCAGCGGCAAAAAGGTTGTGGTTAACCGCATTGCCAAACCACAGGAGGCGGTGAGTTGCCGCATTTTATTCATCAGTGCGTCGGAGGAGAGCCAACTTAAAGAGATACTTGCGGCGCTTGACAAGACAAGCGTCTTGACGGTGAGTGACATCTCCCAGTTCACTCGGCGCGGGGGCATGATCCAGTTCGTTACAGACGCCAACAGGGTGCGTTTCGAGGTCAACGTTACGACTGCCGAGCGTGCTGGTTTAACTCTCAGCTCGCAACTGCTCAAAGTAGCGATCAACGTCAGAAGGACTGGAGACTGAGAGAAATATGTTCAGGGTTCCCCGATATTCGATTACCGCGAAGCTGACCAGGATGAACATGCTGGTCAGTGGCGCAGCCTTATTGATCGCCTGCGTGGCATTCGTTGCTTACGACCGGGTCACCTTTCAACAGACCATGGTGCACAACCTGTCTATACAAGCTCAAATGGCCGGATCCAATAGCGTCTCCCCGCTCATGTTTAATGATCCACAAGCTGCCGAGAATACTTTGTCGGCGCTGAAGGCTGCCCCCAATGTCGTGTCAGCCGGCATTTACAGGCCCGACGGGCGCCCTTTCGCCACATATTGGCGTGATGGCCATGCCCAAGCGTTAACGTTGCCTCAGATTCCGCCGAATCAAACAGAGATTCACTGGTTCCAGGATGGGCAGCTTGTCGTCGTCCGCACGATTGTCTTTGAAGGGAAGCCGACGGGCACCGTCTACATTAGTTCTGACCTACGGGAAATGAGCGGTCGCCTCAAGCAGTACGCTGGAATTGCAGCCATCGTGTTGTTGGCATCTCTCATCGCTGCGCTCCTGGTTGCATCGATATTCCAGCGGGCCGTTGCTAAACCTATCGTGCATTTGGCGGAAATTGCGCGACGGGTTTCTCGCGACAAAGACTACTCCGTGCGGGCAACTTCAACGGGTAAACGGGACGAACCGGCCATCCTGATCCAGGCATTCAACGAGATGTTGAGCCAGATTCAAGAGCGCGAAGAAGCTCTGCAAAAGGCTCACGACGAATTGGAACAACGCGTTCAGGAACGCACGGCGGAGCTGGCTGCTGCCAATAAAGAACTTGAACTAAAAAACCGCGAAGTGGAGCGCGCCAATCAACTGAAAAGCCAGTTCCTCGCCAGCATGAGTCACGAACTGCGTACCCCGTTGAACGCGATTCTCGGTTTTTCGGAGTTGCTGTCTCGCGAGGAGCCAATCACCAAGACAGACAAATACAAGCGATGGACGGAGCATATTGTACATGGAGGGAAACACCTCCTGCAGCTTGTTAATGATGTGCTGGATCTATCCAAGATCGAAGCGGGACACATTGAGTTAGCTCTGGAGAATTTTGCGGTAGAGGCTGCTATTCCGGAGGTACTGTCGAATATTCGTCAACTGGCGATGACGAAGAGAATCCAAGTCGATGTACAAAGCGAGCCAGGCGTTACGGTCTATGCCGACCGCATTAGGTTCAAGCAGATCCTTTACAACCTCTTAAGCAACGCAGTGAAGTTCACGCCCGGAGGGGGAAATATCACGCTTAGCGTCGCTCGGGATGAACGCTTAGCACACATTTCGGTGACCGACACCGGAATCGGGATTCGCCCGGAGGACCAGAAAGTCGTCTTCGACGAATTTCGCCAGGTTGGTAAGACCACGAGAGGGGTGACCGAGGGAACAGGACTTGGCTTGGCTATCACTAAAAGATTGGTCGAGCGACAAAGCGGAGCAATCGCTCTTAGCAGCGAGTTGGGAAAAGGCAGTAAATTCACTTTCACGCTACCCCTTAGCCAGGAAGCTAGTGTCACTCAACCGAGCACCTCTTTAATTGGTGCCGTCTCCGGCCGTAACAGGCCGCTGGTTTTGGTTGTCGATGATGAGACACCGTCGCGCGAACTCTTGGTTAGTTATCTGGCCCCGGAAGGGTATGAAACCGCGACCGCCAGCTCTGGTGCCGAAGCACTCGTGAAAGCACTCGAACTTCTGCCCGACGCCATCACTCTAAACATGCTGATGCCTGGCAAAAACGGGTGGGAAATCCTCCACCGACTAAAAACGACTCCGGCGACGGCCGCAATCCCCGTCGTGATCGTGTCCATCGTAGATGATAAAGGCAGAGGTTTCGCGCTGGGCGCTTCCGAATATCTGGTCAAGCCGGTCAAAAAAGAGGTTCTATTAGCAGCGCTGAAAAAGCATCTCGGAAAGGCTGGCCCATACAAAGTCCTTGTCGTCGATGACGAGGACACTAGCCTACAGTTGGCGAGCCAAGTCTTAGAATCTGCGGGATACGTTCCACTCCTCGCTCGCAGCGGTGGAGAAGGTCTCGACCTACTCGCGAAGAACACTGTCGATGCAATGGTGCTTGATTTGATGATGCCGGAGATGGACGGATTTGAGATGCTCCGGAAAGTAAAAGACAGCCCCTCCACCCACAATTTGCCAGTATTCGTCCTTACGGCCAAAGATCTGACACCCGCCGACAAGGATTTTTTATTCCTCGCGACACAAGGCTTTTTCCGTAAGGGAGAATTCTGGAAAGAAGAACTACTGGCGCAATTGCGGATTGTAACGGGCACTTCGGTTGGCAAAGCAGAGGAATGCACTACACCATGAAGAAGATCGTGATCGCCGAGGATAGCCCAGCCGGGCGGGAGCTACTACATGAATTGATCGAGAGTTGGGGATACGAAGTAATCGAAGCGGCCGATGGTAGTGAAGCACTACAGAAGATCATGGAAACAGAACCCGACCTGGTCCTCTGTGACATTCAAATGCCCGAGCAGGATGGTTACGCCGTCATTCAATCGCTTCGGCAAAATCCTAGATTTGCGAAGCTGCCGGTTATCGCCCTAACGGCCTTTGCAATGCGAGGAGACAAAGAAAAAACGTTGGCTGCCGGATTCGACAGCCATCAGAGCAAGCCTGTGGAATTTGAATCTCTCAAAGCTGATATCGAGAGGCTGCTCGTCAGGTGATCCTGCGGGATAAGACGCTGCAGCATAGACCCAAGCGCTGCATCACTTCCGAAAAACCGCCTCTCTGAAAGTGCCCACTAGTGCAGAAGGTCGGTCCGCGAACTCGAAAAAGACCTTTACCGAGTTTTGGAACGTACTGGGCCATCTAGGTTACAAACTTAATCAAGAATTTGTGCCGTCTTTTGTGACATAACCCTGCCATGCTAGCCCATCTAAGTGGTACTAAGCCGTGCACCCCATTAGCACAAGTTACAGGTTACTGCTTCGACTGCAGCGCCGGGGTGGCTTTTGGCGGAATGCGATGATACGTAGCCTGCTCGTAAGAATAAGCAAGTTTGATCATCGTGGGCTCGCTATATGGTCTGCCCAGGAAAGTAATCCCCACGGGTAGCTGGTCCACGGTGAATCCCGAAGGCACGGTTATCGAAGGCACGTAGACGAGGAATGTATTCAACACGGGAACGCCTTTGTTACTGACATAAGGCGGATTCATTCCGTCGTGGATTAGGGTTGGTTGATGCTCCACCGACTTGTGGACGATCGCATCGAGGCGGTTATCGGCCATCACTTTGAGTAAATTCGTCATCAACTGCTCTCTAACAAGTAAGTACTCACCGTACTTAGACAAATCTGGTTCACCGAGAGGCTCCTTCCATTGAGCTGCTTTGGTAGGTGGAAAGATTTTGTCAACGTCGGGTGAATTCTGAATGTCTTGGCGCGTCTTGAAAGGCGAATTCGGGTTCCGCCTTAGCCACACCCTCAAAGCCTCCTCGGAAATAGCCGGATTATCCGCCCGTTTGGTCAGCAGTTCTTTCAGCTGGGGAATCACGATCGGATCAATGACAACTGCACCTCCAGATTTCAGCTCGACGACGTTTTGCTCGAATACTGAATCAACCTGCTTAAAATCTTCCGAGTCAGGCTCAGATCCCACACCAATGGATTCGCGCAAAATGCCTATTCGCGCTCCCTTAAGCCCGTTCACATCAAGGAACTTTGTATACGTCTCGGGAACATGTCCGACGCCCAAAGCCGTCTGCGGATCATCAGGGTCATAACCAACGATTACATCCAATAACTCAGCCAAGTCGCGCATTGACCGCGCCATAGGGCCCATCGTCGAAGAGGCAGTCGGATACCCATCGTACATTCCGCTTCGGCTAACCAGGCCCGAAGTCGGTCTCATGGTCACTATGTCGTTCCAAGCGCCTGGCCGGCGAATTGAAGCGAAGGTTTCCTCACCGATTGCGACCGTCGTGAAGTTGGCCGCCACTGCCGCCCCGGAACCGCCAGAGGATCCGCCGACCGTTCGGTCGACATCGTAAGGATTGCGTGTAGCGCCGAATAAGGAGCCATACGTGTCCCCGGCAGCAAACTCACTCAACGTAGTCTTGCCGAGAATGATCGCTCCTGCTTTCCTAAGTTTTGCGACGACGAACGCATCCAACGTTGGCTGATAATTCCTGAAAACGACGGAGCCCAGCGTGGTTGGCATTCCCGTGGTGTCGATCTCGTCTTTCACGAGAACTGGAATGCCGTGCAGTGGCCCAACAAAGCCGGATTTCTTGTACTGCGTGTCGAGTCTGTCTGCGTCCTCCAATGCTTTGGGATTGAGCGTGATGATCGAGTTGATGGCTGGACCTTGCTGATCATAGGCCTTGATACGATCGAGGTATTCCTGGGTTAGCTGATGCGATGTTAGCAGGCCTGCTTTGTAGGCACGATGTATAGCGTCGATTGACGTCTCCATCACTTCGAAAGTCGTGGCTTTTGGTTTGGCGCTCTGACCACGAACCGGTGATGCTGAGAGTACGAACGCAACAGCAATCAAATAACCCGGCAAAGCAATCGTTCTTTTCACCCGATTATCTCCCCTGCATAACGCCCTTAACCGACCTTAATACACCCACAGGAATGTGAAAATCTAATCGCTTCGGCTGCCTTCCGCTTTGTAAGTCTTGCTGAACCCATTACGGGTATTGGTCACCGTAAATGTGCCATCCTGCAGGGCCGAAACTTTGAAGTAGTAAGCAGTGCCGTTGTGCTGCGGCGGGGGAGGAGCCTGCTGACCCTGTGGTGGAGCGGCGATTGGGGCCACAGGCATGGCGGTTAGCGGTTCGTCGAACAAGTTCGCGATGAACATGCCAGGAACCGTATATTCCTGACCGCCCAGCAGGGAGAAGTGCATCTGCCAGACATCCAGGAGTCCCGGAGAGCTGAAAAGCACTTTCATGGATTCGGGCTGTCCCCCTTTGCGGGTTCCATCGTTCATGATCGCAGCTCGCGGATGAAGAGGGTATACGAGGCTTCCGAATTGACGTTTCCGTGGCGGGCAAGCAGATCCAAATCCACAGAACCAAGGCGATTGTTCGGACACATCAGGTCGAATTGCCGATTTAAGGTCAGGTCGCCGAGGATAACAGTGTGAAATTTGCCGAACGTTATGAAACTGCCGACAGAGTGGTCGTCTTCGGTCTTGGGCACATCCACTGCCTTGAAGTTAGCGCAATAAGGATTTGGGGTCCCGGCGCCCGGTAACGGGGTCTTCAGCACTTCTCCATCTGAGGCCACGATGCGCCAGTCCAAACCTGCAATTGCTATCTTGTCGCCGGGTTTTGCAACTGTGTGCTTCGCTTGGCCATAAAGTTCGGAATAGCGCTGTAAAACGGGATCGATATTCGGCCCTGGCTGAGTATTCGCACCGTGGTCAATGAACTCCTTGATCGAGATATGGGTCGCAAGCTCGGAGAGGCCGCCAATATGATCGTTGTGGTAGTGCGTGATAATCAGGTGATCGATCTGCTTAACGCCGGCGTCCTTAATGGCAGCCATGATCCGTCCCGCATCACGAACGGCACCATCTCCACCGTTTCCAGTATCAACAAGCATCGATTCTCCGGAAGGCGGGACAAAAAGGACAGAATTGCCACCCTCCACATCGATTACATAAATGTCCAAAGACTTCGGAGGTTTACTCTGCGCAACAGCAAACGAGGCTGAAAGGCCCAAAACAGATAAGATCAGCATCTTTCTATTCATCAGAGCCCCCTAATGAGAATGCTTTCCGTACGCATCACAGCCGCAGACGTTCCAGTCGCGGGTGGTCCGACATCATATACCCTCAATCGAGCTTTCAAGAATCAGCACTGAGGCGAGACAAAGGTTGGACGGACTCCGTCAGATCAGAAGACCGCCAGCGGATTTAGCGTGGGTGCGGAGCAGGCTTAATTCTGGTAGGCATTAGCGATTTCAGGGACGAGTTGTCGAGGAAGCGATGCGCCTAATTACCTAGAGCTTGCCCCAAAACGCAGTCCGGTGAGGTGTAATCCGGATGATCGGCGCGTCATTGGGGAGCATCCTTCCGGCGTACTGCGGATATTTCGCTCGTAGCTTGCGAAGAGCCCAAGCGCGTTCTTTATGCCCACTCATCGGAAGCACCTTTGCTTTTCCCCGTATAAGGATGTGCCAAAGCTTCGTCCAGTCTTCGTCGTACTTGTCGATGAGAAGTGCTACTTGGGGCGCGGCTAGAACCAAACGGGATCGAAGTTCACCATCTCGCCATGGAAGGCGGCCTCTTCCTGTGTCCATAGGGCTTTCATTGCCAGGATGCGTTCGCGTAGCAGCTTAAATCGTGTTTCGTAGCGGGCTCCGTGATTCTCCATTTCGTCCACGTTCCAACCTCCGCCTATGCCAAAAATAAAGCGGCCATTTGATAACCGGTCTAGGCTGGCGACGCATTTTGCGGTGACGATGGGGTCACGCTGCGGGATCAGGCAAATCCCGGTGCCGAGTAGGATTTTGGTTGTTGCAGCGGCGGCAAACGAGAGAGCGACGAACGGGTCGTGCGTATGAGAATAGGCTTTCGGTAGCTCGCCACCGCCCGGGTATGGGGTGCGGCGAGACTTGGGAATGTGCGTGTGCTCTGGCAGAAACAACGATTCGAAGCCGCGCTCCTCAGCTGCGCGAGCAAGTTCTCGAATGTCGATGCCATAATCTGTAGGGAAATAAAAGAGACCAACTCGCATCGTCAGCTCTCCTTTTCGGCGTTCCGGGGCCGCGAGGATCACGGCAAATGTGCGGCAATGATGATGGCCGCCCAGATTGCCCGGCTGCGTGCGCAGGGGCTTAGTTGGAAGAAAATTGCAAAGCAATTGAGGCTAGGAGTCGGAACTCTCTACCGAGTCACTCCGGCGAACAAGCCTACTTGCTAATCATCTTTAGACTGGTGGCGGCAATCGTCATGGTGCCGCTCTTTTCGGTAACATCACCGGTAAGCTCTACCTTGTGACTCAGGTGGGGCACGAGTTTTGCGTTGTTGTTCGCCGCGAGATCACCCGTCACGGTGTAAACCTTGCCGTCCGAGGTCAGCAGCGCTACGGGCTGACCCGTCTTGGCGCAAGTTGCTGCGCAGTTCGCCTCGTCTCCACTCGGCATCTTATGATCGACCCCAGTGTTCGACTTGTTCATCTTGTAGCAGATTTGGTCGATAAGCTGGCCCGAGAGCGTTTGCGTCGCCGCAAATGCCACAGTGCCCAGAGCCAACACGAATACAGCAACGGTCAATCCAGCAAGCAGCTTACGCACTGAAACACCTCCATAAGAAACTAGACCGTCGAAATCGGGCCTCTTATACCGCGTGGACTTCTACGTCGTCAAGCGTGTCAGGTTCCGAAAACCCCTGTTCGCGGCCACCTGCAACTGACTGAATCTACTGTTTCGCAATTGGAGTCTTTGAGGGTTCCGAAAACAGATGGTTTTTGAACAATAACAATTTGCAGCTTACGTCTCGCGATCATGTGCAGGGCATATTTTGCCGAGGAAAGCGCTGTCCGCAGGGCACGGCATTGCGGAAATGCTCGTCCAAATGTCATTCGGCCACTCAGCGTGCGAGTCTCTGACTGAAAGATGCGTTACGCTTTCGCGCTTCCGTTATGGTGTTAGCGGCTCAATATGAATGATTGTCGCTCCGTGCTGGTCCCCCAGCCATAAGCTGGAGAGAGCTCCGGATTTCTGCACGTCTACATGACGAACGTTGGTCTCATGCGGGAGGAGATACTCGGTGAATTCCCCTGTCTGGGTATTCAGCCGGAGGGCAATGTCATTGTCCATTCCGGCCCCCCAGTCATATGTTTTGTCGTCAAACTCGGCGTCATACGGACGCGTCCAGGGCGTCGGCGCCTGCCACACTTTGATCTTTTGCTGCGCCTTCGGATCGAACATCACCAAATCGTTGCCGTTAAACCCGCCACACCATAAGCGGTCCTGGGAATCGATGTGTCCCCGCCGACAACCCATGTCTGTCGGCGGCATGTCATACCATACGGTTTGCAGGTTTTTGCCATCTGTCATCCAAATCCTAGGGTTACCAAAGCCCATTCCGTACATGTCGTTCTTCGAGTTAGCAATGACATCGTATGCTCCCGCGGGCGGACTGCCGTGAGGGTGGGTAACGTGAGTCCACGTGTTGGTTGCCAAGTCGGCGTGCCAAGTGCCGCCTGCCCTTCCAGTAGCGCCGCCTTCACCGCCCTCACCACCTTCGCCCCCTGCACCGGCGACATTTACCCATATCTTTCCATCCACATTCTGGAACGAGGGGTCAATCATCGTAAGATGCGCAGCCCCGATGTCCGAGTCCTGCACAGGGGGCTTAAAGGTCTCCATCTTCTCCGTTTTTGGGTCGAACCTGACGATCTGCATCTGCGACATGTTGCCGAAGTAAACGCGCCCTTCCTTATCAAGAGCGATTTGCAGACCGCCCTGAGCGAGAGGGCCGACACGGCCTAGAGGAACGGGATATTCCACCACTTTGCCGGTTTTGGTATCGACCTTCCCTATGAACTGGGAGTTAAAATCGGAATACCAAACGTTTCCTTGCGCGTCTAGCGCGGTGTCATGCGGCGCCGCATCGGGTCGCGGCAGGTCGTACGTCGTGTAAATCACCTCGGTTGCCTTGCCCTTAGGCCGCGGCATAGTCTTCAGCGGGAATTCGAATGTGTCGGCAGAACTGAGGTTAATGCGTACTAATATATTTGGCCAACGCGATCTGTCTCGCCGTCGGCGGGCTCGCAGGCCCCTCGGCTAGGACGAACCCAGGGATGCATCGGCGAAGAGTTATTCGTGTGTGTGGCCATCCGTTGCACCACTTGTGCCATCTCGTCGGCGTTGTACCGAGAGAACAGTACACGCTGCAGCGTGTGGCAATTAACGCAAGCCCCGAAGGCCATCTTTTCTTCGTGGGTTCCCGGCGACACTCATGAGCAACTCCCCATTGGAAACCTGCATGCCGAGCTTGGACGTGCTTGTCACCTTGGTGAGTTGCAAATCCAATTGGGTGGGTTGCTCAGTCACATCAACGGACGTCTTCGGCAGCTTCATATCCTACTGCCCGAATGCTAATCGCGTATTTGCCCGGTTCCATTCTGTCGCGGGGGAAGCTGTACTGACCCTGGGCGTTGCTCACCACCCAAGTGGCCATAGTGGAGCCCGCCTTCTTTGCGCCGACGAGCACGCCCTCCATCACTCCTTCCGCCTGCGAACGTACTTTACCCGTCAGCGCTCCTTCAGCGTGCGAGGTTGCGCTAGGGGCTGAGTGAGACGGAGTTTGCGCCATCACGAAACCGATAAAGGCCACGCTCAATACGGTCGTTCCCAGTAGGACCTTTGCAAGAAGCTTAGTTCTGCTCATGACAAATCTCCTAGTCCCAGTCGGGTTTCCTTTTTTGATCGACAATGACGAGCACTATTGTTATGCCTGTCCAACTTTTCCAGCCTTAATAGGTAAACTTCAACCCAAATTGGATCTGCCGAGCGGCGTTGACGGTCGGCGCTTGAGGAATGGCATTGATGGGAACTAGATTGCCATTACTGTCGAATATCTGTGCCAGCCGGAATTCGAAATTGGGCCGGTTCAGAACGTTGAAGAATTCCGCACGGAATTGGATTTGTCGCTCGCCGCGCACAGTGGTGTTCTTGAAGATAGAAAAATCGAAGTCTTCGAAACCTGGGCCGCGCAGCGTGTTCCGTCCAACGTTGCCCAACTCGCCGGCGGGGGGCATTCCGAAACACGACAGGTTGATATACTCATTGAAGTTCCCGACATTGACCGCATTCCCGTTCGCTGGACACCCAGATGCTCCTAGATTATAGACAGGTCTCTGCCCACCACCATGACCAGTTACACCGGACGAGCCGGTTCCCGCGATGTCCGCTGGAACGGCCACGCTGAACGGAGTGCCGCTCTGGACGGTGAAGATCCCCCCCAATTGCCAACCCTGAACCAGAAATCGCGAAAATCCATTCTGTAACTTAGGTGCTGGTACATCCCAGGTAAAGTTGGCGCTCAGATGCTGGGGAATGTCAAAGTCTGTCACCCCCCGCTGGAGGTTCGGATCGAAAGGATAGGGGTTATCCATGCTGTTCTGCTCTTCGCTCGAACCGAGTTCCTGGCTTCCGACATCAATGTTCTTCGACCACACGTAAACGGCCTGGAATGTCAGTCCACGACCGAATCTGCGGATGACATTGGTTTGCAGCGAGTGATAAGTGTCCCAGCCATACCACTGAGTCGAGTCGATCTCGGAGAAATTCTGATTGATCCTCGGGGTGGGCGCGAGTCCAAGTCCATTGGTATCGCTCGCTGGAAATTGTAGGAGTCCGTCGGGCGCGACGGTCACCAAGCTGGGAGGCACAACGTCGAGGTCACCCTGAGCAACGGGCAAGTGAACTCCCCGCGAGCCCACGTAGGCCACAGCGACCGTCAGGTTTGGCGTGACCTGCCGCTGAATATTCAGATTCCAGTCCATGACGTAGGTGGGATCCGGATTGGGTTGTACGTAGACTGTACGCAACTCTTTGATACCCAGCAGGGGAAAGATCGCATTGGGGAAGCTTGAGGATGGCGGGTTTCTCAAAATGCCCGCCTCGAAGAAAGGTTCCGAGCGCGTGATCCGGTCCGTGAGCAGGTTAGGTGTTGGAACGAGGTCGAAGACGCCAAACCCGGCGCGAATGGCCGTCTTACCATCCCCAAACGGGTCCCAGGCCAGACCGATGCGGGGAGCGAAATTCCGCTTCGTTGGGTTCTGATACAGTGGGTTACCAATGGTCACGTTAGGATCAGTGAGGTTTACAAGGTTGGCAACTCTGCCCTGCGTCTCCCTCAGTGTAGTTCCCATCTCGTAGCGCAATCCCAGATTAAGGGTTAGATTCTTGCGAACCCGCATGTCGTCCTGGACGTATACGCCGAAAATTTTTGTGCGCACCGTCCGATAGGAAGACGTACCGGGAAAATCGGAAGAAAACTGTTTCGGTATAGCCGTCAGAAAGTCCTGAATGGAACCAAATGCCCAATCGCCGGCTGGGTTGGACTGGGTATCCTCGTTATTCCGGAGGGCCTCGAGGCTGAACCCGAATCTGAAGCTATTTCGCCCGCGTTCCCATGAAAGATCATCGCTTACTTGCGGGTCTGTAAACCAGAAAAGATCACCGCCTGTGGAGCCAATGCCTCCGATCGAGGCGAGGCCGGGTACCTCAATAGTACTCAGATTCTTGCCGGGCACGGAACCCAACGAAGCGTCAGTGACCTGCGGTATGGTCGGCAACGTATCGATGCCATTCTTACCCACAGTGCGGGTAAATCCCGCGCGAATCGTATTGAGCAGCATCGGATTGAAAATGTGCTGCAAGCTCAGCATGTACCTCTGGTTGCGTGCCGCCTGGGCTTCGGATTTTTCCTTAAACGGATCGGGCGTCAAAAGGTTCCCGTTGTCGAACGTGTAGCTGCTGGAAATTGTGTCTTTGGCGCTGAGCTGATAGTCGATTCTGCCCGTCACGTAGTCCTCGGTCCCACTCTGGCCCGCTCCAAACTCGTATAGCCCGACATCGCCGGAGATCGTCCCGTTCGGTGAAGGATAGAGTGCGAGCAACGGCTTGATTCGTGGGTCGATCGGAACTGTCACTCCTGAGGCGAGAATGCCGTTTCTGGCATTAGGAGAAAGCGTCCCGGACGTAAACGATTCGCTGAGGAACTGCCGCAACCCCTCATAATTGGCGAAAAAGAACAGCTTGTCCTTCTTGATCGGCCCGCCGATTGAGCCGCCGAACTGGTTACGGCGAAACGGCGGAATCTGCTGATCGAAGAAATTGCGCGAGTCCAGGGCGCTGTTGCGAAGGAACTCGAATGCCGTACCGTGAAGTGCGTTGGTGCCCGACATGGTGATGGCGTTAATGACACCACCGGCGGCCCTGCCGTATTCAGCAGAGTAGTCACTTGTGAGGACCGAGAACTCGCGAATGGCGTCTACCCCGAGGTTCGCTCCCAGTATGTTTCCCGGACTGTTGTTCGTGTGATCGTTCACGGTCATCCCATCGATGCGGAACACATTCTGGGTGGGACGGCCCCCGGAAATGGACATCTTCGTGCCCATTCCCCCAGTGACGTCTTGCGACTGGGTCTCTACCGTGAGAACACCGGGTTGCAATGTGGCCAGCTGCAGCCAGTCGCGTCCGTTTAGTGGCAGTTGACGGACCGTGTTTTCTGAAACGACTCCCGACAGTGTCGAGGAGGTTGTGTCCACTTGCGGAACTTCACCTGTGACTTGGACCTGCTGCTGCACCGCACCCACGCTCAACGCGAAATCAACCCTAACATCGGCACCAACCGTGAGCGTAATGCCGCCGTGCACAGCGGTTGTGAAGCCGGCGGCCGTGACCGTAACCTCGTATCTTCCGGCAGGCACGCTGGCGATCCTATAGCTACCGCTAGCATCGGTGGTCGCGGTGCGCGTTGCACCCGTGTCAACGTTCCGGGACGACACCTGCGCATTGGCGACTGCCGCTTGCTGTTGATCCAGAACCGAGCCGAGCAGGTTTCCGTTCACGGTCTGCGCTCTCATCCCGGACGCGATCAACAGAATTAAAAGAATGGAGAAAAACACTTTCACGTGGACTCGGGATCCAAAGTGCTTCATCATCATCACTCCTCCGTTGTCTTGAGTGCCTTTCCCGCCGCTGCTTATCACCGCACATGTCAGAGATCAGCCTGTGGGCCCCGGAGTCTTTAATTCTTGCACCTATGGACGCCCTCACTGACGGTTCCGTTTCCTCTAAGTTGGATTGAAGGGATCAATAGCAGTTCTATTTTCGGCGAGCGTTCAGCTCTAAAGCGACAAAGTCCTTCGCACGCGAAATGACCTGAGGAATTGTTTGTCATTGACTGGCAAAACGACTGTCGACACAACCCTCGATGTTCGTATCATTCGGAAACTACAATCACAGCCACTTAAGGTCGTGTTCCGCTCGCCGCGCACCCGTTGCACTTTCTAGCGCACCCAGGCAGTGCCTTGACAATGCTATCGAGCCGGGGCTAGATCACTCTAGGCTTGAGAAAAAATCTTGTGCCGTGCTTTGTGACATAACCCTGCCATGCTAGCCACTGCGAGTGGCTGCAAATCGGTGCTCATCGCAACTAAAAGCCGAACCTCGGCCGCCGATGCGGTTGGCCGACATGGGCTCAAGGGAGAAAACCGCCGACGGCGAAAGCTCCAATTGCGATTGCAAGCTTACCCAATCCCGACAGGGGAAGGGTCGGGACACCAAAAACAAATGTTACAAAGCGGGGTACCTCGTGCATCAATGGCTGTACAGGGGCCTTCGGGCGAGCCGAATAAATGAAGAAAGAAGACGAAAGATATACGCAGCGGCTCTCAAGGGAAATTGATACAGCTTTTGAGCATTACAAGCCGGACGATCCCAGCACTCATGAGGTGCTTCATGCCGCCCTTCGGGCGCAGGCCCGGAACGTCATTTATTACAACTTAGGCAAATACGACGACGTTCTGGAGTACGACATAGTCTCGCGAGCTATGGTCGCCTTACCCAGTTTCCGGGGAGCAAGCAAGCTCTCGACTTGGTTCTATACGATTGCCCAACGTGAGGTGGATAGGGCGCTAGAGAAATTGATTGAGGGCCGTAATCGCTTCGTGCAAATAATTGAAGATGAGGACGATGGAGAAGACAGGCCGTCTAATGCGGTTCCGGCTGATAACTTACAAGCAAAACCCGTTGACCAGACTACCAAACTATCTGTGGACGCTCTTGAGAAGCATCTCCCAAAAGAGCAGCGCAAGGTGTTTGCGCTATGGAGAAGGGGCCTCACGCTGGAACAGGTTGCCGAAAAGACCGGCAAGGCACTGGGAACCGTCCTAAGTCTCTACGAAGCAGCGAAGAAGAACACATGAGGAAAGCGGCTTCGGGCGCTAGTAAAAAAAAGAGGGGCCAAGGCTAATAAAAAAGTCCAGTTCGGCGGTCTAATATATTAAGAGGCGGCGAGATGGCTCTGGGGGCAGTCTTGCGGGCCGAATGCAGGCAGCCAAATGGATCAACAGCGAGAGTGGGCGAAGTACGGAATCTCGCCAATCTAGCTGAGCTATTACTAGATAGATATCTGTGGGTATGATGAAATAAATGCTCCAAATTCGAGGTTTCCCGCATCTAATTGGTGTGGAAAGTTCTCCGGGCAGGCCCCCGCAACTAATACTGGAGGTAAAAGCAAAATTGTCGAATCGTCAGTGCACCTAACCCCTTAGAGTGATCTCCATACCGTAGTTCGTCCCCTTCAAGTCGGCATTGGTTCCCCAACGGGCCTTCGTGTGCCCCATGAACCCCGCAATCTGAAACTCAAAGGAGATAAATGGCTACTAAGTCAATTACAAACAGCTACGTCGAACATATCGCCCTAGCGCAGGAAATGGAGCATCGCATTGCATTCGCCACCGTTTGCATCGGCGATGTCACTATTCGCGGCGTTGCGGTTTGGCGTAGTCGTAACGGAAAGCTCAGGGTCTATTTCCCAAGCTACAGGCTCGGTTCCGGCTGGGACGAGGCCATCTCGCTGCCCGACGAACTGCGTACCGAGATCGAAGCGGACGTAATCTCGGCGTACAAGCAGGCAAAAACCGCCGCAAAGAACAACAACTCGGAATCATAAAACCGGCTTATCCAGTCGGGTTCCGGCAGACACGGATGTAATTGAGGAGCTTCATGAACGCTTTGTTTCAAACGAGCGACAGCGATCTGGCCACCTATCTGTATGCCCGCGCATATCGCCTAATCGACGTATGGAGGGTAAGCGATCTACCGGTGTTCGTATTTCCAGAGGACGCTCAACTCAGCGCTCAAGCCTTTTATCACGGTGCCTCTGTGCCAGCGAAAGACCTGCTTCACGCAAGTCGGCAAATCCAATCAATCGAAAGGAAAACTGTTAATGACCGTAGAGCTAGTTGAAACAATGCCGACTGCTCCGCAGCCGACCATAACCACTGCACAAGGAGACAGATTCAAGGAACTGAACACGGTACTCGAAAGGTGGTTTTATAAGCCTGACCTACAAGCCGTGCGGATTGCCCTCGGCGTAGTGAAGGCACATTACTTAAGAATTGGCGATCCTGCGTGGCTGTTTCTGGTGGCTCCGCCTGGCGCCGGAAAAACGACCATGAGCCTCATGGGCGCGTGCGGATTACCTGAAGTGGTGACTCTTAGCGACTTCAGCGAAAACACCTTCCTTAGCGGCTTCTATGGACATAAAGAGGCTGGCCTACTTGAGAAATTAGGCCATACAGTTCAAGAAGGAACAACTTTCACTACCCGCGGCGATGCCATCTTCCTAGCCAAGGACTTTACTACCGTACTATCGATGCGGCGTGAAAAGCGCGCAACGATTCTCAGCCAGCTTCGAGAAATCCACGACGGAACATGGAAGCGCAACTTTGGGACGGGCGAGACAAAAATCTGGCAAGGCCGCGTAACGATTCTCGCGGCTGTTACTCCCGTTCTCGACCGCTTCTTTTCCATCTTCTCAGTCTTAGGAGAGCGGTTCTTGCAATTGCGTTGGCACCGTCCCGATTCTGAGGAAGCGGGCGAATGGGCCATAAGCCAACAAGGCAAGGAAGAGATCATCCAAAAAGAAGCACGCGAGGCCATCAGTTTGCTTGTTACTAAGGCTTCTACAATCACACCCACGTTGCCTCCGGTCATACGGTCTCGTATCGCTGCCCTCGCCGAGATAGTTGCCTTGGGCCGCACGCACATCTTCCGCAACGGTTATGGCAATCGCGAGATTGAGTACGTGCCGGAGTCCGAGGCGAATACGCGTATCTCGAAGGGTCTCGCGGCTCTGATCCGTGGTATCGCCGCTCTCAACGGACACACCGAGGTCAAGGAACAGGACCTTCAAGATGGGTTCCGCGTCGGGCTGGATTGCCTGCCCGAACAACGCAGGAGCATCATCTTGGCCGTGCACGACGGAACAGATGCCAGGGCTGTGCCGATGTCAGCGACGGTACGGTACCGAGTGATTGAGGAGTTGGAAGCACTTGAAATCCTGAATCCCAGGGAGTCCAGTGGCTTTACAAGCCCTGCAACCAAACCCACCCTCTCTGATCGCGCCGCGCGCTTGCTCGATAACGCGGGTCTCGCACAAATATCATGTTCTAGCCCTGATAACCTGCCCAAACCCGATCCGTACACCCTATCCCTATGAGGTCTCTAAATGGTGAATTTACGCGTATACGGGGAGGGGGAACACTTCGGGTGACACCGATCTAGCCTCAGCCGCCAGGGTCGTGCGCGAAACCAGGCTCTGGCCCCAATCTTCCTTGAGCCAAAGAAGTCGGCAGAAAGGCTCATGTACTTTGAAAACGCAAGAAACGCTGTTAACCGTGCAGGAGCTTGCTGAAGTGCTCCGCGTAAAGCCAAGCTGGATATACGATCACGCCGACGAGCTTGGCGCATTCCGCCTTGGCAAGTATCTTCGCTTCGCATTGCCACGGGTCATGGAGAGGCTTGAGAACAGCGCTCCCCCTGTCCCGCCGTTTGGGTTGTCAACCTAACGACCTTCACTAACCGGTAGATTCCGCGCTTCGTAAAACCCGCTAGGAACAAGAAAGGAACAGATTCGCACTTGACTACGTTTGATAACGGTATATACAGTAACACTGAGATGTATGGCGCGACCTCTCAAACCGAAGCACTTGAAGCGAAGCAAGCTGTTTCCTCTTCGGCTGACGCCCAGCGAGATACGGACGCTAGAAGCTGCGTCTCGCAAGCTGGGGGAACCAGTCGCCTCGATACTACGGAAGGGAGCGCTGCTCTACATCAAGGCGAAAGGCAAAGACGGGCCACAAATGAAGGGAGGAGACAAAAAGTGACTCGTCAATCGTATCAGCAGGGCTATGTATCAGAGCCAATTCGCACGCGCCGGGGAATCATATTCAAGATTCGCTATCGTGTGCCGATCGGCAGAAGGCAAGTGGAAGCAGAAGTCCGAAACGCTCTACGGCCTTTCAGGCAAGAAGGCCGCAAGGGCGGTTTTGGACCTGCGGCTTCGAGAACTCTCCGCAATCCGAGCGGAAACGCTCAGAGCTAACGTTTCGGGATTTTGTGGAGGCAATCTGGAAGCCGTACACCGAGCGTAACGGAATGAAGCCTTCGACGAGGTTCGGATATGAATGCGCCTTGGAGAAGCATATCCTTCCCGTTTTGGGCGATCTAAAGCTGGTGAACGTCACTCCTCTGCATATCGAGAATTTTGTTAAGGCGAAGTCGGAGAGCAAGGCGAAGCTCCATCCCAAAACCGTGCTCAACCTTCTTCGGCTTATACAAGGCATCTTCTCGCTAGCTGTTGACAATGATCTGATTCAGCGTTCACCTGTGCGCAAGAAGCATAGGCCCGCTGTTCCACGCTCTGAAAAAACCGCGTGGACCCCTGAACAGGTCAGGGCGATTCTCAATGAAATTCCATTGAATTATCGTCCCGTGTTCGTCTGCCTTGCGCTCACCGGCCTGCGCGCTGGTGAACTGCTTGGTTTGCAGTGGAAGCACGTTTCGCTTGAAACCGGCGAATTGCGTGTGGAACAGAGTCTATGGAACAAGCAAGTCGTCACACCCAAAACCAGAAGCAGCAGGGATTCCATTTGGTTTGACGACATCTTGAAGCAAGTGCTGTCGGAGCATCGACAGCGCTCAGCCCATACCAGCCCCGAGGACTTCATCTTTTCTAAGCCTGACGGGTCACCGCTCAACCCTGACGTTCTTCGCCGGGACGTGCTGTATCCGGCGCTCGATAGGCTCCGCATTCCGCGATTGAAGGGCGCTTCCGGTTTTCATGCGTTTCGTCACACGGCGGGAAGCGTCGTGGAGGAGCGAACTGGACGTTTGAAGCTCGCGCAAAGGCTTCTACGGCACAGTAATGTCAGTACGACAGCGGACATCTACACGCATACTTCGAGGCAATCGGAACGTGAGGCCGCAGTCGCTTTAGAACGGGCGTACTTTGGCGATTTGTTCCCAGTTGTTCCCAATTCTGAAACGGGGAACAAGAAAGCGGCGATTCAATAAATGCAAGTGCAATAGGCTGAGGGAGTTTTGGGGTGAGCGACGGGATTTGAACCCGCGACCCTCGGTTCCACAGACCGATGCTCTACCAGCTGAGCTACGCTCACCACATTTATTCAGAAGGACTTATAGGAGATGCCTCAAAGCGGGGTCCATTTTGTGGTCCGATGCTCTTCCGGTCATGAATACAGTTTCCGGAATGAATCTTCGAGCCGTTGTAACGCCGCCCGAGTCTCCGTGTCTCGTTCCTTGATGTAGTGCTGCATCGTGGTGCTGACATCGCTATGCCGTAGGATAGCAGCGATCACCTTAGGATGCACGCCCAAGTCAAAAAGATTCGTTGCTAAACCACGGCGGAATCCATGCAGACCTGTGAAGTTCACCACAGGCTTGACGACTCCGCTTTCGATGTAACGTCTGATTTCCGGATTCTCCATATTCGATTTAACTTTGCTTGGGTCCAGCCGAGGTTTGATCACTCGGTTGACCAGATTGTGGAAGTCCAGTGGAGCGCCATTCTTCGGACCGGCAAAAATATAATCATCTGGTTTCGGTTTGATTTGATCACGACGATACCGCAGCAAGTCTCGAACCATAGATAGGACTGGAATGGTGTTCTCGCTACTGATGTTCTTTGTCTGGCCGACGTGCTTGCCCCAGACGGCTCGCTGGATACTCAGTGTTTCGTTGTTTTCGTCCCAGTCTGACCAACGCAATGCGCGGCATTCGGATTGACGAAGACCGGTCAGACTCAAGAATGCGATTACGTCCCGTGCTGTTTCGTCTTGCGATGTTTCGTTATTGAATGCTTCCAGCATATCGCTCACGTCAGCCAGCGTATAGGCCGCCCCATCAAACTTCTTTCTTCGACCCGGAACAGTCACACTGATCACAGGATTCGGTGTATCCAGTACTCCATCTCGTCGAGCAAACTCGAACACGCCGGAGATGAAGTTTTTGATGTGTAGCAGCGTGGTATGGCCGACATCGCTGATATCACGCATCATCCGTTGGAAATGGACTGGCCGGGCATCACGCAGGCGCAGTTTGCCGAATCGATGCTTGAGATGCTTATCGTAGATGCTGACCTTATAGTTGTGGACCGTGGAAGGCCGAAGCTCTTTCTCCATCGTCGGGAAATAGAATTTCTCAATAAACTCTGTCACCAGCAGCGATGACTCCGGCTGAAGCTGGCTCGTGTTGATCTGTTCCAAAGCTCTTTGAGCCAGACCCAACACACTGCGCTTAGTCGGGTATTCAGCGGAGACCGAGGCAAGCTTTTTGCTGACACGCACGCGCTTGCGAGCGCCATCGCGAATCTGGACTTCGTAATAGCGAAGTCTCCATGCGTTCCTGTGTTTGATGACAGTTCCGTCTTGCATCAGCGCCCTGCCTTCTTCAAATAAAGGTCGATTGCTCGACGGATTAATTCTGCAACAGGCGCTCCGGTCTTTTTGGATAGCTTTTCCAAACGGTCATTCTGTTCCGGTCGAAGATAGGCCAGCCGTTTGACGAATTGGCTCATGGAGAGACTATATCACATGATATAGCCAATCCTCCATGAATGCTGGAAGAAAAATCGTCCGAGCGTCCGATTATCGTTTCCAAGCCGTGTCTGCAATCAGAAATCCTAGACCGATAAAGACGAGCGAGCTTACATCGCTACGCACGGACGGCTCGACTCCGGGCGTGACGACCACAGCCAAGCCGGTATCCAGACTGACCGTGCTGGCCGCAAAGTAGGCGCTGGATTGGCGGAGCCGGGCGGGCGCAAGGCGAAGCGCGCCAAAGGAGAAACAGGAAATGCTTGAACGCATCCATCAAGAAATTGAAATTCGGAAAGGTCGTCGCCCGGAGAGTACCGCACAGGCTAGACAAGAGCGAGCCCAAGAGAGAAAGCGGAAGATAGCGGAAGAATTAGCCAGTCCTCCACCTAAGAAACCGCGTCTACCTATCTGGCAAGATGCTGAAAGGCTGGACTATCTAATTCAGTTCGGAAGTTCGGAGGAATTGCGGTACGAACGTGATCAGATTGCGCCGCTTCTCAATGGAATTGACGAAGGCGACCAGAGGCCAATGCTTAACGCTTATCTGAAGCTCAACGACCGGTATAACGAACTGCTGGCTCATCCCATGCCTGATTAGCCTAGCCTTTTTATACAGGGACAAAAGTGGGGCCCCTGGGCCATGAACGACCCCGCCAGTAGGCCCCCGTGACTCCGTTTTGTCGCCCAGCACGTAAGACTCGGCAATCTGATCGAGTTCGTTGTAACCGATGCCTCGAATCCAAGCTGCATAATCCAGAATCTGGGCAACGGCTTCACGAGGGGTTTTATCTCGCTTCAACTCGAGAATCACGCAATTTGCATCGACATCGAGAGCAAGCAGGTCGATACGCCCACCAAAGTTGGTTTGGACTTGCCTGCCGATAACGGCAAGGTCCATACCAAGTCTGCCCGCGAAATAATGCGATAAGCGCAGACCAGGCTGGCCGGGTCGTGCGGAAATTCATCGAAGATAATCCTCAACAATTAGACCTCCCTGTAATGATTCTGGCTTACAGAGCATTCCAGAAAGCATTCCCGTGTTCTGAAACGCAGTAACTTTGACGGAGTCTCCCGCAGCCGAGATAATTAGGCGATGCTACCGCGCATCCAACCCATCGCGCCGAAACGGATACACGCTCCGTTTGACCATACCGAGTTCGTCTTTGAATTGAAGATGGACGGTTGGCGATGCATGACTTACATCGAAGACGGAGCCTGCCGACTCATATCGAGAAAGCAGAATCAGTTCAAAAGCTTCAGTCCTTTGGCAGCTTCAGTGGCAAAGCTCAGGGTCCAGAATGCCATCATCGATGCCGAAGTCGTGTGCTTGGACGCCAAGGGCAGGAGCGTGTTCCTGGATATGAGAAGACGGAAAGCCAACGCGATCCTCTACTGCTTCGATTTGCTCTGGCTAAATAACGAGGACTTTCGGAACCTTCCCTTGGTGGAGCGCAAACTAAGGCTTCGGCACCTAATCCGAACGAGCCGAAACCGGAGCCTACTCTATGCGAGCCATATGGAGAGGTACGGCGTCAGATTGTTTCAAGCCATATGTCAGCAGGATTGCGAAGGAATGGTCGGGAAATACAGACGCGGCACCTACACGGATAAACCTGCTTCATGGGTCAAGATTTTGAATCCTTCGTATTCCCAAATGCGCGGTCGAGAAGAGATGTTCCAGCGATTCGGAGAGCGCGGGGAGCACGATTCCGCACCACGGGCGCGGGCGGCTCTCGCGGGGAAATAGGAACCAGAGGATACAATTTAAGTGTGCGTTCTCCCCAACTGAAAAACCACGCCAGAAAGCAGCGCCTCGTAGCCTTGTGGCAGCTAAGATTCTTGCCCGAAGAACGCACAGAGGACAAAGTCTCGGCCTTCTGTGAATGGCTCGAAAAGAACCACCCGCAGTTGCTGAAGCGCGGCCACGGTGATCCGTGTCAGCAACTAAAAACAGACCTTCGCGACTTTATTCGCCGGGAATCGGAGTGAGTCAACACTGGCGGCTATTTGCGAACAGTCAATTCGGCTGAAGCTCACCCCAAATTTTAGCGGCTCTCCCGGCCCCGGCTTCTCTTCATCTTCTCGTTCTTCCTCTCTCGGCGGAGGCAGGAACACCATCTCTTTCTTCACTCTGCCTTTGCCCCTAAGTTTCTGTTCTAGCGGCTTCCAGCATTCCGGGCAGATGTCGTATTCTTTGCCCTCAATTTCTTTCTGCAGGCAATCCTTTCCTTCGCCACATAGATCGCAAGTAGTCATCGCTTTTCCTCTCATACATTGTCTTCAGTCGAACCATCCGCAGTAGCCACTCATTGATGCGTTCTTGTGCTGCATCTTCTATTAGCAGTTGCGAGCGCGGCGATGCCATTGCATCAGCGCGAAACAAACCTCAATCTAAAATGGCTGACAACCATGAACAGACGTGAGTGCTGACGGTGTCGGGAACTCAAACCCACGGCAGGCGTCGGGCACCTCGATACCATTTGGGTGGCGTTGTCGAACTCACCGATCTTGACTCGGGACGAATGAAAGTAGCCTTAGTTCGGGCAGTGAGCCTATACGGGTGCTTCGTGAAGACGGAGATGCCCGTCGAGAGGGCTGCTAGAGTCGCGCTCCAGATTGCACATTCTGGAACTCATTTTTCCGCCATGGGTCGCGTAGTAAATTGTTTCAGAGACCAAGGTAGCCGTGGTCTCGGAATTGAGTTTACTGAGATCGATCCAATCGATAAGACACGTCTTCAAGCTTGCCTTTCGGAGTTGGCGGCAGCCCAGAAGTTACCGCCTGTTCCTAGTCCGTGAATGCCTCAACCCGATAGGTGGGTGTCACGATTATCCGCTTGATTTCTCAGCCAGCCACGTTTCGAGGATCGCTCGATCACGAGATTCCATCTCGATGAACTCGACGCCCATACCTTCTGCGGTCATGTTGTCAGTCACTCTTCCGATGGCCGTGAACTCGGCTCCGGCGTGTTCAATCCGCACACGGATTCGGCTTCCCTTAGGAAGCGGGGCCGCAGTTTTGACGAAACACCCGCCCGCACTCAGGTCGCGGGTAATCAAAACCTGTTCCTTCCATGAGCCGATTTCTTTTACTTCAGCGGTTGCCCCGAAACTGTAGCGGTCGGATCGTCTGGGAGTGCGGGATAACCACTTGGCGAGGATTTCGTAATTCTCGGGTTCAACCATACTGAAGACGACGCCCATCCCGTCACCTGTGACATAAGCGACCACGCCGGACGCGGTGAAAACGTCCCCGCCATCAGCCAATTCCAAATGCACCCTGGTCCCTTTCGGATATGGTTTTGTAGTTTGGACGAAGCAACCAAACCGACTCAATTCGGTGGTCTGGGCAACGACCATTTGGGAAGACCCTGTTTCGGTCACCACAGACGTGGCCTTGAAAGGAATACGAGGGACTCGCCGGCGCTCTGTCTGGCGTTCTACGGTCGGTGGCGTCGTCGCTAGTCCTGGCATTTGGGCACACTCTATCGAGAGCCAAATGAACAATGGAAGCAGGGACGTAAAAAGAGGGTAAATGGCCATCTTGGAGTAGTCAACGAGTAAATACCCGCGAGCACTCGAAACGTCATACGGCAAGTCCCCTATGATCTGGATGGACACAAAGGCCACAGCCTGTGGGACCATCGTCGATGTGTCCGCTTCCACGAAATGTTGGCCTGTTCAATTTTGAACAGCCTACAGTGGTTCCTGCATAGCGCCTTGACTGACCCGGCTCCCACAATACGCAACCTGGCCGTTCAGAAACGGCACGATAATAGGTGCCGGGCTCTTCAGTTGCTCGACAAGAACTTATCGAAAAACCTGAGGAACAACTCCAGACCGATAATCCACACGACACCAAGTACCGCGAGTGCCACAGAGGAGATCAGCTTCAGGCTGTCCCCCATGCGGGTGAGAACTCCTATCTGCAGAGTACTGGCGATTGCAACGGCAATCAGAATCCATCCGATCGCTCTGCCGCCCCATACGATAATGCGGAGTGCCCGCCGCTCGTGCTTGGCTGTCATAACGTCACTAATCTTGAGGGTCCGACTTCTGCTGAATGGATTGCAAATACTTCACCAAATTTTCGATTCTCACATTTCCCCAATCCTGATCCGATTCGATCTGGTGGAAGATCGGCCCCCAGATCGGCATCTCTCTGGAACCGTGAGAAATCAAAACGTCTTCACCGATAATAATTTTGCGCACAGAAGCCGACGGAAATTCGCCTTTGTTGTTCTTCGCCAACACCGTCAAATCGGGGACTTTGGTCTTCAAGGCTGATGCTAGTGGTCCGTGGCCGCTGGCGTCTTCTCCATGGCAGGCAGCACAATGAGCGCGAAACAAGTCTGGGCCTTTCACAGAATAAATTAGTGTTTCGAGTTGCTTGTGGGTCTTAGGTGGGATTTGAGCGTATATTGCAAGCGTCAATAGCAGGACTGGAATTGAAACGATTTTTAGATACATTTTCATTGGCCTTCTCCCGATGCCCTGGCCATGGGTAGTCCCGACCATCGCGGTTTCAGAACTATTCCCTCTTCTCGCTCGTACACGAGTGTAAACAGATGAGAGCAACGCTCGCAGAGCCAATAATGCTTTACGCCGTGGTGCTCTGTCGGAGAATCTCCTTTTGGCTGATCCTCCTTGGAGGAGGTCTCTTCAGGTCGGAATCGAAAGAACTTCCCTCCCGCGAGCCAATGAAACGCAGCTGGACACGCAGGATTTGCACACTTGGGATGAAACTTCTCATACAGAGAGATGCCTCTGCTTTCTTGACTACCGAGAGGCGTGCGTTCCTCTTGCTCACGATGACTTGCACGCTCTTGCTCCAAACGCTGAATCGTTACTTCGAGCCAATTGCAGACTACCTTTTCAACCTCTGCTTGATCGCAGTGACGATAAAGCGTGTCCAGCGTTTGCCCCAAAGCATCCAGCGGAATATGACGGCACGGGAATCTCTGGGAACGATCCTGGGGCGGCACGAAGTCCATCAAGACGCAGTCACTGCAGGGACTGGCGTCTTTGTGACCGAAATTCAGGCATGTAGGAGAATCCTCAAAAATAAAGCGTGGTGCCCATGATTCCTGCTTGGAATAACCTCCGCTTCTGAGGTACTCAAGTTCGGACCTGAGGACCTCCAGCGCATCTCGTTCGTCCTTGAGCATTTCAAAACCCTCATGCACAGCAACAACATGTGCCACTGAGAGAGAGACTTTCCGTGACAACCGTCACCTGGCTGGGTGTCATGTATCACGATGATCCCAGGTGCACATGCCATACGCCTCGCGGTGAAGCCTGCTGGCTCATTACGCTCTGCAGCGGCCTACAAGGGGGATGCACGCCAAGAAGCATTTTTCTCGGCCGCAGTCTCTAGGATCTTGTTGGCAGCGATCCCTTCTTCGACCAGAAACTCTGGCTCGCACCATAGCCTTGCTTCTTTAGGAACGACCCGGCAAAGCATCGGAAGTTCAGGAGGCACTAACTGATCGGGGTTGACCCAGTCCGCTTTTCGGGTCTTCAACGACATGCAATAGCGTGAGCTTTGCCTGGTTTTCCTGAGCAAGAGAAACGGCATAGGGTGCTGCAACGAGCGACTCTGGACTGAAATTAGTCGCGAATACGATCTGGTGGAACTCCACGCTGCGCTTCGGATCTGCTGAACAATGTGGACCAACGGTGATTACCGGACATGGCGCTTTGCGAAAAATGGTTTCGGCTACAGAGCCGAGAAAGACTTTTCCCCAGCCGGTGCGGCCGTGCGTTCCAAGTACGACTAAATCAATCTTAAACTTTTCGATTACGTCCCCCACGGCGGTCCAGATATCTCCAGATCGGACCAAGACCTCTGTCTCGACTCCCTCCAGGTGGGAAAGCAGTTCATGCACCTTTTGTTTAGCTTCTCTCAATGCCCTCTTAGCCAAAATCGGCCGTGTTTCGGGGGCGGTAATAACGTAAGTATCCGAAGGCACGACGTGCAACGTGTATAACTTCGCCCCATATCGCTGGGCGATTTCAGCGGCATAGGGCAGGGCGGCATTCGCAGCCGATGAAAAATCTGTCGGAAACAGAATACTTCTAAGCTGTACGTGGATTCGTGTGTCGAACATGACGGTCGACCTTCTCGACGCCTTTTCTCGCGTCGCAATTAGGTTCGGGCTTTCATCGCCCCTACTTTCGACCGATATTCTTGGGAAGCGGTGACGGTTATAGCAGCCGATTGTGAGGAGTATCACAAATCAAGGCAACTGCACAGGGCGGTTGCTCGACGGACCGTTCGGCGAAAATGCAGACGGGTTGAGTCAATGGATTATCAGTTTACGCACATCTATGAGAGGGCTGTGACGGATATCACGGGCCGAGACGGCAGGAGGCAGTACGGTGTTCTTGTGAAAGCGACTGGCAAAAACAAAGAGAAAGGCGGTATGTTATGCACAGCCAAGAAACGAACAGCAATATTGATGCCCCCCTTAGCCTGGTACCGAAAGTCTCTGACGAAGCTCGAATTCTGGTTGTCTGTGATGACGATTCAATTGAGCAGCGGCTAAACATTGCCCTCCAAGGAGGGGGTCTGAGCTGGAGCGTGCTCGGAGTATGGCGGCGGGTTGTACTCTGGCAAGATCCGGTCGGTTTCAGGTGGTCTTTACGACGCGCGTTTTGAGCGATGGATCGTGGCGGCGCCTGGCCGACATTGCGAGCTACTATGATCTAGGTTTTGTTCTCATTCTTGTGGCCAACAACTCTGACGTCGAGTGTGCCGAGGCATTGGAGAACGGGGCGTTTGACGTCTTAGATGCGTTGCACGAGCTGCCAACAGCCGCCGAGGCCGCCAAACGCGCTTTGTGGGCAGCTTACCTGAAGGGCGCAGGCCCCTGTCCTGAAGTCGCCAGTCACGCGATGGCTGCATGACCATTCGTTCGAGGAAGGGCGATTTCATTGCGGTTGAGCCGGATCGGCTTCCGGAGCTAAGTAGCTCATGGACTGTAGCGGGCGGCGACGTGCCCAGAGCGTGACATGCAGCCGAAGGTTCATGTGAGGCAATCGGCGAATAGCCCGAGCAGTTGAACATGACAGAAGTAATCAGCGCTGTGCATTCAGGATGGGCGACTGGTCGACCTTGCCTTTGAGGAATGCGACGCACCCGTGAGCGACCAGAAACGGAGAGATCATTCACTTGCATGCAATTGAGCTGTTCCAGCCCAATGCAGATCAACACTAAGCTGACTGGCCGGATATCGTCATGACCAGCGGCGACCAAATGCATCTAGAGGGGCTGTATGAGCTACCAGCCGGAAACACCATTTGACAATATTGAGAGTGCTCTGGAGTACGTGAATTACCTCCTTGAGGCAACACAAGAAGCCCACAAGCAAATTGAGACGGAAATCGAGCGTACCAGGGATATCAAGCTGGCGCGCCGAAAGCAGGCGCTGCAACTCGTGAGTTACAAATTAGCCAAGCTTGCGTCGCACATCACCACAAGTCGCCATATTCTGAAAGATTTGAGGACGTTGCGCCGTTTATTGTTGGAAGAACGAGGGACCCCCAAGACCTCTTGAAGAGCGGTTCGGCTTAAGATTGCGAAGTAGTATTCGTAAGCACGATGGTCTCCATAAGTTCCGAGTGGCCCGTTACCCGGGAACAGCCGTCAAGGCGTTAGATCTTTTGGAGTCAACCGAAGAATACAATGTGCGAGTCACAGGACCAAAACGCAAATTCCTGTTCCCAAGGTGCCAAGTTCCATGCCAAGGAACTATTCGCAGAGCTGACGCAACCCAAGGGCACAGTGCGGGGGCAATAAAGTCGGCATTTCTGCTTTCGTTACTCGCGATTATCTTTGGTTCGGTCTCCGCGTGGGCTGGTCCTCCCTTTCAGACGGATGATCCCGAACCGATTGATTTCCGGAACTATGAGTTCTATACATTCGCCACGGCTGACGGCACCCCCGTAGAAATGGACACGGCTGGACCCGCAGCGGACTTCAATTGGGGTACGCTTCCGAACGTCTGGGGTACGCTTCCGAACGTCCACCTGCACATCATCGTTCCTCTCGCGACCATCCTGCCCTCGAACAGTCCGAGCTTCGCTCCGGCTGGGACCGGCCCGAGCGCGTTTGGCTTGGGCGATATTGAAACCGGAATCAAGTTCCGGTTCATACAGGAATCAAAGCTTCGTCCTATGGTGGGGACATTTACGATGTTTGAGCTTCCCACGGGCAGCGCCGTAAAGGGCTTGGGCGTGGGCAAGACTTGATACAAAGTGCCTATTTGGGTGCAGAAGAGTTTTGGCCCGTGGACCACGTACGGAGGAGTTGGAGAAACGATTTTCAACAGGGTGCCCGGTTATCGCAACTTTCCATATGCTGGCTGGCTGGTGCAGCGCGATATCGGCAAGAAGTGGACGCTGGGCGCCGAGACCTTCTATCACGGACCAGAAGGTTTGGCGAGCGCACAGACGAGGGATTTTGGAGGTTACTACAAATTCCGGGACCCGGCTTTCAACTGCTGTTCTGCTACGGACACACGATTGCCGGCCAAAGCGAAAACTACGCGTACCTGGGACTTTATTGGACTTGGGGCCACAAAGACACATCGCCAGCCAGAGAAAGCAATAACGCCGCGAATCGACTCGGCCTGCCCATAGGACCGAGTCGCTTGTAGCGGACTCACTCGAATGTGCCACATTTTTCATCGTGGGCCTGAAATCCCACGCTCCGATAATCAGGAGTTGGCTATCAAATCCGCCTAGCCTCGAACCGTGAGGACTGGGCACGTTGCACCAGCAATAACCCGGTGCACAGTGGGCTGCAAAAGATGTGTTGCCGCGGCCACAGAATGCGGACGGATGCCCAGCACAATCATGTCGGCCTTGCACTCGCCCGCCGTCTCTAAGATCTTCTCTGCCGGATCGCCGATTTCAACAATGCAATACGGTTGACGCCCTAGCTCCACGTCCGGCGGGATAAGTTCCTGCAGGCGCCGCAGGTTCGAACTCTCAAAGCGCTTCGCGTCGACAAGTTCTCCCGTCTTGGGTTTGAGTTGGACGTTCAAAATGATCAGCCGTGCTTGGTTTTCTTGTGCCAGAGAAATAGCGTATTGCAGTGCAGCCTCGGATGATGGGGTCATGTCGGTTGCATACAAGATTTCCTTGATTTTCAAGCTCCCCTTCGGGTTGGCAACCAGCCGCGGGCCGACCGTCATAACCGGACACGGCGCTTCGCGGACAATCGTCTCGGCTACCGATCCGATAAGGACGCGGCCCAGGCCGGAGCGCCCATGGGTGCCCACGACAATCAAGTCGATATTCTTCGTCCCGACCAGACCCAATAGCGTTGTCGGTGTGTCCCCGCTTTCCCTCAGCGCGGTCGGACCTCCGGGAACAACCAAGAATTCGTGAGGAACTCCTTTCAGGAACTCGCTCAATCGATCGGACTCTTGTTCCTGCACTTTGTCCCATTCCCCGGTCTTAACGTGGACTGCGCAAATCCTTGCTCCGTAGAGCCCCGCAATCTCCAACGCGTAAGTTATGGCGGGGGCGGATGCGTGCGACAGATCGGTGGCAAACAGCACATTCTGAATCGGAACTCTCGCCTTTCCCTTCGCGGCTTCTGGCATTTGGACCACCTCCTTCAACGACTTATACACCAAACTCCGCGGCGCACCAGTGACCGATGTCACTCCGCTCCGTCGTTTGCATCACAGCCATCTTCAATTAAATCTGGCAGCATAAATGCCATCGATGATTGTTGAGAGGCATGACATGAAGCAAACAAGTTGGCGACTACACTCACAGCGTAACACCGTCCTGAAACTGGTCTCAGTTTTGATCATTGCAGGCATTGGCACGGCTGCCGGCAGATCCGCAGCGGCCTCTATCATCGGGAAATAGGACCAGTCCGGCATCGCACTGAGCGGCATAGTGACGGATTCAGTATGTGGCGGTACACACGGGACGAAGGCACACGGCGATGCGGAATGTACGTGCCTATGCGTGGAACTAGGAGCCGGGTACGCTCTAGCGATCGGAAGGAAGACATACGCCCTGAAAGGCCATGAACCAGAGTGAACCGATTTGCTGGCGATAGGGTTTTGGTAAAGAGAAAGGTAGTTGGCCACGATACCGTTGCGGTCGAATCGGTCGTTCCTTGGGTTGTCGACGCTGCGTGCGGGACGCCAGCACAGGGTGCGTTTGAAAGTTGTGGTGGACACTAGGAGATGATGATGAAAGAGAACAAGAAAAGAGTCCTGATCGTAGACAACAACGAAAACGTCCTAGGTACGCTGCAACGAGTTCTTGAGAACACCGGGTTTGACACACGCACGACCTGGAGCGGCTTCGAAGCGCTGGACCTTCTCAAGACTGAAGATTTCCAAGTTCTCCTGGTAGACGATTACTTGCCGGATCTGCATTCGTCTGATTTCCTCAGCCGCGTGGCTAGCTTGCCGATACAGCCGTGGGTAGTTGTGATGCAATCCTCCATGCCAACCAATCGCGACGTGCACCATTACGCTTCGCTGGGCGCTGTGACTGTTGTACGCAAGCTCCAGCTGAGTGAGGTTTTCAATGCGGTCTCCTCGTGCTGCTCAGAAGAGCCGCTGGCGAAGGTCCGGATAAACTAAGGCAGTGTGACAAAGGTCACATTCAGACCCTCGAAAAAAAGGAAAAATGCCGCTCGTGCGACTACTTTACGGAGGAGGCTAATATGAAGTGCTCATCGATTTCCTGGGTTGTCTGTTTGGCCACCGTCGCGACGATCTTGGTCGGTTGTGGGACGGCACAACCACCTACACCTGCTCCGGCGGACACTCGTGCGCAAGATGAGACGGCCATTCGAGCAACGGCTGCAGACTGGGGCAAGGCCGTAGAAGCTAAGAATCTCGACCAAACGCTTTCCTATTACGCCGACGACGCCTGGGTATACCCGCAGAACGCGCCCATCGCAAAGACGGCTGACCAACGTCGTAGCGCCTGGACCGCCTTCTTTGCCACGCCCGGTGCTTCCGACATGGAGGGTAACATCGAGCGCGTCGAAGTGGCTCGCTCTGGCGATCTCGCGGTGGAATACGACACCTTTGCCATGACCATGAACGATAAGAAAGGCAAGCCGATCACCGAGACCGAAAAGTCCGTCGTTACCTGGAAGAAGCAGGCGGATGGCAAGTGGAAAGTCATCGCGGATATCTGGAACACGAACAAGTAAGGCGATCTGGGAATGCTTGCCCTTTCGGATGGGGCTCCCCTACGTGTGGAATCTGGCAAATAGAACTAACTACATTGGAAATTACCCCTGCTAGCCACAATCCAGAATGAAAAGACGATGGCCGTGAAAATCTCAATTGCCCACGCAGCCTGGGAGCAGCCGCACCGTATGAGCGCGAGCCCGGCGACCGTTGCGGGAGCGATGGCTGCGGCTGCGACTCCTGCACATTGTCGCTAGCGGCATTAAAAGTATTCGTTAGCCCTTCGCTTTCGCGGCCTCGCGCTTGCGCTGCAGGAACGCCTTCCGAACGCCACGACCAATCCTTGCCTTCATAGCTGTCGACATCGGCTTTGATACTCGTGCACGCGTTCCCTTGCCGTTAGTAGTTGCACCGCTGCCGTTTGAGAGAATCGCAATGGCCTTGTCGATGCGTCCGAGTTCGAGGGTGAGTTCATTACGTCTGCTCTTCAACGTAGAAATTACATCGTTCATTCGGGTTGTTGCCTCCACTGAAATTCTATCCTAACGGGACACCAAATTAAGAAGTGAACCAAGAAGCGATGAATCACGGACCCATGAGCGCCGATTGAATCTCGGGTCCGGGTCGGCTGCCTCTTCGTCTTTCCTAATGCATCCTGAAAATGCTCGGGGCATCTGGGTGTGGGCCAGTCTCCGATAAGGCCGTTTACCAAGACTTATGCCTGAACTCATGGGACTTTTCCGCTAACCCCAAAGGTCACAATCGCCCGGATAGCACTACGGAGGCGGTTGGGTGTATCTTCGCTGAAGCCTCGTGGAAATACTGGATTGGAACTATCTTGCTGGGATTAGAGCTCACTAATTTGCGAGCTGAGAGGCGAACCATTGAAGATTCTATTGAGGATTAGTGGGTCGATCTTAATCTGCTTGATCTTGCTGCTGTCGGCGTCGCGAATCTTCGGTTTCGAACCTGAGGACTGTTCGCCGTTCAATAGATCTTTGTCATGCAGGCTGCCAGGGCTTTGGCTTAAAGGGAAACTCGTCACTACCCCAGTCACCGACTGGTCGTTCACGGACAAAATTCAACAGATCAAGATTCAGACCCAGACCCCGTTTCTGCTGCCTCACTCAGTGACGATTTGGTGCGCTGTTTATGATGGCAATCTCTATATCTCTTCGAATCCCGGCAAACTGTGGAATGACGATATACTGCGTGATCCTCACGTGCGACTCAAAATAGGAGACCAACTGTTTGATCGCACCTTGTCCATTGTCAACGATCCAGCTGAAAAAGCAGCTGTGCTCCAGGCTAAAGAAAAAAAATATTCTCCATGGAAGGCGCCGCCGGTCTCGAAAGCTACTGTCTTTCGGGTGATGCCTGAGTAGGCCGCCTGAGCTGGATGAGGGACAGGGCCGTCTCTATATCGCGACGCTCGTGCGGAACGTCATGATAAAGGCAGACTACTTCTGTCTTCGTGTATTGCCAAGTCCTAGGAAATCCGCTTCTCGGTCACTGGCCTATTCCTACCGATAATGCCGTTTAGCAGGCTCTAAGGCGACAATTCAAGGAGGCTCGACTCTGAAACACTTGCTGCGTTGCGTGCGTACGCTCACGCACGTACCTCCGGGGAGGGTAGTTGGGCGCGGTGGCCGGAGCCGCGGTCGGCAAACCCGCACCCAACAATCGGGAATAGGTTACGCGAGAGCCTTGCCGTACAGTACCAGCAGACGGCTCCATGCCTTCTCGGCCTGCGGCTCGCTGTAGACGCCCGAATCCGGCGGACACCAGCCGTGCATGGCCGGGTATACTTCGACTTCCGCGGGCAGCCCCGCCTTGGCGAAGGTTTCCTTCATCACATCCTTCTCGGTCGGGGCTTGCTTATCGTCATTTTGCGCAATGGCCACCAGGAACTGCGCCTTGGTGGTCGCGGCCTGAAGATGCGGACTGTCCGGCTTATCGGTCACCAGCCCGTTGCCGCCGTGGAAGGAGGCCACCGCTCCGATGCGGTCCGGCACGGCATAAGCGGTGCGAAAGGCCATCGCCCCTCCCATGCAATAACCCTGCGTCCCCGTCTTGCGATTCTTGGCAACTGAGGGCTGCTGGTCCAGCCAGCCGATGAATGCCTTCGCATCCGTCACCTGCGTGGTCACGTTCAGGCTTTGCGCGAGCGGCAGCAACTGCTGGATCGGAGTCGCTGCGCCCTGAGCCGCGGTCGGAGCTTTCTGGGTCCGGTAGAACGGAGTGCATCGCATCGGGAACTGTTAATTCTTATAGGGGGATTGCCAAAGAAGTGATACCCATCGGAAATCCGTAATGACGACGCTTCATAGATCAAGCTGAGTCCCCACGGACCTCCGTCCGCATTGCAAGTCGGATAGGGCCTGAGAAGGCCTCTTCTCGGTAACTGTCAAAAGGGGCCTTCGGACATTCCGAGAACACCGTTTTCTCGGGAACTGACACACCGGCGCTCGCAATCGCCGACTTGCCAAATGAGATTTCTTGTCAACTCTCGCTGGTCGAATGATTGAATCGCGGCAAGTTAACCCGATGCTGACAGGATCGCTCGTCAGTAAATGGTCGCTTTCCAAGTGAGGCGCTGAAATCGCCTATCTGTACTGCGAGGGCCGCTTCTTTCCAAATTTCGACGGAGTCAGGTCCCCGAAAAGCCTTCCTTCCACCTCCGCCTTGTGGGTACTGCACACAAGCCTGATGATGACGCCTGTACCCACGATGCACGATACGCTGCGGGGTTCGAGCAATCCAGGACTTCACAAACACCTTCGCTCACCCAGTCGAGATATGGCTCCTCGTTCTTGGTTGCCACTAACGATTCTCCTCTTGATTCTTTCTGCTGCCATAAGATCGGGCCGTAACTGACTCCTTTAAGGGGAATGCCCACGCGGCCAATGCATATGGATCGTCGAGTACAAACAGCCGATGAGCAACAGAGCAAACACATAGTCTAGTGTGACCATAATTGCCCTTCCGCCAACGAGTCGGCTAGTTCATCCCTCCCGCCGCTTCCGTATACGAATGATCAACCTCATCCACGATGATGGTGTCCCGGCCGAGCGCCCGCCCCATAACCCGGACCTCCTTTCCGGCAAACCGGTCCAGATCGGCTTCATGGCCACGCAGGAGATACATCTTCTTGCCGACCCTTATTTTGCCCACCATCAGCGCATACTGCGCACCTAATGCTACGCAGGCCCGCGTACATTCGGGGTCGCCCGGTGCCCTGATCCCATGGTCGCCGCCGCAGACGGAATCACTCACGATTCCCGTCAGCGTAAAGGTAGGCCGTGGTGGGATGATCGCGAAGCCCGCAGCGATCGCGACCGACAGAATTGTCATCGCTGAAAGGATCAGAACAGGAACCATTTTCAGCAGGGGAGTCCTAGGCCCCCGTCTGCCCGCATCCTCGACCTTCATGGAATCCTCCTTTCCCGCACCCACGTCTTGAGCCACACAACAAGTTTCGTCTTAAGGCACACCATTAGTCTGTAACTGGCGTCACACTCGTTTAGATCACTAAGGGCACGCTGGCTCCGTGCCAAACGCGCTCACGTAGGGACGAGACGCCTGAAGAGTTGGTTCCAGCCTCTCTCTCAAAAATGGCCTGAAAACGGTATACTCGCCCACCTTCGCTGACAAGAGACCCATGGTTGACACACTGTACGAACTCATCGGCGGCCGCCGGACCGTTCACGCGGCCGTGGAATCGTTCTACAAGAAGGTGCTGTCCGATCCCACCCTCAGTCCCTTTTTTGACCGAACGGACATGCCCCACCAAATCGCCCTGCAAAGCATGTTTATCTCCATGCTCCTCGGCGGCCACGACGTCTATACCGGCAAGGACATTCGCGCAGCCCACGCCGGGGCCCGCGACTTGGGACTTGCCGACTCCCATTTCGACTCCTTCTTGAAGCACTTTCGCGCAGCTTTGCAAGAGCAGGGCGTCCAGCCCGACAAGCTCAAAAAAGCCATGGTGCTCCTGGAAAACAAGCGCGATGAAGTCCTGGGCCGCTGACGCCTATGGAACTGAGACCTCACGAGATTGCTTGCTCACTTTCGTCCTCGCCCCAAAAGCCAGTTTCCGGTAACACCGTTTCTCGGGATTTGGCGTTCTGCCATCTATGCTCGCTTTATCCTTCCTCCACGTGTACAGTGCTTGTCCCAGTAGCGAGGTGAACGGAATGGAACGGGACTATGACATTTTTGAGAGATTGCCTGATGCTTCGGTGCGCTGTTTAGTCCGCGTCCACGGAACTCTACACGTACACAGGGTTTTAGAGGCCCGTGCAAAGCAAACTGTCAACGAGTGCTTCGCGATGAACATACGCACTAGAGAAATCATCGCTCGGGTCAACGACAACGTGGCGAGCCGGGCACATTTGTTAAAGCACCTAACGCAGAACCGATAAGTCTGTTCAACGACGCATTTGGTAGAGCCGCAACCCTGCGTCGCCTTTTGAATAAGTGAACATATCGTTGATTCGAATGACGAGCGTCATTCTAGATGTGGGGGTATCCCAATAGGGGGCAGACGGAAACACCACAGTATTCGGATATCAATGATGCGGAACTACGAGAAATGGAGACGGAGTTTGGTCACCCACTAACGAGAGACCTTGCACAATGGTTCATTCGCAACGTACAAATCGTGAGGCGGTCGAGCGAATGTTGACGGATAACGACGCACCTTGGGGCGGGCATGCCGAAAATACCGCGCGTCTGTGCCAATTTGGTACCCTGTCGGCGGGTGAACTAACCTTGTGTCTTTCTCTTCTGCTTAATGAGGTGAGTACACTCCGCAATCTGATCGTCAAGAATCTTGATTTCTAGAGCTAAATGGGTTTGGTCTGGATTCTTCTCAAATCGATGGAATAAAGGTACTCGTCTAGCTCTCAACTCTTCACGCTTTTTTTCTGGCATGGGTCCTTTGAATCGCGCATGAATTCAAGCAACAACAACACATCAGGATAGCAGGTTCTCACGATTTGATTTGCTTTCTTGTCGAGGGGTAGTGTTTTGATTGGGCCAAGCCCCGATAAGTCCCTGTTCTCGGAATCTGGCCCGCCTGAAATCCCACTATCCGAGAACACCGTTTCTCAGGACTTATCGGCCTGGGCTCGAAATCATATGTGCCAGACGGTCCGAATAGCGAAGATCATCACCATCCCAAACAATGCACCAACCGCTATCGCAAAGACGGCAATTCGTCGTTGATGCGTGGCAAACCGACCTTGATAGAAGAACACAAACCAGACAGCAAATAGTACGAAGGCGCAACTAATCACGTAGGGATAAGGCGTTGATGGCCACCCAGCGTAGAGGCGTTTACGCTGCTCTTCCTGCATTGTGGGCAACACCACAAATTGAAGCGCCGCCCAGTTGATAAGTCCCAAGGCCGTTACTGCAACCGCAACGTGACTCAGAGACACGTCTTCAATCTTCACCAACTGCCTCGCTGTACGAACGTGGGTTGCGCTGCGACCTCTAGCCGTGAAGTATCACATATGGTGCCTTGAGGGAATGGGCAGTTGCCGAGAAGGCCGTTTACCAGGACTCTGCATCTCTCATTTCGAGTCCTGGCAACTAGACCGATAGGCGCGTTTATAAATAATCGACGTTTCCCGCAATCTGGGACTGTTGCGGATAGCTTCGTTCCAATGCCGCTGGCAAACATCGACGCAGCAGACCTCATCTTCGGTCTTCTTTTTCCTCCCATTGGGACACTCGTTGTGTACGGAGGGGCTTACGCTGCGGCGAGAGCCGTCGCGGGTGGGCAGCCGCTGTCAAAAGTCACGAAGAAGGTCTTGAAATGGGGTGCTGTTTTCGTTCTGGGTGTGGGCTACGACATGAGCCTCACAAAATTTCTTGAATGGTCTCCGCAGACTCTGTGGACCAGTTTGCCAGTATGGTCCTTTCTCTTTGTCAGTCTTGTTTACTGGCAGAACGGAAAGACAAGAGGTGCTCCGGCCACTCGCTGGAGAAGTAGCGTTCGGGTGTCGGCGTGGTCACGTGGCGAGCGGTCGCGCCCTGCGTGCGGCCACTCAGTGACTGACGGGTAGCCCAACGACGATGAGAACCGCATAGTCCTGCTTGCGGCAGCCGTTCACGACGGGCATGGCCGCTCCTGGATTCACCGGAAAACCCTTGGTCCGAACGTTCGCGGGCGAGCACGAGTTGTTAGCCGTCGCCGGCGTGTAGCGTGCGGAGCGGCATCCGAGATGGGTAACATCGTAGAGGGTCGCGCCGTCCGCGAGTTCCCACCGCTGATTGCCGTCCTTGTCCTTGGGCTGAATTGTCAGCACGGTCGTCACCTTGCGGTCGCCCGTGACGAGGTATTTCCCAGGGGGCAGCGGAAAGGTCGGCTTCTCCATGATCAAGCCGTGTTCCTCCAGCCACCAGTCCGCAGGGTCGAATTTCCACTGTGACGGCGCCACACCGCCGGCCGCCTGCAATTGATCGTAGTGGTCCAGCTTGCAAGCCCGCGGGCCCGGGTCCTGGCTCCAGAAGCCCCATGATTGCGCGCCGTTGCCGGAGGTGGCCCCGGGGTCTCCCAACGCCGCGATGTACTGCGGCTCGATGCGCCTGAACTTCGAGAGGTCTACGCCTGACGCGTGAACCGGCTGCTGCAGGCCGGCCGCCAACATGAGGAATCCCGTGGAGAGGAGCCGGCGGCTCAGGGACGGCACGAGCTGGCGGACATTCATGCGATTGCTCCGATTGGACGATCTGGACATCCTACACCCACGGTCGCCATATTGCTATTCCTGAGAAGTCCGTATTCCGCCTGATAAGTCACATTATCGGAGACTGGCCGAGCCCGAAATCCCACTCTCCGAGAACACCGTTTCTCGGGACCTATCCGATTTCAAAGGCGCTCAGAGAAACTACTGAGCGTGGAATTTCGGCCAGCCAAGCCACGAACACTGCCAAGCTACGGTAACACTCTGATAGTTACCGCCAAAACGCACGTAGGCCCCGTTGCTGTAGCTAAACTTGATGGTCTGGTGTTTGCTCATTGGAATCGCCGCGCTCCCGCCGATTCGCGAACTTGTCTGTCGAGTTGCGGGATTCGGAAGGCCGTTCAAGCTGGTGGTGCCGCCAAACCAGAAATTTCCGTCAAGTGATACCCAACGACGTGGATTGCCCAAGTCGTAACTCAAGTGCCCCTCGAAAGACCCTATAGGCGCTTCCGTTTGAGGCTGCGGGCTGGGTATTGAATAGAAAGAGCTATTTGTCGTGTAGAACCATGCTCCTCCATACCCATCGAGCATCCAGTGACCCCAGCGCAGCGAATAGCCTAACTCCGGTTTGAATGCCCATCGGTTGATGCCCCAGTTGACGAGGAGCATCGGATTGTATTGACCAGTCGGAGCGACCACTATCAGGCTGGCTCCCAGCAAAGTCTTTTGTTTCCACTTGGCGAATTCCTGCGCCTTCATCGCTGGCCCGCCATTGAGATTCACTGAGAAACGCAAAGCAAGGTCTAGAAGTCCAGAGCGATAAATCTGCTGCTGAGTGCCGAGGACTGATCCTTGAAAGGTGCCCACACCATAGGGCAAGAGCCCGGTAATGTTTGCCGAACGGCCAAACAAGCTGAAGGAATGATAGTAGCTGAGGGCCGGTACATGATAAACGCCGGTGGCGCCTGTGATGGGAATCGATCCGTTGAAGTCCACACCACCCTTAAAAAAACTCCAAGACAAGGTAATGGCGTTGGCGCCCGTCGGCGTGATGACATAGGCACGAGGGGCCAGAGTCTGGGCTATCGCTACCTGTCCACAACAGAGCGCTATGCAAACTAAAGCAAGGGAACGGACGATTGGTGTCATTGGGGAGCCGTCAGAAAAGCACGGGAGTTCTTGAAGTTTTTGCCGGATCGTTCGCGCGGCGCCCGTGTCCTGAAAGGAAGGGCAACAACTCCCTCAACATCCTCGAAGGTGGCAACTCACGAATCACCTGTCAGTTATGTCAGCTTGCCGAACGGATCAGGAATTCAGAGGACGGTCGCCTTGACCGCATTCCTGCTAAAGCACGGCATTGCGGCTTGCCACATCCTGATAAGTCGTGCCATGAAAAGCAGTATCCGAGAACACCGTTTATCAGGACCTATCCAGGCTCACGGTGAGGTTGGAGCGTCAAATGGCGGCAGACCGGAGGCATACCAATCCGGCAAGTCGCGCCCACACCACGGGCAAAATTTCAGCATAATCCCTCCCTCAGCGCCGGCTGATGCTGAAGACATCTGCGTTCAGCAATGGCGGATAATATACCGGCGAAGTACGGTTGCGATGTACCACAGGCACAGGGGACCCAATGATTTCACCGCCGCTCGAAAACTGATGTGCTCCTCATGGTTCCTCTCGTCGAGTTGTCATGTTCGCGACCCAGGCGAGCACGGCAGAAACGCCGCCAAAACCCAGAAGAGCTTATCGAATGCTGGTGTTGCGCCGGTCATCTTCAATTGATAGGATCGCGGTCCAAAGCCAGGTCCTAAGCGCGTACTCCAGGTCATCCTCCGTACCCCAGCGATAAAATGAATCCACGGTCTCTCCTATTTCATTGAGTGGTATATGCCAACAGGGCGTTTTCTCTTCGTGCCATTCCGAAGACACGAACTGCATCAACACACATCCGTCGCAGTCTTGGCGTCCACCGATGCGGTTTTTCTGGCAGGTCCGCGACTCTATGAAGGCCAACTGCGGCCGCCATGGTCGGAGCAAGCAATGCTTGTAGCCGCCGTTTTCGAGGAACCGCAGTTCAGACTTGAGTGCCTCTAACACATCCGGATTACATTCTTCCATGTCGGCTCCTTCCTGACTCATCTGAACGGATATAATTCGAGCCAATCGCGCACCTTCTCCGGCAGCGTGTGGTCGTGGTCAAAGAAAACTTTTCTGCGCGTTTGGCTTGGCCCCTTCGCGGTAACCTCGCAGTATCCCGATGAGGAACAAATCCACGACCTTCCAACCTTCTTCCTTTGGCCGATCACCGATACAGCCTCGAACCACACTTTCCGTTCGCTCCTGAAGTTCGGAGTCTGATAGATCGTTCAGCTCAATGGAAATTGTCAACGAGTGCTCTCCCTCTCGCTATATCTATTGCTGTCTAAATGGGCTAACACCATACCCACTTTGCGCGCTCGACATGTGTTGAGGGCACGCTTCCCCGCCGGTATCAGGGCTGTCGCGCTGCAGCGCTTTGGCGCGGCGCTGGCGGAACTGGTTTCGCAAATTTCGCCGCGTCAATGGGTACATTCAGCTGTATCGAATTCAGCTCGGTCACTGAACGCCCGTCCACCCACGTCTTGGTCACCCGAAAGGGCACCTTGATTCCGGAAACATCGCGATAATCGGCATAATCTGTCTCGGTAGGAATTAGTCCGACCGGCAGGTTGGTAAAGCGCACCATTCGGACCAGGAGTCCGGACGTTGGGTCGAAATATAATTTCACGCTAGTGCCGGCGGGCGTGGTTCCTTGCAGCACAGTGAGCTCGCGATCATCAACACCGACACCGACGCTGTCCGCGAGAATGCTGGTTACTCCGCTGATTGGGAAACCCACGCGCAAATTCGTGAGCAGTTGCTTGATGCGTGCTGGGAAATACAGTTCCGATTCCAGATGGGAGCCGTCCAAGTCCCCTGCCGTTAGCGCCATGAGAGGTACAGGCGCCGCGTCTGGATCTGCTTGAGTGACCCAGGCGGAGCGACCATCATCTACCCAGGTGCTATCTCCGCTAATGCCATGCACGACCTGAAAGAACTGACCGGGAGCCTTGGCATAGATTTCTACAGGACTCGTGGCCGGATCGTCATACCCCTGATACGTTCCCTTGGCAACGAAACTCGTGAAGGGTCCCAGCTTCTGGGCTCCTCCAAGCGCCTGAACATATTTGTCTAGCACCTGATCGGGGGAAGGTGCCCCGGGAGCCTGCCGGGGAATCTCCTCTGGGTCCTCAGGAGCGGGAGTGCCGTACTGCTCAGCCAAAATCGGCGTGACCTTCGGACGCTCGGAGTTGTGATGACAGGAGTAACAGGTCACCTCGCGCTTGCCCCCAAAGTACGTGCGATTCAGGGCGTCCACCATGATCATCATCTTGCGCGCTGTTTGCTTCTGAGGAGGATCGTCCGCATACCTTTCCCAGCTACCGCCGCTTGCATCACCATGACACGTCGTACAGGTTTTGTTCGTGGCAGCAGCAAAAAAGCCCATAGCCTCCATGAATTCCTTCACGGAAATCCCTTTGAGCAGTTGCACGTTTTTGAAAACCTGCTCCGCCATAAGCTGTTTCTCTTCTGGAGTAACCTCAGCGATGCGCTGCGGGGTGGCCTGGCCACCCGCAGACACACTGCCCATCAAAGAAACGATCGTCGCTCCCGTGACAGACAGGACCGTTCCCCTCAATCCGAACTTCATTTTGCCTGCCTCCATTCGCCTCGCGCTCGATTCGACCAGGAGTTAAAGCGCTGGCGGTCCAGCTTTTTTAGCAATGGTCGAGGATTGCGGTCTGTGGCACCGATCACCTTGCCAGCGTATTCGCTGTCACAGTCATCGGTGACGAAGATCACAGCAGTGAGACCAGTAAATTCGAGATCCTCCAACCCGAAGCGCTTATCCCAAGTGACCGAAGAGCTTCTAGAGACTCAGAATTTACAGCGAGGAGATCATGAATAGCGAGCCAACCTTGGTGGTGGATGAGAAGATTCCTATCCCAATCGAGCTTTCCTCAACGCAAAGTGAGCAGTTGCCTTTAACCGAGGCTCCCGAGATCAGTCCTGGTGCATGGAAGGTCATAATTTGCCTGCTGGTTGGCAGCGTGGTGTTGCTGGCGAGCCTGGCCGTCTACGTTTTTTCTGGACTTTATAGATTTCAAAATTGTCTTTGATGGATTGGAGGACTCATGGCAACAAGCACGCCGACACTACAAAAGCAACAAAAGCAACCCGAGACGCAGCGACAGCAAACAGAGACCCGAGGAGTTAGCAAAGCCGGCATCAATGTCGGTGTGGGGGTATTGTGGATTGTCGGAGCCACTGCGGTGTGGAACGTGCTGTTGGTGCTTTTTCATTACGTGACAGATCGGTTGCTAAGGTGACCAGAATCTCGATTTAGAGGCTACGATTATAGCCTCCAGTCCCGTTAGGAACTGTCAGGCACGAGCATTTCGATTACGTATAAGTGAATTACCTCACCGGTCTCTGGATTTCGTTTCCCCGGTAACCCGATACGTGTCCCGGCGAGCGATGTAACCTTGCTTCTCATATTCCAGAACCCGGCGATGGAAATCGTGGGCGTTCCACTCGCGGACCATTGATCGGGTCACTCATGTGACCTTCGGGTTCGCACCGCATACGTCGCACCAGATGAGGGTGTCAATCCTTTGGGTCCCAGGGTTTACGAATTTCTCGGTATGAACCAAACCCAAACAACTTGAGCTTCCGAAGTCTCGATGCGGTCGCGGCCAGCGTTTGGCACCGTCAATACGCTCACATCCCGCACATTCGGCGTCGTACAGGCTATGGTCTCGTCCACCTAATCGGAACCGGACGATCTTGTTTGTACTTTCACGCACCGCGATTTCAAAAGTCAGGTTTGATCGGGTAAAGATACGTGAAGGAGAGGCAGGTTGATGTGATGCAGGTCACAGCCTTCCTCGAGGATACGGCGACGCCCTGCTTTGCCCCTACTTCGGAAAGGTGTCGGCCAGCCAGGCCTCACGTTTGGCAAGGGACCTGGCGACTGGGTTGGGTTCCAGTCGGCAGCATATGATGCGGGTACAGGATTGTCTGCGTGAAATACCCTATTACGTTTTCGCTGCAGCTATCTCGCGTGGAACGGCTTGGGCGTCAAGTTGGGAGACCGGCCCTCCACAGCGCAAATCGGATAGGTCCTGATAAGTCTTGCCGGCTCAACCGGTCGATGCACCACCTGATATAACTCTTTGCTCTAAAAGGTGGTGTTCATCATGCAGAGACGATGGAAGCTGTCGTCGGCTCAGCGGGCCGATATGTGGAACCGGTGGAAGGCTGGGCAGTCGTTAAATGCGATTGGTCGAGCGCTCGGCAAGGACCAACACGTCATCCATTTCCTGCTGGCGCGTCACGGAGGGATCGTTCCGCGAGTCCGTCGCCGTTCGCGGCGGGTACTCACCTTGGCCGAACGCGAGGACATCTCCCGCGGAATCGCCGGCGGCTGCTCGCTGCGGGTCATTGCTCAACGTCTTAGTCGCACTTCCTCTACGGTAAGCCGAGAGGTAGCCCGCCATGGCGGGCGCGCGCAGTATCGGGCCAGTGACGCCGACCAACGAGCCTGGCAGTTGGCTCTGCGCCCCAAGGTCTGCCGTTTAGCCCTCCACGAGAAGCTTCGGACCATCGTTGCGAGTAAACTGATCGAGGACTGGTCACCACAACAAATCTCCGGATGGTTGAAGACTGAGTATCCCAAAGACGAGAGCCTGCGCGTGTCGCACGAAACGATTTATCGCAGCCTGTTCATTCAAGCGCGCGGAACGCTCAAACAAGAGCTGATTCAGCACCTGCGAACCAAGCGGCGGATCCGCCGCTCGCGGCACGCCAGCGTTCACGGGCACTCTCAAGGCAAGATCGTCGATGCCATTTCCATCCGGGAGCGACCTGCGGAAGTCGAAGATCGTGCTATTCCCGGCCATTGGGAGGGCGATCTGTTGCGCGGGGCGCGCAACAGCCACGTGGTCACGCTGGTAGAGCGCAGCTCGCGCTTTGTCATGCTCCTAAAGGTATCCGGCAAAGACACCACTACCGTCGTCGCCGCTCTGAGCCGACACGTACGGAGGCTGCCCGCGACACTGTGGCGCTCGCTGACCTGGGACCGCGGACACGAGATGGCCCAACACAAAAGCTTCACGATGGCTACCGACGTACAGGTTTACTTCTGCGATCCGCAAAGTCCCTGGCAGCGTGGCTCAAACGAAAACACAAACGGCCTACTGCGACAATATCTGCCGAAGAAATCAGATCTATCTCAGTTCACTCAATCGGAGTTGGACAAGATCGCTCTGCGACTAAATCAACGCCCACGAGAAACGTTGGGATTTCACACTCCAGCGGATAGACTGCAGGCCAGTGTTGCATCGACCCCTTGAGACCACCCTTGTTATCGGAGACTGGCCCAGACTGAAATCCCACTGTACGAGAAGGCCATTTCTCAGGACTTGGCCTTGGGAACCTCGTGGTTCTGGCTGAATGATTGACATTGCAAGGAATGCCCTGCTATTTTCCCATCCGAGTCGGTGTTCCCGCCGTAACGACGGAGGAAATATGCTCGCGCTATCAGCAATTTCCTTACTGATTTTGTTTCCCTCGTATGTCGCTCAAACAGCCTCATCAAGCACTCAAGACTCAAGCCAGTCTCCGACTAAGCGGCCACATGTAGACCAATCGGTCGTCGTTGGCGCACATCTTACGCCGGAAGAGGCGGAAGAAGGAAGGATCAATGACATCTACCAACCTATCTACCGATTTCAGCAAACCGGTGATTGCGACGGAATCGTAAGAACCGCGCAGTCGGCTGTTATTCCAGCGGCAGAACAAGCGAAATGTGAAACTGTTCGCAAGAAATTCCTTTTCCTCAGCTACCGCTCGATTGGGGATTGTAATTTTAAGGCGAAGGAATACGCCGAAGCGGAGCAAACGTATATCACAGCCGCGGATTACGCTGATAAGGACGATTCTTCCTACGCTATCAACTTCGAATCAATCGCACTTTGTCGGATGGCTCAGCAACATTTGGAGAGTGCCGACGAACCGTTGAGGAGGGCAGTATCGCTCCTCGGTGATGAAATTACGCGCTTGAAAACATCGGATACCTACAACGCAAAAGACATTGTAGCGAACGACGTGCGGGGCTCACAGGATGTCGCGCTGCTCTATTTAGCGGTGCTTTGTTTCCGCGAGCAACGTTCGTCGGAAGCGCTTTCGCTTTTAGATCAAGCTTACGATCAAGCGATCAAATTCCAGGCGCGGGCGCAGATCATAAAGCAGATAGTTGACACTGGTCGAGCGATAGCGACGGCAGTTGGCGATGACGGAGCAAACGCGATCTGGACGAAGCGAACGCCAATCTCCAATTAAATGACCTTCCATCCGGGTTCTGGCCTGGTCTCCACATCAAGAGCAACTAGAGGCCAAGTCCTGAGAAG
>CAWEFX010000003.1:0-55020 GCA_963808465.1 uncultured Acidobacteriota bacterium
CCCATAGCTTCACGCTTCGATATTAGAGCTATTGAGCTACCGGGCGCGGGCGGGTCGCGTCAGAAGTTGTATCGAAACACTCGATAGGTTAACGGCGATGGACGATGCAGAACTGATCTACGACTGGAATAAAGTCGGGCGGATCCAGTTCGAGACGCGCCGGAAAGTCACGCTGGACGACGAAACCCTGCGTGACGGCTTGCAGAATCCCTCCGTAATCGATCCCTCCATAGGCGAAAAGATCGAAATTCTCCACCTGATGGAGTCGCTCGGAATTGAGATGGTGAATATCGGTTTACCTGGAGCCGGTCCTCGCGCCTACGCTGACACCGAAGCCTTGGCCAACGAAATCGCGCGTTCGCGCATGAAGATCAGGCCGAATTGCGCCGCACGTACGCATGAGAACGATATTCGCCCAATCGTGGAAATTTCGCAGCGTGCCGGTATTGCTATTGAAGCGTCTACTTTTCTGGGTTCAAGCCCCATTCGGCGGCTGGTGGAGAACTGGACCACCGACCATCTGCAACGCACAGTCGAAAACGCTGTAACTTTTGCGGTGGGGCACGGCCTTGCCGCCATGTTTGTAACAGAAGATACGGTGCGCACCGATCCCGAAACCATCGAGCGCCTCTATTCGACGGCAATCCGATGCGGCGCCACCTCCGTAGTCTTATGTGATACCGTGGGGCACGCGACGCCTTTGGGGGCTTACAGTCTCGTGCAATTCGTGCGCGAGAAAATCGTGGCGCGTTGCGGAGTCCAGGTCCGAGTCGATTGGCACGGGCACTGCGATCGCGGTCTCGCGGTTGCGAATTCACTCGCCGCCATTCTCGCCGGCGCCGACCAGGTGCATGCCGCCGCAAATTCGCTGGGTGAGCGCGTCGGCAATACTCCTATGGAGCTGATGCTGGTGAACCTGCGGCTCCTGGGGCTGATTGACCGTGACCTTTCGCAATTGAAGCGATATTGCGAGACGGTTTCGCGGGCCACGGGTATGCCCATTCCGCCCAATTATCCGGTGGTTGGCCGCGACGCATTCCGCACGGCGACTGGAGTGCATGCCGCGGCGATCATAAAAGCCTTCAAAAAATCGGATCCCATGCTGGCGAATACGGTTTATAGCGGTGTGCCTTCGCACCTATTTGGTCTGGAACAAATTATCGAGATCGGCCCATTGAGCGGCCGCTCTAACGTGCAATACTGGCTCGAACGGCACGACATCCCCGTAACGGAAGAGCTGGTCTTGCGTATTTTCGATACAGCCAAGAAGGCCTCGCGGGTCCTGACAGATGAAGAAATCCTGGCTCTCTGCGCAAATGGTTGAATGGCTAAGATGAAGACTCACGGATTTCCTCGCTCAGGCTCACATCCAGTTCCGCGATTAAACCGATGCGCATCGTGAAATTGGCGGGCGGGCCAATTGTGACTTGGAGCCTGCTCTGCGTTATGCTCTCGGCTGTGGGTGTGCTCTCGCGCAATAACGTGCGGTCAAGCCGCTCCTCTGCGGCGGATATTACTGCCGATCCTCGCGTGCGGCAGGCACTGGCGAAACTCGCCAGCGAGGCTCCATCCGTAACGGAGGAGCAGATTCGCATCACCGAAATTCCCGCGCCGTCGTTTCGTGAGTCTCTACGCGGTACTCATCTTGCCAAGCTCTTGTCGGATGCAGGGCTCAAAGTGCATACCGATCAGGCCGGCAATGTTATCGGGGAGCGGGCAGGCAGCGCCAAGGGCGAGTTCGTTTTGATCACCGCTCACCTGGATACCGTCTTTCCGACGGGCACTGACGTGCACGTTCGCCGTGAAGGAAGCAAGCTCCGAGGGCCGGGCATCTCCGATAACGGCACTGGGCTTGCCACGTTGCCCGCGATTGCGCGGATTATGCGCGATACCAAGCTCGAAACCCGCAGCTCTATTCTTTTCGCCGCTGATGTAGGCGAAGAGGGAGAGGGCAATTTGCGCGGCATTCGCAAACTGGTCGAAAATTATCGCAAGCAACTCCGCTATGTGATAGCGCTCGACGGCGCTTCCATCGATTACGTCACTACGGCAGCCCTCGCGTCTCGTCGCGTGGAGATCACGGTCACGGGTCCGGGCGGCCATAGCTGGTCCGATTTCGGAGTGCCCAATCCCATCGATGCGCTCGCGCGCGGTATCGCGCTTTTCGTTAAGACGCCCGCTCCCGAAAGCCCCAGGACCACCTTCAATATCGGCAGCATTGAGGGCGGTACGTCGGTGAATTCGATTCCCGCGAAAGCTTTGATCAAGGTGGATTTGCGTTCGGAAGCCGAGCCGGAAATCCTCAAACTGGAAGCGGCTCTGCGCCGGTCTATCCAGAACGGAGTCGATGAGGAGATGCAAGCTGCGCGCGAGCGCGGCGTCGCGAGTGGCATCGCTTTGACGATAGATACAAAGGTGCTGGGACTAAGACCGGGCGGCGAATTGGCCGAAAATTCTCCGCTCCTGGCCGCTGTGCAGGCGGCCGACGACTATCTGGGCAATCGCGCGCGCATCGAACGATCTTCGACGGACGCCAATATTCCGCTCTCATTGGGCATTCCCGCGATTGCTATTGGGGCCGGAGGAACTTCCGGCGGAGCACACACGCTGCAGGAGTGGTACGATCCCACTGGCCGCGAGATTGGGATGCAGCGCGTTCTACTTACATTGCTGCAGGTGGCCGGGCTGAATCCTCCAACCGACTGATCTCATATTTCCGCGTGTGTCTCGGAAGCTAAAAGCCGATCTTCTGCTCATCTTTTGTACCCTGATCTGGGGCGCAACCTTCGTCCTGGTCAAAGACGCTTTGGCCAATGCGTCCGTTTTTGTCTTCCTGGCTTTGCGCTTTCTCCTCGCCACGCGTGGTGTTGGTCGTTATGTATGGACGTCAACTTCGTACGGCAGGGGCAAGCGGCCTGCGTGCGGGCGCGCTCATTGGCTGTTGCATGTTTGGCGGATACGCCTTTCAGACGGCTGGGCTCGCGCTCACGACTCCCTCCAAGGCCGCGTTTATCACCGGATTCTTTGTTGTGTTTGTTCCTCTCTTGCTCGCGCTTTTTGGATCGCGCCGCGCGTCTTTGTGGGTTTGGCTCGGCGCTCTCTCGGCTTTTATTGGGCTTTATTTTCTCGCCGTACCGCCGTCGGGATTGTCGGCGCTGAACCGTGGCGATCTGCTAGTCCTTGCCTGTGCCTTCATGTTCGCGCTGCACGTCATCAGCATCGGCCATTACAGCGTTAGGTATTCAGCGGGAGCTTTGACGTTAATTCAGGTTGCCGTGACGGCGCTTTTTACGACTTTATGTGTGCCGATTTTTGCTTTAGTTGGGATCGAGCAGCCTCGCCTCATGTGGACGCGAGGACTAATAGTCGGTGTGGTGACGACCGGTATTTTCGCAACGGCGGTGGCTTTTTCGTTGCAGGTCTGGGCGCAGCAGTACACCAGCGCGAATCATGCCGCTATCATTTTCACGCTCGAACCAGTATTCGCCGGCCTGACTTCTTTCTTTTTCTATCACGAGCGTCTCAGCGCGCGGTCGCTGCTGGGCGCAGCCCTCATTCTGGGCGGGATTCTCATTGCCGAATTGTTGGGGCCCGCTCCTGCAGCCGAATCTTCCGTTCCGCCTGCCGATACCTTACAGCGCCTTACGTGAGTGTCGGTGTCGGCAGTGATCCGTTTCTATAACGTGAAGCTTGTGTAGACGGAACCTCGTAATGCATTCGTGAAGAGCCGGTCCGCCCAATAGCGGCCAAAGCGCCAGCCGATTTCCAAACGGTTGCCGGTCCTTGTGAATTTGTGCGCCATGGCCAGGTCCAATTCGCTGCCGTAGTGCACGCGCGGAAAATCCGAATGGTAATCGTAGTAGATTAGGGTGCCAACAGTGCTGCCTAACCTTGGCAAAGGCGAGGTGGCGCTCAGGTAACGCGCTTCAAGGCCGTTTCCGCCGCCACCGCTGGGATCATTGAAAAATAAGTCGGTCCAACCGTTGCGCGGCGGAGCCAAAGGCGTGGTCAACTCGTCAGTGCTGCTGCGCCCTCCCAGAAGAGCGTATCCCGCTTTCAATTCCAAGCCGCGCCAGCCGGGCCCCAATTCGCCCAAATAGTAGTTCACATCGACTCTATTAGGATTCGTGCCGTAGTTCATCTGCTTGGCAAACTCAGCAGTGTAGATCAGGCTCCAGGCACTGTTGAAGTGATAAGGGCCGTTTAAGCGCAGACCGTATGTTTGTGTCGAAAGAGAGAATTGGGCGGGTGATCGATAGTCGAGCAGCAAGCTATAGAGTGAAGCGTTGACTTGGTCGGGCTTCCTCCACATAAGATTGATCGTATCCGTATGCATTGGCGGCTGCCCGTCAGTCGCGTCGTAACCTACCTCTCGATTGAAGCGATTGATAAAAGCGTATGTAAAGGAAAAATTGCGGGGCAAATCCGCGTCGAAGGTAGCCGCGTCGAAGCTTCCGTGCACTTGGCGCCAATAAGAAACGCTGAGGAACCGGCCGTCATTCAGCGTAAGTTCCTGGCGGCCCACGCTTAGCTCTATCTTCTTGTGATCAATGCTGTGCGTCCACCTGACAAGTCCTTGGCTGAGTTCCAGACTCTTTGGATCCAGGATAGCGGGGCGATCCGGCCGATTTTGCGAAGGGAGTGTGGGGTCGCTGTAGTCCGCAGGTCCCGTGACCACTACGGCTTCGCCTTGCGCGAAAATGCTGAAGCCGTGAAACACAGGCGTTTCGTAGCCGGGCGCCAGCCTTAGTGTGGGAGCATAGGCCGGAGCGGTAAACGGCGCTCCATCGCGTTCAAACGCTTCGAACCGGTATCGAACATTGGCGGATATCTGCCCCCGCTTGATCCAGTCCCAAGCAACGTGCTGAGCCGGTTCAGGCGCCTGCTGATCCTGAGCCGCAAGCTGAGCTGGCGTGCCAATCCACAAGGCAGCGCCAAGCGACACGGCAATGCTCGCTCTCCAAAGCGACTGCAGCCGATCGGGTTTAAGCCTCTTCAAAAAATGCTTGGAAAAATGCGGATTGGACACCCTACTTTGAATCGAGGGGCAGGCTATAACAAATCCAACAGGAATTCAATGAAGGTAGCTTGATTTTAGAGATGCGGTTAAATGTTATTGTTTGAAATCGACGGCTTCGTAGAGGTTCGCTTGGGGATGGAGGCGCTGCTCGTAGGCGGTAATGTCTGGTTCGTGTTTTAGGGTCATGCCGATGTCGTCGAGTCCCTCGAGGAGCACCGTTTTGCGGAAATCATCCATATCGAAATGAAATTTCAGCCCTTGCGTATCGCTGACGGTCTGATTGGGAAGGTCGGCCGTTAGCTGATAACCTTCGTTCGCTTCTGCGCGGCGAAAGAGTTCATCCACCTGCGCATCGGGCAAAGTGATGGGAAGAATGCCGTTTTTGAAGCAATTGTTATAAAAAATGTCCGCAAAGCTTGGTGCGATGATCACCCGGAAACCATAATCGAGCAGCGCCCAGGGCGCATGTTCGCGGCTCGAGCCGCAGCCGAAATTAGCGCGAGCGAGCAGCACCGACGCGCCACGGTACCGCGGAAAATTCAGCACGAATGCGGGGTTGGGCGCCTCGCCCGGCAAGTAACGCCAATCATAAAAAAGATTGCGGCCGAAGCCCAGGCGCGTGAGAGCTTTCAGGAATTGCTTCGGCACCATCTGATCGGTATCGACATTCACTCGATCGAGCGGCATCGCCAAACCCGTATGTTTCGATATCGGCTGCATCGCGTTACTCCGTCACGTCCACGCCCAGATCACGCACGTCCACGAAATGCCCCGCAATCGCCGCCGCCGCTGCCATGATCGGACTCACCAGATGCGTGCGGCTGCCCTTGCCCTGGCGTCCTTCGAAATTACGGTTGGATGTGCTGGCGCTGCGTTCGCCGGCTGGCAGCACGTCCTCATTCATGCCTATGCACATGCTGCATCCTGCATCGCGCCATTCAAATCCGGCTTCGCGCAGAATGCTATCGAGCCCTTCGGCTTCCGCCTGGGCCTTTACTACCCGCGAGCCCGGCACCACCAAAGCAGCTTTTAAGTTGCGCGACACATGTTTACCGCGAACCACACGCGCTACTGCGCGCAGGTCTTCAAGACGTGAATTCGTGCACGACCCGATGAAAACGCGATCCACCGAGATATCCACGATAGGCGTCCCCGGCCGCAAAGCCATGTATTCGAGCGCGCGAACCGCTGCTTTCTGCTCGTCGGGGTCGCGGAAAGAATTGGGATCCGGCACACGCTCGGTAACGCTCGTGACCATACCTGGATTCGTACCCCATGTGACCTGAGGAGCAATTTGAGCGGCATCCAGCTCCATGGTTCTATCGAATTTCGCTCCGGAGTCGCTCGGTAGTTCCATCCACTGATCCACGACAGAGTTAAACTCGCGGCCCCGCGGCACGAACGGCCTGCCCTCGAGATACTCAAAAGTCGTTTGGTCCGGGGCCACCATGCCGGCCCGCGCGCCGCCTTCGATGGTCATGTTGCAAATGGTCATACGAGCGTCCATCGACAGGTGGGAGATAGCCTCGCCCGCATATTCGATCACGTGGCCGGTACCGCCAGAGATGCCGATTTTCCCGATGAGCGCCAGGATGAGGTCCTTGGAAGATACCCCTTGAGGGCGCTTGCCGTTGAATTTAACCAGCATGGTTTTGGAACGATCCTGCTGCAGGCATTGAGAGGCGAGAACGTGCTCGACTTCGCTTGTCCCGATACCGAAGGCCAGCGCGCCGAAAGCTCCATGCGTGGAAGTGTGGCTATCGCCACACACGATGGTGAGGCCGGGCTGCGTTATGCCAAGCTCGGGGCCGATGATGTGTACGATGCCCTGGTTGCGGCTGAACATGTCGAAAAGGCGCACACCGTGCTTCTTGCAATTCCTCGCCAGCGCTTCGAATTGCAGCCGGGCGTTGTCGTCCACAATCGGTAATTCCCGGTTTTTGGTCGGAACCGAGTGATCCATCACCGCAAACGTCAGGTCCGGCCGGCGGACCTTGCGGCCTGCAGCCTCGATTCCCGCGAATGCCTGCGGGGAGGTGCCTTCATGTATCAGATGTCGGTCGATATAAATCAGGCTGGGTTCTCCGGGAACCTCTCGCACCAGGTGGGATTCCCAGATTTTGTCGTACATCGTTCGAGGAGCCATGGGAGTGTAGTTTAGCATATGGTTCCGAACGGGATAGCGTGCTCGCAGGTATTGGCCGGCAAGCAAGTCAGTCCACCGATTTTCCTATGGAGGCGTGGACGAATGCTATAATCCTGCATCCCATCTATGCCGGCATCTCAGCGGCTTGTCGGGAGCACCCTATGGGTATTCATCTGCGGGACTTGGCCAGTTGGGCTAGCAATCGGAAGTTCATCGCCGGCGCGCTCGTCGGCTTGACCTTATCCATTGGCATTCTTATCGGAACCGTGATTTCCGGTCGCGTGAACGCTACCCACTCATTCTTGCCTAGCGGGGCGACGCCCCTGGAGCTTCCCAACCCCGTTTCTCTTTCCAACGCCTTTGGCGCGATCGTGGAACGCGATCAACCAGCCGTGGTGAATATCTCCACCACCCAGGTGATCGATAGAAAGGGCCAGCCGCAAAACCGGGGTGGGGGCGCGGATCCATTTCACGACTTTTTCAACCGTTTCTTCGACGCCCCCAATGAAGGACCTGAAGCAGAGCGGAGCTTGGGGTCGGGCATTATCGTCGACAAGAAAGGGTTCATCCTCACGAATAATCACGTCATCGAACAGGCCACTAAGATTCAAGTTCAATTGAACACCGAGCCTACTCTCTACACGGCCAAGGTGATTGGGGTGGATAAAGAGACCGACTTGGCGGTGGTCAAGATTGAGGCGAACCGCGACTTGCCGGTCGTGAAGCTGGGTAATTCCGGCGGAGTGCATGTAGGCGACTGGGTCCTCGCCATCGGCAGCCCGTTCGGATTGCAGTCCACTGTGACCGCTGGCATTATCAGCGCCAAGGACCGCGGCAACGTCGGGCGGCAATTCCAGCATTTTCTGCAGACTGACGCGCCTATCAACCCTGGCAATTCCGGCGGTCCGTTAGTGGACATGAGCGGCACCGTCATCGGCATTAATACCGCCATCATGACCGGCGGGCGGGGCTATGAAGGCGTCGGTTTCGCTTTGCCGTCCAATATGGCGATCAGCGTTTACAACCAGCTTGTCGAGCGCGGAAAAGTGGTCCGCGGCTCGATCGGGATCACTTTTACCGAGGAGCAGAGCAGCAATCCGATTGTGCTTCGGGAACTCGGTGCGGCCAACGGAATGGTCTTGCAGTATGTGGAGCCGGGGAGCCCAGCAGCGAAAGCGGGAATTGAACCGGGCGATGTGGTCACGACGATAAACGATAAGCCTGTGAAATCGGGCAGTGATCTCGTGGACCCGATTACCCAAACTCCTGTCGGAAATAAGGTTCGTCTCGTTTACATGCGCGGCGGCGTGCGGCACGAAACCGACGTAACTGTAGAGGATCGCGCCAGGCTCTTTCCCGATCGTGTGGCCAGCTACGAAGATGACCAGGCACCGTCGTCACGGCCCACCGCAGTCGTGCCTGCCGATTTCGGGCTGCGGGTCGAGGATATCGGCACGAATGGCACGCGGCGTTCGGATTTTCAGAATAGTCACGGCGCTGTGGTTGCTGAAGTCGATCCAGCCACCTTTGCAGAGGACGTTGGCTTCATGCGTGGCGATCTGATTGAGGAGATCGACCATCAGCAGGTGCTTTCCGTGGCCGACTATCGCAAATTAATGGGGGCGCTGAAGCCCGGGCAAGACGTGGTTTTTAAAGTTTTGCGTCACGCAGATAGCGAGCGCATGCTGACGATTTTTCTGGCAGGAATCGTTCCCCAGGCGCACTGAACAAGTACAGGCGGGTTAGATTCGGGCGAACCGTAAAAATGGGCGCATACACAATCTCGAAGGTTAGGCTCGCCGCAGTATTCCTGGCGGCGTTTAGTTTCGTTGGGCTGGGCTTTGCAGCGCGGCAGACCGGCACGTCCAGCGCGGCGGCGAAAGCCACAACTTCCAAGAAGTCCGTTATTAAGCGTCCAGCTAAAAAACGCAAACCTCGCCAGAGAGCGCAAGCCGCGCCAACGCCGGCGCGAATCTCCGAAATTCAATCGGCGCTTGCAGCCCAGGGCGTCTACAAAGCGCAGCCTAACGGCAAATGGGATGCTGCGACGATCCAGGCGATGAAGGACTACCAGAACGCGCATGGGCTCACAGCCACCGGCAAGCTCGACGCGCTGACCTTGCAGAAGCTCGGCTTGGGCTCAGAAATTGCCGGCCGTGCCGCGCCTTTGCCGATGCCCCAATCTCCGAGCGCGCCCTCTCCCACTGAGCGGCAGCAAACGCCCTGATTGTGCTTCGCCTGAAAGGCTCTTTTTGGGCCTACGCGGGTCGGTTTGACGCTCTCTCAGCCGTTTGCTAGATTCGAATTGAGGCCATTTCTTGGCGTTTTAGTTGCCCTGATTGCCAACCGCGCCGACCAGACCTTGGAATAGCTCCGCAGGCAGGCCGCTCGCGCGAAGTTCGGAGGAGTTTATGGCCACCGCAGTACGCCCGACCGTTTTTAAGAACTTCATCAATGGCGAATGGATTGAATCTTTGAGCGGGCTTGCATTCGAAGATCGCAATCCCGCAGACACTCACGAATTGGTTGGAATGTTTCCCCGTTCCACGGCGGAAGATGTCGATGCCGCCGTCCAGGCTGCTGCCGAGGCGTTTCAATCCTGGCGGCTGGTTCCCGCTCCCAAACGCGCTGAGATCATGTATCGCGCCGCAGAGACCTTAGTGAAGCGCAAAGATGACCTGGCCCGCGACATGACGCGTGAAATGGGAAAGGTTTTGGCGGAAGCTCGCGGCGACGTGCAGGAAGCTATCGACATGACCTACTACATGGCGGGGGAGGGCCGCCGCCTGTTCGGCCAGACCACGCCTTCAGAATTGCCGAATAAATTCGCCATGTCCGCGCGGCAGCCTCATGGCGTCTGCGCCCTGATCACGCCATGGAATTTCCCCATGGCCATACCTTCGTGGAAGATGATGCCGGCGCTGGTGTGCGGAAATACGGTCGTAATCAAGCCCGCCGAAGATACCCCTCTTTCCACCTACAGTTTGGTTCAGATACTCGCGGAAGCCGGTGTTCCCCGCGGCGTCGTAAATGTCGTGAATGGAACCGGGCCGGACGTCGGTGCGCCGCTCGTTGACCACCCGGACGTTGCCGCCGTGAGCTTTACAGGTTCGAGCGAAGTGGGCCGGCTGGTGAGCCAGGCGTGCGCTCCCAAACTACGTCCGTGCCATCTCGAGATGGGCGGCAAAAATATCTTAATCGTGCTCGAAGATGCGAATCTGGACCTGGCCATTGATGGCGCTGTCTGGGGCGGTTTCGGTACCACAGGTCAGCGATGCACGGCCGCAAGCCGCGTAGCCGTTCACAAGAAGGTCTATAAGGAGTTTCTGAGCCGTTTCGTCGAGCGCGTAAAGGCGCTTCGCGTGGGCGACGGTCTGGATCCCGCCACGGACATGGGGCCCTGCATCAACGAAGAACAACTGAATAAAGTTATGGAATACGTTGCCATCGGCAAGAACGAAGGCGCCAAACTGATGACGGGCGGTCATCGATTGACCGACGGGCCCTACGCCAATGGATGGTTCCACGAACCTACTGTCTTTGCCGATGTTGATCCCCGGATGCGCATCGCGCAGGAAGAGATTTTCGGTCCCGTAGTGGCCGTGATTCCGATCGAGAGTTTCGATCAAGCCATTGAAGTTGCCAATGGCGTGCGGTACGGCCTCTCTGCCTCAATCTATACCCACGATGTAAACCGTTCGTTCCAGGCCATGCGGGACCTGCACACCGGTATTGTCTACACAAATGCGCCTACGATCGGGGCCGAGATCCACTTGCCGTTTGGCGGCACCAAAGAGACCGGTAACGGACATCGCGAAGCGGGTAATGCGGCGCTGGACTTCTACTCAGAGTGGAAGACGCTCTACATTGATTACTCCAATCGCTTGCAGCGCGCCCAAATTGACAGCTAAAATAAAATAAATGAGTGGGCGCCTTTGGCCGGAAAAACCGATGAAGGACTCTGTCCTTAACTCGAAGCGGAATCAGCAGATTCTTGCCGAAATCGTGCGCGCGTACGTGGCCACGGGCGAGCCCGTCTCCAGCCGTACGATTTCGAAAGCTCACTCTGAGCAATTGAGTTCTGCAAGTATCCGTAATGTCATGGCGGATCTGGAGGATGCGGGGCTTTTGTTCCAGCCGCACACGTCGGCTGGGCGCGTGCCTACGGCTGATGCGTATCGTTTCTTCGCCCAGCAGATTGCCTCGCAAGGCAATCTTAGCGAAGAAGATAAGAATTGGATACGAAAGGAGTTAGAGGGCGCGACTACTGCCGAAGAGCTCACCGAGCGCGCCGGTCACATGCTGGCCGCCGTTTCTCGTGGGCTGGGAATTATCGTCATGCCGCCCCTGGCGAATACGGGGTTGGAACATGTCCGTTTCCTCCTCCTCCCGGATGGGCGGGTGGTCGTGGTCTTGATTTCGGTGGGCGGCGGCACTCGGGACAAAGTGTTGCGCCCCGAGCACGAGTTTACGCAGCCGGAGCTCGATCGCACAGCCGACTATCTCAACCGGCACTATAGTGGTTGGACACTGCAGGCCATTCGTACCGACCTGCTGGCAAAGTTGGCTTCCGAAAAGGAGCGCTATGGCAAGCTCCTGCCCGTGGCCCTTGAACTTTGCGATCCGGCGCTGCTCGACTCAGACCGAAGCCGCGAAGTGTATGTCGAGGGCGCCGCGCAATTTGCCTCGGCTCCTGAGTTGACCGGAGCCGAAGCCTTGCGCGAGTTGCTTTCGGCCATTGAGGAAAAGAGCAAGCTTGTAGCGTTACTGAATGGCTGTATCGAAGCGCCCGAGCCTGTGCACGTGCAAATCGGCGTCAAGGAGATCAACGGAGCCGGAGAGCATTTGTCACTAATCACTGCTCCATATTTGGTTCGAGATCAGGGCCAGGGCTCGCTGGGTGTGTTGGGACCCATGCGCATGCAATACGAACGGGCAATCACGGCAGTGGCCTATATGGCGCGAGCGTTCAGCGAGGCTATCAGCCGCGGCTAACACCCTTGCGTGCTATTTGCTACATCTAAAGAGATAGGCAATCTCCCGAAAATAGTTGCCCCAGACCAAGTTACACTGAACTTTAGGAATACAGGAATAACGGACTCTGAAGCCAAATGGACGAGCGCGAACGTAAAAACGAAGAACGCGATAAGAACGTGATCGAATTCGATTCCCGATCACGGAATCCGCAAGAACCGGCGGACCCGGTCGCCCCTAACCCGGCGGAGGGAACTGAAGTGGCCGAGCGGGCCGCTCGTTTGCAAGCGGAAAGAGACGAGTTGATGCAGACCCTGGTGCGCCGCCAGGCCGATTTTGAGAATTATCGCAAGCGCATAGAACGTGAGCGCCAGGAAGATCGCCGGCACGGTACCGGCCGGCTGATCGAAGATCTTCTGCCGGTTCTCGACGCATTCGAGCGCGCAATCAAAGCTCACGACGATCCGGCATATGAAGAATACCTGAAAGGCCTGGAGCTGATTTATCGGCAGCTATGGGACACGCTCGCCCGCCATGGTCTTGAGCGCATCGCCGCAGCCGGCAAGCCATTCGATCCGCATTACCATCAGGCAATCGAACGAGTCGAATCCGACGAGTATCCCGACGGAACCGTCGTGGAAGTATTGCAGGATGGTTTTATCTTTCATGGCCGCGTACTGCGGCCGAGCATCGTTCGTGTATCTTTTAATGCTGGACAGGCGGACAGCGGCAAATCCTCCGCTGCCCAGCGCCACGCGAAATGATTTCCTCTAAGATCGATATCATTTTTCCGGAGAATTAAAATAACGAATGAGTCGCCAGGCCAAGCGTGACTATTACGAAGTTCTGACCGTCATCCGCACTGCTACGCAGGAAGAGATCAAGTCCGCGTACCGTAAGGCCGCCCTTAAGTGGCATCCAGACCGCAATCCCGAGCAGAAGGAGACCGCTGAGGCAAAGTTCCGTGAAGCAACGGAAGCTTATAGCGTGCTCTCCGATGCACAAAAGCGCGCTGCTTACGACCGCTATGGCCATGCCGGCGTTTCTGGTGTATCTGCCGATACCGGCTTCAATTCCTCGATCTTCGAGGAATTTCAGGATATTTTCGGCGACTTCTTTGGCTTCGAAGATGTTTTCGGACGCACTGGTGGACGAGGGCGCTCCCGCGCGCAGCGCGGCGCCGATCTGCGATACGACATGGAGTTGACGTTTGAAGAGGCTGCCGCCGGTGTCAGCACGAAGGTTCGACTGCCTCGACAGGAGCTATGCGAAGCCTGCAAGGGCACTGGGGCTAAGGCCGGAACCGGTGTGGTGACCTGCGAAACCTGCAAAGGCCGGGGCCAACTGCACTATCAGCAAGGGTTCTTTTCCATCTCGCGAACTTGCCCGCAGTGCCAGGGCGCCGGTCAGATGATTCGCGATAAATGCCCGGAATGCCGAGGGCGGGGACGCGTCGAACGGACCCGCACAATCGAAGTACGCATTCCGCCCGGCGTCGATTCGCAAACGCGCATTCGCGTGCCCAACGAAGGTGAGCCCGGCGCTAATGGTGCCCCTCCCGGCGACCTCTATATTGTCCTTGATGTAAAGGAGCACCCGTTCTTTGAACGCCGTGGCGCCGATCTTTATTGCACCATACCGGTCAGTATTGCGCAGGCCGCGCTTGGCACGGAGATCAGCGTGCCCGGTATCAACGGTGAAGAGAAAGTTTCCATTCCCGAAGGAACCCAGACAGGTTCCATCATTCGCCTGAAGGCCAAGGGCTTGCCAGATCCGCATGGCGGTGGCAAGGGCGACCTTTACGTGAACGTGCGCGTGATCACGCCCAGCAAGCTTACCCGCGACCAGCGAGCTATCTTGCAGCAGCTGGACCAAACGTTGAAGGTTGAAAATCGTCCGGCCGACCGCAATTCATCCTTCTTTGAGAAAGTAAAAGACATATTTGGCTAGCGGCTTGGCCCGCGGAGAGGTGACCGTTGCGCCGGCGTTTTTTCGTCGAAGCGTTCGCCGGCGGCACAGCCTGCCTCACAGGCGATGCCGCGCATCATCTTGGCCGAGTACTGCGCGCGGAGCCGGGTCAGCTGTATGAATTGAGCGATGCGAACTCCGTGTTTCTCGCGCGAATTGAACGCGTTTCCAGCGGCCGAGTCGATTTCGCTCTGCTCGAAAAGCTCCCCGCCGCCCGTTCCGCTCTGGATCTCTCGATTCTGCTCTCTATAGCCAAATTCGATCGCTACGAATGGGCCCTGGAGAAAGCCACAGAGCTTGGCATAAACACAATTGTCCCGCTCGCTGCCGAACGCAGCGAAAAGGCGCTCGTGTCTGCTGCCCCCAAGCGTTCCGCTCGATGGCGGAAGATCTTGTTGGAATCGGCGCAACAGGCGCGCTGCCTGCGCCCGCCACTTCTGTCTGAAGTGACCCGGCCCGCTGCGGCTTTCGCGGAAAATAAAGCTTCACTGAGGGTCCTGTTTTCCGAACGCAGCGGGGCGCTACCCGTGCAAGAAATTTTCAAGGAGGCTGCGTCCAAACGCGTTGGGGAGTTGCCGCTGCAGGTGGCGCTAGCCGTTGGTCCCGAAGGGGGCTGGACGGATCAGGAATTCGATGCCGCTTCCGCCGCGGGTTTCCGGGAAGCGTCCCTGGGAAACAATATTCTTCGTACCGAAACGGCCGTAATCGCGGGTCTTGCCGCTGCCCATCTTTACTTTGACGGCGGGGAGCAAGGGCATAAGAAGCATTAGCTCACGGGGTGACGTCCGGTTTCCTTGAACTTGGTAGTCCGTCATTGCATCTGACATATTGGCGGTGCCCGCCGACCAAATACGGAAGGCACGCAATGCTGGCGCACCGCTTCTTGGCATGGTATAAATGAGCGATCCACACCTATCCATGGAGCAGACGGCTCACTCCAGTACGTTGTCCCCACGCGAAAGCCAACCACAGAATGAGTTTTCGCGCGGTGAGGAGCGGGAGTCGTCTTCCGGCTTTCATCGGGAGCTTCGGGTCTGGGCCCGCGACTTGGTGGTCGCGCTCGGCCTTGCGATGATCATCATCGTTTTCTTCTATCAACCGGTAAAAGTCGAAGGTACGAGCATGGCCCCGCTGCTCTCCGATCAGGAACGAATTTTCATCAACAAGTTCGTGTATCATTTTGAGCCCATTGGACGTGGAGACGTGGTCGTCTTCTGGTATCCATTGGATCGCACGAAGTCATTTATCAAGCGCGTGGTTGGGTTGCCGGGCGATGAGGTGGAGATTCGCAGGGGACGCGTTTACATTAACGGAAAAACGCTCGAAGAGCCCTACGTCCCGTCACAATATATTGACACCGCGGCCTATGGTCCTGTACAGATACCACGCGACGAATATTTTGTGATGGGCGATCATCGTATCAGCTCGAATGATTCGCGAATTTTTGGGCCGGTGCCGTCCGCGTTTATTTATGGCAAAGCCGTGTTTGCCTACTGGCCTTGGACTCAATTCGGTTCGATATCGGCGGTAAACGCGTCCGAAAGTAGTCATTAAAGCTGGACTTGGCTCTTGCCATGAACGTCTCTGGAGGAACCGCTGGCGGAAATACCCGAACGGCCTGCCGTTCTCGCGCTCGAGGACGGACGACTCTTTAACGGGCGCGCTGCAGGCGCCTGCACGCGGCGTGGCGGCGAAGTCGTTTTTAATACCAGCCTCACCGGCTATCAGGAAGTTTTCAGCGATCCCAGCTATTCCGGCCAGATTGTCTGCCTTACCTATCCACACATTGGCAACGTAGGTACGAATCTCGATGACCAGGAATCCCAGCGGCCTTTCATCGAAGCGCTGATCGTGCGCGAATTTTCTCGCTTGGCCTCCAACTGGCGCTCCACGGAAACCGCGCAGCATTACCTGGACCGCCACCGCATTCCGGTAATCTGGGACCTCGACACACGGGCACTCGTTCGGCACATCCGTCAGGTCGGCGCTCTTCGCGGTATCGTCTCGACCGACGGAACGCCGGCCGAGCGGCTCATCGAAGAAGCGCGCGCCGTTCCCTCCATGAGCGGTCTCGAACTGGCGAGTCGCGTGAGCTGCGCAAAGCCGTACAGCTGGGATCAGGGCTCGATTGCAGGGCTCTCGATGGCCGAGACAGACAAAACGGCTGCCGAAAAGGAAACCCAGCGCTTTCGCGTAGTGGCCTACGATTTCGGCATTAAGCAGAACATCCTTCGTATCCTCGTGGATTCTCACTGCGACGTGCAGATCGTTCCTGCTCGGACTCCCGCCGAAGACGTTCTGGCGATGAAGCCGGATGGCGTATTTCTTTCCAACGGACCCGGCGATCCGGAGCCCATTACCTACGGCGTCGAAAACATCCGCAAGCTGCTCGGCCGCGTGCCCGTATTCGGGATTTGCCTGGGACACCAGCTTTGTGGTCTCGCTTTGGGTGGCCGCACCTACAAGCTGAAATTCGGCCATCATGGCTCGAATCACCCGGTAAAAAACATGCGCACCGGGCACATCGAGATCACCGCCCAGAATCATGGGTTTGTCGTCGATCCCGATTCACTGCCGGCCAGTGACGTGGAAATCACCCACGTCAACCTCAACGATTACACCAATGAAGGCATGCGCCATCGCTCGCTTCCGCTTTTCAGTGTGCAATATCATCCTGAAGCCTCGCCCGGTCCGCACGACTCGCATTATTTATTTCGCAGCTTCACGGAAATGATGAATGAGCATAGTTCCGCAAGACGCGCGAATAGCGCGCGGTGATTTGAACGAATGGCCGCAATGAGCTAATGCCAAAACGTACAGACATCAAGAAGATTCTGATCATCGGCTCCGGCCCGATCGTCATAGGCCAGGCTTGCGAATTCGACTATTCGGGCACGCAGGCTTGCAAAGCTCTGCGTGCCGATGGCTACCAGGTCGTTCTGGTGAATTCCAATCCCGCCACGATCATGACGGACCCGGAGGTTGCCGATCGCACCTATATCGAGCCACTGACGCGCGAATTGCTGGAGCAAGTCATCTCGCGAGAGAGGCCGGACGCGCTCCTGCCCACCGTCGGGGGACAGACTGCCCTGAATCTTGCCGTTGAACTAGCTGAGGCCGGAGTTCTCGAGCGCCATGGAGTCGAACTGATTGGCGCTTCGTTGCGGGCCATCAAGGTTGCCGAAGACCGCCTGTGGTTCAAAGATGCCTGCCGCAAGATCGGCCTGGATATGCCCGCTTCGGCGGTCGTCAATAACGTTCAGGACGCGCTGCAGCTCGCCGATCAGCTTGGGTATCCGGTGGTCATTCGGCCGTCTTTTACTCTGGGCGGCACGGGCGGATCCATCGCCTATAACCGCGAGGAATTTGCTGAGGCCATTTCTCTGGCGCTCGATGCCAGCCCCGTTCACGAAGCGTTGGTCGAAGAGTCCCTCCTGGGTTGGAAAGAGTTTGAGCTCGAAGTGATGCGCGACGTCCGCGACAACTTCGTCGTGGTGTGCACGATCGAGAATTTTGACCCCATGGGCATCCACACCGGAGATTCCATCACGGTGGCTCCCGCGCAAACCCTCACCGACAAGGAATACCAGCGCATGCGCGACGCCGCTGCCGCCATCATTCGCGAAGTAGGCGTCGAAACAGGCGGATCGAATATTCAGTTTGCAGTAGAGCCCTCCACCGGTCGCATGGTCGTGATCGAAATGAATCCGCGTGTCTCGCGCAGCTCCGCGCTCGCTTCAAAGGCAACAGGCTTCCCGATTGCCAAAATCGCCGCGCGTCTCGCCGTGGGCATGACGCTCGATGAAATCCCCAACGACATTACAAAAAAAACGCCTTCCTGTTTCGAGCCCACCATCGACTATGTCGTGGTGAAAATCCCCAAATGGCAATTCGAAAAATTCCCAGGCTCCGATACGACCCTCGGCACACAGATGAAATCGGTGGGCGAGGTTATGGCCATCGGCCGCACGTTTCAGGAAGCGCTCTGCAAGGGTATTCGCGCTCTTGAACCGAGCACCGCATGGCGTCCCCCGGCCGAGGTGACGACAGCGTTGCTGCGCGAGCGGCTGCACGTGCCCGGGCCGGACCGGATTCACTGGCTGTTTGAGGCGCTTGAGCGAGGCATGTTGCGTGAGGAGATTTGTTCGCTCACCAAGATCGATCCCTGGTTCATACACCATCTCGAAGAGATGCTGGAGATCGACTCGCGCGTAAAAGCTAGCGCGCTGCACAAGATTTCGGCGGAATTGATGCTCGAATCGAAGCGCTCGGGCGCGAGCGACGAGGAAATTGCGAAGCTGTGGAACGTAAAGTCGGCGTCCGTGCGGAAACGGCGGCATGAACTTGGCGTGCGTCCCGTTTTCAAGCGCGTGGATACCTGCGCAGCGGAGTTTGAATCTTTCACGCCGTATCTCTATTCCACGTACGAGCAAGAAGATGAGTCTGATGCCGTAGACCGGCCCAAGATCGCCATTCTCGGCAGCGGGCCAAATCGGATAGGGCAGGGAATTGAATTCGATTACTGCTGCTGCCACGCCTCCTTTGCTCTGCGTGAAGACGGCTACGAAACCATAATGGTGAATTGCAATCCGGAGACGGTCTCCACCGATTACGACACTTCTGACCGCCTCTATTTCGAGCCGCTCACGCTCGAAGACGTCCTGGCCGTGATGGATCGAGAGCGCCCCCAGGGCGTGATCGTTCAATTTGGCGGCCAGACGCCTCTGAATCTTGCGCTCGACCTCAAAGCTAACGGCGTTCCCATCGTCGGCACGCCGCCCGAATCGATCGATCTCGCCGAAGACCGGCGCCGTTTCGGACGCCTGCTGGACGAGCTTCACATTCCTCAGCCGCGCAACGGCACCGCGCTAAATCCGGAAGACGCCGCTCGCGTTGCTCAGGAAATTGGATTGCCGGTCCTCGTCCGGCCAAGTTACGTGCTTGGCGGTCGCGCCATGGTCATCGCCTATGATTTGCAAACCGTGCGAGAGTACGTCGCGCAAGCTGCTTTGATGGGCCCGGCGCGGCCCGTCCTGATCGATCAATTCCTCGAGGAAGCTACCGAAGTGGACGTGGACGCGTTGGCCGACGGCCAGGACGTGGTCATCGGCGGCATCATGCAACACATCGAAGAAGCCGGCGTGCACTCCGGCGATTCTTCCTGCGTTTTGCCGCCTGTGTCGCTCACGCCTTCAGCGCTGGCACGAATTCGCGATTACACTAATCGCCTCGCGCGCTCGCTAGGCGTCATTGGTTTAATGAACGTGCAGTATGCCATTCAGCGCGACACTGTGTTTGTGCTCGAGGTCAATCCTCGCGCTTCTCGCACCGTTCCGTACGTCAGCAAGGCTACAGGCGTACCGCTCGCGAAAGTGGCTGCCCGCCTGATGACAGGACGAAAACTTTCAAGCATGAATTTGCCTCTGATCGAGTCGGACGGTGTGAAGGAGCTTTGCGTTCGCGACTATTACGCCGTCAAGTCTCCCGTATTTCCGTTTAACAAATTCCGCGGGGTAGACACGATTCTTGGCCCCGAAATGCGTTCCACTGGAGAAGTCATGGGCGTGGCGCCCAGCTTCGGCGAGGCGTTCGCCAAAGCGCAGCTTGCCGCCGGACAGAAGTTGCCCCGCAAGGGCACGATCTTTGTCAGCGTCAATGATCACGATAAGCGCCATGTTCTGCCGTTGGCACGCGATCTCTCCGAACTGGGATTCACTTTGCTGGCCACTCGCGGCACCGCCGCTGCGCTCTCCGCGGCGGGTATAACTGCCGAAGCCGTCTATAAGGCCAACGAAGGCCGCCCCAACATCATCGATCTGATCAAAACCGGTCGCGTCGATTTGATCATTAATACTCCCCTCGGCCGGGAGTCCTTCTATGACGAAAAATCCATCCGGCGCGCCGCCGTGCGTTACAGGGTCCCCTGCATCACCACGCTTGCCGCGGCGCAAGCTGCGGCCCGCGGCATTCGTGCGCTGATCGATCATTCCTTTAGCGTCAACGCGCTTCAGGATCTGCACGCGCCCAGCACCAGCGCTGCCCAGACTCATCGCACGTCCGCCAGTTGATTGTTTATGTGGTGGCCGGGTCTCGTCCCGCAGTACTTTTACATGCTGTCATCCCTAGGCCCGCAACCGGGGTCCCCAACGCGCGCCGGTTTTGCGCGTGATAGGGTGGGCGGGCTGAGCGATCTGCTTTTCACGGCTTATTAACTTTGGCCCATTCGCTGCAGTGCGCTAAAATTTGGCCATGCGATTCGAAGGAATTCTTGCGGCGTTGACCACGCCCTTCGCTCCGGACGGTTCTCTCGCGCTGGAGAGCCTTCGCGAAAACCTCGCGCGCTATAACCGCACGCATCTCAGTGGCTACGTTGTCGTCGGTTCGACCGGCGAATCCGTTCTGCTCACCTTCGATGAAATCGATCGCATTTGGAGTACGGTCCGTGAATCCGCGGCTCCGGGCAAGCTCCTGATCGCCGGCGTTGGCGTTGATAGCACAGGCGAAACCATCGCGCGCGCCCAAAGGGCGGCTGAATTGGGCTATGACGCCGTGCTCGTGAAGACTCCCCATTACTTCAAGCCGCTTCTCACTCCCGCGGCTTTGGAGCGGCATTACTTGGCTGTTGCCGATGCCTCGCCTGTGCCGGTGCTGATCTACTCGATTCCGCAATATACGGGCATTTCCATTACGGCGGAGTGGGTGGCGCGCTTGGCCGGGCATCCCAACATCGTTGGCATCAAAGAAAGCTCTGGCAACGTGCAACTCGCATCAGAAATCATTCACCTGTGTCCGCCCGAATTCAGCACGTTCGTCGGCTCGTCGGCCACGCTGTTTCCCTCTTTACTCATAGGAGCGGCGGGCGGAATTTTGGCGCTGGCGTGCTTTCTTCCCGAACCGGCCATTGATATTTACGAAGCGGTGCGCGCCGGCGATACCGCGCGGGCCAGCCGTCTTCAGTTCTCGCTGCTGGCGCCGTCGCGCAAAATTGCCGGCGAACTAGGCCCTACTGGCGTGAAATATGCCATGGACTGCGTTGGTTATTACGGAGGGGATCCCCGTCTTCCTTTGCTGCCGCTCACGGAGGGGCAGAAGAAAACTGTTGAATCCGTTCTGGCCGAATCGATTGCCCGTCAGAAATTAGATCATCTGGGGGTAGCGTCTTAAGTCTAATCTGCAGGCGAAATTAAGCGACCAACCCCTTTCTGGAACATCCTATAGCGGGTGCATCACTAAATTGCCGGGAGTCTGTTCCGGCATGTATCATGGCGGGCCGACATTATGGAGTGTCACTGTATACGCGCCGTTGAACTGCCCCACACTACCCGCCTATATTCTTCCTATCTCCAGGATTTTTCGTCGGTCGCGCGCTTTTATACCCATCCTCCCACCTTTGACTCTATTCTGCGTTTCGCCTCCGGAGTAAGCCCTGACCTTGCATCTCGCGGAAAGATTGCCGAAATTCTCCGGAACCAGAACCGCGACTTTGGCAGCGATGCTTCCGTTGAAGCCGCTCTTGATCGCTTCGCCTCGGGCGCCGCGGCCATCGTCACGGGACAGCAGGTCGGCCTTTTTTCGGGGCCCAGTTTCACGATTTACAAGGCGCTCACAGCACTGCGCCTCGCCGAGGAACTGAATTCCGCGGGCACTCCAGCTGTCGCAATCTTTTGGCTCGCCAGCGAAGATCACGACCTCGCAGAGATCAATCATTGTTTCTGGCCCTCGCGCGACGGCGCCGAGAAGATCGAGTTGCCTTCCGCTGATCAGGAGGGCCACAGGGCAGGGGAGGTGCTGCTGGGTGACGCTGTTCTCTCTGCCGTGCAGAGCGCCACGGCAAAGCTCGAGGGCCCTGCTGCAGATCAGATCCGTGCCGCCCTTGCCGAATCCTATTCACCCTCTGAAACGTATGGTTCCGCGTTCGGCAAATTACTCGCACGCCTTTTTGCCGGCAAAGGCCTGATTCTTCTCGATCCTCTGTCGCCGGAACTCCACCGCCTCGCTGAGCCGATTTATCGCTCTGCACTTGAACAGCATGCGCAGCTGAGCCAGGAGTTGATCTCGCGCGGCAAAGATTTGGAGAAAGCCGGGTACCACGTCCAGGTGAAAGTAGTCGACGAGAGCACTCCGCTATTCGTCAACCTCGATGGCAAACGTCTTCCGATCCGGGCGCAAAATGGCGATTTCAGCGTCGGCCGGCGGTCGTTCTCTCTTTCGGAGCTGACCGATCTGTTGACCCAATCGCCCTCTGATTTCAGTGCCAATGTCTTACTACGGCCAGTGATTCAGGATGCGCTGCTTTCAACGGTATCCTACGTTGCCGGCCCATCGGAGATTGCCTACCTCGCTCAGGCCTCTGTCGTTTATGAGCGTCTCCACGTTCGTATGCCGGTGATCCTCCCGCGCGCCAGCTTCACGCTGATCGATCCGCATTCGGTCCGTCTGCTGCGCAAATACGGGCTGGAGTTTTCCGACGTTCTGGAAGGAAAAGCCAAGCTGCGGGCCAAAATGGAAGGCACGCTCCTGCCCAAGACTCTTACGCGCCGGTTTGAAACCGGTGAGAAATCGCTCCAAAAGATGCTCACGGAATTACGCGAGCAAGTGACCAAGCTCGACCCCACGCTCGGCGGAGCGATGGATACTGCTGAATCGAAAATGCTCTTTCAATTCTCGAAGCTGAAAGAAAAAGCTGGTCACGCCATCGCCCTTCGCTCGTCGATACTCGACGCTCACGAAAGGGAATTGATCGCCCGTCTTTATCCCGATGGGGAACTGCAGGAGCGCCGCCATTGCTTTCTGCCCATGCTTGCCGCCCAAGGTATGGAACTACTGGACGAACTCGAGCGCCGCATCAAGTTGGGTGGCGCCCAGCACCAGGTTCTCTATCTTTAAGGCAACGACGATTCGAAAGATCTAGTGCTCGTTACGCTCACTTGAGGGCGGCACAATCCCTTTCAGGCGCATATAGACGGCCGCATATCCGTAAACTTCCTGGGAGTGTTCAAGCACGAGGCCCTCGAGCAATGCGAATTCCGACCGTTGTCCCCCGCGCCCTGCGTTGATCATTTTCTGCAGGTCCACATCGGTAAGAGAGTTGAAGACGGAGTCGCACTCGTCGTTCGCTTGCTTCATCGCCGCAGTGACCTCAGCCTTGGTAGGCGTAGCACTGAAGCTCAGGTTTTTCTGTTCGCCCTTCACCTGCGAACAGGCACGCATGTTGAACGTAATCACGTGGGCCATACGCTGTCCGAAGTCTTGAAGTTCGGGTGTTGGTTTGAATCGATAGCCGTCATCGGGCATCTTGTCAGCCATCTTGGTCAGCAGGTCTCGGACATTCGTCCACGATCCCTTCAACTGTGTGCTGATGGAATTTCCCTCTTGCGCATGTCCCGCGCAAGTCCCCAGAAACAACACCGTAGCAACCACCGCTAAAATCCGCTTCATAAGCCCTTCCTCTGGATAAATTTGGATCGCTTTATCCTACCAGATGTCAGCCCCGGCGCTCTTTTCGCTTCTTGCCAAACGCGCGTGTTTCACGGCGATCTATATGATTCTCAGTGGCGGGTTATCGCACAGAATGCATTTGCATTATGTATCGCCGTTTTTCTAAACTCCACCTAGCCAAGCGGGATTTACGAATCAAGCCAAATTTGGTTGCCATTCCAGCCTTGGGAAGGATGCCCCGTATGACGAGACGTTTAGCGGCTTCGGCAGTGGCACTCGCTGCGCTATCGTTTCTGCCGGTTCGAACTCCTGCCCAGGATCTTCCCCGCCAACCTGGAGCCGTCTACGATGCTGACAAGAAGGGCGAGGCTCCCGCGCCTGCCCCGAAGCGCGATCTTAGCGGCGTTTGGGAGCCCGCTGCAGGGCCAAGCGCGGGCGTGCAGGCCACAGGCTCGGGGCAATATCCCTCCGATGGAAAACCTGAGCATGAGCTGCCCTTCACGCCTTTGGGCCGCGAGACGTTCATGGCCCATAAGCCGACCTTTGGAGTGACGCAGGTTCCCTCCGCATTAACGAACGACCCGATGCCCGGCTGTAATCCTCAGGGCTTTCCTCGCATTGTTCTTCACAACTTCAGAACGAGCCGGATCATACAGACTCCGGAGAACGTGGTGATCCTTTACGAATTCAATAAGAAATGGCGTGTGATCTGGACCGATGGCCGGCAGCTTCCAAAGGATGCCACGGACCCGACCTGGGGCGCGCCCGATCCTCCCGAGTCGCGATGGTGGGGATATTCCATCGGCAAATGGATGGACGACTACACGTTTGTAGCCGAATCGAACGGATTTGATGACCGCACGTGGCTCGATAATGCCGGCCGGCCGCACAGCGACGCTCTGCACGTAATCGAACAGTATCATCGAGCAGACCGGGATCACCTGGAGATGACCATTACGATTGACGATCCGAAGATGTATACAAAGCCTTGGGTGGCGGTCAAATTACGTTTGCGGTTGCAATCGCCGGGCTTTGATATTCGTGAGATGGAATGCGCACCGATAGAGACCGAGGAATACAACAAACAATTTGCTGATCCTGCCGCCGGCATAGATGCAAAATAGGCGCTGAGTTCCGGGCCATAAACCACAAACCCGCGGCAGGTCGACCGGGCTAGGAATTCTGTGTGGAGGCGATATGAAACACAACTTTGCGACGCGTTACCTCTGGCTATTTGCTCTTCTGTTGGTTGCTGTTCCTGTCTTGGCACACCACGGGAATGCGGCCTTCGATCCCACTAAGAGAGTCACGATGAAAGGGACCGTTACGGAATGGTTCTGGGCCAATCCCCACTGCTTCCTGCAATTTGATGTCAAAGACGAGAGCGGAAATCTCGTGCATTGGGTTGCTGAGACCAGCAATCCGCCCGACATGATTAACCATGGGTGGAGCAAGAGTTCATTGAAAGTTGGCGATCAGGTTACGGTAACGGTTATTCCTGTGAAAAACGGGAAACCCATCGGCCGGATCGCGGCGGTCGTCCTTCCCAACGGCCAAACGCTCGACGGCGGCTTCGGCGCTATATCGGATCAAGCCGGCCGCAATGGGGGAGCTGCGGGTTCGGGCGGCGGATCGAAATAGCCGGCTCGGCCAGCGTGGCCGTGATCGGAACCTTGCGAATGGAGGAATGCGCATGAGAAATCGAGTGCTGGCGTTTCTTGCGGTCATGGCAGGCTTGTTGATCGTTTCTCTGCCTCTATCCGCACACCATGGCTCCGCCGCGTTTGACGCCGGGAAGCAGATTGTAATGAAGGGTACCGTCACGCGGTGGTATTGGGCCAATCCTCACTGTTTCTTGAGTTATGACGTAAAGGACGATAGCGGCAATGTGGAACATTGGGTTGTTGAGACGAGTAATCCTCCGGATATGATTAATCGCGGTTGGAGCAAAAACACATTCAAGCCGGGCGACGAGGTAACCGTTACCGTTGAGCCGGTTAAGAGCGGCAAACCCGTAGGACGTCTGCTGCAAGTCGTGCTCCCCGATGGCAAGACGCTGCATTACGCATCGCCATTTCAGGGCCCGGGCAACTGAATCCCGCATACAAGGAGGCGCCATGCGCCAAATAGCCGTTTATCTGCGCGGCTTCACACTTTTTGTCGCAGGAATCGTGGTAGGAACTGTGCTGATTTCACCTGGTGCGGCGCAGGATGCCGGCAAGGGAGGTCTCCGCCTCAATCACGTGGGAATCGCGGTAAAGGATTTTCAGGAGTCGCTAACCTTCTATACAAAGGTAATGGGTTTTAAAGTTGTTTACGCCTTCCCCAGTCCGGATGGCAAACCGACCACAACCTTTCTTCAGATCAACCGTGACACTTTCCTTGAAATGGCTCCGGCCAGCGCAAACCTGCCGGTCGGCATCACGCACGTCGGCATCTTAACCGACGACGCAAACGGCACGGTGACCCAGCTTCGTCAGGCTGGCGCAACGCCGCCCGATGTTCGCTCCGGTGGCGGAACAGGTTCGCGGCTCTCCAACGTTATGGATCCCAATGGAATCCGCATAGAGATCGTCGAACAGCCCGCCGGCTCGCTGATGAGAAAAGCTATGGAGTCCTGGAAGTAACTGTAGGCAACGGCGGGCAGATCGGCTGGGTCAAGCTTCGATCATCTGGTTTCTGACGGCGTATCGCACGAGCTCACTGACGGAGTGCATTTCCAATTTGCGCATGATATTGGCTCGATGCGTCTCGGCTGTTTTGACGCTGATACCCAGCGCGACAGCCACTTCTTTGCTGCTTTTGCCCTCGGCCAAAAGCTGAACGATCTCCCGTTCCCGCGAACTCAGGCGATGACGCAGTAGGGTGCCGGGTTTATCCGAGCCTTTATCGCAGAATCCATCGATTAGAGTTTGGGCGGCGCTCGAAGTAAAGAACGATCGGCGAGTCGCCAACGCTTCGATGGCATGCAGAAGGTCCCGGGTAGCATCTGACTTCAATAGGTAGGCTCGCGCGCCTGCGTCCACAACCTCTCGAACAAGCTGATCCGAATAGTGGAGCGACAATATCAGGATTCCAGCTTTCGGAAGCATCTTGCGAATTTTCCGCGTGGCTTCTAATCCATTGAGCCCGGGCATGCTGATATCCATCACAACAATGTCAGGTCGATGCTGTGCAGCCATGGCAATCGCTTCGCGGCCCGTAGCCGCCTCGCCGCAAACCACCCAACCATGCCTGGAAGATAGGACCTTCTTCAATCCCCTACGAACGATCTCGTGATCGTCCGCGATCAATATCCGAAGGTCATTCAGCCCTGGCATCCGACTCCTTTTCCCCCCGGCTCACAGACAATTGTGGCTCCTAGTTCCCAGTCAGCATATAGCATATAACACTGCGATTTGTCTGTTCAGGAACGGCCAAATCCAAGGAGGAGGGCCCAGGCGCTAGTTCAGAGCCCTTTCCCGCGCATCACATGAACGATACTTTTGCCATCGGAACGATGAGGGCCCAGACAACACCTGACCATCGCCGCCGCACGCAATTATTGGTCCTGATCGCGATCGTTACTCAAGTAGGCGGAAACGTATTCCTGAGTTACGGCCTGCGCCGCGCCGGCGCGATTATTTCCGTTTCTCCACTCGATTACATTCGAGCCCTCAACCTTTGGACAATAGCCGGAATTATCATGCTGTCCGTCTGGATAATCACGGATTTGGCATTGCTCAGCCGCGCGGACCTCAGTTTTGTTTTACCGGTGATCGCTAGCTCCTTCGTATTGATTGCCATTGTCGGGCATTTCATATTAGGCGAGCGCGTCTCCGGCCTGCGCTGGCTCGGAATTCTGTTGATCTCCTTTGGCGTGCTCCTTGCCGAAACGACGCCGGACCGCACTACCCGTCGGCAAAAGGAATCCTTATGATTCCCATTCAATGGAGGCTTGCCGCCTTAACCTCGATATGTAACACCATCGGCGACGTTCTCAACACCGCGGGCATGAAACGCGAACCCGAGGTCGAAAAATTAACCTTGCACTCGTTGATTGCTATGCTCTCGAGGATTGTGCGCAATCCTCTCGTGATCGGCGGAGTGGCGAGTCTGACGGCGGGCTTTCTTGCCATGATGTCGCTGCTTTCAATCGCCAATGTGAGCTTTGCCGTGCCGGCCACGGCAATTAGCTTCGTCCTCGAGACGCTGCTGGCTAAGTACATTCTGAAAGAGGATGTCGGATTAAGGCGCTGGGCGGCGGCTACTCTGGTGGCCTGCGGCGTTATCTTACTTCAATGGTAGGAAGTGCGCGGTTTCCGCTTCGGAGCCGCTGGCGTGCAAACCGACCAACACTAGCCCCGCGACCACCAATGCCGTAGCAATCGCTTTGCCGAATAGAACGGTGCCACTGAAATCCTCACGCAGCCACTCTGGACGCAGCACGGTGAGAGCATAGGAGCCGGCAAAAATAATTACATATCGCAGGCCGGTGATGGCGTCCACCAGCGCCGGACTCGTCAAGCTGATGGCATAGAAAACAAGGAACGATCCCAGTCCATTCAAAAATCGATTAACGAAATACCAGAACCAGTTGTGCGGTTTTCTTTTCTCCTGCTTCTGAAAGATCTGCCGGCGCCAGGACGCTGGAATGAGCAGCATGAGCGATCCTGTGAACGTCCCCAGCGTAAAGAAAACATATCCACTCACAAAATTTGTTTGATCGAAGGCCAGCTTCTGCAGCACGTTGACAAGCCCGTAGCTGACCGAAGCGAGCAGCACACTCGGCAGAACTTTAGCGATGTCGGTTTTCTCGGAAATGAACATCACAAACCCGCCTGCGACCAGCAGTAAAAATCCTGTCAGCACTGCTTGTCCTCCAATCGGATTCCGCAGCAGAGGAATCGAAATCAGAGCCGTGGCCACCGGGCTGAATCCGCCCATGATCGCCAGCGTCTGAGATGCTTCCCCGGATTTGAGTGCGGCGTAATAGAAAAACATCGCCGCCATGTGCAAAAGGCCGGCTCCGAAAGCGAGCGCCACAACAGGAGCTTTCGGCATTTGGAATCCGAACGGAACTAGTGCCAAACCAAAAATACTGATGAATCCAAGCCAAAACACATAGGAAAACAGATTTCTGGTTTCGGGCTGGCGCAGCAGAACCTTATCCCAAACGAGCGTGGCGCCGATCAGCCCGTGGGCGATGATTGCGACAAAAATACCGTTCCGGATGAAACCGAAATGCATAACACCCCGCCTCACTGCACATTAGATGACCGGTCAAGCCCCGGAGGAGGACTCTGACATAATCGCGCGGTCGGCGCGGCTGAGATTGCGATAGCTTACTCTGTCATTTACGAGCACGTGAGGTTCAGGCATTCCAGCCATAATGTTTGGCGGGGAAAACTGAAGATGACTTCAGAATCGAATAACGACTCCGGTGGATCCTCTGAAGTTACTTTGCGTGCTCGTTAGAAAACTGATTGGGCTTTGGCTCGAGAAGAATCGCGTCTGTATCAAATCGCCTTGGAACCGCCAATGCACGATCGAAACGATTCGGAAATCGAGTCCCCCGCCAATACCATCGGCAAAAGATGTATCGCTGTTCCCCAGCCCATTGATGAAAGTAATGTTCGTTGTCTGATTGATGTGCGCGACTCCCAGCAAAACATGGGCAAAAGGAGTGAACCTCCACAGCGATACGGACACTTGGGGGCCCACAAGAAAACTGTACAAGTTGGAATTCACATTCACACCGACTGGCACGCACACCACAATCGCCTCGCATCCGAGCGTGGCGCCGTAAGAACCATAATGACCGGCGACATCGCCAACCACTCCGAGAAAACGTAGAAATTTAAATTCCACTGAGCCGTTCCATCCGTTCAGCGATAGCCCGGGCAGCGAAATTGGAATCGAGCTCACGGGAGCGAAGGTTACGTCCGCTTCCGAGGAATAGCCGGCAAACACGGCAAACCGCTTGCCCGTTTGAGCGCTTGCGGCCGTCGCGAACGCAAGTAAGCCCAGAACGCATGAGCACTTCGTTACTGTGTTTATCTTCATTTAAGCTTCCGTTTTGCTCACTCGCTTTGCGTTTGCCACCGCGCGATGAACGCGCTTCTTCTTGGCAGTGCGTAAACCGCCCACTTCTTGTTGATGAGACGAATGATCGCTTGGCCACTTGGGAAATATCTGCGGGGTACGGCCTTCCCCGGGCATGGCTACGAGAGTTCGCAAACGTACCCGCGATAGGTAATCTGGCCCCTAAGAACATGCCTCAAATGCGCCGCCGTTAGGGTTAACGTCCACCGAATCCAAGAGATCAATTGTGCCCAATCTACACGATCTCCTATATGGGCATCTTCATTCATTGGCTGTAGCTTTACCCGGACAATGACCACTCGAGAGGGGAACACTTTTATGAAAACGATTGCAGATTTACTGAGTCTGGAAGAGACCGCTCCCGTGAATGGTCACGATAACCCTTGGGCCATTCGCAATCCTATTGACGAAGCCCGCGATCTCTACAAAATGGTCCGCTGTGGCTCTTGCTCCGTTGAAGAAATCCGCGAGTTAATCGCTGTGCCAAGACCGGTGGAGGAAGCGTTGCTGGCCTACGCCGAGCGTTACCCCAAGGACGGTCAGCCGATCTATTGTGTCCTGCTTTTCCGTCAGAAAGTCGCCAGGGAATTCGAGCGCCTGATCGAGAGGGATTTCTGCTCCGCTGAATACCCGCAAGCTTCCGTTACGGAGCAGCAGCCGTTCCCTGAGTTGCTCGTAAACTGAGCCTTTCAAGATTGCCGCCGCGAGAGGCTGCCAATCCTCGGCCGCGCCAATCTCCGCATCCAGGTCTATGACACCGACCTGAACTATAAGAAGACCATCACCGGCGTCGCCATGCCGTGGACCGTGCAAGTCACCCCGAAATACATCTACAGCGGCGACGGAACCGGCAAGATCTACCAATGACAAAACCGGCAAGTTGCTAGCCTGGATTATTCGCTGAATTTGGTGGCGAAAAAAGAAAGGATGCTCTAAAAGGTGCATGAACACTGGGTTTTCTGAGAACCCAGTACACCATTTTGGAGCATCCCAAAGGTGACAACTCGTATATCACAGTTCTGCTTCTCCTTCTACCGCCGCCATCCCATTCACTGTGATTTTTCCGGCGGGCAAATCACCAGCGACGCGGGCCTTCTGCCACTGCGCGCTTTCGACGAGCAGCATCATCTGACCAACGATTGGGCCGCACTACTCAGCGACCCACGCCAAGATGATCGCGTGCTCCATCACTCACTGGCCCTGTTGCGGCAACGCATCTACCAGATCGTCGCGGGCTACGAAGACGCCAACGATGCCGACCGTCTGCGTCATGATCCCGCTTTGCAGATCGTCGCCGATCAAGAACTGGGAGCCCCGCTCGGCTCCCAGCCCACGCTCAGCCGCTGGGAGAATGCGCCTTCCGCCCGCGATCTGGTGCGCTTGAATGATGCCCTGCTCGATCAGTTCATGCGCCTCTGTGGAAAGCAGGTCCGCCAGCGCGGCGAGATCCTGCTGGACATCGACTCCACCGACGATCCCACCCATGGCCAGCAACAACTCAGCTTCTTCAACGGAGCCTACGACCAGCATATGTACCACCCCATGCTCGTCTTCGAACGCCACACCGGATGTCTGCTGGCCGTACGGTTGCGACCGGGCAATGCCTCCAGTCATGCGCGCATCGTTCCGATGCTGCTGCGGCTGGTGCCGCGTCTAGAAGCCGCTTTTCCCGGCGTGCCGATCAAGCTGCGCGGCGATGCTGGTTTCGCTCTGCCGCTGCTCTACCAGTTCTGCGAGTTTTTCGGCATCCAGTACGCATTCGGCATTGCTGCCAACGCGGTCTTCCAACGCCGAGCCAAGCTCCGGCAGAAACGTCTCGCCCGCCGCTATCGCCACACCGGAATCCCGCAGCGCAGCTTCTCCAGCTTTTGCCATCGTGCCCGCAGTTGGTCACGCCAGCGTCGCATCTGTTACAAGGCCGAGCACACCGCCACAGGAACCAACCTCCGCTTCCTCATCACTAACTGCCCCGGCCACGCTTCCCAGGTCTTTGCGTTTTACAACGATCGCGGCGAGTGCGAGAACCGCATCGAGGAGTTCAAGAACGGCTTCCGTGCCGACCGGCTCAGCTGCCATCGTTTTCTGGCCAACGCCTTCCGTCTGCTCCTGCATGGCTTTGCCTACAACCTGGTCAATCTGTTTCGTCTGCTGCAACTTCCGCTGCCGTGGCGCTCGGCGCAGATCGAAACTCTACGTGCTCGCCTGTTCAAAATCGGTGCTCGCGTCCGCCAGACCGCCCGCTGCATCCGCGTCCACCTGGCCACCGGCTGGCCGTGGCAATCTCTGTTCTGCGAACTCGCCTTGACGTTTAACACCGGCTAGCCTGCTCCTGTCCTCTCCCAATTCATCTCTGCGCCCGTGAGTTTAGGGCGGAGCCTTCGTCGAAAACCGCTTTTCTCTCTCATCCGCGAGCTCTGCACGCCGCCGTGAATCCCCGAATGCCGAGAATTCGACAATTCAACTGCAGAAAAACAAATCGTCAGCTCTCATGAATTAAGCGGGCTAGGTTGGGCGCAGACCGGCCTAGGAATGGGGCAGACCGGCTGCATCATCCACGAGCTTTACGCCGAATCCGACAACGTCCTTTACAGGGGCTCCTGCTCTGAATGGGACATCGAGAAGATCACCATTAAGTCATCCGCGGATTGAGATCGGGCCTGGAAAACTAGGTTCGATTCTAAACTGAGGTCGAACTGAAGGTGAGCGGGCGAAGCTCGGCAGTGGGGCCGGTGAGGCATCCTGATAGCCGCCCCTCTGCATTCCGGCAGGCGCTCCGCGCCAGACTGGATCACAGAAATTTCGCAGCCTTACCTGAGAGGATGAAGTCGGTGAAACCTCGACCGCTTGCTGAGGCCTCGGTCCAGCGACTGTGCTTTGTGACGATGGTAGCTCGTGCGTCTTCCGCATCCCTTTGACTTCCTGCCACGACACACAACTGAATGTTCGCGGAGAGATGCGCTTGCAGGAGATCAAGGAAGTGCTGTTCCGTGGCTCGCCACCCGATGACCAGAATTTTCGACACCCGGGGCAGCAACGCCTTGAGCTTCTGCGATCTGGCTCGCCGGACATTCGAAGGTCTTTCCCCTCTCGACTGGAATCGCGAGCGCGGGAAAGGCTGCCCGTCCTCCTGAGATCGCGGTCGGCAATCCCGGGCTCAGCACGTATTCGTCCGTGACGCTCAACTCGGCGGCCCGCCGAATCCATTCACTAGCCACGAGGTTTGGATCGGTGGGGTTGTGGCTCTGGATCTCATTCTTGAGTAAGCGCGCCCAGTTCACCGATCCATGCAGCTTGAAGACTCTGTAGAACGCGTGCTTCTGGGTGTAGTCCTGAAGGGCTTTGATCTCCAGACCGAAATGGCTCAGGGCGTCTTCGAGAAGCGTGTCGTAATTGAACGTTACGAGAACGACCGGCTCATCTCCCCTGTGTTTGCGCTCGATGTGGTCCAGAAGGGTCACGTAATTCGTGACACTATGGATGACGGTTCTCCACTGCGAGCAACCTTGCACGAGTATCCATTGCAGATAATAGCGGACGGCCGACAGCTGCTGGAGTCGGCGCGGATAGTGATCTGCCTCGGCTTGCAGCCCTTGCATCGCGGCTTCGAGCGTCTCACCCGTCAGGCTTCTCAGGCGCGGGACGATCGGCAAGCACTCGCGGAAACGTTCAATGGCCTCGGCGTACATCGGTCTGTCCTGGAAGAGTTCATTGGCGAGGGGAGGGCGGTAGTCTCTATTAACGCCATCACCTCTCGGGATATGGATGCCGGGAGGATAGGTCGGAGCGGAGTCGAAGGACGCCCCTGCGCCGAAGATGACCGTCAACATGCTCGGAAGTATAGCGGACCGGTCAATCGCCGGTGCCAGCCTGCTCCGTACTTCGCGACGCGCAGACCGTCACGGAGCTTTTTAGATTTACTTCACGTTGAACCAAAGTTCTTGCTCGGTAGCGGCCAAGCAGGTCTCACACGATGCGAAGATCCCTATAGCAGCTCGGCTTACGTTGGGGGGCACTTCGACCTTCACGCTGAACGTCTCCATCATAGCCTTGGCATAGATATGCTGGAATTGATGCTCTCGGTCCGATTCCTCCGCTCCTGCTACTTTTGCAAATCCGGGCGGTTCTCCCGCAAACTTGCATAACTCGCACACGCGAACGATGATTGCTCCGTTGGTCGCGGCGACATCGGAAGAGTTGTATATCGAAAATTGAACCGTCACTACGCCAGCGTCCCGAGGCAAAGTCGTCTCCTTGACCGGCACCTCAGAGGCTTGGTACGTCGGGAACGTCGCGATGAGGTTGGGCTTTGGCTGAGTCAGTTTTTTTTGAGTGTCTTCAAGCTGTTGCTTTGTCTCCTTGATTTCGTTCAGCAACTCGGTATTTTGTACCTTGGATTGAAGACTACTGAATTTATCGTATAAAGTCGCAAACGATTTGCTGAAAGTAGCGGCAGCGTTCTGATTGTCCTGCCTCAACTGGGCTACTTGGTCCGAAAGCTGGTTGATAACCTTCTGATTAGACTTCTTGTCAATCTCTGCTTGCTGCTTGTCCTTATCAACTGCGGCGCTGTCCTGATAAGTGTTCTGAACACCTAGGTAGGTGATCGCCAGGATCAACACCGCGAACCCCAGTGGCACATACCGTCCGAATCTTGCTGACAGCTTGCCGTAGTCTTTCCAATCTTTCAGCAGGCCGAGAAATGCTGCGGTACCGAGCAGGAGTTGTGCCAGATATGGCGATACCTCGTTCCATAGCGTAAGAAACCATAACAGTGAGCGGGAAATAAGCGAGAGTACCAATGAGGCGTAATGCATGATCCGATGGATGCTCAGAACCGGCCTAGCGATTCTGAAAATTGCTACCCGAAATATAAAGCGGCCATAAAGCGGAGCCGGAACCTTGCCCCACCGATCCTTAGAAACCGTCGTTTTTATTGGGAATCTGGCGCGCCTGGAGGGGCTCGAACCCCCGACCCTCTGCTTCGAAGGCAGATGCTCTATCCAGCTGAGCTACAGGCGCGCAACGTGTACGCACAATCTTATCATTGAGTAATCGGGCGATTGAAAAATAGATAGTCATTGCCAGAAAGTTGGAGCGCACTCCCCGCGTCAGGTGTGGGGCTACCAAAGTTTGAGCGCAACTCCGTAGCCGGTTAGTAGCCCGTGGAAGAACGCCTGCCGCACCTTTTGGTCTGAATCCTTATAGTGTCGGATTGCGTCGTCGAGTGCGCGAAGGAGTTTCTCGCGGCGCTGCTGATGCCTGCCTCCATCCGTCAGTTTTTCCACAAGAGCGCGTACGGCATCCTCGTCAGCAATGGTGAACTTGTGCGAGTGACGGGCCATGATCGCACCTCGCTTTTTCAAATTGTGGACATAAAAAAGGCGGCCCGTTGCCGAGCCGCCCTAATCTCGCGTTCGATTTTCGTGCTTTGGCTTAGCTTTCGCTTCGCTTTGTCGCACGGTTGCTAATCAGCAAACTGATTTTCGCTCCCGTCGTGAGGCTAAGGCAAGTCGTGAAATGCCTGATGCCGAACCTACAGCGGTTCTTGTATATCTCGATCACTGCTCGATCACTGAGTGTCGTTGCCTGCGCTACCTTGGACAGAAGCTATTCCAAAGGGGTATGGTATGTGCGTCCCCGCCATAAGGAGCCCCCAGCACTCCGATGGCAAAGGCTACGTGTCGCAAGGCACGAATTTTATTCGTCGATGACGAAGCAAGCATTCGCCTCACGCTCCCTCGCGTGCTCGCCAAATTCGGCTTTGACATTACGTCCGTAGGGTCGCTCGACGATGCGCTCGCCCAGATACAGACAGAGCGATTCGATATTTTGCTGACCGACCTCAACCTGCCTGAACCTAATGCTGGATTCACTGTCGTAGAGGAAATGCGCAAGACACAGCCTCGCTGCATCAATTTCATTCTTACTGGATATCCCGCGGATGAAAGCTTCCAACGAGCGACGGGCCACGACGTTGCTCACTATTTTATAAAACCCGTCGAGATCGAGGAAATGGTCGAAACGATAAAGAAGAAACTAGCGGATCAGGCTTTCCGTGTCGCAGGTTGAACCTCTTACATTCCTATGCGGGATTGTTCGTCCGAGAAGAGCATTGAGCTAACTGCTTTTGTGCTTGGCCTTGCCTTGTTCACCATCCTGAGAGGGTTCAGGCACGAGTTTTTATTGTGACAACAGCGCTCTTGTTCATTTGCTCATCCCTTACCGGGATAGAGAAACAACGCCACGCCCAAAGTTAGAATGATGAGCGACACAATGCGCCGAAACAGCGGTTCAGGGATTTTCCTGAGCACACGTTCCCCCGCAAGCGTTCCCAGGACAACGCCGATGATCGCCAAGAGCAGAACGGGCCACGCCTCTAGGACCTGTTTTCCTTGTGCGACCGCATAAACCGGCATCCGCGCGAGATCCACGACCAAGGCAATCGCAGTCGCCGTCGCCACAAATGACTCTTTAGAGACCCGCATTCCCAGCATGGCGGCCGAGCGAATACCGCCTTGATTTCCCACCAGTCCGCCGAAAGCTCCGGACAGGGCGCCGGCTATCCAGGCGGCCACTCCCTCGAAACGCATTCGCCTGGATAAGCCCGTGACGCCCATTATCCCTGCAAACACCAAGAGGGCGCCGAGTACATAGCTCAGAGCGGTGCTGCTGAATCGTGCATGAAGCAGTGCGCCAAGGAGACCGCCCGCTGCGCTCGTAATTCCGAAACTCACAAAGACGCGTTTATCGACATATTCGCCTATTCGTAAAAAGCGCAGCGCCGTGGCGATCAAATGCGGAATGGAAACAGCAGCCACGGCTAGCTTTGTTCCGAAATGCATGGCAAACAACGGAGTGAGAATGCTGCCGATCCCGAAGCCAGCGACGGAAGCAATGGCCCCTGCGAACGTGGCGGCGACAGCAATCAGTGTGTCGAAACCCATAGTATGTCTACGCTGCCTTGCATTCTCGCACCGTTGACGCGCATACCGCCGCGGCGCTTCAGTGCGTCATCGCGTAGATGACGTAATTGATTCCGATGCGCATGCCGAGGTCGGAGAATTTGAGAGGATAATTGGGCGTGTCTGACCATTCCCAGGAATCGCCGATGTCCGAATTCAAGGAAATAGCCACCATGATCCGGCCCTTATCGTCATAGATCGCCTCCCATCGCGCGACCTTGCCGTCTTTTTTGTAGCCGGTATCCAGGTGCTCCGCGCCGGTAATCCGGTATCGATTGTCCAAATCAAACAGGGTGTGAAAAATCTCGTCGCCATTAGGAATATCCACGATGGGCCGGTCGGGGAAAACCATCTTCATGGTGTGCTCGAAATAGGCCTGTTCCTGCGATCCATGGAAATCGTCCGCCATGAAAAAGCCGCCGCGAAGCAGATAATCGCGAAGCTTGTGTGCCTGCTGCTCCGTCAGCCCCCACTCGCCTACCTGCACCGCATAGAGCCACGGCCAGTGATACACCTCGTCGCCGTCATCCAGGTTCACTGCTTCCTCGACCGATCGGCCGTCGATGCGTGTCAAGCGGCGGACCGCCTGCGCGAATGCGCGATCGGCGCGCGGATAGTCTTGCGTCCAGAGGGAAAGCCCGCGCCGCCAGTCGCCGTCGAATCTCCCGCGGTAACCGTCCAGCGGGCCCGGCGGATACATCAGTCGAGCGAACGTCCACTCTGCCTGCCTCTGCCAATCTGGAGGCAGCGGAATCTCTTCGCCATATTCCACAGAGGGATACTCACGGAAGGGGCGCTGGGCGTAGAGAGCGGCAAACAAGGTCCCGGCCAAAACAAGCGCGCAGACTGATCGCCACAAGATTCTCGCCGCACTCATGCGCTAAACCTTGGCTCAAGCATAACACTGTGTGACCGGCCCGCGTTCGCCACAAACTCACTGACCCAGCTTTTAAGGAAGAATGCTTTAAAAGACGGGCAACGTTTTCAGGATGGCTTGCGGCCGCTTACGATCAGCACCTCGGCCGGCAAACTCACGCCGTGTTCCCCGGAATATGCACGCAGAGCTTCAATCGCGCTGCGCTTTACTTCGGCCATCTGTTCCTTCGGCAGCTTAGCAAGAGAGTTGCGAAATCTTTCCGTCATCTCGAATCGCAAAGTCCAAAACTCCTCGAGCGAAACTTGTGCTTGTATCGAGAATTGTAGCAGGCGTTCAGACACTTCCGTCGCGCCTGCCTCAGAGAGCACTGAGCGCAGTTTGCCCGGTGCGGCATAACGGAATGCATCGGGTGCATCCTGTGCCGGCGCCGGCGGGTCGACGTAGCCTTCTACGGCTCGCGAGAGAATGTAATGGAATGGATTTCGCTCGGCGAAATGCCAAACCGCCAGCGCGATTCTGCCTCCCGGCTTGAGAACCCTCAGCATCTCCCGAACCGCAAGAACCGGAGCCGGGAAAAACATGATCCCAAAGCGGCTCACCACTGCGTCGAAGCTCCCCGTCTCGCTCGGCAGCGCGTCCGCGGGCGCCACGGCAAAGCTGACATTGTGAAGTCTGCGGCGGCCCGCCTCGCGACGAGCAGCTTCTGCCATCTCGGCCACCACATCGACGCCCACAACCTTGCCTTCACCCCCCGCAAACTCGGCAATGGCCAGCGCGGGTTCCCCTGGACCGGTGGCGATGTCCAGCACAGCGCTGCCGCTTCTTATGCGCGCTTCCGTGATGAGCGCCTCCGTGATCGGCTCAAACATCTCCCGGATCGTCGCTCGGTGCTTTTCCCAATAGCGAGCGCTTTCGGTCCATCGGTTGATCACTTCTTGCATAAGCTCGATCGCAAATCCCTCGTCGCGCCATTCTTACACAATCGGACCCGCATGCCGACACATGATGTCCGGGAATAAGTGCTATCTCCAGAACCGAGCTTGACCCGTGGCATGCAGAATCCTGCCCGTTTTGGGACTGAGTTTGGTAAGATGCGCGCAACCGGCGGGTTGGTTCTATGCGTCAAAGGCAGCGCCGGGATCCAGTGGGGTTCAGAATTTACAAAATTACAAGGAGACTAGTGTATGGCGAAACCGGGTGACACGAAGTCGATCGATGAGGCTCTTGCACACGTTGACGAAAGCCGGCGTGGATTCCTGAAGGGCCTGCTTCTTGGCTCGGCGGCTCTTGCGGCGCTCCCGCTGATGAATTCGAACGCGTTGGCGCAGGATCAGGGCGGTGGTGAAGAAGGTAAGGGCAAGGGCAAGGGCAAGAAGGGCAAGGGGAAGAAGGGCAAGGGCGACGGTGGTGACGACTCTGGAAAGGGTAAGGGCGCCTAGTCGTAGTTTCCTCCCTTAGATTTCTCTTGGCGAGATGGGCCGGGTGACGGGCAAAGCCGTTACCCGGCCTTCCGCTCGTAAGGTTCCTATAGCAGATGCATAATCCCGCGCTAAATCCCGCTGTCCGTTTGTCTCCGGTCGAGAACGGCTATTTGGCCTACGATACTTCCGCCGATCGCCTGCACGAACTGAATCCGGTCGCCGCGCTGATTGTCGAACTCTGCGATGGCAGCAGGACGATTGAAGAAATCCGCGAGTTGGTGAAACCCGTCCTGCCCGAAGGCGCCCGTGAAGAAGAAATCGACCGCTGGATCAATGAAGGAATGCAAGCTGGTCTGTTCACCCACAGCAACGGCGATTCCGCAGCCCGTCAGGAAATTTCCGCGGAAGAACTGACCAAGCTGGCTAAGCGCTTGCGCGAGAGAGGCAAGATCCAGACGGCCTACCTTTGCCAGCACCGAGTGACGCAGCTCATTCCGGACGATTCTCATTCATGGAGCGAACTCGGCGAACTGGCCCACATCCTCGGACGCCGTGATCAAACGCGCGCCGCCTATGAGAGATATCTCGAGCTCGAGCCCGACGATGCGGAAACCAGACACCTGCTGATCGCCCTGCGCGACGAACCGCCGCCGCCGAGAGCCCCGGATGAATGTATCCAGCAGCTCTACCAGAGATTTTCGTCCTTTTACGAATTCAACGTTTGCGAAGAGCTTTACTACGAAGCCCCCCAGCGCCTTCACGACCTGATCGATGCGGTCTTGGGAGAACGGCGGGAGTTGGCCGTTGCCGATATCGGCTGCGGCTCGGGACTTGCCGGCCTGAAGCTAAAGCCCCTCGCCGCCCGCATGACCGGTGTCGATCTGTCGCCGGAGATGATTGAACTTGCCCGCGCGCGCAACATCTACGATCGGCTCGAAGTCGCCGAGATCACTCGCTGGCTCGCCGCGAACCGGGACCATTTTGATCTAATCGCGGCGTGCGATTGTCTGATCTATTTCGGCGATCTGCGCCAGGTCGTAATTCCTGCCGCCAAACGGCTTGCGCCCGGCGGCGTTCTCGCGTTTACCGTCGAGCGCGGCGACCAATATCCTTTCCGGCTCAGTGATACAGGCAGATACACACATAACGCCCAGCATGTCCGTGAAGTCGCAGATGAAGCCGGATTCCGAGTCGCTCGTTTGGACGAAGCCTATCTGCGCATGGAGTACGGGGAGGAAGTTACCGGCCTGTTCGTCGCCCTTCAGAAACAGCAGTAACTGCCGGCATTCTCTTCGCTTTTATCTGCCGCCTGGATTCACTTTTCGCTGCTTAGCGTCTTTCCGCCTGCCAGCTTCACGAACTCATCATTTGTCGCCACCCGCCCGTGGATGGGAACGTGTTGCGCGACGTCCAGCTTCAGCAGCTGCATATTCTGATAAAGCGTGCGCATGCCGGGAGTGGGAGTGGCCGGGCCTGTGGCCTGCGCCTGCGGCGAATAGAGATCGGCATTCACCAGGATTTTTTCCTTGGGCAGGTAGACCATGAGCATGTCGTTGCTGTGGTTTCCTTGTCTGTAGGACGGATCGCCGAGATCGTAGGCCACGTCCAGCACGTGAAACACTTCCATGATGCGCGTGCCATCGGTCACCACGTAAGGCGCTGTCATGCGCGTGTCGCCGTCCACGGTTTCGATCGGCGCCGGCCGCCGGCTGATCATGTACATCGGATGGTATTGCGCCAGCCGGTCGGGTTGCAGGGACCATCCTCCGGGATGGAAAAGAATGTCCAGGTAATACTGCTTGTTCGTCTCGTGCGTCACTATGGTCGTTCCCTGCGCGAGGAAAGTGCGCAGCCCGCCCGCATGGTCAAAATGATGGTGCGTATTGATCATGTATTTGATCTGCTTATTCGGAACGAGCCGGTTCACTTCATTGATCATGGCCAGCGAACGCGCCTCATTCACGGGAGCCTCGACGACCGCGACGAAATCGCGAAATTCCATCACCAGGCTGTTGTAATTCGCCGCGCCCAGCATCCAAACTCCGTCCGCAAGCTTTTGCGTCTGGACTGTAAGCGGCGGCGCGGTAGCCGTGCGCACCGCATCCGGAACGGCCTCGACGGGCACTTTCACGTTGGCCTGCACATTCGTCACTTTAATTTCGTAATAATTGTGCGCTGGGTTTAGCACCGGATCGCCCTGGTGCACATGGACTAGCGTGGGAAATTCGACGCCGCCGAAATCTTTGTACTGCGTGTAGCGCATTTCATAGTTCATATCGCCATAAACGGGATTCGGAAACCACGTGTCCACCAGTTCCACCAGATTCTGGTCGTTGATCGTGCCGTTGATCTTGTATTTCCCTCCCATCACAGTGAAGGAAACGATCGTCACCCTGCGCCCGTTTTGCGAAAGGCCGAAATCCGATGAGCCTACGATCGGCTGGGAGATGGCCGTGGCATCAGTGGCCGCTAGTGCAGCCTTCAAGAATCCGTGCGGCGTGAGCACGATTTCGAGTTGCCGCAGATCGGAAACCGGCACGCCGTCGAGATACGGCCTAGTCTGGGGCACGACTTTGTCGCCCTCCACATTCCAGGCGAACGTGCCATTCAGCAAAGTGACGATGCGCTGCTCGGGCATGGGCACACGGCCGAGCGTGGGATAGTTGCCCTGTCTGCGTGTGTACTCTTCGCGCGAAAACTTGGCGTCGTAGTCGATCGTGCGTGTGTACGGATTCACCTCGTAATGCGGCCAGTCCTCGCTGAGGCCGTACGTCTGCCCAATCATGGAGAACCATCCGCTGCCGGAATACTGAATGGTCTTCAGATTCGTCAGCCCCATCGCTTTCGCCGAAGCCTGCAACACGCTGCGAACGTCCTGTGCCGATGCCGTCGCTGCCACGAGACACACCAGGCCGCCAGAATGATTGCCCGCCGCTTCATACGTTCCTCCTTGCTGGTTGTGCCTTCGGTTAGAACTTACCCAGCGCGATCGCTGCGCTGCCATGCTAGTGCCGGGCGCGAGCCGCTGTCAATGCGAACGACGGCCCATACTCGCGGTGGAAGAGCCCTGTCACATCGTATCCCCCTAGCGAGGTTGAAGTGCTTGAGTGAAAAGAGGCTGAGGGAGATGGCCGCCCGGCTGGGGGGGAGAGCCGGGCGGCGCGCGGCAGCTAGAATCACCGCGTCATGGTTACTTCCGCTCGCTATTTCGATCTGGTGCGTGAAATGAAAAACGACAAATCGCCTGGTTGGTGTTGGCAATCTACGGCGCGCGCTGACAGTAGTTCACTGGCACGCACGACGGCTACCGAAGAACATTAGAGAGCCGATCGGTCCCATTTCATAAATTCTTAGGCGTTGACAAATAGGGAGGAGGATCGCGGCGGTCGTGCAAGGTGGTGGGAAGGTTATTTCGGCCGTGAGATCCAAAGAAAACGAGGATACAGCAACCGCAAAAACGGGTTGCGCTTAACACGCGGCAAAAGCAGATTGTGCATCTACTGGCCGAAGGCGAGAACAGTAGAGAAATCGCGGCGGACGCTAATATCTGGCGTCAAGACCGCAGAGATCGCACCGCGCCAATGTCATGCGGCGCCTGCATTGCCATTCAGTGACAGAGCTGAATGCGCTGCGCCGTTCGCAACCGCATCATCGAAACCGAGCACTCTAGCTTGATCTAGGGCGATTACAAACGCGAAAACGGGCCCTCACTTCACAGCGTCCCGTCTACTAACCCCTCATGGAGTAACCGTCGGATGAAAGGGGCAACTTGTGACCGCCCAGCAATGGTTGTTGGAAATTCACGGCGCGGGACATTTGTCACTGCCATCGGCACCGAAGAAATCCAAGTCGGTCCGATTATGATAAATATCAATAGGTGGTAAGATGTGACCGCTCTGTAAGTAAACTAGTTAACTGTCCTATTCGAGATACCTGAGTTCTTAGAATTATGCCAGCGTTTCCGCCGGGGAAGGTGACGTGATGGTCGGCACACCCGACAGTGATGATGGCTACGTACTTCGCCCGATCTGCTCTTTATGCTTGGCTTGTGAAGATACCAACCCAACGACACGGTTTGGCTGGGCCCGCCCCTGACGTATTTGCCTTTCTCAATTCTGACGGCGTGTCGAAGAGACGGATCGAATTCCGCAAGAGGCAAACACTCTTCTCCCAAGGTGAGCCCGCCAGGAACGTTTTATACATTCACGAAGGTAGTATAAAGCTTGCCGTAACCTCCGCCGCAGGCAAAGAGGCGGTCGTTACGATTCTCGGGCCGGGCGATTTTCTTGGCGAAGCCTGCCTGGCCGGCCAGCAACTGCGGATGGCGACCGCGACGGCGATGACTCAGGGCAGCGCCCTGGTGATTGAAAAAGGCGAGATGCTTCGCCTCCTCCACACCGAGCACGACTTCTCCGACCAGTTCCTCTCCTGCATGGTGACCAGAAACCTCCGGACCGAGGAGGATCTGATCGATCAGCTCTTCAACTCCAGCGAGAAACGGTTGGCGCGAACTCTGCTGCTGCTCGCCCGCTATGGCAAACCTAACCAGCCGTTGACCCTTCCTAAGGTCTCTCAGGCAATGCTGGCCGAGATGATTGGTACAACACGCACGCGCGTAAACTATTTCATGAACAAGTTCAGGAAGCTTGGCTTCATCGAATACAACGGCACACTGAAGATCAACAATTCGCTTCTCAGCGTAGTCTTGCACGAGTGACAAAATAAAGGGCCGAAGAACCCCTTTTCCCAGGCCTCCGTGGCCGCTATTCTTCGAGTGATTGACTCGTTGACACAACAGTTTCCGTTGGAGGTAGACGTCATGGCGAATGACAAAATTGGGAGGGAGCAACTGCGTCTTGAGGCGCAGAAGACACGCGACCAGGCCGAAAGCGAGGGGCGAGTTGACGAAAAAGACCGCCGTCTCACGGAGGAAAGCCGCGTGTTGGATGAAGCTGCTTGGGGCGAGGCTGAACAACTCAGGCGGCTAGCCGAAGAGTCACGAGAGATTCACGAACGGCATCGTGAAGAACTCGAGCAAATGCGGCAGGAGCGCGAAGAGGCGCGTCACGCGGCGGAGGCAGCCCGGGAGTCCGCTGAACAGGCACGAAAAGCAGCCGAAGATGCACGTCGCGCCACCGTCGAAGCCGTGCGCGCCACCGCCGATATACTCAGCGCTAACCTCGAGCAGATGAAGTACTTGGAGGAGATGCGACGCGTCTCCCATGAGATGAAAGACCTTCTCAAGAAGCCGCGCTCAAACTAAGTGAATTGTAGGAAACCGGCCCACACGGAACAGCTCAGACGCAGCGCATTCCCCGTTCGTATAGCCTACCCCGGCGTTCTATTGTCGGGTATGCGCCTACGCACGCGAAAACCGTGCCGGTTCACCCGATTCGCTGAATTGCTTCTAGCGTGTTTCCCAGCGACTGTCCCAATAAGGACACTAGTGGTTATCGCAGGGCATATGCTGCATATGTCCATCTATTGACACAACCACAACCACAACCTAACCGCCGCGCTTTATCGCCACCAAAGCGCCCGAGGGGAAGGGCGAACGGGAGCGACTTCCCATCTGCCGGGGACAAAACTTGAAGGTTGCGCGGCGAACCGTATCGGGTGCGCAACCCCGTGCAGGGAGGGGATTGTCATGAAGAGTTCCGCGCAATTCGCCCCTACTTGGAATCTTGCAGCTTTCCGAGTCACTTAATACTTCACGAGCCGAACGAAACACTGAAGTCCGTCTATTTTCTGAACGCAGGTTTGATCTCCCTCATTGTGCCCATGGAAGACGGACAATCCGTCGAAGCAGGGGTGGTAGGCAACGAGGGGGCGGCAGGAGTACCGATTGCCGTCGGCCTGGTCAGAAGCCCAACGTGCGCGAAATAGTGCAAATCGCGAGTGATGGATTCAGAGTAACGGCTGTCGCAATGTTTAAGGTGTTGAAATCGACTCCACGGTTTCAAATGATGCTCAGCCGCTATACGGCAGTTCAAGGTATGCAGGTTGCACAAACGGTTGCGTGCAATCGACTGCATCTTATTGAAAAGCGTCTAGCGCGATGGCTGCTGATGGCTCAGGACAGGGTGGATTCGAAACTGATAGACATGACCCACGATTTCCTCGCGACGATGTTGGGGACATCGAGACCCACTGTAAGCTCTGCAGCCGCCATCTTACAGAAGAACGGAGCCATAGAATATATACGTGGCGCGGTAACGATTGTGAACCGCCGGAAGCTGAAATACTCTGCTTGTGAGTGCTACGGGGTCATCCAGCGATTTAACTCTGAACTCGGCCTCAGGTAACACCCTGCCAGTCTGTCTCCGGCATCCTGCCGACACAACCTTTCCCATCGGGGATGATAACCAAGCTTGATCAGTCGCCAAGGACAACATTCAGCAGCGATGGATTAATCTGGATGCCGCCCTTGTAATCGACATAGCCGAGTTTTCGGAACTTGTTCATGAATATATTGACGCGACCGCGATTGGTGCCGATCATTTTCGCGAGTGATTTCTGAGAGATTCTAGGGATGATTTTCTTAGGCCGACCGTCTTTTCCATAGCTGGCAAGCAGCAGAAGGACGCGAGCCAGCCGTTTCTCGATAGAGTTGAGTACCTGACCGACCAAATCCTCTTCAATTCGCACGTTGCGTTTGAGTATGTGCAAGATGAACCGATTGGAAAGCGCAGGTTCTTCGTGGAGCACCCGGATCATTTCTTTTCTTTTGAGCACAAGTAATGAAGTTGAACTCATGGCGCTGGCCGTAGTCATATGCTTAAACTTATCGACCAGGCACTCCTCGCCGAAGAAGGCACCTACGTTCAAGATCCCGACGACAGCCTCCCTACCGGCCCTGGAGACCGCCGTGAGTTTGACCGTCCCTCGGCGTATGTAATAAACAGCGTCGGCAGCGTCCCCCTGGCAAAAGATCGCCTGCCCCGCCTGAAGGTGTATTGCCGAACTGCCTGGCACCAGGTTGGTCAAATACCTGCTGAGGCTTAAGACTTGCTTCTTGCGCTTCGACTTCATATTTGGGTGAGGAGGTAATGTCTCACATCATACATTACTATGTCTCACAGCGTACACAATATCCTGTATTGACCAAGCCTGTTGCAACGGTTGTATATGTACTCACGCAACGCACGGTTGTTATCGTCCTGCCCTCGCACCACGTCCGTAGCCTTGCTGGGACATGTCAATGCCAGCCAAAATCCTCGTCGTAGATAACCGCCGGTTCCTGAGGCATTCCCTGTGCTCTCTTCTGGCCGACCAGTCCGATTGGGATGTCTATGAAGCCGAAAGCGGCAAAGTGGCTCTTGACCGAATCCAGGAAGTCGAACCCGATGTGGTCGTGCTGGCTATTATGATGACGGAAATGAATGGCCTTGAAGCAGCTAGTAAGATACGCAAGCTCGCACCTGAAACGAGAGTCATCTTTATGAGCAGTCAGTACACTCCACCAGAGGCCGCACTGATCACCCGCCTCTTCGGTGGTAATTTCGTCCAGAAATCCGACCTCGGTACAGAATTGATCCCTACAATCAGCCGCCTTCTCCCACCGAACAGCCAGGCGCGATCATAAAGCCTGAAGCTGTGCGCATGGCTCCTCGCACGCACCGTGCGCTCGCGCGCGCCGGCGCCCTGCGAGGAAGCCTGGAGTTGGAGCCGGGAGGGGTGGTCCCTTTTTCCGTCCGTATCCGCTATCCCGGCGTTCTATTGTCGGCTCTGCACCCGCGGAGTAGACTCAATCGAGCGCTCGCGAAGAATCCGGAAACCGATTTTTCTGCGGCGAACTGGAGCTTGCATGGGCACAAAAACGCAAGTCAATATGGCCAAAAGCGAAGAGGTTATCCGCAAGCACAAGGAATATCTCTGGCCCGCCGTCGCGAACTTCTATCAGCACCCGCTGGTCGCCGACCGCGCCCACATGCAGTACGTCTGGGATCTGGAAGGCCGTAAGTATCTGGACTTTTTCGGCGGCATTTTGACCATCTCCGTCGGCCACACGAACCCGAAAGTGACCTCAAAGATCAAGGCTCAAGTCGATCGCCTGCAACACACGTCGACGCTCTACCCGACCGAGCCCATCGTCGCTCTGGCGGAAAAGGTCGCCCAGATCGCTCCCGGCAAGCTCCAAAAAAGCTTCTTCAGCAATTCCGGCACCGAGGCCAACGAAGCCGCCCTCCTGCTGGCTCGCATGGCTACGGGCTCGTTCGACATTATTGCGCTGCGGCACGGCTATTCCGGCGCTTCCACGCTCACCAAGTCCGTCACCGCCCAGGGGCCCTGGCGCGCCGCCGGAGTCGTCAGCGTCGGCGTGGCACACGCCATCAACCCGTATTGTTACCGCTGTCCGCTCGGCCTGAAATATCCCGACTGCGGCGTGGCCTGCGCGAAGGACGTCGAAAATCTCATTCAGACCGGCACCAGCGGCCACATCGCCGCGTTCATCGCCGAACCGATTCAGGGCGTCGGCGGATTCATCACTCCGCCGCCCGAATACTTCAAGATCGTCTTCAACGCGGTCAAGAAATACGGCGGCCTCTTCATCTCTGACGAAGTGCAAACCGGTTTCGGCCGCACGGGCAAGCACTGGTTTGGCATCGAGCACTGGGAAGTCATTCCGGACATCATCACCTGCGCCAAAGGCATGGGCGATGGTGTGCCCATCGGCGCCACCGTCACGACCAGCGAACTCGCCGGCTCTTACCGCGGTTTGACCATCTCGACTTTTGGCGGCAACCCCGTAACCAGTGTGGCCGCAATCGCCACCATCGAGATCATCGAAGAAGAGCACCTGCGCGTGAATGCCGACTCCGTCGGCGCGCATTTCCGCGGAAAACTCGAAGAGTTGCAGCAGAAATATCCGCTCATCGGCGACGTCCGCGGCAAAGGACTGATGCAGGGCCTCGAACTGGTCAAGGATCGCGTCACCAAAGAGCCCGCCCCCGAAGCGACCACGCAATTGCTCGAGCGCACGCGCGAAAATGGCTTGCTGATCGGCAAGGGCGGCCTATACGGCAATGTCGTCCGCCTCTCGCCCATGCTCAATATCTCCAAGGGCGACGTCGACGAGGCCATTCGCCTCCTCGACAAATCCTTTTCCGAAGTCCAGGCCTAGGAATGTTTCAGAGTACCAACTGTTGTCATCTTGTAGCCCAGAGCGCCCGCGCAACGCGCGAAGGTCCTCAGCGAAGGCCGGTTTTGCGCGCGCTGAGATGGCGGCGCGGCGCCCTGAGGGCTGTGGTTTTCGCTCGTTTTCGATCTTGTCTATCGGCGCTGGCTTGTTCGCAGCCGGCCCGCCTTCGCCGCCGACAAAGACAAGCCGGTCACCTGGAAGCCGATCACCCAAGCCCTGCTCCGCGTGAACGATCAGCCCGTCAAAAATTGGAACGTCTACGAGGAAAATAAGAAAGGTGACCCGTTGCTGCTCGCAATGGGGGATCGCTATCTGCTGATCCAGGTCCACGAACGCAAAATCTTCGAGCTGCCCTCCGCCAGGATCGAGCACAAAGGCGCCGAACTCCTGTGGGATCCGGCCACTCTCCCCGCCGAACCGCTCGCCACCACTGAGTGGCTGATCAAAGATGTGGGCTTCGCCTATCGCCTGGGCGTGCGGCTCGTAGCCGAAAACCGCGCTCGTCGATCTGCAACTCCCGCACCCCATGGACCTGCGCTACCTATAAGTTTCCCCGCAAAAACTCACTTAGCGGCTTGCGCCCGCGAACGGCTTCCGGCCGCGCCCTCGCAAATCTTGCACCGCGCCGGCCGGCGCAAAATCGAAGCATCGCGCGGAAAAACAGTGCCCAGCATCCAGTCCATCGCCACCTGCACCTGCTTCTTGAGGCCCACCAATTTGTAGAGGTGTACGGCATTCCAGAAGAGCCAGGCCAGATAACCGCTGAACTGCAGCCGCCCGATGCTTACCACCGCATAGTCCATGCCGAGCGAAACGAGCATGCCCTCGTTCTTGTACGTGTAGGAGTCGAGCGTCTCGCCGCGCAGAAAATGCGCGACGTTGCGCGCCGCGACGCCTCCCTGCGTAATTGCGACCGGGGCGACCTGCGGCGCCCCCGGCGCCGTCGTCGCCGCCGCGGAATCGCCGGTCACAAAAACTTCGGGATGCCCTTCGAGCTGCAGCCCCGAATTTACGACCGCCCGCCCCATGCGGTCGTGCGGACCCGGCAGATTTTCCACCAGCGGATTTGCCCGCACTCCCGCGGTCCACATGATGGTCGCGGAGCGGATCGCTTCGTTGCCGTTGATCTCGACAAAATCTTCGCCGCAGCGCGTCACCTTTGCAGACGTGCGCACCTCAATGCCGCTTGCCATCAAGCGCCGCAGAGAGTGCGCTTTCAGCCGCTCGGAAATCCCGCGCAGGATTTCCGGCGCCGCCTCCAGCACGATCAGTTGCACGTCCGCGGGCCGGATGCCGCGGTACTTCCGTAACACATATTGGGTGAAGAAATCGCTTAGCTCGGTGATCAGCTCCACTCCCGTGTAGCCGCCGCCCACCACCACAAAGCGCAGCAGGTCGCGCCGCACTGCTTCGTCGAGTGTGTGATCGGCGTGCTCGCACATGTCCAGCACGTGATCGCGCAGCACCACGGCGTCTTCCAGCGTTTTGAAGTCCCAGGTATTCTCGCGCGCTCCGCTGATGCCGAAATAAGCGGTGCGGCTGCCGAGCGCAATCACCAGCACGTCGTAATCGACGCTTTCAGAAGCCAAAGTAACGCGGCGCGTCGCTAGGTCAATGCTCGCCACGGTGTCGCGCCGAAATCGGAAGCGGCGTTTCCCTCGAATGTCGCGGATGGTTTGGACGATGTGGCGGGGATTGATCCTGCTCGAAGCAATTTGCGGCAAAAGCGGAGTGAACAGCAAAAAATTCTGCTCGCTCACGAGCAGAATTTCATCTTCTTTGGGCAGCAGCCGGTCGAGCTCGATGGCGGCTTGCACGCCGCCAAATCCTCCGCCGAGCACAACCACCCGCCGCGCCACATCTCACCTCAATGCCCTGAAGAGCCCACCGTAGCTTTAAGGCCGATACACCGCATACACCCACGGAATGCCCACGACCCCGTTTTCCACTTCCACGACCACGGGATCGCCCGGCCGGAACCGCGTGTAATCGTCCCGGCTCACGTGCAACCGCTCGATTGCCCGGCCTTCGCGCCAGGACGTCACCACCAGGCGTTCCATTCGCACAAATCCGGGCATGCTGAATTTGCCCACCACCGAGACTGTTTCCGGCCGAGGCGGATCGGCGTCGAATTTGCCGTTGATAAATAAAAGCGCCGCCAGGATCCACGGGACAGGCAGCAGCCCAAAATAGACGCGCTTGATGATCTCGATCTCCCGTCCACCGCTCGCGCGCTTCACCATCCACAGGCCTAAGCCGAGGACCAGGAAAAACAGGATCCCTACAAAAATCAGGATGCCGTCTTCCTCCAGGGGAGGGAATACCTGGCTCGCCGGCACAAAAATAACCGCGCCTACCAGAAACAGCGCCGTCCGGCGCACCAACCTGCGCCGCAGCATCACTTCCGCCGCGGCCGATGTCAGCCCGCACGCCGCACACTGGTCTGTGTCGCGCTCAGCTCCGCAATCCAAGCATCGATTCATCTTCGCACCTTCGCCCACGCGGATAATTCTCCGCAGCGCGGGAATCGCGCATTCCGCGCCCAAATCGCTCCAAAATATGATGCTATTTGCACCCTCCGTGCCCGTCAAGTGATGACGCGACTTCTCTTTGCGATAAAAGCGGCGTGATTCGCACTCTTTGATCGCTCGAAACCTCGACTGGATTGCCGAAAGTCACATGACACCGCCTCTTTACGCGAAGAGCGCGCGGGTGCTTTTTTGCGCCCGACAACATCAATAATGGGTTGCTCATTGCGCACAGTACCTTGCTGCCGCAGGCCGTCGCGGAGGCGGGCTGCCCGCCGTAGCGACTTTTATGCGCGAAAGAGCAAGAGATGCCGGCCTGAAGGCCGGCGCTACAGGAGCTAGATCGCATGGCCCACCCCCCTAGTGTTTTTGCGTAAGTGTTCATTTCAAACATCCTTAGGGAGTCAACTTTTGCAGGGGTTTATTCCAGAAGCCGCGAGAGTTTTGGTGTTGGAGGCGGCGAAATGCGGAATTGGTCAGGCCGCGGATTTTGCGCTGGAGTTTTTCTTTGCGGCTCGGAAATGGGTCGGGCGGTCCTGGTGTTCGACCATGATGGCGGTGCATACCAATCGGTTTGGTGGCCTTCGTGGTGTTCGTCGTCGGGGCCGCCGAGCGAATCGGGCTTAGCGGTAGTCGCGGAAATCGGAAGCGGCAATGGGAGTTCGGAATGCGGCGCGGAGCCGGGAGCGCTGGAGTGCGAACGATGTTTTGCGGTGCCGCCTAGAAGGCGGCGCTACAACTTCGGCCGGATCGCTCGCCGAAGGTGCGCAGGACCGGTGCCGCCTGGAAGGCGGCGCTACAAAATCGCCGGGCCCTGAGCTGCGAGTTTCCGGATCAGGTACGGTCGGCGGTTCGGAGCGCGAGGCGGACGGGTTTGGATGCGCACAGCCAGGAGTGGCTGTGCCACGGGCGGGCGGGAAGTGCGTGTTGCTGATCCGCCCACGGAGGGGGAACGGCGTGCATGTTGATTCGGGTGACCGTAGTGATCAAGCGCTGGGGGTATGGAAGCGCCGTCGGACGCTCGTTGCTCGGCATCGCGGAAGCGGCGAACGAGGTCGACGGTTTGGCCGAAGAAGTCTTTCGCCGGCTTTGCAGGAGCCGGTTTCATCAGTTCGAGTTCGAGCGCGAGTTTTTGGGCTTCGGAGCGGCCTTCCGGGGTGAAGTCGTATTTGCGGTCGAGCATATCCAGCGAACGCGACAAGATATCGGCGTAATCGGGCTGGCCCATGATGCGCTCGGCGAGAGGACGCTCGGCTTCTTTCGGCTCGACAACACGATTAGGTGAGTGCTCAGCGTTCTCAGTCCCACCGCCGGAGGGACCGGGGTCGTCGGCGTCGCTTTCATTCGACCCGAGGCTGGATTTCATTTTGTTCTCCACTGGCGGTAGCCGTTGGCGGCGACGTATTCGGCGCGGACTCCGGAGACGGTTTGCAGCATGAGCTGGGAGAGGTAGCCAAAGGCGACGGCGTCTTTGCGGAGATGCGTCCTTGCGCCATGAGGAGAAAGGTTTGGGCGAGGGCGCGGTTGATGTTGGTGGCGGTGCTTAGATCAGTGCAGAGCGCTTCGAGCGCAGACGCGTCAGATACGCCTTTGGCGCCGCGTTTTTGCTTAGAAGCGTGATGAGCGCAGAATTGCGCCGGGGCGTTTTGCATTGCCGTCCATCGGCAAAAGTGAACTGGCATCTCGAGACATTCTCGCGAGATTGCTTATCTGAAATCTGAGATTTCAGAGGTGAGGGTGTGTGATGTTGCGTGCGTGAGGAAACAGGCGCGACAGGTGACTTGAGTTTTGAAACAACAGACCTGAAAAAGGAAGGAGATTTCGAGCCGTTGGGCAGTTCTTTTACGGTCGTCATAATGTTATCAGTAAAGTATACGTTAGTCAATAACATTGTTTACCTATAGATTATTCGAATAAGGCGATTTGTTCGAATGAAGCCATAAGGGAAAATGTTTAGCACCTCATTCGAATGGCGGTTCGCCTATGAATCGGTCGCATTTGAGCGGGCGGCGAGCGTCTCGCTTCTTCAGCAGATCGAACGGCACACTATTGATCCTAATGTTCCGTTGAGACTAGGAGTTCTTCTCGGGTGACGGCGTTGCTTGGCGCGACATCTCAGCTTCTAGCTTCGGGAGAATCTCTTTCAGAGGAAGCACCAATTCGTTATGATAAATTACTCCACATCTTCCAGACTTCTTGGCACCATTCTGGTCCAGCTTCCAACTCGTCTACCAGCTTGTCGATGAAGTCGGTACGGTCGCCATTTTTACGTTCTAACGCAAGCGCTGATTTCATCTGTTTAACAGCGGTTCCAGTCCCATGTTTACGATGCGGGCGGTCGCTTGATATATAGATTTCGTTGATTCCCCAGGCTTCATCTTTGAAGTACTTCAGCCGCTCCTCTTTCGAGAAGCCAAGTTTCTTAAACGGCCTGTCCTTGCTCTCCTTAACAAGGCCGCGTTGGGTCACGATACTCGGGAATTCGCCTTTAATAGACGACAGTCGAAATGCTAGCACAACGGCTCGACCGAGCACGTCTGTTGAATCTTCTTATTCGAGTGGGTCAAGCTAATGTGTAGCCCATCATGCTCATAAGTGACCGCATGGCGAATTAAATTTGGTTCGCGATTTAACATTGAGTTGAGTAATGTTGACGAGAAGACTCAGGTACCATGCGGCATTGAACACTCGACTCGCTACTGAGCCAGCGTTCCGATAAAGAGGGGTTTCAAACCACGCCAGAAAGCCGTCACCAGTCCACTTAATATATTTCCCGCCCGCCGCTTCAACAAAGACGAGGGACATATACAGGAAGCGTTCAAGGAATTTCTCTAAGGCTTCTGCAGATTCGTTATTGTTGAGGTATTTGGACGAGCTAGCCAAGTCGCAGACCCATACAATGCCTCGGGCTCTACGACCCTCGAATTTGTCGATTACAGTCATCGCGGGATGAGATTCTAACACGGGCTACTCCGTCGCCGACATCAGGACCTATATGAAGAAACTCATTTCTTGAGAGCGACCACTAACCCTGTAATCATCCCAGCCGATCCGGCGAGGGCTGTGATAATCGGCAATGCCATCTTTGCCCATCTGACTTGAACTCGAACTTCCGAGTTTTCCTCGTAAATGAGATGGCGAACCGCCGCCCTGCCTTTTGCAGTCCATAAGACACGATTCCCGTATAGGTTTTTCTCCCGCAGAGTTTTTTCATTGTAGTCCGTGTTTCAACATCACACTCACGCGCTTCCTCTCCCAGCATGTCTGAAACATATGTATCCAGAGCATCATCGGCCAATTGAATTTCAGCGCCTTCTTCGGTGTAAACATATCTAGGTCGTCCTTCGTTTTCGTCTTTTCGGCTTTACATTTGGCGATAGCTTTTTGATAGGTCTCAATTGTTTTGCGCCGGGAACGTTTGAGTTTCCAGAGTTCGAACGCGGGAATCATGCGGGGATATTATATGAACTGAGAGCATTCCTGAAGCTTGCATCAAATAGCCCACTTTGGATAAAGTCACGGCCACATTCAGATACGCGAGGAACCCGCCCATGCTCGCAAAACTGGCCTTTACTTGCATCATTTTCGTCTTGCCAACTTCAATTTTCGCCCAAACTGCTGCTCCTGTAGCTTCATCGCCTGTAAAGCCAAGTGCCCCAAAAACGACTCCGCCAAAACCCGAAATGGCAACGTGGTCCGAGCCTGCAGAAAAAGGATTTGGTATTAGCAAAGCAGATTTCTCGTCAATGGGCCTCTCCAAGCTCACGAGCGATGAGTTCGTGGCACTGCTGTACTGGGCTTCGGAACAGGAGAGAAAGGCGAAAGAGGAGGCTTCGGCGACGACGCTTTCGCAAACTCTTACGTTCTCCTGCGGCAGGACAATCGCGCAAGCAGCCGAGTACGACAAGGTGAACATCTATTTGAATATTTCGGAGAAAACTCCACCGGAACTATCGAGTCGAATACGTCAGAACTTCAGGGCTATTAAAGACGTTCAGGTGGTGTTCTCCTCCAAAGGGGCCGACCTTAACGTTGTGATTATCGTTTTGGAGCTTAGAATAAATTTAATCAACAATCGGGTTATCAAACAGGGTACGCAGCAGGCATAACGGTCACAGACCCGTGTTCCTCCAGTACGGAACGAACCAAAGATTTCGAGAGATATGACACCAGCTATCTTATGACAAATCGAACAGATCCGAGCATGTTCGCCGATGATATCACCACCAGTATCGATGCCAAGGAAATAGAGTCTCAGCGTCAAAGCAATGCCCTATTCGAAAAGCTGATGCAAAGCAAATGATGATGAAAACAGAATTACTGTGGGCGCTCTAGATTAGATCGGACGCCACGACTTCAGCACCAGACCATCCACCTTGGATCGCGCAGGGCGGAAACAGCATTGTTTACTATCCCTCACACGATCTGAGTGAACATTACGAAAGAAGGTACGGGGGGAG
>CAWEFX010000004.1:0-51519 GCA_963808465.1 uncultured Acidobacteriota bacterium
CTCGGCAAATGGAATTGGAGAGGACATCGTTATCGCTAGCGGCGTTGAAGAGAAGATATGAGCGAGAAGCGAGAGAAGGAGATCGCGGCGCGGCGAGAAGCAAGCTAATACAGAAAAGAAAGGGACCGCTCTTGGCGGTCCCTATTCTTTTCTGATTTCTTGCTACAGCCGTTAGAAGAGCAGCTTCAGGCCGAACTGGATGTGACGCGGGCCGCCCGAGCCGAGCACGGGGTTGTTACCTTGCACATCTGCCGTGGCGCAGGCGCAACCGAATTGGCTTGCCGCGCCCGGATCCAATCCCGAGGAGTTCGCGGCGGGAACCGCGAAGTCTGCGCGGTTGAGTATGTTAAAGAACTCGGCCCGGAACTGCGCCGAGTACCGTTCTTTAAATTTCCACTCCTTGCCGATTGAAAGATCCACGTTGTAGTAGTTCGGAACGCGAAAGATGTTCCGCCCGGCATTGCCTATAGTTCCGAAAGCAGGGGGCGTCAGAAACCCGCCGCCCTGTGCGTAACAGCCATAATTCGCCAGTGCGGCGTCGGCCAGCGCCGTGAACTGAGCATTGCCGGCATAAGGAGCCTCGGCAGCAGCTTTGCACGCACCGGTGGCGCTCCCCGTGAGCTGAGGAATGGATTGCGGACCGGCTTTAAATGCCGAGCGAGGTCCGCTGTAATTCCAGGGTTGCAGCGCGCTGGAGATAGTCCCAACGAACTCCCCAGTTCCGATTATGTCGTTTGTGAGGTCGGAATTAGTCCACGGCAGTCCGCTCTGCAGCGTTACGATTCCGCTCACCGACCAACCCTGGAGCATCTGCGCCGGGGACTTCATTCCCGGAATGAGGTAGGTCGGTGAAAAAGTAAATCGATGCCGGATATCGTAATCGCTATTCCCGTAGTTAAGGCGCACGTTGGAGGCGTTGGTCGGATAGGGCTGCTGGTCCGTCGCATCGGCGGAGACAATATCCAGAGCATGCGCATAAGTGTATCCCGCAAGGAACGACAATCCATGAGAGGTCCGCTCGTTCACCGTGACTTGCAAGCCATCATAGTTGGAAAAGTCCTGGTTTCCGAGTTGTACGATCTCGTTAAGGTACGGAAAAGTGCTGCTGTAGGGTCCGACTTCGCCGGCGACGTTGGTTACCCCGCATCCGGCAGAGCCACCTGGAGTGAGACAGAGTTGGTTGCTGGTCTTACCTACCGCTAACGCTGCTGTTGGTGCGCTCTTAGGAAATGCTGCTGCCGCTTGTGCGGCCGTGAAGGGAGTGTTGTAGCCGGCACCAACTGCCGGTTGATTGATGTCAACCCAGGTAGCTTCGTGAACGCCGTGAACGCCGATGTAGGCCAAGTCCACCGTCAAGTTATTGGTAATGGCGCGCTGAATATCCAGGTTCCATTGCGCCGAGTATGGTTGATGGAAGTCCGGGTTCACGGCTTGAGTGGTGCACGGCGTGGCGGCAGTACATGTGGGTCCAGTATAGGTGACTCCACCAATGGTCGTGCTGCTATTGCCCGGGAATACGGGCCCCGCGATGCTCCAATTAAATGAACCAGGGCAAGCGGATGCTCCGCAGCCCTGCAGAGCTAACTGGAGAGGAGTGTGAAGGTTTGCGGCCGTGCCGCTGGTGTTCAGACCGATGCTAGGAACGTTAGCCCCGAATGGAGACAGACCAACATACTGGCCCGCGACTACCGGGTTTCTCAAAATGCTGGCTCCGGCGCGAACCACGATCTTCCCGTTGCCTCTGACATCCCATGCCAGGCCCAGACGAGGAGAAAAATCTTTATAATCGGCTTTATAAAATGATGTCAGCGGCGCGCCCGGGCCAACCTGTTGCACGGCAAACGTTGTTGCCGGGTTGACATTGGGATTGAAACTGCCCTCATAGTTATTCTTTTCCACAGGAGAGCCGGTGTACTCCCAGCGCAGGCCCAGGTTCACCGTGACTCGAGTGGTTAAGCGCCAGTCATCCTGGACGAAAGCTGCATACCAGTGAGCGCGCGCAAATAAGTTGGGATCGCCAACGAGAATCGTTCCACTGCTGGGGACGCCCTTCAGGAAATTCTGTAAACTCGAGAATTTGATCTGGCCGTTGGCCCGGTTGTAGGCATTGTTGTCATAAACCACGTCCACAAAATCAAACCCAAACTTGAAGGCATGCTTGCCGCGCAGATACGAGACGCTGTCCACGAAACTGGCATTGCCTTCCGGCCCGCGGACACCTGTCCGCCTTCCCGCGCCCAAATACCCTGTAAATCCCTTAAGATCAATTTCCGGCAAGCCGCCATAAAGGGGATTGGTTACCCCAGTATTGAACCCGTAACCCGTCGGCCAGGGGTTCGACGGCAGCATGTTCACATCTGCGGAAAGGGTTAGCGCGTGAAGGTAAGAGTAACCAGCCCGAGCGTCGTTCACCCAAGCGGAACCGGGAGTCCAAGTCCACGCGCCGTTGAACATCTGAACGGTGGATGGAACGTTCGCCTCCCACTGCGGCAGTAATTGCCCGTTAGCGTAGCCAACGTTCTGGAATGACTTTGATACAAAGTAGAAGCCACTCACATGGTGGTGCGGACCGAGGACATAGTCGCCTTTAATGAATCCATTATTGAGCGGGCCCGTGGTAACCAGGTTAGGCGTAAAGTTTCCGGCGGTGTTCGTGTTCGTCGTGAACGGAAACAGGTTTTCAAATGTGGACGAGCTGGGCGTCACAGTGCAGGTCACGGGGTTCAAGCCGGCTAACTGCGCACTCAAAGGGCTGATCTTTCCGGCACCCACAGCTTGGCAGGCGTTCACCATGCTGAACTGATTCTTCGGATCTAGCGCAGCACTCATCGCGACGTCCGCCGGGATTGTATCCACCACGGGGTTCGTCAGCGTGGTCCGCAGGCCCTCGTAACCCATAAACCAGAAGAGTTTGTCCTTGAGTATCGGCCCTCCGGCCACAGCTCCGAACTGCTCCACGGTCGCGTTTGTCGCCGTGCCGGGAGTGAAGAAGTTGTGAGCATCCGTCGCGCTGGCATCGCGCCCGAAAGCGTATGCCGCCCCATGAATACTATTAGTGCCCGATTTTATTCCGACATTTACGACCGAGCCATCCCGCCAACCGTACTCCGCTTTGTAATTCTGCTGCGTATTGAATTCCTGAATGGCATCAATGGGCACCAGAGAATTCGCGTCTCCAGTACGGTACACGCTGTTAAGGGTGGTCGTGCCGTTGCTAGGACCGATTTGAGCAACGCCCTCCACCAGCAAAAGGTCGTTCCCCGTACGGCGGCCGTTAGTGCTTGCGTTGCCTGCACCAGCCCCTGGGTTCGTGATGACTCCGGGGCGCAATTGCAGTAGCCGCTCGAAGTTCCGGCCATTCAGCGGCAAGGCGTTAATCGTCGCATTGCTCACGGTGCCGCCCAAAGTCGAATCGGTGGTGTCGATTTCAGGAATTTCGCCGGTAACGGTAACGGTCTGGGTCTGTTCGCCGGGCTGGACCGTCAAGTCCACGCGAATCGTTTGGCCGACCTCCACCAACACACCGCTGTGCTCTGTAGTCCGGAATCCCTTGGATTCCGCACGGACCGTGTACGTGCCGGGAAGCAAGCTGGGAGCAACGTACTCTCCCGCCGCGTCTGTGGTCAGAGATCGCGTGACGCCGCGCGCCGTGTCGATTACCGAGACCGTCGCGCCGGCGATTGCGCCGCCGGTCTGGTCAAAAATCCCACCTTGGATTGTGCCCTGGTTGGATTGCGAAAAGGCAGAGAGACAAATCAGAAACAACACTACCGTTGCCCCCAATGCGGGCACTAGTCTCAATACCCAGCGTGAACTCACTTCGTATTGCAAAGGATTCTCCGACCCATGCATAGACGCGCCTCCGACCTGTTTGCGACATTAGTAAGGACCTGAAACTTGGGCGGTCAATAACACAATCTGTGACTGAAGGTCAAGCAAACTCAGCAAAATGTCGCAGCAAAAATTGGAAAGGGCCTCGCTTCCAATGGAGATCAATTTCTCTGGATGTGTGTTTCACGGTCTTTAAAATCATTGGTCACCGCTTGCTAGCGTTCCGTGTGAAAGGTAGATTTACGTTTGCCTCCATTTCAGTCATGCGATTTGTGGGAGGATCAAAATGAAAACCATCGCGATGCGATCATGTTTGACGATCTTGACGTCTTTTTTTTTCTCGCAGGTGTTGCAGCCTTTGCGCAAGGCGCTCCGCAAACCGATTACGCCCGCATGACCATGAAGGTCGATAAACTCGCCGACAACTTTTACACCATTACGGGCATGAATGGATCGGGGCGCACTGGCGGCGCCATTGGCGTTTTGACTGGTCCCGACGGGATCTTCATGGTCGATGCCACGTTCGGACCGCTCTCCGGCAAAGTCACCGCCGCGATCAAAACCTTTTCGAACGAGCCCGTTCGCTACCTCGTGAACACGCACCCGCACGGGGACCACACCGGCGGCAATCCGAATTTCGCGAAAATGGGCGTGACGATTCTGGGGCGTCCCGAGATGCGCGTGGACTTGATGGCGCTGAAAGACTTCGATCGGGCGGGTCTTCCGACGATAATTTTCACTTCGCCGCTGAGGCTTGAGATCGACGGCGAAGAGGCTGTTGTGATTCCCGTTCCTCCGGCCCACACCGATGCCGACAGCATGGTGTACTTCCGCAAGGCCGATGTGCTGATGATCGGGGATTTCTTCCGCGCCGGTTATCCCAATGTGGGTGGCACCGTCAACGGCATGATCGAAGCTCTGGGCAGGGCGATAGGTATTTGTGGCCCGAATACTAAAGTAGTTCCCGGGCACGGTCCGGTTATGAGTCGGGATGACGTTATAGCGCATCGAGATATGCTCCTGACCGTGCGTGATCGCGTATCCGAGCTGATCAAGCAGGGCAAGAGCGAAGATCAGGTCGTCGCTGCGCATCCCACCGGGAGCTACGATCCCATCTTCCTCAACGATATCGCCCAGTTTTATGACCAGAATACAATCGTGCGTTATCGCAACGGCGATGCTTTTGTGAAGCAGGTCTACGAAAACCTGAGGCCTAAATCCTAGGTCCGAGCACCGGACAAATTCTTCCTCAGCCATTAGGGCCGGGCTCCATCAACGGGTCGGCAGAAAGCTAAGAATCGCCCGCGGGATAACCCAATCGTGAAGAAGCCTGCCTCCACGCTCACCCTCCTAAACCTGCAACGCGAACTCGTTCGAGCCTCCGATCCACAATCGGCGCGCGATCTCGCACTTTTCTTCAAAACAGGAAAGGGCGAGTACGGCGAAGACGATGAGTTCTGTGGAATTAGTTCCCGAATTGCGAAAAATTGCGAAGCGATATTTGCACTTGCGATTAGCCGATGTGAAGAAACTGCTCAGCTCGCGCGTACATGAGCACGACTCTCCCCTCTTCTCGCTCATACACTTCAATGCCGCCAAGGGGTAAACGATGAACCTTTCCAATTCCACTTGACCGGCTTGGTTGACAACCCCTGGAGGCTCCAGTAGCCTTTTTCGTTTCTCTCAGGCGCCGACGCTTTCCTGAGCATCCCGCGCCTCTGCCGGCGCGAAATTCGCGCCAGAAAGCGGTCCATGCCCGATCAGAAGCTCCCAACCCGCGCGGAGGATTTCTCGGAATGGTATAACCAGCTTGTCCTGCGCGCCGAGTTGGCCGATTACGCTCCCGTGCGCGGCTGCATGATCGTGCGGCCCTACGGCTGGGCGCTCTGGGAAAATATCCAGCAGGCGCTGGATCGCCGTTTTAAGGCCACCGGCCACGTCAACGCCGCCTTTCCGCTACTGATTCCTCGCAGCTTTATCGAAAAAGAACAGTCACACGTCGCGGGGTTCTCGCCCGAGCTGGCCGTGGTCACCATTGGCGGCGGCGAAAAACTTGAAGAGCCGCTGGTGATCCGTCCGACCTCGGAAACCATCATCGGCCACGCGTACTCGAAATGGATTCAGTCTTATCGCGATCTGCCCGTGCTCATCAATCAGTGGAATAGTGTGGTCCGCTGGGAGTTGCGCACCAAGCTTTTCCTGCGCACGTTGGAATTTTTCTGGCAGGAAGGCCACACCGCGCACGCGACGCTCGCAGAGGCCGAAGCTGAGACGCGCCAGATGCTCGAAATTTATACTGATTTCGCCATCAACGAAGCCGCAGTTCCCGTAATTCCCGGCCGCAAATCGGCTTCCGAGCGTTTCGCCGGTGCCGACCAGACTTATTCGATTGAAGCCATGATGGGCGACGGCAAGGCTCTGCAGGCTGGCACTTCACACAATCTCGGTCAGAATTTCGCCAAGGCTTTCAACATCCGGTATCTCGATCGCGACGGCGTGCTGCAACATTGTTGGACCACTTCCTGGGGCCTTTCCACGCGGTTCATCGGCGCCATTATCATGGTGCACGGCGACGATCAGGGCTTAATCCTGCCGCCGCGACTGGCGCCCACGCAGGTTGTGATCGTGCCCATCTACAAAACGGACGAGGAGAAGGCACAAGTCTTCGAAGCCGCCCGCAAGATACGCGACGCGCTGGTCGTGGAGGGCATTCGTGTCCGCACCGACGAGCGGGAAGGCACTAGTCCCGGTTTCAAATTCAACGATTGGGAGATGCGCGGTGTGCCTTTGCGCATCGAAATCGGCCCCAAGGATTTGGCAAAGGGCAGCGTAGTGCTCGCGCGCCGGGATAAACCCGGCAAGGAAGGGAAATCATTTCAGCCCCAGCAAGGTCTGCCTGCTGTCGTGTCTAAACTTCTTGACGAGATTCAGGCCGCTTTGCTCACGCGCGCCCGCGATTTCCGCGATGCCAATACGAAAGAGCCGAAGAACTACGACGAATTCAAAGTCGCCGTCGAAACTGGTTTCGCCTTGGCTTTCTGGTGCGGCGACCCGGAGTGCGAGGCCAAAATCAAGGAAGAAACCAAAGCCACCATGCGTTGCATACCGCTGACAAAGCATGAAAGTTCGGGTACCTGCATCTTTTGCGGGCGGCCCGCAAAGGAAAAGGGCATCTTCGCGCGCGCGTATTAGGGCTTAGGCCCTTGCTGCCAGTCTTGGACTTTCCCCCGATTCCTTAGCGCTCTCTCATCCAGCCCCCGAGGTTACTGGCTGGAACGCTTTGCCATCCCGCTTCTCGACACTGCCAGAAACCCGGTGCTAGCATCGAGACATCTCTATGGAGGTTTGCGCACGTGTGCCCCTCGGAGCAATCTCGATGCCTCGCGGACTCGCACGAAAGCGATCGCCGCGCCCTCACCGCTCGCCACGGACAGATTTTCTCCTTCCCCCGGCAACGGGGCAGCAGTCGGCTAAAGGTTGTCCTTTTCCTTGCCGTGGTCGTGGCCACGATTTACGTCGGCGTAAAGGTTATCCCCATTCTAGTCAATAACATGCAATTCCAGGACGCGATTGAGAACACGGCCCGGTTTGCCTCCGTCAATCGTCAAACAGCAGACGACATTCGTACCGCCGTCCTCAAGGAAGCCGAAAACGAAGATATCCCTATTGCGGCTGAAGACATCCATGTTAAGGGCGATGCTGGCCGCGTGGAGATCGCAGCCGACTACAGCGTCACGGTCAATTTAGTCGTATATCAATGGACGCTCAATTTCCATCCATATGCCAAGAACAATCCTCTGCTGTAGTGGAATCTGGCTAGGAGGAAGTGCTTCTGATCTTTGCGGCTTCGTCGTCGGTTTTTGTTAAGCTGATGTCTGCGGTTTTAGCCAGCGTTCCCGCCCAGCCCGGGAAAACAGGGCGGCATCCCAGCGCCATCCATTTCGCTCGCGTGTAAACTGTAGGGAGCCTCGGGCAATTCAAGGAACTTAGTTCGAGGATACGATCGGGAAACGTCATGCGCCTGCGAATCAATCGCGATTTTTTGCTCTCCCGCATGGGCCTTGCGCTCATGGCCACCTTCTTTGGCTTGGTGCTGATCGGCGCCGGCGTCTTCACATACTACTGGTTTGCCTACCGCCGCATGATCGATCAGCGTCTCACGGGGCACATGTATCAGACCAGCGCTCGCGTCTACAGCGCGCCCGATCGCGTTTTCGATGGCGAAGTACTCACGCCGGCTCAACTCGTCAGCCAATTGCAACACGATGGCTATAACGAAACGAAAATTGACGGCGCCCCCGGCTGGTACAGCATCCAAGGCAACGTCGTCGAGATTCATCCTCTTCGCGATTCTTACTTCGAGGGCAAAAACGCCCTGCACGTCAACTTCGCGGGCGGCGGAGTCAGCAGCATCAGGCTGCTCGATAACGGCGACGTTGTCGGGAGCGCCCAAATCGAGCCGGAACTGCTCACGAATCTCTTCGACACTTCCCGCGAGAAACGCCGCAGCGTTCGCTTTGACGATCTACCCAAAGTATTGGTCCAGGCAGTGCTCTCCGCGGAAGACAAGCGCTTCTTCGAACATCCCGGCTTCGATTTCGTGCGCATCCTCGGCGCGGCAAAGGCGAATCTTCGCCGCGAAGGCATCGCGCAGGGCGCCAGCACTCTTACCATGCAGCTCTCGCGCAGCTTCTTTTTTTCTTCCGAGCGCACTTGGCGCCGCAAGTTGGCGGAAACGATGGTCTCTTTGGAGCTCGAGCACAGGTTCAACAAGCAGCAGATTTTCGAGCTCTACGCCAACGAGATTTATCTCGGCAATCGCGGCAGCTTTGCCATTCACGGATTTGCTGAAGGCTCGCTGGCGTATTTCAATAAAGACATTCGCGATATTTCCCTGAACGAAGCCGCCTTTCTCGCCGGCATCATCCGTGCTCCCAATCGCTATTCCACTGCTGACGCGCGTCCTGAGCGAGGGGCCGAGGCTCGCGATCGCGTGCTGACCCAGATGCAGGAAAATGGCTTCATCAAGCCGGAGCAGGTTAAAGAAGCCAAGGCTGCACCCCTCGCCCTGGTGTCGGGCGGGCAGAACAATAACGATGCGCCGTATTTCGTGGATATGGTCAAGGATCACCTCCTCGACCGTTTCTCCGAATCGCAATTGCTTTCGCAGAGCTTCCGCGTTTACACCACTCTGGATCCGCAGCTCGAGCGCTCCGCTCTCCAGGCAGTCTCGTTGGGAATTGCCAACGTGGATAAGCTGCTCGCGACCAAATATGCGCTCTGGAAAAAGCAGGGCCATCCGGCCGAAGCCCAGATCGCCATGATCGCTCTGGATCCGCACACCGGAAATATCCTTGCCGCTGTCGGTGGACGTAACTACGGAGAGAGCCAGCTCAACCACATCATTGCCAAGCGTCAGCCCGGCTCCGTCTTCAAGCCTTTCGTCTACGCTGCCGCCTTTGATGATTTCGTCAAAGGCATCAAGCCGATCGTGACTCCGACGAGCACCGTTGTGGATGAGCCCACTACATTTGAATTCGAAGGCAAGGACTACACCCCCAATAATTACGGTGAAAGCTTCCACGGCACGGTAACGCTGCGTGACGCTTTGACTTACTCGCTGAACGTGGCCACCGTCAAAGTGGCGGAAATGATCGGCTATGGTCGCGTGGTCGATATGTCTCGCCAGTTGGGCCTCGATGTGGATGTTCAGCCCACTCCCGCGATTGCTTTGGGCTCTTACGACATGACTCCCCTTGGCGTGGCCGCCGGATACACCGTCTTTGCCGATGGAGGCGCACGCGCTGAACCCGTGCTCATCGATCGCGTGGTCGATTTTCAGGGCGGCGTGCTCGAGCGCAATCCTTTGATGCTGCATCAGGTGCTCGACCCGCGCGTCGCTTACCAGGTAACCACCTTGCTCGAAGATGTCATCGATCACGGAACCGGCGCCTCGGTTCGCGCCCGCGGATTTATGGGACCTGCGGCGGGCAAGACTGGAACCTCTCGCGACGGCTGGTTCGCCGGTTACACTTCCAACCTTCTTTGTGTGGTCTGGGTCGGTTTTGACGATTATCGCGAATTGGGGCTTTCCGGCGCGGTTGCGGCTGCTCCCGTCTGGACCGAATTCATGAAGCGCGCCACAGCGCTACCGGCATACAAGGAATTAAACGAGTTCATCGCCCCGAACGGCGTCAGCGTCGTGGATATCGACCCGACGAGCCTGGAGCTTGCTACGCCGGCCTGCCCGACCACACGCAAAGAGGTTTTTATTGCCGGAACTGAGCCAGAATTCTGCGAGTTGCATGGCGGTCGCATGCTTAGCCAAACGCCGCCGGCTTCTTGGCTTTCCCGCATATTTGGTGGAGGCGGCGACAAATCGAAATCCGACGATGCTCCCCCTCCCAGCGTCGCTGCCGGGCCTTTCTCTTCTCCTCCGGTACCAGGAACGGCCACTGCTCCTGCCCCAACCGATGACGAAGAGAAGAAATCCGGTATCCTGCACAAAATTTTTGGTATCTTTGGTGGCAAGAAACCGGACCAGGAAGCTCCCAAGGAGAATAATCCGGATTCGCAGCAACACTGATTCCCCATTGGTTTCGTCAGGGGAACGCTATGAGAAGATTCATCCTCCCGGTAACTGTCCTCGCGGCCTGTTTCCTTTGTTGGGGACTTCACGCCCAGGAGGAAAATCCGGCCTCCCCCAATGCCTCGCTCAGCCCTCGCGAAAAAGATGAGCTTCAGGCGCGCATCTTCATGGCCAAGAAGCAATACCCTGACGCGGTGCAAACGTATTTCAAGCTCTCCCAGGAATATCCGAAAGACGCAACCTATCTGAACTATCTCGGGATTGCTCAATTGCAGGACGGCAAGCTGGATGAGGCGCGGAAATCCTTTGATCGTGCGATCAAAATCAATCGGCGCTTCTCAGACGCGTACAACAATCTCGGCGCCACTTATTACGCCGAAAAGCAATACAAGAAAGCCATCTCACAGTATCAACGTTCTCTTTCGCTGAAGCCTGACGTCGCCAGCATATACACAAATGTTGGCTATGCTTATTTTGCTGAGAAGCAGCTTCCCAAGGCCATGGAAGCGTTCCACAAGGCCTTGGCAATCGATCCTCACGTCTTCGAAGAGACCGGCCGTGCGGGAAGCATTCTCAGCTACCGCTCTGTTACCGACCGCGGTCTTTTCAATTTTATGCTGGCTAAAAATTTCGCGCAGGATGGCGACGCCGCCAATTGCGTTATTTATCTGCGCCGCGCCGCCGACGAAGGATACAAAGAAGTGGGCAAAGCCCGCACCGACCCTGCCTTTGCCAAAGTGATCGACGATCCCGACGTCAAAAAGCTTCTCGACGAGATCGCGCCTGAAACCACCCCGCCTCCCCCCGCTCCCCACTCCTGAATGAAGGCAATCGTCATCCCCAAACATGGCGGGCCGGAAGTCCTGCAACCCGCTGAGATCGCAGATCCCAAGCCGGGGCCGACTGAAGTCGTAGTGCGCGTCCGCGCCTGCGCTTTGAACCATCTCGATCTTTGGGTTCGTCGCGGACTTAACGGCGTGACGTTTCCGCTTCCGCTGGTGCCGGGCAGCGATATCTCCGGTGAAGTCGCCGCAGTCGGCTCGCTGGCCCAGCGAGTCCGTCCCGGCGACAAGGTTGTCCTCGCTCCGGGAGTTTCCTGCGGCCAGTGCGCGGCGTGCGCAGCAGGGAAGGACAACGAATGCCGCAAGTACACGCTTTTTGGCTATGGACGCGACGGCGGCTGTGCCGAATACGTGCTCGCTCCCGAAGCGAACGTCCTGCCGATGCCCCCGGGCCTTTCTTTTGAGGAAGCAGCGGCCGTTCCCCTAGTTTTTCTCACCGCCTGGCACATGCTGGTGGCCCGAGCACGCCTCCTTCCGGGCGAAGAAGTACTAATTTTGGGCGCCGGCAGCGGAGTCGGCAGCGCCGCGATTCAGATTGCCAAATTGATGGGCGCGAGGGTGATCGCCACCGCCGGCAGCCGCGCCAAGCTGGACAAGGCCCGCGAGCTCGGCGCCGATGAGGTCATCGATCACGCGCAGCAAAAGATTTCGGAAGAGGTCAGGCGCCTGACGAACAAGCGAGGCGTGGACGTCGTCTTCGAGCACGTCGGCACGGCCACTTGGGACCAGAGCATTCTGAGCCTCGCGACCGGCGGCCGCCTTGTGACCTGCGGCGCCACCACCGGCTTTGCCGCGCAACTCGATTTGCGTTATCTCTTCGCGCGCCAACTGTCGCTGCTCGGTTCTTATATGGGCAGCCGCGCCGAGCTGTACACGGTTTTGAAGCTTGTAGGCGAAAAGCGGCTGCGGCCCGTCATCGATCGCATTTTTCCTCTGGCGGAAGCCGGGCAGGCACATCGCCGACTGGAGCAGCGCGAGCAATTCGGCAAAGTCGTTCTCACAGTGCTCTAAACTCTTTCTCGAATTTTGCGATCCCGGTACAACGTGAGAAAATACGAGCGAGGCAGACGAATGAGCGTCGATCGCAGACGAAAAGTTACTCTGGATAAGCCGGAGGACCTGACCAAGGTCCTGCAGCACGAAGGCATTATCCTGAGCCAGCTCGATAAGGCCGTAAACTGGGCGCGCAAGAACTCCCTTTGGCCGCTCGCGTTTGGCCTGGCGTGCTGCGCCATCGAAATGATGTCCATGGCCGCTGATCGCTACGACATCGCTCGTTTCGGCGCGGAAGTCTTCCGCCCTTCGCCGCGTCAGGCCGATTTGATGATCATCGCGGGCCGCGTCTCGCAAAAAATGGCCCCGGTTATCCGTCAGCTTTACGCACAGATGCCGGAGCCCAAATGGGTAATCTCCATGGGCGTCTGTGCCACGTCTGGCGGAGTCTTCAACAACTACGCCGTGGTTCAGGGCGTCAATCAGATCATTCCCGTCGACGTCTATGTTCCCGGCTGCCCGCCTCGTCCCGAAATGCTCCTGTACGGCATTATGCAACTGCAGCGAAAAATCGAGAATGAGCGCGGCAGTTTGAAAAAAGCCCTGAACCTCGCCTGACTGTCTTCTATTTGAGTCTTCCCGGAAAAGATTAAACGCAACGTTCAGTTCGGTCTTGGGGCACTCGGCTGAGGAGCGCTGCGCGCAGCGGCACTTCGATCACTTCGGCCGCCATATTTCCGCATTGCAGAGTCGTACCGGGCTCGAGATATTCGCGGCGCAGGTAAGCCATTCCGGTAGCCTTGCCGGCCAAAGGGGAGAATGCCGCGCTGGTGATGTGGCCGGCCTCGGCTCCGTCCGTGGCGAGAACGGTTGCGCCTGCTTTGGGCACTTCGGCGCTGCTGAAGAGCAATCCTGTGAGTCGCCGATTGACGTGGCCCCGCGACCGAACGCGTTCCACGATTTCCTGGCCCGTGTAGCAGCCCTTGGTAAAACTGATGTGCGTGGATTCGACTCCCGCCTCTTGCGGGATTTGGTGCTCATCAAAATCGGTTCCGAACCAGGGAATGGCTGCTTCGAGACGTAGCATATTGAGCGCGCGATAGCCGATGGGCGACCCGCCCAGGGCGCGTGCCCCCGCGTTGAGCGCCTGCCACGCTGCGGGCAGTGACTCTCGCGGCAGGAGCAACTCTGCGCCGCGAAAACCACAAAGCGAGTGGCGCAAAACACGGCAGGGAATCGCTGCGCCTGAAGAGTCGAGCACAGCCGTGACGTGGGCCCCAGCAGGAAGTTGCATATATTCGACCTGCATCAACTTCCGCAGAAGTTCCGGCGCCTTAGGTCCTTCTATGGCAAGCGTTCCCGTTTGTGCGGTTTCGTCGGCAAGCGTCGCATCGTCCATGATGATGAATCTGTCCAGAATCTCGAACGTCCTCTGCCGCAAATAGGCATGGCTGAGCACAAGCAGCCGATCTTCAAGCACCAAAGTGATTAGCTCGGCCAGCATGTGTCCCTGCGCATTGAGCAGCAGGCCCAACGCGCTTTGGCCCGGCGTGAGATCGCGGATATTCCCGGACGTGACGGCGTTTAGGTAACGCACTCGGTCCGGGCCGGTGAGCGCGAAAATGGCGCGGAAATTGGTGTCCACCAGGGCAACGCTATTGCGCGCCGCCTCGTATTCTGCGAGCGGATCGCCAAATTGCGCGGGTAAACGCACTCCGAAAAACTCGGCGAATTCCGCGCCGGCCGCACGATGAACTTCGGCGAGCGGAGTTTCCAGAGTTGAGGCGCTTTGTGTGTTTTGTTCGCTCACACGACCAGTCTAGCAGAAAGGTCCTTGCCAGCCGGTTTGTGGGCGCGGAATGCTATAGTGTCTACCTGCCGAGAATTCAAGTGGCCGACCCGACGTCAAACTCTCCGTCAAAAAAGATCATCCACGAAATCCTGCCGGTTGGCATGTTGCAATGCAATTGCTCGATCATTGGCGATCCCGAAACGCGCGAAGCGCTGGTCGTGGATCCCGGCGACGAGGCCGCGCGAATTCTCGAGCTGCTGGCCAAGCACGCGCTGACCGTCAAGGCCATCGTCAGCACTCACGCCCACATCGACCATGTGGGCGGCTTGCGCAAAATGCAGCAGGCCACCGGCGCGCCGGTGCTCATGCATGGCGACGATATGGAACTCTACCGTCATCTGGATGTGCAGGCCGCCTGGATCGGCATGCGCGCTCCAGATCCTGCCAGCGTCGATAAATTACTGCGCGAGGGCGATACCCTCCGCTGGGGCCGATTCGAAGCCCATGTGCTGCATACGCCGGGACACACACCCGGAAGCATCTCGCTTTATCTGGCCCCGCAGCCGCAGACGGAAGCTGCCACGAAAGCTGGCACCGAAACGGGAAGACTCCTCGCCGGAGACACGCTTTTCGCCGGGAGCATCGGCCGCACTGACCTCTGGGGCGGCTCCCTTGAGCAAATTCTGCGCTCGATACATCAGAAGCTGCTGATTCTGCCGGATGAGACTCTCGTGTATCCCGGCCATGGCGCCGCAACAACAATTGGCGACGAGCGCGCCGGCAATCCTTTCCTCGAGCTTCCGCGTCATTCACAGCGATAAAGGCCTAGCCGTGAAGGCTCGGCGAAAGTGTGCGCTGCCAACCAAGCGTTGCCCGAGCATATTGCCAACTTGGAAATTGTCTTGGCGGTCTTTCTTTACTCGGCATTTACTGCAGCGGCATAATTCCTGATGAAATACGAGCCGCTTTGGGAACGGTTCGAGGCAATCGCGCCCGATGGCACGCCTTGTACGGTGCAGTTTCTGCGGGCTGGCTTCCTGACATTGGCTGACCGTCCGGAGCTGTATTTCTTTCGCGTCGTACGTGCAGCGGAAGCATCGCCAAACCCGGCTGAAGAGGTGGTCGTAGGCATTTCTGGCGATTCGCTGGCGAGATTCGAGAAGCCGCGGCGCAGATTGAGTCGTGAAGAAAAGATCGACGTGGCGGGGTTGCTGCTGAAAAGAAGTATCGAAGTCGGGAAAGCACTGGATTCGAACAATCTCTTTGTCCGGGACGACGAATTGGCCGCGTTGGCCGGCGAATTGGGAATCCCGAGATGAGGCTCGCATGAGACGCTCAGACTTGGTACAAAACGACGGCCGAAATTCCCCGCAGCGCACCACACAGATTGTCTTCGGCGAGCGGCAACATCTGCTGCGCGTGCTCGATTCATTGGAAGGATCGCAGCTTCCTCCGGCGCGGCGCAATCATGAGCGCCGGGTGCTCGAAGAACTGATTCACGCGCGCACCAAAGAGCTGAACGAAGTGAACGCCTCCTGGGACGAAAAAGTCGGCATGGTACTGAGCGCCGAGGCCAGTCCCGAGCAACTCGAAAAGTTGGTCAAGCAGGCTCCCAAGACGGACTTTTACCTGCTGCGGCTGATCAGCGAGCATCCCAAGGTTTCTTCAAAGACGCTCGGACGTCTCGCGCGCCATCCTTACGGAGCGATTCGCGAAAATGTCGCGCGGCATCCCAATGCCGACGCGCCCACGCTGGCGTGGCTTTCGCGCGATCGCAGCCAGCCGCTCTGGTATCTGGTGGCGTTCAATCCCAACACGCCTTCCACGCTGCGACGCAAGCTGCAGGAACGCCTGCGCAAGCTCGGCGAAACCGCCGCCACAAAATAGACTCGGATAGCAGCAACTCCGTCCCTGATATAGATCTGCGAAAGTGGCTTCCGTGGAACTCCGCGCGACGTCTGCGTGTCTGAGAGACAAATTGGCTCTTTACGGGCTATACTTTTCCTCTATATTGGCCCGATCAGGAGAGCCAATGCTGCCGCTACAGCTCCAAGCCGAAAGCCACATCCCGCTCTATGTGCAGCTCTGCGATCAGCTTCGCGCGCTGGTCCATGGCGGTGAATTGCGGCCCGGCGACCGCATTCCCGCGAGCCGCGAATTGGCGCAGCATCTGGGCGTGCACCGCACCACGGTGGCGAATGCGTACGCGGAACTGGAATCCGAAGGTCTGATCCAAGGTCATGTCGGCCGCGGCACTTTCATTCGCGCAAATAGCAGGCCCTTGCAGATCGCGCCCCCACCGCCTTCAATCGCTCCGGGTAAGACAATTCGCTGGGAGTCGCTCTTTGCCGATGAACGCGGCGACGACGCGCTTGACCGGCTGCTCCGCGCGATGCCTGCGAGCGGCATCTCTTTTGTTGTCGCTCACCCTCCGGCGGAGTCTTTTCCGTTGGCGGAAATGCGCAGCTGCTGCAATGCGGTTCTGCGGCGGGACGGAGCGCGAATCCTGCAATACGGCGCGACCGACGGATACCCCCTGCTGCGCAGGGCGCTGCTCGAGTTGTTGCGCAGCGAAGGCCTGCAGGCGCGAGAAGAAAATCTGCTGATCACTGATGGTTGCCAGCAGGCGCTGGACCTCATTTGCAAAGCATTCTTACGGCCGGGCGATGCCGTGATCCTGGAGAATCCGACATATCCAGGCACGATCGCTCTCTTAACGGCGGCTCGGGCGCGCTGCTTGGGCGTTCCGGTGCGCACCGAGAATGGTCCCGGTAGCATGCCTGGCTTGGATCTGGACGCGCTCGAGCAGACGCTCGCCGCCAATCGCGTCAAGCTGATGTTTTTGACGCCCGATTTCCATAATCCGACGGGCCTTTCCATGTCGCTGGCGGCGCGCCGCAGGTTGCTCGAGATCGCCTCCAGGCATCAAGTGCCGATCGTCGAGGATCGCATCTACGCGCGGTTGCTGGCCCGCGGAGAGCGGCTGCCTTCCCTCAGGCAGCTCGATCGCGCAAATGCGGTGATCCAGATCGATAGCGTCTCGAAAATAGCTTTCCCTGGTTTACGCGTGGGTTGGGTGGTGGCGCCAACCAGCGTTATTGAGCGTCTGCGCGTGGTGAAGCAATCGACGGATCTGCATACCGATCAGCTTTCGCAGGCGGCCCTGGCCGAGTTTACGCGGCGTGGACTGCTCGTACGGCATGTGGCACGTATGCGCAAGCTCTGCGCGTCACGCCTCGCGGCAGTGGAAGAAGCCTTGGTGCGGCACATGCCTGCGGAAACGCGCTGGACGCATCCTACGGGTGGAATGTGCATCTGGCTCGAACTGCCGCCCGGATTCGATGCCAATGAACTGCTGGTGCGGGCACGCGAACGCGGTGTTGTTTTTGCTCCCGGCAGGTACTTCTACGTGCAGAGTCCCCAACCGAATACGTTGCGGCTCAGTTTTTCGGGAGTGGAAGAGCGACAGATTACGCGTGGCGTAAGTATCCTGGGCAAGATTTTGCGGTCTGAATTAGCTAAGAGGCAACGTGGCGCGCGGCGCTTCGAACCCGCTCGCGTAGCTCTGGTGTGACGCGGCGCACCGCGGCGCCGCGACCGGAATCATGAGTCAACTGGATCCAGCCAATCCGTGCTTCGGATGCGGCGGCGGCAACGCCCGCGGAATGCGTCTCGCGTTCGAATTGGACGAATCGAACCAGCGTGTCATCGGACGCTTCCGGCTGGGTCCCGAATATCAGGGCGGCACGGGCTTCATTCATGGCGGGATCATCGCCACGGTGCTCGACGAAGTCATGAGCAAGGTCAGCCGGTTCAGCAACGTGCGCGCCGTTACCGCCGAGCTGACTGTGGAATATCTCAAGCCAGTGCGTGTGGACGAGGAGTTGCAAGTGGAAGGTTTTTCCACGCGCCGGAATGGGCGCGACTTGTATCATGAAGGAGAGATCCGCAATGCCGCGGGTACTGTATTGGCGCGCGGCCGCGGACGTTTCGTGATTATCGACCCGGAACGATACAATAAGAAGAATCAGGAAAGCGCAGAAGCGGGTGCAAAGAGTTCCAGCGCGGATACCCGCGCAAGGAGTTGACCATGGAATCGAGCAACGGAAACGCAAATAACCAGTGGCGAGTGAAAGTCGGTCTCGCTGAGATGCTCAAAGGCGGCGTGATCATGGACGTGACCAACGCCGAGCAGGCGCGCATCGCCGAGCAGTCCGGGGCCTGCGCGGTGATGGCGCTCGAGCGCGTGCCCGCCGATATCCGCAAGGAAGGTGGAGTGGCGCGTATGGCTTCGCCGCGGATCATTCGCGAGATCATGAATACAGTGACGATTCCCGTGATGGCCAAGGCGCGCATAGGTCATTTTGCCGAGGCGCAGGTTTTACAAGCGCTCGAAGTGGATTTCATCGACGAGAGCGAAGTCTTGACGCCTGCCGACGAGGAAAATCACATTTGGAAGCACGATTTCAAGGTGCCTTTCGTCTGTGGCGCGCGCAATCTCGGCGAAGCCCTCCGGCGCATCGCCGAAGGCGCGGCCATGATCCGCACCAAGGGTGAAGCAGGCTCGGGAAACATTGTGGAAGCGGTGCGCCACATGCGCACCATCGTCAGTGAGATGCGCCGCCTGACCACGCTACGCGGCGATGAACTGGTGCACGCGGCCAAGGATCTGGCTGCGCCGCTCGAGTTGGTGCGCGAGGTGGCTCAAAAAGGCAAGCTGCCCGTGCCGAATTTTTCCGCCGGCGGTATCGCCACGCCCGCCGACGCCGCTCTGGTGCGTCAGTTGGGGGCCGAAGCGGTCTTTGTCGGATCGGGAATTTTCAAGTCCACCGATCCCGAAAAGCGCGCCCGAGCCATCGTCAAAGCGGCCACCCATTTCGAAGATGCGAAGGCCGTGCTCGAAGCTTCCGAAGAGCTCGGCGAAGCCATGCGCGGGCTCGACGTGCGCCAACTCGATCCAAAAGATCTGCTGCAGACTCGCGGCTGGTAATTCACGAGCGCGGTGAGCGCGGCCATATCTGTAGCTCAGGTCGCGGCGCGTTTTTTGCGGCCAAGACCTGAGGTTTTTGAATGCGTTTTGGCGTGTCATTCTGACGGCCGTTTTCTGGACCGAAGAATCTCTCTTACTCCAGGCCACAAAGGGCTAACTTGAAAGTCGGCATCCTCGCTGTCCAGGGCGATTACGAAGCGCACGCCCGCATGCTTCAGCGGCTGGGCGCGGATTACGTGCTGGTGCGCACGCCCGAAGATGCTTCGCAGGTCGATGCCATGATTTTGCCCGGCGGCGAAAGCACGACTATGCTCAAGTTTCTCAAAGAAGAAGGCCTCGAGGCGGCCCTGCGCGCGCTCGACGCTCGAGGCGCAGCTTTTTTTGGCACCTGCGCAGGCGCAATTCTGCTCGCGCGCGCGGTCCGCTCTCCCGCGCAGGAATCCTTGGGATTCGCCGACCTGGCGATCACGCGCAACGCCTACGGGCGGCAACTGGCAAGCGAAGTCCGCAGCGCTCCTTCGAAACTGAAGACCGAGCCGCTGGAGATGGTCTTCATTCGCGCGCCGTGGATCGATGAGGTCGGAACTGGGGTCGAAGTGCTGGCGCGCGAAGGCGGGCGGCCGGTGCTTGTGCGTGATGGCCGCATCCTGATTGCCACCTTCCACCCCGAACTCACCGCCGACACGACGGTACACGAGTATTTTTTGAAACTTGCCGCGGAGCAATCTTCCCGGACTGAATCGCCATCCGGCCGCAGCGCCTCCAGTTCGAACCCATCGAAATCCATCTCCTCGGAATCCACTTCCGTCCGGCCCACCCGGATGTCCCGCCGCTAGGAGCTTTCGTGCCCCGCGAAACTACCAGCGTCTCCCGCGAAGATTATCTGAAGGCGATCTGGGAGCTCGAACAGGACGATCAGGCTCCGATCAGCGCGCGTCTCGCGGAAGAACTGGAAGTGACGCCGCCCGCGGTCACGGCCGCGCTCAAGCGCATGACTCGCGACGGCCTGCTGCGCATAGAACGCGATGGCTACATTCGCCTCACGCGAAAAGGACGCAGCGAAGCCGAACGGCTGGCGCTCCGCCATCAGCTGGCCGAAAAGCTACTCACTGACATGATCGGCCTTCACTGGACGCTTGCTCACGCTGCCGCCGAGCGCCTCGAGCACGGCCTCTCTCCCGAAGTGGAGGATTTGCTGATCCGCCGCTTCGGCGCCGATGGCGCCTGCCCGCATGGTATGCCGTTGCGAGGAGGGTTGGCACGGCTGAAGCGCACACAGCATGCGGTCGCGCTCGCCGATGTGCCGGTCGGGCGAAGCGTGGAGATTCTGGCCGTCTACGAAAAAGACCCCAAGTTCCTGGAATTCCTCGACGCGCGAAAATTGCGCCCCGGCGTGCGCATTCGCGTCGTGCATCGCGAATACGATGAGACCACTACGGTCGTAGTTGGCGGCCACAAAGCTTACCTCGGCAAACCCGCCACAACACGCATCTGGGGCCGCATTCTCACCGCCTAAACCCGCTCCGTGTAATCGGATTGGGTTTGTAGCTCGGGTCGGGTCTGATGTCTGACCAGACCCGAGGTTTTGTCTTTGACCGGCTCCTAAAATCCTCAGGTCTCGACCGCACAAATCGCGATCGCGACCTGAGCTACAGAGTCAACCTCGCCCTTGCTAAGGGCGCGCGTTACTTGAAATAACTGCGCGGCGGGGGTAACGTTTGTGGCCCCAGATGCTTGTTGTGCTGCTCGGAGGAGCCATGAGCGTGGAAATCCAGCTTCGTGCAAACGGCAAACCGCAGCAGGGCACGGTCGAGCCGCGCCTGCTGTTGGTTCATTATCTACGCGATGTGCTCGGGCTAACCGGCACGCACATCGGCTGCGAGACTTCCATCTGCGGCGCATGTACAGTGCTGCTCGATGGCAAAGCGGTGAAATCATGCACGCTGCTGGCGGTGCAGGCTTCAGGCGCGGAAATCACCACAATCGAAGGCCTTGCTCCGAATTCCCAAAAGGGTGCTGGAAACGGCGCCGGCAATGGCATCGGCAATGGCACCGGCACAGGCAATGGCACTTTGCATGCCGTGCAGGAAGGCTTCTGGGAAAAACACGGCCTGCAATGCGGCTATTGCACGCCGGGAATGATCCTGACGGCTGTGGACCTGCTGCAACGAAACAAAAATCCCAAGGAAGCCGAAATTCGCAGCGCGCTTTCCGGCAACCTCTGCCGTTGCACGGGATACCAGCACATCATAGAAGCGGTGCAGTACGCAGCCAAGAAGATGAGCGCGCGCAAGCGTTGAAGCATTGGCGAATTCCGCGATTCGGGAGATCCTCATGACCACGCGATTCATTGGCAAGCCCCTCAAGCGCAAGGAAGACCCGCGGCTGATCCAGGGGATCAGCCACTACGTCGACGATCTGCAGCTTGCCGGCATGCACTATGCCGCGTTCCTGCGCAGTCCTTATGCGCATGCGAAGATCCGTTCCGTTGACTTATCGAAGGCGAGGCACGCCCCCGGCGTGGTTCTTGCGCTCTCTGGCGCGGACGTCGACGGCGCCGTGCAGGCCGTGCCCTGCGCAGCGCAGATTCCAGACATGAAGGCGGCCGCGCGGCCCGTGCTGGCGCGCGACCGAGTGCTTTTTGTCGGCGAAGCGGTGGCCGTGGTAGTGGCGACTGATCGTTACGCGGCGCGCGATGCCCTCGACTTGATCGAAGTGGATTACGAGCCCCTCACGCCCATCGTGAATCCGGAGAAGGCCATAGCCAAAGGCGCCGTGCCAATGCACCCGGGCCACAAAGACAACGTCGCCTTCAAGTGGGCACTGGAAGGCGGCGATCTAAAAGCGGCATTCAAATCGGCGGACAAAGTCATCAAGCAGCGCATTGTGAATCAGCGTGTGATTCCCGTGCCCATCGAGCCGCGAGGCGTCCTCGCGGACTACCAGCCCGGCGAGGGGCAGCTTACTGTCTGGAGCTCCACCCAGATTCCGCATCTCCTGCGCACGCAGATCGCCGCCATGCTGAACTTTCCGGAAACGCTCGTGCACGTGGTGACTCCCGAGGTAGGCGGTGGATTCGGCTCCAAGCTCAACGTTTATCCGGAAGAGGCCATGGTCGCCTATCTCGCCATCCAGCTTGGCAAGCCGGTGAAGTGGATGGAGTCGCGCCGCGAGAATTTTCAAGCCACAATTCATGGGCGCGATCAGATCGACGACATCGAAGTAGCCATAAAGCGCGATGGAACAATCCTCGGGCTTCGCTGCAACGTAATCGCCGATCTCGGCGCTTACTACCAGTTACTCACCCCGCTGATTCCCACGCTCACGGGCCTGATGATGACCGGGTGCTACAAAATCCCCGCGGCGCGCATGGAGATCACCGGCGTCTTCACTAATAAAATGGCTACGGACGCTTATCGCGGCGCCGGCCGTCCGGAAGCCACTTACCTGATCGAACGCGTGCTGGATTTGGTCGCGGCCGAATTGAAGAAAGATCCCATCGAAGTGCGCCGGAAGAACTTCCCTCAGCCCGAGGATTTTCCCTACGCCACACCGACGGGACTGATCTACGACAGCGGCGATTATCAGAAAGCGCTGGATTTGGCTGTAAAGGTCGCCGACTACAAGAAACTGCGCCAGGAACAAGCCAGGCTGCGCAAAGAAGGGCGCTACACGGGAATTGGCATTTCCACGTACGTGGAAATTTGCGGGATGGGTCCTTCGAGCGCTATGCCCGCGGGCGGCTGGGAATCTGCCACCGTGCGCGTCGAACCCACCGGCCGCGTCAGCGTTATGACAGGCTCATCGCCTCACGGACAAGGACAGGAAACCACCTTCGCCCAAATGGGCGCCGATATTTTGGGAATCGATCCAAGCCAGGTTCAAGTCATCCACGGCGATACTTCCATCGTCCCCTATGGAATCGGCACTTTCGGCAGCCGCGCCACTGCCGTCGGTGGTACCGCGGTCTACAAGTCGCTTGCAAAAAGTGAAGGAAAAGTTGGCTCGCATCGCTGCGCACATTGTCGAATCCGACCCAGAGCGCATGGTTTTCGCCGACGGAAAAATCTCCGCCAAGGAATCGGCGAAGAAATCGATCGCGTTCGGCCAGGCTGTTTCCGCGGCTTACGTCGCCAAGACTTTGCCCGCGGAGATGGAGCCCGGCCTCGAGGCCACGACTTTCTTCGAGCCGTCGAATTTCACTTATCCTTTCGGCACGCACATCTGCGTTGTGGAAATTGACGCCGAAACCGGCGACGTAAAGCTCGTGCGCTACGTAGCCGTCGATGACTGCGGCAACGTGATCAATCCGCTGCTGGTCGAGGGGCAAGTGCAAGGCGGCATTGTCCAGTCGGTCGGCCAGGCGCTGCTCGAGGAAGCCGTTTACGACGAGCAGGGGCAACTGATCACCGGCGAGCTGATGGATTACGCATTGCCGCGCGCCACGGACATGTGCTGGATCGAAACCGAGCGCACCGTAACTCCTACGCCGGTAAATCCGATGGGCGTCAAGGGCGTCGGCGAAGCCGGCACCATCGGCGCCACGCCCGCGCTTGCGGGCGCCGTTGCCGACGCGCTCGCGCCGTTTGGCATTCGTCACGTCGACATGCCTTTCAAGCGCGAGAAGATTTGGCGGCTCATGCATAAAGACAACCGGAGGGCGCAATGATTCCCGCAGCGTTTGAATATCACGCCCCGAAAACTCTGGAAGAAGCCTTGCGCCTGGTGGAACGCCATGGCGACGAGGCCAAGTTGCTCGCAGGCGGCCACAGTTTGTTGCCTCTGATGAAATTGCGCCTGGCTGCGCCGCGCTACGTCATCGATATCGGCCATCTGCGCGGCATGAGTTACATCCGCGAAGAAAACGGCCAGATCGCTATCGGCGCGCTCACCACTCACGCGGACATCGAACAATCGGCATTACTCGCGTCCACGTGTCCCTTGCTTCCCGAAACCGCCGCCCAAATCGGCGACGTGCAAGTGCGCAATCGGGGCACCATCGGCGGCAGCCTCGCGCACGCCGATCCCGGCGCGGATTATCCCGCGGCCATTCTGGCGCTCGATGCGGAGATCATTGCGGCGAATACTTCCGGCACGCGCACGATTCCGGCGCGCGATTTCTTTGTAGACATGCTCACCACCCAACTTCATCCCGGCGAAATCCTCACGCAGATCCGCATCGCGCCGCGCAAGCCGCTATCGGGCACGGCTTATGAGAAGCTGCATCAGCCGGCTTCGGGCTTCGCCATTGTCGGAGTAGCGGCAAATATTCTTCTCGCTAAGGGCGGCAAAACCATCGAGCAAGCCGCCATCGGAATCACGGGACTTGCTCCGAAGGCTTTTCGCGCAGAGGCCGTCGAACGCGCGCTCGCCGGCAAAGCGGCCACGGAAAAAGTCATCGAGGAAGCTTCGCGCAATGCCGGTCAGGGAGTAGAACCGCTCTCTGATCTTCATGCCTCGGGGGAATATCGCCGGGAGATGGCTCGCGTGTTCACGCGGCGAGCCATTGCCCGTGCCATCGAGGCGGCCCGAGGCGCCGCTTGAAGCTTGCGGGTACGGTTGCGATGCCCGCGCCTCCCGGCGAAGTTTGGTCGCTGCTCACCGATCCCTCTCGGCTCTCGCGATTGCTCCCCGGCTGCGAGCGGCTGGATCCAGACGGTCCGGATCGCTACAAAGCTGCGGTGAAATTTGGCATCGCTGCGATCACCGGAAAGTATGCAGGCACCCTGGAATTTGCGCAGAAGAAGCCGCCGCATTCGCTAGTCCTGAAAATGGATGGCAGGGGCTTGCCGGGATTCGTAAAAGGTGAAGGCCGGATCGAGCTCACCGCAAAGGGCGAAAGCGAAACCGAACTCACATATACCGGCGAGGCCCAGGTTGGCGGCGTGATCGCCTCGGTGGGACAGAGAATGCTCGACGCGGCCGCGCGCAAAATCGTGCAGCAATTTTTCGATTCGGCGAAAGCGGAGCTGGCTTCCACGAAGAGCTCGGCAGCGGAATCAACTTCGCAGCCCAAATCGCGTGCCAAAGGCAAATAATCGTTCGGAAAGATAGCGTGTCATTCTGAGGAGCGTAGCGACGAAGAATCTCCCTTTTTTTTGTGCGCTGAAGCGCGTAAGTAAGCCGGTTGTAGCCCAAGGCGCCCTGCGCCAGAGCCGAAATTTGCAGTTGTCCTATCGAACGCGCAGGGGCCTTGGGGCTTTTCTCTTGTCTTTTTGTTTACTGAGTCTTTGAACGCGAGGAAGGAAAAACCCCATGCAGGACTTGCGCTATCCCATCGGAAAATGTCCTTCGAAGCCGGTGCTCACTCCCGATGAGCGCCGCGATGCGATCGAGGCCATTGCCGAAACACCGAATCGTCTGAGGGCAGCCATAGCCGGGCTTTCCCCCGAACAGCTCGACACGCCCTACCGCCCGGGCGGCTGGTCCGTGCGGCAACTGGTCCATCACCTGCCGGACAGCCACATGAACTCCTACGTGCGTTTCAAGTTGGCCCTCACGGAAGATGAGCCAACCATCAAGCCTTACGACGAAGCGCTATGGGCAAAATTAAATGACTCGCAGGAAACGCCCATCGAGGTGTCGCTCACTTTGCTCGAAGCGCTGCACAAGCGATGGATTACGCTTCTACGCGGCATGCAAACCGGGGATTTTGCGCGCCGCCTCAAGCATCCCGAGCGCGGCACGATGACCCTCGACGACGCGCTCACGACGTACTCCTGGCACGGCAAGCATCACGTCGCGCACATCACTTCCTTGCGCCACCGCATGGGCTGGTAGCTCCTGCTGCGTGTCATTCTGAGCGGAGTGGCCGCGCGTTTCCTCGGACCGCTTTTTGGTCCGCGCGGCCATTCTTCCGGCGAAAGTCACCAGCAGGATGAGCTTTCGCCGCGCAAACGGTCGAAGAATCTCTCAGTCCTTTAGCGTCTGGTTCGATTTCTAAATCGACGACCGACTACTCTGTGGGGCGATTTCCCGCGAAGTCTGGTAGCCCAGGGCGCGGCCGGTTTTGCCGCCCCTGGGGCTTTCTCTTTTTCTAAGCCGACGACCGGGTCGCACCAGGAGCCGGCGCAATCTCCCGCGAGGTGATTTCATAGCGGAAGCCGTCGGGATCGAGGCAATCTAGCCGGCCATCAGAGGTTTCCGCCTGCGGATACATAAGGAAGGGAAGCGGCGCGCCGCTCGATCCGGGCAAGGCGACGTCGTGCGCGAAATTGTAGGCGATCCAGTTCATCTCCCACGAACCGAATAATCGCGCCCGCGCCTTTTTCACCATTTCGTCATCCAGCGGACGATTTCCGGGCGGTTCCTCGAGCACTACTTTGCGCACGTCCGCGGGATCGACGGGAACCCAGCCATGTTCTTTCAGGTAGACCTCGGCGCGGCAGTGCTGCGCTTTCGTCACGACTTTGGAGGCCGCGCCCAGGCTCTTGTAACCCAACTCTGACTTGGCTACGCGGATGCCGTAAACGTCGCGCGCCGGCAAGCCGCTCGCGCGGGCCAAGCCGACATAAAGAGCGTTCAGATCGGCGCACTTCCCGCCCAGATCCTTGGATTCAAGCATGAAACGAATGTCGCCGAGGCCGCAGCCCTGCGTTTTCGGATCGCGAAACGTGTTGTCCACGATCCATTCGTAAATGGCTCGCGCTTTTTCGAGGTCCGTGTGCGCGCCCTTGGTGATCTCGGCCGCCGTGGCCTTCACGATTCCATCGGTCGGGAGAAGACGCGTCGGCCGCAAACAGTACTTCAGATCGGCGGCATTCGCTTGCGGAGCCTTGCTGCGCTTTGTGACATCAACCGCGATATTTTTCGTGGCGATGCGGCTGGTGAGCGTAAGCGTGGGCTTCACGCCCGATGGAAATTCCGCAACGACGATTCCAAGCGCATCAGCCTTGTTCCCGGTCATTCTGGCGACGCCGCCTTCGGCGTGGTAGCTATTCGAGAGGGTTTTCTGAAAAGGCGTTTCGGTGATTAGGCCGGCGGGAAGCCATATGCGTGTGGGTCCGGAAGGCTTAAGCACTTCCACACGCGTGGTCAATTCGAACGTGCGCCAACCTGTAGTTGCGGAATCTTGCGCAAACAGGCGCGCCGCGCCGGGAAACGCCATTCCCGCCGAAATAACGCCCGCCGAACGCAGAAACTCACGACGATTCATCGATCCACCGTTTCGGCCAACCCCTCTGTGATTCTTTCGACAGCCAACAAGTTACACTCCATTTCCCCCTCTCGCAAATTGGCCTTCGGCGGAACCGCTACGCTCGGGGTAGACTGCTCACGCTACGATGGTGCGCATGCTTCGGTATTATTGGAAGATGTCGCGAGGTTATCGCCTGCGGCCCTGGAAGAGTCCTTACCTGCGCTGGCGCATGGAAACGTTCTTCGGTCCTGAAGCCGAGCCCGCTGGCCCTTCGCGTTTCCTTTTTCTTCTGTGGTGCGAACGCCGCCGCCTCCGCGAATTCCTCGCCTGGGCCGACGACTACCGTCGCGTTTGACCCGAATTCAGGCTGTGCGCCAGTTCCAAGAGAACTTCTCGGGAGACCGTTAGTGGACCGCGATCTCGCCTGCCTTGCGGGGCTTCTTGACCAATAAGACCAGCGGAATCAGGCACAAGCTCACAATCGCGAGAATACGAAAGTTATCGATGTAAGAGAGCATCGACGCTTGGCGCTGAACGTTGAACTGCAGCAGGGCATAGGCTTGCTGCAGCGCTCGAGGGCCGCTGTGCGCCCTCAGTGCGGCGGTGGTGCCATGCAGCATCTGTTGCAAGCGCGGATTCGCAGGGTCGAGGTGAGCCGCCAGCCGGTCTTGGTGGAACTGCGCCCTCCGGTCGAGCATCGTCGTGACGTATGAAATTCCCATGCTCGCGCCCACGTTCCGCGCCAGGTTGATCAGTCCGGACGCGGCGTTGTTCTTCTCTCGCGGCAGATAGGAATACGCCACGGTGTTGATCGGGACCCACAGGAAAGCCATGCCACCGCCCTGGATCAGCCGCGCAAAAACGACGTTGCCGAAACTGAGTTGCAGATCGAAGTGCGACATGTAAAACATCGCCGTGGCCAGCAGGCAAAAGCCAAAGACCATCATCGGCCGCGGATCGGTTCGCGACAGCATCCTGCCCACCAGCGGCAGTAACGCAATGATCAGCAAGCCACCCGGCATCAGCACCAGCCCCGCCTGCTCCGCGGGATAGCCCATCAGCGTTTGCACAAACAACGGGATCAGCAGCGTCGTGCCCCACAGCACAAACCCCAGCGTGAACATCAGCACGTTGGCCGTCGCGAATGAGCGGTCGCGAAACAGCCTCAGCTCGATGATGGGATGGTCGTGGTGCCACTCCCAGAAAATGACCGCTACGAGCGCAGCGGCCGCGATCGTCGTGAGAATAACGATGAAATGCGACTCGAACCAGTCGTCCCGCTGCCCCTTGTCCAAAACCACCTGCAGCGCGCCAAGCCCAAGAGCGAGCAAACCGAGGCCGATGTAATCGATGCTGAACGCTCGTTTTCTCTGATCGTTCAGATGCGGCGGGTCGCTGATCAGCCTCGACGTGAGCAGCAGGGAGATAATCCCGATGGGCACGTTGATGTAAAAAATCCACCGCCAACTGTAGTTGTCCGTGATGAATCCGCCCAATGTCGGCCCGATGGCTGGCGCCACCACCACCGCCATGCCGTAAATGGCAAAGGCCATGCCGCGCTTGGCCGGGGAAAAGGTGTCCGCCAGGATGGCTTGCTCGCTCGGCTGCAGTCCGCCTCCTCCCAAACCTTGGAGCACGCGAAACAGGATCAGCGCACCCAGGTTCGGCGCCAGCCCGCACAGAAACGAGCTGATCGTGAAGACGGCTACGCACGTCATGTAAAAACGCTTGCGTCCCATCAAGTTGGAAAACCATCCGCTCATCGGCAAGATGATCGCGTTCGAGACGAGATAGGACGTTAGGATCCAGGTGCTCTCATCTACGCCCGCGGAAAGTCCGCCGGCAATGTGCGGCAGGGAAACGTTGGCGATGCTGGTGTCCAGCACCTCCATGAACGTCGCCATGGTCACTACCAGCGCGATGATCCATGCATTTACCGCCGGACTTGTGGAAGCCGGTATGGCTGGCGCCGCGATGGCGGTTTCGCTCATCGCACCCGGACCTCAGGCTTGGAAAGATAAGTAGCGAATCAAACCTATGCACTTCTCAACGTCAGCCTGGGACAGATTTCGTCTTCGCAGGGCCTGTAGTCGGCCGCCAATAAACATAGAAGCACATTCTAAAAGGTGAAAACTTGTTACGGCAACCTCGCTGTTTAGTTTAAGGCGTGTAGCAGGTCAACTAGCTGAGTAGGTGCTGGATAGAGCGATAAATTCGCCCCGGATTTCACTCGCGTTTGCCTATCCCCCGCGAAATGGCACTCCCGGAAAGTGGCCCGCTGCGAAAAGCCGCATTCCGAGATCCCGACTTCTCAGGACTTGGCAAGCGTTTCAGCCAAAGCTGTACGAACAGTGGTTTTTTGCTGGTCTAGATCGATTAAACCGCGACCGATGATGATCAATCGATGGAACAAAAGGCCCATGCCGATCTTGTTCAATTCCGGTTTCCGTGTGGCATACAAAACCAGCCTTCCCAATTCGGGAGGACGAGCAAGGACGAAGCGGAAACCTTCGCCAGCGTAGTGTTCTCCGCTTCCATCTAGGAATGAAAAAGAGACGTGCCCCTTGTCGACCGAAACCGTGCGAGCGCTACACGCGTCGGCATCCCTCAGCACCCGCCGTTCGCTAATCCAAATCGGTAGAGCGCCAACGATAAGCAAAAGTGCGATGCGATTGATGATCAGGAATACATAACCATCTTCAATCCAGTCGAAAACACCGATATTCCAGAGCGTCCCCTTAGCGGCAGTGACGACCAGGAACGCCACAGCTAGGGAGGTTGGCAGGAACAGAAGCCACAATCGCGCAAGTTCGACTTTCACAGCGAGTTGCTCGTGCTCACATGAGAGGTTACGGTCAAGATCGATGCGCCAAACCGTCGTCCTCACGCAGAAAACGTCCGTCCGAGGGCGCAGGTAAAAGCCAGCTGCACCCTATCGGCCACAAAATCAGGCCGCCGATTGCCACGCCCAAGCCCAGTCTGCGAGCCCAAGGTTGGCCGACCGCCATGGCGTAAAAGAGCAGCCAAAGCATTGCACCTATCAACCACGTCGTCAGATTACGGCACCCTTGTAGCAGTCCATGCCACAAAATCGCAGCCCAGTAGACTGCGTAAGCAAAGCACACGATCGCAACAACATGCCTACGTTGGATGGACTTGCGCCTCGTTTGCGGCAAGTGCCTCCTAGCAGCAGTCATTGTAGTGCCAACTCCTGAAACAGCCTTATCGGAACGTCGCTTTTTCGCTGCCGGGCCATATTCCGAGAAGCAGACATGAAGACTCGGCTGGGACGACTTGCCGTGTAAACTATCGCCCCAGAATTTCGCGGAAGCTATTTGGCCGCTTGTTCACCGATACACCGCGTTCGAAATTGGAAATTATACGGGAGCCAGGATGGCGAATTACATGGCGAGAGTTGAACTGCATCAGGCAGGTCCGGAGGATTACGAACGACTCCACGCCAGCATGCAACAGAGGGGCTACGTGCGAGAGATGAAGGGAGAGGACGGAGTCATTTATCAATTGCCGACAGGCACTTACTTCGTAACGAATACAAGCGCAATGCTACACGTTGCGCTCAACGCCGCAGTGGATGCGGCGAAGGAGACCGGCAAGAGTGCCGCCGTCATTGTCACGGATTGGAGCACGGCTCGATGGGCTGGGCTGGCGGAAAGTGAGCCTTCAGCTGGCCAAGGCAACTAAACGCATCTCGGTGCTATTCGACAGCCCGCTTACTGCTTTGGCTTGCCTGCATCCGGGTAGCTGAATCCTTCGTTAAAACGCCCCTCTTCCGAAGGCGCGCATATCTCCTCGAAAAGGGCCACTTTGCGCCTGACAAAAATCATCTTATCGCTGATCCAAGGCTCCTTGTAGATTTCGGGGTCGGTAAGCGTCATGGTCAGTTCCAAAGTGTCGGGTCCTGCGCGATGCCAGCGCTCTTGCAAGCGCATCTGGTCGCTGTGGGGATCTCCGAAGTGATCGAGCCAAGTCCTGTCGTCGTAGCCCGTCGAGTCGATGACGAACATGTCTCCCTCCCAATGACCGACGGAGTATCCGTACCAAGCCGGGTCGGGACTCTTCGGAAGTTGCCGGCCATCGGTCCAGATCGTGCGCAAGACGTCATGATATTGCAGATGCATCAAGACTCTGCCAGGAACCTGAATGAACTCGATCGGCCTTAGGTTGGCTGCCCACAAAACGTATGGATAACCGAGTGGGTCGCAAATGGAGAGCGGGTTATTTCCGGCGCCGTTGGGCACAGCTCGGTGTCCGTAGCCGGGCTTATTGGCTTCGAGTTTTGCCTTCCCATAATCCGTCATCGGAGGAACGATCGGTGATTGTTTGCCTAAATCCGGCACCGTCCGATCGGGTTTCGACGTGAAGGTGTGCATCTCGTATCCCTCTGTGGGGACGGACCAAACTCCAGAAAGGTCGTGCGGGTCGTAACGCTTGGTGCTGGGCTCGGAAGCGTTCGGCGAAAGCTCGTCGGGGTGCCATGCTCCCGGTGCGTATCCTTTCGTACCGTATGTCTGAGCGAATGGGACGCAGGGGAACGCGAATGATGCGATCAGAACCATAAGCGAATTGATGAAACGGTTGCCCATGCTTAACCTCCGTTTTCGCGTCCCACTGGGTTAGATCCCTGAAAGCGCGTCCGCTGCTGTGGCGGCCAGAACGCAAACTTGCGTGCAGCGCTCTCGATGATAGCAAACATCGCTATGTCTTAATTCCAGGACACATTCCGAGAACAGGGGCGGTCTCAATGGGTCAGTGCAACACTGGCTCGACCGTCTAGTTGCGGAGTTCTCAGGGCGAAAGTCGGTCGCGAGGGTTGATTCAAAAGAAGACTACCCTGTATAGGTCTGATTGAATACAGTCAGACAGATCGTCACTCCGGGGTGAAGTATTGTCCGATCAACTGATTGGACGGTGTTGCATCGACCGGTTGAGCTGGCAGGACTTATCGGGAGTTGGGCACCTCGGTCACCCACCTCAGCCTAAATTTCCGTAGACCTTATACAAGAAGTATCCAATAAAACAAACACCACCGAGATAATACATTGCGACTAACCGCCAAAACTGCTTCAGCTCTTTGGCACGGTAGACCACACGACCATAGCGTGCCCACGCTTCTCCGGTGCACGTGCCAGCCACGGCCAGGAAAAGTGAGAAGACTCCAAATATTAATAAAACATACAGCCCTAAGCCCGAATCAGGCATGACTAAGCGCGCCAATACTCAGCAACAGAACCTTGTAAAATCCGCTAGTAGGCCATGTACGTGACGGGCGTGCAAGGGGAAATCATGCCGTTCTCTCCTTATAGCTACAATTTGAGTCCATGACTGGTCGGCTAAAGAACCAATATCAGGGCCAGTGCCTGACAAACGGCATTCTCCGAAATAGGCCTTATGACCAATAGGTTGAGAGTGACCACTACCCAATTGCAGCGCCCAACCTACCGTTGACCCTTCTGTTAAAATAGAATTAAAAACGCAAGGCGCCGGTGCCGGTTCACTCGGCAAGCTATCCTCATAAAATAAACAAAAGCCGGCAAGGAATGTAATTCGAACGCGAAAATGGGGAGCATCAGGTAGTTCTACCTGGATAAAACGGAATAAGTCCTTGGGATTGATATCGTTGTCAAAGTGTCGAACGTAAGCAGTTTGTTTTGATATTCTTGCAAAAAAGTAGGGGGGTACCCTGGAGCTCATGCAAGACTTAAACATTTTGCAGAAAGAAACCGAATCTGCACGAGGCCCGCTGGTGGGAACCGGAGCCAAACGGGCGCGTGCACTGCTACCTTTGCCCCCGGCATTGCCACATCGGCGAAGGACAGGGTGGCTTCTGTTTTATTCGCGTCAATCAAGGAGGCAAACTCTACAGCCTTGGCTACGCCTCGCCCGCAGCTCTGCAAATTGATCCCATTGAGAAAAAGCCGCTAAATCATTTCCTTCCCGGCACGAAAGTTTTTTCGATGGGCACAGCTGGCTGCAACATGGGCTGCTTTTTCTGCCAGAACTGGGATATCTCCAAATCCCGCAGCGATCAGGTGCATTCCACCCATATTCCTCCTGAAGACATTCCGCAGCTCGCCTTGCGTTACGGTTGCCCGTCGATTGCCTTTACCTACAACGAGCCGACCATTTGGGGCGAGTACGTCGTGGATATCTGCCGCGCCGCCAAAGAGCACGGACTGCGAACAGTGATGGTCAGCAACGGCTACGTCACGCGTGAAGCTTTCCACGATATCTACGATCACGTCGATGCGGCCAATATCGACCTGAAAGCGTTCACCGAAAATTTCTACGGGAAGACCACTCTGACTCATCTGCAGCCCGTGCTGGAGACGTTGCAGTGGCTTAAGAATGAGACGAATGTCTGGTTCGAGATCACCAATCTCATGATCCCGACGTTGAATGATGATCCCGGTGAGACGCGCAGGCTTGCAGAGTGGATTCTCGAGCATTTGGGGCCGGACGTACCGCTGCACTTCACTGCCTTTCATCCCGATTTCAAGCTGCAGGATAAGCCGCGCACGCCGCCCGAAACGCTGCATCGCGCGCGCGCCATCGCTCGCGAAGTCGGGCTGCATTACGTCTACGAGGGCAATATCTTTTCGGACGGCGCGAACACTTCGTGTCCGCAGTGTCAAAGCATTTTGATCCGCCGTTCGTGGCACGATGTCACGCAAAACCGTCTGCGGAATGGCGCGTGTCCCGATTGCGGTCAGCTCATTGCCGGCCGCTGGAGCAGTGCGGCAAGTGCACAGCCTGTGCTGTTTGGGCGCCGCGAGCGCTCGAAGTACGATTTCCTGAATCTCTAGATTCAGCCAGATCCGATTTGCGCAGCACCGATATCGCAGTACAGATTTCAAGATCGGCAGACTATGGAAGCACAGCATTCGCCCGTCACCATTCCCGCGCTTCAACAGATGAAGCGCGACGGGCGGAAGATCGTCGGCGTCGTGGCCTGGGACTACCAGATAGCTCAGATCGTAGACCGAGCCGGCGTGGAGATCATTTCGGTGGGAGATTCCGTGGGAGTCAATCTGTGGGGCCATGCCAGTCCGTTGGAAATCACGATGAACGAGATGCTCATCGTGTGTAAGGCCGTTCGCCGCGGAGTAAAGCGCGCGCTGGTGAGCTGCGATTTGCCCTTCGGCCCGCTCCAGGAGAGTACCGAAAGCGCTGTGACGGCGTCTGCTCTACTGGTTAAAGAGGGCGGCGCGAACATGGTCAAGTTGGATGCCGCGGCTGAATTCCCAGATGCGGTCCGTGCCGTCGTCCGCCAGGGCATTCCTGTTTTTGCGCAGTTTGGAATTACGCCGCACACTGCCGCGCAATACGGCATCGCCCCTGCCGCCGCAATGAAACCGCTTGCGCAAGTTCCTGACGGCCTGACTGCCAAATTTGTGGATGAGGCTAAGCGCCTGGAAGACGCCGGCGCTTCTATGCTCGACTTCACCAACTCCGGCCCGGTGGCCGGCGCTGCGGTGGCGGCTGCTGTTTCGATTCCGGTTTTAGGCGGACTCGGCGGCGGGCCTTGGCTCGATGGGCGCATTCGCATGGCCCACGGAGCAATCGGGTATGCCGCGAGCAACCTGGATTCGCACACGGACAACTACGCTAATGTCGCTAAGATTGCCTTCGAGGCAATCAGCGCTTATGCAGAGGACGTGCGTGCGGGGAGGCAGATCAGAGGCGCCAGTTCTGCCAAAGCCGCAAAGTAGCCCCTTCGGAGGAAGCAACGTTGGAAAAAGTACTCGCAGCCGTAAGAGTCGGTCCGAGCATGACGGAGATTCGCGACTTCCCCATGCCGGAAATTCCGCACGATAGCGCTCTGCTCAGGATGGAAGTTGGTGGGATCTGTGGAACTGACGTGAAAATGTATGCGACTCCGCCTTCCAAAGCTCCCGTGATCATGGGGCATGAAAATATCGGTTACATCGCTAAAGTGGGGCGCGAGTTCACCAGGCGCAAAGGCTTCAAGGAAGGCGACTTGGTTTTCGTGGAGCACTACGTCATGTGCGGCCAATGCGAGTGGTGCCATTTGGGCCAGTACCGCCACTGTGAGAGCACGGACTGGCGCTACAACCCGGATGCCATACGTTACGGCTACACTTCATCCGAAAAAGCTCCGCATCTGTGGGGCGGCTTTGCGCAATACATGTACCTTCCGTGGAATTCCGTGGTGCACCACGTCCCGAAAGGCGTTACGCCGGAATTGGCCGGCCTCGTCACGCCCATGTCAAACGGCGTCGAATGGTCGCTGTTTCGATGGTGGCGTAGGCTACAACTCGAGCGTGCTCATTCAAGGCCCCGGCCAGCAGGGATTGTCGCAAACCGTGGTCTGCAAGCAGGCGGGCGCGTCGCTCATCATTGTTACCGGCACGTCCAAAGACCGCGCACGTTTGGAGGTTGCCAAAGCCCTCGGCGCCGATTACGTGATCGACGTGCAGAAAGAAGATGCTCTCGCGCGCATCATGGAGATCACAGGCGGCAAGGGCGTGGACGTTGTGCTCGACTGCTCCGCGGGCGCCGGAACGATGCCGATATTGCTCGGGGTAGACGCGCTCAAGCGCAAGGCCGGGACTATGGTCGTGCAAGGCGAAATGGCGGAGTTTCCAAATTTTCCTCTGGCCAAGATGACGCTCAAATTCGTCACCCTCAAAAGCGCGCGCGGCCACAGCTACAAGGCATGTGAGCTCGCGCTGCAGCAGCTTGCATCACGCCGTTTTCCGCTGGAGAAAATCACCACCCACACCTTTGGGCTCAAAGATGTGGATCTGGCAATCAAGTCCGTGGGAGGCCATGGAGTGCCGGACGTGATCCACGCTTCGCTGATGCCTTGGAAGTAGCATGAAGCAAAATTAAAGGTGTTGAGCGCTGAGAGCAATTCCAGCACTCCAATTTGATCAGCGAGATGCAGGTTTGAGCTGCGGCTGAACCGGCTTAGCGAATTTCGCTGCATCAATCGCGACGTTTGGCCGCAATTCGGTCAGCTCGTAGGTGGAACGGCCATCCAGCCACGTCACAGTCCAACGAAACGGCACTTTGATTCCAGAGACGTCGCGGTAGTCAGCGTAATCGATCTGGGTTGGATTGAATCCCATCGGCGTATCGATGTAGCGCACCTGCCGCACCAGCAGCGCCGAATCGGGATCGAAATATAATTTCACGGGAACGCCTCCCGGGGTCGTTCCTTCCACAACTTGAACGTCGCGATCGTCAATTGTGGTCGGAAAGCCGACGCGCCATTTGCTGAGGGCTTGCTTGATCTGCGCGGGGAAAAACAGGTTCGCATCCACTTTCGCTGCGTCGAGATCTCCTCCCGTCATCTGTATCATGGTGACGGGTGAATTAGCTGCAGGCGAGGCTATCCATCCGGAACGGCCATCGAAACTCGTGACGCTGTCGCCAGTGATCCGATGAACCACTGTGGTGAGCTGGTCGGGCGTCTTCGCAAAGATTTCCATCGCGTTCTTCTCGCCCTCTCCATATCCCTGATAAGTGCCCTTACCGACAAAACTCGTGAAGCCGGAGAGGCGCTGCGCTCCGCCGCGCGCCTGAAGATATTTGTCGAGTAGCTGATCGGAGGAGGGAGCGTTGGGAACCTGCTGGATTTCCACGGGATCGGGCAGCGGCGGTGTGCCGTAGACCTCAGCCAGATTCGGAGTGGAGATCGGACTGTTGCCGTTGCGATGGCAGGAGTAACAAGTGACGATGCGCTTGCCGCCGAAATACGATTGGTTGATTCCGCGCATCATCAGAATCATTTTCCGCGTGGTCTGCTTTTTCTCGGTGTCGTCAGCGTATCTGGCCCAATCGCCGCCTGCTTCCTCGGCGTGGCAATCGACACAATTCATGTTCAGCGAGGCGGAGAAAAATCCCATTGTCTCCAGAAATTCGTTGACCGAAATGCCGCGAAGCAATTGCACGTTTTTGAAGACGTCTTCGGCCATCTGCGGCTTCTGCTGTGGTTCGCTCTGAGCCTTCACAGACCTAACACCGAGGAAACAAACAAGCAGAATCAATAGGCTCACACTGATCGGAACGGCGATCGGAAGATTTTCCTGGGTGGGCATCCGGCGACGCTATTTGCCGGACTGATTTTCTTTTTGCTTGTTCAGAATGTCGTTCTTGAAGCGCAGCTCGTCGGTGGCCGTGTAAATCGATTCGTGCAGCTCTCCGCTATGATCCAGCTTAAAAGTGAGCTGGCCGTTCCACGGCTTGGTGTAAGCCACCGGATCGTCGATGGTGAGATCGTTTACCAAGGTGTCGTGATCCACGCGCCGCCAGTGCTCGACCAAATGCAAACTCTCGCTTCGCGGATGGCCGATAGGATCGAGCCAGGCCCGGTCGTTGAAGCCAATCGCGTCGATAACTAACGTATCGCCTTCCCATTTGCCCACGGCTTCTCCAAACCAAGTGGGATCAGGATCGGGCGAATGCGGACGGTTCATAGCGACTGGCCGGTAAGACTGGTTGTACTCATACAGGAAGTAGATAAAGTCCGGGTTCTGCACCAGCTTGAACCGCATGGGATGGATAGAAGCTCGCGGGTAGCCGTCGGGATCGGCATACTTGAGGGCTAAATCATTCGTGTTGAGGAAGGTTTGGTCGGGTCCGGTCGCTGGCTTCGCGGCCTTCAGCCTTTGTAATCCCCAAGCAGTGTAGGAAATGTCTGGTTCAGATCCGGTTGGTTTTTTGCCCATCGGATCGGAAGGGCTCAAAGATTGAATACCTTTTCCGAGCCAGATGCCGGAGAAGTCGGGAGCAGTCGCTTGAGGTTTCGCCGCTTGTGCCTGTCCGCGATTTTCCATGAGCCGCACGGAGAGCAACGCGAGCGCGAGCACAGCGAGCGCCGAACTCGCTACAAAAATTCTTTCCAAGAAGGTTCTTCGCATTTGGAACTTACTCCCTGCAACGTGCTTGTCCAGCCCGGTAACAAGGCGTTGCTAACGTGAATCCCAGGTCATTCCGCTAAGTATGAGACGAGGCTGGAAACTACACAACTACAGATCTTTTTTTAACTGCAGACCTGTTTTCGAGGCCTAGTCCTGCACGAGCTCTTTGCCGTCGGGCCAGTTCACTTTGATCATTTTGCCCCAAGCTCCGCCATTCAGGCCGGGATGAAAAGTAATCGAAACAACATCACCAGTCTTGAGGGACTTTCTGGTCCAGCCGTGAGTCACCATGATGTTCGGGGGATGGGCTTCGATTGTCCAATGCCGCGCTTTGCCGGTTTCATCCGCGCCGTCGAAACTAATTTCGCAGTGCGGATTGGCCCAAACAAAATCGGTGACGGTGGCCTTCACCGTCGCCGATTTGCCCATATCGTAGAGGGAAGAGCCACCATGATGAGCGAACACGGGAATGGAGAAAAGCAAAAGGAGACCGGCGCACAGCCCCAGGGCGGGAAGCAGCTTTCTGTTCATGTGGATTCCTCGAGTGGGCGAAATCTTTTCTTTCGCGTATATAGCTTGATTCTGCAGGAGTGTCAAGCCGTCGCCGACCCGGCGCCTACGTCGGCGTCTAGATCTTCGGCCAGCAAGTGTAAAATTCTGGTTAAGACGCGGACTTTGAATGTGTTAAGGGGTATTCTGTCTCCCCGAAGTGAGGGATTTATACGGGAGAAGGCCTAAATGAAAAAGTTTATTGTTTCCTTGATCCTGTCGTCATGGCTTCTCACAGTAAGCCTGGCCGCTCAGAAGGCTCAGACGTACACCGGCGAAATCATGGATCAGCAGTGCGCATTGCTCGGCGGACACACGGCCATGATGAACCAAGGCGAAAGCGCCAAGGATTGTTCCAACCGGTGCGTTAGCATAGGCGGCAAGTATGTATTGTTCGATGGGGCCAATAAGATGGTCTATCAATTGGACGACCAGAAAAAGGCTCAAGGTTTCGCGGGTGCCAAGGTGAAGGTTACGGGAACCTACGACACTTCCAGCAAGACCATCCACGTCGCAAACATACAAACGGGTTCATAGTTCTGGGCCGGTTTTGGCCAGTCTGTTGTAAGCTGCAACGTTTGCGCTAGGGGGAAAGGTGCGACCGATACGTGGCGCGGCAACATGCCAACCCTGACCAACCCCAAGAGTTGGCTGATCGTCGCGCTCCTATGCGCCTGCGGATGGCTCATCATCAAAACGTTACCCCCAGGGACCCCGTTGCGAAGCGTTGACGCCGCCCAGGAATCGCAGCCACAAGGCACTTTTTCTCCCGCTCACAGCACCGTGCGAGCTGCGATAAGCGAGTTTTTGAACCGCCACCCCGCTCAGCCCACCCAACCGATTGCCTTCCCGCACAAGGTGCATCTCGCCCGAGGATTGCAATGTCAGGTTTGCCACACGGGCGTGGACCAGGGGCCCGATGCGGCCATCCCGAGCGTGAAGTTCTGCATGAGCTGTCATCTGGTAATCGCCAAGGACAGGCCGGAAATCAAGAAGATGGCGGCCTATCAGGCGCGCGGCGAAGACATTCCCTGGGTGCGGGTTTACGACTACAGCGCTTCCGCTCACGTCAAGTTCAACCATGCGCCACACATACGGGCCGGTGTGGCGTGCTCGAATTGCCACGGCGACATGCTGCAGCAAACAACGGCGGTGCGGGCGGTTGATTTGAACATGGGCTACTGCCTTAGCTGCCACACGCAGCGTAAGGCATCGATCGATTGCACGACGTGCCATTACTGAAGGTGAATTACGGGACATGGAACGGCGTAACTTTCTGAAGATTTCGGCAATTTCCGGCGCCGCGGCGGCCCTCGAATCCTGCGGCAGTCCCGAGCAGCAGCTTATCCGTTTTATTCCCGACGAAGATCTGGTTCCCGGAATTGCTACCTGGAAACCGAGCGTCTGCACTTTGTGTTCTGCCGGTTGCGGCACGCTCGTGCGCGTGATGGAAGGTGATGCTGAAGTTGTGCGCAACGGCCGCACCGGTGTTGTCAAAATGGGGCTGGCGAAAAAGCTCGAAGGCAATCCGGAACACCCCATCAACCGCGGCAAACTCTGCGCGCGGGGCCATGCCGCGCTGCAGGTGCTCTATCATCCAGACCGCATCGCCAATCCGCTCAAGCGCCGCGGGAGCCAAGGTTCGGGCGAATTTCAAGAAATCAGCTGGGACGATGCTCTCGCGGAATTGACTGCGCATCTCGCGGAAATTCGTTCGTCGGGCGATGCGGCTTCGCTAGCGTTCCTTGCACGTCCATTGCGCGGCCAGCGCCGCGAATTGATCGAGCGATTCGTGAAGGCGTTCGGCGCACCGCCGCCAACATTTTACGAACCTTTGGACGAAGCCGTCCTGCGCCAGGCCAATCTTCTTAGCTTTGGGGTGCCGGCGCTGCCTACGCTCGATCTTGCACGTGCCGATTATCTGATTTCTTTCGGCGCGGATTTTCTTGGGCACGTGGAATTCGCCGGTCGCGCAGTCGATCGGCTACGGCGAAATGCGCCAAGGCCGTCCGGGACGCCGCGGCAAATTTGTACAGGTAGAATCGCGCATGTCGCAGACAGGGGCGAATGCCGACGAATGGATTCCGTGCCATCCGGGAATGGAAGGCGTTCTCGCGCTAGGCATCGCGCACGTCATTCTCGCCGACAAGCTTCGTCCTCGCGACGCGCACCCACGCGCCGCTGCGCTCATTGCGGGTTGGTCTGAAGGTCTTATCGGACTACGCGCCGGATAGCGTGGCGAAGCAAACTGGTGTGAGTGCTGAGACGATTACGCGCCTGGCCCATGAGGTTGCCGCCGCTGAGGCGAGCGCGGTCATCGTCGGCGGCGCGCCGCTTGCGCAAACCAACGGAATGTTCAACGCGCTCGCTGTGAATGCGCTCGAGGCATTGGTCGCAAGCGGACATAGCCAGCCGATCCTGAGCTTCACACCCCAGCCGTCCATCGCGACGGGAGTTTCTGGCGCGGCCTCAGCGTCTAATGTGCAGGCCAGCGTTTCTGCGATGAGCACCTTCACGCAGGCGATCCTGAAAGGGCAGCGCACGCCCAAGGTGCTGCTGCTCTATGACGCCAATCCGGTTTTCGGAGCGCCGGCTAGTCTTCAGTTTCGCGAAGCCCTCGCGAAGATTCCTTATATCGTCAGCTTCGGTAGCTTCGTCGACGAGACCAGCGCTTTCGCCGACCTGATTCTCCCCGATCACGCGCCGCTCGAATCCTGGGTTGATGATGTCGCCGAATCGGGAGCGAGTGAAAGCGTGATTAGCATTGCGCCTCCGGCGGTGCATCCTCTGCACAACACGCGTGCGATGCCCGACGTTTTGCTCGATGTTGCGCAACGCGTCGGCGGCCCAATCGCCGCAGCTTTGCCGTGGAAGTCTTACGACGCCATGCTGCGCGCGGCATATGTGCCGCTGCGCCAGCATGCCGGCTCCGCGGCTTCGCAATCCGAAGACGATTTCTGGAACAAAATCACAACTCAAGGCGGCTGGTGGGGCTCGGCGACATCCGCAAAATCCGGAGCGGCATCCAGCTCGCCTGGGCACGCCGCTGAGAAGTTTGCCGAACCCGAATTCGACGGAAGCGCGCAGGAATTTCCATTTTATTTTCTGCCGTTCGCCTCGCAGTCCTTTCGCGATGGCTCGCTAGCGCATTTGCCCTGGTTGCAGGAGATGCCGGACGTGATCACCACGGCGATGTGGTCCAGTTGGGTGGAGATCAATCCCAAAAGTGCCGAGCAATTGCGCATCGCGCCAGGGGATCTGGTCGAAATCAGGTCGCAGCACGGCAGCCTCCGCGCGCCGGCCATTCTCTCGCCGGGGATCGCTCCCGATGTCATCGCCATGCCGATCGGGCAAGGGCACGAAAACTTCAGCCGATTTGCCAGCGGACGTGGCGCTAATCCGCTGGCGATTCTTGCACCTTTAACGGAGCGCGAGACCGGCGCTCTGGCTTGGGCTGCGACGCGGGTCAAGCTCGCGCGCGTCGGCGGAGCCGAAGAAGGCAAGCTGATTACCTTCGCCGGTGGAATGAGCCAGTTCCCGATTGAACAGGAGCGCCGCTAAACGCAATGACAATTGCAACGATGATCGCCATACCGCACGTCAAAGAACACTAATGACTCACAAATGGGCCATGGTTATCGACCTCGATCGCTGCACGGGCTGCGAAGCGTGCGTCGTTGCCTGCCACGCAGAAAACAATATAGGTACCGCGGGCGCAGAAGAGGCCGCGCGCGGCCGCGCCAAGCACTGGATTCGCGTGGAGCGCTATTGGGAAGGAGAGTTCCCTAACGCGCGCATTCGCTTCCAGCCCGTACTTTGCCAGCAGTGCGACGATGCGCCCTGTGAGCCTGTGTGTCCTACTTACGCCAGCTATCACACACCCGAGGGTCTGAACGCGCAGGTCTACAACCGATGCATCGGGACGCGATTTTGCGCCAATGCCTGCCCTTACACTGTGCGGTTCCTGAATTTTTTCAACCCGCAGTGGGACAAGCCTCTTCATCTGCAACTCAATCCCGACGTTTCGGTGCGCAGCGTGGGCATCATGGAAAAGTGCACGTTCTGCGTGCAGCGCATCCGCGCGGCGGAGATTCAAGCCGAGGGCGAAAAGCGTGAGCTAAAAGACGGCGAGTTCAATCCGGCTTGCGTGCAATCGTGCGCGCCCAAGGCCATGGTCTTTGGCGACCTAAACGACCCGAATAGCGAAGTTTCGCGCCTGGCGCGGTCGGGACGCGCGACGAAGCTGCTTGGCGAGCTCGGCACGAAACCGAACGTGAATTACCTCCAGCGCGAATCCTGGGAAAATGGCAAAAACGGCTGAACAAATTCGCGCCGATCTGCTGCGGCCCATCTTCCGCAGCGGCCCCGCATACTGGCTGGCCGTAGGCGTTAGCGGCAGCATGGTTTTGGCCGGCGTCTTTGCTTTCAGTTATCAGGTGTACCACGGCCTTGGCGTGTGGGGCCTGAACTGGCCGGTGTTCTGGGCTTTCGACATTACCAATTTCGTTTTCTGGATCGGCATCAGCCACGCCGGCACGCTGATCTCCGCGATTTTGCGCCTGGCGAATGCGGGATGGCGCAGACCAGTCACGCGTTGCGCCGAGGCAATCACGGTTTTCGCGCTCTCCATTGGCGCGATCATACCGATCTGCCACCTGGGACGGCCGTGGCTTTTCTTCTGGTTGGTGCCTTATCCGAGCGAGCGCCACATCTGGCCAAATTTTCGCTCGCCGCTGCTGTGGGATTTTGTCGCCATCCTCACCTATCTGACGGGCAGCATGATTTTTCTTTTTCTGCCGATCATTCCCGATGCTGCCGCGGCTCGCGACCTGGCTCACGGCTGGCGCAAGAAACTTTACGCGCTTCTGTCGCTCGGATGGCAAGGGAATCCGAAGCAGTGGCATCGCCTGGAAAGCGCCATGCACATCATGGCCATCGCCATCATTCCCGTGGCTGTTTCGGTTCACACCATCGTCTCCTGGGATTTCGCGATGACGCCGGTGCCCATGTGGCACTCCACGATTTTTGGGCCTTACTTCGTATGCGGCGCGATTTTTAGCGGCGTCGCGGCCCTTATTTTGGCCATGGCGCTGCTCCGAAAATTCCTCCATCTGGAGGAATACCTGGAGCCGATTCACTTTCGATCATCTGGGCAAGCTCCTGCTCACGATGAGCCTGCTTTGGTTCTACTTCACCTTTGCCGAACGGCTCACGACCTGGTATGGCAACGACGTCGCGGAGATGTCTGTATTCTGGACCAGCATCCGGCAAAATTTCGCGCCGCTTTTCTGGACCATGATCACGTGCAATCTGATCATTCCGTTTCCGCTGCTGGCGATCAAAAGATTTCGCACCATCACGGGCACCGTGATCGCTTCGACTACGATCGTCGCGGGGATGTGGATCGAGCGATTTCTGATTATCGTGCCCACGCTCGAGCACAAGTTTCTTCCTTATGCCTGGGGAACTTACCGTCCGACGTGGGTGGAGATCACGCTTATGGTTGCGGGCTTCGGCATGATGGCGCTGCTTTATCTGCTCTTCTCGAAGCTCGTGCCCATGATCTCGATGTGGGAACTCGAGGCGGGCGTTCGCAAAGCGCCCATCTATCGCGGCCGCGCAGTGGCGTTTGAACCCACCGGTGCACGAGCGAGAGCTGGCGTCAGAGAGGCTGACCCTTTGGCCACGGATTTATCGCGATGAAAGCTGTCTACGCGCTCTATTCCGATCCCGACGCGGCACAACGCGCCGTCAATGCGCTGAAGCTCGCGGGAGGTTCGCTCGGCATCGGCGAACGGCAAATTGTTGTCGTTACGGCGGAGCCCTTCGATGGCTATGAGTTTTCCGACGAGCATTCTGAGACGCGCATCTTTCTGCTAGCTTCCCTTGGAGGCGTGGTTGGCGCGCTTTTCGGTTTCTGGTTCACCCGCTTCACACAATTGGCTTATCCATTGCCCACCGGCGGAATGCCCGTCGTTACGTCCTGGACCAACGGTATCATCATTTATGAATTGACGATGCTGGGCGCTATCGCCACCACCCTGATTACGCTTCTTGATTACCGCGGGCCTGCCAAACTTTGGCGAAAGGCTCTCCGATCCTGCAATATGGCACGGCAAGATTCTCGTGGGCGTTACCAACCCGCCCGATCATGCGCGTGATGGAAGTTGAGACAAAGTTGCGCCAAGCCGGCCCCGCCGAAGTGAAAACCGCGTAAGTTTAATTCCACATTTAATAGCTCGGGGCTTGTGGCGATTTCCGTCAGGCCGCACGTCATTTAAATCAAGAGAGTTCTAACAGGTGGTATAAAGCATGAATTGTCAGCGTGTTCGCGAACGTTCTCGCCCGCCAGATATTATTCTTGACGCCCCTTTGTGCGCGTGATATGAGACGCCGCATCCGAGTGTGATCCTGAATTTCAGAGGAGTGATCCTATGATTCCCTCAAAGGAATCTGTTCATGTGTTGGTGTCTCTGTTCGACTATCGTGTTCTGCGACTGATAGCAGCGAGCATGATGGTGTTGTTTCTCATCTGCGTTCCGCTATTCTCGCAAACCAATCAGGGTCGGATTCAGGGCGTTGTCTTCGATCAATCCGGCGGCGCCATCGCAGGCGCTATGGTGACGGTCACCGACGTGGCCAGAGGCGTCTCGCGACCATTGACTTCAGATAGCGCCGGAGAATACTCCGCTCCCAACCTGCAGCCAGGTACGTATACAGTGCGTGCTGAGGCGAAAGGTTTCCAGACGACCGAGCACACCGACATACTCGTGCAGGTTGGCCAAGATATTCGGGTGGACCTTACGCTGCAGGCGGGGTCGCAAGCCCAGACAGTGACTGTCACGGGAGAGGTTCCGGACGTCGAAACCACCAACGCCACCTTGGGCGGCGCGATCAGCAATCAGACGATCAATGATCTGCCTTTGAACGGCCGTGACTTCACCCGCTTGATCCAACTGCGCCCGGGAGTGGTCAGTTATCCGGGTGGGGGCGATCACGCCGACTCGACCAATGGTCAAACCGCCAAGATGGGTGTCGTTTGCTGGATGGTCTCCTGGACTACAACCCCAATAAATGGCGGTAGGTGCTCTGAATTACCGATACCAGGCGGGAGGCTCTTCGACGATCCTGCCCATCGACGCCATCCAGGAATTTAATGTCCAGGAGAATCCCAAGGCGGAATACGGCTGGGCCATCGGCGCGATCACCAACGTTGGGCTGAAGTCGGGCACCAACAGCATTCACGGCACTGCCTACGCTTTTGGCCGCGACGACGCCTGGATGCGCGCAACTACTTCAACCCAGCCACAAACTCGAATGGAACACCGAACCCGAAGACGCCCGTAGCTTTGAAGCAATACGGCGCTACGGCGGGTGGACGGATTATCAAAGATAAGCTCTTCTGGTTCATGGGCTACGAGGGGCAACGTTATCGGTGGGGGACATATACGTGGGGAGTGCGCCGCCTCTGTCTCGGTTTCATTGGCGATCGGGCAACCCCGTGGGAAAGCAATCAGCGAGCATCGTGGACGCGTGTAACGATTGGGTCCCGCAAAGATTAATCCGCTGAGTGCACAACTGGCAGGACTCAATACCACGACTTGTGCTGTATTCCGGCCCGCTTCGTCCACAATTGAAAACCTCTTCCCATTTAACCCTGGGACCAATCCGGGCGGGCCAACCGTTTTTGCGCCTTTCCTTTACCAACAGCAACCCCAGCAATAACGGGATAGTGAAAGTCGATTATCACATCAATGACCGCAATACCTTGAGCGCTTCCTATTTTATGAGGACAGCTTCGAACGCGGTTTGGGTTACCTCGCCCGACCAGTTGACGGCCAAATGCAAAATTAGGTTTCCGTGACGGATTGGGACTCTGGACGCAACTGGACTTACACACCGGATTCCAGTTGGGTGAATGAACTCAGAGTTGGCGACAAACCCATAACCGAAACCAATATTGGCTCGGACAGCACGACCAATCAGGCGGCATCCGTACCCCACGGGCTTTGGTATCCCTACGGGCGTCACAAATCCGCTCTATTACGGGATGCCCTATCTCCAGATTAGAGTCTTCAACAATTTCGCCTTGGGCCACGGCAATTTCTCAACCACTCGGGGCCTGGCGGCCTGGACCAATCATAGATAACATCTCGTATTTGCGCGGCAAGCACTCCTTCAAGTTCGGAGCAGATTACTTTAGAACAATTTTGGCCGACAACAGCTATAACGGTGCCCAGGGCAAAATCAAATTCTAGACCGTTGAAGACTACCTTCAAGGCAAACCGTCCCAAGGGAAAATTGTCGCTGGGAACCCTCAGTATCGAAAGCGGGATGCGGACGTTGCAGTCTCTTCGTTCAGGATGACTGGCGTGCGACTACAAGGCTTACCCTGAACCTTGGCGTGCGGTAGGAATACATGCCTCCCCGTCAGGAAATCAACAATCACTACGGCAGCTTCAATCCCAGCACCGGCTTGGTACAGGGTCCCGACAATACATCCCGATTATAGAAACTTCTCGCCACGCGTTGGCCTGGCGTGGGACGTCAGTGGCAACGCGAAGACCGTCGTCCGCAGCGCGCTTCAGCATCATGTATCCGACCGCAGATATTCTGGCGGATCAGGCGGGAGCAGTCACGGGCGTCCCCTTCGGATATGACCAGTGTCGTTAAACGGGGTTACCACGCCGGGTTCACAAGTCGGCAGCCGGCACATCACCTTCACTGCCGCGCAACTTTCCTGGAATACCACCGGGCCCGTCTTCCCCCGGCTACCGGCAGAGCTCTCAGTGCGGCGACGGAGGGCCCAGATCCAGCGGCCATGCAACACTCACTTTCGTGGACCCCAACATACGTACTCCCCGCATCTTGAACTGGAACCTGGATATCCAAAGAGCCTTGACCAATAATCTTACCCTGGATCGTCGCCTATGTCGGCAACCACGGCTCTGGCCTGCCACGGCAATGTCGAAATCAACCAGCCTCCGATCGGCGCCGGGTGGACCAGCGCTGCGGCTCAAACTGCGCCGCAACGAACGCAGCAGGTCTATCGCTTGCCTCAGCGCCGAGCGCGCTGCCGTCTACAACAACTGTAACGTCTCTCGACCCCTCAGACACGCCGCTCGACCTTTATATACAAAGTTTCCGTACATCGGCTTCATGGACGAGACTCGAGAATCGTGGCCCCTCCAACTACAACGCCCTGCAGGTGACCCTGACCGAGCGGCGTTCCATGGGCTATATTTCCTCGCTGGCTTATACTTACTCTCATGCCCTTGACGATTTCTACGGCGCCCCGCCGAACAGAGGCGGATACAAGATACCTCATTGCCCCAGCTGGACTATGCGACCAGCGACTACGACGTAAAGCATCGCTTCACTCTGTCGCTGACCTATAACATCCCAGGTAAAAAATCGCCCGGGCAGATGCTGGAAGGCTGGGTCGGTCAATTCCGTCGTGACGCTCCAGAGCGGTATGCCCTGGGGTACCATGGACACCAATAACGATTTCCCCGGAAACCTCGAATTGAAGAACAGTGCTCAGGACCAGATGGGATTTCACGGGAAACCCGCGGATTTCACCTCCGGCCCGAATCCAATTTCCCGTGTTTCGGATCCGGCAAGCACTAGGCAGGCTGCACTCCCTATCAGATGGTAGGCGGTGTAGCGAGCCGCCGGCGATCTGCATGAGGCCGCCCAGGCCAATGGCCCCCTCGCCGTCGCGTCACTGTTAACAATGGTTGCTACGTGAAAGGTAATTCCGTGATTGACTCCTCCGGCCTACGGGAGCCTCGGGAACATGGGCCGCAATATCTTCCGCGACTCCGGATTCAGAAACTGGGATTTCTCGGTGCTCAAGGACTGGAAGTTTAAGGAACGCCTCACCGCTCAGTTCCGAGCCGAGTTCTTTAATGTTCTCAACCATCCCAACTTCGCCAATCCATATGGGTCGTTTACTACCTACTACAATAACGATCCTTCGGGTGGCCTCGGGTTCGGCTGTGGCTGTGTCACACCGGATGCTGCGGCAGGCAACTTCGTGCTTGGGGCAGGTGGCGCCCGGGATATACAGTTGGGATTGAAGTTGATCTTTTAGCGGCGGAACCAACAACCTGAACAAAAAAGGGGACCGGAGCTGTCTGGTTCTCTTTTGTTCAAAAACGCCACCGGCTCACATCCGCAACGGCTTACTGCACACCAGCGTTCGCCGCAGTCCCAGGCCGGCTGCTAGGCAGAAAAGATCAGCGGTGCACGCGAACGTTTTCGCGTGCCAGATAATATCCTGTCGTTAGCACGTGAAGATGTCCGGTTTTTGTAGCACGTGAAGTGTCCGCTTTCCAAATTCAAGATCGAGATCCCGTCGTCGCCGTAGCGGTGGAAAAGTGGGAAACGCGCAGCGTTTTCCAAGGGGGCGCAGCCACCGTCTTTTCCACCGCTTTTCGCCCCCGCGATTATGTGCGGCAGCGGCATCCCCTCAGGGCTGAAATGACCCACTATGTGAGGGCCATAGCCCACGCTCAGAGTGCCGTCCAGATGCTCATACACAATGACCGAGCAACCGGCCAGAGTATTCCGCCAAGGCGTCTTTTCGATCTGTAACACGCGATGGGCGATCTCCACGGTATTGTCGCGATGGACCACGCGTTCGTGCTGCAGGGCAAAGATGCGCTCCAGATCCTGGCCCTGGAGCGGCAAAAAAGCACTGCCCGGCTGCGCCGCTGTGACCGCAAAACGCCGGTTGAATTCCGCGATGTATTCCTGACGCAGAAAGCGATTGGCTTCTTCCACCGTGGCGATCCCCCGCAGGCGCAGCTCCTGCGGCAGCCGCCCCTGCCAGATGCCGAAGTTGCGCTCGCTGCGACCACGAGCCTGGGGCGAGTAGGCCGGAATCATGCGGATTCCCAACTCGCGTAACGCCCGCCCCACCTGGGTCACCCGCTGCGGATCGATCTTCGCTCCCGCCTTGGGCGTCTCAAAGAAATGGCTGGCCCGATCGCTATATAAGGCGCAAAACAGGCCCTTTTTCTCCACCACCTCGCGCAGCGCCGCCAGCACCGTGCGCGTCGATTCCTGCTCCACCAGTTGCGCATAGTAGATCTCGCTGGTGGCGTCATCGAGCACCACCAGCAGATCGTAGCGACGCCCCTCTCCCAACCAGGCGTGCGAACTGCCGTCCAGATGCAAGAGCATTCCGGGTAGCGGACGACGCGGTCGCCGTCGGCGATGCACCCCGCGCCGGCTGCGCTTGCCGACCAGACCCGCTCCTTGCAGCGCCAGCTTCACCCAGCTGTAGCTGAGGGCCATGCCGTGCTGCTCCCGCAGCTTCTCGTGGAAATGGCGCACGTGGAAATCGAAATAGTGCTCGCGATACAGGGCCAGCACGCGCTCGGCCACCTCCAGCGGCACCCTTCTTGGACTGGGACGGCCTCGTCGCCGATCCCACAAACCGTCGTAGCCGCACTGCTCGTATCGTCGTCGCCAGCGCCGCATCTGCCGGTCACTGATGCCGATGATCTCCGCCGCTTGCCACCAGGTAATGCGCTTGGCCATGGCTCGCAGAATCACTTCCTGCATTTTCATCGCCCGCTCCACGACAGCTTTCGGTATCACTCCAGGCCCCTCCTCGGGCCCAGAGCTTTACCGCAGGCTGCTCAAGTTCAAAGCGGACATTTCACGTGCTAACTCGAGCGGACATTTCACGTGCTACCGACAAGTTTGCTGAGTTTGCTAGGGATGCCCCGGCACATCGTATCCCCCTGAATCATTCAGGTAGTAATCCAGAAAGACGGGCGGGAGCAAGCAGAGTTTCAGCGGCGAGCGCGGCGCGAGTCGCTCGATGATCTGCCAGGGACTCTGATTTTCCTTGTGCGAGTTGGGACGCGCCAAGTTGAAGTAAAGCTGGTAGGTGTGCACTTTGGCCAGGAAGTCACCGCGGCTGGCGAAGTCCTCCAGATCAAAGAACTCGTCTTCTTCGAGTCGGTGCACGGTTTCCACGTCGCTCTGATAGGTGTGGGCGGCCGGCGGGATGCGCACATGTTGGCTGTCGCCGAGAGCTTTGGGGAAATCACCCTTGAACTCGCCGCCATTGTCGGTCTGCCAGACCAGGTCGCGCAGCGAAACCCCGCAGCGATCGAGGTGCTGCTGAATGCGGGAAGCGAAGACGGCGCTGGCCGAAGCGCTACGATCCTGCGCGAAAGCCCAGAAGAGCAGTCCGCTGCGGATTTCCCGAGCGGTGTACTGGATGATGGGCAAGTGCAACCACTGGGCCTGTCGCCAGTAGCGCGGGATATCATCGAGATCCTTGGTATCGGCGCTGATTTGCTGAAACAAGGCCCACTGCGCCTTGATGTGTGCCAGATCCTGCTTGCGCTGGTATTTGCGGCGGCGCTTTCTGATAAGCCCATGCTCCCTCCAAATGCGCTCCAGTGCGTTGTGGCCGATCCGCAGGTCGAACTCACGAATCAGGCGGCGGGAGCCAAAAGTGGGCAGCGTTTTACGGAGTTCGAGCAGTGGCACTTCGCTGTGAGCGGGAGTCTTATGAGGTTGGCGATGCCGGGCGCGGGAGTGTTCGGCCAGCCCCCGTGGGCCGAGCTGCTGGTAGCGGCGCAGCCACTTGCGGACGGTGGGCACGGTGGTGGCAAATAAGCGCGCCGTGGGCTTGATGCCCCGTTGCTTGGCGCTCTCCACTAGACGCAGGCGATGGTTGTAAGCGTTTTTCATTTCACGCACCAGATCGAAATAGCGAGCGGAAGTAACCATGACGCGGCAATTCTAGCCGCCGCGCGCCGCCCGGCTCTCCCCCCAGCCGGGCGGCCATCTCCTTCAGCCTCTTCTCACTCAAGCACTTCAACCTCGCCAGGGGGATACGATGTGACAGGGCTCTTCCAGT
>CAWEFX010000005.1:0-825579 GCA_963808465.1 uncultured Acidobacteriota bacterium
GCGGGTGATCCGGCAAAAGCGCCGGATGTTCCAGCACTCCTTTCGCCTGTACTCCTCCCTCGGCTGCCGCATTCCAGATTCCAGAGAGATCGCGGCGTGGTGCAGTGGCTGATTCTTTTCCGGCGTACACTTTTTTAGGCGGCGGGCCGCTATTCCAGCTCCGTGGTTTCGCTTGCTCTTCCGTCGTTCCCGGGGCATTTTGACTCGCAGAAGCCATGGCAAACTCAGGAGTGCAATCAGCAGAATCGCTGAAAAGAAGCAGCGCTCTGGCATTGGAAATCCCCCTGCTCTCGACTGTTTCAATTCCCCACTTAAATGTGGCCGGCATGCGAATGCGCGACGGAGACTCAGGCCAACTATCCCAGCAGAGCAGTCTGGTCTATGGCTTGGTCTCGCCCTTGGTGTTGCCCGACGAGCCATTGTCGTGCGGCGGAAAAGGCTTGCCGTTCAGGATGACCTCGCCTTCGAACCGCCCGATGGCCTGTCCATTCTTAACCTGTATCATCGTGACGGTGACTTGATCCCCGGCCTTGAAGGAGTTGTGGGACCATCCCAGCGCACTTATGGTTGGCGGAGCACTCGCCTCTACGATCCAATGGGTCACTTCACCGCTTTCGTTTTTCGCATCGACCTTCAGCCAACAGTGCGGATTGGCCCAAATCCATTCCGTCACGGTTCCCGATACCGTTATCTTCTTATCGTAGTTGTAGGCCGCATTCCCGTGATGTGCCAACAGCGGAACGGCGAATGTTGACAAGGCAACCGCGAGAGACAGAAGCGGCAGTTTGTGTTTCATCGCATACCTCCAAATTCGCCCTCAAGACAACGAGCTACGTGCACACGGAAAGTGATCCGGCTCGGATCATGTTGATTTTTGAATTGTCCGTCAATATATACCCAGGCCGCATGGCAGGGAAATGTTCGAGAGATCCTTTTGCGGTATGCGCGAGGAATGCAATGTGAAACCCAACATTGTGACGCGGCGCGGCTTTAGTCGGTTCGGCTGCCTTCCGCTTTGTAAGTCTTGCTGAACCCATTACGGGTATTGGTCACTGTAAATGTGCCATCCTGCAGGGCCGAAACTTTGAAGTAATAAGCGGTGCCGTTGTGCTGGGGTGCTGGAGGAGCTTGCTGACCCTGGGGTGGAGCTGCGATCGGAGCCACAGGCATGGCGGTTAGTGGTTCGTCGAACACGTTCGCAATGAACATGCCAGGCACGGTATATTCCTGTCCGCTCAGCAGGGAGAAGTGCATCTGCCATACATCCAGCAGCCCCGGGGAGCTGAAAAGCACCTTCATCGATTCGGGCTGTCCACCTTTGCGGGTTCCATCGTTCATGATCGCAGCTCGCGGATGAAGCGGGTATATCAGGAAGCCCGAATTGACATTTCCATGCCGGGCAAGCAGATCCAAATCGACAGAACCAAGGCGATTGTTCGGACACATCAGGTCGAATTGCCGATTTAAGGTCAGGTCGCCGAGGATAACCGTGCGAAATTTCCCGAAGGTAATGAAACTGCCGACAGAGTGGTCGTCTTCGGTCTTGGGCACATCTACTGCTTTGAAATTAGCGCAATAAGGATTTGGGGCACCGGCGCCCGGTAACGGGGTTTTCAGCACTTCTCCATCTGAGGCCGCGATGCGCCAGTCCAAACCTGCAATTGCTATCTTGTCGCCGGGTTTTGCAACTGTGTGCTTCGCTTGGCCATAAAGTTCGGAATAGCGCTGTAAAACGGGATCGATATTCGGCCCTGGCTGAGTATTCGCACCGTGGTCAATGAACTCCTTGATCGAGATATGGGTCGCAAGCTCAGACAGACCGCCGATATGATCGTTGTGGTAGTGCGTGATAATCAGGTGATCGATCTGCTTTACGCCGGCGTCCTTAATGGCAGCCATGATCCGTCCCGCATCACGAACGGCACCATCTCCACCGTTCCCAGTATCGACAAGCATCGATTCTCCGGAAGGCGCGACAAAAAGGACAGAATTGCCACCCTCCACATCGATTACATAAATGTCCAAAGACTTCGGAGGTTTACTCTGCGCAACAGCAAACGAGGCTGAAAGGCCCAAAACAGATAAGATCAGCATCTTTCTATGCATCAGAGCCCCCTAATGAGAATGCTCCGGTACGCATCACAGCCACAGACGTTCCAGTCGCCGGCGGTCGAGACATCATATACCCTCAATCGAGCTTTCAAAAATCAGCACTGAGGCGAGACAAAGGTTGGACGGACTCCGTCAGATCAGAAGACCGCCAGCGGATTTAGCGGGGGTGCGGAGCAGGCTTAATTCAGATGGACATTAGCGATTTTACGGGTGAGTTGTCGAGGAAGCGATGCGCTTAGTTACCTAGACCTTGCCCCAAAACGTAGTCCGGTCCGGTGTGATCCGGATGATCGGCGCGTCATTGGGGAGAATCTTTTCGGCGTACTGAGGATACTTCGCTCTTAGCTTGCGAAGCGCCCAGGCACGTTCCTTATGCCCACGCATCGGAAGCAGCTTCGCTTTCCCACGTATCAGGATGTACCAGAGCTGTGTCCAGTCTTCGTCGTATTGGTCGATGAGAAGCGCGACTTGGGGGACGGCTAGAATATTTCGCAAACGCGTCAGTCGTTCTGGTGTGACACGTTTCGGTTTTTCGTCTATGGCCGTATAGAAGGCCTTTCCATCGTACGCAAAGCACACAGGCACGATATGTGGCCTAAGCCTCGCGTCCAAGGTCGCAAGCCTCGCAACCCTAGCGTCTTCCAGTTTTGCCCGAATCGTGCGGAGAATCTTCTGCCGGTTGCCAGACATGCGGGAGCCTTTGAATCCTAAGAACCTTCGAGTATTTTGGACGGCCGACACTTCCTCAGGCTGCCAATGATGCGTTCTTGTCGAGTAGGGTCATGATTTCGTCGCGAGTGAGATCAGGGATAGCCAAAACTGCGCGATGGATGCCAGCATCACGGTACTCCGCGAGCGCTGCTTTATCGGCCGGTGCCCCGAAGACGCTGATCGAAAGTGTTGCGAAGTCTCGCCCAGCCGCTGAAGCTTCTTGACGTAACCGCTTGACTGCTTCCTTAGGGTTGAAGCCTCCCCTGGCGATTGGAAACCACCCGTCGCAGAATTCGACGACACGTTTCAATGTGTGGTCGCTCGGGCCACCCAGGAGTATCGGCGGGTGTGGCCGTTGGAGTGGCTTAGGGTAGAGCCAAACGGGATCGAAGTTCACCATGTCGCCGTGAAAGGCGGCCTCTTCCTGTGTCCATAGGGCTTTCATTGCCAGGATACGTTCGCGTAGCAGCTTAAACCGTGTTTCGTAGCGGGTTCCGTGATTCTCCATTTCGTCCACATTCCAACCTCCGCCTATGCCAAAAATAAAGCGGCCATTTGATAACCGATCCAAGCTGGCGACGCACTTTGCCGTGACGATGGGGTCGCGCTGGGGGACCAGGCAAATGCCGGTGCCGAGTAAGATTTTTGTTGTTGCAGCGGCCACAAACGAGAGAGCGACGAACGGGTCGTGCGTATGAGAATAGGCTTTCGGTAACTCGCCACCGCCCGGGTATGGGGTGCGGCGAGACTTGGGAATGTGAGTGTGCTCTGGCAGGAACAACGACTCAAAACCGCGCTCCTCAGCTGCTCGTGCAAGTTCTCGAATGTCGATGCCATAATCTGTAGGGAAATAAAAGAGACCAACTCGCATCGTCAGTTCTCCTTTTCGGCGTCCCGGGACCGCGAAGACCACGGTTTTGTGCGAAATGTCCGTAAATGTGATGGCGCCAGCTTGAACATTCTAGTTAGCCTTCGAAAACGAGTCACTGATTCTGTAACGCTTACGCGCACTAGTACCTTATCTGAAGCTGAAAACAAACGGCGTAGATTCTGGCACGCGGCGTGCCCCACAGGTTTCGCGGTTCGACGATTAGAGTAGTTGACTCCCCCTCGGCTGGAGCCGCCGGGGGAACTGCGAAGCTATAGCGATAAGGCGGCAGCAACGTGCGCGTAAAGCCCTGCTTGGAGCGCATATAGTAGACACTCAATGAGCGCCTATTGGTGTCTCTATAGGGATCGCCATTGGGATCGCCATTAGGCGGCGACGCCGACTCGGGAAAAAGTGGCCCCTCTTTAGTAGAGGAGCTTTTTTATGGGAGTTTGGGCCGGTCGCCGATCACCGCGGCCCTTTTTCTTAGGAGGCGAGGCGGCTGGGACAAAGGGAGAGCAACGAAAGCGCTTACGACGTGAAGACTGCCGCGCAGCCCGTCACATAAGGGAAAGAGCAGAGAAATCGTCGGATCCTCCGTCGGTCAGGGTTCACCGGGAGGCACGATTCACGACACGGTGAGGAGCAGAGGGCTTCTCCCCCGGCGTATAAGTGTGTCTCGGAGATGTATAGAGGCCGCGGGATTAGTGGTCCCACATTGGCTTATGAGGAATAGTCTGTCCCAAAGCTGGCCGACGTGTGGCACATGAAGCCCATAGGGTAGGGAGGCAAATAGAGGCAAGAGCAAAATTCGGTATTTGAAGCTAAAGGAGATTCGGTCGGCGGGGGCGCATATCGCGTCACCCGCTTTGTTTTTTGGGGGATATAGCGCGCGCCATTTGAGCATGGCAGCGGCATTTAGAGGGAGATGTGTATTCGCACGGGGGCAATTCCGGGGGACGCCGCAGGCAAGGAGCGCTTACTTATAGGAAGCCGAGTTGTGGCATTAGCGAACGATCTTTTGGCCCGGAAGCTGCCCTTTTCCTGGGTTGACCCGAATAAGGAAGTAAAGGCGGAATTTCGGTGTAGCAAAGCTTCGTCCCCTGCTCTTTCCTGCAACGGACGAGCAGAACGAATTGACGCAATAGGACGAACCTCGTTTCGTCCAGCCATCTTTTCGTTCCTTTCTAGCCATCTTTTCGTTCCTTTCTTAAGGATAAGCAAATGACCATTGAACCTCTAGGATTGCATTACGTCCCTAACCTCTTTCCCGCCGCTGAAGCGGACTCGCTCTTCGAGGAACTGCTGAAGCTGACATGGCACCAGCACGTCTACCGCATGTACGGGAAACCAGTCCCGGCCCCACGCCATTACGTCTGGATGGGCGGCGACGGCTACCAGTCGCCACGGACTGTCGGCGATGTGTTTGTCCATCCATGGACGCCGGAAGCCTTGGCCGTGAAGGAGCGGGTTGAGGCTGTTGCGGGCGTCCCTTTCAACTCCTGCAATGTGAATCTCTACCGTGACCAAAATCAATATATAGGCTGGCACGCTGACGGCGAAAAGGAAGGCTCGTGGGATTTCCCCATCGCTTCCGTGAGCTTCGGGGCGCCCCGTGATTTTCAGGTGCGAAATGGGAAGCATGGGGAGATTTACACGGTGCGCCTTGAACACGGCAGCCTCGTCATCATGCCAGCAGGATTCCAGCGTGAATGGCTCCACAAAGTTCGAAAATCGAGCCAAGTGAGTGGTCCCCGTGTGAATCTTACGTTCCGGCATCAGATTGTCTAAGACCAGGGAAGAGGAAAAAATAAATGGCAACGCATCTACGGCAAGAGCGTCTTCCGTCACGCCGGGATCAGGGATAAGTCAGGAGCGTGGATAAGTGTGCCCTCGGAGATCGGGAGACCTTGTCGAGCCGCTGGCTGACTTATGGCACAACATGAACATTGGAAGGGACACGGGCAAACGGAACGATATGGGAGGCAAATAGAGCCAAGCGCAACTCAACGTAGCTAAGGTTATCGAAGCTTCCAGTCGGCGGAGGCGCAAATCGCGTCGTCCGCTTTTTGTTTTTTCTGGGCACTTGAGAGCTGTTGACAGCAAGCGTCGCGGGGAGGGGGACAAGTTGTCTCCGTTTTGCTCATCTTCTACGAAAAGGAGTTGTGAAATGGGAAAGAACATTAGCTACCAAAAATCTGTAAGCGGAGCTGCGAGCGGTGTGGCTCTGCAAGTCCCCGGGGCTGCCCCTTACACCCAAAGACGACGCTGACCTCGTTGATGCGGTTGACAGCCTACGACGGGTTTGTTTCAGAGCAATAGGCAGTCTTTATGCCCCAGGCGACCAACCCCTTGTTGTTTACGATCCGGAAATAGGCAATTGGGTGACAACGGACGGCAGAATACGGCAATTTTCTTTGGAAGATCGAATTCTAGAGCTGCTAGAGCGTTACGGGTATGCACCTAAACGGGAACTCCTAATTCTCGCCCTGAAAGGTGAGTTCAAGAATCTTCCTCGGGAGATTCACCTCGATTTAATTGACCTAGTCCGAAAACAATACACTAGAAAAGCCCAGGCTCTGAACTTCCTCTCGTTCGATGCAAAACCTGCTTTGCTGAACGCTGGCGTCGCCGCTTTCAGTGAGGCCGCGCTTCCGGAAATGGAGAAGCCAAACGCGAAACGCGCAATAGAACTCTTGGTCTTGCGCAAAGATGAATTGGTCGAGTCATTAGGCCCCGCTAATTATCAGATTCTGCTAGTGGCTGCCGATTTCGCCCAAAGGGACGACTGCCCGGATCCTTAAGCAGAGCAGGAAATCTGGTCTCACTGCCGCCATTGCTCATGTGAACGCGCGCATCTGTCCAGTCTCCGGCCCAGGCAAGCTATCTGCTTCCGAACGGGAACGCAAGGCGAAGGAAATCATCGCGGCCAGCGGAGCGGATAGCGTGGAACACTTCGAGAGAGTCGTGCGCTCGGACCACGGCATCACTTTCCGTGAGCAGGCAGCGATCTGGCTCGACTACATGCGCAATCGAAAGCGCAAGCCCGTGGCTCCGTCAACACTGAGCAACTGGGAAAGCGCTCTCGATAATTGGCTCAACCCAAACATTGGGGACATGCCGTTGTACGCGGTCAACAATCTTGCGATGAAGCAGCTTGTAACTACGATGGTTGCTTCGGGAGAAATCGGCCCGAAGTCCATTGGGAACTACACGCAGGTCGTAAAGATGGTTGTCGCCTCCGCAGTCAATGAACAGGGTGAACAGCTTCATCCCCGCAAGTGGAATCATCATTTCATTGACATGCCCATTGTAGATAAGAGCAAACAAAAGAAGCCCAGCTTCACGAGCGAAGTTGTTAGTGCAATCGTTCGCGTTAGCAAGGGCCACTACCGGATGATATTCATCCTTTGTGCGGCCTGTGGATTGCGAATCGGTGAGGCGCTTGGGATTCGTATTGGAGAGGATATTTCCCCAGACTGCTTAACGATCAAAATCCAACAGAAGGCATGGAGGGGTCAAATCCACGAGCGGCTCAAGACGGAAAATGGGAAGCGGGAAATCCACCTACACCCGACCGTTGCGGCCCTGCTAAAGGATTACATCGGCGACCGGAGTTCTGGCCTGTTGTTCTGTTCACGGACAGGCAAGCAACTCTGGCAAACGAATATCCTGCGGCGAGGTCTCCATCCAGCGCTCAAGAAGATCGGCTGGAAAGACGAGCAGCTTGGGATCGAAAAGTCCGGCAGTCATGCGTTCCGTCGTTTCCGTAACACCTACGGCGAAACTACACCGCGACGCCCGAAGGAGTTTATAAATTCTGGATGGGGCATGCCGGTGAGGATATGTCCGACCTCTACGACATGATTCGCCGCGACGTGAAGTTTCGGAGAGAACAGGCAGAGAAGGCGGGTATCGGCTTCATACTTCCATCCAAAACGGCCGTTGTTGGACGGAAAAATGAATCCGAGCCCGTTTTGGAAAGCGCCGCAAGTGCTTGATTCAAGAGAGAAAAATGGTCGGGGCGAGAGGATTTGAACCTCCGACCCCCTGGTCCCGAACCAGGTGCGCTACCAGGCTGCGCTACGCCCCGACTGAGTGGTGGAAACTGCGGTTTTACGATTCCCGCTGAGGTTTTCCATACACACCTTATCACGCCACTCTCCTTTTTCGTAGGGCCGGGCGTGAAGGTTCAGGCTTTATGGGCGGACGCCGAGGCAGAACTCAGCCACTGTTCAAGTTGATCGTGGCCTACTACGCCGGCTTGCTGCGTGACTGGACGTCCCCCGGCAAAAACGACGAAATTAGGTATGCCACGCACGTTGTAACGCGCGGCAATTTGGGGGTACTTCTCCGTATCGACCTTGAGCACGATAGCTTTGCCGGCCATGTCAGCGGCCGCGCGCGCGACTTCAGGGGCGGCCATGCGGCAGGGTCCGCACCAATCCGCCCAGAAGTCGACGAGCACGGGGACCTGAGCATCCCGAATGACCTCATCGAACAATGTGTCATCGGCTGCCAGGGGTTCAGCAACGGGCGGCAAGGGCGCTTTACAGGCTCCGCAACGGCCCGTGCTGGCAAGATACTTGGCCGGGACGCGATTTTTTTGTCCGCAATTGCGGCAGAAGCGGATGACAGGCAAGTAGGGCCTCCCTTGCGAAACTATCCGAACATGAATCGTTCAGATCCTGTTCGCATAAAGCATCCTCTATCTTGTGCACTTATTTGATTTACTTGATGGCAATCGGATTCGTCGGGGATCCAACCGCACGCGTGATAGGCAATGGCGGCGCACAGAAGAAGAATTCGAAAACGTGGTCCTGCGCGCAGTCGAGGGCAAGATCCCTGACGTAAAAGATCTCGCCCATACTGATGCCGATCATGGGAATCACGACCCAATGCCACGGCTGGCTCGCCACCGTCGATTCGTTGGGCCGAACTTCGCAGCCCCATGTGTCTGCACAAATCGCCGCCAGATCCTTGCGGCGAATCCATTCGGCAGTCTCAAATCGCAGGCCAGGAGCGTCGCCGCCGGCGTATCCTCCCCAATTGCCGGAATCGAGGCAGCGCTCCATTTGTCCGGTACGCACGATCACGAAATCGCCACGCCCGACCTCGACGCCTTGCGCGGCGGAGCACTTCTCGAGTTCATCGGTTCTGATGCCATAGCCGTCTTCCAGGAAGGGCACGCCTTTGAATCGCGCGACATCGAGCAGCACTCCCCGGCCCACCATTTTGTCTTTCGTCTTTTCGATCCCGTTTTTGTGGGCGCCCTGTGAATCGACCAGGCGAGCATCATAGCCATTCCACATTTTCTCGCCGAAGAAAATGTGCCCGAGCGCATCCCACTGCGTTCCGCATTGCAATGGCATGGTGACCATGTCGTCCGCATAGCGCAGCCCGATGGCTTCCTGGCGTCCTGCGACTGCATCGACGCCGGAGGTCAGCATCGTGTGTATGGGATTGAACCGGTTGCCCCATAGCCCATTCTGCGGTCCTCGATTATCGAAATTCAGAGCCAGTGAGAAAACTTTTCCCTTACGAATCAGGCGCGCCGCTTCGACAATATCCTTCGGCGAAACGTTGTTGAGGGTTCCGATTTCGTCATCCGCTCCCCAGCGCCCCCAATTGCTCAGCTGCTTCGCGGCAGCGTTGATGTCTTCGAGAGTGATTTTCGCTTCAGCAGTTCCCATCTCAGGCTCCCCCGCCGCAGATTTCGAAAAGCCAGTTTCGCTGCAAGACCAAGTGAATTCGCCCTCGCCACTTATAACAAGCATCCAAAGGGAATGGATGCGAGCGATGCCTTCAGCCATTGAAGATTATGCCTTGATAGGGGATTGCGAAACAGCGGCGCTTGTCGCGCGCGACGGCTCGCTCGATTGGCTCTGCTTGCCACGTTTCGACTCCGGCGCGTGCTTTGCCGCATTACTCGGCAATTCCGAAAATGGCCGATGGCAAATAGCGCCAGTTGGCAAAGCGAAAGTGCGCCGCCGCTATCGCCCTCGCACTCTGATTCTCGAAACCGAGTTCGAGACCGAGACAGGAACCGTAACGCTGATCGATTTCATGCCGTTGCGGAGCGGCAATCCGGAAATTGTGCGGATCGTGCGCTGCGATCACGGCAGCGTTCGCATGCGCATGGATCTGGTCATGCGGTTTGATTACGGGCGCACCGTGCCCTGGGTCACCCGCCAGCATGACGGAGCCCTGCGGGCCATCGCCGGACCACATCTTTTGGTTCTGCGTACCAGTGTTCCGACGAAGGGAAAAGATCTGAGAACTGTGAGCGAATTCACGGTGACGGCGGGAAGCGAAGTCACGTTTGAGCTCACCTACGGAAGCTCCTACCAGCCGACGCCTCCCGCAATCGACGTGGAAAACTCCCTGCGGGAAACCGACGAGTGGTGGTGCAAGTGGATTTCGCAATGCAAATATCGCGGGCGCTTCGCGGAAGTGGTCGAGCGTTCTCTGATCACACTCAAGGCGCTCACTTATAAGCCGACCGGCGGTATCGTGGCGGCTCCCACAACATCACTGCCCGAAGAACCGGGCGGCCAGCGAAATTGGGACTACCGCTTTTGCTGGCTGCGGGATGCTACCTTCACGCTTTTAGCCCTGATGCATGCTGGATTCTACGAAGAGGCCATCAGCTGGCGCGACTGGCTGGCGCGGACCGTAGCAGGCAGTCCGGATCAAATTCAGGTGCTCTATGGAGTGGCCGGTGAGCGTCTCATCATGGAATGGGAGGTGCCTTGGCTCAGCGGCTATTTTGGCGCCTCACCTGTGCGCATTGGCAATGCTGCTATCGCACAATTGCAATTGGATATCTTTGGTGAACTCGGAGATGCCCTGCACCACTCGCGCAGCATTGAAGAAAGTAACCGGCACGCTCACTTTGACCTGCAAATCGCGATTCTGAACCACCTTGAGAAAATCTGGCGGGAACCCGATCGCGGGATATGGGAAGTTCGCGGCCCGGATAAACATTTCACTCATTCAAAAGTGATGGCCTGGGTTGCCTTCGATCGGGCCGTCAGAAGCGCGGAGGAATTTGGAATGAAAGGGCCGGCTGACCAATGGCGGGTCAGGCGAAAAGAGATTCACGACGAAGTTTGCCGTCTGGGATTCGACGCACAACTTGGAAGTTTTGTGCAGTCCTATGGCTCGAAAGAAGTCGATGCCTCTCTCCTTTTACTGCCGCTCGTTGGTTTTCTTCCGCACTCCGATCCGCGTATTGCCGGCACCGTGCGACAGATTGAAAAAAAACTTTTGCGCGAAGGCTTCGTCCTGCGGTACGAAACGGAGAGAGTTGAAGATGGGTTGCCCTCCGGGGAAGGCGCCTTCCTAGCGTGTAGTTTTTGGCTCGCGGATAATTACAAACTCATGGGGCGGGATGTTGAAGCCCAACAGCTTCTGGAAAGGTTGTTGGCGCTTCAAAATGACGTCGGGCTGCTCGCTGAGGAATACCATCTCAAAAACAAGCGTCTGGTCGGGAACTTCCCGCAGGCTTTTTCTCACGTAGCACTCATCAACACGATCATCAATCTCTTTAGCGAGACCGGACCAGCCCACCGGCGCTCACGTCCTCCCGAGAAACCAGAGAAAGAACCGGCGCCCTCTCACAGCGTACCTCCTCACCGCGTACCCTGACCTGCCCGGCCAAGGACAGAGCGGCAGGCCAGCACTCGCAGGCCATGTGAGATTGCTGTCCTGTCCACTCTCGTCCTGGCGAAATTTTAGTGCAAATTCTTGCAGGTTTCGGCAACCGAGTGGGACTGCACTTCAGAACGCGCTTCGGACGTGACTCACGAGACCCGCTTTGCCGCCACAGGCTCACATAGCCTGTGGCGGCTGGAATTTGTCGGTTGTTAGCGAATTGCCTGTGACAAATTGTCCCAGGCTTTAGTTACTCTTGCACGTTGCTTTGCAGCACAACGCGGTTAGACGGGGTTTTGGGATGGGGCTCTGTTTCAGCGGTCACCAAGACCCTGAATTTGGACGAGGTGGTCGTCATCTTCAGGTCGCCTTTTTCGTTGTCGCCTACTTGCAGGACTCCCTGATTCTGGGGAGCGCCATCCTCAGGCGCGATCCAAACCACGTATTCATTCGCGGGAGGGGTGAGAAGTGTCGGGCGCGCGAGGTGATCGACCTTAACCGCCACCGTGGTATTGCCGCCAGTTTTGTCAACCTTGGCGTCAACAGTCCCCGTGGCGCCAGGCGTAATGGAAGTCGCTTGCATCGTGTAAGTCTTCGCCCAAGCTGTCACGCCCAAAGCAAGCATCGCGACAGCGACGAAGGCCAGCACGTAATAGCCTTTCTGTCTCATCTTAGTGGCCTCCAATCGGCTCGGTTGATCTCGATTCCACTTAGGAATCGGCGCCATCGCCATCCGGCGCTGGCTGCAAAGCCGCTCTCCCTATGATCAACTTTCCTCCTCATGCGGAAATACGCCATGTGTGGTAGCCAAACGAAAGACTCCTAGTAAGTGCGGGGGCTGAAACCGGGCATACGGTCCTCATAGTTCCCGATTCGGGGTATCCCTCTGAGGGGACGAATAGTCGAATAGCTAGAAATTAAAAAGGGGCGATGAAATGTCTCGAAAATCTTTTGCTAACTCTTACTCGAGTGGGATTCTCGCATTCTGTCTCGCACTGCTGTTTTCCGCGTGTGCGTTCGGACAGGACATCGATCCACGGATCACGTTCCTCGGAGGCGCGTCGCTACTGAGCGCATCGAGGAGTTTCGTTATCGGTCCTAGCGTACTCGCTACGCACTTTCAGAACGGCATCAAAATCGGGGTTCGTGGCACGTTCAATGTGGCAGAGGTGTAGAGGGAACCTATAGCTTCAGTTCGAACGGGCTTGAGGTTAGGGGAGTGGCGCCCGGTGACGGTGCAAGATTACGGTGTTCACCTGCACCAATTCACAGGAAACGCCTTGTACTTCTTTACCGGAAACGGCAGGCTATTTCGCCCATTCGTTACGGCAGGTCATGGCGTGAGCCGTTACAGCCCAACCAGCGATGCCAAATTGGCCGCTGCTCAGGACTTCCTGGGACAGCCTGCGGTGTTGGTCAGTACAAGCGCATTCGACTTCAATTTCGGCGCGGGAATCGAGGCCAAGCCCTGGGACCACTTTGGGGTGCGATTGGACTTTCGCGATCACGTAACCGGCATTCCGCGCTTTGGGCTGCCGGAGACTGCTACAAGTCCCACCGCGCCTTTCTTCCCTGTTCAGGCCGGGCGCAGGACTTTGAAATCAGCACCGGCTTAACTTACTACTTCACCGGGGCGAAATAACTCCTCTGGAAAAATTCTGAGCGCAATCAGAACTTCACCATCGAACTGCGCGTCAGCGTGCTATTGCTGGTGACGACGGCAGGTCCGCCCTTGAACATATGCCAAGCCGCGTATTGCTCCATGTACGTATCTTCCGACGACAAGCAGTCGACCGGCACGATCACCTTGTAGCCACGCTGCGCCAAGCCAGAGCCGGTACCAATGCCCACGCCTTGAAACGAAGTGCCGCAGATGATGGCCGTCTTGATCCCGCGCGCTTTGAGCTTCTGTTCGAGGTCTGTGCCCATGAATTTGTCCGGGCCGGCCGTGCGCGCCCATTCGCCCTCATGAGGCGCAAAGGACTGATCGAGCATGTCCGCGGGTGTAGCTTTTTCGCCGCCGACAAGGCTGTACCACACCATAACTCCCGCGGCTCGCGCGCCGTCGTGGAGTCGCTTGATGTTGGGAACGGTAGCCATGCAGCGCGGGCGGACACCGCAATTCTGCTTCATTATGTCCATGATGAGCAGGGCCGTCGTGGAAGGTTCGACCGTCACCGGTTTGAGCTCGGGTTTCGGCGGCGGTTTAACGGAGTCCCACTCGTTGACGATGTCGTCCGCCAAAGACGACGCAGCAAATGCAATCATGAGCACCGCGGCTGCGATCGTCGCTCCACGCAATAGATTTCGTATGTCTAACATCGCGCCTCCTTTTGTTTGATCCGATTAATCTCGGCCCACTAGGGGCACAGCCTAGCCGCGCGGACCGCCCTCTGCCGCCGGATACACCGGCAGCGTCACGTGATCCCCAAACGCGGCCTTCAGGCCCTCGACGGCGCACTTTTCGTCACCGCCGATCTGCTCGCCTCCGCCTCCAACGCCGAGCGAGCCGATCATCTGCCCATCCACGACGATGGGAACGCCGCCCGCGTTCGAGAAAAGATTAAAGTACGTGGTTTGGCGAGCGGTCATCGCCGGATTGTTCTTGAGGTTCGCGCCGATTGCTGACGTGGGTTGGCGCGTCTTTAGTGAGGTCTGCGCCTTCAATAGCGCCGTGCGAATGTTGTTGTACGCCTGGCCATCCATGCGCTCCATGTGTACGAATTCACCGGCATTGTCGAGGATGTAGATGGAAGCCGATCCGCCTTTTGATGCTGCCCAGTCCCGGCATCCCTGTGCGATCTTTTTTGCCGCCGCCAGCGAAATCTGATTGCCGTCAAATACGGTGCTCGCAGCCTTGCCAGTGAGCACGTAATCGGCCGGTAGAGCCGACTTGGGTGATGCGGACGCGGCAAACTTGGGAACTGGCGTCTTGCTGGCGTTGGGATTTTCACGCGGCGGAACATCTTCCACCAGCGGCGGCACCGACGGTCCGAAGACCTCCGTCAGCGCTTTTTGCCCGCAAATTTCATCGCTCCACACCGGCGGGCGTGGCGCCGAGCCGCCGACTCCGACGAAGCCAATCATTTGCTTATTAACCACGATGGGAAGCCCGCCGGAATTCGCAAACTCGCCGATTTGTATGAACTGAAGTTCTGCCGGCGGATCCTGGATTACGCGGTTCATCAGGAGCTTGCTTGGCGCCCGAAGCGCCAGCGCCGTGCGCGCCTTCATCTCCGCCGTGATGATATTGAGATAGCCCTGGCCATCCATGCGATCGAAGTAAACGTGGTTGCCATCTTTATCGAGCACAATGATGCTGATTTGAACGCCTTGCGCGGTCGCGGCTTTTTCGCACGATTCCGCGATGCGTTGCGCAGTGGCCGCATTGATGGTGGTGAAATCCTGAATCTTTTCGGCGGACTTGCCGGTCACGATGAATTGCTCCGGCACGTTTTGAGCAAACGCCACGCTGCCCGATGCGATTGCTGCGCCGACCGCCAACCCCAACGCCAATCCCAATCTGCTGACGACACGAGCTTTCATTTTTGTCCTCCCCCAGAGGTTTTGTCGCACAAGTCTGCTCCCGTAGCCAAATAGTGTCAATTCGGCTTGGATCAATTTCATGATGGAGTAATATCTTGGGGAAAATTCGGTCACACTCAATTAAGACGGAATGCACCGATTTTTTGTTACGCGCGCTTGTGGAGTTTGATCGATGAGTCCCTCCAATCCGAATCCCGGTTTAAAACCCGATCGAAAACTTGACCCGAAGCTCGAGGAGCTGCTTTCGCAAATGGAGCGCTTTGGCATCGAAAACGACCAGCGCGAAACCGACCGTAAGCGCAAGATGTTGAACCTGGAGCCCGAAACCGCGGCGCTGCTTCATATTCTGGTTCGAGCCACGCATCGGCAAAGCATATTGGAGATTGGTACATCGAACGGCTACAGCACGATCTGGCTGGCACACACCATGCGCGCTGGAAGCAACGGCCGGCTTGTAAGCATCGAGCGGAACCCTGCAAAATTAGAAATGGCGCGCGAAAATCTCCAGCGGGCAGGCCTGTTCAATTCTGTAACTCTTGTGGAAGGCGAAGCGTCTGACGTCGTCAGAAAGTTAGAAGGCCCTTTCGATTGTTTGTTCTTCGACGCAGACCGGATCAGCGCGCCCAAGCAGCTCGAAATTCTAATGCCGAAGCTTGCACCTGATGTTCTTTTGCTAGCTGATAACGTCCTCTCGCATCCCGAAGAGATTGCCGATTACCTGACCGCCGTTTCTCGCTTGGCAGACTTCTCCTCTGTTACCGTGCCCGTCGGAAAAGGGTTGAATATTGCATATCGCCAAGGCAAGTAGCCGATCTCACGCCGCGAATCGCCGTTGCTGAAGTATTTTTTCGAAGTCACAAAGCCCTCACCCCGGCCGGGCCAAAACTGGTTGACAAGCACCGCCTAAAATCGTAATAAGCGTGTACAAGAGTGGGGCCTCGAAGTCAAAGATCAAAATCTCGGGGTAATTCTCTAGATAGAAAACGAATATCGGCAAACCCAATTCGCGCCGAAGCTTCTGTCTGATTCAATCTGAGCCCGGAGGCGTGCCATGGGAAAAAATGCGTTGCGTACGCTGGTTGGCGGTCTTGCCTTCTTCTTCTCGGTGCTTCCTGTCGTTGCGCATCATGCGTTCGTAGCCGAGTACGACGCCAGCAAATCGACCACGTTGCAGGGCGTGGTGACCAAAGTCGAGTGGACCAATCCTCACGCTCGCTTCTACATCGACGTAAAAGACAAGAACGGCAGCGTGACCAATTGGAACCTCGAGCTCGCCAGTCCTAACGCGCTTCGGCGGCTGGGCTGGACGAGAGACGCTATTAAAGTGGGAGAAAACGTCAGCGTGTTGGTCGCCCCAGCCAAAGACGGAACCAAAATGGCCAACGCCAGAACCGTCACACTGGCCGACGGCCGCAAGATGGTGGCCGGATTGTCTCCCGATCAGCAATAAGGAGGCGAACGTGAGAAACAACCTCGCTCGCTCGATCTTGACCTCGTTTTTTATCGCCGCCCTTTTTCTTGTCGGCTCGTCTCCAGCTTTCGCCCAGGGCCAGCCTGAACCGTCCGGCGTGAATCCCGCGGGCGGAGGCGTCCCCATGCGCAGCCTCGAAAAACTCCAGGCGAAGTCGTCCGGACCGGCCCCGCGCGCCGCGGATGGAAAACCAGACCTGTCTGGAATCTGGGGGCCGGACCCCAAAATGATCGGCGACATTGCAGTCGCCCTCAAGCCTGGCGAGAAGCTCCCCTTACAGCCTTGGGCCCTGAAGCTCAGCAAGGAGCGCCTCTCGAAAGACGATCCCAACGCGAGTTGCCTGCCCTCTGGCATCCCGCGCCAGTCTCCGTTTCCGTTCAAGATTATCCAGACTCCCAAGCTGATCGTCTTCCTGATCGAAGGAAACGTGCATACCTATCGCCAGGTCTTCATGGACGGCAGCACCCATCCCAAGGACCTCGATCCCAGTTGGTTCGGCGATTCCCGGGGCAAATGGGAGGGAGACACGCTCGTCGTAGACACGGTGGGATTCAACGACAAGTTTTGGTTCGATGGCATCGGCCATCCGCATACCGAGAAGCTTCACGTAATCGAGCGTTATCGTCGCACCGATGGGGGAAACTTGAATTACGAAATCACCATCGACGATCCCGGCGCTTACACTCGGCCTTTTACGCTCTACGGCCATTCACCCTTGCTTCAGAACACCGAAATCATGGAGTACTTCTGCATCGAGAATAACCAGGATGTCGCCCATATTCTCGGCAAGGGCACTCCCGCTAAAGAGTAGTGCCCCGGCAAAGCCACAGCCGGAGGGCCTTCATGGATCATGGTGGGAGCTGCAAGGGCCACTGTCGGCGGCGCTTCGGCTCCAACCACTGCTATACTTCCGCGCCAGGAGGGACCCAAAATGATGAGGAGAATCCTGGTACTTTTGTGCACGTTCACGGCTGGAGCAATCGTCGGACATTTCGGCATCTCGATGAGTTCGCATTTCGCGGCGCCTGCGGTGGTCTTGGCTCAAACGCACAAGCCGGTGATGATCACTCACCTCTACACGGGTCCGGACAATCAGACCCATGCCGAAGAGGTTGAACTGAAGTTCACCCCCGGAAAGCCCGCGGAAGTTTCCAAAATGATGCCGATCACGAACGCCGAACTCCATCGAACGGCGGGCGGCAGCGTGGACGATTGGCATCGTGCGCCGCGCCGCCAGTACGTGATCACGTTGAGCGGTCATGGCGAGGTCGAAGTTGCGGGCGGAAAAAAGATATCCATGGGGCCCGGGCACATCGACCTGGTGGAAGACACGACGGGCAAAGGTCACATTACGAAAGTTGTGGGCGCGGAAGATCGAGTAACGCTTCAGCTTCCGCTGGCCGATCAGTCTGGCCGATAGCTTTTGCCGCAAGCGGGTGGGTGACGAGGCGTTTGAGTGTGAGGGTGTGCCAGGAGGCGCGGCGCGATGAAACGAACGTGCTCGATTGGCCTCGGCCTGTTGTTGATTGCGCTCCTAAGCCGAGCGCCGGCACGCGCGCAAGCGGATTTGACGGGCGTGATCGATATTCATGCCCATTCCGATCCCGATAGCATGCCGCGTTCGATCGACGCGATCGACCTGGCGAAGCTTGCGAAGCAGCGGGGCATGCGAGGGCTGGTGCTGAAAAATCACTATGAGTCGACCGCCGCGCTGGCTTACATCGTTCGCAAGGAAGTGCCGGGGATCGAAATTTTTGGCGGTATCGACCTGAATCGCTCCGTCGGCGGTATCAATGCCGCCGCGATCGAGCGGATGGTGCTGATGAAAGGCGGATGGGGCAAGATCGTGTGGATGCCCACCTTTGACAACGAGAATCAGGTCAAGGCCAGCAAAGAAAATCGGCCGTTCGTCGCGATTTCCAAAAATGGGCAACTGCTGCCTGAAGTCGAGGAAGTGATCCGGCTGGTGGCAAAACATCAACTGACGCTCGAAACCGGACACTCCTCGGCCGCTGACGGGCTCCTGATCGTGCACGCGGCGCGCCAAGCCAGAGTGCAACACGTGGTGGTCACGCACGCCATGGCCGATCCCGTTCGCATGACCATTCCGCAAATGCAGCAGGCCGCGCGCGAAGGCGCTTACATCGAATTCGTCTATGGCGCGACGATCCCGCCGAATAACGGCTCGCCCGCCGTGGTGACCATGAGCGACTACGCGAAAGCGATTCGCGCCGTGGGCCCGCAATTCTGCATTCTGTCCAGCGACCTCGGACAGCCGGGGCGTCCCCTGCACCCCGACGGACTTGCTCTATTCTTTCAGGCTCTTCGCAAAGAGGGGATTTCCCAAGCGGATATCGACCTGATGTCCAAAACGAATCCGGCCCGGGCTTTAGGACTTCAGTAAAAAGTAGCGGCTATTTTTTGGGAGCTATTACGGGGTCGGTGACGCTCTTCTGAAAGTGCTCGTACTCCGACATGGAGCAAGCGTACGCGTCGTCGAAGCCGCCGTGCTGCAACTTGAAGATTTTTTGTCCCGCCCACGGTTTTGTGTAGGCTTTCGGATCGTCGAAGATCAAATCCAACTGCAGCGTGTCGTGATTAATGCGCTTAAATTTTTCGACGAGATGCATCTCATCGCTATGCGGGCGGCCCACGTGATCCAGCCACGTTTTGTCATTAAAGCCGATAGTGTCGACGACCAGAGTATCGCCTTCATATTTCCCGACTGAGTCTCCCCACCAGGTGGGATCGGGGTCCTGACGATGCGGACGGCCCATCAGGATAGGGCGCCAGGTCGGCCCGTATTGATAAAGGATGTAAACAATATCGGCAGTCTGGACAAAGCGGAATTGCGTGGGAACAAGGTAGATCCGCGGGACTCCGATGGGATCGCAGTACTTGATGCGCGGGTCCGTCGTATTCTCGAAGGTCGCGCGAGGCCCGCTTTCGGGTCTTTCGGAATTTAGCTTGGCGAGCGCCCAAGGTTGATAAGGCGTGTCGTCTTGCGGCGTGCCCGTCTTTTTCTCGCCGGGATCGGAAATGATAAACCCTCCGCCGCCTGCGCCGAGGGGTGCTCCCCAATCTCCAGACAAATCGGGGACCTGCGCCTGGGCGCCGGACTTGGAGTTTGCCGGTGTCGACGTTTGGGCTCCTGAAGCGGCAGAAAAGGCGACCAACACCAGAAGTAGAGCTGCGGAGTGCGGTAGAAACTTTCGCATGGCGACTCCTTCACTCACTCTTGGGGGGTGTGTCCCGGTCCGGGTAGGCGCGAAGTATCTTCCCATCTGGGAGTGTCACCCTCTGTATGATTCCAAAAGGCGAGCCGTTCTTGGCAGCATGAAATTCGATCTTCACCACGTCGCCTGCTTGCAGCGATTTCCGAACCCATTCTCGCGGCGCGAGCATGCTCGGAGGAGGAGCCTCGAGCGTCCAGTGTTCCACAGCGCCCTTATCATTCGTCGCATCGAAGCGAATCTGGCAATGCGGATTCGTCCACTCGATCTCCGTGATCGTGGCCTTCTGAAATGTGGTCATGGTGGTCATGTCATATCCGGCATTCCCGTGGTGCGCCATGACAGCGCTCGTCGCTAAGAAAAGAAGAGCCGCGAAAAAGCTGGCTACTTTCACCTAAGCACCCCCGGTTCAGCAGTCATTCAGTGATGGCCGATAGAGTATACATCCGGCAGCTTTCTGTCGAGCACGGCGGATGCTCCGCCGGCGATTCGGCATTCGCGCTCTGAGATCGATTTCCACAGATCGGCAAATAGACCTCTATATGTTGTGCCTTTGGCCTTGACACCACAATTGTCTGGCCGGAGAATCCGATCACCCGATTTGGGCGCCGTCGATTGAAATGCGAGGGAGGTTGCGTGCGCTATTTGCCGGGATGGACCGTGCAGTGCATCAATCCTGAATGCCAGGCTCGAGGACATTGGTTACGCGTCGATAACGCTCCGGAAGAAAATTGCAGCAACTGCGGCGAGCATCTTCACAACGTGCCCCCGCCGCTGGGCCCACAACTTAGGCTGAGGCCACGTCCTCTGACGACGTACCGGCCGGCCCGGCGCGCTCGTTAAAGAAGGCGCCGCAAGTCGCCAGATTTATTTCCTGCCGGAACTGTCTCCATCGGATCCGTTGAAATTCCATAGCCCAGTGTCAAAGTGAGTTTTGAATTTAGCGCGATTGCCTCGAAGGAAGGACAGACATCGTAGTTGTCGGCTTTCAGGCAAAAAAAGAGCGGCCGGTGGGGGCCCGGCCGCTCGTGGCATGGGGTTTTGAAGGATGCACGACGCAACCTGCGGTAGCAGCCGGACTGGCCGGCTCAGAAGCCTCAGCGATAAGGGCAGGTTACCGTGAGGCCCAACTCACCGCACATCACGTCGAACATGTGTACATTTTGGCCTTGGCGCTGTTCTGGGTCTATGGCCCAGCGGACCTACAGACCCGGTACGGAAGTACCTCTCACTAACCCGATGAAGTGGCGTCCTTTATCGATAGCCTCCCTCAAATTCCGCGCGCAGACTAGCGATTTGGCATCTAAACTCGGGATGCGAGGATTCCACTTGAGATGGTCAAGCACATGTGGCTGCGTCACTATTTCTTTGCTGTTTGTTGGGCTAATAGCGGTCGTGCCGGTGAGGGCCGGGGCATCACGGCAAAATCTTGATAGGGGAGACGGCAGCGAGAAAATCGGAGCGGGCGTGATGGACGATCCCGAACTGCTTTCCGGATTTCAGCTGCTGTATCAGTTGAAATTCGAGCAGGCGCGGGAGGGATTTGCCAAGTGGCAGCAAAAGCGGCCGGGAGAGCCTTTGGGGCCAGCCCTCGAAGCCGCTTCAGATCTTTTCGAGGAGTTCTATCGTAAAGGCGTGCTTACTTCCGAATTTTTCCTCGATGACAACCGCTTGCTTGGTGGGATCAAGGATAAGCCTGACGCCGAGCTCGAACGCCAATTTGCCTCGGCGGTGCAGCGCGCTCAAAAATTGGCGCGAGCGCGCATGGCCCAACAACCGAAGGACCCGGATGCGCTCTTCGCTTTGACGCTGATTGGCGGGATGCAGGCCGACGATTTCTTTTTGATCCAAAAGCGCCAGCTCGATAGCATGCGCAGCTTGCGCGAAACGGATCGTAATGCCCGCATCCTGCTTGGCGTGGCGCCGGATACGGACGACGCCTATCTGGCGCTAGGTGTCGCCAACTACATCATTGGCTGTTTGCCCGCATATAAGCGAGCCGTGCTGTGGATGGGTGGAGTCCACGGCGATAAGACGCTCGGCATGCAGCAGGTCGCGCGAGCAGCTGCGAGCGAACATGCGCGCTACTTGCGGCCATTCGCGAGATTGATGCTAGCATTGGCCGCGTTGCGAGAAAAGGATCCGGATCTTGCGCGCCTGCAACTTCAGGAGCTGACGATGGAGTTCCCGGAAAATCCGTTATTTGCGAAAGAGCTAGCGAAAGTTACTCCCGTCATGACTGGCGTTTCATCTCACAGTACGCCCTGAGCGTCTGGGCACCGATGTTAGGCGCCCCGCCCGACAACGCTATACGAAAAGACCGAAGATCTAGCGAGATTCTGCCGCGCTGCGGGACGCTGTCTCCAGCAGCTCTTTTCCGGTAAACAGGGCGAAGTAAGGATATTTCGCGCGTAGCTTTTCTGACCCGCCCGCTTCGCGATCGATGACGCTGAGCACCGCGGCGACCCGCAGGCCAGCCTCCTCCACAATTTTGAGCGCTTCCAATGTGGATTCGCCCTTAGTGCAAACATCGTCGATGATTACTACATCGCGAATCTTTTTTACGTCGAGACCCTCGATTTGTTTTTCCAGGCCGTGCGCTTTGGGCTGCTTGCGGATCAAAAATGCGGGCAATGTGCGGCCCTTCCCTTCTTTTGAGCGCAGATAACTCACCGCGGCCACAGCCGAAACGATGGGATGCGCGCCGATGGGAGGTCCGCCGATGGCGTCGGCGTGTATTCCGTGCTCATCCAGCAGGTCGAGCACAGCGTGCGCCGTGAGAAAAGCGCCCTCCGGATCAAGAGTTGTAGGCTTGCAGTCGAAATAGTAGTCGCTCTCCTGCCCGGAAGAGAGCTTCACTTTCCCCCACACGATCGACTTGCGCTGCAGTACATCTTTGAGACGTTGCTTGTAGTCGCTGGCCAAATCGATTCTCCGCAGTTGTTTTAAGTGGCGACACTACCATAATTTCGTCCGCTCCGCGCTGCAGCGCCTTGACCCTGCCGGAAACGATTTGTTAGCGTTAGTGTTTTCTCGCTACAGCAAAATTACGCATGGATAACATCCAAGTCACGCTACCCGATGGCTCACAGCAGGAAGTGCCCCGTGGGACGACCCCGGCGGAGATCGCCCGCAAAATCTCGCAAGGGCTGGCCCGCGAAGCGCTGGTGGCGCGCGTGGATGGCGAGCTCATCGATCTTTCGCGGCCGCTGGAAGAGAACGCTTCGCTCAAAATTCTGACGTCAAAGGATCCCGAATCCCTGCAGGTTTTCCGGCATTCCGCGGCACACCTGCTGGCCGCCGCCGTACTGGAGCTTTTTCCCGACGTGAAGCTCGGCGTCGGCCCGCCCATCGATACCGGATTTTTTTACGAATTTCTGCGCGAGCAGCCGTTCACGCCGGAAGACCTCGCGCGCATTGAGAAAAAAATGCACGAGATTGCGGCGCGCGACGTGCCCAATGAGCGCAAGCTTGTTCCCAAGGCAGAGGCTATCGAGCTTTATAAGAATTGGAACCAGGGCTTCAAATGCGAGCTGGTGCAGGAAAAAGCCGTCGAGCCGATGGTGTCTTTCTACACGACCGGCAAATTCATTGATTTCTGCCGCGGACCGCACATTCCCAGCACGGGCCGCATCCGCGCCTTCAAACTGATGAACGTGGCCGGCGCCTACTGGAAGGGGCAGGAAGGCAACCCGCAGATGCAGCGCGTCTACGGCGCCTGCTTTTTCACGCAGCAGGAGCTGGACGATTACCTGCATCGGCTGGAAGAGGCCAAACGCCGCGATCACCGGCGGCTGGGCACGGAACTCGATCTTTTCAGCATTCAGGAAGAAGCCGGGCCGGGCCTGATCTTCTGGCATCCCAAGGGCGGCCTGGTGCGCAAGCTGATGGAAGACTGGCTGCGCGATGAGCTGCTGCGCCGCGGCTATAACCTCGTCTTCACGCCGCACATCATGCGGCTGGATCTATGGAACACCAGCGGCCACACGAATTTCTATCGCGAAAACATGTTTGGGCCGATTGAAGTGGAGAAAGACGACTATCAGCTCAAGCCCATGAACTGCCCCGGGCACATTTTGATCTACAAATCGCGGATGCGCAGTTATCGCGATTTGCCGGTGCGGCTGGCGGAACTCGGCACGGTTTACCGCTACGAACGCTCCGGCGTGCTGCACGGCCTGCTGCGTGTGCGCGGCTTTACGCAGGACGACGCGCACATTTTTTGCATGCCGAGCCAGATCGAATCCGAAGTCGAAGCCTGCGTGGATTTCGCTTTTGCCGTGATGAAGACGTTTGGCTTTTCGCGCTACCAGGTGGAGCTTTCGGAATGGGATGCGGCGCATCCGGAGAACTACGCGGGCTCCCGCGAAGATTGGGAACGCGCCACCCGCGCGCTTTCCTCGACGCTTGAGCGCATGAGCATTCCGTTCAAGCGCATGGAAGGCGAAGCCGCTTTCTATGGACCGAAGATCGACGTCAAATTGATCGACGCCATCGGGCGGCCCTGGCAGCTAACCACCGTGCAGTTCGACTTCAACTTGCCCGGCCGCTTTGGCCTGGAGTACGTCGGTGAAGACGGCAGCCGGCATCAGCCGCTGATGGTTCACCGTGCGCTCTGGGGTTCGGTGGAACGATTCTTCGGCATTCTGATCGAGCACTATGCCGGCGCTTTTCCGCTGTGGCTTGCCCCGGTACAGGTGGCTATTTTGCCGGTAAGCAACAAATTTTCGGACTACGCCAAGGCCGTCACTTCGGAACTCGGCGCCGCAGGCATCCGCGCTACGCTCGATGACCGCAACGAGAAGCTGCAAGCCAAGATTCGCGACTCCGAAATGCAGAAAATTCCTTACATGGCCGTTGTGGGCGGCAAAGAAGCCGAGGCCCGCACCGTATCGGTGCGCCATCATGGCAAAGGCGACCTGGGCCCGCAGCCGCTAACCGAATTTCTCGCCAAGCTCCGCGCTGAAGTCGAGGCCCGCACGATTTCCTGAATTTTCCTCAGGTTGAACTGCGGACCTGCCGTTTGTGCCGTGCTAAAATCCAGAAACACAAGAAAGGAATGATGCACTTTGGACCCTTTGCCACAGACGCGGCGTGAACGGAAGACCGGCATACTGCCTTCGCAGGAAATTCGTGAGCTGATCGCGAATGGGAAAATTCGCTGCGCCACCGAAATTCCCGACGCGCAGATTCAACCTGCCTCGATGGATTTGCGTCTAGGAACCGTTGCGTATCGCGTGCAGGCCAGCTTTCTTCCGGGCCGCTCTGCGACACTCAGGAACAAAATCGAGGAGCTAAAAATTGCCGAGTATGACCTGAGCCGACCGACGCTGCTGGAAACGAACGCCGTATACGTCGTGCCCCTGCTCGAAAGTCTCGCGCTGCCGCGAGATATCGGCGGTAAAGCCAACCCGAAGAGCACCACGGGACGGTTGGATATCTTCACGAGGCTCATCACCGATGGCGGATTGGAATTTGAGCAAGTGCTGAAGGGATATGCCGGCGACTTGTACGTCGAAATCGTGCCGCGGACGTTCCCGATTATCGTAACTGCCGGCACAAAGCTGAATCAGCTTCGATTCATTCGCGGCAATCCAGTATCCACGGACGGAATTCTCGAACAATTGGCTGAAAAAGAGCGGCTCGTCTACTACGAAAATGGCGAAGGCCCGGCGGAGGCAGTGATTGAGCGCGGGCTGAAAAATATCGTGTCCAGCGAAGGCGGAGAGCAGCAGGCCATTATCGATCGCGGTTTGCGGACGACCACGGATCTCGAGGGCAAAGAAGATTCGATCGTGGCTTATAAGGCGAAGAGACATTGCCGTCCGATTGATCTCAGCAAAGTGCGAGCCTACGATCCCGCGGATTTTTGGGTTCCGATCCTCAATCCGAAGTCAAAAAGAGTCGTCCTCGATCCCGGGGATTTCTACCTGATGGCGTCCAAGGAAAGATTCTCTGTACCACCTTCCTTCGCCGCCGAAATGGAGCCGTTTGATCAATCGATTGGCGATTTCAGTGTCCACTACGCGGGTTTTTTCGATCCCGGATTCGGATACGGCGCGTCAGGCGAAATCAAAGGCACAAAGGCAGTGCTCGAGGTGCGCGCCCACGAGGTTCCGATCTTACTTGAAGATAAGCAAATCATCGGGCGGCTTATCTATCACCGAATGGCGAATGCTCCGGAGAAGCTGTACGGCCAGGCGATCGGGTCTTCGTATCAGCAGCAGGGGCTGGCGCTGAGCAAGCAGTTCAAGCCCGTCGAAGCGGCGCGTTCCGCCGTGCCCAAGTCTTAGCGGGCGCAAAAGAAAAGCGGCCCTCACTGCCACAGGGTCGCTCCATAGCTCAAGCCGGTAATTTCTTACTGTTCTTTGCCTTCGTTCTTCAGATCGTTGAAGGTGATGTTGTCTTCGCAAATCATTTCCGTGATTTTCCAGTCGGGTTCAAACTCGAGCTCGCGGAATCCCGACCACGTCTTGGTATAGGTCTTCGGGTCGTCGATGGTGATGTCCACCCGCAGCTTATTCTGTTCGGGGCGGGTGATGCGCTCGATGACGTGCAGCTTATCGGAGTGCGGCAGACCGGCGCGGTCTATCCACGTTTTGTCATTGGAATCGACCGTATCGATGACCAGCGTATTCCCTTCCCACCAGCCTACGGAGTGCCCCATCCACCAGGGATCTTCGTCTTTGGGATGCTCGCGGCCTTCGTTGGTATAAATCTCGCGCACGAAGTGATTAAACTCATGGAGGAAATAAACCACGTGCGGAATCTGCACAATCTTCGTGGGAAAGGGATGAACCCAAATGCGGGGCACGCCGGTCGGGAAGCATCCGACTTCCTTGCCAGTCGTCGGATTCACCATATCGGTCGAATCCGGAGTGGCCAGAGGTCCCCAGGAGGGCTTCGTGCTCATGTATTGCTCTTTTCCCCACGGCGTCATCAGCGGAACGACGTCTTTATGCGAGATAAAAGAATATCCGGCATACTCTCGCGCGCTGGGAGGCATTTTCGGCTCCCACATGCCGGAGAAATCCGGCTCGCCCCACGCCGTCTTCGGAACCTGCCAGGCACCCTTGGAAGCGTCGGACTTTGCGGCTGCCGATTTTCCCTTTGCCGCTCCCGAATTTCCGGAATTCTGCGCGAGCAGCGCATAGGAGCACGCCAGCACGGCCACCAGCGCAATGGACCAATTCAATAATCGACGAGGCATTGCTTAGATCTCCTCCGCCTTATTTCGAAAAGCACGATTTAGCACAACGAACAGGAAATTCAGCTCTGCCCCGGCTGCGGAGGCGGCCCGAGAGGAATCTCCTTGCCGTCCGCGTCGAAGATTTGGCGCAGATTCAAAACCTTGACGCCGTTCTTCGCGGCATGACCGGTAACTTTGATTGTTTGGCCGGCGTGGAGCTTGTGTCCATTCCATCCGTAGTGAACCAGGTGATTGGGCGCCGTCATCTCTACGGACCACTTGGTGACGTTCCCGCTATCGTCCTTGACGTCGAGGGAAATCAGCGGATGCGGCTGAATGAACTGAAAGTCCGTAATGGTTCCCGACAACGTGGTCAGGATCGAATTGTCATATGCGGAAGCGCCATGATGAGCGAGAACGGGCGCCGAAAAAGCTACCAGGGCCAGCGACAGCACCGGAACGAATGAGTATTTGGACATTCCACAAACCTCCCTATTCCACAAACCTTCATTTCACAAACTCGACGATAGGGTGGATTTTCCCACCGCCCGCGGCTGAGAGTCAATCCGCGCTAAGCATGAGAGCTCCAGTAGCCGTCTCCAGCTGAAAATTTCCCGATGCCTGGCGTGCCGTTCGGCGCATCCGATGAAAAGCAGGCCGGCGCAGACACGGGTCATGTTTGGCCCAACCATCAATCTGTAGGGGCAATCTGTAGAGGAATGATCGCCCGGAATAACCGTGCTATACTTTGTGACCCTATCGTAAAGGAAGTACAGCCGGACGCCTCAGGCGCCGCTGCGGAGGTGGGTTTATCGCTGAGCGAAGTTTTCGAGCCACAGAACGCACCCGGGTAAACGAACGCATCCGGGCTCGGGAAATTCGTGTGATAGATGACGAAGGCGGGCAATTGGGCGTTATGCAGCCCTTTGAGGCAATGCGCGTGGCCCGCGAACGCGGTTTGGATTTGGTGGAGATCTCACCCAATGCGGAACCGCCAGTCTGCAAGATCACCGACTACGGAAAATTTCTTTATCAGACAAATAAGAAGGCGCACGAGCAGCGCAAACACCAAAAAGGTACACAGCTCAAGGAAGTGAAGTTCCGGCCGGCCACCGCCGAGCATGATTATCAGGTTCGGAAAAACCAGATCATCAGGTTTCTGGGTGAGGGCCACAAAGTAAAAGCCATGATCTTTCATCGCGGCCGTGAAATGGCGCACCAGGAAGTGGGCCGCGCCAAGATGGAGCGCCTGCTGAAAGATATCGCCGATCACGCTCTGGTGGAAATCGGGCCGCGCATGGAGGCCAATATATTGATGGCTCTTCTTGCGCCTAAGAAAGGCGGAGCGCCTGTGAAGCCGGCGGCAACGGCAGGCGTGAGTCAAGCCTGAAGCAAAGGACAGTCAGTGGCGAAAAAGCAAAAGAAACGTAAGCTGAAGTCGCATCGCGGCGCTGGGAAGAGATTCAAGATCACCGCCAACGGCAAGATATTGCGCATGCATTCCGGCAAGAGGCATCTGCTGGGAACCAAGCTCCCGAAGCGTATGCGCCGCCTGAAGAAGCTGGCGCAAGTCGATCCAGCGGATGCACCCCATGTGCGCAGGATGTTGCCCTACGGCTAGATCTTTTTTGGTTTAGGTCTGCTTTAGGTCTAATTTTGGATTCTGATTTTGTGCCAGGCAGCGCGTTATCCGCCACGGCGGGCCTGCCGGCCAGTGGCTGCGGTCAACCGAAACTGACTCTTGATTGATCGCCGCCAGATCGCTCCGCTTGCCTTTTTGGGCGCAGCGGAGCAAATACCTCAACACGCCGTGGAGACGCTCGACACTGTTGTGGCCGTGTGTTTCGCCGAACGATTTACGCCATATTTCCGGGGCAAAATCGGCGCAACCAGGGCTACGGCGTTTCGCGTGATCTCCGCGCAGGAGAAATGCAATGGCCAGAGTAAAACGTGGCACCAAGCGCCGCGCGCGCCGCAAAAAATATTTGCGCCGCACGAAGGGCTTTTTCCTCACCAAGAGCAAGCTCTATCAGTCGGCGCAGGAGGCCGTCAATCGGGCCGAACGCTACTCTTATAGGGATCGCCGCCAGCGTAAACGTCAGTTTCGCCGCTTGTGGATTCAGCGCATTGGCGCCGCAGCGCGCTTGAACGGGCTTTCCTACAGCGAACTCATACACGGATTAAAGGCGGGGGGCGTCGACATCGACCGCAAAATCCTGTCCGATATAGCGGTGCGAGACGCCGCGGGATTCGCGAATATCGCCGCCCAGGCGAAACAGGCGGCTGGAACTCCGGCTTGAGCGCTCGGCGCCTCTCGAGAAAAGCTTGCATCGAAGTGCGTCCGCGGGTCGCCGGGCGCTGGGCTTTTGCTTTGGTGTAAGCTTTCCCGCATACGACTGCCATGCCAGAAGTGGCCGACAATACTCGACAAACCCTTGCCGCGCTTGGTATTTCCACGCCTGCGGAGGTCACCGCCCGTTTCGAAGCACTTCGCGCGGAATTCGACCGCGACTACGCAACTGCGCGCGACGAGGCTTCCTGGAAAGCGCTGCGCGACGCCTGGCTCGGCCGCAAATCGGGTGTGCTGAATCGCATCACCGAACAGTGGCTGAAACCCGCCCCGCCCGAACTCCGGCCGATTGTCGGTCGTTTGCTCAATGAGCTTAGGGCTCGCGTCGAACAGGGGCTCGAGCAGCTTCAGCAAACCATAACTGCCGGAGCGGAGAGCGCAGCCCTTGCTCGCGAGCGCGTTGACGTCTCGCTGCCGGGCATTGTTCGGCCGATTGGTTCGCGCCATCTGATACGGCAAACATTCGAAGAAATCGAGCGCATCTTTCTTTCGCTTGGTTTTACCGTCGTGGAGGGCCGCGAAATCGAGACGCCTTATTACAATTTCGAGGCGTTGAATATCCCGGAACACCACCCCGCGCGCGACACCATGGACACGTTCTATCTCGATCTCCCACCGGGATCACAACCGCATTTGTTGCGCACCCACACGTCGCCCATGCAAGTGCACACGATGGAAAAGCAGCAGCCTCCCGTGCGCATCATCGTGCCGGGAAAGGTCTACCGCCGGGATAATCCCGATGCGACCCACTCCTACATGTTCCACCAGGTGGAAGGCCTCGCGGTCGATACGGACATCACCTTCTGCGAATTCAAGGGCACAGTGGAATATTTCGTGCGCGAATTCCTGGGTCCCGCCGCCAAAACGCGCCTGCGCCCCAGCTATTTCCCCTTCACCGAACCTTCCGTCGAAGTCGATGCGACCTGCTTTGTCTGCGGGGGCCGTGGTTGCAGGCTTTGCAAAAACTCCGGATGGATCGAACTGTTCGGCGCGGGCATGGTCGATCCGGCTGTGTATGGCTTTGTGAATTACGACGCGAAGCGCGTCTCCGGCTATGCTTTCGGCTTGGGAGTCGACCGTCTTTCGCAGCTCAAATACGGAATCGACGATGTGCAGCTCTTCTTTCAAAATGATGTGCGCTTCCTGCGGCAATTTCCCTGACGCGCAAATGTCCTGACGCCCGATGAAAATCCTTTACGACTGGCTGAAGGAGTTCGTGGAAGTTCCGTTCGCTCCTAGAGAGTTGGCGGAGCGGTTGTCTCTGGCCGGGGTCGCGGTCGAAGGCGTGTCCGAAACTTCCGCGGGCCCGCTGCTCGATCTTGATCTCACCATCAATCGCCCCGATTGTCTCGCGCATTACGGCGTGGCGCGCGAAGTGGCTGCTTTGGGGCGAAACGAGTTGAAGCCCGTTTCCGTTGACTCTGCCGGAAGCCGGCGAGAGCGCCGCTAGCGTTGCGCGTGTAGAAGTCGAATCCCCCGAACTTTGCGGCAGATACACCGCACGTGTCTTGCGCGGCCTGAAGGTGCAGCCGTCGCCCAATTGGCTGCGTAAGCGGCTGGAGGCCCTCGGGCAGGCTTCCATCAACAACGTGGTGGACGCCACCAATTACGTAATGCTCGAGATGGGCCAGCCCATGCACGCCTACGATCTGGATCTACTGGCGGAACGGCGCATTGTCGTTCGCCGCGCGCGCCCCGGTGAAAAGATCCGCACGCTCGATGACGTTGAGCGCACTCTTTCACCCGACGTCTGCGTCATTGCAGACGCAGCTCGCGCGGTGGGCATCGGCGGGATTATGGGCGGTGCGGAAACGGAAATTAGCTTCACAACCCGCGATGTGCTCCTAGAAGCCGCCTGGTTCGATCCGATCTCCATTCGCCGTAGTTCGAAGGCACTGGGGCTGCGTACGGAGGCATCCATGCGTTTTGAGCGCGGCGCCGACCCGGAGATGGCCGAGTTAGCCTCGCGACGCTGCGCAGCTTTAATCCGCGAATTAGCTGGCGGGCGAAATGCTGGCGGGAGTCGTGGACGTTTATCCGGCGCGCCGCGAACCTCTGGCGCTGGAGCTCTCGCGCAAAGAGTTGCTACGCGTGATGGGAGCCGACGTGCCCGACCGCGAAATCGAGGCGATTCTCCGCGCGCTCGGCTTTGCTCCTCAGCGTATTGATCAGCATATTGATCAGGCGCGCGGCGCAGCCGATGCGACGCTCGCACGATGGCGATGCCGCCAGCCCTCCTGGCGCCAGGACGTGACGCGTGAAGTGGATTTGATCGAAGAAATCGCGCGGCACTATGGCTTGGACAAGTTTCCGCCGCGGCTGCATCCGGCCAAACAGCCGGCTGCGCGTTTGCCATACGCTGAGGCCGAGGATCGTCTGCGCGAGCGGCTGATCGGCCTGGGCTATCGGGAGATTGTCTCCATTCCGCTGGTGAACGAAGCGGAAGACGCGCTCTTTCGGCCCGGGGACGTAGTACCCGCGCGCGTGGCAAATCCTCTCGCGGAAGACGCCTCACTTTTGCGCTCGAATGGCTTGGTGAGCATGGCGCATGCGCTGGCGTGGAATTTGAACCGGGGCCAGCGCGATTTGCGGCTATTTGAAATCGGCCGCGCTTATCGCCTGCTGAATGACGCGCCCGACGAGATGCGCATCGTCACCATCGGCGCAACCGGCCTGGCGCGCCAACAAGGCGTCGCGGAATCTGCCCGGGAGTACTCATTCGCCGACCTGAAAGGCGATCTCGACCAAATCGGCGATCTTGCCGGCGGCTTCAGATGGAAGAATGAAAGTTCGGGCTGGCAGAATGCCGCTCGCGCCGGCGCTTTCGCTCCGGCCAAAAACGGGACGGGCGAGTCGCGCGCGATCGGTCAAGCGGGTCAACTCGCCACGCGAGTGGCGGACAGGTTCAAGCTGCGTCAGGATGTCTTTCTCGCAGAATGGGCGCTTGAGCCCTTCTACGCCGGCTACAAGCAGGCTCGCGCCGCGCGAAAATATCAGCCGATTTCGCGCTTTCCGGCTGTCGAGCGCGATTTCTCGCTGACCCTCCCGGATGGCACGTGCTTCGCCGCGGTGCGCGAGGCCATAGAGGGATTGCGAGTACCCGAAGTCATCTCTGTCGAGGCCGTCGACCTCTTTCGCGGACGAAATATCCCGCCCGGAAAGTTTTCGCTGCTGGTCCGGGTCACATTTCAAAGCCAGGAAGCCACTCTGACGGACGCTCAGCTGAACGATTTTTCCTCGCGCATCATTTCCACCTTGCAGCAGAAGTTAGGCGCGGAGCTGCGTTCCGCTTAAACCCAGCTGCGATTTCAGAACCTCCCGTCGCGAATTGACGATCACCTTGCCCTGGCTTAGCGGGTGTCGCACAATAACGCCGCCCTAGCCGCGCGGTTCATTTGCCGGGAGGCGTGCAAGGATGAAAGTCGAAATTTACGATCAGGTTTACAACGTCGCTGGGGACCTCGAGCCCTCTTATGTGGAGCAATTGGCCAAGTATGTGGACCAGCGTATGCGCCAGGTCGCCCGAGGGACTGGAGCAGTGGACTCGGTAAAGGTCGCTGTGCTCGCAGCTTTATCCATTGCCGACGAACTGCACAATCTGCGGCAGGACCGGGACAAAAACCAAGCGGCACTGCGAGTAAACGCCGAACGTTGCCTCAAACTGATCGATCGTGCGCTTCAGCAAACAGCCTGAGCGCACAAAGACACGCCAGCAGGGAAATCGATTTGACGGTCGTCCTCGGACCGCTAGAATGTACGAGGAGTAGGCCTGCAACGCGCGTGATTGGTGCGAAGATCTTTTGAACCAATGCTGGATCTCTGCGGTGCCCGGGTCAGACGGCCTGTGCGCATGGCCCGCAACCGGGCATGCCTCGGTAGCGGGAAAGCCTAAAGGCCGGCGCAGGGCGCCCACCTTATAACAGAGGTTCAGGATCTAGCTCCACACGGCGAAGTGGACCGCTCCTTCCACCGCACATCCATGCGCATTTTGTTTATTGGGGACATTGTAGGTTCGCCCGGGCGGCGTATCGTGCTCGAACGCCTGGAGGATATCATCTCGAACGAACAGGCCGACCTTGTGATCGCCAATGGCGAGAATTCGGCTTCCGGATTCGGCATCACTCCGCGGCTCACCGAGGAACTGCTTTCCGCCGGAATCGAGGTGCTGTCCGGAGGGAATCACATCTGGGACCGCAAGGAGATTCTGGACTTCATTCCGCGAGAGCCCCGGCTGCTGCGTCCCGCCAATTTCCCGGCAACTAGCCCGGGCAGCGGGCTTTTCTGCGGCACGTCTCGCCAAGGCACGCCTTATGCCGTCCTCTGCTTGCAAGGGCGCATCTTCATGGTGGCAAACGATGACCCGTTCAGCGTCGCCGATCGCGAATTGCTCAGGCTGCCGCCCGAGACCAAGGTCGTCATCGTGGATATGCACGCCGAAGCCACCAGTGAAAAGCAGGCCATGGGCTGGTATCTGGATGGGCGTGTCACGGCCGTGCTTGGCACACATACCCATGTGGCCACAGCGGATGAACGAATCCTGCCCGGCGGAACCGCCTTCATTACGGACGTGGGCATGACAGGACCGCACGATTCCATTATCGGGATGGAGAAAGGACCAATCATCAAGCGCTTTCTCGACGGACTGCCGGCCCGATTCGAGGTCGCCACGGGCGACATCCAAATGAACGCGGTGCTCATCGAGGCGGATTCCGTCAGTGGCCGGGCGGTATCCGTGGCGCGCCGCCGCTACCGCTTGGACCATTGATTCGCCTCGTACGAGCAACCTAATGCGGGCGCCGTCGCATTTATATTCACGTGACAGTGAGACGCATCGCCCAAACCCTCCCACCTCTTGTTGCCATCCTTTGTGCAGCGGTCTTCTCCGGCGCGCCTATGCGCGCTCAGGAGGACCCCACCCTCGATGCGGCTCGACGCCGCTTTCCCGACGTCGGCGCCGGCTTTCGCGCTATTCGCCGTGGCCCAGACGGCGCCTACTACATCCTGGCGCCTGCTACCCCTTCTGACCCTGGGGACTCTCCTAAACGTGCAACGCTTTGGAAGCGCTCTCAGCCGTCTGCGCATTCTGTGCCTGTCGTGCTTGTGTTCGACTCGCAGGGGAGAAAACTGCGAGATATTCCCGCGCGGCCTCGGCCCGGCGAACTTGTCTCTCCCAGTTCAATGGATCTTGATGCATCCGGCCGCGTGTACATCGCGGATCAAAGCGCCAATATCGTGAGCATCTACACGGCTGACGGGGCGCCCTTCGCACATTTTAGCGTTCCTGAACCAACCCAAATTGTCGCCCTTCCAGGCGATCGGTTTGCCGTCTGTAGCGGCAATTCCGAGCGCCTGATTGCCGTTTACGACCTGCACGGCACGCTCCTGCGTGAATTTGGCGAACTGGCTGACCTGAGCGACGACCCCGAACTGAACCACCGCCTCAACGTCGGGCATCTGGCCTCGGACAAGGCCGGCAATCTGTATTTTGCATTCCGCTATTTGCCGGAACCTACGGTACGAAAATACGATCCCAATTCCGGTTACGCGCTCGATGAACTGACGCTTACGACTCTCGAGCTTCAGCCCATGGCGCAGTCCGCACGCCAGGAAATCGCCCGCGCGGGCTCGGGAAAGCCTGCCTCTCCCCACGAGATCGTCTCTGCATTGGGAATTGATCCCGAAACTCAGGAAATCTGGCTGGCCCTGGGGAACTTGCTGATGCGCTTCGATAATGCTGATAACACTTTGTCTAGCGATCGCATCTATACGACGGATCGCACGCGCATGGTGCCTGATTTCGTGCTCGTCGGAAAAGACGACCTGCTCTTGGGCAACGACCCGATCGGGATTTATGAATTCCCGCGCTCGGGTAAGAAAAAGTAAGCGCTGATTCCTGCCGCTTGTCTGAAACAACGGAAATTCCAAAACTTTTTGCTCAATCGCGCGAGAAAATTCTTCTCTGTGGAAATCCTGTGCATCTCCTGTGCAGGCTTCCATGTATGCAGCTTTATTTTTTCCTTGCCGCACGTGACGGCTTTCGTGGACAATCGGACCTCGTCGGTGCTATGACGCGAAGGTCCTGTAACAGCCCCGGCCACCCTCGCGACACTGGCAACTCAGGGGTACGCTAGGCCGGAGTCCTAGGCTTAAAAACATTCAAGATTGGATGGGTGGCCGCCGGTGCGGCATTTCCACAGTATTTCCACACCTTGTGGAAATACCATACCCTCCTATTGGCGGCTGGTAAACGAATGAATTCTTGGGAAAAGATTCTGCAGCACATGGAAAGGCGGGTCAACCCGCACAGTTTTGCTACTTGGTTTCTGCCCACCAAGCAGGAGGGTGCCGACAATGGCACCGTGGTGGTTCGCGTTCCTTCGCGGCCTTTCCGAAAGCGCCTCACCGAGACCTACGGTGAATTGCTTCAAGCTGTCCTGGTCGAAGTCGGCATGCCGGATGTGCAGCTCAATTTCGTATGCAACGAGCCGGAGCCCCCTTCGGCCATGGCCTTGCCCATCAAACAAGCACGGCTCGATTTCGATAACGTAGACCATCAGCTGAATCTGCGATACACCTTCGACACGTTTGTCGTCGGCGGATCCAATCAGTTCGCGCACGCAGCCGCGCGCGCCGTTGCGGAGGCTCCGTCAAAAGCCTACAACCCGCTCTACCTCTACGGCGGTGTGGGGATGGGCAAAACGCATTTGATGCAGGCTATCGGTCACATGGTGAAGTCGCGCAACCCAGGGCTCCGGCTCACTTATATCAGCGCTGAGAAATTCACCAACGAGGTAATCAATTCTATTCGCTTCGACCGCATGATCACTTTTCGAGATCGGTTCCGCTCTGTTGACGTTCTGCTGGTCGACGATATCGAGTTTATCGCCGGCAAAGAGCGCACCCAGGAAGAGTTCTTTCACACTTTTAATGCGCTGCACGACCTGCAAAAACAGATTGTGCTGTCTTCCGATTGTCCGCCGAAAGAAATCGCCGCCATCGAAGAACGCCTCCGTTCACGTTTCGAATGGGGATTGATCGCGGATATTCAGCCGCCCGATCTGGAGACCAAGATCGCCATTCTGCAGAAGAAAGCCGAAACGGAACATTTTCAGCTGGCAGATGACGTGGCTGAATTCATCGCGCGCTCGATCAAGTCCAACGTGCGCGAATTGGAAGGCGCGCTGACGAGGCTGGTAGCCTACACTTCACTCACCGGCGCACCCGTAAATCTCGGCACGGCACAGCAAGCTCTGCGAAACATCATCGCCACACAGGAGAAAAAGGTCACCATCGAGCTGATCCAAAAGCGTGTCGGCGAACAGTTTGGCCTTCGGGATCAGGATCTCAAGATGCGTTCGAACGCCAAGGCCATCTCCTTTCCCCGCCAGATTGCGATGTACCTGGTAAAGCAGCTTACCTCCGCTTCGCTGCCGGAAATCGGAAAACAGTTCGGCGGCAAACATCACACCACAGTCCTGCACTCGATCAACAAGATCGAAAACCTGCGCCGCAACGACAAAGATTTGAACCGCACAATTAGCCGTCTGCTCGACACCCTCGGCTAAACAGCCGACTCGTCTCCTCATCGACTTTCCGCGCCCGCCGGCAAAGCCATGCCGGCGGTGCTTCCCATTTTTGCCCTGGTCTGCCTGCTCTTTGCGTTTTTGCGCCCTATGAAAACCTTGTGCGAATGATGTGGGCGCTTTGCGGCCGCTGTGGAAAGCTTCGTCGCCCAGAACCGCCCTGTCCCGGTTTTCCACCGATTGCGAGCACAATGCTCAATTTCGTCCACATGACATCGCACTTAAACTACAGACCTTGTGCGGATATCCTCTTTTGCGCGTGCACGGTTACTACTACTATCTTTATCCCTTCATTAAAACAGGGTAGAGTAGCCGGTTTGAATTCGCGGCTTACCGCGGAGGAAATCGTAGATGGAATTTTCCGTTAAAAAGTACGATCTGCTCGGGGCACTCAATCTCACGCAAGGCGTCGTCGAACGCAAAACCACGATCCCCATCCTTTCGCACCTTCTGTGTGAAGCCAAAGGCAACAGCGTCACGCTGACGGCCACGGACCTCGAGCTCAGCATTCGTACTTCGTGCGAGGCGAAGGTTAAAAAAGAGGGCGCCGGCACGATACCCGCGAAGAAGCTGCTCGAATTGGTGCGGCTGCTGCCCGAAGGTGAAATTCGGTTTCGCCTGCTCGAAAACCACTGGGTGCAAATTACCTCGGACCGGCGCAATTACAAAATGGTGGGCATGTCCAAGGATAATTTCCCGGCCATTCCAGTTTTCCCTCACGCGCTCGTGACGATACCGGCAGGAATTCTCTCCACCCTGATTGCCAGGACCGCTTTCGCGATTTCGATGGAGGAGTCTCGTTACACGTTGAACGGCGCTCAGCTCACTTTGAAGCCCGATATGATCGCCATGGTCGCCACGGACGGTCACCGTCTCGCTCTCGCGGAAACCGACCATTCTTTCGCGGGTCTTTCCAACGAGACGCGTCCTTTGATTCCCAAGAAGGCCATGGCGGAAATTCAACGGCTCGCTGGAGAGGCGGGAGAAAACGGCCAAATTGAATTCGCCAGAGACGATAGCCACTTATTTTTTCAGCTTGATTCGCATCTGCTGATCTCTCGTATTCTCACCGGGCAGTTTCCCAACTACGAAGCCGTTCTGCCGCGCGATAACAACAAGAAAATTGTTCTCGAGCGCAATGAATTCAATGATGCCGTGCGGCGCGTCTCACAATTGGCCGATCAGCGTTCGCATGCGCTGAAATTCTCCGTCAGCCACGAGGGCGTGGAGCTTTCGGCTTCAAGTCCGGAGTATGGCGAAGCCACTGAGAATATAGAAAAAGAATACAGCGGCGATCCCATTTCGATTGGCTTTAATGGCCAATATCTGCTGGATTTTCTCGCCGCAGCTCCCGACGGGCCCATCAGTGTGGAGCTGAAAGACGAGCAGTCCGCCGGTCAATTGGTGCCGTTGGCGGACGATCAGTACCGGTATCGCTATATCATCATGCCCATGCGCATCTAGTTTTTGGCCTGAATTCGCCTCAATTTGCTAGCAAAAGTTTGCGTCCCTAAAAAACTAGTCGAATCCCCACCAAACGCTCTGTGAATATGGCGTAACCAGCTGCAGGATAAAGGCTTAGCTTACAATAATAATCTGGCAACGCCTTGAGAAAAAGGCTCCAATAGAGTACAATTTTGTTGGGCATTCACACAAGTTTTGGGTCTTCCGGAACGGCATTTTTAGCTCTGATCTGTGCCTTGGTTTTCTCGTTCGCGCCAGAACGACAAGGTGCAGCCAGGCAAACACAGTCTTCGCCGCGTCCGCTTTCGCAAGAAGAAAATCCGGACGGGATGGAGCAGAAGCGCCTCTGGTTCGCGAATCGACACCAGGATTGCACGTTAAAGGCGGGAAAACCGTTCTGCGGCAGCCTTCCCCTCCACGGTTAGTCAGGAGACGCACACAATATGGCTGAGAAAGAGACGGTGACCGGCAAAGCTGCGGGCCATCGCTACGACGCCACCTCGATCAAGGTCCTGGGCGGTCTTGAGGCGGTGCGCAAGCGCCCGGCCATGTATATCGGCTCGACCACCGAACAGGGTTTGCACCACCTCGTTTGGGAAGTGGTGGATAACTCGGTAGACGAAGCTATGGCCGGCTATTGCGACGAAATCAATGTCATCGTTCACGAAGACAACAGCGTCACAGTCATCGATAACGGCCGCGGCATTCCGGTGGATATGCACGCCACGGAAAAGAAGCCCGCCGCGGAAGTGGTCATGACCGTTCTTCACGCAGGCGGAAAATTCGATAGCGACACTTATAAAGTTTCCGGTGGTCTTCATGGCGTTGGTGTGTCTGTGGTGAATGCGCTCTCGGACTGGCTGGAGCTGGAGATCTGGCGGGATGGCGAGGTTTGGGAACAGTCCTACGAATGCGGAGTTCCCAAATCGAAGCTCGTCGTTACTGGCAAGACGCGCAAGACCGGTACCAAGATCACGTTTCACGCCGATCCCACCATCTTCGAAAAGACCGATTACAGCTATGACATCCTCGCGCAGCGCTTGCGCGAGTTGGCCTTCCTGAACAAGGGCCTGAAAATCACACTGCAGGATGAGCGCAGCGAAAAGAACACTGAGTTTCGCTTCACCGGCGGCATCGTGGAATTCGTCAAACACCTCAATCGCGGCAAGCAGACGCTCCACGATTCTCCGATCTATATCGAAGGCAAGCGCGATAACGTCGAATTAGAAATCGCGCTGCAATATAACGATAGCTACGCGGAAAACGTCTTTGCCTTCGCTAATACCATTAACACCGTTGATGGCGGCACGCATCTTTCCGGATTCCGTTCCGCGCTGACGCGCTCGATCAACAACTTCGCCAGCGCCGCCGGCATGCTCAAGGAACAGAAGGATAGTGTCTCGATCACCGGCGATGATGTCCGCGAAGGTTTGATCGCAGTCGTATCCGTGAAGCTGCCCCAGCCTCAGTTCGAAGGGCAGACCAAAGGCAAGCTGAATAGCGACATCAAGGGCCAGGTAGAGCAGCTTGTTAACGAGCGGCTCGGGGAATACTTCGATAAGCACACCACCGTCGCGCGCCGCATTATCGGAAAGTGCATTGACGCGGCGCGAGCGCGCGAGGCGGCCCGCAAAGCGCGGGAGCTTACGCGCCGAAAATCAGCCATGGATTCCGGAGGCTTGCCCGGTAAGCTGGCGGATTGCCAGGAGCGCGATCCCGCCAAATGCGAAGTATTCATCGTCGAGGGCGAATCGGCAGGCGGGTCAGCCAAACAGGGCCGTGACCGCCGCTATCAAGCCATTTTGCCGCTCAAAGGCAAAATCCTGAACGTGGAGAAGGCGCGCTACGACAAAATGCTGGGCCACGAAGAAATCCGCGCCATCATCACGGCGCTGGGAACCGGAATCGGCAAGGACGACTTCGACGCCAGCCGCTTACGCTATCACAAAGTGATTCTGATGACCGACGCGGACGTGGACGGCAGCCATATTCGCACTTTGTTGCTGACGTTTTTCTTCCGTCACATGAAGGAACTTATCGAGCGTGGGCATATATATATCGCTCAGCCCCCTCTCTATCGCGTCAAGCGCGGAAAAATGGATCGTTACATCCGCGACGAGCGCGAGTTCTCACACGAGCTGATGCGGCGCGCCACCGAGGACCACATCGTCAAGGCCAAAGAGGGCGTCGCGCTCGAAGGGGCCGCGCTCACCAGGTTCCTTCTCGATGTGCAGGAATATGACCAGATCGCGGCCAAGATGCTCCGGCGGCTGCGGGAACGTGCCCTGGTTGACTTGGTCGCGGCAAGCGATCTAGAGAAGAAGGCCGATTTTGAAGATAAGAAGGAGCTCGAGAAACTCCTGAAAGCCATCGAGAAAGCCAAGCTCAAAGTGGACGCAAAGATCGTCTATGACGAGGAGCACAGTCTGCACGAAGTGGTGCTGGGTAATGGTTCCGGGCCGTGGGGGCGAATTAATTGGGCGCTTGCTTCCAGGCCCGATTGGAAACGGCTGCGCACGCTTAGCCGGGCCATTTCGGCTTCAGATAAGCCGCCGTTCACGGTGTCGCGTAATGGCGACAAAGTGACCAAAGAGAATGCGGCCGCGGTGCTCGCTTTTGTTCTGGAGGACGCGAAGAAAGACTTCACTATCACGCGATTCAAGGGCTTGGGCGAAATGAATCCGGAACAGCTGTGGGCCACCACCATGAACGCCGAAACCCGCACGCTGTTGAAAGTGAAGCTGGAAGACGTGGTCGAGGCGGAGAAGATGTTCACCACGCTGATGGGCGAAAACGTTGAGGAACGCCGCAAATTCATCGAAGACAACGCCCTGGATGTCCAGAACCTCGATATCTAAGACTTAATGGCGAACTAGAAAGGGAGCCAAAAGCAAATGGCAGAGGAAAAAACGCCGGCCATTTTAATTCCGGTGGATATCGAAGCCGAGATGAGGAAGTCCTATCTCGACTACGCCATGAGCGTGATCATCGGGCGCGCGTTGCCCGACGTGCGCGACGGCCTCAAGCCCGTGCACCGGCGCATTCTGTTCGGCATGCACGAGATGGGCTTGACCTCCACGCGGCCCTACCGCAAGTGCGCCAAGATCGTCGGCGAGGTACTTGGCAAATTCCATCCGCATGGCGATGCGCCTGTTTATGACGCCCTGGTCCGCATGGCGCAGCCTTTCAGCATGCGTTATCCGCTGGTGGATGGGCAGGGCAATTTCGGCTCGGTCGATGGCGATCCGCCGGCGGCCATGCGTTACACAGAAGCGCGGCTCGCGCCCATCAGCGAAGAGTTGTTGGCGGATATCGATCGAGAGACCGTCGATTTCATTCCCAATTTCGATGAGACCGAACACGAGCCCGTCGTGCTCCCTACGCGTGTGCCCAACCTGCTGGTAAACGGCGCGACCGGCATCGCCGTCGGCATGGCCACGAACATTCCTCCGCACAACCTGAAGGAAATCATCGACGCCACAGTCTTGATGGTGGAAAAGCCGGACGTCTCGCTCAAGGAAGTGATGAAGCTCGTTCCCGGTCCAGACTTCCCCACAGGCGGATACATCGCCGGCCGCGACGGCATCGAGCAAGCCTACAAGAAAGGCCGCGGCAGTTTCATCATGCGCGCCAAGGCTGCCATCGAACAGGTGGGCAAAGATCGAGAAAATATCGTGATCACGGAAATTCCTTATCAGGTCAATAAGTCCCGTCTGGTGGAGCGAATTGCCGACCTGGTCCAGTCGAAAAAGATCGAAGGTATCTCCGACGTGCGCGATGAGTCCGATCGCGAAGGCATGCGCGTCGTGGTCGAAATCAAGCGCGGTGAAGAGGCCCAGCTCGTCCTAAACCATCTGTACAAGCTCACGCAGATGCAGGAATCGTTCGGCATGATCCTGCTGGCCATCACCGGCGGACAGCCCCGCGAGATGGGCCTGCTCGAGTTTCTGCGGCTCTTCCTCGAACATCGCCGTGAAGTGGTGATTCGCCGCACGCGTTACGACCTGCGCAAGGCCGAAGAGCGCGAACACATTTTGCTGGGGTATCACATCGCCGTCGATCATCTGGACAACGCCATCAAGATCATCCGGGGTTCTGCCAGCCGTGCGAATGCGCGCGAGAATTTGCACGCCTATTTTTCTAACAAGTCGGTAGAAATCGTCTCCGGCGCGCGTGGAGAGAAGACGGAAACTCTCAAAGGCGTCAAACTCGACTCCAAGAAATATGGACTTTCCGGCGACGTGATCGGCCTCAGCCTTATCCAGATTGACGCCATCCTGGAACTGCAATTGCACCGTTTGACGCGCCTTTCCATCGACGACATCCTGAAGGAACTTGCTGAAATCCGCGCGAAGATCGCCGAGCTCAAGGAAATTCTGGGCAGCGAGAAAAAACTTAAGCAGGTAATCGTTTCCGAACTGCAGGAGATTCAGAAGGAATTCGGCGATGGTCGTCGCACGCAAATCGTCGACGCTGTGGATGAAATCAAGGTCGAAGACCTGATCGCCGATACCGACATGGCCATCACCATCAGCCACGCCGGCTATATCAAGCGCACGCCGGTGGATGTCTATCGCCATCAGTCGCGCGGCGGAAAGGGCCGCATCGGCGCACGTACGCGCGAAGAGGATTTCGTCCAGCATCTCTTCATCGCCTCGGCGCACAGTTATATTCTGCTGTTCAGCTCCAAGGGCCGTGTTTTTTGGCTGAAGGTCTACGAAATTCCCGAAGCTGCTGCAGCCACGCGCGGCCGTGCCATCACCAGCCTGGTGAAATTCCAAGAGGACGAACACCTCACTGCGCTTGTCCCCGCGCGCAATCTGGAAGAGGTGGGCCGCTACGTCTTTTTTGCCACGCGTAACGGCACGGTGAAGAAGACCGAGCTCGCGGAATTCAGCAATCCACGGCCTTCGGGAATCATTGCCATCAATCTGGAAGCCAAGGATGAATTGATCGGCGTGAAGCTCACCGACGGCAAGCAGATGATCTTCCTAGCCAGCCATGAGGGCCAGGCCATCCTGTTCCGTGAAACGGAAGTTCGCGCGATGGGTAGGCAGGCCGGCGGAGTCAACGGCATGGACTTAGGCAAAGACGATTACGTCGTCAGCATGGATGCCGCGCAGCCGGATTTTGAGATCATCCGCAAGGAATCGAAGAAAGAAACGGAAAATCTCGATGAGCTCGAAAACGAAGCGATCAAGGATTCGCTCACTTCGCTCATGCTCACCATCTCCGAAAAGGGCTACGGCAAGCGCACTCCGCTCGCCGAATACCGGATCACCTCGCGCGGCGGCAAAGGTGTGATCAATCTGAAGAGCACCGACCGCAACGGCGCGGTAGTCGCCGCTCTGCAAGCCAGTGAAGATTCCGACGTGATGATTATCACAGAGTTCGGAAAGATCATTCGCGTGCACTCCAACGAGATTCGGGAGGCAGGCCGCTCGACGCAGGGCGTGCGCCTGTTGCGTCTCGATGACGACGATAAAATCGCCGCCGCCGCTATCCTCGAAGAGGAAAGTAATGGCGCCAATGCGACGGGCGGCACTCCAGCCGTAGCGCCAGCGGAGACCAAAGAGGAAGAAAAATCCTGAGCGCGTTTGTTACGCGCCGGGTGAACTGAGGTAGTAGCCCGGTCGTGAGCGTACGATCAGCGCGCGGCGGCCGTCTACTAGCACTCGAATTTCGTGGTATCCGGTAGTGTTTGTCCCCGAAGCACGGTAGCTGAGCGTATATTGCGCGTGCAGCTCACCGCCAACCTCGTCAATGGCCTTCTCGATGGAAGCATCCTTCACCGTGGACTGGTAGAGCCCCCCGGTCGCCGCCGTCGCCAATTCCAGTGGACGTTCCTTGACGGCGGCCTCTGCGTGTTGCACTACCCATACTGCCAATGCCATCAGATCGATATTGCCGGAGCGCTGCTCTTCTGTGGTGGGCGTTTGGGGTGTGCCCGGAATACCCGGCTGGCCGAATACGCCTGGCGGCGTTGCGGATGGCGGAGCGCCGCTCTTTTGCTGGCCTCGAGCTTCGGCAGCGGTCGTCGAAAGTCCCACAGAATAAATGGTGATGTTCTCGAGCTGGGCATCTCTCAAAACCTGCCCCAGCTTTTCTTCGCTGCCCGAATCAACCGCTTCGGCGACCGTGATGATCACCCGGCGCCGCAACGCCGGCCGGTTCTTGAGCATGCCTACCGCGCTCGAAAGCGCATCATAGAGGCGCGTTCCCGACGTGCCCGGCTTCAGATTATTAATGGTCTTTTCAATGGCGTCATGGTCCGCCGTGAAATCTTGCAGATGATTCACCTGGTCGTCATAGCCAATCACAGCCGCGTCGCCACTTTCGCCGACGACGGTTTCGGTAAACAAAACGCCCGTTTTGCGAATCGCTGGCAAGAGCGCCTCGATTCGAGAGCTTGTCTCCATGACGATAACAACGGATAGCGGCGCGCCTCCCATATCGAATCCTTCTAGCTTCTGTTCCACGCCGTTGTCGAAAATGTGAAAATCTTTCTCGGTAAGGTCCAGCACCAGCTCGCCTTTGGAATCCCGCACAACTACGGGCGCATTCACCAGATCCACGCGCACGCGTATCGAAGACTGATCGAGCGGTTTTTGGGCCGGGGCTTGCGGCGCTTTCTGAACCGCCTGCCCCGCTTTCGGAGCGATGGGTCCGGAGCCAGACTGCGCCCATGCGTAAGTGCCCGCTAATAGTGCGATTCCTGCCACCGCTGCAACCAGTGGCGCTAGTCTGTGTCCTCGTGCCATAGCTTTCATGTTATGCCTCCGCCCACTGGTCCTTTTCACCCTGCTGCAAGTTTACTAGATTGGACGCCTGCTGAGTCGCTTACGTTGGATTGGCCTTCTCGCACCACGTAGAATGATGGCTCGTCTAATTTCCCCGGGAGGATTCATGGCTCGTCGTCGTCTAACGCCGCAGCAGCCCGCCTATCGCGATGCTCTCTTCATGGAAAGCGTCGCAGCCCGGCCGGTGCGCATTCTTACCGAATATCTCGACCCTCTTGTTCGATTGCGGCGCGAAGAGGTTGGCGACACCATCGTGATGTTTGGTTCGGCGCGGATTGTCGGGCGTGACCGAGCCCTGGCCCATCTGCGGCGGCTGAAGAGTCTCAAGGGCAAGCAAACGCCCCGTCGTCGCCTGGCGCTCCGCGATGCCCGCGCGGCTCTATCGATGTCGCGCTATTACGAAGAAGCCCGGGAACTTGCGAAGCGCATCACTGCATGGTCCCTCACCCTCGGCGAACATCCACGCCGTTTCGTAATCTGTTCGGGAGGCGGGCCCGGTATCATGGAAGCTGCCAACCGTGGCGCAGCCGAAGCCGGCGGCAAAACGGTCGGTCTCTCCATCGAACTGCCGCACGAGCAGTGGCCCAATTCCTACATCAGCCCGGGTCTCAATTTTCAGTTTCACTATTTCTTCATGCGCAAGTTGTGGTTTGCCCAACTCGCCAAAGCGCTCATCGTTTTTCCCGGTGGCTTCGGCACCATGGATGAACTCTGGGAGATGCTCACATTGATGCAGACCGGCAAGCTGCAGCGCCGCAATCTGATCCTGATTTACGGGCGCCGCTACTGGAATCGCGTAATCGATTGGCGAGAGATGCTCAATTGGGGCACCATCAACCGGAGAGAATACAATCTGCTCCAGTTTGCAGATAGCGTGGATGAGGCCTTCGAACGTATCCGCAGCGGCCTGGAAGAGTTCCAGATGTCCCCGGATACCCTGTTTAGCGAGTAGGTCGGAGGATAAAACGCAGGAGTCCCAACGGCTAAGGTAGGCCGGACCGGGCCCAGTGAATATCCGATCCGGCCTTTTCGTCGTTAGTTCAGAACCGCTACCGGTTCCTCTGTGAAAATCGCCTCGAAGCGCCGCTTTTCATCGCGGTCGTGCACCAGCACGATCGGAGCGACCTGCAGCGACTTGCGGCAGGTTTTGCAAGTAGCCGCTTCGCCATGTATGTCCTGCAGGAAGCCGTCGATGAAGTGATATTCCGCAAGCGCCCGGCGGGCCGCTTTCATTCCTTTGTGCCCGCAGGACGGACAGACAAACTCCACAAAATCTTCCTGCGGGTCCCGATCCAACGCGGCCCAACCGGTATAGCGAACCCCTACGATTTCTTCCGAATGAGAAGTGCGATTCATGGCCAAAGACCTCAATTCTTATGATTTATGGATTAACGACAAACTTATAGATGCGAGGTCGGGTGGAATTGATGCAGCTTGCCCAAGTTTTTTAGCTCTTCGCCTAAACCGAATGCGCAGAAGGGGCTGGGGGGAGAGGATCGACCATTGAAAATCCCCTCGGATTCTGAGTTCTAAAGTAGAGGCTCCCCGGAGTACTTGGCAATGACCCTTCGGGCCTCATCTCGAAGCCGCAATACTTCCTCCAAGTCGCGCCCCTTCGCAGCGGCGGACGGGACAAGAGGAGGACATACTGTCACAGTGATTCGCGAGGGTTTAGGCAGCCAAGTGCCATCCCGCAGGAACCGGCGGGCGCCCCGCAGGGCAACAGGGACAATCGGCCTTCCGGTCTTGACCGCCGCCCGGAACGCCCCCGATTGAAAGGGGCGCACCCCGGGTTGCGCTGTGAATGTGCCCTCCGCGAAAATAAACAAAGATTCGCCTCGAAGCAGGGCCTGCTCCATTTGCTCCGCTAGGCGCGACCTCTCCCGCAGCTTGCCGCGCTCGAAGGCAAAATGGCCGATTTTGCGCAGAAAAGTCCCGATGAAAAGCATATCGTTGATTTCGTTTTTAGCCACAAAATGATAGTTCGTTTCGAATAGCGCCATCACCACCAGCACATCGCTATAGCTGGTGTGATTGCTTACGTATACGCACGCACCATAAGCATCCATGTGCTCGCGTCCTTCCAGATCAATCCGGCAGCCGACGAGTCCAAAATAAACTCGCAGAGCTATAGTAGTCATCCGCGCCGCCGGCTGTCCCCGCGGCATCAGGTGCAGTATGAGCCACGCCAGCACCACCCAGATCAAAAACACCGTCGCGGCGTAAATGCCGTAAATCGCCTCGAAAAGCCGCCGAACGCTGCCAATAGGCTGAGCAGCAGCGTCATTTTCAGTGCGTGCTTCCAAGACGCCTTGGACCGGGCGCGAGCCAGTCACAGCAGGATTACGCTCGCGATCGTTCAACTCTGCTGCAGGAAGCTCGACTGTGTCGGCGCTTTCGCTGCCCTGTGCCCCGGCGAGTGCCGCGATGACATCTTCGACCGTCTTGGCTTCCGCAATCGCAGCCTCCGGAATCGGCATCTCCAGAGTTCGCTCGAGTCGCGACAAAAGCTCGACTCGCTCGATGCTTCCGAGCCCCAGATCGCTGTCCAGGATCGCGGATGCCTTCAGGGTTGCGCTCGCCGCAGGATTGCCCAATTCGCGCAGGAGCTCGCGAATGATCCCCAAGACCTGAGCTTCGATCTTTGTGCGGTCTGAGTGAGGGATGAGGGTCGCCACAGCCGGATTCTACTCAATTAGAGGGTTTTCTGTGCGCAGCGTGACCCATAGCGGTTTCCAAAATAGGCTCTGGCTGCTGGCAAAGGCACTCGAGAAAGGGCCGCACGCGGGCCAAGTGCTTTAGGAATAAAGACTTATAGCGTAAGAATTGCTGGATTAAGTGGGTTGGGAAGCTGCCTACGACTTCGATCTCTCGGAGCCGTCGTCCCCGCAGCGGCTCCCAACCCGGCCACGATAATCGCAATCGCCTGCGATCCGGCCAATGGATCGCTAGCCCTAAAAAGAGGGTACCGGCGTTTTAGTACGAACGGTTGTGTTGAGTTGAGATCGCCTTCACTTGGTCGAGCCACTTCGTGCTGTACGATGGGTCAGGCGCAGTGTTACGTTGGCTTCACGGCCTGCAGGGACCCAGACGTTGTGTTCCCACTCTGAAGTCATCCCCAGGCCCTGGGCGCGGATTTCGTACAAACCCTGCCGAAGGCCAGCGATCCGGAAGCGCCCGCTGCCATTCGCTCTCACAGCATGCGGTGCCCTGCCGTCCGCTGTTTGCCAGAAGACCTCCGCGAACGCCACTGGAGCGCCCTTACCGCTAAGCACAACGCCATCCAGGGCGCCTTCGACACTTCTCGTGTGCGCCAAAATGGGGGCAAGCAATAGAAGCAATGTTAGCGCGGCAAAACGAAGCTTGCGCACGGCTCACCTCGAAGCAGCTTGGAGCCATTTTACCGTGCCCGAACGCAGGTTGGTCGGCAGTGGGGCTAAAGGATTAACTGTTCGTGCGGCCACAAATGAGGCCGGACCGATCGATTGCAGGAACGGAGTTGCAGCCTCTTATCGGTATCGGTATTGTGGCCATTCTTAGGGATGCAACTCGATCAGGAGACTTGATGCCGCGCTATCTCACATTGCACACGCTCGCCTGCCTCACCCGTCAAGGCGCCGCCCAGCTTACTGAGCGGCTGTTTTCTTCAGGCCGCGTCAAAGCGCGGCGCGTGCAGGTAAACATGATGGAGGGGAAGATGCTCGTCGAATTCGAAGCGCCCGATCGCGAGACGCTTCAAGCGTGGCTCGAATCGCAGGGCTTCCACTATGAGTGGCTGATGCGGGTAGAATTCGAATCTGAATCGGGCACACTTGTCCCGGTCGCATGAAGACTTCAATTCGTTAATTTCTGTTGGCGGAAGTGCTGGGATGTTCGCGCCGGATCACGGCGACGGCCTCTTTCGGCGGTCCTACGCGCAGGTATTCGGTATATTCCATTCGTTCGTGAATGCTCAGGCTGAAAAGGAATTTTCGCCCCTCGAAGTCGTAGGCATAGCGCGACGGCATCCACAAGTTGGGTTCGACCTCGCGCTGCTCGAAAGTAAATTGTCCCCCACGAAAGAGCTTGGCAATAAGTCCACCGCCCCACGAAACATCGTCGGTCAATTGCGCATCGGCCCGGATGAGCTGCGCGCTCGATTCGTCCACCCACGCTGTGCCTGTGCTGTGCGCGTAAATCACGGCGTATCGCGCCGACGACCGGTACGTCGGATCGGGCGTGAACGTCAGCTTAACCACTGGGAGGCCATTAACTGAGACTCGCCCTGCCCACCGAAAAATGAATGCCTTCCCAATGGCGCTAACCATATCGGCCCGTTCGTGCATGTGCCGGGCTGTGTCGTAGAAATTGGGGATGTGCGGATCCCGCCCATTGGCTTGAGCAACGAGAGCCTGGGCGGCGCCGTGCCATTGCTGTTCGAGATAGGCCGCCTCGGTCATTTTCCCGTCGCGCTGCAACTCTACGCGAATGACTCCCTCACCTGCCGGGATGACCCTGGAAACGACATCCTTGTCGGATTCTTTGCCAGTACCGTGGAACACGGAGTGTTCCGTGCGCGCGTACTGACAGAGCAGAAAATCGTTACGCCGTTGATTCTCGACCGCCTGTTCAACCAGATTGTGAATCTGTTGCGTCGTGAGCGGAGTTTCGGAATGCTTGGACTCGTCTGAGTCCGTATCGTTAAGTAAGGTATTAGGCAAAGCCGCAGAAAGGGTCATCCCCGCGGCCAGAATAGCCAGCAAACCGAAACTAACCCCTATGCGTTCCCGCATCGTAATCCTCACCGGGTAGGCCTCCCGGCGGCTGGGTGGTAGTCGACCCCATTATCTCACCAAACGCTGCTACGAGCGAAACCCGTCCGAGGCAAGGCTTTCTAAGGAGTTCAAGCACGGGATCGACCATTCTCCGACGGTTTGGGTGCCTGCAATCTTGGCCCCTACAGCTTGAGATGATCGGGAAGGAAAACCGGACGCCCCGCAGCTTCCGCATAATGTGGGAACTTGAAAGTGCACCACAATATGTAGACATTTTGAACACCATTCCCTCAAGGCTTTGTGCAAATCGCTCCGCTTTTTCCTTGACAAGACTTTGGCACACCGCTATCGTCCGAATCCAGATTCGGGAGACCACGGCTGTGATACCGGATCGCGTTAGACTCCGGTATTTGTAAACAGCCAGGCGCCAGCCCGGGTTCACCGAGACAACTAGACAAAAGCCGCTATATCGGCGTCAAGCGTGGACGCCCTGGAATCGGCGGTTCGAAGGCGATAGCCACCCCTTTCACAATAAGGGTGGCCTTTTTCGCTTTTTTGGCGTCTCGAGCCTGATCTGATCGTTCGAATCGAGCGGTTTCCGCCGGAGAAGCGGAAGCAGCGTCCAAGCGGAATGCTCGTTCGCTTGGTAAAATATAAGGGTTCCCATCCCGCGGGAACCCCAACCTGCGCGGAGGCGAGATGGCGGAACCCCAGATGGCGCTCCAGAACGACAATCCGGTAATGACCTCGACCACACCACAAACGCGTCCAAAAGTCGGGTTGGACTTTAAGCGCTTTTTTACCGACGGGCGCGTTTCTCCTTTCGATGCTGTCGAATGGGAGAGGCGCGTTGCCCAGATCGGCAATGAAAAGGGGCAGGTCATCTTCCGCCAGGAAAACATCGAGGTGCCGAAATCCTGGTCGCAGACGGCAACGAATATCGTGGCTTCGAAGTACTTCAAAGGGAAACTGGACACGCCGGACCGCGAAAACTCCGTGCGCCAGTTGATCAGTCGCGTGGTGGACACAATTGTGGATTGGGGCGAGCTAGGCGGTTATTTCGCTTCACCGGCTGCTCGCGATGCCTTCTCTGACGACCTTACGCATCTTCTGGTTCAGCAAAAAATGAGTTTCAATTCGCCTGTGTGGTTCAACGTAGGCGTACAGGCGAAGCCGCAATGCTCGGCCTGCTTTATCAACTCGGTCCAGGACGATATGAAATCGATCATGGACCTGGTGAAGACCGAAGGCATGCTCTTCAAGTGGGGCTCGGGCACAGGCACCAACTTTTCCGCATTGCGCGGGAGCCATGAAACGCTCTCCGGCGGCGGCATTGCCTCCGGGCCAGTGAGTTTCATGAAGGGCTTCGACGCTTTTGCCGGCGTGATCAAGAGCGGAGGAAAAACCCGGCGCGCCGCCAAGATGGTCATCCTGAATGCCGATCATCCGGACATCGTGGAGTTTGTCGATAGCAAGATGCGCGAAGAGCGCAAGGCCCACGTGCTGATCGAGCAGGGCTACGACAGCTCGATCGATGGCGAAGCGTATAGCTCCGTATTCTTTCAGAACGCCAACCATTCCGTGCGTGTAACCGACGAATTCATGCAAGCCGTCGAAGCGGACCGCGACTGGTGGACCCGCAATGTCACCGATGGCTCACCCGCAGATAAGCTTCGCGCGCGCGATCTTCTGAAGAAGATCTCCGAATCGGCCTGGCATTGCGGCGATCCCGGCATGCAGTACGACTCCACCGTCAATCGCTGGCACACCTGCAAAACTACGGCGCGCATTAACGCTTCCAATCCGTGCTCCGAATACATGTTCCTGGACGATACGGCTTGCAATCTGGCGTCGCTGAACTTGATGAAATTCCTGGGGCCGAATAGTACGTTTGACGTCGAGGCTTTTCGCCATGCCGTCGATATCACCATCACGGCACAGGAAATTTTGGTCGACAACGCCAGCTATCCAACGCCCAGGATCGAAGAGAATTCTCACAAGTTCCGCCCACTCGGCCTGGGCTATGCAAACTTGGGTGCGCTGCTGATGTCCTTGGCTCTTCCCTATGATTCCGAGGGCGGCAGGGACATGGCCGGCGCGATAACGGCTCTGATGTGCGGCGAAGCGTACGCCCAGTCAGCTCGCATTGCCGAGAGGCTCGGTCCATTTCCGGGTTTTGCGGTCAACCGCGAGCCGATGCTGGACGTCATTCGAATGCATCGCGATTCTGTGCGTCCGATCAAGTCTGAAAATGTCCAGGCTCCTCTGCTGGCGGGAGCGCGCCAGGCATGGGACGACGCTCTCGCGCTTGGGGAACGGCACGGCTACAAGAATTCGCAAGTCACCGTCCTCGCACCCACCGGCACCATCGGCTTCATGATGGATTGCGATACGACCGGGATCGAGCCGGATCTGGCTCTGGTGAAATATAAGAAACTCGTCGGTGGAGGCGTGATCAAGATCGTCAACAATACGGTTCCGCAGGCGCTGATGAGGCTTGGATATTCGCCCGAGCAGAGCTCACAAATCGTTTCCCACATCGATCTCGCGGGAAAGATCGAAGGAGCACCCGGCCTTAAGCCGGAGCACCTGCCCGTTTTTGATTGCTCTCTGGCTCCTGCTGGAGGCGGCCGCTCAATCGCCTGGCAAGGTCACCTGAAGATGATGTCCGCCGCGCAGCCTTTCCTCTCGGGAGCGATCAGCAAGACCATCAACATGCCTGAGGAGTCCACGGTCGAGGACGTCATGCAGGCTTATATCGAATCCTGGAAGCTGGGTCTGAAGGCCGTGGCCATCTATCGAGATAATTCGAAACGCAGTCAGCCGCTTTCTGCCGCCGGCGCCAAAAAGGACTCCGTTGCGGCCGTAAAGACCGAAGAATCTCCGGCCGCTCAGCAACGGGAGCTTTTCCTGCCCAACGTGCACCGGCGTAAGCTGCCCAGCGAGCGCCAGTCGCTCACGCATAAGTTCTCCGTCGGCGGGCATGAGGGATACATCACCGTCGGCATGTACGAAGACGGGACACCGGGTGAGATCTTCATCAAGATGTCCAAGGAGGGCTCAACGCTCTCCGGCTTCATGGACGGATTTGCGCTTTCGGTCTCAATCGGATTGCAATACGGCGTGCCGCTCAAGGCGCTTGTCGATAAATTCATCAACACGCGCTTCGAGCCCTCCGGCTATACCGGACACAAAGAGATTCCCTATGCCAAATCCGTGCTCGATTACATCGGCCGATGGCTTGGAGGGAAGTTCATTTCTGCCGATTATCTCACTCAGCCACCTGCTGATTCTGCTCCCACCCCGACTCTTGTTCCGGCACCGCCCAAGCCGGCGCAAATCGACTACAAGCGCACGACAGACGAAATGATTCTTGACGGTCGTTTTGTCCTGCAGGACAGCGCGCCAACCTGCGCCGAATGCGGCATGCTGATGACGCCAAACGGCGGCTGCTACAAATGCGAGAACTGCGGCAGTACGTCGGGCTGCAGCTAAGCCGTTCGAACGAATTCGATCCCATCTTAGAGACTTGGTTAACTGCGACTAGGTAGGCAAAAAACTAAAAGGGGCCCGCGCTGGGCCCCTTTGTTCCACCCCATAATGTAGCAACAACCTCACCCGCCATTCCCGCTCTCAGCGGGAAGCATTTCCCCCCGGGAAACAGTGCCATTATGGGTGCACGCTCCATGCCAGTGTTTGTGGTTTCTTTATAACCTAAGTAACTATCTTCTTATGATGTCACTTAAGAGAATGTTTCTGCTCTTGCCTTGCATGCTGGGTCGCAATATCTATGGTTTTTCACAGACGAAGGTCAGAGATACTACGGTCTTTGGGAGGCTGGACTAGCGGTTCGGAGGCGCTCACGTTCCAAGTGCCGATTTCAGCGCGTTCGCCAGCCGCTCTGCCCAGAGCTGGACGTCTTCCGTGCGTTCGGCTTCGACCATGACTCGGGCTTTCGGCTCGGTGCCCGAATAACGCACGACGACCCGGCCCGAGCCCCCTAACGCCCGTGTGGCTTCATCCAGTGTCTGCGAGACTTCAGGGAGCGAATCCAGAGGTGGTTTTGCGCGCACCTTCACGTTCAAAATCGTTTGCGGGTATACCTTGAGATCGTTCACCAGCTGATCCAAAGGTCCCAGAAGGGCAACCAAACACGCGACCTTGAGCGCAGTAAGCAAGCCGTCACCTGTGGTTGCGTCATCGAGGAAGATCACGTGCCCGGATTGCTCGCCGCCCAGGTTCGCGCCGCTGCGCAGCAGCTCCTCGAGCACATAGCGGTCGCCAACCGGCACGCGCACGAGCGTAAGGCCTTCGTCCGCCAGCGCGCGCTCCAGACCCAGGTTTGTCATCGTCGTGCCCACGACGGCGCTGCCCTTTAGTTTTCCCGTGGAACGCAGATAGCGCGCCGCGATGAGCAGCACACCGTCTCCGTCGACGACGCGTCCCGAACCGCTGACAAACATCGCTCGGTCGGCGTCCCCATCAAAAGCCACCCCAAACGCGGCACCCGCTTCTGGAACGCTTTGTTGCAAGTTCTCCGGATACAGTGACCCGCAGTTTGAATTAATGTTGCGCCCATCAGGCTTGTCGTGAATCGCGATTACGTTTGCGCCAAGCGATTGGAAGAGGGCCGGACCTAGCGAACTGGCTGCTCCATTGGCGCAGTCGAGCACGATTTTCAGGCCGGAGAGACTCGATCCGGGAATCCTGCATCCACGCAGGAATTCGAGATAATCCTCGTCCAGTTTTCTGTCGGGAGTGAGTGGCAAGGCCGACGCAGGCGGCCGGCCATTCCGATGTCGCAGAATCTCAGTTTCGATCCGAGCCTCAATTTCATCCGGGAACTTCATCCCCGACCCGGCAAAAAGCTTTACTCCGTTGTCGTGGTAAGGGTTATGCGAAGCCGAAATCACCACCCCAGCCGCAAATCCCTCCTTGCGTACCAGACAAGCTACGCCGGGAGTGGTAATGACTCCGGCGAAGGAGTGGCTGATGCCTTCCTCAGCGAGCCCGGCGGCAATCTCCGAAGCAATATGCGCACCCGATTCGCGGGTGTCGGTGCCGATAAGCACTCGAGGATGTTCGTTTCCCAGGCGAAGATAGCCCCCAATGCTGCGGCCGATCCAGTAAAGGGTCTGATCGTCCAGGGGATATTCGCCCGGTATGCCCCGGATACCGTCGGTTCCAAAGAGTTCTTTGGCCATTTTGAAAGGCTTGGTCTCGCCTAAAGGGGTTCCCGAAGAAAGTGAGCCGAACAATCGTAGCACGTTGATTGGATTATTCGGACGCCTCAGGGGGTAACTTTGAGGGTACAAGGGAGACTTGGAACTCGGCCGGAGCCAAACGTACAACCTCAGTCCCGTACGGAATGTCCACCATTGTGCGCAGGAGCTTAACGGGAACTTCTCCCGACGGAGCAGTGGCGAGGTCTACGTTGAGCGTCAAGTCGGCGGCCGTCAGGCGACGAAGCAGCCCCGACCGGCCCCGAAGCACCACGCGGACCACATTAGGAGGCGCCCCGGCCACCGCAAGTCCTTCAGGCACATTGACATAAAACACAGGCACGTTGTACCCGACCTGCGCGAATGGCTCGGCAGTGTAAGTAGCCCACAGAAAGAAGGAAATCCCCACGGCGATAAGTTTAAGGCGCAAATTATGAACGAAAACTCGACGAAGGAGTCGCATCACTCGGCTCCTTTCCCTGTGACGCGCGCGCCCGGCGCGGGCGCCGGCAAGGCCAACGTCGTGCGGAAACGTCGGAACAGGTTGGCTAACCGCTCGGTTAGCTGGTCCACGCTTAATCCCAGCTCGATCGTTCCGCCAACGGCTAGCGAAATAGCCCCAGTTTGCTCGGACACGACCACAGCCACCGCATCGCTTTCTTCGGTGACGCCAATGGCCGCCCGATGGCGGGTTCCGAGCTGAGTGGAGGTTAAAGGGTTCAGCGTAAGAGGCAAGAAACAAGCTGCCGAAGCGATCCGCGTCCCCTGGACGATTACCGCGCCGTCATGCATAGGTGACCCGGGGCGGAATATGGAGAGGAGCAGGTCGTAGCTCAAGTTGGCGTCCAGCGGAAGGCCGCTCTCGATGTAGGTTCGCAGGCCGACGTCGCGCTCAAAAGCGATTAACGCGCCAATCCGATTTTGTGCAAAGTATCCTGCGGCCAGTACCACGTCATCGAACGAGGAAGAGGGGCTGGTCGAAGAGAAACGGGCCAAAGAAAGGTTGCGCCCAAAGCGGTCGAGCGCACGGCGGATCTCCGGCTGAAAGAGCACAATTAGCGCAATCGCCACATAAGGCAGTAAGGTGTCCAGCAGCCATTCGACCATCTCAAACTGCGCTCGGCGAGCGCCTTCATACAAGATAATCAGCAGCAGGATGGCAACCAGCATCTGCATGGCGCGGGTGCCACGCAGCAGCTTCAGCATGTAGTAAATCAACATGGCGATGATCAGGATATCCAGCGCCGCACGCACGCTAAGGCGCGAGAACGGATTGGAGATTATTGCGGCGATCATCGGCTTAGAGGCTTACGGTAGCGCAGCAAGGTCTTGGCGAGCAAGTCACGTCCTCACTTTATAAGAGAGTGCTGATGCAAGGTACAGGTTTAAAGTGCGTATTGAAGACGGCGGCGAAGAATAGGTTGCGCGATCGGATTTTCTGAGATCCTTCCCAGCCGGAGATTTAGCAAGTGGCGACAACAAACGTCCAGATCAATCCGCCGCGATCGACTCTTTCCCAGCGCATCATCGCGCTGGGTGTACTCTTCGCCTTCCTCTATTGGGCGTCCAGCATTGTCATGACGCTTATATTGGCCATACTGCTGGCGTTCTTCCTCGATCCCGCTGTCGTGCTGCTGGAGCGGATTCACGTTCCGCGCGCTCTCGGTGCTCTGGTGGTGGTGCTTGTAGGCATGGCTGCGCTTGGGGCGATCGGCTTTCTTTTGGTCAACCCCGCACAGAGTTTCGCGAGCGCGTGGCCTCGTTACAGTGCTGTTCTTGGGCGAGCGGCACAGTCTGTCGATCGCAAGATCGCCACGATTGAACGGGATCTCTCGATTAGGGTTCCTGAGAAAACTCCGGAACAAGAACCCAGCGTGAGCGCCGACGAGGTGGCGCAAATCCGAGGCTGGCTGCTGCATGGAATCGGGTCGATCACTTCAGGTCTGCTGCTCTGGGCATTTCTTCCATTTCTCGTTTTTTTCATGCTTGCTGCGAAACCCAGGCTCTGGCGAGCCACAATCGAGCTTTTTCCGGACACTTCGCGCGGAGATGTGACGAGCGCATTGGACGACGTAAACGTCGTTCTGCGCAGCTATATCGTGGGCAGTGGCGTTGTGGCGGGAATTCTCGCCGGAGCCAGTTGGATTTTTTTCGCTGTCATGCATTTGGATTATGCCTTCATGGCTGCTCTCGTCGCGGGCTTGGTCAATATGATTCCGTACATAGGGGTAATTCTCAGTTGGATTCCGCCTTTCTTGATCGGGCTCGATAAATGGCACAGCGTTACGCCCTTTTTGGTCGTTGCGGGCGTACTTAGCGGATTGCATATCATTGCAGCGAACGTTCTCATGCCTGCGATCGTCGGGCGCAGCGTTCATCTGAATCCACTCGCGGTCACGATTTCGCTATTATTTTGGGGGTGGCTCTGGGGCGCTTTCGGCTTGATACTGGCGATCCCCATTACGGCGACGCTCAAAGTGATCTGTGATCACGTGCCTGATTGGCAGCCTTTCGGCCGTTGGCTGGCCGCCTGAGTCAGTTTCCAGTTAGGCTGGCAACGATTTCCCCAATATTTCGATTTTGTTGGAAAAGACGAATGGCGGCGATTCCCGCCGCGCCGGCGTCGCGGCACGCGCGCGCATTTTCGAGTGTGATTCCGCCAATGGCAATCACCGGGATCGATACAGCACGGCAAACTTCAGCCAACTTTGCTAACCCGTGCGGAGCGCCAAAAGGCACCTTTGAAGGCGTCGAAAAAACCGGCCCGAAGAAAACATAGTCGGCCCCTTCCTTCGCCGCGTGAACGGCACCGTCCAAAGAGTGGCAAGAAGTGCCGGCCAGAAAATCTGCAGATCCTCGGCCTCGCCGCGCATCCGCCACAATCCGCACCGGCAGCGACTTTTCTCCAAGGTGGACGCCCCCTGCGCCCGCGGCCCAAGCCACATCGCATCGGTCATTGACCAGAATCCGCGTCTCCCTTTGTGCAGACAAGGTATTACAAGCGCCAATTGCGCCACGCGTAAGGTCCATGAGGTTACGTGCTGGCAGGTCTTTTTCGCGGATTTGAACCCAATCAACTCCCGCTTGTATTGCGCTCTCAATGTGCTGCGCCAATGCCGCTTCACTACTCTTGCCCGCCGCAATATCCAGCGACTGACGGTCCGTGACGTAGTACAGAATAAATTTATCGGGGGCTTTCAAAAGATCGGGAGCCTATCGGTCTCCCGCGGGCGTTTGACGGCGCAACATTCCCGCGGCCACGACGATATCGAGCGCGCCAAGCCCTGTAATGACGCCGCGCACGGATGGATGCAACATGAAGGGTCGAAGGCTGGGATAGTGGCTCAGGAAATAGTTGCGATCCCACAAGCCAAACCACGGGAGAAAGAGCAAAACGACTCCTACCTCGAAAAGAAAAAGCGTGCAGAGAACACGAATCAGACGCGCAAGGAAGGAGCGCGAGTTAACGCTCGTTTCCGAGTGAGGAGAGCCGTTCGGCAACGTCGCGGTAGTCAATGTTCATGCCATAAACTTGCGAGAAGCTCTTGCGGGCGGCGGCCATGTCGCCGGCGAGTTCTTGCGCTACCCCTAAATCATACCGCAGAGCGAGGATAGTTTCTTGGTCCAGTGCGGGCATTGCCAGTGCACGCTCATACCACGTGGCAGCGATGGCTGGTTGGCCTTTTTCCATGAAGGCCAGGCCCAGCAGCGTACAGCACTGCATAGCGTAGCGGAAAGCCTGGCCCTTGTTGCCTTTTGCGACTTTTTGAAACTCGCTGATGGCCTCTTCGATCAGGCCCATCTCCCGGTACGCAATTCCCAGATTGTAGTGAGTCTCCAAATCTTCATCTTCCGCTCCGAGTTCGCCAACCTCGGATCGAAATTGATCGAAAATTTCGCTGAGCGGACCTGCTTGCTTATCGGAAGCCTGGGGTTCCACAGCTTCATTCGTGTCAGGTGGAGAATTGCTCGCTTTACCGGCGTCCATGTTCGCCTTAAGCGACGGCAGAGCGGCGTCCAGATCGCTGGAGAGTGCCTCCAGGAACTCTTGTGCGTTCGTAGGTCCATTCTGCGGCCGCCTATCGGCAACTTGCGAAGTCTCCAACTCCAAAGTGAAATCTGCGTTTGAGGCGCCTCTTGGGGGAGTTGGTCTAGGGGGAGCGGGTCTGAGAGCTTCCTCCAAAGAAGGAGTCAGGTCGTCCAGAGCGGCAAATTCCGGCGCGGCTGGTTCACGGGTGTCCGATGAGTCGGCCGATTCAGCCGCCGCGGCCGGTGCTGGCTCGGCTTCTTCATCCAGTTCCGTCGCAAGTGCGGCCCATTCTTCCGAGAGGTCCAATTCATGCACTGCGGCCTGAGCTGTTGGCTGCGCGGGAGCTTCCACGGCGTCTATTTCCGCGTATTTCGGCTGCTTCCGCGGGCGCAATGATTGCAGGCTCTTCGGCTTCTTCCGGTTCCGGCTTGGGCTCAACCGAAAACTCCCGAACCAGGGGCTCTTTCTTCGCCCGAGTTTTGGCAGGAGCCGCGGGAGCTTTAGCCGGGGCGGCTTCTTCAGTAATGCGTGCGGCGTTTTCGAACCGGCGGCGCAAATCGGTGAAGCGTTCAGCGGCGGCTAAATTCCCGCGCTCGGTATGAATTTGTTCGAGCTGTGCGGCCAATTCCGCCGTTCGTTTCTCGTCGCCTGCGCCCACGTAATGGTCCAGCAATCGCTCGAGCGTCTGCGCATGGCCCGGGACTCGCTGCAAGACCACCTCAAGCAGGTCGATAGCCTTCTGCGTCAGGCCGTAACTCGCAAATAGATCGATGTCGGTAAGCGCCTGAGTGACAAACCGCTGCGTTTCTTCATCCATCTGCGGCTCTGAGATTGGCTGCGTAGTGGCCGCTGTTTTAGGGGGCGCTGGCGGTTCTTTTTCCGCGAGTGCCGGTTCCGCGCGCGGCAGCTCTTTCTCAACGGGCTTACTTTGCGCTTTGCCTGCGGTTTTCCCCTTCAGCTTTTCGTATTCGAGGCGCGCCGTTTCGTTGTTGGGATCGCGCTCGAGAATTTCTTCATAGACTTGCAAAGCACGCTTTCGATCTCCAACGGTGATACAGATAGCCGCCAGTTCTGCAAGCGCCTCAGGCAAATGAGCTGAATCGTTCGTGTGTTTGTAAACCTCCACCAGCCACTCGCGGATCTCAACCTTGTCCGGCAGGCGCCCGCCGGCGGCGGTGAGCATATGCGCCAGGGCTTCGTGCTCGCCTTTCTCGAGCATGGCCGCCCGAATCAGATCGATGAGCGGAATAGCGGCCTCGGGTTCGCTCCCCTGAATCACCTTTGTAGCTACCTGGCGTAAGGGCCCCATGTTGGTCGAATTACGAGCGAAGAGCTTGGAGGCGAGTTCGATCGCCGGCTTTGTCTGCTCTTCTTGCAGATATAGTTCGATCAGCAGCTCGGCAGTATCTACACGAGTTTCCAATTCCGGCAGGGACTTGAGAAGCGCAACTGCCGCCGGATTTTGTCCCGTCGCGCTCAGGGCGCGCGCTTTAATCGTCAAAACATGCGCATCCTTCGGATCGATCTTGAGGGCGCGATCGACATACTTGATCGCTTCGGCATGATTGCCGTTGTTGTGCAGCTGCTCAGCCGCGCTCCGAAACGCTGAGGCCGCCTCGCCGGGCTGATTCATGGCCAACGCCAATTCGGCCACTCGGGTGAGCACGCGAAGATTATCCGGCTCTGCCTCCAGCAGCTTGCGAAGCAGAGCGGCTGCTTGTGGCTGCCGGCCCGCACGCTGGTGCAGCTCGGCCAATTGCAAATAGATCGGCCGCGCCTCACTAAGAACCCCTTGCTGCACGTAGAGCTCGGCAAGCTTCTCGACCGGCCGTGTTTCCTCTGGCGCTAATTTGGCAATTTTTTTGTAGATGGCGATCGCTTTGGTAACAAACCCATCGGCGAGATAAATCTGTGCGAGCCGCTCAAAATATTCCAAGGCTTGGGAGGTGTCGCCCTGCCGGACATACAAATCGCCGACAGTCATCAGCGTCGCCTGATCCTTAGGTTCGTGCTTGAGGATCTGCACGTATTCCTGAATGGCTTGGGCAATCTTGCCTTGATGGAGGAGTTTTTGCGCGTTTGCGACGAGCTTGGACTTATTGTAGGCCATCTGCGATTTCTGCGTGCCTTCCGCGCCGCGCCGCGCGAATGCCTCTACGGCGGGCAACATCCCCTGTTTTGCGCCGAGTCCTCTGGTGCCGCACGCCTGAACGGTTTACCACGCGCTCGCGCAAGCTGCCGAGAGCTGATTGCTCAACGATAAGAGCTGAAGTATCAGCAGAATTTACGCTAGCACGCGACCCAGTACCCGTCAACGAAACGCACGTTCAGACGTTCGCGCTAGTCACAGGGGGGCAAATCGAGTCCGCGGGTGGTTAGCGCATTGTCGTTGTCGGAAGGAAGGGGCAGAGTTTCTTGCGTTGCGTCCGCCGCCCAGCAGATCGCATTACGTACTGGGGCGAACGAAAATCGGTGCAGCGGCGAAGGTCCGTGGGTGCGCAGCGCCTCCAAGTGAACACGTGTGGCATACCCTTTGTTCGAGGCCAAGCCGTAGACAGGATAAACCTGGTCGAATTCCCTCATAACGGCGTCGCGCGCCACCTTAGCTAAAATCGACGCTGCGGCGATGGAGACAGAGCGGGCGTCTCCCTTAATGAGAGGCTTCTGTTCGACCAGGAGATCGAGGTGCATTGCGTCGATGAGGAGAAAATCCGGTTGTACGGAAAGCCGCCCAACCGCGTCCGCCATGGCCTGCCTGCTTGCCTGATAAATATTCCAGGCGTCGATGCGGCTGGCATCTACCTGGGCCACGCACCAGGCCAAAGCATGCTCGCGAATTCGTTCCGCTAGGACTTCACGTCGTTTGAAAGGGAGCTTCTTGGAGTCGTCCAGGCCGAAGATGCGGCGCCGCGGATTGAGGATTACCGCGGCGGCAAATACAGGACCGAAAAGTGAGCCGCGGCCCGCTTCGTCGAGACCGGCGATGCGCTGCCAGCCTTTGTGCCGCGCCGTACGCTCGAACCGTGAGGAACAGAGCCGCCGCATCGGCGCGGATTCTAACACAGCGTCCGCCGAGACAACACGCGCCTTGCGGCGAGAAGACATCCAGATGTGCCTTACTGGTTCAGCTCTTCGCGACCGGCTCTGCGACATGTTCAACAGGCTGCGCCGCGCGACGTATGCGTGCCGCTTTACCTTTGAGTTGGCGCAGATAATAGAGTTTGGCGCGGCGAACGCGGCCCGCCTGCAGAACTTCGATCGAGCTGATCATCGGGGAATTGACAGGAAAGATTCGCTCGACACCGATGCCAAAACTGACGCGCCGGACTGTAAAAGTTGCCCCTGCCGTTTCGCCGCGCTTGCTGACCACAACGCCTTCAAACGGTTGCAGGCGCTCTTTTTCGCCTTCCGCTTCCTTCAGCCGAACGTGTACACGCACGGTATCACCGGGGCGGAACGCGGGGATATCTTGGCGAGCCTGGCCCTGACGGACCTTCTCAATTATGCGACTCATATTTTGATTCACCCGGGCAGACCCGCTACGGTGGGGCCAGCGCCACAGAAGTCGCGTAAATTATAGCGGAATCTACTGATCCTGCACAGGCCAAATTCGCAATTTGCCCGGAATTGTGGCCAAATCGTCGAGTTAAGAGTTTGTTCTCGAAAGAAGATCGGGGCGGTTGCGACGCGTTTTGTCTAGCGCAACCCGCTCACGCCAGCGCCGAATTTCCTCGTGGTTGCCGCTCAGCAGCACCTCCGGCACCCGCCAACCGCGGAATTCCGCGGGACGCGTGTAGTGCGGATAATCGAGCAATGCAGGGGCACTCCATCTTTTGTCGGTGAGTTGCTTTTCATCCGCTGATGTCTCCGCACGCTCATCGGGCGCCGCGAAGTTGCGTCCCGATGAAAACGATTCGTGTACCGATGAAGCCTCATTTCCCAATGCACCCGGCAATAACCGCGTGACCGCATCGACGACCAGCGCGGCGGCGAGTTCTCCGCCCGAAAGCACAAAGTCACCGATGGAAATTTCATCCGTTGCGAGGTGCTCTGCCACGCGTTCGTCGACGCCTTCATAGCGGCCGCACAATAAGATCATCCGTTCGAGACTTGCGAATCGCTCTGCCGTTTCTTGCACAAACGTTTTCCCAGAGGCCGAAAGCAGCACAACGGCTGTGTCATCCGATTGCGTCGGCGAACCGTCTCTTTCCTGTTTGCCCGGCGCGGATTCGCTCAGGATCGTTTCCACCGCCGCGAACAGCGGTTCCGGTTTCAACACCATTCCTTCACCGCCGCCGAAGGGACGATCATCCACCGTCTTGTGCCGATCGTGAGTGAACTGCCGCAGGTCGTGCACGTGGATATCGATCAGGCCCGACTCGCGCGCGCGACGAACAATTCCATAATGCAGGGGCCCGGCGAAGAATTCCGGGAAAATCGTAACGATATCGAACTTCATGTGAGTGGCAACTGTATTCGGATTTTCCGCAAGAGAGTACACCGATTTGCCATTAACTGCTCAACCGGCATTCAGTTCTCGCAGACCCTCGGGCAGCCGAACTTCGATGCGCCGTGCCGCGGTGTCGATGCGAGTACATATTTCGGCCGCCAGCGGAATAAGCAGTTCGCCGGCGGGACCGGCCACGACGAGGTTCCACGATTCCGGCAGCCGGCTCCGTTGCTCTTCGCCAGCCCGCTGTACCTCTTGGACGGCGCCGAGCGGAGCGGTCGCGCCGTCTTCCCAGACCTGGCAGCCGACCAGGTCCGCTATGAAGTAACGCCCCTCTCCGAGGCGAACGCGCTCGCTGAGCGGAATCTGCACCTCGAGCCCGCGCAGGGCTTCCGCAGCTGAGATTGTTTGAATTCCGTTGAAGTGAAAGATCGCCTGTCCGAGATGTAACCGGCAGGAGATGATCTTGGCGGGGCGGGGAGCACCGTGCTCGTCTGCCAGCCAAACCTCTCGCATCTCGGTGAGCCGCTCAGGGAAATCCGTCAGGATCTCGGCGGCTACCTCGCCGTGCCGGCCCCAGGGACGCAAAATGCGCGCGAGGGTTACCGGCTCGAACGGTTCTGGGAGCACTTACTCGAGAATCTCAAGCGTCAGGCGCTTCTTGAGTTTCATCCCAGCCGCACCGAGGATGGTGCGGATGGATTTTGCCGTTCGGCCTTGTCTCCCGATCACTTTGCCTAGATCGCTCGGGTGAACTCGAAGTTCCAGAACTGTAACTTGTTCACCCTCCACAGCGCGAACTTGCACTTGTTCAGGATTATCCACGAGCGCCTTCGCGATGGCTTCAACCAATTCCTTCATGGGCCCTCCGCCATTCGCAGAATCAGCAGTCAGCAGGAATTTTCGCTTGCACCTGTCTCGTCACACTGCGTAAAGGATCCGCTGCCGGAACCTTCTGAAATATGAGATGAGAGACCGGACTTTCCGGGGTGCTACGCTGAGGCGGGCTTCTTGGCTACCAGGAAGCTGCGGACGGTGTCGCTGGGTTGTGCACCACGAGCGAGCCAATATTGGATCCGTTCGTCGTTCAGCTTAATTGCCGCCGGTTTCTTGAGTGGGTCGTAGGTTCCCACAATTTCCGTGAAACGGCCATTGCGGGGACGCCTTTTATCGATCACCACAATACGATAACTCGGCATCTTCTTCTTGCCATATCTAGCCAGACGGATAGCGAGCACTCGGCAATTCCTCCTTCAAATCATTGTATCTCGGAAGTACGGATTCTCCAACGCTCCATTCGGCGCGCAAGTTCCGCATGCCGAAAGCAGTCGATAGAGTGATCGTTGACCATTCCCGCGGCCTGCATGAAGGCGTAGCAAATTGTCGATCCGACGAAGCGAAAGCCACGCTTCTTTAGCGCCTTGCTCATGGCGTCCGATTCCGGGCTTGTTGCGGGAATGTCTTTAAGAGAGCGGCGGGCGTTGATCTTCGGCTTGCCTTCAACAAATTGCCAGATGTAACGGGCGAAGCTGCCGCATTCTTTCTGTACGGCCAAAAACGCCCTGGCGTTGCCGATGGCAGATTCGATTTTCAGGCGATTGCGAATGATTCCGGAATCGGCCAACAATTCTTTGATCTTTTTGTCGTCGTAGCGAGCGATCTTTTCCGGATCGAAATCGTCGAACGCCGCGCGAAATCCTTCGCGCTTGCGAAGGATAATCTCCCAGCTCAGGCCGGCCTGCGCGGCATCCAGAACGAGAAACTCGAAAAGCTTGCGGTCATCCTTGAGCGGCACGCCCCATTCGCGATCGTGATAGGCAATCGAGATTGGGCTCGAAGGCCAGCCGCACCGGATTCGCGTCGCGAGCGCGGGCCGGGGCCGTAGCTGAGCTCATTCTTCGGCCGCCTCGGGAGCCCCGCCTTCCTGCATCTGCTTCAGCGCCTCGCGAGCTTTGCCCAATCCGCGCAGCCGTCCCTGCGCCGCCAGCGCGCCGTATTGCTTCATCATTTTGCGCATCTGCATGTATTGCTTGAGCACCTGATTCACTTCCTGCACGGAAGTGCCGCTCCCGCGCGCGATGCGCTTGCGGCGCTTGCCATCGATCAAATCGTGGTCGTCACGTTCCGCCTCGGTCATGGAGTTAATGATCGCCTCCACGTGCTTCAAGCGCGATTCATCGACTTGCGCGTCTTTCGGAAGATTGGCAAATGGGCCGACTTTGGGAAGCATGCCAAGCACCTGTTCGAGCGGGCCCATCTTGCGAACCTGCTTTAGCTGGTCGCGAAAATCCCCCAGCGTGAATTCGCTGCGGCGCAGTTTACGCTCCAGCTCGGCGGCCTTTTTGTGATCGATGGCTTCTTCGGCGCGCTCGATCAGCGTGAGCATGTCGCCCATGCCGATGACGCGAGAAACAATGCGCTCCGGGTAGAAAGCTTCGAGTGCATCGTATTTCTCGCCTACGCCCACGAATTTCACCGGCGCACCGGTTACTTTGCCGATGGAAAGCGCAGCGCCGCCGCGCGCGTCGCCATCGAGTTTGGTGAGGATCACTCCCGTCAATCCCAGGCGGCGATGGAATTCGCCGGCCGAACGTACTGCGTCCTGTCCGATCATGGCGTCAGCAATGAACAGGATCTCGCTGGGCTGCAGTTCGCGCTTGAGATGGCTGAGCTCGGCCATTAAGTCGTCGTCGATGTGCAAACGTCCGGCAGTATCGACGAGGATCACGTCGGAAGCGGAGAGTTTGGCTTCGCGAATGGCGCCTTTTGCGATTTCCAGAGGCTTATCCGTGCCTGCGCCGGGCCAAAGACTGACGCCCACCGCCTTTGCGACTTGCGCGAGCTGTTCCCGCGCCGCGGGACGATAAACGTCTGTGGAGACGACCAGCGGCCGGTGCCCATGGCTGGCGAGCCACTTGCCAAGCTTTCCCGTCGTTGTGGTTTTGCCCGAGCCTTGCAGCCCGACAATCAGCCACACCGAAGGAGGCCGCGAGGCGAAGAGCGGCTTCGCGTGTTTGCCGAGCAACTCGAGCAATTCGTCGCGGACGATCTTGAGGATCTGCTGATCGGGCGAAAGTTGCAGCAGGACTTCCGAACCGAGCGCCTTGGCGCGGATGTGGGCGAGCAGTTCGTCCGCAACGTCAACGTTGACGTCGCCATCGAGCAGCGCTTCGCGAATCCCTACCAGCGCGGCGTCCATGTGCTCTTCGGTGAGCTTGCCCTGGCCGCGAAGGTTCTTAAAGACGCGCTGAAATTTCTCTGTGAGATTTTCAAACATGATTTACGACTCTCGCCTCATTCTAGGAGACGCTACCATCGCGGTCAATTGACGTCACCCAGCGTCAAGCTGGGGCGCCTGGGATCCGAAATCCTGTCGCCTGATAGCACCTCAAGCCATATCCTCGCGAAAAAAATTTTTGCAAGTGCTGATTATGAACGACTTTAAGTCTATAAATTCCGTAAGTGCTGATTCTGAACGTCAAGACAAATTGTGAAATCAGTAAGTTACAGAAAAACCAGCAAATTAGCGGACGATAGAAACTGAAAGAAACGAAAGAAGCCGGGTTTTACATGACAATCACAAGACAAAATCAGGCTTAGTTTCAATCGCCTTGCTGCTTCGCTCTGATGTGGTGGTCCCCCGCTAGGAAACTGCGTAACCCGCCTTCCACTTCCCCACCAGTCGTTGGCACCGGACCAAATAGACTGGGCTTTTCCTTCATACGCTGATATGCGGCATATTGAGCCTCGAATTGGGTTCCGTACACGGGCCCAGATGTTTCGAGCACCACATCGTCCTTGCCAAGAATTTCGTAATACCAAGCCATCCCTTTTCCCTCTGGCAGTATTTTAACAAGAGTCGGCCGGTCCAACTGGGCGGCTCGACATAGTCCTCATCGAGCGCTATGCTTTCGCCTCCCTGGCTCATCCCTGGATTATGAGAGGCACTGATGATTATTGGCGAACGTTTGCGTGCTTTGCGTGAAGAAAAGCAATTCTCACAAGGCGACATCGAGAAGCGAACCGGGCTCTTGCGCTGCTATATATCACGCGTCGAAAACGGTCACACGATTCCATCGGTGGAGACGCTGGAAAAAATGAGTCGTGCTCTGGAGATTCCTCTCTACCAAGTATTTTATGAAGGCAAGGATGCGCCGACTCCGCCTAAACCAACTCGCAAAGTCCCGGCCTGGGGTGCCTCCAGTAAGGAAGCACGTCTGCTCCGAAAATTCTGTACGTTGCTGCGCCGGACGCCCGAGAGTGATCGGCAACTGCTTCTGCATATGGCGAGGAAGATGGCGGATCACAAGTGACATCAACAAACGACGGGTGGAAGGCGTTGCTACCCGTTAGGTGCGTAACCGGGAATGCCGTTGGATTTAGGGCTCCTTATAGATTACCGCGTGTGCGTGCTTCGTTAGGATCGCCGCATCCTCGGCCTTTGTCAGGGGAACCACCTTTTCTCCTTCGCGGACGGACTCCGCCCGCATAAAGTCCTCAAAGCCAGGCGCAGAAAATAGAAACACCATATGGATCGCCTCTTTCCCTGTGTTTACGACAGAAATCCACGTGCCGGATGGAATGAAAACGGTGCTGCCACCATGCACTTCCTTCACAGTGTCGCCCAAAGTTACCTTCGCCAGTCCATTCTGAAGAAACAGGATTTCATCCGACCCAGGATGACGATGAGCTTCTATTTGCCCACCAGGCTCGATGTCCTCCGTTCCGAAGACCAAGTGCGATGAGCCTCCATTGCGAGGATCAACTTTCAGAATGAAGGGAGTGGGGGGGGCTTCGAGACCTTCGACAGGCCTCCAGACTCGCCGTTCGCCTTCGTCCTTTTCAAGGATGAGCGGTTTCGCCTTCCCTGATTGGGCTTGAAGTAGGGATGCGTTGGAGCCGCAAACCAAAAACGCACAAATGCCGATAAAGAAACTGGCGAGTCGCATCAGGACCTCCTTAGACGACCTTCATTGAGTGTTCCTCTGATCTTTGCAGATTCTAGCCGAAGGCGTCGTGGGTCAACAAAATCAAATCGGTGGTAGAATCCGCGACATCCTTTCTCCGTTTGGTGCCGCCATGCACGACCTCGACTACGTTCTCGAACTTGCCAAAGCCTACGGTAACGCCCTCATCACCCGCGACGAATTGCAAGATGAACTCCATAGCTGCTCAATCGAAACACTAATGTATGGCGTGAACGTCTTCGACGAAGATTACGGCCAGGAAGCTGCCGCAGCCTTCGTGGTCGCGGGCGAGCTTCCCATTTTCTGGGAGCGCGTCTTTACACGGCAGAGTTGGACGCTGACCCAGAGACCAGTTGGTTGCCCGAGGGTTGTTGGTCGATTGAGAGCGACGTGCGGGATTTCCCGCCAGAATGACGCTCACGTAAGTTACCTTAACAAAGATGCTCGTAAGTCCTACCGTTTTCCGCGACAATCATCTGTACAAACCCACTTATATCGTTGGTAGTCTTCCGGTTTGGGAAAGTCACCTCTGTCCATCCGCTCAATAATCTCAGCCTGCGCGAATACGCTGCCGGGATGATGCCGACTGATTGCTTCAGGAGTGATGCTGGCCCCACAGTTGGGGCACAGTTTCCAGCGGCTTTCGCTCACGGTCGTCAGGGCATAAAGCCGGGTTCACATAATATGACGGCTGCGACATAGGTCTCACCACTCGTTCATTTCTAGACTTCTGCTCCCTGTGTTTCCAAGACTGGTATTCAGAACCGTGTGAAGAAATGAGGTAAAGCGGCTGTGCTATTTCTTCCACAGGTCAGCAAGAATTGGAAGTCCCCATTTGATGAATCCCAGGATTGCTCCGGCGATAGCCATGACAACAGCCAGCACTTTCCTCGATATATGAGTTTCACGGAGATATTGTTGAGTTTTCCCTGTTGGCCCGATCAACTTCCATTCACGATAAGTGGAGTCAAAATTTGTGACCTCGCAGGCCTGCACAAGACCTTGTTGCTCGGCCTCCATAATCGCCAGCGAAATTTCCTTATCGGTCGCTCTAGGAGCGTCAATCTTAATCCCGCCGCCTGGCCCTGTTTCTCCTCTAAGCGCAGCAAGCACTACTTTCCTCACGAGTCGTTTGCTCATTGCAGATTCGGCCGCCTCCAGTCCTCGCGAGCTTCCTTTAACGGAATCATAAATGGCTCCCTCGGCGGCTTCCCCAGATTCGCTGCGAGCTATTGAAGGAATGTGGCCTTGTCTGCGGCGAGCGTCTCCCTGTTCCTGCCGATAATCCTTACTTCTTTTCCGTGGAGCCCGGCAAACTTTATCGCTTTCCCGAATAGCGTGTACTCGTGATCCTCGTAGTCTGCCGCAAAACTATCCTGATGGATAAGGATCACATCCTCGCTCCCACGACAGGAGCGGGCGAAGTCCGGCAACAAGTTCTCAATCTCCGCCTCCAAAGCCCTCTCTTTTTCCACTAAGCCTTCGTCTCGTGTGTCCGCCATCTATATTCCTTTTCGCCTCTGTGAATCAGCACGGACCAAGGTTCCTTGCGTCCGACCCTGCGATATTACTGGTAGAATGCGCCGAAAGCCACGGGTTCAGCGGAGGCTTCAATGGCTCTTTCTCGGTACTCGGTGATCGACGCGTACACGCTTGAGGAGTTGCGGCGTCAATATCAAGCCGCAGATGCGTCGGGCCGAATACGACTGCTGGCCCAATTTCCTAAGGCAGATGACGAGGAAGATTACAAAAGTCCGGCCCTCCCCGCCGAGATTATGCGCATGGCAGCAGAAGACGACAGTTCCGCAGTGAGGCAGTGGATTGCCCGCAACGGTTGTTTCTTCGGAGACGATTCAAAGCCACTCACAGACCGCCTAATAACTGACTCTGACACATTCGTTCGAGCTTGCCTTATGGAGAATCACACTCACGTCAGTTGGCTAAACGCGGGCAGAGCGTTTTTATTTGCCACGCATCTGGAGCGATTGGCTTTGGCGCGGAACCCGGATGTGGCAAAAGCGGACAAACTCATTTGCAAGATTGTTGATCTAGAGGATAAGGATGAAGGACCTGGAGACAAGATAGGCAGCCTTGAGAAGCTCGGCATAGACTTCGAACAGCGAAAGCAAATCGCGTTGGCCTTTATCTCAAATCCGGCAGTGCAGAAAGATAGCCGTCGCGACATCGACAATGATCCTTACCTACGGATTGACGGCTTCGCATATTTTTCGACGCGCGACCGTTGGTCAAAAGTCTGGAAACTCACCGCCAAATGGCCTGCAGAAAGTGGTGTCCCTCGCGCGGTTTATGAAAACGTTTCCACAGAAGATACGGTGAAGGCAGAAGTTTATGAGCAAATCCGTGAACGCGGCCCGCGCTCTTCGATCTTGGAAGGGTGTTCTGGTAAGGATCGGAAGACATTAACACTGGGGCTAACTGATCCTGAAGGCGTTTGCCGCTACATAGCTTATTCAAAGATTCATTGGTACGACATCGGTGAACCAAGGCTTGAACGTATTCTGAGTGAGGGCGACAAGGATATTTTGAGAGGGCTCGCGACCAATCAGAACCTACCAATCGAGGCTCTCAAAAAGATCGAGGCTAAATTCGACTCGTCTGGTGATTACCTGGACGGTTCCATAGCTCGGAGAACGAGAGAAAGAAAAGAGCAGCCGTCACCTGAGTTGTTGGGGAAGTCCTTGGCGGAGCCGTCTGCTTTAAGAGTCAAAGAGCAGTCAATCAGGTTCAACCGCAAGCTCCTGGTCTTCGTGTTGGCAGCTACAGGCGTGATCTTGGTGTTAGGGGCTCCGTTGGGTGCAGGTTTAGGATTCGGCCTTGTTGGCGTTGCACTCTCGTTCGTGTTCGGCGTTCACTAAGGCGTTGAAAGGTGGCGAAGAATCTTTCCTCGATGTACGAGCATGTTCAGTAATCGAATGTTCTCTGTGACCGCTATCATTCTTGGCGCTGCAGCCACAATGGCCGGTCAGCCGAATCCACCAAAGTGGTACGGAGCCCTTGAAAGACCGGAGTGGTGGATTGTCATCGTTGCGGCTTTGACGCTCATCACAATCGCTTGGCAAGCGGTTGAGATGCGGCGAGCCACTGATGCCATGAAAGCCACGACAAAGTTGCAAGAACTGGGACTGCGCCAATGGGTGAGTTTTGAGAACTGGCAGGTTGAAGCGATGGGCTCTTCGGAAGAACAAGAACTGAGAATTAAGTTCCGCGTCGTGAACCCAACAACTATGCCGTTGAGGTTGAATGAGGTCAGGGTAGGGGTTAGCGGAAGCGAAGTGTTAGTTTCTGACCACGGACATTATCTAGTTCCCAAAGACTCTTATCTCGTCGTGTTTACGACCCACTTACGAAAGCAGAGGAGGCTCAGCACACGGGTTCGGGCCTAAGCCTTATCGTCGCCGGAACCGTGAGATATACCGGCGTCAGCGAGAAGACCCACGCGATAAACTTCAACGGCATCCTCTTCACCGCCGTGGGTAAAGACACTGAGTTTTGGGCTCAAGGGCTGCTGATGCCAGAACACATGGTTCGTCAACAAACAAGTTAGGGACAGGCTGGTAGCGAAAAATGATCTTTCGATATGCACTCTGGCGACTCGAACGTCAGCAAAAGGCACTCGAATCGAGCGAGAGACGGACCCCCGTGGACTATATCGTTCGCCCGAAAGCGAAGGGATAGAATATCACGAATGCGTTTGTCCGAGCACGTGCTTGAGGAATTGGCGGCGATGGCGATAGGGACAACGATCTCTTTCCCTATCGATCTAGCTCTGCGATTACTCGATTCTTTCGGCGGTGCGGGCTCGACTTTACTCACGATGGAAGCACTCGGAAGTGGTGGACCAAAGACAGACTGTTGGAGTTGAACCTTGGCCCCAGTGCCGTACCCGATCTTCCAGCGGATGCGATTTTGCACGTAATCTCAGAAATGTTTGACCAGGACGATTTTGAGAAGGCACAGAAGTACCCACAGGCCGCGCTAGCGAGTTTGAATAAGATGTTCTCCAAACGAGGGCTAGCAGCCTATCTCGATGCCTCTGGTCGCTGTCACGTCCGCAACACCGGCACTGGTGCGAGTTCTTCAATCGGACCCCAGACCCCGCGCCCACTCTCGCGTGAAGAAATCGAACAGCGTGAAAAGGTCGCAAGATTCTTGGACTCCGCAACCGAAGATGAATTCACCCAAAAGCTGTTGGTGCCATTGTTCCAGCGACTAGGATTCCATCGCGTGAGCCCGGCAGGACATACCGAGAAAACATTGGAGTTCGGGAAAGACTTGTGGATGAAGTATCAGCTTCCAACCGGCCACTGGCTTTACTGCTGTGCCCAGATCAAACGGGACAAGATCGATGCCAGCGGAGTAGGCGGAGCCAACAATGCCGCGAACGTGCTCACGCAAGCAAAAATGGCAATTGATCATCCCATCTTCGACCCAGACGCAAATCGAAAGGTTCTCCTCGACCATCTCTTCCTCATCGCCGCAGGCGAGATCACTCGCGCGGCCAGGACCTGGATCATTGAACATTTAGATGCTGGCCAGCGCAGGCACATCATTTTCATGGACCGGGATGAATTTCTTGACCATAGTGCGCGTATCCTCGTGGACCTGCAGATCGAAAATCCGAATGCCGTCGATGACAGTGACATTCCATTCTGAGATGGTTCTAGAAATCAGGAGACGTTCGATGCCGCGCATCCGTTAGTGGAACCAGCATGGGAATTGAATCGACTAAGAGGCCTTTCTCAAAGCGGCACGGCTATTGTTCCAGGCCCAAGGAAATTACCATCTGGGAAGACGCACCTGAGAACCTGCGCCATTTTGTCTTAGAAACCATTACACATGGGTTACGGGCCGTCAGCGATCCGCTACCTAATCTGTTCAGTCCTCCGCGTGAGACCTGATCCTAGCAACTGGTCCGAATACCCAATATCTGGGGCGAAGCGCAGGAGCGGGTCTACGGATGTGAATGGTTCAAATTCTATGACTTTGTCAAAGCGGTATATCAGAACATTACGCGAGGAACGGGAGAGGACTCTCAACAGCGAGGGACCGACTTCCAGAACGCGCTGAATGAATTCTTTGTGGACGAAGGTATCGGCTGGCAAATGATCGACGGAGAAATCGTGACGCGAGGCCCGGAATCGTTTGAGGTAAATGTCAAAGGGGCGGTCGAAGCACTTGAATCCGCCGGCCGCTCAACTGCTCGCGATGAAACCCACGAGGCGTTGATCGACTTATCGAGGCGACCAGAAGCTGATCTCACTGGGGCTATTCAGCATGCATGGCTGCGCTTGAATGTGTGGCCCGTGATGTTTGTGGAGACGAACGCGCAACTCTTGGACAAATCATAAAGCAATATGAAGGGCTAATCCCGGCACCTCTCGATGACGCGGTTGCAAAAGCCTGGGGTTATGCCTCGGAGATGGCCCGGCACATTCGAGAAGGGCGCACGCCAGAACGGAATGAAGTCGAATTAATCGTGAGTCTCGCAGCCGCAGTTTCAACCTATTTAAGCCGCCTGACACACTAAGACTTATGTTGCCACGCATTCAACTCATCAATCCGAGCACAATTGCAGCAGCCTTCGACCACCAAGACTGGATTTTCGAGTTGAAGCATGACGGATTCCGCGCTCTCGCCTATATAGAAGACGGCGTGTGCCGCCTGATATCGAGGAAAGACATCGTCTACAAAAGCTTCGCCGGGCTCCATCGTCTTGGCCCGTATGAAGCAAGGCCAGTGGAATCCAGCGATTGAACGAATCAGTCATTTGCAGTCACCGACTTCGAACAGGTTCCCTTCTTGTAACAGCTACCTTCAGTTACCAGAGTGAGTGATCTTCGTCACTTGGTTCTTTGGGATTGCAGCGATATCGTTTTTTGCCCTTGTAAAACCACATACTGGTCGAGAAGGAATAGCATCCTGCCGGTCACTGGGGTTGACTCGCCTTGTAACGAGATTTGGACATCAGCAGGTCGAAGAGTAGAGGTCCTTGCCGGTTTGACCCGCAGAGAACATAACAGAATGCGAGAATCGCCAACGTCGGAAAAAGTATGATCACGAACTTCCACGGTGCAGACCAGTTCTTGATGAACTTCGGTTCCTTGGCATACCAAGCAATCACCCTGAACCAGAGAAAGGCACCAGTGAATCCTACACATATAGTCGGTGCCCGCGACAAAGAATGTCAGCGTAATGTTCAGAATGGCTCCGATCACCAGAACTAGAACAATCGAATCTTGACTCCACTTTCTGGACCACCTGGTGAATCGCGGATATGGGCTCCGCGCCGCGATATATTCTTCGGTTGCTCCGCGCTCCACTCGGGTGAAGAACTTATCGATAAAGATACCGAGAACGTAAGAAACGATGATTGGAGGGAGCCACTCAATCGCGAGCCGAAAATAGTCGTTCAAGCCGAAATACAAGAAGATATTGATCCTCAGCGCGCTTTAATAGCCCTCTAATAAATGATCGTGAGTATGAAAGCGCCCGCGCTGCCGAGCCCGAGGAGTTCGCTGACTTTTGCGTTACCCATCGCCTTTGGTCATTAATTTAATCGTTTGGTGTTGCGTTCGCGGTCGCGACTCTTTCCATTTTTGCCTAGATTTTGTGCCGGGCGATGTGGGGTCCGCGCAGGTGATCGGCCACACTCCAGATGAATGCGACCTTGTCACTGAATTCGTTCACGGGCGCAGCGCCCGAACGTGAAATGCGGGTATACGGAAGACGAATGGAAACGCCGCTTGCAGTCCACGCGCGAACCGCCGAGCTTCACAATGCCTCCTCCAAAGGTGCGGGGAGCATGCGAACACTATTACTAGTACTCTATGATGTCAATCTCGGAGAATGCGTGTGTCCTTGCCGAGGAAACAGCGGGAGTATGGACAGTTTGTTTGCTGTCTCCAACCACAGCGAGTCTGCTATGATTTTGCACCTAATGTCAGCATCTCCACTCCGTTTTCCGGGTAGAGAAAAGGAGGTTCCGTTCGATGCGACCCCCATACGAAAATTATCTCTTGACCGACTGGTCGAGACTGTCGAGGAAGTCGAATCAGATGAACTGGAAATAAAAGGTTGGTGCAGGGATGAACGCGAACTGGCCGACAAAGTGGCCGAAGCGTGCGCCTGCATCGCCAATACAGCGGGAGGGCACGTTCTTGTGGGCGTCAGCGACGCCCCATACTCGTTACGGGAGTTCTCTCGCTGTCCTCATTCAGTCGTTGATACGAGTTGGCTGCAGACGAAAGTTCACGATTTGACTCAGCCGCCTGTTGAATGCACTCCCTTCTACGCACCGAATACAGCTGAGGTGATCGGCCCTCAGCCAGCAACCTGTTTGCGCTTCGGGTGCCCCGCACTCGCTACATCAGCGGGCACGTAACGAATAAGGGCGTTTCGAAAGTACGAAGAGGCAAACAATGCCAGCCACAGTATTTAGCCGAAGATGATCGGACCAGCGCAATCGTTTCCCATATCTCTATAGAAGACCTTTCCTCGACATCAATTGACTGGGCCATCGCCCAACATCACAAGCATTTCGAAACGTCCGCCGATTGGGCAGATAGAACAGAATTTTTAGCCCACGCTCGTTTGGTCGAACCCTATCTGCCAGATGAAGGGTATGAACCCAGTTTTCAGCCCACTTTTGCGGCTGTGCTGCTGTTCGGCAAAGGCTCTGTTATCGAACGAAAGGTTTCCGCGTTCGAACGGTGTAATTACCGATAGCTCCGAGCCGATGCGCATTCGAAAGAATGTGATCGATTCCGTCCGAGAACTTTGCCTTGAAGGTTCCACGTTGAGAAGTCGGCTTCCGCAAGTTCCGGTAGAGGTTTTGAAAGAGCTTATTGTCAATGCTACATACATCGCTGTTACAGAACACCGTCGCCAGCGACGATCACGATTTCGGAATCGAGCTTGGAGATCAGAAGTCCCGGAGAACTCCTGGGTGGACTGGATGTAAACAATTTAATTTACGGTGTGCCTGTATCCCGCAATCGCTGCTCGCTGACGGAGCGAGATTCGCTGGCCTTTGCGACAAGATCGGGCAGGGCATCGACCTTGTATTCAAGAATGTTCTTTTCAGCGGACTCGCGTTTCCCGAGTTTGAAAGCGGCAATAATTCGTTTACGGCCAGGATTCCATTTGGTGATAGCGCGGAGTTCAAAGAATACGTGCGCATACGTTCCCAAGCTGTGAGAAGCTTGACCAAGTCATTGTGCTAAGGGCTCTCTGGGCAAAGGACAGCGCGAGTCTGCAGGAGTTGGCAGGCAGAATGAGCGAAAGCCCGAAACTGCCGAGCGCGTGCTCAACGAAATGTCGAAGAAAAATATAATCGACTGCGATTATTCTGGGGTTTACCGCCTTACCTCACAGTTTGCACCGATATCCAGACGATTTTCCAATCCGACCAATCGACTTTTGGTTTCTCGGATAATTTTCCACGGGAAGGGTTCGAGCATGAAATGAAGAAATCAGAACTACTGCGAGCACTCCAAACCGAGATCAGACGCCACACCTTCGATACTTTCGTGGATCAGCCGCCATCGATAGCGCAAGGTGGGAATGGAGTGGTTACGCCGTGTTGCCGGAAGCGGTTGTTCACGATGGCGAACTTCATGATCATCTGGCCGACGATGTTCTGCCAGCGATCATTAACAAACTCTCTGCGACCATCGCGCCATGAATTGGCTAACGGTATTCCAAAGCATCGGCGTCTTCGCAGTCGCGTCGGGCTTACTCGCATGGCTGATAAAAAGTTTGGTAGGCCATTCTCTGTCACGCGATCTCGAAGTATTCAAAGCCTCCCTCGGCAAGGCGCACGCAATAGAGTTAGAGCAAGTCAGGAATAGGTTCACAGTTGGCGCAACATCTCACATGGCCGATGTCGCCTTCGATAAGCATGTTCAATTCTGTGAAGAGTACGCCCAGGGAGTGAACGCCGCGCTATTGACCATGCTGAGAAAAGGACCACACAAAAACATGTTAGAGAGTTCAATTGCTTTCGGCGAGGATTTGAACCAAGTGGATATTATGGGTTGTTCCAGAGATGGTCGCAAAATTAGGGAAATTTGAGAGTGATCTCACTAAAATTGGCGCGAACTTCCAACTGCTAGAACATGTCCCCGGTGACGCCGACGCCATCAATGAGGCGAACCGCACCTCCAGAGGTAATGGGGGGGGAGTGGAAGGGAAAAGCACCAACGAAAGGACGTCGCGGCGACATGGTACAGGAGGGACTACAAAAGCTCTTGGGCATCAATGAGCTTACACGTTTGCGAACCGAATTCATCCATCAGGCATCCCATAACCTCAAGGCTTAATCGATAAGCTATCGACGGAAAGTTAAATCAGGACCATCGTCATGAGGAAAGCAAATGTCGGTTGTGCTAGAGAGACACAACTGGTAAGGAGCCATCTCCTTCCTCGCGGCGTATATGATTATTTCAGTCCGGCTGGTTCTGATCGGTCATCATGAGCGAGAAGCTAATCATTCAGAGTTCGCGGCAACTTCACGCTATCTACTCTGCGCCGAATGTGACAATCTTTTAGAAACGAAACGAGGAACCGCCACGGCCGCGTCAACTTCATGGGGGAAAATCTTGAATCCTTCGTATTCCCAAAAGCGCGACCGACGCGAGATGTTCGAGAGTGTCCACGGGCGCAGCGAGCAGGTTGCTACGGATTCGCTTTAGGAAGTGAGGCTATGAATGGGCGCTGGTTTCGATCTGTGTGCCTATTTCGACGAGAGTGAAGATAAATCGGAAAAAGTGCATGCCATCGGTGGATTCGTCGCCCCAGGCCTCAGATGAATTCAGAGTGTGGTGGCGCACAAATCCACTGGGAAGTTTTGGTTTCGGCGAGTGCGCGGGTCTTCCACAATCAGACCGCAGTCGGTTACATGAGCTTGTTGTGCGAGGTACACCTTCGTCAGGGCTGGTAGATAAAGCAGTTGAAGTGATCGTCGCTGCTTCCGACTCGCCGAAATCACGATCCTTCGTCGGCAAACAATGCACAAGTATCGTTGTTCCCGCCGACCAACACGAAGACGCGATAGTGCATTATTACTCCGCGACAAAAGGGAACGAGATGCATTATCCAAGCGTGGTCTTTTCCACGTCGGGTAATTCCATTGGACTTGCCGGTCTTTCGTTCCAAGCGCCTGACAACGCACCCCCGGTTGCCATACCCAAAGTAGGGCGAAATCAGCCCTGCCCCTGTGGTAGCCGCAGGAAATACAAATCGTGTTGTGGTCGGCTGTAGCTTGACGCTTCATTACCTGTTGCGTTAAACACTCCGGTCAGTTGGACACCCGCGATGCCGCCCCAAAGGATATCTAATTGGCAATGCCCCGAGTGCGGACATTCGCTGTGCTGGTCTCTTAACAGATCGACCAAGCCGAAACCCGGCCAGCCCAGCATTTGCGGCTACTGCGCTGCGTTTGTGATTTTCACAGATGGATTGACGCTGCGTGCGCTGGATTGGCCTGACTGGTGCCTACTCACTCACACGAAGAAAAGGAATCTGGTGGCGACACGAGCGGTCATCCTGGCCCGCATCCGAGCCGCGAGACAATAGGTGCCAACTCTTCAGTTGTGCGACAAGAACTTATCGAAAAACCTGAGAAACAACTCCAGGCCGACAATCCACACGATGCCAAGCAGCCCCAGCGCCAGAGAGGAGAGTAGCTTCACGCTGCCCCCCAGATGGGTGACAGCTCCAATCTGAGGGAACTGATAATTGCAAGGGCAATCAGGGTCCATCCGACCGCTCTGCTACCCCATACAACAATGCGGAGTGCACGCCGATCGTGCTTGACTGTCATTACCGTCACCGGTCTTGAGGGTCCGACTTCTGCTGAATGGATTGCAAATACTTCACCAAGTTTTCCACTCTCACATTTCCCCAATCCTGATCCGACTCGATCTGGTGAAAGATCGGCCCCCAGATCGGCATCTCTCTAGAACCATGAGAAATCAAAACGTCTTCGCCGACAATGATTTTGCGTACAAAAGGAGACGGAAACTCGCCCTTGTTGTTCTTCGCTAGCACCGTCAGATCGGGCACTTTGGTCTTCAAGACTGAAGCTAGTGGTCCGTGCCCGCTGGCATCTTCTCCATGGCAAGCAGCACAGTGAGCCTGAAATAAGTCTGGTCCCTTCACTGAATAAATTAGTGTTTCGAGTTGCTCTTCGGTTTTGGGTGGCACTTGAGCACACATTCCGAGCGTCAGTAGCAAGACTGGGAAGGAAATCATTTTCAAATATATTCTCATTGGCCTTCTCCCGATGCTCTGGCGGCGGGCAGTCCCAACCACCGCGGTTTCAGAACTATCCCTGCTCTTGCTCGTACACGAGTGTGAACAGATGAGAGCAGCGCTCGCAGAGCCAATAATGTTTTACGCCTTGATGCCCGGTCGGTGAATCTTCCTTCGACTGATTGTCGTTTGAGGAGGTTTCTTCAGGTCGGAAGCGAAAGAACTTCCCTCCCGCAAGCCAATGAAACGCAGCCGGACACGCTGGATTTGCACACTTGGGATGGAACCTCTCATAAAGGAATGCCTCTGCTTTCTTGACCACACCGGGCGCTTCGCCACCAGAGGCTACTGAAAGGCGTGCGTTCGTCTTCCTGACGATGAGCTTCACGCTCCTGCTCCAAACGCTGGATTGTCACTTGCAACCAATTGCAGACTGTCTCTTCAACCTCCGCTTGATCGCAGTGACGATAAAGAGCGTCTAGCGTTTGTCCTGAAGCATCCAGCGGAATATGGCGGCACGGGAATTTCTGGGACCGATGCTGGGGCGGCACGAAGTCCATCAAGACGCAACCACTGCAGGGACTCGGGTTGTCTCTATGACCGAAATTCAAGCATGTAGGAGAATCCTCGAAAATAAATCGTGGTGCCCATGATTCCCGCTTGGAATAACTCCCGTTTCTGAGGTACTCAAGTTCGGACTTGAGGACTTCCAGCACATCTCGTTCATCCTTGAGCATTTCAAAGCTCCAACACATCCACAACATGTGCCACTGAAAGGGAGTATTTCAGTGACCTCGGTCACCTCGCCGGGTGGCATCTATCACAACGCCTATCAGACTGCAGACGATGAAAGGAGCGGTAAAACTAGACGCCAATGCAAAGCTGTGGGGGAATGCTCACCCCTAACCTGAAACTTGTTGGAACCACAGCGGGGGAACTGCTAGGAATCAGGACGAAGCGTTGTGCTTCGGTCCGCGAACACTACTCGTCAGTCTATATTGGCACCCGATGCGGAGTCCTGAATACTGTAATCTCCGGCCAATGTTCTTTAAAGATTCGAGGAGTCGCTTCGCCTGGACCAAATTATCCAAGCTCGCTAGCTCCAAGAGTTCTCCGTTTTCCAGTTTGTAGAGAACCTTGTATGCCATGCACTGAGACTGCACCTGAGATTGTCATGATGCAGTGATTCCGGTCACGACACATGGCGTGAAGGCTTGGGAGTTTGTGGGTTTGCGAACGCGATAACAAAGGATGGTCGCGAACCAAGCACAGTCTCTATGCACCACAGGGTGACCTAGATCACAGCATCCCGGTCAGTTGGCCAAGAATCGGCAATGTCAAAAGGAGGACGATATGCCGCCCCTCACTACGCCAGCAACCGCCGTTATATTTATGATTATGTTTTTCGTTGTGATGATGGGTGTCCCGTTCCTGGTTCTGCCGCGAAAGCATCACGCGCCACGGGCACGGTGACAATCGCCGAGGTCGAAGCCATACCGTCGCCACTACCATGATTAGACGGGAATGCTGACGATGCCGGAAACAATCCAAAGCCACGGCAAGCGTCGGGCACCTCGATACTATCTTGGTGGCGTCGTCGAACTGACCGATCTTGACTCTGGACGAATGAAAGTAGCCTTGGTTCGGGCACTGAGTCTATACGGGTGTCTTGTCAAGACCGAGATGCCCGTCAAGGAGGCCGCCAGAGTCGCTCTTAGGATCGCGCATTCTGGAACTCTTTTCCGCAATGGGTCGCGTTGTAGGTTGTGTTGGAGACCAAACCAGCAGGGTATCGGAATTGAGTTCACTGAGATGGACCCAGTCGATAAGATACGTCTTGAAGCCTGCCTTACTGAGTTGGCGGCGGCCCACAAATTACCGCCTATTCCTAGCCCGTGAGTGCCTCCGGGTACGGCAGTTGAGTTTCCTTTAACTATCCACGTTTTGTCGTCGTCGTTGCGTCTCGGCAACAGCATAGCTCCACAGCTACGAGATTAATTTGCTAACCCTTAACCCTCTTTGTGGTCCCAGCCCGTACCCCGGCCACGTTTGGGATAGAAATAACTACAACTCACGCCAAAGCAGCAGCAAATCGATCGGAGAAAGTTGCGACGGTCATTTGTACTCGACGTCAAAGGCACATCCTAATTCCATTTTGCGGACGACCCAGTATGCCTACAGTACTCTTTAAAGATATTTCTAATTAATACCCACATTTTCCCTCCACCCCGCCCACTACAGTACTTTTACAGTTAGTTATTCATCGTCATTACTGTAAACTACTCATTTCTACTTCCTTCAGTCAGTTAGTTTGTCATTGTTACTGCTTACTCCAGTAAATCGGCGTGGCGCTTCAGGGTGCAAGAGTCCATTAAGAAACCCCCAGGTGGGAGGGAGTTCCCACTATAGCTTCCATTGGAGAGTACGAGGTTTTCAGCAAGCGTGGAGATCGCCGAGCCAGTCAAAGCCACGATCGTCTATACCCACACTAATTATCGATCTTCCAGCTCCTGCTGACCGTGCACAGATTGAAGCTGAATTTGCCGATGAGCTACAAAAAGCGGAGATGCACGAAAGATGTTTTCTATGCGCCCTTCAGAAGTTACCGTTCTCAGAGTTGAACCTTCGCTCCGTGGCAAGCCGCCGACTGCCGAACGTGCCGAGAAAAGAATTCACGTCGATGAACTACTCCAGAATTGGTCTCGTCATGACTTTCAAGCAAGCCTCGCAAAAACTAAAGCAGCGAGCAGCTGTTTTAGGCAAAATGATTAATGCAGCGCACATCTAATCCGGCACTGAGTTAGCACCATAGGCCAGAGGCTTTGGCGAGGGACGAGGAATTACCGTATGTCGATTTTTCTCTCGCTTATACACCGTATCATTAGTGCTATTTAAGAGTAACAAGGGTCTCGGCCAGTTTTCTTCTTCTTCCTCTCACTCATTCTCAGCCCACTCGTCCACTTTGTCGTAGCCGCGTGCTCCCCACTACAAAAAGTTACTTCTAAACCTCCCCAGAATAAAAATTTTCCACTATACCTCTTTCCTTCGCCCTAAACGTTGGTTTGCCGCTTCTGCGGCGCCAAGTTACAGTAGTGTAGTCGATTGCAGACCTTGCTGCAGAGAAGAGACCCAGCAAGGCAGCCAGGAGTCCTACGTCCCAAGAGGATTCTCGGTCCGGATTTCCCTCAAAGAGCTGTAAAGGGTCACATATCCACCTCGGCCCACCGTAATTATCATCACAGCGGAGTAGCACGAAGGGGCTATTCTTTTTTTGTCGAAATGGAGGATATATGAACAGGCAGGCTGTGTGTTTGGATATTTGGCAGCAGGAATTCGGATCGGTGCTGCCCTTAGCGTATTTTTCACCCGAAGAGCGAGAAGAAACAGGAAATGAGTTAAGAATAAATGCTTCGATGTGGTTGACGCCGCTAACGAGGAGGTCCGAGAGTGTCGTGTACGTGTGAAGGACGTGATGAATCAGGCCCACAACAGATTAGCCAAGCTGTGGCGGCAAGCCTAAAATCATTTGGCAAGCACAAAGCGGCTGAAAGTCCCGTGGCAGTGCTGTGAGCACTTGGGGGTTCTGTTGGAGGTCGGCCATGCTCCACCAAGATTATTTGTTCTTCTAGCGCTCGTCGTTGGGTTGTACTTAATTCTCCAGATTTATTCGACCGGCCACTGGCGACACTCAGCAACAGCCCACCGTCAATTGGCATCTTCATCTATGGAAGGAGGTGGATATGAAGGGTGATTGGGTCTCCTCGGAACTCGCTGCCACCTTCTCCAGTATGGACGTGCAGACGCACCGAGGACAAAACAAAGGTTCACTGAGAGGGTCTAGTCAAACAGAGATCGGTTAACTGGTTCCTCGGCGAATGCGGAGCGGGTTTCGGGGTCGAGAGAACAATTCGGGTTCGGTAAGAGGCGGCTGGAAGTTCCAGTCGCCTTCTTCCCCTTTTCGGAACGATACGTCTCGGACTTTACACAAACCAGCCTACAATAAGATCAGTGATAGACTGCCTGCATGCCAAACAAAAAGAAGCCGACGAAACGGAAGAAATCCGTTGCTAAGAAGAAGATGACACCAAAGAGAAAGGTAGCCCGGAAAAGAGTAGCTTCCAAGCAGTCTCTCGCTAGAAAGAAGAGGTTCTCAGCGAAGAGAAAGATAGTAGCGAATATGGCCATGGTGTGGAAACAGTACCGCTCCCGTCCGGGGAACGGCGAGAACGTCTCGACGGACAGGCTGGTGACTTACAAGGTCTATCGAACCGCCCAACGGCTAATTCAGAGAGCGTGGAGGAATTGCTAGAGGAAGGGAATGCCTTGGAAGCCGAGGCGATCCAGGGCGTAGAAAGTGCTCTAGATGCGGATCAGGGCGAGGTGCAGACTCACGAAGTGCCGGAAGATGATGTGCCTCAGGAGTATCTGGATAAAGATCGGTGATCGAGCGCTCCCCTCAGTTCTTTTCACTGCCAGAGACAGGTAGAAAACTCATTTAATTGGAATTTCACGTCGTCGCAGGTAATCCGGAAGGGTTCGGGAAGTATATTAGGCCTGTAGTCGTTGTTGGAGGGCATCTCATGTGTCGCCGGTAACAGTCTAATCGATTTCACAACGATCACATTCTTTGTGTTGTCCACTTGGGCGGTGATCCTGACGTGATGACCGGCGTGACCCTTCAGGCCTTGGGATTCGTTACGCTCCAAATCTTCATGTCCTTGTCGCTGACAAAAAGCTTTTCATCAAAGCTCGTGCCTGTGATGTTGATCGGTTTGGCGTTTGTGGCGGCGGTGCGGGGCGTCTGCTGTGTATTTGATTGCGGCATCAAGGAAAACGTTAGCAGACCAAGGACAACGAATAATTCGCTCATCGTAGCCCCCACCGGACAAGTATTTAGGGTAGTTTACTCCTGAACTGCCCGGTTCGGCTCCGAGAAACTGAAAACGCCAATGGCAAAACTAGTTGCGAACACTATGCTCAAGCCACTCGTGACTACCTTGTTTGTGTTCACGTTATGAACGGTGAGCCAATTGTTCTTTTTGAAGAGGCAACTGAACGCACGCCTTCGAAGGACGGAGAAGCCGGATGGATGCTTTGTTCCGTCTGTGGAGAGCTTGATGAGGAGCCCTACTTGCCAACACCACGTTGCTATGTGGCAATTGTGCGGATCGGCTGATGGCGGAGCAGGATTTCTCGGTGACAGAAGGCAGGCGAGATTCTCAATCTCCGTGTTCCCTTTGGCAGAATTGCCTCAGTCATTGAACCTGAGATGCAAGAGGCCATAGATGACAAAACACACCGGCAGCTTCATTCGGTCATGAACCTTAAACACGTTTTCCGATGCCCATCCAATCCGACCATTCATTTTCCTGACCTTGACCTCTCCAGCATAATCCTCAAGAAGTGTGACAATTTCATTTTCACTAACGTGGGCACAAACCAGATTATTCAATGCCTCCGTCGTTAGCTCTTCATCATATTTTGCGATTAGGTGAGTGACCTTCGGATTCGGTGCCTTCGGTTTCGCCTCGATTTTGGGATTAGCACTTTCCGGCAGATCCGGTCCTTCCCAAATCAACCTGATTACCGTTTGCATCTGGTTTTGACCAACATGGCGGAACTGCATTCGGATTTTCTAGACAAGGTCCGGCTGGAATGAAATCATTCGTCGGGAACCCACCAAACTCCGCATAGGGATCGGTTGGATCTTTGTTTTGGCTGCAGCGGTGAATCAAGCTTCACAATCGTGTACACCATTCGTGCGAGCAGCATCTTTGCCGCCTGAATTCTTGCTTCTTCTATAGGCGTCGTATTTGTACCATCCATACACACAGGCGATTCCAATGACTCCTATCCCGGCCATCCACAGCCAATATTGAAGATTTCTCTGCCACAGGTTGTGTTTGTCGATTAGGTAAAGAATGAAGATGAACACCAAAGCTTGGCTAAGAATGGGCATCTGTTATCCGCAGAGAATTTACTAAGAAGTCTGCGGCTGCACAGCGGCAAGGCTAGGGTTTCGGTTATTCCCGTGCCTTTAATTGCATCGCCTTATGCCATTACTGGCTAAGAACCCAAATCAAAAACCCAACTGCTGTGAAAACCAAAACCGCCCACGCCATTTGGGAACACACGCAACAAATGAGGCCTATGCCGGCGACTGTTACCGGAGCGATGGCTGCGGCTGCGACACGTGCCCGTTGTGCCCGCGTCATGGTTGCGCCAGGGCGAGCTTCGCCTTGATCGAAGCGATGGCTTTATCAGGATTGGCGAATTCGGCCAGCGGAACTGCGAGGGTGGTCACGACGGGTTGGAACAAAACCTAGTCAGGTACGATCCCAAAGCCATACTGGATTCCAATACAGGAGACTCCGGCTCTGGCACAGATGCGAAATACTTGCGGCTTCGTTTCGTAGTCTTGCTGCGTCGAGATGCCGTGATAAATGTCTTCGTAGATTCCATGTCGGGTAATCTCCGATGTGGGATTCAGGGGCGTTCGGCTGCTAAGACAGCCGGGCGTCCCGACTTGCTTTTGCTGCTTCGGCCGATATCCTCCTTTCCTTAATCAAATCAGTTTGCGATCTTCTCCGATGCTCATTGTTCCGCCTACTGATCCTTTGGTTCGACTGCGCCGAGCATTCTCGCTTTGGCACGAATTCGGCGAATGTTCTCACGTTGATATTCCAATTGGGCATGAGCCAAACCAGGTTGAGCCAGGATCGCCTCTCGCATGGCATCGCAAACGCTACATAATTGTGCCGTCGTTTCTATCTTGCAGTACTGGCAAAGGTTCATTTGAGACCCGCCTTTTCAAAATTCCACAATTCGCGTGAGAAAATCCTCAAAAGACAGTTTTAAAATTTCCAATCCCATAGCTTTTTGCAATAAATTCAATCTAATCAAACCCTCCAATATTTTGATCCTGACCATCCCACAGGAATGTTTTCCGGCCGCAGGTTTGTCCTGAACGCGTCCATAAAAAGTTTTCATAACAGCGTTACCGGAACCTTTTCGATTTGAGATTTTTCATCTCTAAATTTTCCCAAGTTGATATCTCGGGGCGACTTTAGCGTTTCCGGGGCGAAAATTCAAAACCCGGATTAGGCCAAAATGACGGCCGGTCTACACACTTCCGGCCGGAGCGTATCCGCTCGAATGGAGCACTAATTGCTCCGACTCCGCACAATCAGACAGACGGAACCCTAGTGATCCGCAAGCATTCGACTACACGTCAAGCCTTGTGCTTTTCTCCTTTCCGGCTCCCGAGAATCAGCCTACCACCATCCGCTGTGAGCAGTATCATGCAGTCTTCGCACACTCACAGCAATCCATGGCAATGTGATGAAGGCCACGAAAATTCCGCTGAGCGGGCCAATGTAGTAGTCCTTGGAAAACCTTCCGAAAAATATGTCGAGGCCCGCAACGACAAAATAGAATCCAAAAGAAATTACAGTGAATACCCCAAACTCCGGTCGGCCAGCCCGCCCCCCTAAAAGCCGCATACTTTTTGAAGGGTAAAAAAAACCATCTCATTGCGTCGGTAACTTTACGACATTAGATCACACCGGAGAAGGTGGCTTTCAGGAGATGGCCACATTCCGAGAACACCGTTTCTCAGTACGTGGCAACACATATCAGCGGGTGAGAACACCTGTTCCCAAATTGAAGTATAGGTCCCAGAGGTTGCCCCTCTTGTTCAAATGAATTTCAACAGCAAAATTGATGTTTTCTTGGTTGCTATCCCAATCAAAATGTTGCTGGGGCATTTGGCCGATCATCGCCACATCAGCGTCCGCGAATCCGGCACCGCGTGCAAAAAGTCTTCCCGTTCGATAGCTTCGCGGCGCTCGCTCGCGGAATAATGAATTATGATGTTGTCGAGTTGTCCAGGTTGAGAAGAACCCTCTTCCTTGTCGAAGTAAAAGATTTCACAGCAGTCGCATAAGCCCACAATGATTCGATCCTCACTTTCCGCAGACTTCATCCAACGCTATCGCAGTCAGCCAGAGTGAGACGTGATGGCCAAATCTTTTCAAGCTCAACTACAGATACGTTTCGCCATCTGTTTTCCCGCAGTTTAGTAAGCGCCTCCGCTATCGTAGTTGGATTCTGACAACCTACAAGACGAGCCGGGGCGGATGAGTGACAATCGAGATTGCGAAGACCAACATTACCGTTACAACTGAGCAGAGGGCGATTATGCGTGATCCCTTTTTCACAGGCTCAAGTCTCCAGCGTTCGCCCACACTTTACAATCGGTTACGGAGTTGATTGATGGCGAACGTATCCTCAGCATATGTGAGTGCGGCTCCCGGTCGCGGATATCGGTTTTAACAGATTCGATTCCGGCTTCTGCGAATACCTTTTTCAATTCTGCGGACCAGTAGTTGGGGTTTGTATCATCGGCAATGGTTTTATCGTAGAAGGGTTGATTTAAATCCCCATCGATTGGAACGGTTGTTTTCAACAGGCCTACGACGTGAGGTACGAGTGTCGGTTGTGCCCGCCTCTTTGTCTTGTTACGGTAATACGTCACTTCGCCGTTATTCTTCATTGAATCCAGTTTGAAACGAACGGCATCGCCAAGGGCGAGCCCTCCCCATCTGATAAGCTCAACGAAGGCCAGCAGCCGGTGGTGTAATCGTGTTGTTTCTGGTCCTCCAGGTTCTTAATCTCAGCCGGATAGTGACTCTTGATAGTGGCGATGATGGAGTCATATTGCTGCTCTGAGAATGCCGTGGTACGGCTCCCACGCTTCACCTTCGGTGGCTCATTCCGGCCATTGGATGATTTTTAATCCATTGCTTGCCCACGCAGTAATTGAAGAACCGTTTCAGATCGCCAAACGTTGCGAAGTCGGTCAAGTCAGATTCGAAGTCCCAGGTATTGCGGAAGCTTTCAATCAAGCTTGGAGTCAGATCATTGACGTAGGTCGGTCGCGGATTCAGGGTCTTTAACCATTCAAATAATCGGCCTTCATTGCTGCGGCGATTACGACGAACTTTAAAGGTTTGGGAATCGACTTTACCTAACAATGGCAGGTAACGTTCAATACGTTTGTCGCTGATTCGCTCGGCCTTCTTTGAAGCAAGGAACCGGGCGACTGCCTGTTCGATGGTTACTGTCTGCGATTCCTTCTCGACCTTGAGTGCTTGGAGCTTCGCCTCAGCCTCGGCCCGAGCCCGCTTATCTGGGTTGTGTTGATCCCGGTATGCCTGGGCTATCTGCTCGGCATCGGTCCAGGAGCGAGTCTTCGTTCTGATCGTGTTCTGACGCTTCCTCGGGTCTTCAATACGTGGGTCGTAAACTGAGATGTGTTTGCGACAACTGCAGTGGATGTATTCCCGACCCTCGTTCTTGTGGGGGCAGTTCGCAGAATGACGGCTGATTACCTTGTAAGTGGGTATCAAGGCTATGGCGGTGTCTGGGCTCACGGGCTGCTCCTCGGCCATTATTTGATTACATGGCAATCACAAGACAAATTCCATAGACCGTTGGTACGGTGTTTCTAAGTCGCTGGAATTTAGTGACTTGTGAATCGCAGGAACAGCCTATCAGTGTTGATTCTGCACTACTTATATCCAAAATCTTGCATCTGCAGATTCTAAAGGAGATCCTTGATTTGCCCCTTAAATCCATTATCTCGCTAAGTTGGCTCGCAACGCCCGGACGGTCCTCCCATTTCAGCCTTCGCCACTCCGCCTCGTTGCTGCCACATGCGGCTGCGACATGCAGCGACGGCTCCCAAGTTGGCGCGAGCCCTGCAATCTTGCCTGAAGGAGGCGTATATCTATTTTACCGTGAGTAGCAAGTCTTCTGAACGGGACATGGAAACGCGGACGCCCGAATGGGCGGAATACGAATTACTGGACAGCGGCGAGGGCAAGAAGCTCGAGCGCTTCGGGGAGTATGTGCTGGTGCGTCCTGAGCCACAGGCGAAGTGGGCGGCTGCACTGCCGGCGGCACGATGGCGGGCCGCGGATGGCGAATATGTGAAAGCGGGGAATGGGCGGCGGGGCGAGTGGAAATTCCGCAAGGCGATTCCGGCGCGATGGACGATGCAGCGGGGGGATTTGAAATTCTGGGTACAGCCCGCGCCTTCCGGTCACGTGGGAGTGTTTCCGGATCAGGCATGCCATTGGGATTGGATCGCGGAAGCGACAAGGCTTGCGGCTCGGCCGGTGAAGATGCTGTGCTTATTCGGGCATACGGGATTGGCAACGCTGGCGTCTGCTGCGGCGGGGGCGGAAGTGACGCACGTGGACGCTTCGCGGAAAGCGGTGGCGTGGGCGCGCGAGAATCAAGGTTTATCGGGGCTGAGCGAACGTCCGATTCGGTGGATTGTGGAAGACGCGCTGACGTTTGTAAGGCGAGAGGCGAGACGCGGGAATCGATACGATGCCATGGTGATTGATCCGCCGAAGTTCGGGCGCGGTCCCAATGGCGAAATGTGGAAGTTAGACGAGTCGCTTCCGGAATTGCTGAGCGTGTGCGGGAAAGTGCTGAGCGCTTCGCCGGTTTTTATTTTGCTGAATGTATATACGACGGTGCTAACGCGAGGGCGAATCGAAAAAGAAGCGGAGGCGTTGCGTGGCTGGCTGAAAGAGATGCTAGGAGATCTTCGGGTAACGATCACCGCGGGTGAATTGGTGTTGGAGGATGGCGCACGGCGTAGAATTGCGACTTCAGTCTACGCCAGCATGAAGTCCCCTCTTCCACAGCGGTGACGGTGAGTGTAGCCTTAGGAAAAATGAGAGTGCTTATGAGAATAGCGTCTCAACCGGCACTTGAGCATTCTTCCGTGCGTTACAACCTCGATGACCAAGTTCTCCAGAAATTAGACCTGTTATAAAGTCATAAGTATTCGGTGATAGATCAATCGATCCCATCAACACGCACACCTAGCGTACGTGCTACGTCAGTTGTAGGTATATGCGGCGTCGAGCGAAAATTGTTCGCCATTCGGATCTTTCACGGTAATGTTGGCTGCGCCAGAGATACCCGCCGGTACGCTGATCTGTAACGTGCTCGGATCGACGTAAGTGACAGGTGCTGAGGTTCCATTAACAGTCACCACGGTGTTGGAAGTGAATCCAGTACCGCTAAGCACGGCTTGCGTTCCCGCCGATCCTGAAGGAGGCGACACTGTTCCTATTGAGAGCGGTGGCTGACCTAGATCTATGAGGGTAAAACCAGCATTGGTAATCAGAAAAATCCGCCGGCCATCTTGGTCGACCGTTATTGGGTTACCCAGGGGCAAAAACGAGACAGTTTCGTTGAGTTGCACGCGCTGTCGCCACTTCCCATTCCGTACGTCGTAGATATCAATACCGCGATTTCCGAAATCGAGCGAGTTTACTTGGTAAAGGAGCGCCTCCGATGTGGTGATTTGCTGGCCTAGCACATTATGTGTGGTGAACATGCTGAAGATATCGGGCGGCGCAAACGGCATGACAATGTGAAACCCCGGATCCAGTATGGCGTGGCCAGATGCTAACGTCGGCGTATCGCCCCCGACAGTCAAGATGGGTAGGTCGGTACCATATTGGTAGAAAGCCCAAGCGTTCGTTTTTGTGCTCCAAGCAAGGACGTAGTTGTACGCAAGATAAACGTTATTTCCGTCGGCGGATTGGCTCAGCCGTCCGAAATGACAACGAATCGATTGGTCCATCGAGTAAGCTGAGGCCAATGTATTCAGATCGATAGCGAGCATGGTATTGCAGCTACCGTCATTTCTCCAAAGCGATACAAATGCAGTGCCAGTTGAGGTCACAGCTATATCGGTCGGCTGTGGAAAGGGAGGAACATTCGGACGATCTGGTGGCAAAACCAGGTGCGCATTGCTAGGATTATTGGCATCGATGACCGCTATCGAATCGTCCGCCGCATTGGCCACGAGCAGGCTCTTTCCATCTAAAGTTAGCGCCATTCCTTTAAACTGTGAAACTCCGCTTTGAGTCGGCGGCGTAATAGGAGCCACAAAACTGTTCGAAGTTAACGAGAACACTTGGATTTTCGAGCTACCGCTCAAATATACAAGCTGTCGCTGTTGGTCATACAAGATGCTGTTCGGTGATTCTGTCAGTGAATAGTCATGTACATCCACGTAGTGGACGGCTCCTGGTATTGTGACCTTTGCATTCGGCGTCGTGATAGAAACATCTGCCTGTCCTGTGGTGCCAGGCGGTACTTTCACTTGCAAATGCTGTAAGGGAACTGGATATGCTGTTTCAGCCTGCACTGTGGTCGCGGCGACCACTGGAGCCAGTTGCCCGCCAATTGCAACCTGGGGCATTGCCGCTGGTTGGTCGGAATTGTAGCCATATCCGAAGAGGTCAATAGTAGCGCCGCCGCTTGCTGCAACCGAGAAATCATATAGCCTCAGAGGTTGTGCGCCGTAAGTATAACCATAAGGCATGAACGTAAAGCGGCCATCGGGCAAAACAGCCGTCAGGTTTACCGGACCTTCCGCGGTCGTAGCGGGCGCTGTCGCGCTTAGGTACGGTGCTCCGATCGATAGATCTGTTGCTCGTTTGTTCCCAAACCAGACATTAGGAACTTGCGGGAAAGATTGCGTGAGCAGCTGGACATCGTTGCCACCGCCGAGAGGTCCTTCCGCAGGATTAGACACGATGAACCACACTAACGGGGCTAGGGCATCCACCCCCGGCCAACTGTTGTTGCTATCATCGAAGACGATTCCATGATCACCTATACCGATCAAAATACCATTGTCATCTTCGGTGATCGGGATCTCGAAGAAGAGCGAAGGGACGCGTTCGATATATGCGATATTTGTCGCCAGGGAGGGTGCAACCCGGACAATCTGCATCGAGGTGGTATCAATCGTTTGAATAGCGGGCGGCGACACAATCGAAAGGTATCGACGGGAAGGATCGAAGATGTCACTGAAGCCTGCGTTGAATGCAAACCGTCGTGTTTCGTGTAAAGACGAATCGAGAAAGATCAACCATTGGTTCCCAGTTTCCGAGTCAAAAAGGACTGTTCCGTATTGCGATCCGTCTTTGTTTGCGACCAGGCCCAGCACGTAATTGCTGAAATATGTTGCACCAGTGGCGAAAGGGAAAGAGTCCGTGGCTGCGTCGTAAATTGCCAACTTCCCTCCGGTCACTCTGAGGCTCGATGTGTCTATGATTTCTGCTTGTTCGGCTTTGCTTCCGACGAGCAACAACTTGCTGTCCAGACTGAGATCTAAGCCCGTCGGCGCTGGCACGGGGATACTTGTGAGGACCTGATGAGTGTCGCTAGAGAGCACGTCGACTCGATTCATATCTGGGCTGGAAGCGAAGATATAATGATGCGAGGAGTCGTACACGATTATGCCTCTATACGCAGTTCCCCACATAAACGAATAGTTCGGAACGTAGTCTCCGTGAGCCTGAGGCAGAATTGGGGGTTGGGGGCCCGGTGCTTGCGTTTGTACAGGATTTGTGACACTGGCTGTTGTTTGGATCGAGCTTTGTCCACCACAGCTCGAAAGACAGACTCCGAGTGTCACGAGAGCGAATATGTTAGTAGCGCGCGATGCTCCACGCACGAAGCGATTTCGCGAAATCTGTAGCACCATGTAATTTGCCTAGGGTTTAGTTTGTAGGTCCAAAGACTCTGAGACGCTACCTTAGGGCGCCAACAGTGTGTAATCCGTTAAACTCTGTAAAACCTCCGAAGAAAGTACGGAATTCCGCCGGTCGTCAGCGTTCGTGGAGCCTTCGCCGCAAGTACGATCTTGGATCAGGCGGGGGAACACGACGGGGGACACTTGTCTGAGGAGGGGGGTACCGGTTTCAGAGTGCTCTATCTCCTATCCCGCGGGCGCCTTGACCGACCCGCATGCGTCGCTTACACCCAGCGTTTTACTGGTTTACGCGACAAACGTAGTGACTGCGGATCCTTGTGTGGCGTGTGTGGATTCGAAATCGGGAGCCTGCTGTGAGGAGCAACTTCAGGTACGCCGCAGGATTTCTCTTCTCGCGCCGCGCGTCTGGTACGCGGCTCCGAATTCGAGGCAGTTATCGCGTTTATCGGGTGGCCCGGAATTGCCTATGGGGTGACCATGAGCGACACCGGGACCTGGTGGGTAATCGTGGCTCCATTCACCGAGGAAGTGGCGACGACTGCGACGCTTGCCATCCCCGTTGGCGTGCTCAGAGCAAGCGGTGTGGAAGGACCGCTGCTCGTACCGCCGCCGCATGAGCTCAAGCGAAGCATCAGCGCGATCACGAGCATAACGAGCATGGCGTAGCGCTTACGCGATCTTATCCCGAGCAAAGCCATACCAACCGCACCGAAGCCCGCGAACGGCAGGAGCAATCCGCCAGCGCGCGAGTTCGTGCGTATTGCCGGCGCCAATTCCGCCGCGGTTCCGGCGGTCTGAATGATCAACGTTGAAGTAACAGGAGAGCTGCCTGCCGTCACATTCGCCGGAGAGAACGTACAGGTTGAGCTACCGGGCAGGTTGCCGCACGAAAGCGTTACCAGGGAGCCGAATCCTCCGGTGCCTGCAATCGAGAGGGTGATCGTCGCCGATTGACCCGCCCGCAGGGTGGCGGAGCTTGGCTGCGCCGCGATGCTGAAATCAGGGGCCGGCTGCAAATTGATAATACTGCTGGCCGATTGGGCTGCATCAGCGACGCTGGTGGCTGTGATGGTGACGGCCTGAGCAGCATTAATCGTCTCAGGGGCAGTGTAAAAACCCGTGCTTGAAAGCATGCCTATCGCAGGATCCAACGACCAAGTTACTTTCGTGTTGCTTGTTCCCGTCACGGTGGCCGTGAACTGCTGGGTCTTCAAGGCCGAGAGATTCACGGAGGCGGGGCTAAGGTTGACAACTGGCGGGGGCAATAAATTGACACTCGCGCTGGCCGATTGGCTTGTATCAGCCACGCTAGTAGCGATGACTTTGATCGTCTGGCCAGCGCTAATCGCGGTGGGCGCAGTATATAGACCCGTGCTTGAAATCGTGCCTACGGCAGGACTCACTGACCAAGTTACGTTGGTGTTGCTCGTTCCCGTTACCGTGGCCGTGAACTGCTGCATTTGCGAGGGGGAGAGATTCACGGTGGTGGGGCTAATCTTGACAACCGGCGGGGGAGGCGGCCCAAGGGTGTAGCTGGCGCTCGCCATCAGACTATTGGAAAGCCCGGTCGCAACCGCTACTGCCCTAACGGTAGTCGTCGCATTGATGCTGAAAGGCCCAGAATACTGCACTGTGCTTCCGGCGCCCGGAGCGGGAGTGCTTCCATCGGTAGTAAAGAAAATCGTGGCGCCAGACGTTGCATCCGCGAGCGAAACTTGCAGCGAGCTAGTGAACTTTTGTGCCGGCGGCGCGATGGTGGGCGTGGCCGCCCGGCTAACGGAACCGAAAACACTCAGAAACCCTTCGGCGCCGACGTACACCTTTCCGTTGGTTACGGTGGGGACCGTGAATTTGACGGCGCCGCCGGGATTGTCGTTCGCTTGATTTATATTCGAGTTGTAAAGTTCACCGGCAGAAAGATTGTTTGCATCGTAGGCGCGAAGAACGGCCGGACCACCGGGGCCGGTTTTGCTGAAGTTATCGGATTCGAGCGCCCAAAGAACAGCGTTGGCGGTGCCGTTCGCCGAAATTACGAAGTTGGCTCCAGGAAAGCCGAGGAAAACCTGCGCCTGATCCGTGGGAGAAGTTGACAATAGCCCATTGCCAAGGGTGAACGCCTTTAGAACATCGTTTTGGCCCCAGAAGAATACTCTGCCGTTGAAGTAGACGGGAGTCGAGTACATGTTGCCAACGCTGTTGTCGATTTCCTGAACCACATTGTTTTGCGTTGAGCCGAACTGCCCCATATTGTCGCGATTGATGAGGTAAATGTTCCCTTGTTTTCCTGCCTGGACGAGAAGGTGCGTATTCGGGCCCGGTTGATCCGGAAGAGGGAGGACACCGCCCGATCCAAGGTCTAGATCCGTGCTATCGAGAGTGCTCTGATCGGAAGGTGTAAAGTAGTCTTGTACGAGCGGACCTTTCGACAAGTCGATCCGAACGATCGCGTCTCCATAATCTTCAAGTGAGGAGCTGGAAGCGTCAAACCCTCCGTTGCCCGTAGAAAAGAAGACGTTGGATGCAGAGTCCATGGGCAAACCCTCGCCCGCCATCCAGACGCCCGCCTGATATGCATTCGGGGTATCGCAGAATACAAACACCTGCTGCAAGGTGCTAGCGTTGTAACCAAGCACCCAGCCGTGCCAGATGTCGAAGTCCTCGTGTGAACCGAAACCAATGTAGACAACGCCGTTATATAGCAGCAGTCCGGCGCGATTCATCTGCCATTGAACATTTAAGCTTAAGGTTCCTCCGCTGCTTCCTTGTCCCGTTCCGGGTACAGATGCGGTGATGACCACTGGGCTGCCCGGCTGTTCTGCTCCCGTCGTGATGTCGAGCGCGTGGAGCCGCTTCACGAAATTGGCGCCATTCTCGCGGGTTTCGGCAACAACGTAAATTGTGTTGGAAGAAAGATCGATGACCGGCGTGCTGGTGATGCCAATCTCAGGAATTATGTCCGTCGTATTCAGAGCGCTGCTGGGTACGGAAGTGACGCCACTCGAAAGAAAGCTGGTTTTCCATAACGCCTGCGCATTTGGTCCGGTGTTGCTGTCCGCATCAAACGCATACACGCTGTCGTGCTCCGTCGCTACAAACACAACGTTGTGAACGCCCTTCGTGGAGATGTTGAGGTTCGCAACGTAGAGTGGCTGTGCGTATATATACCCATCGACTGTTTGGGAGAAAAGTTTTCCAAAACTGCTCGGATGCACATTCTGCGGAGTGAGAACGGTTTCCTGGCCGTTTACGCCCGTGCGCTGGGTGTTGTACCGAGAAGTCACGACGTTCACTTGCGCGAACGTTGAAGACGTACAGATCACTGCGAACACCAGCGCCAGGACCGTCCATAGCGGATGAGTGGATGCATGCGCAACTCGTCGCGCGTTTGCCGAATTATGTGTAAGCGATTGAATCGGCATGTCCTTAGCTGGTAAGGCAGGAGCCCGTCGCAGGCAGTACGGATCTGGCGATATACCGTCGAGAAATGAGGTACTGAACGCCTCTATGGGATTTGCCATCAAACTTGAGACTGAAACCGGCGGCATCGTTGACTCCGCGGAAGATCCACACAATTTCCTTCACAGCGTCCTGCCCATGCCAGGCGACGAATCGGCGTCTACGCTGAGTGGAATCGATTGGTTTGGGGTTACGTGTTTCAACCACTTACAGATGAAACGCTTTCTAGCCGAATGGGAGGAGCTAATTCCTCGAGCGCAGGGCGAGGAAGCCAAAAACCTTCTATCGCGAGTTAAAGGCTTGCAGTTCCTTGTTCTAAAGAACGAACATACCACCTGAAATTTATTGGGGATTAAAATCCTCCGTGCGAGGGGGTGGTCTCCTTATACCCCTGCGGCTGCCTTGACGGGATAGGAGATAGAGCACTTCAAAGTTGCACCCCCCTGCGCCCCGAAACCGGCCTTATTTTCCGCAAGGCGCACATTTTTTTAATTTATTGTTGCTGAACTTTTTTGAGCCAGTAATTACGTCGTAATGTTTTCTGCTATAACCTCCGCTTTTTTTGGAAAGGTTTAAATCCGTAGAAAGAATCAGCGTTTGGGGAAACGAGCCAGTCAGAGGCTGGGGACGTTACGCCGCTGTTTGCTCACAATCGCAACCATGAAATCAAGAATAGGTTCTTTCTCTCACTCTGTGTCTGTCGCAAGCCGGGCTGCCGAATACGTCCGCATCTCCACGGAACACGAGCAATTCTCTAATGAAAATCAGAGAGAAATTATCCGCGAATATGCTCAGCAGCAAGGAATGATTATCGTCCAAACCTTTACAGATGCAGCTAAAAGCGGCCCATGGCAGGCATAGAACGAACATTAAGTGCGCCATCTCGGACCGCCCCTGAACCAATCCGGGCCGCCGAATACGTTCGCATGTCTACGGAGCACCAGCAATACTCGACTGAAAATCAGAGGGAAATTATCCGCCAATATGCCCAGCAACGAGGAATGATCATCGTCCGGACGTATACAGATGCGGGCAAGAGCGGGCTCCGGATCGACGGTCGAGATGCACTAAAACAATTGATTGAGGATGTAGAGAAGGGCCGTGCGGACTTCAACGCGATTTTGGTCTACGACGTTAGTCGCTGGGGACGTTTTCAGGACGCAGATGAAAGTGCGTATTACGAGTACATCTGCCGACGAGCAAAGATCGAAGTGCACTATTGCGCTGAGCAATTTGAAAATGATGGCAGCCCAATTTCTACCATTGTGAAGGGCGTGAAGCGTGCAATGGCAGGGGAGTACAGCCGAGAACTTTCCGCCAAGGTCTTCATTGGTCAGTGTCGGCTCATTGAACTCGGTTTTCGGCAGGGTGGTTCCGCCGGATTTGGGCTTCGGCGGATGCTGCGCGATGTGAACGGCGAACTTAAGGGAGTACTTCACAGTGGGGAACAAAAGAGCATTCAGACAGATCGAGTGATTCTGGTCCCTGGACCTCAAGAGGAAATTGAGATTGTCCGCTGGATGTACCGTACGTTCGTCGAAGAAAGGATCGTTGAGTCAAAACTGGCAAGAATGCTGAATGAACGTGGAATAACGACGGACCTTGGGCGCGCGTGGACTCAAGGCACCGTTCATCAAGTTTTGATAAGTGAAAAATATATTGGTAATAACATCTACAATCGAATTTCATTCAAACTAAAGAAGAAGCGCGTTGTAAATCCCCCCGAGATGTGGATCCGGGCAGATGCAGCGTTTGAGCCCATCATACCTGCAGACCTATTTATAAAGGCTCAAAACATTATCTGCGAGCGGGGTCGAAGGTACACGAATGACGAATTATTAGATCATCTTCGGGCTCTGCTGGCTCGCACGGGTCGTCTCTCAGGGATTCTCATCGATGAAACCGATGGCATGGCTTCCAGCTCTGTTTATCGCCATCGCTTCGGCAGCCTCATTCAGGCTTACAAACTAATTGCATACACCACTGAACGTGACTACGCGTTCATCGAAACAAATCGTCAACTGCGACTCATGTATCCGCAAATCGTGGCTGACGTAACTGAGCAGATTCGCCAGATCGGAGGTGCCGTGACGAGCGATCCAGCCAGTGACCTGCTAACGGTTAACGATGAATTCACAGCATCAATCGTGCTTGCCCGGTGTCGCCGGACAGAGTCCGGGGCATTTCGTTGGCTAATTCGCGTCGACGCCGGGTTAGCGCCTGACATTACCGTCGCGATACGAATGGACGCCAACAACCAACAGCCACTCGACTATTACCTAGTGCCGTGCCTTGATGTAACGGTTGAAAAGCTCATGCTCGCTGAAGATAACCACATCAACTTGGACGCATTTCGGTTTGACACGCTCGACTTCTTTTTTGGAATGGCTCAACGCATGTCTATCCCGGAGGCAGCATGAACGAAGCCACACTTGCAGTTCAGATGATCCCCATCAATCAGATCAATGTACTGAATCCTCGAAGCCGCAATAAGGTTACCTTTCAAGTGTATTTAGCTGGGGATGGGCGGACACCGAGCGACCCCGGTGGTAGCCGATCATAGCCTACGCGGCCTCGGGGTTCACCTCCGATCGACGCATCGCTTCGACTCCGTCTGAGAAGGCCTGGTAAGGCGTACGCCCCTGCGTGCGGTAGCCTTGATGGGCACGCTCGCGGTTGTAGAAGGCAACATAGCCATCCAAGTCGCGCTGCAACTGTTCCAGCGACTCATAGAACACTTTCCGGAAGGCCACGGCGTAGAACTCTTCCTTCACCGTGCGATGGAAGCGTTCGCAAAACCCATTGGTCTCCGGCGAACCGATATCCGTGCGTCGGTGCTCGATCTGCTGAATGGCCAAGTAGAGTCAAAGGGATGGCCCACCGGCCGCCCGCATATTCGCGCCCGTTATCGGTGAGCAGGTGTTCGACCTCCACGCCCTGCTCTTCGTAGAACGGCAGCACGCGGTCGTGCAGTACATCGACGGCGGTCATAGGCACCTTCGACAGATACAGCTTGGCGAAGGCCTGTGAGTTGTGGGCGTCGATCACCGTCTGCTGGTAGATTTTTCCACGCCTTTGATGGTGCCCACGAAGTAGGTGTCCTGGCACAGCAGATGGCCGGGATGAGGTGCTTCGATGTGCTGCTCGGGATCGGTTAGCCGACCGCGGGCTTTGCGCAGCAGCCGCATCTGGGCCTCGGTCAACACGCCACCGCGCTCGGCCGTCTTGCGCTCCAGCCACAACAGTCGTTGGTAACGCACCACCAGTCCGTAGCGCTGCCACACGCAGCGTACTGCCGACGGCGACGCCCCAATCCCGATCAGTTTGAGTTGCTGGCTGATGCGGAGGTAACTGTAGGTCGGATACTGCTCGGTCATCTCCAGGATCTGCGCTTCCAGCTCGGGTGGTGTCTGGTTGGGCATGCGCGGTCGTCGCCGCGGCTGAGGGGCTAGCCCCTCAGCTCCCCACTTCTCAAAGGCCTCCTTGATCTCGTAGAAGTGACTGCGGGAAATCCCAGCGCGTCGGCAAGCCCAACTGATGTTCTGCAACTCCTCGGCCAGAGCTAGCATTCCCAGCCGAGCCTTGATAAGTTTCTCGCGGGTGCTCATGGTTCTCTCCTTGTGGTGAGTTTTCAGTCTTTGCAAACCGAAATCCTACCACCGGAGTCCCCGGGCACCCCTTGCCCCTACTGCTGCAAGTCAGTGCAAACTGTCCGCTGATCTCCAACTAAGCTCATTTCAAGGAATCGTTTCGAATATTTCCAATCTCGGTTTGAAGAAACCCATCACCGTCGCTCGAAGGTCGGAAGCCATTGATGGTAAGCCCTACGATCTAGTCTGCGGCCAAGGCCGTCTCGAAGCATTTATTGCGTTAGGACAAGCCGAGATTCCAGCTATCGTTAAGGAAGCATCTAGGGAAGACTGCTTTTTGATGAGCCTCGTCGAGAATATCGCTCGCCGCCGAATTCGCCCACTCGAGCTGTTGCAGGAGATCAGTAGTTTAAAGTCGCGAGGCTATACCACATCAGAGATCGCTCAAAAAATTGACGTTCACAAGGCCTATGTTACCGGAATTATCCATCTCTTGAAGAATGGGGAGGAGCGCCTAATTCATGCCGTTGAAAAAGGCCGAATACCGCTGTCGGTGGCCATGCAGATCGCGAATGCTGACGAGGAGGGTATTCAGAAAGCGCTTCACCAAGCATATGAAGAAAAGACACTCCGTGGACGCAAGCTGCTTCACGTTCGCCGCATCATTGAATCGCGCAAGGCCAACGGTAAGGGTTATTCCAACCAAGCTTTTCGCCGCAGAAACGTTGGGTTGCAATCACCCGAGGCATTGGTTCGCGTTTATCGTCAAGAAGTGGATCGACAGAAACTATTGGTGAAGAAATTCCGGCTAACGGAGCATCGACTGCTATTTATCGTATCGGCTCTCAAAAAGCTGTATGAGGACGAAAACTTTTTAACGTTATTGCGCGCCGAGGAGCTGGATACGCTGCCCGCCTATTTGGCTGAGAAACTTCAGGTCACAGTAAAGGCGTGACATTGTGAAACAGGTTCCAATCGCATTTGATCCTCAAGGCATCATGGTGCCGATTACTAGCATTCTTCCGTTGAAGCAAGTAAAGGCTTCCATAAGATCGAGTCAGAAGTATCAGCAGGTCCTTGCATCAATGCGTGAAATTGGGATCATCGAACCGTTGATCGTATTTCAACAAAAGGACGGCACGTATTTGCTGCTGGACGGCCACATTCGTTTGGAAGTGCTGAAACAGACCGGGGAAACTGAGGTCCGCTGCTTAATTGCGACTGATGACGAGACCTATACGTATAACAGACGTATAAACCGGATGGCGACGATTCAAGAACATGCAATGATTCTCAAAGCGACCAGACATGGCGTTTCAGAAGAACGAATCGCCAACGTATTACGTGTCGACGTTGCCAAGATCAGGCAGAAACGCGATCTATTAAATGGAATCTGCAAAGAAGCAGCAGAGATTCTCAAGGACAAACGCGTGTCGCTTGGGGTGTTTTCTGTTTTGAGGAAGATGAAACCGATGCGCCAGATAGAAGTAGCCGAGCTGTTGAACACAACGACCAATTACTCGGTCCCTTACGCCAAGGCCCTTTTGGCTGCTACTCACCCCGACATGCTTGTTGATCCCGATAGGCATAAAGCGACGGAGGGTCTTACGCCTGACCAAGTGGCAAAGATGGAGAAGGAAATGGAGGATTTACAGCGAGACTTGAAGCAGATTGAGGAATCGCATGGCAACCAAGTCCTCAATTTGGTCTTGGCGCGTGGCTACATTGCGAAAATATTTGCCAATGCCCGTGTTGCTCGGTACCTCGGTCAGCATCACGCCGACATTTGTCGCGCGCTGCAAACTATATCCGAAACCTCCTCGCTAGAAGCCTAATCTTTTCGGTTCGCTACGCCCCTTAAACCTCGTCAGTAAAGCTTCACTGATTTCGGAATATCGTGACAACCCTCCAGCTTGATGGTAAACAGTTCTGCCGATTCGGCTCTACCGATGCGCCTTTACGAAGGAACAATCGCCGATTTCAATCAGTCCGTTTTACAGAACAAAATCGCAGATCGCATCAGTTCGAGCTACGAACGTTACTACCACAGGCGCGTCAGCCCATCGGAGCACCGATCATGGCAGCAGTCTTTGAATTTTCTAAAGAATTCGTTCGAATACACTGGACTCATCGATAACACTCTGATCATCGAATACGAGCTTCCATATTCAACCCGCCGCATTGATGTTCTTGTTTTCGGCCGTGATCAGCAGAAAACCGATAGCGTGGTTCTTATCGAACTAAAACAGTGGTCGAATGAAAGTGTCAGTGACTGTCCGTCCGAAGGTAACATCATCGTTGACTATGGCCGGGTTCGGAAAGAACAGGCCCATCCGTCTTTGCAGGTTCAGGGCTACCACTACGACGTCAAAGACTTCCTGACCATATTTAGTGAGCAGCCTGAAATTGCCCTGAACTCCTGTGCTTATTGCCACAACTACTCGCGTGAGGCGGCTGATTCCGTTCTCTTTTATTCGAAATTCACTAACCAAATAGAGAAGTTTCCCGTCTTTGCGAAGGAAGACATCACGGCCCTTGGCATGTATCTCAAAGAACGGGTGTCCCAGGGAAACGGCTTCGAGCTATTCGGCCGTTTTGTCCGAAGTCCAATCCGGCCTTCAAAGAAGCTACTTGAGCATACAAGCGAGATGATTAACAAGCAGCAGATCTTTAACCTTATTGATGATCAGATTGCGGCGTACAACGCCATCATGCACAAGGCCAAAAGCCTCTCACAAACCAAGAAGAAGTCTGTCGTCATTGTTAAGGGCGGCCCCGGCACAGGAAAATCCGTCATTGCGCTTGAGGTTATGGGCGAGTTGATGCGGCAGGAGAAAACAGTCTTTCACGCCACAGGCTCAAGCGCCTTCACAAACACTCTTCGAAAACTGGTGGGTATCAGGGCTCGAAGCCTATTCAAATTCTTCAACAGTTTCGCGAACGTGGAACCAAATTCGATTGAGGTACTCATTTGCGATGAAGCCCACCGAGTACGGAAAAACAGTAATAGCAGATACACGCGGGCCGAAGACCGATCGGATCTTCCTCAAATCGATGAACTGTTTCGTGTCGCCAAGCTGAACATCTTTTTCATCGATGAAAATCAAATTGTGCGACCTTTAGAAATCGGTAGCGTGGCTTTAATCAAGGAAGCCGCATTACGTTTTGGCGTAAAACCTGACGATATCGCGGAATTCGAGCTGAAAACGCAGTTTCGATGTTCTGGCTCGGATGCATATTTACAGTGGCTCGATAAAATCTTAGCTATTACCGATTCCGAAGAATTTACGTTCGATGCTCGGATGGAATTCCGAATCTTTTCGAGCCCTTCCGAAATGATGGCCGCACTTCGACAAAGAAATTCGGCAAAGAAAAATTCTGCACGAATTGTGGCGGGGTTCTGTTGGCCGTGGAGTCCACCAAATCGAGACGGCAGTCTTGTAAATGATGTGCAAATCGGCGATTTTGCAATGCCCTGGGAGAAAAAGGACACCTTTTGGAAGTGGGCTACCGATGATTCAGGAATGGAACAGGTAGGAACGGTCTACACTGCTCAAGGATTTGAATTTGATTACATTGGCGTCATTTTTGGTAGGGACCTGGTTTTCGACTCCGAGCAGCAACGATGGCAAAGCATTCCGCAGAATTCGCACGACACGCAGGTCAAGCGCAATAATCCCGATTTAGTCCACCATTTACAGCACGTCTACCGAGTGCTGTTGTCTCGGGCACATCGGGGTGTATACGTATATTTCATGGATGAAGCCACAGAAAGACACTTCAGAAGTGCTCTACCTGAGCTGAATGAAGCACGGTAGCTCGGGAGTGAGCGCTGAGTTTTAAGTCAAATCGAGTTTCTTGAGTGCCTCGCTAATTAACCTTTGATTTGTCGGGTGCGGCCTTCTTTTGCCTGTGCGCGCATCTATGAGCATTCTGCGGGATAAGCTGGTTTCCCCCTGAATAAGCTTTAGGATACCTGGGCGCTGCAATATTGGTCTGATTTTCGTTTCCCAATCGTCGCGGCGCGGATCGACATATTCCGTGTAGATGTTCTCGGGCGAATGGATAAGTCCAGCTTCCACTTCTTCCAGACTGTTCGATTCCTTGCCGATGTATTTAATTTGGTCGATTCGGACGTGTCGTCTCTGCAGCAGACCGATTGTTGATTTGCCGCTCACGTCTCCATTCACGTCGGCGCATTTGGATTCGGCATGAAATTCATATTCGGTGAGAACATCACCATATGTTTTTACTCGCGCAGCTGCGCGCGTTCCATGAAATCCCTCTGTGGTGATGTGCCATGATTTCCCACTTTCATCGTATTGATCTATCCACTCGTTCTTGAGCCATTTGCGAGAATCCGATTCGTATGGGGCAATCAAATGAAAGTGTTCTGGATCGGGTATTCCGATTGGATGACCTAGTGGCTTCACATGGCAGGTCAGGAGAAAACTGAACGGTTTGATCTGATCAGCATATCGCTTCCCCTCATTTAGCTTAGCAAGCGGTCTCCTTACCGCAGGACTGCTAACCGTCACGCGTCCGACAGCAGGAACAACGGCAAACGGAAATCGTTTCTTCGGCTCACCCAAGCTCTTGTGAACTAGGTTATCCCATGCCTGCGCAATCCATTCCCTATCCTCATCTTCAGGGTTAGCGGGATTTAATAAATGCCCGAGTCCATGTTCAGACCAGCGGTCCTCATCGTTATTGACGTGGATGGGTTTGCGGCAATCTTTATTTCCACAGATCGTCGCCTTGCCCTTGTTTTTGTGGCCGCAAAAGGGGCAGCTCGCGCGAAGCAAAACCGGGTTGCCCTTCTCATCCCGCAAAAATAATGCGTACCTCTTGGCTGAGATTGCCAAACAGTAGAGCTGGCGCTGCTTTTTGGTCTGCGGATCAAAATTATCGTCTTCCAGCTTAAGAACGGACTCGGGGATTGCTTCGCGGTTGTACGGGTTCAGTGCCGAAAACTGCGCAGAGATTTTCCTAACCTGATCCCACGATAGCGCCTTGACTTCCTGGCCTTCAGCTATAGGGATCGGTCCACCGTGCTCGGTAGCCACAATAGCCATCGAATCGGTGTCTTCCATAGCGTAGGTCCCACCCAATTCGGTAACCGTGTACTCCAACAGACTCAGCATGAGGCGGGCCGCACCGGTGATGAGCGATGCCAACGGCGGAAAGCAGAATTCACCGGGGACATCTGGGTGCTTGACCCGACATGGGAATGGATCGGCATCTATGCCGTGACACCGCATACGGACTGTTTGCTCCGATTCCTGCCGGTTCATCTCGGCATATATCCCGTAGCTAGTGGCGTTTGCGAGGACTTTCAGAGCTTTATCGAGACGTTTTCGTTCAGATTCTGGGAGATCGCTACGTCCCGACAAGCGCTTACGTTGCTCGATAACTTCTTTGAAGAAATCTTTTGCGGCCGGGTGAACCTCTACGGCACCGCGCAGCTTAATAGGCTGAAGTCCGAGCAGAGGACCGCTCGGCTGTATGCGGAATGCATCTACGATGTTAGGCACATGGCCCGTTAGAACCTGGGAAGCTACTACGTCAGGCAGTGAGAACCAAAGCGCATCTTCGGCCCTGTCTGTTTTACCATAGAGATGATTTACGGCTACCTGCCAGTCGTTGCTGTCAACGCTATACCTTGCACGGGAAGGAAGAATGTCTCCGTTCGGTACGACGCGAACGAAAGCGGGTAATTGTTTCCATGTGGCAGGGTTGAACAGGTCGTCTCGCTTCAAGCCCTTCAGGAAACCTTCGATTTCCGTTTTGCAGTGCTCGATGACTGTGATCCTCCGCGCGATCACGAAGGTCCACAAGTTCATCAAGGCATTCACCGTGGGGTACATGGAAAGGAAATCGGTGTACACCACCGGAACTACCACTTTTCTGATGTGCGCGCTTGTGCGACCTCCAAAAAATGCAGATTGTGCATAACCGAGATAGCGTTTAGGAAAATTCCGTTGCCTTCGAAGAACAGGTTTGATGCCCATCTGCCGTAAGTACGCTTTCCCAATCGAGGCGGGAGAATATGCCTTCGTAACCTGTAGTGAGTGCATGACAGGATTCTTATCTGATATTGGATGCCTGTCGTATTCTTCGAGCAGCTTTACCGCTAATTCTGAGGTGGCCAGAACATCGCGGCGATTGTAGTGAATGTATTCTTCGGTGACCTCCCCGTGACGCTCAGCGGAACGTTTGGGGTGCTCCACGCCGAAGTCTTCGCAAGCGCCTTCTAAGGTATAGCCTCGGTCCGTGAGAGCAAATGCAAGCGTTCGCAGGTCGAGGAAATGACCATGGAAAACGTAATGTTTTTCAGGTTTGCCAGAGCGCGAACCCTCACGGATGAGGTCCTCGGTATCCGGCTCAAGCCGACCCCTAAATGCCTTAAGTGCTCGCTTGCTATCAATCTGCTTGATGGCAATGCTCGGTCTGTGCGGAGCGGACCGTTCCACACCATCGGAATCGACATACGACCACAATTGTAATGAGAATCCACCGGCAAAACGGTCGCGGGCATTTGTGGCCTTAAAAGCTACTCGGGAAATATCAAACGGAAAATTAAATGCGACCAGAAGGCAGCGTCCCTTGTAAACGGCGCCGAACAGGCGTTCACGAAATCGGCCGCGGGTAAGCAGAAACCGTCTAACACCGTCAGCCCGATCCGCCATATGGGTTGCGAAATAAGCTTCGATGACCTTCCGATCCTTATCCGGCAGATCGTCACCGTAAAACAAACCCTCCTCTTGCCACTCGCCGGAGGCGATGAATCTGTAGCTCCCAAAGGTGAGTCGCTGTGTCGCATCGACTCGCGATTCGGTATCAAACACGAACATCGCAGTTGGGCGCGAGGGTGTGATTCGTGGCCGGTCGTTTGGTTCGAAATCCTCACCCTCGGGATAGACACGAATGGCAATCGGTAATGAATGCGGTTCACGTTCGACCGCCGTGTTTTTGTTTTGGCGAGAATCGCTCAAGTGGCGTATTTTCCCACCATTTCGGCCCTAACTTATCGGTTAAATGCCTGTCGAGAGTTTCAAACATTTCTGCAGTCACAAGGAGCATCTTCTCTTGGAGATAGCTGTTTGTGTCGACATACCCGCGATGTCGAGCGGCAGCGGCCAGAAGAGGACTGCCATCTGGGTTTTCTAACGTGTTTTTCGTCCAGTCGTATTGAGCAACGCTGAGAAGTGCTCGGTGATCGTTAGCTGGAATTCCCGCCGTTGTTGGATCGTTCGCCTCACCGGCAGGGTGATGTTGATCTTGGGTTGACTGCCCGAGTTGTTCGCGCTGACATTCGGCACAGATCATTGGGTTGCTGCCCGGCACGAGGGCGTTCGGGCGGTTCTCACCGCATTTGCAGCGCGCCCCTTCACCAACACGTCGAGCAGCTGTCTGTTCGCGCTGGTACGCACGAATTGGATCAATGGGTATTTTCCTGCGCGTCATCGTGCGTACATCTCCTCAAAAGAGATGACACCTCTTCTACCGAGACGGTCTAACTCGTCAGGATCAGTAAGTAGGAAATGACGCATACCATCAGCATCCGTGACAGACTGGCCGCGGAATTTGCGGAGCTTCGAAGTCTTTCCCTCATCAAGGTAGAAGTGAACTGCAGCCCAGTGGCTGCCGATCAGACTAGCGGTTCGAGAATCCCGTGTGGCGATCTCTTGAATTCCCTCACGCGTGAGCACATATACGACGCGCAATAGGCGATCCCACCGTTTGGCGACATATTCACCGTTAGGAAGCCTGCGTAATGCAGAACCGCCCAAACGAATGACCGTTCTTGATGGAACACCGAATTCGCGGGCTGCCGTGGGAAGGGACACCCGGTCGGCTCGCATTCTGGCGATGACGTGAAGGACGTTATTCCAGAGATCTCGAAACCGCTGCGGGTGGGCAAAGAACTCCTCGACTGTGCGGTTCATCATCGGCCTGCCTTCTTCGGCTGAGCCGAACTAACGGCGGACGGTCGAGTGACACATATCCGGTGAGGTTCGACATCTCTGGGATAACTTACTGGGTTTACTGATGCAGGCTGCCTGCTGAGGAACAAAACCAGCATTAGACACCTCTAGTTTGGTGTCATCTGCCGGTTACCGTTTGCTCAGCCTAAGGCCAGTTGCGTTGACCGTCCTAGTTCCACCGCCCTATTCGCGATTCCCTGCCCGATGCAAGGCTTAGGGCTTACTAAGGTGCGGGTCGGTGTCAGCCTCTTTACCTCATTGGCTGTCCGTGGAAACTAGCGCAACGCGCTGTACCCTTCGGACAGGCAAGCCGCCTGTCCTAGGCATATCTACTTGGTTTCCGTGCTGCCCGGGATTGTCTGCTTGCCGACATAGTCTGTCAAGAATGGCAGGAGTTCTGGATACGACACATGCTAAAATACTGTTGAAAACAAGCGGGCCTGCCGCCTGTTCGAAGCAGACGACAAGCCCTAACTAACCAATGGAGAAGTGACTCCAATGGCAGCTAGCCTTACCGTATCTCAAGGTCTGCAATCCCGCAATTTTCTCGTTCCGCGACATGGCGTCCTGACACTTTGGGGTTATGGGATCAGCGTGAATGTGAATCGCGGTCACCTAATCGTAAAAGATGGTGTCGGGCGCGACCGCTATGAGGGCCGCTTCGCTCGCGTCGGTCACGGCCTCCGACGTTTGGTTGTGATTGGATCAGACGGATTTGTCTCGCTTGCTGCTCTGCGATGGCTCGCAGATCAAAAGGCTGCATTCGTAATGCTGGAGCGGGACGGCTCACAAATTGCGGCGACCGGCCCCGTCGGTCCGTCGGATGCTCGTTTACGAAGAGCGCAGGCGCTTGCGCGCAACACTCACATCGCAACTGACATAGCGCGAGAGCTAATCACCCAAAAGCTGGCGGGACAGGAACAGATTGCCCGAGACAGGTTGAATGATGAAAAGAGCGCGGATGCTATTGCAGTAGCACGTGCCTCCTTAGCCTCAGCGGAGACAATCGAAAGCATCCGCTTACTGGAAGCTCAAGCGGCGGCTGCGTATTGGTCGGCATGGCGCAACGTTAAAATCGTATTTCCAAAAACTGATCTGGTTCGTGTTCCTGAGCACTGGCTATCATTTGGAACGCGTAAGTCTCCTCTGACAGCGTCTCCGAGATTGGCCGCCAATCCAGCAAACGCGGTTTTGAACTATTTGTACACTCTCCTCGAATCCGAGGCGCGTTTAGCCGCTGTTGCCCTCGGTCTCGATCCCGGCATCGGTTTTCTGCACGCGGATACCGACTGCCGTGACAGCCTCGCCTCAGATCTGATGGAAGCGGTTCGTCCTCACGTTGATACGTATTTATTGGATTGGACACGACGGCAGCCATTTCGCCGCGAGTGGTTCTTCGAAAACTCTGATGGCAACTGCCGTTTAAGCGCAGAGATTTGTTTGCGTTTGTCTGAAACCTCACAAACCTGGGGTGCACTGATCGCGCCAGTGGCCGAGAGAGTTTCTCGGCTCTTATGGTCAACAATCCGGAACTCAGGTCGGCAGATAACCCCGGCTACACACCTTACCCAGGCGCACAGGCGAGAGGTCAAGGGTGACGGCCTCTCGTTGCCCCTTCCGCCAGCACCACAACCTCCCCGCGTCTGTCCGCGCTGTGGTGCTTCAGTGCGGGCAGGAAAAAGCCACTGCGCACCGTGCGCGATTGCCCTACAGCGCGAGGGCTTTCTGAAAATCGCGGAGCAAGGACGAATGGCCTCACACTCAGCCGAATCGGAGCTTAAGCGCGGGGCCACACAGCGAAAGCGACATCAAGCTCAGTGTAATTGGCACATTTGGAATCACCCGACGTGGCTCACAGAGCAGTTTTATTCCGAACAGATTCAGCCGCGACTTGCAACTGCAGACGTAAAGACAATAGCTGCGGCTTTGGGCGTCTCGATTACATACGCCAGCTATATTCGCGCTGGTCGCCGCCGACCGCATCCACGGCACTGGGAAACGCTCGCACAACTCGCAGTCCAAGGGTCAACTACTTGACTGGTAACTCTATGTTAAACTCCGCGGACCGGGTAACTAACAAAGATAACGCAGCGATTTGCAATGTCACCTCGTGCCCAGAGCCCGCACGTTCCAGCGCAATATTATGGCTATTCTCTGCAGTGCACTTATTTCGTCCGCTTGCTATTACAGGCGAATAAGGGAACGCTAGTAAGCCTTGAAGTCATCGAGGATGTAGCCTCTCACGCTCCTTCAGGAGATTCTGCGGCGGTCCAAATCAAATCCGGACAACGGACGAACCCTGTATCCGACCGATCTCCGGGACTCTGGAAAACCTTTGCGAATTGGATAGCAGCTGTGCAGTGCGGTGAAATTGAAATTGGAAAGACGAGCTTTGAAATCCATGTCAATACCGCACGTAAGGGATCGATAGTCTCACGTTTCTCTGATGCCATAAGCCAAAGTGACGCGGCTTCGGCTATAGCCTTTGCGAGAGAGCATCTTGTTGGGAAAAAACAGAAACTTGATTCGGAGATCGAAGCTTTGGTCTCTTGTGTCTTGAGTCCTCAGAATGAGGCTGTTACCACAGACATCATTACGCGGTTTACTTTAACTCATGGTTCAGGCGAGGCTTTCGCGGATCTACTCGATGAATTCAAAAAGGCTTTGATTGATGAGGATGTTGCGGAAGACGTCTTGCTCTACGTCTCGGTTGGGTCAAGCAGCGTTTGGATGAATTGATCGAAAGACAAAAGGCTGCAGTTATTAGTGTTGACGATTTCCGGCGGGGGTTTGATACATCCAAGTAGCGTGCCAGAACTGGAGAAATCTCTGAAGGAACTCTGGAGCAACTTACGGGAACAATTAGAAATCGAGGCCGAACCGAATCTCATCAAGAGAGGCAAGCTTCTCGCGCTCCGTTGTCTGCGGGAACGAAGACGAATCGAGGGACTTGAGGTGCCTGACGATTTTATCCCTGGATGTTTCCACATATTGGCCGACGTTCCAGAAATCGGATGGCACCCGCAATATGAAAAACTTCTCTCAAACGGAACAGCGCGATGAGTGTCCTCGACGAAGAAATCAAACTTGTTCAGAATCCAGCCTATGGGGCTCTCATTCTTGCTGGTTTCGTGCAGGGATACACGGAGGGCCATCCAGAGAGCGATGGCGCTCCAATGGAGTATCTGTTTGTGGCCCTTCCGATTTTGCTCCACAAAGACACTCTCGACGTAATCGAGAGCACTCGATTAGGACTGCGAAAATTTGCGGAAAAGTTCATCTCCGGAGAGCAAGGTCGGACCGACCTCCTTCTTTCAATTAACAAAAGATCGATTGATCTACGGCCACTCACTCTCGAATCAATTGAAATGATGCTTCTATCCGGTCTCGGGCACCTAAATCCAGAGACGGCAAAGTTTAGACCCCTGAAGATAATTGGTCTTGATGAACACCGTGGCTTGCCTAGGTCGGTTGAGCTTGCGCGTAGGCTTGGCGCTTGGTTTAGCGAGTTGAGCTTCTTTGAGATTGGAAACATTTTGAAGGTCGCCTTCTGATGTATTTTCAGATAAAGGAAGTAATTCTCTGGCCTCGTAATCGCGCGAAGGAATTTAGACGCGTCAAGTTTGAAGCGGGAACGGTAAATGTCATAACTGGCGCTTCTCAAACAGGCAAATCGGCCATGGTGCCGATTATTGATTACTGCCTAGGGTCGGGCCGTTGCGCGATCCCTGTAAACACGATCCGAGATGCGACCGAATGGTTTGGAATACTCTTAACCACAAACAGAGGGGACGTTCTATTGGCGCGTCGAGAGCCCGGCGAGTTTATTGCCAGCGGCGACATGTGCATAATCGAGCTGCCCAAGGAGATCCCGGCAACCGCTCCTGACAAAAACACAACGCGCGACTTTGTGAAAACTTATTTGAATGAATTAACTGGTCTGACATCGCTAGATTTTGACCCGAATGCTGCTGGTACCTTCAGAGCACGCCCAAGCTTCCGTGATTTAGCGGCTTTCAATTTTCAGCCACAAAATGTCATCGCAAACCCAGATGTTTTGTTCTTCAAGGCGGATACCGTTGAACATCGAGAAAAGTTGCGGACCATTTTCCCTTACGTCTTGGGAGTTGTAACTGCTGACATTTTGGCAAAACGCTACCGACTTGAGGAACTGAGGCGTGAGGAAAAAAGACTATCGAGAGAAATTGAAACACTCAAACAAGCGTCCGACAGATGGCTTGCCGAACTACATATCAACTTGTCGAAAGCACGGGAGCTGGGACTGATTCCAAAAGACACGCCCGCAAATGTTAGCCAGCAGGAAGGAATCGGTCTACTACGACAAGTCGTGACAAGACCATATGAACGCCCAAGGGTCACTGCTCAGACCATAGACACGGTGCTTACTGAACTAAATGATCTCAAGGGGGAAGAGGCGTCACTTTCGCTAGATCTTTCTGGGCTTCGACAGCGCTGGCTAGAAATGTCCCGTCTACGAAAGGCTGCTTTTGAATATCAGCAAGCGCTGATGACTGAGGAAGAGCGTCTCTCGATATCCACTTGGTTACTTGAACAGCGCGGGCAGGACGAGAGCAAATGCCCGATTTGTGGTAACTCAATGGATAGAACTCGCAGCCATCTCGAACATCTCGTTGCGTCACTGGAACAGGTAGAGGGAACCCGAACAAGTTTCCGCACCCTGCCGGAGACTTTCGACAGAGAATACGTTCGGGTGCAAAGTGAAATCTCACAGAAAGCCTTACGACTGTCAAATGTTCAATTACGAATTGCGTCGCTTCAGGAGCTATCCGACGCTGAGAGAGAACGCAGGTATATGGAGATCGGTGTTTCAAGGTTCGCTGGCAAACTTGAGGCGGATCTCGCGTTGTACGATCGATTTAATTCAGATAATGATCTCCTCAAGCGTCGGGAGGCCGTTGCCGCAGAAATTGCTCAGCCTTTGAAAGAAGTAGATGAACACTCGTTACGTCAGCGAGAAAAACGTGCGCTCGATAGGGTGACGCTTGTGATGAGCGCGCTTTTAAATAACCTAGATGTTGAGAATCCAAAAGACCCAGTTTCACTATCAGTTTCAGAGCTAACCCTAAAAATCAAGCGGCGCGAACGTGAAGATTTTCTTTGGGAAGTAGGAAGCGGGTCGAACTGGCTGGGGTATCATCTCGCCCTCTCAATCGCTCTTCAACAGTACTTCCTTGAAATTACTGGTTCTCCGGTTCCGTCTTTCCTAGTTCTGGATCAACCTAGCCAAGTCTATTTTCCGAAAAAGCTCGCGGCTATCCCAGGCGACCAAGACCTGGATCCAAAGCTCGCTGATGATGATGCCCTCCGCGTGCGGCATATTTTCCAGTTGTTAGCACGAGTGGCTCAGGATGCCAAATCAAGACTACAGATTATCGTTTTGGATCACGCGGGGGACACGGTATGGGGCGACATTGAGGGTGTTCACTTGGTTGAAGAGTGGCGCGAGGGCAAGAAACTCGTGCCTATGGAGTGGATCTCTCCAACATAAGCTGATCACTTTAGCTTGCTTGTGCACCTCCACTTCAGATCCGCTCGTGCCTGTGCCGTAATCCGTACCGAGGTTAGGGAACAACTGACGCCTTGTGCTTGTTGATAGCAGCGCTTAGGTTCGTAAGGAGCGGACGAAAATCAGTGAAGTCAATCGTATCCGCCTTCGGTCGGACGACCTTGTGCGCAAAGACCTTCTTACTGTAGTGCTTGTCCTTATCGAAGCCAACGCTGGTGTTAAGAGTCTTGCCATCAATAACTGTCGCCTTGATTGAAGCGTCGAAGAAGTCCTCGATCTTAGACGAAGTCGCAGGACCTATAAGTGGTGTCGGCACGGCATACAGGTTCTTGATGATATGAACAAACGGCTCGGATCCGGTGGGCATTACCTTCGTCGCCTCCTTTATCGCGTTCCAGACGTCCTTTGCACCGCTGTCGTTGTCATACAACAGTACGACCGGCTCTGTTAGCCCAGGGCCGGTGAAGTGTTTGGTCTCCTTCCTGTACGCGCCGATGAACTTTGCCAGCACGCTGCTGCCGCCGTCCTTAAGACCGAGAAGTCGCGCTGTACTTGTGCGGGGATACTTGTAGAGCCTGATCTTTAGCCGAATCTTTCCGTCAGGCATCACGTCCGCCAGAGTAGGGAACCCCGCCACGAGGCTTCGGATCGCATGCGTGAGATAGACGTTATCGGTCTCTCCCTCGCAAATGACCACGGGAGCCTGAGCCGCGTAGAACGTGCTGTAGATTAAGAACTCTCGGTAAACCTTTTCGCTCGATGACATCTCGTTGGACAGGGCATCCGACGTCTGAGTCTTGTTGTAGACCTCTATGCTGTCGATAAATCCCAGCATGCCGTGAAGCTCATTCGATGTGCCCGGCCGCTTCTCCAAGACAGCGTGTCCATCCTTTTGTGTCACACCAAGGATCTGGAATGTTCCGGTTTTAATAAGGCTGTGGACCATCGCCCGTACGTTGTGACGGTACTCCCACCGAACATTAATCTTCTTGTTGACGACGAGGCCGGTTACGTTCTGCCGCGAGGCTCGGTACATCTGGTGTGTCTTCTTCGCGTTGATGCGAAAGCCGGTGCGCTCGATGACCTCCTGCAGTGCTTCACCGGGCACCCACAAATGGGAGGCAGGGCCCTCGGCACCTGACGGCAGGGCGATATCCGCTGGAAACTCTTTTTTGTTGGTCGAGAATGTAAGGTCATCCGCGTATCGGGAATATGTGCACCCGACCTTGGATGCCAGCTTCACCAGGCGCATGTCGAGCAAATGAGCGACCAGATTGGATATGACTGGCGAGCAGGGGCTTCCTTGCGGCAGTGAGTGGTCGTGACAGGCGATCTGCGCAATCACCGTCGCGACGTCTTGATGCAGCTGGAAGTCTTGGTTCTTGATCAGAAAACCGCGCACCCTACCGAAGTTGATTGACGGGAAGAAATCCTCCAGGTCCAGGTTGAAGACCCAGCGGCGGTGGCGGTGCTGTCGCGCATTTGTAATGATCGACCGCCTGCGCTTGAATCCGTGCGCCGCCCGGTCCTTGCGCTGCTTGGCTTTGTTTATTTCGTCGACGCAGTCCTGCATGAGGTCGGACAGCTTGTGCTGCAGAAGCTTCAACCCATCAACAGGTGCCTTGATCGTTCGTTGCCCTCCATTCCGTTTGGGAATCTGGAAGGTCTTGTATTTCATCGCGTCTGGCTGTCGGTATGAGAGGTAAGAGACAGCTTTCGGCTTGAAATCCAGCAGCTTTGCCACGTCGCTGAGCGATGTCGCTGCCTTCAGAGTGGTAAGTCTGGACATACTTCACGAAATAAAGAGGGACTCACCGGCACTCCTTGGCGATAGACAATACACGATAGGCACATGGAGAGCCGCACACATAGCCAATGCATACTCCCTCACATTTGTTTCAAATGCCACGAAACATGGCACAAAATCTGCCGGCGAGTCCGGGCGAATTCTAACATAGTGCTCGACTCGGTCTGGCAGGTCCCGTTAGGCCCGAATGAGTAAGCGGCGCAGCCCGTGAGATGTCTGGGCTCCTTGGATAGAAGCACACTGTTTTTTATCTCCTCTGGCGTAGAACGTTGAGGGCGTGTATATAGCTACATGATAATAATGTGCTTGTAATAATCTGGCAGCCCGTCTGAGGCGGATGTAAAACTAGGCCGATTTTTACTGTCTAACAGTTGGGCTGTGCGCTCGACCGAGGTTTACATGCACTTACCGATTAATCCTAAATTCTTGATCTTGTTAGTCGCCGCCGCGATCTGTTCCATTGTTCTGGGTTGCGGTAGTTCGTCTTCTGGGCCCAACTCTGAAGCCGTTGATAATGTCCATAGATCCTTGGACCGAGCCGGGTACGAGGATGTCGTGGTGCGGCCTACCCACGGAGTTCTGGTGTTGGACGGAACGGTAGCCAGTGAAGGAGACAAAGCTCACGTACAATTCTTAGCCAAAGAAAATGCTGGACCATTTGTTGTGTCGAATTATGTCAGTGTTCACTCTCCGGCGGATACGATACAAGCAAAAGTGGTCACTCAAGTTGAGGAAGAGAATTCTAACTATAGCGTCGTACGCATATTTTATGCGACTGACCGAAAGCTCTCCGGTTTTCAGCCACCTATAGCAAACTACACTGGGGATCGATCCGACGACGATGCTCTCTCTTTTGGAACCCTTGACGTCAGCATCCCGCAAAACCACCACGTAGGTGAATTAGAGAGACCTTCTATTCTGCGATTTGAGGTACGCGAAGACCCAGAAAAGCATGTGGTAGTCCTGAAAGTCGCACTCAAATCGGAGGCTCAGTTTTACAGCGAAGTGTCCTCTAGAGTAGGTTCTTCAGCTGGTAAAGAAGCATTCGTGTTCATTCATGGATACGATGTTAGCTTTCTTGACGCCGCTAGAAGAACGGCACAAATCGCATACGATCTGGGCTTTGATGGAGCTCCGATCTTATATAGTTGGCCGTCAAAAGGCGAGATCCTATCGTATCCGGCTGACGAAGCCACTATCGAATGGACCGCGCCCCATTTGAAGCAGTTTCTTGAGAAGCTTGCGCTTAAGTCGCACGCGACTACGATCAATCTGATCGCGCACAGTATGGGAAACCGCGCCTTAACCAATGCGTTAAATTCCATTGCCACAGAACATTCAGGTACGCCAATGTTCAACGAAGTTTTAATGGCCGCACCCGATATCGATGTGGGCGTTTTCAAGCAATTGGCAGCGATATTCCCAAAGCCCGCGACTCACGTAACTCTTTATAGTTCGTCCAAAGATGAAGCATTGATTGCGTCCAAAAAATATCACCAGTATCGTCGCGCCGGGGACTCAAGCCCCGTAGTAATTCTCCCGGGGATCGACACCATCGACGCAACTGCGGTTGATACTGGCTTTGGCCATTCGTATTACGCTGACAATCGGGCTATCCTTGCTGATATCCATACACTTCTTAGAAGCTACGATCCTCCGAGCAAACGGTTTGGAATGCGGCCAAACAAACCTCAAAATCCTACGTACTGGATATTTAATCCCTAAAAAAGCAATGTGAGTTTTTCGCTACTCACACAAGCGGACAGAATGCGCAGAGGGGGTGCAACTTTGAGGGGCTCTATCTCCTATCCCGCGGCTGCCTTGACGGGATAGGAGATAGAGGCGTCCGAAAGTGCCCCCCCCTCCCTCGGGGGCACCAGGGAAGGGGCCAGGGGCGACGGGCGCGCGCGAGCGCCACGGTGCGCGGGAAAGCGCGTGGGCCAACTTCCGAGAACACCGTTTCTCGGGCACTGGGCGACTTCAATGACCACGCCGTCTTCAACGGACTCGTGGCAGAATGGTCCGGCGATGAATATTGTTGATTCATTGAATCCGTTTGCGCGGCGCGTCTGGAGTGCTCTTTCCGCCGAATATCCCCACTGGACTGGCTACCTCGGCCTCTGCGGTGAAGACGACCTCGAAGTAGCAGTTCCAGCACCACCTGGGTCGAACGCAGGACATCTCGTGATCTTCACATCAGACGGCAAGGATTTGTGGATTCGGTTCAGTCCGCCGCGCATGTGCTATGCCGTTGACGATGAGACAGAGATGCTGGAGATCATTCGTCAACTTCAGGACGACTCGGCTTTATTTGTTGTCACCATGCAGGGTGATGAATGGGTGGGGACAACGCTAATTAGGCCGGGGGACCTGCCTGAAGTTGAGTCGAATCAGATAGTGCATGTTGTCTCATGGTCTGGAAAACACGACCGCACCCTAATTACGAAAGCACCCGCCTAAGTCCCGAGAAGTTTGAGACCGATTCCCACTTACCGAGAACACCGTTTATCAGGAGTTGGTCGCCTGATCCTCGTTCATAACCGCTTTTCGACCCATAGCAACTGACCGGGAACTTCCAGCGTCCAGTTGTGGCCGCACGATGGACACAAGATTGTCTCAGTAGATATAGACAGGGTAGCGCTTTTTCCCACTCGACAACGTATTACGACAGGCTTGCTGCAACGATTGCAGTGCTCATCTCTCGTGAACATCTCGGTTAGCATGGATGAGCCGATGTAATCAGTGTGGCCTCGGCGTGCAGAGCGGGCACACCAAGTCACGCAAGGCGTGCAGTGCGTCTCTGAGGGCTGCTCGTTCGTCCTTGGCGAGTTTATCCGAGTGCAGCAGACGGCGGGTGATGGCCCTCTCCGCAGCGAGCAGGTTATGACAGTCGGCGGGCCACATCAGAGAATCAAACACCGCTCGTTGCCAGGGATACTTGGGTTGCCAAATCATCGTGGGCCAAGGCATGGGGCCGCGAGGATATCACAGCGGAGGCGCACGCAAACTATCCCCGAGTCAGCAAAAAGCCTCATTCCGAGAACACCGTCTATCAGGCACAGCGGACAAACATAAGTTCCGATCGTTGAAAAAGCGAGGTTTGCTTACAGTTGGTACACTCTAGCCAGCTACCGCCTTCGGGAAATTCCGGCTTTGAAGGTAAAGCCCAAAGCGCGTAATTCGGTTTCTCCATATCAATTTCCGAGTGAATAAAATGTTTCTTGCATTGTGGGCACTTTAGAATCCAATGTGGCATTCGAGCCTGCTCCGCTTAAGTTCCCTGCTTCCTGGAGGTGCGGACAATTGTTGTTGATTCGGTGCGAGCCGTCGTTGTCCAACCGCAATGAGTGACTTCAATTCCTGAAAGTCCTTCTCGGAAGCTGGCAATAGTGGAAACTGCCTTTTACAAACAGCGAATTGTAGGTCGCAAGCATCTCATGGCATGATAGTGGTCTTCCTCAGCGCATCGACGGAAGCTAGCCACACCTAAGTATTTCGAAAATAAATTGAATCCAGAGAGGACTAAAAATGGACTTGTCGCATATTGTTTCTGAGCTTAAGAATGAAAGAAATCGAATTGATAGAGCTATAGCAGCACTGAATGGACTGAATGGAACAGGTATACAAAGGACCACTAAGACAAGCTCTGTCAAACCGGCCGCTAGAACAGCGAAACACCGTGGCCATCTGACCGCAGAGGGCAGAAAGCGGTTATCGGAAATGATGAAGAAGCGATGGGCGGAACGAAGAAAAAGGGCCACAGGCCGCAAGGCTGCCTAAGCGGGTTGTTAGTTTCAAAGGGCACGACTCGCACCGTGCCCTTCGTTATTTACCTTTAAGTCCCGAGAAGTTATATTCTCGGAAAGTGCGTTTGAGCTTCAAGCCACGTCTAAATTCCACCAAGTCTCCGCAGCGCTGCCACAATCAACTCCTGGTTTTTAGGATGCGGTCTTGTGTATCCGGCCCGGGCTTTCATAAGCATTCTGCGGGATCGAGGAATTTCTTTCACAAGAAGTGACAGTGGCACTTTGTTCATTGCAGGCCGAATTTTGGTTTCCCATTCATCGCGTTTCGGGTCTGGATATTCCGTGTACACGTTTTGCGCAGAGTGAATTAGACCGGCTTCGACTTCTTCGAGGCTGTTGGATTCCTTGCCGATGTATTTGAGTTGATCGATTCGAATGTGTCGCCGCTGCAGCAAACCAATCGTCTGCTTACCGCAGCGTTTTCCTTGTGCATCCGCACACTTTGATTCCGCATGAAATTCATATTCAAGTAGAACGTCGCCGTAAGTTTTCACACGCACGGCACCTCGCCTATCATGATGACCTTCGGTAGTTATACGGTGCGATTTCCCCGTATATTGGTCGATCCAATCTGTTTTGAGCCATTGCCTCGAATCTGCCTCATACGGCGCAATTAAGTGAAAGCGCTGTGGGTCTACATCGGGAGGATAGCCGAACGGCCTCACGTGGCAGGTCTTCAGGAAATTGTATGGCTTGATCTGGTCGGGGTATCGTTTCCCCTCATTAAGGTTTGCTAAAGGCCTCATGACGGCAGGACTGCTTATGGTCACACGTCCCACAGCTGGCAAATTCTCAAATCCCAAATTTTCGGTCGGCAAGTCCAAGGCTCTGCGAATAATGTTTGTCCACGCTTGCGCTATCCACTCGCGGTCTTCGCTTTCAGGATCGGTTGGATTCAAAAGATGACCCAAGCCATGCTCAGACCATCGGTCCTCCTTATTATTAACCCCGTTCCGAAGCAGGATCGGTTCTCCATCCTCATTCTTAAGGAAAAGCGCATACCTCTTCGCGGAGATCGCGAGACAGTAAAGCTGGCGCTGATTCCCATTTTTCGGATCAAAGTTATCATCCTCGATCTTTAGAATCGAGCCCGGTATTGCTTCGCGATTGTATGGATTAAGGGCGTCAAAACGCTGAGATATTTGCCGAATCTGTTCCCACGAAAGAGCGTGGATTACTTCGTGTCCATCGACAGAAGGAATCACTCCCCCGTGTTCCGTGGCAACGATTGCCATAGAGTCGGTATCTTCCATTGCATAGGTGCCGCCTAACTCCCGAACGGAGATTTCCAATAAGGCCAGAGTTAGCCTTGCCGCACCTGTAATCAATGATGCGAGCGGCGGAAAGCAAAATTCTCCGGGGACGTCAGGGTGAGCCACGCGGCAGGTGAACGGTTCTGGATCAATGCCGTGACAGTTTACGTTGACCTCTCGGTCGGATTCTTGCCGATTCATTTCCGCATAGATGCCGTAGCTCGCCGCGTTTGCGAGGACTTTGAGGGCTTTATCGAGACGCGTCCGTTCGTTTTCGGGAAGGTCGGTCCGCGACGATAAACGCTTGCGTTCCTCGATCGCAACTCTGAAGAAATCCTGCTCTTTTGGATCTATCGATATCGCGTTGCGCAGTTTCGTTCCATTGAGTTCTGATAGTTTTGGGTCTGCCGCGATACGGAACGCTTCGATAATCTTAGGAGTTCTCCCGGTCAAAAGTCTGGAAACAACAACATCAGGCAGCGAAAACCATAAGGCATCGTTTGGGTCGTCATTTCGCGCGTAAATATGATTTACGGCAACTTGCCAGTCGTTGCTCTCAAGACTGTACTTGGCGCGAGATGGAAGAATGTCACCATTCGGAATAACACGGACAAAAGCCTGTAGATATTGCCAGGTTCGGGGGTTGAACAAATCCACCACCTCTAGTCGTTTGAGAAATGCCCTTATTTCGTCGGCGCAGTTTTCTATAACCCGAATTTCACGGGCCGTAACAAAATCCCACAATCCCATGAGGCTGTTAACCGTGGGATACATGGAAAGGAAATCGCAATACACGACCGGGACCGCGATTTTCCGAATATGCCCGCTTGCTCGTCCGCCGAAAAAGGCCGACTGCGCATACCCGAGATACGCTTTTGGAAAGTTTGGCTGCCTCTCAAAGATCGGTCTGATCCCCATCGCCCTCAGATATGACTTACCGATTGACGCTGGCGAATACGCTTTTGTAGCCTGGAGCGCTATCGGATGCTTATCGTATTCTTCGAGCAGCTTCGCGGTTAGTTCTGAGGTGGCCAAAACATCGCGGCGGTTGTAATCAATGTATTCTTCTGTAACCTCGCCGTGGCGTTCAGCACGTTTTTTGCGATGCTCCACGCCGAAATCTTCGCAGGCGCTTTCTAATGTGTAGCCTTTGTCGGTGAGGGCAAATGCAAGGGTGCGTACGTCTAGGAAATGACCGTGAAACACGTATTCCTTCGTTGGCCTTCCCGAACGCGAACCTTCCGGTATCAGATCGACTCTGTCAGGCTTTTTCCTGCCGGTAAAGGCTTTGAGCGCGCGTTTGCTGTCGATTTGTTTGATGGCAACTCTGGGCCGGTATTTATCTCGGCTCTCGTGGCCCTCTGGGTCGGAATATGACCATAATCCAAGCGAAAAACCCCCGACAAAACGATCACGTGCGTCCGTGAAATCGCTAGCGACTCGGGAAATATCAAACGGGAAACTAAAAGCAATTAGAAGGCAGCGGCCCTTGTAAGCGGCTAAAAATAATCGATCGACGAATTGGGAGCGGCTAAGTAAACGGAGTGAGCTAATGCCATAAATCGTATCAGCCTTATGTTTTGAGACGTAATCCTCCAGAACTTTACGATCTTGCGTGGGTAGATCATCACCATAGAACAAACCTTCTTCCAGACAGTCACCCGAAACGATGAATCTGTAGCTTCCAAACGTGAGCCGCTGAGCCGCATCGACCCGCGTTTCCGTATCAAATACCAACATTGCATTTGGACGTGGTGGCGGTGGCTTCCGTGGTTCGAAATTCCTCCCTTCGGGATAGACCCGTATCGCGATGGACAATGGATCGGGTACACGATCCGAGGCGCCGATTAGCGTGTTGGCACGAATTGCGCTATTGGAGTGTTCATCCACCACTTTGATCCCAATGACTCCCGCAGAAATGCATCAGCCTTTTCTAACATCTCTGGAATCCAAAGCAGCATTTTCTTAACGAGGTAGATGATGTAATCGACAAAGCCGCGAATGCATGCGGCAGCGCGTAAGAATGGGCTACCGTCGGAATTTTCAAGCGTCTGTTTGGGCCAATTGTACTGAGCTGCTGATAGTTCAGCACGATGGTCGTTTAATGGTGCGGGCATGGTTGTCTTGTCGTTCGCTCGGCCTGCCACGTGATGTAAATCCTCTTTTGCCTTTCCTTCTTTTTCTCGCTCACACTCTCCGCAAATAATAGTTTTCCCGTGCCTCTCAAGAGCCAACGGACGCGCCTCACCGCATGCACACTGCGCACCGACACCAACGCGCCGCGCAGCCGCAGCATTGCGGGCGTATGCACCAATAGCGTCGCATTCTGGCAATTCTAGTTTGTTTGGCATTTACGCAGACCTCGCATAGAGCGTTTCAAACGACAAGACACCCGCGCTCGCTAGCCGATCCAACTCAGCTAGATCGGTAAGCAAAGGAACAATCCTGCCATTCGCATCAATGAAAGACTGACCTGTGAATTGTTGGATTGCCGAGGCGTCGCCGGTTTGGACGTAACGATCAGCGGCATTCCAATGCTCGGAAACCACAGACGCTTGGCGGGAGTCTCGCAAGCCTACCACCAGTCGCCGCCCTTGCGGTCCTTCCTGCGTCAATACTCCGAGCACGCGCAACAGCCGATCACTTGCTTTGGGGGTGTACCGTCCGTTTGGCTTCTTCCGCAGAACTGAACCGGCCAAGCGGCGGACCGTACGCGGACTAATGTGATATTCACGTGATACTTCTCGAAGTGATTCCTTATCTTTTCGCATTTGTGTGACGACGTGGGTCATCCGTTCCCATCTGTCTTGGAAACTTTCAGATCTGGCGACGAACTCTTCGGCGGTCCGGGGTGCGCGTTGCTGTGGAAATCTTCGCTTCATACCATCCTCCAAGGGTGTGTATTCCGATGGTTTCTTAGACCTTGAGCCTACACCTGTTTTTTGGGTTCCAGAGGCAAAATAGGCTGACATCGTGGCCCCAATAGGGCCATAATGTTATGGCACTCTGATGACCAAGGCCAAAATGAACCGTTACGAAACGCAGGTATTGGTTGTCCTATTCGAGCGGATGTTTGGACAGAGAGTCACAAACTTAAATCTCAGCAAACACGAAATCCTCGCAGAAGGATTCGACAATCTCAATGACAGACTCGGCTCCATTGTGGGACACCTGATCAAGTCATATGGAATGGTGATCAAAAACCAAGCACAGGCCAACGGCGTGATAGAAACAATTCGCAAAATGTCAGAGAAGGATGTGCGTATGGTGAGGAAGCAACTGAATGAAACGATGCGAACATTCCTCGGAAGCGCGGAGAAACTGGGAAGAAGGGAAAAGCTAACGGCGACACAGAAAAAGGACTTTTGTGGAATTGTCGGCACCTTTATTGGCAACGGTCACAGCTTGAAAGACGCCTTACAGCTGGCGGCTGGTCAGCACAAGGTAAGTTTCAGAACTGGGCGACGCATTTGGGAGAATCGGCCATACTGAGAACCAAAACATGAATTGCAGCGGGACGCGCCGGTGCGCTAACACCGAACGCGCCCCTGACTACCACGGAGGTAGTGCTCCAATGGCAGCTTCGGCAAACGTATATCAACTTCCGCATTCCAGCAATTTACTCACCCCGCGACATGGGACGCTGACCCTCTACGGATATGGAATTCGGGTTTACGTAGAACGTGGTCATTTGATCGTGAAGGACGGAATCGGTTGTGATCGCCACGAAGGACGCTTCGCTCGTGTAGGGCATGGGTTGCGTCGCCTGGTTGTAATTGGGTCCGACGGATTCGTCTCCCTGTCCGCCCTCAACTGGTTAGCAAATCAGGAAGCAGCATTTCTCATGCTTGAACGGGATGGCAAGCTTCTCTTAGCAACGGGGCCAACCGGTCCTTGGGATGCGCGGCTTCGTCGCTCACAAGCTCTCGCACGAAACACACACGTCGCCTTAGATATCGCTCGCGAACTAATCACGCAAAAGTTGACCGGGCAAGAACAGATTGCCCGAGACAGACTTGAGGATCAGGCCGTGGCGGACACGATTGCTCAAGCGCGTGCCGATGTGGGCGCAGCCGATACAATTGAGATGATTCGCTTGCTGGAAGCACACGCAGCGCACGCGTACTGGACGGCATGGCGCAAACTCAAAATTGATTTCCCGAAAAGCGATCTCCAGCGCGTACCTGATCACTGGCTTTCATTCGGAACACGCAAATCCCCGCTGACACGTTCACCTCGTCTCGCGGGTAATCCAGCTAATGCAATTCTTAATTATTTATACGCGCTTCTCGAATCGGAAGCCCGGCTTGCTGCTGTTGCGCTTGGATTAGATCCCGGCATTGGCTTTTTGCACGTTGAGACTGACGCTCGCGACAGCCTCGCTTGCGACTTAATGGAGGCGATTCGCCCACACATTGACGCCTACGTTCTTGACTGGATTCGTCGGCAGCCGTTCCGTCGCGAGTGGTTCTTCGAAAAGAGCGATGGCAACTGCCGTCTAATGGCACAGTTCTGCTTGCGACTTTCGGAGACGACACAAACATGGGGCGCTTTGATTGCTCCAGTTGCCGAGTGGGTCTCGCGCACCCTATGGTCAACAATTCGGAACTCAGGTCGGCAGGTTCATCCAGCTACCCACCTTACACAGACTCACAGACGAGAGACTAAACGCGAAGGATGCGGACTGCCCCTTCCGCCAGCGCCCCAAGCTCCCCGCGTCTGTCCACACTGCGGAGCTTCAGTAAAGGCAGGAAAAACTCACTGCGCTCCCTGCGCCATCACCATACAGCGGCAGGGATTCCTAAAGATCGCGGAGCAAGGACGAATGGTCTCACACTCAGCCGAATCTGAGCTTAAGCGCGGGGCCACACAGCGAAAGCGACATGAGGCTCAGCGTAATTGGCACATTTGGAATCATCCGACATGGCTGACGGAGCAGTTTTATTCCGAACAGATTCAGTCGCGACTTGGCAAAGTGGAAGTTAAAAGAATAGCTGCGACTCTAGGTGTATCGATCACATACGCCAGCTATATTCGCGCCGGGCGACGGCGGCCACATCCAAGACACTGGGAGACGCTGGCGCGACTCGTGAGGGTTGGACAGGACTAATGCGACACGTAGACGCAGTGGTTTTGCGGTTGGTGGCAGCGGTCTCGGCCCAGAAAAGACCGAGCTTACCAGGACATAGGCTTTACGGATTGAAATCTCGCCCGGTTCAATCCCTTGCGCTGGTTTCGGGGGTCCGTGTCAGCGGTGGGATCTGGAGGGGTTAGTTCCTGGTGCACTCCGATAGTGACCTCGAACGTAGGTGCCATCCTTGCGATAGTAACCGTTGACGTGCACCGTCTTGGGAACTCCGTTTGCATTCGGGTCGCCATAGCAAGATCCATTCTCGGCACAAGGCGCAGGGACGGACGCTGGCGAACTCTGAACAGTAGGTGCACTTTTTTCCTCTTGAACCGTTGTCGCAGAGGTCTCGTCCCCCGTGTTCAACAGGGAGTGATCACAATAGCCAACCCCGGTCGTGCATCTTTGTAAGTTGCGATCGTGCTCGGCAACGGCTACTGGCTTGGCTTCAGCAGGCGACAGCAGGGAGTGATCACAGTAGCCAATCCCGGTCGTGCATCTTTGTAAGTTGCGATCGTGCTCGGCGACGGCTACTGGCTTGGCTTCAGCAGGCGACAGCAAGGAGTGATCACAATAGCCAATCCCGGTCGTGCATCTTTGTAGGTTGCGATCGTGCTCGGCAACGCCTACCGGCTTGGCTTCAGCAGGCGACAGCAGTGAGTGATCACAATAGCCAATCCCAGTCGTGCACCTTTGTAGGTTGCGATCGTGCTCGGCGACAGAAACCGGCTTAGTTTCAGCAGCCGAAAGCAAAGAGTGATCGCAATAGCCAATCCCGCTTATGCATCTCTGCAGATTCCGATCATGCTCAGCGACAGCAATACGCTGAGCTTCGGATTGCGCCGTTGCGGGAATCGACAGAGTCAGCAGCGCCGCTAGTAAAGCCCAAGGGCGTTTCATGATTACTCCTCGATTAGAGAGAAACTTACTGCCGAGGGGATAAAATCTGGTAGAGGTTATCAGGTAATAAGCTGAATTGGAAGCTACCACGTAAGCATCTGAGCAACCGGCACTGCCCTCAGCATCTCCTGGTCCTTCCTTGCGAGGGGTGAACTTTGCAAGTCGGCCTAAATTCCTGTAAGCCGTGCGAGGTCCTCCCCATGCCGTTCGTGCGGACGGCGCTTTCCCCTCCGATATCAGCAGCGTATGCGCTAAACAATGAGGTCTTTAGACTTGAACTCTTTGGGACTCGCCGTATGATTGGCGTGCCAATGTCCCAGCGAAATGCAAGAAAGGTCTTTCTCGTAGTCGCCGGAGGAAATCCCTCCGCAGAGAGACACTTCGAGGATACGATCCAGCGCAAAAGAACCTTGACCGAAGTCAGGAGATTTCTGCCACCCCAAGAGATTGAAAACTTGGAGAAGATTTACCACCGTGCGAACTTCATCGTCTGGGGGGCGGTTCCCGGACCAATGAATGAGTCGCGGTGGGAGAAGATGACGCCCGGAGACGTGGTGCTCATTTATAACAACGGTCACATTCGTTTTGCGGGGGAGATCGCCGCCAAGGTGAGAAATAAGGAGCTTGCGCGGTATTTTTGGAAGGAGAACGAGACTGGCAGCACGTGGGAGCTTATGTACTTCATTGTGAACGAGGAGAAAACAGATGTTCCTGTTGAGAAGCTCAATCCCTTGTTCGGCTACCAGGCCAACTATCGCCCACAAGGATTCTCGATGATTAACGAGGCGGCAATCTCGAGCTTCGCGCAGAATTACGGCGACATCCTGGGTGTGCTGAAGACGCTCGAACGAGGAGAGGAACTGATCCATCTCCCGACGCGTATGGAGGCGGTGAGTGCGCGCATTGACGAGCGCATCGAACGAGTACCCACAGAGCATGATGAGATGCAGTGGAGACTGATTCGATTAGGTCAACTTGCGAAATTGCGATGTCTGGGTGCCTCGGAGTGACCAACCGAAGCAATACGAGGGGCACCAGTTCCGTAATTTTGTGCTGCAGGAATTCCACGAAACGCTCGATGTACCCCGAAGCATTGAGAACATCGACGTAGTCTGGAAATTCGGACCGTACTCAATAAAGTCGGCGTTCGAGATCGAGCATTCCACTTCCATCTACTCCGGCATTCTCCGGCTGTCCGACCTTAGAGCGGAGGCGCCGAATTCAAACTATCCTCTGTTCATTGTTGCGTCCGAGGACCGGAAAAGAAGAGTATTTGAAGAATTGAGGCGTCCAACGTTCTCTGGACCCTGCTTGCGTTTGAACGAGGTGATCAGATTTCTCGGGTATAGGAAACTTCGCGAAATAGATGAGTCGTCTAAAACCGCCATAGATTTTGATACCAACGCCTTACTTGCTGCTGGCGAAACTGTCACTCACTAGACCACTCGTTTGCCCATTGTCCGTACACCGCGAATGTGAAACCATCGAGGTTAAGAAAATAGCTGCGAGCTTGGTTGTCTCCCTCTCGGACGCCAGCTGTATTCGGGCGGGCCGACTCATACCACATCCACGGCATTGGAAATTGCTCGCAGAAATTCGGTGTATAGGAAACATCGAAACACGAAGGCGCTTTGAGGAGGTCTGTCGCAGGTTCTTTGAGTCCAACTCTTACACGCGACCTACATAATCGCGCCATACGGCCTTCGCGAATTCTTGAGCGAAATACCTGTAAAAGCCATAAAATCTCAAAGCAGCGAAGAAAACAGCCAACGCGAAGAACACGCAAAGAGCAGCTAGTGAACCCGAGCCGATGTGCATGATGCCGGAAAAGTAGCCAAACGCGAGAAGAGCAAGCGCTACTCCTAACGATACGAGTCTCTCGAGTATCGTCGCCATTTCTTTTTGTTTTTCCGTTTCCCACCTACGTAAGAGGACAACAAGAGTAATAACGATGGAACCCAACATACCGGTCGCTCCAACGCTTGCGGCCAAGATTTGAAAACATTTATTCTCAAAAAGCGACGCCGCCCATCCTGTTATGTAGATAGACCCCAGAGCAAAGGCGGCCGCCAGTCCTCGCATTAACGAATACATCCCTTCAAACTGCTCAGTGTATTTCGCTAATCCTTCTTTGATTAATACCCCCCGAGCCAGAAAAAAAGCTTCCCTCCGCCGCCTGTCTGTCTCGCTGCGGACCTTCTCATCCGGATCTCCGATCGAGACGTCAATGTTAAGCTTATGTTTAGCCCTATCTCCGATCAGCTTTTTGAAATCAGTAGAGAACGTGTGGTCCGATGCGTCCAACACGAAATTCGAGGGGTACCGCACTAACCCATTTGTATCCTTGAATCTCGATGGAATGCTCTGCCCGGCGAGCGTTTGCAGCAAGTTGCCAACAATATAGGCAAAACCTAGAGCTGCTATCGCCGAGCTGATCTGGCTTGCTGGCCAAACGTGCTCAAAAATTCCAAACGGAAGCCACAGCAAAGTTAAAAAGGCTAGACCAGGAAGGAGGTATCCATAAATGTCATAGAAATTAAATTTTTCTATCATGCTGACGCATGCAGAAGAAGTGGTTCCGTTAGGGCCTCACGAGTTTGAATTTCACCGACCAGTTCTCTTAATATGTCCTCTCCCCGACTTGACGCCTCGCGAGAAAGTACCACAGCCCCTACCCTCGCGTGGCCGCCGCCACCATATTTAGCGAAGATTGAACCCAAGGGAACACTGGGGAACTCACGCCAAGGATTTCTCATGGCCATGATACTCATGCCATCTGTTGAACGAGAAAGTCCTATTGAATATCGGGCCTCTGGAAAGAAATAAAAGGGAGTGTAACGATTGAAGATGTATTCCTTTGTCGCTTCGGTTTGGAAGACCACAATATCGCCCGATGCCAAATGAGCGGATTCCTTGAAACGCTTTAAACCAATCTCAGTTAATGAGCGGACCCGTTCATAACGGCTGTTGACCTCAGGTAGATTCGCCACTTCGGACAAGTTTTTGTTCCGTAGCTCGCGGACGAGGAGAATGCCATATGTGGGATCAGCTTTGTGCATGAGACTCGAACGAATCCTCAGCGCCGAAGTATCCCCCATAATAGCTTCTTCAACGGATGAGTACCTTGCTGAGTCGATAATGTCGGCCCACTTCACCATCTCCCCGTAGCGCTCAGAAGGAATGTAATCCGATACATAATGCCAAAGGAGTGAGGCGCACGATGGGGCTTCACTCCGATACAGCTTCCAAGGATCTTGCTGTTGGTCGAAGGCAATGCGAACGTCTACAGAAAGGAATGAGGTTGAATGATGATCAGCCCAAAAGTCGGCATCCGGGTGATAAAGAAAATCTACTACTGCGCTAGGCTTTTTAAGTCTGTTCGAGAGCCACGTTGACCGAACAGTGTAATTTACAGGATAGAACTCCCGTATAGACCACGCCTTAGAGTCCAAAAAATCTGCAGCGAGGACTGCAGAAACAATCCCGTCGAAGCACGGAAAATGGAAGTACAAGCTGGCGTCTTGTAACATCGCTTCTCCAAAGGGGCGGCTATTCGGGGCGGCTATTCTACCCCGCCTCGGCGCTTGGAAGCACGTGCTTGAGCCGTTCCCTCAGCGTTCACAATGGGCCTCAATGTACCCTGCTGAAGCAACCGTTCTATACCTAGCGCTATCAACCGTTCTGCCGCATCCGTGTGATGTCTTCCATATAGCCCGGTAGACACGAGCTGTTTTAGATACAGCATAACCGCGTTCGTCGTGGAAAGCCGTAATGGTACCGTCTTGAGTTGATTCGGAGGATGTGGCATAAGGCATACCTTCAACATAAGTATTACATACTTACGCCAGGCACAGCTATAGATTTCGGCCGTTGAAGAAACGATGGCTAGGCATTTGAGTCTGAAATGCGACGCGGGGAGAGGTGCAATCTTGCGAGCCTCTCTGATTGCACCAGTTCGCCTGAAGCAAACTTGAGCGACGCGCAGTGAAATACCGCCAGAGGGCATGGAGGCTGCCGTCCGTCAGCGCTTGCCTTGTTTATCTTCTTTGAGAAACTGTTCCCAGATCGCGCACGCTAAGCTTATTTACAATCGTTCGAGCGCGTCCCACGTCCGCCTCTTGTTGTCCCCAACATACTTAGGATAACCCTATAATACATGAGCCAAAAGTTATAATAGAGTAATCCCGGAGACCTTAGTGATTGTACAGCTCAGTCGTCATTTCAACGTAGACGCATCAGAGTTGGAGCGGCTGGGAGTTTTAAATGCCCATCTCGGGATTGATAACCGCCTGTTCGTTGACCCTCAGCTATTGGAGAAGACCAGCATTCCAGAATTTGCTAATGCGAGACAGGACCTTACGAAATATTTTGCATCGGTAATCAAGCTCCTCAGCAACTCTACCCGCGAGGGTGATCTACTCTGGGACGAAGCCAAACGCCGACTCCGAATCCATGAAGAACATGGAGCAGCACTTGGATATTCTGGCGCTGGTGGCCATGGTCGCGGAATTGGCCCAGAACTAGCTTCGACTCTGGTCAGGCGATGCAAAGAGATTGTAAGCCTCGGCATCAATGATCCGGAATTTTTTGAGCTGCTTGGTTTATTTCAGGAGGATTTCGGACCTGACCTTTTGAGCGACATGGCTGTTGCGATCCTGAAGCATCGGTTTCTCGCATATACCACTAGAGTAACCAAAGAACTCAATCTTCAACCGCGTGGGAAATTCACGACAAATGGTCAGGACTGGTCGCTACCTTTATTTCCAGATGGAAAGCGGCCAATGATCTTTGTGCCCACCTCTGTATTGAACCAATTGCCCGTCGCACTAGATCGCGGTCAGATCGATCAAGTTGCTTTATTCAACCGGGATGTAAGGGAAGCCTGGAATAGGATCGTATCGGCAGCTGCAAAAAAACACAAGGAGCCGTCCAAACAAGATGTCAGGGAAATACTGATGGCTCATCCCGAGAACTTGAAAGACCTTATTCAGGTTTACAAGAGGGCTGCTGCTATCGGGTATGACTTCAAAAAGGATGAGGATGGTTTACTAACCTGGGAGCGCATTGGTCGGAGCGTGGCTCAGACATATCCACTCACCCTTCAAATCAAACAGCCCAAAGACATCGGGGAGGTACGGCAGTTGGTCCACGCAATCATTCAACAGTTTAAAAGAAACATTGAAAACAACAGATTGTATGAGGTCTTATACGGTGAATCAGGAAAACCGCGACATGAAGTATTCGCCCAGCGCCTGTTCTACGCAATTGCTGATTCGTATTGCCAAGCGAATGATATTGATCTCAGTCGGGAGCCGAACGCCGGAGATGGGCCTGTCGATTTCAAATTGAGCCTTGGATATGCAGCCAGGGTACTAGTGGAGATTAAGAAATCCACGAACCCGAGCCTTTTACACGGTTTCGAAACACAACTACCCAGCTATGCACAGGGCGAAGCAACCGAGGAATCAGTTTATGTAGTCCTCCGAGTTGGTGAATCAGACCGAAAAATAAAAGATGTGCTTTCTCTGCGCGAAAAGGGTATCCAGCAAAGTCATCGCGTGCCGGAAGTAGTTGTCATCGATGCTCGCAAAATAGAATCAGCGTCAAAGCGTAGAAAATCCCGGAAGGGACGTAGGCGGTGACTATTCCATTCATGTCTAGCTACTTGAGCTAATCCAGAGCTAATCCCGTTCCCGTGCCACGTGTGCCGCCCTGATGTTTTCACGACCCGCCACCGCCCTTTAGTTAGGTTGCGTGTAACGATGTAACGCAACTTCTATGCCCGTACGCTTGGTTCGCGCGCCCCGCCGTCCCCGGAATCCTTGGCCCTACCCCCTTGGGTGGGGGGGCACTTTCGGATGCCCCTATCTCCTATCCCCGCGGCTGCCTTGACCGACCTGCATGCGTCGCTTACACTCAATGTTTTACTGGTCTACGCGATAAACGCAGTGAGTGCGGCTCCTTGTATGGCGCGTGTGTGGATTCGAAATCGGGAGCCTGCTGTGAGGAGCATCGTTGCCCAAACGCACCTTTCAACCCAAAGTGCGCCGGCGCCATAAGACGCATGGCTTCCGCGCCCGAATGAAAACCAAAGGGGGCCGGAAAGTTCTGGCGGCGCGCCGTAAGAAGGGTCGTCATCGCCTCACGCCCATTTAAAACTTCTGGTGCGCCGCAGGAATTTTCTTTTCGCGCCGCGCGTCTGGTACGCCGCTCCGAATTCGAGGCAGTCTATCGCGGAGGGGGGCGACGATCGTCGGCGCAGTTTGTGATTTTTTATCGCGCTAACGGCGGACCGCGTAGCCGGTTTGGCATCAGCGTGAAAAAAGCGCTTGGAGGCGCGGTGGTGCGGAATCGAATCCGCCGTCGCATCCGCGAAATCCTTCGGCGCAATATTTTGGAGATCTTCCCGGGATGGGACATCGTAATTCATCCGCGCACGTCCATGACGCGGGCTGCTTTCGCGTCGATCGAAACGGAGCTGCTCGGGCTTTTGCGGAATCTTCCGCGTTGAAATTGGACACACTTACTTTGGCTGCGCCTGAATTGGCGGAGCCAAAGGGCGCCGCGGCGAGCCGCGGGGCAGTTTGGTTTTTGCTGATGGCTGTCCGTTTTTATCAGGCAGTTTTTGCCCCGGTGATGCCGGTGGGTTGCAAATTCTATCCTTCCTGTTCGCGATATGCCGCCGAGGCGATCGAGCGCCACGGCGCAATTCGCGGAGTCCGGCTCGCGCTGGCGCGGTTGTGGCGCTGCCGTCCTTTCACGCAAGGCGGTTTCGATCCCGTTCCAGACGATCTCTCGCATAACGAGGTGCAATTGTGAGAGAAGTTTCGGACCACGCTCGCGTAGCGCTGGCATTCGCTCTGGCGTTGCTGGTGATGGTGGGCTGGTATTTTTTGAATCCGCCGAAGCCGCAGCCGCCGCCGGGATCGGCGATCGCGCAGCATGCGACCAATGCGCCGGCCGGCGCCGGAGCCGCGATTACGCAGCCAAATCAGGCCGTAGTGGCGGGCTCGACTGGAGCAACATCGGTTGCTCCGGCAGTCGCTGCAGGCGAAAAGAATATCGTAGTGGAAAGCGATCTCTACCGCGTGGAACTTTCGAATCGCGGCGGCGTGGTGCGCAGCTGGCAGCTGAAAAAATATACGGATGAGGGTAATCCTCCGCGCACGCTGGATCTGGTGAACGCCGATCTTGCGCGGCAGACGGGCGGCTGGCCGCTTTCTTTGCAGCTTGCGGACCAGCAACTCGAGACCGCTGCGAATCAGGGGCTTTACGTCGTCAAGGCTTCTTCGGATGGCAGCACTACAGACACAGACAACACGATTACGGCTCCCGCGCAAGTGGAATTTCACTGGAGCGATGGACGGCTCAACGTCACGAAGACGCTGAAATTCGATCGCAGTTACATCATCGGAGTCGAAACTTCGGTTCAGCAGAACGGAAGCCCGGCAAGTTACAGCGTCGCCTGGCGCGGCGGCTTTGGCGATGTGACCGCATTTCGCGCCGCAACGCAGACCCTGGTTTTCGATGGCCATGATGGCAGCGTCAGCACAATTGCCAGCAAGAACGTCGGGGTGCCTAACCAGCGCAATGTGCCTGCCGAAGTGCCGGGCACATTCAGCGTGGCGGGCCTCGAGGATCTCTACTTTGCCGCAGCGTTTCTTCCCGCCGAGCCGCCTGCGGACCAGCCCGTCCCTGATGTACTGACGCTTTCCGCCCGGCAGGCGACGCACACGCTGCAGAACGACGGCAAGACGACGCAGGAGATTCTGCCGGAAATGGCGGTTGGTTCGACCACGCCGGGGCCGCTTGCGCTGCGGCTTTACGTGGGCCCCAAGGATATCGATCTTCTCAAGACGGTTCGCCCGCCGCTGAATGGGCTCGTGCAGTTCGGCTGGTTTGGTTTAATTGCCGAACCGCTCTTCTACATTCTGCGTTGGATCTACCACTACGTTCCGAACTACGGCTGGGCCATTGTGGTGATGACGGTTGCCATCAACATGGTGCTCTATCCACTTAAGGTGAAGAGCTGGCGTTCCATGCAGAAGATGCAGAAAGTGGCGCCGGAAATCCGCTCGATTCAAGACCGCTATAAGAAATATTCCATGCGCGACCCTCGCAAACAGGAGATGAACAAGGAAGTGATGGAGGTGTACAACCGCGAGGGCGTCAATCCCATGGGCAGCTGCCTGCCGCAAGTGATCCAGATGCCGATCTGGTTCGGGCTGTATCGGATGCTGAACGCCACGATTGAATTGCGGCACGCACCGTGGTTCGGGCCTTTTCACGACCTGGCGGGCCGCGATCCTTACTTCATTTTGACCATCAGCATGGCCATACTGATGTACGCAGCGCAGAAGATGACACCCATGACCGTCACCGACCCATCGCAGCAGCGTATGATGACGCTGATGCCGCTCATGTTTACGGGCATGTTTTTTCTGATTCCTGTTTCCAGCGGCCTTATTCTTTACATTGTCACGCAAAATATCATGGCTGTGATCCAGCAGTGGCATCTGAATCGCACTTCGCCCCTGAAGGCGTCTTCGCCTGTAAGGGGCAAAAAAAAAGAAATGGCACGCGCGGCGCTTAGCAAGTAAGTTCGGCCATTAGGTGCTTCGGAGAATCAGCCATGCCCCCCAGCCTAGTTCGTGACGGCAAGCTAGACCGCGAAGCCGCCGCCGCGGAAATTCGCAACTGTCTCGACACGATCCTGCGCACCGGGCGTTTTCACCTGAGCTATCGTGTGGACATCGCGCCGAAAGTTGGCGCGGACGATCTGGAAACCGCCGAGATCGTGGTGAATTTCGACGGCCCCGACAAAACGCTGCTCGTGGAGCGCAACGGCGATTTGCTCAAGGCACTGGAACACATTGCCATCCGCTGGCTGAGACTCGAACCCCAACTCCATAATCGAGTGCGCTTCGATTGCGGGAGCTTTCGCGCTTCACATATCAACGAATTGAAGCTTTCCGCAGAAGTGGCCGCCGAGCGCGTTCGCCAGACGCACGAGGCTTTTCGCTTCCAGCCCATGGCTGCGCGCGACCGGCGCATCGTTCACCTGGCGCTCAAGGATCAACCCGGAGTGCGTACCACCAGCGAGGGAGAGGGTGAGATGCGGCAGGTGGTGATTTTTCCCGCCGATTCGCAGTAGGTTATTACGGCGATAGCGCCGTTCTTTTGTCGCTAAGATCCGCTGACAGATACCGTTCTACTCATTCTTCGCGCAGGCGCCCTTTAGAAAGAATCTTGCCGTCGGGCGCGAAGACCACTTCAAACGTGAAGTTGCTGGAACGCCCGATATCCCCGTGCAATGACGCGGCCCGGCGCTGTCCGTAAAAGCGCAAATCGCTGATTTCCACCACGTGCTTGCCGTCGCGTTCAAAAAACCTGAACAGCGGAAAGCGCGCAAACCACAAAAACGTTTGTACCTCGCTCAATCCGCGCGCCGATTCGATGTACTGGTTCGAAGGCGACTGCGGAAAGAAGTCAATGTGAAACGGTTCGTCTCCGAACTGGGCAAATTGAATTCGATAGACTCCATCGGGCGTTTCGATCAGGCCGGCCCAGCGCGCGATTGAGGGAGGCAGCGGCAATGCGGCTATATTCTGAACATTGAGATGCGCTTGGGTGGCAAATTCGGAAACGTGCTGGAAGGCTGAACGGTGCAGCGCGGCTGCAAAGCCAACATACGCCACGATCAGGGCGAGTCCTATGCGGCACCACTTTGCACGTCCCGCGCGCGAACCGCTTCCATGCCTGAGCGGCAACAGGAAGAAGCAACCCAAAGCACCGGCTATAGCAAATGAAGCGCCCGTCGGAAATGGAATATCCAAAGGCCGCACCAGCGGTCCCAGGGCAAACGCGGCCGCAGTGAACAAAGCCCATAATGGCAGGGCGCGTTTCCAGCTATCTTTCAGGGGCCGAAACGCCCAGGCAGCCACTTGCGGCATGAGCGCGAGCGACGTGAAGGTAAGATCCACTATGAAAATCCAGTCCCAGGCCACCCGCGAATAATTGACTGGACTCCACAGCATGGTGCCAAAGTTCGTGATGACGTCCAGGAAAATGTGGCTTCCGATCGCTATCAGATAGATTGCCAACAGATCGCCGAATTCAGGAGCGGGCCATTGCACGCGGCGCGCCAGCCACCAAGTGATCGCGGTCAGCGCCAGCGCCCATACGGGCAACATCACCACGGAATGCGTGATGCTGCGGTGCCACGTCATGATCGCGAGACTGTTGTGCGCTAGCGGACCGGCGAAGACGTCGATATCGGGGAATACCGCTCCGGCCGTGCAGGCGAGAATCGCAACGCGACCAGCGGTTCGAGGGGGCTCGTTCCAGGGCATCGGAGCGCGCGAAGGTTCTCCCGCAAAAAAAGCTTTGCCGATCAGCGCGCCGACAATGCCATGCGTGATTGTGTCCATCGGTCGCGGGCGGCCAGACTACTTGACCTCCATCAGCGGAGAGCGCTTTTCCAGTACCCGGCCGATACGGCGCGCGGAAACTTCGCGAGCTGCCAAGACGCTCAGCGCCCCATCGGCTTGTGCCGCTTCCAAGGACACAAGAAGCCCGCCCGAGGTCTGAGGATCGAATAGAAGATTTTGGAATTCATCGGGGACCGACGGCCGAAAGGCGACGCAATCGCCGATGAATTGACGGTTATTTTTTAGTCCGCCGGAATAAAAACCCTCGCGAGAAGCTGCGATTGCGCCGGGCAGATAGTCAATCGCAGCGTGGTCGATCTCCAGAGAGACACCGCTCCCGACGGCCATTTCCCGCGCGTGACCGAGCAGAGCGAAGCCAGTGACATCCGTGACCGCGTGGATTGTTCCCGGATTTCGTTCCTCTACTTCGGCCAGCGCCGCGGCTGCGTCGCGATTCAGGCGAGACATCGTGGCGGTCGCTGTTGCCACGGTCGATTCCGTGATTCGCCCCTGTTTCAAGCCGGTCGTGATAACGCCGGCGCCAAGCGGCTTCGTGAGGAGTAAGGCGTCGCCGGGTTGCGCGCCTACATTTCGCCAAACACGGGCGGGATCGATCAGGCCCGTAACCGCGTAGCCGAATTTCATGTCATCGTCGCGGATGGAGTGGCCGCCGATCACGGTGCAGCCGGCCTCGTCCATCTTGGCCAAGCCGCCGCGCAGGATCTGCTCCAGAATTTCGAGTGCGCCCTTTTCAGGAAACGCCACAATCGAGAGCGCCGAGATCGGCCGGCCGCCCATCGCGTAAACGTCGCTAAGGGCATTGGCCGCGGCAATCTGGCCAAAAGAGAAAGGATCATCGACGATCGGCGTGAAAAAATCGACCGTCTGCACCAGTGCGAGTCCCGAACTCAATCGATAAATGCCGGCATCGTCGCTGGTCTCAAATCCAACGACGACATTGTCGTCCATTTGCCGAGGCAGGCGCCGCAAGACCGAATCGAGCACACTCGGGCTTAACTTAGCGGCGCAACCGGCCGCCTTTACTGTGGATGTAAGTTTCACCTGATCGAGCACGCGCTCCCTCGCCGAGGAAACTTCGATTATAGCCGCAATCGGGCTTGAGCCGCCCTCCGGCAGTTCGACGGCGGAGGATGCTATCGCCTCTCAATTTTGTGTCGGAGGTGTAACGGGAGTAACCGATAGAGGAAATTTCAATGAGGGACAGGTCGGGTTCATACCGCCACTGCCAAAATGAGAGGCAAGCTTCCGCGGCGCGGCCGTAGTCGATATATCCCGATGGCGTCCTTATCGGCCAGTGCGCCGGAGCTTCTCGGCTCAGATTTTAATCTGGAGGCATCGCCGTGATCATTCCGTTGAATCATGAAAACATGCAAGGGCGCCGCTGGCCCTACGTGACCATCGGGATCATTGCCTTGAACGCGATCGCCTTTCTTGCCACGAATTCGACGATTGATCGTGAAACCAAAGAGATGGGCCAGGTTCGCGAGCACATCCTTCTTTTGGCGGCGGCGCATCCCGATACCCCCATGAACGCTACGGAGCAGAAATTAGTCGAGAGCTTCCGCCATTCCCAAGCCAAGACTTGGGATTTACTGGCGTCGCGCGACCACACGCCGTTAGACGCATGGGACGTGGATATGCGCACCTGGACGGAGCCGCGTTGCGAAGAAGAGATGACCCGGCTGGGCGCGCAGCTCGATCAAATGCAATCGGAATCGGTGCTCGGACGATATGCTTTTTATCCATCCCGACGCGTCCCCATCAGTTATTTGACAGCAAACTTTCTGCACGGTGGCTGGCTGCATTTGATCTTTAACATGTGGTTCCTTTGGCTGGCCGGCGGAATACTCGAGGACACCTGGGGCCGGCCGCTCTACGCGGCGTTTTATCTCGTCTCTGGTGTTGCGGCGCTTTGGGGATATGCGCTCGTTTATCCCAACGGCATAATTCCGGTTATCGGCGCGTCCGGTGCAATTGCTTCTCTCATGGGCGGGTTTCTCGCGCGCTTTTCGAAAACGAAAATTCAACTTGGGTTTTTCTATTGGATTGTGCGGCCCCGCCTCTATCGTTTTCACGCGCCCGCGTATGCTGTCTTACCGCTGTGGCTCGGTGTTCAGCTTCTTTCCGGGGTGATGGCGGGTGAAAGTGGCGGCGTAGCCTATTGGGCGCACATCGGTGGATTTGGCTTTGGCCTGGTGGCGGCGCTAATTTTGCGCTACAGCGGTATCGAAAAGCATGCCGATCAGGCTATCGCGGAGAAGGTGGGGTGGTCTGCCGATCCGCATATCGTCAAAGCTACTGACCTGCTCGAAAAGGAGCAATTCGACGAAGCGATATCCGAGCTCAAGGCTCTGATCGCGGAGAAACCCGCTTCCATTGACGCCTACGAAATGCTTTCGAGCGTTTACTTTCGAAAAGGCGATACGCAAGGTTATCTGCAAGCCATCGAGACTGCATGTCAGCTTCACCTCAAGCTCCACGATGCTGAGGCGGCTTGGCAGGACTACGAGGATTACGTGAAGGCCGGCGGCGCGAAAATGCCGGCGACGAGCTGGCTCGAACTTTGCCGTCACGCTGAGAATATTCAGCAATGGGAGCGCGCCGCCAGTGAATACGAGAAGCTCGCTGAAGCATGGCCCCAAGACCGCAGTTCGGTGCTGGCACTAATCTCCGCCGGCCGAATCCAGCAAAGACAACTCAATCAGCCGCAGCAGGCGCTGAGACTCTACATCGCGGCGCAGAACTCGCCGGTTCCCCACCAGGATTGGAACGAGACGATTCGCAAAGGCGTGGACACCGCCATGGGAAAGCCGAAAGCGAGCGCGACGCAGCCTGCATCGCCGCCTATGGCTGGATCGCTGCGATCCTAATTAAATAAATTCAAATTACGTGGATTCAAGAAAACTTTTGTCTTCGTGGGTTATCCGGCTTGCGCGGTGCGGATGGGAATCGTTACCGCCTTGGTCGCTTCCGATGGCGCAATGACGTGGCACTCGCCGTCAAAAATTCCGCCTGGCTCGATGACAAGACAATGCGAATGAATTTCTCCGGTTGCGGTGCCTTTTTTGTGAATCTCCACTTTTCCCTTGGCGAAGATTACGCCATTGAAATGGCCTGAGATCACGATGTCGTTGCCTTCGATCTGACCCTCCACGCGCGCCTCGTCGCCCAAAATCAAAACGTGCGTGGAAATTATGAGGCCCTTCAACTCGCCTTCGACGCGGAACGTGCCGGGGCATTCGAGCGTTCCTTCGAAACGGACGGATTTATCGAGGAACCCGGTCCATTCGGGAACGTGTTTCGACTCTCGCTTTCGAAACTTCCAGGGCAGAAATCACCTCAGAAATTATTGTGCGAGCGTAATTGTTTCAGAGCGTGGTGTGCGAGCACAAGCTCGCGGCAGTATTACTACACATGTAGTGTTCACTTCTGGATAACTAGCCGATCATAGAGCCAGACCAATTGAGAATCCTCGTGATACTCGATAGCCAATTCGCCAGGCCGATTTTTGGTGGGCTGGCGCAGACGCACGCGCATTCCCAGCATGTGTTGCATCTCTTCGACCGCCGCTCGTGTGTTTGCATCAAGTTGCGGTTCGCCAGCCTCAGGAACTGCGGCGCGAGCGCGCCGAGTGCCGCTTCGTTCCAACTGCCGCACAGTCATTCTGCCGCGGGCCGCACGATGCGCGAGGGAAAGCCGAAGCTGCGGGTCAGCTATTGCAAGCAGCGCCCGGCCATGCCCCGGTGTGAGACGTCCATCTTCGATAAAGGCAAGAATCTGTTTTTCCAGACGCAGAAGACGCGTGGCGTTGCCAATGGTGGCCCGATCTTTACCGGTTTTTGCGGCCACTTCTTCCTGGGTTAAATGAAATTCGCTCATCAAGCGCTCATAGGCGCGGGCCTCTTCGATCGGGTTGAGGTCCTCGCGCTGAATATTCTCGACGAGGGTTATTTCGAGCGCGGCCTCATCGGTGACTTCGCGGACGATCGCAGGCACACGGCTCAGTCCTGCTCGTTGCGCCGCGCGCCATCGGCGCTCGCCGGCGAGAAGCTGATAGCGCGATCCAATTCGTCGCAGCACCAAAGGCTGAATGATGCCGCTTTCCTGGATCGATTGAGCGAGCTCTGCCAACGCCTCTTCCCCAAAATGAGTGCGCGGCTGATATGGGCTTGGCTCGATCAAGTCAATATCCACCAACTGCGCGCCCGTAACTCCTGGCGTCGGCTCGACGTTCGTCGGAACCGGGAATCTGGTTACGTCCGTCGGCTGAGGATCCGGCTCACGAATGAGCGCTCCCAGCCCCCGCCCCAGCGCGTTTCTGGCCATTGGCAATTACCTCCCTTGCGAGTTGAATGTAGGCCTCGGCACCTTTACTATGAATGTCGTAGAACATAATCGGCTTGCCGTGGCTAGGTGCTTCCGCGAGCCGAACGTTTCGTGGAATTACGCTCTCGAATACTTGAGCTCCGAAAAAGCTTCTGAGATCCGCAGCGACTTGGCGTGACAGCGTAGTCCTATCGTCATACATGGTCAGCACGATCCCCTCGACGGCCAGGTCCGGGTTGAGCTCCCGCCGAATTCGCATCAGCGTATCCAGAAGATCCGAAACACCCTCAAGAGCTAGATATTCGCATTGAATCGGGACCAGAACCGAGTCACTGGCGACGAGGACGTTGAGAGTGATCAGATCGAGGGTCGGCGGACAGTCGACGATGATAAAGGCATAATCCGAACGAATTTGCTGGATCAGCTCTTTCAACCGATATTCGCGGTTTTCGGCGGCTGCAAGCTCAATGGCGGCTCCGGCCAGATTCTTGTCAGAAGGAATAAGGTCCAAGCCTTCCACTTGAGTCTTTATGATGATTCTGCTTAAGTTCTCGCCCATCGAAAGGGCATGGTAGAGGGTCCGGCGCGAAGGATCCTTCCGGAATCCCAATCCGGTCGTGGTGTTTCCCTGGGGGTCTGCATCGATCAAGAGAATGGGTTTTTCGGCCAGTGCTATCGAAGCGGAGAGATTAATTGCCGTGGTGGTCTTGCCTACGCCGCCCTTCTGATTGGCCACAGCGATTACGCGCGCCAAATGCTCTCCTTTGGTGGCCGTGCTTTTGGGGCGGCAATTTAGCAAATGCAAAGCGAATGTGCAAGATGTTTCGTGGAGGGAACGTCTTGTCGGGCTGGGCGAACCGGATCAGCGACCAGAATTGTTTCACGTGAAACATTTTCATGGTGAGAAGATGCCTATAACACATGCGATGGGTTGTGCTTTGCAAATTGTTTCACGTGAAACAAAATCCGCATAGCTACGGCTTCGGTGTCCCCATTAGAAGGATGCGCTGCCGGGATTCGGGAATTTTGACGGGCAGCGCCCAATTCCAGCCCTTTGCTCTCATCAGCAAATTCGAATCCTCTGTTCCAAGCCATAAAATCACGTGCCCCCCTGGTTTTAGGAGCGCTTTGGACCATAGCAGCAGCCTTTTATAGCCCCCGAGCGCCCGAGAACAGACGAAATCGAAGGAACCGGGCGCAGCATGGAAATCCTCATACCGGCTGCGTACGACTTCCACGTTAGACAATCCCAAAGTAGACTGGACTTCCCTCAAAAAAGCGCATTTTTTGAGATTAGGCTCCAAGAGAGTCACTTGCAGCTCGGGAAAAGCGACTTTCAAGGGCAAACCGGGGAATCCGGCACCGCTTCCAACGTCGGCGAGCCGACCACGGCTCATGGGAAGGAGTGAACCGGGGAAAATGCTCTCGCCGAAATGCCTTGCTACGATTTCTGTATCATTCTCGAGGGATGTGAGAGGGATGGTTTGATTCCACTTTTTCAGCAACTCCAGATACTTGGCCAGGCTCGCTAATTGCGAATCGGTGAGCGCATTGCCGCCGTAAGGCAAAAGAATCTGGCGGATTTCATCGAGAGAAAGGCGTCTGGTCGCGTTTTCGCTTGTTGACATTGCGTTAAGAGGCCTCGAATCAAACCACTGATTGCCTCCTTACACAAGTGCCATTGAGTCCCACGCAGACGTTGACATCGCCCAAAGCTCCGACATAATGTTGGCGATTTCTATGAAGATTCTGGTCATCGGAAGCGGCGGCCGCGAGCACGCACTGGTTTGGAAGCTGCGGCAGAGCCCGTCGGTCTCAAGGATCTGGTGCGCTCCCGGAAATGGCGGGATTTCGCAGCAAGCCGAAAGTATCCCGGTCAATCTAGCAGATATACAGGCACTTGGTGACCTGGCTCAAAAGCTGGGGGCGGATCTGACGGTTGTAGGCCCTGAGCAACCGCTCGTCGACGGAATTGCCGAAGAATTCGATCGTCGGAAATTGAAAATAATCGCTCCTTCCAAGAAGTGCGCTCAACTTGAAGGCAGTAAAATCTTTGCGAAGGAATTCGTTAATCGCCATGCTATACCTACAGCAGCCACTTACGGCGTATTTGCTTCGGCTTCGGATGCTGTAAAGAAGCTTGAAAGCCTCAAATATCCCCTGGTTCTCAAAGCCGACGGACTTTGTGGTGGAAAAGGGGTCCTGGTAGCGAAATCCTTCGGCGAAGCGGCGGAATTCGCGGATCGAGTTCTTGAGAAGCGAGAATTTGGAGACGGCGGCGCTAAGCTGCTCATCGAAGAGGCACTCGAGGGCAAGGAGCTGTCTTTCATTGTGCTTAGTGACGGCCGCGATTTTGTGCCTTTGGTGCCGACTCGCGATCACAAGCGAGCCTTTGACGCAGATCGAGGACCGAATACGGGAGGCATGGGTGCTTATTCTTGCGACGGGATCGTGTCGCGTGCAATGGAGGCCGAAATTCGGCGGCAAATTGTGGAGCCGACTTTCGCCGCGTTGGAGCGTGAAGGCTGCGCTTATCGAGGCTTCCTCTATTTCGGGCTAATGCTGGCGTCGAACGGTCCTAAAGTGCTTGAATTCAACTGCCGCTTGGGGGATCCGGAAACACAGGCAATCGTGGCGCGAATGGATTTCGATCTAGCCGAGGTCCTTGCGGCGACTGTAGAGGGAAAATTGGCGAGGCAAGCCCTAAAATGGCGACCTGGTGCGAGTGTTTGCGTTGTTATGGCGTCCGGTGGCTATCCGGGAAATTATGCAACCGGCAAGGAGATCCATGGTTTGGAAAGAGCGTCCGCAATGCCCGGTGTAGCCGTTTTTCATGCGGGTACGAAGCGCGAAGGCGATAACTACTACACAAGTAGTGGAAGGGTACTTGGCGTCACCGCAGTCGGGGACAGTTTGGACGAGGCGCGGCGGACGGCCTATGATGCAGTCGGACGCATTCAGTTTTCCGAGTGTCATTACCGCAGGGACATTGCTCTGGCGGCGCCTCTTGTCGCAAATGCTGGAGAGGCTTGAAACGAATGGCGCACGTCTCGAATCTTTTCATTGCAGTCGAGCACCGCAAACCGATGAAGGCCGTCGATCAGGCCACAGCGGTAGCGAATCGGGGATTTGAGGGCTGCATCCACGGACGGCACGGCAGCAAGCGACAGGTTCTGCTCGTTGATACCGAGACGCTGGCCGAATTTGGTCTCGAACCAGGGATCGTACGAGAGAACATCACGACGGTGGGCCTGAATGTCGCTGACCTAAAATTGGGGCAACGCCTTGCGATTGGGGGCGTAGTGCTCGAGGTGACGATCCCTTGCGAGCCATGCCATCAGATGGACGAGATTCGTATGGGACTGCAAGAAGCATTGAAAGATCGCAGAGGAGTGTTATGCCGCGTGATCGAAGGCGGTCGAATTTCGCGCGGAGATGTGATTGAGGTTCGTGAGGCCGCTAAGGCCATTCAGAATGTCGGAGGAGCGCGTTGAGCAAAGGCGAGACGTCCAAAGTACGAGCGCAGGTTGGCATCATTATGGGTTCGGACACCGATCTGCCGATCATGAACGAATCGGCAAAAATGCTGGATAAGTTTTCGATCCCATTCGAAATTGAAGTGGTTTCAGCACATCGTTCGCCGGCGCGGACCCACGAATACGCGACGACAGCCATCGAGAGAGGGCTGAAGGTAGTGATCGTCGCCGCGGGCGGGGCAGCGCATCTGGCCGGCGTGGTAGCGGCGCTTACGACTCTGCCGGTGATTGCGGTGCCTATGGCTACCACGGTGCTATCGGGCATTGACGCGCTGCTTTCGAGTGTGCAGATGCCGGCCGGCGTACCTGTAGCGGCGATGGCCATTGATAAGCCCGGCGCCATCAATGCGGCGATTTATGCAGCGGAGATCATCGCTACGTTCGATCGGCGAGTTGCCGAGCAACTCGTTGCCTACAAGCAGGAGTTGGCGCGCTCGGTAGCAGAGAAGAGCGCGCGTGTGAAGCAGCAGTTCGCGGAGAAAGCCGCCGCGAAGTAGTATTCCTGCAGAATAGTCAGTAAAAATCGGTTGGCAGAGGGCTATCGCGGGCGCGCTCCGCGATTGCGCAGTGAAGGCGCGTCGGGTTCGGTCGGTTGCGTCTGCGTTTTGCCCGGGGGAATGGGTTCCTGGGGCGCGAGAATCCACTGGAACCCCCGGTTCATATCCAATGCGGCCATTACCAGGTTCTGCTCATTTCCCCCAGCCGCGGGGATTGCGGCGCGCATGAAGTCGGAAATGGGGGACGACTGAGCTTTGATGCTATTCCCCGCGGCAACTAAAGCGACGGCGTCTGAAACGCTGCGCGACGAATGGGCAATCCGGTCGAACTGCGGATCAGGTTGCGCGACACGCTGAGCCAACTGAAGCTGCGGAAGATTCGCCGGATAATCCGCCTCTATGAACGTGCGCGGCTGTCCCTTTTCGGGCGGATAGAGCTGAATGTATGCAGGACGCAGGATGCGCGTCTGCCAAAAATCATTGGCGAGATTTTCCTGGCGGACGCGATACTGCAGGTTCCAGATTTCGGGCCCGTAATTCTGGACGTAGTCCACGAGGATCAGTTCCACAAGAGGCTCATCAGGGGCGAGGTCGAGCTTATGGTGGATCTGATCCACGATCGGCCGGATCAATTCAAGCACTCCGACGCCGATATCTTCGATCTCGCTCGGTTCCTCGGAAGGTTTCTGGGAGGGACGGCGAAGGGCGTTCGCCGCCACGGCCGGCAATTCAGCATCAAAGCGTGTTGCCTTTCCGGTATCCGGAGCGGTCCAGTCGATGGCGCCCAGCAAAATACCGATGCGGCCGGAACTGACGGGGAGCACGGCGGGAGGCCGCGAGCCGACTTCTCCGCCGCCGCTGGTTGCCGCGACGATGATGGCATCTTTCGTGACGCAAAAAATCGCGCGCCCGGTAGCCAAATTGGCTACGATTTCGCCGCCTGAACTTTGCTGCGCCTGCGCCGCCGCAGGGAGCGCAAATAGCTGAAGAAACGCAAACGCCAGCAGGAAAACGCGCGTGAGGTAGCAATTTGCCAACACAGTAAATCGCATAAATCGTGCAGGATGGATGCTCTTCACAATTCGCACGGCCAACTGAAGGCCATCTCCACGTTATCATAACTTCAAAGCATCTTCGGCTTGTCAGCTGATCGATCGCGGCGATTTCAGTAGAATACGTGCCGGACGAATTTTCCGGTGCAGAGGACGATCAATGGGACTTTTGGATTTGATTACTGGAGGCAAGGGGCTGCGCAAGCCCACGCGAATTCGCCACCAGGGCAAACAACTGTCTGAGATTCTGGAGGCGCACAATAACCATTTTCTCGGTAAAACTGGAGGCCAGCGCGCGGACCTGACAGGAGCGGATTTGAGGCTTGCGGATCTGCGCCATGCGAATCTGAGTGGCGCGATTCTCGACCGGGCGAATTTGGACGGCGCGAATCTGCAGCAATCGAAACTCACGCACGCCAGCCTGGCGGGAGCTCAATTGCGCGGCGCCGATCTGCGCAGCACAGACCTGACGGAAGCTAATCTGCCGGGCGCCAATCTGAGCGAAGCGCAGGCCAGCGGTGTGGAATTTTTCCGATGCGATTTGAGCAACGCGGATTTCCGCCGTGCCAATCTACGCAATGCCAATTTTCGCCTGGCAAATATCAGGGGCGCGCTTTTCGCCGGCGCGGATATGGGCGTGACAATTCTGCGCGAAACGAATCTGGAAGGCGTCGATCTTTCGGGTGTGGACCTTACGACGACGCTGCTTCCCAAGGGGTATACGCGACCGGCGGCGCCCGCTTCAACGCATCAGCCGTAAGGACGCGATCCTGGCAGAAATACGGAGTTAGCCCCTGCTTTCCGCAGCATGGGCCGGCAAGCCGACGCTGCGGCGGCGAATCTCGATCCCTAATCGCTTAATTTTTTGATTCAATGTCGATAGCGGGACCTGAAATCGCTCGGCAGCTTCGGTCTGGTTCCAACCGGTTTGCTCCAACATATCCAGGATCACGCGGCGTTCAATCTGTTCCATGATTTCGAAAAGTGAGGGTGCGGGCTGACCGGCAGGTGTGCTCTGGTTGCTTTCTTTGGCGAGAGAATTCAGGAGATCGGAGAGCTGCAGCCGCGCATCGCCGAGTATTCCTCGCGTGAGAATCGGCTCCGGCAGCAGATCAACGTCGATTTCGTCGCGCGAAGAGAGAACGACGGCGCGCTCGACGACGTTTTCAAGCTCGCGCACGTTTCCAGGCCAAGGATAGTCCATCAGCAGCTTCATGGCTTCCCGAGTAAATTGTCCCAAGGGGCGATTGTTCTCCTTGGAGAACTGCTGCAAGAAATGATCGAGGAGCGAGGGAATATCCTCGCGGCGCTCCCGCAGAGGCGGCAGCTTAAGAGCAATCACGTTGAGGCGATGATAGAGATCCTCGCGAAAGCGGCCATCGCGCACAAGCCCCAGCAGATCTACGTTCGACGCGGCGACGATGCGCACGTCTACCTTGATATTTTCGGTGCCGCCCAGGCGCATGAATTCGCGCTCTTGAATCACACGCAGCAGCTTGGCCTGTGTCTCCATGCCTATGGTGGAAATTTCGTCGAAGAAGATCGTGCCTTGATCGGCGACCTCGAAAAGTCCCTTCTTCGAAGCGATGGCGCTGGTGAACGCACCCTTTACGTGGCCGAACAGTTGCGATTCGAGAAGATCGACGGGAATCGAGCCGCTATTCACAGCCACGAAGGGCTTATCAGCGCGCGGAGAAGCGGAGTGGATGGCCTTGGCGATGAGTTCTTTCCCGGTGCCGCTTTCGCCCACAACAAGAATAGTGGAGCGTGAAGGGGCCACCTGCGCCACCAGATCGAGAAGCGAAACGATACGATCGCTTTTGCCAATAATGTTCGGGAAGTTATAGCGCTGCTTGAGCGCCCGCTTGAGCTGAACGTTTTCTTCCCGCAGTCGACGGCCTTCGATGGCCGAGGCAATCTGCGCGAGCAGTTCGTCATTCGACCAGGGCTTGGTGATGTAGTCCTGAGCTCCACTTTTGAACGCCTGGCGTGCCATGTCGATGGAGCCGTAGGCTGTGATCAGCACGACAGGAAGATGCGGATCGCGCTGCCGAATATCGCGGAGCAGATCGAGGCCACTACGGCCGGGCAGGCTTACGTCAAGAAGCAGAAGGTCGAAAGGTTCTTGTTCGAGGCGCGCGAGCCCGGCTTCGCCGGTCTCTGCGGAAGTGACGGAGTAGCCTTCCGAGGAAAGTAGTAGCTCGAGACCTTCCCGAATTTCTGCTTCGTCGTCTATGACCAGGATCGAGCCATTAGGCATGAACCGCTTTCCTTACCGCCGGAAATTCCAAGCGGAAAGAGGTGCCTTTGCCAGGGGTTGAGCGCACCTCGACTTTGCCGGCATGCTCTTTGATGATGCCATAGCTTACCGAGAGGCCCAAACCGGTGCCGCGTCCTGTGGCTTTGGTGGTGAAGAAGGGATCAAAAACACGCGCGAGATTTTCGCGCTGAATGCCCATGCCCGTGTCGGATATTTCGACTTCTACAGTACCGTTATTTGCACTACTTCGCACTTCGAGCATCCCGCCGGAAGGCATGGCGTCTTTGGCGTTCAGGAAAAGATTCAGGAAAACCTGCTGCAAACGATTACTCGATCCGAGAACGCCCGGCAAATCGGCATCCAGATTTTTAATCACCTGAACGTTGCCGGCACGGAAGGGGTGAGCCACCAGGGTCAGTGTTTCATCAATCACCTGGTTGAGATTCACTTCCTTGAACGCGGCACCGCCGGTGCGCGAGAAATTAAGCAAATTATTGACGATCTCACTGGCGCGGAAAGTCTGCTTGACGATCTTGTCGGTCAATTTTTGCCGAGGATCGTTAGAGGGCAGTTGCTTGGCGAGCATCTGGATGTAATTGGAAATCACGGCTAGCGGCGTATTCACTTCGTGGGCTACGCCCGCAGCCAGCAATCCCAATGAAGTGAGTTTTTCGGTCTGCACCAGCTGTTCTTCGAGTTGCATGCGCTGGGTAATGTCGTCGACGAGGATGAGCCGGCCGAGGCGCTCCTCGCATTTGCCAGCCAGTGGCGCGATGGAGACATTCACGACCAGAGTGCGGCCATCTCGATTTCGCAATGGGAACTTGTAGAGATTCGTGACGCGCTCTTCCTGAGCGCGCGCGGCTATTTCCACGGCTAAATCGGCGGGCAGAATTTCCTCAAGGGTGCGCCCGACGGCATCGGCGCGCCGCACCCCCATGGACTGCTCCAGTTGCGTGTTCCAGAACTCAATGCGGCCCTCGAAGTCCAATGCAAGCACGCCGACATTCATCGATTCGACGATATTCTCCGAGAAGTCTTTCAAGCGCTCGATCTGCTGCGCCTTTTGCTCGAGCGAGGAATAAAGCTGGGCATTGTCGAGCGCCACGGCGAGGTAGCCGGCTATGGTGAAGAGCAACTCGACATCCTCGCTCGTGAGGAAGTCACCGTCGATCGTCTTGCCCACGCCGAGAATGGCGACGGTGCGGTCGTGAATGGGGCACGGGATGAAATAGGGGAGATCCAGTTGTTCGAGTGAACGCCGTACGGATTCGCTCTCTTCGCGCGCCGCACGATAGGAATCGAAGAAGAAATAGCCACGTGCAAATTCCGGTCGATTGGGCGAGAGGAAACTCAAGTCCAGCGCGTCGGCCGCCGACTCGGAGATACCTAACCCGCGGAAGGTGAGCAAGCGATAACGCCCTGGTGTGGACTCGTCATCGAGAAACACAGCGAGACGGTCTACCAGCAAAGTTTGCGAGATTCGATCCATGACCGAGGCGAGCATGGGTTCCACGCGAACTTCGTTGGTCAAGGTGCGCCCGAATTCGATCAGCGTGCGGCGATAATTCAGGCGATCACGATAGAAAAAGCGGTCGAGATGGGCTTGCGTCCATTCGCGGAACGGTTGGAAGAGGAATGCAGCGATGACGATGGCAATGATTTCGCCAAACAGACCCGTCGGCCACGCCGTGTGGAACAGCCCCCCGATGATCGTCACCAGCGCGATATAGATAGCGATCACAGCACCAGTCGCCGCTGTATACGTCAGCCCGCGCTTGAAGATGATGTCGACATCCATCAGGCGATACCGCCCGATCGCGTATGCGAAGCACAATGGAATCAGTGCCAGCGAGAGAGCCGATAAGTTCATCCACTGGCGCGGGACGGTTCCCAGCGAGAACGGCAGAATGTACAGGGCAGCGAAGGGCAAAATGCCGGCCAGCGTGCCGCCGGTGAGCCATTTCAACTGCTGGCGCACCACTCCGTTGGGCGTCCGCGAATAGCTGCTCAGAAAAATCGCCGCTGCTAGCAAGAAGTAGGCTCCCAGATAGACCAGTTCCAGCTGGTCGAGCGCGACACGCGCGGGGAATGAGGCTACGAAACCTATTGCGCCGAGCGCCACAGAGATTTGGAGCGTGAGCAGGGCGACTGCCGGCAGATAACAAGCCCACAGCACGATGCGACGTATCGTGCCACGCGCGACACTTCTTTCCGGAAACACTGTTTCCGGAAACACGAGGGAGAAATGGACCAGGAGCGCAGGTGCAACGAGCAGCGCAACGAGCTTGGCCCAATAAACTTCCCAGTCGAAGGAGTTCAGCTTGCCGGTGTAGTGAAACGAGAAGAGTACAAACGAAGCAAGGCAAAACGTATAAAAGTGGACCGCCCGCGAGGCGTTCCAACGCCGGGCGAAAACATACAAGCCGATGAGCAGGTAAAGCAGGCCCACCACTCGAAGATAATTTTCAATGGAGATGGGCTTGGGGGCCGGCGCGGTGATTACGCTGGTATCGAAGGTGCGGTTCTGGCGCCGGATTTCATAGCGAGCCTGCGACCATATTCCCAATCCCCAGAGGCGCTTGCTTACATCGATGGCGCGAGTCAGGGGCTGTCCGTCAATGGAGATAAGCACATCGCCCGATTTGATTCCCGCGCGTTCGGCCGGCGAATTAGGGGCAACGAATTTTGCCGCCAGGCCCTGTTCGCTATCTGACCAGGAAACCCCGTCATCCGGCACGTCGAACGAAAGGCGCTGCTGGAAATTGATCACACCGAAGACAATTGCGCCTATCGTGAGCAACACAAGAGCAACGGCGCCAACACGAGCCCCAACGATTTGACTGTCATGAGTCATACCGATCAATCAGGTTCCGCAATAATTGCTGAGAAAGGGTAGCACGTTCCATACCGCAGTATATGGATTTTAATTACGATTAAGTCATTTGGGGGCAGCGATATGCATGAGGCCACACTTGCGACTGCCATTGGTATACGGTTTCTGGTAGGAGATTACGCTATTTCGTAGAGGCCGCTAAACTAAAACTGAAAACTCACGCCACCGCGGAAGGAGCGCTCGACCGGCATCACCAGCATGCGCCCGTCTGCGCCTTCGAGAGATACATAACCCTGCGCGAGCATGTTCCGAAAATCGGCCAGAGCTTCCCAGTGTCCCCTTCGGAATGACGGCAGCGGCTGGCGGATTGTGAGGCTAAGGTTGGGATCGATGGCCATGGCGGTTTCGCTATATACGTCCTGGCGCGTAAGAACGGTGCCATCGATCCACTTATAGCTTGCGGCCAATTGGGTTTTAGACTTTGGCACCTTTCCGGCAACCCGGGCGGCGACGCTATGTCGATAGCGGGTCTGTACCATGTCACGCAGTTCTGCAAGCGGCGCGGATTGGTCGTTGGGGGCCAACGCGCCAGCCCAGGCATACACCCCTGCGACTTCGAGATTATTGGAGAGCTTCTCGCGGTAAACCATCCGGGTGCCCCAGAAACCGGCAGCGCCTGCATCACTGGCGACGGGACCTGGAATCTGGCCAGCGAGCGCCGTTAGGTCCATGCCGTTCCCGTAAACAGCCTGATGCCTGGAGTCATCGCGAAAGACTGCACTTTCGAACTGACCTCGGGTTCCCACATCGTGCCGGACCGCAAATTCCTCGTGCCAGCCACCATTCAAAATCGGCTTGCCATTACTCCAAATGAGGGCCGGCCCCGCCTGGAGCGCGTCGATAGCGGGTTCCCCACCTTCTGAGGAAGCCTGCGTGCGCAAACCGTATGCATCCGGATCCGTTTCAACCAAAAACGCAGCGTCCCAATGAACCGAGAGATGCACGCCCAAACGGGCGTGCGGCCGCAATGAGGAAGTCGCCGCGCCAACATAGCCGCCCGAAAGGTATTCGCCGCCGTACTCCAGAATTACGCGCTCGGTCAAAGCCATTTGTTCTGAGTGCTCAAAGCGCATGGCCCGGAGGGACCTGCCTGAGTCGCCGAGGCGAACCTGCCGTACAGTAAGCGTAGTTTCCGGTCCTTCTCCGAAGTGCCCACTTGGGAGCCAGATACTCGCCACTGAGCCGCCAAAGACTCCAGGAATCGCCTGGTCATAGTTGACTTCGCCGGCCATCAACAACTTGCCCGCGCGTCCCAGGCTTTGATCGTAAGAGACGGCAGTGCCCATAAATCCCGGGGTGCCAGAGAAAGAACCGGGCCGAACCGAGCCATTATCCATCTCCACACTAACGCGTGGCTCGTTATCCTTCTGGACGTCCGAACTATTCGCAATCACAACAGTGCCGTCCCGCAGCTGCAATACAGGACGCGAAGAACTCGCTGTGCGTAGAACCCACTTCCAATCGTCGGGCTCAGCAGGCTTGGCTGATTTCTTCCGTAACTGGTCAAGCGAGGCAAAGATGGAGTCAAGTTCGATGTGGAGGGATGTATTTACATCCGCACCAACGCTGATGTGATTTTGAAACGACGGCATGAACCCGGCGAGAGTCACCTTCACCGAATACAGGCCCGGGCGGAGACGCTGACCAACGAAGATCCCATTCTCGTCGGTAAGCAGCTCAATGGCGCGCCCGCCGGCAAATTCCGGCGTCAGCCAGACGCTGGCTCCCATTTGAGGGCTGCCGGAGGAGTCAGCTACAAGACCAGTGAGTTTCCCAAAGTTGTGCGCCGCAAGAGAAGGGCTCGCGGATAGGAGGAGTCCGCTAAGGACGAAAGCCGCACTCCGCAAAAACTTCACTACTCTCACCTCGCGGAAGAAGTCTGGGCCGCGATCTTCTCGTTCGGCGGAGGCGTAATTGTAAAATCCGCCGTCCGGGTAATGCTCTGGTTGGCCACTGCATCCGTTGTTTTGATCTCGAGCCGATATTTGCCGGGCGCCAACGTTTGCGCCGGCACCGATTCCTGAACCGTCAATTGCTCACCCTGTTGGTGCAGTTGTTCAGAGCTCTGGACGACTTGTTTGATCGCCTGGTCACCCTGAAGAATCTTTATTTCGATGGAGGCGTTGTTTTTGTGCGTGCTGTCGTCGATCTTCAGGTTGTAAATCTGAAAGTAAACGCCGATCGGCTGAGTGGCAAGAAAACTTTGGTCGAGCTTCGGCCTGACCTTCATCGAACCGATCACAAACATACCTAAACCGATGTCCTTCGAGGCGACGGGAGAAATCTCGTCCGCCAGGATCAATGTGCTGGCCTGCAGCTTGTCGTCATCGAATGGCGGCACGGCCAAACGCGTGTTTACCACGCCGACGTTGTTGCTTGTCGTGTCCTTGAGCACCACGTCCAGGCGATACAAGCCGGGACGCAGCGGAACCGCCTTCTGATAGATCGAGGAGGAGCGCAAGGAGCCTTGCAGGAGCGAATCCGGGAAGTCCTTGCGGATCGTATCTTCAAACGTTTGCACCGTGCGCCCGCTAAGTGAACTTACCCGCGCAAAGAGGTTGAGCGTTGCTGTGTGCACGCCATCCTTGCTTTGGAAGCTCAATTGATTATTGGGAATCTGTATTGTTATCGGGACCAGCACGGTATCGCCGGCTACACGCAAAAAATCAAAGCGGTAGTCGAATTTGATCTGATCACGAACGATGCGCGAGGAGACAACTTCCTCCAAGTCCTTGAATTTGACCGCAGGCGGCGTCCAAATCTTCGCTTCGAGCTCGAGGCGGCTAAATTCATCTAAATTGGAACTGCGGGCCCCATAAGGCGACGGCGCCATATGCGTACCATCGGTATTCGTGAATCGGGCGGCTTTGGAAGACATTCCCTGCTGTTCCGCGAGGGTCAGGCCCGCGCCGGGGACATAAAGCATCGCGTCTTTTTCCGACGGGTCGGTCGTCAGGCGGAATTCACCAGTGCCCGAGGGATCCACAAATTCCAGCTCCACGTTCTCGCCGATGCCTTCAATGTAGTGATATGTCCAGTCTTCATAGGCGTAGGTTTGGGTTTGGCCACCGCCCTGGTCGAGGGGCCGGTTCCACGTCTCGCCCTGAGTGTGGCTTTCAAGGTCGTCAGGCTTGCCGTACATGATGTAGATGCGGCCGCGATCGGTTCTCCAGCCGGCAACGCCGGACGCGTAATGCTCATTGGTATAGGCGATGCGCCGATAGTGCTCTTCTTTTACGGGATTATCGACCGAATCCGGATCAGGATTGCGCCGCTGCCAGAATTCCTCGATGAACTGCTCGCGCTCTTCGTTGGTTTGAAGCTGCAAGAAAGCTTTTCGCTCGGCGTCCGTGATGATGTAAATAACGTCTTCGCTTAGCCACTTTTTGTACGGGGTGGCAAGTTCCTTCAGAACCTGCTTATCGCTCTGTTTCTTCTTATTATTGGTATCTTGTTTTTGGTCTGATTGCTGGCTGGGAGGGGCTTGCTGTTGGGGTGCCGGCTGCTCCTGAGCCGCGGCAGAAATGCCCGGAAAGGCTCCAAGCAGACACAGAGCACTTCCCAAAATGGAAAATCGAAGATGTTGCGACTTCTTCATTGGATACCCCGTCCTAGATAGACCTGAATTTTAGTCCCAGACCGCGACAGGCGTCAACGAGAGAATCCCACGCCCAGCGGCGTACTTTAATCCCTTCAGAATCTTAGAAGGCGTGCAAGGGTTGCCCACTATGGCGCGGGACCCAGAGCAATCCACCTTTTCGAAACAGATGGAGTCTCGACAGGGAGGATAAGTTGAGGCAATGTTAGAATGCAGAATGAGCGTCAGGCAATTACTCCAGATCGCGAAGACGTGAAAGGAGGCAAGCGATTCGTGATATTGCAGGTTCCACTTTCTGAGTACGCTGACCTTTGGGGACGACTCTGATGGCCGTCATCTCAGCAATTCCCACTTCGCTTCGCACGGACCTGCTGGACCAAGGTTTGGCCATCAAAACCGAGAATCTCTCAAAGAGCTACGCGATGGATGCGGAGACAGTGCACGCTTTGCGAGGCGTGAGCCTATCCATTCAGCGCGGCGAATACGTCGCTATCATGGGTCCATCCGGGTCCGGTAAATCCACGCTCATGAACCTGATCGGCTGTCTGGATGCGCCCACCAGCGGTAAATATTGGCTCGCCGGAAGACTGGTCAGCGATCTCGATGAGGATCAATTGGCGCGTATTCGCAATCAAGAGGTCGGCTTCATTTTCCAAACCTTTAACCTCTTGCCGAGGGCTACGGCTCTTCACAATGTGGAACTGCCCATGATTTATAAAGGAGTGCGAGCCGAAGAGCGACTGCAGCGGGCCAAGGCTGCATTGGAAGCGGTAGAACTGGGGAATCGCATGATGCACAAGCCGAGTGAGCTTTCCGGCGGCCAGCGGCAACGCGTGGCCATCGCGCGAGCCCTGGTGAATTCTCCTTCAATCCTGCTTGCCGATGAGCCCACCGGCAATCTCGATAGCCGCACCGGCAAAGAGATCATGGCTCTATTCGAACGCCTGCATCGGGAGAAAAACACCATAATCCTGGTAACGCACGAGCGCGAAATCGCAGAACACGCCGACAGGATTATCTACCTGCGGGACGGCCAGATTGAATGCGACGAGATCGTGAGGCACTAGCAGGCGAATTAGCAGTCCTCATCCACGCATGTTTGCGTCGCGCACAAACTGGAATCTCCAACCGAATCGTTTCGCAAAGGCTCTCGAGGAGCATCAGCGCTCTGGCAAACCCCTTTTTGACCTGACGAACTCAAACCCCACAACCTGCGGGTTCGGCTATCCGGAGGAGCGCCTTTTTGCCGCGCTGACGGATCGCCGCGTATTGCGCTATGAGCCTGAAAGCCAGGGTCTGCGTCAGGCGCGCGAGGCAATAGCGGATTACTATCGTGGCCGGCCCGGATTTTTCGGCGCGCAAGCGCAGGTTGATCCCTCGCGCATTGTTCTTACCTCGAGCACTAGCGAAGCTTATAACTACGTCTTCCGCCTGCTCTGCGAAGTGGGAGACGAAGTACTCGTTCCGGCGCCGAGCTACCCGCTCTTTGAATATTTGGCTGACCTGGCCGACATTCGTCCGGTGTCTTACCCACTGATTTACGACCAAGGCTGGCAGATCGATTCTGCGGCCCTTTTCGCGGCGTCGAGTTCGCGTTCGAAAGCCATAATGGTGGTGCATCCCAATAATCCGACGGGCTCTTTCGTTAAGAGACAAGAAGCTCAAAAGCTCGCTGAGATTTGCGCGCGCAGAAATCTGGCCATTATTGCCGATGAAGTTTTTCTGGACTACGCGGATGGCGCCGATCCGCCATGCACTTTTGCGTCCGATTCCGCTGCGCTGACGTTCACACTCAGCGGCCTTTCCAAAATCTCTCTGCTCCCGCAGATGAAGCTCGGATGGATCGTTGTGAGTGGGCCAGATGAACTCGTCCACGCAGCCATGCAGCGGCTCGACGTGATTGGCGACACCTACCTTTCCCCGAGTACGCCTGGGCAGCTCGCGCTTGGCGAAATGTTAAGCATGCGCGACGATTTGCAAAAGCAAATGCAGCAAAGACTCTGCTCAAATCTCAAATTCCTAGACGCACGTATGCAGCAAAGTTCGGTCGATCGCCTGAAACGAGAAGGGGGCTGGTACGCCGTTCTGCGGGTTCCCGCTAGAGGTTCAGATGAAGACCTTGCGATCGAGCTGCTCGAGAATTGCGACGTACTTGTGCATCCGGGGCACTTCTTCGATTTCCCGCGCGATGGCTTTGTGATCGTCAGCCTGATCGCACGCGAGGCTGAATTTCAGGAAGGCGCGCGGCGTTTGCGAAATTTCTTTCGCAGCGAATGATCCATTTCGCCGATGAACGCAAGCGGTCGCCGATGAGGCTGGTAAGGGCTTCTTTAACATCCATTTAACAGGCCGTCGGGACCTGCAACCGTTGACAGGCATCGGGACTAATGCGAGACTTCACACGCTAGCTGGAGGTGCAGCTCACATGCGTAATAAGTTGATTTTGGCTCTCATCTCGCTCGGCATTTTGGGCATTCTCTCGGGGCCGGCCTTCGCCCATCATGGAGCGGCCGCCTACGATATGTCGAAGACCATCACCGTCACCGGCACGGTGACGGACTTTCAGTTCGTTAATCCCCACGTACTTATAGCCATGGACGCAAAGGATCCGTCCGGCAAGATGGAGAAATGGCAGGGCGAATTGACAAGCCCGAACCATCTGGCCCGAGCCGGCTGGACCAAGAACACGATAAAGCCGGGTGATCAAGTCACGCTGACCGGCGGGCCGGCGAAGAGCGGACAGCCGACGATGTGGATCCGCAAAGTCGAGAAAGACGGTCAGGAAGTTTCCCTCGGTGGTGGCGGCGATAACTGAGGTTGCGCTTGGAATCACGTAGCGCGCGCCAGCGACTCAAGGAGTTTCGATAATGCGAAAGGCTTCGGGTTGGGCAACCTTTTTGCTGCTCGCGGCGTGGGCGATTTGTCCAGGCGCAAGGGCACAGGAGTCGCCCGCCGGCCAGCGTCCCGCGCAAGGTAATCAGCCAGCAGCTAACCCGCCGGCTCAGCAGGGAATGCGAAGAGGACCAGCGCCTCCCGTGCAGGGCCCTGCCCACGATCCGCACGATCTGACTGGGATTTGGAACGCGCGTCGCGGATACGGCGGTGATAGTTACGTTGGGAGCGCCCCGGAGTTTACTTCGTGGGGTGAAGAGCAATTCAAAAAGGCGAAGTCCTCTAACGGCGGCCAATACACTCTGCAGGAGACCAACGATCCGGTTATAACCAAGTGCTACCCGCCAGGCGTGCCGCGAATCTATCTGCAGCCTTTTCCGTTGCAAATCGTACAAACTCCGAAAGAGGCCATCATCCTTTACGAGTATGACCACACGGTTCGTCATGTCTTCACCGACGGGCGGAAGCACCCTGAAGATCTCACAGCGACTTACATGGGCGATTCGATCGGGCGTTGGGACGGCGATACTTTTGTCGTAGATACCGTTGGTTTCAATGACAAAACCTGGCTTGATCGCGCGGGCCGTCCGCACAGCGATCAGCTGCACGTGATCGAGCGTTTTCAGCGCATGAACCAGAATGATCTTGAAGTCGACATTACGATGGAAGATGCGAAAGCTTTAGCGAAGCCCTGGAATGTGCACTTAGGATTTCAACTCCGTCCGGATTGGACCATTCAGGAACAGGTCTGCGCGGATAACGGCGATTTCGTCAGCTTCGAAAAATAAACCGTAAGGCAAATCACGAAAGGGACTCCATTCGGAGTCCCTTTTTATTTTGCGCCAGGCGCCACGTTATTTGTCGCCTTTGTCGCTGGCGGGATTGCCGATCAATTTGTCATAGGCGGCAGAGTCCGACGGCGAACAGATCATCTCTCTAACATCGAGATTGGGTGGCTGCAAATAGAACGGCAACTTATCGAGCGCCACCCAGGGTTGGGTATACATCCTGGGATCGTCAATGGTCACGGTCCATTGCAAGTGATCACGATCGACGCGGTGGAAACGCTCCTCAACGCGCAGTTCGGCACTATGCGGACGGCCGACATTATCGATCCAGCTTCTTTCGTCGATGCCGGAAGTCTGGACGACCAAAGTGTAATCATCTGCCCACTTGCCCACTGAATAGCCGAACCATCTCGGTTCGGGATCCTTGGGGAGTTCGCGCCCATCGGTCCAGATAACCCGCCAGATCTGGTCAAATTCGTACAGAATCACCACAGAGACGGGCGTCTGGACGATCTGCGTGGTCCTTAATTGAAAAAGATTTTCGCGTGGGAATCCCTGAGGATCGCAGGCGAGCACTGGATCATTGGCCTCCGCAGGGACAACGCCTCTCGATCCTATGCTCGGTTTATTGCGCTGCCATTCCTCGCGGCCCAGCGCCGTGTAAGGCGGCTCACGATCGGCTTTGCCGTCTTCTTGAAAGGCCTTGGAGCCATTGAACTGAACTCCATCGAGCTGCCCGTTGACGGGGTCCCAAGTGCCGGAAACATCGTGGCGCGGAGCAGGAACAGACTTCTGATTCCGTGCGGGTGGCGGTACGGGCCGGCCCCAAGGGTCGAGGTCGACCGCCGCCGGGGCGGCTGATTGTGGCGCCGCGGCCTGAGAATACGCGCGAGGCGCGCACGCCCATACGGCGAGTGCGAATCCTGCGGCTGCGAGGGAAACGCTTTTAGCCCGCACAGAAACAGTTCGGGCGGTGAACCGCATTTTTCGGCGCTGCGTCAGAGGCTACTCGCGCTGCGAGATGGCTACGGACGGGAGCCGAAAGGCGACGAGTTCTCCGGGGTAGTCCCGTCCGCTGATGGAAACGATGATGTACTGCTGGCCATTCGCCATGTAGGTCATCGGCGAACCGCTCTGCGGAGCGGGCATGTAGACGGCGCCCACCTCATGGCCGGTGGCTTTATCGTAGGCGCGCAGCATGGCGCCGCGTGCGCCCGAGGCGGTTGTGGTGAACATCGGCTCGCCGGCGATGACCAGCGACTTCGTCGTCAGCACTCCAACCAGCCCCGGCTGGCCGGTGCGCGGAATCGTCAGGCCTTTGAGGGCCGGATGATTGCGTACGTTATCGGGAGTTTCGCCATGCGCTACCTGCCACGCAATTTCGCCTTTATCCATGTCCAATGCCGTAATGCGGCCGTAGGGAGGTTTCAGCAGCGGCAGGCCGCTGACGGTCACTGTCGGGCCTTCGTCGCCGCCGCGAGCTGCCTCGCCGGGAGGAGCCGGACGGGGCGGCGCGCCCATAGGCGTGCTGTTCCGCGGCTCTTTGCCGGCCACGCCCTGGACGTATTCCATGTCTGAAAATTGAGGGCCCGGCGAGGGAACCATTCCCAGCAGTGCGATGGCGGTCTGAGAATAGACGTACAGCTTGTGCGTCTCGGGATCGTAGGAGCCGCCCGGCCAATTCGCTCCGCCGGTGGAGCCCGGCGAAGTTATCGTGCCCAACGTTCCGTCAGCTTTGCTGACGGAGGGCGGCGTAAACAGAGGCCCGATGCGATATTTTGAGACGAGCTTCACGGCTTCAGCGCGAAGCTCGGGCGTGAAATCGATCAGCTGATCGATAGAGACGCCTTGATTGTCGTAAGCCGGGGGCTTTGTCGGAAATGGCTGTGTCGGCGAATACCATTCGCCGGGCACGTCGCCTTTCGGGACGGGCCGTTCCTCGATGGGCCAGATCGGCTGGCCGGTTTCACGGTTGAAGACGTAAAGGAAGCTCTGCTTGGTGGGCTGCGCGACCGCTTTCACCGTGCGGCCGTTGATCGTGATATCGCAGAGGATCGGCGCGGCCGGGATATCCATATCCCACAAGCCGTGATGGACGAATTGATAGTGCCACTTGCGCTTGCCGGTTTGCAGGTCGACAGCGACGAGGCTTTCGCCGAAAAGGCCGTTGCCAGGACGGTCGCCGCCATAGTAATCGCCCGTGGGCAATTCAACAGGCAAATAGACGAGACCTAACTCTTCGTCGACGGAAATCTGCGCCCATACGCCGGTGTTGCCGGTGTACGCCAGGGAATCTTTGTCCCAAGTGTCGGCGCCATATTCACCGGGCTTGGGTATGGTGTGAAAAATCCAGAGGCGTTTGCCGGTGCGCACATCGAACCCTCGAACATAGCCTCGGACGTTTCGGCGGCTCTTCGGATCGCCTCCGGAGAGATGCGCCGCGCCGACGATCACCACATCCTTGGCGACGAGCGGCGTGGAATGCAGGCCCACCTCGCCGGTCACGAGGTCGATTTCCTGATCGTCGTCGAGTTTGAGATCGACCGCGCCGCTTTTGCCGAAGCCGGGAATGGGCTGGCCGGTCTTGGCGTTCAGCGCGATCAGCCGGTAGCCCGGCGTCACGTAAAGGATTCGCTCTTCCTTGCCGTCGGTCCAATAAGCTACACCGTGGCCGGAAAGCTGCCGCGGCGCGTAGGTGCCGCGCATTCCTTCGTCTTCGCGATGGACCCAAAGAAGTTCGCCGGTAGCGGCATCCAGGGCCACTACTGAGCGGCGCGAACCGCCCGTGGAGTAAAGCACGCCGTGAACCATCAGCGGAGTCGATTCGAACTTGAACTCCGGCCGCGCGCCGAGCGAATCCGTCTTGAAGCGCCACGCTAGTTCCAGCTTGCTGAAATTATCGGCGTTGATTTGATCGAGTGGGGCGTAGCGCGTGCTCCCCTGGTCGCCTCCATAATTGCGCCACTCGCCATTCTTTGTGCCCGACTGTGCCCGCGCGTTTATTGCGACGGCAAGCAGGCCGGCGCAAAGCAGGGACAACACCGAGAACAAGCGAGAAGACTTCAGCATGGCGGTCCTCCTATACGGGCTCCCGGCCCGCATTGTCATGTGGCGGATTCGAATTGCCGGTATTGTGTGCCGACTTTCGGCCGCAAACAAGCGAATTTGGAAAGCGGCGAATACGTTTCGCGGGCAAGAGAGCGAGCAATGAAGTTAGAATTGAGGACAATCGACCGGGCGAGCGGAATGAACTGCGACAGACGGATGCCGATTAGCGTGCTTGGAGCGCTGAGTTTTGCGCTCTGGCTCGCGATTCCCGCTTTGGGGCAGAGCAACGCGGGCGAACTGCGCCTCAAGGTTAACGACCCTTCTGGGCTGGGAGTGAGGAGCTGCAGTCGAGCTGGCCTCGGCGGCAAATCAGTACCGTCACGATTTCGTGACGGACGATTCCGGTGTGCTGACGGTCAATCACCTTCCTCTTGGCATTTACCGCATTTCGGCGGAACACGCGGGTTTCGCGCCATTTTCCAGCTCGGTCGAGATCCGCTCGGCGATTCCGAGGGAATTCGAAATCAGGCTGGCCGTGGCTCAGCTGAATACAGCAGTGGTCGTGAAGGAAGAGGAGACGCTCGTCGATCCCCACCGTACCGGGAGCACCGAGCAGGTCGGCTCTCAAATGATTGACGACCGCGTCTCTTCGCTGCCGGGCCGATCACTGGCGGAACTCGTGAATTCCCAGCCGGGATGGCTCTATGAGGGCAGCGCGGTGCTGCACCCGCGGGGCTCGGAATATCAGACGCAGTACGTTGTCGACGGAATCCCGCTGACGGATAACCGCTCGCCTTCGGCAGGCCCAGAGATTGAAGCCGACGATGTGCAGGCGATGACGGTCTACACGGCGGACTTTCCCGCAGAGTATGGGCGCAAGATGGGCGGAGTGGTCGAAATAACCACGGAGAAAAATGAGCGGCCGGGGTGGCATGGGAGGGCCGTGATTGGAGGAGGAAACTTCGACACCGTTAACGCCTATGACTCCACTCAATACGGCTGGAAACAAAACGTTCTGAGTTTCAGCGCTCAAGGCGCGGCGACGAGCCGATTTTTGAACCCGCCGATTGTGCAGGCCTTCACCGACAATGGCACCACGGCGGATTTTTCGGCGCGCTACGACCACGATTTCGCCAATCAGGACCACTTCACTGCGGGCGTACGGCACGAACTCTCGAGGTTCGGCGTGCCCAATGAATTTATTCAAGAACAGGCGGGCCAGCGACAGGACCGGAGCATTTCGGAGACTATGGCGACTCTCTCTTACCAGCACAATTTTTCGCCGAACGTGCTGGGCAATGTGCGAGGGATGTTCCGGGACGATACGCAAAAGCTGTGGTCCAACGACCTCGCCACGCCGGTAGTTGTTTCGCAGGACCGCAGCTTTCGCGAAGGTTACGTAAAAGGCAGCGTTTCGGTTCACCGCGCGCGCCAGGAGTGGAAAGCGGGGGTAGAGGCGGATTCCACGCATCTAAGCGAGAATTTCGGCGACACAATTACGGATCTCGCACAGTTCGATCCAGGCACGCCTGCGGCCTTTCAATTTTTCGGCCGGCGCTGGGACCTGGAGCAAGGCGCGTTCGTTCAGGACCAGGTGCGCCTGGGCGCCTGGACCATAAACGCGGGCCTGCGCTGGGACCACTACGAGCTGCTGGTCAATCGGAATGCGGTGAGCCCGCGGCTGGGCGTGGCGCGTTATTTCTCATCGGCTGGTCTCGTCCTACGCGCTTCCTACGACCGGATTTTTCAGACGCCGGCCTTCGAAAATATTCTCTTGTCGAGTTCTCCGCAGGTGGCTGTGCTGAATCCCAACGTGCTGCGGCTGCCCGTGGAACCTTCGTTGGGAAATTACTATCAAGTGGGAGTAACCAAGGGCTTCTTCGGAAAATTCAAGCTCGATGCGAACTATTTTCTGCGGCGCGTAAATAATTTCGCCGATGACGATCCTTTGCTCAACACTTCTGTGGGCTTTCCGATTGCCTTTCGCAATGCGGATATCTACGGCGCGGAAGCGAAGCTGGACTTCCCCCGTTGGGGGCGGCTCAGCGGGTACGTGGCCTATTCGTACCTGGTGAGTTCGGTCAATCTGCCGGTGACGGGCGGACTTTTTCTAGGTGTGGACGCCACGAATGCGCTGAATCAGACGGGACGATTGTGGTCTTCGCAGGATCAGCGGAACACCGTAAGAGCTCGCTTCCAGTATCAGCTCGCGCCGCGATTGTGGGTGGCGGGCGGAGGGCAGTACGGATCGGGGCTTCCTGTCGCGTTTAATGGCACGCAGCAGCAGGCCCTGGCGCAATACAGTGCCACCATTGTCGATCAGGTCGATTTCGTTCGCGGGCGGGTGAGGCCGAATTTCTCGGTGGATGCGGCCGCAGGATTCACCGTGTGGACCAGAAACGAGCTCAGTATCCGCATGGAAGCGGATGTGCAAAACATCACCAATCACCTGAACGTCCTCGACTTCGCCGGCCTATTTTCGGGCAATGCAGTAGGGACGCCACGAGCGGCTTTCGCCCGCGTGGAAACTTCATTTTGAGACACAAGCGTCGAAGCGCGCGGCTAGTCGGATAGCGTCAATTCTGAAAGGCGCTTAGGCGAGCTATTACTTATTCTTTTCGCTGGCGGGATTGCCGATTAACTTATTGTATTGCGCAAATTCCGAGGGCGAACAGATCATCTCGCGGACGTCGAAATCGAGCGGCTGCAAATCAAATCGCAATTTATCGAGTGCCAGCCAAGGTTTCGTATACATTTTCGGATCGTCAATCGTTACAGAGATCTCCAGGTGATCGCGATCCACGCGGTGGAATCGTTCCTCGACGTGCAGCGCGTCGCTATGTGGACGGCCTGCGCGATCGATCCAGGTCCTGTCATCCAGACCCGTGGTCTGCACGACGAGCGTGTAATCATCCACCCATTTGCCCACCGAATAGCCATACCACCTGGGCTCGGGGTCTTTGGGCAGATCCCGGCCGTCGGTCCAGATGACCCGCCAGACTTTGCCGAATGTATAGAGGACGAAAATCTTTTCGGGAGTCTGCAGGATTTGGGTGGTCCTCATTTCATAAAGGTCTTCGCGCGGCATTCCCTGGGGATCGCAGGTTACAACCGGATCATTTGTATCCCCGGGAAGAACGGCTCTAAGCCCATTGCTCGGCTTGTTCAGGTTCAAAGCTTCCCGCCCCTCAGGAGTTAACGGAGGCTGATGTTGCGGGTTGCCGTCTTCTGGCATGGCCTTTGAGCCTAGCTGCTGGATTCCGTTGTCGCCCGGGTCCCAAATGCCGGAAATATCATGCTTCGGAGCCGGAGCTGAGTTGTGCTCGTTCTGGACTGGTGATGACGTCCCCGTCCCCCATTGTGACGGTGCGGTTTGAGCACTCGCGAGCCGGCCGAGGACCAACAGCACTAGCAGCAGTTTGGGGACAAGGAAGAGCTTTCGCATAGCGATCCTATTGGTGATCCTTTTTGGTGACCGGCGGGTCAGCTGCCTCGCTGGCGCCACTGCCAACCAGTTTGTTGTATTCCGTATATTCCGACGGCGAACAAATCAGCTCCCGCACATCGAAACTGGCCGGCTGCAGCCTCATCGGAAATTTATCCATCGCCAGCCATGGCTTGGTGTACATCTTCGGGTCATCTATCAACACGGTCCATTCCAATCGGTTTTGGTCGACGCGATGGAATCGCTCCTCGACGCGCAGGTCGGCGCTGTGCGGACGACCGGCATGGTCAACCCAGGTCCTGTCATCCATGCCATTGCTTTCGACGACGAGCGTGTAATCATCCACCCATTTTCCGACCGAATAGCCGTACCACCTCGGTTCGGGATTCTTGGGAAGCTCGCGCCCATCGGTCCAGATGACACGCCACACCCGGTCAAACTCATACAGAATGACCACGGAAACGGGCGTCTGAACGATCTGCGTGGTCCGTAGCTGGAAAAGGTTCTCGCGAGGAAATCCCTGAGGATTGCAGATGATTTCAGGATCGTTGGTGTCCGTAGGGGCAACCATTCTGGCTCCGTTGCCCGGTTTCGTGCGGAGATAAGCTTCCAGTCCCTCAGGAGTGTAAGGCGGCTCACGTCCCGGCTTGCCGTCGACCGGTAAAGTCTTCGCGCCGAGGAACTGGCCGCCATCCTCGGAGCCATTGGCCGGGTCCCAGGTGCCGGAAATATCATGCTGTGGCGCGGGTGCCGATTTTTGGTCCTTCGTTAGCTGGGGTATGGGCCGGCCCCAACCGTCGTAATCAGCACTCGCCGGGGCGGCAGGGGCAGTTTTTTGGGGTTTCGGAATTTCTGATTGCGGCGCAGTGTTTTGAGCGCGCGCGAGAGGTGAAAACATCAACCCCGCGAGTAGGAGTTCCGGGATCAGAAAGCGCTTCAGCATCGCGGGAAGTTTGTCCACGGTCTAAAGCCGTCCTTGAATTCAGCAACCATACACGCGCTCCTGATGCATACGCCAGACACGCGTGGCTGACCGCCCTTACTGTTTCGGAGGGTCTTGCGGGTTGTAGGCCGGCAGCGGTGCAACTATACGGCCCGCCAGCTTCTGGCCGTTGGGCAGCACAACCTCGGTGATGCGTCCGATGGGCTTGCCGTTCTTAACCGTGATCATCGTCACCGTGACTTCATCTCCCGGCTTGAACGAGGTTTTCGCCCAGCCTTGGTGACTCATGGTGGTGGGATTCTCGGTCTCCGCGCCCCAGTGCACGATTTGTCCGTTTTCATCCTTTACGTCCAGCTCAAGGACGCAATGGGGGTTGGCCCAGAACCACTGGGTAACAGTCCCTTTGAGGGTAACTGTCTTCTCGGTGTCGTAGGCCGCGTTGCCATGATGAGCGGAGAGTGGAAGAGAAAGGATCAAAACGCCGATAGTAAAGCTCAAAAACATCAGGAAATTGCGCTTCAAGGGCCACCTCCTCATTGCGAGGAAAAGATTTGCGGTTTAGGTTTGGATCCCGGGCCGATCTTCTGGACGCGATTCTAAAGACACGTTTGGGTGCAGTCAAGCAGGCTCGCGCTGGAGATCTGTTATGGCGCCGCCTGCTTTAAAGATTCCGGCAGGCTGAGTATTGACTGCTGGGACTTGTTCTCGCGGCAGTTCAGAAGATGCAGTTCGAAGGTAGGCTGAGGTAATATGATGGTATGCGGACGGTCGCGAGATTACTGCCGATCCTGTTTTCGCTCCTGCTGGCGTTGGCGCCGCTCTCCGCTTCCGCCTGCGATTTATCCTGCTGGTTAGAGCGAAACGCACCCGACTGTCACTCGCTCGGCTCCGCCGCCGAAAATGCGCATGGGGCGATGTCTGGAGCCTCAGACATGGATATGAGCTCCGAAGCGGACACCAGACTTGCGAATGCCCGCAATATTGCGGCTCCAGGTCACGCCGTGAATGCCGTTGTGCATCATTCGATGTCCACGCAAATGAATATGCGCCGCGGCTCAGTCCAGATCGTGCAGAAATCCGATGGGAGCGCCAGGTTCGATCATTCGAACACGCTCTCGCCATGTGGTCATGGGACATGCACTCAAGCCGCGACGTCTTCTTCACCTCCGAGTGCCGGCCATGCTCAGCCCGCTCATCTTCAACTCGTGGCCATTAGTGCGCTGAATCCCGCTAAGCCTTTGACGGCCAGCAGTCGGGCTGCTCTCGAAACTTCTGCGCCTGCAAGCCTGCTGCTAGATCTTCTCCTCACACTCAGAATCTAGAACTCTCCCGCACAGTTAACGGTTCGAATCGCGGCGGGCTCGCTGCTGGCAAACGGCTGCGTGCACGCCTTCGTGCTCAACACTAACGGAACCTGATAAGGGAGATCTTCATGAAGCTATTTCGCTGGTTTTTACTACTGATTTCTGTTTCTCCCGCCGCAGCTTTCGCGCAGCAAGTTGGACCTCAGGGCCAGGCCTGCATGCCGGGGATGAACATGCCGGGATGCGAGGGTGGCGGCGTGATGGCAATGCAGCCACAGAATTTCTTGCAGAAGATTGTGAGTCACACGGGCTCTGGCACCAGCGCGGAACCGGTTTCCACTCCTGCACCGATGCTCATGACAAGAAAAGGCAATTGGATGCTCATGTTCCACGCAAACGTATTCATTCTGGACGAGCAGCAATCGAGCAGGCGAGGCGCGGACAGATTCTTCTCGACGAACTGGTTCATGGGAATGGTCCAACGCAAAGCTGGCCCCGGCGTTTTTACCGCCCGTGCGATGCTCAGCCTCGAACCTGCGACGGTGACGCAGCAGCGTTATCCGCTGCTCTTTCAGGAGGGCGAGACGGCCTTCGGCCTTCCCATTGCCGACGGCCAGCACCCGCATAATCTCTTTATGGAGCTGGCCGCTCTCTATGATTTGAAGCTCAGCGAGAATAGCCTGCTCTCTTTCTATTTCGCTCCCGTAGGCGATCCTGCCATTGGCCCCACGGCATATCCGCACCGCGCCTCTGCGCTCGAGGATCCGCTGGCGGCTTTAGGCCACCACCAGGAAGATTCCACACACATTTCGGATGACGTGGTGACGGTCGGCTTTACCTATCGAATCGCCAGAATCGAAGCCTCCGGATTTCACGGCCGAGAGCCGGACGAATTTCGCTGGGATATCGACCAGGGAAAAATCGATTCGTGGTCGACGCGCTTGACGATCGAACCGGACAAGAACTGGAGCGGGCAGTATTCCTACGCGCGGATCAAGAGCCTGGAATCGCTTTTCCCAACCGAAGACCAGGAGCGCATGACGGCTTCCGTAATGTACAACCGCCCTTTCCACAACGGGAATTGGGCCAGCACGATTCTTTGGGGCCGCACGCGGTCGCTTAGCGATAACTCTACGTTCGGCAGCTATCTTTTCGAATCGACCATGCGTTTCCGCGAGAGCAATTACGCCTGGACGCGGATTGAGAATGCCGAGCGATCAAACGAACTGATTCTTGGTGAGAATCTTTTGCCCCCGGGATTTCTGGAACAACCGATCGGTCGGGTCCAGGGCTATACGCTCGGCTACGATCATGACGTCAAGCTCGTGCCACATCTGGCGTCAGCCATTGGGGCGCAAGTGACAACGTATGGCGTCCCGAATCAGCTGCAAGCTATCTATGGCCAGCACCCGGTAGGTGTTTCTATTTTCGTGCGATTGAGGCCATTTTCCGGCGAAGAGAAATAACCGTCTACCCGCACCCCGGATCAGAGCAGGCGCTGTTCACAGAGTATGGGCCGTCCGCAAAGCCAGTTGCGCATCTAATTGGGCAAGGATAGGGGTCGCTGAGCCGGGCTGCTTGCGAGAGTCGGCTCGGGAGTCACCGACTTCAACCGATCGAGCGAGGCCAGTACTCTCTGCCAGCGAACTTTGTCCTTCTTCGTCTCGATGGGCGCAGAAAGGTCGGAATAGAACTGCAGGATATTGTCGCGCAGGTCGACCGTAGTCTGATCGAATTTCCGCCGGAACAGCCTTGCCAGCAACTTCGCATATGTATTGTCCGCGAGCGAATATTCCGCTGCTTTCGTCACGTTGCCACTGTCAAGATCGCAGTTGGGAAACAGAAGTGAGTTCATGCGCACTTCTTGAAGAAAAGCCCGATATCGATCGACGGTGGTATTAATGCTTTTGAAATACAGATCTTCTGTTTGAGCGTTTGGGTTATTGAACGCCAGCGCCTTGAAAGGGCCCACTTTCGGCATAAATCGCAGGAGTGTGGATAACACCCGCGTTCCGAATCCCGGCTTCGCGTAGTCCTTTCCCCATTCCTTTTCATAGTTGGAGCGCGAAAGACGGTAGAGGAACTTTTGTTTTGTAAGACCGGGCGTCTCGCGCATTATGTCTTTCTTGTGGGTCTGCAATGCGACCTGGGTCATCTCCGGAATCAGCCGGCTGACGGAGAAGCGATAGGACCCGATCGCGAGATCCTCGTGCGACAACACGTCTTTCAATTCCACTCCATATACAACTGGAAAGGTCCGCTCCAGCAGTGGTTTGGAGACCTTGAACCCGATGAAATCGTGGTACTGCTGCGACGCATAGCGATTCTTGGCGACTTGCACCATGTCGAATCCAAACTCCGTTTTCAAATGTGCGGTCTTGTCCTGCGCGTACCTTACGGAGTTACCAAATCTCGCTCGCAGCTTGGGATATTCGATTGCGACAGCCTGGTTGACCGCCGGGTGGCCGGCGATATCGGACGCATAGTGTGCTAGCGCGCCCAGCGCGAAGGCGTACTCATTTGCGTCCTGGCTCTGCAGCAGCAGTTCGCGAACGTAATCGCCACTGCGAACGTAATGCACCAGGTCGCTGAACTCAGCGCTGCCAAACGGGTAGTAACCGAGATCCTGGATGACGGCGCCGCCATAGGCGTACGCATGCGCCTCGGCGAGATCGTCTTCCGACAAACCGGGATATCGCTGGAGCAACAGAGGACGAAGCTCCGAAGTCCATACCAAATCCACAATTTCCTCGTGCGTCAGGACGGAGTATGCGTGCGAGCTACTGCTGAACATTTGGAATACAAGGAGGAACACTAACGCGCGGATACACAAAAGACTCCGACTCCGGGTGTTAGCTGCTGGAACGAGCAGGGCGGCCCTGCTTTGTATTTGTAGATTCATTTCGTGAGGCTCCCTGGCCTCTCGCATTTTGTTTTGTACAACGCAGGGGCTATAGGGGACGTCTTTGCGGCCAAACGAACATCTGGCAGACCAACGTGCCAGCCTGAATACCGGTTTGTTACGCTCCTACGTGGATCCGGGAAAGAGAATGAATGAATCCAAAAATGTTCAGGAGCCACACAATCACGCCGATCACCACAACAGCATTCAAGATGGACTTGATCGATCCCGCCATCGGTATGAAGTTATTGACCAGCCAAAGCAAAACACCGACTGCTATAAGAACCATTAATATTTGAAGTAATGGCATCGCCTGCTTCCTCTTCTCTCCGTGGGGATCACTCCGGAATTGCCGCGAGTTGCTATGCGGCTATTTGCGTTGAACCGAAAGCCGTAGCCATTGAATTCGATCCCGTTTCGCTTCCCAACACAGCAACATCCTAATAGACGCGCAGATGAATATCTGTTCGCTTCGGAACACATTCGCAGGAGGTGAGTTTTCGGGGCTCGGTGAGGATCACCGAGCCCCGAAATCGCAAGTTACCAACATCCGCTAGACCTCTACGATCTGCGCCTGGCCCTGGATTGGGAAACGATCAACGGTTGGAGGCCTTTGCGGATTCGTTCCGCGGCGAACTCTTTTGCAGGATGCGGACGAGATGGCGCCCGGACACAGGCACCGCCATGCTTTTGCCCAATATGATGTCTCTGGCTTTGATCTTGTGGCCATACACCTGTTCGCTTGCCTCATCGTCGGGACGAAGCGTGGAACCTTCGAGCGATATGCCGGCAAACAGGCCGCGCGAGCGGGAGTAACTGAGAATTTCCGCCCGCAGGGAGGCATCGGTGTCGGCCGAAGCGTCACGGCCCTTAGGGCCTGCCGCAGCCGAAGCGTCTGCACCCAATTTGACCTTGCTGCTCAAAATCGACTGTGCTCCACGATCATTCATGACCAGGAGAACCAGGTCCGTCGCTTGTCCACCGAGTTGAAATCCAAAACTCCCACCTTCCAGTGCATACATGGCTGGAGCGCCCCACGGTCCCTGAAAATGCTCGCCCGTGCGGCAAACCATAGCCCCGCGACCGTAGCTTCCGCCGAATCCAGCGGCAAGCTTTAGGACGGACGGGAACACAATGACGCATTCGGCCTTTTCCAGTATCTCTTGAGGGATATTTTCCGGCGTGTTTATGATCTCTTCCATCACGACGCCACTTTTTTCCAGGCGTTCTTGTTCTTTATTCGCCGCACAGAGCCCGCTCGCGACAAACAAGATGCAGACACCCATAGACAATTTACGAATCATCGCTGACCTCCATAAACAGATTTGTAGTTCACACTGTCACTTCTCGCTGAAATTCCGACATTACGTTTCAGGCAGAGCCTTCGATCAAAGGAATAACCGCTTGTCCTGCGACGGTCATCTCAACGACCCGATGCGGTCACGAGGCGATCCTTCGGCCTTGGATGACCCGAATCAAAACAGTAACGATAGCCAGGACCAATAAGATGTGGATGAATCCACCCAAAGTGTATGAAGTGACGAGGCCCAGCAGCCACAAGACGAGCAATACCGCAAAGATCGTCCAAAGCACATTAACTCCTTTATTGCTTCTTATTCCTTAGTGAGAGGTTAAAGCCGACGCGATTGGGCCGAACCGAGCGGATTGACTTGCAGGATCGCTCCTGCTGCCCAACACCAATCATATTGGGCGACTTGAAGAAGGATATCTGTGCTATTGCGCACACTTTTGCATTATGTTTTCACATGCACTCTTCTGCAGGGTTGACCACGCATAGGGGCAATGGTGACCCGGCACAATTAAGGCTGTCGGACCGTATGTTACGAGAATTTGATTTGACGGATCGCGGCCCCAGAAGTTCGCGGCTGAGCCGGAGCAGGCGCTTGCGTAGAGGGTGAATGGCCGCCAAGACTAAAAAAGGTGGCAAGGCGCCCAAGAGGCAGCAACTACAAAGCAGAGTCACTCTTTGAGATTGAGTAGAGAGAAGCATTTGTAAGTTCTCCTCCACGCCGCGGGAGTGAAGTTAAAGCAGACCCACGGCGCTTTGGAGTTGGTTGCACTTATTGAACTCGCATTCGATGAACCGTTAGTCGACGGAGATGCTGATTGCAATTCCGGCGCCGGGATACCTCGAGTCGTAGAGGTAATATCCGTCATTGGAATAGTCGATGTACACGTCGTCGGTTTCGTACCAATCGTCCGACCAGTATTCCGGCCACGGGTCAACGACACGGAACCAAAAGCCGCCGTACTGGAAGCGGGGATACCCCCCAACAACAAACATTGGATAGCTATAGATGCGGAACCCATGATCTCGACCAAAGTCGCTATAAAAAGTGGCTTCGGGAACACGGTAGCCGTTGTAGCCGCCGCGTTGCTCCCAGGTGCGATGGTCGGCCTGCCAGCTTCGCGCGCGATGCTGCTGCCAAACGCTCCGCTCTTCAGCTTGCTGCACGCGTTGCCCTTGCGGTGAAGGCCGACTGGCCTGTCGCGGCTGTTGCTGGGCGCGCTGTTGCTGGGCGCGCTGTTGCGGCTGACTCTGTTGCTGTCGCGGCTGTTGCTGGGCGCGCTGTTGCGGCTGACTCTGTTGCTGTCGCGGCTGTTGCTGGGCGCGCTGTTGCGGCTGACTCCGTTGCTGCCGCGGCTCTTGCTTTTGCTGCTGGTCCTGCTTCGGGGCCCTCGCGTTTTCTCCGTGTTGCTCCTGCTGAGCATACGCGGGGCCAAAAGTGAGAAGAAGAAGGAACAAAACTCCCGGGCTGATAAGACCTACTGATTTCATGAGCGTTACCTCCATGACCGCAATCGCATGCGCCCCGTTGGCGCCCCTTCATGTATGTTCCCTTGCGTCCCAAGCAACCAGAGTGCAAATAGAAGCAGAGCTGTGCTCACAATCTTCATGTCCGTTTTCCTCCCGCGAAAACAAGGACCGGCACTATCGTGGCCTGCGGTGTGACCTGCCTTGAGAGGGTTTGCGATTACTGTGCGCATACACTATCTATACGATACGAAGACAACAATCTGTCTGCTTGCGGACACATTTGAACTTTACTTCTAACCCACCATCGGCACACAGGCACGATCCGGACGAGGGAAGTTGTGAACAAAGAGAAATTGATTGCAGGTCGGCGGTTGCCGCCTAATGCCTTCGTAAAGCCGGAAAATGCAGGCTAATCGTGCAGGACGACGCTCAAGAGCGAACCGTTGATTTGGAGTCCGCCGTTGTACTTGATGAAGCCCAATTTCCTGAATTTGTTCATGAAAAGATTAACTCGTGAGCGCGAGGTGCCGATCATCGTTGCGAGCATCTCTTGCGACAACTTGGGGAGCACTTTTTGCGGTTGGTCTTCCGTTCCATATCGAGCGAGTAATAATAGTGCCCGAGCCAGCCGTTTCTCGGTAGAGTTGAAGAGTTGATCGACTAAGTCCTCCTCGAATCGGATGTTCCTGGAAAGCATGTGAGAGATGAAGCGGTCGGAGAACGCGTGTTCTTCGTGAAGGACGCGAATCATCTCTTTTCTGTCAATGACGAGGGCCGTGGTTGGTGTAACCGCTACGGCCGTCCCTATACGCTTAGGCTGACCTGCAAGGCATCCTTCACCAAAAAAATCTCCCGGCCCGAGCATCGCTACGACCGCTTCTTTACCCGTCTCATTGATGACGCAAAGCTTTACACCACCTTGTTGAATATACAGAACATTGTTAGCGGGATCGCCCTGCGTATATATGACCTGCCTTCTTTTAAACTCCACAATCTTTCGCGCCAAGCCCGCTGAATCGAGAAAGGCTTGGGCGTTGAAAGCTTGTTGACGGGATTGCACACTATTCGAATGTCTCATCAGCTTCGCCTCCATCTCGCCTCATGGGGGGTTCTTAACGGTGGCAGTTTCCTGGGCGAGAGATGCGTTGCACCTATTCGTATGATGTCGGCCGCCGCGGTCGCCGACTGCGCTTATCAGGATTGAAAAGCGCACGATGATGGCCGCGCTTCACCAGCACTACGAATTTTTCGGCGGTTGTGTGCTTTCGCGCAACATCCCATACGAAGCAGACTTGGTTGACGAACTTTTACCTCCAGTAAGAAACGTCTGGCTCGTATTCTTCTCCTGCTCTCCCTCAGCGGTGACCTTTGTCACATGCCCGAGCGTCTCGTCCGGGACTTGAGTGTATAAAACGAGACAGCCATTGAGTATCTCCCAGAAAAACGCTGGGGCCAAAGTTCCGATTTGAAACCCTGGGACGAAACGCCAGTCCCGAAATAGCGTGATTTCTCACCGTTCGTTGTAACGACTGCTGCAAGTTACCAAAGTAAAAGGGTTAGCTTGCTGCGAGATGTGGCTGTATTCGTGCAGTCTTCAGTCTTGCCGCGCTATTACACATGGCAAGGCGAATCACGGGAAGGCCTGATGTTTTTTCCTTTTGGTGGCCGTCCTCGAAATTCAGGCAGGCCCGAAGGGTGCCCTGACGCAGTTCACCTAACGATCGGGCACACGGCCCCCAAGACATGTCACGTTCAAGGATCGCCGGATTGGCGATTCATCAATGGGGTGTTGATGAAAGCGATGCTTACGGATGCTAAGACATCGGCGGACCTCTGGCCCGTTCCTGATTTCCGGGAGCGAGACACCCTGACATATGGGTTCCATCCCACTCCCTTGCACCTCTTTGTCGTCGCGTCGATTGGCAGCGTCTGCCTTTACACGATCCAGCAAATCGGTTGGGAGCAGTTCTACCCCTACTCAACCTGGTTGTCAGTGGCTTCGCGCGTAGTCGCCACAAGATTCCAAAGGATATTGCAGTACACCGTCATGGGTGAATCGGACGAAAAGTGAGGAATCTCAAATGCGGAATTTTCAGCTTAAAAAGATTTGCTCTCAGGGCCTCGGCTTAGCACTTCTACTAGGACTAATGATGTTGTTGGGCGGATGTGGTCGCGAGCAAGCGGCCAGCGTGGCTAAGACACCCACCGTGACCCCAGGTGCGGGAGGTGCGCCCCAGGTCAGTTCTGTGAATCCTGCTAATTTGTTCGACTGCGAACCCATCAACAGAAAAATCACGGCAGCCTTTAGTAAGGCGATGGATCCCTTAACGATTACTACAGCAACCTTTCTGGTGACGGGCATAAGTCCTGTGACCGGAACGGTAGTCTGGGATGCAACGAACAACATTGCCCTCTTTAAGCCAAGCAGCAATCTAGCTCCCGATGCCATATACACCGCCACGATCACTACCTCGGCCAAAGACACCACGGGCAACCCACTGGCAAGTAACTTCTCATGGAGCTTCGAATCATGTCTCACCGCAGACGCCACGGCGCCGACGGTGAGTTCCACGGTCCCCGCGAATACTGCCGCAGCGGTGCCGATCAACGGGAAAATCACCGCAACATTCAGTGAGGGGATGGACTCTACAACGCTGACCGCAACAACCTTTACGGTGACAGGGCCTGGAACAACTCCCGTGACCGGAACGGTTACCTACGCCGGTAACGCCGGCGCAATTGCAACCTTCGCGCCAGCGAGCAATCTCGCACCCAGTACGATATACACCGCCACGATTACAGCCGGAGCTACGGACCTCGCAGGCATTGCACTGGCAGGCGGGGGCTTGGCGCCGAATCCGTGGACCTTTACAACGGGGACAGCCGCCGATGTCGCGCCACCGACTATCACTTCAACAGTTCCCGCGAATGCTGCCACTGGGGTGGGTATCAACCAGGCAGTCAACGCGACCTTCAGTAAGGCCATGGACCCCGCGACCATCAGCACAGCCACCTTTACGGTGACGGGACCTGGGTCAGCTCCCGTGACCGGAACCGTTGCCTACGATGTACCAAGTCACGTGGCGACCTTCACGCCAACGAGCAATCTCGCACCCAGTACCACATATACGGCCACGATTTTAACTGGCGTCAAAGATGTGTCAGGCAATGCGCTGGCAAGTGGCACGGCACCGAATCCATGGACCTTTACAACAGGCGCAGCAGCGACAGGTCAAGCGCCGGTAAACCTCAGATCGGCCTCTACTTTCGCTGTTATCGCTACCTCTTCGATCAGCAGCACCGGTTCTGTGCAGGTTAACGGAGACGTTGGGTTGCATCCAGGTACTTCACAGGGAATCCCTCCGGCACAGGTCAACGGGACGATACACGTAAACGACCCTCAAGTACTCCAGGCCCAAGCCGACTTGTTGACCGCGTATAACGACGCCGTTAGCCGATCAACGAATTCTCAAACTTTGCCCGGAAATCTAGGCGGGCTAACTTTCGCGCCTGGCCTCTATACCAACTCGACCTCGGTTTTGATATCGGGAGCGGGACCGGGCAACAACGTCACTCTCGATGCCGGGGGCGATGCGAATGCGGTCTTCATCTTCAAGATGGGGTCCACACTTACCACGGGACCCGCTTCCCAAGTGATCCTGGCCGGCGGTGCTCAGGCTAAGAATGTCTTTTGGCAGGTTGGCAGTTCAGCAACGATCGATACGACCACCGCCTTCAAGGGAAACGTACTCGCCGCTGTTTCCATCACGCTGAATACCGGCGCGGTAGTGCAGGGCAGAATGTTTGCCGGGTCGGGCGGAGGTGCGGCCTCGGTGACCGTAAACGCCGCCAGCATTACTGTCCCATAGGACCGCCTCTGAGACGGGCTTCGGCGGTCTCGGCCAGGGTAATTACAGGTTCGGTGAGAAAAAAGCAGGACCAGGAAGGTTCGATGGCTGAAGAAGCGGGGCCGAAGAGCCCCGCTTCTCAAGTGAGTAGGCACGATTGAGGAGGCGACGATGAAGTTAGGATGGCGACTCTTGGCCACAATGGCAGTTGCTCTTTTACTTGTGCCGGCACTCCGTGCGGACGACGCGGAAAAAGCGGTAACCAAAACGAATAAGGACGAGGCTGTCAATTCCCCCGTGGCACCCGACGCCGCGGGCGAGGCTACGCCGGCTGCTCCCACGCCGGCGCCCGCGCCGGCATTACCGACATTAAGAGTAGGAAGGCGAAGCGGCGATACCCCCAGGGTTGATCTGTCTGCTGGCTATTCGTTTTGGAGGGCTGTGCCGATCAGTGCTGGAAACCGAATCGCTTGGACGCACGGCGGCACCGCTTCTGTCGCTTATAACTTGAACGATTGGCTGGGCGTCGTTGGCGAATTTGGTGCCTTCCGAGTCACCAGGTCCGGAACTGCGGCGAGTAACATAGTATCGGCTCATGGGGACGTTTTCTCCTACCTCTTCGGTCCGCGCGTATCCTTCCGGCACGATAGGTTCACTCCGTTCGTGCAAGTTCTGCTTGGAGGCGTGAACGCCAGCCAGGTGACGCTCTCCGGCTGTACCGTTGGTTGTGCGTCCCTCGCCGGCGACGACGCTTTTGCCATGAGCGCTGGAGGCGGATTGGACGTTAAGTTAAGCCACCGTTTCGCCATCCGCCTTATTCAGGCCGAATACTTGATGACCCGGTTCCCGGATGCTTCCAGCAACACGGAAGACAAAATAACGCAGAACAACGTTCGCCTTTCGGCGGGACTCGTCGTTCACTTCGGCTCTAATGGCGAACAGTCAGCGTCAGCATCTGCCGCTTGCTCGGCGGAACCGGTGGAAGTCTTTGCCGGCGAGCCTGTAACGGGGACTGCCATTGGATCGAATTTCAATGCCAAGCGCGCTGTCCGATACAACTGGAGTGGCACCGGCGTGAGAGTTGCCGGTACGAATGCTTCCACCCGGATTGACACCACGGGATTACGACCCGGCTCGTACCAGGTGAATGCAAACTTGAGCGATGGCAGTAAGAATGGCGTTGCCTCCTGCAAGGCCAGGTTCAGTGTAAAGCAGGAGCGCTCGCCGGAGATCGCATGCTCGTCAGACCCCAGAACCGTAAGGACGGGCGGCACTGCTACGATCCGCTCAAATGCCAATAGCCCCGATAACCGCAGGCTGACCTACCGCTACAACGCGAGCGCGGGCAACGTCTCCGGCACTGATGAGACCGCCACGCTGAACACAGCAGGAGCGTCGCCGGGCCCGATTAGGGTGACTTGCACCGTAAGCGATGACCGCAATCCTGCGCTCACGGCTTCCGCGGCGACGACCGTGACGGTCGAAGCTCCACCACCACCTGCACCACCGCCGCCTCCGCCCCCGCAAAGGGCCGCTGTTCTGGAAACGAGGCTTGCCCTTCACAGCATCTACTTTCAAACGGCCCGGCCTACGCTCCGCGACCCCACCGGCGGCCTGCTCGATAGTCAACAACAAATCCTGAAAACGCTGGCCAGCGATTTCAAAGAATATCTTGGCATGAGGCCGGAAGCCCACCTGACTCTGGAAGGGCATGCCGACCCACGTGGCTCCGCCAAATACAACCAGATCCTTACGGAACGGCGTGTCGATCGAACAAAGAACTTCTTGATCAGACAGGGTGTTCCCGCGGCAAATCTTGAGGTCAAGGCGTTTGGCGACGAACAGAATCTGACCGACGACGAGGTGAAAGAAGCGGTTCAGCGGAATCCCGAGCTGAATAGAGAGGATCGGCAAAAGGTTCTGAACAACATGCACTCGATTATTCTGGCTAGTAACCGCCGCGTAGACGTCGTCCTGAGTACCACGGGGCAACAGTCGACTCGCGTGTTTCCTTTCAATGTTCAGGACTCCTTAACCCTGATCAGCACACAAGGCGAAGAAACGAATAAAGGGGCGACCAAAAAAAAGAAGTAGGCGGCGCAGTTAAAGAAACTGTTCCGTCAGCCTATGGGCCACTGGACTGATATTGTCCCCGTACCGCTATAGCCCTGCTCCTTACAGAGCAGGGGATTCGGCCCGAAACTGGACGCGAACTGCTCGATGGCTGTCATCCAGGCTCTTTTTGTTCCGTTGTAGCGATGTGAACTTTCCTGGCTTGCAGGTCCCTTCCCCAGGAAAGTAGCAACGCCGTTAGACCCACAAAGGAGGGTCCTCATGAATCATCAGAACAAGTACGTCGTCGTGTGTCTACTTGCGATCGCAACGTTTCTTTCCGCGGCCTCGTTCCAGCCAAGCGCCACACCATCACTAAGTTAGTGGCCGGGTACGTCCATCACCACGTTACGGCGCAGATAGAGTTTTCAACTTGCCAGTGGATTACCTGTTCTTCGATCAGGGGTTCACTTTTTGACTTTGTAGATTCAATAGCTTGGAAGTCGTGTTCCATCGTTGTTGCATGGAGTTTAGCCAAAAACGAAAGGAGATTTATGCAATTCATCTCAACTTAGGATCAGGTAACAATGAACGCTGCCTTAGACCCATCGGACCTTTTGACAGTCGATGAACTCGCAATACGACTGAAGATTCCGAAAAACTGGATTTATCAACAAAGCCGCAGCCGTGGTCGTAATGGTCGCAAGCCACTTCCATGCTTACGCTGTGGCCGTTATCTGCGCTTCTCATGGTGCGAAGTGTGCGCTTGGCTACGATCCGAGCCGAGCAACCCGCCAGTAGTGGTCAATTAGCTCTTGACAGTATGACAATTTGTATGACAATAATGCTTCGCATGGCGAGACCATACAAACCGGCCAATGAACGGCTTTCCGCAGTTGTGAATCTGCGGTTTGGAAAAGATGATTACCGCAGACTGTGCAATGCCGCTAAAAAGGCCGGTTTAACGCTGTCCCGATACTGCCGTCAAGCCATACTGGAGAAGCTAAAACCATGAGTCGAGAACAACGGGGTTATGTATTCCATAAAGGATCGTCGTGGTTTCTGCGTTATAACGAGCTTGTACTCGATAACGGTAAGTTCGTACGAAAACAAATCTGCCGAAAATTGCCTGTCGAATATTGCGATGAGTACCGCAAAAAAGGCAGCGTAAAGCCATTCGTGGACGCCATTCTAGGCCCGATCAACAATGGCAAAGCAAACCCCAATTCCACAATGTCCCTTGTAGATTTTGTCGGTGATATTGTGCCAGTCCCTAAACTAGACAAAGACGGTAAAGCGATGCGGGACAGGAAAGGCCGGATCATTCCGAAGCGGGATGATAAGGGCGAAGTGATGTATGAGTATACTGACGTATGGTTTCCCCGCATTAAGGAGTTTGTACGACCATATACGGTCAGGGTTTACCATCAGCTTTGGTCCTACCATCTGCGCCCCCGTATCGACAAAAAGCTAACTCTGCGTGATTTCCGCACAGTACATGCGGTTGATCTACTCAGCGATGTTGGCCGCTCGCAAAATGTATCTAAGAGCACTCTAGCCCATTTAAAACATTTGCTATCCGGTATTTTCAAACGTGCAAAAAGTTGGGGCTACTTGGATGAGATCAACCCAATTCAAGGGGCAGAACTACCACACACTTTCAGAGAGACCGACGATACGCACGCCTATTCACTAGCCGAAGTACAGACAATGCTTTTAGCACTGGAGAATGAACCAACGGCTAAAACCATTGTGCTAACTGCGGCCTTGACCGGTTTACGTCGATCCGAATTGATGGGGCTACGAATCTGTGATTACAACGGGCGTGAATTGTCAGTAGTGCGTAGCGTGGTCGAAGGCGACATCAACGAAACAAAAACTAAAAGCTCCAAAGCTCCGGTGCCGGTAGTAAAGCAACTGGCAGATGCTTTAGACATTCATATTCGGGAGATGGGTCCATTAGCAGCACCAAACGCGCCGCTTTTCCAAGCTAGTAATGGTCGGCCACTTAACCTTAAGAATTTAACAAAACGTGTCCTCGTACCGGCGCTGGCAGGTACCGGCGTTATGTGGCACGGCTGGCACGCATTCAGGCGGGGCCTTGCGACGAACCTGCATACTCTGCGGGTAGACGATAAGACGATCCAAGCGATTCTGCGGCATTCTAATATTCAGCTTACGATGAACGTTTATGTTAAGAGCGTCAGCGAGTCCCAAATTGATGCCATGAACATCCTAGGAGATGCGGCTACGAAGGCCGCAGAGAAGCTAGAAGTTGAGAAGGCAACGGCTATGGCGTTAGAGATTGCTGAAAAGAAGCTAGAATGCAACGTCGATGCAACGCAGCGAGAGCTGGTAAACTAAGTCCCGTCTTTTCAACTGTGGGCGTGTAGCTCAGTTGGCAGAGCACCTGCTTTGCAAGCAGGGGGTCGGGGGTTCGAGTCCCCCCACGTCCACCAGCTTTCCCCTTATCTATGATTGCCTTAGGTGTAGTAGTGTTTCTGCTGGCATTGCTGGTTGAATTCCACTGTGCCCAATTTTGTGCCCACCCAGACGTGCCATAGCGCTGAGTACGGCATCTTCGGACGGATGCACGTAGCGAGAGGACATGCTGATGGAGCTGTGACCTGCGATTCGTGCCAGCGTCCACACGTCGCAGCCAGATTCTCCTAGTCGCGTTAGAAAGGTGTGTCGCAGCGAATAGAGAATAAAAGGTCGGACCGGCCTGTGATTGTTCCTGACTGCCTCTTCCGCAATCGTTCTAAACGTCTTGGCGTGCTGTTTCTTTATGCTCGACGATTCTATATGGCCGCTCCGTGTCGGCGCTGGCCATATCCAGCCCTCAGTCGGCTTACTCGCGCGTTCCCAGCGATCCGCGAGAATAGTCTTAACTCTCGGAGTCATTGGAAGCACACGTCTCGCAGCTTGCGTCTTGCCGTGAGTAACCAGAATCGTCCCATGCCGACCGTTGCTCCAGGTCACTGACTCCCATCGCAATCGAAAACACTCTTCTGGCCGCAAACCGGAATCAATTAGCACGGAGACTATTGAGCCGACGGGTTCCGGCGCAGCGGCTAGGTACCTTGCCTCCTCTTCCGGGCTCACGACTCGTTCTCGATGACGCTCGCCCGGAAGCATTTTGATCTTCGGTGAAACTGCTAGCGCTCCCCATTCAACGGCCACCCGAAGCACACGTCGGAGGACGCGCAATGAGCTGTTGATCGTGCTTATCTGTAAATCATTCGACCGCCGGTGTGCTACAAACGCCGTGACCGCTTCACTGTTTATTTCGCTAATTCTCAGTTCTGAAAGAGGTTGGTAGGCTCGGATACTGCGAAGTCCGACTCGGTAGTAGTCGAACCAAGTTTTGGGCGACGTTTGTTCAAACCTGGACTTGACCCAGGGTTCAAACCTCGAATCGATGAATTGTGACAATGTCGGGATTGGTGTCTTCCTCTTTATCCATTCCCGACGGCATTCGTCGCTGCAGACTCGTTCACCTCCGCCACCAACAATAGCTTTCTGCAGATTGAACCATTCTTCGCATTCGGCACATCGGATCAGGTTGTTAGGTGTGCATTCTAACTCGATAGCCTTCTCTTTGCGCTTACGCGAGTCGTCGGCGAGCTTCGCTCTTCGCGCAGCTTCCATTTGGCGTGCGACTTTGAGGCTCCCCTGCCGCGTAGATTCACGGACCGGTTTTCCCTCATAGAGAAACTTGAACCATGCGACGTTTCCTCGCTTGAAAATCAACCGTTCACCCCCGGGTGCCGGACGGCCTCCCATATCAGTGTAATGTGCCAAAAGGCGTTGAGGCAATCATATTATACTTGACGTGACTGCCTTCATGAATCATGATTGAGGCTATGAAACCTGTCAATGAAACTGACGCTAAGATTCGCCACCGATTGCTCCGCGAGTGTGAGGGAGTCGTAGCTGAACGAGAAATACAGGAAGAGCTTGCGCGTCACCATCTCCGCTACCTGGACAGCAAGAGACGGAGTAGAGAGCACTGGAAGCGGATCATGTACATTTTGAGGCTCTTTGGACCTGACTGCGTAGCCAAGATTGTGAAATCAGACCAGACCGGGATACTTCGGGAGATAGCTGACAACCCGCCCCAGTCCGACGACGGAAGCATTCGTTTGCCACTCTGGAAGGCGATGCGCGAGTATCTTCGTGAAGAGGGCCAATCGAGAGTCGGCGAAATCCAACTGTACTTGGAGTCAAAGGGTTATACGAATCTATCTCGCCAAACGATTGAATCCGCAATCAAGAGGCATAGCGAGACGTTCGGAGTCCGAACCAGAAAGCATGAGCGCCTGGTTTCACTTAAAGAGAGTGAAGAGAGCGAGTCGTCGTCCGACGACGTGTAAATGAGCCGACCGACAAAACTGAACGATTCAGCGCACGTGTTAGAGGAACTGCGGCAACGCAGGGCGGAATTTGAAATTGCCAAGAGAGGACGCGACCGACACGTGGCTTTGAAATAGATTAGACGGCAGGAAAAGGGCTAAGGCAGTTCCAGCTGTCTTAGCCCCAAAAGCTGGTCGCCCCTATGCCTAGGATGCAACCCGCGTTTGTATTTACGCACGCTCAACCGCGGGGTGTCAATTCCTGCTTCGAGAATCGGCGCGACAGCTTGAACCAGAAAGATTCTTCTCGAACAAGAAAGATTCTTTAGGAGAGCTGACCATGAACCGATTGTTGAGCATTCCTCAATTTGCCGAACTGCTTGGCGTTACGTGCTCCTGTATCCGACGAATGGTGTATGAGCACCGTATAAACGTAATAAAAATCGGTCGCCTCGTCCGAATTTCAACGGCCGAATACGATCGAATCGTAGCCGAGGGCACCCGCCCTGCGCGAAAGGCTGGCGAGGAGAGGCCATGCCGTCAGTAATCCTCGCTAACGGCAGCGGTGCAAGTCCGATCATTTTTTTCGGCAGCAGGAGTTGGGAGCGAGTAGCCAAAACAGACTCGCCTCATGGTGAAGGGACGTGGCTAGCAAGGACCTCGGATCAACAGCGCGTCACAGACAAAAAGCTTGCTCAGTTCATGGATCACATAGCTCGCCATCCGGAAGAAGTAGAGACGATCGATGACCGCCCAGAATTGGGCACCGATGATACGGCCGCCGCCGAGTGGATCAGTGATCGCATAGCCAAACTCGACGCGGCGATCGCCAGAGCAATAGTGCGACGCGACGAAGCTAGGGTCGAAATCGGAAGTGCACTCAACGAGCAAAAGCACATCCTCGGGCACGGTAAATTTCAACGGCACTTTTCAGAAACCCTCGGTTCTCTCATGTCACTACGTACCGCAGAGCGGTACATGAAACTCGCCAAATCCGACAAATTGTCGACTTTTAAGTTAGCCAGCGACGAAGGTGCTCAGGCTGTTAGAACCGCAACTGAGCGTGCGCAAGCGGACCAGGCCGAGAGTAAGTCACGGAAAATAAATGCCCTCTACAAGCTTCCATTAACACTGAATGCAGTTGAAAAGAAGGCAGTGGATGCGTTGAGGCAATCATCCGACTGGCCTGAGGCGGAACGGAGCATCGTCTCGGAATTGCGGCGGCTGTGCACTAAGTACGGCATTCACAGCGAAAACAATCAGGAGGAACACCATGCGGACAATTCTGCTGACGCGTGATTATGCGACGAAGGGACTTAAGGGGGAATTCCCTTCCCCTTCGCACGTTCTTGAAACGCTCACGAAAGATACGAAGCTGACCGCTAAAGACGGAACGGATCGCGCTGTCTTCCTTTGCAACGTGATCCCTCCGCCCCTTCACAAGCTTGCCTTTGAGCTTTGGCACACCGTCCACGAATTACCGGATAATCGAGCTACAGCGGTGGGTTCCGTTTCCCTGTTCCGACGTAACAGCGACGGAACTCTAGGGAAGCGCCGGGGTGTCATAGAAGACGTCAGGAAAATACTGAGGGAACGGAACACGGCTCACGGCTTAATCGGCTATTTGGATGCCACACCGGATCAATCCTGTCACAGGACGCCACTGACTAAAGACAATCCCGAAATGGTGGTAGGTAACGAACGGCTCATCAAACTGGTGGATGAGCTGTACAAATTCTATTTGGGGCCGTTCTACACAAAGCAACGAGCCGAGATTGAGAAGGTTCCGCTGTGGCGACTTTGGGAGACCGTCTTCTCGACAATCTATCTCGCACGGAATTTCAGGACCGCGTACCACCTTGACAGGGGCAACCTGAAAGGGGTCATGACGGCCCTCATGCCGATGGGCAACTTTTCAGGCGGCGAGCTTGTGTTTCCTAGATGGCGCCTTTCCGTTGGCTTCAGGCCCGGTGATCTCCTGTTTTTCAATTCAGCGGAGATCCTTCACGGCAACTTGCCCTTCGAAGGCGAACGACTATCGGCAGCATTTTATTGCGAGCGCCGGATCGCCGAGTGCGGCAAGTAGGAACGCGACGTTTTTTGTATCAGCCGATTCAACAGTCCTCAACCGCGCGAAGTAAGTACGGGTGGGCTCGCTTCGGGTGATCAGGCTGACCCTCGGCAAGATAGAGCTCACGTTTGATCCCTCCAACGGACGACGAGGACGAGTTACTAACGTCACCGTTTTTTCTCCTCCACGATGAGGACACCCTGCCTTCCAAGCATGATGAAGAAGGATTTAGCACAAATTCTGGATTGCCAGGAAGTCAACAAGACTGTCCGTCAGATATTTGGCAGGAGGTCGAAATATTCTTCATCTTCGTTTTTCCCGCCTTCACCCGCCCCAACTTGTTTTGCCGATTCGATGAATTCGATGCGTTCAATCCATTTCACCATTTTGTAGCCAAGCTGGTTCTCGACACGCAAGCGGAGAGGTGCGCCATAAACAGGCGGCAGAGGCACACCATTCATTTGGTATGCAACCATGCACCCCGGTTTCCGCAAATTGTCCAGACTCTGTGTATCGTAATAAGGACCTCCGTATAGCGCCTCACCGAAGGAGTAGAAAGCTGCTGTCCTAGCGTTCGGCATCGGCTGCACTAAATCAAGGAGTTTGTGCATGGGCAGACCTCCCCATTTGGCGATTCCAGACCAACCCTGGATGCAGTGGTGCATGGTGGTGAATTCGATTTTACCGAGGGCCTCGATTTCCGTGAGGGATAGCTCTACCGGATTGTCCACCAAGCCGCCAATCTTCAGCCTGTACTCTCGAAAATGATCTTCCACCATTCGCTTCCAGTCGGTGCGCTGCGGGATTTTTCCATTGGGCCAGAAATAAGGCGAGATGTCCTCCTCGCCATAGTGCTGAACCGGTTTGAGCGGATTCAGAATGGTCAAACGGAGCGGCTGGGAGACGGCTTTCTGTGCATGTTGCAGGAATCGCGGGGAATACCAGGAAACGTAATGAGCGCCAACCCAGTAGAGGAACACTGCGGCAATCCCGACGAAACCCCAAATAATGCCTGCGGGCCGCAGATCATCCGTTCCCATCACGATGTGATTCATGTTTCGCCGGAAGCCCGTCATCACAACCAAGGTGACGTGAACACAAAGAAACGCAAAGTAGCTATTCATCAAAATGAAATGAAGGGACCGCGCTCCCTGCCGCCCGCCAAACGGCTTTGTAAACCACGAGAATCGGTTCACGACGGCCGGAGACATAGATGCCCCGGTCAAAATGGATAACGGGGCAAACACAAAAACCACGCCGAAATAGGCGAGTTGTTGCAGAGCATTGTAGCCATAGAATCCGTTGGGCTCGGGTGGAAGGCTGAAGGTCGCATAGTGAACAAAAGTGTTCCATGCCTGCACAACTACCGTCGTGGACGTAGGAACAAGCCGCTGCCATTGTTGGCTAGTAATCAGGGCCGTTAGAAATACGAGCCCGGTGACCAGGAAGCCGTAAATATCTATGAAGTGCCACGACCGTGCTATCCCGACCGTGTGGCGGTAGCCCGGCGTAGCAACTAGCGGCGATATATACCTGGCGTCATCCTTGGCGGTCCATAGGCGATCTTGGGGAACCTTCAGCGGCGTAAACCGAATCCATTCACTCCCTGGCGTGCAGGCGTCATTGAAGTACAAGCGCGGGTGGTCCATCAGAATTGATATACCGCTGCGGATCAGCATTGTTAGAAACAGGAAATTAAAGAAATGCGTATAGCGTATTGCCAATGGAAATCCGTGTGGACCCGTCGTAGAACCCAAAAGATACTGCGGCACGGGAGGGATATATGGCCGTCCGAAGAAAGCGTATTGTAGCCAGGCGATTATGAACGGGATGACGACAACGATCACCAATGCCCAGATAAACGAAGGCTTAATCCACAGGCGGAATCGTCGATCATCGGGATAGTGAACAGCCCTGTGGAGAGCGTCGAAAGCAATCATGATTGCGCCTTTGACCTCGGAGCGTGGCGACACGAGAGCGCATTGATAACGGAAAGTTGTTTCCTTTTATGCCCTATGTCACAACTAAAATAAGGCTGCGGCGGGACGTCCGAGCAGGTTGCAATTTGGCCAGAATCCGGCGGAGAGGTCATGAACGGATCATTGTCAACAGCATTTTGAATTTAGTGAGGGCCTTCAAAGAGTGAGGCTGATTTGCTGGCATGAGAACCACGTCGCCCGCTTTCGTCGGTAGGGACTTTCCGGAAACCACAATTTCCGCTTCGCCCTCTAGTAAATGTGCCAAAGCGTCAAATGGGGCCGTATGTTCACTTAGACCCTGGCCATCATCAAATGCGAAGAGCGTGATCGTTCCTGTTACACGGTTGGCAAGCGTACGGCTCACAACGGCTCCCTCTTGATAATTTACAAGGTCTACCAAACGAATTGCCGCAGCGACAGGCAGTTCACGTTTACTTTGTGTCTGCGGTGAACTCATGGTCGGCTGCCTCCGCTGGCGAGACTTGATTCTAATCGCAGCCTCAATTCTCCACCGGCTCCACGCGCCTGTTCCTCCAGACGAGCCCAAACTCTTTGAAGCTCCTTGACGGTTTCCTCATTTACTACGCCCGAATAACTGAGAGGCGGGCATTCTTCCACGGTCTGGACCGGGCATCCTTCATGTAGCATCTCGTGTGAGAGTAGGATTTGCTTCAGCAGCACCTCGTACCGACCGCCACAAGCCTGGCATGGCATCTCGATTGCAACTGCTCCCAAAATGTCCATTGGTGTTTCCCTGTGCGGGCTCCTGCGGCTGCTGCCCATTGTTGGTACGAACATGCATTCGTTGGATACTCAACTCAACAAATGGTCAAACGCCGAAATCTGAAGTAATCATGGTCAACGCAGTCTGAACTCACGGTTATTCTATCGTGGGGCGATGTATTCCTCAATCTAATCTCCGCCGGTGCTAAACTAAATCAGCAAGACTATGGAGGAACATATGGCAGACACAACAGAGTCATCGACGCAGCCTAATGTCGGGCATGAGGCTATTGAGGGTACACTCAGCGTTCCAGTACTGCAATTTGATCTGGGAGAAGAAATTAACCAGCAGCAAAAGGAAGATTCGTGGCTTCATGGCGTTGGGCGCAGTTCGAAGACGCTCGTGAAATATGACGATCTGCGGGTCGTTCTGATCTCAATGAAAGCAAATACGCAGATGCACGAACACAAAGCGGCCGCTCGGATTTCCGTTCAAACTCTGACCGGACACGTACAACTCCGGGTTGTGGGTCGAACGGTGGATTTGTCCGCTGGGCATCTATTGGCCCTCGATCAGTGCTTGCCGCATGACGTTGTGGCATTAGAGGACAGTTCAATATTACTCACTCTCTCGTGGCCAGCCGAGTCTGGTCATGAAGCTAATCGGGGCAACAAATAGAGCCGCAGCGGCACGCCAAGAGCGAGAACAGCGGAGACTAACGGATTATCACGTTGATGGTTGACCTGAAGCCCTCGATACGTGAGGAGTGTGGTTGTCGGAAAGTGTCAACCTGCCCGCGAAACTTTCTAAAATGTCCGAGGTAGCGCTTACGGGGAAGCTGCCTAAAGTCTACTCGGAGGAGAAACGTGAAAGTGAAGTACGACCTCGAACCGAACCTCCAGGAAATAGAATTTATCGATGTTCTCGTGCGGTCCACACTCGCCGAGAGGAGGCCGGTTAATCAGGCCGATATCATTCGAGGAATGCTTAAGCATGCTGATCTAATCGTGACGGCGAGAGTGGATGAAACCCTGGTGGGCGTATCCCGTGCGATTACAGACTATAGCTACTGCACGTATCTTTCAGATTTAGCTGTTGATCAGGCGTACCAGGGACACGGAGTTGGTCGCGAACTGATTCGCAGAACCCACGAAGCCGCCGGTTTGCATACGCATCTCATACTCCTCGCGGCACCGAAAGCTCGAACCTATTATCCGCATATCGGAATGGAACCGCATGACTCCGCTTGGATAATCCGGGGCCAATCCTGATACTGCTGGCAGCCTTTCGATTCCTAGATGTGCGTACCGTTTTTTGCAGTGATGATTGAGGACACCGTAGCGTTCTGGACATCCGGCGTATACGGAGCACATTTTCCAAACTCGGTGAAGCTCTCAGATCAAAGGAGCTGGGACCACAATCCAAATTGTGAGGCTCACATACTCAGAGCGTAAGTTCCAGCATCGCCGCTTGACTTCTAGTTAGCTGTGTCTTAATACTACGTCCCGGCCCACATCAACGTCTCCACCGTGGGCGCAAAACAATCTACCCGGCTCTTCTGGATCGTCCCCCCCAGCTTCGTACCGGTTAAGGCAAAGGAGTCCATATGCCGCGCCGGATTCTGCTTGTGGAGGACCATGACGGATTGAGGCGGCGAGTACGTTCTGAATTGGAAGCTGCCGGTTTTGAAGTATGCGGGGAGGCTACAAATGGATTGGACGCCATCGAGAAAGCAAAAGCCTTACTCCCGGACTTGGTCATTACGGACATATGGATGCCAGTCATGAACGGCCTCGACGCAATTCCCGAGATCATAAAGAGTGCCCCTGGCGTGAAGATCATCGTGTTCAGCGTGGATGACGTCGCTGAACTACGCAGAGAAGCTCTCGGACGCGGCGCGAATAGCTATGTGGGCAAATCTCGTCCTGAGAACCTCTTCAAGGAAGTGAACAGACTCCTAGCCAGCCCGTAAGAGAGGGACCGTTTTTTCCATCCCATGATGAGGACACCCCGGCGTTCAAGACCTCCCTTGTGTGTGGAAGCATTTTCGGAACCCGGAAACGAGGCCGTGCAGAACATGTGCTCGCCGCAATCAACCGTTGGCTTAGGGGGTGGGATCTTGTATGTCCTCCACGCGCTTTCATCAGCATTCTGCGGGAGAGACCCGTCTCTCTTTGAAGATTGAGCAATGAAGTTCGTTTCATGGCTGGCCGTATTGTCGTAACCCACTCATCCCGTCGAGGATCGGGGTATTCGGTGTATACGTTCTCTGCTGAATGAATTAAGCCGGATTCAACCTCTTTGAGCCTGTTTGACTCCTTAAGCTGTGATAGCTGTCGGCGCCGATTGTGAGAAGCATCACAATCAAGCAAAAACACGGCGGTTGTTATATTGCTGTGGGTTACCTACTTGGTGAAGCGCACTACGTGCACGGGTGACACCGATCACTGCGGTTCGTGGCTTCATGGCCGTATTTTTGTTTGAGGAAGTGAGACATGGTCGGCGACAATCGAAAGAAGATCTTGATTCTGGAGAACGATGATTGCGTTCTCTGGGCGCTGAAGGATGCTTTCGAAACGAAGGGACATAAGACTTGGACAACTTGGAGCGGCCAAGAGGCCATAGGGTTGCTTCGATCTGTTGAATTTGACGTCCTGCTAACGGCCAGCTATCTGGCGGATATGCACATTGGCGATTTCCTCCACCGCGTCGAGCGGATGATTGTTCAGCCGTGGATCGTCGTCATGGAGGACTCTATGCCGCCGCGCGTGGACCTTCGCCGTTGTAATGTCTTTGGCATCTCGGCGCTAGTGAATAAGAACGATCCTGTGAAAATCCAAGAGGTGGTTTCGTCCTGCTGTGCCGGCGGGTCGCTGGCAAAGACGACTGTCCATTGATGCCGGTTGATGAACGTTAAGGCGCGACATACGCAAAGATGAACGTGACCTGTTGGAAGTCTTAAGACTGAAGCTCGATTTCTTTGACAAAAGGCGGGTATCGGAGTTCGAGAGAGAAATGGTTGAGGGCCCACTTTATTTTCGAAGACTCCCCGATCTGCATTAACTATGATTGGAAGGCAGCACTCAAAATAGGTAGCGATAATGCTGGACAAGCGACAGCACCGGGCGTTTCGCACGATTGTATGGGGTAGCAGGGCGATGGGATGGATCTTGATCGCCTTCGCAATCCTCAATCTCCCGCAAATTCAGTTGGTCGACGGGTTCAGACTACTTTCGTCTGTGGCACTCGGGGTTGTGGGCATTGCGTGGGTCGTCGGACTTGAGCTATTCCTCCATTTTTTTGATCGGTATTTGTCGCGCAATTGAGCTATACGAAATGTGACGCAGGTCACTGTCTCCTTTTCACTTTTGGGCACAACCTGAACGTGCTATGAATCCCCATGCTGATCTGAAAAGGAGGAGATTATGGGCGTCGCGCCAAGTCCGCTCGCAATTCTGTTGATGCTGTGGGGTGCCGTCACCGCGGTGCTCATTATATTGGTAATTTATGGGAACACGCTGGACAGCCACGAAGACGAAGAGATCTACATTAACAAGAAGGAAGAAGAATTGATGGGCGGCGAGCAGAAGGTGCTGGTCGCTAAAATGGAGCGGCTGAAGAAGCTGATCTTCTCGTTGGCGGTAGTCTCGGGAATTCCGTTACTGACCAGTGCGACGGTTTGGGTGTACATCGGGCTGACGCGCCGGTGACCCTGCTTCGGCCCGGAAGGGGGAACAACTTGTCGTCACTGTTCGTCGTTGAGCGTTACAGCGCTCCAATGCCACAAGGTTCTGTTGAGAGCATCCGTACTTCGATTCTGCGGTGAGGGCGAAGCGGAGGATGACATGAATGTATTACGGTTTTTACTCGGACTTGTTCTGAGTTGTCTCGTGATCGGCGGCATGAGTGTGGCATCTCAAACGACGCTACCCAAGGGCAAGCTACAGCCGCCAGAGCCCATCGTGAAAGGGGTGGACTTGTTTAAGTTTTATTGTGCTGTCTGCCATGGTGTGGATGCCAAGGGTGATGGCCCACTCGCACCACAGTTGAAGACTATGCCAGCCAATTTGACTGTCTTGGCAAGGAACAATAAGGGGCAGCTTCCTGGAGTGCGCGTGCGCAAAATGATTGCCGGGGTGATGAACCCGGGGCATCGCATGGGACTCAGTAATGCCCCCCGTATGGGGGCCTATTTTTCGTGGGATCGTATCGGACCAAGTCCCCGCAGATGTGAGGCTAGCCAATCTGGTGGGATACCTTGGAGTCAATCCAGCAGAAGTAGGAAGTGGTCTTGTTGGATTCACAAGGGAGAAACCAGAGATCCGATCATGTTAGTCAACGAGATGACAGGAAAGGAATGCCGGGAGTTTCTTGCTCGCTCCAGTTTTGGCAGGCTTGCGTGCACGCGAGAAAGCGAACCATATATCGTACCGATTTACTTCGTCTACGAATCCGACCACCTATATGGATTTTCTACCTTCGGCCAAAAGATTAGATGGATGCGTTCAAATCCTCGCGTTTGTGTAGAAATTGACGAAGTACCCAATCACTTTCGTTGGAAGAGCGTAATCGTAAGCGGTCGGTACAAAGAATTACCTGATGAACCGAGTATCGCGCAGAACGCGATCAGGCTCGGATGTTGCTGGAGAAACGCTTCCTCTGGTGGCAGACCGCCTACGCGGCTATGCAGCTGCGCACTGAGAGTGAGCGCAATCCACCTCTGTTCTACTGCATTCACATTGAGGGTATGACAGGTCGTAGGGCGACACCCGATTCAGTGGAGGCCCGCGTCGGATTCGAGGATGACGCGCGAGCCAAGTACTAGATGCGCAGTCGGCGTGTTTGAATAACCCCCGGATAGTCCGGCCAGCTCAACCGGTCGATGTAACACCAGCTAATCGGCTGATCGCACAACACTTCTCGCAGGGAACTGATCTTTCCGTGCTGTAGTCAATTAAACCTAAACAGGACAGTGTTTTCCGTCTGTATAAAAGCCCGAGGTCGAATGTAGCTCTTGAGGCTCCTCTTACCAGATTTTGAGCCTGTGTTGCGATGACCCATTGAATCCACCCCGTTTATCAGGCTTTATCCGGTTTAGAGTGGAGGAATCGCTTTTGAGTAACCGTTCACTCGGCGGAACCAATGTTCAGCCTAAGAGTCCAGATGTCCACTCCCTACGAAGCACAATGCTGTTATCGAGGTTGGCGATTATAGAGTGTTACGGTCTCGCGGTCTTTGGCCAACTTGCAAAGATGCGAGATAGTCGGAGAGGTTTTTGACCCGTTGCCGCACGACAGTCTCGCTATGTTTGTCGAGGTAGAGAAAGATGGGACCCCATGTGGGCATAGCAGCGGATCCGTGAGCGGCTAAAGGCCCCGAGAGGAGAACATCGGAGACATAGCCGTAAGGGAAATTGCCGTCATGACGGTTCGCAAGTGTGGTGAGGTCAGGCGGGGGCGTTTCAATGAGCCAGCGGCAGGGCCGTTCCCTTTGGCGTCGGCGCCGTGGCAGGCAGCATAGTAATTCTTGTACATCAACTGACGCCGGACGGTAAGTAAGTCGGTGGAAACTGCGCTTGATTCACCTGAGGCTTATAGAGTTCGCTCTGGCGAAGCACAGGCTGCCAAATAAAGTACCAAGAAGAACTGAAGAGCGGACATCCATGATTCTCTCTCCACGAGCCTGACGGAAGACTGTACGTTGGGCGTGTTCGTACGTATCCTATTTGCTCAGGCCGCCGTTTCGAGTTCCTCAATCTTCTTCCGAAGCCAATTGCGCATCGCTTCCTGAACTTCTCACATTGTCGCCCGGCTTTCCCATGGACGCAATCGTACCGCCGTGCTCATTCAGCGGAATATGGTGGCATGGAACCGACTCACCGCGCTGGGCCTCCGGAACGAAGTCGATGAGCCAGCATTCCGAACAGGGTTGCTCTCTTACTGGCAGCGCATAGTTTAAGCACGAAGGAGAATCCTGAAAGACCCTAAGCTCTTTGCGCGGCTCATGAACCGAAGGTTCGTATCCGCCTGTTTCGAGAAACCGCAACTCCAACTTCAAAGCGTCCAGCATCTCTCGCCGCTTGTCTGACACACATCACCTCCTCCTAATATGTCTTTGAATGGTGTAATGATTCCCCAGGCTTGACTAACGCCCTCATCGTAAGCATCTTGCCCGTGGCCCTATCTATCGTCACCGTGCGCTTCGTCACTGCGTTTGGTGCGGAACCGATGCGGCCCCTTGTCTTCCCGCTTTTTCCTCGCAACGGCTTCAGCACGAATCTTGTCCACACATGTTGGACAGATACTGTTACCCAGAAGGCTTGCCGCAGATATTGGAAACTAGCTTGCGACGCTCGGGCCTGAACCTGACCCGCGACACTCGCCAGTACCGACCAGCAAAACCTCCTGAATTCGACCTCAAATGAAAGCTCTTCGCCGTCCTGTTTGGCTAGGCCATATTCCACCTAGTCCGAGAACAACTGCGCAATACCAGAAGCCAATCCGGCGTTTGCTGCCACGTACTCCGGGAACGAAGTGAAGATCAGGCGATCAGGGTTCTCACTGAGATGATAAATAGTCATCGTGATGTAGCTGGCCAGCTCCTCAACCGTGGAAATGCGCTGCGCGAATGGCCTGCTGCTGCCGTGGTGAAGGCGCCTCCGCCTTGTTCATCTTAATGACCAATTCTCCCAGCTTGTTGAAGTGTCGCTTGATTTCAGCGATCTTCGCGGCTTCGGTTCGCCAGTTGATCGTGGAATGCTCGAAGCTGTTCATCTCTTCTGTGCTCTTTTGGAGTTGCATGGCTTCTGTCTTGGCTTCCGCCAGGAAGCCGGATCCCTCTTCTGGATCCTCGACTGGCCGGGCAGATGCTCTTGCCGGCGCCAAGGACATTACTGCGACCGCCAGCAGTGCCAGGCCCGGCCGCGCTGCCTTTGCATACTCTTTCATCGCCTCTCCTCCTTTCGCCTTCGGGCCGAAGGCCCTTCTAAAGGCCGATAACAACAATCTTCGTCCCAATCGGATAGGCTGCAGTGACCCTCATCACATAACGCCGTCGCAATCGCATAACTCCGCTAAGATCACAGCGTCTCTGGACGTTTTGGCCGACGATTTGGTTATTACAAGGAGGACCTCCATGCCACCTCTCACTACACCCGCGACAGCAGTTTTATTTATGATCGTGTTTTTTGCCGTGATGATGGGGATACCGCTGTGGGCTCTGCGGCTAGGACATCACCGGTTACTGTACCTTGTGGGAGTCGGGCCTCGCTCGCACAGGCCACACACGTTAATTCTTCCGGAGTGAGGCGCTTGACCTTCGCTAGATTTCCACAGGCTGTGAAAATGTCCTATGGTCATACTGCCGTGGTGACTTAAGCTTCTGCTAATAGCGAGTTTCTCATCATCCGCCCTAATTCCAAGTCCGACTTGGGATGCGAGATTGAAAAATGGCGACCTCCCAAAGAATAGAAGACCAAATTTACTTCCAGGCAAGGATATTTCGGCACCGTGAGAAGGTCGCTATCATTGCGACGGGGCCTGACGGCGAGATTGTGTACTGGAATCCGTTTGCGGAGGACCTTTACGGATGGCGAAGTCGAGAAGTCATCGGCCGAAACATCGTGGAAATCATGGTTCCCAGCGAGAACGTGCAATCCGCATCGGACATCATTTCCTCTGTGCGGGCGGGCGAGGCTTGGACAGGAGAATTTACAGTCAAGCGCAGAGATGGGACACATCTCACAGTAGCTGTCGCAGATTCTCCAATTTTTGATGAAACTGGTCGCCTGATTGGAATCGTAGGCGTCAGTCATGATCTCACCGCGATCGCTAGGAAGCGTCTGGAACTCGAACAGGAGGTTCAAAGGCGTACAGCCGAACTCACGGCTGCCAACGAGAATCTCCGTCGGTTGTCGGCTCGCCTCATCCAATCGCGAGATGAAGAACGTCGGCGCTTCGCCCGCGAACTGCACGACAGCACGGGGCAGGACCTGACGTTGCTAAATATGGAGCTTGCTGTCATAGGGAGAGAAGTTGAAAAATTCAGCCCAGAACTTGCACGGCGTGTTTCGGACTCTTCCGAACGTCTCAAGCATATATCCGACGCCTTGCGTACGATGTCATACCTCCTACACCCGCCACTGCTCGATTACTTGGGTCTAGCGTCTGCACTTCGCCAATACGTGACTGGATTTTCAGCTCGAAGCAATATCAAAGTTGATTTGAAGTTCCCTCCCGATTTTGGCCGACTTCCGGACGACATGGAAATCACGTGTTTTCGGATGATACAGGAGTGCCTGACCAATATTCATCGCCACTCCGGAAGTGCTACGGCAGTGATAACCATCAATTATCAAAAGGAGGGTATTCGCGTCGAAGTGCGAGATGAAGGTAGAGGCATACCACGCAAACGACAGTTGGAATTAAAGTCAGGCGGCGGTGGTGTGGGTCTTGCCGGAATGCGAGAGCGCATAGCGCAGCTAGGCGGAACTTTGGAAATCAAGTCAGATGCAAAAGGCACAATTGTCATTGCTATCCTGCCGCTCAAACATTCGACCACTGCAGCCTGATGCAGAGCCAACTTGGAAAACCGCTATTCGTCCCGACTGATTTGAGGACTCAATAACGCGCTGCGCCCAACGAATGTTTTGGGGCCTGCCTTTCACAAAATAAAGGCTTTACATGCGTCGTTAAATGTGTTATATATATCACCTATATGGCAGCAGCCGTGTAACACTCTACAAGCGGCCAAAGCAGCGGGCATATCGCATCATGACCCTGCACCGCTGGATTGTTGCGGCCAAGGTTAAGGCCCCCAAGCTGCGCATTACGCAACGGCAGGGCCGTGCGGCTGTGGGGCCAAGCCGATTTGGCCCGGCTGCGCAAGCTGAAGCAGGCAGATTTACTGCAAAGGACGAGGGAGGAAAAAAGGCTACAAACGGAAGTGAAGTAAGAAGCGGGACGCGCCCGGTGCGATCAACACCGAACGCGCCCCTAACCAAAGTCGCTCAACGGAGGAGCAACAATGGCTGTAGACGACCGTAGCATTCCGCCAGGTTTGCCTCACAGTTGTCCCCGCAATAGACGCCGGTACGAAATTCTCCGGACCTTGTCCAATGAATCGTTGCGGCCTTTGGCTCCGATAGCAGGGCCGCTCATCACCTCGGCTTTCGCCTACCGCCCCGAAGCGCAAACCGGAACAGCCCAAAAGGATTTCCTCGAAGGTCTGGTCATAGCCCTTCTCGGCTTTGCAATTGGACTGTCAGTGGGAGCTGCGCTCTGCATGAGCCGCCACTGACTTAACTCGCTCACAGGAGGAGCAACGATGGCTGAACAAGACCGTACTGCATTCCCTCAAATTGTGGCCGGACCAGACTTGGACCGCCGAGCCGCCCTGTATGCGCGGGTCAGCACCGCACAATGGCCAAGACCCGCAAATGCAGATTCGTGAGCTATGCGAGTACTGCCAAACGGCGGGGCTGGCCGATTGTCAGGGAGTATATCGACCTTGGAATTTCCGGGCAGCAAAGACAAGCGCCCCGGAGCTGGATCGCCTGATGGCCGACGCGCACAAACGGCGCTTTGATGTGGTCGTTGTCCTGCGCTTCTGACCGCTTCGCCAGGTCGGTATCGCACCTATTGAGAGCCCTGGAGACCTTCAACGCTCTAGGGATCGCGTTGAAAAGCTGAGCGAGCAAACTGACACCACGACGCCAACCTCAAACCTGATTTTTACAGTGCTTGGGTGCCGTGGCCGAACTGGAGCGCAGCCTGATCGTCGAGCGGGTCCGGGCGGGGCTGCGCAACGCCCGCGCAAAGGGCAAGCGCCTTGGCAGGCCCGCCAAACAGGAAAACGCGGCCCAAATAGCCGCCCTACGCGCCCAAGGCGGCCGTGGCGGCGCATTGGGGCACCAGGGGTTAGCCCTGCACGGCCTACGCTGCCAGCAAAGGGCGTTTGTAAAACCCTAGTGGCTGGGGGCCGTAAGTAGCTTATTTGGCTGGGCCAATGCGGCCCAAAAAGGTGTTTGCAATCATGTGTTTTACAAACGGGTTAGGTACGCACAAAGGGGGCAACAGCATGAAGGTGTTTTGGGTAAGCAAGCGGCTGGCGTTTGGCAGCGCAAAACGCACCTCGCAACACGTCGAGCAACTCCAGGCGTTGGGCGTCACGCACGTCATCAACCTGCGGCACGGCAACATGGCAAGAAAGTCCGCAGTTCAAAAGCCTGTGGCTTCCGTTCAGGGATGATATGAAACCACGGCCACGTTTTCCACCGCGACGCTCTCCGCTTCTACAAGCGAGCGATGCGAAACCTCAGTCCAAAGTTTTTGTGATGTGTCGCCACGGGATTTGTCGCAGTCCATCTCTCGCATATTTTCTGTTGCGGGGTGCATCAGGATTCTCAATCACGAGGACAGAAGGCCGTACTCCGCGTAAGACCGTGCGCCATCATCGCCCGTGCCTATCGTGAAAGCGGTGACAATCTTCTATGGCCTAATGGGGCAAATAAGAAGTACTCCAAGAAATAGCGAATATTCTGTTCGAGGGGGCAACGTGAAGTGCCATCGAATCATTGTCTACTGGGAGTTCAACATCGACATTCTCGGGCCTCGTCACGAGGCACTAGCGGAACGACGAAAGGCTCGGAAGATGCTGTCCAGAAAACGGCTGAGAGACATCGAACGAGCGGCACTGCTGGCGACGAAGGCAAAATTACCTCCGGGGTTCACGGCCAAGCTATCGTAGAACTCTTCGCCGAAACCTCACACACCTCGAAACAACTCCGCTATCGTCAACCTGAGTGTCTTCGCAATTTTCTCGATGTTCACCAAGGCCACGTTCCGTTCCCCACGTTCGATCCCGCCGATGTAGGTTCGGTCCAACTCGCACATATCTGCAAACGCTTCCTGGGACACCCCGAGCTTCTCCCGCCTACGGCGCAGGCCCCAAACCGGATTCGAATGTCCAAAGGCATTTATCTTTGGGCGTCATCTTGAAATCACGCAGTTTATGTGTCCACGGACTATGAGTATCATTAATCAATCGGAGGGCCGTATGGACCTCAAGAAGATTATCGGAGCAATAGTTTTGGGTGTCGCCGTGCTGTGGGTCATCGGCTTGCTGAGTTCTCGTTCTGCTAAACGTGAGGCCACGCCAACTGTCCAGGCTTCACAGATAGATAAGTGGCGTGTCACGGAAGAAAAATCCCCAATGGACGACTCACAGACGGTGGTTTTGACGCTGGATTCGGTCGACCAGATGCAGGGGCCGCTCGGATCGGTCCGGCCATCCCTGGTCGTGCGTTGTAAGGAGAAGGAGACTGCCGTCTACGTAGTGACTGGCATGGCCGCTAACGTGGAAACCGATATCGACGGGGGTCCGACCGATTATCGGACCGTCCGTATCCGGCTGGATGACGGCCCTGCCGAGTCCTATCGTTCTTGGAAAGAGTCTACGGATCACAAAGCGCTCTTCGCCAGCGAGACTGTGGACGGGGGCATCGACTCGTCCCCGAGCACCTGGCAACATCACCCCGTTTCCGAATTCGCCAAGAAGCTTGCCGGAGCCAGCACGCTGACCTTCCAATTCACACCATTCGATGGCAGTCCGCAAGTGGCTCGATTCGATTTGCGGGGACTGGACGTTCACCTGCACAAGGTAGCGGAGGCTTGCGGCTGGGCCTACTAGACTTTAGTTTGGCCTGCAATGCGGCTCCGCCGTTTTTTCGATTCCACGATGAGGACACCCCGGTGTTCATGACGTCCTTTGTACGTGGAAACATTCTCGAAACCCAGAATCAGGGCCACCCGCAGAGCGCGAAGCCAAATGGGTCTCGGCCGCCTTGCGAGACAGACTTATCAAATGGCTGGATGCAGGAATTGGAAAGTTGGAGGAACTTAAGAAATAGCCATCAACTGCGCGGCTTCTCCATCCCTTCGGCTTGTGTGAGTTTAGTCCACAGTTCAACTGCTCTTGGCGAGGCTTCAACCTCGATGAGTCGTGCGTGAATCGCCCGAACCGCATGACCTGCGGCGACGGGCTTCGGCAACTCACCCCAGAACAGGACCTGATCCACAAAAGGCCGCCATCCCTGAAATAGTGCAAGGCCGAGCCCAAAGCCTTCCGACCACCGCGCGAGCGCTGTTGCATCCAACTTTTGCTGGCCTTCGTTGACCATCAAAACCGCGGCTTCCTTGACGCCCATGTCGACGCATTTCTTCCCCCGAAGATACGTACATCGGTTTCGCTTACGGGCTTGTCACGAACCTCAAATGCCTTTACTAAAACTTCCTGGTCTTCCTTGGACCTCACGCACACATCCCCTGGGTATTTTCGGCTCGGGTCGTTGACGCGCCCAGCGAGGACACGTCCCTTACCGACAAACACATCAAGCAGACCGGCCGCAACGGCCTGTGCCGCTTACCTCCTTCTGAATCCTGGCGAACAAATTCCACAATGGTATCGGCCAATCGTTCCGGAGAAATCGCTGTCTCCCCCTCGAGGTGTGCGTAACGCGGCTGTGCGCGGCGTCGGACGGAGATGAAAGCTCGTAGAGCATTGGTAGCTATCTTTCGGTCCGGGATCTTTTGTAGTTCTCTTACTAGCCCAACCATATAGTCGAACGCCTTGCGCCCTCCAGCGTGAACCGGGGTTCCGTCGTCGAGCCGAGTCATTCGGAAATATGGCTGGTTATTCAGAGGTTCGCGTCCAGTTACGCCCAGACTGATACCAAGCTCCGCAGCCAAGGGGACCAATACACCGTGACAGAGCGTCCGAGCTGAGAATGACCTATCCTGGTGGCGTCCCTCCGCATGGCGCGGCTTTATGGAGAACAAGTCAGCATTCTGATCCAGAGCCTTCGCAAGCATCACCGTCCCAAGGAATGCAATGTGTGTCTTGGAGATGCCTTGCTCGCATAGGAGAGAAAGGTGCTCTATCTTTTCTATCCACAGGGGGTCGCCAGCATCTCTCTCACTGAGTGCCGCCTGATCCCGGATGAGCTTTTCGGCCTGGTTTTTATCGAGGTGAATCACAAGGGTCCCTAAGTTCTAGCGCGTCGCCCGTCGGAGCTTTTGCGGTGATCATGGTCCTGTATTTTTGGTCGGTATCTAACTATCATGGCCTATGGCATTCGTGGAAGGTTTTTCAATGGCCGCGATTAGAGAATGCTGACGACCATCAGCCTTTACACTGGCATCGGCGGCCTAGACTTTGGCTTTGAGCAGGCCGGGTTCGAGACGCGGATCGCCCTGGAATTTGACAAGACAGCCTGCCAAACCATTCGCCTCAACCGCGATTGGGTTGTGATTGAGGACGACATTAACGTCATTCCTTCGAAGCTGCTGCTTTCTAAGGCCCACCTAAAGGCAGGCGATGCAGATGTGCTTATAGGTGGGCCGCCCTGTCAACCGTTCTCCAAATCTTCATATTGGGTGCGCGGCGATGCACTGCGCCTGGATGACCCGAGGGCCGACACGCTTACCGCATACCTTCGCGTGCTCCGTGATGTGCGACCGAAAACCTTCCTGCTGGAAAATGTGTACGGACTGGCCTATGAGGGCAAGGATGAGGGGCTTCGTCAAATCCTGGATGGAATCGCGCAGATAAATCGCGAGGCCGGAACCAATTATAAAGTGTCATGGAATGTGATCAATTGCGCTGAGCATGGCGTTCCTCAGATTCGGGAGCGCATATTTATGGTGGGATCGCGTGACGGAAGGACGTTTCGCTTCCCCGAACCAACCCATTCGGCACCCGGTAATGTGAGCAATGATCTGTTCGGCTCGAGTCGCGAACCCTATTTCACAGCCTGGGACGCTATTGGCGACCTCGCCGAGCCGACGGATGATGACGCAAGCTTGCAGGTTCACGGCAGGTGGGGAGAACTTCTTCCGACGATTCCAGAAGGCCAGAATTACCTCTGGCATACAAGTCGGGGGGGAGGCAAGCCGCTCTTCGGCTGGCGGACGCGATACTGGAGTTTCCTGCTTAAGCTCTCGAAGCGTCTTCCTTCCTGGACGATTCAAGCACAGCCCGGTCCAGCAATAGGTCCGTTCCACTGGAACAATCGCCGCCTCACGTTTAAGGAGATGGCACGCCTCCAGACTTTTCCCGAAGGGCTCAAGGTGAACTGTAGTCGTACGGAAATGCAGCGTATGGTTGGCAACGCCGTTCCATCCCTGATCGCAGAGCGGCTTGCTCGAGAGATACGGCGTCAGCTTCTCGATGCGCCGATCACCAAGCTGCTGCGGCTGTTGCCCACCAGGCGCAAGGAAATACCGCCGCCGGAGAAGACTGCACCTCTACCGGCTAAGTATCGTCCGTTGGTCGGGGAATATGCTGATCACCCTGGCGAAGGCAAAGGTAGCCGTGCCTTGCGAATGGCGTCAGGAAGCCTACCGTTTCAAGAAACGGACTAGCTTCCGCTCGAGCGCGGTATGATCAAGCGTCTGACATTCCCATATCACTAATACTCTGAAACCCAACTTGCGCAGGGCAGCCGCGTTGCGAGCATCACGCTGCTGATTGCGCCTAAGCTTCGGTATCCAATATTCGCGTCGGCGTGACGGCTCTTTCCCCAGCGCACAATGGTGCTGATGCCAAAAGCACCCATGCACGAGCACGACCTTCCTAAGTGAAAAGAACACCACATCGGGCGTTCCTGGAAGGTCACGTCTATGGAGCCGATAGCGATGGCCCCAGCGGTACAAAATTCGGCGCACGATCATTTCAGGCTTAGTATCGACCTTACGAATCTGCGCCATCCGCCGCCGGATCACCGGCGGCACATCAGCGAAAGGCATCGTCAAACCCCGAGGCGATCACTATAAATGATGGCCCAGGGGCGATGTTACGAACAAGAATTTGTTTCTATTTCCTGCTCGGATGTTATATGCAGTCTTCCTCGAACCGGTTATGAACATAACGTCCGGACGCAGTTTTCCGGGGGAGGTAATCTGTGAATGTTGTGGTCGCGCAGAAAGCATTGGGAGAGCTTAGCAAGATGTTAGCCGATGCTAAAGATGCATTACGCCAAATAGAGGCGGAGGCGTTTCACCATAGAATTTCGTATGAGAGGGGAGTCTATGACGAACCGCGATTTGCTCTGGAGGCGATACTAGAGGAACTCCACGGCACCCTGTTAGTGGTATTGGAAGCGGCTGAACTGCCCGAAACGCGCTCTTCACTAGTTGAATCTTGGACGAAACTCAGCTCTGGAAAGAAAGGCCTACGGGAAGTAATCGAGGACGCTCAGTATGAAAATTGCACTAGCCCAGCCCTCAATCTCGTTGAACGGATGATCCGGGGCTTACGTATATCGCTCACCGAGGGCATTTCGAGTGAAGAAGCGTGGACACTCAACAGGTTAGAGGAGATGCTGCGAGACACGCCAGCGCTACTGCGTCGAAGAAACTGTAGGCCGAAGAAGGAGAGCGATCTTCAGGAGGTCATGCACGACTACCTCGGAGCGTGCTTTCCTGATTTCCGATTGAACCCGTCGATCGGTGGAACAATCAAGAACTTCAAGCCAGATTGTGGCATCGCGAGCATAGGTGCCGCGATCGAGTTTAAAATTGTTCATACAAGAGAACAAGTGGCACAAGCATTCAGCGGCATCGCGGAGGACACCGCTGGATACAAGGGATCGAAGGACTGGACACGCTTCTACGCCGTCCTGTACCAAAGAGAGCCATTCATGCTTGAAAGTCATCTTCGCCACGACATCAAGCGTATTGGGGCGGCTACATGGACACCCGTTGTCGTTAACGGCCCAACAAGAAAGAAGGCTAGAAGACGAGCTTGATGCCCACAAGCCCTTAGGCATTGCTACCGCCGTTTTTGCTAATCCTCATGAGGGCACCACGCGCGTTCTAGACGTCCCGCGCAACTGGAAACTTGGACGAAACCTAAAAACGAGGCTTGTAGCTGCCGGGGCTGCACGCGCTAGCCCGCTTAATTCATGAGAGCTGACGATTTGTTTTTCTGCAGTTGAATTGTCGAATTCTCGGCATTCGGGGATTCACGGCGGCGTGCAGAGCTCGCGGATGAGAGAGAAAAGCGGTTTTCGACGAAGGCTCCGCCCTAAACTCACGGGCGCAGAGATGAATTGGGAGAGGACAGGAGCAGGCTAGCCGGTGTTAAACGTCAAGGCGAGTTCGCAGAACAGAGATTGCCACGGCCAGCCGGTGGCCAGGTGGACGCGGATGCAGCGGGCGGTCTGGCGGACGCGAGCACCGATTTTGAACAGGCGAGCACGTAGAGTTTCGATCTGCGCCGAGCGCCACGGCAGCGGAAGTTGCAGCAGACGAAACAGATTGACCAGGTTGTAGGCAAAGCCATGCAGGAGCAGACGGAAGGCGTTGGCCAGAAAACGATGGCAGCTGAGCCGGTCGGCACGGAAGCCGTTCTTGAACTCCTCGATGCGGTTCTCGCACTCGCCGCGATCGTTGTAAAACGCAAAGACCTGGGAAGCGTGGCCGGGGCAGTTAGTGATGAGGAAGCGGAGGTTGGTTCCTGTGGCGGTGTGCTCGGCCTTGTAACAGATGCGACGCTGGCGTGACCAACTGCGGGCACGATGGCAAAAGCTGGAGAAGCTGCGCTGCGGGATTCCGGTGTGGCGATAGCGGCGGGCGAGACGTTTCTGCCGGAGCTTGGCTCGGCGTTGGAAGACCGCGTTGGCAGCAATGCCGAATGCGTACTGGATGCCGAAAAACTCGCAGAACTGGTAGAGCAGCGGCAGAGCGAAACCAGCATCGCCGCGCAGCTTGATCGGCACGCCGGGAAAAGCGGCTTCTAGACGCGGCACCAGCCGCAGCAGCATCGGAACGATGCGCGCATGACTGGAGGCATTGCCCGGTCGCAACCGTACGGCCAGCAGACATCCGGTGTGGCGTTCGAAGACGAGCATGGGGTGGTACATATGCTGGTCGTAGGCTCCGTTGAAGAAGCTGAGTTGTTGCTGGCCATGGGTGGGATCGTCGGTGGAGTCGATGTCCAGCAGGATCTCGCCGCGCTGGCGGACCTGCTTTCCACAGAGGCGCATGAACTGATCGAGCAGGGCATCATTCAAGCGCACCAGATCGCGGGCGGAAGGCGCATTCTCCCAGCGGCTGAGCGTGGGCTGGGAGCCGAGCGGGGCTCCCAGTTCTTGATCGGCGACGATCTGCAAAGCGGGATCATGACGCAGACGGTCGGCATCGTTGGCGTCTTCGTAGCCCGCGACGATCTGGTAGATGCGTTGCCGCAACAGGGCCAGTGAGTGATGGAGCACGCGATCATCTTGGCGTGGGTCGCTGAGTAGTGCGGCCCAATCGTTGGTCAGATGATGCTGCTCGTCGAAAGCGCGCAGTGGCAGAAGGCCCGCGTCGCTGGTGATTTGCCCGCCGGAAAAATCACAGTGAATGGGATGGCGGCGGTAGAAGGAGAAGCAGAACTGTGATATACGAGTTGTCACCTTTGGGATGCTCCAAAATGGTGTACTGGGTTCTCAGAAAACCCAGTGTTCATGCACCTTTTAGAGCATCCTTTCTTTTTTCGCCACCAAATTCAGCGAATAATCCAGGCTAGGGGCTAGGCAACGGAACGGAAGGGCAGATCACGATTCGTCGAGTTGTGATATAAAAATGCTTTCATCGTCTCGACCGTCTGCGTCTGGATCGACTACTCAAACCCGAGACCGAAGACGCATAACGATATGAAAATTGAATCTACCGACCAAGATCTCCGCACGATGCTTTCGTCTGCTTATTATAAAATACCGCGATTTCAGAGGCCGTATTCATGGGACCGAGAAAACGTCCAAGAGTTCTGGGAAGACGTCATCCAGGACAACCCACAAGACTACTTCATCGGATCTATGGTGGTGTACAAGGACGGCAAGCAACGCTATGGTGTCGTAGATGGGCAACAGCGTCTTACTACGATCACCATCCTCCTCAGCGTGCTTCGAAATAAACTTGCAGAAGTTGGCCTCCAGGATCTCGCCGAAGGAATCCATGGCCTCATCGAAAGACGAAACATTGACAACAAACCGGAGTTTATAGTCTCAACGGAATCGTCGTACCCGTTTTTTCAAGATCGGATCCAGAAGTGGGGGACGCCGTCGATAACAATCGATCTCCTGACCGAAGAATCGAACCTGCAATCGGCGCACACCCAACTTTGGCAGCTGGTTTCGGGTGCTATTGACAGCCTGAATATGGATTCATCACTGTCCGAGAAGAGACGCAAGGAATTGACGGAACAAAAACTCATCTCCATCCGAGATTCCCTGCTGAATCTTAAGATAATTCTCGTCAAACTTGAAGACGAGGATGATGCTTACGTAATCTTCGAGACGCTAAACACACGGGGCAAGGATCTTGCCCTAGCAGACCTCGTAAAGAACCATTTAACCAAACATATAAAAGGGAAAAACCCATCATCGGACGAAGTGAAGATCAAGTGGAAGCAGTTGCTCGAAATTATCGAAGGCTCTTCCGCTGATCTTGAAACCGACGCCTTTATCCATCATCAATGGCTATCGAAGTACGATTACCTGCCCGCAAAGAATCTCTTCAAGGTTCTTAAGAAACAGATTTCAGCCGACAAGTCACCAGCGTTCCTTGACTCGCTCTTACAAGATGCCGTCTTGTACCGCTCGATGAACGAACCTGGCTACGGCGGATGGGCCAAGGAAGAAAAGGAGATAGAGCGGGCTCTTATCGCACTCACAACCTTTCGCGTCGTGCAACAAACTCCTTGTGTGCTCTCTTTGCTCCGAGAGTATCGGATATCAAAGAAACTCAAAAAGAAACATGTCGAAGATGCCGTTGTCGCAATCGAGAAGTTTCATTTTCTTTTTACGGCGGTGACATCCCAGCGCTCGTCCGGGGGCATATCCGCAATGTATGCTGCGCTTGGGCGCAGGCTATTCGAAGCCGAGAGCACTCAGGGCGCAGTCAAAATCATCCAAGAACTCAGGCAGAAACTTCGTGACAGGATCCCATCGGTTGAGGAATTCAAGGCCCTGTTTCCGCTCATCATCTTTACAGACAATGTCACCAAGCAAAAGAAACTCGTCAAGTATGTACTTGTTGGCATGGCGCGTCAGGGAACGAGTGCCGCTGTCTTGGATTACGAACAGATGACGATCGAGCACTTAGCACCCCAAAGCGTTATCGGTCAGTCAGGCTATGATGATGCGGTGATTGGCCAGATCGGGAATTTGCTTCTTGTTTCAGGAGAGGTAAACGGCCTGCTGGAAAATAAGTCTTTCACGGACAAGAAGAAAATCTTGGCGGAAAATGGCTATAAGTTACCTGAATCGATTGATCAGGCGACAGCGTGGGGTCCAAGCGAAATCAAACAACGAACTGAAGAGATCGCAGACAAAGCTTACAACACGGTCTGGAAGCCATAGGGGCTGAAATGGGCGGCCTAAGCACGTTGAGCCTGGGTGGCGAAGAGTGTGAGGTGATTTCGGTAAGCCCGAGGGGAATTCGATGCAAGGAAAGGCCCTTCCAAGCAGAAGTCAGACCCCAGCGGCTAAGGTTTCAGAAGCTTTTCTATGGAGTCGATCACTTGTGGCGAGTCAGGCGTGACCGGGGACTCGAACCGCCGCACAACGTGACCGCTACGGTCTACAAGGAACTTCGTAAAATTCCACTGGATATCGCCTGCGACTGACGGATTGGCCCCCTTGGTCAGATACGCATAGAGGGGATTCTGATCGCGGCCTTCCACGGAGATTTTCGAGAACATCGGAAAGGTTACATTATATTTGGTCGAGCAGAAGGTCTTGATCTCAGCGTTGGTCCCAGGCTCCTGCTGTCCAAAATTATTCGCCGGAAAGCCTAAAACGACGAAGCCTCGATCCTTGTACTTCTCATAGATAGTTTCGAGCGCCGTGTATTGCGGCGTATAACCGCACTGGCTGGCAACGTTCACCATGAGCACTACCTTGCCCTTGAAGCTCGCCAGCGGTATCGGTTTTCCGTCAATCGAGAGCAAAGTGAAGTCGTAGATGCTGGATGCCGCGAACAAGGATCCCGCCATTGTGAGTGTTAACCCTAGAAGAAAGTAGGCCCTGATGTTTCGTCTTGGCGTACTTTTCATATTGCCTCCGAAAGCCATCCTTGCCGCTTAGGCTAATGCGTCTAGTGGCCCCTTGCCAGCTCTTTATCGAACTTCTTTTTCTGATTGCTTCTAAGTAAGCTCACTATCTGAGCGTCGTCAGGTGTGGTTTCTGGGCCCGAGGTGGTAACCGAACGCCACCGAGCCGCGTCGACGGGGCCGCCAATCACAACAGCCGCCACGGTCGCAGTGAGAAGAGACGCGCATAATATTCTCATTCGGGGCCTCCGATTTGATTTCATAACAATGTCGGCTCCCTCGACGCGGGTAGACTGTGGTTGCTTGAGGACCAAAGCTTGGGAGTAAGGAGCCGAACATGATCATTATAGGAGCAGATTCGATTGTCAATGTATGGACAAGACGTTGACTCCCGTCTCAAATGTGTTGGCCTTAGCCCAAGCCGGAGCGTCGAATTGCCAGGTGAGATGCTTGCCGAAGGGGTGGTATGGCACAATGAAGCTACGACGCGGACAGCTTTTTGCCAGATATCGCTCTTCAGAGCACAAACCCAAACAGGGGAGTACTATTTCTACAGAGGCTAATGGAGCCCAGTGAAGGAGCTGCCCGATGGCATACATTATCGCTGAACCCTGCATCGGCACAAAAGATACCGCCTGCGTGGACGTGTGCCCGGTGGATTGCATCCATCCGGCAAAGGGCCGAACCTATGACGACGGCCGACCGACATACGATGAGGTGCCTCAATTGTATATCGATCCCACTGAGTGCATCGACTGTGGTGCCTTCGTGCCAGTCTGCCCAGTGACGGCTATTTTCGCAATGGATGATCTGCCGGAGAAGTGGAACACGTTTATTGAGATCAACAAGAATTACGTTGACGGCGGTAAATTTCAGCCCGACAAATATAAAAAGGCTGCTTAGACTCAAGGTCGAAGCGCACCATGAAACCACTCTCTCTGCGGGTTCTGAAGATATTTGAAGAAATGAAACAAGAGCGCCTGGACTTGCACGTGTTGTTTGAGGCAGCGGGTAATGGACCAGTGGAACGGGAGCAAGTGCTCGACGCAGTCGAGGAACTGTTGAATGCAGGTGTGCTAGAGAACCGTGGCGGCGACTTCTACTCGTTGACTACGAAGGGTAAGAACGCAGTCGTTGAGTCCTAGGTTCGCCATCACCACCCACACTCCACACCTACATCGAAGGTCGTAAGATTAGAAAAGCTAGAGATCAGAAGAATGAGGCGCGTGAGCGCCCTACCGAAGCCAGCACCGAAAAAACACATCCCAAATTCGTCAAAAACTGAGTCACCTCTGAGGGATTTCGGTCTGCGGGGGACGATTTTGCTGGTTTGCTTGAGTACAGGAAGGGAGACGTGATAACGAGGGCTAACTTGGGGTGTTTTCGCGTAGGGTTTTTGCAACTCGTCACTGAGAGCGCTCTTCGTCGATGTCCTTTTTTCGTATTCCGCGCGGACCAGGAGCTGTTGCAGGCCACCACCAGCAGGACTACCACGCGGCCAATCTACAGAGGTCTTCCGATTAAGCGCTTGCGGACAGCTCCATGCTTCTTACTCCGCGAATAGTAATTGAGATTTATTCCAAATAACTTCGTCAGTTTGCGCAATCTCTTATACACCTGGCGTCTCTTCATTGATGACTGGTCATTTCGGAACGCCAAGTAGTAGTATGAAGCCCAGATGACCGCTGCGGCGTCGAAATCGACGACTTCATACGGCCCGATCACTGAGTAGCATTTGCTACTCGGGATAATTAGTCGGACGAAGTTGAAATTTACACATTCACAAGCAGAGATGAAAAGCCGCCTGCCTCTGAGCTTTCCTCGGAAGAGATCCGCAAAGTCCGAGAATGCGAGGTGGCCGAAATGGAACTCGAAAGCACCTGCGTCTCCATGGCACGAAATGTGTAGATATCGGTACCGGCTTGCGGCGAATTCTGCCGCAGCATCCTCCAGGTCTTCTCTGGTCTCAATGAAACGGTAGACGGGATTTTTCCCACCCATCTTCAGAATCGATTCGATGACCTTGCCTTCTAACAGACCTGCTTTCTTTTCGTCCGGTCGCAACGATTCCAAGATGAAGACTTCTGCGCGGGTATGGCCGCCTGATTTGGCTTTAGGGCGTCTCAAGATTCTTCTGTCCCGGCCGACAGTCGGATGACAGGGTCATGAAGAGATTACAATTATCAGTGGACAACAAGCCAGGAAACACCGCCGAGAACACGAGTAAACCGTGCATCTGTTATCAAGCCTGCCTCACGAGGAAAGCTTCAAAGTGACTTGGAAGGGTGTGTGCCGAACCTCGTCTGTAGCTTGGCTGGGGGAGTACAAATGGCGCTAAGACTGGTCGACAAGGACATTCCCGGGAAAGCTTATTGGCGGTGCGAGGGCTGTGGTTGGGAGTCGAAGGAATTTCCTGTGCATGAGAAGGGACACCCTCCGGCTCACGATTGCAAGAAACCGAGAGTACCTCGATTCGATCCGCAGCAAGAATAGAATCTGGAGAAAAAGCGGCGCTGTGCCCAATTTTGTGCCCACCACCAATCCCTACTGGTTGCTACCGGGAATCGACTGACCAAATCTAAGCCGTTCTCACGTAGTCAGTTGTGGCAAGAAGTCTTTGTTGGAAGCGTCGCCTCGTAAACTACTCATTCCACATGCGGCAAATATTTGCAAGCAGGGGGTCGGGGGTTCGAGTCCCCCCACGTCCACCAAAATCACCAATAAAAACGGTGCTTCCCCCCCAAGGCGGAAGTTAATTCTCCTTGACGCTTACCGTGCTTGAGCTAAGTCGCTGATTGCACGCCATTGCGATTCCATTCTCCACAAACTCAGCGTTGGTGACGGGAATGCCTACTGATTGAGCCCAAACAGGCTCCCGCGGATGAGCTGACAATGCGCACGGAATCGTGTTCAACAGGATTCCAACGCGGCGCCTGGGACGCGCTACGCCGAGCGACTACACGATCTCACCTGAAAGCGTGAGGCAAAGAGACGGGACTCTTGTATTCTACAGGCGTTCCGCTCAGGATTCGGCGGACTGAAGTGTTTCTCGTGAGGCAGCGATGAACGTTCCGACTCTGCATACGAGCCTTCGCGGTATGCATCTTCTTGACACACCTATCTTCAACAAAGGCACCGCTTTCACCGATGAAGAGCGGTATGCGTTCGGTCTTCATGGCCTGTTGCCACCGCAGATCGAATCGCTGGGCGAGCAGACGTCACGCGCTTACGAAGCTTATCGCCGCAAAACGGAGGATCTCGAACGCCACATCTACCTGCGTGCGCTCCAGGATACGAACGAAATACTGTTTTACAGACTGCTGAATGACCATATAGAAGAAATGACGCCCGTGGTCTACACGCCCGTGGTTGCTCTGGGTTGCCAGCAATTCAGCAAGATTTACCGCCGACCACGTGGCCTTTTCGTCTCCTATCCACTCCGCGACTCGATTTCCGACCTCTTGCGGAACAGGCCCCATGGGGATGTCGACGTCATTGTGGTTACAGACGGCGAGCGAATCCTGGGAATCGGTGATCAAGGCGTGGGAGGCATGGGGATACCGATTGGCAAGCTTTCTCTCTATTCTTTGATCGGCGGCATTCACCCAGCCCGAACCTTGCCGGTTGTGCTTGACGTGGGGACGAACAACGAGGAACGCTTGAAAGCACCAGAATACCTCGGTTGGCGGCACGAGCGGATCACGGGCGATGCCTACTACGAATTTGTAGACCTTTTCGTCCAGGCCGTGAAGAAGGAGTTGCCTCAGACCTGCCTGCAGTGGGAGGACTTCGCCAATCCACACGCCCGGCCGCTCCTCGATCGGTACCGCGATCAATTGCTGACCTTCAATGACGACATTCAGGGAACAGCGGCGGTCGCTTTCGGCGCGCTCACAGGGGCGATCAAAGCATCTGGCAGAAGCTTGAAGGACCAGCGGATTGTCTTCTACGGAGCGGGCGCTGCGGCCATTGGCGTGGCGGATTATTTGCGCATGGCGCTTGTGGACAGTGGCCTCTCTGAGAAAGAGGCCAGGGGCCGTTTCTGGATGGTCAACCGGGGCGGTATCCTGCACGCGGATCGAACCGACTTGGCTCCGGAGCAACGCGCTTACGCCCAACCAGTGGAGCGCTTCGCGCCGTGGCGGCGGCCTTCGTCTGGCACCATTGATCTCGATACTGTCATCCGCAATGTCGACGCGACAATTTTGATCGGCCTATCGACCCTCGGTGGTGCATTTACCGAATCTATCGTGCGAGAAATGGCGCGCAAGGTTGACCGGCCGATCATTTTCCCGCTGTCGAATCCAACGGACCGGTGTGAAGCCGTTCCAGGAGACTTGATGCGGTGGACTGACGGCCGCGCGATCGTCGCCACAGGTTCTCCATTCGCGCCGGTAGACTTCGGGGGCCGGAAGATTCCAATTGCCCAGTGCAATAACGTCTATATCTTTCCGGCGGTCGGTCTGGGTTTGATTGCCTCCCGAGCGTGGAGAGTGACCGATCGGATGATGATGGCGGCCGGCCGCACATTGGGTGAGAATTCGCCCGTGTTGTCTGATTCTACAGCTGCGTTACTTCCTTCGTTGAAGGATCTCCGGACAATCGCGCGACAGATCGCTCTTGAGGTAGCCATCGAAGCGCAGCACACAGGCGTTGCGCAGCTTACATCGCCTGAGGAGTTGTGCGACCGCATCGCCGCCACGCAATGGTCTCCTGAATACCCAAACCTGGTTGGAGCCAAGCCGCAGGCTGAGTGACGCTAGTGCTTAATCGGACGCGCGTTTTTGGCGAGGCAGCAGAGTTGCGATGAAGCTCTGCGCGCGTTCGACTAAGCCGTTAGAATTGGCTGGACTATCGGTCTGATTGTTGTGCCGGATCGGAATAGTCGTCGAAATGATCCTGCACAAAGAAAGCCGTGTTCGGCTCTAGCGGAGCATCCAGCTTTTCCGTTTGCTCGTCCAGCAATCTGCCGTTCATGCGGACGCGCATCGTGAGCGTATCGCCTGGATTTGGATGATCGGCGCCAAGCTCTATGTATCCGCCCACGCCTGGGGGCACATCGATGCTCCAGGAACGTGTGCCTGCCGGAATCTTCTCCCAGCTCTCCATTAATCGTTGCTCGCCGGTCGGTTTGCTCAAGTCCTCAAACGATACGCGCATCGTTGCCGCGGAGTTGCTTTCCGCCTCAATTTCCAACGTTTGGCCGCCTATACCGATCTTCGCCGGGATGTGGTCGGATGACGCGACGCTCTTGCCCTTCGGGCCGTAGCTGAACCAGGCCAGCGTGACAACCACCCCCAATAACGAAAGCCCTCCGCGCACCAGCATTTTTCTCATTTTCGGTGACCTTTCGAAGCGAGCTTCTATCGATTATGGGCGAGCACGGACGCGAACTGTTGCCGCTTAGTGTTCCGTGTGTCGTGTCGGAGAACGTCGTGCGCAGGGCGTCCGGGCTTCGAGTCCCCCCCACGTCCACCATTATTCTGTATCGCTGAGTTGCTGCTACGGCGGGGCTCGCCACATCGCGTTTGTCGTTCGGGCGAGCTAGATTCCCAGCAGGTTGGGGTGAATCTTCTGATAGCCGTGCTCGGTGGCCCAGAGGTCGAGGGGAATGAACGCCAATTCATCCACGACCGGCACGGCATGCCCATCTTTAGTTAAATCCACGGTCTTTACGTAGCGGCGGCAGGTCTCGCAGGCTTCCACGCGCATATAGTCGAATTCTTTTGCGGAGTATACGGCCAGCTTGTGCGGATCGTTTTCGCCACATGCGGCGCAGGCGATTCGGCCGTAATCCCATTCCGCCGCGCATAGCGAACAGATCAGGGAGCGCTTTCCGCCGTCGCCCTCGGGACGCAACGCGCCCACCACCGGTTTGCTACCGCAAAAGGCGCACGTCGATGCCGTGCCCTCGCGTGGACTCCACTCGCTGTGGTCCGCGAGATATTCGGCGTAGGGTTGCAGGAAAAGCCATGAGACGAGCTCTTCCGCCGGTTGCAGATCGGTTGCCGAGTCGCTCTCCCAAAACTGCTGAAGAATCCCCTGCCAGCGGCCGGAGCCGCGCGAGCGCAATTCATGCGCCGCGCGCGCCAGCGGAGGCGGCGCGATTTCTTCGAGCGTAGAGACGAAGCCCGCAAAACGCGGCAAAAGAATGAAAGCATCGAATTCGTCCCGCAGCGTGCCGGCGCGGCGTTTTCGCTTATCGTTTCCGCATTCTGCTTTGATTTCCGCGTAAAGCGATTTCTGAAATCGAGCGAGGCGCTCATAAAAGCGCAGACCTTCGGAGGCGAATGGATAAGAAGAGGCTAACTCACTCGCGCGCTGGATGCGCGCATCCCACATCACAAGCTCATTTTCTCGCTGCGGCATCTCGCAGCACGTGCTCATACCAGAGACGGTGAAAGCTTCTGGCCCAGGCGAGTTGAGACCTCACCGCGAATCACTGGACCCGAAGGAGCCGCGTTCCATGGCCGTGCCCATGTAAACGTGAATGATGAAAAGCCCAATCGTAAGCAGCGCGCAACTCGCATGGACGAGCACGGCAAGTAGCGGACGTAGCGAAGGCTCCATGGAATCCAATGGGGGAACCACAGAACCAGCCCGGATAGCAAAAGCAGGATTCCACACCAGAAAAATCCCCAAAACAGCAGCTTCTGCCCGGCGTTGAAGCGATCGGCCGAGCGGAACCAATTCGTCTTCATTGCGAATGTAATGTGGGACGGCGCGCCAGAATTGCTTATCCGGTCTCCGTCTCGTGCATTTGCCTGCCCCACATTCCATACATCAGGAATGTGGCGAATACGAAGATCAGCCCGAACCATGGGTGCAACTCACGCGAAACTGTAGGGCCGCCAAGCACGGTCGCGAGCCAGAAAAGCCACGGCGACCAGAACGCAAGTCCCGACAGCAGCAGATACATGATACGAAAACGGCCGCCAGCCAGTGGACCAGCCTCTCGTGAAACGAGTAGCGAAGGACTCGACCGTTCGCAAGGACTGGCGTTGAACTCATGGCTCTGCTCCGCTGGTGCGGCGCGCCCCGCACGTGGTGCGGTGCCGCCCGGCGGAGACGTTTCGTCGTCTCCGGGCGGAACGACTTTCGGTCCGAAGCGCAGGTAATGGGCGAAGACGCCGAGCAGACCGCCGATGATGGCGATGTTGCCGATCCATTTCAGCGGCTGACTTCCATAATTTGACTGTCCAGGGAACGTGCGGATCTTTCGGCAGACCGCCGTAAAGTTCCGGGTTTGCTGGCGTCGTGAAGAACGTAGATAACGTGAGTCCCCTGAACTCCGGAGGGATCATAGACGCCGGCGTTTTCGAATCCCGAAACTTCACGAAGCTGGGTGGCACGCGTTTCGGCAAGCGTTTTCATCTCGGGTTTGGTTCCGAAATGCAGGCAGCCCGTTGGGCAAGACTTGATGCAGGCGGGCTCCAGCCCCTGCGTGACGCGGTCCACACACAGCGTGCATTTGAAAACTTTGCGCGCCGTGGGACTGAACTTGGGGATGTTAAACGGGCAGCCGGTGACGCAATACCCGCAGCCGATGCAATGTTCCTGCTGGAAGTCGACGATGCCATTCACGTACTGCACGATGGCGCTGTCGGCCGGACAGGCGATCAGGCATCCCGGCTCCTCGCAGTGCATGCACTGATCCTTGCGCATCAGCAGCTGCAGGGTGCCGTCTTCGCGCTCGTGCTCGTTGAACTTGATCAGGTTCCAGTAATTCCACTGCGTGTCCGGCATCGTCTGGTAGGAATTGTTGAAGGTGGTCTCGCTGAAGGTCAGGCCGTTCCATTCCAGACAGGCGACTTCGCATGCCTTGCAGCCGATGCAGGTGGTGGTGTCGATTAACTTGCAGACTTCGAATTCGCGCCTGATGCCGGCGCCAGGGACGGAGCCGGCATGTCCCGAGATCCGTCGAATTTCTAGGATTGCCTGGCTCATATTCGGCTCGCCTCAGGCCTTCTCCACTTTCACGAGAAAGCCCTTGAATTCGGGAGTGTACGCATTAGCGTCGTACACCGTCGGCGTGAGTAGATTCGCCGGCGTGCGCGCATTTCGATCCGCGTCTTCTTGAATGCCGCGGAAACCCTGATGAATCGGCAGGCCGATTTGAAAGACCCTCTTCCCGTCAATCGTCATCGGTTTGATTCGCCGCGTAACAAACGCTTTGGCCACGTAGCTGCCGCGCGCGCTGCTTACTTTGAGTTTTTCGCCGCCCCGAATGCCCAGTTGATCCGCCAATTCCACTGGAATCTCGATGAAGGGCTCGGGGATCAACTGAACGTTCATCGGGATTGTTCTTCGTCCAGTAGTGGTATTGCTCGGTCAATCGATACGTTGTGCAGACCACGTTAAAACCCTGTTCGGGGGTCCCGAATTTATCCAACGGCGTGGTGAATTTCTTGACCACCGGGCTGCTCGACTGATTCGGGTGCAGCAGATTTGATACGGGGCTTTCCACAGGCTCGTAATATTCCGGAAAAGGCCCGTCTGCCATCCCTGCAAGCGGCACAAAGATTCGCCCGACGCCCTCTGGGTTCATGATGAAAGGTCCCATGTGATCCTTAGGAGGCGAATCGGGCTTGAAGTCGGGAATGTCGTTGCCAACCCATCTTTGTGTATCTTCGTTCCACCATACCTGCCGGCGCTCGGGATCCCAAGGCTTGCCTGCGGGATCGCATGATGCGCGGTTATACAAAACTCGCCGGTTCGCGGGCCACGACCATGCCCAATTGGGGTAAATCCCGAGCCCGACTGGGATCTTCGGTTCCGCGCCGCGAAAGCTGTGGTCCGGCTTCAGTCCAGGATCCCGAATAAATCCAGTTCCCGCACGAAGTCGTGCCGTCGTCTCTCAGGAACGCGAAGCCGGGTAATTGCTGCCCTGCCTTAAGAGTTTGCTTCGTGGCCGGATCGGTGAGATCGGCCAGCGCTTTGCCATTGATCTCTTTGGCGAGATCGGCGAGCGCCGGATGTTCGGGATCGGTATACGGCCATGTCAGATTCAGGATTGGGTCGGGGAATTTTCCGCCCTCTTTGCGATAGAGGTCGCGTACGCGCAGAAAAATCTGCGCCACAATGTCCTGGTCCAGGCGAGCGTCGCCGGGCGGAGGCAGGGCGACATTCTTCCATTGCAGCCAGCGCGCTGAGTTGGTCATGCTGCCGTCTTTTTCGGCAAAACCGGCGCAGGGCAGTCGGTACACCGTCGTATTGATTTTTTTCATGCTCGTCCGTGCTGATTCCGGGAGCCTCCAGAACTCGCTGGTTTCGTCTGGATAAATCTCGCCCACGACTAACCAGTCGGCCTTCTTCAGCGCATTGATGTTTTTATTCGTGTCCGGGCCGATCATCACGCCGTTCATGCCAAAAGCGAACATGCCTTTCACTGAGCCGCGGTACATGTTGTCCCAGATCTCGGTCCAGGAATAATTACGATCGACTTTGGGCAGAGTAGTGAAATGCGAAGTCGCTTCTGCTTCCTTGCGGCGTCTCCGTACATGGCCTTCAGAAACGACACCATGAACTTCGGCGTATTGGACCAATAATTGAAGGATTGCCAGGGCCCGGGCTTCGAAGCCGTTGGCGTGGTGCGCTTCAGAAAAGTCGCCAAATCCGTATCTGCAGGGATGGGCACTTTAAGATAGCCAGGGAGGTTATCGAAGATGCCTGCCATGTCTGTCGCGCCCTGAATATTCGAATGGCCGCGCAGCGCGTTCACGCCGCCTCCGGCGCGCCCGACGTTGCCCATCAGAAGCTGCAACATCGCCGCCGTACGTATGATTTGCGTGCCGAAGGTGTGCTGGGTCCAGCCGACGGCGTAAATAATGGTCGCCGCTTTTGCCATGTCCCCGTTCTTGCGAATCGACGTAAATAGGTCCGCCGCCTTCAGAAACTGATCGCGCGGAATGCCGGTGATGCGCTCGACCATCTCGGGCGTGTAGCGGGAGTATTGCTTCTTCAGAAGCTGGAAGACGCAGCGTGGATGTTGGAGATCGAGATCATAGGCGGCATTTGCTGGAAGCGCCGGCGGCGCTGCTGCCGCAGCCGTTCCTGCCTGTCCCGGATGAAGCCTCATGATCGGGTTTCTTCGATAGATCGCCACCCTCTTCGTAGTTCCAGGTGGCTTTGTCGTACGTGAGGGTGGCAGGATCAAAGCCGGAAAACAGGCCATCTTCCGGCAGCTTGAAGCCTTCCTTCACCACAAACGCGGCATTGGTGAAGTTGACGAGATAGTCCTTGGCGATGCGATTGTTCTCAATGGCGTAATTGATCAGCCCGCCCAGGAAAACAATATCCGAACCGGCGCGAATCTGCAGGAAGAGATCGGCGGTGGAAGCGGTGCGCGTGAAGCGTGGATCGACGACGATTATCTTGGCATTGCGTTCCCGCTTGGCCTCTATAGCCCATTTGAAGCCACACGGATGGTTCTCGGCCGGATTCCCGCCCATGATCAACATCATGTCGGTGTTCTTGATGTCGATCCAGCCGTTCGTCATCGCTCCGCGTCCGAATGTAGGTCCCAAACTTGAGACCGTGGGGCCGTGTCAAACACGGGCCTGGTTTTCCAGGTAGCAGACCCCCAGGCTGCGCATGGTCTTGACGACCAGATAGTTGAATTCGTTGGTATCTGTACAGCCGCCGGTCCAGGCTATGCCTTCGCAACGGTTGACCGTTCGCCCCTGCGCGTCTTTTTCCACAAACGAATCGTCGCGCGACTTCTTCACCCAGCGCGCGACCTCGCTGAGCGCATCATCCCAGGGAATGTCCTGCCAGTCGGTGGCTCCGGGACGCCGCACTTGCGGCTTCAGCAGGCGGCGCTCATTGAGAATGTCCTGCTCGAGCGAAGCACCTTTTGGACAAAGCGTGCCGCGATTGATGGGATGGTCGGGGTCGCCTTCGACGTGAATTACTTGAGGAGTGACGTTCTTGGCTTTGTCGCCCAGCGTGTAGATGATCACGCCGCAGCTTACCGAGCAATACGGACAAGTAGAGCGCGTCTCTGTGGCGCGCGCAATTTTTAGTTCACGCAGCTGAGCGTACGCAGGTCTGAGGTCGAAACCGAAGACTGTAACCGCGGCGCCCCCAAGGGTAGCCACCTTCAAAAAATCTCGCCGGCTGGTTTCCATAGGTCAGCCTCCTATGGGCTTTGTCGATGTTCAAAATTCGCGTTGACAATAAATTTTAGATGCAGATGGTCCCTTCACGTCGACAAGGAAAATGCTGTATTTTTCGCGCACCGTATTTCGTTCGGCGCTTCTCCGCCATCACACTCCTTTACGCGAGCTTTTTTGTCAAGTCCCGCAAGGTAAAACAATGTTAGTTCGCTCCACGTCAAATTCCAAAAAATAGAAAGTGAGGGGTCATGTGCGCATTCGTTTCAGTGATCGTTTCCATCCTGTTGATCGGAAACTGTGCGTTAGCCGCAAATGATGACGATAAGCCTATGAATCCGAGCACTCAAATAAGTTCACCCACAACGCCGCTCGAACCCGACGACCCCAGTACCGGGCCGTCGGCCCCTACACCCGATCCAGCTCCAGGCACAGCGCCGCAGCAAGCGGCTCCGCAGGGAGGGCAGTCGCCCCTTTCATTCAAGATCGGCGCAGCGCAATTCACGCCTGGCGGCTTTCTCGATGCGGCCGTCTTCTACCGTACAAAGAACCTCGGAAGTGGGCTCGCGACCTCTTTTGGAACGGTTCCCTTTAACAATGTGGTGCCGCAAGGGCACTTGAGCGAGACGCACATTTCCGCTCAATATTCGCGACTGTCTTTAAGAGTCGATGCGAATATGACTCCCTCCACTGCAATCACCGGATACGTGGAAGCTGATTTTCTCGGCTTCCAGCCTCCCAACGCAAACATAACGGCGAACAGCGATAGTTTGCGATTGCGCGTTTATTGGGCCGATGTGAAGCATGGCAAGTGGGAATTTCTCGGCGGGCAGGAATGGTCACTCCTGCAACCCAACCGAGTGGGCCTCTCGCCTAATACCGCAGACATCTTCTACACGCTGAACGAAGATCCGAACTTTCAGGTCGGCCTGATCTGGGCGCGGCAGCCACAGTTCCGGCTCACCTATCACGCAACCAAAGATTGGGCGATCGGTGTGTCTGTTGAGAACCCGCAGCAATTCGTGCCTGCTTCGGTGATTTTCCCTGCCGCATCGTTTGCCGCTCAGTTCGACAACGGCAGCAGCAGTACAAGCGCGGCGAGCAGCGCAACGAATACGGCCGTTCCCAATCTGCTCCCCGATTTCATTGTAAAAACGGCGTATGACTTTCGTCCCGGCGAACGTCTGTTTCACGTTGAGGCTGCCGGGTTGATACGCACTTTTAGAGTGTTCAACGCCCTGGCCATCCCCGCCGTCACAAACACAATCACGGGCGGCGCCGGATCCATCAATGTGAATCTCGAAGTCGTCAAGAACCTCCGCGTGATCGGCGATTCTTTCTGGGGTGATGGCGGCGGCCGCTACACGATCGGGCTCGGTCCGGACGTCATCGTGAATCCGGATGGGCAGCTCTCGGGAGTTCATTCCGGCGCCGGACTTGGCGGCTTGGAATGGCAAACCAGCCCCAAGCTCTCGGTCTCCGGCTATTACGGCGGCGTCTACTTCGGACGTAACTTTGGGTTACTGCCTTCGACCGCTCCGGGCGCCTCCTGCGCGGGCATCGCCGGTTTCACGTGCGTGGGTTTTGGTTTTCCTGGCTCCGAGAACACCAATAACCGCACGGTTCAGGAAGCTTCCGCTGACGTAATCCCAACTCTCTGGTCGAATGAGAACTACGGCAAAGTCCAGATCATCGTGCAGTACTCTTATTTATCGCGGAACCCGTGGTTTTTGGCTCCCACGAGCCAGAAAAACGCGCACCTGAGCATGGTCTATCTTGATTTTCGCTACACACTTCCGTAAGAGTCCGAGCGTATTTTTGCGGCTCGGCCGAGCGGGTGTTAGGTAAGACCACGGGTAGATTTACAAAATCATCGAGGCTGCTTGACGACAGATTCCTGCGGCAGCACAAAACGATAGCCGATCCAAGGCTCGGTGCGAATGAAGCGGGGGTTCGCGGGGTCCGGCTCGATCTTCTTTCGCAACTGGTTCACCATCACGCGCAGCGATTCGGTTTCTTCTCCGTAGTCCGGTCCCCACACAGCCTGCAGCAGGCGCCGGTGTGAGACCGGTTTCCCTGCATTCGTGACCAGTTCCCGAAGCAATTCGAATTCTTTGGGCGTCAGGTGCACCGATTTGCCCTGCACGATGATGGTGCGGTTATCGAAGTCGAGGTGCATCTCTTTGGTTACCACGCTCGTCTCAACGGCCTCGCCAGGTGCGCGCCTCAGGGCCGCTCGAATGCGAGCCAGCAATTCGTCAATGCCGAAAGGTTTGACGACATAATCGTCGGCGCCCGCATCAAGCGCGCGCACTTTGTCCTTTTCGGCGCTGCGCACGGTCAGCATGATGATCGGCAAATTCGAAACCCCGCGGATTTCGCGGCACACTTCGATGCCATCCATGTCGGGCATATTCAAGTCGAGAATGATCAGGTCGAGGCGCTCGGCGCGAACTTGTTTGAGTGCTTCCTCGCCATTGCGGGCCTCGATAATCGTATAGCCGTGGGAAGAAAGAGCGGTGCGCATGACGCGCCGAATTTGCGAGTCGTCATCGACAACGAGAATGGTCGCGGAACTCATCGTGAATCGCCGCGCGACGCAATCGGCAAAGTAAACGAAAAGACGGACCCTTGGCCGAGCTGACTGGTGACGCCGATTGCGCCTCCGTGGGCCTCCACAATTGCCTTTGCAATCGGCAAACCCATTCCCGTTCCCTGCACGAGATAACGCTGATTGCGTCCCCGGTAGAACTTATCAAAAATCAGTCCTAATTCCATCTCGTCGATTCCCGGCCCCTGATCGGCCACGTAGACGGTCAGGAAGGCGCCCTTCACTTCGGCGGAAATTGTGATCGGGCGGCCGGCCGGCGTATACGCGTTGGCGTTTTCAATGAGGCGCACCAAAACATCGCGGACACGGCCGGAATCAGCCCGCACAGGCGGTAAATCGTCGGACAAATTCACGCGAAGAGGTCTCGAGCCCAGGGCTGCTCTAAGGTACTCGAGCGCAGCGCTGACGATCGCGTCTATGGAAGTCGCTTGCAGATCCAGCTCGAATTCGCCGGCATCGAGTTGCGCCATTTCGGCCGCATCTCCGACCAATTGATTCAACCGGTCGCACTCTTCGTCGATAACAGTGAGCAGCTCATGCTGTTCCGGCTTCATTTGATCTTGACTGGAAAGCAGGCTGGTTACTGAGGCTTTGATCGAGGTTAGCGGTGTGCGGAAATCATGCGTTACAGAATCGAGAAGGGCGGATTTGAGCCGCTCTCCCTCGCGCGCCGCTTCCGTTTTGCCAAGCTCTTCTACGGCTCGCGCTCGTTCGAATGCGATGGCGATCAGGGTCCCCAAGGCTTCCAGCGTTTCTCGCGAAAGTAAGGGGCCGGAAATCGCCAGGCTGCCCAGGGGGCGTCTGCCCATGTGCACCGGAACAAAGCTGAGGCTGCGTGTTTGGTCAAGCAGCGGCTCTTCTCCCAGCGTGGCGCGCCGCATCTCTTCGCGGCTGAAGTGGTCTGCGGCGCCTGAATGATAAAATTTGTCCTTTAAATCCAAATAGAGCGCGGCTGCTCCCACGCCGAATGTCTCCACGATGTGATTTGGGATGGCATTGAGTAGCGTAATCACATTTCCCGATACGAGCAGTTGCTGGCTGAAAACATACAAGCGCTCTACCTCGCGGCGCCTGCGTTTGGACTCTTCTGCTTCGCGGCGCACCCGAGTGGAAAGCTGACTGGCGATCAGCGAAGTGACCAGAAATGCCACTAGCGCAACCCAATTCTGCGGATCGGCAATCGTTAACGTGTCCACAGGTGGCAGGAAGAAGAAATTGAAGGCGAGCATGGCTACAACAGACGTGAATATAGCGACGGCCAGACCCCAGATCGTCGATATCACCAAAATTGCCAGCAACAATGTGAGCGCTACGGTAGTTTGGTTGACCTTCAGAACGCTGCGGTAGAGAAAAACAATAATGACGATGGGGATGAGCGAGGCAACGAACGGCAGAACTCGAGGGATGAACCGGAGCGACACTGCGCTATTCTAGCCCCGCACGACTGCTTTGTATGATGCCATATGCCTAAAAACCCAGAGGAATGGCTGGCTGAGGTCTCCCCGTCGGAAAAAACCCGGGGAACGTTCAAACTCTTCCTCGGCTACGCGCCGGGCGTGGGCAAGACCTACGCTATGCTCAGCGAAGGCACGCGCCGTCACAGTCGCGGCGAAGACGTGGTCATCGGCATCGTGGAAACGCACGGCCGGAAAGCAATCACCGAACTCGCTCAGAAGCTCGAAGCTGTTCCCCGCCGCAAACTCGAATACAAGGGCACAACGTTCGAGGAGATGGATGTAGACGCTATCATCGCGAGGCATCCGCAAGTCGTGCTCATCGATGAACTCGCGCACACAAACGTGCCCGGCAGCAAGCACCGCAAGCGTTATGAGGACGTACAGGAAATCCTGGCCGCAAAAATTGATGTCCTATCCACGCTGAATATCCAGCACATGGAAAGCATTGCCCCGACCGTGCACTCGATCACCGGGATTACGGTAAGGGAAACGGTGCCGGATTGGGTTCCCCTGATGGCCACCGAAACGGTGATGGTAGATCTCACGCCGGAGGCGCTGCAGAATCGGCTGCGGCGGGGAGATGTGTACAGCCCCGAAAAAGTCGAGCAGGCACTGCACAATTTCTTTCGCAGCGGAAATCTGAATGCTCTGCGCGAGCTCGCCCTACGGCAGGTGGCCGAACATGTGGACCGAAGTCTGGAGTCCTACATGGAGGCCAAGGATATCGAAGAGACCTGGGCCGTGCGCGAAAGGCTCGCCGTATGCATCAGTTCGAATCCGGCGGCGCAATACCTCATCGCCCGAGGAGCGCGGATGGCTCGCCGTCTTGATGCCCAGTTTTATGTCATCTATGTGGATACGGGAAACGACTCGAGCCCTGACCGGCGGAAGTCTCTCGAGGCGAATATTCAGTTTGCGCAAGATCTGAACGCTGAGGTGATTCGCGTTCGCGGGCGAAACATCGCAGACGCCGTCGCTAGCGTTGTCAAAGATAAACACATCACTCAAGTGATCTTCGGACGTTCCGCCGTCAAAGGCTTCCATCGTCTTTTCTATCTGTCTGCTGTGCACCGTTTCCTGCGCGAAGCGCCCTCCGTCGATGTGCACATCGTCACCCACGGCGAACACTCTCCGAGTTAGTCAGCCGCGAAGCAATCAATAATCATTCATTAAGCACAGTAGTACGAATTTCCTATTCGAGTGGTCCACTCGCCCCTTTAGGCTCGCAGGTGGGCAGCCTCGAGTGAATTAGTCCAGATTCTGCGCTGAAACAAATCGGTTAACACAATTGATGAGCGTCATCGCGCTTCCATAAGGCCCTTCAATAAGGAAGGACCTGGGCGTTGGGACCGAATGCAAGACTCTGGATGCAACAACTGACAGGAGCCGAAGGTTGATAGAGCTTAGAGATAGCGGACTCAGAAGCGAGCGCACGCAAAATGCCTCGGGCGATGCGCAGGCTTGGAAGAAACTCATCGGCACGAAGCCAGTGGAAGCCCGGCTGGAAACGTTGCCGGACAATAAACTCCGCCGCGGCGCGTTTGCAGTCAGCTCCGTCGTGCAGTTGACGCTCGCCCTGATTGTGATTTCGCTGCCGTTGATTTTTCCCGACCAAATCTCGATCCGAATGATCTATCAGGTCACGCCAATTGAGGCTCCACAGACTGAAGTTCCCATACAGCCTGAAAAGCCCCCTGAAAAGCCCGAGGTTCACAAGAAAATCGAGCCGGCCCCAGTTAAGCCGCCCGAGCCGGTGCGTGTCGCGAAGCTTTTCGCACCTCAGCCGTTGATCGCACCGAAACCCAAAGCTCCGGACAAGCTGAATTCCGATGTGCCCAAATTAGAGCCGGTCTTGGCGCGCACCAAATTCGATACCTCTTCCACGGCTGAACCTGAACGCCCTCGCGAGCCCGTCAAGACTGGAACATTAAACACAAGTAACGCTCCAGAACCGACGCTGAAGGTTGCCAGCGAAAAAGTGCAGACGGGCGGCTTTGGCGATCCGAAAGGATTTGCCGGCGGCGCACCAGATGCAAAACACGGTAACGTCGCGCGCCTGGGTTCGTTCGAACTTCCTTCAGGCCCCGGGTACGGGAACGGTACGGGCGGAGCAAATGGAGCACGCGGCATTGTGGCCAGTGCCGGTTTCGCCAGCAACTCTTCTGGGAAGGCCGCTGCGAGCGGCACCCGCGGCGCAGTTCAGTCGGGCGGCTTCGGGACCGTAGACATCGCGCCTGCGGCGAAAGCGGCTCCAAAGCACGCCGAAGAAGCCGCAATTCAGTCAGTCGTGATTTTGTCCAAGCCAAATCCGCTCTATACGGATGAGGCGCGGAAGCTGGGAATCGAAGGCGAAGTGCTGGTCGAAGTGAACTTCCTTGCGTCGGGGCAGGTACGGGCGGTTCGCGTAGTGAAGGGATTGGGTCACGGGTTGGACGAAGCCGCTCTTCACGCCGCAGAGCAGATTCGCTTCAAGCCGGCTTTGCAAGAGGGGCATGCGGTGGATTTTCCTGCCATCGCACACATCATCTTTCAACTTGCTTACTGAAGGGGGATATATGCGGGCATGGAAAATCGTGGGGACGGTGCTGATCCTGAGCGCAATGCCGCTTCGCGCAAAAGCGCAGGCTTCCAGCATCGACCAGGTGGTAGATCGCATCGTGACGCAGGAGAAGGCGGAAATGCAGATGCTCCGCCAATACTCGCCTTTGGTGGAAACTTATATACAGATGATGCGACCCGATCCTAAACTCGGGCCGGTACCCGCTGGCGATAAATATTTCCTTGGCAAGGCGCAACTCGCAAACGGCGTGGACCTCGAGGGTTTCGCCGCTGACAAGGGTGGCGTCCGCCACAAGTTAAGCGGCCTTGGCAACGTTTTTACGGTTGAGTTTCTGCCGCGCGGCTTTTTGCAGATGATCTATCTGGATACGAATGGATTCGACCAGCAAAACTACCGATTTGATTATGTTCGCCGCGAATTTTTGGGTGAGGTCCGCTGCTTCGTATTCGATGTCACGCCTACTGCGACCGCCGGCAAAGGCCGGTTTATGGGAAGGATTTGGGTAGAGGATCAGGGTTATCACATTGTTCGCTTCAACGGCGCCTACAACGGCTCGTCCCGCACGGATTTTTACTTTCATTTCGATAGCTGGCGCGTTCTTGCCGGTCCTCAGCAGTGGCTGCCCGCGTACATTTACAGCGAAGAAGGCGAAGTCAAGTACGCCATGACGCGGAAGCTCACGTTCAAGTCGCAAACCCGCCTGTGGGGTTATAACGTCGGCCGCGCCCAACAGGAGCAGGAGCTGAGCAAGATTCTTGTGGAATCCGAACGGCCGGTGAAAGATCAGGCCGAAGCCGCCAATGACTATTCGCCCCTTCAGGCGCAACGCACCTGGGACCTTCAAGCCGAAGATAACGTCGTCGATCGCATGGAAAGGCTCGGGCTGCTCGCCCCGCGCGGTGAAATCGACAAAGTTCTCGAAACGGTCGTGAATAATCTGGAAGTCACGAACAATTTGAATATCGATCCCGAGGTTCGCTGCCGCGTGCTGACAACTTCAACGCTGGAATCGTTTACGATCAACCATACGATCGTTGTCAGCCGCGGGTTGATTGATGTCCTTCCGGATGAAGCCAGCCTGGCCGCGTTGCTGGCCCGCGAGCTTGCTCACGTCGTGCTCGCTCATCAGATTGATACGCAGTATGCCTTCTTCGACCGCATGCTGTTCGATGAAAAAGATACGTTCCGGCATTTCGGCTTCCGCAGAACGCCGGAAGAAGAACAGGCCGCTGCCCAGAAAGGCGCGGAATTGCTGCAGAATTCGCCATACAAAGATCAGCTTGCCACCGCGAAGCTATTCATCCAGGCCCTGGAGGATCGGCAGAAGGACGTTCCGAATTTGATCAGCCCGCACTTGGGCGATCGCATTCCCAACAATTGGTCCGTCTCCGTACCCTCAAACGCAACGCGAACCCCGAGTACACAAGGAGCGGTCCCACAGCCGCAGTCCTCGAGTCCCGCCACTAACGGGCCTGACAATAAGGTATTGGCTGCGCTTCCGCTTGGCGGCCGCATCAAAATGGACCCGTGGAACGATGAACTGACCATGCTGAAAGCCAAATCTGTGAGCATCGTTGCGGAACGCGAAAAGATGCCCTTCGAGGTGACGCCTTTTGTCATCTACCTGAGCCGCGAGCAGTCTCGCGTGAAACAGCAGGAAGCGCCGGCGGTAGCCGCAGAATCGAATGCCGATCCCGGCGCCGTTCCTGGAGACCCTGGCGCTGGCGTTGCCAATCCGAAATAAATCCGCTTTCAACGTGAATGCATTAACGGTGGCCGAGCGATGACAATTGCTCGGCCATCATTTTTTGAGACTTTTTCTGAATCCACCGTTGGCCCTCGACGTCCAACTTTGATAGGTAAGATCGAGCTTCGGTAGCGACCCTCGATAGCGGTTTTTCCTGATTTCCACAAGCTTTGGGATTCCCACAGCATCGGTTTGGCCGGATTGTAAACGGCGCTTGACGCTATCGAAGAAACTGCTATACTTCTTCGGTCCGGCCACACGGTTTCCAGGGGACGATGAGTTTTCGTCGAGCCCTCTCGGGCTCTAGGTGAGGTCAGTTACGAATACCGGATAATCTCTAGTCGAGCATCGCGCGAAGCCGCTTGTGCTTGTTTGCAGGCGGATTGGCCCGGCGCTCGACGCCGGGTTTTTTATTTTCGGTTCGAAATGTTTTCGAACGTTCCGCCAGGCGCGGGACGCTCTGGGCGGTACCCAGGGCCGAGGCTCTTTGACAACTGAAGAAGCTGGCAAGAATGCTAAGCGTTTCGCTCCGGCTTTTGTCGGAACGAATGCGAAGCGTTTTTAGTCCGCAAGTTCTGCTCGAGAGAGCGAATTGTGGAAAGTAAAAAGGCGAATTATCCGCACGAAACTCCGCGAAAAAGCAAGTCGCGGCGGCGACGTGCCGGGTAAGTTTTATGGTCAAGCTACTAAGGGCGTACGGTGGATGCCTTGGCGCCAGAAGGCGATGAAGGACGTGGCTAGCTGCGATAAGCCTCGGGGAGCCGCAAGCAGGCTTTGATCCGGGGATTTCCGAATGGGGAAACCCATACCGGTAAAACCGGTATACGGCCCGCTGAATATATAGGCGGGTGCGAGCTAACCCAGGGAAGTGAACCATCTCAGTACCTGGAGGAAAATAAATCAACAGAGATTCCGATAGTAGCGGCGAGCGAAATCGGAACAGCCTAAACCGTCGTGCTTGCACGGCGGGGTTGCAGGACCGCATAAGTAGAGTTACCAATCCGGAGGCTAGGTGAACCTGCTGGAAAGCGGGGCCACAGAGTGTGATAGCCACGTAACCGAAAGTCTACCGGACTCGAAGCGGTATCCTAAGTACTACGAGACACGTGTAATCTCGTGGGAATCCGGGGAGACCACTCTCCAAGGCTAAATACTCTCTGGCGACCGATAGTGAACTAGTACCGTGAGGGAAAGGCGAAAAGCACCCCTGCGAGGGGAGTGAAATAGAACCTGAAACCATATGCCTACAAGCAGTCGGAGGGCGATCTCCAGCCTTCGGGTTGGAGCCGCCTGACGGCGTGCCTCTTGCTTAATGAGCCGGCTAGTTATTCTCACAGGCGAGGTTAAGCGTAAGCGAGCCGTAGCGAAAGCGAGTCCGAATAGGGCGCACAGTCTGTGGGAATAGACGCGAAGCGGGATGATCTACCCTTGGCCAGGCTGAAGGCGGCTTAACCGCTGCTGGAGGGCCGAACGGGTGTTAGTTGAAAATAGCTCCGATGAGCTGAGGGTAGGGGTGAAAGGCTAATCAAATTCCGTGATAGCTCGTTCTCCCCGAAATGCCTTTAGGGGCAGCCTTATGTGAATTGCCACGGTGGTAGAGCACTGAATGGACTAGGGACCAACCAAGGTTACCGAATCCAATCAAACTACGAATGCCGCGGACAGAAACACGGGAGTGAGACTACGAGGGATAAGCTTCGTGGTCGAGAGGGAAAGAACCCAGACCGCCAGCTAAGGTCCCCAACTGCAGACTAAGTGGGAAAGGAAGTGTGATCGCTCAGACAGCCAGGAGGTTGGCTTAGAAGCAGCCATCCTTTAAAGAAAGCGTAACAGCTCACTGGTCAAGCGATCATGCACCGACAATCCAACGGGGCTTAAGTCTGCGACCGAAGCTGCGGAATGTGTGTGGCGCAAGCTGCACATTTTGGTAGGGGAGCATTCTGTGGAGTCTGAAGGTAGACCGAGAGGACTACTCAACGCCACGGAAGAGACCCTGCCGGCATAAGTAGCGATAAACACGATGAGAACTCGTGTCGCCGAAAGTCTACGGTTTCCTGAGGAAGGTTAATCCGCTCAGGGTTAGGCGGGTCCTAAGGCGAGGCCGAAAGGCGTAGCTGATGGATAGCAGGTCAACATTCCTGCCCCACCTAGTGGACGTTATTACGATGGGGTGACGCAGAAGGATAGAGGAGTCGGGAGATGGATTTCCCGATGGCTCTGTGTAAGCCGGACCGCGCAGGAAAATCCACGCGGTCATTCAACGGTGAGACAGGGCCCGAGGCCACACGGCCACAAAGTCCTTGATTTCACGCTGCCGGGAAAATCCTCTAAGGAGTCCGCAAGGTGCCCGTACCACAAACCGACACAGGTAGACAAGGATAATCTCCACAGGCGCTCGAGAGAACACTCGCTCAGGAACTAGGCACATTAGCCCCGTAACTTCGGGAGAAGGGGTGCCGCACTAGGGTTTATAGCCCGAAGCGGCCGCAGTGAATCGCGCTCTGCGACTGTTTAACAAAAACACAGCTCTCTGCAAAGTCGAATACGACGTATAGGGGGTGACACCTGCCCGGTGCCGGAAGGTTAAAGCGAGGGCTCAGCTGCCGCAAGGCAACGAAGGCCTGAACTGAAGCCCCGGTGAACGGCGGCCGTAACTATAACGGTCCTAAGGTAGCGAAATTCCTTGTCGGGTAAGTTCCGACCTGCACGAATGGTGTAACGATAGAGCGACTGTCTTGGCGAGTGACTCGGCGAATTTGTGGTTCCGGTGAAGACGCCGGATGCCCGCATCTAGACGGAAAGACCCCGTGCACCTTTACTGCACTCTGGTCATGATTAACGGGAGGATCTGCGTAGCATAGGTGGGAGCCTATGAACCTCGGCTTTCGGGCCGGGGGGAGGCGTCGGTGAAATACCACCCTGATTCTTCTGTCGGTCTAACTTACGACCCTCGACGGGTCGGAGGACATGGCCAGACGGGTAGTTTGACTGGGGCGGTCGCCTCCCAAAATGTAACGGAGGCGCCCAAAGCTCGGCTCAGGCGGATTGGAAACCCGCTGTGGAGTGCAAGAGCATAAGCCGGGTTAACTGCGAGACACACACGTCGAGCAGGAGCGAAAGCTGGGTCTAGTGATCCGGTGGTCCCGCGTGGAAGGGCCATCGCTCAACGGATAAAAGGTACGCCGGGGATAACAGGCTGATCTAAGCCAAGAGTTCACATCGACGCTTAGGTTTGGCACCTCGATGTCGGCTCATCGCATCCTGGGGCTGTAGAAGGTCCCAAGGGTTAGGCTGTTCGCCTATTAAAGCGGTACGTGAGCTGGGTTCAGAACGTCGCGAGACAGTTCGGTCCCTATCTGGTGTGGGCGCAGGAGACTTGAGGGGAGTTGTCCCTAGTACGAGAGGACCGGGATGAACGGACCACTTGTGTACGAGTTGTCCCGCCAGGGGCATTGCTCGGTAGCGAAGTCCGGACGAGATAATTGCTGAATGCATCTAAGCAAGAAACTCACCCCGAGATAAGGTCTCCCAACGCCGCTACGGCGGCGTAAGAAGGCCGGTCGAAGACTACGACCTTGATAGGCGGGAGGTGTAAGCGCAGTAATGCGTGTAGCTGACCCGTACTAATCGGCCGTTCGGCTTGACCATAAAACTTTCCCAGCACGTCGCCATCCCGCAAGGATGGCGAATCCTGAGCGCTGCCTTAGCGCAAAGGATCTTTCACAAGGCGTGCGGATGCTCTCAAGAGCAATTGCGGATTTCAGCTTCTTCAGTTTGTCGATGCTAACGCATTGGGTCTTTCCCAACTGTCGTTAGCATCTCGAGTTTCTGGTGGTCATACCGCGGGGGTCACACCCGTTCCCATCCCGAACACGGAAGTTAAGCCCCGCAGGGCCGATGATACTGCACGGGTAACTGTGTGGGAACGTAGGTCGCCGCCAGGATAAAAACAAAAGGCCGAAGCAGCCAAAAACTGTTTCGGCCTTTTTTGTTTTTACCCAGAAAAGTATCTTGCCAGGCTGCGCTATTCACTCCGATAGCGCGCTCGCTTTCTGAGTTGCGCTGAACCTGGGCGGACGCTACCATTCAGGTCATGGCAGTCCTCGACTTTAAGGTTTTGTTAGAACCCGATGAGACTGGCGGATACGTTGTTATCTGCCCATCCCTCCAGGGTTGTTATTCCCAGGGCGAAACGGTCGAAGATGCGTTGGCGAATATTCGCGAAGCGATCCAGCTCTGTCTCGATGAACTTCGCGATCGCGGCGAGCCTCTACCTGATCCTTCCAACGTGTTGATCGGCAGTGTCGTCGTTTCTGAATGAGTCCAAAGCTTCCGGTCCTCTCCGGCGACGACCTGATCAAGGCACTTGGAAAATTTGGTTACGAAGCTGTTCGCCAGTACGGCAGTCACGTAAGATTGCGTCATTCGAGCGACCCGCTACGGCAGCCACTTACTGTGCCGAGGCATAAAACATTGAAGCCGGGATTGCTCCGTCGGATCGTTCGCGATGCACGCATCAGCGTGAAGGAATTACTAGATGTACTTTGATCAGGGGCGGCTAAGGCGAAACGAATTCCTCGCCCGCAGAGCGTTTACAGCCTAGGCGTTGTGCGCCTCGATTTGAATAGCCGGTCCTTGCGTCTTTCCCTTGATATCCCGCATCTAAGCACCTGAGACAAAGTACAGCAAAGGACCTAGGCCTGTGATTTCACTCAAGCAGTTGCAGCACAACTTACCGGCCCTTTTTAGAACGATCGCCAGAACGAAGTGGATTTGGATCGGTCTCGCAGCCGCATTGGCGTTGCGCTTCTATTACATACGGGAAATGATCGCGGCGCTGATGATCTTCTCGGTTTTGTTTGCGGCCGTAGCTATCGTGGCGCTCGCTGTTTTCCTTGTGGACCGCCTCAGTCAGCAAATCGTAATTTGGGCCGAGTCGGGCATCCGTCCCGTCGCGCATTGGGTCAGTGACGCAACCGAAGGCATTTTTGCCACGCCCGCGTGGGTCCAGGCTCTCCCGCATCGCTTCCGGAAAGATTTGAAGCACAGCGAAAAGAGCTGACCCGATAGAACTTTCTTCTGTTTGGTATGGTTGCGGTGATTACTCGAAAGTAGAAGTTAAAGTGAAGTTAAAGTATTGATCACGCCGACTTCGACAACGCTCGCCCTGCGGAGCTCTCGGCCCTCGGACTTGTTTCCGCCTTCGGGCTCGCCTGCCGATCGCCCTCTTGAATTTCGATATTGCCCTTGAACCCCGCGCCGTCCTCGATCACGATTCGCCGCGTGGTCACGTTGCCAATCACCGAAGCGTCCTTTTTGATCTCGATGCTTTCGCCCACCACAGCCTGATTGCCGTCCACCTTGCCGCAGATGATGATTTCCCGTCCCGCGAGTCCGCCGGTCACATGGCCGTTTTGCCCCACGGTGAGCCTGTGTTCCCCCACCGAGATTGGCCCTTCGACTTTGCCATCTACGAGCAGGTCTTCGTTGCCGGAGATTTGGCCTTTCACTTTCAGGGTTGGCGTCAGCCAGGAACTGGCCTGCGCTGTAGTATCGTCCGGGCTGTTGGTTGCCGCCTTTGAGGAGCTTGAATACCCCACACGTGCCGAAGCCGCGCCCGGCGCCGAAGTTTGCGATTCCTTATTCCGCCACACTTTTATCCTCCATCGGATCTGACAAGCAGGCGGGGGTGCTCGTCCAGGGATTCCGTTTGCAAGAAAAGGGCCATGCAATCATCCCGCTTCCGCACGCCCTCTGTAAAGCCCAAATGGTCGCGTTAGGGCAGAGATGCCGACTGCATTGAGATCTCGGTACGTAGTGATTTTAGAAACGAGACGATTTGCCAGCGCTGCGGCTCCGGCAGCTTCGACCATACGGGCATGCCACGGCGGACGACCCCGTTGGTCAACACCCAGAAGAGCGCTCCCGGCTCGGCGCGCTGCACCTCGTCCTCCCGCAGGCTAGGTGCTTTCTTGCCGCCCTCGGCCATATTCCCGTGGCACTCTGCGCAGTGCTGCTCGAAAAGCTTGCTTCCCGCGGCGATCGCCTTGGCATTGTTTTCGAAGGGGTTACGCTTGGCGCGCGCCTCTGCCGGCGCTTTGGCAATCTCAGCGTAAACCGATTCGTCGTTCCTTGGTTGGGCTAAAGTCCCGGTCTGCTGTTTCTGGCTGTTGTTTGCCAACGCCACGGAAAGGCCAAGACCGAGCGGCACGGCAAACCACGCGGTCATTAACGCGGCCGCCAGAAGACATCGGACACGGTTTCTCAAGGGTACTCTCATAGGCGGCCCAATAACTGACGCACCGCCTCGCCGAAGCCGGCGAACTCTCGGGAAACACCCCAACGCAATAGTAAGCGATGACTGTTGTCGTTCAAACCGAACCCCGGCGACAGGCGAAGCGTCCAGCCGGAAGGAAGGTTCCAGGCCACGGCGGGTGCAAGATAATGGGAAGTATCGTGCAGGCCGAAACTATCGGCGTCGCCCAAGCCACCGTACATTTCGACTCCGGCGATAAAATTCTCGCGGCAGAGATTACATCGGTTGGGAGACGCCGCCAACGCCAAAGGGTGGCTCGCTCCTATCGCATAGCCGAACTCCCAGGGATGGCCAGCCGAAAGATTCTTTCCCGCCAGCGGGTTCACGGCAACGGTCCAGCCCTTGAACGTTTTTGAGAGCAGCAGCTTGAATTCGAGTTCGCGGTCATGCTCCTGGCTTAGTAAGAAGTTGGCATCGGCATAGTCGGATTCAACGTCATGGCCTTCGACTTCCTTCAGAATCTTATCGGCTCCGTTCTTTTGCTCGTACTCAATGTAGACCACCGGGTTGATGAAATGTTCTCGCTTGAGTACGCGGAAGCGATTTTCCCAGCGAAAGCCCGTGAAAAGCGTGCTGTCGTGAAAGGTGGTTTGCGCGTCAAGGTAGAACTCAGTCGTCCACCAGGCCGTGGCGCCATACTCGAATTCCATCCAAAACGCGTGGAAGTCGTTGGCGCCCCGCTGCGTCCCGAACGTCGAAAAATATTCGACATCCAGATTCCCGGGCTCTTCGAGGTAATGATCGTAGGCCACGATATAAGGACTCTCTTGAGCGAAAGTCCGTGGACAGAAGACAAACGAGCACAATAAGACGAAAAGGCCGAGAAAACTCACACCGGCACACGACACCATGCAATGCTTTTTCAGGTCTTGACTGCTCGACGAACAAGCTGAGAGAGAGTCGGTCATTCTAACGATCGCGGCCAGCAGCAACGCGTACGGCGAGCACAAGCGGGGTCCGGCCATCTGGTCTCCTTGAAAAGCCCTGCCGGCGCACCTAGAATACAGGCTTGTCGCCGGCCTCCGGGCTGTCGATTTCCGGTCCCCACGACCCTTCGCCAAAAGGTTTGTCGTGGGGACCGGTTCTTGAATCCTTCAACAATCAGTCTCGCTTGCCTCGGTCATCAACCCAAGTAGTTGCGACTCGGTCGCAGCTAGGGCAAACAAAAAAACTTCGCTGGCTACCTCGCGGCATTTCGACATCGTTTGCAAAGTCCGCCCGCTTCCAGTCGCACGACACGGATTTGAAATCCGCTCTGCTTGGCCATCTCTTCTTTTAGTTTCTCGAAAGACGCACTCGCATATTCCATGATCGCCCCACACCGGAAGCAAGCGATGTGACAGTGATCCCGGCTCGTCTTGGCCTCGTAATAGTGCTTCTCCCCCTCGAGGTGCATGAGATCGAGTTCGTCAATCAGCCCCAGGTCCTTTAAAAGCGCAATCGTCCGATACACCGTGGCGCGGTCGATGTTCGGGTCCCTCTGCACGGCGGCCTTCAGCAGTGCGGCTGCATCCAGATGTCGGGGTGAATCCTGAATGATGCCCACCAGCAACCGTCTCTGGGCAGTGATCCGCACACGACGCGCCACCAACTCTTCCATCAACGATGGCCGAGTAATGGCTGTGGCATTTTTGGATCGTCCTAGTTGCGACTCTGTCGCAATTAATGCGCTGGCTGACATTTCCTCCGTCTTCCTTGTTGCGACTCAGTTGCAACAAGGTTGCAACTGGAAATCGCTATTTCACTTGATTTCCGGTCCGCTGTCAACCCGAAGTGTGCAGGGACGAGTAAGAACGATAGGAGCTAAGCCTGGTTTGGGCCGCGCGCCGCCCGGCTCTCCCCCCAGGCGGGCGGCCATCTCCTTCAGCCTCTTCTCACTCAAGCACTTCAACCTCGCCAGGGGGATACGATGTGACAGGGCTCTTCCAGAGATCCCCTGATCTTTGACTCCACTTAGCCCTGGAGCTATACTGACGTGCTTTTTGGAGGCATTCCAATACCGTGGGCGTTCTCGATCAGCGCTTCGAAAAAAACTTCATGATTTCGTCGGTGGACTACGTCTTCAACTGGGCGCGCAAGTCCGCCATCTGGCCGCTTACCTTTGGACTGGCCTGCTGCGCCATTGAAATGATCGCCTCCACGACGGCTCGATTTGATATCGCGCGCTTTGGCGCCGAAGTGTTTCGGCCTTCGCCTCGGCAGGCGGACTTGATGATTGTCGCCGGCACCGTGACGTTGAAGATGGGGCCCGTCCTCAAGCGCGTTTGGGAACAGATGCCCGACCCGAAATGGTGCATCTCCATGGGCGCATGCTCCAGCGTCGGCGGTCCTTTTAATGCCTATTCGGTTTTGCAGGGCGTCGATCGCATCGTGCCCGTGGATGTCTACGTAGTCGGCTGCCCACCCCGGCCCGAGGGCCTCTTTTACGCCTTGCTCAAGCTGCAGGATAAGATCGACCAGATGTCCCTGGCGAAGCGGCCCACCGAAGTGCGCTTGCAGCCCGATATGGTCGACCAGTTCAAGCGCGGCGTCATGGTTGCGCAGACCCCGTCACCCCGATAGACTCTGTGTCCCAAGTCGATAGTTTTGTGGGTCGCGGCTTTAGCGACGTTAAGCTGGTCTTGTAGCCAGGTCGTACCGCCGATGGTCGTTCGGCGGGAAGACCTGAGGCTTTTTGAGCGCCCTGGGGATTTGTGCGATTCGGCTGTTCTCGCTAGATCGAGCGGCTCCGTTCATCGGAACAATTTGAACGAGGAGGCTTCCAGAAATGGCGTTTTTGCGTGCGGCGCGAAAAGATGAAATCCCCGCGGGAACCGTCCGCGAATTTCAGGTCGACGGCAGCACCTTGGCCATTTCCAACGTCGATGGAACCTTCTACGCCATTCACAATACTTGCCTCCATCGCGGCGGACCGCTCGGCGAAGGCGAGCTCAAGGGCAAAGTGGTCACCTGCCCCTGGCACGGCTGGCAATACGATGTCACAACCGGCAAAGCCGCGATGAATCCCGCTGTCGCCGTCGCTTGCTTCTCTGTCGAAGTTCGCGGCGAAGACATCTGGGTCGACGTCGGCTAACGCTTCGTAGTCCCCGCAACTCAAAGTTCGTTCGAACGCACCCGCATCGAAAACGCAGCCACTCCTTCCAACTCAAGCACCCATCGCCATGTTGTCATCCCGAGGTCGCCCGCGCGTTGTTTGCGCGATGGCTGCTCTGGCGACCGAGGGATCTGCTTTTCCCTCCCATTCGAACGATCTTCCATCGGAATACTATACGTTAAACATCGCAATTTCGTTGCTAACTAATCGATAATATGCTATAGTCCCGCATGTTTCGTCGCAGTTCCCTGCCCATCTCCGCCCAGTCGCGTCGTCATCCTCCGCGTACCTCTTTCCTGAGATCTTCGCCGGCGCGAGTTTAATGCCGGTCCCGAAACTTCGAGCGTTATCGCGAGGTGCTGCGGGCAAGTCGGAACGCCAAAGCGGATCGAGCCTAAACACCGCTGTCCGCCGGACCAAAATTGCTAAGCACCGCAAAATCAGCACTTACGTAAAACGCGTCCGCAACTCCCGCAGAATCAGCACTTACATTTTCTCGGCACTTAAAAGTCTTTGGAATCAGCACTTACAAAAAAATCGTGAGGGGGCCGTACATTTTTTGGCCGCCGCCTCTAGGCAGGCCGAGCGACCATGATTGAAGTAGTCGAACGGCAAAAGGGCGTTCCTCGCGCGAAAGTCATGCGCATCAGGAGCTTTCGCGCGTTAGCAAAGTCCACGCCGCTTTTGCGGCATAAAAAGTATAATCACGCTTAACAGATGATCGGATACTTGCGCGGACAACTCGTGGACAAGCGGACGAACCAGGTCCTGGTAGATGTGAACGGCGTCGGCTACGTCGTCTCCATCCCGCTGTCTACGTTCTATTCGCTTGGCGAGTTGCACGACGACGTCACGCTGCTGGTGCACACGCACCTCCGCGAAGATTCCATCGCTCTTTACGGTTTTCTGACCGCGCGCGAGAAGCAATTCTTCGAGCTGTTGATTTCGGCTTCTGGAGTCGGGCCCTCGCTGGCATTGAAGATTCTCTCGGGAATGAGCGTGGATGAATTGCTTCCCGCCATTCGCACCGGCGATCTCGTGCGCCTCACGCGCATTCCCGGCGTGGGCCGCAAAACGGCCGAGCGCATCGTGCTCGAATTGCGCGATAAACTTGCCGCTATGGAGCCGCCGCAACCCGAGCGCGTTACGGCTGCCGGCCGCACGCAGCTGGAATCCGACGTCGTTTCCGCGCTGCTCAATCTCGGCTATGATCGCCGCACGGCGGAAAACGCTATCGAGGAGGTTGCCGGTAATGGCCGCGGCACCCCGGCCGCCGACGGCGCTATGCAAAGTTTTGAGGCGCTTCTCCGCGCCACGCTCCAGCAGTTGAGCCATTCTGCCAAGAAGGCCGGAGGCTCGGGTGCGAGCAAGCCGTGACCAGATTGTCGAGCCGCGAAAAGGCTACCTACAGGATGCGCTTTTCGCGGCCTAAAATATGACCGACACGCCCAAACGCATCGTTTCCGGTCGCGCCTTCGACGAAGACGCGCGGCTTGATGCCAGCGTCCGCCCGACTCGCATGGCGGATTTCATCGGCCAGGGGCGCGTCAAAGAAAACATCTTGATCGCCATCGAAGCGGCGCGCAGCCGCGGTGATTCGCTCGATCACGTGCTGCTTTATGGCCCTCCCGGCCTCGGGAAAACTTCGCTCGCGCAGATCATCGCCAACGAGCTGGGCGTCTCGATCAAAACCAGTTCCGGCCCGCTGCTCGAGCGCAAAGGCGATCTGACCGCGATCCTCACTTCGCTTGAATTACGCGAACTCTTTTTCCTCGACGAGATTCATCGCCTGCTTCCCGCAATCGAAGAAATTCTCTACCCCGCCATGGAGGATTACCGGATCGATCTCGTCATCGGGCAGGGTCCCGGCGCCCGCATCCATCCGTTTAACTTGAACCGCTTCACGCTGGTGGGCGCGACCACGCGCGCCGGCTTGATCACAGCGCCGCTGCGCTCGCGCTTCGGCATCGTGCATCGGCTCGAGTATTACCGGCCCGAGGATCTCGTCGAGATTTTGCGCCGCTCGGCGCAAATTCTCTCCATCCCTCTGGAAGACGGAGGCGCGGAAGAAGTGGCGCGCCGCAGCCGCGGCACTCCGCGCGTCGCCAATCGCCTGCTGCGCCGCGTGCGCGACTTCGCCGAAGTGCGCGCGCAAGGCCGCGTCACTGCCGAAGTCGCCCGCGAAGCGCTCGACCGGCTCGGCGTCGATGAGCACGGCCTCGACGAAGTGGACCGCAATCTCATGCTCACGATCATCCAGAAATTTTCCGGCGGCCCCGTGGGCCTGAATACCATCGCGGCTTCGCTCAGCGAAGAAGAAGATGCCATCGAGGAGATTTACGAACCGTACCTGATGCAGTTGGGCCTGCTCGATCGTACCCAGCGCGGCCGCATGGCTACGCCGCTGGCCTACAAACATTTCGGCTTCGAGCCGCCGCGCGCCCAGCACGCCCTGTTCTGAGCCAAATCTTGAGCACGAGGCGCACGTTTGGCCGAGAAAGTCGTCTACATTGCGCTGGGATCGAACGTCGGCGATCGCGCCGCCATGCTCGAGCGCGCCATCGCCGCGATGAATTCGGCGGGCATTCGCGTGTCGCGGCAGTCTTCCTTCTACGTCACTGAGCCCGTCGATGCGCCCGGCCAGGCGTGGTTTCTGAATGCCGTAGTGGAAGCGGAGACATCGTTATTGCCGCTGCAATTGCTGCACGCACTCCTGACAATCGAGCGGGAATTGGGTCGGCGTCGCATCACCCCGCATGGACCGCGCACCATCGACCTCGACATACTGTTTTATGGTTCGAGCGTGATTCGCAGCAAAGAATTGCAGGTGCCTCATTCGCGATTATCCGAGCGGCGCTTTGTTCTGGTGCCACTGGTGCAGATCGCTCCGGAGTTGCGCCATCCCGCCCTGCACAAAAGCGTCACGCAACTCCTCGCAGAGACGCCCGATCGCAGTGAAGTGCGGCTTTGGCACGCAACTGCAAAGGCATAAGGCAAGATTTGCGAAGGGAAATCGTGTTGAGAGAAGAGAATCGAATTTACAAGGAGCAGTCTCTACGGCGGATCAGCCCAGCGTCAGCGGCTTCTTTTTCTTTTTGCGCATCGCTTCTGTATCCTGCTGTTCGTATTCGGCGAGTTCCTCTTCGCTCCATTGATAGTCGTGATTGGAAAACATCCCCGTATTTCGAGCGCCGTCGCGGCCGGGATCACGGCCGGCGTTGCGCGACCTGCGGGTCGACTTGAGGCCCTCCTGCTTCACCTTACGAAGTGGAGCGCCGATGGCTTGAGTTTCCATCAGCAGATCGCTCACGCGTTCGAGCAGATCGTGAAAGGTGAAGGGCTTCACAACGTAGGGCAGGTGGTCCTCTTCGAGCAGCGCCGTGGCCTCGGCAGATGCCGACTCTGGCACCACGAATAATACCCTTACGTGGGCTTTGGTCGCTTCGCCCTCGGGAGGCTGTGCCAATTCCCTCAGGGTATCGAATAGAGGGCCGGTGTTGCCTGTGGTGCCTGTGTTCGCGAGCACCAGAGCCCATTTTCGGCTGGCCAATTCTTTGAAGGCTTGTGCGGTCGAGCTCGCACCCTCCACGAGCCAACCTTCGGATCCGAGCACCTGGCGCAGGGCGGCCTGGCTAGAGGCGTCATCGTCGATGATGAGTATGCCGACTTGCTCCACGTTCCCAACCTTTGGCTGAAGTAACGAGTATAGCCGTCGGTCCCGGTGAGGGCTGTTCTCGGTTGGGCCTGCGGCGGCGGACTCGACAACAGAGAGACGCCGTAGCGAAGGTAAGGCGAAATAAGTGTTGACAAGCGAAGAAAAGGCGAATATAAGCGTCACAATGGCGAGCGTGCAATGGCCACTCTTACTGATCGCAGGGCAAGTCTTCGTGCTTTCCATGGCTCCGACGAGCCTTCGAGCGCTAACGATTCCCTGCCTCTTTTTCCCCCAGTCCCCCACCGGGACACCGAGCGGCAGACTCCGTCGCCACCGGAGCCGGCCGCCAATCGAGTTGGCATTGCACGCCTCGCCGCTTCCTCTTCGCTAGCGGACAGCAAGCGCGGAGCGGAATATTTTCTCTTGCCGGCTAAGTCGATCCTGAATCGTTGTGATTCCGAGCGGGTCCCCTTCACCTGGACCGTCAATCCTTACCGCGGCTGCGAATTCGGCTGCAAATATTGCTATGCGCGTTACACGCACGAATATATGGAACTCGACGGCAGCGAATTCGAGCGCAAGATTTTTGTGAAACAGGACGCCGGCCCAATGGCTTTTCGGGAGCTGCGATCGAGCGCGGTCCGGGGCGAGCATATCGCCATCGGCACGGCCACCGATCCCTATCAGCCGGCCGAACGCGAGTTTGGCGCGACCCGCGCAATACTCGAGGAGATGGCTGAACTAGAAGGGCTGAGCGTCTCGATCACAACAAAATCGGATCAGGTGCTTCGAGATCTCGACCTTATAAAGCGTATCCACGAGCGATCGAGAATAAGTGTGAATCTGTCGGTAACAACACCACGACGCGGTCTGGCCAGGTTGCTGGAGCCGAGAGCGCCACGTCCTGACTTGCGTATCGGTGCGGTGCGAACTTTACGTCAGGCCGGAATCGCCGCGGGGATTCTGGTTATGCCTGTGCTGCCGGGCCTCACGGATCGCGCTGCGGACTTGGAGATCCTGGCGCGAGCGGCGCGGGATGCCGGAGCTTGCTGGTTCGCCGCCAATGTTCTTTTTCTAATGCCGGCTTTGCGCAAGACGTTTTTCCCCTTTCTAGCTGAGAAATTTCCACGGCTCGCGCGCCGCTATGAGGATTGGTATGCCCGATCCGGCTATGCGCCTGAATCCTACCGAAAAGAGATCGCCGAGCGATTTGCTTACCTGCGAAAGAAGTATGATCTGGAAACGCGACCGGAACCCCCAGAACGGAACTTCTTGCATGCCCAGGAACAGCTGACGCTTGGACTTTAGCGGTGTCTGTAATCTCCGGCTGGATTGCGAAATCAGAGCCCTACAGCGAACCGACCAATCTTCTTAGGGAGTTAGGGAGCGATGATGCGCGAGGTTTCCGCCTGGAGTTCCTGTTGGGGAAACTGGCTGCGCAGAAGTTGCAGATAGATACGGGCGCGAGGACGCCCATTCGTCCAATTGCGTACGAGGCGAGCCAGGAAAACGAGAGCGTAAAATATTTCGGAGTCTTTAATCGTCGAGAATCCGAGCCGCTCATGTTCCTTTTTCTTGTAGTCCTGGATGAATGCGGCCAGCGCGCTGTAGAGGCCCGCGGCGGGTTGGGTAGCGGGAGGCCGTTCATAATAGATGCCGGAGACGAGAGTGCGATAGGTTTCGCCCAGCGCTGTGATACCGGTGAGCGTTTGCTCATCGGTCAGATCATGATGATTCGCCGCAAATTGCGAAATGGTGAAAGCCAAGCCGGAAACGAAAGGTTCGCGGTCGTAGATTACGCGGGAAGAAAACTCGACGCCGGGAAAAGGAGTCTCGCTTGCAGAAAGCGGTTTGCGATGTTCCTGCTCGTATCGGTGCGCGGCAATCAGATAGGCGCAGTCGGGCGGGCAATCGAGGGTAACTTCACGTTCCCTGCCGCAGCATGGCGCGCAGATTTTCTCGCCCTTCGCCGGACAAAATCGCTCGGGCCTTCGTTTGCCGCAAATTGCACAGAGAGGTCGTTCTGCCATTTGTCAGAAAGTCTTCTAAGTTAAAGAAGAACACTTCAGTATATCCGATGGGGGCGCTTTGAACCCAAGCCGGAGCGCTCCGTCACCTGGCAAGGGCTGAACTCGCAACTCGCAGAGAGATGTGAACTACACCACGCTCGGCTAACGAGAACGCCGGCCCTGCGCTACTTCAGCGACTTTGGATCAGACGTGTTCTTTGGGGAATGTTGATCGAGCAGAGAAACCATTTTCTGCGCCGCAGGAGGAACGGCGACGCCGCCCTTGCGAACGATGTTGGTGGCATCCATCTTCTTATGATAGATGCTCTCGTTGGCATTGTTGTCCGGGCGCAGCGTGGAGCCTTCGAGCGATATGCCTGCAAAAAGCCCGCGCGAGCGCGAATAAGTTAGCATCTCAGCGCGAAGCGTCACGTCGGTTTCAGCCGACGCATCGCGGCCTTTCGGCCCGGCTGCCGCGGAGGCGTCGGCTCCGAGCTTGACCTTGCTGGAAAGAATTGCAGTAGCGCCGCGCGGGTTCATCACCAGAATGACAAAGTCGGTGGCCTGCCCGCCGAGCTGAAATCCGAAGCTGCCACCTTCGAGCGCGATCATGGTTGGCGCGCCCCATTTGCCCGTAAAGTGTTCGCCGGAACGGCAGGTCATGGCGCCGCGTCCGTAGGCGCCACCAATTCCAAATGCGGCTTTGAGCACCGAAGGAATGACGATGACGCATTCGGCTTTATCCAGCAGATCCTGGGGAAGGTTGTCCGGAATGCGGAGAACTTCCTCAAGGACCATGCCGCAATTTTCCAAACGGCTGGTTTCCTTATCGGCAGCCGTGGAAGCGAGTGGCAAGGCGCTAAGGGCGACGGCCAAAAACGCCGAAAATACCTTCTTCATTTACCGTCCTCCTGGGCTTGGCGAACACATCATAAGTTTTCCACTGGTGGGACGCAATTACGAGGAGCCAGAAAAGTAACCCCGTGTGTATTCACAGTTAGAGGTAGGCGCTAGCGTCAGGTGTGAATTCTGGCCGGATGGGAGTGCAGGCTCTATAATCGCGAGCAGTCCAGCCGAGCACCAGGCATGAGGCAACGCGGCGCAATGAAGACTCGCGGGCATCGAACTCCCGTAATTAGGGCCGGAGCGCGGTACCTAATTCTCTTCTGCTTACTTCTTTCAGAACCGCTGTCAATTCCGCGATCGGGTTTTGCGCAAGCGTCCAAGAGGGCGACAAGGGTTCACTCAACGGCCGGATCGAAAGAAGGGCGCAGCGATGTAGTTCGATTCAGCGAACGTGTGCAGGCTGCGCTTAGCGTCCGCCGGAAACGACAAGGCGTTTTGGGGCTTGGTGATCAGCGATGCTGACACGGGCGAGGTGCTGTACTCGGTGAACGCCGGCCACTATTTCATGCCGGCCTCAAACGTCAAGCTGTTTACAACGGCGATGGCGCTGGCCACGCTCGGCCCGGATTTTCGTATTCGCACGACGGTAGAGAGCGCAGCGGAGCCCGATTCGTCAGGTCACCTGCAAGGTGACCTTGTGCTCGTTGGCCGGGGCGACGCAAATCTCTCCAGCCGCGTGATTCCATTTGCAGAGCACCCCGAGCGCAATGGTCCACCGGAGAAGGCGCTGGCGGATTTGGCGGACCAGGTAGTGAAATCGGGAGTAAAAGAAATCTCTGGCGACGTGGTCGCGGACGACAGTTATTTCGTTCCTGAGCGGTATCCACCAGGGTGGGGCATCGACGATGCGGTATGGAGCTACGGCGCGGCGAGTATCGGCGCTGGCGATCAACGATAATTACATCTCCGTGATTCTTCGACCCGGCGCCACACTTGGCGCGCCGCTTGTATACAGCGCGGCGCCGTGGCCGGGAATTTACGAATTCCGCAACGATGCGGTGACCAGCGCGGCGGGAACGGAACCGAAGCTGCGCCTGGAGCGCGATCCCGATTCGCAAACCTTTCGTTTGACCGGAACCTTGCCGCTGGACGCCCCAGCGCGCGAGCTGCAGCTCGCGGTCACGCAGCCTGCCGAGAATGCGGCGGCGGTTCTCATACAACTGCTTCAGGCACGAGGGGTGCGCGTGGAAGGCCGCAGCCGGGCGAGACACGGCGACCGCAACGCGCAGCCGCAGACGGCTCCTCCGATGCACGTGCTGGCGGAGCACAGCTCTCCTGCGCTGGTGCAAGACGTGCGGCTCACCAACAAACTAAGCATGAATTTGCATGCGGAATTATTGCTGCGCGTGGCGGCCCGGGAAAAAGGCTCAGCGATGACGATGGAAGACGCGGTCGCGTTCGCGACTGCATTTCGCCAAAGCATTGGAATCGGTCAGGACGAAGTGCAGTTGACGGACGGGTCGGGGCTTTCGCGGGGCGACCTGGTTACGCCGCAAAGCGTGGTGCAACTGCTGAGTTACGCAGCGCGACAGCCGTGGGGATCCGACTTTGTAGCCAGCTTGCCTGTCGCGGGGCAGGACGGCACGCTCGAGAATCGCATGCGCGGCACAGCGGCAGCCGGGCAGGTTCATGCGAAAACCGGATTAGTGGAACACGTGAATTCCCTATCTGGTTATGTGACTACGCGGCGCGGCGCCCATCTGATCTTCGCGATTTTCGGCAACAATACGGGGACGCATGGGCCGGAAGCGCTTCACGCAGTGGATGCAATCTGCGTGGCCATGGTGGAAGAGTTGGCGCCACATCGCGAGAGTCGCGCGGCACGCTCAGGGATCGACGTGCGTCCAGCAGGCGGCGACCCCGAACCAAGCACAGAGACAAATCTCCCGGTAAGATAACTGCCTGCATGGCTTCGCAAAGCACCATCATCAGCGTTTTTGGCAGTTCGCGCCCGCGCCCAGGCGAATCAGATTATGAAGAGGCGCGCAAGTTGGGCGGCGAGTTGGCGCGACGAGGCTTTCAAGTCTGTTCCGGCGGGTACGCAGGGGTGATGGAGGCGGTGTCGCGTGGGGCGAAAGAGGCGGGCGGCCGCACCATCGCGATCACTTCGACATTTTTCCGCAGCCGGGCCAATGAGTGGGTGGACGAGGAACACGCCGCGAGCACCTGGCAGGAGCGCTTATTCGAGCTGATTCGTTTTGGCGAGGGCTACGTCGCGTGCAAGGGCGGCACGGGCACTTTGGTGGAACTGGCGGTGATTTGGGAGATGCTGAACAAGGGCGTGATGGCGGGAAAACCGTTTGTCACGCTGGGCGATTTTTGGAGTCCGATCCTCGAGCGGGTGCGCGAAGTGGAGGTCAACCACGACTCGCGCTGGGGAGAGGCCAAAGCGCGCCTCGTGCATAGCGCGAAGGACCCGGCAGAAGCGGCGGAGTACCTCACGCAAGCGCTGGCCGTTAAGCGATAAATCATGGGACGTCGCGCCGAAGAGATTCTGGAATTCGACCGGCTGCGCGATTTGCTGCGGGGCCGCACGACTTCCGCGCCTGGCCGCCGTGCCATCGAAGCGCTCGAATTTCGCACCGAACGCGGGCAACTCGAACGGGAATTTTCCGCGATTGCCGAAGCGATTGCGTATCTGCGTTCCGGCGAAGAGCTGGGCTTCGGCGGTTTGGCCGATCCGGAGCCTTGGCTCGGACGCCTGAGCATGCCAAGCGCGGTGCTGGCATCGGCGGAACTGCTGGATGCCACGTCGCTGATCGACGCTGTCACGGCGCTGCGCGAGATATTTCGCGAGACCTCCGCAAAATTTCCACTGCTCACCGAGCGCGCCCGATCGCTTGCGGATTTGCGCTTTCTTGCTGCCGCTATTCGACGCGCCATTCTGCCCAGCGGCGAGATCAGCGACGATGCGTCGCCGGCCCTGCGGCGCGTTCGCGATGGAGCCGCGCGGACGCGGGCGACTCTGCAGAAGACGCTCGAGCGCATTCTGCGCGCGCGCGGCAGCGAGGGCGGCGAGGATTACATAACCCAGCGCAATGACCGTTACGTTATACCGGTTCGCGCGTCGGAGCGGCGGAATCTCGAAGGCGTGGTCCACGCAGCAAGCGCGACGGGCCAGACCGTGTTCGTCGAGCCGCTCGAAACCATCGAGATCAACAATCGCCTGGTGCAATTCAGGGAAGAGGAAACGGCGGAGATCGCGCGCATTCTGGAAGAGTTGACCGCCAGGATTGTGGCGGAGCGCGGACCGCTTTCTCACGCGGCGGCGACTGTTGCGGAGATGGACGCGCTTTTCGCGCGCGGGCGATTTGCGCGCGAATTCGACGCCTGCATTCCCGAGTTCGCCGATGAAGCCGTAATCGCGCTCGACGCGGCTCGGCATCCCGTGCTCGAAAGCACGCTGCGGCCGCAAGGGCGTGCGGTGGTGCCGCTCAGCCTGACGTTAGGGAAAGACGATACCGTGCTGGTCATCAGCGGGCCAAACACTGGCGGCAAGACGGTGGCCTTGAAGACGGCCGGCCTTGCGGTGCTGGCGGCGCAATCGGGCATTCCGGTGGCGGCGCAGGCGGCGCGACTCGGTATATTCGACCGCGTGCTCGCCGATATCGGCGATGAACAGTCCATCGCCGCGGACCTTTCGACATTTTCGGCGCACGTGCTGAATCTCAAAGCGATTCTGGGAATACTCACGCCGCGTTCGTTGGTGTTGCTGGACGAGATGGGCACGGGCACAGCTCCCGAAGAGGGCGCTGCGCTGGCCGTAGCACTGCTCGAAGAATTCCGCGCGCGAGGCTGCCTGGTGCTGGCGACCACGCATCATGACCGCTTAAAGGCTTATGCCTCGAATACCCCGGGCGTGCTGAATGCGGCAGTGGAATTCGATGAGGAGCGCCTGATCCCGACTTACCGGCTGCGCGTTGGCGTGCCGGGCGGATCGAGCGGCATCACCATCGCGCAAAGGCTGGGCCTCCCTGAAAAAATCGTTGCGCAAGCGCGAGAGCTTATGACTCCCGAGGCCCGCGAGGCCGCCGGCCTGATCGCGTATTTGCATCGCAGCCGCGATGTGCTCGAGCTGATGCAACGCGATTTGGGGGAGCAGGCGCGGCAGCTGGAGACCGAACGCCGTGAACTGCGCGAGGAATGGATCGCGCGGCAGCGCGGCCGCATTGCGGAACTGGAGCAACAATTCGCAGCGGCCATCGCCGAGCATGAGCGACAGATGACGCGCGCCATCGAAGCGGTGAAGGACCGCGAGCTGCGAGCGCAACTCGAGAAGCAGTCTCGACGCAAATTGTCAGACGCACGCGCCGATGCGCGCAGCGAAGCGGACGCGGCTGTGGTGGTGCATCTCTCGGAATCGCAGGCGGACCTGGGCATCGCTGCCGATACGGGGCGGCCGCCTTCACCCGAGGAACTGGTTCCCGGCGTTCGCGTGCGAGTGCGCGGGCTGCCGTCGGCCGTTTTGCTGCGGCGGCGAGATGGCACGAGCGCTGAGATTGAGGCCGGCCCTTTGCGGATGAAGGTGCCGCTGTCGGAGATCACCGGCTTGGCGAGCGAAGCGGATGCCAAGCGGGCAGCGAGCGCGGGGTCCCGCGTAAATGCCGGGGCGAAGCCTGGGCGCGAGTCGCGCAGCGGCGTCACTGTGCATACCGCTCCCACAGCGCGCGAACCCGGCGCCGCCGGCGACGAGATCAACGTGATTGGCTGCACGGTGGAAGAAGCTTCACGGCGCGTGGACAAATTTATCGATGGCGCAGCCTTGGCCGGGATGCCGCAGGTGCGCGTGATTCACGGGCACGGCACCGGCGCATTGCGGCGCGGCCTGGCCGAATTTCTTTCGGCGCATCCGCTGGTGGAAAGCGTTCACGCGGAAGCGCAAGAGCGCGGCGGGGCGGCGGTGACGGTAGTCGAGCTGCGCGGCTGATTTGAGCGGCGTGGCTGTGTTCTAGAATAACGGGGCGAAAGCGACAGAATGGCGGAAGCGGGTTCCTTTGCCGATCGCGTGAAACAGCAGGCGGACATCGTCCGCGTGGTGGGCGAGTATGTGCGCCTGAAAAAGAATGGGCAAAACTTTACGGGGCTGTGCCCTTTTCATTCTGAAAAGACGCCATCGTTTGCCGTTCATCCGGTGAAGCAGATCTATCACTGCTTCGGCTGCGGTGTGGGCGGAGACGTGTTCAAGTTCGTGATGGAGATGGACAAGTGCGATTTCATGGAGGCGGTGCGCACGGTCGCCGATAAATGCGGCATCGCCATTCCGCGAGCGCGAGAAAGCTCGCCCGAAGAGCGGCGCGAACAGCAGCAGCGCACCGCGCTCGTGGAACTGCATCGGGAGGCGGCGGCGTTTTTCGCGCGGCAACTGGAGAGCACTCCGGAAGGAAAAGCGGCGCGGGGATATCTGGCCGATCGCGGTTTGGATGGCGAAGCGATCGCGCGTTTTGGATTGGGCTATGCGCCCGCGAGTGGCGAGGCGCTGCTGCGGCACCTGAAGACGAAATATTCCGAGAAGCTGGTGGAGCTAGCGGGATTGGCAAGCCGCGATCCGAGCGGGCGTGTGCACGATCGTTTCCGGCGGCGCATTATTTTTCCAATCGCGAATGAATCGGGCAAAGTGGTCGCGTTCGGCGGGCGGGCGCTGGGAGACGATCTGCCCAAGTATTTGAATTCGCCCGAGACGCCCATCTACATCAAGAGCACGGTGCTTTATCACCTGGATCGGGCCAAGGAGCCGATTCGCACGGCGGACGCGGCGATTCTCGTCGAGGGCTATATGGATACGATCGCGGTGGCGCGGGCCGAGATCAACAATGTGGTGGCGAGCTGCGGAACGAGCTTGACGGAGGCGCAGGTGAAGCTGATCAGCCGCTTCACGCGCCGCATCATCGTGAACTACGATCCCGACACGGCGGGGCAGGCGGCGACGGAACGTTCGCTGGCGATTTTACTCGAGCACAATTGCGACGTGCGGGTTTTGGCGCTGCCGGGCGGAAAGGATCCCGATACATTCATCCGCACGGAAGGCGCAGGCGCCTATCGCAAGCTGCTGGAAAGCGCGCCGGCGTATCTCGATTACCTGATCGGCCGGGCGCGGCAGTTGGGCGTGGCGAACGCCGAGCAGAAACTGCGCGCGATGAATTTTCTGATGCCCTTCGTGCAACGAATTCCCAATGCGCTGTTGCGGTCGGAATGGGCTTCGCGCATCGCGCAGCAATTGCGCGTCGACGAACCGGTATTACGAGAAGCGCTTAAGCGAGCCGCGGCGGAGCGGCGCAACGAAATTAAAACGCAACCGCTTGCCGGCAAGGCGGCGAGGCCGGCGGAGCGGCGGTTAGTACAGATGCTCATGGAGCAGAACGATTTTCGCGACCGATTAATCGAAGAGATCCGCGCCCATCAACTCCACGTGGGATTGGAGACGGAGAGAATTCTCGCGGCGCTGCTCGAGGCGGCCCCGGGTGCTCCGCCAGAAGCGACCAGCATCGCTCCAAAACTCGAGGAATACGACCGGGGGGTGCTCTTTGAGATCGCGTTCGACAGCGGCGCCGAGACGAGTTGGGAAGAGGCGGAGAGCTGCCTCGAAGTGTTGCGACGCCGTAAGTCGGAGGAAGAATTGGCGTCCGTACAGAGGCAGATCGAGGCGTGCGGATCAGGATCGGGCGCGAATGGAAATGAACTGCGCGTGTTGCAGGAGCGCAAGTTGGAGTTGCGAAAGCGCCTTGCCAGCGCGGCTCCTTGAGGCCGGCGACGCTGGTTTCTCATCGTGCAATTTTGCACAATGATCGATTTGACGATGCGAACTCCGGCGTGTAACGTGATACGGTTTAACGAGTAACGGGTAGGGTACGTCGCGCATCCAACTAGGGGATACGTAGTAGGGTTCTTAACTTGGGCACGGGCGGAAGAAGCAGCAAAGCGTGTTTTTTGCCTCACAATCGAGCGTTCAACATAATTTTCTCTGGACCCAAGTGCGCCCTTGGCGCTAGCGGGCGGTCCGAAGCCTGACGTCTTGCGGACGCACGGAGGAAAGTCTTGGCTCTGGCGCTAGAAGAAAAATACGATCAAGTACGCCAGCTCATCAATATGGGCAAGGAGCGTGGCTACCTTCTTTACGATGAAGTGAACGATATCCTGCCCGCAGAAGTCCACTCCTCGGAAGAAATAGACGATCTCCTTTCAACCTTCGAGCGATACGGTATCGACATCTACGAAGATGTAGCTGCCGCCAAGGCGGCGCGTGCTGCGTTAGAAGTCGCGGAACCGGCTGAAGGGGAAATCAAGGAAGAGCCTGCTGCCGCCAGCGAAGAAGTCGAACTCGACCTGACTCCGGGACTCCTGGAAAAAACCAACGATCCGGTGCGCATGTATCTGCGGGAGATGGGCACCGTTCCGCTGCTGACGCGCGAAGGCGAAGTGGCCATCGCCAAGCGCATCGAGCGCGGCCAACTGCTCGTGATGAAGACCATCACGCGCTCACCGATCGTCGTCAAGGAACTCATTGCCATCGCCGAAGACCTGCGCAGCGGTACGCGTTCGATTAAAGAGATTGTGGTCTTCGACGATGAGGAGCTGACCGAAGAGAAGATTGAGAATAAGACGAAGCAGACTCTCAAGATTCTAGACAAGATCGCCGGCTTATACGATCTGGCGCTGAAGCAAGCGGCCAAGCTGGAAAAGGTCCCCAAAGCCAAGAAACGTCCTTATCTGCACGGCCGCTACGCCATTTCGCGCACGCGCATCGAGATGTCTCAGCTCGCGCGCTCGATCGAATTCAACCCATTCGAGCGCAAGCGCCTGATCGACAAGATGCGGCACACCGTGGAGCGGCTGCAGTCGCTTGAGCGCGAAGCGGGCAAGCTAGAGCGGCGGGCGGACGTTTCCAAAGGCGACACCGCCGCAGAAGCGCGGCGGGAACTGCGCACGCGCCGCACCGAACTGAAAGAGATTTCCGACGCCAGCGAAGTTGGGCTGACCGAACTCAAGCGCACGCTGCAAATTATTCTTCGCGGCGAAATGGAGGCCGAGCAGGCCAAGAAGGAGTTGATCGAGGCCAATCTCCGGCTGGTGGTTTCCATCGCCAAGAAATACACGAACCGCGGCTTGCAATTCCTCGATTTGATCCAAGAGGGCAACATCGGCCTGATGAAGGCAGTCGATAAATTCGAGTGGCGCCGCGGCTATAAGTTTTCCACGTACGCGACGTGGTGGATTCGCCAGGCTATCACGCGCGCCATTGCCGACCAGGCACGCACGATCCGAATCCCTGTGCACATGATCGAGACGATCAATAAGTTGATCCGCACGCAGCGGCAACTGGTGCAGGAACTTGGCCGTGAACCCACTTCGGAAGAGATCGCCAAGCGCATGGATATTCCCGTCGCCAAGGTGCGCAAGATTCTGAAGATCGCGCAGGAGCCCATCTCGCTCGAGACGCCCATTGGAGAAGAGGAAGATTCGCATTTGGGCGACTTCATCGAAGACAAGGCCGTGGTTTCGCCATCCGATGCGGTAATCAATCTGAATCTCAAGGAACAGACGGCGTCGGTTTTGAAGACGCTTACGCCGCGCGAAGAAAAAGTGATCAAGATGCGCTTCGGCCTGGACGACGGTTCCGAACACACGCTCGAAGAAGTCGGACAGTCGTTCGCGGTCACGCGCGAACGTATCCGCCAGATCGAGGCCAAGGCGCTGCGGAAACTGCGGCATCCATCGCGTTCCCGGAAGTTGCGGGCGTTTCTAGAAGGCTCTTCCCGGGAATACCTCTAAAAGCCGATCCGCAGCGCGATTTTCAGTCCTCTGTACGAACGCATCGAGAATCCTCTCATCTTCTAGTAGTGGGTCAGTTTCCGGTAAACCCGACTTTTCCGGAGTTATCCACCTTGGAATGCAGCAGTCGGCTCCGATATAACTTCCGGTGGCCGACCATCCACGCCGGATAGGCCGACGCCGGGGCGCAGGACTCTCGCGTGACCGCCCGAATGAATTGTGCCGTCCTGAGGTTACCAATACCTTCTCAACTCTCCAGCATTCCAGCCGCTGACTCATAAAGCGCAGTATACTTGCAACGTTAACCGCAGTTAATATACGCTTGCTAGCGCGTTTAAGGGAGACTCGATGCGCGATCCAGGGAAAAATAGTTTGCCACGCCGGCTGCACTTCAGAAGGGTTCGAGTCTCGACCGCTACATCTGTATTCCTTTTATTTGTGCCGTTGATGGTCGGCTTCTTTATCTGGCCGGTCAGAACGCTGGCGCAGGGGGAAACGACGAGCGCGATTTTCGGTGAAGTGACGGATGCAACGAACGCGGCCATTCCCGGCGCCACGGTCAGGGCCACAAATCGAGGGACTGGCTCGGAGCGCAGCGCCAAGACGGATGAAGAGGGCCGCTTCAATTTTCTGCAACTGCGTCCGGGCGCGTATTCAGTGAAGGCGGAGGCGGACGGCTTCGATCCGCAGCAGAATGACAATATCGTTTCTGGTCTGGGTCAAAAGCAGGATAGTGAATTTCAAACTTAAGGTAGCCCATTCCGAACAAAACGTTCGAGGTGAGCAGCGAAGCGCCGCTCATGAACCCGGCAAACACCATCACATCCTCGAGCTCTTAGTGGTGTAGTCCTGGCGGATATTCCGAATCCGGGCGGCGACCTGACCTACCCCTTGCAGTTTGCCTCTGGCGCCCTAATCAATACCGCGGGCAACAGCAGCGATGCCGTCTCGGGCTCGAATGGTTACGGCAACGTGGAGTTTAACGGCCTCCCCGCTGCCTCGAATGGTTACATCGTCGATGGCCTTGAAACCAACGACCCGCTGACCAATCTGAATATAGGCCTCGCCACCAACCTTGTGCTGGGGGCGAATGCGATTTCGGAAGTGACGGTGAACACGCTTTCTTACTCCGTGGATGAAGGCCGGTATGGGGCATCTCAGGTCAATTACGTCACCAAGTCTGGCACCAACCAGCTTCACGGCAATGTTTACGAAATCTGGAATGGCGCAGCGCTGAATGCGGCGGATTACTTTACGAATGCGACGCCGGGAAACCAGAAGCCGCAATCCAGGGTAAATCATTTCGGAGGCAGCCTGGGCGGACCGATCGTGCACGACAAGTTGTTTTCCTTCTCTGATTTCGAGTGGATGCGTCTCGCGCTCCCGATTGTCACGCCCGCCACCGTCCCGAGTCCGGCGTTTCAAAGATACGTTCTGCAGCAGCTTCCATTGGGCGGAATCGACAGCGTAACGGGATCGAGCTATCCGGCGGCACCGCAGTTAGTGCCGTTCTACCAGAAAATGTTCTCCCTGTATGAAAATACGAACGGAACTCCGCTGGCGGTTCTCGGGTGTCCGTTCAATGCTCAAGGGCTTGCGGTAGCAGGCAATTCGCCAGGAAATCCTCCGAATGGGGATGGCTGTGCCAACCGCCAAGTCGCTTCGCACACGAGCAAGGACCACGAACAGGTCCAAACGGTGCGCATCGACTACAACATCGACGCGAATAACACCGCGTGGTTCCGCTTTCAAGCCGATACCGGCTTGCAGGCTCAGTACACCGACCCTATCAATCCGCTGTTCAATTCGATCTCGTCGCAACCTCAATATTCATTCGGAGCAGGATATACGCACGTTTTCTCACAGAACCTGGTTAACTATTTCAATCCGGGATTCACCTGGTATGAAAGTCTCTTCGGACCGAGCAACTATCCACAGACGCTGGCGGCGTTCCCGATTGTTTTGGAAGGCCAAGGGGCAAATGCACCGTTTACAAATGTCGGAGGGCAAGACAACACGTGGGTACAAGGAAGGCGTGCGAGCCGTTTTTTCATCAATGACAATCTTGCCTGGACTCGCGGCGCGCACGAACTAAGGTTTGGGACGAACATGCGAATCCTGCGACTAAACGATTACGACTTCGGCGAAGGGGACGTCCCTACAGTAACGTACACGACGTTGCCTCAGTTCGTACATGGGGTGGCCTCAACCGCGCTAGAAACTTTTCCCGTTTCGCAGAACCAACCATTCAACTTTCTCAATCTCGATTTCTACGTGCAAGACACGTGGAAGGTGACTCCCAAGCTGACGTGGACCATCGGTATTCGCGATTCGTTCAACTCGAATCCCGTAAACCCGCACGCTGAAGTGGCAAGGCTAAATGGCTCTTTCGATGCGATCCCACACGACCTCAACCAACCGCTAAACGCTGCGATTCAAACCGGATTGAAGAATCTTTTCGCCTCGACGCCCCTGGCAATTCTGCAGCCGAGGACGGCAATCGCCTGGCAGTTTGCGGCCCATTCCGTGCTGCGCACTGGTTTCGGAATTTTCAGTGACATTTTACCGGGCAGCGTGGCCGATGCCATCGGGATGAATCCGCCGTACGTGCAGACATTCCAGGGCGGTCTGCTGGGTACCGTGGGCGGGATGGCCATTGCGCCTGGTGTGCCGAACAGCGCGGTCGATGCCGCCGTGGCTGCTAGTCAAGCGTTCAGTTCGGGGTTCACGCGCGGCGAACTTTCCTGCGCATCGCCGCGGGCGAACCCTGCAGCTTGTCTTCAGCCCGTCGCTCTTACGGCCGTGCCCGATGGCCAACTGCATCCGCCGTACTTTATGGAGTGGAGTCTCGGGATCGAACATCAGTTTGGAAGCACGACCAGCGTTCGTGCGCAGTACGTCGGCACTCGCGCTCTAAACATGCCGTATCTGACGCAAGTAAACGGTTATCAAACCGTCTGCCAAGGTTGTTTTGCACCATTTCCGTATCTGCAAGCGACGGATCCCAGACTCGCAGGGGTGGCACAGTTTTCCACCGGCGCGAACAGTCACTATCACGGGCTTCAGTTGACGGCGACCAAGCGGATGGCACACGGGCTACAAGGCACGGTTAACTATAATTTCAGCCGTTGTATGGATACTGTCTCGAATGGCGGATTCCTGCCGTTTTCCGCCGGAGGAATTCTTTCCCCGCTGCCAGGAAATCTCGCTCGCGATTACGGTCCCTGCGACTACGACATCCGGCACAACTTCAATGCTCAGTACATCTATCAGCTTCCGATTAGAGTGAAGAATCATCAGCTGGGCTACGCGTTGAATGGATGGCAATTGTCCGGGACGGTGTTCTGGCACAGCGGAATTCCGTTCACCGTCCTCAGCACGCCTTACTCAGCAAATGGGAGCGGAATCGTGCAGGGCGGAGGGCCGCAATTCGCGAGTGTAGTTCCTGGCGTACCCCTTTACGAGCACAACCCAATTCCCGGAGTTACGCAACCAGGTTCGGTTCAGTGGCTCAATCCGAATGCTTTCGTCTCGGCGGTCGATCCCAGCACCGGCGCCTGCAACGGAGGAGACACCCCGCAAAACTGTCAATTCGGAAATCTGGGTCGCAACGCTTTGCGCGGACCCAATTTCTTTTGGAGCGACCTCGACATTACGAAGCTGTTTTCTTTAAACGAGCGCTTGAAGTTGCGGATCGAGGGCCAGTTCTTTAATGTGTTTAATCATCCCAATTTTGGACTTCCGAGCATTGTGCTGGCTGGAATTCCGGGAAAGTCTTCGACGCAGACGGGATTTGGGGCGTCTACTTACACCGCCTCCCCCCCGACCGGGTTGCTCGGCGTTGGTTTAGGAGCCGATAGCTCGCCACGCATGATCGCGCTTCATGCACGTCTGGAGTTTTGAGAATTTCGCTCACGAGGTACGTCTTTCGTTCCAGGATGGGTGTATCTAGCGTAGGTGGTGGCCAGGCTAGGGGGCGTGGCCAACTCCCGAAAAACCGGGGCGGTATCAACGGGTCGTTGCAACACTAGCTCGAAGTCTACTTGCCGGAGTCTCAAACCCCAAAGTCGTTCGCGCTCACGCGGGAACGTATCCGCCAGATCGAGGCAAAGGCGCTGCGGAAACTGCGGCATCCATCACGTTCGCGGAAATTGCGGGCGTTTCTAGAAGGCTCCCGGGAATACCTCTAAAAGCCGCTACGCACGGCTCCAAAACCCTATCGTCATCTTCGTCTTCTACCGGTTTCGGCCGTTTCCCTGAGTGGCACGGGTTTTTCAATAACAAGAACAAAGACCAATTAAGCTGCGGTGGGCTCAGTGGCTGGAAGTGTGCTGTCCAAGGTCCGCACGCGTAACGCGGCTAATAACGCCGCGCCATAGATCGCACCGAGAAGAAGAAAGGCAAGCTGCAGGCTGGCATGTTCGGCTAGCCAACCTAGTGCGAAGCTCATCACGACCTGCAGGACGGTAGCCATAAACGCAAACGCGGATTGCGTGCGGCCCATCAAGCGGTTTGGCACCGAGCCGAGAATTGACGATTGCGTGAGCACGGCGCCGATCGCGCGACACGCACCGAAAACCGCGTTCATCAAAATGGCCATAAATAGATAGGTCGCATACGGGAAGAGAGCGTGACCCACTGCCAGCAACAGTAAGGCGGTGATCAGAACTTGAAAGGGGCGCCTGTGCGAGAGCGGAGCAGCCGCAAATCCGCCGATCACAGCACCCAGTGCCCAGCCCGATTCGATGAAGCCGTAGCCGCGAGCACCCACATGCAACACATTATTCGCGAGCGCCACAACCAGCACATTGGCGCTGATGACTCCCGCCATCATGCAGGCATACGTCAGTCCAAGGGCGAGCACCGTGGGCTGCGTTCGCAGATAGTTCAGCCCTTCATGAATATCGGCCAGCACGCTTTGCGCACCCTCCACCACGTAATTTTCAGAGGGGCGCGATTCGAGGACTGAGCCGAACAGAGCCGGTGAAGCCGTGATCCGCGGCGGGAAATATCCCCGCCGCAGCAGATAGAAACAGAGGGCCGATAGAACATAAGTTATACCGTCGATGGCCAGAATTCCTGCCAGGCCGGTCCGCTCGTAAACGAGGCCTACCAAACCGCCGGCCGCCAGCATTCCTCCCTGCACCGCAATGAGCACCGCGGAATTGGCGGTGACTAACTGAGGAGCAGGAATGAGTTCCTGAAGCAAGGCCAGGCTCGAAGACCAATAGATGGCGAAGCCCACTCCGAGGAGTAAGACCATGCCGTAAAGCTCCCAAAGTTCGAGGCGTTCGCGCCAGGCCAGCAGAGCGGCCAAGAGCACAACGGCAGCGCGCCCAAGATCCAAAACGATCGAAAGATAACGGCGATCGACGCGGTCGGTGAGGACACCCCCCAACGGAGGAACGAGCAATCGCGGGAGCGTCAGCAGAATTACAGTAAAGCTCACTTGAACCGTCGAATGTGTTTTTGCCAGGACGTAAAGTGTCACTCCAGCGAAGTTCATTCCCGTGCCAAACAGGGAGATAAACATGGCGACGAAGTAAAAGGAGAAGCCGGGATTGGCGAAGAGCCCTCGCCAATCAGGTTTTGAAGACCGAAGGGAATTCATCCGATACCTGTGAGCCCTATATGCCTACAGCATTATAAGGAAAAAACGAGAGGCTTGAGCGATGAGAGGGTTCCTGTTATCGGCATTGCTACGGTGCTTCCGAAGCGATGGTCCCTGCCCAGCCGGGTCCGATAGCAAATTCGGAAAGTGAGCCTGCTAAACTGCGCGTATGGCAATTCGCTTTGAAGTCCTTAAGGTCGATCCATCAGGCGCCCGGCTGGGCCGCTTGACGACGCCGCACGGAACCATCGAAACACCTGCGTTCATGCCCGTGGGCACTGCTGGCACGGTGAAAGCCGTGACGCAGGAGGCGCTCGAAGGACTAAACGTCAATTTGTTACTTGCCAATACTTATCATCTTTATTTGCGGCCCGGGCACGAGTTGATCCGCCGCATGGGTGGGCTGCACCAGTTCATATCGTGGCGCCGGGCCATTTTGACGGATTCGGGAGGCTTTCAAGTTTTCAGCCTCGCGGACTTGCGAAAAGTGAGCGATGAAGGCGTGCGTTTCCGTTCCCATCTCGATGGCAGTGAACACATGCTCACGCCAGAGAAAGCGATCGAAATTCAGCGGGCGCTCGGATCGGATATCGCCATGGTGCTCGACGAGTGCACTGAATATCCGGCCACGCATGAGCGCGCTGCCTCGGCGACGCGACGCACGATCGAATGGGCCAGGAGATCGAAAAAAGAGATTGAGGCTACATCGCCGAGCGAAGCGAATCCGGAGCAGGTCTTTTTTACCATTGTTCAGGGCGGAATGCACAAGGATCTTCGGCGCGAGAGCGCCGCAGAACTCGTCGCGCTTGATTTCCCTGGCTACGCCATCGGCGGTTTGGCCGTGGGCGAACCTCACGAGATCTCATGCGAGATTGCCGGTGAGACGGCGGTCTGCCTGCCGCCGGAGAAACCCCGATATGTTATGGGCGTAGGTAAGCCGGAACAACTGGTGGACTACGTGCGCTGCGGGGTGGACATGATGGATTGCGTTCTGCCAACGCGCAACGCGCGGAATGGGTATCTTTATACGAGCGAAGGCCCACTACATATCAAGAATGCCGAATTCATGGCCGATCCACGCCCAATCGATCAAAGCTGCGCCTGTATGGTTTGCCGCCGCTATTCGCGCGCGTACCTTTGCCATCTATTCCGGGCAAATGAAATTCTGGGCGCCATCCTGAACACCCACCACAACCTTTACTTTTTCCTTGACATCATGAAGGCAATCCGTGAGGCTATCGCGTTCGGGAACCTATCGCGGTTCTCTTCTGAGCTTCAGGCGCGTCTGGAAGCGGGTCATCCGTAGCGGAGTAGCGGTCCTCTCGTTCCATGAAGTTGCGCGCATAAGAGCGGAGAAGCTTTGGTCCTGCCGCCGGGAAAATCGCGGCAGGATTTCCTTTCTCCGCGTGATCCTGCAATAATTAGGGAAATTTACCGGGAGCGGAAGCAGCAATGATGTTCAGTGGCGTAGCGTCAGCAATACTCTTCGCTGCCCAAAGTCCAGGAAACGGCCTGATCGCTTTTTTACCTCTGGCGATCATCATGGTGATTTTCTACGTATTGCTGATTCTTCCCGCGCAGCGGCGGCAGAAGAAAACCCAGGCCATGTTGAGCGCCCTCAAAACCGGAGATAAGGTGATCACGAGCGGAGGGCTCTACGGAACGATTGTGGCACTGGACGGCGATGCCGTACAGCTGCGTATCGCCGAACAAGTGAAGGTGAAAGTGGCGCGCTCGGCGGTATCCGGGGTTCAGATGGAAGACAAGGAAGCATAAATCAGGGAGCGCGACCGCGGAGCTCCAGGAGCTCTCGCGCGGATGAAAAGAAACAATGGAATCCAATCTCAAATGGAAAGTCATCTTTATTACGCTGGTCGTTTTGTTGTGCCTTTTTGGATTGGTGGGATTGCCCACGGTTCCCACTTCGCTGGCGCAGGTTCGCGATAATTTCTCCAAGCGAATCAAGCTTGGTTTAGACCTGCAGGGCGGCACCCACCTGATTTTGCAGGTGCAGGTAAATGAGGCAGTCGGCCTGCAAACCGACCAAACCATCGACCATCTGAGCACTCAACTTCGCGATAAGAACATCCGCTACGACGATCTGCGCAAGGTGAGCGACACGCAGATTCTGGTGCACAATCTCGCTCCTGAGTCGACTGCGACGTTCCGCGACCTGGTCGCGTCTAGTTTCCCCGAATGGGATCTCGCGCCGGCTCCCGGCGAGCAATCCGGCTATGTGCTCACGCTTAAGCCATCGACGGTTGCGGCTATCCAGGCGCAGACCATGGCGCAATCCGAAGACACCATCCGGCGGCGGATCGATGCGCTCGGCTTGACGGAGCCTGTGGTCGCACCGTATGGGCAGGGCGATAACGAAATTATCGTGGAACTACCTGGCGAAGGCGATCCGAACCGCGCGAAGTCGGTTATTCAGGCCGGCGGACAGCTTGAGTTGCGCAGGGTAGAGGATCCGAATCCGTATCCGTCCGAGGCGGCGGCCCTCGGTGCGCATGGAGGCATTTTGCCGCCGGGTACGGAACTGCTTCCATCCAAGACGACGGATGCCTCGGGGCAAGGAAGCTGGTATCTGGTGGATCGCTCGCCGATCATCACAGGCCGCGATTTGCGCAATGCAGTGGCCACGCCCAGCACGGATAATCCCGGATCTTATGAAGTGAACTTCACGCTTTCGACCGACGCCGCGCGCCGGTTCGGTCCTTTCACGGAGCAGAACGTCGGGCGGCCAATGGCTATCGTTTTGGATCGCAAGGTTGTGTCGGCGCCCGTGATTCAAAGCCGCATCGAAGATTCGGGACGAATTACCGGGCGATTCGGCCAGCAAGAGTCCAACGATTTGGCGCTGGTGCTGCGAGCCGGAGCACTTCCCGCATCGATCCGCTATTTAGAGGAGCGCACCGTGGGACCGTCGCTCGGCGCCGATTCGATTCGCCATGGCGTGCAGGCTTCGGTCATCAGCCTGATGGTCGTACTCATCTTTATGGTTTTCTATTACCGACTCTCCGGCGTGAACGCGGTTGTCGCGTTACTGCTTAACCTTGTCATCCTGATGGCTGCGCTGGCGTACTTTGGCGCGGTGCTCACGCTGCCCGGAATTGCGGGGGTCATTCTGACCATCGGTATGGGCGTGGACTCAAATGTGCTGATCTTCGAACGCATTAGAGAAGAGTTGCGCGCCGGGAAGGCGCCGGCCTCGGCCGTGGACATGGGCTTCAAACGGGCGTTTTTGACGATCATCGATACGCACGTAACCACGGTGGTTTCAGCCGTTTTCCTCTTTGTATTCGGGACGGGGCCGGTGAGGGGCTTTGCCGTGACCCTGACCATCGGGTTGATTGCGAACCTATTTACAGCGGTTTACGTATCTCGCGTGATCTTTGATTGGCACCTGGCGAAGATGCAGCGCCAGGCGGCCCTAAGTATCTAAAGCCGTTTTCGGGCACTAAGTTGCCCCATGCGGTGTCTAATTGAAGGGACCAATTCGGGATGGATTTTTTTCGTCACGACGTTAACTTCGACTGGATGGGCAAGACGAAGTACTTCGTGGCCCTATCCTTGACGCTGCTTATCGTTGGCACCGCGTCATGGATTCACAAAGGCACTCTGGATTACGGCATCGATTTCAAAGGCGGCACTCTCGTCTATGTACGATTCGCCAGCACGCCCCCAGTCGACAAATTGCGTCAAGGGCTTGTCCAGCAGGGCCTGGGTGACAGCGTGATCCAGCAGATCTCCGATATTGCCACTCCGAATGCGAATGAAGTGGTGATCTATCTGCCGCAGCGTGGACAGGGCAACGAAGCACTCGACGCAGGCAAGGGCGCTATTCTGAACGCGCTGCACGCAACTCTCGGAGCGGGAGAAGCAGGCAAGCAGGACTTTAATGAAGCTTCGCCGGAGACGATCGCCGATCTTCTAACGCGCAAAGATCCGCTCTCCGCCGGTACCGCAGGCGCTACGCGCTATCAGCAATTGGCGAAGCAGTTGACCGACTACCGTGACAAGCAAGCTCGCGGCGTGGTTTCAAATCTCGACGATCTGCGGCAGGCTGGCGCGACGCCGGCGGTGATTTCCGCTCTTCGCGACGCTTTCTATACGGGCCCGTTTGCCGTTGTGAATGTGGAGATCGTGGGACCCAAGGTGGGAGCTGATTTGCGCCGTCAGGCAGTCTACGTCACCCTCTACGCTCTGGCGGGAATGTTGGTTTATATTGCACTTCGATTCGAATTGGTGTACGGTGCCGCCGCCGTTCTAGCAGTCTTCCATGATGTGCTCATTACGTTGGGATTGTTTTCGCTACTACATTTTGAGATTTCGTTAACGGTGATTGCGGCGCTGCTGACTCTTGTGGGCTACTCGATGAATGATACGATCGTCATCTTTGACCGCATTCGCGAGAATTTGCGGCTGATGCGCCGCGAGCCGTTCGCGACGATTGTGAATCGTTCCATCAACCAAACGTTGTCACGAACGATATTAACCAGTGGACTCACGTTCATGACAGTCCTGGTACTTTTCTTGATGGGCGGTCAGGTGCTCCGCAGTTTTTCATTTGCGCTGGTCGTTGGAATTTTGGTAGGAACGTATTCAAGTTTCGGCATTGCCGCTCCGTTGGTGGTCGCCTGGAACCACTGGAAAGGTCAGGGCGCAGTGCCTGTTTCCGGGACAACATCCGGTTCGAAAACTCGAACGGGAGAGGCGCAGGGGCGCTTGGCCCCGGCCGGCAGGAGATAACATGTTTGACGAACTTGTTGAATCGAGCGTAGTGAGGAAAAAGACGAACACCGGATGGGCAGTTATTCTCTCGACGGCTGTTCAATTTCTTGTACTGCTCGTGCTGGTGTTGATCCCTTTGATTTATACGCAGGCTTTGCCAAAGGCGATGATGGCAACGCTGTTGATTGCGCCGCCGCCTCCACCGCCTCCGCCACCTCCTCCGGCGGAAGCTCCGAAGGTCATCAAGCCTGTGGCTCGGCTGATCCAGCAAGGAAAGCTGATGCAGCCGCGCGCGATTCCGAAAGAGGTCGCGGTATTCAAGGAAGCTGAATTGCCCCCGGAAGCGCCTGTAACCGGTGGTGGCGTACTTGGCGGCGTAGATCAAGGGTTGCTCGGCGGGCTCGGCGCGGGACCCGCGGTAGCCGCACCGCCGCCGCCTCCTCCGAAGCAGCAGCGAATCAAGCTCGGCGGACAGGTTGTAGCGGCGAAGCTTCTCGCGCAACCGCAACCCGTCTATCCGCCACTCGCGCGGCAGGCTCGCATTCAAGGCAACGTTGTTCTCCATGCCATCATCGATAAGGATGGCCGCGTTGGCGAATTACAAGTGATTTCAGGGCACCCGCTTCTGGTTCAGTCCGCATTGGACGCCGTCAAGAACTGGCGGTATCAGCCGACTCAATTGAATGGTGATCCGGTAGAAGTCGATACCACCATCACCGTTACGTTTGTTCTTGGCGGTTAGTTGTTCGGTGGCGAATTGAAGTAGCCCCTAAAAATATCCGGCCGGGGTCGGCTCGTGGGAAGACCCCGGTCGAAAGTGTGCGAAAGAAAAAGGAGCAAACCGTATGGTTGCGAACGTAGCTGTATCGGCAGTAAACCTGCTGGCATTGCAAGCCGGCACGTGGGATTTGCGGACAATGTGGGGCAGCATGAGCATCGTCGCCAAGGCGGTCGTGTTCATTCTGTTTATTCTTTCTGCGTGGTCGCTGGGCGTAATGATCGACCGGGCTCTGATGTACAGCGCGGCGCGCAAGCAGTCGCGGGTGTTCGTGCAGCAGGTGGCCGGCGCTCTTCGGGAAGGCAAGCTGGACGAGGCTATTTCCATCGCAGAGCGCAACAAGAAGAGCCACATCGCCAAGGTAGTGGCGACGGGGCTATCGGAGTTTCAGTCGGCTTCCGCGCAGGTTTCTGAAGCCGAAGTCGTCGAGGCGGCCAAGCGCGGACTCGATCGCTCCATCGCCATCGTGCACGCGGATATGAAGCGCGGGCTCAGCGGGTTGGCTACGATCGGTTCGACGGCTCCATTCGTCGGATTGTTCGGCACGGTGGTCGGAATTATTAACGCGTTCAAAGGAATCGAAGCGGAAAAGGCGACGGGACTATCGGCTGTGGCCGGCGGAATTTCTGAAGCGCTGGTGACCACGGCTCTAGGCCTGCTCGTGGCCGTGCCTGCGGTGTGGGCTTTCAACTATTTCACCAATAAAGTGGAAGCATTCGACGTGGAGATGGACAACTCCTCGATGGAGTTGATCAACTACTTCATCACACGGCGAAGCGGAAAGAAGTAAGCCATGGCGCATTTCAAGCCTCAAGCAGCGCCGGTGATGGCGGCCCCGAATATTATTCCCATGGCCGACATCATGCTGGTCCTGTTGATTATCTTCATGGTCGTTACGCCCATGTTGCAGAAGGGCATGAGCGTGGAGATGGCCAAGGTTAGCAATCCGACGGACATGCCCAACGCCGACCGCGATGACGCAATTATCGTGGGCATATCTCGTGACGGCAGTATTTTCCTCGGCAACCAAAAGACGCCGCTCGATCAGATCTCTTCACTGGTGCGGGATCGCATTTCCAACCGCGTCGACAAGACGGTCTTCGTCAAGAGTGACGGCCGCGCCAAGTACGGCGATGTCGTAAAACTCGTAGATGAGGTCCGTTCAGCCGGAGTGGATAACGTCGGTTTGCTGACGGATAAAGCGGAACAGGGACGCACTCCGCCACCGCCGCCAGTACGGCCGGGCGCCTAAAGCTGGTTGGAAGTAAAACGGCTAGCTTGACGTTAGCGCTGTAGCGCAAGGGAGAACGAAGATGGGAATGGAAGTCGGAGCGAAAAAGGGCTCCATCGCTTCAATGAACGTGGTTCCTTTGATCGATATTCTCTTGGTGTTGCTCATCATTTTCATGGTGATCACACCGTTGACGCCTAAGGGGCTGGAAGCGTTGGTGCCTCAGCCGGCGCCGCCGAATACGCAAAATCAGAAGAATATCGAGGCGAAGACGATCGTCGTCCAGGTCCTGGACAACAATATGCTGAAAATCAATGAAGACAATGCCGACTGGGACACGCTGGGCCCTCGCCTGAACGACATCTTCAAGCTGCGAGCCGAAAAAGTCGCGTTCGTCAAAGGCGATGACAATGTCGTTTTCGCGCAGGTCGCACGCGCAATTGACATCATGCGTGTTTCGGGCGTGGATAAAGTCGGTCTGATCACGGCGAAGCTGGAAGCCGGCCAATAAAGTTGGAGAGTTGTGCCGGATTAAATGGAACGAGGGCCAAGTCCTCAAACTTGGGGAGAATCTCAGAAAGAGCAGGATGGAAGCTTTGTTATGAACGCACAACGGAAGATTTACAGTCATAGCACCGCCGCGAGAGTGGTTGGTTTGCTTGCCGTAGTGGTTACGCTATTTGGCGTGGCCGGATGCAGTAAGCTGAAGGCTCGCGATCTGCTGAATAAGGGCGTAGCGTCCTTTAAGAATGGACAATACGACGCCAGCATCGAGGATTTTAAGCAGGCCAAGGACCTCGACCCAAGTCTGCTCAACGCCCGCCTGTATCTGGCGACCGCCTACGCCACCGAGTACATCCCGGGCGCTCCTTCGGATGACAACGTACGCGTCGGCCAGCAAGCGGTGAATGAATTCCAGGATGTACTCTCTGTCGATTCGAAGAATCTGTCTGCACTGGACGGCATTGGTTCCATCCTGTACAACATGGCGGGCACGCCCTTTGACCCCGAGAAGTACAACGAGTCCAAGAAGTATCATCAGAAGCATATTGAGCTCGCGCCCAGCGATCCAGAGCCGTATTACTGGCTCGGGGTGATCGATTGGACCCTGGCCTATCGGGGAAACGCCGAGGCGCGCCAGGCATACAACCTTCAGAGCCCCAAAAAGCAAGTTAAGGAAGCCGATCCCCTGCCCGACAAAGTGCGTGAGCAATTCACACAACAGTATGCGCAGCTTATCGACGAGGGCTTGATGATGCTGCAGAAGGCTACGGAACTGCGTCCCGACTATGCCGATGCGGTTGCCTACCAAAGCTTGCTGCTGCGCCAGAAGGCCGATATGTCTGACAATGCCACTCGGGCGTCGATCGAAAAGCAGGCTGACGATCTGCTCGATAAGGTAAAGGAAATCAAACAAAGGATCGCCGAAAAAGAGTCGAAGTCCTAAGCACTTACAGAATTGCGTCTTTTAAGGGCGTCCGGGTTTCCGGACGCCCTTTTCGCTTTAGGCCCACCTAACTAGGGTCGTCCAATAACCCGGAGTAGCGCGCCTTATTGGAAGGCCCTAGAATAAGCTTTCATGGCAACGGCAGATAAATCCAGCCGGTTACCCCGCCTGGTAGCCGCCAGGAAGGGTGTATTGGCCGAGCGTGGGCTGCAGGCACGCTTTGCGGAGTTGCTGGAACAGGTGCGGCAAAATCGCCCCGGTGAGGACCTCGCCCAGCTAAAACGCGCCTTTGCCTTTGCTGCCGAAAAACACCAGACCCAGGTGCGCGAGTCCGGAGATCCCTACCTCTCGCATCCTCTGGAAGTAGCCCATATCCTCGCCGAACTTCGGCTCGACATGACGACACTGTGCGCCGCCCTTTTGCATGACGTCGTCGAAGACGCTCGCATCTCGCTCTCCGATATTGCGGCCGAGTTTGGTCCCGATACAGCGCGGCTGGTGGAGGGGGTAACCAAAATCAGCCGCCTGGATCTTGTCTCTCCCGAAGTGCGGCAGGTGGAGAGCGTTCGCAAGATGCTGCTGGCCATGGTGACAGACGTGCGCGTGGTGCTGGTGAAATTGGCCGACCGGCTGCACAACATGCGCACACTGGGATATTTGCGACCCGAAAAACAGGAGCGCATTGCCCGGGAGACCCTCGACATCTACGCACCCATTGCCCACAGGTTAGGAATGGGCGCGATACGCGCCGACCTGGAAGATCTGGCGTTCGCTTGTCTCGAGCCTTCGGCCTACGCCGAGTTGCAGAAAGTCGTTGCCCTGCGGGGCAAGGAATTTGAGAAATTCCTTGGCGAGGTTGAAGAGGCAATTCGCAAGCACCTGGAAGAGAATGGCATCAGCGCCACTTTGGAAGGCCGTATCAAGCGGCTTTACTCGATCCATCAGAAAGTCCAGCGCCAAAAAGGGAGTTTGGAGCAAGTCTACGATCTGCTGGCCGTCCGGATCATCACCGATTCTGCGCGAAATTGCTACGCTGCCCTCGGAGTGGTTCACCAGATTTGGCGGCCGGTGCCGGGTCGATTTAAGGATTACATTGCGATGCCCCGCCCGAACCTTTATCAGTCGTTACATACGACTGTTATCCATGGAGGCCAGGCGTTCGAAGTGCAAATCCGCACCGATCAAATGCACCGGATCGCGGAGCAAGGAGTGGCGGCCCACTGGCGCTATAAAGATGGCGCCAATGTTTCCGATGGCGATGACCAACGCGTCGTCTGGATGCGGCAATTGATCGAATGGGCGCGCGAGATGCGCGAGCCTTCGGAATTTCTTTCCACCCTAAAAGTGGATCTCTATCCTGAAGAAGTTTACATCTTCACGCCAAAGGGCAAAGTCCTGACGTTGCCCCGCGGCGCCACTCCGGTCGACTTCGCTTATAGCATTCATACCGACGTTGGCAACCAATGCGTTGGAGCGAAGGTGAATGGGCAAATGGTGCCGCTGCGCCATCCGCTTTCCAATGGCGATGTGGTGGAGATCTCAACGCAGAAGAGCCATGCTCCGAGCCGTGACTGGCTCAGTTTTGTACGCACCTCACGCGCACGGTCCAAGATCCGGCAATGGATCAACCTGCACGAACGCAAGCAAGCCACGGAAGTGGGGCGGCGGTTGATCGAACGCGAAGCGCGCCAAGCCGGCGTGAGCCTGAAAAAGATTTCGCAGGAAGAGATGCTCCGCGTAGCTACTGAGTACGGACGAACCAAACTGGAAGATCTCTACGCGGATCTCGGATATGGGAAGTACTCCGCCCGGCAGGTCCTGGCGAAACTTACCGGTCAATCGATCGAGGAAAAGCCCCAAGGGGACGGGCAGGATGGCACAAAGATCGTATCGTCGGTCAAGCGGATGCTCGGCATCCGTGATTCCTCGATTCTTGTTTTGGGCCACGACAACCTCATGGTCTATCGCGCCAAGTGCTGCAATCCGATTCCGGGCGACCCTATCATCGGCTATGTCACGCGGGGCCGAGGAGTGGCCGTGCACAACACCTCTTGCCCGAATGTGCAGAAGCTGCTCTATCAATCCGAGCGGCGGATCAACGTGCAATGGAGCGATGTGGCGCAAGGAACCTATCCCGTTACGCTGGTGGTGCACGGCAAAGATCGGCCTGGGCTGCTCGCGGACATCACTGGCGTCATCAGTGGCGTGGGCGCCAACATTCAGGTGCTCGATAGCCGGCCGGACAACTTGCAAGCGCGTGTGGAAGCCACCGTCGACATCACCGACCGCAACCAATTGGAGCGCATTCTTAAAAATATGAAGCGAATTTCAGGCGTGTTCGGTGTCGAGCGCGTGTATCAGGTTTAGCCATTACCCTTCCGGACAGTCCTTCAGAATACTGTTCTTCGGGCCAGCCGCATTGATTCTCCGGGCACAACCCGCCCCCGGCCGGCTCTGCACAGAACTAAAATGAACTTATGAAGACCGCACGCCATGCAGCATCGGCTTGTCTGGGGCGAGCTCCATCCGTATTCACTTTGGCGGCATGCCTGCTTTTATCGGCAGGCTGCAGCAAAATTCACCAGGCCAATATGACGCAGCTAGATGCAGTGGGCATGCATCCGGAGAGCCTCGATCAGCTCCAGAAATATCATGTGAACGATGAAGAGGTGCGGCAGATTCTGATCGCGGGCAGGGCCGGGATGAGCGAGGAGCGCTGCGTGGAATTGGTTGGCATCGCTCGCTCGCGGCAGCGCGTGTTTGGGGAAGGCGACGCGATTGCCAACCTGCTTGGCGCAGGAATGAATGAAAATTCCGTAATGCAGTTGGTCCGACTGGATCAGTTGACACTGTTTGCAGGCGAAGCCGCGGCCATGCGCCTGGCGGGACTTTCTGATGACGTCATCCTGGAGGTCGCGCGCCAGCGGTCGAAAGGCGAAACTGTGCTTGCAGGTTCGCGGCTGGCTGAATTACGGGATTCGGGTCTCTCGAATGCACAGCTTGTTGCCGCAGTGGATCGAGGGATTACCGATAAGCAGGCGGATGACATCATCGCTCGCCACAATTACGCCGTCGGCGGCCACAGGTTCGTGCGCCAGCAAGGGCGCCGGCACTAGATTAATCGCCGCTTGTTCTATAAGTCTCTTTCTGCAATCACACAACCTGTTTCTTTGACCGCGTGCTGCGCCTGCCGCTAGAATTCTGTTGAGACCTTTTACCGAATGCGCTTACTTGGTGTGGCCCTGCTCTCCGTATCTTTGTTCGGCTGCGCTGTTGCCTTGGGGCCGGGTTTTAATCAAACCTATCGTTCGGTCGACGTCTCTGCAACCTCAATTGAGCCGACGCATGTCCACGTGCAGGTTTCGGATAAGCTCGAAAATATTGGAGACCGTAGTCTCGCTTACCTCGATGTTGCTTTGCCCAGCGGCCCATCCTTTGGCACAAGCAACATCAGTGTAAAGGTTGGCGGAAAGGACATCGCGGACCTAGGGATAACCCGGGAATCAAGTCCGTCGCTGCGGATCCCGTTCAATCCGCCATGGCCACAGGGCGAAGGGCGCGAGATTGCCATCGCATATGATCTCAACCCAACGCCAGAAGGTCGCGGCGTTGTGGCCGCCACTGTCGAAGGTTTCTATCTTGCCGACCCGAATGTTTTCCCCGCTTGGCATCCCCCCTTGGGACCATTCGCGCAGGGTTCTCTTAGAGCGCAAACAGAACAACTCGAAGTCACCGTACCGGCGGATTTCCGTGTGTTGGCCGTGGGCCGCGAACAACGCATCGAGCAGCACGAAGACTCGGTAAGGCACCGTTTTGAAATGCTTGGAGCGGAGTTTCCTCCCTACATGGTTGCCGGACGCTATCAGGAACAACGCGTAGATACGCAAACTGGTGCCGTTATTTTCTGGACGCGCGAATCGCTCGATGAAAAGACCGCAAGGATGGCCGCACAACGTCTCGCGGCTACGAATAAGACATACCAAGAGGTGTTCGGCTCAATCACAAGGAGTCGTTTGCCAGTTCATGTTGTCGAGACCTCTGCGGAACTCGCCCCAATTCTCGTGTCGACTCCGAATATTTCCGCCGCCTCGTTCCCGGAAGGCGTGCTCTTCGACCATCGTGCTATCGCATTGGGCTTGGCAAGCGGTCCTGTTTTGGACATGGCAGACTATGAACTCGCACGCACTTGGTTTGGCTGGCATGTGCGTCCCCGGCCCGAGGCGGAGCTCCTTTTAGGCAGAGGTATGGCTCTTTTCGCGGCGCTCCACGCAGCGGAAAGGCGAGGAGGCGCCGCGGCTCGCCAGCAGGAAATCGTGCGACTTATCGCGACATATGACAGCCTGGACACGGCAAACGGCGAGAAGCCCGGCTTCGGGCCGGCGGCAGGCTATAGCCGCCAGGAGGCAACAGCCAAGTCGTACAAGGGAGCTCTATTTTTACTTTCGCTTGAAGAGATCGCCGGGGAAGAAAAATTCCATAGCGCGGTGCGCCGCATTCTGACAGACATGGCGGGACAAGAAATCGGCAGCGCTGAATTGCGTTCGGCTGTCGAAGCGGAGGCAGGCCGGAACCTGGCTGGCGTGTTTCGTGATTGGCTCGATCATCCGGGACTTCCCGCTGAGTTTCGTGCACATTATGCAGCCGCACGATGATCGCATTGGAGTTAACAGTTTGTAGAGAAGAAAATGAGATTCAGGGAGGTTTCGTGAAAGAAGCGATTGTTACGGATTCAGGCCCCAAGGCCATTGGCCCTTACTCGCAAGCGATTCGCGCGAATGGATTCGTTTTCGTGTCGGGTCAAATCGCTCTCGATCCACGCACGCAGGAGTTAGTTTCGGGGGACATCACGGCGCAGACCGAACGCGTGCTGGAAAGTCTGAAAGGCATTTTGCAGGCGGCCGGCTCGTCGCTCGAAAAAGTAGTACGCGCCACCGTATTTTTGTCCGACATGAACGAATTTGCGGCCATGAACCAGGTATACGCGCGCTATTTTCGGCAGGACTTTCCTGCCCGCTCGACGGTACAGGCTGCGCGGCTACCCCGAGATGTTCGCGTGGAGATCGATGTGATTGCGCTTGCCTGACGCTCAAACCTGTCGATTCTTTTAGTGAGTCAAGAGAACTTCGCCCGGCAATGTGGCGATAAGGATGGAAATAAAGACCAACACAATCACGATGGAAAGCAGGCGAACGTATCCGCGGTCCAAGGTGATGCGTCCTGATGAAAAGGCCTTGCTTCTCGTTCCGACGATCACATGCAGCGCGATCAAGAGGAGCACAAAAATAAATTTGATGTGCAGCCAGCGGGCGTGCAGATAGTAGGAGCTATTGGTCATAATGAGCAGGATTCCCGCCAGAATGGCCAGAGTGGCGCCGGGATCAGCGAGCCCCCGGAGACTGAGCTTCTCGATTCCTGCCAGGCTTGAGCGTGCTTGCGGATCCGCTACCCCTACGTGGCGAAGCAAAACCAAGCTCGTCATGAGCAGGCCGGAAATCCACATTGTGAATCCGAAGACGTGCAAGACTAATAGCCATGCAACCATGGAGTCGGGTAATCCTCCGGAGGCAGTCTATCATCGGAACGGAATTTCCGAATGCTATCGAGGCTGGGATTCGCTTGTTGTGGGTGTTAAGGGAAAGCGCGGCTCTATTTCGATTGTTTCTGCATTTCCCACTGAGGCTCTTCCGATAAGAGCGGTGGGACTTCCTCGGGCGCGAGCGGTTTCGAGAAATAGTATCCTTGTGCGTACTTGCACTGCAGTCTCTTTAAGAGACCGACCTGTTCGATCGTTTCGACTCCCTCGGCGACAACATCCAAGCGAAGGGTTTTGGCCATGGGCATAATGGTTCGCGCTATTTCCATGCCCTCGCTTCCCTCTCCGTCACCACTGATAAAGGACCGGTCGATTTTCAAGGTATCCAGGGGGAAGCGGTGCAGATAGCTCAATGAGGAATAACCCGTCCCGAAATCGTCGATCGCCAGCCGGATCCCCAAAGATTTGATTTGCTGCAACATTGCCGCTGCAGCCGCGGGATCCGCCATAACGGCGCTCTCGGTAATTTCGAGTTTTAAGGCTTCCGGTGGCAGGGCTGTTTCAACCAATAGCTTCTTCATTTCTTCCACCAGATGCGGCTGTAAGAGCTGTTTGGCAGAAACGTTTACGCTCATGGTCAAATCCACATAGGCTTTGGAACGAGCGCGCCAAGTGCTCATTTGCCGGCACGCCTCGCGCAAGCTCCACCAGCCCAAGTCGCGGATCAATCCGGTCTCTTCGGCAACGAAGATGAATTCTTCCGGCCCAATCATTCCTCTCGTCGGATGCTGCCAGCGCATGAGGGCCTCAAATCCGACGATGCGACCAGAATCGAGTGCGACGATCGGCTGGTAGACATTCCGGAATTCATTCCGCTCCAATGCGCGGCGCATGTCTGTCTCTAATTGCAAGCGCGCCATCACACTGGCACGCATATCCGCATCGAATACTTCGAAACGCGCTTTGCCCAGCGACTTAGCCCTGTACATCGCCGTATCGGCGTCGCGCAGCATGTCTTCCGGTTCTTCGTAGGCCGTATTGCTCAACGCGATGCCGATGCTGATAGACGTGAATATCTCTTTGCCGGCCAGAAGGAAGGGCGGCGCCAACGATTTCATCAGCCGCTCTGCGGCCCGATTCGCGTCGTCGGGTTCCTTGATGTCGTCGAGCAAGATCGTGAATTCGTCTCCGCCAAGCCTTGCGACCGTAAATGTCTCGCCCAGACGCGCCACCGTATCGGACGAGCGCAAGCACTTCTCCAATCGGCTAGCCACGCCAACCAGGAGCTGGTCTCCAGCCAAGTGGCCAAGACTGTCGTTGATCATCTTGAAGCCGTCCAGATCCAAGAAAAGTACGGCAAAGAGATGGTCTTTACGGCGTTTCGAGTGTTTGATCAGGCGTCCCAGGCGGTCAATGAACAGAAGCCGATTGGGCAAGCCCGTCAGGGGATCGGAGACTTTTCGTTCGGTGATATCTGTTTGGGATCCCGCCATACGCAAGGCTTTTCCCGTGGCGTCGTGAACGGCGAGTCCCCTGCTGAGCATCCAGCGAAAGCCTCCGTCCTTATGCAGTAAGCGATGCTCACTTTCATAGTGCGGCGTTAAGCCCTTTTGATGGGCATCAATTTCTTGTTGGACGCGTTCCCGGTCAGCATCGTGGATGCGATCGAGCCATTCCTCCAAGCGATCCTCAATTTCGTTCTCTTGAAAACCGAGCATGGCTTTCCAGCGGGGAGAGAAATAGACGGCGCCAGTCATAAGATTCCAGTCCCACAGGCCGTCATTGGCGCCGCGAGCAGCCAGCGCGTATCGCTCTTCGCTCTCTCTCAAGGCTTCTTGCGCATTTTTATGGGAAAGCTGCGTGCTGATGCGCGCCAGTGCCACAGGGAAGTCGATCGGCTTCGTCAGATAATCGTTTGCGCCCAACTCCAGGGCTTTGACGATGTCGTCGCTTTGATTTTTTGCCGTAACCATAATGATTGGCAAGTCGTTGGGAGAGTACGATTCCCGGAGGGATTGCAGTGCATCCAGCCCGCTGACTTCAGGCATTTCGATATCCAATAGTACGAGATCAATGCCGTCCTCTTTGACTCGCGGCAGCAAATCCCTTGCGCTGTCAGCCAGCCCGATAACATAGCCCTTTCGGGCCAGCCGGCGGGCCAGCATGTCCCGATTCATTTCGTTATCGTCGACGATCAGCAGACGGCTGGGGCGAGAATTCATGAGGGCTTTTTCTCAGCAATCAGGCTTTCGATTTTTTCGCTTAGCCGTTCGAAGTCGATCGGCTTCGTGTCATAGTCGTCGCATCCCGCTTCAAATGCTTTGGCCCGATCTGTAACCAAGGCATGAGCGGTCAGTACGATGATCGGGATGTGTCGTGTACTTTCGGCGGCTTTGAGGCGTCGTGTCAGTTCCCAGCCATCCATTGCCGGAAGACTGATATCCATCAAAATCAGATCGGGGCTTTCGGACCGTGCCAGCACATGGCCTTGCTCGCCATCCTGGGCGGTGACTACCCGGTAGCCCTTCCGCTGTAGTCTTCGGGAGAGCATGTCTCGGTTCATTTCGTTATCTTCGACGAGCAGAATTTTTGGCATCATCACGTTCTCCTGGAGACTTCCGCTTCGACTAGGTGTCGCTCTTCTTTGCTTGCCGCCGGGCGAGAAGCTGTCTTGCTCTCGCTCGAGCTCAAATTTCGCGCCAGACGATGCTTTTCGATGAGGACCGCCAGGCGGTCACGATCAACAGGCTTGATCAGATAATTGGAGGCGCCGAGATCAAGCCCCATGGCCTGGTTATCAACTACGGTCACCATAATCACGGGAATTTGCGCCAGACGAGGATCGCTCTTGAGTTTCCGTAGCACGTCCCACCCGTCATATTCCGGCATAATCACATCCAGAGTGATTACCAGCGGATTTACTTCGCGAGCGAGCCGCAGACCTTCCTCGCCATCCGCTGCGGCGACCGCACGGAATCCCGACTTGGTCAGGAATCGCGACATCAGATCGCGGACGGCCGGATCATCGTCAATCACGAGGACAGTGTCGACTTCCGGTTTATGCTGCGTGGACCCTGCTACAGTCCCGCCAGCTCCCTCGAGTTGGGCGGTCTCCGCTACATCCAATGTGACTTGGGCAGGCAGATATACCGTGAACGTAGAGCCTTGCCCTGCCTGGCTTTCCACGCCGATGCGTCCCTTCATCATCTGCACAAATCTGTGACTGATCGCGAGCCCGAGGCCGGTTCCTCCGTATTTGCGCGAGATCGTTGCGTCAGCCTGAGAGAACTCCTGAAATAGCTTTTCCTGTTGCTTGGCGCTGATACCAATGCCGGTGTCCTTGACGCGGAAGCGAATCCACTCCTGCCCTTCCATCGCACTCTGGCTTACGTCCAGCGATATGGTTCCGTGATCGGTGAATTTGCAGGCATTGCTCATCAGGTTGAACAGAATTTGCCGTACTTTGGTGGCGTCGGCTCGCATCATTCCGATGTCGTCAGCCATGCGAACCTGCACGTTATTGGCATTCTTGGCGATCGCCGGCTGCAACGTGGTCACCATCTCTTCCACCATCAGCGATACGTCAAAGGTCTCCAGATGCAAGCCCATCTTCCCGGCCTCGATCTTGGAGAGATCGAGCACGTCGTTGATCAATGACAAGAGGTGCTTGCCGGCCGATTGAATCTTCCGCAGGTCCTGTTGGTTTTCGAGTTTCCCTGAATCGCGCGTTTCCTCTTCCAGCATCTCGCTGTACCCGATGATGGCATTGAGAGGAGTGCGCAGTTCATGGCTCATGTTGGCCAGGAATGCGCTTTTCGCGCGGCTGGCATCTTCGGCCGCATGCTTGGCTTTGAGCAGCTCTTCCTGAGTCTGCTTACGGTGAATGATTTCGCCTTCGAGTTCCCGGGTTCTTGTTTTCAATTCATCATTGGCGCGCTGGAGAGCCGTGTCCCGGTGTTGAATTTCGGACAGCATGGTATTGAAGCCGTCGATGAGCCTGCCGATTTCGTCGCTATAAAATCTTGTGGCGCGAACCTCGTAGTTTTTGTTCGTGGAAACCATTCTCATCGCGTTTTCCAGGTGCAAAATCGGCCGGGAAATCAGCCTTTGCAGCTGGGACGAGACAAGCAGAGCAAATAATCCGGAGACCAGCACGAAAATGCCGACGATGGCACTGTATCGTCTGGCCCGTACGCTCCACTGCCGCTGGTCCGATTGCAAAAATAGGGTTCCGACGCGCTCGCCATTGAGCGTGACGTCCCTAAAAACTTCCAGATAACCGCCTTCGAAGCGGTAACCATTCTCTTGCGAACGGCCGGGGAGAGTGGATGGATGTGCGCTGCCATTCGGAAAATAATGCGCAAAGATGGTTCCGTCGGGACTGTAGAGGACCGCGGCCACGATATCTTCTTTTGCCGTCAGGGCCGACAAGGTCGCGGTAGCCGCAGCTTCGTCTCGGAAAGCCATTGCAGCAGCGCTGTTGTATCCGATGATCTGCGCCTGGGTCATCAGGTCCAGCGTAAGCAGATGCCGGAAAGAGATCAGGTCGTAAATGAGGAAGCTGGCGGAGGAAAGGACCAGGGCTGCGCTGCTGGTCAACATCGTGATCAGCATCAACTTGCCCTTGATGGATAGGTTCTGGAGGTTCATTTTTGTCTACCTGGCATCCGCTGCTGCTTGCGGGATGATTCGTGCCAGCGCCAGCAACCTCGAGCTGATATTCAGGTCCGATTGTTTCGCGGCATCGAGGTTGACCTCAAACCGCACCTTGTTGTCTTCGACGATAAGATTAATGATGCAGCCGCGCCTCGCAAATCCCGGTGTTTCTCCAATCGTCAAGACAGGCTGGCCTTTCAGAGCGTGAAGAACCTCCTCCAAGTGGGTAGCTTCGGAGGTACCGATGAATAAGATGTCGCAGCCTTTGAGGTCCATTCCCCACTTCAGGCGCTTGATGACGAAATGCCTGGCATCGATCTGCTTGTCAGCCAGAATGCGATCAATAATTCCACCGAAGGGATCAGTTCCTAGAATTCCTATGACGATTGGGGAATCCGACTGTGCGAAAGCACCTTGCGGCCATCCCACGAGCTTGGCGAAATTGTAAATAAAGCCAGCCTTGATGAGGTATTCCGACGAATCGGTGGAATCGAGCGCCTGCGCGCTGGCCCCGAGCACCAGGCTCAGGCAGATTCCGATCGCGATAATTGGTCGCAGAATTCTCATTATGGTCTTATCGCGTTGCACCAAAGTCGGCATCACGCGAAATCACCTGGCTCCAGGCTAAAAAGTCCAAGCAATACTTCCGAAAAACGTACGGCGAACCTGAGTAGGCAGTGTGTTAATAAACTCTGGGATAAATTCCAAGTGCTGGCTGTTCAGCAAATCCTGCGCGCCGAACGAGAGCTGGACCTGCGATATTGGCTTCCAACCAATATGAAGATCCAGCGAGTAATAGCTCGGTATGTTCAGGCCGGGAAGTTTATCCACATAGCGAAGCATCAGGTCCTGCTCGAAATGCTTCGGCAGGTCCAAAGAAGATCGCAAATAATACTGATGGCGCGGACTCGAGCCGTTCGGAAGGTCCGGAGTCGGATCCAAGCTGTTTGCGTTCTTGTGTATGTTCATTCGCAAGAAGCTGTAGGACCCCATGAGCTTCCATCTCGGCAGAATCTTCCACTCGGCAAACGGCTCGATACCGTACGTCCCTCCGCTCATCTTGTTGCTCGCGACAAACGGAAGAACCACGTAACTCGGCACCGGACTGCCGACAAGGATGGGTGCGCCGGGCTCAGCAGATCGCAAATTTGTGTAATTGTTGTAAAAGGCTGCAAGATCCAGCGAGAAGGAGCTGGTCGCTTGCACGCGATAGCCGACCTCATAAGCCAAAAGATCTTCCGATCCGAATTGACTGCTTCCAAAAATCGCCTCAACCACCGGCAAGGGGCTATTCAGTGGCGGGGCGCCCGGCGGAATAATCGCTTCGTTCAACTGGAGACCTTGCTCAGTAAGAGCAGGTGTTCGGACGGCTCTCGATACGGCAGCCCAGACGGATTGGTCCTTTGTGAGCGTTCCCAAAACTCTGACGTTCGGTTCAAATTCGAAGCCCGTGAATGGGTTGTGCTCGAATTTCGAACCAACCGTAACGTGCATACGGTTATCGAGCAGGCTCACCTCGTCCTGCACGAATGCGCTGTATTGATTCAAGTTGCTATGGTCGGGAAGAAGCGCAACGGTAAAGCTGGAGCCGTTAGTATCCCGGATCGAACGATAGCCCAGGCCCCAAACCAATTCCTGCGATTCGCCAAGATGAATATCGTGTTGGAAATCGATGTCGTAAACGGATTCCTGGTCCCCGAAAACCGTGGGGTCCGCGATATTGGTTCGGTCATAGTACATCTGCAGCGAAGTCGAAGACCGCGAAAAAGAGTGATTCCAGCGGCCGAGTAAATCGCCGCCGCTTTCGCGGCCATTATTTGGATAGGTGCTCCAAAAGTTGGGCGAGGTTAATGAAGGAACTGTTAAAGTCTCGCCGAAATTATCGTGATAGAGATCGCCTTGGACGGTGACGGAATCCCTCGTCGTAACGTTAGAGTCGACGCGAAAGCCGCCGCGCAATGCGTGCCACCCGTCGGAAGCTGTTGCGCCTGCGGGGTCAATTGACGGATACCAGTCATAATATTTGCCGTATACGCGGTAATAGGTGCTGTCCTTGACCTTGGCGCCGTACCGTACGGTTTCAGCAGTGGCTTCTTGCGATCCTGCTCCTGCCGATACCAGTCCGCCCTGCGTGGCCTTGGCCGATTTCGTGATGATGTTAATGACGCCGTCGACGGCGTTAGCGCCCCACAATGTGGCTCCGGGACCGCGAATGACTTCGATGCGGTCCACATCTTCGAGGACGACGTCCTGCACATTCCAGTAGACACCCGAGAAAAGAGGTGTGTAGACGCTTCGCCCGTCGATCAGAACCAGCAGCTTATTGTCGAATCGTCCGTTGAATCCTCTCGAGCCGATGGCCCACTTGTTCTGATCAATCTGCGCCACTTCCAGGCCTGGGACCATGCGCAGCGCGTCCGGAATACTGGTAGCTCCGGAACGACGGATGTCCTCCTGGGTAATGACGAAGACTGCCGCCGCGGCGTCAGCCACCTTCTGCGTCCGCTTGGAGACCGACGTGACCTGCATGTTCATCAGGTCTTCCAGACTCATGCTGGTGACGTCGGGAACACTTTGCGGTCCTGCCGCCGATGCATTGGCCAATGGACACACGGCGAGCGTGCCGGCCAGCAGCATCCGGCCCGCGCGGGCCATCCAGCTGATTTCTTTCTTGCGTATCGGCGACATATCCAAATCCCCCTCTAGGAGATAGCCAGCGAAGCTGGCGTGGGATCCCCAATCCGAATTTTTGGGCGCTGCTTATCGGGCCTGCTAAATTTCATTTCCCCGCGACTCAAATGGGTTTTCTGCCCTATTTCGATTTACTTCTGCATGCGTCCTTTGCGATTTGAAAGGCCAACATGCGCCAGCAATTCCAAAAAGGCCCAGAATTCATAACGGCTTTTCCCCCGTGACAGTGAAAACCGTGGAATAAGTGAGCGTATCCGGGCGGCTCAGATATTCGAGAAACCTCCGCGAATATGCTTTGGCTTCGGCTTCACTTCCGAAGACTCGAGTCATCTGCGGCCGCGCAATCTCCAGCTTTAATTCCCATTGCTTCCAAATGTCCGGAGCGATTTCTCCCGCGATTAGGTGGTAGCAGTCCACCTGCACTTGAACATTTTCAAGGCCGGCCTTCCGTGCCAGCCAAAAAAGCTTTCGGCCAACGAACGGATCGAACCCCGTCTCCCCCAGAGCGGTCATGGCTTTCTCAACAGCGCGCTGCAGTGTGGGATCTTCCGGGTAATGCCACAGAAGTTGCCCGTCCAGGTCCTGCAACAGAACCCGTCCGCCCGGCCTGCACACGCGGACCAATTCAGCAACCGCACGCTCCTTCTTCTGGAGGTATTGAAGCAACATGCGGCAATACACGAGATCGAAACTCTCGGCAGGAAATTGCATTGCGTGAGCATCGCCGCATACGAACTTGAGTCGCGGATTCTCACGGTTTTTCCGAACCGCCTGCTCGACGCGATCTGGACTGATGTCTATGCCCGTCCCGCGCAACGAAGGATGCAATGCGCAGACCGCTCCCAAAATGACGCCCGGCCCGCAGCCCACGGAGAGCACTTCCATGCCCGGTGCGATATGGCGCGCCATGTACTTTTGAACCCATGCCTCCGGATCGACCTTTGCTTCCAGCCGCGCGGCCTCCCGCGGGTCGTCCATGATGTAATCAATTGTTGCGGCATTAACCATTCGAATGCCCTAGCTTATGAACGTCATTTGTGTTGCGTGTCTTTCGGATCGAGCCAGCAATCTCGAATAAAAGCCGTCGACATGGCGATAAAAGCGCAGCTGTCCGCCCCCGAGCCATATGCCTTGGCAATAATGGCGGAGCATCTCCGCACCTAATTGCGTGAGAGCGGTGGCGGCAATCTGATCGGTGATTACAGGAATGGCGTTCAGTTCAAAGCCTTGATAGGCGCTGGAAGCTGCCTTGAGCAAGCAAGCCGCGACGCCCAGGACATCCGACTCGGGCAGCGTCGGATGCAGCAATAGGTCGCAGCGATTCTCGATGTAGCTGAAGTTGACTCCCAGCGGGCCGCGGTAGGCGATAACGGCTCCGATCGGCTCGTCCTTGTATCCGCGATAAGCGAGCCAAACGCGGCGGGTTCGCCGGAGCCCGACCTTGCGATACATTTCGTCGACAGCTTTGAACTCGACGTCTTCCCGTAATTCCTCTGCGGTTACGTAAACGTTGCCCCGTGCCGCGGTGGCAATCGCGCAAAGCGGTTCCTTGTGGGAAGCGCTGTAGGGCACAACCCGGATTCCTTTCCTGCGCCGGCAAAGCTATTTTCTTCGACAGTGCAAAGTACATATGCCGCTGAACTGAAGAGAAAGATTCGCCGATCGTCTGGACCATGGAACCGAATACGCGCGAGGGAAAGCGATTTTCGGGGCGGAACCAATTCTGGTGGGACTCATCGGCGCCCTTCAAAAAGCTCGCCGCCGATCCGGATAGCATCACCGCACGCGATGCGTAAGGATTGTTCTCGGAGACCAAGTGTTGGGAGGTCCAGCCATTTCGGGCGGTACGCCAGACGGCAATCGATGCGCGGCCGTGCTTTTGGTCGCCGGCAGTCAGCACGTATAGAAGCGAATCTCCGCCCTTTAACATGCGCCGCCAGTTGTCTTTCACCTGCTCCAAATGGGGCAGAAGCCGAGCCGCTTTGTCTGGATAAAGAAAGCCGGTGCGCTCGTAGAGGGCGAAGATCTCATCAACAGGCAAAGCATTCACCTGGACGCCGTAGGTGTCATAGACGTCGGCCAATCGCGGCAGGCTGTTGATGATTTCCTGATCTTGGGCATCAATGGGCATATGGTTTGGCCCAACTCTTACGCCGTCTTCCTGAGAACCCTCCTCTTTCAAGCTGCGGCGCAGCCGCGCAACGCGCACTCTTTGCCCCCTCAGTCGATCGAGAACCACGCACAATGAGAGCTAATGCAAGCTTACGAATGACTTATATAGAGGTTGGGGAGGGACTTTCAGAATGGCCCATTAGTACTGTTTCTCGGGCCGCAATCGAACGGACTATTAACAGCTTCGCTACAGATTTTGGAACGGTCTTCGGGGCATCGAAGCCGATTTCAAGTGCCCGAACACTGGTCAGGCCATAGGCCGTTAGCGGCACCATAAGCTGCTGAATGGAAGGGTCTTATGTGCTACGAGAGGAATCCCGCCGGCAAACTCTGTCAAAATCCAAGCGTAGTCCACGGAACGTTCGCCGCATTTCTCACGGTTGCTTCTGTTTTATCGGGGGCTAGCTACTTGGTCACATGCGTTGCACGGTAGTGTCTTTCGACAGAGCGCGACGCCCTGCTGTGAGAAGAAGTTGTGAGCCAATCGATTGCGAGAAGAAGTTTGTGAGGGATGATGATAAAATGAGGCCGTTGGGATTGGATTGCTTTCTGCGGGCAATCTTTCTGGGCAACAATCGTTCTGAAACGGGCCTGTAGCTCAGGTGGCTAGAGCGCACCCCTGATAAGGGTGAGGTCGACTGTTCAAGTCAGTCCAGGCCCACCATTCTTTTCAAGCAGTTCTCGGTGGAGGTTCCTGCGCTACCAGCGCGGCTCTTTCGGCTGGCGGGCCGCTCCGCTGTAGTCTTCAGTAGAAAATCGACCTCGTCCGCGTGGTCCCCCGCCTCTTTTATCGCCGGCATCACGCGATCCGAAACCGCTGCCGCCGCGAGGGCCGCCAGCCGTCTTCGGCGTGGCTTCATTCACCCGCAGAGCGCGGCCAGCGACTTCTTTTCCGTTTAGATCGCTCATGGCTTTTGCGGCTTCTTCGTCTTTCGCCATTTCGACAAAGGCGAATCCACGCGGCTGACCGGTTTCCCGATCGTTCACGATGTGGATGCGCGTAACTTGTCCGAAAGGCTCAAAGAGGGCGCGTAGCTCGGTCTCCGTGGTTTGGAAGCTCATATTCCCAACAAATAAATTCTTCATGGTGCTTTCTCCTGATCTGGTATTTCTCTGGACCCGACGCGGCTCTGGTGCTTCCCCGAATCCGGCGAACAACAAAAAAGGCCACGAGTTGTGACTCGCAGCCCCTTTAAACGAATCAAAAGGTTTTTACAAGAGCAACAAACGCACTTAGAGTATACCATGGCTTTTCGGCGATTCCCGCTGCAGCGAACCTAGGAGTAATATGGCTGTCTAGTATTAGACAGATTCGGATTCGTCGTAGTGCCAGCGAATATCAGAAATCAATTCAGAGGATGACAGTACCGCGTCAATCAGCTTTACAGCGGCAAATTCCACGCTCTTCTGCGGCCTTTGAAAGAGACGACGCACAAGACCTCGCCTGCGTTCTAGGAAGCCTACCCAATCGGGGCCACCTCGATACCGAGCCAGGAAATCATAAGTGGCTCCGCCGAATCTGAACCGGACAATCCATCCGGTATCCCTTTGACCAATCATCGGCTCAACAGCGGCGTCGTGCCGGGCGAGTTCGTATATAAGCCAATTGGCCAAGTCACTCCCGTAAGCGCGGCGGCTTATGAAATGCTTTTCAGGCGTGGACGTATTGAATGCAGTGCTTCGAAAGGTAACGATCATGCGCTTGGACAAAGTCGATAAAGAAGGAGGGGACGTCACAAAGATATTTTACAGCCGCGAGTCAGGGGCGCTGGCGAGGGCTGGCGCGATTTCTACCTATTAGGGCGAGGAGATGATCTATGCAAAAGTTCAAGATGGAAAAGGGGGACTCGGCAGTCCCCCCCTTTTTTCGCGCTTCCTAGTAGCTTCAAGACGTGATCGCAGCCGATTCTCAGTTCCCGAACTTCACTATCGTGCTGCGGGTCAGCGTTGAATTGCTTGTGACCACGGCCGGTCCGCCCTTGAAGAAATGCCATGAAGAATATTGCTCCATGTACGTATCCTCTGACGACAAGCAGTCGACCGGCACGATCACCTTATAGCCTCGCTGCGCCGCTTCGGTGCCGGTGCCGACCCCGACACCTTGAAAGGACGTGCCGCACACGACGACCGTCTTGATGGCGTGCCCTTTTAGTTTTTCCTCCAGATTCGAGCCCAGAAATTTGTCGGGACCGGGCTGATGCGCCCATTCGCCATCGTGCGGGGCAAACCCCGGGCCGATCATCTCCGCTGGCTCGGAGGACCCGCCAATGCTGTACCAAAGCATGACGCCCGCGGCGCGCGCCGCGTCATACAATCGCTTGACATTGGGAATCGTGGCTATGCAGCGCGGGCGTGTCCTGCACGCCCCGTCCTTCGACATATCCAGAATCAGCAGAGCTGTAGTCGAAGGGTCGAGCGTGACGGCTTTAAGCTCAGGCTTGGGAGGCGGCTTCACGCTATCCCAATCCTCGACAATATCGTTCGCCGCAAACGCTGCAGCGAACGCAATAATGAGCGCGCCGGTTGCCGCGAGCGCACCTCGCCTTAGAATCCGTGTGTTCAACATCGATTCCTCCTTGGAATATGTAAAGCTTGCCGACTATCTGAGAACGGAGCGAAAGAATCGCTGAAAGAAATTACAGGATCAGCCCGCGCGCTTGAAATGCTCGGTCGTGGTACGCGGAGCGACCTTCATCGTTTTCATCTTTTTGATGTATTCGGGATACGTCGTTTCCGCACCGCCCAAAGCTGACTCGTGGGGAATACCGTACTCGGTCGCGAAGTCGTAGAGAACGTCGTTCTTTCCCGGCAGATAATTCGGCACGGTGCCGGCCTGCACGATGGTTCCGTCCGGAGTCATTTCGCACGGAAATGGAGGGATCACCTGGTCGGGAGCATAGACCCAGCTGTACTCGCGAATGTAAGGCTCCGTCAGATACGCCGGATCATTGATGATGAACGTCACGTTCAGATAGTTTCCATAGCGGTGAATGCGCGTGGTCACGGTTGACTTCGAACTGCGGGGAACGCCGGTGCGGGTCAGATAAGCTTCCTTGAGATGGTCGGTTGTGTAGACCAGCGTATTGCCTTCCCAGTGTCCTGTAGAGAATCCCGACCACTTGTATGGGGCGTTAGGAGAAGGATGGGGCCGGCCATCGGTATAGATCACCTGTTCGGGATGTTGCCAGGACACAAGCAGACGATAGCCAATTTGTTGCTTTGTTTCAGGGTCGAGTTCGGGGGTAATCCTCAGCTGCGAAACGGAAACACGCAATCCGATATCGATCGGATGCGGCCTGCACATATTTTCTGGAAGATCGATCTGATCCGGGTGCCAGCTCTCTGCTCTAAGCCGTCCCGCGTCATTGAGCGGAATTCCGGTGTAGTCGCCGATGTCCATGCCATCGTTGTAAACCCGCGGCGACCATTCGCCGAGGATATCCGACTGCCCCCAGGCAGACCGGCTCGGCAGCAACAGCAAGAGCGGAAGCAACCACAGCGCGTTCATCTTCCAGTTGATCTTCGAGGATCTCATCTGCTCAACCTCCGAAGAGATTCACCTATCGCGGCTCGTTGGCGCGGCATGGAGTCGGATCCCATCCGGAATTGTCCGGCAGTTTCTTGAAATGCGCATGCGTAAAAAGAGGCTCAATCAGGTATTCAGGATCGTTGATCACGGCTGTCACGGTCAGCCATGTATTCCCGCTGTATGGGTCCGGAAAGGTATCGAAGTCTTCTTCCAACATGGTATTGGCGCTGAAAGGAATTCCGTTTTTCTGCAAGTATCCCGGGCGCAAACGTGTGGTAACTACCTTGAGATAATCCGCCTGTCTCATCATTCTTCCCGGAATGAGCTTGCCACTCGCGTCTTGTATAGGTCCACCCTGGCCGTCACGCGTATCGATATTTTCGGCTCCCTGCCAGGAGGCTACCGAAAACCCTTGCCAGGTTGGCGGATCGTTCTGTGGCGGTTGGCCACCGAAGTGAAACAGACGCGTTTGTGTCCCGGAATCCGTGTCGATGCGGAGCGTGTTGTCGTCTTGCCAATAGATATGCAGCCGCCCGGGAATCTGCATGATGGCGGGCGCGGCGTATGACTTGCATTCATTGCCGCTGGCCTGGTCCTTAGCCGGATCCCAGGTGCCAGCGACTTTCCGGCCTTCGGGATTGAGGGGCACGAACTGATAATCGTTTTTATCTGGCACGAGCATGCGATAGCGCCACAACTCGGTTACGACGGAAACCCAGTATCCCGTGAAATCCTTCGGAGCAGCTTCTCGCGGCGTTTTCGGGGGCGCAGGCGGAGCATTACCCCGGGCCGGAGCACCGAAATCCTGGGCAGCGACAAATGCCGGGAGCAGCATGAATAATGTCGCAACGAGCAGAAATCCTAGGCTCGTTCGTGTTTTTGTAGTTCCCCAAAGCATTTCCATTTTTCCTAAGCTAACGAAGTATCAGCTCCCCTAATTCGCTTTGCGACTCGAACTCGGGTCTGCCTTGGCAGTGAGACTCTTGTACGCCGCCTCAACGAACATATCCGTCGTCCAGTTGCCCGTATCGCTGCCGTAAATCGGATCGTAATCGCGCGTCGGTTTGGCCGCCTTTACCTGTTCGAGTGTCATGCCACTCTTAATCATGTCCTGGAGGCGGTCCCGAATAATCACCAGCATTTGATGGTACACAGCCAAATCGGCTACGTCGCAAATCCTGCCGTGCGCAGGGACGAGCATCGTCCCGCCTTCCTGATGGTCCGCCGGAATGGCCATCTGCTTGAGGCGATACAGTCCGTCGATCACAGCCTGCAGGCTGCCACCGCTTTTCAAATCGATGATGGGATATTGCGTGGGGTCGAATAGGTCGCCTGTGCTGATTACATCGGAATGCCGAAAAAACACGAAGCTGTTACCGTCGGTGGCCGCCGGTTGATGAAATACCTGGATCGCCTCGCCGTTAAAAAAGAGGTTTTTCTGCGGCGTCGAATAGGTGTCGTTGGGCCATGCTTTTTCGGGTGTCGGAGCAGCCTGGCCGGTCGGTGCGCTCATCCTGTCGAGAACTGTGTTGAACGCGACGATCATCACACTCGCTGGGATGCCCTGTTGATCGCCAACGGCCGGCCCGCCTTCGCGAAATTTTCGTTGCCACCCACATGGTCGCTTCTGTCGTCGGTATTGATGATGTAGGTGACCTGGCCTTTCGATAATGGCCGGATGAGCTGCAGAACCCTGTCGCTCATCGCTGCAAGCCCGGTGTCGACGAGCACGATTCCGTCGCTGCCCGCCTGCACGGTGATATTGCCGCCGGCGCCCGCCACCATGCTGACGTTACCCTGCACCGGCAAAAGTTCTACATCACCGCTCTTGGCCTTCTGATCTTCGCTCGCCGGATTTGAAGCACCGTTCTGACGCCCGCGGGTTTGAGCTTGCTGTGAATACGCGAACCGCCCCGCCCCGGCAACTCCAATAAACAGCAGGCTCGAAACGGTGCACATCAGCCGCAGCTTTGAGGAACGAAAACTCATATGCCTTTCAACACCGCCAGCCTAAAGACGAAATTTCCCAGTAGAGACGCGTTTCTGACGGCATGATCTACTTCGGATGCATCGAATGTCAAGGCGTTAAATGGCTCGTGCCGTTTGCTGGCGGCAAGAGACTTCCGCAGCGCAGAAACACACTGAAACGCTTTAGCGGACCCACTCCGCAAGGCATAGAAAATAGCTTGACGCTCGCTACGACCGAGCGCGTTTATTGAAGTGGAGGAGGAGTTACCAGTGGATTACGTCGCGGCTCCCCATGCGGCCCGCGAACTTCCACTTCCTCGAATAACAAAGATGGCGCAACGACGTCGCTCGGAACTCCGCCGTTGGCGCTGCCAAACGCTCCCAGCGCAGTGCCCGCAGTTTCGGCATCCTGGCTCTGAGCATAATAGAAGACAGTGTTGTCGTTGCCGATGCCCAGGAGCGTGCGCAGATTCCGGACGGTCAATTGCGAAATCAGGGCTCCCCGAACCAGTTCCTCGTGCCCGTCATTTACGTTCACGCGATAGACCAGGAGCGGCATACGCATGCCATTCGGCGCTCCCGAAGCCAGCGTTGCCAGCGAGTCGGAGAGTTCCTCCTGGGTGGAACTCGCGATCACCGGATTATCCATTTCGCGCACCAGCAATCCCCATTCCTGCCCATTTTGCTTGCAAGCGTCGAGGAATTTCTTCCGCAGATTATCGGGCGTTTCCCCATTGCTGGCCGTGAAAAACAGATTACTGACCATGGGCCGCGGCATGCCCAAAAATGCCGACCGGCCGTGGCCATTGGAGTGATCGAAGTCCGGCCCTGGCCGGCGCGACATCAGCAATTCCTTGAGCAGGCCTTCCTGCACTAATGCGATTTTCTGGGCGCGGACGCCATCCTGATCGACTTGGTAGGACGCAATCAGGTCGCGCCCCTGGAACTGTTGCGCGCTCGGATCATCGGTAAGCGTTACGGTCACAGGCAAAACGCGCTGGCCGATGCGCCCCATCCATTCGCTCCGCCCGCCCAATGCCTGCATCATCTGCTCGAAACGCGTGTTCATCGAAAGAGGCGGCCGCGCTCCGCTTACTGAAGGCGCCAAGACTTGCGCCAAAAGCGAGCCTGCGGCCCGCGGTTCGAATAGCATCGGGCCATCGTAATCTTTTACCGGGGGAGCGGTACGCAACGCCGCTAATTCCTTGCCTTTGCCATCAAGCTGCTGCCGCACGGCGTCAGCAGCAGGAAGCTGCGACGGACGATTCGCATAGAGGGCGAGATAATTGTGCAACGGCATGCCGTCATCGGCTTGCGTGCCCAGGCTGGCTTCGATGGCCGCAAGGCTGCGGCTGGTGCGAATTTGCGTTCCCTCCGTCGTAACGATATAGCTGGTTGCGTAGATCAGGTGATACGTGACGCGCGAGTTGTATAACTCGGGATAATTTTTCAGAATCGCGGATACTGTTCGCGCCTCCGATTCCCAGTTTCGTGAAGTCCAGTCGGGCTCAACCCGCTGGTCGACTGCGAGTACGGGCGGCTCTTGCGCAAAATCATCCACCGTCGGTGCGTTCGCGAGAGCGCGCAACGCCGCCTGCTTATTCGAATACGAATCGAGCGCTTCCTTGTAAGCCTGATCGGTCGCCAGCCACAGATCCTGCCGCAAGGAATCGTAGTCGCGATCAATGCCGACAGTTCCGGTGGACCCCAGGAATCCGCGAAATCCCTCGGCGGAAAGAAAATTGGAGCTGTCCAGCTTGTAGTTGCCCACGCGCACGTCCACGCTCATGAATCGGTTGCGCGTGGTGCCGCTCGTCAGCAGCGCTCCAAATTCCGCGCTGATGACGCGTTCGTCCAGGTCGAGCAGCCGATATTCGATGAAGTAAGGGCGCTGCTGCCCCGGCAGGACAAGCCGATCCTTCGACCGCTGGAGTTCGTCATGCAGCGCCGCCAGCGTTTTGTCGGCGTCCCCGGGAGGAACGGGCGCTATCTGACCCATTGCCGCTGACGCGCCGGGCGCCGCATTTTGTCCGAATCCCGTGGCAGGCGCCGCCAGAAAGGCGCCCGCAAATAGAATGCTCACCGCAATCCACATTCGTGTTTTCATCATTCGCTCGCCAATCATCGTTAACTTAATTGCCCCTCACTGGAGGATCGGACGCCTGCGGATCATGCGCGGGCGGCGGCAGAATGGGCGGCCGGTCGGTGGAGGTTTGTTTCTTCTCAACTTCCATCTCCGAAACCAGCAGCGGGGGGGCCGCTGCCGCAACCGGAACAGAACCCGATTCCGCGCCGCAGTAACCGTTGAATACTTCGGTGGTATCGCCGGTGGCCATGATCTTTTGCAGCGAAACCAGCGGTGTCCCCACAATGGACACTCCCCGAACCAATTCGTCCGGGCGCCCGTCGGCATAAACGCGATAAACCACCAGCGGCTCTACGTGAAAGGCCTGCGGCTGAGCCCGGCCGGTAAATGTAAAGCCACCCGAAATGTCATCGAAGAAAAGGCCGTACTGCTTGTTCTGGTGCTTGATTTCGTCGATGAGCATCTGGCGCAGCCGCGCATTCGTGACCTTATAGCTGCTTTCGACAATCAGGTTTCCCTGTCGGGATTCCGGGGGCAGGCCCACCTGGCGGCGGCCGTGCCCGTTCGATTGCGGAAAGCCGTTCAGCGGCTGCCGGGACATCTCGAAATTCTTCAGCACCCCATGATCTACTAACGTGACTTTCTGAGCCGCGATGCCTTCATCGTCGTAAGGGTAATTGCCCAGTAGCACCGTCGAGCCTAGTTTCGCCGTCGTCGGATCATCGACGATGCTGATGAAATTCGGCAGAAGCAATTGGCCCACTTTGTCCGCGAACGTCTGGCCTTCATTGATATCCTTCTGGCGAAATCCTTCGTCACGATGCCCGAAAACTTCGTGGAAGAAAACGGCGGCGGCGCGTCCCGTCAGCATGGCCGGCCCTGCATACGGATCCGCCAGCGGTGCCTTGGTCAATGCTTCCAATTCCTTTTGCAACACGCCGCATTGTGCGAGCACCGTTTTGTCGTCCGGAGCCGAAGCTGGATCCGTCCAATCGAAGTTGTAGTAACGCTCGAGATCCATTCCGTCAGACGCCTTGCCCTGAATGAAAAGCTCGAGCCGGTACCGCACTTCGCCGAATTGAAGTCTTGTGCCTTCGCTCGTCACGTGATACTGGTTCTGCGCCTGCGCGCTGAATGTCACTATGGAATTCAAGATCAAAGCGGATGAGCGGAAAGAGTGCGTGTACAGCCGCACCTTCTCTTCCCACGGATGCCTGTCGAGCGTATACGAAGCCCGCGCGCCGGAAAAGACCTGCGGCTTCTCCTGTGAAAAATCCGGAGCGCCCTGCTCTAACGTTTGCACCTGGACGTCTTTTCCGGTCTTTACCTTGATGAAGGCTTCCGCGGCCGCTCGATATTGGCTTTCGGTTTCCCGCCACATAGCCCGCTTGAGCACTGCGGGATCGTCGTCGACGGGCACGGGTTCTCCAAAACTGCCGGGAAAGCCCGGACCGTCATTGCCCACGCGATGCGTATTATCGAGCTGATAACTGCCGACGCGAACTTGTCCCTCCAGCCAGCGGCTGCGTTGTTCCTGACTGGAAAGCAGGGCGCCGTTGGAACCCGTCACTTCGGAACGCTGGCTATCCGTGACGGTATAGCTGAGGAAGTAGGCTGGCGGATCGGCCTTGCCGATCACGGCCATCTCCCGGTCGAGTTCTTGCTGCACCGCTCCTAATATTGGTGAGGGCGCCGCCTGAGCGGGCTGAGCCGCCTGCGCGGGAGAGCCGGGCATTCGAGGAGATTTGCCTTTAGCGGATGCACTCGACACCGCGAAGAGAAGCGCGAGGATCAGAAGGACGGTAGGTGTTAATTTCAAGCGAGTCACTCCCTCAGCCCGAATCGCGGGCTACGAATCCACACAGTCTACGCTTGTTTCTGGCAAATCAGAAATGTGTCCTGAATTCCAGCAGGTTTGCCGATCGCAGCGCAATCAGGCGCAGACCGCAATATGGCTAGATGCTCTGATTTGCCTGCGAACAGAACAAATAAATGAGACCGGCGCGTTTTGTTGCGCGGTAATTCGGATGCAGGATGAACCTTTCGGGCTGCCTCCCGGAAAGCCGGCTAAAATCGCTGTCCGTTAGACTCGCACTTTCTGGTTGCGGATGATCTCTTCGAGGGTAGCTAGCGCCGAAAGCGCGGCGAGACGCGAAGTACGCGGATTCGAGGGCGAGGGCACGTTTTCCAGGACGATTCGGAAGCGCCCAAAATCGCCCACCGCCTGAATCTCATGCACGTTCTCGGTTCCACCCGGCACGGCGATCACGCGAACGCGAATCTCGACCGATTTGCCCGCAGCCAACCGCAGTGAGGCTGCGACGTTCGACGTCGCTGGAAAAGCGCGGCAAGCGTCTTCCGGCGGACCCTCGAACAAAACCGTTTCGTCTTTAAGCCGATCCAGATCGATTCGTCTCTCGGTGACGTATTTCGCGCCTCTCAAAGCAGCCACCGGTTTGCGGCTCGTTAGAATCACCAGGCTCAAGCGCCCCATCGCCGCAGCCCTCAAGCCATCGAGGCCCGCGATGGCACCCGATGGAACATGAATCCGGCAACCTTGCCGCTCCGCCTCCGCAAACCACTCTTCGTTCTCGAGCAGGCCGCCCACGCTCATGACCATCAGGTCTTTCTGCGCGCGCAGCGCCCGCGGAACGATTTCCGGCAAAGCCGCCTGGCTGGCCGCCTCGATAATAAAATCCGAACGGCGCACCAGTTCGTCGAGCTCCACCACGGGAGGACGCGCTTTCAACTGCGCCGCAAACCTCTCCGCTCGCGCCCGATCCTGATCGGCAATAGCCACAAGAACGGCGCGGCTTGGCTCCGCATCGAGCGCCGTGGCAAGAATCTGGCCGATGGCGCCCACGCCGAGCAGCCCGACTTTGAGAGCTGCCGACATCAAGCCAATTCCAACATCCTTTCGATCGCGCGGCGCGCCTTTTTCGCTGTCTCCGCGGGCACCGTCACCTGGGGTGAAAGCGTTTCGAGAGAGCGAATCACGTTGTCGAGCGTGATTGTCTTCATGAAGGCGCAAACGGCGTTCGGGTTCACTGGATAGAACGACCGGCCGGGAAATTCCTTGTTCAGCCTGTGCAGGATACCCATTTCCGTTCCCACTGCGAATTCTTGCGCAGACGATTCGCCAATGTGCCGCAGCATTCCTTCCGTGGACAGGAAGAAAGTGCGATTAAAGGGCAAGCTGCCGTCGAGCGCCTTGGCCATGCAGGAACTCACGCATCCGCATTCCGGGTGCAGCAGCAGTTCCACGTCCGGATGATTTTCGAGCACTTCGTCCACGTCTTCCGGCCGGATTGTGCGGTGCACGTGGCAGAAGCCGGGATAGGCGATGATATTGCTTCGTTCCGCTTGTCGCGCCACGACCTGTGCCAGGAATTTATCGGGAATAAAGAGGATGGGCCGTTCGGCGGGAATCGCCCGTACCACTTTCGCGGCATTTGCGGAAGTGCAGCAGTAGTCGCTCTCGGCTTTTACTTCCGCGGAAGTGTTAATGTATGCCACAACGACTGCGTCCGGAAAGCGCGCCTTCCATGCGCGCAACTCGTCCGCTGTAATCGCCGCCGCCAGCGAGCAGCCCGCGCGCAAGTCCGGCAGGAGCACCGTTTTCGTGGGGCACAGAATCGCGGCCGTTTCCGCCATGAAATGTACGCCGCAAAACACGATCGTTTCCGCATCGGTGGCCGCCGCGCTTTGCGAAAGCCGCAGCGAATCCGCCACGTAGTCCGCCACTTCCTGCACCTCGGGACGCTGATAATGATGGGCCAGGATGATCGCTTTGCGTTCCTGGCAAAGCTTCCTCACACGGTCCTGCTTGGCAAGAATTTCTGCCGCTGTATCCTTGATGTCTTCGATCGGCGGAAGTGTGTAACGGCTTTCGTAGGTTTCGCTACCAACTGCTACTGGGGTCATGGCCTTTTTCCTTGGGGTACCTAGAGTCTTTCACACAGATCGAGAGCTCGCGCCGAATGCGTCAACCCGCCCATGGAGATCGCGTCCACGCCGCTGGCGGCATACTCTTCGAGATTGCTTTCAGAAATATTTCCGCTGGCTTCGGTAAGAATGTGGTCGAGCAGGTTTTGCGTACGCAGGTCTGCGATAACGGAGGCAATTCTTGCGGGCGGCATATTGTCCAGTAGCAACAAGCAGGGGCAGTCGCCTTCCGGTCTTTCTTGCGACGATTCCTGGACGTGCCGAAATGCCTGTGCTGCCGCAATCGCGCCCGGCTCGCTGCGTACTTCCACTTCTATGAACGCGGCTGACTGGCGTGCTGGCCACACGCGCTCTACGGCAACACGCACTGCGTCTTCTTCGCGATTCGCCAGGAGCGCGAGATGGTTGTTCTTCACCAAAATCGCATCCCACAAGCCCAGCCGGTGGGTTCCGCCTCCGCCAAGGTGTACCGCGCGCTTGTCCAGCAAACCCCATGGAGTTTTTCGCGTGGCCACTACGTGCGCTTCGGGATTATGCCGATGCAGCAGCTCCTGAAAACGCCGCGTCGCCGTAGCAATGCCGCTCAGGCGCTGCAAAAGATTCAAGCCCACCCGCTCATGCGCCAGCAGATCGCCGCGTCGCCCTTCAATCTCGAGAACGACGTCTCCAGCGTTGATGGTCTCGCCATCGTTCTTACAAACCCTCACTTGGAGATCGTCGCGCATCAGCAGCCAGCAAAATTCCGCGACGCCGGCAACTACGCCGGGCTCCTTGGCCAGGACCTTCGCGGTCGCATGTTGATCCGCTAAGTGCAGAGCGGTCACCGTCAGATCCCCCAGGCCAATATCCGAGCCCAAAAGTTCGTTCAACAGTGTGCGCACGCTACGGAGATATTCGTGATTCCCCAAATGCAGACAGTCGCCCCGGAAAAAGGCTCGCTTAAGCCGTTCCTGCCGGAGCGAATACGCCGCCGTTTGTGTCGCTTGCTGTGTCATTTGAGTAAGATTCCCCGCGACTGCAGCTGTGCCTTGGCGCGCGCAATCATGCCCGGCTTGCTTGCTTCCACCGTGTGCAGGTGCACGCCGTGCGTCAGCGACGAAAGCAGGCTGGCCTTCGTGCCGCGCCATTGCCGTATAAAATCCTGTACGTCGGCGCGCGACTCGATCATCAACGACCCGCGCATTTCGCCATAAAGAGCGTGCTCCACGATCACGTCCAGGATGCGCACGCCGTTGTCCACCAGAATCTGCAACTCCTCCTCGGTCCTTTCCGGGCTGTGCTGGCACGCAATTACGGCACGCTGCGTGTCTGCCGCTTGTTTGGCTGGCAACCGATAGCCTTGCGGCGTCGACAGAATGTCGTTGCCCTCCGCGCGGAGGATAGCGATGTCTTGCACCACGCACTGCCGGCTTACACGAAAATGCCGTGCCAGTTCCGTTCCTAGGACGGGGCCGCTCTGCGCACGCATCCATTCGAGAATACGTCGCCGGCGCGTGCTGCCCGAAGCTGGCCGCGCGTTCGCGCCGCGTTTTCGGGCCAGAGTGCTAGTCGCCTGGAGCTGTCTTGTCACCTGTCTTGTATGCTCACTAGTCAGCACAAATTATAGCACGGCGCTTGCGCTTCCTGCAGGTTACAAATTCGATGCCTAAAGGCTCAATTTCCGGCAAAAAGCGCCGCCCAGCGGCGATAATCGAATCGTTATGCGAATGCTCGGACTGCTCTTCGCCGCCGTGATCGCCATGGGCATTTATTACTTCTACCTGAAGCAAGCCGCGCCTGGCCCCGGCATGGTTGCCACTCAAGCCATTTCCACCACTGGCGTGGAAATGGACTTGAACGCCATCGCCCAGGCCGAACGAACGTACTTCGCCCAAAACGGCTCTTACGCCGATCTCGACCAGCTCACCTCGAGCGGCGCGCTCACCATGGCGCGCAGCGGCCGCGATGGCTATACGTATACGGTTGAAACTTCGGGCAATGGTTTCACGGCGAGCGCGCGCCACTCCGATAGTCCCGCCGTCAGCGGCGTGGCGCCTTTGCGCTATCCCGCGATTTCGATCGACCAAAACATGCAAATGCACCAGGAGTAATCGCCTCCAGCTCGGCCAGGTTTGGCTCCCTGCCCTCAAATCTCTGCTGCCAGAACACTTCGTTCCCGTGTGCTAAAATCGAGATACAGATGGATGCGCAGATTCAGCGGCTCGTGCATTTGCAGGTCCTCGACGCCCGTTTGACGGCATTGCGCAACCGCTTGCAAGCCATCCCCGGACAGCTTGCGGCTGCGGATGCGCGGGTCAGCATCGCCCGGCAGCAGATCGCCACCGCCAAAGAAGCCCTCACCACAAGCCTCAAAGACCGCAAAACGTACGAAATGGATGTGGACTCCTGGAAAGAAAAGGCGCGCAAATACCGGGACCAGAGCTTTGCAGTAAAGACCAACGAAGCCTATAAGGCCCTGCAGCACGAAATTCAGCATGCCGAAACTCAGGTAGCGCAGGCCGAAGACCGTTTGCTCGAGCGCATGGTCTCAGGCGAAGAATACGAACGTCAGGTGAAAGCCGCCGAGCGCTCCGTGATCGTTGTCGATAGCGAAGCGCAAGCCGAACGGCAGAAAATCCAGGCGGAACAAGCTGAGCTGCAACAAGAGCTGCAAGCCAAGGAAGCGGAGCGCCGCACGATCGCCTCAGAAATTCCCGAAGAGCTCCTTAGCACCTACGAGAAGATAGCCGGCCGCCATCACGGGATTGGGGTTGCCGAAGTCCGTAACGAAGCCTGCGGTCTCTGCGGAGTGCGCATTCGCCCGCATGTATTTCAGGAATTGCGTCGGAGCGACCTCCACGAAATCTTCCAGTGCGAAACCTGCAACCGCATCCTCTATTACGTTGAGCCGCCCGCGTCCGCTGCGCCAGAAGCCGAACCCAAGGCCAGCGCGGCGGGAATATCCGCGAATGAAGCCTGAGTTCCGCGCACTTCCATTCGAATGCCCATTCGCATGAAGAGCTGGCCAGCCAAACCCCCTTCCGGCAAGCTTTTGTTCGACTCGCCGGCGAAACCCACGAACGTCTTTGTAGCTAATGTGGACGGCGCTGCGCGCGGCAATCCCGGACCGGCATCTTACGCCGTGATTCTGCGCGGCCCCGACGGCGCCCCTCGTTTCGAAGTCGGCAAATATATCGGACGCACGACCAATAACGTTGCCGAATACTACGGCCTGATCACCGCGCTCGATTATGCCGCCGAGCAAGGAATCGATCGCCTGCTCGTGCGCAGCGATTCGGAGCTGCTGGTTCGGCAGATGCAGGGCCGTTATAAAGTGAAGAGCCCCGACTTGCGGCCGCTATACGAACGCGCGCGCAAGCTGGCGAACGGTTTCGCATATTTCGCCGTTGAACATGTGCCGCGCGAACAAAACAGCGAAGCCGACGCGCTTGCCAATCTCGCCCTCGACCGCACCGGTTCCCACGGCGGAAGCGTTGCGCCAGAGCCAGGATTCAGCGCGGCTCCGGATGCCAGCCGCAATATCAAGGCTGCCTCGAGTACGACCGGCGGTTCAGCGCCGTCCGCGGGCGCCGAGCGCCCCGAGCGCCCCGAAATGAAGATTCGCGCGCGCTATTCCGGCGGCGCGTTGCATCCTCTCGATGCCCTCGATCTCGCCGAAGGCGAAATCGTCGACATCTCGATCCGCCGCCCGAAAAATCCCTCCTGACAGCGCCATCTCGATGAGCAGCACGCAAACCTGGGACCCCGAGCGTTACGCGCGCAACGCCCGATTCGTGAGCGATCTCGGTATGCCGGTCGTGCATTTGCTGGCGCCGCGTCCCGGCGAACGCATCCTCGATCTGGGATGCGGTGATGGCGTGCTCGCGGCCAGGCTGGCGGCGATGGGCTGCGAAGTTGTGGGAGTCGATGCCAGCGAAATGCAAGTTGCCGCGGCTCGGAAATTAGGAGTGGACGCTCGCGTCATGGCCGGCGAAGCGCTGCTATTCCGCGACGAATTCGACGCTGTATTCAGTAATGCCGCGCTGCACTGGATGCTGTGTCCGGACGATGTCATTGCCGGAGTCTGGCGCGCGCTCAAGCGCGGCGGCCGATTCGTCGCCGAAATGGGCGGATACGGATGCGTGCAGACGATAAAGGCTGCTCTGATCGATGCCCTTCATCGGCGTGGCATCGACGGCGAATCTCTGGTGCCTTGGTATTTCCCCACGATCGAGGATTACTCCGCGCGATTGCGGCAAGCGGGATTCGTGGTCTCCTATATTTCGCTCTTCCCGCGTCCCACGCCGCTCCCGGGCGACGTACTACCATGGCTGGAAACCTTTGCCGAAAACTTCCTGCGCGCGTTGCCGGCTGCGGAAAGACCCGCATACCTCAATGAAGTGCGCGAAGCGGTGCGTCCGAAATTATGCGATGCCGGCGGCAACTGGACTGCGGATTATGTGCGGCTGAGGTTTGCGGCGCAGAAGCCGCGGTGACAAAGGCTTTTCACGCGGGAAGCGCCGCACCCGCCACTGCGGCTCCGGCTGCCGACTTTTCGTTTTTCAGGTAGTAGCAGCGGTAGAGCGTATCGCGCTGCACGGGCATGTAACCCGCATCGGAAATGATGCGCCGCAGCTCGGCTTCATTGGTCCGATTGCGCACGCCTGCCGCGTAGACGACATTTTCTTCGATCAGAATGCTGCCCACGTCGTCGGCGCCAAACTGCAATCCAATCTGGCAGATTTTGATTCCGGGCGTGAGCCAGCTCGACTGGATGTGATCGATATTGTCCAGATAGAGCCGGCTGATGGCCAGCGTCTTCAGATAATCCGCCGCCGTCGCTTCCGGCACGCGTTTGCCCAGCGAAGTATTCTCGGGCGCAAAAATCCACGGAATGAATGAAGTGAATCCGCCGGTCTCTTCCTGAATCCGCCGGACGCGCTCGAAATGATTGACGCGATGCCGGTATTCTTCGCCGCACCCAAACATCATGGTGGCCGTGGTGCGCAGCCCCAGCGCGTGCGCGGTGCGATGCATCTGCTCCCAATCGTCGGCGCTGCATTTCAGGCGCGAAATGCGCTGGCGAATTTCGTCGTCCAGGATTTCCGCGCCGCCTCCCGGAATCGAATCGAGGCCCGCGTCGCGCAGGCGCGCGATCGTATCGCGCACGCTGAGCGCCGAAACTTCCGCGATGCAGAGCACCTCCGGCGCCGAAAAGCAATGCAGATGAATTTGCGGGAAGCTTTGCTTGATCGAGCGCAGCAGGTCTTCGTAATAGTCGATGCGCAAATCGGAATGCAGTCCGCCCTGCATCAGAATGCCCGTGCCGCCCAGCGCGATGGTCTCTTCGATTTTTTGCAGGATCGTGTCCAGCGAGAGGACGTAGCCTTCCTTCGAGCCCATGGGGCGGTAAAATGCGCAGAACGAGCAATATTCCGTGCAGAAATTGGTGTAGTTGATGTTGCGGTCGATCTGGTAGCTGGCTACGCGCGGATCGTTTTTCTTTTTGCGCAGTTGATTTGCGGCCATGCCGATGCCGATCAGGTCGTCGGACTGGAAAAGATCGAGCGCTTCCTGCTGTGATAGGCCCATCGCTCAGCGGCCTCCTTGCGCGCTTCCGGCGCGCTCGGCGGCCTTATGTGTCCGCGGCAAAGGGGCGAATTCGATCGGCCGCGCGCGCGGAATGAGCCCGGCCGCGGCGCATTCGCGGAAGTAAAGCTCCAGCCCTTCCAGATTCGCGGCGTCGAGCGAAAAATCGATGTGATCGCGCAGGTAAATTTCCAGATCGCGCGGCGGCAGGTCCAGCTTCAAAGACGCGGATTCGGCGATCTCGCCGATACGCGCGAGGCCATACTCCTTCGAAGCCAGGAAATCGGCCACCACCTCCGGCGTGATCAGCTCGCGCCGGCCCACCCAAATCGCCAGAACGCACGGCTTGCCGGTCATCAGGCGCCACTGCTCGGCCACGTCGTAAACGAAAAGCGTATCGATCCCGGGAACGATCTGGTCTTGCTGATGCGATACGGCTTCATCGCACCCGCATCCCTTTGCGTCGGGCGCTTTCGCTGAGAGCGCATCCACCTTCAGCCGGATTCGCAGCGCCGGATCGCCGATCACCAGCGCGGCGTCGGCTTGCGCCAGCATGGCCGCGGGATCGGGCGGCGAGTCGATAAATTCCGGATCGATCCCCCAGAATCCTTTCGACAGAAGCCGCGTAAGCGCCACCGAGCTGCGGGAGTTCGTGTCCAGGGCGATGCGTTTGGCCTGCTCGATCGGCTTTTTCGCCAGCACCAGAATGCTGCGCACTTCGCCCTTGGCGGCCACGGCCATTTCCGGCAGCACCACCATGCCGTCCATGCGCTGATATTCCACGGCGGGAATAATGGCCACGTCCACCTTCCCGGCGCGCAATGCTTCGGCGCACAGCGAAGGCACCGTGAAAGAGAGATCGTAGCGGCCCTGGAGAGGCCCGTCGGTGAAGCCCCAGACGAGCGGCGCCGTATTCAGGAATTCGACGATGGAGACGCGCAGTTTGCTCATGGGATTAGTCGGCCACTATAGCACAGCCAGTTTAGCTCACCAGCTTGCGTCCAGGCTCGGCGAGGCCATTTAAGATGCCCGCCTGAATCCAAGCGCTACACAAACCGAAATCACGTGTATCGCGGGTTGCTCTTGAAGAGTCCCGCTCTAAAAAGTCTTCTGCGAAGCTAAGAATATCATTCTAGAGTAGTTGCGTCTGTACATTGCGTAAGCCATGATCATACGGAGCTTAGCTCGATCTCCAGCGCGGCAGCGCTCGCCTGGGATATTTATATGCTATTACAATGTAGCTATTAAGCTCCGGGAGTACATATAATGTAGTCATAATAGTCTGGTATAGCTATTATGCCCGGAGGTAAGCGCCGGGTAGTAATAATAACTACAGATATGTGTTGACACGGAGTATAGCGCCGGAGTATACGATATTTTAAAGTTAGTTTTTCTCGACGCGGAAGAAAATTTAGAGTTCAGGAGGGCGTATGGAGGCAATGGGGACAGTGACAGCAGTGGCACCCAAGCCGGGGGCGGCTACTGGATCAGCCGCCAGTCCCACGCAAATAATCAAGAAGCTGTTTGAGGACTTCCAGGAAAAGGTCGGGTTGCAGCTCGTTCTTAACCAATTTTCGAAGAGCCGTCAAACTGACCTTGTGCCGGTTCAGTTCACCGAGGGCGGTTCCGAAGGCGTGTTGGAGTTTGCGGGCACGTCGCGGAAAGGGCAAATCTTCACCGAACCACGAACAGGAAAGCGCTACATGCATGTTCAGCTTCCTGCTGAGGTCCTAAGTGCGGACACTAACGTCAACCCACGTGGCTTGGTTAAGAGTCGGCTGTTGGCTTTGACGGATGCGTTTCTCAGCAAGGAAACCCGGTTCGCCTCGTCCAATGCGCGTTTGGTGCCTAGCGAAGATGGTTCCTTCACGATCATGGTTTTCGATGGGTCTCATGGTGCCGCGGCGGAATTGTTTGCGGGATCACCGACAATCTCCGTGAAGCTTTACCTGCCGCACCAGCTAAGTGACGACGAGGTCCTTCACTGGAACAACCATGCCCATATGGAACTCCGGCAACAGGAGTTTAGGGGGCAGGTGCTCCTCCGGAAACGGAACGATGCATTTCAGAAACGCATGAAAGATTTTATTAAGGATAAACGCTTCCCGGTTAAGAGCGAGAGTGAGTTTCTCCGGTTCGTAAGCCCCCTCGAGAAGAACGGAATGGCAGCTGCCTTGATTGAGGATGTGATCGACCATGTGCTTTACGGTGAGATTGAACGCGAGGGGCCAGAGGGGCCAACTGTCGACAAAGCTTGTAATTTGGCAAAATTCATCAATCTTTCGGACCAGGCTCGCCGTGGCGGAAAACTGCTCTCCTTCCCGTTGGTGCGCTCGACACTATTTAGCGGGTTCATCAGCGGCGAAGCATGCCATTTCGATAAGGCAAAGGGTCGGGAGGAAGACGACCCGCGCGAGCGTGAAAAGCTAAATATGACGCGCTTGGGAAACCTACTTGCGAAGTATACGTTGCAGGGGCGATGGAATGAGCACGAGACGGTCGAAGTATCGGGCAAAAAGGTAAAAGTTCCTACTGCCGAATCGCTCGCGACGGAGCGGCTGTGGAGGAAGGGCGCTGTCCGCTATTGGAGTAATGAACTGAAGAACGCGGTGGCGCTGATCCTTGGAATTGCAGGTTCTGATGTAAATCGCATATTTCAACTTCAAATCTCCGGCGACCGTTGGCAGCACATTGAGAACGCGGTGAGGAGCCTTGCTGCCTATCCGGCATGGAGTGATGGAGCGATCGAGCCGATTCTCAACACTAACGTGTTGGAGCAGGTGCGCCAGGGTCTGTATGACTGGGCAATGGCTAACAATGCATCAATGCTAGACGCTTATTATCTGGCGGAGAAAGCACGGCCGGAATAGACACCTATTGTCCTCAGATTGGCGGGGATTATGCCGAATGTTATCGGACTTACGGGTCCATTCGGGAGCGGCTGCAGTACAGCTGCAGGAATCCTGCGGGATGAATTAGGGTATGAGCACTTGCGCTTGTCGGAGATCATTCGTGAGCGATGGGCCAAAAAGCATAGAAGAGTGCCGTTTCGCGAGGAATTGCAAAATTTGGGAAACCATCTTCGCGAGGATTCTGGTCGGCCAGGATTCCTTGTCGAGGAAATGCTTAAAAAGCTGGACGGTGGGAAGGCTCGAAGCTCGATTGTCATTGACGCGATTAGAAATCGGGGTGAAATTCGCGCCCTGAGGAATCGCTTTGGAACAGATTTCTATCTCTTGGCTTTCGAATGTCCTACTTCAGAACGATGGAAGCGAGTAAAGAAAACGTATAGGTTGCAGCGCCGTGATCGCCAGGATTTTATGGATGATGATCAGCGTGATCGCGGCCAAGAATATGACTTTGGCCAGCAGGTTCAGCTGTGTGTCGATCGGAGTGACGTGATGATCGACAATGGCATCAATCTCAGCAAGAGGGCTCTTCGCGGGAAAGTCGTCGAATATACCCTTTTGCTTACTGGGGAGAAGCCGCGATACGCCTTTCCTCAGGAGATTTTTATGAATTTGGCATATTCAGCGTCGCATTCGTCTAAATGCTTGAAACGTCAGGTCGGAGCTTTGCTGGTAGCTGCATCCCCAGGCGAAAGAGGCGAGATTATCAGTCAAGGATTCAATGAGAATCCGATCGCTACGCACCCATGCGTCGAGGAGCCTAAGTACGGAGCTAATCTACGTACCGGGAAGCCTGGAAGCTGCTACCGAGACATTGTCAGGCACGAGTCTTTCGTCCAGCTTGGCCAGCAGGATCGCCACTGCCCGAAATGTGGGGAGCGGCTAAAACGCCCGGAAAAGAAAGAGCCCCCGTGGCGTTGCAGCAAATGCTCATGCGATCTGGAGGTATTTTTCTGGCCGGAACGAGCCATGTCGCTCTGTACGGCCGTTCACGCCGAGGCAATGGCGATCATTAGCGCCGGCAGCCGAGCCAAAGGCACAACGCTATATACAACGACGTTTCCGTGCTTCCAATGTGCTGAGAAGATCGCACACGCCGGGATCCAACATATTGTCTTCACGGAGCCCTATCCAGATATCCGTGCTTTTGAGCGACTTCAGCTGGCCGGAATCAGATTTGCGCGTTTTGAAGGTGTACGGTCTGGCAGGTTCGACGAGATTTTCGAGCGGGCGCGCCCGTCGTTCGAGCGCAGAATTACCGCCACATCAACCTAAGTTATTTTTTCGTCTTTTCGGTGCGGTCGGGTTTGCTGCAACGATCCTGGGTGAGCGGCTGCTTAACTTCGCGCTCTGCTTTCGGCGCCGAGCTGTGGAGCACCGTTTGGTAGCCGGAACTGCCCAGCCAGCCGATAACTTCTGTTCCGTTGGTGCTTTTCATTTTAGGCATGGCGCTTTATATATTCAGCGAGCGAGGGAGTCAATAAAAATCCGTGACTCCCTGTATTTTGGGTGTAACGTCAGTCGGCAGGCCTGTTAACCTCAGCCGTCCGAAGACCTTTTTTCAGAGCCGCCAGATTGCCGCCCACGTGGTGCGTGGTGGTCCCAACTGCTTGGAAATGTAGGCGACGCCAACGCGGTCACGCTGTGCCGCTTGTCGCGCCAGGGCGCTTGGACATCTCGCGAATCTATAACCCTTGCTAGCGGGCCACCAATTAGCAACACTTACGTCCCACTACCTGCATTTCGTTTTGCTTGACAACAGAATATCCGGTATGTAACGGTCACGCTTATAACCTCGGGGAGTCGATCCACATCTGGAGGTACGCAACCGTGAGGCACAGGGTTCTTCTGGGCTTGCCGCTCTTGTTCGGTTTTATGGGGGGCCTGTTCATGGCCGCGCCGGCATTCCCGCACCACACATTTTCCGTCGAGTACGATGCATCGAAGTGCACCGACATGAGCGGCACCCTCACGAAAGTGGATTGGCAGAATCCCCACGTCTATTTCTACATGGACGTCAAAGATTCCGATAGCCAGGTCAGTTCGTGGAGTTTTGAAGCCGTTTCGGTGGCATTTCTAAAAAGAAGCGGGATCCAGAAACACGATTTTGACGACAATATGGGCAAAATGGTCACCGTCAGGGCCTGCATGGGTAAGAGCGCCAGTGCAAAACGAGCCGCCGCCGAGACGGTCAAGATGCCTGATGGCCGCACGCTGAGAGTCGGAAGCGATTACGAACATGGAGAGAATTAAAACGGCGCGAATTAAGCTCCCCTGTGCCCGCTGGGTTTTTGTGCTGGCAGCGTTGGCGGCAGTGAGCGGTTCTATAGCTGCTGCGCAAGAGGAAAAGAAACCCGAAGTCGGTTCGCAACCCAAATTGCAGGCATTGCCGCCGGGCGGACCGACTCCGCGCACCGCCGATGGCCATCCGGATCTTTCCGGCGTGTGGTTTCCGGGCAGTGCCGGTGGCTACAATACGACCAGCTCCGCGGCGCAGCGCCAATTCGATCCAAAGGTTACGCCGGAAGAAAAGCCGCCCTTCCAGCCCTGGGCGGCAGCGAAAATCGCTTCCATGAGCCGTGTCGATTTTGAACTCGGACGCGCCTCAGTGAATTGCCTGCCGCGCGGCACGCCGCTTAACTTCCTGGGAAACCCGTATCCTATAAAGTTGGTGCAAACGCGTGACGAACTGATCGAGCTGAATGAGCTGAACACCAATTTTCGCGTGGTCCACACAGACGGCCGCCCGCATTCGAAAGATCCCGATCCCACCTTCAATGGAGACGCCACCGCACATTGGGAGGGCGATACTTTAGTGATCGACGTGATTGCCATCGACGAACGCACCTGGAACAACTTCATCGGCTGGTTTCATAGCGATCAGGAACACGTTATCGAGCGCCTCACGCGTCCAAGCGAGAATTACCTGATCTATCAGGTTACGATTGAGGACCCCAAGGTCCTGACCAAGCCGTGGACCTCCGCTCCCCGCAAATGGTCCCTCGGCCACGAAGATCTCGAAGAGTATTACTGCACGAACAACGCGGAACCGCAGGAATACCAATCCATCAAAGAAAAAGCCCCAGCCTCAACCAAGTAACGCTGATCCGATTCCCTGTGGCCGCACGCCCTCTCCACGCGTCGTGTCTCTTTACTCGGGCGATATAATATTTACAACGCTTGTTTGCGGATGAATCCGTGAATTGCTCTTTTGGGTTTTTGCGGGTCCCAGCTTCCGATGATCGCATGAACCCGCGGGCCTGCACCGAACGCAACGGCGCTGCCATAGCTTGGTGCCTGGAATAGTCTTGACCCTCGCTAAAAATTTAACCCTCCTCACTTTACCGGATTCCCAGAGACTTTCTGTTCGAACGAGACGGCAATTTACTTCCATTTCAATTGTCGGGCACCGTGGGCCTGCATCGGCTTACGAAATTAGCCGTTACCAGTCGGTGCAGTCCGTGCCCTGGCAGGCCGCGGCGTCGTGCCAGTTTGTGCTCTTCAGATGGTTTCGTGATGCTGACTTTATCGCGGTCGGGACACGGGGAAACGTCGGGTGCAACTCGTGTGTAATGAACACTTGCACAAAAACAGGGGAGGGGGTTACCCACCGTGACTTGGACAGAAACTTCTGCGCCTCCAGACAACTCCTGTGGAATCATACTCTTGCACAAAAATGATGAACAACTCCCATGAAATCATACTCTTTCACAAAAACCGGGGGGTGGGGGTGCACCTGAAGCTCTACTTGAAATCCTGAGTTCTGGCAGCGCGGGGATGGCAGCATGAATTTGCGCACCAGAGAAAAATGACGTGCTCTCAACCGCCCGCTCCGATTTTAATTACCCGTATTGGTGGCATCGCGGCGGTGACGGTAAGGGCATATGCTCCGCGAGCCTATGTAAAACGAGCTGAGCGCCGCTGTGAGTTATCGGGAGACGGAATTAATGAACTTGACACGCGAATCGCAGTGAGTGGATCATACGGCCATAAATTCACTTCTCTAGGGAATAACTTGGCACATGCGCAGATGTTGAGAGGCCATCTGGATTTTCTCTCATCCAAGCCCCGGCTGCTATGCATCGTGTCGACGCTGCTTTTCCTCGGAGCAGTGGGATCGGCGCGGTTCGCCTACGCACAGCAAAACCGCGGCCGCCAAGGCGCCGCAAATAGTGCCAGACAAAGTGGAAGCCCCAATGCGGGCGAGGTCCACGTCCTGCCCGTTCAGGGCAATATCAGCATGCTCGTAGGCGCCGGTGGCAACATCACCGTGCAGGCAGGAGATGACGGAATTCTGTTGGTGGATAGTGGCGTGGCCGCAATGAGCGATAAGGTGCTGGACGCGATCCGGCCTTTATCGAAAAGGCCCCTCGTCTACATCATTAATTCCGATGACAGGCTCGATCACATAGGCGGAAACGAAAACCTCGGCAAGGAAGGCCGGCCCGTACCCACAGACTCGCAGCGATACGCCGTCACAGACCGAGTTGCCGCATCGCACGCCTATATCATTTCGTTTCAGACCGTTCTGGACAGGATGAGCGCGCCAACCGGCCAGGCCAGTGCTATGCCCCAGGAAGGCTGGCCAAACGATACGTACTCGGTGCCTCAGAAGAATCTCTATTTCAACGGCGAAGCTGTGGAGATTTTTCACCAGCCGGCGACGACGGATGGCAACAGCATCGTGCTGTTTCGCCGTTCCGACGTGATCAGCGCGGGCGATATTTTCGATCCCGCGGAATATCCCATCATCGACTTGAAAAGCGGCGGAAGCATTCAGGGCGTCCTCGACGGTTTGAATCGCCTGAAGGAGATGGTCATCCCGGCCGACCACCAGGAAGGCGGCACGATGATAATCCCCGGTCACGGAAGGCTGAGTGACGCCGCCGATTTGGCTGTTTATCAGCAAATGGTTACCATCGTTCGGGACCGCCTGCAGGACATGATCAAGCGAGGCATGACGCTCGAACAGGTAAAGGCTGCCCGGCCGACGCGGGATTTCGATCCGATCTATGGCAGCACTACAGGCAGTTGGACAACGGATATGTTCGTCGAAGCGGTATACAAGAGCCTAAGCGGCAAACAGCAAACTACACAGAGCCATGGAGCGAATTAGGCGCCCATTAGGCAGCGATTTTTCAGGGTCCCAGGAATTCTCTGACGCGCGTACCAGGAGAGGGTTATGAAACGCACATTGGCAATCTTGTTGGGAGTTGTGACAGTACTGACGTTGGGCAGCAGTCAGCTCCTCGCTCATCATGCTTTTTACTCGGTCTATGACCGCGACAAAACTGTAAAGATCGAAGGAACGCTGAAAGAGTTCATCTGGCGCAATCCTCATTCTTTCGTCAGAGTGGAAGCCCCTGACGAAAAGGGAGATGTGCAGAGCTGGGTGATCGAATGGGCAGCGCCGGCGCAATTGACCGAGAAGGGCGTATCCAGTGCTACGCTTCGCCCTGGCGATAAGATCATCATCACGGGCCACCCTGGACGCGTCGCTGAAAACCATAGGATGCAACTGATGAAGGTGGAGCGGCCGTCGGACGGGTTTAAGTGGGAAGGTAACATTCAATAAGCGGTCATGATTGCCCGAAAGTTAGAGATAAGAATGAAGACATACTGCCCGAAAGCGCTCATGCGAATTGGCCGGACGTTCCTGTTTGCAGCAGCATGCGCGCTCGTTCTGGCGGCCCATCTCGGCGCCCAGGATACGGATGCTGCGCCGCAGAGCGCTGGGGCTCAAGGCGCAGTGAATCTCCAAATTGGGGCGGCCCGAACCCCGCGGGCAGCTTCGCCTCAGGATCTGACCGGCTATTGGGAGTCGATCGTCACCGAGTATTGGCGCTACCGTATGGTGATTCCGGACAAAAGCGACTACGTCATCGTTCCCCTCAATGCCGAGGCGCGTAAGATCGCGGACGCCTGGGATCCGGCCAAGGATAAGGCCGAAGGCAATGAATGCAAGGGCTACGGTGCCGCTGCGATCATGCAGGTTCCGGGCCGGCTGCACATTTATTGGCAGGACGACAATACGCTGCGAATCGATGCCGATTCTGGGACCCAGACGCGTCTGTTGCATTTCGGCGGTTCCGCACCGGCGAATGTCGCGGCTGACTGGCAGGGATATTCGGTAGCCTTGTGGGAGGGATACGAACCCGATAATCAGCGAAACGGCGGTGGCGGGCCAATACGGGATCCCAGAGATCTCGCCAAGGTCGTGCCCAGACAGGTGGGCGGGGTGGTCCCCGGTTATCTCAAGGTTCTCACCACCCATATGCGTCCTGGGTATCTGCGAAAGAATGGCGTTCCTTATGGTGCGAACGCGACCGTCGAAGAGTCTTTCGATCGCTTTTCCGATCCCTATTCCCATGAGAATTGGCTGGTCGTTACGACCGTAGTAACCGATCCCCAATACCTCATGGAGCCTTACGTCACCCATGCGCACTTCAAGAAGATTGCAGACGGGTCTGGATGGGATCCGACGCCGTGCCGGAGCGATGAGCCCCGCTGATTATTCTTTGAGGGTGCCGTTTTGAGGTTCGGTTTTTCGCAGTGAGGATGAGCCAATGAGATTTGCAAACATCAGCCGCAGGAAAGTGAAGCGCCTCTGGTTCCCTGTGCTGCTGCTCTTGGTCTTACCGAGCCGGTCGCTTTGGGCACAGGTCGATCTTACTGGTGAGTGGTCCCCGAGGATCTATAACGACGGCAGAGACATCGGCGACTACACGGGAATTCCACTGAATGAAGCGGGCCGGCTGAGAGCCGAGAGTTTTCACCCGGAACAGTTTGATCTTCCGGAAAATATCTGCAGACCACATGCGTTCGATATTGGATTGCGCGTTGCTCCGGCGCAGCTCTATATCTCCACCGAACTGGATAATGCTACACAACTCGTCGTTGATTATCACTTCCACGCGTACTGGTCCGATTTCAGGATTTGGATGGATGGTCGTCCGCATCCGCCCGATTACGCAGCTCACAAGTTCTCCGGATTCTCGACCGGGCATTGGGAAGGCAGCACGCTGGTATTCACAACCGACCATCTTAAGGAAGGGTTCATCACCCGCACGGGGGCGCCGCTCACGGAAAAAGCTACCGTGACCACTCGCGTCAATCGCTACGGCAATGTTTTGACGATGGTTTTTATTATCAATGATCCAGCTTACTTGAGTGAGCCCTACATTCGGGAATCCAGTTGGTACTACGATCCGAAGCAGGTGATTCCCGCGTTCCCCTGCGAGCCGTCTCCGGAAGGAACACTAATACCGGCGGGCCAAGTGCCCAGTTTTATGCCGGGGAAAAACGACATTCTTACCGACTTCGCTAAGGAGTACGGAATACCTCCCGAGGCTGCGCTAGGCGGTGCGGAAACGACGCATCCCGACTACATCAAGAAGATGAAAGACATGAAGAAGCTGCCCCGCACCAGCACGAAGCATTTCATACGTCAGGGTTAACTCGGTTATTTGCCTCCGCGGCTCTTGATTCCCTGTGCGGCCATTTGCACTTTGAAAACGGCTCCGCCGCCCACCACATACAGCGTCTTCATATCGGCGCCTGCGAAGGTGAGATTCTGTGGCCGGCGAGATGTCGGAATTTTTCCTAAGAGCTGGCCCTGCGGGCTGAAGACTTGAACTGATCCGCCGGCTGCGGCGTAGATGCGGCCCTTGGTGTCGACCGTGAAGCCGTCTCCTCCTCCGCCGACTTTTCCGCCAGTGATTGTCAGATCTTCGTATTTGCCAAAATTGCGGCGATTGCGCAGCGTTCCGTCTTTTTCCACGTCGAAGGCGAGGATGTATTCACCAGCGGTATCGTTTACGTAGAGGACTTTTTGATCGAGGCTCATCGTGACGCCGTTGGGGAATTCTATTCCGTCGGCGACCTTGATTACTTTGCCGCCGCCCGGAGCAATGTAATAGACCGCTGGTGGCATGGGCGGATTCGGGACATTCGCCGGATCGGTGAAGTAGACGCCACCTTTCTTATCGGCAAACAGATCGTTGGGCCGTACGAAAGGCTTGCCTTCAAACTTATCGGCAAGCACCGCTTCGCTGCCCTTGGGGTAGATTGCTTGCACTCCCATGTGTCCCGGCGCGGTGGTTGCTCCGATCAGTCGGCCTTTGGAATCCCAGGCCAGGCCATTCGGACCGTTGGCGATATTCGCGTCCACGAAGACGGACTCTTTGCCGTCTTTGTCGACTTTCGCAACTCGGCCCAGGATAGTTTCGCAAAAAACCATGGTGCCATCGGGCAACGCGATCGGACCCTCCGTGCCCTGCACTGCGACGCCCGGAGTGCCGTGGCCGGGAACGGACGCTATGACGACTTGTATCTTCGTTCCGCCGCTGATCACGCCAGGAATATCCTTGGCGACCGTATCTGTAGGCGGAGCCTCGGCAGGTCGCTGACCTTGTTCCTGCGCGGATGCCCTGCCGCAAATCGAAAGAGTCAAAAGCGCGAGAACTATCGCCTTCAGTTTCATAAGCACTCCCTTTGGGCTGCTGACCACGCAAGGCTATACGCCAGCCACGTTTGGAGTGTCAAGGCCAGTTCGGTCCTGGTGCAAATTGGTGCGGCGCACGATCGCGGTAGGGCATTTCGCGGTGCATGCATTGGCCAACTTCCTCAACGCACGAAAACGTGTGGCGGCACCCGATTCGTCTGGTGTATAAGCAGCGCCAAGAGCTGAGAATCGAATACTGAGCCATCAGCGGGAGCAGTCCATGAAAACTACGAAATGCTTGCTTTCAGCGGGTTTTGTCGCCGCGCTTGTGTTTGGGGGTTGGATCAACGCGCGGGCCCAGAGTGAGATCACACTCCTGGCGCCCACGATTGCCCGCAAGCCAATCGATACGATCCTCGCGAATTTCCAGGCCAAAGGGAGCTACAAAGTAAAAGTGACCTACGTCAGCGGAACGGCCACACGGCAAACGGTTGCGAAAGGCCAGCCTGGGGATGTGTCACTCATCATCGGGCCCTTCCCCGGAGCGATTGCTTCGGGGACGATAATCCCGAGCAGCGCGACACCGATTGCGAACTTTGTTATAGGCGTTGCCGTGCCCAAGGGCAAACCGAAGCCGGACATCTCGTCGCCCGCCGCCGTCAAAAAAGCGCTACTCGCGGCGAAATCCATCGGATATGAGGACCCGGACTTCACCGTCGCGGGTCAATGCCCTTGGGAGGCGCTGAATAAGCTCGGCATAGCCGATCAGGTAGCCTCCAAGAGTCAGGTCATGCTCGGCCCCGGCGGCCAGGGCGTATCCGCCAGCGCCACAGCTAACGCCACCACCACCTACCAACGGCTCGAAAGCGGCAATATCGATATTGGCTTGCTTATGCTGAGCGACGAACTTCCTTACAAAGATAAGTTCGACGTCGTAGGCGTTTTGCCGCGGAAACTTTGCACGCCTACTCCCTTGGTGGGCTTCATCTCCACTCATGCCAGCGATCCCGCAGCCGCAAAGGCGCTCCTGCAGTTTCTGACGGCGCCCGAAGCACAGGCGATTTTTAAGGAAGCGGGACTCGAGCCGCACAGCTGAACCAGAGGAGCAGATATATGTGCCTCAGCCGGGAACGGCGTCAGCAAATAGAGTTCTGAAGCTCAGCGCACTAGCTTGGCCCGCGCCCGTGGCGGAAGGCCGGCTATTGCTTGACGTATTTCTTCAAATCCTTTGGGCCAACTTCCGCGCCATAGATAACGCCTTTTGTGTCCGCGGCAACCCCTTCTGCAGCGCTGGTCCCTGTGTAGTTAGGATCAGCGTTCGGGTCAGGAATGAATGCTTTGAGGGAGCCATCTTTGGCGCTTCCGACTCGTATGCCTCTCTTCCAGGCGCCACGATCTTTGGCAACCGAGCCTGATTCCGAATCGGCCACGTAAATCACATCGTTCTGGTCGATGAAGATCCCGCTCGGACGGCTGAACTGCTGCCACTGATCGATAAATTTCCCGTTCTGATCGAAGATCTGAATGCGATTGTTGCCGCGGTCCGCCACAAACAGCCGGCCTTTGGAGTCAAAGGCCAGCGCGTGCGGGATGTTGAGTTCGCCCAGCGCCGATCCCTTTTTTCCCCACGTCATGATGAACTTGCCGTCTTTCGAGAATTTCACAATGCGGGCGTTGCTCTCCCCACCATGTCCATCCGCGACGAAAATATCGCCGTTCGTCGCAATGGCAACCGCTGACGGCTTGTTGAATGTATCCTCGCTGTTGCCCGCCACTCCCGCCTTGCCCAGCGTCATCAAAACTTTCCCTGTGGGGCTGAACTTGAAAACCTGGTGGCCCTTGCCATCTTTTCCGTCACCATCGGTAACCCATATGTTGCCGTCCCGGTCTGCGGTAATTCCGTGAGGAAAGACAAACATCTCCGCGCCGAAGCTGGTCAGAAGTTTGCCGGAAGGATCAAACTCCAAAATCGGCGCCAGTTTAGAGCCTGCGCACGTGTTGGCGCCGCATCGTTCAGCTACCCAGATATTGCCTTTACGGTCGACCGCTACTCCCGCGGTCGATCCCCAGGGTCTGCCCTCGGGAAGCTTTGCCCAATTCTCGATGGTGCGATAAGGGTCGGGGAAAGAATTCGTGGGCTGAATGTCCGCCGCCGCGACATGGATCCTGCCCGCAGATGTCATTCCCAAAATGGTGATAATGGCGCCGACTCAGGATCAGGTTAAGTCCGCGCGCGCTTGTTTTCACAAACTCTCCTTTCAGCCGAGAGAATTGCCCAGTTCAGACAACAGCATTTCCGGTACCTCTTCGGCGATGAAATGGCTGCTCGGAAGTGGTTTGCCGGAAGCGTTGGCAGCCCGCTCCTTCCACGTGTCGAGAACGTTGTACTGCCGGTGCATCGCGCCTCTTTCGGCCCACAGCGCCAAAACCGGGCAACTGATTTTGCGCTGTAGATCCGCATCATCATGCATCAGGTCGATGGAAGCGCCGGCGCGGTAGTCCTCGCAAGTCGCGTGAATCATCTCCGGAGTGCGGAACGATCGCAGATATTCGGCAAAGGCTTCTTTGCCGATTGCGTCGGGAGGAAGACCATTGAAGCGTGATTTGAGCCAAAACTCGGCGCTATTGCCGATCATCGTTTCCGGGAGCGGCTGCGGTTGGATCAGGAAGAACCAGTGAAAATTAGACGTGGCGAGTTCCTTGTTGACGGTATGAAAGACCTTGTAGGTGGGCACGATATCGAGGACTGCGAGCTTTTGCACGCTGTCGGGGTGGTCGAGAGCCATCCGATGCGCCACTCGCCCTCCGCGATCGTGACCCACCACCAGAAATTTCTGGAATCCGAGGCTGTTCATCACCTCGACCTGGTCCTGAGCCATGGCCCGTTTTGAATAAGCAGCATGATCTCCACCGCCGGCAGGTTTGCTGCTGTCGCCATACCCACGAAGATCGGCGGCCACTACGGTGAACTTTTTCGCGAGTTGAGGCGCAACCTTGCGCCACATGAGGTGCGTTTCCGGATAACCGTGCAGAAGCAAAAGCGGCGGGCCGCTTCCGGCAGTAACAAAGTTGATCGTTGCGCCTGAGGTTTGTTTCGTGAGCCGCTTGAAGCCCGGAAAAAAGCCCGCTGTGGATGCTCTCTGATCCGTTTGTCCCGGCAGCCGATCCGTTTGTTCCGACAACCGCTCCGTGCGAGCGAGCGCATCCTGAGTCGAAACAATAGCGCCAAGTCCCAATGCAGCTGCTTTCTTGAGAATATCTCGACGGCTGTCATCGGCCATAACTTCAACCCTCCGGAGGTCTCAGTAAGTACACGTTCGCTTGCCGGGATACAAGGCCGGGATCATCGCGAAGACGCGCGGGTCACCGTGTTTTTCTGTGCCGAGGGCGGCACGATGGCCGGCATGGAATCTTCCCAACGGCTATAGGTGAGCGCGTGCTGATCGGAACCATCCGCCTTCATGATGAAAATTTGCGCGAAGGGTTGGAAGGAATTGTCGTACAGCGGAGCCTCGTCTTTGAATCCGTAGCGCCCGCTGGACCAGAGAATGTACTTGCCGTCGGGGGACCAGGAAGAGTGGCTGTCGTTCCCCGGCGTGGTGGTCAATCGTTTTACGTCCGTGCCGTCGGGGCGCATGGTGAAGATATCGTAGTCCAGCGTCTTTGCATCGCGGCGCGTAAAGGTGAGCAGGTCGCCTCCAGGCGAGTACGCCGGGAAATTATCCAGTTCCGTGGTTAATGTCTTGATCGAGCCGTCGTCAAGATTCAATACACGCAGACCGTATTCGCCGGCTCCCCAGACACGGTAGATGATTTTCTTCCCGTCCGGCGACCAGGTTGGAAATCCGCTATTGGGCAGACCCTTGGTGAGATCCTTGGATTCTTGCGAACCATCGGCTCGCACCATCATCAATTTGGCCGGCGTAGTCTCACGCGCGCCAAAAAATCCTCCGAATCCGAAAGCGATCCACTGTCCGTCGGGAGACCATGTGGGCACGAAGGCCGCTCCGTTCTTGTCTGAGAAGACCACTTTCTTGCCGGACCCGTCCGCGTTCATCACAGAGATCGACGCGGTGGACGTTGTGGCCAAGTTCCTGATGTCGCTGATGGCCAGCTTGCCATCGCGAGAAAATCTGGGGAAGACGTCGGTGTACTGAACGTCCATATCCGGATCCCAGCTGTAGAGCGGCTGATTTTGAGGTCGCGCAGTGAAATCCACCTTCTGATAGACCACCTGCGTGCCATCCGGCGACCAGGCCGGATTACGCACCGTTCCCTTCATTCCCGACGCGCCCGAGGTGAAGGCCAGTCCGGCATTCGGCCCGGCTTTGATCAGATATGCGATCTTATCCGCGCTCAAGTATTGCGGTCCTACTTTCAGGCCGGGTCCGGTGGTTTGCTCTACTCGGGCGCCAGTGGCGATATCCACTGAGATAATCTGCGAAGTGACCATCCCCTGCGCGTAAATGCGGGCCGCGAAGGTATGCGCGGTGGGCACTTCATAAAACACCACGCGCTTGCTATCGGGCGACCATTTGGGCGATCCGGTTGAAACGCCTTCCTTCATCGTCAACCTGCGCAAACCCTGGCCATCCGGATGGATGATGTAGATGCTCAACTCCTGCGGATGCTCCCATCCCGGCTGCGGAAATTCGTGCGGCTTGAAATCGAAATTTCGGTCCGATGAAAACGCGATCCATTGCCCGTCCGGCGACCAGGACGGCCGGAAAAAGCCGTCTAGTTTGCCGGGCTGCGCTTGCAAAGCGGGACCGCCCGTCAAATTGCGGAGCTTGCGCGTCTTGAGATCCAGAATCCAGATATTGGCGGTATGTGCGCCGCGCGTCGAGACAAACGCAATTTGATTCCCGTCCGGAGAAAATGCCGCCTGATCGTCCAGCGCCGGATCGTCGGTGAGACGCTCGAGTCCCGAGCCATCCACACGCACGCGATAAAGATCGGCTTGCCCGGAGCCGTTGCGCTCGGACGTAAACACAATCCATTTACCGTCTGGAGAAAACGATGCGTTGTAGTCGAATCCGGAGGAGGGGAACAGCGGATGTTCGCCGGAGCCATCGGCGTTGGCGATGTAGAGCGTCATCTGGGAGGGCCCCAGACGGTTCATGAGCATGGTTTGCTTTGGCCCGGCATGCAACGATAGGGCGGCTGCGAATGCCAAGCCGATAGAAAAGGCCACGAATTTCATTTTCATGATCGTTTTCACTTAGGCCTCCAGATATGGAGACAGCCTGCACCCGGATGGAATATGCGCATTGTACAGCACTCCTCGGCCGGCCGTGGCAGTGAATCCTGTTCCATTCGCCGGCGGCTATGCTGTACACTCTGCCTACTAGAACTCGCCTTGGATGGAGGCAATCGCAATGCGAAATCGGCATATTCTGCCAGTGGTTTTGGCTCTCGGCCTTTTGGTTGCGTCTGCTCCTTTATTCGCTCATCACGCGAATGCCGTTTTCGATACGACTAAAACCGTCACGGTAAAAGGAACAGTCACAGAATGGTTTTGGGCCAATCCGCATTGCCTTTTGAGGTTCGACGTAACAGACGACTCGGGCCAGGTGGCGCATTGGGTCGGGGAGACTCAGGCTCCGATCAACATGATCGGAAACGGCTGGAGACGAGACTCGTTCAAAGCTGGGGATGAGATTACCGTCAGTCTCCGGCCACTCCGCAACGGCAGACCGGGCGGCAGCATTCAATCGGTCGTGCTCGCCGATGGTAAGACACTAAAGGCGGGAGCAGGAACCGAGTACGTCAAACCGGGCGGGCCGAAGCCCGATGGGGCTCAACCCGACGGGGCTCAACCTGACGGCGCCAACCCCGTAGAAAATTCCAAACCGTAAGAGGCGCTTCCCGAGAAATATTGGCAGGTGTGACTGCACGCCTAAGCGCGTTTGAGGCGGCGCAGCAAACGAGAAGCTCAAGATGCAAACGGAAAGGCATGTCGCGATGTCAACACGTTTAGGTTCTCTCTCGATCACACGCGTGGCGGCATTCATAGTCGCGACATCGATCTTCGCGCCTCTCGCCCATGCACAGACCGTGGTAATCCCTTTCACGCGGGAACCCGGAGCGGTTTACGACCCTGACGTCCCGAATGAGAAGCCCGGGCCTGCTCCGCGCCGCGATTTGTCCGGCATTTGGGAACCGGCGCGTTCCTTAGCGGACGATGTTGGGGCGGATGGGGCGAAAGCAATACCGGCAGATGGCAAGCCGGGCCACGAGCCGCCTTTTACTCCCGAAGGCCAGAAAGCGTACATGGCCAACAAGCCGACCTTCGGCTACAGACAAGTTCCGCCTGTGCAAACAAACGATCCAATGCCGGGATGCGATCCCCAGGGATTTCCCCGGGTCGCACTTCACAATTTTCGAACCAGCTGGATCATGCAGAATCCGAGTAATGTAGTCATCCTGTACGAATTCAACAAAAAGTGGCGAGTGATCTGGACCGACGGGCGAGAGCTCCCCAAGAACGCCGAGGACCCGAGCTGGAGTTATATGCCGGACCTTTCGGAGTCAAGATGGTGGGGATACTCGGTGGGCAAGTGGATCGACGATTATACGTTTGAAGCCGAATCAAACGGATTCAACGACAAGACCTGGCTCGATAACGCCGGCCGGCCGCATAGCACCGCTTTGCACGTGATTGAACGCTATCACCGCGTGGACGCAAAACACCTGGAAATGACCATCATTGTCGATGACCCGAAGTATTACACGAAGCCTTGGGTCGCTCTGGACCGTTTGTCCTTGAGATTGCAATCACCCAGCTTCGATTTCTTTGAGCAGGAATGCTCGCCCTCTCAGATCAAGGAATATAACGAATTCTATGGCGAGCCCGCGTCCGAGGATCTAGGCAAACCTCCCGATAAAGCCAAGTAGTGCAGCTGCTTTGCGGAGCAAAGTGGCGGCAGCCGGAGCTCATCGGGTGAGCTTCTCTTGACCCCGACGACGGGCCGCAGTAGCATCCAGCGCAGCAGCATCCAGTAAGGTCAACTCAATGCCACGCAATAATGCGCATGCGTTCGGTTTCTTTTGTGAACGGGCTATCGTATTGGCCGCGCTCTTGATTGCGCTCGCGTCCGCGGTCTCCATGCATGCGCAAGCGTCTGCCCCAGCGCAAACCGCAAAAACAGAACCCGCGCTGCGCCCGCGCGACCTTACAGGTCTATGGTTCGGTGGAGTCGGAGGAGGCTTGCGCGTGAAAGGAACGGTCGCTCCCCTGACTCCGGAAGGCCAGACCAGATTCAGTGCCAATACCGCGGAGTTGAAGAGCGATCGTACCATCAGCGCCGATCCCACCTTTCGCTGCGAGCCGCCCGGCTTGCCGCATATTTATGGAATCGGAGGCTATTCGATCGAGATGATGCAGACACCGGCGCGGATCATGATTTTCTACGAGTCGATTCACACATTTCGCACGGTCTGGATGGACGGCCGGAAGCCGCCGCAAGATTCCGATCCGCTATGGATGGGATTTTCGGTGGGACATTGGGACGGAAACGATCTGGTGGTGGACACTACCGGCTTCAACGACAAGACCTGGCTGAATGGTGCGGGCTATCCACACAGCGAAGCGCTTCACGTGATCGAGCGGTTCCATCGCGCCGACGCCAACCACATGCAGCTCGATATCACTATCGACGATCCCAAAACGTACACGCAGCCCTGGCATATGGGAGTGAACTTCACTCTTCAGCCGACCTGGGAGTTTGGAGAATCTTTCTGTATTCCCACGAACCAGGAGAATTTCAAATCGGAAATCATCGAGGAAAACGACAAGGACAAGCCGGCCCCTAAATAGTCGCTGCAATTGATAGTTGCGCGAGGAGGTTCCGCGAAATGCACTTCACAATGAAGACGACAGTTCTGGCCTGTTGCGCTATAGCCGCGCTGGTCGTTATTAGCTCGACGGCCGTCTTCGCCCATCATGGGTCGGCGGCATACGACATGTCCAAGTCGCTCACCCTCGATGGCACGGTAACGAGCTTGGACTGGAACAATCCGCATTGCCTGCTTCATTTCGATGCCAAGGATGACAAAGGCGAAATGCAGCACTGGACGATCGAGCTTTACAATCCCCTGTGGATGACGCGGGCCGGATGGACGCGAACCAGCCTGAAATCCGGAGACCCGATCAACATCACGTTCCACGGAACGAAGAGCGGCGCGCCGAATGGCTACATTCGTGACGGCGACGGGAAACTGACCTCGAACGGTAAGGAACTCGCGTTTCATCAGGCCGGCGACGAGCGCACCACGGAACGCTAGCGCCGTCCGTCTCCGTCGCGCTTACGGATGGCGGCTAACGATTGAGAAACCTTCGAGGCGAGCGCTTCATGCGGAAACACACCGACAAATTGTCTGCTGACCTGCCGAAGCGTGACTCGGATTGTCCGTCGCATTTCCGGACTTCACGGCGGAAGTTTGTCGAGTCCGTTCTCGTCGCCAGCGCAGGTGCGGTGTTCTCCTCATCCGCGTTTTTGTCGCAATTGAGCGCGCAGAGCGCGCCGGCGGTACGCGGTGCAAAGGCCGGACGCATTGATGTCCACTATCACCTCACTCCTCCGGCCTTGATTCAGGCGTTCGGCGCTCGGCCCTTCGCAAACGCCGCCAACTCGGCCAACTGGACAATCGACAACACGCTCATGGACATGGAGCGAAACGGAGTTGCTGCGGTCATGTGCTCCATTGCGCCTCAAGCCGATCCCTTCGCGGATGTATCGAAAGCGGTGGGATTGACGCGTGAGTGCAATGAATACTTCGCCCGGGTTGTGACGGATCATCCCGGCCGATTCGGACTATTCGCGGCAGTGCCGCTGCCCAATGTGGACGCCGCGCTTCGTGAGATCGATTACGCCCTCGGCACACTCAAGGCCGACGGCATCGCTCTGTTCACCGTCTACGGAGACAAGTGGCTCGGCGATAAGGCGTTCGACCCGGTTTTCGATGAACTCAACCGCCGCAAGGCGGTTCTCTTCACGCATCCCAATACTGCAAATTGCTGCAGGAATCTTTTGCCCAATATCGCTGAGGGGACGATCGAGTGGGGCACGGATACCACTCGCGCTATTTCCAATGTGCTCTTCAACGGCACCGCCGCGCGCTGCCCCGACGTTCGCATGATTTTTTCGCACGGGGGCGGCACGATGCCGTATCTGGTCGAGCGCTTCGAGTCGCTGGCCAAGACACCCAAATTTGCCTCGCAATTTCCTGGAGGATTTGCGCCTGCGGCCGGCAAGTTCTACTACGACACGGCGTGGACCACGAACCCCGAAGCCATGTCGGCTTTGAGTAAGCTCATCCCCATCTCGCAGATCTTGTTCGGAACCGATTTCCCGTACTTAACGGCCGCGGACCAGCTTAGGGATCTGAAAGCGTGTGGCGTATTCAGCGATGCCGATCTCCAAAAAATCGAGAGCCAGAACGCGCTTCCGCTTTTGCCGCGATTCAAAGTTTAGTTGGAAAGGAAGGTTGCCATGCGTCTAACCCTTCTCTCTTTCGTCGCGATAATTGGCTCGAGTCTGCTTTGCACGCCCGCTTTCAGCCAGGAGAAAGGCGGGGACGACCGGACCGGACCCTACGAAGCGGTTCAAGGCTGGCCTCATCCATTGCCAGACAAAGGGTACATTTGGGGATCGACCGGCGGGATTTTCGCTGAGACGCCCAACAGAATCTTCATCGCTAACCGCGGCGAATTGAAGCTGCCGGATAAATTGCCTCGCAATTTCAATGGCTTCTCGGGCTCCCTTGGGCTGGCGGCCACGGGCCTGACGCCCGTGTTCAAGAACTGCATCGCCATTGTCGATGCCGACGGCAAGCTGATCGAGGCATGGACGCAATGGGATCATCTTTTCGAGGATGGCCGTGGACCGCACTCGGTGTTGATCAGTCCCTATGATCCTGAGCACAACGTTTGGGTGGTGGACGACATCCATCATCAGGTCTTCAAATTCACCAATGATGGCAAGAAGCTGTTAATGACTCTCGGCGTGCGGGACGAGCCAGGCAACGACGACAAGCATTTCAAGCGTCTTACCGACATTGCCTGGCTGCCGGACGGCACATTCTTCATCAGCGATGGTTACGGCAATACGCGCGTCGTAAAGTTCGACAAAAACGGAAAGTTTCTGCTGACCTGGGGAACTCCCGGCACGGGAAACGGCCAGTTCAATACGCCGCATTCGATCACCGTCGACCGCAATCGTCGCGTGTACGTCTCCGATCGGGCCAACAACCGCGTTCAGGTCTTCGATGAGAATGGCAAGTACCTGGACCAGTTTCCCAATATCGCGCAGCCCTATCACATTCGCATTAGCGACGATGGTTACCTTTGGGCATTTTCGGGTCCGCTCGATAAATTCTTGAAATACGATCTGCAAGGCCATCTGTTGTATGCCTGGGGCACACACGGCACCGAGCCGGGCCTGTTCTGGGCCGTGCACCAATTTTCGTCAGACAGCGAAGGCAATCTCTATACCGCTGAAGTTTTCGGCGGGCGGCCGCAGAAGTTCCGCCCGCGGCCCGGAGCCGACCCGTCGCACTTTTTTAAGCAAGTGCCGCTCATGCCGAAGAAATCGAGTTGAGCTGCCGGTCAATCGTTGAATAAGGAGTGAGCCATATGGCGAAGCGAAATCTGCCGTTACTGCTGATCTTTGCTCTAGCTCTGCCGGTAATCTCACGCGCCCAGGCAATGCCAAACTTCTCCGGAAACTGGAAGGTCGCCCAGGTCAATCCACCCGTGGATCCCCGAAACGGCCGCCCACCGTCGGCCGGTGGTGGCCTTGGCGGAGGTGGAGATGCGGACAATGCCTATGGCGCGAGCATCCGCGAGATTTTTGCTCAGGCGCCGCAGATGATCGTCATCACGCAGACAGCGAACCAAATCGCGGTACAAATTGGATCGGAAAAAGAGTCTTACACGCTGGATGACAAGCCGATGGTCACTCCGGCCGGCGATCCCAACGCCTTGAAGACCTGGGCGCACTGGGACGGAACGAAGCTGCATCTGCACTTCAAAAAGGGAATGAACTGGGGCAGGGACATCCTCAGCTTGAGCGGTGGAAAACTCGTCGTGCTGCGCGATGTTGAGTCGGGTGGCGGATCGACGACTTTTAGCATTACATACTCCAAGACCGAGTGAATAATTCCTCGCTCATTATTTCAGAATAAAATATCCGGCAGCGCGTTTAGCGAGTTTTCGAGGTAGGCTCTCGTAGATGGATAAGTCGACCCTTTTATTAGCTGCGATAATACTGGCCGTTTTCGGCGCCTCTGTCGCGGCTGGTCACCCCCACTGGGGCACGTTCACCGGCATCGCCATCATTCTGCTGGCCGCGGGGCTTGGGGCTGGAACGCTACCGCTTCGCTCCCAGGATTTTGCCGAGGAGCGAACAAGCCCCACCCAGAGAATCTCGAACGGCCTGATCACCTTGAGTTCCGCCGCCATCGTTGCCATCTACGCCGCGGGCTATCACCGAACGAGTCCTGCCGCGCATCGGTTTGATTCGCAGATACCGCAGCAGAGAACGTCCGCGACGATTGCGATCGCGACGCCGCCACCCGCTGCAAACCCAACCGCCGCCGTGGCTCCACCGGTTTCGTCTTCTGCGGCTCCTGCGATCAAGAAAATTATCAAGCGCCCTGCGACTCCTGCTCGCAAAGCGGCGCCTGGTAGCGCAAGTGATTCAGCGGGGTCATCCGCATCATCGACCTCCGCACCATCGTCGTCGTCCACGACTAACCCTCCTGCCGAAGCGGCCCCGCCGCCCTCGGTCGCGGCGAAGAATGTTTACAAAGACGGCATCTATTTGGGTTGGGGCAGCTGCCGGCATGGCGATATCGAAGCATCCGTTACGATTCAGGACGGGAAGATCGCCTTGGTGGCAATTTCGCAATGCCTAACGCGCTACTCCTGCGGTTGGATCGCGCCAAAAATTCCTGGCGGTGGGCTGCCCGACTTGCCCTCACAGGTAGTCGAAAGGCAGGGCCCGAAAGTCGATTACGTCTCAGGAGCCACTGAGAGCAGCTATGCATTCGCCGATGCAGTCACTGCAGCCTTATCCAAAGCGACAGAGTAACGACGTCATTCGCACCGTCGCCCTGATGGGGACCTTTGTGACCATCCATGTGGTGGGTCATGCGGTGGGCCACGTGGCCGGTCACGAAGGAGGGGCGGACAGAACGGAGCGCGAGCGAGCAGTCGACCGCGCCCTTGATTGGTTTTATAAAATTGAGGAATGCTGCACGCGATTTGAGGCCAGCAGTGAAGCGATGCGGCTCGCGACCCAGCTGGGCGTGCCAGTTCGAGTCAGCACGATCCTCTTCGAGGCGGTGCAATTCGCGTTAGCCGTAGCGGAAGAGAGCGAAGGCGCATTCGATCCCACGGTCGGCTATGCCATGGAATCGCTCGGTTTCAATCGCGAATACCGCACCGGTCAAACGATCCGAACCCCTGTCGATTCCAATGGCTCTGTGAGCTATCGGGATGTTCGCCTCGACGCGGAACGCCAGACGATCACCTTGCTTCGTCCGCTGATTCTTGATCTTGGCGCCGTCGCAAAAGGGCTGGCAGTCGATCTCGCCGCACGCGAGCTTCAATCGTTTAACAATTTCGCCATCGACGCCGGTGGCGATCTCTATCTCGGAGGGCATAATCCCAGCGGCGAACCGTGGTCCATCGGAATCCGCCATCCGCGAAACGATGGGGAATTGATCGATTCGATCCGAATCTCAAACTGCGCCGTCTGCACCTCAGGCGACTACGAAAAACGAGCTGCCGCCGACGAGCAAGGCCATCACATTCTCGATCCGCGCATAGGATCGTCAGCGAACGCTGTAGCAAGCGTGACGGTTATCGCCCGTACAGCCATGCTGGCGGATGCGCTGGCAACGGCCGCTTTCGTTCTGGGTCCGTCTGACGGTATTCAGCTATTCCATCGTTTGGGCGTGGATGGGCTGATCATTTCCCCGACCCTGGAACTATATTCAACTCGAGGATTCGGTGAGTACCACTAGCTCTGCGATGTGGCGATTTTTTCAGACGCCCAAGGGTCTTCTCATCATAGTGCTGGTGATTCTGGTTGCGGTCGCCGCCCCGCGCGAGGGGATCGCATTAGTGGCGCCCGGTCTTGCAACTGCGGTTTTGGTCGCTGCTGCGATGGACGTGCTGATTCTCCGAAAAATTCGCGGCGCCTGGGAATTTCCGAGCGGCGCCGTTCTCACGGGCTTGATTGTGGCGATGATATTGACTCCACAGGAGCCCTGGTACGTCGCCGCTTGCACCTCGGCCATAGCGATTGCGAGTAAGTACGTCGCCCGGACTCGCTCGGCCAACATCTTTAATCCGGCCGCACTGGCTCTGGTTGCCACCTTCTACATTTTCAATACGGGACAGAACTGGTGGGGCGCCTTGCCTGAAATTTCACCTTACGCTCTGATCGTGCTTGGGGCGACCGGCGCGTTCATCGCGGATCGCGTCAACAAAATTCCCTTGGTGCTCGTTTTCCTGTTTACCTACTTTGGGCTATTCACGCTCACGAGCTTCCTCGGCGATCCGGGAAAGGTCGCCGAAATGTTTCGTGCGCCCGATCTCCACGCCGTGCTCTTCTTTGCGTTCTTCATCCTGACCGATCCGCCGACTTCGCCTGTGAGGTATCCGGATCAGATTGTGTGCGGAGTGCTCGTCGCGCTGGCCAGTTACGCGACGTTTGAATGGGTGGGTGCAGCCTATTATCTTCTTGCCGGCGTGCTCGTCGGCAATGTCTGGGAAGCGTGGCACCGCTCGCAATTTCTGCGCCGGCGCGTGCCGTCTCCGGCTACATAGCGGCAAGGCCGCCAAGCAGGGAGCAAAGCGCTCCTACGAAAATCCGATCCAGCGCCCCCCGATTCCTACACCCGCCCACAGCAGGACCGAAACCACGGCCACTACTTTGCTCCACAGTGGGCGCAGTCGACTCTCATCGGTCATGATTACTTTGCGTTGGATTGTAAAAGTGAAGACGATCGCCAGAAACAGACACGACATCTTGAACCAAAAAGCGTCGTGGTAGTAACACTTGATCGCTTCGGAGAGGAACAGCAGGCCGCCCGTGACGATCATTAATACAAGGCTGCCGACGAGCCAGGGTTGGGCATCGCGTCTCAGTTGCGCGGCGGACTGCCGCCGCAATCCGAGACCCAAGAGACGCAAATCGACGACCAGCACCGCTCCCCCGATCACGCCCAGGCCGAGCAGGTGAACCGCCTCGATCACCGGGAATAACCAGGATGACTTCCGGATCGTTTCGCCGATTCCCGACGCTTCACACCACTGAAAGAAGGTTAGCAGCGACATTAGTGTTCCGCTTGGGCTGGCACGCAGCTGGTGAGGAAATTAACGATGGCAGGTTGCGGCTGCCTATCGCAATCGAACCAGTTATACGCAATCATTCTTCCGGAAAGTACGATGCAGACCCAAAGGACAAGCGAAAGCGCGCCGGCAACTCTGGCAGCTTTTGGGGGTCTCACATCGACGCCCCACGTCGTCACCCGGCGATAAACGCCCGAATGAAAGATCCACACGTTCAGCCCGGCCAGCAACAGCATGATCATTTTGGCGCGGAAGAAAATGTTTTGATACGAGCGCAGCGGTATAGCCGAAAACAGAAGCGCTCCACTAATGACCATGATCACGAATCCAACCGCGGTCCATGGCAGCAGGCGCCGGGCAACTTCGGATACCGGGACGCTCTTCATCGTCCAGCCGAGGAGACGGAAATCAAACATCACGGCCAAGCCGAAGAATAGGCACAGCGCCCATACATGGACCGATTCGATCAGGTCGTAAGCATAGCGGGATTCGTGCAGACCGGTGCTCCACGACGAATCGCCCATGCGTTGAAAAAAAGCGAGAAGAGATCCTTTAGGCGCCGCGCTGGTGCTTTCATCCTGCAACAGCATTGACCCGAGCGGCAGCGGTCTGCCGAAATAGCCAAGGCGTGCCCATTTTTCGGAGCCGGAGTCCGGTGGAATCAAGTGGATGTGAACTGCGGCTTCACTCGAAGTCGGTACTCTGTAGGCCGCTTGAGTAGGCGAGGTCGCGAAATAACAGAGGGCCAACGTCAAAACAAAGAAGAACCCGATTAGAACGCGCTTCATCTGGGAATTCGTTTTTAGCCGATTTCAAGCATTGGGGATCCACTCATTCGCAATCCCGAGCGCAAACAATAAAAGGCGGCGCGGATCGAGTACGATCCGCGCGCCAATGCAAACGGCCAAGCGCCGGGTCAGTTATTTCTTGCTCTCCGGCGACAACTCGTAGGGCGCGCCGGTTCCGGACGAGCCGAGGAACAGTTTTCGTCCGTCAGGGAACGTAAGATCCCTGCCGTTGGCTCGGTGCGACCCGTCTTTCGCCTGATAGCCATCGACCACCACTTCGGTTCCGGGCAGCAGGGATTCCTTTGTGAACCCGCGCCGGAAAAGGACGTTCGGCGTGCCCGCTTCGACGGCCCAGTTCTCAACCGTGCCATCGGGCTTTTTCACGTCGACGTGCATCCAGGTGTGGGGATTTACCCATTCCATTTTCGTGATGGTTCCCTTGAAACTCACGGGTTTACTCGCGTCGAATTCTGCCGCAAACGCATGGTGCGCCGAAACCGACGCCGCACCTCCCAGGATTGCGAAACCTACGACGGCGACTACCGTTGCAATTTTCGTTCGCATCGACTCCACGCCTCCTCCGTATGTAGAACCAAAATCAACCGGGCCCGCGGCGGCTCGATAATCCGGAATCACGACCTCCGGCGCCCGCTTATATTACTTGCCGCCGTTACCTCCGTACCAGTCGTAAAATTTATCGCCCTGGGGCACCTTGCGGGTGATATCCACCGCCATGGTTTCGCCTTCCCAGTGCTTCACCAACTGCTGCTTCCGAAGACCTCCGTACATGAACTCTTCCACGAATTCATTGCAGCGAAACTCGAGAAGCTGCATGTTCTGTTCCACGCGGCGATAGAGCGGCATGGCGATCCGCCAGGGCCGCGTAAAAACCTTCGGGTCTTCGATCGTCACTTCGTAACGAATAATATCAGGCGACATCTGCGTGAAGCGCTCGGTAAGGTGCAGCGCGTCGCTATGGAAATTCCCGGCGCGGTCAAACCAGCTTCGATCGTTGAAATTTGTGACGTCCACGACGAGCGTGTCTCCGTCCCAATGCCCTACGGAGTGGCCCATCCAGGTGTCATCGGGCGGCCCCGCGACCTTATCCAAATGGATCGTGCGCGCCGTATTCGAGAATTCGTAGGCCATGTGAATCTTGTCTGTGCCTTGCGTGATCTGGAAGGGATAAGGCATGTACATCGCGCGCGGAATGCCGGGCAGGTAGCACTTCAGTTCCGGGTCGCGGTCGATCCAATGTTCCGCGTTGTCTTTTTTGATCAGCAAAGCTTCGGGCTTGTATGGGATTTGCCCGTCGCCCTGCACAACGCCCAGCGATCCGGGTACCGCACCCGCGGCGCCCAGCGCAAGAACTGGCGCTGCGGGCACTCTCGCGTAATCGTAAGGATAAACGCCGGGCTGCGTGACTGCGGCGGGAAGCGCGGCATGCGCCTGCAAATCCCAATTGGCCTCGTTATTGGCTTCCCAGATGCCGCTGAAGTTAGGCTTGCCACCCACGCGGGCTGGCCGCGCCGCGGGAGCGGCGGGAGCCTGAGCCGACGTGCGCGTGATAGACATCGAGACGATCGCGCCGAGTGCAGCCGCGGCAATGGCGACCGTTATCATCGAACCTGAGATTCGGCGGCGCATCATGTCCTCCTCTTACTCCCGTGGTCGCTACTGCAACGGATCGTCTTCGACGCCCACGAAATCCGTGGCGTTGTCGCTAATTCTTGGGTCGGGACCTTCTCCCTTTGCAAATGCGGCTTCGGCCATGCGCTGTCCGCGCATCAGCCCCGGGGAGGCATAGTTCCCCTCAATGCAGCGAGGCTCGTAATAAATTCGGTTCTCCTGCTCGTTCTGCCTGGTGAACTCCTGCTTTACCGTCCATGGCCGCGTCCACACGGTCGGATCTTCAATGGTGACGACGTATTCGAGCGTGTTCGGCCCGGTGCGCGTCCAGCGCTCCAGCAGGTGCAGGTTTTCCCGCGAACCCTGGTAATCGGTCTTTGGACTGAAGTTCGTTACGTCGATTACCAGCGTGTTGCCTTCCCAGTGACCGCGTGAATCGCCATACCACTGGCGAATACTGGCCGGCAAATGCGGGCTTCCGTTCATAACGATATTTCGCTGCCAGCCTTGCCCCTGACCGACGTCGTAGAACATTGCGATGCCGCCGGGCGACTGCACAATGCGGCGGAAGCTGCCGGTCGCGCCTCCGAATTCGGGCAGCCCGCCCGTCAGGCAGCGGTCCGGCAATGCGCCATCTTCGGGATTATTGCGGCGATTCATGCGCGCCGTGTTGTAGCGAGGTGGAGGCTCGGCGAATCGCGGCGAGGGCGCCGGATCGTATTTCCCGCCGGCACATCCCACAGACTTGTTCTTGCAAGTCTGCGTCGCTTGCAGCAGTGCGAGACGAAATTCCCGGTCGGCGGCGGCCATCTTCTGTGCCTCCGGCGTGAGCGGCGGGATTCGCCCGTTGGGCGGATCCACAATCAGCGACGTCCGCGCGCCAGTGTGCTTGACGGACATAAACTGCGCGTTATAGGCGCCGGCCACGTCGAGTTCGGTGCCGCGCTCCACACGCCTGTCCCGGCCGATCAGTGCCGCTCGTTCCTTGTCTAATTCGGTCCGCTGCGCTTCGGTGAAGAATTCCTGATTTGCGTACTTGGGAGAGCGTTGCAACGGCGTATCCGATTCGTCGGTCCAGATGCCTTGCAGATCCGATTCACCCCACGGCGTTTTCAGCGCTGGAGCTGTCGCCGACGACTTCGCTGAAGCAGCTGGCGCCGTTGCGGAAGCCTTTTGCGCCTGAGCCGACGTACGCGTGATGGATACGGAAATGATCGCGCCGGCCGCAGCCGCGGCAATTGCGAGGGTGATCATCGAACGTGAAAACCGGTCGCGCATCATCTCCTCCTGAATCTTCCGCCTTGCCTCACTGCAACGGGTCGTCTTCGACGCCGACAAAGTCCGTGGCATTGTCACTTAACGCCGGATCGGGGCCTTGGCCCGCCGCAAAGGCGCGGTCCGCCATACGCGCCGCCAACATCAGCGACGGCAGAGCATAGTTTCCTTCGACGCAGCGCGGCTCGTAGTAAATCTTATTTTCCTGCTCGCTCTGCTTGGTGAACTCCTGCTTTACGGTCCATGGCCGGGTCCACACGGTGGGATCTTCGATCGTAACCGCGTACTCGAGCGTGTTCGGCCCGCTGCGCGTCCAGCGTTCGACCAGATGCAAGTTCTCACGCGAGCCACGATAGTCCGTTTTCTGGCTGAAGTTCGTAACGTCGATCACGAGCGTGTTGCCTTCCCAGTGGCCGCGCGAATCGCCAAACCACTGGCGGATGCTCGCCGGCAGGTGCGGGCTTCCGTTCATGACGATGTTCCGCTGCCAGCCTTGCCCCTGGCCCACGTCGTAGAACATCGAAACGCCGCCCGGCGTCTGCACGATTCGCCGGAAGCTTCCGCCGTACGCCGTGCCAAACTCCGGCAACCCGCCCGTCAGGCAACGGTCCGGCAATGCTCCGTCCTCCGGCCCATCATGGCGGTTCATGCGCGCTGCGTTGTAGCGCGCGGGAAGCTCGCCGCGCCGCGTCGTTGGTGTGGGATCGTATTTGCCGCCATCACAGGCCACCGACTTGTTCTTGCAGGTTTCGGTAGATTGCAGCAAGGCCAGACGAAACGCGCGGTCCGCAGCAATAATCTTCTGCGCCTCGGGCGTAAGCGGCGGAATCCTGCCGTTCGGCGGATCGACGATCAGTGAAGTCCGCGCACCGGTGCGCTTGATGGACATGAACTCCGCATTGTACGCACCGGCGACGTCGAGTTCCGTGCCGCGCTCCACGCGCTTATCGCGCCCGAGCAGCGCCGCTCGTTCTTTATCCAATTCGGCGCGTTGCGCCTCGGTGAAAAATTCCTGGTTCGCATACTTGGCGGGACGCTGCAACGGCGTATCGGATTCGTCCATCCAGATGCCCTGCAGATCCGGTTCGCCCCACGGCGTTTTCAGCGTTGCGGCCGCCTTTGGCGCCGTCGCGGAAGCCGTCGGACCCTCTTGCGCGACCGTCACCTGCGCCGGTTTCAAAAACACAAACACAGACAAGATCGCGGCCAGCGCCCCAATGGACTTGAAAAGCCGAGTGCGCATTTGAGACCTCCCGCTAAACCCAGACGGAGGGGTACCCGAAGACCAGTGCGGTTCGAAACCGCCAGATGGCGCCATTATCTTCAAGGACCGGGTCAGTGTCCAGAAGATTGAGGCGCGCGTGGTTGACGCGACGCTCCTGCCTCGTTAACTTATGCTGCGATTACCACAGCAGGAGACCCCGAATATGCGAATCGGATTTAACCGCCCGACTGCTTTGATTGCCAGCGCCGCGATTGCCGCAGCGTTTTCTTTGGCTGCCATCAGAATGACCGGCCAAGCGGCCCGCACGAGTCAGGCGACTCCGCCAGTGCAGGCGGCGCGCGCGGCGCGGACTCCTGACGGCCATCCCAACTTGAACGGCATCTGGCAGGCGACGACGACCGCGAATTGGGACTTGCTGGCTCACACGATGCGTCCGGCCGTCGCGCAGCCCGGCGTCTACCCCGACGTGCCCGTGCTGGCCGCTCCAGTTCTGGCGCTCGGCGCGGACGGTGGCGTTCCGCCCGGCCCCGGTGTTGTGGAAGGCAACGAGATTCCGTATAAGCCCGAAGCCGCCGCGAAAAAGAAAGACAACGCCGAACACTGGCTGGATCGCGATCCCGAAGTCCGCTGCTACACGCCCGGAATTCCCCGGGCCATGTACATGCCGTATCCGTTCCGGATCACGCAGGGCACGAGCAAGATCGAAATGTCATTCGAATTTGCCGGCGCCAGCCGCACCATTCACCTCGATCCGGTCGATCCGCCGCCCGCCGATACCTGGATGGGCCATTCGGCAGGCCATTGGGAAGGCAACACACTGGTCGTAGATGTGAGCCACTTCAACGACCGCACCTGGTTTTCGCGCTCCGGCGATTTCCATAGCGACGCGCTGCACGTCGTCGAGCGCTTCACGCCGATTACGCCGCGACGCACTGCGCTACGAGGTCACGATCGAAGATCCGAACGTCTTTACCCGTCCGTGGAAAATGAGCATGGTCCTCTATCGTCAGCTCGAGGCCAACGCGCAATTGATGGAATACAAGTGCGTCGAGCTGGCGGAGGAAACCTTCCTCGGTCATCTGCGCAAGAAGCAACTCGTGAAGCACTGGGAGGGCGACACCATCGTGATCGACGTCACCCGCAAAATCCCGCCGGGCGACAAACTCTACGAACGCTGATCACTCTGCGGAATACGTCTCTGTGCACTCGGTGGTCTCTGTGTAGGTTTTGGTCGTAACGAATCTCGGATTTAACACGGAGCGCACAGAGGCACGGAGTTCACAGAGAAAACGCGGATCAGCGACGCAGCGGCAGCAGAAAAAATGAGCTATTGGTCGCCACCGCCGCCAGTCGCATTGTCTTCCAGCGCAGGATCAGGCCCCTTACCCTCGGCAAACGCCTTCTCCGCAGCGCGCGTGTTGGCGAGCATCCCAAGCAGCCCGTAGTTGCCCTCGTGGCACCCGCCTTCGTACACCATATTCGGTTTGTCGGCGTTCTTCCGTAGCTCCTGCACAAACGTGAAAGGCTTGACCCACGTCGTCGGGTCCTCGGCGGTCGTAGTGATCTGCAGCGTTTTGGCATCGATGCGCTTATAGCGCTCGATCAAGTGGAGGTTCTCGCGCGAGCCGCGGAACTCGGTCTCCTGGCTGAAATTCGTGACGTCGACTACCAGCGTATCGCCTTCCCAGCGCGCGATCGAATCGCCCCAGTATTGGTGAATGTTCTTGGGCAGATGCTGCCGGTTCGTGATGGGGATCGGGCGATTGAAGCCCGTGCCCTGCCCGATGTCGTAGTAGATGTCGACCGAATCGGGGCTCTCGACGATGCGCATCACGCCCCCGAAATTCCCGTAGGGCCGGCCATCCGGCGTCAAAATTCCCGCGGGGAGAATGACGGGAAGTCCATTGAGCAGACAGCGCTCGACGCTGCTGCGGTCCTCAGGACCATCCGAGCGATTCATGCGCTCGAGGTTGTAGTCGGGCGGCGGCTCGTTTCGCAGCGGAGAAATCGGTCCGGGCTTGCCACCCGAAGTGCCCTGCAGGAGCGCCTCGAGGTATTCGCGCCTTTTGTTGATTCGGGCCTGCGCCTCCGGAGTGTAGGCGGGCATTTTGCCATCGGGCGGGTCGGTAATCATGGACGTGCGCCGGCCTACTTCCGTCGGCTTATCGCCGAACCAGTGCTCGTTGTAAGCGCGTGCGACGTCTTTTTCCGTTCCACGAATGTCCTTGCCGTTGCTTTCGCGGCTGTCTCGGCCCGGAAGCGCGTCGCGCCTGAGCAGCTCATCTTCGGCTTTCTGGTGCTCGGCGTCGGTCATGAACTCCCGATTGCCAAACTGTGCCGGGCGCTGGAATGGGACGACCGTCGTATTGCTCCAGGTGCCTTGCAGGTCCGGGGTGCCCCACGGCGTCTTCATGGTAGCTGCAGGCGATGGAGCATTCGAAGCCGTTTGGCCGATAACTTTCTTGCCCGTCAAGCCAACGGCAATCAATATCGCAGCGCTCAGTGCGATGGCAAACAAATGCGAACGAGCTCGAATTCTCACGGCGGCCCTCCTACAAGAAGCAGGCCGATGGTAGCACTGGTTTGTCGCGTCGCGCCACCTGAGCAATTCGTACCTAATCCTTTATCCAGCCGCAACCTGGCAAACTTACCTGCCCTGGCTTCGCGGCATCTAAAAACTGCAGTCGGCCTCTGTTGAATAGCGAGAGTTGGTTGATAGGGGTACGAATTTGGCTGAGAGGCGACAGACATCGCGAGCTCCTAAAAAACGCTGGGGCGAATCTCCGTGGACGATCGACTTCCATCCCTTGCCGCGCTTGCTTCCCGAGCAGATGGACTTCGCCATAGTCGGCGGAGGATTCACCGGATTGGCGACGGCGGCTTGGCTGCGTCACTTGGCCCCGAATAAGACCGTAAGTGTTTTCGAGGCGGAGCACATCGGCGCCGGGGCGAGCGGGTATTCAGGCGGTATGGTACTGGCGGAAACCTCGGCAGGCGATCTTCCCGGGCTCGGCGATGTTTTGGAGGGTTTTTCCCGCACGCTCAGCGAACTCAACATTGAGTGCGATCTCGACCTCCGAGGCGCCTGGGAGATTGGGCGAAGCCATGCCCTGAAGAATTCGCCGATTGCATGGTCTGACTCGGGGACGTTGCGCGTTGTCGCTGAAGTTCCAGGAGGAACCGCCGATCCCGGCAAGCTCGTCAGCGGACTCGCTCGCGCAGCCCATCGACTCGGCGCGCAGATTCATGAAGATACGCGGGTAGACGAGATCGAGTGTGAAATCGGTTATGCCTTAGGTTCGGAGCGAAGCAGATTCGCGCCGAAAATGCGCTGATCGCGACGAATGCAATGTCTCTCGAGCTGAGCGGACTCGCTGGACGGGCTGAACCGAAGTTTACGCTGGCAGTGGCAACGGAACCTCTGAAGCCGGCGCAGCTCGAAGTTCTTGGGTTAAGTTCGGGAAAGGCTTTTTATACCGTTGATCTTCCTTATCTCTGGGGCCGAATGCTGCCAAATGGCGGCGTTTTGTTTGGGGGCGGCCTCGTCGACGTGCAGAACTGGCGCGAACTCGAAGAGATCGATATTGGCGCTGGTCGGGCGGCTGAGCTCATTGCCCGGCTCGAGCGGCGCGTGCGGGGTCTGGATCCGGCCCTGAATTCGGTGGATTTCACACATTGGTGGGGCGGGCCGATTTTGATCGCAGAGGACTGGAGTCCAATATTCACGCGTCACCAGCAGAGCGATCGCGTAATTGTGCTGGGCGCATACGCAGGTCAAGGCGTGGCGCTATCGGTTTATCTGGGCCGATGGGCTGCCGAAGCCATGCTCGGCCTGCGCCAATTGCCGAACTGGGGATGACGTGCTCGGAAGAGGTAGAATCTAGTTCGGCCTGACATGCCAATCGCAAAAAGTTCCAGCCATCGCTTGCCTCCGGACATCACCGCATAAATAAATGACCCGCGAAGCTCAGAGGCTCGAAGACCTGCGGCTGGGCAAAGCGCAATGGAGGCGCTGGGGCCCCTATCTAGGCGAGCGCCAATGGGGCGCGGTTCGGGAGGATTACAGCCCCAATGGCACAGCGTGGGAATATTTTCCGCACGACCATGCCCGTTCCCGCGCCTATCGCTGGGGAGGCAAATGATCTTCAATGACGGAAGAACTTCGCTTTAAAGACAAGGTCGCGCTCATAGCCGGTGGCACCGGCGCGTTGGGTCGCGCTGTAGCGACAGCCTTCGCGCGTGAAGGCGCGCGAATCATTGTGACGTACCGCCACCAGCAGGAATTCGACACGTTCATTTCCCAATCATTCATTTCTCAATCGAAGAGCGGCGGCTACCAGGCAACAGGCGTCATGGTTGATGCCACCGATCCTGTTAGCGTGGTGCGGATGGTCGAGGACATTCTTGCGAAGCACGGCGCGCTCGACATCCTGGTGAACGCCATCGGCGCGTATCACGGCGGCAGGCGAATCTGGGAAGAGGAACCCTCAGCCTACGAGCAGATGATGTCCCTCAATCTGAAAGCTGGATTTGCGCTCGCCCGCGCCGTGATACCGGCGATGATCCGGCAGAACCGCGGCTGGATCGTCAACGTCGCCTCGCGGGCGGCTTATGGCAAGTCTCCCGGCGCCGCTCTATATGCCGCATCAAAGGCCGGGGCGCTCGCGCTGTTCGATTCGCTCGCCGAGGAAGTCAAACCGTATCCCATCTCCGTCAATTCTGTCGTACCCAGCATCTTTGACACTCCCGCAAATCGACAGGCCATGCCCAAAGCGGATTACGCGAACTGGCCCAAGCCGGAAGAGATTGCCGACGTGATCCTGTTTCTGTGCTCACCACAGGCCCGCATCATTCACGGCGCCGCCATTCCCGTCTATGGCAGGACGTAAGGCTTGAGCGCCCCGATCGTCGTTAAATTTGGCTCGGAAATTTGCGGCTCACTCGACGTCGGGAATGAACGTGAGTGGTTGGTGACGAATCGGCTGGGCGGGTTTGCTTCCGGCACTGTCACTGGCGTACAGACGCGACGCTATCATGGATTACTGATCGCCTCTCTGCCTGAGAAGGGCCGAGTTCTCCTGGTCTCAAAAGCCGAAGAAATCCTCCGCTACGCGGGCCGCGATTACGCTCTCGGGGCCAATCGTTGGTCGACCGGCACCGTCGAGCCAAAGGGATTTCTATTCATCGAGCAATTTCGTCTCGCGGGATCCGTGCCTGTGTGGAGATTCGCCTGCGCCGACGCGATATTCGAAAAACGCGTGTGGATGCAGGACGGCGCGAACACAACTTTCATCCGCTACGAGCTTGTCTATGCCTCCGGCCCCGCGGAATTGGAAGTCAAGATTCTCGTGAACTATCGCGATATTCATGCCACGACGCAGGCAGGCAACTGGGAGACATCTGTGACGCCGGTTCCAGGCGGTCTGTGCGTTGTCGCACGCGAGGGAGCAACTCCCGTTTATTTGCTTAGCGACGCCGCGCAGGCCGAATCGCGCCGCGAATGGTATCGAAATTACGATCTGGCTGTGGAACGCGAGCGCGGTCTGGACCATCGCGAGGATCACTTGCTCGCGGCAGTTTTTAAGGCGCGCCTCATGCCCGGCGGCTCGGTGACGCTTGCGTTCAGCACCGATCCCAAACCGCAGCTCGAGAACCGCGCGGCGATCGCCACGCGCGAAGACCTGGACCAGAAGCTGCTCGAATATTGGATCGCTGCGCATCCGCGAGCCGCTCTCGAAGCTCCGCACTGGATTTGGCAATTGGTGCTGGCGGCAGCTCAATTTCCGGCGCGCCGTCGCACTTCAGATGGCGGCGAGAGATGGTCGATTGTGGCCGGTTATCCCTGGTTCGGCGAATGGGGCCGGGACGCCATGATCGCGCTCCCCGGTTTGGCGTTGGAGACGGGCCGGCCCGAGATAGCACGATCCGTTTTGCACGAATTTCCGCGCTTCGCGCAACAGGGCCTGCTTCCCAACACGTTTTCGGAACACGGCGAGCCCGCGAGCTACAACAGCGTGGATTCGATGCTTTGGTACTTCCAGGCTCTGCGGGAATATGTCGCGCAGACTTCAGACCTGAGCATCGTTCGAGAGGTTTTCGAGATGCTTGCCGCCGCTGTCGATTGGTACGTGCGCGGGACGCGATATGGCGTTCACGTGGATCCTGCCGACGGTTTGCTCCACGCGGGAGAGCCAGGAATGCAGGTTACGTGGATGGACGCAAAAGTTGGCGATCGCCCGATTACCCCGCGTATAGGCAAGCCCGTGGAGATCAACGCGCTGTGGTTCAACGCCCTTCATACGATGGCGCGATTCGCCCCGGAATTGGGAAAACGGGCAGACGAATATAAAGCACTCGCTGAGCGCGTGAAGAAAAGTTTCGCGCGCTATTGGAACGACGAGCGCCAATGCTGCTTCGATGTAATCGACGGGCCGCAGGGAAATGATAGTTCGCTTCGCCCAAATCAGATTTTTGCGGTCTCTCTGCCCGAAAGCCCGCTGAACGCGGATCAGAAAAAACAGGTCGTGGATGCCTGTGCGCTGCATTTGCTAACGCCGCACGGACTGCGCAGCCTGGACGCCGCCGATCCGAGTTACTGCGGCCGTTATGAAGGCCCGCAGTCGGAGCGCGACGCCGCTTACCACCAGGGGACTGTGTGGGCTTGGCTGCTCGGCCCCTTTGTTCTGGCCCACCTGCGCGTTTATCAGAATCCGCAGCAAGCCTTCGCCTTCCTTGAACCCATGGCCCACCATCTCTCGGCAGCCGGGCTGGGCACCATCAGCGAGATTTTCGATGGTGACGCGCCTTACCTCCCGCGCGGTGCGTTTGCGCAGGCCTGGAGCGTGGCGGAAATCCTGCGCGCATGGCGGGCCTGTCACGACGCTGGCCTCAAAGAGAAGAACGTGCTGAAGCCCTGAACATCAGCCTTACCGTTTTTTTGCCTTCTTCGGCGATTCCACCAGCTCGATCAACAGCTTGCGATCATCCGCGACGGGCACCAGAAAGAAGTTCACTCGCGTTTGGTTCGCGCCGGCGCGTATTTCGGGATAAATCGCCTGAACTTGGAAGCGCTGTTGCAGAATTTCCGTAGCGCGCGAGATGTCTCGCACATCGCATTCCACCTGCTGGATGCCTTCGCCAAACCGCGCGAGAAATTTCGCGATGGCGCCCTCTCCCGTTGCCGTGCGCGGCGTGATCACGTCCAACCGCACGCCATGCGCAAAGTTCAATTCAAATTCGAGCGCGTCCTGATCCGCGGGAACCTCCGCGAGTTGCGGCTGCCCGAAACGCGCCCGAATCGCTTCGAACGTCGCCGGCTGAACCGCCAAGCCCACCGTGAGCAGGACACCTCCGCCGGGAACGAGCGCCCGAAACTCCGGATCGGCGAACCATTTCTTCAGCACCGGTTCCGCACTGGCGCAGCCTAGCCGAAATAGCGCATAGACGGCCTGTTCTCGCTGTTTGGCATCAGGTCCCGCCATTTGCGAAATATAAGCGGCGATGCTTTCAGAGGATGGAGATGGGGCTGTCATACCGGAAGTTCAGTGTAACGCCAAAGTCTTGGAGGGGAACCAGGGGAAGGATGGCGTGAACGAGGGCGAGACAGCTTTAGATTACCGCGCGTCTTGCTCTAAAGTCTCGACTGCATTCAAATTCGATAGTTCAACGCGCGCAGTTTTTGCCGGAGGAACGGATATGGCCACATCCCAGTGCAGCCGGAGATCGCCGGCCAAAGCGGGAATGTCTAGATTGGTAATCCAGTACTGTCCGGGAGGGACGTTGTCAAAAGCCGCGTGACCACTGAGATTGCTCACTGCCGTCGCCACCAGATAATGTGTCTGCGCGAGTTGCATGACCCGCTTTTCGAGATGGCGTTGCTGTTCACCTTGAACCTTGGCCCAGCGTGGATACGGATTTACATCCCTGAGTTCGGCGTCGATCCCCTCTATGGAATCTATGTTCGCCTGAATATAGTGGCGAAGCGCCTGCCGATATTGCTCGCGGTCCTGCTTATATTTTTCCGGATTCTTCTGCTCTTCGCCCTTCTTGTATTTCGGTTCCGGAATAACGGCGTGCAGGGCCGCGCCATTCTGGCTCGTATAGGCGGTCAGAAATTCGGGCACCTTGACAACGTCATCCGGACTAACTTCCTTCGTGAAATCTGTGCCGGCGAGATCGACTCGCCGATGTTTTGATATCCAATCCTTCAATTCCGCGGAGACGTCGAGCTGGGCGACGAAATGATCCAGATCCACCATGCCGTCGGCTGTTGCGACTTCCTTGCGTATATCGGAAAGGCTTCTCGATAAGAGATAGAAGGTGATTCCGCGCACCGGTTCCGGCTGCGCTTGGGATGCCCTTACATAAGCATTGAATTCGACGCTACTCGTCGCGCCGGTTTGCGCGGCCGCGGTTCGGGAAGCCGGAATTAATAAGCCACTGAGGGCGCATGCAAAAGCAAGTAGGCGTGGATTTCGCACGGGGAGATGCTAACAGATCAAATCGGAATGAAACCGCGGTCAAACGACGAGGGTGCGCGTAAAGGTACTGGCCTGTTTTGCGAGAACTGCGCTACGAGAACTGCTATGGGTCAGAGGAGACGGAAATTGACTTCGATCGGCGTAATCGTCGCTACCGGCGTCCCATTGGGACCGATTGCCGGCTTGAAGCGCCAGGTACGCACGGCTTCGATTGCCTTCTCGTCCAGTCCGAGACCCGCGCCCTTCACCACCTGGATGTTGGTCGCATGGCCGTCCGGCTGGATGATCACTTGCAGGACCACAATGCCCTGGAACTTGGCTTTGCGTGCGTCTTCCGAATATTGCGGCTCCGGGCAATACATGCAGCTCGGGTAACCCACGCCGCCCGTTCCCGGACGGAAAGCGCCGCCGCCGGTGCCGCCACCGAAGCCCGGGCCTAACCCACCGCCGCTTCCGCTGCCGATTCCGCCACCATCACCTGTGCCCATTCCTCCGCCGCCACCGGCGCCCGCGGAGACGCTCATCATGGCGGCCAGCGGATCGCCGAAGTTAGGATCGTTCGGACTTGGAATCTTCAGCTCCGGCGGACCCAGAAGAGTCGGCTCAGAAGCCAGCTTCGGATTCGGATGCGGAGTCACCAGAGGCGGAGTGATCCGCGTCATGCTCCACTTTGGCAGCTTGCCCTGCGTATCGGGTTGCTGCTTGTGTTCGCCTCCGCCTCCGCCACCACCCGCTCTTTCTTTTCCAGGAGGCAACTTGGAGAGGTAAGGCGAAATATCGATTACCTGCGTGCTGGCCTGCACGGGCGGCTGCACCATATGGTGAAAGAGGGGCACGAGGATCAATATGGCAATCACGGCATGCACGCCGATCGAGATCATCTGCGCTGTGCTGTATTCGCGCCGCTTGGCCCACAGCGGCCGCACGGGCACGGGCTTGCTGGTCAGCTTCAGCGGCGGCAACTTGGGCGGCGAAATCAAATCGTGCAGGTTACGCCAAAACACGCGGTACGTGGGCTCGAGGTCCACGATCATGCCCGACGCGGCCGCGCCGCCCTTAACTTTGGGCGCGGGACGGAAAAACGCCTTCAGGCTCTCGGAAAAGCTGCTGTCCACACCTTCGGTATAAAAAACTTGCTGCCGCGCGTTGCGCGGAATACGGATGGATCGTTCCGTTAGAAAGTCCTTAAGGTTGGTCCAGAAGCTCGATGACTCGAGCTGCCGGCTCGGGGCAAACGAAGGTGTCGGGCCGCTACCGAGATTCAGGTGCGTGGTCTGCGGATCGCGTGTCGTGAGGTTCAGTCGTTGCATACGTGACTCTGCCTAGGCTCCACCATAGGAGTTAGATTCATCGGTAGCCAAAAGGATGTCCTGGTCACGAGGCTGACTTGGGCAAAAATAAATTGTACCATATGACTTTTCACCTTGTGCATCGCCGTTTGATATGTTGAGTACTTAGAAATACCCGACCTTAAAGAGCCAGCCGCTCGGGCCGCGATGGCCCCGAAGTGCCGCAGAAGTATGGAGTTTTCTGACAGATGTCTAAAGCCGTTAACCTGAAAAGCACGCTGAATCTCCCGCGGACGGATTTCCCCATGAAGGCGAATCTTCCGCAAAACGAGCCGCGCATCCTCGCCCAATGGGAGGAGGACAAGCTTTACGAACGGATTCAGCAGGCACGAAAACAGGCGCCGCCCTACGTTTTGCACGACGGTCCACCTTACCCGACCGGCACGATCCATCTCGGCACGGCCCTGAACAAAATTCTCAAAGACATGGTCGTAAAGTCGAAAACCATGGCCGGCTTTCGAGCGCCTTACGTTCCGGGCTGGGATTGCCACGGCTTGCCCATCGAGACGCAAGTCGAGAAAGAACTCGGCGGCAAGAAGGGCCGCGTCACTCCTGTGGAGTTTCGGCGCATCTGCCGGGAATTCGCTTTGCGCTACGTCGATCAGCATCGTCGCGATTTCAAACGCTTGGGTGTTTTGGGCCGCTGGGATGATCCATACCTTACGATGTCCAAAAGCTACGAAGCGTGCATCGCGGACGCATTTTTAACGTTTTTAGAGAAGGGCTACGTCTTTCGCGGCCTAAAGCCGGTCTACTGGTGCATCTACGACCATACCGCTTTGGCCGAAGCCGAAGTCGAGTACGAAAACCATAGTAGCCCATCGATTTGGGTGCGCTATCGCGTACGTCGAATCCCCGACCAGCCCACGACGGACTTCAGACGAGAGCATTTGTACGCGTTGGTCTGGACCACCACCCCGTGGACGTTGCCCGCAAGCATGGCGCTGGCTTTCAATCCTGAAGTTAAATACGTGCATCGCGACGCGACGAACGAGGGCGACACTTACATAGTTGCCGAAGACTACTCGATCGCAGCGTCGCGCAAGAGACAGGGTTGCGTTTCGACGGGAGCCAGTCCGGCCAGTTCCCGGCACGCACCTTCGCTCAGGTCAAGTTCGAGCATCCCTTCCTCGATCGCGTCGTTCCCGGAGTGCTCGGCGAGCACGTCACCCTGGAGCAAGGCAGCGGTATCGTGCATACGGCTCCGGGTCATGGCGCCGAAGACTTCGCCGTGGGCCAGCAATATGGCCTCGAGACTTACGCGCCGCTCGACGATCAGGGTCGCTTCACCGAAGGCTTGCCGGAATATAAGGGCAAAACCGTATTCGAGGCCAATCCGGTCATTATCGAACTACTGAAGTCGCGCGGAGCACTGGTCGCCGAAAGCAAACTTCACCACAGCTACCCGCACTGCTGGCGCTGCCACAATCCGGTGATCTTTCGCGCCACCGAGCAGTGGTTCATCCAGCTCGATAACGGAAGCGCTTCGGTTCCGGCTCCCAAAGCCCCGCCCTTGCGTAAGCTGGCGCTCGACGAAATTCCCAAGGTGAAATGGACGCCCGAATGGGGCCGCGAACGCATTCACGAAATGATTGCGCATCGTCCCGACTGGTGTATTTCGCGGCAGCGCGTATGGGGCGTGCCTCTGGTGATTTTTTATTGCGATAAATGCGGCAAGAGGCTCGAGGATTTTACCGCGCTTCACCACGTCATTGACTGGTTCCAGCGCGAAGGCGCGGACGCCTGGTACACGCATTCCGCCGAGGAACTGCTTCCCAAAGGCACGGCCTGCTCCTGCGGCAATGCAACGTGGCGCAAGGAAACGGATATTCTCGACGTCTGGTTCGATTCCGGATCGTCGCATCTCGCCGTGCTCGACCCGCCGGGCAAACCGAATGCGGAATTGCCATGGCCCGCGGATATGTATCTCGAAGGCCCGGATCAATACCGTGGCTGGTTTCATAGCTCTTTGCTGATCAGCGTCGGGATTCGCGAGCGCGCTCCCTATCGTCAGGTGCTCACGCATGGCTGGACGCTCGATGAGCAGGGCCGGCCCATGTCCAAATCGCTGGGCAATGTGATTTTGCCCACGGAAATCTGCGACAAATGGGGAGCCGACCTGCTGAGGCTGTGGGTAGCTTCGCAGGATTATCACAGCGACGTCCGTATGTCCCAGAACGTGATGACGCAGCTCTCCGAGGCTTATTTCAAGATTCGCAATACCTTCCGATTCGCTCTCGGGAATCTTTCTGACTTCGATCCCTCGCGCGATTCGGTCGCGGAAGACTCGCTGGAAGAATTGGATCGCTGGATGTTGGGGCGGACCAATCAGCTGATCGCCAAGTGTTTGGAATTTTATGAAAGCTTTGATTTTCATCGCGTCTATCACGCTCTATACAACTTCTGCGTTGTAGACCTGAGCGCCTTTTATTTCGATATTCTCAAGGACCGGCTTTACACGTTTGCGGCGAAAAGCTCTGCCCGGCGCTCCGCGCAGACTGCGATGTACCGCATTGCCAGCGCCCTGGCGCGATTGCTCGCTCCGATCTTGGTCTTTACCACGGATGAGGTCTGGAGATATCTGCCGCGCGAAGCGGGCGCGCCGGCCGAAATTCACCTCTCGCTGTTTCCGCGTCCGGATGAATGCCTCCGGCGCCCCGACGAAACACTGGAGGCCCGCTGGTCGAATTTGCTCGAAGTCCGTAATGCCGTGCTGAAATCTCTGGAGCAGGCGCGCAGCGCCAAGGAAATCAATAGCGGTCTCGAAGCTCGCGTCGAGCTCTCCGCCGATAGCAAATTGGCGCCGCTGTTGCGAGATTACGCGGCCTGGTTGCCGGCCTTGTTTATTGTTTCTCAAGTGGAGCTGGCCAATGGAAGCTCGCCGGCAAAGGTCGTTTCTGAAACACTGCCGGGCCTCGGCGTGACCATTCACCGCGCGCAAGGAAAGAAATGCGAGCGCTGCTGGAACTATTCGGTCAGGGTCGGTGAGAGCGCCGACTATCCTACCGTCTGCGAACGCTGCGTAGCGGCGCTTCAGGAAATCGAAAGCACAGCTGGAACTGCCGGCGCGAAATCCTGATGGCCGCCCGGAGTGCGCGCTGGCTCTGGCTGGCAATGGCGGTCGTGGCCGCCGATCGGGCCACCAAATATGCCATCGAGCGGCTCACCACCGAAGGTTTTCGGCGGCCGCTCATCCCCAATTTCGCGGATCTCGTTCATAGCCAGAATCCAGGAATCGCTTTCGGCCTGTTCTCGGAATCGGCTTCTAAATGGATCTCTTTCCTGCTGGTATTGAGCTCTGCGGCCATAATTATTCTGCTCATCTGGCTGCTGCTTGCGGGGCACGTGGGAAGGACTGAGAGCCAGGCCGGAATCGCGTTGATTGCGGGCGGAGCCGCGGGAAACCTGCTCGACCGGCTCCTGCACGGCGGCGTCACGGATTTCCTCGAATTGCGCGCCGGCAATTTTCGCTGGCCTGCCTTCAATCTTGCGGATTCAGCCATAACCATCGGAGCGGCTCTGATTATCTTTGAAGTTTTAGCCGGCGAAAGGCATGCAACCAGAGCCCGATCGTAGTCCCTCTGCAACAGCTCCTAAAGAGGACGTCGTGTTGCGCCGGTTTACTGCGTCGGCGCGAGGATGCGGGCCGCCGTCTCGACCTCTACCTCGCTTCGCGCCTTCCAGACCTCAGCCGCACTCGCATTCAGGAATTGATCGACCAAGGCCGCGTTCGTGTCAGCGAACGCCTCGCACGCCGAGCGCAGCGCGTCATGGCAGGCGACATTATAGAAATTGAAGTTTTGCCCCGCCCGCCATTGCGGGCTGCGCCCGAGGAGATACCGATCGACGTGCTCTACGAGGACGAGGACATTATCGCTGTGAATAAGCCTGCGGGAATGGTCGTTCACGCCGGGGCCGGCGCGACACGGGGAACGCTCGTCAACGCTTTGCTCCATCACTTCGGAACGCTATCAACCGTTGGCGGAAATCTTCGTCCCGGAATCGTGCACCGGCTGGACCGCGGTACCTCCGGAGCCATGATCGTGGCGCGCAATGATGTCGCCCATCGCATTCTCGGCGAGCAGTTCCGCTCGCGCGCAGTCAAAAAGACGTATATCGCCTTGCTCCATGGCCGGCTGGCCCGGGATGCCGGAACAATCGAGCGCCCGATCACGCGCGATCCGCAGCGCCGAACACGCATGACTGCACGCCTCGCGCATGGCCGAGCGGCTCAGACGGATTGGCGTGTGCTGCTGCGCCTGGGGAATTTCACGCTGGTCGAAGCCCAGCCGCGCACCGGCCGCACGCACCAGATTCGCGCGCATTTTGTTGCTGTGGGACATCCATTGGTGGGCGACACGTTATATGGCGCGCCACGCCAGGTTCGCGCCGGCGGAGCTTCTCTCAAACCACTGGGGCGCGTTTTCCTGCATGCGGCGCGCCTGAGCTTTGCTCACCCGCGCACGGGCGCATCCATCGAAATCCAGGCGCCGCTCGACCCGGGATTGCGTAATTATCTGGATGAGTTAGCCGTGAGCACGGATACCGAAACGCGAAAGGTTGACGCCGCTTTGCGCCGATACCTATAATTTCACCAATGCGTCTTCGCATTACCTCCGCAGTTCTCGCTCTGACGGTATTGTTTTGTGCGAATCTCTGCGCCCAGCAGCCGTCACAGCCGGTCGCTCCGCCTGCGCCGCCTGAGCCTCCGTTAAATTCAAAGCAGTCCATCCGCCAGAACGTAAATCTAGTGGATGTGTTGTTCACGGTCCTCAATAAGCAGAACAAGATTGTGGGGGACCTGAACCGGGACAATTTCAAGGTGTTCGATGACGGTGCGGAGCAGGATATACGGTTTTTCAACCGGCAGACGGATATGCCCTTGCGCGTCGGCTTGCTTATGGACACTTCCAATAGCATTCGCGACCGTCTGAAATTCGAGCAGCAGGCAGCCATCGACTTTCTCTACAACGTGATCCGCCGGGATAAGGACCAGGCCTTTTTGATGACCGTCGACGACGACCCGGAAATGGTCCAGGGATTCACCGGTGACCTTGACGAGCTTCGCCAGGTCATCTTGAAGCAGCGAGCAGGAGGCGGAACAGCGCTGTACGACGCGGTCTATCAAGCCTGCCAGCAACTGCTCAAGCTGCCGCCACTGGTCGGCGACCCAGACAAGGATATGCGCCCTGTTCTGGTGGTCATCAGCGATGGCGACGATAATCTGAGCCGCCATTCGCGCGGAGAGGCGCTGGAAATAGCCACCCGCGCCGGCATCGTCATTTACACCATCAGCACCAGCACCAACTGGATCCTTACCGATCAGGAAGTTGGCCACGGCGATCCTTCCAATCGGAAATACATGAAGGACGAGGGAGACAAAGTTCTGCAGCAGTTTTCCGATGATAGCGGCGGCCGCGCCTTCTTCCCCTATCGCGTTGACGACCTCGCGCAGTCGTTTGCGTATATTGGAGATGAACTTCGCAGCCAGTATTCGCTCGCCTACGTCCCCATGCGCCCGGCCGACGGCAAGTTTCACAAAATTCGTGTCGACGTGAATACCAAAAACCTGCAAGTCCGGGCGCGCAAGGGCTACTATGCGGCCCCAATTGAAGCGTCTGCCGCTACGACCCGCTGAACTAGATCTTAATTTTTGGGGGCGTAATATCCACGTCGTGCGAGAACGTCCAGGTCTTTGCGCGTCGTGTCCACTTTGACCTTGCGGTAGCTTCCATCGTGTGCCGTGTTGGTCGAATAGTAGCCTACCGTGTACTGGCTGCGCAGTTCTTGGCTGATTTGATCGAAGGCTTGCTCCAGATTCTTTTCGCTCCGAACAACAATCGTCCGGCCGCCGGTTTCGTCGGTCAGTTTCTTGGCGACACTTTCGTTGCCGCCGCCGTAGTGAGGATCGGCCACGAGTAAAACGTGCACCACCGTATCGGTGCGCTGTGCAGCCTCAATAGCATCTTGCAGTTTCAGCATGCTGCCTTCATCCTGCGCGTCAGTCAGGATCACCAGGGCCTTGCGCCCGGCTTCGTCCGCGAGCCGGTCATGACAGGCGGCGTAAACGGCGTCGTAAAAGACGGTTCCGGGTATGGTTTGCGCCGTCGGTCCTTGCGCGCCGGGCGCGTTGATGCGCGTGCGATTGATGGCTCGATCGAGCCTGCTCTGGTCGTCGGTAAGGTCGGCCAGCAGGTCCGAATCGGTGTCAAAGCTGACCACCATTGCCAGGTCGCCCTTGCGCATGACGCGGGAAAGGAAGCGCACCGCGGCTTCCTGTTCGGCGCCCAGGGTGTTCGATTCGCTCCCGCTCGTGTCAATTAAAAGGCCGAGCGTGATCGGCAGCGTCGATTCTTTGGAAAAAAACGAAATCTTCTGCTCGGCGCCGTCTTCGGTGACCTTGAAATCGTTCTGCTCGAGAGTGGAAACGATCTGCTTGGTTTTCTTGTCGCGCACAGTGGCGAACACGTTCACCAGATTGACCTGCACCCGAATGCCGCCCTGCTGTAGTGGGTCCGAATTCTGCGCTGCCGGCACGCCGAGAACCGGGACAAGCAGCACCGCCAGGGCCGCGACTGAAACTTTGAGGCTGAGACGTTCCGACCTCATCGTATAATCTCCATTGGAATCGACTTGCCCTTACGATGCGCCATCGCCCCATGAAGGATGCGCGCCGGATTTTGTTCTCGTCTCGAAGATTGCGATCACCTTGGAATTGTCGGCCTGTGACTCGCCTCCGTCAACCCGCGCTCTCCGCGTTAGTCATCGCTCTTGCTGCGTTGTTTGCGCGGGCCGCGCAAATTAGCCCTCCGGTCGCGCCACCGCCCCCCGCGCCACAACAGCAGCAAGAACAGCCGCCAGAACAGCAAAAAGACCAGCCGCAAAAACAAACCTCCGACCCGCGCGCCAGAATTCGCACTACGGTTGAACTGGTCGTCGTTCCTGTGACGGTAAAAGACTCCAAGGGCAATCTGGTAGCTGATCTAGGCAAAAATGATTTCCGCATCCTTGAAGACGGCGTCGAGCAGCAGGTTTCGGCCTTTTCGACCGAAGCCGTTCCGCTTTCTGTCGTGGTCCTGCTCGATGACGACCTCAAGCCCAAAGCCGCCGGCCAATTGCACAAGAGCTTGCTTGCCATCGCCGGCGCTTTCAGTGAATCCGACGAAGTGGGCGCTGGCCAAATTCGCATCGTTCTTCACGCCCGTCATGGACTTCACTAAAGACAACGATCGGTTGATGGCTGAACTGAAAAAGATCGTTTCGGGCGAGGACGCCTTCCCCGATCCGGAATCGAACGCGCCGCACCCCTCGGCCGGTGACCATCCCATTCCCGGGTTCCCCACCGGTGCGCAGCAAGCCACAGTCGACAAGAGTACGAAGCACCTTGACGATGCCCTTCACGACGCCGCCGAAGCTTTGCGCGGCCGCGATCGCGAACGCCGCAAAATCATCATCCTGGTCTCCGACGGAGTGGATGCCAAGACCAACACCTATAACTACGATCAGACGTTGGCGCTGCTGCTCGCGTCCGACATATCGGTCTATGCGATTGGCACCGATGCTGCGCTTTTGCGCCGCGGCGCCAGCCCGCTTTCGCGTTATGCGCGCGCCACCGGCGGCGATACGTACTTCGTGAGCAATCAGGCCGCGCTCTCGCGTGCTTATTCCCAGGTTGCCGAACAAGCGCGTCACCAATACACGCTTAGCTATGCGCCAATGGGAACCGATCGCACCCAAAATTATCACTCCATCGAAGTACGCGTGGAGCGGCCCGGATTCGAAGTGCTTTCGCGCGACGGCTACTACCTCGTTCGCCTCCCCTGATGTTGGCACGGCGCCGCACTTAGCACTGTGTTTCCTCCAGAGCCCGCTTGTCCTGAGCGTCGAAGGGTGCGGCCAGCACCACAAGTTTCGCTTGACATAAAAAGCTGTGGACCGTAGAAAGTATGGCAGCGCGTTTCGCATGGAAATTTTCGCGAAGCGCGCGACGATCCCGAAGGGGAGAAGCCTCTCGACGAGAGGCAATGCGCGGCAAGGCGGAAGAGACGGCCCGGACCATCAACTTTCTCTTCCTGGTATTCAAAGCGGGACGCTACGGGGCGTCCCGCTTTTTCTGTTTCCACTAATTCCTGCGTTAATGTTGTTTCAGGGAAGAGCGAACGGCTTCCTGTTCTGCGAGCTTGCCGGTTTCGATTTGTACTGACCGCGATTCCTGCGCGGGACACAAAAAACGAAATTCGCAGTATTTGCAGATGAAGCCCGGCCGTGCGGGAAATTCGCGCGCGCGAATATCGAATGCGACTTCCTGAATCGTCCCTTGCAGCTCTTTAAGCTGTTTCTCTTCGCGTGCAGCGAAAACGCAGCTGTTGTCTTGCAGGTTGTAATAAATCAGCCGGACCGGCTTCACGTCGAGCACTTCGCGAGCCGCCAGTGCATAGACGCTCAACTGCAAATCTTTTTGAGCGTGCGTCTCTGACTTCGGCTTTCCCGTCTTGTAATCGATAATTTCCACTTCGCCGGGCGCGACGCGATTGATCTGATCCATGCGCCCGATCAATTCAATCCCGTTCTCGCATTTGATGACAAACCGTTTCTCCTGCCCAACCACGTTGGCCGGGGTGTCGAGCGCGCTCGTATGAAAGGCCCGCAGTTGCTCGATTCCATCGTTAAAGTAAAGCTCTTCCTGGTGGCGGTCCTCGAAACCCGCCGAAGTCCACTCGCGCCTGAAAATCGCCGCCACCTCTTCGAAGCTGAGCCGCAGGCTCTTGCGCAACGCGGCGATGAATTGGCGGATCGTGTTGTGCATCACGTTGCCGAAAGTAGTTGCCGCCGCTGGGCCGCTCCCGATGCCCCAGACTTTGCTGAAGAGATATTTCTGCGGACATTTCTGGTACGTCTCGATTCCCGAGGCGCTCAATTGCAATGGCTCGAAAACCGGCGGGCGGTATCGCTCCGCCCATCGCGCGATCAGCGAGTAGATCCTCGGCTCTGCGTCCGAAAAAAGCAGCGGCTCGGCAACTGCGAGCATGCGTGCCGCTTTCGCCGCAGGCGCAACCGGCGAGGCTTGCTCCACATTTTGCTTCGCAACATGAGGCGCGCTCAAGATGTCTTCGAGGAATACGGAGGGCCGCGAGCGCTTATGCACCACCGTCGTCAAAGTCAGCCGCTCACGCGCTCTGGTGATCGCGACGTAAAACAAACGGCGCTCCTCCTGAATGTGGAAGTCGCCGCGCGGCAATTCCTCTTTCATCAGCGCTTCCGGAAACTCGAGCACCGGGGCGCGGGGCGCCATGGGAAATCCGCGATGAGTGAGCCGCAAAACAAACACATGCTCGAATTCCAGCCCCTTCGCCGCATGCACAGTCATCAGCTGGACGGCGTCGCGCGAATCCTGCTCCAGATTGATTTGCCCGCCGGCCTGCATGAAGTAATCGAGATATTCGACAAATTCCGGCAGGCGCGATGTCTCGCTCTTGGGTTGCCATTCGCGAACAAATTGCGCGAGGCGCCGAACGTAGGGCCGATCCGCGGAACGAATGCTAAGCGGAAGTTCCAGCCATTTCTCGAGCGCTTCGAATAAATCCGTCGCATCGATCGCGCCGCTTCGCAGGCGCAGCTCGTTCAGTCCGGCGATTAGGTCATTCGTCGCGGGCGCGCGGCCGCTGAAAGACAGTTCGCCTTGCGGCGCTTTAGCTCATCCCACAGCGAACGCCTGGCCTTGCCGGCGCGCTCGCAAATCCGCACCAGGTCCGCGGGCTCGAGTCCCCACGCCGGCGCGGCCAGCACGCGCGCGCAGGCAATATTGTCGGCGGGATTTACGATCAGGCGCAGATAGGCCAGCAGATCGCGCACCAGTGGATGATCGAGAATCGAGAGATTGCGGATCACAAAGGGAATGCCGCGTTCTTCGAGCGCGCTCACCAATTCCGCGCGATGTCCGTGAATGCGATAGAGGGCGGCGAATTTCCGCCAGTTCAAGCCGGCCGCATGCAGGCGATCGATTTCCGCCGCAATCCAGCGGGCTTCTTCTTGCGAGGACCCGAATTCCACGATGCGCACTTTTTCGCCGTCGGGTTTGTGCGGCACGAGCTCTTTCTTGGGCACGAGCGGCGAATGATCGACGAAAGAGACCACCTGACCAGCCGTGCGCAGAATGCGCGCCGTGGACCGGTAGTTATCTACGAGCGGTTGGACAAATCGTGCGGCCCCGGCGGTATCGCTGCGCGGCACACCCGCAAATCGCTCGAGGAAAATGGTGAAGCTTCCGAATGAGGCGCCGCGAAAACGGTAGATCGCCTGCGCGTTGTCCCCAACCGCGACGACGTTGCGATGATCCGCCGCGAGCTGCCAGAGCAGCTCGATTTGGGCGATGTTGGTGTCCTGGAATTCGTCCACCAGGATGTAGCGATAACGCGCGCGCAGCGCCGCGGCTACGTCGGAATCGCTGCGAAGCAAATGAACGGCCTCGAGCAACTGCATGCCGAACGTCAGCAGGTTCCGTTCGCGCAGCAGCCGGTCGCTTGCTCGATACGCCCGGGCGATCTCCCGCTGTTCCGCAATTCCCTCTTCGCGCACACGCTGTTCATCTTCAGGAAGTGTGTGTTTCTCTCGCGCGTACTTGCCAGCCAGGGATTCGACGTAGCGCTCGTAATCGTCCGGCGTAACCAATTCATCCTGGCAGCGCGAAAAGAACTTCACGAAGTCGCCCAGGAATTGCCCCGGCTCCGCCAGCCGCCGATAGCGTTCCAGCGCCAGCACCGAAAGATTTCGCCGCAGCAGAATCCAGTGATCGACGTCGTCAAGCGTCTGCAGCTTGGGATTGCGTTCCAGCAGCAGGGCGTTGCAGAAGGCGTGAAAGGTACCCACGAAAACGCCTTGGCCGCGCTCGCCCGCGGTGCGAATAACGCGATGCTTCATCTCGCCCGCGGCCCTGTCCGTGAACGTTAACGCCAGAATGGATTCGCCCGGCAGCTTCGGATCGGTTTCCAGCAGGTGGCGGATTCGTTCCGTAATGACGCGCGTCTTGCCGGTGCCCGCTCCCGCGACCACCAGCAGCGGCCCTCCGCCGTGGTGCACGGCGGCGCGCTGTTGGCTGTTGAGGTCTTCGCCGAGTTTGGCCGATGGCGAAGCTAAATCGAAGAGATTGCCCACGCCGCCATCCTAGCCCATTTGCGCCCAGCGCGCACGAAATAGAGCTACGGCCTAGAACTGCCCTTCCAGGCTACAGCTCGCGATTCACACGCAAGCGTTTGGCCCAAAGTGCCTGCCATCAGCGAAATAAGTCATGTGACGGGCGTTACAGACAACGGCCTGTTTTGCTGCAAAATTAATTGCAGAAGTTCGATGCTGGCCGTGAAAGATGTCGGCCGGGGGAAAAGGAGGCTTTATGAAGCTTGAGCAGGCGAACGAACGGGTGTTCGGCCCCGTTCTGATCATTTCCCTCATGATGATTCTGGCTGTCGCAATATCCGCGGGCAGCGTGGTCGTGGAAAAGCGGCCTGCCATTACGCTGACTGGCATTGTGAGCGATTCACTTTGCGGCACGGACCATGGGATTAAGACAGCGGCTGACGCCGAATGTACACGCGCGTGCGTGGAACTGGGTGCGCAATACGCGCTGGTAGTAGGCAAGAATGTATACGTTTTGCAGGGTCATCAAGCCGATCTGGAGCGGTTTGCGGGGAATGAAGTCAGACTAAAAGGCCGGGTGATAAGCCGGGACACGATAATCGTGGACCAGGTTGCTCGCTGGTATTCCGAAGCAGAGGTAGGGATGAAATAGCGGTTTGTGGCAGGAGGGCGTCATGGTCAGCCGAGATTACATATTTGCCGTATTGCTCATCGGCGTTTTGTACTTGATGGTCCGTATGATCCATTGGACCGGTGGCCATTCGTTGCGACACTGATATCAAGGCCCCGGAGTTTAGTTGACATCGGGAAGCCCCGATAAATGAGATCACGGGAAAACTGACGCGATCTACTATTCCGCACGCGCCAAAATTGACCGCATTCGGGGCCGCGTTATACTGAACGCGTGAGCCCACGCAAGTCGAAGCAATAACCGCAAGGAGTGGCGTTATGCAGCAGCAAAACCTCCGTCAGCCCGTAATCTTGAGTGCCGTGCGCACTCCGGTAGGCGAAATTTCAGGGCGCGCTCTCCTCCTTTTCGGCCACCGAACTTGGCGCCCGCGTGGTCGCCGAAGTCACGCACCGCGCCGCAATCGAGTCCGACACGGTAGACCAAGTCATTATGGGCAACGTCGTTCAGGCGGGACTCGGCCAGAATCCAGCGCGCCAGGCGGCAATTCGTGGAGGCGTAACTCCGCGGGCCGCGGCCATGACCATTAACAAAGTCTGCGGCTCGGGGCTCAAGGCGGTCGCATTGGCCGCACAGGACGTGATGCTCGGCGAAAGCGATATGGTCGTCGCGGGCGGAATGGAATCAATGTCCAACTGCCCTTATTTGCTGCCGGGCGCACGTACTGGTTACCGGATTGGCGATGGCAAAATTATAGATTCCATGGTTCACGACGGGCTTTGGGATGTTTACGAAGATTTTCACATGGGCATGACCGCGGAGCTCGTGGCCGAGAAATATAAAATCTCGCGCGAAGAGCAGGATAGATTCGCCCTCGAAAGCCATCGGCGAGCCGTGCAGGCGATGAACTCCTGCTTCATCGAATCGCAAATCTTGCCCATCGACATCCCGCAAAAAAAAGGCGAGCCCATCGTAATGAAGCGAGATGAATCGCCGCGTGCCGACGCGTCGCTCGAGGCGCTCGCCAAATTGCGCCCCGCATTTAAAAAAGACGGCACCGTCACTGCCGGCAATGCTCCGGGCACAAATGACGGCGCGGCCGCCGTCGTTGTCACCAGCGAAGAAACCGCGGAGCGGCTGGGAAAAACGCCCATGGCTCGCATCGTGGCCCAGGCTGTTTCCGGCGTCGAGCCGAAGTGGGTGATGATGGCGCCCGTCGAAGCTGTGGAGAAGCTTCTGCGCAAGACCGGGTGGGATCGCGATCACGACGTGGACCTTTACGAGCTGAACGAAGCTTTTGCCGTGCAGGCCATCGCCGTGATCCGCGAATTGCGCCTGGACCCGGCGAAGGTCAATGTGAATGGCGGTGCGGTCGCCATCGGCCATCCCATCGGAGCCTCCGGCGCCCGCATTCTGGTTACGCTGCTCTACGAAATGCAGCGGCGTGGCGTGCATCGCGGAATCGCGGCCCTCTGCCTCGGTGGAGGCAACGCCGTTGCCCTTGCCGTCGAACGCTAGGAAGGCTCCTGTGGCACAGCCACTCTTGGCTGTGCGGTTAGTCGAAGAACTGAGTCGGGTCCACTAGAACTCCCCTTGATTTTCGTCCGCAATCCGTGATCTTGTTGCGTCGTTCTCGCACTTTGCGGAGCTATCTGTGAACTTAGACTCGATTCGCACGGTCGCCGTCCTGGGTGCTGGCACCATGGGCAATGGCATCGCCCACGTGTTCGCGCGCTGCGGCTTTCAGGTCATTTTGCGCGATGTCGAAGAGTGTTTTCTCGACCGGGGCCTGGAAACCATCTCGAAAAATCTTGACCGAGAGATTCGGAAGGGCAAATTCGCGGAGGCGGAGAAGCCTTCGATATTGGCCCGCATCCAGCCCGTTACAAAACTCGAAGCAATTTCTCGAGCGGACTTCGTAGTCGAGGCTGTCCCCGAACACCTCGAGCTCAAACGCAAAGTTCTTGCCGAGGCAGATCGGGCGTTGCGCCCTGAAGTCATCCTCGCCACCAATACTTCTTCGATTTCCGTAACGGTTCTGGCCGCCGCGACGCAAAGGCCGGATCGCGTCATCGGCATGCATTTCATGAATCCGGTGCCGATGATGCCACTCGTCGAAGTCATTCGCGCGTTGCAAACCAGCCAGGAGACCTTCGAGACCACCATGCAATTGTGCGCGAAGCTGGAGAAAAAGCCCGTCGCCGTCAACGATTCGCCCGGCTTCGTCTCCAATCGCGTCCTTATACCCCTCATTAACGAAGCCGCTTTTTGCGTAATGGAGGGCGTGGCCGCGCCGGAAGCCGTGGATGCCGTAATGAAGCTGGGCATGAATCACCCCATGGGGCCGCTGGAGCTGGCCGATTTCATCGGTCTGGACGTGTGTCTCGATGTCATGGAAGTGCTTTTTGAAGGCTTCGGCGATTCAAAATTCCGGCCCTGCCCGCTGCTGAAGAAAATGGTGGCGGCGGGCTGGCTGGGGAAAAAATCCGGCCGCGGCTTTCATAATTACAGTGGGAAGTGAGCGCGGATGCAGGCCCTTGAGAAGATCGGAAAGATTTGAACGTAGAGCCGCGGCCTTCAGCGCGGCGCTTTTCTGGAGTTTCGTTTTCAGTTGCAGGCGCATAGACAGCTGTAGGCAACGCTTTGCTATTTGCTTTTTGTTCGCCTTACGGTTAGTATGACGGCTGCTCGAAGCGCTGAGCGCGTTAGTTACAAGATACGGTTAGCCAGAAGATAAATGATTTGATAGACTCCGCCCATTCCGGCGGCGAAATTTCCTCTTCGAGGTGCATCGTGGCAGACGATCGCAGCAAAATTCTCGAATCGGCCATTGCGCAGATCGAAAAGCAGTATGGCAAGGGCGCCATCATGCGTCTTGGCAACCGGGATGTGCTCGTGCCGGTTAGCATAATCCCCAGCGGTTCGATCAGTCTGGATGCGGCGCTCGGTGTGGGAGGATTTCCGCGCGGCCGCGTGGTGGAGATTTTCGGACCGGAATCCGGCGGCAAAACCACCATGACGCTGCACGTAATCGCGCAGGCGCAGAAGATGGGCGGCCAGGCTGCCTTCATCGACGCCGAACACGCGCTTGATCCCGCCTACGCCCGCAAGCTTGGCGTAGACGTAGACAATCTGCTCGTGTCACAGCCTGACAATGGCGAACAGGCCCTCGAAATCACCGAAACGCTGATTCGCTCAGGCGGTTTGGACGTAGTCGTGGTGGACTCGGTGGCCGCTCTGGTTCCGCGCGCCGAATTGGAAGGCGAAATGGGCGAGCCGCAAATGGGCCTCCAGGCGCGCCTTATGTCCCAGGCGCTCAGAAAGCTTACGGGCATCGTCTCAAAATCACGCACCTGCCTGATTTTCATCAACCAAATCCGCGAAAAAATCGGCGTAATGTTTGGCAATCCGGAAACGACTACCGGCGGGCGCGCCCTGAAATTCTATTCTTCGATTCGCCTGGATATCCGCCGCATTCAGTCGATCAAGGAAGGCGATCGGGTAATTGGCTCGCGCACGCGAGGAAAAGTGGTGAAGAACAAGGTGGCCGCGCCCTTCCGCGAAGCGGAATTCGACATTCTCTACGGCGAAGGTATCTCGTTTGAAGGCGATCTGCTCGACCTTGGCGTGACTCACAACATTGTAGAAAAAAGCGGCACCTGGCTCAGCTTCGGCGCCGAGCGCATGGGCCAGGGGCGCGAGAATGCCCGGGTCTTTTTGAAGGAACACGCCGATGTTCGCTCCAAAATCGAAGCCGCTTTGCGCAAAAAACTCGGGCTACCCGGCGCCGCGGGGCAAGTTGAAGCTCCAGCGAATACGGCCGAACGGCAACCGGAAAAGGCAGTGGCCGCCGCTTCCGGTGCTGCTGCAGCCCTCCGAGGCAAAAACGGCCGCTAGCCTCAGCGATTAGAAACCGCCGATTTTCCGCGAAACGGGACCCTCCCACATGGCTCCGCCCTGCTTCATTTGCAGAGTATCTCTTTGGCGTCAAAGTGCTCAGCGCGCAGTACTAACGGCAAAATAGTGCCGATTGCCTATTGCATAGGGCATGCTACTTCTCTAGAATCCCGCTTGCCAGCACCCGGAGTGTAATGGCACTCTGGGGCTGACCATTTTTTACAGTCAAACGTCTAATCGGCATACGGGACCCAGTCCTATGTATCGTTTAAATCGTCTATTTTTTGCAGGTCTATTTTTATCGGCTTTAGCTCTCGCGCCTCACTCCGCGTCTGCGGTGGTGGCAAAGGCTGCCACGCGCGCCGTGCGCAGACCGCGCGTGGTGCGAGGTGTTCCCACTTTCGCCGATTCCACGCTGGGCGACGTTGCGACTTTTGACGATCCGATTGTGCGCGCAGCAGCGATAGCCGGGCTCGGGACGGTATAACGGTTCGGTTGTTGCGGTGGATCCAAATTCAGGCCGCATTCTGACGATCGTGAATCAGAAGCTGGCGTTTTCTTCCGGATACATTCCGTGTTCCACGATCAAGCCTGTGATCGCAGTTGCCGCACTCGAAGAAAACGTGGTCACGCGCGACACGATGATCAAAGTGGCGCCGCGACTCTATCTGAATCTCGTCGAAGCTTTGGCGCATTCCAACAATGCGTTCTTCGAGGAGTTGGGCCGGCGCATGGGATTTGAGACTGTGTCGCACTACGCGCGCTTGCTCGGCTTGGGCGAGTTAGCAGGTTATCAGGTCCCGGAAGAGCAGCCCGGCGCGTTTCCCTCTGAGCCACCTAGAAATGGCGGCGTTGCGCGCATGTCCAGTTTCGGCGAAGGGATCCACATCACGCCGCTGCAGCTGGCATCGCTCGTGTCCACTGTGGCGAATGGCGGGACGATTTATTATCTACAATATCCGCGCTCGGAAGCGGAGATCGCCAGTTTCCAACCGCGAATCAAGCGCAGGCTCGATATCGAATCTCTTTTGCCGGATGTGCGCGACGGAATGCTTGCGGCGGTGCTTTATGGCACTGCGCGGCTCAGTTATCTGGACGACGAACAAGCGCTCGGGAAGACGGGAACTTGCTCCGATTCAGCTTCCCGGGTTGGATGGTTTGTTTCCTATGCGGATCAAGTGCATCCGAAGATCGTGATCGCCGTGTTGATGCGCGGACAGGGCAGGGTCGTAACCGGACCAATGGCGGCGCAGATCGCAGGCCGAATCTATCGACGTCTGGATAGCGCGAACTACTTCATCGATAAACCCGGGGCAAAGTCGAATCTGAGCGCGAACACAGCTACCGCGCACTAATCTTCCGCGGTAATCTTCATTAAATATTGGCTAAATTTCTTGCGGTATTTTCCGCAGGCTCGAACCTAGCGCACTTCCCAGGTGTCGCCGGAGCGGAGCAGTTTTTCGATATCGCCCGCGCCGCGCTTAGCCGTCACGTCTTTGATCTGATTCGCTATCGTGTCTTCATAGCGCGGGACGTCGTTCCACGAGCGAAGCACGCCAATTGGAGTGGGGAAGCCAGGCATCTCTTCCATCTTCGCCAGCAAGAACGCATAAACCGGGTTGCGATATTGTTCGTCGTGGATAAGCAGATCGTGCTCGGAAACGCCGTTGCCGAGCTGCACCATTTCCAAATCGAGCCCATTCAGGCGAATGCCCTTGTCGCGATTTTTTCCGAAGATCAGCGGCTTGCCGTGCTCGAGTTGAACCATGTGTTCCGTGCGGGCATCTTTTTCGGTCAAATATTGCCAGGCGCCATCATTAAAGATGTTGCAGTTCTGCAGGATTTCGATATAGGCCGCGCCTTTGTGCGCGGCGGCTTTTTTCAGGGTCTCTTTGAGATGTCCCTGCATGACGTCGACCGAGCGAGCCACGAAAGTGGTTTCGGCTCCAAGCGCCAGCGCAAGCGGATTGAACGGGCGAGCATCCGATCCGTACGGAGTGGACTTGGTCTTCTTTCCAAATTCCGACGTGGGCGAATATTGGCCCTTGGTCAAACCGTAGATGCGGTTATTGAACATGAGCACCTTGATGCCCACGTTGCGGCGAAGCATATGGATGGTGTGATTGCCGCCGATGGAAAGCGAATCGCCGTCTCCGGTGGCCACCCAGACTTCGAGTTCCGGATGCGCGACTTTGATTCCGGTCGCCACCGCGGGTGCTCGGCCGTGGATGGTGTGGAATCCGAACGTATTCATGTAATAGGGAAAACGGCTGGAGCAGCCGATGCCCGATACGACCACGAATTTTTCGCGCGGGATTCCCAATTCCGGGAAAACGGCCTGCACGGCAGATAAAATTGCATAATCGCCGCAGCCGGGACACCAACGAACTTCCTGATCGGTCTGAAAATCTTTCTTCGTTAGAACTGGCGTTGTCGCGCTCATGGTCTCCCTTATCTCCCGTTTCTTCCGGCCCCGACGGCTCCGTAGCTGAAAACTTCCTCAATTTTGGCTTCGAGCTCCGCCTGTTTGAAAGGCTGGCCCTGAATCTTGTTGTAACCCTCCACGTCCACCAAATATTTTGCGCGAAGAATCAGGGAAAGCTGGCCCATATTCATTTCCGGGACTAACACTTTGCCGTAGCGCTCCATCACGTCTCCCAGGTTGCGCGGGAGCGGATTCAGATAGCGCAGATGCACGTGTCCGATGCGGCGGCCGGCCGCGCGTTGCGGTTTCAGAGCCGCCGTGATCGAGCCGTAAGTCGATCCCCAACCGATGATCAGGAGATCGCCATCCGGATCGCCAGCCGGCACGACATCCGGAACGTCCTGGCCGATGGCCTCGACCTTCGCGGCACGCATGCGAACCATTTTTTCGTGATTCAACGGCTCGTAGTTTACGTTGCCGGTGACGTCCTGCTTTTCAAGTCCGCCGACGCGGTGTTCCAGACCGGGCGTTCCCGGAATGGCCCAAGGGCGCGAGAGCGTTTGCGGATCGCGCTTATAAGGCTGAAAGCCCTCTGGGTCCGTTACGAAATGTACGGGAAACTGCGGAATTTCGCTGACGTTGGGAATGCGCCAAGGCTCCGCACCGTTCGCCAGGTAGCCGTCCGAGAGCACGATGACCGGAATCATGTACTTCAGTGCAATGCGGCTGGCTTCGATGGCGATCCAGAAACAATCGCCGGGGGTGGAAGCCGCGAGTATTGGAATCGGAGCTTCAGAGTTTCGGCCGTACATGGCCTGGAGCAAATCGGCCTGTTCGGTCTTGGTCGGAAGGCCGGTAGAAGGACCGCCGCGCTGGATGTCGCAGATCACCATCGGAAGCTCGACCGCAACGGCCAAGCCCATGGCCTCAGTCTTCAGAGCCATTCCAGGACCGGAAGTCGTGGTGATGGCCAGCGTTCCAGAGTACGCAGCTCCAATCGCCGAAGTGATGGCGGCAATCTCGTCTTCTGCCTGGAAGGTGAGGACGCCGAAATTCTTGTAGCCGGAGAGCTCGTGGAGAATATCGGACGCCGGCGTAATCGGATAAGAGCCCAAAAAGAGCTGCAGCCCGGCCTGCCGCGCCGCAACGACGAAGCCCATAGCAAGAGCCTGATTGCCGCTTAGGTTGCGATAGATGCCAGGCGCAAGCTTGGCGGGAGGAATTTCGTAGCTCACCTGGAAGGCTTCGGTTGCTTCGCAGTAACTGTAACCGGCCTTCAGAGCGCGCTTATTGGCTTCAGCCAACAGCGGCTTATTCTTGAACTTATCGTCCAGCCAGCGATAAGTGTTGTCCATGGAGCGGTTGTAGAGCCAATAACTCATGCCCAAGGCAAAGAAATTCTTGCAGCGGTTCATGGACTTGGCATCGAGGCCGAGTTCGGCCAGCGCCGCCTGGGTCAACCGTTCAAGCTGTACGGCGAAGACGCGATAGGCATCGAGGGAATGGTCTTCCAGAGGGTTCGTCGCCTGATGCGCTTTACGCAGGTCGTTTTCCGAAAAGCTATCGCTATTGACGATAAGGATCCCGTTCTTCTTGAGATCCTTAACGTTCATCTTGAGCGCCGCCGGATTCATGGCCACCAAAACATCAACGGCGTCGCCCGGGGTGTAAACATCGGTCGAGGAGAACTGCACCTGGAATCCGCTGACGCCCGGAAGAGTTCCCGCAGGAGCGCGTATCTCGGCCGGATAGTCCGGAAAAGTAGCTAAATCGTTTCCATAGAGGGCTGCGGTATTGGTGAACTGACTGCCGGAAATCTGCATGCCGTCGCCAGAGTCGCCGCAGAAGCGTATAACCGCGCGATCGATTACCTGCCGCTTGGGCTTAGTCTCGACAGCATCAGTAATGGTGGCCATTATTGCGTATGATCCTCAGTAAGTTGGAAGCTGGCGTCCGCCCGAGCGAATTCCCCCCGAAGCTATAAACTGGTGAAAAGGAGACCCACGGAGGGGCGCCGCAATTGCAAATATAACACAATTTGGGCCGCTCCCGTTCGCGTTTGCGGCAACGAGTAAATACGAATCAGAGATCCTCACTTTGACTCCGATTGATTTGGTTTTCGCTCGCTTTTTTCGCCAGAGCGGCCTCGAGCGGATCAGGTGGTTCGTACGGCGGCCCGGGAATATCCCAAATGATGTGAGGAGGCCGCTTCTGGGCCTGCAATTCCTGAAATCGCGCTTCCTCCAGACGCATATACTCCTCTCGATTGATAGCGCCAAGGCTATTGAGAAGCAACTGACAGATGTAGGCGAGCGTGACGGCGTCGCGGCGCGGGATGCGTTTCAGGGTGACTTGCTTCACCAGATTCCCGAGGAAGCGATTGACCGAAGCGGCGTCGCTGAAGTCGCTGACGGAGGCCAGGAGTTCGGTTGCGGCGGTTTCGCTTCCGCGTTGGGTTTGCAGGCGGCGCTGAGCATGATAGGCGCAGAGATCCGACGTGGCGCTCATTAGGAGCATATGGCAACGGCGGCCCGCGGAGTCGATATGGCTGGCAGAGCGCCGTATCGGATTCGGATGCCTGAGCCTGCGATTCGGCATTTGCGAGATTGGCAGTTTCGGCAGTTAAAGTAATGTTTGAGGGGACCCCTGCCCCCCTAGTTTTTCCGCAAGAGTTTGATTTCATTGGAGTTCCTTTGAGTTTTTGTGCAAGAGTATGATTCCATGGCAGTTAAGGACGTAGGTGAATCGCCAGGGTTCGCAGTCAGGACCAGGGTTTGCAGTCAGGAAAGGTACGCGAATGGGATCGGCGGCTGACGTCGCCGAGACAAAACGAATACCAAGGCAATCGGAGCCAATACAGAAAGCTCGCATATAGTATTTTACCGCGCGAGTAAAGCGCCGACGCAGGATCTGGCGAGTCCGTGCCGTTGAAGCCTTAGGAGGTGTGTTGCGCTAATCCTTGTACGCGCCAGGATGCGAGGATTACCAAAGTTTAAGCGCAACTGCATATCCGGTAAGCAGTCCATGGAAGAATGCCTGCCGAACCTTTTGGTTAGAATCCTTATAGTGCAGGATCGCGTCATCGAGCGCGCGGAGGAGTTTTTCACGACGCTCCTGATGCCTGCCTCCATCCGTCAGTTTTTCCACGAGAGCGCGTACTGCATCATCGTCAGCGATCGTGAACTTATGAGAGTGACGAGCCATGACCGCACCTCCTTTTTGGAGATTGTACCGCTCAAGCCTCGTCGTCTGTGGAAGGAACAGAAGCCAAGTCAGGCGTTTCGCCGGGTTGGCTTAAGCCCAACGCAATGTGAACCTTCTGTAGCCCTTAGCGGCACGTTGATTAACTTTCCCGGATCAGCGTGTCAGCTTGAGATTAATTCTACCTAGTATCGCGAAAAGCAATTCCGAGAAAGTACCCGTCACCCGGGTTCATGTTTCCATGCAAAATGGGGCTACGCGAACCGTTATGCAGGAGACCAATCGCGGTGTACTTCTGGCAGGCTCCGCACTAGCCAGCTTCGGCAGTCTTCTACTGGAGCTGGCTCTAACCCGATTGTTCTCGGTTGTGCTGTACTACCATTTTGCCTTTCTTGCTATCTCTCTAGCTATGCTTGGCTTGGGCGCGGGGGGTGTTTTCTCTTATCTCCGGCGGCATTGGCTTGCTCAATGGAATCTCCGAAGGCTGGCGAGCGTGATTTGCGCCCTGAACGCTGGAGCCGTCTTATTTTCACTTTGGATCGCGCTGCACACCCCCGTTTTTCTTCTTCTCGAGTGGAACAATATGCTCCGGCTTTCGGCGATCTACATCGCCGCAGGCATTCCTTTTGTTTTCACCGGAATTCTATTCTCACTAGTGTTTGCCCGCGAAGCCAAAAACGTCACGCTACTCTACAGTGCCGACCTTGCCGGCGGCGCACTTGCCTGCTTGATGGCAGTGCCTCTATTGAACACGCTGGGAGGACCGAATGCCGTGGTTTGCGCGGCCTTGGTAATGGCATTGGCCGCGGGAGTTTGGGCCGACACGAAAATGTGGCGCAAGGTCTCGATCGCGATGGTCGTACTGCTCATGGCACTAATCGCAGCGAATCGTTCGCAAAGGCTAATTGATGTCGTATATGCGAAGGGCAGCTTGGATGGATACCTGTTCAGCGAGTTTGCCCGATGGAACGCGATCTCGCGGGTGCAAGTTTCTACTCGCGGTGGACTTGAAAAGTGGGCGGAGATCGATGCCGATGCAAACACACTGATCGTAAACGCAGACCCGCAAGATCCGAAAACAATTTCCTATGTGAAGACGCGCACCCCAGCTTCAGCTATTCCTAGCCTGCTTCGTCCTAGCGGTAAATACGCCGTCATCGGTCCAGGCGGCGGTATCGATATACTGGCAGCAGTGATCGGTGGGAGTCCGGACGTCACTGGAATCGAAATCAATCCCCTCATTGCCAATACCATCGTTCGCGGGCAATACGCCGACTACACTCATCACCTGTATCAGTTGCCTCAGGTTCACATTCGCGTCAGAGAAGGACGCTCCTGGATTCGGGGCAGCCAGGAAACGTACGACGTAATCCAAATGACTCTTGTAGACACTTGGGCGTCTACATCGGCGGGCGCCTTTGCCTTGAGCGAGAACAACCTGTATACGGTCGAAGCCTTCCGCGAGTATTTCGATCATCTGAAATCGGACGGTTTCCTAGCCATTACGCGATGGGAGTTTCCCCAACCGCGAGAAGCGCTGAGAGTGGTGTCAGTAGCTACCGAGATGTTGCGCAGGTCTGGAATTGAGGATGTTCGTAAACACTTCATTATAGTTGCCAACGGTCGGCTTGACGAAAGCGGCAGGCAGGTAACGGTCCTGACGAAGAAAACTGCATTCACCATAGATGAGGAACGAACTTTCTTGAAGGAAGTACAAAGCAATCCCCGTCTGTACCCTGTGTATACTCCGAACGTTTATGGCCGGCCGGACAGAAACTCAAACTGTGACGCATCGGTGTCCGCCAGGACCGACCGGAATTGTATCGAGCGCTCTCTGGCTCAACTGGCCGAAACCCGGGTGCTGCGTGCCGGGACGACTGAGCCCTTCCAACAACTCATAAATTTGCCAAGTCGTCAACTCGTGGACGCCGATCCGCGTGGAAAGTTTATTCGTGATTATCCTTTTGAGATCACGCCTGTCACTGACAATGCCCCGTTTTTCTTTTTCACGTTCAAGACGAGCAGTGCTTTGCGCACGCTCCTTGCTAATCGCGGTGACGCCAGGACCGATTGGAAAAACAATCTCGGTCTGGTCGTTCTTGGCGCCGTGCTCGTCATCTCCATCATCATAGTTTCTGGCTTCCTCGTCGTACCGCTGGCAGTAGACAAAACAGCGCAAAAACCGCCGATTACACCGCTACTTTATTTTGTCGCCATCGGTTTGGGATTCATCATAGTAGAGATTGTAATGATTCAACGATTCGTGCTGTTTCTTGGCCATCCTACCTACGCGATGACTGTTGTTGTATTCCTCATGTTGCTGTCGGGTGGCGCAGGAAGTTTTGCGTCCAGGTACTGGCTCAAGGAGATCCTGAGAGTTCGAGCAGTACTCGGAGCAATCGTAGGTTTGGTTATGCTTTACGCCTTTGCATTGCACACCGTGTTAGGGGGGCTTGTTGGCCTGCCCTTTATCGAAAAAGTTGTGCTGAGCGCGATCCTATTGGCACCGCTCGGGTTTCTGATGGGAATGCCGTTCCCGGCTGGACTACGAGAGATCGCGGGCCAGGACGGAGCATTCATAAAAGAGACGGAGAACACTACGGTCGAATGGGCATGGGCGATGAATGCGGCATCTGGTGTGCTGGGCTCTGTGCTGGCTATTTTACTGGCCCTGAATTTCGGTCTTAATGCGACCTTGGGATGTGCTGCTGGAGCCTATCTCGCCGCTGCTGTCCTGACTCTTTTGTGGCGGGGGCTTCCCATGAAAGAGGTAAGCATTCCCACGTACGTTTCGCCCAGCTGCGGAGTCGTCAGACGCGATTGAATCTCAAGATGCCGCTTTGTAGTCCGCGTAGCGCCCGAAACAGGATTATCGGAAGCTGGGAAAGTTTTCCGGGCATCCGAATCATCCCATGGGATGACGAGGCACCTCGCTGGCGCATACGAAAGTGCTAAGCGATGCGCTGGAGGCACAAGGCGGAGGGCTTACGCCGTCAGATGCCGGCGTACCACGCGTACCCGCCTTCTGGGGCCGACGAGCCCAAGCCTTTGCCGAACCGTTTGAGGCTATCGGTTACGGTCAGGCTGGTGATGTATTTGACGTTCTTGTAGCCGAGCTGCCGGGGAACGCGCAGGCGAAGGGGTCCGCCGAAGGGCACGGGAAGCTCACCGCCATTCATACCCAGGGTCAAGAGAGTTTGAGGGTGCAAGGCATCGGCCATATCGATGCTCTCCCACCAGTCTGGCTGGATCGAACGGTAGACAATATATCGGGCCTGGGGAAGAGCGCCCACCAGATCGAGTAGGTGAGCGAGCGGCACGCCACTCCATTCGGCGATATACGACCAGCCCTCTTCGCACGCGATGAAGGTGATTTGGGTGCTATGCGGGAAGCTCTTGAGCTCTGCAAGCGAGAACGACACCGGGCGGGCCACCATGCCATCCACGGCAAGACGCCAGTCCACAAACGCTCCGTCCTGAAGGCGCTTGAACTCTACGCCCAGGGGATCGACTTCGTTTGCAAACGGATCTTTCGAAATCTCGCTGCGAGCGAACTCGCGCGCCATGGAATGGCGGCTCAATAATCGCTGCGCAGCATAAGTCAGAGTTTCGCCCGGGCCGTAAAGAACGCCCGCATCGGGAGGAATGAGTCCATAACGCTTGGCGAGGTTCGCGGCCACTGCGAGCCCTGCCGCGCCCGCGGTGCCCACTAAGCCAGCGGTGATCAGTCTACGCCTCGAAATTTTATTCATAGTCGCTCCACAGCCTTGGGCAGGCGACCGATGATCATCGCGCCCACCCGCTTCCGGAACCCGGCGAGATAAACCATAAGAACGTGAATCAAGAGAAATAGCACCAAAAAAATGGTGACGAAGAAATGTATGGTGCGCGCGGATTGCCGTCCGCCCAAAACCGTGACTAACGCGGGGAAACACCGATTCGATGGCGGGGGACATGGCCAAGCCCGTCCAGATGACCAAGGGGAAGAGAACGAAAATCACGAGCAGATAGCTCAAGCGCTGCAGGACGTTATACGACCAGGCTTCGTCATCAGTCGGCCGCACGAAGCGCAGATGCCGCGCAATGTCGGTCGCGAGACTCGTTGGCGAGAGGTCAGACGGAGAGGGAAATAGATTCCGCCGGAAATGCCCCCTGAAAAATCCGAAGGCGACATAAAGTAAGCCAGTCAATACGGCAACCCAGGCCGCCTCGAAATGCAGATAGCGGCTCCAGCCGTTCTGGTCGGGAAGCACGTAGCCGTAGCCAGTAGGGACCGTATCTCTGGAGGATGGGATCGGCAGCGTGAATAAGGGACGCGTGTTTACGTTGCCGATTTCACCCCAATAAAAACGCGGGTGAGAGATGAGAATTTCCACTCCCGTGACGAGCAGGGCCAGAAAGGACAAGGTAATCAGCCAATGCGTGACGCGAACAATGGCAGGATGTCGCGGAGGAGATGGTTCGGGCATCTGCGAAATTGTCCTCGTTGAAGACCTGCCGTACATCGGAAACTTCAAGGACTCTTTGGCCCCACCGACACGATACCTGTGGCTAATTCTGAAAGCAATTGCCGAAGACGGAAGGTCTCGAACGAACGGCCACCGGCCCGAACTCCGGTATTTATTCTTGTTGTCGGGATTTTTGCAGTGCCGCCGGGATCAAAACATCTGCGTACCGCTGGGCTTCTTTAGCTCGCACACCACCGGATTGGGCGATTTGGCTAAACAGGGGTAAGACCTGGTTTTGCAGCATGGCCGAATTTTGCATGGCTACTGCGCGGCCGTACTTCTTAATGGCGCCGATATAGGCGCCGTTCGCAGATGAGATGGCTTTGGTGGCAGCAAGCGTATCTTCAATGTGCTTCTCCGCCCTGGGGATGAGGCTATTCAAGTAGTCGCGGGCATCCATGGCTAAGGGGCCTTGCGGGTCGGCCACAGATTTGAACTTGGGCTGCAACTGCCGAAATTCGTCCAGAGCGGCAGCGTCGCCCTGTTCCACCAGTTCGTCGAAGTGATTTTTAAGCCGCGTCATTTGCCACTGATCGGCATCGGACGCCAAGGGCGTGTCCATCTGATTTCTTCGTGCGTCGTCGCGAATCATTTGGGTGATAACGGTATCCCGCATTTGGCGCGCTTGCTGTTTGTGCGGGCCTGGGAGCGCCAAGAGTTCGTCGAGTGCCTTTACCTCTCGCAAAAGATGGCCGGGTTCGTGGGAGGTGGATTCGAACTGAACTGCGGCCCAAAGCTTCTCGTTCCCGCGACGCTCGGGAATGACCTCATCGACGTAATGAGCGGCATCCGACCAGTGATGACCGACTTCCGGCAAAGTGAGAATGTCGCGAAACCACGTCTCGGCATCGTCGAGGTCGCCAGCCTGCAAGTACGCCATGGCTTTCTCCCAGAGCGTTTGCTCCTGCCGCGAGGGATCTTCGATCGAATCGGGCAAAGGCGACACAGGTTTGAGAACGGGGTCGCTCGCAGCAGTGGGTATTGCGACGTCTGCAGTTGGGTTGGCCGGTGCGCCTGGCTCGCTTGGCGTATCGATTGGCGTCAAGGTTTGCACCGCCGCAACGGGCGTAGGCGTCTCTGGAGTGCCTGCGGGCAAGGAGGGTGGCGCGGGAGATGGCGGAGTCAAATTCACGTTTTGCGTCGAATCGGGACGAATATCCAAGGCTAAGATTCTGTAGCGGCGGACGACTGCGAGCGCATTGTAACGGCGAGCGATTCCGAGCGCAGTGTCCCGGCGAGCGATCCCGATCGCACCAAGCACAATGACTGTCAAAAGCGCGCAGGTGGCTGCGGCGTTACGCAACGGATGGGAAGCCGGCCGTGGGGTTCTTTGGGAGTGATTTTGACGGGATGATGCGCAACGGGTGGGGCAATCGGGCCTGCGCCTGCAGGATGCGCGGAGGGGCTTATTGGATTTGCAGTCAGGAGGAGGGTCGGGGCGAGCTGTACGCTCACTTGGACTGCAGGCGCTTGCGCCACGCCCTTCGATCGTTCTCTCGTCAACGAGAAATTTAAGTTTTCGACGTCTTTGAGGAGACTTTCCATCGATAGGTAGCGTTCTTTCTCGTCCTTGCGCAGACATCTCGAAATGACTCTTTCCAGCGCAACCGGGCATTCAGGGAACACCCGCCATATCGGAGGAGGCTCATTCTGCAGAATGCTGAGCAGCAAGGCGGCATGGTTTTCACCGGTGAACGGCCGCTGATAGGTAATGAGTTCGTAGAGAACGATTCCCATTGCCCAAACGTCAGAACGCGCATCGAAGTGCTGGCCGCGAACTTGTTCGGGAGACATGTACGCCAGCGTGCCGAGCAACGCTCCCGTTTGGGTTTGTGAAGCGTTACCTAGGCGGGCGATGCCGAAATCGACGACCTTAACGATTTCATCGCGCGTCACGACGATATTGGCCGGCTTGACATCACGGTGGATCACGCCATGACGATGAGCGTAGTCGAGCGCACGGCAGGTCTGGACGATATACCCGAGCTTTGTCGCGAGGGGCAGCGCCGGCTTGCGGGCGATTATTTTCTCCAGACTCTCGCCTTCCAGATACTCCATGGCTATAAAAGGGGCGCCGCCCGATTCAGCCAACTCGTAAATGGTAACGATGTTGGGATGTTGTAACCCGCCGGCTGCCCTCGCCTCGCGGTAAAAGCGCTCCAGGAGATCGGCGCTTTGGTCGACGCCAGACGTGATCGTCTTGACGGCGACGGCGCGGCCAATAAGCGGATCGCGTCCCTTGAAGACGACTCCCATGGCTCCGCGGCCGATCTCCTCGAGGATTTCGTATCGGCCAATCTGCTCTTTTTCGCGCTGCGGCATAATCCAAGCCTCGCCTTAGCGTTAGTTTACCGGCGCTGGAGGGTACGGTTCTTCGAGGCGCAAGGGGCGCGTAGCGGAGCCGTTACGTATCAGTTTGGGGTCGTTCCGGATGGCGGCGAAGACGGAGGGTTATTCGGCCGCCATCGGGGAGGTACGACGCGCAAACTGCGCGCTTCGCAGCGGCCCCAGAATTACAACGTGTCGCTGAGTCGCGCGGCGATGAAATTGAGAGAAAGGCCTCAGGTCTCGGCCGCAGAAACCGCGAGCCGCGACCTGAGCTACAAAAACCGACGAAACTGCAGATCCCTCGCGCTGCGGCGCTGGTGATGACAGCGTAGGTGGAGCGCGTTTGGGCAAGCGACACAGCGAGGACGGAGAGATTCTTCGGCCGCTGTCGGAGAAGGCGCGACGCGCAAACAGCGCGCGCCGCAGCGGCCTCAGAATGACAAGGCCCGACGCTGATCACTATTTTAGGATTGACGCTTCGCCTTGTGTTCGCCTATACTGTTGCAGCGCCGGTGTTCCGAGGTGAAAAGGCAATGACGCTCACCAAGCGACAGAAGGAAGTCCTCGATTTTTTAGTCAATTTCGTGAACAAGCACGGCTACTCGCCGAGCTTTGAAGAGATCGCGCGCGCGTTGCGCCTGACCTCGCTGGCCACGGTGCACAAGCACATCACCACGCTCGAACGCAAAGGGTTCATTCGCCGTGGCTACAACCAAAGCCGTTCGATTGAAGTCACGCAGTTGCCCAAGTCTGTTCGCGAGCAAGTGATGGAACGCCACAGCGTGGAATTGCCGCTTGCGGGGCGCATAGCGGCGGGCCGGCCGCTCGAAGCGGTTGAGAGCCGCGAAACGTTTTCGCTGAGTGAGTTCACGCGCGCCGACGGCAGCTTCGTTCTGCAGGTCAAGGGCGATTCCATGATCGAGGATCATATTCTCGACGGCGACTACGTGGTGATCGAACCTTCGCAGGTGGCCAATCCAGGCGAGGTGGTCGTAGCGCTGGTAGGAACAGACGAAGCGACGCTAAAGCGCTTTTATCGCGAAGCGGGCGGAAAGGTTCGCCTACAGCCCGCGAATTCGGAAATGCAGCCAATCATCGTGCCGGCATCGGAAGTGAAGATTCAGGGACGGGTGGTCGGAGTTCTGCGCAAGTACTGAAAGTTCTTCGCTTCCGAGCGGCAGCGCGTATGAAACGGATGCCGGCCTGAAGGCCGGCGCTACACAAAGCAAAAACGCGGCTTCACCCACCACAATTAAAGGACACCGGGGTTTTCCGCAGGTTGTCCACAGCTTTTCAAGACGCGTCTGCGCATTCGCGTTACTGTCACGCACATCGTTTGAGATTATCTTCTTGCTCCGCTCTGAAACAGAGGACTAGAGTGTCTCACCCCAGCCAAATGCCAGAGCCTTCTGGCCCAACATGGAATGACCGAGGAGGCCTAATGTGGGGAAACAAAAAAGCTGAACCTGCTTCGCCGCCAGCGGCTGTTCCGGCTCCGTCAAAGGCTCCGGAGACAAATATAACCAAGCCGACATCGGCAACAGTGGAGGGTAAAGTCATGAGCACCGACGCAGTTCGCCCTGTGGCTGCAGCTCCGGCCGGATCAACAGCACGTCTCGGAGCCAGCCTACACATCAAGGGTGAGATTTCCGGAAATGAAGACCTGCAAGTGGATGGAACAGTAGAAGGACTAATTCAACTCGACGATCGTAAGTTGACCGTCGGAGCCAGCGCGAAAGTGACCGCCGATCTGGTGGCGCGCGAGGTGATCGTCTATGGAAGCGTGAAGGGAAATCTGCGCGCTCGCGATCGCATCGAAATCAAAAAGGACGGCTCCGTTATCGGCGACCTGACAACGGCCCGCATCATGATCGAAGATGGAGCGTACTTCAAAGGCGCCATCGAAATCGATCGTAAAGGCGAGGCCGCCAGCAGCGCCAGTCACGAGAAGCCAGCGTTTGTGAAGGCGGCTACTGCCGCAGTGCAGACGAGCAAGGCTTCGAGCTAAGTTCCGCGTTCGATTCGGCCTGCCTGAGCTGCGGTCGAAATTTGTCTGAAAGCTTGCCGCCGGCCTAGTCCCGCGACTGGGCCGCTGGCGAAGCTACGCAGCTTTGTGGACCCTCGTAGGGATGCCCCGGCACATCGTATCCCCCTGAATCATTCAGGTAGTAATCCAGAAAGACGGGCGGGAGCAAGCAGAGTTTCAGCGGCGAGCGCGGCGCGAGTCGCTCGATGATCTGCCAGGGACTCTGATTTTCCTTGTGCGAGTTGGGACGCGCCAAGTTGAAGTAAAGCTGGTAGGTGTGCACTTTGGCCAGGAAGTCACCGCGGCTGGCGAAGTCCTCCAGATCAAAGAACTCGTCTTCTTCGAGTCGGTGCACGGTTTCCACGTCGCTCTGATAGGTGTGGGCGGCCGGCGGGATGCGCACATGTTGGCTGTCGCCGAGAGCTTTGGGGAAATCACCCTTGAACTCGCCGCCATTGTCGGTCTGCCAGACCAGGTCGCGCAGCGAAACCCCGCAGCGATCGAGGTGCTGCTGAATGCGGGAAGCGAAGACGGCGCTGGCCGAAGCGCTACGATCCTGCGCGAAAGCCCAGAAGAGCAGTCCGCTGCGGATTTCCCGAGCGGTGTACTGGATGATGGGCAAGTGCAACCACTGGGCCTGTCGCCAGTAGCGCGGGATATCATCGAGATCCTTGGTATCGGCGCTGATTTGCTGAAACAAGGCCCACTGCGCCTTGATGTGTGCCAGATCCTGCTTGCGCTGGTATTTGCGGCGGCGCTTTCTGATAAGCCCATGCTCCCTCCAAATGCGCTCCAGTGCGTTGTGGCCGATCCGCAGGTCGAACTCACGAATCAGGCGGCGGGAGCCAAAAGTGGGCAGCGTTTTACGGAGTTCGAGCAGTGGCACTTCGCTGTGAGCGGGAGTCTTATGAGGTTGGCGATGCCGGGCGCGGGAGTGTTCGGCCAGCCCCCGTGGGCCGAGCTGCTGGTAGCGGCGCAGCCACTTGCGGACGGTGGGCACGGTGGTGGCAAATAAGCGCGCCGTGGGCTTGATGCCCCGTTGCTTGGCGCTCTCCACTAGACGCAGGCGATGGTTGTAAGCGTTTTTCATTTCACGCACCAGATCGAAATAGCGAGCGGAAGTAACCATGACGCGGCAATTCTAGCCGCCGCGCGCCGCCCGGCTCTCCCCCCAGCCGGGCGGCCATCTCCTTCAGCCTCTTCTCACTCAAGCACTTCAACCTCGCCAGGGGGATACGATGTGACAGGGCTCTTCCACTTTGTGGACCCTCGTTGACAAATCCCCGTTCATCTAATATTGTTTCCGTTTGTCCCTATAGGGTGAGGTGTTAGCAGAGAATGCGGACGTATGTTCCAGAGGGCCGCGAAGCGGAGTCGCTGTCGCAAGGCCCGAAATGGTTTGTGGTTGATGCTGCCGGCCAGGTTCTGGGCCGTGTTGCCACAGCAGTAGCGCGCGTGTTGATTGGGAAGGATAAGCCGAATTTCACTCCCTACCTCGATTGTGGCGACCACGTGGTTGTGATCAACGCGGACAAGATTCGTCTTACGGGAAACAAGCTCGAAGACAAGGTTTACCGCACCCACAGCGGTTATCCCGGTGGCCTCAAGGAAGTTCCCGCAAAGCGGATTCGTGGCAACCGTGCCGACTGGATGCTACGCGAAGCGGTTCTGGGGATGCTGCCCAAGAATCGGCTCCGTGCCAGCCGAGCGCGAAAGCTGCGCGTCTACCTGGATGAAAAGGGCCTGGCACGTCACGCAGGCCAGAAGCCGCAACCGTTGGCTCTGTAAATTCGTCCAACACGTTAAAGCATCCCAAGGGTATTTTTTTCTGAGCCGTGTTTGAGGAGGAAATTTGGGTTCGAACGCACAGCCTACTGCGGGTGTTTTGAATACAAAAGCATATGGCACGGGCCGCCGCAAGAATGCTGTGGCGCGCGTCTTCATTCGTCAGGGCAGCGGAAAATTTGAAGTGAATGGCAGGGCCGTTGACGCTTATTTCAAAAACGTCACCTGGCTGAACCGCGCGGTCGAACCGCTGAAATTCACCAATACCGCCAATGAGCTTGACGTAATGGCAACGTGCAATGGCGGAGGCGTCGGAGGCCAAGCCGGCGCGGTGCGCATGGGACTTTCGCGCGCACTTTCGATTTTGAATCCGGATTTGCGAATCGGACTGCGGAAAAACGGTTTTCTAACGCGCGATTCACGCATGCGCGAGCGCAAGAAGTACGGCCAGAAGGGCGCGCGGAAACGCTTCCAGTTCAGCAAGCGCTAATCGGCGCTTGCCACAAGGGCTCCAGTTCGCATTGCGAGCTGAATACTTGGCCGGCGGGATGCCGGCAAAAGGATGCTGCTTTTCCGAAACGAAAACTTCGGAAAAGTTGGTAAGCATCCAAACCTAAAAGGAGGTCCATTGGCAGTTGAAATTACGATGAAAGAGCTGCTGGAGGCCGGTGTTCACTTCGGCCACCAGACCCGCCGCTGGAATCCGAAGATGAAGGAATACATTTTCGGGGAACGCAACGGGATTCACATTATAGATCTACAAAAAACTTTGAAGATGTTCCGCGACGCAAGCCGGTTTGTGAGCGAATTAGCCAGTCAGGGGCGCGTCGTTCTGTTTGTGGGCACCAAGCGCCAGGCACAAGAAGCCATCGCCGAAGAAGGAAAGCGCTGCGGAATGTTCTACGTCAATCACCGGTGGCTGGGCGGGACACTCACCAATTGGGCCACCCTGCAGAAATCGATCAAGAGACTGAAGACGCTCAAGGCCATGATCGAAGACGGGCGCATGGCGCAGCTTTCGAAGAAAGAAGCCGCCAGACTCGAACGGGAACTAAAGCACCTGCAACAAAATTTGGAAGGCGTCGAAAACATGGCCACGCAGCCCGATGCCATGTTTGTGGTCGATTCGCACACGGAGCAGATTGCGGTGCGTGAAGCGCGCCGCATGGGCGTGCCCGTGGTGGCCGTGGTAGATACGAATTCCGACCCCGATCAAGTCGATTGGGTGATTCCCGGGAATGACGATGCCTTGCGAGCCATCAGGCTTTTCACCACCAAGATTGCCGAAGCCGTAATCGAGGGCCGCGCTGCGTTTGAGCAAACACAGCTGGCAGGCGAAAAGGTGGAAGGCGGCGAGGGCGGCGAAGCTGCCGAGAATGTGGAATACGTGGACACCAGCGCCTATGAGTCTTACGAAAAACAAGAAGGCGATTTCGTGGAGACGCCGGAAGCGACCGAGGCCGTCGAACAGCCCGTTCAGGCGGAAGGCGAGTCCGAATCCTGATTGCGCGGCGAGCGCGTGCCGGGCTTCGTTGATTCCAGCCAAAATCTGACCATTAGTTGAGGATTTGCCGAAATGGCGACAAACCCTGAGCAAGTGAATATACCCGCGCAACGTGTAAAAGAGTTGCGTGAACGCACGGGCGCCGGTTTTAACGACTGTCGCAATGCGCTGGTGGAAGCTACCGGCGACGTCGAACGTGCGATCGACATCCTGCGCCGCAAGGGACAGGCGGCGGCGCAAAAGAAAGCGCAGCGCGAAGCAAGCGAAGGCCTGATCGGCCACTACATTCACGCCGGCGGGAAAATTGGCGTGGTCGTGGAAGTAAATTGCGAATCCGACTTCGTGGCCCGCACGGACGACTTCCAGAGGCTTTGCCACGATCTCGCTATGCACATAGCCGCGCTCGATCCGCGTTATGTGCGCAGGGAGGAAGTCACGCCGGAGATTCTGGATCACGAGCGCGACATCTATCGCGAACAGGCGCGTGCTACAGGCAAGCCGGAGCCGGTGATCGAGAAAATCGTGAACGGCAAGATGGAGAAATTCTACGAGGAAAATTGCCTGTACGAGCAGCACTTCATCAAAGACGAATCGGTGACCGTCACCGAACTGATCAATCAAATGATCGCTAAATTGGGCGAGAATATTTCCGTGCGCCGTTTTGTGCGCCTCAAAGTGGGAGAAACCACTGCTGCCTCTTCGGGAACCAGCGGCGAAGCGGCGTTGCAGCCGGTTCCCTAAAGATTACCTGGCAGTATTCCGATAATTCGATACGGAAACGCCGCGCCCGTAGTAAGCCGCCGCGAATCTCTGTTAAAATGCCCGCCGAAAAGCTGCCCGAATCCGCGGACTGGAATGCGATTACAAAAAGCAGGAACGGAGTGATGCCGGCGCCTGATGGTGCGAGTCCCGCGTATTCGAAGATCGTGCTGAAGCTTTCGGGGGAATCGCTGCAGGGTCCTCTCGGCTCCGGTATCGATGCGGAAACGGTAGCGCGCGTGGCCGCAGAGCTGAAAGAGATCAACGAAATCGGCGTTCAGATCGCCATTATGGTGGGCGGGGGAAATATCTTTCGCGGCACGCGCCAGAAATCACTGGCCATCGACCGAGCCACAGCCGATTACATGGGCATGCTGGCTACGGTGATTAATGGGCTTGCTCTGCAAGATGCGCTCGAAAAACAGGGCGCCCATACGCGTCTGCTGAGCGCGATCGATATGCGCCAGATTGCGGAACCTTTCATCCGGCGGCGCGCCACGCGGCATCTGGAGAAAGGCCGCATCGTGATCTTTGCCGCTGGAACGGGGAATCCTTATTTTTCAACCGATACGGCCGCGGCGTTGCGCGCGATGGAAATCAAAGCAGAGGTCATTCTCAAAGCGACCCGTGTGGATGGAATCTACGATGCCGATCCGGAAAAGGTCCAGGGGGCGCGCCGTTTTGAGCACATCAGTTACCTGGACGTCTTGCAGCGCGGGCTCGCGGTGATGGATTCGACGGCGATTTCACTGTGCATGGATAATAAGATGCCGATCATTGTGTTCGATCTCAACCGGCCCGGAAATTTGAAGCGAGTTGTTCTTGGTGAAAAAGTGGGTTCGCTGGTTACCGCCAGCTAATTTTCCCTCGCCGAATATGCGGCTAAAAACATCGAGGTAGAACCGATGAGCACTGCAGCCACGAGCAAAGACGCGCTATCACAAGCCAGGGCGCGGATGGAAAAAGCAGTCGACGACTTCAGGCGCGAATTGTCCAGCATCCGCACGGGTCGCGCAAACGTTTCGATACTGGATCATGTACGCGTGGATTATCACGGCACGCAAATGCCGATTAACCAGCTAGGTACGGTCACGATTCCAGATCCGATGATGCTGGTGATATCTCCGTGGGATCCCGGCGCGGTGGCGCTGATCGATAAAGCGATCCGTACTTCCGACCTTGGGCTGAATCCGACAAACGATGGGAAAGTGATTCGACTGCCGGTGCCTGCGTTGACCGAAGAGCGACGCAAGGATTTGGTCAAGCACCTTCATAAAGTGCTCGAAAATCATCGCACGGCCATGCGCAACGTGCGCCGCGACATCAAAGAAGCGATCGAGCATTTAGAAAAAGACAAGAAGGTCAGCGAGGACGAGCGCAAGCGGTCTGTGGAAGAACTGGAGAAGCTCACTCACAGCGAGACCAGGAAAATTGAAGACCTGTCTGCCGCGAAAGAGAAGGAAATCCTGGAATTGAAGTAAGGTTTTTCGTAAGCTGCTGATTCTATAGGGATTAATGTGAGCGCGGCGTCCTGTGCGTGCTCCTCAGGTGTCCTGAGGGTAAGTCTGCATGTGCATCGCCAAGCCCACTTTCGCTCCGAGAAATGTGTTTTTTATTTTGACACATTGTCATTTTTTGCCTATACTCAGCGTTTTGTCAGGGGAATTTTTGCCCTGTGGTAGAAGGGGAAGGTCTCCTGCCCCGGAATGAACGAGGGAATTGGGGCTAGGAGAGCGGCCGGAATGGGGCGCCAGCCCCGCAAAGCCGAGTAGCCTCTCCGCTTGACCCGCTGCCTTGCAAGCCGCAGTGGATTCTGTGCGTGGAGAATTTTCGGTCCGGGGTCGCTACTGACCCTTTCTGTTGATCAACCCGCAAACTCCGAGTGTCAGCGAAAGCTGGCCCGGAATGGAATCGTTTTTTTTTGCTCAAGTGAGGGAGAGCCGTGCCGACGTTTGCGCAACTGGTCCGTAACGGACGCGAAAAAGTACGCACGAAGACAAAATCGCCCGCGCTGCAGGGATGCCCGGAGAAGCGCGGCGTGTGCATTCGTGTGTACACGCAGACGCCGAAAAAACCCAATTCCGCGCTGCGCAAGGTGGCTCGGGCGCGGCTGACCAATAGCGTCGAAGTGACGACTTACATTCCCGGCATCGGGCACAACCTGCAGGAGCACTCGATCGTACTGGTGCGCGGCGGCCGCGTGAAGGATCTGCCTGGAGTTCGCTATCACATCATCCGGGGCACGCTCGACGCGGCTGGCGTCGACAATCGCAAGCAGGGGCGTTCGAAATACGGAGCCAAGCGGCCCAAGGCTGCGCAGAAGTAAGAAAGACGGAGAAGCATCATGCCACGCAAAGGATTCATATCGCGCCGCACGGTTCTGCCGGATTCGGTTTACGCCAGCGATCTCGTGCAGAAGTTCATTAACTCGATGATGTGGGATGGAAAGCGGTCCACGGCGCAGAGCATCTTTTATGGCGCAATGGAGCAGGTGGGACAGAAAGCGAACGACGAGCCGCTCAAAGTTTTCAAGAAAGCGGTGGAAAACGTCAAGCCGGTGCTTGAGGTGAAGTCTCGCCGGGTTGGCGGCGCGAACTATCAGGTTCCGGTTGAGGTGAGCCAGTTCCGCAGGCAGTCTTTGGCGATTCGCTGGTTACTGCTGCACGCGCGCACCCGCCCCGGCAAGCGCATGATGGATAAGTTGGCCGACGAGCTTTTGGACGCGGCCAACGGACGCGGCGGCGCGATCAAGCGCAAAGAAGACGTTCACCGCATGGCCGAGGCGAACAAGGCCTTCGCCCACTACCGCTGGTAAAACAAAAAAACGGACGAATTTGGCAGAATTATGGAAACACGGTCACAACTCGAACATACGCGCAACATCGGCATCATGGCGCATATCGACGCCGGCAAGACGACGTCCACCGAGCGCATTCTTTTTTACACCGGTGTCACGTACAAGATCGGCGAAGTCGATGAAGGCACCGCCACGATGGACTGGATGGAGCAGGAGCGCGAGCGCGGCATCACGATTACGTCCGCCGCGACGACGGCGAGCTGGAAGCGCTCCGGCCAATCCTATCGGGTCAACATTATCGATACGCCGGGCCACGTCGATTTTACCGTTGAAGTGGAGCGCTCGCTGCGCGTGCTCGATGGCGCCGTGGCAATTTTTGATGCTGTCGCGGGCGTGCAGCCGCAGACAGAGACGGTGTGGCGGCAGGCGGATAAATATCGCGTGCCGCGCATTGCATTTGTGAACAAGATGGACCGCATTGGAGCCGATTTCGATCACTGTATCCGCACGATGCGCCAGCGGCTTGGCGCCCACCCCGTTCCCCTGCAGTTTCCCATCGGCAAGGAAGATAGCTTCGTCGGAGTGATCGATTTCATCGAGCAAAAAGCGATTATCTGGCTTGAAGATACTCTCGGCGCGAAGTTCGAGGTGTTGCCGATCGAGAAGCTTTGGGATGAGGCATTTCTGAAGGAGCGGCCGGAAGTCGAGGCGGCAATCAAGGCGTCGGCGATCAGTCCGGAGTTCTATAAAGAGCAGCGCGAAAAGGTGGTCGAGTACATCGCCGAACACGACGACGCCATTCTGGACAAGTACTTGGCCGAACATGAGTTGAAGCCGGAAGAGCTGCGCGCGTCCGTTCGCCGCTCGACGATCGCGCTGAAGCTCGTGCCGGTGATAGCAGGCTCCGCATTCAAGAACAAGGGCGTTCAGCCTCTGCTCGATGCGGTCGTTGATTATCTGCCTTCGCCTCTCGATGTTCCGCCGGTCGAAGGCACGTCGCTCGATGGCACAGAGCCGCTATTGCGGCGGGCCAGCGATGACCAGCCGTTTTCGGCGCTGGCGTTCAAGATCATGTCCGACCCGTTTGTCGGGCATGTGACTTATATCCGCGTGTATTCGGGCGTGTTGAAGGCCGGCAGCTACGTCTACAACTCATCGAAAAGCACTCGCGAGCGCATCGGCCGGCTCTTGCGCATGCATGCAAACAAGCGTGAAGAAATCGATGCCATCTACGCGGGCGACATTGCCGCGTGCGTAGGCTTAAAGAGCGTAACGACGGGCGACACGCTTTGCGATGAGCAGAAGCCGATCATTTTGGAATCGATCGAATTCCCCGCTCCGGTCATTTCAGTGGCCATCGAGCCGAAGACCAAGGCGGATCAGGATAAGCTCGGCAACGCTCTCCAGAAGCTTTCGCAGGAAGATCCTACTTTCCGGGTACACACCGATCCCGACACCGGACAGACTTTGATTTCCGGCATGGGCGAACTGCACCTTGAGATCATTGTGGACCGCATGATGCGCGAATTTGGCGTGCAAGCGACTGTCGGGCGGCCTCAGGTCGCTTATCGCGAAACGATCCGCAGACATGCTGGAGCCGAAGGCAAATATATTCGTCAGACGGGCGGCCGCGGGCAGTACGGCCATTGCAAACTCGAAATTCATCCACTGCCGAATTCGAGCCACGAGGATATGCACGAGATGTCTACCGACGAGCTCGATGCATTGGCGAAGTCAGTGGCCGGATCAGGCGGTAAGTTCCGGTTCGATAAAGAGCATCGATTGCTTTTTATCGACAAGGTCATAGGAGGGGCGATACCCAGGGAATACATCGCTCCCATTGAAGCAGGTATACGCGAGGCTATGGAGAATGGCGTCCTTGCGGGCTATGAGATGGTGGATATCGCCGTGGTTTTGACCGACGGCAGCTACCACGAGGTAGACAGTTCGGAAATGGCGTTCAAGATCGCCGGGTCCATGGCGTTCAAAGAGGCCTGCGGCAAGGCGCAGCCCGTGCTTCTCGAACCGGTGATGCGCATTGAGGTGGTCGTGCCCGAGGAATACATGGGCGATGTCTTCGGCGATCTTAATTCGCGCCGCGGCCATCCGCTGGGGATGGAATCGCGCGCCGGAGCGCAGATTATTCGCTGCGAAGTGCCGTTGGCGGAGATGTTCGGCTACGCCACGGACTTGCGCAGCCGTACCCAGGGCCGGGGAAGCTTCACTATGCACTTCTCGCATTATGCCGAGGCGCCCGCATCGATCGCGGATGAAGTGATCTCCAAGGCCACGGGCCGGGTGACGAGATAGTTTCAGTTTAGGGTTTTTACCGCAGCAGCGGAGGAACAGGACAAGCGATGGCGAAGGAAAAATTCGAGCGCAGCAAGCCGCACGTGAATATCGGGACGATCGGGCACATCGATCACGGCAAGACGACCTTGACGGCGGCGATCACCAAGGTGCTCAGCAAGAACAATCCGAAGGTGCAGTTCCGCGCCTTCGATTCGATCGACAACGCGCCGGAAGAGCGCGAGCGCGGGATCACGATCGCGGTGGCGCACGTGGAGTACGAAACGGCCAACCGGCACTACGCGCACATCGATTGCCCGGGTCACGCCGATTACATCAAGAACATGATCACCGGGGCGGCGCAGATGGATGGGGCGATTCTGGTGGTGGCGGCGACCGACGGGCCGATGCCGCAGACGCGGGAACACATTCTTTTGGCGCGGCAAGTGGGCGTGCCGTATATCGTGGTGTTTTTGAACAAGTGCGATGCGGTGGAAGATCCCGAACTGCTCGAGCTGGTGGAACTGGAAGTACGCGAGTTGCTCAAGACCTATCAATTTCCGGGCGATGACGTGCCGGTGATTCGCGGATCGGCGCTGGGCGCGCTGAATGGCGAAGAGCAGTGGGAGAAGACGATCCTCGAGCTGATGGCGGCGGTCGATAAGAACGTGCCGTTGCCGCAGCGGGATGTGGACAAGCCGTTTGCCATGCCTATCGAGGATATTTTCTCGATCTCCGGCCGCGGCACGGTGGTAACCGGGCGAATCGAGCGCGGCAAAGTGAAGGTCGGGGAAGAGATCGAGATTGTGGGTTTCCGGCCGACGATCAAGCGGATCGTCACGGGCGTGGAGATGTTCCGCAAGCTGCTGGACGAAGGCATGGCCGGAGACAACGTGGGTTTGCTGTTGCGGGGCACGGAAAAAGAAGAGGTGGAGCGCGGGCAGGTGGTAGCGAAGCCGGGCTCGATCACGCCGCACACCAAGTTCAAGGCCGAAGCTTACGTGCTGACCAAGGAAGAGGGCGGGCGGCACACGCCGTTTTTCACCGGATACCGGCCGCAATTTTATTTTCGGACCACGGACGTGACCGGAGACGTGAAGCTGCCGACCGGAGTGGAGATGGTGATGCCGGGAGATAACGTATCGGCGGAGATTTCGCTGATCACGCCGGTGGCGCTCGAACGCGGGTTGCGCTTCGCCATTCGCGAAGGCGGCCACACCGTCGGCGCCGGCGCCGTCACCGAGGTCATCGAGTAACCTATGCCAGCCGGAGAACGAATTCGCATTCGCTTGAAAGCGTACGACCACCGCATCCTGGACCAGTCCACGCGGGAAATTGTGGACACAGCCAAGCGCACCGGCGCGGACGTGGCCGGGCCGATTCCGTTGCCCACCACGATCAACCGCTGGACGGTTTTGCGTTCGCCGCACGTGGACAAAAAATCGCGCGAGCAATTTGAAATGCGCACGCACAAGCGGCTGATCGACATTCTCGAGCCTACGCCGGATACGGTAGACGCTTTGATGAAACTCGATTTACCGCCGGGCGTGGACGTGGAGATCAAGGCGTTTGGCCGCGAGCACGCGGCGAAATGACAGGGGCTAAAGCCCCCGCCGCCCTTGATGTTTTGTCGCGCCTAAAGGCGCGACCCACAAAAGACGGAATGTAGTCGCTAGTGGCGAAAGAATAAAAGGACGATTCGAATGGCTGTGAATGGAATTATCGGAATCAAGCTGGGCATGACCCGGATATTTGCGGACGATGGCGCGGCGGTGCCTTGCACAGTGCTGCAGGCTGGTCCTTGCGTCGTCGTTCAACGCCGCGGCAAGCAAACCGACGGCTACGATGCCGTGCAATTGGGGCTGGTCGAATTCGTGAAGCCGCAGCGCATCTCGAAGCCCATGACCGGCCATTTCAAGAAGGCCAACGTGGCGCCCATGCGCATGCTGCGCGAGGTTCGCCTGGAAGAATCGAGCGACGAAACGAAAGTTGGCGACCGCGTTCTGGTAGACCGCTTTGCACCGGGCGAACTGGTGGACGTGACCGGCGTGAGCAAGGGCAAGGGATTTCAAGGCGGCGTCAAGCGCTGGCATTACCGCGGCGGCGACGCCACGCACGGTTCCATGTTCCATCGCGCGCCGGGCGGCATTGGCGCCAGCTCCTTCCCATCGCGTGTATGGCCGGGTCAGCACTTTCCCGGACACATGGGGCATGAACGCAAGACCGTCAAGAATTTGCGCGTGGTGAAGATCGATACCGAAGAGAATCTTTTGCTGGTGCGCGGCGCCGTTCCCGGGCCAACCGGCTGTTATCTCTTGATCCGCAAGTCCAAGCGCGCGAAGTAGAGACAAGGAGCTTAGGCATTTCATGGCCGTCGTCGACGTAATCAATTTGCAAGGGAAGACCGTGGGCCAGGTGGAACTGGCCGATGCGGTGTTCGCAGCGCAGGTGAATCCGCATCTGCTGCATGAGGCGGTACGCTGGTACCTGGCGGGCGAGCGGGCGGGCACGCACAAGACCAAGGGTCGCGGCGAAGTGTCTGGGTCCGGCCGCAAGCTATGGCGGCAGAAGGGCACCGGGCGCGCGCGGGTGGGGTCGATTCGCTCTTCGATCTGGCGCAAGGGCGGTACCGTGCACGGGCCGCAGCCGCGGAGTTACGAATATCGGCTTCCGAAGAAGATGGTGCTCGGCGCTTTGCGTTCGGCGCTTTCGGCAAAGCTATCGGACGAGAAACTCACCGTGGTTGATGGCTGGAAGTTGGATTCGCACAAGACCAAGGAGTTCCGGGCGGCATTAACCAAGCTCGATGGAGAGACGCGCACCGTGCTCGTGGTCGAAGGGCCGGGCAACCGTAATCTCGAGCTGGCCAGCCGCAATCTCGAGGGAGTGAAAGTGGTCGCTCCCGCTGCGCTGCAGGCCTATGACGTCTTGCGGCACGGCCGCGTTTTGCTATCGCAAGATACGGCGTTGCATCTGGGCAGGTCGTTGGGGTCGGAAGGGGCGCAACCCGCAGAAGCCTCGTCGAGTGAAAATGGCGGCGCGGAGCCCGCGGTGTCTACGCGCGCGGCTGTGCCATCCACCAAGACTCGGCAGAGCAAGCCGGCGGTGCGGACAAAGCCGAAGTCTTCGAGCAAGGCCAAGTCACCGGCCCGTGCGAAATCGAAGCCGAAAGCCAAGCCGAAAGGCAAAGGCAAGGAAAAGGAATAAGGCGGGACAGGGCAAAAACATGGACGTCAACGTTTACAAAGTGATTCGCCGGCCCATCATCACCGAGAAGGGCTTGGGAGTAAAAGAGACGCAGCACACAGTCGTCTTTGAAGTGGCCGCGGATGCTACCAAGACGCAGATCAAAGAGGCGGTACAGCAGATTTTCAAGGTAAAGGTCGACGCCGTGCGCACAGCGATTTTTCATGGCAAGTTCCGGCGGCGCGGGCGTTCGGAAGGGCATCGGCGGGACTGGAAGAAGGCTTACGTCCGGCTTGGCAAAGACGAAAAGATGATCGAATACGCGGAGAATCTGTGATCGGTTCTTTTCGATATCAGGGTGCAAAGCGCCGCGAAGTTTCGGGCGCTGCAGGAAGGTAACGGGCAATGGCACTAAAAAGCTTTAATCCCTATACCGCGTCCAGACGCTTTATCACGATGCTGGACAAAAGCGATATCACTAAACAGACGCCGGAAAAGTCGCTGCTCGAACCCAAGAAGCGCTCCGGCGGGCGGAATTCGCAAGGCGAACTGACCATCTGGCATCGCGGCGGGGGACACAAAAAGCAATATCGCATCGTGGATTTCCGGCGCGAGAAAAAAGGCATTCCCGCGCGAGTGGCGGCAATCGAATACGATCCCAATCGCTCCGCGCGCCTGGCGCTGCTGCATTACGTCGATGGCGAAAAGCGCTACATTCTGCATCCGGTAGGGCTTGAAGTAGGGATGACGGTGCAGACGGGCGAAGGCGCCGACATTCTCCCTGGAAATGCCATGCCGTTGCGGTTCATTCCCCCTGGAACGCAGGTGCATAACCTGGAGCTTTCTCCCGGCAAAGGCGCTCAGGTGGTACGCGCCGCGGGCGGCTCGGCCCAACTGCTTAGCAAGGAAGGGGATCTTGCGCTGGTGAAGCTGCCTTCGGGCGAGGTGCGGCGCTTCGTGATCGACTGCATGGCAACCATCGGTCAGATTGGCAATCTGGACCATGAGAACGTTACCTATGGCAAGGCGGGCCGGACCCGATGGCATGGCAAGAAGCCGACGGTTCGCGGCGTAGCAATGAATCCTGTGGACCATCCGCATGGCGGTGGTGAGGGCCGGGTCAAGGGCAATCATCCCCAGACGCCGTGGGGTTTTCCAACGTTGGGCGCGAAGACGCGGCACAATCGCCGCACGGACAGAAACATCGCCCAGCGGCGGAAGTAATCTCGATCTTGATTTCGGCGGTAATCAGTACGAAATAGTAAAATTGAGGATGTAGCGAAGATGATCCCGGCGCGGCGGGTGATGGAGAGGACGACCATGAGAGCAACGCGAAGCATTGCGGCGGCTCGGCGCGGTTCGAGCGCACGCAAATCAGCTGTGCGGTCGCGAGTGTCCAAGCCCGTACGGAAGACGACAACGAAGGTGCATGCAGTTCCGCTCGAGCCCGTGCTTTACCGGTTTTGCAAGTCGGGTTGGGCGGTGCTGGTGGAAAAACAGCCCAGCCAGCAGGGCACGCGGTTTGTATGCCCGTTCTGCCCGCATTCGCACCGGGTTTCCGGGCCGGTACGAGGCTTTCGAAAAGTGCGGCGCGCGCAGTGGATCAAGCTGCGGCGCGTGGACGAGTAGCCTAGTTTTACTCGGCCAAGATAGCTAGGGAAGGAACTCAATGGGTCGTTCGCTGAAAAAAGGCCCGTTCGTGGATACGCCTTTGCGGAATAGCGTAGAGGCGCTCAACGCGCGGAACGAGAAGAAAGTCGTGAAGACGTGGTCGCGCCGGTCCACCATCGTGCCGGAGATGATCGGCCACACGATCGCCGTGCATAACGGCAAGAAGTTTATTCCCGTGTACATCACGGAGCAGATGATCGGACACAAGCTGGGCGAATTCGCGCCTACGCGGACGTTTAAAGGCCACGCGGTCAAAGCGGCGCTGGAAAGGGCGGCGGGTGTTGCAGGCGGTCCCGCAGGTCCGGGCGGACCGGGGGCCCCGTCACCAGCGGGTGGTGCAGGCGGCGCTCCGGCAGCTCCAAAGGCTTAAGCCCAAAGGCTAAACGAACATGGCTACGAATCTCACAATTCCGGCAGCACCAGCAATCGAGGCGCAAGCGCTCTCGAGGCACGTGCGCATGTCTCCGCAGAAGGCTCGTCTGGTAGTGGATCTGATTCGCGGCCAGCGCGCTGAACATGCGCTGCAGATTCTGCGCTATACGAAGAAGCGCGCGGCTCGCGATATCGAAAAAGTCTTGCGCAGCGCCATCGCCAATGCGGAACGCAAGGCCGAGGACGCCGGCGCCTCGCTTGACGTGGACGAATTGTACGTGTCGCGCTGCTTCGTAAACGAAGGATCGCGCTGGAAGCGGCTGCGCCCCGCCCCGATGGGCCGGGCTTTTCGTTACGTGCGGCGTACGGCGCATATTGTCGTTGCAGTTGAGGAGCATCATCGCGCAGTCGCGGAACGCACGGCCGCCGCGCAAGCAGCGGCAGCCTCCGAAAAAGGCGTGCGTGGAGCGGTGAAGAAGGCACGCAAAGCGCTTGGCGGCCAGAAGCCTGCACGCAAACCGAAAAAGTAAAGAGATCGGAAGGAGTTGCTTTGGGACAGAAGACACATCCTTATGGGTTCCGGCTGGGCTACAACAAGCCCTGGCGCTCGCGATGGTTTGCCACCAAGGAATATGCCGACCTGCTGCACGAAGACGTGGTGCTGCGGCGCCAGCTGAAAGAGCGGCTGCGCTCAGCCGGCATCAGTGCCATCGATATCGAACGCGCCGCCAATAAACTGGTCATCCGCCTGTTCACCGCGCGCCCGGGAATTATCATCGGCCGCAAAGGCTCGGAAATCGACAAGCTGAAGAACGAAGTTCAAAAGCGGACCAAGCGCGAAGTGCATATCGATATTCAGGAAGTCCACCGGCCGGAACTCGATGCGCAGCTGGTGGCCGAATCGATCGCTTTGCAGCTCGAGAAGCGCGTCGCTTTTCGGCGCGCCATGCGCAAAGCCGTGGATTCGGCGCTGCGGTTCGGCTGCAAAGGAATCAAAGTGCGCGTGGCGGGCCGGCTGAACGGAGCCGAAATTGCGCGCAAGGAATGGTACCTGCAGGGGCGGTTGCCGCTGCAAACGCTGCGCGCGGATATCGATTTTGGATTTGCGCAGGCCTATACCACTTACGGTGTAATCGGCGTGAAGTGCTGGATCTACCAGGGTGAGAACATCCCTGAGCGAAGCAAGCGCCGCGTGCCGGCCGCGTCTGCGGCTGCGGCCGACTAGAGAGAATTTGCCATGATGATGCCGAAGAAAGTGAAGTATCGCAAACAGCAGCGCGGCCGCCGTCGCGGAAAGGCCTGGCGGGGAGGCGAGCTGTCTTTCGGGGAATACGGACTGAAGGCTCTCGAGCCCGCATGGATCACCGATCGCCAGATTGAGGCCGCACGTGTGGCCATCACGCGATTCATCAAGCGCGGCGGCAAGCTATGGATCCGGATTTTTCCGGACAAGCCCTTTACCAAGAAGCCGGCTGAAACGCGCATGGGCAAAGGCAAGGGAGCGCCGGAGCGTTGGGTGGCCGTGGTGAAGCCTGGGCGGGTCATGTTCGAGATGGCCGGAGTCGATCTGGCCACGGCGACCCAGGCCATGAAGCTGGCGTCGCATAAACTGCCCATCCCGACAAAATTTGTAAGCCGCGCGGGAGAGTTGTGATGGCCAGGAAAGTCGAGAAATTGCGGGATTTGGGCCAGCCAGAGCTGGCGGCGCGCGAGCGCGAGCTTGCGGAGCAGGTCTTCCGGCTCCGTTTTCAGCTGACCACGGGTCAGGCCGAAGCCGTGGGCCGGTTGCGGTTGGCCAGGAAAGACTTGGCGCGCGTCAAAACACTTTTGCGCGAGCACGAATTGAGGAAAAGCTGATGGCAACGGCCGTAAATACCGCCACGGAAAAGCGCCGGCGGCGCAATGAGCTGATTGGCGTGGTTACCAGCTCCAAGATGCAGAAGACGATTGTAGTGCGCGTGACCCGGCAGATTCAGCATCGGCTCTACCAGCGCTACGTGCATGTGGCCAAAAAATTCTATGCTCACGACGAGCAAGGCGAGGCGCGCCCGGGCGACGTTGTGCGCATCGTAGAGACCCGCCCAATGTCCAAACTGAAGCGATGGCGGCTGGCGGAAGTGCTATCCCGGCGCACGAGCGTCGATTAGGACTTCGATCAAGGTAAGGGGAGAGCGCGGCAATGATTCAAATGCGAAGCTGGCTAACCGTGGCCGATAATTCGGGAGCGCGCCGGTTGATGTGTATTCTGCCCGTGGGCGGCGATATCGGCAGCCGGGCGGGGCTGGGCGATATCATCACCGCTTCGGTGAAAGAAGCGACCCCGGAAAGCCCCATCAAGAAGGGCAAGGTTGTGCGCGCGGTCGTGGTGCGCACGCGCAAAGAGCATCGGCGCCGCGATGGCAGTTATATCCGTTTTGACGACAACGCCGCTGTGCTTATCAACGATGCCAATGAGCCGGTAGGCACGCGCGTGTTTGGACCTGTAGCGCGCGAATTGCGGGAAAAGAAATTCGCCAAGATCGTATCGCTGGCCCCGGAAGTCTGGTAAAGCCAGCGCAGAGGGATAAAAACGATTCATGGATACCACGGTTACAAATGCGAGCATTCGTAAGGGCGATCAAGTACGCGTGATGAGCGGGCGCGACAAGGGCAAGACCGGCCGCGTGCTGGGAGTTAACCCTCGGCGCCGCACAGTCACAGTCGAGCACGCCTTTATCATCAAGCGGCACACGCGCGCCAATCCTTCCAAGAACGTGAAGGGCGGCATCGTGGAGAAGGAAGGCCCGATTCAAATCTCGAACGTGCTGCTGTTGTGCGCTTCCTGCAACAAGCACGCGCGTGTGGGCCATAAGCTGATGCCCGACGGCACCAAAGTGCGTATTTGCCGCCGTTGCGGCACGACATTGGAGAAATAGCGCTGCCATGAGCCGATTGCACGATCGATATCGAAGTGAAGTGGTTCCGGCGCTGATGAAGCGCTTTGGATATAAGAACCCCATGGCCGTGCCCAAGGTAGCCAAGGTGGTCGTCAATATCGGCTTGGGCGAGGCCAGCCAGAATGTCAAGCTGCTGGATGTAGCCGCCGCGGAGTTAGGTCAGATCTCAGGCCAGCGTGCCGTCATCACGCGAGCCAAAAAATCGATCGCCAATTTCAAGATTCGCAAGGGCATGCCCATCGGTTGCTGCGTGACGCTGCGCGGGGACCGCATGTATGAATTTCTGGACCGGCTTTGCAATGTGGTGTTGCCGCGCGTGCGCGACTTCAAAGGATTGAGCCCGAACGCTTTCGATGGGCGCGGCAATTACACGCTCGGTTTGCGCGACCAACTGGTTTTTCCGGAGATCGATTACACGCGCGTGGACAAGATCAAGGGCATGAATATCACTTTGACCACAACCGCGAGCAATGATGAAGAAGGCCGCGAGCTGCTGAAAATGATTGGAGTGCCGCTGCGCGGCTAAGGAGAGTTATGGCGCGAATTTCGCAATTTGCGAAGACCCGCAAGAAATTGAAGTTCAAGATCCGTATACGGAACCGCTGCCGCGTGTGCGGCCGGCCGCGCGGCTACATCCGCAAATTTCAGATGTGCCGCATCTGTTTTCGCGGTTTTGCGTTGCGCGGCGAAGTTCCCGGCGTGACCAAGGCGAGTTGGTAAAGATGCAGACCGATCCTATTTCCGACATGCTGACGCGCATCCGCAATGCCGCCAAGGCGCGGCATGCGCGGGTGGAGTTGCCGGCGTCGAAACTCAAGATTGAGATCGCCCGCGTGCTCAAGGAAGAGGGCTTCATCTCCACGTACAAAGTCGTGGACGAATCGAAAACGCGCAAAGCGCTGCGCCTATTTCTGAAGTACACGCCGGAGAAGAGTTCGGTAATCAGCGACCTTCGCCGCGTTTCGCGGCCCGGAAGCCGGCGCTACGTCGGCACAGAAAAGATTAAGGCAGTCTTTGGCGGTCTCGGCGTGAGCATCCTGAGCACTCCGCGCGGAGTGATGACCGGCCGGGCGGCACGCAAACAGCGCCTGGGCGGCGAACTGCTTTGTGAAATCTGGTAAGGGTAAAAAGCCATGTCACGAATTGGACGAAAACCGATCCCGGTACCCGCTGCCGTAAAGGTGCAGATCGGGTCCGCAACCATCGAAGTGCAAGGGCCCAAGGGCAAGCTCAGTATCCGCGTGCCCCGGGGCATCCACTTTGAGCAAAAGGACGGCACGCTTCTTGCTCTTCGCGAGTCGGACGAAGTGCGCGCACTTCACGGCTTGGCGCGGGCCTTGGTTGCGAACGCCGTTCGCGGCGTGACCGAAGGATTCAAGAAGGATCTGGACATCGTCGGCGTGGGATATCGCGCGGAGGTCAAAGGGAAGAATGTCGTCTTCGCGCTGGGGTACTCTCATCCCATCGAATTCCCTATTCCCGAGGGCATTCAGATCACAGTCGAGAAGCAAACGCGCATCAGCGTGGCGGGAGCCGATCGCGGGCGCGTGGGACAGGCAGCGGCGGATATTCGCGCGCTGCGGCCTCCGGATCCTTATAAGCAAAAGGGCATTCGCCTGGTTGGCGAGCGCTTAAAGAAGAAGGCCGGCAAGGCGGGCGCCGCCAAGACCGCAGCGTAACGGTCCTTCGAAAGGCCTTAACGAAAGGAAAGAATGGCGACAAAATCAGTTCGCAAGCTTTCACGTAACGCGCACCGGCAGCACGTGCATGACCGCGTGCGGCAGCGCGTGGTGGGCACGTCTGAGCGCCCGCGGCTTTGCGTTTACCGCTCGCTCGGACACATTTATGCGCAAGTGATCGACGATCACGGCGGGCGCACATTGGTTTCGGCGAGTTCGCTCGATAAGGATACGCGCACGGCGATCAAGGGCGGCGGCAATGTCGCGGCGGCCAAAATCGTGGGCAAGACGATCGCGGAGCGTTCGCTGGCTGCCGGCGTCCAACAGGTGGTATTCGATCGCGGCGGCTACATGTATCACGGCCGTGTTCAGGCGCTCGCCAGCGCGGCTCGCGAAGCGGGATTGAAGTTTTAACATGTCCAAACACATTCTGCGGGAAACGTTAGCGGTACGCCGGCCGATCGAGGTCAGCGCCAATAATCTGAAGGACCAGGTTGTTTCCATTCAGCGCGTCACCAAAGTGGTCAAGGGCGGCAAGAATTTGAGTTTCTCCGCATTGGTAGTCGTCGGCGATCAGCGCGGCCATGCCGGCTTCGGCATGGGCAAGGCCCGAGAAGTTCCCATGGCCATTCGCAAGGCCATCGAACAGGCAAAAAAGAACCTGATTCGCCTGAATTTGAAGGGCACCTCGATTCCGCATCAGGTCACTGGTTTTTATGGTTCGGGCCAGGTTCTGCTCAAGCCGGCGTCAGAAGGCACAGGCATTATTGCCGGAGGGCCGGTGCGCGCGGTGATGGAAGTGGCGGGAATTTCTAATGTGTTGACCAAGTCGATTGGCACTTCGAATCCGCATAACGTCATCAAAGCCACTTTCGATGCGCTCTTGCGCCTGAAGGATGAAGCCCGGGTCGCGGAGCTTCGTTCCAAGACTGTCGAAGAGTTGCGTTAGGAGCAGAAATTGGTCGCGACGAAAAAGAAGCCGGGAACGGTTAAACTGAAGTGGGTGCGCAGCTATATTGGCTGCACCCGGGATATGCGCGAAACGGTGCGCGGCCTGGGATTCCGGCGCATGCAGCAGGTTGTGGAGCGGGAAGACACGCCCGCCGTCCGTGGTATGGTGGATAAAGTGCGTCATCTGGTAATTGTGGTGGAATAAGCGCAACACTTTTTCCAGAGGGCTCGAGGGGGATTGAGGCAATCATGTCGGTAACTTTGTCAAATTTGCGGCCGCCGCGCGGCTCCCGCCACCGCAAGGTGCGGGTGGGCCGGGGCATTGGTTCGAAGCTCCCGAAAACCGCCGGTGCAGGAAACAAAGGACAGAAGTCCCGCAAGGGATATTCGCAGCGGCCGGGTTTTGAGGGCGGCCAGATGCCGTTGCATCGCCGCATACCCAAGCGCGGCTTTCACAACCCTTTCAGCAAAGAATATGCGGTTGTGAATCTCGAGGCGCTCAAGGTCTTTGGCGCGGGCGATGTGGTGAGTCCTGAATCCTTGCGCGAACGCGGCGTGGTGCATGGGGGCTCGCGCCAGATAAAAATTCTGGGTGATGGCGAATTGAATGCAGCGCTTACGGTCCGCGCGCATGCCTTCAGCCGCTCGGCGGAGGAAAAGATCGCGAAGGCCGGAGGCAAGGTCGAGCGAGTATCATGAACCAATTTTTTGAAGCCTTTGCCAATATGTTTCGGATTGCCGATCTGCGCAAGCGGATCCTGTTCACCTTGGGAATACTGGCCGTGTATCGGCTGGGCGCGTTTCTGCCTACGCCGGGCATCAATACCGACGTCCTGACGCAGCTTTTCCAGCAGAATCAAGGCTCGGTCCTGGGCATTATCGATCTATTCAGCGGCGGGAATTTCCGGCGGCTTACGATTTTTGCGCTGGGGATCATGCCCTACATCACGTCATCGATCATCCTGCAGCTCATGACGGTGGCGTGGCCCTATCTCGAGCGCCTGCAGAAAGAGGGCGAACTCGGGCGCCGCAAAATCACCCAATACACGCGCTATCTCACGATTCTGTTGAGCATTCTTCAGTCGCTCTCGATCGCTTTCACGCTCCAGCACCAGTCGGGACCCAACGGGTCAGCGCTGGTTTATAACCCCGGTCTTGGATTCACCCTGATGACCATCCTGACGCTGACCACGGGCTCCGCGTTCATCATGTGGCTCGGTGAGCAGATCAGTGAGCGCGGCGTCGGTAACGGAATGTCGTTGATTATTTTCTCCGGGATCGTGGTTGGATTACCGCGCGGCATCTTCGACCTTTACACCAAAGTTTCCACCGGCCAATGGGGGCCCTTCACCGGTCTGGCCGTGATCCTGCTCGTTGGCCTGATGCTGGCGGTGATCGGCTTCATCGTCTTTGTCGAAGGCGGGCAGCGGCGTATTCCGGTGCAATATGCCAAGCGCGTGGTCGGAAGGCGCGTCATGGGCGGGCAGATGACGTATCTCCCCCTGCGCGTGAATGCCGGTGGCGTCATTCCGCCGATCTTTGCCAGTTCGTTGCTCACGTTTCCGGGAACAATCGACCTGGTCATGCAGAAGCGCTTTCCTTCATTTGACCGGCTTGCCAAGGCCTTAGCCTGGGGCGAGCCTCTCTATACGCTGATCTACGTCTTGCTGATCCTTCTGTTTGCGTTCTTTTACGTCGGCATCGTCTTCAACCCGACCGAGCTCGCAGACAACATGCGCAAGTACGGTGGATTTATCCCGGGAATACGGCCTGGCCGGAACACTGCCGAGCACATCAATCGCATCCTGCGCCGGCTGACGTTTGTGGGCGGCGTCTATCTTGCGGCCGTTTGCCTGCTTCCGGAGTGGATGATCGCCGGTATTCACCTGCACCACTTACCTGGAGCTGTGGGCTCCTGGTTTGATAACCACATGTGGCGATTCGTGCTGGAAGGGCTGAATGTGTCGTTCTACTTCGGCGGCACCTCGCTGCTGATCGTGGTGGGCGTGGCGATGGATACGGTTCAGCAGATCGAAGCGCAGCTCGTGATGCGGAATTACGAGGGCTTCGTCAAGAAAGGAAAGCTGCGGAGCCGGCGATATGCCTGAAGCGGGAGTGGCCGCAAAAGGACTGGGCCGCGCCGTCATCTTTCTCGGTCCTCCGGGCGCTGGAAAAGGCACGCAGGCCAAGCAAATCGCTGAGAGTTATGGCGTGCCGCATCTCTCGACGGGCGACATGTTTCGCGAGCACGTCAGCCGGGGCACGCCGCTGGGGCTGCGGGCCAAGCCGATCATGGAGCGCGGCGAACTAGTTCCGGATGATCTGGTCCTCAGCATGGTGGAAGACAGAATTTCGCGGCCCGATACCGCGGATGGATTCATATTGGACGGCTTCCCGCGAACGGTGCCGCAGGCAGAAAAGCTGGACGAAATCCTGCGCAGGCGGTTCAAGACGGAGCCGCTGGTCGTGCATTTTGTGGTCGACAAGAATCAGCTCGTGCGGCGCCTGACCGGGCGGCGGGTGTGCGGAATCGGCGGGGAGATTTATAATATATACGACCACCCTCCGAAGGTTCCGGGCCGTTGCGATCGCGATGGCGGAGAGCTTACACAGCGTCCGGACGACCGCGAGGAAGTGATCGCAGAGCGGCTTGCCGCTTATGAGCGGCAGACGCGTCCGTTGGTCGATTATTATCGCCAGCAAGGCGTGCTCAAGGATGTGGATGGCATGGCCGCGCCGGAGGCGGTAACAAAGAACGTGCTCGGGTTGCTCGCGCAGAAAAAATGATCGTTTGTAAATCCGCCGCGGAACTCGAGACCATGCATCGCGCGGGCTTGGTGGTCTGGGATGTGTTGAATCGGCTGCGTCAGGCGGTGCAGCCGGGAGTAAGCACTCTCGACCTGGAAAAGATCGCGGCGCAGGGTGCTCAGGAGCATGGCGCCCGCCCGGCGTTCAAGGGGTATCGCGGTTATCCGTGCGTGTTGTGCGCCTCCATCAATCAGGAGGTGGTCCACGGCATACCTTCAGGCGCGAGGCGGCTGAAGGAAGGAGACATTATTTCGCTCGATTTCGGAGTTGAGTTGGATGGCTATTATGGAGATGCGGCGCTGACGTTGCCCGTGGGCAAGATTCGACCCGAGATTTGCGACCTCCTGCGAGTGACTCGCGAATCGCTGGACAAGGCGATTGAGAAGGTTCGGGCCGGAAATCGGTTGAGCGACATCTCCGCATCCGTCCAGCAATGGGTGGAGAACCACGGCTTCTCGGTGGTTCGTGAGTTTGTAGGCCACGGGATCGGCACGAAGATGCATGAGGAGCCGAATCTGCCGAATTATGGCGAACCCGGGCACGGCCCGCGCCTAGAGGAAGGCATGGTTTTTGCCATCGAGCCGATGGTCAACGCGGGAGGGCCGGGAGTGAAGGTTCTCGACGATAAGTGGACCGCGGTAACGCTTGACGGCAGCTGTTCGGCGCACTTTGAGCACACGGTAGCGGTAACCTCGAAGGGTCCGTGGATTTTGACGCGGCCACGAGAGATAGCGGGTGCATCCTGGTAGCGTTTGGAGCGTATGGCAAAGACCCCAGAACCCGACAAGAAAAAAGCTGATTCCAGCAATCCGAAGGAAGATGCCATCGAAGTGATGGCCACGGTGATCGAGCCGCTGCCGAACGCGATGTTCCGGGTGCAACTGGACAACAAGCACCAGGTGCTAGCGCATATTTCGGGCAAGATGCGAAAGAATTTTATCCGCATTCTGGCGGGCGATAAGGTGGCAGTCGAGCTCTCGCCCTACGACCTGACGCGTGGTCGGATCGTCTATCGGTATAAGTGACGATGAGTCGTGAGCGGGCGAGCAATCATCCGATGCTCTGCCACATAAGGGAGAAGCAAAGAACGGAGCGAAAATGAAGGTTCGGGCCTCAGTAAAAAAGATTTGCGATAAGTGCAAAGTCATTCATCGGCGCGGTGTGGTTCGGGTGATTTGCAGCAATCCGAAGCACAAGCAGCGCCAGGGTTAGGAGCTTCATGGCACGCATTGCTGGAATAGATTTGCCGGTCAATAAGCGCCTGTGGGTCGGTTTGACGTCGATCTACGGCATTGGCCAGGAGCGCGCCCGCGCGCTCTGCGCCAAGGCCAAAGTGGACGAAACCAAGAAGATCAAGGATCTGACCGAAGAAGAGGTGAATCAACTTCGCCAGCAGATCGAGTCCGAAGGGCGCGTAGAGGGCGATCTCCGCAAAGAGATCCAGATGAATATTCGCCGTTTGATTGAAATCCAGTGCTATCGCGGGCTGCGCCACCGGCGCAACTTGCCCGTGCGCGGCCAGCGAACGCACACGAATGCCCGCACGCGGAAAGGTCCGCGAAAGGGCGCCGTGGCCGCCAAGAAGAAAGTCATGGCCCGCAAGTAAGCAAGATTAAGGGAGAACGCATTTGGCCAAGGAAACTCAAGAGGGAGCAGCGCCGGCAACAGGGAAACCTGCTGCGAAGCGAAAGAAAGAATTCAAGAAGAAGCGCGAGCGCCGGGTGGTGCCGCATGGCCTGGCGTGTATCCAGGCGACATTTAACAATACGATTGTGACCATCACGGCGCCCGATGGGCGCACGGTGTGTTGGTCATCCGCGGGTTCCATAGGCTTCAAGGGGTCGCGTAAGGGCACTCCCTACGCCGCGCAGCAAGCCTCCATGACGGCTGCTGGGGTGGCGCGCGATCAATATGGGATGAAGTCGATTGAAGTTCGCGTTAAGGGGCCGGGATCAGGACGTGAATCGGCGGTTCGGGCACTGGCATCTGCCGGATTGCACATCGCGCATATCAAGGACGTAACCCCGGTTCCGCACAATGGGTGCCGCCCGCCCAAGCGCCGGCGTGTTTAAGAGGCGCGAGGAATAAAGGAGAAGCGAATTGGCAAGACATCGAGAAGCGGTTTGCCGGCTGTGCCGCCGGGAAGGGCAGAAGCTCTTTTTGAAAGGGCTACGCTGTTTCACGGAGAAGTGCGCCATCGAAAAGAGAAATTTCGTGCCCGGGCAGCACGGACAGGCGCGGCGGCCCAAGATTGCCGGTTATGGTTTGCAGTTGCGTGAAAAGCAAAAAGTGAAGCGCACGTACGGGCTGCTGGAACGTCAGTTCCGCGGGTATTTTCACAAGGCGGAGAAGGCCAAGGGCCCGACGGGAGAAAATCTGATCGTCATGCTGGAAAGGCGCCTCGATAATGTTGTGAATCGCAGCGGGTTCGCCTCTTCCCGCGCCCAGGCGCGCCAGTTGGTGTTACACGGTCACGTCATGGTGAACGGAAAAAAGGTAAACATTCCTTCTTACCTGGTGACTGCGGGTGAGGAGATCACGCTCAAACCGGACATGCACCAGAACACCATGGTGCTCGAGTCCCGGAATGTCGCGCAGAGTCAGAACACAGTTCCCTGGCTCGAAATCGACCGCGATAATTTCAAGGCGCGTGTCGTGGCGCTGCCCAAGCGCGAAAATATTCAGACGCCTGCTTTCAATGAACAGTTGATTGTGGAGCTTTACTCGAAGTAAAGCGGCGTCTCCCGATTCTGAAAGTTTCGTATCCCGCTTTGCGGGAGGAAGGATAGAAACAGATATGTGGAAGGGATTTCAGAAACCGAAGCGGTTGGCGGCTGAACTTGATTCGTTGACCGACAAGTACGGAAAATTTTCCGCTCAGCCTTTTGAGCGCGGATGGGGCACGACTGTAGGCAATGCGTTGCGCCGCGCGCTGCTCAGTTCGATTGAGGGCGCGGCGATTACCGCCGTCAAGATCGAAGGCGTGCTGCATGAGTTCAGCTCGATTCCAGGCGTGGTGGAAGATGCCACGGATATCATTCTGAACCTCAAGCAAGTGCCTCTGAAGCTGAATAACGATCAGCCGAAGACGATCACTCTCAACGCGGAAGCCGCGGGTGTGGTGACCTCTGCCATGATCGAAGAAGACGCCGATTTTGCCGTGCTGGACAAGAGCGTCTACATCGCCACCGTGAGCGAGGGCGGCAAGTTGCAACTCGAGATGCGCGTCAAGAATGGGCGCGGGTATGTGGGCGCCGACCGCAATTTCGACGAGGATTTGCCCATCGGCTACATTCCGGTTGACTCCGTGCACTCGCCGGTCCGCAAAGTGAATTACTCGGTCGAGGCTGCTCGGCTTGGCCAAATGACCGACTACGATCGCTTGATGCTGGAAGTGTGGACCAACGGCGCGATAACTCCTCAAGACGCCATTGGCCTGGCCGCCAAGCTGATCAAGGATCACATGAGCATCTTCATTAATTTCGAAGAGCCGACCGAACTGCCGGAAGAATCCGTCGAATCCTACAACGATCCTCGGCTCGAACACCTGGATCGCTCGGTGGAAGAGCTTGAGCTTTCCGTTCGTTCGTACAATTGCCTCAAGAATGCGAATATCCAGACGATTCGTGAGCTTGTGCAAAAGACGGAAAATGAGATGCTCAAGACCAAGAACTTCGGCCGTAAATCCCTGAATGAGATCAAGGAAATCCTCACCAGGATGGGTTTGGGGCTGGGAATGAAATTCGACGAGCACGGACGAATCATCTGGCCGCCGCTGCCGAGCCAGACCGCGCCGCCAACGCCGGAGGAGACCGCGGGTCTCTAGCCGCTGTTATCGACATGAGACACCTTAATTCAGGATCGAAGCTGGGCCGCCAACCTGCGCATCGCCGCGCGACGTTGCGCAATCTGGTGACGAATGTCATCGAGAAAGAGCGCATCACAACGACTGTCCGGCGTGCCAAGGCCACGCGGCCCTTGGTGGAAAAAATTATCACCCTCGGCAAACGCGATTCTCTGCACACACGCCGTCAGGCCGCTGCCTATCTGCTTACGCCGCTCGCAACCAAAAAACTGTTTGACGATATCGCTCCACGATTCGCCGACCGGCCGGGCGGATATACGCGCATCATTCATGCAGGCTTCCGCATCGGAGACGGCGCACAGCTTGCCATTCTGGAATTGCTGGGATCCAAGTTGAAGAAGAAGGAAAAGAAAGAGAAGCAGAAGACCAAGGCGGAGGCCGAGGAGCCAGCCGAAAAAGCCGAGGCCAAAGCCAAAGCGTAGTTCGAAACCCTCTTGTTAAAGCGAAAGGCCCGTTTCACCGAGAAACGGGCCTTTCGCTTTAATGTTTGCTTCTTCCGCCGCCGCGTAGTCCGCAAAATGCGCTTAAGAAGCGCGAGAACGGAATTCCTGCTCGGTCAAGAAGTTCGCTCGCGCCGGTTAACCATCCACACGACAAATTGAGCGACAGTGGCGGCGCCCGTATCGAGCAGCGCGTCCCAAATGGAAGCGCCGCGGCTGGGGACAAAAATCTGATGAATTTCGTCTGAGGAAGCATAAAGGGCAGCGATGAGTATGGCCACGAAGGCCCACCGCAAGTCCCACCCACGACCGGGTGCTCTTATTGCGCGAAAGAGCAGCACGCCAAAGATGAAGTATTCGACTACGTGACCGCACTTGCGGATGACGTCGTGCAATATTAACAGCGTGCTGTCTGAGAGATAAGGAAGGAGGGTGCGCAGGACGTCCACCACCACACCCTGCGTATGTTCGCTCGAAAAACTGTCCGTCGAGAATGTGAAAATGACAACCGACCACGCGGCTACGAGGAGCCAGGCGAAAAAACGGGAAGATCCGGGATTATTCGACCTGATAGTTGGGCGCCTCGCGAGTAATGATGACGTCGTGAACGTGGCTCTCGCGCAGGCCGGCGGACGTGATGCGCACGAACCGGCCGTGTTCCTGCAGTTCGCGAAGATTGGCCGCTCCGCAATAGCCCATACCGCTGCGTAGCCCGCCGGTGAGCTGATCAACCAGGCCGCTCAGGGGTCCTTTGTAAGGAACACGCCCCTCCACGCCCTCGGGCACCGATTTCCCGCGATCGGCGGTCTCTTGCGCGTAGCGGTCCGCCGATCCTGCTTCCATGGCGCCAAGCGAACCCATGCCGCGGTAAGACTTGAAGGTGCGCCCTTGATAAAGGATGGTCTCGCCGGGCGACTCTTCCGTGCCGGCAAAAAGTCCGCCGATCATTACGACGGAGGCTCCCGCGGCGATTGCCTTGGTGATATCTCCGGAATATTTCACCCCGCCATCGGCGATCACTGGAACGCCCGTACCCTTCGCAGCCCGCGAGGCTTCGACGATCGCGGTCACTTGGGGAACTCCAGCGCCGGTTACGACGCGCGTCGTGCAGATTGATCCGGGACCTATGCCCACTTTAAGGCCATCGATGCCGAGGGCGATGAGGTCTCGCGCGCCTTCGTAGGTGGCCACATTCCCAGCCGCCAATTGCATATTCGGCAGCCGCTGCTTCACTGCGCGAATTGCTTCCATGACGCGCGTGGAGTGACCGTGCGCGGTGTCGAGCGCAAGTAAATCCACGTTGGCGCGCGCCAGTTCGACAGCGCGTTCCAGGAAATCTCCTGTCGCGCCGATTGCTGCGCCTACGCGCAAGCGCCCATGTTGATCTTTCGTAGCCCGAGGGTATTCCAATTTTTTCTGAATATCTTTGACGGTGATCAGCCCTTTAAGATTGAAATTCTGATCGACAACCAGGAGTTTCTCGATGCGATGCCGCTGCAGCAGGCGCTCGGCCTCTTCGAGTGTGGTTCCAACGGGAACGGTGACCAGATTCTCCTTGGTCATCACGCTGCTGACGGATTGATCGAGATTTTTCTCGAAACGAAGATCGCGATTGGTGAGAATGCCAACCAACTTGGAACCGTGCGTCACTGGCAATCCCGAGACGTGATACTTATTCATGAGATCGAGAGCATGATGCACGGAATTTTCCGGCGAGATGGTCACCGGATCGACGATCATCCCGCTTTCGGAGCGCTTGACCCGATCCACTTCTTCCGTCTGGTGCTCGATGCTCATGTTGCGGTGGACGAACCCGAGCCCACCTTGCCGGGCCATGGCGATCGCGAGATGCGCTTCCGTAACCGTGTCCATGGCTGCCGAGACCATGGGAATGTTCAGGGAGATGCCGCGAGTGAGGCACGTACGCGTGTCGGCTTCGGCCGGAAGCACGGAAGATTTTCCGGGAAGCAGCAGAACGTCGTCAAAAGTCAGCCCGTCTATGATCGCGCCTTCCATGTCCCTCCAGGTTGCTTGCTAAAAAATAGCCGAAAGAAAAGAGGCCAGAAACTTCACAGCCCAGCGGCGAGCCACTGGGCTGAGGAATGCTCGTTCCGATTGTCGGCCGTCATGAATAAAGATCGATTGTATGGGGCGCGATAGCGTTGGTCAAGGATGTCGCAGCAGGGTGGCATTCATTGCCGGCCATATGGGGTTGTGGAATTGTGCGAATACGGCGGTGTTTTCAAACGAGACGCGCTTCGCTACGCTCAGAGTGACACGTGAACGGATTTGAGCCGCATCGCTGGCTGCGCAATAAGCACCTGATGACGCTGGCGGGGGCGTTGCTGCCCAGGCGCACGCCGGGACTGCCCCGCGCAGACGACCGTCTATTTGATGTCGAACCAGGAACGCAACTGCTGGCGCGCTGCCATTGGCAGCGCGAACCGCGGCGATCTCCAACCCTCGCGCTCGTGCATGGCCTGGAAGGCTCGAGCGAGTCCGGCTACATAAGAACCTTGGCGGCCCGGGCCTTCGCCGCGGGTTTCAACGTGCTCCGGTTGAACCAGCGAAATTGCGGCGGCACGGAACGGCTTACAACGACGCTCTACAATTCCGGGCTAAGCGCCGATTTCCGCGCCGTTCTCCTCGAGCTCATCGAACGCGACCGGCTGAAGCAGATTTTTTTCGCCGGTTATTCGATGGGAGGCAATCTGGTGTTGAAGATGGCCGGGGAGTTGGGAGCGGCAGCGCCGCGCGAGCTGCGCGGCGTTTGCGGGGTGTGTCCGACCCTGGATCTGGCGGCCTGCGTGGACGCGATCGAGCGGCCGGAGAACTGGCTTTATCAGTTGCGCTTTGTTCGCGATCTCAAATCGCGAATGCGCCGGAAGGCAAAGCTCTTTCCCGGGCAATTCGAACTCAATGGCCTGAGCCGCGTGAGGACTCTGCGCGAGTTCGACGATGCTATCACCGCTCCCTGTTGCGGTTATCGCGGCGCTGCGGATTACTACGAGCGGGCAAGTGCGATGCGGGTGGTGCACCGGATTGCTGTGCCGACGCTCATCCTTACATCGAAGGACGATCCGGTGGTTCCTTTTGAATCTTTTAGCCGTCCAGAAATCGCCGGAAATCCCAAGATTCGAGTTGCGGCCACGGAATTTGGCGGACACTGCGCTTTTATATCGCGGACGAACGGAGCGGAGCGTTACTGGGGGGAGGCTCGCGTGCTGGAATTTTGCATTGCGCACGCGCAGGAATAAATTTGGCCGGTACGAATGCGCTTCAAAAATTGGCGCCCCGAGGCGCGTTTACTGAAGCTGATAGACGTAAACCGCGCTCGGCGCAGCTTTTCCCGGAACGGGAACAAACAGACGCGACAACTCTGGCGCCAAAAGACCTGTTTTTCCGCCCGGACCCGATGGAACCTGCCCCAGCGACTGATAGTGATCCGGATCAGTTTCCTTGTAGACATTAACCACGCCGGCGCCGCCGGAAGTGGCGTAAATGCGCTTGCTCGCCGGGTCAAACATCAAATCGTCCGTTCCCTTTCCAATCGCAAACATCTGAAGTTCTTTGCCGGTCTGCGTATCGAAAACCACCACTTGGCCGGGCCGGCAGCCCACGAAAAGACGATGCGCCGGTTCATCGAGCGCCATCGTTGCGTTATCCTTGCTCATTTTGAGGGGCCAGGTCGCAGTCACCTTATTGGTTTTGCGATCGATCACTTCGACTTCGTTTTTTGCGGGATTGTTCAGAAAGAGCCTGTTTCCCATCTTTTCCAACGCCATCGCTTCGAGCGTATCTCCATCGATTTTGATGTCGGCGAGCTTCGTTCCCGCGGTTGTGTCGACAACGCTGAGCATGGTGAACTCTTCGTGGGCATTGTCGCCGCCATTGTCGACATAGAGATAATGCGTGGCCGGATCGTAGCCAATCGAGTCTGTATCGACTTTTAGAGGAACTGATTTCACTTGCGCATAGGTCTTCGCGTCGTAGATGTTTACCGCGCCTTTATCTTCGTCGGTAATGTAAAGGCGGTTGAGATCATTGCGGACGAGGACAGCGTGCGGGTGGGGAACACTGATCGTTTTAACGATTTTTCCGGTGACTAGATCGAAGACCAGGACCTGCCCACCTTCTTCGGCGACAACGAACAGGCGATTGCCGGCCATATCCAATCCGAGATGGTCGAAGCGCCCTTTCACGGACGCGGGGATCTCATATTTGGTAACGAGCTTCAGAGGCGCGGCAGTTTGAGCAAAAGCCGGTGGCACCGCGGAGAGCAATAATGCCACAACGAATAATTTAAGCCTGCTCATTTGTGTCTCCCTTTTCGAAGTGGGTTTCGTTGCCGGCGAGGAAAAGGCACCCTCTCGGAGTGCGGCAGGTCATTCTGTGCTTGTGGCAGCGCCGAGGTCAAGCTGCGGGAGCCGTCGCTTTTGAACCCGGCGAAGGCTCCCGCATGATGCGATTTAGAATTCCAGCCTTAGTGCAAACTGGATCTGACGGGGTGTCGTACCCGAGGCCAATGATGTGATCTGTCCTCCGCCTTGTGTGGGGGCTTCGGAAAACGGGCTCAGGTCGCCGTTAGCGCCAGCGAATGCCTGAGCGCCCGGTTCTCCGAAATTCGGATGGTTCAGGATGTTGAAGATCTCAGCCCGGAACTCCACCATGCCCGCCTCTCCTAGGAAGCCAACTTTAGTGTCTTTGACTACCGAGAAGTCCCACTCGCTGAGAGATGGCCCCGACAAGAAATTGCGGCCCGCGGTGCCAAGCTGGCCGATGAAAGCGCATGGCGCCGCTAGCGTCCCGCCACAAGCCGCCTGCTCGGCAGCAGGGCTAGCGAACTGTGGCGAGATCGAAAACATGTTTGGATTGAACCATTGGTTGATGTTGCCGGTGATGACCGTATTTGGGTCATAGGGGACCGGGGTGTAAGCACACGGATTAGCGGCGTTGCAGGGATAAGCAGCCAGCAAGGCTGGGGTATTGATATTCGCGCGATCGATCTGGCCCTGCAGCACGCCAGATTGCGAACGGTTATTGCCGAGAATCGGAGAGAACGGCAACCCGCCCTGATACGTCACGATGCTGCTCATAAACCAGCCGCCCAGCGCCTTGGATACAAAGCCACTTCCCTTCGGGCTCGGTAGATGATACAGCGCGGTGAATTCGAAGTTGTTGGGCACACTGAAGCATGAGGGGCCCCAATCTACCGCTTTCGGGGCTAGGGGATAAGTGTTTTGGAGAGTACCCGAAACGGAGCAATCTTGAACGGCAGACTGGCCTTGCGTGTCGTCATATGTGTTGCCATGCGTGAACGAAGTGTCGAATTCCAAACCGTGAGTCGTCCGCTTTGTGAGTGCTATCTGCAAGGCGTTGTACTTGGAATCTGCAAATGTGGCTACGTTGATGGTGCTGCCTATGTTCGGATTCACGTGAGCCCAATTGGGGGAACCCGAATCCCACATCGGCACGGCATTACCTACGCAACGGCTGGCAGGATCACCGCAGGGAGCAAAACTCGTTGGAAAGACCGGATTGCCGTCGTGAATCGCCGACAGGTGGACTCCGTGATTACCCACGTAGGCGACTGTGAGCGCCATGTCAAACGGCAGCTGGCGCTCAACGCTCGCGTTGTACTGGATCATGTACGGGCTCAAGAAATTGTAGTCCATGTACTGGGGAGTTAGAGTGGCCAAGACAGTCGGATTAGTCGGGCTATTGTAGGCTTGGAGCACTTGTTGGGGAACGGGGAAGGGAAATCCGTTGGCCGGTGAGTACCCAGGGAGGCTGGCTGCCAACGTGCTCTCCCAACCAGCTACGGACGGAGTTGAGCTGTTAAGGATATCGACGATCGCCGAAAACGGAGGCGCTCCATTGGCGTTCTGCTCCAGGCCTGTGCCGATATTGCCGATGTCAAAGTAGATTCCGGCACCTCCGCGGATGGCGGTCTTTCCATCTCCAAATGGGTCGTAGGCAAATCCGAAGCGCGGACTGAAGTCATGCAGTGTGTTGTTCTTGATCGCTGGGCCAATGGTAAACGCGTCGGTGTAGTCGTTGATTAGCCTGGATTGCTTGCCTTGCAGCTCGCGTGGCGTGGTCATGAATTCGTAGCGAAGGCCGACATTTATGGTCAACTTTTGAGTTGCGCGCCAGTCATCCTGGCCATAGAAGCCAGCCGTATTGAAGATGTAGAAGCGGTTTTCGTTGGCAAACGGCGGCGCAAACTCCACCACATAGGGGTTACTCGAGAGGAAATCGGCAAACGTCTGGAATTGAATCTGCCCGTTGAAGGAATTGGTGTTTTGGGCTCCATCATTCCACCGGTTCAGAAGCGTCCCGAATTTGAAGGAGTGCTTGCCCCGGGTCCAATTTACGTCATCGCTTAGCGTATAGATATTTTGGACCTGGAACGTCGACGGGGCGGCATTGACGGAACCGAACTCCGTATAAGTGCCTGCAGCGGAAGTGTTCATGTCGACGATCCCGGTGCTAAAGCCCGATACGATTTGCGGACCCGTACCGCCCGGCAGCCCAACGTTATTCTGGGTGGTATCGAAGTAGGTACGGCTGAAGGAGAAACGCGCGGTATTGAGCACGGTAGGCGCGAAGGTGTGGTTCTCGGCAAGAGTGATGTACTGGTTTCGCGCATTGTCCAAGCTACGAAAATACGAGTAGTCGCCTACCGTGTTATTTTGGACGGCGTTGTCAATCGTGTAGCGGGCAAAGAAGGTGTCGGAATCGGAGAAATTCTGGTCAACGCGCATCTGGCCATAATTTTCTCCCAAGCGGTCATGGTCGTTGAACACATAACCCGCCAACCCCCCGCCAGGCGGAGCAGGCACGTTGGGAAGCGGTGACAGGGCAAGGAAGGCAGACGTGTATGGGCTAAGGGTCACTTGGGAAAGCGGGGCGATATCTGGACAATTGGCGAGCGTGATTACCGTGCCCGCACCATAATTGTTCGCCGCGCTGGCGCCCGCCGGATGGCATCCCGCTGCGGGCACAAGGTTATTGCTGACGACTCCCAGATTCTGTCGGACTCCTTCGTAGACTGCGTAGAAGAACGTCTTATTCTTTTTGATCGGACCGCCGAACGCCCCGCCGAATTGGTTCTTTTGGAACGGCGCTATGGGGACGCCTGCCTCGTTAGCGAAAAAATCATTGGCGTCGAGCGCCGAATTCCGGAAATATTCGAATACGTCACCGTGGAACTGGTTTGTTCCGCCTTTGCTTACAGCCACCATTTCGCTGCCCATGGCTAGGCCATATTCAGCTTGATAAGTACCGGTAACGATTCTGTATTCTTTAATGCCGTCCAGACCGAGGGCATTCTCCGAGCTTCCGGCAACCGGATTGCGGCCCAAGCCGTTCTGCAATACGGCCCCATCCAAAGTGAAGTTGTTGGAGCGAGGTGTGGCACCGTTAACGCTAAAGCTCGTGCCACCTTTGGAATTGTTTTGGTTTCTGTCTTTGTTGACGCCCGGCTTATACAGAGCCAGGTCAACATAGTTACGGCCATTCAGTGGCAACTCTGACATTTGTTGCTCATTGACCGTACCGCCGAGGGTGGAGTCCTGCGTATTCACCAGGGGTATGTCGCTGGTGATCGTGACCTGCTGCGTCGTAGCCCCGACTTGTAGAGCAAAGTTAATCACGCCCTGCTGTGTGACCTCGAGATTCAGGCCGGTGTGCGTCTCGGTCCTGAACCCGGCAGCTTCTGCTTTGATTTCATAATGACCGACCGGCAGCTCCGGGAAGCGATAGCTGCCATCCGCCTCGGTCGTCGCCGTTTTCGTGAGGTTCGTATCCGTATTCCTCAAGGTCACCATAGCGCCCGGTATCGACGCACCCGAGGAATCTTTGGCTGTTCCCAAAATCGTGCCTGTAGGTAGTTGGGCCGCTGCTGGAATCGCTGTCAAAATCAGAACCGCAGCGACACACAGCATGATTCGCCTTACAAACTCATGATACACACCCATGTTTTCTCCTCTGGCGATGTCAGCGGGGACACCGCCCCCGGTACTCTTAAACTTAACTGATCACCTGCACCCCGAAATGAAATAGCAAGAGCTTGAGATTATTTTTGTGCATGAATTCGGTTCTCGTGTCGCAGCGCAAGCCAGACAAGAGGACCGCCCGTCCCATGGTGTGCCACCCCAGAATCACACCGAACAATCACGCCTGGGCGCGCCGTGGCCGGTTGCCCGATTGCGAATTGCGATTTCGAGAACGGTACGAACTTCGAGTCGGAGCAGGATTAGTCCAGCCTGCCTTAAGGGAAGCTTAAATTGCCTGCGGATAACTCGACCGCTTGGAGCGCAGCTTATTTCTGAATTCTCGTTTTTTTCTCAAACTCGAGAAAGTTGAGAGAATTATCTTCGCAGACAAATTCCATCAGGTTCCAATCAGGTTTCAGAATGTATTTCTTTTGGGTGTGCAACGGCATTGTGTACGCCTTGGGATCGTCGAGCGTGATGTCGATCATCAGGGACTCATGATCGATGCGACGAATGCGCTCGGTGACGTGCAGAGCATCCGAGTGCGGCTGGCCGCCGTAACCAAGCCACGTTTTATCGTTGAACCCTACAGTATCGACGACCAGCGTGTCGCTCTCCCAGTGGGCGATAGAGTCGCCCATCCAGCTCGGTTCGGCATCCTGCATATGGCCGCGGCCATCGGTAAAAATCTGGCGGATGTTGTGGCCGTATTCGAAAAGCATGAGCACTCGTCCCGGAGTGTGAATAAGTTCCATTGGATAAAGGAACAGATAAATTCTCGGCACGCCGGAGGGAAAGCATTGAAAGTCGGGGTCGTCCGAATCTATCGCGGAGGTTTTAGGTCCAGTGGGATGGTTGGCCTTGAGTCTTTCCTGACCCCAGGCAGTAAGAGGCAGGGGCGCCTTGAGTGGCTTGCCCTCGGAATCGAGCCAGACGAATTGCTGCCCGGGATTATCGGGAGTGGCCGCCCCCAAGGTGCTTCCGGATGACGGATACCAGACTCCGGTGAGGTCGGCCGGAGGCCGGTCGTCCGTCGGTCCTTTGGCCTTCGATGTCTGCGCCGCTTGCGCGTGCAGCAGAAAGGGGACGAGAAGCAGGCCCGCGCAAAGCCAAAAAGCGCTCCGAGCTCTCATTTGGAAGAATCCGAAGGTAATCCCATGTTGGGGGTCTCTCGCCCATCGGTGAACAAGACCTTTTGACCCGTCATCGCCTTCACGCCGTTCTTTACGGGGTGCCCTGTGATGACGACTTGGTCGCCCGGTTTCAGGGTGCTTCTGCTCCAGCCCCTTCGAGAGAGGAGATTCGGGCTCTGAAGTTCGGCCGTCCAATCCGCCGTTTGTCCCTTATCGTCCTTGACGGTAAAAAGAATCAGCGCATGTGGGTTGAGATATTGCAACGCAGTGACGGTTCCCTGAAGGGAGATCGTCTTTGTGTTGTCGTATTCGGCGGCACCGTGATGGGCTGACAGCGGAAGTGACACAACCATCAAGCCGACAGCCACAACAATGTATGCAAGCAAGCCGAGTTTCATGTCCCACCTCGCGAGCGCTCTCGAACCCGCACTCGCTATTGCACTCTGTGCGACAAGGAGTATAACGGTCGCCGCGTCGTGTCAAGGTGTCACCATACCCAAGACCGAGAGGTAAGCAGGCTTGAAATGCCGCCACAGCCTAAGTATGATCGGCGCCACTCGTCTTTATTTCATTAGTTGCATAGCAGAATTGACCGGGGCTCAGCTGCGTCGGAATACGCGCCTAGATACCGAAAGGAACTGTGTAATGAAGCTTCCTACGAAATCCGCGGTAAACGAATCGCATGCAAAAACGAATTTATCCACGTGGTTCCTGGGCGCGCTTGTGGTGGTTCTGGTCCTGGGACTCAATGGGCTCCCGCGCGTAGCTGCTCGTCCGAAGCCGAGTGCGAAAAAGCCGGTCAAACTTCTCGGTGGCATCTTACTGCCCGGTAATCCCCTGCGTTTTGACATCAGCTGGGTCGATCAGACGACCGGCAGGTACTACCTGGCCGAAGCTGGAAACGCCGCCGTCGACGTCATTGATGCCGAGAACGATTTGTATCTGGGCCGCATCACGGGTTTTCATGGGTTGGGTCTTCCGGACGATCCCTGCGGCGCGATCGAAGGAATGGGCCCGAACGGCGTCGTGGTTACGACGAACAACCAACTCTGGGCCGACGATGCCCATGGCACCGTGAAAGTGTTTGACTTGAACAAGGCCGCGCCGCCGTTCACCAATGTCATGCCGATTGCCACGATCTCCACCGGGGCAAATTGCCGCGCGGATGAAATCGGATTCGATCCTAAAGACCATCTCATCATCGTTGGCAATCCGGAGGAGAAGCCTCCCTACGCTTCAATCATCTCTTCCGATCCGCCATACACCGTGCTGGGCAAAGTTCCATTCGAAGGGGCGCGTGGATTCGAGCAGCCACTCTGGGATCCGGAGTTGAAAGGAGGCCGCATGTTGGCGACGGTGCCGGGCATGGGCGAGACATCCAAAGTGGTTGTCTTTAACTTGAAAGACCCCAAGTCACCGTCGATCGAAGCGACCTATCCCACGGGGAACTGCGGCTCAGGTTTGGTGCTCGGTCCTTCTCAGCATTTGCTCGTGGGATGTGGAGGCGGAAAACCGCTCATCGTCATAGACGCGCTGACGGGCAAGATGCTGGCCGCTGTTGAAGGAACAAAAGGCGCGGACGAGGTTTGGTACAACCCCGGGGATAACAACTATTACGCTCCGGCGGGCTTCGGTGGCATGCCAACGCTCAGCGTGATCGATGCCGCGACTAACAAACTGCTGAATAATCTGCCCGCGGGACCGGGTTCGCATTCCGTAGCCGCCTACCGCGAAAACAATCACGTCTTCGTTCCGATCGCCATTCCGACTAATGCTGCGCCGACCGACGTATGCAACACCATGTTTGGCTTCCCGGAAAAACGCGGTTGCATCGCCGTCTACGCGCACGAAAACTAACTTCTGACGTGAGGCGCAAGGTAGCGGGCCTTCAATTATCGACCAAGAGCATCTTAGAGTCGCTTACATGCGCAGGTTGAGTCGAAAACGTAGTTGCGACGCACCTCGTTTCACGGGATTGAGTCCTTCTTCCGCAAGCAGTTCCGCTGCCAAACAGCGCACTCCAGCTACTGGAACGGTCCACGAAAAGCTGCTGCAGCGGGAGCTGCGGCGACTCGGTCTACGATTCCGGAGAAACGTACGCACACTTCCCGGGAAGCCCGACATTGTTTTTGCCGCCGCCAGGGTCGCCGTCTTTTGTGACGGTGATTTCTGGCACGGCCGCAGATGGAAACGTCTTAGGCCGAAGCTGGCCAGAGGAGCAAACGCCCCCTATTGGACCGCGAAGATCAAGAGCAATATCCAACGGGATCGCAGGATCGATGAGACGCTGAAGCGTTTGGGCTGGAGTGTGCTGCGGGTATGGGAGACAGACATTCGGCAAAATCCCGAGGGCTCAGCTGAGCGTGTGAGGAGTTTAGTTTATCGCAGTATTGTTCGGTCATGCCCCACACTCGAAGGCGGCTCCGCGGTTGTCAAGATTCGTTGCGCCTTCGCGATCCGCGTGCGAAGACACTCCACGCATATATGAAGATCGTGAACACACTCCTCCCGCGGGTCATCCTACTTGAGAATGTGGACGGTATCGGTTTCGACAAGAAGGATGAGGGCCTGTCGCTTCTTAAGAGAAGCTTGCGAGACATAAACCGAAAGCATGGCACTCATTACGACCCTGTCGTTTTCAGGATAAATGCAGCTGATTTCGGCGTGCCCCAGATGCGAAAGCGCATTTTCCTAGTAGCGGCCCGCAACGGCAAAAGATTTTGCCCTCCCATTCCCACGCACGGAGAACAAAGGTTGCCGTATATCACGGCGTGGGATGCGATCGGCGATCTCGAGGCGGACACAGACGCAACGCTACGCCCCACAGCTACTTGGACGAAGCTTCTTCAAAGCATTCCCGAAGGGAAAAACTATCAATGGCATACGCCTCGTGGTGCCGGCAGACCGATCTTTGGATTTCGGCGGCGTTATTGGTCATTCCTGTTAAAACTTGCCAAGGACAGACCATCATGGACAATTCCGGCACAGCCTGGTCCTTCAACGGGGCCCTTCCATTGGAGAAACAGACTCTTATCTATACGTGAATTAGCTCGACTTCAAAGTTTTCCGGATAACTACATCTTTGTTGGGAGCCGTCGTGCGGGTCAGCGGCAAATCGGGAATGCTGTGCCACCCTTGATCGGAGAGATTATCGGGCGCGAGATCGCTAAGCAACTCTTAGGGTGGACATGTATGAGCAAAGATTTGCGATTCTCGATGAGGCAGCAACAAAAATGTCCTGGTCCCGAAACCGTCACAAAGGTGCCTAGACCATTCCTGCCATTTATACGCAATCATCGTGCACACCCAGGCGAAGGGAAAGGGCCGGGAGCTCTGTCCCGTAAACTGCTAAGAGCCTCGTGAAAAACACACGATGAAGTCAAAGTATACGCCGCCGATTCCGACAAAAGTTGATGATCTCCTCCTTGATCCCAAGAATCCCCGAATACCGAAAGAACATCAGTCGTCGTCACAGGAAGACCTAATAATCTTCGTGGCTCAGGAATACAACTCATTGGCTATCGCCGAATCGATAGCTTCTCATCAGTACTTTTCTTCAGAACCTTTGATTGCGATCCCGGCAAGTGAGGACGGGCGATTTGTTGTAGTAGAGGGTAACCGACGCCTTGCGGCCCTCAAGTTGCTTCTTCATCCCGACCTTAGAGCCAAGCTTTTGAATCGCGCAGAATGGGATGAAATCCCCACAAATAATGTTCCGCAGGAAGTTCCCGTTGTACTGGTGAAAACTCGAAGAGAGGTAGCTCCGATAATTGGCTACCGTCACATCTCAGGGATTCTGCCTTGGGACGCATACTCAAAAGCTCGCTACATCGCTGCACAAATGGATAGTGGACTTAATTTCAAGCAAACCGCTGATGAGGTTGGCGAAGAAGTGTCCGAGGTGCGCTCAAATTACCGCAATTACCGGATCGCTGAACAGGTTGCTGAACTTGACGTGGATCCAGAAGAATTAAGTGGGCTGATGAATGGCTTCGGTATTTTTACAAGAGCCATGCAGTCAGGCAAATTAAGAGATTTCATCGGTGCCCCTCCTCAGGACGAGGTTTCCACCGCGAAGCGACCTATTCCACGCAGGAAAAAGGATTCATTAAAGGAATTCATCAGTTTCCTTTTTGGCCCAAAGGCAGTTCTTGATGACAGTCGAGATTTGACAAAGCTTGGAAAAGTTCTGTCTTCGGCGGAGGGTTTAAAAGTTCTTAGAAGGGAGCGCAACTTAGAGGAGGCACACATCGCTTCCGGTGGCCTTAGAGATAGGCTAGTTGGCCGTCTTGCTGATGCTGGTCGAAACCTACGAGCTGCGAAGGATGACCTCCCGAAATATAAAAAAGACTCAGAAGTTAAGCAGTTGCTAACGGAATGTAGGGAGGCGCTTGAGGATCTCGAAGCCCTTCAGAAGTGACATGCGCTTTCGATTTGAATTACCTGACATCGATGACTCTTACGCCTTGGCAGATTGGGTTGAGTTGATGATGCTTTTGTCGGAGAAGCCTCAGATTTCCCGCGCGCAGTTATCGGAGGGATTGGTCGCTAAAATAGGTTCCACTCCGCAAGAATTGGAGGCCCCAATTAATCTGCTATTCGCAGAAATTGGACGTCGCCGTAGAATAGCTCGCCAATCTTATCCCTTTGTAATTCAGAATACTGCGATAAGACTAGAGGCAAAGCCGGACTCAGAATTCTACAAATTCCTCCTCTTGGTATCACTTGACGGACCGATGCGGCGCGACAGACGCTACAAGGAAATCGACGAGATTTTCGATAGAGTCGTCGGCGAAGCTGCGAAGGGCTATTTTGGGGAAGGGACTGAAATTGCAAGATTTGGTTGGCCCCCTCCCGACGACCGCCCTGAGAATTTTAAGAAGGCCTTGGAATGGCTCTCAGTAAAAACCGGGATACCCCTCGGCGGCGGTCTCCCCGCTCCAAGTACAAAAGATGGCGGCCTTGATGTGGTCGCGTGGAAACCGTTCGCCGATCATCGGACTGCCTTTGTCGTCGCGTTTATACAGTGCACTGTTCAGTTGAACTGGTATCCAAAAGGAAGAGATATTATCGACAATCTCTGGCGCGCACGGATTGACACAGCGGGTTCGGCCCTTACCTCCCTCGCAGTTCCGTTCGTGATCCACAAGAACTTTCCGAAATGGGATGATCTGCGGCGAACGGTAAACATAGTGTTTGATCGACTTCGGTTAGCTCAAGCGCTGGCGAACCGTAGTACCGCCTCGTTTGACAAGATGATTCGCTGGAATCGTAAGGAAATTGCGAAGTTCGTTGTCTAAGCTTGTCTTGCACCTCGATCTCTGACCTTGACCATCTACAAGATTATCTACAGCGTCAGTCTCACTCCACCGGGGAAGGCATATTCAAACCGTTGCTAAGCACGGCGAAACTGGGAGTATCATCGACCACGTACTTCTAGGGAGGCTACATATGAAGCGCTTTGCCGCTATTGCGGTACTCGCGTTAATTGCGATCGTGCCGTTATTCGCACAGGTACCAAAGGACTGGAAGCTGCGCATCGACCGCAGCACGAGCGCCGAAGATCCGGATGCCGCGGGCACTATTAAATTGATGTCTGCGGGATCGGGTTTTCACGTCATCACTCCTCAGGCAGCTGTTTTCTGGAACCCTGCGAACACAGCGACGGGTAACTACACGCTCAAGGGCACCTTCACGCTAACGAAATCGACCGGCTACCTCGAGTATTACGGACTCATATTCGGAGGCAGCAATCTTGAGGGAGCGGGGCAGGAGTATCTTTATTTTGTGATCACAGACGATGGGACGTGGCTTGTCAAACGCCGAATGGGCGGTTCGGCGCAGGAAGTGTCAGACAAAACTTCGAGCCCCGCGGTGAAGAAGCCGGACGCCAAGGGAACCTGCACGAACGTCCTCGAAGTTCGCGTGATGGCGGACAAGATCGATTTCGTCATTAACGGCATGGTCGTAAAAACACTTCCTAAAACCGGAGCGGCCGCAAAAACCGACGGAATCTATGGACTGCGCGTCAACCATCATCTTGACGTTCAAGTCGATGGTTTCGGTGTCTCCAAGAATCCGGCCTAAGCAGATCGGTCGCCTTGACATGCTCGAACGAGCGGACGTATGTTTTGGCCGTTCCCCATTCCCTTAGAAAGAGGCTTCAAATGCGCCATCGCTTCAGGGATTCACTCATTGTCCTGGTGTCGGCGTTCACCTTGACGTCGTTGGCAACGGCACAAAACGAGCGGCAACAACAGCCGCCCTCGGCGAAAGAGCAGAAAGCAGGCACGCCCGCAGATCAGAAGTCAGCTCCCGCTCCGCGCCACGACATTTCGGGAACTTGGGAGCCCGCCAATGGGCCCAGTGACGGGATCCAGGCCGATGGTGTGAAGGCAATGCCGAACGATGGCAAGCCACAACATCAGTTGCCCTACACTCCTTACGGCGAGCAAGTATATAAGTCCCATCACGCGCTGGAAGGAGCCGATGCCGTGCTTCCCGGTCAGTTCAATGATCCTCGGGACAAATGCGAGCCGCTGGGCTTTCCCCGGATGAATTTTTATAACCTGCGGGAAACGCAAATCCTGCAAAACGAAAACAAGATCGCGATGCTGTATGAATATGCAACCACTTGGAGGGTCATCTGGACCGATGGCCGCGAGCTCCCCAAGTTGGTGGATGGCGGTGTAATGATCGGAAAGGAAGTCAAGGAGCCGCGATATTACGGATACTCCGTGGGAAAGTGGGTGGACGACACGACGCTCGTGATTGAGACGACTGGAATGATGGGTGAGGAAAGAGTCTGGCTGGATACTGCGGGCCGCCCGATCAGCGATCAGTTGCGCGTCGAAGAACGGCTACATCGAGTGGACCACGATCACCTGGAGTGGACCGTGACGATCGATGACCCCAAGATGTATACAAAGCCGTGGATAGCCATGAATAAGTTCCCGATGAAGCTTGAAAATCCCCATAAGGACGTTATGGAGCAGTACTGCTCGCCTTCAGAGATGGAGCGCTATAACAAAGTATTTGGCGATCCTTCCAGCGGCGCGGGAAAGCACTAATGAATAGCGTCGACTTAATGTAAGACAAAGTCCCAACGAAGGTAGTACAGCTTAGTTAGAAGCTTTTGGCTGATCTTTAGCAGCGGCCTTTTCCGTAGCGCGAGCTCCCGCCAGTATGTTAACGATGCCGTTGTTTCCCTCGGCGCACGCGTATTCGAACATCGGCCCGTCTGAGTGGCTCAAGGGAACAATTGCGGACCAGGGTTTCGTCCACGTCGCCGGGTCATCGATGGTGAATTTGTACTCGATGGTGCGCGCATCGATGCGTGTAAAACGCTCGGTGATCTTCAAGGTGTTCGGATCGGCATTTTGGAAGGTAGCCCCCGGCCGGAAATTGGTGGTCTCCACGACCAACGTATTGCCCTCCCAATGACCGCGTGAGTCGCCATGCCATCGGTGCATGTTTTGTGAGAGGGGCGGGCGCCCGTCCAACGGGATTACGCGAACCTCGCTATTCCACTCGTATTCAATCATCACGTACCCAGCGCCTTGAACGATGTGCACATCGCTGTTGTAAGCGGCAGGAAGGATCGGTGGTCCACCAAACGAGAGGCATCGTACGCCGAGAGTCAGATCGTTCGGGTCATCGGCTTGCACGGGCCCTTGTGTTTCGATGTTTTCATTAGCGGTTGGAATTTTCTTCATTTCCGCTCTGGACTTCTCGCCCCGCGGCGTGAGCGGAGGAATTCTGCCATCGGGCGGATCGACAACCAGCGAGGTTCGCCGGTTCGGTTGAACGCCGTTTTGCCACGCCCCCAGTGCATAGACAGTGGAGTCGTAAACCGGGGTCTCCGCGGAATTGGCATACGTAAATTCGTAAGCGTGCTGCACGCCCGACTTGAAGACTTCAGCCATTTCTTCGTCGGTCAAAAACTCTCTTTTGCCGTATTTGGCGGGACGCTCCATCGGCGTAAAGCTCAGGCTGGTCCAATATCCCTGCAAATCAGGCTGTCCGTCCGGAGTACGTGGCAAAGTCCATGTTTTTGACGTTGCTGCCGCCGGCGCGACTTTAGCCGTCTGCGTCTGAGCCGCGAGGAAGCCAGGCGCCCACAGTACGGCCATCGCGGCCGTCAAAACGCCCGACGAGGCCCCAAAACGGTGTGTCATCAGAACACCCTCAAGTTATTTGATATTGGGACTCAGTGTATGGGCCAAGAGTAGCGCTGCGTGAGATGCGTGTAAAGACCGGCGCAACAGGCGACCGCCAACGGCAAAATTCGCCGTTCAAATCCCCATCAACAGCTAGTCGCTAGCGGAGTGGACAGGAGCCGCCGGTTCGGCCGGAGCGCCGAGGCGGTGCATGCGCTTTCCACCGCTGGCCCAGGCGCGGAAGCGATCAAGATACAGATATACCACCGGGGTCGTGTAGAGCGTGAGCATCTGGCTCACGATCAAGCCTCCGCAAATGGCGATACCCAAGGGCCGGCGCACCTCAGCGCCGTTACCATGGCTGATGGCGATCGGAACGGCGCCCAAAAGCGCGGCCATCGTCGTCATCATGATGGGCCGGAAGCGCAGCAGGCAAGCCTCGTAAATAGATTGTTCCGGGCTGTTGCCTTCGTTGCGTTCGGCCTGAATGGCGAAATCGATCATGAGGATAGCGTTTTTCTTGACGATACCGATCAGCAGAATGATGCCAATCAGGGCAATGATATCGAGCTGGCTGTTGGTGACCAGAATGGCGAGCAACGCTCCCACACCGGCGGAAGGCAGCGTGGACAGGATGGTGAGTGGGTGTACGTAGTTCTCATAGAGGATGCCAAGGACGATGTAGACGGTGGCCAAGGCGGCCAGAATCAGAAGCGGCTCGGTAGAAAGTGAATCCTGGAAAGCTTGCGCCGAGCCTTGAAAACCCGCATGGATGCTGGCGGGCAGGCCGATGGCACGTTCCACATTTTGAATCTGGGCCACGGCCTCACCCAAGGGGATGCTAGGGTCCAGGTTGAAAGTGATGGTCACAGCAGGAAAAACGCCCTGATGATTCACTTGCAGGTAGGTATTGCCTTGACCGAGATGGCTAAAGGCGCTGAGAGGAACCGGGCTGCCGGTGCTGGAGGGGACGTAAATGTTGTTGAGCGCCTGGGGATCCTGTTGGAACCTCGGATCGACTTCCATAACCACGTGGTATTGGTTGATCCCTTCGTACATTACCGAGACTTGGCGCTGGCCGAAGGCGTCGTAAAGGATGTTGTCGATGTTACTAGCGCTGACGCCCAGACGGCTGGCTGTGTCGCGGTCAATGACGAGATTGGTTGCCAGGCCGCGATTCTGCAGGTCCGTGTTCACGTCCTGAAGAATGCGCACCTGCTTCAATTTTGATTCCAGAAGCGGCGCCCAGTAGAGGAGATCTTTAAGGTTATCGGCGATCAGCGTGTACTGGAAGGATCCGTTCCCGAGCCGCCCTCCGATTTGAATCTCCTGAGAAGGCTGCAGGAATAAGGTGGCACCCGGAATAGCGGCCAGCTTCGGGCGCAAGCGATTCACTACCTGGAAGGCGCTGACCTTGCGCTGCTCTAGAGGTTTGAGCGTGATATTAAAACTGGCGGTATTTACCGCGCGCCCCCCGGTCCAACCGTTAATATTGTCTACGGCTGGATCAGCCTGAACGATGGAGACGTACTGCATAAATTTCTGGCGCATGGATTGAAACGAAACATCTTCGCCAGCGCGGGCCTGACCGAAAATGCGGCCGTTATCTTGCTGAGGGAAAAAGCCCTTGGGAACGATGATGTAAAGGTAGACCGCCAGGCAGACAGTGGCGCCCGTGACACCCAGCATAAAGAGCTGATTTCGCAAAACCCACCGAAGGCTTTCGGCGTAGGCCTGATGCAGATGATCAAACAGGCCTTCGCTGAAGCGATACAGCCAATTGTGCTTTTGGCCTTTGTTTGATTTCAGAAGCTTTGCGCACATGGTGGGCGTGGTGGTGAGCGAGACGATCATGGAGATCCCTACCGCAACGCTCAGAGTGACGGCGAACTCGCGGAACATGCGGCCCACGATGCCACCCATCAGGAGAATGGGGATAAAGACGGCGACCAGCGAAGCGCTCATGGAGAGAACGGTGAAGCCGATCTCGCGCGAGCCCTCGATCGCCGCCTCAAACGGGGTCATACCTTTCTCGACATAACGCGTGATGTTTTCGACGACCACGATGGCATCGTCCACCACAAAGCCGGTGCAGATGGTCAGCGCCATCAGGGAAAGATTGTCGATGGTATAGCCAGCCAAATACATCACCCCGAACGTCCCGACCAAAGACAGAGGCACAGCAATGCTGGGGATGGACGTGGCCCAGATGCTGCGCAGAAACGCAAAGACCACCAGAATGACCAGCAAAACCGAGATTATCAGGGTCACTTCGATATCGTGGACAGAAGCCCGGATTGTCGTAGAGCGATCCTGAGCCACTCCGATGCGAATCGAAGGCGGAATGGAGGCCTGCAGCAAAGGGAGGATAGCCTGGATGCCGTCCACCGTTTCGATAATGTTAGCCTGGGGCTGACGATAAATGTTCATCAGAACAGAAGGCTTGCCATTTACTGTGCCGGCGTTGCGAATGTCTTCCTGCGAGTCCACCACCGTGGCGACGTCGGACAGCCGGACCGGCGCACCATTGCGGAAAGCAATGATCAGCGGCGCGTAATCCTGAGCGTGAAACAGCTGGTCATTGTCATTCAGCATATCCATGTGCTGACTATCAGCCAGGGCGCCTTTAGGCCGATTGGCATTGGCGTTGGCAAGCGCAAGTGCGCACGTCTTCCAGGCCCAACCCGAGTTTGCTCAACAGCAGCGGATTCACTTCGGCGCGTACGGCAGGTCGTGAACTGCCGCCGACTTGTACAAGTCCGACGCCATCGACCTGCGCAATTTTCTGAGCGAGGATCGAATCGGCCACGTCGTACATCTGCGGCTGAGTAGCCGTATCGGAGGTAAGACTCAAGACCAGGACGGCAGACTCAGCGGGGTTAACCTTGCGCCAATTGGGATTGCTCGGCAAATTCGCCGGTAATTGCCCGCGAGCTGAGTTGATGGCGGCCTGCACATCCCGCGCGGCACCATCAATATCGCGGCCGAGATCAAACACCAAAACGATTTGAGTATTCCCGAGCTGGCTCGACGAAGTCATCTGAGTAATGCCCGCGATGCGGCCGAACATGCGCTCGAGCGGGGTGGCCACGGCGGAGGCCATGGTCTCCGGGCTAGCTCCAGGCAAGTTGGCCTGGACGAAGATGACGGGGTACACCACATTCGGCATAGGAGAAACAGGGAGCATGCGATAGGCAAGAACGCCGGACAGCAACAACGCGATGGTAAGTAGCGAAGTGGCTACCGGACGACGGATGAATGGAGCGGAAATATTCATAACGGATCTATCCCGCCGCTAATCGCCTGGCTGCGGAGCCTCCAACCTGCCGTGAACGGGTTGAGCTCTGCGAAAGCGGCTCGCCAACCCATCAAACCAGATGTACACCACGGGAGTTGTATAAAGCGTGAGCAACTGACTGATCAGCAGTCCGCCGACGATGCAAATGCCGAGTGGCTGACGCAGCTCCGAACCAGTACCCCGGCCCATAGCCAGGGGCAAAGCCCCGAACAGCGCGGCCATAGTCGTCATCATGATCGGCCGGAAGCGCAACAGGCATGCTTGATAAATGGCTTCGTCGGCCGGCAGGTGCTCCCGTCTCTCGGCTTCCAGCGCGAAGTCGATCATCATGATGGCGTTCTTTTTCACAATACCAATCAACAGAATGATTCCAATCAGCGCGATGACGCCTAAATCCAGATGGAAGAGCTGTAGCGCGAGAATCGCTCCGACGCCTGCGGATGGCAGAGTCGAGAGGATCGTCAGCGGATGGATGTAGCTCTCGTACAAAACTCCCAGCACGATGTAAACAGTTACGACGGCCGCCAGGAGCAACCAGCTCTCGTTGGCCAGCGAATTACGGAACGCGGCAGCCGTGCCTTGAAAGCTCGCGGCGATGCTCTGGGGCATGCCGATCTCGCGTCCGGCGTTTTCAATCTCCTGTACAGCGTCGCCCAGGGATGCATTCGGAGCAAGATTGAAGGAGATGGTGGTCGATGGGAACTGGCCCTGGTGATTCAGCATGAGTGACGCAGTGCTCGGCTCGAAATGAGTGAAGGCGCTCAACGGGACCTGTTGTCCCCCCGACGATTTAACATAGAGGCTGCTCAGCGCGTCCGGGCTTGCGCGGAATTCGGGCGCCACTTCCAACACCACGTGGTACTGATTGATCTGGGTGAACATGATCGACACCAGGCGCTGCCCAAAAGCGTCGTACAGGGTGTTATCGATCGCCGCTGTAGTTATGCCTAGCCGCGAAGCTGTATCGCGATCCACGACCAAATCTTCTTCGAGCGCATGATTCTGCTGATCGGTGGCCACATCCCGCAAGTTGGGCAGCGCTTGCAACTTCTGCACGAGCATGGGCACCCAGGTGGCCAATTCATTGGCGTCGGCCGCTTCCAGGCTGTACTGATATTGGGTGCGGCTCACACGATCTTCCACCGTGAGGTCCTGAACGGCCTGCATATACAACTGAATTCCCTCGACCGATTGCACCTTATCGGAGAGGCGCCGAATGATTTGCGTGACGTCGGATGACCGTTGGTCGCGAGGCTTCACGTTGATCTGGATGCGCCCGGCGTTCGGGGTCATGTTGGTGCCGTCCACACCGATAAACGAGGAAAGGCTCACCACATCGGGATCTTGCAGGATCACGCGCGCGAGTTGCCTTTGCTTTTCCGACATGCCGTCAAATGAGGTGGTCTCCGGAGCTTGAGAGATACCCAGGATGACGCCCGTATCCTGCACGGGAAAAAAGCCCTTAGGGACAACCACATACATGTACAACGTCAAAATAAGCGTACCGAGAGTGACCAGGAGAGTGATCGTCTGGTGCCGCAAAACGACTCGCAGGCTCCCGGCATATTTGTTGATCACCCACTGCCAACCTCGCTCCGAGACCCGATAAAACGCTCCCTGGCTGGCTAACGGGCGGTGACGCAGCAACTTCGAACACATCATGGGCGTCAGCGTCAGCGAGACCGCGGCCGAGATTAAAATCGTCACGCTTAGCGTGATGGCGAATTCGCGGAATAGCCGGCCCACGATATCGCCCATGAAGAGCAGCGGAATGAGCACGGCTATAAGCGACACCGTCAACGAAATAATGGTGAAACCGATTTGTCCGGAGCCTTTAAGCGCGGCATCGAGCGGCGAATATCCGTCTTCCAGGTAGCGGTCGATGTTTTCGATCATGACGATCGCGTCGTCCACGACGAAGCCCGTGGAGATGGTGAGCGCCATAAGAGACAGATTGTCGAGCGAAAATCCCAGCATGTACATCGCCGCAAACGTTCCCACGATCGACAAGGGAACAGCAACGCTGGGGATGATCGTCGCCGATAGGTTCCGCAGGAAGAGGAAAATGACCATGACGACCAGCGCCACGGTCAGGATTAATTCGAACTGCACGTCCTTTACGGACGCGCGAATAGTGGTTGTGCGGTCGGTCAGAATGGAAACTTGAATGGCCGGCGGGAGAGAGGCCTTCAGCTGGGGCAGCAGCGCTACGATCCGATCGACGACATTGATAATGTTGGCGCCGGGCTGTCGTTGAATGTTGAGGATCACGGCCGGCGTGTCATTGAACCATGCAGCCTGGCTCGTGTTTTCAACACTGTCGATTACGTTAGCGACGTCTTGTACACGGACCGGCGCGCCATTCTTGTATCCGATGATAATGGGCTTATATTCTGCGCTGCTGAAGATTTGATCGTTTGCGCCAATCGTGTAAGCCTGCCGTGGGCCGTCGATATTTCCTTTGGCTTGGTCTTGGTTGGCATTGGCTAAAGCGACACGCAGGTCTTCGAGACTTAACCCATAGGAAGCCAGCGCCGTCGGATTGGCCTGTACGCGCACGGCCGGTTTCTGGCCGCCGCTGATGGTCACCAGGCCGACGCCCGGAAGTTGGGAAATTTTCTGCGCTAAAGTTGTATCGGCCAAATCCTCCACTTTTTGTAGAGGCATGGTCTCGGAGCTCAGCGCCAAGGTCAGAATAGGCGCGTCGGCCGGATTCACTTTGCTGTAAATCGGGGGATTCGGCAGGTCTGCGGGAAGAAACGTGCCGCCAGCATTAATGGCGGCTTGCACCTGCTGTTCCTCAACGTCGATGTTCTGATCGAGATCGAATTGCAAAACAATCAGGGACGCACCGAAAGTGCTCGTGGAAGTCATCTGCTTCAGGCCCGGTACTTGGCCAAACTGCCGTTCGAGCGGTGCAGTGACTGAAGACACCATCACTGTGGGGCCAGCGCCCGGATACATCGTCAGCACCTGAATGGTCGGGTAGTCCACCTGTGGAAGCGCTGACACCGGCAGTTGCCGATAGGCGACAAAGCCAGCGAGCATCACGGCGGTCATCAAGAGCGTGGTGGCCACCGGCCGGAGGATGAAAATGCGAGACGGACTCATTGCTGCCGGTTGGGACGATTCCTGTTGTCGGTTCGGGAGCCTTGAGAATTACCGGTCTGACCGTTTGGCTGATTGCCCTGGAGTCCCGGGCTCCTGAACGATTGAGCGCCACCCGGGAGTTGAGATTGGGGGCGTGGCGACCCAGGCAAACTTTGGGGTACGGAACCTTGTGTTGCGCCCGGAGGATTCGTCGAATCTGTTGGTCGAGTATCGGTCCGTGGATCGACTCGCGCTCCGGGCCGCAACCGATCCTGCCCATCGGTAACCACGAGATCGTTGGCAGATATGCCGCTCTCAACCGAAGCGATAGTGCCTTCAGTTACTCCTACGGTTACAGGCACCACCTCGGCCGTATTGTCCGACGGATTCACGCGATAAACGAAGGTGCCCTGATCGCCGCGCTGAACAGCGGCAACGGGAATTATCGTGGCATTCTTTTTGACGTCGGTCAGCAGGCGGGCATTGACGAACTGGTTGGGCCACAAAGCACGATCCTTGTTGTCGAAGACCGCCTTCAACCGGTAAGTGCCGGTGCTCTGATCGATCTGGTTATCGATCGTGAGCAAGGTACCCGAGGCGATGTCCATTCCATTATCCCGGCTCAGAGCCTTTACGGGCAAACTCGCGCCGGATCGCATGTGGCCGTTTACGACAGGCAGCGTATCCTCTGGCAGCGTAAAAATGACGGCGATCGGCTCCATTTGGGTGATCACGAGCAGGCCATTTGCGTCCGACGCATGGACAATGTTGCCGGCATCAACCAGCCTTAGACCCACGCGCCCGTCAATCGGCGCAGTGATATGGCAATAATCGATATTCAGCTTGGCGCTATCAATCTGGGCCTGATCGGCTGCTACTGCTCCTTCCAATTGACTGGCAAGAGCACGCTGAGTGTCGTATTGCTGCTGCGGAATGACACCGTCCTTCACGAGTTGGCCGTATCGGTCGACATTTAGTTTTGCATCTGTTAGCTGCGCTGTGTCCTTGGCCAGATTGGCTTCGGCTTGAGCCAGGGCTACCTCATAAGGGCGAGGGTCGATAATGGCAAGCAAATCGCCCTTCTTAACGTCCTGACCTTCCTTGAACCGCACCTCCATCATTTGACCGTCCACACGGCTTTTCAGCGTAACCGTGTTAAATGCCTCCACCGAGCCCAGCCCATCCAGATACACGGGCAAATCACGGCGCTGCGCGGGGGTTACAGCCACGGGAATTCGCGCGTTGCCATCGGCATTGCGGTCGCCTCGGCCTCGTCCGGCCGCGGCGGTGGTTTGCGGTTTGTGCGTACTGCGCCAGAGGAAAAAGCCTCCGGCTAAAAGGGCGATTAGAAGCAGAATTCCGATGGAACGAGCTGAAGACCGCTTTTTGCCGGGTTTGTCATTCGGATCGTCCGCATGGAGTTTCAGCGCGATCTCAGAGCGCGTGGGAGCTTCTGTAATTTTGTCGTGCATGACCCTCTCGATGGATAACTTCGATCTGGTGATTTAGATCCAGATAAGATGAGCGCTTCGAGCCGCACCCTTCCCGGCGGATCCAAGCAATCGGCCCACTTTTATCCAGGGTAGATACGCCCGGCTTTCCCCAAGTGTAGCAGAGAATCTGCGCCACTCAATTAGACGGGTGACCGCGTAGGATCGTTACGCCGATGCGGGGATGGTTTCCTGGCTATCCGTTTAACTACGGGGAAGGGGCCTATTCGGACGGATATGGCTGTAGGTGTACACATTGGCAGCCGATCTTAAAAAGATTTAGCTGGTTAAGCACCGCGCATAAGCGAGATTTCCTGGCGGCGGTGTGATTTTTTCGCTAGTCTTCGGTAGATGCGGGCGTAAGCGCCGTGGGAGAGAGTCCGCGCCTTAACGAGAGCCCGACCGATAGTCGCAGCACAACTATGGCTTACGATCACCATCGATGCGGTCTAGCGCCGAGAGTGTTGGCGATCGCTGGCATGCTCGTTCTAGGAGCCTTGCTAACTGCTGCCGGTCAATCGAAGCGGCCGGCGCGGCCGGCATCGACTACAGAGACTAAACGGCCGCCGCGCGACGCCGCTGTTCCTTTTAATCCCGGCGAGCGCCTGTCTTTTCGAGTGATCTGGTCGAAATTCTCTGTGAATGCAGCTACGATCCAGCTCGCGGTAGTCGAGCGGCGCGATTTTTTCGGCCGCATGGCCTGGCATTTCCGCGCTCTGGCTCAGACCATTGACACCATGCATATAGTTTATCCGCTCGACGACCAGTTGGATTCCTACACGGACGCGGCGCAGCTCAACTCAATTCAATACGAGATGTACCTGCACGAGCAGGGCAAACAGCAGACCAATACCTGGCGTTTAATCAGCGACGGGTCCCCGGCTCCCGCGAACGTCATCGCCGCCCGAGTCTCGCCCGGCACACGCGATCCGATCGGTTTGCTCTACCTGCTCCGTGCGGCTGATTGGAAGAGTGCGCCGCAATTGCGAGCGCCCGTCTTCGACGGCAAAAATCTGTACGAGGTTGTGGCCCACCTGGAATCCTCCTCCGAACAGGCCATCGTTCCCGCCGGACAGTTTTCCGCCTCTAAGATCAGCGTGCGAGTTTTCGATCACGGTCAGGAACTCAGCAGTACACATTTCAACGTCTGGCTGGCACAGGATGCCACCCGGACACCCGTGCTTGTGGAAACAGAGCTGCCCATCGGCACAGCGCGTCTGGAAATGACTGCAAAGAACTGATCAGGATTTCGAAGCTTTTACGGGAGTGGGTATCGAACTCTTTGTTGGGCCTGCAGACGGCTTCGTCGGAGCGGTTACGGAAGGTTTGGCCCCTTTTTCGCCCTCCTCAGGAACCGGCGTCCAATTCTCAGGTGGGAAAGCGACGTGCCAGAAGTGCGGGGCGGGTTTGAGGAATTCAACGCCCACTTGCGTCTGGCCCTGCACGCTCGGCCCGATGTAGACCACTTTGCACGATTGCGCCTCAGGATTCGAAGCGCTCTTCAGTTCCAACTGCTGGCCCTGCGTCATCTTGGCCGCTAATGTAATCAGGGCTCCGTGCGCATTTACGACCAGAGTCTTGGTTTCCTCTGTGAACTTCCCTTTCGGGCCAGTGCCGGAAACGCTTACCGGAACGCTCAAGATCACGCGTTGGCTGCGGCGTCGATTTGCGTCAGGTCCGGCGGTTGACCAAGTGTTCATTAATTCCAAACTAGGCGAGCAGGTGCATTGGTGCAAGGGCGGAAAATGCGTAATTTCCTATGATTAACTGCTAACTAACTGTTCTACGCGCAGCAGGCGCCCAACGTGGGAGGTTGGGCGCAATTCCGAGGAGTCGTTCACTTCTCGGGAGCCCGAAACTAACAGAGCACGATCTTATTGCGATTCCGCGCGATCCGCCGCGTGGCGTTTCGCGTGTCCACGACGAGTGGCGATGCTTCCACAATTGCTTGATAGTCGTAGGAAGTGTGATCGGTGGCAATGACCACGCAATCGAAGCTACCCAGGTTACTGGGCGTCAGCTCGACCGACCGCATTTGCGAGTAGTCGTAATGCCGCATTTTATGAAGCTGCGGGAAGTAAGGGTCATTGTATTCGACGCGGGACCCGTGTTCGATCAGCAGTTGCATGATCTTTAAAGTCGGTGATTCGCGCAAATCGTCCACATCTTTCTTATAGGCTACGCCAAGAACCAAAATTCTCGAGCCCTTGAGCGACTTTTGCCGGTCATTGAGCGCATTGCCGATGGCGTCGACAACGTTGTACGGCATGGCCGTATTGACCTCGCCCGCCAGCTCGATAAAACGTGTGGCAAAATCGTATTCGCGCGCCTTCCACGAGAGGTAATAAGGATCGACTGGGATGCAATGCCCGCCTAACCCCGGCCCCGGATAAAATGGCATGAAGCCGAAGGGCTTGGTGGCGGCCGCATCGATCACTTCCCAAATGTCCATGCCCATGCGCAAAGACATCTGCTTGAGCTCATTGACCAGCGCGATGTTTACGCAGCGAAAAATATTCTCCAGCAATTTGGTCATCTCGGCGGCACGGGTCGTGCTAACCGGCACCACGCGAGCCACGATCTGCGCATATAACGAAACTGCGGCCCGTCCGCTCGGTGGATTCACGCCGCCGACAACTTTAGGGATTTGGGCAAGTCCGTATTGCTTATTTCCGGGATCCTCGCGCTCGGGAGAGAAAGCCAAAAAGAAATCTGTTGCGATGTGCTCCGCGTCGGGACCGTGGGCAATCGGGCAGCGCAAGCCGGATTGCTCGAGAATTGGCAGCACCAGTTCTTCAGTGGTTCCCGGATAGGTCGTCGATTCCAGGACGATGAGCTGCCCGCGTTGTAAATGCGGCTGAATGGAGCGCGCCGTCTGCTCCACGTAGGAAAGATCGGGTTCGCGGCGCTGGTCGAGCGGCGTGGGCACGCAAATCACCACCGCATCCATGTCCGCCAGACAGGAGAAATCGCTCGTGGCGGAAAAATGTTTGGAACGAACGTGCTGCTGAATTTTCGTGCTCGGAATATGACCGATATAGGTCTGCCCGTCGTTGAGCTTGCTGACTTTATCGGGGTCTGTGTCGAACCCTTTGACGCGGTGGCCCGCCTCCGCAAATCTAAGTCCCAGCGGCAGCCCCACATAGCCGCATCCAATAACTCCCACCTTCAATTGTGTTCCTTTGAAATACTCCGGCTTGCGCTCCAGCGGCATATGAATAGGCTACGCTCCTCCCTGTTTTGATTCCGTAATAAGGAAAAGGGTCGACTATATCAGAAGGCGGGGCGAAAAGAAGGCTGGCCGGCGGCTCCCCCGGCAGGCAGGCTTCAAGGCACGGCTTTCCGCCGTTGATAACAGAGCAGAATCAGGTCGGCGCGGCGACGCACGCCAAACTTGCTCAGCAGGTTCGAAACGTGGAATTTCACGGTCCGCTCCGAGATGTTCAGCTTACTGGCAATCTCTTTGTTCGCCAGATTCTCGAGCAGGGAATCGAGCACTTCCTGTTCCCGGCGGCTCAATTCCGCGGCGCTTTCCACCTTCATACGCCGGCCACGCGAATTATTGATTACGGCGTCGACAAATTCCGAAAGCAGCGAACGCGGAACCCAGAACCCGCCACTCGCGACCAACGGCAGGGCCCGCGGGAGTTGCTCGCGAGCCTCTCCGTAGGTGAGCAGGCCCTTGGCGCCCAGCCGCAGCAGATCATGACTTTCAGAGGCGTTGAACTTTTCTGCCACAATCAGCACTCGCGCCGAAGGCGACCGCTCCAGCAGATTCGCCATCAGAGCTGCGGTTGCGGAAGGTGAAGCATGGGCGTCGACTACGTATACGGGCGCTCGCGGAAGCGGCACTTTGCGCAACTCAGGTCCTAGCATGGAATCCAAGTGACGCGTCGACGTTTGGAACCCAGGTGGCCCAAGTGCCCGGGAAAACTCTGTCAGCACAAGCGGATGGGGCGACAAAATGCAGACTCGAAGCGCGGTTTTTGCGGGCTTACTCTTCACGTAGCCAGACTATACGACCGCAGTGCGGCCAGCAAGCCTTGGCAATAGCCATAGCTGCCCATTTAGGCAACGTGCAAATTGGACACAAGAAAACCCCCGGCCTAAGTGGCTGACCTTCGCCTGTTCCGCCTGTTCCCCGGGCCAATTAAGCCATTCGACATGAATGGCGCCGTCTGGCTCAAGTTCAGGGGAGATTCTTTGGTAGGCTGGTCTCGTAACCCGCATGTCTCCAGCGATCAAACCGCGTCGTTATGCCCGCATAGGCCTGCACAATGGCCCCTTGGTGGCCTGGCAGGGTGTGTCCGTCCGCACAGTGTCACGTATTTCTACTTTGGGCTTGGGCGGATTGTTTATTGCAGCCACTCGTCCCGCTCAGCTGGGGGAGGGCATAAAGATGGTTGTTCACGTTCCAGGAGGTGTAGTGCGCGCTCGAGCCATGGTGCGCAATTCGCATCCCGGCAAGGGCATGGGAGTCGAGTTTACGTCCATGAAGCCGGAGGACCGCGCCCGCCTGCACCAGTTGGTGCGACAACTCCTCTCGGACCTAACCGCCTCGGTTAATTAGAAAACAGAACACAAAAGTTAGGCCAAGCCTGCTCTGCGAAGCGTTATCTTTGCGGGAATAGGAGTGATTCCAGCATGTCCGCGCGCGACTTTTCGTCCGAGGCGATCACTTGCAGCAAATCGGTAACGGAAAGCATGCCGCGAAACACGCCCTGTGCATCGACCACCAGCAAATGAAAAATGCCGTGCTTCTCCATTTGACGCAGACATTCGTCGAGCGACATCTCCGGCGTTACGGTGACCAGCTCCCGGGTCATGATTGTGGAAACGGGTATCCCCGCAGACTTGTTTTCCGCAGCTACCTTATCCGAAATGTCGCTTTGAGAGACTACGCCTACTAGCTTTCCGGCGCCGTCCAGCACGCCCACTGCGCGCACCTGTCGTTCACGCAAGTAACGCGCGGTTTCGTGCACGGTCGCTTCTTCCGAAATAGCAAAGATCTGGACCCTCGTGCGGATAACATCGGCCACATTCATAGGGCCTCCTGAGGCGGGTATTGGTGGAATCTTAGAACCGCAAGCCCGGTGAATGCAACTCGAATCGGTCAAGGCTCGATGGCCGGTTATCGGGAGGCTTTCGGGCTTTAGAAATCGGCGCTAATACCGAAGTGAGACGTGCAGGAATGGTTTTGCGCTGAACGCGGGTCAGGCGTGTTCGAGGATAATTTTCATGCGTTGGCCATTATCGGACCCCAGCATACCGATCGCGTCTTTCAACTGGCCAAGCGGCATTACGTGGCTCACCAGCGGCTCCAGCCGAACCGTTCCACGTTGCACCAGCGCGATTGAATTCGGGTAATCTTCACTTTTGGCCACACGCGCGTTAATCAGCGCGAGTTCTTTGAAGTAGAGGTCATAAAACGGCAATGCACCTTGCTTTGCGGTGATGATGCCAAACAGGAGCAGCCGGCCTCCTGAGCGCGCCATGTGGATGGCGTCAGACAACACCGGCAGCATGCCGGTGCACTCGATCGTCACATCGGCGCCGCGCCCGTCGGTGGCCGCACGCACTTTTTGAATGGCCTCTTCTCCTCCGGGAAACGCCAGATCGGCGCCGAGCCGCAGCGCGAGTTCGCGTTTCTCGGCGCTGCGGGTAATCCCGATTACCGTCGCGCCGCGCGCTTTGGCGAGTTGCACGTGAAGTTGCCCGGTTACGCCGAGACCCATCACAGCCACAGTTTCGCCAGGGAAAATATTGATTTGCCGCTGCGCATGAAGGCAGGTAGTGAGCACCTGAATCAGAGGGGCGGTTCGATTGTCAATCGATTCGGGAAGCGGAAAAACGTGGCTCGCCGGTGCTACTACATATTCGGCGAAGCCGCCGTTGGCGTCTCGGCCCAGCAACATTCCGTTGGGACAAAGATGCGTCTGGCCGATGCGGCAGTGGAAGCAGGCGCCGCAATAAAGTTCGGGATCGACGATGGCGCGATCGCCCCGGCGAACGCTGGCGTCTGGGCCAGCCTCCACCACTTCGCCGATCATTTCGTGGCCCATGATGCGCGGATAGCGCACCGGAATCGCGCCGCTGTAAATTTTGTAGTCGGTGCCGCAAATTCCGCTATACGTCACGCGGACGAGCACCTGCCCCTCACCGATCGCGGGCCGGGCGACTTCGCCCAGGGCTAGTTCGTTCGGTGCGCTGAGGACCATCGCTTTCATTGTTTCTCTCTAAGCCGTTGCGGCGGGCTTACGCGCGACTTGTTTGCGGCTTTACCTTCAACGCTTCGGGATTTACGGGATTTTTCGGTGCCTGGCCCTTAAGCACGCGGACCACTTCCTCCGCCGCCTTGGTCTCCAGATCGTTCAGAGACTCTTCGGAATAGAAACTCGTATGCGGCGTGATGATAACGTTGGGACGGCCCAAAAGGGGTGAGCCCGTTGGAGGTTCCTTTGTCATAACGTCCAGCGCCGCGCCAGCCAATTGTCCCGCGTCCAATGCGTGCGCCAGCGCCGCTTCATCCACGATAGGGCCGCGAGCCGTGTTAATCAAATACGCGTGCGGCTTCATCTGCCGGAAAGCGTCCGCGTTGAATAAACCCTGAGTCTCGGGCAAAAGCGGAGCGTGGATCGAAACATAGTCGGATAGTTTCAGCAGTTGAGGGAAATCTACGCTCTCAACGTTAGCCCGATCGAACACATCTTTGGGAATGTAAGGATCGAAACTCACAACGCGCATCCCAAAGGCTTGCGCCTTTGGCGCAACGAGTTGCGGAATTCTTCCGAAGCCCACCAGTCCCAAAACGCTTCCGCGCAAGCGGTGAATGGGAACGACTGCGGGCATTTCCCAGCGCCCCTGCTGCACCAGAGAGTTCGCCAGCGGAATCTTCCGCACGGCCGTAAGCAGCAGCGCCACGGCGTGGTCGGAAACTTCGTCGATGCAATAGTCGGGAACCTTGGTGACGACGATGCCGCGCTCTGTCGCCACGGGGATATCCACGTTGTCTACTCCGATTCCGAACCGCGAGATGATCCGGCAGCGGGTCATCTGCCGGATCATGTCCGCGGTGATTTTGGCGTAGGTGGCGAGCAGTGCGTCCGCGTCTTTTGCTACGCGGAGAATCGCCTCAGGTTTGGGCTCCTCTGCTAGCCGTAGTTCCGCGCCGATGGTGGATAAAACGGCGCGCGCCCGGTCCAGGTTTGGAAATACGATGTCCGAAACGGCTACTTGGAATTGCGCCATTTAACGCTTCATCGCCTCTTCCATGTGTTCCATCTTGGTGAATACCACCGGCCCCTTGGCAGAGACCAGCACATTCTCTTCGAGGCGCGCGGTTTGTTCGAGCTTCGGATGTCCTGCGAAGGTCTCAATCGCGAAGTACATGTTCTCTTTGATCTCCGCGGGATACTTCAGCGAATATGCGCGCGACATCCACATGCCCTCGTAGAGCGTGATGCCGATGCTGTGAGCAAACTGCTGTAGCGTGACCGTTCCGTATTTATCGTCGTCATACTCAGGGAAGGCCGCCGCAACGTCGGCAGTCGTGTTTCCGGGCTTCAGCTTTTCGATGCCCGCGTACATGGAATCGTAGACTTCCCGGTAGAGATCGATCTCCTTCTGCGTCATCTTCATGCCTTGCGCGCCACCGCACTTGAAGCAGCGTACGAAGTCGATGAAGTACCCGGAAGGACCGACCGCGTTGATGTCCACGATCACCAGATCGCCCTGGCGGATCAGCTTGTCGGTTGCCCAGCGGCGATACGGGCTGGTGTTTCCGCCCGAGGCCACGATGATGTCGTAAATAATCTCGCAGCCGCGCTCGAGCATGAACTCGTGCACCTTGGCTTCGATCTCGCGCTCACGCACGCCCGGCTTCAGCCATTCGTACTTGATCTTCCACATGGCCGCATCGCCGATGCTCGAGGCCTGCTTCAGCAATTCGATTTCATCCCGTGTCTTCACCACGCGAGCTTTGGAAACGGCCGGCCAGCCATTCACGATCTTCAAGCCGTGCTTCTGGAGCGCCTCGAAGGCGGGCATGTCCAGGTTGTCGATACCGATATTCTCTTTGGCGAGCCCGTTTTCCTTTAGCACCTCAACCACGCTGTCTGCCATGCGGCCGGCCATGTAAGGCACCGCGCCTTCGGCCCATTGCCAGGTGATCGCCGGACGGATGCGGCCTTCCATCCAGGGCAAATCGATTTTGGCGCACTGCAAATCCGAACCGGCAGTTTCGAAGAGCACCGGCTCGCCGCCAGTCGGAACAACGGCGTAGCGGATATTGATGTTGTATTTCCAGTTTCCCTGATAAGAAGCTGTCGCATAACGGATGTTCGCGCCCGCAAACAAAACCAGCGCGCCCAAATCCGCTGCGACCATCTGTTCCTGCAGTTTCGCCAGTCGCTCCTTGCGCAGCCGGTCAAAATCGACGCGGTATTGCCAATCCGCGCCCGTCTGGCTATAAAGCCGCCGCGGATCCCACTCGTGTGGTTGGCCAATAAAGCTCGTATCGAGCCGCGAGCCGTTCACCAAGGGTGATGCCTGTCCCGGTGCTTTCTTCGTCTTTGTCAACTGCTCCGTCTTTGCCATGAAAGTTCCACCATCCTCCTATGAATTCAGGCAGGCTAAGATTCTCCTGTAGCGTGAATGGCTCCCAGATGAGCGATTCTTCAGGGGATCGACGCCGAACCCGTAAGCTTGATTTCCCTGGGACCTTCGGTCCCAAAACGCGATTCCAAAAAGGGCAGGCCAATATACACTGCCGCCCGCTAGCCAGTCTACTTACAGCCCGGTATGCCATGCAGCGAGCGAATTTCTACTCTGTTCCATTTTGATTGCTGGATTATTTTACGCGAGAGCCTTTGCCTACGTTGTCCCAATGCTACTGGACGGCGGGTTTGCCGTTCGCGCCGCCATTTTTAAGGTACACCGGCTCCGATCTGCTTCGGCTGTTGCTCGCGCTTGGCCTGCAGGGCTTTGAAGACTTTCTCCGCCGTTGCAGGTAAGGATGTGATGCGCACTCCTACGGCGTCGTAAATCGCGTTTCCGATCGCTGCTGCCGTAGGAACGAGCGTCGGCTCGCCCACGCCCTTCGCGCCGAAAGGCCCCGTCGGATCGTAGCTGTCCACGATGTCGACTTCGATATCCGGAGTGTCCAGCGAGGTCGGCATAATGTAATTGGTCAGGTTGGGATTGATATGCCGGCCGTTCGCATCAAACAGCATCTCTTCCTCTAGCGCGAAGCCAATTCCCATGGCCACGCCGCCTTCAACTTGCCCCTCGACCAGCATCGGATTGATGGCCGTGCCGCAGTCGTGCGAAGCCACAACACGGATCACCTCGACTTCGCCGGTTTCGTCGTCCACGTCCACTTCGGCGATCTGCGTGGCATAAACGTAAGTGCCAAATGGCTTGCCTTGGCCCGTTTCCGGGTCCAACGCCAACGTCTCCGGATTGAAAGAGGCGCTGCCGATCGGCGGTTGTCCCGAAACCAAACGCGCGTGGTTGGCCACGTCGCCGATGTGCATATTGCGCTGCGGGAAGCCCTTCACGAAAATCTTATGGTCCTGCGCTTCGAGTTGGGTCGGCTTCACGCCCAGCAGCGGTGCAGCCACTTCGAAAAGAGTCAGCTTCGCTTTTTCGGCGGCCATTCTTGCAGCATTGCCGGTCACGTAAGTCGTGCGGCTGGCGATGGCGCCCGTATCCATGGGCGTTGCGTCCGTGTCCGCCGAAACCACGTGCACGTCATCTGTAGCGATTCCCAGTTCTTGTGCCACGATCTGCGCCAGAATGGTCAGCGAACCTTGCCCGGTCTCCACCGTGCCCGTGAGCAGGGTGGCCGTGCCGTCTTCATTGATTTTCACCACCGCCGCACTGGGATTCGCCGCCACAGTAAAGCCGATCGGGTACCACATGCAGGCCATGCCGCGTCCACGCCGTTTCATGATTAGGCTCCGTTCCCGTTTCCGGCGTCGCCCAGGCCGTTCCAGCCGAAGAGCTTCGCGGCGCGTAACAGCGATTCTTTCACGACCACGCTGTGCAACTTCTGACTGGTCGGACTCAGCGAACCCTCGTCAAATGCATTCAGCAGCCGAATCTCCAACGGATCGATGCCCAGCGTGTGGGCGATGTCATCCATGTGCGATTCGTACGCAAAACACACTTGCGGCGCGCCAAATCCGCGCATCGCGCCCGTCATGGTTTTGTTGGTGTAGACGACAAACGCTTCCGCGTGCAGATTCTCGATGTTGTAGGGGCCGGCCGAAAGGATGCAGGCCTTGCCGAGAGTCGTTTCGCTCCAGGAGCAATAAGCGCCGCCGTCGAGGACCAGCCGAATCTTCCGGCCCAGGATTTTGCCCTGTTTGGTGACTCCCGTCTTGTAATCCATGATCAGAGGATGGCGCGTCGTCGAGGACGTGAACTCCTCGACTCGGGTGTAGACGCACTTCACTGGCCGCCCCGTCTTTTTCGAAAGTAGCGCCAGAGCGGGCTCGGCCCGGATTTCATTCTTGCCGCCAAAATTACCGCCAACCACCGTCGCCACAATGCGCACGCGGCTCATGGGAATTCCCAGCGTGCGCCCCACGTCCGCGCGCCCCAGCGTGATGCGCCCCAGCGTGGAATAAATCGTCACGCGCCCGTTTGCGTCCCACTGCGCAATACACGCGTAAGGTTCCAGCGGCACGTGCTCCACCATTTGCGTGCGGAAGCTGCCCTCGAAAATATGATCGGATTCGGCGAACGCCTTTTCCACGTCGCCTTTCTTGATAATCTTGTGCCCGTAGATGTTTGCGCTAGGCGCGTGAATGCCGGGCGTCTCCAGTTTCAACGACTCCAGCGGATCCAAAACCGGCGTCAGCGGCTCGTACTCGACTTTGATTTTTTCCAGCGCCTCGGTGGCAATCTGCTCACTCACCGCGGCCACTGCCGCCACGCCGTCGCCCGCATGGAACACCCGCTTATCAGCCAGTACTGGCTGATCCTTCAGGGAAGGCCCAAACGAATTGCAGGGTATATCGCGGCCCGTAATCACCGCGATGACGCCCGGCATGGCCTCGGCTTCTTTTGTATCGATGCTCTTGATCAGCGCGGAAGCAATCCCCGCCCGCTTGATCTTGGCGAAGAGCATGTTGGGGAAATACATATCGTCGATGTATTTCGTTTGTCCCAACCCGTGCAGGCGGCCATCAGCCCGCGAGGCCCTCTGGCCCACGGCTGGCGTCTGCTGGCGTCCCTCCGGCACGACAACTTCGACGGGAAAGGTGACCAGAGGCGCAGGCGCCTGCGGCTTCAATATATCCGGCCGTTGCAGTACATCAGGCTTTTCAACAACCTTCGGCTTGTCTGCCATGATTAGGCTCCTTCTGCCGTGAACTTATGCGGACTTGACTGCCGGAACTTCTTCGCCACGCAAGATGCATGAGGCGCCTTTGATCGCCTCGATCATTTTCGTGTATCCCGTACAGCGGCACAGGTTACCGCCGAGCGCGTCGCGAATCTCTTGCGTTGAGGGATCGGGATTCTCGTCCAGCAGGGCCTTCGCGGACATGATCACCCCCGGCCCGCAGAAACCGCATTGCAGCGAGCCAAAGTGTTCGAACAATTTCTGCAATGGATGGAGATGATCCGCGGTGGCGAGTCCCTCTATCGTCAGAATCTCGCGGCCATCCACCTGGCCCACGAGCATCAGGCAGGAGTTCACCGGCTTGCCGTCCACGATCACGGTGCACGCGCCGCAGTCGCCTACGTCACAGCCCAGCTTCGCGCCGGTCAGGTTGAACTGGTCGCGCAACAGCCGCAGCAGCGTCGTTTCTGGAGGAACGCTAGCGCTGCGCGTTTCGCCGTTGAGCTTAAGCGTTACGTTTACCATTGGATCCCTCCAGTCGCTTCGTCTGGGCTAACGCCCACGCGCCTTCGAGCGCTCGTTTTGTAAGCACCGCGACCAAATTTCTTCGGTACTCTGCCGAAGCGCGAAAATCGCTGATGGGCTTGGCATCGTTCACGGCGACGCGGCCCGCTTCCGCCATCGTTTCCGGAGTGATCGTGCGGCCCTCGAGGTAAGCCTCGGCTTGCACGGCGCGAATCACCTTCGGCGCCACGGCTCCGAGCGCGATTCGCGGTGCGAGGAACGCGTTCTTGTCCCAATCGACCCAGAAGCTCGCCCCCACGTTCACCAGCGCCAGCGCCTGTCCTTTGCGCAATCCGAACTTCAAGAAATGCGTCGGCTTGCCCAGGTTCTGCTTGGGAATGATGATTTCGGCCAGCAGTTCGTCTGGCTTGAGAACGGTTCTGCGCGGGCCAACAAAAAATTCGCTCAGCGGCACCTGACGCCGGCCGCCATTACCCGCGATGGTGACGATCGCCTCGAGCGCCATTAGCGTCGGGCCGCTGTCCATGGACGGCACCGCCGTCACCAGGTTTCCCCCCAGCGTGCCTAGATTTCGCGTTTGTACCGCGCCGATCGTATGTGCCGCATCGACAAGCGCAGGAAATAGCTGACGAATCAGCGGCGAGCGCATGATTTGCGTATGCGTTACCAGAGCGCCGATGCTCAGTCCTTGCTCGGTCATGGTGATGTTTTTCAGGTCCTCGGCGCGCGAAATATCGACCACGACGTCGGGCCCGTGGGCCGTGAATTTCAGGTCCGCCAGGAGATCGGTGCCACCGGCGATAATTTTGACTTTGGCGTTAGCGGCGTGCTGAGCGAGGAGCGTTACGGCGTGGTTCGAGTCTTTGGCTGCAAAGAATTCAAATGACTTCATTTATTTGTCTTCTCCCAGCGCCTGTGGCGATCTTTCCCGAGCACTGGCGCTGGCTCATGTGCGCCCTGCAGGCCGAAACGGAGTATCGCTAAAATACCATTTTCGCATTCGCCTCGCAATAGTCCGGCAGATCCGAACTTGCCAGTCGCGAGCCATAAATTTCGGTGAGTAGACTGGCCTCACGGCCAGTTTACATTTTTCGAATGCTTCGTTAACGTACTCACGCCCGCCTGTTCTCCAGCCCCTGAACCAAAAAATGAACCACAAATCTTGGCGTCTCACAAGGAGCCGACCATGCCCTCAAAGCCAAGGCAGAAGAAGTCAGCTCATACGCAAAAACATCCGATCCGCATTGTTCCATTGCATCGCCCGGAAGCCGTCACCGCTCCGGCTGCAGCCGCGCCTCATCTCACTTATCGCAACGGCCCGCTTCTCACGGCGGTCCAGGTTTTTACGGTTTTCTGGGGCTCTGCCTGGCAGCAAGCCTCCAACAGCGGTCTCATGACTCAAATCAATCAGTTCTTCGATTACATCCTGACCAGCCAGCTCATGGACCAACTCGGCGAATACGGTGTCCCCGGGCAGGCCATCGGCCACGGCTCACGCATTGGCACAACGGTCCTGACTTCGCCGGCTCCAGGCACGTCGGTTCAGGACAGCGCCATCCAGCAATTGATCCAGCAAGAGATCGGCGCCGGGACCCTGCCGGCTGCCAACGCGAACACTCTATATTTCGTTTTTTTGCCCAATGGCGTGACAGTGGTTCAAGGGAACAGCTCCTCCTGCCAGGCTTTCTGCGGTTACCACGACTCCTTCGGCCAAAACGTTTACTATGCGGTCATGCCCTATCCCGGCTGCTCCGGTTGTACTGGTGGTTCAGCTGTTTTCGATGCCTTGACCTCCACAACTTCCCACGAATTATGCGAAGCGATCACCGACCCCATCCCCGGACAGGGCTGGTATGACGACAATAACGGAGAAATCGGCGATATCTGCGCCTGGAAAACACGCACGCTGGGCGGTTACAGCATTCAGCTCGAATGGTCTAATCGGGTGAGCTCTTGCGTATAGAGGCTGCCCAGCACATCCAGGCAGCTACCGCTAATCGCGATAGCCGCTACCGTGTGGTGGTCCATTTCCACGGGTAACACGCCGGTATTGTGCCCGAGTCGCGGCATACCCGGAAGCGCCTGAATCGAGAGTTGAACGGCGGAAAAGGAGACCGGCTTTTTTTTTAGAACACTACAAACTATACGGGGAGAGCGCGAGTGTAATCCGCGGGCACAGCCTGCTTGCGCGATTTCGGAATGAGCGGCTCCGCCGCAGGCGCATCTTCCATGGGCAAACGGAAACGCCGAACTTTGTCGTAGGAATAAAGCGCGCTGGCTACCGCGCCGGCGGTGGCGACGCAGCCGATCTCGCCGACGCCTTTCGATCCATAGCCGCCAACTTCATCCGGCACTTCGATCAGGATCACGTCAATTTGCGGCGTCTCTTTGGCTCGCGGAATACCAAGGTCGCGCAAAAGCAGCGAATTCGGCACGCCCTCCGTCGAAGGAAAACTCTCGGAAAGCGCATAACCCAGGCCCATGTGGATCCCGCCTTCCATCTGCTCCGCGCACAGCCGTGGGTTGATCGCGCGGCCCACGTCATGCGCCGCGATCACGCGCTCGAGCCGCCCGTTTTCGTCCAGAATCACCACTTGTGTCGAGTAGCTGAAGGTCAAATGCGTGCTCGGGTTTGATTTCGCCTCGGGCGTCCCTGGCTTCGTGGTGAAGTCGCAAACATAGGTGCCTGTGTATTCGCGCCCTGCAAGTTCTTCGAGCGATGCTTGCTGGAGATCGGACGCCAGCTTGCGGGCCGCGTTTTGCGCCGCAGCACAACTGAGCGTTGTCGCGCGCGAAGCCCAGGTCTCCCCGCACTTGCTGCCCATCTCCTTGTCCCAAATGACACTGATTTTCTCCGGCGGCAAACCTGTTTCTTCGCACACGGCCTGCTGCGTGGCCGTATACACGCCCTGTCCCATCTCCGTGTAGCCGTTCAGCACCTGAAGCCTTCCGCCCTCCAGCACGCGAATCTTGATGTGCCCGCTGTCCACGGTGCCGTTCCCGATGCCAGTGCTCTTGATCCCGCAGGCGAGCCCGGCATATTTCGAACCCTTATAAATCCCTTTCACGGCGTCCAGCGTTTCACGCAACCCGCGCACGCTCGGCCTCATGATCTGTCCCGTCGCGAACGCATCGCCGGGATTCAAAATATTCCGCTCGCGAATGTCATAGCCATCCACGCCGACGCGCTCGGCGAGGATGTCCATAATTCCTTCCATCGCGAAATGCGCCTGGTTCGTGCCGAATCCGCGCATCGCTCCGCTGGTTGGGTTGTTCGTGTATGCGGCTTTCGATTCCACATCCACGTTCGGCACGCGATACGGGCCGCAGCTATGGCAGGCGGCGCGCAGCAGGCATTTACCGCTCGTCCCCGCATATCCGCCGGCATCGCCCACGATGCGCGCCTTTACGGCGAGCAGGTGGCCTTCGGCATCGGCCGCCACTTTGTATTGCAGCGTCATCGGATGGCGCTTGACGTGGTGCTGGGTGGATTGCTTACGCGTCAAAACAACTTTCACGGGCCGTTGCAGAAGGTATGCGGCCAGGGCGGTCTGTCCTTGGATCGAGAGTTCTTCTTTGGCTCCAAATCCGCCGCCGCTCGCCGCCAAGGCAATTTCAATTTCTTTCAGCGGCAGATTCAGAATTTTTGCAATCTGCTGTTGGTCGGAAAGCGACCCTTGGCTTTGCGTGTGTACCTTCACGCCACGACCCTGAGGTATAGCCAGGCAAGCTTCTGGCTCGAGAAATGCCGGCTCGATGGCTTGCGTTTGGAATTTCGCTTCGATCACGTGCGTTGCGGTAGCGAACGCCGCCTCCACATCGCCGCGCGAGAACGCGGTCGTATCAATCAGGTTGCCGTGCACGTACATATTCCCCGGCGAATGCACCTGCGTCGCGTTGGGCTCGAGCGCTGCAAAGGGATCCGTCAGCGGCTTGAGGACCTCGTAGTCCACCTTCACTTTGGCCGCTGCTTGCCGGGCGTGGAACTGTGTGTCCGCGACCACCATCGCCAAAAAATCTCCTACGCAACAAGTGGTCTCGCCAACCCCCACGAAAATCGGCAAATCCGGCACCGCCATGCCCGTGCCGCGCTGGCCAGGCACATCGGCCGCCGTAAAAATTCTCACCACTCCCGGCATCGCCAACGCTGCGGAAGAATCGATTTCCAGCACCTTTGCTCTCGGATGTGGTGTGAGCACCAACGCGCCGTGCAGCATTCCGGGCACGCGCATATCGTCGACAAAGGGCTTATCTCCCAAAGCCTGTTGGGCCCCGCCAAGGCGGGAAGCCGAGGACCCGATGCCGTTCTTTACATTTCCCTTGGGTGTAGTCGCCGGATTGCGTTTCAGGCCAAACTCTTCGCCGAAGTAAAAATGATGCTGTGGTTCGGTCCGGGGCATTTCGTGATGATCGTTCCAGGCTTCGCCCGCCGTTTGTATCGCGTCGATGATGCGCTTGTAACCTGTGCAGCGGCAAAGGTGGCCGTCGAGCGCTTTTGCAATGGACTCCCGGCTCGACGCCTGTCCGTTCTCGAGCAGTGAGCTGGCCCGCACTACGATGCCGGGCGTGCAAAAACCGCACTGGACGCCACCCTCGAGCACGAAAGCCTCGCCCAGAACCCGCCGCATCTCCTCCGGAATACCCTCCAAGGTTTTGACTTCATGCCCCTCCAGTTGCTCGGGCTTACGCAGGCAGGAGAGCGCTGGCCGCCCGTCAATAAGCACCAGACAGCAGCCGCAGGTCCCTTCGGGAGCGCATCCGTTCTTGGCCGAAACGATGCCACACTCCTCCCGCAGGAGCTCCAGGACGTGCATCCCAGGCTCATAGGGAACTGTGACGCGCTTTCCGTTCAGGGTGAAGCTTGCGTTGGGCACTTTGCCCTCTTTTACGAACCGCTGTTACTATTGTAAGACTCTGGCGCCTCGGCCGCTTCCCTATTATAGTCCAATTACTTAGCCACGAGACTGTATTTCTGCCGTTTATTCGGCACATCTATTTGCACGCTACGATATTTCGGCACTACACATTTGATTACAAAAGCGAGCGTTGGTCACTGACTTTTTTTGCGCTTTTGCTCGCCTTCGCAGGTAAGTCTCGGGCCATCCCTCAGCTATGAGGCACCCTACGGAGTGGGGCAGCCCGCTCCCGTCCTTGAACCATAATGGCTGCTCGGTGTATCATGCCAAAATCCAACCGAAACTAGTGAGCGCATTGGAGTTCGCTCGTTCGGCGGCGCGATCAATCGCGGGACTAACTTTACGGAGGTTAAATGAAGACGCCTTGGAAGACCGACAAATGGTTTACGAGCCCCTGGACTTATCTGCCCGAAGTCACCAAGAAATACAGTTTCGCTCCCAAAATCAAAATTCATGATGTGACCCTTCGCGATGGCGAACAGCAAACCGCCGTCGTCTTCCGGCGCGAAGAGAAAGTCGCCATCGCCAAGCAGCTCGATGCTCTCGGAGTCCACCGGATTGAATCCGGCATGCCTGCAGTCTCCGAGCAGGATAAAGCCGCCATTCAGGACATCGCCGCCCTCGGTTTGAAATCCGAAATATTCGCTTTTGCCCGTTGCATTCCGGAAGAGATCAAGGTCGTCAAGGCCTGCGGCTGCACGGGCGTGGTCATCGAGATTCCCGCCAGCGATCACATGATCAAAAACGCTTACGGTTGGACCTTCGATCGCGCCATGAAGTCCTCTATCGACGCGACGCGCGCCGCTAAAGAAGCCGGCCTATACACCGTGTTTTTCACGATCGACGCCACACGCACCGAAGTCGATCGCCTGCTCGATATCGTCGAGCGAGTCGCTACCGAAGGCCACATGGACGCCTTCACGTTGGCAGACACGATGGGCGGCTGCACACCTGACGCCATCTATCATGTGGTGAAAAAAGCGATCGAGCGGCTGAAGAAGCCTCTCGAGATCCATTGCCACCAGGATTTCGGACTCGGCGTTGCCAATACGCTCGCCGCGCTGCAAGCGGGAGCGTCGGTTGCGCAGACCACCATCACGGGACTCGGCGAGCGCGCCGGTAACGTGCCCATGGAAGACGTGGTGTTGTCGCTGCTTTGCTTGCACGGCATCGATATCGGCATCCACACCGAAAAATTCTGCGAAGTTTCGCGCTTCGTTATGGAGAAAGCCAAAGTCACGCAGCCGCCGAATCGGCCTATCGTCGGCGACAGCCTGTACGAAGTCGAATCCGGCATCATCGCCGGCTGGGTGCGCATGGCCCGCAAGGATAATCCGCTGGAATACGTACCCTTCTCAGCCGATCTCGTCGGGCAGAAGCCCGTCAACATCGTGCTCGGCAAGAATAGCGGGCCGCCATCCATCGAGGAGTGGTGCGAAAAGCTCGGCATCAAAGCCACAGAAGAAGAGCGCATGGCCCTGCTGCAGGCAGTCAAAGCGAAGTCATTCGAGAAGAAGGATCTGCTTACCGCGGACGACTTCAAAGCCATCGTCGAGCGCGTCCTGCAAAAGACCGCAGCCCGCGCCTGAAGCTGTCAACCTGAGCTGCTTTCCGGGCGCGTTTTGTGCGGCCCGGAAAGCAAGGCGAAGGATCTCTTCTGGCGTGTATGAATCGGCCGCTATCGTGCAGTTTCCCGCTCCTCCCTAGTTGTCTTTTCGATCCGTCCGCGAATCTGCCATCTGTAGAAAATCGCGCCGCACGCTATCGTCAGCAGGCTGCACAATAGTGGCCGGGAGCCTATATGCCCGAAGCTTATATGCCCGAAGCTTATATGCCCGAAGCTTATATGCCCGGAGCCTATATGAAAGATCGACGAATTTTAATTTCGCTAGGGCTCTTCGCTTTGACGTTGAGCCTTCCTCATATCGCCGCGGCGCAGTTGGCCTCGCGTCCCGCCGAAGATTGGAGCAAGACACTTGAATCGCACGATCGCGTCGCCAGCCTCAAGATGGACGAAATCGTCGCGAAGCTTCGGCTCAAAGCCGGTGAGACGGTTGCCGATATCGGAGCCGGCTCGGGTCTGTTCGAAGTGCCGCTGGCGAAAGCTGTTTCGCCCGGCGGCAAAGTGTATGCCGTGGATATCGATGGAGGATTTTTCCCGCAGATCAAGAGGAAGGCCGACCAAGCGCACGTCAATAATGTCGAGACAGTGCTTGGCAAGTTTACCGACCCGAATCTTCCAAGCCGCAATGTCGATATGGTCTTTTTCCATGACGTCTTGCACCACATCCAGGACCGCGCCGCGTATCTGAAATCTGTCGCCGGTTATCTGAAGCCGGGCGGACGTGTCGTCGTCATCGACTACGAAGCGGGTCTCGGCCCGCACAAAGCTCAGCCCGGCCTGCAGGTCAGCCGCGAACAACTTGGCGCCTGGGCCAAAGAGGCTGGTCTGAAGCAGGCCGAAGAAGTGAAAATGTTCCCCGACCGCTATTTTCTCGTGTATTCAAAGTGAGCATCCGATCAGGATGCTCATCCCGTCTTCCGGCGAAAGTCACCATCTTCCGCGAAAAGGCTACCTACAGGATGCGCTTTTCGCGGTAAATAAAGACGAGCTTTCGCTGGTTAACAAAGTCAGCGTGAGCGAGGGATCTCTCCTCGCGTTTCGTTTAGGCTAAGCCGTAGCGCGGACGATTTCTGACGCGCGAGCCTTGGCTCGCGTTGAGAACCCGAGTGTGGGGATCGGCTTGAGGTGTAAAGAGGGCGCCTTCGCGCCCTCTTCGAAATCTTTAGACCTTGTTGCGGCCGCTACTTCTTGGCTATCTTCGTGCCCGGGGTTCCGATGGCCGTGCAGGCATCCTTTACGAGCTGACCGGTCGAGTGCCCCGTTTCGGAAAATAGCTCTTTTCCGGTCTTGCTCATCACTTCTATTTTGCTAGCCTTGTGCAGCCCAAAGGCGCTCTTCACGCCTTTGCTGCCCGGATCACGCTCAAACATTACGTCGTATGCCGCCTTAGCCTTGCTGTCGGTGAGCGCGACGCTCGGGCAATTCTGCTGGAAGGCTTTCGTCACGTCTGCACTCAGCGGCTTCTCGGTGGTCGCAGCAGCAGGTGTGGTCTTGCTCGCTGCGGGCTTGCTCGCCGACGTCGCGGATGCATTTTTCACCGAAGCGGCGGGCTTACTCGTCGTCGCATCGGCGGTCTTAGCATCGGCAGTTTTATTAGAAGACCGGTTGTCCATTACGTAGACGAGCGGCTTAGGCGCGCTCTTCTTCGCCGGAGCTGCAGCCGTTTTCGCGGCAGGCTTGGCCGCCGGCTTGGCCGTTGAACTCTTCGTGCTTGCCTTGGCCGTGCTTTGCTGCGCCGCACCTTGCTGAGCAAGAGCCGACTGCGTCGCGGCAGGCGCAGCTTTGACCACGCCAAAGATGGAGCCAATCAGGAGCAAACCGGTAGCGAATCTTGTGTTGAGCATGGGTTCCCCCTCCTTCCAAACGTGGAATCCAGCCTACGCCGCGGAGAAACCCTCTGCCTACTGTACGAAGGAGCAGTAGCCTCGCTTCCGCCACCCGTCCTCCCGGCCGGTGCGTGCGGAACAGCTCGCTTGAGATAGATTCAGTTCACGTTTAGCGTCATTTGGGCGGTGTGGCTGATTACCCCGATTTGCGCCGTAACGGTCAGCGTTCCCGAACCCGCAGCCGTTGTTGAGGGGACCTGGAACACAAAGTTGTAGGGAACGTTCAGGTTTAGAGTGGCGGCATTGCTGATGACATTACCCGCAGAGTTGCTCACCGCCACGCTGAATTGGTTGCCTTCGTCAGACGAGGTCGTAGCTGGAGTCGTATAACTGGAGCCCGTCGCACCGCTAATCGCTGTGCCGTTCTTCATCCATTGGTAATTCAGCGGAGCAGTGCCGCTGGCCGATACGGAGAACGTTGCTGGCTGGCCCTCGACCACGGTCTGGCTCATGGGCTGGGCAGTGACAGACGGGGCGACGGCTGGTACCACGTTATTGTTGCTCGAGCTGCCGCCCCCGCAGCTCAGGCAAGCTAGGCATAGCAGAAGTAAACTCCCTCCCAGCGCAAACTCCGTCCACCTCCATACCGGGCGGACAAAAGGAAACCTGCTCGCGCCAACGACCACCGCGACGCACACCACGACCAGAATAAAAACGACTCCTGCTGGCCCCCGCCAGTCTCGACCGGAGAATTTTCCGGGCGCGAGCAGACTGGAGACCAGGGCCACCGGCACGACCGAGCAAGTTGTGGTACTAGTCGTGGTACTCAGGGTAGAAGAAACCGTACACGTAAAGGACGGGGTTCCGGAAAAGCCATGCAGCGGTGTGAGCAGTAGCTGCGCTGTCCCGCAGGAGCCTTTCTTCACCGTGAGTTGGGTTGCGGAAAAGGACAGCGAAAAATCGACGGAAGCTGCATTCTCCGTGCTCGCCGCCGTAACGGAAGTCCAGTTCGTAACCATCACGAATGCGTCGATCGACCCCAAGCCCGTTGCTAAATCGTATCCAGTTCCGGCGTTGTAGCCGATCTGCGTCGTCGCGGCGCACGGAGCAGAGAATGGAACCTGATTATTCCCCGTCGTAACGTCATGGAATGCCGCGGGAACCTGTGCCGCCAGCGCATAGAGAGTCGGATTAATGTTCCCGGAGCCGCCAGAGTGATTGGTCTCTTGGTTGATCAGGGCAATGATACCCGCCATAGTTGGTGGACCCAGTGAAGTACCCCCAAACGCAGCCAGGCTGCCGTCTGTATTCCGAAACGACGGCGGATTCGGACAGGTGGGGGAAAACATATTTGTTGTTGAATTGAAGTTCTCCGAGCAGACGAGGTAGGCGTCATTCAGAAATGAAGCGCTGATTGAAATGTCCGGCACATCTCTTGCCCCGTCGTTCGGCACTCCGGTTCCCGCCTGCCAGACTGGCTTGAGTATGAACGCGCTCGATCCGCCGCCTCCGGCTGCTAATCCCGTCGAAGTTCCACTTATGCTGGTGTTCGTCTCATTCCACGCGGTCTCTGGAATATAAGAAAGCGCTGAGGATACGACGTCCGTTGCAACGGCAGGCGCCCAATAAGTGCCCGATCCTTCATTGAACTTGGTGCCGCCCAGCGAGGTCACCGTTGGTAACGCTGCCGGTACATCAACTCCGAGTCCAAGGGTCGAGACCGTGGTGGGGCTAGGGGAGCCAAAGTTGAAATCACAATCCGCCGCTCCGGTATCGCCTGTGGCTGCCAATATGGTTATGCCTTCCGCACTGGCCTGCTGCCCGAAAGTGGTGAAGGCGGAAACTCCCGAAGCGCCGAAATCCTGCTCACAACCGCCGTAGCTGATGCTGATGACGGGCGCGGGGATGGGACTGGTCGTAATCGCGTAGTCTAGGGCATCGAAGACTCCTCCTTGCCCATTCGCGCACCGCCTACAATGAAGATGACCGTTGCCTTTGGTGCCATCGCACCGGCCCATTCGACATCCAGGTTCGCTTCGTCAATGTCGAGAGATTGCATTCCCGGATCGGTATCACCCGGCACCACCAGCCCCACAAAGGAAGAATTGTTGGCGTTAATGGGCGTGGGATCATTCGCTGGCAATCCGGCAGCCTGCGAAAATTCCTGAATGTCGCTCAGTGCGACGTCGCTCTGCCCGACCACCGCGATTTTCTGTCCCGTACCGTCTAGTCCTTTGTTGTACAAGGGCTTCACGTCGTAAATCGTGGCCAGATCGCCGGGAGTGATGAAATGATTCCCGGTTACCCCAGAGGTGAACTTCGGGTTAAGAACGGTCCGTCTGGTCACACGTGGCTTCAGTCGAAAGTTGTTAAGTCCACGAAAACCCACCACCACATCGGCTAGCGCAGCTGGAATCGATGGGTCGCTGGCATTCGAATAATGCGCCTCGCCCCCGAAGTTATAGCGATGTATCTCGGTATGGAGCGCAACTTCCACTTGCTGTGCAGTACCGCTGAACGTGATCATATTTCGGCTTGCTGGCGCGCCTTCTACGGCGAATCCCTCGCTCTCAAGCCAGGTTGTGACTTTGTCGATATCGCCCTGAGCCAATCCAAAACGGCTGCCGAATTGCTCCGGCGTGAGCCAGCGGTGATACTCGGGCGAGCCGCGGTGCTGCTGGGCAGCGAGCAGCGCATCGAGTCCGGCCTGCTGCGCCGCCGTCATCTTGAAATTCATAGTCACGCGCATAGGCATCGACGGGTTCACGCTGCCCTGATCGAATTCTGGGCGCGCCAACGGATGCGTGTTGCCGGGGAGCCTCGTCACGTACGGCTTCATCCACAGATGCGGTAATGCGTGTTTGCGCCGGAATGGTTTGCGCTCCCCCGCGAAGCGAGGCGCCGAGCAAAATAAAAACAATGAATATGTAACTCTTAAGCGCCAGCTTGCCAGGCCGTCTTCGCGAGGATGATATAAAACTTCCCCTTGAGGCTCCTGACACAGAGTTGTGTGTTTGGGCGCTAAACCCAATTATTGCAAGCATTTCCAACCTCAGTCTTCGAGCAGGTCAGTTAGGGACTAGGTATATACTGGTATCTAATGGGCGGGAAACTAAGCTCTTTATCCTAGGAAATAAATACGGGCAACGCCTTAGAAAAACAACCGTGAATTATGGATTGCACGGAAAGTGCGCGAGCGCGATCCCCTCATGCCCCTTGTCGCCGGGCGGAGGAGAAGCTTGTCGGATTTCCCAGAGGTGAGTTACAAAGCAGCGGGGGTGATCTCTAGTCGCTGCTCGCCAGAGTAAACGATAAACCGCTGGCCGCGCAGAAAACCGACGAACGTCAAACCCAGTTCGCGCGCCAAGCGTACCGCGAGGCTCGAAGGCGCCGAGACACTTGCAAGCAGTGGAATACCGCCCGCGAGCGCCTTCTGCACGATTTCAAATCCGCCGCGTCCGCTGACGAGCAGCGCATGCGCGCGCAGAGGCACCTTCCCTTGCAGGAGAGCCCAGCCGATCACCTTGTCCACAGCGTTGTGCCGGCCGATATCCTCGCGCAAGACGACCAGTTCGCCGTCTGGCTGAAAAAGCGCAGCGGCATGTAATCCGCCTGTGCGTCCGAAGATCGCTTGTGTTGCGCGCAGCTTCTCCGGCAAGCGGCAGAGCATTCCTGGATCGAATCTCGATTCGGAATCGGGAGGACGGATTCCCCGGCGGCGCACTTGCGCAATCGACTCCTTGCCGCACATGCCGCATGCCGATCCAGCGGAAAATTTCCGCACACCGAGCCCCGACAGTCGCACCCGAGGTTTCAGCCGCACGCGAACAACGTTGTTGCCGTTCGCGCGACGCTGAGCCGAATCTCCCGGGGCTTCGATCGACAAGATATCTTCGCGCTTCGAGATAATTCCTTCGGTGAAGAGAAACCCAGCCACGAGTTCGCAATCGTTGCCGGGAGTCCTCAGAGTTACTCCCAGCCGCTGCCGGCCGTAGCGCATTTCCAGCGGCTCTTCGCCAGCCAGATAGTCCTCGACGCGCTGCGCCTTGCCCTCGTTCCACTCGAGAACCTGCGTGATATCGATGCTTCGCGCGGATTGGGGTCGCGACGGCATTTGGATCAGCGACTCAGTTGAAGTCTCTTTGTAAGTTTACTCTACTCTTCTTCTCTGATGGCTCTTAACGCCTGCGCCAAGGGGGCTTTCGGGGGCCTGTGTGGCAACTCGGGTTTTAGGGGGTCGCCGCTTTAGCGGCGACATGAGCGGCTTGAAGTCTAGTGGCTTTAGCCACTGAAGGGAATTCTGCCCCCCCCGCGGCCTGGTATACGCCACGGCCTCGTTATGATCTGATTTGCTTAGTTCTTTTGCGAAACTTTGGTGCCGCCTTTGTTTACGATGACCTCGCCGATGCGGTTCATGCCGCTGCACGCGATCCACAGGTTGCCGTCCGGAGTGTGCACCATGTTCCGCACCACGCCGCCGCCTGAAGGAATCGCCCAGGTTTGAAATTTCTCCGTCTTGGGATCGAACCGCACGATCGTATTGGGCTTGGTGTTCGATTCGCTATACCACACGATGCCGTTCACGATGGTGATCCCGTAAGGCTGCGACTTCGGTCCGCCCGGCGAAGGCCACTCGCTCATCTTTCCGGTCTTAATGTCGTACCGGCCGAGATATCCGCGGGAGTAGTCGGAATAATAGATCACGTCGTCAGGCGTGATGGCCACGCGCCGCGGACGGCTTTCTTCGTGCGGCAAAACGACTTCGTGGATTTCCAGCGTGTCAGGATCGATGCTGGCAATCTTGGGCGCGCCAAATTCAACGAACCACGGAATCCCTTTCGAGGTGATGACCATGCCGTAAGGATTCGACTTCGGTGTGGGCGAAGTATTCAGCTTCACTTCGCCGGTCTTTGGATTCACCCTGCCCACCATGTTGGCGCCTTGCAACGTAAAGTAGAGGTTTCCGTTGGGAGCAAAAAGCGGCGTATGCGGATCGCGGCCCTTGGGATCCGGCATGGGATATTTCGTTACTTCGCCAGTCTTGGGATCCAGCTTGCCGACATAAGCCGCGAAATTCGCCGTGTACCATATATTGCCCTCTTTATCCGGCGTAAGCCCGTGAGGTCCCGACTTCGGCGGCAGCTTGTATTCCTTGAATTGCTCCGTCTTGGGATCGAAATGTCCGAGCACATTGGCCATCTGCCCCGAATACCAAACCGTTCCGTCCGGAGCAAACATCGGATCGTGCGGGCGTGAACCGGGCGTCGGCACTACCCATTCCTTGATCGTGACGTCTACATTGCCAGGAATGATCTGCGCAGGGGGCTGCGGCTTGGGAGGGAAATTCTTCGCCAGGTAGTCGACGACGGTATCAAACTGATTGTCCGGGACCGGAGCCCCCACGTTCACCATCATGTGCAGAACCGTGGTCCACTCCTCGCGGTCGTGCCCGGAGTTCGTCACCTGGTTCATCGAATGGCAAACGCCGCAGGCCGCTTGCACCGTGGCTTGGCCATTGCCCTCCGGCAACTGCACCTGGTCTTGTCCTCGATTTTGTCCGCGGCTCGGAAGCACGAAACCTACAGAAGCCGCCAGCAGGAGCACCGCAAGCCAGGAAAAGGAATTCTTCGACATAGCGCCTCCTCGGCCACATCTCGGCGACATTAGCTGCATGTCGCATCGCGAAAACTTGTCTGTCCGACCCAGCCCATTCTAGTTCCGCCCCCTAAACTTTTGCAATCCGCCTATCCGACTCCGCCGCAGCGGCGAGAAAAGCCCCGTTTTGCGAGGGGGGTACCCCGGCTTTGCACACTAAATCCCACCTGCACAAGAACTAAGTGGCCTGCACAAAAAGAGCCTCGGCGTAACGCTCATTTCGGGAATGCCTTACCATCGCTCGCCTGTTTTCTAAAAAATTGAATAGATTTCTTAAGCGTGAGGATTCTTTTTTCTGCGCTTTGAATCTCCGCTTCGGCAGAGCCGATCAGACAGTCCCAGCTTATGTCTTTACTTTGCCTTTTATTCTCCTTGACTAGGTCTCTAGACATAGCCTATCCTCCGTCTGTGAGTTTTGAAGACTACAGCGAAACCTTTAAGCAGTTGGTGCATAAACGTACTGTGTTGGTTCAAAAAAGAACTGAACTGGAAACGCAACTCAATGATCTGAACGTCGAAATCGCCCATCTCGAAGAAGTCACCGACCATCTCGGACCTTTGGCTGGAATTGTTGCAGACCCCGCGAGCATCGTAGGTCTCGGCATTACGGATGCGATTCGTACCGTATTGCGCACTTCTCAGACCCGTATGGCCGCTTCGGATGTGCGGAGAGAGTTGGGGGAGAAAGGGTTCGACTTTTCTGGACAAACACACCCGATGGCTTCGATTTACAAGATACTGTCTCGATTGTACGAAGCAGGAGAAATCGACAAGATAGAAGACGAGGACAATTTCAGAGTTTTTTATGCTTGGAAAAAAGACGACGAAATAAAAGACGAGGACATTCCGTTTTGAAGACATTGAAGGGGAGTCCCGACGCGAATCAGTTCTCCCCTTCAACGATGGTGACGGTCGTTTATGACTCTTAAGACCCTCGGCCTGTACCCGAGAGAATCCGGCAGGAACCGGACCGTCACCCCATTTAACGGAGGGATATCGCTGGTGGCAGCTAGGAGTCTTTAAAACTCTGAACGGTGTGGAAGCACCGTGGGTTCGACTCCCTATCCCTCCGCCAAACTCCTTTATACCAAACTCATGACTGCCGTAGCTTGTATTTCCGAGGCTTGTTCCAGTACGGACTTTTGCATTTCGGGCAAACTTTCGGCTCGCCGTTTGTACTTTGCCTTGGCACCCATTCGTGATTGCAGCGGCCACATTTGTAGCCTTTTTGCTTAATCGTGACCGTCGCCATACTGCTAGTAATATACCGGAAAGGAATATATTGTCAACAAAAAACTGAATGTTCCTCTTGACAGATGTGTACCTAGCTAGTAATATATTTACTAGGGAAGCGAGGCTATCATGGACTTGAGAGAACAACGGGGCCTGGAACTGGCAGCAACCCGAAAGATTCGGCAGAAGGGCGGCGTTTGGTTCGTTCCATCGCAGACAGGCGACGGGACTCTTTACCAAGTCAGTATTCTCACTGAAGCGACTTCCTGCACGTGCCCCGATCATGAAACACGCGGAGTCAAGTGTAAGCACATCTATGCCGCAACGTTTGTAATGAAGCGCGAACAGAACGAGGATGGCAGTACAACGGTCACTAAGACTGTCACCGTTACTGAGGCAAAGCGAACCTATCCTCAAAACTGGACGGCTTACAATGCCGCTCAGACAAACGAGCAAGATAGGTTTCAAGTCTTGCTGGCCGATCTTTGCTCCGGCCTTGTTACCCCGCCCGCGAAAACTGGCCGACCTCCACTGCCTCTTTCCGATGCTGTTTTCGGTATCGTGTTTAAGGTTTATTCGACCGTATCGCAGCGGCGATTCATGAGTGATCTGAGGGAAGCCCACAGTCGCGGGTACATTTCCAAAGTTCCGCACTTCAATAGCATCTCCAATTACCTTGAGAATCCCGAATTGACGCCCATCCTCCGAACTCTCATAGGCCAAAGTGCTCTGCCGCTCAAATCCGTCGAGGTAGACTTTGCAGTGGATTCGTCGGGGTTTACTACCTGCCACTTTGAACGCTGGTTTGACCACAAGTACGGCGTTGTTCGGCAACAACATGACTGGGTTAAGTGCCACATCATGTGCGGGGTTAAAACCAACATCGTGACCGCCGTCGAGATTCATGGGCGGAATGCGAACGACGCTACGCTTCTCCCTGCTTTGGTAAATACTACGGCGCATAATTTTCAAATGGCCGAAGTCTCGGCGGACAAAGGGTATATTTCTAGAAAGAACATCGATGCCGTCGCAAATGTTGGCGCTGTTCCCTACATTTCCTTCAAATCGAACATTCTCGGTCAAGGCGGCGGGATGTGGGAAAAGATGTATCACTACTTCCAGTTCAGACGCGAAGAGTTTTTGACTCACTACCACAAGCGGTCTAACGTTGAATCCACTTTCAGCATGATGAAGAGAAAGTTCCGCGACGGTCTGCGAAGCAAGACCGAAACTGCGATGGTCAACGAAACGCTCTGTAAGGTGCTCTGTCATAATCTCGTAGTCCTAATTCACGAAACCCAAGAACTCGGCATTGATACTACTTTTTGGGCAGAAATGCCGGTTGCACAAGAAGTGCGAGTACAATGAGTCTTTATGTGCAAAGCCGGGGTACCCCCCACCCTTTTTGTGCAAGTGTTCATTCAAGAGAAGTTACCTCCGTGCATTTACACTCGCGAATTGCACAGTGGACGGGTCCTAAAAGGCCGACCTCGTGAGAATCCTTAAATCTTGCTAGCCGCGATTCTGAATGCCTCGGATCTCGAACATCCCACGTGGAAGCGAATTTCCACTTCATTCGAAATTGAGGCGCCTGGCACTTCCGGTGGGATCTTGGGATTTGCCTCTCAGCGAGAACCGATAAAGCCATTGTGTCGCCCGCGCTCGTGCCGGCGCCGGTTATTCGTCCGAAGCGGCATTCGAAAACTCTTTCCATCTTTCCATCTCCGCGAACAAATACCATGGGGCACAGAAATCTTCGGGAGCACGCGTTTTATCTATTTTACCGCGACCGTCAAACGTTCCTGGCGATGAGGAGGACAATGGGACCACGCAATCCTGATGGACGGCAGGATTCTTTGGACACACAGTGGCACAGCACCCACGTTGGGAGATGACATCGGCGCAGACGGCGCGGGACACGCACCCGCACGTAGGAAGGCCGGGGGAACACTCGCCAGCTTCCTTACTGCCAAGAATGCCAAAGGCAATAAGACACGCAAATTTCTCGCGACGACTTTGTGGCTTCAAGATGCCGAAGGCAAGAGCCGCGTCTCTACTGGTGACGTGACAAAGGCGTTGAGTCACAACAGCCAAGGTTCTGTGGGCAGCAATCCCTCTCAGTGCCTTGTACAAAACGTTAAGCAGGGATTCATCGCAAAAGAAGGCAGACAGTTTTATGTCACTGATGAGGGTCGGACCGAGCTTGGCTGATGATTACTGCCGCACAGGCACTGTCTGCGATACCGCCCGGCCTACGTGATCCGCTGATTGCCGAGTACCAAAGCATTGTTCAAAATTTTCTTGAGCACCGCTGGCTGCCAACCGAGCTGAGTGGTGGTCGATTCAGCGAAATCGTGTACACGATTTTGGACGGCCACGCCAAGAACGCATACGCCTCTGGGCCAGCTAAGCCCGCCAACTTTGTAAACGCTTGCAAAAGGCTTGAAGGCAATACGCACGTTCCACGCAGTTTTCAGATTTTGATACCCCGGATGCTGCCAGTCCTCTATGAAATTAGAAACAATCGAAACGTAGGCCACGTTGGCGGTGACGTTGACCCGAATCACATGGATTCTGTCGCTGTCTTGTCCATGTGCAACTGGGTGATGGCTGAATTGGTGCGGGTGTTTCACGGGCTTACCGTATCTGAGGCCCAAAAAGTTGTCGACGTTTTGGCCGAGGTCCGCATCCCGGTCATTTGGTCGGACGGCAACGTAAAGCGCGTTCTACGGCCTGAACTACGGCTGCAAGAGCAATTGCTGCTTTTAGTAGCAGCATCGGTGCCCGACGTAAGCTCAAAGGAATTGCTCACATGGATTGAACACGACAATCCGAAATACGTCATGCGAACCATACGCAACCTTCATTCGCGACGCTTACTGGAATTTACGGAGACGACTGATAGAGTTAAAATCCTGCCTCCCGGCGCAAAGTTCGTTATGGACCTAGTCCGAGAGAAGCAGCTCTCAAACATTGCCTAGTGTTAGGGAGGAAAGCATGGCTGATGCTGTTCGCTGCCGCTGCCGAGGACAGTGCGGACTCCACGACGGAGACTGTGGGAAACCAGTTGAGCAAACTTAATATTGCTGAAGGAAGTGTCTGAGATGGTTCCTTCCACACCACCAGAACCGGCATTCGACGCCTCTCGATACCCGCGCTCGTATGCTCCTCCCCTAGCCTGGATTATTCGCTGAATTTGGTGGCGAAAAAAGAAAGGATGCTCTAAAAGGTGCATGAACACTGGGTTTTCTGAGAACCCAGTACACCATTTTGGAGCATCCCAAAGGTGACAACTCGTATATCACAGTTCTGCTTCTCCTTCTACCGCCGCCATCCCATTCACTGTGATTTTTCCGGCGGGCAAATCACCAGCGACGCGGGCCTTCTGCCACTGCGCGCTTTCGACGAGCAGCATCATCTGACCAACGATTGGGCCGCACTACTCAGCGACCCACGCCAAGATGATCGCGTGCTCCATCACTCACTGGCCCTGTTGCGGCAACGCATCTACCAGATCGTCGCGGGCTACGAAGACGCCAACGATGCCGACCGTCTGCGTCATGATCCCGCTTTGCAGATCGTCGCCGATCAAGAACTGGGAGCCCCGCTCGGCTCCCAGCCCACGCTCAGCCGCTGGGAGAATGCGCCTTCCGCCCGCGATCTGGTGCGCTTGAATGATGCCCTGCTCGATCAGTTCATGCGCCTCTGTGGAAAGCAGGTCCGCCAGCGCGGCGAGATCCTGCTGGACATCGACTCCACCGACGATCCCACCCATGGCCAGCAACAACTCAGCTTCTTCAACGGAGCCTACGACCAGCATATGTACCACCCCATGCTCGTCTTCGAACGCCACACCGGATGTCTGCTGGCCGTACGGTTGCGACCGGGCAATGCCTCCAGTCATGCGCGCATCGTTCCGATGCTGCTGCGGCTGGTGCCGCGTCTAGAAGCCGCTTTTCCCGGCGTGCCGATCAAGCTGCGCGGCGATGCTGGTTTCGCTCTGCCGCTGCTCTACCAGTTCTGCGAGTTTTTCGGCATCCAGTACGCATTCGGCATTGCTGCCAACGCGGTCTTCCAACGCCGAGCCAAGCTCCGGCAGAAACGTCTCGCCCGCCGCTATCGCCACACCGGAATCCCGCAGCGCAGCTTCTCCAGCTTTTGCCATCGTGCCCGCAGTTGGTCACGCCAGCGTCGCATCTGTTACAAGGCCGAGCACACCGCCACAGGAACCAACCTCCGCTTCCTCATCACTAACTGCCCCGGCCACGCTTCCCAGGTCTTTGCGTTTTACAACGATCGCGGCGAGTGCGAGAACCGCATCGAGGAGTTCAAGAACGGCTTCCGTGCCGACCGGCTCAGCTGCCATCGTTTTCTGGCCAACGCCTTCCGTCTGCTCCTGCATGGCTTTGCCTACAACCTGGTCAATCTGTTTCGTCTGCTGCAACTTCCGCTGCCGTGGCGCTCGGCGCAGATCGAAACTCTACGTGCTCGCCTGTTCAAAATCGGTGCTCGCGTCCGCCAGACCGCCCGCTGCATCCGCGTCCACCTGGCCACCGGCTGGCCGTGGCAATCTCTGTTCTGCGAACTCGCCTTGACGTTTAACACCGGCTAGCCTGCTCCTGTCCTCTCCCAATTCATCTCTGCGCCCGTGAGTTTAGGGCGGAGCCTTCGTCGAAAACCGCTTTTCTCTCTCATCCGCGAGCTTTGCACGCCGCCGTGAATCCCCGAATGCCGAGAATTCGACAATTCAACTGCAGAAAAACAAATCGTCAGCTCTCATGAATTAAGCGGGCTAGGGAACCGAGTCTTTTGGATTTTCTTTGGCAGCGTACTTGCCGGGGGAGGGATTTTTGTGGTTTGGTACTCCCTGGTGGCTGGCGACGAACTCGGTCCGAAGGGGCCTCCGGTAACGATCTCCCTGAGTCTTATGCTTATCTTTCTCGGAGGCTACCTGATCCTTTCTATGCTTTTTTCGAAGGTCATCCTGAGACCCGATGCCGTCGAAGTGCGGAATTTCCTCTCACGACAGACCATGTTCCGGCAGGAGATCATGGGTCGGCGATTCGTCCTTAGCAGCGGGACCATCGAACTCATACCGCGAGATAATGACAAAAAGAAGTTCAAGATTGCAGTTTTGACGAAACCTGACGCTCTCTTCGCCGCCTGGTTTGAGTCGATTCCCGATCTCAACGCGGCGAAATCAACGAAAGCCCTTTCCGAGCAAAGGTTGTCCTGAGAGAGGCCCCGAGGAGGCCTGTTCTCGGAAGTTGGCCCACCCGCAAAAGCCAGTCTCCGAGAACACCGTTTCTCAGGAGTTGAGGAGACGCTTGGTTAAATGATGGCCGCAGAAGATTGATACTGGACCAGCGATAAGGCACGTTTGGGTGTAAGATCGCCTTACCGAAGGAAGCCCACATGAGGCTGCGCGTTGTACTCTCCATAACTGTGCTATTGCTTCTTATCGCCTCCATGCAATCCTCGTTGTTCGCCCAATCGTCCGACTGCACCGGTAAGGCTGCTCAAGCTCAACTGTCTTCTCTCAATCCGGCTTACGTAGATGCTATGGAACTCACGCGGTACCTGATCGACCATGGGTTTATAGTCAAGTGCGTTCTGGCGTCCAAGGAGCAAAATCAATTCGAGGGCCAGAAAGGTGCCGCGTTCTACCGTACGGACCGAGGCAGTTTTGATGTCCTGTTTTTGCCTAAAACAGAGACTTTCGATGCCGTTGAAATTGTCGAGCAAAGACGGGGTGCGAGGTATCTCTATTCCTTCCGGGGAACCCCACGCTCACCCGCCCATATCGATAGCTCGGGGCCGACTTTCTACATAAAGTTTGGGAACGTGTTGTTCGACGTGGGCGATGCTGAGCTTGCGGCAAGTATTCAGGCCGCTGTTAGGCAGTAACAGCTACTGGATTCCGAGAGAAGTCACCTTATCGTCAAGTGGCTTTTTGCCATTCCCAGTTGACGATAATGCCGTTTCTCAGTACGTGGCAACACATATCAGCGGGTGAGAACACCTGTTCCCAAATTGAAGTATAGGTCCCAGAGGTTGCCCCTCTTGTTCAAATGAATTTCAACAGCAAAATTGATGTTTTCTTGGTTGCTATCCCAATCAAAATGTTGCTGGGGCATTTGTCCGATCATCGCCACATCAGCGTCCGCGAATCCGGCACCGCGTGCAAAAAGTCTTCCCGCTTCGATAGCTTCGCGGCGCTCGCTCGCGGAATAATGAATTATGATGTTGTCGAGTTGTCCAGGTTGAGAAGAACCCTCTTCCTTGTCGAAGTAAAAGATTTCACAGCAGTCGCATAAGCCCACAATGATTCGATCCTCACTTTCCGCAGACTTGCATCCAACGCTATCGCAGTCAGCCAGAGTGAGACGTGATGGCCAAATCTTTTCAAGCTCAACTACAGATACGTTTCGCCATCTGTTTTCCCGCAGTTTAGTAAGCGCCTCCGCTATCGTAGTTGGATTCTGACAACCTACAAGACGAGCCGGGGCGGAATGAGTGACAATCGAGATTGCGAAGACCAACATTACCGTTACAACTGAGCAGAGGGCGATTATGCGTGATCCCTTTTTCACAGGCTCAAGTCTCCAGCGTTCGCCCACACTTTACAATCGGTTATGAGGTGGACTGTCCTGAGAGAGCCAAGTCCTGCTAAGTCCCTGTTCTCGGCAACTGGCCAGACTTTCCAGAGGCATTCACCAATCTTTACCGTAGATAATTAGGCCAACTGATCCAGTCTCGGTTCCCCAAAAACCCTCATTGTCCATGAAATGATAGTGGTTTCCCGGCTCCAACCGATTCGCTCAGAGCAGCGCAAATTTTAGAGAGGGCTTTCAATCCAAGGCGGTTCCCCACGATTTCCACTTCGCCATTTTTGGACATCGTCACTTTGAGCTTGCCGCCTTCAGGGCGGAACTCGTCCTCACGTTTTGGCATTCTGGCTCCTGTGAAAGATTCCATGAAAGAGAATGGCATAGATTAAGCCCAAGTCCCGAGAAGTCACCTTATCGCTAACTGGCTTTTCCGGCGATTCCCAGTTGCCGAGAACACCGTTTCTCGGGACTTGGTTTCGTAGTGCTATCACAAACGCCAAATGGCCGCAGCCTCGTCCGACCGCTTTCCTCTCTCGAACGTTAGAATGGTCTTCCATAGAATCGGCGCGTTTCCCATCGGCGATTTTTGGGGGTGAATATGCAGAGCAACCCGCTGCCCACAATGGTATTGATAGTCACGCTCTTTTTTGCTCTGGTGGTAGTTGTTCTTTATCTGCTAACATTGGAGAGAGTGCTGAAAAAATGCGCACCTGCCTCAAGAACGATGAAGCCGGGGAAGGTTTGGCTCATACTTATTCCGCTTTTCGGCTTGGTTTGGCAGTTCGTGGTTGTAATGAACATCGCAAAGTCATTGGGAAATGAGTTTGCAAGACTTGGAATCCCCCGCCCCGAACCCACTCTGGGGAAGAACATCGGGCTGGCGATGTGTGTTTGTAATTGCTGTTTCTTTATCCCGTTGTTGGGCCGTCTCGCAGTGATGGCCGGCTTTGTGTTATGCATCGCCTACTGGAACAGGGTCGCCAACCATTCCCGGGCTCTCGAAGAACACCAAGCAATAGCCCAAGCATCGCCGATTGCCTGAGGTTTTATTGAATCTTCAAGCTTACTGTGCATGGGTCAACCCGCGCCAAGTCCTGTGAAGTCACCTTATCGTCATGTGGGATTTGCCGGATTCCCACATGACGAGAACACCGTTTCTGAGGAATTGGCCTTTTAACTGGTAAGCGAGAGTAGGGTTTGTTGACAGTACCGAGCGGGTGTAGGAGTAGCCCGCCTGAGCGAAGCAACCATTTGTATCGTGGAACGACTTAAACGGATCGTCTTACGACATTTTATGGCAGTCGTTTATGACACTTATCGTCATTCGCTGTTCTGCTGGTGTTTTCAAAGAACTGATCCCAAACATTTATGCACCCTCCTAACGTACTGAGGACTAGAGGGCCTCTGGCCGCGTGTGACTAATACGCCAGCCCTCCGACAAAGCAATGGCTACGCACGTGCGCATAAATGAGCCGAGGTGGTAAATGCGCAATAAACAAAAAGGTTTCTCGTTAATTGAGCTTTTGATCGTGGTGGCGATCATTCTGATTATCGCCGCCATCGCCATCCCGAACCTGTTGCGTGCGAAGATCGCCGCCAACCAGGCTTCGGCAGTGGGCTCGCTGCGTACGTTGAATACGGCGTGCATCGCTTTCTCCACCAGCTACGGCTCATTCCCGGCGGCGCTCACCAATCTGGGCCCGGTCGGATCGGGCGGCACGGCCAGCTCCACGTCAGCCGACTTGATTGACTCGGTGCTCTCGGCGGGCACCAAGAGCGGCTACGTGTTCGCCTTCGGTCCGGGCGCGAGCAACCAGTCTTACACGATAACGGCTACGCCCATCACTGCGGCTACCACCGGACAAAACATGTACTTCACAGACCAGTCCGGCGTGATCCGCGTGGATACTTCCGGTTCGGGTGCAAGCGCCACCAGCACGCCTATCGGCTAAAGTTTCTTCCTCGGCGCAATGACAGGGACGAAGGAGAGGAGTTCAACTCCTCTCCTTCTCTTTTTTTATCCATGCTACCCGGCAAGAACCCAGCCTCCAGCGCCTGATACCGGAGTACCATTTTGTGATTTGGATGTTGCATCTATCTTTGGCCGTTTGCCGAGCGGAGATGAGTTGTGATCAAAGGCTTCGTCAGAATTAACCGGGAAAAGGTGATCGCACGCGGAGCTAAGGTGCGATGGATAAGCTTGCCGTTTGGCGCGACTCTGGACTACTTCATCGGCTGGTATCAAGGGGCCTTTCGTCTGAACTTTTTCGTGAGTCTAGAGCCGCGATGACGCAAGCCTTGGCAAAACGTGAACAACCTTGGGACCCAATGTTGGAATTTGAACTTTATTGGTTCCGGCTCTACTTGACCAGGAACGCAAGTCAGAAGTCAGAGCCCGATGGCTCCTGGTTCATCGGCGATGTTGAGGACGGAGCCGAATTGAAGATCGAGCGCTGGTGTCCATATAGCGTGGCACGAAAAAGCACGGTTTCAAGACCTGAGAGTCGGAACGAACACGAATGGACAACTCAGTAGATTATTGGCTGCTCTACATCATGCTTGCCGGGTATCTGGTGAATCGGATCAGTGATCGCGCCCTGAGATGGCGCGTCTTTGGTTTTGTCCAGATCATCGGCTTCGCGGTCTGGTTCTTTCAGTTCATTTTCGTCCAGGTGGGATGGATTCAATGAGCCGACAGAAGCCCAGGCCGCAGTTGTTGAAGGCAACTACGGCCCAGTTCAACGCGACACAGAGGAGCCTGCGCCGCGAAGCATTTCGATTTTCTCTCGGCGATTCGAATTTATCCAGGCGCGGGAGAGGAGGATTGAAGCTCGTTCGCGTTAGTTTGTAAGCGGCCACGGCGAGTGCTTGCAATACCCGCCGTAGCCTGACCTCGTCGCACATGGAGGTGCAACGTGGCTTCAATCAGTTTATCCCGTCGTCAAAAAGCTGTCGCATCGGCTGCCGGAATTATTCCACTCACAATCGCCGGAATTGCGCTGTTGCGATGTGGCTGTGCCTTGGCAGCTTTCGCCATCGAGATTGGTGTCGGACTCGCCTATTTTGTCTGGGTCTTGGTCTGACCCGAGACGAAATTAGCACTGCGAGATCGGCGGACATCTCTGCAATCTTAATCTTCGTCGTGCCGCACCTTGCTCAACAGGTATCCGTGCGTTTTGCGGTTCTTGGGGTTGGGGTTAGAGTCAACGTAGGCTCCCACAATTTCGGCACGAGGATTAATCCCGAACGCTCGTGTGGCACTTGACCCGGGGAAATCAATAGCCATGAAATCACCTTCCCGAGTTCGCACGAAGCCGTGAAATTTCGTGTTCGTATCCTGGAATGCGCCCACGATCTGGCCCTCGGGGCTGATGTCCCAAGCGCTGGTATTCACGCTATCGGGAAAATCAAAGGGCATAAAATTGCCAAAATCCAGAACATAACCGTGCGTTTGGTCAGTCATCATGTCGGTGTATAAACCCACTATGATGTTTCCACTGGGGACTGCTCCATTATTCATGGAAGCGGGAACATCAAGGCCGGTCCAAAGACGTTCCTGGGAGTGCTCTGCAAAATTACCGTCTGCATCCCGCACAAACCCGTGCATGGTTCCCATCAGGTCTGTGTCATGGTAGCAGCCGTAAATGTCCCCATGAGAACTAATGCGCTGAGCGATTGTTCCCATGTGTCCCGGAAACTGTATTTCCGTTAAGGTGCCTTGCCTCAGTAAGTACCCGTGGATGTTGGGCGGCCCACCCGGCGCAACGGTGTAAGAGCCGACGATGTCCCCGTCCGCACTAATGCCCCGGGCGTCAGTGGATATCGCTCCGGGATAGTTGATGGATGTGAACACGCCGTTCCTGCGTACAAATCCATGCTGACCGGCTGCATCCTGGTAAAAGCCCACGATGTCTCCTTCAGCATTAATGCCTTGAACGTTTGTGAGCGTAGCAGCAGGAAAATCGATTGAAGTGAACTGAAGCGCCTGGTCGGCGCGGGCAGCACCCACCAAAAGAAGCGCCGCTCCAAGAATAATCAAAACTGGCCAATATCGTCGCATCATTGTCCTACCTCCCCCAAAACTTCGCTCCTCAGAGCAAATCGGTGAGTGAACGTAAGCGAGGAAAACTGATTCTGCAAGAGACAGGTCCGGTCAAATGGCAAATGACCGCATCTGACCGCATGGTTGCAAAGGTGGCAGTGAGGTTATAGAATCCGCATCGCCCCGCACGCGTATGGCTAATGAAATCAACAGCTTTCCGCAACCTGATGCTTCTTCTCGCGAGCGTCTGGACTCCTGGAAAGAAATCGCTGCCTATTTGAAGTGTAGCGAGCGTACCGTGCGCCGTTGGGAGGCCGAAGGTTTGCCGGTCCACCGCCATACTCACAAGACGAAAGCGGAATTTATGCCTACAAGGGTGAAATTGACGCCTGGTGGCAGCAAGACCGTGGGCGGCTTGAAAAGGCGCAGGTTGGGAATCGTGACCAAGTACCGATTCGGTCTTGGCGATTGGCAGCTTTCGTATCAATCGCCCTCGTATTAGTGATAGCTGGCCTCTTTGCCATAACCCGAGGCCGCTCGTTTTGGCTCGGCTCGTCAGCGCCCGTGCGAACGCTCGCCGTTCTCCCGCTGCGAAACCTCTCTGGCGATCCGGCACAAGATTATTTCGCTGATGGTGTGACCGACGCTCTGACCACCGAACTGGCGAGGATGGAGAATCTTCAAGTTATTTCCGTTACCTCCGCGATGCAATACAAGACCGCGAACAAACCTGGATGACCCCGAAACGATTAAGGCTGTCTTCCAAGTGATTTGTCCCAATAATGAGTCTCTGAGAACTGCTCTCGCACAGTCCGAGTTGTGGAGGTTATATCAGCGACGGAATCTCCTTGTACACCGGGCTGGTATCGTGGATAAGCACTTTTTAGAAAAGACCGGTGAAAACTTCCAGGTTGGTTCGAAGCTATCGGTTGTTTCAAGTGATTTAAATATGTACATAAAACTGGTCAGTGGAATTGCCAAAGAACTGGCTATGGGTGTAGCTGAAGCTGTGAGGAATGGCTGAGGCCTGTTTTTACGGGTTCGATTTGTTATGGCTCGACGGCCAGGACCTTCGGCCGCTTGGCCTGATGCACCGGAAGCGGGTCCTCCGCCATGTCCTGAACGAGAACAAAATCGGGTCCCTGCTCTATGCCGATTTCGCTGAGGAAAATGGTGTGGGGCTCTACAAGGCGGTCTGCATTAGGGACCTTGCCGCAAATCAGGAGTTGCCGCGGAAGATCAGCAAGATCAGCAAAGCATTCAGCGCGCTGATCGCGGCGGCAGTCAACCAGGCGAGCGCGGCGACCCACCAGGAGGCATCTTAGGGAGCTCGCCGTCGTGCGGCGAGAGCGTCGCGAGCACACGGTTTGCGTTGTCAGGATTCGACATGTAGGTGTAGTTGTCCAGTTCTACGCCGGCCCGCTTCATGTGTGAGATGTCGACGTCGCGAAATAATGGTTGATATCGGCTGAGGAGGAAACTTGTGGCATATGTTCTCCTTAAGACTTCGAACCATCTTGGTGGGAGCCTCCAAGATTTTGAGCATTCCCGCCATCCCCTCCCAATAAGGAGGTTTCAGTATTCTTCGGGCCGCAAGGGCACAGTTGATCGCCAACTGGGAATTGGTGAAAAAGCCAGTTGACGATAAGGTGACTTATCGAGACTTGGCCGCGTGAACGCAGAGTGGACAACTATGGCTATTTTGCGCTGAAATGCGGCGATGCTTTCGCGAACCGGCACAGCGGTCCTGCTGAGTATTCCCGTTGGAGTAGGCGCTGTCGCGACGGAGAAGAAATGCAGTGAATTGACCTGGGTTCGATTCTCCGTCGTCGGGCTTCAGCAGGAGCCCTGCCACGTTTTAGACGCAGCAGGGCTCGGACGTGGTTTGTCGAGGTCTCGAAACTGCGTACCTCAGTGGCTTGGTTCTTCAACCTCGTGGCTTGGTTCTTCAACCTTAGGGCATTTGACATGGGAGAGGCCGCTGAGGTCGCCAACGACTAACGACTCCACGTCGCAAGAGACTGACGCTCCTCCGTTGCCAGTTACGGTGTTGCCCGAACCGTAATCAAGCGTGGAAATCCATTGGAGATGGAGACCGTCTCCGGAATTGTTGGAGACCGTAACGTTGTTCAAACGTGCGTGAGCGCCGAATTGCTCAAATATGCCGGGCCCAGGATTGCCGCTGATGGTTCCGTCCCCCATGTTTATCGTCGAGTTTCTGCCATCGACGATACCGCCGCAGGCAGCATTAGGTGCACATTTAGCGCCGTTTCCTTCGATAAAGGAAGGTCCAGAGCCTAACAAATGACTCCCTTCTGTGACGACAACCCCGTAAAGATTATGTCCTTTGACAGTAATGAGTTGGTTAGAGGCGCTGCGGAAGTAAACCATACCACCATCACGTGCCAGGATTCCGGTGTCTTGGTTGTTCTGAATTAACATATTCCCGCCAAAAGAGCCGGTCGAGTTGAACCCGACAAAGACGCCAATGCCACCTGCAAGAGTACCGGCGCAGGGCGTCAGGCCACCACCACCAGGACAGCCGTTGTCCTCGATCGTCGTGTTTCCATCCGTGGTAGCTAACGAATTCGCTGCCACGTCCAAGCCGTCGCCCGGGGTGTTGTCCTGAATTGTAGTGTTGAGGAGGAAAAGGGTTGAATTCCTTTGCGCATAAACGCCGCCACCCGCGTTGTTATGGATATTGCAGCTGTTGATGTGCACGTCGGAATCCTCGGTGATCAACACGCCGAATCCGGTCGAGCCGTAAATCTCCAGATTCTGCAAGATGATGTTTTGTGAAACGGAAATATCGAATACGTCCTTACCGGTCGGCGGAAAAATTTTGGCTCCGCCCGTGCCTGCGATGAAGGTGAGGGATCGCGCATTGGAGAGGGGCACATTCTCGTTGCACGTGCCTGTCACAGTGATGGTACTGGGGCCGATTTGGCCGATAGCAGTTAGTGCGGCAGCGATGGTCGGGTATGTGCCGCTCCCTCCGGTACAGCCGACGGTGACGTTAGCCGCGTACGCACTTCCAGAAAAGACGCAGAGTGTCAGCACGATCACGAATGCCGAGGCCCTAAGCACCGCTTGTTTTTTCATGGCATGCTCCTTTTATTCTTTGGCAGATTGCAAGGCGGGCCCTTTGCGTGAATTCGTACAACTGTGCTCTCACACACGACTAACCTTCGCAATAAGTCCTCAACAACAAGCAGAGCGGAAAAAGTCAGAACTTGAACGTCATCAATTAGTAATAGCAAGGTGGTGTACAGCACGAGACGGAGGCGGGCTATCGGCTAGACACCCTAGAAGAGCAAGACGGATGCCCCTAGAAAGGCAAGGCCTGTGGAAAACCCAGCTCACTAGACATTGCGGTATCGTCCGCAGTAGAGTCGCAAAAAAACGTAGAAATACTTGGGTGACCTGCTTGTCCGTCATCGGGATGAGGTTCACGTCGAACTGAATGCATTTCGCGCAGAAGGACTCTAGGACGAACATCAACGGCTTAACGTTGACGTTGTGAGATGGGCACGCCGAATTTTCGAATGGCTTCAGGCTTTCGTCGCCTACGCAGTGGCATGCCTGATTATGGTGTTGTGGACGTTACTGTTTAAGTTCCGGAGATTAAATTGGCCTGATGACTCGGACTGAAAGCCAAGTCCTGAGAAACGGTGTTCTCGGACAGTGGGATTTGGGAAAACCCAGTTGACGATAAACCGACTTTTCGAGAATTGGGGGCAAACTGTTGTAGTATCACTCGCGCAGCGAAGTTTCGCCCTTAAGGCACGGCACAGGCTTGATTCATGGCGATTCGCGAATTCGAACTGCTCGGTCTGCTGGGCTTTCTGAGTGGCCCCTTTCCCGCCGGGGCCCGGCGGTAGTTTGTTATTTTGTCCGGCGCTTGCCGGAAGGAGTTGTGCGATGAGGGACAGCAAGAAGGGTGTGCTGGTGCTCGGCCTGACGGTGGCAGCCTTGTGTGCTCCGGTCAACTCCAGCTTCGCGCAAGCGCATACTCGGATGAGCGGCCCGCCGCAACCGCCGAAAGCCACCACAACGCCGACAGGAACGTGGCTGCCGAAATCGATCGCCTACATCAAGGCTTCCAATACCGGCAAGGACAATCAGTTCGGCTCCGCGATAGCGCTCAGCGCCGACGGCAACACACTCGCGGTCAGCGCGACTTTCGAGGACAGCGCCGCCAAAGGCGTCAACGGCGTCTCCAAGGACCGGGCGGTAAATTCCGGCGCGGTGTACGTCTATACCCGAGACAGCAAGGGCTGGAAGCAGCAGGCTTACCTGAAGGCCTCGAACACGGAGGAAGGCGCTCAATTCGGAAACTCCCTGACCCTGAGCGCCGATGGCAACCTATTGGCCGTCGGCGCTTCCGGAGAAGCGAGTTCGGCCACCGGCATTAATGGCAATCAGAGCGACCGTTCGATGCCGGGTGCGGGCGCCGTCTATGTCTTCGCGCGCGCCGGCGCTGCCTGGTCGCAGCAGGCCTACCTGAAATCGTCAAACACCGGCGGGCCGGATGTCGGCTACCAGTTCGGCTACGCGGTCTCCCTCAGCAGTGACGGAAGCACGCTCGCCGTGAGCGAGACCAGCGATCCCAGCAACGCCACGGGCATCAACGGCGACCAAAAGAACACCAGTGCACCGGATTCCGGAGCGGTGTTCATCTTCAACCACAGCGGCGACACCTGGTCGCAACAGGCTTACGTCAAGCCCGGGAACACAACCAGGCCCGGTTTACTGTTCGGCTACTCCGTCGGCTTGAACGGCAACGGCGACACCCTCGGCGTGGGCGCGTACAATGACGATGGCCGTAGAGGCGCCGTTTACGTCTTCACGCGCAACAACGGGACCTGGTCGCAGCAAATGCGTGTCATGGCCACGAACGGCGAGGTGGGCGATTACCTCGGATGCTCGCTGGCCATCAGCGACGACGGCAACACCATTCTCGCCGGCTCCGTGGAAGATAAATTCAGCCAAATCAATGCCGGCCAGAAGGACCTTTTGGACTCCGTCGGCGGGGCCTACGTTTTCGTGCGTGCGGCAGGCAAGTGGTCGCAACAGGCTTATGTGAAGGCCTTCAATCCGCGGGAGAACGACCAATTCGGATGGGCTTTGGCCATGAGCCGCGACGGCAACACCATTGCCATCGGCTCGCACCTTGAGGATAGCGGCGCCAAGGGCGTCAACGGGGATCAGTCTGACGCCTCCATGGAAGACTCCGGCGCGGTCTACGTTTACACCCGCACCGGCACGAACTGGAATCCCACGGCCTACGTCAAGGCTTCCAACACCCAGCCCGCCGCGGAGTTCGGCGTCTCGGTTGCGCTGAATGGCGACGGCAAAATGCTCGCCGCCGGCGCGACGAAGGAAAATAGCGCCGCCAAGGGCGTCAACGGCAAGCAGGACGATAAGTCGGCCGTCAACGCCGGCGCCGCCTACGTCTATTACTGACGAGAAGGAGAAAAATGGCATGCGCAAGATAGCTTCATTGGTCGCAGGCGAAGTGTCTTCTCTGACATACCCCTTTTATAGAACGGCATTACCGGAAACTGGCTTTCCGACCCAGTTCCGATCGTCCCCGCGTCGCGCGCTGAAGCAGCCCAGCGTCCCCCGTATCTCAGACAGCTGAGCTAATTTTTTGCTCACTTGAAACTTTCGTCGACGCACGTCGGGCGCTGAGCAGCTCAGCGTTCCCAGCTACTTATTCTCAATGACCTGTGACTATTCAGAATGAACACTTACGCAAAAGGACCGCTCATAGCTGGCCTATGGTTGCGTTGTTCAAGCGATGAAGCGCGAGAGAATCAAGCGCTCTTATTTCATAAAGAAGTCGAGCGCGAAGAGGCGTATTTCGGCGAGCGATGAGGTACCGCAAATCAGGAGTTGCCGCGGAAGATCAGCAGGATCAGCAAAGCATTCAACAGGATGATCGCGGCGGCAGTCAACCAGGCGAGCGCGGCGACCCACCAGGAGTTGGCGAATTGGCCCATCCTGCTTTTATCGCCCGTGAACTGCACCAGCGGAACCAGCGCGAACGGCAACTGAAAGCTCAGAATGACCTGGCTGAGGATGAGCAGGCCCATGGCCTTGGATTCGCCGGCGATGCCGATCACGAGCGCCGCGGGAATGATGGCCGCCGAGCGCGTAATCAATCGCCGCAACCAGGGCTTGATCTGCAGGTGAAGGAATCCCTCCATCACCACCTGGCCGGCGAGCGTGCCGGTGAGCGTGGAATTTTGTCCGGAACAAAGCAGCGCCGCAGCGAAAAGAGTGCTGGCCAAGCCCGCGCCCAAAACGGGAGTCAGCAGTTGGTAAGCCTGGCTGATGTCCGCAACGGTGGTGAGGCCGCGATGGTGGAAAGCGGCCGCGCCGAGAATCAGGATCGCGGCGTTCACAAAGAGCGAAAATCCAAGCGCGATGGTGGAGTCGATAGTGGCGTAACGGACGGCTTCGCGTTTTTGGACCGCCGCCGAGGCCGAAAGCGCGCGTCTGCACGATGCTGGAATGCAGGTACAAATTGTGCGGCATGATCGTGGCACCCAGGATGCCGATGGCCAGATACAACATGTCGCGGTCGTGTAGCAGGCGGGCTGGAGGCAACAGGCCCGAGGCTGCTTCGCGCCAAAGAGGCTGGGCGAAAAAGATCTCGTAAGCGAAGCAGGCCGCGATGGTCGCGATCAGCGTGATCACCAGCGCTTCGATCCAACGGAACCCGCGGCCTTGCAGGGCCAGCACGATCAGGACGTCAGCGCCGGTAATCAAGACGCCGACAAGCAGCGGGATGCCGAAACAGGAGTTTGAGGGCAACCGCGGAACCCAAGACTTCGGCCAAGTCGCACGCGGCAATGGCAATTTCGCCGAGAATCCACAGGGCAATTGCCGTTGGGCGCGAGTAGGATTCGCGGCAGGCCTGCGCGAGATCGCGGCCGGTGGCGATGCCCAGTTTGGCGGAGAGCGCCTGCACGAAAATCGCCATCAAGCTGCTGAGGATCACGACGCTCAGCAGGGCATAGCCGAATTGCGAGCCGCCGCCGATGTCGGTGGCCCAGTTTCCCGGGTCCATGTAACCGACCGCCACCAGGTAACCGGGGCCGGCGAAAGCCAACATCTTGCGAAGGACCGACGCGCCGCTGGCAATCGGCACGCTGCGATAGACCTCCGGCAAGGAGGGCAGCATCGCGGCGGACTTTGCTTTCTGAGCTGGCTGAAGTGCCGAAGTGGGACTTGAGGATTCGAGCCCCGCGGCGTTGGGCGAAGATTCGGAGACGGGATTCACAGTGGACTCAAATAATCTTAACCTAGATAAACGTAGATTATAAACTACATTTAACACGGTCAATACAGGTTCTCCGGGAGCGTTGCCGTGAAATGCACGCGCCGATCGCCATTGCGCTCCCATGGTGCCGCTTCAGGATTTGCGCAACGATTTGCGGCAGTGCTTGCGTCACAGCATTTGTGTTAGCTTGAAGCGAAGGCCTACGGAGGGAAAATGGCTGAACAGCAAGCGCCTCAAGTGCAAATCAAAGCCGATGAGAAGGAACTGGTCGGCAGCTTCAGCAATCTGGTTATGATTCATCACAATCCGGAAGAGTTCACCATGCACTTCATCTACGTGTTTACCAACGGCACGCACGGGAAACTCGTCGCCAGCACGATCGTCAGTCCGGGACACGCCAAACGCCTATGGCGCGCTCTGGGAGAGAACATCTCGCGATTCGAGGCGCAATTCGGGCCCATTCGTGAATCGCCCGCAACTGCGCCGCCTCCGAACGTGGGATTCGTGCAATAGAAACATCGCCTTAAGAATTTGGCGGCTGACCGCATTCTAAGATAGGCTCGTGCGCACGAGCATGCCGGCGATCAGCGCGATCCTCATTACGTATAACGAACAATCCGATCTGCCCGAGGCGCTTGAATCGCTCCGCGGCGTCGCCGACGAAATCGTCGTCGTAGATTCCGGAAGCAGGGACCGGACCCGCGAAATTGCTCAAGAGTTCGGCGCGCGTGTAGTTCCGCGTCCCTTCACCAATTTTGGCGAGCAAAAGAATTTCGCGGCGGCGCAGGCATCCCACGAGTGGGTGCTTTCGCTCGATGCCGATGAGCGGCTGAGCGACGAACTGCGCCAAACCATCGCCGCGTGGAAGCAAAGCGAGCCGGAATATGCCGCCTACGAGATCAACCGCAAACCCAATTATCTAGGCGGATGGATCAATCACTCGGGGTGGTATCCGGAATATTGCGTGAGGCTGTACCGGCGCGATTCGGCGCAGTTCGTAGGTGCGCTGCACGAAAGCGTGCACGTGAGCGGAAGCGTGGGGCGCTTGCGCGGCGAACTTCTGCACTACACGATTCGTTCGCTGCGGGAGCACTACGCCAAGATGGAAGCCTTTACGACGCGGGCGGCCGAGGACCTGTATGCGCGAGGACGACGGCACTGGCGCGGCGGAATGTGGGTGGCGGCTCCCTGGACGCTGCTGCAAAGATTTTTCTTTCAGCTTGGGTTTCTCGACGGATATCGCGGCGCGCTGATCGCCTGGACCTCCGCGCGCTATGTCTGGCAGAAGTACCGCAAGCTGGGCGTACTGGTGCGAGGAGGGAAGCTCGAAGCGCGCGCCTGGCCGCAAGCGCGGGACGTTTGACGTGGCGCGCGTGCTCGTGGCGGATCTGGAACGCGTGTGGCGCGGAGGTCAGGAGCAGGCGCTTCTGCTCATGACGGGACTCAAGCGCCGCGGGCATTGCGCGGAACTCGTAGCGGTCCGCGATTCCGCGATTGCGTCGCGGGCGCAAGCTGCGGGTATTCGAGTGCATGCGGTCAGCGATCGCGCGCGCCGGATTGGCGCGGCGCGGCGGCTGCGGCAGCTGATTCGCGAGAAGCGCTTCGATCTCGTCTACGCAAACGAAGCGCATGCGCTCACGGCGGCGTGGCTCGCTCGCGCGCATAGCCAGGTGCCCTTAGTCGCGGCTCGCCGCGTCGTTTTCCCCCTTTCGCGCAGCCCAGTTTCGCTGGCACGCTATCGCGCTGCGACGCGAATTGTGGCGATCTCGCAGGCGGTGCGCAACGAGCTTCTCGCAGCGGGCCTCGATGCGAAGCGCATCGAGGTGGTTCCCGACGGGGTGGAAATTCCCGATCTTATAAGCTCCGAAGCGCGCGTCCATGCGCGGGAGCGCTGGGGATTACCCGCGGATGCAACCGTTATCGTGAACGTAGGCGCGTTGAGCGCCGAAAAAGGTCACGCGCTGCTGATCGAGGCATTCGCCAGATTGCAGCGGGAATTAGGGAACTGCCGGCTGCTCATCGCGGGCGACGGGCCGCTGCGTGCGCAGCTTGAACGCCAGGCGAAAGAGGCGGGCGTGGGAGCCGAGATTATCTTTGCGGGCTTCGTCTCCGATGTGGATGCGGTTTATCGCGCAGGCGATCTGTTTGTTTTTCCCTCACTACATGAAGGCGCGGGCACTTCTCTGCTGCGCGCTATGGCTTTTGGCCTGCCGGTTCTGGCGCTCGCCCGAGGCGGCATAGCCGAGATCATTGAAGACGGGCGAAATGGGATTTTAGTGGCGAATGCCAGCGCCGAGGCCCTGGCCTGGGCGGCCAAGGGGATGCTGGGAGACAGGGAACTTAGAGAGCGCCTCTCGTTGGCAGCGCGGGAAACGGTTGCATCGAAGTATTCGGCCGATCGGATGATCGACGCGACGGCTCGGATATTCGAGGGACTGATTTCCGGCAGCGCGCCGCGCCAGTAGATTTGCGCGCTCCGAAAAGAAAAAAGCGCCGGAACCCTCTGCCAGGGCGTCCGGCGCTAATCTCTGAAAAACTTGCGCCAGTTTCTTTTCGCTTTCGTCCTCCTTATCCGTGCAGGTTATTTCCCGAAGCTGCCAGCGGGCCGAGAACCCAATGGCCCACCGGTTCCAGGAACTCGAGGCCGACGGCAAAGCCGTCGTCGCGCAGGCGCTCGCAATAAGTGACGCGGGCCTTGGCGCGAAAATTGCCAGGAAGCGATTCAAATGAAAGATGGTCGTTGCGGTTCCAGCGGCGGACGGAAAGCACACGGGCGCCGCGAGCGCTGACGTTTTCCGTGAACGTAGTCTCCACACCAGGAAGCTCCTGGTGACCCGAGATGTGAACGGCAATGGCCATCGGAACTCTTTTCTCGACACGCGGTGCGCTATAGGTTTTTTGCACGCTTTCCCCCAGCAACAAGCGAACTGAAAAACCGGCCTACAAACAGGCCGCGATGCGCGATAACCCCATGAGTCTGCCGTTCCCCTTCATCCCGTAAAGGCTGCGATCGGCGGCGTCGAACAACTCCTCAACGGTGCGGCCATCCTGCGGAAAGACGGCCGTTCCGACGCTTACGGTGACAGACGGGTATTCCCCATCGGAGCCCAGGCGTTCGCGAATTCGTTCGCCGACGCGGCGTGCGGCCGGCGCACCGGCTTCCGGAAGCACCAGAGCGAACTCGTCTCCCCCATAACGCGCGGCCGTATCGATGGCGCGCGAATGCACGCGAAGCACTTTGCCCAGACGGCAGATGGCATGTGAGCCGGCCAGATGGCCGTGGCGATCGTTGATCTGCTTCAGATTGTCGAGGTCCATCAAGATCAAGGCAAAGCTGCGGCCGTTGCGGCTGCAGCGCTGGATCTCGCTCTCGAGCGCGTTCAGCAGGGCGCGATAATTGCCGAGGCCGGTGAGCGAATCGCTGACGGCGAGCTGCCGAACCTGTTCGAAAAGGCGGGCATTATCGAGCAGCGTGCCGCCCAGGACCAGGGCATAGCTGCCGGTACGCAACGCCAAAGCCAGAGTGAACGGCGCGTCAAAGGCGCGCAAAGACTGCGTGGCCGCCACATGGCAGGCGACGTTGATCCACAGCGCCACACAGAGCGTGCGCTTGAAGCCAAAGCGCGCAGGGTTGGCACGGCTAAAGGCGATCGCTGCCACAAGGAAGAGCGCCGCCGGAATCAGCTCCGAAGCGCGAGCCAGCCGAGCCGCAGGATGAGTGGCGATGTTGATCACGCCGCTGAGGTAGGCAGCGCCCGTCAGATAAGTGACTATGCCGACCAATACAAGGGAGACGGTAATTTCGCTCCGCGGATGGCGGGAATGCGGCACACGCTGCTCCAGCGCGAGCGCGGAGACGAGCAGGCCAGCGAGGGCCGTTTGGCCGATCATCCAGGTGAGGAAAACGCCGGAGTCTTCCGCAACCGTCATGGGACCGCCATAAATTCCCCAAATCGCGAAAGTCTCGATCAATCCGGCAAGGAGAAATCCGAGCGCAAGAATCAGCGTGAGACGGTCACGCGTACCGCGGAAGTGCACCAAGGCGTTGGCGACAAAGGTGAAGCAGAGAAGGCTACCGACGATTTCCAAATAGCAGAAGAGTACGAAACCGGAGGAAAAATCACGCTGTCTCAGCCAGCAGGAGAGTGCCAAGATGCCGGTGACCGAGATGAGGCCGAGTGTCCAGTGATACCGCGAAAGGTACCGGCCGATTTTTCGCTCGCCAACCACGACGCCCCCGAAGCCCTTCCCCCGAAGTGCCCCAAAAAGAAACGCTGGGTATTGGTGGATACAGCACGTGCGGTGCCTTATCGGTTCCGTGTCCGGAAAGGTAGGCAAGGTATTGAAAAAGAGCAGATTGGGGAAAGGGCCTACGCGTGGCCATCGCGGGGAAATCCCGAAAGTGCCGGGGCGGAGTTTCAAAATGTTACGGATTAACTCAGGTACTTCCCGGAATACTCTTTAGAAACAGTGGCACAAATTTCGAGCTTAGGGTTCGACGAGAGCGGGCTCGTAAGCGCCAGCCCACATCAGGCGCTCGATTCTCTGTTGGGGATTCAGATGGCTTGTCACACCGGCGAGAAGATGACAGGTGACCTCAGTCGCTTCGCCTTTGAGCAGCAAGTCCGCCAGGCGACCTTTGCCGCGAATCGATGCGAGTGCAAGCACCCGTTGAACAATGGGCAGAAGATTGTTCATGGGCACAGCCAGCAGCTTGGACTTACTTTAGGGTTTCGGGTTTTTGCTTTGTTCTTCGGCGCGCACGGCGGCTTCGGCGGCCTGAAAACCGATACGGCTATGCGTGCCGTCGCAGAAGGGCTTATTGACGGAGCCACCGCAACGGCAGAGCGCAAAATTCGTTTTTCCGGTCAAATCATACTTCTGGCCATCAGCGTCTACGAGCTCGACCGAGCCTTCGGGAGCGTCCACGCGGAACGGCCCGTTTTTTCTCGCCATGATTTTAATTTGCGCCATCAGTTTGCCTCGTGTGGAGTGTGAATTTTAATCGATCCAGCGACGTTCGACTTCGCTCGGATGACAGCTCCAAAAAGCTTGAAATTCCCCAGCCGCTCGCACGATAGGCGAGCGCACCCTGGGCTACAACTATGAATTCGACAGCACTCGATTAATACTTGGGCACGGACGGATCGACTTCATCCGACCAGGCCAGGATGCCGCCCTTGAGATTCCATATCTTGCGGAAACCGGCCTGCTGCAAGAATTGCACGGCGTCGGCAGAGCGCTTTCCGCTGCGGCAATGGGCCACAATTTCGCGCGAGCTATCGAGCTCGCTCGCGCGCTTGGGCAGTTCGCCCAGCGGAATCAGGTGGCCCTGCAAGTTGCAAATCTGGTACTCGTGCGGCTCGCGCACATCGAGAATGAAAAGATCGTCGCCGCGATCGAGACGAGCCTTCAGTTCGCGAGGCGTAATTTCGGGAATGCCTGTAGTCACGGGAACAAACTCCTCTCCGCGTATTCCGCAGAACTCTTCGTAATCGATAAGCTCATGAATTGTAGGGTGGTCGCCGCAAACGGGGCAAGACGGATTCCTGCGCAGACGCAGTTCGCGGAAGCGCATGCCCAGCGCGTCGAAGAGCAAGAGACGCCCGGAGAGCGGTTCGCCGATGCCAAGAATGAGCTTGATCGTCTCCATCGCTTGAAGCGCGCCCACGATGCCAGGGAGAACACCCAGGACGCCGCCTTCCGCGCAGGAAGGCACGAGGCCGGGCGGCGGTGGCTCGGGATAGAGGCAGCGGTAGCACGGCCCGCCAGGATAATGGAAAACGGTGGTTTGCCCCTCAAAACGAAAGATCGAGCCATAGACATTCGGCTTATTCAGTAGAACGCAAGCATCGTTGACCAGATAGCGCGTGGGGAAATTATCGGTTCCATCGACGATGATGTCGTACTCACGAAACAGATCGAGCGCGTTTGAGCTGGTCAGGCGCGTCTCGTACGTATCGATGCGAATCTGAGGATTCATGCCGGCCAGGCGTTCCTTGGCAGCCTGAATTTTGGGCCGGCCGACGTCGCTGGTAGAAAACGTAATCTGGCGCTGGAGATTGGTGAAGTCAACGACATCGAAATCGACGATGCCCAGCCGCCCGACTCCAGCCGAGGCCAGATAGAGTCCGAGAGGCGCGCCAAGGCCACCCGCGCCGATCATGAGCACCTTTGCCTTAGCGAGCTTGAGCTGCCCCTCCATGCCGACTTCGGGCATGATCAAGTGGCGGCTGTAGCGCTGAATCTCCTGCTTGGAAAGTGTGCGCCCGGTATCGGGAACAGTGGGCGTGCCGGTGATGACTGGCATGACTCGTCTCCTTCCGATCTCTTATGACTTCTCTCTCATAACTTCTCTTACAATTTCGGCGCCGCCAGCGATCGAAGGAACGATGCTGATCGTATCGCCGTCTTTGGTGGGCGTGTTTTCCTTCTGCAGGTAGCGAATATCCTCGTCATTGAGGTAGATATTCACGAAGCTGCGAATGCGCCCGTCCTCGGTGTAAAGATGCTTGCGCAAGTCCGCGTAGGCTCCCGTAAGCTGTTTCAGCGCTTCACCGACGGTGGCCGCATTGAACTCCACGCTCGCTTGCTTGCCCGCGAACTGCCGCAGGGCCGTGGGAATTTCCATCTTCACTGCCATATTTCTCTCGCCTCCAGTGTAACTCCGCAATCGAACTCAAGCAGACAGCCTCAAAACTTAGGCGCTTCCGGGCGACCAGCGGCTCCTCACTTTATTGCGCCCGGCGGAACGGCCCAGGCAATCTCTTCCGGCTGAAAAGCAGAGCGATCGCCGGCAAGCTGCCATGAAGTCATATCCCGCGGCTTGCCGTTCTCAACGCTGACGATCACGTAGCTATACCAAGGCCAGGCGTGCTCGCGATCGTATTCACTGGGCTTGGCCGGATGATCGGGATGGGAATGATACCAGCCGATAACATCCAATCCCTGCTCTTTGGCGGCGCGCTCGGCGGCGCGAAAATCGTCGGCGGTAATGGAAAAGCGATTCCGCGGGGAATCGTCGCGCCGATTGGTGAGCGGGAAAAGCGCGCGCACCTCACGCCCTTCCTCGCCGTCAACGCCAAGCATGGCGCCGCAGGTCTCGTTGGGATAATCCTTGGCCCCGTATCCGCGGATGCTTTGTGCAATGTCTGCATTGATGATCAGCATACGATTGGCGAGCAAGCCTGAGCCGCGCTACGAGCCTTCGCTTTCATCCCAGAAACGCTCGCTCAGATACTTCTCTGCGGCATCGGGGAAGATGGTCACAATAACGGCGCGCTCGTGCCGATTGAGCGACTCCGCTACCTGCAGGCACCCTACGAATGCCGCGGCGGCGCTAGGGCTGACCAGCATGGCCTCTTCGCGCGCCAGCCGCCTGGCCATGAGATAGGCGTCCTCGGTGCGAATCACAAGATCGCGATCGGCAACTCGCGCGTCATAGATCGCGGGAACGAGCGCCGAAGCCATATGCTTCCACCCCTCAAGCCCGTGAAAGGCCGCGTCAGGCTGCAGGCTGATGCATTGAATTCGCGGGTTCAACTCTTTCAGCCGGCGCGCGGTGCCGACAAAAGTGCCGCTCGTACCGAGCCCCGCCACAAAGTGCGTGATGCTGTGTTCGGTTTGCTCCCAGATCTCCATTGCAGTCGTCTGATAATGCGCGCGCCAGTTGGCCGGATTGCTGTACTGATCGGGATAGAAATATTTTTGCGGGTCACTGGCGTGAATCTCGCGTGCTCGACGAATGGCCCCGTCCGAGCCAGCGTCAGCAGGGGTCAAAACGATCTCGGCGCCGTAAGCGGATAATATTCGCTTTCTTTCCGCGCTGGCATTCGAAGGCAGGCACAGCAACACCGGATATCCGAGCGCCGCGCCGATCATAGCGTAAGCGATTCCCGTGTTTCCGCTGGTGGCGTCGAGGATGGTTTTGCCGGGGCGAAGAGCGCCAGAGCGCTCGCCTTCCCGGATCATGCTCAATGCGGCGCGGTCCTTTACCGAGCCACCCGGATTGAACCACTCCGCTTTGGCATAAAACTCGACGTGCGGGTATTCGCGGCCCAACCTTTCCAGGCGCAGCAAGGGCGTATTGCCGACGCGCTCGAGCACGCCGACACCTATTTTTCGCGCGTTTTCAGGCGTCGTGGTCAAAACCGAACTCTTCGCAAAAGCCATGAGTTTACAATAGATTCCGCCAATTTTGACGCGCGATAACTGAGCTTGGCTCCCTGCTGGGACGGGACTCCCTTCCCAATCCCCCCGTGAATAGATGCGGCAGGGCGCCCAATGTATTCAACGTGCTAACCCGAGCTTAATCGAAAGGACGTGCGGCAGCCAACTTAAAACCCGCAGCAAGGCACTGATTCTACTGAGGGTTTGACAACGGTGACGCATACGTGAATGCTTAAGACCTATGTGGAACGTCAACGCGCTATTCGATCCCGTCACTCTCGAAGCATTGCCCTCGAAAGGCTTCCAGGTAAGCAGCACGCGAGGAGTGGTACGCGTGGAGAAATACGGCTGTGGTGCGGAATTCCGGCGCGTGCCGAAGGGGCGTTTTCAAATGACCATCATGCCCTCCATCGTTTACGACGGAAATTTCACGCGGCTTTGGGACGCCGGGTATCAGAAATTCCTGATCACCGACGATGGACGGAAACTTCCCACAACCGCCCAGCAACTCGAGAACTTGCGCAAATTCAATGAGGAACTGCGTTATGCGCTCGGCGTGCCCACCTACTACAACGAAGCCTTAGGCTCGACTTCCCAAGTCACGGAATATGACCGCGTGCACGGCCGGCCCGGCGACGTTCCCGACAGCAGTGTGGGAGTCAAGGCGAGCGGCGAGTCTCATTAGGCTTGTAAGCAGACGCGCCGCGGATCAGTCCCGCTGCGCGGATCGCTGGCGAGCCTCCACGAGTTGACGCCGGAATTGCGCGGGATCGAGACGATGCTTGGCTATCTTGCGGTCCGCCAGAAAAATCACCGGCACATCCAGGTTGTAAAGTTCGCGCAGTTCGGGATCGGCATCAATATTGACCTCGCGCAATCGAGCGCCAAATTCAGCGAGCAGTGGCGCCATCTGCGATTTCGCCTCGTCACATAAATGGCAGCCGGGGCGCGTATAGAGCGTAACTTCCAGCGGCTTCGTTGGCAGCGGATCCGTCGGAGATTTTTCGTCCTGCTTCATCGAACCTCTTTCGGGGCGGTGAGCGGCTTGCTACGATGAACATCTATGGTAAATGAAAACGCGAACGGCGCCACGGATGTGCTGGCACTTGTCGACGATTTGTTCTTTCTGGCCAAGCTGACGGAAACGGCGCGTAAAATCGGAGTGACGCTGAAAACGGTTTCGAGCGGCGCGGCGCTGGCCAAAATGCTGGAAGCGGCGCCTGACGGTGCTCGCGTCGATTTGCCGCGCCTCGTCATTGTGGACCTGAATGCACGCCAAGGCGCCGTCGAAGCCATCGAGCAGCTGCAGCGTTCAGGCAACCCGATACCCGTTATCGGCTTTCTCTCTCATGTGCAGACCGATCTGGCTGAGCGGGCCCGCGCCGCTGGCTGCAAACAGGTGATGCCAAGATCAAGCTTTACGGCGAATCTTTCAGAAATCCTAAGCCAAGCAAAATCGTGACAGTCGCTGTACCCCATCACTCGAACCGCACCGTCGCTCTTTTTCGCTATAGGCGCACAACTTGGGCCGCTTGGGGAATTTTGCTGGCGCTGCTATTCGGCGCTCCTGACGGCTTCGCACAACGAGCCGCGGGTTCGGCCACGATACCAGCCTCCGATCCCTCAGGGGCCCTGCAGGATACATTGACGGCGGCTTGCCGCCACGATGAAGCGGCCTTCGCAGGTCACCTGACCAGCGATAGCGCGCAAGCCTATCGCGCTCTGCCCCAGGAAGAGCGGGTGGCTGTGTTAAGGCGTCTGGTGCTTCTCGATGATCCCGGCAGGCCCTTGCTCTCTGCTTTAGAAGGCAGCGCAGTGGTTCGCTGCGAGGCTGGCGGCGTCACGACGGAGATGCGCTTTGGCGCGGCCGAGGTGCGAGAGAATCTGGCCTTTATCCCGGTGAGCGTACCGGAAGGCGCCGACACGCAATCCATCCGTTTCGGACTCGTCAGGGAATCCGGCCAATGGAAACTGCTCTCAGTGGGCCTGCTGATGCTGGATATCCCCGCTTTAGGCCGCCAATGGGAGCAAGCTGATCTGCAAGCTCGTGAACGGAACGCCATCGCCGCAATGCGCAAGGTGGCTGGCGCGCTGAAATCGTACCAGACCGCTTACGGCAACTTGCCGGAGACGCTCGAGCAGTTAGGCCCGGCCGGGCAGGGCGGAGCTTCGCCGGAAATGGCGGGATTGCTCGATTCCGATCTGGCGAAGGGCTTGGCAGGCGGTTATCGACTGCGCTATTCCATCGTTCCGGCAACCGGTGAAGAGAATGAATCGGAGCGGAACAAGGCTGCCGGATTTATGCTCGCCGCAACGCCTGTCGTTTATGGAAAAGATGGGCGACGCTCGTTTCTGCTCGATGCCAGCGGCACGCTTCGAGGAGCGGACAAGAATGGGGCAGTAGCGGCGGCCGACGATCTTTCCATCGGAAGCGAAGAGACGCAGCCCTAGCATTATCCTGCTGAGCACGCTGCAACTCTTTGCTTGCCCTAGAGTTGGAAAACCGAGAGAATTAAATTCCCTTCCTGATTTGCGTCCGTTTCGTGTGACGGGCGTAAGAAAAATCGACATTTAAGGCAGCGGGAGCTTGCTTTGAAACAGCAGGATCTCGTCGTTGGACCGCTAGTGGATCCGGTATCCATCACGAAAAAGCCGGTTCAGGGCGACGAACGGCGAAAAGACGTGCGGTTTTCTGTGTCGGCATCGGCAGAGATGCTGGAGCTGCACACGCGTACACGCCTCATTGGCCGCGCCTCCGATCTGGGCACAGGCGGATGCTACATCGACACAGTGAACCCATTTCCCGTAGGCTCATCCCTCATGCTGAATCTCACCAGCGAACACCATAACGTCCACGTGAAAGCCAATGTGGTCTACTCACGGACAGGAATGGGCATGGGTCTGGCGTTCACCGAAATCACGCCGAAGCAAAAAGAGAATTTGACGGCTTGGCTTCGTGAGCTAAATGGCGAAGTACCTCGACCGCCAACTCCCGAGCCGAATATGCCGTTCATTCAGGAGGTGACAATCGCGGAGCCGATCGCGCAGGCCGAGGACACGGGTCTTCTTGGAGCACTTGAAGAACTCATATCGCTGCTGCGAGTGAAGCGGATCTTAAGCAACTCTGAAGTAAAAATTCTGCGCGAAAAGATGAGCAAATAATCGGCGGGTCGCTTTTGGACTCTGAGCCTCGCGATAGCTTGATACAGGCGGGGTTATCGAACGTGGAGTTTGGTTCGCTGCCGCAAATGTGCTAGTCTTTCGCCGGCTCGTACACGATCTTCCGAACGATTCAAACTCAGGCCTCCTACCTCCGCCAGAGAGCCAAACGTGAGAAGCAACAAGGGCGGAGCAAGTATCGCTAGTCATTTTAGCTGCGAGCATCAGCCCCAGGCGCGATGCGCCTTTGGCGTCGAGTGCAGAGAAATCGTCCAGCAGAGCGAGTCGGGTTTCTCGAAAAGGAGTTGCGCCCCATGCCGGCCCGGCAAGCGACAACACAGGTGCAAGAGATCAAGCTGGCGCATTCGCCGGATTCCGACGATGCTTTTATGTTTTATGCGCTGGCCACGAATCGCGTCAAAGCTCCCGGCCTGAAATTCACGCACGTTCTTTCCGATATCGAGACACTCAACCAGGCTGCCGATCGCGAAGTCTACGACGTTACGGCGATCAGCTTCTCGGCCTACGCCTATCTGCGACACAAATACGTGTTGCTCGATTGCGGCGCAAGCTTCGGCGAAGGATACGGGCCTATCGTGGTGGCCAGCCACCCGATGACGCCAAAGCAGCTCGCCGGCAGCCGCGTCGCAGTTCCAGGATTGCGTACCACGGCGTATCTAACGCTGCGGCTTTATCAGCCTGATTTCGAGCCAGTGCCGATCCCGTTTGACCAAATCATTAATGCCGTTCAAGCGGGAACGGCAGACGCGGGTCTGCTCATTCACGAGGGGCAGCTGCAATTCCCCGAAATGGGACTTCATCGCGTGGTGGATCTCGGCCAATGGTGGCTGGAAACCACGAAGCTGCCGCTTCCGCTCGGAGGCAATGCCGTGCGGCGCGCGCTCGGAGAAGAAACGGGTAAACAGATCTCCAGAGCAATTCGACAAAGCGTGGCCTACGCGCTCGAACACCGCGAAGAGGCGTTGAACTACGCGATGCAGTTCGCGCGGGATATGGATACAGACTTGGCGGATAAGTTTGTGGGCATGTATGTGAATAGCTGGACACTAAGTTACGGGGAACGCGGCCGCTCCGCAGTGCAGGAACTCCTCGATCGCGGTTTCGACGCCGGCTTGATTCCCGGGCCGGCTAAAGCGGAATTTTTGAGTGAGGCTACCGAATAGCCGCAGGGCGCTTCACGCAAACGGCATTCTGCACTATAATTAGCACAGTATCGCAAAGTCACGAAAAGGCTGGCCTTCACCTTCGCTCTAAACCAGTTTCGGACATCCAAACAAGATAAACTTTGTGCAGCCTTCGTTTTTGGGGGCGAAGTGTCGAGAAACATGGCGATGCCGCGCGATTGAGGTATTGCTGAGAATTGCTGAATAGATGAGCCAGGGCGACCACATCCGCGATGAACTCAACGCGCTCCTGCGCGAGCGCATTTTGCTGCTCGATGGAGCCATGGGCACGATGATCCAGGCGCGCAAACTGGATGAAGCAGGCTACCGCGGCAAAGAATTCGCCCGGCACAGCAGGGATTTGCGCCTGAATAATGACGCCCTGAATCTCTCGCAGCCGCAGATCATCGAGGAAATCCACACACAGTATCTGGATGCGGGCGCCGACATCATTGAAACGAACACGTTCAACTCCACCGCGGTCTCGATGGCCGAATATGCGCTGGAACAGCGTGTTGCGGACCTGAACTTTGCCGGGGCGCAAATCGCGCGCAGGGCAGTCGACCGCTACATGGCCGCGCATTCGAAGCGACGGTGCTTTGTGGCCGGCTCAATGGGACCAACTTCGAAAGCGGCTTCGGTTTCGAACGATGTTTCCAATCCGGCCGCGCGGCCGGTCACTTTCGACCAATTGCGCGAGACGTATGGGATTCAGGCGAAAGCTTTGATCGAGGGCGGCGCCGATCTTCTGCTGCTGGAGACAGTCTTCGACACTCTCAACGCTAAAGCCGCGCTTTTTGGAATCGAGGAATATTTCGAAGCTTCGGGGCGGCGCGTTCCTGTAATCGTTTCGGTGACGATTGTGGATCGCAGCGGCCGGACGCTTTCGGGTCAAACCGTCGAAGCGTTCTGGACTTCCGTTTCGCACATGCCGCTTTTCAGCGTAGGAATGAATTGCGCCCTCGGCGCAAAAGAGATGCGCCCGTTTATCGAAGAGCTTTCGCGCCTTGCGCCTATTCCCATCACGTGCTATCCGAACGCCGGCCTGCCGAATGCCTTCGGCGGTTTCGATGAAACCCCGGAGCGCATGGCCGCCGACCTGGGGGAATTTGCGCGCAACGGCTGGCTGAATATCGCGGGAGGCTGTTGCGGTTCGACGCCGGAGCATATTCGCACGATCGGCGAAGCGATTCGCGGCGTGGCGCCGCGCGTAATGCCGAAGGTCGAGCCCTACTCGCGATTCAGCGGACTCGAAGCGCTCGTGATTCGCCCAGACACAAATTTTGTGAACATCGGCGAGCGAACCAACGTTACCGGGTCGCCGCGGTTCGCGGAGCTGATCCGCAAAGGCGACTTCGAAAAGGCGCTCGCCATAGCGCGCCAGCAGGTGGAGGGCGGCGCGCAAATGATCGACGTAAACATGGACGAGGCCATGCTGGATTCGGAAAAGTGCATGACCACTTTTCTGAATGCCCTCGGTTCGGAACCCGACATCGCGCGCGTGCCCATTTTGGTGGATAGCTCCCGATGGAGCGTGATCGAGGCGGGCCTGAAATGCCTGCAAGGCAAGGGGATCGTTAATTCCATCAGCCTGAAAGAAGGTGAAGACGCGTTTCGCGAACAGGCGCGAAAGATTCGGCGTTACGGAGCAGGCGTCGTGGTGATGGCCTTTGACGAAAAGGGCCAGGCCGACACCGCGGAACGCAAATTAGCCATCGCCACTCGCGCGTTCCGCATCTTGACCGAGGAAGTCGGGATGCCGCCGACCGACATCATCATGGATCCGGCGATTCTTACCGTGGGCACGGGAATCGAAGAGCACAACCAGTACGCGCTCGCATTCATCGAGGCAACGCGGCAGATCAAAGCGGCGCTGCCCGGAATGAAGGTCAGCGGCGGCGTCAGCAATATCTCATTTTCGTTCCGCGGAAATAATATCGTTCGCGAAGCCATGCACTCGGCGTTTTTGTATCACGCCATACGGGCCGGGCTGGACATGGGAATCGTGAACGCGGGGCAATTGGCGATTTACGAAGAAATCGCTCCCGACCTGCGCGAGCGCGTCGAAGACGTGCTGCTGAACCGCCGTTCCGACGCCACCGAGCGGCTGCTGGAATTCGCGCAGAAGGTGGAGAAGCGTGGACCAGCGGCCGCGCGCGAAGACGCCTGGCGCCAGGGCTCCGTCGAGGAACGTCTCTCGCACGCGTTGGTGCATGGCATAACGGAATTTCTCCCACAGGACGTCGAGGAGGCACGCCAGAAATATCCGGTGCCGCTCAGCATTATCGAAGGCCCGCTGATGGCCGGTATGAACATCGTGGGCGACCTGTTTGGTTCCGGAAAGATGTTTTTGCCGCAGGTGGTGAAGAGCGCGCGGGTGATGAAACAGGCCGTGGCCATCCTGCTGCCGTATCTCGAGGCCGAAAAGCTGGCCAGCGGCGGCCGCGAAGCTCAGGCAAAAATCCTGCTGGCCACCGTCAAGGGCGACGTCCATGACATTGGCAAGAACATTGTCGGCGTGGTCCTCGGTTGCAACAACTATGAGGTGATCGACCTCGGCGTGATGACTCCAGCGGATAAGATTCTGCAGACGGCGCGCGAGAAAAAGGTGGACCTGATCGGTCTGAGCGGATTGATTACGCCCTCGCTCGACGAAATGGTGCACGTCGCCAAAGAGATGGAGCGCGAGGGATTTTCTGTGCCGCTGCTGATTGGCGGCGCAACAACGAGCCGCGCGCACACGGCTGTCCGAATTGCCCCCGGCTATCGCCATCCCGTGGTTCATGTTCTGGACGCGTCGCGCGCGGTGGGCGTGGTCTCGAGCTTGAGCAGCAAGGAACATCGGCCGGCCTTTGCGCGACAAAATTGCGAAGAGCAGGAAAAACTCCGGCAGCAATACAGCGGGCCGCGAATTGCGCCGCTTGTTTCGTTGCAGGCAGCCCGCGCGAGAAGAGTGCCCATAGATTGGACGAATTATCAGCCGCCGCGTCCGCCGTCCACCGGCAGCCGGGTTTGGGATGGCGTGCCGCTTCGAAAGCTCGTGCCGCTAATCGACTGGACGCCGTTTTTCCACGCCTGGGAGCTGAGGGGAATTTATCCGCGAATTTTGCAGGATCCCGTTGTCGGGCCGCGCGCACAGGAACTCTTCGACGACGCGCGGAAACTACTGGACGAAATCGTGGAACAAAAGCTTCTTACCGCTCGTGCAGTCGCCGGATTTTTTCCTGCGAATAGCGTTGGGGATGACATCGAACTTTATGCCGACGAGGCGCGTACGCGCCCTCTGGCCACGTTCTTCACTTTGCGGCAGCAGATGGAAAAGCCCGACCGCGAACCGGAATATGCTCTGGCCGATTTTGTCGCTCCCAAGGAGACCGGCCTGGCGGATTATCTGGGCGCCTTCGCGGTTACGGCAGGGATCGGCGCCACCGAGCTCGCGGCGCGATACGAAAAAGCGCACGACGATTACAACGCGATTATGGTCAAGGCCCTCGCGGACCGGTTGGCTGAGGCGCTCGCCGAATGGATGCACAAGCAGGCGCGCGATGCGTGGGGCTTTGGCCGCGAAGAGAGCCTGACATCCGACGACTTGCTGCGGGAGCGCTACCGGGGTATTCGGCCGGCGCCTGGTTATCCGGCTTCGCCCGACCACACAGAAAAGACCACTCTCTTCGCGCTGCTGGATGCCGAGCGCGCAACCGGAATCACGCTGACCGAAAATTTCGCCATGCTGCCGGCCGCTTCGATCTGCGGATTATATTTTTCGCATCCACAGTCGCGTTACTTTGCCGTGGGCAAGATCGGACGCGATCAGGTGCTCGATTATCAGCGCCGCAAAGGCCTGGAACTGCGCGCCATCGAGCGTTGGCTCGGACCCTACCTGAATTACGAGCGCGCCGCGGATTAGCTCCGACTCGCAATGTGCTCTCCTTGACGCTCCGTGGGCTTTCGCTTAGAGTCACTAATTCCCGTGCAGCGGCGATCTCCGACAACCTCGAGCTTGGGTGCTGCGCTCGCATGCCAGCCGGGTCCGCCGAGCAGTGCCGCAGGAATCTGAGATTCGGCCATGGTTCGGACCCTATCCACTTATTTATTCATAAAGCGAAAACTCACTCCCGCTTTGCTGACCGATATCGCGCGCCATGGCATTTCGGCGGTAGAGATATTTTGCGCGATTTCGCACTTCAACTATCACTCCTCTGACGTGGTGCGCGAAATCGCCAGCACGCTGCGGGACCAGAACTTAACCCTGCACGCGCTGCATTCTCCGGCCGAACGGGACTTCAATCCCATGCACGAGAGCAGCGCCCCGCTCTCGATCTGCGATCCGGCGCGGGAGCGCCGCCTGGAGGCGGTGGACGAAGTCAAACGGGCTCTTGACGTTGCGGAATACATACCTTTTCGTTACCTCGTCCAGCACGTGGGCTCTTCGCGAGACACGCTGGATGAGCGGCGCTTCGACGCGGCCTTCAGTTCGCTCGAGCACCTGCACATTTTTGCGAAGGCGCGCGGCGTCACCCTGGCGCTGGAAAATACGCCGGGAGAACTAGCCACGCCAGCGCACCTGCGCAAATTCATTATCGATACGCGGCTCACGGATCTGCGGCTATGCTTTGATATCGGGCACGCGCATATCGGCGACGGAGTTCAGCCCAGCCTCGAAGCGATGCGCGAGTTCCTGGTGACCTCGCACATCCACGATAATCACGGGATGAAGGACGAGCACCTGCTCCCCTATGAGGGAACCATCGAGTGGAAAACGGCCCTGCCCGCTTTGCCGCAGAACCTCCCGCTGGTTTTCGAACTGAAGGAGCAGCCGGCATACGCCGACCCTGCTCCCACATCTATTCCCCTCAGCTCCGCGCGCGCCGCATTTGACCGCGTCGAGCAGGCACTTTCCTCGCCAGAATCAGAAAGCTAGAACTGCACGCGCGATGAACGTAGTCACCATCGAAAAAGCCGGAGAGCACGAGGGCCAGGAGGTCACGTTGCGCGGCTGGCTCTACAACCAGCGCGAATCCGGCAAGCTTCTGTTTCCCATTTTTCGCGACGGCACGGGGTTGATGCAGGGCGTAGTTTCGCAGAAGGAGCAGCCCGACGCGTTTGCGGCGTTGCGTGGGCTAACGCAAGAATCAAGCGTCGAAGTCACCGGCAAGATACGCCGCGAGCCGCGTGCTCCGGGCGGATATGAGCTCGGCGTGAGTCAAGTTCAGGTGCTGCAGCGCGTCTCGGAATCGGAGCCCTACCCGATACAGCTAAAAGAGCACGGCGTGGATTTTCTTCTCGACCGGCGGCATCTGTGGGTGCGCACTCCACGCCAAGCTTCCATCCTGCGCATTCGTGCCGAAGCCATCCGCGCCGCGCGCGAATTCATGGATGGCCAGGGCTACACACTCACGGATGCACCCATATTTACGCCGGCGGCTTGCGAGGGCACGACAACCCTGTTTGAAGTGCAGTACGTAGACGACCAGAAGGCTTATCTGACGCAATCGGGGCAGCTCTACGTCGAAGCTCTAGCTGCCGCGCTGGGCAAAGTTTATTGCTTCGGGCCAACGTTTCGTGCTGAAAAATCGAAAACGCGGCGGCACCTGACCGAATTCTGGATGCTGGAGCCTGAGGCGGCATACGCGCACCTGGAAGACATGATGGCGCTCGGCGAAGGATTGGTGAGCCACATCGTGCAATCGGTCTTGCGCAATCGGCCGCGCGAGATCGAAACGCTTAAACGCGACGCCTCGAAACTCGAGCCGGTCGAGCCTCCTTTTCCGCGCATCACTTACGAACAGGCGCTCGAAATCCTGCGGCAGCACGGCCACAACGTGAAATTTGGAGACGACTTCGGAGGCGATGAGGAGACCACGCTTTCCCAGCAATTCGATCGGCCGGTGATGATTCATCGCTATCCCGCTTCGATCAAAGCTTTCTACATGGAGCCCGACAGCGCACGGCCCGATCTGGCGCTTGGATTCGATATGCTGGCTTCGGAAGGCTACGGCGAGATCATCGGCGGCGGCGAGCGCATCTCCAGCTACGAGCTGCTCGTCAAGCGATTGCGAGAACAAAAACTGCCGGAGGAAGCCTTCCAGTGGTATCTGGACCTGCGCCGCTATGGGAGTGTGCCGCATGCGGGTTTTGGCATGGGACTCGAGCGCGTCGTGGGATGGATTTGCGGAACTGAGCACGTGCGCGAGGTTATTCCCTTCCCGCGCATGATTTACCGGGTTTATCCTTAGCCGCTGTTCGCCGGCCCTTCCGCCCTCCGGTCTGGGCGAATAGAACATCCATCATGGCGCAAAAAATTCGCATCATCGGCGTGCCGATGGACCTCGGCCAAAGCCGCCGCGGCGTGGACATGGGTCCATCGGCCCTGCGTGTCGCCGGCTTGCAAACTCGCCTCAAACAGCTTGGGCATACGGTTGACGATATCGGCAACATGCCGGTTATGCAGCCCGAGGAGCAGCCCTACGGCGAAAAGCGCGCCAAATATCTGCATGAGATTGCGGAAATCTGCCGCGATTTAGCGGAGATGACGGAGAAGACGCTGACCGAAGGTTTTTTTCCTCTGGTGCTTGGCGGCGATCATTCCATTGCCATCGGAACTTGCTCGGGCGTCTCGGCTTTTTTCCGCAAGCAATCGAAAAAGATCGGCTGCCTGTGGCTCGATGCGCACGGAGATATGAACACGCCCGAGTCTTCACCTTCGGGAAACGTCCACGGCATGCCGCTGGCCGCGCTGATCGGCTACGGCGCGCCGGAGTTGGTGGATTTGCTCGGATTCAAGCCAAAAGTCGAGCCGCGCAACGTAGCGATTGTGGGTGTGCGCGATCTGGATGCGAAGGAGCGGCGCCTGGTGAAAGATTCGGGCGTGCATGCGTTTACCATGCGCGACATCGACGAGCGCGGGATGCGCGAAGTGATGAGCGAGGCGCTGCGGTTTGCCATGGACGATACGGACGGAACGGCGGTGAGCCTGGATATGGACCTGATCGATCCCTCGGATGCGCCGGGCGTTGGCACGCCGGTGCGCGGCGGGATTACTTATCGCGAAGCGCACCTGGCCATGGAAATGATCGCGGATAGCGAAGCCATGGCCTCGCTCGAAATCGTGGAGATCAATCCGGTAATCGATTTGCACAATAAGACGGCATTGCTGGGAGTTGAGATGCTGCTCTCCGCGCTGGGAAAGAAAATCCTTTAGGAGATTGGGCTGAATTTCATGGCAGAAAACAAGAGGCTGCGGGTCGGCGTAATTTTTGGAGGGCGTTCGGGGGAGCATGAAGTATCGCTGGCCTCGGCGGCGTCGGTGATTCGCGCGCTGGACCCGGAAAAATACGAACCGGTGCCCATCGGAATTGGCAAAGATGGGCGATGGTTCATCGGCACGCCGGCGCAGAAGATGCTGCCGGACGTGTTGCGCCAGGGCCATCGAGTGATGCTGAGCGCCGATCCTAGCGTCGGAGCCCTCTTGCCCCTTGAAGATCGCGCGGCGGGCTCGCAGCGCGTGGACGTGATCTTTCCCGTTTTGCACGGCACGTTCGGCGAAGACGGCACGGTTCAAGGGCTGCTCGATCTCGCCGGCTTGCCTTACGTGGGCTCGGGCGTGATTGGCTCGGCCGTGGGCATGGATAAAGACATGGCAAAGCGTTTGTTTCTGCAGGCTGGGCTGCCCACGGGGGATTTTCTTGCCGTCCTGCGTTCGGAATGGGAGAAGGGCCGCGAGCGCATCTTGAAAGCCGTGGCAAAGAAATTCCGTTTTCCTGTATTTGTTAAGCCCGCCACGCTGGGTTCGTCCGTGGGGATGACCAAAGTGCATAAGCGCGAGGAGTTGGCGGCAGCGCTCGATCTGGCCGCCGAATTCGCGCAAAAAATTTTGGTCGAGCGCAACATCCGTGGCCGCGAAATCGAAGTGTCCGTGCTCGGAAACGACGAACCTGAAGCTTCGATTCCGGGCGAGATTATTCCCCATCGAGAATTTTACGACTACACCGCCAAATATCTGGAAGAAGGCACGCGGCTGGAAATTCCGGCAAAGCTTTCGAAAATGCAGGTGCGGCGCTTTCAGGAGTACGCTGTCCGTGCGTTCCGTTGCCTGGAGTGCCGGGGAATGGCGCGCGTCGATTTCTTTCTGGAAAAACCCAGCGGGCGCATCTACCTGAACGAGATCAATACCATTCCCGGCTTCACCTCCATCAGTATGTACCCGAAATTGTGGGAAGCTTCGGGAATCCCGTATCGAGATCTGATCGATCGCCTCATCCAACTCGCGCTGGCTGAAAATCGCGAGAAGCAGCGCACAAAGTACACGATCGAGTTGCCGGCGGGATCGGGCGGCGCCCTCGGCGCCTGAAGCACGTTCTGCGATTGCCTGCCTGGTTTGCTTCTGCTGAGTGAGTCTGCTAGTTTTTTCTGTTCTGTCGATCTGCTTGTCTCAAGCTGAAGCGGCGTCGCACAGCATAGCCGAGGGTAGATTGGATCTTTTTAACGAAACCAGGGAGGAACCGAATCCAAAGCGGCTCCGCTATGCGGTAAGCGGCGTAGCGCTGGTTATTTTGGTTAGCTTTGGCATCTGGTTCTTTTTCCTGCGTTTCATCAGCGAAAAACACACCATCGAGCATTTCATGGATGCCGTGGTGGCACAGGATTACCAGCACGCCTTCCAGATCTGGAAACCTCACGGCTCTTATACATTTCAGGATTTTATGGCCGATTGGGGACTCGACGGCTATTATGGGCCGGTCAAAAGCTACCGCATCGAATCGGCAGCGCTGCCTCCCAACGGGGGTAGTGGCGTGGTCGTGGTGGTGGAAGTGAGTCCCTTTCAGCCGTTCCCCGACAACAATGATCCGCACAGCAGCCGGAATAGAGAAATCCGCTTATGGGTGGAACGAAGCGATCAATCGCTTAGCTTTCCGCTGTAAGGATTCCAGCGGTCAGGATTCAGGTTTAGCTTCGTCGCGGATCATTACGGGAAATCCGTCACGAATCGGATAGACGATCCGGCAGGTGGCGCAGCGAAGGCCTTTTTCGTCCTCGGTCAGCTTCACGGGCGTCTTGCACACCGGGCACACCAGCAAATCGAGCAGTTCCTGGCTGATTGCCATTTCTCGCCACCTCGATTTTTGAATTTAACAAACGGAGCTGCCCCGGGCAACGGGCTCACAGATTCTTCCTGCCTCGAAATTCCCGGGCCACCGCAGCCGGATCGCGTTGCTGCGCATCGACGGCGTAATTCATCTGCCGCATTTCGTCATCGGAAATTTTTCCACCGAGCACGTCCAGAGCCCCGTGCAGCTCCGGATGGTCGCGAAGCGCGCCGCCACGAAGAATGGTCACAGCCTGATACGGAGGGAAGAAGTGGCGGTCATCTTCCAGGATGACCATGCCGAGCGCGATGATGAGGCCGTCCGTGGCACTTCCCGCGACCACGTCCACCTGATGCTCCTTGAGAGCCCGATAGAGTAAACCCAGATCCATGATGCTGGGTGCAGCGGCGAACTTGAGTCCATACGCGCGCGAGAGGCCGGGGTACCCGTCGGAGCGTTCCATGAATTCGTAACCAAATCCGGCGCGCCATTGCGCAGCGTGCGGCACCAGGTCCGAAATCGTGCGCAGATTGAGCTTTTTCGCGTCTTCGCTGCGAACCACAATGGCAAACGTATTGTTGAATCCCAGCGGCGGCCCCACATCGAAACCGAAGCGGTCGCGGTAGGCGTCTCGAACGGTCCGGTAAACCATCTCGGTATCGTTCGAAGAACGTTCCCCTAATACTGCGGCGAGGGCCGTGCCCGTATATTCGGCATAGAGATCCATCTGACCCGCAAGCATGGCCTGATGGCAGATCAGCGTCCCACCCAGATTGAGCTTGCGATCGATTTTCAGGCTAGTGTGCGCTTCGATTTGCTGCGCCAGCAGTTCCGCAAGAATGATCTGTTCGGTGAAATTTTTTGAGCCGACGACGGCGGTGTTTTGGCGCGAACGATGGCAGCCCGCGAGCGTGACAAACGCGCCACCCAACAGCGTGAGGGCATCCCGTCTCGTGAAGCGCGCGGCCATTGTCTGGATGACGGATGGCTCACGCTGTAGGCGTGAGTTTTTCCTCGACGAAACCGAGAATCAGATCCACGCCAATCGCCAGCAACGCCGCAGGAATTGCCCCCGCCAGAATCACGGAATTGCTGACCATGGCCACTCCGCGAAAAATAAAGACGCCCAGCCCGCCCGCGCCGATGGCGGCCGCAATCGTGGCAACGCCAATGCAGATGATCATGGCGACGCGCACTCCGGCGAGAATCACGGCAATGGAGAGCGGGAGCTGCACATCCCAAAGAATCTGTGCTTGAGTCATGCCCATGCCGCGCGCGGACTCGAGAACGGCAGGGTCGACTCCCGCAATTCCGGTGTAGGTGTTGCGCAGGATTGGGAGCAGCGCGTAAAGAGCCAGGGCGACGATAGCGGTCCTCGCGCCAATGCCTCCCAGAAAGGGAACCGGAATCAGAAACCCGAATAGCGCCAGGCTCGGAATCGTCTGGATCACATTTGCCGTGCCCAATACCCAGCGGCGCAAGTTCTGCCGGCGGACCAGGGCAATTCCCAACGGAATTCCTACCAGCACGGCCGCCAGCATCGCAGCGGCTACCAGGAGGAGGTGTTCCAGCGTGCGCGAGAAAATCTCCGCGCGATAATTCAGCAGAAAGGTCAAGAAGCTCACGCCTTCCTCCTTGTGCTCGTGATCCGCGGCGCACTTCTGTCCCAAATTTCGCCGGCGCCGAGCGAATCGACAAACGCCCCGGCTTCCGCGTCTTTGGATCGCAAAAACTCGTCGGGCTCGTAAATGCCGGCCAGACGCCCTTCGGTGAAAAGACCAATATGCGTGCCGATCAGAAGGGCCTCTCGCAGATCATGCGTGACAAAGATGATGGCTTTTTCCAGGCGCTTTGCCAGTTCACAAAACTCGCGTTGCAACTCGGCGCGAGTCACCGGGTCGAGCGCGCCAAACGGCTCGTCCATCAATAATATGGGAGGATCTGCGGCAAGGGCGCGCGCTACTCCCACACGCTGGCGCTGTCCCCCGGAAAGCTCGCTGGGCTTGCGCGCGCTGAATTTGGCCACGTCGAGGCCCACCAATTCCAGCATCTCCCGGACGCGCTCGCGGACGCGCGCCTCCGGCCAGGCTTCCAGCCGGGGCACCATGCCCACATTCTGCTCGACGGTCCAATGCGGGAAAAGCCCGACGTCCTGGATGACATAGCCGATCCGCCTGCGCAGGCGAATGGGATCCCACTCGAGTTGCGGCCGGCTTTCGACAAAGATTTCGCCCGAAGAGGGCTCCAGCAGCCGGTTGACCAGCTTCAGGGTGGTGGTCTTGCCGGTGCCGCTGCGCCCCAGCAGAACCAAAGTCTCGCCGTGGGCCACCTTAAAGCTCACACCACTGACGATTTGCCGCTTGCCGAGGCAGTAACCCACATTTCGCATCTCGACCGCGAGGCCATCGGTAGCGGGCGCAGGGTTCACGCCTGGCCCTCAGCTGCCATGTGGTGCGGAACCATTCTGCCTATGTTAGGCTGCTAACACATCCTGGGCAAATCATCCTCTCTTGTGTCGCCCTAGGAGTTTGAGCGACCAGTTACTCCCGGAAGCATCGAATTGTGGGGGTACCAGATGGCGTCTTCAACGCGGGTAACGGGGTCCCATTCCCTCCTGCTACAGCTCTCGCAAGCTCGGGAGCGCAGCGACGCGCTATTCGAGATCGTCCGGCCCGAGGCCTTATACGAGCGCCCCATCGCCGAAAGACATCGCATTATTTTTTACCTGGGCCATCTCGAGGCCTTCGACTGGAATCTCTTTGGACGCGAACTCGGCGAGCTGAAATCGTCCACCCCGGCTTTAGACAAGCTCTTTGCCTTTGGCATCGATCCGGTGAGTGGCAATCTTCCCGACGATCAGCCGGGCGACTGGCCCGAGCGCAAAGAGGTTCTTCAATATAACCGGGGGGTGCGCGCTGCGCTCGATGAGCAATTGCAGGCGGGGCTGGAAGGTCCGGAAGAGCGCCGGCGAACGCTTTCGCAATTCCTCCACGTAGCCATCGAGCATCGTCTCATGCACGTCGAGACGCTCGCGTACATGCTGCATCGTTTGCCTATCAATCTTAAGCGTGCTCGGCAGAGCCCCGCGCCGCCTCGCGCGCCGCAAGTCCGGCCGCAAATGGCGGAAATTCCGGCCGGCATCGCAACCCTGGGATTGAAACGCGAAGATGGAGTTTTCGGCTGGGACAACGAATTCGAGGAACACAGCGTCTTTGTGCCGGCGTTCCGTATCGATACGTATAAGGTCACCAATCTTCAATATCTGCGCTTCATCGCCGAAGGCGGCTATCGCGAGAAATCCTTCTGGAGCGATTTGGATTGGGAGTGGCTGCAATCGAGCGGCACGCTTCATCCCGCATTCTGGGTTCAGCGAGGCAATCAATTCTTCTTTCGGACCATGTTCGACGAGGTTCCGCTGCCGCTGGATTGGCCGGTGTACGTGAGTCATGCGGAAGCTTCCGCCTATGCGCGCTGGGCGCACAAGGAGCTACCCAGCGAGGCCGAATGGCATCGGGCGGCCTATGGCACTCACAGTGGCGCCGAACGTGCCTATCCATGGGGCGACGACTTGCCACGCGCAGGCCTAGGCAATTTTGATTTTGACTATTGGGATCCGACTCCGGCCGCGGCCTTTCCGGCAGGCAGCAGCGCCTTTGGGGTTGCCGATCTCGTTGGCAATGGCTGGGAATGGACGCGCAGCGTCTTTGCCCCATTCGATGGATTCCAGCCGTTTTCTTTCTACGAGGGTTATTCCGCAAATTTCTTCGATGAACGGCACTACGTCATGAAAGGCGGTTCGGCGCGAACTGCCGCATGCTTGTTGCGGCGATCCTTCCGCAATTGGTTCCAGCCGCGCTATCCCTATATCTACACCGGTTTCCGCTGCGTCGAACACTGACGCAGATCCAATCCCGATCGGGGGCGGCATGGCTACTCCAACTCTGGCGCGATACTCCCTTAGCGAATTCGCAGAGGATGTTCGTTTGGGACTGACGAAGGATGGCCAGAAGGAAATCCTTTCGAAGTACCTCTACGACGAAGTGGGTTCGGCGCTTTTCGAAGTGATTACTGTTCTGCCCGAGTACGGCCTATTCCGCGCGGACGAACGTCTGCTGCGGGAAAATGCAGAGTCGATTGCTGCAAGCCTGCCCCCTGGCCAGGTTGTGGTTGCCGAACTTGGCAGCGGCACTGGAAAAAAGACCGCTTGGCTGCTCGACGCTCTGGCAAAGAAGCAGCCGATCGTCTATAGCCCTATCGAAATTTCAGCAAAAGCCCTCGACCAATGCTCGAAGGAGTTGGGCCAACTACACAACGTGGACGTCAGGCCGCTGCAACAACCATATTTGGACGGGCTATTGTCGGTGGCGGCGGCACGCAGGCCCGGGGAGCAATTGCTGGTTCTCTTCCTGGGCAGCACGATCGGCAATTTCGAGCTGGCGACGCCGCCGAGCTTTTTCTTACCGAGGTGCGCCAGGCTTTGATTCCCGGCGATGCATTGCTTCTGAGCGCAGATTTGGAAAAGCCGCTTTCGCAGCTTCTGCCGGCGTATGACGATCCGCTGGGCGTTACCGCGTCCTTCGATCTCAACGTGCTGGCTCGCATGAATCGTGAACTGGATGCCGATTTCGATCTTTCCGCCTTTCGCCATTTGGCGCGATACTCTGCGGCAGAGCGGCGCGTCGAGATGCACCTGCTTTCCACACGCGCGCAGAGGGTGACGATTCCGCGAGCACATTGCAGCGTCCCATTTATCAAAGGCGAAACCATTTGGACCGAGAGTTCCCACAAGTATCGGCCAGAGGAATTGAGAGAAATGGGCCGCCGCAGCGGATTTCGGCCGGTTAGGCAATGGTTAGACGCCGAATGGGCCTTTGCGCAAACCTTATTTGTTGCTGAGTAATCCTTTTTACCCGCAGAATGACGCCCGCCTAATCGCGATGCGAGTGGGATTCGGTGCGTCGCGCGCGATCCACGTGCAGGCTTACCTCTCCCGTCCAAGGCTCGGCGATGGCTTAAGCCCTAACTGTGCAAGGGTGCCGAACGAGCTTTAGCCGCTGAACCTGCCTGTTGGCCAAACGACCCTGCCCCGAGGGCAACAAAGACGTCCCGCCTGAGAATATTCCTGCCCGATTCCATTGTACTAGAGGGAACAAAGTAGGGCAGTGAATCCCTTGTACGGTAATTACCCTACTCACCAGTATTTTCCTCTAAGGGAATCCCGTACCTTCTCATCCCCGCCAATACTAATGGGAGGTCGAGATTGGATGCATATGTCCGCTTTAACAATAAACTTAAACCACAGGCACCCGATCCCGCTCACCTCGAGCCTCAAAATTCGCTATCGTTTCTAGCTCTGTTTTTCCTCATCGCTCTTGCGCTTTGCGGCTGGGGTTGTAGCAGCGGGACCGGTGCCTTGGCAGCGCGCGCATTAACGAACACAAGCACCAGCGCAGCTAGCCCTGTGACGCCTAGCTCTGCGGCCGCCAGCCCGGGGGCCGCTAATGGATCCGGAAGTTCATCTTCGACTGGGTCCCCGAGCTCAACGGCCCCGCAGCCCAATACCGCTCCGGCCAATGCCGTAAGTTTGTTGCACTTTGGAAACGCCGGCTTTGGCGGTGATGACACACATGTTTTTCAGACGGCACTGAACTACACCGCGGCGAATGGCCAAACCCTGGAGATACCGGCAGGTGGCTACAACATCAATCCAATCTCGTTTCCCAAAAACTCCGATGTGTTCGTGGATGCCGGAGTCACGGTGACGGCTAATTCAGGTTATGGCACTGGTGCGACAATGCTCAACATCAGTTCCTCCAATGTCACGATCACTGGTGCAAGCGCCGCGGTCTCGGTGTTCCATATGCGCAAGGCGGAATACACGAGCGGTGAGCATCGGCATTGCCTGAATATCGCTAATGCCAGCAATGTCACCATCAGCGGAATTTCCTGCAACGATTCGGGCGGCGATGGCCTTTACGTGAGCTACAGCACAAATGTCACGGTTCAAGATTCCGTCTTTGATAACAATCGCCGCCAGGGCTCCAGCATCGTCGGAGGCGTAAATCATATTCATTATTTGCGCGACCACTTTACGAACACGAGCGGCACCGCTCCGCAGAGCGGTATCGATATCGAGCCAAACCAGCCAGCCGACTTCCTCCTCGACATAAAGATCCAGGACTGTTACACCGATGGAAATTCCGGCGATGGCCTGATGGTCAGCACTTGGCTGATGAACTCTACTTCTCAACCGATCGACGTTACGGTATTGCGCCACCACTCTACAGGTAACGCCCGCTACGGCTATATCGGTCAGAATAACGATCCCTCCAATGCGCCGGGAACGATCCTGATCCAAGACTCGATCAGCGATCAGAGCGGCAGCTATGGCGCAGCGGGCTATTTCTACGAAGCAAATGGCGCGGCGCTCATTTTCAAGAACTTGACCGTAACCAATCCTCACTCCCGTGGTCCTTCCGTCTACGGAGACAGCGCCGCAGTTGCTGTTGTGCGTGGCGGCGGTGGCGCGCGTCCTCTTGGCAATGTTCATTTTCTTAATGTGAACATTGACATTACGGATGGGAAGACCGACCGCTACTTTTATTTCCATGACGGTGGTGGTAACGGGGTTACGAATGTCCAGTTCATCCCCGGCACATTGAGTGGCGCAACTCAGGCGCCACCAAATGGGCTCTTAAACGGCGTAGCAACCAACGAATTACCTTAGTCTCCGCCGGAACCCGACGGCACAGGCGTAGCCAAAGCTGAGGGAGCCGCAGGCGGTCGGAGGGCGAAGTAGTTGCGTCCGAAGGCCGCCTGCGCGCCTCCTGCCTCCACCACCACTGCTTGCACCGTGTAGCGTCCGATGGCCACCGTATTCAGCGGCAGGCTGATTCGAAAAGATGCGGTTCGGGTTTTGTCGTCCACTTGGGCAGGGGCGACGATGGGAGTTTGGCTCACACGCGCGCCGTTGCGAAAAAGTTCCAGCCCGGCGCGCAACTGATTGGGATCCACTTTTTCCGGCACATAAGCCTGAAAGAAAATATAGAGCATCTGCTGGCTGGTGAAGACGCGCGTCACGCTGGGGATGATGCGTTCTCCGGCCATGTCGAGCGGCAGGTCTTTGAGCTTGGCATCAGGCGCGAAACGCTTGGTCTGCACTTCCGAACTCTTCTGCACTTCCACTAGTTGGCTCGAGAGCACCACTGAGCTCAGCTGCACGCGGTCCGGTTCCACGGCCGGCAGCTTCAAGTCGTCCTCAAATGTACCGATGCGCCCGGATTCATTTTCCCGCGCCAAAAACTTCAGCTTGTAATTTCCCGGCGGCAGAATAATGCCGCCCTGATAGACCAAGGCGTTCTGCTGGATTTCTTCGTAGCGTTCCGAATCGAGCCGCACGGTAATCGTGTCGCGCAAAGCGCCCGCGACGCGCCCGGATTGGCTGTCGTGAACCTCGGCGGCAAAATCAAACTCCACCTCGCGCCGTCCGCTCTTTTGGGCCCACTGCAGGGCGCTGGAAGCGAGCTTCGCGGAGATCGGAACGTAGATTCGCCTATTGTCGAGACGAAAATAGGCGGTCTCGACTGCGATCGGCAATTCCACCACCGGCGTATCGGAGCGCATCGCGTCTTCCAATTGGCGCTCGCGATCTTCCGTTGTGTAAACGCCGAAATCTTTTGGCGCGTAATAACCCTGGCGGTAGCGAATCCGCGCGCCCGGCACCCCGGCCAGCTTCGCGCGAATAGTCCGCCAGCGGCCGTCATGCGCCGCATTCGCGCTGTAGTAGCCCAGCAGATAATATCCGGCCGTATCGGACTGCACGGAATGGAAGGCCTGGCCAAGGTCTCCCAGATCGAAAAAGCTGCGACCGCCTGTATCGGAGGCGAGCGTCGCCAGCGTTTCGCGCGAATCCTGCCGAGCTCCGCTTTGCTGGAAGACCGCCGCGCCGGTATACATCGCGTTGCCCGCAGCGGCTCCGGCGCTGGCGTCACCGCCGGGGATTTCCGCGAGCAGCCCACGTGAATCCACGGTGTAAATCGACATATTCGCGCGATTGGCGGCATCGGTTGTGGCGCGAAGCTGAGAGCGATTGTCTTCGCCTGTCTGCGTTATGCCGCCGGTGAACTGCAGCACCGATTTCTTGCCCGGAATATCTCGCAGCAAATCCGCCAGCGATTCCAGCGCGATCAGTTTGCGGTCCGTATTGAAAGCATTGAACTCCGTATCGTCTGCGGTGAACGCGGCGTTGGTGTCTTCGGAAACCGCGGAGTCGATTCCGGTGGAAGTGGCTGCAGCCAGAGCCGCGAGCTGCGATTCTTTGCCGGGAAGCAGCGCATCCACCGCGCTGTAAAGCAGATCGCGGTCATTCGTAAAATCAGCGATGACGCGGAGCTGATTGCCAAACGCGACCACCCCGACGAGATCGGCCTGGGTCATCTGCTTGCTCAGAAATTGTTTCGCCGCCAGCGTGGAACGCGTCAGGTCGTTCGGCTGCAACGAAGTAAGGTCGAAGAAAAGCACGATCATGCGGCGATCGCGTATCTGTTGGCGAACTTCTTCCGCCGGAGCCACGGAACCTATAGAAATAGTTATGGGCGCGCTTTCACCCGCCCCCGCCGTCTCGAGTTTCTCCACGTCGTAGTAATCGAATGTGGAGATCTTCTGGTCCTTGCCGTCTTCGGCGATGCTGAACTGATCCTGCCGCAAGCCTTTCAGAGGCTTGCCATCGCGATCTGTGACCGCAATATCCACTTCCACTAAATTGACGGCGGTCCTGATGGCGCCTTTCTGATTAGCGGAAACTTGCGGCGGCGCGGGAGGGCGCACCGGCTGCTGCGGATTCTGAGCCGATCCCGTGGGCGCCAGCAACGCGGCGACTGCGAGAAATGCGATTGCCCTCCGAATGGTTGATCTCATCGTCGCAGCCTTAGAATGTGAATCTCGTCACGAAATTCATAGCCCGCATGGCCCCCGCGCCTGCCACCTGCCCGAACGTCGTAGAATTTACCAGAGTCGATAATCCCGTCAGATTCGGGGTATTCGTCAGGTTCGTGATCTCCCAGCGAAAATCCAATCGACGCTGTTGGTCTTTGCCCAACAGAAAAGTTTTTGCGATTTGCGCGTTCCAGATAAACATTCCCGGGCCGATGATGGTATTGCGCGCGGCATTGCCCAATTGTCCTGCCGGAGGCACCACGAAGCAGGCGGTATTGAAGAAATCCAGCGGTGCGCCGAGCGCGCCTGCACTCGGATTGCAAATCTGGTCCGCACGCGTCGCGAATACGCCGCCGCTCCCGACGTTTGCGGCCGACGTGCCCACGACTTCCGCTGTATACGGCGTGCCGGTTTGCGCGCCGAAATTGCCGCTGAAGCGCCAGTTGCCAAAAAACGCGCCGGTCAGCCCCTTCTGCGCGAAGCGGTGTCCCTGTCCGAACGGCAACTCGTAGAGGTAATTGATTCGTGCCTGATGCCGGATATCGAAAGAAGAGAGGCCATACTCGGCGGCCAGATTATTCGAATCCTGCACCACGATGGGCGTGCCGCCGCCAATCGAACTCGCATCGTCGATCGATTTCGCATACGTGTACGTGCCGTTGATCATGATTCCGTGCGACAAGCGCTTCTGCAGTCGCACCTGCAGTGAGTTGTAGATGGAATTCGCGCCCGACGTGTCGTAAATAAAGTCGCCCGCGTTCGCCACGGGAGCACTCGCCGAAAGGCTTCCCGGTACCGTGCGATTGGGCGCATACAGCAAATCAAGATTCGAGCCTTTCGTTCCCGTGTACGTCAGCACCAAAGCCGTGTTATTGGCGATTGCGGTTTCCACCGAAAGGTTCCAGATCTGCGCATATCCCATTTTGTAGTTTGGATTCACGGCATACGTGTTTTGTATGGTGTTTTGTCCCGCGACGCTGGCGGGGAATCCATTCTCCAGTGTCAGCACGTCGTTCACGCCCGCGATGCGCAACGCAGAAGTGGACCAGGGCGGCTGATTGGCGAGCTCCGAGAGCAGCTGCGTATAAATCGATTCGTTGTAGAACATGCTGTAGCCCGCACGCATGACCATGCTATGGCGCGCCTGCAGCGATTTGATCGGCGGCCGCCACGCGATGCCTATGCGCGGTGTCAAATGGTTGTACTGCGGCCGGATGAGGGAGTTGGGGAGTGCGCCGCTGAAAGGTGCGCTCTGCGCAGTGAGGCAACTCAGTCCCGTCGCGAGAGATGCCGCTGGCGGGCATGCGGGCGCCACCACCGCTACCTGCGAAGTAATCGGGTTGAAGTCCAAATTGGAAAGATGGCCGTAGAGTTCCGTAGGCGGCGTGAAAAATTCGTAGCGCACGCCGAATTGCAGCGTGAAATCGGGACGAGCGCGCCAATCGTCGCTCACGTAGCCGACGGTGCCCCAGCTTCGAAAATAGCTGCTTGGCGTCCCAAACCGCACGTTAGTGCTATCGGGAGACCCCAGAAGAAAGTCGGCGAAGTCGAGTCCCGTCCCGCGCACCGCCTGCCCATTGGGTCCGAGCAGCGCGGTGGTCAATCCGCTGAACGTAAACAACCCTTCCGGAGTTTGATCTGCCTCGGTGTTGTTTTCGATGCGGCGAACCTCAGCTCCGAACGTCAGCGTGTGCTTCGGAAGCATATAGGTCACGGCATCCACGAGGCGATAAGTCTGATTTCGCACCAGCGAAGGCACGGCGGCCGCCGCTTTCGTGAAATTATTGAAGCTAAGCTGCGGCGGGCCCCAATCGATTGGAGCTGTGGAAACTCCGGTGATCCCCAGCGCCGCAGCCACATCGGTCGTAAATGCGAAATTGTTGAGAGTCTGCACGCGGTTACGCGAAAAAATGAATTGGGTATCGTTGATCCAGCTCCGCGACAAGTTTTGCGTAAGGCCGATGGTGGCAGACTGCCCACGCGTGGCGACATCGCTTTCAAAATCGGAAAACGACTGGAAAGCATGATTGGCCGACTGGCTGAAGCTATAAATCACGCGCGCATTCAGCTTCGGCGAGATCGTGTGCAGCACACGCGCGTTAAACCGATCCTGCTGCGTGGGAACGCTCGTCTGCAGATGGTAGTTAGCCACTAAGCCCGGAAGATTCGGCTGAGGAATGAATTGCAGCAGTCCCAGCGCGGCGGGGTTCAGCGGCACGTTCGCAGGAATCTGGCAGCCAACCGGTGTGCGCGGCCCAGTAAGATTAGAGGGATTCGGAATATAAAGTTGCGCGCCGCGATCGCAGAAATTGCCTAAATTTTGTCGTTCGAAGAGCGTCGGCACGGTGGAAAATTGGTCCACCGCATTGCGCGCCCAGCCGCCGTCAAAATTGATGAAGAAAAATGTCTTGTCATGCCCGTCATAAATGTGCGGAATCACCAGCGGCCCGCCTAGGTTTCCGCCGATTCGCTCGTTCCAGGCAGGAATCTTGGGCGCATTCGGCTGCGTGAGCGAATAAGGACGCGCGTTGAAAACGGAATTGCTGTATTCGTTATAGAAGCTCGCGCGAATGCGGTTGATCCTTTGCCGCAGCACGCGTTGCATGCCATAGAGCGCCGTGACGCCTTGCGGCGGCGCGCCGCGCCCTCCTGGTCCGCCCCGGCCTCCGCCGGGACCTCGAAATGCAATGGCCGGCCCGCCGGGGCCACCTGGTCCGCCGCCCGGCAAACCCGGCGTGCCTGCGCCGCCAGGATTAGCCGCCGGAGCTCCGCCTCTAAAACCGCCGCCTGTGCCTCCGAAGCCGCTTTGGCCTGCTTCGCCCGGCCCTTGGAAAAAGACGCCGACGGGCGGGAACCCGCCGCCCCCAAATCCCGCGCTTTGGTCCCCTTGGCCAACCGTGCCGTTCATAAGAATTGCGTCCGACGCAGACGCTTGTCCCAATGGCCCCGGCTCGCCGGCTCCTGCACCTTGCGCTTCCTGCCCGGTTACTCCCTCCTGACCTTCTCCGCCGTTTTGATTGTTGAGAATCACCTGCTGGAAACCGCCGCGCCGTCCGCCCAAGCCTTGTCCGCCCGGCCCCGGACCTCCGGCGCCCGGCGCAGCGCCGCCCTGCTCTGCCGCGCCATTCTGACCGTTTTGGCCGGTGGCAGGCGGGCCTCCACCACCCGGAAATTGCCTGCGCCGCAGCCCGCCCCCACCGCGCCCCTGTCCTGGCGTCTCCGAGTTCTCGCCGGCGCCAGCGTTTGCGTTAGCAGAATTGGGTGGTGTCCCGGCGGCCTCAGGCGTTTTGTTGGGGTTTGCAGCCGGACTCGCCGCAGCCTCGATCGCCGCAAGCGAAGCAACTTTCAGCGTCACTCGAATCGTGCCGGGAGTCTCGCCCAGATCGAATTCTTGCGTCACGTTGTCGAAGCCGAGTTGGCTGACCTCAATTCGGTAATGCCCGAAAGGCAATCCCGGCAAATCAAAACGGCCGTTCTCATCGGTCCAACTGACCCACGCCCGCGCGGTGCTGGTTTCAACCAGGCGAAGATTTGCGCCGGGTATGGGCATGCCACCGGATGTGCGAACGTCACCCATGGCTCTACCCACGGGCACCGTTTGCGGCGCCTGCGATTCGTCTTGCGCGTTGAGCAGGAAAGCGGGTAGCGAGAAAACAAGCACGAGTGCGAAGCCGAGTCGGCCGATTCGTGTTGTGAATGGTTTCAGCAAAAGACCCTGAACTCTCTAACCCGGCCTAACCCGGCGGCTAATCGTTCGTAGGTGCCTTCTTGTATAACAAACGAAGGCGCGCTTTTCCGCGGCGGATTAGCGCTGGCGGCTACAAATCCAAACTAACGCAGCCCAAGTCCCTAGCGTGTGCCTCTTGACGAGAACACTCAGACAGCGGAAAAGTCGCGTGTGCCGGCGTGAAAAGGTCCGTGACAAAAAGCACACCTGAGGGCACACGTCACCGCCCGCGATGGCGCAATCTAAGACGCGAGTTTACAGCCAAACGTTATCCCGGTGTGACGCCCATTTTGGGCCGTAGATGCTTTTGCGGGATGAAGCTTCCGCGTGCGAGAATGCGCGCGTGAACGCGTGGCCTCTTTATGCTGCGTCGGCCGCGGTAGCTTGCGCAGGAATAGCAGCTTGGGGCGCCGTTTCCGCGACGTCGGAGCTTTTCGGTCCCACGTTGCACCATACGCTGGATGCCTCGCAGATCGCGCTCACCTTCGATGATGGGCCGAATCCGGCATATACGCCACAGCTCCTCAATCTTCTGGAACGGCACCAAGTCCAGGCAACATTTTTCCTGGTGGGCCGCTTCGCCCATGCTTGTCCCGAACTGGTGCGCGAGATCGCCGATCGCGGCCATAGCCTCGGCAACCACACCGAAACGCACGTCAACCTGACGTTTCTACCCGCTTGGCGAATTGCCGACGAGCTCCGCGCTTGTCAGGACAGCATTCTCCGCGCCTTGGGATTCGAACGCGACGCGGCGCCACTGCTGATGCGCCCGCCCTTCGGCTATCGTGGGCCGCAACTTTGGCCAGCTATCCGGAGTGTCGGTTTGCGCGGCGTGGCCATGTGGTCGCTGAAATGTTACGACTGGAAAGTCCAGCCCGCGGAGCGCCTCATTAAGCGCCTGGAACGCGTTGGCAAAAGACGCCCGCTGCCTAAGCCAGCAGGCATCGAAGAAAAATCCCATCATGGCGGAGAAATTGTGCTCTTGCATGACGGTGACGCCCGCGCATTGGGAGCCGATCGCCGCCACGTGCTGGCTGCCATCGAACACTGGTTGCCGCGCTGGCAGGATGCCGGCTTCGAGTTTGTTACAATGAACCGGCTGGCGGCGCCTGCGACTGTCGGGCGCTAAAAGCGCGGTTTTTCCGTGTCCGGGGTGACCGAATGGACGAGCGACAGTTTTATATCGAGCGCCAGGAGACCAAAAACCTTACGCTGGTCTGCCCGCATTGCAAGCAGGAAAGCTCCTATCCCATTCGCTGGATGGTGCGCACCAAGAAGAACGAGCTCCCGCGCGGCGCTGGGTCCGAAGACCGCAAGCGCTTTGAAAACGCGCGCTCCTATATGGTCCGCGTCGACGAAATGGTCGCCTGCCGCAATATTCGTTGCCGCAAACGCTTCGAACTCACCGGCCAAAGTGTGGTCCTGACTTCTGACGCGGGTTCCCAGCCCGGCCCCAACTTCGACCCCGAGAACTTCGGCAACCGTTAATCTCTAATTCTCCACTCGAAAAAGGGCTGCTGCACTAATCTAGATCACTGAACTTTCGCAAGCGCCTGCGACACCTCGCTCATGTCCGGCACTGTCGGAATATCGTAATTCTTCAGCCAAGCGATCTTCCCCGTCTTGTCGACGATCGCAATCGCCCGCCCGGTGATCCCTTTGTCGGCCAGATAAACGCCGAACTTCTCCGCTACCGCACCACGCGGCTGGAAATCAGCCAGCAACGGGTAGCGGATGCCCATCTTTTCGGCAAAGGCCTTGTGCGACCAGACGCTATCCACGCTCAGCCCTAGCACCTGCGCATTCAGCTTCTCGAATTGCTTCATATCGTTCACGAAGCAAGCGTGCTCGTTCGTGCACACCGGACTCCAGTCCAGCGGATAAAAAACGATCACTACGTTTTTCCCGCGATAATCGGAAAGCTTGACGTCTTTCTGATTCTGGTCCTTCAAACTGAAATCCGGCGCCGCCTGTCCCACCGCAATGGCCATAATTCCTCCCGATAAAGTTTTATATCCGCGCGCCTTGCAGGGCCGCTTTCACTGCAAGAGCGCCGATAATCTTATCCGACCTGCCTCCCCGCCTCCAACCGCTGGCCTCCAGCATCCAGTCTGCTACTATGGCTGAAAGTATGCGTCTCGAGCAGGCGTATCCCGAAATCCGTTTTCGTTGGCGTTCCCGCAACTGGATCGCGCGCCTGATGCGCATGCCTGCCGAATGCGAGCACCTTGAACATGACTACGGGTGGATGGCCACCTTCATCCCGGACACACTCTATCTGCGTGGCAAGGCTTCCGTCCGCCGCCAGCCTGTGCGGCCGGAAGTTTCTCTCTGCCTGGCTTGCCTCAGAAACGAAATGCAAAAGGACCTTCAGCGCTTCGCAGGCCGTGTCGTCGCCTTTGAACCGGATGGCGCCGAATTCACCCAATACTTCTTCGTCGGCAGCGATGAATTTGCGGCCGCCGGTCTGCAGCCGGAGGTAGCCGCCGCCATCAGCCGCCGCCTGGAGCAGCCCATGGGCGAATGCGCCTCCTGCGATCGCCCCGGCACTTGGCTCTGGTTTTCGCGCGACGAAGTGCCCAGCCTCGACGACGTCGCGCGCATCGCCATGGCGCGTGCCGAGACGCTCTGCTCCGTGCACGGGTCCCAGAAGTTGCTCGACAGCTTCGCCCGCACCCCTGGCGCGAATTTGTTTTACGTCAACGTGCCCTACGGCGAATCCGGCGCCTATGTGTGGATCTAAAAGTGTGGGTATAAGCGTGTCGATATAAATGTTTGGATATAAAAAACTGTGGGCGTGAGTAGCAGGAAATGAGCACGGCGGCACGTCAGCCTCTGAGCCTGCGCGATCTGGTCGAAAAATATCGCCAGCTCTCTGGAGGATTCGGAAAGCCGCTAGCCTTGGCCGCCTTCGGGCTCTCCGTCGAAGAAACCGAACGCGTCTTTGGCATTTTCGACGAGGATTATCACATCAGCCGTTTTTTTCATTTCTCTATGCAGCCGCCCGCTGCGGAGCGCGCCGCCCAGACTTATCGCATCAATGGCTTCCCGCAATCGCACGTAGCTCTGGATGCCGAAATCGAATCGATACTCTAAGGCGTGGAAATGTCGAGCAGAGGCAGTAATTAGATAAAAGGAGACCCGAAATGACCGGCGCCGGAAATTCCGCCAAAGATCCTGTAATCGAACCTCTGATCCTCGATCTTCTTCAGTGGCTGGCAAACGGCGAGAGGACCTACGAAGACGTGATGGAGGCTTGGCGAACTTCCTGTCCCAAACTTACGGTTTGGGAAGACGCGAACGATCGAGGGCTCGTCGCCAGCGATCAAGTGAACGGGCGCAAGCTCATCCGGCCTTCGCCGTCCGGTCTTGCGCTTCTCGGCCGGCGTTTCCGCAGTCAATAAGCTGAACCACCGCTGGTAGCCTAATCAGTGCTCCGACGGCACGGCTTCTTCGTAATCCCACTCCATTTCCAGCGCGTTATGCTTGCCTGCGCGCAGAGTGCGCCAGAAATACGGCATTGCCGCGGTGAACGAGAAAGCGACATCAATCCCGCTACCCAGTCGCGCACCTACAAAAACAACGATGCACGGAAGCTCGCACTCGTTTTTCTGGTTGGTCACCAGCAGCCGCTGTCCCAGTTGCACGCCCGTCTCCATGCGCATCGATCCGCCATGTACGTTCACAGTGTTCGTGAAGGTTTCCTCAAAAAAGGGTTGGCCTTCCGATGTGTGCCCATACACGAAGAGAGGGACGGGAATGTGCTTGCGAGGCGTGCGCCTGCGCTCCGGCCGTATCGGAATGCACAGCTCGGCGGGTTTCGATTCAATTTGTGGAATGAAAATCCGCGCGACTTGCGTGTGTAGAATTTCGCTCACGGTGGCTGGGCTGTCTCTCCAAAATTGAGAATTTCGTGAGGAGCATACTTGAAACGCGTTGGAATGCGTAAGGACTCGCAGGAAGCCTTTGTCTCTCGAGTTACCCCTCGTGCCGACGCCCGTCTGGCACGGGAGTTCGCCCGGGCAGCTTAACCCTGGGCTCTCGCCTCTTCAGCTAGCCAAACGAAGGTGCTGGGCTCCGCAGGAATAGCTGCAATTGCTTTTGCAGAGCGGTAAAGTCAACGGGCTTGGAAAGACAAGCGTTACAACCGCCTTGAAGAATGCGTTGCTGTTCGTCTGCCATTGCATGCGCGGTCACGGCAATCACTGGAATTTCTCTATACTCTGGCTCCTGGCGAATCCAAGTAGCTAACGCTAGTCCGTCGTCGCCTCCCACCTGGATATCGAGTAACACTGCATGGGGCTGATGGCTGCGGACCGCCGCGAAGGCGGATTTCAGATCCGCGGTAGACGCGACTTCATAGCCTTCGGTTTCAAGCCAGTCACAGAGCAATTCGCGGCTCAGGGGGTTGTCCTCGACGACCAGGATGCGTGGCTTCATGCCTTCTCCAACTGGGGCTGGGGGACCACGCGACGCAATTGGTTGATGAGTTCGTCCTGCCAAGCTTGTTGTTTCCGGTATAGGTATTCGGAATTCATGCGGAGATATTTTTCTTCGTCCTTGCTTAGCTCTTTGCTGGTCAGCACGAATACGCTGAGGTCAGCGGTCCGGGGGTTGGCCCGCCATTCCGACAGAAGTTCAAAGCCGCTCACTTTCGGCAGCAGCAAATCGAGAATCACCAGTTCGGGAAGAGATTTAGTCACTGACACCCTAGCCTGCTCGCCATCTGCAGCGGTGGTTACGGAATATCCTTCCCGATGGAGCATTTCCGAGATCACCTCGCGAGTTGGCGCGTCGTCTTCGACGACCAAGATGGAGCGCGTTGGCGACTTAGCTGCGCGAGCCGCAAGGCAGCGTTCCAGGGCAGCCAGCAAGGCGGCCTTGTTTACTGGCTTAACGAGATATTCGTCGGCGCCGAGCGCGGTTCCGATTGCCGGCTGATCTACGATGGTGACGACAACAACGGGAATCTGGGACGTGCGTGGGTCATTCTTCAGCTCCAGCAGAACTTCAATCCCATGAACAGGATTCATCAGGAGGTCTAAGGTAATCGCATCCGGTTGAAGATCAGCGGCCAACTCCATGGCCCGCCGCGGCTGTTCACAACGGATGGCTTCGTAGCCCGAAGAGGAGAGTTGCGACTCGATGAGATGAGCCGAGGCCGCATCGTCTTCAATAACGAAAACCCGAGGGGTCCGGCGGATGTCTGGCCTCGCAGTCGGTAGCTGAGCGGATTGAGCCCGAGCGTTCGCCACAAGCTGTAAAGAAAAGTGGAAGCACGTTCCCTGACCGGGCCGGCTGTCGATCTCCAATTGGCTTCCGTGCATATTGACGAGGCGCTCGGTGATCGCCAATCCGAGGCCGGTGCCTTCGACGGCTTTCCCTGCTTCCGTCCGCCGATAAAAGGCCTCGAAGATCCGTTGCTGATCTTCGATCGGAATGCCGGGCCCGTTGTCGCGTACTTCTACAATCACTTGGCCGTCCATCGAGCGGGCCGTTAATTCGATCCGGCCATGCTCGGGAGTGAACTTGATCGCATTGCCAATTAGGTTCATCAGGATCTGTTTGAATCTGGTGGGGTCTGCGCGTACGTACACGTTGGGCTCAACCTGGCGAACTAACGACTGCAATTTCTTGTCTGCCAGGGGCCGCAACCCGCTGAGCACTTCCGTGCACACGAAGTCGACTGCCACATCCTCGCGGACGATCTCCATCTTGCCCGCTTCGATTTTGGAAAGGTCCAGGATGTCGCTGATCAATTTGAGGAGGTGTCTTCCGCTCGTGTGAATGTGGTTGACATAACGGGCCTGCCGCTCGTTCATTTCGCCGTAGCGCTTGTCGGTGAGCAGTTCCGAAAATCCCAGGACAGCATTGAGCGGCGTGCGCAGTTCGTGGCTCATCGTGGAGAGAAACTGGTCTTTGAACTTGCTGGCGCGTTCCGCTTCTTCCTTCGCTTGGAGGAGCGCTTCCTGCGAACGTTTGAGCTCTGTGACATCGCGTGCCACTGCGTAGATCAGTTGCTGTTCCGCGAACGGGGTCGCGCTCCACAAAAGAGATCTATAGGAGCCATCCTTACACCGATAGCGATTCTCGAAGGAAACGGTATTCTGCCCTTTTCCCAGCTCCTCAGTTTCTTGTATGGTTGCCGGCCGGTCGTCGGGATGAATAAATTCCAGGAAGGGTTTCGCCATGAGCTCTTCTGTCGTGTAGCCGAGTGCTTTCTCCCACGCTGGATTGAGCCGCTTGAAATATCCATCCGAGCCTGCAATACAGAGTAAGTCGAGCGAGAGGGTAAAATATCTGTCTGCCTCTTCGCGAGCCTGCTTGAGATCCGTGATGTCCCGGAAGACGAGCACGACTCCAATGCTGTCTCCCGTCCTCGTGACTATCGGAGCCGCACTATCTTCAATTTCAAACTCTTTGCCGTTCTTGGAGATCAGCAGCGTGTGGTCGGCGAGGCCCACGACCTTTCCCTCGCGGAAAACCTTTTTAACCGGGTTCTCCACGGGACGCCGGGTTTCCTTATTCACGATGTCGAACACCAAGTCCATCGACTTGCCTTGGGCGTCCTCCAGACCCCAGCCAGTCAGCGACTCCGCTACGGGATTCATGAACGTTACGGCGCCATTCATGTCCGTGGCGATTACTGCGTCGCCGATACTACCGAGTGTGGTTGAGAACCACGTTTCACGCTTTGCCAAAGCTTCTTGTGTGCGTTTGCGTTGGGACAGTTCTCGGAGCAGGACCGCGAAGACCAACGAAAGCAGCAATACGCTCAGAAGACTACCACCGACTACCGTGCGGCTAGCCTCGGCTAAAGCTCTGTTCATCTCATCCGTGCGGATACTCCGTAGGTCGCTTTCCTCGTCTGCCATCTCTTTGAGTACCACGCGAATTTGGTCCATCCATTGCTTTCCGAGACCCGCCAGGACCACCGCGTTTGCGGCCGCCAGACCTTTACTTGAGCGAAGATTGATTGTCGTTTGCAGCTCTGCCAACTTCTTTTCTACGAGGGGCTCAAGAGCTTGCATGCGTTTCCGCTGATTCGGATTGTCGGACGTGAGCTCCTTCAGCTGGCCCATTGTCCGGTCGAGGCTTCTTATCGCTCCTCGATATGGCTCGAGGTAGGCCTCATTCCCCGTGAGAAGATAGCCTCTTTGTCCGGTTTCGGCATCGACGAGCCGAGCGGCCGTCTCATCGATCGTCCTCTGAACTTCGTAGCTCCGTTTCCGGGCGCTGGCAGCTTCAGCGACGCGGACCGTATCTCGGTGGGATTCCCATCCAGCGAAGGCGAGAATAGCCAGAGCCGCCACGAAGCCCCAAAGAATCAAGTGCCTTTCCATTTTCGATTGCATTGTTTCGCCGTTCAGCGCTAAAGGATGAGGATCTTGCCGTTCAGGCCGTTGCTTGAGAGCAAAGCGATACCCCTTGGTTCCCGGAGAGAAGGAACGCCCCGCATCCAATGCTATCGCAGCGGTGGCATTCGGCCCCGTCAGGCGAGAACGTCATTTATCTAATCGGTCATTAACCAGGATGGAAAAATGAATTCACGGAAAGTAACTTTAGGAGGTCGGTATTTTCGGAAGGGCGTCGGCCGCGGCAACCAGTTAACTTCCTCCATGCGGGCAACCTTATCTTAAGGTTCCATTCAGCATGTGAACCCTACGCTCTAACACGAAATCCGGCGAATAACAGGCCTTCCCCGTCCCGCCGGGGGGCGAATCTAGCCAGGTGATTGTCCAGTAGAAGAGTGTGAGGGTGAATTGTGCGGCGAAGCTGCCTCCTGCTTTTGTGTTTTATTGCCTTGTTCGGCGCCCTGGCTCAAAGCCAGAGTCGTACGCCGCCAATTGCGGGAACCGTCCTCGATCCCAGCGGTATTTCTGTGGCCGATGCAACCGTTACCCTCAAACGCGGCGCGAAAGCGCTTTCGTCCGTCAAGACCGATGCTTCTGGCAGATTTCGCTTCGAAGGACTTCCGCAAGGAAATTACGCCATTGAGATTCTGCAGGAGGGATTTCAGCCCTCGCTGACGCCGGTCCAGCTGCAGGAAAAGCCGCTCGAGCCCCTCACGATCACACTCTCGCTCGCTGAGCTTGTTTCTCAGGTCTCGGTGACCGCTGGGGTGGTGCAGGTATCCACAGACACTGCCGAGAATCGAGACTCGGTTAATGCGGATCAAGCCCTTTTGGAAAATGTCCCGGTGTTCGACCAGGATTATGTCGCCGCGATGTCAGCCTTCCTCGATGCAGGGGCGCTGGGCACCAATGGTCCTCAGCTCATCATCAACGGTGTCGAAGTCACCAGCGCGACCGTCACGGCCTCCGCCATCCAGCAGGTGCGCATCAATCAGAATCCTTATTCGGCGGAATTTGCCCGGCCCGGCCGGGGCAATATCGAAATTATCACCAAGGAAGCCACCTCCGACTATCACGGAACGCTGAACTTCATTTTTCGTGATGCCGTGATGAACGCGCGCGATCCCTTTGCCCTGGTGCGCCCTCCCGAACAAAGGCGCATCCTTGAGGGCGCCATCAGCGGCCCTGTCGGTCACAGCAAGACCACATCTTTCCTGCTCTCCGGCCACCGTCAGGAAGAGGATCTGCAGTCAATCGTATTCGCGGAGGGGCTCAGCGGACCCATCCGGGAAAATGTCCCGAGTCCCAAGCGGGATACTATGATCTCGCTCCATATCGGCCATCAGTTCAGTTCGAACCACAGCGCCTACTGGCAATATAACGAGTGGGATTATCCCAGCTTTAACCAGGGCATCGGTAATTTCGTCCTGCCGGAAGCCGGCACGAACTCCGATCAGTGGGAACGCGAGTGGATCTTCAACGACCGCCTGACGGTTTCGCCAAAATGGCTGATTCAATCTCAGATCCTGATCGGCTGGGAGCACCATGGCACTTCCAGCGTCACCAATGCCCCAAAAATCGTGGTGCAGGATTCGTTTACGTCGGGCGGCGCTCAGATCGATCTCCTGGGTACGGAACGGCACGCCACGTTGAACGAGATGGTCAGCTGGTCGTCCGGCAAACACTTCGTCAAATTCGGTTTGAGCGTGCCCGACTGGAGCCGGCGCGGCATCGTCAATCACAGCAATTTCGGTAGCACGTATTTCTTCTCCAGTCTGCAGGACTATGCCGCGCAGCATCCCTATGCCTTCCGTCAGCAGGCGGGATCGGGACAGGTTCTCTATTGGCAGCAGGAGTTAGGTGGATTTGTGCAAGACGATTATCGTGTCTCGCCGAATCTCTCCCTTTCGCTTGGACTGCGCTATAACTGGCAAAATCATCTGCACGATCATCGTCAGTTCGCGCCGAGAGTTGCGTTTGCTTACTCCCCTCAGAGGAGCCGCAAAACCGTATTCCGCGGCGGTGCCGGAACTTTTTATGACCGCACCGGCGCCGGTCCTCTTGGCGACCTTTTGCTTTACAACGGGCTGACCCTGCAAAGTTATTTGATCAAGAACCCTGCGTTCCCCAGCCCTTCATTAACGGAGGCTCGCTCGCGGATTTCCCAACCGATGTCGTGCAGTTCGACCCTTCCATCCACGAGCCTTATTCGATCCAGTACAGCATGGGAGTGGAACGCCAGCTTGCGAAGCAAACCACTTTGGCCATTACCTACAATGGCTCCGTCGGAATCAGCCTTTTCCGCTCGCTCGATATCAATGCGCCTCTTCCGCCCAATTACCTTGTCGTTCCAGATCCTTTCGTTGGAGTGTTGCGGCAAATCGAGTCTTCTGGCCGGCAAATTAGCAACTCTTTGCAAGTCACCCTTCGCGGACAGCTGCCTCATCACGTTTCTGGCTTGATGCAATACACATTCAGCCGCACAGACAACAACACCGGCGGAATCACCTGGTTTCCTGCTAACCAATACGATCTTTCCGGAGAATGGTCGCGCGCAGACTTTGACCAGAAGCACCGCTTTAACTTGCTGGAAAGCTACAGTCCCGGAAAGTCATTTACGATTGGAGTCGGCGTTACCGCGGCTTCCGGCAAGCCTTATTCGCTGACCACCGGCGGAGATATCTACGGTACGGGACTTACCAATGGCCGCCCTGCAGGCGTGCCTCGCAACAGTTTGGAAGGCCCTGCTTACGTGGATCTGGATTCGCGTCTCTCGCGCGATTTCTTTCTAAGCCGTAAAAAAGAGAAGGGTGACGTTTTAACCTTGGCGTTCGATGCCTTCAACATCTTGAACCACGTCAATTACGTCGCTTACGTCGGCAATCTGCAATCGCCATTTTTCGGACAAGCAGTTTCGGCCTACCCCGCCAGGCGCTTGCAAATAACCACTCGATTCAAATTTTAGAAAATTGAATTCTGAAGTGCGGCAGCTCAGCCCTTTGCGCTGGCTACCAGGTTGAGCCGTTCGGAAAGATGCGTCTGCTCGGCGCGCAGTTCTGGCGGCAGGCGATCGCCAAATTTGTTGAAGAAGCTGCCGATCTCCTCCGCTTCCTTCTGCCAATCTCCCGCATCCACGTGCAGCAGTTCGTCCAGGTTTTCCGGCGAGATGTTGAGGCCGTCGAGTGAGAGCGCGTGCTTCGTCGGGACAAATCCGATGGGAGTTTCTTCGGCCTGGCCCTTGCCGCTCACGCGCTCGAGAATCCACTTCAAAACGCGCACGTTTTCCCCGAAACCCGGCCACAAGAATTTGCCGTCGGCGCCTTTGCGGAACCAGTTCACGTGGAAAATCTTCGGCGGATGCGGGATCGCTTTGCCCATCTCCAGCCAATGCCCGAAATAATCGCCCATGTTATATCCGCAGAAAGGCAGCATGGCCATGGGATCGCGCCGCGTCACTCCGACCGCGCCAGTGATAGCCGCCGTGGTTTCCGAAGCCATCCCGGCGCCAACAAACACGCCGTGCTGCCAGCTCAAGGATTCATACACAAGCGGTGCCAGTCGTGCCCGCCGGCCGCCAAAAATAATTGCCGAAATCGGAACGCCGGCCGGATCTTCCCAATGCGGCGATATGCGCGGAGCCTGCCGCGCCGGAACCGTGAAGCGTGAGTTCGGATGTGCCGCCGGGCCCTTGGAGTCGGCGGAAACCTTGCGGCCCTGCCAATCCACTATTTCGCGGGGCGGCTGCTGCGTCATCCCTTCCCACCAGGGCTCGCGCGAAGCCGTCATCGCCACGTTGGTGAAGATCGTGTTTCGTTTCACCATCTCCATGACATTCGGATTCGTCACCTCATTGGTTCCCGGCGCGACGCCAAAAAATCCTGCCTCGGGATTGATCGCGTGCAGATAGCCGTCCGCTCCCACCTGCATCCATCCAATATCGTCGCCCACGGTCCATACGCGATAACCCGAAGACTCCAGCGCCGATACCATCATGGCCATATTCGTCTTGCCGCAGGCGCTCGGGAATGCCGCCGCCATGTATGTCACTTTGCCGGAGGGATCCTCGAGACCCAGTATCAGCGTGTGCTCCGCCATCCAGCCATGCTCGCGCGCCATCGAGCTCGCAATGCGTAGCGCGAAGCATTTTTTTCCCAGCAGAGCGTTTCCGCCGTAGCCGGAGCCAATGCTCCAGATTAGTTTCTCTTCCGGAAAATGCAGGACGAATCGCCGCGCCGGATTCAAATCGCCCAGCGAATGCAGCCCGGGCACAAAATCATTCGTTTTGCCGATTCGGTCGAGCGCGATTTTCCCGATTCGCGCCATGATGCGCATGCTCGCCACAACATAAGGGCTGTCGGTCACCTCCACGCCCACTCGGGTCATGGGCGAATTCGCGGGCCCCATCAGGTAAGGCACCACGTACATGGTGCGCTCGGCCATCGCGCCGTCAAACAGTGCGCCGATATTCTTCTTGGCCTCTTCCGGCGCCATCCAGTTGTTGGTGGGCCCGGCTTCCTCTTTGCGCCGCGAGCAGATAAACGTCACCTGCTCGGTCCTCGCCACGTCGCTCGGATCGCTTCGGTGCAGGATGCAGTGGGGATAAGTCTCTTCGTTCAGGCGGACGGTTCGCCCCTCGGCAATCAGCTTTTCCACCATCCGCTGCGCTTCACCTTCCGATCCATCGCACCAAACCACTTGCTTTGGCCGCGTCCTGCGAGCGGCTTCTTCCACCCACGCTTCGAGCGGTGTCGCCAAGTTCTTCTCCGATCCGTAGCTATCTAAATGTGTGATGAATTCGATGAGCGGCAGGGCTTTGGCTAAGGCTGCTGGGGCCGCCAAGCCGCAAAATCATACCAAGTCAATTCTAGTTCGCTGATTCGGCAGCGGCAAGGAATTTGCTGCATCGTAAGCCGTCGCTGTGTCGTGCGGCTATACTGACTTTGTGTTCGCTCAGAGGCTGCGCGTCGACGTCGTTATCGGCACTGACCGCGGTCCCTGTCCCCTCGATTGGCTCGACAATTTTTGTATGCGCAACTTCACCGGCCAAGCCGAGTTCGATGACACACTTCCTGTCGCCGAAGGTGTTCTCGAAGCGGGTTTTCGCGTCCATCCAGAACGCCTGGCGGAAGCAATGAGCGTTTGGTTCACCCAGCGCGGCAAGGGGCACGGTCATCCGGTGCGTATCGAAATTAGTCCCGCCTAAGGATTTCGCCGGCCGGACAAGGCTCCCGTCGCAACTCGTGGCTCTTCGGCAAGACCAGCGCGTTCCATAGCAGCTTCCAGCGCGGTTCGCACACGTGGCATCGCCGCCATCGCGGCCTCTTCGCCCGCCGCAACTAGCTCTGGCGTCTTGGCGAAGTCGTCCCACGCAAATTCCCGCACGCGCGGTTCGATCACCACGTCCGCCCTTGTCCGCCAAGCCAAATCGGCGTGCCGCTGAATAATCGTAAACGAGCGCCCGATCACATCCGTGAAGTTCGTCGGTTTGACCATCGCCTCCGCGTCCAGAAAAACCGCGATGATCACGTCCGCACCCATCTTGGCTACCGCTTCCACCGGCACGGTCGCGCCCACAAAACCGTCCACCAAAGTGTGGCCTTGGTACTGCACTGGCTGAAAAAGCCCCGGATAGGCGCATGACGCGCGCAGCGGCGGGCCAAGCGGCCCTTCATTGAAATAAACCGGCTCGCCGGTAATTAAATCCGTTGCCGCGATGGTGATCGGGATTCGAAGCTCGTCAAACGTGCTGATATTCAGATAGCGCTTGGGATAAAACTCCAGCTTTTGATTCGACGCCAATCCCAGCCAGGAAAATCTCCATTGCCCGAAGATGCCAAATCGCAGCTCGGCCGCTCGGTTTACAACTTCCTTGAACGGCAATCCGCTCGCATAGGCGATTCCTGCCAGGGCGCCCGCGCTGGTGCCCGAGAGATAGTCGATCTTAATGCCGCTTTCTTCCAGAGCATGCAGTACGCCGATATGTGCGATTCCTCGCGCAAAACCGCCACCCAGTGCGACTCCGAGTTTTGGACGCACCGGAGCCTTAGCCTCCGTCGGGCGTTCCGCGTAGGCGAATTCACGCACGCGCTCAACCGCAGCCTGCAGCCAACCCATTACGGCATCTCTCTTATTGGCACTCATCATTAGACGAGAATAAGCCCTCTCAGGGATGCTACAACCTGCCCCGTTGACCTGTTTTGTCCGTTCTGTAACACTCACTGGCGCTGGCTCAGGCCCTGTCTGCTGAGTCGCTGAGCCCGAAGGAGTTACGACGATCTTATGACACCCGGCTCCCCCGCCAAGCCATCCATCAAAACTGTGGCCGTACTGGGCGCCGGAACCATGGGCGCACGCATCGCCGCTCATCTGGCCAATGCCGGCATGCACTGTTGGCTGCTCGACATGGTCCCTTCGGAGCTCACCCCAGACGAGAAAGCCCGGGGACTGACGCTCGCCGATCCTCGCGTGCGCAACCGCATCGTCCGCGCTGGCTTTGAAGCCGCGCAAAAATCGCGCCCCGCGGCGTTCTTCACTCCCGCCACCGCCAGCCGCATCACCATCGGGAATTTCGAAGACAATCTCGCGTGGTGCGCCCAGGCCGATTGGATCATCGAAGCCGTCGCCGAAAATCTCGCCATCAAGCGCGGCCTTCTGCAAAAAGTGGCGGCGCAGCGGCGCCCTGGCACGATCGTCACAACAAATACGTCCGGCCTTCCCATTCACCAGATCGCAGAGGGCTTCGATGACGATTTCCAGCGGCATTGGGCCGGCACGCATTTTTTCAATCCGCCGCGGTACATGAAACTTGTCGAACTCATCTCGGGTCCCGCAACTTCCCCGGAAGTTCTCGACACCCTAACCGATTTCTGCGACCGCCGCCTGGGAAAAGGGGTCGTTCGCGCCAAAGACACTCCGAACTTCATCGCCAATCGCATCGGCACCTTTTCCATGCTCACTTCGCTGTCTCTGATGACCCGTTTCGGCATGAGCATCGAAGAAGTCGACGCCTGCACCGGCCCGGCCATTGGCTGGCCGAAATCCGCCACGTTCCGCACCGCTGATATCGTGGGCTTGGACGTTCTTGCGAACGTCGTTCGCAATATCTACGAAAACGCTCCGCAGGATGAATCGCGCGAGCTTTACCGCGTCCCTCCGCTCGTCGAAGAAATGATTAAGCGCGGCTGGCTCGGCGAAAAATCCGGCCGTGGGTTTTATCAGCGGGTGAAAAAAGGTGGAGACACCGAAATTCTGACGCTCGATCCCGGGACCATGGAATACCGCCCCCGCCAAAAAGCGCGCTTCGCGTCGCTCGAAATGGCGCGCGCCATCGACGATTCACGCGCACGCCTTCAGGCCATCCTTGGTCCGGTAATTGCCGGCCAGCCGGGGTCCCAACGCGCGCCGATCTTGCGCGCGTTGGGGTGGAACAACCGGCGGATAAAGCGCAGCAATTCCTCTGGGCGCTGATTTCGGAAACGTCGCTTTATGCCGCCCGCCGCATCCCCGAGATTGCCGATTCGATTCTCGATATCGATCGCGCCATGCGCTGGGGTTTCGGCTGGGAACTCGGCCCATTCGAAATATGCGACGCGCTGGGCGTTGAGGTCCTCGCGCGCCGCTGGACCGCCGATGGCCGCGACGTGCCTCCTTTGTTCGCGTGGCTGCTCTCTTCCGGCCGCAAATCACTCTACGAATCGTCCGCGGGAGAACTTTCCGCCTTTGCCCCGGCCGCCGGGAGACCTACCAAAGTTCTCGAGCCGCCGGGCATCATCATTCTCAAATCGCTCAAAGAACGTTCGACGGAAGTCGCGCGCAATTCCGGCGCCAGTTTGATCGATCTCGGCGATGGCGTGTTGTGCTGTGAATTTCACTCCAAGATGAACGCCATCGGCGACGACATCACGGCCATGATACAGACCGGCCTGAAGCGCTTGAACACCGATTTCGATGCCCTCGTCGTCGCCAATCAGGCGACGAATTTTTCCGTCGGCGCCAATCTAATGCTCCTTCTCGTCGCCGCGCAGGAGCAGGAATGGGACGATATCCACGACGCCGTGCGCCGCTTTCAAAACACGAATATGGCTCTGAAGCACGCCGCGAAGCCTGTCGTTGTGGCTCCGCAAGGAATGGCCCTCGGCGGAGGCTGCGAAGTTTGCCTGCACGGAGCGCGCATTCAGGCAGCAGCTGAAACGTACATGGGACTTGTCGAAACCGGCGTCGGCCTGATCCCGGCGGGCGGCGGTTCCAAGGAAATGATCGTTCGCGCCAATGAGCATGCCGCCGGCGGCGAATCCCTGGACCTCTTCCACGCTTTTAAGCCCGTGTTCGAAACGCTGGCTATGGCCAAAGTTTCCGCCAGCGCCGAAGACGCGCGAAACCTCGGCTTTCTTCGTCCCGCCGATTTCATTTCCATGAATGTCGATCGGCTCGTCTCGGATGCAAAGGCCGCCGCACTGGCGCTCGTCGAGGAAGATTATCGTCCGGCCCTCGCACCGCCCACGGAGCCTTCGATTCGCGTTTTGGGCGAAGAGCTGATCGCCGGCGCAAAGCTTGCCATCCACATGATGCTGCGCGGCGAATACATCTCCGAATACGATGCCCACGTCGCGCGCAAATTGGCGAATGTGCTGGCGGGTGGTCCCTTAAGCGAGTCGCAGCTCGTCAGCGAACAATATCTGCTCGATCTCGAACGCGAAACCTTCGTCAGCCTCTGCGGCGAGCGCAAAACTCAGGAACGCATCGCCCACACCCTCAAAACCGGCAAACCCTTAAGAAACTGACGATCCGATCAGGTCTCCCGGCGAAAGTCTACCAACAGGATGAGCTTTCGCCGGTTAACAAAGTCATCCCGAGTGAACAACGAGCGCGAGGGATCTCTCCTAATTTCGTGAGCTGCGTTATTGCCCCACCAGGGAGGTGTCATTCTGAGCGGAGCGTCTAGACAGACTTTCTTCCGGAAATCGTGCTTTTTGATTTCCGGTCGGGACGCGAAGTCGAAGAATCTCTCCTCGATTTTCCCAGAAACTCGACCGTGACTACTCCGCCTACTTATCTTTAAGCTTCAGCTTCCCTCCGGCCTTGTTCTCCTCCAGGAAGGTCCGCAAATCACCGGCCGCATCGAGCAGGCGTACCCATTGCTCGTAGTAGAGTGTGACCGGGAAGCGCCCCAGCCCGTAAACGCTCACGCCGCCCTTTTCTCCGACCCTGAATTCGAGCGCGCCGCCGCGGCGCCCGCCCTTCTGCTTTTCCAGTTCGGCCACCCGCGCTTGGAGTTCCTCGTACGATGGTTCTGCCATTGCTTCTCCCTCCGTATTAGTAAGGGAAGATGATAGAACACCCCGAACTCCTCTTCCAGTCCTGCCCCTATGCAGCGGGTGTAAAATAGGGTTGACTCTGGAAACAAAGCTTTACGAGCCTCCGTCGTACATTAAGAGGTCGTGTATTAGCTTGTGATGGTATTAGGACGTTACGTAAGCGTCCCGAGCCGTTAGATCGTAGGCTCGGCCATCTTCGCCCGGTAGAGCCTTGCGGATGTGCATAAAGTAAGTCACGAGCAGGCGATATGGCATCGAGCATAGCGCCGTCGAAATTAGACGTGGATAGCCCGTGCTTGGGTGAGGTTAGTTGTGAAATATCGTTTTCTTAACCCCTTTAGAATGCGCACTTGCACAAAAATGGTAGGGGGGTACCCTGCACTAGCAGGAGCTAAGTTATGAAAGAAGCCGTGATCGCGAGTTCGGTACGCACCGCCGTTGGCAAAGCCTATAAGGGGACGCTGCACGCCACCCGTCCCGACGATTTGGCCGCCATAGCTATCAATGGCGCGATCGCCCGCGTCCCGGGGCTCGATCCGAAGGAAATCGAAGACGTCGTCCTGGGCTGTGCCATGCCCGAGGCCGAACAGGGCATGAATATTGCTCGCATCGCTTCTTTACGAGCGGGTCTGCCCGTCGAGTGTTCCGCCATTACCATCAATCGCTTCTGTTCCTCCGGTTTGCAAGCGATCGCCATGGCTGCCGAACGCGTCATGCTCGGCGGCGCCGAGGTGGTCATCGCCGGCGGCGCGGAATCGATGAGCATGGTGCCCATGGGTGGCAACAAGACCTCTCCGAATCCTTGGCTGATGGACAATTATCCGGATGCGTATCTAGGGATGGGTCTGACTGCCGAAAATCTGGTCCGCAAGTATGGAATCACGCGTGAAAAAGCAGACGAGTTCTCTTACTGCAGCCACCAGAAGGCCCTGGCCGCAATTGCGGCAGGAAAATTCAAGGATGAAATCGTGCCCGTCGAAGTCCGCAGCACAGTCGTTTCCAATGGCGACGGACGCGGCGGCCGGGCCAAAACGGCCACCAAAGTCTTCGATACCGACGAAGGCCCTCGCGCCGATACCTCCCTGGATGCGCTCGCGAAGCTGAAGCCCGCGTTCCATGCCCGTGGGACCGTCACTGCCGGAAACAGCTCGCAGATGAGTGACGGCGCCGCAATCTCGGTGGTGATGAGCGCCGACCGCGCCCGGGTGCTGGGCATAAAGCCACTGGCGCGCTTCCTGGCTTTTGCCACTGCCGGTTGTCCCCCGGAAGAGATGGGAGTGGGGCCGGTATTTGCGATTCCCAAGGCGCTTCGGCTGGCCGGCCTGAAGCTCGAGCAGATCGACGTCATCGAGCTGAATGAAGCTTTCGCGGCGCAATCGCTTTCCGTGATCGGCGCAGCGGGGCTTGATCCCGCGCGCGTCAATGTGAATGGCGGGGCCATCGCTCTCGGCCACCCCTTGGGTTGCACGGGGGCGAAGCTCACCGCTACGATCCTGCGCGAACTCGAGCGCCGCAAGGCCCGCTATGGCATGGTTACCATGTGTATCGGCGGCGGCATGGGCGCGGCAGGGATTTTCGAGCGCCTTTCGTAAATTATTGGAGGAGATATGGCGACTACGGCGACACCCGGCACCCTCGCGCCCGGCGGTAGCTTTCTCCTGGAATCTCCGCGCGCGGAAGGCGTCTTTACTCCCGCAGAGTTGACCGACGACCAGCGGCTGATTGGCCAGACAGCCGAGGAATTCGTCACCAAGGAAGTGAAGCCGCTCATCCCCGAACTCGAACAGCATAAAGAGGGCTTGATGGCCGGGCTGCTAAAGAAGGCCGGAGAAATCGGACTTCTGGGCGGCGGCGTGCCGGAAGAGTACGGCGGCTCGGGTCTGGATCGCATCTCCTCGACCGTGCTCTCCGAGAAAATTTCCTCTTATGGCTCCTTCAGCGTCAGCGCCGGCGCGCATTCGGGCATCGGCACGCTGCCCATCGTCTATTTCGGTACGGAGGAGCAGAAGAAAAAGTATCTGCCGAAACTCGCCTCCGGCGAATGGCTGGCCGCCTATTGCCTTTCGGAGCCCCAGGCGGGTTCCGACGCGCAAAATTCCCGCACCCGCGCTGTTCTCTCTCCTGATGGGCGCGACTGGATCCTGAACGGCCAAAAAATGTGGATCACCAACGGCGGATTCGCGGACGTCTACACCGTTTTCGCGAAAGTAGACGGCGAGAAATTTTCCGCTTTTATCGTGGAGCGTCGGTTCCCCGGATTTTCCGTAGGCGCCGAGGAAAAGAAAATGGGGCTGCGCGGCAGTTCCACTGTGCCCATCTTCTTTGAGAACTGCAAAGTGCCGCGCGAAAACCTGCTGCACGAAATCGGCCGCGGGCACATTGTCGCCTTTAACATCCTCAATTCCGGCCGGTTCACGCTGGGCGCTTCGTGTCTCGGTTTCTGCAAGAGCGAACTTGAGTCCGCAGCGCGCTATTCCAAAGAGCGCACCGCTTTCGGGCATCCCATCGGCGATTTCGGCCTCGTGCGAGCCAAGCTTGCGGAGATCGCCATTCGCACGCTCGCGCTGGAATCGATGATCTATCGGACCGCCGGGACTATCGATCAGGCTGTGAAGGCCGGCGCTGCTGGCGGAAACAAACCCACGAATTCGATGAAAGTCCTCGAGGAATACGCGATTGAATGCTCCATCGCCAAAGTATTCGGCAGCGAGGTCCTCGACTATACGGTTGACGAGGCCGTGCAAGTTTATGGCGGCTACGGGTTCCACGAAGACTATCCTGTCGCCCGCGGTTACCGCGATTCGCGCGTGAACCGCATCTTCGAGGGCACCAACGAAATAAATCGCATGCTCATCATTCAGATGCTGATGAAGCGCGCCGTCGCTGGCACGCTGCCGTTGATGGCTGCGGGCGCAAAACTTCAGGAGGAGATCCTGAGCGGCGCGCCCATGGAGGATTCATCCGACGGTCAGTGGACCGAAGAGAACCGCATCATTAAGGGAGCCAAGAAGGTATTTTTGATGGCCGCGGGCGCCGCGCTGCAGAAATATCGGGATCGCCTCGCGGACCAGCAGGAGGTCATCGGCGCGCTGGCCGATATCGTCCTTGACATCTATCCCATGGAATCCGCTCTGCTGCGCGCTCAGAAATCTGTCGCCGCGCGCGGCAAGGATTCCTCAGGCGCTATTGTCGCTGCGGCGCAAGTCCTGCTGCAAGATGGTGCAGCGCGTGTGGAAGCCAACGCTCGCACCGCACTCGCCGCATCGGTCGAAGGCGATATGTTGCGCACCCAGTTAGCCGTGCTGCGACGGATGATCAAGCACGAACCGGCGGACACCATCGGGCTGCGCCGGACCGTTGCCGATGCCGTGCTGAACGCAAACGGTTACCCCTTCGAGGGGCGCTAGGTTGTCGAAAGCACAAGCTGCAAAAACTAATGCTCCTCGCGAGAGCTCCTCTGATTCGCGAGTTTCGCGCTCTCGTTCAGCACAGTGGAATTGTGACTGGATTCCGTCTCTCGCCGAGCCATACCTTCGCGGTTACACCCCGGAGGTCGAGAACAGCAATTCTCTTTCAGGCTATCGCTTCTTCGCACAGCCTTCGGCTCCCGCGTCGCCGGCTCGGAAAACAAGTCGGTCGTCTGCCGAAAGCGCTTCGGCCGGATTCTTTATCGGTTATCTCCGCGACGATCGCGGCATGCGTTTTCTCAAAGCTGCTCCGCCGGAATTTCTGATCTTCTGTTTTATCGAACCCCTGCGCGGCCGCTTGCATCGGCGCCTCGTCAGCCAGCCAGACAGCCTGATGCGCCGCACCGCCGAATACATCCGCTGGCTGACGCATCATCCTCCTCGCTTCGAGCTGTTTGCCGACCAACATGCCGCGCTCGTTCGCCATATTCCCACGCAGGCAATGGCCGACCGGACCGAATCGAACACTACGCCCGAAATTTCACCATCGAAACACTGGCGTGGTTGGTGCGTAGCGCGCTGATTCGCCGTTTGCCCGAGGAACTCGCATCGCCGACGCAGCCTGCGTCGGAAAAGCGCGCTGCCCACAAATAGCCCCCTAACCCTCGGTCGCATGTCTGGACCGACACCTTGACAGAGGCCTCTTCATTCTGTTAACCGTCATTCAATCACCTAGGGGGACGACGATGAAGCGCGCAACTTTTGGACTCTTCGCGGCTGTCGGTTTCCTGATGGCCGGGATGACTGCCTGGGCCCACCATTCGGTGCAGGCGGAATTTGACCTTAATAAGCCGCTTACAATCACGGGCGTTGTCACAAAAGTGGAGTGGATTAATCCGCATTCCTATCTCTATCTGGACGTTAAAGATGAAAGCGGAAACGTAAAGCATTGGGCCTTCGAGATGGCGGGGCCTGGAGCGCTCCGAAGAGCTGGGCTGAGCCGGGCGGACCGTGGAGGCCTGAAAGCCGGAGACACCGTCACCATCAGTGCCGTGGCCGCAAAGGACGGGACCGATGCCGGCTTGATCAAGGACGTCACGCTTCCGGATGGCCGCAAGTTCACGATCTGGACCTCGGACCCGAACGCCAAGTAGGAAGGCCGGAGGGAAGCAATGAAACGAGCACATCTCAGCTATTTCCTCACAATGGCCGCACTATGCATGTTGCCTCTGCGCGCGACGGCGCAGGGAAACCAGAGCACTCCGCGAGCGTCCGACGGGCATCCCGATCTGACCGGAGTCTGGATTGGCCAGCGAGCTCCGTTCGTTGAGAGCACGGATCCGTTGACCCAAAATCTGGCGTCGCGAGATGGCACGCTGCTGAATTTCGAACGCGATAACGCGATGATTCGCAGATCAGATCCTAATAAGCCGCTTTACAAGCCCGAGTTCTGGGAAAAGGTCCAAAAGTTCGATCAGAATGGCAATACGGAGGACCCGTCCTTTGGCTGCAAGCCCGCCGGCGTGCCGCGCATGGGACCGCCCGCGCAGATCGTTCAGACGCCCAAGCAGATGGTTTTCCTGTACGTGAGTCCCCCAGCGGAGGGCTGGGGTGATGCTTACCGCGTGATTCTCACCGACGGCCGCGCCCATACTCCGCTCGATGATTTGGACGGCACGTGGAAAGGCGAGTCGATCGGCCATTGGGAGGGAGACACGCTGGTCATAGACACGATCGGTTTCAACGACACCAGCTGGCTCGACATCACCGGCTATCTCCACAGCGAGAACATGCACGTTATCGAGCGCATGCATCGCGATGGCGATACGCTGACGTGGCAGGCAACCGTTGACGATCCAGACGTGCTGATCAAGCCTTGGACTATGAACACTCGCACGCTAAAGCTGAACGCCGATCCCAAGGCGACGCTGACGGAAACTTTGCCATGCGTTGAGCACGATTTGTCGCATCTTGTCACCAAAGAGCATCACTAGAATTTCGCCAAACTCAATGATCATCCGCCGCCTCTTTTGCTTCGCCTTGATTGCGGGAGCGCTGGCTGCTCCATGCGCGCGCGCACAGGATGCGGCCACGGTTATCAAAAATGCCGAGTACGCACTGGGGATGATTCGCGGCCCGCAGCGAATCGACGCCATCAACACGATCGAGTATTGGGGCACGGGATCCACATATGCGTTCGGGCAGGCTTACCATCCGGGCGGAGCGTGGCCCGAATTCAAGGCGACTTATCACGCCAGCGTTAGTTATGCCGTTCCCGCGATGCGCGTTGACGTGACCCGCTCAAATCCGGATGGAGTCATCCAGGGCGGCGGAGGGCTGCCTCTTGCCGCGCCTCAGCGGCAGATTCAAGTCGTAAGCGGCAAATTCGGGTGGAACGAATCCGTGCCGGGCGCCGGTTTCACTGCCGGGACGACGGCCACTCCTACTCTGGATGCGGTGAATGATCGGCTGCTACAGCTCTGGATGACCCCGTTCGGAGTGCTGAAGATGGCGGTCAAGGCTGGCGCGGCTGCGAAGGTCAGCACGGAAGGCGGAGCAACCGTCATCACCTTCCCGCTTTCTGGGGCACTCGAAGGGATCACCGTCAAGGCGACGCTCAATGCCAAAAACCAGCCGGAGCGCGTCGAGGCCCGCACGAACGACCCCGTGCTCGGGGACATGGTCACGGAGACGACGTATTCCGACTATAAGGACCTGAGCGAGATCACCACCGACGTGCCGTTCCCCTCGCACATCGTTCAGAAACAAGGCGGATTCCCGGTGCTCGATCTGACCATCACCAAAGCCGACACCAACAATCCCTACGTCGTCTTTCCCGTTCCTGACAATGTGGAGAAGGCCCCGCCGCCTGCCGTGAAAGTACAAACGCAAAAAATCTCCGAAGGCGTGTGGTACTTGACGGGCGGCACGCATCACAGCGTGGCAGTTGAGTTCAAGGATTACATTGCGCTCGTCGAATGCCCGCTGAATGACGCCCGCGCCCTGGCCTTCATTGACGCCGTCAAGAAAACAATTCCCAATAAGCCCATCCGATACGCGGTGAATACACATCATCATTTCGATCACCTGGGAGGGCTGCGGGCGTGTGTGGCTGAGGGAGCTACCGTCGTGACGGGGGCCGAAGAGAAACCCTACTACGAAAAACTATGGGCCATGCCGCATACGATCAGTCCGGATCGACTGGCAAAAGCTCCGAAGAAAGCCGTTATTGAAGCTGTGGCTGACAAACGTGTGCTCACCGATGGCACGCAGACATTGGAGCTTTATCGGCTGCAAGGAACGAATCATGCCGATCCGATGTTGATCGGCTACCTGCCGAAAGCGAAAGTGCTCATCGAAGCCGATGCGTATAATCCCGCGCCTCCCAACGCCGCGGCCGGTCCCGTGGTGAAGGAGAACGTGAACCTCTACGACAACATCAAGCGACTCAATCTGGACGTGCAACAGATCACTCCCCTTCACGGACGCCTGGTGACGATTAGCGATCTGCGGAAGGCCATCGGCCAAAACTAACCGAAAATATCAACGAGATTTGCGCTGGAAATAAAGCTTTCGCACTCGGGATTTCCGGTAGCACAGGGCTCGGCTGGCGAGTCTTGACGACCGCCAAGTGTAGGAATATGGTTTCTCACATCACTCCAAAGAACAATAGGGAGTATGCCTTTATGAAAAATTTTATGCTCGTTGCGGCCGCACTCGCGGCGTTCGTAATGGTTACGGCGAGGCCTGATAAGGCGCTTGCACAATCCCCAGTTGGAGTTCGCCTCTTTGAAACAAACTGCGCAAGCTGTCACCAGAGCGCCCCGGACAAAAAGGCGCCGGACGTTTCGCGGCTGCGCAAGATGACGCCGGAGGCGATCTACGCCGCGCTATTAAAGGCTCCTCATCCTCAAATGCAGGGCGTTTCGGACGACGATAAGAAAACGGTGGCGGCCTTTCTCGGCGGTCGCAAAATCGGCGTGACTGAAATCGCAGATGCGAAGAAGATGCCGAACCAATGCAAGGCCGATCCGCCAATGAGCGACATTAACGCCGGGCCCAGCTGGAACGGGTGGGGAGTCGATCCCGCGACTAATGCGCGTTTTCAGCCTGCCAAGGCCGCGGGCCTAAGCGCAACGCAAGTGCCCAGCTTGAAATTGAAATGGGCCTTCGGCTTTCCGCTGGCTGAAGAGGCACACAGCCAACCCACCGTCATCGGCGGGCGCGTTTTCGTTGGCTCCGATGCCGGCACAGTTTATTCGCTTGATGCATCAAGCGGCTGCGTCTACTGGTCATTTCAGACCGATGGGGCCATGCGCGTGGCGCCCAGCGTTTCGTCGGTAAAGGGACCCGGTGCGACCAAGTTCGCTGTCTATTTCGGGGACCAGAAAGCAAATATGTACGCTCTCGATGCCGAGAACGGGAAGCTGCTCTGGAAAGTAAAGGTCGATGAGCACCCGGTCGCGCAGATCACCGGAGCCCCGACGTTATATGAAGGGCGGCTATACGTGCCGATGGCATCGGCTGAGGAGCGCACCGGCGGATTGAGCGTAACTTATCCATGCTGCACGTTTCGGGGCTCCATAACCGCGCTCGACGCGAAGACCGGCAAACAGATCTGGAAGACCTACATCATTCCGGATCCGCCGAAGCCGACGACAAAGACCGCCAAGGGCGTGCAGCATTACGGCCCGGCAGGAGGCGCAGTCTGGGCAGCGCCGACAGTGGATACGCGGCACCACGCGCTTTACATCGGCACCGGCGATGCCTATACGGAACCAGCGGGCAAGACGACAGACGCCGTGATGGCGCTGGATATGGATAGCGGCAAAGTGTTGTGGTCGGTGCAGGATACTCAGGACGACGCCTGGCTTTCCGGATGCGGAGGCGGTGGCACCGACAATCCCGAAGGAATTTCCCATAACTGCCCGAAGCCGCTGGGGCCGGATTTCGATTTCGGTTCGTCCATGATTTTGCGGACCTTGCCGGATGGCCATCGCGTTCTCGTGGCGGCGCAAAAGAGCGGCATGGTTTGGGCGCACGATCCCGATCAGAATGGCAAGCTGCTGTGGAAAGTGCAGCTCGTCGATAAACTCGCGCTGGGAATGATCACGTTCGGAGGGGCGGCAGACGACCAGAACGCCTACTTCGGATTGCGCAGTGGAGGCATCGCGGCGGTTTCGCTCAAGACTGGAGAGAAGAAGTGGTTTACTCCGCTCCCGGGGCAGCATCCTGGAGGACCGTTCCAGGGACAAACTGCCGCGCTGACCGTGATTCCAGGCGTGGTCTTCTCGGGCGGATGGGATGGTATTCTGCGGGCGCTTTCAACCGAGGATGGCCACCAGATTTGGGAAGTCAATACAGCCCATGAGTTCAAGACGGTAAACGGCGTGAAGGCAAATGGCGGGACAATGGCCTCCGCGGGACCGACGATCGTGGGCGGGATGCTCTACGTGGGATCGGGCTACCAGTTTGGCACAGGCATTCCCGGCAACGTGCTGCTCGCATTTTCACCGCAGTGATCCAATTCGCTGGATAGATGAAGATATGACAAGGACATGAGATGAAGCCCAAGCTGGTAACACCCGCTGTGCTGATTGTGATGCTTGTCGTGGCCTGCAGCTCGATGCTGGCGCATCATGGGAATGTCGCTTACGACGAGCAACATCCGACCACGATCGCCGGTAACGTAACCGAATTCGTATGGTCCAACCCTCATTGTCAGATCTATCTCGATGTGAAAAACGACAAAGGCGATGTCGTGGCCTGGTCTGTCGAGTCGCAAAGTCCAGGCATTCTTAAGAGAAACGGGTGGACTCGAGATTCGATCAAACCGGGAGATCACATTACTATTACGCTCGTGCCCGCCAAGAGCGGAGCGCCAGTCGGATTTTCCGGCGAGAAAACCGGGAAAATCGTATTTGATGACGGGCACGTCCTGAAAATGGACTTGAGATGAAGATGCAAAGCCGGCTCGTCACTTTGATTTTGCGATTCGTGGTGATGCTGGTCTTCGCATGCGCTATTTCCTCGCCGGCTCGAGGGCAGGAAAAGGCCAAGGATGCAGCTGCCCCTGCGCCGAAACGCGACATCTCTGGTGTCTGGCTATACCAAGGCAGCGGCGGCGCGGAAAGCACCGCTCCGGAGAAAGATATGCCTCCGATGACGCCTTGGGCCCAAGCGAGGTTCGATCCCGAGCGCCCCGGATATGGATCGAGAGCTGTGCCTGGCGGCAATGACCCCATCCTGCAATGCGACCCTGCCGGCTTCCCACGCATTATGTTTTTTCCCACGCCGTTTGAATTTGTTCAGACTCCGGCGAAGATCATTCAATTCTTCGAGCGCGAACACGCGTGGCGGCCGATCTGGACCGATGGCCGCTCGCTTCCCAAAGATCCCGATCCGACGTGGTACGGGTACGCCATCGGGCATTGGGAGGGAGACCACACGCTGGTCGTCGAATCCGCGGGCTTTAATGACAAGACCTGGCTTGGCGCCACGGGCTATCCGCATAGTGAAGATATGCGTGTTACGGAGCGCTACCAGCGCGTCGACCGCAACACGATTCTGTACAACATCCGGGTAGACGATGCAAAGGCGTATACGAAACCGATCATCGGACCAGAAAGAATGATGAAGCTTCGGCCGGGCGTGGAGATCGGTGAACTTCCCTGCGTGTGGTCGGAAGAGAACTCGTTCACCAGGAGAATCAGGGAGCCTGCGGTCGGCAAGCCTAATCGATAGCCAGAGAGGTCTACCCCTCCCGCCGCGATCCGTTAGCCTGTGGGCCCGCCGGGACAAGTCGCACTGCTGCCGCGGCAGTCGTTGGCAATGTGCTCTGAAAATCCGGCGCCGGAGACTCCGATCTGATATCCATCCGGATCCACAATCGACCAGGACAATTTGGAATCCGGCGTCGGTTTGAGGCCGCGGCGCTTCAATTCGGTCTCGACTGAATTCTGATCGTAATTTTCGACGATTAGTCCGAACTGATTGCAGTAAGGCTTACCCGCAGGATTGCCGATCTTCCGCAGTTGAAGTGTGTTCTGACCAAACCTCAAGAAACATTCGGCACCGGGTCCTTCGGGTTTGTCGTAGATGACTTTCATTCCCAGTAAATCCCGGTAAAAATCTCTTTCCTTTGCGACGTTCGGCACATTGAGGACAATAAAGCTGTACGAGGTCGCGTGGAAACCTTTGCCGCTCGGCTTCGGCGCGGCATTCAAATTCTTCTGTCCCCTTTCCCACGCTGCGACGCATTTTTCAGATGCCGCAACATCGCAAGGTCCCGCGGCCCCCGGAAACATGGCTTTGTCTTTTTCGGGGACCCAGATATTCAGCGGATACCCCGCGGGATCGTTGCAACTCCATCCGACTTCGCCATCGGGCCGAACATTTCTGACGCCGCGGCGCTCTAGTTCCGCCTTCATGGCAGCTCTTTGCGACATGAAATTTGGAATCCCGAAGGCCATGTGGCCGACGGTCGGCTTTTCGCCAGGCTTGCTGACTGGCCGGATGTACATACCATTCGGCGAAGTGAGACTGCCGAATTCAAGTGCGCACTGTCTGCCGTCGTCCCACGCCACGCGCATCCCAAACAGAGCGACATAGAAATCACGGCTCCTGGCGTAATTCGCTGAAGTCAGGTTCAGATGATTAACCGTGGTTACTGGAAACGACTTGCCGCCGCTGGCAGCGCCTTGTGCGACGCCTGCAGCAAATACAGCAACCGTTTCTGGAAGAGCGCTTGAGACGAAAGCGCCTGTCGCCAACAGGCCCAGTCCCTTCAGTATTTGACGGCGATCCGCTTTGCGCTTCTCAAAATCCTCCAGATCACGTGCCATTGTCAGCTCCTGGCTTTCAGTGCATCACAAAATACAAAGGGGAGGATTCATCCTCCCCTTTTGTGTCTCTCCCCTGTGGCATGGCGTCAGTGCTTAGGCACCGGCCACCAGCGCACGAATCCGTCCCGATTTGGCATTTTGACTTGCGGCAAAGACTTCGCATCGAGCATTGCATCTTGAGGAACAACGCCGTCGATGGACAGAACATACGCAGTGACGGCATACACCTCGTCGTCGGTCAGCGATTGCGGCGATTGCAGAGGCATGGCGCGCCGGACGTAATCGAAAATCGTAGTGGCGCTCGGCCAATAGCTTACCGGGGTTTTCACAGGCTTAGGGGACGTGAGCGTACCGATTCCGCCAGTGAGCTGATCCTGCGGCCCGCCCTGGCCCTTCGCACCATGACACGACTGGCACTTGTCCGCATAAACCTTGGCTCCCGCAGAAACAGAACCGCTGCCTGGTGGCAAACCGCCGCCCTCCGGAGTCACAGTGATATCGAGTTTACTTACCTCTTCCGGAGTCAAAGGACGGCCGAGATTGGGATGTTGCGCCTTGCAAACAGATGAGACCAAGCACAGCGCGGCAGCTGGCAGCAGAATTCCAAACTTAAACATAGACATGTTTCACCGTCCCATCCGCATCCACGCGCCAGCCTTGTATTCCGTTGAAGTGATAAAACTGGACGGGCGAATATTGGGAGGCCCAGGCAGCTCTGGTGGGCTGCACCTCTCCTTTCTCGTCAGTGGCTCGGCTCATCAGCGTTGCAGACCGGCCATCCCATTGCCACGGGAGCCGAAAGCGAGTCAGTGCCTTCGACAATACCGGCGGAGTGAGTGCGGCAACGGCCCAGCTTTTCCCGCCGTCGGTCGAGACTTCTACTTTGGAAACTCGTCCAGATCCCGACCACGCCAGCCCGGAGATTTCGTAGAAGCCAGGTCCTTTCATATTTATTCCAGCCGACGGCTTGACGATCGCGGATTTCACGCCTTGCAGGAACATATACTGGCGCGCCTTCCCGTTGGGCATCAATTCCGTGTAGTGCGACGTTTCGTCCCGGGCATTGACGGGCTCGGTCATTACCTTCAGCCGATGCAGCCACTTCACATTCATATTTCCCTCGAAACCGGGCAGCAGAAGGCGCATCGGATAGCCCTGTTCGGGGCGAATCGCTTCTCCATTTTGATAAAGCGCGATCATGGCGTCATCCATGCATTTTTCCAGCGGGATGCTACGGCTCATGGCAGCCGCATCCGCGCCCTCGGCGACAACCCATTTGCCCTCGCGCGCTACTTCCGCTTCGTCGAGGAGTGTCGCCAACCGCACGCCGGTCCACTCCGAACAGGAGAGAAGGCCGTTGAGCCCACCGGCCGTAGTTTGCTGCGGCTCCGGCTGATTGAAGGAGCCACTATTGCCGGAGCATTCGAGAAACCGGATTTGCGATTCCATGGGATAGCGCATAAGCGTTTCCACGGAAAACGCGAGCGGCCGCTTGACGAGCCCATGAATCACCAATTCGTGACGGCTCGGATCGATATCCGGAACGCCGTTATGGTGGCGTTCGAAATGCAGTCCGTTGGGCGTGATTGTGCCTTCGAGCAGATGCAGTGGAGTTCGCGACGCGCCCGTTCCCGGCCGTCCGGGAAGTATGGTAAAGGCGCGCTGCACCTTTTCCTGGTACTTGGAAGGCATCCCGTAGGCTGAAAGAGAGCGCCCCGGCGTCTTCATCCAGTCGGGCGCATCGGCGCCAACGGTTTCAGCAGCCCGAGCTATGCCTGCGCCCATACCTGCCATGCCCGCGGCAAGAGCGCCGGCACGCAACAACGTCCGGCGATCAAGCCCCTTTCGGTTTGCGGTTTCGCGTGACAATTCGTCTGTATCTGGCTGATTAGCCTTTTTCATTGCGACCTCCGATGCGCTCGTCGTTTTAAGAGCGAAGGATTTCCGCTCCGTTTGCGCCTGCTAACTAAGAGAGCCATTTCGTGACTCAACCCCGGCCAGTATACAACTTCCGCCTTTTCCAGGGACTTCAGATCCCCTGCAAAAGTGAGGTTTAGGTCGAGTGCGTGGGTGTATCGCCCAGTGATCTTGTAGCTAAGACGTTAATAGTAGGCCGACCGTTTAGGTCATAAAAGGTACCAATGTCCCATTCCTGCCTACCCTTAAACGTCATAAAACTGGTAAGGCTATCAAAGAATGCGGGGGTGTGTGTTTCCGCTATTCGTGACCTTTAAACGCCCTGGAAGGTGCGGCTTTGACAGCCGCTAGCGACGGAGCACTAAACCTGTGCAACAGCTAAATCAGTCTTATAGCGCGGTTGAGGCCAAGCTGGAAATGGCCGAGAAGGTTCTTTCCTATTGCACGTACAACCTTCAACTCACAATGCAGATCTGGATTCGCGTCCCCGAGAATATTGAATCGTTACTCGCAAAACGAGCCGAAAATAGCGCGGAAATTGCGAGCCTTACTCAGCAACTTAGAGAACTGGCCGAATCGGAAGAGGAAATACGGTTACTGGATACGGCCTGCCCGCGGTGGAGCTTCAGCGAGAATTACGGCGAACTTCTTCGGCAAATCGTGGATGGACAGGCTTCGGCCGAGGCCGGGGCAGAAATGACTAGCGTGCTGTTGCCTCTTTCATTGGATCATGCCTCCTGGAAAGCCTTCGTCGAGTATGTAAGGGCACTGAAGTATGTGGAATTCACAGGGGAGTCCAAGGAAAAGATCATTGGCCGAACGCGAGAACTTTTGCGCCAGAACCAGGAATTGAAAAGCGTAGTCGCCGAACGTAAGCGCCTTCATGAAAGGCTCTCCCAATTGGCGTCAATCGTGGAATACGCGAATGACGCGATTGTGCTTTACACGCTTGGCGGCACCATCGTCAGCTGGAACAAATGTGCGGAGAGAATTTATGGGTATTCGGCGACTGAAGTACTTGGGCGCTCGAGATCTATGCTGATGGCTTCGGACCAACTGGATGAGTTCGGCAGATTATCCGCAAAGCTCGTAACACAAGAGAGAATTCCACCCTGCGAGGCCACTCATATCCGCAAAGATGGAAAACATATACGCGTGTCGATGTCGTTGTCTCAGGTAAAAGATGCGAATGGCAAGACGGTGGGATTCGCAACCATCACAAGAGAAATCAGCGCTTCGAAAGCGTAGCACTTCCCCTTATTACTTCTTCTGGTTTGTCCCCTCGGCTGAGTGACTGAAGACAGCGACGCAACCCGTCCCCTTGAAGCCGAACTGCGCACAGGTGGTGCTGTCGGTCGACGGATCTTTGATGATCGCTGGCGTGACTCGCACCGGGGTAAAGATGCGATTGCTTCCAGCGAAAGCCACTGCTTGCCGCCCGCCCGGGTCCGGAACGTTTTGCAACCACATTCCCGATTGAGCATCGACAACGCCGAGCGACTCTACCGGCGGTGTGCTCTTATCTTCCGAGGTAAAGTAGAACCGGCCGTCTCCCGGGTTGTACCAGTCCTCATCGCCTCCGCCAATCTGAGTAATCCTCGAGATAATTGTGCCGTCGGTTGCATTCAAGACGACCGGGCCTCCGCAAGTGACCAGCACGTGATTTGACGGTCCTAAAGCCTCACCACTGGCATGACATTCGCCGGGCTTTAATGTCTTTTCGACTTTCATGCTCTTTGGATCGATGACCGCAATTTCCCCATTTCCACCGTTGCTCCCACCGTTATTGCGGTAGCCGGGCACGGTAATGAAGAAGCGGTGCAGTTCGGGAACCCACAAGGGCTGCTCCAATCCGGTGGCGCCTTCGAATACAACACGGCCCAGCACTTTGTAGCTGTCAGCGGAAATGAAAGTCGCATAGGGATCGGATCGGGTCGGCGGAGCCGTCGGATTAGCCGTAAGAGGCTGGTTATTCGCGATCAAAATCAAGTGATCCGCGTCGTCGTACCCTATTTCGTCAGCGCGATCGCAGTGCGAGCCGCATTCGGGAATTGCCGTGCTGATGGACTGGATGATTTTCAGGTAAGTCGGCGAGGCAGGGTCCACGTCCGCCACCTGCACCATGCTGTTGCCGTCGCCAGCCCAGACTTTCTTGTTCGGCGTAACAAGCACGCCGTTTGGGCCCTGGCCGTTCGGAGGCGGCGGTGTGGCATTGCCGGGCCCCGCGAAGCCAGTCACTCGCCCCACAAATAAATTGTTCTCGGCGTCGATAATATCGATGCCCAAATTCGAACGGTCGGAAAGATAAAATCGCTTCGTTCCGGGATCGACCCAGGCAATATCGGAACTCACCAGCGGATTACCGGGAATCGCGATAACTCCGAGAAGTTTAAGCGGAGCTTTAGCATTCGTCTGGTGGGACTCACGATTCTGCGCAGGGTGGCCCGTAATGCTCAGAACCAAGACTAAACCCAGCACTGCTAAAAGGCAGCCTCTCATCTTCGCCCGCACGTGTGGCCTCCCCAATGTGACCGCGAACCGGATGCGTTTTCGATCAAGAGCGATGGGCAAAATACAACGGAGAGCCTTTGAATACAACAATCAAGACGTGCTCCATCAAGGAAACGCTGCGTGCTTGCGCCGCGTCTATGGGATGCAGGAGCAGGAAGCATTTCCCCAGGGACGCAATGGAATCATTGCGTCGACAATGGCATTTGTGTTAACGAATCTGCAGGAGGAGTCCAATGCGGCCCAGGATCGCCTTATATCTTCTTTTTAGTTGTGGCTATTTTGTCGGTAAGCGGCACGGTATTTGCACATCATGGCAACGCGGCATATGAGACAAGCAAGGCAGTCGAGTTGAAGGGAGCGACGGTTACCAAATTCGTGTGGGGCAACCCACATACGTTTCTCATGTTCGACGTCAAAGACGACAAGGGCAACGTCGTGCATTGGGCGGGTGAGGCCGGAAGCCCTTCGTCGCTCGGCTTATTGGGATGGACCAAGGATTCCGTGCAGCCTGGCGATGTGGTTACAGTCTATATATACCAATCGAAGACAGGGCGTCCCGTTGGACGGCTGAATCGAATTGTCCTGGCCGACGGCACAGCACTAAAAGACAGCGCACTGGGATATCGAGAACAGTAGACCGCGACACGTCACTTTACCTCGTCATCTTGCAGAGAAGGACTCGACGCTAGCCGAGGAGTGTGCATATGAAACATCTTTTAATCGCTTCAGTTGGCATTTTGACCGCAGCACTCGCTTTTTCGTCAACTGCCCGGTCGCAGGACACGCCTACCAGGGGTCCCGGACAGGTTGATCAGCGTCCTCCCAGCGTCTACGAGAAGTTGGCTAATTCCGGACCGGGCGGACCCGCTCCGGTCCACGACCTGACGGGTTTTTGGAATGGTCCGCTGGAACCGAAATTCGCCGATAGGCCTTCTCTGACGCCTCTTGGGCAATCCAAATTCAAGATGAATATTCCGGATCCCTTCAGCGCCCATTCGAACGATCCGTGGAGAACATGCGATCCGTTTGGCTTCCCGCGCAGCGCGACCAACGAAACCAGGGGGCTAGCGTTCGCGACGATGCCCCAGGGCATCGTGATCATGACGCAGTACTCAAAAATCTGGCGCATGGTGTGGATGGACGGACGGCCGCTCCCTAAGAATTTTGGAACGAAGGGTGGGCCGAGTTCGAGGTGGTACGGCTATTCCATAGGGCATTGGGATGGTGATAACACGCTGGTTGTCGAGACCACCGGCGTGGACGATTCGACCTGGATCGACCGCCGCGGGTATCCGCATAGCGTGGATATGCACGTGGAGGAACGCTACACGCGCGTGGACCGCAATGATCTGGAACTGACCGTAACGATTGACGATCCCAGGATGTACACGAAACCGTTTGTGGACGTAACCAATAAATTCAGGTTTACGCCCCAGCAGCAAGAGGACGAACAGCTTTGCGTTCCTTCGCAGGCAATCGATTACCTGAATACAATTGCCATTCCTGCCGGCCAGGATGAGCTCGCCGGCCAGAAATAGAGTTCATCGCATCCCAAACTTCTCATTTTGCTGCGACAATTTGCTGAGTTTGCTTTTTCTTGACATGGGTTCGAAGTGTGTGTTATCAGCGGCGCGGCGAAAACACTCTGTGTAATTGAACTGGGGAACCGCTGGGTGTGTCCGCGCAGTTTTCAACCTCAGGCGTAGCCTCGGGACCATAAACCCGGAAGGAGTTGTCTATGAGAGCTTTGTCCGTGCCGACCGCATCACTCCGCCGTTGGATCGGCGAGGTACCTCCCAATCGCAACGGTGGTGCTTGCGACGTTTCTGTTTTCAGTTTCAGCATCGCCGCAGGGAGTGCAGGGGACGATCCAGGGCAGCGTCTTCGATCAGTCCGGAGGCGCGATCCCGGGGGCAATGGTGACGGTTACGGACGTAGCGAGAGGCACTTCGAAGGTGCTGACCGCCGACAGCGCCGGCGAATACGTCGCCGTGGATTTGACTCCGGGCACATATACGGTTCGGGGCGAGGCCAAGGGATTCCAGGTAGTCGAGCACACAAATGTCAGCGTCGAGGTCGGGCGGAATACCCGTGTGGATTTGGTGCTGCAGCCGGGCACCCAAACTCAGACAATTACGGTGACCGGTGAGGTACCTGCGGTCGATGCTACCGACGCCACCTTGGGCGGCACGGTCAACAATCAAGCGATTAACGCGCTTCCCTTGAATGGTCGTAACTACCAGCGCTTGCTAGGACTCCGTCCCGGAGTTGTTGCCGCGATCGGAACCGGGACCGGTGAAGAGAGCAGCAATGGCCTGCGCGGGGGCGAAAACGTTACGCTGATCGACGGCTTGGTTACGATGGCTCAGCAAAGCGGCGGAAGTGTGCTGAATACGTCTTACCACCAGGGGGACTCGACAAGCCTTCTACCTGTGGATGCGATTCAGGAATTCAACATCGAGCAAAACCCAAAGGCAGAATACGGCTGGCGAGACGGCGCGGTCCAAAACATCGGCGTGAAGTCCGGAACCAATACCCTGCACGGAACGGCATACGCGTTTGGGCGCAATACTCCTTGGGACGCGGCGAACTATTTCGTCGGCAGGGCCGTACCGATTAGCCTGGAGCAATACGGCGCGACTGCCGGCGGAAAAATCATCAAGGACAAGCTTTTCTGGTTTTTGGGCTACGAAGATCTGAACTACACTGTCGGGGACTCGGCCACGCCAACGATTCCGATCAGCGTTCCGGTAGGAAATCCGCTTTTGAGCATGGCAGACGCATGCAATGCGGTAAAGACGTCTGGCAAAGCCATTAATCCGCTCAGTGCGCAAATCGCCGGCTTAAGCCATTTTCAGCTGGGCGATCCTGCGGCATGCACGGTGTCTCCTGCTTCCTCGACGTTCGAAAATCTCTTCCCTTTCAACGGGACTTCAACGACGAGCTTCAATCCGCCGATAACCACAGTGAATCCAATTCATAACGGCATCGCCAAAGTGGATTACAACCTGAATGCCACTAACCATATCAGTGGCATGTTTTTCATTGGCTATGCGAACGCTGTAGTTCAATTGGACCAGAACCAACTGACGCCGCAATGGATAAGCCAGAGCAACACGCGAGTCTACGACGAAGACGGTACTTGGGTCTGGACGCCGAATTCCACCTGGGTGAATGAATTCAGGGGCGGTGTGGCCTTGTTGCACTTCAGAGCTCAGGCCGTGGATCACAACGTGAATCCCGCGGACCCATGGCCGACCGGCTACGGAATTCCCAGTGGCGTAACGAATCCACTCTATTTCGGCATGCCTAAACTCGCGATCAAGGCTTTCACTGGCTTTTTGGGCCAGGGCCAGCGCGAAGGGAACCGCGGTCCGGAAGGAACGGCCGATTTCGTGGACCACGTTTCGTATTTGCGTGGCAAACACGCCTTCAAGTTTGGGTTCGAATACCTGCTCGGGATCGCCGACAACGACCCCTATAATTATGCCAACGGTTCAATCAGCTTCAAGACCTTGCAGAGCTTCCTGCTGGGTACCCCGCAGAATGGAATCATCCTGGTCGGGGATCCTACGTCGGTATCGCGAAGTAACTCTTTTGCAGGTTTCGTCCAAGACGACTGGCGTATGAAGCCAAGACTCACTTTGAATCTCGGATTGCGTTATGAATATACGGGGCGGCCGCACGAACGTAACAATTACATTGCCAATTTCAACCCGAATGCTGACCCATTGACTACGCCTGCCATTACCCAGGTGGGAGGCAGCGGACTTCCTTCGATGTGGAAGGCCGACTATACGAATTTCGCACCCCGCGTTGGTGTGGCCTGGGACGTCAAGGGCAACGGAAAGACCGTGGTTCGTGCTGGTGCCGGCGTCTTTTACAATGCGGCGCTGCTCGGTGAAACGGTTGACCTTAATCCCTTCGGGGCGAATTTCCCGAGCATCGGGGTGAACAATAGCGGAACGCAGATTAACGCACATACACCCAGTCAGTTGAACCTGGCTGCTAGCCAAATCGGGTGGAATCTCGCTGGCCCGGTATTCCCTGCCAACACCTCTGTGACGATTAACGGCCAGACCTATACAGGGACGTCTTGCACGTATCCTGGCGAACCTGGAGTGCCTGCCAATTACACCCCAACACCGTGCTCGTTGATTGCCGGTGTTGACCAGAATTACCGGATACCCTGGACAGTAGAATGGAATGTTGACGTTCAGCGCGCAATCACGAATAACCTGACTGTAGATATCGCGTATGTAGCGAACCACGGAAGAGAGGCAAGTAAAACAGATCTGAATCAGCCAGCTCTGGGTTCGGGATGGAATCTGCCGAACGCGGCACTACCCGGAGGTGTCAGCCCGGCCGCTTTGTGTATTTCAAGCGCGAACCACGCGACCCCGTATGATCTTTGCGGCATAAGCGGAAGCAAGGCTCAAAACGGCCTCGTGAATGGGGCGATAGCGACCAATGAGCAGGTCGCCGCTCCATATTTCAGCAAGTTCCCATATCTGCAGAACATCAATGTGATCGGAAATTTGGATCATTCCAATTACAACTCACTGCAGGTAACGCTAACAGAACGGGCTTCCCATGGTCTCACGTTCCTCATGGGTTATACCTATTCACATGCCTTGGACATGCTCTCGAGCGGCACGTTTGACAACGGGATTTCTGGAAACAATGCCGACCCGAATTTCCTTTACGCGAATAGTGACAATGACAGCCGCCACCGCTTTACGCTTTCCACGACCTACAACGTCCCCGGCATTAAATCCCCGGGACAAATGCTGCAAGGTTGGTCCATCAGTCCGATCATTGCCCTGTATTCGGCGACGCCTTGGTCAGCTAACGACCTGACGACCGACATCACCGGAACAGGTGAGATCAACAACGCCAGCACGCCATTTCAATATTGGAACTTCACTGGGCCCACCTCGGCTTTCAAGTCAGGTCCAACGGCAATTCCTTTGCTTACAGGAAGCGCTGCTTTGGCAGCTTGCCAAACTGCCGCGGTGGCACCATACGCCGGGAATGCCCAGTTGACGCAACTCGCACTCGCCTCCCTCGATAATATCGGCTGCTACGCACAGGGCGGTGGCATTCTGACTCCGCCTGCATACGGAACGGAAGGCAACGCGCGACGCAACATCTTCCGCGGACAGCCTTTTTACAACGTGGATCTCTCCATAGGTAAAGACTGGAAGTTCAAGGAGCGCTTCGGAGCGCAATTCCGAGCGGAGATATTTAATCTCTTCAACCGCACTGATTTGGCGCTTCCCGTCGCTTTCAAAACGGGTACCGATCCGTCGGCTGGCGGCACGTTTGGCTGCGGCTGCACAACGCCAGATGCTACCGGGTTCACCAACTCCGTGCTGGGCTCGGGCGCAGCGCGGTCGATTCAACTGGGACTTAAATTAATTTTTTAGGTCTAGGCTGCTCAGCTTTGCCGTCGGCCCCTCACTTGGAATTCACTCGGGAACGACGGCTACACCTTCGATTTCAATCATCATTCCAGGCTGCGCAAAATTGGAAACCGTGATCATCGTGCTTGCCGGGTACTTGCCGTCGGGGAAAAACTCCTGGCGCAGCTTGACGAGTTGATCGCCATTACGAGGATCATTGATGAAGACCGTCATGTTCACCACGTTTTTGAGGCTCGCTCCATCGCGTTTCAAAGTGCGGTTCATGAGTTCGAATACCGTTCGTGCCTGACCCTGAAAGTCGCCGAGGAGTGGTTTACCGTTGACGTCTTGGGTAGCGGTTTGGCCGGCTAACCAGATGATTCTGCCGCCCTTCGTGATTACTGCGGGCGAAAAGGCGCGAGCCTTTTGATAGGTATCGCCTTCCAGGAATTGCGGCGCCGATGATTTTTGCTGCGGAGCGGAGTGAAGATTAGAACCCGTCAGCAGCCACACGGCTGCGGCGGTAATGGCGAGCAATCCAACAAGCAAACGGTTCATGCTATTCTCCTTTTCTTTTATCGAGCGTCACACCGCGCCGATTCGGAAGATACGCGATGGCGCGGTTGTAATCGCGGGTGGCGCCGCGGATTATGACGCAATCTGACGGCGCGCCGTCAAGGACGGCTTCACAAAGCGAGGAAACCGATGGCTTATGTCGTTACGCCCGAACCTATCCCGGCCCTCCCAGTAGTGGGAACGGCGGATTTGTTTCCGGTAAATCGAATCTTCTGCGTGGGCCGCAATTATGCCGACCATGCCCGTGAAATGGGGCACGATCCGGACCGCGAGCCTCCTTTCTTTTTCCTTAAGCCAGGCCATGCCCTCCTCCCGCAAGGGCGCGATTTCCCCTATCCATCGTCCTCGCAAAACGTGCATTACGAGTTCGAGCTTGTTGCGGCGATTGGGAAAGGCGGCGCCGACGTTCGCGTTGAAGACGCGCTGAACCACATCTATGGATACGCAGTGGGGCTCGACATGACGAGGCGCGATCTTCAATTGCAGGCCCAGAAGCTGGCGCGCCCCTGGGAACCCGGAAAGGCTTTTGACTTCTCGGCTCCGTGTTCAGCCGTGGCGCCCGCCAGTAAGATCGGCCATCCAAAAAAGGGCGCATTGTGGCTGGAATGCAATGGCAAGCGCGTCCAGAGTTCGGATCTTGCAGCCTTGATCTGGAAGGTGCCCGAGATCATTTCCCAGCTCTCGAATCTCTTCGCGTTGACTCCTGGCGACCTCGTCTTCACGGGAACTCCGGCGGGCGTCGGGCCTGTCCAACGAGGCGATGTCCTGCACGGCTCCGTCGAAGGCGTCGCGGAGTTGACGGTCCGCGTAGTTTGAGCAAATCTTTTCGCGCTTGACATCGAATTCGCCGTAAACACAAAATGCACGCGGCTTTTTTTGCGCTGATCTCCAGGTTTTCACTCTGTCTACGCACTGCGGAGGAACCATGTTACCCAGTGAACGCATCGCTTATTCGCCGATAAAAGAACGTCCCCGCCTCCTCTTGCCCGGCGGTGCGCGTCTGGTGGTATGGGTAATCGTCAATGTCGAAGAATGGAATCCGCAGGAGCCTTTGCCGAGAACCGTTCTTAGTCCGCCTGCGGGTGGTTCCCCAATTCCCGACATTCCGAACTGGGCATGGCACGAATATGGAAATCGCGTCGGTTTCTGGCGATTCGTGGAAGTTCTGGATCACTTTCATATTCCCGCCGTACTGGCCATCAACGGCTCCGCCATTCAAACCTATCAGCCAATTGCGCGCGCTGCCCTCGAACGCGGATGGGAGTTCATTGGCCACGGCTTCGGCCAGAAAAACATGCAGAAGGTTCCCGATGAACGCGCCGATATCGCCAAAACAACAGAGGTGATCCGGAACTTTACCGGCAAAAAACCGCGTGGATGGCTGGGCCCCGGGCTGACTGAGACCTGGGACACCCCGGATATTCTGGCCGAGCAAGGGTACGATTACGTTTGCGACTGGGTGCTCGACGACCAGCCTGTTCTGCTCAAGACACGCACGAAGAACCTGGTCAATGTTCCCTATACGCAGGAATGCAACGACGTGGCCATGATGCTGATCCAGCATCACCCCGCGGGTGAATACAAACAGCGGGCAATCGATCAATTCGAGCAGTTGTACGCGGATGCGGCGGATTCGGCGCGGGTCATGGCTTTAGTGATACACCCATACATCATGGGCGCGCCGCACCGGCTTCGCTATTTGCGCGAGGCGCTCGAACATATCCATGCACGGCCTGGCGTGGTGTTCTGGACCGGCGAACAGATCTTCGAGTGGTATTTGGGCGCAACCAAGCAGACGCAGCAGCGGGCTGCCGAGCTGGCGAGATAAACTGAACGACCCGAAAGGGTAACGTGGGCTCGGCGCAACGTTAGTGCGCCGCAAAATTGGTCCGCATCACTGTTGTCTTTAACGTCTTCCGAACTCTCCACGACAGCAAAACTCCTTGACATCGCCGAACCCAGGGTGATATCAGACGCCCATCAGTACGGCCACGCAGTATAGGGTTCCTTACCAATTTAGTTCCGTTGTCGGCTGAACCGGGCCCCAATCGTTTTCGGGAGGGTGTGAGCTATGAATTTCCCAAGGCCGGGCCATTCCCTACACGTGTCTTTCAGTTTCAGGACTGCGATTCGGATATTAGGGGCGAGCGTCGCGATTTTGCTGATCTCTTTTTCCGCCTTCTCTCAGGGCAACGCAGGGAGAATTCTGGGCGGCGTCACCGACCAAAGCGGCGGCGCGATGTCCGGCGCTGTTGTCACCGTCACCGACACCGCCAGGGGTATTTCGCGGACATTGATGACGGATAGCTCGGGAGAGTACAACGCTCCCAACTTGATTCCGGGAACATATTCGGTCCGTGCCGAGGTCAAAGGTTTTAAGACGGCGGAGCATGACGGCATCGTGCTCGAGGTCAATGCCGAATTGCGTGTTGACCTCACACTGCAGCCTGGCGAGCAATCGGAGAAGATCACGGTCACGGGCGAAGTCCCGTTGGTGGAAACCACCAATGCCGAACTCGGCGGCACGCTGCAAGCCCAGATCATCGATAACCTGCCCTTGAATGGCCGCAATTTTGAAAACCTGCTGCAACTCCGGCCCGGCGTGGCGATTTATCCGGGCGGCTCAGGCTGGTCCCAGAGCACTAACGGTCAGCGCGCCCACGACAACATGTATCTGGTGAACGGCGTCGTCGCCAACGATCCTTGGATGGGGCAGAGCGTCATGAATGCGGTCATGGCCTCGGGTGACGCGGGAACGATCTTGCCCGTGGATGCCATTGACGAATTCAAGACGGAAGAAAATCCGCGGGCAGAATACGGATGGAAGCCCGGCGCCATCGTCAATATAGGGATCAAGTCGGGTACCAACAATATTCATGGCACGGGCTACGCGTATGGCCGCGATACGGCTTTCGATGCGCGCAACTACTTCAACCCCGATTACTGCCCCTCGTCAGCTCCTTGTTCCACGACGCAACAGCCCGTCGCGCTCGAACAATTTGGCGCCACCTTTGGCGGACCCATCAAGAAGGACAAGCTCTTCTACTTTGTGAACTACGAGGGGCAGCGCTATTCCATCGGGAATCCGGTCCTGCACAGCGTCCCGACCACCGTCCCAGGTGCGGGTATTGACAACAGCCTCATCGATACCTGCCTGGCTGCGTTACCAGCCAACGGAGGGACTGGACTCGCCCCCTTGAGCGCATCCTTGGCGGGCCTGAACCCGGCCACGTGCACACCTGCTGCCAACCAACCCAGCGGGGGCTTCATGGGCTTTTTCCCCGTTAACACAACTGGGAGTTACTTTACCGACTTGGCGAACAACAATACGGTTAATGGCGGCTTGGTGAAGATAAATTATCACCTGAATGACAAGAACTCCTTCGAGGGCATGTATTTCCTCAGTCAGGGTGATGACCTCGCAGTCGACGCTCCGGCCACCCAAGTTATCACTCCGTGGTTGAGCATCGAACACGCACGGTCGCAGACCGCTACGGGCGATTGGACCTGGACCCCGAGTTCAAGTTGGGTAAATGAGCTGCGGGGCGGCTATGCCCACTACTACCAGCTATTTGAAACCCAAGACCACAATGTGAGTGCAGCAAGCTACGCGTTTAACGGCAACACCTACGAGATACCCACGGGTATCACGAACCCGTTGTACGGCGGATTTCCGGGAGTGAGGATCAGAGGGTTTGATCAGAGTATCCGATTCGGAGGCGGCTGGCCTAAGATCATAGGACCCGACGGCGTTTTGACCATCCTGGATCACGTCTCCTATTTGCGTGGCAAGCATGCCTTCAAATTTGGCGTCGAAATCCTCGACAACAAGTCCATCGAGGATGAAACATCCAATGCCAAGGGGCCAATTCAATTCGGTAGCCTGACCAACTTCTTCGAGGGTAAGCTGCGCCAGGCAAACTTGTTTCTCGGCGATCCCGTGCGCACTTTGACCAGCCAGGGGTATGGCGTATTTGTCCAGGACGACTGGCGTGTCACACCGAGGGTGATCGTCAATCTCGGGCTGCGTTACGAGCTCAATACGGTGGTCAAGGATAAGAACAATCAATTGGCGAACTTCGATCCTACCTCCGCCACCGGGCTGGTCCAGGGCACACCTTATAACGGCGATCACAAGGACTTCGCGCCCCGGCTGGGCGTGGCTTGGGACGTCAGTGGCAACGGGAAGACTGTAATCCGGGCTGCCGCCGGCATCCTCTACGAGCAGATGAGCTTTGACGTGCTCAATGGCGAAGGCAATTTGCTCGGGTTGCGTACCATGCCAACCGGCCTTCCTCGCTTCAACGCCGGCAGCTCGACGTCGCTTCCCACCAGCGGAAACATCGACCTTCAGGCACTCACGTTCACGGGCGCGGCGCTCGGTCCTGTCAATGCCGCTTGGCAAGGCTTCAACCCGGCCTTGCCGGTGAGTGGCCAGGCGACCCTTTACTCCGCCGTTGCCAATCCCGCCTGCGGCGACAACAACAACAACCCAGACCCGACGAAGTATCTCAGCCCGCCCGGGCCTTGCGAAATTTATGGCGTGGATCCCAATCTGAAAACCCCTTACGTGGAAAACTGGAATCTGGACATCCAGCGGGCCATCACCAACAACCTGAGCCTGGATGTCGGTTACGTCGGGAATCACGGCACAAGGCTGCTAGGGAAGGTGGACCACAATCAGGCGCACCCCTGGAGCAGGATGGACGGCAGCGGCACAGGCTGCTTGCTTGCAAGCGCCAGTGACGACTACGCCCACGAGAACTGCGCTCCAGATCCGGCAGCCGAGCAGGCGGCTCTTCCGTTCACCGCCCCTTGCGCCGCTACTGCCGTAGGCGGCGGAGCAACCAACGGAACGGGTGGGCCATTTAACCCGAACAACAAGTGCTTCTCGTACCTCAGCTATGTCACGATCGTTAACAACTCTTACACTTCCAACTACGACGGCTTGCAGGCAACCCTGACGGGCCGCAATTACCACGGGGTCTCTTTCACCGCCGGCTACACTTATTCTCATGCCCTCGGCGAAGGCTCCGACCAAGGAACCAGTGGCAACCTGCCGCTGACCTATAACGCTTATGGGCCCGTGCGCCAGATGTATGCGAGCACCGACTTCGACATCCGGCATCGCTTCACGTTATCGATGAACTATGCCATCCCCGGAAGAAAGGGTTTCGGTCAGATGTTGGAAGGCTGGGGTATCAATTCCATCGTGCTCATACAGAGCGGCGCGCCCTGGGGCTTGGCCGACGTTTCGGACGACTTCAGTGGAACGAACGAGATTGCCAACTCAACCTTGAGCAACGCGGGTGAGCAATGGAATTTCTATGGCAATCCCAGTGATTTCACCCCTGTTCACGGATGGACCGATACCAATGGGGGAGCCCTCAGCGGCGGAAAAGGTGGGCTCCCATTTTTCCCGGGCGGCGGTACCACTGCCAGTCCTACAAGCAACGCAACCTGTAATGCGAAGGCTGCGGCACTAGGTCCGCTGGCTGTAGCTTCACTTTTCAACCTGCGGCTGCTACGCCGTGGGTAATTCTGTTTTGATTCCGCCAGCCTACGGAAGCTATGGCACGACGACCCAAAACCTCTGTCGCGACGCGGGCTTCAAGAATTGGGACCTTTCGGTGACCAAGCAGTTCAAGTTCAAGGAGCGGTTTGCCGCCGAATTCCGCGTGGAGTTCTTCAACGTCCTCAATCACCCGATTTTCTCTAATCCCTCTGGCGGGCCGGGCGGCGCAATTGGAGATCCTTCAGGTGGGCCGCCATTCGGTTTCTCCGGTCTGACGCCCGATACTTATAGTTCTAACCCGCAGCTCGGATCGGGTGGATCTCGCGCGATGCAGCTGGGTTTAAAACTGTCCTTCTAAGGATCTAACGTCAGAGACGGGCCGGATTTAGTCGTCCGGCCCGTTCTGCTTTTGCCAACCAATTCAGTGCTTCAATTCGTCGAGCAGCTGACCGAGATATTTCTGCCACAGTGCAGCCTGAAAAAACGTATAGTGGCCGCGGGTTTCCTTGGTAATCGGCAGCAGGACGAAATGACCATTTTTTAATTTGGGCATCTCGCGCTCGGCGACGCCCATCTCGCCCGGGTTCCAGAAGTCGTCCATGGTATTCACGAGCATGACGTGGGCGCGAATCGTGCCGAGTCCGGCCTGCGGATCGTAGTTGCGCGACGCGTCGTATTGGTAGACGAAATCGTTCGCATCAGTGGTTTTCATATTGTCGGCGATGTACTCATCCACAAATTTGTCGGCGGCCGGCGCGGTGGGATATTCCGCTTGCCACAACGTAGGAGCGCTGGCGACAACGAGCAAATGCCCCAGCGCCGCGCGCAAACCGTACGGCTGCTGCGTGTAATTTCCATGGTTGTATCCGGGATCGAGCCGCACATCGTCGATCATGAGCTTGCGCACCATGCGATTGCGGCCGGCGACCTGGGTCGGAAGGCAAGAAAGCAGCATCAAGGCGTCCATGTCGTCCGGATTGGATTCCGCCCACATGAATCCCTGCATGCAACCCATTGAGGTGCCGACAAACAGACGCAGGCGATCGACGTGCAGTCCATCCCGCAGCATCAGCCGGATGGCCGCGATCATGTCCGCATAGTCATAGTGTGGGAAATTCGCGCGCAAACCGTCGCTGGGCTTGGTCGATTTACCCAGTCCCGCGCCGAACTGATCGGGCAGGATGAGGTAATATCTGGACGCGTCGAGCAACTGATCGTGCCCAAAAAGAACGCCGGCAAACGACGGCACGAGGAATACGCCGCCCTTGCGATTGGTTCCATGCAAGATGACCACGGCGTTTGTTACGTGACCATTGGCGTCGTGCTGCGGAGTTCCGATTGTGGTGTAATGCATGCGAATCTCGGGGAGCGACTCGCCATCGCCAAACGTGAAATTCTGCGCGACGAAGTCGCCTTCCTTCGGCGGCACGGCAGTGAGCGGCGCAGCCTGTTGCGCCATTGCCGCCGCGCAGCAGACGAGCACGGCGAGTGCGAGCATCGGCGTATTTCTTGCGAACATAGCGGTGATTCTCCCTGTGACATTTACTGCGACCGATCTTATACCCGCGCGCGCGTAAAAATGCAGCCCCTCATGAGAGGATTAGCGACGCCATGAAGGTTGAGACCGACAGCAGCACCGAGCCGCGGGCTGGCAGACTAGAATCTCTCGGCGTAGCGCTCGCCGATTGGTCCCAACGCTGGTTTCCCGATGCATTCGTCTTTGCATTACTCGCATTGATCATAGTTTTTATAGGCGGAATGCTCGCAGGCTCTCGATTCTGGGATGTGGTCGATTACTTCGGGCAGGGCTTCTGGAGCCTGATCCCCTTCACTGTACAGATGGCCATGATTATCGTGGGCGGCTACGTCGTAGCCGTTTCGCCGCCTGTCTCGCGGATCATTCGCCGCCTTTCGCGAATTCCCAGTACACCTCGCGGCGCAATTGCTTTTGTGGCCCTTTTCTCCCTGCTGACTTCGCTGATCAGTTGGGGGCTCGGGACAATTTTCGCGGCGCTGCTGGCGCGCGAAGTCGTCAAAAACGTGCGCGGCATCGATTACCGCGCCATGGGTGCGGCGTCTTATCTTGGCCAGGGAACCGTTTGGGCTTTGGGGTTCTCTTCGTCTGCGGCGTTGCTGATGGCGACGCCGGGCGCGATTCCCACGAACCTGCTCAAGATCAGTGGCGTAATTCCCCTGAGCCAAACGCTCTATCTTCCGCAAAGTATGATCATGGCTTTGGTGCTGATTTGTTCTAGCCTCCTCGTCGCCTATCTCTCCGCTCCAGCGCATTCGGCAAAGACGGCGGAATGGTTTGGGGTGACTCAGGAAGAGGAAACGGCGCCAGATAAAGCGGGACCCGCGACGAAAGGCGAGTGGCTCGAATATTTTCCGCTGCTCTCCATCGTCATTGCCCTGATTGGGTTCGGCTACCTGGCGCGTGTTTTGGCCGCGCGTGGGCCGCTCGCTGCGCTCGATTTGAATAGCTATAACTTTCTCTTTCTTATGGCTGGATTGCTATTGCATTGGCGGCCCCGCTCGTTCACTCGCGCGGTGAATCGCGCCGTCCCCGCCACGTCCGGTGTGCTGATCCAATTCCCATTCTATGGCGGAATCTTTGGCATCGTGACGATGTCGCCTATCGCGCGAAACATGGCTCATTTTTTTGTGCGCATTTCCTCGCACGGTACTTTCCCGCTTCTCGTTTCCCTCTATTCGGCGATCCTGGGAATGTTCGTGCCCTCGGGCGGAAGCAAATGGATCATCGAGGCGCCGTACGTTCTCCAGGCGGCCAAGGATCTGCACGTGCATCTCGGCTGGGTCGTTCAGGTCTACAATGCCTCGGAAGCACTGCCCAATCTGATCAATCCGTTTTGGATGCTGCCGATTTTGGGGATTCTGAAGAGTCCGCGCGCGCGATCTGGTGGGCTTTACGGCGCTTCAACTGATGGTGAATTCGGTGCTGGTGCTTTTCTTGGTCTGGTTCTTCGCTCGGACACTCACCTATATTCCGCCAGTCGTTCCTTGATTCAACTAGGCCACTAAGGCCGTGACGTAGACCTCAGTCATCTGTCTTACCCGCGTGCTGTCCGGCTGGCGTTGCGAATCGTTTCTCTAGCTGCTGAATCTCACCAAGACCAATCATCTCGTTGAATTCCCGGAAGGAGCTTCCGTCAGCAAAAATGCGCCTGGGCGTACCCTCCGCCTTGATTTCTGCGAGAATCCCGCGGACCGCTTTTGCGGCGGTCAGCAGCGCGCTGATCGGAAAAATAACAATGCGATAGCCGAGTTCCTTGAGCCGCGCCAGCGGCAGTGGCGGAGTCTTGCCGCCCTCAGCCCAGTTGAAGAGCAGCGGCACATTCGGGAAAGCGCGAGCAACCTGCGCGACTTCATCTTCGTTTTGCGGAGCCTCAATGAAGAGAATGTCCGCGCCGGCTTCGACGATAGGCACGCGCCCGGCGCAAAGCGCCGTCGAGGCCCTCCACAGCGCGGGCATCCGTGCGCGCGATGATCAGAAAATCGCTGGAGCTGCGCGCTTCGACCGCGGCGCGAACTTTCTCCGTCATCTCCGCGGCGGCAATGACCTGCTTATTCTCCATGTGCCCGCATTTTTTGGGCATCACTTGATCTTCAATGTGAATCGCCGAAACACCTGCGAGTTCGTACTCCTGTACCGTGCGAATCACATTGAGCGGATTTCCATAGCCCGTATCGGCATCGGCGATCACCGGCACATCGACGGCTTGTGCGATCGCGCCGCGCGTTATCCACCATCTGCGACATGGTCAGCAAGCCAACATCGGGCCGGCCGAGCAATGACGCCGAAGTGCCGAATCCCGTCATATAAACCGCCGGGAAGCCGGCCTGCTCGATCAGCCGCGCAGTCAACGCATCATACGCACCCGGCGCCAAAATTGGCTCCTGTGCACGAAGCAATTCGGCTAATCGAGGCGTATTTTGCCGTTTGCCTCGCAGAAAATCGCTCACTTTGGGAAGTCCTTTGCTAAAAAGCCTCAGTGTGGGAACGAAGCCAGCGGAGCTTTTTTTCCGTCCGGTAAGGGCGACCGCGCGACGTTCATGATCATGGCCAGCGTCGTGTAATACCCAACGAGCGCCGTCGTATCGATCACGCCTTGCTCGCCAAACTTGCTGACCGCGCGCGCATAGGTCGCGTCGCTGACGCTCTGGTTATGCCGTAGCTCCGAACAGAAATCGTAGACAATCTCTTCGTCCGGTTCCATTCCGGCCGGCCGGCGTCCTTCTGTAATGGCGCTGATGGTCTCTTGCTTAATGCCGGCTTTGGCTCCATTAACCTGATGCACGTCATATTCGTATTGCTGCGTCCATTGGCGCGCGGTCAATAAAATGACGAACTCGGTGAGCTTCGGGCCAATGGTGTTGTGAAATCGAAGATACTCACCCGTCTTTTGCAGACGGCTCATCAACTCGGGACTGCGGAGAAGCGGAACAAAGGGCCCCTCCGCTCCTCCCCCTCCGCGCGGGCCCGACGTCACTTCGTCGAAGGACTTCTTTTGTGCTTCGGTCATTTTGTCTTTTGGAACAGGGGGCATGCGATCCTGCGCCGCGACCGCGCCCACCACGAGCAGCAAAATACATGCTTCCAGAGCAAACGTTGCAAGTCTCACGGGCAAACTCCTCCTCCGGCAAATTCGTATGACGGCAAAGCGCCGATCTATTTCGCCGGTTTCAGTTCCGCGTAAAGCTGCGTGACGAAACGTTCCGTGGTTTCCTTGGAATTGGGCACCTTCGCGTCGTAATCGGCGGTCGGGTGCGCGGCCAGAACTTCGTCCTGTGTCTTACCTTGTGACACCAATTGCGACACTTTATCGCGAATTGCCAGCACCATATCGCGATGCGCAATGACGTCCGCTCGGCTGACCACCGGGCCATGGCCCGGAACGATCTTCGTATTCGGTCCCGCCATCCCGATCAGCCTGCCAAGCCCGTCGAGTAAGCCATTCAGACTGCCGCCGTTGGCGCGGTCCATATTGGGATACTGAATCGAACGATAGAAATCGCCGGTCATGATCACGTCGGCCTTTGGGAAATAGACCAGGGTATCGCCGTCTGTATGAGCGCGCGGAATGGGAATCAGCCTTACGTCTTCGCCATCCATGTGGAACGTGAGCTGTCCCTCGTAAGTGATCAGTGGGAGCGCGTCTGCAGGAGCAGGTGTACCCGGCGTGCCATTCGCGGCGGGCACCGGATGCGCCAGCCGGTCGCGCAATTCATTGCGGGAAATCAGGACCGCGCCCATCTTCTGAAAATTTTCGTTTCCGCCTGTATGGTCCGGATGGACGTGCGTATTCACGATAAACCGGATGGGCCCGTTTGAAATTTGCTTGATTGCCGCGGCGATTTTTCCGCTCAACGGCGCGAACTGGGTGTCCACCATGAAGATGCCATCAGGGCCGGTGAGCACGCCGATCGTGCCGCCCTGGCCATCGAGAGTGTAGAAGTTGTTGCCGAGCTTAGTGGTCTTGATCTCTACCTTGCTGAAATCGGGTTGGCCCTGCGCTCGGGAATAAGCCGCCAGTGCCAAGAGGGAAAAAACAACCAGCACTGCCCGCCCTAGTGAATTCGACATTTTCTTCATAATCCTCGCTCCTCGAATGAGAAGATCAATTTCGGTTTTGCGGCACTTCGATTCACGGGAGTATATACCTTCTCAGGCAGATTCTGTCGCCTGCGCACAAATTTGGCTATCCCGTACGGGTCACGCCACCCGTTAGCGCATTAGCGCTTTTGGCGGGCTGACAAATTACTTGCGGTTGCTGGCTTGAGCTCGGCTGATCTGGCTGTCTGGAGCCAGCCGGGTCTTAATCCACGGCAGAACTATCTCGTCGAAAATTCTCGCGTTCGGCCATTCCTCCGACCTGCCCGTGTGCCCGCCGTCCGGATTCACCCAGGCCTCTTTTGCCGAGCCTCCCGACTGAAGCAAAAGATAAAGGTCCCCGATAGGGACCTGCGTGTCTTTCACCCCGTTGGCAATGAGCATCGGAGCCGAAGGCTTGCCTAGGTAGCCTTCGGTCTTCAGCGAAAGATGCGGGCCATAGGCGAAAAATTCCTCCATGGTCTTCACGCCGTAAATCGCGGCGCGCGCAGGAAAAAGGTCAAAAAGGTATTCGTCGGTCTTGAGTCCGGGCCCCTGCCATTCGGCGGAGAAATATCCATCCACGGGGCCGCCCTGTATGACCACTCCGCGTACGCGTGATTTCTCTATATACGCGAGTTTGGCAGCCCAGTAGCCGCTCCAGCTGATGCTGCGGACCACAATGCGTTTGCTGTCGATTTCGGGGCGCGTTGCCAAATAATCGAGAAGGGTGGAGAACATCCGCTCGGCCCCGACGTCAACCTTGATCGGTGCCTCACCGGTCCCGGGCATGTCCACCGCAAAGAACCCGATGCCATTACGTAAAACCCCGGAGTCTGCCTGGGCGCTCTCTTCCTTCCGCGAATCGAGTGCGCTGATAGTGAGGACCAGCGGCGCTGGACGAATGCCATTGGGCAACCGGAGGTACCCGACGATCTCTTTGCCTTCGAATGGAATGCGCACCGTTTCCATCGGCGGATCAAGGAAACGCCCATAATTCCGGAACGCTTCCAGAGCCTTCTGGTAAGCCTTTACTTTGCCCGGCGAATTCGGAGTGGGCCAGCGCGCAAAAGAATAATAGCGCCACGCCATGAGATAGTCTTGCTGCGCCTTGGCTTTATCGCTGGATTCTTCCGCTGCTGCGCTGCTCGCATACCGGTCACCGATCGCGCTCCACGCCGCGGCCCATTCGTCGCGATCTAGGCTATGGATGTTTGCCAAAGCCTCGCGCGCATCTTCGGACTTGAGCCCGGTTGCCGGCGTAAGATTTCGGTCCACACGCCTTTGGGTTTCGGCCTTGAGCTCTTCGAGAGTGCGCGGTCCGCTGCTTTGCGCGATCGCTCCGGTAATCGCCACGAGCGCGAAGACGGCTCCCAATAATGCGTTTCGCAGAAATATTCTCGAATCAACGTTGCGCATCGCAGTCTCCCTTAACCGTTAGCGGTGAAAGTGAGGGGTCTTGGTCTTATCTGTCCCTTATCGGCTTTTATCGGTCACTTTGTCAACCATCGTAGGTGTTCGCTTCAGAAGCGTGGAGCTTACCCATCCGCCCAAGCCATTGCAAGAAGAGCACTTACAGCCATGGCCGCCCCCACCTTCGCCTAATCGATTGAAAACCGGGACCAAATGCGACGAAAGAGCCAACAGTTCACTTATGAACCACCGCACCCGTTGGGACTATTGAAGCGCGCTTTGCTCCCCTTCCTACACTGAGAACATGCGTACCGCACCGGTACACGCCAACTCTCGTGGGGCCCGCGGATGAGGCGTAAGCGTCTTGGCGAAGTTCTTCATGAGCGAGGCAAGATATCCGCCAGAGACCTGGAAAAGGCTCTGGAAGAGCAGCAACAGAAGCTAAGCCATTTGGGCGAGTTGCTGCTGGAGCGTGGCCTGGTTGGCAAGGCGGACCTTATTGCCGCCTTGGAAGAGGTATCTCTCGTCCCTTACATCGATATCGCCAATGCTCCTGTCGATCCCGCCACTTTGGAACTGATTCCCCGCGAAGTCGCCGAGCGCCTATGCGTTCTTCCGATGCGCCGTGATCTCTCGCGTTTGGTGGTGGTCATGTCCGATCCCCGCAATGCTGCCGTGCGCAAGGAACTCGCCGCGATGACGGGCATGACTATCTCTCCGCGCCTTGCCTTCCATGCCGAACTGCGCGAGGCCATCGCTCGACACTATTCTCAGCTTGCCGCGGAACCGCCGTCGGAAACCGTTTCCGTCATCTCCGAGGATTCCGCGAACGAAATGGAATTCGTTTCCACCAGCACCCGCCAGGCCAATAAAGAAGCCATTGCCGAGGCTCAGGCCGAGCTTCGCAACCAGAAAACTCCCGCCGTGCGCCTGGTTTCGGAAATCATCCGCTCCGCCATGGAAAAGCACGCCAGCGACATTCACATCGATCCGCGCCTGAAAGACACGATCGTGCGTATTCGCGTCGATGGCGTCCTGCGCGATTTCCAACACGTGCCCCGCACTCGATTCAGCATTCGCTTGTCTCGCGGATAAAGATTCTCGCGGACATGGATATCGGCGAGCGCCGTAATCCTCAGGACGGCCGCTTCATGATTTCGACGAAGAATCGCTCGCTCGATCTCCGGGTTTCCACGCTTCCCACGCAATATGGCGAGAAAGTCGTTATCCGTCTGCTGGAGCCGAGCGCTCCACTGCTGAATTTCACTGAGATCGGTTTCACGCCCGCCATTGCGGAAGGTATGCAAAAATTGCTGGCACTTCCACAAGGACTGATTCTCGTTACCGGGCCTACCGGTTCAGGAAAATCCACGACGCTCTATTCCGCACTGAACATTTTGCGCAAGCCTTCCGTCAACATCGTCACGGTGGAAGATCCCGTGGAATATGCGTTGCCGGGCATCAATCAGGTTCATGTGAATACCCGCACAGGTCTGACCTTCGCCAGCGTGCTGCGCTCACTATTAAGACAAGATCCCAATGTGATCATGGTCGGCGAAATACGCGATCAGGAAACGGCGGAAATCGCACTGAAGGCCGCCCAAACCGGCCAGCTCGTGCTGTCGACCTTGCACACGAACGACAGTGTCTCTGCCATTGTCCGCCTGCTGGATCTGGGTGTGCCTTCTTTTCTGATTGCCTCCTCCGTGATAGGCGTGCTCGCTCAGCGTCTGGTTCGCAAGCTGTGTACTTGCCACTCCGTTGAGCCGATGACCGCTGGTCTTTCCGCGCGCCTTGCCGAAGCAGGCCTTCCCTTCAGTCGGGAGGACGTCCGCGTTCCGGGAGGGTGCGGGCTATGCGATCGCACTGGCTACAGAGGCCGGATAGGCGTGGCGGAGTTGCTGATGATCAACGAATCCATTCGCGGCATGATCCGAAACGGCGAAAGCATCGATTCCATCAGAGAACTGGCCCGCCTGCGGGGTATGCGCCTCATGTATGAAGACGGTCTGGAAAAGGTGAGAAACGGACTCACAACTTACGATGAGATTCTGCGCATCGTGCCGTTTGAATCCGTCGCCCGTTGCCTTTGTTCCGCCTGCGGCCAGCAGCTCCATGCCACTTTTCAGTTCTGCCCATTCTGTGGAGACCGCCGATCAAGCTCGCAACCTGATACCGCCAAACTCGAGAGTGAAGGAGCTTTGCCGTGAGCTCGCGTAAAACGCAGGAAGATATCCGTCAGCGGCGCTCTCCGCGTTATGCTCAGTTCAGCGAACTCGCGGTGACCTACGAGGGTCGCACAGAGGAAATCTCTCTTCGGCCGCCGGACATCAGCACCCATGGCATGTTCATCAATACCGTCAGGCGCTTTCCCGAGGGCGCGATCTTAAAGCTCCGATTTCGGCTCAGCCGCTCCGGAATCGAAGTACACGCGCGCGTTGAGGTTCGTTACTGCCTGCCGGGCGTCGGCATTGGAGTGGAATTTATTGGACTTTCCCCAGAATATCTGCGCGCCATCGAGGAAGAGATCGCCGGAACGCCGGTGATCGGATAGCCCTTCATCTCAGGCCCGCCTGTCAAAATTTCCTTGGTAGCGCTGATCCACAACAGCAGCCAGAACGCCATTGGCCCCAAGAGTCCCTAGATATCCATCATGCGCGCTAGAACGGGCTTCGGGTTCTTCGCGGTTTGCTGAGATTCCACCGGCGCGGCATCTTCCGTTTTTTTCGGGGTGGGATCGTTCTGCGGTTTCGATACTTTTGACGCGGCTGCCACCGCGGGCGCCTTAACCGATATTGGCGCGACCGGGAACTCCATGCGAAACGCCGTGCCGCCGCCCGATATGGCTTCCACGGACATGCGGCCGCCGTGATCGCTAACCACTGTTTGTATCGTCGCTAAGCCCAAACCGGCCCCTTCCAGCTTAGCCGCGTAACGACCTGCCGGCTGCTGTGGGCTGGGCGTCCAATCCCGAACCGGTATCGGAAATCTCCACGCGCACCATTCCATTTTGCTGTGCCGTATGAACGGTAAGCGTGCCGCCCATTGGCATGGCATTGAGCGAATTCGCGATTACATTCTCGAATCCCTTGTACAAAAGCTCGGGGTCGGCCCAAATCTTCTCCGCACTTTCGTCCAGAGCGAACTCAGGGTTAACCGGCGGCCGCCCACGCGCATGGAATGCGGTTTCAAAAGACTTTACCGCCGCACGCAAAACTTCATTCAAGTTCACACCTTGCATGCGAGGCTGGCGCATTTTGGCGAAATCGCTGAAGTGGGCCACGATCTCCTTCAGATTTTCCATCTCCGCATGCGCTATCCTCATGGTTTCGACGAACATCCCATCGAACTTTTCAGGCGTTTTCTCTCTCGCGCGTTCTAAATTTTCCAGCGTGAGCTGCAGGGAAAAAAGCGGTACCTTGAGCTCTACGGCAAAATTCCGGGCCAGCTCGCGCCATGCCGCAACGCGCTCGGCTTGCAACAGCCCCTCGCGTTTTGCGCTCAGTTGCGCGGTCATCTCATTGAAGGCCCGCACCGCGCGTGCCGCTTCGTTTCGGGCAGCGCTTACGTTGGCTTTCGCTTTCCAATTCCCCGCGGCAAGCTCGCGCGCCGCTTTCTCCAGGCGCTCGAGTGGCCGGCTCACCGTCGCTGAGAGCGACCACGAAAAGATCAGAGCAAGCAAGGACGCCCGCCGCGCCGATCACGAGTCCCGCATTGCGGATGTAGGCCGACGTTTTCACCACAGCATCCTGAGCGGTGCCCACGAGAACAACAGCCAGCATCTCGTTGCTTCGGCCGGTGAGGGGCAAGGCCGTGAACTTCTGGGCTCCGCCCGAGCCCGGAGTCTCATATTCGCCTGCGCGTGGTTCCTTTTGCATCGATACGATCAGGCTGGCAAATCGTTCCGGCTGTTCGGCCGGACCTTCGGAATTCAATAATGCTTCTGGTACGAAAGCCGCTTCCAGATTGCGGTAAAGCATCACTTGCGTTCCTGATGGGATGACCAGCGCCTGCAGAAAATCGTTGGCCAGCTTTCGGCCGCCGATCAGGTACAGCTTCTTCTCGCCCACGTTCACGGTGCGCACGCATAGCAGCCCTAACTCGACTTTGTCCGGCAGTTCGACCCGCGACAGGAATGCCCCCTGCTGATTCCAGTCGGCTCTCTGCGTCACCCAATCATTCTTGAAACCGATCCGCCCCGGCCATTGGGCCGAAGAGATCAGCGTGCCGTCGTCTCCGACCATTTCCAGAAAATCGATCTGGCGTGAATTTGCGATCCCCAGCGCGTCTCGCGCGTATAGGGATGGGTCCGACTGCGCCCGGCTGAGATCGATGGCCATGCGCAGACTTCCCTCGGCTTGGGCTATGCCGTCCACGGCATAGACCACCTCATCGCCACGATGTGCGAACTCGTGTCGGAATTGCGTGATCAGCGTACCGGATTTTTGGCGTTGCTCCTGCTCGGATTGTTGCCGTACAAACCGGTCCACGCCCCACCCGAAAAGGCCAACGGAGCCTGCCACCACGGTTACCGAGAAAATGGTGAGTTTGGTGCCTAGTTTCACGCAGGAATCATAAAAGACCCTTAGGGCCGGCGCGCCGGAAAATTGCGGCAGTGTTTCCGAAAGTGCTCTAGGCGTGCTTTCCACTGATCCAAGCTGATTCGGTTATACTGCCGAAGGAACTTATATGCGCCGCTCAGGAATCAAAATCGGTCAGGTGTTCGGCATCCCGATCTTTCTGCACTTGAGCTGGATCCTGATCTTCGGCTTGATCACCTATTCGCTTGTAGACGAGTACGGCGCGCGTTACCCGCAGTGGACGAGCGGCCAGCTTTGGTCGTTGGGCCTTATAACCAGCCTGCTTTTCTTCGGCTCCGTGCTGTTTCACGAACTCTCGCATAGCGCCGTAGCCCGTCATTATCGAATTCCCGTCGCTTCGATCACGCTCTTCTTCTTCGGCGGAATCGCGAGCATTACGCGCGATCCGGATAGCGCGGGACAGGAGTTCCTGATGGCAGCGGCCGGGCCGGCATCGAGCTACGTGCTCGCGGGTGCGTTCTGGCTCCTGGCGCTAGCCACTCCGAACGACAGCATGCCTAACGCGCTCGCCACCTGGCTCGCGGGTACCAATGCGCTCCTGGCGACTTTCAACCTGCTGCCCGGCTTTCCGCTCGACGGTGGCCGCGTCTTCCGATCCATCGTATGGGGGATCACCAAGAATTATTCGAAATCCACGCGAATTGCGTCACGCGTTGGACAAGGCATTGCTTACGCCATGATGGCTTTTGGGTTGTACACGGCCTTCGTCCTCCACTCCAGTGTGAATGGCGTCTGGTTCGTCTTCCTCGGATGGTTCTTGCTCACGGCCGCCCGCCAGAGCTATCAACAGGTAGAAGCGCAAGGCGCGCTGCAAGGCCTGCGCGCCGTCGACGTCATGACTTCAGATATGCCCACCGTTGCACGCGACCTTTCGCTCGATGAGTATGCGCGAGAGGTTTCCCGCACGGGCAGGCGCGCGCATTTGGTCGTGTCTGATAACAAGCTTGTCGGGCTTATGCGCGTAGAGGTGCTTCAGGCGGTCCCGCGCGAGGATTGGCCCTCCACATCCGTACAGGCAGTAATGATTCCGCGGGAAAAGTTGGCGTGGACCGCACCGGAGGAGCCGGTGCTCAGTGTGCTCGAGCGCATGCGCTCAGCGAACGTCGATCAGCTTGCCGTGATCAGGGAAGACAACGTCGTGGGGCTCGTCACTCGCGATTCCATTCTGCGAGTGGTGCAGGCGCGCACGGAATTAGGGGACATCGCCGGCAGCTGACAATCAGCCGCCACGCGTGTGCATCTCGAGGTGCGGATCTCGCCGCAGTTCTTCGATGGCTATCAGCGCGTCGCGATCGTTTCGAGCGGCCCGTTCCTCGGCGCCTCGGTCTTCGCGTCCGCGCCATCCTTCGGCGATGACATTAGCAATCTCGGCGTCAGCGGCTCCCCGCGATGCATTAGCGTTCGCACCGCGCAATAGCTTCCGCAGGTCGGTGCCACCAGTGGCATACAGGCAGCGATACCACATCCCATCCGCGGTTATGCGGCTGCGATCGCAGGTCCGGCAAAACGGCGATGTTGTGGAAGCAATGATTCCGAAGACTGTGCCGTCGGACAGCAGAAACCGTGAAGCTGGCGCCGAACTCGTTTCCGCCACAGGCGTGATCTTGCCGTAACGCTCCTCAAGACGCTGCAGCATTTCATCGCGCGAGACCACCTTGGACATGCTCCACTTGGTTGCGCCGAGGACGTCCATGTACTCGATGAAACGAACCTCCACGCCATTGCTACGGCCGAATTCGATCAGGTCCGCAAGTTCGTCGTCGTTTTCTCCGCGCATGATGACGGCGTCAAGTTTCGTGCCCGTAAAACCGGTTCGTCGTGCCGCATCGAACGCGGATAGCACGCGCTGGTGCTCGTCGCGGCGGGTCATCTGGCGAAAGCGGTCTGGCCGCAACGTGTCCAGGCTAATAGTTACCCGGCCAAGGCCCGCGCGCTTCAGTGCTTCGGCTTGATCCGCAAAAAGTATCCCGTTCGTCGTAATCGCCAGGTCGGTAATTTGCGCATTCTGCGCCAGCATGCCGACCAGGCGATCAAGATTCTGTCGCAGCAACGGTTCCCCGCCGGTCAGGCGCAGATGATTGACTCCCAAGCCCGTAAAGATATCGACCAGCCGGACCAATTCCTCGAAGCTCAGCAGTTCCTGGCGTGGCAGCCAGACATATTCTTCCTCTGGCATGCAGTAGAGGCAGCGCAGATTGCAGCGGTCCGTGACCGAGAGACGCAAGCTCTCAAGCGGGCGGCCCAGCAGGTCGCGCAAAGGAATTGGCAATTTGGGCGGCATAAGAGGTGTTGTATTAGATGTTAGAAGGACGCCGGAGCTACGTCAATTATCCGGAAGCCGAAGAAAGACCCGCTAGCCTTCCTCCTGATACTGCGTCTTGAGCCGCGTCACGACGGCTGGATCTGCCAGCGTAGTCGTATCCCCCAGGATACGGCCCTCGGCGATATCGCGCAGCAGACGCCGCATGATTTTCGCGCTGCGCGTCTTGGGAAGTTCCGATGTAAAGAAAATGTCGTCGGGACGCGCGATCGCGCCTATTTTGCCCACCACGTGCTGCTTCAGCTCATTTTTCAACGCATCGCTCGCCGCTATGCCTTCCTTCAAGGTAACGAACGCCGAAATGCCCTGCCCTTTCACTTCATGCGTGCGCCCAATCACCGCCGCTTCCGCCACCGCAGGGTGATCCACGAGCGCGCTTTCGACTTCATAGGTCGAGATGCGGTGTCCGGCCACGTTCATGACGTCGTCCACGCGGCCCAAGAGCCAAAAATATCCGTCGGCGTCTACTTTGCACCCGTCGCCCGTGAAATACACGCCCGGATAGCGCGACCAATATTGCTGCACGTAGCGGTCGGGATCGCCATAGATTGTGCGCATCATCGCGGGCCAAGGACGTTTGAGCACGAGATAGCCGCCGGCTCCGGGTCCGACGGGGTCGCCCTTGGCGTCGACGACCTCCGCCACTATGCCGGGAAGAGGACGCGTCGCGGAGCCCGGCTTCGTCGCCGTCAAACCCGGCAGCGGCGAGATCAGGATCATGCCCGTCTCGGTCTGCCACCACGTATCGACAATCGGGCAACGCCGGCGACCGATGTAGTCGTTGTACCAAATCCAAGCCTCGGGGTTGATCGGCTCGCCCACGGTGCCGATCAGCCGCAGAGTCGCGAGCGAATGCCGCGCCGGCAATTCCGTGCCCCAGCGCATGAAGGTGCGAATCGCCGTTGGCGCGGTATAGAAAATGTTTACGCCATATTTGTCGATGATGGACCAGAAGCGGTCGCGATCCGGATAGTCGGGCGTGCCTTCATACATCACTGAGGTCGCGCCGTTCGCCAAAGGCCCATACACAATATAGGAGTGCCCGGTGACCCAGCCTATGTCCGCCGTGCACCAATAAACGTCTTCCTCCTTGATATCGAAGACGTACCGGTGTGTGGTCGAAACGCCCACCAGATATCCGCCCGAGGTGTGCACGATGCCTTTCGGCTTTCCCGTCGTGCCGCTGGTATAGAGAACGAAAAGCATGTCTTCCGCATCCATGGGCTCGGAGGCGCACTGATCTGAGGAGGCATCGACGATCTCGTGCCACCAGACGTCGCGGCCAGGCTCCATCGTCGCTTTAGCCGCGTCGCCTACCCGGCGGACCACAATCACGTTCTGAATTGTGGGAGTGCCCCGAAGCGCTTCGTCCACGCTCGCTTTCAGCGGCACGACGCTGCCTCGACGCCAGGCGCCATCGCAGGTGATCGCCACTTTGGCCTTCGCATCGTTGATCCGTTCGCGCAGCGCCTCCGCGGAAAATCCCCCAAAGACAATGCTGTGCGGCGCGCCGATTTTCGCGCAAGCGAGCATGGCGATGGCCAGTTCCGGCACCATACCCATGTAAATGGCCACGCGGTCGCCTTTGGCCACGCCCAGTGAACGCAGCGCATTCGCGAAGCGATTCACCTCGCGTTCCAGCATCCCGTACGTCAACACCCGAGAGTCGCCGGGCTCGCCTTCCCAAATGATTGCCGCTTTGTTGCGGCGCGCCGAATGCGCGTGCCGATCGACGCAGTTGTAGGTAACGTTGAGTTTTCCGCCTACGAACCATTTGGCCCACGGAGCGTTCCATTCCAATACCTTCTGCCATGATGTGAACCAATCGAGTTTTTTGGCTTCCTCGGCCCAGAACGCCTCGGGATCGCGCAGCGCACGGTCGTAGATCCCAGGGTCGCTGGCATTAGCGCCCCGGCGGAACTCCTCGGTCGGCGGGAAGGTTCGCCGCTCATCGAGTAAGGCGGACAGGCTTTTCTCAGAAGGTACAGCCACGACGGGCCCTCCTCTGGACTGAGCACATTAATTCTATAGCGAGGACTTCGGCTTTAGGGATGTACGACAGAGCCGGAGCGGTTGTCAATGCAGACAGAGGGTTATGTCGGTCCAGACAGAAGCCTGAAATCGCGCCTGAAGCGGAAATTCGCACCCGCTTGCCCATCTACGGAATCAGAATCGGAATGAGGTTGATCAGACTTTCGCCTGCTCTTTTCCTCATTGCGGCGTTTTCTGCCGCATGGGTGATGACCGCGCCCGCGTGCCTATCTGCAACGGTCCGCGACATGCCACCCGATATCGCACGCCTCTATGACGGCGGTCTTTACCGCCAGGCAACGGAAGCACTCGACTCGGCCATCGGGCGCGAGCCGCGGGAATCTTCGCTGCATTTTTGGCAGGGCCGCTGCTTTTTTGAGCTGCGCGACTACAACCGGGCAATTTCCAGCCTGGAACGCGCCATTGCGCTCGAACCCGGCCGCTCTGATTATCACTACTGGCTCGGAAAGCCATATGGCCGCAAGGCGGAGGAGACAAGCCGATTCACTCCCTTTTCCGCTTTTTCGCTGGCGCACAAAACTCATCGCGAATTCGAGACTGCTGTGCAGCTCGACGAGAATAATCTGGAGGCGCAACGGGACCTGATCCGCTATCTGACCACCGCGCCGGGAATTGCCGGCGGAAGCGAAGAAGCCGCGGAGCAGCGTATCCATGCCCTGGCTGCGGTGGATTCCACGGAAGCTGCGCTGGCGCAGGCCGGGCTATTCGCTTCGCGACGGAAATTCGACGAAGCAGATCAGGAGTATCGGAAAATTGTGGATAGCAAACCGGACCGCATCGGAGTTTATTTAGAAATTGCCGAGTATTATCGGGATCGCGGCGACGCCGCGCGGATGTCCGAGGCTACTGAAGCAGCAGCATCGATGGCCCCTTCCGACCGGCGTCTCGATTATTATCGCGGAATCGTCCTCGTGTTGAGGAATGAAACGATGGAGGCGGAAAAGGACCTTCGTCATTACCTCGATACGGTTCCCGACAACGATAACGTGCCATCCCATTCCACTGCCCATGAATGGCTGGCGAGACTCTATGAGGATGAAGGACACTCGGATCGGGCAGAGCAGGAATATCACGCCGCGCTGACCCTGGATCCCCATGACAAACAGGCCCGCGAAGCTTTGAAAGCGTTGCAGCATCGAAGGCATTAATGCTGGGTGGGCAACGCGTCAAATCTTAAAAGGCGTCGAAATTATTATTCACCTCATCGCTGAGTTGCGCCATTTTTCGCTGCGAAAGGTTCAGCACCCACGATGCGATGTTAGCCTGCGTCACCGGCAACGGCAGCCGTTTAACTATGGACTTCCAGCTGTAAAACTCACGATAGATGTGCTGTACGTTGTTAACCATCTCTTCCGGGCTGCAATACTGAGGCTTGATGTAGCAGCTCTGGCCCGGCCAGCGGCCAATCTCATCCAGCTTCAGGATGCGATCTTCGCTTTTCATCCTTTCGTAAAACATGGTGCCCTTTTCCGGAGTGAGAATATTGAAGTACGCCACGGGCACCTTTTCCTGCTCGAGAAAGTCGAGCGTGGAGCGGAATACATCCGGCGTTTCGTTGTCCCAGCCGAATATGAAGTTCAGTGAATAGCTGATCCCGCGCTTGCGCAGATTGCCCAGAAGCTCGCTATAGCGATTGACCTTGTTGAATTTCTTGTTCATCCCCTTCAAGGTCTCTTCATTGATGCTCTCGATTCCGATATTTAGGTGCAGCAATCCGCTGCGCTTGGCGAGATCCATGTATTCGGCGTCGCTGCACAAGTTTGAAGTCCACAGCGCCGACCAGCGCACCTTCAAAGGAATCATGGCTTCCATCAATTCCATCGCTCGCGCCCGCTTGCCGCCAAAATCGCTGTCGCCAAAGAAGATGCTTTTTGCGCCGGTATGCTGGATATCCTCGATCACCTCTGCGGTTGGCCGAATGCGATAGCCGCCTCCCAGGTAAAGCCGCTCGGAGCAGAAATCGCATTGCATCGGGCACCCACGCGAAGACATCAGCGAATATGTCTTGAAAGGGCCATATTTGCGAAGGTCCAGCATGTCCCAGCGCGGCAGTGGCAAGCCGGACAGGCTCGGCATTTGTGGCGCGTGGTATACCTTCTGCAGGCGGCCGTTGACGGCATCTTCCAGCATGCGCGCCCAGATCGGCTCGCCTTCGCCAACTCCAATGGCATCGCAATGCCGCGCCGCTTCTTGCGGGTCAAACCAGACGTGCGGCCCGCCCATGATCACCGGAACGCTCTGCCGGCGAAATTCGTCGGCAATGTCGTAGGCGCGAATGGAATGGATCGTCCAAGTGGTGATGGCTACGACGTCCGGCTTCGGCTTGCGGTGAACATCGGCGTCTTGAATCTGTTCGTCTACCAGCGTGACGTCCCAGCCCTCCGGTGTTAGCGCCGCCAAATAAGGCAGCGTGAGCGGGACAAGGGGTTTCATCCCCGTTTTCAGCAACGTGTGGTTTTGTTTGGAAAGGTAGTGCGAAGGCTGAATGATCAGCAGCCGTTTGCTCATGAGAACACCCCACAACGAGAGAGCTGGGCTGACTTTTTAGAGCATTTCTCTTTTTACGTGGTTATATGCGGAGATACCCGACCCGGCTGCGAAAGGTGCTTGAGGAGAATGGGCTCTAAACGCGAGCGCACCACCGCTTTGGATTCGATCTGCAGCGGATTGAGCCTGATGCAATAAGCTACTGTTTCCCTTATAGTTTCCAGATGCGGGGCCCGTAGCTCAGCTGGTTAGAGCAGCGGACTCATAAATGCGCACGAGGTCCATTCGGTACCGGCGCGCACCGAATCGCGGCACACCTACCATCGCTAATGTTTACGCCACCTCCTGTGAGATATCACCCTCGCAGCGTCGCGCACGCGAGCGAACGAAATAGAAAAACCAACTGACACCGGAACTGACACCGGCAAATCGTCCAAGTGAGTTAGTTTTTGGCCCGCTTAGAGGATGGGTTCGCCGGACGGGGGAGGGGGTGCTTTCAAAAAGAGTTTTTGGATTTTTCCAGCGGCAATCGGAATTGAATATTTTGTGGCGATAACCCCTAAGGGATGCCTTATGGGCCTCAAATAGATTCCGGGGCGGCGGCTATCCCGTCCTTGACAAGCTCTAAGGCCGCGCGGAAATACAGCTACAGTGACTCTGGGTATCAGACCTCAAAGCTAGAGGAGGTCTTTAAGCCGCTTTTCGAGGCTCTTTAGCTCAGGGAGGATGTTTAGTCTGATGTTGTCACGTTCAGTTTTTGGATCGACTTGCTGGTGTGTCTTAAACCTTGCGTGCGCAAACTGTCCACGCTTCTGTGCAAGTTGATTACAGGCAGCGACAAGTTGTGCATCTAGCTGCGCATGGCCGATCCCGAGAGGGAGAAAAATCGTGCGCAGGTTCTTCTCCTTAATTCCATGATTCTTATCGAGATGGTCAAGATAATAATTAATTGCCTTGCTTACAGCATCCGGTGATACAGGTCCGAGTTCGTTTTTGACAGCGTGATGGTAGACAAGAAGGCGCGAGAGTACAGGCGTGCAAATGCCCTTGCTCTGAAATCGTGCTACTGCATTCGTGACAAGCGCTCTCGCGCGGTCTTCGAAATAGCTTTCGAGTTCCGCATGCACTAGCAGGAGGAATGCCTTAGTGTAGTCCTTCTGTCGCGGGGTGTAGCGACCTGTCAACGAGAAAACGTCTGGAAGAAGGTGCGCTTCGAGCTTGTCAAGTCTTGTGAGGAGGCGCTGTAGCCGTTTCGGTGTCGGCATAAACAGTTCACTGTTAGGGTTTACCAATGGAAGGGAGAGTGACTTTAACGCCGAGCGCCTTGCCGAGCGTTTGTCCCCACGTGAGGAAGCGAGTCCGCGTGGCGTCAACACTCTTTGTAGTTGTCTCGACACTCTTGATGAAAGCACTGTTGGTGCTGAGCGCCTCGTACGCGTTTTTCACTTTCGTCTTCTTAGCGAGTGCTGAGTTTCTGACGGCTTCGTCAGCAAAGTAGTAAATGAGGATGTCAAAAACGGCTCTGTTGAATCGTATCTCGTAGTTGTGGCCGTCGTACTTTCGGAAGGCGTTGTCCCCGAAGATATCGTAAGATGCGTTGATTGCGGCTTCGTGCTCCGCCTTGTGGCGGATGTCTGATTCATCGGTCGTCCATCTGCTGTTGAGTCGTTTACATTCATCATCGAGAAAGGTTTTTAAGTTCCCCGTGTATGTGTCAAGGCTGTATTGAAACGCGACGTACCGTACGAAGAGCTCGACATCTCGCATGCGGAAGTCTGGTTTGGGAATGCCGAGCGCTTTGTGGATACCCCGAGGAACTTGAGTATATTCTGCGGCGAAACGGAGGAATGGCCCCGGGTGAAGTGCCTGTGGTAGTTCTTGTGGCGACAGCGGGAGGGTTTCGCTGTTAAGCCGGTGGAAGATTAGGTAGAGGACGTCTTCTTTTTGCCAGTTTTTTACGACAACGGTCCTGATAGGTTGGTTGTCGAAGGCGTTTCTGTGGTTGCGGAGCCTGGTATCATTTTGGAAGTCGTCATAGGTCTTCGTGTTGAGTTCGTCGCGGAACTTGAGGCCCGTCAGCACGAGCGGAGTTGTGTTGGTGTCGATCCCGGCGAATTGCTGTAAGCTGAGGAGTCGTTGTTTACCATCGATGACTAGGAATGACCCTCTGTATTCACGTAGCTCCCGCAGCTGCATTTCTGGATCTTGGCCGTTGTTCGTACTCACTCTCGCGTAAATTGCGGCTTTCACGTTTTCCTCCGCGACGACAAGCTAAAGGCTCAGAATCTTCTGCAACTCTTTGATCCGGGCTCTGCGTGCAACCGGATCAAAAAAAGGCGATTCTTCGATATCTGCATTGATTCGTTGCTTCGGCTTCCCGCCAATGCGCTCGAAAATCAATTGCGCGACTCTCACTTTGCCGGCCAGCGCTTGCCCAAATTTCAACTGAAACCGAATATTTGCATCAAGTCTTTTCAGGGTAAGATGTTGCAGTAAACGCGGGCCCGTAGCTCAGCTGGTTAGAGCAGCGGACTCATAATCCGTTGGTCCTAGGTTCAAATCCTAGCGGGCCCACCAACAATTCGGGCGATCTGAACGCGGCAATTGAATAACGCAGAAATTTGAAGACAGCTGTTGAATGCTACGCTAATTCTTTGACTTATCGGCTTCGGCGGCGGCTTTATCCCGCTTTTCCTGATCTTCCTTGGACAACTGGCCTGCATAATTTCCGGAACCAGCTTGCCGCGAATAGCGCATTACCACACTGCCATCGGCTCTCTTGATCTGATCGATCACGCCATTCGGCACGCCCGACTTTGCCGGGCGGAGCACCAGAATCAATTCGTCGCCGGGCTTGAACGTCTGCTTGGTCCAACCGTCGTCCGCCATCATCGATTCCGGAGAACCGACTTCGCCGGTCCACTGCACGGCTTTGCCGCTATCGTCCTTGGTGGTCCAAACGAGCAAGACATGGGGATTTCTCCAAACAAAATCCACCACGGTACCTTTCAGTGTCACTTCGGTTGCGGCCCACGCTGCATTCCCGTGATGTGCCAGGACGGGAGAGGTCACCATTGGTAACGCAACGAAAGCAGCCACCACTGCAATGATGAGCATAGCGTCGCGACATCTTCCCCTCCTTTTTTTAGACTGCTGCCAAAAGCTTCAGCGACAACCCTTACCCTTACGGCTTCGCAACCGTCGGAATCGTATTCTGATTATTAAAATTGATACTGTCCGATGGAACGCAGAAATGTTCCCCAAGCTCGCTATTCGGAATCAGTGTAACTGTGCCCGTTGTCGTCCAGGGCGCCGTATATATCTTCGGGTCGATGACCGTCAGCGTCACCTGAAGCAATCCGTAGTTGAGCCGCTTGTACCGTTCCTCAACCCGCATCTCATCGGTGTGCGGATAGCCGCCCGGTTTCTCTGCGCCAGTACGCTGAACCGGAGTTGGAGCAACCCACGACCTGTCGTCGTAGCCATTGGACTCAACGACGAACGTATCTCCTTCCCACCTGCCCACGGCATATCCCAAATATCGCGGGATGGGAGGATTCGCCGGCAGTTTGCGTCCGTCAGTCCAGATGTCCCGCCACGTATGCCCCCACTCGATGAATTGCAAAATGCGGTCCGGCAATACAACGAACTGGAATCCAAAGTTGTAAGTGATCCACCGTGGCCACCCCATGGGATCGCAAATATTCACCGGATCTTTTGAATTCCACTGCGTTGAATCGCTTTGGTTGGCGTCAAATAACTTCTTTCCGTAAGGCGTAAGCGGCGGAAGCGCTTTCATATCGAGCGGCATGCCGTTCACCTCCAGGTCATGCGGATTGCCGCTCCAAATTCCCGAGATATCGTGCGCATCGAAGGGGCGCTTATCCACGTTGGCTTTCTTGCGGTCCTCTGTCTTGTAGGCTTCGTTCTCGCAATGCGGGCAGGCCTTCCAGCCCGGCCCCGGCGTAACTAAGGGGACTTCCAGCCCCGGCCTCTCAGGCGGTGCACCACTGGCTTGCCCGGCGGCTCCCTGCGCGAATGCGACCGGCCTGCAGATTAGCGTCGCTACCAGCGCAATGCTGACAATCGCAAAATTTCGCATCTTGCCCCTCTTTCACGAGACGGGTAGCCCACCGGATAAACCGCAATGGCCAGATTGTACGCCAATTTTTGCCGCCGGAATGTCTGAAACATTTTAGTCTCGAAGGCGGTCGAGGAGTTGCCGCTGAGGTTCGTCCTGAGACTATTGGGGAAGGTTTTGACCGCTGAGAAACTCATTAACTTTGCGGAAGAGGCTCTTTTGCTTGTGGGAGTTTTCGTCCATAACCCTTGCAGTTTCCAGCGAAGGCCGGCAGTCGAATTGTTCGCCGGCTGGTTCGAGCAGGCATGAGGTTTTGCCCTCGTCTGCGTCATAGTATCGGCCAGAAATGAGCAAAAGCTGCCGGGAACTGGATTCCAGCGTGATTTTCTGCGGTTGCTCGATAAAATATTCGTCGGAGTTTCCCGAGTTTGTGAGCGTCGCTGAGCGTCCGGCTTTACCTCGGGGCGGCTGTATTAATACGTAGTTGATCGGAAAACGCCCTTTTTTTCGGGTTTGGATTCGGGGAGCCGCAGCGCCACCACTGGGCCTGATAAGGATCGCCATTGCCATCAAAGTCCACGGCGATGCTTTCCAGCTTATGACAGCCTTTCAGGATTACTTTGGCTGGCACACCTTGGCGCAGCGTCAGCTCGTAATCGTTTTCTCCCGCTCGCACGTTTGCGCTGAACGCCAGAACAAAAACGGCAATTAAGACGGTCCAGAGACCCCGCCGCATAGCGGGGCAGGATATTCAACTCACTTGCCGCAGTCAACTAATATTGATGCGATGTCGCAGCAAAATGAGAATGTCCGGTTTGTGCAAAGTAGAAATGTCCGGTTTCATCCAGGGCGGGAGGAGGGATGGGACCGGAGCGAATCGAGTTGAGCGCGAAAGAACGGGAACGGTTGAAAGTTTTACAGCAAGTCGAAGAAGGCCATCTAAAACAAATCGAAGCAGCCCGGAGACTGCATTTAACCGACCGGCAGGTGCGGCGTTTGCAGGTCCGGCTGCGCAGCCAGGGCGATCGCGGAATCGTGCATCGATTGCGAGGTCGCGGATCGAACCGGAAGATTCCCGAGTCGGTGGAGCAGCATGCCCTGCGCCACTTGCGCCAGGCGCGCTATGCGGGTTTCGGTCCCACGCTGGCGGCCGAACATCTGGCGCGTCGGGGCATGAGCGTCAGCCGCGAAACGCTGCGGAAATGGATGAGCGCCGCAGGATTGTGGCGGCCGCGAAATCGGCGGCTGAAAACGGTGCACGTATGGCGACCGCGGCGCAGTGCTTTTGGCGAGTTGGTGATGATGGACAGTTCGCCCTATGTCTGGCTGGAAGAGCGCGGACCGGCCTGCCATCTGATCGCGCTTGATCGATGATGCCAGCAGTCGTGCCTGGGGCCGCTTGGTAGAGCACGATTCCACCGAAGAGAACTTGCGCACCTTGCAAGGTTGGCTGGAACGCCACGGGCGACCGCTGGCGCTGTACACGGATAAAAACAGCCTGTTTGTGACTTCCCGCCCGGTGCAGTGGCAGGAGCAGTTGCGGGGGGAACCGGCGCGCACGCAGTTCGGGCGGGCGCTGGGGGAGTTGGGCATCGAGTGGATCGCCGCGCACTCGCCGCAGGCCAAAGGACGCATCGAGCGGCTGTTCGGCACCCTGCAAGATCGTCTGGTGAAGGAGATGCGTATCCAACAGATCGCCACGCTGGAGCAGGCCAATCGTTTTCTGGAGATGACCTTCTGGCCCGCTTGGCAAGAGCGTTTTGCCGTGCAGCCGGTGATGGCCGTCAATGCCCACCGGCCACTGGAGAGCACCCATCGGCTGGAGGAAATTCTCAGCGTGCGGGTGGCGCGGACGATGGCGGCCGATCACACCGTGAGTTGGCAAGGACAGCGCTGGGGAGTGTGGCGCGAAGACGTTTGCCCGGGATTACGCGGGGCGCGGGTGGAGATCGAAAGACGCCTGGATGGCAGTCACTGGTTGCGCTTCCGCGGCCGTTACCTGCCGCTGCATCCCTGCCCGGCGGCGCCGCGATCGGCAACTCCTTCCGGCCTACGGCCTGCAGGAGTCGCCGATCAAAAGCGCAAAGCAGCCACTAAGGTCAAAACCAAATACATTCCCCCGCCCGATCATCCCTGGAGGAAAGATTGGAAGCGGACATTTCTATTTGGCAGGGAACCGGACATTTCTACTTTGCGTTGACATCTAATATTGATGCGATAGAAAAAAGAGGCAGCCGATTTGTGGCCTCAAATCACCATTCGAATCCAACCGTAGCGGGAATCATCCGCGTTGGAATTGGTCCGGTGCCGGCATAGTGGTATCGGGCCTCTGCAAAAAACTTGACGGTCGAATCGCCCATCCGGATGTGAAATCCTGCGCCAGCACTGCCTCCAATTGACGAACGAGTGATGCTGCCAAGTTGAATGTCTGCCGGCAGCAGTCCCGGAAATAAGACGCCAAAAAACGGATCGAAGAGCGTCACCGGAATCGTTGTCGGAGCGGTGAAATTCACAGTTCGCCGGTAATATCCGACACCCCCCACCAGGTAGGGATCGAAACGCCGGGCGCCTCCAAAGCGGAGCTTAGGATCGGCACTGATCGACCATACGTGCGAGTTCGCTGACGGCACGCCCGCTTCGGCTAGTACGATCGGCTTGACGCCAAGTCCGCTATACATGAATTGAGCGTTCACCTCGAAGTGCGACGTAATTCGAACGCCAGCGCCGCCCGTGGCGTTCCATCCGTTATTGAGCCGGTTACTCACCTGCCCCAAGAGCGGGGTGAATCCTGCACCCGCGTTAAATGTGTACCAATGCTCCTTTGGTTCCTGAGCATATCCAGCCATAGCGAAGCCCAAAATCAGCAGTGCTGTGACTGCGAAGGCTGCGTTTCGAATTTTCATGTTTTTTCCTCCACCCCATCATGTGGCTCCGTGTCGCCAACGATCCCTGAAGCGACGGAGCTGAAGCCGAAGTCGGCCTGTTCCATGCACCTTAAATCACAACCTCATGGGCAAGAATCGAACACCAGCTGTAGACCCTAGGCTGGCGCCCTGTATTCGCATTGAGGACCGCTGGCATGCAGTACCTACATTGCCCATACCATGGGATAGTCGGCTGCACTCTAAGCCTGGGTCGGTATCTGGCCGGATAACGCGAAGCTTTTAGCGCTCTGTGGGTGCTAGTTTCGGCATTTCCCAGGGATGACTAAGAGAAAAGATCGAGTCAAAACCCGCTAAATTTTGATAAGTTGGCTATTCGGGCTCTAGCTCGTTGGAATTTGAGTGGTATCATGCGCAACCGCATCGTAAAAAAATAAGCTGCATCTCGGGCGGAGAATTTTGGCGAATTGGCGAAACAAAACGGAACTGTTTGCGTTGTCAGAGCCGGAGATCGCTCCGAACGATCTCGCGCTTGAGCCCCCCGTTCTCCCGATCATCGTCGAGACAACCGCCTGGTCTGCGAGCGATGCGGCAATCGTTTGCGCCTTCGCCGCGGGGGCCTTCCTTATCCATCTGCTGACTGCCAATCGCTACGGCTACTTTCGCGATGAGTTGTACTACGCCGCTTGCGGACAGCATCTGGCCTGGGGCTATGTGGATCATGCTCCGCTGGTCGCCGTCATCTGCTGGTTCGCGCGGAGGCTGCTGGGCGATTCGCTTTACGCGATTCGCCTTTTCCCCGCGTTATCGGCGGCAGCCAAGGTGTTGTTCACCGCATGGATGGTCCGCGAATTTGGCGGGCGCCGCTTTGCATACCTTCTCGCCGCCGCGGCTGTCTTTCTCTGCCCGATTTATCTGACCATGGACAGCTTTCTTTCCATGAATTCCTTTGAGCCGCTCTTCTGGATGGGCTGTGTGGCCGTCGCTCTCCGCATAGCCAAAGGCGGTTCGCCTCGTTTGTGGCTGCTTTTTGGCGGGATTGCGGGCGTTGGAATTCTGAATAAACATTCCACCTTATTTTTTGGCCTGGCGTTTTTTCTTTCCCTGCTGATCACGTCCGGCACACGCTACCTGCGCAATGTCTGGATTTGGCTCGGGGCCCTGACGGCATTCCTGATTTTTCTCCCGAATCTCTTGTGGGAAATCGGGAATCGCTTTCCTACCATCGAAGTCCTTGAGAATGCCGCTCGACTCAAGAATGCGCCTGTTTCCTGGTATGCCTTTATCGCGGAGCAGGCCCTGCTCGTTCATCCTTTAGCCTTCCCTGTGGTTTTGGCGGGACTATGGTTCTTCCTTGGCAGCAGAGACGGCCGCGCCTTCCGCTTTCTTGGATGGACCTATCTTCTTGTTCTCATACAGATGATAGTTCTCAAAGGCCGCATTTATTACGTCGCGCCAATCTATCCCATGTTGTTTGCCGCAGGCGCCGTATGGATCGAGAGCCGCATTGAGGAGCGGCAGTGGGAATGGGTTCGGCAAGCCGTTCTGGTTCCGCTAACCGTCGGCGGAATCGTTGCAGCGCCGCTGGCGTTGCCGATCCTGCCCGTCGAAGCGGCGGCAGCTTATTCGAATTTCTGGGACATCCACAAAGTGCGCGTCGAAAATTACGACTCAGGTAAGCTGCCGCAATTCTTCGCGGACATGTTTGGCTGGCCCAACCAGGTGAAGTCCGTCGCGTCGGTTTATAAGGGCTTGTCTCCGGAGGATCGGGCTCATTGCACGATTCTTGCCGCCAATTACGGTGAAGCCGGCGCCATCGATTACTTTGGCCCGTCTTATGGTCTGCCGCGGGCTATCAGTCCTCACAATAACTACTATCTTTGGGGTCCCGGGTCTGGCTCGCCGGATATCGTAATCGCGGTCGGCATGGACAAAAACGAACTAGAGGTTCTCTTTGCGGATGTTCAGAGGGCGACGACGATTTTTGATCCTTATGCCGTTCCCGATGAAAGTAATCTTCCCGTGTACCTCTGCCGCCATCCGCGCGTACCACTTTCGAAGGCCTGGCCTTCGCTAAAATTCTTCGGCTGAGGCTAATACAAGCGAGGTTACTGCAAACGAGGTTACTCCAACGACGTTCAGTGCACAGACGTCGCGCCGAGCAGGCCCTTGTCGTACATCGCCCCATATTTCAGATATTGGTGCACAGGATCGCGCGGATAATCGATGTCGACCTTCTCGATTTCCGAATTCTTGCCCAACGTGGCCGTCACTTCCGCATTGATTCCAGCCCAGTAAGTGGGCAAGTTAAGCTTTCGGTAACGCGTCAGGACCTGGTCGCGCAGCGCCGGATCGAAATGGAGCCCGTAGCGATCGACCAGAGCCTTGATCGCCGCATAGTCTCCTTCCGCTTTGATGCGCATGAGTTCCGCCAATAACATGCCCACGCCTTCGCGCATCTTCGAATAGTCTTTGACGCGCAGGTAAGTCTTGCCGCCGCGCTCGATGCGTTCGATGCCGCCCGTCTTATCCATAACGTAGAAGACGATCAATTGGCGATCGCGTTGGTGATCCTCCTCGATCGTGTCGCCGGTGGGAATTCGACGCAACTGAGTGAGCGGGGCCAGCGTTGCATTGTCGTACATGGCTTTTGCGACTTCTTGCTGGTCCGTAATCAAGCCGAGTTCCTTCAGCTTGGGATCCCAGACGTTCCACAAAGCCATCAGGTCCGCGCGCGCCTCTTCCAGCGTGGAAAAATATTCCTTCAGATAAGGCTCGGCTCCTCCGGAAACTTTATCGCTCAGCTTGCCTGAACCGTGGCCTATGACTTCGTGCAATGCAGTCATCAGATCTTCAGCCTCGATGCCATACTTCTTGTTCCTTGCGACCTGTTCCGGCGAAGCCGCGAACTCCTCGATCGAAGATGTTCCGGCGGCCTTGTCCAGCGTGCGGCTGCTTCCCGTAAAAAGAAAATTCTTCGTTCCATACTTTTCGTGAATCTCATTTTCGTTCGGCAGGTTGTCGCCGATGGTGGTGACGCTGAAATCGCCGGTCTCGATAAGCGTCTCCACCGCTTTGACCACGGGCGGCTGGAAGCTTTGCTTTTTGTATTTGGCGTCCCACGGCGCTTTCTGCTCGAAATAACTCGCATTGGCCGCGAGCTTGGCCATTGCGGCGGTAACCTTCTGGTCGGTAACGGTTACAAAGCTCTGCGAACTCCCCTTCGCGCCCCGCGCATCGCGATAAATTTCGATGAAGCCGTTGGCGAAATCGATTGTGGCGTCATCCCGCACCCAGTCGGCGCCGAACTTCAGCCAATCGTTGAAGTCGCCCACTTGATAGAAGCGGATCAAATCGCCGATTACCTGGGCCTGCTGTGGGTCGGCGAATGTCCGAGCCTTTTCCATGCACTCGACTGCCTTTTTCAGATAAATCGCGTAGAGGCCAGGAGGAACTTTGCCGTCCGGACTGCCGGCTCGGTACACCACTTCGCGCAATTTACCGTTGCTGTCCTTCACCACTCGGGAGTTCAGCCGGTGCTCCTCGTGAAAGTCTTTGAGATCGGCGACGGTGAGCCCCTGGTAGAAGGTATTCGAACTCGCCTTCAGGATGTCCTCGCCGGGCTTGGGATTTTTCGCCGTGCTCATGGGCTCGAAGGCAGGATCAAAAAATGACGCGCGAAGCTCGTCGAGTTCTTTGTTGAGTTGCGCGGGCGTCATGATCGGCGGCAAATCGCCATAAGCTGTCTTCATGGCGCCATTGCGTTGGACCGTGAGAGCGGCCTGCTTTAGTTCATCGAAGTTGAACGTAGGTACAAACTTTTGCGACGTATTCTCGTTATGATTCCCGCGGTTGGCCCAGAATAGCTCGGCAAATTCGGCAATGCGGGCCATGGTCCCTGAATCAATTCCAGCAGGGTGGGCCATGATCTCCTCGAGCAGCCGCTTCTGACGGAGACCAAACGGCGAGAGCTGATCGTAAATGATAGGGTCGATCGCGATGGACGCTTGCGTAAGCCAATAGGCTAGCGCTTTCTGTTGCGGAGTGAGCGCATCGAAACTCTCTGCCCTTACTTGGACGAAACCAGTGTCACCAACTCGCGCAACGAGCGGACCCGCCGTGTCGCCCGGCGCCGATGCGGCCACGCCAGTGGAAGCCGGCTTTTGGCTCTGACCAATCGCAATCGGAAGAAAAACTGAAAGGCAGAAGAGAACCGAAATTCTCAGTTTCACGAGACACTCCCTCAGCATAGGTTACGATTTTTCAGGTGCAGTTCTCAAGGAATTCGACAAGCAGAATGTCTCAATCCTCGGTTCCTCTGCTAGGCGGCTACCCATCCACACGTCGTGTAGGCTATCGTCCTCCTGGCCAGGAGCCGGCTGGAAGCCGGCGCTACGAAATGATTCTCACCCACGGCCAGTTTTGCAGACCAGCTCTCGTCGGATTTTCTTTGACGTAGTGAAGGATCTTCAGCAGAGATCGTTGGTTGCGAACCAAATGATCGAAATACTCACGTTGCCAGAAAATTCCTCGCCGTTGCAAAAGGCGATTCGCCATGAGTGCGGAGAAGGATTTCCAAGAGTGAAGGATAGCGTCGAGTTTGTTTTCACCGAGAGGGACAAACACAACTTGTACGTGATTAGGCATCACGCACCAACCAAGGAGATTGTAGCGCGTCCCTTGGAAATGTTGAATCGCATCGGCCACAATTTTGGCAATACGCGAATCGCGCATGTGGCACTCGCCGAGCCCGCTATCGAGACAACGTTCCGCTGTTCCAAGCACCCCGTCCAGATCGCGTGCACGAGCGCGACCGGCGGCTGCTTCGACCGCCGGCGTCACCTTCTTCGTGGATTCGCGGTGCCGACGAAGCTGTAACACTAAGCTTCGAGGCAAGGAATCTGCCAAGCGGAAAGTTACAAAATAAATCGGATGTTCTCCTTCCCAATGAGGCAGGTATCCACGGGAGCGAGTAGCGCCGATCGCACCGGGCCTTTTTGGGGTAGCGCCGGCTTCCAGCCGGCTCCGGCTCTGTTTCACTGGGTTTGGCCTATTCATAAAATTCCCGGCGCACGCTTTGGGCCGCAATGCGGCGGGGGTCCTCGAAGAGCCTCGCGATGATAGCCCCGAAAATAAAGCCGCCCACGTGGGCCATGTAGGCAACTCCGCCGCCCGACTGCGCTGCCACTACAGACCCGACCTGGCTGAACAGTTGTATCAAGAACCAGATTCCGATCAGCACGGACGCAGGGATCACCGTAACGGTGATAAACCAGCCAAGCAGAAGCAGCGTGCGAATCTTGTCTCTCGGATAAGTGATCAGGAAAGCGCCCATCACCGCGGCGATAGCTCCGCTGGCTCCCAGGTTCGGAACCGTTGAGCTACTCATCGCGGCGATTTGTGCCACGGACGCCACGATACCGCCAAGCAGATAAAACGCCAGGTAGCGTATCGGCCCCATGGCATCTTCGATCTCCGGACCGAAGGCCCACAGAAACACCATATTCCCGATGATGTGCATCCAGCCGCCGTGCATGAACATAGCGGTCAGGATAGTTATCCAGCCCTGGCCGGCCACAATGTTGGCTGGAATCACCGCCCACTGCTCTACAAATTGTTGGCCACCAGCTAATTCGAGAAGGAAGACAAGGACATTAATGACAATAATCGAGATCGTTACAACCGGACGATGTGCGGGACGCCGGGAGATATCGCGTAAGGGGATTCCCACTGGATGCGCTCAGCGCTTTTGCTATCTAGTTAGATTACTTCAGTTGTGGAATGGAATCGGCCTTCGGCGGCTGCGCGACGGATTGCACAAACGCGTAGATATCCGCTAATTCCGAGTCCGGCAGCACTTTGCTTGTGTACGGCGGCATCTGGTCTCGCGGCGAGCGGACTTGAAAGGCAAATACCGAATAGGGAATCGGCGATGGTCCCAGTTTCGGGCCGGTCCCCGCGCCGCCCTGCGCCTCGCGGCCATGGCATTCGTAACAGCCGTCAGCTGTATAAACCGTTTTGCCATTTTTCGCGTTTCCCGCAGGAGCGTTATCGGTTTTTTGCGACGCGCTCGCCGATTGCTGCGCGCCCGCAACCGAGCGGGCCGAAACGATCAGCAGTGCGACAACCATCGCAGTCGCAATCACGAGAAAGATCGAGCGCTTTTTCATGGTGGCTCCTTAGCGGGGCTGCGTGACCGTATCAAGAAGGGCCGGCTCCCCTCGTTTCACTGCCGCCACCGCCCTCTGAAGCGCCGGAGCCAAGTCCTTCGGATCGGTGATCGGTCCTTCGGCGTACCAGCCCATGCTCTGCGCGAGCTTGGAGTAATCGATATTCGGATCGAGAAGAGTTGTGCCGATACCCGCATTGGCGATGCCGCGCTGGTGGCGGTTGGCCATGCGCTGCAGGTGCATAACCTCCTGATGGTAGGCGCGGTTATTGTGCATCACCCAAAGCATCGGGATGCGATGATGTGCCGCCGTCCACAGCACTCCGGGCGCATACATCAGGTCGCCGTCATTCTGCTGGTGAACGTACAGCCGGCCATCCTTCCGGTGAGCGAGAGCCGCGCCCACCGCCGACGGCGCCTGGAAGCCCACGCCGGCCGCACTGGAAAGCCGGGTGCGTTGATAATATTTTTCGTAGTTCCATTCCGGGCCGGCAATGCCTCCCGCCCAGTTTTCGTTCTTGACCGCCGCCCAAACCTCGGCCGACAGCCGCGCCAGGCTGATCGGGCTCGCATCCCACGCATACGTCGCGTCGACGCGCTCCCGTTCCAAAGCCTTCTGGCAGGCTGCGGCAAGTTTCGCGCCGCGATCCTGAAAAACTCGCTTGCGATCGTCCGTGGTCAGCCGCTTGACCGCCTCGGTCAGCGAAGGCAGCGTAACCTCGGGATCGGCGGCCATGGTCAGATCCATCTCCTGGAACCGCTCGAAATCCTGGTAATTGCTCTTGAGATAGAGATCGCGAGTCGTAATGCTGATCAGCTTGGCATTGCCTCGCGTGATCGGCTGAGAGCTGCGGTGCAGTTGATCGCGATAATTGTGCAGGGCGCCCCAGAAATCTTCGACGTCCATCCCGATAATCACATCCGCGTTCGCGATCAACCCGCGGCCGCCCGCGGATTGATTCAGGGGATGACGTGACGGCAAGTTGCCGCCCTGATCGATCACCGGAACCTGCAGCGCTTCCGCAAATTCAATGAACTGCTGCATGCCGGCCTGCGAGCGCACCACGTGTCCTGCAATCACCACCGGATTCTCGGCCGCGACTAAAAGGCGTGCAGCCTCCGCCACCGAACCGGAATCGCCCTGCGGAGCCGCATCCAGCGTGAGCTTCGGTATACGTATCGAAAGATTTTGGGAAATAGGCGATTCCTGCAGCGTGCTGTCGGCCACCAGGACGACTGGTTCCCTCGGCGGAGTCATCGCGATCCTATAGGCGCGCACGGCGGACTCGGCGAAATGCGGCAAGCGACACAGGCGTGTCGTCCCACTTCGTGTAGTCGCGGACCATCGCCGCCGCATCTTGCGCGCTGTGATCCCACTCGACTCCCGGACGTCGCTCCACCGCGTCAAGAGTGTTGCCGAGCACTATATATACGGGCGCCTTGCCTGCCCAGGCGTTGTAAATTCCCATCGACGCGTGCTGCAATCCCACGGTGCTGTGCGCCAGCACGAGCATCGGCTTGCCTTCAACGGCTGAGTAGCCTTGCGCGAGGGCAACCGACGACTCTTCGTGGCAACAGGTGATGAATTCCGGATTTTTGTTGCCGCCATAGTTGATCAGCGATTCGTGCAAGCCACGAAAACTCGAGCCCGGGTTTGCGGCAACGTACTCGAACCCGAGAGACTTGATCACGTCGACCATGAAATCGGAGCCGGTCCGATCGGCTACAAGCGCGCCGACTTCAACTGTAGGATCCGCCTCCTTCGGCGGAATCGCCGGCACTGTTGCGGGCCGAGCCGCCAAATTTTGCTGCGCCGCGCCCGCCACTCCGGTGCTCGCGACCCAAGTCGCCACACCACCTACCGCTGCGCCCTTTAGGAATTTCCGGCGATCCACCAGGCTCTTCTTGGATTTCTTCATGGCTGGCATCTCCTCTTGGGCGCTGTGCGCGTTGCCCGCAGTTTATGTCGAGGGTCCCTAAGCTTGCGGCATTATACCCGAGTTTGCTTGGACCGGCGTTTGATATATAAACGGCCAATTCTCGCCGCCGGTCGTAACTTTTTGCGTTTCCTTGTTGCTAACTAAAGCGTGCCTCCACGCATCGGCGATGCGAAACCTGTCAGTCGTCACTCCCGATCAGGTGGGTACCAGAGCGCGCTCTTGGGTTCAACGGGTTGACGCGCTGGACGTCGCGATTCACCGGGGTCCCAACCAAGGCACGCTGCCCTTGCGTGCGTTGGGGTGCTAGGGGTATCGTTTGGGCAAAATCCAAGCTGCCCAGGAGGCATCCATGCGAGGAGTAGCCGTTTATCTGCGCGGAATAACCCTGTTTGTAGCGGGAATCGTCGTCGGCTCGATCTTGATGCAGCCAGGTGCGGCCCAGGAAAAAAGAACTCCGCTCCGGCTCAATCACGTGGGGATCGCCGTATCCGACTATCAGAAATCCTTCGATTTCTATACAAAGGTAATGGGCTACCGCGTCGCATTCAGGTTCCCACCCAGCCCCGATGGCAAGCCCACCACCACTTACTTCCAAATCAGCAAAGACACGTTTTTGGAAATGGCCCCGGCGAGCGCGCAGGTTCCTGCGGGCGTCACGCACATGGGCATTGAAACCTCAGACATAAAGAGCACCGTCATGGATCTCCGCTCCGCAGGCGAGCACGTCGAGGACATTCGTGTGAGCGGCCCCACCAAGGCACTGCTCTCAAATATCTACGACCCCGATCACATCCGCATGGAGCTGATCGAACTCACGCCCGATTCGCTCCACAAAAAGGCCGAAGACTCCTGGAAGTAGGGTGCACCCCTATCAATGGCCCTTTAACCCGGGACATTGTGATCTCCTAAGGTTTAAACGTAGCGGGTGTACGCCTTATCAACGGCCTTTAGCGCGGCATCCTTTCCGCTTGGGGGTCCGAAGGTTTAGACGTTCGCGGCGGCCTTTAGCGGCATCCTGTGTTCCTCTTCCAGATGAAGGTACTGATCTTCGGCGCGACGGGCATGGTCGGCAAAGGCACGCTGCTCGAATGCCTCGACGATCCGCGCGTCGAAAGCGTGCTCATCGTTCTCCGGCAGCCGAGCGGTGCTCAGCCATCCAAAGCTGCGCGAAATTATCCATAAAGATTTCTTCGACTTCTCCGCCATTCAATCACAGTTCGCTGACCGCGACGCTTGCTTCTTTTGCCTGGGCGTCTCGTCTGTAGGAATGAGCGAGAGCGACTATTACCACCTGACGACGACCACGGGAAGGCTGGCACGGAGAAAGCATCGCGGCGGCTGAAAAGTTGCGGCGTTTGTTACTGATGGTTAACAGCTGGAGCGCTTTTTAAAGACATCGACGCAAACGTAGTGGGCGACGGGTGTGCTCATCGCCTTGATGGCGTCGTGGCATCGCTAAGTCGGACGGGATGGCCGAATGCCTTCTGCTGAAGAAGTCACGGACTTGGAGCTAACGCGGCGAATTGCGCGGGGAGCTTGACAGCTTCGCGATGCGGCGTGCGAAATAGCCGATGGCCTCTTGGGCGTTTACGGTTCGGGGATTTGTAATCGCGCTCGACTCCTTCGTAGCGTGATGATGTCGTACCCCTAGTAGCGGAACGTCTTTGCCGTCTTGTCATCCTCGCTCATAGGCAGGACGATCGACTGGAATCCCATTACGTTTAGGGCTGCGATTTTTCGGCGAGGCTTTTCTTGCGTATGAGAGATGGCGTCAGCAGTGGCAGGCCAATGTCGAATTCTTGCGGTCAAGAGGCAAAATTGTGATGATTTGGAGCTTATCTTTGCCGATCTCAAACGTGTCGAGCTTTAATTCTTCGAGTTTTTCAAGATCGTCGACGAACTGAGAAACGCTTTGTTGCCGATAATATCCACACGTTCGGTATAGTCGGTGGGCACATCGCGAAACATCAGCCGCAGGCCACGACCAATAGTTTGTTCCGGCAGAATATTTGCTTCGCCGAGTAGGGGCGAAGCGGACACTACCGAACGTTGGACGTTCCAGCGTGGGCGCGCACCAAAGGCTGAGATGAAGATGGGACTTTTTTCATCGTCCACCTGTCTCACGGCTTTGCGAGCGATGTCCAGGTCCTTTTTGCTGATTTCACCGGATTTGTCGGTGTGAATCACCTGCGTAGAATCACCGCCAAACTCTCCGGATATTTTGTGGAGCCGATCGCGACTCGCCGCATCTTCGGTGCTATTCAGCATGATGAAAAGGACTGGCTTCTTCTTGAGGGGTTTAGCTGCTCCGGTATTCGCGCCAGCGCTCACGCTCGGGGCAGGGAACGGACAGTACCGAACGCTTGCCGACGGATTTGGCTCGCGACGCTATTACTTCAACGGGGCTCACTATGCTTCGAAATGGTCTGCTGGAGCGGGCAGTCCGACCGTTCAGGGGAAACGCCCCTCTGAAACTCGGGGTAGCGAAAAGGTGCGGCAGGAGCCGTGCAGGGCCGGAGAGTGTCCCACCGTGTGAGTGTGGTGGGCCACGCTGATGACGAGGACGTTTACCCGCGTGAGGCGCGAACGGCGCCAAACGGCATGAGAGCTCTGCTGCGGAGGCTCCCGTTCAAAGACGGCCTACATTTTCGTCCGGCTGGGGAGGGGGCCAAAAACTGAGAATGCTCGAGAGGCGGGGGCCGCCCGCGCCCGCGTCAAAGTCCAGAAGAGAGAGCTCGGGAGACGGCGGCTGGAGAGTGCGAAAAACGGGAGGCGCGAACGATGACGCGGGGCGAGAACAGAAAGGTCGGCGTAGTCGGAGGCGAGGGCGCGCGAGAATGCAGGCGACGGCCAGGCATGTTTGGTCCCGCTGGGTGCAGCGGCGGCAGTCCGTAGGAGGCAGCGGAGGCGCGCAAATGCTGCGGCTCGCGTTCCAGCAAGCCGGCCTACGATCGTTTCGTCCCGGCTAAAATCCAGCCGCTCAAAGGCATCCGCTCGCGCACGCGCTGGTACCAATTCATGTACAGCGCCCGGGCCCTTCTATCCTCTCTTGCGTTTGATGGCTCCGGGATCTGTGACCACAACCGCGAACCTCGGCCGCGCCATGATTCAGGCCGCCGCCGTCGGATGTTCCAAGCAAATCCTGCTGACCGAAGACATCAACCGCCTCTCCGCCGCCTGAGCATGCGACCGACACCTCTGCCTCGGGCTGGAACCGTCATATCGGCTAAGTGCCAGAGAGACTGAGAGCGGCCTGAGGATTAGCAGGGGGGGAGCTTGGTTTTCTTGAGGGCGAGGTCGCGGAGCCAGTGATTGACGGCGGAAAGCTGCTCGGCGGCGGCGTTTCCAAACACCACGCCCAACCCGAAGATTCCCATGCCGTAGCCCGAATGCATGTAGATCACTTTACCGGGGAGCTCGCAGGAATTCGTGCCGTCGGAGATTCGCAGGCGCACTTGGGTGCCGATGGGTATGGGCTCGAGCGTATCGATATAGCATCCGCGCGAGCTCAGTTCGGAAACCTGTGCGGGAACCAACGTCCCGTCGCTCAGGGCCGCCTCCGCCTCCGCGAAAAACGCAAAACGGGGGTTGGCGCGCCGAATCGCGAACGAAGTCTCACCCATATGCCACCTCAATTCGTACAAGTGCCCGTATGAATCCATTCTATGGAAGCCCTACGCAGCACGTCCAAGACTTCAGCAATTTGAATGCCGAGATAGATAACTGGCTTTTCGTACAGGCGTACACAGCTACTATCAACTGCGGTCACTATCGGCTTTAGGTTGGAAACAAATTGGTTTGTTTGTCAGGTGGCCGAGTCAGGACTTCAGCGATTCGTTGCGGACGATCTCATATCGCTGAATAAGGGCGGCAACGCCAACCTGGTTGTCGTCTTCGTCAGAGATCTTTTCGACTCGAACGACTTTTCCGATGGCCCGGATGAACACTTCCGTGCCGCCGGTGACTTCAGCCGGCAGCGTCATAGTCAGATCCAACTCGGAGCCCGCGGCGAGGTGATTACCGATGTGGAAATAGACTCCGCGAGTGGATATGTCGCGGGTCTTTCCGTTACGGGCGTCCTGTTCAATAGGTAGCTTAATCAGGACCGGTAAAGAAAGGTCATAGCGTCGTGCGGTGCGACGGTCAGTCATATCCCCCAAGTTTCCAGAGCCCCCCAGTTTGGATATACCGTCTCAGGGAATGCAATTCATCTTCCAGAACCTCGCCACGCTCGATAACTGGCTGTGAGTACCCTGTGGGAAACTCGGTCCCTCCAGCGAAAGCGAGGCGAATTGTTAACATTCAGTAACTTCATTATAACAAAGGATAAACGGGCCAGTCGGCTCCCTGCCACGTTGTAGATACCGGTACCCCCAGATCGCCTTGAATTCCTCGGCGCAAAAGGGAAGCAAAAATTTTGCAACCTCGCCGCTAAAGCCCCTTATTCCGAATGACTTTCGAGAATCTAATGCCTCGAATAGGCAAGAGATTGCAGCTATGTCTCCTCAACTCTCCTTGCCAACGGGAGCCAACGGAGCAGCGGCCGCAGCCGCCTGCGAACGAGATCCCCTTCCCGCATCAAGGTTGAACTGCCGAATCTTATAAAGGAGCGCCTTATAACTGATACCCAGCATCTTCGCCGCATCTTTGCGGCACCAGTGCGTTTTCTCTAACGCGTCGGCAATGGCTTCCATCTCCGCTTCATCCTTCAGGCCTCGCACCAGCGCCTTCAGGCCCTGCTCTCTTACGGGCACGGGCTCCTCACGCGGAGAAGTACGGTGTCGGGCGGCGGCCATTTCAACGAGCTCGCGGAAACTTCCTTCGTCATCTTCCAGGATGACGTAACGCTTCACGAAATTCTCTAACTCCCGCAAGTTCCCCGGCCACGCGTAACGAATGGCTGCTTCTATTAGATGCTGCGAGGGATTAGGGGTCTCCTTCTGAAATTTCTCACTGTACTTATTAAGGAAGTGCCTGAACAAAAGAGGGATTTCCGTGGTCCTCTCCCGGAGCGGCGGAACATTGATAGAAAGCACATTCAATCTATAGTAAAGGTCCTCGCGCAGGCGGCCGGTTTTCATGGCCTCCTGAACCTCCACGTTCGTCGCGGCGAGGACTCGCACGTCCACCTCAACCATGTGGCGCCCGCCCAACCGCGAATACTGATGGTCCTGCAGCACATGCAGGAGCTTCGCCTGCAAGTGGGGACTCATCTCAGCGATTTCGTCCAGAAAAATCGTGCCCTTATTCGCCAGTTCGAATTTGCCCGGTTTCGAACGCACTGCTCCCGTGAACGCGCCTTGCTCGTAGCCGAATAGCTCCGATTCCAGCAGTTCGCCGGGCAGGGCGGCGCAGTTAACCTTCACGAAAGGCTGATTGCGGCGGGTGGAACGCATGTGGATCATGCGCGCGACGACTTCTTTACCCACTCCGCTTTCGCCGCAAATAAATACGGGTACATCGACGGGGGCGATCTGCAGGATCTGCTGGCGAATGCGAACCATCTGCGGGCTGGAGGCCAAAAACGAAAGATCTTCGGTCAGATGGTCGCAATATTCGCGCAGGGCCTGGTTTTCTTTGCGCAAATCCATTTTCTGACGGGATTTCAGGAGCGCTGCGTCCAGTTCTGGTTTCTCAAATGGCTTGGTCAGATAATCCTGAGCTCCCAGGCGGATAGCCTCAACAACGGTCGTAACGTCATTCGAACAAGAGAGCATAATCACGTTCAGGGTTCGATCCACCTGCATCAGCCGGCGCAAAGTCTCGAGGCCATCCATCTCCTGCATCAGCACATCCAGGATGATGAAATGCGGACGATTTCCCTCCTGAACCGATTCAAGAGCCTCCGGACCGGAGGCTACGGCAGTCACGTTGTAGCCGTCGACTTCCAGCAAAGTCTGAAGGTATTTACGGATACTCGGTTCGTCGTCTACCACCAGAACGCGTTCTTTGTCAGTCATAGGCACATCCTTCTTTCAGGCCGCGGTCGCGGCTCATTGGTTATCGATCGGGAGCAGGAAAGTGAATGTGCAGCCGTGGCGCAATTCACTATCCACCCAAATTTTTCCTCGATGAGCTTGAACAAGACGTTTCGCAATGGCCAGGCCGAGTCCCATACCTGAAGAAGAACGGTCGACCCGCACGAAATCTTCGAAAATTTCCTGATGATGCTCTGGGGCAATACCCGCGCCGGTATCGCTTACCGCCACTCGTATGCAATTCGGTTCGTGTTTACGCTCGCGCCGGCGGTCCGTGGCTGGAAGGTCCTTGGCTACGCGGCGCTCCCAGAAATGCAGATCGGCGCGCATGGTGACGCTGCCACCTGCTGGGGTGTGCTTCAGCGCATTGTCGAGCAAGTTCGCAACGGTCTGTTGCACCTTCTGGTAATCGAACTTGAAAATCGGCAGCTTTTCGTCGATTGTGGATTCGAGTCGAACGTGGTTGCGTTGAAACGCTTCGTGCCAACGGGTGGCCAATTCGGTCAGGCAATCGCGCAGATCGTTATCGCGCAAGTACAACACGAGCTTGCCGCTTTCCAGCGTCGAATAATTCAAGAACATGGAAACCAGGCGAACCAGCCGCTCACAGCTGTCCTTTGATTCCTGCAGGATGTCGCACTGCTTTTCGTTCAGTTTGCCCAGCGAGCCCGAAAGCAGCAGGTCGTAATAGCCTTTGATTACAGCCAGCGGGGTTTTTAATTCGTGGGCGGCAGATGCGAGAAATACGGTTTTCTGTCGGTTCACATCCTGAAGCCGAAGATATGCGGCGAGCAGGTTCCGGTAGGTGATTTCTCGCTCTTGCAACAACGACTGCACGGTTGGTTCGGTGGTTTGCTCCGAGGTTATCGACTGCGCATTTCCCGCTGGTTCGAGCCTCAGCACAAGCCATTCCGTATTCGGCAAGCGCTCCAGCCGCACTCGGAGTCTTCCTGACGCAGTCTCTAGGTGCAGGTCGACTTCACTCTCGCCGCTTTCAATTTGGCCGAGCAACACGTGTGGGTCCATGCGCAGGATGTCGCCGAAGAGGTTCGAGCGCCTCCATCCGGCATCTTCGGGCAGGTCCAGCGCTTGACGAGCGCGCTCGTTAACCAGCAGCAAAGCGCCGCTGGAATTGGCAACGAGCAATGGGCCTTCGAAAAGGTTCAGCAGAGTCAGAGTTAGACTCGCAGGAAGGGACTCACTCACTTGAGCTTCGACAGCGATGCCGTGCTGCAAAATTCCTCTCCTTGGCTTATTTTACGTTTGGGGATTAGCGTCTTACGATCTAGGCGCCAAAGTAGGCAGAATAGTCGCAAAACATGCAGAATAGTGTCAATGGTAATAAAGTTCCATTTTGCACAGATGCGGAACTACATTAGACTTAGTGCAGGGAAAACATTTTCCTCTCGCCAGAACGTCCGTATCTTATTGTAGTTATTGGGCATGTTTCCTAGTAGATGAATTTGGGCCGTTAGGAGTCCAACGCAGGTACTAGGAAAGAAGTACTACGAGGGAAAATTAATTCCACACCGAAGCACTATTGGCGCAGACGAGAACAGATGTTGAAATCTGTTTTGTACTGTGAACCCGATTTCTCTTAATACACCTTTCTTTTCTTGGAGGATGCATATTCCCGGCTCTGGGGCCCAAACCGCACTCTGTTTTCGCGGCCCCTGCGTGAAAACCTAGCGAAGCTAGATGGCCCTTCGCGTGCTATTTTCCTCGCCTACCAGCCTGCTATCCCAAATCCCCGTTGGGGTAAGCTGGGTTTTTCGTCGGGACTTTGATACCGATGGCTAGCCCCAGTGATCCCTCACCGGCCGCCGCGCCCGAGGATTCTTTTCTCGAGCTGTTGGCGGAGACTCTCGAGAACCTTGACCGTGTTCCTCGCGGCCAGTTCCTGCAGCGTTTTTTCAAAACGATCGCTCAGCTCGACCTCAGCGAAACCGTTAGTTCGGAGTATTGGGACCAGATTCTCGAGCGTCGCCGGCAACTTGCGGATACCCTCGGCAAGCCCATTTCGCTAAAGGCCGCTATGGTTGACGTGCTTGCTTCGTCTTCGTACCTCCGCGTGCCAATCCTCATGGAGTACGACGACCTTAGAAAACTGCAATTCAATGCCGCCACTGACCCTCTTACCGAACTCTATAACCGGCGGCTCTTCGAAGAGCATTTCGACAAGGAATTGAACCGGGCGCTGCGATACACCCAACATCTTGCCCTGGTCATTCTCGATCTCCACCAATTCAAAGAGGTCAATGACCGATTCGGTCATCCTCAGGGTGACTTGTTTTTGAGAACTGCCGCCGGCACGTTGCGCAAATCGCTGCGAACTTCGGACTATGCCTTTCGCATCGGGGGCGATGAATTCGCCCTGCTGCTCGTGCATTCCGATAGCGAACAGGCCAATACACTGGCGCGCCGCATTCGAGCCAATTTCGCTACCGCGGTGCAGAACATGCAGGCCAGTGTGGGACTTGGCTTGGATTATGGAATTGCCGTATTTCCCGAGGATGGCGACCAGAAAGAGGTGCTGGTGCGCATTGCCGACCAACGTTTGTACGAAATGAAACACGTGGAGCGAAAGATACAAAAGCAGATTCCGCAGGAAGCACCGCCGGCTTCAATCAAAGCGCCGCCTAAGCCTGTGGCCACCACGGCTCCAGCCTCGAATCCAGCGCCATCCGTTTCGGCGCCGGCCGCGCCCGGGCGAAGCGAGACGCGCAAGTGGGAACGAGTTTCACTTGTAGGAACTCGTGCCTATGCGCAATTGGCCGATGACCCTCAACGAACGGCGCGAGTGATCGATCTGGGTTATGGAGGCCTCGCTCTCGAAATGGAATCGTCAGCCGAAATAGGATCGCGGTTTTCGGCTGTGCTGCACGTGCCGATTCTCCCGCCGGTCCGCGTTCTTCTGAAGAAGTTATATCAGGTGCCGGGAAACGGTGGTCAGATACGGGTGGGTTGCGCTTTCGTCTCCTGATCGCTTTTCGTGCATCCCGTCAAGCCGAGTCCTGTCGCTCAGCTCAATCCATAGAGACACGGTTCTGACGGATCGCTCGGGCCAGAAATAGCAGCGCCTGCTGCACGCGCGCGACGCCCAGACTCCAGCGTAGCTGTGCCTGGTCTTGTTTGGCTCCGCGAGCAAATAACAGAAGTCTCAAGCAAAATCCTTCGGACCCGCCGGCAAATTGTGCGGGCGAGATATGCAATTCGACGCGAAGTGCGTCGCCGGGCTCGCGCTCGAGCAAGCCCGCCAACCGGCTTGCCATCTCGTCATACTGAGCACGTCCCAGCCGTTCCGCTCCCTCTGAAATGACCAGATCAATGCGCGACGCAAAAACACTTGGCTCATCACCCTCGACGTCCTCGATCCATACTTTGCAGCCAAAAGTCGCAAAAGGAGATTCGTCCGAGTTGAGATTCAACAAAAGCCCTCGAAACGTCGGATAGCGCCGGGCAGCATCGATGTGTTCGATTCCCGCCGGCTCTTCCCGAAGGTCGAGCCGTTCCGGCCCGGCCACCGAGCAGGGTTGGCCGCTGTCTTTGGTGACGCTCACTCGCATGGTTTGCGACGTTATCCTTGTCGGGCGGATGGCACAAGCGAAATACCGATGGATCGTGACGATGAATCTAACCTGTCTGCTTGGACATCTATGCCTTGATCGCGTAGGATGAAGTTATCGCGAGCCTAGCGACGCGGCTGCAGTCCCCGATCGCGGGAGCCGTGCAGAACGGCTTGCGGAACGGAGCAAACATGAAACCCGGTATCCATCCCGATTACCACGAAGTTACGGTCCAGTGTGCCTGCGGTCATAACTTCAAGACACGTTCGACCTATAAAGCGAATCTGATGCGCGTCGAGATCTGCTCTAGCTGCCACCCATTCTTCACGGGCAAGCAGAAGCTTATCGACACCGCGGGTCGCGTGGAACGCTTCCAGCGTAAGTACGAAAAAGCCGCGCAGGCAGTCCAGGCCGCCCAGGCAGCCAAAGGCAAAAAATAGCTTTGCTGTTCGGCGACGTAGGCGCGGTGTAAAATTTGCCGAGCATGGCGTCCCGTCCTTCTGTCAATTCAAGCGAAGTTCAGGCCGCGGCGTCGGTCGAGCAGGCGGTTCCGCGCGTCACGCTGCGCAATTCGTTCGCGCATCCTTATGACTCCGCTATCGCCGCCGCCCGCACCTGCTACGCTCCACGGCTGATTTCTGCGGACGAGATCACCGAAAAACAGCGCATCACTATAGGCGCCGCCACTTACTACGCGGGCCACCACACGGTTTATCAGCACGCGCATTTTGAATTTGGCCTGGAAAACGTCAGCCGCCAATTCGTGTGGTCTTTTCTGCACGCGCATCCTTTCTATAACTCTGAGCAGCAGAGCCAGCGTTACGTGCGCCTCGATCGCGCGCTGGCTTATATTCCGCCTGCCACCGAACATTTCGGCGCCGCTGAACGAGAGATTTTCGAACGTGCCGTCGCGCGCTCCTGGAACGCTTACCGCGAATTGACAGCTCTGCTCAAGGCCGACGCGCGGCGCATCCTCGCGGACATTTGGAATATCGGCCCGATGTCGCATTCCCGGCGGATCGAAAAGGTCGAACGGCAAGCCGAGAAGCGCGCCATCGAAGTGGCCCGGTACGTTTTGCCGGTAGCCGCGGCCACAACGATGGTGCACACCCTTTCCGGAGTGGTCTTGCACCGCCTCTGGCGCATGCAGGGCGCTTCAGACACGCCCACTGAAGCGCGCGCGATCATCGGTGAGATGGTCGAGCGCGTTCGAGAGGTGGATGCGCAGTTTTTTGACCGGTTCAACGACGGTCCGATGGAAGAGCTTCCCGAATGGCAACACGCGCCCGCAGGTGACGGCGGGAAGCACGCGCAGGAATTCGACGCCAAACTTGCCGGCCACACTTCTTTGCTGGTCGACTATTCGCCCGCGGCGGGTCGCGTTATGGCCCAGTCCTATCGCGCGGTCGTCGGTCTTACTGAGGTGGAATGCCCTGACAGCGAAGCCCTCGATCGCATGCTGAACCCCGCGCGGAATCCTTATCGCCTCGAGACGCTGAACGTCGGAGTGCACGCTCCCTTAATGCGCCCTTTACAGCACGCCAATTTCACTTTCGCCAAGAAGCTGAGTCATACCGCCGACAGTCAGGATCAACGCCACCGCATGGTCCCCGGATCGCGGCCGCTTCTCGTCCTCACCGATACCGCCGAGCCCGATTTCATCACGCCCATGCTCATTCGCGAAAATCCTCGCGCGCAGGAAGTCTACGAACGCGCCATGCAGGACGCCTGGGCGGCGAAAAACGAATTGCTCGAGCGCGGCGTTCCCCGCGAATTCGCTTTGTATCTTTTGCCCAACGCGAAAGCCATCCGTCTCGTCGAGAGCGGTTCGCTTTTGCACCTGCTTCATAAATGGACCATGCGCACGTGTTTCAACGCCCAGGAAGAGATCTACCAGGCATCGATGGAAGAGGTCGCGCAAGTCCGCGCGGCGCTGCCCGAACTGGGCCGTTACATCGGTCCGCCGTGTTACGTACGCGCTGGCATTGCCACGCCGATTTGCACTGAGGGCTCGCATTTCTGTGGCATCAAGGTCTGGCAGGAATTCCCTCAAATTGAGCGCCGCATATGACCCGCCATGGAACCCTGGCCTACTATCTCGCTGCCTGGGTGATTGGCTGTTTCGTCGTCGCGGCTTTGCAGTGGGTCGGCGAAGCGTTCGCCGGCGAAATCCACGCCGCCTCCATTTTGCTCACCACGTACTTCTTCTCTCTTATTTTCGGCGCTGTGGCGGTCCTCCTCTTTGCTTTTCTGCTGCGTAGGTGGATGCGACTGATTGGCAGCCACAGTCAGTGGGCTTGGCTCGTTTCAGGCGCGGCTTTGGCCCTGTTGCAGACTTATATCCTGATCCGCGCGCAGGGCGCTTTGCTCTCCTTTCGTTCTGGTCAGTTCGGCGAGATCTTGTTTGCGGCCATTCTAAACGCGGCGGATTCTCTCTCGGGTCGAAACCTCTGGCAGGCGCCCGTCGATGGCGCGATCACGGCGTACGTTCTTTGCCTGGTCGACCGCGCGTTTAGTCGTCCGAATGAGACAACTCCTGAGCCAAAGCATTCACCAGCGTAAGATCAAGGTCTTCATAGCGGGCCCGAATAGGGAGCCCTGAATAGCTCGCCATGAATAGCTGGATTGATTTCGCACGGAAGAGCGTCTATCCTAAGATCAGGTTCAATGGAGATGTTCGCCTCTTTTTATTAGCTCCGCGTTTCACGCGGCGCCCTCGTGGCGCCGTTGCCCACTGTAGTGTGCACACAGTCCCTAAGGCCCGTTAATCTCGTTCTTGTGCAGGTGCGCTATGTCAGCTCTTACGTTATTTGAAAAACTCGATCAGATCGAATCGCGATACCAGGAGCTCACCGATCAATTGTCCTCGCCGGAAGTCCTCGGCGATTCCTCGCGTTACCAGAAGCTCGCTCGCACGCATGCCGATCTTTCCGCGATGGTCGAAAAATATCGCCAGTGGAAAGAATTGGAAAAGGGCCTGCGCGAAACCAAGCAAATGCTGGTGGAAAGCGAAGATGCGGAGATGAAACAGCTCGCGCATGAAGAAGAACGCCAGCTTCTCGAGCGCAAAGAGATCGTGCAGAACGAATTAAAGCGGCTGCTCCTGCCGAAAGACCCGAACGACGATAAAAACGTCATCGTCGAAATTCGAGCCGGCACCGGCGGTGACGAGGCCGCGCTCTTTGCCGCGGAGCTTTTTCGCATGTACTCGCGCTACGCCGAATCGCAGCGCTGGCGCGTTGAGGTGTTGGAAAGCTCGCCTTCCTCGCTCGGCGGCGTGAAGGATATCGTCGCGGCCATCCAAGGCGACAAAGTCTATTCCAAGATGAAGTACGAAAGCGGCGTCCACCGCGTGCAGCGCGTGCCCGCCACCGAGCAGCAGGGGCGTATCCATACCTCCGCGGCGACTGTGGCGGTGCTGCCGGAAGCCGATGACATCGACATCAAAATCGAAGCCAAGGACTTGCGCATCGATACGTTTTGCTCGTCCGGTCCCGGCGGTCAATCCGTGAATACGACCTATTCGGCTGTGCGCATCACCCACCTGCCTTCCGGCCTGGTGGTCTCGCAGCAGGACGAAAAATCACAGATCAAAAATCGCGCCAAGGCCATGCGCGTGCTTCGCGCGCGGCTTTATGAACTGGAACAGCAGAAGCAGCATGACCAGATCGCCGCGGAACGCCGCGGACAGATCAAGACGGGCGATCGCTCCGAAAAAATTCGTACTTACAATTTTCCGCAGAATCGGGTCAGCGACCATCGCATCGGGCTCACGCTTCACCAGTTGAGCGAAGTCATGGATGGCAAACTTGCGCCCATGGTGGACGCGCTGGTCACTCACTATGAGGCCGAGCGCCTCAAGCAGGAGCTGGTGGAAGCGTGAAGTTGGCGGCAAATCCGAGCATCGCAGCTGCGGCCAACGAAGTTCGCGCAGCTCTGAGGGCCGCCATCGCACGTCTCGAGGAATGCGACGTGCCCTCCGCGCCGCTCGCGGCAGAATTGCTCCTGATGCATGCTCTGCAACGCGACCGTACCTGGCTTTACGCGCATTCAGAATTCGAATTGAGCCCCGCAGACGCTGCAGCTTACGCGCAACTCATCGAGCGTCGTAGCGAAGGCGTTCCCACGCAGTACCTCACAGGCCGCCAGGAATTTTGGGGGCTCGAATTCGAGGTCGGTCCGGGTGTGCTGATCCCCCGGCCGGAGACCGAGCACGTCATCGAAGTTGCGCTCGAGCGTCTCAGCGCGCGACGAGCTGAGCCGCTGCGAATTGCGGATGTGGGAACGGGTTCCGGCTGCATCGCCATCGCGCTGGCTCGCGAATTGCCGCGTGCGGAGATCGTCGCCGCCGACATTTCGGCCGCGGCCCTCGATTACGCGCAGAGAAATGCCGCCCGCCACTGCGTTTCCAATCGCATACAGTTCCTCAAAACCGATTTGTTGGAAGCAGCAGTCGAAGCTCCCGGGCGCGCGGAAAGCCGTTTCGACCTGATCGTCAGCAATCCACCTTACGTCGGCCGTAACGATGCCGCGAGTTTGCCGCGCGAGGTGCGCGAGCATGAACCCGCCGAGGCTCTGTTCGCCGGAGATGACGGCTTGGAGATTTACCCGGCCCTGATCGAGCAAGCCGCACGAAAGCTTGCGCCCGACGGGATTCTTGTCCTTGAACTCGGCTACAACGGAGCGCAGTACGTAGGTTCTCTGCTATCCGCTCCGCATTGGACTGATCTTCGCCTTACGCGCGACTTGGCTGGAATCGAGCGCGTGGTTTCCGCAAGGCTCTCCGCCTAATCTGCATCCGGGCAAGTTCCTGGGTTTCGCTCCAACTAGCCTGGTGAGACAATTATCGACAACGTATGCCCAGGCTCGCTCACTTCCGTGCCAAGCGCGACGCCTCGCCACTCGGCCTGGACACAACCCCGATTCTGCACGTGGACATGGATGCGTTCTTTGTTTCTGTAGAGCTGCTTGATCGTCCCGAGCTGCGCGGAAAACCCGTCGTTGTCGGCGGACAGCCGAATCGCCGCGGAGTCGTATCTGCGGCGAGCTACGAAGCGCGCCGCTACGGCATCCATTCGGCCATGCCCTTGCGTACGGCCGGAAAGCTTTGCCCGCACGCGATTTTCCTCGAAGGCCGCCACGATCTTTACGCTGAATGGAGCGATCGCGTCGCCACGATTCTCTCCAGATTTTCTCCGGTGGTCGAGATGGCCTCGATCGATGAAGCCTACCTTGATCTCTCGGGGACCTCGCGGCTTCATGGACCGCCTCTCGCAGCCGCCCATGCGCTTTTGACGGAAATAGGCGCCAAAACGGGATTGCCTTGCTCCGCAGGCCTCGCGCGCACTCGCCTGGTCGCCAAGGTCGCTTCCGACCAGGCCAAGCCTCGCGGGCTGGTCTGGGTCCCCGCGGGCGCCGAGACTAAATTCCTAAGTCCTCTTTCTGTGCGGCGCATTCCGGGAATCGGTCGTGTTACCGAAGCAGCCTTGGCTTCGATGGGCATCGAAACAGTCGGCCAGCTCGCGGGCATTCCAGAAGAGCGGCTGCAAGAAGTCTTTGGCCGCTGGGGCACGGCGCTTTACCGCAAGGCGCACGGGGAGGATTCCTACGAGTTCGTGATTGATGCTGAGCCCAAGTCGATATCTCACAGTCACACCTTTGGCTCCGATACGAACCATCGTCCCACGCTCGAGTCGATGTTGAGCCGCCTCTGCCAGAAAGGGGCCAAGCGCTTGCGCGATGCGGGCCTCGATGCCGGCACGGTCACGCTACGCATTCGCTACTCCGGATTTCAAACGGTCACCCGCGCCCACACGTTGCCCGAACCGACTCATCTCGATCCGGTGCTCCTGGCGACGTTGCGGCGGCTTTTCGAGAAGCATTGGGACCGGCGGCCGGTGCGTCTCATCGGAATCGAATTTGGGACCCTGACCCACGGCGCCAATCAGATTGGGCTATTCGATCCCGAGGCGCGTCAGAAGCTCGAGCGCCTGGCTCGAGCCACCGATCAGCTCCGCGATCGGTTTGGCTTTGCAGCCATACAGCTTGGCGGCTCGCTAGGCGCAGCGAAGGATCATTAGTCCATTCCCCGTCGTGCTAGGAATCTAAACATTCTTTTGGATTCCCTTGGCCTCCCTGTTAGGGCGCATAATCGCCATATGACTCCGCGCGAACTCGCGGCGGATATTTGCCGAAAACTGCAGGCTTGTGGCTTCAAAGCCTTTCTTGTCGGCGGCTGCGTGCGCGATCTGCTGCTCGGCCGCGAGCCGGAAGACTATGACGTCGCAACGGATGCACATCCAGCCCGGGTACAGGAGCTTTTTCCGTCCAGTGTGGATGTAGGCGCGCGCTTCGGGGTGATCCTTGTGGTGGCAAACAGCTCACAAGTTGAGGTGGCCACCTTCCGCTCGGATGTCGGCTATTCCGATGGCCGGCACCCCGATCGGGTCGAATATTCGAATTCGCCTGAAGAAGACGTTCGCCGTCGCGATTTCACGATAAACGGCCTGATGATGGACGTGCAAACGCAGCAGATACTCGATTTCGTGGGCGGGCGCGAAGATCTCGGCGAGCGCCTTGTGCGCGCGATTGGCGAGCCGGACCTGCGTTTCTGTGAAGACCGGTTACGCATGGTGCGCGCAGTTCGTTTTGCCGCCCGCTTTGGCTACGTCGTCGAGCCTGCAACCTTCCAGGCCATAGTCGCTGCTGCGCCGCACATCACCGCCGTCTCGGCCGAAAGGCTGCGGGATGAAATCACCAAACTGCTCACCGAGGGAGCCGCCCGCCGTGCTTTTGAGCTCCTCGACCAGACTGGTTTGCTGAAGGCTTCCTTGCCGGAGATCGCGGCCATGAAGGGGGTCGCCCAGCCGCCCGAATTTCATCCCGAAGGCGACGTCTGGGTGCATACGCTCCTAATGCTCGAAAACCTGCCCGCCGGCGTCTCGCCTACACTTGCCTGGGCCGTTTTGCTGCATGACGTAGGAAAGCCGCCTACATTTACGTCCGCCGAGCAAACTGGCGATCGCATTCGTTTCGATGGCCATGCCGAAATCGGTGCTCGCATGGCGGTAGCCATCTGCCGCAGGCTTCGTTTTTCCGTGGACGACATCGAACAGATAGAAGCGTTGGTGGCTAACCATCTTCGCTTCAAGGACGTCTTTCAAATGAGGCCCGCGACGCTCAAGCGGTTCGTGCGATTGCCAAAATTTGAGGAGGAACACCTGCCGCTGCACCGGCTCGATTGCCTGGCAAGCCACGGGAAGCTGGACGCCTATGACTTTGTCCAGCGCTTTTTGCGGGATACTCCGCCGGAGGAGGTCCGCCCGACGCGGCTCGTTACGGGAGAGGATCTGAAGGCCATGGGTTTCAGACCGGGACCGGTCTTTAGGGAGATTTTGCAGGCTGTCGAGGAAGCCCAGCTGGAAGGTAGTCTAATCAAGCGTGAGGATGCCCTGGCTTTCGTACGTCGCCAGTACCAAAAGGCGGGGTAGTCTTAAATGAGTGCAAGCTTTTATCTACCATTAAGATACAATAAGTGGTGTCTAGGTACCCGTGGTGTCTGGATCAAAAGAGTTAGCGTATGGTACTCAAGTTAATTTAGCATGGGATTATCGAAAATTTGCACCCATTACCTTACTGACCTCATCTAAAGTTTCATGGCGCTCTACATGCTCCTTATGTAGTCGCCAGGGGGTATTATGGCCGAAAAAGCTGAAAAGATTATGGTTCCGCCCGAGTTACCCGTATTGCCTGTTCGCGATACGGTGCTTTTCCCGGGTGGCGTTCTGCCACTGACGGTGGGGCGCGAGAGCTCCCTAGCCTTGCTCAATTCTTTGCAGGGCGAAGACCGCCTTTTGGCTGTAGTTGCACAACTTGATCCTCGTGTGGAGGACCCGACCGAGGTCGACCTCCATCGCGTAGGCACGATGGCCAAGCTCCACAAGACCGTCAAGATGCCCAATGGCAACCTGGTAGTTTTTGTGGAAGGTCTGGAGCGCATTCGGATCACATCCGTCGTATCGATTAAGCCGTTCTTGCGCGCAAACGTTGAGCCTGTAACCAATCTCATCGGGCCGCACGATACGGAGCTTTCCGCCCTCGAGCGGAATGCACGGGAGCTTTTCCGCGACGTAGTTGCGCGGTCGCCGCAGCTCTCGGATGACCTGCAGACTGTGGCTTTGAACATCGAAGATCCCGTGCGGCTGGCCGATTTCATTGCTGCCAATCTTCCTTCGCTGACGACTCTGCTCCGCCAGGAACTCCTGGAAACGGCGGATGTCCGCAAAAGGCTCGAAACGCTTGTGCGCGAATTATCCAAGGAGATCGAAGTCCTTGATTTGCGCAACAAGATTCAAGAGCAGGTCCAGGAGCAAGTCAGCCAGAGCCAGCGCGAATATCTGCTCCGCGAGCAAATGAAGGCGATTCAGAAGGAACTCGGCGAGTCGGATGATTCGCAGGCGGAAATCGACGAGCTGCGTACCAAACTCGATGAGTCGGGCATGCCCGCCGAAGCCCGCAAGGAGTGTGACCGCGAGCTGAAGCGCTTGCAGAAGATGACTCCGGCTTCGGCTGAGTACATGGTCGCACGCACGTATCTGGAATGGATGACGGCTCTTCCGTGGGCGAAGTCCTCGGGAGCGCCCGAAATCGATATCGCCAACGGGCAAAAGATCCTGGACGAGGATCACTACGACCTCGAAAAGGTAAAGCAGCGCATCCTCGATTACCTGGCGGTCAAAAAGCTGCAGCCTGGGATGAAAGGTCCCATCCTGTGCTTCCTTGGGCCTCCAGGGGTTGGCAAAACGTCGCTCGGCAAGTCCATCGCGCGAGCGCTCGGACGCAAGTTCGTGCGCATCTCGCTCGGCGGCATGCACGACGAAGCTGAAATCCGCGGCCATCGCCGGACTTATATCGGCGCTCTGCCCGGACAGATCATCCAAGGCTTGCGCCGGGCCGAAGTCAACGATCCCGTTTTCATGCTCGACGAGGTCGATAAGCTGGGCCGGGACTTCCGAGGAGATCCGTCATCGGCTTTAATGGAAGTTCTGGATCCCGAGCAGAATTCGGCTTTCCGGGATCATTATCTCGACGTGCCCTTTGATCTCTCAAAGGTGCTCTTTATCGCTACGGCGAACTGGATCGATCCGATCCCAGAGCCGTTGCGCGACCGCATGGAGATCATCGAGCTCGCCGGCTACACGGAAGTTGAGAAGGTCCACATTGCGAACAAGTACCTCATCCCCAAGCAGGCCAATGAGCACGGCCTGAAGGTGGGAGAGCTGATCGAGTTCACCGACGAAGGCTTGCGCGAAGTGATTCACAGCTACACGCGTGAAGCCGGAGTTCGCAATCTGGAGCGCGAGATCGCCACGGTCACAAGAAAGCAGGCCCGCCGTCTTGCAGAGGGTAAGACCGACAAGATGGTGGTGACGCCTGAGGTGGTTCGCGAAACTCTCGGTGTTCCGCGCTTCCGCGCTGAACGCGAGGTCGAGGATCGCGTCAAACAGCCCGGTGTTTCCGTGGGCCTGGTCTGGACGCCTGCCGGCGGCGACATCGTCTTCATTGAGGCGACTCGCATGCGCGGCGGCAAGCAGTTCACCATGACCGGCCACTTGGGCGAAGTCATGCAGGAGTCCATGACTGCGGCGCTCTCTTGGGTACGTGCCAATTCGGAGCGTTACGGTATCGATTCGGACTTCTTCCGTAAGCAGGACATCCACATCCACGTGCCGTCAGGCGCCGTGCCTAAGGATGGTCCTTCGGCAGGCATCGCCATGGTCACGGCCCTGGTGAGCTTGTTGAGCGGCCGCCCGGTCCGGCCTCGGGTCGCGATGACAGGAGAGATATCGCTCTCCGGGTTCGTTCTGCCCGTGGGCGGGATCAAGGAAAAGGTGCTCGGCGCAAAGCGCGCGGGCATCCGCGAGGTGATCTTGCCGGCGGAAAACGAGCTGAACGTTGCCGACGACTTCCCGGAAGGTCTGGAGGGTATCCAGATCCACTACGTCAAGACCGCGGAACAGGCGCTTGATCTCGCGCTTGGGCCGGCTATTCCGGGCTTCTCGCTGGATGTCGGAACCCGGGCGCCGCAGGGGCCTTCGCCAGCTGCGCCGGCGGTGCACTAATCGGCAGATCGTAATCAAGGCAAACCGAAAAGGGCTTGGTCAAATGTGACCAGGCCCTTTTTCTTTTTGCAGATTTTGCTTGCGCTGCGCGGCTTCCATGCCTCACGTTGTGCACAATGGCCGGCCGCAAACTTTTCCTCACTCACGCAAGCGAGCTAGCCCATCTTCTTGTAACCGCCATCACGCGTGACGCCATGGCCATGAAATTTGTCCGCGCCTATGCACAGCGGCATGACCGGCGCAAAGTTGTGGCCAACCTGGAGCGGCTTCGCGAGATGGAACGCACGATCAGCCGCGAAGCATTGCTGTTGATCGCCGCCGAGGTACGCAGGCTCCTGCCGCGCGCTTTTGGATTGTCCCGCAACCCGCGGCCCGAGGAACTGGCGCTCTGCGATGGATTTCATGCCGAGTTCCTCGAAGCTTTGGGCCGCGCGCTTGAGTGGCCTTTTGCCGAAGCGCAAACCGAAGGTGCGGCGTTTCGTAAGGATCTTGAAATCTACGCCGGATGGCGCGAGCGCAATCCCACGGTGCCGGCTCCGCGCAAAGCATCCAAAGCATCACGAGACGAGAGCCCGTTCCCAGATCGCTGCGCGATTTTGCTCGATTCCGGAATGATGGATCAGGCTCGGCGCTCCGCGGCTGCGTTTCAGTCGGATCTCTTGCGGCTCGGAACCCGTATTTTTGGCCAACTCGGACGCCTTGCGTCCCCGCGCAGGATATCGGTCACCACTAAAGTTCGCCCGGCCCGGCATGGCGGCCGTCAACGAGGCAACGGAAGCCGCGACGTCCGCCTGAGAAAATCCGCGAAGCGATCGACTCGTCCGCGCCGCCGATCTTGAGAAACCGCATAGCCCGCGGAACGGTTCGCTCCGCGAGTTCGCGTGCATGGGTTTCATATCGCGCCACAAGCGCCAAAGTAGCGCGCCCGGCGTGTAATTGCTTTTGCTATCCTCGCTTCTGTGTTCACGCTTTTCTACCTCCTCATCGTTGAGCAAATCCTGCAGGGCTTCTTCAGCCTTTGGCAGGGCCTGGAATGGCTGAAAATGGCTCGGCGCCGCTCGAGCGCCGATCCCGGCCTTTACACGCCTCGCGTGGCCTTGATCTGCCCTGTAAAAGGATTAGAAGACAACCTGGAAGCTAACCTTCTGGCGCTGACTCAATTTGATTATCCGCAGTACGAAATTTTCTTTGCGATTGCCACTGCGGAAGACCCGGCCTTCCGGGTGCTCGAGCGTCTTGTCGCCGGAAGCAAGCGTCCCGCCCACATTATCCGCGCGGGACGCGCGCTGGACTGCAGCGACAAGGTCCACAATCTCACAGCCGCGGTGGGGCAGGTGGGCGACCAATTCGAAGTCTTGGTCTTTGCAGATTCTGACGGCCGCCCGTCGCGCCGCTGGCTCACCCGCCTGGTAGCGCCGCTCAAAGATGAAGCCGTCGGCGCTGTCACTGCATTTCGATGGCTTTTGCCAAAGGGGAATGGATTCTGGAGCGCCCTGGCCTCCGCCTGGAGCGCCTCTGCCGCCACCTATCTCGGCGAAGGCAAGCGCAATTTCTGCTGGGGCGGCGGCACGGCCATAAAACGCCAGCGGTTCGAGGAACTGCGCATTCTGAATTCCTGGAAGGGTGCCGTCAGTGACGACTATGCGCTCACGCGCGCTCTTCAAAACAACGGCCTGCGCATTGTTTTCGCGCCTGAATGTCTGGTCCCGTCATCTCCCACGTTCAATTTCAAAGGCTTTCTCGAATTTACAAACCGCCAGCTCATCATCACGCGCATCTACGCCCCAAAGCTGTGGTGGGTAGCTTTCATAGGTCACCTGTTTTATTGCGCCGCAATTTTGATGGGTATCGCATCCTGGTTTGTAGGTTCAATGATGGGCTTGCCGAGCGTGCAATTTCTCGTGCTCGCTCTAATCCTTCCCATTTTTGCATCGGTACGGGGCGTTTTGAGACTTGTTGCGGTTTTAGAACTCCTGCCTGACCTGCGAGAGCAGTTGCTCAGTGAAGGTTGGGTGTGGGTCTTGCTCGCGCCGCTCGTTCCGTTCGTGTACCTCTATAATTCGCTCATTGCCATGTTTACCCGCAAAATCACTTGGCGCGGTATCCGTTATGAGCTCATCTCTCCGCTTCGCACCCGCATCATTGCTCGTTAAACCCCTGTTTAACTCGTTTTAGTACCGTTTTTTCGCTGATAGCACGGCAAATTCTGCCCTCCACTGTGAAAACTATGCACATGTATACCGAGGAAGAGTCTCTCAGATTCCCGCAAACCATTGATTCCTCTGTAGGGTAAAAACCTTAGAAATGGTATAGGGCTTGCTTAGAACACCGTACGAGGTTGCGGACGCGCTAAGGGCCTCCTCCTCAGAGACCTGTACAACGCCGATTCCGCCCAGGCACCGCCCTCGTCAGGCAGCAGAGCCCAGTCAATGTAAATCTACTTTGTGTCACGCAATCTGCGGATGCAGATGCGGACAACGCGAGGTCGTTCTGAATAAGACAAGGAGCAACACGGTACTCAATCCCATTCCCGCAAAAGTACACTCGCTCCAGCCCGGCGCTTTCGTTTTCTGCGAACGTGCGTCCGGCGCCGCGCGATTTGAGATTGAAGCGGCCCCTGAGGGAACAATACCGATCGAGAGAGCCGCCAGTCTCCTGGCCATGCATTGTTTGGTTCGCGGCCAGGCCCCAACCGACTACACAGTGTTGGTCGTGCCTCGTGCAAGCCTGCTCGATTCAGTCGGAAGGCGCGCACAGGAGTTGTTGGATGCCGGGAGGGCGATCGGCTCGGAAGTCCGCCTGAGCCCACGCGAGCGCGAAGTACTCGAGTGCGTGCTGAGAAATCTTTCCAATAAAGAAATCGGTGCCCGGCTTAATGTCTCCGAACGCACCGTCAAATATCACGTTTCTGCACTTTTGGCGAAGTTCAACGTCCGCGATCGCGTGAGCCTGATGCGCGAAGCAACCAGCGGACTGCGTACTGCGCCTGTCGACTCTTCCGTAGACACGCTCTTTGGTTTTAATGTGCCACAAGCTACGACCGAGGAGAGCACACCCGAGGCGGTTTCGGCAGGTGAGCGGGTGTTACGGATGCCGGCGAATGCTCGTGTTGGGTGACGAAGACCACCGTGTCGCAGTGCACAGGTGACGCAGTACCGTGCCGCAGCGCACGGGAACTTCGCACATAGCATTCCGCCAAAAAACTCGGCCCGCCGGTTTGTTTTCTCCGTACAATCCGGCGGGCCGAGCTCATTTTAGAGTTAAGTAAGCGCCCTAGATCGACGCTGAAGCCGGCCTATTTCGCTGATCCGAAGTTCTTCTCTATCTCTTCCCAGTTGACGACATTCCACCAGGCCTCCACGTATTCCGGCCGGCGGTTCTGATATTTCAGGTAGTAGGCGTGCTCCCACACGTCAAGGCCCATCACCGGTTTGCCCCCGCTCATCACCGGATTGTCTTGATTGGGCGTGGACTCGATGGTTAGTTTCCCGTCCTTGATGAAAAGCCAGGACCATCCGGATCCAAACCTTGTTATCCCGGCCTGACTGAATTTAGTCTTGAAGTCCGCGAAAGATCCAAATGCGGACTTGATGGCGTCCGCCAACTTTCCCTTCGGCTCGCCGCCTCCGCCCTTCTTCATAATCTTCCAGAACATGGAATGATTCATATGACCGCCGCCGTTATTGCGTACGGTTGTGCGGACGTTTTCCGGAACGCGATCCAGGTTGCTCAGCAATTCCTCGATCGAGAGTCCCTGCAGATTGGTTTGTCCTTCGAGAGCCTTATTGAGGTTTGTAACGTATGCGCCGTGGTGCTTGTCGTGGTGGATCTCCATCGTCATCTTGTCGATATACGGCTCGAGCGAATCCGCCGGATAAGGCAGCGGAGGAAGAACGTGGGCCACATGACCCTCCTTCGGTGAGGTAGCTTGCTGTGCCATAAAATTCGCCTCCTACGGGATTTAATCCGTCTATCTATAGGGTTGGATGTAGGCTGGGCGCTTCTGGGCACCAGTTAATCTTAGCGCCGCTCGCGAGCGCCGCACAACTAGCCCCTGCATCGCACAATTCATCTCAAAATTTATTCGCTCGCCGCAAAGCGGGACAGTGCCCACGCGGCATGTTCCGCAACCAGAGGATCAGTCGATGCCGCCAATTCGCCTAAGCGCTTTCGGAGTTGCAATCGCTCAGGCGCGTCCGCCCTGTATTTATCCGCCATGTTCCCCGCGGCGACACACGCGTTCCGCATCAAGCCTCGCCATTTCGCCCGGCGAACGGGACTGCCGCGGAAAATTTCGCGGAACTCCTCTTCCTTCAGCGACAGAAGCCACAACAGCTCCGGCGCCAGCAGTTTCTCTCGTGCTTGAAAAGATGGAATCGACGTCGCGGGCGCTTTTAGGTTCCACGGGCAGACGTCCTGGCAAATGTCGCACCCGAACACCTGCCAACCCATCGGCGCGCGCAGTTCTTCGGGAATCGCCTGGCGAAGCTCAATCGTAAGGTAGGAAATGCAGCGGCGCGCATCCATTAGGTAAGGCTCGACGAGCGCGCCCGTGGGACAAGCGTCAAGACAAAGCCGGCAATTTCCGCACAGGTCGGCTGGCGGCAAATCCGGCGCTGCATTGGAGGGCGCCAGCTCTAGCGAAGTCAGGATGACGCCAAGGAAGAGCCACGATCCGATACTTTCGTTGATCAGGCACGTGTTTTTCGCCTGCCAACCCAATCCCGCTCGTTCCGCTGCGAGCCGCTCATCGATCGGACCCGTGTCTACGTATGTACGCGCTTGCCACGATCCAATGAAATGGCCCTGCATGGCCGCAAGCAGTTGCTCGAGTTTTTCGCCCGCGACCGTATGGTAGTCGTCGCCGTATGCGTAGCGCGAAATCCAGCCGCGTGGTTCCTGATCTGTCGCACGGGCAGCAGCTTCGATCGACGCAGGAGCGCCTGTGTTGTAGTTGAGCGCGCACACAACCACGCTTCTAACTTCCGGAAGCACCTGCGTGATATCGGCCCGCCGCGGATCATGCATGTATTGCATCTGTCCCGCGTACCCGCGCGCGAGCCACTCCTTGAAATTCGCGGCGTCGGCCAGTCCTTCTACAGGCGCAATTCCGCAAAGATCAAAGCCAAGTTCGTGCGCTTTCGCGGTGATCCACTCAGTCTCGGCGACGCCGTGCATGAATCGCATGAATTAATTGTCCCGCAATCTTTGTGTCCCAGAAAGGACTTCACCAGGATCCCGCGTGCGACATTCGGAGGATTGAACCAACCCGCGCTGCTGAACTCTAGGCAAAACCCGCTTGAGGTTTTGGTTGCGCAGCCTAGTCACTGCTACAATGCTCGCAATGGCAGACTGGCGGCAAATTCAGGCACGCATCCGCAAAGCGAAAGCAACTACGGACGCAGCAGCAAAGCTGGCCGAACTTTACGAACAGACCCGCGACGCCATGGTGGCGTTCGAACTGGCTCGGTGGCAGGAGAAAGCCGGCGAGCACGCCGAGGCGGCGCGCTGGTATACGGCGGCCGCGGAGCGATTTCGCCGGTCCCAGTGGAAGACCAAGGCCGAGGCTGCATTAGCCCGCCTTCGTTCTCCTTCCCCGGCAGGTGTCGAAACAAGCCAGAGCACCGAAGCATCCCCACATGGCACGAGCAAAGACAGCTCGAGCGCAGATGCTTCGAGTTCCGCCAGTGGTTTGTCCGAAACTCAACCTGCATCCGAAACCGGCCCCGACATTGGACAAGACATCATGGGACAAGACATCGCACCGGACGAGGCAAAGCCACAGCTGGAGGTAGTCCGCGAGCCAATGCAGCGCGCTCGGGGCGCGGGTGCCGCGACGATCGGAAATACGGCTGCCGAGGAATCCGGCGCTGCGCCAGGTCAAAGAAAACCGCGTCGCCGCGGACGGCGGGGCGGTCGAAACAGGCGTCGCCCGGCCAAGGGAGTCGCTTCTGGAGCCGCACCGGTTTCAGCTCCGATCCGTGCAGAAGTCGTCGAAACGCCCAGCGAGAGACCGTCGCGACTTCCTCCCTTATCGGAAGAACCTGTTCCGGAATTCAAGCCACCGGCAAGTCCGTCCGCCAGTTCATCAGCCAGTCCCGTTGCATCGACCGCAGCTTGGCAGGCTCGCAGCCGTGCGGGCGAACCTGCCCTCGCTTCTCGAATGGCGCATTTGGAGTCGCAGCTTCGGCGCTTGTTGGCTTGCCCGCATTCAAAACTGGAGCAGGCAGAGTCAGCCCCGGCCGGTCCTGGCGTGCTGTTGCTCTCGGATTCCGACCAGGTAAGTCACTACTACGTTGAATCGTGCCAGACTTTGCGAATTGCCATCGGCAATCTCGTTCGTGGTAGTCGCGGAGCAAAAGATCCGCCGCGATTGAAAGAAAGCTTGGCCGAGAACTTGGGAATCGCCGAATCCCGTGTGACAAATTACCTTAAAGAGCATTGTATTGTGCGTTGGCTGCAGCTCGATGAAGGAGCCCCTGAGCTCGCGCATTTTGCTATAGCCGTATTGCGGCCGGTCGTGAACGAGTGAACACGCGGAAGGTCCTCAAGTTACTTGAATCGTGCGACTTATTGGTAACCCTCAGGGCCGTCCCAGGCCCTTTCTTCACCTTCCGTTAACCATCCGGCTGGTGCCGTTCGACCCCTCTTTTTCACCCTTGGCCGTATCCGGCTGGACCCTATGGCGCACCCCCGGCGAAACTAGTGATGGCGAAGCACTTTGGCGTCGCGGCGCAGGCGTGGCGCGCAAGTTTCCGTGATAAAGTGAGCGCTCTTTTGGAGCGCCTTCTTTCGGGGGGAAGATTGGGAACTTCGCTGCATTTTCTTTCACATATTCGAAACTCAAATTTTGTAGCTGGAAAGCGAGGCAATTAACATGCCGAGAAAAGTAGGCGCGGGTTCGCAGGCCTTGAAACTGGTGGACTTGGCTCTGAGCAAAACCGCCGGCGTAGCTTTCGATACTCTGCAATTTTTTAACAAATTTAATCCTAACGCTTCGTTTACGCCGAAGTGGTCCGAGAAGCCGTTGCTCAAGTCCTGGGAAAAAACCAAGCCGACGCTGGGGTGGCCGAGGCAAACCGATTCGCTCTGCCCGGGGTGTGTGAAAGAAGCTCGCGACGCCATTTTCAGTGGAAAAAAGGACTGGCAGGATTTGATGTTCGAGAAAGTCGGGGAGATCAAAGCCCAAATCATCGAGCGCGATGGCCAGGTGTGGATGGTGAAAGAGTGCCCCGTTCACGGCACCTATGAAGACCTGATGGCCATCGATTCGAAGTTTCTGTCCTGGATCGAGAAGAATTTCCCCGGCCGCGATATTCCTGCCCATAACGATGAGGGCCTGCACAAGCATGGCTCGAGCACCGTTCGCTACGGGCGCGGAGCTGTCCTGACTGTCGACCTCACCAATCGCTGCAACATGATGTGCGATCCGTGCTTTATGGACGCAAACCAGGTCGGCTATGTGCACGAACTGGGCTGGGAAGAGATTCAGGAAGTTCTCGACAACGCGGTAAAGATCAAGCCGCGCCGCCAGCTTTCCGTGCAGTTCTCCGGCGGCGAGCCCACCATGCACCCGTATTTCCTGGATGCCATCCGCTACGCGCGAAAGCTCGGTTACAACAGCGTACAGGCGGCCACCAACGGGATCGAGTTTGCCAAGAGCAAGGATTTCTGCAAGAAGGCATTCGAGGCTGGCTTGCGCTATGCCTACCTCCAGTTCGACGGAATTGGTAACGACGCGAATAGCCACCGTCAAGTCGGCAATTTGTTTGACGTCAAACTGCGCGCCATCGAAAACATGCACGAGTCGGGCATCGAAATCATTCTGGTCGTCACCATCGTAAACAACGTTAACAACGACCAGGTGGGCTCGATCGTGAAGTTCGCGATGGAAAATCCCAGGAAGATTTCGTTCGTGGCCTTCCAGCCGGTGTCTTTCACCGGCCGCGACGAAGACATCACCCCGGAGCGCCGTCTCCGGCAGCGCTATACGCTCTCCCATTTGGCCAATGACGTTAGTAATCAGGTGGGCAGAGTGGAACCGACCCGCGATTGGTTCCCGATCTCTCTGATCAGCGCCTTTTCGGCGTTTGCCGACTTGGCCCACGGTCCGGAATCGCATTGGGGAACTGTGAGCTGCGGTTGCCATCCCAATTGTGGAGTGGGCACCGCTTTGATGATCAACAAGCAGACGAAAGAATGGGCGCCCGTGCCGCGGTTCCTGAATGTGCCGCAGTTGGTCGATGACGTGAAAAAAATCACCGATGCGGCGCGCGGCAAGAATTTCTCGAATCTGATGATGGGGCTCGCGCTCCTGAAGAATTATCGGCCGTTCGAGGCGCCGCCCAGCCTGGCTCTCATTGATCTGTGGCGCAAGTTCGATAAGTCCTGGGGTCTGACGCCGAATCACGTAAAGAAATACGGGAATTCCGGCCCCGATCGCACCTTTGAAGACACCAAGAAGCGTCGCGAAGAGGATCCCTGGAATTTCCTGTTCATCGCCGGCATGTGGTTCCAGGATCTATTCAACTACGATTTCCGCCGCACGGAAATGTGCATCATTCCGTATGCCACGCAGCAGGGCGAAATCTCCTTCTGCGCATACAACACCGGCATCGGATGGCGGAAGATCATCGAGAACATGTACAAAAACGCGACCGTGGCGCAGTGGTATCGCACTCACGGCAAGCATGAAATTTATGCCAAAGGCCGGCCGGTCGATCTGCAAAATTACGAGCATTCACTCGTCATCGATGAGGACGATGCAGCGCGCGTTCGCCCCAAGGAGCACGACATCCCGATGACCGCGGCGGAGGAAGATAAGATTCGCCGCCGTAAGGCCAACGAAGAGGCTGCCAAAGTTCGGGCCATCTACGAAGAGATGGTCCTCAAGAAAGCACAGCCATCTGTGGTGCAGATCGGTTCCGTGCAACAAATCAAAACGGCCACCGGCCCAGCCCTCACTACCATCGCGAAAGCCGGCGCGAAGGATGCGGTCAAAGAAGTGGAAGAGGTCGCTGCGCCCGCCGGCGACTAGATCGTCGGCAATTCAGTTGTGTCGCAACAGCCCCCGATTCCTGGGGGCTGTTGCTTTTCGTGGCTAATTAATTCGCCGCAGAGTTGCTTGCTCCGAGCGCCAATCTATTTCTACAATATAGGCTGACATAAGGAGCTGGTTCCGATGCCCATTTACGAATACCTTTGTGACGATTGCGGTGCGCACTACGAGCAAATTGTGCTTTCCAAGAGCGCGAAGATCGCCTGCCCGAAATGCGCGAGCCAGCGCCACACCCTCCAGCTTTCCGTCTTCAGCGCGCCGGCAAAAAACGGCTCATCCGAGAGTTCCGCAAACGGGAGCGGCATGCCCGGCGGTTCCTGCTGCGGGATGGGTGGCTGCGGCTGCAATTAGCTCGCGCGCGCCTACGTGTCGATGCGTCGAATCGGTATTTTAACCGGCGGTGGAGATGTTCCTGGCCTGAACGCCGTCATCAAGAGCGTCGTCTATCAGACGACGGACATGGATTATGAAGTTTTGGGAATTCGCCGCGGCTGGGAAGGGCTGACCCACCTCAAACAGGGACCTCAGCTTGATTCCGAATATGTTCGCGTGCTCGATCGCAACAATACACGAGGGATCGACCGCACCGGCGGCACCGTTCTGCATACCTCGCGTACAAATCCCCCTAAGATGCGCCGCGCGGGTTTGCCGAAGAATCTCCCGCCGAAAAAGCTCGAATCGCTGCGCGTTTCCGACGAGGTCTACGACCTGACGCCGCTCGTGCTCGAGAATATCGAGCACCTCCACCTCGATTGCCTCATTGCCATAGGCGGCGATGACACGCTCAGCTTCGCAAAGAGGCTCGACTCCAAAGGCGTGCGCATCATTGGCATTCCCAAGACGATGGACAATGACGTTCAGGGAACGGAATACTGCATCGGCTTTTCTACCGCCATCAGCCGCGCCAAGGAAGCCATCACGCGCCAGCGCACCACGCTCGGTTCGCACGAGCGCATCGGCATCTTTCGCATCTTCGGGCGCGATGCGGGCTTCACTGCGTTGTACACGGCTTATGTGACTGCGGGCCGCTGCGTGATACCCGAAGTGGAGTTTGAGCTGGATCGCCTGATCGCAATCCTGCTCGAGGATAAGCGCAACAATCCCAGCCGCTACGCATTTGTGATTGCGTCGGAAGGCGCTGTGTGGCAAGGCCATTCCGTCGAGGAATATGGCGAAGCGGACGCGTACGGACACAAGAAGAAGGTGGACATCGGGCACGCGCTAGGCGAGGAGATACGGCGGCGCACCGGCGAAGAAGTAATGGTCAGCGATCTCACTTACGAACTGCGCAGCGGCGATCCGGATGCGTTGGATCAGATCGTGGCGATCACCTTCGCGAACGTGGCTGTGGATCTGATCCGCGGAGAAGTCTATGGGCGGCTTACCGCTGTGCGCGACGGCAAATACACGCATGTGCCGCTACCCGATCCGAAGCTTGGCGCCCGCACGCTGGATATTCCGAAGATGTACAACGTCACGCGCTACAGGCCGCACTACGCTGGCAGGCTCGGCTCGCCGCTGTTGCTTTCAACTGTCGAATCTTGAATTGAATTTTAGTGCGCGAAGAGAGTGCTGAGAGAGCGCTGCGCTGGCAAAAGTTATTCGAGGGGCGCTTTCAAAAGGCCAAAGGCGAGAGCCAGACGCAAGCTGGCTTTCTTTGATTTGAGTTCTTCGAGTACCTGGCGTTCCGCTTGCAGCCAATCATCCATGTCACACCCGTGGGTACCGCCTCGACTGAGATAGATTTCGTAAGCGCGGCGCTCAATGTCTTCAGTGAGTGGGTTTTTTCGCGCAGAGCTCCGCGAGCCGCCCTGCTGCGAAAGAGAATGCCGTGAAGAATAGGAAGCTGCCAGCCGGAGGAGTTGGTCAAACGCCGAGTCGCGCTTAAAAGAGCCCGCGAAGGCATCCGCAGCTACAGGGTCAAACGGCATGGTTTCTCGTCCCGCGCTTAGAATTAAAGAAGTCACACCCTCACGCTTCCGCAATCAGCAGGGGTATATAGCCATCGTTGGGGGTCCGCAGACGAAGCGAAAGCAATATGCCGATCGCCTCGCGATAATCGAGAGTGTAGGTTTCCGAACATGAATCGCACAACCAATGATGTTGAACAGAATGTGAATTTACCGGCACAGGCGAAGAACTTCGGCGGAAACGGAAGAACCGTCCATGCCCGTAATCGAAATTCGTTCCACAATCGGGATTCGCGCAGCGTGACAGCATGGCCCATTCCTCCTTTGCGTTGAGAGATAATTCCTCGATTGCACAGTACAGTGGTTTGTCCAGAGAATCCAACGCATTAAATCTATTGGTCCAATCGAGTTTACGCTGCATTTGTTACAACGCTGCTACTTTGACCCGAAACCGCAGAGGGATTCGCCGAAAGGCGTCGGCGGCAAAATACGCGCTTCGACTTCGTGGCCGCGCGGCCACACTTTGTAAACGCGCGAAAGCTCCTGATGCCCATGACTTTCGCGCGAAGAGCGGCCGACGGACAATCGCGGCCACTTCGCTTGATTGCATGACGAAGAGCGGCTCCGAGAGCCTGCCCGAGTAAACTTGAGTTCTTTGCCAAGACCAAGGCTCGGGAAGGAAGGAGCCGCGATGAAGATTATAGGCTGTGATTTTCACCCGAGCTACCAGCAGATCGCCATGGTCGATACGGAAACCGGCGAGCTGTGGGAAGGTCGCTTGGAGCACAAGGAAGGAGAAGCACGGCGCTTCTATCAGGCACTGCACGGGCAGCGCGTGCGTGTAGGGATGGAGGCCGTGGGCAACTCGCAATGGTTCGAGAAGATGCTGGCGGAGATGGGGCACGAGTTGTGGATCGGAGATGCGGCGCAGATTCGCCGGCTGGTGGTGCGCCAACAAAAGACCGACCGGCGCGATGCGCAGCATATTTTGAATCTGCTGCTCGACGGACGTTTTCCGCGTCTGTGGGTGCCCAGCGCCGAGGTGCGGGATCTGCGGCAGTTGTTGCGGCATCGGCAAAAGCTGGTGGAGCTGCGCAGGCAGGTCAAGAACCAGTTGCAACATCTGGCGTTGAACCAGGGCGTGCAGCGCAAGCGGCGGTTGTGGAGCCGCGAAGGCCGCGCGGTGCTGGAGCAGTTGCCGCTGGAAGGCTGGACGGCACGGCGCCGAGCGGAGTTGCTGGCGATGCTGGACCAGCTGGAGGGGCAAGTCGGAGAACTGGACCAGGCGGTGTGCACCGAGGCCCTGCGACGTCCGGAAGTGCGGCTGTTGATGACCCATCCGGGCGTAGGGCCGGTGGTCGGATTGGCCTATGTATTGACCATCGGTCCGCCGCAACGATTTCCCCGCGGCAAGCAGGTGGCCAGCTACCTGGGACTGATTCCCCGCGAGCATTCTTCGGGCGGGCGTCAGAAACTGGGTTCGATCAGCAAGCAAGGCAACACCATGATGCGCACGCTTTTGGTGGAGGCGGCGCAGACCGCTGCGCGGTGCGACGAAGAGTTGCGGCGGGATTATCGCCGGCTGGCGGCGCGTCAACATCGAGCGCTGGCCAAGGTGATGGTCGCGCGCAAGCTGGCGGTAAGGATGTACTGGATGCTGCGGGAGAACCGGCCGTACCCGCAGCCTCCGGTCGCTCAGATGCAGGGCCGCCCGAGTCATTCTGTGGTCGCAGGTTGAGACCGAGCGCTTGAGTGGGCACCCTGCCTCCCTCGATCCGCGAGGGAGTTCGGAGTAGCGAATCATGGTCGCTGTAAGAGACCGAAGAGATGGTTGGTGGAGCGATCCAGCCCACCGATTGATTCTGTAAACGAGTCTGGTCTTGGCAAAAGACTCTGGTAAGGGAAAAACAAACCGACCACGAGAGCGCGTCCTGCCCTCGCTCGCAGGGGTGTCGCTTGACACCGCCGCATTCGTCAGAGACAGAATGACAAGTTGTAGGCACGGCGCTTATGGTTCCCCCGGAAGGGGACCAAATTGAGGCGGCGGAACGCGGCGCTTGGAAGCCGCCTGATAAGCGGAAGCCACTTTCAGGATTATGTCTTCTTTGCCGGGCTCGGCCCGAAAGACCAAAGAGAAGGGAAGTCCCGGCGCAGGCAAAGTGGCGGGCGTGTTGTTGGCGGTCGGAATATATCGCTTTTTATCGGGACTCAAGACGAAGACAGGATCGTAGACCGTGGTCACGTAACCAGCGGGGATGAGGACTTCCGTGACGCCTGCAAACGGACCCATGCGCAGCTCACCGCGAATGTCGCCGCGAGGCTCGGGCTGAGGAGCCAATCCGATTTTCCCGGGAGGGAGCGAGTAGTGGACGCGCACGACGGCATCCAGATGATTTTCGTAGATGATCTTCATTTCCACGCGCCGCAGAAGCTCCCGCATCATGATGTGCTCGTCGATACCCTGGCGAGAGCCGGTGTTGCGCATGTCCGTCATCTCTTCCCAATCCTTGAATGAGGCCCGCTGATCGTCGCCCAAGAATTTCGAGCGCGCGTTGAGGGCGTGAAAATCGATCAAAGTTTCCATGAATCCGCGCTCTTTCCAATCGGCCGCACGGCGCATGGCGTATTGATTGAAGTGGAATGTGAAGGCGTTCGATTCGACTTCCTCTTCAATGGCGCGGATATTCAGGTTCTTGGGAATGGGAACCTTTCCTTCGGCGAGGTTGAGGAAGTAATCGATGGGCTTCATGGTCCCGGATCCGAACCTCTTGCCGGGAGCGAATTCCGTGGGCTGAATTTTTGCGGCGAATTCGGGGAACTGGGGCTGGCCGTCGCGCCCGAGGCGGTAAAGGATGTCGGGAAAAAATACCGGAACGAGCTGCGCCAAAGCGTCCGTGTAGGACGGCTTCATGTTTTCGATGCCGGGATCATCCGGCCACAGAGGATCGACCGATTCGACCAGAGTCGCACCGAGGTAATCGCCGAGGACGGCTTTGATCTCCTTGGCAGCGGCTTGCGAAATCGGTTCGTCGGCTTTTACGCCGGGAAACGTGAGCATCGATTCGCGGATGATCCCGATCCGCATCCCTTTCAGCGAGCCGCGCGTGCCCGGCGAAGCGGCGTTCGGGGCGTAGGGCTTATCGAGCACACTCGACCGGGGAACCGTGGTGAAAACGTCGCGCGGGTCGTAGTAGCCGTTGACCGGATCTTTGAGCGAATCCAGGACCTTGGCCGCATCTCTGACCGTGCGGCACATAATGCCGGCGCGATCGTTGTAAATATCCGCGCCGATGGCGCCGCCAAGAAACGAAATGAGCGATTTGTGCGGCAGAATCAGCGACACGGCGTTGTGATTGGAGGGCCCGCGGCACGACATGCTGGTTTCTTCGCAGAGACTGCACATCGTAAGATTCGCGCTTACGGAAACGCCCGAGCCGGAACTGGAACCCAAGGAGGCGGCGCGGGTGGTGTCGTAAACGTCGCTCGGATTGCCCGCCCAACTGCTGCGCTGATAGCCCTGCGTGGAGACAAAAACTTTCGTGGGCCGATTGGAACCGCGCGATTCCGAATTGTCTTCGCCGCGAATGGCAGGAACGGGCCGGCCGTTGTATTCCGTGTTGACGGCTTTGGCGTAAATGATGGCGCCTTTTTCGCGAAGCTGAGCGATCAGCGTCTGGTCGCGCGCCGGGAAATCGATGTCGTAATTGGCATCGGCGCCGCCGGTGCTGCGCATGTCTTTGGCGTCGTAGGAATCCTTGAAGGTGAAAACGACGCAGTACATGGGCAGCTTCTGGATGTCGGGATTCCGGCCATATTGCGCATCGAGCGCGGCAGCGCGCTCGAGGGCGTCGGGCTGCTTGCGAAATTCCTCGCAGACAGCAGGCGAGCCCGGCGGCAGCGGCCCATCCGCGGGACGGCGGTCACGATCGCCTTTGCAGGTGACGGAGCGTTCGCCGCGAAGGTTAAGTGTGCCGAGAGCATTCAACTGGCCGGCATTGGGCATGCCGATGGTCATGCCGTATTGCTGCTGCACGGTGGGATCGGATGCGGTCGGCTCCATCCGGCCGAACTCAATCGGAGGCCCTGCGTACTGATCGAAATTGGGCAGCAAAGTGGATATCGCGATGGTCGCGGTGGGAAACTTCAGCGGCGCGCCAACGCGAATTACGCCAGGCGCAGGCGGGACGGGCGCGCCGTCTTTGGTGACGAGTTCGTCGGGGACGCCGTTATAGGCCTTGGCGCTATTGATATAGAGCTGGACCAATCCGCGGCAGGTGAGCTGGCCTTCGCGGATGGCGCGATGGACGTCGTCGATGGTCGCTTCCTGGAGATGAAAGCGAAACTGCTGGGCGCGGGCGCCCGTAGCCGCCGCCAGCAACATAGCGAAGAGCAGCGACGCTGTCTTAAACTTGCTCATTGATCCTCCAAAACTCCGCCGACATTGCTATCCCCACCGCGATTTTTTTGCAAGTGTTGATTCTACAGGTACTTTAAGTCCAATAAAAATGTAAGTGCAGATTCTGCGGGAATTGCGGGCGAGTTTTGCGTATGTGCTCATTCTGCTGGCCTTAGTGGAAAAGTGGAACCAACGCAACATAATTGCACTCGGAGGGGGTGGCCCCCTATGTTTTTCCGCAAGAGTATGATTCTAATGTGGTTGTCGGCACGATGCGTGCAACAATATAATTCTAAATAGGTTACGATATGCGTACGGAAAGTGGGGGAGTCGGCTGTTCGGAGCGATGCCGATCCGCACGCGGTTGTTGGGGCGCTCTCTGCGGCAGCCGCACGCTGAACGGAGCACAGCCAGGAGTGGCTGTGCCACCTGCGAAGCACACGAGGTCCACATGCACAAAGTTCGGGCGGACAAATTTCGAGCATGTTCTATTTTACTCCTCGAGTAAAGCGCCGCTTCGGAGAGATCCCTCGCTTCGCGATCCTTGCTCGGGACGAGCATCCTGCTCGGATGCTCGTTTTAACTCATGCGTAAAGTCGAACAGATGCCGCCTGGTCCCTCGCAACGGCACTCGGGACAAGAAGGCGGTGCTACACAAAACGGGACGGGACGACTTCATGCGAAAGGTTCCGGCCTCTTGTGTTGCCGCTGAAACGCCAATAGCGGGCGGGACACTGGCAGATACCGCGGCGCTGGCCCTCCGGCGCGCCGATTCGGAAAATGGCTGCCGGGGGGAATCGATGCTGACTCTAGTAAAGGTCCAGATTCTTCAGTTGCCAGCGGAGCAAAGGGCGCAGGTTAATGGCGCGACCCACGCATGCAGACATACCGCGGACAAGCTGAACAACGGCGAACGCGTCGCAGCGGGTAAGGACTTTAGCGGCGGAATGCAGACCGGAGAATGGGCAGCGACGTGTCTCACGTGCGCCGAGTACCTCCGGAGCCGCGAAACTACGCGGACTTATTTGGGGGCTTTAGAATCCGCCGCGTTATGGAGCTGAGCACGAACGAAGGATATCTCCGATTCGGAATCACGAGTTTCGGAACCAAACCTTCGTTCGATAAACCTTGTTACCGCGCCATTCCCAAGCTCTTGATTCTTTAAGACGCCTCCCAATATAAGCGGCTCTTAGATGGCGGCGGGGTGAGCCACATTCCGACAATGCCGGTGGTCTCAATGGGTCGTTGCAAATCTCGGAGCAGCGCTAGTCCAGAGATGGCCTTTTCATCGTGGCATAGCAGGTGTCCCATTCAGGACACTTTCATCAGTTTGGAGCCCTCGGATAAAGCATAATGTCCGAGACCTCGCCAACAAGCTGAAAGAAGTTGCAGACTCGGTGACGGACAGCCGGCGACAATCCATTTGTTTTCAATTTCTTTCAAGAAAACGAGATTTGGCTAACGTTTTGCAGCCAATAATCACGGGGCAATAGGTTTGGAGCGACGACCCCGGCAGAATCGCACCCAGCCGCTTCCGGCCCAAGTCATCGCTTAACTAGAGGAAAAAATGAGATTACGAATCTCTTCCCTTGGGGTTTTAGCCGTGGTTATCCCGTTGTTGGCAGTCAGTGCCTATGCCAACAGCATCGTTCTCGGATCTGCAGCTAGTTTTGCGGTCCTCGGCGCCACGTCGGTGACCAATTCCGGCCCGACCACTATCAACGGGGGGAATGTGGGTGTCTATGCGGGTTCTTCGATCACCGGTGCGACGCTATGCCCTGGAGCAAACTGCGTCGTCATCACAGCAGGAAACACGATCGGACCCGCTACCGCCACCAATCAGACTGATCTCGCCGCAGCAATCAGTGGTCTACAGGGCCTGTCGAGCCTTAACTTGGGCACGGCTGGTCTCTCTGGGAACCTGATAATCACCCCGGGCGTTTATTCTAGTGGGTCGACATTTAACCTAAACGGAGTACTCACTCTCGACGCCCAGGGCCAAAGCAATGTGGACTTCGTTTTCCTCGCGGGGAGCTCGTTCACGGCCCAAACCGGCTCGGTTGTTAATCTAATAAATGCCGGTTCAAATGTTGGCGTGTATTGGGTGGCGGGAGCCTCGGCGAGTATTTTGTCAGGCGCCACGTTCACTGGAAATATTCTCGCTCATACGAGCATCACGCTGGGTCAGGGCGCAACTATAAACTGCGGTAGCGTCCTGGCAAATACTGGCAACGTGACCATGATTAACAACACCATCTCTACCGGCTGCAACGGCAGCCCTTTTATTAGCTCAAGCGGTACAGTGATCCCGCCCCCTGGGGGAACCCTACCCGGACCTGGCACCACGCCCGTCAATGTTCCAGAACCCGGCACGTTTGTGTTGCTCCTAGCCGGACTACTTTCAATAATTGGCTTTCTGACGTACCGCAAGCTCTCCGGAGCTAAGGGCGGGCTGGTCAATTCGACGGCTGCTGCTGCGTAACCACGAAATACTGATTCAAAAACCACAGTCAAGACGACTGAACAGAAAGCGCAGTTCCTAAATTTTCAGGCTTGCTTCTGCTCAGCGTCGGCCTCCTAGGCGAGCTAAATTTCAGACTTCAGATTGCCTAGTTTCGCCACCCCGACCGCTTTTTATCCCAGAGTCGGAGTGTTTGGCAAAATCCCCTGTTTTCGCCCACTTGAAACCAGGAGAGGATAGCCTTGATCTTCAGAAGGCAATAGAGGCCAACTCCTGATAAGTCTCGGAATGTGGGCCATCCTTGAAACCTCGGGTTTCGGTGCTTATTTCGGTGTCTGTTGGGCCCGGCGAGTTTGCCCCCTTTGCTACGAATAGTTTGCTGAACGACGGGCCGTGAATCATCGCACCTCATGGAGAAAGAGTTCCTCGACCTGTTCTCGCGTGAGTGGGCCTATGATGCTTGAGCGGCTCTTTGAATAATCCCCGATTTCAAGGCTGGCCGAGCACACGCCAGCGATTTCGTCGTAGATGTATTAACTGGAGTGCCATACTCCGAGTCGACGCACGTCAGGCGGGGGAGATGAAGACAGCTCAGAGGGATCCCTCGCTCCGGTTCATCGCTCAGGACGAGCATCCTGATCAGATGCTCGTTTTGGGGCTGGCGGTGAGGCGCTGATAGAGCAGGAGCGCGGCAGGAAGAATGTGCGAATCCTGGTTGAGGTCGGCGGTCAACTGCAGACAGAGAGGAAGCCCGCTCGCGATGGGCATGGGGATCGATACTGCCGGGGTTCCCAGGGCCGTCCAAGGCGCGTTCATGCGCGGATCGCCCGTGGTGGATAAGCCGAGGGGCGCGGGACCGACGGCGGCGGGCGTGAGAATCACGGGAGTGGATTTGAAAATTTCCGCAAAGCGGGTTCTGCTCTCGGCGATGAGCCGCCTGGCCTCGTCGTATCGTTCCGTGGGAATCTTGAGCCCATTGCGAACCAAATTCGCGATATTCTGATCGAGCCGATCGCCGAACTGCTTCAAGCGCGCCTCGTGGACGCGCGCGCCCTCGTAAGATTCCAGCACATCGCCGGCTTCGACAAGTTTTTTCAGGTCACCGGCGATATCAATCGATTTGATCGCGATGCCGGAGCGGCGCAGGAGCGCGATGGACTGACGAAATGCGTCGGCCATTTCCGGATCGCATTCGGGGATGGGTTCGGGCGCGGCGAACGGAAATTGCTCCGCGCCGGCCACGGGTTTTCCCATCGCTTTCCAGAGCGCAATCATGTCCGCGGGCGTGTGCGTATACAGGCCGAGAGTATCGAGGCTCTTGGCGAAGGGAAGCATGCCTTCGGTGGGCAAAAGATCGTAAGTGGGCTTGAATCCGGTGACGCCACAGAAGGACGCCGGGCGAATCATGGAGCCGCGGGTCTGTTCGCCGATGGTGAAGGGCACCATGCCCGCGGCTACGGCCGCAGCCGAGCCGCTGGAGCTGCCTCCGGGGGTGTGGTCGAGATTGCGCGGGTTTCGCGTGGGTCCGGGAGTGCGGTAGGCGAAGGCGGTGGTTACCGTTTTGCCCAGAAGAATGGCCCCGCGGCTACGCAGGTCGCGAATGATGGCGGCATCCGCTGTGCCGATGCGGCCCTTGTAAAGCGGCGAGCCATATTCGGTGGCCATGCCCTTCGTTTCGACGATGTCTTTCACGCCAAAGGGAATTTCCGAGAGCGGGCCGTCGGCGGTGGGGCGTTCGGGCTGAACGACCACCCAAGCGTGGATGGAGGGGTCGAGTTCGCGGATGCGGTCGAGGCATTGCTGCAAGCCGCGTTTGCGCGTGGCGCGATCGGCGGCGATCCAGTCGGTGAACGTTTCCAAGCGAGAGGATTGTACGGGGGCGACTTCTCTGGGAGAAGCGTCGGCAAGCGTTGAGATGCCCATGGCTGCACCGGCAGCGGCGGTGGATTTGATGAAGTCGCGGCGGGAGTGTTTCATGGTTTACGCGGCGCAGTCATTGTGCTCATCGCTCGCGGCGAAGCGTATGCCGAGGAGCCGAGGCTCGTCAAGCAGATCCCACCCTTGCAACATGAATTTCAGGCAATCAGATGGTCTGAATGGCGAGGCGGGGGAAAGCAGCGCCGTAAAGGCGATCGTCGAGGGTAAGAAGGCGGAACCCGTTCTGGAGGGCGTGAGCTCCGATCAGGAAATCGGCCAGAATGCGGCGAGGGCCCAAGTCATGCTGCTTTCGACGCCGGGCGACATAGTTTCGGAATGCGCGGCCGGCGATACGCCAGATGGTTTCGTTCAGCTCCCAATCAACAGAGACCCCTGTATCCCTGCAGAAGGCATCGAGGAAGGCTTCATGCCGGGAGGGAGCAGCAAGCAGTTCGGCGAAAACCGGCGCAGCAATGACAAGGCTGCCGCGGCGCAATGCAGCGTCGAGAGCCGAACGCGCCAAGGTATTCAGGGTGTCGTCCTCATTCCAGAGAGCGATTAGGATGTTGCTGTCAATGGCTGTGGTCATTGCCCTCGCAAATCGCGGACCCATTTCACAACGGCTTTCTTGCCGCGAGGGATGCCTGGGCTGCCGATGCCACGGTATTTTTCGAAGGGGCTACTCGTTCGCACCGGCCGGACACGAACTTCGCTGCCGTGCTGCTCGAAGATTAACTTATCGCCGGGGCGGACGGCGAGCGCACGGCGGATTTCGTGCGGCACCGTGATCTGTCCCTTGCTGGTGATCCGTGCTTGCTTCTTCAAAGGCCAACTCCTTGTTCCTTACTTTACCACATGGCTCCTTACTTCGGGGAATGGAAGTATGCCCAAGGCACGTTGATATACCCTCGGGCAAGCGAGGGCTAGCCGGGGGATTTGGCGCGGCGGAGGAGTTCGTTGATGCGCTGGGCGTACTCTTCGGAGCGGTCGAGGACGAAGATGAGTTCGGGGGAGCGGCGGAGCTGGAGGCGTTCGCTGAGTTCGTGGCGGATGAAGCCGGCGGCGGCGGTGAGGGCTTTGATGGTGTCCCTTTGTTCGTTTTCGGGGCCCATGACGCTGACGTAGACCCGGGCCTGCTTGAGGTCGGGCGCCATGCGGACTTCGCTGATCGTCGCGAAGACGGAGAGGCGCGGGTCTTTGAGTTCGCCGGCGAGCATGGCGGTGATTTCCTGGCGGATTTCGCCGCCGATGCGTTCGTGACGATGTCCTGCGACAGTCATATGGCTAAGGCGAGAAGCAGATTCCTCGTCGTTGCGGCTTCTCGGAATGACAGCATATCGGCGGCGCTCATAGCATTTCAAGATTATGGTCGACGAGGTCGCGGCCCAGCAAATTTTCCGCCTCCGCAAACACAGCCTGTAAGGATTGCTCGAGGTGCGCGGCATCGTTCGAGAGGGTGACGACGCCAACCTGAGCGCGCTGCCAGGTTTCCTGGTGATCGAGTTCGGCGACGGCCACGTTGAAGCGCGCGCGGAGGCGGTCCTTCAGGCTGCGCAAAACCTGGCGTTTGTCTTTAAGGGAATGCGCGTCAGGGATGAAGATTTCCAGCGTCAGCAGACCGACAGGCATGAGCAGTCAGCTCAGTTGTTACCGAAACATTGCGAAGAGAGATCCTTCGGCAACCAAATTCCACACCCGCTCAGGATGACATCAGAAAAAGCGACAGCAGATTCCTCGTCGCTACCGCTCCTCGGAATGTCACGCTTAGGTAGCGGCAAAGCGGTGCTCGCGGACAGCATTTTTTCCCACCCTTGCAAAACCACAAGGGTGGGGCACCCGAAAAAGCAACTGCAGATCCCTCGCTTGCGCTCGTGATGACAACCAAAAACAAACAGCAGATTCCTCGTCGCGTTCGCTCCTCGGAATGACAACCGGGAGTTCGACGCGCGGAGCGTCAGGCGGTGGCTTCGGCGAGAATCTGCTTCTGCATGGCGAAGCATTCGAGCACATCGGCGACTTTGATGTCGTTGAAGTTCGAAACTCCGACGCCGCACTCGAAGCCGGCGCGAACTTCATTGGCGTCTTCCTTGAACCGGCGGAGCGAACTGACGCGGCCGGTGTAAACCACCACGCCTTCACGAACAACGCGCACTTCGGCATCGCGCTTGATGATGCCGTCGAGAACGTAACAGCCGGCGATCGTGCCGACGCCCTTGATGCGGAAAGCGTTGCGCACTTCGGCGCGGCCGAGATGCGTTTCCTTGTAGACGGGCTCGAGCAGGCCGGACATGGCCTTTTTGATCTCGTCGGTGACTTCGTAAATGATCGAGTGCAGGCGGATGTCGACGTTTTCGCGCTGAGCCAAGTCCGACGCTTTGCGATCGGGGCGCACGTTGAAGGCGAAAATGATGGCGCCCGAAGCGGAAGCGAGCAGGACGTCGGTTTCGGTGACGGCGCCGACGCTGGCGTGAATAATCTTCAGTTTCACCTGATCGGTGGACTGCTTGGGCAGCAGTTCGCTGAGAACTTCGACGGAGCCCTGCACATCGGCCTTGACGACGATGGGCAATTCCTTGGTTTCGCCGCTCTTCAACTGCTCGTGCAATTGATCGAGAGTGATACGCCCGCCGGCGCTGCGGGCGAGCGAGGCTTCGCGCAACTTGGTTTGGCGATAATCGACGATGTGGCGAGCCTTGGCCTCGTCGGCTACCTGGAATTGATCGCCGGCTTCGGGAATACCTTGCAGGCCGAGGACTTCAACGGGCGTGGACGGCGCGGCCAGTTTGACCGGGCGGCCATGATCGTCAAAAAGCGCGCGCACTTTGCCGTAGACGGCGCCAACGATGAAGACGTCGCCGGTGTGCAAGGTGCCGTTCTGCACAAGAACGGTGGCAACGGGGCCGCGGCCGCGATCGACTCGGGATTCGAGAACCGTGCCGCTGGCAGGCGCGCCTGGATTGGCGCGAAGCTCGCGCAGATCGGAGACGAGCAGGATCATTTCGAGGAGCTTATCGAGATTTTTCTTTTCGCGCGCAGAGACTTCGACGACGACAGTATCGCCGCCCCATTCTTCCGGCATCAGGCCGCGATCGGCAAGCTGGCGCTTGACGCGTTCAGGCTGGGCTTCCGGCTTATCAATCTTGTTGATGGCAACAATGATGGGCACGTTGGCGGCACGCGCGTGGTCGATGGCTTCGAGCGTTTGCGGCATCAGGCCGTCATCGGCGGCAACGACCAACACGACAAGATCCGTGACCTTGGCGCCACGAGCGCGCATGCGCGTAAAGGCTTCGTGGCCGGGCGTATCGATGAAGACGATGCGGCGGCCGTCAACGGAAACGACCGATGCGCCGATGTGCTGGGTTATGCCTCCGGCTTCACCGGCGGCGACTTCGGTTTGGCGAATGGCGTCAAGCAAGCTGGTCTTGCCATGGTCGACGTGACCCATGACTGTAACGACCGGCGGCCGAGGCAGGAGATTTTCCTTCTTCTCTTCCTTGGCGACTTCCTGGACGACTTCCTCTTCGAAGGAAACGACATTCACAACACCGCTGAAAGCTTCGGCAAGGCTGGTTGCCGTGCCCACGTCCAGAGCCTGATTGATCGAGGCAAAAACTCCACGGTCGAGGAGCTCTTTCAGGACTTCCTTGGCGCGCACGTCCAGCTTTTCCGCGAGATCGCGGACGGTGATGCCTTCGGTGATGGTGATGTCGCGTGGAGGACGCGGCGGCTGCGCGACGGGCTCGATGCGCGTGGCCCGGCCCTGGGGTACGCCGGTGCGTGCGCGAACGGGGTGCAGCTTGCGTTCGCCCTCTTCGAAGCGCTTCTCCAGCGTGGGACGAGCGCGAGCCGCAGGCTTGCGTTCGTAAATTGGCTTGCCGGGCTCCGCCTTTGGCGGAGGCACGACGGGCATTGGCCCCGGGCCGCCGGGTCGCATAGGCCTTTGCCCAGGACGAGGGGGCATACCGCCGCCGGGCCGCATGGGAACCGATCCAGGGCGAGCGCCGGGACGCATCGGGTAGCGGCCGCCGGGGGCTCCTACGCCGGGACGAGGTGACGGAGCGCCAGCAGGAGCTCCGGAACGCGCAGCAATACCGGGTGCAGAACCAGGAACACCGGGACGAGGAGCGACTGGACCACCGGGGCGAGGAGCGCCAGGAGCGCCGCCGGGGCGAGCGCCTGGAGTTCCGGGTCCGCCTGGTGCAGCAGCCGGGCGCATGGGCGGCCGGGCAACGCCAGCCGGCGGAGCGCCTGGTGCAGCAGGGCGCATCGGAGTCGGGGTTGCAGGCCGCGGCGCCGATCCGGGCGGCGCGGTCGTGGGCGATGGTTTCGGCGCTTGCGCCGCAGCAGGTGGTGCTGGCGCGGCCGGAACCTGGCCGGGAGCGCCAGGCGCAGCAGCCGGACGAACCGGCGCCTGTGCGGGAGCAGCGGGTTTCGGAACAGCGGGAGCGGCCGGCGTCGCAGCAGCAGGAGCAGCCGGAGCGCCCGTAGCGGGAGCCGGCTTAGGAATCGCAGGCGTGGCGCCAACCGGCGCGGGCGCCGCAATTGCAGGAGCAGGCACTTTTGCCGGTGGCGCGGGAACTGCAGGCACCACTGGCCGCAAGCGAGCGGCTTTGGCGGCAGCTTCTTTGGCCGCTTTTTCTGCTTGCGCTTGCGATTCGGCGGCGGCTTCGTCTTCGGCTAGCTTGCGGAAATGGGCGCGTACTTTTTCGGCGGCCCCTATGTCGATAGAGCTCGAGTGGGTCTTCTTTTCAGTGACACCCGCTTCGGGCAAGTAATCGATGATCGCCTTGGCCTTTACTTCCAGGTCGCGCGCGAGTTCATTGATGCGAATTTGGTTTGGTTCTGTCATTCGCCAGTTGATTTCTCTTTTCGCTCCACATTTTCGGTTTCGGATGAGCCGGCTTCTTCAGAGACAGCCTCGACTGATTCCGCTTGAGCCTGCGGCGCAGCTTCCTGATTGACTTCGGTGAACTGCTCAGCCGCAGCGTCCAACTCCTCGGGGGCGGCCGCAGGGGCTGCTTCCTCGACGGAGCCTTCTTCTGAAGCCAGCTGCTCGGCCTCACCCGGTTGTTCCTCAAGTTCGGCGGGCAGAGCCCCTTCCCCGGCCTGCTGCTGTTCAAGCGATTGAAAATGCGCGGCCACGGAAAGCTGAATTTTTTCCACCATCTTTTCGCCGATACCCGGAATCGCGGTTAACTGTTCCGGAGTCATATCGGCCAGTTTTTCTATGCTGCTGACGCCGTGAGCTTCAATTTTTTCGATGGTCTTCGGGCCCACGCCTTTCAATTCCGAAAGAGAAGTGCCGGGCGCGGTAAGGGCAGCCATCTGCGCTTCAATTTCCTGGCGCTTTTCTTCCTCGCTCTTGATATCGACATTCCAGCCGATCAGTTTGCTGGCGAGGCGGACGTTCTGTCCTTTTTTGCCGATGGCCAGAGAAAGCTGCGTATCTTCCACGATGACTTCGAGGTGGTGATTCTCCGGATCGACGATTTGCACGCGCGTAACCTTAGCCGGGCTCAACGATTTTTGCGCGAACGCCATGATATCTTCGGAATACGGAATGATATCGATTTTTTCGCCGCGCAATTCGCGGATGATGGATTGCACGCGCATACCCTTCATTCCGACGCAGGCGCCGACGGGATCGACGTCTTTATCCCGGCTCACCACGGCGATTTTGGTGCGCTCGCCCGCTTCGCGAGCGGCGGCGCGAATCTGCACGGTGCCATCGTAAATTTCGGGGACTTCCATTTCGAACAAGCGCTGCACTAACACGGGATCGGCGCGGGAGACGATTACTTGCGGGCCTTTGGCGGCGCGGTCCACGGCCTTGATGACCACGCGCAGGCGATCGCCGAGATTGTATGTTTCCAAGCGGGATTGTTCGCGCTTCGGCAGACGCGCTTCGGTGCGTCCCATATCCACGACAACGTCGGGACCTTCGAAACGCTTGACGATGCAGTTGACCAGCTCGCCGGCACGTCCGTTGTATTCGTTGAAGATGGTGTCGCGCTCGGCCTCGCGCACCTTCTGCATAATGACTTGCTTGGCGGTCTGCGCGGCGATGCGTCCCAGAACGGCGGTCGGCTTGGGAATCAGGAGTTCGCCGCCAACCTCGAGATGCGGATCGACCTTACGCGCATCGGAGAGCGTCATTTCGTTTTTGGGGTCGGCGACTTCGTCCACTACGGAACGAACTGAATACACGTCGACCTGGCCGGTTTCCGGATTGAACTTGGCGCGGAGGTTCTCTTCAGTCTTGTAGAACTTCCGCGCGGCCACCACCATGGCGTCTTCAATGGCGGCCACGATGATGTCCGGCTCAATATGCTTTTCCCGGCTGATCTGCTCAATCATTTGGTCCAGCAGATTCGCCATTCTGTTTTACTCCTACCACTCTACAACCAGATTCGCTTTGCGAATGCCGGCCAGAGGTAACTCAACGATGCGGCCCTTGACGTCGATCTTCACCAGGCCGTCGGCGTGCCCTGCCAAGCGTCCTTCGAAGAATTTCGAATTTTCGACGGGTTCCATCGTCGAAATCCGAGCCAGGCGGCCCACAAACCTCTCGAAATCGGCCGCCTTAGTCAGCTTGCGATCCAGACCAGGAGAGCTGACCTCCAGTATGTAGCGGGACCCGGGAACGAGGTCCTCGACGTCGAGAAGCACGCCCAGTTGCTCGCTGACGGCCTGGCAATCGCTATGGCTGACGCCTTCTGGTTTATCGATGTAAACGCGCAAAAATCGTTGCTTGCCAATTTTCCACTCGACATCGACGACTTCGACCCCGGCCGTACGGGCGGCGCGTTCGGCGGCGTCGCGTATGCGCTCCAACTCCATTGGGTGCCGGCGGTCGCTGAACATTTTCCCCAACAAAAAAGTGGGCTCGCGCCCACTCGGATATGCGACCGGCTTCGGACGAAGGTTCAGTATAGTGGCCGGGAACTACAAAAGCAAGGGACCGACGGGAAGCCTGCAGTTTACTTTGTAGCCCAATGCCAGGGATTAACCAAGTTCATACGGAGCATTCCCCAGCGACAGAACCGCAGCTTGCGAATAACGAAAACCAATTTACCGAGCAAGCTGCGGTCAGTTTTTTCTGCTGTAAGATCGCCGTCGTAAGAGCGGCCGCCGTAGGTTCGAGTCGTATTACGGCGTTGTCTTCTTGGGCGCGGTGGAAGGCTGAGTTCCAGCCGGAGCCTGAGTTTTCGGTTGTGCGGGCGGAGCCGCAGAACCGGACGGCACGGCCGTTCCGGGCTTCGCAGGATATGCCTGATCGTAGAGACGGATTATTTCCTGAGTGATATCGATCTGGCTTGAACCGTAGACGACGGGCGAGCCCTGGGCCGACGTATCGAATACGGCAGTGTAGCCATTTTCGCGGGCGTAGCGGTCGAGAACGTCGAGCATTTTTCGGCCAATATTGTCGATGATGTCGCTCTGGGCGGCATTCACGGCTTCATTCATGTCATCTTGCTTGCGCTGAAATTGGCGGGTCAAAAGCTCGCCCTGGCGCTGCAGCCGGCCTTGCTCATCTTCACTTAGGGTACCGTGACTATTGGCGATGCGATTCTGCAAATCAGTAATTTGCTTCTGCATATTCTGCAGGTCGTTCTGTTGCGCGGCGAACTGGCTCTGAAGCAGGGCGGACGCCTGTTTTCCTTCAATGGTGCTTACGATGGCCTGGCGCACATTGAGAATGGCGATTTTCATCGGGGCCGAAGAAGCGGCGGCGCCGCCCGTCTGGGCCCAGGCGCCCGCAGCCGGCATTAACAGCAATGCCAGCGTGAGTGTCCGTAGATTTTTCGGCATTTGGTGAAATTTCATGCTTTCTCCTTCACGAAATCACAAGTCGGGAATTATAGCGACCGCATTTTCCAGGCGTCAACTTAGTTGCAGATGCCGCATAAAGTGCCTTTTGTTGCACGGCGATAAATGCCATTAGTGCGGCAGCGGAACCAACAAGACCTCATTATCCGCCGGATCGGCAACAACAGCCAGATTTGTCTGCGGATGAATATCGATTGCAAATTGGGTGGACGACGGCAATGAAAACACCCCCCGAACGGTTTGGTCGATGAAGTCGACCACGCTCACAGTTCCACTCAGGTTATTCGTGGTTACCAGCGTACCGCTTTCAAAATTATAAGCGATTGAGCTGGGACCGATGCCTACTCGAATGCCCCCTGTGGAAGCTGTATTGGGATTCACGGCGAACACCTGGTTGCTGGCGGCGGAGGTAACCAAGAAAAGGCCCGTTATGGGATCGAAGGCTACACCTTGAGGGAGGCTGATCCCGCTAGCGGTGAGACTGACGGCGTTCGAGGAGAGGTTCACCATACTGGCGGTGTTGCTGCTGCTATTTGCCACTACGGCCACGTGATTCTGTTGGTCGATGGCCACGCCTGTGGGCCCTTGCTGAACGCCGATCGTACTGATGGTTGGCGCTGTTGTGCTGGAGGAAACCGGGAAAACATCCGCCAGACTCGCGCCGCTGGCCGTAACGGCCGCCCGTCCAGTGCCGAGATCGATCGCTACACCGGCAGGCAAGGGGTCCGATGCGAAAGTGGTTGGCACGCCATTATTGACGACGTCCACGATCGAGACATTGTTACTGAAATTATTGGCTACGACCGCCAGGCCCGCTTGCGGATACGTGGCAACACCTTGGGGATTTGTGCCGACGGCAAGATCGGTGGCACCGAACTGTCCCTGGCCGATGGTGCTGGGCGCCAAACTAACCAGCGAAACGTGGTTACAGCCGGGTTCGGTAACGACGGCTACGTTGTGGACGACATCGATGGCAACGCCCTGAGGTGCGGGATTCGGGCAAGCGCTTGTAACTACGCTGACAGCTTGAATAACTTGCAAGGGAGCAACATTAGAAGGCGCCGTAGGCGTGGTGCAGGCATCTGCCACATCGAGAGCGTATAAACGCGGGCCATTCGTTGCAAGGAAACTGCCTGATATGGTCGCGGTCAACATCCTACCGCTGTTTGTGATCGTTGGAGAGCCCGTGAAGGCAGCGCAATTTCCATCTAAGCGGAGAACTGGCGTGCCGGGGAAATTTCCTACGAGCGTCACGGTCTGGTCCTGCGGCACGACAGCAGAACCAAGGCTCGAATTGATCACTACGCGGGAGGAGCTTTGTAAGGGACCGGCTGGAGAAAAGCTGCTTTGAACGATCTGGGGCGCCCCGGAACGTAACGGTCCGCCGAGAGAAAACAGGCTGACGCTATTGCCCGTTTGATTGACGATTGAGAGCGGTATTGCTGGCGGGATCGATGGCGACATCGACCGGAGAAGAAAGGCCAGTGATGGTAGAGCCAGAAACCTCAGTCGGAGTTACAGGATTAACGACGAGTGCCTGACCCGCGGCGCTATTTACGATCAAACCGATATTTGTCAGCGGGTTCATGGCGGTAGCCACGTTGTTCGCGGTTTGCGTGAGACCGTTTACCAGCGTGGGACGGACTGATCCAGGATATTGAACACAAAAGCTGGGACGTTGGTAGTGGGTTCGGCGAGAAGCGCTTTCTGTGTCTCATCGTTGATGCTCACTCCGCGCATATTTGGGTCTGTGGCGACCGAGGCAACGGGAAGCGAGTAGGCTGCGACCCCGCCACCGCCAGATCCCGGGCAGGCGTTGATCGCGTACTGGAATTGGGTATTGGAGACGGACGTCACCGAAAAGATCCCGTCATAAGCCGTCGGGCTCACGCCAGTGACGAGCACCGGCTGGCCGACTTGCAGGCTGACGGTGGAGGTCGTTGTGGCCGAAGCAATCGATGGAGTGCCCGCGGCGCAGGTAAGGCCGGTGATTTGACTGGTGGTTCTGCGTCCCAAGTCCACAATGGAAAGTGCCCCTTGGCCTCCCGGAGTTGCCAATGCCCAATTCAGTTTAGTGGAGACAGCGATGTGCGGACTCGCTCCGTTGTTGATGTTAACGACGTTGATCACAGCCGGAGGCAAGCTGACGGAGCCCGTCGTAGTCTGGAGCAGATTCATATCCAAAATGGCTCCGGCATTCGATCCGTTAGATCCAGCCACGCTCGCGGTGAAAGCCACGAGCGCCCGCCCGCTGACCGGGTTGATCGCGACCGCCTTTGGCGTTAGGGGAAAGGCGGTCCCGCCAGGAGTCACGGAGGGGAAAGTAACTAGGGCCGTGACTGTCGGCGTACCACTGAGGTTTACGACCGCGAGTGAGGGGGTGGAGCCGGCGCTATTGGCGACGAGGGCGAGGTTACGCAGGTTGTCTACCGCGACCGAGACCGGAGTTGATGCAACACAACTTCCGGCTAGCGTCCCGAGGGAGCCAGTGCAAAGCGATGCCGTGGAGGCGCTGAGCGATGGGCTCGTAGGAGTGCCCAGATTTATGACCGTAATGTCATTCGAGTTCTGATTTGCCACAACGGCAAAGCCGGTAGCGGTATTGATGGCAACCGATGACGGCATTGTGCCCACGGGAAAGGGCGAACCGATCGGAGTGGGAGCGGTCGTCGGCTGCACCGCAAGATTGACGGCGGCCATGGATCCGTTCGTTGAACCGGACACAGTATTCGTAACAGTAATCGGATAGAGGCCCGGACCGTTCACAGAACCCGATGGGATGGCAAATTGTAATTGCCGGTCCGAAAGGAATGAGGGCGTAGGGATAGTTGTGCCACTGAATTGGACACTCACCGCAGGTGACCCCGTAAAACCTCCTGTTTGAGCGCCACTTGCGGTGCCGAAATAGCCTCCGTCCAGAGTGACCGGAGTAGTTGCTCCGGACGGAATGCTGTCGGGTGTGGACGCCACGAGTGCGGGGCGCACAGGCGAAAGCGTCAGTTGGCAAGCCGTCGCAGTTGAGCAAGGTTGTGGCGAGCCGCCCTCGCGTTCGACGGTGAACGTGAGCGTCTCCGTGGCGGTGCCCAACGGAGGCAGCGTAGAGAGAACGGTATCAGGAAGAACTACGAGAAAAACGGTGGAGGAGAGCGCAGAGAGCGAGCCTGCGGGCAGAGGAGTGCCATTCACAAGCACCGCCGTCGTGCAGATAAAATTCGACCCAGTGAGATAGACGTTCTGACGGGTGGCGCCTAGCGCTCCCGTCGTAGGGCTGAGGGCGCTCACGGTGGGGTCCGCGGCAGTGGCGATGGTCACGGTAGCGCTGGCGATCTCGGTGGGGTCCGCAACGGAAGTCGCTGTTACAGTCGCGGTCCCGGCAGTAGCCGGAGCTGTGTAAAGCCCCGAATTCGGATCGATGGTCCCGACACCGCTGACGCTCCAGGTGACTGTCTGGTTCGAACTACCGGAAACAGAAGCGGTGAACGTGAAGGTTTCGTTTGTTCCGATGGTACACGTTGGTTGCGAGAGCGCGACGCGGATCCCGGAATCGAGTGTAACCGTGGCGTTGGCGATGGCACTTGTACCCGTGACCTGAGCGGAGATCGTGATGTTAGGCGTGGCCGTAGCGGTTCCGCCGACGCCGTTGAGGGGAGGTCCCGCCGGGGTGGCAATTTGCACTCCGAACTGGCCGTTGCTCAGAACTCCGACAGCTTGAATGACAAAAGATGAATTCCAGCCGGGCTGGGAATTGCCGCTGATGTTGATCGTGTTACCGGGCGCGAAGTTTGCCACATTGGAGCTGCCTTGAAGTTCGATGACGGAGCCAGTGAAGCCGGAATTCGGAACGCTGGCATTCGCGACGGCAAACACCACCGGGACAGCCACTGCCGATGCCGCCACCGGCCGCGTGGCAGGCGCCGTATAAAGGCCCGTGGAGTCGATCGTGCCCACGGTCGCGTTTCCGTTGGGAACGCCATTCACGCTCCATTGAACGGCATTGGTCGATCCCGAAGGGGTGGCGACAAACCGGAAGCTCGTTCCGAGCAGAACGGTCGCGGAAGTGGGCGAAACGGCTACAGTAACCGAGGTAACTGCTGTTTCCGCATCCTGCCATGACCACGCCGATGACGAGCGGCAGGCAAAGCAATCCCAACCGGGCTTTCATGCTCTTGTCTCCAATGTACGTGGCCTCTCTTGCCCGGCCGGGGCGTGATCGCAAATCATTCAGAAGGTCCGACTGACGGTGAAGCGGAAGGTCGAGACGGGCTCGAAGAAGTTGATCCGCTGTGTATTCACCTGGAAATTCCTCAATTGCGGCAGTATCTGCGAATCCCAGATGCTGGGCCCTACCGAATCTCTCAAACTCTGATAGTCGATTGACTGGAAGTTCGTCAAGGGCGCGGCAATCTGCTGTTCGACACGATTGAGGTTATAGGCCCAGTAGAGGCGGAAAGGCGCATTGATGATGGGCAACTGCACCACGAACTCGATGCCCGCGGAAGCGCGGGGCCTGAAATTGGTTCCGGGCTGAATGAGCAGGGAATTGCTGGCGGCGAACTGGGGAAGAGCGCCGTGATAGTGGAAAGACCGGTTGAATCGAGCTGCAGTTGATTTTGGCGCAAAGCACCGACGGCACCAACGTCGAGGAAAAGGGAACTGCTTACCGGTCCAACGATAGGAATGCGATATTCTCCGTTAAAGACGCCCGAGGTGTCGCCTCCCGGGAACGAGGGCTGGAAAGTGAGCACAGGAATGGCCGGGGTGGTGCGCAGGCTTGCATTGCCGGCAATATCGAGGTGCGTTGGATCCTGAAACGTAAATGACGTGGAGGTCGCAATGGGGATGAAAGCTATCGGGGTGACGGTGCGGATATCGAACCCGCGGAGGTCTTGTTCGCCGCCCAAGAAGAGTCGCTCGAAAGGAGGCGTTACGCGGCCGTTGTAACCGGTGACGAAAGAGCCCACAAAATGAAAGGCCAACACGTTGCGCTTACGATTGATGGGATGGAAGTATTTGACCTCCACAACATTCGATATGGCTTTCACGTTGCCGCCGAGTCCCTCGAGCTTGAACGAATAAAAGAACGATTTTCCGGTCGTGGGATTCATCGGATTATTGACGGTGTTGTACGTAATCGTAGGCATGATGTAACTGGAATCGATGCCGGTAAGCGCCGAAGGCCCGCCCAGCGATTGAAATTGCAGGACTTGAAAGAGTTCCGTCGAGGCCGTACTGAAGGCGCTGATATTCGTACGAGAGTAGCCGTAGGTTAGTCCGAGGCGGGCAAAGGAAAATTTCCGCAGAGGGTAACTGGCGAAAATCGTGCCGCCTAGAGTGTCCTGGGTGTAATCCTGTTCGACATTCGGATTAATTTGAATTTGCTGGCCAAGGAGGATGGACTCCTGCTGCGACTGGTTGAAATTGAAGCTCGAATAAGAAACGGTAAAGCCGGTAGCGATCGGGCGGTCGAACAAATAAGGTTCTGTAAAACCAAAGAGCGCGCTTTTCTGAATATTGCCAATCTGTCCGGATAACGTAAGCGTTTCGCCTAAACCGAGAAAGTTATTGGTCTGATAACTGAGGCCAATAAAGCTGCCCGCAAGTCCGCTTACCCCTCCCGTCAGGCTGATGGATTGTTTGCCCTTCTCTTTCAGCTTGAGCAGGATGTCGACGGTGCCCTGCTTGGTATTGCGCTTAATGTCCGCGGCATCAGGTTTAATTTTTTCAAAATAATCCAGCTGATTGAGGCGAAGAATGCTCAGTTCCCAGGCGTGATTATTGAAGATATCGCCTTCGCTGAGCATGAGTTCGCGGCGAATGACCTTGTCCCGGGTGGTGGTGTTCCCGGAAAAATCGATGCGGCGGACAAAGTATTGCTTTTGTTCATCAAAGTCGAGCGTCAGATCGATGATTTTGGTGTCGTCGTGGACATCAGGAAGCGGGACGGCAGTGAAATCGATGTAGCCGTAAACGCCGTAGAGTTTGTTGTAGTTTTCGATCGCTTTGCGAATCTTGCTGATGTCGAAGATATCGCCCTGGTGCAGTGGGAAAATCGTTTCAAGATATTCGCGCTTGAGGGAAAGACCTTTCTCGGGATCGGCGCTGCGAATTACCAGGCGTCCCATGTGATATTGCTCGCCCTCTTCAATGGGGATGGTGATGTTCGTGGCTTTGCCGCGCTGACGGCCGATGATGGGAAGCGGCCCCAAGCCCTCGCGATTCACGTCCACGGTGGTCAGTATGGGATCCTTGACCACCACCTTGAAGTATCCGGCGCTTTGATAAAGATCGCGGACGCCGGCTTCGAGATCCATATCGAGCTTGGAGCGATCGAAAGTCTTGTGCAATACGGGCACATCGAAAAGCAACAGGGGAACGGCGATAGGCCGCGAATTGTGCATGGACCTTATGATCTTGCGATCGGAGAACGCGCGATTGCCCTGGAAGGTAATTAGGCCGACCTTGACCTTTGGCCCTTCGTCAACGGTGAAAACGAGTTTCACGGCATTACTGGAAGGGATTTTTTCGTAGGTCGGTTTTACCACCGCGAATTGATGGCCGTGCTCGGACTCAAGCTCCCTGATAGCCACTTCGGCCTTCTTAATCTTCGTAGGATCGAACTGACCCTCAACAGAGAGGCCTACCTTGCGATCTTTGAAACGATCGAGGATGTCCGATTCCGTTATGGACTTAATGCCGTGGTACTCGATGCGGCGGATGATGGGCCGTTCGACCACATAGAAGGTCAGAATTTTGGCGTTGGGGTCGCCGCCCTTATTCTGAACTTCAAGGCGAATGTCCTCAAAATATTGGGTATTCCAAAGGGCCTGAAAATCACGCCGCAGCGCGTCTTCATTGTAAGGATCGCCGGTCCTGCTAAAAATCCGGGCCTGCAAAGTTTCCGTGCGGACGCGGCGATTGCCGTCGAACCTGATTTCGGCAATTCGTGGAACGGCTTGCTGTGGGGCAGGAGGAGGCACACCTACCTGTGGCTCAGGCGTGGGCGGAGTCACTGGCGCGCCGGGCGTGATCTGGGCTCGCAGTGGCAACCCGAGACTGAGCAGGCAGAGAATGAGCCAGAGCAACCTCGTAATGTTGACGCAAGGAAGCAGGCAGGAATTCTTATGTGCGGCCGTGGCAAATGTCAAGGCCGCTTCCCCCTAGCCAAAATTGTTTGTTCTCCCGCCGTCCCGCAAGGGACCGCTTGCGGGGCGTAGGATTCGCTAGTGGGTAACCGGGGTTGCTTCGACGACCGGCCGGAAGCCTAAGCCTTCGCCGGAGACGTGGATTTCCAACGTCGCCGGACGCTGCAGGCCTCCCTGGATCAACGCTTCTGACAGCGGATCTTCCACGTACCGTTGCAATGCACGTCGCAACGGCCGCGCCCCATAGCTGCGATCACCGCAGGTCTTGTCGAGAATCCACTGACGCGCTTCCGGAGTCAAGACAATTTGCACCTGTCGATGGATCAGGGTGTCGTTGATCTGGCCAACCAGAAGATCAATGATGCGCAAGAGATCGCTATCGAGGAGCGGGTTAAAGAGAATGATCTCATCCAGACGGTTCAGGAATTCGGGATTGAAGACTCGTTTGACCTCGCCCATCACCATTTCGTCCATCGATTTCCCGGCGCCCTCTTCTCCTAAGGACTGGAAGCCCAGGGAGGCGCGCTTCTGCAAGTGCCGTGCGCCAAGGTTGGAAGTCATGATCAAAATGGTGTTGCGGAAGTCCACGGTGTTGCCCAGGCCGTCGGTTAGCTGACCATCTTCAAACACCTGCAGCAAGATGTTGTAAACATCGGGATGGGCTTTTTCGATTTCGTCCAGCAGGATGACCGAATAGGGCGTGCGCCGCACGCGTTCAGTGAGTTGGCCTCCCTCTTCGTAGCCTACGTAGCCTGGAGGCGCGCCGATCAGCTTCGATACGGAATGCTTTTCCATGTATTCGGACATATCGAAGCGAACGAGCGATTTCTCACTGCCGAAGAGAAACTCAGCGAGCCGGCGAGCCACTTCCGTCTTGCCCACGCCGGTGGGGCCGAGGAACAGGAAACATCCAACGGGACGGCCGGGCGCTTTGAGGCCGGCGCGGCTACGGCGGATGGCGCGAGCCAGAGCGGTGATGGCCTTTTCCTGGCTGATGACGCGCTTGTGCAGTTCCAGTTCGATGCGCAGCAATTTTTGCTGCTCGTCTTCCTTAATCGAGGTGACGGCGACGCCGGTCCAGCGCGACACAACGTCCTCGATGTCTTCGCGCGCCACGATACCCGTGGTTGAATCATCCAGCTTCAAACGCTCGCGCAACTGGCGCAAATTATCTTTTTCTTTGCGTTCTTCTTCGGAATAGAAACGCGCCTTTTCAAACTCATGATTGGCGATGGCCGTTTCCATGCGATGGGTGATGAATTTCACGCGCTTCTGCATCTCGGCCACTTCATCGGGAAGCGTGGCCTGGCGCAGCTTGACGCGCGCGCCCGCTTCGTCGATCAGGTCGATGGCCTTGTCGGGAAGGAAGCGGTCCGGGATGTAGCGGCTGGAAAGATAGACGGCATACTGGATCGCTTCATCGGTATAGCTGATGGCGTGGAACTTCTCGTAACGCTCGCGCACGCCTTGCAAAACGCGAATGGCTTCGTCTTCCGAGGGGCTATTAACCTTCACGGACTGGAAGCGGCGCTCAAGAGAGCGATCTTTTTCGACGGACTTGCGGTATTCGCTAGGCGTGGTCGCGCCAATGCACTGGATTTCGCCGCGGCTCAATGCGGGCTTGAGGATGTTTGCGGCATCCAGCGAGCCCTCCGCCGAACCGGCCCCAACGAGCGTATGCAGCTCATCGATGAAGACGATGGCGTTCTGGCTCTCCATCAGTTCCTTCATGATGGTCTTGAGGCGCTCTTCAAATTGTCCGCGATATTTCGTGCCAGCCACGATGAGAGAGAGGTCGAGGGAAAGAATTCGCTTATCGGCGAGGAACGGAGGCACATCGCCATCAGCGATGCATTGCGCGAGCCCTTCGACGATCGCCGTCTTGCCGACACCCGGCTCTCCGATGAGCACGGGGTTATTTTTCGTGCGGCGGCAGAGAATCTGGATGACGCGCTCGACTTCTTTTTCGCGGCCTACCAGCGGGTCAAGCTGCCCCTCGAGAGCCGCCTGCGTGAGATCGCGGCTGAACTCGGCGAGGAGCGATGTCTCCTTCGGGCGATTCACCTGAACTTTTTCTCCAGCACTGCGCGCGAGCTCTTCGCGGAGTGACGACAGACGCAGGCCGCGCTCGGCCAGTATCTCCGCGCCAAAGCACTTCTCCTCGCGGAGAATTCCGAGCAGGAGGTGTTCGGTGCCCACGTGCTTATGGCCAAGACGCTCCGCCTCCTCAGCAGCGTAGTTGAGGATGCGCTTGCACTCCTGGCTCAAAGGCACTTCCACAGAGGTGGAGATACGCTCGCGAATGGTAATGCGCGATTCGATCTCCTTGCGAATCGATTCGATAGAACCATGGGTGCGCAGAAAGCGATTCGCCAGCGCCTTGTCTTCACGCATCAGACCGAGCAACAAATGCTCGGTTTCGATGTACGGACTTCCGTATTGACTGGCCTCGTAGCGCGCGAAAAAGATCACGCGGCGGGCCTTTTCCGTATAGCGTTCAAACACGGCTCAACTCTTTTCTCCCTCGGTTACCGGTAAAGGGGCCTGTTGGTAAGCTGCGTCGGGCCGGAGAATGCCATGCTCCAACCGCAATACGCGGCCACAGCGCTTGGCCAGAACAGGATTATGAGTCGCCAGGATAGAAGCCAGCAGGTGTTTCCGATGCAAGCGCTCGATCAAATCCATAATCGCGACAGCATTGAGTTCGTCGAGATCGCCGGTAGGTTCATCGGCGAGCAACACAGCAGGCTTAGTCACGAGCGCTCGCGCAATCGCCACGCGCTGTTGCTCCCCCCCCGACAGTTCGGCAGCTCTTTGCTGCGCCCGAGAAGCCAACCCCACTTCAGCAAGTGACTCAGTGGCTTTCCGGAGTGCTTCGCCATAAGCGACGCCGCGCATCAGCAAAGGCATCGCGACATTCTCAGAAGCTGTGAAATCCGGCAGCAGATGATGCCGTTGCCAAACGAAGCCGATCCGCTTGTTCCTGAACTCCGCCAGCGAATCACTTCGCCGCGCCGCCAGCGCTTTCGTATCAAAGTATACTGTACCGCTTGTTGGGGTGTCCAGCGCAGCAAGCAAATGCAACAGCGTACTTTTCCCCGAACCCGACGGCCCGACGATTGCGACCATTTCGCCTTGCCTGAGTGAGAGATCGATGTCGTCCAGAACCGTTATGGTGCCTGCTCCGGTGCCGTAAACTTTGCGAAGAGAGCGAGCTTCCAACCAGATGCCGCCGGGGGTCAGCCCTTCCGAAGCGGCACTCTCATCGGAGGCCACACTTTCCTGGACCTGATTCACAGTTTCCTCGCCGCGGGGCACCCGTACACTCTGTTTGATGCTAAATTCCGATTCAAGATCGCTCTCCGGGCAACTAACCTAATAGTCAGCTCTCTCATCCTGAAGTCTAAAATCTTTCCGCTTTTGGGCCACAAACTACCGCCCTACGCTTTGCGATCATGGGCGGGCCACAGCCCTCGCTCGCAAACCATTGGACCTCGCTCGCAAAGCATTGGATGCGTGACAATTGCGATCAGCTGGAGCGCCCCGAGGTGCCTCCTATGGCAGGACTCTTTGGCTCTCGATAGAGCTATGGGAGCAAGCGGGACGCCAAAGCTTCCTGTAAGTCGAGGGCGGAAGAATCCGTAGCCGCAATCATTCATAGCGTAGCAATTCCACGGGCTGGATGCGCGAGGCGGAGCGAGCCGGGATCAGCGTGGAGGCGATGCTGATGGCCAAGGCTGCGGCAGTAATCCATAAGGCGTCGCTGGGATTAGGCTGGAAAGGTACGAAGGGAACCGAATAGATCTGCGGATCCAAGGGAATCAGCCTGTAAGTACCCGCGGCCCAGGCGAGGGAATAACCGGCAACGAGGCCCAGAGCCGTTCCGAAAGCGCCGACAGTAATCCCTACCAACACAAAAATGCGGCGAATCTGCTGGCGTCGCGCGCCCATGGCCATCAGAACGGCAATGTCACGCGCCCGGTCACTGACCGTCATCGAGAGAACCACGAGGATATTCAACCCGGCAACAAACGTTATCAAACCAATAAACAGCGCCGTAACCAATTTTTCCAGCCGGAGGGCGCGAAACAGAGCGCGATTTTCGTCCATCCATGTGGTGGCCACGTAACCAGGCCCGGCCTCATGCGTGAGTTGAGCGGCCATTTCTTCCGCGCGATCGACATCAGCGACGCGGAATTCGAGAACGCTGGCAACGTCTCCGACACCGGCAAGGTTTTGCGCCGCATGGAGCGCGACAAAACCCCAGTTCGCATCGTAGTCATAGAAGCCCGAGTCAAAGATGCCGCCGATACGAAACCGCTGGGATCGCGGGATCATTCCGAAGGGCGTCATATGGCCGGCCGGGCTGGTGAGCGTGACGTAGTCGTTGGGCTGCAATTTCAAATCGTCGGCGAGCATTTTCCCAACAATGATGGCTTCGAACCCATTGGCATCGGGCGCAAAATCGGCGCTTCCGCTGACGATTCTCTGTAGCGCCTCGTTGCGTTTCGCTTCCAATGCGGGATCGATTCCTTTGACGACGACGCCATGAGCGCGCCCGCCCGAAGATAGAAGCACAGTGATGTAGATGGCCGGCGCTGCCGCTTTCACGCCGGGAATCCGGCCGAGGCGCTCGGCGAGGTCTGTGTAATTACTGAGGGCGTCGGAACCTGGACGGGAAAGAGTTACGTGGGCAGTCACGCCGAGCAAGCGATCCTGCAGGGTGGTCCGAAAACCGCTGTTCATGGCCAGCGCGATCACCAGCGTAGCCACGCCTGATGCGACGCCCACAACTGCCAGCAACGTGACGAGACGAAGCACCGCGGGCCTGTTTGGCGATCGAAGATATCGCCTTGCCAGAAGCCAGGCGAATCTCATTGGCTCGCGTCCGCCTGCGGACGCAGCAGCGGGAAGAGAATGACTTCGCGAATCGAATGCGAATCGGTGAGGAGCATGGTGAGCCGGTCGATACCGATGCCCATTCCTGCCGCTGGAGGCATACCGAACGAGAGCGCGCGGATGTAATCGAGATCGACTTCGCGCGGCACCTCATCGCCTCCGCGTGCAACCTGTTCGCGAAAGCGACGCTCCTGCTCATCAGGATCGTTCAATTCGGAAAAGGCGTTGCCCAGCTCCATGCCCGCTACGTAAACCTCGAATCGCTCGACAAGCGAAGGGTCATCGGCACGGCATTTTGCCAGCGGGGAAATATCCGTCGGGAAATCGTAAAGGATGGTTGGCTGAATCAGCTTCGGCTCGGCGAGCGTTTCAAAGAGCAGTCCTGTAACTTCACCGTCGGACATGGATTTGCAGTCCAGAAGGGAAGGGGCGGAGGCGGGAAATAGTTCCGCTGCTACCTCAGACACCCATTTGTTGTAACGCAAGGCGACCGCGCGCGGTCCGCCGGGGGCAGCCAAATCCGCAACCGTAGGCGGAGAGCCCGCCTCGGCAGGCCAGTATTGGATAATTGCCTCGCGCATGGAAAGCCGCTGCCAGCGCGAAAAATCGAGCGTGTATTCGCCAAAGGTAACTTGCGTGGAGCCGCATATTTTTTGCGCCAGTGAGGCGAATAGCTCCTCGGTAAGCGCCATCAAGTCGCGGTAATCGCTGTAGGCCTGATAGAACTCCAGCATGGTGAACTCGGGATTGTGTTCGCTGGAGACGCCTTCATTGCGAAAATTGCGATTGATCTCGTAAACCCGGTCGAGGCCTCCCACCAGGAGGCGCTTCAGATAAAGCTCCGGGGCGATACGCAGGTACAGATCGAAATCGAAAGTATTGTGGTGCGTGATGAAAGGACGCGCCGCGGCCCCGCCGGCAATCGTCTGCATCATCGGCGTTTCCACTTCGACGTAAGCACGCGCATCGAAAAACGCGCGCAGTCCGCGCAGAATTTCGGCGCGGCGGAGAAATGTCTGACGGACGCGGGAGTTAACGATCAGGTCAACGTAACGCTGGCGATGCCGCAGTTCGACGTCGGCCAGACCATGCCATTTCTCCGGCAGTGGGAGCAAAGCCTTGGAGAGCAACTGCAGGGATTCGACCCAGACCGTCAATTCGTTTGTTTTGGTGCGGAACAAATGACCGGAAATGCCGATGATGTCGCCCATATCCAGTAACTGAAAGAGACGAAAGGCGCGCTCTCCGACGGCATCAAGCTTCACGTAAATTTGGAGCTTAGCGCCATCTCCCTGAATATGCGCGAACGCGGCCTTGCCATGAAGGCGCAGCGTGAGAATGCGGCCCGCCGTGCGCACATTTACGCGCTGGCCTTCCAGTGTTGCGGCATCGCTCTGGCCATGAGCGGCAACGATCTGAGCGGGCGTGGAAGTCTGCTCAAATTTACGAGGGTAGGGGTCGTCGCCAAGCGCTTTGACTTCGGCGAGCTTTTTCTTGCGCTGGAGGTACTGGTCGAGAGGTTCGAAAGGCAACGAGGCTTTCCGTTTGTGTTCCTCTGCAGTATACCGATGCGTTTCTCGGAGCGTCAAGAAAACGCTTGCTTTAGTAACGTGTGATATCATCCCACTCCCCGCAGGAGGTGCGGTTTTGGAAGATGCCATCGCCAATCGCGGGCTCCCCCGCACAGCCAGCGTGCACGAAGATTGGGTTGCCTGGCTACCAGAGGAGAAGGACCGTCTTTTTGACGCTATCCTGAGCGAACTCGAAATTTCCTACGGAATTCTAAGCGTCAGCCTGGATGACGCGTTCAACTTATGTCATCTGGGGAAGCTCTCACCTGCGCGCGAACAGGCTCGCATGTTCGCCGAACTATTTGAGCGCATGGCGGGCCGGTTGCGAGGAACTTTGCGTTCTCTATATGAGCACAGCCGGCAGTTCGGCACGTTTCCCAATACGGCACCTTTGCGTCCCCGGTTTTTCAGAAGCGAACGCGCGCAGCAGGTAGCGCGATCGAATAATCTGCTGGCTTTGGTCCGATTCCGCGCCCGCACGCGTTTTTTTCGCAAGCTCGGCGCTTTGGAGGAAATTGTCGCCGGCCTGCAGCGAGAAGCTCGAGAGACAGCGCGAGACATCTCCGAGGGCATGGCCGTGGCTTGGCGGAAACAATGGACCCGCCTGGAAGTTCTTGACTACGATTTGAATACCAGCCTTCGCGAGACGATCGTTATATTGAAGTCTTTTCTCTGTGTCCTCCCCATTGAGGAGTTGCCGGCGTTTCGGCAAAGGGTGGCTTCCCTCACTCCCAAGCCGTCGTTGAGCCAAAATCGGCGTGCTGCGCAAGTGCTTGCCAAGTTGGGACCGGCTTGCCGTAAATCGGGGGCCCGGGGAGCCACGGAAAAATCTGCGCTTCCCGAGAACTAACCTAGCAGCCGGGCCGTGTTAGATCATAATAAGCAGTGTGGGTAGACAACCTTGGGGAGCAGGGATGGCATCGATAGTACTGATGCGTCCCGACGGGACCGGTGGCCCGAACGAGACCAACAGAAGTCCGCGAGCTAAGCGAAGCGGAGGCCATCCAACGGGCACAGCAGGGCGACGCCGAAGCTTTTGAGCGCATCTACAGATTGCATAATCGGCGCGTGTACGCGCTCTGCCTTAGGATGGTAGGAAACACGGCGGAAGCGGAAGATCTTACGCAAGAAGCTTTTTTGCAGCTTTTTCGTAAGATCGGAACGTTTCGGGGTGAGTCGGCGTTTTCGACCTGGCTGCATCGCCTGGCTGTAAACGTGGTGTTGATGCGTCTTCGCAAGAAGACCCTTGTGGCGACGTCTCTCGACGAAGCTACCGAGCCGGACGAGGATGCCGGGGGACCGCGCAAAGACATCGGAGGACCCGATCTTCGGCTCTCAGGGTCCGTGGACCGGGTAAATCTTGAACGTGCTGTCGAGCAACTTCCACCAGGTTACCGCTCCATATTCGTGCTCCACGACGTTCAGGGTTACGAACACAACGAGATCGCGGTAATCATGAATTGCTCGATCGGCAATTCGAAGTCACAACTGCATAAGGCGCGCATGCGATTGCGGCAGTTGTTGCAAGAGGATGAACGCAGTCGCGCACGCGAAGAGCGCCAGGCCGCCAAGGGCAGTTCAGGCGGCGATTGAAAGTAAAAGGATAAGTAGGTCGCGACGCGGAAGGATATTCCCATGATGAGCCCGATCCAATGCGCCCAATTCGAACGGATGGTGGAAGAGCAGCCGGATGGTCCGCTTTCTGCCGGGGCCGCCGCGCACCTCGAGGGCTGCATTGATTGCCGAGTTCTCTGGGGCGATATGGGGGCCATACGCGCTGCCGGATTGGAATGGGGCAAAGAAGAAGTCGAGCCACCCGAGTATCTGTGGATCTCGCTGCGGCGCCAATTGGAATCGGAAGGGTTGATACGAGAAAGGCTGGCGCAGCGCGGCTGGTTCTCAGCCTGGTTTGGGGCGGCGCCACGATGGACTCTAGCCGGGGCCTCTGTTTCTCTGTTGCTCATTGGAGCGATGTTGGCGGGCTATCAGGTGAGTGAAAGAAAATCGGCGGCCGTTCTTCCCGTGCAGTTGAGCATTTCCGCTGCGACTCCCAAGTTGGTGGCGGCTGACATAGGCAAGACACTCGACGGCGATATGAAGCGAGTATTCGATTCGCTGCCCGAAGGCAATCCTGTACTAGCCAGCTCGTTGCGTGAAAACCTGGGTATCGTGGATAATCTGATCGCCGACTGTGAAAAATCGGTGCGCGAGCAGCCGGATGATCCCATGGCCCGCGACTACTTGTACGGGGCTTATCAACAAAAGGCCGTCTTGCTCGCAGCGGCCACGGATCGCAGCGCCTTGGAGGGTCAATGAAAGGCCGGTCAGGTTCGGCAGTGTATTCCCAGGTTAGCGGTACGATTCTGATCGCGCTGTTTGTCGCGAGCTCGGCTGGCGCACAAGCGCGGCGCTTCGAACGGCATTTTACGGTTCAAGGCAAGCCGGTGATCACCATCCAAAATGCCACTGGACGGATCCAGGTAAAGGCCTGGGACAAGCAAGAGGTTCTGATCGCCGGTGAGAAAGCGAGCACGAGCGTTGCGGTCGATACGGAACAGGTGGGCAATCGCATCGAGGTCGCTACGCGCGTGATTTCGAGCAATGCAAATCCGGATGCGCTTCGCGCCGACTACGATATCAGCGTGCCCGTAGAGTCTGAACTTCAGGTTCGCAGCGACTCCGGAAACGTCACGGTAGACAGTGTGCATGGCGACATGTCTTTCGACACAGTGGCTGCCGATCTGGCCCTGCAGGACGTGGAAGGTTATCTGGTGGTGAAGAGCATCGGTGGATCGACCGTTTGCCTGCGTTGCGCGGGCCGTTTCGATGCAACCTCCATTAGCGGCAATTTCCAGTTGCTGCAGCCCACCATGGACAATGTGCGCGTACAAACTTCTTCCGGAAATATCCTGTTCGACGGCGGCTTCATGAATCGCGGGATTTATGTCCTGAAGAATTACAGCGGCACGATTGAAGTGAGGTTTTCCAGCAGCGACTCCTTTGACGTCAGAGCCACTTCTCTGTATGGAAACGTCATTAACCAAGCGCCGGTCGTTCCGGACCGTCACAATATGCCGGCGCCGCGAAGTACAAGTACTCTGGCGAAAAGCCTGTTTGGAACAATGAACGACGGGCACGCCAAAGTAGAGCTTTCTTCCTTTAACGGCACGATCAAAATCTCCAAGCGAGAATAAGATCGCGCCGGTGTTGCACGACTCCGCTCCACAATCCAATCCAAATCCGGGGCACCGGTCCGATCAGCCGGTTGTTTGCTTGGCCGGATTCATGGGTTCCGGCAAAACCACGGTGGGAGTTCTCCTCGCGCGCCAACTCGCGTGGCGTTTCGAGGATCTGGATGCGCGTATCGAGCAGTCCGCCGGCCTTACAATTTCGAGCATTTTCGAGCGGCGCGGAGAAGCAGCATTCCGTGAGCTCGAACGGGAACAACTGGAGAAGACCTTGGGCCGGGTGGCCGAGTCAGGAGAGGCCGTTGTGCTTGCCTTGGGCGGCGGCACCTATGCGCAACCCGGAATCGTAGAAAGACTGCGAGCGTTCGGCGCAGTGGTGATCTGGCTGGATTGCCCGGTCGACCTGCTGCTCGCGCGTTGCGCCATCATGGACAATCGCCCTCTTTTCCGCGATGAAGTGAGCTTTCGGAACCTGCTTGCGGCGCGGGTGCCCTTTTACGAGCAAGCCGACTATCGCGTGGCCGGCGATGACGATCCGGCCAATGTGGTGGCGCGAATCCTCGCGCTGCCGCCATTCGCTAAACGCTTTACAAACTTGGGTGCGGGACTCTCCCACAAAAGGTGAAACGATGAAACCTCGCCTTCCGGTGTGGTGCGCGCCATTGGGGCTTGTGACTTTGCTTTTGAGTGCTGCGGCGCATTATGGGCTAGCTTATCCGCGGCCCGCGGCGAATTCCGCACTTACACCAGATAAGGGAAAGTTCCGCATTCTCCAGCAGGGCAATGAGGTCGGCACGGAGGAATTTGATCTGCAGCCCTCTGGAAATGCGTGGGTCATGAATGACCAGACAGTCATCCGCGTTGGCAGCGCGGAAACGCACACATCCGGACAGTTGAGAATTTCGGCAGATGGTACGCCACAGCACTACACCTGGAGCTCGCAAGGGGAAAAGAAAGCTTCAGGCACGGTTGAATTCGACAACGGCACGGCGAAGACGTCCCTGAACATTTCCGGGGCTAAAGGGCCGGCACAGCAAGATTTCACATTCAGTTCTCCCCGGCTGGTGGTACTGGACAATAATCTCTACGAGCAATATGCCGTCCTGGGGACAATGTACGATTGGGCTGCCAAAGGAACGCAGAGCTTTCCCGTCCTCATTCCGCAAGACGCAACTCCAGGGAGTATCGATGTCGAGTCTCTAGGTGCGAAGAATCTCGAAGGCGCAAGCCTGCAAGTCTTGCGCGTGCATTCAGCCGATCTCGAGATTCAGCTTTTCTTTGACGCTAAGCTTCGTCTTGTCCGCCTGGAGGTTCCGATGGCGCAAGTGGTAATCGTTCGGCCTTAAGCGCATCCTCTCCGCTCGCAAGAAGCTTCCCTAATAAAAAAGGGCCGTAGAGAGCGGCCCCTTTTTTGCCTTGTCGGACGTGCGAAATCAAAGCCTTTAAGCGGCCAAGCTTCGTTGCAGATCTTCGTTGCAAATCAAGGATGCAGACGAAAGGCAAGCGTAACTGTAGTAACCACGCCCACGGGATGCCCATCGACCAGAACCGGCGCATAGCGCCACTGCTCCACCGCGCGCACAGCAGCGCGGGCCAAAACCGGTGGGCCGGAAACAGGAGCTATGTCGCGTATCGTTCCGTCCTCATCTACTAGAATACGCAAGGTGACGTCACCCTCAATCCCGGCAAGGCGCGCCACGTCTGGATACTGCGGTGCGACCGTGTGAGTGAGGCGCCCTTCTTGCTCCGCAGGTTCGACGCGGATGGCTCCCCAGAGGTATGCATCGAAGAAGCGTCCCAATTCCCTTATTTCAACCAAGTCCGTCATCGTGGCGATTTCCTGCGGGTCGTCGGGACGGCGAGGTAAGCGGCTAAGAAAGGCTTGCATCTCGGCGGCAGGAATCTCCTGCGCAGCCGATGCCCAGCGGGCCGCATTGCCAATTTCGACTCGTCCTCCGGCGGTATCGGCCCACACGCCGCCATCGATTTTCTTGGCGACGATATCACCGCCGCCGCTCGCGAAAGTGGCTGCTCCAAAAACGTGACCAACACGAATGTCGCCTCCTCCCGTACGCAGCACTGCCGGCCCGCGGACGTCACGTGCAGAGATTTGGCCGCCCCCTGTCGAAGCGCGAAGCCCACCCACAACATTTCCAACGCAAATGTTGCCGCCCGCCGTTTCGAATCGCGCTACGAATGGACCACGCGGGAGAGTTTTAGAGGGAACGGCACTGCCGATATTGCCAGCCCGGATTTCGCCGCCTCCGCTGGAAAACACGACCATGCCATCGACGTCCTGCGTGACGATGTTGCCGGACTCAACGGCAACATCGAGGTCGTAGTGGTGAGGCACGTGAATCTGGAGAATCCGATCGCCGCGGCAACCACGTTCTCGCGGCGTTTCATCGAGCAGCATTACACCGTGAGCTGTGTTTTGAGCCGTCAGCGCAAAATTTTGCAGGGAATCCTGAGTGCCGCGGCCCGCGCCAGGATTGGGCTGCACAGCATAGCTCACAGAATCCGACCCATCCGTAGAGATCTGCACATTAACGCAGCCGGCTTTGACGATGAGTTGAAGGCCCGGCCGTGTGGGGATTACGCCCTGGTGGGCGTTCGAAGAATCTTGCGTTACGTCAGGTGAAAAGAGTCCGGAGGCAGCCGGGGGTTGATCCGCGCTTACAGGAGAGCACGCAAAAGCGATTATGGCCACGAACACCAGTGCCCAGCGGATGCGGATCACCGGGGGCCATTTTGCGAGTTTGGAGAGGCTCACGGATGACGGCCCCCTGCCGGAACTGAATCTTCATCCACGGACGTGAGCTGCCCGAGGGCGTCGGCGCTGCGCGAGCGGATGTAGCTATTGGAATCGTTATTCATGCGGTCGCGCAGAATGCCCACGGCACGATTATCGAGCGGCACGCGGGAGAATTCGCGGCTTCTCATGCGCTCGAGCAGCGAATTCAAAGCCTGAATGCGCACACCGGAATTATCGTCATCGGAGAGCGCTCCAAGAATGGCGCTCTGCACGTCCGCCGCTGAACCAGCATCACGAAGCGCCTCAATCGCCCTCAAGCGCACAGCCGGATTGGGATCATGCCGGAGAGCTTCGCTCATTGCCTCACGAACTTGAGGATCGTCAGCCGCGGGCCGTAGCGCATCGATGGACTGGAGCCGCACGCTGTCGTCAAATTGGCCGCCGTGTCCGATCACGTAAGCCAGCACGCGCCGGATATCTGCATCATCGGACGTTCCCTGGACAACGCGAGGCTGCGGCGAGCGAACTTGCAGTTCCACTTTGGGGGCGAGCGAACCGCTCTGCGGCTCCAGGTGAACGCCGTCGCGACCGATTGTCTCGAGCTCCTGCTCGGTAATTGGCGCTGGTGCGGAGACGGTGATTACCGGGTTTCCAACTGGCAGAGCGACCTGACGGTACAATTCGCGAGCCGCGGTACCAGCAAGGGCTCCGACCAGCAGCAGGGCGGCTGCACTCCAACCCGGACGAAACACAACTGTCTGGCGAAAAACGCCCAGCCAACGCCATGGAGCCAACGAAGTCCATGACCGCTTCGGTTGTGCGGCCGCGTCGTCCAGAGTCTCGAAAAGTTCGCTGCGGCAACGCGCCAGCAGCAGATCGGAGCGATCGAGCGTATCCGCAGGCTGCAGGCGCAGGGCAAACGTCTTACGCAAACCGATTTCACGCGAAAGAATGGCGGCACAATTCGCGCACTTTTGCGCATGCGCCTCAACCGCGGTGGAATCTTCCCGGGTTAGTTCACCGGCCGCATAGAGAATCGCGCGATCTTCGTAATTCGAGCAATTGAGCTCTGCAAGCATGACCGCTTACCTCAAGCCCTCGAGCTGCGTGCGCAGTTTGCGCGTGGCACGAAAGAGTGAATTCTTGGCGGTCTCTTCGGTTGTGCCCAGTGCCTCACCGATGTCACGCAGCTTCATACCCTGATAGTGCCTCATCTCAAAAACCATGCGCTCGCGTGGCGAAAGCGCCAGGAGCGCAGATTGGACTTTGCGCCCGATTTCATGACCCAAAACCTCGCGTTCCGGATCCGAATGGGTCCCCGTCCCTTGCTGACGGTCAAAAAAATCGCCGTCGTGGCGCTCTTCAAACGAGACTGGCCGCAGAACGGGCGGCTGTTCTTCCGGATGACTGCGGCGGCGGCGCAAATGGTCGAGGCAAATATTCGTAACGATCCGATAGATCCAGGTGTAAAAGGCGCATTCGAAGCGGAAGCTATGCAGATTGCGGTAGATCTTCAGGAAAGCCTCCTGGTAGACGTCGCGGGCATCTTCGGCGCTGCCCAGCACGTTCAGCGCGAGCCGCAAAACCTGCCGATCATAACGCTGCACCAACAGTTCGAAAGCAGAGCGATCTCCCGCCTGGGCGCGCTCAATGAGCGTGCGGTCGTCCGCGGCCGAAAGTACGGGCGAAGCCGCACGCGCCAGTGGCGCGACGGCAGCTGTCGCGGAATTCGGTAGCGCTTCCAATTCCGGTGATCCGAGCATCATTTCGGACTGCATGGGTTCAATCGATCGAACTCTCAAGTAGCGCAAGCTGGACCGGCGCCGCGAAACAGCTTTCAATTTCAAACGCTATTGATTTAGACGCGGGAACCAGCCAAAACGTAAGCATGCGTTTCTTATTGAATCGAAAGCATTTATTTCGCTTAACGTAAGCGAGCATTGTGATATAACGCGAAGCGTGACAGCCCTTTCCCCCTCCTCCACTGGCGTAAGAACACCCGCGCGCGGGAGGCGCAAGCTGACCGTGCTGCCGCTTATCGCTGCCACATACTTCATGGTAGCAGGCGGACCTTACGGCCTCGAGGACCTGATCGGCAAAGCCGGTTACCGCTCCGCACTTATCATTTTACTGCTCACTCCTTTGTTGTGGAGCATACCCACCGCCTTAATGGTCAGCGAGTTGGCCGCAGCGCTGCCTTGCGAAGGCGGCTTCTACGTCTGGGTGCGTCGAGGCATGGGGCGCTTCTGGGGATTTCAGGAAACCTGGCTCACACTTGCGGGCAGCGTCTTCGAGATGGCACTTTATCCGACGCTTTTTGTCTCGTACTTCAGCCGTTTTGCCCCGGAGTTCGCCGGCGGCCATCGCGCTATTGCCATCGAGTTAGCGCTGATCGCTTTTTGTACGGGATGGAACATTCTGGGCGCGCGTGCCGTCGGCGAAGGCTCGATTTGGCTGAACGCGCTGCTCTTTTCACCCTTCGTGGCGATTTTCGTTATCGGCTTGACCCGTAAACACGCGGCCGTGCCGTCCTCTCCGATCCAGCATCTGGATCTGGCGGGCGGTATCGTTATCGCCATGTGGAACTACATGGGTTGGGATAATCTTTCCACGATTGCGGACGAGGTGGAGCGGCCGCAAACCACGTACCCGCTTGTCATGTTGGGAGCGGTTATTTTGGTGATCGTCAGTTATTTGTTGCCGGTGATCGCTGTTGCGGCGGCGCGGCTTGACCCTAATTTATGGACGACCGGCAGTTGGGTGGATGCCGGGCAGGTGCTTGGCGGGTCGATTTTGGCGCTGGCAGTGGCTGCCGCCGGAATGATCGGCGCTTTGGGCACGTTCGCCAGCCTGATGCTTTCGTTCACGAGATTGCCCGCAGTCATGGCGGCAGACGGATACCTTCCACAAGCTTTTGCGCGCCACCATAAGAAGACGCACGCCCCGTGGGTTGCAATCCTGGTGTGCGCCGTTGCGTGGGCGGCTTGTTTGCCGCTGGGCTTCTTTCGCTTGCTGATCCTTGACGTCCTGCTGACCGGACTGAGCATTCTGCTGGAATTCGCAGCTCTGATTGCTTTGCGGATTCGCGAACCGAACCTGGCGCGCCCTTACCGGATCCCAGGAGGGATTTTAGCCACGATTGGGATCACCGTGCCGCCAACCGCGCTGCTGGTTTTGAGTGTAGTTCGAAATCAAAGCGAGCAAGTGGGAACAACAAATGGACTCATGATTGGGCTAGGGCTCATCCTTCTGGGGACATTGCTTTACTTTGCCAGCCCGGGATCGCGCCGCAGGAATGAGGCAGATGAGATTCGAGAGCGGCAAGTGGAGTAAATGCGCTAGACGCGCTGACTACCCGAGCTGCGCACTAAGCGGACAAGGCCATACAAAAAAACGCAGATCAGGAAATCCAGGGCCAATCCCAAATCAACCTGGAACATGCGATGACGGAAGAGCGTGGGCAACTGCGGCTCGATAGCAAGATAGACGACGTTGCCGCCGAGCACAGCGAGCAGATACTCGGCCCAGCGACGGGCAGTGGAAACGCCGCCCGACATTCCCGAATCTGTTTCTTCCCGGCCTCGCATTTCCGCAATCCTCTTATTGTAGTTACTACGATTTATGCAGGCGCCACAAACCGATCCGCGACCCTATGGCGACGCGCTGCGGCACGCCACCAAACAAGCGGCAGGGCCGCCAAAATCGCGACGGCAGCGATCAATATCGCTCCATTAATCCGATAATACGCGTTGGGCTGTCGAATTAACCCGTCGATTGCAGGCGATAATGCCAACAGCATTACCATTAAAAAGTACGCCAAAAAGTTGAGTCGCACCAGGCAGCGCGCCCCCCACCAGATTACCGCTAATTCCACAAAACCGAAGACCGAGCTTTGAACAAAATCGCCGGCGCTGCCCCATCGCTGCACAGAGAATATGGCCAAGGCCGCGAGCAAGGCGACCTGAATCCAGGTCTGCCGGAGATAGCGGGCAGCGAATCCCAAAACGAGCGCGATCATACCCGCCGCCAATAGGCTGTACGTTATCCCATTTGAGAGCGCGTTGAGGGCGGGCCAATTCGCATCCAAACCCTCCACCACGCTCGCCGGGAACGCATAATGTGGGACCGGCCAGATCGCGGCGACGAAGTCGTGCAGGCGGTGGAGGCCGACAAGCACGGCCCAGCCCGAGAGCATTACCAGAATTGCGTCTCGGTAATAGGTTCCGGGGAAGTTATGCGAGAAGGGCAGGTAGTCAGAGCCGTAGCCACAGATTAGAAAAAATGAACCCAACCCCAGCAGGAGTGCGGCCGCCCCGTAAAACAGCATCGCGGTTAACGTTTGGCCGATCAGCAGGCTTCCGATAAACGTCGCAAAAGGCTGGTCTGTTCGGTAGGTTAGAAGGTACAACGGTTCGAGGCTGACGAACCTGAGCAGCGCAGCGGCCAAAACCACCAGCGACCAACCTGCAATTCGTCTCCAGGGGACCGCCGCGATCTGGGGGCTCTTGAGATTTCGGAAAAAGATGATCAACACAGCCAAGCCGAAAGCGCCGGTCAGCGACAGGAAAAGCACCGACTGCGCCGTATTCGCAAGTGTCGTCTCGTTTTGCTTCCGGACCCAATCTTCGGGAAGGTGGATGAAAATTCGATAGCCGGAAACTTCGTCTCCCTGGACCACAAGCGACACTCGCACGTGCGCGGCTTCGGCTCCAGGGGGAGAAGGGTTTAGGGCTTGGCTCTCTTCCCAAACGAAGCTGTGGTCGGTGCGCGAGGGCAGTTTCCTGGACTCTGCCTCCACGAGTTTCCATTGACTGAGATCGATTTTCTTTGAATCTCGCAGGAAATGTTCGGCGCGGGCCTCCGCGTCTTCTTTGGTCAAATTCGGACCGGGCGCAGCTTCGGCGAGCGTGTGATGCACGGAGTGCAGCGTTCCGTCGGACCGAAGCACAATGAAATATTCCTCTTTTTGGGAATCGCGAAAATAGCGCGCGGTCCAGAAGGCAGCGGGCACTTCATCGCGGTAGATTCGATTCACAGCCTCCAGGCCTATCGTGCGGCGAAGATATTCGTTTACCAATGGATCGAATGTGTACTGCGTTGTGATCACGCGATGATACGAGGCGGGGGTCTGACGTAGTTGTCGAAGCACATCATCCGCTCGCAGCCCGGCTTCGCGACTATTCAAAGGGAATCGAACGAAACTGCCGATCGTCTGCGGTTTAACGGCCAACAACAGCGCGAATCCCAGAACGCCTCCCGCAACAACCCAAGTAGCAGCGCGCTTATTCAATGGCTGATAAGCAAGGGTGGGCTCGGACGTCGCACGCGGTTCTTCTGCAACGGTAGTGGGTTCAAGTAACGGCTGCGCACCATTGAGCAGATCCGTTTCGTCTGCGAACGCTCCACGCCGGAGATAGAGAATCCCCGCCACGGCCACCGGGATTACGGCGGCGAAACCTACGAGGCCTCCAGAGATGCGTGTGTAGAGGCCGTGGGAACGCATCAGCGAAAGGCTGGTCAAGAACGCGTCCACGGTGTAGTGCCAAATCAACGTCGCCACGATTCCCCAGCGCAGCATCACCAAACCTGCGACGATACCGATTGTTCCGACTTCGATACCGCGGATATAGGGCGGCTCCTGCGGGTAATTTGAATGCAAAAAACCCCAGGCGAAAGCCGGCAGAACGATGGCCAGGATTCTCCAATTCGTGACGCGCATCAGAAAGCGAATCGAGAACATGCGGAACAGAAATTCCTCGCTGGCCGCCGCGTAGATGCCGATGGTAAGCGCGGAAATCCAGGGAAGGGCGGTGCTGAGCGTATCCGAATACTGCAGGTCTTGCGGCGCCCAAACGCCGAAGCGGCGCCCCACAACATAAAATGCCACAACGTATCCAATGTGCACGGCGGCCAGGCACAAGCCGACAACGCCAGCACAGAAAAACTGGCGGGTGCGAAGACCGGCGAAAGTGAAGGCGCTGCTGAGGCGCAGGTGGTTGGGCTGGCCCGCTCGATAGAGCGGTTCGCCCGGCGCCACCGCGATGACCACCAGCAACGCGAGCGAGAAGCTTTCCACGAGAGCCTTGACGATTACCGTCGCGACGAAACTGGCATAAGAATCATTCGTGTCGTAGCCAGCTCGAATGAGCGGCCATTCGTTCAACTGCATTGCAAAATAGAGAGCGGTGATGAACAGGCCGATACCGATTGCCCATTTCCAGCGAATCAATCCGCGGCGGCCTAGAATGATCAGCACCGAAAGCGCCGCTCCAATCAGAATGGCGTAGGGAATCAGGGCAATCGTTTCGATGAAATTGTTCGAAGAGCGCAGCCGCGCGTAGTTTCTCTGCCAAGCTTCCGGAACCTTCAGGAATTCGGCATAGCCGCCCGGGTGGTCACCCTCAATCGTGACCTGCAAGCGATACGGTGCGTCTTTGACGCGAAAGGCTTTGCGTTCCCAGGTGAAGCTCCAGTCGGTACGGTTAGGCCGTGCGTTGGAGTTGGCTTCCTCGGGCAGGAACGCATAAGTGCCGAGATCGATGTGCAGCGTTTGAGTAAGAAACTGCTCGGCGCGGGCCAATGCCTCATTCTGGTTCAAACGCGCGCCGGGCGCTGCCTCTTCGAGGACGTGTTCATAACCAACGAGGCCGCCCTTCGGGTCGATCCGCACGCGAAGCTCTTCTTTTTGCCGCGGACGGAAGAAGCGCGCGTCCCAATACCAGACGCTGACCTCTGAGGACATGAGGCGATTGGCTTGCTCAAGGCCTACTTCGCGCTCCAGAAAGGTCTTGGTATTGTCATCGACGTTAAAAACTATTGCGGACTGATAGCCCTGAAGAGAAAAGCCCTGTCCCGCCGCAAATGCTCGCGCGCGATCGAGTGCGTCAGCTCGAGTTACCTTAAAATCCACAGACGCTTCAGGAAAGGCGCGGAAAAAATAGCGGTAAGCCACAGATGCGCCCACAAGCGCGGCAAGCAGCCAAAGGAGGAGCACCCGCACGTCACGCCGGCTCAGAACATTCGGGCTCGATTTTCGAGTGAAATCTGGGAACGACAAAGCATCTCCGAGTAAAGCGCGCGGGCGGCCAGGCGAATTAGATTCGCCCGCAGCCAATCTATGCATATAGCTTGGCATGAATGCAAGCGCGGCCGGTCTACAGATGCGATGGTATATATAGAGTCGGAATGAATGTAACCTTCGCGACCGAAGTGAAATACCTGAAGGGCGTCGGCCCGCAGCGCGCCGCAACATTGGCCTCTCGTGGGATTCTTACGGTCGCCGATTTGCTTCTGTATTTGCCCTTCCGATATGAGGACCGCATTCGCTTCAATCAGATTGCAGAGATCGCGCCAGGAGGCACCTACACGATTCATGGCACCGTAGCTGACGCCGGAATCGCACGGTTTACCCGGGGCAGAGGAGCGATCTTCCACCTCGTCCTCCAAGATTCGAGTGGGACCCTGCCTTGCAAATTTTTTCACGGAGGTTATATGCAAGGGCGGTTCAAGGTCGGACAGGAAATGGTCGTGCACGGCAAAGCGGATTTCGATCCGCGGCGCCCCGGCCGAATCGAAATGATCAATCCGCAGTGCGAACTATTGGGGACGGAGACTGCGGATTCCACCGAAATGGGCCGCATCGTGCCCATTTATGAAGCGATCGGCAACGTCAGCTCACGTATCCTGCGGCGTGTCATTTATGGCGCGCTGCAAAATCTCGCGGCGGTTCCGACGGAAGCTTTGCCAGGGTCACTCCTCGCGCGCTACGAATTTCCGACTCGCGGCGATGCGCTTCGCTTCGTTCATTTTCCTCCCGCGGATGTGCCGGTTGAGTTTCTCAACGAATTTCGGTCGCCTGCACACCGCCGCTTAATATTCGAGGAGCTGTTCCTTTATCAACTGAGCCTTGCGTTGCGAAGGAAGGAAGCGGAGCAACGGCCTGGCATTTCGTTTCGCGTCCGCGAGACGCGCGTGCGCGATGCGCTGAAACGCATTCTGCCGTTCAAGCCTACCGACGCTCAGAAACGAGTGCTCGCGGAGATTGCGGCAGACCTGGAGAAGCCCACGCCCATGCATCGCTTATTGCAGGGGGATGTGGGCAGCGGCAAGACGATTGTCGCGCTGGAAGCGGCGACGATCGCCATCGAAAATGGTTATCAGGTCGCCCTGATGGCGCCTACGGAAATTCTGGCCGTGCAGCATTTTCTTTCCGCCCGCCGCATCTTTGCCGCCTCAGGTTACGAGGTGGAACTGCTGATCAGCGGCCTGAAAGGACAGGCGAAGCAGGAAGTATTGGAGCGCATGCGCACGGGCAAAGCGCAATTTGTAGTGGGGACTCACGCTTTACTCGAAGATCCCGCCGAATTTGCGCGGCTGGGATTAGTGATCGTGGATGAGCAACATCGGTTTGGCGTATTGCAGCGCAAGCGTCTGATGGAAAAGGGCGCCACGCCGGACGTGCTCGTGATGACGGCGACGCCGATCCCGCGAACTCTGGCCCTAACGCTCTATGGCGATCTCGATGTCTCCGTAATCGATCAGCTGCCTCCCGGCAGGACTCCGATCGAAACACGCTGGTCCGTGCCGGAACATCTGCCGGGCGTGTGGGATTTTGTCGGGCGCGAGGTCAAGAAGGGCCGCCAAGCCTATGTCGTTTATCCCGTGATCGAGCAATCCAAGTCCAACGAAGCTCAACTCTCACTGAAATCGGCGATGGTGGAATATGAGCGTTTGCAAAAATCCGTATTCCCCAGGATGCGTGTCGGTCTGCTGCATGGCCGAATGAAGAGCGACGAGAAAGAGCAAGTGATGGAGGCCTTCCGGCGCGGCGATTTGCACATTCTTGTCTCTACAACTGTGATCGAGGTCGGCGTGGATGTGCCAAACGCCACCGTGATGGTGATCGAACATGCGGAGCGATTTGGCTTATCGCAACTTCACCAGTTGCGTGGGCGTATCGGCCGCGGCGGCGAAAAGAGCACGTGTCTTTTGATTGCGCCGAAACCCGTTTCTGAAGACGCGCGCGAACGCCTGGAGACCATGGTGGCGACGAACGACGGCTTCGCGATTGCCGAAGCGGATCTAAAGTTGCGCGGTCCGGGCGAATTCTTCGGTACACGGCAGCATGGATCGCTAGGCTTTCATATTGCGAACCCGCTCCGCGATCGCGCAATACTCGAACTGGCCCGGAGTGAAGCATTTTCGTTGCTCGAAAATCCTTCGGAAGAAAAGGAGCGGCTGCGCCTTTTCCAAACGCTCGATCCGGGCTGGGAGCGGCGATATCAGCTCGCTTCGGTGGGTTAGACGCGGCGCGAGAAGCCGCACAGGACACTTGGAGGCCCGTTGCGCGTTATCGCGGGACAATATCGCAGCCGCCGGCTGCAAACTTTGCGCGGAACAGCTTTGCGGCCTTCGAGCGACCGCCTGCGGGAAACGCTCTTCAACATTCTGGGCACAGCAGTCGAAGGCGCGGTCTTCGTCGATCTTTTTGCGGGGTCAGGCGCAGTGGGCATCGAGGCGCTCAGCCGCGGAGCACGCGGAGCTATTTTCGTAGAGAATCACTCGGCTGGCGCCGCGCTGATCGCGCGAAATTTGGCGTCGCTGGGTATCCCCATCGCGGCACAGGTTGCCGGTGGCAAGACATTCGCAGGTAACGCGGAAATATTGCGCATGGACGCGCTGGATGCACTTGAACGGCTAGACAAAGCCAGTGCGCATATCGATTTCGTGTACCTGGATCCTCCATATGCGGACACTCGCGCTTACCAGGAGATTCTCGAGTTCTTAGGGGAATCGGAACTGCTCGCGCGAGGCGGTTTGGTTATCGCGGAGCATCGGCGTAAGACTGATCTGCCCGGGATAGCCGGTCATCTGGAACGTGCGCGGGTCGTCGAACAAGGCGATACAGCGTTGAGTTTCTACAGACCCGTATTCGCTGCCTGATTTCTCTTAGAAATGGTCACGCAGTCCTCGAAAACTGGAAACGATCAGAAGTTTGCCGGTGCCGCTGTGCAGTTCGGCGTCCTCTTTATTCCAAGAGGGGGCATGCGGAACATAGGCAGCGTTTAGGCCGGCCTGCAAAGCAGGATTGATCTCCAGTTGCGCGCTACTGCCGACCAACCAGGCGTACGATTTGACTACGTGGTGCTTATCGACCAAATTGCCGTACACGCGGATATTCTTGTCGGCCACAATTTCGATGGAATCGAAGAAACCTTGCAATCCGGAACGCTCCACCTTCGCAGCCTCTTCCGCCGGTTCGCCTTTGGTGAAGAGAATCATCCTATGGCGGCTCGAAAGATAGGCGAGCGTTTCCGGCACTCCGTCGAGTACTCGCGGCGGCGTATGCTCGAGCTCGGCGACCATGGAGGCGACTTCGTCCAGGGCGCTGCGCCGCGCCAGCCCGCCCGCCAGTTTCATATAGCTTTGCTCGAGCGACCGGGCGAAGCTGCGAACTCCATATCCATGCTGCTGAATATTCTGGCGCTCGGTCTCGTTGAGGATGTGCCGTGCGTAGGCGCGGGCATAGCCGAAGGGCTCGACCAGGGAGAAGAAGCGCTCCAGAGTGTTCTCAAAAAAGACGTTACTCTCCCAGAGCGTATTGTCGGTATTAATAAGCAGAGTCAACCGCCGCATTTGCGCACCTGTGACTCGCTATATTTGTGCGGCGCCATCATGGGCTCTCACGTGTTCTTAACTCTGAATTGCTGCAACGAGCTGCGGACCTTTCACCTGAAGTTGTTTTGATCTCGAGGGCATTTTCGAACAAGCATTGTACTGCGGTTCGCCGGAAACGAAGACGAGATGGTTAAGTAGAGGAGGGCAGAAATTCGTAACGTTCAATACGCGCGGCCACGCCGCGGGCCTTGTTCTGTGGTTCGACACGGATGACACGGCCAAAACAGTGGATATTGACGTCGCGCGTCATCGTGACTTCCTTTGGCAAAGTGAGCACGAATTCGATAGCACCACCGGCCTGTAACTCTTCTTTAGTCCAAAAATACAATCCGCGAAAACTGACGTCGCGAGTTTCTGCCTGCGTTTCCGCAGGACCTGAAGGATCATGTGAGCGCAAGGTGAGGGGAAGCGCCATAGTGAAACGCCGTGAGGTGCGGCGTTCGGTGGAATCGGCCATTTCTGCCTCGGGGATAGGCTTGCGAGTTCCACGGAAAGCTAACATCCAATAGGTAAAATCGCAATAGAACTACCGGCTACTCAGGTTTCTCGTTGCCCTGAGGAGACAGTAACCGTCTGCATGCGCGCAGAATGCGCCGATAGGGCCAGCCGGTCGGGCGAGGTTCCTGAAAGAAAATCTCCCCTTCGCGTGGACTGCCGTAAAACCAGCGGGCCAGCAATGCCAGATGATCTTCCAATTGCTGAATTGCAGCTGGGTGAAGGGCTGCTCGGTTGGGATTCGCTTCATCCGGTAGTGTCGTGGCGGGCTCGAGCAATTCGCGAATAATTTGTTCGGCAGATCGGGGCTGGCCAGCCAACTGGTCAAATTGAAGAACGAAAGGATCGCCGATCTCTCCGCCCCGCACGGTAAAGACTGCAATCGCGTTCTGCGCTGCCGCCCGCGCGAGGATTACCGCATCGAGCTGCTCGATCGGGCGGGCGAGTTCGGGGAGAGACCGGCGCAGTTCCTGGACTTTCTCCAGCCGTTTGTGCAAGGCCGAAGCGTGCTCAAAATCGAGCTGCGTGCTCGCTGACTCGCGTTCCTGGGTAAGCACGTCGGCGAGCGACGCTCCACGGGAGCGCAAGAAGGCGGCGGCACGGGTGACCTCACTGCCGTATTCTTCCGCTGTGCATCCGCCGAAACATGGCGCCAGGCACATCTTCATTTCCGAATAAATGCATCCGGGGAACTGGGGATCGCGGCGGATTTTGATCTGACAGCGCCGGATTCGAAATAGGTCAAGCCAGGGCTCCAGGAAATTTTCGGCTGTGCGACGCGTTACAAACGGGCCCACATACAAACCCGACGGAGCCAAACGCCGCGTGATATACGCGCGCGGATAAGCATTCGTCAGGTTCAGCTTCACAAAGGCGGGTAAATGCAGCCGCAGGCGTTGGCGATAGTTTGTGGGCCACAGAATCCGGGCTTGCTGCCAATGCATCAGAGCCTGCTCGAATTTCGAAGCTGTAACCCGAAAGCGAATCGCCGCCGCGTATTGCCTCAGATTCAGGCGCTTCGAATTCGGCACTGGCTCGGAAAGCAAAAGGCGCATGCGCCGCCTCAAATCGGCCGTGCGCAGAAGCAGGGCGCGTGCTCCTTTTAGCTCCTCGCGCGGGTTGATCACTACCACCGCTGGCCGCGCGGGCAAGCGTTCGAAGAATTCTTCCGCACGGCCGGGCTCGAATTGGATCTCGCGGTCCAGGTCCATCATGGATTCAGCATACACGCGCGGACGGCGGCTCGGGGAGTATTGCAAAACGGGCTGAAATCGGGGGCATTGCCGCTTGGAGTTGCAAGGCACGTGCACGCTTCCAATCAGCCGGGGGTTCCAGACTCGTGGCCGCTTTTCGCTCAGACGGCTGAGGGATTCAGGACGGCGCGCAATCGCCGATAAGTGGTCGTGAGTTCCTCGGGCTGAACTCGGGTTTCGCCGGTTGTAGTCATGAAGTTTGTATCGCCGATCCACCGCGGGAGCACGTGGAGATGAATGTGTCCCGCGATGCCAGCTCCTGCGGCGCGTCCGATGTTCATTCCGAGGTTGTATCCATCGGGATGATATAGACCTTCAATCGCCCCTTGGAGCCGCTTCGCTAGCGCCATCATCTCGGTCAGGGTTTCCGGCTCCGAGGCCGTGAGTGTCGCCTGATGTGCGTAGGGAACCACCATGACGTGGCCCGAAGTATAGGGATAGCGGTTCAGGATGACGAAATTTTTGCGGCCGCGGAAGACAATCAGGGATTGCGCATCGTCATGACCCTCCGCAGCAGCGCAAAAAACGCAACCGCTGTCCTTCACGCCCCCGGCGATATAGGAGTAGCGCCAGGGCGTCCAGAGATAATCCATAGTGGCGGAGGTTATTGAGAGGGCGCTTGCGGAGGCACAGCGGCGGCAGCCGCAGCGGCATCGCCGTTGACGAAATCCTTAAGTTCTTTGCTTGGCTTGAAAAAAGGAATGCGCTTCGGGGGAACTTCTACCTTGGCGCCTGTCTTCGGATTGCGACCAACCCGGCCTCGGCGCTGGCGGGTGCGGAAGCTGCCAAAACCGCGGATCTCGATTTTGTCACCCGTTTGCAATGCCTGGATGATGGATTCGAAAATGGTCTCAACAATTGCTTCGGATTCCTTGCGGGGCAATTCGGTGGCTCGTATGACCTCTTCGACCAGATCGGCTTTGGTCATGGTCGTGTCATTCATCGCAGTCAGTTCTCCCATTTCCAAAACTCCGGGCCCTTTAACCACAACGTGACGCGCTTTTGATTCTGAGACTGGCGGCTAAATCAGGCTCAAGTACGAGCCACGCAGACGAAAGACAGTACCATAACTTCTAGTATTAGAGGCTCTCGCGTTTTGCGAGCAGGGCGTCGCCTATTGTTGCCGTCGAGGAAGATTTGGACGACCTGTAGTCTTCCATCTCCCGGCGCTCGCTTTGACGCACAGCCGCCCGATAACTTAGGCCAATCTTGTGCTGGTCGAGATTGATCTTTACGATCTTGAAATCGTACTCACGACCTGGCGCCAGGACTGAAGCGTTTTGTTGCGAAGGCTTCTTATCCCTCTCTTTGTCCCGGCCGCGACGGTCCTCGATTTCCGAAATGTGGCACAGCCCTTCGATTCCGTCGGCCAATTCGACAAAAGCGCCGAACGTCGTGAGGCGGGAGACTTTGCCGCGAACGACGTCATTCAGCTTGTGAGTGGTAAACCAGTTTGCCCATATATCGTTCAGTTGCTTGATACCCAACGAAACGCGCCGGTTGACGGCATCGATCTTCAGGACCTTCGCTTGTACCGTGTCGCCCTTCTTTAGGGCTTCAGCGGGATCCTTTATTTTTCCGGTCCAGCTGATGTCGCTGACATGAATGAGGCCGTCGAAGCCCTCTTCGATCTCCACAAAAGCGCCGAAATCCGTAAGATTTCGCACCCTTCCCGTAACTTGCGTGCCCACCGGATATTTTTGCGAGAGCTGCACCCACGGATCAGGCTGAGCTTGCTTCATGCCCAGCGAAATGCGCCTTTGCTCGGGATGCAGGCCGAGAACCACAACCTCGACGGCGTCGCCTACTTGCACCAATTTTGAAGGGTGCTGTTTCCGCTTCGACCAGCTCATTTCCGAAACATGCACAAGGCCTTCGACGCCCGAATCGAGCTCCACGAAGGCGCCATAATCCGCCACCCCAACCACTTGTCCCTGCGCGCGAGCGCCAATCGGAAAACGCTCCGGAACCGTGGTCCACGGATCGGGCATCAGCTGGCGCCGCCCCAGGGAGACGCGCATTTTTTCGCGATCGAACTTGAGCACCTGCACGTCCAGTTCATCCCCGGGCCGGACGACGTCAACCGGATTGGCGACGCGCCCCCAGGAGAGATCGGAAACGTGCAGCAGGCCATCGATTCCGCCGATATCCACGAACACGCCGTAACTGGTGATGCTCTTGACCGTGCCGTGGAAAACCTGGCCTTCCGCGATCGAATCCATCAACTTCTGGCGTTGTGATTTCTGCTCGTCTTCCAGAATTGAGCGGCGGCTGACCACCACATTCCCGCGCTTTCGATTCAGCTTGAGAACGCGAACATCGATGTCGCGGTCCTTCCACTCTTCCAACTCATGCACGGGGCGCAGGTCAACCTGAGAGGCGGGCAGGAATGCCCGGACGCCCACATCTACGACCAAACCGCCCTTTACACGGTCAACGATATGGCCGGTTAGGGTAGTTTTATCGTGATAGGCCTTGTCCAGATTGGCCCAGACTTTTCGACGATGGGCGCGCTGGTAGGAAACGATGAGATAACCGTCTTTGTGCTCTCCGGTGAGCTGGACTTCGATGTCTTGTCCCGGATCGAGGCGAATCGGGTTATCGGCTTCCATGAATTCGCCCGCAGGAATCAGCGCCTCGGTTTTCCCGCCGATATCCACCACCGCACCGACATCTGCGATCGCTACGACCCTGCCTTGAACAGTCTCTCCTTCGATGGGAGCCTGGTGGGGCGTAGCATACTGGTCCATCAATCGATTGAGTTCTTCATTCGAAGGCAGACTCGACTCTTCGGCCGGAGCTGCTTCAGTAGCAGAAGTCTGCGAGGGAGCGGAGGCGGAGGCAGTCTCGGGGGCTGCAGCTTCCGATGTGCTTGACGATTCGTTCATTGCCGGGGAGACCTCCGAGGCGCCCTCGCTCGGCTCGATCACAGAGCTCGCGGCCGGCTCGGGAGAGCGAGCCGTCGCAAACGACGCTGGTGCGCCGGAAGACTCGCCGCGTGGCGTGTCGTAATCGAAAAGCATCCTACAGGGCCTCCCAGGGAATAGTTTGCCCGCTCGTCCGGCTAACTTCCTAACGGAAAATCCCGCTCATGAGCTTAGAGCAAGGAAGGAAAAACCACCCGGTACAAGAGCTTATCACGCGCGATCATACCGGCTTCTGTATTGCATGTCAATGAAACCAGTGGGCTGGTACGTCGTTTCGGAGCGACTCAATTTTACGAACGAATGCGCCCGGCGTGACGGATTTCCCGGCGATAATCCGCCGAGGAAATCTCTACCTTTCGGCACATCTCGTAAAGTCGCGAGCGCACCCGCTGACCCAGGCGGTCCACAAGTGTCTCTTCCTGTGGTGCTGTAATCTTCTGCCCCGATGGCAAGGGGAAAACAGTCGGTTCGTTTTCCGCGCGGTCGAGATAATTCGTCGTCAGCAGGGTTACGCGGTTGTCGTTATATCGCTTATTCAGAATGTGCCCGATCGTATCCAGGGCCCACGGAGAAGGCTTGCTGGCCCCGATGTCATCGATCAATAAAACTTCGGCCCTCAGCACTGGTTCGAGTACGCCCATTTCACTAACAGGATGGTCGGGATTGTAGCTCGCTTGGAGTTCCTTCAGCAGCTCGCGATAGTCGTAAAAGCGAGCGTCGTGGCCGCGGACCATCAATTCGCGGAGCGCGGCGACGGCAAGGTGCGTCTTTCCCACTCCGCACGGTCCCATCAGCAGAAGACCAGTCTCGCCGCCCGCCGGATAATTTCGGGCAAATGCTTGTGCGACCACTTTGGCTTGGGCCAGGCTGCGATCCCACGCTGCTCCTTCGGGCCGGTCACCTTCCCAAAGATCCGTCTCAAAATTTTCGAAATCGCAGTGCTCGTAGCGGCGCGGTATACGGGCGCGAGCCAGGCTGCGGGTCGCGCGGTCAGCTTCCGAACAGTCGCAGGGCACCGCCCAGGTGAGTTTGGGCGCTCGTACCGACGCTCCCGGCGTGGCATCCTTCCGCTGAACCACGCGCTCGGCTTTTTGATTCGCGTCTACCCGCTCGACAAGGCGCCAGCCAGTTCCGCCGCACAAAGGACATTGCGATTCGGCCATGCTTCGGAGCATAGGCTGAGCACAGTCTCGCGCGCAAGTAATCGCCGCCGTGGAAAAAATCGGAAATGTGAAAAAAGAAACGTTCGAATTGAAAAAGGAACGTAAAGCTATTTGTGAACGCGGATCACACGCGAAGGCGGAACATAAACGATGGCATCTTCCGAGGGTTTATGAGCCGAGTGCAAACCGTGGGAGAGCTCTTTTTGCACGAATTCCGCGAAAGCCTTCATCTGCCGCTGCATCTCACCCATCTTTTCGCGCATGTTCAATATGATTTCGATGCCTGCGAGGTTAACGCCCATGTCACGGGTAAGCGTGAGAATCACTTCCAGCCGTTCCAGATCCGCATCGGTATAAAGTCGAGTATTGCCTTCCGAACGCGATGGCTTGAGGAGCCCGACCCTCTCGTAAAGCCTCAACGTCTGAGGATGTAGGTTGTAGAGCTCCGAAACCGCGCTGATCATGTATCCGGCGCGGCCCCTTTTCTTTTGCGTGCGGATCGGCATAACGTACTTCTCCTCTTGCTAGACCCCAACCCCGGCGCGTACAAAAAGGTCCTGGCGCGGATTTTCCGGTTCCAAGCGTGCCAGTTCACGCAATAAGTCGCGCACGCGCTCGTCGACCGGCTTGGGCACAACGACTTGCAACTCCACGTACATATCTCCCCGCTTACCCTGCTGACGAACGGAGGGCACACCTTTTTCGCGCAGCCGAAGCTTCTGGCCGCTGCTCGTCCCCGGGGGTACACGCAACAGCGATCGCCCGTCGAGAGTAGGCACTTCAATCTTGGCGCCCAAAGCCGCTTCCGAGACAGTAATTGGCACGACGGCATAAAGATCGTCGCCTCGCCGCTGGAAAAATGGGTGCGCCTTCACTTCAATAATGAAATAAAGATCACCTGGGGGCGAACCATGAGTCCCTGCATTGCCATGACCTGGAACACGCACACGAGATCCGGTCTGCACGCCTGCCGGAATCCTCACGTCGATCGTTTCGGCCCTGCGCACCCGGCCTTCGCCCCCGCAAACGCGGCAGATCGGTCGAACCTTGCCTGTGCCGCCGCAGCGCGAGCAGGTGACATTAAAACGCATGCGGCCGCTGACCTGAGAAACCTGCCCCGTACCGCCGCACACTTCGCATGTTTGAGGCTGGCCTACGGCGCCCGAACCGCCACACGTTTCGCAGGTCTCGAGACGCGAGATGGTGACTTTCTTGACGGCGCCGCGCACGGCCTCCCAAAAATCGATTTCGATTCCGTACTCGAGGTCCGAGCCGGGTTCTGCCTCCGCGGCTGCCGCCCCTGCACCGCCCCGAAAGAACTGGCCGAATAAATCGCGGAAGTTCGTTCCGCCCGTCCCGCCGAAATCGAATCCTCCGAAATCAAAATGCGTGCCTTGCTGCTCTTGCTCCGGCGGCGCGGCTGTCCTGCGCTCGGCATCGAAGCCGAACTGATCGTACATCTGCCGTTTTTTGGTGTCGGAGAGAACGTCGTAGGCTTCCTGAACTTGCTTGAACTTCTCTTCAGCGGATTTATCGCCGGGATTCAGGTCCGGATGATACTTGCGGGCAAGCTTTCGATAGGCTTGACGAATCTCTTTCTGAGCGGCCTTGCGCGGCACTCCCAGTAGTTCGTAATAATCTTGTTTGGTTGCTGTCGCCATATTCGTGACTCGCTCGCGAAAACCTCGCGAAAACAAAGTCCCGCTCTAAAGCTTCGCCCAGCGCGTATTCAGATCGGCTAATTCACCTTGTTCCTGCGTTAGTTCTTCCCGGCGGCGGCGCCGCTCTTCGTCCAAGCGTCCGCCCATCGCCGCCTCTTTCTGATTGGCGCGCTCGATCCAACGGTCCAGCCACGCCACCTTCTGCTCGACGCTCGCTCCATCGGAACGAAACCGAAGCAAGTGACCGCTGATCTCGACGGCTCGCGGTGGAAATTCAGCCGGTGGCGATTGCTGCGTATCGTAAAAAAGCCGCTTCCAATCTGCCGATGGCGTTTCGGTGAGTTGTACCTGAATCAGATAAAAATTATCTCGCAGCTTTTGCAATGCCAGCGGAGGCCCCGCTCGCCTGATGCCGTCGGTCATTCATTCTCCCTGGAAGTTCCAATTCGAGACTTGCCGGAAGGCCATTTGAAAATGGCCTCCCGCATGGACATATCTCAGTTCAATTCGGCTTCTTCGATTCGTCCACATCCACGTATTCGGCGTCGATCACTTCGCCCTCGCCGCCCTTCTTACCTGCGGAGCCTTCGCTCTGCTGGCCGCCGGGTGCTGCGCCGGGCGTTCCCGGGCCTCCCGCAGCTCCTGCGGCTGCACTGGCCCGGTAAAGGACTTCGGCCAACTTGTGCGATGCGCCCTCGAGTTCCTTGATAGCCGACTGAATGCTCTCCAGGTTCCCGCTGGCAAGCGCACTCTTGGCACTCTCGATCGCGGCTTCCACCGGTTTGACGTCGCCCTCCGAGAGCTTTTCGCGATTCTCTCGAATGAGCTTCTCCATCTGGTAGACGCGTGAATCGAGCGTGTTGCGAGCCTCCACTTCCGCGAACTTGCGACGGTCCTCGTCGGAGTGAGACTCGGCCTCTCGGCGCATCTTTTCGGCTTCGTCCTTGCTCAGACCGGTCGAAGCAGTGATGGTGATCTTCTGCTCCTTGTTCGTTGCGTGGTCCTTTGCCGAGACGTTCAAGATGCCGTTCGCGTCAATGTCGAACGTCACCTCGACTTGCGGCATGCCTCGCGGCGCCGGAGGGATGCCCATCAGGTGGAACTTGCCGAGCGTCCGATTATCGGGCGCCATCTTCCGTTCGCCCTGCAGGACATGAATCTCCACGGAGGGCTGATTGTCCGAAGCCGTTGAAAACACCTCGGACTTGCGCGTCGGTATCGTGGTATTCCGCGGAATAAGAACGGTCATAACGCCACCGAGCGTCTCAACGCCCAGAGACAGTGGCGTCACGTCGAGCAGGAGGATGTCCTTCACTTCTCCTCCCAGCACGCCTCCCTGAATCGCGGCTCCCACCGCCACCACTTCGTCCGGATTAACACCTTTGTGCGGCTCCTTGCCTCCGAACAGGTCTTTCACAATTTGGACCACACGCGGAATTCGGGTCGATCCGCCTACCAGCACGACTTCATCGATCTTGTCGGCGGTGATACCTGCGTCGGAAATAGCCTGCTTCACCGGGCCAACCGTGCGCTGCAGCAGGTCTTCCATCAATTGTTCCAGCTTGGCGCGCGTAAGCTTTATCTGCATGTGCTTAGGACCGGAGGCATCCGCCGTGAGGAACGGCAGATTGATATCCGTTTCCTGGGTTTGCGAAAGCTCGATCTTGGCTTTTTCAGCCGCCTCTCGCAGTCGCTGAATCGCCATGCGGTCTTTGCCGACCTCGATGCCTTGATCTTTCTTGAATTCCGCAACCAGCCAATCCACGATCTTGTTATCGATATCGTCGCCGCCCAGGTGGGTGTCGCCGTTGGTGGACTTCACCTCCACTACGCCTTCGCCTACTTCCAAAATCGAAATATCAAAGGTGCCGCCGCCCAGGTCGTATACGGCGATCGTTTCGTCCTTCTTCTTGTCCAACCCATACGCCAAAGCCGCGGCCGTCGGCTCGTTGATGATTCTCAGAACTTCCAGCCCCGCTATTTCGCCAGCCTGCTTCGTCGCTTGCCGCTGGCTATCGTTGAAATAGGCCGGGACGGTGATCACCGCTTTGCCGACCTTCTCGCCCAGAAAATCCTCGGCGGCGGTCTTCAACTTTTGCAGGATCATCGCCGAAATCTCCGGCGGACTGTAACTCTTGCCAAAAATGTCAACGCGGGCGTCGTCGTGCGGTCCACGCACGACCTTGTACGGCACTCTTTTCGCCTCTTCCACTACTTCATCGTAGCGCCGCCCCATAAAGCGCTTGATCGAATAAACTGTGTTCTCGGGATTCGTTATTGCTTGCCGTTTGGCTACCTGGCCAACCAGGCGTTCCCCGGTCTTGGTAATGCCCACCACAGACGGGGTTGTGCGCGCACCTTCCTGGTTGGGGATAACTACGGACTCTCCGCCCTGCATCACGGCAACCACGGAATTGGTGGTGCCCAGATCGATGCCGATAATCTTACTCATCTCTTGTCCTCCGTCGTTGCCCCGTGCGTGGCAGTGACGCGGGGCGCAATTCAAAGGCCATTGTATGCCTTGAGTGTGATTATGTCAAGTTAGTTGATACTACAAATAACAAGCGCAGAATCAATGGCTTGAGATTGCCTAGTCGTTCTGACCCCGAATTCCGGCCACCGACCACTGATTCCTAGTTCGAAGCGCCCCCGGACCCAAGCATTGTTCGACGTCTCCAAGAAAACTCAATTTTCTACAGCCAAACACTTCTAAGTGGGCCCGCATCCTATTACAATGCCGTTTCCCATTTGGATCAGCCGTCGTTGCAGGGAGGGCTCGTGAAGCGCTTGTACGTCAAATTTGTTTTCTTCGCGCTCGTTGGATTGGTGCTGCCGGCACTACTAAGCGCCGGACCTCGGCAGAGTGCCGCCGCGAACAAGCCCGCTCCCGCTGCGAGCAAGCCCACTCCTGCGCAGGACCTCACGCCGCTCAAATCCATGGGCTCGCGCGAAGCTCCCATTACCATCGAGGTTTTCAGCGATTATCAGTGTCCCCAGTGCCGGGTCTTCTACCTAGATACCGCGCGCCAATTGATGCAGTCGTACATACCGGCCGGAAAGGTTTATTACGTCCACCGCGACTTCCCGCTCTCCATGCACTCCCATTCTCGCGAAGCCGCACGCTGGGCAAGCGCAGCCGCTATTGCGGGTGTGTTTCAAACCACCGAGGAGACGCTGTACAGCAAGCAAGATCAATGGGGCGCTACAGGGAAGATCGAGGATGTTCTTGCCGGTGCGCTTTCTCCTACCGACATGAAAAAGGTGCGCACAATCGAAGCCACGCAAGGCGCTCAAATCGATGCCGCCATTGCAAAGGATATGGCTCTCGGCGATTCTCGCGGGGTGAACGGCACGCCTTCGATTTACGTTTTTCATAAAGGCCAGATGACTCCACTGCCGCCGGGCGGCGTCAATTATTCGCTCCTCAAGCAATATATCGATTACCTTTTGCAGCAGCGCTGATGGCAATAGCCCTAAAGCATGAGCCAAGCACATCCGATTGCGATTGAGCGGCCGCGCACGCAGAGCAAAGCGCGCTTGCTTTTAATTCCGGCGCGGATAATTCTCGGCGCGGTTTTCATCTACGCTGCCTACGCGAAACTGCACTTCAACGGCGCGTGGCACCTGCGGGACTATTATTTTTTCTTCGCCATGGGAATCGATTCGTACAAGATGATGCCCTTGGCGATTGTGGAGTGGATGGCGAAGATTTTGCCGTGGCTGGAACTCGGACTGGGCACGCTTTTGATCGTTGGTGCGGGTGTGCGATGGGTAGGACTGATGGTTACCGCGCTGCTGGTCGTGTTTATGGTCGCATTAGCGCACGCGGCTCTCGGCGGTTTGGAGATCAATTGCGGCTGCTTTGGCAATAACAGCGTAAAACCGAGCCATGAGTTGATTGTCGATGGGGTCCTCATAACGCTTGCTCTCGCAGTCACCCTGGGGGGATTTCTGTCGCATCACGGCGGCAGCTCGCAGGCTTAGTTTCACAGAAAATCGCGGGTCGCAATTCATAATGTCATTCTCTCTCCCTACTGAGTCCCGCTGGGATTAGAATCGACCGAACACGATGGCGCCATTCCCTTCGATTACGCTCCAGGTCCATGGACGTAGGCTTGCCGGCCGCCTGGCATTTGCGATTCTTTTTGCAGGTGTCGTCCTGCTCGGAGCCGCCGCCGGCCTGATATTTGTCTACTCCACGGATTTGCCGGAAATCCGCGCTCTCGAGGACTACCGCCCCAATGTGGTGACCGAGCTTTATTCCGACGATGGCCAGCAGATCGGAAACTTCGCGCTACAACGGCGCATTCTGCTTACCTGGGAGCAGATTCCGCCCGTCCTGAAAGACGCCATAACGTCGACTGAAGATCAGCATTTCTTTGAGCACTGGGGAGTCGATCTGCCGCGCGTGATGGAAGCGGCTTGGCGCAACGCACTCCGCGGCCGCATTCGGGAGGGAGCGAGCACGCTCACGATGCAGCTTGCCGGCGGGCTCTTCCTCGACCGTTCGGACCGCAGTTTTCGCCGAAAGATTCAGGAGACGCTGCTCGCCATTCAGATCGAACGCAACTACACCAAGCAGCAGATCTTCACCATGTACGCCAATCAGGTTTATCTGGCGCATGGCAATTATGGATTTGAGGCTGCCTCGGAGTTTTATTTTGGCAGGTCCGTGGCCAAGCTGACCTTGCCCGAAGCCGCATTGCTTGCCGCGCTTATTCGGGGTCCCGTCTATTCACCGATCATGTATCCCAACCGCGCCCTGGAGCGCCGTAATCTCGTTCTCGATCTGATGCAGCGGGACGGCAAGATCACCACGCAGCAGGAACGCGAGGCGCGGCTGCAGCCCGTCAACCTCAACGTGCAGTCGCCGCGAAACGAATTGGCGCCTTACTTCGTGGAAGAGATCCGCAAGTATCTTGAATCGACATACGGAACCGCAGCAGTGCACGAGCGTGGGTTGCGCGTGTATACCACGCTAAACGTGGCCATGCAGCGCGCGGCGAACGCCGCAGTCCGAGATGGACTGCATGCTTATGAGCGGCGGCATGGCTGGCGCGGCGATCTGGTTAACGTTATCCGCGACCAGCACGCGTCTCTGCAAAATTATGACGATGGCGATTGGCACCGCCCCATTTCGAAAGGCGATTACGTCAACGGCCTGGTCACAGCCGTTGATGACAAATCAGCGGTGATCAAGATCGGACCCTACCGCGCCGTCCTCATGCCGCCGGATTTTGCCTGGACCGGACGCAAGGTTCCTACGCAACTGCTCCACGTGGGCGACATCGCAGAGTTTTACATCAAGGATCTCAATGGGAGCACAGCGCACGTTACGCTGGAACAGGATCCCGGCCCGCAATCTGCGATGGTGGCCATCGATAATGGGTCGGGTGAAGTGAAAGCGATGGTGGGCGGCTATAGCTTCGAAGATTCGAAGTTCAACCGCGCCACGCAAGCACAGCGCCAGGTGGGCAGCTCGTTCAAAGTCTACGTATACGCGGCAGCACTGGAAAAGGGGATGACTCCGTTCGACACCATCCTCGATGCGCCATTCACCGTCATGAGCGGCGGACAGGCTTATTCTCCGCACAATTACGACGAGCGATATGAAGGCATGATCACTTTGCGCCGGGCGCTGGCAGGTTCGCGCAATGTCCCCGCCGTAAAACTCGCGGACAAGATCGGAATTAACGACGTTATTGAGGTAGCGCGGCGGTTTGGAATCAGCAGCCCTTTGCCGCCTTATCTTCCGATTACGTTGGGCGCTGCCGATCTGAATCTGATGGAGCACGTTTCGGCCTTTACCGTCTTCCCCGATGACGGAATTCGCCTCGATGCGCATCTGATTCGCCGCGTCACGACTTATGATGGCGCGCTGCTCGAAGAAGCGCGGCCTCCGGTGCACGACGTCATTTCACCTGAAGTTGCGCGCACCATGGTGGCCATGCTCGAAGACGTGGTTAATTTTGGCACCGGCGTCGGTGCCAAGGCGCTTGGCCGCCCGTCCGCGGGCAAAACAGGAACCACAAACGATTTCACCGACGCCTGGTACCTGGGATTCACGCCACAGCTTACCGCAGGGGTTTGGGTCGGATTTGACGACAAGCAGAAGTCGCTTGGGCGCAGTGAGACGGGAGCGCGCGCCGCTTTGCCGATCTGGTTGGAGTTCATGCAGAACGCGCTCACGGGTATGCCGGTTGAAAACTTCCCCAACGTTGAGCCGCTCGCGAAGATTGCTCTCACCAAAGTAGTGCACGTGGATACCCCGGATAGTGCACCTACGGAGGCATCGGAAGAGGGCGGTGGGCACAACGCAGTCGTCCCGAAACCTCCGTCGGCTCCTCAACCCGCCGCGGTTCCGCAGCCGCAGCCCCCTGCGAACCTGCCGGACCCGCCGTCCACCGGAGTGCAAGCGCCGCCGGATCCTCGCGGCCAATAGCATCAGTTTTCAGGCAGAGAGAGTTTCAGATTGGGATGGCGGCTAAACATCCAGGCGCGCAGGGCGTCGGCCATTTCGTCAAGGTGCCCTGTAAAAAAGTGATCGGCGGCGGGAATGAAGACTACGCGAGTCGCTTTGGCGGCATCGGGATTAAATGTCTGGACGAAGCTCTCGAAATGAGATTTTGCGGCGTACTGATCGTCTTCTCCCTGAATGAGTAACTTGGGCTTCGTGAACGTGCCCAAATAGCTGAAACCGAGCTTGCGATCGTCGATCGGCAACCCGAGACCGATCAGTTCCACAACTCGGGGATCGCCGCAACCTCGGCGCAGGCCGACCCAAGCGCCAAAGCTGAAGCCCGCTACCAGCAGGCGAGCGCCAGAAAAGTGGGCTTCGAGATAATCGAGCGCGGCACGGACGTCGTCTTCCTCACCCCGCCCGCGATCGTAGCTTCCCTCGCTTGCGCCCACGCCGCGAAAGTTGAAGCGCAGGACCGGGATACCTAAGGAATCGAGCGCCTTCGCAGTCTGATACACCACCTTGTTATGCATGGTTCCCTGATAAAGCGGGTGCGGATGACACACCACCGCAGCCAATTCGGTTTCGCGTGGTTGCTTTGGCACCCATAGCAGCCCTTCGAGGCGCCCGGCACTACCGTGTATGGTCACTTCTCTATGGGATTTGTCCATCGTCTCAGCGTTTTCCGAAGGGGTCCCATCCGCCCGGTGTGAGTGGTGAGGAATCTCCACCCGCAGTAACGATGCTCACGCCCGATCCGCGCACAATCTCGCCGATGCGCGAAATCCGTGTATGGCCGAAAACTCCGGGGATTCGCGAAGCTTTGCCCTTCGCGACCGTAAACATCAAGCCGTAATCCTCGCCGCCATGGAGCGCCAAGATAAGCGGATCGACCCTTCTTGATCGTTGTAGTGATCCAGGAACATCGACCGCCGGTATCTGATTTGCGTAAATTCGGGCTGCAACCCTGCTCGATTTGCAGAGCCGCGCAAGGTCCGTCGAAAGCCCGTCGGAGATATCCATCATCGCCGATGCCAGGCGATTGCGTCCTAGCCAGAGGCCAAAATCGAGGGGCAAACTTGGGTAATAGTGCGGAGCAAGGAGCTTACGATATTTCTGTTGGCTGGCCCGTCTTCTAATGAGTAGTTCCAACCCGAGCTGTGCCCGTCCCAAAACGCCGGTCACATAAATCTGATCCCCGGGCTTTGCGCCCGCGCGGCCCATTCTGGTTCCGCGCGTGGCCTCCCCGAGCACCATCAGATTGAGCGCTATACGGCCATTTTTTCCGGGACTCCGCGTCGTATCGCCGCCGGCGAGCCTCAGGCCAAGTAGTCTGCTTGCTCGAGCCATGCCGGATAGCATTCCGTTAAGCCAAGCTCCGGTTCGTTCGGCGGGCAGGGCGAGGCTGAGCAGGAAAAGGCTGGGTCGCGCGGCCATTGCCACGACGTCGCTCGTGGCTCGCACGAGGCTCTTATAGCCGACCGATTCAGGGGGATGTTTGCCGACAAGAAAATGCACCCCCTCCAGGAACTGGTCGCAGGTGACTACCCAATCGCGATCCGCTGGGCGAATTACGGCGGCGTCATGACCGATGCCAAGGCGAAGTACGCCGCCTGCGGACGACGGAATCCGCCGGTGTATTCGTTCAATCAGATCGTCTTCGAAGATTCGCAATGACTGGTTGGGTATTTTGCAGGCGAAATTATACTCGCACATGAAAAAGTCGCCCGGCGAGATTCTGGCTCTTATATTATGACTTTTGGGCTATGATTTTTGGAAAGTACCAGGTACCAAGGGACAGCTGGCCGATTTTTCACCTATTGCACAGGTTGCCCCCCCGGCACCTTCAGCTAAAATTTGGTTGACGCCGGAGACTGTCTTTTTCTAGACTGGCCTCGCTTTCGGACCAAGACTCGCGGTCCAAAGCTTTTCAGGTTTCTTCGCTGGCACCGGGGCAAGCCGAAATCCGGGCTTGTAGCGCCGGCAGTAGACAGTTCGGGATTTCGAAACGCGTTTATGAAACGGCAAACATATACCCTGTTCGTTGCCTCAAACCATCGGGGACGAGTGCGCCGCATTACCATTCCGCTTTACGCGCTGCACTTTTTGATGATCTTGTCGGTGGTCGGCGGAATCACCATCGCAGCCGCCGTGGCCTCTTATACCCGCATGTTATTGAAGGTGGGCAATTATGAAGCGCTCGTGCGCCAGCAGGACCACCTCCAGCAGCAATATCAGCAACTACAGGACACGGTGAAGAGCACCGATCAGCGTCTTTCCTCGCTGCAGTCGCTAGCCACCGAAGTCGCCATGACTTATGGCTTCATGTATCTGCGCACGAGCCCATTTGGGTTAAGCGAAGGGGCTGTGGCTCAGGAACCCATTGACCATACGCTCGAGGAGTTCGACTTTCTCGCCAGGAACGCCAACCCCGCTTCGATAACTAACCCCGGTCCGCGAATAGTGCCGGCACTCACCTTGGGTGAGATGACGTTCAGCCCGACATTGTGGCCGGTAGTAGGGCGCATAACGGCAAATTTCGGCGAACGTCTTGATCCATTCAGTGGTGAAGGCGCCTTTCACACCGGTGTCGATATCGCCGCGGAATATGGACAAGGCGTGCGCGCTGCAGCCGATGGCGTAGTGATCGAAGCTGGCTTGCATTCGGGCTATGGCCGCCTGGTGATCGTCGATCACGGTTTTGGCGTCACGACTTGGTACGGCCATTTGTCCACCTTCACAGTTCCGCCGGGCATTCACGTAAAGCGTGGCGATATCATTGGCTACGTCGGCGTGAGTGGTCGTACAACCGGACCGCACGTCCACTACGAAGTCCGCATCAATGATGCACCCGTGAATCCGATGCGCTACCTCCGATTTACCTCTTCCGCAGAAGCAGACTGAATCCTCAAAGCGTCTTCGCTGTCTTTCTTCGTTGTCTTGCAGACCGCCGTTCGTTCGCTGGCACATCGAGTTGCGTTTTCCGCTGCTGTCGCTTCGTCAACGCGAAATGATTGAATCCGAAATGATTGAATCTCCGTTTGCGAGCCTGGCTGTCATGTTGTACAATTGTTTCTCCAAAATAATTCGTCTGGGCACCTGAATTGCTCGCGGCTTAGACGAGCGCTTGCAATCGAGTTGCCCTTTTGTTATCTTCCTTTGGTTTGAGCTGCGCTGGCGTAGCTCAGTTGGTAGAGCATCTGATTTGTAATCAGAGGGTCGGGGGTTCAAATCCCTCCGCCAGCTGATTTTTTTGGGATCGTAGCGGTGTTGGGCGGCGATTTCCGACAACAAAAAAGACAGACTGTTTCCTGCGTGAATAATACGGATGAGCGGGTGTCTCTTCGCGGGCAGAGACTGCGCGCTTGATCTCGATGGCGGCTTCCCGTGCGGACGGGTGGGTGAGTGGCTAAAACCAGCAGACTGTAAATCTGCCGCTCCTTGCGGGCTACGGAGGTTCGAATCCTCCCCCGTCCACCATTTCACACAAAGCACCTTGAGGCAGTCGGCCCGATCAGAGAATCCGAACTTGGTGTCAAGTAACAACGCGAGCGCCGCGTTAATTCTAAACGAGAGGCAGTGAAAGAGTCGAAGTAAATCCAGGGCACCGGGTTCGGCCTGGGTAGCTCAGTTGGTAGAGCGCGTCCTTGGTAAGGACGAGGTCACCGGTTCAATCCCGGTCCCAGGCTCCAGAGTTGGCCGAAGGCCGGCGGGGGTAACTCAGTGGAAGAGTCTCGGCCTTCCAAGCCGATGGTCGCGGGTTCGAATCCCGTCCCCCGCTCCAGTCAGTCGAGAGAGGTTTAGAGAAGCATGGCGAAGGAAAAATTCGAGCGCAGCAAGCCGCACGTGAATATCGGGACGATCGGGCACATCGATCACGGCAAGACGACCTTGACGGCGGCGATCACCAAGGTGCTCAGCAAGAACAATCCGAAGGTGCAGTTCCGCGCGTTCGATTCGATCGACAACGCGCCGGAAGAGCGCGAGCGCGGGATCACGATCGCGGTGGCGCACGTGGAGTACGAAACGGCCAACCGGCACTACGCGCACATCGATTGCCCGGGTCACGCCGATTACATCAAGAACATGATCACCGGGGCGGCGCAGATGGATGGGGCCATTCTGGTGGTGGCGGCGACCGACGGGCCGATGCCGCAGACGCGGGAACACATTCTTTTGGCGCGGCAAGTGGGCGTGCCGTATATCGTGGTGTTTTTGAACAAGTGCGATGCGGTGGAAGATCCCGAACTGCTCGAGCTGGTGGAACTGGAAGTACGCGAGTTGCTCAAGACCTATCAATTTCCGGGCGATGACGTGCCGGTGATTCGCGGATCGGCGCTGGGCGCGCTGAATGGCGAAGAGCAGTGGGAGAAGACGATCCTCGAGCTGATGGCGGCGGTCGATAAGAACGTGCCGTTGCCGCAGCGGGATGTGGACAAGCCGTTTGCCATGCCTATCGAGGATATTTTCTCGATCTCCGGCCGCGGCACGGTGGTAACCGGGCGAATCGAGCGCGGCAAAGTGAAGGTCGGGGAAGAGATCGAGATTGTGGGTTTCCGGCCGACGATCAAGCGGATCGTCACGGGCGTGGAGATGTTCCGCAAGCTGCTGGACGAAGGCATGGCCGGAGACAACGTGGGTTTGCTGTTGCGGGGCACGGAAAAAGAAGAGGTGGAGCGCGGGCAGGTGGTAGCGAAGCCGGGCTCGATCACGCCGCACACCAAGTTCAAGGCCGAAGCTTACGTGCTGACCAAGGAAGAGGGCGGGCGGCACACGCCGTTTTTCACCGGATACCGGCCGCAATTTTATTTTCGGACCACGGACGTGACCGGAGACGTGAAGCTGCCGACCGGAGTGGAGATGGTGATGCCGGGAGATAACGTATCGGCGGAGATTTCGCTGATCACGCCGGTGGCGCTCGAACGCGGGTTGCGCTTCGCCATTCGCGAAGGCGGCCACACCGTCGGCGCCGGCGCCGTCACCGAGGTCATCGAGTAATCAAAAAGGGGCCGGCCGAATGCGCGAAATCATTACGTTGCAGTGCAATGATTGCAAGAATCGGAACTACACGACAACAAAGAACAAGAAGAAGCATACCGATCGGATGGAAACCAAAAAGTTCTGCAATACGTGCAGAAAGCATACTGCGCACCGTGAAGTGAAATGAGCAGGGTGTTGCTAAATGGCGCAGCCTTGGTTTTGCTACATCGCTCGATGCTATGACGATTCATTGTACGTGGGAATCGCGCAGAATTTAGAAGAGCGAATGAGGAGACACAATTCGGGCGCCGGTGCGGAGTTTACGGCAAGGCGCGGACCAGTCGAATTGATCTGGAGTGAAGGTTTTTCGCGATTCGAAGGTCGCGAGAAAAAGAGAGAAAGAGATCAAGGGCTGGAGCAAAGAGAAAAAACTTAGGTTGGTCGCTACTCGCGGCCTGGCAGCGAAAGCGGAGCACTCACAAGCGGTCAGAGTTAACACAGCCAGTGAGATGGGCCGCTCGGAGTTGGGAGAGTAGGTTCAACGGTAGACCGCCGGCTTGCCCTGAGAGGTGCGCAAGCGACTCGAAGGGTCGACGCGAAGCGGGAAAGAGTTAAGCAGGGTAAACCCTTCGCACCCGCCGGTGGCGGCTGCTCAGGGTAAAAGGGGAGTAGGTTCAACGGTAGACCGCCGGTCTCCAAAACCGGATGTGGGGGTTCGAATCCCTCCTCCCCTGCCAGACTGAACGAGAAGTTGGGGAATTGAACGATGGCGTTACACGCGGAACGATTGAAAGCAATGTCAGGTGATGCTCCCGAATCACGCACGGGGGCGCTTTGGGAACGAATCAAAGAACATCCAAAGCGCTGGGGCGAGTTCCTGCACGAGGTGCGGGTGGAGCTCCGTCAGGTCACGTGGCCCACGCGACACGAGGTGATCGTCACCACTTTTGTGGTGATTGTAGCGGTGGCCTTTTTTGGCGTCTTTTTTTTCGGCGTGGATAGCACAGTGGGCTGGCTGCTCAATCGCTTGTTCACTATTTTCAAGCACTGAGGCGAAAGCGTGTCGATGGCTAAGCAGTGGTACATCATCCATACCTATTCGGGCTTTGAGAAGAAGGTCAAGGAGAGTCTGGAAGGACGTGTGGCCGCCTTCGGTTTGGGTGAGCGTATCGGTCGCGTGATGATCCCCACTGAGGACGTTATGGAAGTCCGCGGCGGAAAGAAAATTGTTTCACCGCGAATGTTTTATCCCGGCTATGTGCTGGTGGAAATGGAAATGGACGACGACACCTGGCACGTGGTGCGCTCTACACCGCGCGTCACCGGGTTTGTCGGTTCGGGGCAGACGCCTTCGCCGCTCAGCGAGCAGGAGGTTGAGAATATCCTCCATCGCGTCACCACATCGGCGGAAAAGCCCAAGCCGAAGCTGGTTTTCGAACGCAACGAACAAGTGCGCATCGTCGATGGCCCGTTTGCCAACTTCACCGGGCAGATCGAAGAGGTCAACGCCGACCGCAGCACGCTTAAAGTTTCCGTCACGATTTTCGGGCGTTCGACTCCAGTCGAACTGGACTTCGCCCAAGTGGAAAAGATCAGCTAGCAGTAGCGCTAAAAGGTAAGGACAGAAAATGGCCAAGAAAGTTCAAGCCGTGGTTAAGCTGCAGTTGCCGGCCGCCAAGGCTACGCCCGCGCCGCCGGTTGGCACTGCGCTTGGGCCGCAGGGCGTCAACATCATGGATTTTTGCAAGCAGTTCAACGCCAAGACCAATAAAGAGCCCGAGGGAATGATCATCCCGGTGCTGGTTACGATTTTCAACGATCGCAGCTTCACCTTTATCACCAAGACGCCGCCCGCCTCGGAATTGCTGAAGCGTGCCGCGGGCATCGTCAAAGGCTCCGCCGAACCGAATCGCACCAAGGTCGGTAAGGTTACGCGTAAGCAAGTGGAAGACATTGCGCGCACCAAGCTTGTGGACTTGAACACCTCCAATCTCGAATCCGCCGTCCGCACCGTTATGGGTACGGCGCGCAACATGGGACTCGAAGTAGAAGGTTGAGGAGATACAATGCCGCGAAAAGCCGGAAAAAATATCGTCAACGCGCGGAAGAAGATCGAACAGCGTCCTTATAAGTTGAGCGAGGCTGCCGACTCGCTCAAAAACGCGCATTTCGCGAAATTTGACGAAACTGTCGAACTCGTCATCAATCTCGGCGTGGATCCAAAGCACTCCGACCAGATGGTGCGCGGCACGGTTGTATTGCCGCACGGGCTCGGAAAATCCAAGCGAGTTCTTGTGATCGCCAGCGGCGAGAAAGTCCGCGAAGCGCAGGAAGCGGGCGCGGATTTCGTCGGTGGCGAGGACATGGTGCAGAAGATTCAAGAAGGCTGGACCGATTTCGAAGCCGTCATCGCCACGCCGGACATGATGAGATCCGCTGGGCGGCTCGGAAAAGTTCTGGGGCCTCGGGGCCTGATGCCCAACCCGAAGACGGGCACCGTCACTTTTGAGGTTGCGAACGCAGTGAAAGAGATCAAGGCCGGTAAAGTCGAGTTTCGTGTAGACAAGACGGGCATCATTCATTCGCCCATCGGCAAGATGAGCTTCGATGGGCCAAAGCTCGCCGAAAATGCTCAAGCTTTGCTGGGCGCTGTGGTCAAGGCTAAGCCGGCGGCTTCAAAGGGACGTTACGTCAAGAAAATTACTTTGACCTCCACGATGGGTCCGGGGATCACTATCGACTTGGCGGAAGCGGAAACGGCCATGGCCACCGCCGCCTAATGCGGGAGATCTAGATGAAAAAGCGCAGCGAGAAAAAAGAAGAAGTCGAAAAGCTGAAGAGCGACCTGGCGAGGGTGTCCACGGTAATTCTCACCACGTTTCAGGGCATCACCGTGGCGCAGGATACGCAACTTCGCCGCGCCGTGGAGGGTGCGGGCGGAAACTATCGCGTTGTGAAAAATACCCTTGCCGAACAGGCCGGGGCGGGAACCAAAGCCGAGGGCATGCTGAAGGGCCTTACTGGTACAAACTCGATTGCCTATAGCGTGGACCCCGTATCGCTGGCGAAGGTGCTCACGAAAGTTGCCAAAGACGTTCCCGCATTTAAATTCAAGGCAGGTGTAGTTGAGGGACGCGTCCTATCGATCGCGGAGATTCAGCAATTGGCTCTTCTGCCTTCGAAGGAAGAGTTGATTGGCAAGATTATGTTCATGCTGCAATCGCCTGCGCGTCGTAGCGCGACTGCAGTCGCAGGCTTAAACCGGAATCTGGCCGTGGTTATGCAAGAAGCGGTCAAAGCAGAAAAGTTCGCACACTAGCGAGGAGGAAACGAGGCAAATGGCTAGCAAAGTGGAATCGATCCTGGAAGAGATCAAGGGGCTCACGCTTCTCGAAGCCGCCGACTTGGTCAAAAAAATGGAAGAGGCTTTCGGCGTGTCTGCCGCAGCCGCAGCCCCGGTTATGGTCGCCGGTGGAGCTGCGTCTGGAGCTGCGCCGGCCGAAGAGAAGACGGAGTTCTCGGTTGTGCTCACCGAAGTGGGAGCCAACAAGATCAATGTCATTAAGGCCGTTCGCGAAGTGACTAGCCTGGGCTTGAAGGAAGCCAAGGACCTCGTCGATGGTGCGCCTAAGCCGATCAAGGAAGGCGTGAACAAGGACGAAGCTGCCGCCATCAAGAAGAAGTTTGAGGATGCGGGCGCCAAAGTAGAAGTCAAATAAAAACGCGATCGCCCGGCCCCGCGCGCCAGCGCGCGCAAAGGAATTCGTACGAAGCTGCATTGTCTGGAATTTGAACTTCAATTGCGTCCAATCCGGACCGCTGGCGGAAGTGTGTGCGCCGCGCGTCCCGGCCTGACCCTTTTGGATATCGTGAGGAAATAGAATGGAAAACGGAAATCATCGCAACGGAAATAGTGCTATTCGCGAGCGCGAGCGGCTGGACTTTTCGAAGATCAAGAGTTCGATCCAAATCCCGAACCTGATCGAGGTCCAGCGGCTCTCTTATCAGCGCTTCCTGCAAATGGATTTGCTGCCGTCTGAACGCGAAGACACCGGCCTGCAGTCGGTTTTCACGTCGGTATTCCCGATCCAGGATTTTCGCGGGCTCTCGCAGCTGGATTTCGTCGATTACGCCATCGGAAATTGGGAATGCAAGTGCGGCAACCTCAAAGGTCTGCACCATCTGCGCGCCACTTGCCGCAATTGCGGCGCTTCGGTGGTCACCAATCCTTACCAGACTGGCGACGTGATCTGTTCGAAGTGCGGCACCTTCAACAAAAACACGCCGACGTTCTGCAATAAGTGCGGCGATCCCGTAGCCATGCAACTGAAGTACGACGTCAACGAATGTCAGGAACGCGGCATGACGTATGCCGCTCCGCTCAAGGTAACCATTCGTTTGACGATTTACGACAAGGATCCCGACACAGGCGCGAAAAATGTGCGGGACATCAAGGAACAGGAAGTTTTCTTCGGCGATATCCCGCTGATGACCGATAACGGCACGTTCATCATCAATGGCACCGAACGCGTCATCGTCAGCCAGCTCCATCGTTCGCCCGGCGTGTTCTACGAAACGGCCAACAACCGCTCTTATTTCCTGGGAAAGATCATTCCTTATCGTGGCTCCTGGGTAGAGTTCGAATACGACACCAAGAACATTCTTTACGTGCGCATCGACCGAAAGCGCAAGTTCCTCGGCTCCATCTTTCTGCGCGCGCTGGGCATGAAGTCCAATGAAGAAATTCTGCGCACCTTTTACCAGGTTGAGCGCGTCACCCTGCGCGACAGCGAATTGCATTGGAACCTCTCGGAAGGCTTGGTCGATCGCAAGCTTTCGCACGAGATTAAAGCCCCCCGTTCCGAAGACGTTCTGGTCGCGGCGCACCGCCGGATCACCGAGCCGCTCTACAAAGAGCTCGTAAAGGCAAAGATCGCTCAAGTCCGGGTCTCGCTCGCGGACCTGGAAGGCGCTTACTCCATTGCCGATCTGGTCAATCGCCAAACGGGCGAAGTGCTGCTTGAAGCCAATAAGCCTCTTACTCCGGAGATCTGGGCTGCATTGCCGGATGCCGGCATCACCGCTGTCGACGTCTTCTTCCCCGATCGAGACGACACCGGCGTGGTCGTCTCTCGCACGCTCGACAAAGATTCCATTCGCTCCTCGCGAGAGGCTCTGATCGAGATCTACCGCAAGCTGCGTCCCGGCGATCCGCCGACGCTCGAGACCGCTACCGCGCTTTTCAATGGAATGTTCTTTGATCCGCGCAAATACGATTTCAGCAAAGTCGGCCGTCTGAAGTTCAATATCAAACTTGGTTTGGAAACTCCGCTCGAGACGCGCACTCTCGATTCCACGGATTTCGTCGCCGCGATTCGCTACCTGCTCAAGCTGCGCAAAAACATCGGCAGCGTCGACGACATCGATCACCTGGGCAATCGTCGCGTCCGTGCAGTAGGCGAGCTCCTGGAAAATCAGTTCCGCATCGGGCTCGTTCGCATGGAGCGCGCCATCAAGGAAAAGATGTCCGTTTACCAGGAAATGTCCACCGCTATGCCTCATGACCTGGTGAATGCGAAACCGGTTATGGCCGCCATCCGCGAATTCTTCGGCAGTTCGCAACTGTCGCAATTCATGGATCAGACCAATCCGCTGAGCGAAATCACTCACAAGCGCCGTTTGTCCGCACTCGGTCCCGGCGGACTCTCTCGTGAGCGCGCCGGATTCGAGGTCCGCGACGTTCATCCGACGCACTATGGCCGTATCTGCCCCATCGAGACGCCGGAAGGTCCGAACATCGGCTTGATAAGCTCGCTTTCGTGCTATGCGCGCATCAACGAATTCGGATTTATCGAGTCGCCCTACCGCAAGGTTAAGGGCGGGCGCGTGATCGATTTCGTGCAGGTCGTCAACGCCGGAGAAAGCGAATTCAAAGCCGGCGAAATCATCGAGCGCGACAAAGTGGATGCCGTCAACGAAGAGCTCAAGCGCCGCCGCGTCACCGCAGAACCCTATTGCTTCTATTTGTCGGCGTGGGAAGAGGATCGCTACGTCGTCGCTCAGGCCAACGTGCCTCTCGACGAGCGCGGGCGCATCACCACCGAACTCGTTAACTGCCGTCAGGCGGGAAACTTCGTACTGAAGCAGCGCGAAGAAGTCGATTACATCGACGTTTCGCCCAAACAGCTCGTCTCCGTTGCGGCCAGTTTGATTCCGTTCCTTGAGAATGACGACGCCAACCGAGCTTTGATGGGCTCCAACATGCAACGTCAGGCCGTGCCTTTGATCCGGGGCGAAGCGCCGCTGGTCGGCACGGGCATGGAGCGCGTCACCGCTCGCGATTCCGGCGCTGTTGTCATCTGCCGTCGCGAGGGCATCGTCGATCAGGTGGATTCGGAGCGCATCATCGTTCGCGTCGAATCCGATCACTCGGGCGTGCTGAGCCGCGAAGTCGGTGCGGATATCTACTCGATGATCAAGTTCAAGCGTTCGAATCAAAACACCTGCATTAACCAGCAGCCTTTGGTTCGTGTCGGAGATCGCGTCAGGCAGGGACAAGTGCTTGCGGACGGCCCCTGCACCGATCGCGGCGAGCTCGCGCTCGGGCGCAACGTGCTGGTCGCTTTCCTGCCGTGGCGCGGCTACAACTTTGAAGACGCCATCCTGGTCAGCGAAAAGCTCGTGAAAGAGGATTACTACACTTCTATCCACATTGAGGAATTCGAAATCGAAGCGCGCGACACCAAGCTCGGCCCCGAAGAAATCACGCGCGACATTCCGAATATCAGCGAAACCTTCCTGCGCAATCTGGACGAAAGCGGCGTGATCCGCATCGGCGCCACGGTTCGTCCCGGCGATATCCTGGTTGGCAAGGTTACGCCAAAGGGCGAAACGACGCTCACACCCGAAGAAAAGCTGCTGCGCGCCATCTTCGGTGAGAAAGCCGGCGACGTTCGCGACGCTTCGCTTTACTGCCCGCCTGGCATCGAGGGCACGGTCGTCGACGTCAAGATCTTCTGCCGCAAGGGCGCCGAAAAAGACGAACGCCATAAGGCCATCGAGGCCCTGCAGGTCTTCCGTCTGGAGCGAAACCTCGCGGATGAGATCCGCATCCTCACAGACGAGCGGCTCAAGCGCCTGACCGGTCTTCTGAACAATCAGAAACTCGTCGCCGATTTGCACGACGAAAAAACCAATAAGCGGCTGCTCACCAAAGGCACGGAGCTCACGCGCGATATCATCGAGAAAATCTCCACGCGCAACCTGAAGCGCCTCCGCCTTGCCGATAAAGACCCGCTGCTCATCGAGAAGATCGATGAAATAGAAGAGATGACCTCGCGGCAGATCGATGTGCTGCGCAAGATCACCGACGAGCGCAAAGAAAAGCTCAAGAAAGGCGATGAGCTTCCGCCCGGCGTGATTAAGCTGGTCAAGGTCTACATCGCCATGAAACGCAAGCTCTCCGTCGGCGACAAGATGGCCGGACGTCACGGCAATAAAGGCGTGATCGCCCGCATCGTGCCCGAAGAAGACATGCCCTATCTGCCCGATGGGACGCCAGTGGAGATCGTGCTCAATCCGCTCGGTGTGCCGTCTCGTATGAACGTCGGTCAGATTCTCGAGACTCACCTCGGCTGGGCTGCCAAAGAACTCGGCCGCAGCATCGGCCGTATTTTCAATCAATCAACGCGCGCCGAATCGGCCCGTCGTTGGTTCCGCGAAGTTTTCGGCGATACGGCCATCTGGCGCTCGATCTCCGCGATGGAAGACGAGCACCTGGTCGAACTCGCAGACAGCTTCCGGGATGGCATCTCCATGGCCACGCCCGTCTTTGACGGCGCGCGCGAATCCGAGATTCGCCACCTGCTGGAAGTCGCGGGACTGCCGGAGTCGGGCAAGCTTCCGCTCTTCGACGGAATGACGGGCGAATCTTTCGCTCAAGAGATTACCGTCGGCTACATCTACATGCTGAAGCTCTCGCACCTGGTCGATGACAAGATCCACGCTCGTTCCATCGGGCCGTACTCGCTGATCACTCAGCAGCCGCTGGGCGGAAAAGCGCAGTTCGGCGGACAGCGTTTCGGTGAAATGGAAGTGTGGGCGCTCGAAGCCTACGGCGCTGCGCACATCCTGCAGGAGTTGCTCACGGCCAAATCCGACGATGTTTATGGCCGCGCCAAAATTTACGAAGCAATCGTCAAAGGCGAACCCGGCATCGAGCCGGGCGTGCCCGAATCCTTCAACGTCCTCGTACGCGAATTGCAATCGCTGTGCCTGGATGTCGAGTTGATGAAGAGGCGAGAGCCGCAAGCGGAAGCAGCGGCCGATTAGCAGAAACGATATCTAACCAGTTCCACCTCCCGGGCAACCGGGAGCGCTGCGGCGGAAGCCGTGGCAGGGAGGAAAAACCTTGTATCGTAGCAGCCCTTATGATCGTGCCAGCTTGATCGCGGATTTCGATTCCATTCGCATCAGTTTGGCAAGCCCTGAAAAAATCCGTTCATGGTCGCACGGCGAAGTTACCAAGCCGGAGACCATCAACTACCGCACGTTCAAACCGGAGCGCGACGGCCTGTTTTGCGCCAAAATCTTCGGCCCGGTTACGGACTGGGAATGCTTGTGCGGCAAATACAAACGCATGAAACATCGCGGAGTGATCTGCGATAAGTGCGGCGTCGAAGTCACCCTCAGCAAGGTGCGCCGCGAACGGCTTGGCCACATCGAACTGGCCTCGCCCTGCTCCCACGTGTGGTTTTTCAAGGGCCTGCCTTCGCGCATTGGCTACCTGCTGGATATCTCCATGCGCGACCTCGAGCGCATCCTTTATTTCGAAGCTTTCGTCGTTGTCGAACCCGGCGAAGTGCCCGGTATCAAGGAACGCGAACTCCTGCCGGAAGAAAAGTTCCGCGAGCTGCAGACCGAATACGCGGGACAGTTCCGCGCGGTTATGGGCGCCGAAGCCATTAAAGAGCTTCTCCGTCACGTCGACGTGGATAAGCTCAGCGAAGAACTGCGCGAAAAGATGAAGGTTGATCCCAGCCTGCAGAAGCGCATCAAGTACGCCAAGCGCCTGCGCGTTGTGGATTCGTTCCGCAAGAGCGGGAATAAGCCTGAGTGGATGATTCTCGATGTGATTCCCGTTCTGCCTCCTGAGTTGCGGCCTTTGGTGCCGCTCGATGGCGGCCGGTTTGCCACTTCCGATCTCAACGATCTCTACCGCCGCGTGATCAATCGCAATAACCGCCTGAAGAAGCTCATGGAGCTGCACGCTCCCGATGTCATTGTGCGTAATGAAAAGCGCATGCTTCAGGAAGCCGTTGACGCGCTCTTTGATAACGGGCGCCGCGGGCGCGTTCTACGCGGCACCAACAACCGGCCTCTCAAGTCACTCTCGGATACGCTCAAAGGCAAGCAGGGCCGCTTCCGCCAGAACCTGCTCGGCAAGCGCGTGGATTACTCCGGCCGTTCCGTGATTGTTGTCGGCCCGGAACTTCGGCTCAACCAATGCGGCCTGCCCAAGAAGATGGCGCTCGAGCTCTTCAAGCCCTTTATCTATCACAAGCTGGAAGCCGCGGGTCATTGCACGACCATCAAGCAGGCTAAAGAGATGGTCGAGCAGCAGGATTCGATCGTCTGGGACATTCTCGAAGATGTCATTCGAGAGCACCCGGTGCTCCTCAACCGCGCGCCCACGCTGCATCGTTTGGGCATTCAGGCTTTCGAGCCCACCCTTGTTGAGGGCAAAGCGATCCGCATTCATCCGCTGGTTTGCACCGCTTTCAACGCCGATTTCGACGGCGACCAGATGGCCGTGCACATTCCGCTTTCTCCTGAAGCGCAGATCGAAGCTGCGGTTTTGATGCTTTCTTCGCGCAACATTCTTTCGCCTGCCAACGGACTGCCCTTGGCCGTACCCACGCAGGATATGGTTCTGGGCATCTACTACCTGACCAAGGCAAAGCCCGGAGCAAAGGGCGAGGGCCGCGCTTTCGGTTCGGTGGAAGAAGTAATACTCGCGCTGGAGGCGGGTGAAGTCGAACTCCTCACGCCAATCCGTTTGCGCTACACCGGCGAAATGATCGATCTGGTCAACGCCTACGATGATCAGGACGTAACGCACACCGAACCCGTGAACCTCAAGCGCCAGTTCATTTCAACCACTGTTGGTCGCGTTCTTTTCAACGACAACCTGCCTGAGGAAATGCCCTTCATCAACGGCTTGATAAAGAAGAAGGGTGTTCAGCAAGTGGTTTACTACTGCTACCTGCGGTTTGGTCTCGAGCTCACTGTTCACGCCCTGGACCATCTCAAGGAACTCGGCTTCCAATACGCCACCCGTTCGGGCATTTCCATCGGCATCGAGGACATGCTCATTCCCGGTGATAAGGCGGCTCTTGTCGAGGGTACCGAGCGCGAGATCGTCAAGGTGCAGCAACAGTATCTCGATGGCGCCATTACCAACGGCGAGCGCTACAACAAAGTGATCGCCATCTGGAGCGACGTCACCGAAAAAGTTGCCGAGCAGATGTTTAAAGCGCTCGAGCAACAGGATAAGGAAGGCGTCATCAACCCGATTTACGTCATGGCCGATTCCGGCGCTCGCGGGTCGAAACAGCAGATTCGGCAGCTTTCCGGCATGCGCGGCCTCATGGCCAAGCCTTCCGGCGAAGTAATCGAGACGCCGATCACCTCCAACTTCCGCGAAGGCCTCACCGTGCTGCAGTACTTCATCTCCACGCACGGCGCGCGTAAAGGTCTGGCGGATACCGCGCTCAAGACGGCCGATTCCGGCTATCTCACGCGCCGCCTGGTCGACGTCGCCCAGGACGTAATCATCAACGAGATCGATTGCGGCACGCAGGATGGCATCTACGTCGAGCCCATTCTCGAGGCAGGCATCGAAGTCGAGCCCTTGCGCGACCGCGTCGTCGGCCGCGTTTCGCTCGAGAAAATTAAGGATTACGAAGGAAACGTGATCCTCGACATCAACCAGGAGATCACTGAAGAACTGGCGAACGCCATCCAGGCGGCAGGCATCGAGCGCGTCAAGATTCGTTCCGTGCTCACGTGCGAATCTCGTCGCGGTGTCTGCGCCCGCTGCTACGGACGCAATCTGGCCAGCGGCCGCATGGTCGAACTCGGCGAGGCTGTCGGCGTAATTGCCGCGCAGTCGATCGGCGAGCCAGGCACGCAGCTCACCATGCGCACTTTCCACATCGGCGGAACCGCGACCCGCGTGGCCGAGCAATCGAAAGTTGAGGCTCGCAGCCACGGTTTCGTTCGCTTCCTCGACCTCAAGGCCGTTCACGGCCGCAACAACGCCCTCATCGCCATGAACCGGTCCGGCTTGATTGCTATCGTGGACGAAAAGGGCCGCGAAAAGGAGCGCCACCACGTCGTTTACGGCGCGCGCCTGCGTGTTGACGAAGGCCAATCGGTCAACGTCGGCCAGATCCTCGCCGAATGGGATCCGTTCACCTTCTCGATCCTTACCGAAGTCGGTGGCACGATCGAGTTCAAGGATCTGCAACCCGGCATCACCATCGAGGAACAGGTCGACGAAGTTACCGGCCTGGCTCAGCTTGTCGTTACGCTGCCTCCCGGCGATGAAAAGCACCAGCCGACGATTCAAGTGCGCGATTCCGCCGGCCGCAGCCGTAAGAAGTACCTCATGCCTTCGCGGGCCCACCTTATGGTCTCCGATGGCGACGAGGTCCAGCCCGGCGACGTCCTGGCCAAGATTCCTCGGGAAACCACCAAGACCAAGGACATCACCGGCGGTCTGCCGCGCGTCGTCGAGCTCTTCGAGACCCGCAAACCCAAGGATCCCGCCGTCATCAGCGAAATCGATGGCGTGGTCAGATACGGCGAAATCAGCAAGGGTATGCGTAAGATTTACGTCGAGAGCGAAGACGGCAAGACGCAGAAGGAATACTCCATCGCCCGCGGCGTGCACATCAACGTGCAGGAAGGCGAGCACGTCCATGCCGGCGAGCCATTGATCGACGGCCCGCTCAATCCTCACGACCTCCTCGCCGTTCTTGGCGAGAAGTACACGCAAGCCTACCTGGTGAATTCGATCCAGGAGGTCTATCGTCTGCAGGGCGTGAATATCAACGACAAGCACATCGAAACCATCGTTCGCCAGATGATGCGCTGGGTGAAAGTCGAAGACGTCGGCGACACCAAGTTCTTGCTGGACGAACAAGTCGACAAGTTCCGCTTCCGCGAAGAAAACGATCGCATCATCAGCGAAGGAGGCCGGCCGGCCACGGGGCGTCCGCTCTTGCTCGGCATCACCAAGGCTTCTCTCTCGACCGACTCGTTCATCTCCGCAGCAAGCTTCCAGGAGACAACGCGTGTGCTCACCGAGGCGGCTGTCGCCGGCAAGGTGGATTACCTGCGTGGCCTCAAGGAAAACGTAATTATGGGAAGGCTCATTCCTGCAGGCACAGGGCTCGAGCGCTACCGCAATATCGATCTCCTGGTCGAAGTTCCTCCTCCGCAGCCTGCGGAGGCGGAAGTTGTCGCGCCGGAACTCACTCCCGAGGAAGCCGCCGCACTGGACTTCCTGCGGAAGGATGCCGACGTGATTGCAGAAAGCTAGGCCTTTCAGATATCAAAGAAGCCCGGCGCGCACGAAACTTCGAAACTGCGCGTCGGGCTTTGCAGTTTTGCAGTCCCGATATCCCCCCAGTCCCGCTGCGTGACAGCATAGGTTGGATAATTGGCGGTCCAGCTTCGACTTAATTAATAGGTAATTCGATGGGTCGAAGCAGTTGCGCCTGTCTCTGGCCGGGACATAGACTGTCACCTCGCAGTTGCCTTGTCTTTTTTCCGGAGAGATCGAACTACAAGTTTCATGGCTATTACCAGCACCCAACGCTCTGCCTCTGACGTGGATGCCAGCCTCTCCACACACTCGCCTGCCGTTCCATCGGATCGATTAGCGTCCCGCGAAGGCCGCCTCTGGCTGCTTGCGGTAATCCTGCTCATTTCTCTGGCGGTCGGATTAGCTCTGGTCTCCTGGCAACCCATCCATCTGCTCCCTTGGAAACTGGACGCCCTGCCATTCGGCTTGGTTTTGCTGGTCAGTCTTTTTGGCGCCTACGCCATTTCGCGATGGCGCGAAATGGCCCAATTGCGTGGATTGGTCCACAACCTCTCGCATCAGGCCCAGTCGCCGGCGGCGGGACAAGTAGAGAAGCTCTTCGAAATCGTGCAGCGTTCGCAGCGCGGTTATCGCGATCTTATCGATACCTTTGACGATTTTTTGCTGTCGCTCTCCCTTGAGGGAGAAATCCTCGCTGCCAATCGCAGCTTCGCGGAACTGCTTAGCCGCCCATTTTCCGAAGTGGTGGGGCACCGGCTCGACGAATTCTTGGAGTTAGCTGAAAGTTCGGGTGACGCCTCACTCCAACGTGAATTCATCTCTCTGCTCGAGCGGCGCCAGCGATCCGGCGTGCTGCGCATCCGTGTGAAGCATGAAACCAGCGCCAGATACCTCCAATGCACGACCCACGCGCTCATCCGCGAGGGCGCTCAACAAGGCGTGTGTATTCTCGCGCGGGACATCACCACCGAACGCGAGAGCGAAGCGCGATTCAAGGACTTGTTCGAGACTCTGCAAGAGGGAGTCTATCTCGCCGACAGCGATGGCAAATTGGAAGATGTGAATCCCGCCTTCGTGCGCATGCTCGGCTATGAAAATCGCGCGGAGTTGCTCGGGCGTCCTCTCTCGGAATTGTTTCTTCAGGCCGAGGGTTGGGAGATAGAACGCCGCCAGTTGGCGCAGGCGGATATCGTGAATAGCCACGAAGCCATGCTGCGCCGCAGCGATGGCTCGGGCCTTGCCGTTCTTCACGCTTCGGCTCAGATTCGGGATACCGCCGGGCGTGTCCGGCGCCGTCAGGGAACGCTCGTGGATATTACCGAGCGGCGCCAGATGGAGACCCGGTTGCAGCGGGAGCAGGAATTTGCGCGCCGGCTCGTGGAAAGCTTTCCCGATCTCGTCATCGAGCTTGATCGCGAGGGCCGCTACACTTTCGTCAGCCCGCGCTCGACAGAATTGTTGGGTTTCCTGCCCGAAGAGTTGATTGGAACTTTATTCCGCGAGCGCATCGAACCGCACAGTCGCAAGGAAGTCCAGTCATTCTTGGATAGCATCATTTCCGGACAATGTTCCAACGGCAGTACCGAGTTTCTCATTCGCCGGAACGATGGTGAAACCCGCCTGTTCCGGGCTACCGCGAGCCCGTTCACGGATGTTTCCGGCCGCATCGCAGGCATTATCGCGGCGGCACGCGATACGACCGACTCCAAGCGCATGGAGCAGCAGTTGATTCAGAACGAAAGGCTTGCGGCTATGGGCCAGATGATTGCCGGCGTCGCCCATGAGCTGAATAATCCGCTCACCGCAGTGCTGGGCGTGACCGAACTTCTGCGCGATACCACGAAAGATGATTCCGCGCGCCGGCAGCTCGAAATCGCCCATCGCCAGGCGCGGCGCGCCGCTCAGATCGTGCAAAGCCTCCTGACTTTTTCTCGCCCGCCCCAGCCGCGCAAGATTTGCCTCAATTTAAGCGAACTGATTCAGCGCAGCCTGCAGCTTCACGAACATTCTTTGCGCTCGAATCGCATTACCGTCGATTTTGCCGCTCAGCCCGATATTCCTCTCGTGCTGGGCGACGCCAGCCAACTCACCCAGGTGTTCCTCAACTTGATCGCCAATGCCGAGCAGGCCATTCGAGAGGCTCGTGATAATGGCACCCTTCGCATCCGGGTCAGCCGCGCTGCCGATCGTGTTGTGGCCACTTTTCAGGATGATGGCGCGGGTATTCGAACTGAGATTCTGCCGAAGATCTTTGATCCCTTCTTCACTACAAAACGCCCCGGTCGCGGTACCGGTTTGGGCCTGAGCATTTGCCTGGCGATTCTTCGCGAACATAACGGCGAGATTGAAGGGCAGCCGCTCCCGCAGGGCGGCTCCATATTCACGACGTGGCTGCCGATCGCGCGGGGCACGGCTTTATTTTTGGCCGAACCGAGGGAAGGAGCGGCAGACTCGACTTCGAAAGAAATTCCAAGAGAAGGAGCTGCGGGCTTTTCGATTCTCGTCGTGGATGACGAAGAAAGTATCCGTGAAATGATTCGCGAAGGCCTCGCGGCGCGCGGCTTCAACGTAGAGACGGCTGCAAGCGTCGAGGAAGCCCTATCGCTGATGGGACGCCGTTCCTTCCATGCGGTGCTCTGCGATTTGAACTTGCGGGCCACTGCCGGTGCGGAGGGTTCGGGTCTCGGGCTTTATGCCGCGGTTACAAACTCCACGCGCAGCAGCGAGCGCAAGCCTTTCTTCCTCTTCATGAGCGGAGAATTGGCGGCTGCGGCGGTGACGGAGCAATTAGCTCAGGCCGGTGCACAAACCATTCAGAAACCTTTTCGTATCTCCGATTTGATTGCCATCCTGAACAATGCGCTCGGTAAGTTTCCCTCGGGCGCTGCACAATTTTCTTCCGTTAATTAGCTCGCGATTGTTTCTTTGCCGTCTTATCTTTCGCCGGCGGATTCTCGCTCGCAGGCTGCACGTCTCCTGGCCCGTCAACGCCGAAGGTCCACAGAAACATACTCTGCCCCTCCGTCTGCGTCGTTTCGATGATGGCGTACTCGCCGGATTCGAGAGGGTGATCGACGGTGTAACGGTAAAGCCCTCGCGCTGCGTCCCACTGCAGCAGTGAAACTTCCTGATGCTTGAATGATTGCTGCCCGGCAATATTCGTGGTGATGACCTCGACCGCTCTCTTTTCGCCTTTCACCGTCGCGCGCAAAAGCGTAAGGTGCGGCTCGCGTTTGTCCGCAGTCCGGAAATAGAACTCCGCGTCGCCCGTGTGGATTCTTAGCTTTGCCTGCTTCCCCGGGATCTCCACGTCTTGTTTGCCGGAAATCAGGGGCATGCCGGTCACGATTTTTGCGACTGCGCGTCCCTTTTCGGTATGAGTCTCAGCCTTTTCTTGCTGCATAGGCGCGATCTTGTTGCCGTCCAGAACGTAGAATCCGACGTCATCGGGAAGAAAAACGCTCGGGCGCACCTCGAAGCTCGTGTCCACGTCCAGACCGGCGAACCGTGCAGCCTTTTCGCTTTCCGCGATTTGCTTGGCCAATTCCTTCTGCTGTGCGTCCATCTCGGCGTCGGCTTTTTGTGTAGCCGCCCAGTCCACTAGCGCCGCCGGGATTTCCTCCCACGACGACCTTTCCACGCTGTAATACCGCACCCGGTCGCCTTCACGCTGATATTCCCGGACAATTTGGAAAGTGCCATCGGTTAGAAACAGCTTTTTGCCTTTGGGTAGCGGAACGGCGATCGCTTTCTGCTGGGCATCGTGGTCATCGCCTGCCTGGGACGCTTGTTCCTGGGGACCGAAACTGTAAGCACTTAATCTGAGTGCCCCAAGACTAATGGCGAAAAACGCCCCAATGCAGAGTGCCCGCCAAAGAGGCCAAACCCTGGCGTATTTCCTGTAGTTTTGCATTGCTCGCACGTTCATAGGCAGGTTGGGATTACTCGTTCAGGATAACGCCGTCTGAGTGTCGCTGCAATCGACAGCTCGAATTCACTTTTGGGAAAGGGAGGAACGATTCGAACTACTGGAACACGCCAAATGGCCTATGTGAGATTGTGACGTGAAGCAGATGCGCGCGGCTTAGTGCTCGCAGCGCTCGCAAACCGTCGTCAAAACAAAGAGATCCGAGATCGTATAAAGCCACTTGTGCGCCGTGCTGCCCGCCGCTTCGGCTGCGGCTTCAGCGGCTTGGCCTAGGTGCCTTATACGGGCGAAGTTCCGCAGGTGCTCCTGGCAGATTCCGGTCAGCCCGGAAACCTCTTCCTCTGTATAGATCTTTTTGCTCGATCGGATCGTGAGGCTGCTCATATTCAACTCCACCCCAGCATGCTTTCAATACGGCGATGGTATTTCAGAACTCTGCTTCTTAGCAATAGTCCTTCCGTTCCATTACGCCGATTTTTTGATGAACGAACGATCCAATGTGGCTTCAGAAAAAAAGACTTATACGCCGCTTGTTAAACCCTGTAGTTTTCGGGAGTAGTGGGGAAAATCAAAAGTGAACGAGCGTGCGCAAAATCGGAATTTGCTGTCCAAAAACCAGACGTATGGCAACCTGAAGCGGGGGAAATCGACCAGTTCTAGACGAGTGCTCCTTCGGCTCTCTCGAATGCATTTGCCAGCTGCAAGACTCGCCCTTCGCCAAAAGTCTGGCCGAAAATCTGCAAGCCTACGGGCAGTCCCTCGGACGTCTTCCCGCAGGGTACCGAGATGCCTGGAACCCCCGCGAGCGATCCTGTAACTGTATATATATCAGCTAGATACATGGCTAGTGGGTCAAGCGTGCGTTCGCCTAGCCGGAAAGCGGGCACCGGCGACGTCGGCGTAACAATTGCGTCTACCTTTTCGAACGCCTCCGTGAAATCCCGCGCGATAAGTGCGCGCACCTTCTGCGCCTTCAAGTAATAAGCATCATAGTACCCGGCCGACAGCGAGTAAGTTCCCAGCATGATTCGGCGTTTCACTTCCGCCCCAAACCCCGCGCCACGCGTTTTCCGGTACATCTCGATTAAGGTTGCACCCGGCACTCGCATGCCGTAGCGCACGCCGTCATAACGTGCCAAGTTGGAACTGGCCTCGGCCGTCGCAACCAGATAGTACGTCCCCACTGCATATTCTGTATGCGGCATGCGCAATGGGATGCGCTCGCAGCCGAGGCGCTCGAGTAACCTGATACCGGCTTCGACCTTCTCCCGCACTGCGGGATCAAGTCCCTCGGCAAAATAGTCAGTTGGTACGCCGATCTTTAGCCCCTTCACGGGCGCATCCAGGCCCTGCAGGTAATCCGGAACCGGAACCGCCGCAGCGGTGGAATCCATCGGGTCACTGCCCGCCATGGTTCCCATGATGGTGGCCACGTCGCGGACATTGCCGGCGAAGACCCCAACGCGATCCAGCGAAGAGGCAAAAGCGATCAGCCCGTAACGCGACACGCGGCCGTAGGTCGGCATCATCGCCGGAATGCCGCAGAACGAGCCAGGCTGGCGAACCGATCCTCCCGTGTCCGTACCTAACGCTGCTACCGCCAGTCCGCCCGCCACTGCTGCTGCGGACCCTCCACTCGATCCCCCGGGGACTCGATCCATGGCCACCGGATTTCTTACCGGGCCATAAGCTGAATTCTCGTTCGATCCGCCCATGGCGAATTCATCGCAATTGGTTTTGCCCAGCAGGATCGCCCCGGCGCGTTCCAGGCGCTCTACTGCCGTCGCGTCGAATGGTGGCCGATAGCCTTCGAGACTTCGCGAGCCGCAGGTCGTAACCACGCCCTTGGTGCTGAGAACGTCCTTCACCGCAAGCGGCAGGCCCGCGAGACGAGGCAGAGGCTCTCCACGCGAGACCAGCCCATCGATATAGTCGGCTTGCTTGTAGGCGCGCTCGGGAGCGAGCGCCAAATACGCGTTCAGCTCCGGATTACGCTGCTCGATTCGTCGGCAGAACTCCGCGGTCAGTTCGCGCGCGGAGATGCGCTTTGCCGCAAGCGCTTCACGGACAGAATCGATCGTCCACTCGTGGCCAGTGCTCGTTGGATTCGCAATCATGGCGGTAAATTACGCAGTCAAGATTATAGGGTTTGATGTGGGCTCTCGCCAGCAGGCCGGTCGAGCCGCCGGCGTGAGTCGGGCGAATTCAATCGAAAAGATTGTAACGAAGGATGCACCAGAGAGTAGTAAAGCCGTCTTTCCAGGTAATCTTCTTTCCCTCCGCATAGGTCCTTCCGGAATATGAGATCGGCACTTCATAAATGCGCCAGTTGCCTCTGGCGACCTTCGCTGTGCATTCAGGCTCAAAGCCGAAACGATCCGCTCGCAAGCGAAAGCTCTGCAGCACTTCGCGCCGGAAGACTTTGTAGCACGTTTCCATGTCTGTGAGCTTCAAGTTCGTGAGCATGTCGGAAAGCAGCGTCAAAAACTTGTTACCCGCATAGTGCCAGAAATAGTGCACTCGCTGCGGCCCGCCGAGAAATCTTGACCCATAGACGACGTCCGCGCGGCCGTCGAAAATCGGCTCGAGCAGCTTGTGATAGTCCCTCGGGTCGTACTCCAGATCGGCATCCTGCACAAGAACGATGTCGCCATTGGCCATCTCAAACCCCCGCCGCAGGGCTGCTCCTTTGCCGCGGTTGCGGTCCTGAAAGATAAAGTGGATGTTTTCGAGCGGAAGCAGGGCTTTGCCATTCTGAACGGAAACTTCGCGTTGACCGGCGGTCTGCGCTTGTTCGAAATCGTGCAGCAGTTCTCGGGTTCCGTCCGTGGACCCATCGTCGATTACGAGAACTTCCTTCTCGAGGTCGACAGCCTGCACACGGAGTAATACTTGCTCGATGTAGGCTCTCTCGTTGTAGACGGGAATGACGATAGAGACCGTCACGCTGAAGGCAACTCTCTCAATTCAATACACCTCTGGTTTTCAAAGTGACCGAGAAATGATAGTCGAAACAGCCGGCCGAGTTTACAAATCGTGCGAAGCCGTCGTGTCCGACGAGTAACAGTTGGCGCACCAATAAGCTGCCTCTGACGGCGATTATCGACGTGCTCTGGTATCGTACCGTCCCATCAGGGCATGCCAGCGAATCGCCACCAAATCCACGAACATCCGAAGACTATCGGCAAACATCCTCACTTTGGTCGCGGGGTCATGCGCCCAACGCACGGGAACTTCTGCGATACGCAATCCTCGCCGCTGCGCTAGAAACAGAATCTCGGGATCGAATCCGAATCCCTCCGTGCGCTGCTGCTCAAAAATCACTCGCGCTTTCTCCCGGCGGAATGCCTTGAAACCGCATTGCGTATCCTGGAAGGGCAGACCCATGATCCGCCGCACGATCTGGTTAAAGAGGATGCCTGCGCGTTCTCGAAATGCCGATTGACGAACTTCGATCAGACTGCGGTCCAGGGCGCGCGAGCCGATGGCGACATCGTATGTGCCATCGCGCAGCGCCGCTAATAACTTATCCGCCTCTTCCATCGGCGCGGATAAATCCGCATCCGTAAATATCGCGATCTCTCCGCGAGCCTCCAGCATCCCGTGGCGAACACTGAAGCCTTTACCGCGATTGCGGCCGTTCGACAGCAAGCGCAACTCGGGAAACTCGGCTTTTGAGAGTTCCACGACCTTTGCCGTCGCGTCTGTGGATCCGTCGTCAACGACGAGCACTTCGGCTCGAACTGAGCGGGATCTTAGATACGCGCGGATGCTTTGAAGAGTTTTCGGTAAGCGTCGTTCCTCATTGAACGCCGGAACGACAATGGAAAGCTCCAATGGGTCCCCGGCGCCCGCCTCTCAAGCGCGAGCACTCGCGCTGTAAAAGCTGAAAAAAGTCGCGCGTGCTGGCCTGCTAGGGCGGCTGCCTCCTCCGGACGCACATTCTATATCCTCGCGTTAGGCATTCCCCTGCGTGGCCTTTGTACCTGTGCCCTCTGTGCCAAGAGCCCTTCAACCTGTGCCACTTGAGGCGATTTGCCCATCCAAACTGTGAGCTTTGAAACGAGATACAATGCTAAGAAAACGACTGATCATTAATCGCATGCTAGACATGCCAAAGAGGATGGCGTGAGCACGACGCAATTGGAAACTTCACTCGACAGGCGGATCGAAGACGGTCCTCGACATTCTGCTGGCCATCAGCTTTTGCCATCTGCTGAACGACATGATCTCTTCTTTGCTGCCGGCGATCTACCCGCTATTGAAGGACTCTTACCATCTCGATTTTGCGCAAGTAGGCCTGATTACGCTCACTTACCAGTGTACGGCTTCGCTCCTGCAGCCTCTGGTCGGACTCCACACCGATCGCCGGCCGATGCCTTATTCGCTGCCCGCAGGTATGATTTTTACGCTCATCGGAATCGCCATACTTTCCGTGGCGCATTCGTTCGGGATGCTCCTCGTCGCCGCTGCGCTGGTCGGTACGGGCGCCTCGGTTTTTCATCCTGAATCGTCCCGCGTTGCTCGCCTGGCTTCGGGCGGCCAGCACGGCCTGGCCCAGTCTCTGTTTCAGTTGGGCGGCAATGCCGGACTCGCGCTCGGGCCGCTGCTCGCGGCTCTGATTGTGCTGCCAAAAGGTCAGGGGAATGTCCTGTGGTTTTCTCTTGCGGTTCTGCTCGCCATCGTTTTGCTCACTTGGGTAAGCAGATGGACCAAGCAGCACATGTTGAATCTGCTCGCTTCCCGTAAAGTCCACAAGGAAGAGCATTCTCCCGTTTCGGGGAAAAGAGTGGCCGCGTCAATCGGCATTCTATTAGCGCTTTTATTCTCGAAGTATTTCTACCTTGCGAGCATCACCAGCTATTACACCTTTTATCTCATGAGCAGGTTTCAGGTATCCGTACGCAGCGCGCAGATCCACCTGTTCGTCTTTCTGGGCGCGGTCGCGCTCGGCACGATTGCTGGTGGGCCGATCGGCGATCGAATCGGTCGCAAACGCGTCATCTGGGGCTCGATTCTCGGTGTCCTCCCGTTCACGTTGGCTTTGCCTTACGCCAATCTCTTTTGGACCGAAATTCTCAGCGTGATCATCGGTTTGGTTTTGGCCTCTGCTTTCCCCGCGATTGTCGTGTACGGCCAGGAGTTGATGCCCGGAAGAGTAGGAATGGTCTCCGGGCTTTTCTTCGGATTTGCGTTTGGCATGGCCGGATTGGGTGCCGCTATACTCGGCGAACTCGCGGATTTGACCAGCATTCGTTTCGTCTATCTGGTCTGCTCAGTGCTGCCGGCGGTAGGCCTGCTGGCGGCTTTCCTGCCGAATCTGGAAACGTCCTCCATACGAAGGACCGCGCACGAAACCGCCGACGCTGTGTAGATTCCAGCGCTCCTTCCCGTTTTGTGCATAAATTTCCTTCCGAAGTAGCTCTCGAATCGTTCACGCATTCTTAACAGCAGCGTAAAGCCTCGGCATTCCAGATGTGCGACTGTTCTCCGCCGTCCTCAGGAGGATACGCACGTGAAAAGAGCTCCGCTCGCGATAACGTTAGGCTTACTTGCGATCACAATCGCAATCGGATTGGCTACAGCAGGATTGCGCGCTGATGACGATCAGGATCGCGCTAAGCATTTCCACTTCGTTCCCAACAGTGTGGTAGTCACCCGTAGCGTGTACGTCGGCACGGCCGACACTGTTACCATCGGCGAAACCTTGCCGCCGGGCTGCGCCGGCGGACCCAACGGCACTACCACCGTCGCCGTGCCCACCACTGCGGGCGGAGTTGTGGACGTGCAGGCTCCGTGCGGAGTTGCGAGCGACAACGGGGAAGCCCCGAATCTTAACGATTCGCATAACGTATGGAACAATTCCGGTTCCGACAGCAGCTTTGGTATCTCGTCACCCATCTTCCTGGATGACATTACGAAGGAAGGCCATCTCCTCGGCACGCTGCCAATTCCCAGCGATCAGATCGTGACCAGCTTCAGCTCTAAATCCGAACTGGCGCTCAATCTCTCCGTCGACGGCAAGTCCCTCACATTTATCGGATATCGCGGCGGCCCCGGTTGCCCGGTGATCACTTATGTAAACGGCATCGGCACACAAGGCAATACCCCCGGTCCGATTTCGCCCACTCGTCCAAATCTGATCGATGCGTCTGCCTCGAGCACGCCGGGCATTTGTGACCCGACTAATTCCGTCATTTCGAGTTTCGTGAGCAATCCTGTGGTTCCGACCGCCTACTACCGCGCCGTCGCGGAAGTCGACGGCGACGGCCACATCACGATAACCCCTGGAAACGCCTACAGCGGCGATAATGGCCGTGCGGCCAAAAAGGGCGGTAATGGCCTGTATTACATGGCTGGGAACGACAACAGTGGCAATCTGTCGAAAGGCCAGCTAAAGACCACGCCGATTGGCATTGATCTCGTTAACGCCACTGGCGCCGAACTCCGCACTCCAAATACGGCGCCGACAGTTCCTCCCGATATCCAGATGATTGGCAGGCTGGAGTTCGGAACCGACAAACTTGGCAAGGACACCAACTTCCGGGGCCTCACCATCTTCGACAATACGCTGTACGTCACTAAGGGCAGCGGCGGCAACGGCATCAACACCGTATATCAGGTAGGCACGCCGCGGCACCTTGCCTACAGGCGATGCGGCGTCCCTTGCCGGAGTTCCGATCACGATTCTGCCGGGATTCCCGAACACGGCCGCCAGCACCTCTCCGGGGCCCGCCGGGGCGTTTCCTTTTGGAATGTTCTTCGCCAATTCCAGCACGCTATATGTTTGCGACGAAGGCGATGGCACCTACGTCACCCCGCCAGTCCTTGGGGATGTAAATACAAATGTAGAGGATTCAACAAGCTTGGCTACTGCCGGAGTGCAAAAATGGGTGCTGCAGAATGGCACTTGGGTCCGTATCTATAGTTTGCAGGATGGCCTGAACCTCGGCTTCCCCTATAGCGTCCCGAACTACCCTGCGTCCCTCAATCCCGCAACAGGCGGTTGCCGTAACATGACCGGCCGCGTCAACGGGGATGGCACGGTCACAATTTGGGCCATTACGTCAACGTTGAGCGCCAATGGCGATCAGGGCGCCGACCCCAACAAGCTCGTCAAGGTCACCGATCTGCTCTCCGCCACGACCTTGCCAACCGGCGGCGGTTTGGGCCATTTCGAGACCGTCCGATCTGCTCGCGCCGGCGAAGTCCTCCGCGGCGTCGCCTTCGCCCCTTCAGGCGACGGCCACGGCTTCGGCGGTGACGATAACAGGTAAATTGCTGCCGCGCCCCGGGCCGGGCTCGCCGACCCGGGCGCCATATTGGCTAGTTCCCCCACTAGCTGCGCTGGCGTGGGACATAGAGATAGCGACTCACTGTCTCGCTGTACTGTTTCCTTACTCAGGCCTATTTACGCATGCGGTAAAATACAACATGCTCGAAATTCGTCCGCCCGCACTTTGCACTGGAGAGTCGTGCTGCCTCTTAGGTGGCACAGCCACTCATGGCTGTGCTCAGTTCAGCTCTGCGACTGCCGTAGTGCGGTATCGAGTCACCGCGTCCCGATCGGCTTCACTCCGAGCTGCCGGCTTCCAGACACCTCCCGCGCGGATCACAACCGATTTAGAATCATACTCTTGCTCTTGCACATGCTGCCGCAACCTGCGTAGAATCATACTCTTGCAAAAAAAGCAGGGGGGCACCCCCACCCACGGCTCCTACTCAATTCGGCGCAGCTCGGGTGCCGCACCCTTCGGTTTCAACGGTGCGGTTTTTCCCTGCACGGCCCCGGGGCGGCGTCAACCGCGCCACGCCACTTTTGCGCGCTCCGAACTTACCGAAAATGGGTCTCACTGCAACAGGTTTAGCGGCGGGATTAAGCAGTGGGTTCAGAGGGCTTCGGGCGCGTGAAGCTCGACGCTCATCTCCTTTAGAATGCGCACTTACACCAAAACAGGGGTGGGGGGTACCCCGGCTTTGCACACTAAATCCCACCTGCACAAGAACTAAGTGGCCTGCACAAAAAGAGCCTCGGCGTAACGCTCATTTCGGGAATGCCTTACCATCGCTCGCCTGTTTTCTAAAAAATTGAATAGATTTCTTAAGCGTGAGGATTCTTTTTTCTGCGCTTTGAATCTCCGCTTCGGCAGAGCCGATCAGACAGTCCCAGCTTATGTCTTTACTTTGCCTTTTATTCTCCTTGACTAGGTCTCTAGACATAGCCTATCCTCCGTCTGTGAGTTTTGAAGACTACAGCGAAACCTTTAAGCAGTTGGTGCATAAACGTACTGTGTTGGTTCAAAAAAGAACTGAACTGGAAACGCAACTCAATGATCTGAACGTCGAAATCGCCCATCTCGAAGAAGTCACCGACCATCTCGGACCTTTGGCTGGAATTGTTGGAGACCCCGCGAGCATCGTAGGTCTCGGCATTACGGATGCGATTCGTACCGTATTGCGCACTTCTCAGACCCGTATGGCCGCTTCGGATGTGCGGAGAGAGTTGGGGGAGAAAGGGTTCGACTTTTCTGGACAAACACACCCGATGGCTTCGATTTACAAGATACTGTCTCGATTGTACGAAGCAGGAGAAATCGACAAGATAGAAGACGAGGACAATTTCAGAGTTTTTTATGCTTGGAAAAAAGACGACGAAATAAAAGACGAGGACATTCCGTTTTGAAGACATTGAAGGGGAGTCCCGACGCGAATCAGTTCTCCCCTTCAACGATGGTGACGGTCGTTTATGACTCTTAAGACCCTCGGCCTGTACCCGAGAGAATCCGGCAGGAACCGGACCGTCACCCCATTTAACGGAGGGATATCGCTGGTGGCAGCTAGGAGTCTTTAAAACTCTGAACGGTGTGGAAGCACCGTGGGTTCGACTCCCTATCCCTCCGCCAAACTCCTTTATACCAAACTCATGACTGCCGTAGCTTGTATTTCCGAGGCTTGTTCCAGTACGGACTTTTGCATTTCGGGCAAACTTTCGGCTCGCCGTTTGTACTTTGCCTTGGCACCCATTCGTGATTGCAGCGGCCACATTTGTAGCCTTTTTGCTTAATCGTGACCGTCGCCATACTGCTAGTAATATACCGGAAAGGAATATATTGTCAACAAAAAACTGAATGTTCCTCTTGACAGATGTGTACCTAGCTAGTAATATATTTACTAGGGAAGCGAGGCTATCATGGACTTGAGAGAACAACGGGGCCTGGAACTGGCAGCAACCCGAAAGATTCGGCAGAAGGGCGGCGTTTGGTTCGTTCCATCGCAGACAGGCGACGGGACTCTTTACCAAGTCAGTATTCTCACTGAAGCGACTTCCTGCACGTGCCCCGATCATGAAACACGCGGAGTCAAGTGTAAGCACATCTATGCCGCAACGTTTGTAATGAAGCGCGAACAGAACGAGGATGGCAGTACAACGGTCACTAAGACTGTCACCGTTACTGAGGCAAAGCGAACCTATCCTCAAAACTGGACGGCTTACAATGCCGCTCAGACAAACGAGCAAGATAGGTTTCAAGTCTTGCTGGCCGATCTTTGCTCCGGCCTTGTTACCCCGCCCGCGAAAACTGGCCGACCTCCACTGCCTCTTTCCGATGCTGTTTTCGGTATCGTGTTTAAGGTTTATTCGACCGTATCGCAGCGGCGATTCATGAGTGATCTGAGGGAAGCCCACAGTCGCGGGTACATTTCCAAAGTTCCGCACTTCAATAGCATCTCCAATTACCTTGAGAATCCCGAATTGACGCCCATCCTCCGAACTCTCATAGGCCAAAGTGCTCTGCCGCTCAAATCCGTCGAGGTAGACTTTGCAGTGGATTCGTCGGGGTTTACTACCTGCCACTTTGAACGCTGGTTTGACCACAAGTACGGCGTTGTTCGGCAACAACATGACTGGGTTAAGTGCCACATCATGTGCGGGGTTAAAACCAACATCGTGACCGCCGTCGAGATTCATGGGCGGAATGCGAACGACGCTACGCTTCTCCCTGCTTTGGTAAATACTACGGCGCATAATTTTCAAATGGCCGAAGTCTCGGCGGACAAAGGGTATATTTCTAGAAAGAACATCGATGCCGTCGCAAATGTTGGCGCTGTTCCCTACATTTCCTTCAAATCGAACATTCTCGGTCAAGGCGGCGGGATGTGGGAAAAGATGTATCACTACTTCCAGTTCAGACGCGAAGAGTTTTTGACTCACTACCACAAGCGGTCTAACGTTGAATCCACTTTCAGCATGATGAAGAGAAAGTTCCGCGACGGTCTGCGAAGCAAGACCGAAACTGCGATGGTCAACGAAACGCTCTGTAAGGTGCTCTGTCATAATCTCGTAGTCCTAATTCACGAAACCCAAGAACTCGGCATTGATACTACTTTTTGGGCAGAAATGCCGGTTGCACAAGAAGTGCGAGTACAATGAGTCTTTATGTGCAAAGCCGGGGTACCCCCTCCCGCCGGTTTCTCACAATGACCCGCAAGCCGCGTCCCACCCCATATGACGGTGCTCTTGTCATCGACAAGCCTCGCGGTCGGACCTCGCACGACGTGGTCGAAGCGGCCCGCCGGATCCTGGGCTTTCGCCAGATCGGCCATTTAGGGACGCTCGATCCTTTGGCGACTGGGGTTTTGGTCCTGCTCCTTGGGCGCGCCACGCGCTTTGCGCAGTTTTATACCGGACGTCGAAAGCGCTACGAATGCGCCGTCCGCTTCGGTTTTGCCACGGACACCTATGACGCCGACGGCACTCCCGTCGGCCCCGATACTAATCCGCACCTGAATAAAGACGACATCGAGAGGCTCGCGGCTGGTCTCACAGGAAAATTCCTGCAGATGCCGCCCGCTTTTTCCGCCAAGAAAGTTCACGGCCGCCCGGCGCATGAACTCGCCCGCGAGAAGAAGCCGGTGGAGCTGAAGGCTGTTGAGATTGAAGTATTCGAGTTTCGTCTCGTCGGTATTGAGGGACCGCTCGCGCGCTTCTCTGTGGAGTGCGCCGCCGGCACTTACATTCGCTCGCTCGCGCAAGACATGGGCAAGGAACTTGGCTGCGGAGCTCATCTTGCCGAGATCGTGCGAACCGCCGTAGGCGAGTTCACGCTCGATCGTGCCGTTGGCCTTGACGATTTCGCGCGAGCCGCGCAATCGGGTCAGGCCGCGCAGTGGATCGTGCCGCTTGCGAATCTGCTGACGGAATTGCCCCGCGTCTCGGTTTTACCTTTTATCGAACGCCGCGTGCGTCACGGTTCGCGGTTTCAGGTCGCGCTTTCGCAGGTTCAAGCGGGCCGGCCCGAAATCCCGCAAGGTGCGCCCGCGCAGCTCGATTCCGGCGACTGGAAACCTCCGCGTGTACGCGTGTTCAATCAGCAGGATCAGCTCATCGCGATTGCGGAAGCCGTGGTCCCGCGCACCTATCAGCCTGTGCTTGTGCTGGAAGCCGAAGCATGAACGTGCAATGGGCAAAGACAATTTCGATTGGCAGCACAATTTCGCAGGCGCACATGGAATTTGTTGGCAAGGGGGCGTTCGGCTCCTTATTCGTTTGGGCATCGTCCCTCGCCGAAGGCTTGCGCATCGAAAGAAGCCGGTGCTAGGTTGGACGCGAGAGCGTCCAAAGCGCCGGAAGACGCCTCCAGCACTGTCCCTAAATTTTGCCGTATCAATGACGTGGCGATATACTTGCTGCTCACAGTAGCAAGCTGGGCAGGACAGTTCGGGCAGCAGGCGCGGAGTTTGTTTGTCCCTCTGGTTTCAAAATGAAAACCGCCTGCCGCAGACGCGGCTGACGGTCATTTCCTATTCGATTGTAGGGCTCATGGCCCTGCTGCTTCTCGGTTTTTGGAAGCTGCAGATCGTCAATTCCGATCGTTATTCGCAACTGGCGGAGCGCAATCGAGTTCGGTCCATTCCTATCATTGCTCCACGCGGCGCGATGCTCGACCGTTTCGGCCGCGTCATCGTTGATAACTACCCATCCTTCAGCGTCTTGCTTCTTCGAGACGACCCCCAGCAAGTGGAACGCCTGCTTCCTCAAATCGCCGAGGGTTTGGACGTCACGTTAGACGACATTAAGCAACAGCTGGAAGCTGCTACATCGCTTCCGCATTTCCAGCCCATCGTAATCAAGCCGGAAGCGAGCGCAGGCGACATTGCCTTTATTGAATCGCACCGCGCCGATATCCCCGTGCTGGAAATGCTGATGGTGCATCGCCGCCGATATCCGCACGGCGGCTTTATGGCACACGCCAGCGGGTATGTGGGTGAAGTCAGCTCCGAACAAATCGAAGAGAGCGGCGGCCGCTACAAACCGGGCGACATCGTGGGCAAAGCGGGACTCGAGCGCCAGTATAACGACCACCTTATGGGCGTCGACGGGATGCGGCGCTCCGTAGTGAATAGCGTCGGACGCGAAGTAGGCCGGCTCGAGCAGACAGATGCCGTTCCGGGAAAACCAATTCGATTGACGATCGATTACGACCTGCAATTGGTGGCGGAAGAGGCCCTGGTGGGTAAGAAGGGCGCAGTGGTGGCGATCGATCCAAAGACCGGTGACGTTCTGGCGATGGCGAGCCAGCCTTCGTACGATCCCAACGATTTCGCGATCCGCATATCGAAAGACGAATGGCAACAGTTGAATGAGGATCCGGAGCGGCCGCTGCTCGATCGCGCCATTCAGGCGCAACTGGCTCCGGGATCGGTTTTCAAAATTTTAATGGCTACGGCCATGCTGGAATCGAAGGCGCTGCCGGCGGATTACCATGTTTTCTGTCCCGGTGAAGCCGAGTTCTATGGGCGTGTTTTTCACGATTGGGATAAGAAGGGCCACGGCGACGTGGATGTGCACAAAGCTATCGTGCATTCCTGCGACGTCTTTTTCTACAACGTGGGCAAGCAAATGGGGATCGATCGCATTTCGTTTTATGCGGGCAATCTTGGGCTGGGACACAAAACGGGAGTTGACTTGCCGGGGGAAGAGCCTGGAGTGATGCCGTCGGAAGCCTGGAAGGAACGCCTCTTTCACCAGAAATGGTATCCTGGGGAAACTATTTCCGTGGCAATAGGACAAGGAGCAATCGCCACTACGCCCATACAGCTTGCGTACGTGATCGGCGGCATCATCACAGGAGGCAGGTTTCACCAGCCGCACCTGCTACTTACGAACGAAGCAGCGCCCGAAATCGATTTTCCAATCTCCGACTCCACTGTTGAGACAGTAACCCAGGGAATGTACGGCGTAGTGAATGAGCAGGGAGGAACTGGAAGCGGATCCAAACTCCCGGGCATCGAATTGTGCGGAAAAACGGGAAGCGCGCAAGTCATCAGCAACCAGGGATTGGCGCGGACGGGGAAACAGGCTGCTCTAAAGGACAACGCGTGGTTTGTGGGTTTTGCTCCGCGGCAAAACCCTGAGATCGTGGTCTCAGTCCTTGTGCAAGGTGGAGAGCACGGTGCATCGGCTGCAGCGCCAATTGCAAAAAACGTGGTGAAGGCCTATTACGATAAGAAGCAGGGCAAAATTGCGCCGCAGCAATTAACCACGCAAGCTGTGCCGCCGGGAATTCCCCCATCTTTTGCGGCCCAAGCGGCGGCGCGAGCGGCCCAATCCGAGCCCGTAGCCGAGGAAGGCGTTCCGACGAAACCCGATGCGGCCCCCACGAAACCTCAACCCGTTTCCACAACTCCGCCCGTGGCGCCTCCGGTCACTATGAATCCATGAGCGAAGGCACAGGCATACTACGCGATTACGATTGGTGGCTCCTGACGATCATTTTCGCCATCTGCGGAGTCGGCGTGATCGAAATCTGGTCGGCTACCCACTCGAGCCACCTGGCAGGAATGCATTGGAAGCAAGTGTGGTGGGTCGTGCTGGGTGTCGGCCTGATGATGTTGCTCTCCCGCCTGGACTATCACTCGGTGCTGGACAAAGCGCCGATTCTCTACCTGATCGGAATCGTTGCGCTGCTCGCTGTATTGGCCGCGGGACACACACGTTACGGCGCCAAACGCTGGCTGCCGGTGATGGGAGAGTTTTTCCAGGTGTCGGAAATCGCGAAGTTAATTATAATTGTATCGTTAGCGCGTTTTTATGCGGAGGTACGCACAGAACGCCTTTCGATTGCGGACTTATGCAAAGCTGCCGTGCTTACCGCAGTACCGATAGGGCTGATCCTGCTGCAACCGGATCTCGGAACAGCCATGGTGCTGGTCCCCGTCGTGGTGGTCGGCGCTTATCTGGCGGGTATTCAATGGAAACACGCGGCAGCATTGATTTTGGCGGCTGCATTGATGTTGCCGATTGGCTGGCATCATCTGAAGCCTTATCAGAAGGACAGGGTAACCACGTTTCTACGTCCCGAGGAGGACCCCAAAGGTTCGGGATACCAGATTTTGCAGTCGAAGATTGCGGTGGGCTCAGGAGGATTCTGGGGAAAGGGACTTGGCAATGGCAGCCAGAATCAACTGGGCTTCGTGCCAGTGCGATATTCGGATTTCATTCTGGCCGCGCTGGCGGAAGAATTAGGTTTCGCAGGAGTCTTTGTAACGTTAGTGTTGTACACGGCTTTGCTGCTACGACTGATCCAGAACGCGCAACACGCAAAGGATCGCGCGGGAATGTTTTTGGTGATGGGCGTGGCAGCGATTCTTGGTTTTCATGTGCTCGTTAACGTGGCCATGGTCATTGGCTTCATGCCGGTGACCGGCATTCCCTTGCCGCTGATGAGCTACGGTGGTTCGGCCATGCTATTTGTTTTTCTGGCGCTGGGCCTGGTGATGAATGTTCGCCTGAGGCGATTCGTCAATTAAGCCCGGGCCGAGTATGACTCTTGCGCTGCGGAACGATCCGGCGCAGGAGAAGTAAATTTAGGAATTAGAGTGCATCGCGTGACTGAGAGATTTTTCCAATCGACTTTTTCCGCCCCTCCGGCGCCGCAAAGTTGTGCCGGAGCCCTACGGATTAGAGTATGGCGGTGCGCTCTGAGGAGCTTTCATGCCCAAAGAGCTTGTAATTTCAGCGGCCCCCCACGAAACTCGGGTCGCCATTCTGGAAGATGGTCAACTTTGTGAAATCTATATCGAGAGGGAAAAAGAATTTGCGCTAGTCGGGAGTATCTACAAAGGCCGTGTCACGCGCGTGCTGCCTGGCATGCAGTCGGCCTTCGTGGACATCGGTCTGGATAGCGACGCCTTCCTGTACGTCGGCGATTTCCTGGAAAATCTCGAAGACTACGACCACGTTGTTGCTCCCGTAGAAGGGAAAGTCGAAAAAATGGAGCAGCAGGGCGGTGAGGTGTTTGCGCCGCCTGCGAACGGCGGGGCCTCCGAGCAAGGAACGAGTTCGCAAGATCAATTTCGGTCAGCCGAGAGTGCGCCGCTGGAGCACGCTCCTGAGGAGTCGACAAGTCAGGCCGAAGTTTCGGGAAATGTGGGGTTCTCGCGACCTCCCGTTCGCGAAACGCCTCGTCCGCCGGTGCCCTTTGCACGACAGGAACGCCGGCCAGGCGGCTTTGGACAAGGGCGTCACGATCAAGGCCGCAGAGGCCGAGGCGGACGCTGGCGGCAAGGCCGTGGAGGTCAAGGCCAAGGTAACCGTTATCAAGGACGCGATCTGCCGCCCTCGAAATACGCTTCGCCGCGCCCGTATACGCCGCCGGGTGGCCAGCCGGGTGGACAGCCTTCTGAGGAATTGCCGCCCGACTACGAGCCAATCATTCTGCCGGGCGAGTCCTTAGCCAAATACAAGGATCGGATACCTCACGCGGGCGCATCGAGCTCGCCAGGAGCGTCATCGATTTCTTCAGCGCAGCCGGCGGAGATGCCGCCTGCAACCGAAACTCACGATTATCCGGCGGCTGAAAGCGTGAGAGAGACGGCTTCAGATTCCCCGCAACACGAAGAGCCGAAATCGGCAGCGCCATGGACCGAAAACCGCGAAAGTGAAACTACGAGCGCGGCTCAAGATTCGCACACGTTTGCCGAATATCAGGCCCTTCCCGAGGAGCCGCCGCGCGCAATCTACGAAGCAGCCCACTCCGAAGGCTCAGCGCCCGCAAATCATCAAGATCTATCGGATGAAGAAGTGACTTCGTTGGCGGAGCAGCTTGCCGAGGCGCGGCACGAGGAAGTGAGCGCCAAAGCAGAGGCCGACGCTGAACTCGGTCTGTTGGACGAAGAGCCTCCGCACGTGCCCGAGAGTGCTGCCGAGACAGAGGAATTCATTGCTGAGGCGGAAGCGGAAGAGCACGAAGAGATTTCGGGAAACGTTGCGCCGGAAATTGCGGCGGGACTGAACGAGCCGCAAATTCCAGGAACCGGGAACGCGCCGGAACGCCCGATGTCGGCACGCATTTCCGAGCCACAGCGCGCGCGTTTTCAGCGGCCAATGCGGCGAGGCGGCAGCCGCAATCGTAACCAACGGCACACGAGGCGTCCAGAGCACCGGCACGAACGTCCCAGGCCGCAACTGATTTCCGAGGTTCTGAAGCCGGGGCAGGAAATCATCGTACAAATCGCCAAGGAGCCTCTGGGCAAAAAAGGCGCGCGTATCACCAGTCACGTTGCGCTGCCGGGCAGATTTCTCGTGTACATGCCAACGGTCAACCACATCGGCGTCTCGCGGCGGATAAATTCCGCCGAAGAGCGTTCACGTCTGCGCCATTTGGTCACGGAAGCCAAAGGCACTTTCCCGGGCGGATTCATCGTGCGTACAGCGGCCGACGGCGCTCCGGACGACGAGATTCGCAGCGACGTCGAGTTTTTGGGCCGCACCTGGGAGAAGATCCGCACGCAGTCTGAGCCGCGCAAATCGCCGGCCCTGCTGCATCGAGACCTTAATCTGGTCGAGCGAATTCTGCGCGACTACGTCAACAACGATTACACCGCCATATGGATCGACAACGAGGACGAGTTCAGCAAAGTAGTCGAATTCGTCAGTCGCTTCCAGCCGAAGCTGGTGGGGCGCGTCAAGCTCTATACGAAGAGCGCTCCCATCTTCGAAGAGTTCGGCATTCAGCAGGAACTCGACAAAGCCTTGCGGCCGAAGGTTTGGCTCAAGTCCGGCGGCTACATCGTCATCAACCATACCGAAGCTTTGGTGGCCATCGACGTGAACACCGGCAAATATGTGGGCCGTGGCTCGACTCGGCTGGAAGACACCATCGTCAAAACCAATCTCGAAGCTGTGAAGGAGATCATCCGGCAAATCCGCCTGCGCGATTTGGGCGGAATCATCGTGCTGGACTTCATTGACATGGAGGAGCGCCGCAATCGCGATAAGGTGATGGCGGCCCTCGAAGCCGCGTTGCGGTCCGACCGTGCCCCTTCCAAGGCTCTGGCCTTCAACGAATTCGGCCTGGTGAACATTACTCGCAAACGCACCAAGCAAGCGCTGGAGCGCGTGCTGACGCAGCCGTGCCCGTACTGCACGGGTTCGGGCATGGTGAAGTCGGTGCCGACAATCTGTTACGAGATACAGGCGGAGGCGAGGAAAATGGCCGCGGATTTGGAGGCTTCCAGCCTGACTTTGCGCGTGCACCCGGAAATCGCCAAAGCGCTGAAAACGCGCGAAGCGGTGCTCGTCGAAGAGCTGGAACAGGTCACGCGCAAGAGCGTGATCATCCAAGCCGATCCCACGCTGCACTGGGAGCAGTACGACATCTACTGAGCTAGAAATGGGAACGCGCGCCACGACAATCTGGTCCGTCCGAGGAGCGAGAAAGTGAAATCGTACGTTTTTCGCGTCGTTCTAGAGCCTGACGAAGATGTGTGGCGCGCGTTCATTCCCGAGCTTGAAAAAGAAGGCGCCGCCACCTGGGGCAAGACTCGAGAAGAAGCTTTGCGCAACATACAGGAAGTCGCTCAAATGGTAATCGAATCCCTCTTGGAGGATGGAGAACCGTTGCCGCCGCGGGTGACAGAAATTGACGAACCCGTTGTCGCCGTCACGGTATGACGGTTGATTATTCGAAAATTCGCTCCGTAACAGCTCGTCAACTTGCTTCTGCTCTCGAAAAGGACGGCTTTCGCTTACAAAGGCAAAAAGGAAGTCACCGCCATTATCACCATCCCGACGGACGTCGCGTAACGCTTTCCTTCCATCATTCTTCCGACACGTTCCGACGCGGTACTCTGCACAGCATCATTGAAATCCAGGCACGCTGGAGTGGTGAGGACGTCACGCGCCTGGGACTGGTCGGTTAGCGCAAAGAAATGAGATTGACGCGAGAGAAATGTAAGGCGTAAGTTGCCGGTTTCACGGCTGGAACTAACGTCGGACGCCGAAGCAGCACAAACGATTAGCAAAGGGCAGAACTCATGATGCGGAATAGAATCCGTTCGCTGACTTGGCAGGCCTTCGTCGCGGTGCTTGCGTTATGTCTCGCAGCTTGGACGGGATTTGCCGGGCCGAAGGAAGCTGACGGCACCTGGGTGGCGACGTGGGGTGCGAGCCCGGTGGCTCCGCTGCCTGCCAATACCACGAATACGGGATTCACCAACCAGACCGTGCGCCTGATCGTGCACACGAGCCTCGGCGGCAACGAAGTGCGCGTGCGCCTCTCCAACGCATTTGGGACGGAATCGCTCGCGATCGGGGCTGCGCACGTCGCGCTTCGCGGCATGAACGCGGGCATCGTTTCCGGCACGGATAGGGCGCTCACGTTCAACGCCTCGAACTCGGTGACCATTCCGCCCGGAGCGCTAGTGGTCAGCGATAGCGTCAAACTCGACGTGCCCGCGCTGGCGGACCTGGCGGTGAGCCTATATTTGCCCGGCCCAACGGGCCAGGCGACCTGGCATGCCGCAGCCTTTTCCACGAACTATATTTCCAAGCCCGGAGATTTCACGGGCGCGGCGGATCTGCCGGTCGATCACACGGTGACGTCCTGGTTTTACCTGACCGACGTCGAGGTGAAATCCTCGAAAGACACTTTGGCGATCGTTACTTTCGGCGACTCCATCACCGATGGAACGCGCTCGACGCCGGACACAAATCATCGCTGGCCGAATCTGCTTGCCGGGCGATTGGCTGAGCACCATATCAAGCTGAGTGTGGTGGACGAGGGCATTGCGGGAAACCGCGTGCTGCATGATTTTGTGGGGCCGAACGCGCTGGCAAGGTTTGACCGAGACGTGCTGGCGCAACCTGGAGTTGGGTACGTAACGGTTTTGCTGGGCATCAACGACATCGGTGACATCGGCCGCGTGCTTACCCAGCCCGGCCTCGGTCCTCAACCCGTAGGCGCGGATGAAATCATCGCCGGTCATCGGCAAATGATCACGCGGGCGCACGAGCAGGGACTCAAAATCGTGGGCTGCACTTTGACGCCGTTTGAAGGGGCCGCTTACTTCACGCCGGAGGGCGAGACCAAACGCCAGGCCGTGAACAAATTTATCCGCACGGGCGGCGCGTACGACGCTGTGATCGACTTCGATGCAGTGGTGCGCGATCCTGCACATCCTGCGCGATTCCTTGCTATGTACGATAGTGGCGACCATCTGCACCCGAACGATGCCGGTTACAAAGCCATGGCCGACGCAATCGATCTGTCGCTCTTCAAAAAACGGTGAGTTGGCATTGACGTATGGCCTAGATCTTAGTTTGGAGTGTCTTTTTCTCCGAGCGATTTCAAGTTGACGCGTTAGATCACCAGGCGGTATGGTCACTGCGCAGAAATGTGGCTGATCGGCGTCGAACGCCGAGCCAAGACAGCGGTCGATTTGAGGAGGAACCGTGAAGCATTTATTTTCGTGGATTGCACTCGTCGCTTTTACGCTCGGCATTTCGGCCAGCGCACGCGCTCAAACGCGAATCACTCTCTTGTCGCCGGACCCGCTCAAGAGGGAAGTCGATGCAATCGTTCAGAGCTTTGAAATGAAGACGGGCATCAAGGTCCAGGAATCCTACGGCACTGGTGTAGGCACTCGCAGAACCGTGCAAGAAGGCGGCGCGTTGGACGTGACGCTATTGTTTGCGCCGTTTGACGAGGCGCTCAAGACCGGCAACGTGGATAAGAGCACCCAGACCGTAGTCGCGCGAGTTCGCCTGGCCATCGCAGTGAAAGACAGCGCGCCGAAACCCGATATTTCGAGCGCGGCAGCTGTAAAGAAACTGCTGCTTAATGCGAAATCGCTCGCCACTGTCGATCCCGCTCAGGGAAGCGTGGGCGGCGCGGCGATGCTGGCCTTCGACAAGATGGGCATCACGGATCAAGTGAAGCCGAAGGTTAAGCTCTTCCCGGGTGGCGGCGGGGTGCAGAAAGCGGTTGCCGATGGCGAGGTCGAAGTCGCTGTCGGTCCTTATCTGAGCGACTACCGAAATCCTCCCGCCGGGCTCCAAGTGGTCGGGGCTTTGCCGCCGGATGCCGCTACGCCGGTCGATATCACGGCGTGGGTTTCGACCAATGCGCCAAACAAGAAAGCTGCAACGCAGCTTATCGAGTACTTCAAGGGCAAGGAAGCGGCGTCCGTCTGGGAAGCGGCGCATGTCTTTCCTGCGACGAAATAGCCGCTGATGCAGGTGAGCCGTTAGCACGATCTTTTCGTGGCGGCCACTGGGTTGGCGTGATTCTCTGGCGCGAATCCGGTGGCCGCTTCCTCTTTTCGCTATAATAATCCGCATAAACCCTCAAAATTATCCGTGGGAGACACCGTGACGGCGCGCATCCTCGACGGCAACGCCATCCGCAATCAGATTTACGCAGAACTGGAGCCGCAGATTGCAGAACTGGGGCGCGCCGGAATTCGTCCGGGGCTCGCCGCTGTCCTGGTCGGCCACAATCCCGCATCGGAGGTTTACGTAAAAAGCAAAATTGCGGCCTGCGAAAAGCTCGGGCTGCAAAGCTGGCTTTTCACGCCTGCGGAAAGCGTTTCCACGGCAGAGCTGCTGCAATTAATCGCCGACTTGAATCGCCGCGATGACGTTGACGGCATACTTGTACAATTGCCTTTGCCGCGGCAGGTAGATGCGCGCCGCGTTCTGGAAGCGGTCGATCCCTCGAAGGATGTGGACGGCTTTCATCCGATGAACCTGGGGCGGCTGGTGCGCGGAGAAGCAGGACTCGTAGCCTGCACGCCTTCGGGGGTGATGGAGATTTTACGGCGCAGCGGAATCGCCACGGAAGGCGTGCCCGCAGTTGTGCTCGGCCGGAGCGACATTGTCGGGAAGCCCATGGCGCTGCTGCTGATGCACGCGAATGCGACCGTCACCATTTGTCATTCCAAGACGCGCGATCTGCAGCAAATCGCGCGCCGCTCCGATCTGATCATTGCGGCCATGGGCCGGACGGCGATGGTTACGCCTGAATGGATTCGCACCGGCGCGACGGTGATTGACGTTGGTATCAATCGAATCACGGATCCTGCCGAAGCCTCGCAAATCTTCGAAAAGTTCCCGCAACGGGTCGAGCAGTTCAAGCAAAAAGGCTCCGCACTTGTTGGCGACGTTCATCCGGACGCCGCGGAAATAGCAGGCGCCATCACTCCTGTTCCCGGCGGCGTAGGCCCGCTCACAATTGCCATGCTCATGAGCAACACCATCAAGGCTGCGCGGCTCAGGCGCGGCCAGACGGCCGGAGCCACGGCCGCCAGCCCCGCTTGCGGACGTTAATGCTTCGCGTCGGCGTGACGGGCGGCATCGGATGCGGCAAAAGCACCGTCGCTGCCATGATGGCCGAACTCGGCTGCCACGTGCTTAATGCTGACAAGATGGCGCACGCCTTGATTGCGCCAGGAGAGCCCGCTTACGACGACGTTGTCGGGAAATTTGGGAAGCATATCCTCGCGCCCGACGGAAGCGTCGATCGCTCGCGATTAGCTGCGGTTGTTTTTGCCGACGCCGATAAGCTGGCCGCTTTGAATGCCATTGTGCATCCCCGAGTCCTGCGTGAATTGGATCGCGAATTGGAGAGGCTCGCACGACAGCGATCCTCATGGCATTGCGGTGGTAGAGGCGGCATTGCTGATTGAATCCGGCTACCACCGAAATCTAGACCGGATCATTCTGGTTAATTGCACCCGCGAGCAGCAATTGGAGCGGCTTACCGATCCCTCCTCTGGGCGAGGGATGTCTCGCGAGCAAGCCGAGCAGCGTATCGCCGCACAGATGCCGGTGGAGGAAAAACGCAAGCAGGCGGCCGGTAAACTAGATGAGATCGATTGTTCGTGTTCGCTTGATGCCACGAGAAAGCAGGTACGGATGTTAGTGGAGCAATTCAAGCAGACCGCAGGTTTGCACACGCGCTAACTGTGGCCGCGCTGTAGGCGAAATCACCTTCGTCGCTTGTCTTCTCTCATACCGCGGCTTCCTGCGATCGGTGCTTCGGATTTCACTTGACGAGCAATCCGCCCTCTTACTAGAGTCTTGTCAACCCGGTATCTCATCTCAGTGGAGGCCCTCCCGTGATTAGACGCAACTTGTGCGTTGCTTTATTGGCGTCTTGTGCGCTGCTGGCGGCGCTGCCCGCTTTGGCACACCATTCCTTTCAAGCTGAATTCGATGGGAGTAAGCCCATCACTTTGAAAGGAACCCTTTCAAAGATCGACTGGATCAACCCACACATTTATTTCTATCTGGATGTGAAAGACGACACCGGCAAAGTGACCAACTGGACTCTGGAGTCCATTCCGACGGGATTCATGCATCGAGCGGGTCTTACCAGAGACGATTTCGTGCTCGGTGACACTGTTACTGTGCTCGCCTACCGTGCCAAGGATGGAACCAAGGCGTTTGGATGGGTGCAGGAATTCACGTTCCCGAACGGACGCAAGGTTGCATTCGGAGCCACGCGCCCTGCCCCAGAAACCGACGAGTCCAGCTCGAAATAGGGCGACCTAACGATCTGGCCTGGTCGAGAAATCGGCGGCCGGGCTCAGAGAGATGAGTGGCGAAAGGAGATCCGCAAATGAATTCTCGATTTTGCTGGCGGCGATGGGCGATCGCGGGATGCGGAATTTTGTGCCTGCTCGCGGTAAGTGCGCGCGCGCAGGTCGACCGGGCGACAGTCTCCCACGGCGCTGCGGCAGCAGCCGAGATCAAAGCTGCGGCGGCAAAGCCGACTCCGCGCGCCTCAGAGGGCCATCCTGACCTGACTGGGTATTGGGATTTCCCTCAGCCGTCGGTGAGTGAACATACGAAGGATGGCGTCACATACGCCAGCCCCTTCATTCCCGGCGGAAATGCCCCCGGTCAGATGATGGGAGATCCGAATCCGCCTCCCTACAAAACCGAGCTATTGGCAAAAGTGAAAGAGTTGGAGAAGAACCAGACGCACGCGGACCCGGCATTTCATTGCAAGCCGCTGGGAGTTCCCCGAGTGGGGCCTCCGAGGCAGGTGATTCAGACTCCGAAACTGGTGGCATTTTTCTACCAAGTGGACATCGGCGAAGGCGATCAGAGTGGCATTGGTGTTCGTCTCATACCCACGGACAACCGCTCGCACCGCAAGGATGTCGATCCGATGTATTTCGGCGATTCGGTGGGACATTGGGAGGGAGATACGCTCGTTGTCGACGTGAATCACTTGACGGAGGACACCTGGCTGGGCATCAGCGGTTATTTTCACAGCTCGGCCCTGCACGTGATCGAGCGATATACGCGCAAGGGCGATACGCTGACCTACGAAGCAACGGTAGAAGATCCTATGGTTTTGACGAAGCCGTGGATCATGACTCCGCAAACAGTGAGGTTGGAAGAGGGGATGGTGGTTGAGCAGCCGCCGTGCGAGGAGCGAGACGAACAGCATTTGGTTAACGACGACCACCACACGCGCGATTACTGAGCGCTGCATGGGCGAGCGGATCCGCTCAAAAATCAACCCCGGTATATACCTGCTTGACACCAAGGAACTTAAGTGGTGAACTGTGCTCAGGATTACTGCCTGACAATAGTTTCGCCCAACAATTCGGCGCAGCTCTGAATTTAAGCGCTAGGCCGAGGAGGTAAACGCGATGACGTCCTTCCGGAAATCGCTCCCCGTGACTACTCTTGCTCTTTTTGTTGCGACATTGATTGCGACGAGTGCCCGTGCGCAGACGCCGTCGAATGCAGTTGTGAATTCAGCGCAACCCCAGGTCACTTTTGCGAAGGATGTCGTGCCGATTCTCCAGGCGAAATGTCAGGATTGTCACCATACGGGCGGCATGGCTCCGATGTCGCTGGTGACATACGAAGAGACGCGCCCATGGGCAGCGGCGATGAAGCAGCGAGTGGAGACGCGCATGATGCCGCCGTGGCACCTCGACAAAACTGTCGGCATTCAGCGTTTCCAGAACGATTTGTCTTTGAACGACGAGCAAATCGCTACGATTGTGCGCTGGGCCAATGCAGGCGCGCCGCTCGGAAATCCAAAGGATATGCCGCCAGCCAAACAGTGGCCAAACGAGGGCGGCTGGCAGCTCGCGAAGCAGTTTGGGCAGCCCGACCTCGTCGTCGACTCGGGCACTTACACCATGCCGGCCCACGGCCAGGATGTGTGGTGGAAGCCTCTGACAGATTTGCCGATCACGGAAGCCGCGCTGGGTGCGCGCCGTGGAGATCAGGCCGGCTACGCCGGACGGCCGCAGGATCATGCACCACGTGCTTGCGCGCCTGCAGCAGGACGAGCCCGACCTGCGCAAGACGCTCTTCACCGGCAATGACGCCGATAGCAACGGCCCGGGCATGTTAATGGAGTGGGCCATCGGCAAGAACTACGATATCTTCCGCCCGAATACGGGCAAGCTGTTGCTGCCCGGCTCGCACATCTGGTGGGAACTGCATCTTCATGCCGTGGGCGAAGAGATCACCTCTCACGCGCAGCTGGCGATTTACCTCTATCCGAAAGGGCAGGAGCCGAAATATCGCACGTACCTGATGTCTTACACGGCAAATCCGACCGTGGATGGGCAGCTTTCGCTGGATATTCCGCCGAACACGGTGAAGATGACGGAAGGCTTTCATGTGTTGAAGCAGCCGGCGATTCTCGAAAACTTCCAGCCGCACATGCACCTGCGCGGGAAAGCGATGTCCATGGAAGCGATCCTGCCGGATGGCAGCACGCGGATGCTCAGCTACGTCGATCATTTCAATTTTGCCTGGATGACGAATTATATTTATGCCGACGATGCCGCGCCGGTGCTTCCGGCGGGCACCATCCTGCATATCACTGCGTGGCATGACAACACGGTGAACAACCCGAATAATCCCGATCCGAACCAGTGGGTCGGTTGGGGCGAGCGTACCGTGGACGAAATGTCGCATGCCTGGGTGAATGTGACCTTCATCAGCGACGAGGATTATCAGTCCTACGTCGCGCAACAAAAATCAAAGCAAGTAGCGTCTGCTGCCCCGGCGCGTTAGGAACGCGCTTACCGATAGCCGAATATGCGCGCGTGGCGTGCCACACTCATCGCTCTTTGTGCCGTAATCGGAATGGGAAGCTCTGCGCTCGTGCGAGCGCAAGGCTTGCCGGCTGAGCCAAGGCACGACTCGGGCCAAGGCGTTACCGGTGCTTTTGAAGGCTGGTTCAAGAATCAGGACGGCAGCTTCAGTCTTCTTTTCGGTTACTACAACCGCAACCAGAGACAAGACCTGGAGATTCCAGTCGGGCCGAATAACCGGGTTGAGCCCGACGGTCCGGACCAAGGCCAGCCTACTCACTTTTTACCGGGGCGGCAGTGGGGAGTCTTCACGATCGCGGTTCCCGCAGAATTCGGCAATAAGAAACTCACCTGGACGCTGATCAGCAACGGCCAAACTCTGTCAATCCCGGCAAGCCTCAATCCGCTGTGGGAGATCAACGCTTTTCGTGAGCCTACAACGGAAAATACGCCGCCAGTGATCAAATTCGCGGCGGGCATTTCAGTGCAAGGGCCGCGTCCGATAAGCACGACTCTTTCCGCTGCAGTAGCCAAGCCGCTCACGCTTGCCGTTTCCGTTTCCGACGATGCCAAGATGCCCCTGATTGGGACTACCGGAATGGATCGGCCGAAAACTCCTCCGGTGACGGTGACGTGGAGTAAATTTCGGGGGCCTGGCGAGGTCACATTCACTAACGCGAAGCCTGAGGTGGCATTAGGAAAAGCGGAAGGTGGGGCGGGTGGAGTGAGCGGAACAGCTACTACGTCAGCGACCTTCAGCGAGCCGGGAGACTACGTCTTGCTCGTCGTGGCTAATGATTGGTCTGGCGTCGGCGGCCACGGCTACCAGTGCTGCTGGACAAACGCCCTGGTCAAAGTTTCCGTCAAACCCTAGTTTAGTCAACCGCTGTTCAGTCAACCTTAATTCACTGGTTCCAACTTAACAATCGAAGCACCGTGAGTATTGCCCACCCAGAAAGTGACGGGCGTGGTGGAGTTGTCCACGAATGCCCGCCGCATGTTGGTGAATCGCGGCATCGGGTATTCGGTAATCTGGCCGGTTTGCGGATTTAACCGCAGAACGCTGTCAGCGAATTCGCTTACCGCCCATGCATCGCCGTTTTTGTCGGCCGTTACGTCATAGGGAAAATATTCCGGCGCCGGCGAATCCCATTCCTGGAACTTTTGCGTCCTGGTGTCGAACATTCCAATTTTGTTGCCGCGGTTTTCGCCGAACCAGAGTCGCCCCTGCGCGTCCATCATGCCCCGGCGCGGAGCCGAATGCGCGGTTGGCGTAGGATGGAAAGTGATCTTGCCGGTCTTTGCGTCGATTCTTCCTATATCCTGACGGCCCATCACGTTGAGATAGAGGTTATTCTGCGCGTCGGAAATAACCTGATAGATGTTGGGCCGCGGCACGGGAAACGGCTCGAAAACCTCAAATTTGCCCGATGCTAGATCCAAGCGCATCTGCGTGTAGCTGCCGGCATCGGTCAGCCAGACCTTGCCGTCCACATGGCTGTGCTGCGGGGCCACGAAGGTGATCTCGCGGTAGCCGCCATCCAGATCCGGAGGAAGTTTGTAAATCTGAAATTTCTCGGTCTTCCTGTCGAATTTCGCGATGGCAGCCTGGAACGTCATGGCGATCCACAGGTTCTGGTCTTCATCGAACTCAACGTCCAGATTTCCGACCACGGTTTTCGGCTTCAAAACAGGCAGAGGATATTCCGTGGTTTTGCCGGATTTAGGATCCATCTTGCTGAGGATTGGTTCGCCGAAGCCGGCATACCAGACCATCCCGTCTTTATCGACGACCACGTCGTGCGGCTGCCTGGTGGGTTTCGGCAGATCGTATTCGGTAACGATGACCTTATTGCCGAGACCCTTGACGCGCGGGAAGTGCTGCAGCGGGTAATTCCATTGGGCAGCGGCACTGAGATTCAGCGTGGCGAGATACTCGGCCTGCTTGCGCCGGTTCTCCAGGGCTTGTGCCTGTTGCTCCGTATTGAGTTCGCCTCCCCCGGTACGGCTGGGAATATGTGGCTGAGGCATCAGAGGGAACGACTCCGGCGTGTAGTGAGACATGCGCTCGAGCACTTGTTCAAACTCAGCGGCATTATGGTGCGAGCGGACGATGGGTTCGAGCGTGTGGCAGTGCGAGCAGTTCTGGATGGATGCTTTTTGTTCGGCCGTGCCCGGGAAGCTGACGAGCCATTCGGCGTTCGTTAGTTGGGCAGCGAGATCTTTGGTTTTCCGGAGCTTCAATTCCAGAGTGACCGGATCGTTTGCGGCTATATCTACGGAATTGGGGCTTTCGAGATCGTAGTCGGTCGCTCGGATGGAGAGGCTGTAATGGCCGGGCGCGAGCCTCGCGGCCGGAAAGCGATAACGACCTTTATCGTCCGTAAAGACGGTCGTGGTTATGGTCGAGCCGGATTTCTTTGCGCTGACCAGCACGCCTTCCATAGCGCCCTCTTCCGCGGACGTAACTTGCCCGGTTAACGCCACCGAGCCTTGACTATCGGCGTAACTTTTCGTGATCAATGGGGAGGTGATCAACGTGGCGACGCCGAGAGCGCCGGCAACCAAGACCGTAAGCAGAAGAAGATGTATACGCCGCATCGGGCTCCCTTGGGTTTTGCGTGGACGTGCCTGGAGAGCACTATACCTCTGGGTCATTTACACGTGCAACGAGCGCGCCCGATTGCCAAGCTGCTTCGCCCTATTGGTGAGCTTGCGGGTTGCCGGGATACTCGCGGCGGCACTACAATTCGGCGTCAGGACCGTGTGAATGGAGGAGCAATGGGTAGTCGGTTCAAATACGTACATTTAGCTGTCCTCTGTGCCGTCAGCATGATCCTTGTTCCATTGCCGCTGCGACTGTTGGCCGCGCCTGCGACGGCGCAAGCGCCGAATGCGGCCGCACAGGGACAGAAGGAAGCCTTCGAGCAGCGCGCCCTCGCCGCAGACCACGCCTTTGTAGAAGCTGCCGCTAAATCGGACGCGGCGGCAATCGAGAATCTGCTGGACGCGCGGTTCACCTGGACCGATGCCAACGGCAACACGCTGACCCGCCAGGAATTCCTGCAACAAATGCCCAAGCCTGCGATCACCGATCCTGGCGCGCAGACCACCGCGCACACCTACGGCAGCGTGGAGAGCATTCAGATCCACAGCGACAAAGATCACTCGCTGCATGTGTGGCTGAACCGCTCGACCGGCTGGCGGTTGCTGCTCTATCAGGAAGTGCACCTGCTTGATACGCCGCCGGCGCCCACTCCGGGCACGCGCGCCGCCTGCGAGAATCCCTGCAAAACCATGCCGTTCGAGCCAAAGACGCCGAACGAGCGCGACGTTATCGCCGGATTCCAGTCTCTCCAGACCTACACGGTCGCGCATGACGCTAAGAATTGGGGCTTGTACGTCGCGGATGAATTCGAAGCGGCGAATTCAAATAGCGATCAGACGCTCACCAAGCGCGGCCGCATGGAGGATCTCGCGCGCAGCAAGATGGCCGGGTACACGCCCATGCCTGTCGTGGAGATGCGTGTGATCGATTTGGGCGCGGCCGCTATTCTTATCTCCAAGCATCAGCCCGAACACGGCAAGCCCGTACACATTACCCGGGTGTGGATCAAGCGCGGCAGCCATTGGATGGAAGCCGCGAGCTATCAGACGCGCATCGAGGATGCGCCCGCGCGGTAGCTGTTGCGTTTGCCGTCTGCTTTTCTGTCCCGCTTAGGAGCCCGTATGCAAAGAGAACTGACATCGCTGCGTCGCTCGGTCCGCTCGGTTTCGATCGCCAGCTTAGTCTTGGCGGCCGCGATGCTCGCTCGCGTTCTCCCGATGCAAGTCGGACATGCGCACGCCAAAGCGGCGCAAGCCGGGGATTCATCCGCAGCACACAAACCTGTCGCCGCGCTAAGCCCCTACATCGATGTGCACACGCATCTGGACGAGACAAATGTTGACGGATCCATGCAGGCCGCTATTCACGACACGCCGCAGGAAAACCTCGCCGAGATCGTTTTCATGCCGTCGCCGTTTACGCTGGCCGACGCGAACCGGTTCGACGTCGAGCGGCTTGTGCCTGGCGCGAAGAAATATCCCGGCAAAGTCTATTTGCTGGGAGGCGGCGGCACGCTGAATCCCATGATCATTGAGGCGGCGCGCACAGGAGACTCGGGTCCGGCAGTGCAACAGAAATTCAGGGAACGCGCGGAGGCGATCCTCGCCGCTGGAGCCGTAGGATTTGGGGAGATGGCCGCGGAGCATTTTCCGTCTTCCACGCCGTACGAGACTGCTCCGCCCGATCACCCGCTGTTTTTGTTGCTGGCGGATATTGCCGCGCAGCACGGCGTGCCAATCTGTATTCATATGGAAGCAGTGCCGCAGGATATGGATCTGCCCGCCCCGCTCAAATCTCCGCCTAACCCGACGCGGCTGCACGCCAACATTGCCGCGTTCGAGCGATTGCTCGGCCACAATCCGCGCGCCAAAATCGTTTGGGCGCATCTCGGTTGGGATACGACCGGCTATCGCACGCCGAAGTTGACGCGGCGCCTGCTCGAGGCGCATCCCAATCTCTTTATGGAGATCAAGCTGGACCCGCTGGATACTGAGAAAAATTCGCCGCTCTCGAATGGTGTGTCAGGCAAGATCAAGCCGGAATGGCTGAAGCTATTTACCGATTTCCAGGATCGCTTCATTATCGGCAGCGACCAGCATTACCCGCAGAGCTCGGGACCGCAGCGCTGGCAAGCAGTCGTGGGGCTTCTCAACCAGCTTCCTGCGGCGGTGCGGCAGAAAATCGGGACCGAAAACGCGATTCGTATCTATAACCTCAAGTAGTGGGCGCCCGAAGTAGCGTCGCATCTGAAGTCGCGAGCGAGGTGAATATGCCGAAAAAACTGATATTCGCGCTGTTGATCGTCTCGTTCGTCATTTATGGCTCCGCACGAGCGCAGGATCATCTCCCGTCTTACAAAGTCGAGGCCGATTGGCCGAAGGAATTGCCGAATAACTGGATCATGGGGCAAGTGAGCGGCATTGCCGTCGATCGCGAGGATCACGTCTGGGTACTGCAGCGTCCGGGATCGAATGCGAAAGACGACCTCGCCGCGGCGCAAAATCCGCCGGTATCCCAATGCTGCGTTGCAGCGCCGCCTGTTTTGGAATTTGATGGCGCGGGCAAACTGATGAAATCGTGGGGTGGCCCCGGTTCGGGCTACGATTGGCCGACTTCGGAGCACAGCATCTTCGTGGATGCTGCCGGCAACGTCTGGATCACCGGAAATGGCGCCAGCGACCGGCAGGCGATCAAATTCGCGAACGACGGCAAATTCATTATGCAGATCGGGCACGCCTCGAAGGCTCCGATCAATAGCTTAGACACGAGTTTGCTCGGGCGCCCCGCGGGCATGGATATAGATGAGAAGGCGCATGAGTTGTATATCGCCGATGGCTACGGCAACCGGCGAGTGATTGTCTTCGATTCAGAGACCGGGAAATTCAAACGTATGTGGGGCGCATACGGGAGCATGCCGAACGATACCGATCCGGGCCCCTACGATCCCAGCGCCGCGGTCGACAAGCAGTTCCGGACGCCGCTGCATTGCGTCCATCTCGCAAGCGATGGACTGGTCTACGTCTGCGATCGCGTGAACGACCGGATTCAGGTTTTTACAAAGGAAGGCAAATTCCTGAAGGAATTCTTTTTGCGGAAGGAAACGCTTGGCAATGGGTCCGCCTATGATCTGGCGTTTTCGAGAGACCCGAGTCAGAACTTTCTACTCGTGGCAGACGGCGAAAACAATGTGATTTGGAAGTTGCGCCGCAGCGATGGTGCCGTCCTCGGAAGCACGGGTCACGCCGGTCGGAATGCAGGCCAGTTTCATCATGTGCACGAAGTCGTCTCCGATTCTAAAGGGAACCTGTACACCGGAGAAGTGGAGACGGGGAGGCGCGCTCAAAAATTCGTTCTGTTAAGCCGGTAATTGTGCCTCTCGTTTGATCGCGAAAGAGAACACGCCTCGGTTGCCCGCTTTCCGCAGCGCGACGCTGTATTGTGCTCCGTTGAGCCTAGGACGCAGCCGAGCCTTTCAAAGTCTGCATGACCAGGCGCACATCATGACGCGGGTCGTTTGCGACCTTCCACTCATCGTTAATGATCATGGTCGCGCGTTGGTCGGTGTTGTAGGCCGGCCATTTCGGCGTGAGAGATGTATTCGGGCTGCCCGTGCGCGCAAAAGCCGTCCACGCGCCGCTCACCCTGTCCGCCAGCGGTTGCAGATCGGGGCCGTTCCCCACTTCGTCCGGCTGCTCTTGAGGATTGTCGAAGACGAACGGAAGCTCAATCGTGTGCGGAGAATGCCGCCTGCCGCCCTCGACCGGCGTTTCCCAGGTGAAAAGATACATGTAGACGGGCGCTTTGCCTTGCGCAAATTTGCGCTCGGCCTGCTTGATTGCGTCACCCGGAAATGCCGCGGCCATGAAGAAAAGCTTGCTGGGATTGGCATCGGGCGCTTCTTTGCGATACAGATCGATGAGTTTGTCCGCCTGGTCGCCGAATCGCTGCGTCATCTGTGCTTTCAGTCCGGCTTCGTCGAGCGAATAGAGAGGCGCGAACTGAGGATTCTCGGGAGGCATGAAGAACGTGCCTTCCGTGTTCACTGAGCCGATGATCACGGGTACATCGGCGGAGACTTCGGGTGCGGTGGGATCCCACGGATCACGCGGCAGATTTTTGTTATCGACGACCGGCGCGAAATTGAAAGGGCCGCCGCCAGCCGCGCCTTGTCCGCGATTGTCGATCGCTGCCAGCAATTTCTCCTCGGGAAGTTTTTGCAACTCATCCACTTGATTAGGCTGCAGATTTAGCTTTGCCAGCAATCTCTCTGCAGTCTTATTCGCGTTTTCCCGGCTAACGCCCTTGAGGGCCGAGCCACTCTCGATAATACCTTTGTGGATCAGGCCTTTGGTCGCAGGCATTCCCAGCAGCGTGCTTACCTTGGCGCCCCCGCCCGACTGGCCGAAGAGGGTTACGTTGGCCGGATCGCCTCCGAAATGCGCGATGTTGTCGTGCGTCCACTGCAGGGCGGCGACGATGTCCAACATGCCCGCATTTCCGGAATCGGCATACTTTTCGCCGCCGACGCCACCGAGATAGAGATATCCAAAAACGTTGAGCCGGTGATTCACCGCCACAACGACCACGTCGCCCGAGCGAGCGAGGTAATTGCCGTCGAACGAATGTGCCGAGCCGGCGCCTCCGGCGAAGCCGCCGCCGTGCAGCCATACCATCACCGGCCGCTTGCCGCTTACGCCCGGAGTGAATACGTTCACCACGAGGCAATCCTCGCTTTCAAATGCTGGGCGCACGATGGCCCACGATCAGCGGGTTGGGCGGGCCGCCAAGTTGCGGCGCGGTCGGACCATTCTGGAAAGCGTCGCGTACGCCCGTCCAGGGCTCCGGTTTGCGCGGCGGCATGAAACGATTGCTGCCCGCAGTTGAAGCTCCGTACGGGATGCCTCGAAAGGTTTGAACGCCCTGCTGGACGACACCGCGAAGTTTGCCGGAAGCCGTTTCTACGACGGAAGTCTCATACTTTGCGGCCGCGTCGGCGCCCCAGGCCGGATTCGAAATCAAACCGCCAAACAAACTGCCGGCCAATGCCGTTCCTCCGCCAACCAACGAGGACTTTAAAAGCGCGCGTCGGCCAAGCTGAGCTTTCAGGATATCGTTCAGAGCCATGGCGGCCCTCCCTTATTCGAGTAGGAATACTGAGCCTTATAAAAGCGTTGCGCAAACCATACGGCGGGCAGATTGCGGTGTCAAGATATCATCCCGGCTGGAAAGCGCTGAAGAGTGCTGTTCGCGGCGGGCGAAAATTAGTGGCCTGTGGCTTCCAGAAATTTCTCGGCGTCCATAGCCGCCATGCAACCGGAGCCCGCGGCTGTGACGGCTTGCCGATAGTGATGGTCTTGAACGTCCCCGGCGGCAAAAACCCCTTGGATATTGGTCTTACTGCCATTGCGAGTTGTGAGGTATCCATTCTCGTCCATATCCAGAATGGAGCGAAAAACCTTGGTGTTGGGTTCGTGGCCAATGGCCACAAAAACGCCTTCCACGAGCAACTCCGATTTCTTGCCGGTCTCCATATCGAGAAGCGAGACGGCCTCCACGGAACTCTTGCCCACGTCGGAGATATTTTCGATCACTGCCGGAGTAACGAATTTAATCTTCTCGTTGGCGTGAGCGCGATCCAGCATGATCTTGGTGGCTCGAAATTCCCGGCGCCGATGAATCAAATGAACGCGACTGGCGAAACGCGTGAGAAAGAGCGCTTCTTCCATGGCCGTGTCGCCTCCACCGACCACGGCGATTTCCTTGCCGCGAAAGAAAAACCCGTCACAGGTTGCGCAGGTGGAGACGCCATGCCCAATGAGCTGGCGTTCCGCATCGAGCCCCAGCATGCGCGCGGAAGCGCCCGCAGCGACGATGACCGTTTTGGCCGCGAAGTTTTCTTTGCCCACGCTGATATGAAACGGCCGCTTGCTGAAATCGACGTCTGTAACGGCTCCGGCCAGAAACTCCGTGCCAAAATGCTGCGCTTGCTTGCGCATGCGCTCGATCAATTCTGGGCCCAGGATGCCCTCGGGAAAACCGGGGAAATTCTCGACCATGGTCGTCAGGGTGAGCTGCCCGCCCGGTTCATATCCATCGATAACCAGCGGCTTCAGGTTGGCGCGCGCGGCATAAATAGCTGCCGTGAGCCCGGCGCACCCGCTCCCGATGATGACCACGTTATGCACGATTCCTCCTTGGATGAATCAAGCGCCCGCAGGATTCTTGGAACGCAGGCGTCCCTGGCAAAGCGTTGTAGTGTAACATTCCGACGCTGGCGGACGAATGCGTCCCGCTTCGCCCAGATAGTTGTTGCATCAAAATAAAACAGAGGCGAATCCGATTTGCGCGGCTTGTAGAATTTCATCAGCGCAACTTGATCGTGATATTTTGTCCTATAGGTTCGAACAGTCATCGGGGAGGTGACTTTGACACGAGCGCCCGGAACATACGCCATTTTTGAGACTTCGCAGGGAAACGTCGTCTGCAAATTGTTTGAAAAAGAAGCGCCGCAAACCGTGGCCAATTTTATCGGCCTGGCTGAAGGCACAAAAGAGTTTGCCGACCCGAAGACGAGCCGGAAAACAAAGCGGCCCTTTTATGACGGCCTGACGTTTCATCGCGTCATACCCGACTTCATGATTCAGGGCGGATGCCCGATGGGCACCGGCACTGGCGGGCCCGGATATAAGTTCGCCGATGAGTTTCATCCTTCATTGCGCCACTCTGGACCGGGAAAGCTTTCCATGGCCAATTCCGGCCCCAATACGAATGGCAGCCAATTTTTTATCACCGTGGCGGCGACGCACTGGCTGGATAATCGCCACACCATTTTCGGCGAAATTGTCGAGGGTCAGGATGTGGCGGACAAAATTTCCAAGTTGCCTCGCGACTCGAGCGATCGCCCGCGCACGCCGGTGACTTTGCAGCACGTCCGCATCGAACGTGTCTGAGCGCCAATGGCCAGCCCCGGCAATCTTTTTCGGGTCATGAACGAGTTCGTATTCATGCTGGTGGGCGGGTTACTTGTTTTATTCGCGCTCACCGGCCGGTATCTATTTAACCCTCGGCGGCCTGGTTGGATCGCATTGTCGATCGTAGTCATCCTGTGGGGACTGGGAACGTGGAGCCGAGCGCGTCTGAGCAGAGTGGCGGCGGAGCGGCTGGTAACAAAAATCGGCGGAGGCTCGCTCGTCGCGGGGGGATTGATTATGCTTTCGCTCGCGTGGGCGCCATTTCGATGGGCTGGATGGCTTTTGCTGGCCACCGGCGGCATCTTCGTCCTTCGAGGATTGGTTTCCGCCGCAATCATGGCTCGGTCCGCCTGAATTTCGGGAACTTCTCCGCGAAAGGAGCGGCGACAAATGGATCCCGCAGTAAAAAAGAAAGCGCTGCGAATGATCACTTACGGGCTTTTCGTGGCCACGGCGCAGGACGATTCTGGTCCTGCAGCCGGCGCGATCAACTGGATATCGCAGAGCTCGTTCACGCCTCCATTGATAATGGTCGCTTTCAAAGCCGATAGCGCCCTTCACCGCGCCGTTACGGCCTCACGCAAGTTCATCGTTCACGTGGTGGGAAAGGATCAGAAGGATCTGGCTGCAGCTTTCTTTCGTGGCGCGGAACTTTCCGGGGATAAACTGAACGGCTATCGGATTGAAAGGAGCCCAGACGGAATTCCGCTGCTGGTTGATCCGCCGGCTTGGTTCGAGTGCCGCGTCACGAACGAGGTGCGCGGCGGCGACCATACCGTATTCGTGGCTGAAGTTGTCGAAGCCGGCGTTCGCAATGACGCGGAGCCGCTCACCTTGCGCGATACAGGGTTCTTTTACGGCGGCTGATCAGGTTTTCTGTGTGAGTGTGTACTTATCCGAAAGTGTTTGGTTATCCGGCTGCGTGCGTGCGAAAGGCTTTGCCGCATTCCTCGCAGGGACAAATCGTTCGCAGATAGTCGTAGCTGTAAATGCCTGTGGTATGCCCATCGGAAAAGTCGATCTGCACGGCGTAATTCCCAACGGCTTTGGCTGCGCGAGCCGCCGGACGCGGCTTGAACATCGGCAAAGCGGCGCCGCTGCCGATGGTGCTCGTGTGCGCGGCCATTCCTTCCTTCTTCAGTCTCTCGTCATTGCACATCGCGCAGGGACAGTGCTCCCTGAGATAGACGAAATCGTAGTGGCTGGTGTGATGGTCAGCCCAGACGATATCGACGCCGGCGCCGGTGGAGACGCGCACCTTGATATCGGCAGGTTTTTTTCGCTGGTCCAAAGGAATCGGCATTGATTTTGTTCCAGGGCTATCTTCTAGCGTACCGCTGCGGCTGTCGTTGTCCAAACGCTAGGTGAGATTCGCGACGATGTGCATCAGGCGCCCGTGCGCCAGTTCAATCCGGCGGTCCGCCATGCGGCCGATCTCCGGCGAATGCGTCACGAGCAGAATGGTATGTCCCGAACGATGCAGTTCTCGGAGCAAATCAAGCACGATCTGCTCATTGGCCTCGTCGAGATTTCCGGTCGGCTCGTCCGCCAGAATCAGCTTGGGATGATTGATCAGCGCTCGAGCCAGTGCGACGCGCTGCTGTTCGCCGCCAGAAAGCCGGCTGGGCAGATGTTCGAGCCGGTCTCCCAGCCCGACGCGCACAAGCGCTTCCGCCGCCTCCGTTTCGTCGGCGGTGCTGTGAAAATACTGAGCGAGCATTACGTTTTCGACCGCGGAAAGATAGGGCACAAGATAGAAACCCTGAAAGACGAAGCCGATTTTCTCCGCTCTGTATCTCGTCAGCTCTCGCTCGCCGAGATTCCCGAGGTTGACGCCGTCAACAATTGCCCGGCCGCTCGTCGGCTTGTCCAAACCGCCGAGAATATTGATGAGCGTTGTTTTGCCGGAACCGGAAGGGCCCATGATGGCGATCCATTCCCCGGCTTGCACTTCGAAGGTGACGGTATCGAGCGCGCGGACGCCGCCATACGTTTTGGAGATGTCTTCGACCTGGACCAATGGAGCCATCATTCGCCCCGCAGAATTTCCGATGGCCGCACGCGGCCCAGCAAGCGTAAGGGAAACGCTCCGGCGAGCGACACGAGCACCATCAGCGCCACGGTGGCAGGCAAAACAATCAGGCGCGGGGTTATGGACACGGAGAAGACGCGTTCTCCGATCCATTCGGAGAGCGCGACGCCCACGATAAATCCAACTATCCCGCCCGCGCAGCCAATAGCGGTGGCCTCAGCCAGGAAAAATCGCATGATCCTGCGCACCGGGCCGCCCAGCGCTTTCATGAGTCCGACGTCACGCCGCCTTTCCAGTGCGAGCCCGGCCATTGCTGCCAGAACGCCAAGCGATGTCAGCACCAGAATCAACAAAACTGTGCCGAAAAGCAGCCCGCGAATGCTTTCGAGCAGCCGGCCTTCGGCCTGCGCAAGCTGATGCAGCGGCCGCACTTGTAATCCTGGCAGCGCGGCGGAAAGACGGCCGATCACATCTTCGATTTGCCGCGCGGAACCGTTTGCGGTGATTTGAATTAGACTTGCCCGCTGACCCAGTCCTGCCAGTTCCTGGGCCAGGGGCAAACCGATAACGATCTGGCTGTCTTCGGAACTCCCCGCCGTAATGATACCGGCGACCCTGAGCGTCGCTTCTTGTTTTGCATAACGTATCGTGACGTTTTGTCCTGGAATCAGACCGAGACGAGAAGCCGCCAGTTCCCCGATCATGCAATCGGAGCGATTATCGCGGCCGCTTACCCAATTCCCGTCTACTTTCCAGGAAGAATTCATGCGCGCTGCTTCGTCGAACCAGGTTCCGGCCGACGATCACGGCCGTGCTGTTCGCTCCGGCATGTGCCTCCGCCGAAAGATAAAGATAAGGCGCAACAGAAACGACGTCGGGCAAGCGGAGTTTTTCGATCTGTTGTGCAGCGCCGGCATCCAACGTGGCTGCGTCATCGCCGTTTTGGGCGCCTGAGACTACAACATTGGCTCCCAGTACGCGGAATTCGCGCGTCAGCTTATCCGTGGCATCGAGATCGAGATTGAGCAGCATTGCGCAAACAGCCGCGCCACTGGCAACAGCGAGGAGAGCCAGTGCAAGCCTGCCGCGGCTTGCATACAGCAATCGCCAAAGAATACGCCAGAACATTTTTGGATAGGAAAGTCGCGGCGCGCGCCTGAGGCGGATCTATTCGCCGCGTAGGGCGGGCGCTGGGTCTAACCGCATCACCTTTCTCAGTGGAAGCAAACTTCCCGCGGTCGCTACGGCGGCGGCAATTCCCAGAATCACGGGAAGCAGGATCAGTCTCGTGCTCGGCGAAACTCCAAAAATGCTCTGGCCCACGGCATGTGCCAGGCCCATTCCAGCCGCATAACCGAGCAATCCGCCCACGATGGCCATGAACCACTGTTCCCCGAGGAAAAACGCACCCACGAGGCTGCGGCGAGCCCCCAGGGCCTTCATCAGGGCGACCTCGGCGGTGCGCTCGAGGACGGTTGTTCCCGCTGTGGACGCAACTGCAAGGGCCGCCGCCAATAGCGCCGCGAACGTTACCAGCCACATCAAGGATTGGACGCGCGAGAGGATTTGGCCTTCGCCCTCGGCAACCTGGCGGATTGGCCGCACACTAACTCCCGGCAACTGCTCCTGAATCTGACGCGAGATCGAGGAGATATAAGGCGAACAGTACCAGCGGTCGAATTCGGCCGGATTCATGGATTTGGGATCGCGCTGTGAAAAGGTATCTTCAGGCTTCGTTAGCGCGCTCACCAGCAGCCGCCGATATTGTCCCGGTTTGCCAGAAAGTTGCTGCGCGACTGCCAGGGGCGCAAGAATGGCGTCGTCCTCCTGCCCTCCAGTCGAGACGATGCCGGTGACCATCACTTGTGCGTTGGCGCCCGCGGCGCGGATATCGAGCATCTCTCCAGTTTTGATGCCTGCGCGGCGCGCAAAATTCGCGCCCACAACAGCTTCGTGGCCGGAATCATCGCGGAACCAGCGTCCGTCAACTTGCCATCCGGGATTTGTGGCGGCCACGCCGGTACTAAAAACGCCTCCGCCACTTGGAATCGCCACGTCGTGCCGATACCAAGTGCCGATCAGAGTGGCGCGCGACGCACCGTTCGCAGTAGAGGGGCTCGCAGAGTTCACGGTGACAGGTACATCGAGGAAGGGCGCAAAGCCGATCACGTTATTGCGCCAGAAAATTGTTTTCAGCTTGCCCAACTCGGCGTCAGACAAAAAGATTCCGGAATCCACCGGGCGATAATCGACGCCGCCGATTTCCAGCGGCAGTGTGTCTGCTTCGGGAGTGACCAGCAGATTGGCGCCTAAGCTCCGAAATTCACGGGCCAGCCGGTCGCCCACGTCCAAGGCAACTGTGAGCGTCGCCGTGGCTATAGCCGTGCCAAGGGCCAATGCCACGGTAGTAAGCAGCTTGCGACGTGGCTGCCGCTTAAACGAATCTGTGATTAGTCTGACAAACACGGAACAGTGCCCTAGCCTGGATTATTCGCTGAATTTGGTGGCGAAAAAAGAAAGGATGCTCTAAAAGGTGCATGAACACTGGGTTTTCGGAGAACCCAGTACACCATTTTGGAGCATCCCAAAGGTGACAACTCGTATATCACAGTTCTGCTTCTCCTTCTACCGCCGCCATCCCATTCACTGTGATTTTTCCGGCGGGCAAATCACCAGCGACGCGGGCCTTCTGCCACTGCGCGCTTTCGACGAGCAGCATCATCTGACCAACGATTGGGCCGCACTACTCAGCGACCCACGCCAAGATGATCGCGTGCTCCATCACTCACTGGCCCTGTTGCGGCAACGCATCTACCAGATCGTCGCGGGCTACGAAGACGCCAACGATGCCGACCGTCTGCGTCATGATCCCGCTTTGCAGATCGTCGCCGATCAAGAACTGGGAGCCCCGCTCGGCTCCCAGCCCACGCTCAGCCGCTGGGAGAATGCGCCTTCCGCCCGCGATCTGGTGCGCTTGAATGATGCCCTGCTCGATCAGTTCATGCGCCTCTGTGGAAAGCAGGTCCGCCAGCGCGGCGAGATCCTGCTGGACATCGACTCCACCGACGATCCCACCCATGGCCAGCAACAACTCAGCTTCTTCAACGGAGCCTACGACCAGCATATGTACCACCCCATGCTCGTCTTCGAACGCCACACCGGATGTCTGCTGGCCGTACGGTTGCGACCGGGCAATGCCTCCAGTCATGCGCGCATCGTTCCGATGCTGCTGCGGCTGGTGCCGCGTCTAGAAGCCGCTTTTCCCGGCGTGCCGATCAAGCTGCGCGGCGATGCTGGTTTCGCTCTGCCGCTGCTCTACCAGTTCTGCGAGTTTTTCGGCATCCAGTACGCATTCGGCATTGCTGCCAACGCGGTCTTCCAACGCCGAGCCAAGCTCCGGCAGAAACGTCTCGCCCGCCGCTATCGCCACACCGGAATCCCGCAGCGCAGCTTCTCCAGCTTTTGCCATCGTGCCCGCAGTTGGTCACGCCAGCGTCGCATCTGTTACAAGGCCGAGCACACCGCCACAGGAACCAACCTCCGCTTCCTCATCACTAACTGCCCCGGCCACGCTTCCCAGGTCTTTGCGTTTTACAACGATCGCGGCGAGTGCGAGAACCGCATCGAGGAGTTCAAGAACGGCTTCCGTGCCGACCGGCTCAGCTGCCATCGTTTTCTGGCCAACGCCTTCCGTCTGCTCCTGCATGGCTTTGCCTACAACCTGGTCAATCTGTTTCGTCTGCTGCAACTTCCGCTGCCGTGGCGCTCGGCGCAGATCGAAACTCTACGTGCTCGCCTGTTCAAAATCGGTGCTCGCGTCCGCCAGACCGCCCGCTGCATCCGCGTCCACCTGGCCACCGGCTGGCCGTGGCAATCTCTGTTCTGCGAACTCTCCTTGACGTTTAACACCGGCTAGCCTGCTCCTGTCCTCTCCGAATTCGTCTGCGCCCGTGAGTTTAGGGCGGAGCCTTCGTCGAAAACCGCTTTTCTCTCTCATCCGCGAGCTCTGCACGCCGCCGTGAATCCCCGAATGCCGAGAATTCGACAATTCAACTGCAGAAAAACAAATCGTCAGCTCTCATGAATTAAGCGGGCTAGTGGGGAACTTTACGCGCGGCATCAGTGAGGGCAGAGAGATCGATCACCAATTCACTGCCCTCGACGTGCGCGGGAAAAGTTACGGGATTACAGCCTCCAGCTTGGCCAATGCTTGGGACGTAAATCGCCGAGGCGCAGTTGCGGCAAACCACATCGGATCCGTTCTGCCGGTACCCGGCCCATCCGCAGATCATGCAAGCGTCCAATGCCGTTCCCCAACTGCCATCGGGCTTGCGAATGACGATAAAGCGCAGAGAAGTGTTGTTGGCTTCGACCTGGAAAAAGTGCAGATTGCCGTCGTTTACGTCCGCCGTCGGTATGTGCACTGCGTCGTTCTGCGCAGTGACCGTCTGAGCCTGCGGAGGCGCGGCCGATACGCGCCCGTAGACGAAATCGGCGGTCAAAGCAAGGATCACGATCACGAAAACGGCCGCCGCCGTGAACATCCAACGGCTCCGCGTTCGGTGCTCCCATTGGATTCGGCGCCGATCGGCGGCATTTGCGGCCTCAGGTGCGCCTGCGAGACGCATGGAACGCCATTCGCGAAGAATCAGCAGCGCCGCCGCGCCAAGGATGACCACGAAGAAGAAATATTCATTCCGGACAATGGGCCCCACCCAGGCCATTTCGCGCTTGCCGGAGGGAATCCACATGGCCTCGCTGAGCTCGTGAAATCCCGTCAGCGCCAGTTGTACGGCCACGATCATCAGGATCACGCTGGTCACGGAAAAAAAGCGGCCCAAAGGGATCCTGAGGGTGCCTTCGAAGAAAAAGAAACCAACGGCAATCGCGAGGGCGAGCCCCAGCCCGGTACCGATCCAAACAGCCACACCTTCGCTCGAAAGCTCCACGGCTCGCAGGATCAGCGCCAGCTCCGCTCCTTCTCGCAAAACCATGAGGAAAACGAACGTTCCCAGGCCAAGGCCGGCAGCTAAATCGGTCTTTTGCGCAAAAGACTCTATCCGCTGCTCGATTTCCTTCCGCAGATGACGCGCGACGCGGTTCATCCAGACGATCATTGTGACAACGAAGACCGCCGCGAGCAGCATCAAAAGGCCTTCGAAACCGTCTTCGCTGATCTGCCAACGTTCCAGGGCGATTGCCGCGGCAAGACTCAACGCAGCCGCCAAAGCTACGCCTGCCCAGACGAAACGAGCCAGACGCGAACGTCCCGTACGGTCCAGATAAACGAGTACAATGCCGACGACTAGGGCGGCTTCAGCGCCCTCACGCAGTGCAATCAGGAAGGAAGAGATCACCGGGCGAGTTCCAGTTGCAAATCAGTTGCAAGTAACAAAAATCAGTTTAGAGCCTCCAAATCACGCAGTCAAGCCATTTTGCCGCTGCCTCGTACTCTCTCGGCAGTTACAATATGCACTCATGTTTTTGTCCGAAAGCATCCGCAGAATTCTTCGGATCGGGAATGGAGGATTAGCGAGCCGCCGTCTTCGAGTAGTCATTTTGGCGGCAATTGCCTCGCTTTTAGCGCTTTCCCTCCGCGCCCAATCGTCCAGTGCCGTTCCGGTGGCACGAGATTCGGCTGTGCCTTCTTCAGGTTCGAAAAACGCGCGCCAAGCTTACGATGAAGGCCAACGAGCGGAGTCCCTGGGCGACTGGGAGACTGCATTCCAGGCCTATGAACAGGCTGCCACTCTTTCGCCGGACGATCGAGCTATTCAGGCAAAAGCGATCTTAGCGCGATCGGCGCTTGCGCAGGAGCGTACCGAGCAGGCCGAAAGGCAGCTTGTAAGCGGCAATCGGGTACTCGCGCGCGCCATGTTGCAGTCGGCGCTGCAGGTAGACCCGACTTACACCGTCGCTCAGGAGCGTCTGCAGGAATTGGCGCAAGGGGATACCTCGCCGAGCCTAGGCGGCGACAATCTGGCCAGCACGCTGCCAGCAGTGAAAGCAAACGCCGGCACTCGCAACTTCGATTACAACGGCGGGGCGCATGGCGCTTATGAGGAAGCGGCGCGGCAATTCGGAGTCACTGCGGCGTTCGATCCTGAGTTGCAGGATCGCCAGATCAGGTTCCGCGTGTCGGATGTCGATTTCGAAACGGCCATGCGGCTCCTGTCAGAGCAAACCAGTACGTTCTGGTTCGCGCTCGACGCAAAGACATTTTTCGTTGCCGCCGATACGGCGGCCAAACGCCGCGATTACGACCCTGAAATCAAGAAAACCATACTGCTTCCCGGTGCTGAAACGAACGATGAGATGACCGAGGCCATGCGCATGGTGCGGGACATTGTCGGTCTGCGCCGAACCGAACTGGATCTGAAAACGCACAGCATCACCGTGCGCGATACGCCGGCAAATATCGCGCTGGCCGAAGCGATTCTCAAGGATGTGCAGCAGACGTCGGGTGAGTTTCTCCTGGAAGTGGATTTGCTCGAAGTCGACCGGAACGCGGCGCTTGACCTTGGCATCACGCCACCCACGAAAGCCAGCACGTTTTCTCTGCCTACTGGCGTGATTCGCGAGTTAGCACAGGCGCAAAGTTCGGGCACGCTTCTCCAAGCCATCCAGAGCATCTTTGGATCGCAGAATCCGTTAGCGGCCTCGGGCATCTCTGCCGCGGCCATACCGCCACTTATCGCTTTCGGCGGAGGCAGCACGATTTTTCTGGCCACGCTACCGGGAGCGTCTGCGAATTTTTCGCGCACTCTGAGCATGGTCAAGAGCGCACAGCGTGTTTTGCTGCGCGTCGAGGACGGGCGTCCGGCGACCTTCTTTGTCGGCGAGCATTTTCCCATCACGCTGGCGCTGCTCTCGGCGAGCCTGGTGGCGCCGGTTTCACAGCTCGCCTCGTCTGCCCTTGCGGGCAATCTTGCCGGCGCCAGCTTCCCACGAACTGACTTTACCGTGGGGCATTCGCCCGACGCGGTTGCCGTCGGCGATTTCAATGGCGACAGCAAGCTCGACATGGCCGTTGCCAATAAAGGCGATAACACCATTTCGATTTTATTGGGGAATGGGAATGGAACATTTCAATCGCAGACTACCGTCCCAACGGGTCTGGCACCCGACGCTATTGTGACTGGCGATTTCAACGGCGATGGAAAACTCGACTTGGCCGTCGCAAACTTCACAGACAATAGCATATCAATGTTCTTGGGGAATGGAGATGGAACGTTCGCGGCGGGCCGTACGATCACTGGCATAAATACTCCCGTAGCCATGGTCACGGGTGATTTTCGAAACACAGGGAAATTGGATCTGGCTGTATTGGATCAGGCGGATGGTGTGGTTTCCATTTTTCTAGGAAATGGCGACGGCACGTTCCAGAACAAAATCGATACTTCCGTAGGCCGAAGCCCTTCGGCGCTCGTCACCGGCGATTTCAACGCCGATGGCAAACCCGACTTGGCGGTCACGAATTCGGCTTCGAACAGTGTTTCCGTGCTGCTTGGGAACGGCGACGGGACGTTTTTCAAACGCATCGACGTCGGCACAGGCAACGGACCTTCCGCAGTTGCTGCCGCGGATTTCAATAGCGATGGTCGCTTGGACCTGGCCGTAACGAATAAGACCGACAACACGTTGTCGATCTTTCTGGGCAATGGCGACGGTACATTCGGCGCTGCCACCAGCTTCACCACTGATGCCGGCCCAACAGCTCTGCTCTCCGGGAGTTTCGCCTCCAGCCCATTTCCCGACTTGCTTGTCGTATGCGAATCGGCCAACACTCTCGACGTCTTTCTCGGCCTGGGCAACGCATCCTTTGCCACGCCTCTTAGCGTCCCCACGGGCAGCAGCCCTGTTGCCGTCGCGACGGGCGATTTTGCGGGCACCGGCTTACTCGATGCCACGGTCGCGAATCTGGCGTCGAATACGGTTTCCGTGATTCTTAATCCTGTGAATAGCCAACTCTCTTCTACCTCGCCGAGTACGGCCTATCCCGCCTCCGAATATGTGGATTTAGGGCTGAAAGTCCACGCCACGCCGCGCGTGCATCCGCCGGACGAAGTGTCGCTGAATATGCAATTCGAAATCACGGCGCTAGCCGGCCAGAACGTGAACAGCATTCCCATTATCAGCAATCGGTCTATCGAGCAGATGGTGCGGCTGCGCGCCAACGAAACCAGCATTCTTTCCGGCCTGATAGAGACAAGCGAAATTCGGAGCATCACCGGATGGCCGGGCCTGACTTTCCTTGGTCCGCTCACGGGCGACCGTAGCAACCAGCAAAGTGAGACCGAACTGGTGATCGCCATTACGCCGCGCCAATTGCGGCTTACGCCGCGCGAAGATCGGACTTTTTATGCAGGGCGCGGCGTAGGCACCGCCGCGCCACCCGAACCCGCGGGACCGGGTCAGCTACCGCCTCAGCCTCCCGGGGCAGCACCTGCGGGAGCGCCGCCTGCGCCGGGCGTACTGCCTCCAGGAGGGGCACCTCCAGCGCCTCAACCATTCCCTGGCGCCGTTCCAGGTGCGCCGGGGAATCCGCCGCAAAATCCTCAACCTAACGAGTCGGCACCGCAGCAACCCGGCGTGCAGCAGCGTAATCCGGACCGCTGATTTAGTGAACAGATAGACGCTCGCCGCCCGCTCCTATCATGCGCCAGGCGAAAGCCGAGCTCGCCACCGACAGCCCCGCACAAATCAGCATGACAAGTCGGAATCCGAACACAAAGGCGCGGTCGATCAAGATTCCGAGCGCAGCGGCCACGTTCTTTCTCACCGAAAGAGGCGCTGATAATTGAGAGACTGCCGGGCACTAGAAAGGCAGCTCCGAATCCCTGCACGGCGCGTGCGATCACCAATTCTCGGATATTTCCCGCCAGGCCACAGCCTGCCGAGGCAATGGCGAATACGGTTACGCCTGCCAGAAACATCCGTCTGCGCCCGAATACATCGCCTGTGGCGCCGCCGGCCAGAATCAGCGCGCTCAGGAACAATGCGTATCCTTCCACCACCCACTGCATGTCGATGACGGTACCGCCCAGAGTCCTTTGAACTGCGGGCAGCGCTACGTTCACAACAGTACCGTCGATAAAGGCCATGCTGGATCCGAGGATCGTGACGGCAAGGACCCATGGTTCGACTGATTTTGCGCATGGAGCGGCGGGATGGCCGGTCGCGATTACCGCCTGGTCGCACGGTGGCTTCATGATTTGTTCTTGCTAAAAGGAGATCCGCATTATCAGCATTAGCTTGCGGGCGTTTGGATTCAATACAAAAAGTAAATTAGCGATCCTGCCAGATGCCTTATGGCCCAAATTGGCATCGCAAGGTTATTCAGGAGTATCTTAGGAGTTCGTCTAACGACTGGTTCTGCTCCACTGGCAGGTGAGCTTCACAGAGCCGAACGGGCGCGAAATCGGAATCGGCCACGCATAAAGGGAGTCTGGGTCAATGGCCACACAATCGCTTGGTCGGGAGCTCGGCAATCGAGAATTCTTCATTCAGAGGTGGGAACAAGAGTATCCCGCTTTCGTGCGGGTATTCAAAGCGCTGCCGGCGGCGCATCTCGATTACCGGCCGCATCCGCGCTCACGCTCCGCGGGAGAATTGGTTGCACTGCTGGTTACTGCCCAACAGAGCTGCGTTGAACTCTGCAAAAGCAAGAAGAGCTTGTACAGCGGTTTGCGCTGGGAGGAGGCTGGCGTTTTTGGCCCCCTGGTGGAAATGATCGCGGCATATGAACGCGATCACGAGATCTTCTCCCGCCAACTGCGCACGTTGGACGACAGCGCGTGGAATCACCAAGCCTGGCTGGTTGAGGGTGCCAAGGAGATTCTGCTGAAGGATACAGTAGGCGGGCTGCTGTGGATCGCGCTCTTTGATATGGTTCACCACCGGGGGCAGTTGACCACTTACATCCGGCCCATGGGCGGCAAAGTCCCGAGCATTTACGGGCCCTCAGCCGACGCCGAGGGCTGACGCGGAGAAATTATTTGGCGGAGACTTCGATGAGCGTGTCGCATCGAGAAGCGGCGGAGACCACACAAAAGAGTAACGTTCGAGGTGTGGTCGTTCGGGGCAGCGCCGCCGGATTTGCGCAGGAAATTTCCGCGGACGCGCATCACCTAAAGTCTGATGAGCCTGCGTCTGCAGGCGGCACGGACACGGGAGCAACGCCCTATGATCTTCTGCTCGCTGCGTTGGGTTCCTGCACGTCGATCACTCTCGGAATGTACGCTCGACGCAAAGGATGGCCGCTCGAGGACGTCACAGTCAATCTGCGGCATTCGAAGGTCCACTCTTCCGATTGCGTCGATTGTGAAACCAAAGACGTGATGCTGGATCGAATTGAACGCGACATCCATTTGGCTGGGCCGCTGACGCCTGAGCAGAAATCCAGGCTTCTCGAAATCGCGGATAAGTGCCCCGTTCATCGGACGCTCACATCCACGATTCAAATCAAAACCCGCGCGGTTTGAACCAAGAGAGCTTTAAGGAGCAATGAATGCCGAAGTATCTGAAAACCAGCATTCCGGCGGCTGAGGTCGAAGCGGCAAACAGGCAAGTTCAAGAGACCGTCGCCAAACTCATCGCCGATGTAAAGATGCGTGGCGATGCAGCCGTTCGGGAGCTTTCGGCAAAATTTGACAAATGGTCGCCCGCGAGCTTTCGGTTGTCGCAGGCCGAGATCGATTCGTTAGTTGCTTCCGTTTCGCGCCAAACGATTGAAGACATCAAGTTTGCGCAGGCGCAAATCCGAAACTTCGCGCAGGCCCAAAAGGCAGCGCTGAAGGATACCGAGGTCGAGACTTTGCCTGGGGTCCGGCTCGGCCATCGCAATATTCCTGTGGATAGTGTGGGATGTTACATCCCCGGTGGCCGTTATCCCATGGTCGCGTCGTCGCACATGACCATCGTCACGGCAAAAGTAGCGGGCGTTCGGCGTGTGATCGCCTGCACTCCGCCAACCGGCGGAAAGCCGCATCCCGAAACAGTGGCCGCAATGGCTCTGGCCGGCGCAGACGAGATTTATATTCTCGGCGGCGTCCAGGCCATAGCGGCGATGGCGCTCGGCACGGAAACCATTCCCGCCGTGGACATGGTGGTCGGCGCTGGCAATGCCTATGTCGCTGAGTCGAAGCGCCAGCTTTTCGGCCAAGTGGGAATCGACCTGCTCGCCGGCCCGACCGAAATTCTCGTCGTCGCAGACGATTCGGCAGACGTCGAGTTTGTAGCCGCTGACCTGCTTGGCCAGGCCGAGCATGGTCCCACTTCGCCGGCGGCCCTGATCACGATGTCGGAAGCTCTGGCGCGATCGCTGCCGGCGGAAATGGAACGGCAGCTCAAAGTTCTTCCCACGGCGGAGATTGCTTCCGTTTCCTGGCGGGACTATGGCCAGATTATTTTGGTGGCGGATGTCGCCGAGGCGGTTCGGGAAGCGGACCGGCTCGCCTACGAGCACGTCGAGATCATGACTCGCAATCCTCGTTATTTTCTCGAACACATGCGGAACTACGGATCGCTGTTCCTTGGTCCGGAAACGAACGTTGCGTATGGCGATAAAGTGATCGGCACCAACCACACTCTTCCCACCCGACGCGCGGCGCGGTATACGGGCGGGCTATGGGTCGGCAAATTCATGAAGACGGTGACGTACCAGCAGTGCACGGAGGAAGCAAGCGTCCTGATCGGGGAATATTGTTCTCGCCTTTGCGCAATCGAGAGATTTTGGGGACACAAAGAGCAGGCGGATATTCGGATTCGCCGCTATGGAAAACGCAACGTGAGTGTTACGACCAGCTCGGGAGACGCCCGATAAACTCGACAAACTCCACGCCCGCCACGTCCGACCGCACCGCAATTCCGCCAGTTTTTCGCCTCGACGGCCGCGTTGCGCTGATCACCGGCGCAGGCCGCGGCATCGGCGCCGAAGGGGCGCTTGCTCTCGCTGGAGCCGGCGCCGAGGTGGTCCTGGTCAGCAGGACGCGTAGCGAACTCGAACAGGTCGCAAAGCGCGTTGCCGGCGCCGGAGGACGGGCGCGCGTGATCGTTTGCGACGTAACCAAACGCGAGCAAGTGAACTCTGCTTTCGCCAGTATCGAACGAGTTGACATCCTGCTGAATAACGCCGGGATGAATATTCCCGAGCCCTTCGTGGATGTCTCCGAACCGCATCTGGACGATATGATTGCACTCAACGTGCGCGCTGTATTCCTGGTGTCGCAAGCGGCGGTACGCAAAATGCTTCAAGATCCCGATCGCCGCACCCGAGGCGGCAGCGTCATCCATGTGACCTCACAAATGGGGCGCGTCGGCGCCGAGCGGCGCACCGTGTATTGCATGACCAAGCATGCGATCGAAGGACTGACCAAAGCTATGGGCGTCGAGCTCGCGCCGGAAAATATCCGTGTGAACGCGATCGCTCCCACTTTTCTCGAAACGCCCATGACCGCTTCTTTCTTTGCCGACCCTGAATTTCGCGACTGGGTCCTCAGCCGAATTCCAATGGGCCGGACCGGCCGAATGGACGAAGTGACCGGAGCCATTGTTTTCCTAGCCTCGCCTGCAGCCTCCCTGATCACCGGCACAAGCTTGGCCGTCGATGGCGGCTGGACCGCGCGTTAATCGCACCGCAATCACAGATCAGTGATGAATTGGATACACTAAATTGTCGGACGGATGCACAGCATCGAGACGATGACTCAATTTTTGAAAGCTCGATGGATGGCCCCAATTGCCATAGCTATGGTGGTATGCGGGGCGAGCGCACCTGCGTTTGCAAGGTCCTTCGATCCGCGGGCCATCTCAAGTGATGCTCAGTCACAATCCGTCGGCCAAAACACGAGAAGTGCGAATCCAGAACAACAGCAGCCGAAGGCCTACACGCTTCCGCCTGACAAGGAAGCTCGAGCCATCGCCTACGCGCACTCGCGCCACGAACTTTATTTCCTCGACTTTCTCTTCACCACGGTCGGGCTGATTCTCCTGATTCAACTTGGCGTAGGTCCCCGGCTGCGCGATTGGGCCGAGCGTATTTCTCGTCGTCGCTTTCTTCAGGCTGTGATTTTTGCCGGCGTGTTTTTCATTTTGCTTGGGCTGCTGGGCTTGCCCGCGGCCGCGGGCAGCCACTGGCTGGCGCGTTATTACGGACAATCGGTCCAGGGCTGGGGCTCCTGGTTCTGGGACTCCATCAAGGGCGGAGTGGTCGGGTTGATTCTGGCGATCGTTCTCGCGTGGCTTTTCTATGGGCTCGTGCGTCGCAGTCCGCGGCGCTGGTGGTTCTACGCCTGGCTTGGCTCGCTGCCGATTCTGATCTTTTTGATTTTTATCGAGCCGCTCGTGCTCGAACCGCTTTTCTTCCGTTTCACTCCTTTAGCGGCTACTGAACCGCAACTCGCCGACGCACTCGAACGTGTGGTCCAGCACGCTGGCCAGAATATTCCCGAGGATCGGATGTATTTGATGAACGCCAGCTCCAAGCTGAACGCGCTGAACGCTTATGTGACCGGCATCGGCGCGTCTGAGCGGGTGGTGGTGTGGGACACAACGATCACCCAGATGACCACGCCCGAGATTCTTTTTGTCTTCGGGCATGAGATGGGTCATTACGTGCTCCATCACATCCGTAACGGCATTCTTTTCACGGCTGGTGTCCTCCTTATCTTTCTCTTTGCCGGCTTTCACGCTTTGCACTGGGCGCTCCGGCGATTCGGTGTCGTGTTGGAAAATTCGCGGCGCCGATGACTGGGCCTCCCTGCCGGTGCTCATTTTTATCATTTGTGTTTTCAATTTTATTTTCACGCCCATCGACAACGCTTTCAGCCGGCACATTGAGCATCAAGCCGATCAGTATGGCCTCGAAGTGGTGCACGGAATCGTGCCCGATGCGCCGCAAGTGGCCGCGCAAAGCTTCCAGATCCTGGGCGAAATCGATCTCGATGAACCTTCGCCTTCTACAGCCGTAAAAATATGGTTCTACGATCACCCGCCGATCAACGAACGGATTCTCTTCGCACAGACCTACGATCCATGGGACAAAGGTGAGTCGCCTGAATTCGTGAAGCAGTGACGCGACCGCTGGGCAAACAGCATGCACGATTTCTCGTGATACATTGGCTGGACGTCGATGACCAGAATCGTTCTCAACCAGATCGTTGCGGCGCCTCCGGAGGACGTCTTCGTCTTCTTCGTTCCACAGCGGATGCCGCATTGGTACGGACCGGAGATGCAGAGCTCGTTTGAAACGCAGGGCTGCGGATCGGACTTTCGCGCGGGCTCCAAGGTATGCATTTCAGGCAGGATGGCGAATCGAACCTTTTCGCACACGGCGATCGTGACCGCATTCGAGAGGCCGCACCTTTTCGAATGGCGATTTGAAGACGGCTACGGAGTGCAGGGCACCGAGCGTTGGGAATTGGAGCGCCTGCCAAAATCCGCTGGCGCTAAAACCATGATTCGCTTTACCGACGACTACAAAATTCCGGGCCGCTTCGGCCGCTTGATCGATTGGCTCCTGACGCGGCACGCCCTCGCGCGCCGAAATCGCGGCTATCTGGACCGGCTGGCGCGGCTCGCAGAGCGACGGCCATCAAGGGGCTAGGCAGATAATCCCAGCCATGTTTCGACTCCGATGCGGAGTGAGTCGCGCCGTCAAATCGGTCCCGGGAGGATCAACTTTATGAATGATTCCGAACCTCCGCGTTCGGATGACGCTGTGCCGCAGATTGAGCCTCCCCAGGCCCGGCGCTTTCTGCTCGAATCGATCTTTCTAGGCCCAAATGGGGTACGTGCGGGCTGGCGCGCCGCACTCTTTGTCGCGCTGTTTCTCCTCTTTGTCTCTCTCGGAGGATCGGCTCTCCGGCTGCTTCATCTTTCCGTACTGGTGCAGCCAGGACCGATGACGCCCCCCGCCCTCGGTGCGCAAGAAGGGCTGGCGGCGCTTTGCTCGATTGTGGCGGCTCTGATCATGAGTCGCCTGGAGCAGCGCCGCTTCGGCGATTACGGAATGCCGCTGAGGCAGGCTTTCGGAAAAAACTTCTGGCTGGGCACGGTTTGGGGTATTACAGCAATCAGCGCGCTCATGCTCGTCATCCGCGCATTCGGCGGATATTCGTTCGGTATGGTGGACCTTTCGCCCTCTGGTGTGGTCCGTTATGCGCTCGAGTGGGGGGCCGTCTTCTGTCTAGTGGGAATCTACGAAGAGTTCTTCTTCCGTGGATATGTGCAATTCACGCTGAGCTCAGGAATGGGATTCTGGCCCGCCGCGCTGTTGCTCTCCCTTGCGTTTGGCGCCGTGCACCTTCGCAATCCGGGCGAAGGGCCGGTGGGTGCGCTGAGCGTCTTCGTGATTGGAATGTTTTTTTGTTTCACGCTCCGCCGCACGGGAACACTTTGGTTCGCCATCGGTTTTCACGCGGCTTATGATTTCGGCGAAACTTATGTTTATTCCGTGCCGGATAGCGGCATCGTCATGCCAGGGCATCTGCTGGCGTCATCGTTCCACGGCCCGGCGTGGCTGACGGGCGGCACCGTGGGTCCCGAAGGCAGCACATTCGATTTTGTGATCGTAGCAATTGCGTTTCTCGTCTTCGACCGCGTCTACCGCGCCCGAAGTGAGGATCCCTCGCTACGCCCGGCATGACACCTGATTGCCTGAATTTACTCGACGACGACGCGCACAAATTTCTTCTTGCCAAATCGGACTTCATACGACACCGCTATAGCTGTGTCGAGTCTGGCCATAGGGTCTCTGATGATCGTGCCGTTGACCTCGAGACCACCCTGCTCAATGACCCGCACTGCTTCAGAGATAGATTCTGATTGGGAGAGGTATTTTAATAATTGCGGCCACTTTGGGGACGGAGAGATGATTTGCAGAACTCCGCTCGGCGTGTAGGCCTCTAAATGTCCATCAGGGAGCCGCTTCAAACGTATCTCCTGCATCTCGCCGGGCGCCTGACGCTCGCGGAAGACGCGGCGAAATTCGTCGGAGGCTTTCCGGGCGGCGTCTTCTCCGTGAAAGCCGGCGATGATGTTGTGCGCGAGCTGCATCTTCGCGTCCATCGGATGCAGCACGCCCGTGCGGACTTCTTCTTTAACGCGCACGATCACAGGCGGCGAAAAATCCGTGAGCAGCTCGTAGTAAGACCACATCAACTCGTCGGAAATAGACATGATCTTGCCGAACATCTGTGTGGGCGATTCCGTAATGCCCACGTAATTGCCGAGACTCTTGGACATTTTGCGCTGTCCATCGGTGCCCACCAGAATGGGCATGGTGAGCGCCACTTGCGATTCCTGCCCATATTCGCGCTGGATATCGCGGCCCATCAGCAGATTAAATTTTTGTTCCGTGGCGCCGAGTTCGATGTCAGCCTTGAGCGCGACTGAGTCATAAGCTTGATAGAGCGGATATAACAGCTCGTGAACGGCGATCGGTTCCTGCTTCTGCAGGCGCGAGCGAAAATCCTCACGCTCGAGCAGCCGCGCCACGCGATATCTGGCACAGAGCCGGACGATCTCCCGGTTAGTGAGAGGGTCCAGCCAATCGGCGTTGTTACGGACTTCCGTCTTTTCTGGGTCGAGCAGCTTGAACACCTGATCAAGATAGGTTTTAGCGTTCGCTTGCACTTGTTCTGGTGTCAGCGGCGGCCGAGTTTCGGATTGGCCTGTGGGGTCGCCGACGAGAGCGGTGAAGCCGCCAATCAGAAAGATCGCCGTATGGCCTTCGTCCTGAAAATGCTTGAGCTTGCGCAGCACCACCGTATGCCCGAGATGCAGGTCCGGCGCTGTGGGATCGACGCCGAGTTTCACGCGCAACGGCTCGCCGGAAATGCGAGAGCGTTCCAGCTTGGCGCGCAGCTCTTCTTCACGAATGATCTCCGCAGAACCTTTGCGGAGTGCGGTGAGCTGCTCGTCTACGGGACGGAATTTTTGCGGTGCAGTCATGTGTGATGATGTGACCCTTAGCGGTGCTTCGCGCGCTCGGTCAGGCGTTCCTCCTGGGTTTCTTCGGCGGTAGGCAGGACGCGACGGCCTTCGATGCGGAATTTGCCAGAGAGCACGAGGCGAACGGCCTCCGTGTAAATGCGATGCTCTTCGCGCAGAATGCGCGCGGCGAGAGTTTCCTCGGTGTCGCCGGGCTCAATGGGAACAATCGCCTGCTTGACGATTGGGCCCGCGTCGAGGTTTTCGTCCACGAAATGCACGGTGCAGCCGCTGAACTTCACGCCATAGTCGAGGGCCTGGCGCTGGGATTCGAGTCCGGGAAACGACGGCAGGAGCGACGGATGTATATTCAGAATGCGGCCGCGAAATGCCGCCACAAAATAGGGTGAAAGCAACCGCATAAATCCGGCCAGACAGACCAGATCGACCCGAGCTTCGTTCAGGGTGGCGACGACCAGGCGATCATAGGCTTCCCGTTCCACTCCCTTTGACGGAATCACCCGTGCGGGAATGCGGCGTTCCGCGGCGCGCCGGAGGCCCGGTGCGTCTTCGCGATTGCTGATGACGACGGAAATCTCAGCATCGGGAATGCGGCCCGCTGCCGCGCTGTCCGCGAGGGCTTCGAAATTGGAACCGCGGCCGCTGAGCAGCACGCCAATTCTCTTTGTCATGCGGAAGTTAAGTTAACACAGTCTGTTTGCTGGTGCTGTCTGCGCACACTTCGCACACTTAAGGTTATCCACTTTAGGGTATCGGAGATCGTTCCGATGCGGCTGGGGAGGCGAATTCTATTTGCTGTCCTTGTCGCTCGCTGGATTGCCAATAAATCTGTTGTATTGGGCAAGCTCTAGCGGCGAACACAGCATCTCCGTGACGTCGAAATTCCACGATTGCAGCTTGAAGGGCAGCTTATTCAGAGCGACCCACGGTTTCGTATACATCTTCGGGTCGGTAATCGTCACAGTTAGTTCCAGAGTATTGGCGTCGACACGGTGAAAGCGCTCTTCGACGCGCAAATCGGGACTGTGCGGACGACCCGCTCGGTCGACCCACGTTTCGTCATTGATGCAGCAGGTCTGCACGACAAATGTGTAATCGTCTTCCCATTTGCCGATGGAATACCCAAACCACCTTGCTGCGGCATTTTTGGGGAAGTCTCGCCCGTCCGTCCAGATGGCGCGCCATACTTTCCCGAATTCGTACAGCACCATAACACTGGCCGGCGTTTGCAGTATTTGCGTGGTTCTGAGTTCATACAAATCTTCGCGGGGAAGTCCCTGCGGATTACACGTCACCACCGGATCGTTCGTGTCTCCGGGAAGAACACTTCTCGATCCATTGCTCGGTTTAGTGAGGTTCAGCGCCTCCAAGCCGGCAGGCGTATAGGGCAATTTATGCTCCGCTTTCCCGTCCTCTGGCATAGCGGCCGCACCCATGGCTTGAATGCCGCCATTCCCGGGATCCCAAATTCCAAAGATGTCGTGACGCGGAGCGGGACCTGCCGGCTGATTTTCCGGAACGCGCTGCCCGGTCCAGCCGTCGACAGGCGACAGCAACGGAGGAGTTTGGTTGTTGCGTCGTCTGGGCGTGTGCAAGCGAACAGAACACACCGGCCACAACGAACAAAATTGCCGAACTAACGAAAGCCTTCCACATCACCAGCTCCTTCCGAATCCGCCGCGGATTCTACTCATCCGCTTTGTGTTTCACAAGTCATTGTGCGGACCCGAAATTAGTGGCATAAACGGACCGCCAGAAGCGCCGGCCGCAAGTGCGCGCGCCGAAATCGGCTGCCAAAACGGATTAAAGGAATCACGAATGAGATCGGACTCAGATAGATCTCTCCCCAGTAATTTTAAGCAGCCCACCTATCTCGGTTATCTTGCGCTTTTGCGCATTCTGATAGGCGTTTTATTCCTTCTGGTCGCCTGGCCCAAAGTTTCCGTGCGTTTCTTGAGTGGCCAGGTCTTGCCGCGTCAATTGCTGAACGGCATAGAAAAGGATCCGCTCGCGTGGCACCGCGCGTTCATCGCGGGAGTTGTAGTCCCCCATGGCCATTTCTTCAGTTATCTTTCGGCATTTGGCGAAATCTCCATCGGGCTTTCGCTACTAGTGGGCTGTCTGGTGAGGATCTCCTCGCTTTTCGCTGCCTTCTACAACTTCAACATTCTGTTTTCTGTCGCGTATGCCGCCGGCGGCGGAACTGTCAACTACAACCGTGTCCTCATACTGTTGCACCTGATTTTCGTTTCAGCTTCCGCCGGCCGCTCTCTGGGCATCGATGGATTTTTGAAGCGCCGCTTTCCGCACACATGGTTATTTTGATGAACGCGCTCGTCGTCTTGTCGGTGAAAAGTTAAGAGGCGACTAAGTTGCAGGGAGCTTACGTTTTGCGCAGTCGATCCAGAAGCGGGTATAAGACAACTGCCACGACGGAATTTACCAGCGACGCAATGATCAGCCTCATCTCCAGGTAGGGCTCATGCTGCCCCAGCAAAAGCCGGTCAGTCAGGACGAGCACGGCGTTATGAAGATGAAAGAAGACGAAAGTCAGAAGGAAGCGGCTGATAGGATGGTCCACGTCGATCCGCGAACCGAACGAGGAAGCAACGAAGCCGACCGCTGTTTTGGCAATTCCGTACATTCCGAATGGCGTATGCCCAAGGCTGTCCTGTGCCAGCCCAACGGCCATTCCCAGCAAAAGTCCAGACGAGGGATTTCTCCGGCTCAGGCCGAAATAAATCGTAATCAGAAGCGGAAGCTCCAGGATTGCCGCCGACCGGAAGTACACGGGCAGCAGAGCCTCAAGAGCGAGCGCTAGAACGACCACACCAAAAACAGTACCGGCGTAATACTTGTGAACTTCTATGTGCTGGTCGTACGGCGCGTGAATTTCCATGTCCATAATCTAGTAAGTTACCTTCACGGATTGCTCGGCGTCTCTTGAGTTTCTGACGCCGGCGGAGTCTCAGGCTCCGCCGCCTTGGACGGCGCCTCTGAAGGAGCAGGCTTAGGCGGCGTCACGGAAGCCACGGGCTTGGGCGGCGCCGGTGGATTTACCGGTTTAGGCGGCGCAGGCGTCGTCGTTTTAATCTGTGTCACTGAAGCCACGGGTTTAGGAGCCGTCGGAGCTGCGGGGGCCGTCGCAAGCGTTGCAGGTTTCGCCGAGGTCACAGAAACAGACGCAACGGGAACAGGGGCGCTTTTATCCGCGTCCTTGCGAAACGTAAACTCCTGCCGTGTGAGCAGCACCAGAACTTCCTCGAGTCCGTCCAGCCGCGCCGCAGGCTTTACCGATATTTTCTGGAACGGACTGCGGCGGTCCGGTTGCACTTGCACGACCGTACCGACCGGCAAATCTTTCGGGAAAATCCGATCCTGGCCCGAGGTGAGTATCTTTTCGCCCTGCTCAATTTTGACGTCATTGCCGATGTACTCAAGTCCGAGCAGCGGATCGCCCGAACCGCGTACCGGACCTTGAGCGCGCGAGGTCGCCAGCAATGCGCCCACACCACTTTCCTTGTCTGTGAGCAGCAGTACTTGAGAGGTATCCGAGTAAACGGCAAAGACTTTGCCCACCACGCCTTCCGGAGTGATTACGCCCATGTCGCGCTTCACGCCGTCGCGTGTCCCTCGGTTGATGAAAACCATGTGGCTGGAGGGATCAGGGCTTGCCCCGATCACGCGCGCCGCCAGCGTTTGCACTTCGGTGTGCACGTCGCGAAATCCAAGCAATCCTGCGAGGCGATCCGCCTCCGCCGCGCGGCTCTCCAACTGAGAATTGCGCATTCGCAGTTCGCCGAGCTCAGCCACGGAGTTGTTCGTTCTCCTCGCGCATGTGACGCAAGGCCACATAGTTATTCCAGAGGCCCCGAACTCCGTCCACAGACCACGCCGCGCCGCGCCCCAAAGGCGATACGCTCTCGATCGCCCAGACGCGAATCAAACGCGCCTGTTGTCCGCGCCTGATCTGAACCGCGAGCAGCAGGACTTGCACCGCAATGGCGGCTGCGAAAAGAGTCAGAGATCGATGGCGTGAAGGAATGGACACGTGCTCTTTCTTGCCTCAAACGAAAAGTGCAGGCTTGCGGTTTTTACTCCCGAGCCTTTGGCTGATCGCCGTCTAGTCTATGGACACTAAGCGAAGCAGGCGGAAATCACTGAGCATTTTCCCCGTGCCCAGCACCACGGAAGCCAGAGGATCGTCCGCAATCGAAACCGGGAGTCCGGTCTCTTCCCGAATGCGTTTGTCTAAATTCTTGATCAGCGCACCGCCTCCTGTTAGCACAATGCCGCGGTCGCTGATATCCGCGGAAAGCTCAGGAGGAGTGCGCTCCAACGCTACGCGAATCGCGTTCAAAATCGTCGAGATGCATTCAGAAAGCGCCTCGCGGATTTCACTGTCATCGATTGTCACCGTGCGCGGCACGCCCTCGATCAGATTGCGCCCCTTGACCTCCATCGTCAGCGGCTTCTCCAGAGGATAAGCGGATCCGATCTCCATCTTGATCTGTTCCGCGGTGCGCTCACCGACGAGCAGGTTGTATTTCCGCTTCAAATAGTGCATTACGGCTTCGTCCATCTCATTGCCGGCCACGCGCACAGACCGCGAGTAGACGATTCCGCTCATCGAAATTACGGCGATATCGGTTGTGCCGCCGCCGATATCCACAACCATGTTGCCGGAGGGCTCTTCGATGGGTAACCCGGCGCCAATGGCTGCCGCCATGGCCTGCTCCACCAGATAGACCTCGCTGGCCCTGGCGCGGTAGGCGGAATCCTGCACCGCACGTTTTTCCACCGGGGTGATTTCGCTGGGCACGCCGATGACGATGCGTGGATGAACCAGAACGCGCCGGTTGTGTGCCTTCTGGATGAAGTAGGTCAGCATTTTCTCGGTTACTTTGAAATCTGCGATCACTCCATCCTTCATGGGTTTGATGGCCACCACGTTGCCCGGAGTGCGGCCCAGCATGTCCTTTGCTTCGCGCCCTACAGCGACCACTTCGCTGGTGTTTTTATTGATGGCCACAATCGAGGGCTCATTGACTACGATGCCTTTACCCTTGGAAAATACCAGCGTGTTTGCGGTTCCCAAATCGATGGCCAGATCGGATGAAAACAGGCTGAAAACGGATCGAAGGTTGTAACCGTTTTTACTGAGCATTCTTATTCCCGCGCCGTTTGTGGCCACGGTTCCCCTTTGCCGGCGACACAGTTCTTATGGAATCAGGATAGGCACGCGCTTGATGGCCGTGCCCCCCCGACGATTCTGCCCGGTCACCACGATCTCATGACTGCCACGTGAGAGCGGCTGCGTGAAGTAGCGGAAATGGCCGTCGCGCTGGATGTCCGCCACCGCTTCTCCATTGATAATGAGCGCCGCGTTAGGCTCGGTTCGCCCCATGAGCTCCACCACGCTCCCGTGCAATTGCGTGCCATCTACTTCCAGGAGCATCTCATCGGTCTTGCCTTGGGCGATCAGCGTAAACCTGAAGGCATCGCTTGGCGCGCTCTCTTTCTTGTGCGCGTCGATTGCTGTGACGTTCCAGTAATAATCGGCCGGGTCGAACCCGCTCAGGTCCGCGCTTGTCCCGGTGACCATTTTCTCGGCGGCGATACGCGTAAACATTGAGTTCGTGCTAACGCGCAGGCTGTAACTCACCGCATCGGGAATCGCCGCCCACGCGAAGTGCACAGTAGCGTGCTTCGGATCCGCTTCGATCAACGGCTGAAGGTTTAAAGGCGACGTCAAGGCGGGTGGCGCCAGCACGGTGGTCTTCGTCATCGCGCCACTCGATGAATTAAAACTCACGCGTTCCCACTCGCCGATGGCCACGTGTTGATTGCCAACCTGCATATCCGCCGCGCCGGAGGAAACCGTGATCTGGTGTTCGTCTGTATTGGGATCCGTGCGAACTGCCGCGCGGCTATTTTCCTGCAAGGATGCTCGCGCGTTCGCGAAAGAAACCTCGGCACGCGATCGCGGCGATTGCCATGTCCCCGTAGCCAAATCTACGGCGCCGGAACTGATGTGCACGCCTACGCTGGTCGTTTGATCGCGATCGATGAAATTCTGTTCCACCGTCACGAAAGAATTTGATTTGATCGTATAGGTTGTGCCGTCCACGAAGGTGAGCCGTGCCGCGCCGTCGTCTCCGGTCCGAATCAGATCTCCCCGGTCGAGCGTGGTACGGTAATCGGCATTCTCCCAGGTGACCGAGTTGACGCGCTTGATTTCCACCTTACCATCGAGGTTAACGAAGCGTGCCTGGTTCTGCGCCAAAGCGCCAGCGTTGGTCGGGGCCGCTCCCAGGCTATGCGACAGTCGGTCCATTGTTCTGACCAGCCAGGCGGGACGAGCCATGTACACGCCCGCGCACAGAATAACCACCACCAGCACAACGTAAGTGGCCACCGTGCGGTAGCTGATCGCCGTCCAATAGACTTCAATGGCCGGACCTTTGCCGTGTTTTGCCGAACCGAGCTGTCGTGAATCAGGCATAAAAACGTGATTTTTACGCTGGTTTCGCAATCTAGCACACGGTATAGGGGGTCGCAAGGCAACGACTTAGGGGTGTTGCTCCTACCTACAACATCGCGCCCACCTGCTTGCAAAGCGGCAGTGGCCCTTGGTCTGATTTTCCGGCATTTCGCGTTTGAGCACAGGGGCGAGGTGCCCTATAATCAGGGTTTCAAGACAAGAAAAAGCGCGCTGCATGTGATGGCTGGAAACTCCTCTGCGTGCTAGCAAGGTGGCGGTAACGTGTTCAAATCACTACATAAGAAAAACCTCGGTGTCCGGATCATGCTCGGAGTGATCGTCGGGCTGCTCGGCGTCGGCATGCTCCTTTATCTCATCCCTGGGCAAGGCACGGACAGCGTCTCCGCGGCTGACGTGGTCGCGACGGTGGATAACCAATCGATCACCATTACGGATATTCGCGCTCAGCTGGGACGTATTGAGCGCACCGGCGCCATTCCAGCTGCCCTCGAGCCTTTGTATGCGCAGCAAGTCCTTAATGAATTGGTGTTCCAGAAAGAGTTGGCCATCGAAGCCAAACAACTCGGAATTACCGTCACCGACCAGGAGCGCGCAGATCGCATCCGGCAATTAGTCCCCACGGCGTTCGTGGGCGGCACCTTTGTGGGCAACGACCAATACGCGGCGCAGGTGGAAGCAGCTTCGGGGATGGGAGTTCCGGAATTTGAGGATCTCGTGGGTCAGGGATTGCTCGAGGAGAAGTTCCGCGAGCTCGTTACCGACGGCATGACCGTTTCGCCCGCGGAAGTGCAACAGGAATTCCGGCGACGCAACGACAAGATCAAGATCAGCTACGCAGTCGTCAAGCCCGAAGATTTGCAGTCCAAAATCGAAGCGAGTGACGCGGATCTTTCTGCATATTTCGAGAAGAACAAAGCGCGCTACAACGTTCCGGAGCGGCGCGTCGTGCAGTACGCGTTTCTCGATCTCGAGCAGCTTCGGCTTCACGCCAATATTTCTCAAGATCAAATTCGCGCCTATTACAACGACCACATAGATAGCTATAAACAGCCGGACCGTGCCCACGTGGCGCATATCTTGTTCAAGACGGTAGGCAAGACCGATGCCGAATCCGAAGAAATCCGCAAGAAAGCCGAAGATGTTCTGAAAAAAGCCAAGAGTGGCGCCAACTTCGGCGAGCTTGCCAAGCAGTACTCCGAGGACACGAGCAAAGACAAGGGCGGCGATCTCGATTGGATCGTGCGCGGACAAACCGTTCCCGAATTCGAGCAAGCGGCTTTCACGTTGCCCATCGGATCGGTTTCCGATCTGGTGAAAACACAATACGGATTCCACATCGTCAAGGTTCTCGATCGTCAGGCTGCCCGTACGCAGACGCTGGACGAAGTCTTTCCGCAAATTTTGGGCACTCTGCAGGAAGATCAAGCGCAGCGCGCGGCCGAGGATCTTTCCGGGCAGATTTCGGCCGAGATCCGCCGTTCGGGTCGCGTTTCCATCGACGATTTAGCGAAAAAGTTCAATCTGAAATTGGGACAAACGCCGCCTCTCGAGGCTAATCAGCCCATTCCGGATGTCGGCAATTCGCCGGAACTCGCCGAAACGGTTTTCCGCCTGCGCCCCGGGGACGATAGTTCTCCCATCCACACAGACAAGGGCTATGTTGTTATTTCGGTCAAAGAAGATCAGCCGGCTCATCCCGCGACGCTTGCCGAAGTTCGTGATCGGGTCTTGGCTGATTATCGGCACGAGAAGGCGACTGATCTCGCAAAAGCCCGCGCGGAAGACTTGGCGAAGCGTGCCAAGTCCGGCGAGGATCTGACAAAAGCGGCGAAGGCGCTTGGCCTGGAAGCAAAAACCAGCGATCTTTTCTCTCGCACGGGCTCTGTAAGCGATCTCGGAGGCGCAGCGCAACTTGGCCCGGCGTTCAGCCTCTCCGTTGGCCAAACCAGTGATGCGGTTTCTCTGGGCGCAAATTGGGCCGTGTATAAAGTCCTCGACCGCCAAAATGCAAACCCCGCGGATATGGCGAAGCAACAGCAGGACGTTCAACAGCAGCTTTTGGATGCGCGGCGCACCATGGCCTTTGAGGCTTTCCGCAAGTCTCTTGATAACAGCATGAGGCAGGGAGGGAAGCTGAAGCTGAACGCCGAAAATCTCAGGCGCATTACCACGCCGTCGAGTTCCTAAAAAGCTTCGGTCTAACCCCGATCCTCGATAAGTGCGGAGCCCTGGGATCGGGGCTGGCGGCGGAGCTGTTTAGCAGGCACGTCCAAAATTAACGTTATTTCTCGCGTAAAATAATCTCTCCCGAACCGATGCACTGATCGTTCAGCCACAGCCTGTAACGAAATGATCCGGGCTTGGTTCCGGGACGGGGAGTTCCGCTCAGCAACCGCATACCGGCCGGAGCTTGAAAGATATTCGACGCAAAGGGCGAACGGTTGGGGTCGAACTCGACCTTCAGTTGCCCCTCCCCTGCGACCCAAGCCACCTGGTCCGAAGGCCCAATCACCATCGCCTCCGGGATCACGCCGACTAAAATTGTCTTCTCAGCCATTGGGTATGTCCATTTCAGGACAGGGCGCGAAGATAACACACTCTGAATTCCCGCCGAGAGATTTTCGGAGACAAAAGCGAGCTGAAGGAGCGTTCACCTGTCCGTCGGGTCAGGCGCTTTTTTGTAACTTATCTGTGCGAATTGCTTGACGCTTCTCAAACCAACCCCCATACTCAAACTATAGTCATAATCACATAAGAGCGCGCCGACTGTCGTGTGTCCCTGCGCTCAGAAAGAACTTCGGAAACCATTCCGGGGCTCGAGGGAACACCATGGCATTCGGTTGGATTACTCTGAAAAGCGGCGACCGCATCTCGCTTTTCCGTTCCGCTCCATTCTTCATTGTTCATTTGGCCTGCATCGCAGCATTCTTTTTGAAATTCCACTGGTCCTATTTGATTGTTTGTCTGGCCCTCTATTACACCCGCATGTTTTTTGTGACCGCGGGATATCACCGCTATTTTTCGCATCGTTCATTCAAGACGAGCCGCGCCTTTCAATTCGTGATGGCGCTTGTAGCGACCATGTCCACGCAGAAGGGTGTGCTTTGGTGGGCCGCCAATCACCGCCATCATCATCGCCATTCGGATATGGACGAGGATCTGCACTCCCCCACATTGCGCGGTTTTCTCTATGCGCATATCGGCTGGATCTTGTCCGATCGTTATAACCAAACGAAGACAGATCTGATTGGCGATTTCAATAAATATCCCGAGTTGCGCTGGCTGAACAAATACCACGTCGTCCCGCCCGTTCTCCTGGCAGTCTGCATGTTCCTCGCTGGCGGCTGGGGCTTGCTCGTCTGGGGCTACTGCATTAGCACGGTAATCCTGTGGCACAGTTCGTTCACGATTAATTCGTTATCGCACATCTTTGGCCGGCGCCGCTACCCCACCACGGATACCAGCAAGAACAATGCGCTGCTCGCGCTGCTGACCATGGGCGAGGGATGGCACAACAATCATCACCACTACATGGCCTCGGCTCGCCAGGGCTTTTTCTGGTGGGAGATCGACATCACCTACTACGTTTTGAAGATGCTTTCCTGGTGCGGGATCGTGTGGGATTTGCGGCAGCCTCCGCGGCACGTCTTGCTCGGCACCGAAATCCAGCAAGCCGCCGCGGACTAAGTTTCGCGGCGTTGTGTAAAAGCGCGTTCCGGCCGGCTAACTCGCTTTCCTTAGCAGGTCTACTTACTTTCCGCCTAATACCGCATCGACAGCTTCTGTGATCTTTCGCGCGGAGATTCCGAAGGCGTCCAACAACTCCTCGGGCTTGCCCGAATGTGGCACGCGATCTACTGCCAGGCGTCGCACCGCTGCCAGAGGCACACCAGCCAGAGCAAGATCAGCGAGTACGGCTTCACCTAGACCGCCTTCCTCGTAGTGGTCTTCCACGGTAACGAGTTTGCCGCCGGTGGCACGAACATGCTCGGCGAGCGCCGCAGTATCGAGGGGCTTGACGCAATAAAGATCGAGCACGCGGATGCCGATTCCGCGCGATTTAAGTTCGTCGTAAGCCTGGAGAGCTTCGTAAACCGTTACTCCCGCGCCGATGACCGTAACGCGATCATTTGGGCTTTGCCGCAACACCTTTAAGCCCGGCACGGGAAATTTCTCATCCTTGCCATACAAGACTGCTGTCTTCGGCCGTGAGGTCCGCAGATAACAGATCCCCGTCCGGCGCGCCATCTCTTCGGTCAGCCGTTCCGCAGAAACTCCGTCGCTCGGATAAAACACGGTCGCGCCGGGAATCGCCCGGAACATCGCCAAATCTTCGAGCGCCATTTGCGAAGGGCCATCCTCACCGATCGAGACTCCGCAGTGCGAGCCGCACAGCTTTATGCTGCTGCGGCTGATCCCGGCCATGCGCACCTGGTCGTAAGCGCGCGACAGGAAACAAGCGAACGTACCGATAAACGGCACGAGGCCCTGCGCTGCCATGCCTACACCCAGCGAAACCATGTTCTGTTCCGCGATGAAACCCTCGACGAGCCGGTCAGGGAAGGCCTTTTGCAGTGTCTCCGTGAAAGTGGAGTTTTTCACGTCGCCATCAATGGCGTAAACCTTGGGATGTACTGTCGCGAGATTCTTAAGCCCGACGCCAAAGGCTTCCCGGGTGGCAACGCTTTGTCCCAGCTTGTAATCGGGCGCGGGTGGGGCAGGGAAATCCGGCTCCGGCGGAGGGAGCGGCTTGCGTTCATAAGACCGGCCATCGTCTTTCGGAACCGGAGGAACGGGCCCGAGTTCGGCGAGCGCTTTGTCGAGCTGCTCGGGTGACAAGGCTTTGCCGTGCCAGCCGTCCTTGCCGGAAAGAAAGCTGATGCCGTGGCCCTTGTCCGTGCGGGCGATGATCGCATACGGTTTTCCACGCGTGGCGCGGGCATGGTCCAGCGCGGCAACTACCGCCGCGATATCGTGTCCGTCGATGACTTCCGCGGCCCAGCCCTGCGACTCGAATTTGCGCCGGTAGATGTCCATATTGTGTTCGTACATGGTGTGCTGGCTCTGGCCCAAAGCGTTGATATCGGCGAGCGCGACCAAATTGTCGATGCCATAGTGGCCTGCGAATTCCGCCGCTTCCCAGATATTTCCTTCGGCCAGTTCTCCATCGCCGGTTAAGACGTAGACTCGCGCGGACGATTTTCCAACCCGCGCGCCGATGGCTAGGCCCGCGCCCACGGAGAGCCCTTGCCCGAGTGAGCCTGTGGCAGCGTCAACCCCGGGAATGCGTGGTGTGGGGTGGCCTTCGAGTTCGCTCGAGAATTGCCGCAGAGTCATGAGCCGGGAAACGGGAAAGACGCCCGCCTCCGCCAGCGCCGCATAGAGAATCGGCGCGGCGTGCCCCTTCGAGAGGACAAAACGATCGCTGCCCACCGAGTTAGGATTGGCCACATCGAGTTTCATGGCGTAGAAGAACGTCGCAGCCATAAGCTCCGCGGCGGAAAGGCAGGAGGTTGGGTGGCCCGAACCGGCTGCCGTGGTCATGCGCAAGGAATGAATGCGAAGCAGGCGGGCTTTCTCGCGAAGCTGTTCGAGCAGCGCCGAAGTGGGTGCCGCTTGTCCCGGTGCGGTCATAAGATCTCCTTCTAATTAGGCCGTGTGCAAGGTTACTTTGCTTAGAGCGACGCGGCATGTTGTGGGTGCACGTCGCTGCAGTTCAACGCCATTGTATCGAAACAGCGAAACCCCGCTCAGAATCTTCCGGAAATTCAGAGAAGCGCATGAAATCCAGGCCCCACCCCCCGGCTATTTTTGCGCAAGTGTTCATTCTACGGCTGTTAGCTCCTGTGCGTCGTATGTTCGTGCTCTCTGAGCGTCCCGCTTCGCCTTCTTCATTTTGTCGCGCCTGCCATAGCTGTTCCCGTCCGATGCGGCGCTCAATTAGCTACCGGTTGCAGCTGTTTCAGCTCGGCTACCGAGCGTCGCGACATGCTTTAATTCGAACGCGCGGAGACAATCCACCTCGGCAGATTTCGAGCATGTTCTATTTTACCTTACGAGTAAAGATCGGATTCCGAGGAGATACTCGCTTGCCCCCAAGCGCACCGTGTTTTCCAACACGCTAGCTATGCTCGAGAGGCGCGTGGCGGAATCGCCAGGAGGCAACTGCAGATCCCTCGGCCCAGAATGCGGGCCTCGTGATGACAACGCTGGTTTCAGGTGCCGTTATTAACGGTTCATCGACGCTGGTGAAGGTGACGGGTTTAGCGGCGGCGGGGCTGTGCCGCCTGACGATCGAGGTGCGCCGAAAGTTCCGTAAGACTGCTGACGAGCAGATCCGGCGGATTCTTTGCGAGTTGGTCGGCGCCGAGGCCGTAAGTCACGCAACAGGCCCAGGTTCCTGCATTGCGTGCCGTGCGCACGTCAACTTCGGAATCGCCTACGAGCATGGCTTGCTTGGGCGCGGCACCAAAATCGCGCAGCAAAACGCTCATTCCCGCAGGATTGGGCTTTTTGCTTTCGAAGCTGTTGCCGCCGTAGATGTAGCGGAAGTAGGACGCAAGTCCCAATCCCTCGAGGATCTGGCGGCTGAATCGCACCGGCTTGTTTGTGAGCACGGCCATGGGCATGCCGTCGAGCACTGCTAGCCCCTCGCGCACACCGGGATAGGTGACCGTGTTGTCCAGCATGTGAGCGCGATAGTAAGAAAGAAAAAACGCCAGCCCTTGCTCACATTCTTCCCGAGTGGCGCCGGGCCCGAGCGCCTGTTCAATCAGCCGCGCGGCCCCCTGACCCACATACCCGAAAATCCGATCATTATGCAGAGGCGCGCGGCCCATCTCTTTGAGAGTGGCGTTTACCGAAAGGGCGAGGTCGGCGCCGGAGTCGATCAGCGTGCCGTCGAGATCGAAAATGAGGACGCGAACATCCGCGAAGGGCGCCGCATCTGAGGTTAAGTTCGTCGCGTGCATAGAAGCGAAGAATTATTCTAGCCGAAACAATATTGAGGCGAGATTGAGAAAAATGGGTGAGTTTCTTTGTCACGGTCAAGCCACGCTGATAAGATTTCTCCTTTTCGGAGCACATGGGAGGAAATGCTAGTTCATGGCAGAGATTTTTCCTTTTCACGCGTACCGGTATAACCCCGAGCGAGTAAAGCTCGCCGACGCCGTCACACAGCCCTACGACAAGATCACTCCGGCGATGCAGGAGCGCTATGCCTCCGTAAGCCCCTACAACCTGATTGCCGTAGAAAAGGGCAAGCCTTCGCCGAAGGACTCTGCCGCAGACAACGTTTACACCCGAGCGGAAAAAGCTCTGGAGCAATGGATTCGCGAGGGTGTGATGGTGCGGGACTCCCGGCCCGGAATTTATGTTTATTTCCAGGAATATGCGGTGCCGGGCACAACGGAGCGGCGCACACGCAAAGGCTTCATCGCGCTGGGCCGCGTGGAGGACTATTCGGCACACGTGGTTTTTCGGCATGAACTGACGCATTCAGGGCCCAAAGCCGACCGCCTGGAACTGCTACGCCATACGCGTACACACACCGGGCAGCTCTTTATGCTCTATTCAGATCCGCAGCGGCAAGTCGACAGGTGGATCGATGAGATTGCCGCGCGTTCCCGTCCTGAAGAAGCCAAGGATGAATATGGCGTCGTGCACCGGCTCTGGCCCGTATTCGATACCCCGATCATCGCCGATATTGCGCGAGCAATGGCCTCTCAGAAATTGGTGATTGCCGATGGACATCACCGCTACGAGACCGCCCTTGCATACCGCGACGAATGCCGCGCGAAAGGCAAAAACGGCGACCGCAATGCTCCTTACGAAAAGGCCATGATGACGTTTTTCAATACGCATGGCGAAGGCCTGCTGATCTTGCCGACCCATCGCTTGGTATCGAATCTGCCTTCGTTCGATATGGGCTCATTTCGCCGGAAAATATCCGCGATATTCGAACAGGAAGACTACGCGTTTGGCAGCGAGGCGGCCCGCGCTGTCGCCAGCGAGCGATTTCAAAACGACCTGCGAACGAGCGGAGAAAGCGGAAGGGCTTTCGGAATGTATGCCGGGGGCAGCTTCACCCTGCTTCGATTGCGGCGTGACGCCGACCTGCAGAAACCGATGCCCGATCTATCACCCGCGCAGCGCAAACTCGACGTGGTTTTGCTGCACCGCGTATTGATCGAGGAGGGGCTAGGCATCACGCCGGCGGCAGTCACCGCCGGGCAAAACGTCAGTTACGAGCGAGAAATTGGAGCGGCATTGGAGGCTGTGGACCGCAAGCGGGCGCAGATCTGCTTCTTGTTGAATCCAGTCGATGTCGCCCAAGTAATGGACATCGCACTGGCCGGTGAAGTCCTGCCCCAGAAATCGACGGACTTCTATCCCAAGCTTCTGAGCGGCCTAACGCTCTACCGGTTGGACTGAGTAGTTCGCTTAACTTAGTGGCCGAAGCTGCTGACCGCTGCCGCTTCCGACGGGTAAACATCAAAAACGGTGAGCAGCTTCGTTACTTGCAAGATTTCCTGAAATTTCTTTCCGAGATTCGAAAGCTTTAGCGATGCGCCTTGAGTGCGGGCGCTGTGATGCGCCGCGACGAGCGTTCCGAGCCCCGCGCTGTCTATATAACTTACGTTGCTCATGTCCAGCACGATCTTCTTTTTCCCAGAGGCCAGCATTTTCTTCACTTCTTCGCGTAAGGCATTGCTTTCCTCACCGAGAACAACACGTCCGTCAAGCCCCACCACTGCGATGCCATCCACTTCGTGCACATTCATTTTGAGTGCCACGTTTCAATCTCCTTTTGCTCTTTTGCAAGCACTCGCGCCGATCAAAGATCTGGCGTGGGTGCTATCGGGCCGGCATTTCCAAACGGAAGTTCAATAATAATCCGAACAGGACATATAGTAGCCGCATGTGGGGCAGCGCAACTTGCACTTATGCGCCTCCAACCGCGCTGAACACACAGGGCAGAAATTCGACGGATTTTCGTTTTTCTGTTCTTTCTGCCGCGATTCGAGGCCAGAATCAGAATGTACGACTTCGGAGCTGGTTTGTCGGGATCGCACGAAGAATACGTATAGCATAGAAGGGGACTAATTGGGGAGTTCGGCTGATCCGGAACCCATCGGCCGCCCGGCTTGCAACCAGGGGTCTCCCGGGGACATCATTACTATTGAGGGTTGTTCGGCTTCTACGGCCATGGCGAAGGCGATATCCAGATTCGGTTTGGTAGTGGCGCTAAGCGTCGCTGTTGCGATCTCGGCTTTAGGGCAGGGCCGAGGCTCCGCTGCACCCATGCGCGGGTCTTCAGCGCCGGTACGGAGCTTTTCGGGCTCGGGGCACGGATTTGTTGGGCGTCCGCGAGGGACCGGAACGAGGCCCGGCTCATTCAGGGGGTTCGCTCCTCCGCTGGTAGGCACGCCGCTGAACCCGAATTTCGCACCGTTAAGGGGTGTGCCCGGTTTCGGCTTCGATTTCGAACATCTGGCGGCCATCCAGGGGCCATCCAGGGGCCGATTCGGAAGGGGAAATCGAGATAGGCGTGGTTTTTTTACTCCCCTGTTTTTTGGTGGGCTGCCCTACTATCCGTACGACTATCCGTACGATAACGAGTATCCGAATGATGCGGCCGTACCCGACAACTACGCGGGAGCGGCGCAACCACCGATTTTCGTAGTACCTCAGCCTCAGCCAAATACGTCAGCGCCAGCCGAGCCAGCGCCGAGACAAGCCTTGACGCCTCAGGCTCCGCCTCCAGCTCCTCCCGAACTGGGACAGTTGATCCTGGTGCGCAGCGACGGCGAGGTTCTGCTTGCTGTGGCTTTTACCGTGAGAAATGGTCAACTAACGTACATCACGAACGAGGGGACCAAGCGCTCTTTCCCAGTCAGCGAGTTGGATAAGCAGGCCACGCAGCAGATGAACGACGCCAACGGCACGTCTGTTTCACTTCCCGAGTAGTCGCCCGGTTTCCCTTACTAGGGCATTCAGAGTGAACTTTTTGTGTGTAGGTCTGTGCCTGGGTGAGTTGGTTTGGAAGTAATGAGTCTGAGGTGGATCAACTCTTGGTGGTGCGGAACGGTTCCGGCATGTAGTAACCAGACTCCGGCAACCCGGCCCGTTCGAACTGTACGGTTGTGTGCTGGATGCCAAACGTATTTGCCAGCCGGGCGCAAACCTGGGCCAGAATTTTCTCGCTTTCCTCCATGTGCATATCGGGAATGCGAAGGTGGCAGGAAAGCGCGTGATGCCCCACGCCCAGGGTCCAGATATGAATATCGTGGACCTCCTGCACGCCGGGGATTTCCAAAATGGCCCGCGCGACTTCGGGGAGCTCCATGTCGCGGGGCAGCCCTTCCAGCAGAATATGCGTGGATTCACGCAAAATCCCGATCGTCGACCATAAAACGAAGCCCGCTATAACGAGCCCCAGCGCCGGATCAAGCCACAATGCGCCGCTCCAACGGATGACCAAAGCGCCGGCCAGAATGCCGACATTCGAAAGAGCGTCTCCGAAATTATGGATAAGCAAAGCGCGCAGGTTTAAATCTTTGCGACCGCGCATTAAACCCAAGGTTATTCCGCCATTGATGACAAGCGCGAAAAGCGACAGCCCGATCATCCATTGTTCATGGACGGCAACAGGATGCCGAAAACGCTCGAAGGATTCCCAGAACAAAGCCAAGGCGACGAGGAGCAGCAGAATTGAGTTTGTGAAGGCGGCGAGCACGCCCGCGCGGCGATAACCGAAGGTTCTCTCCGCGTCGGCCGGGCGCTCGGCCCAGCGCGCAGCGATCAAGGAGATCAGGATGGCGGGTACGTCCGAAAGATTATGAACAGCGTCGCTTACCAGAGCGATGGAATGACCGAAATAACCGCCCAGGAACTCGGCGGCGACCAGCACTATGGTGGCCAGCAGCGCTGTGGAGAGGAATCCGCGGGCCGGATTTTCGCCTGCGTGGCAATCGCCTGCGTGGTGCACGTGCATGAAGACCATTTTACTGCAGAGGCGCAGGAGGGTTTAGCGGATGTGTGTTTCTGGCACCCGCAACGGCTAAATAGCGGCTGGATTTACATGGGCTTACAGCCGTCTCGTTCTTAGCAACGCAAGGCTGAATGCCCTTTGACTTCCGCACAAATCGACGCCTAGTATTTCCTATAACCCTGTGTTGATGAAGGATTTCCGGCCAGGCAATGCGTATACGGTTGAAAGGCGCGATACCCGAGTTACCCCAAGAATATGGCTAATGAGGTGGCCAAACTAAGCTTCTGGGGCGTGCGTGGATCCACGCCAACCGTCGACCGCGCCACATGGCGCTATGGCGGAAACACGCCCTGTCTGGAGCTGATTACGCCGGACGGCAAGCGGCTGATTCTGGATTGCGGTACCGGTTTACGGATTCTGGGCAATCGGTTAGCAGCGGCATCGCCCGAAAAGACCATTGACGCTGAAATCCTGGTGACGCATTACCACTGGGATCACATTCAGGGCATTCCGTTTTTTGCGCCGCTTTATTCAGCGCAGAACAAATTTCACTTCTACAGTTTTCGATCGGACTTTATCGGACGCGACAGCCTGAAGCGCGTCTTTGAAGCGCAGATGGCCCATCCTTATTTCCCGGTGGATCTCCAGGCGATGCCAGCGCAGCGCGATTTCACCGATGTTTCCGGAGGAGATCGCTTTTCCATAGGCAAAACGCGCGTGACCACCGGCTGGCTGAATCATCCGCAGGGCTGCCTCGGTTATCGAATCGAAACTCCGGTTGGCACGATTGTTTACGCCACGGATAATGAGCCGGGCAATCTGGAATACGAGCGCAATTTACGACGCCTAGCCGAAGGCGCCGATATTTTCATCAATGACGCGCAGTACACTCCGGAGCAGCTGGAGCGTCATCGTGGATGGGGGCATTCGAGCTGGCGCGAAGGCGTGCGTATCGCCATAGCTGCCGGCGTGCGCAATCTGGTTCTCTTTCATCACGACCCGGACTCGTCAGACAAGGCGATCGACGGCATTCTGCGCGATGCGCGCGCAGAATTCGAGAATACCTGGGCCGCGGCCGAAGGCATGGTCATGACACTTGGCGAAGAACACACCGACGTCGTAATCCCGGCGGTGCGGGACGGGCTGCGCCGCGAGGCGCATTTCCGGGCGCGCGTTTCCGGCCTAAGGCAAGATGGCAGACCTTTCGATCAGGAGACGGTCATCCGCGACCTGAGTTTGCACGGCGCGCTGATCTATCTGGACCACAGCCCCAAATTGCAATCGGAACTGCAAGTCACCATCGAAAATCCCGGGAACGGCGATCACGCAGACCGGGCGCTGCGCGGATACGTCGTGCGCATCGAGCCCGGACCCGAAAAAGATCAGGTCGGCGTGGGGATTGTCTTTACCGAGTAGATGACGCAAACTCATTTGCGTCATCCATGGACCCGAACCGCAGGATTCCAACGCGCAAGCTGATTGCCGGGCTGATCGCCCAAGCGCCATTCGCGCTCAAAACTTTCCAGCTGTATTTCATCAACCTCTATCGCCGCAAAATCCTGCGGAGCAAAATCGTTGCGCCCTACGCGCTAATTTTCTATGCCACGCATAAATGCAATCTGGCGTGTAGCTACTGCACTCAGAAAGAGCCGGACGTCTTCAGCGACGAATTAACAACGAAGGACACGCTACGTCTGCTCAGCGTGATTCGCCGCGAGACGGACTCGATCGTCTTCACCGGCGGCGAGCCTACGTTGCGCACGGATATCGAAGAGTTGGTCGCCGCCGCGCGACGCCGGCTGCGCTTTCGTTCGGTGATGCTCATCACCAACGGAACTTTGCTGGACCGCCGGCTGAGCCTTTTCGAAAATCTCACGGGCCTGGTGATCAGCCTGGACGCGCTCACCATGGATCCGACGAACCCTTTATCGAAGCCCGCGGCGTTGCCGAAGGTGATGGAGAATATCGCGCTGCGCCAAATCGCGCATGCCGCATCCGCGAACGATCACCATCAGCACAGTGATCGAAGAATGGAATATCGGCGAGATTGAACGCATTCTGGACTGGACCGGCGAGCAGGGTTTTGTGTTCGCAACGCAAAGCGCGTTGAACGAAAAAATGCCCAATCTGCGATTGATCGAAAATCCGCGCTATCTCGAACTGGTCCGAAAAATCATCGAACGGCGCAAGCAAAACATCCAGCCCATCAACGGAACGCCGCGCACCATCGAAACGCTTTTGCGCTTCGGCGACTTCCAGTGCTTTCCCACTATGTTTCCGCGCGTTTACCCGAATGGCGACGTTTTCTATCCTTGCGAGCCGCTGCGCAAAATTGGCGGCAATCTGTTGCGCGAAGGCTCGCTGGCGAAGGTTTTCGCCAGGGGAAAGAAGCTCTACGGCGAGATTCCCGAATGCCACGGGATCTGCCATCTATTCGGGAATGTGGTCTCGCACTACTACACAAACGATTTCTGGCGCTTGGCGGGCGAATACATACGCTGAGCGGCTTTCCCCGACTACTATCTCCGGTTTGAGCAATACTGAATCCCCGCACTGCGCCCGCCGCGAATGGTGCTACGGAGTCAGCGAGAGAGCTACACCGTAAGACGCCGTCGCAGGGTTATAAAGCGGCTCGATGCGTACGGATTTCGTCTTCGGAGAATAGAAAGCCGAGTGGTGGTGATATACGAATCCGCCAACCGAATAGCCGATTACGGATCCGACCAGAGCGTCGGAGGGAAAATGGTTTTCGCCTGTGACCCGCGCAATGGCCACGCCCGTCGCTAAGCCATAGAGGGCTACATGCAGCCACGGGTGGCCGGGAGTCTCTTCAACTATCACACGCGCGAAAGCGAAACTGGCTGCCGCATGCCCGGAAGGAAATGAGCTGCTGAAACTATAGACGTCTGTGTCGTCCGGCCAGAATTTTCCTGTGCCGGGAGGCACGAAGGGGCGTTGCCGGTTGGTGGCAAGCTTGAGCGCCTCCACGACTATACCGGCGTCGGCCAGACTTTCCAGAGCGAGCACTCCCGTCTCTCGCGGCCCTTCCTTGTGATCCCATTTTCCGATCAAGTACGTGAGACCGGCCGCGGGCACCAACGTGTATGCGGAGCCGAGATAGGTAAAATCATTGCTCGCGCGGACGCGCGTAGTAGACGGGCCCAGCGCGTTCATGGCCCGCACGTCGTAGACAAATGCCAGTGACGTTGCTGCTGCAAAGGGGACCAGCCAAAGCAGTTTCCGGCCGCGAAGGTGGGCTGGGGCGGTCCAAATTCCTCTCTGGTCGTGCAAGACGTCATCCAGGCACGTCAACGGGCTGGAGACTAGATCACAGGCCCTGCCGGTGATCTGAGTTGTGGTTGCAGCGCCGGTCTGGGTCCGTGTCTGTGTGGCAGTGCTATCCACGGGTGTTTGAATCTGCGGAGCGGCAGTTGACGAAGGCGTCTGCGGCACAGCAGATCAATGCGGGACGGGCGACTGACGGTGGCTCAAGCGAAGTCTGCGCGCGAATCGCGGGAGCTACAGAGAGCAGGAGTATTCCGACGAATATTGACTCGAACCTAAAGACAAAAGGTTGAAAGGCTTTGTTCACGCTGAATCTCCGTGGCGCTGGCATTCTTCTACGATGCGCTAAACCCTTATGGAGACGCCCGGGGGTTAACGCAAGACTGGAAGCTCGCGATTGAGGCGGCTGCGAACTGTGGCTTCGGCGACGCCCGCCAGATGTTGCGCAAAGCTGCCTTGGTAGATGAATACCGCTTTCGTCTGTTGGCCCTCGAGACGAAAGCTCCAGTCGGCGCCGGAGGGTTCCACGAAGAGCGTTTGGACTTGCGTCAGCGGAACTTCCAGCACGACGTGAAGGGCAGAATCGAGTGCCCAGAGGCGATCAGGACCCACGAAGAGCTTGGTTCGATGCCCGTTTCCGGCTGCATCGATATATCGTCCGCCATCTACGGTGATTAACGCCCCCAATTCTTTTGCCCGCGCATCGATGGAAATTTCGGGGCGTTCCGCACTGACAAGCAGGCCAAACAGCAGCACCAAGCTTCCTGCCAGGACCAACATGATGACGTGGCCGCGAGATATGGCAAGCAGGAGCATTGCTGCGCCTGCGATCACGCTAAGAATACGAATGGAATTCCACGTTTTCCTGCGGCGCCGCAACCGGTTCACCTTCGGAATCATGAGAACCAGCGCAAAAATCAGCCATAGCCCGCCGCGGCGCAGCCGAGCCGCGCCTTCACGCAATATCGAATTTGAGGAATCCGTCATCGAACGATCCGCCCATCTTCGATGTCACTCGGGCTGATGTCAAACTGGCGGAGCAAATCCGACGAAATTCCGGTCCCTTTTTCGTCAATCATCAGCGATCCGAGACGAAAAAAGCACGGGGCGGCTAAGCTACAATGTTGGTGCATCAAAAAGGAAGTCATGGCGGAAACGGCAACCCCATCCGATCTGGGTGAAGCAGGCAACACAGAAAATCAAAGAGCGCGGATAGGTCTGCGCACCACGCTGCGGGCGCTGCGTCATCGCAATTTTCAGCTCTTTTTTAGCGGCCAGCTAATCTCCCTCGTCGGCACCTGGATGCAGAATATTGCCCAGGACTGGCTCGTCTACAGGATGACGGGTTCGTCGCTACTCATGGGCACGGTCGCCTTTGTCAGCCAGATACCCATTTTTCTGTTGGCGCCGGTCGCCGGCATCGTAGCGGACCGCTACAATCGCCACCGCATCGTTATCGCGACTCAGACGGCATCCATGATACTGGCGCTTACGCTGGCCACGCTGACGCTCACCGGACGCATTCGAATCTGGGAGATTATGGTTATCGCGTCATTGCTTGGCGTCGTAAACGCCTTTGATATTCCCGCGCGCCAGGCTTTCCTGATCGAGATGGTCGGACGCGACGATCTCTTGAACGCTATCGCGTTGAACTCCTCCATGTTCAACAGCGCGCGCATTATCGGGCCGGCCATCGCCGGAATTGTGGTGGCGACGGTTGGGGAAGGCTGGTGTTTTTTCGCTAACGGCATCAGCTACATCGCTGTGATTGCCGGATTGTTGATGATGCGGCTCACCAGGCGCACGGAGCTGCAAAAGCACGGTTCGCCGCTGGAAAATATGATCGAAGGATTTCGGTTCGCGCGGCATACGGCTCCCGTGCAAGCCTTGCTTCTCCTGACCGGCTTTGTGAGCCTCGCGGCGATGCCTTATACGGTATTGATGCCGATTTTCGCCGGCCGCATTCTGCATGGTGGAGCGCGCGAGTTGGGCCTACTGATGATGATGACTGGCGTCGGCGCGCTGCTCGGAGCCTTGACGCTTGCTTCGAAGCCCAGCGTCAGCGGGCTTGGCAAATGGGTGTGGATGGCGGCGACCGGCTTTGGAACGAGCCTGATATTGTTTTCCTTTTCGCGACACCTGTGGCTTTCGTTGCTTTTCCTTGTGCCGACAGGATTCGGCATGATGGTTCAGATGGGTGCAACGAACACGCTTTTGCAGGTCATGGTTCCCGATCGCCTGCGCGGGCGCGTGATGTCGCTTTACTCTATGATGTTTATCGGCATGGGGCCCATTGGGGCGTTGGCGGGCGGCGCACTCGCAGCGAGGATCGGGGCGCCATGGACCGTCTCCATTGGTGGACTCGTTTGCCTTGTAGGAGGCGCCATCTTCGCGAGGCGCTTGCCGGCCATGCGCGGTGTGGCCCGGCAATTGATCCTCGCCCAAGGGGTGGGCAGCGGCGAACCTCCAGCGTCTTTGCCGGCCTCGCGCTCGTAGGCCGAAACGATCTAACCCGCGAACCCTGGGCGCAATCAAACCCAACATCGAAAATTCTTTTTGCCAGGAGCACAGCACATGCAGATTGGAATAATCGGCCTTGGGAGAATGGGCGGGAACATGGCCCGCCGCCTGCTACGGGCCAAACATCAGTGCGTCGCTTTCGACCGGCATCCGGAGAACGTCAAGAAGGTGTCTGACGAGGGCGGCAAAGGAGCAGCCTCGCTCGACGATCTCGTTCAGAAGTTAACGCCGCCGCGCGCGATCTGGATGATGGTACCGGCCGCGGGCGTTGATGGCACCATCGATCAGCTGGCTCCAAAGTTGCAGCAAGGCGACATCCTGATCGACGGCGGAAATTCCTATTACATCGACGATATCCGGCGTTCGAAGCAACTTCAGCCGCGCGGAATTCATTACGTTGATGTCGGGACCAGCGGCGGCGTGTGGGGACTGGAACGGGGTTACTGCCAGATGATCGGCGGGCCTCGCGAGATCGTCCAGCATCTCGATCCGATCTTCAAGGCGCTTGCTCCCGGGCGCGGAGATGCGCCACGCACTCCCGGACGCGAGAAAATCGACGGCACTGCCGAAGAGGGCTACCTTCATTGCGGCCCGGCGGGCGCGGGACACTTCGTGAAAATGGTGCATAACGGGATTGAGTACGGGCTTATGGCAGCCTACGCGGAAGGCATCAATATCCTGAAGCATGCCAATGTAGGCAAATCCACCGGCCATAGTGACGCCGAGACGGCCCCACTGCGCGACCCTGAACATTATCAGTACGATTTCAATCTTGCAGACGTGACCGAGGTATGGCGGCGCGGGAGTGTGGTTGCGTCGTGGCTCTTGGATTTGACCGCCAGCGCGATGATAAAAGATCCCCAACTCGCGAAGTTCTCGGGCCGCGTATCCGATTCCGGTGAAGGGCGCTGGACTATACTCGCGGCAGTCGAAGAAGGCGCTCCGGCACCCGTTTTGAGCGCAGCCCTTTATGACCGCTTCACATCGCGAGGCGAAAGCGATTTCGCCAATAAACTGCTTTCGGCGATGCGCTTCGAATTCGGCGGCCATCTCGAAAAGAAGGCTGAGAAGGCCTGAGCCTATATTCTGTTTGCGAATAACCCTGCAGTTCTAAAGCATCAAACTAGAAGTTCTCACCGGGAAGCGAAGGAGAGTCCGTAATGAGTGCGATCCTAACGGCCGGTGTTTCCGAGCAGCGCCCTTTACCCAAAGGCGCTGCGCTCTCAGACGCGCTGGTCTTTTTTGGCGCGACCGGCGATCTTGCCTACAAGCAGATTTTTCCCTCGCTGCAGCAGATGATCCGCCGCGGCAACCTGAATGTGCCGGTCATCGGAGTAGCCAAAGCCGGCTGGACGCTCGAGCAGCTTCGGGAGCGGGCACGCGACAGCCTGGAAAAGCACGGCGGCGTAGATAAAGCCGCTTTTTCCAAGCTGATGGAGTTGCTGAATTACATCGACGGCGACTACCGCGATCCGGCCACCTTCACGAAACTTCGCCAACTCCTGGGCAAGGCGCAGCTTCCCACGCACTATCTGGCCATTCCGCCCAGCATGTTTCCGACGGTTGTGGAAGGTCTCGGCTCAGCGAGCTGCGCCAAAAATGCCCGCGTAATCCTCGAAAAGCCCTTTGGCCGCGATCTCGCTTCGGCTCAAGAACTCGACGCCACGCTGCACTCCGTCTTCCCGGAATCGTCCGTTTTTCGCATTGACCATTACTTGGGCAAGGAAGAGGTGGAAAATCTGCTCTTCTTCCGCTTTGCGAACACTTTCCTCGAGCCCATCTGGAACCGGAACTATGTGCAAAGCGTGCAGATCACTATGGCGGAATCTTTTGGCGTCGCGGGCCGAGGCAAATTCTACGAAGAAGCCGGCGCCATTCGCGATGTTCTGCAGAATCATCTTTTGCAGGTGGTGGCGTTTCTAGCGATGGAGCCGCCCACCAGCATGTATCCCGAATCGCTGCGTGATGAGCAGGTGCGCGTTTTTCGCACCATCCCTCCGCTTGACCCGGCAAATGTAGTTCGCGGCCAGTTTGAAGGTTATCGAAAGATTCGCGACGTCGCGCCGGATTCCAAAGTGGAGACCTTTGCCGCTGTGCGTTTCGAAATCGACTCCTGGCGCTGGGACGGCGTTCCGTTCATGATCCGCACCGGCAAATGCCTGCCCGTGACCGCAACCGAAGTGCTCGTCAAGCTCAAGCATCCGCCCCTTCGGCGCTTCCCGAACCAGAACAACTATTTCCGCTTTCGTCTTGGTCCCGATTTCTCCATAAATCTTGGCGCGCAAATCAAGCGTCCCGGGCCGGAGATGGTCCAGATGCCGGTTGAACTTTCAGCCGTGCAACTGGACCTGAGTGACGAGCTCATGCCCTATGAGCGCCTGCTCACCGACGCAATGCGCGGCGATCCGCTTCTCTTCGTTCGTCAAGATGCGGTCGAAGCGGCTTGGGCCATCGTCGATCCTATTTTGGGTCCCGATACCACGCCGCTGTATCCTTATCCCTGCGGAAGCTGGGGTCCTCCGGAAGCCGATCGGCTAGCCAAGGACATTGGCGGCTGGCATAACCCCGAGCCTTCCGTGCAAGGTGGCACATCTCACTTTATGTGGCGCTACGATGAACCCGAACCCGCCCCCCACGACGGCGGTTAGCTCCGCGGTTGTGCACGCGGAACAGACCCGGTTTGTATTCGCCGCGGCCGCATTTGCCGCTCTCGGCGGGCTTCTGTTTGGTTACGACACCGGAGTTATTTCAGGCGCGCTGATTTTCATTCGCACGCAATTTGGGCTCTCTACCTTTCAGCAGGAACTCCTGGTCAGTATTGTTTTGGTAGGCGCTGCAGTCGGCGCTTTGACGGGCGGGCGGCTCGCGGACGTTTTCGGCCGCCGCTTCATGCTAGTGGTGACGGCAGTGATTTTCGTTACGGGCGCGCTTGTGTGCGCCGTCGCGCCGTCGCTCAATATTCTTGTGATCGGCCGGTTGATCGTGGGTTTGGGAATCGGCTTTGCAACCAGTACGGTGCCGATTTACATTTCGGAAGTGTCGCCGCCGCAGACGCGCGGCTGGCAGGTGTCGCTCTTTCAGTTGGCCATAACAATTGGAATCCTTGCGGCATATCTAGTCGACTACACCTTTTCGAGCAGCGGCAGTTGGCGCTGGATGCTCGGGCTTGCATTTGTGCCCGGCGCAATCCTCGGGCTGGGCATGATTCGCATGCCCGAAAGCCCGCGCTGGCTAGCCGAGCACGGACACTCTAATCTGGCGCGCCGGATACTGGCGCGAATCCGGGGGACAGAGGACATCGAAGCGGAATGGTTGGAGATCCAAAAAACGCTGACTGAGACGGAAGAGCGCGGCCGTTTCTCCGATTTGTTCAGCCCATCGTTGCGAACCGCCCTTCTGATTGGCATCGGACTGGCGATTTTTCAGCAGGTCACCGGAATCAATACGGTCATTTATTACGCACCTTTAATTGTGCAGTCTGCTGGGATCTCCACGGCATCGGGGGCGATCCTGGCAACCGCAGGCATCGGGCTGGTCAATGTCATCATGACGATCGTCGCCATGTGGCTGATCGACCGCGTCGGCCGCCGCCCGCTTCTTTTGATTGGAATCGGAGGGATGATTTTGAGCCTGGGCGTGCTTGGCTTTGTGTTTCGAATGCCCACGGGGGGAGCGCTCGCCTGGCTCGCGGTGGTTACACTAATGGTCTACGTAGCCTCTTTCGCCATCAGCCTCGGACCCATTTTCTGGCTGATCATTGCGGAGATTTATCCGCTGAGGGTCCGCGGCATAGCCGAAGGCACGGCGGCAGGCGTGAACTGGGCTTCTAATTTTGTCGTGTCGTTTACTTTTTTGACGCTGATCGAGGTCCTGGGGCCGAGCATGACTTTTTGGGTCTACGCCCTGCTGGCGGTTGCGTCCTGGCTATTTGCGTATTACCTCGTGCCCGAGACCAAGGGGCGCACGCTCGAAGAGATCGAGCACTCCTTTCGCCACCGCCACGCCGCCTGACCCGCCTTCTTCGATATTTGCGCTGGCCGCCGCAGCCGCTATTTTTCGATCACTCCGCAGGCGATCCGATCTCCCGAATTGCCGGCAGGATCGGTTTTGTAATCGTCGGGGCCGGCGTGAATGACGAGCGCGGTTCCGCCGGAATGAAATAGCGAATTCGCTCCATCGCCCAAAGTCACCATGTCCGCGGTGATGGTCGCTTTGCCTTTGCCGTTCTTAGCAACGGTGAAATTGGGCAGGTCGCCGGCATGCGCACCCTCGGGATTATCCTTACCGTGCTTCTTCATCGTCGGGTTGAAGTGTCCACCGGCGGAAGCGAAATTCGGTCCCTGGCACATGCCGACAGTATGCACATGAATCGCATGCACACCCGGCGGCAAATTCATTACGGTGACACTGATCTTGACACCTTTGCCGGCCGGGGTGAGCGTCGCCGTCCCCACCTTGTTGCCTTTAGAATCCACTAAATTCGCGTGCGCTTTGGTTGCTTTCTGCGCGAAAGCCACAGTTGCACTCAGTATTACGCCAATCAGCAATACGCTTCGAAATGACATCGCGATCTCCTCGTCTTCCTGCTTATATCTTTTGACCGCTGCTGAGATCTTCTACTTCTGCTCAGTTATACCCGCGCCTGCCCGCGAAAAGCAATCGCGGCCCACGCAGTCGCCGGCCGCCGAGTTCGTGGTAGAGGATTAAGGCGAGCCGCGTACTCATGGTGATGATGCCGCGAGCCGCTTCGCACTCTGAGGGAAGCATTCACTTGAATCGCATATTTCCCGGGCGCAATCACTCCTTGACTTGCGTGAGGGTCTAACTTATAACCAGCAACGGTTGGTGTATTTGGGAAGCCGGTGAAAATCCGGCACGGCCCCGCCACTGTGAGCGCGGAGAGCTCGAGCGAATTAAGCCACTGGGATACCCGGGAAGGCAGCTCGAACTCGTCGATGCGCGAGTCAGGAGACCGGCCAACCGCCTACGATGATCGAATCGGCTTCTAAGGGAGAGCCGATGACGATGTCTCTGTTCCAACGCAGTTAAGTTGGCCCAAAAGCACCGTCGCGTTTTCCCTCCAGAATTGGAGCGCCTGTGTCACCCGAGGAGGAAACACGTAAGAAAAGCGTAACGCTTGTGCTGGGCGGAGCACAAAGCGGGAAGAGTTATTACGCGCAGCAACTCGCCTCTCATTTCGAGCGCGTTGCGTTTATCGCCACGGCGCGCGGCACTGACGCGGAAATGCGAAGAAAGATCGCGCGGCACCGTCGCGAGCGGCCGTCTGCGTGGAGGACCATCGAGGCGCCTCTCGATCTCGAGAAGTCAGTGCGCACCGCATCGCGGGAGTCGGATGTGGTGCTCATCGATTGCCTTACGGTTTACGTGGCCAATGTTATGAGTGCGGGCAGGAAGTCGAAGCCGAAGAGCGATTCGAAAGAGTGCATCGACGCTGTTTGCGACGCGATTCGGACGGCTGACGCGAGCGTGATCGTGGTGTCCAACGAAGTAGGAAGCGGAGTTGTTCCGCCGTATCGAAGCGGGCGGGCTTACCGCGACTTCTTGGGGCAGATGAACCAGAAAGTAGCTCAAATCGCGGATAACGTGATTCTGATGGTGGCCGGAGTGCCGATCACGGTGAAGGAATCGGGGGCTAGTCAACAGCAACAAGATGATGCAAACCGTGCTCGCCCGGCCGCGCACGAAGTGATGCCGTTCGCGAATGGCTCCCGCAAGAGACATTCACGTTCGCGAGAGCAATTCAAATGAGAGCTGTGTCAGCGAACAAAGAGAAACAGGCCGAAGCGACCGTGCGGGAGGCGATTGCTTCGGTGCCTTTGCTGCGGCAGGAATGGCAAGAGCGGGCCGTGAAGCGGCTCAATAGCCTGACGAAGCCGTTGGGGAGCCTTGGGCGGCTGGAAGAAATTGCGGCAAGAATCGTAGCTATTCGCGAGGAGTTGCGGCCCGGGTGCTCGAGCAAAGTGATCTTCACGATGGCCGCGGATCACGGCGTTACCGACGAAGGCGTCAGCGCGTATCCGAAGGCCGTGACGCGGCAAATGGTGCTCAATTTTCTCTCCGGAGGAGCGGCCATTAGCGTCTTATGCCGCCATGCGGGGATCGATGTAACGGTTGTCGATATCGGCGTGGAAGGCGACACCAGCGAATTGCCCGGTCTGGTGAAGAAGAAAGTCGCACACGGCACCAGGAACATGGCTCGCGGGCCGGCGATGAATGCAGCCGAAATGTACCGGGCGCTGGAAGTAGGGATCGAATTGGCCAATGGTGCAGCCGACTGTGGGCGCGCGCTTATTGGCACAGGCGAAATGGGAATCGGAAACACCACGGCCGCGAGCGCAATCACGGCTGTGCTGACAGGTTTGCCGGTGGCGCAGGTAACCGGGCCGGGCACGGGGCTGGACGACGCAGGCATCAGGCACAAGATCGAAGTGATCGAGCGCGCGATAGCGGTGAACCATCCTGATCCATCTGATCCGCTGCGAGTGCTTCAGACTGTTGGCGGCTTGGAAATTGCGGGACTGACAGGTTTGATCCTTGGGGGAGCGGCGCGGCGAATCCCCATTGTGGTCGACGGTTTTATCTCCACTGCCGCAGCGGCAATCGCCTGCGCCCTTCAGCCGCGGGTTCGCGATTTTGTGTTTGCGGCGCATCGGTCGAGCGAGCCGGGACACGAAGCGCTCCTGAACTTCATCGGCCAGGCGCCGCTGCTGGATTTGCAAATGAGGCTAGGCGAAGGAACGGGCGCGGCGCTTTGCATGGTACTGATCGAAAGCGCCACGAAACTGCTGAATGAAATGGCGACGTTCTCGTCAGCCGGTGTGAGCGAGGCTAGCGCATGAGAAGCGCGGCGAATTCTTTTTTCGTGGCGATGCAGTTCATGACCAGATTGCCCGTGCCTCGCGGAATTCCGTATTCGCCGGATGCCCTTGCAAAGTCGGCCGGTTTTTTTCCGGCAATAGGCCTGCTTGTGGGTGCCGGCGGCGCGGCATTGTACTTATTACTCTCGCCGCACATGAGCCGGGATGTCGTTGTGGTCCTGATCCTCGTTTATCTCGTGGTTGTGACGGGCGGACTCCACGAGGATGCCTTGGGCGATGCCGCCGACGGCCTCGGCGGAGGATGGGAAAAAGATCGGGTCCTCGCGATTATGCGCGATAGCCGCATCGGGAGTTTCGGAACCATCGCAATCACGCTGGGATTGCTGGCTCGCTTCGTATTTCTGACGAACCTTGCTCCCGGCAGGTTCGTTGGTGTCTTCATTGCGGGGCAGGTGCTGGGACGCTGGACGGCATTGCCGTTGGCATTTTTTCTGCCCTCCGCTCGCGAAAATGAAACCGGGCAGGGCAAATTGATTGCGGCCAAAGTCACGACTTTATCGTTTGTGGCAGGAACGCTCCTGGCGCTCACGATCGTGGCGATCGCGCTGAGGCCGGCCGCGCTGTGGGCATCGCTGACGGCAATCCTGGTTGCGTCGGTGAGCGGCTTCTACTATTGGCGCAGGATCGGCGGAATCACGGGAGACTGCATCGGCGCGACGACCCAGCTGACGGAAATTGCCATTTACCTGATGGGGACTGTCCTGCCATGACGGCCAATGGACGAAAACAATCGGCGCTGAGCGAATTCTCTCGTACAGAAAAACGCGGGCTTTATAAGGCGATATACAAACGGCGAGATGTTCGCGGCCATTTTTTGCCCGATCCGATTTCCGATCGGCTGCTGCGGAGGTTACTGGACTCCGCGCATCATGCCGGCTCTGTAGGGTTCATGCAGCCGTGGTCGTTCATTGTTATTCGCAGCCGCGAGATCAAATCGCAGGTCAAAGAATTATTCGAGCAGGCCAATGCAGCGGCCGCGAAAGTATTCGAAGGGAAAAAAGGCGAGCTCTATTCGAAGCTGAAGCTCGAAGGGATTCTGGAAGCGCCTGTGAATCTGTGCGTCACGTGCGATCCGTCGCGCAATGGGCCGCACGTCCTGGGACGAAACACCATTCGCGAAACAGATGTCTACAGCACCTGCTGCGCCGTTCAAAATTTGTGGCTGGCGGCGCGCGGCGAAGGTATCGGTGTGGGATGGGTGAGCGTTTTCGAGCCGGCCGAACTCAGGCGGGTGCTGCAAATTCCCGAGCACGTAATCCCGGTCGCTTATTTGTGCCTGGGTTATGTGCGCGAATTTCTTCCGCGCCCGGAACTGGAGATCGCCGGATGGCTGCCGAGAATCCCGCTCGAGGACTTGATCTTCTTTGAGCATTGGGGACAAAAGAATGGCAAGTGATCGCGCCATCCGAACGAAATCGGGCTCAACGAAGGGTTTCGTTATCGCCGGGCCAGCGAGCGGTGCCGGCAAAACTACGGTCACGCTTTCCCTGATGGCCGCGCTGCGAACGCGCGGGCTGACCGTGCAGCCTTTCAAATGCGGCCCGGACTTCATCGACGGCGGCCATCATGCGAGAGTCTGCGGACGAGCATCGCGAAACCTGGACGGCTGGATGCTTTCGGCCGAGGCGAACCGCCAAGTCTTCTCCCGGAATGCTGCGAATGCCGACGTATGCGTGGTCGAGGGCGTGATGGGCCTTTTCGACGGAGTGGACGGCAAATCGGAAGCGGGCAGCACCGCAGAGATCGCGAAATGGCTGCAGTTGCCGGTGATTCTGGTTGTCGATGCATCGGCGATGGCGCGTAGTGCGGCGGCGTTGGTGCATGGATACGAGTCTTTTGATCCGGCACTGAAAGTCGCGGGTGTAATTTTCAACAACGCTGGAGGAGCGGCTCATTATCGGATGTTGAGCGATGCCGTGACGATGAGCGCAAATGCAGTGCCGCTCGGCTACTTGCCGCATGACGAGCGGATTCACATTCCCGAACGGTACCTAGGGCTCGTTACGGCCGGAGAGAACCTCTTGCCGGATTCAATGCTGTCGCTGCTGGGCGAATTGGCGGAAAGCCATATTGATCTTGACCAACTTCTGGCATGCGCGCCGTCCTTTCCCGCGCCGACGGATGATCCGACCCAGAGTGCTCGCGGTCTATCAGCCGGTTCGATACGCCTCGGCGTCGCACGGGATAAAGCTTTCTGTTTTTACTACGAAGACAACCTGGACGCCTTGCGAGAGGCTGGTGCGGAAATCGTTGAGTTCAGTGCTCTGAAAGACTCGTCTTTGCCCACTGCTCTCGATGCCCTGTATTTCGGAGGCGGTTATCCGGAGCTTTTTGCGAAGCAGCTATCTGAAAATCGCCCCATGCTCGCCTCGATAAAACGAGCTGCCGAGGAAGGCCTGCCGATATATGCGGAATGCGGGGGCTTGATGTATCTGGCTCGAGAGATCGTCACAAAAGAGGAAGCATCGTTTCCCATGGCTGGCGTGCTGCCGATCACGGTGCAGATGACCGACCGCCTCGTCAATTTTGGCTATACCGAAGTCTGGTTTACGTCAGATTGCTTGATTGGGCCTGCCGGGGCAAAAGCTCGGGGTCACAGCTTTCATTGTTCGCGGATCGCCGATGCGGGTCCGGTCGAATATGCCTACCGAGCGCGGAATTCGATGACGCGTCGCGAGGAGCCCGATGGACTGCGAGTCAAGAACGTCCTTGCGAGTTACATTCACTTGCATTTCCTGTCCAATCCCGGGATGGCCGATGCGTTTGTAAAAAATGCAGAACGCGCAAGACGCCAATCCGTGAGCCCAGCGAGCAAGCAGCTGGAGCCGATGCATTCAATTCGCTCTGCGAGTGAAAGATGAAAACTGCGATCACACGCGCAGGAGCCACGAAGACCAAGAAAAAAGGCCTGATCATCGTCCACACGGGCGATGGAAAGGGCAAGACCACGGCGGCGCTGGGAGTCGCGCTTCGCGCCTGCGGCTACGGCATGAAAGTCATCATGCTCCAGTTTTTCAAAGGCAAATGGAAATATGGCGAGCTTCGCAGCGCTCCCAAGCTAGGAACTTTTGAGATTCAGCCGATGGGAAAAGGTTTTACCTGGGAAAGCAAAGATATAGAAGTTGACAAGGCGATGGTGCGAGAAGCCTGGCGGGCGGCTCAGGAAGAAATACTTTCGGGAAATTATGATGTTGTGATTTTGGACGAAATCAACTACGCGCTCAGTTATGGCTTTTTGCCGGTAACGGACATCGTCGATTTTCTTAAGAATAAGCCGCCGATGCTTCACGTGATCCTGACCGGGCGCGATGCCAAGCCGGAAATTATCGAGATCGCCGACATCGTAACCGAGATGCGGCAGATCAAGCATCCTTTTGAGCAAGGCATTTCGCTCAAAAGGGAATTGAGTTTTAGCAGGAGAGGAGAAAGAAGCACCACAATCCGCTGAAGGGATGAACGGGAAGCGCGGTGAAAATCCGCCACTGCCCCGCAACTGTAAGCGACTGCTAAGGTCTGCGATAAGCCACTGCCGCAATCGGGTGGGAAGGTGCAGGCCAATAGATGTGCGTCGCGAGTCAGGAGACCGGTCCCTCGGCATATCTTCGGTCCGCTCTTCCGAGGGCGAAGGAGGACGTCATGCATCCGGTTCGTCACGCTATTGTTCGAGGTTTCTTTTTGTTGCTGCTTTTTCTTCCGTTGCGCATTCCCGCATTTGCGAGTTCGCCAGGAACGCTGCGCGGCAGGGTACTTGATCCGCTCGGTGCCGCTGTAGCTAATGCTGATGTCACTCTCATGCGAGACGCGAAATCGGTGAGCGCGACTCACACCAATGCAGAAGGCTTATTCGAATTTGCTGTGCCTGATTCGGACCGCTACACGGTGCGCGTAGAGGCTTCCGGCTTCGAGAAGCAAGACAGTTCTCCCATCTTCGTTCCCGCTGGTAGCACCGTCAGCCTTGAGGTATCGCTGCAAATCGGATCCATCTCGCAGAAAATCGTGGTTTCGGCGACTGGCTCGGAGACGCCTGACGCTCAAGTGGGCGCCTCCGTCTCCGTAATCGACCATGCCCAGCTCGAAGATTTAAACGAGCTGGACGTGCTCGAAGCTCTGCGCACGGTGCCCGGAATCCAGGTATTGCAGTCCGGGGGACGGGGCGGCACAACCTCTGTTTCTATCCGCGGCGGAAGTATGACCAGCAGCGCCTTCAATAAGGTACTGATCGATGGCATTCCCATGAACGACATTGGTGGCGCTGTCGAATTCGGGAACATTTCGAGCACCGGCGTCGAAAGCGTCGAGATTTTTCGAGGTGGCAATAGCGTGCTTTACGGGACGGATGCGCTGGCGGGCGTTTTGAATATCACGACGCCGCGGGGCGCCACCACAACTCCGGAAGTTACCTACTCAGGTGACGCAGGCAATTTCGGTACATATCAGAATGACGTATCGCTCGCCGGAGCATTCCGTCAATTCGACTACTTCTCGGAGTTCTCCCGATTCGACACGCAAAATGGCCTTCCAAATGACGCCTTTCACAACGGGACCTACGTGGGTAACTTCGGCTGGGCGGTGAACGGGTCAACGCAGGTCCGTTTCACGTTGCGCCACACGACTGTAGATCTGGGCGATCCTAATGCACTCGATTTCTACGGCGTGCCGGACAGCTCTTCGCAGAAACAGCAGGATACGTATTGGGGCGTCACCCTGCAGAATCAAACCGCCGAACACTGGCATAATCTCGTACGTCTCGCATCAACGCAGCTCAATTTTCAATTTGTTACCCCATCGCCAAGCGGAATTCCGTTCGACGGAAATTTCCTCGGCAATGCAGTAACGATCCGCGGAGCGAATGGGTACAGCGTAACCGGTCAGGCGATTCTGGATTTTGGCGGAACTTACCCGCAGACATTCGATTCGAACACAGCCCGGCGCTCGATCTACGCGCAGTCCGAGTACGATTTCCGTCCGGGTCTGACCGCGATTTTCGGATTTCGCTATGAGCATGAAAATGGATTTACCAGCTCGCAGGGATCCACATCACCCGCAAACCGAAACAATTTCAGTTACTTCGCCGAAGGAAACGGGAGCCTTTCTCGTCGCGTTTATGCAACGGCTGGAGTAGGGTTCGATGACAATGCAGTGTTTGGTTTTGCGGCTTCACCCCGCGTATCTTTGGCGTATTACCTTCGGCAGCCGACTACCGGTGGGTTCTTCGCCGACACTAAATTAACCTTCAATTACGGCCGCGCGATCAAAGAGCCCAGCATTTTCGATGCAGGCTTCTCGCTGCATTCAGTTTTGTCTCAGCTGTCGCAAGCGAGCCTGATTTCGCAGTTTGGAATAAGTCCTATTGGGCCGGAGCGCAGCACCACCCTCGATTTTGGGGTGAGCCAGGCATTCTGGAACCGTCGCGCTCGCCTAGGCGTCAATTTCTTTCGCAATCGGTTTTACGACCTGACCGAATTCTTGCCGAGTGCCGCACTGCCGCTCTTGGGCTTTCCTCAAAATATCGTGGACGCCGTAGCCGCCAGCGGGCCGGGCGGAGCAACGGTCAACTCGTCGTCGTACCGGGCGGTTGGCACCGAGGTGCAGTTGGAATTTGACCCCGGTCATGGATGGCGTATCGGAGGCGATTACACATACCTCGACCCGGTCGTAACACAGTCGCTTTCGAGTCCTCCTTTCTTCAACCCTGCGTTTCCTGGAATCGCCATTGGTCTCGCCTCGCCTTTGGTGGGAGGCCGACCATTTGGAATGGCGCCGCACTCCGGAGGTTTGTACGTCGATTATGAACGCCGGCGGTTTGGCGGCGAACTGAGCGGCTACTTTGTTACTCGTCAGGACGACAGCACGTTTCTAAGCGACGCTTTCTTTGGCACATCAATGCTTTTGCCGAATCGTAATCTAAATCCCGGTTACCAGAAAATTGATCTGAATGGCCGATACACTTTGAATCCGGCCGTGACATTCTTTGCCAGCGTCGAAAACCTTCTCAACGAGCGCTATACGGCGGCCTTTGGTTTCCCGGCTCTGCCCCTGACGTTTCGTACCGGAATCAAGTTCCGGATCGGGCGGGAAGGTTGGAAATGGTGAGGGACAGGCGAATGCGTTTCGTTCGAAAGTCGAACACAGTGTTCGAAGGAAAGCGAGGCTGCTATGCGAATTTTGTCGCTGCTTCCTAGTGCAACCGAAATCGTATATGCACTCGGCCTGGGAGATAATCTGGTCGGCGTATCCCACGAATGCGACTACCCAGAGGTCGCCAGAACAAAGCCGGTGGTGTCGACGAGTACGCTTTCGAACGGTCTGCGCAGCGACGAGATCCACTCCGCCTTCAGCGAACATCACCACGCAACTCACAGCCTCTATAGAATCGACGAGCAGTTACTGAAGCAGATCGACCCGGATGTGATTCTCACGCAGGAACTGTGCACGGTTTGCGCGATACCGGTGGCACAGGTCCGCGAAGCTGCGAGGATTTTGGCCGGCCCTCGATGCGTCGTTTCTCTGGAGCCCATCAATCTCCGTCAAATTCTGCAAAATATCTCGGCCGTCGCCGAAGTGACCGGCCGCCAGGCGGAAGCGGCCGCTTTGGTTGCGCAGCTCGAGAGCCGAATCGCGCGAATCGCCTCGGCCACGTCCTCTGTACGCAAGTGCCCCAGAGTATTTTGCATGGAATGGATGGACCCGCCTATGGCCGGCGGGCACTGGATTCCGGAAATGATTCGCCTCGCAGGGGGGACCGATGGCTTGGGGAGCGATGGCGAACCGTCAACGGCGATCAAGTGGGAGAGAGTGGTTGAGTTCGCGCCCGAGATCTTGGTGATCATGCCGTGCGGCTACAAAATTCCGCGATCTCTCGGGGAGGTCGATCGGCTGGCTTCGAACCGTGGATTTTACGATCTGCCGGCAGTGCAATCGGGTCAGGTTTACATCGTCGATAGCCCCGCGTTCTTTAGCCGGCCTGGCCCGCGTATCGTCGATGGCCTGGAAATTTTGGCCCGGATTATTCATCCAGAACTATTCTCAGGAATGTTCTCGACTGGCGGTTCTTTGAAGCTCGCATGGGACCAAGCGCAGCCGATCAGATCGCAGAAGCTTTCCTCGCGCTTCATGCCGCTTTAAAACCTGCGCACAGCAAGTTCGAACAATGAGCGCACGCACGATCATGATTCAAGGGACGGGATCGAACGTAGGCAAGAGCGTCATCGCGGCCGCGTTGTGCAGTTATTTTCGGCAGAAAGGCTTTCGCGTCGCTCCCTTCAAATCGCAAAATATGTCCAACAATTCGTTCGTGACCGCTTCTGGCGGCGAGATCGGCCGCGCGCAAGCGTTTCAGGCGCAGATGTGTGGGATTGAGCCCACCGTCGAGATGAATCCCATTCTGCTGAAACCTACGAGCGAAATGGGCGCTCAGGTTGTCGTGCTCGGTAAAGCCGTAAGAGTGATGGCGCCCCGCGAGTATCACGAATTCCAGCCTCAACTAATCGGCGTGATCCGAAAATCCCTGGAGAAGCTTTGTGGCCAGTGCGACATTCTGGTCATTGAGGGCGCCGGCAGTCCTGCGGAGATTAACTTGCGCCCTTTCGATATTGTGAACATGGCCGTCGCGGAAATGGCAGCCGCACCTGTCGTGCTTGTAGGAGATATTGACCTTGGCGGAGTTTTTGCATCGTTGGTGGGCACGCTGGAACTTTTGACTCCAAAAGAACGCTCGTTCGTCAAAGGACTGTTGATCAATAAATTCCGGGGAGATATTTCTCTATTGAATGGAGGGCTGGAGTTCCTGGAGACCCGCACAGGGAAAAAGCTCTTGGGCGTGCTTCCGTTTGTTCAGGACCTGCAAGTCGCGGAAGAAGATTCCGTTCCGGAAGGGAAGTGGAGATCGTCACATCCCGCTGAGCCAGAGAAGCTCACAATTCATGTAATTCATTACCCGCACATTTCGAACTCGACCGATGTCGAAAGTCTGGAAAGGGAGCCGGACGTTTGTTTGCGATTTCTCAAACGAGTAGCAGATTCCGAGCCCCTCCCGGACGCGCTGATCTTACCGGGTTCTAAAAGTACGATGTCGGACCTCGCGTATCTGCGATCGTTCGGATTTGAGAATTATATCGATAGGTGCCGCGGAGCCTGCATCCCCGTCGTGGGTATCTGCGGGGGCTACCAAATGTTGGGCAGAGAACTAGCAGACCCCGAAGGCGTTGAGTCCGCGGTCAAAACCGCCGCGGGTCTGGGTCTGCTCGATCTCGCTACATGTTTTGAGTGCAAAAAGAAGACAGTTCAAGTCCGCGCAGTCGATATCGAGCGCCGACACGAAATTATCGGTTATGAGATTCACATGGGACGGACAAATGGACCCGATGCCGCCAGGCCGGTTTTCGAAATTGTGGAGGAAATGGGAAGCAGCACCGAACGATTTGACGGCGCCAAGTCCGAAGATGGCCTGGTCTGGGGCACCTACATACACGGAGTTTTTGACGCGCCCTTGTTTCGGCGCGAATTCCTGAACGCGCTTCGAAAGCGCCGGGGATGGAAGCCGCTCGATTCCAGCGAAGCCTTCTGCTTTGCCAAAAGCTCAGATTCGCTGGCCGCCCTGATACGGGATCACGTGGACCTGGCCGCCTTGGATCGCATCCTGGACGGAACGCTCTGATGAGGGTTGAAGATTACCCGAGCTTGCCGACGTGACTCTCGAGCAACGCCCAAGTCTTGGATCCGATTATGTTTTTCCACCGCGCGTAGTAATCGCCGAGCTTCGCGCGGAAGCTCGCCGCCTCCGGTTGATTGATCATCATGCCGCGCTGCGTAAGGCGCGGAGCCAGATCATGATTCATTTTGTCTGTGTCCTCGCGCTGCAATTTCACGTATTTCTCGGCATTGCGTTCGATGATTCGTTGCACATCGGCCGGTAGCCCCTGCCACATTTTCAGGTTGGCGATCAGATTAAAGCCGGACCACATATGATTCGTCAGGCTGATGTATTTCTGTACCTCGTAAAGCTTCAGCAGTTCCGCCACGTTCAGCGGATTATCCTGAGCGTCGGCTTCTCCGGTTTTGAGCGCTTCGTAAATTTTATTGAAATTAAAGACTACCGGAGTGGCGCCCAACGCTTTCCAGCATTCGACATAAACCGGTGTATCAGGCGAGCGCATCTTGATGCCGTTGAGATCGTCGACTGTGCGGATCGGCCGAACCGAGCAGGTGATTTGGCGGAAGCCATTTTCGAAACATGCGCGAGGCACGGCATAAATGCCCTTCGCGGCCATTTCCTTAGCCAGGTGGTCGCCGAGATCGCCATCTATTGCCTTATAGACCTGAGCTTCATCGCGAAACGCGAATGGAATTCCCTGCACGTTTACGGCGGGAACTACTGTGCCAATCAAGCCGCCGTTCAAGGTGAAGAAATCCAGCTCGCCATCGACGAGCATCTTCAACGCGGCGGGATCGCTTCCGGGAAGCTGGTCGTTATCGGCAAAAGTGGCGACGTCGACGCGTCCCCCGGTTTCAGTCTTTACCGCCGCCCACATTTCCACGAGCCGCTTGTGCAAAGGGCTGTCCGCAGGCTGGTTGTGGAATTGTCGCAGCTTGAAATCCGCAGCCTGGATGTTGCGAGTGATCAGGGCCATTCCCCCTGCCAAGGCCAAACGGGCCGTAAATTGACGTCGTGAAATGTCCGTCATGTCGCCTCCGGTCGCTGTCTCGCGTTCCTATCTCTAACTAAGGAGAAGGATTAGCCCGCAAATGGGCCCGCAAATGGGAGCGACCGGCAGTATACCATGGCCCCCAATTGGCCTTTGCGGCGCATCGATTTCCACACTTTACAGAAGCGCCTCGCTCCATTTAGGGTTTCTCACGTATTCGCTTGTGCGCGGACTATGCTATAGTGTGAACACTCATAGAACACACCCCGGGAAGCAGCGGCGGTTGTACCAAAGCTGCTTCCTTTTTTTTTGGTTTTACTCTACTTTCGATTCGCGTTTCTTTGCATGCAGGACAACCCCTTGCAGTTCACAACGAGTCAAATTATTTTGGGAATAAAGCCGAGCTACTAATCAGACTCAGATGAATTCCGCGAATAAGAGCCCTTGGGAGAAATATTCGAGCAGAAATGGCCGAACCTCCGTTCTCGGCCGTGGAGGGCTAGTCTGGCTCAGCGTTTGCATTCTGTTTTGCGGCGTTCCAGCGTTGACGTGGGCCCAAGCTGAACAGCCGGAGGCCGCGAGTGCGGGACGCGCAGTGCAGGACATAACGACGTCGGCTCCGTCTGCGCAGCCTGATCAGCAAGCCGGCCAGCCCGATCAGCAGAACCCCGGTAGCATCAGCGGGACAGTTCTCGATCAGTCGGGAGCGCCAGTCGCCGGAGCCGAGGTAACCCTGGTTCGCGAAAATCAGGCTCCGAACCAGCAAATCGTCGGAGACGATGGGCAGTTCTCGTTTACGAACGTCCCGCCTGGAGCATTCGAACTCAACATCAATGCGGCGGGCCTGGCCGGGCAAACAATATCCGGCGTCCTGCACTCAGGCGAGAATTACGTTGCGCCGCAAATCTCGTTGCGTGTAGCCACGGCGCTCACTGCGGTGCGGGTGGAACCTCCGCCGGTCGAAGTAGCGGAGATGCAGATTAAAGATCAGGAAAAGCAGCGCGTGCTCGCGGTCATACCCAATTTTTATGTCAGCTACGCGCCCGATGCGGTTCCTCTCAACTCAAAGCAAAAATTCGAACTAGCTTGGAAGATGGTGATCGATCCATTCACTTTCGCGCTGACGGGAGTGGTTGCAGGGGCTCAGCAGGCGGAAAATCAATTCAGTGGGTACGGCCAGGGAGCTCAGGGCTATGGAAAACGCTTCGGCGCAGCCTATGCTGACATTGTCTCGAGCACATTCATTGGCAGCGCCATTTTGCCTTCCATCCTGAAACAGGATCCACGTTATTTTTACAAGGGAACCGGAACCAAACGGTCACGGCTCCTCTATGCGCTGGCCAATTCCGTGATTTGCAAGGGCGATAACAGGCAGTGGCAGCCGAATTACTCGAATATAGCCGGAAGCCTAATCGCCGGCGGGCTTTCCAATTTGTACTATCCGAAGAGCGATCGAAATCGGGTGGGATTCGTTTTCGAAAACACGGCGATTGGGATTGGTGAAACCGCCGTCCTGGACGTCTTACAGGAATTCTTTATCCGAAAGCTGACGCCAAAACCATCCAACCAGAAACCCTCAAAAATCTAGAACCCCTCAGCTTGAGAGAAAGGCTTTGCCGTGCTTTTTCATACTGCTTAAGGATGAGGGCGCACAGAAACATCTGGTTGATCTTGCGAGGCAGCGGCAGGTAGACGTCCCAGCTTCGTGCCGTTAGCAGTAGTGGCCTCGATGATGCGCCCGATTGGCTTGCCATTCCTGGCTTGGCTCGCAGTGACCGTAACTTCGTCCCCGGGTTTGAAAGAGTCCTTACGATAGCCAGTTGGGTACATGACCGTCGGAGATTGCGACTCCAGAACCCAGTGCGTTACTTCGCCGTTCTCATCTTTCACGTCAAGCATCAGCAAAAGATGGGGGCTGGCGTAAAGCCATCTCGTGACGGTCCCCTTTAAGACAACTTGCTTATCGGTTGCGTACGAAGCGCTGCCGTGATGTGCGAACAGAGGAACCGAAACCAAAAGCCCCAGGGTTATAGTCAAGACGATGACAAGCCTCTTACTCATGGTGCATCCTCCGTTTTTACGAATCCATCTTCTCCTTTACATCCAGCCCTGGAAACAATCTCAAAGACAGGTTTGCTCTCGACTGTCACTTCTTGCTGGCGTCATCGCCAAAAGAGTCGAGATAAAGCTGGTAGTTTTTTGGCGAGCATATGTTTTCGTTTTCCTCCGCATGGGGATCTTGCAGCCTAAACGCCATCTTCAAGGCGTCAAAGGGTTTACTATACATTATCGGATCATTGATCGTCTCTGACCATTCCAGAGTGTCATAGTCCAAGCGCCGGAATGTCTCCGTTATGCGAGCCTGATCACTGATGGGCCTGCCAGTATTATCGAGCCAAACCCGGTCTTCAGGCATGGTTCCGACCGTTTGGACCTCGAGGGTGTAGTCGTTCAGCCACTTGCCGACGGAGTAGCCCATCCACCGCTGTTCCCTGAACTGGCCGTCTATTTCCACGCCGCCATCCAGCAATTTGGGAAGCGGACGACCGTCGATCCAAATGATGCGCCATCGGTCGTCGTAGTGATACAAAAGCGCTATCTTCGCCTCGTCCTGAAAGATTTGGGTAAATCTGAGGCTGTAATGATTCCAGCGCGGAAATCCCAGGGGTTCGCAGAAATTCCTGGGATCATTGTGTTCGTTCGGTGGGACCGCGTCGACGCCCTCGGTTGGCTTATGAGTCTTGTACACCTCCAGTGCATGGGGTGTGTATGGCAGCGCATTCTCCGGCTTCCCATTGTTTGGCTTTAGCTGCACGCCGCCTGCCTGAGTTCCTGCGTCCGGCCCCCCGGCCGTACTCCATGACCCGGCAATGTTGCGCCGCGGAGCTGGTTTCTGATTCTGTGGTGTTATCCGCGGTTTATGCCAATCCACCTCAGGCCAAGTCGGCTTAGAGTTGTTCTGAGCGGATGCGCCAATGGAAATTGTTAGCGCGGCAGCCGACAGAACAACCATTGAAACCCAAAAGCGATTTCGCATTTTCGGTCCCTCCAGCGTACTGATGCCCTACTAGTTTGCTCGACGAATTTTCATCGAAGCACGGTTCTCAGTGCAAAAAACCTAAACCACCCACGCGCCGGATACTAAACCAACGAAAGGCTATCGCTGTAATTCCCTGAATGTAAAGATGAAAGAAACTGGCGCGCCTGAGGAGACTCGAACTCCTAACCCCTAGCTCCGGAGGCTAGTGCTCTATCCATTGAGCTACAGGCGCGCAGAGGAAGAGAAACAGCAGAAGGCATTGTAAAGCGCTTTTCAGGCGGCATCAATTCGGGCGGACCGTCGCTCGATTCCTGTGGCGTTCCGAGCGGACTTTCGACAACGAAGGATTTATCTCACCCGCGGACCAAATCTCGCACGTGCCGCGCTAACTTTTCGATCTCCTCGGATTTGCGAATGACGTCAAGGGACAAGATATCCGTGGTATCGCTTTCCTTGAGCTGTTTTTGCAGCGCGTCCACCAGGTCCGACATCCGCGTGACGTCCTTGTTGATGGCCTCACGATTCGCTTTAAGCAGGACGCGATCGCGTCGCTTGTTTCGGGGCGATTCTGGCGGTTCTGCCGGTGGGAAAGGTGGCGGAAACTGCGGCGGAGGAACATCTTGTTGCGCGGCCCAAAGACGGCCAACGGATGCGCCCAATAGGGAGGCAGCGATGAAAACTCTGCGCGACAAACACATGGCGATCCTCTCTGGATGTTGGATTTATATCGTAGATTAACCTATCTGAGGCAGCTGACACGTGTTTGTTTCGCGGGCGCTCTGTTGATTGTTGACGCTCCCGCCACGCCTCGCGGGATGAGCTTGCCGGCCAACAAAATGCAATTGATATAATGCGCACCTCTACTCTAATGCGCGAAGCTCACCTCGCGGGTAACGCTCGCGCTGGGGCGTCAGGACAGCAGACCTTATGACTGACCACGTATTCAAGTGGACCGAATTCGCCCTCGGCCATGGCACACGCCTGCTCGCGATTCTCTTGATCGCGCTTCTGCTGATTCGCGTGTTGCGAATCGTAACGCGTCGCCTGATCGCTGGCGCAGGTGCTCAATCTGCCGCGCGCGTCGCCAGGATGCGCGAGCAGCAGACTCGAACGTTGGCGGGGATACTTTATAGCGGCGGAACGGCCATCATCGCAATCGTGGCCATTCTGACGGCCCTGCCCGAGTTCGGCTTCAATATAACCCCAGTCGCTGCGGCTGCCGGCTTAGCCAGCCTGGCGATCGGTTTCGGGGCGCAACACGTCGTGCGCGACTTCATCAATGGATTCTTCACGATTTTGGAGGACCAATACGTCGTCGGAGATGTGGTGCGCATCGGCGACGTTGTCGGCCGGGTCGAACATATGACGCTTCGCCGCACCGTCGTGCGCGACCCGCAGGGCGCGGTGGTCACCATTCCCAATGGTGAGATCACAAAAGTAGCCAATCTCAGCCGGGATTGGGGACAGCTTTTTCTGGATGCCACCGTCGCTGTGGATCAGCCATTGGACGAGGCGCTGAACGCGCTGGAGGACGTAGCAACCGAATTCCGCGCCGACCCGTCGTGGTCCCCAATGCTGTTGGACGGCCCCCGCGTTCTTGGAGTCGAGTCTTTGGCGCCGAACGGAACAACCGTGCGGCTGCAGGTACGAACCGCTCCTACGCGCCAGGATGATGTGGCGCGCGAACTGCGCAGGCGGATTCAGATTGAACTTGCTGGCAGAGGCATCCAGCTTGGCGGGCTGCAGCGGATACAGATCGTCGCTTCAGAGCGAGAAGCTCGTCGTGTAGGGCGAGAATAACCTCAGCGTTTTTCGTAATATCAGAAGAGGCCCTAGAAGCCCAGTTTGAGATCGTACATGGTTCTGACCATACCCTTACGGACTATTCCTGATTGCCCCAACTGCCTCGAATTGCCATAGTTATTGCTCCCTAGCTCGTCCGTGCCTCAGCTAGGAGGGGACATGAAGGGCAATCGAAGACCGCATACGTACACGGGAATAGTTCTCACTGCCGGACTCTTGCTTATCGTGACGGTCTTGTCGTACCTGAACATACAACTGGGCGTTAATAATGGATTCCGTTACGCGGGCGGTCTGCGGATCGCCTTTCTGCTCATCTGTCTTGCTTTCCTAGCTGGCGCGATCAGTGGTCTAACCCAGCTCAGTAAACGCTGAAAAGTCTCGCTGAACCACGCGAAACGTGTGGCGTCATGCGAAATAATTTGCGATTCTGGAATGGCACCAGCAGGATCGCCACCCAGCCGGCCAAGTCGAGGGTATAACTCGATTCAAGATGGGTCTCTCGAGCAAAATAAGGGCACACGTGCGGCTCCCTGAGGCTCTGCGTCAGGGGTGGCAAGAGCGCATGTACGCGTTGCGGAACGTACCCCCCGTGATGCGGATGTTTTGGGATTCCGCGCCGCGCGCCGTTGGCCTCGGCCTGTTCTTCCGCCTGATTGCCGCGCTGCTGCCTCTCGGGGCACTGCTGATAACGCGTCTCATCATCAACGGCGTCGTCGGTTACGTCGCGCACACTCAAGCGCTTCCGAAACACTTTTGGCTGCTGGTTGTGGCCGATTTCGTTATCGCGGGACTTTCTGTTCTCCTGACACGAGCAGTTGACTATCTCGACGAACTTCTCGCCGGCCGCTTCATGATGCACAGCAGCCTGTTGATCATGAAGCACGCCGCGGAGCTCGATCTCGCCTCCTACGAAGATCCCAATTTCTACGATCAATTGGAACGGGCACGTGTTCAGGCGATTGATCGAGTGAGTATGATCCGTGCGCTTGGTCAGCTGATCCAACAATCCATTGTCGCCATCAGCTTGGCTGCAAGCGTTTTTTTATTTTCGCCTTGGCTCGTATTGATCCTTGTCGGATGCGTCGTCCCTGCGTTTCTCGGCGAGACGCATTATGCCTTTCAAGGCTACGCGCTGCGGTTCCGGCAGACACCGGTCCGTCGGAGGCTCGATTATCTACGGACTCTGGCATCAAGCAAAGAGACTGCGAAAGAGACGAAGCTATTCGGACTCGGGCCTTTTTTCACCTCTCGGTATGACACATTTTCGCAGCAGGTACATCGGGAGGATGTCGCTCTGGCGCGGCGCAAGCTCCTCGCCGGCTCACTTCTCGGGCTTACCAGCACGGCGTGCTACTACGGTTGCTACGCATTCGTGATCTACCGCACGGTTACGGGCCATCTCAGCGTCGGCGATATGACCTTTTTGGCCGGAGCAATCGCGGGAACGAGCACCAATATCCAAGCCATCTTTTCGACATTCTCCGGTTTGGCCGATCAAGCACTCTTCCTCGGCGACCTGATCCGCTTCTTCTCTATCGGCCCGCAAATCCGGACGCAGCCGAATGCCCTCAAAGCCCCGCGGCCGATTCTTCAGGGATTCGAATTCCGCAATGTCTCATTCATATATCCCGGCCGCGCTCAGCCGGTCTTCACGGATTTGAACTTCCGCATCGAACCTTGCGAGCGCGTCGCCCTGATTGGCGAAAACGGCCAGGGAAAGACGACCATCGTCAAACTTCTCGCGCGACTGTATGAGCCCACCGGAGGAGTGATCCTTCTGGATGGAATTCCGCTTCAGGAATATGACTTGCAGGATTTGTGGAAAGAGATGGGCGTCATTTTCCAGGATTTTGTCCACTACGAAATGAGTGCAGCCGAAAATATTGCCGCGGGGCGCATCGAAGATCTCGACAACTTGCCGAATCTGGTGAATGCGGCAAAAAAGAGCAGTGCGCATGAGCTCATCACTTCTTTGCCCGAAGGCTACACGCAAATCCTGGGCCGCCGGTTCGAGCGCGGACTCGATCTCTCCGGCGGAGAATGGCAGAAAATCGCTCTCGCGCGCGCCTATCTGCGCGATGCGCAACTTCTGATTCTGGACGAGCCTACGGCATCGCTCGACGCGCGTGCAGAACACGAAGTCTTTTCTCAATTTGCGGAATTGACTGCCGGCAAGATGGCGCTCCTGATCTCGCACCGGTTCTCCACGGTACGAATGGCGGACAAAATTCTTGTGCTCGCGAATGGAACCATCGTTGAAGAGGGCAGCCATACGGAATTGATGAGCCAGGGCGGACGCTATTCGGAAATGTTTGAATTGCAGGCGGCCAATTACAGGTAGGCGAAAGCAAGATGTTCGAAACGCAACCAGGTCAATATTCGGGGCTACTGAAGCGTTATGTTGTGCAGCAGATTTCGGCGCTTACTAATCCCAATTCCGCGGAAACTGAATCGGCGGAAGCTCAAAAGTTTGATCTCCGCAGCCGCGCATTGTCCGAGGTGGCGGATTGGTCCTCCGAGGTTAATAGAAAGCCCTCGGGTTTTCTTCCACGACAAAGCTTTTTGACCGCTCTCGGAATACGCCAGCTTTATGGCGGCTTGCGCCAAAACGACCGAGCTGAATGGGTCGAATGCCTGCTCACCAACAGCCGCCTGCTGCATAGCGTCACTTCTGCGTTTAGTGGCGCTTTTCGCGACGCCAGAACCCTTGCCAAAGTAAGCGCCTGCGGCGCGAAACTTGTCCCTCGTGCCTACCTTGTTGTCCGCGCTTATCTCTCGGCGGTGCAGGAAAAATTTCGGCAGGACACCTTCCTGATTTTCATCAGTGCTATACAGGAGCATGTCACGTTCGATATGGACGAGCTGTGGGTATTCAAGCCCCTCTTGCAGCTTCGTCTTATGCAGCGGCTGCTCCAGATCGGGAGCGAACTCGGCCACACTTCCGAGAGGGAACGGCTTCAGAAGCTATCGGCAGAATTGGTCGCCATTCTCGAAAGCTTACGCGAACTCGATCACGCCAATTGGGATCGCATTTTCGCAAAGTTGAGCGCCGTTGAACAAATCCTCCGGACCGATTCTATCTATGCGCAGATGGAGCCGGCCAGCCGCGATTCTTATCGGCACGCAGTAGCTGAGATGGCCGCTCGCTCGCGCAAAAGCGAAGCCGAGATTGCGCAGCAAGCAATTGATCTGGCGCGGCAGTCGCCCTCAGAATCGGCTGGCTACTCGAACCACGTGGGATATTTCCTGACGGATGAAGGCCGCGATCAACTTCGTAAATTGGCCGGCTATCGGTCTTCTGGTCTTGGGTGGCTCAGAGAACGAATCATCGACCACGCGCCTTCGGCCTATCTGCTGGCTATCGAGTTCGGCGCTTTTGTGCTGACGGCTGCACTGCTTTTGGCCTGCGGACGGTCTGTTTCGATGGCCATCATTTTGCCCCTTCTGCTCGTACCGGCGACGGGAGCAGCCATTGATATCGTCAATCAACTAATCGCGCTTTTCTTTCCGCCGCGAGTTCTTCCTAAGCTCGATCTTTCGAAGGGCATTCCCGATGAGTGTCTGACTGTTGTGGCCGTGCCGACCCTCCTGTTGAACGAATCTCAGACGCGCCAAATGGTGGAGGCGCTGGAGGTGCGTTTTCTCGGTAACCGCGACAAGAATCTCCATTTTGCGTTGCTCACCGATTCCGTCGATTCACGCACCGGCCCGGCGGATGATGATCCGCTGATCCGTCTCTGTTCTCAATTGATCGAACGGCTGAATCGCAAATATGCGCAAGAGTCGCGCGGCACGTTCTTCCACTTCCATCGTCACCAGGTCTACTGCGCCTCTGAAGGCATCTGGATGGGCTGGGAGCGCAAGCGCGGGAAACTGCTCGACTTCAATAGCTTTCTGCGGGCCGAGCATGACGCTTTCTCCGTCAAGATCGGTGACCTTTCGTTGCTGAAGAACGTGCGTTACGTAATTACGCTCGATTCCGACACCCAGCTTCCGCGTGATGCGGCGCGAAAATTGATCGGCACACTCGCACACCCCTTGAATCGTGCGGTATTCGATCGTTCGGGAAAAAAGCTGCGGCGCGGTTATGCCATTTTGCAGCCGAAAGCGGGCGTAGACCTTCAGTCGGCCAGAAAGTCGCGGCTGGCAGCCATCTTCTCTGCGGATGCCACCTTCGACGTCTATACGCGGGCCGTCTCCGATGCATACCAGGATCTCTTCGGCGAAGGCAGCTTCGTTGGCAAAGGAATTTACGATATCGACGCCTTCCATCGCCTCGTGGATACCTGGCTTCCCGAGGGAGCCCTGCTGAGCCACGACATGATCGAGGGCTCATTTGCCCGAGCGGGATTGGTCTCTGACATCGAGATCGTCGAAGATTACCCGTCGCGCTATGCTGTTTATTGCCGGCGCAAACACCGCTGGGCTCGCGGCGATTGGCAGACGGCTCCTTGGATCTTACCGCGGATAGCCGACAGGTTCGGCCGCGAGATGCCCAATGCGCTGCAGATTATTTCACGCTGGAAGATTGTCGATAATCTGCGCCGTGCGGTGTACGAGCCGGTGATGCTCGCGCTGCTGGTGGCAGGTTGGCTCTTCCTTCCTCGCGGGCCTGTTTTCTGGACTGGCGCGGCTTTGGTTGTGGTGCTCCTGCCGAGTTTTCTGCAGCTGATGTCTGGGCTCTCTAAAGTTAATCGCTATTCGGCCGCGTATTTGAAGAGTGTAGCCTTGGGCTTCGCCCTCGAACAGGTGCGGATGGCCCTATTTTTTGTTCTGTTGCTGCATCAGAGCGTGATCATGATCGATGCGGCCGTGCGGACGATTTTCCGCCTGCTCGTGACACGAAGAAACCTGCTGGAATGGGAAACCGCGGCGCAAGCGGAAATGAATTCAGGGCCGCGTTCCCTCGTGGACCGGTATCTCGAGTGGATTCCCCTGGCGGCTTTTGCCATCGGTGGGCTGATTTGCCTGGTCAAGCCGCAGCGCGTTGCCGATTGCCCTGCCATTTCTGATTTGCTGGTTCTTGACGGGCCACGTCGCTGCCTGGCTTGATCGTCAGCCGTCGCCGAGCGAAACGAAAGTCGCAACGCGCGACCGGGAATTCCTCCGGGAAACGGCGTTGCGCACGTGGCGTTTCTTTGACGAGTTCAGCAATCCCACGCAATCACTGGCTGATCTCCGATCGTCTGCAGCAAATTCCCGCCATCGTGGTCGAACGCGTCTCGCCGACAAACTTGGGCCTGCTTTTGAATTCGCGTTTGGCGGCTTACGATCTGGGCTTCATCAGCCTGCCGCAAGTGATCCAGCTTACGAAGGCCACGCTCGCTACCGCCATGAAGCTCGAACGTTTTCGGGGACACTTCTACAACTGGTACGACGCGCGCTCATTAAAAGCGGAACCGCCGTTTTTTATCTCTTCCGTAGACAGCGGCAACCTGCTTTGTTCGTTGTTGACGACGAGTCAGGCTTGCATGCAGATGCCCGCTCAGCCGCTCTTTCCGCCTCAGGTGTGGCTTGGAATTGGAGATCGCTTGCGCCTGGTCAGGCAAATTGCCGAAGCGGATCAAATGACGCATCTGCTCGAGGCGATTGCTGAGTTCGAAGATCGGACCGCAACGTTGCAGGACGATCCCGAACGCTGGATTCCGGAACTTTATAACTTGGAAGATGGTGCTCGGAAGCTCGAGAAGACCATAGAAAACGTGGGGCATCAGTCGCCGGATCTCCATTACTGGTCTAGCGATCTGCGCAATCAGTTGAGCCGCTTGCGCGAACTGGCTGTGACGTTTGTGCCTTGGCTGCTCGCCAAAGATAGGGCATTGATCGACACTTTGGGCGTTCGTCCGCAGGTCGACATTCGTCAGCTCACGCTGGATGGAGCTATCAGGGCGCTCGAGGCACTGGCCCTCACATTGCGCGAAATTGTGAATCGGCCTGATAGTGCAGCCAGCGGCGCAAATGACGTCAAGGTCCTTCTCGCTAAAATCTCAGCTCGCCTGGAACGCGCACGAAGCCTGCATTCAACGATGGAGGAGCTTGCCGACACCTGCGAACAACTCGCAAATGACATGGATTTTGGCTTCCTCTACAACCGCCAAAGGAAGCTGCTTTCCATCGGCTACACCAAGAGTGCGAACCGTCTCGAAAGCGCCTGCTACGATCTCCTGGCCTCGGAGGCGCGCATCGCCACGTTCGTTGCAATTGCCAAGGGCGATATTCCCCAGGAAAGCTGGTTCTATCTCGGCCGAGGCCAAACCGAGTGTGAAAACGAGCGGGTGCTGATCTCCTGGGCGGGAAGCCTTTTCGAATACCTTATGCCCAATCTGTGGATGCGCGCATACCCCAACACGCTAATCCATGCGAGCGGACGGGCGGCCATTAAGTTCCACGCCAATATGGAAGTCCTGAAAGATCAACCCTGGGGGATTTCCGAGGCCGCATTCGGAGATCGAGATCCCAACCGCCTCTTCCAATACGAAGGCTTTGGAGCCCCTGGTTTGGCGCTACGCCGCTACACGATGCAACGCTGGCTCATCTCTCCGTATTCGACATTCCTCGGCCTCGGCATAGAAACGCATCTCGCACTGAAAAACATTTACCGGATGAAAGATAGAAACTGGCTGGGCCGCTACGGTTTCTACGAATCCGCGGAGATCAGGGTCAATGAGCAACCCAACCCAGCGGCCGACCGCATCACGCGATGCTGGATGGCACATCATCAAGGCATGATTCTTCTGGCTATATCGAACCTTGTGTCTGGTTCGACCATGCATCAACGGTTCCATGCCGTGCCCATGGTTACGGCTACTGAACGGCTGTTGCACGAAAAAATGCCCGCAGAGGTCCCGGTAGAAGAGTCGTTCGCGATGCCGAATCTCGATCTCGCGCCGCCGGCCCAGGTCGAACTCGCTCCCGATACTCTCGTCTCCTAGCCGCCAGTTCTCCATGAATCGGCGCACGAATCGCAGTATTGGCGCGATTCTCTCTGGTCTTTGTTTGTGAAATTCGAAACGCAGCCGATTGAGTCGTGGTAAATTCAGTTAGTTGTTCTTGCCGTTTGCCCTGCGTCGGCAATTCTTTATTCGGCGGCAGGCCTCGCCCGGGCCCCTTACATCAATGATTTTGTACTTTTTCTCCGTCAATTCGTGATAGTTGACAAAAAATTCTTCGAGCTCTCGTACAAATTGTTTTTTTCCCAGATCATCGATGTGCTTGACGTGCGCCCATCGGTGGTTACCCAGTTCGATGGCGACGATACGATCGTTCCGCTCTTTGTCGCCCTTTTTTCCCTGCTCTCCTTCGATAACCCCCACAGGCCGGCATTTCAGTAAGCATCCCGGGAATGCGGGCTCATCCATGAGCACCAATACATCAATGGGATCGCCGTCCTCTGCCCTGGTCGAAGGAACAAATCCGAAGTCATAAGGGAAGGCCATGCCTGCAGGCAAAACCTTCTTCAGCTCGAAAATCCGTTCGTCCGGATCGAACGCGTACTTATCACGCGAACCTTTCGGCGTCTCGATAATGACCTGGATGATTGCATCATCCTTGTCGTCAGTTGGGGGCAGGCGAGAAGGATTAGCCAGGCCATTTATTGGCCGATTTTGATTTTGCCATTCAAAATACCTGATCGCGGGTGCTCGGGGGCTGGGCCGAGCTATCGCGCTAGGCTCTGGCGGCTTTCGTCCTGGGACGGCGTGGACGTGTCTCTTGCTCTTCTTCTTCGCCCTCGTCCTGGACGTTCTCTAGCAGCGTTTCGGAGACTTGGTTGAGTTTTTGATCGGTTTCCTTCTCCTCCTCCAGCGTTTGCTCCAGAAGCGAAACGGCATCGTCCATGCCGAGTTGCTCGGCGAAGGCCCGAACGCAGCCATAAGCCGCAATTTCATAATGTTCCACTCGTTGCGCGGCAGCGATCAGAGCTAGATCCTTGCTTTCGCCCTCCAGTTCATCATCCTCGATCACTTCGCTTCCTTCCTCGATTAGCCCTTCCATGCCTTTGCAAGTCGGGCCTTTGGGACTTTCTTCCATCTCCTCGAAAATGGTTTCCAGCCGCTGCACGTGGCCCTTGGTTTGTTCCAGGTGTTCCTCAAAGCCGCTACTCAATTCATCCGTTGAGGCTGCCTTTGCCATCTTGGGGAGCGCTTTGACTAGCTGCTTCTCCGCGCTATATAGGTCCTTCAGTTGCTCGGTGAAAACTTCCTTCAATTCAGTGCGATTCATCGGTTGGGCTCCTCAGTTGTACAGTTCCTTCCAAGCTAATGGTCCCTCAGAAGAGAAATGGGCCGCAATCAACAGGGCACAGTAATGTCGCGCTCATAAGGATTTATTCACTACCGTGAATCGCGGTACAGCTTCGGGGGGAAATTAGGGTTATATCCTGTTATTTACACCCGGAAAGCTGGAGGGGTTTTTCCTACTACGGGGACTTACTGTGGCGTTTCGTGCTGGCACGGAATGGCTCCGTGCGGCGAGGCCTTTGGAGGCGCGGGTGGGATTCGCACCCGTACCGTCTATTGAGAATACGTAACTTGTTCATTTTACGTTACGCCAGAAACGCTGAAAACGTTACAAGGCCCCGATGCGGTTACACGGCGGTTACACGGACCTAGCCCGCTTAATTCATGAGAGCTGACGATTTGTTTTTCTGCAGTTGAATTGTCGAATTCTCGGCATTCGGGGATTCACGGCGGCGTGCAAGGCCGCGGATGAGAGAGAAAAGCGGTTTTCGACGAAGGCTCCGCCCTAAACTCACGGGCGCAGAGATGAATTGGGAGAGGACAGGAGCAGGCTAGCCGGTGTTAAACGTCAAGGCGAGTTCGCAGAACAGAGATTGCCACGGCCAGCCGGTGGCCAGGTGGACGCGGATGCAGCGGGCGGTCTGGCGGACGCGAGCACCGATTTTGAACAGGCGAGCACGTAGAGTTTCGATCTGCGCCGAGCGCCACGGCAGCGGAAGTTGCAGCAGACGAAACAGATTGACCAGGTTGTAGGCAAAGCCATGCAGGAGCAGACGGAAGGCGTTGGCCAGAAAACGATGGCAGCTGAGCCGGTCGGCACGGAAGCCGTTCTTGAACTCCTCGATGCGGTTCTCGCACTCGCCGCGATCGTTGTAAAACGCAAAGACCTGGGAAGCGTGGCCGGGGCAGTTAGTGATGAGGAAGCGGAGGTTGGTTCCTGTGGCGGTGTGCTCGGCCTTGTAACAGATGCGACGCTGGCGTGACCAACTGCGGGCACGATGGCAAAAGCTGGAGAAGCTGCGCTGCGGGATTCCGGTGTGGCGATAGCGGCGGGCGAGACGTTTCTGCCGGAGCTTGGCTCGGCGTTGGAAGACCGCGTTGGCAGCAATGCCGAATGCGTACTGGATGCCGAAAAACTCGCAGAACTGGTAGAGCAGCGGCAGAGCGAAACCAGCATCGCCGCGCAGCTTGATCGGCACGCCGGGAAAAGCGGCTTCTAGACGCGGCACCAGCCGCAGCAGCATCGGAACGATGCGCGCATGACTGGAGGCATTGCCCGGTCGCAACCGTACGGCCAGCAGACATCCGGTGTGGCGTTCGAAGACGAGCATGGGGTGGTACATATGCTGGTCGTAGGCTCCGTTGAAGAAGCTGAGTTGTTGCTGGCCATGGGTGGGATCGTCGGTGGAGTCGATGTCCAGCAGGATCTCGCCGCGCTGGCGGACCTGCTTTCCACAGAGGCGCATGAACTGATCGAGCAGGGCATCATTCAAGCGCACCAGATCGCGGGCGGAAGGCGCATTCTCCCAGCGGCTGAGCGTGGGCTGGGAGCCGAGCGGGGCTCCCAGTTCTTGATCGGCGACGATCTGCAAAGCGGGATCATGACGCAGACGGTCGGCATCGTTGGCGTCTTCGTAGCCCGCGACGATCTGGTAGATGCGTTGCCGCAACAGGGCCAGTGAGTGATGGAGCACGCGATCATCTTGGCGTGGGTCGCTGAGTAGTGCGGCCCAATCGTTGGTCAGATGATGCTGCTCGTCGAAAGCGCGCAGTGGCAGAAGGCCCGCGTCGCTGGTGATTTGCCCGCCGGAAAAATCACAGTGAATGGGATGGCGGCGGTAGAAGGAGAAGCAGAACTGTGATATACGAGTTGTCACCTTTGGGATGCTCCAAAATGGTGTACTGGGTTCTCAGAAAACCCAGTGTTCATGCACCTTTTAGAGCATCCTTTCTTTTTTCGCCACCAAATTCAGCGAATAATCCAGGCTAGGAAGCAGCTGATGGCAGACCCTCGATGAAGAAAGCCATGTCTATGACCTTCGCGCGAGGGTAGTTGCGCTGCGTAGGATCTCCGCTGATGAAGTCGAGCGTCGGCACCCGGTAGGCGTTGATTCCCTCTGCATGAGCCTGGAAGAAAACGCCGACCTTTCTCAATGCCTTGGGGCCGAACGTGGCTACTCCGAAACCACGCTTGAAGTTCGCATCGAAGGCCGGAACATTGCCGAATACTCCGAGCATGATTTTAGTGACTAGAGTGTCAGACATACTGGGTTGAGCTTGGCGTATTGCGCTCGCTAGCTCCATGAGTCGGTGAATGTTCGATTCGGTGTAGCAGTGCGCGTCCAGTTCCCATAAGGTTGTCTCAGTCCGCGCCACCACTTCTAAAATAGGGATCAGGCTCCTTGCGCTCTTCTGTAACAATTCGGCGGAACCCCGGAGCATACCCCAGCTCGCGAGGTAGAAACCGAGCTGAAGGCAACTGAGCTGTACGTTTGCGGGACTTGCCAACGCCGAGACGTCTCGGGACTCGCGAAACGACTGGAAATAGTTAAAACAGTAGTCGAATGATGCATATCGCTCGTTTGGCTTGCGACCGTCAAGATACTTTCGCAGGTTGGCATCAAGATCCACGGATCGCGCTCCTTCGGCCAGAGGCTTTGTTCCCGTTCAATCCCTCAAACACGAGCTGTAAAGTATCACCAACATCCTTTGGAGAGGACGATAGTCGTTGAGGCTGCGTTGACCACTTTTGATTTGGAGGCAAGAAACGGCTGCGCCGTTTTTTGCAATCACGAATGAGGACACCCAAGCGTTCTTGGACATCCGGCGTATACAGAGCACATTTTCCAAACTCGGGAATGAGGCCGTGGAATTCACGTTGTCCGCTTTGACCGCGTTCTGACAATCCCGAGAAACTGGCGGGTCCTTGCCGTTCGATTAGCTAATCTCCCCCGGCAATATCTTTTAGGACAAGTTCTATTTCCAGACGAACGGTGGCTCGCGACACTCGTATCAAAGCACGTCAAAAAGCCGTTCTGCATAGCCGTGCGGTCGAATCAGAGGGACGCAAAATGAACAGCTCAGCGGGCATTGAGCTCAAGGTCAACTCAGACGCTGACCGCAAGAGTGCCTCTGCGGAAAGATACGCTGAAAAATCGCTGAACAAGTATTTCTGCCTGTCTCTACCTGGGCTCTTTGGCGGACTGCTGGCATGGATAATCTATCCTCCTCTGGATGCCGGTCCCTTCGTGGCGTTCGGCCTGTGCGTCTTTTTGCTTCCGATGTTGCTGCAATTGAGAAGCAGCCTACTAAATCGATTGAATGACGATATAGAGCGATTGCGGAAAGCTTACGTCTATTCCAGTATTGCTCTCGCGGTGCTTGCCTCGATGCTCCTTCTGAACGGTTCGTTCGACAAGTCACCTCAAACGATAATGAAAGCCACACTGGTCCAGAAGACCGTGACGAGAGGCCGGGGTGCTCAACACATCCTAACGGTCGCTTCATGGCGGCCCGGTAGAAGGACAGAGGACTTCTACGTCGGCTCGATTGGATTCAACCGTTTTGTCGTGGGGAAGACGATTAGGGTGCAACTACACCGCGGCTTCTTCGGTATCCCTTGGTCAGGCAATATCTCGCCCGAGTAGATAAGGTGATGCGGAAGCGGTGATCAAGCAATCATGCGCTAACCGCGGCGATGTTGTGCTTAGGCGCTCGAATGTGGCGCGATGCTTTACGTCGTCTTGATGGAAGCGCTCGGCTGAACGGTACCGGTCAAGAATGATCCGATCTACGTTCGGACCTTGCCGCTAGCCATGCCGTCACTTCGCTTGCATCGCGCTCCGGAGGAAAAACTGGATGAAACACATGCTCGACCATGCGGTCTTCGACCATGAGCGTCACACGCTTCAACAGCGTCATTCCGCTGGTTTCAAAGGTCGGCAAGCGCATCCCCGTAGTGAACGTGAGATGCGCATCGGAGAGCAGGGGGAACGGCAGATGCAGACGCTCGGTGCAGCCCCGAGCACCGGGAATTAAGTCCCATCCGGGTGGGCTTTCGATCCCAGGTCTACCGGTCCTTGGATAGGTATAGACGACAACGATACCGCGCAGTGAGGACAAATCCACGCTCGTACCGTCTGTAGCGGGCAGAGGTATGGACGGGACCGACATGCCCAGCAAATGACGTGTTGCACCATCGTCCCGTGGTATTGGAAGTTTTGACCAGTCTGGGGTCTCGACACTCATGGAGTTAGCCTGGCTGGCTATCAGAACCTGGCTGGACCGGGCGAAGCTTATTCAGGCAGCTCTAGGCGCAGACTTCCGCCCGTTCGAAGTTTTTCTTCGTCTTTCCGCCCATCGGCGCTTCATCAACTCTGATAAACGCTTGCGACCCGCCGCAGTCAGATGGCCTCTCCTAGATCTACGACTAGACCGTGTGCTAGCGGGCCTCGTTGCCGTTGTGCGACCTTTTGTTGCGTTGTTCGTTGTGATACCACCTAGCGCTGCAATGGCTCGATCAATTCGATCCCGTTCCTTTTTCAACTCTGCCACGATGACCTGTAGATTCATTGAACGCGATTCCTCCCTAGAATCACTGCCAATCAAAAGCTACCAAGCGTAACACGTCCCGTTATGTGATTCATGTACCGCCTAAAGTGCATAAGGAGCCGCTGAACCGAAGTACAGGTTACGGTTAGGGTTCGGCCGAAGACGCACCAGATCGCCGTCTGCGACACTGAAGGCGATGGTGAAACCACTCTGGTGGGGAATCTTGTGGCTATTTAGTGCTTCCATCGCATTGGCTCAGGTGAGGCCAACGCAGCAGAGTTCATTTGCGTCTCGCCCGATAACACTGCGAGAGGGCGAGATCATCGTCAATGCGGCCTGGGAGCGCGAGCGGCAAACGGCCAGCAAGCCGGACTGTTCGCACCTGGTCCACGAAGTGTATTCGCTTGCTGGCTATCCCTATCCGTACGCGGATTCCTTCGATCTTTATATCGGGACTAAGGGTTTTGTTCGGGTAGTGAAACCGCAACCCGGCGATCTGATCGTTTGGCGAGGGCATGTGGGGATTGTAGTGGACCCCGGAGAACACTCCTTTTACAGCTCGGTTACCTCGGGCATACGCACAGAATTCTATGATGCTCCGGAGTGGAAAACCCGAGGCCAAGCACGGTTCTACCGTTATGCGGCCGTGACTCTTGGGAATGTGACTCAGACGAATGTACGATTGCCCCGACCCGCAAAGGAGCCTGTGCGAGTCATCGCTGCACCGGAGATCGAAGGCTTGGGTGGCAATGCCTCGGACGTCGCGGAGCCGATAACGAAGAGCGCCAACTCAAGAACCACAGCGAGCTTCCGATCTGGAATCACCTTCAGGTGAACCGACATCGGAGGTTCCCTCGAGCATCGTAGTATCCGCCTCGCTGGAGAGCCCCACAGAAGCAGAAATAGCTGATGCTATCTCTGAGTTGAATAACGGAACCGGTAACATCCTGAGGGGGGAAGAACTTTCGCAACTAGACCGCAAGGTGATCGTCTACGACAGCCTCAGCGTCGCTCGAACCACATTTAAGGGGAACCGAGGTTCGGCGCTGGCGCGAATCAGATCGCGATTGACTTTGCCAGGGGAAGGCGTCGAGCGAAAGCCGCACTATGAAAACTTTCGATGGGAACTTGTCCGGGTGAATGGCGGTTGGGAAGTACTTGTACCGAAGGACCGTGTCTATGTGCCTCGCGACGTCGCTGTTCGCATACTGGCAGCGCGACTTGCATCGCTGGCCCAAAACTCAGGAGGTTCTGATTCGGATTCTTCTCTCCGTCAGCAGGCCCAAATCGTCCACGCTCTGGACGCACTATTCGAAGAGCGTTGAATAGGCAACAAACCAAAACACTACCAAAACGCACGACACGAACGGGGATCATTGAACGCACCGTTTTTTCCCAGAACGAACGAGGACACCCCGGCGTTCACGACGTCCTTAGCAAACGGAACTTTTTCTGAAACCAGGAAACGAGGCCCGGTGGAGTCACGTGCTCGCCGGAATCCAACGACCGCACCTGCACAAACCAGATACTATCGAGACCTATCCAAAGCAGGCCGAGCGTTGATCGGAAGAATACGAATGGCGACGCCCCACCGACCGTCGTTTAACCTCTCAACGCGCGTGACCGTACCCGTCTCTTCGCGATGCACTCTTTCTTCGGGCTGGAAATTTCGTACGACAGACACGTTCATACCTATGTAGTAATGCCTAGCCGAGGTTTCAATGTAGAGCCCGGTTTTTGAGACGTTTGCGGTCATGCAAACTTCCTCTGATAAGCGGAAATCGAAGGGGCGCACCCGGACTCTACGTGGTAGTTTGACTCGTGGCGCTTTTCGACGCTCTTGTTTAGCGATCTCCAGTTTGACAGACACGATAAGCCTCCAGCGGTCGCAGAGTTGGGCGCGTCTCGCCAGGAGACAGTGTTCCAAAGCAGTAAAGCAAACGGCCATAGGCAAAAAGTACTGCGATGGCGTAAGAGCCACAAAAAGGCTCCGGTTCGCCGAAACGGTTTTGAAGATGTTGAATCCCTCATACAGCCAGAAGCGTGAACGGCCCGAAATGTTTGAGAGGTCTAGGAAGCGGAGTGAGCTTGGGGCTGCGACCGAGCGGAGACCGAGTGTCTAAACCGAAAAATTGTGAGACCTACACCGAATAGCGCCATGCTGACCGCTGCGGCCAGAAGCCACCGGGATTCTTTCATCTGTACAACCTTCTGCCAGAATGTTAAGGGATCAACAAGACTAACCTCGGGATTTCCACAATGCTCGCAATTGCCGTGAAGATCAAGATTCACGGATTGCTTGCAGTCCATGCACCAGAGAGCTACGGTCATCGGGTCGTCTCGATCTTTGCAGGTAGGAAGACTACAGTTTAGCAGCAGAGATTCGTTGGGGACAGGGCTGAGCCGCAACGGACTGAGTCGATCCTCTTCTAACTTAAGGCTCGATGATGTTGTTCTTAACAGCGTAACGTACCAACTCACTCACCGAATGCATTCCGAGTCTGCGCATGATATTGACACGATGCGTCTCTGCTGTCTTAACGCTGATGTTCAGAGCCACGGCGACTTCCTTGCTGCTGTTGCCCTCTGCCGCCAACTGCAGAACCTCCCGCTGTCGCGAAGTAAGGGATTCGTGCATCAAGGGCGTTTGGGGAGCATCTGATGGTAGCCTGGAAAATCCATCTACGAGGACTTTGGCCGCACCTGATGTGAAGAATGGTTGATTATTCGCAAGGGCTTCGATGGCAAGCAAAAGCTCGTCGCTAGCATCTGATTTCAGTACGTAAGCACGGGCACCTGAATCAAAGACCTCTCGGACGAGTTGATCAGAATAGTGAAAAGACAAGATCACGACTTGCGTCTTCGGAAGCAGCTTGCGTATCTTGCGTGTAGCCTCCAGCCCGTTTAATTCGGGCATAGCAATGTCCATGACGACGATGTCGGGCCGATGCTGTGCTGCCAGGGCGACGGCCTCTCGGCCCGTACCTGCTTCAGCGCAAATTACCCATCCCGCCTTGGATGCTAACAGCGGCTTTAATCCTTTTCGGACGATTTCATGGTCATCCGCGATTAATATCCGAAGATTATTCAGGACTGACATCCGTTTTTCCTGCACCATTACGGCCCTAGCCTCTAGCACTCGTCTCAGCGCCAGAGTTAAGACGCTTCCGATCTAAAGAACGTAAAACAAAGGACAGGAGAGAGCCTTGAGCTGTTTTTCCAATTCTCTCCTGACGCGCAGGGCTTTTCTGAAATCCGCAGTGAAAGCACGAACCCGCTCTGTGTGCCGGTCAAGTTCAGCCGCTGACTTGAGTGCTCTAATGCTACTTTCCGCAGATTCCAATTCGCGAGTCAGTTGATCGATGAGGGCGTATCTCTGTGGGGCTTCCATGAGAATACCTCAGAGAGTACTAGAACTGGCTGGTTGGTAGAATTCTACAGCAAAGAGCTTGCCGAGGACTAGATGAAGATAGGCGGGTACCAATCGACCGCACCGGAGGACCTTGCCCCACCGACATTCTGCATTCCCTGCAAATTTGACCTAGCGTCAACCCACCCCGTACAGGCTATGATCTCGTCCACCTAATCGGAACCGAACGATCTTGTTTGTACTTTCACGCACCGCGATTTCAAAAGTCAGGTTTGATCGGATGAAGATACGTCAAGGAGAGTCAGGTTAATGTGATGCAGGTCACAGCCTTCCTTCAGGATATCTACTAGACATATAAGCGGGACGCCTTAAGGAACGCGTCTGGAGGAGGACTCGATGAACCTCCAAGAGATTTCGCAAAAAATCCATCACCACATCCGTTGGGCTGGAAAAGCAAATTGGGATTGGCAAGCCTTCAGTACACGTGCGGAGGCTGAAGAAATTGCAAAGCAACTGGCACTCCCAGGTGAAGGTTGCCGAAATTAGCCATCGGTGAGCACAAATATCGTCCGCCTTGCCTTCCCGAATTAACTCCTCATTGGTCATTTTGCGAAGGCGTGCTCGATAGCCTTCGAGATCGACCTTATCGCTGATTGAGTTGAATCCATTGGACCGTTCGGGCGTTTACCTCGCCGATGCTACTAAGCAATTCGCTTTTGTCGTCGCCTCGCTATTGATAAACGGCTTTCTCGGAAGGTGGTTTCAGTAAAGACTAGGCGCAGAAAACTGTGGCACAAGCCTACCGCAAAGGTGCAAGAACTTGATCATAAATCTCTCGAGACTAAAGCGTAAGTGCATTCCTTCGAGTAGAGCCGTAGCGTGGCAGAGCAATTGCACAGCTCAAAGTATGCCAGAGCGAACATCCTTATGTTCGATATCGTACAGTCTTATGTTCGATAGCGTAACGGTATTGTGATACCGCTCCGAGCGGTAAACGACTTTGACAAAAGTGCCCGATTCAGGACACCTGTTTACCCTGACGGAAGAACGCAACACAGTAAAGCAATCGCGTTCCCAATAGGGGCATTTACCGATGCTCTTGACCTGTTAGCCTGATCGACTGCGGCCACAAATGATGAGAACTTACTTGGACTAAGCTTCCTATGATTCGAGTCCTAATTGCCGATGACAGTGAGCTGGTCCGATCTGGGCTCCACGAGTTGATAGAAGACCATGCCGGATGGTTCTGTACAGAAGCAGTCAACGGGCGCGATGCAATCACAAAAATTCAAGACCTAGCCCCAGATATCCTGATCCTGGACCTTTTCATGCCCGTAATGGACGGATTCCAGGCGGCCCGTGCAATCTCTAAGCTCGTACCTAATCTCGCTATTCTCCTCTGCACAACTGACCTCCCGCCTGCTCTGGTTTCCATGGCGCAGCGCTGTGGAATACAAGGGACGGTTTCGAAATACAACTGTGGTCAGATTATCAGCGGGATCGAGGCATTGCTCCGACGCGAAACGTTTTTCTGCAGGAATTGAATTTTCTTGCGGAGCCGCGCACGCGGTTCGAGCATGAACCCTGGTATCGAGACGGAACACCTGCTTAATCCATCCAGCAACATTTCCCAGACATCATAAATAATGGAAGCGCAGCTACTTCGCGGCGCAAGAATCGGATTGGAAACGGATGGCTAGGGATAAAAGGACAATCGGAGTAGATGTATCGGAAGAAGTGGTGACCGCATTTGAAGCCGGTATCGTTTTCGGACGAATGGCGGAAGCTAGACGGCCAAGACGCAAGCCGCTGTGGTCAGATGACGAATGGCTTCAAGCCCTAATCAAAGCGGTTGGGAAGAAAGCAGAATCCAAAGTTTGAGAGTGGAATGGCGTTGTTAACTGCAAGAGTCGTGGCACCTGTGCCAAATAGCACAGACGGCGTCTCTTTACTGGAGTATCGTCATTCTGTCTCCTGACACAACCCTCCGCCGCGCCCATCGGGTGACGGTCTCTTGTGCACAAGACTTACTCGCGCTAGAGGCCCGAAAGGCGTGCCGTACCCATTCCTTCTAGACATTTTTTCTAAGCCTTACACCCTAGCGCCCTCCGAAGATGTACTCGCTGTTTAGGAGGTCTCAATGGACCGCAACACGCTGCACTACCATATTCGCTGGTCAAGCGCCTCACTGTACTGGGAAAGATTCAAGAAGCTAACGTGAGGGCTACACAACTGATGCGCCCCGGTGAAACCTACACCGTCGAGGAACTTGACGCCGATTGCCCGCGATGTCTGGAGATCGTGAACTAAATCCGCCTAGCGCGGACGGCGCGAGATGTTCGACAAGTTTAGGACCGACCGGAATCGAGCACGTCTCGGCGCTTCCCGTGGACACACAGTGACCTCAATAACCTATCCATGGCAGCAGTTTGTCCTCGATGCCGTGTTGGAACACCAGCCGGAATCCTCATCGTCGATTACCCTTTAGCGGCGCGGACGCCGCAAGGTTCCAGTGTCCAATAGAGGACACACACCCTCCTTCGTTCTGTGGTAGCGTCGAGCCTGCGAAGCTCAATGGACCCCTACCAATTTCACTATCACATCCGTTGGTCCCGGTTAGCGACTTTGGGTTACGAAGCCTTTAACACACGCGCGGCTGCCGAGGCGGGCGCAGAGCAATCCGTTCTTCAAGGTGAGACCTACACGATTGAGGAACACGACAAAACATGCTCACGATGCGTGTATGCGAGGAGGCTGAAATCCTCGCGAGGCACTGCTGAACGCGGCCATCCTGCCGCCGATTAAATCTTAAAGTAAATGCCCCGTCCGGCGCCTTGAATCAGAAGATTAGCGTTAGCTGCGTTTCTAGCAGTGCTAGCTCGTCCGCAACGGCCTAAGCCGCGCTCGTGTTGCCGCCCCAGTCCGACTGTGCAATCGCTGTAAGCCTTCGTAGGCTTCTGGTGAGAGCCCCACGCCAAGAGCACGTGGGGCTGATATGTTGGAATTAGGGAGTTGGATGCTTCAACCCATGTGCGGTTGCTGGCACTTGGCGGAAAAAGGCCGGGACGGAAGAAAACGAACAGGTAGCGTCCTAATGTGATCGGATGGCACGCTTGGGCAGGGCCGGAGCTGCACTCTAGTGTGGCGCGAAATTTTCCTCTGCGATATGAAGCGTATCCCGAAACCGGGTGAGCCGAGACTCGCAGTGCGCTACCTCGATTAACCACTCGGGCTTGACCCAAACTTCTGCTTTCTCTACGCATTCCTTGGCACGCCTAAGGAGGCTTTCAAAAACCCTGATGTCTTGCTTGATCTCCTCGACGTACGTCCGGTGCTGCTCTGGCATCATTGTCGACCTCCGTTTGGCGGGAAGATTCTCCCACAAGGTGATTGACTGAGCAAGATAAATATGGTAATACCTATGCTCGTAAATGAATCGTTACTCCACGGTAGAAGTCGCCCGACAGATCGGAGTGCACAAGAACACGCTGCTCAGGTGGCTATATGCGGGAGTGGTTCCGGAGCCAAAGCGTCAAACGATTGCGGGTATAGAGGGGCGCACCTGGACTGAACGCGATGTGGAGAGGGCCAGGAAGCACAAAGCAGCAAACTATCGCAAAGGCCGAGGCCGAAAGCCAAAGTCTAAGCGTGAAACGTCGAGTTGAGGCTAAAGCTATGGCGAAGGTGGCCCCAATCAGAAATTTCAACAACAACGAGATCATGCTCACTGCATTTGGTGACTGGTTGAACGATAGGACCAGAACTACGTTCGAAGAGAAGACCGACACAGAGACAAACGCCTGCGTCGCTGGCGTCCGTCGGTTCGGTTATTTCATTGACCCGAAGCCACTGTGCGACTCGACTCGCGCTGAATTGCGGGCCTTCCGAGCCGAGCTTTTGGGCCGTGTTCTTAAACTAACGAGACTGTTGCCGGGTCGCGCTCGCTTTATTCGTCGCCACAAGCATGTATCGAAGCGGTACTTAAGCACAGAAGACAGATCATCTTCTCTCTTAGCCATCACCATGTTCGAAGGATTTCGTCGAGAGGTTCTGCAAAAGGTTTAGCACTGAACTAAACGCCCCGGTGCGCGGAAGAACCTTGGTTTGGTTGTCGATGATGCGCCGAGTCATACGGCAATGATCGCAGTGCCGTGGCCATTTGAATCGATCTTAAGACTCCCCCCTAGTTGCTTGAGTCTCTCTTGCATACCGCTGAGACCTCTTCCCATGGTGCTCGCTGAAGCCAATGAAGCCAGTTTTTCCGGCGGCATTCCTTTGCCGTCGTCTGTCACCTCGAGGATGATTTCGCTGGCAGAACGTGTGAACCGAATGGATGCTGTCTGGCTTCCCGAGTGGCGGTGAATATTGGTCAGGCACTCCTCCACGATGCAGAACAGCGCGTTTTCCACTTCTCCCGGGAGCCGCTCGTAATGAGGTGGATAATCAAGATCAACCTTGATCTTGCTGCGCTTCGCAAAACCGTCCACGTACCAATAAAGTGCGGCCTCAAGTCCCACCTCGTCGAGCAGCCGAGGATGGGGTAGATGAGCGATTTTCGCGACCATCGCGGCTCCGTGCGCTAAGCGACAGTCTGCCTTGCGTAAGAATATGGGCGCTCTGATTGCCCAGCTAAGGAAGCTGGACTTAACCGAAGATAGAGGAAGAGAGTCATCGACGCTCTCAGCATTGCCATAATCGAGAATTGAATCCGAGCAGGTCGTGATCGATCAGAAGCAACGACGCGGACGAGTCATTAAGGTCACCGTTTTTTCCCAGACCGAATGAGGACACCCCTGCGTTCACGACATGCTTAGCAAACGGAGCATTTTTCTGAACCCCGGAAACGAGGCCATGGAGCACACAGGGATCGCCGCAATCCCGGTTGAGCTGGCACCCTTTATCGGAGAATTGGCTACTGTTGAGATACGGCCTTGTGGATCATGCACTCACTGCGTTCCGGTCGGCTCGGGTCTTGGGTTCTTCAAACCAGTTCGGTTGATTTCCGTACTGCATCGTGACCAGCATCACAGCATCGCCGGGAACCCCAGTGTATAAGTCGCTTCGTGGAGGAGGACCATGAGCGGCTGGTGGTGGCACATGTACGGTATGTGGTTCTTCTGGATTGCCCTGATCGTTTTGGTCATTCTTTTCGTTCGATGGCTGCCAACTGAGGGGCGCGGGCACGAAGCTCTGCGTGAATCCCCCATCGAGATACTAAAGCGGCGCTATGCTCAAGGGGAAATCGAGAAACATCGAGGAAGTGACGAACAACTCTGACCGTACCAGGCACCCGAGGAACAACATGAAAAAGACAGAATGGAATCGAGAATTTGGCGTCGGTGCGCATGTTGTCGTCAACGACAAAGCACCCGGCGGATACGTCGAGCGACATGGAACGGTTCTGGAGATTGTGTTAGTTTCCCGATACGGCATCAAGTTCGATAATCATCCAATCGTCTATTTGGACTCCGAGTGCCTTGACCCGGCTCCGAAAGTGCAAAGCAAATAGTTACACGGTCACATCCCACTGCTGACTATAGGCCAGTTCACTGTCAAGCCCCCAGAAGTCTCCGTTATAGACGGAATGTGGCGTCACCTTCAGGTAGCCTGCGGTTTTGTCTCAATTGTTTGCCTGTTTGCCTCAAGAAAAATGAAAGTGGGCATTAGGGTTTATGACTATTGCTTTAGTGCCGAACCGATCAAGATTTCCGACGACGAAATTTCGATGAATTGGACTTGTGTCCCACCGCCTGAAAGACCCAGTGCGGCTGGGAAGAAGATTGTCGTGCAGCCGCCAGCTGCAGAAGCAGCGTCAGGAGTCTGCGTGACCATGGCTGAACCAGACCCATCAGAATTTATCCGGTAGGTCCCTGTCACCGTGGCCGCGCAAATCCTGCCACCATTGTTCATAGTCGAGTTGCCACTAAAGCGGCCGCCGCCGTCAAAGGTGAGGACGCCAGCTTCGTTGAACTTGGTACTTGGCGATCCCAGAGTTTCTCCGGAGTCAGCGAACGAATATCCGCCACTCAAGCTCGCATCTGAGAATCCTGCAGCGCTAACGAACGGCGGCGACAGCATTGTTCGGCCACACCCCGCACTGGAGAGACCGAAAATGGCGCCTCCTAAAGTGAAAAGCAGCAACGTGAGTATCTTCATTGTTGACCTCCTTCTGTTACGGCTTTCAGCAATAGGCCAGAAGCCTGACTTAATCGGAACGGCAGGCTTCCGAGTGTACCTCTCCCGCTTTCGAAGGGAGCTCAGCGATTATGGTTGCAGGTAATCTATTCTCGCGTTTGTCTGCAACTGAGCTTAGAGGCCCACGCTTGACCACGCCCGATTACCAGCTAATGTATTAAATGGGTCCCGCCTAAAAAACGATCCACCCGTGAATGCTGAAGAGCACTTGCGGGTGGTCTGAAGTGTCACTTACTTGCCCCAAGAATGGCTTGCGGATGAGGTTGAATGGAATGGACAGAGATCCTTTGATTGTTCACATCGAGTACCTCGAAGATGAAGTCAAGAAGATAGACGAACGGGCTGACAGAGCAGAGGCAATGATCCCGAACATGGAAAGCACGAAGAAATATGCCTTACGAAAACTTGTCAGCGGCCTCCGAGATGAGGCGAGTGAATACCGCAGATATGTAGCACTCATGAAGCAAATCGCGAAACGGAAATGAGCCCACGAACCACCTCCCCAAATGGTTTCTGTGGGCCACACCTATTCGGGATCAGTTAGAGGAGCGACTATACGCTGCCAGGTGTGGGCAGCCACCGACCTGGGTTTCAATTCCGGAAGTCGCGAAAGAAGTGCCGTATGTCTTCAGCTAACAATTCAGGCTCTTCTATCGCGGCAAAGTGTCCTCCGCGGGGCATCTTTGTCCAATGCTGAACGTTGTACCCACGCTCGACCCACTCACGTGGAGGAGCGGAGATTTCTCTCGGAAAGTTCGCGATCGCACAGGGTATCTGCACGAAATCACCCGGACCGAACCGTAGCGGAGCTTTCTTGTTTTCGTAATAAATCCGGAAAGAGGAATGAATCGTCTGGGTCATCCAGTACAACGTTACATTTGTCAGGAGTTCATCCCGGCTGAATCTGCGATACAGATCGCCATTGCAATCCGACCATTCCCGGAATGTTTCCAGTATCCAAGCCGCTAAGCCCGCAGGCGAATCATTCAGGGCATAAGCAGGGGTTTGAGGTCGCGTTCTCTGAATATGTGCGTAGGCACCACTCTCCTCATACCAGTTTGCCAGCGCGTTCAAGTAATTGTCTTCCGCTGCGGTGAGCTTCTGTCCATTACCCAGATAGGGTCTGTATGAGGCAGGAATGTAGTTCAAATGAATTCCAATGATCCGATCGGGATGACGGAGACCTAAGGCCGTACTCACGCCTGCGCCGATGTCTCCTCCTTGAGCCGCAAAACGGCTATACCCAAGCTCGCTCATCAGTTCCTGCCACAATTTGGCAATGTGAAAAATATTCGTGCCGCTGGCAGGCTGGTCCGAATAGCCAAATCCGGGCAGCGACGGAACGACAATGTCAAACGCATCTTTCGAATCGCCTCCATGAGCTGCGGGGTCTGTCAACAGCGGAACGATTCTCAGCATCTCCACAAATGATCCCGGCCAGCCGTGTATCAGGATCAGCGGAATGGGATCGGGACCTTTGCCCTTCTCGTGGATAAAATGGATTCCCGGCGCATCTGAGACGAAGCGATAGTGGTGAAATGCCGATAGCTTCTCTACCTGAGCTCTCCAGTCGAATTCTCTTCTCCAATAACGACAAATCTCCTGCAGAAAGCGAAGATCGAAGCCGTACTCCCACGCAGAGCTGGATACCTCGTCAAGCCAACGAGTTTGCTCAAGTCTTCTTCTGAGATCGTCCAACTGGCCTGGAGAAAACGGAACATCGAATGGGCACATGGTCATGGCGTTGCCGGAGTCATTTTACGCCCGACAATAACAACGACGGTAAGTGCGATTGATTTTCGAAAGTCGGTTACCGCGACGGATACTTTTCGAGAATCCCTGCCAGCTCAACCGGTCGATGCAACACCGTCCAATCACTTCTCGCAGGGAATGATCTTGCCGAGCTGTACTCAATTAAACCTAAACAGGACAGTGCTTTCCGTGTGTATTTAAAGCCCGAGCTCGAATGTAGCTCTTGAGGCTCCTCTTACCAGATTTTGAGCCTGTGTTGCGATGACCCATTGAATCCACCCCGTTTCTCGGGACCTATCAATCAGCGGGCAATTCCAGAGAACGAGGCAAGCACGTTCCCGCTCCAGAGATAACAAGCGTAAATTGCTACGGCACGATAGGATTTAGGTGTGGGTTCCCCTCAACTGAAAGATCGCGCGAGAAGGCAACGGCTCATCGCGTTATGGCAGCAGCGATTCCTGCCAGAAGAACGCACAGAGGACAAAATCTTGGTCTTTTGTGGATGGCTCGAAGAGAATCACCCACAGTTGCTGAAGCGTGGCCACGGCGACCCGTGCGAGCAGTTAAAAGTAGACCTTAGTGACCATATTCTCAGACTGGCGGAATGAGCTGCGAAGAAGAGAGAACTAATCTCTTCGTGCCGTGTTACCGACCCACTCGCCGCTCGACGATCGGCTGCTCAATCGTGTAATCGCCTGGCCAGTATTCGCTGAACGCAGCGATCTGCTTCCTTGCCTCGGCTACATCCTTAAAAGTGCCGATCAGCACTCGTTGGCCGTCTGGCAAGGTACGGACGATTTTGTAAGGTCGCTCCAGAACAGTCTCCATGGCCAAAGTTTCCTAAAGGGGAAGCTCAGGCGCGGTGACGGAGCACACAGCCGGGCAGTGATGGCTTCATGGCTTCCAGTTCTCGGGAATCTTCCGAAACCGACTATTCTTTTCGTTTGCCTACCAATGTAGACATGAGGGGGGAAGTGCGGCTCGTTTCGTGCCTGTACGTTGCTGTATTACTAAGTGAATACATCTTTGCTTCCGGTGACGAGCGTCACAATCTCAGATATGGGTTTCATGCACCATTGTATGGGGGCGTCCCGATACGGGATGGAAGCAAATGGAAACACCACAATATGCAGATATCAATGATGCGGAACTACGAGAAATCGAGGCGGAGTTGGGTCACCCAGTAACGAGGGAGTTGGCGCAATGGTTTATTCGCAACCGCATAAATCGTGAGGCCGTCGAGCGAATGTTAGCGGTTGGGACGCAACCCGAATTGCCACAAAAGCGAACAATGTTCGCGAATGCTCGTTAATCTCCCCGCCGAAAGCCTTCTCAATTCTCTTCTACATTGACGATGATTTGTGGGAAAGCATTGTGATCTCTTTCGAGTTGCCGGATCAGTTCCATAACTGCTGGAGATCGGCAAACACACTCCATACTCCCAATCCACTCCCTCACCTCTTCGAATAAAAGTTCGCGTTCTCGTTCCTCCTCCATAAAGCCCTCCAATCCACGTGTGTTTGCTGTCAGCGGTTACCACAGTTCCCAATGCTGCTCAGTCACATAACTTCTGGGTTCTCTCAGTACGACCGCCTTTCTTCGCCGCGCCTTAACTCTGCTCTTCGTCGATCTAAGCAGCTTGCGAACCCTGCTCTTTTTCTCCGTCTTCTTAGTCATCCGACTCCTCCTTGGCTCTTGGCTCACTCCTGCTTCTAACCGGCTCCCTTGCGAGAACCTGATGGCTCTCATGATCGCCATGAATCAGGTGGTAGAGGAATGCCGCGAATAGCAAGAACGAGAATAGGCGATCCATAATCCCTCCATTCCGGCCTCGGTGGCCGTCAGCCGTATGCTGGTCCCAGGGAACGGGGAAGAATGTGGCCCCGGTCACAATGGAGGGTGATCTGGCTTCGCACTGAACCGAGAGGAATCTGGAGGAGAGGCTATCTTAATCGGAGTGTTTGGAATTGGTACGTATCAGCCAGAAATCTGGGGCGGGCTCCGAGAATTCTATACCCACTTCAACTCGGCCTGCGTAACACCGACCCAGGCTGGTTACGCGACCATCTCTTGCCGCCCAATTCTCAGGATTCCGAATGACAAGTCTCTGGCCTATTGTCACCGTGGATGCCAAGGCAACGAGGACTCCGTGGACGTTTATAGATATTGTATAGGTTTGTTCTTGCAAGCATCCGACGTCTCCGCAGACTACAAGGGCGAAGCGGACGGGAAAGCGAGGACTACGGCGACGCTCGAAATATGCAGCACGGGGAGTCTGGGCGCACAAATGGCAAGGTTGTTCAGACAATCTTCTCGATTTGCCACTTCCGAGACTCGGAAAGCGCTGCGTTTTCTGACGCGCCTACTTCACGGATTCGCATATTGGATCCTCTTCGGCAGGTGACCTGAAAGATGTGTCCGTAAGGCGAGATCACTTTGAATATCCCATCCCGATTCCGCAGTGCTTCCGCTGGATTTTCCACCTCAAGCTTTCCTTCTCCAGTCATAAAGCCTCCTGTCCTTGAAGGTTGCTTGTCGTCTTTCGGTCTGTGACATCAGTCAGTCAGAAGTGCCACAGAAGTGATCACGCTTTGCATGTAACGGAACGTTACCCGGGCAGACTCGTCGCGAATCTTGTGCGTCTAGATACCACCGACAGCTCGATCTCCGGAAACGCCTTAGGCAGTCACAAACTCCTCTAAAGCCTCGCGATCTTCGATAACCAGCGTCGAACCGCGCAGCTCGACCAGGTGCTGGCTCTTAAACTCACTCAGTGTGCGTGTGACCGTCTCACGAGTGGTGCCGATGAACTCTGCAATTTCTTCATGCGTCAGTGGAAGGTTGATGCGTGTTCCCTCGTTCGTTTCCTTCCCCCCGACGGCGAACTCCAGCAGGAGCTTGGCAAGCTTTTCCGGCGCGGATATAGAAAGGCCCACGGTTCGGAGTTGATCGCAGGCGGTCTGGTAGTGTGAGCCTAACTGTCTCGCCACTACTGGATAAGCCTCGGGGTGCTGTATCAGGAAGCGCAGGAAATCATCACGCCTTACGAAGGCCACCTGGCACGGGTGCATGGTTTCGGCGGTTACTTCCATAGGAGTGTTCGAAAAGGCAGACATCAGCCCAAGGACTTCACCAGCCTTGGCGATGCGCAAGATGAGCTTCTTGCCTTCGCTGGAGCTGACGGAGAGCTTCACCTCTCCTTCGCAGAGCACGTAGATTCCGCGTGGAGTCTGCTTTTCCATGAATAGCACCGCGTCCTGCGGATAAGCTGAGATAAACTTCACAGCATCGAGATCCTTTAGTGCAGCTTGCGATAATTGGGAGAAAAATCCGTTGCCATGAAGCTTGTAGGTTTGGCAGCTTTCGTTGAGTTCGAAACCGTATGGACCTTTCATTTTAGGCTCCTTTTGTCATTTCTCTGGTGCTCTCGCATCGCTTCCTGGGCATAAAGCTCCATCAACAGCGAATTGGTCTGAAATTCTGCGCCCGTCTTGTCATGGATCTCGGCCAAAAGCCGCCGTCCCTCGGCGTTTATCTGGGTCACTTCACGCAAATCCACCGACAACTTTTTCGAATCGAGGGACGGGGCCAGCGACTGCCATGTTCGGCTGAACTCGGCCACCCAAGGTCCGCTGATCTTTCCTGCGAGTTTCAGTGTCACGAGCTTTCCCTTTTCCTCGACCGTGATTTTCAACACGCTGTTAGGTATCGCAATTACGGAACCATAGTGACGAATGACACTCATGCCAGTGAATATCGAATGAAACAAAGGACATAGGCTCTTAGAAGTCAGTGTGAGAAGGATTGTCTTGGAGGAAAGTGACGAAAGTGACGAAGGCGATCTTCGTCTCCGCGACTACAGGTAGTCTCGTCGTCCGATTCCCAGTTTCTTCAGCTTGGAGTTCAAGGTCGTTCGCTTCAGGCCCAGCCGGGCGGCAGCGCCATCCAGCCCGCCGATCATTCCCTTGGCTTCGCGGAGCGCACTGAGAATCTGTTCCCGTTCGGCCGATTCTAAGGTGGGGCTGTCTTGCGCAGGCGTCTGTTCCAGCTTCGGGACAGTCAGCTCAGAAAGAGGTGCGCGGAGCGCGGGCCCTTTTGAAAGAATCACAGCTCTCTCGACGAAATTCTCAAGCTCCCGGATGTTCCCCGGCCAATTCCAATTCGTGAGTGCCTGCATCACGTCTGTCGGGATGCTCGTAATCTCCCGATTCATCCGGCGTGCGTGTCGATCTACAAAACAGCGAACCAGCAGAGGAATATCCTCACGGCGTTCGCGTAGCGGCGGCAGCGTAATCGGGAACACCCTCAAACGATAGTAGAGATCGCTCCGAAATTGCTTGTCGGCAACCATCTGGCCCAAGTCCCGGTTGGTGGCCGCTATCAGTCGCACATTCACCGGAATGGTGCGCGTGCTACCGACCCGTTCGAACTCTTTCTCCTGAAGCGCCCGCAAGATCTTCGGCTGAAGCTCCAAAGGAAGCTCACCAATCTCGTCAAGGAACAGCGTTCCCTGATGGGCCAGCTCTAACCTGCCTATCTTCTGTGAAATCGCGCCGGTAAAAGCGCCCTTCTCGTGGCCAAAGAGTTCACTTTCCAGTAGACCGGCGGGAATCGCGGCACAATTTAGCTTTATGATGCTTCGTTGCCCGCGTGGACTCAGTTGATGGATCGACCTGGCAATGAGCTCTTTACCCGTGCCGGTCTCACCGAGGATGAGGACCGTCGCGCCCGTCGACGCTACCGTTTCAACCTGCTTCAGAACTCTTTTCAGCGCAACACTGTGCCCGATAATCTCGTCGAACCCATATTCAGTGGTAAGGTCCTCTTCCAGAACCCGTACTTCCTGCTCCAGACGCTGATTCTCTTCGGCCAATTTCTCACTCAACCGCTTGAATTCGCCCGCAGCAACCACGTTGTCAATACCGATGGCCACCTGGTTGGCAAAATGCCCGAGAACCTCCAAATCCTTCCGCTTAAAGGCAGCTTCTTCACGGCTGCCGACTATCAGCGTCCCGAGGACTCGCTCTTCGCAGACGAGAGGCACCCAGCATCCGGACTTCATGCCTTTGGCATTCAGATGCTGAAAAGCTTCAACGACAAAACGCTCGTCTTTAAAATTGTTGAGAAGAAGGGGTTCTCGGTTCATGAATACATAACCTGAGGCCGATCGCTTCAAGGGCACGAGAAGTTGGCTCTAGAGAAGGATTATTTATTCCGCCGACTTCAAGAACGTGGACACGCAACTGGTTGGTTTCGCCGTCATGGAGAGCAACAGCCGCATAGTCGTGCTGAATAACATGTTGAATGCCAGCAGACAAGGCTGACAGCAAATTCCGAACATCAAAACTCGAAAGCACGGACTTGGTGAGTTCCAGCATCAAGGCGTCTTCGGTCTGCTTGCGAACGGTAATGTCGCGGGTGACTTTCGAAAAGCCGAGCAACTCTCCGTTCTTGTCTCGAATAGCCGTGATAACCACGTCCGCCCAGAACCGCGAGCCGTCTTTTCGAACCCGCCAGCCCTCGTCTTCATAACGTCCTAAACTGGCAGCGAGGCGCAGGGCTTCGCGAGGCTTACCGCGGGCGATATCCTCCTCGGTGTAAAAACATTCAACGCCGCGGCCTATGATTTCCTCGGCGCGATATCCTTTGATCCGCTCGGCTCCAGGATTCCAGGTAGTGATCCGTCCATAGGCGTCGAGCAGGAAGATGGCGTAGTCTTCGACGCTGTTAACGATCGAACGGAATTGCTCTTCGCTGCGACGCAAGGCATCTTCGACTTGCTTGCGCATCGTGACATCCCGAACAACCGCCAAGGCGAGCGATTCCCCTTCGGCTTGCAAGGTACTGAGCATGATGTCTATGGGAAATTCGTTGCCGTCCTTTCGCCGACCATAAAGCTCAAGCCCGGCGCCCATGGGTCGCGTGTGAGGCGCGGCATGATAACTTTGCTGGTGGGTGATGTGCGCCGTCCGGAAACGTTCGGGCACCAGAATATTAACCGGCTGGCCGATCAGTTCGCCCCGAGTGTAGCCGAACATGGATTCCACCTGAGCGTTGACCCTGACAATCAAACCCTCTCGGTTGGCTTCGACAATGGCGTCGGGGGAGGATTCGAAAAGGTTTTCAAAAAGCGCCCGGCTCTTGCTTACGTCCTCATCGAAGCATGGCTCCGTGCCCTTGCTTGCCATCGAAGATTCTCCGGGAGGACCGGGGGCGCTCCAAACAATCAGGGCTTCTGTCGAGAGTCGCTTCAGGGATCTGCGTCTGGTGGCACAGGAACCGTACATTGACGATGATTTGTGGGAAAGCATTGTGATCTCTTTCGAGTTGCCGGATCAGTTCCATAACTGCTGGAGATCGGCAAACACACTCCATACTCCCAATCCACTCCCTCACCTCTTCGAATAAAAGTTCGCGTTCTCGTTCCTCCTCCATAAAGCCCTCCAATCCACGTGTGTTTGCTGTCAGCGGTTACCACAGTTCCCAATGCTGCTCAGTCACATAACTTCTGGGTTCTCTCAGTACGACCGCCTTTCTTCGCCGCGCCTTAACTCTGCTCTTCGTCGATCTAAGCAGCTTGCGAACCCTGCTCTTTTTCTCCGTCTTCTTAGTCATCCGACTCCTCCTTGGCTCTTGGCTCACTCCTGCTTCTAACCGGCTCCCTTGCGAGAACCTGATGGCTCTCATGATCGCCATGAATCAGGTGGTAGAGGAATGCCGCGAATAGCAAGAACGAGAATAGGCGATCCATAATCCCTCCATTCCGGCCTCGGTGGCCGTCAGCCGTATGCTGGTCCCAGGGAACGGGGAAGAATGTGGCCCCGGTCACAATGGAGGGTGATCTGGCTTCGCACTGAACCGAGAGGAATCTGGAGGAGAGGCTATCTTAATCGGAGTGTTTGGAATTGGTACGTATCAGCCAGAAATCTGGGGCGGGCTCCGAGAATTCTATACCCACTTCAACTCGGCCTGCGTAACACCGACCCAGGCTGGTTACGCGACCATCTCTTGCCGCCCAATTCTCAGCTAATCTCCGAATGACAAGTCTCTGGCCGATCGTCACCGTGGATGCCAAGGCAACGAGGACTCCGTGGACGTTTATAGATATTGTATAGGTTTGTTCTTGCAAGCATCCGACGTCTCCGCAGACTACAAGGGCGAAGCGGACGGGAAAGCGAGGACTACGGCGACGCTCGAAATATGCAGCACGGGGAGTCTGGGCGCACAAATGGCAAGGTTGTTCAGACAATCTTCTCGATTTGCCACTTCCGAGACTCGGAAAGCGCTGCGTTTTCTGAATCGCCTACTTCACGGATTCGCATATTGGATCCTCTTCGGCAGGTGACCTGAAAGATGTGTCCGTAAGGCGAGATCACTTTGAATATCCCATCCCGATTCCGCAGTGCTTCCGCTGGATTTTCCACCTCAAGCTTTCCTTCTCCAGTCATAAAGCCTCCTGTCCTTGAAGGTTGCTTGTCGTCTTTCGGTCTGTGACATCAGTCAGTCAGAAGTGCCACAGAAGCGATCACGCTTTGCATGTAATGGAACGTTACCCGGGCAGACTCGTCGCGAATCTTGTGCGTCTAGATACCACCGACAGCTCGATCTCCGGAAACGCCTTAGGCAGTCACAAACTCCTCTAAAGCCTCGCGATCTTCGATAACCAGCGTCGAACCGCGCAGCTCGACCAGGTGCTGGCTCTTAAACTCACTGAGTGTGCGTGTGACCGTCTCACGAGTGGTGCCGATGAACTCTGCAATTTCTTCATGCGTCAGTGGAAGGTTGATGCGTGTTCCCTCGTTCGTTTCCTTCCCCCCGACGGCGAACTCCAGCAGGAGCTTGGCAAGCTTTTCCGGCGCGGATATAGAAAGGCCCACGGTTCGGAGTTGATCGCAGCGGTCTGGTAGTGTGAGCCTAACTGTCTCGCCACTACTGGATAAGCCTCGGGGTGCTGTATCAGGAAGCGCAGGAAATCATCACGCCTTACGAAGGCCACCTGGCACGGGTGCATGGTTTCGGCGGTTACTTCCATAGGAGTGTTCGAAAAGGCAGACATCAGCCCAAGGACTTCACCAGCCTTGGCGATGCGCAAGATGAGCTTCTTGCCTTCGCTGGAGCTGACGGAGAGCTTCACCTCTCCTTCGCAGAGCACGTAGATTCCGCGTGGAGTCTGCTTTTCCATGAATAGCACCGCGTCCTGCGGATAAGCTGAGATAAACTTCACAGCATCGAGATCCTTTAGTGCAGCTTGCGATAATTGGGAGAAAAATCCGTTGCCATGAAGCTTGTAGGTTTGGCAGCTTTCGTTGAGTTCGAAACCGTATGGACCTTTCATTTTAGGCTCCTTTTGTCATTTCTCTGGTGCTCTCGCATCGCTTCCTGGGCATAAAGCTCCATCAACAGCGAATTGGTCTGAAATTCTGCGCCCGTCTTGTCATGGATCTCGGCCAAAAGCCGCCGTCCCTCGGCGTTTATCTGGGTCACTTCACGCAAATCCACCGACAACTTTTTCGAATCGAGGGACGGGGCCAGCGACTGCCATGTTCGGCTGAACTCGGCCACCCAAGGTCCGCTGATCTTTCCTGCGAGTTTCAGTGTCACGAGCTTTCCCTTTTCCTCGACCGTGATTTTCAACACGCTGTTAGGTATCGCAATTACGGAACCATAGTGACGAATGACACTCATGCCAGTGAATATCGAATGAAACAAAGGACATAGGCTCTTAGAAGTCAGTGTGAGAAGGATTGTCTTGGAGGAAAGTGACGAAAGTGACGAAGGCGATCTTCGTCTCCGCGACTACAGGTAGTCTCGTCGTCCGATTCCCAGTTTCTTCAGCTTGGAGTTCAAGGTCGTTCGCTTCAGGCCCAGCCGGGCGGCAGCGCCATCCAGCCCGCCGATCATTCCCTTGGCTTCGCGGAGCGCACTGAGAATCTGTTCCCGTTCGGCCGATTCTAAGGTGGGGCTGTCTTGCGCAGGCGTCTGTTCCAGCTTCGGGACAGTCAGCTCAGAAAGAGGTGCGCGGAGCGCGGGCCCTTTTGAAAGAATCACAGCTCTCTCGACGAAATTCTCAAGCTCCCGGATGTTCCCCGGCCAATTCCAATTCGTGAGTGCCTGCATCACGTCCGTCGGGATACTTTTAATCTCCCGATTCATCCGGCGTGCGTGTCGATCTACAAAACAGCGAACCAGCAGAGGAATATCCTCACGGCGTTCGCGTAGCGGCGGCAGCGTAATCGGGAACACCCTCAAACGATAGTAGAGATCGCTCCGAAATTGCTTGTCGGCAACCATCTGGCCCAAGTCCCGGTTGGTGGCCGCTATCAGTCGCACATTCACCGGAATGGTGCGCGTGCTACCGACCCGTTCGAACTCTTTCTCCTGAAGCGCCCGCAAGATCTTCGGCTGAAGCTCCAAAGGAAGCTCACCAATCTCGTCAAGGAACAGCGTTCCCTGATGGGCCAGCTCTAACCTGCCTATCTTCTGTGAAATCGCGCCGGTAAAAGCGCCCTTCTCGTGGCCAAAGAGTTCACTTTCCAGTAGACCGGCGGGAATCGCGGCACAATTTAGCTTTATGATGCTTCGTTGCCCGCGTGGACTCAGTTGATGGATCGACCTGGCAATGAGCTCTTTACCCGTGCCGGTCTCACCGAGGATGAGGACCGTCGCGCCCGTCGACGCTACCGTTTCAACCTGCTTCAGAACTCTTTTCAGCGCAACACTGTGCCCGATAATCTCGTCGAACCCATATTCAGTGGTAAGGTCCTCTTCCAGAACCAGTACTTCCTGCTCCAGACGCTGATTCTCTTCCGCTAGTTTTTCACTCAACCGCTTGAATTCTCCGGCAGCAACCACGTTGTCAATACCGATCGCCACTTGGTTGGCAAAATGACCGAGAACCTCCAAATCCTTCCTGCGTAAAGGCAGCTTCTTCACGGCTGCCGACGATCAGCGTGCCAAGGACTCGCTCTTCGCAGACGAAGGGTACCCAGCAGCCGGATTTCATGCCTTTGGCATTCAGATGCTGAAAAGCTTCAGACGCAAACCGCTCATCTTTGAAATTGCTGAGAAGAAGGGGCTCTCGGTTCATGAATACATAACCTGAGGGCGACCGCTTCAAGGGCACGTGAACTTGCTCTAGAGTAGGACTGCTTATTCCACAGACTTCAAGAACGTGGACACGCAACTGGTTGGTTTCGCCGTCATGGAGAGCAACAGCTGCATAGTCGTGCTGAATAACATGCTGAATGCCAGCAGACAAGGCTGACAGCAAGTTCCGAACGTCAAAACTCGAAAGCACAGACTTGGTGAGTTCCAGCATCAAGGCGTCTTCGGTCTGCTTGCGAACGGTAAGGTCGCGGGTGACTTTCGAAAAGCCGAGCAACTGTGCGTTCTTGTCTCGAATGGCCGTGATAATCACGTCCGCCCAGAACCGCGAGCCGTCTTTTCGAACCCGCCAGCCCTCGTCTTCATAGCGTCCCAAACTGGCAGCCAGGCGCAGGGCTTCGCGGGGCTTGTCCCGGGCGATATCCTCCTCGGTGTAAAAGGAATCAACGCCGCGGCCTATGATTTCCTCGGCGCGGTATCCTTTGATCCGCTCGGCTCCAGGATTCCAGGTAGTGACCCGCCCATCGGCGTCGAGAAGGAAGATGGCGTAGTCTTCGACGCTGTTAACGATCGAACGGAATTGCTCTTCGCTGCGACGCAAGGCATCTTCGACTTGCTTGCGCTGCGTGACGTCGCGAACCACGGCCAAGGCGAGCGATTCCCCTTCGGCTTGCAGGGTACTGAGCATGATGTCTATGGGAAATTCGCTGCCGTCCTTGCGCCGACCATAAAGCTCGAGCCCTGCGCCCATGGGCCGCGTGTGAGGCGCAGGCATGATAACTTTGCTGGTGGGTGATGTGCGCCGCTCCGGAAACGTTCGGGCACCAGAATATTGACCGGCTGGCCGATCAGTTCGCCGCGGGTGTAGCCGAACATGGATTCGACCTGAGCGTTGACCCTGACAATCAAACCCTCCCGGTTGGCTTCGACAATGGCGTCGGGAGAGGATTCGAAAAGGTTTTCAAACAGCGCCCGGCTCTTGCTTACATCCTCATCGAAATATGGTTCCGTGCCCTTGCTTGCCATCGAAGATTCTCCGGGCAGGACCGGGGGCGCTCCAAACAATCAGGGCTTCTGTCGAGAGTCGCTTCAGGGATCTGCGTCTGGTGGCACAGGAACCGTCGCCCATGGCGGGCGCGGCGGAGGGTGTGGGACTAGACTTTTCAAGTATACGCCTGTTGTCATTAACGCAGGATTACTATTGCAGCCGACTCTAAGAAGTTCTCCTCTCGGAATCTGCCGTTATATCGGGAGTTGGCCCAGGCGAATCACCACGTCGCAGCCGTGTGGGGAACGCGAGTCGCGGTCCGGGGAGAGTCACGAAAATGCGTGACGCACGTCACAGCCTCCCTTTTGGCTTGGGCCCAAGCTGTGAACTTAACGGATCGCAGTTGCTTGATCCGAGGAGGGGGACATTATGGGCGTTGTGCCAAGTCCGCTGGCAATTCTGCTGATGTTGTGGGGCACAGTTACGGCGGCGCTG
>CAWEFX010000006.1:0-244979 GCA_963808465.1 uncultured Acidobacteriota bacterium
CCAATCTTCATTCGATTAGGTTTAAGCCGCTGGTTACGTTTTCTGGTTACATAATTCAGCTTTTTCGCCGCAACCGAGTATTGACCTTTCAGGAGCAAAACCATGAAAGGTCAAAAGGTCACGATTTACATCAGGCTGTGCGACGCGCCGGGGCGTCCGTTCGAGCGGTTGCGCGTACGCAACCCCCGGCAGTGCGGTGCCCGCGACTACTACTGCCTGCGGGTCGGCGGCAAGTGGCAGTTCTTCGCCGAGGACGACACTGCGCGGACGGACTTGAACGCCGCTTTGCGGCGGCAGTTCGAGCGCGAGCAGGCATTGCGCCTCGGCGTGGCTGCCCACGCAGACCCGCAGCCAAAAACGGAAGCGCCGAGCGCGGGGGACGAGGACACAGCTATCCGCCGTGCAATCACGAAGTACATCGACGCGCTACACGTCGAGAACAATCTCCGTCCACGCACCATCAAGGACAAGCAGACCGAGTTGGAGCGGTGGGCTGACCGCTGCCCGGCGCAGCGGCTTGAAGACGTGAGGCGCCAGCACCTCATCGCGTTCCGCGACTGGTTCCGCGAGGAAGGGTACGAAGAGTGGACGACGAAAACCAACTTGACCACCGTCGTCACGTTCCTCAGGCACAACCCGGTCAAGTCCGTCGTCGGATTGCTCAAGCAGGAAGATTGGCCCGTCATCGAGGACACGGAGCCGGAGCCGTATACCGTCGAAGAGGTCCTCGCGTTGCAGTCCGTGGCGACGGACTTCGAGCGGCTCCTGATTCGGTTCTTCATAGGGACTGGGTGCCGCGACATGGAAGTTGCGACGCTCGAATGGGACGACATCGACTTCGTGCGCAGGACCGTGCGCATCCACAAGAAAGTGCTCGCCGACTTCGGACTGTGGAAGCCGAAGACGCGGGCGGGTACGCGCACCATCCCGATTTCCGACGCGCTCTGCCGAGATCTGAAAGCCGCGAAGGCAAAAAGCACGAACACGCTGGTATTCCCCGCGCCGTGTGGCGGCGTTGACCGCCACTTCCTGCGGATCATTCAGGGGCTTGCTAAGCAAGCCGGAGTCCATGGCGCGAAACTCCATCGTTTTCGCGACACATACATCACTGACCAAGTTCAGCGGGGCGTCGATTTGCTCACGCTCCGCGTGTGGGTCGGACACGAGAACCTCGAAACACTGAAGCTGTACGCGCAGGCGTTGCAGAACAAGGACGAGCGGGCGCGGGCGGCGGCTAACGGTCAGGATAGGTACACGCTCAGGGAACAGGCGGCGGATTCCTTGGCCGAAAAGGAAATCCGGACGGCGGCCAGCAGTTCCCAATCCGGTGACAATCTTCACCAGATAAGTGGTTGCCGGTTCTACTGCGCGCGTAGATGAACGGCGCCATGAGATCGTTGGTGGGCATCCCGCGCTGGGCAATCGGCAGGAGAATTTCTAGCGATCGTCTTCGAAAGAGACCGGGCGCCCGGTCGAGGATGCGGCGCACGATCTGTTTGTCGAGTCGGCAATGCCGGTCAGAGTGGCGGTCCTCCGGCGTGTTCGGATGGCCCCGTTTGCAGAATGGAGAGGGCGGTTCAGACCGGATCCTAACAATAGCAGTTAGGTTCTACTGTATTTAAGGTTTTAAGTGGAGGACATTCCCCCCGGATGTACCCCCCAGGTGGGAGGGGGGAGGGGGTATGCCATTCTAAGGGACTTAGCGGCGTTTTCCACGTTTCGGCGCGGCGCCGCAGTCGTTTTCCTCTTTTCTTCGTGATCCTATCCCATCCGCCCAAAAACTGCGCTCAAACTCGTCTTTTCGAGCCGATCTTTCGTCAGAAGCTGGAAAGAAGCGGTATTTATCACTGAACAGCCCTCCTCGGAATGAGTCGGGTGGGGCTGGCACCCAAAAGCCGGCCCCGTTCGCGCTGCCAAGCGCATGACGGTTCGTGGGCGCGAACAGACCGACCAAGCAGCAACCAGCCTGGAAGCAAGTCGCGAAATTCAAGGAACCACAAACTAGTGGAAAACTCAGCAACATCCCAGCAGTCCACAGGCGCAGCCGCCAAGCCCAGCAAGGCTAACGGCCACGCCGGCCCGGGCGAAGCGAAATCCGCTACCGCCCAAGTCCAAAGCCTGAAAGCCAAAGCCGCCGCGCGCGGAATTGGCCGTAAAGCTTCAACCGTCGTCATCAACAGCAAAATTACTGCACGCCGCCCAAAGCCCTACGAGTGGGTTCGCGTGCATCCCGACGCCGACGCCTACTCCATCGTGCTGCCCGTTGTCATCTTCGGTAAGGAAGAAGCCGACGACGAGAAGGCACAAGCCTCAATGCAGAAGCCGGACGTCTACGCGATCCATCCGGACCTGATGGATCACCCGACGCTGGCCGAAGACGCCACGAAGCAAGTCGAGTACAACCTCGCGATCACACGCAACGGCAAAGTGTTCGTGTGGCAGCACACGTACCTCGACAAGGAAAATTCGTGGCTGGACTCCGAGGAAGAAAACATCGCTGCTGCCCGGCGGACTTGGATTCGCCAGATCAGCGGCGACGGAGCCTACAACCGCCGCGAGTCCGTCAAGTCTTTCGGCGAACCGCAGTGGCCGGCGCGCGACTTCGAGTCGATCCTGATCGAAGCCCTCGGCGACAAGTTCGTCGCGGACGAAATGCACCCGCTGTTCAAGAAGCTGCTTGGCGAGGAATAAAGTTGTCCGTCGAGCTAACCAATCCGGTGATCGCGGACTTCGAGTTCGTGAGCGTTAAGGGCGGGATTCCGGTCCCGCACACGCTCTGCGCCGTTGAAGTCCGCACCGGCAAAATCCACAAATACGGGCCGCAAGAATTGGCGCAGCTTGACGGCCCGCCGTTCCCTCCCGACCACACCCTCATCGCATTCGCAGCCGACGCGGAACTCTCCTGTTACTTGGCACTCGGTTGGCCCCTTCCCGAGAACGTTATTGACCTGCGCATCGAGCACATGATGATCGACCTCAACACGGCCACGGTTGAGCACCTGGGTGCGAACCTTGAGAGCGCGCTCTCTTACTACGGAATGTCGCACGCGGTCGAGAACAAGACCGAGATGCAGAAGCTTGCTGGCGAGCGCGTGCCTGAGACGCCCGAAGAAATTGAGGCTATCAAAAATTATTGCTACGAAGACATCGTGGCCACAAAGAAATTGTGGGACGTGATGGAGCCGAAGCTGGATGACTCCTGCTTGTACCGTGGCCGGTACATGAAGGCCACGTCGCGCATCCACGCGCGCGGAATTCCATTCGACGCCGAGAAGTTCAACCTTATTAAGGAGCACGCCGACGACCTGAAGATGATTTGGATTCGCAAGCTCGACCCCGACTGCGAAATCTTCGACGCGAACGGCACGTTCAAGATGGCGTTGTTCACCGAATACTTGCGCAAGCGGAATCTGCTGGCCACGTGGCCCAAAACAGAAAAGACCGGCCAGCCCAGCCGCGACTCGAACGACTTGCGCGATGTGATCGCGTCGAATCCCAACAACGATGAGCTTGCGAAGCTCGTGGAGCTTTTCAACACGGTGAACCTGCTCAAGAACTTCAAGCTTCATCTCGACGAGCAGGCGCGCAACCGCGTGGACTTCTTCAACTGCTTCGGCACGAAGACCGGCAGAAACGCGCAGAAGGGCTACATCTTCATGCAAGCGAAATGGGTGCGCTCGCTGATGAAGCCTGGGCCTGGAATGGCGATGGCTTACATGGACTGGAACTCGATGGAGGTCGGTGTCGGCGCGGCCCTTTCAGGTGACGAAAAGTTGATGGAGGCGTACACATCCGGCGATGCGCACATGATGTTGGCGAAGCAGGGCGGTATGGTTCCGCCGGACGCCACGAAGGACGCGAAGACTTCTCCTTATTCTTGTGGCCCACAATGCGGCGGTAAAGGTTGCAAGCAGCTTCCGTCTTGCCAGCAATTCGCCGAGCACTGCGACATCCGCAGCCAATGCAAGACCTGCAACCTCGCGGCCATGTACGGAGCGACCGTCGTGGCCCTCATGAATAAAGGATTGACGCGGGAGCAGGCGCGGCGCGCACTCAAGCATCACCATCAGGTTTACGCGCGGTTCTGGGAATGGGTCGAGGACTGCATCGAAGCCGCAGACGTCGAGCGCGAAGCCACGACACTTGACGGCTGGCGCATCCACGTTGACGGCGAGCAGAAAGGATTCAACGCGCGGTCGGTCGGCAACTTCTTCGTGCAGGCCAATTCCGCCGGCATCATGCGGCTGGCCGCGATCCTGGCCACGGAGCGTGGGCTGGGCGTCTGCGCAATCGTCCACGACGCTTTCTTGCTTGAGGCCCCAATCGAGGACATGCAGCAGCAGGTCGCCGAATTGAAAGAGTGCATGGATGAGGCGAGCGCGGTTCTGCTCGATGGATTCGTCCTCGGTGTGGACGGCTGGCAGCTGGAGAAATGGATCGTGTATCCCAACCGCTACATGGACGAGCGAGGACGCGGCTTTTGGCTTGAGGTCGAAGAGTCCTTGGCCAAGCTGGCCGGTGAAGCAACGTTGCAGGAGGCGCAGTAATGTCATTCAGACCATTCACAGCGAAGCACAACGGAACGTGCGTGAAGTGCAAAGGAGCGATTCAGCCCGGCCAGCTAATCGAGGGCCGCAGCCGCAACTACTCGCACCTCGAATGCCCGCCGCCGGAAGAGTCCGGCTGCCTGATCTGCGGCCAAGAATGCAAGCACCAGCGGATCGACTCCGTTGAGAACGCCGACATGGAAGATTTCTTAGTTGACTTCGACCGTGGCTGTCCTGCCGGTTGCAAATGCGACGGTTTGAACTACCACATCAAAGATTTCTGCTCGGCTGAATGTCTGGCAGAAGCAGCAGTTCAATACCAACGGGAGAGCAACGATGGCTTGGAATCCGAGTAATAGAACACAGGAGGCTTTCCACCCGGGTATATGCCCCGTGTGCCACGGCCCCATCGAGGTAGGTCAGGTAATTCAGAGAATTGGCGTCGGCTGCGGTTGGCGGCTGCGGGTATGCGTTTAGCATCGTAGGCTGCAAACAGAGCGTTAAATTTGTTGCGGGCAAGTTCAGTAGCATCCAAGGTGTATTTCCTTTTTGATTGAAAATAGCGTTTGCGAAAACTACAGAGCCGGTAGTGCCCCACAGTGTGTTCAGACTTACATCAACAGGAAGTCAACCAGTGCCAATTAGGCGGCCATAGCCAAGCAGTGCCACTTAGCGTCGATTGACTGTAATTGATGAACCTTCCCTTCATCCGTGTAAAGGAAATAGCGTCCGTCGGGAAGTCGTCCGGGATGAGAGAAATGCACTGAACAGTTGGTCCATTGCATTGGACGCTCTCCCCTTCCGTGTTGAAAACGGTCCCCTACAATGGGGATTCTGTAGCGAACCTGGTATGCGATGCCAGTTGGTCGCGTTGGCACTAACCGCCCACGTCCCTTTAGTTTTCTAGAACTCACTTTTTCGTTTGATGCGGATTGAGTCCACTGGTTGCAGAACCATAAATGGCCCAATCCCGAAAGTCGGGAACACTACTTCTGCTAAATCCGAACTCTAAGCAGCTTTCGTCGGTCGCACGTTTCGGATGACAGAGAGAATCTCGAAAATCGACGTAGTCTTGGGCAAATAAGCATCCGCACCGCACTCCACTGCACGCTCGCGATAGGCTTCGCTATCTAGGGCCGAAAGGATAAGGACTGTTGCACCAGCTAAGCTTTCCTTGATGCGGCGGGTCGCCTGAAGGCCGTCGGTGCCGGGCATGTCAAGGTCCATAAGGATGACATCGGGCTTGAATTGTTGAGCTAATCGAACGCCTTCTTCGCCGCCGGACGCTTCCGCTACCAAGGCTAGGTCCTGCTGTTCCTCTAAGATTCGCCGCAGGAGCTTACGATATTCCTTGTTATCATCGACGATTAGAACCCTCATGGCGTTTAGACTTTCTAGTGAATAGTCAGGCTCGGTGCGGAAGACATCCAGTCCCCCAGAGGACCTAACCGCCCCTCATATTCACCAATTGTAAGATGCTTATTGTGGCTGCGTTGTTGGCCGGAACGCCGTCTTCGACCGAGCGGACCATACCTTCCGATAATCCGGAAACTGTCCTGAGTAAGAAAGAGTAGTTATGCGACAATTCGCATCGCTCATCTGGCGCTTCATGGATTTCGGGAGTAGGCTCCCACGGTACGTGGGGCGGATTCCGCGAAGGGAGAAGCCATGAAAGTAGTTTCTTTTGCGACGTTGTTGATTGCGTTTCAAATTCTGGCCGCTCCAATCTGGGCAGAGACCATCAACGAAAAAGATTATCCGGTTCAATATCAAGTGATGAACAGCAGTAAGAAACCGTGTACGGTGACCCTGCGCGATCAAGCCAAACAAGACGTGGCGATAGACGTGTCGAGAAATGGTTCGTGTCATCCGCTCGACAAGGGCAAAATCTATCGTGGTCGCCAGAATGAGAAAAAGAATGAGATTGAACTTCTGATACCCGGTGACAAGGGGAAGGCCAGGGTCGAAGAATGGCATATCGATGGAATCGTGAATATCACCCCACGGTCGCAATAGCCTGCTTTGGATCGGCAACTCGGAGGCAATCCCCCAGACGGGCGAGTCGGGTAGTGATGAGAGGTCCGAGCGAAATCAATTACCAATCTTGATATCGGCTTTGAATTCGTGATAGTTGCGGAAGTCAATGGGATCCTCAGCCAGGAAGAAGTCGCACGATTGATCCAGGCCGCCGGACCTCTTTCCATCGCACCCTGCTGATGACGCTCTACGCCACCGGAGCCCGGAACGCCGAGTTGACGCGCCTAAAGTTCAGCGACCTTGACGGCCAGCGAATGGTGGTTCACATCCGAGGCGGCAAAGGGCGCAAGGATCGCGACGTAATGCTCAGCCCTAAGTTACTCGAACAGCTCCGTGAGCACTGGCGCCGCTTACGGCCAAGACCCAGGGTCTGGCTCTTTCCGGGCAACCGCAGTCACTCGAGCGATCAGCCGATCGATACGAAAACCGTTTGGCATGCCTGTCAGCAAGCCGCTAAGCGCGCGGGCCTCAAAAAAGCCGTCCATCCCCACACGCTGCGCCATTGCTTCGCCACTCATCTGCTCGAGGCCGGTGCCGATCTGCGCACCATTCAGATCCTCTTAGGCCATCACGATCTGAAGGAAACGACGGTCCTACCTGCATCTGTCCGAACGTCACTTGAAAGCGACGGCGAGTCCTCTGGACTCGTTGCCACTGAAAAGCGAGTCACCGCAGGAAGAGTAGATGAGTCGGCCGCCCTTCGAGGTGGCCGATCTCATCCGCGCTGCGGGAGCTGCTTTTATCGAACGCAATCGCCAGTGGATCCGCTGGAAGCATGTCAAAGTGCTGCTGGCCATTGCGCGGTGTCGTACCGCCGCACTCGGCGGTCACGTCGACCAGTGCACCCGCTGCGGACATCGCGCTATCTCATTTAATTCCTGCCGCGATCGTCATTGCCCGAAGTGTCAGACCGCTGCCCGGGAACGGTGGATCGCTGCGCGTCGACGAGAACTTCTCCCGACACGCTACCTGCACGTGGTCTTCACCCTGCCCCACCGCTTGGCGCCACTGGTGCTGCAGAACAAGAAGGTTCTCTACGATCTCCTGTTTCGCACCAGTGCGGAAACACTTCTCGAAGTCGCCCGCGATCCAAAGCATCTCGGTGCGGAGATCGGTTTCTTCAGCGTGTTGCACACCTGGAGTCAACAGCTCAACCTTCACCCCCATGTCCATTGTGTCGTGCCTGCCGGCGGCCTTTCACCCGATCCTATCCGCTGGGTGCACTCACCCGACCACTACTTTCTCCCCAAGAAGGTGCTGCGTAAGATCTTTCGCGGCAAGTTCGTCGCTGCCCTCCAGCAGGCCTTCCAAAACGGTCAGCTCCGTTTCGAGGGTGATCTGAAACTGCTCGCCCAACCCAAGACCTTTGCGGCTTGGCTAAGACCACTCTACCGGCAAGCCTGGGTGGTCTACTTGAAACCTCCCTTCGGCGGCCCCGAATATGTGCTGCAATATCTGGGCCGCTACACCCATCGCGTGGCCATCTCCAACCACCGCCTGGTCTCTTTTAACGACGGCCAAGTCACCTTTCGCTGGCGGGACTCCGCTCACCACAACGAACTGAAGTTGCTGACGCTCGCAGTCGATGAATTCTTGCGCCGCTTCTTACTGCACATCCTTCCCCGAGGTTTCGTGCGCATTCGTAACTTCGGCTTCTTGGCCCTGTCGTTGGCCAAAATCCTGTCGGACCATTGAATCTGGGAAGTTGATACTTCCATTTCACTAAGTTTGGGTCGCTTCGGCGCACGAGATCGAACCAACGGGCCCACTGGCGGCGGAGAACCTGCAGTGTGGGCAGAGGTCTTCCCTGGGAACTCAACCTCAATGAACTACGCCACGCGTTCGTAGCGATGATGAAGGCCACCGAGCCTTGGCAGCGCGGTCACACCACCGCGAGCGGCCGCGCGAACTCTTCTTCCCGGTGTTTCCTTCTGCAATCCCAGATGAGTCCGGTCTTCGTGAAAGTAGCTAACATATTCCGAGAGTAGGCGTTTCAAATGGGCCTCATTAATCGCGATCACGTGGTCGAGCAGGTCGCGGCGACAGCTTCCGACCCAACGCTCGGCAATTCCGTTTTGCCAGGGACTTTCGAAAGAAGTTCGCACCGGGATCAAGCCCATCGACCGGACCGCGATCGGAGTTTCCAATCCATACTTGCTGTCACGGTCGAAGATCAGGAATCTCTGACCGGCTTGATACGGGAACGCCTCGCGCAGCTGTTGGATGATCCAAGCGCTGGTCGGCTGACGCGTGACGTTGATGTGTAGGATCCGCCGACGATCATGACCGATCACGAAGAAACAATAAAGCAACCCAAAGGTCACCGTCGGAACCGTGAAAAAGTCCATCGCAGCAATGGCTTCGCGATGATTGCGAAGAAACGCGAGCCACCGTTTCGCGGGTTCCGGGTTTCTCGGCGCATGACGCATCCAGCGGGAAATGGTTCTCTCGGAAACATCGAATCCAAGCATCAAGAGCTCACCATGGATCCGTGGGGAGCCCCAGGTTGGGTTCTCGTCCACCATCCTGAAAATCAGATCACGAGCTTCTTTGGAAATTCGCTTCCGGCCCATCACTCCCCGAGCTTTGGAGATGGCACGCCAATAAAGGGCGAACCCCTCCCGGTGCCAACGGACCACAGTATCTGGAGTTACGACGGTCAGAGCTTGTTTCCAGCCTGACCAGACTCTTCGCGTTAGAACCCAAAAAAATTTATCGACCACAGCAATCTGTGGTCGAGGATGCTTGCGCTTGAGCACGGCGAGTTGCTGCCGGAGAGCCAGGTTTTCCAGTAACAGACTTGACCGGGACCGAAAAGCTCGGAGAATGCTGCCAAAGAGAAGTCGCCCGATGAGAAGCATGCACGGTTGGTATCGCAGATCGGCTGTGAATCGCAACGGCGTATATAGTTGAAATCACGGGCGCACAGAATTATGGCGAAGGACAACGGATATTCGGTCGGGCACTGGGATGGCGATTACACTTTCGTCGTGGATTCGGTGGGGAGTGACGAGAGGAGCTGGCTCGATAGCGTGGGTCACCCGCACAGCGTCGAGATGAAGGTGCAGGAACGCTACACGCGCGTTGATCATAACACGTTGGAAATGACCATCACGATTGATGATCCGAAGGCCTATACCAAGCCTTTTATGATCACCGACTCCCATTTCAAGTGGATTCCCAACCAACAACTCCGCGAAGAGCTCTGCGTGCCATCAGTCATGCAAGAGTATTTGAGCATCATTGCCGATCCCGCGGGGGATGGCTCCGGCAAATAGCCTTCAAAAATAAACGACCTTTCTGACGACGCTTCACCCCGCCTTCAGTTTTGAGTGCGCCCTCGACTACGGGTTCGAATCAAGACTATTGCGCGGCGGTCGCCTTCGTTTCCGGCTTCGCGAATTTGGAATTATCCAATGGGGCGTTGTCCTGCACTTTGGTGACACGTATTGTCGTACTGACTGAAGGAGTGTTCGTCCTGACGCCGGGGACCGCCGGATACATCGTGATCAGGTAGGGGAATTTCACTCCGCTGCCCGTGTCCCGATAGTCCCCATAATTCACCTGGAATGGGTAGTCGCCCACCGGGCTCGGCAAAAACGTTCTGCTTCCGCAGCAGCAGGCCCGTCTCCGTATCGAAATAGAGTCGGTCCGGAAGCTCGCCCTGAAGGGTGCCGACTACGACATACGTGTCGCGATCGTTGACTCGCTCAATGCTGTCCACTTCCATCTTCGCGTATTGCTGCTTCAGATCCAGGGGCAGATAAAAATCTGCGTCTCGCTTGGCGCGCACCTGGTCACTGTTGAGGGGTCGGTCGACGCGGCCTCTCATATCCTGAGACCAGGCTTTCGCGCCGTCGAAACCGTCCGAGATCGCGTAGGTCGGCGGCATGGTAGATGTTCACGATCATATTGGGTGCTTTCTGATCGCGCTCGATCGTCGCTGGCATGGGCACCATGCCGCCGGGTGCCCGTTGGAAGGTACTGCGTCCCGGTGATCACGCGGCTGGTGATCTTTCCGGATGGCCTGCTCGCCGCCCAGCGTCTGCACATACTTGGCCAGGATTTGATCGACCGAAGGCAGCGCAACCTTGGCTTCCTCGTCTTGATCGTCGGGGGTTGTCGGGTAGTCAAAGCTGGCACGTGGTATGGGATGCCGCGATGGCAGGTGTAGCAAGTCACCTCTTGCTTGCCCGCCAAATTGGTCCTTGTTGAGAGCCATCATCATCAGCATCATCTTGCGCGCGGTCTGCTTCGGTCTGCTTGGGTGTCTAACGAGCGGTCCGTTTCGACGTGGCAGAATTCACAGCCTACTCCCACCGCGCCCCTGATGACGTGCATGGCGTCGTTCAGTTGTTCGGCGGGGACTCCCTTGAGCACCTGAATATTCTTGTAAACTTGCTCGGCCGTTTTTCCGCCCACGTTCCCGCCCTGAGCATGGGCCAGCAGCGTGGCCGCCTAGCGCCAAACCAGCAATTATTGCGGCTCGTCGGATGAAAAGGAGCGCGTTAGGCATTGCAAAACCCTCCGCCAAACTTGACTAGTCTTTGTATTCGTTCCTAGCTGGAACTCAAAGGGGCACAAATATACACCTGCTCCCTGGTTTTTCTATAAGCAAACCCGTCGATGGCCTGTAGCCACACCTTCTCCCAGAAAGCACCTGCGCCAACTCTAGCTGCGCGATGATGTGGGCTCTCTCTGACATGGCTGCCTATTCGAATTCCTCGGGTGCCGGAAACGTCAATGAGCGAAAACGAATGGCACGCGGAGTTCCGAGGCCACCTCACGCTGAACATTTCAAAGGACGGGCTGGTAAAGGACGGGCTGGTGTATGCCGCTGACCGATCTGCCAACCGCATCCAGGTCAGCACAAAAGAGAACAAGTTTGTAAAGGAATTCATCCTGGCCCCATCCACAGCCGTGGCCCCGCCGCCGGGTCATCAGCCGTAAACACCGACAAAGAGGGCTCTACTGGGGGGGTGGGATTTTCCGCTGACAAGGAGCAGCGGCTTTTGTACATTTCCGATCTTTCCAACAACTGCGTGTGGTTCCTCAATCGCGAAGACGGCAAGGTAGTAAGCAAGATGGGCAGCATGGGGGCAAAGCGGCGGCCAGTTCTTCGGGATTCACATGATCGCCGTCGATTCCAAAGGCGATATTTATACCGGTGAGGTTTTCAATGGCGAACGGGTACAGAGGTTCGTACCGGTTCGCTAAGAGACGAATGCCCAACTTGACTGCCGCCCGGTCAGCTTACTCGAGGCAATGGCGTGGAGTGGCAGAACCGAGTAGCATCAGTGTGCGCGCTTGGTGTATAAGCAGTGTTCAAAGTCGGCAGTCGAATGTCGAGTCTACGGAGGGAGATATCCCGTGAAACGCATGAAATATTTGTTTTCAGCGATGTTTGTCCTCGCGCTGGTGTTTGGCAGTTGGGTCAGCGCGCGCGCCCAGGGTGAAATTACTCTCCTGGCGGCGGGCCCCATGCGTGCCCCAACCCAGAAGATCGTCGCGAACTTCCAATCCAAGACAGGTTACAAGGTAAAAGTGACTTACGGCAACGGTGTGGACACCCGGCAAGGACGGTCGCCAAAGGCCAGCCTCTTGACGTGTCGATCATCATGGCGCCCTTCCCGGGAGCGATCGCCTCGGGAACCATCGATCCCAGCAGCCAGACACCGGTTACGAGCATTCTCACAGCCGTCGCCGTGCCGAAGGGCGCGCCCAAGCCCGACATCTCCACGCCCGCCGCAGTCAAGAAGGCGCTCCTGGCGGCGAAGTCCATCGGATATGAGGACCCCGACTTCACGGCCGCCGGCGAGGGACCTTGGGAAGCGCTTAACAAACTTGGCATAGCCGACCAGGTTGCCGCGAAGAGCCAGGTCGAGCTTGGCCCCGGTGCGCAGGGCATCTCCCCGAGCGCCACGGAGTAGCGTCACCAAGACGAACAAGCGGCTCGAAAACGGAGACATTGATATCGGCATGCTCATGCTCAGCGACATGCTTCCAGACAAGGACAAATACGACATCGTAGGGGTTCTGCCGCGGAAGATTTGCACGCCGGTTCCGATGGTGGGGTTCATCTCCACGCACGCGAGCGACGCCGCAGGCGCCAAGGCGCTCCTGAGTACCTCGCGTCACCCGATGCAGCAAGCGATCTGGAAAGACGCAGGGTACGAGCCGCGCAGCTAGACTTCAGCAATTTTACCCATTTGAATTTTTGGGGCGTACACCCCAACTGTGCTTTGGGGTGTATGCCAGCGATGTCCTCGGAAGCATCGACGCTCATACCGATTCTGCGAGTCTAACACAAGAAATTTTCTTACCGAGTGACAGTTCTTGCCGTGCTTTGCCGGTATTAAAGGGGAGGCACAAGCCTAGAGAGGGAACTCTTCCGTTCCGAATCTCCAAGCCGAGCCAAGGGATAGTGACGCCGCAATCCACGATGAAATCTGCCGAATCTGTGGAACGGAATCAAATCCCACTATTCTTTCCAACACTCAAGTTACCCGCGCAGGCACGCTACCGCCTACCGCCAGACTCTAGATACGCACCTCTTACCTGCGTTTGGGAGTATCGACTGTGCGAGATCGGGACTGTGGACCTACAGCGCTTTGTGTTGCAGAAAATGGAGGGTCATGAAGACGTTGTATGTGGTGGGCGGCGGCGCAGTGTTCAGGTGCAGATGACGGCCCAGGGAGTCAAGAGGTGACCGCATGCCGCGGTGAAATAAAAGCTTAACCGGCGCGCTTGAAGTGCTCCGTCGTAGTACGCGGAGCGACCTTCATCGTTTTCAGCTTCTTGATGTAGTCCGGTGAGAGAGTTTCCGCTCCACCCAGAGCAGCCTCCGGCGGTATTCCATACTCAGTCGCAAAGTTGTAAAGGATGTCGTTCCTCCCCGGCAGAAAATTTGGCACGCTGCCCGCCGGCAGGATGGTCCCGTCCGGAATGATTTCGCACGGGAACGGAGCGATCACCTGGTCGGGAGCGTAGACCCAGCTGTACTCTCGAATGTAAGGCTGGGACAAATACGCCGGATCGTCGATGATGAACGTGACATTCAGATAATTGCCGTACCGGTGGATTCGCGTCGTCACCGTGGATTTGGCGCTGCGGGGAACCCCTGTGCGCGTGAGATAGGCTTCCTTGAGATGGTCGGTCGTGTAGACCAGGGTGTTCCCCTCCCAATGCCCGGTCGAAAATCCAGACCATTTGTGAGGCGCATTCGGCGAGGGGTGCGGACGGCCATCGGTATAGATCACTTGCTCCGGCTGTTGCCACGCCACGTGCAGGCGATACCCGACTTGTTGCTGTGTTTCCGGGTCTAACTCCGGGGTGATGCGCAATTGCGAGACGGAAACACGTAAACCGACGTCGATCGGGTGCGGTCTGCACTCATTTTCCGGAAGATCGATCTGATCCGGATGCCAGCTTTCCGCTCTCAGCCGCGCGGCGTCGTTGAGCGGGATTCCAGTGTAATCGCCAACATCCATACCATCGTTGTAAACCCTTGGTGACCACTCGCCGAGTATATCGGCCTGGGCCTTGGCCGGTCGGGACGGTAATATGACCAGGAGGAGAAGAAAGCACAGCACGTTTATTTTCCAGATTGTGTTTGTGAATCTCATCCCCTCGCCCTCCAAAGTAAGTCTCCTTAGCGCGGTTCGTTGGCCCGGCATGGTGTCGGATCCCAGCCGGAATTGTCCGCGATCTTCTTGAAATGCGCGTGGATAAAGTGAGGCTCGATGAGGTACTGGGGATCGGTGACCACGGAGGTCACAGTCAGCCACGTGTTGCCGCTATAGGGGTCAGGAAAAGTATCGAAGTCCTCTTCCAACATCGCATTGCCACTGTAGGGAATGCCGTTCTTCTGCAGATATCCCGGACGCAGATGTGTGGTAACCACCTTGAGATAGTCTGCCTTCCTCATCACTCTTCCCGGTATCAGCCTGCCGGCTTCATCTTGTATCGGTCCACCCTGGCCGTCCCGCGTGTCGACGGTTTCGTCTCCCTCCCAGGACGCCACCGAAAATCCTTGCCAGGTGGGCGGATCATGCTGCGGTGCTGCTCCGCCGAAATGGAAAAGGCGCGTCTGCGTGCCTGAATCAATATCCACGCGCAGCGTGTTGTCGTCCTGCCAGTAAATGTGGATACGCCCTGGAACCTGCATGATCGCAGGCGCGCCATACGATTTGCATGCGTTACCGGAAGCCTCGTCTTTGGCTGGATCCCAGGTGCCTGCGACTTTGCGGCCCTCCGGGTTCAGCGGAACATATTCGTAATCATTCTTGTCCGGTACCATCATGCGATAGCGCCACAACTCGGTGACCTCCGATACCCAATATCCAGTGAGATCCTTGGGGGCAGCCGATCGCGGAGTTTTGGGGGCCACTGGCCGTGCATTCTCCGCAAGCTGGTTACTGGCCCGGCCTTGAGCGCCGAAATCCTGCGGGCCGACACCTGCCGCAAACACCAGAGACATGGCCGCGACGTACACACCCGCTCGGGTTGCTCGTGCCAGGAAGCCTCGGTATTTCATTTCCATTTTTCGTCTGTCGGCCACGAAACCCACCTATCGGACAACACCTTCCCACTTCCATCCATCCGCAGGCCGCTCCACCTTTTGCATTTGCATTCTATGATTTTCGCCGGCGGCACGTCCCGGGTGGCCCGTCACGATGATCTTATCGCCGGGGCGTAGCGTAGTGCTGGTCAACCCGTTCTCGGTCAATTGCGCGGGTGCCGCCCACTCCACAACCCACATCTGCAAATCTCCCTTTTCGTCCGGCGCCTCGATCCTGACGTAGGAATGCGGATTACGCCACAGGAACTCTTTTAACGTTCCTTCGATCTTGACGACTTTGTCGCGGTCGTAAGTCGAGTAAAAGGCGTGATGGGCACGCATCTGACTGCTGCCCAAGGTCAACAGCATCACAACCCCCACGAACATTGGCAATCCGCGTCTCATAAGCATCTCCTGGTCGCCTCCGATATTCTCAGATCCAAGGTGAATATGGCCCTGCTGAATCTCTTTTAATTCGCTCCATGGCTCACTGAAATCTCTTGCTTGCTGCTGAGGCTCTTGTAGGCTGCCTCCACAAACATATCCGTCGTCCACTTGCCCGTCGTGCTGCCATAGATCGGATCGTAGTCCTGCGTCGGCCGCGCGGCCTTCACCTGCTCGAGCGTCATCCCGGTCTTGATCATATCCTGCACGCGGTCCCGAATGATGGTCAGCATCTGGTGGTACACATCGAGGTCCGCCACATCGCAAATTCTTCCGTGGCCGGGAATAATATACGTGCCGCCTTCCTGATGGTCCGCCGGCACAGCCATCTGCTTGATGCGATAGACTCCGTCGAGCACGCCTTGGTAGCTCCCGCCGCTCTTCAAGTCGATGATGGGGTAACCACCGGGATCGAAAATATCGCCGGCGCTGATCACATCAGAGTGCCGAAAAAGGACGATACTATTACCGTCCGTGCTACTCGGTTGATGAAATATCTGGATCGGTTCGCCATTGAAGAAAAGGTTCTTCTGGGGCACCGAATACGTATCGTTGGGCCAGGCCTTTTCCGGCATCGGTGCGGTCTGTCCGGTGGGCGCGCTCATCCTGCCCAGAACCGTGTTAAACGCGACGATCATCACGCTCGCCTGCGAGGCGCGGTTGATGGCCAAGGGCCGGCCGGTCTTGGCCAGGTACTCGTTGCCACCCACATGATTGCTTCTATCATTCGTATTGATGATGTAAACGATCTGGCCTTTGGATAAGGGCCGGATCATCTCCAGGACCCTGTCCGTCAATCCCACAACGCCAGTGTCCACGAGCAGGATTCCATCCTTGCCCGCCTGCACGGAGATGTTGCCACCGGCTCCCGACACCATGCTGACATTGCCCTGCACCGGCAGAAGCTCAAGCTTCGCGCTGTTGGCCTGATCCTGGTTACCCGCATTCCCAGCGGCGTTCTGGCGGGCGCGGTTCTGGCCTTGCTGCGCGCGCGCGATCTGTGTAGCTCCTGCTGCCAGGAAAAGCAGAAGCTGAACGATGCCTAGCAGCCGCGGCTTCGACCAGAGAGAATTCATGTGCCTCCCAGCATCCGGCAAACGGACGATGCAATTCCGAAGAAAGACGATTTCTGATGGCATGATCTACTCGGTGCGAATCCAATGTCAAGACGTTATCTGCAAGGGTGAATCGGCCGACGAACTTGCAACCGAAACCGATTACCGTGTGAATGCTTCCCGCGGCCTGTGGATGGACCACCTCCAGTCTCGGGTTCTCCGATTGCAACCGCCGCGCCAGCTCCTTCCTCGCCTTTCGGTTCCGCCGCAGCTTTTTCTCCGTCCTCATCCTTGTTCTCCTCGGTCGAAATGAGGATCCGGTTCGGCCCGGTGACGAATGGTTTGAGAAACTCTCCAACGGGGTCAAAGGACCGTGACAACCAGGTCCTTGCCACCAGACGAGTGATCGCCAGTACCGGAGCCATGCCTATCGTCGGGCACGAAGCGCCATTTCGGTTTGCGGCCTTACAGCCTCAAAACGAGCGGAGCATGTCGCGAATTACGAGAGCAAAAATCCCGCCGTCATCAATCCGTTAGCGCGATAAAGGAGTCCCATGGGAACACCACACAGATGGACATCGGATGAAGAAATCGCGTGGCGCACCTTTGGGGCCTCAAGTCAGCGATCAACTCGCGCCCGGCGTCGAGCTTGTAGGGGGCCTGCCGCGAGGAGTCTCGACTCCTGTCGATGCCGTGGGGTTCGTTTCCACTCACGCGAAAGACCCCCACGCCGCCCGGGCGCTCTTGGAGTACCTCAAATCGCCGGAGGCGGCATACAAGTCAGAGGGAATGCTGCCGGCTCGCTGAACGGGCGGCTGCGCGGTTCCTACTAAGTCCGACCTATCTATTCCGGTCTACTTTTTCGGAGTTTTCTTAACTCCGGTGGTCGCGTCCTCATCGGCGGGAGTGCTCACCAGCTTCAGATACTCGATAAATTCGGAGGGGATACAGAGATATTCGTTAGAAAACGGAATGGCCACGGCCGGCTTGTCCTGGCCGGGAATCCACCGGTAGGCGCCCTTGGCGATCACAAAAGGCGCCGTGTAGTATGCCGGATCGTCCAGCGTTTCGCTGAAGTTCATGTGATTGTGGTCCACCCGCGTGTAGCGTTCGGTCACGTGGGCATCGATGCTGTGGGGATAACCGCGGCGGTCGACCCAGGTTTTGTCGTCCATGCCCACGGTGTCCACAACCAGAGTGTTGTCTCCCTCCCAGTGGCCCACCGAATATCCGAAGTACATAGTGGAGGGCGCGCCTTTGTGGCCCACATTATTGGGGAGTGGCCGCCCGTCCATCCAGACTTCGCGCCAGACCTTGGCGAAATTTTCCAGGATCACGATACGGCCAGGCATTTGAGCGAAGCCAATTTCCCCGATTTCGTTATTGACGATGCGCGGCATGCCCAGCGGATCGCAGGTCTTCCAGGGATCATTGGAAGTGGCGCTAAACGGGTCGGGTATATTGAGTTTCAATTTAGCTTGACCCACAGCCGTCATGGGAGGAATACGGTTATTCAGGTTGGGCTCGCCGGGTCCCATCCAAGTCCCGCTGAGGTCGTGAACAGGCGCCGGGCCCTCGGGATCGTCAGCCGCTTTATTTTGTGGCATCCCTCCGTTCCCATTTTGATTCGCGGGCTGAGCGTATTGAGCCATGGCCATGACAGAAGAAAAAGCCACCGCGGCCATCAGACCGGCCACCGAATACTTGAATGGATTTCGCATCTCCACACTCGTGTTGCGGATCCTACTCTTTGTTCGTGGTCTTCCGTCCGTCGGGACGGCAGGCCGCGGCCTCATCTCCGCCGGGGCCGAAGCCCTTATCGCACTGAGACGGCCGGTCGCCGGAAAGGTCGCCGCTGCCCAGCACCGTGCCGTCGGCGAGCACCAACTTGCCGGTACGGCCGATCGGCGTGCCGTTTTTGGCTTGATATAAATAAACGGTGATAACGTCCCCAGGCTGCACGGCATTCTTGGTCCAGCCGGAAGTACTGACCGCGGAGGCAGCGCCCCCTTCCACAACCCAATGTCTGACGCTGCCTTTATCGTCCTTTACATCGAATAGAACCAAAGTGTGAGGATTGCCCCAATTGACTTTGGTCACGGTGGCGTTCTTCAGCACGACGATCTTGGCGTTGTCGTACACCGCGCTTCCATGGTGCGCGAATAACGGGCTACAAACTGCAAGGAGGCCGATAACCGAGGCAAAAGATGCCACGAGCTTAGCTTTCATTGACCCTCCTCTGGCGCAAGCACTCTTAATCGGAATTTCCGATTTGGACCTCTGAATCGCGCATCGTACGCTTTTCCCGCCCTCGACACAACGAATTTCCTACCAGAGCAGACTCCAGCGAGATCAGCGGGGTTCCGACTGCTCGTCTTTGCCCGTCTGACAAGCCCCCGCCTTGCTGCTGAGTCATCGATTTCTCAGACACCGCTACGATCCTCTTCCCGCAGCCCCAGATTTTGCCGCAATCGGAGTGCTACCCGCTCGGCACCGACAGCAGATCCATCCGCCGAAGCATCTGGCCAAACAAGTGCCGGTGCAGATGCCCCTCGGCCAGCAGGAGCCAATAATAGCGGGCACGCTTGACCAGCTGGCCGCCTGTTTTCACCAGCCGCTGCTGCAAGCTCGTCAGCGACCAGGCGTCGATTCTCTTGGGCAGCACCAGATGGCGCCACAGATTGCCCAAGGTTGTAGGCCAGCAGGCTCAACTGTAGCATCAGCTCCTCAATGCGCTATAGATCACTTGATCTCTAGGAAAAACAAAAATCGATTTCAGAGAGAACAGTCATGCGCTTGTCTTGAAGGGGGAGCCTAGAAATTTGTCTGGGAATCCTGCCGCTTCCCATGCGGCGAGAAACTTCGCGTGTTTATCGATGACTTTCTTAGAAGGTTCTCCCTTAGCCGCCATGTCTGCCTCCGAATCCCATTTTCCCACATTCCGATAACCCGGGTGGTCTGAATGGGTCGTTGCAACACAATGACTGTTCTATTGCGTTTTCAGATCGGCCTGCCTGCAGAGAAACCACTTGCGGGAACCTTCTGGCGCTCAGCTAGTAACGTAATGTTGCATTTGGACGCTTCTCTTGAAGCACGATCCGGGTGGCCACATTCCGTCTATAACGACGTCGGTCCCGTCAAGACACACTTCTCCGCGTACTTGCCGGGAAGTGTTTTCTCTTTAGCCCGAAATCTTTTCTCAACTTGAACGTGCTGCGATTAGGCGTTATAAGAGCGAAGTCATATGACTCCTCCAGAAGAGGAAGCCCATGCCTACAAAACGAAGTTTGGTACTGAAAAAGTGGCAACCTCGGTTTGCTTCGGAGGCAATCATAATGAGAAGGAAACTCTTAGCAGGGCTCGCGCTGGCAGCGGGTGTCTTGATCATGTCGGTCCCTTTGTTCGCGCATCACGGTAATGCGGCGTTCGACACGAGTAAGAAACTCACTCTAAAGGGCACCGTTACGGAGTGGGTTTGGGCAAACCCGCATTGCTGGCTTAAGTTCGATGTCAAGAACGATAAAGGTGAAGTAACTCACTGGCCATGTTCGCCTCCGTGTACCCAGAGCAATTCGCCGGTGGCGGCATCGAGCGCGATTACCGAACGCCGCGTTCCGGCAGTCGCGTAGAGCACGCCGTTGATCATCAGCGGCGTCCCCTCCAGCTTGTATTCCGGACGCGTGCCCAGGTTGTCGGTCTTGAAACTCCAGGCCAACTCCAGCTTGTTGAAGTTCGATGCATCGATCTGGTTGAGGGGTCGAAAGCGGGTGCTCGCGAGATCTGCGCCGTAGCTGGGCCATTCGGTGTCTTTCGCACTTGACTGGGCCATTAAGGTCGCGCTGATGCAGAGCAGTCCGAAGCAAACAAGCGACAAGACGATTTTGGTCAGCTCGTCAGTTTTAGTGTGACGCATGTTCTCCTCCCTGCGAAAACCTCAGGTCTCTTCGCGAGCAAACCATCCGCCCGACGACCTGAGTACAACATACATTCTTTGGGCCACCAAGGCAGAAAACTTTCCCGCCCAGTCGCCTCGACGGAGCGATTTGGACGGATCATAACTCGTGTTTTTGGCGAAGAAAACTATCCGCTTGACACTGTTTGCATCGCGTGTTGAACTCAGCGCAAAGTGTCGTTGATCCGTTTCAGAGAGGCTTGAAAACCTATAGCCTTGCAGAGGAGGCACCGAGATGAAGGCCATCCGGAAATCCTTGCAGTTCGGCCCCTTTGGTGTGGTTTTGGCGGCGTCGATGGCTATGATCGCGATGGTGGCGACGGCAACTGCGCTCCGTGCACAGGCGCCGGCCAGCGTGGCTGCGACTGAGCGACAGGTCACGTTTGCCAAGGATGTCGCTCCCATTCTGCAAGCGAAGTGTCAGGATTGCCACCGCGCCGGAGGAATAGCCCCAATGTCTCTGGTGACATTCGACGAAACGCGCCCGTGGGCCAGGGCCATCAAGCAACGTGTGGAGACGCGCATGATGCCGCCATGGCACATCGACAAGACTGTAGGAGTCCAGCGTTTTCAGAATGATATCTCCCTCAGCGATGAGCAAATCGCCACCATGGTGCACTGGGTGGATGAAGGTGCGCCGCTCGGAGATCCCAAGGACATGCCTCCAGCCAAGCAGTGGTCGGACGATAACGGCTGGAAACTCACGAAACAATTTGGGCCGCCTGACCTTGTGGTTAAGTCCGACCCCTACACCATGCCCGCACACGGTCAAGATGTATGGTGGAAGCCACTGACCGAGGTGCCACTGACTGAGCCGCGCTGGGTGCGCGCTGTCGAGATTCGTCCCTCCACCCCTGCAGGCCGCCGGATCACTCATCATGTTCTGGCTCGCCTGCAACAGGATGAGCCGGACCTTCGGTCGAGTTTGTTTACCCCTGCTGACGCCAGCAATGACGGGCTCGGACTTTTGATGGAATGGGCGATCGGCAAGAACTACGATGTTTACCGGCCGAATACAGGCAAGTTGCTGCTGCCAGGGGCACATATTTGGTGGGAACTCCACTTGCACGCCGCTGGCGAGGAGATTACAAGCCAGGCGGAACTCGCCATCTATCTTTATCCGAAGGGCCAAGAACCGAAATATCGAACCTACCTAATGGCCTACAATTCAACGCCGGTTGCGGACGGACATGCGGTTCTGGATATTCCGCCTAATACGGTCACCGAGACGCAAGCTTTTCACGTATTGAGACAGCCCGCTATCCTCGAAAACTTCCAGCCGCACATGCATCTTCGCGGGAAAGCGATGTCCATGGAAGCGATCTTGCCAGACGGGACCACGCAAATGCTCAGCTACGTCGACAAATTCAATTTTAATTGGATGACGAACTATATCTATGCCGACGACGCGGCGCCGGTGTTACCAGCGGGTACCGTGCTGCACATCACCGCCTGGCACGACAACACTGTGAACAACCCAAACAATCCGGCTCCGAACCAGTGGGTTGGCTGGGGCGAACGCACCGTTGACGAAATGGCGCACGCGTGGGTGAACGTGACCTTCATCACCGAAGACGATTATCAGACGTGGCTCAAAAATAAGAAGTCACCGCAACTTGCATCCTCGGCCGTGTCGGCATCGCGATAAGAGTTTCTGGATCCGAAATATGAAAGTGCAGCGTTTGCTGCTTCTAAGTCTATTGCCGACCATCGCACTGGGAATTGCTGCACTCCTCCGCGCGCAAAAGTTGCCGTCGGAGCCTCTGCACGACTCTGGACAGAGCATTACCGGTGCGTTTGAGGGCTGGTTTCAGAATCAAGACGGCAGCTTTTGTATTCTGCTCGGTTATTACAACCGCAATCAGAAGCAAGAGATGGATATTCCTATTGGGCCGAACAACCGCATCGAGCCGGACGGTCCAGACCAAGGCCAGCCCACGCACTTCCTTCCCGGGCGGCAATGGGGCGTCTTCGTCATAACCGTCCCCAAGGATTTTGGCAGCAACAAGCTTATCTGGACGCTCATGGCCAATGGCCAGACTGCGGTTATTCCTGCCAACTTGGATCCTCTCTGGGAGATTTCCCCTTTCCTCGATGCCACTGGAATGACGCCGCCGTCGATCAGGTTTGAAGGGGGTGTTTCTGTGCGCGGTCCCCGTCAGATCAGCACCGCCCTTTCCACTACTGTGGCGAATCCGCTCACGCTGAAGGCGTGGGTCTCCGACGAAGCGAAGATTCCTCCAGGCATGCAGCGGCCCAAGATCCCTCCTGTGATTCTCACCTGGAGCAAATTTCGCGGACCAGGTGTGGTGACGTTCACTAATGCCAAGCCCCCGGTCGAAGAGGCAGCGAGCGATACCGCACCGCCGGCGGCCTACAGTGGCGTTGCAGCCACGACGGCCACCTTCAGCGAGCCTGGAGAGTACGTTTTGCGTGTCGTGGCTAACAATTGGTCGGCAGTAGGCGTAGGGGGATTCCCGTGCTGCTGGACCAATGCTGAGGTGAGGGTTTCCGTCAAGCCCTGAGCGGGGACTGCTTCGAGGTATGAGCGACCCGGCGGGTTGCCGCCGTTCGGATTTGCGCTACTGCAAAGCTATCCTGTCGTCGATCTTTACCTATGTCAATCAAACCGGAGTTCTCGATGGTGGAAGATTCGGCGATACCGAGAAAAGAAGCCAGCCGAGGACCGCAACCCCATGGCTATATCGTGGCTGGCGTACAATCGGGTAAGCCGATCAATCTCGGCTCGCGCCGCTACATACGCCTACGCCTCGTAAGTTACTGTTCTATGGGTTATAACTAAACGTTCAATACAGTAAACCTGTCAACGCAAAGTAGGAATGTCCGGTTTTCTGCCAAATAGAAATGTCCGCTTCCAAGGTTTCCTCCAGGGATGATCGGGCGGGGGAATGTATTTGGTTTTGACCTGGGTGGCTGCTTTGCGTTTTTGATCGGCGACTCCTGCAGGCCGTAGGCCGGAAGGAGTTGCCGATCGCGGCGCCGCCGGGCAGGGATGCAGCGGCAGGTAACGGTTGCGGAAGCGCAACCAGTGACTGCCATCCAGGCGTCTTTCGATCTCCACCCGCGCCCCGCGTAATCCCGGGCAAACGTCTTCGCGCCAGACTCCCCAGCGTTGCCCTTGCCAACTCACGGTGTGATCGGCCGCCATCGTCCGCGCCACCCGCACGCTGAGAATTTCCTCCAGCCGATGGGTGCTCTCCAGTGGCCGGTGGGCATTGACGGCCATCACCGGCTGCACGGCAAAACGCTCTTGCCAAGCGGGCCAGAAGGTCATCTCCAGAAAACGATTGGCCTGCTCCAGCGTGGCGATCTGTTGGATACGCATCTCCTTCACCAGACGATCTTGCAGGGTGCCGAACAGCCGCTCGATGCGTCCTTTGGCCTGCGGCGAGTGCGCGGCGATCCACTCGATGCCCAACTCCCCCAGCGCCCGCCCGAACTGCGTGCGCGCCGGTTCCCCCCGCAACTGCTCCTGCCACTGCACCGGGCGGGAAGTCACAAACAGGCTGTTTTTATCGGTGTACAGCGCCAGCGGTCGCCCGTGGCGTTCCAGCCAACCTTGCAAGGTGCGCAAGTTCTCTTCGGTGGAATCGTGCTCTACCAAGCGGCCCCAGGCACGACTGCTGGCATCATCGATCAAGGCGATCAGATGGCAGGCCGGCCCGCGCTCTTCCAGCCAGCCATAGGGCGAACTGTCCATCATCACCAACTCGCCAAAAGCACTGCGCCGCGGTCGCCATACGTGCACCGTTTTCAGCCGCCGATTTCGCGGCCGCCACAATCCTGCGGCGCTCATCCATTTCCGCAGCGTCTCGCGGCTGACGCTCGTGCCCCGACGCGCCAGATGTTCGGCCGCCAGCGTGGGACCGAAACCCGCATAGCGCGCCTGGCGCAAGTGGCGCAGGGCATGCTGCTCCACCGACTCGGGAATCTTCCGGTTCGATCCGCGACCTCGCAATCGATGCACGATTCCGCGATCGCCCTGGCTGCGCAGCCGGACCTGCAAACGCCGCACCTGCCGGTCGGTTAAATGCAGTCTCCGGGCCGCTTCGATTTGTTTTAGATGGCCTTCTTCGACTTGCTGTAAAACTTTCAACCGTTCCCGCTCTTTGGCACTCAACTCGATTCGCTCCGGTCCCATCCCCCCTCCCGCCCTGGATGAAACCGGACATTTCTACTTTGCACAAACCGGACATTCTCATTTTGCTGCGACAGCAGTAAACCCGGTCTTGACTCGCGGCGCACCGAATGCTAAATGTCCTGAAATCAACTTATCTGCCGCTAGAAAGGATCAATCTCATGCTTATGCCTCGTCTCTTTAAGACCGTTGCGCGGGCACACTGCGGATCAGTGAGGATCGCTCTGGTTGCGCTATCGTTCTCACTCCTGGCTGTCTCGGCCAGCTTCGCCCAGGCGCCGTCCCTGCCCGCGTTCCAGGCGACCGCCACGAGCCCGAACTTCAAAGACGGGAAGGTGGTACTCGAGGAGCGTCGCATTCGGGCGTATACGTACCTTGGGGCCGATGAAAATATCATTCGGCAAACGCTCCAACGGATCGTGAGGCAGGAAGGCGACGCCCCTGGTGGGTGGGTCTACGAGTGGAGCGTCCTCGGCAAGTACTACGAGGACCGCGGCGACACGCTCCTCAATACCGGAGCGCGGCATGAGGCCCTCGACGCCTACATGACCTCAAGCGTCTACTACGCGCTCGCCTGGTTCCCGAAGATCAATTCGGAACAGGAGGCGAAGGCCTATGACGCACAGCTGCGGGTGTACCAGAAAGGCGGCAAGCTATTCGACGTGCCCCTGGAGTTGGTGAAGGTGCCATACAAGAACGGTTATATCACCAGCTATCTGCACAAGCCGTTCGGCGTCAAGAAACCGCCGCTCGTCATCTGGTGCGGGGGCGTCGACCAGTACAAGGCGAACCACTGGCGCCCGATCCTGGACATGCTCGCCAAAGGATTTGCCGTCGCCACCCTCGACCTGCCTGGCCTCGGCGAGAGCAGGCAGTGGGGCGCAGATCTCAAGGCGGAAGCCAATTTCGCCGTCCTGGAGACCTATCTGAAGCGAGAGGATATCGATACTCAGCGCATCAGTTTCTTCGGGCAAAGCTATGGCGGGGCCGCCACGTTGCGTGCAGCGCTGCGAAACGATCCGCGCGTTAAGGCGATCGTGGCCATGTGTGCGGGGCTTCACTTGGGCGAGAAGAACTCATTAGCGCCTGAGGCAAAACCCGGAGACAAGCTGATCAACGGGCCTCTACTCGTGGTCAACGGCACGCGCGATCCCGGCAATCCCGTCCCGGACCTGATGTCAACCTACCAGGCGGCGAAGCAGGGCGACCTGTGGCTGCTCGGCCGCGGTGAGCATTGTGCGGTGGAGTACTACCCAATCGTGATCCCACAAATGGCCGACTGGCTGATGGAGAAGATCAATACGCATTCACCGCATTCCTGAATCTCTTTGCGGGGTTTTGGAACGCATTTCTGACGCGAGTTCGCGGCAAATGTGGCCGCACGACCGGCGTCTCCCCCCACGCCGGTCGTCTCTATCGACCCAGCATGGGCCGGATCGGATGTGCAGGAACTGACCCAAAACCGAAAAACTGAGCCAAGGATAAGTTGAGGAAACAGCCGGAACGTGGTCCTCTACACCAACAAGGAGGACACGAAGATGCCGAGGAAGGGTCATACCGAGGAGCAGATTCTGCAGGCGCTGCGGCAGGCGGAAGGCGGAGAGAAAGCCGCGGAGATCTGCCGGAAGTTGGGGATCAGCGAGCAGACCTTCTACACCTGGAAACGGAAGTATGCCGGTATAGGGCTGAGCGAGCTGCGAGAGTTACGTCAGCTGCGCGATGAGAATGGCAAGCTGAAGAAGCTGGTGGCGGACCTCTCGCTGGATCGACATATGCTGCAGGAGATCGTCCGAAAAAAGCTCTAAAGCCTCGGCACCGACGCGTGTTGGCGCGCTGGACGCAAGCCGCCTACCAAGCGAGCGAGCGCAGAGTGTCGAGGCTGCTTCTGATTCAGCGATCTTCGTTGAGTTATCAGAGCCATCGCGATCGACAGGAAGCATTACGGATGCGATTACGGGAGGTGGCGGGGAGCCGGGTACGATTCGGATATCGTCGGTTGACTGTGCTGTTGAAGCGGGAAGGTTGGGCGGTGAACGCAAAACGGATCTATCGGCTCTACACCGAGGAAGGATTGACAGTTCGGACGAAGTATCGGAAGAAGGCAGCAAGCCACCAACGCGTTCCACAAGGGCCTAGCGACGGTGCCGAATCAGCGATGGAGCATGTACTTCGTAAGTGACCGGTTTGTCGAATGGTCGCTGGTTTCGCGTGCTGACTGTCATCGATCAGTTTACTCGGGAGTGTCTGCTGCTCTTGGTGGACAGCGCATTGAGCGGCGAAAAAGTAGCTGTAGCGTTAGAACCTATAGTCAGCCAGCGAGGAGTTCCGATGTCGATTACCGTGGACAACGGCAGCGAGTTCGCCAGTCGAGCCATGGATGCATGGGCGTATGGTCACGGAATCTGCTTGGACTTCATCCGACCAGGCAAGCCAGTGGAGAACGGATACATTGAGAGCTTCAACGGCCGGCTGAGGGCCGAGTGTCTGGACGCGCACTGGTTCGCGACGCTGGCGGAGGCGAAGCAGATCATCGAGGCGTGGCGGCGGGAATACAATGAGAGTCGTCCTCACAGGGCGCTGGGCGAGAGGACGCCGAACGAAATCGCCAGTGAATTCGCGGCTAGCCGCGAATTCACTGGCCAACAAACTGCCGAAAACTCACTCTCCGGGTGATACAGGAAAAGGGGACCCATCAGAAACCCGGAGTGCTAACTTATGACTGGACCAAAAACGGGGGGCAGGTCACTTCAACGCTGTTTGCACGGGAACGGTAGCATCCCTCTACAATAACTTACAATGAGCCATGCCCTATGTGGCAAGCTCAATGCCCGTGGGATCTGGTGGCGAAGCGGAAGCGGGCTCTACGATAGCGCAACCTGAAAGTTGACCGCGACCGTCGGTCGTGATAGGAATGTGAAAGGAGTCATGGAGATGAGGCCGACCGTGGCGGCGTTGCTGATGTCTTTGGCCATCTTCGGCTTCAGCTCGCGATCTCGTGAGCCTCGGACAACTGCGACGCTCCTCGGTGCCGGTTTCGAAGCGCAGCAATCAACCAGCACTGCTCCCAAGCCGGCGCGGTCGACCGTACCGGACTCGAAGTCGCCGTCGAAACCGGCCGCCGCACAGCCAGGCGGAAAGAAAGAACACACGTTTCGACGGCACAGTGGAGAAAGTCGATGCGAACGCTCGGACGCTGACCGTCAATGGCGAGAATGTGCCGGGCTGGATGGCGACCGATGACGATGACCTACCGCATCGACAAGACTGAGATCCCGACGGTGAAGGTCGGCGATCACATCACCGCAAAGGTCTACGACGGCGACTTCTCGACGCTGTATGACGTCCGCGTGGTCATGCGCGAAGCCCGCAGAGCGCGAACGAACTGCCGCCTGTGTCCTACATCTGCCCACGCCGGGCGAGGAGAGCGTTCTCGAGGACAAACCGGGGAAATGTCCGCAATCCGGCGCGCCTCTCGTCCCGATTCGCCTCGTCACCGCGTACTCGTGTCTCAAGTTTCAATCGTTCATCCAGGACAGGCCGGGCATTTGTCCGGTCGACAGGAACGAACTTGTGCCCATTACAGCGGCGCTCTACTTCACGTGCAGGAACGATTCGAACGTCCGCCAACTCGAGCCGGGAACCTGCGCCGACGGCAGCGCGCGAATCAGGGGCTATGAACGTCGTCCCCACGGTGACCACAACCCGCGTCACGGCGGGCAGTTTTTCATGGCCGAAGACAACTGGCACCATCTCGAGGGCACGTTCGTGCGGCCGAACATGTTCCGCGTGTACTTCTACGACGACTTCACCCAGCCGCTGGCAGTCACCGGTTTTTCCGCGACGGTCGCCAAGACCGACGCGAACGGGAAGGAAATCGCCGCGCCCATTGCTCTCAAAGCGGGACGAACGAAAGATCGCAACACGCTCGAGGCACCGATGCCAGGCACGACGCTGCCGGCCAGCTTCGAGCTGCGCGTAAAGTTCAAGCCGGACGACAAGGAGCATGTGTTCGATTTCACGTTCGCCGGGTACTCAAAGGAGCCGGCGGCCATCGCAGCTGTTCCGGCCGCATCAGCCCCGTTGACAACGGCCGCTGCGCAGCCGAAATTGCGGACGGCACGCCGGTCAACGCAGGCGGCCGAGCTGCTCCAAGGCGCCCACGTTGCCGACCGCACCGCGAACGCGTCGCCCGTGCCGCAGACAGGCGGCAGCGTGATGGTCGCTCGGTGCTGTATCCATCTACGTCTCCAGCACGCTGCAGACCGGAAGAGCTGCTGCCCACGACCACGCCGGAACTGCTCGCCGAGTTGGCCAAGCGCGCGCAAGTCGGTGAAGACGCTGCTCGACGAAGGCAATTTGGGCGGCCTCTGGTACCCCGCCATCGGCGCGAAGGACGTCGCCCTCGCGCTCGAGGAAAACCACATGAACGAGCTACCGGAAGCTCAGCGGCCGAAAATGGCGAGCGCGGTCAAGCGATTGACGCTGGCTGCCTGGCAGATCGATGCGGCCGGTGATCTTGGCAACAGGGAGCGCTGCTGCCGTTGTATCGGGACTTCTCCGCGGCGGTCGCGGACATCCAGGCGGTTTATGCGGCTCAGTAGACAATTCAGCCGCACGTCCAGACCGTGCTGCCATCATCGCGCTTGCGAGTGTTTTCTTCTTCGTGGTCGCTGCCGAGCACACGGATGCGCACAAGCCGGTGACGTCGAAGTACGACTACAACAAGGACGTCTTCCCGCTACTGCAGGATCACTGCGCTGGTTGCCACGTCGCAGGCGGGCCGGCGCCGATGTCGCTCATGACCTACAACGACGCCGTGCCGTGGGCCGAATCGATCCGCGACGAGCTTAGCGCCGGCCGCATGCCGCCGTGGCCGGTCGATCCAACTAGCCCGCCGGTCAAAGGCGGGCACCCGATCAGCTCGCGCGACATCGATATGATCGTCGTCTGGGCATCTGGCGGGACGCCGCAGGGCAATCTCGCGCAAAGCTGCCGGCGGTGACATTCGACCCGCAGTGGAAGCTCGGGACCGCCCGATCTCAAGATTCCGATGGACGCCGAGCATACGGTGGCGCCGAGCGTAGATCGAGGAAACCTTCGAGTTCTCGCTACCGACCGATTTGACCGACACGAAATGGGTGAAGGCCGCCGACTTGATGCCGGGACCGCGTCGATCGTGCGCGACGCCGTCATCAGCATCGAGAACGGCCCCGTGCTGGCGCTGTGGCAGCCTGGAAACGATATCGACGGCCGCGCCAAGCGGTGCGGCCTTCCGGCTGGCGCCCGGCTCGAAGATCCATCTGCAGATTCACTACAAGAAGCACTTTGACCAGGAACAGAACGCGGTCTCCGACAGGAGCACCATCGGCTTGTACTTCACCGATCCGCCGCCTTCCGGCCGCGAGCTGCAATCGTTCGCGATTGATCCGCCGAAGGCCGGGAATCCAGGCGAATCGCCCACGTTTGCGGGCACGCTCCCAGGGGCCGCGCGCATCGTTGCACTCCGGCCGATACTGGATCGCGCTTATGAGTCGCTGAATGTCGACGCGATCACACCGTCCGGCATGCGCGTGCCGCTTTTGCGGCTGCGCGGGCCTCGGCCGCAGTGGTTCCGGCGATACTGGCTGCAGAAGCCGGTGGAACTCCCCAGCGGCAGCAAGATCAGCTGTAGACATCACGCCGCTTTTAGACTATTCAGACGAGCCGAAGGTAACTAAGCGGTTTCCTCTTCAGGTCGCTCTCGATTACGTCCCGCTATAGGGTACTTCACACCTCCGAGGAGGGCACAGCGTAAGCCTATGGTACGGATTACCGCGCCTTCAGCGCGAGTTCCAAAGGCCGTGGCCGTTCATAAGTGCGAGATGGAGCAGCCGAATAGGCGTGTCGCCTCTAACTTTGCCTTCTCCTCCTTCCTTCAACACGCGCAGGATTAAGCCTTGAAAAATCGGCTCTGAACGAGAATTCGGTGAAGCGAGCATTTTACGCGGGTTTTTGAAAGGCACACATTCTGCTCAGAACTGCGTGCCAAACGACACAGTCTAGCCAAAGTGCTTGAAAACTTGAGGATTCGCTGTGGAAATGACGCTCCGAGGGCTGAATGATTGGACTTTGACGCAACGTTCCTGCCTCCGCCCTCGGAGCTTGAAAACCCCAACAGAACGCGGGTTTTCACAGTCCCACAGCGACGGCGGCTTCGACGGCCAATTTGACTAAACTGCGTAACCCGCCAAAATCGCGGGGTCTTACAGATTCCTGCGCAGAACCGAAAAATCAAAGCAAACTCGAATCCGAGCGCGGGCTCATGTTTCAATATGCGGCGCTCGAAGCTCCATGCGTGTACAAACGGAGAGCAGGTCTAGATGAGGACCGCTATGACGGTGCTGGTGCGTGGGCCTTCCCCTTGATGCCAGAAAAGAATGAGCCGCCGATTCCGGATGGGACCGAAGCCAAGCATCTCCCAGGGAGCACTCGGGCGTACACACAAACGCAGATTGACGACTTATCGAATCCGCCGGATTGGTATCCCGACCAGCATGGCCCGTTGCCCCCGATCGTTGCGAGTGGCAACGCGAACAAGGGCTTTGCCTGCGGCTCCTGCCATCTGATGTCCGGACACGGCCATCCTGAATCTGCGGATCTGGTAGCGCTTCCCTCCGGATATATCACGCAGCAGATGGCGGACTTCAAAAGCGGGGTCCGCAAAGACGCTGTGAGAATGAACGGGGTCGCGGAGAATACGTCCGACGAAGACGTTCAAAAAGCAGCCGAATGGTTTACAGCTCTAAAGCCAAGCCCATGGATAAAGGTGATGGAAATCGATATGGTCCCGAAGTCCTACATCGGGCCCGGACGCATGCGTTTCGCACTGCCTGAGGGCGGCATAGAACCTATTGGTAACCGCATTATCGAGCTGCCGGAGGACGCCGCGAAAGCAAGAAGCCGTGATCCCAATTCTGGATTTATCGCCTACGTGCCCAAGGGTAGCATCGCCAAAGGCCAAGCCTTAGCCAGGACTAGCGGCTCAGGTAGGGGTAGGACGCTTGCTTGCGGCGCCTGCCATGGTGACGGGCTGAGGGGCACGGGCTACGCCCCGCGGCTCGCTGGTCTCCATCGTGTGCCAGCTCTATAACGTCCAGACCGGCGCGAGCAATGGTGACTTAGCCCAACTTATGAAACCAGTGGTAGCGAATCTAAAAATCTAACTGATGACGACATCCTCGGGCTGGCTGCTTATGCGGCCTCGCTGACCCCGTAACGCGCGAAGCCTATCCCGCTTGCCTGTCTTGCAACTGGGCACGCGCAAAAACGCGCGCTCGTTGTAAGTCCAAGCAGACCTTCGGAAAGAGGAAAACGCTGTTGTGGCTCAACCGAAGTTCCACGCGCGGGGGATTACTTAACGTTAACGGTGACGTCGTGGAAAATGGTCAGCGCTCCATCGCTCGCAATCGCGCGCAGCACGTAAACGCCGGGCACCTTGAAGCTTGCCTTCGTGGTGGATGTGACCGGTTTTAGGTAACCGCTGGTGACGGTTCCCGGATCGAAAGTTACTGCGGCAGGACCTCGATAGTGGATCCAACGGACAGACAGACCTAAAGAAACTCGTCTATCCACGTCCTCGACGTCGCGTACAGTTCGAGGTTTGGGGCGCCCATCGTCCTGCGCTGTGGCCGTCAATGTAACAGTGTTGGGAAGTGTGACTGTCTGCGGACCGGAGCCGCTGACAAAGACTGGCGGTTGATTCTCAAGATCCGCCCCGCCCCCGGCCTCCTGCATGATTACTTCCTTGTCGATTTGCCATTCCGGCTGAAGCCAACCTTTCGCCACGTTTGTCTTGCCACGGATCGTCAGTGTCCAAACTACCTTTTGTTCCAAGCTCCAGTCCTTCGGAACAACTACCGAGAACACCATACGCTGGCGGAGCGGATAAAAGTGAGTTGGCTGGCCCCGATCACCGCCAGGGTCGATTTTGTTGTCCGGCCCGATCGGGATATCGAGCTTCCTCTTCATAATTCCGGTTCATATAGCCGAAGTACATGCTGATTGTGCCATCTGGGTTGGGCATCCAGCCCTCAAAAGCCGGTGTGACGTCTTGACCGCGCGCAATCCTAACCTGCCCGGCATAGGGAGCCTGTGCTCTCAAGAAAGCCGGTGAGGCCAAGATAAGAGCCGCCCCGGCCAATAACGGAAGCCAGCGCATACCCATAAATTTCCCTTCGGAGGTCACTGCGTAACTTTGGTAGACAGGTTGTCTGTAATCTCTTTTGATTTTGTTTTCCGTTCAGCGACCTGTTTCTGAAAGTCTTCTTCAGACAGATTGTAATAGGTCATCCACGCCATGGCCATGTCGTCGATCGAACGCTGGCCGTAGCCGATCCAGTTGTCTGGATCGTTGTTCAGTCTGTTGGACGCAGTATTGTTATACCAGCTAATGAAATGCAGAACGGTGCCCGCCGGAAGCAGTGGTTGTACATCCGTGGCATACTCGTAGGCCATCATCCAATTGAAGTCGAAATTATTGATGCAGCTTATTGTTTCCACCTTGCTGCCATCGCGTTGCTCGGACTTTTCCGGCAAAATCGCTTCCAGGCACTGCGCTTTGGCGCGGGTGTGCATGTGTGGAGCGTACGCGAGGAGGCGTGTGGGTTTGCTCAACATCTTATAGCTGTCGGTGCGAATATTGTCAGTGTTCGCTGGCAGGTCGAGCAGGTGATCGTCACCCATCAGCTCCGTTTCCACGACATACTTCGGCACGTATCCCTTCGGGTAAAAAACGAATCCGATCTCGACATTGGTCGTCGTGTCCTCTCGATACGGATGGATATGCAGGCCGAACAGCACTTTGGTCCCGGCCTTCATCAGGCGGCCGGACCCTTCTTCGAAAACATTGGCATTCTTCGCCTGGATTGTCGCCGAGCTACCGTCCGGGTAAATCAGGCTCGTGCCGATGTGGTGGATCACCCTCCCGCCCTTGGTCGGCTTGATTTCGACGGACTTGATATATCGGTCCTCCTTCAAGCCGGGATCAACGGTAGTGTTCCACCAAATATCTGGACCTCTGCCCTTGACGACAAAATCCTGTGGCATCGCCGCAACGAGTTCAGGGGTGCCAATGTGCCATATATCATCATCAAACTTGACCGGCGCTGGCATATCGGCTGGATTCCCTTTCGGTGCCCCAGCATCAACCCACTTTACAATCGTTGCAATCTCATCATCCGAGAGCCCGCCGTAGTTCTTGAATTTGTTAATGCCGATGTTTGGATCGATACTCCATGGGGGCATAATACGCGCGGTGACCCTTTCCTTCATCGCCTTGGCCCACGGCCGAGCCTCCTCATAAGTGAGTAACGACATGGGGGCTATCGCATTTGGCCGATGGCATTCCTGGCAATGCTGCTGAAGAATAGGCGCTACTTCCTTAGTGAAGGTCACGCCGTTTTGCGGAGCGGCGGTAGTTGTTTGTGCTCCTAAAATGCCGCTGGTCAGAGTCACCCCGATCAGCACTAAAAAGATGACAAAAACCCGATGAAGGAGCCGATCCCTCAGCATTGCTTTCATGTCGATTTCTCCTTAGAACAACCCTAAGAGCACGATTAACTTATAAGCTCAGGGTTGCGAGATGTCAAGGCACCATGTTCGCACATCACGGAAGTGCGGCATATACAAACGCCGTAGTTGTCTTGAAAGACGCCACTATGACGAAATTAGTGTGGGCCAACACCCACTGCATTGTGACGTTCGATGTGAAGGATAACAAGGGCAACGTCGCACATTGGGCGGGGGAAGTTGGCAGTCCGGCGTCGGTTAGCCTTCTTGGCTGGAACAAGAATTCTCTGCAGCCCGGGGACGTAGTCACTGTCTACATCTATCGAGCCAAGTCCGGCCTCCCTGTCGGCCGTGTTAACAAGATTGTGTTTCCCGATGGCAAGACCTTAAGGGATAGCCAACTGGGGGGAGACGCGTACAAGTAGTAAGGAGTCCGTAGCTGCGGCAGCGGTGCTCGCCTACACACATAATCTGGGAGTCCGGTCGCAGGCGGTGCGTCGATTGCCCACGGCACGATGGGTATAGTCCGCAGGGCGAGCGAAGAGTAACCTCTGAAGAAGAGTAAGCTCTGAATACGATCGGCTGGGCATTTGGAGAAGCCGGAGTTTATTCTCCACGGGCGGAGTGAAAGCGGGATCCAAGCTGAAAGAGTGGGAGGTGCCGAAATGCGAAACGTAGCTAAGGGTCTGCATCGTTGGTCTAGCGGGAGTGCTGTTTTTTTCTTCGTATGCGTTGTCACAAACCCGCCAGCCTAATCAGCCGAATCGGGGCGGATGCACGGAAAAATTTGCACGATAAATTAGCCAAGACTGGGACGGGGGGTCCCCTCCTCGCCGGGATTTAGCCGGGTTTTGGGCAGGGAACGTGAGCCAGAAACTCAACGAGGTGCCTCCCATGACGCCTTGGGGGCAAGAGCAGTTCCGTGCCCATAAAGACCAGTCGCAATATTCGGAGGAAGAATCCAACGACCCCATGAAGATTCTGTGATCCGCTAGGGTTCCCACGCGACATGATTTTCCAAACCAGAGGGATTGCCTTCGCTCAGATGCCGGGCAGGATCCTGGAGCTGTCTCAGTTCAACCGAGTATGGCGCGAAATCTGGACCGACGGACGCGCACTTCCCAAGAATGTGGGCGGGAGGTCCGCTGACGCACCAGATCCACGCTGGTACGGATACTCGGTGGGACACTGGGACGGGGATTACAGCTTCGTCGTGGATACGGTAGGGAGTGACGACAGAAGCTGGCTGGATACCCTCGGTCATCCGCATAGCATCGATATGCGGGTGCAGGAACGCTACACGCGCGAGGATCATAACACCTTGGGAATGACTATCACGATTGATGACCCGAAGACGTATACGAAGCCTTTCGTCATCACCTCGTCCAATTTCAAGTGGATTCCGCAACCAGAACTTCGATCGAGGAGCAGATTTGCGTGCCGTCTGACATGTCACGGTATTTGACGTTAATTGCTAATCCCGCGGGCAAGGGCTCCGGGAAGTAGCCTAAACGATAGCGGCTAATTGTTTCTTACTGATCCTCCCGGCTGCGGCTTGCCCAGCTTCCGGTTTTGGACGAAGCTTTTGATCGCGGGAAGTCGCCCCGTGTAGTTGAACAGCGTCGTAAAGTTGATGATGAAAAAGGAGTTCGGCGTTTCGCCGCGTCTTAACGGCCCGACCGCCTCGAGCGACAACCGATGCAGTCGGCAAGGTCTCGCAAGAACGTTCTGCTGCGGTACCCCCGCGCAAATCAACGACAGGTCTTCCGCTTGCAGACCTGGCATGAAGCCATTTCCTGGACAGGGATTTAGGTGGACAAGCCAGAACGGGAACTCGGTACCTTTCGTTCTTGCACAAGGCGGCCGCCTAGACTGTGCCGTTGCACCGTTTCCGCAATGGCCTCCGCATCGATGTAGTCGCTCCTATTCGCCTCCACATACTGAGCCGGCATCAACCGCCCTTGCTCCCGTAGAGACGAAGCGAGGAAGTGCGATACACCGCCGGCCCCCAATTTTGGTTTCAGCGAGATCGGGGCGTTTTTCAAAAGCGTCTGCCATGGGATTCCTTAGCCTAGTTGAGCGAACGCTGGCTGGAAGCGGCCGCGCGGCCGCTCCATTTTAGCCAAGTAGATTTTCTGCGGCCTCGGCCTTCACCTGCGGTTCGTTCCCGCCGCCGCACTCACGCAGTAGTTTCGGCGAAGACTCTCAGGTGCGCAGACAGAAACACCAGAATTCACGTCCCCCTTTAAGGTTCTCTTAAGCTTAGCTGGCGTAGAGAGCAGGCACCAATTAACCCGACAGTGCCGGTTGAAAGAACCGTGGCGTTAATGTAGCGGTTAGCGCCTAGGGGTTCGAGTGCTCGAATGCATCCGTTCGAGTGATTCGACGCACGACGACACAGGGGTTTCTTGAGGAAAAGACAAAAAGATAAAAGCAGGGTAAAGAGGAGCCGATGATGTCCAAGAATGGCTTAAGCAATTGGCGATGGGGTGCGGGGGCGCTGCTTGTGGTTTGTCTATCTATTATGTTGGAGCCGTCTCTGACGGCCCAGTCGGCATCGACGGGCGCACTGACGGGCACGGTTAGGGACCCTTCAGGCGCGCTGATTCCAAATGCCACCGTCACGGCTACGAATGCAGATACCGGGGCGGTACGAACCGCGACGACCGGGGGCGATGGCGCGTACAGATTTAGTTTGCTGCCGCCGGGCAACTATCGAGTAAAGATTGAAGCCAGCGGATTCAAGCCTGTGGAGATTCCTTCGGCAACCGTCAACGTGACCGAGACGGAAGTTTTAGACCGTGCCCTGGAAGTAGGTTCACAAGCCCAGACCGTCACGGTGGAAAGCGAAGTGGAGGCGATTCAGACCACGAGTTCGGCGCTGGGCACAGTCGCCAGCGCGAGAACCATGACGGAGCTTCCCCTGAACACTCGGAACTACACGAACCTATTGGCGATGTCTACGGGGGTCGCCGCCAACGTCCAAGACGCGACCGTGATCGGAAAGGGCGGAACGATCATGTCCGTCAATGGCGGGACCACCTCCCAGAACACCTATTCTATGGACGGGATAGTCATCAATAATTGGGCGGGTTTCGGCGGTACGGTGGAAGGGGTGGGGACAGGGTCCTTTGCAATGCCCAATCCGGATGCCATCGCCGAATTCAAGATTCAAACCTCGTCCTACGACGCAGGTTATGGGCGCAATCCGGGCGCCAACGTAAATGTGGTCACCAAATCGGGCACCAATAACTTCCACGGGAGCGCTTTCGAGTTCTTCCGTAACACCGCGCTCAATGCCAACGATTGGTTCCTTAACCGTACTGGGACCCCGAAGCCGGTTTTGAATTCGAACCAGTATGGCGGGGTGGTGGGCGGACCAATCAAGAAGGACAAGCTTTTCCTCTTCGGATCCTATCAGGAGAGCGATCAGAAGAATGGCTATTCCGCTTTCAGCCATTCCAGCGCCATTTTGCCTCCGATTCCCGCTGGCAATCGCGGCACCTGTAACGGGGGAAATCCTGCCTGGTACACGATCGCATCGTGCGACGCGGCGGGGCAAGCCTTCATACAGAATCTGGCGGCGATCTCGTCGTCATCCAAAACCAAACAGGGCACCGTGCAGATCCAGAATCCAGCAGCTTGCGCGGCGGCTGGCAATTGCGACGCGGCGGGCTTGTTCAACATGAATCCGATCACCATCAGTCTCCTCCAGGCCAAGCTGCCCAACGGCAGCTACTTCGTTCCCGGCTCGGGCACCTCAGGTTACGCGCCCGCGAACTTCCTGGGCCCCTCCACCTACAAGGATCATCAGGCCATCGTTAACTTCGATTACGTGATCAACAGCAAACACACCTTTTCTACCCGTTACATCTTTGAGACCGATCCGATCAGTTCCCCTTTCGCACCCGCAAATGCTCTGGAACCGGGGAATTCTCTGCCGGGCACCCCTAGTACGGCCACCAAAACAGACCAAAACGCCGTCGCGAAGCTCACCTCGGTTCTGTCCAACAGCGTAGTAAACGATTTCCACGTCGCGTACCAGCGGAACGTAACCGCGAGTACCGTTTCAGACGCGTTCGGCAATTCGACGTTCGGTATCCAGGACTTCGTCTCCCCGTTCGCTCCCGGAGGTCTGACCAACGCGCTATCGAATATAACCGTTAATGGCGGCAGCAACACCGGCCTGTTCAGCACGGGTCCATTCGCGGCCTACGGCCGAGTTATCCGTACCAACCAATTCACGATTGGCGACCAGATTTCCTGGACGCACGGCAAGCACACGTTTCGAGCGGGCGTCGAAGCCCAGCGCATACAGTTAGGGGAGACCAACGCTCTCGGCGCGTCGGGACAACCAACGTTCCAATCGTTCGCGGACTTGCTGATTGGGCGGGCGGGCTGCGGCACAGGCGTTATAGCGTCGCCGAGCGCTGCGAATCCCGGGGGCTGCAACGGAGGTTTGGCGAGCAACATGACCAACCAGTCGGTTGCTGGTAAGTCCGCGGCCGCTAACGGCATTGTCCAACTTAATCCCCGTGTCCTTGGCCTAAGCTCCTTTATTCAGGATGATATCAAGGTTAACGCACGGTTCACCCTGAACCTGGGACTGCGGTGGGAATTCGACCAATTCCCCACTGAAGCGAACGGAAACCTCAGCAACTTCTTGCCAAGCCTGGCCAGCATAGCGCCGGCCCCATTCGTCACCGCTCCAGGCGGCGCGGGGGAAACTATTGCGGGATATATCTTGGCCAGCAATTACAGCGGCCCCCTCATTCCGGCAGGGGTTACCCAAAGTACCGTGCCCTATGACTCGCAGCGCAGTGCCCCCTGGGACGATTTTGCGCCCCGGATTGGGTTTGCCTGGCAGCCCACGTCGAGCAACCGATTGGTCGTGCGTGGTGGTGCAGGGTATTTCTATGACATGCAAAACAGTGGTAGTGTCACCCTCCCTACCGCTCCTCTCACGGGCCCCGTCACCAACGGGTCCCCTGCTTCGAGTCTGTATAATCCGTGGGCGATCCCGGCGGGACTCGTTTCTGCCGGTCCAGGCTACTTCGGGTTCTTGCCTCGCTGGGTAGACCTATCGACTGTTTCGACGAATCCTAGCGCGCCCTGTCTGATACCGCCGTGCAGTTCGAACATAAACCCAAGTTCGGTGCCGCAGACTTGGACAGTTCCGGTGACCTACGAATGGAACCTGAATACCCAGTATGAATTTCTGCCGAGCTGGGTACTGGAAGTCGGTTACGTGGGGTCGCACGGCATCCATCAGGTGACTCCGGGAGCGACCAGTGGCCCGACCGGCGACGGAGAACCTATTGCCAATCCCTGGAACATAGCTCAACTGGTGGGGGTGGGTGCCCCCTGCGTAAGCTGCGCGGTCACCGGTGTCACCACCAATACGAAAGCGAACGCGATTCTCCGCGTGCCGACCCTGGGAATAACTCCGAGCGCTACTCAGAACCAAACCAATAGCAATTACAAATACAACGCCCTACAGCTGACGCTGCGGAAGCAGTTCTCGAAAGGATTCCAGTTGCAGGCGGCCTACACCTGGAACCGCGCCTTCGAGCAATCCCCGCAAGGCATCAACACCTTCCCCTACATGGTCCAGACGTATTCGCCGGAATACTTGGTCCGGCCACAACGCCTGGTGGTCAATTATATTTGGAACCTGCCCTTGGGCCATCAGAAGGGTTTTGTAGGCAAGCTGACGGATGGCTGGTCCTGGTCGGGCGTAACGGTCATCCAGGACGGCGCACCTCAGGACATCGTGGACAGTTCGGGCGGAGGAATCTTCGGGGTATCTGCAGGACTGGCCGGAATGGGATTTGCCCATGCTCAGCTGTGCCCTGGAATGACGGCTGCAAACATCGCGACCTCGGGCAGCACCACGCAGCGAATCAGCAATGGGTTAAACGGCGGGGATGGCTGGATCAACTCGGCAGCCTTTTGCGCTCCTCCTACAGGCATCGGAGCGATCAACGGGGTGGGAGGAGGGGCCGGCTTCGGCAATATGGGCATTGGCAATATTCTAGGCCCTGGCCAAAGCAACTGGGATATGTCTCTTGCGAAATTAATCAAGATTCGCGAGAGTCAGAGCCTGGAGTTCCGAACCGAATTTTACAACACCTTCAACCACCCGCAGTTTGCGAGTATTGCCGACACCGATGCGAATGATCGGGCCGCCAACGGCGGGGGGTTGGGAACCATTACCGTCACTTCAGTAAACCCGCGCGTGATGCAATTTGGGCTGAAGTACTTGTTCTAGGGAGTTAAGAGAAGCGGCAATCTTTACGGACAGGCGTTGTGTTAAAATAAATCCGGCAATTCGCTGCCGGGCTGGGGCGTTGCCGAGGAGGGTGGGGAGCTGGTCGCTGATGAGCCTGCAACAGCGGCTGGTGAACACCTTGGTCGGCGTTCCCTCGCGGGTCTCAAGATCCAGATGGATGTCGAGCATACGGTGGTACCGAGCGCGACCAAGGAAGTCTGCGAGTTTTACATTGGCGAAAAGCACAAAGTAAACCTGACGAGGTACCCATGAGTCGCATGTCTCTTGATGTGAATGGACAAGCACACGTGGTAGACGCCGATTCGGATTGTCCGTTGCTTTACGTTTTGCGAGACAATCTCGAACTGAATAATCCGCGATTTGGTTGCGGTCTAGGGCAATGTGGCGCGTGTACTGTCCTGGTCGATAACGTTCCCATGCGATCGTGCCAACTACCTGCATCGTTTGCGGTCGGAAAGCGGATCGTGACGCTGGAAGGTCTCGGAACGGCTGAGAAGCCTCATTCAATCCAAAAAGCTTTCATTGAGGAACAAGCGTTCCAATGCGGCTATTGTTTGAATGGCTGGGTCATGACTGCAAAGGCGCTTTTGGACAAGAATCCGAACCCTAGCGATCGGGACTTGGCGACCGCTTTTGAGAGCCTCGTTTGCCGGTGCGGCAGCCACATTGGAATTCTTTCTGCTGTCCGCCGGGCCGCGCAAGAAATGAAGCGGAGCGCATAGCCGATGAGCTCAAAAACCAGGATTTCAAGACGCGAATTTGTTAAGAGTGCGAGCGGTCTGATAATCGGTTTCAGCCTGGTGGACTCTGCCATTGCTCCGGAGCTCTTAGCGGCAGCTCAACAAGGGGCGGTGGCGAACCCCAAGGCGGCACGGCTTGACGCGTGGCTGCGTGTAGAGCCCGATGGTGCGGTGCGAGTATTCACGGGAAAAGTAGACGTTGGGCTTGGTCTCGAGACAGCATTCATTCAGATCGTTGCTGAAGAACTGGAGCTTCTCCCCGGATCGTATCATTATGGTTATGGGCGACACTTCGGTGACCCCCGACCAAGGTGGGACCAGTGCGAGTAGTTCCATTGCGCAAGGAGCGAAGCCGCTACGCAATGCCGCAGCGACTGCGAAAGCGCTGCTCATGCAGCTCGCTGCCCGCCGGTTGGGTACATCTATGGATGAGCTCCAAGTTCGAAACGGAATCATCAACGTGAAGGGTGACCCTTCGAAGAGCATTTCCTACGGGGATCTGGCTGGATCTATGGATCCAAACGAAACGCTCAAAGTTTCCGTCCCTGGCAATGAAAGTACGGTGAATGTAGAAGGTGTTGGCAAACCGAAGGATTCGTCCACCTATACGCTGGTTGGAAAACCCTTGCCTCGTGTGGATCTGCCGGCCAAACTCCTCGGACGCTTCCAATACATAACCGACGTGCGTGTGCCCGGCATGCTGCATGGACGTATCATTCGCCCGGCGACTGTCGGCGCGAAGCCAGTTCATGTGGACGAGGACTCGGTCAAAGGAATTCCGGGGTATGTGAAGACAGTGGTCAAGAACGATTTTGTGGGCGTGGTCGCGGAAAAGGAATGGGCCGCCGTTCGAGCTGCCAAAGCACTCAAAGTCACATGGAGTACGCCCATACAAGCGTTTCCGGAGCAAAAAGACTTATACGCGCACCTTCGCTCCGCAACTCCCAAGGCGAGCCGTGAAACACTGAAACGAGGAGATCCCATCGGGGCGTTGGCCAAAGCGGCTAAAAAACTGGAGGCGAGTTACGACTTCCCATTTCAGTCCCATTCGCCAATGGATCCTGGCTGCGCAGTGGCCGACGTCCATACGGACGGCTTGACCACGGTATGGTCCGGTGGACAGAAACCGCACTACTTACAGAGAGGTTACGCGGAATTGCTCGGTGTTCCCCTTGAGAAGGTGCGGGTGATTTGGGTGGAGGACGCCGGCTCCTACGGGCGTCCGGGATTTGAAGACACGGGTGCGGATGCTATCGTGCTTTCGCAGGCCGTGGGCCGCCCGGTGCGCGTGCAGTGGATGCGTGCGGACATGACTGCATGGGGTCGCAAGGGTCCTGCGGTCGGCTTCGACGTGGTCGCGGGATTGGATGAGAAAGGCGGGGTAACCGCCGTCCTGTTCACGTCCCGGGCCTTCTCGGCCGCGCAGATACATTATCTGCCACGTACCGCGGGGAATTATCTGGCATCGGAGTTGATCGGAATGCCCATCACGGGGGGCGAGGATGAGTTCATCCAATGGGGAAACAGAGCGGTTGGGTATGCATTTGAAAATTTACAAGCGGTAGCACACGTCGTGGCCGGCTTCCATGATGAGGGGCCGTCCCCTCTCGGCACGACTCACATGAGGGACCCGAACGGGCCCGCAACCACGTTTGCGGTGGAATCCTTCATGGATGAACTCGCGGCGGCGGTGGGCACCGACCCGATCCAATTTCGATTCAAGTACATGAACGATGCTAGGGCGAGAGCGGTCCTCACGGCCGCGGCCGAAAAAGCCGGCTGGGACACGCGCCCGTCGCCCAGGAAGAGTGTGGGAACCGAGGACGTAGTTAGGGGACGTGGCATAGCGCTTGGCATTCGGGGCGCAACTTATGTCGGAACGATCGCGGAAGTCGAAGTCAATCGCCGTACGGGAGCGGTACGAGTCGCGCGCTTGGTATGTGCGCACGACTGTGGGTTAATCGTGAACCCGGAGAGCTTAAGGGGAGCCATCGCGGGCAACCTGGTTCAATCGATGAGCCGCGCCTTGAAAGAAGAAGTGCTGTTTGACCGTAACAATGTCACCAGCGTGGATTGGAAAACCTATCCGGTTGCAAGATGGTCGGATGTTCCAGCTCAGGTGGATATCGTCCTTCTGAACCATCCCGAAATTGCACCGAGCGGTGCAGGAGAACCGTCGAGCCGCCCCACGCCAGCCGCGATTGCAAACGCGATCTTCGATGCTACAGGCGTTCGGCCGCGCCAGGTCCCCTTCACGCCGGTTCGGGTCAAGGCTGCCCTTTCGAACGCTTAAATAGAAACGCGAGTTTTGTTCGAGCCTGCGTCTCAATCATCACCACAAAAAAGAAAAAGGCGACCCGCAGCTGCCCGTAACGCTGTCTAACCTGTCTTGTCTGGGCTCGGGCGAGCGTCGGGTGATGCGGCGTACCGCTGTAGTGAATCAGATCCGCAGTCTTCTTCTAGAACGTGGAACTCGACGTTCTCCTGAGCGCCTTCGAAGAAAAGATTAAGGAGAGGTTGGCAGAGCAGCCGATCGAGACGTTTGAGGAGCTCCACGCGATACTGGTCGAGAAAAAATGAAGGGCCCCGGCCGTGTGCGGGCGTTTGGCTTTGAGCAACGCCTTCGGCAGGTGTATCAAGACCCACGGAATGAGGTGGGCGAAATCACCGGAGCATTGATTGGGCTGGGCATTCCTCAATACGAGGCCAAACGTTATGAAGGTCACGTGACCAAGGGAGGAAGCCTGATCTCGGTCCACTGCGCTAGTCCGAACCGGGTCAAGCAAGCAAAACAGATTATGCGGGACACAGGCGCGGAGGATGTTTCCGCTGCCGCGGAGATTTCACCCGAACATACGCGCAACCTCCGGTCTTCTGCCGTCCCATCTGGGATCGACGAGCCCGGGATAGAACATTCGCTCGGTGTGGCCGACGCAGCTCCAGAACTTCCGTCAAGTGAGGAGATCAGAAATCGAGCATATGCGATTCATGTTGCGCGGGGAGGAACTCCTGGTCACCACCTTGAAGACTGGTTAAAGGCTGAACGCGAATTGAAAGAGCAATACCGCAAAGCCAATGTCACTGAAAGAGCAAGAACGGCCAAAGGCGGGATATAATATAGTCACGTCATCTCTTAACATAATCTTCCGCCGCGCCCGTCGGGTGATGGTCTCTTGTGCTGACTGAAACGTGTCAGCGATGCCTGGATGCCGTGAAAGCGAAATCCGCACATGGCACATGTAGCCCCGGCCTGCAACTTAAATCGAAACCTTGCTCGGCGGCTTCAGTTCTTTGAGATTACAACTTCCCAAGAATAGCGAAAATCGATTCCACCCAACGGTTATCGAAACGGACGCCGAAGCTAGTCGGCCAGTTCTCGCGGAATAAGTTGATGCATTGTCTGATGTCCGGTAGTGAACGTGTAGGGCGGCGTCTGAATGGAGTTTTTGTACCAAGGCGAGTGAGAGAGTCTACATCACAGCCGAGGGCTGTGAAATCGAGTTTGGTGAAACCAGGGGACTATAGGCCGCCGGGGCAGGCGGCCTATAGCCAAGCGCCGAATGCGGTCTCTTGGTGTTGTATTCCACTCGCCACTTCTCGATCACGATCTGCGCCTCCTTCAGCGAGTAAAAAATCTCCCCATTCAAGCACTCATCCCGCAGCTTCCCGTTGAAGCTCTCGCAGTAGCCGTTTTCCCAGGGACTGCCCGGCTCAATGTACAGCGTTCCCGTTCCCACCTTCCCCCTTCCCCAGCCACTTCCGCAGTTCCTGGGCCACGAACTCTGGGCCGTAGCACCTCGGGAACGAGGATGTTTTTGCTAACGAGCGGGGTGGACCAGATGGCTGAAGGGAGCGAAGCGACCGGAAGCCATGTGGTCATGGTCAGCCGGAGGTCTCCTGTACTGTGAGTGTGTTCAGCATTCACCAAAGGAGACGGACCAACCATGACCAACCCGCAGAGTACGCCGGAAGCCGTTGTCTGGGTAGCCATCGATGTCGCCAAGGATCGCCACGAAGCTCTCATCGAAGCACCCGGATGGAAGAGTCGAAAGAAGTTTCGTGTGCAGAAAACACAGCCGAGGAGTTTCGGGCCTTTGCAGAGTTTCTGCACGGTCTGGCCTTGCCCGTTCGGATTGGTTTTGAAGCGACGGGCAACTACCATCGGGCGCTTGACTATTTCCTCCACTCCGAGGGGTTTCATCTCGAGCTCATTTCTTCCGTTGCTTTAGCTCGCACGCGAGAAGCCATGCACAACTCTTGGGATAAGAACGATCCGAAGGATGCCCAGGTTATCTTGCATCTCCTCAAAGGTCGGACTCACCCAGCACTATCACGACCCGATGGTGCACAACCTAAACGATCTTCAGGAACTTTCGAAAACACATCACCACGTCTCTCTGGAAAAAACCCGCACTCAGCATCGCTTGTTGACCCACTACCTGCCACTCTACTTTCCGGAGATCGCCCGCTACCACTCTTCTTCTCGCTCGGAATGGTTGTGGAACTTGCTCATCGAGTTCCCGACCCTCGGAGCGTGACCCGGCTCTCGAAGAGACGAGTTCGTTCGGAAAGCATGGAACCTCGTTGGCCGCAAGGTCGCTAAAGAGCGCATTTTGACTGATATTTATCTGACTGCGCAGTCTTCCGTGGGTCTTCCTGCCGAAGAGAACTCGGAGGCCGTCGCCATGCTTCGCTTCGTGCTGCGCCAGCTTGTTGCCCTTTGCCAGTTGCGCGCCACCATCGAAAAGAGCGCCTACACACTTCTGGCCAATAATAGGACTATCAGCGACTGCGGCGCATTCCAGGGATCGGGCCGATCTCGGCTTTGACGATCCTCGCCGAGGCTGGAGACCTGCGACGGTTTTCCCATCACCGGCAGTTCCTGAAGTTCTGTGGATTCGATCTCGCCACCGAACAGTCGGGACAGTTCCGTGGACTCTCACGACTTTCGAAACGTGGCAACGCGCGACTCCGTGCTGTCTTTTGGATGGCCGCCAGCGTTGCTGTACGCATGCGGCTGGAACGCAAGGACACTGAAGAGGCCTGATCTGCTGCCGGTTCGTATGAGGGGCGCGGCCGTGCTGGAAGCAGCGCGATCGACTGGCACCGCTACGCGCCGAACACCATGGCGCCTGATTCACGCGAATCATGCCGGAGGAGGGTGTTCGCCGGGTCCGCCTACCTGTCGATCGCTCCGCTTCCTCACGGTCGCACCGACCACGCGAACGCGGCAACAGACCGGGCGCTTCGCCGACCTTTTCCAGCCGTCCTTGCTGGTAGAGCCGTCGCCAACCAACAGTTGGTTGGCGTTCATTCCGTGTGCTCGCGCCTACCCGTGCGACAGAAGCGCCCGGCTCAAGCGTCTCCTCAACGATCCGCCGCTTCTCCTCTACTGTGCGATAACACCGATTGCACTCTACCCGTCACTTGTTCCGAAGTGTCCACGACTCACCTTTGTAGACGCTATGATCGTGTCCACAAAGGCCATCATCTTCACCTCTTGACACTCGGTCCAGACGGTCTCCACCGGACACTTACAATCTTGCTGCTCAACCATCGGAATCAACTCGCGTCGCATAGTCAACCCTAGTCGACAAAACGGCTCTTAGAAGACGATTACTCTACGGGCGGAAAAGGTTTTTTAGCAGAGGTCCCGCAAACGAGGAAAGAATCAGATGAATCTCGCGAACTCCCTAATCCTGAGCTGTTTGAAAATCAGTTGGACTCAAAGAAACCAAATTATTCAAGGCAGCACAGCCAACGCTCCACTCCGAACTGGGTAACCGTAGCGACGAAGGTTTCTTACTCTTTGTCTCCATCCCCGCCCAGTTGGCTGTCCCTTAGCGTTTTCCCATCGGGAAACACGACCCTATTTAGACGGCCGACTGGTCTGCCGGATTTGGCAGGCCAAAGGTAGACCGTGACCACGTCACCCGGCTGCAGAGAATTTTTGGTCCAACCCAGAACACTGACTGCCGCCGGACCGCCGATTTCGGCCGCCCAATGTACAACGTTGCCCTTGTCATCCTTCGCGTCGAACATCACGATGCAGTGAGGATTGTTCCAGGTGAATCTCGTCACCGTTACTTCCTTCATGGCAACCACGGTGCTTGCATATGCCGCACTTCCGTGATGTGCGAAAACTGGACTGGAGCCCGCTAGAAGAACCCCAAACAGGGCTAAACAGATAAGATTGCGTTTCATCGCGCCTCCGCAACCGGAGCCTGAACTCTTACCGTAGGTAGCTGCGGCGCAAACATATGCCAGCGCGTTTCTGGTGTCAAGCATGCCATCCGTCGATTGTACGGTACGCACTCACGGGGAAGTATTGGCATGAGAGGCCGGAAAGCTAACCCAAATCACTGTTCGCCTGGGCCCGTTAGAATGTTTGACTACTTGCCAGAACTGTCGCCGGCAGGATCGCCAATGATGCTCAAATATTCTTGCATCAGCGAGGGAACGCAAATCTCTTCAGGCATTTGTTGACTTGGAATCCACTTCAAACGCGAGGTGGTGATCATGAACGGCTTGGTATAAGCCTTCGGATCATCAATCGTGATGGTCACTTCCAAGGTGTTGTGATCCAAGCGCGCGTAGCGTTCCTGAACGTGCATATCGATGCTATGCGGATGGCCTGCGGTGTCCAGCCAGCTCCTTTCATCACTTCCTACGGTGTCCACCACGAACGTGTAATCGCCCTCCCAGTGTCCGACCGAGTAACCGTACCAGCGCGGATCAGGCGCATCCGCGGTGCGGCCACCCACATTCTTGGGAAGCTCCCGACCATCGGTCCAGATGTCCCGCCATACTCGATTGAACTGCGATAGCTGGAGCATTCTGCCGGGCATCGGAGCAAAAGCGATTCCCCTGGTTTGGTAAAGCATGTCGCGCGGGAAGCCCAGGGGATCGCAGTACTTCATGGGATCATTGGATTCTGCTTCGGAATACTGTGAATGGCTTTTATGCGTCCGAAACCGCTCCTCTCCCCACGCCGTCATGGGAGACACCGGGTTCTCTTTGGGGCTCGCTGGCCCTGCCCAAAATCCGGTTATGTCCCGAAGCGGAGCAGGCCCACCGCTCCCGTTCTTGGAGAGTTGGTCGACCACTGTTTTTCCTTGGTCCGCGCGGATAGGTTTATTCGGGTCGCGCGTTTGGGCGGACGTATAGGAGGAAAACAATAGAACTCCCGCGAGAACGAAGCAGCCTTTACGCAAATTCCTCATTTCGACACCTCTTAGCCGAGATCCCAATATTTGATCCCAATCTTAAGGGCTAACCGCACGGCCGTATGGATAGCGTCCTTCTTATTTGTATGCATCTTCTGGAGTGGCCAACTTTTTCCGCCCAATCGTCGCAGATATTTGCGGCATTCGCAACGTGGTGTTAAGTTTCAGAGCTCTTCACGGCTGATCTTCTGCTCGGCCCCATACACCTTTCCGTCTGTGTCGTCCCGAGTGACGTACCAATGAAATGCAAGGAATGGATTGTCATCGCGGTCGTAGCCCTGGGTATCGGTGCCATCGGAAACCACTGATGATCCCAGGTAGTCCTTCAGAGGAGCAGCTCGAACGTCTTGACATTGGATTCGCAACGAGTAGATCATACCGTCGTCTTTCTTGGGAATTGTCCGTTTGGCGGATGCTGGGAGGAATATGAATTCTCTCTGGTCGAAGCCGCGGCTGCTAGGCGTCGTCTCGAGCCTGCTTTTTCTGGCAGCAGGAGCTACACAGATCGTTCGCGCGCAGCAAGGCCACAGGTGCGTACATCCGCTTCGGTTGACAGATCGTGTGCTGGGGAGTATAAGCCTAGGCGACTTCTCGGGAAGTTTACTGACTCGTGACCTACCGACGAGGAACTAAACATGGCCCGGCCCCTGAAAACTCCGCGCACCATTTCCCTCAAAGACCGAGAATTCGAAGAACTTTTGCGCCGAGCGTTCGAGTTCCTCAAGCGAAGTCAGCCTTCAAAGGCACTTACGAAGACAAAGAACAGGCGGAGCAAAGTTGCCTAGCTCACGACTCCGCCAATGTCGGACACAGGGCGGTCCAAGATTCTGACGAGTGGATTAAGACACTGCCCGATGGAAAGAAGGTCCGATTCAGTTACCAATTGCTGACTGCGGGATTTTCAGCAAGCGCGGAAATACTTGAGCCTGCCGAAGCCGCGATGGTTTATACACACATTCACACCGATCTTCCGCCTCCTGCTGACCGTGAACAGATTGAGACAGAATTTACCCAAGAGGTTGAACGAGCCGATAGAAGGTAAGAGTCGCCGCTGGCGGGCGCTATTTGTGGGCCTGAGATTCGCCGGTTTTCTGCTCCCGAATTCGGCGCTTCAGTTCGGCGAGAATCTCCATATAGCGGTTGAAGCAGGGCGAGCAGAACGTAAGGTGTTCACTGATCGCAGCATGAAATTCTTCTTTCGGGTGCTCCGACATGCGAATAAGTTCCCAATCCGTAGGGCAACCAATCCGCTGCGGGTTCGGAAATGCTTCGGACAAGTAAGACTTGGCGAAGCTCAGAAATTCGTCAAGGTCAATGTCCCTTCGCTGCATTTGCACCTCTCGCCAATTTGCGGGCTATATGAAGCAGCAATTGCCGGTCGCGTTCTTGCGTCCGGCTCAGGCTCCGACGCAGTTGATGCAAATAGAGCGCGTCCTTACCTTCGGCGCCCCAGAGCCCGGATTTGTCAATTTTGAGAGGTTTGGGAGGCCGCGAGTCCTCGTCTTCGAAAAAGACCTGATAGAGCGGAACATTCAGTGCTCGCGCCCACTTCTCCAAAGTCTCAATCGTCGGAACCGTGTGGCCGTTCTCGACACGCGAAACATAACAACGCAGTAGCCCGGTGCGCTTTTCGATGTCTGCGACAAGTTCTGTTGCTCGCGTAGTGCCCGCAATTGATCACCGATAATCATTGTTGCCTGCCTCAGGCTGAGCTTTCGATTCGTCTGCGGTAATGCCGGAGTCTTTATCGCAATTCTGCCGCCGCGGTCAAGAACCCGGTTGTTCGAACTTGGCCGGAAGAGCGACAATTTATAGAAGAACTTTGAAACGGAGAAAGGTAAACGCCATCCTGCACATCTCCAAGCAATTGCTCAGCCCTTTATTCGTTGCGGTCCTGATTTTCTCTGGTTACGTCGCCGCCCAAAGAAGCCCAAGTCAAGCTTCCGAGCAAACACAACGTGCTAAGCCAACTGAACAGACGAGGCCACAAGAGAAGAACGATCTTCGGGACGAAGTGACCCAACTTCAAATGCAAGTCAAGGATTTGCAGGCTGCAGTTGACGATTTGAAATCACAACTGAAGACGATTGGGGTAACTGCGAAGGAAAATCACGATCTCGTGTTGGATACGTGAATCACCCAGACTCAAAACAAGCGCGAAAGTTCAGACTCGAATGCCATTGCGGCCATCACTATAGACATCGAAAAATCTTTTTCGGTGATGAGTTCGTATCTGCTTCGTTGAAGGGGAAGGAATCCGACAGTGACATCTAATCCAAAAAGGCTCGGATGAACGAAGCCACATTTCGCGCATGTCCAGTCAAACGAGGTTTGGTCTATATGAATCTTAGGTGAGCCGGGCTCCCCGCAGTTCGAACACTTCAGAGCCAGAGGAACTTTGAGCGAGAACTTCTCTGAATCGGTGCTCATGCCAGCAACATTCTTCTTACGACCTGGGCAATTCGAGTCACGACGATCTGTTCATTTTGGGGTAGCTTGATCCGGTCCCAATCGTCTTTCTCTTCCCATCCAGGGTTCTTCGGGTGATCTTTCCAATCAGCCATTTCATCCAGGTACTGGGTATCGACGGCTTTCATCTTCGCCCTTCTCGCGAACCATTTATCGGCTTCATCGCAGATTCCGTACCCAATCAGGATCACGATCATGGGCCAGAAGCCGATATGAAGTGCAATTGATGCGGCAAGGATCAGGAACGCGGCTCGTAGCGACACTTCGGCCTCCAGTGGTGCGGATTCGTCAGTAACCCGCTTCTAGGATAGCCTATCCTCCATGGCAAACGATCTTCCGTGGGTATGAAACAGCGTGGCGCAAGCGACTTCGCGGCGATTGAATCCGTGGGATGGGAGCGGAGGTCACTTGGAATTAAGTGACCCCCGACACACAGGCACGGTGATCGGGCGCAAACTGCTATAGATGAAGGAGCCTCATCGCGTTTCCTTTCAAGATGCGGTCGCGGTCGGCGGCCGGGAGGTTGAACTGATCCAGGACCGCCGTCGGATATTCGATGTCCTTGGCGGCGAAGTTATCCGTGCCGACCACGATGCGGTCGGATCCGACCAAGTCATCAGAAAACGGAACGCCTCCGGATAATAAATCAAATAGTCGTAATGGAACCGGCGCAAGTAGTCCCGGAACGGGCTGTTCGATCGTGGTGCTGTGGTCCGTCATGTGAAAGAGGAAATGCTCGACGCGTCCCGCCAGGTAGGGGAAGGCGCCGCCCGCATGCGGCAAGACGATTTGCAGGTTCGGATACTTGTCGAGCGTGCCGGTATAGATGAATTTGCTCGCCAGGAAGGTGTGTTCGATGGGAGCGTCGATCCCGGCGGCGAGGTTGGGTGGCCCGGCCGTCCTGCTGCCGCCGAAAGTGTTGGCCACGCCGTCCATCTGATGAAAGATGATCGGATAGTTCAGCTCCTCAATGCGCGCAAGAACCGGCGCAAAGCCTGCGATCGAATATGTAATCGCGCCTTTCGATGGAATCCGGCAGATGGACGGCCCGCACGCCGGGCTGTCCGGCGACGCGGTTCAGCTCCTTCAAGGCGAGTTCGGGGTCGCGGATCGGCAGCTCGGCGGCCGATGACAAAACGGTCGGGATATTTCTGGTGGACTTGAATGCCGGTGTCATTGATGACTTGCGCGAGATGCGCGCCCTGTTGCGCGGAAGTTCTTTGCCAGGGCATCGGCGCCGGAGAGGGTCAGGCAATGCATGAGGTCGCCATGGTCGTCCATCCACTTGACGCCGCTTGTCGAGATCGTAATCGAGCGGATAGGGATTGGCGAGGGGCTGTCCCAGAGTCGGCCAGGGCCTTGTTGTAAGGTTCCGGAGACCAGTGCGCGTGCATGTCAATCGCCGCGGGCTTACCCACTCCCCCTTCCCGGGCCGCGCCGCCCACCAGGGAATTCCCTGCGACGAGGGAGCCTGCGCCGACGCCTTGCCGACATTCAGCATGCTGATCGCGGCGGCCGCGCCGGCACCAATTCCGATGAAATCACGGCGTCCGATCGGAGATCTTGCATCAGCGTCGGAATCTTCCATAGTCACCCTCCTAAGGACTCTAGCCCTGATTCTTCAGTGCGCCGTGAAAAGGCGTTGGTCCACAGCGAGTGAAAGTCTCGCCCGGGAGCTGTTCGCTCCGCCCGGTAGCAATCGGAGCGGCGGTGGAGGTAACAAAAGCCGCCGGAGCCTCCAGTGTAGAGGGTCGCTATGGCGACTCGGCGAGTGCGCAGGCCGTAACGTAAGTGAACGCTGAGCAGGCCTCGAAAAGGGTGACGCAGGAGCCGACCCGCCTGAATTTCGGGGAAGGCTGATACTGATGGGACAGAACGAGCGAACTGGATCATAATACGCTTGAAATGACGATGACGATCGATGACCCGAAGATTTACACCAAGCCTTTTGTGATCACCAAAGCCACTTTCAAGTGGATTCCTCAACAGAATTTCGACGAGGAGCAAATCTGCGTACCATCCGACATGTTACAGTATCTAACGCTGATCGCAAATCCCGCGAGCAAAATGGGAGAGCAAAAGCTCCAGTAAACAGCCCAACCGATAGCGGCTGTTTGTTTCTGGTTGATGGTTCCCGATGCGGCTCACCGCCTTTGCGGTTTAGATCTGGTTGGGTGCCGCAGGTCACCCACACAGCGCCAACAATGACCCGAGGATGTATACGAAGCCTTTTGTGATCACTGCCTCCCATTTAAAGTGGCTTCCGCAACTTGGACTCCACCGAGGATCCCGTGCGATATGTTGCAGTATTTGACGTTAGTCGACAATCCCACGAGCAAAAGCTCGGGCAAGCAGGCTTAAGCGATAACGGCTAATTTTCTTACTGCTAATAAAACCCGTTGCGCTGTTTGACGTGCCTGTTTTCGGCAATTAGACTCCGCGCACGCGGAGTCGTCGAGATCAAGCACACTTGGAGAGGACTCTAGATCCATGAAAAACAAAATTGATCGGAGTGTATGGGTGTGGGCATTCGCTGGCCTGTGCCTATTGGCGTTGTGCGTCGCCCTGAGAGCGCAGACGCAAACCGCGCCCAAGTACAAGTTCGATCCGGAGTGGCCCAAGCCTCTGCCGAACCATTGGAAAATGGGAGGCGTCACGGGATTGGCCGTAGATAAAGATGACAATGTATGGGTGCTGGATCGCCCGAATGATTTGAGAGATATAGAACTGAACGCAGAATGGAATCCTCCGCTCGCGGACTGCTGCGCCCGCCCTCCGGCGATGATTCACATTGATAAGAACGGAAACGTAATCGGCTATTTCGATCCGCCCCAAGGTCATGGTATGGCTGTGGACAGCAAGGGATTTGTCTATATCGGGAACGTCGAGAACGGGCTGAATGGCGTGCATAAATACGATCCGAAGACGGGCAAACTTCTCGGTACGGTGCCCCGTGCGCCGGAGGCTCAGCCGGGCGGCGGTGGTGAGGGAGGCGGAGCGGGGCGGCGCGCCCGGACTCCGGGCCATGGCGGCCCTGGTCCCGTCGGAGCATTCCCGGCGAATCCGCCAAAGCCGCCGGATCCGGGGGCGGTAGCGGCCTTCCGAGCCAAATATCCCCCTACGACGCCCATGATCGTGGGGAACATCGAAGAAGTCCGGCTTGACGAACCGGCTCATGAACTCTACGCGGCCGATAGTTATCTCGGTGGGCGCATCATGGTTTTTGATCTGGACACCTTCAAGTTCAAGCGGGGCTGGGGCGCTTATGGCCACACACTATCGAAAATCACTACCAACGATGCAGACCGCGCCTACGTTCCAGATGGACCCATGCCTAAGGAGTTCAGAGGCCATCTCACTTTGAACGTCTCAAAGGATAGGATGGTCTACGCGGCTGACCGAGCAGCTAACCGCATCCAAGTATTCACCAAGCAAGGTAAGTTCTTGAAGGAATTTATCCTCGCTCCATCCACCGGTGTGCCGCTGCAGCCGGATCAACCAGCGGTGAATACGGGCAAAGAGGGCTCGGCTGGAGGCGTGCAATTCTCGCCCGACCCGCAGCAGCGCTTTTTGTACATATCAGATCTTTCCAATAATACTGTGTGGTTTCTCAATCGCGAAGACGGCAAAGTGCTGGGAAGGCTGGGCAGCATGGGCCAGAATGGCGGCCTCTTTTTTGGCCTGCACATGATCGCCGTCGATTCCAAAGGAATCCTTTACACCGGTGAGGTCTTTAACGGCGAAAGAGTGCAAAGGTTCGTGCCAGTAAAGTAAGGAGCTTGACATAGCGCTTTCTCTGATTCAGGGGTGAACTTCGGGTTGAGAATTTCCCGCATCCAACTACGCGGCTTCATCCTCCGACCATCACTATGGGCTCTTCGAGCGAAGGCACGACGGCTACCAACGCCGTTGCCCACGTCGAGAAGCGGCCTCGTAGATGTTCCTTTAGCCGAACAGAAAATGAACTGAGCCTTCACCCATTCGCCCATAGTGATAAAGACGCGGCCCATGCGCCGAGGCGGAATGCACCGTGGCCAGCGCCACGAGAACCGAACCTATGTCGAGAAGCTCGTTGCCAAATTTCGGGGATATCGGCTCGTTCTTGAGATTCGACACGTGAGTTGGAACCAGCCCGAAATCTTGGGGTGGCTCACAAGACAGAATGTTAGCGGAGCCTGCTGCTCGAGTACACGCGCATTACTGTGAGTCGGTTAGCGCGGAACTGATCCAATGGGGGCGGCTTTTCAGCAACGGCGGGACACTTCCATCCCTGGAAGAGATTTAAAGTACCGACGACTCCACGGGAGATACGCTTTTGGAGAACTACCCGGCGTGGGTCCACGAGGGCACAACGATCCTAAACAGCTAGGGTCCACTTGCAGCCCGACTTATTTCGAAGCCTTACTGATAGCCTCCTGCTTGGCGAGGGTCTCCCGATACTCTATGGCGTCCGTCGGCAAACAAAACGTCTCGGCAAAATCCTGCTTCACCATCCAGTAGTACTTTGCCCTCAGCCATTCAAAAGGCTTGGTATAGATCTTCGGATCGTCAATCGTGACCGTCAAATCCACGTTGTATTCGTCCACGCGCGTATAGCGCTCCTGCACGTGCATATCAACACTATGTGGCTCGCCGCCCTCGTCGAGCCAGGTTCTTTCGTCCAGACCGGTCGTATCGATCACGAGTGTGTTATCGCCCTCCCAGTGGCCCACAGAATATCCGTAATATCTTGAATCTGGTGCCCCCTTGGCGTCTACCTTCTTGGGAAGTTCCCTGCCGTCCATCCAGATGTCGCGCCACACTCTCTGGTTCTGATACAACATAACAATCCGGTTCGGAACCTGCTCGAACCACATTCCTGCGTTAATAACCGCGTGGTTCAGAACGTTGCGGGGAAACCCGAACGGATCACAGTTCGCGTATGGATCGTTTGTGCCCGAAAGATGGAACACCCCCTCCGGCTTATTGAGCTTAAATCGCTCTTGGCCCAGAGGCGTCATAGGAGGCACAGCGGATTTGACAACGTTCGTGGGTCCTACCCAAGCGCCATTCAGATCATGCTTGGGAGCATGGCCAGGTGGATTCGGCATCTTAGGAATTTCACGATTCTGGGCAACTACGACTGGCGAAAAAAGGAAGAAGGCCAACAGCGTAGCAATTGGTACGGCGACCGAATGGCGCATTTCAGCAGCCTCCTTGACTCGACCCATCCATCTACACTACAAGTTACTCCCAGTGGTCTTTGGGTATTGCTTCAAGTACGACCTTCCTACGGCTTAGCCTTCTTGCTATCCGCGTCGCCACCCGGATTGTATCTGGCCTTTCCACCCTCTCCCCCAAGCTGAGTATCATGTAGCGTGGTGCCGTCGGGGAGCACGATCTTGTTGAGGCGGCCCGCAGGGTTGCCTGATTTGGCGGGGTAGATGTAAACAGTGATCACGTCGCCGGGCTGCACGCAAGTCTTGTACCAACCAACAAGGGAGATCGACGAAGGGGCGCCTGTTTCACCAACCCAATGTACTACCTTGCCCTTATCATCCTTCACGTCGAAATCAAGAAGGCTGTGAGGATTGGACCAAAGAAATTTCGTCACCGTTGCCTGTTTAAGTTCAACTAGGTTGTCCCCGTACTCCGCGCCTCCGTGATGTGCCAGCGCAGGGCCGCAAATAGCTAGAAGACCGGCGGCCAAGGTGAACGACAGCAGCAGCTTGGTTTTCATTTTGTGCCTCGTAAACTATAGGCTTTGAGGTTTGACCAAGGATAGAGAGGCCCATTGTTTGTGTCAAGAAGGATGTGAAGAAAAACGATTTCACACGTCCTCGTCGGCGCGACTCCCGCCCAAATTTTTGGTCTGCTGCGCCGCTGCGTGCAAAAAGACAAGGCCCTGCGCCTGCGAGATGCGGGCGACGCCCGAATAGAAATTAATGAAGCTTTGGCCGCACCGGCAGCAGAGCCAAGAGTTGATGGTGTGACCCAGCCCCTCGCTGGTTGGCGGAGAGCGGCTGTGTTGAGTCTGACGGCTGTGGGACTTCTTGTTCTCGGCGGCGCTACAGCTTGGTACCTCAAGCCCTCGTCCCAGCCTTCGGCTCAATCACCGGCCCACTTTATCGTTTCGTTGCCGCCCGGCGATCAACTGACGCCCACAAGTCTCCCAATAGACGTATCCGCAGATGGCACCGAGTTGGCTTACACGGCAGTAAAAGGCGGCGTCCGACGGCTCTACGTGCGAGCGTTTGATAACCCGGATGCCGAATCCATTCCAGGCACCGAGGGTGCCTCCATTCCTTTCTTTTCTCCGGACGGCCGATGGTTCGGCTTCTTCGCACAGGGCAAGCTGAAGAAAGTTTCGATTGGTGGTGGAGCGCCAGTGACGCTCTGCGACGTCGGGCTCGGTGGAGGTGCAAGCTGGGGCGCGGATGACACCATTGTGTTTTCTTCTGCACGCGATTCTGGCCTCTGGCGAATCCCTGCCACCTTGTTCGACTGCGGCTTCCGGTATTTCCAACAGCTTCACCGCCGCGAGCTTTAGGCTTGCCAGAGGAAGGGCACAGTGACCGTCCGAGGTCGCCTCCAGAAGGACGTGGTCGATGCCTGCCCTTGCCCGGTTGAGCGAGTCTCGCGGAATCCCGATCCTCTGCGCGATCTGATCGGCGGTGGCGAAGCCAATCCCGTAGATATCTTTTGCCAGCTTGTACGGATTCTCGCGCACCTTTTCAATCGCTTGCTTCCCGTAGGTCTTGAATATCCGCACGGCCCGGCTAGTGCTGACTCCATGACTATGTAAGAACAGCATGATCTCCCGGACTTGCTTCGCCTCTTGCCATGCAGCTTCAATCCGCTCTCGGCGCTTGGGGCCAATGCCATCGACCGTTTGCAGTTCGGCGGTGCGATTCTCGATCACGGCGAGAACATCGGCTCCGAACCGCCCGACCAGCTTCTTGGCTAAGATGGGACCGATCCCTTTGACCAGGCCGCTGCCGAGGTACCGCTCGATCCCCTCGGGTGTGGTCGGCGGCACAGTTTTTATGGTCGTAGCTTTGAATTGGAGTCCGTGTTCGTGATCCCTGAACCAGCGACCCTCCGCAACCAGCCACTCCCCAGCGGTCACGGAAGGCACCGATCCGACGACCGTGCTCTCCTCCCTGTGCCCCTGTGTTTTGACACGGAGGACGCAGAAGCCGCTTTCCTCATTGTGGAAGGTGACGCGCTCGATCAGGCCGGAGATTTCTTCGGTCAAGGATTTGTGTTCAGGTATTGCGGCGCTCATCTCGTGGGAGAGTTATTCACTCAAGGATGAGTTGCGCCCGGCTGCCGGGGGACGCACCCGGAGCGATCCTTATTGACTACCATTGTCGGGCTATCATCTCTCATTCGACCATTGGAGTCAGCCTCCCAGGAATCGTTTCCCGCGAGTGATGCTCCTTCATGGACCGTGACAACAGGAGAAAAAGAAAACCATCTTGAGATTGACCCTGACCAAGAAGGCTGCGCCACATCATTCATAATGCAGGAGCGAGGCGAAATAGGCGGAATCTGTGACGAGCAACCGAACTCCAGGGAGCAATATGTGCAGCCGGATAGCGAAAAAGAAAACGGCGGCGAAGGATAAGAAACCGTCTTCTGCGATGGTTCTGAGTGTGGGGCTGCCGTGCCGGGACCGGATGGGGAATTAGAATTGTTAGCGCGGCATTCACACATGATCGAAAAAGGAAGATCGCCAGAAGCAGGACCGCGTTGCTACCCGATTTGGCAAGCATCGAGTCCCTGATTTATCAATGGCCGCCGACGCGATGCTTGCGCGATTCCCTACCTCTTGAGGATTCTTCCGCACCGTGCTGCATTTCTTTCCGCCGAGACGATCCAGACTCCCCAGGAATGCACTCTTCTCAGATTTCTTTGTCTTCTTTTTCTTAGCCACGGCTGCACATTATTCCATTGCTGCGTTGCTGACGAGCGTAGAATGAACCTTGGAAGGCGTGGAGGCAAGAATGAGATCGACGATTGCATTTGGTGTCGGAGCAGTTATCGGAGCGGGACTTGCCATGTTCTTCCGGCCTAAATCCATTGAGCTAATACGACAAGGCTTGGTGGACAAAGTAACGGGCGGCATCGAGCGTGGGCAAGCCAAGGTCCGTGAGATTACGAGTCAAGCGATTCGGGTCGCGGATGAGGCGAAGGATCAGGTTCAGCGGGTCCAGTACGCCGTTGATGCCGGTGTCCAGGCCTTTAAGGAGGCAAAGAACTCCACGAGTCATCGTTCTTCCTGAATCGATCACCGATCTTTATCCAGATACTCCTGAGGCACATCATCTTCCGGCACTTCGTGAGTCTGTACCTCGCCCTGATCGGCATCCAGAGAACTTTCTACGCCCTGTACCGCCTCGGCTTCTAAGGCATTCCCCTCCTCTAGCAACTCCTCGACGCTCTCCGAATTAGCCGTTGGACGGTTGGATAATCCCTGTAAGTCGCCCGATTGTCCGTCCTGCCATTTTCGCGGTTCTCCTGACTGGAGCGGCACCGTCTCCATAACCAAACCCGTACTCGTTACTCTCTTCCTTTTCGCTGAGAACTTCTTTTTTTTAGCCAGAGAGGACTGCTTGGAAACCGCTCTTTTCCGCGCCACCTTCCTCTTTGGCGTCATCTTCTTAGAAACGGATTTCTTCCGCGTCGTCTGCTTGTTTTTCTTTGGCATGCGGGCAGTCTACCACCGTTTCAATTTCCCGGATCACGTCGATAACTCCTTCCGGCTTTCTTGAACTTTAGCGTTCGTGCGTGTTTAATACCTGCCGGAGGTTTCATGGATATTATCGGAGCATTGCGACAGGAAGAATCGAAGCTACAGCGACAGTTGACGGCAGTTCAGGGTGCCATCGCCGCTCTGAATGGTGGTAACCCAGTGGCCTCACGGCGTAACGTCAGCAGTCCGAATGGTACACACGGTAAGCGAACCATGTCCGCCGCTGTCCGGCGAGGATTTCTCGCACAGCGAAGGCACGCTGGGCGAAGATCAAGGCGGAGAAGGCAAAGAAGGCGAAGTAGGGGCGGCTGGACGAAATCCTATTCGTACCTCATATAACATTTTCTCAAGCGGCTGACTGCTCGCGCTCCTTGCAATCCCGGCACAGGCGCGTCCACGGTACGGCTTCCAGTCGCGCCTTGGAGATGGGGGAACCGCACGTCTCGCACACACCAAATCGGTCGCGAGTGATCCGGGCTAATGCGTCCTCGATCGCCCGCAAGAGATGAGCGTCGCTTTGGTGCAGCCGGATGTGCAGGTCTGCTTCCGCGTCGGCGTTCGCTTGATCGATAACATCCCCTTGCAAATCGCCCGCTCCGGGAGCCAACGAATCCGCCGCGGGCGCTTAATTGATAACTCATCGAGCTTTGCAAGCAGCAACCGCTTGTATCGTTGCAGGTCTGCGGCGTTCATCACGCACCCTTTCGTCTCTTCAAAGCCGCAATTTTACACCCGCCGCTGATCAGGCGCTCCCGCATGCATCCTTGGAGACGGGAACGGGAATAGAAAATAACGCTGGTGCTCCAGCATTCGTTGCCTAGTATTGACTTGGTCGCAGAGTTGAAGCGGAGGCAGGGCAATGGAAGAAATACTCGTGCGCCGCATTGCGCGATTCACCGCGAATGGTTTGCATCTCGCTATCTGGACGTTGCTTCTCGCCGTGTCGCTCTCTCAGCTATCGGCCCAACGGACAGCCCAGCCTGCGGGGAAGCAATTGAAGCTCGTGCTCGCATGGCAGTCCACGGCAGACCCGGTTCAAATCATGAAGCACCTGAGCCAAGAGTGCCCCAACGTTACGCTGACGACCAATCCGAGGAACTCGGATTACATGCTTTACGCCGGTGGATGGTCCGGGGGTTATCGGTTCATGGTGATCGCCAAGGGAGGCGACACGATCTACGCTACCGAAACGGTCCTGCTCAGTAATGCCGTGAAAGACGTTTGCAGGTTCTTGGAATCGCGCCGGTAGGTAGCAGTTTCTCCTCGCCTTGACGGGGTCGAATCAAAAGGGTATAAGCCGGACGATTACTCCCTTCGTTTCTTTCCTGGAGGTGATTCGATGCGTACCTTATGTGCCGGACTGGTTGTTGCTGCGTTGGTGTTGGCTCTGAGCGTGTCGGCATTTGCGGCGACACAGACAATCTCTGGTCAGTTGATCGACCAGAGCTGCTACAAGAATGAACAAGCGCGAACACCGGCGTTGACCACAAAATGCCCAGTGGCGACGTTAAAGACTGTGCGATCACTTGCGCGAGGATGGGCCGACCAGTGGCGCTGCTAACTTCGGACGGCAAGGTTTACACCGTCACGGGCGACCTCGCCGTGAATAACAATGCGAAGCTCGTGCCGCACATGAGCCACAAGGTTGAACTCACCGGCGACGTTACCGAAACGGGTGGCACCATGACGATTGCCGCCACCAGTCTGAAGATGATCAGCAAGTAGGGCGCTGAATCCGACCGAAGCCCGCGCAAACTTAAAGCCGAGCTTTCCGGTCCTGCTGCCCCTTTGTCATCGGTTGGACGCACTACTCGATCGAAACCAGTCGGAGCAGGCGGAAGTCACTCAGCATCTTCCCGGTACCCAGCACGACTGACGCCAGCGGGTCGTCGGCAACCGAAACCAGCAACCCAGTCTCTTCCCGGATGCGCTTGTCGAGATTCTTCAGCAGCGCCCCGCCGCCCGTCAGCACGATGCCTCGGTCGCTGATGTCTGCGGAGAGTTCGGGCGGGGTGCGCTCCAGCGCCACGCGGATGGCGTTCAGAATCGTGGAGACGCATTCAGAGAGCGCCTCACGGATTTCGCTGTCGTCGATGGTGACCGTGCGCGGGATCCCTTCAATCAGGTTGCGCCCCTTGACTTCCATGGTCAGCGGTTTCTCCCAGCGGATAGGCGGATCCGATTTCCATCTTGATCTGTTCGGCGGTACGCTCGCCGACCAGCAGGTTGTACTTGCGTCTTCAGATAGTGCATCACGGCTTCGTCCATCTCGTTGCCAGCCACGCGCACCGAGCGCGAATAGACGATTCCGCTCATGGAGATGACGGCGATGTCAGTGGTGCCGCCGCCGATATCCACCACCATGTTGCCCGAAGGCTCCTCGACGGGGAGCCCTGCGCCGATGGCCGCGGCCAAGGCCTGCTCGACCAGGTACACCTCGCTCGCGTGCGCTCGGTAGGCCGAGTCTTGCACGGCGCGCCTCTCCACCGGCGTAATCTCGCCGGGCACCCCGATGACGATGCGCGGATGCACCAGCACGCGCCGGTTGTGCGCCTTCCGGATGAAGTAGGTGAGCATCTTTTCAGCCACTTTGAAATCGGCAATTACACCGTCCTTCATCGGCTTGATGGCGACCACGTTTCCCGGCGTCCGTCCAAGCATCTCCTTAGCCTCGCGGCCCACGGCGATCACTTCGCCGCTATTCTTGTTGATGGCCACGATCGAGGGCTCGTTCACGACGATTCCTTTGCTTTCGGGCGAATACGAGCGTGTTTGCAGTTCCCAGATCAATCGCTAGGTCGGAAGAGAAGAGGCTGAAGACCGACCGCAGGTTGTAGCCGTTTTTAGTCACGTTTTGCTTCTCAGCTTCCAGTATAGCTCCCTAATGGACGGGCGGTAGAACACGAGGCGACCATGCATGGCACACGTCCTGATCAAAGGGCTGGCGGCATCGATCTGCAAATCCTGGGCATTGGACGGAATGGGCACATCGGCTTCAACGAGCCTAGTTCGAGTCTGGCGTCGCGGACGCGCACGAAGACACTCACACGCCAGACTCTCGAAGACAACCGTCGGCTGTTCCAAGAAGGCCAAGCGATGCCAGAGGGCGCCATAACGATGGGAATCGGGACCATCCTCGACGCGCGGAAGATCCTCTTGCTGGCCTCGGCGCAAGCAAGGCGCGGGCTCTCACGCAAGCGATCGAAGGACCCGTCACCGCATTTGTCACCGCGTCCGCCCTGCAACTACACCGAGATGTGACCATTCTTGCCGATGAACAGGCGGCCGCGGAGCTCAGCGAAAGGGAGTACTATCGCCGTGATTTCGAAGTGGATTCCAGGCTGAGGCGTGTGGCGAAGTAACCTCGATGTCAGGCATCCCACTGTGAGCGACCATCCATCGCGACGGCGCTTGCTTCCCGGGCAGGCATTAGCTCTCCCGCTGCTCGGGCGATGCGCCTGGGGCACGTCTGCCATTCTCTTTCCGTACATTGCTGCTTGTGGAAGTCGAATTCGCAAAGCGCGATCTCTTCCGGAACGTCCTGAACGATCTGGTTTTTGATCCGCTGCCAAATTCTAACCATGCCTGCCTCCCTCGTTCGCCGCCAGGCGCCAACTTGCGTGCACGGCCTGTCAGGCACATTCAACGTAGATTCAAGGCAGCCGTTAATCTGTGATGAGGATCACCTGGGGCCGTATTCTGAGCCGCTTGACCGCGTTCAAACGACGCGCGCTGGTGGATTGCCTGGGTTATGATTCGTAAAGGGAGGTCCTTAGTGATTATTCGCGATGAAGACGCTCTTGACTATCATTCATCCGCTCCAGCCGGAAAACTGGCCATTACCGCCACCAAACCGTGTTTCACCCAAAGGGATCTCAGCTTGGCCTATACCCCGGGGGTCGCCGTGCCCTGCATGGAAATCCATCGGGATCCCGAACTTGCGTACAAGTACACCGCGAAGGGCAACCTCGTCGCGGTTATCAGCAATGGCACGGCCGTCCTAGGCTTGGGCAACATCGGTCCCACCGCCGGTAAGCCGGTCATGGAGGGCAAGGCAGTTCTATTCAAGCGTTTCGCCGACATTGATGTTTTCGATATCGAACTGGCCAGCGAAGACCCCAAGGAAATCATTCGCGCCTGTCAACTGCTTGAACCTACCTTTGGCGGAATGAACCTCGAGGACATCAAGGCCCCCGAATGCTTCGAAATCGAGGAAGAGCTCAAGCGAACCATGAGCATTCCCGTGTTCCACGACGATCAGCATGGGACAGCCATCATCTCCGGAGCGGCGTTGATCAATGCCCTGGAAATTGCCAAGAAGAACATTGGAGACGTGCGCCTGGTCTTCAACGGCGCCGGTGCCAGCGCTATTGCCTGCGCCGAGCACAGCATACAGCTGGGTGTTCGCCGCGAAAACATCATCCTGTGCGACACCAAGGGCGTCGTCTTCGAGGGGCGGGTGGCGGGGATGAATCAGTACAAGGAACGATTGGCGTCCAAGACCTCCGCTCGAACTCTGGCCCAGGCTCTGCGCGGCGCCGACGTTTTCTTCGGCCTTTCGACCGGCAATTGCGTAAATCCGGATACCCTACTGACCATGGCGGAAAATCCCATTCTATTCGCAATGGCGAACCCCGATCCGGAAATACCCTACGACGTTGCCATTGCCACGCGACCCGACCTGATCATTGCCACCGGACGATCCGATTTTCCCAACCAAGTGAATAACGTCCTTGGGTTCCCTTCCATCTTCCGCGGCGCGCTCGATGTTCGAGCTACGGCAATCAACGATGAAATGAAATTGGCTGCCACGCACGCCCTTGCGGATCTGGCCAAGCAGGACGTGTCCGACTCGATCTGCCAGATCTACGGCGTTAAGCGTTTGGCGTTTGGCAGGGATTATTTCATTCCCAAACCGTTCGATCCCCGCGTCTTGATCTGGGAGGCATCGGCGGTGGCCAAAGCGGCCATAGCGTCCGGCGTGGCCCGTTCCCCACGGGACATCGATGAGTACCGCGAACGGCTCGAGAAGAGACTCATCGCCGCAGAGCCCGTCACCAGCTAGCCGGCTGCAGGTTCCACTGTTAACTCTCCGACTTCATCAGCCATAGAGTCCTAACAGTTTGCAGTAGCGATCGAGCGGTATTTGTTGCGTTCCAAATGCAACAAAGGTGTCGTTCTGTTGCGTTTCAGCGGGCCTTGGCACTTATTTTTCTAGGGTTATGTAGGCCGCTAGCAAGGGCCCGAGTGACGTAATGTTGCATTTTGTTTAAGCAGATCTCGCCGAGAACTACCGAAACTCGAGATTGCAACGGCTGCCGCAGCGTTAAACCATCCACGGTGGTAAAAGAGACGGGGCTGTAGGTGCCGCTCGGTGTTAAGAATTTACCGTGTCCGTAGTCGACCGCGCTATACTCTGCGAATCTAGCTTAGCAGGAGCCCATGGCCATTCAGGTTGGTCAACGTCTGGGCCCATTCGAAATCCTCTCTGCAATTGCCGCACGTGAGATGGCGAAGGGGCGCCCGCTGCGACCTTGGCGGAGCGAAGAGGAATCTCACGTTTCGCTCAAAACGCCGAGTCACCGGACTGCTGGCGACGAGGGACTTTGAACACTGTCTGCAGCCAGTTGGCCAAGTAGTTGAACGTCTCCGCAACGGTGTCCCCGATCTGATTAGCTGGGATCCCGCACACATCGCATGGCGTGAACATGTGTGTGGCTCCTAAGACGTATGCCAGGGTCTTTTGGGTGGACTTTGTCGCAGCCAGATAGTACATCTCCGAGGATACGACCCAGTAGTGCGCGGTCATCGACATGATGAGGAGGGGCGCGGTGATCCCCGCAACATTGGATACTGTGGACGTGTTGGAGGAGGACCAGTCGACACCCTCGATGGAATCGGCGGTCAACCGGTAATCGGGCGCATTGATAGCATTGGTCGACATGAAGGTGTGGACCGTGAAGTCCCTGCCAGAGCCGGCCCACGAGTCGTTGGCTTGGGGTGTGGAGGGGATCGCGCTGGCCGACGGGACTCGCACCGAATTGATAACCTGGACCGTGCCGTTGGGATTCGTCGGCGTGATCAGCGGGTACTTCCCCTTGGTGTGGGAGAGCAGGCTGGTATCCTGCGTGTAGATGCGAGCGGCGTCGTGCCCCACCGGGAAGGGCATGTCATCCGAAAGGTCTCCTTGGCCGCCGGCGATCTGCCGCTGGATGTGCTGGGCCGCATCCACCAAATCCGCCTCCCGTTCGGCCTCCGCATGCAAATAGCGGTCGATGAAGTGCGTGGAGTAATGCGAAGACTGTTTCGGGTCTGGGTTGTAGCCATTCTTCGGATCGAAGAGATATAGGGACAGTTTACGGTGGCTCGTCAGTCCATCAGCCTTGGCGACTGAGGGATCCCACGCGGACATGTTCGTGTACGCCAGCCCCGGGATGCTGTCCAGTAGCACTACGCCGTCAGCGGGCGGCAGCCCGGCAAGATTGTTGCCACACGGATCGAGACGAGCCGGAGCCTGGCAAGCCGCTATCCCGTTTTCGGCCACGTCTTGATACCAGGCCACGCTGGCGCCTCCGCCGCTATGGCCCACCAGCACCACGTGCTGAATGCCACGCAGAGACCGCAGGTAGGAGACGCCGTAACCAATATCCAGCGCAACTCGGTCCCAATCCTCGTGACCGGTCGAGGTGAATGGGGTTTTGGTACACAGGGCAGTGAAGCCACGTTGGACCAGCTGCACGCACGGCGGTTCGATAATGGAATTCAGGGTGTCGTGGAACACAAAGAGCGCGGTGGATGCGTTGGGGCCTGCTCCTCGGTACAGGCCTGCGGTCAGTTGCTGCTGGGGACCCAGCAGCACGAGTTCCGCGGGCGGCGTAGCTTGTGCCTTGACGCTCGGCGCCGCCGGGGCAAGAAGCGCGACGAGAGAAGCCAAAAGGGCCACCATAGTGATAAGCAAACGTCCGCGATACGTGTTGTCGGCAGTCAGCCTCAGTACCGCGATCTGCGCAGAGCGTTGTGACGCTACTAAGGGCGCAATCACACAAAGTAAGCACGAGAAAATTCCCCCTCCTAACATAATGGCCTCCTTGAGCGGTAGCTCCTTTCCTGGTATGGCGATGGCGAGTTATTCATCCCAGGGGGCAAACCTTGTCAAGTTCTCATCATGGCCTGGTCTCCAAAAGCGGATGAACTCGCGAGAGGCCGGATACATTTGAGCAATGGAACTGTGCCTATGGGCAAAACTCTATTGCAACTGCGGAGCGGACCATACATTTCCCTCCGCCGCATCCTTCAGGATCTGCTTCTCCAGCGACAACTCCCGCCACCAGCCGCTTCAGTCCTTGCGTCAGGGTGGAAGGTCTGGCTCGTGATCTGGCCATCCCGACAGGCCTGTGGGGTTGGTATTTCAGTCGGCGATCTCCACTTCAATCTGCCGCAACCGCGTGACGATTTGCTCCTGCTTGTGTTTCTTCATGGGCATACCAGCGTTCCTCCAGACTGAATTCTCCCTCGCTCCCGCTGATACAACACTGCTTGTCGGCTGCTCTAACAGTCGGCAAGCCTTTGGATGCATACAGGACGGATTATCCGAAGATTTCAATTCGGCCTCGTTTTCAAATACCGAGCCGTTACTCAGTATCCGAGCCCGGCCCAAAACTCGCAATGATGGTCTTCTGAAAAAGACCTAGTTGGCACCAGCACGTCACCCGAGGGTCGAAATCGGAGGATGCTGCCTGAAGACAAAGGAGGCCAATCGTGGCTGCCGTCATTCGGGCGGCCGTTTTGAACAAACGTTGCCCAGTAACGTTGCATCCGCGTTGCCATCTGTACCTGCTCCGGTGTGCGCCAGACCGGCGCTACCTGAGAATACAGAAACCCAATCTCTGCCGTATGCAGAGATCCGGGTTCAAAGCCGGCCGAATCTGCAACGCCCGATCCATGAGGGTCATTCAGCTCATAGGTCTGAGTAAATTGTGCGAGCGCTCTGGCGAGCTCCCCCAGCATTGAGCAAACCCCAATACCGTTTGGGACTCCACTATCGCTCGCGACTGCACCCGCTGCGTACGAAGGGTCAACGAATGCCGTTGACGGATACTGTAAGGCGACGAGAGGCCCTAGGGGGCCAAATGCGTCCGTGAGGTACTTATGGTAACTCTGCTCGGTCGCTGGGAAGCCCATCGTCACGAGAGGACTGCGCCTTTGCTCATCGTGATTGGCGCCGACGATCACCGGAATTCGCTCCACCTCACCCGATTCGATGCCTTCAATCGGTGCGTTCGGCATGAGGCTTCCGCCGATGTTGGATGTGAATGGCCCCGATCTTTCCGAAGCCGACAGCAATGTCGCAGCTGGTTTTGATCGCAGGCAAGAAGCAAACTTTGCTGCATCGGTACAGCGCGCGTTAGCTGCAAATTTGGTTCCGTGGAGCAGCGCGTCCCGGTGACTGGTGATGTATGCGGAGGACCTTGTGCACTCACCGCTCTCGATTATGGCTCGGCGAAAGATCCTCTCATGAAGTCGAGCGGTCAGCAACGCGCAAACGGCGATCCCGCCAGCAGATGTCCCTGCGATCGTCACGTTATCTGGGTCGCCACCAAACGCGGCGATGTTGTCATGGACCCATCGCACCGCGGTGAGTATATCCAGCAATCCGTAATTTCCAGACGATGAGCCGTTTGCAGTTTCGGAATCCAGCTCCGGGAGAGCGAGCCACCCGAACGCGTCAAGCCGATAATTCACCATAATGACAACGATGTTGTTTCCCGCCGCCAGTTGAACTCCATCTCTTGCGCTCGCCGTTCCCGCTTCGAAACCACCTCCGTGGATGTAAATGAGCACAGGCGTTCTCTTGCCTTCATTGCTCCGGAGGGGGCGGTACACGTTCAGATAAAGGCAGTCCTCGCTTGGCGGTGCAAAGCCTGCTACGGGTCTGGCCTGCATACAAGGGGAGGGGAAATTAGTCGCGTGCAAAACGCCCAGATACGGCCTTGGTGGGAGCGGTGGCCGCCAACGCAGGCTTTCAAGCGGGGGAAGCGCGTAAGGGATACCGCGGAATTGCTCGACATTACTGGCCACCAAACCTTGCACTAAACCCTGCCGTGTCCGCACAAGAACAGCCGCAGGTTCGCTTTGAGTCCCATGTGCGACGACAGCAACCCAGAAAGTTCCTGCCAAGATCATGTAGAGGAGGGTTTTGGTTACAGTAGCCCGAAAATCATTGAGAATGGCTCGCTCGGTTTTTAGTTTGATCGCGCCGTCCTCAGTATTCGGCAGGCTCAAGTTACCCTCCGTGTCAAGTTAAAATCCGCCTGCACGAATCGCTCGACCGGCCAGAGCAATAGCTCAGCCAGCAGAGCACCGATAAAGAGGGTACAAGTTTTCCCATTAAGATGTTCTCACGCGAAGTAAACAGGCCCTGGGAAGTCGATGTTCCCGAATGTTCTACTTCTATTAAAAACTCCGGGCAACGAGCTACACGGAAAGAAGGTAGCCTGCTGTATTTTTGCCTTTTCGCACGCCTCTGGCCGCGTGGGACGGACATTTTACCAGCGAATCCGTCCGGCCAGCCCTCATCGTGGCGGGAATTTGTCGGCCGATCTATGAAGTACTCAAGGACTGGTATAAATCAATATGCGTATTTTCTGCCGACATTCAGGTCCAAACTGACCTGACCGGGGATTTTTGTACCAGGTGAAGTGAGAGAGAATTCACCTGGGAGGACGCTGGTCATGCCGATGAAGAGGTACAAGCCGGAGCAGATCGTGAATGCTGCTGCGGCAGATCGAAGTAGGAGATCGCGAACGGAAAGACCACCCCGCAAGCCTGCAAGGAAGCTGAAATCACCGTACAGACCTACTACCGCTGGCGGAAGGAATACGGCGGGCTGAAGCTGGATCAAGCGAAACGACTGAAGGAACTGGAGAGGGAGAACAGCAAGCTGAAGCGGCTGGTGGCGGAGCTGTCGCTGGAGAAGCAGGTTCTGAAGGATGTGGCGGAGGGAAACTTCTAAGCCCTGAGCGGCGGCGTTGTGCGGTGGAGCATGCGCGCGAGGAGTACCGGATGAGCGAGCGGCATGCCTGCCGGCTGCTGGGGCAGTGGAGAGGGACACAACGCTATGAGCCGCTGCAGCGGATCGACGAAGATGCGCTGACCCGAGCGATCATCGCCCTGGCCAGCGAGTATGGCCGCTACGGCTACCGGCGGATCACGGTGCAGTTGCGAGAAGCCGGCTGGCAGGTGAGGCAAGGATCGGGTGCAGCGCATCTGGCGGCGGGAGGGGCTGAAAGTGCCGCAGAAACAGAAGCCGCGAGGGCGGTTGTGGCTGAACGATGGGTCGTGCGTGCGGCTGCGGCCGGAGCGGGCGAACCACGTCTGGAGCTACGACTTCGTGAGCGCCATGACGCACGACGGGCGAACGCTGCGGCTGCTGGTGCTGATCGACGAATACACGCGGGAATGCCTGGCGATCCGGGTGGCCCGGCGGTTGGGGAGCTACGAGGTGATCGAGACGCTGGCGGATGTGATGCTGTGGCGAGGAATCCCGGAGCACATTCGCTCGGACAACGGCCCGGAGTTCGTGGCCCAGGAACTGCGGAAGTGGCTGGGGAAGGTGGGAACGGGAACGCTGTACATCGAGCCGGGCAGTCCCTGGGAGAACGGCTACTGCGAGAGCTTCAACGGAAAGCTGCGGGATGAGTGCCTGAATGGAGAGATCTTTTACTCGCTGAAGGAGGCGCAGATCGTGATCGAGCAGTGGCGGGTGGAGTACAACACCAGGAGACCGCACTCGGCGCTCGGCTATAGGCCGCCTGCCCCGGCGGCCTATAGCCCCCTGGTTCCACCAAACTCGAGTTTCACAGCCCTCGGCTGTGATGTAGACTCTCTCACTCGCCTTGGTACAAAAACTCGATCTGGTCAATCTCCTGACTCCCTGGAAACACTTTTCCTTCACTGCCTACAATGAATGGATGCAAGGAACTTCGTACAAATGTTTCGGATTGAACCGACATGGGCGGTTCACTTGTTTCTCGAAAGGGGGATTCACGTCGCTCAGGCTCTCAGCTATGCGGCTCGTATCCTGCGTCCTTCCAGATCGCTTCCGCGTCGGGTGATGCCATGGATCGCTCCTGAAGATCTGACCGTATTCGAGTTCAGCTCTGGCAGCGCTTATACACCAAGCAAACTCCGCGGCGCCAGCAGATTCTAACGAGCTAGCGGACTCACGAAATCGCGTCCTCGCCCACAGGTATAGGAAGTCAATTGTTCATTGGAGTAAAACGGCTATCACACGGCTGTACAAATTGCACACACCTGATCTGAGTTCCACCACCGTCTTTCAACATTTTACGAAGACTTTGATAACTTTTTTTCTTGGCAACTTGTTCTTGACACCAAGCGAGCGCGGGTGATATGCCGTTGCCACATTTATCGAAGCTCGGCTGTGAAATCGCGTTTTCGAGGTGCCTTTTGGCTCTTCCGAAAGGGGGCGGTATGGGGTTCATGAAGTCCTGCCGGTTTGCCACTCAGGTGTTTTCCCGCGATGGGAAGAATTCGTTGCGAATGCTAGGTGCGAGCCTCTGTTTGTTGCTGATGGCTATGTCCGCTTCCTCTCAGGTCAATTTGGGTCGTATATTCGGGACGATTACCGACCAAAGCGCCGGCGTCATTAACGGCGCCTCGGTGGTGGTCACCGATGTGGCCAGAAATGTCTCCCGAACATTGATGACGGATAGCGCGGGAGAATACTCGGCGCCGGGCTTAACGCCAGGTACCTATACCGTTCAGGTCACTTTCCAGGGCTTCAGAACGGCGAGGCGAGAGAACGTTGTTGTCGGGGTCGGTCAGGACATTCGCGTTGATATCGCGATGCAGCCGGGCGAGCAGACCCAGGCCATAACCGTAACAGAGTCGGTCCCGGTCGTGGATGCTACCAACGCCACCTTGGGCGGTACCATCAGCAATGTTGCCATCAATGAGTTGCCCCTGAATGGCCGCGATTTTCAAACTCTCATTAACCTGCGGCCAGGTGTGGCGACCTATCCCGGCGGCGGTGCCTGGACACAGAGCACCAATGGTCTGCGTCCGGACATGACCACGTACATGGTAGACGGTCTCTTCAGTTCGGACCCGTACGGTGCCGGCAGCGTGATCAACGGCAACAGCGCTATCAATGAGACTTCAACGGTCCTCCCCCTTGATGCCATTCAGGAATTCAACGTGGAAGAAAATCCCAAGGCAGAGTTCGGGTGGAGGGGCGGCGCTGTCGTCAATGTTGGAATTAAGTCGGGCACGAACAATATTCATGGCACTGCTTACGCATTCGGCCGCAGCGCCGGGTTGGACGCTCGCAACTTTTTCAATTACGGGCCAAGCACTGAACCTGCGTTTTGCTCGGCAAATGCGACGAATGCCTTAATCTGCCAGAAATTGCCCACCCAACTCGAGCAGTTCGGCGCCACTGCCGGGGGAGCCATCAAGAAAGATAAGCTCTTCTATTTCCTCGGATACGAGGGTTTCCGGTCCTCGATTGGCAACGTTTTCGGCTTGACGATTCCGGAAACCTGCAACCGCGCGGTATCGACTGCTTGCGGTCCTGTCGATACAACAAATAATATCGCTGACGCCGAGTCGGCCTTGACGAGCGCTGGTATCCCAATCAGTCCCGCCAGCCAAAAAGTGCTGGGCCTGTACCCGGCGAACAACGCCGGCTCAAACGGTCAAACGTTCGGCTTTCCCAATAGCAACACGAGTGACAACGGGGTCGCTAAAATTGACTACCATCTGAACGACAAAAATACAATCAGTGGGTTCCTTTTTATCGGCTTCTACTACGGACTGGGCGAGGCCCAACCCGTCCCTAACCCGGATTTCTTGGTTCAGCTGCCCAACAAGGCGTGGGTGGGAGATGCGAGCTGGATTTATACGCCCAATTCCAGTTGGGTAAATGAAGCCAGATTCGGTTATAACCGCTCTGGCGGTAATTTATTCCCGGTCGACATCAGCAGTCCGGCTAGCGCTTTGGGCCTCAACACAGGAGTGACGAAGACCGGAGGTTTGCCATTTATCGGTATCGCCGGCTTTACCCCACTGGGATCCTTTTTTAACAATATCCAGTATCCCTCATGGCTATACAATGCCCTGGACAACGTCTCGTATTTGCATGGCAAACACGCCTTCAAGTTTGGATTCGAATTCGCTAACAACGGATGGACCGTTTCGCATCTGGCCCCTGCCGCAGGCCAGATTCAATTCTTGGGCAGTGTGGCGTTTCCAGGATCCAGCCCGCTCGAAGACTTCTTGGCTGGAGACGTCAGTAACGCATATCTTCTTAGCGGCAACCCCCAACGTAATGTGCGTGATTGGTTGTCTGCAGCTTTCATTCAAGACGATTGGCGGGTCACACCAAGATTAACCGTGAATCTAGGTCTCCGATATGAGTATTTCGCGCCGCTGGGCGAAACGAATAATTTGCTCGGCAACTTCGATCCTGCGGTCGGCCTGGTACAGTTGGGCAAGCAGATCAGCAGCCTCGTGAACCCAGACTACAAGGATTTTGAGCCACGCCTTGGCATTGCCTGGGATCCTACAGGCACTGGGAAAACCGCGGTCCGGGTAGGGGGGAGCCTACTGCGAGATCATCCGCCCTTGGCACTGTTTACGGGCTTCTTGCCTCCGCAAAACGCCAATACGGGCGGCCTTGGCGCCATCCCGACCGGCTTCGTTGGTGTTACTCCCGGTGGTGGCACAATCGCGACGGGTCTTGTTAGCGTACCGGTCACCCCTGCTGAATGGAACACCCAGGTCTTCAACCCCACAGCGATCGCCACACCCTCGTGCGGTGTGGCGCCCGGGACGCAATGCAACATCAATGCAGTGGATCCGAATTGGATTTACCCTTATGTCTTCAATTGGACCATTGGCATTCAGCACAGTGTTACGCCCAACACAGGAATCCAAGTAGCATACGTCGGCAACCACGCCGACCATCTACCGCTACTCAGGGATATCAACCAAATTAACCCTGCTACCGGCCTAGGCGCGTACAGCACGGCATTTCCGTACCTAGGTTTCATCAACTATCTGTCAACGACTGGCGTTTCCAACTACAATGCCCTGCAAGTTACACTCGACCAGAAGCTTTATCATGGCCTCACCGCTCTTATCGGCTACACGTACGGGCATGGATTGGATCACGGTTCCCAGGCCGAATTTGCCGAGTTGCCCCAGAACAGCCTTGATCCGCGGGCCGACTATGCGAGTAGCGACTACGATCAGCGACATCGCGTCACCGCTACGCTGACCTACGCCCTGCCTTCAAAAAAGTCTCCTCTCCAACTCCTGCAAGGTTGGAGCGTAAACTCGCTCGTTACTATCATGAGTGGGCAACCCTGGACGGTAGACGATTACTCTGACAACTTCAGCTTAACCAATGAGCTGGCGGATCGTTGGGATTTCTTTGGGAATCCCGCCGATTTTACGGTCGGACCCCAAGGGATTCCCCATTGCAGCGGCACCTTCGAAACGCCCGGTACGGTGACTTGTGATCAATTTCCCTTATACGGTATTGGAAGCCCAATTCCGTTCTCTGCATCGCAAACCGCCGCAGCTCAGCAAAATTGCTTGTCGCACGCTCCATCGACTGCTACGCTCGATAGAGCCGGGTGCTTTATAGAAGGGAGGTCCGTAATGGTTCCTCCCGCCCTCGGACAGTTTGGCGCTATGGGCCGCAACATATTCCGAGGTCCAGGTTTCGCCCAGTGGGATTTCTCTGCCACGAAGGAGTTCAAGTTCGGCGAGAAGGTTACCGCGCAGTTCCGCGCGGAATTCTTCAACATCCTTAATCATCCTATCTTCGCTAATCCCCTTGGAGCAGGGAATGGATTCGGTTTCTCCGGGCCTATTGATCCCGCAAACGTTGGGTCTACCGGTTTCGGTTGCGCGTGTGCGACGCCGGACGTAGCAGCGGGTAACCCCATTGTGGGGTCAGGAGGTGCCCGGGATATTCAATTGGGCTTGAAGATTATTTACTGACGGCGCGTGTCTTACTTTTCAAATAGCTTGCGCCGGCGGACTTTTAAGGCTTTGCATTGGTGCGAACTCGCTGATTTGAGGGGGCAAGGCGTGTATTTAAATTGAGTTGGACTTATTTCGAGAGAAATGCGATCGCCCGGCCCGCCAAGGCCACGCTAACCCAGCAGACCAAGGAAAGGGACGCCGTCAGTTTATCGGCGGCAGAACTGTGATCGCTTAACGGTTTCGTTGCTGTCTTGAACGTCCTGAGGTGCAATCCGACAGCCACGAACAGAAATAGCATTTTGTAGAAAAATGGGGGGCTGTTACCAAGCCTTACCGCTTCCGACAGGTACATTGGAATTCCCGTTAACACCATAAACCCTAGCGAAATCCAGCTCCACGGCCCGAATTGCTTCACGACTTCGCCCGCGTGCTGCTGTCGCATCGCCCAACCGAGAATGTGTAAATCGATGATCAGAAGCGCACCGAGTAACACCGCAAGAGCCATGATATGGATTGTTTCTATAATGGCAAAGGACCATCGTGAGTGCTGGATCAGCCCTCCAAGTGACCCCTCTTCGCACCAACGAAAAAAAGAGAGCGGCAGAATGCGTCGCAGAGTCATCATCTACTCCACGTAATTATCGGCTGCGAGAACTATGGGTTGATACCTCAAAGGTATGCCGTCCATCGACCGGCAATGATAATCCCAAACCAAAGGATCATAGAGAAACAGCCAACCATCTTGGCCTGCCAGGGGATCTCCTCCGCGTCATCCCATTCCGACACGTTCGAATAAACGTTAGTATGGAAATACCGAATGTTTGAGGCCGCCAATATGAGCATCACCACTTTAAAGCGGAACGCGACAGTCGAATAGCACTTCAACGGTTCCGCGATAAATAATAAAAACCCACTAGCAATCATGACTCCGAAACCCACAATCGCCCACGGCTCGAGTTGGTTGACGACCTGAGACACCGGATGGCGACGAAGTGAAACGCCGATCAGGCGCAGGTCCACCCAGATGATTATTCCTACAGATAAGCCAAGTCCTAAGATGTGAACGGATTCAATAATCGGGAAGGGCCATTCATCCTGACGCAATGTCACACTGAATGGAAGATTGTTGAGCCATGTAAAAAAATCAACGACGTGCATCTTGTCTCAATTCCGATGTCCCGTAACCCGTAACCCCAGGCAATTGGATTATGGACCCTATCACGATTTTGAACGTTAGAATATGTCAGAACAAAGGAACAAAGGTGCAGAGAGTTCTAGAGTTGTAGCGGAAGAGGCCAATGAGCTAATGCTGTCCTCTGCGTGGTTCAAAAGAGGAGGGCGTACTACTTGTTGACTGCCGATTGCTGAAGGGCTTCTTTCCGGACATTAGGAGGAACGGGAAAAACCAAATAGGGACTGATATCAACGCTCTTCACTTGGATATCCATCACTGTATGGCCACCCTGCTTTTGAACAATGTGAGCAGGAAATAGAACTTCCGTTGGGGCCTCTCCCAGGTCTGCATAATTCGAGTATTGTGTCTCTAAATCCATCTTGGCGAGCGAACGATTGTCGGCCTGGGTCTCAACTTTTGCTACTAAATTCTTGTCATCAAGTGTCGCTCGGACAGTGATACCTGAAAGTTCGCCAGTAAGCGGGAAGCTAATCACTGTGTTCCCATTCTCCTTCGAGACTTTCGTCTTATCGCCAGCTGCAGAGGACGCCTTAACGACACCGTACGGAAGAATCCAAAGCTGGAGAAGCCGCTGCTTCAGCGCAGCCATATCAGGCGTTGCCGTGCCTCTTCGGGGTTCCAGGCCTCCGCCCAATTCAGACTCGTTCCAGGAGTAATTCTCGCGTACAGTCTGAATTGTATGCTGCGAAACCCCTCCAACCGTACGTGTCATCTCGACACGCATAGCCGGTGGGTTGTAACTAAGAGCGCAGTGATATTCAGTTGTCAGCGCCGGATCTTTATCGGAGCCATAAGTCGAGCCCGTTGCGCGAAAATCCACCCTGTTTACCACATCGATTTCGGGAAGCTCACCGCCACCTAGTCCCGACCACCGAGCCATCCCCAAAGCGTCTGCCGCAGCTTTAAGAGTCTTAGCAACATCGCCACTCCCGGTCGTCCTTTCAGTTTGCGAGCGCGAGCCCGCCGGTAAACCAACCAGCACGACCAAGGTCATGACCCACCCAACTACGCTTGTTATTTTCATCGGCAGACCCTCTGATGCAAAGCCGTACACCAGTAAATGAGGCGGATTCTAATGGCGTTCCTTACTGACAGCGTGACTGAAAGCTCTCTCGCTGCAGGGCAGAGTTTCCGGTAGCACAGCCTTGGGATCAGGATTGAGGGTCTCGACGCGCGGAGTCGTTGTCCAAGGTTCCAACAGCACGTCAGGATCCTCTACGGTAGCTGTCCACGTAAGGGTATTGCCGTCGCGGTGGAATCGCTCAATCACATGCATGTTTTCCGTGTGAAAGTACCCGCCACCACCGTCCTCAAGTTGGTCGAACCAAGTATCACCATTGAATCCCCATGTGTCGACGACCAATGTATCCCCCTCCCAATGACCGATCCCCTCGCCGTCATATGTCGGATCCAAATCGTCCAGAGGCGTGTGCTTGCGGCCATCTATCGGGATCATGCGATAGCCGCCCCCAAGACCGGCATAAATAAAAATCACGTGGGTGGGCAACTGGGCAATATAGGTAGGAATACCCACTCGTGGAACGCCGAAAGGTATGCAATTATTCGAGGGATCATCTTGATTGGAATTCAGGTCCAGTTCGTTCACCTTTTCCCAGTATTCAGGTTTGTAGACCGGCAGATTTGAGCCTACTCTATGCAAAAGCGTGGCGGCATGTCCATCGTCAACGATGTTGTGTGGTTTGCGGTTAGTCACCGGCCACGCCTCGATCTTTGCCCCGCTGTGAATGTCGTGTGTAGAAGTGTTACTCTCCACGGCGATACCTTGATTGTGGAGTTGGTTCGAGACGCCCATCAGATTGCCGCCCATTCCATTCCAGATCCCCGTAAGATCCGGATGTCCGTCCGCGGTGCGAGGCGTGGGACCGGTTGGTGCCGGTCTTACGGTAACCGGATGACTCGGCGCCACGAAGTCCTGAGCAATAGCCATTCCGGGAATCCACCAAAGCGCCGAAATCATAGCAAAGAACATGGCAAAGCCCGAGTAGCTCATGATAGTGTATTTCACTGCTTAGTTGCCGTTGGCATCCGTCATGAATTTAACAACATGACCATCTGGAAAAGTCAATTCCTGGAGAAACCCGTTCGTCGAACCATCTCTTGCACCTAATCCTGTCACGGTCACTTGGTCCCCGGGTTTCAAACCGCCCTTGTCGACTCTAGTCATCCCGGCCCGGCGGAGAACGGCCGGTGCTCCCAATTCGAAACCCCACCTTTGAACCTTACCGTCGGAATCCTTCACATCGACGCTCAAGTACGAATGGGGATTTATGAATTCCAGTTTTACCACCGTTCCCGAGACCGTCACTTTCTTGTGAATGTCGAAATTGGCTTCAAGTGAGTGATGCGCTGCGGCAGGCCTCGCGGAGGCTAGGCTCAGAGTCCACAATAAACCTCCAATTAGGACCACACTGGTTATTTTTAACTGCATCGAAGTGCCTCCTTAGATGTCCCGATGTCCTAACGCCCTGACCTTGGGAACATGGTCACCCTCAACGCTAAGCCGTTAAAGCCAATTCAGACAGACTAAGTGATGTGACGATACTCCTGTTTTTAAACTTGTTCAAGTCGTACCATGCCTGCAATTCAGACGTTCCGTGCTCGATTTTCAAACAACGTAGCGAAAAGTTGACTCGCCAGATGGACAGACATAGAATCCGCTCATCCTCCGAGAAGGAGATCCGCATGAAACGACTCCTTGATCGCATCCCTTCGCGCAAACTCATTTATGCAGGTCTGATGTTTGCCGCATCTGCCATTGCCGGAACTGCGTCGGCGGCTGCAGTCGCTGACGACGCCGCCGCGCAGCAAGCCGATCATGCTCTAGTCGCCGCATTAGCCAAAGGCGACAAAGCAGCGGCGGAAAAGATGTTCGATACTCAATTGATGTGGACCAATTCAGCGGGTGACACGTTCGGCCGGGCGAGAGTGGTGGCCGCGCTGCCAAAGCCGATGCTAGGCGACGAGAGCGCAGCGAAGCTTAGCGAAAAGGGGTACGGACCCGATCTGGCCGCCGTCCAGGTCGCGAATGGCAAAATGCACGTCCTGCGGATCTGGGTCAAGCGCCCGGCGGGATGGCGCCTACTTGTGTATCAGGAGGTGACGCAACGTACCGGCGCCGCACCGCCATCGCAGACGACGAATGATTGTCAAAATCCGTGCAAAGGTGTGCCCTATACGCCTAAGGACGACGCCGAGCGGGGCATCCTCAAGTCATGGGCCGAGTTAGAGACGGCCGTTTTGCATCATGATGCCAAAGCGTGGTCGCCCCACGTTCTGGACGACTTTGTGCTGATTTCTTCGGGCGCCCCTGAGCCGGCGGACAAAGCGTTCCGGCTCAAACAACTAAACGCGCCGGGTTTCGGTCCTGCGCCGCCGACGCTCGCAAAGACGCCAGCTGTGAGATTCATTCACTTCGGCGACAGCGTAGTGATGATCGCGCAAGCCAATCCTTATGCCGGCAAGCCCAACCACATCAGCCGTATATGGGTCAAGGGCCCCGAGACGTGGCAGATGGCTTTCAGCTATCAAACCACCGTGCAGTCGGCTCCGGAGATTGTGCCCCGGAAGACGTCCTAGAGTTTCACAGTTCCCTGCAGAGAATCCCAGGAGCAAAAGGGAGCAGGGGCGACGTGGTCCCATTATTTTTGATCCTTCACTACTGCCCATCCATCTTCCCATCGTCAGGTCTTGTTCGTTGATTGGAAAGGCTTTTTGGGGCTCTGCCTGCATCAGAATGTCGGTTCTGTTGTATTTTTTATCGCTCACTGGCTGTTTCTAATGGGTTTTCGTGTGGAGGTCCAACCTCTGAGTAATTATGTAATGTTGCATTTGATAGTTTGGGACGTTTGAATACATCCTCCGCGCAATCCCGCCAAAAACCTCCGCGTGTAATGAAATGTAAAGTGCTGAAAACAGGAGCAGCGTTCCGCGGTTTTTTAGACCGCCAGAACCAGCTGTTTTTGACGCGTGGCCTAAGAATCCTTCCCTGTCACAAAAACACTGATTCTCACTCTCCGTGCCAAACCCTCTAAATGCGACGCCAGCCCAAAACTGAATTTGTTTTTGTGCACAGCCTTGCTCGGTACGGTGAACGGAGGACCTCGTTTCTAACAATCGTGGTGCTCTGTCGGGGCCTTAATGCTCCTGTCAGTGGCCCTAGCGCCGGGAGAACGCACACGGCGGAATGAACGGATACGGAAGCTGCTGGCGTGACGGTAATCCTGGGCGCTGCCTCACCGCCGAGACTCTGCATCTGTTTGGTCCAATTGCCGGACCCAAACAAGACCTGTACTATAACTGTAATGACACCTCCTCCCGAGACATCACCCAGCGACCGGCCAGAGTTATCGCTGGCGGAGGAAGCGGCGCGTTTGAGATCAGAAAACGCCGCGCTGCGTACTGAACTTGACGAGGCTCGTAAGAGCAATCAACGATACCTGCAAAACGTTGCTCATCAACTTACCGCCCCGCTGGGTGCGATCAAATGGAGCATTGAGGCTTTGAAAGATCCCGAACTTCCCATTCCTCGCAAGTTTAAGCTTCTGAGCTCGATTTACTCACAAGCCACGATACTAGTTCATTTGATAAAGAATTTTGCATTGATGTCCAACCTTGAGGCCGATCTCGAGCTGGGGCAATTCCGGGAACAACCTGAACATGTGGATATATTCAAATTGTGTGTCAATCTCGCGAACGATTTTCAACCGCAGGCAGCTGAATCTGGAGTAACGATCATAGTGGACGAGCGCTCGTTCGAACTCTCCCTGGAAGGCAAAATGGTGCGAATGGTAAAGAACCTCATAGCACAGGCTATTTCAAACCTTCTAGAAAACGCAGTTAAGTATTCGGACTCGGACAGCATACCCAGCATACCCAGCACACCCAAAATAACGAACGTAATCAAAGTTACGGCGGAGCGGGCTGCTGTGGCGCCGTTCCCAACATCGCTCATTGTTTCGGTCGTGAGTAAGGGACTGCCAATTAGGGCTGACGAGACTTCCAAACTATTTGAGCGGGGCTTCAGAGGAAGTACCGCAAAGCAGAAGGTACCTGCGGGCACGGGCATTGGCCTATACCTTGCGAAACGGGTAATGACGATACACCGGGGAACAATCGCCGTTCGAGCGAACGGTAACGTGTCAAAGTTCATGCTGGTGTTTCCGCTTTCAGCGCTGGTATGAAGACCGTTCTCTTCGTAGACGACGAGCCTTGGTTTCACGAGTCTCTTCGCTACTCCCTTGAGTCAAAAGGCTATGAATGTCTGTATGTCACCGATATGTCGGCAGCTGTGCGAATAATGAACACGAGGGAAATTGCGGTTTTGGTGACAGACATCATGATGCCAGCCGGCAAAGACTTTCCGAAGATTGATTCGCAAGAGACAGGTTTCCATCTCATCAAGAAAGTGCGGGCGGAATGGCCAGGGACGGCTGTAGTCTGCTTAACCGTGATCGCCGACCAAGAGAAGGCTCGTCTCGTTCGGAGCTTGCAGGCCGATTACCTCCGTAAAGGCGAAGTCCCCCTATCGACTGTAATTCAAACGATCGAAAGAGCCGCCGGTAAAGGCGGAGGGAAGATATGGCGGTACTGATAGTTGAAGACGATCGCTTCTACGCTAACCGGCTCGGGGAACTGCTCAGCGACAGCGGAATCGAAACTCTGCGCGCACGCTCAGCTGAGGAAGCTCTTCAGACGAGAGCTGACTCCTACGATGCGGCAATCATTGACGTAATGCTGCCCAACGATCCTAGCGTTTCGGGCATCACCACAGAAGAGAGCAGGGCTGGTTTTCTTACAGGCGTAGCCTTGGCCCGCCGCCTACGAAAGGAGAGACCTGAACTGAAGGTCGCGTTGATCACAGGCGACCTATGGGGCTCCGAGTACGAAACCTGGGCCAAATCGCAAGACATTCCTGTGGTTATGAAATCTGACGGTCAGCGAGCCATACGTAGTACCTTGCAAGCGTTAGGGCTTCTTGATGGAGGGCCCGCTCCGCAGTCATTCATAGTGCATGGACACGATGAAACTGCACTCCTTCAGCTTAAGAACTATGTGCAAAACACTCTCGGCTGGCCAGAACCCGTGGTTCTGCGTGAGCAGCCAAATTGTGGCAGGACTCTAATCGAGAAATTCGAAGATCTCTCTGCGCCTATCGACTGTGTTTTCGTCCTACTTACTCCTGATGACGCCATAGCAGCTAAGGACAATCCTCGTCGTTCGCGTCAGAACGTAACTTTTGAGCTCGGATTCTTTTTCGCCCAATTGGGACGCCAGTCCGGGAGAGTAATTGTTCTTCATAAGGGGCCAAACGAGTTGCCGTCGGACATTCAGGGGATCGTGTGGATTGGAATCGACAATGGTATCGAAGCCGCCGGCGAACAGATTCGTCGCGAAGTTGCACATCTGATGAAATCTCCGTCAGAGAAACCCGCTCGTACTACGGCCCAGCGTTGACGCTGGCTAGAATCGAACTCAAGGGTTTGGACAGGCCACAATCCTTCGAAAGTTATTTTGGGGCGAGCTTCATTGCAATCCAATACGCTGCTCTCCGTGACTTTTGCGCTTTGGATGTTGGATCTGTGCCATGAAGAAATCGCTTCGGATCTAAGTACAAAGATTCTCCCTGCGAGGCCTCTCGTCGGAGTGCGTAAAGTGAGACATTTGCTCCGCGCATCACTTGTGGACCGTTACTTCGGGCTCTCTCTTCAATCTGGGTGATCCGCAAACTAGCTTATCGTTGGCTTGGTAGGTTTTTGAGTTGTTACGAAGAGCTTGGGTTGAGGGCTTTCTCGCTTGCTCCTCCGGGATTTGGTCGGCAATTCCAGGGCACCGCCCACGCGGAGGTCTTCGGCGCTAATCAATGGGCCGGAGCACACCTTATCCAGCAAATTCGCCTGCACAGGTTCAAGTTCCACGAGTAGTCCGAGTACGTTGAGCACGTTTATGAGTTCAGTCGTATATTGCGGTAACCAATGATCGGGCTGAAGGGCCCCGAGTGGCGAGGGAGTACGCCGCTCCCCGATTATGGGGCGTTCGCGATGCGCTTTCCTGTAGCTGAACCATTGCGTTAAAACCTGCTTTCCCGATACTTCGTAAGACCAGACATTCGGGTCAACATTTTCAACATGCCCTGAACCCACAACGAGACGACGCTTGCCAGCATCGTAGCGCAAAACGTCCGGCATTCTTTCGGGGTCGTCAGGAATAGCTCCTGCGGCCGGAATGTATGGAGCCTTTGTGCTGGGCAGCCTTGGCGGGCCAGGAGGCCGCTCTTGTCGCGTATCTGCTGTATTTAGCTGGGGATGGGCGGACACCGAGCGACCCCGGTGGTAGCCGATCATAGCCTACGCGGCCTCGGGGTTCACCTCCGATCGACGCATCGCTTCGACTCCGTCTGAGAAGGCCTGGTAAGGCGTACGCCCCTGCGTGCGGTAGCCTTGATGGGCACGCTCGCGGTTGTAGAAGGCAACATAGCCATCCAAGTCGCGCTGCAACTGTTCCAGCGACTCATAGAACACTTTCCGGAAGGCCACGGCGTAGAACTCTTCCTTCACCGTGCGATGGAAGCGTTCGCAAAACCCATTGGTCTCCGGCGAACCGATATCCGTGCGTCGGTGCTCGATCTGCTGAATGGCCAAGTAGAGCTCAAAGGGATGGCCCACCGGCCGCCCGCAGTATTCGCGCCCGTTATCGGTGAGCAGGTGTTCGACCTCCACGCCCTGCTCTTCGTAGAACGGCAGCACGCGGTCGTGCAGTACATCGACGGCGGTCATAGGCACCTTCGACAGATACAGCTTGGCGAAGGCCTGTGAGTTGTGGGCGTCGATCACCGTCTGCTGGTAGATTTTTCCCACGCCTTTGATGGTGCCCACGAAGTAGGTGTCCTGGCACAGCAGATGGCCGGGATGAGGTGCTTCGATGTGCTGCTCGGGATCGGTTAGCCGACCGCGGGCTTTGCGCAGCAGCCGCATCTGGGCCTCGGTCAACACGCCACCGCGCTCGGCCGTCTTGCGCTCCAGCCACAACAGTCGTTGGTAACGCACCACCAGTCCGTAGCGCTGCCACACGCAGCGTACTGCCGACGGCGACGCCCCAATCCCGATCAGTTTGAGTTGCTGGCTGATGCGGAGGTAACTGTAGGTCGGATACTGCTCGGTCATCTCCAGGATCTGCGCTTCCAGCTCGGGTGGTGTCTGGTTGGGCATGCGCGGTCGTCGCCGCGGCTGAGGGGCTAGCCCCTCAGCTCCCCACTTCTCAAAGGCCTCCTTGATCTCGTAGAAGTGACTGCGGGAAATCCCAGCGCGTCGGCAAGCCCAACTGATGTTCTGCAACTCCTCGGCCAGAGCTAGCATTCCCAGCCGAGCCTTGATAAGTTTCTCGCGGGTGCTCATGGTTCTCTCCTTGTGGTGAGTTTTCAGTCTTTGCAAACCGAAATCCTACCACCGGAGTCCCCGGGCACCCCTTGCCCCTACTGCTGCAAGTCAGTGCAAACTGTCCGCTGATCTCCAACTAAGCTCATATCTGCCATACGATCACCGAAGGTATAGAGCCATATAACCTGGCAGCCAAGCTTTACCGCATCACTAAACGTTTGCGGATCTGCGGTCAGAGGTACGCGAAGTCCGGGCGTTGAAAGGTCGTCCTGAAATCGTGCCGTGAACGCCTGTTGCGCAAGCAGCGCTCCAATGTAGGCCATGAGATCCGTCGGGCTTACTGCCGTACCGAACTGCTGTCCAAGATAAGTTAGCAACTTCGGCCGAAAATTAGAGTTGCTCGCTTTTTGATCAAGCCATAACGGAAAAACACGTCCTCCAAAGGAGCCTCTGTAGTGATCGAGATCTGGAACCAAGGCGGTGAAAGTAAGGGCTGGGCCGTTCGATGGAGAAGTTCGCGTTAATGCCGTCAGATATAGCTGGTTATCTGAGCGGATCTTCCATAACTCGGGGTTCGGTTGATTTATCAAACGATTGTCAGGGATGATCCACTGCCTATCGAACGACCGGAATCCATATTGTACGGGTGGAATGCATTCGGCGTTATCGTATGCAACTGGAACGGAGCGCGACTCAAATCCGGGGAGACCATCTGGAACAATCTTTTGACTATGTTTATCGCCCGCTACTCCATTTCGAAGATGAGGATGGAAAAACGTCTCTTTTTCCTGTGTCGGTGCTCGAACCAAAGCATCCCAACGCAATCTGAGTGATTCGACATCGGGCGCAATAATCCAGGTCCTGCCAGGCATCACACCTGAACCGTTGTAGACGAATAAATCTTCAAGCGCTGGATACCTCGCCCATGCGCCTGTTGATGCGGGCAGAAAGGGCGCCCGCCAATCAGACGGACAATCTATCCACGCTGGACTGTTCAGACGTATCGCGGAAAGTGCCTTGAATTTTTCCTCACGGTGTCCGGTGGGCAAGGATTGAAAACGCACGTGAGCAGGACTGTCGGCGCCACTTGTGCGGTGTGTGGATCTCGAGGCCAATACAATGCAAACGGGCTGCTGAACCGCCTCGAATATCCGGGTATTTACGTCCGGCTGGTACCCCTCGGGCGAACAGTCGATTACCCAAATGTCGTCGCAAATTCGACGCAAGTAATCGCGCATTTTTTGGAAACCTGGTCCATTCAGATAACCGGCAACCGTAATAAAGCAAACGATGCCGGTTTTGCTTCCTGGGCCGTGATCAAAAACTTTCCATGTCGCCCATCTCCAGAAATAGACATAGAGATTGCGGAGGTGCTTTGCATGCGCACCTACACCCCAGTCTGCCGGCGGTATCCAGATGCTCAGGGGCGCTGGTTCTTTTACATTTTTACTTGCGGTTTCCACCCAGCCGCCAAGCCCTTTCGCTTTCTCCTTATATGGTGGGTTTCCAATGACGACAGTGATTGCTTCGTCGCGTTTGATCTTATTTGCTTCCTTGCGGGACTTCGCGATGGGGGCGAGGATACCGGGAATCCACTCTTCGTCATCATAGGGATTCCCCAGTGTATTAGTAACGAACATTCTGATGGGTGACTTGGGTGGCGCTTTCGTCAAATCGAGAATTTCCGCGGCGATCCGAAGCTGAGCGACGGAAAACGGGCCTAACTGCATCTCGAATGCTATTAGCCGATCTAGCGTGCCCTGGATCGCTGCTCTGACCGCGCCTTCTCCCTCGTCCTCCTGAACAGTTTGAGCAATCTTCCGAAGTACGGCCAAAACGAACGTTCCCGTACCTACCGCGGGATCTGCGAGAGTCACGGAAGGCGACGCGAGGCCCCGATGTAGCGCGAATCGAGGCGTGCGTAGTACGTCGTGTACGAGTGCTACCATCGGTTGGACAACTTCTGGTGGCGTGTAATATGAGCCGGTCTGCTTCCGAAGTCTGTTGTCGTAAACAGCCAGAAAATCTTCGTAGAAGTAAAGCCAAGCGTCGGCGTCGCCTTTGCTGATCCTTTCCCAGTCAACAACGTCCAACACGCGCGTAAGCGTCGCTAGCGCTGTCTTCAGCGTGTTCTGCGTTTCGACGTTGTCGGTAAGAAGGCGGAGCGCAGCTCCAATGAGAGAACTCGTCTTGGTAAGTTCCTCTGCAACCTGATGAAGGCCGCTTGTTAGTTTGATGTTTTTTGCGCGCGCCATCAGTAGGCCAAATGTGACTGCCTGCGCGTAGCCGTCAGCGAATCTCTCGTTGGTTGCATCAGGAAACAACAGTTTTCGCCAATCTGTGGCGAGGCCCGTCAATGCTTCGCTTTTCAGCTCTAGCTGCTCCGTTACCTCGTCTCGCAGAAGTCGACACAAGCGCGCGGTCGTTTGGGCGAGTTCCTTTGCACTTTGCGGTGGGATCGGCTTCCAACGCAAGAAACTGTCAAATAGTCCAGCGAATCCTGCTGCAGGCGGCTTTAGCTTGTTTCCAGAGGTTTCAATATCTCCAACGAGAATGATAATGGACCCGACAAGTTCCCCGTTTTGCCACAGGCTAAAATTGTTCCCGTCCGAATAGATAATGTTCGGAAGCGACTGCAACCTATCCCATTGCTCTTTGTCATGAGGGTCTTTGAATTTCCGGGGATCGGCACCCTTTCCCGGGGACTTCAGCTCAACGAAACCCACTAGGTTTCGTTGAACCGTGACCGAGTAGTCTGGGCGGGTTTTTATTTCCCTTTGTGAGGATTCGCCAACTGCCGTTACAGCCTCTTCTCGAAAGCCGCACAACGTCGCCATGTCCGCAAGTAACTGCTCGAACGGCGCTCTTAACTGGTCTTCAGGTTGGCCACTCGCACCGGGATTCGTGAGCTTTTGTTTTGCTTTCGTTCCAAATCTAGCGACTGCGGATTCGACGGTGTCCATCAGCTTTGGCGACTAAAAGTGTGCAACCGAAGCGGTGCTCGTGCCAAGCATCTTTCTAGGCCCATACGTAGAAACGGTAAATCGAAGACCTTGTGTCGAGATCCTTGTGTTCTTTTGAGGACGGTGCAAGGCTCTGTTTCGCCGGGGCGAAAACCATCTGATTCTGGCGCGCGACATTCACCCTCAACGGCTCCACACTGTTAATGACTTAGGACAGGGCTGTGACTGGGGTTTTTGGGCGGGCGTGCCCTATAGGTCGGACTCGCTGGTGCTCTTTGTCCTGATCAGTAAGACCCAATTGGCAGAGAAACGCAAATTTAGAGCATTCCACATAGCACGGATAACTATACGAGCGACCCAGGATTGCTCTTGTAACGCCCTACAATAGCATCGGCGGTCATGTACGCCAACGCTTGAATGGTGAGCGTTGGATTGAAGCCAGCGCCCATCGAAGGAAAGGTCGAGCTGCCTACGATGAACAGATTTGGGATATCCCAGCTCTGCCCATAGCGGTTCACCACGGAGGTTTTCGGATCGCTTCCCATACGGGTACCACCCTCATGATGTGCACCTGGCGCTCCGGATCCTTCTGGCGAGCTCCAAACGTGGGTCGCACCCATAGCATGGCCGAGTCTTCTAGCTTGCGGCGCAGGAACTCGACGCGGGCAAGCTCGTTCGACCGGCGCCAGTCATATGTCAAACGAGGCGCTGGCAAGCCCCATTGGTCACGCACCTTCGTATCGAGATCGATGGTCTGATCGGGGTAGGGCAGATTTTCGGTCTGTGCTAGAACTGCAGCGTAGCGCGCGAAGTACTTTGCAAGGAAATCCCGGTATGCCGCGCCCCAACGCGGAATGCCTGGCGGAGGAGTCATCCCCATCGCGGCACCGATCGGCCCGCCCTCCGTGGCAGCCGGGGCGACCGAGATCTGCGCGCCTCGGATAAAGCCCAAACCGCTGTGATCGAAATTGTCAGCGTTGAAGTCATCCAGACTGTGTTTCTGGGCGTTCGGCCCCATGTAGACGTTGACGTATTGATCGTCGAAAGCCGCGAAAACTCGTGCACCGATGTGGGCCATCAGATGCTTGCCGACTTGACCGCTGGAGTTAGCTAAGCCATTCGGAAATTTGCCGGTCTTAGAGAGCAGCAAGAGGCGAGTATTGTCATAGATGAACGGAGTCAGAATGACAAGGTCCGCCTCGATGGTATTGTCCGAGCCATCGGGACCGTAATAGGCCACTCCTGTGACACGACCACTGTCGTCACTATTGACCCGATAGCACATCGTGCCGGTCAACAATTTGAAGTTGCCAGTAGCATCCGCCTCAGGCAGTTTCGTGACTAGGATGCTCGACTTCGCCCCCATGTGGCAGCCGAACGCCTGACAGAAGCCGCAGTAACTGCAGCCGGCGCGTCCCTGGTATGGCTGTGAAAGTATCGCGCGTGGAGAGGAAAAGGGGTGATAGCCGAGCTTGCGGGCTCCCCCTTCGAAGAGCACTCCTGATTGATCGGCGAGCAATGCGGGAAGCGGGTAGTCGCGACGCCGAGGCGCCTCAAAGGGGTTACCGCCTTCAACCTTTCGTCCCTGCAGATTGCCCGCCTTGCCTGAGACACCGAGCTCATATTCGGCGCGATCATAGAAGGGCTCCAGATCCGCGTAGGTTACCGGCCAATCCGTTAGCGACGAGTCTGCTGGGACAGCGGACGCTCCGTAGCGCTCCAGCGTTGCCGATCGGGGGCGAAAGTCATCTTCATGAAAGCGCCAAGACAAAGCGCCATAATGAACTGTGCCGCCCCCGGCTTGATTGCCGTAATTCAAGTCGCGCAGCGGGTTTGCACGTACATTTGCGTTCGGGCGCCAAGTAACGGGTTGCGTTTTCACATTTGGACGTAGATCTTGGCGTTGAAAATAGCGCAGCTCATCGAGGGCTCTGAAATCTGAAGTGGCCAAGCGGGGTCCGCGCTCAAGGCCAATGACTTTCATTCCGGCCTTGGTCAATTCAGCCGCGAGGATTCCCCCTGCTGCTCCAACACCTACGATCACGACGTCAGTTCTTTCGTTTGCCATAGCTCATCCTTCTACGCTGATGTCTTAGGCGTTGTTTGCAGGCCAATGGGCGCATGTGTGAACGCTTGCCGATTCTGTAGGTCGGAAGGGGAAAAGATCGCCTGAGCGCCGGGGAAGCCGACGAGACGCCAGCCTGCGAATTCTTGATTGCCACCATAGAGCGGGTCAGCGAACATCCCCTCCATCGTGTGCGTGCGCACGACCTCGAAGAAGGCCCGACTCGTCGGCCAGTTGAATCCCTCGGCTTTGCCTTGCTCTAGCCTGGATTATTCGCTGAATTTGGTGGCGAAAAAAGAAAGGATGCTCTAAAAGGTGCATGAACACTGGGTTTTCTGAGAACCCAGTACACCATTTTGGAGCATCCCAAAGGTGACAACTCGTATATCACAGTTCTGCTTCTCCTTCTACCGCCGCCATCCCATTCACTGTGATTTTTCCGGCGGGCAAATCACCAGCGACGCGGGCCTTCTGCCACTGCGCGCTTTCGACGAGCAGCATCATCTGACCAACGATTGGGCCGCACTACTCAGCGACCCACGCCAAGATGATCGCGTGCTCCATCACTCACTGGCCCTGTTGCGGCAACGCATCTACCAGATCGTCGCGGGCTACGAAGACGCCAACGATGCCGACCGTCTGCGTCATGATCCCGCTTTGCAGATCGTCGCCGATCAAGAACTGGGAGCCCCGCTCGGCTCCCAGCCCACGCTCAGCCGCTGGGAGAATGCGCCTTCCGCCCGCGATCTGGTGCGCTTGAATGATGCCCTGCTCGATCAGTTCATGCGCCTCTGTGGAAAGCAGGTCCGCCAGCGCGGCGAGATCCTGCTGGACATCGACTCCACCGACGATCCCACCCATGGCCAGCAACAACTCAGCTTCTTCAACGGAGCCTACGACCAGCATATGTACCACCCCATGCTCGTCTTCGAACGCCACACCGGATGTCTGCTGGCCGTACGGTTGCGACCGGGCAATGCCTCCAGTCATGCGCGCATCGTTCCGATGCTGCTGCGGCTGGTGCCGCGTCTAGAAGCCGCTTTTCCCGGCGTGCCGATCAAGCTGCGCGGCGATGCTGGTTTCGCTCTGCCGCTGCTCTACCAGTTCTGCGAGTTTTTCGGCATCCAGTACGCATTCGGCATTGCTGCCAACGCGGTCTTCCAACGCCGAGCCAAGCTCCGGCAGAAACGTCTCGCCCGCCGCTATCGCCACACCGGAATCCCGCAGCGCAGCTTCTCCAGCTTTTGCCATCGTGCCCGCAGTTGGTCACGCCAGCGTCGCATCTGTTACAAGGCCGAGCACACCGCCACAGGAACCAACCTCCGCTTCCTCATCACTAACTGCCCCGGCCACGCTTCCCAGGTCTTTGCGTTTTACAACGATCGCGGCGAGTGCGAGAACCGCATCGAGGAGTTCAAGAACGGCTTCCGTGCCGACCGGCTCAGCTGCCATCGTTTTCTGGCCAACGCCTTCCGTCTGCTCCTGCATGGCTTTGCCTACAACCTGGTCAATCTGTTTCGTCTGCTGCAACTTCCGCTGCCGTGGCGCTCGGCGCAGATCGAAACTCTACGTGCTCGCCTGTTCAAAATCGGTGCTCGCGTCCGCCAGACCGCCCGCTGCATCCGCGTCCACCTGGCCACCGGCTGGCCGTGGCAATCTCTGTTCTGCGAACTCTCCTTGACGTTTAACACCGGCTAGCCTGCTCCTGTCCTCTCCGAATTCGTCTGCGCCCGTGAGTTTAGGGCGGAGCCTTCGTCGAAAACCGCTTTTCTCTCTCATCCGCGAGCTCTGCACGCCGCCGTGAATCCCCGAATGCCGAGAATTCGACAATTCAACTGCAGAAAAACAAATCGTCAGCTCTCATGAATTAAGCGGGCTAAACTGCTGGAGACGCTCGATGGTTCCCTTTGACCCGCTTACTGCAGACATGAGATATTCTGCTTCCGAGATCCTCTATATCGAGAGGGAGGATTGGGAACTTAATCAGCTATCGCAACTTTTGACGAAGCAACCACGACTGTGGAGGGATGGCAATGTCAGAACGTGAAACTGGGTGGCTACAGGAAGTGTTAAGAACTGCTAACGAACGTGTAGAGAAATGGCCTGAATGGAAGAAGGCAAGCGAAGCAAGGCGATCCGAAAGCGGAGGCCAAGAACCGAGACCAGCCGCCGAATCGAGACCAGCGGAACAGAGCAACGAATAGGCACCCCTTCGCGAGTCCACGTATTTCCTCTGTCGTTCTCTCTGATGAGAGCAGCGATTACTTCCCCTCACCGGCACCGAATTGGTCCGTTTATGCCGAAGCTCGATCAAGCGTTCTCTCGATCAAGTCATTCGAATGACAAATTCCAACGTTTCATTCGAATAACTTTCCAGTAAACAGCCCATTGACTTATGTTTACCAATCGTGTACGATATCGCATGTTCGCGCTCGAAGACGGTCCTTTCGTCCGTTTCTCCCTTTCTCTCGCGTTATTTTCTGACGGCCATGTCCGCCTAAGCTCAGCCCGGCCGCGCCGCGCCGCCTCGTCGCTGCCCGCCCGCGCCGCGCCGCCTCGTCGCTGCCCGCCCGCGCCAACCTCGCTCATAGTCCGCGCATCCGCGACGACAATCGGTACAGCCCGGCCACACTTTGTTGTCGATCCCCAAGAAGGCTGCTTCACCGCGACAAGAAAGGCTCTCCTCAGTTCAGGCGCGCACCATGAACACTCTCACACAGGACGGGAGCAAACCTTTTAGAATGAAATCTTGCTAGGCTTTCCTCGTGAAGCAAATACAGGCACTTACGGCAATAGTGATCGAGACATCACACCTTTTGCACTGCGATCCTACTGTTGCTGATTAGCGCCTTATAAAGTAAATAGGAAAGCACATGGTTCCTGAGAATGTCGTGGTTCCTACCTATAGGGTTATCTCTCGGCACAGTTCCGACTGCCCGGATAAGAGCAAGGGCCAGAATCACGTCAAATGCGATTGCAAAAAGCACATCGCCGTCTACGATCCTCGGATCACCAATCCGATAGACCGCCAATCAACGATTCCGGCGCGAACCCGCGACTGGCAGGTAGCCGAACGGATCGCAGTGGCCTTTCGAGACCAACACGATCCTGATAAGGCGCGGGCAGCAGCGGCAGAAGCCAAGCTAAAATCGATGCAGGAGAAGGCAGAATCTCAGAACGTCACAATCGAAAAAGCCGTCTCGATGTTTATAGCGGCGAAGCGCAAGGAGGGCATCAGCCCGAAGCGCATCGAGCGATACCTCCCGCTGCTAGGCGATGTTGATTCCCAGACGTTGGCATTCAAGATTAATCGACGCGGCAGCAGAGGACGGCTAGCGGCATGGCTCGATACGCTGAATCCTCGGCCAGTCTACATCTCCGACTTGACGCCCGTGCTTGTCGAAGAATTCCGCAACACTTGGGACTTTGACTCCGACTTGACTGATTTCGGGACTTTCGGCGATCTGAAACGGTTCCCGCGATACTGCGTTGAGAAAAGCTGGTCGTCGCTGGTTATTGGTCGTAGCCAGATGGCAGGCATCAATGCTCCGCGAGTAAAAGCGGGCAGCCGCACCACAGCATTCACGACCGATCAGTACGATAACATCATCACAGCGATCAAGAGCCGGTTCCCAAAGCGCAACGCGGACGACACATTTAAGAATCTGGAAGACGAAAATCAATATCAGGATGCACACCGGCTGCTGGCCTTCGTCGAACTAATGCGTTGGGGAGGGCTTGCGCTGGGTGATGCTGTGTTCTTCAACCTGAATACCATGTTGGATAATGGTCACGTAAAATACCGCCGTCGAAAGACACGAAATAAGACCGTTCGATACGCTCAGCCAAAGCTCTTGCCTCACGTTGTGGATTTACTCAAAACAACTGTACCGATCGATGGCGACCTGAACCGACCGTTTTACGACAAGAACATCGCTGACGACACCAACACCGGGTACTGGTCGGCAGCAGCAAAAGAAGCTTTCAGGGCGGCAGGAATCGAATCGGTTAAGACGGATATTCGTGACCGTGAGCCGCATTGCCACATGCTCAGAGATACCTTCGCAGTTGGCCAACTCCGTATCCGAGACGGAGAACCAACCGATTTCAATTGAAGAGCGCGTTAGACTGCACGTTATATCCGTATAATTTCAACGCGCCCACCGACTTTATCAAAGTAAATGTCTCAACAGCCGGTCCACTTGCAAATTGTGTGTTATAGCGAGTAGTGATGAAAGTTCCATTCGTATTGGCATTGACGCTGATGTTGAGAAGGCTTTCATTTGCTGCGGGGCCGAGTTTCGTATGCACACCGTTTAAGAACTTCACTAATTCATCGTGTTTGGTCGATTGCGTAAAGCCCGCGCTCGCTTCCTGGCAGATAAGCTCGTATTCTCCGTCATTTAGCTGTTCGTGGAATTGCCGCACGGCTTCATTCGACGAACGCCGACCCTGAAGGAGTCCCGAACCGCACTGGTACATGAAGAAGGCAAGCACTACGGCGGTGATGAAGAAAGACCATTTCCAATATACCCGAATAGGTCTGCGAGCCGTTTCGACAGGAGATGTCATCGTTTGGGTCGTATTCATCGTTATCTCTCCTCCTCCAATCACCACCAGACTCGATTTTAAATTGGCAGAGTGACGCTTTGAGACTTAAGAGCCGAGTCTCTGTCGAAACCTATACTGTTCTGAAGTACAGCCTCGCCGGATCGCCAAGATGAACGCCAACTCCTGAGAAACGGCATTCTCGGCAACTGGCCCACAACAAAGCGAGGCACGCGGCCCGGAGTTCCCGAATCGAAACACACGTCCTGACCGCAGCTCCAGGCGGTTTAATCCGCGTTAGACTTTTCCCATGCAGTCTCGGTTGAAGCTGCCGCCCTACCAACGTCTGTTGTTGACGGTTGTTGCCGCCGCGTTGCTATTTTGGGCAGCTGCCGGAGGAGAGGGTCGTCAGTTGGCGGGACTTGCGGGTTGTTTCCTTATTCTATACGCCGCTGGCGGTGGTCGCGTTCCTTGGAAAGTCAGTTGGAAAGATTACCTTCTCTACGTTGTGATTTCAGTGTCACTAGTAGCAGCAGTCATCCTTTACGCGACCCTCCAAGCGCATAGAGGTCGATAGTATTGTCGCGGCTCGGATAAGTGCGGTTTGTCAACTCCCGATAAACGGCATTATCGCTAAGTCGGATTCAGTAAAAGTCACCTTCCGAAAACGGGACTTATCGAGGCTTGGCTCTCACACGACAGTCAGACTCACAACCGATTGTAAAGTTCTGGCGAAGGCCGGAGACTTGAGCCTATGAAAAAGGCACCAGGCATAATTCGCAAACAGTCTCAAAAGATGTGTCCGATTTTGTGCCTTACCCTACTTATCCTGTGTTCGGCGTGCTCCGCCCGAAACACCGACACTACGCCAATTCGAGGCAAGATCGACCTCAATGTTGTGCTCTCATGGCTGCCCGATGACACGGAAACTCTTCTGGTGGCCAATCGCCCCTTCTGGATGTCCACTTTTCGAATGGCGCAAGACTACAGCAATCGCGAAGTTACAACCGAGGAAGTCGAGAAACATTTCGAGGGTCTGACGCTCTCACTCGTCGATTTCAGTTATGGGCAGACACTCATTGAAAAACACCTTGAAGGCAAGAGGGTATTGCTCGCGCTTGAAGCGTCGCGCCATTTTCGACATCACGCCAGCTTAGGCGAGCTTCCTTTCGAGGGCTGTGCCTTAGCTATTTTCAACGATGACCTCAACCGCGTCCGCGACGCTTTTATGAAAGATGCTGCTCAGAAGGCCGTGCGCATCGACGAGATTGCAGGGCAAAAGGTCGCTGTGTTTGACGAAAAAGTAGAGCTGGACACATGGAGGATTTTCGTCACGTTCCCACAGAAAGGGCTCGTCTTGGTAGCAACGAATCAAGAATTCTTGGAGGCGATGCTGGCGAGAATGGAAGGCGCCAAAGGGGAAAGGGCTCTGCCCGATACCCTTCCAGAGTGGAAATATGTGAATAAGCAAGCGCAGTTTTGGGGACTACGGCATTACGATAAAACGCAAGCGAACGAAGACCCTACATCACCGTTCGGAGGCAAGAAATCTGCGAATTTTCCAGACGACAAAGCTATCGGGTTGACCTACGAATGCAACCCGAGCAAAGAGCATAAAGCTACGCTTACCTATCTGTCTGATGTCGATGATGCCAGAAAAATCGAAGAAAGTTGGTTTCCGCCTTTGTCCGAATCCTCGCCGGGCGCAACAGCAGGCCTACACATTCAATACCGCCAGTTGGAACGGGGGTAATTCAGAGCACTTACGACCTGAGCTATTCACAGCCGCTTGAATGGTTCCTTTTCATATTCATGGGACTTATGGGACATGCCGTTTACCTCTAGCGATGGACTCTCAACTCCTAATAAACGGTGCCAGCTCAACCGATCGATGCAACACCACCTAATCGGCTGCTCGGACAACATTTCCTCGCAGGGAACTGATCTTTCCGAGCTGTACTCAATTAAACCTAAACAGGACAGTGCTTTCCTTCTGTATTAAAGCTCGAGCTCGAATGTAGCTCTTGAGGCTCCTCTTACCAGATTTTGAGCCTGTGTTGCGATGACCCATTGAGACCACCGGCATTTCCGGAAACTGGACCCTGATGCTGCTGGCTTCCGGCAAAGGCGACAAATCGGGCCTTGCGCGTATAATGCGCCCAGGCTCGGGCCATTGGTTGAAGCATGGGATTTCTTAGGAGCGAACCATGGCGAGTAAAGCAAATTTCCTTCCGAGAATAGCCCTCGCTGTGGCGCTCACAGGCATGGCTTTAAGGCCCCTTCAGGCGCAAGCACTAAATACACGTTCACCTTCCGCGCAATCGGCCTCGGTGCCGACGCCGGATTGGGAGGTCGCGGCGGGCGGCAAAATGGCGTTCGATACGGCAACAGTCAGGCAGAGCACGGCCGCGCCATCGAATCCACGCAGTGCGACTTTTCCGCTGGGGCCGGGCGACGTCTACATCCCGAGGGGAGGATTCTTCGGAGCGCGGAATTTTCCGCTGTATTTGTATATATTCTTCGCCTACAAGGTCATCGACAACCAGGAGCAGTTCCTGGACGACCAATTGCCTAAGTGGGCGCTCACAGATCGGTTTGACATCGAGGCGAGGAAGGAAGGAAACCCGACCAAGGACCAGATGCGCCTGATGATGCGATCTCTGCTTGCGGACCGCTTCAGGCTGGCCGCTCACCACGAAATCCGGCAGCTTCCCGTCTATGCGCTGCTGCTGGATCAGCCGGGACAACTGGGGCCGCTACTGCAGAAACATCCCGACGGTGCGCCCTGTCCGGCTACGCCGATGCCACCCAGCCCTCCGCCGCTTGCCCCGCCGCAGGCGCTCGATGCCCGGTTTCTGCCTGCTTGCGGCGGCTTTGTTGATATGCCGCCGAGCGCGCCGGGCCGTATACGAGCTGGTGCACGCGAAGTCTCGATGGAATTCATTGCCAGCTCGTTGACCGGGGGATTGGGAGGTCTGGATCGCCCGATCTGGGATCGAACCGATCTCACCGGCAAATTCGACGTTGCCATCGAGTTTGTGCCTCACACCAATGGTTCGTCGCCGCTTGGCCCTAATTTCCGCCCCGATCCTACGGGACCAAGTTTCGTGCAAGCTCTCAAGGAGCAACTGGGCTTGAGACTCGAAGCGCAAACGGGCCCAGTCGATGTGCTCGTGCTGGATTACGTCGAGCCACTCTCAGCGAACTGAAACGTAAGCATCTTCGGCCCGAAACCTTGGGTGTCCCTGTCATCTTTCGTAACGGAACGCACCTATCCTCGCTTCCCGGTACCCAGGAAAGGATTCACTTGTGCGAGATGACCAACGAGATCAACCCCACGCGGTTATTATGCGACATGAGCTGACCAACTGCTTCCTCTCCGAGATGTTCTTGGACAAGAGCGGGACTGAGTACGTTTTGTGCTTTCGTCCAGTCTCTGGTAGCAAAGACTCTTCGGGCCGGCACGCTTGTCAGTATCTACGAATCGACGTGGCGGACGCCCGTACTGCGGGTCAAGCGAGTATTCTCCCTTGGTATTGCGGAGAAACTCGACCGTGACCTCCCGTCCCTCAGCAGATCGAATTGATAACTCCTGAGAAACGGCATTCTCGGACAATGAGATTTCCGGCCGGGCCAGTTTCCGAGAACCGGACTTCTCCGGAATTGGCATTGGGGCACGACGACCATCAGAGCTATTTCATAGACACGAGCGTTCTACTAGCGTTCACAATTCTTGTCTTTTCTATTAGTGATCGGTTGTGGATCGGAGGCTCCTCTTCCGTCGCAGCTGAAAAGCTACATTCCGATAAGGACAATCGGAAAAGTGCATTCTGGTACGGACCTCCGTCCTTCCCGGAGCCAGCACCGTGCATCTCGCCACGCTAGGTGCGTCGCCATGCAAGTGTGGCTTTTAGTTCCTCAAAAGCGTTGAAAGCGATTGGACAAATGGCCACATTGTTAATCACGCCTATCAGTCGGGATGCGAACTCTGGTTGTTCTAGGTGAGGAAACGACCTGCAAACGTCTGGCCTATTCTCGTAAATGGAACAGAGCTTTCCATTAAGCATCGGGCAGGGCGGATTCACCTTGCCTTCTGACATAGATTGTTTCTGGAATGCTTCTATCGACTGGCCAAGCGTTTTTGCAATAAAGTGAAGCTCATTGTTCTTGAATTCCGCGTGCAATGATCGGCAGCAATTTGCGCACTGCGTGCAGTCGATGAGGGCGAAGTATTTCTGGCTCAAGGTCTTGACGATGCCATCGACGTCATCTGGAGCGTACTGCTTTAGCCACGACCGGAATTCCCAGTTTTCGTTGTCGTGCTCTTGTGAAAGCTGTTGGATTCGTGACAGATCGATCTCAATTTTCGGAACCTTGAGTTGCTTCTGCAGTTTCATTACGGCCTCATGTCGTGAGTCTTCCGAACCCTCAAGCGATAATATCCGGATTGCCTGGCGACGAGGAAATTATCGCCCCAAAAGGGCTCAGTGAAAATCATGAAAGCCGAGCATTTGGATACTAGTCCGGACCGGTAAGCCGGGATTCTCGGAATGCGGCCCAATCCAACTGGTGCCAAAAAGCCAGTGTACGAGAACACGACTTCTCGGGACTTGGCAATATTATGTCGTTAGCGCAGAGGGCCAAGCATCAGCGTGGCTCGAAATTCCAGCCACAACAATTGCAATAATAGGCCGGAGACGCGTCGATCAACACATCGTTACTAGACGCCGAAGGGTCGATGACGAACCCAAAACCCACTGCATCTTCTCCGGGGTAAGTCACCGTCAGCTCATATTCGCCAGGCGGCAGGTCGCCAAAGTCAAATTTGCCAGACTTATCAATCACGACCTCGCCTACTCTCTCACCATGCCTGACGACGTTTCCCTGGTACACCGTTGAGGGTAGGTCTCTAACCAAATCCACCGTTGTGCCGACCGCTTTGAATCGGCGGCGAAGCCAGCGATATTGGACCATCCAAAGATTCTTGCCGACGACCTCTCCTCGGAAGCGTGAAATGCGGGGAGGCACGGGGTCTGGACTGCCCAGTTTTTGACCTCCGCATTCGCCTCGGAGGGAAGGCTTCCATAACAGGTAGTAGTTAAAAGTAGCAACTACGAAAAAAGCGGCGATGACCAGCCCGACCGCGACAAGAATTCGCTTTACCAGCCATTCCTCGCGTGCTCTCGGATTGCGCTGATCCTCAGTGGTCTGTGCCATGAAGACGAACTTACTACTTGGGGAATTATGGTGGGAAAATATGTGCGAAGAACGTTCTAATCTTGTGTCGGGGTAAAGGCCAAGTCCCGAGAAACGGCACTATCGTCGAGTGGAAATCGGCGCAAAAGCTAGTTGACGATAAGGTGGGTGGTCTCAAGGGGTCGATGCAACACTGGCCTGCAGTCTATCCGCTGGAGTGTGAAATCCCAACGTTTCTCGTGGGCGTTGATTTAGTCGCAGAGCGATCTTGTCCAACTCCGATTGAGTGAACTGAGATAGATCTGATTTCTTCGGCAGATATTGTCGCAGTAGGCCGTTTGTGTTTTCGTTTGAGCCACGCTGCCAGGGACTTTGCGGATCGCAGAAGTAAACCTGTACGTCGGTAGCCATCGTGAAGCTTTTGTGTTGGGCCATCTCGTGTCCGCGGTCCCAGGTCAGCGAGCGCCACAGTGTCGCGGGCAGCCTCCGTACGTGTCGGCTCAGAGCGGCGACGACGGTAGTGGTGTCTTTGCCGGATACCTTTAGGAGCATGACAAAGCGCGAGCTGCGCTCTACCAGCGTGACCACGTGGCTGTTGCGCGCCCCGCGCAACAGATCGCCCTCCCAATGGCCGGGAATAGCACGATCTTCGACTTCCGCAGGTCGCTCCCGGATGGAAATGGCATCGACGATCTTGCCTTGAGAGTGCCCGTGAACGCTGGCGTGCCGCGAGCGGCGGATCCGCCGCTTGGTTCGCAGGTGCTGAATCAGCTCTTGTTTGAGCGTTCCGCGCGCTTGAATGAACAGGCTGCGATAAATCGTTTCGTGCGACACGCGCAGGCTCTCGTCTTTGGGATACTCAGTCTTCAACCATCCGGAGATTTGTTGTGGTGACCAGTCCTCGATCAGTTTACTCGCAACGATGGTCCGAAGCTTCTCGTGGAGGGCTAAACGGCAGACCTTGGGGCGCAGAGCCAACTGCCAGGCTCGTTGGTCGGCGTCACTGGCCCGATACTGCGCGCGCCCGCCATGGCGGGCTACCTCTCGGCTTACCGTAGAGGAAGTGCGACTAAGACGTTGAGCAATGACCCGCAGCGAGCAGCCGCCGGCGATTCCGCGGGAGATGTCCTCGCGTTCGGCCAAGGTGAGTACCCGCCGCGAACGGCGACGGACTCGCGGAACGATCCCTCCGTGACGCGCCAGCAGGAAATGGATGACGTGTTGGTCCTTGCCGAGCGCTCGACCAATCGCATTTAACGACTGCCCAGCCTTCCACCGGTTCCACATATCGGCCCGCTGAGCCGACGACAGCTTCCATCGTCTCTGCATGATGAACACCACCTTTTAGAGCAAAGAGTTATATCAGGTGGTGCATCGACCGGTTGAGCCGGCATGACTTATCAGGACCTATCCGATTTGCGCTGTGGAGGGCCGGTCTCCCAACTTGACGCCCAAGCCGTTCCACGCGAGATAGCTGCAGCGAAAACGTAATAGGGTATTTCACGCAGACAATCCTGTACCCGCATCATATGCTGCCGACTGGAACCCAACCCAGTCGCCAGGTCCCTTGCCAAACGTGAGGCCTGGCTGGCCGACACCTTTCCGAAGTAGGGGCAAAGCAGGGCGTCGCCGTATCCTCGAGGAAGGCTGTGACCTGCATCACATCAACCTGCCTCTCCTTCACGTATCTTCACCCGATCAAACCTGACTTTTGAAATCGCGGTGCGTGAAAGTACAAACAAGATCGTCCGGTTCCGATTAGGTGGACGAGACCATAGCCTATACGACGCCGAATGTGCGGGATGTGGGCGTATTGACGGTGCCAAACGCTGGCCGCGACCGCATCGAGACTTCGGAAGCTCAAGTTGTTTGGGTTTGGTTCATACCGAGAAATTCGTAAACCCTGGGACCCAAAGGATGTCAACGCAAAGTAGAAATGTCCGGTTCCCTGCCAAATAGAAATGTCCGCTTCCAAGGTTTCCTCCAGGGATGATCGGGCGGAGGAATGTATTTGGTTCTCACCTGGGTGGCTGCTTTGCGTTTTTGATCGGCGACTCCTGCAGGCCGTAGGCCGGAAGGAGTTGCCGATCGCGGCGCCGCCGGGCAGGGATGCAGCGGCAGGTAACGGCCGCGGAAGCGCAACCAGTGACTGCCATCCAGGCGTCTTTCGATCTCCACCCGCGCCCCGCGTAATCCCGGGCAAACGTCTTCGCGCCAGACTCCCCAGCGCTGCCCTTGCCAACTCACGGTGTGATCGGCCGCCATCGTCCGCGCCACCCGCACGCTGAGAATTTCCTCCAGCCGATGGGTGCTCTCCAGTGGCCGGTGGGCATTGACGGCCATCACCGGCTGCACGGCAAAACGCTCTTGCCAAGCGGGCCAGAAGGTCATCTCCAGAAAACGATTGGCCTGCTCCAGCGTGGCGATCTGTTGGATACGCATCTCCTTCACCAGACGATCTTGCAGGGTGCCGAACAGCCGCTCGATGCGTCCTTTGGCCTGCGGCGAGTGCGCGGCGATCCACTCGATGCCCAACTCCCCCAGCGCCCGCCCGAACTGCGTGCGCGCCGGTTCCCCCCGCAACTGCTCCTGCCACTGCACCGGGCGGGAAGTCACAAACAGGCTGTTTTTATCGGTGTACAGCGCCAGCGGTCGCCCGTGGCGTTCCAGCCAACCTTGCAAGGTGCGCAAGTTCTCTTCGGTGGAATCGTGCTCTACCAAGCGGCCCCAGGCACGACTGCTGGCATCATCGATCAAGGCGATCAGATGGCAGGCCGACCCGCGCTCTTCCAGCCAGCCATAGGGCGAGCTGTCCATCATCACCAACTCGCCGAAAGCACTGCGCCGCGGTCGCCATACGTGCACCGTTTTCAGCCGCCGATTTCGCGGCCGCCACAATCCTGCGGCGCTCATCCATTTCCGCAGCGTCTCGCGGCTGACGCTCGTGCCCCGACGCGCCAGATGTTCGGCCGCCAGCGTGGGACCGAAACCCGCATAGCGCGCCTGGCGCAAGTGGCGCAGGGCATGCTGCTCCACCGACTCGGGAATCTTCCGGTTCGATCCGCGACCTCGCAATCGATGCACGATTCCGCGATCGCCCTGGCTGCGCAGCCGGACCTGCAAACGCCGCACCTGCCGGTCGGTTAAATGCAGTCTCCGGGCCGCTTCGATTTGTTTTAGATGGCCTTCTTCGACTTGCTGTAAGACCTTCAACCGTTCCCGCTCTTTCGTGCTCAACTCGATTCGCTCCGGTCCCATCCCCCCTCCCGCCCTGGATGAAACCGGACATTTCTACTTTGCACAAACCGGACATTCTCATTTTGCTGCGACACTGGGACCCAAAGGATTGACACCCTCATCTGGTGCGACGTATGCGGTGCGAACCCGAAGGTCACATGAGTGACCCGATCAATGGTCCGCGAGTGGAACGCCCACGATTTCCATCGCCGGGTTCTGGAATATGAGAAGCAAGGTTACATCGCTCGCCGGGACACGTATCGGGTTACCGGGGAAACGAAATCCAGAGACCGGTGAGGTAATTCACTTATACGTAATCGAAATGCTCGTGCCTGACAGTTCCTAACGGGACTGGAGGCTATAATCGTAGCCTCTAAATCGAGATTCTGGTCACCTTAGCAACCGATCTGTCACGTAATGAAAAAGCACCAACAGCACGTTCCACACCGCAGTGGCTCCGATAATCCACAATACCCCCACACCGACATTGATGCCGGCTTTGCTAACTCCTCGGGTCTCTGTTTGCTGTCGCTGCGTCTCGGGTTGCTTTTGTTGCTTTTGTAGTGTCGGCGTGCTTGTTGCCATGAGTCCTCCAATCCATCAAAGACAATTTTGAAATCTATAAAGTCCAGAAAAAACGTAGACGGCCAGGCTCGCCAGCAACACCACGCTGCCAACCAGCAGGCAAATTATGACCTTCCATGCACCAGGACTGATCTCGGGAGCCTCGGTTAAAGGCAACTGCTCACTTTGCGTTGAGGAAAGCTCGATTGGGATAGGAATCTTCTCATCCACCACCAAGGTTGGCTCGCTATTCATGATCTCCTCGCTGTAAATTCTGAGTCTCTAGAAGCTCTTCGGTCACTTGGGATAAGCGCTTCGGGTTGGAGGATCTCGAATTTACTGGTCTCACTGCTGTGATCTTCGTCACCGATGACTGTGACAGCGAATACGCTGGCAAGGTGATCGGTGCCACAGACCGCAATCCTCGACCATTGCTAAAAAAGCTGGACCGCCAGCGCTTTAACTCCTGGTCGAATCGAGCGCGAGGCGAATGGAGGCAGGCAAAATGAAGTTCGGATTGAGGGGAACGGTCCTGTCTGTCACGGGAGCGACGATCGTTTCTTTGATGGGCAGTGTGTCTGCGGGTGGCCAGGCCACCCCGCAGCGCATCGCTGAGGTTACTCCAGAAGAGAAACAGCTTATGGCGGAGCAGGTTTTCAAAAACGTGCAACTGCTCAAAGGGATTTCCGTGAAGGAATTCATGGAGGCTATGGGCTTTTTTGCTGCTGCCACGAACAAAACCTGTACCACCTGTCATGGTGATGCAAGCGGCGGTAGCTGGGAAAGGTATGCGGACGATCCTCCTCAGAAGCAAACAGCGCGCAAGATGATGATCATGGTGGACGCCCTGAATCGCACGTACTTTGGGGGCAAGCGCGAGGTGACCTGTTACTCCTGTCATCACAACTCCGAGCGTCCGAAGGTCACGCCGATTTTGGCTGAGCAGTACGGCACTCCCGCTCCTGAGGACCCAGAGGAGATTCCCCGGCAGGCTCCCGGGGCACCTTCCCCCGATCAGGTGCTAGACAAATATGTTCAGGCGCTTGGAGGAGCCCAGAAGCTGGGACCCTTCACGAGTTTCGTTGCCAAGGGAACGTATCAGGGGTATGACGATCCGGCCACGAGTCCTGTAGAAATCTATGCCAAGGCTCCCGGTCAGTTCTTTCAGGTCGTGCATGGCATTAGCGGAGATAGCACCTGGGTAGATGATGGTCGCTCCGCCTGGGTCACTCAAGCAGATCCAGACGCGGCGCCTGTACCTCTCATGGCGCTAACGGCAGGGGACTTGGACGGCTCCCATCTGGAATCGGAACTGTATTTCCCAGCACGCATCAAGCAACTGCTCACGAATTTGCGCGTGGGTTTCCCAATCAGCGGAGTAACCAGCATTCTCGCGGACAGCGTCGGTGTCGGTGTTGATGATCGCGAGCTCACTGTGCTGCAAGGAACCACGCCCGCCGGCACTAGCGTGAAATTATATTTCGACCCAACGTCCGGACTCCTGGTCCGAATGGTGCGCTTTACCAACCTGCCGGTCGGACTAATTCCTACCGAGACAGATTATGCCGATTATCGCGATGTTTCCGGAATCAAGGTGCCCTTTCGGGTGACCAAGACGTGGGTGGACGGGCGTTCAGTGACCGAGCTGAATTCGATACAGCTGAATGTACCCATTGACGCGGCGAAATTTGCGAAACCAGTTCCGCCAGCGCCGCGCCAAAGCGCTGCAGCGCGACAGCCCTGATACCGGCGGGGAAGCGTGCCCTCAACACATGTCGAGCGCGCAAAGTGGGTATGGTGTTAGCCCATTTAGACAGCAATAGATATAGCGAGAGGGAGAGCACTCGTTGACAATTTCCATTGAGCTGAACGATCTATCAGACTCCGAACTTCAGGAGCGAACGGAAAGTGTGGTTCGAGGCTGTATCGGTGATCGGCCAAAGGAAGAAGGTTGGAAGGTCGTGGATTTGTTCCTCATCGGGATACTGCGAGGTTACCGCGAAGGGGCCAAGCCAAACGCGCAGAAAAGTTTTCTTTGACCACGACCACACGCTGCCGGAGAAGGTGCGCGATTGGCTCGAATTATATCCGTTCAGATGAGTCAGGAAGGAGCCGACATGGAAGAATGTAATCCGGATGTGTTAGAGGCACTCAAGTCTGAACTGCGGTTCCTCGAAAACGGCGGCTACAAGCATTGCTTGCTCCGACCATGGCGGCCGCAGTTGGCCTTCATAGAGTCGCGGACCTGCCAGAAAAACCGCATCGGTGGACGCCAAGACTGCGACGGATGTGTGTTGATGCAGTTCGTGTCTTCGGAATGGCACGAAGAGAAAACGCCCTGTTGGCATATACCACTCAATGAAATAGGAGAGACCGTGGATTCATTTTATCGCTGGGGTACGGAGGATGACCTGGAGTACGCGCTTAGGACCTGGCTTTGGACCGCGATCCTATCAATTGAAGATGACCGGCGCAACACCAGCATTCGATAAGCTCTTCTGGGTTTTGGCGGCGTTTCTGCCGTGCTCGCCTGGGTCGCGAACATGACAACTCGACGAGAGGAACCATGAGGAGCACATCAGTTTTCGAGCGGCGGTGAAATCATTGGGTCCCCTGTGCCTGTGGTACATCGCAACCGTACTTCGCCGGTATATTATCCGCCATTGCTGAACGCAGATGTCTTCAGCATCAGCCGGCGCTGAGGGAGGGATTATGCTGAAATTTTGCCCGTGGTGTGGGCGCGACTTGCCGGATTGGTATGCCTCCGGTCTGCCGCCATTTGACGCTCCAACCTCACCGTGAGCCTGGATAGGTCCTGATAAACGGGGTGGTCTCAAGGGGTCGATGCAACACTGGCCTGCAGTCTATCCGCTGGAGTGTGAAATCCCAACGTTTCTCGTGGGCGTTGATTTAGTCGCAGAGCGATCTTGTCCAACTCCGATTGAGTGAACTGAGATAGATCTGATTTCTTCGGCAGATATTGTCGCAGTAGGCCGTTTGTGTTTTCGTTTGAGCCACGCTGCCAGGGACTTTGCGGATCGCAGAAGTAAACCTGTACGTCGGTAGCCATCGTGAAGCTTTTGTGTTGGGCCATCTCGTGTCCGCGGTCCCAGGTCAGCGAGCGCCACAGTGTCGCGGGCAGCCTCCGTACGTGTCGGCTCAGAGCGGCGACGACGGTAGTGGTGTCTTTGCCGGATACCTTTAGGAGCATGACAAAGCGCGAGCTGCGCTCTACCAGCGTGACCACGTGGCTGTTGCGCGCCCCGCGCAACAGATCGCCCTCCCAATGGCCGGGAATAGCACGATCTTCGACTTCCGCAGGTCGCTCCCGGATGGAAATGGCATCGACGATCTTGCCTTGAGAGTGCCCGTGAACGCTGGCGTGCCGCGAGCGGCGGATCCGCCGCTTGGTTCGCAGGTGCTGAATCAGCTCTTGTTTGAGCGTTCCGCGCGCTTGAATGAACAGGCTGCGATAAATCGTTTCGTGCGACACGCGCAGGCTCTCGTCTTTGGGATACTCAGTCTTCAACCATCCGGAGATTTGTTGTGGTGACCAGTCCTCGATCAGTTTACTCGCAACGATGGTCCGAAGCTTCTCGTGGAGGGCTAAACGGCAGACCTTGGGGCGCAGAGCCAACTGCCAGGCTCGTTGGTCGGCGTCACTGGCCCGATACTGCGCGCGCCCGCCATGGCGGGCTACCTCTCGGCTTACCGTAGAGGAAGTGCGACTAAGACGTTGAGCAATGACCCGCAGCGAGCAGCCGCCGGCGATTCCGCGGGAGATGTCCTCGCGTTCGGCCAAGGTGAGTACCCGCCGCGAACGGCGACGGACTCGCGGAACGATCCCTCCGTGACGCGCCAGCAGGAAATGGATGACGTGTTGGTCCTTGCCGAGCGCTCGACCAATCGCATTTAACGACTGCCCAGCCTTCCACCGGTTCCACATATCGGCCCGCTGAGCCGACGACAGCTTCCATCGTCTCTGCATGATGAACACCACCTTTTAGAGCAAAGAGTTATATCAGGTGGTGCATCGACCGGTTGAGCCGGCAGGTGTTCTCGGTAAGTGGGAAATCGACCTTCAAGTTGCAAGGCCCACTCTGTTGCTATTAATTGCGGCTGAAGATTAACTTGTACTTGTCCCAGTAGGCGTACCCCAAATAGGCGGTCAGCACAAAGACGACTGCACCAATCCATAGGAATGAAGGCATCAACCGGGCGTTGACTATAACAATTCCAACAACATCCGGCGCAAGGAATAATGTTGCTAACGCTGGGAAGATGCCAAACAGCAGCATGAACCCCGCGACGATCTCAGTAACCTTGACCATCTGGAAAATGCCCGAAGCCCAGAATACTTGGGTGAAGGTGACCATTTGCGGGGGCACACCTTTTGCTGAGTTACCCATCAGCAGCCCGCTTATGCCGCTTGCGAGCATGACGAGACCAAGCAATATTCGGATAGCAACCACCAGATAACGATTGCGCAAATTCATAATCCCCTGCACTTCGCCCTTGCGACAAGAACGAGGCCGAAAATCATGCCAGCGGCGTTTTTCGGCGAATGCCTCTAATCATACGCAGCTCTGAGAGATTAGACATTATTGCAGTCTGTTTGTCCAAGACCTGAGAAACGGTGTTCTCGGATAGTGGGATTTCAGGCAAAAGCCAGATTCCGGGTTTTCAGTAAGAGCTGCTGTCTGCCGTCTGAGGGCAAATGATAGGAAATACACTCACGGTTGCCGTCGGTTCTGAGACTCAATAAATTTGGACGCAGCGTCTACGATGTCTTTGCGAATTTTGGCATTCAAGTGTGGGTGATCCTCATACTCGCTCGCAAGTCCGACGAAGATCAGCAGCTCTTTTGAATCGTCGATTGCATACGAGATATAGCGCCAAATCTGTTTCGCGCCAGCGTATGGGTCGATTTTGCCGGAGCAGATCTGCGCGGCGATATGTTTCGCTAGAAACATTCCAGTTTCTTGTTTGCTCGTGATGCATGTCAGACCCATCTCAGCAAAAGCTGCCGGTAGTAGGCCTTCGATGTCCCGTCGCGCTGGTGAATTTAGGCCCGCTAGTCGGCGCAAAATCTTGCCGTCGAACCCTTGCTCCAAAGCCTCACAAGCAATCTGAGGCATCATCTCGGGCGTTATCAATCCAAATTGCCACTTAGCCTGAATTAATGCGGGTTCTAAAGCTTGCGATGCTGCCATAACGGTCTTACAGATTTCCCGAAAGTAAGCCCGAATTCAAGACCTATGTAAGCAGCAAGTGGGTCAAGTCCCGTGAAACGGTGTTCTCGTCAACTGGGAATCGGGTTTCCCACATGACGATAATGTGACTTATCGGGCCTTATCGAGGCTATGGCCTAAGTAAGGGCAGATCCTTCGTCATTTGGTCCCATTCTTTCTTGCTGTACTTAGACCAAGGATACTTGGTGTCATGAGGGATGAGGTCTTTTTTCTCCCAGGAAACCACGTCCTTTAGGTTGGCTTCTAGCTCCTCCCGCAGATCGATCTTGTCCAACAGAAAGTCGTGGCTAGGCCCCCATTTTAAGTGTCGAGTGAAGGTTTCATATTCATCGATGTGCCAGCAGCCGCGGATTCGGATAGTCAAATCGTCGAGGCGCTCAAGGTCAACGCTTGCAGCACCGTCTTTGGGATGCCGAAAACGAAAGGCCCACGACGGTGATTCGTGGTAGTACTCATCGACAGCGAGGTTATGGGTAGCCGCAAAATCCAAGAGAACTGCAGAATGTTTACGGAAGAATGCCTTTATTTTCGTCCACTCGGCTGAAGTAATTGAATCGTTCCCGTTCGGCATTTCCCGGAGTATAAACCCAAACGGCGAGCTGCCGGGTGGGGCTGTTCATTCTCGGGCACCGCCCGCACATTCCGAGAAGGTGACTTATCAGGCGCTGGAGGCTGGGTTCTTGCCGGGTAGCATGGATAAAAAAGAGAAGGAGAGGAGTTGACTCCTCTCCTTCGTCCCTGTCATTGCGCCGAGGAAGAAACTTAGCCGATAGGCGTGCTGGTGGCGCCTGCACCCGAACCGGAAGTATCCACGCGGATCACGCCGGACTGATCAGTGAAGTACATGTTCTGTCCAGTGGTGGCCGCAGTGATGGGCGTAGCCGTTATCGTGTAAGACTGATTGCTCGCGCCCGGACCGAAGGCGAACGTGTAGCCGCTCTTGGTGCCGGCAGCCAGCACGGAGTCAATCAGGTCTGCTGACGTGGAGCTGGCCGTCCCGCCAGACCCGACAGGGCCCAAATTGGTGAGTGCCGCCGGGAATGCGCCGTAGCTGGTGGAGAAGGCGATGCACGCTGTGTTCAACGTACGCAGCGAGCCCACCGCTGAAGCCTGGTTGGCGGCGATCTTCGACCGCAACAGGTTCGGGATGGCGATGGCGGCGATAATAAGGATGATCGCGACCACGATCAAAAGCTCGATTAAAGAGAAGCCCTTTTCTTTGTTCCGCATGATGTCTCCTTGCGCGTTCTAAGCTCGCACCGGGGCAACACCTTTCTAAGGTGCATACCAGGCACCAAGGTGGGCGTGGCGAGATGATCGATGGGACACAAAAACTGCAACTGACTTAGATGACAGCCGCTTACCAACGCAAATTCAGTGCTTGTGGCCAGCTCTTAAGCCCGGTGGCAAGTTCCATGTTGGACGAAACTGACAAAAAATGTCATCGATTTCTGCCGCAAAACGTCAAAGTGTTAAGGCTGTGGACAGGATTTTATAGAAGCCAGTGCCCGAGAAACGGTGTTCTCGGAGAGTGGGAATCAGGTTGAAGCCACAATCCGAGAACGCGTGCCAGCTCAACCGATCGATGCAACACCACCTAATCGGCTGCTCGGACAACATTTCCTCGCAGGGAACTGATCTTTCCGAGCTGTACTCAATTAAACCTAAACAGGACAGTGCTTTCCTTCTGTATTAAAGCTCGAGCTCGAATGTAGCTCTTGAGGCTCCTCTTACCAGATTTTGAGCCTGTGTTGCGATGACCCATTGAGACCACCCGACTTATCGGGACTTGGCCCCGCCTACGGGCTTCCGGCACTCAGGGCCGGATTGCCATTTGGGAGGCGACTAGTTTTTAGCAGTTAGCCGGTGAAGATTTCTAGCCCGAGGGCTTACTTCAATTCGTGAAATGCCGCATCTGTGCGACTGTGAATGTGCTCTTGCGCTTCTGTTGCTGAAAGGAAGCGCCCGGCCCGAATTTGCTTATCTTTGATGTGGCGAAAGACATTCTCGACGAACTCGACGAGTGTCTTCTTCACGGTTTCGGTGACCTCGGTGACCTCGCCCACGGGTAGGGCTAGAACATTGTGGTCTTCGATGCCGTCCTCAAATTGTTCCATCAGCCCGACCGGCTCGCATTCCGTTATTGTGGCTGTACGTATGTCGCGGCGTGTGATTACGTAACAGTCGAGGTTGCAGCCGTCCCGGGCGGTCGTGCTAATCACAAAACCATACGGAAACGGGTAAGGGCGCGATACGTGCCTTGCGGACTGGAATGCAAGTGTCTTTTCATCATGATAATTCTTTAGGTTCGAGCCTGCTTCGTTCTGTACGAATACCTTGATTTGCATGGCCGTGCTCATTTACCCGCGCAAAGCGTTAACGTTGACGTTGGATTTTGCTCTGAACGCTGCGGAGGATGGTAAGAGTCTCCCGAGACGGGCCTCTGCGCTGCACTCAATTCGCCCTTTCAAAACTGATGTTGCGAACGCTCCTTACAAATAGACTCAGTCCAGAGACATGATGGTTTGCATCTCGACGGAAGACGATTGTTCCGAGGTCGCTTTCGAACTCGTCTGGCGCGATTGGACTTAGCTTCTTCAAAGTCGGATTCAAGCCGTTCCGAAGAAGCACCAAGTTGCCCTTGTCTAAAGAAACTTTGTATGTCGCTTCCAGTTCCGAGCTTCGATAAAGCCCAATAAGTTCGTCCAAAGCGGCTTCGCTGAGGCGTGGCTCTTGGAGCCTCGGGCCTGAGAAAAATGTGTCCCCAAGATATTCTAGCGATACTTTCATCTGCCCCTTCGAATTGTCGAAAGTGATCGTGCCGCTGCCAAGGTCCCTGAATTGATTCGGGCCTATACGTCTGAGGATTCCACCCCAAGCCATCAGATTCCCGTTCGACACGGTAAATGAAACAATTTCATGACTGCGGGGATCAAGGTACTTACCAGCGAACGGCGATGGGTTCCTAAAATCTGCACGAGAGGGTTCGATTGTGCTCGTCTCGTTCTCTTACAGATGCTCTCCGAGATAAACATCCGCGATTTTCCTCGTAAGCGTCCAAGGTTGGGCACTCGATAAATTGCAGAGGCACACTACCGTGAACCGCTGTGCGGGGAAACGCAGAATATCGGTAACGTATCCGGGAAAACTGCCGTCATGTTCGACAATTGGCAGACCACGGTAAGTTGCTAATTCAAGGCCCAAGCCATACATAATCTGCTGTCCGTTGTTTAACACTGCCGGAGCGAGCATCTCTTTGAGAAGCGTCCCCTTGCCGAGTCTGTTCTGATAGAAGTTCGTATCCCAAAAGAGCAGGTCATCAACGCTGCTCATCAACCCTCCAGCCCCGACGACATCCCAGTTTGTTGACCAATCCAAGCGAAAGTTGCCGTCAGTTCCGCGATAACCGGGAACACGACCACGCACTACTAAAGAATGGTCATCAAAGAAAAGAGAGTGTGCTCCATACCCAGTGGTCGAAAAATGTATTCGGCAGCAAAGTTAGCGAGGGATTTTTTCGTTGCACGCTGCAGGACTTCGCCGAGCAAGAAATAATTCGTGTTGCTGTAAATCCATTTATCTCCGGGAACGTTGTTAAGGCTTTTCTGGCGCACGATGAGGTCCATCATTTCGTCTTTCGAATGGAAATCCATTAGGGTTCCACCGGAGAGATAGAGCAAGACTTCGAAATCTCGGAGTCCGCTGCTGTGGTGTAGCAACTGTCGTAATGTAATCGTGTGCCCGTAGTTCGGAAGCTCCGGGATATATTTGCGAACGTCATCATCCAGAGAGAAATAACCCTGCTCAGCAGCCAGCACGACACTGGCAGCAGTGAACTGCTTTGAGACAGAGCCCATGTAAAAAACAGACTCATGTGAAAGCGGAACGCCGAGTTCGAGGCTGGCCATGCCGTAGCCCCGGCGATAAATGAAGTTGCTGTCCCTTATCACGCCCACGGTGCAGCCCGGCGACCCTGCTTTTTGGTAGTTGGCGAAAATCTGATCAACTTTTTCTTGATTAACGTCCGCCGCGAGGAAAGAGGATACGACGAGGAGTCCGAAAGCAAGGAAGATAATGCGAGCGGATCGCATCAGGCGCTCCTTCCAAGACGACTTCCCCTTGCGAAGTGAGAACGTGCCAAGTATAGACCCAATGCCCCGAATTCGTGACAGATGGGTTTCTGGTCAGGAGTTAGAAGAGGCGACGCCATCCTGAAGTCTTGCATACGAGACTTGAATTGACGAAGTCCTGCCGGTAGCTAACTTGCTGCGGAGTAGCCGATTCATAGGTTCCGAGTAGAGGATTGCGACTGCGGCTCCAAGGAATCCTGAGATCAGAATCGTGAAGAGGAAATAGACCGGCACGAGGATCATCGGCTTGCCAGCTGCTAGAAACAAACTCAACAGGCCGAAAACCACAAATACGTGGGTCAGGTAAATCTCATAACTATATTGGCCCAATTTTAACAGTGGCATGAACATGCGTGGGGCCTTCCATTGCGTCTGTGCTGTTGCCGCGATGAACATGCAAGTTCCGATTCCGAGCACGGTCATATGCAGCCCAGACCGGCCGAGCCAATCTCGGTTAGCCTGCCAAGAAAATATCAGGCTTAAGGACACGATCACCGCGCCGACCCTGCCCAGAGTCCAAATCGTGGCCCGAGAAAAGAAACTCCGCGAAGCGATGAGCGCCGTGAGGCAGCCGAGCGCTATGCCTTCCATGCCTCCAAGGTACGAGTAGTCTCTCCAAATTAAGTTCCCATGAGTCCAAACAGTGCGCCCAAAGGGACCAAGCATAACGAATGTGATGAGAGTCAAGATGAACAGCTTGCCTCGCCCGAACAGCCTATTGCCAGCAAACAGGAAGCAGACAAGAGGAAAGAAGAGATAGAACATCTCTTCGACCGAGAGGGACCAGAGGATGTCCCAATTTCCCGGCAGATACCACGTGCGAGCTTCCAGAACATTGATGCGCAACGTGAGCGCCGCCAGAAGTGCCCGTCCCAGCCCTCCAGTCCTCGCGGTCACGACGTAGTTGGGAACATGCGCAAAATGCAGGCCGCTGAGTACCGCGAGTAATAAGAGAAACAGAGGCGCAATGCGAGCAAACCGCAACGTGTAGAAATCCTGCACTCTGATCTGCGAAAGCGGCTCCCATCGCCGAAGACTGATCGATGTTATGAGAAACCCAGAAACCGCAAAGAACATCTGGACGCCTTGTTCGCCATTCCACACCAGCGCATGCAGGAGCTGCGCGGGAACGAAGTGTGCATACGGAACTTTGTTGATGAATAGGCGAATATTGACGTGGTTCATCAAGACGAAAAAGATCGCAAGGCCACGGAGCAGATCGATGCCGTCGAGCCGTTTCCCGGTATCGGAAGAATGAGCCGTGGCCTCTGCTGAAGACATGGCTCATTCTGCATCAAAACTCGGATCACGTACTCGCGTAATTTGGCGATTGGAACCTGACCCATTAACCCCAGTCGCCGCCCCTAAGACCTTGCCGAAGGCATCCGATCCATCTGCATATCGCATCTTGATAATGGGTTCGAGTTATCGCTCGCCCGTGTTCACACAATTTCGGAGGAGCCCATGAAGAAACTGAATTTTGGCCTCTCAATTGCGGCTGGTCTTCTCGGTGGAATTTTCTCTCATTACGTCTGGACACAACCCGTACACGCACAAAATCAAACACCTGCGCCAAAGGAAGTGCGTGCCCAGAGCTTTGTAGTGGTAAACGAAAAAGGTGAAGTTCAGGGCGTCCTCACCTTTGGTGAGCCCAAGAATGGCCGTACCAGCGTTAAGATGTTTGACAGCAATGGCCGGGAAATCTTCAGCGCTGGCGGTAGTCCGATGCGTCCGCTGAGCGGGGCACTGAGGTAGGAAGTGGCCGATGATTACGTGCGATCTGTGCAGTGAAGTAAAGGATTGTTCGCAGAAAGAAATTGAAGGCAAGGAATACGATATCTGCTCAGAATGCTGGAAGCCGCTGGAGCAGAAGCTCAGAGGCAAAGGCAGAGCCAAGAAGGAAATCGTGTTCCTGCCCCCACCAAGAGAGCGTACCGAACGAGAAGACGAAGACGCGCCCGCGCCGGGAGAGCCACCTAAAATCTGGGGTGCGGCGGATCAGCCGAAGGTCCTAGAAGGTAAACGCCCGAATTGGCGCTAGATTCAAAAACTAAACCTTACCTATAAGACAAGCGGAATTCGGGGACGAATCATAGACAGCAAATTGCTAGGTACCCTTGTGTATGGCTCAGTTCCTCGTATTTATGGTCATCGTTTTCGCTCTACGCTTCATTTTGTCTTTGGCGGTTCCACAGGCTCTGGTTCGTGGCATCGCTGTATCTATGTGGCTTTTTGGCTTCCCTGTCGCAACAGTTTGGTTCGCTCTCAAATCGCAGATGATCCGTCCGGGCGGAAAACTGTTTCGACCAGAATTCGACAGTTTTCGCCCGACGATTGAGCGGAATATCCGTATTGTTGTGCTGGCATTCAGCGTGTTCGTCGTCTACGTTGAGACTCTCCCCTTGGCGCACGATGTGATCGCACTACATGAGCATCACGCACCGGTCCGCATTTCCAAACAGGTAAAGAGCATAGACCGTGGTTATCGCAACATGGGGATAGAGGAAACGATTCGTTTTTCTGATGGCGGAAAGAATGGCTACCTCTGGTATCCGACGACTGTTCTGCGGAGCGGAAACACATACGAATTCGTTGTTCTGCCTCAGTCCCGAATGATTTTGGATTACCACGAGTTGACTCGGTAATTCTACGGCCCCTATTAAATTTACGGGCGTTACGAACACGGTCGCTTAATGAGCTGGCCGTGCCCTTTGTAGCCTTCGTCAAGCTCGCCTGACAGTCATCACTATCCAAGGCTGGAGCAGCTCATCGACCGTGATTCTTTTTGGCCGGTCCTGTAGCTCGGGCGGCTTGCCACTCGCCGAACGCTCAACCCGCAGAACGGTATCTTCCCAAAGGCGCATCGTCACCTCTTCGGTGCATCTCCGCTTTTGCTAGGTCGTCGGCAAATTCAGATTCAATCTGAGCACGGTCGGCAGGCGCTGGAAGATCGATATGAGTGTGGGTGTAGACCATTACGGCATCGACAGGCTCAAGGATTTCCGCACTTGCCGTAAAACCGGTGGTCAATAGTTGGTGGCTATATCGTATTTTCTTCCCATCAGGCAGTTTCTTAATCCACTCGTCGTATTCTTGGAGCGCCACGCCTATTCACCAGCGAGTAGCAACGCAGGTCATACTTCCGACTTCAGCGGAGCAAAAATCGAGGGCTTGCATCGGTCACCAACCAATAGTGATTGGAGCCGGGCTGGTGCTCGAAACCTACGCCTTATTAATTAGAAAAGCAATCCTCAAATAGTATCGGTCGCCATACCTCGACGCTGTCTGCAAAATTGAATCAGGATGCTTTCCATTTTCAGACGAATCACGGTTGAACTTTCTCCGATCCATTTGCTGCTGCTTCTGGCGGTGATCGTGGTCATTTCTATCGTCAATGTTGCCGGGTACGTTCAGGACGACAAAGAGCGTTAGCAAACGAACCTATGCCGTTGCCAAAACTCCATGATGAACAGGTCGCATGGATAATTGAGGAAGTTGCGGCTTATATTCATCAACAAAGACACTTCTTCTATCCCCGTGCTGCCTTTCTGAATCTGAATCAACGGTCTGCCTTGCAGCCATTCTTTCCGGCGTACGCTTTGGATTCAACTCGGGTGGTTGTGCTTCCGATAGAACGAGTTCCTAATCCATATTTCTATCCGCAACTGTTAGCAATCGGTTTCACACCGGAGTCTCTTCCGGACTTTTCGCAGATGGCTGCTGTTACGTTCGTGGACACAATCGTTTCGCATGGGAAGGTGAATGAAAGAACTCTCTTCCACGAACTCGTCCATGTCGTCCAATACGCAAAGCTTGGGTTGGGTGCTTTTGCGGCCAAATATGTCAAGGGTTTCCTGAGCGGCGGCTCGTACGAAGCTATTCCTCTGGAAATGAACGCCTACCAACTGGACGAACGGTTTGCATCAGCACCAATGAACAGCTTCTCAGTCGAAACTGAGGTTCAAGCGTGGATCGATGCTGGGAAGATTTGACGCCTAGTGCTGACGCCTTATCGCAAGTGCATGTGGCGGGTCAAGTCTTTGCGCCGACAACGTGGCGAACAGTTTTTCCCAACTTAGATTCGCAATGCACTTCTTACCTTTCGGCCCGGTGTAGGCTGCCAGCCGTGGAGGGAAGCGATCCCTTTACTTCTTTGCAGGCACAATCTGGACCCTAACACCGTCCGGTCCTATAACAAAGACAGAGTTGCCGTTTATATCGGTCTTGAAACCCGGCACCACACGCTTGACGGTCGCAAGGGCTGCGTCCGTGGAAAAGTCTTGGACCGCAATCCCGAAGTGGTCAATCGGCTTAATTGGGCCGCTTTCACTATGCACGCTGATGCTATTGCCCGAAGATCCGAGTCCAAGACTCAATTGCGTTGGATTGGGAGAGGTGGTCGTGACTCCGAACAGCTTTTCGTAAAACTGCTGAGTTGCTTTCAGATCGGTGACCGTAATTTGAACATGGTCGATGCCAGTTGGACGGAATGCACCCACCGGACGTTCTTGCGCCAGTGCAGGCGAAGCCGCGATCACGAGCAGAGCTTGGACTAGTTGTCGCCTGGTCAGACTGCCCCGCTCGAATTGACCCACCAGAGTATCGATTGTGTGCTTCATTGCGTTTCCTCCAAGAGGTCTTACTTTGCTCAACCAGCAGGTCGTGCGCGGATTCTACATCAAGGAGGCCGCCGACCAGGACCCGAGATTCAATCGGCGCTTGCGAGCCCACGATTTCATCGGCTTCTTGATTCATTTCTTAATTTGGTGTCGTGTTAGGATAGAATCTCAGCGGAGGCAACAACCCGAATGAACGATGTAATTTCGACGTTGAAGAGCAGGCGCAGCGAACTCGTACGTGAACTTGGTCTCGTAGACAAGGCCATTGCGATTCTCTCAAACGGCAGCGCCGGTGCCAGTGCTAACGGCACGGCAACGCGTGCACGCGTAACAAAGCCGATGTCGGCGGCCATGAAGGCAAGGATTGGTCGGGGAGTTCGCAGAGCGTTCTTACAGCGCAAGCGCGAAGCCGCGAAAGCGAAGGGCTAACAAATACCTTTAGTAACGTCATGCTAGAAACACGGAAAGGAGGCTCCAGTGCGCCGACTGCTCGGAATTACACTTCTCGGGTTGATTGCTGTTGCGGTGACAATCCATGGTCAATCTCCGGCAACGCGAAATCCGCTCGTGGGAGCTTGGAGGGTTACGGAGATCGACGACGCGAACAGGCCGCCGATCACCAATCCTCAGCCGGGTCTGTACATTTTTACGGAACAACACTACAGTTTCGTGAGGATCAACGGCACGGGACCACTGCCTAACTATCCCTCAAATGACAAGGCAACCGACGCTGACAAGGTCGCGGTCTTTAATGCGATTTACCTCAATTCCGGCACGTACACAGTGACCGCCAACATGCTGACTACGAAAGCCATGGTGGCAAAGAGCGCGTTCGTCATAGGCGCAAGCAACCAGTACGACTTCGCTGTGAATGGGAAGGCGCTGGTGCTGACCCAGAAGCCATCGGGAGCAGTCATAAAACTCGTCCGAGTTGAATAGCCGAGAAGCTTCTGCGTAATTGTGAGTCCTCGGCTTTCACACAAACCACGTAATAACGCCACCGATACCCGGCTGCGGGCTTACAAATGCGCCTACAGTTCGCCGCACTCGGAACAAACCATGAACCCGGCTTCTCCATCCAGGAAGTACCTATCCCTGCTGCCGATGCACGGTTGAGAACTCCCGTACCAAGGCCCCGAGAAATTTTCCGCCCCAAACACCCATTAACAACAATGCACCAAATAAAATCACGGCATCGATACTGGCGCGGCCCTCACGAGCCCAATAGACATCTTCAAGATTGAGCCAGAGCGCAAACTCATCTAGCGTAAGGGCACCACCAGCCCCATAGAGCAGGGAGAGCACCCGACCCGCAAAAGTAGGCGTCTGCTCGCCGCCAGAACCTGCTTCAACGAGCCATCCGTATCCGACCAGAAGCAGGATGAGAATTCCCCACACGAGGTGATGAATGTGACGTCCATGAAAGTAGATGTCGTGAAAAGGGCCGATGTGATGATAGTTGGAATACGCAACGACCCGTACGCCTGCAAAGGTTAGGAAGAACGCCACGCTGGCGAGGAAAAGACGGCGCTGAGGGCGGTCGGGAATACTCTGAACGAATGTCTTGTTTACATGAGGGTGCCGGAAGATTAAAAACACGGCCCCAGTGACGATTATTACCAGCAAACGGCAACTATTGTGCGATCGAAGATCATGGACTTTTCCCTCGCCTATACAGTGAGACCACGATACGGTGGTCCTTTTCTTTGTGTTTGTCCGGAAGAGTCTGGGTGTATAAGTACCCAGATAGCGAACCATAGGTTGCAGGTAAGTCTAGAATCGCTCCCGCCTCAGGAAGGCCATGCAAGATCGAGTTTCGTCCCTGAAGGATTACGGAGGAATGCTGTGAGAAAGAAACTGCTGGCCATTTCCATCGCGGTGGTTGGTTTCTGGGCAGTTTCAGTTCCGCTTTTTGCACATCACGGCAACGCGTCATACGATTCGACGAAAACCGTCACGGTGAAGGGAACGGTGACGGACTACATTTGGGCCAACCCTCATGTTTTCCTGAAGGTCGACGCTAAGGACAAGAATGGCAACACGTTGCATTGGATTATAGAAGCTCAAAATCCGCTATCCCAGACCGAAGTGGGCTGGACCAAGAATACGTTCAAGCCTGGGGATGAAGTCATCGTGGAGGTCATCCCAGCCAAGAACGGGCAGCCCATCGGACGTTTCGGTGTGGCGGGGGCAACAGCGGGCCTGCCGACACAGGAGAGCCTTATCGTGATTAATGGCAAACAGTTCAAGCCATGAGGAACCGCTCAGGTGAGTGTTCCGCAACGCCAAGCGGACTCACCTTTACCAGGCTTGTGTGAGCTTTCGCATGCCGTAGTCGGATTCGAAAGGTCGAAATCTAGCTACCGGAGGGATTTCGGAAATGTCCAAGCGCTGGGTGGTTTCGATCGTCGCTCTTACTACAGGATTGGTGTTCTCACCTATTCTGCTGGTTCAAAAGGCTGCGCCGCAAGCGGGTGGCGAGGTGAGTAAATGGAATAACATACCGCCACGCAAGTCTGCATACTCCGGAAAAAAATCAGCCCCCGCTCCGCGCCGTGACATCTCTGGGATTTGGGACGCAGCAGCACTGGATGGGGGATTTCAGGTAAACGGTGCATTCGAACACCCAGCACTGTTCCCACAAAAAGACGGGGCTGTCCAAGGAGGCCGAGAAGCAGGAGCCGGTGCCGAAGGAGGGCACCTCGACGAAACACGTATTGAGCATCCTCTGCCTTACACGCCTTTGGGACTCGCGGCGCTCAAAGCCAATAGGCCTTCGGGACCCGGCGTCAGACAAGTCCCCGCCGCGCTTTCCAACGATCCACTCGACCAATGTGATCCGATCGGGTTCCCGCGCATGGAGCTTTTTGAATTGAGGACCATCGATCTCGTGCAAACTGCCAACAAAATGATTTTTTTGAATGAATGGTATGGCAATTGGCGCATCATCTGGACGGATGGGCGAGAACTGCCCAAGGACCCAGACCCACGTTGGAACGGGTACTCAGTAGGCAAATGGGTCGATGACTACACCTTCGTCGTGGAGACGGTTGGGCTGAATCCAAGAGCCTGGCTCGATCATGCTGGCCGTCCGCATAGCGCAGATTTGCGAGTGGAGGAACGGTTTCACCGGGTGGACCATGACAACATGGAGCTCACGGTTACGATTGATGACCCCAAGATGTATACGCAACCCTGGATCGGTCTCAACAAGTTTCCTCTCCACCTGCTGCCAGCCGATTTCGATATTCCGGAGTTGCTCTGCTCGCCAATAGATATGGCCGAGTACAATCGGCAAGTTAGTAAGGCTGTGCTTCCCTCATCCCGAAAGAAGTAGCGAACGCGAATTCCCATGAGAAAGAACCCTAGCTTTAGATCAAATGTTGCGATACCCGATTGATATTGCGGACGCTCTCGATAAGGCGCACCGCAGAGGCATCATTTAGCACTGACCGCGTCCCTTCGCAGCGCTTGCACTCATGCCACGCTATGCATAGATCCGCTGCGGCCTGCTCAAGCACTGCCATTTAGGGCTAAGAAACTAATTTTGTCGCTATCAAATCGAAGGTGACAATCAATAGCGGATTGATTGTAAATCGCCTCGGGCGGGGAGAACGACAGAGCCAATTGCCGATAACACGACTTATCAGGCGCTGGAGGCTGGGTTCTTGCCGGATAGCATGGATAAAAAGAGAAGGAGAGGAGTTGAACTCCCCTCCTTCGTCCCTGTCATTGCACCGAGGAAGAAACTTTTAGCCGATAGGCGTGCTGGTGGCGCTTGCACCCGAACCGGAAGTATCCACGCGGATCACGCCGGACTGATCGGTGAAGTACATGTTCTGTCCGGTGGTGGCCGCAGTGATGGGCGTAGCCGTTATCGTGTAAGACTGGTTGCTCGCGCCCGCACCGAAAGCGAACGTGTAGCCGCTCTTGGTGCCGGCCGAAAGGACCGAGTCAATCAAGTCTGCTGACGTGGAACTGGCCGTGCCGCCCGATCCGACCGGGCCCAAATTGCTGAGCGCCGCCGGGAAAGAACCGTAGCTGGTGGAGAACGCGATGCACGCTGTATTCAACGTACGCAGCGAGCCCACCGCCGAAGCCTGGTTGGCGGCGATCTTCGCCCGCAACAGGTTCGGGATGGCAATGGCGGCGATAATCAGAATGATCGCGACCACGATCAAAAGCTCAATTAACGAGAAACCTTTTTGTTTAGTGCGCATGTAGCACCTCGCCTTATTTATGCGCACGTGCGTAGCCATTGCTTTGTCGGAGGGCTGGCGTATTAGTCACACGCGGCCAGAGGTCCTCTAGTCCTCAGTACGTTAGGAGGGTGCATAAAATGTTTGGGATCAGTTCTTTGAAAACACCAGCAGAACAGCGAATGACGATAAGTGTCATAAACGACTGCCATAAAATGTCGTAAGACGATCCGTTTAAGTCGCTCCACGATACAAATGGTTGCTTCGCTCAGGCGGGCTACTCCTACACCCGCTCGGTACTGTCAACAAACCCTACTCTCGCTTACCAGTTAAAAGGCCAATTCCTCAGAAACGGTGTTCTCGGCAACTGGGAAATGGCCCGAAAAGCCAGTTGACGATAACAGGACTTCACAGGACTTAAATGCCTAATTGCCGCCCCCAAGCGAATCGATCCCCCGGAAATCGAATGGATTTGAAATCCATCCGGTTTGCCCGTCGTGATTTTTAACGTTGACCCACCACTCCGTTTTTGGCAGGGATATAACGTCCCACGGGAAGTCTGCGTCTCCTTTGTGTACGGTTTCAGCGTATAAGCCTTCGTGGTGGGTTGCACCGTTGTACCAGTAGAGAAAGGAACCTTCGCCGTCCCCATGAAGTACGTACAGCACCGCGCCCGCTGGCACTTCGGACCCATCAAGAACTACGCGCTTAAGCACCCTGACAATGCCAAATTGTCGCGTAATAACTTTACCGTTGAGCGCCGATATTTTTTCCCCGGATTGGATTGAGAATAATACTGGCGAACTAATATTCGCGTCTCTTCGTGCGACAGCCCGTGCCTTGGCGGTCCATTCCGCGTATTGGCAGCCTTCAAAGGGACATGCGCCATCGTCAGTGAACGGTAGGCGAGGTTGTCCGTGCAATTGACTCTGAGACCAAGACAACGCAAGCGAGAAGAGAAGCAATGACATGACCGATAGAACTGTAAAGAACCGCACTGGAAGTATCTTTCCTCCGAGGCTTTGAGACTACCCCTGTTAGACAGCTTCCTTTGGGGAAAACGCTCATGAGTGTGATCGGAAAGTACCCGGAATCTTGGTCTTCGTTTTTTGGGGTGGGCCAAGTCCCGAGAAACGACGTTCTCGTACAGTGGGATTTCAGGCCTGCCAGTGTACGAGAACAAGACTTCACAGGACTTGGGCCGCCATACGTACTTTCGCACGCCGGGCACTATGTGCTCTTGGATACAGATTTCACCGCCCTCTTAGATCGAAGATCAAAAGGCGGGGAAGGCGAACCGAGGATCCCTTTAGGGGATTGAGGGCTGGGCCGGTTCGACCTTCCTCGCATATCCCCGAGACCGGCTCTTGGCTAGGCCCACCTTCCGATAACAGGACTTCTCGGGACTTGGGTGCAGGTATGTATCAGGATACTGGGTCGCCAGCACCTCGATCATCTTCCAACGCTTCTGCGCTACTCTGCTGTGTATGAGACCTATTCGCAGAGCAGTTCTGGCACTGCTTTTGGCCGTTACGTGTGCATTGGGGGCAGCAGAACAAGACCCAGAGAAAGCACCGTTTTGCGATACGCTAGGAGCCAGCAAACTGCAGCTCACCCCGGCTGACACAACAATTTTGGGAATTACAATTGGCAAATCGTCGTTCGAGGACGTTGAGGCCAAGCTCGGGCCAGCGCAAACTTCGCCACGCAACACAATCTGCTACATCTCACGGAAGGACGGCACGGTGCTGACCTTCCGAACCGGACCCATGGGCGGATTCCAGTTTGTCACCCAGTTTGGGTTATGGTCGCGTGAGGCAAACTTCCCAAACACGAAAGCATGCACCTCTTCAGAACAAGTTTCGCGCAGTCTGTCCACTGAGAGTGGCATACGCCTCGCTCTCAATGTCCAAGATTTGGACCGAATAGCGGGAACGCACCCGAAAATCAATGGGGCAGAAAATAGCTATCAATACTTGTGTCGTCAGAAGATGACTGAGATCGAGCTTACCCGTGCGGGCACGAGTGCTACGGAGTTTCCCTACTGGTTTGTTACCTCGTCGCTGGATGCATGGCTCGCCGGGACACGAGTAACTCACGTAGAAATCGGCAAATTCACGTCGTACTAGCATCCATTCGGCCAACGATAAGGTCCAACTCCTGATAAACGGCATTCTCGTCATGCGGGAATCGAGCGAAAGCCAGATGACGAGAATGTGACTTATCAGGCGGAATCCGCAACATGCTCTTCTGTTCCGCATGTACGAATGCGTTCTTGTCGCGTAAGCATGTGCCATCGGATGATGTAAAGAAAAGCGACCACAAGAAGTGCCATGCTGAGATATGTCGCGTTTTCCATAAGAATGGACACCGCCAGAACAGCGTGGTCCGTCCCTCTGTCGTACAGGATGAACCTGCAAGTCTCGGTGAGACGGATGGAAGCGAGAACGCCCCACGCGAGGAGTGCGAAACCCATCCACTGGCGAATGCTTATGGCCGAAGCCTGAAGTTGTCGGAGGTATGTAAGAGAATATTGTTTGGAAGAAAATCTAAACGGCAAGCCAACACGCCAGACTTTAACTAGTTTGATGAGTGCCACGACGCAACACACCAATAACAGAAGCATGTAAAGCCTTGAGGCAATTGAGGGCTCGACGTATATGGCTCGCAGGTCCCACCTTGTTTGGTCCTGCATCTTGCCTCCAGCGCTCGGTTTGGAGATATGCCCCGATACTATAGTCAAAGACACCGGTGGGCAGCCTTTTGTGCCACGACGGTTTCCAAGTCCCGAGAAACGGTGTTCTCGTCAACTGGGAATCGAGGTTTCCTACATGACGATAACGGGACTTGGCGCGTCTAGAAAGAACAATCGACCTGCCAGCGGTCCTAGCGAGATGCTAAGCGTATTGCCATTACGACGAAGATGATACTTAGAATCCATGCAGAAAGCGCAACGGGAACGAGCAACATCCCTGGGCCATGAACGTTATTTGGACCGACAGTGAGCGCGAGCACTCCGATAACGAAAATGCATCCCGCTACCTTGAGCCTCTTATCTTTCGCAAAATGTCGTGCCCACATTAGGATTCCGACCGAAGATAAGAGAATCCCAACGGCAAGAGTCAGAAGAAACTGGCCAGCATACCTGTAAAGGCCGAACTCACTATGGCTGTAGTCTATAAAACCCCACCCCACGCCAACGATGACGCACAGGATGCCAACCGTCGTGACAAGTTTCGGTAAGTGCTTTTCCACCGCATCAATATACACTTCCCAAGTCCCGAGAAACGGTGTTCTCGGCAACTGGGAATCGGGCCAAAGTCACCTTCCGATAACAAGAACTTCTCGGGACTTAGGAACAAAGCGATGCCTACTGGTGTCCAAATGTATGACACCGCTCTTCGAGGAGTCACTCTACGAGCTGAGGAACAACCGACTATGGCAATGGAAGTAGGAGGAAAAAAGGGCGGGGCAATGGCCTCGATGAATGTAGTGCCTCTCATTTGATATTCTCCTGGTGCTCTTGATCATCTTCATGGTGATCACGCCTCTGTCACCAAAGGGCCTGGAAGCATTAGTTCCCCAGCCTTCGCACGACCGCGAGCCGGGCCCGGATTACAAAGTTGTCGTTGTCCAGGTGCTAGAGAACAATCACCTAAAGATCAATGAAGACACAGCAACGTGGGACAATTTAGGCCAGCAGCTCAATAACATCTTCAAGCTGCGTGCCGAGAAGGCCGCATTCGTAAAAGGCGACGATACCGTCATCTTCGCCGACGTAGCTCGGGCCATTGATGTTATGCGCAGCTCAGGAATCGAAAAAGTAGGCTTGATGACTACTAAGCTGGAGGCCGGACAGTAGGGTCACCGGCAAGTGGCTGCCCAGTTTCCGGGGACTTAGCAGGATGTGGCAACGCAGCCACCGAGCGCTTGTCGCACAGCTGCGAACAAGAGCTGGTCACGGCTGACGAAGTTCAAATAAGGTTCGCCATCTGCGATGTAGGACTCAGGATGAATCCATTCGAGCTGCTTCCAGAACAGGTCTGCCAGAGCTTGCCTCGATTTTGAGGGGTCATGTAGGCTGAAGCCAAGGAAATTGACGAAGACCGAAACCTGCCCCCGGATTAGGGGAGCTTCAAAAACATTGTTGCCCTTCCAAACTTGTCCAAGGTCGAGCGGAGATTCAAAAACATACCACTCGTCGAACCCTCCGCACTCTCCATGATGCAAGTTATCGACCGATTGAACCTGCGGACTATACGCAATGTCACCACGGCTGGTCCAGCCAGCGGACTTCTGCTGCTCATTGAGGTTCAAAGGACCACTGTCAAGAGAGCTGACGGCGATGTATTTGCCTAGAAACGTCTGCGGACACGATTGCAGAAGAGTATCGAGGTCATGTTGGTCGGTGGTGAGCCACTGATATGCACCAAGTGCCCCCGTAACCATTGTTGGTTTCGTGTTCGTCATCGAGGCGGTCCTTCACAAATTATACGTGCATCTATCCTTCAACTCCTGATAAACGGTGTTCTCGTACACTGGGATTTCAGGCCGGGCCAGTGTACGAGAACGTGACTTTTCAGGAGTTGGCTTTGTTCGGCAGACGCCGAGGCGTAAACGCCAACAACAAGAACAAAGCCCAAACATAGAATGTTGCGGCATGCACCACAGTTCCACCCGAGACCCGCAGCGCAAAGCCATATACCGCCAAGGGCTCACAGCTTGCCAACAAAAGTATGTTTGCGTTCTTCCATCGGCTGACCGCCTTCGCGTCATCTGTGTCCGACTGCAATGCCATTCTCGCGGGTTGTGCTTTTCGCCGGTACGTAGTCAATACAGACCACGTGTTAAAAATGGCCAAGGCAACTAGAGACAATGCAATCTTCGTATCATCCTTCGGTATCCTTGGACTGAGAACCTCCCCCGCATATATGTAGAGCGGTATCGTCACAAGTAATGCTGCGTGCAGTATTCGCACGTCTTTCAGCGCGACACGGAACGATGATTTTGGCGTTTCGCCGTTCACAGCAAGGGAAAATACCACCACATTGGGTGCCAAGTCCTGATAAACGGCATTCTCGGATACTGGGATTTCAGGTCGGGCCAGTGTACGAGAACAAGACTTCACAGGAGTTGGGCGTGATCACCGCCCTTGAAGCTGTACGTATGTCGCAGACTCATCAATTTGCGCTTGGGGAGCCCGCTGTGCTAATGCGGCCATCACTCGCGCCAATTCAGCTCTATCAAAAGCTCCCAAGCGAATAAGAATCCGTCTTTCAGAATCCCGCTCCGAAACAACGAAAGCGGACGGACTCCCTCGCTCTAACAGGACCTCTTTGCTAACTCGTGCAACCCTCTCGTAAGGAATAAGAGTACCGAGCAAAGGAAGTCCTTTACTTATTCCCTCCTCGGTAAGACGAACTGTCATGCTCCGTACGTAGAGAATCATGAGTGCAAATGCCGTTGGGGTGACGACCAAAAATTGAGTCGGCAAAGTCTTCCCGTGTGTGGTTGCTGTTATCCACATGATCGCTGGAAGCCCGATTGCAATCACACCGGAAATGATGACGTACACATGCTGGACTGGACTAAGTTCGATGGGGAGATTCAAATCCTCGTGCGACATAGAGCCTACCTAGCTTGCCGTTACGTGTTGTTGAAATATCGCCGCTGTTTCTTCCACCAGACGCCCCAATAAAACGTAACGATTGTCCCTCCAACTGCTGTTGCGGCTGCGAAAAACCAAGGATGGTCAGCCTGCGCGGTTGTACGTGTCAAGGATACACATTGACGCAGCCATGAGATATATACAGCGCCGAGGCAGACCCATCCTAGCCTCCATGCCGTGACCATGCGCTTGTGAATGCCATAAAGAGCAGCCCCGAAAAAGAGAGCCGAGAGCAGAGAGTCGGTGACCGCCGCCCGACTGTGTAGGCTGGGTACGGGCCAATTGCGTGGCCAATCTACGGGAACGGGAAGAACACCGACGATGAAGTACACGGTGAACAACAAGCAGAATAGAGCGAACACGATTTTCAAATTTCCCATTGTAAAGAAATCGGAAGTTCGCGGATCTTAAAATTATTTTGGACATTGAGCGGGTAGGAAGTTTTGATTTTAAAAGTTCACGTAGCGACAGCGCGAACCTGGAATCCGACGGGCCTCCCGGTGACGATGCATGGCGGGAGGCTGCCGAGTGGCAAAGAGATCAGATTCGAGATCATATTGAACGAGATCATCGAAACGAATGGCGAGCCGAGAAATCTCAAAGCTTTTAGATAGGGTAGCTCTTGGGCTAGAGCATATTTCACTCGATTGCCTTTGTCGTATCCTATTCTCGCGAGTTTTGAGTAGGGAAAGATGTGATCGTTCTCCAATTGGTATCTTCTTCCCATCGTCTGTCTAAGCTCCAAGCCAGTAGAGAAGCACACCGCCCCCCGCTTCTTGAAGTACCAACGCATAAGTCCAAACAGAGGGTGAGAAATGGCACGCCCAGCGAACTCATCTGGCGTGATTTCGAGTATTCGCTCTTCGGAGATGACGCCGAGCAGTTCGTCAAACGGGCTATTTGATTCCTGGACAACGCGAAGGTCACGGTCAAGCTTTTGAGGAAGTTGACTGATGTATCGTGTTCGGATCTGCGAATAGTAGAACCACTTCACCATCTTGCGAATTTCTAAATCGGTAAGATGGGCTCCTTTCTTGTCAAAGCAATACACAACAATAGGAACGAGGGCGTACACTGAATTTATCTCATCGGTGTGGTCAATGAAGGCATTGGAACGCATGATGCTGACGGCATAGTCGAGTACCTGTTCATTGAGCCGCTTCCATGCTTCACGTACCCCGGGCATCGAGCCAAGCTTGTTCTGGCGACTGATGGTTAAAACCAAGCTCGCCGCGACCTCGCAAGCAAGTCCTTCGTCACCTCTTGATTGAAGTAGTAGTAAGGCTGCATAGAAATAAGGGCTTGCCGATTCGCCCCAGTAAAAAAGCTTCTTCTCGGCAACACAGCGGCGGACTCTTAGAAATAAAGCGTCCCTGAGTTCCCGCTCTTGGTTATTCTTGCTCAGCAACAAAGCGTAGGTACTGAGATATCCAGCGAGAATCACAGATCGGTTCGATATAACCAAAGAATCTGTCAAAAGATCCCCTTCAGCCCAATTAGCCGAAGCAAGGGCCTCTTTCGCCAAATTGTTGACTGCTGTTTCCCAATCCTTTCCGGCAGTGAATGCGATCCGGATTTTGCGCTGCGTCTGCACTGCGAATCCGTCCATGATAAGCATCTTAAGCATAATAGACATTGTTACCGAAGTCTCGAAAGGACCGCCCGTCAACAAGTTACGAGCAGTCAACAAAATACGAAAATATCCCTTGTGTCTAGAATGCGCACTTACGCGAACCAAGGGGGAGGGGTGCCCCTGCGTGACTTCTGCCACCAAAATCCCCGACAGCGATCTAAGTCGCTTGGAATGATATTCTTGCACAAAAAACGGAATAACTGCTTTGGAATTAGATTCTTTCGGAAAAATAGGGGGGTGGGGTACCCTCAAGAATTACTTGAAAATCCGGGCAGCGCTAGCAAAGCCGCGCGGCGGCAATGCGTTCGAGGATCCGGTACGGCGCAGACTCCGGCGCCACCAGCGCCTCCGGCGGGATGAGCAGTGTCTGCTCCATGGCGAATTGGCCGGACATAGCGGCGTGGGCCACGCCATCGGTAAACACCATCCACGTCGCGCCCGGAGGAAACTCCAGCCGCACTTTGGGGGAGTTGCGCTGAAAGTCGTCGTTCTCTTTCAGGTAATCATGGAACCGCAGCATAAAACGGTCGTAGGGTGTGCGGCTCAGCCGCGCCAGGCCCAGCCCCGCCGCCCAGCGCGAGACGCTCCGCCGCAGCGCGCCATTTTTTGCCGCGAACCGGCTGACCCCCGCGTCGGCGGCGTATTTTTCCGCCACGTAGCCGAAATCGCCGATCGCGTACCACACGCGCGGCTTCGTTGCGTGCAGATTCGTAAACACGCGCAGGATGCGCCCTCCGCGCGTCGGCCGCAGCCGGAATGCGTCCACGTGCAGCAGGTCGTTACGCTTGTGCAGCGAAAGATCGCGTCCCTCTTCCTCAAACGGACGGAAGCTCGCAAAATCCAGCTTCCATTTGCCCGCGTAGGGCCGCAGAAAATCGCGCAGGAATTTCACCACGTGCGCGCTGTAATTCCGCACGATGTGATGCAGATGTATCTGGGTGCCATGATCGCCCGAAAACCCGCGCATCACGTCGTCCGCTGGCCGGTAAGATACGTTTTTGTGCAGCCGCAGCTCGTTCCATTCGCGCGAAAGCAGAAATTCGCGCTCGTCCGAGGGAAATTCGTACGGCAGCTTCGAGAAAAAGAGAATCTTCCCCGCTTCGAGTTCGCGGCACAGCGCCCGCGCGCGAGCGTCTTTGTCCCCATCCGCGGAATTTCCGGCGCCGCTTCCAGAGCCCGACTCAGGATTCGTCCAGCCGCCCGGAAATTTGTAATCTTCCACCGCGACCCAGTTTGCATTCCGCATCTTAGCGGTTGTGGTTTGTGTGTTCGACATGGCCGATCAGGCGTACGGCGCGGGCAGGCCCATTTTTTTGCGATGCGCGCGCATTTCCGTTTGCATGTGCGTGCGGATGCGCAGGTTCGAGCGTGCCTTCACCGTGCAAAGCAAAATGTAGCCCGCTTCGCGGTCCTGAGGATAGTAGCTAACCGCATCGCTGGGATCAAACTGGCCCGGCTCGAGCAGTTGCCCGGCGCAGGTGAGGCATCGTCCTTGATGGCAAATCGCGGGAAGATTGACTCCCGCAGCCTTGGCTTCGTCCCAAATGTGTTCGCTGGCCCGCGCGCGAATCACGCGCGGTCCGTACGGCGTGACCAGCGTAACGTCAAACGCTTGCGCCTCGACCGCACTACCGCCAATTTCTGCTGCGTGCGCTTCTTGGTCCGCCGTTTTCTCTCCGCGCATGTGACAAACGATGATGAAGCCAGCGCCGCAAACAAGCAAGGCTGGCTTGGCGCTCGCGTTTCGCGCCAGCCAGCCTTGAAACATGAACTAATCGTGAGAGCCGGCGACAACAGATTACCTAGTTGTGGTCGCTGGCAGAGACGTTACGGCACCCAGGCCAAAGTCCCCGGCAAGGGGAGCTTTGGCCGTCAAAACCGTTCACGGATTATAGAAATGCGAGTTCTTGCTGTACGGCGCTTCGCCCGGGGTGCCTCGGCGGAAATGGCCCGAGGGAATCGACTTGCCATCGCGTTCGTGCGCCAGCAGTTCGATGAACCAGGCTTCGTGCTCGATCTCTTCGTTCAAAATTCGCGAAGCCATGTCATAGGTGCGCGGATCTTTGCCAAACGTCATGTCGCAGATTTCGATCCAGCTGCGAATGGCGCAGCGCTCGGATTCGAGCAGCAGCGTCAGAATGTTGACGGCGGTCGGCGGATCGGGCAGCTTGGCCGCCACGCAGCCGGCTTGGTCGTGGAATGCTTTCAGGTCGTTCGGCAGCTCCCCGCCCAGCTCGTAAATGCGCGGGACGATGAGCTCCCAGTGGGCGCGATCTTCCAGGCGCGCGTCCTCGCAGATTTCCTTGTAGTCTTCGTGGCCCGCGAGGTGCATGCGCAGGATCGTGTAGTAGTAATAGGTGCTGGCGAATTCTGCCGCCGCGTTGGCGATCAGCATTTTGATCAGTTTCGGGACGTCCACGCCGCGTGCGCTAATCACTTCCACGCCTACGCGTTGCGAAACGTCGCCGTATTTCACAACTTGTTTTTTATCGGCCATCGTTCTAGCCCTCCAAGCAAGCGAGGGTAGAGTTTCGCAAAGCCAAGGTCTAATATATGAATTCTATGGGATTCATAGGCGAAACACATCGCAGTCCGCGCCGGAGTCTTTGAAAGAATGGAATTGCATCAGCTGCGATATTTCTGCGCCGTCGCTCGCGCCGGAAACTTCACTCGCGCCGCCGAAGATCAGCACATCGCGCAGCCGTCGCTCTCACAGCAGATTCGCAAGCTCGAAGACGAACTTGGCGCCAAGCTCTTCGACCGGTTTCCGCGTTTCGCCCGGCTCACCGATTTCGGCAAGGCCTTTCTGCCCAAGGCTGGCGAGATTCTGCGCCAGGTCGGCCAGGCGCGTACCGAGATTCAGGAGATGTCGCAGGCCGAAGTGGGCACGGTTATCGTCGGTGCGATTCCCACGATCGCGCCCTATTTTCTCGGACCTGCTCTGGCCCGCTTCGCCCGGCGTTATCCCGCGGTATCGATTAGCGTAGTGGAAGAGATCACTCCGATCCTGCTCGATCGGCTGCACAACGGCCACGTCGATATCGTCGTCCTGGCGCTGCCGGTTCGCGGTGAAGAGCTCATCTCCGAGGAGCTTTTCCGCGAGCCCCTGTTTGCGGCTCTGCCGGAAGACCATCGTTTAGCCGAGCGCAAGTCCCTGACGCTCGGCGAAATCCGCGAAGATCCATTTCTCTTGCTTAAGGAAGGCCACTGCTTCCGGGAGAATGCGCTTTCGGCTTGCCGCAGATCGCGCGTAAGCCCCAACGTTGTCTTCGAGAGCGGCCAATTCTCGACCATTGTTTCGATGGTGGCGACGGGCATGGGCGTCTCGGTCGTGCCCGCCATGGCAGTAGAGCGGCATCCTGGCTGTAAATTCGTGCGCATTAACGACGAACGGGCCGTCCGCATCGTCGGATTGGCGCAATTGAAGCATCGCTTCAAGACTCGTGCGCAATGCGCCCTCACCGAGCAGTTGCGCCGTTATGCCCAGACTTGCCTGGTTGGGCTGGATTGACCCGGACGCAAGGATTTTCGGGCCTTCCTGGAACGGTACGGAACCGCCAAGTCTTGCGGGTCTTGCTAAAAAAAGGTAACTTAATGGCGTTTTCCTTCGTCGGACGTACACAGGCGCGCAGTCTCGTCCATGGGCGGGAACAATCTTGCGCTTAGCCGATTCCCAAAATGGCCATCCCTTGCCCCCAATCTTAACGAGATCGGGCGAGGACGCTGGTGTGTCGCCCAATGGCGCTCATAATCCGCCAGAATGGCCCGTCTTCTGGCGTGTTGAAGGTAGCCTGGCGACACTAACTGCAGTTCGTCCTGTTGCCTACTTCACCTGGAATGCGCACACCTTTGCCGAGCGCTGGGCACGCCGCGGCGGCCTTTTCCTGCAAGCCTTGTTTCGGCCGGCGTTGTACGCGAGCCACAGAGTGTTGGCAACCAGGATTTTGCACACGCTGTTACGAGGTGTGAGCCGCGACCGCTTGGATCTTCTGGGCGAAGAGTATTTTCAATACGTCCTCGAACGCCAACTGAGGCCCGAAGGTCTGGCGAAGCTGCGCGAATGGATGGCACTACACGGCCAAGTCGTCCTGGTCAGCCAAGGCTTGGATCACCTCATGCGGCCGCTGGCGCAGCACCTTGGGATCGAACGGATTGTGGCCAACCGACTGGAGTTCCGTAACGGGGTCTCCACCGGCCGCCTGCTGAATCCAGTTATCCGTCCGCGAGGGCCTTTCGCGCTTTTCGGGGGGCAGGCGGACGGACGCGTCAGCGCCGAACAATTGCTGCGTGACCTGGGCCTGAAAAATCATCCAGAGCAACTCGCCGAAGCTATTTTGCCCGCTCACAGGCCATCGCCTCAAAACCACAATGCGCTGGTTGTTTTTGACCGGCAGCAAGTCCGGCCGCTTTCTGTGCGCCAAGCCTTGCGGGGTAAACAGATTCTGTTGGTCGGCGTGACTGGTTTCATCGCCAAAGTCTGGCTGGAACATCTTCTTTCTGAAATTCCGGAGATCGGCAAGATTTATTTGCTGGTCCGGCGGCAACGCACGAGCACAGCCCGGCGCCGGTTTGAAAAGATTGTCGAGTCCTCGCCGGTTTTCGACCGCCTGGAAGAACGTTACGGGAAGAATCTCTCCGCGTTTCTAAATGAGAAGATCGAAGTGGTCGAAGGCGATGTGAGTCAGCCCGAACTTGGGCTGGACGATAAGACACGGCAACGCCTCGCCCGCGTGATCGATCTGGTCGTAAATAGCTCCGGGCTCACGGACTTTAACCCTGATCTTCGCGACGCTCTAGCAGGCAATGTCGATCCCGCAGCTCATCTGATCGAATTCCTCCGCGCGTCGGACCATGCCGCACTACTGCACCTTTCCACGTGCTATGTCGTGGGCGCTCGCGACGGGCGCGTTGTCGAACATCTGAAACCAAACTACACGCCGGCAGACGTGGAGGATTTCGATTTCGAGCGGGAGTTGCGTTCCTTGCAGGAACTCGTCCGGAAAGTTGAAGAGCGTGCCAATAGTCCGGAATTAGAAGCGGCATTGCGCCGACAAGCACTTGGCCGCCTGCACGAAAATCAGCGCCCGCCGGGGCGGGAAGTCGGAGAGTTGATTCGCAAGAACCGCCTGCGGTGGGTACGCAATCGCCTCACGCGGGCAGGGACACGACGCGCTCGGAGGCTTGGCTGGCCCAACACGTACACGTTCACAAAGAGCTTGGCGGAGTCGCTGCTGGCGACGCGAGGCGCCGGGCTACCCATCGCCGTCGTGCGGCCGTCCATTGTGGAAACCTCGATCGGGCACCCATTCCGAGGATGGAACGAGGGAATCAATACCTCCGCGCCACTTTCTTATCTGCTGGGGACATATTTCCGGCAACTGCCATCAAACGAGCGCAAGCGCCTCGACGTGATTCCCGTGGACATGGCCTGCCGCGGCATGACGCTGATTGCCGCGGCGCTCGTCGAGCGGCGTCATAAGCGTTTGTATCAACTGGCTACGTCCGCGAACAATCCTTGCAACATGGGGCGCTCGATTGAGTTGACAGCGCTGGCGCATCGCAAGCACTATCGCGCTCAACAGGGGCTGGAGCATTGGGTGCGGATGCGTTTTGACACGATTCCCGTATCGAAGCAGCGCTATCGAAACTTATCCGTCCCGGCGCAAAAGTTTGTCGTGAAAGGCATCAACCGCGCGGCATCGGCGCTTCAGTTCAAGCGTCCGCCCCTGGCTAAAGCGGAACGAGACCTCGAGCGCGTCGAGAAACTCATCGAGCTCTACGAGCCCTTTATTCTCCACAACGAGCAAGTCTTCGAGTGCGAAAATGTGCAATTGCTCTCCGCCCTGCTGCCCGTGGATGAGCAAGACAAATTCGCTTACGAGCCGGGAGTGATCGACTGGTGGGATTACTGGATCAATATTCACATTCCTGCCCTCCGCAAATGGTGCTATCCGCTGATTGAAGGGCATGCGCTGGAAACAGCGACGCGCCGCGAGTTCCACTTGCCGGATGCGATGGATGGCTCGTCGCAAATTGACGCCAGCGGCACCTGAGCCACATGGCTATCTTTCTCACCGGCGGAACCGGCTACATCGGATCCTACCTGGCAGCAGGACTGCTCGAAAAACATGGCGAATCGCTGAATCTTCTGGTTCGCGCGGAGGATGCCCAGGAAGCGCAGCGGCGGCTCTGGCATTCTCTGCAACTGCACTTCGAGTTTCCCGCTTTTCGCGAACACCTGGCGACGCGTATCCGCATTTTCTGCGGTGATTTGACCTCACCGCGCTTTGGACTCAATGACGAAGAGTACGATTTACTGGCCGCGTCAACAGATTCGGTATTGCATTGCGCGGCTTCGCTCAATCGAAAATCCGAAAGAAGCTGCCTCAACGTAAATCTGCGCGGCACGCTCGAAGTCATTCAGCTCGCGCGGCGGGCGCATGATACGCACGGGCTGCGGCGGTTCAGCGAAGTGAGCACCGTGGCCGTGGCGGGGCGGCGCAACAACGAATTGGTCACGGAAGACGGTGCGATCGACTGGGACCGCTCCGACTACGATCCTTATGCGCGCACAAAGAAATTCGGCGAGCACATGGTTCGGGAACTGCTTCCGGATGTGCCGCACACGATTTTTCGTCCCAGCATTGTGCTGGGAGACAGCCGCCGGCCGGAAACTACGCAGTTTGACATGGTAAAGGCTTTTGTGTTTTTAGGAAGCCTGCCCGTGCTGCCGTTCCGCCCTGAGGATTGCGTGGACATCGTGCCAGTCGATTATGTGGCGGATGCGATTGTCACTTTGCACCAGCGCCCTGGCACGGAGCATGAGATTTATCACCTGTCTTCTGGCGTCCACTCACAAAGCTTTCGCGAATTGACGGCAGCGCTGGCCGAGGCGCGTGGCAAGATGAGGCCGCTGTTCTGGCCTGAACTGGAGGGACCGTTTCGCGGAATTGCGGAACGGCTGTCACGACGCCGCGACAATCTGGGATATGCGGCTTCGCTGCTGAAGGTATTTTTGCCCTACCTTGTTTGGAACACGGTGTTCGATAATACGCGCGTGGTGACCGAGCTTGGCCGCTCTCCCGCGCCTTTCTCTTCCTATTGTTTCCCGTTGTTCCGCTTTGCGAAAGAAAACCGATTCCGATACCCCTATCGCGAATGGCCGGAAAGCGCGGCGCTTTCCAGTGCACCAGAAAGCGCGCAGGATTCAGAGCGGCACGTGAGCGCCGGAGAGCGCGCCAAATGACCGACCTCCTGCTGCAAGCCTGGACAGCCGCTTTGATCGAGCGCACGAAGCTCGAGTGGATGCTGGGTCGCGGCAAAGCGTGGAAACCGGGCGAGCGCCTGAAATTGCTGTTTGCCGGGTATAACGGCAATCGCAATACGGGTTCCGATGTGCGCGTGGAAGAGATGCTGCGGCAGGTGCGGCAAGTGCTCGGAGCAGACCGCGTGCAGCTGACCGTGACGGCATTGGATTTCGCGCTCACGCGTGGATATTTTGGCGATGCGGCGCAGGTGCGGCTGCCGGATTTATTTCCGCCGTTCCTTTACAAGGAAGTGCGGCGGCATCATGGCGTGATCGCGTGCGAAGGATCGATGTTCAAAAGCAAGTTTGCGAATGCGCTCACCACGATGTTCATCGGCGCTCTCGGCATGGCTGCCGGCGAGAATAAGCTTTCGATCGGATATGGGGCCGAAGCCGGTTACATGGACCCTTCGTTGGCCCGGCTTTGCGCGCGCTATTGCCACCAATCCGTGGTGGTCACGCGAAATGCGGAATCGCAGGCTGTGCTCAGTTCTTTGGGAGTAGAAAGCGAACTCGGCACGGACACGGCGTGGACGTTCGAGTCGCATCCGGTGGAATACGGGCGCAAGGTTCTAACTGATGCCGGCTGGGATGGCGCAGCGCCAGTACTTATTTTCTGCCCCATTAATCCGTTCTTCTGGCCGGTGAAGGCCTCCGTATTGAAGTGGGTGGCCCGTGGCACCGCCGGCGCATACAAAGAGAGCCACTATCGCGGCCCTTACTTTCACAAATCCGGCGCGCAGGTAGACGCAAGTTACGAACAATACCTGAAAGCCTTTGCCAAAGCGGCGCAAGCGGCCAAGCAAAAGTACCGGATGTTTCCCGTTCTCGTCGCCTGCGAGCGGCTGGATGCGCACGCCTGCCGGGCAATCGCTGAACGCATCGGCGGCGCGCCGGTGTTCACTTCAGACGACTACGACATGTATCAATTGGTGAGCATTTTGCGGTCGGGTCATCTGATGATCTCGTCGCGCTATCACGGAATTGTGACGTCCATGCCTGCGCTTGTGCCTTCAGCGGGAGTGACTATGGACGAACGCATTCGCAATCTCATGCAGGAACGCGGCCACAGTCATCTGCTTTTTACTGTGGATGACCCCCTACTCGGAGACAGACTCATTCCTGCAATTGACGCCCTCCAGCGCGAGCGCGAAGCGATTGCCGATGGCATTGGGCGCACAGTGGTAAGAAATCTGAAGACGATGGCGCGTATGGGCGTTTTCCTCGAGCGCACCGTGCACGAACGCTATCCGGAATTTCCCGTCCAAGGGGGGCTGCGAAGCTGGGAAAACTATCTGCCACCATTGCATCCTGGCCTGAGGCAACTCGTCGAGTTATACGACAGCCGGACACAAGCAATGGCGGCGAACTAAAAAGCCGCGAGAATTCAGCAGTGAATTTTCTGCAGAACATTTTTGGACGGCTCGCCGACTCGCCGGGCAACATGGTGCTCGAAGAGATGCGGCCGGAGGGGCGCGTCTCCGTGACGGCGGGCGCGCTGCTCGAACGCGTGGCAGTAGCGCGCGCATTTTTGTCCGCAGCCGGTTTGCGTAAGGGCGACCGTTGTGCTCTGCTTTCAGCCAATAGCATCAATTGGGTCGCTCTGGATCTGGCGGCGATGGCCGAAGGGATCATCGTGGTGCCGCTTTACGCGCGGCAAGCGCCCTCAGAGCTTGCGGCGATGATCCGCGATTGCCAGCCGGCCATGGTCTGTTGCGGCGATGCCGACTTGGAGCGAAATCTTACTCACAGCGTGGCCCGGCGGTGCGCCGCGCACGGTGGTACTGGAGGAAATCTTTGCGTCGGGGCTCCAGGGAGCCGCCGTTCGTACAGATCCAAGTCCATTGGCTGACTCCGATCCGGTCACGATTATCTACACTTCGGGCACCTCGGGCGAATCGAAGGGCGTGGTGCTCAACGTGGGCAACGTCACGTATATGCTCTCTTGCACTACGGCGCGGCTCGAACAACTTATGGGGCAGCGCACCGAACCCGACCGTGTGTTCCACTATTTGCCGTTCTGCTTTGCGGGCTCCTGGATTTTGCTGCTCTCGAGCCTTTTGCGATTGAGCGAACTGCGGCTCTCGACCGACCTGACGCGCATTGCCGACGACTTGCGCGCCTCCACGCCCGACTACTGCCTGAATGTGCCGCAATTGCTAGAGCGCATGCGAGCCGCGGTGGAAGCGCAGATTGCGAAGCGTGGCGGATTCGCGAATACGATCTTCACTAAGGCGAAAGCGGCTTCGCTTGGGAGCACGAACGGGACGAAAGGCGGCCTGTCGCTGCTGTTGGCGGAGAAACTGATTTTTCCGGCGATTCGCAAAAAATTAGGGCCTAATCTCAAGGCCCTGATTTGCGGTTCGGCGCCGCTGGCGCTGGAGACACAACTTTTTTTTCAGATGCTGGGGATTCCCGTGCTTCAGGTCTATGGGCTCACCGAGACGACCGCCATTTGTACGATGGACGATCCCAGGCGCGTGGAGCCTGGGGCCGTCGGCCCGGCAATTCCCGGTATCGAGATGAAGCTGGGCGACCATAACGAAATTCTCGTACGCGGGCCGAATATTTTTTCGGGTTATTGGAACCGGCCGGAAGAAACAGCGAAGACAATGTCGAATGGCTGGTTCCACACAGGCGATCAAGGCGAACGAACTCCGAATGGCAATTGGCGGGTTGTGGGGCGCCTAAAGAATTTGCTGGTGCTGAGCTCCGGCCATAACATTGCGCCGGAACCGCTGGAGGAGAAATTGGCGCGCACTATCCCAGCCGCGCAGCAGGTCGTGATGTTTGGTACTGGGCGCAGCTTCTTAACGGCTTTAGTGACCGGGGGCGTGGCACTCGGTGACGTGGAAGCCGCTGTCTCGGAGCTGAATTCGGGGCTTCCCCACTATCGTCAGATTCGTGCGTTTCACATCGAACCGCAGCCCCTAACGATTGAGAGTGGACTTCTGACGGCAAACGGCAAGCTGCGCCGCGATGCGATTGCCGCGCACTTTCGAGAGTCCATCGAATCGATGTACCGCAAAAATCCATCGTGACCGCCTCCAAAAGCCATCTTTCCGAGAAAACCAAGACGCTTTCCTGGGAGCTAAAGGACGGCGCGATCGAGCTTGCTCTTCACCACTCGCCTTGCAACGAGATTGGCACGGCGATGCTGGAGGATTTGGAGCAATTTGCAGGCGCGCTCGAATCTGCGGACGTAAAAGCCGGGGCTCTGATCATATATAGCCGGCAAGAAGCGGGATTTTCCGCGGGCGCCGATCTGCGCGAACTCTATGCGGCCAGCGCCGGGCTCACGGCGGCCGAGCGCGTTTCCGGCGTGCGCAGATTTCTCGAACGCATCCATCGCGTTTTGAATGCGATCGATGCTTCACCGCTCACCACGATTGCGGCGGTGCACGGCGTCACGTTTGGAGGGGGATTCGAGCTGGCGCTGGCATGCGACCTGATTATTGCGGACAAGATGGCGCGCTTTTGCTTTCCGGAGCTCCGGCTGGGTCTCATCCCGGGCTTCGGCGGGATTCCGCGATTGCGGCGCGATGTCGGCAACGCCATCGTCCGTGATCTCCTGCTTACCGGACGCAGCATCAATGCTACTAAAGCATTGAGCGCAGGGCTGGTGAGCCAGGTGGCGGCCGAAGGCGAAGTTTTGCGCGTGGCGCGCGCGACCGCCGCGCAAATAGGCAAATTCGACAGGGCAACGAGTGCGGCCGCAAAACGCTTTCTCAAACCCATTCCGCACGAGGAATTGCAAAAGGAAATAGACGTATTCTGCGGGCTATTCGGGCGGCCCGCGGTGATGGAGGGGCTGCGCAAATTCGCGGAGGATAAAAGCGCGCATCCTTACTTGCCGTAATCGGCATGCCGTAATCGCGCGCATGAGCTGGCCGAATGTAAAATAGCTGGCATGAAGACCATCGAACAAACCACCGACGAGATTTTGGGATTGGCAGCCCAGTATTTTAAAATTCCTCGCAACGAGCTTGCGCCTACGGACGATTTTTACAAGAAGCTGAAAATCGACAGCTTGAGAGCGCTCGAATTGATCACGCGGCTGGAAAATCATTTTGGCATTGAACTTCCCGACTACGAAGTTCAGGGCGTGACGGACTTTCGCACCCTGGCCAGCCGCATCCAAGCACGCCTCTAGTTGGCATGTTGGACTTGAGCCAATACGAATCGGTTGGCGCCGCTCTTACCGGAGCGATCGAGCACTGGCCGGACGAAGTCTGCCTAATCGAGGCAGATCGCGAACACGAACGCTGCCGCTTGACGTACCGCGACTTCGGAGCTGCGGCGCTGCGGCTCGCGGGCGGCCTCGAAGAGAACGGATTTGCTCCGGGGGATCGCGCGGCAATCCTGATGAGCAATCAGTCCAAGTGGCTGATTTCGGCCTATGCCGTTTTCTTTTGCGGCGGCGTGCTCGTTCCGCTGGATTATAAGCTCACTCCTGCGGAGCATCTGGCGCTGCTGGCACACTCGAAATCGCGTGTGCTGATAGTGGAACACCCAATCTGGCGCGCGCTGAGCGAAGGCGATTTCTCGTCGACGCGCGTCGAAATCATTCTGGTCACGGAGGCACCTGCGGGCGCCGATCTTCGAGGCGCGGAGCGATGGGAGGAATTTCGCGGCCACAAAGCGCCCGAACTTCGCCCGGGAAAACGCCGGGATGCCGCCTGCATCGTGTATTCTTCCGGAACCGGCGGCCGGCCAAAAGGCTGCGTGCTGACCCACGAAAACTATCTAGAGCAATGCGCCGCGGTTTCTCCGCTGTGGCCGTTTTGGCCCGGCGCGCGATACCTGAGTATCATTCCCACAAATCACGCAATCGACTTCATGGGCGGCTTCATCATGCCGTTTACCGGCGGCGGAACAGTTGTGTACCTGCGCACTTTGCGGCCGGAATACATCCGCGAGGCGTTTACCCGCTACAAGATCACCTACATGGCGGTCGTGCCGCTGATCCTGAAAAATCTGGAGCGCGGGTTGCGCGAGCGATTCGCGACTTTGCCGCCGATGAAGAAGCGGATGTTGAACGCGCTTGTGCGCATAAATCGCATGGCAACGCGTGGGCGTCCGCGTTTGTGGTTGAGCCGGGCATTGCTGAAGGATGTTCACAAAGCTTTTGGCGGCGAATTGCGCGCACTTCTAGTCGGCGGCGCGTTCACCGAGCCCAAGACTCTGGAATTTTTCCATGACCTTGGCATTCAAATCGCAAATGGTTACGGATGCACGGAAGCATGCACCGCGATTACGGTGAACGATATGAAGCCATTTCGGCCGGATACTCTGGGCAAGCCGGTGGCCGGAATGCAAATCCGGGTTGTCAATCCGGGTGCGGACGGCGTGGGCGAAGTGGCCGTGCGCAGCAAAACGGTGATGTCACATTATCTGGACGATCCGGAATTAACGGCAGAGACGATTGTGGATGGATGGCTGATGACAGGCGACTTGGGAAAACTGGACTCTAGTGGCCATCTGCAGCTTCTGGGACGCAAGAAAAACATGATCGTCACCGCTGAAGGGAAAAATATATATCCCGAGGACATCGAGAACGTGTTCGAGAGCCTGCCGGTAAAAGAGTTCTGCGTGTTTGCGGCGAATTATTTGTGGCCGCAACGCACTATGACAGGCGAGCAACTCGTGCTTGTAGTGCATCCGGATGCGGCGCAAAACGTAAATGGTGCGATACGCAGCGAGGTCGAGAAGCCGCAATCAACGCCTTGCGCCGTACAAGCGCGTCAGCTGGATACGTTCTGTGGGCGGAGGATTTTCCGCGCACGGCATCGCTGAAAATTAAGCGAAATATTCTGGCGGAACAGATCGGCCGCCAGCTCGACCGCAGCGCCGTGCAACTCCTGTGAGCGACACATTTCTTGCCATAATTAATCCCGCCGCGGGCGGCGGCCGCTGCGGCAAATTAGCGAAAGCTGCTCTCGACAAACTGCGTGCGGCAGGAGTCGAAGTAGAGGTGGCGGAAACGTCAGGGACTGGAGACGCAACACGCATTGCGCGGCGGGCATACGCTCGGGGACAGCGCCAATTCATAGCCGTTGGGGGCGACGGGACTGCCTACGAGATCGTCAATGGCCTTTTCCCGGAAGCCGAAACAGCGGGCAAACCGGTTCTCGGATTTCTGCCGCTGGGAACGGGCAACTCCTTCCTTCGCGATTTCACCACCAACGGCGCGGAACATGCGAGAGAAGCCATCCTTGCGAACACGCGGAAATCGAGCGACGTCCTTTGCCTGAAACATTCGGGTGGCAAGCTCTATTTCATCAACCTGCTGAGCGTGGGATTCACGGCAAACGTAACGGCGGCGGCGAATCGTCTGTTCAAAGGGCTCGGGGAACTCGGCTACTTGCTAGCCGTGCTGATCTGCCTCGCAAGACTCAGGCGCCAGGCTTTCCCACTGCGCGCGGATGGCGACACGGAATTCGACCGTAAGCGCTGCCTTTTTCTCAGCTTCAACAACAGCAAATACACGGGCGGCAAGATGAAAATCGCACCGCAGGCCTCCACTGCCGACGGTTTGATCGAGTACGTTCGCTGGGGCCCGATCGGAAGAGTCGGACTGTTGCGGAACTTGCCGACACTCTTTGACGGCACGCATATCGATCATCCGCTCGCTTCGCGCCGGGGAGTGCAACGAATCGAGTTTGCGCTCGACGATCGGGTCGACGTAATGATCGACGGAGAAGTGCTCACGTTGAAATGCGAGAGCGTGGAAGTGCTTCCCGGAGTTCTGGACGTTTTGGTATGAACGTTCACCCCGAAGAACCCAGCACGACAGAGAAGTCTGTAGCCACCGATGAACAGGCTTCGGTGTATTTATGGGCGCGAAGCATTTTTCGCTGGATGTTGTCCGGGTTGTTCTTCTTTTCGGTCTGTCCGGTGCTGATCCTGCTCGGGATTTTTATCGATCCCCGAAAGAACGACGCACCCCAGCGCTGGCTATCGAGGACCGCGGTACGGCTGGCTGGGGCCCGGGTGGAAGTGCGGCGTTCACCGGGATTTGACCCGAACCGGACCAGTTTTTTCGTGTCCAATCACGTCAATCTTTTCGATCCATTCGTCCTGTACAGCGTTGTCCCTCAATTCGCTCGGGGCCTGGAGCTCGAATCGCATTTTCGCGTTCCGGTGTATGGCTGGCTGATGAAGCGCTTCGGCAACGTGCCGGTTCCTGAGGTCAACCGGCCATCGGACCTAAAACGCATGTGGCGCTTGACTCGCGCCGCCCTGGATCGAGGCGTGAGCCTGATCGTTTTCCCCGAAGGCGGCAGGACGGTCACCGGGCGTGTGGGTCCCTTCCATGACGGTGTTTTTCGCATGGCTCAAGACTTCGGAACGCCCATCACGCCGGTGAGCATTGTCGGCGCGTTTACATTCAATCGCAAAACGAGTTGGATCTTGCGGCCTTCGACGATCTTAGTTTGGTTTCACGAGACGATAGAAACGGACGGTTACAGCAAACGAGACATCCCTGAACTGCGCAACAAGGTATGGAGAGCAGTGGCGGAACCAGTTCATTCTGCCATGGGCGAGGCGCTTCTCACCGAGCCAGAACCGCAGGCGGAAACAAAAGCCTAAGCGACCAGATGGATGCCGGGTAACGTGCGGCCGGCTTTGGTCTCCTGCCAAGTGTAAACAATGCGATGGATGACGGTGATCGTAGAAACCACCGCGATTACCCAGAGTACTGGGGCCATGCGGTCGAATGTGCCTCCTATTATCAGCAGCACGAGGCGCTCGGGCCGTTCCATGAAGCCGACTTTGCAGGTGGGAATCAGAGACTCGGCGCGGGCGCGCGTATAACTCACCATAACCGACCCGGCAGTGGCCACGGCCGCCAGAATCACGTAGGAAGCCCTTCCGTTGACCGCATAGTAGACGAGCAGCCCCATGTACAAGGCCATATCGGAATAACGATCGAGAGTGGAATCGAAAAAAGCGCCAAATGCTGTGACGCGCCGCTCGCGGCGAGCCACCTGGCCGTCGAGCATGTCCAGAAATCCCGCCAAAAAGATCACCGCTGCGGCTGAACGGAACATCCCTTCCGCAAACAGCAGCGCCGCCCACAGGTTCACGAATAACCCGAAGGCCGTAAGAACATTTGGATTGATGCCGGTGGCCGCGATGGCGTCCACAATCTTTTCCAGCAGCCAGCGTGAACCAGCACCGATGGAAGCAGTAATCATGGATCGGGCACGGCATCATACGTCAGGGCAGTACGCGCCCTCAAGCGGAGGCTCCCTATAAGAATTGGCACCGCACAAGACATAGGTAGAAACCGAGATCGCGGCTCTCTCTGCTTTCTGTGTCTTTCCATGTAAAGTAACGAACCATGTCTGTGATCAATTTTTTGTTTGGGCGGCCCCTGCGCTCGTCCGACGAACTCACCGAGAGGCTCGGAGCCGCCGCGGGAATACCCGTCTTCGGACTGGACGCGCTCAGCTCGGCGGCTTACGGACCCGAAGCCGCCCTGGCTCTACTCATTCCTCTGGGCGTTGCGGGCATTTCGTACATTGTGCCCATAACGATCTGCATCGTGATTTTGCTGACGATCGTCTATCTCTCCTACAGGCAAACGATCGAAGCTTATCCGCAAGGCGGTGGCTCGTACACGGTCGCGGGACAAAACCTTGGTCCTTTTGCCGGGTTGTTGGCGGCTACGGCCCTGATGATCGACTATGTCCTGACTGCGGCGGTAGGAATCTCCGCGGGCGTGGGCGCGCTGATTTCCGCGATTCCGAAATATCAACCGCATACGCTGATGATCTGTCTTGCGATTTTAGTGCTGATCACGCTGGTCAATTTGCGCGGTTCGCGTGAAACCGGCGTGGTTTTCATGATTCCCACGTATCTCTTCCTGGGCAGCCTGGGCGCGGTCATTCTCGCGGGAATCGGAAAATCCATCATGTCAGGAGGTCATCCGACACCCGTTGAGCCACCTGCAGCATTACCGGCGGCCACGGCGGCAGTGAGCCTCTGGATCTTGCTCAAGGCTTTCGCGAGCGGTTGTACGGCCATGACCGGCGTTGAGGCTGTAAGCAATGGAGTGACTGCATTCCGCGAACCGGTGGTGCAGACCGCGCGGCGGACGCTTACGACAATCATTGCGTTGCTGGCCATGATGTTGCTGGGCATCGCCTACCTCTGCCGCGCCTATCACATCGGCGCAACCGGAGCAGGTCCCGGATACCAGAGCGTGCTTTCGCAACTCACGGCAGCCGTAGTCGGCCGCAATTTGTTTTACTTGATTACGATCAGTGGGGTGCTGTTGGTCCTCTCGTTTTCGGCAAATACGGCATTCGCGGACTTTCCGCGGCTATGCCGCATGATCGCGCAGGACGGCTATCTTCCCGTCCCTCTGGCAGAGCGGGGGCGGCGGCTTGTGTACACCTGGGGCATCACGGCGCTGGCTTTCCTGTGCGGCGCGCTGCTCATTTTCTTTGACGGCGTGACCGACCGGCTGATTCCACTTTATGCGGTGGGCGCGTTCCTGGCATTCACGCTATCGCAGGCGGGAATGGTGGCGCACTGGAGACGCAAGGGCGGCTCGCGCCTGAATATCTTTCTGAACGCGCTCGGCGCGGTCGCGACCGGGGCGACGCTAATCATCGTGACGGTAACGAAGTTCGTCAGCGGTGCCTGGATCACCACGGCGCTGATCCCGCTCATCATGATCATGATGTTTTCCATTCGGCGGCATTATGATCGCCTGCGCAGCCAAATTTCCAAGGCGGCTACGCTCGACGTGACCGACCGGACTGCCCCAATCGTGGTGATGCCCATGATGGAGTGGACCAAAGTTTCGCGCGCCGGATTGCAATTTGCATTCAAGATTTGTTCAGAAGTTTACGTTGTGCACGTGAGCACTGGGGATACCGATAAGGAATTTCTCGATAGGTGGCACAAAGAAGTTGAGGAACCCGCGCGGCAAGCAGGCTTGCGCCTGCCTCAAGTGAAAGTCTTGAAGTCGCCTTATCGCTTTGTGATCGGGCCCATTGTCGATTACGTGCTGGAGTTAGAAAGAAAAAATCCGGAAAGGCAGCTCGCGGTGATTATTCCGGAATTGGTGGAAAAGCACTGGTATCACAATTTCCTCCACAATCAGAGAGCTACCTGGCTAAAAGCGGCGCTCTTGCTGAAGGGAAACCGGCGGATCGTCATAATCAATGTGCCGTGGTATCTCGATGACTGATTGGCCAGCTCCGACACGGGCGCGCAAGTCCCTCATCGGACCAGGTGTTATGCCTCCCTTTTAGTGAACCGGCACTTCCAGGTAACGCTCTGCCCTTGCCCGTCGCTATTTGGCAAAAATCAGCAGCGTGAATGTATTGGGTATTATCGCGGGCCTTGGCCGCGGATTTTCGGGGGTCGCCGCGGGAGCCGGTCCGCGATCCGATGTGACCGTATAGATATTGTGATTGCCCGTGTCCAGCGCCATGGTACGCGCGCCATCTTGGGTCTTGATGGTGTCTACGACGGTATATTTGTTGGGGGAATCTTCGTGCGCCGCGGTGATGGTGCCATCGCCGCAAGATGAGAATGCCAGCTGGGTGCCCGGATCGAACCAGGTGGCGTCAACGCCGTCGCCAATCGGTATGCTGGCCACAGCTTTCCCGCTGGTGTAATCGACGACGACCATTTGCTTGTTGTGGCAGCCTACGAAGACGCGCTTGTGCGCAGTGTCAATTGCCAAACCCGCGGGCGAATCGCAGCCCTCGATGGGCCAATTGTTCAGCACTTTGAACGCTTTGGAATCAAGCTCGACCAGAAGGGATTTGTCTTCGTTGTTCACGAAGATGTGTCCCTGGCCGTCAGCTACGGCCGCTTCGGGTTTGCCGCCAACGGGGACCATGCCGGCCACTTCGCCCGTCTTCGCGTCGATGCCGGTGCCGTCCTGGCTGCGTGCGTTGAAGACGAAGACGCGCTTGGACGCGGGATCATAGAGATAGCCGTCAGGCCCCTGAGCCATAGGCAGCGGAACCTCTTTGATCACCTGGAGAGTTTTGAGATCGAAGATGGTGACTGAATTTGACTGTCCGTTGCTGCTGAAACCGCGGTTTAACTCCGGCACGAGCGCCGCGCCGTGCGTGCCCTTCAAATTCGGGATATCACCCACCACGTTGCCCTCAGGATCAACAACCATGATGTGTGTTCCACGAGAGATATAAACGCGATGCGTTGTGGGGTCGGCGTTCAGATAATCCCAGCCGCCTTCTCCGCCCAGGACGATTTTCTTAACGAGGTGGTAACCTGAACCCCCGGGTGCGGCGAGCCCGTAAGTAACAAATGCGGCGATGCCGGCAATTAAAAGACGAGCCCAAAGCGTTTTGCGCATGGCGCACCTCGGTGTTGATTTACAAAGTTTCAGATGGGTCTGGATAACTGGAGCTATAGACGCGCCGTCAGGTGCTCCAGTTCCGCTTATTTTCGGCACTTCAGCCGCGGTACAGCCATCTTGCCAAATCCATGTTGTGCTGGAAGTAATCGCTCGATGGTGCGGATTTCGCATTGTGGACGAACAGAGGAATGTCTCTTTCGTGCTCGGATCCGTGGGAGCGCAGGACGCCGGAGAAATTCTCTTGCTCGGAATCCATTTCTCCGAACAGGGTGTCTTTGTCTCCCCATATAACTAAATCGCCAATGCGAGATGCCATAAGCCGGTACTCGCGAGCGGCCGCTTCGCGCGTTAGAACGCGCTCGCAACCTTTCAGCTCAGCGATAATTTCGCGAACCTTGGCCGCATCCTGAGCGCTCTTGAGATACACGTATGCCCCTCCAGAGCAGCCTCGGTTGTGCTTTACGTAGCGGTCCCGGCCCACGGAAAAAGCCTTGCGGAGCGGAACTCCGCGCCGGGCACAAATTTTCTCGAGGTCATAGCAGCGGGTCTTGGCATTCATGCCGTGATCCGCAGTGACCAAGAATGCCGCGTCGGGAGCCGCTTTCATCGCTTGCCCGAAAAGTTCGTCCAGGCGCTCGAGGTGCTCTTTCGATTCCGGCGCCTCAGGTGCCCACATATGCATCGGATAGTCGGTCGTGTGGACGTAAAGGCAGCCGATATCCGGACGATTCCGCAGAACATAAATGGCGGCGCGCACTAGCCAGTAATTGATCTCGCTGCTGTAGATGGAGGGCGCCGGCCCAAGCCTTTGCACCCATTCCGGAGTTGGCTCCTCCGCTGTTAATACGATTTCAGCGCCGCGCAGGAGGAAAGTGACCGTCTTTGCCTTGCTCGAAAGAAGCGCCGACTTCACACTGTGCTTGGCAGCTCGTTCAAACAGCGTGGGGGCAAGCAAGAGGTCGGCCGATTCCATATAGTCCTCGACTCCACGCTTCTCGTCGAAATAGGAGTTACCGATAATGCCGTGCTCCTCGGGCCACACCCCGCAGCAGATCGAGGCGTTGTTGATGTTGGTAACCGAAGGCATCAAGCCAGTGACGGGCTTGTAGAGCCCGTCGCGCTTCCATTGTCCGAGAACGGGCATCCGGCTTTCCGCGAGGTAGCCGGGCCCAAACCCGTCGAACATGATCACAACGGTTCTTTGGAGGGAACCCTGCTGGGCTTGTCCACTGGTGAGAGGCCCCAGAGCTGCGGATGCCGCAACGGCTGCCCCATACTTGAGAACGGATCGACGGCTTGGCAGGTGGGTCATGGCTTCGCCTTTTAGGATAGATTCTGCTTCTAGTTTCGAGCTTTGCACGGTAGCGATCCGCGGGGCTGGATACTTCTACCATGGGTCGTATAATCACTCAAAACATCAAAGGTGACTAGCCGGGTAACCGATATCTCCACTCCCAAGACCACGTCCGTGAAGCAGATGGCCGCACTCGGTTCGGTGGGTTCGGCCATTGTTCTCTTATCGCTAAAGACTTTCCTGGCCGCGTCAACGGGAAGCCTCGGCGTGCTCTCCGAAGCGCTGCATTCGACGCTGGACCTGATCGCGGCGATCATTACGTATCTCTCCGTTCGGGTTTCCGACCGCCCGGCCGACGCCGACCATACCTACGGCCACGGCAAGGTGGAGAGTTTCTCGGCATTCATCGAAACGGGTCTGCTCATGCTGACGGCTGCGTACATCATCTGGGAGGCCGTGCAGAGACTGTTCTTTCGCGAAATCAAGATTCGGCCGAGCCTGCTGGCCATTGGCATTCTCGGAATCGCCCTGGGAATCGATCTGCTGAGGTCGCGGACACTCGCTCGAGTCGCTCGGGAGCAGATGAGCGAGGCGCTCGAGGCTGACGCGCTGCATTTTTCCACCGACGTGTGGAGCACGTCGGTCGTGATTCTTGGCGTGGTGCTGGCCTGGGTGGGCCAGCGAACCGGCATAGCCTGGCTACGTTATGCAGACCCGGTCGCCGCACTGGGTGTGGCTGCGGTGGTGATCTGGGTGGCGGCGCGGCTGGGCCGGCGCACCGCCGAAGCTTTGCTGGATACGGCTCCGGCAGGTTTGCAGGAGCGGGTGGCGCAGGCGGTGGAAGAACTGGACGGCGTGCTAAGCACCGAGCGGGTGCGCGTAAGGCGAGCCGGTAATCGCCACTTTGTGGACGTGACGGTGAGCATTCCGCGAGCGGTGAGTTTCGAGCAGGTGCACGCAATCAGCGATGCGGTGGAACGGCGAGTGGGCGAGATCATTCCCGCAGACGTCATGGTGCACATGGAACCGCGCGCGCAGGCGGGTGAGCACGTGTTCGATTCCATTCGCGCCGCGGCGCAACGGCGGGGATTGGCGGTGCATGACCTATCGGCGCATCAACAGGACGGTCATCTTTTTGTCGAAATGCACCTGGAGGTCGATGAACATCTAAGCCTTCGCGAAGCGCATCGCCAAGCCACCGATCTCGAAGAAGAGATTCGCAAGCTTCCATCGCTGGCGGGCAACGCAGGGACAAACGGTGTGTTGGTAAACATCCATATTGAGCCCATGGGCGCGCATATTGCGACGGTCGATCGTTCTTCGGATGAACTGCGGGGGCTGGCGCGTGAAGTGGAGAAGTTTGTGAACGGGCTGCGCGGAGAATTCCCCGCGCTGAAGGATTGCCACGAAGTTCGGGTCCAGGAGGTCGAGCGAAGGATTCAGCTATCTTGTCACTGCGCCATGGACGGCAATTTGCCGATCACGGCGATCCATGAGGTCACGGCGCGTCTTGAGGACCGCGTCAAGGAGCGTTTTCCGCGGATTTCAAGGGTTACCATTCACCCCGAGCCTCCGGAGGCCCGGGAAGGATAGGCGCTTGCGTGGCCAGCGAATGCACTTCCACGCCGCTTGATGTGGTTAGCCGGAGGGATGGTCATTCGCATCGAATTTTGTTAGGCTTTCAGTAGGAAAAAAGGGCTGTATCCCAATAAGGGAACGGCACCGGAGGATCCGATGAGCACCGCTTTTGATGCGGGCAGCGGGAAGATTACCGTGCCCGACATACTTCGCCGCAAGACCAACGTAGCCTCTAGTTCCAATCAAAATTCTGATCCGGGCCGTGATCGAGGTGAATCGGGTCGGCGGAAAATCGTTTGCCTCACCGCCTACGACTACCCAACTGCTCGCCTTGTGGACGAAGCAGGCGTGGACATTGTGCTGGTGGGCGACTCGCTGGGGATGGTGGTGCTCGGGTATGAGAACACTCTGCCCCTCACAATGGAGGAAATGCTGCACCACACGCGCGCGGTGCGGCGCGGCGTGCGCAAGGCATTGCTCGTCGCGGACATGCCCTACGGCAGCTTTCACGGCGATCGGAACGAAGCAGTGCGAAATGCCGTGCGCTTTGTGAAAGAGGCGGGAGCCGAAGCGGTGAAGATCGAGGGCGGCGAGCGCCGCATGGAATTGATCGCGCAACTGGTGGAAGCCGAGATTCCCGTGATGGGCCACATCGGCCTGACTCCGCAGTCGATGCATGCGTTCGGAGGCTTCCGGGTTCAGGGCAAAACTGTGGAGGCGGCCGATCAGCTGCTGCGCGACGCCCGGGCGGTGGAGGCGGCCGGAGCGTTTTCCGTGGTGCTGGAGTCGATCCCGCGCGAGCTCGCGACGCGAGTCACAAGCGAATTGCGCATTCCCACCATCGGCATCGGCGCCGGTCCCGAATGCGATGGGCAAGTTCTCGTGCTGCACGATATGATCGGCTTGTCGCTGGGGCACACACCCAAATTCTCGCGGCGTTATGCGAATGTGGGCGAAGCGATTTCGCATGCGGTTACGGCTTATGCGGAGGATGTCCGCGAGGGCCGCTTCCCGTCGGACGCAGAGTCTTACCATCTCTCAAGCGAAGTTCGCGAACGGCTGCTGGCCGTTCGCCGCAGCTGAGCGCAAAGGAAGCACATGATCACACCGGAGGATACTCGTACCTTGTTCGCTTACGACGCCTGGGCCAATCGGCGCATGCTGGATGCCTGCGCCACGCTGGCTCCCGAACAATTCACGCGAGACCTTGGCTCGAGCTTTCGCTCTGTGCGAGACACGATGGCGCATATTCACGGCGCACAGTGGATCTGGCTTGAACGCTTTCACGGCCGCTCGCCTGCTTCGCTGCCGAACGGCGATCCGTTCCCCGATGTGGCCAGCTTGCGAGCCCGCTGGACGCAATTCGAGAGCGAGCTTCTTTCGTATGTCAACGGGCTCTCCGCGGCTGACCTCGAGCGTAGTTTCGATTACCGGGATCTGAAGGGCAACGCCCACAGCAATTTGCTTTGGCAGACGCTGCAGCATCTGGCCAATCACGGCACCTACCATCGCGGACAAGTGACCACGATGTTCCGGCAACTCGGCGCGAAGCCCGTGGGAACGGACATGATTGGCTTCTACCGCGAGCGAGCCGCACAGGCTGCGCATTAGCAATCCCACTAGCGCCGCGTGGAAGTCATTCACACCGTTGAGTGGATGAAGCAGGTGTCGCGGCAGGCACGCGCCGAAGGCCGGCTCACCGGCTTCGTGCCCACCATGGGCGCGCTGCACGCGGGGCATCTCTCCCTGATCGAAGCAGCCCGGCGCGATGCGAGCCCGGTGATCGCTTCTATTTTCGTCAACCCCAAACAATTCGGTCCGAGCGAGGATTACAAAGCATATCCACGCGATTTGGAAGGCGACCGGCGGAAACTGGAAGAAGCCGGTGTGGATTTTCTCTTTGTTCCTCCAGTCGAGGAAATTTATCCTGCGGGTTTTCGCACATCAGTAAACGTGGAAGGGCTGGGCGATCGCCTGGAAGGCAAGATCCGGCCAGGCCATTTCCGCGGGGTGGCCACTGTTGTTCTGAAACTGCTGGAGATTGTCGCGCCGCGATTCGCCTATTTCGGGCGTAAAGATGCGCAGCAGGCGCGCATCATCCGCCAAATGGCAGCTGATCTGGCTCTGGACAGCGAAATCGTGGTTTGCCCCATTGTGCGGGAGAACGATGGCCTCGCGCTTTCCTCACGCAACCAGTATCTTTCACCGGCCGAACGCAAGGCCGCAACCGTGCTCTATCGCGCGCTCTCACGAGCGCGACGCGCTATTGAAGAAGGTGAGCGCGACAGCATGCGAATCATCACGGCGATGCGACAAGCGTTGGCTGGAGAGCCGCTGGGTTCAGCGGATTACGTCGAGATCGTGGGCGCGGATTCGTTTGAGCCGATCATGCGGCTAACTCGCACGTGCCTGGTGCTTCTTGCGGTTCGTTTTGGCGCCACTCGCCTGATCGACAACATGCAGGTGGAAATTGCGGAATCGCGCGCGGGTGCCGCAAGCCGGGTGGTTTGCAGCCTCTAAGGCACTTGAAGCCTGCGTATCGCTAGTGAACCTGAGCTGTGCCTAATTGTTTTACGGCTTCGAGGACTTCCGGGGCATGGCCTTTAGATGGCGCTTTGTCCCAGATTTTGGCAATGCGCCCGTCGGGACCGATCAAAAACGTGGAGCGCACGATGCCGAGAAACGACTTGCCGAGGAATTGCTTCATTCGCCGCGCGCCGTAAGCTTCAATGGCTTTGAATTCCGGATCGCTCAGCAATGAGAAATTCAGATTGTATTTGGCGGCGAACTTAGCCTGAGTCTCCACATTGTCGCCGCTACAGCCCAGGATGACCGCGCCGAATTTGTCAAACTGTGGTTTGGCGTCGCGAAACTCGGACGCTTCGTTGATTCAACCGGAAGTAAGCGCCTTGGGGAAGAAATACAGGACCACAGGCTTGCCGCGCAGGCTCGCAAGCGCAATCTCCTCCCCGTCGGCCGCTTGCAGCTTAAAGTCCGGAGCTTTGTCGCCCACCTTGAGCATTTTCGTTTTACTCCTAACTTTCTTGGCCGCGGCCTTAGTCTTCATGCCAGCAGTCGCTTGAGAATTTCGTTGACGACTTGCGGATTAGCGCGGCCGCGCGACGCCTTCATGACTTGGCCGACGAAGGATTTGAATACGCCTTCGTTGCCCGCACGATACTTGGCAACGTTTTCGGGATTTTTTTCCACTACTTCCCGGCACATGCGCTCGATCTCTCCGGCATCCTGGATTTGCGACAGGCCTTGGGCGCAGATGACCTCTTCGGCCGATTTCCCGGTTTCAAACATGGTCGCAAAAACCTTTTTGCCCGAAGCCCCGGTGATGCTCCCGGCTTCGATCTGCGCGAGCAATCCGGCTAAAGCCGCCGGAGTGACCGGGCTCGCTTCGACGGGCCGGCCGGAATCGTTCAGCCTGCGCAGCAATTCCGTCTGGATCCAGCTCGCCGCTGCTTTTGACGGGGCGCCGGCGCGAACCACAGCCTCGAAGTAATCGCCAAGCGCGCGCGTCGCGGTGAGCACGCCCGCGTCGTAGTCGGAAAGTCCGTATTCCTGATCAAACCGGCGGCGGCGCACGGCGGGCGATTCCGGGGTGGCGCGCTGAATTTCCGCCAGCCAACTCGTGCTCACATGAACCGGGAGGAGATCGGGATCCGGGAAATAACGGTAATCGTGAGCGAATTCCTTGGAGCGCATGGATTCGCTGCGGCCTTCGGCCACGTTCCAAAGCCGCGTCTCTTGAGAGATGCGGCCGCCGGATTCGAGCACGGAAATGTGGCGTTCGATCTCGTATTCCAGGGCGTGCTCGAGATAACGAAACGAATTCAGATTTTTTACCTCGGTTTTTGTGCCCAGACGCTCGTCGCCGCGCCTCCGCACGCTCACGTTCGCATCGCATCGCAGCGAGCCTTCTTCCATGTTGCAGTCGCCCACATCGGCATACTCAAGGAGCTGTTTCAGAGCGCTAAGATAGGCATGCGCTTCTGACGGGGAGCGCAGGTCGGGTTCGGAGACGATTTCCGCCAGGGGCATTCCGCAGCGGTTGTAGTCGATATAGCTGTTACGATCGGAATCCGGGAAGCCCTCGTGCAGGTTTTTCGCGGCGTCTTCTTCGAGATGCAGGCGCGTGATGCCGATTTTTTTCGCCGCGCCATCGTGCTCGATTTCCAAAAAGCCATGCGTGGCCAGCGGCAGTTCGTACATCGAAATTTGATAACCCTTGGGGAGATCGGGATAAAAATAGTTTTTCCGGGCAAATCGCGACTTTTGCTGGATTCGCAGATTAAGCGCCAATGAAGCGCGGATCGCCAGCTCCAAGGCTCGTTTGTTGAGCACCGGCAAAGAGCCGGGCAAGCCGAGGCAAACTGGGCAGGTATTCGAATTAGGCGGGTCGCCGAATCGCGTAGAGCAACCGCAGAAGATTTTGGTCGCGGTCTTCAGTTGCACGTGCACTTCGAGCCCGATTACGGGCTCGTAAGCCGCAGCGACTTCAGGCGCGACTCGTGCGATTGCAGATGTGGCTCGGGCCATGGCGAATCCGGACATTATAACATTGCCGATTAGATGATTCGGGGAGTCGGCTGTTGCTCCCGGAATTCGTGAGGAATCCAGGCGATATCGTGAGCGATTGTCGAACGCGGAGGCAGAGGGGGCAGCCCCGCTGTCATGCGGATCGTGGGAGCAACGAGGCTGCCTCTACGCCCCACCGGGTACTCGGTGTATGGTAGCTATTGCCGCTTGGGGGAACCTTTCTGCCGCATTACAATCGTGAAAGGAAAGACTGAGGAAAAAGGGACTAACTTCTCCGTTGCGGTCCGGGTGTTACTCCCGGAATCACTTCGGACGGATCGAACGTCTAGTCTCTACCGCGCTATCCCTGGGGATACGCGGTTTCTTGCCTTCTTCCCTGAACGATCACACGCGGACGGCCCGCGGGACCGGCTTCGATCTCGAGTGGGACCTCGAAAACCTGCTCAAGCAGTTCCCGCTGATAGACAGCGGCGGGCGGGCCGACGCGCAGGCATTTGCCCCGGTGCAGCAGAACAACCTGATCGGCGAATTCCGCCGCCAAACCCAAATCGTGGGTGACCTCAATCACAGTATAACGATGCTCATCAGCCAGGCGGCGCAGGCGGCAAAGCAGGTCGATTTGCGCCCGGATATCCAGATGCAGCGTGGGTTCGTCCAGCAATAGCACAAGGGGCCGCTGAGCCAGCGCGCGAGCCAGAACGACCCGCTGCTTTTCTCCGCCGGAAATTTCGTGCATCCAGCGATCGCGCAAATGTTCGGCGCCCACTTGAGCCAGCGCGTTTTCTGCGATGGCAAAATCCTCGTCTTTCTCGAACCACAGCGAGCGGCCGTGGGGATGGCGCCCTTGCAAGACATAATCGCCGGCGCGAATCGGAAAAATAAGCGGACTTTCCTGCTGCACGAGAGCGATGCGCTGGGCCCGGGTGCGCACATCCAGATGGCACGTCTCGAAGCCGTCGAGTTCCACGCGGCCGGAAAGCGGCGCGATGGCCCCTGCGATCAAGCGGAGTAGCGTGGATTTACCGCTGGCGTTCGGCCCGAGGATCGCGACGAATTCGCGCTCGCGCGCCTGAAAGGTAGTCGCCTCCAGCGTGAAAAGCGGCGCTGCCTTTTTTCGTGCCGAGTAGGCATAGCTGGCTTGCTCGACATTGATGCGCAGGTGCGGAGGATGGTGCTGGGTGCTGGGCGCCGGGCGCGCTTCGGTGAGGCTCGTCGTTTCGCTCACGCCAGTCTCCGGCGCAGCAGATAAATAAACACGGGAGCGCCGGCCATCGCCGTCATAGCGCCGACCGGCAGTTCGGTTGGCGCGATCAGAGTGCGGGCCAGGGTATCCGCCAAAACAATGGCAATGGCTCCGCCCAGCGCCGACGTCGGAATCAGCACGCGATAATCGGAACCAAAGAACATACGCATGACGTGCGGCACGAGCAGACCCACGTAACCGATAGCTCCGCTGACGGAAACGGCCAGGCCGGTAAGCACGGAGGCCGAGATGTACACCACCAGCTTAACCCTCGTGACATCCACGCCCAAATGCATGGCTTCTCGTTCGCCAGCAAGCAAAACATTCAGGTCCGAGGCGGTGGTCAGGATCGCTCCCGCCGCAGCGAGAAAACCAACGACCAGAACCCACAGCAGGCCGCGAGGAAGAGAAGTGGAAAGGTCTCCCATCAGCCAGAAGGAAATGCCGCGCAATTCGCGGCTGGCAAGCGTGGTCATGAGAAACATGATCATGGCGGAAAGAAATGACGCCATGACAATGCCGGCCAAAAGCAGCGTGCCACTATCGAGCTGTCCCTGGCGCCGGCCGAGAAAATAAACTCCGGCTATGGTGGCGGCGGCGCCGAGAAACGCTGCTGCTGGCGTCATCAGCGGAATCGCCGGCGCAGCCAGCAGAGCCAGAATGGCGCCCAGAGCGGCGCCGCTCGATACTCCCAATACGTAAGGGTCCGCCAACGGATTGCGCAACAGCGCCTGAAAACCTGCCCCGGCCACCGACAGCGCCGCACCTACAACAATGCCCAGCAGGATTCGCGGCAGGCGTATATCCACCATGATCAGGCGGAAATCGGTGGAGATTTTTTCGCGATGACCGCTGACAAGCCACCACAAATTTTGCCCCAGATCACCGAACGAAAATGGGACGGCGCCCAAGCGCAGCGCCAGCAAAACGATGCCGAGCAGCACTACGGCAAGGAGCGCGCAACTCCACAACACCCGTCGCAGAGTCAACGGTTTCATAGGCATCCGCATGGCTGCGGGAGTGAGAAAAACGGCTGAGAAAAGCGGGCCATGATGGTTTCTCGGCAACTTCGCGCCAAAGCGCCGAGAAACGCGGCATCGGCGGCAAACGCATCAGGATAAAGTGCGCGCGCGAGTTGCTCGATTCCGTCGACCAGGCGTGGCGAAGGATGGCTCATCGCTTCGGAAACAACAATGAAGCGCCGTTTGCGCACCGCTTCGAGCTGCCGCCAACCTGGACGCTCCTGCAACTCAGTCAATTCCCTTTGAACCTGCCGCGCATTGTCATTGGAAATGATCAGGTAGTCGGGCTGCAGGCGCACGACTTGCTCGAGATCGATCGTCGGCCAGGACTGTGGCGAATCGATAACGGAATGCGCACCGGCGCGGCGCAAAGCGTCGTCAAGAAAGGTATTTCGGCCGACCGACATCAAGGGATCAAGCCAAACGATCATCAGCACGCTTTTCGCTGGCAAGCCGGCAAGCCGCCGGTCGATTTCTCTGAGCCGTTGGCGCAGATCCGCCGTGAGCATACGGCCCGCGCCCCCTGCGCCCAACAGGTCGCCCAATCGCTCAGTCGAGGTAAACACCTGCTCGACTGTTTGTGGGTCGGTGGCGTAAACAGCGATGCCTAACTGCTCCAGCGCGTGCACAGACTCCGGCCGATTGATTTCGCGCGTGGCCACGACGAGGTCGGGATGCAGTGCGGCGATCGCCTCGATACTGGGGCTTACCGGGCCGCCAATGTGTGTTTTTTGCTTGGCTTCGGGCGGGTAATCGCAAAAGTCCGTGTCGCCGACCACCCGGTCGCCGGCCCCGAGTGCGAAGAGCGTCTCGGTAACACTGGGCGCGAGCGAAACGATGCGGCGCACCGGTTGTGGGATGCGAACGGTGCGGCCTGTTTCGTCTCTCACCTCGATCCGGGACGGAGATGAGGTTAGATTTTCTCGCGGCATGCTCTGTGCTCTAGCGGCGCCGCCCAGCAGGAGCGGTGCGATTGCCAATACGAATAACCATCGAACCAAAAACGCGCGGGTGAGCGCAAGATGGATTCTTCTGCCTGTGTCTTTAATGAAGATGGTGCCACGGAGCGGCAAATGGTTCGACCAGGTCATACATGCGCATTTCTGTCGGCTTGGCTGGCGTGACTGCGAAGGATCGCTTGCCGTTGGGCCATTCGGTGAGCGTATTCGGCGCCGCTGGCAGTGTCAACCTTGTCCGTGATAGCCTGACAGGCGAAAAGTCGACAATACGGGGATTTTTCTGAAGGCCCGTGCCATATTCGACGGCGTTTGAAAAGATTTGAGCGGTAAAGGAGGAGAGTATGCCGAATCGCAGAGATTTTATTAAGGGCGTGGCGGGTGCGACGGCGGGACTGTGGGCTGCAAACCGTACCTTCATGCGTGATGCGTCCGCGCAAGGCCGGGGACAGGGCGGCGGGCAGGGTCAGGCGGGCGCCTCCGACGCTCCCGTCATGCATCGCGATATCCGCGTGGGCGGCAAGCGCGTCAAAGTGATCGATGTGCACGCGCATGCCACGATCCCGGAGGTCGCGGACGTGGTCAAGGGAACGCCCTTGGAGCGCTATGCGCAGGGCGGCCGCGCGCTGGGTCCCGATCGCATTCGGGAACTGGACAAGCGCGGCATCGACATTCAGGTGCTCGATATCAACACGTTCTGGTGGTACAACGCGGCGGATCGCGACCTGGCTGCCAAGATCGTGGATGTTCACGATAAAGGTCTCGCGGCATGGGTAAACAGCAACCACGATCGTTTCCTGGCGCTGACGTCACCGACATTGCAATTCCCCGATTTAGCCGCGCAACAACTCGAGCATGCGGTGAAGAATTTAGGACTGGTCGGCGCCGCCGTCGCGGGTCACGTGCAGGGCGAGCCGCTCTCCGATCCCAAGTACGACCCATTCTGGGCCAAAGCGCAGGAACTCAACGTGATGGTCTTCATGCATCCCAACAACGCCGACAACGTCACTAAAGAAGGCCTGAAGGGCCGGGGCGATCTGGGGAATATCATCGGCAATCCGCTCGAGACGACTCTCTTCCTCTCTCACATGATCTACGATGGTGCATTTGACCGCTTCCCCAATCTGAAGATCTGCGCCGCGCATGCTGGCGGCTACATGCCGTCTTACCTTGGTCGCACCGAGGTGGCGTGCGACGTGCGCCAGAATGCCGGCTGCCTGAACAAGAAAAAACCGAGCGAATATCTCAAGCAACAGGTCTATATCGATTCCATGGTCTTTTCGGCTGAGGGCGTGCGGCATCTTGTGGCAGAAGTGGGCGCCAGCCAGGTCGTCTACGGGACAGATATTCCGCTTGTGTGGCCCGATACGATCGACGCGATTCTCGGCGCGCAAATCTCGGACGCAGACAAAGAAGCGATTCTCGGCGGCAATCTGACGAAACTGCTCCGCATCAAGACGTAAAGCTTTCGCGGCTGTAGCTGCGATTTGAAACCAGAGCACTAATTCGGCTAACTGCGCCAGCGCAACGTGACCGGACCTTCCATCGGGTGCTGCATCGGCATGCCAGTCTGCTGCGACGAGAGATAAGCCGACTTCAACTGAAAATACCAGCGTGCTTGGCGGTCCGCATCGTCAATCAGCATCATGCGCGGCTGCACCTGGAGTCCGGGCTTCTGCAGCTCGATCACGCGCTGATCCTGCGCGATGAAACGCTTCCCGAAAAAGTGAAGCAGCGGCGCCACAAGAGGAAACCAGGAAAATAGATTCCACGCCGCGCAAAAGTCCAATTGGCACAGGTCACGCCGGATCGGCGTGACGGTGGTGCGATTCGTAAACCAATATCTTCCGCAGCGAATTTCTTCGGTGCGCATATTTGGCAGGACAAAATCGATCTGCGTGGTGACTGCGGCGCCATAGATTTTGAGCAGCTTGTACGGGGCGCTATTCGCCGAAGGGCTGTGCGGGCTCATTCGAAAGCCCTGCGGAATAGGCTCAAAGCTCTTTTGCTTGTCGCGAATGCTGTGCCGGCTGCGCCACCACCATGAGCGATGAACAAATGGGCCATGCGCTGGATCCATCAGCCCGATGATGGCCGTATCCATGCTGCAGGCCAGCGTCGCGGAAAGATGCGCGATGCGATAACGGCCACTGTATTTCGGCAATTCCGGCGCGGGCGGCACGCGGCCAGCCTGTGAGCGTCCTTCGGCATTGCCGAAAAAAACCCACACATAGCCGTCGCGCTCCTCGCAGGCGAAGCTGCCTGCGTAGATGCGGTCGCACTGGAGCTTCGAATCCTGAGTGATGGAGGGAACAACGCGGCACTGGCCGGTATGCGCCTCAAAACGCCAGCCATGATAGGCACATTCGACGGTTTGGCCATCGTAGCGTCCTAGCGATAGCGGGAAAGCGCGGTGCGGGCAGACGTCGCGGAGAGCGAACGGCTTTCCGGAGGCGTCGCGTCCAAGAACCAGCGGAACCTCAAGGCGAGTGGAGGTCGCCAGCCTCCGGCCGCGAATCTGGTTGCTGCGCAGGACCGGGTACCAGAAACCCCAGAGGAATTCATCGCCGCCTTGCGCGGGATTTGAGACTGTGACTGGTGCGGTTTGCTCCATTACGGCGCGCATCCCATGATAGCTGCCGCCATGATATACGGTCCACCCGGGTTGCCCAACCCGGCTATTTTTGCGTCATTCGTCAGCGGTGGGTTTCTTGTGCCGTAAGGTTACGGTATTCTGTCCGGCCATGCATGATCTCAACTATTTTCGCGAGCACCTGCCCGAATTCGAACAAATGGCCGCAAACCGCGGCGTACGCATAGATTTCGAAGGTTTCCGCGCTCTCGATCGGGAGCGGCGTGAACGCATTACTGCCGTCGAACGCCGCAAGGCCGAGCGCAATAAGGCGAGCGAGGAGATTGCCCGGCGCAAGCGGGCAGGCGAGAAAGCCGACGATCTGCTGGCGGAAATGAAACGCGCTTCGGAAGAGATCAAGAAGGCGGATGAAGAGATTGTCCGGCTCGATGCCGAGCTGCAGAGCTTCATGCTTTCAGTGCCGAATCTTCCGCACGCTTCGGTGCCGATCGGTCATGACGCGAGCTGCAATGTCGAAGTTCGCCGCTGGGGCAGCCCGCCAAAATTTGATTTTGCGCCGAAACCTCATTGGGAAGTGGGCGAGCGTGCCGGAATTCTGGATCTGGAGCGAGCGACGAAAATAGCCGGAGCGCGTTTTGCCCTCTATCGCGGTCTGGGCGCACGGCTCGAAAGAGCTTTGGCGAATTTTTTTCTCGACGTCCACACGCGGAATGGATATACGGAGTACCTTCCGCCTTTCCTGGTAAACACCGCGTCCTTAACGGGCGTTGGCCAACTGCCAAAATTCGCCGCGGACATGTTTCATCTTGAAAATACCGATCTCTGGCTCACGCCGACGGCCGAAGTCGAGCTGACCAGCCTATATCGAGATGAAACTGTCGATGCGGATCGGCTGCCGATTAAAGTCTGTGCCTGGACGGCGTGCTTTCGCTCCGAAGCGGGCGCAGCCGGCAAAGATACGCGCGGCATTCTTCGCCAGCATCAGTTTCAGAAAGTAGAGATGTTCAAGTTCACGCGGCCCGAGCAGAGTTATGAAGAACTAGAAGCTCTAGTACGCGATGCCGAATCACTCTTGCAAAAGCTCGGGTTGCATTATCGAGTCGTCTTGCTCTGCACGGGCGACATGGGTTTCGCTTCCAGCAAGACCTACGATATTGAAGTCTGGCTGCCATCGGCCAATGAGTTCCGCGAAATTTCTTCCTGCTCGAATTGCGAAGCCTTTCAGGCGCGACGAAGCGGCATTCGATTCAAGCCAAAGGGCGGCAAGAGCGAATTCGTGCACACGCTGAACGGCTCCGGCCTTGCGGTGGGCCGCACCTGGCTGGCTTTGCTCGAAAATTACCAACAAGCGGACGGATCTATCCTCATTCCAGAGATCCTGCGGCCCTATATGGGCGTCGACAGGATCCTGGCGGCAATTTGATCGCAAAAATACATAAGAGCTGTAGCTACATTAACTTACGTACCTAGTGTCTAGCCACGCGTGTCCTAAGTTGAACCAACCAATTCGACAGAGCCTACCAGATTCAATTGACAAGCCCTTTTGCTAGTCAATACACTGCGCGCTTGTTCGACTTTACTTTAAGGATCAGATGAACCCTCTCAGCCGCATATTCCGAGTCGTCCTCTGGGGAGTTGTGACCGGGGGATTGCTCTCATTTGTGCGGCAATTTAGCGTGGCTGGCGGTCCTCAAATGACACGCGGCCAGCAGCCAGAGAAATCTTCCCCTCCAATTCATTTATACCGGGACCCCGTTTGCGGCACTTATGTTTCCCCGGAAATTTCGCTCAAGCTGGAGAAATCGGGTCAAATTACGCACTTCTGCTCCGCCAAATGCCGCGAACGTTACGGTCAGCCAACCGCACGCGCGGCCAGAGCCTAGAAGCAAGGCGCTTTAAGCGTCAAGACTAAGGAGATCCTGGATGGGAACGGTCGCAAAGATTATCCCGCAACCGGTGATTCCGAAAGTGGCTCCTCGGGAGGATCTCAATCCTTTCCGCATCGCCCAGATTCAATTCGATATGGCAGCGGAATTTCTGAAGGTCGATCAGGGATTACGGCAGATCTTGCGCACGCCTAAACGGGTGATGGAAGTTTCCATCCCCATCAAGCTGGATAACGGGCAGGTGAAGGTTTTCGTCGGCTATCGCGTGCAGCACAACACGGCGCGGGGCCCGGCCAAAGGCGGTATTCGCTATCATCCCAATCTGACACTCGACGAAGTCAAGGCTCTGGCTTCCTGGATGACGTGGAAGACAGCCACGGTAAATATCCCCTACGGTGGCGCGAAGGGCGGCGTCATTTGCGATGCCAAGCGGATGTCGCGCAGCGAGCTCGAGCGGCTGACCCGGCGGTTCACCTACGAGATTTCTCCCATCCTGGGGCCCGAACGCGACATTCCGGCTCCCGATGTGGCCACTGACGGCCAGACCATGGCTTGGATGATGGACACGTATTCCATGCTGACAGGCGAAGCTGCACTGGGCTCCGTGACGGGCAAGCCGATTTCGCTGGGCGGTTCGGAAGGCCGCGTCGATGCCACCGCCCGTGGGCTACTGTTCGCGCTCGAAGAAGCCTGCAAGTTGAAAAAGATCAATTTGCGTGGCGCCAGTGTCGCAGTCCAAGGCTACGGCAACGTCGGCTCCGCCGTCGCTCGCATCCTTTTCGAGAAAAAAGCCAAAATTATTGCCTTGAGCGACTCGCGCGGCGGGGTTGCCAACCCTCGGGGAATTGATCCGCTGAAGGCTTACCGATACAAAGAGCGCGCAGGAACGGTTGTGGGCATGCCCGGCGCCTCTCGCATCTCCAACGAAGACCTGCTGGCGCTGAAGTGCGACATTCTGATTCCGGCAGCGCTGGAAAATGCCATAACGCTGCACAATGCCGACCAGATCAAAGCCAAGATCGTTGCCGAAGGGGCCAACGGACCGACCACGCCGCATGCCGACGAGGTTCTAACCCGCAAAGGGATCTTCGTAATACCAGACATTCTTGCCAATGCCGGCGGAGTGGCCGTCAGCTATTTTGAGTGGGCGCAAAATCTGCAGGGCGCTCATTGGCAGGATACCGAAGTGAACCAGAGACTCGATCTCGTCATGCGTCGCGCATTCAACGATGTGTACATGGCCATGCGTAAGCACCGCACGCATTCGCGCGCAGCCGCTTACGTGCTGGCGGTGAGCCGCGTCACCGAAGCAATGCTCGTGCGCGGCCTCTTCCCCTGATAATTTTTTTCCTGATCGCGCGTCCCATACCTCCTCCGCGCATCTTAATAATTGATGCGGCGGGCTACCGAGTCGCGAAAACTTTTTAGATCCCGCGAAAAAAACTTGCGTGAGCAGGTCGAGGCGCGTACATTCTGCTGTGCCGGTTCACTTCGGGATACGAAGTGGCCGGCATTTGTGCCTCGCGCGGAGGGCACGACGAGTTGAATAATCATCATCACGCTTCTTTCCCCATCGTTTTGACGATTGCCGGATTCGATCCTTCCTGTGGCGCGGGAACCGCCGCCGATTTGAAAACTCTGTCCGCCAACAATTGCTACGGCGTCGCGGCGATCACGGCGCTGACCGTGCAGTCGACTCAAGGCGTGAAAGCGATCCACGTGACGCCGGCGCCGACTTTACGCGCGCAACTCGATACGTTGGCGGAGGATTTGCAAATCGCAGCGGTAAAAATCGGAATGCTCGGCAGCCGCGCCAATGCCGTGGCTGTGGCTGAATTTCTGGACAGAACAAATCTTCCGAACGTCGTGCTGGATCCCGTAGTGCAGCCGACGTCCGGCGGACCAGACTTGCTGGATGCCGCCGGGGTGAAGTACCTCGCCGATGAATTGATGAAGCGCGCTTCGGTGATAACGCCAAACGTTCCCGAAGCGGTGTTGCTTTCCGGAATTGAGATCAAGGACCTCGCGGGTATGGAAGCGGCTGCGCGGAAGTTAGTGGAGCGCGGGGCCCGGGCCGTAGTTGTGAAAGGCGGCCACATGGATAAAGCCGTCGATCTTCTTTTCGATGGCTCGGAAGCGATGACGCTCGGCGGCGATCACGTCCGCACCGAGCACACCCACGGATCCGGTTGCACCTTCGCGTCAGCGATTGCTGCGCAGCTTGCTTTGGGGCGCGGCTTGCGCGAGGCAGTGATGCTTGCAAAAGCTTATGTCGTGAAAGCCATTGAAAATGGGTTTGCCATCGGAAAAGGCCCCGGTCCGCTCGATCATTTCTATCGCATTCACCAAGAACCGCCGCCGCGCGGCATCCACGAAGTACCGCAGCACGGTATGCATCCCGCAGCCGAACCGGCTACACGCTAGCGACGTCCTCCCCCCGCTTTTTGCAACCTGAAAGAAATAATCTCGCTGCTCACGCCTCCCGGCGATAGGCAACGCGTCCGGCGACAATCGTGAACATGGGGGCGCCACGGAAATTGCGCTCGTCAAAGGGCGAATTGCTGGACTTGCTCGCGGATTGTTTCACGTGAAACGTCCAGGGATGATCGGTAGAGAAGATCGTCAGGTCGGCCGGCTCACCCGCCGCAATCGACCGCTTTCGGCCGAGTACGCCTGCCGGGCCAGTGGTGAAAAGTTCCACCATGCGCGCCAGCGAGAGACGCCCGGCATGCACAAGTTCCAGCGCCAAGGCCAAAGCCGTTTCGAATCCCGTGACGCCAAAGGGAGCGCGATCGAATTCGACCTCTTTGATCGCGGCCTCATGGGGCGCGTGGTCCGTAGCGATGGCATCAACGGTGCCGTCAGCCAGCCCTTCGATCAGCGCCGCGCGGTCTTCCGCAGAGGCCAGCGGAGGATTCATCTTGAAACGCGAATCGTAGACAACGTCTTCGTCACAGAGTGTGAAGTGATGTGGGGTCACCTCGCAGCTCACTCGCAAGCCGCGCTTTTTGGCGGCGCGCACCAGATCGAGCGATGCGCGCGAAGACATGTGCGCAACGTGGAACCGGGAGCCCGTCAGCTCCGTCACCTGAATATCGCGTCCTACCGCAATCGATTCGGTCGCCGCAGGCATCCCGCGAAGGCCAAGGCGCACCGACTGCCGCCCCTCGCGCATGGCCGCGCCGGCAAAAAGTGAAGAATCTTCGCAATGATCGATGACGGGCAGATCGAGGGCGCGGCAATAATCCATCACCTGGCGCAGCAGCTTGGCTGTGGCGATGGGATGGCCATCATCGCTGACCCCGACGATTCCTGCTTTCTGCATCGCGCCGATTTCCGCCAGAGCCTCGCCCCGGCTGCCTATAGACGCCGCGCCGATGGGCCAGACGTGGGTGCTGGCTACCGCCGCGGCGCGCTCCAGGATGGCGCGCGTCACGGAGGCATTGTCGTTGACGGGCCGCGTGTTGGGCATCGGGCAAACCGCAGTGAAGCCACCCCGCGCCGCGGCACGGGTCCCCGTTTCGATCGTTTCGGAGCTTTCGCCGCCGGGCTCGCGCAGATGACAATGCAGATCGATGAACCCGGGCGCAACTACAAGTCCGGCAGCATCGATCGTCTCGCCGTTAGGGGTCGAGGAAGAATCTTTCGGAACCTCCGCGGGCGCAATCCGCGAGATGCGCCCCCCGTCTATCCAGATGTTGCGCTTTGCATCGGTTCCGCCGGCGGGGTCGATCACCCGGCCATTCTTAATGAGTAGCATGGGCCGATCCTCTCGCATCTTCGGCTTCCGAGCCGGTCGCGACCATCACAAAGAGCACGGCCATGCGCACGGCGAGGCCGTTGGTAACCTGCTCCAGAATGCAGGACTGAGGGCCATCGGCTACAGCCGGATCAATTTCCAAGCCGCGAATCATCGGGCCGGGATGGAGCACCAGGGCATCCGGGCGGGCGATCTTGAGCCGCTGCGGAGTAAGCTGGTAGAGCAAGACATACTCGTCGAGCGGCAGCGCCGGCTCATGCAGCCGCTCCTGTTGCACGCGCAGCACGATTACCACATCCGCCCCTTCAAGGGCCTCTTCGATTCGCGACGAGCGCCGCACGTGCTTGCCCAGGCATTCGAATTCGCGCGGCAGCCACATCGGCGGTCCGCAAAGAGTGAACCGGCAACCGAATTTTCCCAGAAGGTGGAGATTCGAGCGGGCCACACGGCTATGCAGGATGTCGCCAATAATTGTGATGTTCAGATTCTCCATCGTCCCGCGACGGTCACGGATCGTGAGCGCATCCAGGAGCGCCTGAGTAGGATGTTCATGGGTGCCGTCGCCGGCATTGATGACGGGGATCTCCAGATGCCGCGCCACAAAATCCGCTGCGCCCGAAGAGCTGTGGCGCATGACGATGCAATCCGGCTTCATGGCGTCGAGCGTGCGAGCCGTATCCAACAATGATTCGCCCTTCTTCAGACTGGAAGATTCGGCCTGCAGGTTCATGGTGTCGGCGCCAAGGCGCGACGCCGCGGTGGCAAAGCTGATGCGGGTGCGGGTGGAAGCTTCGAAAAAGGCCAGCCCAACCGTCTTGCCGCGCAGCGTGGCCAGTTTTTTCAGAGGATGGCGCTGAAATTCCTGGAATGGTTTGGCTTCATCGAGAAGAAAAGCGATCTGCTCCGCGGTCAACTCCTCAATGCTCAGCAGGTCGCGCAAGCGTTCTGCCACTTCAGCTCCTCGGAAATGTTTGCTACGCGGGCCAATTCGCAGGACCGCAAGCGGGCCATCATTCGACGTGCTCCACAAGCATGACGCGCTCTTCCTTGTCGGTCTCTTGCAGCCGGACTTCAACGATCTCGCGGTCGCTGGTCTGGACGGACCGGCCGACGAAGCTGGCTTCGATTGGGAGCTCGCGATGACCGCGGTCGATCAGCACAACCATGCGCACGCGGCTGGGACGGCCGAGATCGAAAAGACCGTTCATGGCCGCGCGTGCGGTGCGTCCCGTGTAGAGGACGTCGTCGACCAGGAGCACGTCCTTATCGTCCATGGGAAAGGCTATTTCGCTCGAATGAAGCACTGGCTGGGAAGCGATCTTGGAGAGATCGTCGCGGTAAAGCGTGATATCCAAGGTTCCCACCGGCACTTCCAGGTTTTCTATGCCGTGCATCGCTCGGGCGATCCGCTGCGCCAAGGGCACTCCCCGCCGGCGTATCCCGATCAGCGCCAGGTTTGCCGTGCCGCCGCTTTTCTCCACGATTTCGTGCGCCAAGCGCTGCAACGTGCGGTCAATTTCGGTGGCGGACATCAATTGAGTTTTTTCGACGACGCGCATCTCGGGCGAACATCCTAGCATAGGCCAGCGGAAGCGCGGCAGCGGCAGTCTGAGGATAAATTTTGCGCGAATTCGCATGGTAGACTAACCCGCAGTGAATCCTGCGAAAGCAGTTGATCTCTCCGTAGAAATCGGCGCATTGCATCTGGCTAATCCTGTTATCGCCGCTAGCGGCACTTTCGGATACGGCATCGAGTTTGCCGATTTAACCGATCTCAACCGGCTTGGCGCGATCGTCGTGAAGGGACTCTCGCTCGAGCCTATGGAAGGCGCGCCGTCGCCGAGGCTATCCCCTACGCCTGCAGGCATGATCAACGCCGTCGGTCTGCAAAATGTAGGTGTGCGGCGGTTTATTTCCGAAAAACTGCCGGGCCTGAGGTCCTATCGCGTTCCCATCATCGCGAACGTCTTCGGCCGAAACGTGGAGGAGTATGCCGAAGTCACCCGGCACCTCGAAGGCGCCGAAGGTGTCGCAGCGTACGAGCTGAATATCTCGTGCCCAAACGTCGCTTGCGGCGGAATTCAGTTCGGCAGCAATGCCCAACAGGCCGCGCAGGTGGTGGCGGCCGCACGAAAGGTAAGCCGCCGGCCCCTATGGGTGAAGCTTTCGCCAAACGTGGCCGACATCGGCTCGATTGCCAAAGCGGCACAAGACGCAGGCGGCGATGCCTTAACCGTCGCCAACACCTATCCCGCAATGAGCGTCGACTTCAGGACCCGCGGGTCGCGCATCGGAAACCCGACCGGGGGCCTATCCGGCCGGGCCATCAAACCGATCACGCTTCGGCTCGTTTATGAAGCCTCGCGGGCGGTAGATGTACCGATAATCGGGTTGGGCGGGATCGAAACCGCGGAGGACGTCCTGGATTACTTCGTGGTGGGTGCCTCCGCCGTGCAAGTGGGGACGGCTAATTTCGCCGACCCCAACGCATGCGCGAGGATAATCGCAGAGCTGGAGAAGCTCTGCACTTCAGAGAACATCCCTAATATCAATGGTTTGCGGGGAACATTTCGGACAGAAAAGCATTGAGCCGTTACGGACGGATGGGGTAAACTTTGAGCTCAATTCCGGCCGTTCCCGCTCATGCGCAACAAACACTCCATCTCGTCGGCCGCCCTATCTTGGCCTCTCGTGGTGTTGCTGATCACCCCTGTGGTTCAGGCACCACTCGCCGCGCGCCCATCCAACCCGCCAAAGCCGATCAAGGTCTGGTCAGGAGTCGCGAGTTGGTATGGCGGAGAATTCGACGGGCGGACGACCGCCAGCGGCCAGGTGTACGACATGTTTGCCGCCACGGCAGCTCATCCTTGGCTTCCGTTCGGCTCCCTGTTGCGGCTGACGAACCCAAAGACCGGCCATAGCCAGGTGGTGCGAATCAATGACCGAGGTCCTTTCATGGGCGATCGCGAGCTGGATGTCTCTTTTATCGTCGCCTCGCGGCTCGGTCTGATAGAATCCGGCGTGGCGCGTTTGCGTATCGAACTGCTCAAGGAGCCTCAACTCCCATAACCTCTTCGGCCAGCCAAAAGCTAATTCTAGCGCTCGACTTCAGTCGCCTTAACGAAGCGCTAGACATGGCACGCAGCTTGGTAGGCCTCGTTGGGATGTTCAAAATCAACATCCATCTCTTTACAGCCGAGGGCCCGGAAGCGGTTCGCAAAATCGGCGCGCTTGGGCCCGACATCTTCCTTGATCTGAAATACCACGACATTCCGAATACGGTGGCAGGAGCGATTTCCGCCGCGGCAGAACTGCCGAAAGTGCGCCTGCTGGACTTACACACAACTGGAAGCGAGGCCATGATGCGCGCCGGGGCGGATGCCCTCGCGAAGCTGGGCGCGGATCGCCCGAAACTTCTTGGCATAACCATTCTCACCAGTCTGAAACAGTCGGATCTGCGACGCGTAGGTATCGGGGGCACGCCCGGGTCGAGGGCGCTTAGCCTCGCGCGAGCAGCGAAAAAATGCGGATTGGATGGAGTGGTGGCTTCGCCGCAAGAGGTACGCCAGATTCGCCGCGCCTGCGGCCGCGATTTCCTGATTGTCGTACCGGGGATTCGGCCGATTTCAGGCGAATCGAAGCGTCGTGACGATCAAGCACGGGTAGCTACGCCGGCCGAGGCCATTCGTGCCGGCGCCGATTACCTCGTCGTGGGTCGCCCGATTACGGCGGCCGCCGACCCGCCGAGAGCGGCGCGGGCCATCGCCGAGGAGATCGCGGAAGCCTTGCCGCCCGCCTGAATTCGCATTGTCGCGATTTGATCCTCCTCCCGGTCTTCTGTAGCATCAACTCAATCATCCATTCGGCCATGCCTATTCGAAACATCGTCGTTGGCACTGCCGGGCATATCGATCATGGCAAATCGGCTCTGGTCGAGGCCCTGACCGGCACGCATCCCGATCGCCTTGAGGAAGAGAAGCGGCGGGGCATCACGCTGGACATTGGCTTCGCGTTTCTCAAACTCGGTGAGATCAGCATCGGCTTTGTGGATGTGCCGGGGCACGAGCGCTTCGTGCGCAACATGCTCGCGGGCGCCAGCGGTTTCGATCTGGTGCTGCTGGTGATTGCAGCCGACGAATCGATCAAGCCGCAGACGCGCGAGCACTTTGAGATTTGCAAGCTGCTGGGGATTCCGCGGGGCTTGGTCGTGCTCACGAAATGCGATCTGGTTGAACCTGAGGTCCTCGAATTAGCGCGTCTGGAGACGGAGGAATTTATCCGCGGGTCGTTCCTCGAGGGGGCGCCCATTGTTGCGGTGAGCGCAAAAACGGGCGCGGGGTTGGACGAGCTTCGGCGGCAACTTGCGCGCATCGCGGCTGAAACGCCTCCGAAGGACGCCTCGCGCTACTTTCGGCTGCCGATCGATCGCGCCTTTGCTATGAAGGGATTCGGCACGGTCGTAACGGGTACGCTCATCGCCGGGGAAGTGAAAGCCGAGGATGAAGTGGAATTATTCCCCTTGGGGCGGCGTCTGCGGGTGCGGGGCGTGCAATCGGGCGGCAAAGCAGTGACGAGCGCCTCCGCCGGGCAGCGTACCGCCTTGAATCTGGCCGGGATCGAGCACCACGAGGTGCAGCGTGGCATGGTGCTGGCCGCGCCCAGGCGCTTCCAGGCGACTTCGCGGCTGGACGTGCGCATTGTTCTGCTTGCTTCGGCAAAGAAGCTCAAGCATCGCGCGCGCGTGCACTTCCATCACGGCTCAGCGGAAACGATTGCAGAAGTCCATGTACTCGGCGCGAAAGAAATAGTGCCGGGGAGCACAGGCTTCGCGCAATTGCGTCTGGCCGACGCCACGCTCGCGCTGCCGGGAGACCGCTTTATCCTGCGGCAATTCTCGCCGGTAGTTACGATCGGTGGCGGCACGGTCTTGCACATACCACGCGGACGGCGGCTACGCGATCCGCGAGCGGCAAGCTTTCTGGAAGCACAGGAACGCGGCCTCAACGGCGATCTTTCTGCGCGCGTGGCTGCACTAAAGACCATCATTTCTTCGAATCTCGAGGGAAGCACTCTTGCGGATCTGGTCATGCGCACAGGCTTGCCGGAGCAGGAAATTCGCGGGATGGTGGGGCATCTCGCGGCGCAACGGCAAATGAGAGTCATTTCGGAACAGTCATTCCTTGTAGTTTCTCCCGAGGTTGTTGGATCGTGCGCGGACCGGCTTCTGAAAGAAGTCGAGCGTTTCCACCGCGCCAATCCTTTGGCGGAGGCCATCTCCAAGGAAGATCTGCGCACGCGCTGCGCCTCAGCCCTGCCTCCGGATATCTTCCGAGCCGCGCTGGAAGATGCCGTCTCGGCTGGCAAGCTCGCCCTCGCGGGCGATGTGGTGAAACGCGCCGGGCGGTCCGTCGAGCTGCAACCCGGCGAGGCCAGAGCAAAAGAGCAGATTGAGCGGGAGTTTGCGCGCGGCGGTCTCGCTGCCCCAGGAATCGAGGCGGTGCTCACCGCTCTGTCAATGGAAATGAGCCATGCTCAGAAGATTTTTCAATTGCTGCTGCGCGAGCGGGTGCTTTTGAAGATCAGCAGCGATGTGGTGCTTCATCATCAGGCTGTCGATCACGCCCGGGTGCTGCTTGCCGAATACAAACGAACCCGCGGCGATCGCTTGGCCGTGGCAGATTTCAAAGAACTGGCAGGCGTCACCCGCAAATATGCCATTCCCCTGCTGGAATATTTCGATCGGGCTGGAGTTACGAGGCGGGTAGGAGATTACCGTGTTATACTTTAGCTGGTGGGTCTGACTGGCCGTCTGCCTAGAGATCGTTTCGTTTTTCGGTGAAGACGCAATTCGCGGCTCAGCAGACAGTAGTTTCAATACGCGAGGTTAATTATGGGTGAGTTTAGCCCGATTCATTGGCTGATCGTTTTAGCGGTCATCGTGATTTTGTTTGGCGGCAGGCGCATCCCCGAAGTTATGCGTGGGATGGGCGAAGGCATCCGTAGCTTCAAGGAAGGCATGCGGGGCGATTCAGGCAACGCTACGCCGCAGAATCCGGCGCCACCGGCAAACACTGTGGTTTCGAGTTCGGCCGACAAGAAGTAAGCCTTCTTGGGTGGAGCTTATGCAGATTAGCGTGCGCTTTTGCGCCTTCCTCGTTTGGGCGCAGGTCTCCATCCCAAGTCGATGAGCAGGCGGTAGAACTGCGCTAGAGGTAGTCCCACCACATTGAAGTAGCAGCCTCAATTCCCTCGATAAATCGGCCGCCAATGCCTTGCACTGCGTAAGCGCCCGCCTTGTCGAGCGGTTCTCCGGTCGCCACATACTCGGCAATATCATCTGCACTTAGTGGCGCGAAGCGCACTCGCGTGGATTCTGTCGCGATCGCCTGGGCATGATCGGGAAGACGGATCGCCGCAACGGACGTGACAACGCGATGAGATTTCCCGCTTAGTTTCCTCAGCATTTTGCGAGCTTCTGCCAGAGAGCGCGGCTTCCCCAATAATTCGCCTTTTACTTCCACAGATGTGTCTGCACCAACGACAATGGCTTCGAGATGCTTCTTCCCTAGCTTCCTGGCGATGGCCTGAGCTTTAGCTTGTGCGAGGCGTCGGGTCATAGCCACTGCATTTTCACCGCGCTTGCGCCGCTCGCTCACGTTCGCTCGCGCAATCTCGAAGGGTATGCCCGCGTCCCTCAGGATTTGCGCGCGGCGCGGCGAAGCCGATGCCAGAATCAATTTCATTTTTCCGGATAAATACGGATCGTGATTACATCCGCATCTTAGCAGGCAACTGCCCTATGCATTTGGGAGCGCCGGCGCAAAGAGTTCCGCCAATGCACGTCGTGAGATGACGGAACTCCGGCCGTTTGCAATAACCGGGTGACTGATCCGGATGCAGGCTGATCCGGATCGCGGTCAATTCAGTCGGCCCCTCGTCTTCGGTCGGTAGCTCCTGACTAAAATTTGCTCCAACTGAAGCCTCCCACGGGGATGAAATTCCCCAGCTGCAGTACGGAGTTCTGTTCCGCAGTGTCATAATGCCAGGGGGATCCAGAGGCATCGTTGAAATTGTTGGTGATGATACTTCCGTAGAGACCGACGGGTGCGCCTGGGGTGTAGTAGCCAGCGTTGGGCGCGTAAATAACTGCGGCGTTTGGCATCCCGCCAAGCCGGATGGTATAACTTCCGCCGTAAACAATCTGCATGTTAGATGGGATCCCGCTGAAAGTCGTTTTAGACGGACCACAGGTCACGCTGCCATATACGTTCGGGTTAGCGATGACGCCTTTACCGCCGGAAGGGGCGCATCCATTCAGGCCGGCGTAGCCGGCGCCATAGATCACTTCAGTTGAGCTATAGCCTGAAGGAAGGCCGGATTCACTGGGACAACCCCCCGATCCACAATTTCCGGCAAGTTGGAATACAACAGGGCCCGAATCAACCACGAACTGGCCGTCCTGGGCGAAATTAATGCTGTTAATGGTATAGGTTCCAGCGGAAACGTGGACAACATCGGCGCCGTTGATGGTTATGTTTCCATACGCCCCCGGCGCGAGCGTAAAGTCGTTAACCGTTTTGCTCGACCCACCGTCGTTAATACTGTCCGTGGTCCCGCTCTTGGTGCAGCCAGTAATACCGGAGCAACCGGTACTGATGTTCTGGGCGGTAGTGATCACAGGAGGGGTTGTCGGATAACACGGAGTGGTCGTGCAACCAAAAGGAAGCGGGGCTGTCATCTTACTTACCGCTGTGAGACCTGCGTAGTTCTTTGACCCTTTGTCAGTAAGCCCATTGGGGCAAGCTCCCACCTTTGTGTTTGGAGCCCCGATATTTCCGTTAACTTTCGCCGTTGAAGCAAGGTTGACGTTTCCATTGGTGGCGATGCTTCCAGCCGATCCGGGCGTTTGCGAGGCGTAAGCGCCTGCCGCCGAATTGTAGCTATCCGTGTAATCGCTTCCTGCCAAAGTGATCGAGCCACAGCCATTTCCCAACGCCTCGAGACCGTACTGGAAAATCGGCTTGCCGGTCCGCTCAAAGGTCTGGGTCACCTGCACCGTGGCATTAAGCACGCCGCCGATGCTTCCTGTGGAGGTGATCTGCCACGTTTGCATGGCGCCACCGCCGGTTCCCGGCAACCACGAAACCCCGCCTCCCGAATTCATGCGCAGCAGCGTGGCAGTAGTCGAATAGGTGGCGTTCGAAACACCCGGAACGCTTCCGGCCGCTACTTTCCCGAAGTTGGTGACGACCGTTCCGTCGGGATAGTTCGAAGCGCCGCTTACGGGCGAGAGCACCACGGCTTTAGCGTTGTATTGAACGGGGTTCGTCGTCATGGTGTACGAGGCGAAGGTGGGGACTGGATAGCTGGCCGACGACAGCCAGTTCATTGTTGTCTGCACCCCGGTCTCGGCCGCATAACGCGCTTGCGCGGCCAGCCGGTAGTTAAGCGAAGTCCAAGTCTGCGCCTGGGAAGTGCTCATCACGGCAATAGCGAGGACGCTCAGCACCAGGATCGCGAGCAATGCCACGATCAATGCGACACCCCGCTCCGATTTCCTGTAAGTCGTTTGCGTTTCCATGACGATTTCCTCCTGCCGTTTGAGTTTCAGTTTCCCAAAGCTCGTTAATAAAGGCTTACGTTGGGGGGCTGGGCTTGAAGGCGGGTCGTGAGCCCCGCATTGCCCAATTCAAAACCCGCCAGGACATTGCGCGGGGACAAATCTAGAAACGATTTGGTCATGGTCAAGTACGCCTGCGTTTGCGGGTCGGGCGTTAACGACCGCACGCTGATGGTGAGCCCGACGTTGGTCACATAAGTGTTGCTCGGGGTGCCAACGGGGTAGCTCGTGAATTGAAAACAAGGCGTACCGCCCGGGTTCGGGATAAGCGTCGAAAGTAAAGTCTGAGCTGCGTTGATGGTGTTGACACCCGGAGTGATCGTGGTGACCGACCGCGTCAGGGTTCCGGGGGTCGCCGTGGTGTCACACGTATAACGGATGTAAACCAGCGAGCCATCGCCGTTGATGTCTCCGTACATGTTCAGAATGCTTTTCCCTGGCTCATTCACAGAGGTGGAGCCGTCGGTCGCTCCCACAGGTACGATCCCGGTGGGGTAAGCGCCCAGAACGGTGACCGGAGCGCCGCTGGCGTGCGCATGGGCGAAGGCGGTGCCGGCGGTGAACGTGGTCGAGGTGACGGCCGTGAGCGTTACCAATTCTTCGCTTGCGCTGCCCGCGTCGACCAGCAGTTGTTCGCCAACGTACATGGAAGCGGTCTGGGAGACTGTAGCGGTTGTTGCGCCGATAGCCGCGGCCGCAGTGAGCGTTGTCGCAGGCAAACTTACCAGGCCGGCCTGTCCGATTTCTTGCGCCAACAACTCCGCGACGCTCCGCACGTTTTCATACATGTCCGAGCCCAGTTCGGTTCGGGCATAGGATTGTTCCGACGTGGAGAGGGCGGAAATAAACCCACCCATAATCAGAGACAAGATGACCATACTCGCCATCAGTTCGAGCAGCGAGAACCCACCGCACGTTGGCTTTCTCAATGCAGGGGAATGCCGGCGGGTAACAGCCCTTCGATTCCGCTCACGATGTTTTCCATAATCGAACATATCAAACACCTCTCATGGGCCGGTCTACAGTCCACTCGACTTGACGCAGACGAGTGTTGAGGAAGGGGCCAGGCCCTTCACACCAGCCCCTTGCACAGCACTGGCGACTATGGTGATGGTCTTCAAGGTAGCCGTGGAGTCGGTCGTAACCTTCCACTGCCGGGTGTAATACGCTCCTGTGGAACTCGTCAGCAGGTTGCCGTTTACGTCGAGATAATCGACGAAATACTTTACCGGCGCTGCGGGCGGAACCGAGCCCACAGTCGTACTGGCGGCCATCGTCCCACCTAAGCCGCAAGTATTGGCTCCCGAGCCCGTGCATCCCGTGGACCCATCGGTCACGGACGGAAAGACCGTGGTATCCGTGGTGCCGTCGTTGAAGCCGTCGCTCGTCAAGTTGATGGCGTTCAGTGTGAGCAACTGTTCCATCTTGTCCTGGGCGTATTCGGTGGTCCTGGTCGCCAGGTCTGCCTGCTGATTCGTGGTTTGGATACCGACGACGAAAACCGGCAGAAGTCCTGCGACGACGATAAGCAAAATCGCAACGGCCACCATGGTCTCGATCAAAGTTGAACCGCGCTCTGATCGCGCCCTATTCTTCCGGCAGCGTTTTGCCGATTTCATTCCAGCCGCGCTTAGGAGTTCTCCAACCATTTTCCAATCTCCTGACCTTTAAAATTGAACCCACGCCGACCCGGTGTATCGATACTGCGCTGGCAGCCCAGAGACGGATACCGCAATGGCTTGATAGCCCTCCGCATTCTGGATATAGATCGCGTCGGTCGCGACCACCTTGTTGGTGCTGTCCACCGGGTAGGTGCGTGAATTAAACTCGATACATGCCGTGTTGGCGGTGGTAGAGCCGGGGCTCGGGCCCGCGACTCCTGCTATGCAAGCCGGCGCCTGAGCGGGCGTCGCCCCAGTGGGTCCCGTTGCTATGGATCCGTATCCGAAGGTGTCACCTGGGGCAAGAGGAACTACAGGGCTCGCTGTTTGGGTGCAGGAGTTGGAGTCCTCGTAGGTCTGCCAGCATGAGCTGGTCTTGTTCCATACCTCCAGGTGATAGGTATTGGTGCTGAGATTTACGTAAACGCGTGCATGAGTGTAATCGGAAGCCGCGCGTAAGCGCGCCAGGTTAAGCTGGGCGGCAATTTCGCGCGTATCGCCCCCGATCCGGAAACTGCGCGCAAGTCCTGTCACGGACGGAATTGCTATCGCCGAAAGGATGATGATGCCGGTGACGACTAGCATCAGCTCAATCATTGAAAACCCGTGACTTCGGTATGCGTTTTGCCGCGTCGGTCGTGCCACTCGTGGCCCACGTTTTTGAAGAGGGGAAAAGAGAGAACCCGCCTGAGGGCCTCGAGACTCCCGGTCTGGTTGAGTTATACGATCCCGATCAAACATTGGCTTCATCCTCGTGACTTCGACTGCTCCCATTCTTGGGGGAGCGGCCGGCGGCGGCGCCCTTGACCGTTTCTATAGTAAAGGCAATTCCCTTGCCAAGGAGGAACAGCTTTGTTTTGATGGGCTTGCCGGCAAGCTCAACCGGGTCCTTATAGTTCAATGTAACGATTAGTGACGAACCATCCCCACCAAATATTGCGTTCATCCTCGGTACTTCCACCCTGGCTGTTCCTGATGCATGACGCATTCTCGCTTGGATCTCGGAGCAAGAATTGGAAGCTTGACTGATGCTTTCGATAGGCATTGTCCGTGGCCCTCGGCTATAACTAAGGCACGGCCTTCCAATTAAAGAACATCTGTAAACGGAGAATACACGGGGCGTGCTACGAGAGAACTCTAGTCCAACATTTCACGGAAGGCCACGATGTGAAACGTGCTAAGCGTGGTGGCTTGGGCAATACAGCCGCTGCTATAGTTGAAGCCATTACCGCCGCCGCCATTAAAACCAAATGTAGGGGCGCCAAGGGTAGCCAAGGGGTTGCCCATTGAATCGAGCGTTTTGGCTACGAGAATGGCCCCGTTATAAGAGTTATTGCCTCCCCCGTTGCCTTGGAAGTTTCCTTGTCCAACCACCAGGACGAGTCCGTTCCACCCCACGTTCCCGCTGGCGGTAAAGGTGCCGGTGACAACGAGAATTCCGTACCCGGTGACGCTGCCGCTGAGACTCAGGTCACCGTTTACGTAAATAATCTGGGGCGCCGCTTGAGTTCCTGGGTTAGCAATGCTGGAAGCTGGGCCTGTGATGACGGGCTGAGTAACCATGCCTTTAATAGTCGACGTCAAGGCTTGCAGCGATGACACGGTCTGAAGGTTTGGCGGCAAGGAGGCAGAAATGTTCTCGACATCAGGGGTAGTTCCGCCGCTGCCCGTATAGTTGCCTTTGCGGTTGTTGGGAATGGCGCTATCTAGGGTTGTAACGTCCGCGTTACTGCCAACGCCTATTGATGGGACTGCAGGGCCAGTGGTCGTAGCGCCGCAGCCTGCAGTATCGTTTCCGTTGATACCGAACTTGTTGCTATTAGGCATGGAGGCTGTGTCGCCGGTACCGTCCAGCGTCAATGCGGCGCTCGCATTAAAATTTAACCTGTCCTCCGAAATTTCGGCCTGTACCATGCGCCGGGATCCGCTGGGCGTAACCGCCAGGGCCGTCATGGTATAGACAGGTTGATTGGGAGCCGAACAGCTTGTGGTCTCTTCATTGGTTCCATTCCAGCAAACCTGCGAGCCGGAAGCGCTGCTGCCATTGGTGGAATAGGTGGTGAGGGCATTGTTCTGTTTCAGCATGAGCCTTACCCACTTCCAGGGAAGGACTGGCGAGGCCGCATAGGTGCTGTTTGCCGTCGTCGAAACGCACCACGAACTGCAACTTGAGAGGTTGGGTAGCCCGCCGCTACAGGTGATTGTGGTGGTCTCTTTGCAAATTTCGTCGTCGGGATAAGTCGTGCTGCTGTTATTCCAGGGAGCGACCGTTTCCCCGTTTGCCGGATTCAAGATGTAAAGAACGCTGCCGGTTGTCCCTGGAAGCGTGGTGGGAAGCGACGCAGTTCTGAGCGTACCGGTGACGCCAACTTGCATGCGGTCGCGGACCTCTTCAATACCGGCCTTGGCTGAAAAGAATGCCAGTTGCTCATCGCGGAAGTTGGAGCTGACGCTGGTTTCGGTGCTGGTAAGCAGAATCGCGCCGGCAGTGATTGCGCCAACAATCAGCAAAGCGATCAGCGCCATCAACAACGCGACCCCGCGCTGATGATCACGGCTGCTCTGTTCACGGTTGAGACGGTTGAGAATGCTCATATTTGCCTCTCTCATTGGCAGCTCATGGCCTGTCCGTTGGAGGCCATCGAACAGTTATTCAGAGATACTTCACCCTCGAAAACTCCCTCGATCGGCTTTCCTGTCTGCAAATCGATTACGGTGGGGTCATTCACTCGCAGGTTGATCTGAACGGTCTTGACCGTGGCAATCGTGTTAGCGCCAGCGGTGGTGCTGACGTCCACCGGCAAACTGGTGATTTGGGTGCCAGTCGTGTCGAAGTACTTGAAGATCGGGTTGCTCACGACATCGTTCACTTCGGTGCCCCAGTTTGTGTTCTGAGCGGTGACGGGGCTCCCCGTTACTTTGTCAGCCTGGCTGCGCTGCAAACACAGCGAGCAACTGCCGGACCCGTTCACCATGTACCGGATGCTCTGCACCGTGCTGATGCCGTTGACGGAAGCTTCAAACTGAATCATGTTGTTGTCGATTTTCACCAAACCTATGGCAAACCGGCTGTCGTTGATCACGGGCGAAGCAAGCGCCGGGGACCAAGTACCACCAGAGAGGTCAAAAATGCGCGAATTAGGATCCCCGATCTCGTTGATATCGCGAAAGAACTGATCCACGAAATCCCGGACTTGCTGAAAGTCATCGAGCTTCGCCTGCTCGTTGGACGTGCGATATTGGGCGGTACCCAACTGCTCGAACACAACCCCCATGACGAGAGTCAAGATCAACATGGAGAGCATCATCTCGAGCAGAGAAAAGCCATATTGTCTGGGAAAGCTCAAACTTGGACGGAGTTTCATGGCTTTATGTCCCCTGTCCAACGAGCGTTCGAATCGTTACCGGCAGAGAGAAGAATTTCGGGTTGTTTCCTGCATTTTGTTTCTGCACGGATACGGTCACAAGCTTGGTGTAGGGGGTGGGCTGCGTGATATTCCACCTCGCATCATAGGTGAATTGCATCCCGCCGGTGGCGCAGTCGGTGTAAAGCATTTGATAGCTGCTCACTGCTGACTGCGTGAAGTCCACAACTCCGGCGCTGGTCAGCGCGCTGCCGCCGGCAGCTGTGGCGATCGTGGAGCTGTTTCCAGCGCAGTCCGTGATGGTGAGAGTGGGCGAAATGCTCGCCTTCACGCTGGAAATCTTCTCCACCATCATTTGAGCAATGGCAGTCGAATTACTCTGCTGCTTGCTGCGGCCGTTGCCTCCTATCGAAAGACCAATGAGAGACATACTGCCGACCACGCCCACCATAAGCACAACCAGTGCGATCATCAGCTCGATGAGGCTCATTCCGTGCTCATCCCGCGCGACTGATTTCTTTGCTGAGGAGACTATTTCCATGCTCCACCATTCCACTGCAGAACCTTGGATCTTCCTGATTTGGTGACCAGAACGGCAGCCCAGTCGTTGGTTCTGCTGTCACTGAAATAGAAAACGAAGTAGCTGGCCGCCGGAGTTGCGCACACAGAACTGCTGTAATTACACGGCAAGCCCCTTGGCGAGTAGGCAATTACGTTGGAGTTGTCGAAGGGCGTTCCCGATGAAGTGTCGCCAACCAGAGTGTATGCACTGGGTTGCCCGCCGCTGCCACTCGGAGCGCCGGAGGCCCCGGTTACCGATTGAGGGAGATCTAGATACGGTTCGTTTGCATCGAGGGCGCTATTATTATTTAGATCGATATAGACCTGTTGCAGCCCACCAACCATTCGAAATCGGATCGGGTAGATGGAGTTAGTTCTTGCCGCGCCCATCCGGGCTTGCTGCGTTAGATCGGCCACCTCAGCGGCTGCAGAGCGCAGTTGCCAGCCTTGCCAGAATTGAATGAGTTTCGGTATCGAAAACGCAGCGATTGCGAGGACTAACATCACGACAACAATCAGCTCCACTAGCGTAAATCCTCGCAGACCTTTATCGACGTTCAACTTGTTTTGGTTAGATCTCATCATTTTCGTCACTCAAATACCGCGCTGTACGGTCAAGTTGGCTCGTCATCAATGGTTCCTGTAACCCGCGTCGGCGGCAATGGTACATGGTACCGAAAGCTGACCTGAAGGGGAGCATTTTCTCGAGGCTTGGCCCTAGTAGTACGCAATTCTGTTGCCAGCAGCAGACCTCATTTGCATAATCCTAGCTGGAAGGGCGATGCTTGAAAGTCAGAGTAACATTCGTGACATAAGCGCGCCTAAGACGGGGGCATTGAGGTAGTTTTGTTATCGAAGGTTAGCCTAAGGGACGATGTACTTCGGGCGGGCACAGCAGGAAACCCTCTAGGGGTAGGTGGCCCCTATAGCGCGAGCGTCTCTTGATGCTCGCCGAAGACTCGGCGCATCGCGTCGGAGATCTCGCCCACAGTGGCATGGGCCTCAACCGCCGCCAGGATCGCCGGCATGAGATTCTCGCCCGAGCGGGCGTGGGACTCGACTTCAGCGATCGCCTTGTTCGCGCGCGCAGCGTCCCGACGCGCTCGCAGGGCGCGCACGTGCTCGACTTGCTCCTGCTCGATGGCGGGATCGATGCGCAAAATGGGAATGGGCTCCTGATTCTCGGTGCGATAACGGTTCACACCTACGACGATGCGCTCCTTGCGCTCCACGCTTTGCTGATATTCGTAGGCCGCTTTCTGAATCTCGCGTTGCACATAACCGGCTTCTATGGCGCGCAACATGCCGCCGAGTGCATCAATGCGCTCGATACAGGCGCGCGCCCCAGCTTCGATCTCATCGGTCAAATGTTCAATAGCGTAGGAGCCAGCGACGGGGTCCACCGTATTGGCTACTCCGCTCTCGTGGGCCAGGATCTGCTGCGTCCGCAGCGCGAGCCGAGCGGCTTCTTCGGTAGGTAGCGCCAGTGCTTCATCAAGCGCGTTTGCGTGCAACGATTGGCAGCCGCCCAGCACTGCCGCGAGAACCTGAATGGCCACGCGAACGATGTTGTTTTCGGGCTGCTGCGCCGTGAGCGACGACCCCGCCGTCTGCGCATGGAAGCGCAGCATCATCGAGCGCGGGTCGCGAGCGCCGAAGCGGTCGCGCATCAGGCGCGCCCAAAGCCGGCGAGCCGCGCGGTATTTGGCGATCTCTTCGAGCAGATCGTTGTGCGCGTTGAAGAAAAACGAAAGCCGCGGCGCGAAGTCGTCCACCCGAAGGCCTGCGGCAATTGCCGCATCCACATAGGCAATCGCATCGGCTAGCGTAAAGCCGACTTCCTGCGCGGCCGTCGATCCGGCTTCGCGAATGTGGTAGCCGGAGATGGAAATGGTGACCCAACTTGGCAGTTCGTCTTTGCACCAGGCGAAGACGTCGGTAATGATGCGCATTGCAGGCCGGGGCGGGTAGATGTAGGTACCGCGTGCGATGTATTCCTTGAGAATATCGTTCTGTGTGGTTCCCGAGAGCTTTACGAGGTCTGCCCCTTGCTGCCGGGCCACGGCTACGTACAAAGCTAAAAGGATCGCCGCCGTGGAATTTATCGTCATCGAAGTGGACACTTGCGCAAGGGAGATGCCTTCGAAGAGCATCTGCATGTCTTCCAGCGAAGAGATAGACACGCCAACCTTTCCGACCTCGCCTCGCGAGCGCGGATGGTCCGGATCAAAGCCCATCTGTGTGGGCAGATCGAAGGCGACCGAGAGGCCGGTTTGCCCCTGCGCCAGCAGGTAGCGATACCGCGCATTGGACTGACGCGCCGTTCCGAACCCGGCGTACTGCCGCATAGTCCAGAGTTTGCCGCGATACATCGTCGGGTAGATGCCGCGTGTGTAGGGGAATTCCCCCGGTGAACCGAGCGATGATTGCGGGTCGAAATCCTTCAGATCTTCGGGCGTGTAAACAGTTTTGATCGGCGTACCCGACAAAGTGGTTCCGCTGGACGCGGGGAAAGCGGGCTGCGGCGAATCAATAGAATCGGCCACCTCTGCGCGGTGTTTCGAGGATGCGGTGTGGTCCGAATGCGGCATGTCGTCTCGAAAAGGATCAACGCACGCGGCGGGCCGCGCGGAATGATGCCACGCCGAAAATCGCCATTAGCAACGCCATTGCCAAGCTCGTTCTCCATTCCCAATTTGGTGCGTGCTGCCGCCAGTAGCGCAGCGCGCCATTCGCCCAACCCAAAGCAAGAATGAAAAATACGGCGCCCGTAGTCTCATGAAAGACCTGCCGAGCGGCGCGCCAGAGCGCACGAAAGAAGCCGCGCGGCTTGGTGGCTGCGGGAGTAGCGCTCGCCATGAAGTGATTTTACCGCAAAATCCGAGGGGGAAGCTTCTGATCACAACCCGGTTACACAAGGCTTGTTTCGGTTGCTCCGAGCGCCTACAATTCCGGTAGATAAGTCACGGAGGAACTCACTTGCAACTTGACGATCATCTCAAGCGGCTCCTTCGCGAGTTGGGCCACGCCATCAACGACACAGTTTCGGAGTCAGACCGTATTACCGAAGCCATTTCGGGAGTCCGTGCCGCGGGCTATGACATCGTTTTGAAACTGGATGCCACGATTGGGCTGGCGCGCCGCGAGCAAAGTTCTGGCTTGATCACTTCGAACGACCGCCGCTTTCTGGAGTCGCTGCATATTCAGGTGGATCAGGAAGTGCTCGAGGAAGAAAAGCACGAGACGAAACTCGAGATCACGCCCCAGGACTTACGCTTTCTGAAATCGCTCAAAGTTTCGTTCGACGAACCGAAATCGGAACAGAAGTAGGACGGAGTCTCCGCCGCCGAGTTGTTCTTTCGAAATCGAAGGGTGGCACATTCAGTGCTTCGCCCGCCCGCCGTTGCCGGCCGTTTTTATCCTGATGATCCTGCGGAACTCACACGCCAGATCGCTAGCTTCGCTTCCGCTGCGGAAGAACCCCTCCGTCCCGCCTTAGCCTGTCTAGTTCCGCATGCTGGCTACCGCTACTCGGGACACGTGGCCGGTGCCGTTTACGCCCGCCTGAACCTGCCGCGACGTTTTCTCTTGCTCGGGCCCCGGCATTTCCCTCGGGGCAAACCGCAGGCCATTCTTTCCGAAGGCGCTTGGCAAACTCCTCTCGGCCAGGCGGAGATCGATACTGAACTCGCCCGCGATCTCAAGAGCGCCTACCCGCAGCTTTACGAAGACGCCGTGGCACACGAGACTGAGCACGCCATCGAAGTGCAGCTTCCATTTTTGCAATTGCTGGCGGGCGATTTTCGTTTCGTTCCCATTGCGCTGGGACCTACGGACTACGTCCAACTCGAATCTTTGGGGCATGCCATCGCCGAAGTCTTGCGGCGGCAGCGCGATCCCGTACTCGTGATCGCCAGCTCCGACATGAATCATTACGAATCGGATGAGATCACGCGCCGCAAAGACGGTCTGGCCATCGAGCGCGTGCTTGCGCTCGACGCCGCCGGCCTTTTCGACGTCGTGCGCCGTGAAGCAATTAGCATGTGCGGTTTCGGCCCGGCGGTGAGCATGCTGACGACAGCGCGCCTGCTTGGCGCCACACGTGCCACGCTGGTGCGGTATGCCACTTCCGGCGACATTAACGGAGATCGCAACGAAGTCGTGGGCTACGCAGGCGTCATTGTGGAATGACATCGTCACATCGAGGCACCAACGGCGACGCGGATTTCCCAAGGAAACTGCCTGACATTCTTTATGGATGGTTACTGGCGGGTTGGGGCGCGGCGCCCTCCGGCGAGCTACTTGTGCGGATTCTCTCGGCGAGCGCGCGTGAGAGATGACGCGCGACGTCCACGACTCGCGAATCCGCGGCGATGCGATCCAGCACCGGCAGCAGCCGTTCAGGTTCCGGAATCGTGTGCTGCCCCAGGTCTTCCTCGAACTGATGCAGCGCGTCATTCACTCCCAGCCGATCGTATTTCAGCTTTTGCTCCAGCGTGGTGAGGTCGCGCTGCTGCTGAAAGAGCCCTTCGAAGACAAGCGCGAGTTGCATCGCCGTGCGGTCTAACGTGTAGTTGTAGTGCGTTTCGTGCACCTCGGCGCCCTTTTCATAGTGGAAGGTTTTTTGCCCAAGATCCGCAATTTTACGATGGACATCGAGATCGAGCCCTTCAAAATTGTGCAACTCGCCCGCAAGCGCGAAAATCTTGGCACGCACCGTGTCGCTTACCTGAAACGGCTGAGGATCCGGATCTTCGGTTAACTGCCGGATATCGTAGGTCGCCGATCCATCTTCGCCGATCTTTATTTCGATGAACTCGGGATTGCTGCCCTTGAAGATGCGCCGATAGGTGATGGTGGCGCCGTTCGCAGCGCGCAGAACGAGCGGACCAATCGGCATTACCGCGACTAACAAAATCGCGCACCGATAAAGCATTCGTTTACAGCGGCAAATAGGATTCATGACACATCCGGCCGAACCTTGGAATGATATCTTGAATTCGGTCGCGATTCACATGCGACAAACCAACACTGGGGAATTTGAGCCCTGCCTGCTTTAGCGCTAAGCTAATCCTTACTGCCGTCTTCAACTTTGACGGCTTTCCCCAATGGTCACCTGCCGCGAATGCGAATACGAAATTAACCAGGCGACGGAGATCTGCCCGCACTGCGGCGCAGACCTGACCAGCCTCCCAGGGGAATCTGCGACGCCGGCGAAAAAGCCGACATTAGCGAAAATCCTGCTGCGCTGGGGAATGCTGTTGGGCGTGCTCCTCGCCGCCATGTGGAGCTTTTTATGGTTCGTAGTTTCCCCACGCACCGGCAACCTCACCGCTGAAGCCGAAGGCAACGCTGTCGTCGCCATCGAGGATGTGTATTCCCAACTGCATTCCTACGCTCAAGCGCGCGGCGGAGCATATCCATCGGACTTGGAACAACTCGGCCCACAGGTGCGTCAAGCTGCGCAGCTCGCCCAGAGCGATGGCTATCAGCTGCAATACACACCCGCACCGGCGGAGGCCGACGGCGCCATTCATAACTACTCGCTCGAGGCGCGCGCCGGGAACTACGGGTATCGCAGTTTTTACGTGGATATCAGCGGCGTGGTGAGAGCCACAAAAGAAAATCGCGAACCCACCAGCGCCGATCCTCCCATCCGTTAGGCCCTCGTTTACAGCGACTCCGGACTTGAATTCCCGAGGAAGTTCGTCCGCACCGTTATTGGATAACCCCCGGGGTGCGCAGGTTGGAGTTCGCCCAGCAGACAGCGTGCTATACTTTTGCGCAGGTCGCCCTCCCATTCGCTTCGGCTTTTCCGCGGAGAGGTGCTGGAGTGGCCGAACAGGGCTGCCTGCTAAGCAGTTTCACCCCAAAAGGGTGACGGGGGTTCGAATCCCCCCCTCTCCGCCAAATTCTCCAGTAGTGGGTCGTTGGTCTTACGAGATCATCAAGGCAATCGCGGCAACCGCTGCGGCCACCAGAAGAAATAGCCCGCCGACTAGACCCTGCATCTTAAGACTGTCGGCGTGCTTGCTCATTCGCCAGCCACTTTTCGAGAATGGCTCGGTCTTTCGGCTGTACCTCGACAAATTCGAGCCCCATTCCCTCAGGGGTTACGTTGTCGGTTACTCGGGCAACTGCTGTAAACTCATCGCCACCATGCTTGATGCGCACCTGGATTCGCGCTCCCGGTCGAAGTGGAACCGTAGTCTTGACAAAGCAGCCGCCCGCACTTAAATCGCGGGTGCTCAAAACATGTTCGTTCCGCGACCCTAGCTGCTTTACTTCAGCCCTCGCGCCAATGCTGTAGCGAGTTGACTTCCTTGGTATGCGCGAGAGCCACGCTTCAAGAATCTCCTGATTATCGGGTTCGACTATGCTGAATACGACGCCCATTCCCTCACTGGTGACATAAGCTACCGCCCCAGATGCCACGAACGTGGTTCCTGCCTCGGACATCTCGATATGTACTCTGGTCCCCTTGGGATATGGCTTTACCGTCTGCACGAAACATCCGAAGCGGCTCAATTCGCTGGTTTGCGCCACTACGATCTGAGCGGACCCTGTTTCCGTGACCACCGATGTTGCGTTGAAGGGAATGCGCGGCACTCGCCTGCGCTCTTGCTGGCTTTTCGCAACGTTCGAAATCGTTGACGTTGATTGCGGCATATCGCTGGCGTCGCCCACCAAACTATCTTGGGGAGTAGCCTTTCATTAATCCGGCAATGTTAAGCTTACAGTAAATATGTGATCCGCCGTCAATGTATCCATCAGGTGCTTAGCCTTCAAGTAATTACTCGGGTGTTTCCTGTAGACAGCAGCTAGCGCTTTCCTCCGCGCTCAGGCCTGCCTTGTATTGCAGCGCATTAACCTCACCAAAGGACTGACAGGCGACGCCGCCAATAATGAAGACGGTTTGTCTCGCATCTGCACGCGCTATTCGCTCTCCCGCCAATTTGCTATGATTTGAAAGCTTGCTGTTCGGGAGAAACATCCGGACCCCCGCCCGGCCGGATCCAGGAAGAACACCGTAGCTCAATCCATTCACGTTTGGCCGAATGCGCAGGACGAAACCTTCACGCAGAAAAGACAGAGCAGAACCATGATGAACAACGACAATAACGACCCGCTTTCCAAAATCAAGCACAAGCTCCAGGAGGAGATCGATACCCTGGAGCACGAATTAAATCTCGAACTGCCCAAGGAGTTGATGAAGGCGCGCGCCCACGGGGATCTTTCAGAGAACGCGGAATACAAATACGCGAAAGAGCGCCAGGGCTTCGTTTCTGCCCGCCTGGGCCAGCTCAAGAAGCGTATGGGCGATCTCGGCATGTTGAATCTCAGCAATATTCCGCACGATCGCGCCGGATACGGCTCGCGCGTATGGCTCCGCGACGTGGCTAAGGCTGCGGAAGTAGAGTACAAGCTAGTGACCAGCGAAGAAGCCGACGCGGCGCAAGGATTGATCTCCACGACTTCGCCGATTGGCCGGGCGTTACTAGGCAGGCGGAAAGGCGAAGAAGTGAAGGTGCAGACGCCTGCGGGCATAAAAGAATTCGAGTTGATTCGTCTGAAAACGATTCACGAGGACGCTTAAAGGTAAGCTGTACTCGAACCTGAAGTGAGAATGAAGCTCCGCGCGAGCCCAGCGGCGGCTCCCCCCAATCCGCCCACCTGATTTCAGGTAGTCCCGGAATTGCCCCTTGTGTTCGGTCGTGTTAGCATCCGCGTTATCGAGTAACCACGCACGGCGCCTGGGTATCCCGCCTGTGCTTTCGCCCCGCGAGATCGGCCCTAGGCCCGAAGAGGGGAAAGCCATGAAATCCTACACAACGCAGTTCCTTCGCAACATTGGCATTGTCGGTCACGGCGACACGGGGAAAACCCAGCTGGTGTCGTCGTTGTTGTATACGGCTGGGATGACGCCAAGGCTCGGAAGGGTGACTGAGGGTAACACTGTCACGGATTGGGACGAGGAAGAGATCGCGCGCAAAATTTCCATTCAAACCGGGTTGGCGTTTGCGGAATGGGCGCCGGGCAGCCAGGGAGAAAAGACAAAGATCAATTTTCTGGATACGCCGGGCTACAGCACTTTCGTGAACGAGACGCGATCCTCGCTGATCGCCGCCGATGCGGCGCTGGTGGTCGTGGATGCTGTGGCCGGAGTACAAGTTGTCACGGAAAAAGTTTGGGATTACTGCACCGAGTACAGCCAGCCGCGCGCCATAGTGATCAACTGGATGGATCGCGAACTCGCGAGTTTCGATCGCGCATTGGAATCTGTGCAGCAAGCATTTGGCCGGGCGGTCGTGCCGCTGCAGCTCCCCATCGGCGCCGAAAAACAATTTCGAGGCGTGGTGGATTTGCTGAGCATGAAGGCGCTGCTTTACGCGCCGGATGGCGATGGCCGCGCCAAGATAGACGAAATCCCCGCAGACCTGGCTTCCGCGGCTAAAGAGGCGCATGAAACGCTGGTCGAGATGGTCGCGGAGGGCGACGACGAGCTGATGGCGGAATTCTTCGAGAAAGGCACGCTGCCGTTAGAGGACCTCATGAAGGGTCTGCGGCTGGCGTTCCAAGAACGGCGTTTGTTTCCTGTAATGCTCAGTTCGGCGCTGCACAACATCGGCAGCGACGCAATCCTGAATCTGATCGTCGATGTGTTCCCCGATCCCGCCGCGCGCGGAAAGGCCAGCGGATTCAGCGAGGCCGGCGGCAAAGGCTCTCCAGTGGAGCGCAAGATCGCTGATTCTGAGCCGCTTTCGATTTTCGTATTCAAGACGCTCTCGGATCCTTTCGCCGGACGCATCAATTATTTCAAGGTGATGTCCGGCGTGCTGAAAAACGACGCTACGCTGACGAATTTTAACCGCGGCACGAGCGAGCGCTTTCAGCACGTGCAGGTCATGCAAGGCAAATCGGGGATGGAAATACCGGAAGTGCATGCGGGCGATTTAGGAGCCATCGCAAAACTGAAGGATACCGTGACAGGCGATAGCCTCGGCGACAAATCCTCGCCGATCTTTTACCCTGCGGCGCGCATCCCTGAGCCTGCCATCACCTTTGCTATCGAACCGAAAACGCGCGCCGACGAGGACCGCATCGGGCTGGGAATTCACAAAATACTGGAAGAAGACCTCGCGCTTCGGTTTTCGCGCGATCCTCAGACCAAGGAGTTCCTCCTTGCGGGCTCCGGCCAGCAGCATATCGAGGTCGTGGTGGCGAAGCTGCGCAAGCGGTTCAGGGTCGACGTCACGCTGAAGCCGCCAAAGGTTCCTTACCGCGAGACGATACGTGCTAAGGCCGATGCCGAAGGAAAGCACAAGAAGCAGACCGGGGGCCACGGTCAGTTCGGCGTCTGCCGCGTTCGCATGGAGCCGCTTCCGCGCGGCACGGGATTCGAGTTCGTGGACGACATCTTCGGCGGCGCAATCCCCAAGAACTACATCCCCTCGGTGGAAAAGGGGATCCGCGCTGCCGCCGATCGAGGCTATCTGGCGGGTTATCCCATGGTGGATTTCCGCGCCGTTCTCTACGATGGCAAATACCACGATGTGGATTCCTCGGACATGGCCTTCAAGATCGCGGGTTCGCTCGCGTTCAAGGAAGCCATGAAGACCGCCAGGCCTTCGCTGCTCGAACCGATCATGCACGTAGAGGTTTACGCGCCGGATCAATATTCGGGCGACGTCATGGGCGATCTCAGTTCACGGCGAGGACGGATCAACGGCAGCGAAGCGCGCGGAGCGAACGTTGTCGTGAAGGCGCTTGTGCCGTTCGCGGAGATGCTGAGCTACGCGAATGACCTGATCTCCATGAGCTCAGGGGCGTGCCAGTTACAGCATGGAATTCTCGCATTACGACTTCGTTCCGAACGAGATTGCCGAAAAGGTGATCGCTCATGCCAAGGCGGAACGGCAGGGCGAGCCGATGGAAGATCAGGAAGTGGCCTGAGGAGGATTAGCAGCAGAGCCAGTGAGATTGATTCGCTACTTGCAGTGAGTTCCGATGGAACTTCGCGGGTTCGAGCGGCTCACAGCCTCGTCGGCACGCGTTCTGATTTAGTTGAGCGCCGGTTGTAGAGACAAGTGGCGCGCGTGAAAACTAGTCGGAAGATTCGTTCGTGAATTGATAGCGGGCCACGATTTCCTTGATGATTTTGGAACTCGATTGCGTGTCGATGGTCGGAATTAGAGCCACGCGGCCGCCGTATTTCTCCACTTCTTTTTGACCGACGACCTCATCCAAGGTGTAATTGCCGCCTTTGACGAGAACATCCGGCCGCAACTCTTCAATCAGGCGCAGCGGTGTAGAATCGGAAAAAACCGTTACGTAATCCACCGGTTCCAGCGCAGCGATGATTCTGGCGCGATCGTGTACAGAAATCAGCGGCCGGCCATCTCCTTTTAATTGCCGCACGGAGCCATCGTCATTGATCGCCACGATCAGAATATGCCCGAGCGCTTTCGCTTTCTGCAAAAGATGCACGTGCCCAGAATGCAGCAAATCGAAGCACCCGTTGGTGAAGACGATTTTCCGGCCTTGCGAACGCGCCATGCTGACAAGCTGTTTCGCCTGGGCCAGGTCAACAAGCTTCTGCCTTCCGGCACTTTCTCTTTGACGAATCCACGCGGAAATCTCTTCGATCGAAACTGCGGCAGCTCCCATTTTCCCGACTTTTATCCCCGCGGCTACGTTCGCGAGGCGCGCCGCTGTTTCCAAATCCTGATCGGCGAAGAAAACGCGCGCGATCATGCTGATGACCGTATCGCCTGCTCCCGTAATATCAAAAACGGCGCGCGCTTCCGTTTGGACGTGCGTATCAGTTCCCGTTTTTGTGTAGAGGGACATTCCCTCTTCGCTGCGCGTGACAAGAATTGCGCCGCATTCCGTTCGGGAAAAAAGAGACGCGATGGCAGCGCGAATCTCGTCTTCGTTGCGAACCGGCAACTGCGTGGATCGCCCCAATTCGGCTTTGTTGGGTGTGAGCAGGGAAGCGCCTCTATATTTCGTGAAATCGTCCCCTTTAGGATCGACCACCACGCTCCGTCCTGCGGCCGAGGCCATATCGATCACCGATTTGCATACCGCCGGCCCTAAAACGCCTTTGGCATAATCGGAAAGGATCACGCCATCAACCAAAGGCAGAACTTTCTTCACAAAATCCAGCAATCTCTCGGCCGAGTGCTCGTTTAATTCGGAACGAGTCTCTTTGTCGATGCGCAGAACTTGCTGGCCATGCCCAATGACGCGGGTCTTCAAAGTTGTTGGCCGATCTTCAACAACGATGCCTTCGGTGTGCACGCCAGATTGCTTTGCCAGCTGCAGCAGTTCCTGAGCCGTTTGATCCCGGCCCACCACCCCGGCCAGAAACACCTCGCAGCCAAGGTGAGCGAGATTCCTCGCGACGTTGGCGGCGCCACCAAGGCAAGCTTCTCGCGAGGTCCAGCTCAGGACGCCGACGGGCGCCTCAGGCGAGATACGGTCGATCGTGCCGTAGAGATATTCGTCCAGCATCACGTCCCCGACGACCAGCACCGACACCTTCTTCAAACTGGACAAAATTCTATCCAGCGCTTCCCATTCGCCTTGAGTTTGGTCGATGCTGCTCAGAGGACTGTCTCCACAAAGACGGACTTTGATGCTGAGCCTATTACCTCTCGCAGTACTCTACTTGCATGGGCAAACCCTCGCAATGCTTTGCTGATGGGCGCACCCTTTCTTGGTGACCATCGATCGGGGTTGAGTAAGCGCGAAAGGGGATGGGTACCCCCCACCCTTTTTGTGCAAGTGTTCATTCCAATGGGTTTAGATCTGACGATCCGTGCGTCAGACGCAAGCGGCGGTGTAGCTCTGTTCGTTGGCAAGGAGAAAACTTCAGGTGGCCGGTCAGGGGCGGACAGCGCCGTGTGAACCGGCCTGGATAAGAGGGGCGGTCGAGAGGCAGAGGTCCAGTTCAGCGTAAACATGTGCGATTATAACCAGAAAGTACTGAATAGTCAATTATTATTTACTATCTGAGTCATTCGAATGAAGTGGAAAACATTTACCTAACGACGGAGTTCGAACGAACCCAGTTCTAGCAAAATGCAGATTGAAGATCCCGCTCTTTTAGGAACTCGGATTCGATCCGGGACGTTAAAGCCGTGCATTTATTGGCTGGAGCGACGGGATGTTCTACGCGGCGGGGAAACTCGTCGTATGTGCGTCCTTCGAGAATTCTGCCGGCGAGCGACTTTCGTACCCCACCCCATTGCTTGAAGAAAAAAGGAACGTGCGCATTCTTGCATTGATCTCGAATGGAAGTGACCCATTCTGTTTGCATTGGCCTGGCACCCGGACCGCTTTCGCCTCCTACGATCACCCAATCGATGCCGGTCAAATCGAGAGTTCCGAGATCCTCCAGCAGCGGTTCGACGGAGAGGAATCGGGTAGACGCTTCTGCGAGCTGCAAGTCCCGCAGGCGAGGAAAGCCGTACATGCGATTCTCGACGCTGACTCCCCACCAGATATGCGCCTGTTTCGCAGCGAATGACAATTTGGCATTAAGGAGTTCGCGAAGGCGTTCGGATCGCTTCGTCAAAACCTGATAGGTGTGCCAGTTGGCGGCCACCATTACCTTTGCAACTGCAACAATGTAATCCTCTGGGATGTGTTCGTGGAACAGATCACTCATTGAATTTACGAAGATCATTTTCGGCGTGCGCCAGCGAAGGGGTTCACAAAGCTTCTCTGGCACAAGGCGCAGGTCGAATCCTTGCTCGTAAGGATGTGCCTTAACGCCTCGGAATCTTTCTGCGAATGTTTCAGCGTAGCAGTGCGCACAGCCGGGACTGATTTTGGTACAGCCCCGGACGGGGTTCCATGTGGCGTCTGTCCATTCAATGGAAGATTTAGCCGACAAAGTTGACTCCGATACCTGGAGAAAATCTGGCGCCTGACCTTATTATCCCTAAATACCTTGCGGATTCGCAGGGCAGCCGAGGCTGGCTGAGGTTATTTGGCGGAGTCGGCGGCGGCTTGCAGGGGGTCGCCGATGAGCATGACGGCTTTCCACTCGTCGAGGAAGACTGCGCCGAGGCGCTGATAAAAGTCGATGGCGGGCTTATTCCAGTCGAGAACTTCCCAGCGCATGCAGAAGTAGTCTTCCTCCCAGGCGATACGCGCGACATAGTTGAGCAAAGCCTGGCCGATGCCCTGCTTTCGAAGGGGCGGCCGGACGTAGAGATCTTCGAGAAACAATCCGGCGCGACCTTGAAACGTCGAGTAGAACTCGAAGAAGACGGCATAGCCGGCGGGTTTTCCATCCAATTCGGCGACGATGGCGCGGAATTTGGGATGCGGGCCAAACCCATCGCGGGCGATGGACTCCGCGGTGACGGCGGCTTCATGGTCGAGCTTCTCGTACTGCGCGAGCTCGAGAATCATCGTGGCGAGCAGCGAGGCGTCTTTGATGGTGGCGGGGCGTATGGAGAGCATAAGCGCGGAGTTCAGATCGGCAGCGAGCCGGTGAATACCATGGGAGCTTTGCGGGAGTCGGCGTTGCGGATTTCGCCGATTCGGTAATACTTCTCGCGGCGGCGCTTCAGCTCGGTTTCGACGGCGCGCAGATTGGCGGGCGGAACAATCAGGATCATGCCGACACCCAGATTGAACGTGCGCAGCAGCTCATCGCGCTCGATCTGGCCGAGTTTGGCAAGATACGAAAAGATGGGCAGCACAGGCCAGGAACCGAGCTCGACGACGGCTTGGGTACTGCGCGGCAGAACGCGGGGCAGGTTGCCCGGAATGCCGCCGCCGGTGATGTGGGCCATGCCGGTGACGAGGCCCTGCGCGACGATATTTTTCAGCATCGGCCAATAGCAGCGGTGCGGCATCAGCAACTCGGCGCCGATTTTGTTGCCGACTTCGGCGACGTAGGCGTCGGTAGGCAAACCGGCGGTCTCGAAAATCAATTTGCGGGCCAGCGAATAGCCATTGGTGTGCAGGCCGAGCGACGGCAAGGCCACGAGAACGTCGCCGGCATGAACCGCGCTGGTCTTGGGGACGCGGCTGCGTTCGACGACGCCGACGATGAAGCCGGCAAGATCGTACTCGCCGGGGGCATAGGTGCCGGGCAATTCCGCCGTTTCGCCTCCGACCAAGGCGCAATCGGCCTGATGGCAGGCGCGGGTGATGCCTTCGACCAGTTGCTCGACTACGTCGGGGTCCATGCGGCCAAGGGCCAGATAATCGAGGAAAAAGAGCGGCTCGGCGCCGAGCGTGAGAATGTCATTAACGCAGTGATTGACGAGATCGCCGCCCACCGTGGAGTGAATGCCCATGGCAGCGGCGATTTTCAGCTTGGTGCCGACGCCGTCCGTGCTGGAGACGAGCACGGGCTCGCGCCAGCGCTTGACGTCGAGCGCAAACAGTCCGCCGAAGGATCCGATGCCGCCGACGACTCCGCGCGTGAAGGTGCGCGAAGCCATGCGGCGAATCCGTTCCTTGGCTTGTTCGGCGCGAGTGATATCCACGCCGGCGTCGGCATAGCGCATGGTCATTGAGCCTTGATTCCTTTAAGCGCGGGCGACAGTCTACAACAAAGGGCTAAAGGCCGGGAGCACGGTCCTTATGTCGTGGCTAAAGCCACGACCTACAAACAAAGCCCAGGGTGCGTCATTTACAGGCGATAGCGCGACAATTTAAGCAGGCATCGCGCGTTTTTTGCAAAAACAGAACGAGAGAAAAGCAGATCCCTCGCCCTCCTGTGGGGGCTCGGGATGACATCAACACTCTTTTGCCGCTGCCCGCCTGCCCCGTGGCTAATGGGACCCCGAACGCCACCTAAAACGTCTTGAGCAGGCGGCGCCAGCGCACCAAGCGCGGGTGAAGCACAGCGTTGGCATAGGCGTAAAATCGTTCGCGCACCTGCCCCGGCTGCCAGGCATCTTCACTCGCCTGCACGGACATGTAAATCACCACCGGCGTGCCGATGATATTGGACTCGGGCACAAAACCCCAGTCCCGGCTATCCCAGGAATCTTCACGATTATCGCCAAGAACGAAGTAACTGCGCACGGGAACGGTAACCGGGCCGAAGTTGTCGACGGGGTTCGGCGGATCATGGCGGTACGGCTCGCTGATGGCTTCGCCGTTAACGAAGACGCGGCCCTGGCGGATTTGTACACTGTCGCCGGGCATTCCGATCAGGCGCTTGATGAAATCTTCGTCGCGGTCCGGAAGGGGAGCATGAAAGATGACCACCTGCTGGCGGCGCGGTTCTCGCCAAAGGCGGATGTGATAACGCGTGAAGGGCAACCCAATGTCGTAGCCGAACCGGCTCATGAGCAAATGATCGCCGATAAGCAGCGTGCCCTCCATGGAAGCGGAGGGAATCACGCGGGCCTGCACCATCGTGCCGGTAATCAGGAAAAACGCGAGAGCCACCCAAACCCAGGAGAGCAGTTCGCGAACCAGGCGCTGGCGGAAGGTGTTGGACTCAACGGCCGACGAACTCGAAGCGTCGGGGGCGGCCAACGGCGGGTCAGCCGAAAGATTGGTTCCCGCGTCCGGGCTTATCGGGCCGGTGGTGGTGAAATCATCATTCACGGAACTTTCCTTGGCCTTCTTTAGGGCGTTCGGCTTCGGGAACTGTAACTCGTTCGCGGCTACCAGCGGGCACGCCGACTTCGAGTTGCACGTTTTCGGTTACGTAAGAGCCGGTGTAACAGGAAGTGCAGAAGCTGCCGGTGGTGTCGCTCACGGCGCGGCGCAGGCTTTCGATAGAAAGATAGCCGACGGAATCGGCGTCCAGGAAGAGGCGGATCTCTTCGAGCGTGCGAGCTGCGCCGGAAAGGTCAGCGCGGCTTCCTTCGGGCAAGCGCGGGCGGATGCAGGAGGCATCCGCAGCGAGCAGTTCCTCGCGCGTGGGCGTATCCACGCCGTAATAGCAGGGCGAAATCGTGGGCGGACAACTGATGCGCATATGCACCTGCGTGGCGCCCGCTTCGCGCATCATGCGCACGATCTTGCGGCTGGTGGTGCCGCGAACGATGGAGTCGTCGACCAGGACGACGCGCTTGCCTTCGAGCAGCGCGCGCACGGGATTGAGCTTCAGCTTGACGCCGAAATCGCGGATGGACTGCTCGGGCTCGATGAACGTGCGGCCGATATAGTGATTGCGAATCAAGCCCATGCGAAAGGGCAAGCCCGATTCAAGCGCGTAGCCGATGGCCGCGGGAACGCCGGAATCCGGCACAGGCACGACGAGATCGGCGTCCGCCGGCTGTTCGCGCGCCAGCAAGCGGCCCAACATCTCGCGGCTGCGATCGACGGGACGTCCGAAGACGAGACTATCGGGCCGCGAGAAATAAACGTGTTCAAAGACGCAAAACTGATGCTGCTTTTGCGGAGCGAAGTGCAGCGATTCCACGCCGGCCCGGGAGATGCGCACCAATTCGCCGGGCTCGATTTCGCGGACGTATTGCGCATCGATGAGGTCGAAAGCGGTAGTCTCCGAGGCTACCAACCAGGAGTCGCCGAGGCGGCCGAGGCAGAGCGGGCGAAAACCGCGGGGATCGCGAATGGCGAAAAGCTCATCGCGCGTGAGCACGAGCAGCGAATAGGCGCCTTCGACCTGATTGAGCGCGTCGCCGAGAGCGCCTTCCAAATTGTGGGCCGCGCTGCGAGCCACGAGATGCACGATGACTTCAGTATCGCTGGTGGTTTGGAAAATCGAGCCGCGATGCTCGAGATTGCGGCGCAATTTGGCGGCGTTAGTGAGATTGCCGTTGTGCGCCAGGGCCAGCTTGCCTTTATTGCAATCGATGACGATCGGCTGCGCATTCATAAGCGACGTGTCGCCCGCGGTCGAGTAGCGCGTGTGTCCAACCGCGGCTGTTCCCGGAAGGCGCGCCAGGATTTGCGGTTGGAAGACTTCCTGAACGAGTCCCATGCCCTTCTCGAGATACAACTGGGCGCCATCGGAAGAGACGATGCCCGCCGATTCCTGGCCGCGGTGCTGAAGAGCATACAGGCCCAGATAGGCGAGCTTGGACGCTTCGAGATGACCGAAGACGCCAGCGACACCGCAGTGGTCGTGAAACCGATCGTCGTCGAGATGGATCATGATTGTTTCGATGCTTGATCGCCGAGAACTGCGTGCTCAATCGCGCCGCTCCAGATTTCGCGGAGCGAAGCAGCATGGTCGCGAACTACGGTGGCGCCGTTGAGAGAGAGCTGGAACTGCCCGCGCGTGACGCGACCGATCACCAGTGCTGCGATCTTATATTGTCCCGCAAGGGTCAGCAAGCGAGCAAGTGACGCCTGCGGCAAAGATACGATGGCGCGGGCGCCGGTTTCGGAAAAAAGCGCCAGTTCCGCGGGTTCAGCGCTTTGCCATGCTGCTTCGCGCAGCGAGGCCATTCGAAGCGAAGCCGCATTCGGCGAGCGCCACGGCGACGCCGCCGTCGCTGATGTCGTGCGCCGAAGCGAGAATTCCCTCGCCAGCAAGCGCCACGAGCGCGTCGATCAGGCGCAATTCGGCCGCAAGATCGATCGCGGGAGGAACGCCACCTACCACGCCGGCGACAGTGCGCGCATATTCCGACGACGCGAATTCGCGCAGCGATTCGCGATCTGATTCGCGTCTGAGGCCGTCGGTTGGCAGCAAAGGAACGGCTGCTCGGAGGGGCCGATGAGCAAAACGATGGCGTCGCCTTCGTTGCGAAAGGCCATGGTTAATGTGGCCGCCGCGTTTTCGATGATGCCGAGCACGCCGACGATAGGCGTGGGATCGATGGATTTGCCGAGCGTGTCGTTATAGAAGCTGACATTGCCGCCGGTGATCGGGATGGAAAGCGTGCGGCAGGCTTCAGACATGCCGTCAACAGCTTCGCTGAACTGCCACATAACTTCCGGCTTTTCGGGATTGCCGAAATTGAGGCAATTCGTGGCGGCCCAGGGACGCGCGCCGACCGCGGCGACGTTGCGGGCGGCTTCAGCGACGGCATGCATGGCGCCGATGCGCGGATCGAGGGTGCACCAGCGGCCCTTGCCGTCGGTGGCGAGCGCGAGGGCGCGAGTCGTGCCCTTAAGCCGAACGACGGCGGCATCAGCCGCGCCCGGAAAGACGGTCGTGTTGGTGCGAACCATGTGATCGTACTGCTCGAAGATCCAGCGTTTCGACGCGATGGCCGGAGCGGCAAGCAGGCGCCGGAAATTTGCGGTGAGGTCGGCGCCGGCGGGAGCAAGCGAAACGCGGGCGTCGCGCGTCGATGCAGGCTTCGGCGGCGCGATGGGGCGCTGGTAGACGGGCGCTTGCTCGGCCAAGGCATCGGCTGGAATCTCCGCGGCGATTTGACCATGATGCAACACGCGTAGTTTGCCGTCCGAAGTGACACGGCCGATCTCGACCACGTCGAGTCCCCATTTGCGGAAGACGCGAAAAACCTCGGCTTCGCGGCCGCGCTCGGCGACGAGCAGCATGCGTTCCTGCGATTCGCTGAGCATCATTTCGTAGGCGGTCATGCCGGTTTCGCGTTGCGGCACGCGGTCGAGCTCGATCTCAATGCCCACACCGCCGCGCGAAGCCATTTCGCAGGAAGTGCTGGTAAGGCCGGCAGCGCCCATATCCTGAATGCCGACGATCGCGCCGGTGGCCATCGCTTCGAGGCAGGCTTCGAGCAAAAGTTTCTCGAGGAAGGGATCGCCGACTTGCACGTTGGGACGTTTCTGTTGCGATTCTTCGCTGAATTCGGCGGAGGCAAGCAACGAAGCGCCGTGAATGCCGTCTCGTCCTGTCTTTGCGCCGACGTAGATGACCGGATTGCCTTCGCCGCGAGCGCGCGCAAAAAATAACCGATCCTTGGGAGCGATACCCAGGGCCAGGACATTGACCAGTGGATTGCCAGCGTAACCAGGCTCGAATTCGACTTCCCCGCCGACCGTCGGCACGCCGAAGCAATTCCCGTAAAAAGCGATGCCGCGAACCACGCCGTCAACAAGGCGACGATTGCGCGCGATAACTTCGGGCGCTTGACCATTCGCCGGCGTAATGGAGCCGAAGCGCAGCGAATCGAGTACGGCAATGGGCCGCGCGCCCATGGTGAAGACATCGCGCAAAATTCCGCCGACGCCCGTCGCCGCACCCTGAAAGGGCTCCACGTAGCTTGGGTGGTTGTGCGATTCCATTTTGAAGACGGCGGCGAGACCGTCGCCGACGTCAACGACGCCGGCATTTTCGCCCGGGCCCTGAAGCACTTGAGGCGCCCGCGTGGGAAGGCGCTTGAGGTGAACGCGGCTGGACTTGTAGGAGCAATGCTCGCTCCACATCACGCTGAAGATGCCGAGTTCGGTGAAATTCGGCTCGCGCCCAAGAATTTTTTGGATGCGCGCATACTCTTCGGGCGTGATGCCGTGCTCGGCGACGAGTTCGGGTGTCACCTTGATTCCGGTTGCCAGCATGGATGGCGTGCGGGCCGCGTGCGACAAGCGTCAGCTCACGGCAACGGCAGGTTGCCGCGCGAGAGATTGTACGAGAGAGCGCAGGACGATCAAGCCGTCGGTCGAACCAAGCGAAGCTTCGACGGCGCGCTCGGGATGCGGCATCATGCCCATCACATTGCGCTCGCGGTTGCAGACGCCGGCGACGGCATCGAGCGAGCCGTTGGGATTCGCGGCTGGGTCGAGGCGGCCGTCGGGCGCGCAGTAGCGGAAAACGATCTGGTCATTGTTTCGTAGCTCCGCGAGAGTGCCGGGATCGCAGACGTAGCTGCCTTCAGCGTGCGCGATCGGAAGGCGAAGCACTTGCCCGTGTGGCGCCGCGGAGGTGAACGGAGTGGCCGTCGTTTCCACGCGGATGTGAACGTAACGGCAGATGAAGCGCAATCCTTGATTGCGCATCAAAGCGCCGGGCAGAAGCCCGGCTTCGCAGAGAATCTGAAAGCCATTGCAAATGCCGAGGACGAGCCCTCCGGAACGGGCGAACCGCGCGATCGCGCTCATTACCGGCGAAAAACGCGCGATCGCGCCGGTGCGCAAATAATCGCCATACGAGAAGCCGCCAGGCAAAATCACGGCGTCGAAACCGGAGAGGTCCTGAGATTGGTGCCAGATGGACTCGGCCGGTATGTGAAGGATTTCGTTTATAGCGTGCAGGGCATCGTGATCGCAGTTCGATCCGGGAAATACGACGACACCAATTTTCGTCACGCTGCGTCTCCTGGGGAACTTAAATTATAGCAGTTTGCCGAAGGGCTCGCCGAGTCTGGCATGAGTGGCACGGAGTATTTTAATGCAGTCGATGGCGGACTTGTGCCTCGATTTTAAAACTGATGGCCTGCCTGTTGAAAAGTCAGGTTGCTCGCTGCTGCACCGGACGCAGAGATGCCGCGATGTGGCAAAAGGGGAGCAGGCGAGAACTAAGGTCACCCGCGGCGGCGTGAGGATTTGAGCCTGCGGGCACGGCGGTTAAGTGTTGTTCCGCCGATAAGCACATCAAAATACGGAGACCAAGGCTGCCGCGCTAAAGACCGCGGCTCTACGTTTAAACCTTATTTCGGCGCTTGGCCGCAGCGGCAACTTTGCCGCGGGAAACGCGCGCCGAGCGGGCGCGGGAGCGGTGGCGCGACTTCGAGGAAGCTTTCCGCTTCGGCTTGCGGTTTGACGTGCGCTTCGCGGCGGCCATTTCGCGTCGACGCGCCGCAGCCCAGCCGGGCTTATTGACCTGGCGGCCGCGAGCGATGGCAAGGGCGTCGGCAGGAATATTTTTGGTAATCGTCGAGCCCGCGCCGATATAAGCGCCATCTCCGACTTTCACAGGAGCCACAAGCGCGGTGTCGCTTCCGATGAAAACGCGACGGCCAATGGTGGTGGGATTTTTATTCACGCCATCGTAATTGCACGTGATCGTGCCTGCGCCGACGTTGGTTTCACTGCCGATGCGAGCGTCGCCGAGATAGGTAAGGTGCATTGCCTTGGCGCGCTCTCCGAGAACGGTGTTTTTGACTTCGACGAAATTGCCAATGCGCGCGCCTTCCTCCATGCGTACGGCGTGGCGAAGATGGGCGAACGGTCCGAGCTGCGCCTCGTCAGCGATATGACTCGAATACATTACCGAGTAAGGTTTGACGATCACGCGGTCACCAAGCGTGACGTCGCTCAGGATACTACCGGTGGCGATGGTGCAACCCGAGCCGAGCCGCGATTTGCCGAGCAATTGCACTCCGGGTTCGAGAAGCGTGTCGGGGCCGACGGTAACGTCCGGATCAATCAAGATCGATTCTGGCATCAGCATGCTGACGCCGGCGGCCATCAGTTCGGAGCGCTTGCGGCGGCGGAAAGCCAAATCCACGGCCGCCAAATCGGCGCGGGTATTGCAGCCGAGCACTTCGTCCGCGTCCGCGGCGATAACAGCTTGGACCGCATCTCCCTGCGCGCGCAGCATGGCAATGGCGTCGGTAAGATAAAGCTCGCGATGCTTATTGTTCGGGCGAAGGCGCGCCAGACAGGGCCAAAGCTTATCCAGCGTGAAGGCGTAAATACTCGAGTTGATTTCGTTGATGCTGCGCTGATCGTCGGTGAGCGCGGAATCCTCGACGATGGCCTCGACAGAGCCATCGCCCCGGCGAACAATACGACCGTAGCCGGCAGGCTGCGGTATTTGAGCCGACAAAATGGTGGCCGCAGCGGCGCTTTGCCGATGGATGCGAGCAAGCTCCGACAGCGTTTCCGGGCGGACCAAAGGTGCGTCGCCGGGCAGCACAATCGCATATTTCACACGCCTTCCGAGCGCGCGCCGAGCCACCAGCATAGCGTGACCCGTCCCTCGCTGCGGCTGCTGCACGACAGCCTGCACACCAAGCGGCTCGAGAACGGCGGAAACATCGGCGGACTGATGTCCTACGACGGCGATCATCGCGCGAGGCTTCAGAGGCTGACAGGCACGGACGACGTGCTCGACGAGGGTACGCCCGCCGGCGCGGTGCAAAACCTTGGCCAGCGAGGACTTGAGTCGCGTCCCTTTACCGGCAGCCAGGATTACAACAGCAAAATCACGCAGAGCCATAGTTGATCAAAGTATTCTCCGTTCTTTGGATTCCCTTTGGCAAGAAGAAGCGGAAGAAACGATAAGGCCCTGTCCTTCAAGATCAGACCCAGACAGAAGGGGCAGGAGCTATGCGGGGATGGCCGTCAGACTTGCAGGCACCGGCTCGCGCCGTGGCATGGCGACGGTCGTGTGCGTCCAAAGGGATTTATCCGCGAGAAGGCGCGAGACCAACTGGGTATGCAGGGCGTGGCCGGCCTTGTGTGCTTTGACGCGCGCCAATAGCGGCCGGCCAATCAATGCCAGATCGCCGATCAAATCCAAAGTCTTATGCCGGCCAAACTCGTCGGAATAGCGTAATTCGCCATTCATGATGCCGTCGCGCGTGAGCACGATGGCGTTCTCGAGCGATCCTCCGCGGATCAGGTCGACAGCACGAAGTTTTTCAAGTTCCTCGACAAAGCCAAAAGTGCGCGCACCGGCCAGCCGTTGGCTGAAAGATTCGCGATTGACCACCATCTCGATCTCCTGACGGCCAATCATCGGATGTGAATAGTCGACCAGGCAATGCACTCTGAATTCGTTCGATGGATAGATACCGATGTAGCGATCGCCATCGGAAATCTCGAGAGGACGCAGGACCTTCAGGTAACGCCGCCGCCGCCGCTGGTGCCGAATGCCGGCTTCCTGCAACATGTCAATAAACGGCTGCGAAGAGCCGTCGAGAATGGGGACTTCGATAGCGTCGATATCGCAATAGACGTTGTCGATGCCACAAGCGTAAAGGGCCGCAAGAAGATGTTCGGTAGTGGAGAGGAGGACGCCCTTCTTCATCAGGCTCGTGGCGTAACTGACGCGCGCCACGTTGCGGCCGTGAGCCTCAATTTCAAAATTGTCGAGATCCACACGGCGGAAAACAACGCCCGTGTCAGGCGGTGCGGGATTCAGGCGGATGCGGCTGCGAACGGCAGTGTGAAGACCAATTCCGTCGGCTTCGACGGGGCGTTCGATAGTCGATTGGCTCGCCATAATATACTAAGGTGCATTTAGCTATCCTTTTGGTTGGATTGCAAGCTATTTATATTCATGTGCTTAGAAAGCAACACCGGTTGTGCCTCTAAATGCATGTGGTAAATATGCAACAAAATGCCTGTTTCATTGTGGCATACAGGACTCATCGTATTACCGGGGCCCGCCTTAGGGCGTCTGGGGGCGCATTGCGCGCTCCCGGGGCGACGGCGTAGAATCATCTTGAAGCGCGCGAAGCTCCTGATGTCCATGACCTTCGCGCGCATTGGTTTATGGCATCGCAATTTAACATTCTGGGCGATGGATCGGTGAACGCGCCGAGTTGCGGCGGAAGTGTTCCTTCCGCGGAAATCCATCCGCGCCCGGCATGGCTCAAGGTGCGGTTTTTTGGAGGCGAGAATTATCAGGATCTGAAGCGCATCATGCGTGGCCTCGGCCTGCACACGGTGTGCGAAAGCGCGCGGTGTCCAAATCAAGGCGAGTGCTGGGAACATCGGACGGCTACATTCATGATCCTGGGAGACATTTGCACGCGAGCGTGCGGATTTTGTGCGGTCACCTCGGGGCGCCCGGCAGGTCCACCGGACGAAGACGAGCCGGAGCGCGTGGCACAGGCCGTCGAGCAGATGAGGCTGAAATATGCAGTAGTAACTTCGGTGAACCGCGACGATCAGCCGGACGGCGGAGCTAAAATTTTTGCGCGCACCATCGCGGCGATAAGGGCGCGAGTTCCGGAATGCAAAGTGGAAGTCTTGATTCCGGATTTTCGCGGAGACATCGCAGCCTTGGAAATCGTCGTCGCGGCTAGTCCCGATGTTCTCAATCACAATGTCGAAACGGTTCCTCGGCTTTATCGCCACGTGCGGCCCGGTGCGATTTATGAGCGATCGTTAGAGCTGCTAGGCCGAGCCAAGAAGCTGGCACCCCATATGCCCGTGAAAACTGGAATGATGCTCGGACTCGGCGAGGTCCGTGATGAAGTGCTGCAAGCGATGGGCGATCTTGTGGCGCAAGGCACCGACATCCTTACTCTCGGACAATACTTACAGCCCACGCGGGAACATTTGCCAGTGGTCCGCTTCGTTGAACCGCGGGAATTCGCCAAATACAAGCAGCTCGGCCAGGAGATGGGTTTTCGTCACGTGGAATCAGGCCCGCTCGTACGCTCTTCCTATCACGCCTTCGAACAAGTACAAGCGGCGCAGCAGTTCTAATCCGTACACAAAAAGCGTTTTGGACCCCGCTGTTATGAATAATTAGCGCTGCAACGCCGACGCAGGAATGACACGAGAAGTTGCGGGAACGCAGCCGGCGGCCGCGCCGAAGCAGGTATCTCGCAGGAACAAGGGAGGAGTGGCGGTTGCGGGCAAGGAGTTTAGAGATTCGGGCTGTACCAGGTTCGTCGCCAGGGAATTGAAAATCACGAAGCGGCCATCTGGGCTGATAGCCGGAGAGAAGCTGGCGCCATTAGCTTCGGTCCCGCCGGGCCCAATGGAGACGCGAATAGTTGTTGGCACGCAGACTGATGCGGCGGCGATGCAAGTATCACGCAGGAAGATATCGCTCCAGCCGTTGCTGTCACCCTTCACCAGATTGTTGGCCTCGGAAGCAAAAACGACGAACCGGCCGTCCGTCGTAACCGAAGGCGAACTGCTCGAACCATTCGGATCGGTGCCGTTCCATCCAACGGAGATCGGAATTATCTGAGGCGCGCACGCGCCGTTGGCACCGAGGCAGCTATCACGCAGAAAAATTCTCGCTATGCCCGTTCCCGTGTCGATGGAACCATCAGTGGAACTCGCAACGAAGGCCTGATACCTAAAAGCCGCTTGACTCGCGACCGAAAGGCCGGAAGCGTGGTTGACCGACCGCAGAGTGGAAAATTTGGCTGTTGTGCTCGGCACAACAGCAGGACAGCCCGAACTGCCGCAGACCATGAAGGGCACAAAATTCGAAATATTATTTCCCGCATTGTTGCCGCTGGCGGGCCCGGGCGCGATGACTCCAACGAAAAACGTGCCTGGAGTGGCTGAGGAGTGACTTGGGAATGTTAGCCTGCACTTCAGTGGCGCTAATCACGTTCGACTGCAAATTCGTGCTCGCGCTATTGGAGCTGTTCCAAGTCACGTTGGATCCCGCGACAAATCCAGAGCCGTTTACGGTCATAAGGACGTCTTGGTTCGCTGGTGCGGTTGCGCCGCTCGGCGTGATCGAGGTGATGGAGGAAGTCACGGTGGGTGTGGCGCCGAGATAGGGGTTATAAGTGTTGCAGCCTCCCAAAAGGGACAACGCGCAGGCGGCGCTCAGACCAAAAATGATGTCCGACGCGCGGCGGAGCAGCGTGCTCCGAATTATGGTCTGAAGTGAGAGAGACACGAAGGTCACTGTATCCGTAGTCTGGTGCAATGTTCGAGAGGTTTCAGAATTTAGGGCTCCCTTGCGAACAAATGGTCCGCGATAGCCGAGAAGGCTCATAAGTATATCCGGAACATCGGTTTTGCGCTGTACGATGCCAATCGGCGTGGGTTCCGTTGCTTAGAAGCCCGGATTCCATGCCACAGGCGTGTTCCGTCTTTAGAAATCATCGTGTCAAGGTATTACTGTAAGGCTATTGCTGTATTTTGGCATACCTCACGCGCCCCGGATTACCTATGTAGGAGTCGGCCCTATTCGCCATTTCCGCATCTAAACTAGCGAGAAGGGTAAGGAATAAGCATCATCAGAGATACAGGCCGAATTAAGGTCCTGAAAGGACTACCGTGTTTTCGCCTTGGTCGGTTCCAGAGAAGAAAGCTCGAAAGTGGATGTGGATTGGTTTGGCAGTTGTCGCGGCGCTGCAATTTTACTATGTGCAAGAGATGATCGCGGCATTCGTGGTTCTTGGCGTGGTGTTTGCCCTTATTGCGGGAGCGGGCCTGCTGGTATTCCTGGTTGATCGAGCCAGCGCTCGAACTTTAACGTGGGCCGAACTGAGCGGGTTGACGATCCTGCGCACCGCGCGGCGAGGAGTGCATTTCGCGGGCGCGCTCGCCGCCAAGCGGGCTGCCGCGCGCGGCGCTCAAGTGTCCCTACTCAATAAAACGCAGCTCCGCCATCCACGTTTAGGGACTGCCCGGTAATCGCGCTGGCCTGATCCGAAGCGAGAAATAGAGCCGTAGCGGCGACTTCGTCCGCCGTTTGTCCGCGCCCTTGCAGAATTCCTTCCAGAAATTGCCGCAGTTGTATTTCCGGACTCACGTTCAGTCGAGCCGCCAGCACATTTCCGAGATCCTTGGACATCTTCGTTTCCGTGACCGGACCCGGACAGATCGCATTCACGCGCACGCCGCGCCGCGCGGCTTCCGCTGCGGCCACGCGTGTGAGACCCAGCATCCCCGCTTTTGCCGCAGCATAAGGAGAGCCCCACGAGAATGCCGCCTTAGCGGAAAGGCTGGAGATATTCACGATCGCGCCGGACTGCCGCTGGTACATGCCGGGCAGAATAAGCCGCATGAGCAGGAAGGCGCCGCGCAGATGCACGACGATCACGCGGTCCCACTCCTCCGGAGAAATCTCCTCGACTGGCTTCACCGGTCCGTAATCGCCCGCATTGTTGACGAGGATACTCACAGGCCCGAGGTGTTCTTCGGCGCCCGCTACGATGCGGGCGCAATCCGCTTCGCGTGACACATCCGCGACCACCCAGGCAGCTTTCCCGCGAGCCTGTTCGATTTCCTTCGCGACGCTGCGAAGCTCCGCCTCGGTACGTGACGCGAGCAGCACGGCGGCGCCTTCCGCCGCGAAACGCCTGGCGATGGCGCGGCCGATGCCGCGCCCGCCGCCGGTAATTACCGCAACTTTGCCTTCGAGAAGCATGGGGTTCGCAAATAAACGATCGAGGAGCATAGCATCACGCGGCCCGCCTCGAAACCGCCGTCGAGCCAAACGCCAAAATCGTGCGCTAAACTGGCTTCGTGCCGGCGCAAAGGAAAGTTGTGTTGGCTATCGGGCTTCCCGGTGCGGGGAAATCGACCTACTTTGCGCGCAAGGGAATTGTGCCGCTCTCGAGCGATTTGATTCGCGAACTCCTTTATGACAATGCGGGCGACCAGCGGCATCCGGAATGGGTGTTTGCCGTGCTTCGCGATCTGTTGCGCCACCGTTTGGCGGCAGGCGCCCAGACGACCTATATCGATGCCACGAACCTCAGCCGCTATTTTCGGCGCTCTTTCTTGCAGATTGCGCGGGAATTTGGCTGCGCTGCCGAGGCACTCTATTTCAACGTGCCGCTGGAGGTTTGTCTCGACCGAAATCGCAGGCGCGGGAAGGAATTAGCCGGTGCAGCCCGGGACGCCAGGGTCGTGCCGGAGGACGTTTTGCGCCGACTGGCACGCCGGCTCGAGCCTCCTACGCGGGAAGAAGGCTTTTCGCGTATCGTCGTGGTGAGGACAGCGGCCAAAAAGTCGCGTAGCAAGGCCAAGGCGTAATAATGTATGATGTGTGTTTTCAGGGGCTCAGACGAGGTGTGCCGTTGCCGAACAGTGGCCTGACGAAGGGAAAGAACGGGAAGAAGCTGTTGCGAATTCGCCCACGCGGATTTTGCGCGGGCGTGGTTCGGGCCGTGGATATCGTTGAGCTGGCACTGGAAGCCTATGGTCCCCCGGTGTACGTGCACCACGAAATCGTGCACAACCGCTACGTGGTCGAGCAGTTGCGGCGCGGAGGAGCCATCTTCGTTGAATCTGTCGAGGACGTGCCGATTGGGGCCGTGCTGATCTTCAGCGCGCATGGCGTTCCTCCCACGGTGCGCGAAGAGGCACACCTTAGAAAACTGCGCGTGATCGACGCCACTTGCCCTCTGGTGACGAAAGTACATCTCGAGGCCTTGCGCTTTGCGCGTGAAGGCCGGACCATCATTTTGATCGGCCACAAAGATCATCAGGAGATTGTGGGCACTTCAGGCGAGGCGCCGGAGCAAACTGTGGTGGTGGATAGTGTGGAAGCTGTGAATCGGCTTGAAGTCGAGGACCCCACACGGCTTGCCTATCTGACGCAAACCACTCTCAGCCTTTACGACACGAAGGAAATTGTGTCCCGGCTGCGCGAACGTTTTCCGCAGATTGCCGGACCAGCTTCCGACGACATTTGCTACGCCACTCAGAATCGGCAGGAGGCGGTGGAGCAGGTAGCGCGCGAAGTGCAGCTCATGCTCGTTGTAGGTTCGCCGAACAGCTCGAACTCCAATCGGCTGGTTGAGGTGGCGCGCCGCTCCGGAGTACAGGCCCGGCTGATCGATGACGCCTCAGCGATCAGCGCGGATTGGTTTGAGGGAATCGAAAGCGTCGGCCTGACCGCGGGCGCGTCGGCGCCGGAAGTCCTGGTCGAACAAGTGAGCGAACGTCTGGCCGAATATGGCTATACCGAGCAGAGCGATCTTGACTTGATTCGCGAGGACGTGCGGTTTACATTGCCGCCCGAACTTGCCGTCATCGCACCAATGGGCAAGAGCAACTAGAGCCAGAAGCGGCTGCAGGGATCAGCCGCTCCCCAAAAGATAGTTAAGGAGAAATCTTGGCGGTCAAGATTGTCCGTCAGGTGAAGAGCATTGCCCTTCTGGGAGCGCCCACTAGCGCGGCAGGACTGGCGGGCGGTCAGGAAGGCGCTCCCGCTGCATTGCGTTCGGCCGGGCTAGTCGATCGCCTGACCAGCGCCGGATTCCAAGTTACAGATTACGGCGACAGTGCGGCGCGCGTTTACAAGGCGGACGATGAGCATCCCAGGGCCCGCAACGTTGGCGACGCTCTCGCGATTATCGAGGAATTGCGGCCCAAGGTAGAAGTAGCAGTCAAATCGGGAGCGCTGCCTGTGATCTTGAGCGGCGATGATTCTGCAGTCTTGGCCGCGATTGCCGGATCCCGCCGCTATTACCGCCACGTCAGTCTCATATCGATGGATCGCGATGCTGGCCTGAATGTCCCCGCAACGACGCCTTCCGGATGCCTGGACGGCATGGTCATTTCGCACGTCGTCGGCCGCGGAGCGCCTGAGCTCGTCCGATTCTGGGGCGAGCCGCCGCTGATTCGCGAGCCAGACGTGGCCGTTTTTGGGATCGATCGCGTGGATGAGCCTGAGCAGCGGTGGATGGTGCGTTCGCCACTGCATCGCTATCTCGCTGTCGACCTTAAGAAACGCGGCGCGGCTGGAGCGGCTCAGGAAGTGCTTGAGACGGTGCACGGCTCCCGGCATGAGTTTGTGCTGCTTCTGGATCTGGATGTCATCGCTTCGGAGGATTTCGGGGCTACGAATTCTCCGGGAACAGGCGGGTTAAGTCTCGACGATACGAGGCAGGCGCTGACCGTTTTTGCGCGGCAGCCCAATCTGGCCGCGTTGGTTGTGGCGGGCTACAATCCCACGCGCGATTCGGATGGAAGGGCCGTAAAGATCGTAGTCGATTTGCTGGTGGACGCTCTAACGGCGCGGTTACAGGCATCCCCGGCAGAAGCGACCGAAACTCCTGCGGCAAGCGCCACGACCGCTGCGGAAACTCCTGCCGGAGTGAGCGAAAACCACGAGCCCGCGGCGGAAGCGGTCTCTACCCCGGCTAACGTTGCATCGGAGCCGTCGGATCCAGCTGCGGCTTCGTCTGAGGCTGTCCCCCCGGAAAAATCCACCGACGCGGCGCCCGAAGGCGAACCGCCCAGCGAATAGCATTCCCTTCAAGCTTCCGAAATATCGATAGCGACTGGGTAATCAGGCCGATTGTGAGCCGGCAAGTGCGGCTTTGATGCGGGCCGGCGTTAGCGGCGTCTGCCGCACGCGAGCACCGGTAGCGTCAAAGATCGCATTAGCAATAGCAGCAGCCGTGGCGCGGCTCGAGGGTTCTCCAGCGCCGTTCGGCGGCAGTTCGGGATGATTGAGAAGAACGATGTCTACTTGCGTGGGAATGTCCTGAGCGCGGGCAATCGGGTAAGTGGTCCAGTCCACGCTGGTGACGTTGCTGCGGTCGAAGGTGACTTCTTCCTTCATTCCGCGGCTCATGGATTGAATCAAGTTCGCGGCGATGGTGCCGCGCAGAGCTTCGGGATTGATGATCAGCCCGCAATCGTGCGCGCAGACGAAGCGCGTGACGCGCGCTACGCCGGTACGCTTGTTCACTTCGACTTCCGCGATAGTGCCGACGAAAGTGCCGCCGCGGGTACTCAAGCCGATCCCTCGGCCGGTGACGACGTCCCCCGAGCCCTTGTTTGGATTTGGCGATGGACGCCGCTCCCAGCCAGCCTTTTCCGCCGCCGCGGTCAACGCCGCTTTGGCTCGCGGATTATCCAAATGGCGCAGCCGGAACTCGATGGGATCAGCTCCGGTGGTCGCGGCGAGCTCGTCCATGAACGATTCCACCGCAAAACTGGTCTGCGGGCCTTCGGGATCGCGTAGATGCGTAGTGCGCAGCGGGGAGATTGAATCGTAGAACGCAGGCACGATGTGGGAGACGGCGTGTACATTTGGAAAGACGTATGGCGGCGCCTGCACACCCCACTGGGCGAATTCATCCACGCCGCTCTTATTGGGAATTCCCGTGAGCTGCGCTCCGAGATAATTGTCCTTGCTGGCGGGCACGAACATAATCTCGCCGCCTGAAAAGGCGTGCGAGGTAAATTCCACGGCAGTGATTTCTCCGTGCTCGTCGATGGCCGCGGCAAGTTCACAAACGACGGCGGGGCCTTTGGATCCCCAAGCCGTCATATCCGCGCGCGACCATTGCACACGCACCGGTTTGCCGACGGCCTGCGAAAGCAGCACGGCGTCGGCTGCGGTGTCTTCGAAACCGGGACGGCCGTAGGAACCCGCGTCTTCCACCCAAATCACGCGGACTTTGTCTCGCGGCACGTCCAGCAATTCGGCGAAGCCTTTCTGCAGCGCATGCGGCTTCTGACCACCCGACCATATTGTGGAGACGCCATCGGTGTGAATGTCCGCGACCGCGCAGCCCGGTCCCATCGTCGCATGCGATTGGAACGGGACTTCGTAGCTGGCCTGCACTTTCTTGGCGGCGGACGCGATCACGCCGGCGGCATCGCCCTTCTTCAATGTTTCTTTGGTTGCTTTGGGAGCGGCCGAGCGCATGCGCTGATATAGATCCTTCTGCTCGGGGAAAGCCTGCTGTGGCGCGCTCCAGTTGACCCGCAACGCTTTAGCGGCGCGAACGGCGGCCCATTCGTTTTCCGCGACGACACCGACGAAATCGCCTTTGGTTACTGTCTGGACGTAGCCGGGAATTTTCTTGGCGGCCGAGTCGTCGAAGCTCATCAGCTTGGCGCCCACTCCGGCGGGGCGAATCACGCGGCCATGCAGCATTCCGGGAACGCGCACGTCGGTGACGTATTGCCACTTGCCCAGAATTTTGGGCGCGATATCCACGCGAGGAATCGGTTGGCCCACAACCGTATAGCTCGAGGGATCTTTGGGTTTTCCGAGACCCTCCACATTCAGAGCGAAGCCTTCGCCGGAGACCTTCAGCGCCTCATCCAGATCGCCGGAAGCCGCGAGGTCGGCGTAGGAGATCTTGCGTGAAGGATCGGCTTTAACGCTCACGACGCCTTCGCGAACCTGGAGCTCGTCGGGCGAGGCTCCCAAATTCTTTGCCGCGAGGCGCACCAGAAGAGCGCGCGCTGTAGCGGCCACGTTGCGCAGGGGCTTCGAGCCCATCGCAATGGAAGTGCTGCCGCCAACGCCGCCCTGATCGGCGGTGGTGGAAGTATCGCCCATCACGAAAACCACGCGACTGAAGGGAACGTCCAGCTCTTCGGCGACGATCTGGGTAAGGCCGGTCTCAACGCCCATGCCGATTTCAGCCTTGCCCGTGAAAACGTGCACGTTTCCATCGCGGTCGATGTGCAGCCAGGCTTCCAGGCGGTTCGGAGACGGCGCTGGGGCAGACTCGGCTGCTGCCGATAAGACCTGTGGCAGTACCGCACCCTCGGCCAAGCTGAAGCCGATGAGGAGCCCGCCTGTATCCTTGACGAATTCTCTTCTGGAGAGCACGGTTTTCGAGGCCATGGCTATGCGCTCCTCTTCATTTGGTCCGCCGCCTGGCGAACCGCGGCAAAAATGCGCACGTGGCTGCCGCAACGACAGATCAGGCTTTGGAAGGCGGTCCGCATCTCGTCATCGCTGGGATGCGGATTTTTGTCGAGCAGCGCTTTCGCCGTCAGCACCCAGCCGTTCAGGCAATAGCCACATTGGAAGGCCTGCTCTTGAATAAACGCTTTCTGCACGGGGTGGGGATTGCCTTCCGTGCCGAGTCCCTCGAGAGTGACGATCTCTTTTCCCGCCGCTGCGGATACAGGCAGTGTGCAGGAACGCACCGCGCGATTATCGATCAGCACGGTGCAGGCGCCGCATTGCCCCAGTCCGCAGCCGAATCGGGGATTATTCATGGCCAGATTGTCGCGGAGCACGTAGAGCAGCGGGCAATCCGGCTCCACGTCGATGGTGTGGGACTGACCGTTTACTTTCAGCAATGTCCGATTCATGGGGACCTCTGGCGCGAAGTTAGGTTATCCGGCGCGATTCTGCCCCGTATTCTACTCCTTTGGCAAGCTCGGGGAGAAAGATAAGGACTGTTGGGCCGGGGGGGGGCGCACTTGTCCGAAAAAGTTACGGCCCAAAAGCGCGGGCAAGATTGGGGCCGTAGTACTCGATGTCGCCCCACAGACAATATCGGTTTGGTTCTATGTCGCGAAACCGGCAATTACTCCGGATTTCGGTCTAAGGCTAACCTCGGACTGGGGAGGCGCTTATGTGCCGAAAGGTACTTATTGCTGTGGGACTCCTGTGCTTTCTGTCCGCTACAAGGGCAAAGGCGGATGACTTCGTCTACGCATACTGCCCGTTGGGAGAAGGGTACGTATTTCTCTACGATACGGCCACCGGCTTCCAGGTGTTGGCCAATCTGAAATGCGGCCAGAAGGTCACTGTCGTGGGTGCCGGAGGTAGCGACAGGGTGCAGGTGCGTACTGCGGATGGAAAAGAAGGATATGTGCCGAAGTCTTCCATCACTGGGGCGCTGCCTGGGGCCAAGCAGCAACCGACAGCGGCTCCGAACGCCAGCATTCCGCAACCGCAAACGCCAGCACAGGCGCAACCGCCAGCACAACCCCAACCCGCACAGCCAAAACCAAAGGCACAACCGCAGCCACAGGCTCAAGCTCAACTACAAGCACCGCCTCAACCACAAGCGCCACCTGTGGTACAGGCACAGCCTAAACCAGAGGCTCAGCCGGAACCGCAGCCTCGGCCAGAGTCATCGGCTGAAGCAAAGCCGGAGCCGCAGCCGCAGGCTGAAGCTCGAGTAGAGGTACAGTCTCAGCCACAAGCGCCGCCGGAATCACAAATACAAACAGAGGCAAAACTAGAGGCGCAGCCCGAGCCGGAAGCCCCGCCAGAACCACCGGCACCGGCAAAGCCTGAACCGCAACTTCAAGCAGAATTGAAATCACAACCACAGCCACGACCAGAAACGCGGCAAGAACCACAGCCTGCCGCAGTAGCATTTACCCCCTATTCGACCTTCGGTTACGGGCGAAATGTGCCGCGCCTGGAGGTTTCTGGCGGTTTGTCGTATTTGAATGCGGGCACGAACGCATTGACCTCTCGCCAGAATGTTGTGGGATTCGAAGGCTCAGTCGCGGTGCACGTAAACACGTGGATCGCGGGGGAAGCGAATCTCAGCGGTTATTACAAGACCCTCACAATCGTCAACGTGGGCACGTTCGGTTTTCATGATTATATGGCGATGGCCGGACCGCGCTTGAACATGCACAAAGCATTTTTCCACGTTCTCGGCGGCATCGATCACCTGAGCGGGGTTACCAATTTTTATTCAGTAGCCACGTCGTCCAATAACGTTCTTGCCGGTGCTGCCGGCGGCGGTGTGCAGTGGAATGTTGCGCGACATCTGGCGCTGCGCGCATCGGCAGATTACGTCATGAGCCGCTTCGGAGGCGTCATGCAGAATAATTTTCGTGTGACGCTGGGTGTCGTCTACGAGGCCGGATCTATCAGGGGCGAATAGACCCGCGAAAAAACGATCAGGTCTGCGGCGCTGGCTTTTTGCCGGCGCCGTTTTTTTCAAAGAGGTGGTGCTCATTGCCGATAACGATGATGATGTGCTGTGCGCATTTGACAAAGTGTGGTGAGAAGCAGGCCACGGAACCGTGACCACCTGGAGCGGGATCGAGGCACTTCGATTCCTACGGCCCTCGAATTTCAATGCTCTGTTCGTGGACGACTATATTGCCGACATGCGGCGACCGAATGCACCGTAGAAGGGCTGTGTGAGCTATCAACCCGAAACACCATTTGACAATATTGAGAGTGCTCTGGAGTACGTAAATTACCTCCTTGAGGCAACTCAAGAAGCGCACAAGCAAATTGAGACGGAAATTGAGCGTACCGCAGATCTCAAACTGGCACGCCGGCAGCAGGCACTGCAACTCGTGAGCTACAAATTAGCGAAGCTTGCATCCCACATCACAATAAGCCGCCGTATTCTGAAAGATTTGAGGACGTTGCGCCGCTTGTTGTTGGAAGAACGGGGAGCCTCCAAGACCTCCTGAACAGCGGTTCGCCTGCAGATTGCGACGTAGTGTTCATAAGCACAACTGATCTGCGACAATTTCGACAAAATCACACAGCCGTTACGACCAACTCGATCTAGCGGACTAAGGCTTCATAAGGGACGTACAAAGGTCCGAAATGAGTCTGCTGGAGCAGGGTGATTTCTGTCACACACATCTGTGACAAGTGCAGCGGACTATTGACCCATTTTAGGCCACTCTGTGGGCGGAGCTAGTGAGGCCCGAGTCAGAAAGAGAATTCGGGTCGGTAGCGGTGCCGCCAACGCGTGGCGCCGGCCCCAGCCAAGTTAACCGTTCGTGAAGGAGGTTGCCATGAAGATCCAGAGAAGAGCAGGTCCGAAAACAGCTGAGAAGGTAATGCCCACCGCTCCGCCGGCTCCCGTGGCGTGGGAAGCGTATTTCGAGCGTATCCAGAAGCTTGAACGCTCGATGGTGCGCCACTTTTACGAGTTCTTCTCGCCATGGAAAGGGGGCTTCAACTTCGAGTTCGCGCCCTTCGACCTGCGCGAAACGGAGCAAGGGTTCACTTTGTTTGCGGCCATGCCCGGATTCAAGGAGAGTGAAATCGAAGTCCGGGCAGAGCCGTGGCGTTTGTTCCTGAATGCCAAGCATGAGGAGTCTCGCGAAAGGAAAGGAGAGCATGTATTCGAGGAGCACAACGAGTTCACCCGCTGGGTCGAGTTCCCAGCCGAAGTGAATCCGGAAAAGGTGCAGGCAGTACTCAGCAAGGGCGTGCTGGAGGTCAGGCTGGAGAAAGCTCAAACGGCAAAGAAGGTGGAGGTTCATTCGAAAGCTGCTTAGTTTGGTTCGCGAGAGCGTGGCTGCTGCCCGGCGGCTACGCTCTCCGAATCAGATTACATGCTCGGAGCGGGCACTTATGAGCGAAAAATAAATTCGGCAAGTCCAAGGATGACTTTGTCGGAAATTTGGAACATCACGGTGGCAGGAAGCTGTCACAACAAGGCGCAGAGTTCTTTCACAAGCTACACGAAGCCCGCAAGCACCCCCAGCCCCGGTTTCCGCGGCAAGAAGTGATGAAGGACGTGCTTGGGCTTGCCGCCGAGGCGCGGCCACATAGTATGGCCCGTACTCAATACTCCCTTTCCCTTTGACTGATGCGTTTGTTGTTGCGAGACTTCTTGGCAGCAGTATTTTCTGGTCGACCTTTCTCTTCCGTCTTACCTTGGTTTCCGCTTGGTCAGTTTGTTTTTGTTTGGCATGCTGGCAATCTCACAAGGATGTGCCGGGACCCTTTCTTTTCTCGCTCTGAACTGCCACTACGACCTTAACCCGTCGAGTTCGCTACGCCCCGCTAAACGTGCTGCGCCGGATGGCGCAGCCTATCTGTGACGGTCATCACGCGAAGTTGTTGTCTGGCGCACCGCACTCCTTTCGGTCCTTCGATAGCTTCACTGCATGGCTGCGCGATCGCAGGCTCGCAACGCGCAATAGCTTTGAGGAGGTTGAATGCGATTTTTACGATCCCTAGGAACCACTGCTTTCCTCGCATTTCTTTTTGCTTTGCTCACGGGCGCAATTCCGAGAGCGAGCTATGCGCAATCGAATTCTGGAATCATTCAAGGCACCGTGACAGATCCGTCGAAGGCAGTGGTACCCGGGGCAAAAGTTCGCGTCGAAAATCCGATCAGCGGCCACGTCAGTGAGATGGAAACGGGTATGGACGGTACCTTCAGCATTCCGAATATTCCGTTTAACCGATATCACATGACGGCAACCGCGCCAGGGTTCGCCAACTTTACGCAAGACGTGGACGTGAACTCGACCGTTCCGGTCTCGCTAGCGGTTGTTCTGACGATGGCCGAGACGAACACGAGCATCACTGTCACCGGGAGCGTCACGGACTTGGTGGAAGTGACAGCGACCGAGCACACCAATGTCGACCGCGGCCTATTCGAGGAACTTCCTCTCGAGAGCCAATCCTCATCCGTCAGCTCGCTGATTACGTTGTCAACTCCTGGCATCGTCGCGGATTCGAACGGTCTGTTTCATGGGCTCGGCGACCATGCGGAGAATATGTTCTCCGTGGACGGTCAGCCAATCACCGATCAACAAAGCAAAGTGTTTTCGAATCAGATTCCCGCGGATTCCATTCAATCCATGGACGTAATCGAAGGTGCGCCGCCTGCTGAATACGGGGGCAAGACCAGCGTGATCGTCAAGGTGACTACGCGATCCGGTCTTGGAGTGAACACCCCGCACGGCGAGGTGACCACTTCTTATGGCAGCTTCGGCACGGCGACTCTGAATGCGAACGTGGCCTACGGAGGCCAGAAGTGGGGCAACTTCATTTCCTTGGGGGGACTGAATACCGATCGCTTCCTCGATCCCCCTGAATTTCAGGTGCTGCACGACAATGGAAATGAGGCGAACTTCTTCGATCGTTTGGACTTCAGGCTCTCTGAGATGAACACGATCCAACTGAACGTGGCGCTCACACGGTCGTGGTTCCAAACGCCGAATACCTGGGATCAGCAACTGCAAACTTGTACAGTTCTTTCCGCATTCTGCAATGGCGCGGCATACGCCTCGGGCTCTGTCCAACTCAACCCAATCACTGGCATTCCTCTGGGGCCGGCCGATCAACGCTCCCGAATCCTGACCTTTAACATTGCCCCAACGTGGACTCGCGTGATGAGTTCGGATGCTGTGTTCACCCTCGGCGCTTTCGTACGGCACGACCAATATAACTACTACCCGAGCAACGATCCTTTCGCCGACTACGGACCTCTTCAGAATGAAACTGCGTCTCAGCTTCGATTCCTAACCAATGCTGGAGCGCGCACAGACTGGTCGTACGTCAAGGGAATTCACAACCTCAAAGTGGGAGCCACCTACGAACAGACATTCCTTACCGAAAACGACGGCTTTGGAATTGTGAATCCCGATCTGCTCTCAGGCTGCTCTACCGATCAGGCGTTGGCCTCCGAATGCCCGAATCTGGTCCAGACTCTGGCTCCTTATAACTTAACGACGGGCGGCCAGCTCTACCATTACTTCGGGCACACTGACGTCAAAGAACTTGCGCTTTATGCACAGGACACCGTCACCAAAGGGCCTTGGTCTTTTAATTTTGGACTTCGGGGAGATTTCTATAACGGTCTGGATTCCGTTGCGCGCGAGCCTGAGCCTCGCGCCGGCATCGCCTACAACATAAAGAAGACAAATACGGTGCTCCGAATTTCCTACGCGCGTACTCTGGAAACGCCGTTCAATGAGAACCTGATCCTTTCGGGGATGGGCTGCACCAACGCCGTCGTCAGCGCGATCATGACCCTCGCGCAGCGGTTCGATTGTGTCAGTTCGCCGCTGACTCCCGGCTTTCGCAACGAATTCCACGCCGGGCTGCAGCAGGCGTTCGGTAAGCACTTCGTCCTCAGTGGCGAGTACCTCTGGAAGTACACTCACAACGCCTACGACTTCAACATATTCGGCGCGAGCCCGATCACCTTCCCCATTGAATGGCACAATTCCAAGATCCCCGGCTTCGCCGTTCGTGCAAGTATTCCGAATTATCACGGTTTGACTGCGTTTATCGTGCTGTCCCACGTCGCCGCGCGTTTCTTCGGGCCAACGGTTAGCGGAATCGCGCCTCCTCCAACTCAGGGAGTGTTCCGCATCGATCATGACGAAGTTTTCGCGCAGACTACCCATGCGCAATATCAACCGTTCAAGCGTGGTCCGTGGCTCGGGTTCAACTGGCGATATGACAGTGGACTAGTGTCTGGCGCGGTGCCCTGCCTGGCAGCAACCGCGACGTGCCAATATTCTTCAACTTCCACTGCCGACGCTGAATCGGCCATGATTCCAGCTGGTTACATCGCAATGATGAACAACGCCACGGGATTGCCTCTCACGGCCGATCAGGAGTTCCAGGCTGGGTTCACTTGCAACGGGGTGGCCGCGAGCCCGACACAACCGTTAGGAACCTTGGTAAACGGGATGTATCTCTGCCCCGCGTCACAGATGGGGTCCACGCAGGTCAAAATACCGGGACCCGGCACAGAAAATGATGACCACAACCCACAACGTACCCTGCCGCGCAACCTGTTCGATACAGCGGTTGGACACGACAACATATTTAATGCAGAGCGCTACAAAGTGAGCGTTCGCTTCACGGTAATCAATCTGACGAACAAGGAGGCACTGTACAACTTCCTGTCCACATTCAGCGGTACCCACTACGTCACGCCGCGCACGTTCACGGCAGAGGTCGGATTCCATTTCTGAGGCCGCGATGAGCATCAGGGAAATGACACGCGTTTTCACACAATGGGCAGCGAGTGCACACCCTGCAAGGGGGTATGAGGGCAACAAAGCTCGAAGGGAGGACTGCCATGAAGCCGAAGGAAATTGCGAGACTCGTTCCCCGACGGGGCTACATCCGCACCGTCGCTTCCGCTCTGGCGCTGTCGACCGTGATTATGGGCATTGGACTTTCCGGTCGAACCGCCACCATTAATAGAGCGAAGGTGCCTTGGGAGACGAAGCGCATCCTGAGCGGAATTGTGAGCGATTCCATATGTGGCAAGGGACACACGATTAACGACCACGGTGATCGCGAATGCACGCGGATATGCGTGAGGTTGGGCGCGAATTACGCTTTGGTCGCCAGCAGGGGGCTGTTTATCTTGAAAGGTCACGAGGCTGAACTGGACGAATACGCCGGCGAGAAGGTAATCGTCGCTGGTGCTGTTAACGGCAATATTGTCACAGTGGAGTCAGTTGCTCCTGGTGAGCTACTTCACCGCACAGCATCATTAGACGTTGAGTAAGCCAGTCTGAGACTCGAATAGCAGCTGTCGAATCTGCAGCCCAAGGGCTGACGTTAGGTAATCGCGTTGCAGTGCGATTTCGCCGTCTCAGGCATGGCTTATGGCCAAGGCTCGGCTCCGAACCTCGCACAGGTAACAGTTAGATAACTTGTGATCGTCATCACATCTCTCTGGTAACAGACTTGCTGATACTGTCTGAGCGTTACGAATCGCTTTCGCGACGAGAGTCAGCGGGGGGAAGGGGAGAGATCCAAAATCATGACGAAGAGCCGAGGGGTAAGGCTTGCTAAACGAGCGATGTTCGTTTTTTTCGGCATTTTGATTTACCTGATGTCAATAACGCCGCCTGCATCCGCAATTCCCGTCTTTGCGCGCAAGTACGGAACTTCGTGCTCGACCTGCCACAATAATTTCCCCGAACTGAATGATTTTGGCTGGGCATTTTACAAGAATGGGTTCAAATTCCCCAAGGATGACGAGACGTTCGTCAAGGAGCCGCCTGTTTTGCTAGGTGCGAAAGCACAAAAGGAGGCTTTTCCTGGCAATGCGATCTTTCCGGGTGAGATCCCGGGGACCGTGCCTGTTGGGCTCCGCTACGAGGGCTACGCACAATACAACAGCAAGTTACCGCCGCCTTTGGCAGGCACACTGCCGCGAGTGGACCTTTTTGGGCCAAACACGTTTACGATTCTGACCGCCGGCAGCTTTGGGCCCACCCTTTCCTGGTGGATCGATGACGATATTTCGGTAGGCGGGCAGAATTCCGCAGGAGGTCTCGGATTTGCCTACTTGAAAGCGAATGACATCGGCCATTACCTGCATCTGCCCAAGGACACTCTGAACGTTCGTTTCGGGCAATTTGAACTGGATTTGCCCTTTAGCCAAGCCTATACGATTAATCCCACCGACTATGACATTTATGATGAAGTAGCTGTCGCGGGCTCCCTCGGAACCACGAACAATCCTTTCTCGTTCGGCGCGATGCATCGAGGAATCGAATTCGGCGGCTACCCCAATGACGGAAATTTCAACTGGTCGGTCGCGATAACCGACGGCAGCAATGACAATACGCCCTGCTGCGTGGAGAGCGTCGCAAACGGTAGTGCTACTGCGCTGGTGAACAACGGCAAAAATATATATGTAAATGTTTTTCAGCAATTCAATCTGGACCGTGACCGTGCCGTCCGCAAAGAAATACAAGCCGCCGGACCGACTGGGCCGCACGATCACACCTCGATCCGTTTGGGCGCCTTCTACGATTACGGCACGAACCGATTCAATCTGAATCTTACCGACTTCCCTGGGTTTCCGGGTTTCAATGAGCCGTTTTATCGCGCGGGTGGATATTTTCGTTTCCGCTATCAGAGCAAATTCGAACTTTATGGCATGGGGATGTTCGCCCACGATTCCAATCTGATTCCCACCACTGGAGCCACCGGAAACGTTCTGTTGGCGGGACCTTCGACCAATTACAGCGGCGGTTTTGTGGAGGCAGAGTATTGGCTACTTCCGTGGGTGGTACCGATTATGCGTTACGACCTGGTGAATTCGCCTTTTGATTTCGCTGCTGGTCTTTCCCAGGGAACCTCCCGGAACCGTTTCAGTCCAGGCGTGCAGGTTTTGGTGCGCGCCAATATCAAGGTGAATTTCGAATACGAGCATCGCTGGGGCGTGCCGGTGCCCGGCGCAGTGGTGCCCACCTTCTTTCACCCCAATGGTGCGCTGTTAGGTATGGACTTTGCATTCTAATTTCGTCATTTTTGATCAGAGATGGTTGGCAAAGGAAGGGGGCAGAAGCTGCAATGAACAAGATTAAGGTAACGCTCGCGGGAGCGATTTGCATTTTGATCGGATTGGCGGGCATGGGCCATGCGTCGGATATCAAAGGCCACGTGGCCGTTCAAGGAATACGTTCGCCGGAGAATATCGCAGTTTATGTGGACGCGATTCCGGGCAAGGACTTTCCCGCGCCTGCCCAGCACACCGTCATGGACCAAAAAGGACTGAAATTTGTTCCTCATGTTCTCGTTGTGTTGAAGGGGACGACAGTGGATTTTCTTAACAGCGATGCGACCGGGCACAACGTCTATTGGCCCGCCGTCAGCGGTAACAAAAAATTGGCCCACAATCTCGGAACGTGGCCACAGGGCCAAACCAAATCCTTCCAGTTCAACGATCTCGGCGCCGCTCCACTCTTATGCAATGTCCACCCGGAAATGTCCGGTTATGTGATTGTTGCCCCAACGCCATACTCTGCAGTCAGCGACAAGGATGGGAATTTTGAGATCAAGAATGTCCCGCCCGGTCATTACACGCTGACAACCTGGAGCGAGGAAGGAAAGCCAACAACCCAAGCAGTGGACGTTGCTGGCGAAAGCGCTACGGTAACGCTCACGGTGAAAAAATAGGTTTGCCGAACGCACACATACCGACAATGGAGCCATGAAGCCCCGCAGCAAGCTGGTGGATTTGGAATGGCTGGAGTCTAACTTTCCCTGCATGCAGGCCTGTCCGGTGCACACGCAGGCCGGGCGATATGTCGCCTTGATTGCGCAAGGCCGCTATGAGGAAGCCTATCGCTATGCGCGCCAGCCGAATCCCTTTGCCTCGGTATGCGGCCGCGTATGCGGCCATCCCTGTGAACCTGCGTGCAGGCGCGGCGTGCTCGATGCGCCGATTTCCATCCGCGCTCTCAAGCGATTTCTGACCGAGCGACACGGTCCGGAGTCGCGCCATCCGATCGACGTTTTTCCGCAGAAGCCCGAGATCCTGCACGAGCAAAAGGTGGCGGTCATCGGCTCAGGCCCGGCAGGACTTTCCGCCGCGCATGATCTGGCGCTGCTGGGCTACCCGGTCACGGTTTTCGAAGCTTCCCCGGTTCCGGGCGGCATGATGCATCTGGGCATTCCTGAATATCGTCTGCCGCGTGATGTGTTACAGGCACAAATCCGCGAGATTCTCGATCTTGGTCCTGAACTTCGCGTTAACTCCAGGCTGGGCCGTGATTTCTCACTCTCAGATCTTCGCGAGCAAGGCTACCAGGCGGTGCTCCTGGCGTTTGGGCTGCATCGCAGCCGCGACCTGCAACTTCCCGGCAATGACTTGGACGGCGTGATCAAGGGCATTGATTTTCTTCTCAACGTGAATCTCGGTTATCGCTTCTCCATCGGCAAGCAGGTGGTGGTGATAGGAGGCGGCAACGTGGCCATCGATGTGGCTCGTTCCGCCCTTCGTGAACAGCAGAAGAGCGCCAGCGACTCCCTCGGTGGCGTCCTTCCCAACGATCTGTCCACGAGCGAAATGGATGTCGCCATGAAGGAGTTGATGGACGTTTCGCGCGCGGCGCTGCGCATGGGCGCGCGCGAGGTTCACTTGGTTTGCCTGGAATCGCGCGAGGAGATGCCGGCGTTTGCCGAAGAGATCGACGAAGGCTTAGAGGAAGGTTTGAAGCTGCATCCCTCCCTTGGGCCGAAGCAGTTCCTGGGCAAAGGCGGGCGCGTGATCGGATTGCAAACGATCCATTGCCGGTCCGTTTTTGACGCACAGCATCGCTTCAGCCCGCAGTTCGATCCCGGTACAGAGGCGGTCATTCCCTGCGATACCGTGATTCTGGCGATCGGCCAGGCTTCGGACGTTTCGTTCCTCACGCCGGCCGACGGCATCGAAACTACGCGTCAAGGAACGGTCAAAATCGACCCAGCCACTTTCATGACGACTGCGCCCGGAATCTTCGCGGCAGGTGATATTGCCTTTGGCCCTCGGCTGATCATCAATGCGGTGGCCGACGGAAAGAAAGCTGCGGAGCAAATCGATCGCTATCTCAGAGGAGCTGACTGGTCACCGGAGCCAAAATACGTGCAGATCACGGTGTTGGACCACCACCAGATGGTCGAGCACTATGACGAGTACTCGCGCCTGGCTGTTCCCATTCTACCGATCGAGCGGCGTACCGGAATCGCGGAGGTGGAGACCGGATTCACCGAGGAACAGGCGCGCCGCGAAGCCTCGCGCTGCCTGCAATGCTGGATCAACACGATATTTGAAGGTGACGAAGAGCACGGTACCGAATGCATCCTGTGCGGCGGATGTGTGGATGTTTGCCCCGAGAATTGTTTGCGGCTGGTGCCGCTGAGCCAATTCAATTTTTCGGAATCCACGGTGGAGCGTCTCCAGGCCGAGAGCCCTAATCGGGAGCTTGATTTGCAGCATCTGGAAGCTTTCGAACTCTCCAAAGGCGAGGGCTCTGTGATGGTAAAGGACGAAACGATCTGTATCCGCTGCGGGCTCTGCGCGGAACGCTGTCCCGTGCATACCATCACCATGGAGGCTTACGAAGCGTTCGATCGCGATCCGGATTTGGTCCAAATTGAGAGCCTTGCGATGAGCCATGAGTGACCGAGAAGAAACAGGAGCACCGCAGGCGCCAACCGACGCCCAGACAAAGATTGTCACCACGCGACGCGAGTTTTTGAACGAAGCTGCCGCGGGCGCGCTGGGCATCGCCGCGGTGGGTTCCATGATTGTGACTTACGGATATCTCTCGCCTAACGTGCTCTTCGAGCCGCCCACAACATTTCGAGCAGGAAGCCCGGATTTGTACCCACTCAATTCAGTCACGTTTCTGGAAGACCAACAGGTGTATGTAGTGCGTAGCGAAAATGGTTTTTACGCCGTCTCGGCGGTTTGCACCCATCTTGGTTGTGTCACCCAATGGAAGCCGGAACTCGGCTTGATCGCCTGCCCGTGTCACGGCAGTAAGTTCAAGCCAGACGGCACGAAGATCGAAGGTCCCGCGCCTCGACCGCTGCCCCATTTCGCGATTTCCTTGACGGCTGACGGGCTGTTGCAGGTGGACAAGCTGGAAATCGTCAGCCCTGGACAGGCCCTAAAAGCGTGAGTGCGTAATGGCCAATTCGTTCACCATCGGACCGGCGCTCGAACGATTGCGCGGTACACGCGTTTGGAAATCCATCTTTCGTCGTGGACCGGCGCTTACCAACCGAACGCGCAGCCTGGCAGTGTTTGGCAATTTGTTCCTGCATTTTCTGCCCGTCAAGGTGCGAGAAAAATCCCTGCGCGTGCGAGCTTCCTATTATGTTGGCTCAATTTCCTTCCTGCTGTTTGTTCTTCTTGCTGTTACGGGTGTGCTCTTGATGTTTTATTACCACCCGGCGGTTCCGCAGGCTTACCGCGATATGAAGGATCTGCGGTTCGTCGTGTCCAACGGCGTGTTTCTGCGCAATCTGCATAGGTTGGCGGCGCAATTGATGGTGTTCGCGGTGTTCTGGCACATGTTCCACGTTTTCTATCGAGGCGGTTACAGGCCGCCGCACGAATTCAACTGGGTTGTCGGCGTGTTGCTCTTACTGGTGACTTTGTTTTTGAGCTACACAGGCTACCTGCTGCCTTGGGATCAGCTTGCATTCTGGGCTATCACCGTGGGAACCAACATCATCTCAGCGATGCCTATCATCGGACGCAGAGTGCGATTTGTTTCTCTGGGTGGAAACCTCGTGGGCGAAAACGCCTTGCTCCGATTTTACGTTTTGCATTGTGTAGTGCTGCCGCTGATCGCAATCGTTTTGGTGGCCGTGCATTTCTGGCGTGTGCAGAAAGATGGCGGGTTGACGGTGCCGGAGGAAGATGGCGGAAAAGGAAACTAAAGAAAACAAATACGAGGCCGGTTTCAGCTCCGACGCCAAGAAAGAGCCCGTCCGCGTCGTCTTCATCACCAAGAAGACTTCGGCCAAGGTCATCGGGGACCCCGGCCTCCAGCTGATGACCTATCCGCATCTGCTGATCCGGGAAGCGATCACGTTTATGGTTCTCGTGATCGCCTTGGTTGCCGTCGCCCTGTTTTGGGATGCTCCGCTCGAGCAGCTCGCGAATCCACTCCTGACCCCCAATCCTGCTAAGGCGCCGTGGTATTTCCTGGGTTTGCAGGAGCTGCTTCATTATTTTCCGCCGCTAGTGGCGGGCATCATCATTCCCACACTCGTTGTGATTGCGCTCGTAGTTGTGCCGTACTTCAACATCAATATCCAGGGTGCACCGCTCTGGTCCAAGAATCCGAAGCGGACGCTATGGTTTTTTCTTTCGGTCGTTGGTGCTTTGAGTTTGCTGCTCGGATTCTTTCGCGCCTGGACAGTACTTCTGCCGACGTTGATCGTTGCTGTACTGGCGCTCGCCTCTTATCGCGGATTTCCATCGGAGAGTCGCGGCGTGAGTTCTTGGTGGCGCCGGGAACGGCCGCTTCCCTGGTGGGTAATGACGTGGTTCATCTCCGTCGCTGTTGTGCTGACGGTCGTCGGTACGTTTTTCCGGGGCCCGGGCTGGTCCTGGGTGTGGCCGTGGAGCTCTCATGCCGGCTGAGCAGATGGGGCAGGTTTCGCGGCGCTTGCGCCTGACCTTTACGGTGGCGTCCGTCGTCTTTCTTCTCGCGTTGGCTATCTCGCCGGTCAGGGATTTTTTAAGGGAGTGGAAACAATACAAGCGCGCGTACGTGCGCTTCGCCCAGACCCGGCCAGATACCAAACGCCTGCTCGCCGATTATCGTCCGCAGATCAACCAGATCTGGCTCCCCGATCTGGGAGTCATCGATCGCTGCACGACATGCCACCAAAGCATTACGCAGGCGAGTTTGCTTGACCTGTCAGTGCCGCAGCCCTTCCGCGCCCATCCGCCGGTTCCGCATCCTGTTTTACAGTGGGGTTGTACGACGTGCCACCGCGGGCAGGGAGCCGCCACCGAGGTGACGGAGGCCCACGAGACGACTCTCGGATGGGAACAGCCCTTGCTGCCGGTACATTTCATTCAGGCATCCTGCGGCACCTGTCACCGCGCCGATCTGCAGCAAACGCCACAACTCGATCGCGGCCGTGCGCTGCTGGTTCAGTTGAACTGCACCGGCTGCCACCGCCTTCGCGATGTGGAGCGGGCGGATATGCTTGGGCCGGACCTGACGAACGTCGGAGCGAAAGTAAACCGCCAATGGATCTATAAATGGCTGAAGGAGCCGCGCACGGTGACCGATGCGAGCGGCAACGTCACCGTGACTGGCTACGAGAGCGGGGGCATCCCGCGGATGCCGCAATTCCGGCTCAATGAACAGGAACTGCGCGATCTCTCCGGCTACCTGAGCACGCTCAAAAGCAAGCCAGTCCAGCCCTATCATTTCGACCCCCGCGTGACAGCCGCTGGGAAAACCGACCCCGCCGATCAAGGTGAGCTTCGGTTCCGGCAGATGTTCTGCTCAACGTGTCATTCCCTCTCGGTCACGCGGGCCGGCACTACGAGTCTCATCGGAGGCGATGTCGGCCCGGAACTGACCAAAGTCGGGAGCAAGGTGAATCCAGATTGGCTGATCGCCTGGCTGCGCGATCCGCAGTCCTATTTGCCGCACAGCAAGATGCCGCGTTATCAGTGGTCGGATGCCGATCTTTACAGCGTTACGCAATACATAACGAAACGGCTGACCGATCCCGACCTGCTCAGTGGCGTGCCATCCCTGGGGCCTGCCACGGACGACGAAATTCAGCGAGGACGGCGTCTCTTCGTCGATAAGGGATGCGCGAGCTGCCATCGTGATACAGGGAATGCCCGCGCAACGCGATTTGGGGCCTGACCTAACCAGCATCGGTGCCAAGGACGTCTCGCAGCTTTCCTTCGGCGAATCTAAGGTTCCGCGTAATCTGATCGCTTATCTCCGGGCCAAGATAACCGATCCCTTGTCGGTGAATCCGGCAGCGCGCATGCCGGTTTATCACCTGTCCGCCGATGACCTCGATGCGCTCACCACCGCTCTTCTGAGCATGACCGCTCCGGCTACTGCAGGAATGCAGAAGCTCGTGGTGTCGCGCAACCAAGCAAGCTTTCATCCAGCTGGTGAGTTCGGCCGAGTCTACGAACGTTACAAGTGCTACGTATGCCATCAATTCAACGGGTTTGGTGGAATCCTGGCACCCGATCTTTCTTATGAAGGGAGCCGGGCACAACGCCAGTGGCTGATTGATTTTCTCAAGGACCCGAAGACGGTGCGGCCTACCCTGGTGCTACGCATGCCGCAGTTCAACATGAGCGACCAGGAGGCCGCGACCCTGGCTGCCTACATCGGCACGGCATTAAATAGCCCGAACGTGGATTCCGCCGCCATCGACATCAAGCAGTTCACGCCTGAGAAGGTGGCCTTGGGCAAGCAGCTGTACGAAGTCAAATACGAATGCCAATCCTGCCATACGATCGGTTCCACCGGCGGATACGTCGGCCCGAATTTGAACAACGCGGGAAACTGGCTCACTCCGGCGTGGATTGAGGCATGGCTACGAAATCCGCAAGCGCTGGTTCCGGATACGATCGAACCGCGGCGCGCATTCACGGAAGACGAGATACAAGGACTGACCGCTTATCTGCTGACGCTGCGCATATCGGGCAAGCCGCAAGGTTCCTCGCAGGTCGCCGCAATGAGTGAAGGCACCCCGAAGGCAGAGGCCCTGCCATGAAAAACGGCGCTTTCCTGCTTCTTGTTGCGCTCTTAGCCGGATTCTCGGCGGGCTGCAAGAGTAAAGCACGTGCTTCCATCGCTGTGGACCCATTGCGTCAAGCTTACGACTCTGAAGCCGATTGGAGCGATCCTCAGCGAATTATTCCGTTAGGTTACGATCAAGCTCAGGGCAAACGGATCTTCTATACCCAATGCGTTTGGTGCCACGCTGATGCCACCCCGGCCGGCCCTTCGAACCGATCGAATTTGAATCCCATGCCTGTGTTAATGAACGATGGAACAGCGTTAAATCATGAGAGCGATGAGTATTTGGAAAACATCATCGCATTGGGCGGCAGCGCCGTGTCCAGGTCCGCTATGATGCCGCCTTACGACCAGACGCTCACGCAGCAGGAAATTCAGCAAGTGGTCGCATATACGCGCGCCATCGCCCAGCCGATTTACCAGGCCCCGGCCGGCCCCCGGCCCAAATACACTCCGAGGTGAGAACCATCGTGTCCAAACGGCATTCGTCTTACGTTGTGCTTCTGTTCGCGAGCTTGTTGATTGGTTTGGGTGGGCCAAAAGCGAAAGCCCAGGTTAGCCCGGCAGAGATCGCGAATCCTCGTCTTAAGGCGGCTGAGGGAGCCTACTTTTCTCAGATTATGGCACTCTACCGCGCGGTGCCGAGCGTCCGCACGCCTCTTCCGTTTGAGCTCAGCCGATACGTGGGGCTCGATCCAAAACAGGAAGTGGGAACTGATTCGCGCGGCATTGAGTTCGTGAATTTCCATAATCGCGTGCTGCTCAAAATCTCCGGTAATTACAATGCAGCTTACAATCCTGACCTTCTTACGCAAAACGAACGCGCCGCGCACGTTTTCTCCGAAGTCATCAGTCCAATCGTCGGGCTGCTGGCAAAGGAGTTTCCGCAGGATATGGATTGCGACGGCGTTGGATTCGAGATTTCCTACCACATTCGCGTCCATCGGAACTTTGATTACGAAGGAAAGGAGATCCTTGTCGTCGTTTTCGACCGGGCTGATGCATTCGCATTTGCTGCTGACACCGACGACGCCGGCCGCCAGGAAATCCTGAATCGATCCGACATTTATGTGAACGGCAAGGAATTCGGCTTAGCCATGAACCAGCGGAACCCTTTCGACCTTGAAGCAATCGGGAAAGAGCCTCCGGGTTCCGCCGATCACTCGACTGCCTCGGTGCGGCGGGCGGCCAAGGGAAGCAAAGAACCTGCATTGAGTCCTGCTTCGTTGAAAATTGAAACTCACCGGGCGAGCAAACCGGTCAATTCGGCGCCTGGTATCACGCGAGCTTCGACCGACAATGATCCGCTCGCGACGTCCCCCACGCCGGCGTTGCAAACCGAGAATCCGTCTGCTGCCACGGTAGAAGACGCCGAACGATTGCAATCGCAGTTTCAGGCGCAGCTCGATACTCTGGCAAGTCTTGGAAAGGCAAATTGGTACTTCGTCGATTACGCTCCGCCATCTTTTGGCCTCTATCAGAATGAGCTCGTTTTGCAACTAACGTTGCGGAACACCTTACAATTCTCGCCGGATTCCAGTTCGATCTATAAGCGAGCCGCACAGAGCTTCGATCTTTTTCTTGCTCGCGAATTAAAGAATATTCTTGAAAAGGTGCCGGCTGATGCCAATTTCAATGCCTATGACTTCACCGTCGTGAATCAGCTTGGGCCGGACCCCCGGGGTTCTTCCGAAGCCATCGAATACATCTCTCCTCGAAAGCTCCTTCAACAGTTTGTCAATGCAGAAATCACCGGTCAGCAAGTGATTGATCAAAGCGTAGTGCTGGTAAACGGTGTCCGGATTGCGCTGAATATGCAATTAGTCGAATAGAGATCGCGCAGGGTAATCCTTGCTTTCACGGCGGCGGAGCCTAGAGCTTTACCGCGATTTGGAGCCTCATATGAATGTGCTGACTAAAAGGCAACGCCGGCTTCGAATGTCGGGCATATTAATCATGCTTGGCCTGTTGGTGGAGGCGCTTTCGCTGATTCGCATTCACCCCATAGCCTTCCTGTCGTTCATGTTCGTCGGCGGAGGTTTTCTTGTAGTTGGAATACTCATTTACTTGCTTTCGATTGCGTCGCCGTCGCAGGATTGAGTTTCCGATCTTAATGCAAACATCTCGATGGTCTGCAGATGACGTTCAGCACTCCAACGACTGCGACCACGATTAATCGGCCGCCTGCTGACTTAAAAGTGCGCTGCGGAGTGCCACGGGCCGGACCAACTCCTCCATCGCCGCATTGAACTTGTCCGGTTCATCCATGAACGGTTCATGTCCGGACTCCTCGAACCATCATGTAAAGGAAGGTTGTCGTCTCCTTCCGCCCTACCCCCATTGAGGAATCCCCTGGCGCTAATCGAGCACAATATTGAGCACATTCGGAAAGACGACGGCGAGGAGTCTCGGAGGCCCATGCTCACAACAGCTAGGTCTTATCGGTTTTTTGGATGGTGCCGGGCGTGGGAGTCGAACCCACACGAGGAAAATCCCCACGGGATTTTAAGTCCCGAACGTCTGCCATTCCGTCAGCCCGGCACTCTGGCAGATATGCAGACATTAACATTTTCGCGCGCAGCGACAAAGGCGCGGCGGCCTCGTTTACTACTGCTTCTTCTCTCCACTCCGCTGATTGACGTACCTCGGTAACCTGCGCGACTCGGCTCCTCTCCATCCGACAGTTTGAAAGCAAGAAGCGGATATCGGGCCCCTAAACGCCTGACTAATCTCCGACCACGCGGCGCGGGGAGCTTTTTCGGTCAAAGAGCCAATTTGGAGGCGCTCCAATTTGGATCGCAAACCATTTTGGCCGCCGACCAATATGAGGCTTGTTGATCTGCGCGCGCGAGCCGAGGATGAGCGCACGAAGCTCGCAAGGAGGAGACATGAAGACAAAAATATTGGGCCTGCTCATTTTGATTATCTTCGGAGTGAACTTATCGACGTGGGCAAAAAACGAGAAGACTCTTCCGTTTCGAACGGAAGTGACTTTAAACGGGAACAAACTTCCAGCTGGTTTTTATGAGATCAGCTGGGTATCGCATAGTCCGGAGGCCACCGTAACGTTTGTCAGAGCCGGCCAGGTAATGGTGACCGCGATGGGCAAATTTGTGGAACGGGATACCAAATCCAGAGCCGATGCCCTGGTTTACAGCAACAATGCCGATGGTTCGCATACGCTGCTCGAGATACGGTTCGCGGGTAGCAAGCAGGCGCTTGTTTTCACAGGCGTGAGCTGATCACGTTTTGCGCGAATGCAGTGCGTCCTTCGGACTCGGCGTGCGCTCAGCCCAGGGGCGCACGCTGCTTTGGCTGCATTGCGGGCTGAACTAGCCGCGTGTTAGCATCATGGGCCGCGAGAAGTTCCGGCCCTCGAGCGCAGCGCGGCTTCGACTCGCCTCCAGGGCTGGCCCTTCGCCCAACTTCCGCAGCTAAAGCACACACAACGAGGAGCGAATAACGATGAAAGGGTTGCTTTCCAGAATTTTTGTGGCCTGTGCGGTGATGGCTTTAGGACTCACCGTGCACGCACAAACGCGCCCGGTGCAGGATTTCGGACCGGTCAAAATTACGCCTATCTATCACGCCACTATGCTAATCCAGGCAGGCGGCAAAAACATTTACGTCGACCCGGCCAAACCGGCCAGCTTTGCCGGCTTGCCAAAGGCCGATTTGATTCTCATCACGGATATTCACGGCGATCACGTCGATCAAGACCAGAGCTCCATCAAGACCATCAGCAAGGCGGATACGGTGATCTGGGCGCCGTCGGCGGTGCAGAAGTTCGTGACCACGGCGACAGTAATCTCCAACGGAGACACCAAGAAGTGGGATAAATGGACCATCGAAGCGATCCCCATGTACAACATGACCCGCGGTCCCGCGGCCGGCAAGTATTTCCACGATAAGGGCCGGGGCAATGGATACGTGCTCACCTATGGCGGCAAACGCTTCTACATTTCCGGGGACACCGAGGCAATTCCGGAGATGAAGGCGCTCAAGAATATTGACGTCGCCTTCGTGTGCATGAATCTGCCTTACACGATGACGGCCGATGAAGCTGCCGATGCGGTAAAGGCCTTTCATCCCAAGGTGGTGATTCCCTATCACTACAATGGCAATCCATCGGGCGATGTGAATCTATTCAAGCAGAAGCTCGAGGGCAGTGGCATCGAAGTGCGGCTGCTGGAGTGGTATCCGAAAGCGACCTAAATCTGAGAAGAACGTTTATCCGATTGACGACTTCTATTGATCGAATCGGATAGCAGATCGGCGAGCGGGCAAATTCGAGTTTGCCCGCTCGTTTTTTTCACTAATCCGCAGTGGCTCGCATTGACCGCGGCCGAACAGGCCCGCTGCCCGCCTTTGTTTCCTCGATCGCGCGAGCAATCTCCTCAAGATCCTGGCTGGTCAATTCGATCTCGCCGGCGCGAATCCAGCCATCCACTTGTTCCGCGGATCGCGCGCCCACGATTGCACCCGTCACGCCGGGCCAGCTCAGCGTCCAAGCCACAGCAACCGCCGAGATAGTCGTACCGTAGCGCTGCGCGATGGGCCGCAGGGCGTCGCGTAGGCGCAGATTGCGGCTGAGGTTTGGTTCCTGAAATTCGGCAGAGTTACGCCGCCAGTCATCTTGGGCGAATTGGGAAACGCGCTCCGCCGTAAATCGATCCGTCAGCAGGCCGGATTGCATGGGGCTGTAGACGATCACGCCCGTGCCGTGGCTGGCGCACCAGGGAATCACGTCCGCCCCGGCTTCGCGGCGAATCATGGAAAAAGGCGGCTGGAGAGAATCGACGTGCCGCACGCGTTCGCAGCGCTCGAGCAGCGGCACATTAAAATTCGAAACGCCTCCGGCGCGCACTTTGCCTTCTTCGATAAGCCGTTTCATCTCTCCCCAGGAATCCTCCACGGGCGTGCCGAGTTCGTCGGGCCAATGAAACTGGTAAAGGTCGATTCGATCCACGCCCAGGCGCCGCAATGAAGCCTCGCATTCGCGACGGATGGTTTCGGGACGCAAGTCTCGGCGAGGAGGATCGAAAGGTTTACTGCGGTCGGCCGTGAGGCCGCATTTGGTAAAAACTAAGGGCCGCTGCGACGCCGGGATTCCCGCGAGCGCTTGGCGCACTACTTCTTCTGAGTGGCCCAGGCCATAGATCGCCGCCGTGTCGACCCAATTGATGCCCAACTCAACGCCATGGCGGATCGCGGCAATCGATGCATCGTCGTCTTGCTTGCCCCAGCCAAAGAGCCATCCTCCGCCGCCAATCGCCCAGGTGCCCAGGCCGACGGTGGTGATTTCAATTCCGCTGCTTCCGAGAGGCCTTTTTTTCAACGCCATAACTTCTCCTTCCCTAAATGCTTCATTTTTCAAGCGATCACTTTCGCCGATCTATTCTTCTCTATTCTTCGGGAGAGGTTTAGTTCGACCGGCGAATGCTTGGACAATTGAAGATCCTTTTTACAACACTAATTTGATTGCCTTGCGTCACTATGGTTATATGCTTTTCCGATTACACTGGTTACATCAAAGCATTCGTAAGATGGAAAAATGCGCTCATGCGAAAGGGACTCATAGATTATGACTGAGCTGGTGACAAAGAAGGCGACGCGCCTGGAAACCGATAGCATGGGACCTATCGAAGTTCCCACGGACGTCTATTGGGGAGCACAGACCGCGCGCTCGCTGGTGCATTTCAATATCGGCCGGGACACCATGCCCCCGGAACTGATTCGCGCCTTTGGAATTTTGAAAAAGGCGTGTGCCCTGGTGAATCAGGAACTCGGCAAATTACCCGCCGATAAAGCGCGCCTGATTCTTCTGGCTTGCGATGAAGTCATCTCCGGCGCACTGAACGATCAATTCCCGCTGCGCATCTGGCAAACCGGCAGCGGCACGCAAACCAATATGAATGCGAACGAGGTGATCGCCAATCGCGCCATCGAGCTCGCCGGCGGCGTGATGGGATCGAAGAAGCCGATCCATCCGAACGACGACGTGAACATGTCGCAATCGTCCAACGATACGTTCCCCGCGGCCATGCACATTGCCGCCGCGGAACGCATGCACAACGCGCTGATTCCTTCCGTGAAACGCGTACAGGTAGCACTTGAAGCGAAGGCCAAGGAGTTCGCGGACGTAGTGAAGATTGGCCGCACGCACCTGATGGATGCCACGCCGCTCACGGTGGGCCAGGAGATTGGCGGATGGGCCAGCCTGGTGGAGCGCGATATCGCCCGGCTCGAACAGTCGCTCGACGGCATCTACGATCTGGCCATCGGCGGCACGGCTGTGGGTACCGGCCTCAATGCGCATCCTGAGTTTGCGGAACGCGCGGCCAAGAAGATTGCCGACCTCACGCACTTGCCGTTTCGCTCGCATCCCAATAAATTCGCCGCGCTCTCTGCGCATGATGAACTCGTCTATGCCCACGGCGCGATCACCACGCTGGCCGGCTCGTTCATGAAAATTTCGAACGACATTCGCTGGCTCGCTTCGGGGCCGCGCTGCGGCTTGGCCGAGATCCATATTCCCGAAAATGAGCCGGGCTCGTCGATCATGCCGGGCAAAGTAAATCCCACGCAGTGCGAAGCCATGACCATGGTGGCCGTGCAGGTGCACGGGAATAACGCGGCGATAGCCTTCGCGGGCTCGCAGGGAAATTTTGAGCTGAATGTGTTTAAGCCCGTGCTGATTCACAATTTTCTGCACTCGGTCACACTGGTGAACGACGCCTCCAAAGGATTTGTGGATTACATGGTCCGCGGAATCACACTCAACCGGGCCAAGATCGATGAATACGTCCGCAATTCGCTGATGCTGGTGACCGCATTGAGCCCCAAGATTGGCTACGACAAAGCGGCCAAGGTCGCCCACGAAGCTCACGTCACGGGGTCGAGCCTGCGCGAAGCCTGTCTCAAACTCGGATATCTGAGCGGCGACGAGTTCGATCAGCTTGTGCGGCCCGCCGATATGACGCATCCCTGAGGGATTTCGATGAGAATCGCTTTCGCAATTTTAGTGCTCGCGGTTTCTATGGTGGCGATTTCGTCTGGTGCGTACGCGCATCACGGCAACGTCGCTTATGACATGTCGAAGCTCGTCACGGTGAAGGGAACTGTTACTGAATACTATTTTACGAATCCCCACGTACAGATTCTGATCGCGGCGAAGAAAGAAGATGGTTCGGTGGAGAAATGGCGCGGCGAACTCAATAGCCCGAATATCGTGGCCCGAGTCGTGGGCTGGAATAGTAAGACGTTCAAGCCAGGAGACGAACTTGTTCTGGTCGGTAATCGAGCGAAGGACGGAACGAGCGTTCTACGGCTGGAGAAAATTCTGCAGCCCGATGGCACAGAGATCTACCCAAAGGGCGGAAATGGCGTGTCCAGATTTTGACGGGCGCATGGCCGGACGCCTCCTGAAATGCGTTCTGGCTAGATGAGTTTCCGCAAAAAGTGCACGCGAGTTAAAGGAGACCAATTTCGAGCATCCTTTTGTGCTCTCTCGTGTCCCGTTACCGGCGCTGCGCCCGCGTCACCCAACCCAATGCACTAACTGCATCGCGCAAGGAGCCCCCATGCAATACACGCGACTTGGCACCACCGGCCTCATTGTTTCGCGCTTCGCTTTCGGGACGATGACCTTTGGCACCGACCCGCGCTTTCCTGCGGTAGCCAAGGTTGATCTCGATTCGGCAAAAGCAATGACCGACCGCGCGTTCGATGCCGGCGTAAATTTTTTCGACACCGCGGACAAGATGAATCATTCCGTTCTCGGCCGCGGGAGCCATGGTCAGTCTCCTGAATGCTCTTTCAATGAAAATCGCTAGATGGTAACGGACATCAGTCCAAGCTCGCCTGGGAACCTATTGGTCGGAGTTGGCGCCAGCCAGTGTCGTTGTTAATTCCTGAGCCAGCGCACGCAGGTGCCGCTCGCAAAGGGTATCGCCCGACGAAAATTCGTCGGCCTCGCGGAAGCTTTCAGCGGCCGGGTCCTTACGTCCGAGTTTCGCCAGAATTTCACCCCGGAGGAGCTGAAAGATCGGATTACGGGGGAACTCTTCCGATAAGAGGTGAAAGGACCTCGAGCGAACGCGCGTAGTCGCGATCGTACATGCGCAGGTTCTTGGCCAGATAGAAACGTGCATCAACGCGCGTGAGAGTTCCCTTTTCCATGGCGATTTGCAGTTGCCGCACGCCTTCCGCCTTTGAGCCGCCCGGAATGCCCATGAAGAAACGCAAGAACCGCGCAATGGGTGACAACGTATCGACGTAATAGTTGTAGAGCCCCAGGCCGCTGTACGCGTCCGCCATTTCCGGATCGAGCTGCAGGCAACGCAGAAGATGCGTGCGGGCATTGACGCCGGCGCGCGCGGTGGCGCGACGATCGTTGCGTAAGCCAAGCAGCCGCGCCCGCTGCGCCCAGCCAATACCGGCGTAAAGCTGCATCTCCGCCGAATCACCCTGTGCGATTCGCGATTCGGCGAGTGAAGTCACTTTTCCCGTCAGCCTCAGGTAATCGTCATCGGCGGCAATCCGAGGCCGCTCGTACGCGTCGATGGTGTTCCATTTGATTTCGCAGGCTTCGCAATAGATTTGCCACCAGCGCGCTTCGGCTTCCAGGATATAACCGAGTGGGTTGCCCGGATCCGCGGCTTGCACTTGCCGAAATTGGGGGATGGCATTGTCCGGGTGTCCGGCGTAGAGCAGGTTGAGACCTTGTTTTGCTGTTTCGGGTAAATTCAGCGGTGCGGCGTGCGCGGAGCGAGAGCAAAGCATTACGGCAAGGAACAACCAAGGCACCAGAACCAAACTCCGCGACCTGAGCTTAGCCGGAGCGCCGCGCAACCGTTCCACCTGCGAATATTCTCGTGTCGCCAGGGGCTTTTCCCACCCGAGAAACCACGCGGCGAAGTAATACATCACGAAGCATTCGAGTGCAAAGGGCAGAAAGCCGAGGTAGCCGGGTACCGGCATCTCGAAAATTTTCTCCTTTTGCATGATCGGGAAAATGTAATTCCATTTGGCCGCGGCCCAGAAATTCCAGAATTCCCAAAGCAAGCCGCACACAAATCCCGAGATAAGGAAGGAGAAAAAACGCCCTGGCCGTCCGGAGGCCAGATGGGCTTCGAAGGATGGAAGTCCCAGGCGAAAATTGATCGGATCAAGAAGAAAAATGAAGCCGACCCACACGGCGCCAAAAAAGAAGCTGCCAATCGACCGCGGCACCATCACCGGCACGAGCAAAAGAATGGAGCCGATAACAATGAATGCTTTTTGAGTCGCGGGCGAGAAGACGATCGGACGAGCCGGAGACTCCCACCATCCGAACGATTCGATGAGATCGGCCGTAAGAAAAATTCCGGGCCAGATGGTGGCAAAAGCCCAGCCGTAAGCGGCCCACCGCACCGGAAGAGATAAAGGCAGGTCGCCGACGTAGGTCCAGCCACCCAGCCGCAGGTTATAAGCTTCGAAAATAAGCCACAGAGGAATGGAAAGCAGGGCCATTTTTACGAATTGCTTGGGCGCATCACGCAAACGCGAATGTCCGCGAATGGCAAAAACAGCCGCATCGGCGATGAGGGCATAAGCGGTCCACGCGATCGGCGTGAAAAATGTGGCTACCGGCTCTACCCCCCGAAACATCAGCCACTCAGCAACGGCCAACGAGGTCAGGCCGATCCACCCATATGCAGGGAATCGCCGCGTACGCCGCCTGAAAAATTCGGCGACCATGATGGCAGCAGTGCACGCGAGTAGAATCACTCCGGCTTTGACCATGATTCCCATGTTATCGCAGGGCCAGCCTTTTGCGATTCACGATTCTGCTATGCTCAAGAGCGGTGAACCTGTCTGCGCATCGGAGCTCTGAGGCGAAAGGCTAGCGGTCTCGAATGTCGGAAACTCGGCGTCAACTGGAAGAAATTTCAATTCGGGGAGCATTGCAATTTTCAGAACCTCGCATGGCCACGATCCCCGAGGGCTGGTTCACTATGGGCTGCGAAAACGGCCGAGATGATGAACGGCCCGCCCATCGCGTATGGGTCGACCGCTTTGCACTGGGTATCCATCAGGTGACCCGGGCCGAATATGCTTATTTTCTTCACGAAGCACGCCGGGCCGCTCCGCCCTTCTGGGAGGATCCCAATTTTCAGGAGCCGCAGCAGCCGGTTGTAGGGCCGTCCTGGTTCGATGCCGTGGCCTTCTGCGAGTGGCTGAACAAAATCACCGGTCGAAAGTATCGGCTCCCCACGGAAGCGGAATGGGAACGCGCCGCATGCGGAAGCATCGAGGGCCAGCTTTACAGTTGGGGAAATCAGCCCCCCGAAGAATTGCCGGGCTACGCAAACCGGTGGAGAACTGGCCCGGAGCGTGTGGGACTCAGCGCGCCGAATCCATACGGGCTATTCAACATGGGCGACAACGTTCACGAATGGTGCGCGGACTGGTATGACGCGCATTACTACGAGCGCAGCCCGCAACGAAATCCCCAAGGGCCCGAGCAAGGCACCCGGCGCGCCTCGCGAGGCGGAGCGTGGCGGCACCAAATTAAGGTCTCGCGGTGCGCGGCTCGGTCGAGCATCCCTCCGGGATTTATGTATGCCGATTATGGCTTCCGGCTGGCACTCTCGCTCTAAAGGGCCCAGCTTCGCTTTCTTCAAGCCGGAAGGCGAGCCCCGAAACCCCCGACGAAACCCTGATCCGCTAATCACCCCGAACCTCGGCCAAAAGGCACCGGATGAACGATTGGTCAACTCCTCCCGCCAACACCGGAGCCAGGGCGGCATCCTTCTGCTATCTTCCTGTGCGTGGTCGTGCGGGAGGGTAGATGCGCGAACAATCCGAGTTCAGGAATAAGCGAGCCAATTGCGATGCAGCCAAAGCATCTCGGCGGCATCGTTCTGTGGCCGGACAGGGAACGATGAGCAGATGGCGCTTCGCCATTCTGGTGCTGGCGGCCTTGCTTTGCGGCACGGGTCTTGCTTATGGCCAGAAGCAGAATAAGAAAAACAAAAAGGACGCCGCCGCGACCGAGGTGAGCACGGCTTCTTTCCTGCCGGATAATCAGGCTGTCGACCTGCTGGTTTCCCAGATGCTTGGCGCATGGCAGGCGGGCGACGCCGACGGCATGCGTAAGTTCTACGCCGATGACGTCATGATCATCAGCGGGGCGTATGAGCCGCCGCTAATCGGTTGGGCGAATTACGCGCGCGCCTATCAGGCGCAGTTCGCACGCACGTCTGGGTGTCGGCTGGAGCGCATCAATTCCTACACCAAGGTTACGGGCGATACAGCCGTGGTCACCTACCAGTGGCAATTCTTAGGCAATGTGGACGGCAGAAATACGCAGGCTTTCGGCCACACAACGCTCATGCTGGAAAAGCGGCTCGGAAACTGGCTGATCACATTGAACCACACCTCAGCCGTTCCGATGGACGACCCGTCCACGAGCATGCCCGTGCCCGCCGCCAGCGGCCAGCCTACAAGCTCGCTCGCACCGGCCGCGAAGTAGGGCTCTTCGCGTTTCGCTCCGCGCCGCCCATTACGGATTGCTAAGGCCGATCCAAACCCAGAGACTCGCGCTTGCCACAAGCAGAATGCCGGAAAGAATCGCGAGTGCGACGATCGGCTTGCCCAGGCGGTGCAATCTGGTAATGACCACGGCCTGATCGCTGCCCATCATGCTTATCTCGGCTTTATTGAGATAAAGCTGATCGTCCTCTTTGCTTGAAAGCGTCGCTCGGTAAACGAGCAAGACCACCAGTGCGACGGTGATCAAGCCCCACGAAACTAACAGGTAGGCCAATGGACCGGATATATCCCCCATGGTTCCCTCCCTGCGATGTCGACTGCTTGCGTTCGATTTTTCCTGGAAGTTGCGGCGCCATAGAGATGGCCTCCGCGTTGGCGGGATTATAGCACCGCTGTGCGGAGAGGGAGTCAAAAGCTATGGTGGACAGACGACGGGGCGGAACAGGCGGCACTCACTGCGGTAGCTTCGTAGGACGCGAGATAAAATCGACTCTGCAGCAGCAAATCGTTAGCGAAATCGCCGCACCTGCCGGCCCGCGTTGACAAAGCCGGAGGCGCCGCGCAAAATGATTTTGGTTTCTGCCTCAGTTGGTTCCCAACAATGCCCAAGTGGCGGAACTGGCAGACGCGCTAGATTCAGGGTCTAGTGCTCGCAAGGGCGTGGAGGTTCGAATCCTCTCTTGGGCACCACCAAACTCAGGTACTTAGCGCACGCACGCAATGCAACACAGTGCAATGTGCCTCGTTCCGTGCCCCGAGTGGTCATTTCCGTTCCCCGTTCGCGAGCCGGTCGTTGAGCACCTTCTGCGCCGCGAGTATCTGCTGCTTCCGGAGTTGCCGGTAGCGCCGATGCACGCCGGGGTCGCGGTGCCCGGTGATTGCCATCGACAGTTGCTCGTCAATGCCGTGGTCCGCGTGCATTGAGATTGCGCTGCGGCGCGTGCCGTGGAACACGTGACCATCGCGTCCGGCTGTCAGTCCTGCCTTCTCCAGTGCCGACTCCCAAGCGTGCCGGAAGTCTTTGATCGGCTGGCCGCCTCGGGTGAACACGTATTCAGATTGTGGATTGGCCGTGTTCAAGGCTTTCAACATTTCCTGCACCGGCCCGACCATCGGCACTATGCGCCCGTCATCGTTCTTCGTTTCGCCCGGCAGTAGGTGGATGAGGCTCAAGCGGTCTAAAGTGCGGAAAACGGATTGGAGATTCATGGGCCGCGATATCATTGTCGGCACGCTGGGCCGGTCTTGTTTGGTGCTACTATTTCACAGCTTGCAGACTCAACTCCCATCTTACCTCCGGGTGACAACGACGACGCGGAGTTGCGCAGAGAAAAACTACGTCTAGAAAATCGGGTACTAAACCAGCAACTAGTGGACTGTCGCAGTGAATTCGTTAGTGCGCAGGCGGCGGCTGGGGTCAGAGTACTTCCATTGGATCGGGCGAGCGTTGGCGGAGTAGGCGTTGATGTAGCGACGGAGTTTGCGAGCCTAGGTCCGGGACCGAGGTGAAAATGCCGCGGGCGATGACCTCGCGTTCGATCTTGGCGAACCAGATCTCGACTTGGTTGAGCCAAGACGAGTATGTAGGGGTGAAGTGAAACTGCACGCGCGGATGCTGTTGCAGGAAGTCTCGAACGAGTTGTGTTTTGTGGGCAGAGAGGTTGTCGAGGATGATATGAATCTGTTGCCGGGGCGAGCACAACGATACCACTTCTTCGAGGAAGGCAACGAAGTCGCGGCTGGTGTGGCGGGCCGTGGTTCTTCCGTGCACGCGGCCGGTCTTGGTGTCCAGCGCGGCATACAGAGAAAGCGTTCCATGCCGGTAGTACTCGAAGCCGTGACGCTCGGCTCGTCCCGGCGAAAGCGGCAGAACGGGATCGAGCCGATCCAGGGCTTGGATGGCGGTTTTCTCATCGACGCAGAACACGGCGGCATGCTGCGGAGGGCGCAGATACAGGCCGATAATGTCGGCCGCTTTGCTTTCGAACTCCGGATCATCGCTGGCCAAGTAACGCTCCAGGCGATGGGGTTTCAGGCCAGCTTCTTTCCAGACCCGATGCACAGCATCCTTGCTGACTCCCAGCGCTGTCGCCAGTTTGCGGCAACTCCAATGCGTGGAACCGTCACTGGGTTTCTTGCGGGTGGCCGACAGAATCCGGGCCCGCAAAGCCGGAGTCAGGACCGTGGCCTTCTGGCCGGGATGATAAGTGTCCAGCCCATCGAGCCCGGATTGGAGGAAGCGCTGCTTCCAGCGAATGATCGTGGGAGCACTGGTCTGCAGCCTTCGCTTAATGGTGTTGAAGGAGGCTCCGTCTGCCAGCATCAAGATGAGCTTGGCGCGAAAGACGTAGCCGGCCGGCAGGGAACGTGATTGAGCGATGCTGCTGAGTTCCGAACGTTGGTTGCTGGTGAGGGGTACGTCGCTGTCTGTCGCCATACCAACTTAGAAGCATAGCCACTAGTAATGGTTACTTTGCGACAGCCCACTAGGATCATGGTATCGGTGCGTTGAACTTGCGAAAGCTGCTACCGGGCCCACTGCAATAGTGGCGCTTGTCTTAAGTTTTTGGTTGGGCATGCGCCAGCTACGCGAGTCGCGTCAGTCAAGCGACGATGAACGTTTTGACAGGGCGGTAGCACGTTTAGCTGGTTCGACACCAACGGAACGACTGTCAGGAGTCGCCGGATTGGGTCTCTACCTCGAACCCCAACAACCAGCATGGCACCGAGCTACCTTGCGGTTCTTGGTGAATGCTCTGGCCGTGGAGCAAGACCAAACAGTACGTGGTGAACTTTTAGACCGATTGTCGGAACTAACCCCACGGATTGTTGCACGCGATGATTTGAATGACGCGTTAGAGAGGCTGCGTGACCGGAACCGAAGCTTGTACCATGTTGGAGAGCTTTCACAGGACGAATTGGCTCGACTCCACGCGACCGCAATAGCCATTACTGCACTCGTTCGAAACGGTGCGAGAACAAGAGACTTGTCTAAGATTGATTGCGTCGGCTGTGACTTTACCGGAAAACTCTGGGAAATGATGAATCCAAATTTCCCCAAAAGGCGGCCGACTTCGCCCATGCGGGCGCAGCAGACACTCTTAACCTTTCCGGGACCGATTTTGACGACGCGGTTTTAAGGGATTCCAACTTCATTGGTGTGGACTTGCACGGGGCATCATTCGACAGCGCCAATCTGATCCACGTCAATTTTGCTGGTGCTGACCTTTCTGGCGCAAAATTTACCGATTATGGCCACCGCGAACACTTCACCACTAGCATTGTGGAGTCCGGCTATGCGTACGCGCCCGCGTTTCCTGATTTTACTTGTGCTGATCTTTCGGGCGCGGATTTCACTGGAAGCACGTTCTTTGGCATCTGGGGTATCCGGTCAACGAATCTGCATACCCCATCCTCTACCGAGCAAATCTTGCGAACGCGAATGGGGAAGAATGCCGTGCTTTTGACTGCTTCGCAAGTCCCGCCAAACTATAATCCCTTATACCTCCCCAGGAGTACGAGTTCGTTCCTGTTTGAAGGTTTTCAGCAGGTCGGGAAAGGCTGCCACCTGTAAAAAGTAGGTCGCGAGAACCGGTGGTTATCAATGAGTTTTGGGCATTGCCGAGCCTTCAAATCAAAGAGCCCGTGCCGGACGGCTACAAACTGAGCGTGCGCCTAGTTTTCTCAGAACTTGCGTCCGCTCGCAATCTCGCCAAATCCGAATTGCCCACAAGGACTAAAGGATTTTATTTCTAGAAACCAAAAGGACTTTTCAAATCCTAATCATCCCACTCCTTGTACGCCGAAGCACTGACTTAAGCATCCGGCCATTTGCTTTTTGGGAATAGAATCGGCACGCCGATAGGAGGAGCACAATGCCCCGCATCCTCGCCTTCACATCTGGGCCTGATGACTGGAAGGCATTGCTGGCTTCGGAGAAGCACTGGCGGTCGGGCTATTCCGCACGCACGCTGGCGCATTGTTGGGAGGCTTCAGACGGATTCCCCGCTGAAATTGCTGAAGGTATTCAGGCAAACAACCGAACCTTTGCTGGCCGATCTTCAACCCCTTCTGGCCGTACCAGAGTTCAAGGTGCCTCCCAGGAGGCAGTCGGGCTTCACAAAATGATATGTTCGTTCTAGCCCGCTCATCTGCCGGGCCTGTATGCACTATGGTCGAGGGAAAGGTAAACGAATCCTTTGGCCCTACGCTGGATGATTGGCGCGCCGATGCTTCTCCTGGCAAAGACAGCGGCTCGATTTTCTGTTGCGTACGCTGTGTATCTCCGCGCTTCCAGCGGCAAAATTCGCTACCAGCTTCTTCATCGGGCTGCTTCCGCAATCATCACGGCCGAACAGTATCACGCAATAGCGGCTATTGTCCTCGTCCACTCATTCAGTGAGGACCGCACTGGTTGGCAGATTACGAAGCATTTGTCAATCTCTTCGGGGTACAGGCTGTAAGGAATGAGGTCCAGCGCCTTCCAAGCGAATCGAGCAATTCCACCTGTTGCGCGTGGGTAGCAGATGACTTCAGAGTTGACAGCGCAAAGTGAACCCCACGCGGTGTGCGGGGACAGCATGACCGTACGCTGGTCGGGAGCCGCAAAAGACCCCTGCCTTTGCTTTTCGGGATAGAATCCGCCGTACGGAGGTACTCCGACGATGCCCCTCGCTAAGCCCAAGAAGCAACAAGAGCTGGTAGAAAAATCGGTTGCAAAGAACGCGACGAAAGCCCAGCTCCCGCAGAATGTGTTCGTACTGCGGATTGCGCTAAGGCAAATTAGAGTGCCCAGGAATTAAGGGAAAACCAAATCATAATTGGCTGGTCGTATTCAAAGGAACTCCTCGACTCTCATCTAACAAGGGAACAATTCCGTGGTGGCGATCCGCAAACCAAATTACAAAAAGAAGATGACAATCTGCGCGCAACTGGAGCTGCCACTGGCAATATGTGGCGTTTTATTCGTGACATGCAAGTCGGCGATTTGGTCGTTGTTCTATACGGTCCGAGCTTCTATGTCGCCGAAGTTACAGGCCCTCCGATTTACATTAAGAGCAAAGTGGACGATGACACAGCGTTTCGAAGAAAATGCGACACGGCTGGATCTCTTGGGAGCCCATCCCACGAGATTGGGCCAGAGCTGCCCTATATTCGCGCATGAAAACGCAGGGCACATCGGTCTACGCCACAGACCTAGTGTCTGAGATTAAGGAATGTCTGGGGGCGTCAGCAGAATACACGTAATGATGAAGAAACATAA
>CAWEFX010000007.1:0-238189 GCA_963808465.1 uncultured Acidobacteriota bacterium
TGTGTAGCCTGACTCGTCCTGCTGTTCAAATTCAATTGTTCAAGTATCAGCTTGGATTCACTGCTGGGCAAGCCAGCTCGCAGCTCAAGCAACGGGAACGGAACACGGCAGGCCGGAACGATCCTTCTGGATGAGGTGAGTGATCTCGACATGGAGCGGCAGGCACGATTGCTGAACCTCTTGCCTGACGCGCGTAGAGCCGATACAAACTTTATAACGTCGCGACTGATTTCAACCAGCACAAAAGATCTCACGCACGAGATGCGCAAAGGAAGTTTCCGCGAAGAGCTTTATTTTCGGCTAGATGGCTTTGCTTGCGCATACCTGCATTGCGTCAGCGTACCGAAGATATCCGTTGTTATTCCGCATTCGTCGCCAAATATACGACGTTGCTTGCCCGGCAGCAGCCACGGGTCAAAAGCTCTACGATGGATCTGCTGATGCAATATTCCTGGCCGGGTAATGTGCGTGAACTCGAGAACCTTGCACGCAACATTGTTGTACTGGGAGACGATGAAATCGCAGTCAGCGAGCTATCCATGAATGGGGCGACGAAGGCTCTGGATGACAACTCTCCAAGCGCTATTCGAACTGCTCGGTGTCGCTGAAAGAAGCGGCTCGTGAGGCTTCGCGTAAAGAGGAACGAAAAATCATTCTAGAGTCTTTGGAACGCACGCATTGGAACCGGAAACGAAGCGCACGGGAACTACAGATAAGTTATAAGGCGATGCTCTATAAATTGAAGCAGCTAGGTATCGATGTCGAATCAGGTCCGCGTTGGAAGTGAACCGAAACGGCGGAAGAAGGTAGCGTTAGCTCAACGGCAGAAGCTTGCGCCGTCATCTGGCGGTAGGTACTGGATGCCAATGCAGAGTAACTCCCGAACTGGCTCACTGACCCAGGGAATCCACAACTAAGGACTGGACAGCCCCCGCCCCCGGTGCTTTGCTGCGAGAATTCGTAGTTCAGGCCGAACTGGACTTGCCGTCCTATCGGCCGGTTCAAGGTGGCTCCCACGTACCAGTTCCTAAACTGACTGGCGAAGACAGCGACAGGCGCAAGATCCCTGTTGATTGCGTAGCCGCCGTTCAGAGATAGAGACCACAATCTCTTGAAACCATGGGTAGCCCCCGCGGTGAACGTGTCAGTCTCGCTACCGACAAAAACGCCTGAGCCACCGCTAGCCGTATGAGATAAGAAAAAGAGTAGCCGTTGTGGCGCAAATTGTAAGCCAGTCCGCTGAACGCGCTCCAAGATAGCTGCCGGCGATTGGAGGCGCCAAAATTGTAGAGATAGAGAAGTTCTGGTCCAGCAGCCGCTTGGAAGACCAGTCGCCCTGTAACCTTTCGGCCATAGCCAATCTGTACGGTATCAGTTTGCAATCGGCTGTTAGTTTCATTGAAACTCGTCCGATCATGGTCATAAGACAGACTCAGATTGTTTTTGGCGCTGAGACCGTAGTTATAGCCGACGCGCTCATGGATGTCGTGGCTGCCAATGTAACCAGGCGAGAAAAAATGCAACATGTTGTATGACCCCATAAAGGTCATCGTTGTCCGTCGGCTGAAGGCGTAATCTGCTTCGGCCAGCACCGTGTCGCCTAGCTGCTGCACCAGACCCGTTTCGATGGTTTCGTTGGGAAGGAGCGCAGGCTGAATGCCATTCAGTAGCGCGCTTTGTCCAGCCTGAGGAAGCCCTCCGGTGAATATCCCGTTAAAACCTGCTGCCCACGAATACTGCAGGTCGTCACGCACGCGCAATGTCCAACGACTCAGGAGAATTTCTTGCGAGAGTCCTAGACGATGATAAGGCAGGTATTTAATTCCGACGTAGGAGGTTGATAGATTGTCTCTGCACCGCTATATACGACAGTAGCGTGGTATCGTCGCCAGCTTTTGGCCAAATCAACACCACCACCGATGCTGCTCACCGAGAGAATTTGTGCTGCAGCGATTCCAGTTTGGCCGGATTGCGAAAATTGCAGGGAGGGATCAAAGACGCGGCGTAAACTGCTCAAAGAACCTAACCCGAGGCCTGCCACTGGAAAGCACATGCGTATCCGGTTGTGATTGAGCGTCCCGCGGTGCGTATGAACCATTAACCGGCTCTGCTACTTGACCGTTATTACTTGTATCCGGAGGTAGTGGTTGGACAGGAGCATCTTGACCGTCCGATTGTGAATTGTAAGCTTTGTCTACTTGGCCGTGCGCCGGGGCGTTGCAAAGGCAAATAGATGCGGTAAAGAGGAAGATTAAGGTGAGCTGTAGTCGGCTAATCAACTTGTTGTTTCTTCGAAATCCGCGTGCTGCTCGAAGTTTTAGCGCCTAAAATATCTTCGTCGACATTGCCCACCAACTCGAGGCAGTTCGGCAAAGCTCCCCAAGGAGACAGCAACAGACTAGCCAATCGGTGAGGAGAAACCGCTCCCTGTATGTCACAAGTCATGCCTATGAATCGACAAGGCGTAGGTTCGGTGGTACGTGATTTTCGGAAACGGGCTTATCCCGGTCATGGCATCCAAGTACTACATTTTGGTACTTTGTTTCCCAAGGCCATCTTTCGGCCCCGTAGCCACCCATCAAACGGGCGTGCGGAATTGGGAAAGCATTTAGGCGCAAATGTTTGCGTGATTTTCAAGTGAATTCAATTCATACTATTGCTAACCGAAGACAATTGAGATACATAGCAGAATTGCTCAATTGGTCCCCAAAGTGCCCTTGCTAAGTTGTCCCCAGAGAGGATACCCATGCCCTCACACGAGAGCTTGCCGAGTGCTACAGATTTGGATTTGGTGGTGCGAGAACGTGAACTGATCGAGACACCCGCTTCCCGCGAAACGCAAGTGCAGGCGGAGGATAGCTCTCAACCTGCTCGTTACGCCCGTCTGAAGACAAAATGTGCCGTACACGTGGCTTTGATGCTCGTGGCGATGCTCTACGGTTGCAGTGCGTTACACGCTAACAGCCTGCCGGTCGTTCTTAACAATGCCGGGTCTAACGTGATGGGCGGAGTTTATGTAGGTCCGTATAACTTTACGGTCGGCGGGCAGTCGATGCAGTTAGTCTGCGACGACTTTCTATCCACTGTCGTTAATGGCGAAACTTGGAATGCCGTTACATCGACTTATCCTAGTCTCAGCAATGTCAAATTTAGCGGCCTCGTGCAATATCAAGAGATTGGCTATTTAGTGCAGCAGATGTGGGCCAACATCAGCAATCCTACAGTTGTCGGATACATTAGCTGGGCAATCTGGGATGTGTTCAGTCCCGGCGTGTCTGGTTCAGATCCGTACGGAACCTTGACGTCGGCGCAGCAGACCCAAATCAACAATTGGCTCAACCAAGCGATGAATAACTATTCAACGGGGAATTATTCAAATCTCATCGTCTACACGCCAGTTCCTGGGTCGCAACTGCCGGCGAACTTGGGTGCCCCACAAGAGTACATCGGGATCGTACCTGCGCCTGAGCCCGCTACGGTGCTGTTGCTCGCGCTTGGGCTCGCAGGGTTACTGATTCTGAGCCGATTCAGATTGGTCACAAAAGTGCCCCAACCGCACGGAGCTGATCTGAAAACGCCGGACTGACAAGCAAGGTACACGGCTTTTCAACCGCATGCAGCTAAATTCGTCCCTCACCGCCGATCCGTCAATAAGCGTCCCAAATCGGTGCAAGAAATTGCTGGCTGACAGATCAGATTTGCTATGGGGACAGACGGTGTGGTCAGCGTTGTATATCGTCGGATGTGCTGTATTCTTCTGGCGCCCAATGCGAGATTTGGTGTACTTCGCGTGGTCATCTGACACGGACTCGCATGTTCTGCTGATTCCGTTTATCAGCGCGGGCCTGCTTTGGACGTTTCGAAAGGCAATCTTCCAGAAAACTCGGCCCAGCTTGGGCGGGTTCGCGGCTTTCTTTTCAATCGGCTTGGTCGTCTATCTTCCGTTCTGGCGCTTCGGGGGTACCCTAGCTCCAAGATATTCGCTAGAGATCGCTGTTCTAAGTGTTTGCTGCTTCTTGTTTGCTGGATTTATGGCGATTTACGGCAAAGAAAGCTTCCGGGCCGGGCTCTTCCCACTCCTTTTGTTTCTGCTGGCGGCGCCCCTGCCCGGATTCTTATTGGACCATCTGATCTGGTGGTTGCAACTGGGCTCTGCGCAGGTGACGACCTGGATTTTCTACCTAACTCACACACCTGTATTTCGCCAAGGACTAGTCTTCTCCGTGCCTGGTGTAACCATTGAGATTGCCAAAGAGTGCAGCGGGATTCGGTCTACTATCGGGCTGATGATCACGTGCCTGCTCGCGGGTTACCTCCTACTACGAACGGGTCTGGCACGACTCGCGCTTTTGCTGGCTGCCCTGCCGGTTTTGGCAGTTAAGAACGGTATTCGGATCGCCACTCTGACCATCCTGACCATTCACGTCGACCCGGGTTTCCTTTTTGGCAGATTGCATAAAGACGGCGGATTCGTATTTTTTGCTATTGGTCTGCTTATCATGCTGCCGGTCTTGATATGGCTTCGCAAGATAGAAGCTAAGCACCTTCGCAGTGAGAGACTTGCCAGCTGAAACTGCCTGCCCGCACCGAAGCACGCGCAGTCAGAGAAGTTTAGCGTGCTCTCCCGCTTACCACGACCGATTCGCAGAATCGTATATACGTGGAAATATCTGGGCTAATGAGAGCATTCCTTTTCAACTTTTACAATCGAAGTGAGGCATAGGCTGGCTAGGTTCACAGCTTATCTAGCTGATTCTACATAACATATTGGCGCTCGGCCGGTCCCCTGACACCAGAATATGGAATGCCATTTACGTGCATGGGAAAGGACGGCACCGCTTCCACGTCAATCGAGCTGTCAGGCGCCCGAAGCGAATAGACGGAGAATCGATGGACAAACAATGGTTCGCGCTTTTCGTAAGGACGCGGTGGGAGTCTTCTACTGAGTCAGTCTTGCGAAATAAAGGGTTCGAAACCTTTCTCCCGACTTATGATCTGAAATCGCTACGAAGTAAAAGTTCGAAGCGCGACGCTCGAGTCCTTTTTCCCGGTTATGTATTCTGCCGATTTGACATACACAATCGCCTGCCGATTCTCGTGACACCTGGTGTGATCTCGGTTGTGGGAAGAGGGCGAACGCCGGTTGCATTGGAAGATGCAGAAATCGCGTCAATCCACACCGTTGCATCGTCGGGATTGCCTGTCGAGCCATGGCCTTATCTCGAGGTTGGCGAGATGGTGCGGATCCATAATCATGCTCTGGCGGGGTTGGAGGGAATCCTTTTGAGGTTCAGGGGCAAAGATAGGGTTGTTGTATCCGTGCCTTTGCTTCGCCGCGCAGTCGCGGTGGAAATCGACCGTTCCGAAGTGACCTCGATTCGGTCAGAACGCCCCGTCCCCTCAACGATATTTCCATCGCCCGTGCTGGTTGGCTGCGACTAACTGTTGTTGTGGGTCTTTCCGATCGTCGGTTTCCTGAATTGCGCCACGAATACACGAATAGAGGTCGCGGAGAATCCTGAACTGGAATACAACCAGTGAGTAGCCACCCGAAGATCACCGAAAATCCTTATGGGAACAGCCGCAGTACGGGGCATTTGCGGAGCACGCATCGGCTAGACACGTGGGCCCAAGATGGACTTGACGAATCTGCTTTTCGATCTGTGCTTCTTTTGGAATGCAAGCGAGCGGAACGCTCGGGAAACCTGTTTGCGCTTATGCTCCTCGACGCAGCGCAATTTGCCGAAGATGGAGACGATTCGAAGCGAGTCGCAAATCTGCTTATCGCGTTAACGAGGGAAACGGATGTGGTGGGCTGGCGCGAGCAAGGGTCCGTTCTTGGTGTGATCTTCACTGATATCGACTTCGAGAAGGCAGAGACCGTGCTTGAAACGCTGCGCACGAGAGTTGAAACCGGACTCGAACGGACGTTGGGCAGCGAAGCATCCAGACAGGCCATCATTTCGATTGAGCTTTTTCCCGAGCGTTGCGACGGCCCTCGCAGGAATGCCGAAAATTCGGCTACATCGAAGTTTTATCCGGATGGTTTCAGGCCGACCAGAGCGCGGAAAACGTCGCTCGTAATCAAACGTGCGATCGATATCGTGGGCAGTGCCTCACTGCTCGTCATGCTTTCTCCGCTACTTGCAGCGATTGCCGCAGCCATCAAGCTCACCTCGAAGGGTGAAGTTCTGTTTAGGCAAGAGCGTCTGGGTCACAACGGTGTTCCTTTTCAATTCTTGAAATTCCGAAGCATGTACGTAAATAACAGTTCGGATATTCATCGGGAATTTGTAACAGATTTCATAAAAGGTAAGAACGTTCCTGAGGAGCAGTCACAGGCTGGGAGAGTGTACAAGATCGCTCAGGATCCGCGGGTCACGCCAGTAGGTCGATTTCTACGGAAGAGCAGCTTTGATGAGCTCCCCACAACTTTGGAATGTTCTCAAGGGGCAAATGTCCCTGGTTGGGCCGCGGCCGCCGCTTCCGTATGAGTTTCATTTGTATGCACCGTGGCATCGGCGGCGCATATTAGAAGCAAAACCCGGCGTAACGGGATTGTGGCAAGTGAACGGGCGGAGTCGCACTTGTTTTGACGATATGGTCCGTTTAGACCTGCGGTATGCGCGTCGCTGGTCGCTTTGGTTAGATCTGCTCATCCTTTTGCGCACTCCTTTAGCAGTGTTCTCAGGCGACGGTGCCTATTAGTAATTCTCTAACGCTCTCCAGGTTTGCCTCCAGGCGCTTGCGGGCGTAGCAAATGCACCGACCGATTCGTTCGTCAATAAGCTGGTGAGAATTGAGAATGATGTTGTCAAATGGTGGTAACAGTTTTCTCTCTTTTGCAGCGGTCCTCGAAGTGAGCCGAATATTAAGAAACAGCAAGTCGTCGGCCTATCACCAAGCCTCATATTTACAGATACTTACACAATGTAATGGGGTTACCAGGGAGGGTCGTTACCGCTGATATGGCAGTTTGATTGCGTTACTGCATTCTAGTAAGTCGCCCTTGGTGTAGGTGGTTTCGAACCAACAATGCTTTTAATGGCGGTAGCTTGCCCTGAGGGCGAGAGAAGTCCTTTTTCTCCGTATGCGGTAACTGTTCCCTTCATCAGACAGCCTGCCAGTAAAACGTTCTGACAAAAGTGGCCGGCGACCGCTGGGCTGGTGCGCTTCGATAAGTTTCAATTTTCAATTCCTCTCCGCAGATGAAAGAGTTGACATGATTCGAGTGGGCATAATCGGCTATGGATATTGGGGACCGAACGTCGTCCGAAATTTGCATGGGCTGGATGACATTCGAGTTGACATCATATGCGACGAGAGTTCCGCGGCTCTGGCGCGCGCGCGGAAAGCATACCCAAACATTTCGACGACGTCGAACCCCTGTGACGTATTGTCTTCACCGGATATCGATGCAGTTGCTGTAATCACGCCTGTTTGGACTCATTACGAACTCGCGAAGAAGGCGCTGGAAAACGGCAAGCACGTTTTCGTTGAAAAGCCGTTTACCTCGAACTCTGCCGAGGCCGAAGATCTCATCGAGTTGGCGGCCCGGAAGAATCTGACAGTGATGGTGGACCACACGTTCCTGTTTACCGGGGCGGTTCGCAAGATACGAGAACTGGTGGAAAGCGGCGCGCTCGGGGACCTCTACTACTACGACTCGCTTCGAGTTAACCTCGGGCTTTTTCAGCACGACGTCAGCGTTATCTGGGACCTGGCCCCCCACGATCTCTCTATCATGGACCACGTGATCAACAAACAGCCACAAGCGGTCGTTGCAACGGGTGAGAAACATCTGAACGGGGTGGAAGACGTCGCCTTCATGACGATTTACTTTCCCGAAAACATAATTGCGCACATCAACGTGAATTGGCTCTCGCCAGTGAAAATCCGAACCACGCTGATCGGAGGCCAGAAGAAGATGCTGGTCTGGAACGATCTCGTCGCCGATGAAAAAGTGCGCGTATACGACAAAGGAGTTCACCTGAATTCCGGAGAGGGAATCCGCGACGCGCTGGTGAGTTATCGCACCGGAGATATGTGGGCACCGCAGATAGAACAATCGGAAGCTTTGAGGGTCGAACTCGGTTACTTTGCCCATTGCATCACCCACAGCGAAACGCCATTCAATGACGGTCACGCCGGACTTCGTGTGGTGCGGCTGTTGGAAGCAGGCGATTGCTCCATCCGCAAAAAAGGGGAGCTGGTGCGTGTATGAACGAATTCTTCTCGATTGCTCCCGATGTCAAGTTAGGGCCTGGCGTCCGGCTTTCCAAGTTCATCAACCTGTACGGCTGTGCAATCGGCGAGAACACAAAAATCGGGGCGTTCGTTGAAGTTCAGAAGAACGCCACAATTGGCAAAAACTGCAAGATCTCCAGCCATACGTTCCTATGTGAAGGCGTGACAATCGAGGACAACGTATTTATTGGACACAGCGTCACCTTCATCAACGATTCCTATCCGCGGGCAACAGGTCCGGACGGTCAATTACAAACCGAAAAAGACTGGAAGGTTGAACGGACGCTCGTAAAGAACGGGGCGTCGATCGGGTCCGGCTCAACCATCCTTTCTAACGTCGTAATCGGTGAAAACGCCATCGTGGGTGCGGGCAGCGTCGTGACTAAGGATGTGCCTGCGAACGCGATTGTGGCAGGGAATCCGGCGAAGCTTTTGCGCTATCTCCCGTCGGAGGCCAGGATCGAACTATGACGACTAATCAAAACGGGAATGTCGCATTCCTGGATTTAGTTGGTCTGCACGAAGAACTCGAGAAGAGCTCGTAACGGTATTTCAGAGAACGCTGAAAACGGGTGCGTTCATTGGCGGACCCATGCTCGAAGAGTTCGAGCGCTCCTTTGCGGCTTTTTGCGATGCCCGGTTTGCGATTGGCGTGAATAGCGGGACCGACGCGCTGCGCTTTGCCTTGATGGCGGCTGGTGTCCGCAAAGGTGACTCCGTCATTACAGTTCCGAATACGTTTATCGCCACAACCGAAGCCATTTCCCAGGCAGGGGCGCGCCCGGAGTTCGTTGATGTGGACGAGCGTACCTATAACATGGATCCTGAAAAGCTGCGGGAATTTCTCGAGCAGCGCTGCTCGCGCGATCGTTTTGGAAGGCTAGTTAGCCGTAACACGCGCCGTCCGGTAACGGCGATTGTCCCCGTACACCTCTATGGGCAGCCGGCCGATATGGACCCCATACAAGAACTGGCCGATCGCTATCAACTCATCGTGATCGAGGATGCTTGCCAGGCACATGGGGCCGAGTACTTTTCCAGACGCGATCAACGTTGGAAGAAGATCGGTTCGATCGGGAACGCGGCAGCGTTCAGTTTTTATCCGGGAAAGAACTTGGGGGCATGCGGAGAAGCCGGCATCGTTACCACCAACGACGAGGAAACGGCGTCCAGAATTCGTATGATCCGCGACCATGGCCAGGCCAAAAAATACTTCCACGACGTGGAAGGGTATAACGGCCGCCTGGATTCTCTCCAAGCCGGTATTTTGAGCGTCAAGTTAAAGTATCTGCCAAGCTGGAACCAAAGCCGTCGAGAGCGTGCTCGCAAATACAACGAGCTACTCGCCGGGATAGAAGGGAAAGTCATCATGCCATTTGAGCCCTCCTGGTCTAAGGCCGTTTATCACCTGTATGTAGTGCAAGTGGAAAATCGCAACGAGGTACAGGCGGCACTTGCTGAGCAGAATATCGGCACCGGTATTCACTATCCTATTCCTCTCCATCTCCAGAAAGCGTACACGCATCTCGGGTATCGGAGTTGCGATTTCGGTGTCTGCGAGAACGGAGCGCGCCGAATCCTTTCCCTCCCAATGTTCCCCACTCTCTCTGCGTCGGACCAGATGCGGGTTGTGAGTGCAATGGTTCGAAATGTGCGGCGGATCGCGGCCCGAGCCGTGGCGGCGGACTAGGCTTCTCGGCACGCCACACTGGATTAGCTCACACCTACTCAGCTACAGCGACCCAATGCGGGCTAGGTCCCAGCCGCTAGTTAGGTAAGGAACAATGACACCTATTATTGCCGAACGCATCGACGTCACTTCAAGCATTCCACCTTCGATCACGTCGAGCAGCTCGCGGCTCAAGGGCAAACGTGCAGCGATGGTCACCTTTTCGCCGTTCCCGTATGATCCAAGACCACGCCGAGCCATCGAAGCTCTTGTTGAACAAGGTATGCAGGTGGACCTTATATGCCTCAAAGATGGAAACTCACCAAGGCGTGAAACGCTAGACGGAATTGACGTCGTCCGAGTTCCCCTCACGCACCGCAGGGGCAGTAAAGTCGCTTATGCATACGAATACGCCTTATTCATTTTCATTTCTTCCATGATTTTTGCTTGGCGCTCGCTAATTCGCGGGTACGACTTAGTGTACGTGCACAACATGCCTGACATTCTCATTCTAAGCGCGCTTATACCCAAAGCTCTTGGAGCAAAGGTGGTCCTTGATCTGCACGATCCGATGCCCGAACTTATGACGACGATTTTCAAGCTTAATAAAGATAGCTTCAGCGTGCGGCTAATAGAACGAATCGAAAAATGGAGCATCGCACGTGCGAATTCGGTACTAACCCCGAACCTCGCTTTTAAGCGTATTTTTGGCTCTCGCAGCTGCAACCCAGAGAAGATTGAAGTTGTCATGAATTCTCCTGACGGAGAGATTTTCCCGTTTTGCGCGCCACACGAGTCCGCGACGCAAATTCGTAGCGAACGGTTTGTGATCATGTATCACGGTTCCTTGGTCGAACGTAATGGCTTGGATCTTGCTGTCGAGGCGCTCGCGCAAGTCCGGCAGGCAATTCCCGGAGCAGAACTCCATATCTACGGTCCGAGTACTCCCTTCCTGGAACAGGTGATGGAGACCGCGCGTAACAAAGATCTTAAAAACGCAGTTCGCTATCTCGGGCCCCGAAGGCTGGAGGATCTCGTACCAGAAATCGAAAAATGCGATGTCGGCGTGGTTCCGAATCATCGAAACAGGTTCACGGAAATTAATATGCCAACTCGCATTTTAGAATATTTGAGTCTGGGAAAGCCTGTAATCGCACCCCGCACGCCTGGAATCCAAGACTACTTCGGCAAGGAATCTCTGCTGTTCTTCGAGGCTGGTGACCCGAACGATCTCGCGCATACAATCGAGTATGTTTTTAAGCATCCAGCTGAAGTAACCGAGGTCGTGAGGCGAGGACAGAAGGTTTCTGAGCAACACGCTTGGCATAAGGAGAGAATGAGGCTCATTGCAGTCATTGATCGGCTTCTAGACAAACAAGCGACCGAACTCGGCTCCGTAATTCATGAGGGTTCAGAACGGAGCGACGCGTTGCCATTGTCCCCGGAACGACATGCTTAAATTTAAAGACGTACAAACAATCGTTGCCGCTATCGAGAGAGACTTCTCCAATCGCCGCTTTCTAGTGATCGGCGACGTCATGCTCGACCGCTACTTTTGGGGTGCAGTCGAGCGAATATCTCCCGAAGCGCCTGTTCCTGTCGTGCGCCTCAACCATAAAACTCATGCTCCGGGCGGAGCCGCGAACGTAGCCGCCAACCTGAATGCGCTTGGCTGCGGCGTGTCCGTGGTAGGAATAGTGGGCGCAGATGAAGATGGGGGCGAACTTTTGGAATTTTTCCGAAGTTCAGGCATTGAAACAACAGCCGTTCTTTCCGTGCCAGACAGGCCCACGACTTGTAAGACGCGTGTTCTTGATGCGCGGCAGCAGATGATCCGTTTGGACGTAGAAAAAGTCGGAGAACTCAGCCCCGAGTTGCAGAGGCGTCTCGTTTCCGGAATCGAGGCGCAGATCACGAGTTGCTCAGCCGTCATTCTTTCTGATTATGGCAAGGGATTGCTCAACGAGTCCATTTGTCAGTTCGTAATACGGGAGGCGCGCAAGCTTTCGATACCGACCTTCGTTGATCCCAAGGGCCTTCACTACCAGAAATACGCTGGGTGCGATGTGATTTCTCCGAACCGAATGGAACTTGCTGAGGCGACTTCCACGGCGCCTGGTGACCTCGAACTCTTGTTCGACAAGGGCCAGCGAATGCGTTCTCATCTTGGAATTGGCCACTTGGTCGTAACCTTGGGCGAATTGGGTATAACTTTGCTGGACAGTGACGGTATTCGCCATTTCCCTGCACTCGCACGTGAGATCTTTGACGTATCCGGAGCAGGTGACACAGTCATTGCAACAATGAGCGCGGCGCTTGCATCCGGCCTGAATCTGCACGAATCGATCCGACTTGCCAATGTAGCGGCCGGCATTGTTGTAGGAAAGGTGGGGACCGTCCCAGTCTCCAAAGATGAGTTGCTGGCTGGCGTCGCATCCGGCGGAGAGCCACCGCGAGGTCAAGCGGAAAAGATTTGCTCGCCCGAAGTGCTATTGAAACAAGTGGCCCATTGGCGCGTTGCTGGGCAGCGAATTGCTTTCACTAATGGGTGCTTTGATTTACTTCACGTCGGTCATTTAGCTCTACTGGAGCAAGCGAAGCGCCAAGGAGACCGCTTAATAGTTGCCCTCAATACCGACCGCTCCGCTCGTGCTCTTAAGCGAGCTGGCCGCCCCATAATTTCCGAAGATGCCCGAGCAAGGCTTGTGGCGGCCCTTCCTTGTGTTGATGCAGTTGTGCTTTTTGATGAAGAAACTCCCCTGAGTCTAATTCGAGCGGTGCGGCCAAACGTCCTCGTTAAAGGCGGGGACTATACGGAAGAAGAAGTTGTGGGCGCGAAAGAGATGAACGGTTGGGGAGGAAAGGTGACTCTGATTCCACTCGTCGAAGGCTCAAGCACAACGGCGATCTTGAAAAGAGCGGTTGCTTCGCTCGGAGAAGACTCCCTCGGGCTTATTCAGTAAGCTTGAGCCGCGAGAAGGGTGCATATATCGCTCACCCAATGAAGCCTCCAGTTCTTTGGTTTCGGACCCATCCTCGATGAATCCACTCGATTCCTTCCCGCCCTACGTTCTGATCACTCCTGCACGCAACGAAGCGGCCTTTATCGAGGGGGCAATCCGGTCCGTCACTAATCAGACCGTCTTGCCGGAGAAATGGGTGATCGTGAATGATGGTTCGACGGACGAGACCGCGGACATCGTTAGCCGATGCATCGCGGGCTACAATTGGATCGAATTAGTCAATCTCCCTATACGCAGCAATCGTAATTTCGCTGCCAAGGTTCACGCATTCAACACCGGCCATGAAAGATTGAAGAATGTCAAATACGAGATCATTGGGAATTTAGATGGAGACGTTTCATTAGATAACGATCATTTTGAATTTCTCTTGAGTAAGTTCAGGAACGACTCTCATTTAGGAGTCGCGGGAACCGTTTTCAAGGAGCAAGGGTACAGCTCCGATGAGGATAGCTTTGAGGGACAGGCTCATGTTTCTGGGCAGTGCCAACTCTTCAGGCGTCGGTGTTTCGAAGAGATTGGCGGCTACGTCGCAAATAAAGCTGGCGGCATTGACTGGATAGCGGTCGCAACGGCCCGTATGATGGGCTGGAAGACGAGATCATTTCGGGAGAAGTCTTTTTTCCATTACCGGCGTTTGGGAACGGCGGATCGCAGCGCCGTTGCAGCAATGTTCTCCTATGGAGAGAAGGATTACTATCTCGGTGGACATCCGCTTTGGGAGTTCTTCCGCGTGGTGTATCGAATCACCAAGAAACCATATGTCCTAGGCGGACTTGCGCTCGGTTTGGGCTATGGGTGGGCGATGCTGCGACGGGTAAAGAGGCCCATCTCTCATGATCTTATGACTTTCCATCGCGGAGAACAGATGCGGAAGCTCAGGAGTGTCCTGCGATCTGTTCTGACCCTCAAACGCGTAGATAACTTCACAGCCCTCTCGAATTAGCCATTGCTTTGCCTGCCGGCGACTATCATGGACCACGCCGAACTTGCACAAATTGAAGCCGCAATCAGTCGCTTTACGAAGTGGCTCGATGACCACGGCGAATTGTCGTACGATCATCAGAGTTTCTTTGCGAGCGCGTTAGGCCGACGTGCCAAGGCGCTGTATTACCGTAGGCCTCTCGCGGGCGCGCTTGCCGTCGCTCCGATGATTTTTTGTGAGGCCTTTGTACCTTCGGCGCGAAGACTTTTCTGGAAATCGCAGCGCCTGCCGATCGCCGACGCGCATTATGCTATGGGCTTTGCGTTTCTTGCCGGAATCAAAGGGGACAATAAGTATTACCAGCGAGCAGTCCATTTCCTCGAGGTCCTTCAGGCGACTCGCTGCCCGAATTATGGGAACTACTGCTGGGGCTATCCGTTCCACTGGGAGACGAGAACAGGCACGATCAGTGAAGGCACTCCTTTAATCACGACAGTGCCCTATGCTTACGAGGCCTTCGCGCAGGTGTATTGCATCGACGGGAACGAAAAGTGGTTGCGAGTTATGCGCTCCATCGCGGAGCACGCCCTTAGTTCCTATCGAGATTGGGAGATTAGCCCGGGCGCGGCAAGCTGCGCTTACACGCCTGCTCCCGACGATAGAGGTGGCGTCATAAACGCGAGCGCGTATCGTGCGTTTCTCCTGCTGAAAGCCGCAAAGGATTTTTCGGATGCGCGGTATGCAGAGGTCGCCAAGAGGAACTTGAATTTCGTGTTGAACTCTCAAAATGCAAATGGCTCGTGGTACTACTCAATCGACGGCAAGAGGGATTTTGTAGACCATTTTCATACGTGCTTCGTTTTGAAAGCGCTTACAAAAATCGAACAGTTGACGGGTTGTGCCGAATGCCGGAGCGCTATTGAGCGCGGTATCAGTTATTACGTGAAGAATCTGTTCGATGCTCGAAGTCTACCGATTCCATTCTCAAAGGCACCGCGGCTAACGGTTTATCGCCGAGAGCTATATGACTACGCCGAGTGTATTAACCTAGCCACCCTTTTATGTGGTCGTTTTCCGGATTTGGATAGGGCCTTGGAGAATGTTCTCAGGGATCTGCTTGCACGCTGGCAAAAACCGGATGGTTCCTTCCGTGCTCGAGAACTGCTGATTGGCTGGGACAATGTCCCAATGCATCGATGGGCTCAGTCGCAGATGTTTCGGAGTCTCTGTTTCCTGATATCCCGAGAACTAGATACACACAGTGATGAGTCTGAAGCCGCCGTGGCCTCCAGCGTTCGAAACTAATTCGTCAAGGAAATAGATCTATGTGCGGTATCTGCGGTCAGTATAACTTCAAAAGCATGGCGCCGGTCCAGCGTCGAGATGTGCAAGCTATGACTCGCACGCTCGTTCATCGCGGTCCGGATGACGAGGGATACCACATCGCGGGGCCGCTTGGCCTAGGATTTCGGAGACTTTCAATCATCGATCTTGCCGGTGGTCATCAGCCCATGTCGGACCAGGAAGAGTCTGTCTGGGTTGTCTTTAATGGCGAAATTTATAACTTTAAAGAGCTCAGGAACGAACTCGAGACCCAGGGTCATGTTTTCCGCACGAACTCGGACACCGAAGTAATCGTCCATGGATACAAGCAGTGGGGCGATGAGGTGCTCAATCGTCTGAACGGCATGTTCGGTCTGGCAATCTGGGATGCACACCAAAGACGGCTGGTCCTCGCCCGAGATGCCTTTGGAATCAAGTTGCTGTATTACAACGTTGACGAACGCGGTCTGAGCTTTGGCTCCGAGTTGCGAGCCGTTCGGGCAATGATGCCGGACCGACCCGAAATTGATCCTACGGCGTTAAATCTCTTTCTGAGGTATCGCTACACACCATCTCCTTACACGATACTCAAGGGAGTGCGCAAACTCGCGCCAGGAACGAAGTTAACTGTTCAAAACGGTTCTTATGAAGTAAGTCGATGGTATAAGTTCAAGCCTACGCACTTTTCACCAGCAAAATCGATCGATGACGCTGGCGAGCAATTGCTGGAGTTGTACAAGAGTGCCATACGGCGGCAGCTCATTAGCGATGTGCCTGTGGGCTTGCTGCTTAGCGGGGGCATTGATTCCGGGCTGCTGCTTGCTTTGATGAACCTCAACGGAAATGCTTGGCCGACTTTCACGGTTGGATACGGTTCGAGCTTCGCGGACGACGAATTAGTGGATGCCGCAGAAACTGCTCGTGCACTGGCGTCAAAACACACGAGCATCACGATCACCCGGCCAATCTTCGAGGAGGCACTACCAAAGATTGTCGCAGCTTTGGAAGAACCGATCGCAACTTCTTCCATTGTTCCCATGTATTTCGTTTGCCAGCAGGCCAGCCAGGACGTGAAAGTAGCGTTAGTTGGACAAGGACCGGACGAATTATTTGGCGGATATCGCCGTCATGTGGGCGTGCGTTACGGCTCGTTGTGGGCTCGATTGCCCGGCTGGATGCGGGCTCCGATATCCTCAACTATTGCGGCGCTGCCGAGGAATGAAACCCTAAAGCGCGGAATTCACTCACTGGCGACCTCGGATCGGCTGCGCCGATATCAGAATGTCCTATCGCTCCTGCCGGGAGAAGAGGTTAACGGGCTTTTCCGCGATGGGCTCCTGAGCCCAGATTCAGGGGACACCATTTTGGAGTGCTGGTCCGACCTTACCGAACTTATGGAGGAAACCAGCGAACTTGGTGGATTGCAATTCCTGGAGGTGCGATCCAGTCTGCCTGACGAACTCCTCATGTATGCGGACAAGCTTTCTATGGCCCACGGGCTGGAGCTTCGCGTCCCATACCTCGACAAGGAGATAGTCGAGTACGTCGAGAGGTTGCCAGCGAATTTTAAAGTGAGGAACGGTTCGCGAAAATGGCTGCACCGCCAGGTTTGCAGCGAGTATCTTCCTTCTTCGATCGTAAAACGCCGGAAACGTGGGTTCGCCGTCAACGTGGTAGACGATTGGTTTCGTGGCTCCCTCGGCAGCCGGATGGCCGACACGCTTCTTGACAGTGGGTCGAAGATCTATCAATACCTTCGCCCCGACGCCGTGCGTGAGATATTCGAGCAGCATGCGTCCAGCCGGCAAGACAATCACAAAATTCTGTTTAGCTTGGTCGTCTTTGAGGAATGGCTTCGGTTACATGAAGAGCCTGTGGCCGCGTTGAGCTGAGGATGCCTGATTAAGAGTCTCTGCCGAGCCTCGAACTTCTGAGGGCCGAGACGCCGTAGCATCGAGAGAACGACCGCGGTCCAATTGAGAAAATGTTCACAGCACTAAAGCGCTTGGTTAAGAACCTCTTCAGCGTGTTTGGCCTGGAGATCCGCAAGAACAAGCAGCAGGAAAGTGCGGCTCGAGGGAGCATGACCGGAGTGTTGCGGCAATTGACCACCTTGGGGCTCCGTCCTCAGACGGTTATTGACGTGGGCGTAGCGTTTCAAACGGCGGAGCTGTACGAAGAATTTGCAGAAGCGGACATACTGCTGATCGAGCCCGTGGCCGAGTTTGAGCCGTTCCTGCGAAAAATTTGCGACAGCTACCACGCTCAATACATACTTGCGGCGGCGGGCGAGTGTCCAGGAACGGCCATGCTGAATGTACATCCAGATCGCTTCGGTTCGAGCTTGTTGAAAGAAGTGGAGGGGACTTCGGTCGACGGTGTGCCCCGCCAGGTGCCAGTGATCACGATCGATCAGGCCTGCGCAGAGAGGAGCTTCAACGGACCGTACCTCATCAAAGTAGACGTGCAAGGCGCGGAATTGCAAGTCTTGGCGGGGGCCCGGCAAACACTCTCGGAGACCGAGGCGGTAATACTGGAACTAAATCTGTTTGCCACGATGATCGGAGGGCCACAGTTTTACGATGTTGTTTCACAAATGAAGACCTACGGGTTCGTTGTCTACGACATTTATGGATTTACTTACCGGCCTTTTGACGGTGCGCTCGCCCAGGTCGACATGGTATTTGTGCGCGATCAAGGACACTTGCGGAGCTCCCACGTTTTCAGCACACCAGAAAAGCGCCAGCAACAATTTTCCGACGCAAAGGTGGGTTTTGCTGCGCAACGGGACAAGTACCTATGAGCGCGCTGCATCGCGGAGGTGAGGAAGCGCCACTTGGCCCCACAATGGCATCTCCCGCGTCAGAACTGTCATCAGCTACGTTTGGAAATGTGGGAATGACTTGCGAGAGAGATGGTGCTGTTTTCGTCGAGGGGCGTGAACGAACGTATTCTTCAGTCTGGTTCCCGGTGAGCATTTCCTGAACGATGTCTCCTTCTTTAGCGCTGTTTGCCTGGCTTATCCTCCTTTCGGGGCTGTTGCGTTACGACCCTGCAAAAGATCCGAAGACCTCGCTGGCTTTGTGGGTTCCCCTAATCTGGATGTTTATCGTCGCGTCGAGGTTACCTTCGCAATGGCTCGGCGGGGAAATGCAGACGGGGACCCAGGGTCTTGAGGAAGGGAACGCCTTGGATCGTACCGTCTTTATTGTCTTGATCTTGCTAGCGATAGGCATCCTGGCGTCACGGTCTTTCAATTGGGGTGGTTTCCTCACGCGCAATTTTGTCTTCGTGGTATTCCTTTTGTTCGCTTTAATGAGCGTAATCTGGTCGGACTTTCCCTTCGTTTCCTTCAAGCGCTGGTTCCGAGACCTCGGCGACTATTTAATGATACTTGTGGTTCTATCCGATCGTCGCCCGCTGGAAGCTGTTATTACGCTCCTTCGACGTCTCAGCTATGTAGTCATCTCGCTTTCGGTTCTGCTCTTCAAGTACTACCCCTACCTCGGCAAACAATACACGGTATGGGAAGGAATCGCGATGTACGTGGGAGCGACAACGAGCAAGAACACGCTCGGCGTCGTGTGCTTAGTCAGCGGGATCCTCTTCTTCTGGGATACGGTGACGCGCTGGTCCGATCGCAAGGAACGGCGGACGAGACAGATCATACTCGTGAATGTCTCTTTCATGGCAATGACGCTCTGGGTGCTTCATCTGTCCAATAGCGCGACCTCTCGTGTTTGTCTGGTAATTGGCTGTCTGGTGATCTTGGCAGGTCACAGCAGAGCGATCAGGCGCCATCCCGCTTTCCTTAAGGTTCTGATTCCGGCGTCTTTCTTTCTGTATCTCATTCTGGCATTCGGTTTCGACATGAACGGGAATCTGGCAGAGACCGTCGGTCGGAACGGGACATTTACAGGCAGAACCGACTTGTGGAAATTCCTTCTCAGTATGCACACCGACCTGCTGCTTGGCACGGGCTACGACAGCTTCTGGCTAGGTCCTCGGCTCGAGATGGTATGGCGGAAGTTTTATTTATTCAATGAGGCACACAACGGCTACCTCGACGTCTACCTTAACCTGGGCCTTATCGGGCTCTCCCTTCTTGTTGTGTACCTGATTGCGAGCTACCGGAGCATTTGGAGAAGGCTGGCCACAGGTTCCAGACTGGCATTATTTACTTTGGCCGTGTGGACCGTTCTCCTTTTCTACAATGTCACGGAGGCAGCCTTCAAGGGGACCCAGGTGCTGTGGATTACGTTCCTGCTGGGAGCCATTGCGGTCCCCGAGCGCAGCGTAGATCGAGTTCGCAATGCTGCCGCGTCCGAAACGGCGGGTGCTACCGCACGTCTCTCCACGATTCGTTTAGAACCTAATAGTTTACGGAGGCGATCGTGGGTCCGATAGCGAACGAGCGCATGCAAGGAAATCCGCGGCTCTGTACGAACGATTTGTCAGTGAACTCTTTACTGTCCGTCAGTGATAAGACCGAAGGTGTGACAGAAACTACTGTCGAGGTCAGCGCCAACGGAAAGTGGCTCAGAATCCCGGCGCTAAGCGTGAACGGAAACAACCTCATCACGCGGGGACGATTGCTCAAGACTGCCTTTGTTCACGATGAGGAATGGTTGGAGAGTGAGCTGCAAGACCCTGAGGCCTGTGTACAAATTCTTAAGGAGCGAAGAACGAGTGCGTTGTGCGCCGACATCTTCACCTTCTCTCAAAGACTTCCAGCGACGATCCCCAAGTATTCTTTTCCTTTGGAATGGGACAGCATTGCCGCTATCCCAATCACCAGCTTCGAAGACTGGTGGGAGAAGCTGCCGCAAGCTACCCGCAAGAATGCGAGGAGATCGCAAAAGCGCGGTGTAGAGGTCAAGGTAAGAGCGTTTGACGATGACTTGATTCGGGACATCGTGGAGCTAACCAACGACTCTCCTGTCCGTCAGGGAAAACGCTTTGTTCATTACGGCAAGACTTTTGAGCAAACCCAAAAAGACCAGTCTACTCACCTTGGTCGCAGTGAGTTCATCTGCGCGTATTCCGGAAATGAGCTGATTGGCCTGCTGAAGTTGGTTTACGCTGGGCAGCTCGCTTCGATCCTCCTATTTTTGCCGAAGGCGAGCCAGCAGGATAAGCGACCTGCCAACGCTCTGATCTCCAAAGCCGTGCAGATTTGCGAGGCTAAGAAAGTCTCTCACCTCATCTATGGCATGTTTTGCTACGGAAATAAGCGCGAGAGCTCTCTAGTCGAGTTCAAGATCCGAAACGGATTCGAGGAGATTCTTGTACCGCGATTCTACGTTCCCTTGACGATTTGGGGCGCCCTTTGCCTCAGGCTCAAGCTTCATCGTGGTCTAGTGGGAATCCTCCCTCAGAGTGTCATCACGATGGCTGGTAGCCTACGGGCGAAGTGGTATGATTTCATGCACCTTTTGGGCCGGTGTAGCTCAATGACAGAGCAGCCGAATAGTATTCGGCCGATGGAGCGTTCAAATCCTCCCGCCGGCTCCGATCAAGATCCAGATAACTGAACTCTTATGCCAGGAATCGTCGGACTTATCACACGGATGCCGCGCGGGCAGGCGGAGCGGGAGCTTCTCCGCATGATCGCGGCGCAACGTCACGAGGACTTCTACCAGACGGGCCTGTGGGCAGAGGAATCGCTCGGGGTGTATGTCGGATGGACCGTCCGCAAAGGCTCTTTCTCAGACGGAATGCCCCTGGAAAATGAACGGGGAGATGTGGTTCTTGTCTTCTCGGGGGAGGAGTATCCTGAACCCGGCGCGGCGCAGCGGCTGAAGGAGCGAGGGCATGAACTCCCCCTGGCCGGGCCCTCCTATCTCGTTCACGTCTACGAAGAAGACCCCTCGTTTCCAGCGGGATTAAACGGCAGATTCCACGGGTTATTGATCGAGCGGAAGCGCGGAAACGCGGTGCTCTTCAATGATCGGTACGGGATGCACCGGCTCTACCATCACGAATCCAAGGATGCGTTCTATTTTGCCGCCGAGGCCAAAGCGATCCTGGCCGTATGTCCTGAGACCAGGAGGATGGATCCCCAGAGGGTTGGAGAATTCGTCTCTTGCGGCTGCACCTTTGAGGACCAGTCGCTGTTCGAGGGCGTTCGGGTGCTGCCCGGGGGATCGAAGTGGGTCTTCCAGGGCGGCTCCATCCTCCGTAAGGAAAACTATTTCAGACCTCAGGAATGGGAGAGCCAGGAGCCACTGGAACCAGAGTCCTACTATCGGGAAATCCGGGACGTTTTTTCTCGGAATCTCCCGAGGTATTTCGAAGGACGGGAGCCCATTGGGATGTCCCTCACGGGAGGTTTGGATACCCGGATAATCATGGCCTGGCAGAAGTTTGCGGTTGGCTCCCTTCCCTGCTACACCTTCGGAGGAATGTTCCGCGACTGCCGGGACGTTATTGTGGCGCGTCAGGTGGCCGCCATGTGCGGGCAGCCGCATGAAACGATCCCAGTCGGAAAGGAATTCCTCGAGCGCTTTCCACATTACGCAGAGCGCGCGGTGTACGTCACGGACGGCTGCGTTGACGTGGGCCTCGCTCCCGACCTCTATTTGAATGAGAGAGCTGCGCGAGATTGCCCCGGTCAGAATGACGGGGCTGTACGGCAGCGAAGTCCTGCGTCGGGTTCGCGCGTTCAAGCCGGAGCCACCTCTCCCCGGCTTGTTCACTCCAGAGTTTCTCCGTTACACGCGTCAGGCCAGCCAAACCTATGCAGGCTTCCTCAAGGGACACCCGATGTCCTTTTCCGTCTTCAAGACGGTCCCGTGGTATCAGTATGGAATCCTGGCGCTGGAGCAGACGCAGAATTCCGTACGGACTCCTTACCTCGACAATGATTTGGTCCGGACGGTGTTTCGAGCGCCGGAATCGGCTTTCGTCGACGGCGACATTTCCCTACGTTTGATTGCTGAAGGTAACAGGGATCTATTGCGCGTCCCAACGGATCGGGGTCTCGGAGGAAGTGGAGGCGTTCTCTCGGAGGCTGCCTCCCGGATATTCCTCGAGTTCCTGTTCAAAGCGGAGTACGGGTATGATATGGGGATGCCTCAATGGGTGGCGCGCCTGAACCATGTTCTCTCTCCCCTGCGCCTCGAACGCCTCTTCCTTGGGAGGCATAAAATCTTCCATTTCCGCGTCTGGTACCGGGATGCTCTCTCTCAGTATGTTCGGGAAATGCTGCTTGACCAGCGAACGATGTCGCGGCCATGGTTCGAACGGAAAGGCCTCGAAGCCATCGTGCAGGGACATCTGAACGGGCGCCGCAACTATACCAACGAAATTCACAAGGTTTTGACGTTAGAGTTGTTACATCGCCTTTTCCTCGACTCGGGAGCACTCTGCACCGCCAATAAAGAGGCTTTTACGGAAGCAGAGTGCTTTCGCAGCATGTACAGCGCATGAGCAATTCGATGGATTCTCGAACCTTCGGTTTACTCCTTAAAGGTAATCTATGAGCAATACCTCGGTTTCACTCGAGAAGTACGTCGCGCGTTCGATGGATACAGTACAAGGCTATTTGACATCGCTGGACGCTCGGCTCATAGCAGCGCTTCTATCGGGCCAGGACGCGAACAACATAAAGGGACATTTGTGCGAAGTGGGCGTCCACCATGGTCGGTTGTTCCTAATGCTTGCTTTGGCGCGCCGGGCCGGAGAGCGGGCGCTGGCCATCGACCTATTCGAGGACGACGCGATAAACTCGAATACCCAGCATGCAGGACGTGATCGAGCCCTATTCGCTAATGCCCATCGATTAGGAATTCAACTGTCCCAAGAGGAGATCTATAAGACGTCTTCGCTTGATGTCCAAGCTACCGACATTCTGACGCGAACGACCGGACCTGTAAGGTTCTTTAGTATTGATGGCTCTCATCTATATCAACAGGTCGAAAATGACCTGCGTTTGGCCGAGAGCACATTGACTGCACAGGGCATCATCGCAGTCGACGATTTCTTTAACAAAGACTGGGCGGATGTAACTTTTGCGACGTATGATTTTCTTCGTCGGACGGATACCATGGTGCCATTCGCGATAACTTCCAAACTGTATTTGGCAGCACCTGCGGCGGCAGAGAAGTACAAGGGAGCTCTAGTCAAACGATCCGACCTGGGGCAGATCTCTCACGTTCAAATCCTCGGCAAAGAGGTCCTGACCTTGAGACAAAGCGTGCTGAAGAGGGGATACGAACTGCTTCATGGTCTGGTTACGTGCCGCGCTTCGTGATCCGCTAAAAAGAGACCGGAACACGCGAAGCTGCACCCAAGACTAACGCTGCCGGAAGTTTTCTGCCTGTTTCTAGCTTTCTACGAAGGAAGGCGACTTCCAGCCCAACTGCAAATCACTGAACAACCACTTGGAGGTTCGTCGCAGGGTTGGGTCCCGAGCTTGAACCAAGCGTGAGAGGGTGCGGGTAGGTGTACGGCGTATAATACGCCCTCCAGGTATTCGGGGCCGAGCATTGGTAGAGGGTGTTCGTATCTGTGGCCCAGTAACCGACGCCTGGACTGTTCCCCGCAGGATAAGTCACCGAGTTAGGCGTGCAAGTTGTGGGTCTTGCCGAAAGCAATCCGCTGCCGACGCCTGCAGTTCCATTGAAACTCGTACAACCATTCGTACTCGCGGCATTGCACCAATCGTAGTAGTCCTGATTGGCGGAGATTCCGTCGAGAGCTACAGTGTAATTGGCGGCGGGAGTCCCCGTCCATGTATTCAGCCACATATACAGCGGCTCTAGGGCCTGCCGCGGCCAAGTGATCCCGCCGAGGGCGCTGTTCACTTTGCTCGGAGCGAATCCGGTGAGCAAATCGCCTACGCCGCGGCCCAGTTGATCAAGACAGGCATATCCCGTCGAGGCGTTGGAGTTCTGATCCCAATTCGATCCTGTGCCATTGAAGGAAGTCCCGCAGTAACCCCATCCTCCCGGGGTGGCATTCTCCGGATATTCCGTGGCGCTTCGGCGGATTGAATGGAGTAGAGCGACGTGCTGGAAGTTTGCGTCGGCGGCATTGCCCCAGATCACGCCGGTTCCGCTGTTCATGTAGCTCATGGTGAAGCATGCACCGCCGCCGCAACTGGGATTCCCTTGGAAGGTGTTCTGGTAGACCTCGAAAGCGCGACACGCACGTTCGTCCGGCCCGCCAGAGCCAGTCGCGTGTGTCTGAACGCCAGCGCCAACAAACATGTTGTTATGCCGGAAGACATAACGGCCGCCGAATTTGCAGTCGTTCGCGACTCCTCCAGTGACCGTGCTGTCCTCGATGTAGAAGAAATTGCTGCTTCCAAGCTGGCTCGCGGCGGCCCATGCCTCGTTACCTAGCCCGCTCGGCCCCTTGGCGTTGAACACGACCCCGTTCCAGTTGATCCCATTCTCCGATATTACTGAATGATCCATCACGCCGACAGCGCCGTTCTCGACGAAGCTGACTTCGTTCAAGTTACTGAAGTGCATATGGTCGACACGCACGTTCGGCGTACAGGATGGGGGGCAGCCCCCAGTGATGATCACCGCGCCGTTGAACTCTTGTATGGAGCTGTTTTGGATCGTCAATCCTGTAAGACGAAACGACTTTGCGGCGGGAATGCTAATGTTAAACATTCCATTGTCGGTGCCCCAGGAGTCGTTAATTACAGTGTTGTCTGTGCAGGAAGTAGCAGGGGTTCCCGTACAAGTCGTCTGACCCTGAATTGTTGTGGAAAAAATGGCCGCGTACTTGACCTGACTCGTCCACGTACAGGTGCCGGATGGAATAACGACCGTGGTGCCATCCGCAGCCACGCTATTGAGGGCGGTTTGGACAGCGGCGCTCGAGCAACTCGCGGCGTTAATGATTTGGGCATGCGCCTTTGGACCGCAAAGTACAATTATCAGAGGAACTGCTAACAGCCATCTTGCCACTCGAATCATTGCGCCGTTCCTTTCAAGCAAGACCGCGTCTTTGGATTCCCTGTAGACACAGATTGCCGCGAGAGCAAAGAGAAAATATACCGTCCCCGTGGACAGTTTTGGGCCAGTTCAGGTTCCTGAACGATCAGAAGGGATTTTTGATGGCAGCGAGACCCGAACCAGCCGCAATGAGGATGGTACTCTAGATGCAGGGCAATTGGTACCATACGTTCATTTACAAAGGCGGCGTGTAGCCTCAGAGTAATTGTCGGACTGCAAAAGCCGCTATGAAAGGTAAGTGCAATGACCACAATAAGATCCAGTTCATTGGAAGCCGGACCTAACGAGGGGTTGATCCTCGTCACGGGTGCCGGTGGGTTTATCGGTGGCCATCTGGTGAAGTACTTCCACAATAGAGGCTTCAAGCGCATACGCGCTGTGGATAAGAAACCATTGGACCAATGGTATCAACGTCTTCCGGAAGCAGAGAACCTGCACCTGGATTGCAATTCGGAAGCAGCTTGCAGGCGCGTCTGCGACGGAACGACCGAAGTATATAACCTGGCTGCCGACATGGGCGGCATGGGTTTTATCGAGCGCTACAGGGTGGAATGCCTGCGAAGTATTCTCATCAACACACACATGATAGAGGCTGCCTACCAGCAGGGTTCAGCGATATTTTTTCTCTTCGTCGGCCTGCGTCTACAATACGCAGCTCCAAAAGGACCCAAACGTCCGCGCCCTAAAAGAGTCGGATGCCTATCCGGCCATGTCCGAGCGTGGCTACGGTTGGGAGAAACTGATCTCCGAGATGTTCTGTCAGGAATATTGGGCAGAGCGAGGACTGAAGGCATTTACTGCCAGATTCCACAACGTGTATGGCCCATATGGTACTTGGGATGGCGGACGCGAGAAAGCTCCGGCGGCCATTTGCCGGAAGGTCCTCGACGCCATTGATACGCAGAGCGGTACGATCGAAATCTGGGGCGACGGTCATCAGTCCCGGAGTTTCATGTATATAGACGATTGCGTCAAAGGCATCGACAAGATCATGCACTGCGATGAACTCGTGGCCACGCCGGTGAATCTGGGGTCAAGCGAGCTTGTTTCGATCAATGAACTCGTTGACAAAGTCGAAAAGATCGCGAGCGTGAAGCTCGAGCGAAGATACAAAATTGATGCTCCGCGCGGGGTCGCCGGCCGTAATAGCGACAATACTTTTATCCAGCAGATTCTCCACTGGGAACCCAATACAAGTCTCGCCGACGGCCTTCGAGAAACATATTTCTGGATCCAAAGCCAGTATCAGATGCGCAAGAAAGGCGAACTCGTTGTCGCCTGACGTAGCGTCGCAAATCAACGACAAATACCTTCCCGAGGGATGCGTTACACTGTGCGAATAGCCTATATCTCTACGTACCAGGGACCGTCTCTCATCAAGCGGCGGCCTATTATTCGGAATCGCAGCCTTTCGAACACGATCAAGATTGAGTTGATTGCCTCTTTACTGCGGGCGAACTCACATGACGTCGAAGTAATATCCCAGGGCGAGGTGGTTGATTACAAACTTACTTTCTATCCTTCATTTGCCGAGCCGGAGCGTTTCGATTCAAAGATCCCCGTATATTACTCGTCCGTATTGCCGATCCGGCGGCTGAATGGTTTCTGGTCCAATTTCCAAACCTTGAAGCTGTTCAAAGCTCGGCATCGCGCCGCACCGTTCGACCTCGTGATCATCCTCAATTTTAAGGGTCCCCAGGTCACGTGCGCCAATTATGCGCTGCTCCACCTTGGTCTTCCCGTAGTCCTCGAATACGAAGACGATCATTTTGTCGATGTTGTTGGGAAAGCGGAGGATGGATTTCTCAATAGCTATCGTGCCCGATCTTGCAAGCGACTGCTGACTCAGGTGTCCGGGTGTATTGGCGTTTCCCCCCATCTCCTTTCTCAGCTTCCAGAGCGCACGCCAAGGATGCTGTTGCGCGGCGCGGTGCGCGACGACGTGGTGCAAGCCAGCGAAGTGGCGACCGGCGCAAGAGTGAATCGAATACTGTTCTCGGGGACGCACATCGAGTCGAACGGCGTTGCCCGCTTGATCGCCGCGTGGCGCTCCGCTCCTATAGCGGGCTGGGAGTTGCATATTACGGGGCACGGCCAATTAACCCCTATGCTCCGTCAGATGGCAGAAAATGTCCCTGGTGTGGTTTTTCACGGCATGGTCACTCGGCAGGAACTCGTCGCGTTAATGTCCTCAGCGAAGATCTGCATCAATCCACACGCGGTAAGCCAAATCCCGGGTAATGTGTTCGCGTTCAAAATCATCGAGTATCTTGCTTCAGGCGCACACTGCGTCACGACGCCAATGGGCACATTGGAACCAGAGCTTGAGGCCGGAATGACTTATATGCCCGATAACGAACCTGGGACGATAGCGGCCACACTGAAGAGAGTGATCGAGGATCGCCGCTATGAACACCGTGCGGCGAAACCTACGCAGCAGGCTTATGGTACCCAGGCCGTTTCAAAGTCTTTGGGCAGTTTTCTGGAGCAGGTCTCTGCGCGCAAGCTGACGAGGCTCGCTGGTGCAATGTCGCCGTCAGCAGCCTGACAGCGTATTCAAGAAATGCATATGATGAACGGTCTAACGATTTGCGAGCCCCCAGGAGACACAGTCGCAACTGCATGAGACAAAAGTTTCCTAATCCTGAGGACCTGCAGGATAGCGGCGAGCCGCGGGAGATCGCGTTCGATTGCAAGTTTTTTCTCGGCGATCGCCCCTGCGTGTGGCACAAGACGAGCGGTGTTCTGTGCACTTGCGATCACTACCAGAAGATCGAACAGCGTCTTCTGATCATCAAGCTGGACGCCATGGGCGACGTGCTTCGGACGACTGCGTTGCTTCCCGCTCTGGCTGAAGCACACCCGGGATGCGCGATTACGTGGATCACTCGCCGCGAGTCGCGTCCATTGCTGGAGCGAAATCCGTACATCACAGAGGTGTTTGATTACGGAGAAGACGCACTGACGCAATTGTCAGTGCGCCGCTTCGATCGCGTGATCAACCTCGATGCCGGAAAGACCAGTGCTGCGCTGGCTATGATGGCTAGTGCCAACCGGAAAGACGGATTTGTTCTCGACCCACGAGGGGACGTGCAAGCAACGAATGACGCCGCTCGACGATGGCTAGAGATGGGCGTTTTTGATGATTTGAAGCGCGAAAATACCAGAACTTATCAGGATCTGATGCTCCAGATTATCGGCGTTGCCGGGACGCCTCATCGCTACGTATTCGAATTGAGCGAAGATGAACGGATGCGCGGCCGTACACATTTGCAGAGTCTGAATGTTGATCTCTCGCTCCCCATTATTGGCCTGAACACCGGAGCCGGGCGCCGTTGGCAATTAAAGCAGTGGCGCGCTGACGGCTACCTCGAACTAATCGAGCGGTTAGCCAGCCGGTATCGGGTGCAGTTTGTGCTGCTTGGTGGCCCGGAAGAACGTGAGCGGCATCAGGGGCTCGTGGCGGCTACTCGGGTTCCGCTGATCGATACCGGCTGCGACAATGCCGTGCGCCATTTCGCCGCAATTGTTGCGGCCTGCGGTGTAGTCATTGCCGGAGATACTCTGGCAATGCACTTGTCACTGGCACTAGGTCGACGAACGGTCGTCCTCTTCGGTCCTACCAGTTCTGCTGAAATCGAGATGTATGGGCTCGGCGAGAAAATTGCGCCGAAGATGGAGTGCCTCTCCTGCTACAAGCCTGCTTGTGATTTTGTCCCGAACTGCATGGATCTGATCACGACGGAGATGGTTGAAGCTGCCGTGGAACGGCAGCTGTCCGCGTTCTTGCAGGGGGGCTCGGTTCCAAGCGTTCGGGAACCGCTGCTTCGGCTATTGGAAGATGCTCAAGCGATCAAGTAATTACGGAAGTGCAAATCTCGACGGCCAAAGGCCTAACGACGAACTCAGTTGACCCTGTCCGGCACAACTCGCGAGATATCTGTGGCCCTCCTCACGGGCGGCAGCGATCGGCCGTACGTATTCGGTTTAGCCAACGAGCTCCTATCCAAGGGAGCAACGGTGGACCTGATTGGTAGTGACGAGCTCGATGATCCCCAGGTTCGCGACAAACGCGGATTGAACTTTTTCAAATTTCGAGGAGATCAAGACCCTAGGGCCAGCTTTCTGAGAAAATCGCGCAGAATTTGGGCCTACTATGCCAGGTTGATGCGCTATGCTGCATTCTCCAAGCCCAAGATCTTCCACATTCTCTGGAACAACAGGTTCCCGTTCTTCGATCGAACGCTGCTCATGCTGTATTACAAATCTCTGCGAAAACATGTCGTGATGACCACGCATAATGTCAATCAGCGCAAGCGGGACCATAACGATACACGATGGAATCGATTTACACTGCGCGCGCAATACCGGCTGGCCGACCACATCTTCGTTCATACGGAAAAGATGAGAGCCGAACTCATGAATGAATTTGGTGTGGACCCGGCGCGGATTACACGTATTCCTTTCGGGATCAATAATGCTGTTCCGCATACGTCTCTCACTGCGGAGGAAGCGAGACGGCGACTAGGTATTCGGGAAGGAGATAAGACGATTCTCTTTTTCGGGAGGATCACCCCTTATAAGGGTTTAGAGTACCTCATTGCCGCGTTCAAACAGCTGGTGACTCGACAACACGATTGTCGATTGATTATCGCGGGCAAGCCCGAGGAGGGATCCGGAGAATACCTGCATGCGATTCGCGAAGCCGGCCGTGAGCATGGGCAGAGCAAGAGCATCCTGCTGAACGCTCACTTTATTCCAGATGACGAGACTGAGATTTATTTCAAAGCCGCCGACGTTCTTGTGTTGCCCTACCGCGACGTCTATCAAAGCGGAGTGTTGTTTTTGGCGTACAGTTTTGGCTTGCCTGTGGTCGCAGCCGATGTCGGATCATTGAAGGATGACATCGTCGAGGGCCGCACCGGGTTTGTATTCAGGCCTGAGGATCACAATGATCTGGCCGCCGTGATCGAACGGTACTTCGCGAGCGAATTATATGCGGATTTGAGTAGACAACGGCCAGCCATCCGAGAGTACGCACTTCAGCGGCATAGTTGGGACGTGGTCGGACAAGAAACAATGAACATATATGCCCGCTTGCTTCAAATGTCGAAGCCGGAAATATTGCTGAATCGTGAGGCGTCGAGCAATTCTTCCGTGTGAGCCTTCGGCGTGAGGCCTACCCATAAGAGCTTTAAATGTGCGTTAATGCCTCGTGCATGGAGTGCGGTACTTGAGTCGGGGAATTGATGAGTCTGGTAGAAAATTTCGAGCATCGCGTGAGCGAATTGATCGAAGCTTCTATCTCGACAAAGCGATCTCTGCTGGGTAGCACCGAGGTTCTTCGAACGGTGGCAAGAGCCAGCGAGGAATTAGTTACGGCGCTTAGGCAAGGGAACAAGGTTTTATTGTTCGGCAATGGCGGCAGCGCGGCGGATGCTCAGCATATAGCCGCCGAGTTTGTCGGGCGTTTTGCATTTGATCGGCCGGCTTTACCTGCACTCGCGTTAACTGCAAATAGTTCGACTCTTACTGCAATAAGTAACGACTACGGATTTGATCGAGTTTTTTCCCGCCAAATCGAAGCTGTGGGCCGGCCCGGGGACGTTGCGATCGGCATCTCGACCAGCGGCAATTCTCCTAATGTGCTCGACGCCGTGCTCGCAGCAAGAAAAAACGGATTGCGCACGATCGCGTTAACCGGCGGTACGGGTGGAAAGTTGAGAGATAAGGTGGATTATTGCATTTGCGTTCCCTCGAAGGAAACACCACGAATTCAGGAATGCCACATCCTGATCGGACACATCATTTCAGACCTGGCCGAGGTAGAAATATTCGGCAAGAAGGGACGCCTTTCCGGTTCACCGCAGAGGTAACTCCCCATTCGCTTAAGTGGTAAGTTTTTTCCCTCTCCAGCCCCGATTTAAATGAGGATTCTGCCCTCGATCTACCATGACTGAGCCAAGCCCCTGATTTGAAAATGTTTAGGCACTCAAGAGCAAGAGTAAAATCCTATTGCCTTCACGATGACTGGCAGGCTGATTGCGTATCCTAGCGATGGAATCGCCACGTTAATGGCGGTAGCTTATCTACCCTTCTTTCTCATCACCACAAACCCCGCGGTTTAGATCTATTTGCAGACAGTTCGAGGAAGTCTGAAGCTGGGGACTCGGCCCGGGCCGCTGGGGACCACAATTTCGGGAGCAGCATGAGAATTCTACTGACTGGCCACAAAGGATATATCGGTGCCGTTGCGGGTCCTGTTCTGAGTTCGGCAGGCCATGAAGTGGTCGGCCTGGATGCGGATTTCTTCGCAGGGTGCGATTTCGAGGAAGTTGTCCCGCAGGCGCGGGAAATCCTCAAGGACCTTCGAGATCTCACGGGAGCCGATCTGCAGGGGTTTGACGCGGTGGTACATCTGGCCGCGTTATCGAATGACCCGCTGGGAAATCTGGATGGCGGCCTTACTTATGCGATCAACCATCGTGCTTCAGTCCGACTGGCTGAATTGGCGAAAGCGGCAGGCGTAAAGCGCTTTGTCTTCTCCTCGTCCTGCAGTACATACGGCGCCGCAGGGGATGCCATCCATGATGAAAATGCCCCGCTTAACCCCGTGACGCCGTATGGCGAGTCTAAGGTTTTGGTCGAGCGTGACCTTGCGCACCTCGCGGACGATGATTTCAGCCCGACGTTTCTCAGAAACGCGACCGCCTACGGCATCTCTCCGCGATTGCGGCTAGACATTGTACTGAACGACTTGGTTGCCTGGGCGCACACAACCGGCCGAGTGTATATCAAAAGCGATGGCACACCTTGGCGGCCGATCGTCCATATACGGGACATCGTCGCTGCAATTATTGCTGTGCTGGAGGCCCCTCCGGAATCTATTCACAATCAGATCTTCAATGTGGGTCAGACTGAGGAAAACTACCGCATAAGTGCACTCGCTGCAATCGTTGCCGAGACCGTGCCGGGATGCCGCGTGGAGTACGCCCCCGGCGGAGGTCCGGACAAACGCTGTTACCGCGTCAACTGCGATAGGATCCGCACTGTCCTCCCTCGTTTCCGCCCTCAATGGACCGCACGCAAAGGCGCGCAGGAGCTCTACGACGCCTACCGAGCCGCCGGCCTTACCTCTGAAGATTTGGAAGGTGGACGATATACCCGCATCAGCCACATCCAACGCCTTCTGAAGGCAGGGCATTTGGACGCTTCCTTGCGTTGGTCAAATGTTACAAACGCCGTCCCGTTACCTCCGCTCATGGAGCCTGTTGCGCAAGAGATATGACTCTGAATCGATAAGCGGTATCGAACAATATCTGCCGTTGGCGGGTGATGCGTAGTTTCCAGTCTTTCGGCGATTCCGTTGTGTTCCGCATAAAAGCGTAGGTGCGATGAAGGATCTAAAGCAAAGAGTCGTACGCGGTGGCGTCGCGAAGATCTGTGCTCAAGGCACCAGCTTCATACTTCGCACCGGCTCGTTGATGGTGCTTGCGCGACTCCTGGACCCCAAGGATTTTGGGCTCGTTGGCATGGTGATGGTTTTTACTGGTGTGCTGAATCTGTTCAGAGACTTTGGGCTTTCGCAAGCCACCGTCCAGCGCATGAATGTCACGGAGGAACAGATTTCGACGTTGTTCTGGATCAATATTCTGGTGGGTATGATGCTTGCCGTAATACTGGCGACAAGCTCCCCGTTTATTGCGGCGTTTTATCATGAGCCCCGCCTGGTGCGGGTAACGCTCATTCTCGCTACGTCATTCGTATTTAATGGCGCCGGAGTGCAGCACCTCGCGCTTCTTGAGCGGCAAATGCGCTTCACGACTTTGGCGGCGATCGACGTCATCTCCCTGGGCGTGAGCACCTTTCTTGGCATCGGTATGGCCATGGCTGGGTTTGGATATTGGGCGCTGGTGGCCTCGGCCATTTTCCTTCCGCTGATCGGCACGCTGTGCCTGTGGCTGGCGACTGGATGGATTCCCGGCAGGCCTCGCTTGGGAGCCGGACTGCATGCGCTATTGTATTTTGGCGGCGGCCTTACTCTGGTTAACCTGATTGTATATACCGCATATAACTTTGAAAAAGTCTTGCTCGGGCGATTCTGGGGAGCAGCCACTCTGGGCGTTTACGGACGCGCTTACCAGCTCAGCAACATTCCGACAGATAACATCAATTCGGCATTTTGGGGCGTGGCCTTTTCGGGACTCTCAAGAGTTCGGCACGATCCCGGACGTTTCAAGAGCTACTTTCTGAAAGGCTATTCCCTGGTCTTGGCGCTGACGATTCCGATTACGATTGCCGCCGCTCTTTTTGCTCATGATTTGATCTTTGTTGTTCTTGGGCCGAAGTGGAATGAAGCGACCGACATTTTTCGCTTGCTAGCTCCCACGATCTTGATATTTGCGCTGATCAATCCCTTGGCGTGGCTGACCTTCTCACTCGGAATGATCGGACGGAACCTCAAAGTCGTTTCGGTTCTCGCACCCGTGGTGATCGGCGGCTACTGCATTGGATTGCCTTATGGGCCGAAAGGGGTTGCGTTTGCCTACTCCGCAGCCATGATGCTCTGGGCCATCCCGCACATTGCATGGTGCGTGCACGGCACCGTAGTTTCACTGCGCGACATCTTGCAAGCGGCGGGCCGGCCGTTGATTTCCGGTTTCGTGGCAGCAACGCTGAGCTTCGGAGTGCAATTCCTCTGGGCTAAATCCATGCCCCCGCTGCCGAGACTCGTAATCGGATCCGCAGTTCTCCTTATTGCTTATGTTGGCGTGCTGTTCTTCGTCATGGGACAAAAAGACGTCTACGTCGACATTCTCCAAAAGCTGCGCGGGCGTTCGCCGGTTGACGAAAAGACTCTTGTTCCCGCTTAACAACACGACGATTTTGCTCGTTCCAGTTCAATTCCTATAAGGATACATGAGAGCTGAAGCGCAACCGCTGGTGAGCATCTTGACGCCCGTGTACAACGGCGCTCCGCATTTGGCAGAGTGCATCGAAAGTGTTCTGCGGCAGACGTACACGAATTGGGACTATACGATCGTAAACAACTGCAGCACGGACGAGTCACTGGCGATTGCCCAGAAGTATGCAGGTCTTGACCACAGAATCCGCGTGATCAGCAACGAACGATTTCTGCGCATTATCGAAAACCATAACCACACCATCAAGCAGATTTCTCCCGCATCAAAATACTGCAAGTTCGTATTTGCGGACGATTGGCTATATCCCGCTTGTATCGAAGAAATGGTACGCCTCGCGGAGCAGAATCCAGCCGTAGGGTTGGTGGGGGTCTTTACAATGAACGGGCAAGGGGTGCTAAACACAACACCCGTCATCCACGGGGCCGTGAGGCTGTCGCCTGCGTATCCAGGTTATGTGGTGCCAGGCGCGGAGATATGCCGCAGTGAATTATTGGGGAATGGCGGATATGTCTTCGCGACCATGACATCGCTGTTGCTGCGATCAGACCTGATCCGCAAACGACCGGTGTTTTTCAATGAACCGCACCTGCACGCCGATCATGAATCGTGTTTGGACGTTTTGAGCGAGTCAGATTTCGGTTTCTGCCAACAGGTGTTGACTTGCACCAGACCACGGCCACAGTCGACCTCGAGTTTTGCCATCGATTTTGACGTATTCATCCTCGGAAAGATCGCCTTGTTTTTGAAGTACGGCCCAAAGTTCTTAAATGAAGCTGAGCGCCGCGAAGTATGGGCAAACTTAAGTCAGGAATACTATCGCGTGCTGGCGCACAATGTGCTTCGCCTGCGCTCTCAAGGTTATTGGAAGTATCATAAAAATACGCTCGCGGCTTTTGGCTATCGCTTGAATGCGTTTCTATTCGCGATCGCAATGCTTTCTGACGTGACCAACCACCTTCTGCACCCGATCAATGCTATCAAGCGCACTTGCCATTGGTGGTCCCGGGCGGTGAAGCGAGTTTTCACTGGTCAACGGATGCAGCGTCAGCCAACGCCCTAACCTTCTGTAGAGACAAGTGAGAGCCAGCTTTACGCAATTAATTTGCTTAGTTGCCTACTGAACTGTGCCTACCGTCGCTGCTCCCGGTGCGACTCGACGGCTCAGAGAGAGAACAACAGGAATAGACGGCCAGAGAAGATGAGGATTAGCGTAATCCTGTGCACGTACAATCGTTGGCAAAGCCTGCAGAGGGCGCTCGAGAGCGCCGCTGCGCTGGTACTCCCTGCGTCAATCGAATGGGAGGTTCTGGTCGTAGACAACAATTCGAGCGATCAAACTCAAAGAGCAGTCTTGGATTTCTGCAATCGTCATCCGGGCCGTTTCCGTTACCTCTTCGAACCACAGCAAGGTAAATCGTACGCACTGAATGCCGGTATTCGCGAGGCCCGCGGCGAGATATTAGCCTTCATGGATGACGACGTCACGGTGGATTCGAATTGGCTGCAGAACCTTACCGCCGAGTTGCAGAACGGAAAATGGGCTGGAGCGGGAGGCCGCATTATTACTGAGTGGACTTGCTCTCCTCCTCGCTGGCTTTCACCGGGGAGTGGCCATGCGGCCGGGCCTCTCGTGGCCTTCCACCCAAAACCTGAAGCCGGCGACCTCAGTGAACCTCCCATCGGCACGAATATGGCATTTCGCAAAGAAATGTTCGAGAAATATGGTGGCTTCCGAGCGGATTTAGGTCCTTGCCCCGGCAGCGAAATTCGCGGTGAAGACACGGAATTTGGAGACCGCTTGTTAAAAGGGGGAGAGCGGCTGCGTTACGAACCCTCAGCGCTCGTTTATCACCCAGTCCAGCAAAATCGCCTCAGCAAAAACTATTTCCTGGCGTGGTGGTTTGATAAGGCCCGTTCTGAAATTCGGGCGTGCGGCGTTGAACCCGGCGCGAAATATTTCGCAGCAGGAATTCCACTTTACCTGTTTCGCAGACTTGCGGTGTGGACATTCAGATGGATGATCGCAGTCGATCCGATTCGAAGATTTTCGAATAAGCTGAGTGCGTGGATGAATGCTGGCGAGATTCTCGAATGCTATTATCAGTCCTCCCGAACGAGAAAAAGAGTGCAGAACCCAACGCTTGAAGAAGGCACAGGCCGCGCCACGCTTTAAAGCCGTTGTTTTCCTTAAGAACCGGCCAGAACTCTAGATCCATACACTGACTGCCTAAGAATTGCTCGATTGGCGCGGTTGTCAGATCTGCCGATACAACAGCGCAGAAGCGCCAATATTTTCATAGGCAGCGCGGAGAGTGCTTCAATGTCCATTCCATGCTCAATGGGGATTATGGCTCATAACGAAGAAGCTAATATTGGGCGGCTTCTCGAAGCGGTCCTAACACAACGGACAAAACACGTCGTTGTGACGGAAATCGTCGTCGTCGCTAGCGGTTGCACGGACAATACCGAAGCCATCGTGCGTGATTGGGCGAAGCGCGACCCGCGCATCCGTCTCGTGGTTCAGGAAAAGCGCACGGGCAAGGCGGCGGCGATAAATGAGTATCTCCCGCAGGCGCGGGAAAAAGTCCTAGTGCTCTGCAGCGCCGACTTGATTCCCGAAGCCGATGCCATCGAACGCCTGGTGTTGCCCTTTGCCGATCCAGAGGTTGGCATGACCAGTTCGCGGCCAGTTCCTGTTAACGATCGCACGCAATTCATGGGCTTTGCCGCCCACATGCTCTGGGACCTGCACCACAAAGTCAACCTCGCCAGTTTCAAGGCCGGTGAGATGGTGGCGTGCCGCAAGATTTTTGAGCGTATCCCCTACCATACGGCTGTGGACGAAGCCAGTATGGAGCCTGTTATCCGCGGCCAGGGATATCGCGTCGAATACGTTCCCAACGCGATCGTATATAACAAGGGGCCGGAGACCGTTGCAGATTTCTTGCGACAGCGGCGACGCATCTATGCTGGCCACTTAGCCGTGCGTGACACTTTAGGTTATAGCGTGAGCACGATGAGCGGGCGCAAGATTCTCGCTATCCTGCTCCGCAACTTTGATTTGCACCCTCGCTATTTTATGTGGACTTGGGCCATCGTTGGCCTCGAGGCTTACGGGCGCCTGCTGGGGTTACAGGACTACAAGAAGCGTCGCGATCACCGGGTCTGGGAGATCGCCACGACGACGAAACAACTAAAAGTGCTGACCAACCCGGTCGTAGAGGCCGGGACCCTTCCGGATACTGTCGACCAGCTTAAAGTAGGCCATTAATTATGAACTCCTCAGCGGGCATTTTGGCGCGGATTCCTCTATTCAAGCTTTACCGTAGCTTCGGCTGGCCACAGCTTTTGCCGTTGAATATCACGCTGTCGCCATCTCCCAAGTGCAACTCCCGTTGCCTCACGTGCAATATCTGGATGAAGCGGGAGAACGAACTCACGATCGACGAATGGGACAAAGTTCTAGGCTCTCTAGGTAAGGCGCCTTATTGGTTCACCATCAGCGGGGGAGAGCCTCTGATGTATCCCCATGTGGTGGAACTGGCGCAATTGGTCTATCAACATTGCTCCCCGGGCGTCATCAACATTCCCACGAACGCGATCCTGCCCATCATTCCGGAGCGCGTCGAGCGCATTGCCAAAGCTTGTCCCGAAAGCCAATTGATTATCAATCTTTCGCTCGATGGTATCGGCGCAAAGCACGATTACATTCGGGGCATCCCTGGGAACTTCGCCAAGTTCGAAGAGCGGCTCGCACAGCTCTTGTCCCTGCGCAAGAGTCTGAAGAACCTAACGGTTGGCATTCATTCGGTGATTTCCGTGTTCAGCGTCGGACATCTGGACGAGCTGATGGCCTATGCGGATCAATCGGGTGCCGATCAATTTATCACCGAAATCGCCGAGCCACGCGTCGAATTGGACACGGTTGGTCTGCCGATCACGCCCAAGCCGGAAGACTATTCCAAAGCTATCGACCGCTTGATCAACTACGTCGAAAGCAAACAATTCAGTGGCGTGGCCCGAGTTACAGAAGCGATTCGTGTCGAGTATTACAAGCTGGTGAAGCGCATTCTTGAGGAGAAGGACCAAGTCATCGACTGCTATGCAGGTTGGGTGAGCGCACAGATTTACGCCGACGGTAGTGTATGGCCCTGCTGCGTGCGCGCCGATGGGATTGGCAATTTGCGCGACCATCATTATGATTTCAAGGAAATCTGGTTCGGCGACAAAATCAAGGAAGTGCGCCGCAGCATCGCCGCCAAGGAATGCCACTGTCCGCTGGCCAACGCTTCGTACACAAACATACTGCATGACATTCCGACCCTAGTGCGCGTGGGGACAAAAGTCTTGCTTCGGGGTGCACCGTCGCGTCCGGCGGCTTCATCCCAAGGTGAACTTCGGCCAATAGGGCCCGTATCTGGAGTGACGAGCGAACGCATCGAGGCCAGCAAACTAAATTCCGAAACTGCGAGCCCATCCCTATGAAGTTAAGCGTAATTTCACCAACCTATAATGAAGCGGAGAACGTTGGCCTGCTGATTGTAGAGCTGAAAAATTCCTGAACGGGCTCGATTATGAGATCTTGATTAGCGATGACGATTCTCCGGACCTCACTTGGTCGCGGGTGCAAGAGATCGGTCGGCGCAATCCACGAGTGCGCGCCTTGCGCCGGACCTCGAATCGCGGGCTTGGTGCGAGTGTGGTGGACGGCTTCACTTGTGCCAGTGGCGAAGTCCTAGCTTGTATTGACGCTGACCTGCAGCACGATCCCGCGTTGCTCCCGCGAATGTTTAAAGAGCTGTTGAATGGATCGGACCTGGTCGTTGCCACCCGGTACATGCCCGGTGGAGGCACCGCCAATTGGGGATTGATCCGGCGATTAGGTTCTTGGGGCTGCACGAAGCTGGCGCAATGGGTGCTGGGGATCAGGTTGCGCGATCCCATGTCAGGCTATTTCATGGTCCGGCGGGATCAGTTCCTGAGAATTCGCGACCGCCTGAACGTCCGTGGCTTCAAAATTCTGCTAGAGATCGTTGCCCAAATGCGCCCTACCTGCTTGGTCGAGGTCCCCTATACTTTCGGCCCCAGGGCTCACGGCGAATCCAAGCTGACCCGGGGCATCGTTTTTGCCTATCTCGCTCAACTCTGGCGGCTGTACCGCCGAGCCGCGCCCGCGCAGGTCGGCAATGCCACAGCGGAGACCGACAGAGCTTCCGCTCCAGCAACACTTCGGCAATAGCTTGTGAGGGTGAGCCACTATGGCTTTCGATTGGTTGGATAAATTCCATCACGATACCGAAAAGGACCCGGGTTACGCTGAGAAGACATTAGCGGCTTATCGCCTCGGCATGAAGGCTAAAGGCTCGATCGTGGGCGTGGTCATCGAGCCAGCGCAAGATTGTTGCGACGCAGCACGTCATTTGCCCCAGAACAAGACCTACCATCCGGACGACGCTCCTCACCTGCCGCTCAAGGACTGCCCTCGGGGCCGCCTTTGCGGTTGCGTCTACCGCCCGGTCATGAGCTACGCACAGGCTGAGTCCCCACTGAAGAAACAATGAGCTTGCCCGTAACCTCGCCAGAACAGCCGCCTGCGCAAAACTCAGATATCACCGGATCCCAAATCCGGGGGCCTCACACGTCGTTTAAAGCTGACAAGCAAGCTGTAACCACACGATTGCTCAAGCTTCTAGCTTCCAAAGGATTTAGCGACAGCCTTGTTCTGGCCGCTGCAATGGGAGTAGCTGGAGGACTGGACTACGCGGTCAGCCTTTTGGCCGGACGGTGGCTTGTCCCTGTCGAGTTTGGGGTTTTTGTGGCCGTTGCCGCAGTGATGCAGGTGTTGGCGCAGCTAACGAATACGATACGTAACGTTGTGGCCTTCTACACCGCCGAACTCACCTCAAGATGCGAGACGTCTCAGCACTTGGCAGCATTTCTTCAGCGTGCTTGGCGCTGGGGCTGGCGCTGGGGTTTGCTGATGACGGCCATAATGGCCGCAGTAAGCCCAGCCGTGGCCCATGCGCTGCGCTTGCCGAATGCTTGGCCATTGTGGGCGGCGAGTCCAATCGTCCTTTTGTACTTCATTCGAACGGTTACGGACGGCGCCCTTCAAGGGCTTCAATCTTTTGCGGGATTCGGGGCGGTGCAGTTGCTTCAGTCGGTACTGAGATTGCTCTTTGCCGCCGGATTAATTTGGTTGGGATTTCAAGCTGCAGGAACCATCATTGCTTTGCCTTTGGCCATGGCTGCAGTGCTAATTCTCGCGTTATGGTTGCTGCGCCCTCACTTCGGCAATCGAAATGCGGCGGGGGACAACCGGGTAAGCTGGCACTACTCGTCTCAGACGCTGTTGGGCCTCACGGCCTTTGCTGTCATTTCAAATATGGATCCGTTATTCGTGAAGCACTTTTTTAGCCCCAACGTAGCAGGCGACTACGGACCGGTAGTCACGCTGGCGAAGATGAGTTTGTTTTTACCTTTGGCGCTCGGCATTGTGCTTTTCCCCAAGGTCACCAAGCGCCGCGCCATGGGGCGCGACCCGCGACCGATCCTGCTGCTGGCGCTGGCGGCGACGTTGCTGCCGGGTTTTGGCCTGACCGCCGTTTATCTTCTTTTTCCCCGGTTTATTGTGCGCACGATATTCACTTCTGCGTATTCCAACCCAGGAATTATCCTGGGGCTGGCCAACCTCGCAGCCAGCCTTTATGCGGGCCTGAACATCTGGTTGAACTATGCCCTTTCGCTGAACCGACCGCTGTTCATTTATATCCTCGCTGCGATTCTTCTCTGGCAGGCCGCGGGAATGTATCTGTTCGGCCGCGACAACCTGATACATATGACCATAGTTATGGTTTCGGCCGGACTCGCCGGCAATCTGGCGGGTCTTGCTACCACGTGGTCCCCCGCGACAACACTCGAAGTGGCTATCGCCCCTACCAGTTGAAATCCGCAACAGCTCACTGAATCGAACCTGAAACGATGTCCAAACATTTCGCTCTGCTAACAGGCGCTACCGGTCTCATTGGCCGCCATCTCGCCCAAGAGCTGGCCTCCCTTCCTGACCTCCAGCTCGTCTGTATCGTGAGAGAGGGCGAACGTCATCCTCAAGCGGCGTCTTTGACAAAAAAGGGTGCCATCGTCATTCCGGGCAATTTCTACGATCCGGGCGTAATCAAGGAACTGTTCGAGCGCTACCGATTCCGGTATGTGATCCATGTGGCGGCCATTCGCGGCGGGGGAGGAGCGTCACCTCGTGAATTTCAGGAAGTGAATGTCAAGGGAACGGAGCGCTTGCTTTCCGCCGCCTATGAGCAGCAAGTGCAGAAGTTTATTTTTTGTAGCTCCGTGGGCGTCCACGGGACTATTCCGGTGACGGTCCCCGCTGCGATTGAAACTGTCCTGTGCGGGGACAATCAATACCACCAATCGAAGATCGCGTCAGAAGAGGCCGTTCAGGCATACATCCGGAAGGGCCTGAATGCTTATATTGTTCGCCCGACTATCACTTATGGTCCGGGTGACGATGGCTTTCCGCAGACTTTAGTTCACCTGGTCAGAGCGCACCTGTTATGGCTACCCAAGAGCAACCACCAGGTTCATCTGGTCGATGTCAGGCGAGTGGCCGAGGTGTTCTTGAATCTGGTAGTGAAGGATCATTCGAACCAGCGAATCTTCGTTATCGGCGATATGGGCCCTATAACGCTGAGCGATCTGGCCGATTGGATTCATTGGCATCTTTACAACCGGCCTTATCCACCTTTGTTTAGACTTCCTGACTGTGTTTTTAAGGCCGCGTTCCACCTTTTTCGGGCAATTGGAAACGAAAAATGGGCGACTCGGATGGCCTTGCTCTCGAATGATTGGCACTACCAGTGCGCTGATACGTACCGTGCGTTGGGAATTCAGCCAATTCCAACGCGCGAGGCCTTCGGCCGTTTTCTAAGAGAAACAGCAATTACCCCGAGGTGAGTATCTGTGAGTAAAGCTGTAACGATTACCATCAACAATTGCTGGGAGGACTATTTTAGAAAGCCCAGTGAGGGTCTGGGCACCACGTACGAGCGTTTCATCCTGCATGATTATTTCAGCTGGCTGAAGGCCAGCTACAAAGTCCAGACCATTCTTGAGGCTCCTTCCTTCGGAATGACAGGCGTTTCCGGGATCAACAGCCTTTGGTGGGCTTCGCAGGGCGCGAAGGTTACGGTAGTTGATCAGTCTTGCGCGCGCCTGGAGGCGATCCAAAAGGTTTGGAGCGGCGCCGGTTTGACGGCTGATTTCGTGTTTCAGTCTCCGGAATCGGGCCTGCTGCCTTTCGCCGACCAGTCTTATGACTTGGCATGGAATTTCGCCGCCCTCTGGCATGTGAAACACGGCGAAACGTATCTGGCAGAGCTTGCCCGCATCGCTAAAAGGGCGCTTTTCCTGTGCGTTCCCAATCAGCAGAATATCTGTTGGATCCTTCGTCCCCACGACTCTTCGGAGTACGAACTGAAGAATATTGGCACGGAGTGGATCATTTCGCGGCTTGCGCCCTCCGGCTGGCGCATGGTGAAGACCGGATTTTTCGACGTGCCGCCGTGGCCTGACATCGCCATGAAAAAGGAGAACATGCTCAAGATGGTTGGATTGGGCAGATTGGCGAAATCCATGGAGTCCGGCGACGCAGCCGGACTTTGTATCTTGGATTACTTCAGTGGCCGAGCGCCAGCCATGGAGAAAGACATTCTCAAGTATGGCTTTCTCGAACACTCTCCTAACTGGCTGAAAAGGCGCTGGGCACACCATCGCTTTCTTCTTTTTGAAAAGAGTTCTTGAAAAGGTTGAGCGCAGTGGCACCCTACGCGGCATACCTTGAAGCGGGATCGGAAGGGAATAATTGCATGCATGTTTCGTTCTCAAAATTGCCGGCGGTTGTAGGTACAGAGGCCGAACAAGGTCAGATAGGCGCTGTACAGACAAATGAATTTTATTTGGGCGAAGGGGCGCGAAGTACATGGCTTTCCGGCGTTGTGATCTGTCTCATGGGATTGGTCTTAATTGGCCTGTTTTGGTTTCCTCTTAAACGTATCTTCGCTAATGTAGAGATTAACTATAATGAAGGCTGGAACGCGTACCGGGCAGTAATGGTCGCCAGTCGCATCCCCATATATGGCGTGCGCCCGCAATATTTTGGGACGGGAACAGCTTACCCTCCGCTTTCCTTTCATTTAATAAGCTGGTTAGGAACCAGCAATACCTTTGTGGCGGTAGGCCGTTGGATCTCGTTTATGTCGCTTATTTTGACCGGTATTCTTGTGGCGCTTATCGTGAGGCGCGCATGTGGATCGGCCACGGCGGCGATTTTTTCGTTTCTGCTCTATGAAATTAGCATCGCGCTTCTGTTGCCAAACCGTATCGGGATGAATGATCCGCAATTGCTAGCGGAGGCATTATCGACCGCTGGGCTCTATTTCTACGTCCGAAATCCCATTTCTACTCGCCTCTTGTGTATGTCAGCGCTTCTGTTCTGTCTGGCTGGATTCACAAAGCAGACCCTGATCGTCTTCCCTGCCGCTGTCGCCATTGATCTCCTGTTAAAATCACGTAAAGCATTCGTCACCTGGGCCGGCGCTATGATTTTATGCGCAGGGATTCTTCTGGCGTTGACATTCCGGATTGACGGCTCCTACTTCGCGCTCCATTTGGCGGGCAAACGTACCTATGCGTACTGGAGGGCCTGGAGCCAATTCCACCACTATGCCGTACCGTTTCAAGCTCTACTTGTAGTCGCAACAGCCTGGTCGATTTGGGCGCTCCGCTCGCGTAGAGTGTTTGTGCTCGCATTTCTCTTCAGCAACGTGCTTGCGTTTCTGCTAGGCGGTGGCGCAGGCGTAGATATGAACATATTCTTCAGCCCTCTCGCGGCTGTGGTCATCGCTTGCGGCTTGGGGCTGTCGGATATTCGATTTGGCTTCGAGGATTGGCAGCCTGCCCTTTTGAATCCGACTGCAACGCTTATGTTTGCGCTCCTGTTCGCCAGTATCATGATTTTCGTTCCGGGACAGCTCCGCCGCGATCGTGAGAAGATGCGCGCCTTGCCCACTCTGGAAAGTGAATTTCGCTCTGCTGTCGAGTTTACGAAGGCTAGTCCTGGTCCGGCCCTGTGTGAGAGTCTTCTTTTGTGCTACGAAGCCGGCAAGCCGTTTGAGTACGAGTCGTTTTCTGTGCGAGATGAAATCAAGACGGGTCAGATCAGGGAGGAAGACGTCCTTCAACTGCTCAGGACGCATCATTTCCAGACCGTACAGATCGACTTGCGCGAGGACGAGGCAGTCCTCAAGGGATGGGACGACTTGCGGAATAGCCTGCTTGACCCTCAGACGGACCCAGACAAACAGGGAAACTTTACCCCGAACTTCATGAGTGAGCTGTTGTCTGAATACCACCTCTCCGTGCGGACATCGAATATGGCATTGTTTACAGCTAATTAGAAGGTCGGTGAAAATTTGGCGGCAGTCCCCACGACTTAGCCAATAGTGGTAGCATTTTTCCCTCCCAAGCCAAGCTGAAGTTAGCAGCGCCGTAGTTTCTAGTACTAACTCCTTAATTTTCATCGCGCTTCGCTACGCCTGCGAGCCATTGTCTTCCTACCCCTTAAGGCGAGACTGGTAGCCTGATTGCCTATATTTAGGCCAGAATGGCGGTAGCCCGTCCATGCTATCGTCCTGAGCCGCCAGGCGCATCATCTTGGAAATCCATGTCGTAGATCCATTATCGGACAGCCGCTGGGACGAACTGGTTCGTCGCCACCCCAGCGCGTCGATATTCCATGAGCGAGGCTGGCTCGAAGCATTAAGTCGCACGTATCGCTACAAACCACTCGTGCTGACGAACGCGTCACCGGGCGAACCTTTGCAAGATGGCCTTGCCGTCTGCCGCGTATCGAGTTGGGTAACGGGAACTCGTCTCGTATCTCTGCCGTTCTCCGATCACTGTGATCCTCTGGTAAGTGAGGCGGGCGAACTCGAAGCCGTGCTGAATTGGCTGCGAGCGGAATGCGATCGGCTACACTGCGGGTATGTGGAACTTCGGCCACTATTAACAGCTAATCGCTCAGACGTCACCTTGCGGCCGAGTTGCTCGTATTGGTTTCACGAGCTTGATCTGACACCCAGTCTGGATGAGCTTTTTCGTCGCTTGCACGGTAACTCGTTCCGACGCAAGATCCGAAGAGCAGAGCGCGAGCACCTTTCGTATGAAGTGGGCCACTCTGCGCAACTTCTCGACGAATTCTATCGGCTTCTGCTCATTACCCGGAAACGCCATCAATTACTTCCACAGCCGCGAGCTTGGTTTCGGAATTTGCTCCAGGGCATGGGAGACAAACTTCAAATCAGAATCGCACGCAAAGATGATCGTCCGATTGCGGCAATACTGGCCCTGCAACACCAATCGTCGGTAGTTTACAAATATGGCTGTTCCGATGAGGCCTTCCACAACCTAGGCGGCGTGCCATTTCTCTTTTGGAAGCTTCTCGAGGAAAGTAAAGCGGCGGGTGCTGAGAGGGTAGATCTTGGGCGTACCGACTTGACCAACGAGGGCCTGATCACTTTCAAGGATAGGCTGGGAGCAACCCGAAAACCGCTGACTTATTATCGGTATGCGACGGCGCCAAGACGCGCGGCAGCGATCGAGAACTCCCGGACAGTTCGACAACTTCTGTCGCTTTTGCCCGAAGCTGTTTCTTCGAGAGCCGGCCGAGTTTTGTACCGGCATATGGGCTGATCGATCTCTCCTCGGCGTCATCGGCAGGCGAACCCGATTTTGCCTTCTGATTCCGCGAGCCCGACGCGTAAGGTAAACACAACATGACGTTCAAACTGGCGGAAACCATGCAACTCAATCTCGTTCGCGGCCATCACTTAAAGGCGAAGTCCGAGACGGTTTCCTGCACCACAACACGCGAACCAAACGACATGCTGAATCGAGCGTTGCACGATCGCTATCGCTGTCCTGCAGGATTCTTCGACTCCGCACTTGCAGGATCGTTATCTGCGGATGAAGGCTATTTTCGATTTGGCCCGAATGCGATTTGCTATGGCCGCTCCTCTTCAAGGAGGTCCGGCGTCGGGCCAGAGCTTCTTTATGACGTGCTTCCGGACATTGCCGCCGACAATGGTCGGCTCGTGCTAGGGTTTGATCCCTCCGAAATTATCGAAAACCTTCGCTCGGAACGCTATGCCAAAGTCCGGAATGCGACATTAGGAACTGAGCTTTTCCGCAGGCTTTATTACCTCTTGCGACCGCTCACCACGCTGGCCGTACGGAAACAAGTTCAGCGATTTCACGCCCGTGCCGGGAAGAATCAATCGTTCCCAAATTGGCCTGTAGATACCACGGTTGAAGAGATCTCGGAGAGACTCCTCTTGATGTCTATGGAAGCAAAGGGTGTGAATAGTGTTCCTTTCGTGTGGTTTTGGCCTGACGGTACCAATGGCTGCCTGACGATGACGCACGACGTGGAAACGACGGCTGGCAGGGACCGTTGCGTGGACCTCATGGACGTGGATGACGCCTTTGGGATCAAGGCCGCGTTTGGAATCGTGCCAGAGGAACGTTATAAGGTGAATACGGGTTTCCTCGAGAAGATAGTAGAGCGTGGCTTTGAGGTCGTCATTCAGGACTTGAACCACGATGGCAGACTCTTTGACAATCACGAGGAATTCCTCCGTCGCGCCAAAATCATCAATCGATACGCGCGCGAATACGGCGCAACCGGTTTTCGGGCCGCGGTGCTTTACCGGAAACCAGACTGGTTCGAGGCGTTCGAGTTTTCATTCGATATGTCGGTGCCGAATGTCGCGCACCTCGATCCTCAACGGGGTGGATGTTGCACGGTCATGCCCTACTTCATTGGTGATATTGTCGAACTGCCCGTAACCACGATTCAGGATTACACGCTCTTCCACATCCTCAATGAACCTTCAATTGATTTATGGAAGGCGCAGATCGATCTGATCCTAAGAAAAAACGGCTTCCTGAGCTTCATCGTTCATCCTGACTATTTCATGGAAGAAGACACCCTTCCGATTTATGAAGGTCTTCTGGGCTACTTGCGGGAGCTGTGCGGCAAAATTCCGATTTGGTGCGCTCTACCATCTGAGGTGGATTCCTGGTGGAGAGCTCGAAGCAAGATGTCTGTCGTGAAGGACGGAAATTCGTGGCGTATTGAAGGAGATGACACCGGACGTGCAGTGCTGGCCTATGCGAACAATATCGATGGAAAGTTACGGTATGAACTCGGATCACCCATTGGCGAACCCGGCATACTCGAATCTACCCCTGTTAGATTAAGCCCTTAGAGAGAACCCGTTTCAGGTGTGGTTGCCTTCTGACGATCCGCTGCCCGCGTGATATTCACCGAAACCAAGATCCCAGGAGCTTTCGAGATTGAGCTCGAAACCAAAGCAGACGAGCGTGGACTTTTTGCGCGTACCTGGTGCGTGAGCGAGTTCCAAGCTCATGGACTGAACACCAAGATCGCTCAGTGTAGTGTTTCCTTCAGCGCGCAAAAGGGTACGTTGCGTGGCATGCATTATCAGGCTGAGCCGCATGCGGAGACAAAGCTAGTCCGTTGCACCCGGGGCTCTATATTCGATGTCGTCATTGATCTCAGGCCTCATTCGCCCGCGTTTAAGAAACACGTTGCTATTGTCCTTACGGCTGAAAAGCGAAACATGGTCTATGTCCCTGAGGGCTGCGCGCACGGTTTCTTGACTCTCGAGGAGGCAAGCGAGGTCTGTTATCAAATCTCAGAATTTCACAATGAAGCATCGGCCCGAGGGGTGCGATTTGATGATCCGGCATTTCAGATCTCTTGGCCGGAGAGGGTCGAAGTGATTTCTGAGCGCGACCGAAATTACGAGGATCTCCGGAAATAAGAGCAATGGCACTGCTAAAAGAATTCGACCAGAGGGATCGTGCGACAATTGGTCAGGAATTGCACGGGTTTGCGAGCGAACTGTACCCAGTTTGCCGCAGCATCACGGGCGACGGAATTCGAAGCACCCTGAGCAGAATCCAGCAGCAGATTCCAGTAGAAACCTCTGAAGTTCCCACCGGTACAGCCGTATTTGATTGGATTGTGCCTAAAGAGTGGAATATCCGAGACGGATACATCAAGGCGGCCAACGGGGAGCGAATTGTCGACTTCCGAAAATGTAACCTGCATGTCCTGAACTACAGCACGCCTATGCATACGACAATGTCCCTGAACGAATTGAAGCCGCATCTGTTCACCATTCCAGACAAGCCCGAGTGGATCCCTTACCGAACCTCTTACTACAACGAAAACTGGGGGTTCTGTCTTTCTCACAACCAGATGCTGGCGTTAACTGAAGGTGAGTATGAGGTCTGTATCGACTCTACTCTTGAGGATGGGTACCTGACATACGGGGAATGCTACTTACCTGGCCGCTGCAATGAAGAAGTTCTGATCTCTTGTCACGCCTGCCATCCCTCGCTTGCGAATGACAATCTTTCCGGCTTGAGTGTGGCGACTTTCCTAGCGCAGTTTCTCGAGGGGAGGGATCTTCGGTATTCATACCGGTTTCTCTTTATTCCGGGGACGATTGGAGCCATCGCGTGGCTCGCTCGCAATGAAAAGGCGGCTCACCTCGTCCGGCACGGTTTGGTGTTGACCTGCGTGGGAGATGAAGGTCCATTCCATTACAAGAAGAGCCGGCGCGGAGATGCCGAGATTGACCGCGCGGCAGCGCACATGCTTGTACACGAAAGCGATTCCTCACAGATTCTAGAGTTCGAGCCATACGGATATGACGAACGGCAATACTGTTCGCCGGGGTTCAACCTTCCTGTAGGCTGCTTGATGCGGAGCGTGTGGGGAACTTTCCCCCAATATCACACTTCGGCCGACAATCTCGAATTCATTCGTCCGCTGCGGCTTGCTGAGTCACTGCGAATGTGCATCGGCATTGTCGATGTGCTTGAAACGAATCGCCGCTTTCGCAATCTCAATCCTTACGGTGAGCCCCAACTGGGAAAACGAAATCTCTATCGCTCGACAGGCGGGAATGCCGTCAGTGAAGAAATCAATGCGCGCCTTTGGGTGCTGAACCTTTCTGACGGAACGCACTCGCTATTGGAGATCGCTGAACGGTCGGGAATCGCCTTCGCGGTAATTGCTGAAGCGGCAGATCTGCTTTGCGAAAACGGGCTGCTGTCAGCCGTTCCAGGGGATTGCGCAGGCGATAGGCTAGGCCGCGAGATTTGGAAGGAAGAGAAGGCAAAGTGCAGCTGAGCACCCCTATGAAAATTGACATCAAAGCCGCTTCCACGCTAGGGAAAACTAAACGGGAACGACAGTCGTGGACGTTATTTGCCGTTGGGGTTGTGTTTCTCCTCTTAGTAGCTGCCAGTCGGTGGATACTCTCTCATCCTTACGGCATCCATTGGGACGAGGCTTTTTATTTTAACGAGGCACTGGCAGACATTCACAAGCTTCACAGCGGAAGCCTGCGTCAGTTTGCCTCGATTCTCATTGGTGGAGATCCGTTTCGCCCTCCCGCATATCGCCTTTTTGCTTTGCCTTTCTTAGCTTTGTTCGGATTCCACACGGTGCTGGCGAGATTCTTGACTCTGGGGTTTTGGGTTGCGACGGCCGTCTTAATTTATTTAACGTCTCGCCGTATTGCCAGCCCGGTTGCCGGTGCCGTTGCCGTTCTAATCTTTTGTTTGGCACCCGAAGTTCTCTCTGCAAGTATTTTTTTCAGCACAGAAGGACCATTATTCCTCGCGACATCTGCCATGCTGTATTTCCTTTGGGATTATTGGAGCGACGGATCGCCACGCAATCATTGGATTGGCCTGGGGCTTACACTTGCCGTTGGACTCTTATCGAAAATCACTTTCGTACTGATCGCATTTCCTATATTGGCGCTCGCGCTGGTTTCGGATCGCGCGAGAAATCACGGCATGCAACAAGTGAAAGAATTGCTTAAAGCCGGCGCACTAGCATTTATAATTGCGGCGCCCTGGTGGCTCAAGAATATCGGCCCTGCTTCGCGCTATAGCACCGTGATTAGGCAGGAACCACGAGAGTCATTTGGGGCGCCCTCGCTACTGACATCAGCTAAGTGGCTGGGCTCGGTCGTTATGGGCTTGCTCGGACCGGCGATTGCCATTCTGATTTGCTTGGTTGTGATCGTGTCGGTACGGAAAATCCTCATTAACAAAGAGGCTATTCTTAAACCTGTCCACCGAACAGCCGTATGGACTTGCGTTTGTGCTGCCCTGCCTCTTGTCGCCCTGCAGCTTTCTGGCATGAACCACAACCTGCGTTATCTAACACCGGCGATTATTCCGTTAGCAATCGCTGTGGGCGTGTTAGCGGACGCGACGGGCTGGATTCATTCCAGAGCAGGCTTTGCCCTTTCCACGGTTCTTATCGTCGCTCAGCTACTCATGATTGTGACCCCTGTAGCATTTCCGAAAACATATCCGGTTGATCCTGGGCTTGTGAATGGTGGACTTCCCTGGGGAATCATGGTGCGGTTCGAGCAGTGGGACTGGAAGCCTCTTCGTAACATCGCTCATAACTGCGAGTTGGACAAACCAAAGATTTCCGTTCTCGGAATGGGCCGGCCCTTGAATCCGCCCCAAATCCTATATCCATGGTTCCTAGATGGGACGCTTTCCTCAGATAATTGGTTCTGGAGCTCACAGCCGGTTTGGTTGTGGCGGTATTCGGAGGGAACACTCGATTGGCAAAAGGTGATGAGTTTGGCCGGTGAGAGTGACGTGGTTGTGACCGCGCCGGATTTTATAGGCCAAGTTTCCGATAAGCAGGATTTGGACAATCGATACAATCGCGAATTTGCCGAACGACTTACCAGTGACCCGCGCTTTCAGGGTCCGTTTCGTCTTGAGATGGGGCGATTTCAGCCGGTTGAGGTTGACGTTTTTGTGAAGAGGTCCGCCGTGTGCCAACCGGCACCAGAGGAACAAGCTCAGAGATAGAGCGACCAAGTTTTTCTAGGGAGATCGATTTTGCAGAGCACCACGCAGGCAGCCCACTTATCGAGTAGCACGACAGGTGCCCGACACGGCGTTCCCGCACGTGAACAATTGCTGTGGATGTACGAACGGATGACACTGATCCGGGAATTTGAGGAGCGCCTGAAGTGGCTCGTTGAGACTGGCGTGCCTGTTGGCGCGGTTCACTATTACACCGGTCAGGAAGCCTGTGCTGTTGGCGTTTGTGCGACATTAGAGCCGGCCGACTGGATTGCGTCTACACATCGTGGTCACGGCCACTGCATCGCCAAAGGCGTGGACGTGGACCGTATGATGGCCGAACTTTACGGCAAATCGACAGGTACCAATCGCGGCAAGGGCGGGTCGATGCATATCACTGATATCCGCACCGGCATGCTGGGCGTAAATCCGATTGTTGGCATGGGAGTGACGCATGCGGTCGGAGCTGCGCTTTCGGCCAAGGTGCGACAGACACGCCAGGTGGCAGCGACATTTTTCGGAGAGGGTGCCGCGAGCATTGGAGCCGTCCACGAGGCCATGAATCTGGCGGCCATATGGAGATTGCCGGTTATATTCGTTTGTGAAAACAATGGCTATGCCCAGTCCACACCGGTCGAGTACGCAGTCGTCGTTCCGCGGATTTCCGAGAGGGCAGCGGCGTACTGCATGCCAGGAGTGACGGTGGATGGCCAAGACGCCCTTGCGGTGTGGGGCGCTGCGGCCGCAGCCGTCGATCGTGCGCGGAGCGGCTGCGGGCCTTCCCTGATTGAATGCATGACCTACCGTTATTACGGACATCATCAGGGCGATGACACGCGCCGCTACCGGACCGAGGAGGAAGAGAGCGAGGCGCGCTCGCGGGACTGCATCGAGCGATTCCGCAAGCAAATGCTGGCTATGGCGATGCTGAGCCAGGAAGAGATGGCTCTGATCGATGTCAAAAACAAAGAGAAGATCGACGAGGCCGTAGCTTTCGCGGAGACGAGTCCATTGCCTGAGCCGGCCGATCTTCTTACCGACGTTTACGTCGCCCGGCCGGAGGGGCAGGAATGATAAGCGCCGGGACGATAAACGCCGCCGCGCGTGAGCTGAATTTCGGCCAAGCGATCAATGAGGCGATTCGCCTGGAAATGCGGCGCGATCCTACGATCGTGGTGATGGGCGAAGACGTCGCTGGAGGCGCGGGTCGCGCCCACTTGGGTTTTGTCGACGCGTGGGGCGGACCACTTCGCGCCACGCGCGGGCTGATCACCGAATTCGGACCCCAACGCGTTCTCGACACGCCCATCGCAGAGATGGGGTTTCTCGGGGCGGGCGTAGGCGCGGCAATGGCTGGTTTACGGCCGATCGTGGAAATCATGTTTGTCGATCTAATCGGCTGTTGCTATGACCAGATCATGAACCAGGCCGCTAAGATGCATTACATGATGGGCGGCCAGATAGATCTTCCCCTAGTCATTCGGACCGCCTACGGTACCCGAGGAGGCGACAATCGTACATATGGCGGCGGTGCGGGGGCTCAACATTCGCAAACACTTTACTCCGTGCTAGCGCATATTCCTGGTCTGAAGGTAGTCGTACCTTCCACGGCTTACAACGCCAAGGGATTAACGATCGCGGCAATTCGCGACGATGGCCCTGTGGTGGTCCTGGAACACAAGTTTTTAGGGTTGAAAGCCAAGGGCCCCGTACCGGAAGAAGCGTACACGGTGCCGATCGGTCGGGCCGAGATCGTTCGGTCCGGGCACGATGTTACGCTTTGCGGCATTGGCCGCATGACGCATATCTGCCTGGAAGCCGCAAGTTCCCTCTTGAGCGAGGATATTGACGCGGAGGTGGTGGACGTACTGACGCTTTCGCCTCTCGATGAGGACACGATCCTGGATTCAGTTTCGCGCACTCATCGCTTGGTGGTCGTGGATGAAGATACCCCAACGGCGTCTATGGCACGTGATATCGCAGCTCGCGTTGCCGACAAAGGATTCGATTATTTGGACGCTCCGGTCAAGACCGTCACTGCGCCCGACACGCCTGTTCCGTTTGCCGCCGTTTTGGAGGCGCACTACACACCGGGCCCGGAACAGGTCATTTCTGCCGTGCATTCGTTGTTCGGAACTGGAGCCTGACGCGGGTGGCACGTGCCATAGTTATGCCCAGTATGGGAATGTATACCGAAGAAGGCGTTTTGACGGCTTGGCTGAAACCTGCCGGCGCACGGGTTGCGATGGGAGATCCCGTTGCGGAAATCACAACGGACAAAGCAACTTTCGAGATACCCGCTCCTGAAGACGGCACTTTGCACCCCGTCGCGGCAATTGGCACAACCCTCAAGGTGGAAGTTCTGATGGGATACATCCTCCGGGAGGGGGAGATTGCTCCCGCGAACACGGCCATGAACCCAGCCGCAGCGACTCAAAGACCAGCATCTGCGGATGTTTCCATCACTGCTTCCAAAGAATCTTCAACGGTCATTGCATTGCGGGCCAGTCCGATTGCCAAACGCATGGCCGCGCAACACGGAATCGATCTCAACCAAATAACGGGCAGCGGGCCAGGTGGGCGAATCGTCGAGGCAGACATTCATGCGGCGCTTGTAAAGCGTTCGTCCGCAGGAGAAACATCTTTTGCCGATTACTGCATAGCCGAACGCTTGCCGATTGCAGGTTTGCGCCGTTCTTTGGCTGAACGTTTGCGGACCTCATTGGCCACGGCGGCCTCTACTACGCTCACGCGGGAAGTCAGCGCGGATATTCTCGTCGACGCGCGCCAAAAGCTGGCTGCGAAATTTGGACAGGCGCCGTCCTATGACGCCCTATTTATTAAAGTCTTTGCGGGCGCGCTACGCGAGCGACCGGAACTGAACGCCGTCCTCGAGAACGACACGATCGTCCGGTTCCAGGAGATCAATATTGGTTTTGCGGTAGCGGTTCCAAACGGCTTGGTTGTTCCCGTCATTCGCAATGCTGATTCTGCACGCCTCGGAGACATAGCAAAAGCAGTGAAGGATTTAACGGATCGGGTTCTTGAGGGGCGCTTGCAACCCGCCGACCTCGAAGGTGGTACCGCTACGATCAGCAATCTGGGAAGTCACGGCATCGACGCCTTCACGCCGATTCTGAATGGAGCGCAGTCGGCCATTCTCGGAATCGGACGAATAACTCCACGTCCTGTAGTCCGCAACAATGAGATTGCAATTGGTAACACGTGTGTATTGAGCCTCACTTTCGATCATCGCGTCACCGATGGCGCCCCGGCTGCGCTACTGCTCGATGCCATCGCGCGTCGCATGAATGATCAGCAGTTCTTCATCTCATAATCCAGCTAACCGGACACAAATGACTTCTGGAAGCCCAGTGAATCTTTCGGACCTTGCTAAGCGCATCCGGCAACACTGCGTTCGGATGACGGGCAAAGCCAATGCGTCACATATCGGGGGTTCTTTGTCCGCTGCGGATCTGCTGGCTGCACTCTACGGACGAGCCCTCCGATTCGATCCTCAGCGCCCGGATTGGTCCGATCGCGACCGGTTCATCATGAGCAAGGGACATGCATGCTCCGCGATGTACGCGGTTCTCGCGGAGAGCGGCTATTTCGCAGTGGAGCGGTTGGAAACATTTTATGAAAATGGTTCGCCATTGGCCGGCCACGTGATGCACAAAAACGTTCCTGGCGTCGAACTCTCGACGGGTTCATTGGGACATGGGCTTCCAGTGGCTATCGGCATGGCCATGGCTGCCAGGCGGGATGGCCGGCCTAGCAGAATGTTCTGCATGATCAGCGACGGCGAGTGTGACGAGGGTTCGGTGTGGGAAGCCGCCCTGTTTGCACCGCACCACAAACTGGACAACCTGATCGTCATCATCGATTACAACAAGATCCAAAGCCTCGGCGCGGTTAAAGAGGTCATCGATCTCGATCCATTAGCAGACAAATGGCGCGCTTTTGGATGGGCCGTCCGCGAACTCGACGGCCATGACTTGGCGGCCGTTGAAAATGCTGTGACCGAAGTGCCTTACGAGCGAGGCCGGCCATCCTGCATTGTCGCGCATACGATCAAGGGCAAAGGCGTGAGCTTCATGGAGAACAAGCTGTTATGGCATTACCGCGCTCCTCTTGGCGAGGACATGACCAGGGCGCTCGCGGAGTTGGAACAAGCCACATGAGAACCGCGTTCCTAAAAGAGTTGTTCGATCTGGCCAAGCAGGACGAGCGCATCGTTCTGATTGTGGGCGATCTCGGGTTCGGTGTTGTCGGTCCGTTTATGGAGCAATTGCCTGGTCAGTTCATTAATGCTGGCGTTGCCGAACAGAATATGACCGGAATAGCGGCAGGTATGGCCCTCAGTGGCAAAATCGCCTTTACTTATTCAATCGCTAATTTCCCGACGCTCCGCTGCCTGGAGCAAGTGCGCAATGACGTTTGCTATCACAATGCAAACGTAAAAGTTGTTTCCGTTGGCGGTGGCTTCACCTATGGCGCGATGGGAGCGACTCATCACGCGATTGAAGATTTGGCCGTGATGCGGGCGCTGCCGGGCCTGGTGGTTGTGGCGCCGGGCGATCCTGTCGAGGCGCGGGCTGCAACACGCGCGATCGTTGCCCGCTCGGGCCCGTGTTACCTGCGCCTAGGCAAGGCTGGGGAGCCTGTCGTCCATACTTCCGCCATTGATTTCGAACTCGGGAAAGCCATTTACATGCGCGATGGTACCGACGCCACCCTGATATCTATCGGCGGCATTTTGCAAAACACTGTCCGTGCAGCGGAGCATTTGGCCGCGGCAGGAATCGAAACACGGGTATTGAGCATGCATACACTGAAGCCTCTTGATGTTGAAGCCGTGCTCGCAGCCGCTCGTGAAACCGGAGTCATCTTCACCGTTGAGGAACACAGCATTCTGGGAGGGCTTGGCACTGCCGTCGCAGAGGTTTTGGCTGAAGCGGAAGGTATCAAGGCTCCGCTGAAGAGAATTGGCGTTCCTCCGGCTTTCTCGCCTCACATCGGCAGCCAGGATTACATGCTGCAATGCCACGGTTTGACGGCCGAAGCCATAGCCAAAACGGTTACGGATACGTTGCAATCGCTTACCAGCAGCAGCCTCTCTTCTAAAGAGCAGAAGCTCAGTTCCTGGAATACCTGAGAGACAACCTATCACGCAGAACGGGATTGGTTGTGGATGCCACCCCTGAACTCGTACGCTATTGATTTTCAAAGAGAGAAGGACAAATGACGGAGTTCGATCGCAAGGACGTTCACACTCGAATCACCCAGCCGGTTATTTCCGAGCTTGGTCAAGGCGTGCGCACATGGCTGAAACCGCGGCGTGCAGGGCACGCAGTTAGCCGCACCACTCGGCCTGTCCGTTACAGCGGCAATCCGCCAGGATCTCCGCTGAGCGTGGTGGTTCTTATGCCTATCCGCGACGACTGGGATTCAGCTGCGGAACTCATCCGCCGTCTTGATCAGGCCATTTGTTCGGATCCGTGCACACTGGATCTCTTGGTTGTGGACGATGGCTCCATTCAGGAATGCGTTCCGGCAGATTTCCAGTCCCAATTTTCCGTGGTGCGAAGCATACGGATACTGCGTTTGAGCCGCAATGTCGGCCATCAACGGGCTATTGCGATGGGCCTCGTACATATCGATCAGTCGATGCCGTGTGACGCTGTCCTCGTCATGGACGGAGATGGAGAGGACACTGCTGAGGGCGCTCTGCAGCTGATTCGCACGTTTTCGGGGACCACGGCAGTTTTTGCCGAACGCAGCCGACGGACGGAGCCATTGGCTTTTCGGCTGTTTTATCGCCTGTATCGGGCCCTTTATCGCACGCTTACGGGCATGAGCGTGCGCGTGGGAAACTTCAGCATTTTGCCGGCACGGCATCTCAGCACGTTGGTGGTCATGTCGGGGCTCTGGAATCATTATGCTGGTGCGGTATTTCGTTCTGGACTGCCATTCACGACAACACCGATCCCACGAGGATACAGAATCACCGGACAATCTAAGATGAACTACGTATCGCTGGCGGCGCATGGAATGAGCGCGATTTCCCTATTTGGAGACGTCGTAGGCGTGCGACTCGTGGCTGCATCCGTGGCCGGCTCACTGATCGCCACACTCGGCATTGTTGCGGTGAGCGTGATGCGAATCGTCACGGGCCGCGCGATTCCGGGCTGGGCCATCTATTCCATTGGAACGCTCGCCATAGTTCTGGTTCAGTTGATCGCTGCGACGGCCAGTTTCACATTCACCATCCTTTCCAATCGAACGAATCTCAGTTTTGTGCCTCTCCGTGATTACGAACTCTTCGTAGCCGAGGCCTACGATGTATACAGCGGTTCATTGCCGACTGCAGCAGAAAATCTGCAGGCGTATTCTCCTGAGAAGGCCCGCCGAGCAGGCGCGGGAACTGATTGATATGTGGGTTGTCCCGAATGTGCCGAGAACCAAAGCCCGTGAACTTGCTAGAAAATCAAGTCGCCGTCGTCACTGGCGCGAGTAGCGGCATTGGTAAGGCAATTGCGCTGGCTCTGGCACAAAGTCGGGTTGAGGTCTGTTTGGTCGCCCGTCGGCGCGAGGCCCTCGATGCGGTGGCCCGCGAAGCCCAGGGCAATGGGACTCGAAGCCACGTATGTTGCACGGATCTAACGAACGATAAAGATATTCAGAGTTTGCGCGAACAGCTAGAGAGCGGACCCGGCCGAGTCGATATCCTCGTTCTTTGCGGCGGAGCTATTTCCCACGGCCCTCTGGAAAAGGCGCCTCTCGCAGAGTTTGATCTGATGTACCGCTCCAACCTGCGCGGCCATTACGCCCTGACTCAGGCCTTGCTGCCGCTCCTGCGTAAGCAGCATGGCCAGATTGTGTTCATCAATTCTTCCGCGGGATTGCGGTCACCCGCTTCCGTCGGCCAGTTTTCGGCCACGCAGCATGCGTTGCGGGCGGTTGCCGATAGTTTGCGAGATGAAGTGAATACCGACGGGATTCGCGTCTTGAGCGTTTTTCCTGGCCGCACAGCTACGCCGCGCATGGCCGCACTTTTTGAAAAAGAGGGCCGGCCCTATCGCGCGGAACTTTTGATGCAGCCGGAAGATGTCGCCTCGATGGTGGTCCACGCGCTCTCCTTGCCGAGGACAGCGGAAGTGACCGACATCAGCATGCGGCCGCTGTTGAAGTCTTATTAGGAGGAGCATGAGTTCGTTGAATCGCTCGGCATGCAGATTTTGCGGAAGCCAGCTGGAGCATACATTCGTTGATTTGGGTGTTTCCCCGCTGGTCCAGAGCTTCCTCACGGTTGAGCAACTAAACCGAATGGAGCCGTTCTATCCGCTTCAAGTCTTTGTTTGCGGCAATTGTTTCCTGGTACAGCTGCAGGAATTTGTAGCGCCGGAACAAATATTTAGCGATTACCTGTACTTTGCATCTTACTCCGATACGTGGCTTGCGCACGCCAAGCGTTATACGGACGAGATGGTTCGGCGATTCGCAATAGGCGGAGACAGCCTGGTGGTGGAAATCGCAAGCAACGACGGATATCTGCTGCAGTATTTCGTAGAGAAGGAAGTGCCTGTCTTGGGTGTCGAGCCCGCGGCCAACGTAGCTGCGGTTGCTGCCCAGAAAGGTGTTCCCTCGCTGGTTAAGTTCTTTAGCAGCCAGACCGCACGCGAGCTCGTCGCCTCCGGAAAACGGGCCGACCTATTGCTAGGGAATAATGTGCTTGCCCACGTGCCCGACATCAACGATTTCGTTGAAGGCATGAAGATCTTGCTGAAGCCTCGGGGGGTCATCACAATGGAATTCCCCCACCTGATGAGATTGATGCAAGAAAACCAATTCGACACGATTTATCACGAGCACTTTTCATACTTTTCCTTTCTGACCGTGGAGAAGATCTTCGCTGCACATGGGCTTACGTTATTTGACGTCGAAGAACTTCCGACACACGGGGGCTCTCTGAGGATTTTTGCGCGGCACTCGGACGATGATTCTAAACCGGTCGGTGCGCGTGTCACCGAACTGCGGGCCCGCGAAGAATCAAGAGGCTATGCGCGGCTAGAGACGTACGCGCGTTTTTCCGAGCAGGTCAAAGAAACGAAACGCAAGCTCCTCGATTTTCTGATTCAAGCCAAGCGCGATGGGAAAAGAATTGCGGCCTATGGGGCTGCCGCCAAGGGCAACACGCTGTTGAATTATTGTGCTATCCGCACCGACTTTCTTGACTACACAGTCGATCGCAGCCCTCACAAGCAGGGCAGGTTTTTGCCAGGAACGCATATCCCTGTGTACGCGCCGGACCAGATTCGCAAAACGCGTCCGGACTACCTGCTAATCCTTCCCTGGAATCTGAAGGACGAGATCATTCAACAGAACGCTTACATCCGCGACTGGGGAGGCAGATTCGTTGTGCCCATCCCCGAATTGACCGTATACGCCTGAGTGCGGAAACGGCTTCGCGACCGTGAATGGCAGCGAACTGTATTTCCTTCGAACGGAAACTGGCTGCACAAAGTGTTCTTTACGTTTCTCACTACTCCTCTCAAATAGTGGTGAGATTAGAACTAAGTGTAAGTTCCTCAACAAATTAAGCAGATCTCGTTTGGACAGATGATTGCTTGAGTGGACCCTCGAACCCGTTGCTAGGGTGTGCCTGTTCGGGCCGAATGTAACGGGTCGAGAGTGAGTCGCAAGAGCTTTGGCCGGCCATTCCTTGGAATGCAAGTCCGCTCGGTCGTTCTTCTTTCCGACTCGGCTATTTAGACGCGTGCCTGTGGATAACGTGATCCCGTGGAGAATGTTGATGCCGACCAGCCTGTGTCGCCTGGAGTATTCGCCAGTCCGTACCCTTTTCCGTCGATCTCTTGCCACTCTTCTCCTCTTATTGGCAGGGAGCGCAGTCGGTCACGCGCAGTCGGGCATTAAGCTCGTTCAGCATAAGAGTCTCGATGGTGGTACTACAACAACCGCTTCGCTGGCTTTCGCTAGCCCTACCACTGCAGGCAACTGGATCGGTGTCGCTATCCGTGCCGGTCTATCGAGCTCGCAAGTATTCACGATTGCGGACTCGAGCGGGAATACCTACAAGAAAGCAGCGCAAATAGGGTTCACGTCAACCGCGGTAACGGTCGCAATCTATTACGCTGAAAACATTAAGGGTGGAGCGAACACTGTTACTGTGTCAGACACGGTTTCGGGCCCACTGCGAGTTGCCATCTTGGAGTACTCAGGTGTGGCCGCGTCGAATTCTCTCGATGCAACGGCGACCGCGACAGGGAGCAGTACATCGCCGAATAGCGGGAATCTGAACACGACTGCGAGCGGAGATTTGTTGCTGGGCTCGGTTGCGTCGACGAATTCTCAGGCGTTTACGGCGGGGGCGGGGTATACGGCTGAAGACTTTGTGCCGGCGGAGCCGAACACAAAGTTGATTACCGAGGATCAGGTACAAGCGGCCGCAGGAGCGGCTTCGGCAAGTGCGACGCTAAGCAGTTCGGACGCCTGGGGCGCTGTGTTGGCTGCCTTTAAGTCAGCTTCGGGGGTAGCTGGTCCGAATATCACGAGCCTGAATCCCACGGCCGGCGCCGTGGGCACATCCGTGACAATCGCGGGGGCAAACTTCGGCTCGACCCAGGGTAGCAGCACGGTAGCCTTTAACGGGACAGCGGCCACACCAACGAGTTGGAGTACCGCGAGCATTGTGGTACCAGTCCCGACTGGAGCGACGACGGGGAACGTGGTGGTAACAGTGGGCGGTGCAGCGAGCAATGGCGTCGCCTTTACGGTGACCTCCGCGCCCATCATTACCAGTGTGACTCCCAGCTCTGGTTTGGTGGGCACGTCGGTGACGATCGCGGGGGCGAACTTCGGATCGAGCCAGGGTAGCACCACGGTGACGTTCAACGGAACCGCCGCAACGCCCACGAGTTGGAGTGCGACAAGCATTGTGGCACCGGTGCCCAGCGGAGCAACCACGGGTAACGTGATCGTAACGGTAGGCGGGGTGGCCAGCAACGGCGTGGCTTTCACAGTCACGGTAGCAACCAACATCAAGTTGGCACAAACCGCTAGTCTCGATGCAGGCACGACAACCACGGCGTCGCTGGCCTTCACCTCAAGCAATACTGCGGGAAATTGGATTGGAGTCGCCATCCGCGCAGGCAACTCCAGTTCGCAGGTTTTCACGGTTACAGATTCCAACGGAAATAGTTACCAGCAGGGCGCGCAGTTGGGTCTCACCGCAAACTCGCTAACGGTGGCGATTTATTATGCGGAAAATATCAAAGGTGGAGTGAACACCGTTACCGTATCGGATACCGTCTCGGGCCCACTGCGAATTGCCATTCTGGAGTATTCGGGTATCGCGATTTCGTCCTCGCTTGACGCCACCGCGATGGGGCAAGGGACCAGCACGGCCCCGAATAGCGGAAATTTGACGACTGCCGCGAGCGGAGATCTCCTGCTCGCCGCGATCGCAACAATAAACTCTGGGAGCTTCACGGCGGGAAGCGGTTACACGATTGAAGATTTTGTGCCCGCGGAGCCGAGCACCAAGCTGATTACTGAGGATCAGATACAAGCGGCATCCGGCACGGTTTCAGCAGGCACAACTCTCGGAACCTCAGACAACTGGGGCGCGGTCTTAGTAGCAGTGAAGGCCCCAGGCGGCGCCGCAGGCAGCCCATCCAGCATCGCGGCCACGGCGGGTACGCCCCAAAGCGCGACGATTAATACGGCATTTGGGTTACAACTGCAGGCCACCGTAAAGGATTCTTTCAATAGCCCGGTAGGCGGGGTGACGGTGACGTTCACGGCTCCGTCAAGCGGGGCGAGCGGCACCTTTGCGGGGGGAGTGAACACGGCGACGAGCAATACACAGGGAGTCGCGACCGCAGCGGTCTTCACGGCCAACAGCGTTGCAGGTGGATATAGCGTGACCGCATCGGTGGCCGGGGTTGCCTCTCCTGCAAGCTTCTCGCTTACGAACCTAGCTGGCGCTGCGTCGAGTATCACAGCCACCGCTGGTACACCGCAGAGTGCCACGGTCAACGCGGCCTTTGCCACACAACTGCAGGCAACGGTAAAAGATTCGTTTAACAACCCGGTGGGTGGCGCGACGGTGACATTCACGGCCCCGGGTAGCGGGGCGAGCGGCACGTTTGCTGGGGGCGTGAACACGGCGACGACCAACGCACAGGGAATTGCGACGGCAGCGGTGTTCACGGCTGACAGCACAGCGGGCGGTCCATACACGGTTACAGCGACAGTGACAGGAGTCGGCACTCCTGCCAACTTCTCGCTTACGAACCTGGCTGGTGCGGCATCGACAATCACGGCCACTGCCGGTACGCCGCAGAACGCCACCATCAACACGGCGTTTACAACGCAACTGCAGGCAACGGTAAAGGACTCGTTTAGCAACCCGGTCAGCGGGGTGACGGTTACGTTTGCGGCCCCGGGGAGCGGGGCGAGCGGCACGTTCGCTGGGGGAGTGAAGACGGCAATAACGAACGCACAGGGAGTCGCGACAGCAGCAGTCTTTACAGCCAATAGTGTTGCGGGTGGATATAGCGTCACCGCATCCGTGACCGGCGTTGCGACCGCGGCCAACTTCTCGCTCACGAACCTCGCCGGCGCAGCATCCGCGATCACGGCCACGGCTGGCACGCCGCAGAGTGCGACAGTCAACACAGCGTTTGCCATTCAGCTACAGGCAACAGTCACGGATTCCGGGAATAATCCGGTCAGCGGAGTAACAGTGACGTTCACGGCTCCAACGAGTGGGGCGAGCGGGACTTTTGCCGGCGGCGTGAATACAGCGACCACCAATGCGCAAGGAGTAGCGACCGCACCAGTCTTCACCGCGAACAGCACCGCGGGCGGCCCTTATAACGTAACAGCTTCTGCAACGGGTGTTGGGACTACGGCAAACTTCTCTCTCACCAACTTGGGTAACCCGCCGGCCAGCATCACCGCGACTGCTGGAACATCGCAGAGCGCGACCATCAGCACGGCGTTTGCCACGCAGTTACAGGCGACGGTGACCGATTCCGGGAATAATCCCGTGAGCGGAGTCACGGTAACGTTCGCGGCCCCGGGGAGTGGGCCGAGCGGCACGTTCGCTGGGGGAGTGAAGACGGCAATAACGAACGCGCAAGGAGTCGCAACGGCAGCGGTCTTCACAGCCAACAGTACAGCTGGTGCCTATAACGTGACGGCTTCGGTGTCGGGAGTAGCCACTCCAGCCAACTTCTCGCTTACGAACCTAACTGGCGCGGCGTCGGTTATCACGGCCACTGCCGGTACGCCGCAGAGTGCGACAGTCAACACAGCTTTTGCCGTGCAGTTGCAAGCGACGGTAACCGATTCCGGGAATAATCCGGTCAGCGGAGTAACAGTGACGTTCACGGCGCCTGGAAGCGGGCCGAGCGGGACGTTTGCTGGGGGCGTGAACACGGCGACGAGCAATACACAGGGAGTCGCGACGGCGGCGGTCTTCACCGCCAACAGCGTTGCAGGTGGATATAGCGTGACCGCATCGGTGGCCGGGGTTGCCTCTCCTGCAAGCTTCTCGCTTACGAACCTAGCTGGCGCTGCGTCGAGTATCACAGCCACCGCTGGTACACCGCAGAGTGCCACGGTCAACGCGGCCTTTGCCACACAACTGCAGGCAACGGTAAAAGATTCGTTTAACAACCCGGTGGGTGGCGCGACGGTGACATTCACGGCCCCGGGTAGCGGGGCGAGCGGCACGTTTGCTGGGGGCGTGAACACGGCGACGACCAACGCACAGGGAATTGCGACGGCAGCGGTGTTCACGGCTAACAGCACAGCGGGCGGTCCATACACGGTTACAGCGACAGTGACAGGAGTCGGCACTCCCGCCAATTTCTCGCTGACGAATACGGCCAGTGTGGCAGTCAGCATCGCGCTCGTGCAACACACGAGTATTGATGCAGGCACAACTACCACTGGCTCACTCGCCTTCAAATCGAGCAACACCGCCGGAAATTGGATCGGTGTCGCCATTCGAGCCGGCCTTTCCAGTTCGCAGGTTTTTACGGTTAAGGATTCCAACGGAAATACATACAAGAAAGCAGCGCAGGTAGGTTTCACATCCAGCGCGGTGACGCTTGCAGTCTATTATGCTGAGAACATCAAGGGTGGAGCGAACACCGTCACCGTTTCGGATACGGTTTCTGGTCCATTTCGATTCGCAATTCTGGAATACTCCGGCGTCGCGACGTCGAACTCTCTGGATGCGACGGCGACAGCGACTGCGACGAGTACGTCGCCGAACAGCGGCAGCGTGAACACAACCGCCAACGGAGATCTGCTACTGGGGGCGATTGCGTCGACAAACTCGCAGGCGTTCACTGGGGGAAGCGGGTATACAGCTGAGGACTTTGTGCCGGCCGAGCCAAACACCAAGCTGATCACAGAGGATCAGATACAAGCGGCCGCTGGTGCAGCTTCGGCGGGTGCGACCCTGTCCAGCTCGGATGCCTGGGGCGCGGCCTTGGCGAGCTTCAAAGCGGCTTCCGCCGGAAGCGCAGGACCGACTATCACGAGCCTGAGTCAGAACACCGGGGCGGTAGGGGTCATCATAACGATCACAGGGACGAACTTTGGAGCTTCGCAGGGAACTAGCACCGTAACGTTTAACGGGACGACGGCGACTGTGCAGAATTGGAACGCGACAACGATTATGGTCCCAGTCCCGGCAGGTGCGACCACTGGGCCCGTGGTCGTGACCGTTGGCGGCGTGCCAAGTAATGGCGTGAACTTCACAGTGATACCGCCTCCCAGTATCAGCAGCATCAGCCCGACTTCCGGACCGCTCGGTACTTCGGTGACGATTACAGGGACGAATTTCGGTGCGAGCCAAGGAACAAGTACCGTGACATTTAACGCTGTCGCGGGAGCACCAACGAGTTGGAGCGCCACGAGTATTGTTGTCCCGGTACCGAACGGCGCTACAACCGGGAACGTTGTGGTAACGGTGGCCGGCACTCCGAGTAACGGCGTGCCGTTCACGGTGACGGCGCCGGGGCCGAGCATTTCGAGCTTAAGCCTAACCCAGGGTCCGGTCGGCGCGACCTTCACCGTCAACGGTGCGAATTTTGGCACGACTCAGGGAAGTAGTACGGTCACGCTCAACGGCGCCCTAGCGGCCGTATCGAATTGGACCGCGAGTAGCATCAATGTGACGGTTCCGGCCGGTGCAACAACTGGTAATGTCATCGTTACGGTTAATGGGACTGCGAGTAACGGTCTGAACTTTACGGTTACGCCCCCTCCCGCAATCAGCACTATCAATCCGACCTCCGGTCCAGTCGGGACTAATGTGACCATTACCGGCACGAACTTCGGGCCTACCGTGGGCATGATTCAGAGCTTCGTCACCTTTAACGGCGTTCAGACGAGAGCATCGAATTGGAGCAATACCAGCATCACTGCTCCGGTACCGACTGGGGCTACAACCGGGAATGTATTAGTGAACGTTGGCGGCGTGCCAAGTAACGGAGTCCTCTTCACAGTCGCCGTAGCGCCAAGCATCACGAACTTGAGCCCAACGTCTGGGACGGTGGGAACCTCGGTGACGATAAGCGGCGCGAACTTTGGGACGTCGCAAGGAACGAGCAGCGTTACGTTTAATGGCACGGCCGCAACCCCGACGAGCTGGAGTACAAGCAGCATCCTGGTACCCGTGCCTTCAGGAGCGAAGACAGGCAACGTCGTCGTTACGGTGAGCGGTATTGCCAGCAACGGAGTTAACTTTACAGTGACGTCGACATCGAACAATATTTCACTTGTGCAACATCGGAGTCTTGACGCGGGCACGTCGACTTCGGGATCTCTCGCCTTCACGTCAAATAATGCCGCGGGCAACTGGATTGCCGTCGCGATTCGGGCAGGGCTTTCCGGTTCGCAGGTGTTTACGGTCACGGATTCGAATGGGAATACGTACCAGAGAGCCTTCCAGATCGGCGTGAATGGCAACGCGCTTACACTTGCCCTCTACTACGCAGAGAACATTAAGGGCGGAGCGAACACTATCACGGTCTCGGATACTGTCTCCGGTCCGTTGCGTTTTTCTATTTTGGAATATTCGGGCGTTGCAACGAGCAACTCGCTTGATGCTACGCCTGTAGCCGCACAGGGGAGCAGTGCAACGCCGAACAGCGGCAACTTGACGACAGCCGCTGGTGGCGATTTGCTGCTCGGCACTGTCGCGACAGTCAATGCAGCCAGCTTTACCGCCGGCAGCGGGTACACGATCGAGGAGTTTGTTCCCGCCGAGCCAAATACTAAGCTTGTTACCGAGGACCAACTGCAATTGACGGCGGGGACTGCTTCGGCGAATGCTACCTTGGCGGCGTCGGATAACTGGGGCGCCGGCTTGGCAGCGTTCCGTTCTATCAATGGCACCGCACTTCCGATCGCAGTTACAGTTTCGCCGACCTCTGCTTCTGCTCCATCCGGGTACGGCACACAAGCATTTACCGCAACGGTAAGCAATGATTTCCAGAATCGGGGCGCGACCTGGTCGCTGTCAGGCGTAGGCTGCAGCGGCAGCACTTGTGGTACGCTGTCGAACGTCACGACAACTTCTGTAACCTACACTGCTCCGCCGAATATCCCAAGCCCGGCAACCGTAACTCTCACCGCTACGGCTATCGGCGACAACACGAAGGCGGCTTCAGCGACCATCACGGTAACGCAAGGCGTGCTCACCATCTTGGTCAGTCCAAAGCGTGCGGCCGTGACCATGTCCGCGTTACACACGGTGCAGTTCACATCGACGGTCTATAACGATCCGTCGAATGCTGGCGTAACCTGGCAGGTCGATGGCAACAATGGGGGTAACTCCACGACGGGAACAGTTTCGTCTACCGGACTCTACGTGCCGGGCTCCCAAACGGGACAGCACAGTGTCACGGCGGTGAGTAATGCCAACGCTAACATCAGCGCTTCGGCCATGATTGCCGTCACGGATTTGGCAGGGGTTTATACGCACCACAACGACAATGCTCGAACCGGCCAAAATCTGAAAGAATACGGTTTGACTCCGGCGACCGTTTCCTCCACGACGTTCGGGCAGCTTTTCTCTTGCCCTGTGGATAGCTACGTTTATGCCCAGCCCCTCTGGGTGGCAAACCTGACTTTTGGCGCAACCACCCGCAATGTTGTCTTCATCGCCACCGAGCACGACAGCGTCTACGCCTTTGACGCTGATTCGCCGGCTTGTGTGCAGCTCTGGCAGGTGAACTTCCTCGGAACGGGCGTGACCACCATGACGCCATCGGATCTTAATGGAAACACCGACATCGTTCCGGAAATCGGAATTACTTCCACGCCCGTAATTGACGCGACAACGAATACCCTCTACGTCATGCCAAAGACGAAGGAAACGGTGGGCACGGTGAACGGTCAAGCTTGCTCCTCTAGCTCGCCATGTTATGTCCACCGTTTGCACGCCTTGGATCTGATTACCGGTGCGGAAAAGTTCGGCGGGCCTGTGGTGATCACCGCACCGAACTTCGTCCCGCAAAAGCACTTGCAACGACCTGCGTTGCTACTGGCCAACAACACTGTCTATATCGCCTTCGGTTCTCATGGCGACCAATGCAATTATCAAAGTTGGGTTATGGGCTACAACGCATCGACATTAGCTCAGGTGTTTGCAACACCAACGACTAATCCAACCCAAGGATGTACTGCGGGAGGAATCTGGTTAGCTGGTGCTGGACCGGCGGCGGACGCGAATGGCAATGTATATGTCTCGACAGGAAACGGCACTTACGATGGGGTTACGAACTGGGCAGACACGGCCGTCAAGCTGAGTCCCACGGGATCGATTCTCGACTGGTTCACTCCCTTTAATCAGTCCGTTTTCCAGGCCAATGACATTGACTTGGCTTCTTCGGGAGTCGTCATTCTCCCCGATACCGTCGCTTCGGCTGCGCATCCGCACTTGGCCCTTGCGACGGGCAAGGTCGCCATTCTGTATCTCCTCGATCAAAACAATATGGGTAGGTTCAATTCATCGACGAACCATGACGTGCAGGAAGTCATTCCTGTGCCTCCGCCGAACACAACCCTGTTGGACGGCGGAAACTATGGCGACGTAGCTTACTGGAACGGAAATATCTATACGACGGGCCAAAACTTCCCGCTGAGCCAGTTCCAGATTTCGAACGGTGCTATCTCGACGCCGCAAAGTGCGACCTCGACCAATTCATTCCCGCCTCGAGGCGGAACACCAGTCGTCTCTGCAAATGGCACAACTGGCGGTATTACTTGGATCATTGACTACACGGGCTGGCAGAGCAGTGGGAATTCTATCCTGGACGCTTACGACGCTACGAACGTGGGCACTTTACTCTATAGCAGCCCAAGCACTGGGGCGGGCGCTGCAGGTCCGGCAGTTAAGTTTATCGTGCCGACCGTTGCGAACGGGAGAGTCTACGTCGGGAACCAATTCTCGTTCTCGGTATTCGGACTGCTGCCGTAACGAGTGACGCGGAAAACCAGAAGAGCAACGCCAGGGACCTGCTGGAAGATTATGTAAGGCTACCTGTCGAGGCGAGTTTCGCATACCACTTGCCAGAATCTTTGACTGTGCGCTTGAGGGATGGAAAGTCGACATAAACGAGACCGAAGCGTTGAGTGTATCCGTCCACCCATTCGAAACCATCGAGGAAGCTTCTGTGATGGTACGCGCGGACATTCGCGCCGTAGAGCATAGCGCGACCAAGTTGGTCCAAGTAGCCACGCATGAACTCGATACGGCGACTATCAGAGATTCTTCCGTGTTCGTCGGGTAAATCGACGTAGTCGCAACCGTTCTCAGTAATTTCGATCGGCATCCCTTTGTATTCGCGAGCAATACGCATCACCAGCTCATAGAAGCCGTCCGGCCAGACTTCTAGGTTTGAATCCGTGAGCGGCCCTTGGTGGGCGTCCGCTTTCTGAATATTTATAGCTGATTCACTTTCGCCGGGTGCAATGCCAGAGACAAGCTTCCGACCGTAGTAATTGATGCCAAGGAAATCGAGCGGCGCTCGACAAAGCTCCATGTCACCAGGCCTGAAGGCCATCAGTGAGAGTGGATTCCCGCCCGCAAATGCTTGGGGATATTCGCCTCGGAGAGCCGGGTGGATGAACCAGATATTGCCAAGCGCGTGAGCGCGGTCTGCGGCTTGACGGTCGTTGTCGCTTGAAGTGGCAGGCCGGTAATCAGACATCCCTGCGGCGGTACCGACCTGAAACTTGGAATTGACGGCCTTAATTGCCCGAAATGCCTGGCCCTGAGCGATGTTGACCACGTGCGTTGCTCGTATGCAATCCTCGAAACTCTGACGGGCAGGGGCGTAAATGCCCTTTGCATAGCCCAGAAAGGTGAATGCCCCAGGGTCGTTGAAGATGCACCACTCGGAGATACGATCACCGAGAGCACGAACCGCAACCTCAACATAATCGGCGAAGCGTGCTGCGAGATCGCGATTGGGCCACCCGCCGGCGTCTTCTAGGGCTTGCGGGAGGTCCCAGTGATAGAGTGTGCACAGTGGGCGAATCTTCGCCGAGAGGAGTGCGTCACTCACACGCTTGTAGTAATCAAGACCCTTGGAGTTAGGCGCGCCAGAACCCTTGGGCTGGATCCGAGGCCACGAGATGGAGAATTGATAGCTGCTAAGATTTAGTTGTTTAATGAGCGTGATATCTTCCTTGTAGCGATGGTAAGAATCGCACGCTACGTCACCTGTGGAGTTCCCTTTGACTCTCCCGCTATGTGAAAAGCGGTCCCATATAGATTCACCCTTCCCGTCTTTGTCCCAGGCGCCCTCGATCTGATAGGCAGACGTTGCAACGCCCCAAATGAATTCATCAGGAAACTGGAAAGGTGCGAATCGCGATTGTGGATCAAGCTTAGCGAACCCGTGAAACCCAGGACGCATGACGGCAAGGGATGCAGCGGTAGAGAGGCTCTTAGAAAGGAATTCGCGTCGACCTAACTGGCTCAGTTTACTCAGTGAACTCCTCCGCTACCGAACAACCTACGTAGTTGGGCACTGACGAAGTTTAAGCGTGAGACTCCGAGCAGGTCCATGCTATCGATTCCAACCCAGGTGCCAAACCTCACGAATGCTAACAGTTCGAGCCCGAATCTGCCACCCAGTTCGGTTCCGGCGTTTAATGAAATGACATCAGGCTAGAGAATCATTCCATAACCGATCTGTGGGTCAAGCTAGAGCGCCTAGATCTTCATCCTGAATGTTCCAGCCAACGGCATTTGTGAAGTTTCAGCCTCAATTGTGGCAAAGTTTTTCTCAGGTAAGTCAATTGCGCAACCAACAGATCTCCGTTCGAAAGCACGTGAGATCGAAATATTTGGAAATACAGCACTTCTAGAGAGGATCAGCCGCCGGCGCTTAGCCGGGCTGCGTTCATTTACTGCGGGTTGGCTACCCGTTTGCTTCGTGATAGCTGAATCTTAGGTTTGAAGGGAGGTCGGACTGTGCGTCTCGCAGTGATCGGTTGTGGTTACGTTGGACTGGTAACGGGCTGTTGTTTAGCCGATGTGGGTCATGACGTCGTGGCTACGGATATTGATGCTGGGCGAATTGAAACTCTCAGAGCCGGCCGGCTTCCTATTCATGAACCCGGCCTGGATAGCATCTTGGCGCGAGCGCGCCATTCCGGTCGATTGCGTTTCACGGCCGATTGTGCGGACACAATCTGCTCCGCGGATGCGATCTTCATTTGCGTCGGGACACCTCCCCTGGAATCCGGTGACGCGGATCTGTCCGCGATTGACAACGTAGCGCTACAGATTGCCGGAGCGGCAACTTCTTCGAAGTTGGTGATCGAAAAGAGTACGGTGCCTGCCCAGACAGGCGAACGGCTCCGGCGGGCGCTCGCAGTCTACGGTCGTAACAGCGGAGTCAGCTTCCGCGTAGCCTCCAACCCGGAGTTCCTTCGCGAAGGCACTGCGATAGCCGATTTCTTCCACCCAGACCGTATTGTTGTCGGAGTCGAAGATGCGCAGAGCGAGCAGCAATTGAGGGAAATCTACGAACCTTTTCTTCAAGGTCGTTTTCAGTGTCCCGTGCACGGAGCCAACTGTCCTCCTGAACCCGCCCCGCTGTTTCTGGTAACCACGCTTGCCAGTGCTGAATTGATTAAACACGCCTCCAATTCCTTCCTCGGTCTAAAGATATCGTTTGCGAATTTTATCTCCGATCTTTGTGAGCGTCTGGGTGGAAATGTAGAAGAAGTCACCCGCGCAATGGGTTTGGACCCACGTGTTGGCCCGCAGTTTCTGAACGCCGGTCTCGGCTTTGGAGGGTTCTGTCTGCCCAAGGATATCCAGGCATTTATGCGCTTGGCGGAGCGGCACGGCGTTGACTGCGGCATTCTGAGGGAAGCGGAATTGATCAACAAACGCCGTATTGATCGTTTTGTGGAAAAGGTCCGCGAAGCTTTGTGGGTCGTCCGCGGCAAGAGGATCGGAGCGCTGGGCCTTGCGTTCAAACCGAATACTGATGACGTCCGGTTTGCACCCGGCATAGACGTCATACGGCGGCTCCTCGGCGATGGCGCCATCATCCGCGTATCTGATCCAGTGGCGATCGGGCGGGCTCGCACTTGCCTAGATGGGGTCGAGTTCTGTACGAATCCTTATGATGTCGCTCGGGACGCCGATGCCTTGGTGCTGTTGACCGAGTGGGACGAATATCGTGCACTTGACTGGAGTCGCATCCATGCGCACATGGCGCGTCCCCTTGTGCTCGATGCACGCAATATGTTGTCTCCCCTAACTATGAAGGCGCTGGGCTTCGAATACCACAGTTTCGGACGATCGGATCTGAGTCCGGTTTCCTCACTGGTCTCTGCCGAAGCTTCGAGCGGCAGAGCTTGCAGCTCGGAAATGGATTGTGGCGAGCGGCATTTCGCAGCAAATCGTGGTTTTTTCCGGGATGAAAATATGAGTTCGAAGGTCCAGGATATGGTCAGCGATCTTCAGCCTTTCGTCGGCCCGAATTCCGCTGGCCAACCGACTCGCAATTGGTTCTTCACCATGACGGCGCGGAGAGTCGCCTTCTGGACAATTGTGGCGGTACTTGGCCTTCTGCAGGCGTGGTCACATCGTCTGCTAGTCGACCACGACGGCGTAGCCTATCTTGACATTGCAGAGAACTACGCTCGAGGAGCTTGGAATTCGGCCATAAACGGATACTACAGCCCCCTCTATTCCTGGCTGTTAACGGTTGGATTCCTCCTGAAGGTGCCGCGGTCTTGGGAGTCGACAGTTCTTCACCTAGTTAACTTCGCCGGTTACCTCGGTGCGTATGCGTGCTTCGAATTCTTTCTTGGTCAGCTTATCCAAAAAGAGCATGGAGGCGTGCATTCGGAAGATCAAGTAGCGGGTCTTTCAGAAAGCGCCTGGAGAACGCTTGGCCTTGGTCTCTTTCTTTATTCAACGATCTTTATGGCAAACGTTAGCGGGAGTTCCGGCCAGGGTGATGGCTCGACGCCCGATATCTTCGTAGTGCTTTTTGTGTGTCTCGCAGCTGGGCTTTTGATGCGAATCTGGTCTGGTCAGGCCGGACGTTGGACGTACGCCGGCTTTGGGGCTGCCCTCGGCTTCGGCTATTTGGCCAAAGCTGCCATGTTTCCTATTTCACTAGTATTCCTGGCGATTGCGGGATTCATTTCCGTTCGACGGCGCAAGGCGCCTCTGGCCTTCATGGTGTCTCTGGTTTGCTTCGCCCTGGTCGCGGGGACGTGGATTGTGGCGCTCTCCCATGCTACAGGACGAATAACGTTCGGGGATGCCGGCACCTTGAACCTTAGGTGGGAAGTCGCGGCTCGGGCCAATCCCGCAGAGTGGGGAGGACAAACGGAAGAGGGTGAAAACCTGGTTCATCCGCCTCGCCGCCTTTGGATCGACCCTCCGGTTTACGAATTCGCGACGCCAATCGTGGGCACTTTTCCTCTTTGGTACGGCAGCAGTTATTGGCTCGAAGGCTGGAAGTTTCATTTTTCGAAGGCGGGTCAGCTACGCGTTCTGCACGAGGGTTTCAACAACTATCGCGCGATGCTGGACAACCAGAAAGAGTATCTTGCTTTGTTGTTTTTGTTGATTATCTTTCAGGGAGAGGTTATCAGCTATTTCAAATCTCTTCTGGGGCAGTGGGTACTGTGGTTACCCGCAACCGTCGCGTGCGGATTATATCTCCTAGTCAGGGTTGAGCCGCGATACGTTGCTGCCTTTTTAGTCACGTTGTGGATGAGCCTGTTCGCGGCGGTAAAACTGCCGAAAAAGGATATCGTCCGGCAGTTCGCGCTCTGGGCCGTAGTTGCCACAGTTCTCGCGACGGGGATCGACTTTCTGCATGGTGGTTTCGCCGATTTCCATGCGATTTTGCAGAATGCTGCTAACGAACAATTCGAAGTGGCCGAAGGCCTGCACAAATTGGGTGTTCTTGAGGGGCAGTCCCTAGCCACGATAGGAATTCCCCACGACAGCTATTACTGGGCGAGACTCGCTGGCGTGCGTGTCACCTCAGAGATACCAACTCCTAATGTGAACCAATACTGGTTCGCCTCACCTGCCACGCAGGAGAAGGTTCGTTCCGTATTCGCTCAGGCAGGAGCGGTGGCCGTCGTCACTGACGCAATGCCGGCGGCGGAGAAGTTTCCACGATCGAGTGTTCCGGTCAGCTTTCCGGGATGGGAGCGAATTGGGAACACTTCGTACTTCTTTTTCTCGCTGCGGACGGCGGCTGCATCTCCTGGGGTTCCAGTGGATAGCAACGCTCGGCCAATAGGTTCTGGGCAAGCCCAGGGGCCAGGCTCGGACGCGACAAGGAGCGACCTATGAATCCAGTAACTACCTGTACGACAGTCCCTCTTTTCGAATCGCCCGCCCCAACTCGAGTTGTTGAAGTTTCCGTGGTGATTCCCTGCCTCAATGAGGCGAAGTCGATCGGTATCTGTATCGAAAAGTCTCTTCGCGCCTTTGAGTCAGATGGTTTGTCCGGTGAAGTTGTGGTCGCTGACAACGGATCAACTGACGGCTCCATTGAAATCGCCGAGCGGCTTGGGGCACGCGTAATCAGGGTCAGCCAAAGAGGATACGGCGCGGCTTTGCGTGCAGGAATCAAGGCGGCCCGTGGGCCGTTCATCATCATGGGAGACGCTGACGACAGCTATGACTTCTCGGAGGTTCCGCAGTTCGTTCGTAAATGGAGAGAAGGCTACCAGGTCGTGATGGGCAATCGCTTCCGTGGCGGAATCAAGGCCGGAGCTATGCCCCGGCTTCACAAATATTTTGGCAATCCCGGCCTTACTGCGCTCCTCAACACACTATTCCACACACACATCGGGGATGGCTATTGCGGAATGCGTGGCTTCACGCGCGAATTATACGACCGTCTCGATGTCAGAAGCTCCGGGATGGAATTCGCCCTGGAGATGATCATCAAAGCTGGGCAAATCGGAGCTCGAATATCGGAAATACCCATCATCTTGTGGCCGGATAAGCGCGGGCGTCCTCCACACCTTCGCAGTTTTCGGGACGGCTGGCGCAGTCTGCGTTTCATGTTGCTATATGCGCCGAATTGGCTGTTCCTATTGCCGGGTGGTTTGCTGTCGCTAATCGGTCTCGCATTGGTATGCTGGTTACTCCCTGGCCCACGGCACCTGACGCCGCGAGTGGTAGTCGATCTTCACACGATGATTTTTGGCATGGTTTTCACATTGATGGGCGTGCAAATCATGTCCGTCGGCCTGTTTGCGAAGACGTTCAGCTATTCTGTGCGTTTTGACCGCAATCCCCGATCTCTCAAGCGCATTCTGCGACACGTGCGGCTCGAGCACGGTCTTTTGCTTGGCGCGGCTTTATCACTCTTGGGCTTCGCCGGATCAGCTCGCGTACTGTGGCATTGGGCTTCCATTGGCTTTGGGAACTTGTACGAAACTCGAGCGGTTTTGTTTTGGTCCATGTGGCTTTTCCTTGGCGTCCAGGTGGTTTTCTCTTCGTTCTTTCTCAGCATGCTCGGGATCAGCCGAGACACGTACATCGGCGATTACGAGCGTCTGGGTGAAAAATAGTCCTGGCCTCCGCGCCATAAGAAAAATTCACTCCCTCCTGATTCACCGACGCAGAATTGCGGTTTTAGCCCAGTGTCTTTCACCGTTTCTGAAGCCGGGATGGCGAATTCTCGACGTCGGTTGTGGCGACGGCAAACTGGCGAGCATTTTGGGCCGGCTCGTCCCCAACCTGCAAATTCGTGGCGTTGAGGTTCTTGTCCGCGCCGATTGCTCAATGACCTGTGAAAGTTATGACGGCATTCACCTTCCTTTCGCAAATGGCTCATTTGACGCATGTCTGATCGTCGACGTCCTACACCACGCCAGTGACCCCCTGGCGCTTTTGATGGAGGCATCTCGAGTTAGCCGGCATTGTGTGTTGATCAAAGATCATCTTGCAGAGAACAGCATCGATCGTTGGACTTTGCGACTGATGGACCGTATTGGCAGTCGGCCACATGGGGTACCCCTACCCCATCGGTATCTCTCATCCTCAGAGTGGCAAGAACTATATAATCGCGCTGGTGTCGGTCTCATAGCCACGGACAAAGACATACCGTTGTATCCCATCCCTTTTTCGATAATCTTCGGGAGGGATCTCCACTTTATTTCTCTTCTGGAGAAGAGTTCGGCGCGTTGGCTACGCGCGAACCCTTAGCCCCGAAAGATAACGTCTTCGGAATATCGACGGCGTCCGTCCTGAGGATAAAACCTTCCGCAAATTTCCGCTGAGTCGGCTGTCCTTAGTCCCTTAGTCCCTTAGTCCCTTAGTCCCTTAGTCCCCTCGCATCCCCGATTTTGAGCGCATTTTGCGCCCGGCTTTACGAGTGGGGATCCATTACTGGACTACGACGCTTAATCCGGTCGGCGGATTCGGCGCTGCGGATACTCCGGACGCGGTGAACGCGACGGCGCTGAAGAACATTCCGTTGGCTTGGTTTGCGTTGATCCAGGTTGGCGTAGGAACGGTCGGGCCCGTGTCAAGCAGGGCTACAACGGCAACATCATCGAAGGCAAAATAGTTGAACGGACCGAGTGTGCCGTTGTTATTTATGTATGGGTATGGATATAAGCTCGGGCCCAGCGATCCGCCGATCACCCATCCAGCTTGGAATGCCACGTCATTTGCGCCGGTGGAGGAGACAGCAGCTCCAGAGGAGACCAGCGTCGGACCTACGGTTTTTAATGACATCTTATCCATGGAGAAGGTGCCCACCGTGGACGCTATCTCATAGACGGCGAAGTTCGTTGGTCCACTTCCAGTCATGGTCACTCGGATCTGCGTAGCTCCGGAATTTGTCGAAAGTACCCACGCACATCCGAAACCTGCATTGAGAGGACCGCCGGCACCAGAGACGCCTAAGGTCTGCGCGAACTGGCATGTGTTGGACCCACTTGGTACGACCCATGTTCCTCCGTTAGTCCCGGTCCATGTCACGGCGCTGACACTCGATCCAACCTCGTCAGCAGCTTCGAGATACAGTAGGTGGCCGGCGCCGATCGCCGGAATAGTGAACGTACAAGTGCCGCAAGTTTGCGATCCGGGAGAGAATGCCGAGAAATTGACAATCGAGTATTGCGGCGCGGGTGGAGTGAACGTCCCAGCGGTGGACTTGAACGCAATCGCCATGAACTCATAATTATTGTTGCTGCTGCTGACGAAATTAACGGAAGGCGCAGCGATTGTTCCTGCCGGAGTGTTCGGATAGAACGCGCCGCCGTTGTAATCCTGCACGTACGGCGATGACCAGGAGTTCCACTTAACCTGTCCGCCTCCGCCCGGATTCTGCCAGATGAAATCCGTTGCAGTAGTGGTCAGGCTGACCGCACTGCAAGTCGTGCAGTTGGCTCCAATCGCGTGTCCCGAAGCGTCGAGAGAAGCCGCGCATGTTGTGCCAGCGGCCTGCCCACAGAGGGTCCCGTCCGGTGGCAGAATCTCCACGAAGTTCGAGTTTAAGAAGCCCACCGAACCCGACATGACGAAATTTACTGTCGTCGTTCCGACCGGACAGTTCGTCTGCGGCTGGCACAGGTTGTAATAGGCGTCCAGAAAGAACTGGTTTCCGACAATGCAGTTCGCGCAATGAGTCCACCCAGCACTCGTTCCCGTGCAGCCGGTGCCCGTACAGATGCTGGTTATCGTCGCGCTCGTGGGTGTCATGGTCTGAAGAATCCAGATGCTTCCCGCCACGGTAGGGACTATGTTTCCGTTTGTGTTGTTTACACACTGGCTAGTCGGCTTTATCTGGCCGCAGAAGATCAAAGGACTGTCTTGAACCCACGTCCAACCTGAAGTACCGGGGTTGCTTGTCGAAGCATTCGCAAACGAAATCGAACCAAACAGAATAAGCACAGTGATCAGGGTTCGATTGAAAACCAATGGCATTGGGTCTCCTAGGGGTGGGCTCGTACGATGCTAAGCGGATCAGCAGCTCTGGTCAATTGATATTGGTCTGTGCGTTAGTCGAAAAAATTAACTGACCGGCCGGTCAGGGTCACTCTGTCCTATGGGACTTCCTACGACGCAATGCGCTAACGCATTTCCAGAGCAGAGAAACAAAGACGCTATCAAGCAACCTTTATCGTTTTTACCCACACCCTAGTTCGATAGTCATGACGTACGGCTGGCACATTCCTGCCCCTGGGTTCGCCTAGAGAAGGGCAGGTATAAACTGTGGCAAATTTTTACCCTATCGCCCCTATCTGTTCAGGTGCCTGCCCAAAGCTAGTTTATCCTAATTTCTTAACCCAATGAAAACAAAGGCAATGCCGAAGACTGGATCTTCTTAGCAGAAGACCCGGCAACGTGGTGTGGTCTGCAATTTGCTCCACTCATTACGCAGTCTTTGGGATGGCGGAAAAAGAGAGTCTCTTGATGAAGGCTGTGATTTTAGCCGGAGGTGTTGGCTCTAGGTTGAGCGAGGAAACTCTCGTTAAACCAAAGCCAATGGTTGAGATTGGGGGTAAACCTATCCTTTGGCACATCATGAAATTGTATTCGTTTCACGGGATCAACGATTTCATCATTTGCTGCGGTTATAAAGGCCACATTATCAAGGAATATTTTGCGAATTATGTCCTCCATATGTCCGACGTGACGTTCGAAATGCGGGAACGGAAAATGGAGTTCCTAACCAATGGCGTTGAGCCTTGGAAGGTCACGTTGGTCGATACAGGTGAAACCACCATGACGGGAGGCCGACTGAAACGCGTTCGCCATCATCTGAACGGTGAGGCATTCTGTTTGACTTACGGCGATGGTGTGAGTGATTTGAACATCAGCGACTTAATCGCTTTCCATCGTGAGCAGGGTGGGATTGCCACTTTGACCGCAGTTCAACCGACGGGTCGTTTTGGTGCTTTCAGCCTGGACCACGAAGAATCGATTATTTCGAGTTTCAAAGAAAAGCCGGAGGGCGGCTCGGGCTGGATTAACGGCGGGTTCTTTGTTCTGGAACCCCAGGTCCTGGACTACATCCCTTGCGACTCGACCGTTTGGGAACGCGAACCGCTCGAAGCGTTGGCACGCGAGGGTAAACTTCGCGCTTATCGCCACCGCGGATTTTGGCAAAGCATGGACACGCTTCGCGACAAGATGCTACTAGAAGAGTTGTGGTCATCTGGGAAGCGCCCTTGGAAGACCTGGTAACGCCCGCCTAATCTAGCCATACGACCTCTTCGTTACGGGTTCCCTCCCTTATCAGTAAATAGCTCATTCGATATCTGGGATCGTACGCGGAGGGACGACCAGTGCGTCGTGCCGCATACTCGCGTTGTCGTCTTAGCCTATTGGCCTATTGGCGAGCTACGGCTCAAATCAGTATCGCGGCGCAAAGGAGAAGGTCATGGTCGGCTTCCGCAAGAAAGGACTGTTTGCAATCATCTTACTAGGTTACTAGGGACAATTATCTCCACTGCTGCTGAGCAAAACACTATCCCTGAGGGTGGGAAGTCGGCCAAGCATTCATTGCCGACGGCTACACAGTTATTGATTTGGGTAGTCTCGCTGGAAGTGAATCGGCCCAGGTCTTGGGTATTAACGATTCCGGCCAGATTGTCGGAAAATCTGCGAACCGTGCGTTCTTGTAGGCAGACGGCATTATGACAGACTTAGGCACGCTGGGAGGGGATGTATGACAGATCTCGGTACCCCTGGCGAAGCCAGTTCTGCTCATGGAATCAACAATGAAGGCGTAATCGTCGGTGTCGCCTTCGCCACAAAACGTTCGTGGAGGTGCTGTAGTTTGGAAAAATGGCGAGAGGCAATCCCTCGGCGACCTTGGGGCGAGCGGCAACGGGAGTACTGCCATCGCAATAAACAACGAAGGAGAAATCGTCGGCGTTTCGAGTGGATTTGCAACGAATGGAGGCGGTGTTGTACGAGCCGTAATTTGGCAGAATGGGGCCATACGAGACATCGGCACGCTTGGGGGCCTTCACAGTACCGCGAATGCGTTGAACAGCGACGGCCAAGTTGTCGGCTGGGCTGAGCTCGCCGATCAAACAACGGCTGCCTTTATCTGGAGAGACAGGGCGATGCGCGAACTTGCGATACTTCCAAATGGCCTAGTGGCGCCCGGGAATGGAACTCAAGCGAACGCAATAAATGGCCGTGGCCAGGTCGTCGGATCCGCGCTGAATTCTAAGGGTGAGAGCCGGGCTGTCCTTTGGGAAAGCGGCGAAATTACAGACCTGAACGACGTAATCGACCACCAATCTGGTTTGACTCTGACCCAGGCGACCGCCATAAACAATCGCGGCCAAATTGTTGTCGAGGAGCAAGCCACCGACCGCCCACCCAGATCGTTCTTGTTGACGCCCTGAACTGGAGTTGACCGGCAGTTCCCAAGCAAGACCCCCGCCGTGCGCTAGCGTTGTGCTCGCAATTAGGGAATGACCGCCTGAACTTGGTTCGAGTTGACGCTCTCCACGTTACTGGAATTGACCGCAGTCACCACATAGTAGTACGTCTGTCCCGATACAACCGATAGGTCGGTGAACGTGGTGCTTGCGTTCGGCGAAGAATTGATAATGGTGTACGGCCCGCCTGAAGTCCCACCACGGTAAATGTTGTACCCCACCACCACCGATGTGCTGGCAGTCCAACTCAGAGCAGCGGAGTGCTGCACTGCTACTCCCGTGCCAGAGAGCGATACGGACAGCGGCGAATTCGAAGCATTACTCGTAATGACGACGCTGCTGCCTGTGAGCGAGCCAGCACTTGCGGGTGCAAATATCACGTTCATCGTGACGGAGGCTCCAGGCGTCAGAACAAGGCCGTTTGAGATTCCGCTGACGCTGAGGCCCGCGCCGGTGATTGTCACATTGGAAATCGTAACGTTGGCAGCCCCGGAGTTAGTGACCGTCGTACTTTGCGTACTGCTGCTGCCGACATTCACATTTCCGAAACTCAAAGTTGAGCTACCGGCGCTCAGCTGGCCGGGAGCCGTGACCGTGAGCGTGATTGTATTGCTCGTTACACTCGTAATTGAATTGGTAACCGTGACGTTGAATTGTGAGCCGTTATCGGAGCTCGTCGTGGCGGGTGTGGTGTAGGTAGACGAGGTTGCCCCGCTGATCGCGGCTCCATTCTTCTGCCACTGATACGCAAGCGGCGCGGTGCCAGTTGCTGTTACCGAGAAAGTAGTGGTCTGGCCAACAACCACACTTTGGTTCACCGGCTGGACTGTGATCAATGGTGGCGTGTTGACGGTTAGAGTCGAGGCGTTGCTGGTGACTGTACCGGCAACGTTGCTGATCACAACCGTAAACTGTGCCCCATTGTCGGAGGGAGTCGTTGCCGGGGTGGTATAGGCCGATGCTGTTGCACCGGAAATGTTGGCGCCATTCTTCTTCCATTGGTAGCTGAGCGGGGCCGTTCCCCCTGCCGTTACCGAGAAGCTCGCCGTCTGCCCCGCCGTCACGGTTTGATTCAGGGGTTGAGTCGTGATCGAGGGTGGAGTATTCACCGTGAGCGTGATGGTGTTGCTGGTTGCGGTCCCAATGGAGTTGGTTATCGTGACCGCGAATTGCGAGCCATTGTCAGAACTCGTCGTGGCCGGGGTTGTGTAGCTGGAGGAGGTTGCCCCGCTGATCGCAGCTCCATTCTTCTGCCATTGGTAGCTTAGCGGTGCCGTTCCGGTTGCGCCTACCGAGAAAGTCGCCGTCTGGCCTGCCGTCACGCTTTGGCTCGTGGGCTGGCTGGTGATCGACGGTGCCACGGGAGCGGGAGTCACAGTGAGCGTGGCGGCATTGCTGGTCGCAGTACCTACCGAATTGCTGACCGTGACCACAAATTGTGCGCCATTGTCAGAGTTCGTTGTGACTGGAGTCGTGTAGCTGGAGGAAGTTGCCCCGCTGATCGCAGCTCCATTCTTCTGCCATTGATAGCTGAGCGGAGCCGTTCCGGTCGCCGTTACCGAGAAGGTGGCGGTCTGGCCCGCAGTCACGCTCTGGCCGGTCGGCTGGCTGGTGATCGACGGTGTTCCCGGAGGAGGAGTGACAGTAAGCTTGGCGGCACTGCTGGTCGCTGTGCCTACCGAATTGCTGACTCGCACGGCAAACTGCGCGCCATTATCCGCATTGGTTGTCGCCGGAGTCGTGTAGCTGGAGGAAGTTGCCCCGCTGATCGCAGCTCCATTCTTCTGCCATTGATAGCTGAGCGGAGCCGTTCCGGTCGCCGTTACCAAGAAAGTGGCGGTCTGGCCCGCGGTCACGCTCTGGCTGGTCGGCTGGCTGGTGATCGACGGTGCTACCGGGGCGGGAGTCACGGTGAGCGTGGCGGCATTGCTGGCCGTGGCGCCAAGGGAGTTGCCGACTCGGACCGTGAATTGTGCACCATTATCCGCATTGGTCGTGGCTGGAGTCGTGTAGCTGGAGGAAGTTGCTCCGCTGATCGCAGCTCCATTCTTCTGCCATTGATAGCTGAGCGGGGCGGTTCCTGTCACCGTTACCGAGAAGGTTGCGCTTTGACCAGCTATAACCGTTTGGTTCACCGGCTGGGCCGTGATCGAGGGCGGCGTGTTGACGGTCAAAATCGCCACGCTACTGGTCAAGGCGCCCACACCGTTGCTGATCACCACCGCAAACTGTGCCCCGTTATCGGAAGCAGTCGTTGCTGGCGTGGAATAGGTCGGTGCGGTTGCACCAGGAATGTTCGCGCTATTCTTCTGCCATTGATAGCTGAGCGGAGCGGTTCCCGTCGCCGCAACGGAGAAGGTGGCTACCTGGCCGGTGGATACCGTCTGGCTGGCGGGCTGAGTAGCGATCGCCGGCAATCCCGCGGTAGAAGCCGGAGAAGCCGAAGATGCCGGAGATACCAGAGAATTCCTGCTCGCGGCCACACTGGTCACGCCCGAACAGCCCGACTGGAACAAAAGCGCAAGTACAACCAAGAAAAGTAGGGCAGATTGAACCAAAATCAATGGCAGCGGGCGCGTGGTGAGCCCACGATCCCGGCCTCTATTGTTCCGTGCCCTTGGGAACGCGAAAGATGGTCGGTTGTAGCCACTCTGGATTCGCAGTTCGCAAATGAATCGCGTCATGTTTTTTTTTGGGGCGTCCTCGCGGTCAGTTATGAATTCCGCGTGAGTCGCGCCAGTCCCTCAGTGTCAAGGCAGACTAAAGCGAAGGAAAAATCAGGATCGACTGGTGGGAGGACCAGATTGAGGACAGATGTTAGGTACAGGAGAGGACCAGGACGACCTGACCTCTAGATCGGTCGGTTAAGCAGCTTGGAAAGGAAACAAAGCCCGGAAGGGAAGCGGAAGAGCCAGGCTTTGCGTTTATCGGATGCGGAAGTATAAGCGTGAATCGGTTTTGCGCTTCACTTGCTGTGATAACACATGCCGACTTCACTATGGCGGGGTCTGTGCGCGTAAGCCCTGTGGTCGCGCTATGTGCTAAGGGATGAAGGCGGAGGCTTCGTTTGAAAAGTTGCTCTCTAAGCCGTTCACATCGACTGCAGTTACCACATAATAGTAAGTCTGACCCGATTGGACAGTCCCATCGACACTGGTTGTGCTCTGGTCGGGTGACGACCCATTTAATCTGGAGTAAGGTCCGCCGGTTGTTATTCCTCTATACACGTAATAGCCGACGACGTTCGTAGATGAACTTGGATTCCATGACACCTTCGCGGTATGCCCTGACGCGCCAGTTCCAGACAGAACGATCGTGATTATCGGATTGCTTGCATTATCTGTAACCGTAATACTTCCGCTAGCCAGGCCCAGTGCCGATGGAGTGAAAGAAACGTTCAGCGTAACCGAGGTTCCAGGCGAGAGGTTTGCGCCATTAGACATACCGATAGCTGAAAAGCCGGCACCGCCAATCGTGACGTTCGAGACAGTCACATTGGAACTGCTGGTATTCGTGAACGTGACAACGAGAGTGCTTGTGCCACCAACGTTAACGTTCCCAAAATTCAGAGCGCTAGTGCTGGGATTCAGGCCAGAAATGACATTCTGCGACAGCGCGACATTCTGCGACGTAGAAGGCGCAGCGCCGACGGTCCCGCTACATCCTGATTGGCTAATGATGGCAAATAGAACTGCTGGAAATAACAAAAGGTGCGCCAGATTCGGTTTAACGAGTCGCGCCTTGCCGCGAAGACGAACCTGCCCCTGAGCGTGGGCAATCATAAAGCCAAAATAGTAAGCTAGACACCGAACAGCTACTGTCCTAAGGGACAGAAAAAGTACAGTTGAGGAAATCTGTCCTGTCGACGAGCACGTGCAACGTCCCTGCTGCAAAACTATGACTACCTGCTGCCCATGGCGAATCCCGGTTCGCTTCTGAGAGCGCCAATCCGCTCGAAAACGCCGGTGTGCTGGTCTTCTAGCCGCAAGTGCCGGTAACCTGGTTCTTACCGACGTCGTATGATCGAACCGCGCTGCCCGATCCCGATCCCCCGCAGTCGTCTTCGGGCTACAGCAGCGGCAGCCGCTGCCGGAGCGATGAGGCGAGGCAGTGAAGCCCTGCTCGAGACGAGCACCGCAGCCGCCGATTGCCGCTAGTCGCCCTATTCCGATATTCCGTCTGGTTTACGACATGTTTGCTCACCCCGGGACTTTTTCGGCTACGGCCGAGCGCTTTGGCGAAGCGGTATTCGAAAATCCACTTGCCTCGGCGGGAACAATCCCATCGATTTTCCGGCTCGCCGGATTACGTGCTCGGTCCGGGGTCCGGGCGACGGTCTCACGATTGATCTGTGGGGCGGCGTTTCGCCGAGCGCTGGTGCGCACTGTCGATCACGAAGGGCACATTGCGCTTCCTGAAATCGGTCCGATGTTGGTCAACGGTCAGACCTTAGGCGACGTGCAGCAATCGGAGCAGCGACCTCACGACGATGAGGGTCTGTTTCCTTCAGAACTTAGGTGAACGACAGGCCGCCAATTGCGGAACAGCCTAGTTTGAAGCGTAACGTTTGCGGAAAATCCCGAGGCCAACGAGGCCAAACCCAAGGAGCAGAATTGTGGCCGGTTCAGGTACGGATACGGAGGTTACTGTTACCGTGGTCTGATAGGCCAAGTGAAAAATACCCGCGGAAAGAATGGGATTCGAATCAGTCCCGGTAAACATCTGAGCTCCTGTCAACTGCAAATAACCGAGAAACGGAACGACCAGACCAAATCCCCCTCCGGCAGATAAATTCGAGAACTCCAGAGTGAAAGGCGGAAGCGAATAACCGTAACCGAAAAGGTTTGCGGTCCCGTTGTTGACATTCACTAAGAAATCTTGCCCTGTCGTAAAGGACGCAACACTAGGAGCGCTCTGAAGGTTGAAAGTTGCAGTACCAGCTAATCCAGTTACGACGAAGTTAAGGGAGTTGGCGTTCGCCGGTCTGACGGGCAGAAACAACCCAACTGCCAACAGCCCCGCTACTAGTAGAAACCTTCTCATTAAGTCACCCACACACGTCTGGGACCGCATCTATGGGTACAGGAGCGCTTCATTACCAGCAATCACGTCACCAAATTACTCAACGCTGTAAGTGCTTTGTGTGCAACGTGTATTTACCGCAGAGATCCGTAATGTGCAAGAATTTGCAGCATAAGCGTAATCACATGGGTGGAATCGAGCGGTGTGCATATAAGCGCAAAGGAGAGAAATCCGCGAACTAGTCGCAAACCCTGGTGCTGCCGATCAGAAAATGTCCAGCAGTTATGAAAACTGAAATACCAGAGGTCGATACGACACTAGCATGGATGGGACCCAGCCTCGGCCGAAACTTACGCTTTAAGCGCAGTGCCATAGTTGTTATCAGAAACGCGACCGCCTAGCCCGCTGCGGCCGATAAGCAGGCCCATAGCTAACAATCCCATACCAAGAAGCGCTAGGCTTGATGGTTCGGCCACAGAGGTACCCACATTTATTAGTGCGGAACTCCAAGGGGTAACGGCGATGAGGTTGCCGCTCGAATCTAACAGGTATGCCATATAAATGGTACCGACTGGCCCACTGGGGAGGATGACCGACTGTCCAACGTTAACTGTGCCCGTCCAGGCTCCAACCAGGAAAGAGGAGGCATTAAAGCTGCCTGCGACGATGCCCGTCGCACCTTGTTCTTGGCTGATCGTACTTGCGAGATTCGGAAACACCTGATTGGGCAGTACGTTTAGAGCGGCCCATAGGTTCGTACCTGAATTGAAGTTTCCTGAGCCCCCTGCGACAGGATTCATGACCGCCAGGTATAGGGTGTCTCCGGTGTGCTGCGTCCCGAACGCCCAAGCCTGGCTACTTGTCACAGGTATCGCACTACCGCTATTGCAAGTGGTGAATTGATTGACATCGCAGAGATGAAGATTATCCGCGAATGCAGGTGAACTGGAAAAGAGAGCAACAATTGCCATCAGAATAAGAGCTGTCAACGCGCGTCGAAACACACTAGCCTCCATTCGTATCTGCGCTCAATGTGAGCAATATTGATGCCAAACCGGCAGAAGGCCGTCGTCGCGAAACATAAGTTAACATACCTTTTTTCAATCAGTTAACGCATACAGGATTCGCTTTGGCAGCTTCCGCCCGGGCGAGTTCGCATAAACTTGCACATACCCGGAGTCCTTTTCCACATACCCGGAGTCCTTTTGAAGATGCGCACACGGGCGTATGTGTCGGCCGTATTACGTGCCGGACGGAAGCCATTTTCTCTACTTAACCGTTGGCGCGAATTCGGAAAATTCGGTATCTACGTTGGGTCACTCGATTCGAGGGAGACAAAGATTGTTCTGAATGCCCACCGCTTTGTTCGATGCTTTTTCGGGCCAAATAAATCTATCGTATTCACCGATGGCGAAGACAATTCCAGCGTCGTGAGCGCCACCGCCGCCAAACTGCCCAAAAAGTCAGCGTTCCTTGTACGCCATAGCCGAAGGGGACGCTGTTCATTCCAAAAACTTGACCGCGCGCAAAGTGACGACATTAACCACGTCTTTGAGGCAATTTCCCAAGATCTTAGTATCTCTCTGAATCCGAACGTCCAGGTTCTCCTGATCGGGATGGACGTGGACGAGAGTGCCTTCTCAGAGCTGTGCGAGCGGGTGTAAGCGGGTATTTACTGAACGTCGCGTAGCCGAAGTGCAACCGCGCATTGTTGCGAATCCTTCGGATAGTGCCGTTGATGAGACAGCTTTCCATTCCTAAGGGCGTTTTGAGTGCGCAGTGGTTCACGTCACTTCTTGCGCTGGATCACTTGCCACTCTTTCTCTACAGTTAGTTCGGAAGCAAGCCGAACACGGAGAATAAGTATTGTCCGCCGACGTACACCCTGCCATTAGCCACGGTCGGCACCGTAAATTTTACAGCGAGGCCTGCGTTGCCCGTTCCAGTGGCCGGGCTACTGAACAGCAGCGTCGCGACGTTAGTCGCATCGTAAGCATCGAGGATGGAGGCTGTACCGTTCTGCCAGCCGGTGTAATCGATGATCCAAACGATACCGCCAGTTGTTCCATTTGCAGAGACGACTGGTATTCCGCCTCGAGGCGGGAATGAGTTGGTCGAGGTCGCACTTTGCGGCGTCGAGATAGCACCGTTCGAAATCTGGAATTGGCTTAGCGGGAAGTTTTGGCCCGTCGTATAGATATTTCCATTCCAGTAAGCTACGTCGCCATAGTTTCCCCCGTCCTGCAAAGTTGTGTTCGGCGGCGGCGCAGGAATAACTTCCTGCACGTCATTGTTCGTCGATGAATTGAACCTACCCATATTGTTTTGGTCCAAGAGATAAAGAATGGCGACCTTACCCGTTGCCAAGGCTAAGTGCGGATGCGCAGCCGAAGCGACGCTATCGGGGAGGATAATGACCCCCGAGGAAGCCAAGTCAATGTCATTAGCCTGGAAGACGGACTGATTAAAGGGAGTAAACCAGTCGAGAATCGACCCTGTGGGACTCAGCTTGATAGCCGAGTCTGCCCAATTCGTCACACCATCGTAAGTGCCGTTTCCCGTCGAGACATATACATTGCCGTTCGCGTCCGCTGCGGGTCCAGCACCAGCCAACCAGATTCCTCCTGCCGTACATCCCCAGTTCGGGTTGGTTGCTGGTGTCGCAAACAATTGAGCTAATGTTGATGCGTTGTAGCCCATCACCCAACTTTGATAATTGCACTGGTCGCCATGAGAACCGAAGGCGATATAGACAGCGTTGTTGGCCAGCAGCAAGGCGGGCCGTTGCAAGTGCCGATAAGGATCGAAGTTCGGCGCCGCAATAACCACTGGTCCTCCGAACTTCTCCGCCCCGGTAAACAGATCCAAGGCGTGGAGCCGATGGACGTAGCAGGGCGAGGCTGTGGAACATGCCTGACCGTTCACCGTGCCCACGGTTTCCTTGGTATTTGGCATGACGTAGAGGGTATTCGTCGCCGGGTCAATTACGGGCGTCGAAGTAATGCCGATTTCAGGGACGATATCGATATTGCCATTATAGTCGGACGGCCCTAGGGTGGTCACGTTTGTGCCGAGGAAGTTCACCTGCCATAGCGGCACACAGGACGGAGAATCGGCGTCAAAAGCGTAGACACTGTCGTGCTCGGTGGCAATGAAGACAACATTGCGGGTGGTTGCGCCAAGAGTCAGGTTTGCGACCCAAAGTGGCTGGGCATACACGTAGCCATCCACGGAGCAGGAGAAAAGCTGCCCGAACGCAGTAGAGGAAACGGTCGCCGGAGTCAAGCCGTATTCCTTAAGATTTTGACCGGTTCGCGCATTGTCACCATGGTGCGTATAAACGCCGCCCAAATCGGTCACGGCCACGGAAGCCGTGGCGGTGACGGAAGGGTTGGCGTTGCTGACCGCGGTGATGGTGTGCTGTCCGGGTTGTGTGCCGGGGGTGAAGAGGCCAGTCGCCGACACTGTCCCAGTGGTGGCATTGCCGCCATTGTTACCGTCCACCTGCCAGGATATACCTGCATTAGATGGGTCATTGAAGACCGAAGCAGTAAACTGCAGGGTTTGCGATGCGGACATCGTTACGGCGGCGCGCTTCGGGCTGAGCGCAACCGTGACCGGCCCTTGCGCGACCGTGAAGCTCACTCCGTTACTGACTACACCGCGGACAGTTACTAAAACATTGCCGGTTGTGGCACGGTTGGGCACGGGGACCACTATGCTCGTGGCACTCCAACTCGTGGGTGTTCCCGCAATTCCGTTGAACGTCACGGTGCTTGTGTTTTGGGTAGCACCAAAGTGCCTGCCCGTGACAGTGACCGAAGTACTGATGGGGCCAAATGCGGGGCTGACACTGGAGATGCTGGGGGTGGGTATCACTGTAAAGGCCACACCATTGCTCGCCTGGCCAGCTACCGTCACTACCACGTTTCCAGTCGTCGCACCCACCGGCACCGACACTTGGATGGTCGTCGCGCTCCAGCTCGAGGGCATTGCCAAGATTCCGTTAAACCTCACCGTGCTCGTCCCCTGTCTCGATCCAAAGTTGGACCCAGCGATCGTCACCGAGGTCCCTACCGGCCCGGACCTTGGACTCAAACTAATAATGTGGGACCGTGCCTGCGCCTCGTCGAATCCTCCCGCGACGAGCACGAGAAGCAGAAGAGTTAGGAGCCGAACGATCCGGACATGAAGCGTCGAGGACTTGAGGCGGCGAAACCTAATCGCCTTAGGCATGCTTCGCATGATTTGCACCAAGAGCATCTCCAATCGGAATACGCAGAGGCAGTTGAGAACAGAGCAACCATCCCGTGACTCGAGAGTCGGCCAAATCCCTTCGGGCAGTCATCTGTAAAGAAGTAAGAAATGCTGGCCAAACTGCGTCTGCCGACTCGCGGCCAAACGACTCCGGTTACCTGGAACGGTTCACGGTCGATTCTTCGAGAGCCAAGTGCGCAAACTCTCTCCTTGGTCGTGGGGCAATCAGGCCTCCAAACATGGAGGTCTAATTCATTGAGCTGCTTTGGCTTAGAGGTGAACCGAGAGGCAGTTAAGGAGTGAGTGAGAACTTCCCTGGAGCTTTTGTGCAATCCGCTTCCGTCTGGACCGTGCCGAAGTGTTTGTTGAACCGATTCGTTTTTGCACCCTCCGGTGGCGGCCTCATTCGCCAATACCGATCGCAAACGCGTCCGCAAGTGTGACCCGTGCAGAAGAGCTAATGAGAAAATTGCGAAACGAACTCCGATAAGGGCTTTCGGTTCAGCAAAAACGTAAGCTCCATCAGCAAAGAATCCCGAGAAACTAACGAAGAAGAGCAGCAGTAAGCATGCCTACAATAGACCGCTACTGGCTGAAGGGAACATCCACGGAGAGCTGCGTCTCCACCGCGTTTCCGGCTGCGCGCGGCACCGTCGTTTTCCATTTCAGGGCCGCCTGCATCGCCGAACTGGCAAAGCCAAAGGAATCAGGTGGTACGCGGGACCACGCTCCGACAACGGCTCCTCGTTGATCCACGGTCAGAGAAAGCATGGCCACCCCGTTGTCCAGGCCAGCTTGTCGAGCCTGCGGAGGGAACTCCGGCCAAGAAAAGTGAACCCATTGTAGTGTTGGCGGATCCATCTCTGCGCAATCGACGAAGGAACTAAGCTGAAGATCAGTTTCCTTATCGGGCTCAGTTCCGCATCGGATCTGCGGCCAAGGGCGTCATGCCGCGCAATTCTATGGGGATTGCTGAGGACACATAGGCCGCAGCATCCTTGGCCCGGGGCCCACCTTCCTGCGCGATCCGCTGAAACTCGGACCGAACGAGCAATTTCAGAGAGCCAGTGTCTTTGGCCACAACGGCCCGATGGAAATGAGCCGAAGCGGCGTTGAATTGCGCATCCGGAGTTATTTTCTCAGGGTTGGCGGGCCCGTCCTCGATCGCGTTGACGGCCGCCGGAACTGCCTCTTGTCCAGTTGATACCACCGGGAGTGACGTATTCGTGCGGTAGTGAACTCTGACACGGCAGCTTCATCCTTGGCGAGAGCCCTCCGTGAAATTGCGTCTAGCTGGGGTGGACACTCGGCGAGCAATTCGCGGAGGCGAACGGGGTCACTGTGCATGATGCTGAGCATAAGAGCGGCATGGTTTTCCCCTTGAAAGGGGCGGCGACCTGTCAAGAGCTCGTACAGAACAACGCCAAGTGACCAAATGTCAGAAAGCGCGTTGCCGCCCTTTCCACGGATATCAGCGGCAACACCCATGGCTCCGCGGCCCAGCTCGCTCAGGATTTCATATCGACTAATCTGCTTCACATCGGCACTCCTGCCAACAAAAACCGCTTAAAACCATTCTAATCGGTGGCAAAGGAGGTCTTCTCGCGGAAGGACCGTGCTGTCGCGCAGGGGTTACCCTACCGGGTTATGTCTCGGAACTCGACTTAGATGCCCTCCCAGAGCCCACGATGCTCGCCAGCATGCCTCCGAGTTCAAAACGCTTGCTTGCGGGGAGTCGAAGACGGAGGCGCCGGAGTTCCGCTTACGAGCGGGTGCGGAAAGGTATAAGGCGTGTAGTAGGCCGTCCACGTGTTCGTGGCCGAGCATTGATAGAGGGTGTTCGTGTCGGTCGCCCAATAAGCTACCTGGGTTGTGCAGGTAGATGGACGTGCCTCCAGCAAACCGCTTCCGACTCCACGGGTCCCATTGAAGCTAGTGCAGCCCGCACTGCTTAGCGCATTGCACCAGAGATAATAGTCTTGGTTCTGGTTGATCGGGCCGTCGAGGGCCGTCGCGTAGTAGCCGTTCATTCCTGACCAGTTGGTCGTCATCCATTCGTAAACGGGCTCCAGTGCTTGATGGGGCCAGGCGATCGTGCCTGTGGCGCTGTTCACTTTGTTCGGCGCACTACCTTTAAGCAAATCGCCCTGTCCACGCCCAATCATGTCGAGACAGGCGTAGCCTGTGTTCGCATTGGAGTTTTGGTCCCAGGCCGACCCGGTTCCGCTAAATGAAGTACCGCAGTATCCCCACCCGCCGGGAGTCGCAGTTTCCCCGTAGGTATTTGCATTGCGGCGCATCGAATGGAGCGTCAGGACATGAGCATAGTTATGGTCGACGGAATTGCCCCACACGACGCCCGTGCCGCTGCTTATGAAGTAAAAATTAAAACAAGGCCCCGAGCAGTTCGGATTCCCGGTGGCAGTATTACCGTATATTTCCCACGCCCTGCAACCGCGAAGATCAGGACCGGCCCCGCCAGTGGGATGGGTCTGTGCAGACGCGCCGTTAATGAAGTTGTTGTAACGGATGACCATACGCCCTCCATGATCGCAGTCGTCCATGGTTCCTTGAACGAACGAGTTGCTCTCCATGAAGAAAAAATTGCTGGCGCCCAAACCCGTGTGGGCTGCCCATGTCTCGTCCCCGAAGCCGCTGTGGCCGGGATTCCCAACCTTCACGCCGTTCCAGTTGGACCCATTCATAGTAATGACCGAGTGGTCCATCACGCCCACAACGCCGGACACGAGGACGCTCGTCACGGCAATGTTGTTGAAGTGCAGTTGATCCAGGCGCACTTCGGGCGTGCAGCTTGTTGGACATGGCCCGCCCACTCGCAACGTTCCCCCATACTTTGGGCTGTATGTGTTGTTCTGGAATGTGATGCCAGTCAGGCGGAAAGATTTCCCCGTAGCCGTGTTGATGAGCAACGACGGATTGTCTCCGATTACGCCGTCCGTGATGGCGGTGCTGTCCACGCACGACGTCGCGGGCGTCCCACTGCACGTCGTCTGCCCCATAATCGTCGTGGAGTACACTTGGTTGTAGGTAACCGTGGTCGTCCAAGTGCAAGAGCCTGCCGGAACGACGACTGTGGTGCCGTCCAGTGCCACTTGATTCAAAGCAGACTGCACGGCTCTTTCGGTGCAATCGGTCGCAGGGATGGTCCTCTGGGCTTTGGCAGAGTGACACCAGCATAAGACAGCACAAACGGCAATAAGAATCCGCTGAAATGTACGCAGCTTCATTAGAAGGCTCCTATCTGCCTCAGTGCTCCACTCGGAAACAGACAAAGAAAATGCTTTCGCCAGCTTCTCTGTGATGTTCTGATGAGTTCTAGTTCCGGTAGCCCAAAGGCGCTGCAGAGCTCGGAAGCTTACAACGTCCACACGAAGCGCCCGCCTCGAGATTACAGATCCGAGGATCTTATAATCGAATCAAATCTCTTGTAATCGAATCAAATCTCTTGCACTTGAGTCACAGCCGCTGAAGGTTGTGACCGCGTTCGCGGCCAAGTAAGCGCCCCATTCAATAAGTAGCTCATACACGCGCCGAGCAAGATCGCAGCGAACTGGCAGGAGAGAGGAACTCCGAGCTTACCTCCACGGGAATTCAGCACAGCAATATGTGAGGCTATGCGACTGAAACTTACGTAGAACTCCGTTGTTATGAGGATACCTACGGTGGAGACAAGTGCAAAGAATAGAAATCCTCGAAGTAAACGTAAGCCCTGGTGTTGGCGATCGGAGAAAGTCCACGAGTTGTGCAGAATGAAATTACCGGAGGTCGATACGACACTCGCGATGGCTGACGGGACCCAGCCTTGCCCGAAACCTATGCTTAGGCATAATGCCATCGTTGCTAGATTGACCCCCACTCCAGTAAAGCCGACGATGCCGTACTTAAGCATGCGGCCATTTAGAAGGACCTGCCCCTTCGGCCAACCAAAGATCCTATTCTTGTTGCCGTTGTGCATGTTTCTCCCTCAGCAATCAGAACTGCAGCGCAACTTTCCGGCCAAGAGTTGGAGAACAGTCTGTGGCTGTGCGGCCATTGGATTCAACTGATAATGTGAGGCTTTTGGCCGCCTGATGAGAACAGGAATTCGTGCCACCCGTTCCAGGCGAAATCCTCAGACAGCAATGTTATTAAGAAATGCCATTAAAGAGAAATTGATTTCAAGGCAATGTGTTCAAGAAATATGGCGCGGCTAATTTTGAAGGCGTCCGACCCTCCGGGCCGCGGTCCCAACGAGCCAATTTTTTGAAAACAGGGATGTTTTGGGCGGAAATGCTGTGCATACTATCTCCTTCCATGTTCTCATAGCTGCCTTCTCCACGCTGGTGACCTCGCCGTAACCACACTGTTAATCAGACACTTAGTGCGAAATTCTTTTGGATCACTGATTGCTACCCTACGAGCGCTTCGCTGTCCCTCGATTCCCGGTGGATCTCGAGCCGTGAAGTAATTCGTCCGGCTCTAGCTCTCCGAGTGACGAGTGACCCAAGGGTGCGTTCGTCCGTGGACTTGCCGCCTTCGCCTAAGTGTATTCGCGCGTGTACGCGCGGTCTCTCGATATCCCCGGAGGATATCTGATGCCGATTAGCTTTCGCCGCCTCAATTCTTCTGCGTTTATTGCACGAGTCGTTCGCTTTCTAGCGCTTCTACTTCTCCTCTTTGTCGCCGGAGAGTTCGGCCAAACTCGGGCGGCCGGCATCACGCTGGTGCAGCACACCAGCAAGGACGCTGGTACAACGACTGCTTCCACCCTTGCCTTCCCAAGTTCCAACACGGCAGGGAACTTCATTGCTGTGGCAATTCGAGGCGGCCTTTCGAGTTCTCAGGTCTTCAGCGTTTCCGATTCGAACGGCAACACGTACAAAAAAGCATCCCAACTTGGCTTCACTATAAGCGCGGTGACGCTGGCAATCTATTACGCCGAGAACATCAAGGGCGGCGCGAATACAGTTACCGTTTCCATGACTGTTTCTGGGCCATGGCGTATCGCCATTCTGGAGTACTCGGGTGTGGCGACTGCGAATTCTCTGGATCCGGCGTCATCGGCCACAAACCAAGGCACGTCGGTGAATAGCGGAAATGTGACGACCACGGCGAATGGGGACTTGTTGCTTGCCACGGCGGCGACTGCAGATGCTGGCACGTACACCGCGGGCAGCAGCTACACCATTAGAGACTTTGTTCCAGCGGAACCGAACACCAAGCTCATAACCGAAGACCAGGTCCAAACGACCGCAGGCACCGCTTCCGCCACGTCAACGTTGGCCGCTTCCGGCAATTGGGGCATGGTGTTGGCGGCCTTCAAACCAGCGGGTGGTGTTGCAGGGAGTCCAGCGAGCATCACAGCCCTAGCCGGTACCCCGCAAAACGCAACTGTCGGGACCGCGTTTGCGACGCAGCTGCAGGTCACGGTAAAAGATCCCTTTAATAACCCCGTCAGCGGCGCGACGGTTGCGTTTGCTGCTCCGCCAAGCGGTGCGAGCGGCACCTTTGCGGGTGGAGTTACCAACGCGACGACGAATGCGTCTGGAATCGCGACGGCCGCGGTGTTTACGGCCAATACTATCGCGGGTGGTCCTTACACCGTGACCGCTTCAATAAGCGGTGTTTCGACTCCGGCTAACTTTTCGCTGACCAACCTGGTGGGTTCGGCCTCCAGTGTCATCGCCGGCGCCGGCACTCCGCAAAGCGCTACCGTCAACACCGTCTTTGCTGTGCAATTGCAAGCTACAGTACGAGATTCCTTCAACAATCCCGTTAGCGGCGCTACGGTTACCTTTGCCGCCCCTACGACCGGTGCGAGCGGCACCTTTGCCGGCGGTGTGAATACGGCCACGACGAATGCATCGGGAATTGCAACGGCAGCAGCTCTCACCGCTAACACTACTGCCGGAGGCCCCTACAATGTCACTGCCACTGTATCCGGCGTTGCCGCTCCAGCCAACTTCGCGCTGACGAACTTGGGGGGCGCAGCATCGACTATCACGGCGACGGCCGGCACGCCACAGAGCGCGACCGTCAACACCGCATTTGGAATGCAACTGCAAGCGACAGTCAAGGACACCTTCAACAACCCGGTCAATGGTGTGACGGTGACATTTACCGCTCCTGCGAGTGGAGCCACCGGCACTTTTGCCGGCGGTGTCAAAACGGCCACAACAAATGCATCCGGAGTTGCAACGGCGGCGGTTTTCTCGGCTAGCACTGTCGCAGGCGGTCCCTATACCGTCACTGCTTCAGTTTCCGGCGTCAGCACTTCGGCGAGTTTTTCACTTACGAACCTGACAGGTGCAGCCGCAACTATTACGGCCACAGCCGGTACGCCGCAGAGCGCCTCGATCAGCACTGCGTTTCCAACGCAGCTGCAGGCCCTAGTAAAGGATTCGTTCAACAACCCGGTGAGTGGCGCCACCGTGACGTTTGCGGCTCCAGCGAGCGGTCCCAGCGGTACCTTTGCGGGCGGCGTCAACACGGCGACCACAAACGGATCTGGAGTTGCAACCGCGCCTGTTTTCACCGCCAACAGTACGGCTGGCGGTCCTTACACGATTACGGCATCGACATCAGGGGTCGCCACTTCGGCCAACTTCTCTCTCACGAATTTGGGCAACCCGCCGGCGAACATTGTGGCCAGCGCCGGGACGCCGCAGAGTGCCACAATCAACACGGCTTTTGCGACGCAACTGCAAGTGACCGTGACGGACTCCGGGAGCAATCCGGTGAGTGGTGTAACGGTGACGTTCACGGCACCGTCGAGCGGGCCGAGCGGCACGTTTGCCGGTGGCGTCAACACGGCGATAACCAACGCATCCGGCGTCGCGACATCGGCAGTTTTCACCGCCAACAGCACTGCCGGTGGTCCATATACCGTCACGGCTTCGGCATCTGGCGTTGCTACTGCGGCTACCTTCTCGCTGACCAACCTCGTAGGTGCGGCTGCAAGCACTACTGCTACCGCGGGTACACCGCAGAGCGCGACCGTTGGCACGGCGTATACGACGCTATTCCAAGCGACAGTGAAAGATGCAGGGAACAATCCGGTGAGTGGGGTAACGGTGACGTTCACCGCGCCATCGAGTGGGGCGAGCGGCACTTTTGCTGGCGGGGTGAACACCGCCACCACGAACGCCTCCGGAGTCGCAAGTGCAGCGGTCTTTACGGCAAACAATACGGCCGGCGGTCCCTACACTGTCACGGCCACGGTATCTGGCGTTGGCACTCCGGCGAACTTCGCGCTGACGAACCTGGCAGGTGCGGCGGCGAACATCGCCGCGACTGCCGGTACGTCGCAGAGCGCGACAGTGAATACCGCGTTTGCGACGCAGCTGCAAGTAACGGTCAACGATTCCTTGAATAATCCCGTGAGCGGGGTAACGGTGACGTTCACTGCGCCCACGAGTGGAGCGAGCGGTACCTTCGCTAGCGGCGTAAACACGGCCACGACCAATGCTCAAGGTGTGGCCACCGCACCGGTGTTCACGGCCAATGCCACAGTTGGTGGGCCCTATACGGTGACGGCCTCGGTATCGGGCGTTGCTACTCCGGCCAACTTCTCGCTGACCAACCTCGTAGGTGCGGCTGCAAGCACTACTGCTACCGCGGGTACACCGCAGAGCGCGACCGTTGGCACGGCGTATACGACGCTATTCCAAGCGACAGTGAAAGATGCAGGGAACAATCCGGTGAGTGGGGTAACGGTGACGTTCACCGCGCCATCGAGTGGGGCGAGCGGCACTTTTGCTGGCGGGGTGAACACCGCCACCACGAACGCCTCCGGAGTCGCAAGTGCAGCGGTCTTTACGGCAAACAATACGGCCGGCGGTCCCTACACTGTCACGGCCACGGTATCTGGCGTTGGCACTCCGGCGAACTTCGCGCTGACGAACCTGGCAGGTGCGGCGGCGAACATCGCCGCGACTGCCGGTACGTCGCAGAGCGCGACAGTGAATACCGCGTTTGCGACGCAGCTGCAAGTAACGGTCAACGATTCCTTGAATAATCCCGTGAGCGGGGTAACGGTGACGTTCACTGCGCCCACGAGTGGAGCGAGCGGTACCTTCGCTAGCGGCGTAAACACGGCCACGACCAATGCTCAAGGTGTGGCCACCGCACCGGTGTTCACGGCCAATGCCACAGTTGGTGGGCCCTACACGGTGACGGCCTCGGTATCGGGCGTTGCTACTCCGGCCAACTTCTCGCTGACCAACGTTGCCAGCGTGGCTGCCAATATCACGCTGGTTCAGCACACCAGCCTCGATGCGGGCACCACCACCACGGCGTCTCTGGCCTTCAAATCCAGCAACACGGCGGGCAATTGGATCGCCGTGGCTATTCGCGGCGGTTTGTCCAGCTCGCAGGTCTTCACGGTCAAAGACTCCAACGGAAACACCTACAAGCAAGCGACGCAACTGGGCTTCAAGATCAGCGTTGTGACCATGGCCATTTATTACGCAGAGAACATCAAAGGGGGCGCGAACACTGTCACCGTAACCATGTCGGTTTCCGGCCCATTGCGCTTCGCCATACTGGAATACTCCGGGGTGGCCACCTCGAACTCTTTGGATGGAGCGGCGGCTGCCACGAACCAAGGCACGTCAGCGAACAGCGGGAATGTAAGCACCACTGCGAGCGGAGATCTATTGTTGGGCTCGGTGGGAACGGCAGACAGTGCAACGTTCACTGCAGGGACCGGCTACACCATCAGAGACTTTGTGCCTGCGGAACCGAGCACGAAGCTCATTACGGAAGACCAGATCCAAAGTGCCGCCGGCACGGCTTCTGCCACGGCGACGTTGGCTGCTTCCGGGAATTGGGGCGCTCTCGTGGCCGCCTTCAGGCCTGCAAGTGGCGGTGGTGGCGGCGGGGCTGGAATACCAGCGTCAATTACAGCCACTGCCGGCACGCCTCAAAGCGCGACCGTCAACACGGCGTTTTCGATACAACTGCAAGCCACGGTGAAGGATTCCCTCAACAATCCGGTGAGCGGCGCCACGGTAACATTTGCAGCCCCCGGTAGCGGTGCCAGTGGCACTTTTGCCGGCGGCGTAACGACGGCCATCACCAACGCCTCCGGCGTCGCAACCGCAGGCGTGTTCACCGCCAATAACATCGCCGGTGGTCCTTACACCGTCACCGCTTCGGTCAGCGGTGTTTCGACGCCTGCGAACTTTTCGCTGACGAACCTGGCAGGCGCGGCGTCGAGTATCACGGCGACGGCCGGTGCCTCGCAGAGCGCAACCATCAATACGTCCTTTGCCACGCAATTGCAGGCTACCGTCAAAGATTCTTTTAACAATCCGGTGAGCGGAGTAACGGTAACGTTCACGGCTCCAGGCAGCGGCGCCAGCGGCACCTTTGCAAGCGGTGTGAATACGGCCACGACGAATGCGCAAGGTGTGGCCACCGCGCAAGTCTTCACCGCCAATGGCACCACGGGTGGTCCCTACACCGTCACTGCGTCGGTCTCCGGCGTTGTCACAACAGCGAATTTCTCGCTGACCAACCTGGCGGCGCCTCCGGCGAGCATCACCGCGACGGCAGGTACACCACAGAGCGCCACAGTCAACACCGCATTCGCAACTGCACTACAGGTAACGGTAAAGGATGCGTCGAACAATCCGGTGAACGGCGTGACGGTAACGTTCACGGCTCCAGGCAGCGGTGCCAGCGGCACCTTTGCCGGCGGCGTGAACACGGCCACTACTAACTCGCTCGGTGTAGCTACCGCAGCGATATTCACCGCCAACATCATCGCGGGCGGGCCATATAACGTGACGGCCTCGGTAGCTGGCGTTGCCACTCCAGCCAATTTTTCGCTGACGAACCTGGCAGGCGCAGCTGCAAGCATCACGGCCACCGCCGGTACGCCGCAGAGCGCGGTCATCAGCACGGCTTTTGGCACGCAACTGCAGGCCACGGTAACCGATTCCCTGAATAATCCGGTGAGCGGGGTGGCGGTGACGTTCACGGCACCGCCGAGCGGAGCCAGCGGTACCTTTGCCGGCGGCGTGAGCACGGCCACGACCAACGCGCAAGGTGTGGCCACCGCAGCGGTGTTAACGGCCAACGCCACAGTCGGTGGCCCCTACGCGGTCACAGCGTCGGTCTCCGGCGTTGTGGCTACAGCGAATTTCTCGCTGACCAACCTGCCGGCATCCGCGAACATTGCCCTTGTGCAGCACCGGAACATCGATGCGAGCACGGCAACCAACAACTCCCTGGCATTTGCTACGAACACCACCGCGGGTAACTTTATTGCCGTGGCTATTCGCGGCGGGAGTTCCAACTCGCAAGTCTTCACTGTCAGTGATTCCAGTGGGAATGTCTATCACCAAGCTTTCCGCGTGGGATTGAGCGCAAGCGTCGATACCTTTGCGATCTACTACGCGGAGAACATCAACGGAGGTGCCGACACGGTCTACGTGACGCAGTCGGTTTTGGGCCCGTTGCGTTTTGCCATCTTGGAGTATTCCGGCGTCGCCGCGAGTAACTCGCTCGACGGCACGCCTGCAACCGCACAAGGAAGCAGTGCAACTCCTAACAGTGGAAACTTGACTACAAGCTCGAACGGAGATTTATTGCTGGCCGCCATCATCACCAAGAACGCTGACGCTTTCACGGCCGGGACCGGCTACACCATTGAAGAGTCCGTTGAGGCGTCGCCGAACACCAAGCTAATGGTCGAGGACCAATTGCAAAGCGTGGCTGGAACAGCATCGGCCGGCACATCCCTCAATGCCGCCGATATCTGGGGCGCAGGGCTGGCAGCGTTTCGCTCGATAAGCGGCACGACATTGCCTATCTCGGTCAGCGTTTCGCCGACCACAACCTCAGTTCCATCGGGATATGGAACGCAAAAGTTTACGGCTACTGTAACCAATGATTTCCTGAATCGCGGGGTGACCTGGTCGCTCTCGGGTGCAGGATGCAGCGGCAGCACTTGCGGTAGTCTCTCAAGAATCACAACGACCTCGGTGACTTACACGGCGCCGCTGAACGTACCCAGTCCGGCAAGTGTGACTCTGACCGCGACCTCCATTGGAGATACCACTAAATCGGCCTTGGCAATCGTCACCGTGACGCAAGGGGTCCTAACCGTGGTACTCAGCCCCAAGCGTGCCACGATAACCATGTCCTCGTCGCCACAACAATTCAATGCCAATGTTTTTTACGACCCATCGAATTCCGGCGTGACTTGGCAGGTAGACGGGAATAACGGCGGCACGCCGGCATCTGGGACAGTTTCCGCTACCGGCCTCTACACGCCAGGTACCCAGGCCGGACAACATACTGTCACTGCCGTCAGCAATGCCAACGCTAACGTCAGCGGTTCGGCTTTCATCGCCGTGACCGATCTCGTCGGCGTATATACCCATCACAGCGACAATGCGCGCACCGGCCAAAATCTGAAGGAATACGGACTCACGCCCGCTACCGTCAACCCCGCGAGCTTCGGACAGCTTTTCTCTTGCCCGGTTGATGGTTACGTCTACGCCCAGCCGCTCTGGGTGGCCAACCTTAATTTTGGTGGCACCATCCGCAACGTGATCTTTATTGCCACGGAACACAATAGCGTTTACGCCTTTGACGCCGATTCGCCCTCTTGCGTCCAGCTCTGGCAGATGAATTTTTTGGGGACCGGCGTGACCACCCTTACGTCCGCGGATGTAGCCGGCAATACCGACATCGTTCCTGAAATCGGAATTACTTCAACGCCCGTAATTGACCCCACGACCAATACTCTATACGTGGTTCCCAAGACCAGAGAAACCGTGGGTACCGTCAGCGGCCAGGCCTGCTCCACGGCCTCGCCGTGTTATGTCCATCGTTTGCACGCCCTAGATCTGATAACAGGCGCGGAAAAGTTCGGAGGACCTGTGGTGATCACCGCCACAAACTTCGTCCCGCTAAAGCACTTGCAGCGGCCTGCGCTGCTGTTGGCCAATAACACGCTGTACATCGCCTTCGGTTCTCACGGCGACCAATGCAACTATCAGGGCTGGGTTATGGGCTACAACCCATCGACCTTGGCCCAGATTTTTGCGAACTCGCTCTCCAATCCGGCGCCGGGCACCTGTAACCAGGGCGCCATCTGGCTCAGCGGTGCCGGTCCCGCAACCGATGCGAGCGGCAACGTGTACGTCGTCACAGGAAACGGCTTGTATGACGGAGGTCTCAACTTCGGAGACAGTGTGGTGAAGCTGAGTCCGACGGGATCCATCCTCGACTGGTTCACTCCGTTCAATCAGTCTACGCTGGCCGCCAACGACGTCGATCTGGGCTCCGCAGGTGTCCTCATTCTGCCGGATGCAGTGGGTTCGGCCGCCCATCCACATTTGGCGCTCGCAACAGGCAAGATTTCTATTCTCTATCTGCTCGATCAGACCAACATGGGTAAGTTCAATTCATCCACCAATAACGACGTGCAGGAAGTGATCCCGGTACCGCCACCCAATACGACTCTAGACGACGGCGGCAACTACGGCATGCCGGCTTACTGGAATGGAAACATCTATTCCACCGGCCAGAACTTCCCTCTGAGCCAGTTCCAGATTTCGAGTGGCGCCATTTCGACGCCTCAATTTGCAGCCTCCAACAATACGTTCCCGCCGCGCGGCGGAATACCTGTGATCTCCGCGAATGGCAACTCAGGAGGCATCGTCTGGATCATCGACTACACTGGATTCCAAGACAACACGCCGGCGATCCTGGACGCTTATGACGCGACCAACGTCGGGACGTTGCTGTTCAGCAGCCCAGCCAGCGGGGCGGGCTCTGCGGGCACCGCTGTGAAGTTTTCGGTGCCGACAGTAGCGAACGGTAAGGTATACGTCGGCGCACAGTTCTTCTTCAACGTCTACGGCCTCCTCCCTAACTAGGGAGCCCAACATCGACGCCCTACTTCCCGCAACTTTCAGAAGTTGCGGCATCGCGAGCCATTTCCCACATACGCTCGGTTGAACTGACGACGAGAAAGATGGCGCATACGATTGCGTGTTTATAGCCAGGTCATTCGTCCTATGATTATCCGACAATCGTGGAGGCCTAGATTGTTGTATAACCCGCCTCGGTCTGTGTAGCGCAGGCTCCCACACTCCCACAGAAGTAGGGTCAAATTCTCAGAACTTGTGCCGGATTTCTGGACATTCGCGCCACTTCCAAAGCTCCCCACATGGATTAAGCAATTCCCTGCACAAGCCCAACAGCTCACCCAGTGCATAAGTCGGGTTGAAAATCGTTTGAATGGCCTGCCGGTGATACTCCTACAAATGGTGATGAGATTCTGCTCAGCGTCCATCGCCCAGCCCACTGCACGGCGTAATGTCGCGAACTTCTAACGCCGCGTGAGCCGCACGATTGGCGCCTCCAGCCACCGCGTTGCAAGACTGACCGATGCAATGAAGAATACCCCTTTGCACGAAAGCGGATTCGCGGCGTCGTTTGGCACTTCAGGCTTGGGGGCGCGAGGTGCTTCGATGCTAGACTCGCATACTGATCAGCCAAGCGAGACGCTTGATCCCGCATCCGCGATATCGCGTTTATCCGATCGGCCGCCAGAAAGCCAGGCTTGATCTTTGTGATCCCGCCGAACTTCTGGCTTTGAGTCAAGGCCGGCAGGTTTTTTCGCTCATGGAGGCTCTTAATTAGTATGCCGTGCGTATGGGGACGAAACCCCACGCTAATAATCATCGTAGCCGCCGCCGTTCTATGTCTTCCACTTTTGCTCGCTGGCATTCCTACGGGCTACGACGCGACAACGCATGTGATGTATCAGCACTACTTCAGTCAGCAGTTCTGGGGTGGAGATCTTTATCCGCGTTGGCTCGCAGAAGCGAACAAGGGTTATGGCAGCCCAATTTTTCTTGTACAGTATCCGCTTCCGTACTTCATAGCGGCTCTGCTACGTCCCATTCTCTCGTTCCCACCGACTGCCACCCGGGAGTCCCGCGAGCTTGGCGTATATTGCTTCCTCGCGCTCGCAGGTGCAGGTCTCTCTGCTTGGGTGTGGTTTCGCAATCGCTGCACACCAGCCACTTCCACGATTGCGGCAATCGCCTACATCTCACTTCCATACATCATTGGCCAAGCCCTTTACGCTCGGGTGGCTATCGGGGAACTGACCGCATTTGTGTGGATGCCCTTGATGTTTGCCCTCTGCGACCGTGTCCATCGAGTGCAGTTCAAGATGCTGAGCGCCATCGGCGCCGTGTTCGCTCTTCTGGTATTGAGCAACGTGGTGTATGCCCTCATATTCGTGCCCGTTATTGTCCTATACGCTGTCATGCTGGAAAGGCGCACCGTGTTGTCGGTCTTTCTCGCTCTCGCTTTAGGGATTTGCATTGCTGCCGCATACGTGTTTCCCCTCCTTGCCTATCAACGATTTTTCGACGCCAATGCGTTTCAGACGCATCGTTATGTGGACGAGTTGGGTCGCAATTTGCTCTTTGTCTCCTCAAGTGAAGTGCACAACCATCGAATCGCTATCCCAGGAATCGCCGCCGCTGCTTGCCTGGCTCTCTTCGTTGCGTCATACCTTTGGCGAGGCGGTGTCGGCCTTGTCGCGCGCCTCGGTATGCTGGCTCTTGGACTAGGAATGGTGCTGCTCATACCAGGTATGGGGCCGGCAGTGATTGAATTGAGTCGCTTGAAGGTATCGGGATTCGAGAGCACCGGGGACTATTCAATGTTCATGCTGTTTACCGCCTTACTCACCCTGGGTTTGGGCCTTCTTGCGTACTGCCGCGTGGACGGCGAGCACAGCGATCATCGCCGAGAACGCGCACTCGTCATAGTCTCTTGCGGTTCCTTCATTCTCATGATGCCTTGGTGCGCGGGTATCTGGCGTGTGATCCCAAGAAGCGAAATAATCCAGTTTCCTTGGCGACTCTGCGCGATTCTTACGGTCGCGGTGGCGGGTCTTTTCGCCTCGGCTGTGGACGATTGTTTGTGTCACCGCGTTCGTGCTAAGGGAAGGCCGTCGCTACCCGTGATGATTCTGGTCGCGCTGGCAGTCATCGGCCTCGGCAATATCCTCTGGCGAGTCGATATTCGCGTCCGCGATCTCAGTACGCCCCGCATCGATGTTACCCGATGGGCGGATCCGATGTTTATGAGTTATGTGTCTCCCCTCAACCTCGCCGGATTTGTCAAGAACGTAGGCGCATCTCTTGACAGTTTTGACGTCGCCCCCACGCCGGTCGAGGAAGGCGTGCGTGCAGAGTTTGTGAGCGGGAAGGGTACTGTGTCTGTGATGCGCGTGGGACCTCGCAAACTCCTGGTTTCTGCGCAGTGCCGGGGAGATGCGCGAGTGCAGATTGGGCAACTGTATTTTCCTCTTTGGACAATTGTGCCGACGATGCGGTCCCCACGCGACGAGGTTTTGGGTAGCTCACCTGAAGGTCTTATTGACGTATCATTGGCTTCTGGCCAGCACGACTTTGAGTTGGTATTTCGCGGCGGTCTGCCCGAGAGAGCCGGGGACATTGTAACGCTGGCTTCAATCTTCTTTGTTCTGGTTGGATGTGCGTTTGTCGGTCTGCGGGGAAAGATGGTAAATCGAAGCGGCGCAACTGCACCGACACTCTGAAGTTCTGTTCCAAATTCCGTTGCAAATTGCGCGGCGAACGAGCCCGAACAACGACGAATAAGCAGGGAAGAGTCTCCTCAGGCTCACCACTTTCCTATTGATTCGTAAGGAGTTCTGTTTAGTTGGTCATCGAATCGGCCGCCCTAAAACAGCATTGTCATAGAATTGCCATAGTTTTCTGTACCAATCGGGATCAGAGCGATTCAAGTCTAAAAGCGCGGAACCGAACCGGGGCCGGATGAGCTGAAGGAGAGAGGACGTGACTGGCCAAAGGTTGCCGGGCCGAATCTTGCGGGATCAACGCCAACTCAGTTCAAGACCAAACCCTGTGCGCCGGGAGTCGACGACCGGGGTGGTGGGTCCAATGCCTGCCGTTCCGTTGAATGTTGTGGCTTCATTATTGTTCGGCAGTTGCAGATAGTAATCGCGGTTCTCGGCAATCCTGCTTCCTCCGGGTAAGGGACCGTAATCTGTCCAATACGCAACTTGATAAAGATTCGGAACCCGCCCTTTCCGTCTAAAACTGACAACGGCAGGATCTTCTTTCTGGCCAAACCTGGGAGAGTTGAATTCTGCCCCGGCATATTATGCATGACCCGCATGGGCCTGTACGAGTTTAAGCGCGGTAATCGACATAGAACCAAGAAAACTGATTTTTGGGCTTCGAGGTTAGTAGGGATTACAATGGCTCTCCGCCTCGTCGTTCATATGCATTGCAAATGATGCAGGGTGATTTCCGGGGGGCAGTTAAACCTTACGGGGATTACGGACGATCCAACTCCGACCGACGTGTAACCAGTCATCGTGTGGTAGTTCCATTGACCAGCTCCCATGTGCCTTGGCAGATCCGAAGAGAGGGTAGCCGGGATCGATCCGGGCAAGCAGATTTGGCCTCCGTGCGTATGGCCGCTCAGGAATAAATTGAAGCCAGCGTATGCGGCCTGCTTGTAGATCTCTGGTGTATGTGAAAGCAGAATCGAAAATTCGTAGCGCGGGATTCTGGATGCAGCCTTTTCGAGGTTAGCTGCCCTGTAGTAGTGGGCATCGTCGACGCCTGCTAGGTGTATATGTTGATCTCCCCGCACAATCGTTTCCGATTCATTGAGCAACATGCGAATGCTCATAGCTTCCAATTCAGGAAGCATGCGCACGGTATCGTGATTGCCAAGCACGCCGTAAACTGATTCGCCTAAGCCTGCGCGAACGCGTGCCATTCCTCGGAGAGCTTCGTCGAACGGTCCGAATGCCTTCCCGCGAAAGTCTCCAGTCAAGACGCAAATATCGTATTCCAACATTGCGACGAGATCGGTCATCTGCCGCATCGCGCCGGGACTCATGTCCACATGCAAGTCACTCAGATGGAGTATCGTGAATCCGTCAAATCTGTTCGGGAGGTCTGAAAGGTAAACGCGATTACGTCGTACCTGTATGCGTTCTGCATTCTTGGTTCCGAGTCGGTACAACCCCGTCAATTTCAAAGCATAGGTGAAAATAGAATGTGCTGAATACCATTTGTCAGGATGAAAAAAGTTGATACGGCCACTGAATCTGTCCTCGTAATCCTTCTCCATACCGAGTCGCTGATGTGCATGCACTAGCCCGAGGCGCTGCTCCAATTGTTCGAGAAGGTCCTCCTCTTTCGGCAACAGCGCACAGACCTCTTGAATCATCGAAACTGCCTCCATTCTCAGAAAAAAAGACTACGATGGGCTATCGATCTGTCGAGGCCTTTGAAGGCCAGGCGCGAACTACGCAGCCATCTGATCCACAGTAGCTGATGACCCAGCAACGTCAAAACTGCTGTCTTCAATCAATCAAGTCACAGATGAGATTCATTGGTTTGGGTCCTGGGGCAGGCCGGAGATCCGAGGATGGGATCAGCCATCCGAGAGAAGTTACATGCATCGGCACGGCAGTTGGAAATGATTACGGAGGTGTAGGACTTGGACTAACGGGCAAGAAGAACGGGATTCACGCAACCGTGAGCGTCAACGTTCTAAGAAGAGGGAATGGTCGCCAAAACTTCGTTAGAAAACCCGCTTTCGTTGAATTGAGCATCGACCGACGTTACTACCCAAAAGTATGTTTGCCCCTTCGCAACCGTTATATCTCTGAAGGACGTTCCCGAAACTAGCGTGGATGTGATCAGTGCATAACCCGTCCCCGATTGCGTGCTGCGGTAGACTCTATAGCCAACCACCACCGATGTGCTCGGATTCCAGTGAAGAATCGCAGCGTGCGCTGTGACTTGCACGTTAAACCCCGACTGATTTTGGGTTGGGCCGCCTGAGCACCCTGAAATCGATAGCACTCCGATGACACCGATAACGGACAGAAGCCCGCAGCGCCTCGAATGAATCGCTGTTTTGCCGCATCGGGTCGTCCTATGAAGCTTGTTCATAGTTGAATGAACTGACTACAAGTCGGGTCCATTATCTTCAATGTTGGTTGTGGGAACCTTGCTGCACCTCCGCAGCTTCCGGACAACGTACCGGTTTGCCGAGGCGATGAGATTCTCACACAATTCTTTCAGGATTTTCAATATGGGCCACATTTCGATAATGCATCTCAGTTGTAGCGTGAGTTGTAGGACACGTTACGCACCTTTCCCCCTTCGCCCTATGCGGCCCGTACAGTTGAGACCCGCGGACCTGAGCCGCCACCGGTGTACGACACTAGGCATTACTGCATCACGTTGTTCCATGCGCCAAGTAATCGTCCCTTAAAGGCAAGTCAATTGCGCATTTTGGGAAAATACTTTCCCGTGCCCTCATTAGGGCGACGACAAAGCCATTGATGTGAGCAACTTCCGGCGACAACTCTTGGAAATCTTCTTGCACATCGACAATTCGGAAGGTGGGTTCTCCGGAAAAAGAGAACTCGCGCCAAAGAGAGGGAGACCATGCCAGCCCCGCGTATAGATCAGCTCCTCGCCGATCAGCAAAGCACCCCGACAGACAGACAGGATCTTGAGGTTTTGCTACGAAGAGCAGCAGCAATTCTCATCACGAAATCCCGTCAACAATCTTTGCCTAAAGAGCGGGTCGGCTGCGAACTCAGCTGAACTGCAGGCTCGAGTTCGATAGCGAAATCCACATCTGAGCTGTCCGATTCCCCGTGCGGTCGATCGGCCCTCATCACAGGCAAATTCTCAATACCGCGCTTTGCCGGTCCGCTCCGGTGTTCGCGGCCGCAATTCAGACGACCGTCTCGTCGAGCAAAAACTCGGTTGGCGTCTCGGGACATTTGCGAGAAGGCCTTGAGAAAATCTGCCAATGGATTCACCAACAATTAACGAATGAGGAGAGGCACGAGGCATTAATCGCGCGCTGAGCTGATTTCGACTACTCCCACGCTCGCCTTTGATTCTTCTGGACCAGCCGAAGACGATATCTCTATGATGCAACAGGATCAACGTCGTGAGACTCGATTCCGAACGCAAGGCGATATAGTTCTACTTATTGGCGGCCGCTGCAGGCGTGCTCGGCACCTGTTTTGAATGTATTTGCCTGTGACATTCCCAACAGAGGGTGATTAGATTTTCTTCAGCATCATGGCCTAGCTTACTTCGCGGCGTGATGTGGTGAACTTCCAGTCCCGCGCGTGAGCCGCAGTTTTGGCAACGCCATCCGTCCCGTTCCAAGACTGATCGATGCAATAAGGCATAATCCTTTGGACGCAGCCGGACTCGCGGGTGTTTATGAATTCTCACCGCCACTCTCCAGGTTGGCTCCCGCCAAGAAATCAGCACAGATCATCTCCAAGCAATAACCTCTCGATTTGTCACTTCCGAGAATTAATGCCGCTGTTTCGAGAGCTCGCTCGATCACCCGCAGCTGACTCTTGTACACCTTGAAATAGACAATTTCCCACGGCTCGGTCTCCTGCCCCGTAAGGTGTTTTTCGACTTCTCGTTTGAATTCCTCTCTGGGAAGGTCGATGGCCTTGTGCACCCAGGGTGCACAATCAAAGTCCCGCCCGTTACTACGGACTACCTTCACCAGCTCCCTAGCCTGGATTATTCGCTGAATTTGGTGGCGAAAAAAGAAAGGATGCTCTAAAAGGTGCATGAACACTGGGTTTTCGGAGAACCCAGTACACCATTTTGGAGCATCCCAAAGGTGACAACTCGTATATCACAGTTCTGCTTCTCCTTCTACCGCCGCCATCCCATTCACTGTGATTTTTCCGGCGGGCAAATCACCAGCGACGCGGGCCTTCTGCCACTGCGCGCTTTCGACGAGCAGCATCATCTGACCAACGATTGGGCCGCACTACTCAGCGACCCACGCCAAGATGATCGCGTGCTCCATCACTCACTGGCCCTGTTGCGGCAACGCATCTACCAGATCGTCGCGGGCTACGAAGACGCCAACGATGCCGACCGTCTGCGTCATGATCCCGCTTTGCAGATCGTCGCCGATCAAGAACTGGGAGCCCCGCTCGGCTCCCAGCCCACGCTCAGCCGCTGGGAGAATGCGCCTTCCGCCCGCGATCTGGTGCGCTTGAATGATGCCCTGCTCGATCAGTTCATGCGCCTCTGTGGAAAGCAGGTCCGCCAGCGCGGCGAGATCCTGCTGGACATCGACTCCACCGACGATCCCACCCATGGCCAGCAACAACTCAGCTTCTTCAACGGAGCCTACGACCAGCATATGTACCACCCCATGCTCGTCTTCGAACGCCACACCGGATGTCTGCTGGCCGTACGGTTGCGACCGGGCAATGCCTCCAGTCATGCGCGCATCGTTCCGATGCTGCTGCGGCTGGTGCCGCGTCTAGAAGCCGCTTTTCCCGGCGTGCCGATCAAGCTGCGCGGCGATGCTGGTTTCGCTCTGCCGCTGCTCTACCAGTTCTGCGAGTTTTTCGGCATCCAGTACGCATTCGGCATTGCTGCCAACGCGGTCTTCCAACGCCGAGCCAAGCTCCGGCAGAAACGTCTCGCCCGCCGCTATCGCCACACCGGAATCCCGCAGCGCAGCTTCTCCAGCTTTTGCCATCGTGCCCGCAGTTGGTCACGCCAGCGTCGCATCTGTTACAAGGCCGAGCACACCGCCACAGGAACCAACCTCCGCTTCCTCATCACTAACTGCCCCGGCCACGCTTCCCAGGTCTTTGCGTTTTACAACGATCGCGGCGAGTGCGAGAACCGCATCGAGGAGTTCAAGAACGGCTTCCGTGCCGACCGGCTCAGCTGCCATCGTTTTCTGGCCAACGCCTTCCGTCTGCTCCTGCATGGCTTTGCCTACAACCTGGTCAATCTGTTTCGTCTGCTGCAACTTCCGCTGCCGTGGCGCTCGGCGCAGATCGAAACTCTACGTGCTCGCCTGTTCAAAATCGGTGCTCGCGTCCGCCAGACCGCCCGCTGCATCCGCGTCCACCTGGCCACCGGCTGGCCGTGGCAATCTCTGTTCTGCGAACTCGCCTTGACGTTTAACACCGGCTAGCCTGCTCCTGTCCTCTCCGAATTCGTCTGCGCCCGTGAGTTTAGGGCGGAGCCTTCGTCGAAAACCGCTTTTCTCTCTCATCCGCGAGCTCTGCACGCCGCCGTGAATCCCCGAATGCCGAGAATTCGACAATTCAACTGCAGAAAAACAAATCGTCAGCTCTCATGAATTAAGCGGGCTAGCCTTCGTCCATCCCATCGACTTCAGATCGGATTTCGGAATGCGCGGCAGGTGCTCGTGAATAGCCATCAGGTAGTACGCTTTACGACGTGACTCAGGAAACTTCCTCTCCAAGTACTCATCGAAAGACCTCAGGTTGTCCAGCCTCCAATATTGACCTGCTCGAACTTCACAGAGATAACGGCCCAATTCCACGAATTGGGTGTCTCGGTCCCGGTCCGAACTCTTCTCCCAGGCCAGAATCTCATCGATCTTCGACAACACGATTGAGGCTCGTCTGGAATTGAGCTGCGGCGGCATGGGAGGCGTTCCGTTAATCCATAAGCTGGTCAAGCCAATCAAGGTCACTGGCTCCAGGACGACGAACAAGCTTTGATTCAACAAGCTGCTGGTTACCAAGACACAGCCCCAACTGTGGGCAGCTGATACAGCCGTTCTGCGGGAACCGGATGCCGCTGTGCGGCAGGAACTCGCCAGCTTCGATATGGCTGGCCGTTGCTTCGACCAGACGCCCGAACTCTTCTCTTTGTTGATCCGTGATGGTGGTCTTGAGGTACTGAATCTCAGAGAACCGTTTTCTGACGAAGGCGATCAGGGCCACCTCGTAGATTCCGCTCATCCAGGAGTAGCAGATCAGTTGAGGATCAAGAGCCAGCAATCCATTAGGTTCTTCTGGATAGCGGGATGTTGTGGTCTTCCATTCCAATAAGCAGTTGTTGCCATCGAGCTTGCCGATGGCATCGATGTAGGCGACGAAGTCGTTTGCTCTGGGAAGCGAACGCTCCAGTTTGATTTGCAGGTTGCGGCTGGGCTGGCTGATCTCGATGCGGTCGTCTTGTGCCAACCTCTCCAGTAGCTGAACGCCGTGGCGGAACATCCGTTCCCAGCTGTCTCCATGTGAATACTCGAGCTGAACTCCCTGGTATTTCGCCCATCCGCTGAATAGCGCAGCAGCACTATCTTCCCGTCGGAAGTAAGCCCCGAGTGCCTGCTCGAAGCAGCGGCCGAAAAGTAGGGTTGCCCGATTATCCTTTTCTTTCCAGCCATCGAGGTACCTATGGCGATAGCTTCGGGGGCAGCGCAGATACTGGGCGATTTGTGTATAGCTGTAAGTCATTGTCCAGCTTCATTGCCGCTTCCAGGAGCAAATTCCTCCCAATCAGCCGCAGGAGCGAATCCGTCGAAATTCAGAAAGGAATGGCCGTTCAGCACAGTGTGAGAGACGCGAACAATGCCCTGTAGCCCGAGTAGTGCTTTTTCGTCGAGTTCGTCTCGCCCCAACAAATCCGTGTTGTAGCCGAAATCTCGTAAGAACCAGCTCAGCCTCCAGAGTGCTTTAGGAGTGCAATAGATCCGGCCCGTAACGGAATGGCCGCGGTGCTGTTTAGGCTCGAGAACCGCAAAACGCACTAGGTAAAACGGTCTGGTTGGGTGCCAGCGATAGAACGCCCGATCGACACGGACGAGGAAGATACCTTCAAGCTCATCGGAGTCATTTCTGCCTTCCCGATGCAGACCGGGAATGTGGTGCGTCATGAGCTGACCTCGTGCGGTGCGGCATAGCTATTCAGCTTGCAGATAAGGCCTGGGCGGTCTTTCGTCGCCCAGTCAGCCAGGTTGGTAATGAAGGCTTCAATCTGCTCGCGGGTGGCATCCCGCAGGTTAGGAGTACCGCAAGAATCAGCGGCATAGGCTTTGACGAGATTGGCATCAAGTTGATGCTGACGAATCAGCAGGCAGAGACGATCGCGGAGACGTGGATGGCTATTCTGACCATTGCTGCTCGGGGCGGAAGGCTGTTTTTGCGCATCGGGAAGAGCATAGTTCTTCGGGTCCCAACCAAGCTCTTCGGCAGAGCAAAGGCCAATACCGTAAGCCTTCCGAAGAGCACGATTGACGGCCCGCGTTTCGGCCACTCGCATTTCAGCGCCGCGCACGAGTGGTGAAACATTGGAGGGGTCGGCATCTCCGTAACCAACAAAGCCCTTCGACCGCTTTGATTTGTAGACTACGGTCTCAAAAACCCATCGGTTTGCGGATGGATCACAAAATTCCGAAATCAGCCGTACTTGGATACCTGCACAACGACTCCGATGGGCTAGCCGCATGAGGCCAGTATGCGTGACGTACCATGCCCCATTAATAAGCCGCAGATCACCTCGCGCCACTGAGAGCCGCAATTCCACAGTCAGGCTTCTCAACCCACCTAGTTGCTCCCGAGAGAGCACCCAACTACGTCGAGCCCATCTAACGTTGCGATTAGCCAAAGTAATTAACGTGTTCTGGTCTTTTGGGCGTCTAGCGCGCTTGTTCATTTGCCTTCCCCTCAATTAGATGCTAGTCATTTGCTAAACATTTGTCAAGCACAGTAGGCTGCGGTTTGTCCTCCTTGTCTTTTGCTATACAATTGCGAACCTAGAAATGAAATTTCGAAGGCGAGAAAAACAAATTGGCGTGCGATTACGTTCCGATCAACACGCTGTGCTTAAGGAACTTGCGGAGAGTGAAGGTTACGACAGTGTGTCCGAATTTGTCCGTGTTTTACTCGACCGTGAAATAAAGGAGCACCAAAAAGCGGGAGAAGTAAGCGTTCGATCACCGAGAAAGAAGTCCGAACCCTCGCACAGTCATACGAAATTGCGCTGAAAGACGATGCCTCAAGTGTGCGATTTTGGAACGATGAGAATACCTGCAGCGCTATTTCTCGCCAAAAGTAAAGACTGTTCCCTTTGAAAGAGAGACTCATATAGGTCGAAGATTACTTTCACCTCAGAGATGAAGCCTTTCACTCTTCCCTCGGTACAGACAGGTAGCGCACAATGCGACCACGACAAAGATCACTTGTGTTCGGGAAGGCGGACGAGCTTGGCCTTGACGCTTTCGTTCGCGAGTTCGGTCTTGCAAGGACGTGTCGGACCGCTCACAGCCAGTATGCTAAAGAAACCTGTTTGTGCGGCAACCGGAGGTCATGGGACCGCGCCTGCTGTTGGGAGCCACCTATTCGCTCGGACTTGTCGTCTGTTTTATGGGGCTTGTCTTGCGCACATGCCGGAGATGTAATACACTCATGTTATGAAGACTCTCACCGTACGACTGCCCGAACCACTAGTGGCGGATATTGAGGCGGAATCGCGCGGGCGCAAGATCTCGAAGTCGGATGTCGTTCGCGAACGGCTCGAGCGTGCCCCCCGCCAGCGCCGCCGCGCTGCCTCCCTCAACGCCATTGCCGATCTCATTGGGTCGGTAGATGGCTTACCGACGGACCTAACTGCGCGCAAGAAGCAGTATTTGCACACCACGGGTTATGGCCAGAAACATTCTCGTTGACGCTGGCTTCGTGGTAGCGCTGCTCAGCAGCCGAGACACTCACCACAAGTGGGCCGTGACGCAGGCGTCTGAAATGCCCCCGCCTTGGTCCTCGTGCGAAGCCGTTCTGTCGGAGGCCTTTCATCTTCTCGGAGCGCGCGGTGCCCCCAATCTCGCCGCGCTACTTCGCCGCCGCGCTCTGGTAGTTGCCTTCACGCTCTCTGAGAACTTGGAGCCGGTGGTGAAGCTGATCGAGAAATATTCCAACGTCGCTATCGGCTTGGCCGACGCTTGCCTCGTTCGCATGACCGAAACGCTTGCAGATCCCATCATCCTCACAACCGACCAGGATTTCCGAGTCTACCGTCGGCATAGCCGCCAGGTAGTTCCTTGTGCGACTCCCGAATGATGCCCAACTCGTTCGGGAACCCCCCGGGTCTTGAGTTTTGTTGTTGGCTCTGAACGTAACGTCTGCCCCGGCGGCGACAGGCAGCGTAACCGGCAGCGTAAGCATCGCAAGCAATGCCTCGAACTCACAGGTTATGGTTGGACTTTCGGGCAGTGGCGTATTGGCTCAACGGCAACGCTAAACTGGACGGCGAGCACGTCAACGGTTATCGGTTACAACGTCTACCGCGGGACCGTGTCAGGCGGCGCGTACACTTTGGTGAATTCTTCTATCGTTGCAGGAGCTCAGTACGTTGATTCCAGCGTCTTGGCCGGCCAGACTTATTACTATGTTGCGACGGCCGTCGCTTCAGGCAATGCGGAAAGCGCGTACTCGAATCAGGTCACAGCGGCGGTCCCAGTGCCTTTAGCTTATTCCTGAATCAGGGCTGTAGGTCGATCATGGTACATCACGGGTGGACTATCACACGCGAGGTCCGCCACGGCCAGCGGCTAAGTTCAAACGGTGTTCTCGGCAACTGGCTCGAAAAGGCTGAAGCTTAAAAAACCGCTCTGTCCAGGATAAGAGTACCGCGCCGGTGCAGGAAACGAATGTGGAGGTTCCCAGGAAAGGCACTCCGCTCTCAACAAATCGAGCTCAGGGCGTGCCCCCGCGTCATTCCTTCTGCTTCAATTCGCTGTACATGATTTCAGTCGTCGTCGGTGGTGGGAGATTCCCTTGCGCATTCCGCTTTGGCGGCTCGGTGGATTCGCCCAACTCCGTCTTGACGTCATCGAGCGACTTGCCTTGCTTGACCATCGCTTTCACTTTCTCCCACTTGTCCTGAATGATCAGCAGCTTCGTCCGCAGATTGTCTTTCGTAAACAGGTCGCCATGGCCAGGAACGTACGTGTCCGCGTCCAGCGCAAGCATTCCTTTGACCGTTTCGATCCATCCGGCCGCAGAGCCGAGCAAATTCGGATGGATTTGCGTGCCTGCCAGCGGAAAGTCGGTCACCAGAATATCTCCGGCGAAGACCACCCGCTGCTCGGGGAAATACACGATCAGGTCGCCGCTGGTGTGCGCCGGAGCCCAATGCAGCATCCGCAAGTGCACGCCGTCGATGGTCATGGTTTCATCGCTGCCGATGGTCTTTGTTGGTAAGTAATTTGACGGGATGGCGTTGCGCCCGGTGGCCACTTCCATCTCTTTCTTCGTATTTTGCTGGGCAATAATTGTCACTCCCTCCGGCAGTTGGGAGATTCCCGTTTCATTGTCGCTGTGCAGCAGAATCACCGTCTTCGCAGGCTTCGGGGTGATCTTGGCGATCTCGGCCAGCAGAGCTTGCTCCGCATCGGCCCGGTTCTTGTTGTCCACCACCAGGACGCTCGTCTCGCCCACCACGAAGCCCACATTCGGGTCGTTCCCGGCGGGTCCGCCTTTCGCGAAGTAAAGATTGTCCTTGAGTTTGGTCACTACCAAAGGATCCTGCCGCCGGTAAGCGTCAATCAGCACTTGCAGCTTTCGTATGTCCTCGCTGCTCGCCCCTTTGATCGTCGATTGCTGCTGAGCGGCCGCCGGGGTGGCCAGCGCGACGAACGACAAGCACGCCGCAAGCGCCGCCACCGCCGGTTCGGCCGTCAGTTTCCTAGCGCCGCGCGTCATCTTTACTCTCCCGTTCCAACTTCGATGTCGCTCCCGGCCGCGACCCCGCTGGCGGTTGCAGGTCTTTCAGATCCACCTTGTTCACATCGTTGAAAATCTTCGCGAAGGCCTGCGCGGCGTTTTTCAGCACGCTCTCCGGGACCTTGTCGGGCGTGTCCTCATCGCAATGGTAATAGACTCCCTTGTTGTGCAGATAGAACGAAGGCGCGTCGAACTGCAGCCGCGCCAATTGCCCCGCCGATCCGCCGCCCGCGATCTGCGTGGGAACTCCAAACACCGCGAAATCATCCACCACGATATGCGCCAGCCGGTCGCTGCCGTAGACGCCCCACCACGATGGCGCGCCGCTGTTGGTGGCCACGAGCGTGGGCTCGACGTTGCTGCCCCAGGGCCGATCCCATACTGGATTCGTCACCGCCACGTGCTCGGAATTGGCGAGCACGGCCGTCTTCGCGAAAATCGTCTGGAAATTCTTGTGCAGCCACGCCCCGCCGTAATCGCCGCCATGATGATCCGGCAGCGCCACAAAATACATCGTCCTGCGCCGCTGCTCTTTGGGCATTTTCGCGAAATATTCGGCCGTTCCCAGCAAAGCCGCCGTTCCCGCGCCGTCATCAATCGCGCCTTGGAAGTAGCCGTCGGTATGCGCGATCATGACGATGTTCTCATCCGTCATGCCGTCCAACTTCCCGATCACGATGTCTTCTTTCAGATCCGCATAGTGCTTCACGTCCCAGCGCAAGTGCGTCTTCACGCCGGCGCCGTTCGCCGATGCGTAGAGTTCTTCCACCGAAAAGCCGTCTTGGTCGCCGATGGTGAAGATGGGTACCTTGAACTCGCGCAACGTCCCTTCCATATGCGTGACGAAGCGCATATTCCCGGGAATAGCGATATCAATGATGATCGCTTTCGCCCCGGCCCTTTGCGCCCGCACCACGGACTTCATCCATTGCGCCGATTGCACCAGTATGCTGGGCGTGGGAATGCTGTAGATAAATACGGCCTTGCCGCGAACGTCTTTTCCGATGAAATCCGCCTCCTGGCCCAACCCCACCCACACGGTATCCAGCTCTTCGTCTGCCTGCGCCGAGGGCATGTATCCCGCGAAATCAATAAACGGATTCGAGCTCACTAGCTCGAGCGTTTTGCCATTGGCCGACACGGATAGATCCCATGAGTTCGGTATGTCCTGCGGGTCCGGGATTGTCACCGTCTCCGTCGGCACGCCAATCTCCTTGAATTTTTCCTTGGCCCAATTCTGCGTCTCGGTACCCGAAGCCATTCCCGGAATGCGGCCCCACCACTGATTTCCAGCCTCTCTGTACTTCAACGAGATCGCCGCCAATTCGTCCACATAAGCGCGCAGCCGCTTGCCGTCGATCGCGTCGTAAGATTTGTCCAGGTTCGGCGGCGTCTGCCAAATGAGCGGCTGCGCCGGAACCTGCGAAATCTTTCCTTTCACCGCCGGCCGCACTTCTCCTTCTTGCGCGCACGCAGTTCCCGCGGCGAAAATCGCCGCAACACACGCCAGTGCCAGACGGCGATGCGAAACTCTGAACTTCCGCTTATACCCACCCTCATCTGGGCCCCAATATTTGTCCGCCATTCTGTCCTCGCTTCGTGGAGAAACTCACGCGACTCCGCGCCGGCTCATGCATCACCTTGGCTGTATTCGGCTGCTCGATCGTACGTCCTTCGCGAAATGGTATCCCACCAGCCTGCCCCCAAACATCCCAATTTTCGCCTGCATCCAGATCCGCGTTGATGGCGGCTCAGTTTGAGCCTTTGGAGCAAAGGTTGCGGCGATGATCATCCCCTGCGCGTCAGAGCACGAAACACACACTCGCCGAGCGCTCTGGGAAATGGCGTTGCGGCCGCAGCACAACTGAACTATCCTGCAGCGATATTTCGGGCACATTATGAGTAAACGGCGCAACCGGCTAGCCGGCGCCGCAGCGGCTGTGATTGCCTATGCGATTTGAACTCAGGCGAGTCGTGGACAATGAAAAAACAGCGGCATCGCTGTAGGCGCACGCTCGTAGGCGCCTGTACCATTCCTAATGCCGGGGCCAAATAGAGGACTTTGACTTTCGCTATCAGCCCAGCAGTTGCCCCGGACGATGAACCGGCCGTGATGGTCCTCGACACTTTGGCTCTAGTTTAATCTAGATTTATCTTGCAATGATGCCTAGATTCCCCTACAATGATTGTCGGAGTTCACGATGGCCAAGGGAACCGTCAAGATTGGTCCGGCGATCGACGCCAAGCTGTACAAGGAACTAGTGGCCGTCGCCAAGCGAAATGGGCAGTCCCAGCGACATCTTCTGGAGAAGGCCATCGAACATTACATCCACAACGTTGTCCCTTCGCAACACCTGGTGCGGCCAGAAGTAATGGAAGCGTATCGTCGCTCGAATGAGAAGTTTCGAGAACTCTATCAAAAGCTGGCAAAATAAGCTGAGTGTCCGAGCGGATCTATCTCACCATTGCCGAAGTTCTCGCAATCCACAAGCAGCAAATCGATCAGTACGGTGGCATCGATGGTATTCGAGACGGCGGGCTGCTGGAATCCGCTGTATTCCGCCCGCAGACCGGCTATTACACCAGTGTGGCCGAGGAAGCTGCAGCTCTCATGGAATCTCTGGCGAACAATCACCCGTTTCTCGACGGAAACAAGCGCGTAGCCTTTGCAGTCGCGCATACGTTTCTTCTTGTTAACGGAGTCGACTTGGCAGTCGATTCCATCTCTGCTTTCGAATTCGTGATGCGCTCGATCTCCAGTGGCGAATTCCGATTCGCCCAGATACTTAAGTGGATCAACCGCCACATCGTCGAAGTGTAGAACATCGTCCCTTTCGAGCCCTCTCGTCAAACTGGGCCGAGCATAGCCGAGGCGGGCCATCGAAAAGATCGCATTTACCAATAGGATTTGTATCTCTCGTACAGATTTGTATTTCTCGGCCAGTAAGATAAGCTTTGGCATCATCGACAGGGTAACCGCGCTGCAAGCAGCGCGGGGGTGATCGAAGGGGCAAGGCGTAATACGCGTGCTTTCGGTCATGCTCACCTAAACACACCTGGCAGTTACTTCCTGTACCAGCTCATACCGAGACCGCTTTTGCGTTAGGCCCCCGTGTGGAAAACCAACAAAAGGGGAGGTCTAAATGTCAACGGAAGGAAGCGACACGAGCACACAGTGTATGGCAACTAAGCCGGACGGTTTGAGATGCAAGGCGACCGCACTGCCAGGTTTGGACTGTTGCCTGTTCCACGACCCGTCGAGAGCCACGGAGCGGAGAGCAGCCCAATCACTCGGGGGCCAGCACAATCGGATGAAAACTCTGGACGCAGGAACTCCTAACGTGAACATAACGAACGCTGCAGATGTTGTTGCCCTTCTGGCAGAGACGATAAATCAGGTTCGTAAGGGCGACATCGACCCGCGAGTCGCAAATACAATTGCATATTTAGCAGATGTCTCAGTGAGGACGATCAGGGTGAGCGAAGACGAAGCGCGAATTCGCAAACTGGAGCAAGTAGTTAGTCGTCGATTAGATCTCTTGAGTGGTGGGTGAATACATGTCTATAGGCGCAGTTAACAAACGACTCGATAAAATTGAGAGGCACCTGTCTCCAAGAGAATGGGCAATTCAGTTGGCCGACAAAATGCGTCAATATCCACATGAAAAAGATTTCTGGCAGGCGGTTGTAAAAGAACCTTCTCAAGAATGTCTTTTGTTCAAGCCATTGTTTAGGCTCGATGAGCAAACTCGAACGGAGTTTCCAGGCAAACGTCGAGAGGACATTAACGAACGCAACGAAGCTCAGCCACAAACGTCGGGCGGAGTTTCAACAATTGAAACTTTTTATCGCCAGCTTGAATACAATCATCAAGGATAAGACCCAAATCATCGCGCTAGAGTTCGCGCTGAAAGCCTCGCGTATAGAGAGCCTGTCTCAGGAACTTCTGTTTTGCAAACTGGCCCAAACCGCGGCTTCATGGATCAGCCGAATGGCCAAGAGCGGAGGAGAACAGCAACCCGAAGAACAACTACGGGTCTTATGGATACTCAGAGCCTTTGCTCACCTAACCAGTGAGGAGGAACTGAAGTCAGCATTGGAGGCTGCAGGCCTTGCGAGAGACGGACAATAGATTTCGTCTTTAGCGGTTGTGAGCATCGCGAACGGAAAAATTGGGGGTGCTTCCAATGCAGGCCCAACGGTGCTTTGGTGTACGCATGAGGATTTTCTTCTCGATGTCTACTTAAGTCTACTTAAGTAGAGGGGGGCACACAGATCGCGCAAGGTGGAGAACCTTCCGTCATTCGTGAAGACCTGCTCGCACAAATCTCCTGGAGAGGTCTTGACGCTGGCCTACCCTTGGTGGTATTACTTTTGTGATAAAGTAATGGAGAGGCAATGGAGTCTGCCATAACCGTGAAGGGTCAGGCCACCATCCCCAAGGCTATTCGCGAGCATCTGCGATTAAAGCCAGGCGATCGGGTCAAGTTCTTTGTACATCCCGATGGCAGCGTTGTTCTCTTGCCGAAACTTCCTGCTTCAGCCTTACGACGCATTATCAAGACCAAGCGTCGGCGGCCGGTGACTACAGCGGAGATGACTGAAGCCGTAGCCGAAGGTGCCGCTGCGGCTGCGCGCCGATGATCGGGCTCGACACCAACATCATCGTCCGTTACCTCACCCAAGACGACCCAATTCAGTCCCGTAAGGCAACGGAGATTATTGAACGGCGACTAAGTGAAGAAAATCCAGGTTTCGTCAGTATTGTGGCAATGGTGGAGACCGTGTGGGTCCTCGAACGCGCCTATAGCGTAGCAGCTCACGAAATCGCCGCAGCTGTAGAGCGCATGCTTCAGATCGACGTACTCATTGTCGAGAACGAGCAGGAGGTTTTCACGGCCATGGTCGCTCTCAAGGAAGGACGAGGCTCGTTCTCCGATGCCATCATCGCCGCGCTAGGCGCCCGGGCGAGGTGTTCTTGCACCCTGACATTTGACCAGAAGGCGCTGCGCCTTCCCGGTTTCGAGCTTCCTTAATTCGTATTGTATCCCGCGCGACCGATTGAGAGGATCCACTAAAATGCGAGTAATGTGAGTATAAGGAAGCAAACATGTTAGTGATGAAAACTAATGCCGTCTCCGCGTTGGTCTTCGCAATTCTGGCGCTACCCCTGACGATGATCTCGGGTGAAGTTCTCCAGCATCATCTCAATGGAACCCGCGATGGTGCCTACGTCGATCCGCTCCTAACGCGCAAGGTCGCCGCCACAATGCACCGGGACAGAGCTTTCAATGCACCTGTACAAGGACCCGTTTACGCCCAGCCGCTCTATGTGGATAACGGTCCTAGCGGCAAAGCCGCATTGGTTGTGGCTACAGAGCGGAACACGGTCTCATCGCTGGATGCCGCCACCGGGGAGCAGATTTGGACAAAGACGCTGGGAAATCCGGTGCCGCGATCGCAACTCCCTTGCGGAAATATCGACCCGCTCGGCATCACCGGCACTCCAATTATCGATCCAAACGACCGGACCATTTACGTCGCGGCGATGACGACGCCCGACGGGGGAAGGACTAAGCAATACCTCGTCTTTGCGTTATCGCTGGACGACGGCTCGATTCGACCAGGATGGCCGGTAAATGTCTCCGGGATGAAGTACGGTGGATTGTCATTCAACCCATCAGTGCAGAACCAGCGCGGTGCCCTGCTCCTCAACTCGGGCATTCTTTACGTACCCTATGGCGGCCATTGGGGTGACTGTGGCGATTACCACGGTTGGGTCATCGCCATTCCCTTAGCCGATCCGAAGAACCCGACCGCTTGGGCAACTGAGGGGCGCGGCGGAGGAGTCTGGGCACCGGGTGGAATAGCAACCGATGGCCGCTCCGTTTTTGTCGCTACCGGGAACACCTTTGGTGCGCGCACTTGGATGGGTGGAGAAGCGATCATCCGCCTGGGTTCAGGCGCAAAGTTCAATGGCAACTCTACCGATTATTTCGCTCCTTCGAATTGGCGTCATCTCGATGATGACGACGCTGATCTTGGTGGCTCGGGGCCGGTCTTGTTTGACGTGCCCGGAGCCACGCCATCCAAATTGATCATTGCGCTCGGGAAAAACGGAATGGCTTATCTCCTCAATCGGGATGATCTGGGAGGAATAGGAAAAGGCAATGGGATTCGAGGCGAGGGAGTGCAGAGCAATAAGGTTTCGAGCGGCGAGATAATCAATGCTGCGGCAACGTACAGGACCACATCTGCGAGCTATGTGGTATTCGAGACGCGCGGCAGCGGAATCGGCTGTCCTGGACGTGCAGGAAATCTCGTCGCCTTGCGGATCGGTGCATCCTCGCCTCCCTCAATGACAATCGCATGGTGCGCGAACAACATGGGCGGCGGATCGCCGATTGCGACTACGATCGACGGGAGGTCGGAGCCAATTGTATGGACAGTTGGCACTGGAGCCAGCAACCGGTTGCATGCGTTTGACGGCGAAACCGGCGAAGCGCTGTTTACTGGTGGCGGTCAGGACGAGCAGATGAGCCGCGTGCAGAATTTTCAGACTCCCATTGTGGTCAATGGGCGTATTTTCGTCGCGGCGAACGATCGAGTATACGCATTTACCGTCAGATAACCGCATCGAGCGCTGCGCTAGGCCGCCTTCGTGACGCGAGGAGAAATTTGGGTTAACTGGACTATCGTAAGCGTTGTCGATGCTGGTAATGGCAGGCCTTATGACTGGTTGGATCAGAAGCTAAATTGGAGTTGGTGAAGGGCCCGGCGCCTCTAGTCTGGCGCCGTGCCCCTGTGATGGCTTTATGCATTGAAGGAAATAACTTACTTACTCTTTGCAGCGGCTTTCTTCCTACGATCGGCCCAGCGTTTTTTCATCAGCTCCGAAAGTCTTCTTCGGCCCGCGGCGCTCAGCCTGCTTGTCGGCTTTGCGCTTACAACTCTCTTGATTGGAGCACTCCTGCTGTGCTGTGGTGCCCGTCTACTTGAACGAGATCCTGTGAGGATGCTGCGAGCAGAGGTGAGCCTCGCGATTTCGGCGTCTATCTCCTGCACGATCCTATCTGTGTCCACTGAGTTGCCCCTTCGACGAGAATAACTTATTCTTTTTCTTTCAATCCTAGCTCAACCACGCTACGTAGTCATACTAGCAGAAAGTCACCGACCGAAAGCGCGTAGAAATACTCTAGCCAGCAGCTGCAGTGATCGCTAACGAGAGCACGCCAAAACCGGCCAATCAAGCTACTCCGTTGTTCTTGGCAGCAAGACCGCATATCTGAGCTCGGACCCGCGTCACTTTTATGTCACGCCGCGTTAGGTATGACATATGCTATAATAGTGTCACAAGGAGATAAATGCACATGAAGTTAAAAACTCGCATGCGGATAAATGAAAACGGGCGTGTTGTCATTCCCGCCTCTTTTCGCAAGCGCCTGGGCATCCATGTTGGAGACGAGGTGGTTTTGCAGATACAAGATGACGAATTGCGTATCACCACCTTGAAGCGCAACATCGAGCGGGCTCAGCGCCTCGTCCGGAAGCATGTGAAACCAGGCACCTCTCTGGTTGACGAATTGATTGAAGAACGTCGCCAGGCCGCACGAAATGAATAGAGTCGTGCTAGATGCTTCCGCCGTGCTTGCAATTCTCAATCACGAACCCGGGGCTGAAAAGTTGACACTAGAACTGTTAAGTATGGCGGTAACTAGCACCGTCAATCTGGCCGAAGTGTACAGCAAACTAGTCGGCCGCGGCCTCGACCCTGACCAGGCGTGGGAAGCTACGCTGAGTCCCATCCGTGAAGTTGTGGCTTTTACATCCGAGCACGCCAGAATCACGGGCGATTTGGCCGTACAAACCCGTGCGCTCGGCTTGTCGTTGGGGGACCGGGCCTGCTTGGCGCTTGGGCTCGCTCTGAAGGCGCCTGTATACACTGCAGACAAATCTTGGAAGAAGCTGAAAGTGAGCGTTCGCATCCACGTCATTCGAGGATAGTCACGTGAGCGGCGATAAAGTCTCCTAACAGTCGTCCCGAAGAGGCTCAACACTACGTCTATTCCGGGCGGAGATAGTTTTGCACGTACCAATCCGTAATCTCGCCGCCGGTCGTAAGCCACACGTCCTGCCTCGAGGTAATATGCGCGAGAGCCTGAGCGAAGTACTTGCTCCGGTAGGGATGCCCGATAAGGAAAGGGTGCAAGCAGATAGCCATGACTCGCCCGGTCTTGGCGCCGTCTTCATACAGCACGTCGAATTGATCGCAAATCATGCGCCCGAAGGTCTCTGCGCTTTGTTTCAGATCCACAAAAGCCGGGATGTCATTGATCTCCACTGAATAGGGAATCGAAATCATCGAGCCTGTCTTGACTCGCATCGGGTAGGGTTGCTCATCATTGACCCAGTTGCAGACATACTCGATGCCGCATTCGGCCAGCAGGTCAAGTGTTCTATGTGATTCGCTTAACGCCGGACTTAACCATCCTCGCGGATGCTTTCCCGTGCCCTTTTTGATCGTATCGACGACGTCGCGAACGAGCGCACGTTCCTCTTCCTCGGTCTGCCGGTTGATCATGATTGAGTTGCTCGTCCCATGCCCCATCCATTCCCAGCCGAGTTGGTTTCCTGCCTGAATGATGCGCGGATAATGGACGCAAACGTCCGAGTTAAGCGCAACGGTGCCCCTAATGCCGTAGCGCTCCATGATGTCCATCAGCCGCCAGATTCCCACGCGCACACCGTAGTCACGCCAGGAATAATTCAGCACATCGGGAACGAGGCCCGTAGTGGCATTTGTCACGGAAGTAGAAGGGCGATCGAAAAGAAAGTGCTCGATGTTTGGAATTACCCACACGGCGATGCGGGCGCCGTTCGGCCAGCGCAGAGGTTTTCGGTCCACAATTGCAGAATAAGGAAAGCGGGTTTGTTCCTGAGGATTTCGAGTGGGCAACTCTCCCATAGCGGATGCTCTCCTATCTAGGCGCCGGCGCCACCCGAGGCAGCGGTCGCGCGAAGCGTTTTCAGATACTGCAGTGTTTCTTCGAGAGACACGACATCCGCGTATTTGGCATTCAAGTCAAAAAGGCTTTGCTCATGAGCTGCCTGCGAGCGGTCACCGACGGCTTCGCGCACGACCATTGGGCGGAAACCGGTCTGGCAGGCATCGACGGCTGAAGCGCGCACGCAGCCGCTCGTCGTGCACCCTGTGATGATCAGGGTATCTACGCCGCGAACCAGGAGGCGCGAAACGAGATCGGTTCCAAAAAAGCAGGACGCATACTTTTTGACCAGTAACGAATCGGGCGGACGGAAATCGAGGCGAGAGTCAATATGCACGCCTTCGGTGCCCGCGCGCAGAGTGGATGACCCTTTCTGTTTCATTCCAAACACGCCGGCGTCCCTCAGGTTTTCATCCTCGTAGGACACAGTTGAAAAAATGACAGGTACGGCTCGATCGTGAGCGGCACGCAGCAGAAGTTGGATACTTTCGATCTGGCTGTCCAGCTTCGCGCCAAGCGGCATCTCCGGATTCGTGAATGCCTTGACCATGTCCACAATCAACAAGGCCGGACGCTGGCCGAATCCGAGCTTTTGCCCGAAGCCCCGCTGCTGAAAAAACTCTGCATCGGAGGAATTCGGCGGTGGCATGGAAGCTCCCTTCTTTTTGTGGCGGGAACTTTAGCTGATTTAAAACGCCGAACACAAGTTTCGAACGCGCTAACTTATGTACACTTTAGCAGGCCCCTTGGGAACTAGTGTCATCGAACATTTGGAACCGATAAACCGACGAGCTCGCGCGAGGAGCACCATGCGCGGAGCTCATCGCTTGACACCTGTGGGCCTTCACTATAACTTTGGCCAAATTTCCGGTTGATACTCGATCCAAGGAGCGAACCAATGAAGGTTAGGTTTCCGCGTCTCCCGTTGATGTTGATCAGCAGCCTGCTCTTCGTGAGCGTCTCCATGTTCGCCCATCACGGAACGTTCGTTTCCTACGACACTAAGCATCCGGTCACCTTGAATGGCGTCGTGGCCGAATACCACTTCACCAATCCGCATACGCAGCTGTATTTTGACGTTACAGACGACAAAGGTAACGTCACACGCTGGGCCGCCGAAGGCCCCGCGCCGGAGATTTGGGTCGAAGCGGGCTGGGGCAAAAAGCGCACGGAAGCTACTCTGGCGCCCGGGACCAAAATCACGATTACACTTTCTCCCGCGCGCAATGGGAAGCCAGTGGGCGCGGCCGCCAAAATCTTTCTTGCGAATGGCGAACAAGTGGGCCCGGCCGGAGCAGGCGAGCCTCCGAATCAATAGCTTCTGAATTTGGGCTTTAGGTTGGCGAAGAGGTGTCGCTGAATCGGTAGACACCGAGGAGCTCGAACATGAGAATCACTCGGCTCTATGCGCAAATCGCGGGCGTATGCCTGTTCCTGGCTTTAGCCACGCCTGTGCTGGCACAGGACGAGGAGCCAGGCCCACCGGATGCGGCTGAGCGCCAGGCGCGCGCCCATACACTTCCGAGGATTCAGCCCTCCGACAAGAAGTTCGATCCACATGACCTCGCTGGGATATGGACTCGCAGTTCCAGCCCGAGGGGATTCACCGGTGGCGGAACCTGCGCAGACTGCGGCGATCGCGGATACGGAAAGAATGTGCCCCCCATGACTCCTGAGGGGAAGAAGCTGTTCGATGCCAACAAGCCTTCCTACGGGCGCACCTTGGGTTCAGCCGATGCGGCCGCGCATACGGAGGAAGACATCGGCCGGCGGCGAGCCGTTTCCCCCGCCAACGGTACAGACCCCTATCAATACTGCAATCCCATGGGAATCACACGGGCTCTGATCTTCCCGCACCCAATCGAGTTCTTCGTGCTTCCCGATAGGATCATTCAACATGTCAGTTGGGGTGAAGGCATCCGCACAATTTGGACCGACGGCCGCAAGCTGATCGACGATCCAGACCAGCCGCGATGGTGGGGATACTCAGTCGGGCATTGGGAAGGCGATACGTTCGTTGTTGAATCAAACGGGCACGATGAACGCACCTGGATTGATCATTTTGGTTATCCTCACAGCGATCGGATGCATCTCGAGGAGCGCTACAAGCGCACCAACTACAACATCCTAGAACTGAATTGGACGATTACCGATCCGAAGGTTTACACAAAGCCGTGGGTCGGAGACACAAAGCGTTTCCATATTATACAGACCAAAGGCATCACCACAGTCGACGGCTGGACCGGAATGATGGAAGACCCTTGCGCGCCGGCCGACGAAGTGGATCAATTCGACAGGAGAATTCGGGATCTTACAGGGACCAAACCAAATTAATAAGTTCCAAACACCGCGCCTACTAGAAGTGCATTCGCAACACTCCATATGACGAACCGAGCAATCCTCTGTGTCATCGCCACAGCGTTCTCTTTCTGCGTCGGGGGTGGATTGTTGCAAGCGCAAACCCCTCAGGTCCAAAAGCCGCTGACCGCTGGCGAGTTCTTTAAAAACGTTAGGATCCTCGCTAATTTGCCTGTGAACGAGTTTATGACGACGATGGGGTTCTTTTCCGCATCGCTGGGCTATTCCTGCGAGAACTGCCACGGGGCCGATACCGGCTGGGAGAATTACGCGGCCGACAATCAAGCCAATAAGCAAACTGCTCGCAGGATGATTCTCATGATGACGGCCATCAATAAGACCTATTTCGGTGGGAAACAGGTTCTGACCTGCTATACCTGTCATCGCGGAGGTGATCAGCCCATGATTACCCCCAATTTGGCTGCGCTCTATAGCCCGCCTCCGGAAGAACCAAAAGACATTGTCCAGCAGGCCAAAGGGGCGCTCTCTGCCGATCAAATTTTCGGTAAATACATCCAGTCTTTGGGCGGTCCCCAACGCTTGGCAAATCTCGCAAGCATTGCCGCGAAAGGCACAATGCTGGGCTATGGAGTAGGCGCCGAGAAGCAATCGCTGGAAATTTACGCCAAAGCTCCAGGTCAGCGCACGCTGATCATCCATTCGCCGGAAGGGGACAACATCACCACTCTCGATGGCCGTTCCGGTTGGATCGGCGGACCGCAGATCGCGGGGCCGGAGATACCCGTCCCCGTGCTCACTTTGACGGGGGGCGACCTGGATGGTTTAAAGCTTGAGGCGAACCTTACTTTTCCAAGCACTATCAGCCAGGCTTTTAGTCAATGGCGAGTGGGCTTGCAGACCGAGATCGATGACCACCAGTCCCAGGTCGTGCAAGGGAGCACCCCAGGCGGTGCCTTTGCAACATTGTATTTCGATGCCGATTCGGGCTTGCTGATCCGAGTCATGCGCTATACCGATTCATTCGTGGGAAGATTTCCGACGCAAATTGATTATTCTGACTACCGTGAAGTCTCCGGCATAAAAGTGCCTTTTCGATGGACCGTCGTCTGGCTCGATGGGCAACAGACATTTGAGTTGACTGAAGTGAAGTTGAATGTTCCGATTGAGGCAACCAGATTTGCTAAGCCGTCCCTGGCTGCGCAATCTCCAACCCTTCACTAGGCTGTATGTCAGTTACTATTGCGCGGGTTGTTCCCACCAGCGGAACTGGACGGAAGCGCGGCGAGCCAGGAATCGAGTATTTTTAACTGGTCCTGTGGTGGATCGACAAACGCTATGCCCATCCCCATTTGTTCTTGCACGTGAATGACGTCTGCCTTCGCCACAAATGTGCGCTGATCGCGCGAAATGATCACTTTGAGTGATGTACCGACGGGAAATGTTTTCGGGCTGTCTACATAACATCCAGTGCGGCTGACGTCGGTAACCTTTGCCGAAAGCATCTTCGCCTCGCCGGGGTCTGTAAGTTCGGCAATCGCGAACACGGTATAGCGTGGAGCCTTACGGCGCTCGGCGAACGTGAAGTAGCGTTTTGAAGAATCCGAAGCAGTCTTAGATGGCATAAAGCTCGAAAAGAATCTTCATACAAACCAGTCCATACTTCCACTATCCTGATTCCCGCCTGCTACAAAAGAATAAACGCCAAGCTTCGGTAGAGAACTGGCGGCATGCTCTGACTATTCATTGCCGAAGCAGTTCGTAATATAAGGATGCGAGGTGCGTGCTCATGGGTCTTCGAACGGTTGAACAATTCCTGAGTGGCCTGCGCGATGGCCGGGAAGTTTATTATCGAGGTCAACGCGTGCCTGACGTTACGGAACACCCCGAATTGGGTGTGGCGGCGCGGCATGCCGCGATAGATTTCCAATTGGCCGAAGACCCTAAGTTTCGCAGCTAGCCACGCGGCGCGAAGGAAATGCGGTCTACTCGACCTATTACCACATTCCTCGCTGTGCTCAAGATCTCCTCGACCGGAGCAAGCTGATCGAGGCCGGTACGGCGCTAGGCGGCACTTTAGTTTTGCTCATAAAGGAAATCGGAACCGACGCGCTCTTTGCACTCATGCGTCTGCTCGCTCGCGCTGGAGAGACGCAGGGTTTGGAACGAGTCAGCACCTTGTATCGAAGTTATCGCGATGGAGATCTCGCTATCGCAGTGGCACAAACCGATGCGAAAGGTGACAGGAGCAAGCGTCCTTCGGAGCAGGCGGATCCCGATCTCAACCTGCGTGTCGTCGAAAAGCGCTCGGACGGCATCATCGTTCGCGGGGCGAAGATGCATACCTCATGCTCACCCTACGTCGACGAAATCATCGTCCTGCCCGGCAGAAGCATGGGCGCGGGGGATGAAGCCTGGTCGCTGGCTTTCGCTGTACCTGTTAACTCCCCCGGCCTTCGCTTGTACGCATCCGACTTCCTGCACGGCACCGATGACCCGTTTACGCGCCCCATCTCGACGCAGCACAAAATGATCGAGACGCTCACAGTATTTGAGAACGTCTTCGTTCCTTGGGAACGCGTGTTTTTCTGTGACCGGCCCGATCTGGCCGGCAGTGCCGCGCTTGGCTTCGTGGAATACCATCGCTTCACCGCCGTGAGCTATAAGCTCCCCTTGTTGGACGCTTTGGTCGGGGCGGCAATCAGTATCGCGCAGGCGAATGGAATTGAACGCGCCGGCCATGTGCGCGATAAGCTGACCTGGCTGGCCGGTTACGCCGAGACGGTCCGAGCCCTGGTGGAGCTCGCGGCGCTTCGTTGCGAAGTGGAGGATGGATTCGCGCGCCCGCACGTCTTCACAACCAACCTCGCCAAGTGGACGTTTGCCCGCGATTTTCATCGCGCCATCGAGATCGTTCAGGATCTCGCAGGCGGCCTTTTGGTCACCGGCCCGTCGGGCGCGGATTGGAATTCCGGCGAGATACGGCCAATCCTGGAAAAATATCTGCGCGCCGCGTGGCCGGCTGACCGACGGCTGGCAATGCTCAACTTAATCAGCGAGCTGACTACCCGCCTCTATGGCGGCTACCAAGCGGTCCTCGCGGTTCACGCGGAAGGCTCACTCGAGGCTGAGAAGATGGCCATGTTAAGGTCTTACGATCAGAAGCGCGCCCAGAGTTTGGCGATGCGATTGGCCGGCCTCGCCTCTGACGAGAACTAGCCGAATTTTGTGAAATCCTGGAACTGATCGGCAGGATGTCGGCAAACGCCGTGCGCCCCGACAGGCGACCGTCTTTACATCACATGGGCTTGATGCATGACCGATTCGGCTTTCTGGCGGATCTCGCGAGCCACCTCAAAAGGATCGCCTTGTTGGAACTTTGGCAGAAAAAGTTCGACCGAGAGAGGGCCGGCATATCCCTTGTCGGCAAGCTTGCGAAGAATGTGGATGAGGGGGCTGACTCCGTCGCCGGGGATGATTCGTTGTGTTATCGAGTAACTCCCGCGGCATATCCGGCACGTCTTGAAAGTGCACGTGGCCAATTTCTGACGGTCGGATCAAATCAAGATCTTCGAGCTTATTGAAACCGGACCAGAAGTGATAGCAATCAAACATGGGCGCAAGGTTGGGATGGGCCGCCGCGCGGGTCATCTTCAGCAGCGTTGTCATTGTGGAGATGAATGATGAGGTGCGCACGAATTCGATCCTGAGGGAAATGTTGAACTGCTTGGCAATATCCCCCGCTTCGCGCATGTTGTCCACTCCGGCTTTGTAGTCCTCCAGAGTAATTTTTTGAGTGGTGGCGGTTGAAGCATAAACGCGAGAGAGTCCTAGCGCAGCAAACATGTCGCAGCGTTTTTTGAGATTTTCGAGTGACGCAGCCCGATTGGGATTCGGTTCCCAGAGACCTGTCACGCCGGTTGCGCCCTGGACGGCTGTCAATCCCAAGTCCGTGAGCACCCGGCGTGCGGCTGGCAGCGAATCGGTCTTCAGAAAATCGTCTAAGAGCGTGTTGGTGAGTTCGACGTTCTTGATCCCCGCACGAGACCAGCCTTCAAGCGAACTGCGGTATCCCGCCCCGGCGGACGTGTTCTGGTGAATCGCAAGAGTCATCTTTCCCGAAGAGGCTGAAGTCATGCGCGTAGCCATCAAAGCCACCGGAGTCACGAGTATCACTCTTCTAGTAAGCATTCTCTTGATACCTCATTTTCTTACGAACATCCGCAAGGTCAGCCTTGACTTCGCGGGTTACGTAGGCACGTCCTCGCTTCGAAAACTGGCTTTCGTGCTTCAAGGCTCCACTCATTGGCGTTGGCCTGGTCACACCGTTACCGGAAGCTTATTTGGTCGCGTTCGGTATTTGCGAATTCCGCGCCAGGTTTTCGAAAACTTTGCCGCCTTTCATTACGAACACCACCCGCCGCACGGCCGTTATGTCCTTAAGCGGATTGCCATCCGTCGCGATGATGTCCGCCTCCATGCCCGGGGCGATCGTGCCAATTTGCTTCCCCAGGCCGAGTGATTCCGCCGAAAGCGAAGTCGCGGAGACGATTGCCTCCATCGGGTCCTGGCCGCCCTCACGAACGCGGCGCACAAATTCCTCATAGTTTCGGCCGTGCGCTCCGGCGTTCGCATCGGTTCCATACACGATCTTCAGGCCCTTGTGCGTCAGCGATTTTTTGAAGGTGTCCAACACGATCTGGATGCCCTTCTGCATGAACGCGAATCCTTGCTCGTTGTAGTTATCGATCCCTAGCCTGGATTATTCGCTGAATTTGGTGGCGAAAAAAGAAAGGATGCTCTAAAAGGTGCATGAACACTGGGTTTTCTGAGAACCCAGTACACCATTTTGGAGCATCCCAAAGGTGACAACTCGTATATCACAGTTCTGCTTCTCCTTCTACCGCCGCCATCCCATTCACTGTGATTTTTCCGGCGGGCAAATCACCAGCGACGCGGGCCTTCTGCCACTGCGCGCTTTCGACGAGCAGCATCATCTGACCAACGATTGGGCCGCACTACTCAGCGACCCACGCCAAGATGATCGCGTGCTCCATCACTCACTGGCCCTGTTGCGGCAACGCATCTACCAGATCGTCGCGGGCTACGAAGACGCCAACGATGCCGACCGTCTGCGTCATGATCCCGCTTTGCAGATCGTCGCCGATCAAGAACTGGGAGCCCCGCTCGGCTCCCAGCCCACGCTCAGCCGCTGGGAGAATGCGCCTTCCGCCCGCGATCTGGTGCGCTTGAATGATGCCCTGCTCGATCAGTTCATGCGCCTCTGTGGAAAGCAGGTCCGCCAGCGCGGCGAGATCCTGCTGGACATCGACTCCACCGACGATCCCACCCATGGCCAGCAACAACTCAGCTTCTTCAACGGAGCCTACGACCAGCATATGTACCACCCCATGCTCGTCTTCGAACGCCACACCGGATGTCTGCTGGCCGTACGGTTGCGACCGGGCAATGCCTCCAGTCATGCGCGCATCGTTCCGATGCTGCTGCGGCTGGTGCCGCGTCTAGAAGCCGCTTTTCCCGGCGTGCCGATCAAGCTGCGCGGCGATGCTGGTTTCGCTCTGCCGCTGCTCTACCAGTTCTGCGAGTTTTTCGGCATCCAGTACGCATTCGGCATTGCTGCCAACGCGGTCTTCCAACGCCGAGCCAAGCTCCGGCAGAAACGTCTCGCCCGCCGCTATCGCCACACCGGAATCCCGCAGCGCAGCTTCTCCAGCTTTTGCCATCGTGCCCGCAGTTGGTCACGCCAGCGTCGCATCTGTTACAAGGCCGAGCACACCGCCACAGGAACCAACCTCCGCTTCCTCATCACTAACTGCCCCGGCCACGCTTCCCAGGTCTTTGCGTTTTACAACGATCGCGGCGAGTGCGAGAACCGCATCGAGGAGTTCAAGAACGGCTTCCGTGCCGACCGGCTCAGCTGCCATCGTTTTCTGGCCAACGCCTTCCGTCTGCTCCTGCATGGCTTTGCCTACAACCTGGTCAATCTGTTTCGTCTGCTGCAACTTCCGCTGCCGTGGCGCTCGGCGCAGATCGAAACTCTACGTGCTCGCCTGTTCAAAATCGGTGCTCGCGTCCGCCAGACCGCCCGCTGCATCCGCGTCCACCTGGCCACCGGCTGGCCGTGGCAATCTCTGTTCTGCGAACTCGCCTTGACGTTTAACACCGGCTAGCCTGCTCCTGTCCTCTCCCAATTCATCTCTGCGCCCGTGAGTTTAGGGCGGAGCCTTCGTCGAAAACCGCTTTTCTCTCTCATCCGCGAGCTTTGCACGCCGCCGTGAATCCCCGAATGCCGAGAATTCGACAATTCAACTGCAGAAAAACAAATCGTCAGCTCTCATGAATTAAGCGGGCTAGATACTTAGCCTTGTTATCGAAGTAATTCTGCAACACGAGGCCGATATTGGGATCGTAGTAGGTTCCATGCTGGACCATGAGATCGAAAACCGGATCGGTGAGGTATGCGCCGTGCTCGATGGACGTGCAGCCGGCCAGTACCGCCGCGCGCGCTGACGAGTCCTCGTGCGCGTGGACGATCACGCGCATGCCTTGCGCTTTGGCTTCGCCGCACGCCGCCTGGATTTGCGCGTCCGTCATGGTCTGCTTGCCGCCGTCGCGGATGCTCGCCGAAGCAAAAATCTTGATAAAGTCGGCGCCCTGCTGCTTTCTTTCGCGAACCAATTGCCGGATCTTCTCGGGCGGGCCGCTCGTATCGACGAGAGCCTCGAGCGAAGTCAGAATGCGTGGACCGGGAATGAGCCCTCGCGCGATGGCCTCACGCAAATCCTTGTCTTCCGCTGCTCCAGGACTTTGAATAGTCGTAAAACCTGCATCGAGCGTGGCCACCGCGTTATCCACGGCGCTCAGCATGGCATGCACGGGTGGCTCATCGCTTCCCGCGTAGCGGTCGTGATAGAAGTGGTGGTAGATGTGCGAATGCGTGTCAATCCAGCCGGGCATGACGGTGAGGCCGGTGAGATCGTAAGTGCTTGCCCCGGCCGGCAGTGGGCCTCCCAGTCGAATGATTTTCGATCCCTCGACCACGATCGTCGTATCGCGGATGATCTGGCCCTTGCCGTCGAGCACAGTGGCGGTTTTCAGAACGATAGGCCGGCTCTGCGCAGCGACAAGCGCAGGCGTCAGCAACAGCACGGCAGAGCATACAAGGCGCGTTATTCTCGCCAGAACAGTCCTCTGCATTGGTCCTCCTACACGATAAACGCATCGAGAGTATACATACGATGATGGCCCCCGAGGGCCGTTCGCAGATGCCTGGCCATTGAGTCCACAAGAGGTGGTCCGGGGATCCCTGCCCAAGTCTCCATCCCAATAGCAGGAAGGCTCACTTGCAGTGGACATGAAGTCCTTTTTCGGATTGCGCCGGCCCTTAATCGCACTTTCCAGAAATGCCTGCCAGCTCAACCGGTCGATGCAACACCGTCCAATCAGTTGATCGGACAACACTTTCTCGCAGGGAACTGATCTTTCCGAGCTGTACTCAATTAAACCTAAACAGGACAGTGCTTGTGTATTAAAGCCCGAGCTCGAATGTAGCTCTTGAGGCTCCTTTTACCAGATTTGAGCCTGTGTGTTGCGATGACCCATTGAATCCACCCCGTTTATCGGGGGGAATCCCACCGCAGGCGGTAGGAAGTGACACCGGGTGATTCCCATTTGTTCTGCACTTTAGGCTCAATCTTGCACACGGGCGGCTCTGTCGCGATTACCCTCTCGTTCGCTTTCGTTGCCGCCCGTGTCAGTGGGCAGGTTTCTCGCGCAATCAACTTACTGGAGTTGCCTGGCTATAGCTGACCATGCGGATCAAACGGTTCGAGACCACTGTGCGAATCTGGTTCCGGTGTTCTCCCGCTGCTTGCCGCTTCGCCGCTGAGCCGTAGTGTTTCAGCTCGATAGGATCGGCTCGGTCTCCCAGGCCATCGAGGGCCGCATAGTTCGCATAGCTTAAAAGCATCCCAACGTTCCAATCGTTGGGACTATCTGCCGTTACATTGTTGAAAAATTCGTATCCGGTGATAATCCCAGCTTTCTTCTCTTCTTCGAATACGGGGATTAAGTTGTTCATCACATCCTGATCGAAAGCAGGGCGCTGGCCCGGGTTTATCCTGGCGAGCACCACCCGGCTGACGTTCGTCGGAGTGACTTTGACGTTGACCGTTTGAGCTGACACTTGGCTTCGGCGTAGAACAATGAAGCCTGCGAACGCAACGAACACCAATACCAGAAGCACGATTCTGTATCTCTTCATGGTTACTCTTTTCTGGGGGGAGCGGAGGCCCTTTAGAAAGCTCGTTCCCGCCGCTTTCCTTGGATTTCAGAACCTACTAGGAGGGGCCGACTGTTGGACGTACCTCTGCTTGTACTCTTCGGCGATCCAAGAGTCAAGCGACGCTGTCCTGGGGCAGCGGCTGGCGACACATCCACGTGGACTCTGAAAGCCACATAATGGGATGGTCCGCCGCCGAGACTCTCGAAGCATGTAGAGTGTGGGGGCAAGTGCGTTAAACTCTCGGTTTAGGGAAAGAGTTCCTTCTAGGTTTGCGGGCGGCAGACAAAGATGGCAATAGGTCGATCCCACGCTTTCGAAATCTGATATCGGAGGAGGTCTTCACCAGACCGTCCACATTATAGGGACGAGAGCGAGCGGATACCCGTCATGGCCCGGAGTCTTTGACTCCACTAAAGGCCGAATACATTAGCGCCGACCAACTGTCATCCTTCGTTCGTTTTTCGCTTGCAACTTGGCGAACCATACATTCCGAATGCCGTTTCTCGGGAGTTATCCATGCCGGTTAACCCGATCAATCTCGCTCCGCACCGCTGAATTGCTTCTAGCGTGTTTTCCAGCGAGTGTCCGAATTCGGACACTCGTGGTTATCGCAAGGGCGTATGCTGTATCGAGTCCATCTTTGACACAACCTACCTCCGCGCTTATCGCCACGGATTCCGGCGAACAAAGGAAACCTTATGAGCTGGGCAAGCAAATCTCCTGTAGGAGGGGATTGTCATGATTAGGGATGTAACGGTGCAATCGGGCGAACGGCAATGGTCGAGAATCGCCGCTAGGATTACTGCGCCCGAGATTAGGAGCCGTACCCTCCGAGGATCGAAATCATATTTTTTGGCGATTTTCTTGGCAGGTTTCTTGAGGAGGTGCCGCAATGCCCGCTCAAGCGCCGCTCGCGTGAGAAGGTGCCGAGGGGTCCCCGCGACATCGCAAACGCGATGAGCCGTCCCTCCAGCGAAACCCGCTGTGCGCACGTTCTGGGCTGATGGGGCTTTTCGCATCGCATCGCGGATGGGCACCATGAGCCGGGCAAAGCTTAAGAGTCCGGGAGGGTCGCCATCAAGCAGTACCGAGAGTTTAGAAGCGCCCACCGGCAGCGAGGCAGTCTGACGCGCACTCCGGCCTTCGCACAGGGTGATTTCCGTAGATGCGCCGCCACTGTCGACAAAAATCTGCTTTCCCGTGGGCCGCAAATCGTGGCGGGCAGCCAAAAATCCGAGTGCAATCTCTCGTTGTTTGGAGATGATGTGTACCGGCAGCCCCACAGCTCGGCTGAGACGAGCCGCGATCGTACTTCGTCGAGAATCATCTCGGAGTGCTGCCGTTGCGGCAATGAGGATTTCGCAAGCACCGGCTTCACGTGCTTGGCGTACGAAGGACTCCAGCGTCCGACGAATCGTACTTTGCGCGTAGTCTGGCAGACTTCCTTTCCGCTCTTCCAGGAGTCCGAGCTCCATGAGTCGCGATTTCTCCAGAACATGCTTCAGACGATCTCCATGCTGACGCTGCACCACAATCATGTGAATGGTGTCGCTGCCGATATCAATTGCCGCCAGCCGGCCATCGCTCATCGCGATACTTTCGTTCGGCCGTTAACAATGGGCGAATGATTCATGATGGGGGACTGATTTTAACAAAACGTTCATTTCAACGAGACGAATGTCGACCTATGCTATCAAACACTTATGTCTACCCAGGCTGCAAGCGGCGCGGGTGTTCAAATAGAGCGTCGTCGCAGCACTCGCTTGCCTATCCGCATGGTGATTATAGTTTGTGGCGACTCGGGTCGATTTCAAGAACACACGTGTACGTCTTCTCTAAATGCCCACGGAGCCCTCATACCCTTGGCAGCTAGTGTGACGATAGGCCAAAGGCTGGTGTTCCAGAATCCCGAGAATTGGGCGGAAAGACATTGCCGAGTAGTTCGTCTTGCTCTGTCTCAGGAAGGCCGCACAGAAGTAGGGGTCGAATTCACAGAACCCGTGCCGGATTTCTGGAATATTTCTGCCCGTTCCAAAGGCGTCCGCATCGATTGAGCAATTGCCCGAAACTTTCGGTCAGTCGTAGTACTGCGGAGCGTGCTTTTTGCGTAGAAAAGAAATTGATATCGTGTCCGATCCACAGCTGCGCTCCGCTTTTCGCCGTGAAATCTTGAAGCTTCTTCCGCGAAGCCTCCGTCATCCCCGAAGCTTTTTCGCGTTCTGGCATGGAGTCCAACTTAAGGTCCTCGGGATAGTGCCAGACATCACCGCTCAGTAAGACGCCCCCTGTCTTCGGAAGCTTCACATATAACGATTGGTGGCCCGGTGTATGGCCGGGTGTGGAAAGGAGCACGACCGTACCGTCACCAAATACGTCGTAATCGCCATCGATGATTTTCGTTTTGTTTTTCTTCAGAGCAGCATACGCGGGGTTGACCTCTTTTACGTCCGGTCCGAACATCATGTCGTAGTCACCTTGGTGCACGAGAAAGGTTGAACCCGCAAAATCATTAGCGTTGCCGATGTGATCGCTGTGCGGATGCGACATCGCCAGATAGGTGATCTTAGAGGGGGGATATCCTATCTCTTCCAATTGGCTTTTCAGCGTCTTTGTCACCAGCACAAAAGATTGAAAAGGGGCAGGGGTAGGCGGGTCGCCAAGCAGATTTTCATTGAATGGGTGGCCAAAATAGCGATCGCCAAGACCAGTGTCAAATAGAAGAGTTCCCCGAGGATGTACGATCAAGTAGACCGGACAGGACATATTGCTATTCTTTACTTGCTCTCGTGTAAGCCCAAACTTTTCGGGGGCGTCAATGATGATAGCTCCGCCGTCCATCACGTAAAGCCGCAGCCCCTGGTGAACTGATTGGGGGTTGTCCGGTTCGGGTTTTATGGGGCGAGCGGCGACGAAAAGGCCGATCGCCAATAGTCCCGCGACTAATCTAACGTTTCTCGAAATTCTCTTCGTGTGCAACGACTTCGTTGTGCGCACACACACCTCATTGAGAGTTGCGCGAGACAGGCACCGATTCGGGAGAAAAGGCCAAAAGGGCATTGCCAGGGATTATACCGCCGTGATGAGAGTAGCCAGAGTTGACAAACAAGATGCCGCCCACGACCGTCGGGCCGGCATTGCTCATTGAGCCCCCGTTCGCGTTCACACCATTGACTGTCGGGAAATCCCGAGCCGTATTGTACTCCCACAGGACCTTGCCATCTTGCGCCGCATAGGCGCGCAGCCAGCCGTCCATCGTGCCGGAAAACACGACGCCAGGGATCGCCGTGACGGCCGCTGGATGAGATTGTTTGCACGGCTTGCGGTCCCCGCACGGCGGGTTTGGAGCGCTCCAGATCGCGTGCCCGTCCCTGAGTCCGATAGCAGCCATCCCGCCAGCGGAATCAGGGCTTTTCGGATCGAAGAAGCCATTGGGCACGTACACCTTTTCGCTGTCTGCGGCGATGCCCCATAGCACGCCGCCTCCTGAACTCCCCTTGCCGACCTGCTGTGCCCAAATGATTTTTCCCCGCTGGTCTGGATCGAGTGCCCAGACTATTCCCGACTTATTTCCCGCGATCAGCATCTGACGCCCACCCGGCAATTCCACCAGCGTTGACGTGGAGCCAAAGTCAAAATCAGGCGAATCCGCGTCCGGGCATACGGCGGGCTCACGGTCGGGCCGCCGGCAGCTCGCATTCCAGATGTCGTGTTCGGTCTGCTGACGGCTCCACTTGATTTTCCCGGTCTTCATGTCCAAAGCCACGATCGCATCCGAAAGATTGGTCGCCGGCGGTGAGAAGTTATTGCCCGTACCAACATAGAGAACGTTCCGTTTTACATCCAGCGTGGGCGCATCCCATACAGCCGCTCCGGAGGGACCCACAAGCTGCGTACCAACGCTATTTTTCTGCTCGGGCTTGGCCCCCTGCGCAATCGTATATGTCTTCCAAATTTGTTTCCCAGTCGCAGCGTCCAGAGCAACCACGCTCCCGCGGAAAGCGCAGCAAGGATATTTCGGATTTCCGACCTGGGACTCCTCGCGCGACGACACCGGCACAAACAATCGGGCTTCATACAATTGCGGGGCTCCGGTGATGGCAGCGAGGAAATAGTCGTCGACTTTGACCTTCCACAGTAACTTGCCCGATTCGGCATCAACGGCGTAAACATTCGCCGATTGATCCCCGAAGTAGGCTGCAAGCCCGCCGCCCGAACCGTGCGCACCGATGGTGATTGCGCTTCGGACGCCAGCCTCCACTGCGATGGTCCAATGGATGCAGCCGGTCTGAGCGTCCAATGCAAAAACGTCCCCTTCCGCGTCCGCCACATACACGCGACCACCGATGACCACGGGCTGCGTTCCTCCCGAACTCGCGCCCGGAAACCCAAATGCCCATTTCAACTGGAGGTGCGGAACATCATCAACGGCCATCCCCGCAGCTTCAGACGGCTCGAAACGCGAATTCGTGACGCTGACGCCCCAGCCGTTCCAGGCAGGCCCGTCCAAGGAATTGCGGAACGTCTGCGCAGAGCTGCCGCAAAACGCAGACTTGGGGATGGGATTCGGAAGTTCGCTGCCGAACGATTTGCCAGAAAGGTATTCCGCGAGCGCCTGGCGCTGCGCACGGCTGCGCTCGGCCGCCTGAGCTTTCATCGCACCCTTTTCGAGCGTTTGCACAATCTGCTCAGAAGTCAACTGGCGAAGGACGTCGCGGCCCGGGGCGCGAGAATCGCCGCTTGCCCCGGCCTCATGACAGATGGCGCAGTGGTCCTTGTAAAGGACGGCGCCGTTCTGCGCATATGTCGGTACCGAAGACAAGCCTACCGACAAGAACAGAACGGTGGCCCAAAAAAGCAACCGCGATTCCCAGCGCATACTATTCTCCCGGAGCGTCTCAGAACGCTAGGAAGGCCCTAATCCCGAAAATGAATATGCGCGCGCTTATAGCATGACGGTGCCTTTGCATCACTATTCTCTGGTTCCACTATTCCTCTGGTTTCCAGCGCGTCGCCGACGATAGGTCTAGTTAATCCTCTCGCTTTTCTCGTGTACTTCTGGCGTGGGACTACTTTAGTGCGTAGATGTCGTACGTGACCGTAGTACCGGCACGCTCTCCCACGCCGACCGCCTGCAGTCGCGTGAGCCAGACAAAAATAATTACGGACGCTCTGCCTCACTGTGGTAGGTTCGAGCCCTCGAATTACCCGACTACCCTCTACATCTTTAGGGAGGAAAGAAACCCATGAGGCGCAAAGTGCTGGCTGGCTTCGTCTTCGTTGGGATACTGATGGTTTGGACGATCGCACGTCTGATGTCCCCACAGGTCTCCGAACAGGCCGCGTCGATGCAGGCTCCGCATATCGGTGAAGGCGGATTGCCACAATTCCAACTCGATCCTAATTTTCCGAAAGTTCCGGCAAAGTGGAGAATGGGATTCGGTTCCGATGTCGCAATCGACGATAAAGATCATGTGTGGATTCTGAGTCGGCCGCGCGGACTTGCACATCCTCGGTCAACGCCACCGGATCTCAAATCAATACCGGCCCCTCCCGTAATGGAGTTCGATAACGATGGCAATTTCATCCAGGCTTGGGGCGGGGAGAGCGGCCCCGGATACCAGTGGCCTTCGAACGAGCACGGCATAACCGTGGATTACAAGGGTTTCGTTTGGATCGTCGGAAACGCTGATGGCAAGATGAACAATCCAGCGGATCTTCCGAATGACAATCAAATTCTGAAATTCACGAGAGACGGCAAGTTTGTGATGGCGATCGGCATGAGCGGCCAAACGGGCAGCAATGCCACTGAGGTCCTCAAAGGCGCCACGAGTCTCCGTGTTTATCCCAAAACGAATGAATTGTTCGTCACCGATGGCTACGGCAACAGCCGAGTGATGGTGTATGACGCCGATACGGGAAAATTCAAACGCATGTGGGGCGCGTATGGCAGTAAGCCGTTGGATCGGGATGCGCGTCCGCCAATACCACAGATGAGAGAAAGCGAATTGTGCCCTAAGTTATGCGGTGTGTGGGATGCTCTACAGCAGTTTGCGTTACCGCACGATGTGAGTATCTCCAACGACGGTTTGTTGTACATCGCCGATCGCGGAAACAAAAGAGTCCAGGCGTTTACGCCAGACGGCAAATTCATCGCGGAACAATTTGTTGGGCTAGATAGCAAATACCCGCTTCAGGCAAGGGGTACGGCGTTTTCGCCCGACCAGCGGTTTTTGTATGTCGGTGGAACCCCAGTCATTTACATCCTCAACCGGAAGACGCTCGAGGTTCTTGGTTCGTTCACTACTGGCTCTCCGCAAACAGATCCCCCGGGCCACCTGATCGGGGCCGATCACAAAGGCAATGTTTACGCGGTTCAGGCAGAACTGGCTGGGGCGGATGGAAGGAGTGGAGGCGCGGGCGCTTATAAGTTTGTGCTTAAGGGCTACTCGCCTGTGATTACATGTCCTCCCTGTGAATCAACTAAGAGCGCGTCAGAGTAACACCTCAATTTAAGGGTAAGCACTTAAGTTTCGGTTGGCAATTGTGTAAGTCGCGGATCGCTAAAATTCGGCTGGACAGACGCAGCCTATTCACGTAACGTCTGCGAATATGAAAGGTCACTGTAAGTATTCCACGCTTGCTGGCTTGATTTTAGTGGCCGTGATCGCAGCAACCTGGCCTGTCGCCGGGCAAACGCCATCCAGTGCCGATCGCTTGGTCGTATACGGCGACGTGGTGTACTTCTACCCGCCCGGCAATGCCCGAAACTGCATACTGAATAATCACTTTAAACGGGGCGAGCCCGTGGGATTCCGCATGACTGCCATAAATCCGGCGACGGGCAAGCGGGATCGGGCGACGCAGCTCGTGGTTCACCTATCCTTTGCTGGCAAGACACTCGATATTCCGATGCGCGATCGCCAGACCGAAAAGCAACCGGAACGGGACTTCTTTGTGGGGAAGTGGATCGTTCCCGATGATGCGCCGACTGGGATCGTGCGCTATACGGTGACCGCCAAGGACCCACAGGGCCGAACCGGCGAGTTCAAGCCCTTTGAGGTCCAAGCTTCGCAGATCACAATCGTTGAGTAGTGTGCTCGGCCCGTGCGGTCTCCGGAATCATGAGGTGTCTCCCCCAGTTTGCCGCCTGGATATTGATGGCGTTTGTTGCGGTTTGTTCTAGCTGCTCACGATCGCAATCAGCGGCCGCTTCTCACTTCCATAGCCTCTGCTGCCTGCGTCCAGCGACACGACACCTGGCTTGCTCGAGCCTCGCCTATGAAAGCCAGCTGTGGTCGGCGCCACTGTGCGTGCGACCGCCGCAGGGTTACCTCCTGGCAAAACAGTGGATCTCGCTTGGGGCACAGTGACCGGCGGCTGGGTGATCGAGGACTACTACCATTTCGGCGGCAAGAAATATTCGGAAAGCAGGACCCACTCGCTCGCGTCCCGGTCGATCCGAGTGGACGGATCGACGCGCGCTTCACGATCCCCGAAGATTACGGGGGCGTGCACGAGGTAATCGCGTTCATTGACGGCAAAGCGGTCGCGCAGAACGGCATTAACGTCACTCAGACATTCGAACTCACGCCAAGATCAGGACCCGTCGGAACGACGATCGAGCTGAAGGTCAAAGGGCTCGGGTGGCGAACCATGGAAAGCACGTGGGTGGTCAAGTGGGATAATCATGCACTCGGGTGGGTCTCGGCGGCAGGCACACGCGGATCGGCGGTGGCGCGCTTTCGCGCGACGGGTCCGGTAGGGAATCACATCATAAAGTTGTATACAGGCTATCAGGGGCAGAGTTATCTAAATTATGAGCAAGCGCCTAATGCAGAATTGCGAAGGCCTGAGTTCACGTTCCAGACCACGCCCGGTGGGCTCTTGCAAGCAGCGTACGCAGAAGCTTATCAGCCCCAGGCCATACCTCAGACCGAAGTGAGGGTCGCGGACGCCACGCTGTCGCTCGCCCCAACTCAAGGTCCCGTGGGCACGCACGCAGTGCTGCGCGGCGCAGGCTTTCCGCGGAACTCGTCACTGCAGCTCGTTTGGCAGACTTCCGTTGGCAGCCGCGTGAGCGGTTTGGGTTTCGAGCCTCAGGAGAAGGTCGTCGCACAGGTCAATGTAGGAAGCGACGGAAAATTCGAATCGCTCGTGACAATTCCGGAGGACCTAGGTGGCTTGCATGAAATTGTGTTGCGGAGCGGCGATCGCCTCGTCGCGCGGGCGTTCTTCGCCATCGAAACCAGCATTGTCAGCATTACGCCGAAGTCTGGACCGGCGGGCACGCCCGTAACGATTCACCTCAAAGGCGTCGGTTGGACCGAATATGACAACATCTATGTCGCCACTTATGACAATGCTTACATGGGCTATGCCTGCGGGTTTAACAGCCAGGGCGATGTAGTCATCAACTTTACGGCTGCAGGAGAACCCGGCGAGCACCTGATCGACTTTTATCCCGGAATCTACGAAGGTCCCGCGAAAGAACCCCAGCAGCTTTATCGGCTGCCGCAGCTGACTTATGCCGATGATCATCCAGGCAACAAGATCCCGGCGCTCCGCTTTAGTTTTAAGGTGATGCCGTCGGCTGAACGGCGCCCCACGACCCGAATACGCAGTTCACCAGACCCGTCATAGTTCGCAGCCAACGACAGTCCGCATCGCCATCTCCTTAATCAATCAGCGCATCTCTCTACGTATCCGTTCTGGACAGCTGACCTTTGCTCCGCCGCAGGTATTACGTCGACGCACCGCTTACGTGGGTGGGTTGGAATTCAGTGACCCACAGGAATGAATTCGTCGCGAATCTAGAAATGCACGGCAAGGGCGCTTCTGCTGCTCTCAGCGCCATGTACGACAAAGCTCCGCTTCCCGCAAGTTGAGTTATGATCTCGTTAGCGAAGATCGAAGTTCAAATTTGCATTAAGCTTGCCAGGGTGCCGTTCTCAGCGAGGAGGTCAGATGCCCAAATACGAATTTCGAGTTAATGGGCGCGCCGTATCGGTCGATTCGTGGGACGCCAGCCAGCCACTCCTCTACATTTTGCGCAATACGCTTGGTTTGCGTGCCGCCAAATTCGGCTGCGGCCTGGCCCAATGTGGGGCCTGTTCGGTTCTGCTCGACGGCAAGCCGGCGCGTTCTTGTGTTACACCGGTACAACAGGTGACCGGCCGGGCAGTGACTACGCTCGAGGGTCTCGGCACGCCGGAGAAGCCCGACCGTGTCCAGGCAGCCTTTATAGCTGAGCAGGCCGCGCAGTGCGGCTACTGCACCAACGGCATGATTATGGCGACGACTGCGCTGTTGCATCAAACGCCCAATCCGACACCCGAACAAGCCAAGCAGGCCCTCAGCGGGAACCTATGCCGCTGCGGCACGCACACTCGCATTCTCGCCGCGGTGATGCGCGCGGCAAAGGCGTAAGGAGGGGAGCCGTGGCCAAACCTTCTTCAGTTCCTTCTCTTTCGCGGCGTGATTTCCTCCTGTCCAGCGGAGCCGTGGTAGTTGGCTTCAGCCTTGGCGCCTCCCTCCCCAAGTTTATTCTTGCGCAGGCTGCTCCAACTTCCGATTTGGGCAAGCCGCTCGATCCGCATCAAGTGGACAGCTTCCTCGCGTTTCATGCCGATAGCTCAGTCACGATCTACACCAGCAAAGTAGATGTCGGCACCGGCTTGCGAATCGCAATCAGCCAGATGGCAGCCGAAGAGCTGGGCATCCCGGTCGAGAGCGTTTCGATCGTCGAAGGAGACACGGCGCTCGTGCCCGATCATGGCGGGACGGGCGGCAGCACCGGAGTTCCTCGGGGCGGGGTGGATGTCCGGCAGGCTGCTGCGACGGCGCGGCAGGCCATTCTCAACCGCGGCGCTGCGCAATTGAAGCATCCCGCGAGCGAACTCACCATCTCACGCGGCGTGGTGCGTCCCAACGCGGGCGGCTCCGGAGTCAGCATCGGCAAACTGATTGGCGAAAAGCGCCTCAATCTTGCAGTTGACGCAAAGGCGCCGTTAAAAGATCCCACGACTTACACCGTGGTCGGCAAACCGCTCTTGCGCCCCGACGTGCCGGGTAAATGCACGGGAAGGCGCCAGTACGTGCAAGATCACACCGTGCCGAACATGCTGCACGGCCGCGTGATCCGTCCGCCGGCGATCGGCGCAAAGCTCGTCTCGGTCGATGATTCTTCGATCCGCGGTATTCCTGATGTGCGCGTCGTGCGCATCGAGAACTTTCTCGGCGTGGTCGCAGCCGACGAGTGGGCTGCGATACGCGCGGCACGTGAATTGAAAGCGACCTGGACGGAGTGGGAAGGCCTGCCGGGAAGTGATGGCCTCGAACGCCACGTCCGCGAGAGCGCCGTTGATCATGACGAAACCGTCGTCAGCAAGGGCGGCGAACCCACAGCTGCGTTTTCATCGGCGGCCAAGCAGTTCTCCGCTAGCTACTCCTGGCCGTGCCAGAGTCACGCGTCTCTCGGCCCATCCTGCGCCGTCGCCGACGTGCGCGCAGACGAGGCCACCGTGTGGACCGCTTCTCAAGGCACTTATGGACAGCGTGCGCAACTTGCGAAAGTTTTTGGCATGCCCGAAGAAAAGCTGCGGGTGATCTTCCTCGACGGATCAGGCTCTTACGGCGGGAACGGGAACGACGACGCCGCTGCGGACGCGTTTCTGCTCTCACGCGAAGTGAAGCAACCCGTGCGCGTACAGTGGATGCGCGAGGATGAGCATGGCTGGGACCCCAAGGGTCCGCCGCAATTGCTCGAGTTGTGTGGCGGGCTCGATGAGCAGGGACGCATCATAGCTTGGGAAACACAAATGTGGATTCCGGTGACGGTCCCCGGCAATCGTCCGCTGCTCGGTGTGGACGCCGCAGGAATTGGTCAAGCGCACGGCCAGGGTTCCGGGGCGATCTCTCAGAACGGCGATCCGCCGTACGCCGCGGAAAACGTGCGGGTCGTGGCGCATTGGTTGAAGCAGACGCCGTTGCGCCCTTCGAATCTGCGCGCCCCGGGGAAAATCGCCAACATCTTCGCCGTGGAGAGCTTCATTGACGAGATGGCGGCCGAGATGGGCGTGGACGCAGTGGAATACCGCCTGCGCGGACTAAGTGACCCGCGGGCTATCGACGTCATCAAGCGCGCGGCGCAAATCATCGGATGGCAGAGCCGGCCCTCACCCATGCCGCGGCCGGCGCAAGGCGGCTTGCTCGTGGGGCGCGGTTTCGCGTACATGCGCTATAAGCAGGCGGAGAACTACGTCGCGACGGCAATGGAAGTAGCCGTTGAGCCGGAAACAGGGAAAGTTACGGTGCGGCGCGTTGCCTGCGCGCATGACTGCGGGCTGATCATCAATCCAGACGGGCTGCGCAACCAAGTCGAGGGTTCCATCGCCCAAACGCTTAGTCGGGCTCTGCACGAGGAGGTGAAATTCGACCGCTCACGCGTTACTAGCGTGAATTGGGTGAGCTACCCAATCCTCACGTTCCCCGAAGTGCCGCCCATTGAAGTGGCACTGATTGACCGACCCACGCTGCCGCCGTTCGGCGCCGGCGAGGCTGCCACTGCTCCTGTCGCCGCATCACTGGCCAATGCCATCTTTGATGCTACAGGTGTGCGGCTGCGCTCAGTTCCGTTCACGGCGGCTCGCGTTCGGGGCGCACTGAAGAGTTAGGAGGAAGTGGAGTTGACGGGTTTCCAGGCAGCGGCGTAATTTCATTCGCAATGACTGACTATCGCATGTCATTTCCTCCTCAGGAGCCGCCCGTACTGAGAATCATGTCTCGCCGACTGTTTCTTCGCGTTGCCGGCTGTGCTTTCGCAATGCCGGCATTCGCTTGGGCTGTGAATGACGTGCCCACCTCGCTCGACCACATTCTCTTGGGCTGCAGTGATCTCGACCGGGGCATTGCCTTTGTCGAGGAGCGCACGGGCATTCGAGCTGCGTTCGGCGGCGTTCACCCTGGACGCGGCACGCAAAACGCCCTCCTCTCGCTCGGCACACGACGGTATCTTGAAATCATCGCCCCCGACCCCAAGCAATCCGTTACTCCGCAATACCCCGTAATTACTAAACTGACCGAACCTCGCCTGATCGGCTGGGCCGCTCATCCGGGCGGTCCTACAATCCCTCGCCGCAAAACTCGCGAAATCCGGCGTCGCCGCCGCCGGCCCCACTCCTGGTTCCCGCAGGCGATCCGACGGTCGCGTCCTTCAATGGAAGGCTCTCACACTCAAGGAAAATCCCGCTTCTCTCCTTCCATTCTTCATTGAATGGTCTGCCGATTCGATTCATCCATCAGTGGACTCTCCTAAAGGCTGTTCGCTTCTGCGCTTTGAAGCTGCATCGCCCGAAACAGAGTCACTCTCTAAGCAATTCGCTCTCCTCGGTCTCGATATCCCCATTGTCAAAGGTGAGAGCCCGCAACTCCGCGCTACCATATCCGGTCCGAAAGGCCAATTCACCGTGACCAGCTAGGTCGCGGTGATCGCGCCTGGGGGTGCCTCTGGAGTCCTGCCGCTCGCACGGAATATTCAAGCGTATTCCTTCACTCACAAACTTAAGTGAACGCAATTACTACCGCCATTAGCAGCGCGGCAAGAGGTATATACTCCCCAATACCAGACCGGCAGCAATTGAGGAGATGTCGAGAATGCTTCGGCGCGTTTTGTTTTTGACGTTCATTTTCGGCTCGATCTTACTGACGTCGGAAAACTCGGTGTTGCGAGCGCAAGCTAATCCAGATTGGCATCGGCCGTTTCCGGCGTTCAAGATTGCGGGCAACCTCTACTATGTTGGGACCGCTGATCTGGCCGTCTACCTTATCAACACTCCACAGGGAAATATCCTGATCAATTCAGATTTTGCGGAGGACGTCCCGTTAATCCACAAGAGCATCGAGGGGCTTGGTTTCAAGTATGGCGATACAAAGATCTTGCTGATCAGTCACGCACACTCGGACCATGACGAGGGCGTCGGATTAATAAAACGTGAGACCGGCGCGAGGTTGATGGTTATGGACGCGGATGTTCCTGCCGTGGAGAGCACGGCGCCTGGTAGGCCCGGCGCTCACGTGGATCGCGTCTTGCACGATGGGGACACGGTCGAACTTGGAGGCTCCCGGCTGACGGCGTACCTGACCCCCGGCCACACAAAAGGCTGCACGACATGGACCATGCAGGTTCATGAGGGCGCCAGAACGTTGAACGCCGTGATCATCGGCAGCCCCAACGTAAATCCTGGATATGTGCTGGTGGGAAACAAGCAATATCCACAAATCGCGCAAGATTACGTCAAGACCTTCAAGGTACTCAAAGGATTGCCTTGCGATCTTTTTTTGGGGGCGCATGGGGCATATTTCGGCATGAAAGCCAAGTACGAGAAGGCGAAAGCAGGCGAGGCGAATCCACTCATCGACCCAGAGGGGTACAAGGCATACGTGTCTGAACGCGAAGCCACGTTCGAGAAAGAATGGAAGCGGCAGCAGCAGAATCCCGGTTCGCCTGCGCCGTAGCCGAGAAATTAGTTTGCGGGTTGAGCTTCGATTTAAAGGCGCAATCGTGGAACATTGACTCGAAGCGCTCCTGATCCCGAGGGAATGCCGAAGAACCCAAACTGCCCTGACGCTCGAGATGAGCATGACGGCCGCTCAGGCGTTGATTGGCGATGGGAGCACTTCATTGTGGTGGTGTTCGAGTCACAATAGGACAAAATCTTGCGCCGGCCGCACGACGTCGAGATCAGCCCCTACGACCCGGACAAGAACATCCGGAACGTGGATGCCAACAACCATTTGTCAGCGAGTTCACGCATAATGGTAAGCAGCGTATATTGACGCTGGGTACCCCGGGCGGGCACCGACGATACGCATTTCGCCAGAAAGTCCGCCCAAGGGTAGTATCCTCGAGTTGAGAAAATGACATTTTCCAAGATTCGCTGGTGTGTTGTGATGGCGCTTTGGTTTGTGCTGCCGTTCGGTTACGGATCTGCACTGAGCGATACCGGAGTCAAGCTGCCGAAGCTCGACCTGCACGATATGCGCCTCGAAAACGGGTTGCGCGTCATTTTAGTCCCAGACCATAGCGCCCCCGTCTACGCTATCAACGTCTCCTACAACGTGGGCAGTCGTAACGAACTTCCTGGCCATACCGGCTTCGCTCATCTGTTCGAGCACATGATGTTCCAGGGCTCTGCTAATGTCGGCAAAGGCGAGCATTTCATCCTCGTGTTGAATAATGGCGGCAACATGAACGGCACCACCAGTGAAGACCGCACGATCTACTTCGAAGAGCTGCCCAAGAACCAGCTCGACCTCGGCTTGTACCTGGAAGCCGACCGCATGCGCTCGCTTAACGTGACGCAGGCCAATCTCGACAACCAGCGCAATGCCGTGGAAGAAGAACGCCGCCAGAGCATCGACAACCAGCCTTACGGGCGCGCGGAACTGGATCTCGACAGCCTTTCTTACGACAACTTCGCTTACAAGCATCCGACAATCGGGTCCATGGCAGATCTGGAGGCTGCCAGCGTTGCCGATGTCGCGGCTTTTTTCCATATGTACTACGCCCCGAACAACGCCGTTCTCACGCTGGTCGGCGATTTCGATCCCGACGAAGTCATGCTCAAGGTCAGGAAATATTTCGGTTCCGTTCCCACTCAGTCCGCGCCTCCCAAGGTCGATCTGCGCGAGGAGCCGCACTATGGCGAACGCCGCGAATCCATTTCTGATCCGCTGGCGCGCCTTCCACGGCTGGACATCGCCTATCACGTTTCCCCGGGCAACACCACGGACAATTACGTCATGCAGGAATTGAGCATAGCCTTGGCGCAGGGACAGAGTTCGCGCTTTTATCAGCACCTCGTGAAGGAAAAGCAACTCGCCTCGAACGTAAGCATTTTCACGGACTCGCGTATCGGCACGAGCCAGATGTACATCAGCGCCACGCCGCGGGCCGGCGTAAGTTTGGCCGACCTCGAAAAAGGCGTGGATGAAGAAATTTCGGCCGTCGTGAAAGACGGCATCACCCCAGATGAACTGGCAAAGTCGAAGACGCAGCTCCTACGTCGCTTCGTCGACCGTCGGCGCACCGTTCTGGGCACCGCTCAATTGATCGGCGAATATGCCGTCAAGTTCAACGAACCCGAGTTGATCAACACGATCCTGGACAAGGAAAGCGCAGTGACTCTCGAGCAAGTGAATCGCGCCGCCAGGACTTATCTGGTCCCCGACCAGCGCAGCGTCGTGACCACGGTGCCCGCCAAGGCAGCGGCGGACGTGACTCGGAAGGCGCCATGACGACCGGCGTATCGATTCCCGCGGCCGCCCGCAGTATTACTCTGCGACGCCTAGCTCTCGCCGCCGCTGCTTTGACGCTGACGGCGCTCGTGGCATCCGCTGTTCGTGGCCAGGAAAAGACCACGCCCCTCAGCAAAGTGGAGCGTCTCAACCGCGCTCCGGTTAGCAAGGAAGTTCTGCGTGTGCGACTCCCGCGGCCCACGGTGACGAAGCTGCCAAACGGGCTGACCTTGCTGCTCCTCGAAAATCACAAACTTCCCACCGTTGCGTTCACTGTATGGATTCGCCCAGGCCAATTGGCTGATCCCAGCGACCTTCCGGGCTTGGCCTCGTTTACCGCGGACATGCTCCGCGAAGGCACCGAGCGTCGTTCGAGCGTTGCCATCGCCGCCGAAGCCGATTCACTGGGAGCCACTCTCGGCGCGAACGCCAGGTTCGGCGCGAGCTACACCGTGGTGAATGCCGCAGGCCTCGCGGATAACGCGCCGCAACTCCTCGATCTGTTGAGCGACATCGTTTTGCACCCTGCGTTCCCGCCGGCCGAGCTCGCCAGTTACAAGCAGCGCGAGACAGCCGCTCTCGAGCAGCGACTTGCCAATCCGGCGTTTCTCGGCCAGCGAACCTTTCGCCAGGTCCTCTATGGCGAAGGGCCTCTGGCGGTAGCCTCGCCTACACCAGATTCGATCGCAAAGGTTACTCCACAGGATCTAAAGCGCTTCTACGATCAGCACTATCGCCCGGGAAACGCGATTCTCGGAGCCATCGGCGACTTCAAAACCGCCGATATGCAGGAGCTGATCGCGAAGTATTTCGCCGCTTGGTCTGGAGCTGCAGAGCCGCCGCCTTCGCTCGCAGCAAAAGGCGAGCCGCAGCCGTCCAGAATCACACTCGTCGATCGTCCTGGATCCGTGCAAACCTACATCATCGGCGGCAGCCGCGGCATTCGCCGCACAGATCCCGAGTACTACCGTCTCCAGATGATGAACCAGATTCTCGGCGGCGGCCCGCAAGCGCGCTTGTTTCTTGATTTGCGCGAGGAGCACGGCTACACCTATGGCGCCTACAGCAATTTCAACGCCGAGATCTACCCAGGGGACTGGTTGGCCGCCGCAGCCGTTCGCACGCCGGTGACCGACGGCTCTATGACGCAGTTCGTGTACGAATTCAAGCGCATGGGCAGTGAGCCAGTGCCGCAAAGCGAGCTCGAGGACGCACGCCACGCCATTGTGGCAAGTTTCGCTCTTTCGCTCGAACAACCTGCGCGCCTGCTCGACAACTGGATGACCGTGCAGTATTACGGCTTGCCCTCCGATTATTGGGACCAATACGCCGATCACATCACGGCGGTGGACGCTGCTGCCGTTCAGGCCGCTGCACGCAAGTTCGTTGACCTGACACACATGCAGTGGATATGCGTCGGTGATCGCCAGCTAATCCAGGAGGCTCTCGCCAAATACGGCCCCGTCAGCGTCGTGGATGCCGAGGGCAAGACCGAAAAATAGGATCTCAGTGGAACAGGGGTTCGAGAACGGCCTTATCTGCTTCATTTGAGGCCATCGTTCTCCCTGCAAGCGCCTATTTGACCGGGAGGAACCTCTGCACGCGCTCGCCGTAGAATACCTCACCGGTATATAGGGTGCCCTTCGAGTCCACGGCTTCCATGTGCACGCCGAAGAACTGGCCGGCATTTTGACCCATGCTGCCGATCTGGCCGACCATCTTGCCGTCCGCACGATTGAGGAACCAAACGTGGTTGTTGGTGAGATCGGAAATATACAAGAACTGCTGGGCCTTATCCGGCGAGAACATGACGCCGCCGGCCGCGCCGCCGATGCCCGTCCACTCGGCCATCCTGATTTCCTTCTTGAAATTGCCCTGCTTGTCAGTGACGTGAATCCGGTTGCCCGCGCGGTCAGCCGCATAGACCAAGCCGTCGTTTGAGAAATTAAAAGTCAGGTGGCCGACGAACTCTTTTGCCATCGGACCATTGGGAGTGTACGCGTGGTCGGCTGGATTCGTACTGATCTCGGAAAGTTTGTGTCCATAGGCTCCCCAGCCCCGCTTAAACTGAAAAGTATCTAGCGAGAAAACCATTACGCGCCCGCCGAAGGCATTGTCAGCCACGTAAATCTCGTTGGCCGCATCATCCGTGCGGATCTCTTCGATTCCTCCGACGATCATGGGCGTGGTCGGCGGATACTTGGCTATAAACGCAGTCCGCTGCAATGCAGCCGCGGTATTCGCTGCCTCACCGCGAGGACGTTCCGGTGCTCCCGGCACCGTGATAAATCCCTGCACAGGCCCTGCGCTGCCCTGGCCTTTCGTCCAGGAAACTTTTGGATTCTCGTCGAAAGGCTTGCCCTCTGGCGTCTCGGGTACGTGAGGAATCGCCGCAAGCATCTTGCCCGTCTTCGGGTCGTACTTGCGGACCGTGTTCTGCCCAAGATAGACGAATCCTTGTTTGTCCACGGCCATGCCGTGTCCTTGCGGCGCGTCAAAGTAGCCGATCACCTCTCCGTCCTTGTAGCCGGGGCCGTCGTGCCCCGCGATGTGGATCATCGACGGAGGGTGGACGCAGCAATCGGCAATCGGAGGATTCAGCTCCGCTTCAATTTCAATACTAGTGAGATCGTTCGGACGGTCGTAGACCCAAATGTTGTCGTCCTTATCCACCGCTAGCCCGGTCACGCCTCCCATCTTCCACTTGTTGGGCAGGGGCTTGGGCCAGCTCACGTCTACTTTGAATTTTGGCGCGGTTTGCGTCTGCGCTCCCACTCGATCGTGGAACACGCCGGCCAGAAAAAGAACCACACAAATTCCTAACAGCCAAAGGCCAGCCAATCTGATCACATTATTCCGCGTTATCTGCTGCATATTCACGGCCCCCTCTTTAGATTAGGAGCATTTCTAATCGAGACGTGGAGTCTATTTGTTCAAAATAGCCTCTGTCAACAAACACACACGCGGGCCAGCGAGACTCTCGGAGAGATTCAGCTAGGATATTCTTGGAGCAGTTCTTTCGTCGACGGGCGCCTGCCGCTCTGCCGTATGGATCGCGGCCATCGCCGTCGCAGCGGCGCCCGTTTCCATATTTTGCGTCTGACCGGATCCATCACCGGCGTCTTCTCTTTATGCCACGATGGGTACAAGCTTATGTAAGAGATCGGTGGTGATCCTCAGATTGTGCTGAGTAGATCGAGTCTCAGGCGAGAGCGATTAGTTCAATTTCGACACGCCCTCCGTGCAACCTGGATACCTCGACGGTTGCCCGCGCTGGCGGATGTGAAGGAAAGTAACGGCTGTAGACCTTACCCATCGCGTCAAAGTCGTCCATATCCTTTAGGTATACCGTCGTCTTCAATGTCCGATCGAGTGATGAGTCAGCAGCTTCGAGGATGGCCTTGAGGTTCTCCAATAACACGTTCGGTTTGGACGGTGATGTCGCCTTCAATTACCTGGCCGGTTTGCGGATCGCGCGCCGTTTGACCCGCCACGAAGATGAGTCCGTTGGCCTTGATCGCCTGAGAGAAGGGCCCGACCGGTTTCGGTGCCCGATTTGTTGAAATCTCGCGCAACCTAGTCCCCGAGGCAGCTGCGGGGCTAGGTTCGGAGCTCCTAGCAACTAGGCCACTTGCGGCCCCATTTCTCAAAAATGTTCTCCGCTTCATGTCGCCCTCTCCTGGTTCCTATGTTCACGAGGAACGCCGCCCACATGGTACACGCTGTTGAAGGCGGCTCAAGGTCTACCAAGCGTGAGGTCTAGTAGCCGACAGCTTGGCCGTCCTCGCGAAAATTCGAGCCAGCCCGATAAACCCCAGCGATCGGGTCGGTACAATGAAGATCCGTCGGCACGCATCCTGGCGATGCGCCGGGATCAGGCGTGAACATAATTCCCTCGAACCCTCCCACGGGTGAGCCGTTGGAAGATGAGGTTTTGTGACCCATGCCGATCAATTGCGAACCAATTAGCTTGAACAGTTGCGACTCGAGCTCCAGTCTGTTGCTCACCTGGTTGTGATGAAACCGGGCCATATCGCCCGCTGCTTGGACATTCGCGCCAAGGTCGAGGATATTCACCAGCACCTGCATGTTCCCTTGGCCCTGCTGGTCGCCGCCATGCTGACCCGTTACGAGTAAAGGTCTGCCGTTCTGCATGACGAAAACAGCCGAGAGCGTGTTGTATGGGCGCTTTTGCGGCGCAATGACATTGGGGCTCTTCGCATCGAGAGTGAATAGGCCGCCTCGGTTATGAAGGATGAATCCGTAACCCGGCACCGTTACACCTGCCCCCCAGCCGGCGAAGTTGCTGTTGATCCATGACACCATATTTCCCCAACGATCCGCCGTCGCCAGGTAGATAGTGTCCCCGCTATCGCTTGTCTCAGTTCCGGGCGTTCCCGTGCTGGACGCTCGTTTAGGGTCAACCTTCCCGCAAAGCGATGCGGCGTGCGCTTTCGAAGTCAGCGTGTCGAGCGGCACCGAGACAGCGTTCGGGTCAGCATTGTATTGGTACAAGTCGGCGTAGACCACCTTCTTGGTCTCCACTAACGCGTGCCAAAAAACAGGACTCGCTGGTCCTAGAGTGGCGAGCGTCTGTCCGGGATACCAGATAGGCACGCACTGCTCCAGCACGTTCATCGCTTCCACGATCCCCCAGGCCTGTGAAGGCGCCCTCGTCCCATAAATGGTGAACTGATCGTGGTACCTCGTGGAAGCGGGAGTCACCCACTCGCCCTTGTAGTTCGCCAGATCGTCGAGTGTCATCGTTCCGCCGAGTGCAGCGGATTTAGCAACGATGGCCCGAGCCACCTCGCCCTTGTAGAATACGTCGCGGCCCTGCTGTTGGATCAGCCCGAACGTTTTCGCCAGGTCAGGGTTCTTGAAAATGGTTCCTACCGCAGGTGGGATTCCGTTGATGTAAAAGGTCTTCACGGAGTCCGGATCCACCTGCGTGCAACACCCCACGAGCGGCAGAGCGTTCTTCATGCGCCAACTGCTTTGGATTTCCTCGGTCACCGGAAAGCCCTGCTCTGCATAATCGATGGCCGGTTGCAAAACTTCCTTGAATGTTTTCGTGCCAAACCGCGTCAACACTTCTTGCCAGCCCCAAAGCGATCCTGGGACGGTCACCGTGAGGATTCCGCCTGACGGCATGCCTGAACCGGGACCGAAGTTCGCCGGATGAACCTTATAACCGAGCGAGTTCATGCGGGCGAGCGTCAGACCGCTGGGCGCGATCCCGCTCGCATTGAGCTGGTAAACCTTCTTCTCTTTTGCGACGTAGATGATCGCGAACAAATCGCCACCGATACCTGTGTTTGCCGGATAGACCACATTCAGCGCTGCCGCAGTCGCCACCGCGGCGTCGATGGCGTTGCCTCCCTGCTGCAGCATCCGCAGACCCGCCTGCGCAGCCAGCGGCTGCACGGTGCTGACGACGCCGTTTCGCGCCATGACTTCTGATCGGGTCTGTTGCACCCAGCCCTCCATTCGATCGCCTCGGACCGCCTGACATGCGGGTGCTGCTGACGTTGTCGTGCATATCTGCATGGACGACGACTGCGCAAATGAGAAAGTCGAGCTGAGGACCAGCACGCCAAACACAAAATAGGGGAATCTGTTCAACCACCCTTTCATTGGCTATCCTCCACAAATACTCTTGGACTCAAGGATTCATATGGCCGATCGTTATCTGTTGTAGCTCTCTAGTCGAGCGGTTCGACTTTGACAATCGATGCGCCGTGGTTGCTGCCGATCCAAAGCGTGCCGGGGTTCTTCGAATCGTCTACATAGACCCGGCGGATGTTGGTCGGGCGCGGCAGCATGTATTCGGTGTACTGACCGCTCTTGATGTTGAGGCGGGCAACACGGTCCGTTAGCATTGACCCGGTCCACGCATCGCCGTTGCGGTCCAAGACGGCATCATACGGCGCGCTCCACGGAGTTGGCACCTTCCACTCCTTCATGTGTTCGGTATTGGGATCGAACATGCCGATGGCGTCGCCCTGATATTCGCCAAACCACAACCGGCCTTCGTTATCCACACGACCGCGCCGCGGGCGGGAGTCCGGGGTCGGCGTTTGGTAGACGGTCGCATTCTTGGTCTTCGCATCGATCTTGACAATGTTACCGGCCGAAAAGTCGAGCAGATAGGCGTTGTTCTGCTGGTCCGAATGAATCCCATAAGTCCCGATGCGCTTGCCAGTCTTCGGATCCTTAAAGTTGCCAAGGTTCTCCATCTTGTTGGAGATCAGATCGAGCCGGTAGATGTTGCCGATGTCTGAGTTTTTGATCCACACCTTGTTATCGACATTCGTGCCTTCGATTGCGAGATGGCCGAGTTGGCCGCCGTCGGTGTCCCATTCCTTCGGCGTGCTCCACATCTGGAACTTCTCAGTCTTCTTGTCGAACTTCGCGATGGCGTTCTGATACATCACGCCGACCCAAGGATTGTCGTCCTTGTCGAATTCGAGATCGAGCGTGCCTTCCGGCCATCCCGGCTTGACGACCGGGATCGGATATTGCGTCACCTTGCCGGTCTTCGGGTCCATCTTGCCGAGGAACATCTGACCGAAGTCGGAGTACCAAACGTTGCCTTCGCGATCGAGCACCACGTCGTGCGGCTGAATCAAGGGATTCGGCAAGTCGTATTCGGTGATGATCACATGCGTGGACTTGCCCGTAAGCCGCGGCAGGGTCTTAAGAGGAAAAGCCCAGGTCGCCTGCTCGCTCAGATTGACGTGAGCAAGCCATTCCGCGGTCTTCCTGCCGTTGCCGCCGCGTTCAACATCGCGAGTTGCACTGCCGACGAGCCGCTGCGGCTTTAGGGGAGTGCTGCCGGGATAATAGAGGCTCATGCGCTGGATAACTTCCATGAACCCGTCGGCGTCATGCGTCGACTTCATGATGCGCTCGAGCGTGTGGCAGCCGGTACAATTGAGCAGGAAGCGTTTCTGCTCGTCCGTGCCCGGCATGCTTATCAACCATTCGGCATTGGTGAGATGGGCGGACAAGTTCTTCACTTTTGCGAGCTTGATGTCAGCCTTAGCTTTCTGCCCTGAGGCAACATCCGCTGCGCAGGCTCCGTCCGGCTCATAGCCCGCCGCTCGTGCTTTCAATGTGTAGTGTCCGGGTTCGAGTCTCGCTGCCGGGAAAGCAAAGTGGCCCGTGCCATCGGTAACAACGCTGATGCTGATCGTCGAGCCATCCCTCTTCGCGCTGACTACCACACCTTCCATCGGACCTTCCTCAGCGGAGGTGACCTGCCCGCTCAAAGCTGATGGCGTCTGAGACTGTGCGCGAAGTCGAGCGGACGCGATTTGAAGAAGGATGGCAGCAAGAAAGCCACCTGCGATAAGCAGGACTCGCTTGGTTTGCATCAGAGTCTCCGTCGGGAACGGTGATTTGGCAATTATCATCCTCCCGTTGCGGATCCTAACGCAAGACAATCAGCAGACAGAGCATAGATCGCCTGCGCGGTGGTGCAGTTTTCGTTCTTTACTACCGTTAACCGTGTTGCCTCCAATTGACTGGAAGGTGTGGCGGGCGTATCGTTGGCGCACTTTGACGGTCGGGCCAGTCTGTCACGCGTTCCGCTTGCTTGTGGAGTGTAGCAATTCGTGGCAAGTGGATGCCCTCATTCGAAAGTCGCGGAGGGAACCAGATGAAAGAACGAGCGCTCAAGATTGCGGTTGTATGCATCGCTTTGTTCGCGGCCATCCTGGTGAGTAACGGGCTGGGCGTGGCTCAGGGACAGCCAAAGGGCCGCAGTCTACCGATGTTCGAGGTAGATCACGCGTGGCCGAAGGTGCCCGCAAAGTGGAAGCTGGGAGATGCCTCGAGCATTGCAATCGATGCGCAGGACAACATCTGGGTCCTGCACCGGCCTCGAACGCTGAAGCCAGAGCAGGCCGCTGCTCCACCGGTGATCGTGTTCGATAGCGCAGGCAATTACATCAAGGCCTGGGGCGGGGATGGCAATGGCTATGACTGGCCCCAACGCGAGCACGGCATCTATATCGACTACAAGGGCTTCGTGTGGCTTGGCGGAAACAATTGCCCCACCAATGGCCTGCCAAGAGTCAAGCCGCTTGCCGACGATCAACTCTTGAAGTTTACGCAAGACGGCAAGTTTGTGATGCAGATTGGCCGCAGCAATCAAAGTAAGGGCAATGCAGACACACAGAATTTGCATCGGCCGGCGGATGAATGGGTCTATCCACAGACTAACGAATTATTCGTGGCCGACGGCTACGGCAATCACCGCGTCGCCATCTTCGATGCTGATAGCGGCAAGTTCAAGCGGATGTGGGGCGCATTCGGGAACAAGCCCGCGGACGATGACCACTGCGCCATTGTTACGCCATCCAGCTTCTCGGATCCCGGACCCGATCAGTTCAGCATCGTACACGCCATCCGTGTCGCAAAGGACGGCACTGTGTATGTCGCTGATCGAGAATACCGGCGCGTCCAGATGTTCACCAAGGATGGCAAATTCCTGAAGCAGCTGGTCAGAACCAACGAACCGTTTGCCCGCGATTTGGCCCTGTCTCCGGACGCTGACCAACAATTCCTCTATGTGGGCGGCGGCAATCGCATTTTCATTTTAGATCGCAAGACGCTGGAGATTGTGGGCAACGTCGAGCCCGCAGGCATAATCGGGCCCGGCCATGAGATCGCGACCGATTCGAAGGGCAATCTCTATATCGCGCAGACTACGGCTGGACTGCAGAAACTAAACTTCAAGGGAATGTCGGCAGCTAACCGCTAATGGGTCACGCCGCTGCGTGGGGAACCCGCTTGCCGGCGAGTACAGTCCCACTCGGGAACATCCTCTGGCTGCCCTTGATCGTATTCTTATAGTTGTCGAGGAATTCGAAATTTCCCTTCCGCAGTTCGAGCAGAGCCACGTCAGCGGGCGCGCCCACGTTGAGCGTACCGCGGTCGTTGAACAACGAGAAGACGCGCGCGGGGTTTACGGTGGCGCGCGTGATCGTCTCATCGAGCGTCATGCCGTAACCGAATAGCTTCGACATACAGTTGGGCAGGTCGATGACCCCGGTCTGATGCGCATTCGCGTTCCAGTCCGTAGAGAAAGTATCGGGCCAGAACCCGGTCTTCATGATCGAGGCAACTGTGTCCCACCTCATATGCCCCATCTGTCCATTTCCGACGTCGAACCAAACGCCGCGGCGCCGCGCCGCGAGCACTTCCGGGAGAATGTGGCCGCTATCGTCGATGATGCTGTTGGGCGGCGGCGCGAACATGTGGGTGACGATGTCGCCGCGCTTCAACATGTCGAGAAGCTTGGGAAGCGGCGAGATCGTCTGCCCCATGTGGATCATCACGGGCAGGCCGAAAGAAGTAGCCACTTCCTGCGCGCGTCGAAGCACCTCGTAATCGTTCTCGCCCGCAACATCACGCGAGAGGCGCGCCTTGACACCGGCAATGAAGTCACGGTTTTTCGCGATCGCATTGCGCGCGGCATCGACGTCGGCGCGTTTGATGTCCATCGTATCGCCTTCGGGCAGGATGCCGGCACGCCCAATGTTAATCAGCACACGGCCTTGTTGTGGCGCTGATCGCGCGACGGCAATCGTCTCGGTGATTCGATCGGCCCCCTGCGTTCCCGCATCGATCCAGCCGGTGACGCCGTCTTGCAACACAAGTCCGGGTCCCTCCGCTGAGCGCGCGGTGTGAGTGTGGATATCGAGCAGACCAGGGACGACGAGCTTGCCGCGCGCGTCGATCGTATCGGCTGCGTCACCCGCAATAGCGGATTCGACAGCGATGATTCGGCCACCCGAAATTGCCACGTCGCGGATCGCATCGAGCCGCACGGAAGGATCGATCACCCGCCCGCCCTTGATAATCAGGTCGTATTTTGCTGCGAATGCTCGCGGACCGCGGGCGAACATCGCCGCGCCCCCCGCGGCGGCTGTTGTAAGAAACTGGCGACGGTTCAACATCGTGGCCTCCCTGGTTTGTGTTGCCGAGATGTTGGGCGCATCGGAACTATCTGTCAACAATTGATCGCCCACCGAAGCACGAACCGCCGACAGTCAACGGAGTTTGCTCTCCTACAAACTGACTAAACTCCTGCCACGGCGATGTGGCCTCTTCGGTGTAGTTGGCGGTTACTGCCGCGCCCCGATGTGTCGCTAGCTTCAACTTGACGGCGCATTTCCATATAATGCGCCTCACAGAAGTAACGAAGGAGGAACTCCTACCCTATGAGCTCAACAGTTGCCAAAAGGTTTTGGTTCCTGAGCGGTTTGTGGATTCTCGTAGCTATGCCGTTAGCGGCGGGTACAGCCTTGATCTATGTCACCAACAGAGGCGGAACTACCATAGATGTGATCGACGCTGCGACCAACAAGGTCGTGCAAACGATCGGCAACATTGAGTCGCCCGAGGTAGTTCGATTCTCTCCCGACGGAAGCCGGCTCTACATCCCCTACAGGGGCGAGAACGACCTCATCGTCATGGACCGAAAGAGTGAAAAGATTATCAAAAAGGTGCCCCTCAGCGGTTGGCCCAATGAAGCACAAACGACCCGAGACGGAAAGCTGATTCTAGTTTGCATCCGCAATACCGGCACCACGGCTGAGGACGCGGGTGCGTTGGATATTATCGACGCGAAGTCACTGGAAAAGGTCAAGAGTATCCCGACGAAAAGAGGCCTGCACGATATCGCCGTGACGGCGGATGGCAAGTATGCTGCCGCCGGCGCGCCGGGCGGGCATTTTTTGGTTGTGTTTGATCTCCAAAGCAAGGAAATCGCATGGCAGGTCCAGTACGACTACCCGGTAAATCCGATTGTTATTGAGAATAATCCCGATGGGTCGGGCCGCCGCATCTTCGTGCAGCTTGGCCCTACGAACGGGTTCTCGGTGGTGGACTTTGCCCAGCGCAAAGAAGTGGCCATGATTAAAGTTCCCGACGAGCCGAAAGGGTTCGGCAACGGATGCGAAGCCATCTCCCACGGTATCGGTATTTCTCCGGACCAGAAGACTCTTTGGGTTAACAGTAGGACTGCCAATTCTGTCTTTGCCTACTCGCTGCCGGATATCAAACTCCTGGGACATGTCTCTTTGCCGGAACAGCCCATTCCGGGGAAGGCTCCCAGGGGCAGTAGTCCGGCCTGGGTTACTTTTAGCCCCGACAGTAAGACCGTCTACGTTTCCAGTTGCGGGATAAAGACGGTCACTGCCATCGATGTGCAGGCGATGAAAGAAGTAGCTCGCATCGCGGTGGGCGAAATGCCCGACCGGATCAGCACGTTGGCGCTGCCTTAAAGTTGAGCATTTTACAAATTCGGACCCATATCAATTGATTGGAGGGGAGTATGGTTTCGAATGTCCGTTCGAGAAGAGTTTTTGCGAGCCTGGTAATAGTGTCGGCGGTGGCACTCTTTGCGCCTGCTCGATTCGCGCGGGGACAGTCTACCGAAGGGTCCAAAGTGCAGGCAGCGCCGGCGTCACGCGCGTCTCTTGACTATGAATTTTTCAAAACGCGCGTCGAGCCCATCTTCATTAAAAAGCGCTGGCCAGATCACGCCCGCTGCTACGTTTGTCACGAAGTAAGCCGGCACGGCGGTGGACCCTTGAACCTGGAAGCGCTTCCGGCCGGTGCGAGCTTTTGGACCGAGGAGCAGTCTCACCACAACTTCGAAGTCGTCTCGAAATTGGTGATTCCCGGAGACCCGCTCTCGAGCCTTCTTCTGCTCATGCCGTTGGCGCCTGAGGCCGGCGGCCTCGCCGACACGCATCAGGGAGGGAGGCAATTTAGATCGAAGGACGACCCGGACTGGAAGAACATGGAAGCATGGGTTCGCGGGCAAAAAGCAGGCGGTTCCTCCGCGCCCTAGCTGGGAATCCGATACGTTTTCCCTCGATAACCGGGTCTCTGCGCTTCGACCTGATGTCTTTGAGGGAAAATCGCTTAAAAAATCCTCGGCAGGAATCGCGGCTTGCCAGCCATCGCAACGCGATACGCGGGCACAGCATCGAGCAGGCGCTCCTCGATACTCAGCCGATTTCGCAGAACAAAAATATCGCCGGCCGTAGCAAAGATCGCGGTGATCCATGCGGTGTGTATGAGCGGAAGGGCGATCAACTCAACGAACACGCCGAGATAATTCGGATGACGTATCCAGCGAAACGGCCCGTCGCTGACCACGCCGAGACGCGCCGAATCCACGACCTCCGTATTCCAGTGGATTCCAAGCGTGCGTATCACCCACCAACGCAGCGCGGTTGCTAGCGCGAAAAGTACCAGCGCGGGAAATGCCAGCCAGGGAATAAACGGGCGGTGTAGCGCGGTCGCTTCCACGGCCGCTCCGATCAGAACACCCGTGTGCAGCGCGATCATCCAGCGATACTGAGGATCACCGTGCTTCCGCGCTCCGCCGCTTGCCAGTTCGTGTTGATGACGGCGCGAAAGCTGCAATTCCACCAACCGCTCGACGCCCACGCCCGCCAGCAGGATTAGGAATGCGATCTTCGTTACGTCCATTCCAGCAGCAACATCTCCGCGCTGAAACCTGGGCCGAAAGCCGCCAGCAGACCGCGGTCGCCTGTTTTGACTTCGCCGCGGCCCATCCATTCGTTGAGCACGAAGAGCACCGAGGCGCTCGAAAGATTTCCATAGTCCCGCAAAACATCCCATGAAGGCTGGACATGGCAAGAACAGAGTCCCAACTCTTGCTCCATAAAGCTGAGCAGCTTTTGGCCCCCGGGATGGAGGACGAACGCCCTGATCTGTTCGCGCGTGAGCGCATGCCGCGAGAGCATGCAGTCGACTAAAGCTCCTATCTTCTCGCGTATGAGTTGGGGCACTTCTCTCGAGAGCACAATATGAAAGCCGCTATCTTTCAGATCGAAACCCATCGCGTCGATAGAAGCAGGAAAGAGGTAACTTTGGCTGTCGAGTATTGCGGGCCCGCTGGCGCGAGCGCCGGTGATCACGGCTGCCGCGGCTCCATCTCCAAATAACGCGCACGAAATCAAATTAGCTTGCGTTAAATCTTTGCGCTGAAACGTCAGTGTTGGCAGTTCAACAGCGATCAAGAGCACTGTCTTGCCTGGATTGGCGCGAACGTATTCCCAGGCGCGCGTCAATCCGACGGCGCCCGCTGCGCAACCGAGTTCAGTGATCGGCAAACGCCGCACATCCGAACGAAATCCCATTTCCGGGATCAAGTACGCATCCACCGACGGAATCATGAACCCCGTGCACGAAACGGTGATGATCATGTCGACGTCCGCGGCTTTGCGATTTGCGCGTGCTAGCGCTTTCTCCGCGACCTCGCGCGCCAATGCTATGGCGTGTTCTTTGTATTCGGAATTCTTCTGCGTCAGCGAACGCGTCTCTACAAGATAGTCGACGGGAAATAATGAATAGCGCCGCTCAATTCGGGAGTTGTCCAGCACCTCGAGCATGGCACTGAGGCGTCGCCCGGAGAGCGAAAAGGTCCGCCCGAAATACTCCTTCACCAACTCGAGCGAGAGCACATTTGGAGGAACAGCCGTGGCGGTCGAGGCGATAGTAATCATAGAGTGAATTCGGATCCGAACTGCTTCAGAAGCGCCGCGCCAATTTTAGATGCCTCGCCTCGATGAAAGATGTATGCGGGCCGCGGCTGGCCAGAATAAAAACGGCGGAGCTTTTAGGGCTCCGCCGTCGTGCTATGAATTCAGCAGTCGAGCGAACTATGCCTGTTTTGTGTACCAATCGGCGTTGATTGGCGTAAAGTTCTGCCACTTTTCCGGCAGATCGTCGAGAGCGAAAATCGCGGTCACAGGGCAAACGGGAACACACGCTCCGCAATCAATACACTCCACCGGGCTAATGTAAAGCTGGGGCTCGCTTTCGAACGCCGGTTCATCTTTGCGCGGATGGATACAATCGACCGGGCATACATCCACGCACGCGGTATCTTTCGTTCCGATGCAGGGCTCAGCAATCACGTAGGCCATCTTGCTCTCCTTGAGCGATTTCGGCGCTTCAACCGGCTTACTGGGGACAGGGAAGCGCTACCAAAGCACTAAGATATAACACCAAACCAAGCTGGTCGCAACCTGCACTCATCTAGGGCGCCGTTGCCTTGACTTTGGCGCGAGCGGCTGCCTAAACTCGCTCGTTCTCCGCTAAAAAGCGTGGGGCTAAAGACGCGGCATGCTTCCGCAGAGAAAGCCTGCGCATGAAAAGCGCGCCTGTAAAATCGATGCAGTCATCGGAAGGCAAAGTCGTTATCGTCGCGGTTACAGGCGCTTCGGGCGCCATCCTGGCTCAGACCGCTTTGCGCATGCTCGATGCCGATCCGCGCGTAGCACGCATTCATCTGGTCGTCACTGAAACCGGCCTGCGCCTGCTCGAACACGAACTGCACATCACCGGGCCGCTTTCCGAACTGCCGGAGCGAATCCTCGAGCCGAGTGGCGCCAAGCCTCGAAGCAAGATTGAAATTCTTCCGAATTCCGACGTTGGCGCTTCCATCGCCTCCGGCAGCTATCCTGCCGATTCGATGTGCGTCATACCTTGCTCGATGGGAACGCTCGCCGCGGTTGCCAGCGGCGCTAGCAACGATCTCGTTTCCCGTGCCGCGGATGTGACGCTCAAAGAAGGCCGGCGTCTGGTGCTCTGCATTCGTGATACACCGTTCAATCGCATCCATCTCGAAAATATGCTGCGAGCGCAGCAAGGCGGCGCGGTAATCATGCCGGCGATCCCATCCTTTTATCATCAGCCGCAGACGATCGATGACCTGGTAACACAATATGTGTGTCGCGTTCTCGTACACATGGGGCTGCCCCAGGAACGCCAGTTTGCCTGGAAAGGCCAGCCTTTGCGGAAGACAGTTAAAATATGACTGCCGAAGCTCAGGTGAAAGTCGCTCCAACCGCCAGGCACGGCCGCATTCGTACTGTGCTCGAAATGATCAAATTCGAGCACTCCATTTTTGCATTGCCCTTCGCACTTACAGGAGCGCTGCTTGCCGCCCGCTACGGCGCAGGCGAACCGTGGCCCTCCTTGCGGCAAACTCTCTGGATCGTCGTGGCCATGGTCGGCGCCCGCTCCGCGGCCATGACCATAAATCGCATCGTGGATGTCGATTACGATCGCGAAAATCCTCGCACCAGTAATCGGGCGCTGGCCACCGGCGCGCTTTCCATCAGCTTCGCATGGGTATTCACGTTTGCCAGCGCAGCCGTTCTGGTGCTGGCTGCGTGGCGTTTGAATCGCTTGGCGCTGGATCTCTCGCCCGTTGCGCTGGCGATCCTTTTCCTCTACTCGTATACAAAGCGCTTTACCATGTTGTCGCATCTCGTACTCGGGTTCTGCCTGGGAATGTCGCCCGCCGCCGCGTGGATTGCAATTACCGGCGCCTTCGATCTGCGCATGCTGATTTTGTGCGCTGCAGTGACCCTGTGGGTCGGCGGCTTTGACGTGCTCTATGCCTGTCAGGACCTCGAATACGACCGCCGCGCCGGACTGTATTCGGTTCCCAAGCGCTTCGGCATCGCGCGATCTTTGCTGATCGCACGCGCCATGCACGTGATCATGGTGGCGCTGTTAGCCTGGCTGGCTGCTACTTTTCAGCTTTCGTGGCCCGCCTGGGCCGGCATTGTCGTGATCGCAGCACTCCTCGCTTACGAGCATTCGCTCGTGCATGCCAACGATCTGCGTCGGCTGAATGCTGCGTTTTTCGCGGTGAACGGTTATATTAGTCTTTTGTTTCTGCTGTTCTGGGGCGCCGCCGTAGCTCTCGCGCCATGAGAGTCGAATTCGAGGCGCTGCGAAATTGAATACTCCCGGTCGATCAATGAGCGTAGCCCATCATTCCGAAATGAAAACCTCGGCTCCCGTAATCGACGATTCGCGCCTCGAACCTATCGCCGCAAAAGTCCTTGCCGGCGAACGGCTCAGCCTCGAAGACGGCGTCGCCCTTTACCGCTCGCCCGATCTGCTGGCCCTGGGCTGGCTGGCCAACTACGTTCGCGAGAAGCGCCACGGCAACGTCTGCTACTTCAACGTCAACCGGCACATCAACCCGACTAACGTCTGCGTGGCGCATTGCAAGCTTTGCGCGTTCGGCCGCAGCCCGGACACGCCCGGCGCTTACACATTTGCCCTCGAAGAGATCTGGCAGCGTGCCGAACAGGGTCTGCGTGAAGGCGCAACGGAATTTCACTTGGTCGGCGGCCTGCACCCCGATCTCCCGTTCGACTATTTTCTCGACCTGATTCGTGGGCTAAAGGCGCGTTGCCCGGGCGTGCACCTGAAGGCTTTCACCATGGTCGAGGTCGGCTATTTCGCGCGCATCTCCAAGCTTTCCATCCGCGATACCTTGCTCGCTCTGAAAGACGCGGGAGTGGATTCCTTGCCCGGCGGAGGCGCGGAGATTTTCAATCCACGCGTTCGCAAAGTGATTTGCGATCACAAGGTCAGCGGCCAGCAGTGGCTCAATATCGCGCGTATCGCGCACCAGATCGGACTTCATTCCAACGCCACTATGCTTTACGGCCACATCGAAACCGATGAGGAGCGAGTCGAACACTTACTGGCTTTGCGGTCACTGCAGGACGAAACTGGAGGCTTTGTCGCTTTCATCCCGCTTGCCTTTCACCCCGAAAATACCGGACTCGCGCATTTGCCCAAGCCGACGGGTTTCACCGATCTCAAGACCATCGCCATATCGCGCCTGCTGCTCGATAATTTCGATCACATAAAAGCATATTGGATCATGCTGACTCCTCGCGTGGCCCAAATCGCCCTCCGTTTTGGCGCCGACGATATGGACGGCACGGTTGTCGAAGAAAAGATTTATCACGATGCCGGCGCCACCACCGACCAATTCACGCCACGAGCCCAACTTGAACGGCTGATTCGCGAAGCAGGCCGCGTACCCGTCGAGCGCGATACCCTCTATCGCCCGATCGATCGATCCAGGATGCCGGCTCCTCCGCCACGGCCCGGCGCCAGCCTTTCCATCATCGTATAGCTGGCGCTTGGCAATGCGCCGTTTTCCGCGCCATCTCAAGCCGTTTCTCGGGCTGCTTCGCCGGAACTTTCTTCCGCTGACGAAAGCACAGCTTGCTGGCCGCGGCGATTCAGCAACGTACTTCCGAGAAGCAGCGCATAAAACGGCGCGTACGTCAGCCATTGAAAGTACGGATCGAAATGCCAGATGCCATTGATCTGATATTCGATGAGCACTTTATAGGAAAGAAATTGCAGAATGGTCAGGAGCATCCAGGCGGGATTCGGAAAAAAGCAGAGCAACGGAACGATCCAGGTGAAATACCAGGAATACGTATTGGGCGCGAGCATCAAAATGGCTCCGATGATGAGATACGCCGCTCGCAGCGGCTCAATCTTTCGAGCAGAGGCCCAGATCGCCAGCCCGAGCACCACGCCTTCGCCGATCCCCGCAGCGAACTCTGCGTGCCCGGAAAACCACAGCAGTACGGCGTAAAGGCTGGGATTGTAGTTTTGCCAGATCGCCTGGTAACGAGCGAATATCCGTGGGAACTGCGTGATCGCGGAACGATACGGCCAAACGCAAACAGCCGCGAGCAGCGCCGAGCCCCCGAATGCTTGCCAACCTCGAAGTTTTCGGGGCCAACCCGAAAGACGCAGCGCCAGGGGCAACAGAGTGACCGGAAAGAGCTTCGCTAATGAGCCTGCTGTCAGAGTAACCGTGGACGCGCTGGGCCGCTTTTTTATGATCGCGAGCGCCGCAACCATGGCGGCAATCGCCAGCGCGTCGTTATGCCCGCTTGCCGCTAATTCAACGATGACCAATGGATTCCAGGCGTATATGGCGAGCCGGTAATTCCCGTCGGCGTACGATTGCAGCCATTTTGCAAGCATTGCCAGCACCAGCAGTTCGGCCAAAACGAAAGGCAGCTTGAACGCCACCGTCCCGGGCAGGAAGCGCGCTCCGGCCCGGAAGACTAGTTGCGATAGCGGCGGATACATGGAGGGAATTTCAGGACCCGGCATTACCGCATAGCCAGGATCGCGCAAATAGCCCAGCCGGGGATCGTTCGGCGCTAACGCATATGGATTCCAGCCCTCGTTCTGAACCCGGCCGTCCCAGCGATACCGTTGAATGTCAGTGGAAAGCGAGGGCGTGAGCGAGTAAAGTGTCAGGCGAAAAAGTACTGCTGCGGCCAATATGATCCAGAACGCGGGACGGCTTTTCGCGGAGTGATCGAGGACGTATAGGGCGATGAAATAAACGACGCCCGCGGCCAGTGCCAGGGCGATGGTCTCGATGACCTCAGCTTTTAGGTCGCCCGCGCGCGCCATCGACGCGAACAGCGCTTCGAGCGCGAGCGCCCCGGCAAGTGCCGCGAATGTCTGAGAAGCAAGGCGAGAACGAAGCGCAGACGAAGACTCAGCAGCGCTAAGCATCGAGTTCGGTGGGAAAGAGTTCACGTTCACGTTGAGGAGGAACGCACGGCTTGTTCAGCGCTGATCTCATTTTGTTGATAGCGGCTCAAAGCTGGCGGATCGATTACTGGTCGCGCCTTATGGATCCCGCTCGGGATCCATTCCGCGGAATTTATCAACTCAACGGCTTCGACCTGGCCATAATGATCCCTTACTTCCTTATTCTGGGAGTGCTCGCGGCTTACGGCATACATCGTTATTGGCTGGTCTACTGTTATTCCAAGCATCGCGCCAATGTCCCCGCCAAACCTGCAGAGCCGGCCACCTGGCCGAACGTAACTATACAGCTTCCGATCTTTAACGAACGTTATGTCGTGGAGCGCCTCGTCGAGGCCATTTCGCGGCTGGACTATCCGTCCAGCTTGCTCGAAGTCCAGCTGCTGGACGATTCTACCGATGAGACTCAGGCAGTCGCGCGCGCTTGCGTCGAGCGCTACCGCGCTCTTGGCCTCCAGATTCATTATTTGCACCGCGCGAATCGCGAAGGATACAAAGCGGGAGCGCTGGCCGAGGGGCTCAAGTCGGCTACTGGGGAGTTCGTCGCCATCTTCGATGCCGATTTCCAGCCCAGCCCCGATTTTCTGCGCCTCACCCTCCCGTATTTCAGCGATACGAATTTGGCCATGGTGCAGACGCGCTGGACATATCTCAACCGCGATTACTCCGCTCTCACCGAAGTCGAAAGCATTCTGCTCGACGGCCATTTCGTCATCGAGCATGGCGCTCGCGCTCGCAGCGGTCGCTTCTTCAATTTCAACGGCACCGCCGGCGTCTGGCGCCGAAAGGCCATAGACGACTCGGGCGGCTGGCAGCACGACACGCTCACCGAGGATACCGACCTCTCCTATCGCGCACAGCTTCGAGGCTGGCGATTCCTCTATCTGCCGGATATCGAGTGCCCTTCCGAGTTACCCGTGGAAATGAACGCCTTCAAAGCTCAACAGGCGCGCTGGGCCAAGGGCCTCATGCAGACAGCTAAGAAAATTCTCCCCCGCGTCTTGCGAGCCGATTTGCCCTTCGGCATCAAGTCGGAAGCCTTCTTTCATCTGACCGCGAACATCAGCTATCCCCTAATGGTGCTGCTCTCCACTCTGCTTTTGCCGGCTATGATTGTGCGCTTTTATCAAGGCTGGCTGCAGATGCTGCTGATCGATTTGCCGCTGTTTCTTGCCTCGAGCTGCTCGATTTCGGGTTTCTATCTTACGGCGCAGCGCGCTCTCTATCCCAAGTCGTGGACGCGAAAAATCGTCTACCTGCCTTTTGTCATGGCGGTAGGCATAGGCCTTTCCGTCCGCAATGCCAAAGCAGTGCTGGAAGCTCTTTTCGGTGTGCAATCCGAGTTCGCGCGCACACCTAAGTACCGCATCGAAGGTCACGCCGGCACCTGGCAGCGCAAAAGCTACCGCAATCGCGCCGGTTGGATGCCCTTCATAGAAGTAGGCCTGGGACTCTACTTCGCGGTCACGGTCTATTACTCCGTTCAGAACGAAAACTATTTCACTGCGCCCTTTCTGCTGCTTTTTGTCTGGGGGTATTTGTATACCGGCCTGATGTCGCTTGGGCAGGTGTGGATTGAGCGCCTGCGCTTCGGCGTGCGCGCCCCCGAAGAGATTCGTCCAGCCGCTTCTGGCGTCCCCGGTTTTTGACGCCTATTGAAACGCGTCCGAAATCGTGGTCAAATCGGGCGCATTGATTCAGAGGTTTCACAGGAACTTGGGAGGCAATAGATGAGGAATCGTACGGGGATTCTTCTCCTCACTGCGTTTGCATCGCTCTGCGCGCTGGCGATTAAGGCCGCGCCGCAGCAAGACGGAAAAAACACAAATCACGGTATCCCGTGGGCCTACGGCTTTGCGACGCCCTACGTCCCGGCGCCCGGTCCCGGAGCTGGAGGAGGAGGGGCTAGAGGTGGCGCCGCCGCCGCCGCGCCCGCTCCCGCACCCGCAGCTCCTGCTGCTGAGCCGGAAGATCGCGATACGCCGAGGCACCTACCAGGCGCCGCAGCTGCCTTCGCGCTGAAGGAAGTCGACAATAATTACGGCCCGGCCGATTGGTTTCCTGGGGATCATCCCAAGATGCCCGAGATTGTGGCCCACGGCGATAAAGCCGCGATGGTGAACGCTTGCGGCTTCTGTCACTACCCCAATGGCAAGGGCCGCGCCAATAACGCAGGGCCCGCCGGCCTGCCCGCCGAGTACATCCTGCAGCAGATCGAAGATTTCAAGAACGGCGCGAGAACCAGTTGGGATAAGAGAAAACGAAATACAAATCAGATGATCGATATTGCCAAGGGCCTCTCTCCGGAAGAGATGCAGGCGGCGGCCGAATACTTTTCCTCCATGAAATGGACGCCATGGGTCAAAGTCGTCGAGGCGGACATGGTTCCCAAGGGCCATTTTGTGGGAGGCGGCGGAGGTCTCAATATGCCGCTGACGGGGGCCGATGCAGGAATGGAGCCCCTCGGCGACCGCATCGTGGAAACGCCGGCGAGTCCGGAAGACACCGAACCGATGCGCAATCCGCGGTCTGGCTTCATCGCCTATGTCCCGCCCGGCTCGCTTAAGAAAGGTGAGGCGCTCGTCCTTCACGGCGGTCCGGGTAAGACGGTTGCCTGCGCTGCCTGTCACGGTGATGGGTTGAAGGGCAACGGTAACTTCCCCTCACTCGCGGGCCGCTCTCCGAGTTATCTTGCGCGGCAACTCTATGATTTCCAGCATTTCACGCGGGTCGGACCCGGCGCCCAAATGATGCAGCCCGTCGTCGCGAATTTGAGCGAGGACGATATCCTGGCGATTGTCGCCTACGTGTCTTCTCTTCAGCCGTAATGCAGCATATCGGGGGGCGTGGAATTTCCGCGTTCTTGTAGCCCAGGGCGCGCCGGTTTGTGGCGGCCCTGGGGAAGTTCATTCCTTACGCTCGCAGCAAAGACCCTCGTCCGCAGAGTGCGTTGCGTCTCCTGCTTGCGTCTACTAATTCGTTCATATCTGTCCCTGTCCGCCGTCCACGTTGATTTCCACGCCCGTGATATACGAGGCATCTTGTGAAGCCAAAAACGCCACCGCACCCGCCACTTCCTCAGGCTGCCCAAACCGCTTCATCGGGACTCTCTCAACGATTCTCTTCGTGAATTCATCGATCGCTTCCTTCGGCAGTCCGGTCCTTCCAAGGATCGGCGTAACAATCGGTCCCGGCGCAACCGTGTTCACGCGGATGCCGCGCCCTACCAATTCCGCCGCCGCAGTCCTCGCCAACGACCGTAACGCTGCCTTCGTCGCCGAATATGCACTCGCCCCTGGGTTGCCCGTACTGCCCGCTACGCTGGTATTCAGGATGATCGACGCGCCGTCATTCAGAAACGGCAGAGCTTTCTGAATGGTGAAGTACGCGCCCTTGATGTTGATGTCAAAATTCTCGTCGTACAGGCTCTCGGAAGTCTCTGCTAGTGGCGCGAATTTCGCGACTCCCGCGTTCACGAACAGCACGTCAATCTTGCCCAGCTTCTTCGAAACCTCCGCGTATAGCTTGTCCACGTCGGTAAGCTTCGCCACGTCGGCCTGCACCGCCACCACGCCGTTTCCGATCGCGCGCACCGCGTCATCCAATGTTTTCCTGCTTCGGCCCGCGATGGCCACTTTGGCGCCTTCTTCCTGCAGGCGCTTCGCCGTCGCCAATCCGATGCCGCTGTTACCGCCCGTCACAACTGCCACCTTGCCTTCAAGTCGCTTCATATCCCCCTCCTTACATCAATAGTTGGTGACCCACCCTAACAATCAGGTCGCCACGTTTCGACATTTAGATAACTATCTAACTATTTGGTTGCGGACTTCTTTGAAATTTATTTCGAGGGATTATCTAAAGTGTGCTTGGGTCGGCGTCCCAGCTCGGCCCCGAAGCTGTCGCGGCGGGCCAAGACGCACTCTCTGGCGGCAAAGTGATCGCTCGGCTACACTTCCGAATAGCATGGACCGCGCCGGAATCGAAAAAATATCCAAAGCCTTGGCAGACGAGACGCGCCTTAAGATCTTCGAAGCTATCTCTGCAAGGAATGACATGACCTGCGGCGAAATCGTTTCCATGCGCGGCCTCACTCCCGCAACGGTTTCCCATCACCTCAGAATCCTCAGCCAGGCCGGGCTGATCGCCTGCCGCCGGAAGGGCCAATTTGTCTACAGTGAAGCCATGCCTGAAACCATTGCGGCGTACTCGCGGGCCCTGGCCAAAATCGTCAGCGGCACAAAAACCATCCGTCGCCGCTCACCTGCCTAAACTGCTGGAGCACTTAGACTGCTGAACGCTCGGCACGGCCGTGCCGCATGTAAGTGTCACTTTTTCGGAGTATTCGGAGCCGGCTGCGCCTGTGGCGTTTCCGAGGGCGCTCCCGGAACCTCCCTGGATTTTCCGATCTGGATCGTGGACCCGAACCGTTTGTAGTTCTTGTATCGCACCGTCATGCGCATGCGCACGTCGCCCTGGCGGAAGTGCAATATATCGTCCGCGTGCGTGTAGGTAGGAAACCAGAAAGTGCTTTCGATATTTTCGCGGTAAGTCACAAATCGCGGAAAAAGGTTCTGATTATCGCCCTTCAGAATGTCGGGCACAGCCTTGCCATCCGTCTTCACCACAGCCAGATCGCGTCCATCCACCCAGACCGTGCCCTGAAAATAGCGTTGGTTCTTTTCGATGCGCTTCGGACCCACGCAAAACTTATACGTATTCAGCTCGTCGAGCTTCTCCGTCCCTGAGAACTGAATGTCGTACTTCGGCAGATCCTCCGAGGTCAGAACAAACGGCTGGATGTTTTCGAGGTCCTTCATATCTTCGGGCGAGAGTGTGAAATCGTGCAGGCTCGGTTGAGGAGCATATTTAATCTGTTCGAAGCGCCGGCCCTGCGGCGTGAACACAATTTCGCTTTCCAGCCGATATTCGCCCGGATTCGGCGCCACGTCCTCTACCAGCACCTCTTGCGAATACGTGTAATTGTCGCGCGCGAGCTTGAAATCCGATTCGTGCTGCGCAAATTGCCGGATGATATCGTCGGTAGATATCGAAGCAGGCACGGAAGCCGTTGCTGTTCCCGCAACTTCCCCCGTTCCGGGTGCGCACTGCGCGCCCGTCTGTGAATACTCCTGATCCTTGTCTTTGCCCTTATCCTTCGACTTTTGCGCTCCAAATAACGCCGGTTGCATCAAAAGCGCAAATAATCCTGCGATTAGGAACGCGGCCGCTGCGAGCCGCCCAATTCCGCTTCGAATTCTATGAGTCTTCATTGCCATACCTAGTGATTATCGTTAAGGATAGAACCCGCGCTTTCAAACAAGGTTGCCTTAGTCGCGCTGCGCATGACCACTCTGTCAAGTATATCGCTTGCGCTGCGAGTTTGGCGCGCGACAATGAATCGCGCAGCCTTTAATCGCATCCAATCGTGTAGCAAGCAAGTTAGATAGGAAGTGAGCTTAAGCTCCCCCTAGATCTTTTTTGTGGAAATTCGAAGATTCGCGTTCTTCACCTTGACATCTTCCGTCCCGGTGTTACACTTTCTGAATCCGCTGTTGCTTTCCTGCCAGACAGGAAGCCTGTTCTTTGACAACTGAATGAGACATGCCAGAACCCGTTCGGTTTTGAGTGAATCGAGCGATATTTAATTTCAAAAGTTCGTTCTGAAATCACTTCCCGGCTTCGGCCGGGTCTCGATTGCAGAACAACCAGCTTCAAACGAGAGTTTGATCCTGGCTCAGAGCGAACGCTGGCGGCGTGCTTAACACATGCAAGTCGAGTGCGCAGTCTTCTGTAGCAATACAGGAGATCGGCGCACGGCGCACGGGTGCGTAACACGTGGGTAACCTGCCCTCCAAAGGGGGATAACCCGCCGAAAGGCGGGCTAATACCGCATGACATTCCGGTGGCTTCGGCCGCTGGAATCAAAGCCCGCAAGGGCGTTGGAGGAGGGGCCCGCGGCCGATTAGCTTGTTGGCGAGGTAACGGCTCACCAAGGCTTTGATCGGTAGCCGGTCTGAGAGGATGGCCGGCCACACTGGAACTGAGACACGGTCCAGACTCCTACGGGAGGCAGCAGTGGGGAATCTTGCGCAATGGGCGAAAGCCTGACGCAGCGACGCCGCGTGGGGGATGAAGCTTCTCGGAGTGTAAACCCCTTTCGACCCGGACGAAACGCCCGCAAGGGCTTGACGGTACGGGTATAAGAAGCCCCGGCTAACTACGTGCCAGCAGCCGCGGTAAGACGTAGGGGGCCAGCGTTGCTCGGAATTACTGGGCGTAAAGGGTTCGTAGGCGGTGCGGTAAGTCGGAAGTGAAATCTCTGGGCTTAACTCAGAGGCTGCTTTCGAAACTGCCGTGCTAGAGTGCGGGAGAGGCGAGTGGAATTACAGGTGTAGCGGTGAAATGCGTAGATATCTGTAGGAACACCCGTGGCGAAGGCGGCTCGCTGGACCGCAACTGACGCTGAGGAACGAAAGCTAGGGGAGCAAACAGGATTAGATACCCTGGTAGTCCTAGCCCTAAACCATCAGGACTTGGGGTGGCCCGCGTTGGCGGGTCGTCCCGGAGCTAACGCGTTAAGTCCTGCGCCTGGGGAGTACGGTCGCAAGGCTGAAACTCAAAGGAATTGACGGGGGCCCGCACAAGCGGTGGAACATGTGGTTCAATTCGACGCAACGCGAAGAACCTTACCTGGGCTTGAACCGCCGGTGACCAGCGGTGGAAACACCGCCTTCCCGCAAGGGACACCGGTAGAGGTGCTGCATGGCTGTCGTCAGCTCGTGCCGTGAGGTGTTGGGTTAAGTCCCGCAACGAGCGCAACCCCTACTCTTAGTTGCCACCCGCAAGGGGGAACTCTAAGAGGACTGCTCCGGATAACGGAGAGGAAGGTGGGGATGACGTCAAGTCAGCACGGCCTTTATGTCCAGGGCTACACACGTGTTACAATGCATGGTACAAACCGTCGCGAACCTGCGAAGGGGAGCTAATCGGAAAAAACCATGCTCAGTTCGGATTGCAGTCTGCAACTCGACTGCATGAAGCCGGAATCGCTAGTAATGGCGTATCAGAACGACGCCGTGAATACGTTCCCGGGCCTTGTACACACCGCCCGTCACATCACGAAAGTGGGTTGTACTAGAAGTCGCTGTGCTAACCGCAAGGAGGCAAGCGCCCAAGGTATGACTCATGATTGGGGTGAAGTCGTAACAAGGTAGCCGTAGGAGAACCTGCGGCTGGATCACCTCCTTTCTAAAGAAACCGGCTCGTCGATCCTGTTTTTACCAAACGAAACGCTCTTCTTTGAGTGTATTCCTAGGTAATGCTGTAAAGCAGGGTTCGCCAGCCCACGAATCCGAATACCTGAGTTACACAGGAGATTCGGATTCACCCTCGATCCTTTAACAAGATCGAGGCCTCTTCGGCGTACTCACACGCCGAAGAAAAAATATCGCTCATCGCCCCTCGCGGGGCTAAAAGTTCTCTTGTTCCGTCCGGGTTCTGGCAGGTCTCATTCAGTATCAAAGCTTCAGGTCTTTCGCTGTAATTCTGAGCGTAGCGAAGAATCCCTCATAGAGCCTTATCGTTGAATTGTTGTCATCACGAGCGCCGCAGCCGAGGGATCTGCTTTTGGTTTTGCAGGTGCCCCACCCTCTTGCCCTGCTTGCCCTGATGAACCGAAGGGAGCACATCGAAGGGGCTTCCGCCCGGCATTTTTGTTCGCCCCCATTTCTTCTCTGCTGTTGTCCGCCTTGGCCGCGCGAAGAGTACCGAGCCGTGCCTCCCAATCGTCATTCCGAACGGTTTACGCTTTACACCTAAGGAATTCCCCGTTCATTTTTCTCTTCCTCTTACCCAGCCGCCTAGTCCGTCGCATTGCAGCCATGGGCTTAGCCTGTGCATAACCCCCAATCGTCATTCCGAACGTAGTGAGGAATCCCTCATAAAGCCTTCTTTTTGTCTTTTACCTTCAGGCATACTCTCCGCCAAGCGAAACGCCATGAGCACTCGGTTCGGACCGATCCTTCTTCGTGTACATCCTCGCCGGGAAGTCCGGCGTCCTGTACACGGGGATTACGAACCACCTCCCGCGCCGCGTCTCCGAACACAAACAAAAGAAAATGCCCGCGTTCACACAGAAATACAGCGTCACGACGCTCGTTTGGTTCGAACTGTATGGAACTGCTTTAAGTGCGATCGCCCGCGAGAAGGAAATCAAATCGTGGCGGCGTTCAAAAAAGATCGCTCTCATTCAAACGATGAACCCTGACTGGCGCGACCTCTCCGCGTCCATAACTTGAGCGGTGCGCCGGGTCGTCATTCCGTCGTCGGGCGCTCTTCGCGCGAAAGTCATGGACAACAGGAGCTTTCGCGCGTTAACAAAGTTCGCGCCCGAAGTTCCCAATCGGCGGGCGAGGAATCTCTCCGTCATGCCGCGTTAAGGGTTAGGATTTTCACGCCGAGAAGGCCAGAATGAAAATGTTTCACTAATATTTGTAGGGAGGCTTGCGGCGATGGACGACTGCATTTTTTGCAAGATCAGCAAACGCGAATTGCCTGCAAAATTGGTCTATGAGGATCCCGAACTTTTCGCTTTCGAAGACATCGCGCCACAGGCTCCTACACACATCCTGATCTGTCCGCGCAAACACGTCGCGGCGCTGACCGATTCGAAAGAAGAGGATGGGGCCCTGTTTGGGCGTGCGCTGCTGCTCGCGAGCCGTTTAGCTGCCGACCGCAAGCTGACGTCTGGATATCGAGTGGTAGTAAACAACGGACGGGGCGCCGGACAAACTGTCTTCCACCTGCATTTCCATCTGCTGGGTGGCCGCGACTTCCGCTGGCCCCCGGGCTAGTTAGCCCGCGGATTCCAGGACCTTCTCTGCGGGGCCGCCCTGGGTTAACTCATCTAACGAATTGCGCGCTCGATCAAGCTTGCGGTCCGCGTCGGAATAGCTTTGCTGCGCGTTGCGCAGGTGCGTTCCGAGCTTCTCATATACGTCGCCGAAGGTGTCCATCTGTTTTTTCAAGCCGCTAAGGCTCGTGAGCAGTCTTTTGGCGTTCTCTTCGATTTGAATCCCCTGCAGGCCCAAGAAAATAATCTTGAGGTGAGCAAAAAGCGTGCTCGGTGAGACCGGAACGACGCATCGTGTTCGGCAATATTCGTCGAGAGGTATTCCCTTCGCGTCTGCTGAACGCAGGAGTTCGTAGTAAACGCCTTCCGAGGGCACGAACATCAAGGCAATATCGAGAGTCTCTTCCCCCGGCAGAATATATTTTTTGGCAATTGAGTCGGCATGACCCCGCACGGCATTGGCAAAGTCTTTGCGGCAGTCCTCGCCTTGATCCAGAAGCCTCCGATAGCCATCAAGAGGAAATTTGGAGTCGATGGGCAAGAGCCGGTCGCTCAAGCGCACCACGGCATCGACGACCTCTCCCGTCGAAAATCGGAATTGCGTTTCATAGCTGGCCCTGGGCAGCGTATCGGCAAGAATGCGATCAAGGGCGACTTCGCCCAGGGTGCCGCGCGTTTTCGCCCCGCCAAGCACGTCTTCGATTTGTTTGGCGGCCACGGAAAGCTCGTGTCCGGCCTGCTGCACCTCACCGAGCTGCTGGTGTATGCTTCCCAGCATCTGCGTAGAGGCCTGCAACTGTTCCGAAACGGCTTTTTGTGCGCTTGTGGCCAGCGTCCCGACGGACGCCATGCCACTTTGCACCTGCTGGGTGACTTGGCCTAACTGCGAGCTCATGGATTGCGCGAGCTGGTTGATTTGTGCAGCGCTAGCCTGTGCTTGCGCAGCCAGCAGCGACTGCATTTCCTTACGAAGCGCCTCACTTTGCGCGCCGGCTACGTCCCGTCCCCTGAGCGCAACGAAGATACCGAACCCACCGAGGACGGCGATCACTGCGGCTGCGATCCATCCGATCATGCCTTGCTACTTTATCGCGAATGGGGCGAGGCGCAAGCGATCTAATGCGAACCTATGTGGAAACTTTCTCAGGCCTTGTGGTAAACGCCGGATCCCGTGAGCACAAGCTATTAACGGCTTAATTGTTGTGCTTAGTCGAGCAGTTTGTTGATGCGGCGGCGGAGTTTCTCGCGATCGTCCTCTTTCATGTGCACGAACTCGATGCCGCAACCCTTGGTGCTGACGCTGCGCACCACAGCTGTCGCGCGAATCTTCTCGAATCCAGCATGAATCTCGATTCGTAGCGACTCTCCCAACGAAAACTGAGTGGACGTCTCGAGCAGCGCACCGCCCAAGGCGATGGATCGCACTCGCGCCGAATGCTTCTGTGGTCCTTCCATTTTGGCCGGCAGGGGTTCGGGCAAAGCCACCCGCAAATAGCGGCGCGGCTGGGCGAAAGGTGGTGTGGAAGTTGCCGAGGTCTTGGCCGGAAGCCGCAGTGTGAGCGATCCCGCTCGATCTTCGATTAGCGCCAGGGCATCTTCGGCGGCTGAACGCAAACCTGCGGGCTCGGTATAGGTCAGGCCTGAACGATTACGCACCAGATTGCGTAATGGCGTGGCCGCGCTCGACGCCTTCATTCTGCCTAAGGCTTCAATTGCCTTTATGCGAATGAATACATCGCCAAAGCGCTCCGCATCGCCGATGGCAATCTCCATCAGGCGCGGGAGGGCCGAGTTATCCCCTACTATACCGATATGATCGATCATTCCTGGCGTAACCAACAGATGCGCATCACGAAGTAACGCCAGGAAAGATTCGGCCGCTTGCAAGCGCAATGCCGGCGCGGTTTGGCGCGCCAATTCCGTGACCGCCAGGTCTTGCAGGCTCCAGTCCCAACTAGGGAACGCCCTCGGAAGGGCCGCAATCAGCCGATCGGGCGCCGCCGCGGACAACAGCTTGATGGCCGTAGCCACCCGCTGCCTCCGAGGCTCGAGAAGGTGAGTTTCCAGCGCGCCAATCACGGGCTCGCCTGCTGCGCGCACTAATCGGGACATCGCCGGTAAGGTGTTCAACCCGGCGGAAGAGGTCAAGAGAAGGCGCAGGCGATCGAGCAGCCGTTCCGGATCACGCCGTAAAAGGCGTGGCAGTGCCGCATCCAGCGACCGGTTGGCGAGCGCCAGATCGACCAACAGCAGCCATTCCTCACGGCCTACAATCTGTCGGGTAAGCGCACTCAGGCGCTCTTCGTCGGACTCCGGGGGCGGCTGATCGATCGCCATCAGAATGCTCTCGACCTCGGCACATTCACCCCTCGCCAGCGCCAGCGTAGCCAATGTTTGTGTCAACTGTTCCAGCAGATTGGCAATACCAGGAGAAACCTCACGATGCAGAGCGGCCACTACGTTCTTTCCCAGGTCGGCAAGCTGAGGGCAGGGCCAGATGCGTTCCAAAACGTCCTTCAGCTCGAGCAGGCTCGAAACCACCGCTCTCCGTGCTTTTTCTTCTTCCGAACTCAGGCAGCGTACGAAATCGGCGAGCGCCCGGCGTGCCTGGCTCCGAGAAGCTTCGGCGCGCCTGCTCTCCGCGGCCGCGATTAATCCTTCCAGATAATCGCGCAGCAGAGTGACGGGCAGACACCAGGCGTCCTGGCTCGCCAGCAGGCGGGTTTGTTCGCGCGCCGGCAGGGAACTCCAGAAGCGCGCGACGAGCGGGTCCAGGCTGGGATCGCTTTCTTGATGGCCGTCCCGTTCGGGGCGAAGCTGCGAGAGCATCATGCGCACTTCCGTCGGCCGCAGTCGGTGCGCGAGAAATTCGGAACGGGCGTAGTCGACGCTGAGAGCGTCCGCCACCCGCGCAAGGTAGACGCCTAGTGACTCACTATCCCGAGGCGGTTCGAGTGTCACACCACGCATAAGCAGGGATCGAACGAATTCATCGCTACCGGCAAATTCGTCGCGAATAGCGCGTGCGGCTTCCTGCGGCGCTTGTAGCCGAACGTGTCCCAGACGCCCCGCGGAACTCCATAACCGGCGCAATGCCGCCCGAACCTGGTCCGGCGTGACGGTCGCCTCTGAATCGCTGCTTGCGGAACTGCTAGCTCCGCCGAGCAGCGCTTCGAGCAGACCGGCGAAGTTGATGGATTCGCTGGCGCTTTCCGCCACCTCATTCACGCGAATTCCCGTAATTCGATGTTCGCGCAAGCGCGATGCCCAGTCCTCTCGCGTAGAAGTCTTCCGCGCACGGCACGCTTCATCGACGGCGCGGGCAAACTGCAGCAATTCGTCCAGGCGCGTATGCGGAACGAACGTCAGCGAACGAACGGATGCACGGCTGAAGACTTCCGCCAGAGTTTTCAATTCGCCGCGCACATCGCCAAGTGGATGGCCAGGACCTGACAGCTGCTTCGTAACTGCGAGGCGATCATGCTCTATCGTGAAACGTACCACCGCTGAACCGCTGAGGGCGTCATCGAGCGCATGGCCCGTCGATTTCAGGCTGTCAATCAGGCGAGGATGGTGCTGATGGTAGAGCCGCACCGAACGCAATAAGAGATGAAAGGAGCGCAGAAATTGAACCGCCAAAGCGTCGGAGTCCATGCGAACTGGCGTTGCCGTAAGCGGTTCTTCCCCGGAACGGCGCGAAGGCGGTTGCGAAGATGCTTCAGATGGCCGGCGACGTTGAAACTGGGCGAGGTTTTTGGCGCTCATGGCTGGATATTTAGGTGACCCAGACGCGCGGGCCGCATCTCTTACACGCGAAAGCTATTGCACTCCAGACCTATGCCCGTAAGCGGACTGTGTCCAACATAGGTTCAGGGGCCCACTATCAGATTGCCTTCACTAACCACGCTTTACAAGCGATCAGGCCAGAGACCGCTGCGTATGTGTCAATTGTAAGTGAGTGAATTGTCGTGCTGCGCAGAGCTTAATCGTGCTCTGACGTGCTCGCGCCCGTCACTTGCACGAGTTGCTGAGCTGCCGGTACGCCAGATGGGATGGGCCGGAGCATTTGAGGTGCCCGCCAGTTGTCGAGCATAGCCACTTGCTGGGAGCAGGAGACCGTACAATGAGGCGCGCACGATTTTTCGGTGTTGAACTCCCGGCGAAAATCATCCATGGTGTAGTTCATCAGAGGAATGCCGGGATAGCCGCGTTGCTGCGAGCACCAGTGAACGAGGCCGTCTTCGCAGATATAGAGATAGCGCGCTCCGGATCGGCAGCGCCACTCGTTGATCTTGCCGCGAGCGATATTGTGTTGAAACTGATTGAAGCGTGAATAAGAGCGCTTTCCGAGATTCATCACCTCTTCGAAGATATTCTGCTCTTTATCGCTTAGCGGTTTGAGTTGACCGTTGCCGTCGTGCAGCACGCCGATGGTGCTGCTAAATCCGAGCTCCAGTGCGCGCCGGGCTACTTTCAGCGCATCTTCCGGAAATCTTATGCCGCTGCCCAGCACGGAGTTGATGTTCACCTGGAATTCCGCATATTCGGAGAGCAGCACCAGCTTCTGGTCGAGCACCTTCATGCTTTTCTTGGAAGTTTCATCGGGCAGGGCATTATCGATGCTGATCTGCAAGTGTTCGAGCCCGGCGCGATTCAGCCGCTCGATGCGCTCCCGCGTAAGCAGGTAGCCATTGGTAATCATCCCGGCCAGTATTCCGTGGCTGCGCACCCGCTCGATGATGCGGTCGAGATCGGGATGCAATAAGGGTTCGCCGCCGCTCTGCGTAATGATGGTCGTTCCCAATTCCGCCAGGCGGTCGATTCTTCGCAGCATCTCCTCGATAGGGACCGGCTTCGAGAAATCGTCGAATTCGTTGCAATAGGTGCAGGAAAGATTGCAGCGCCGGATCGGAATTACGTGCGCTAGGACCGGATGATCGGTGTCGAGCAGGCCCCGGGCGATCATGCGCCATTCCTTGAGCCTGGTATTGACGAATCGGAGCTTGCGGCGGGCGCGAGTGGTGAACTTCATGCGAGTCGTAGAGATAGGCGCAAGATTGTGTGCCTGTCCGCGAGAGCTCAGGCCATGAACGGCTTCAGTTCGCGCTTAATATCCTCCGGGCCGATGGTTTCGCCCGAATTCAGCCGCTCCAGGATTCCGGCAAGGATGCGTTTGCCTTCTGCTTTCGTGTAGTTGCGCAAATAGCCGTCAAAGATATGCTCACCGCGCATAGCGTCATTGATCTCTTTTTCTTTATTGTGCTCGTCTAACTCGGTGAAATAAACGACACGGTAGAGCCGGCCTAATTCGGGCTCGCGGTAAATTTCAAACATCACTTTGTCGGATTCGATGGCGAGAGCCATGCTGTAATCACTTTCGATGCTGGACTAAACCGCCTGAAGTTCTTCGCGTTCCATTCCGGCGGATTCTCCCGCAGGCATGGCCGCCGGCGTACCTAATTCCGCGCGCAACTTGGCCTCGAATTCCGCCAGCTTGATATCGATCTCTGACTCCTTGCGCGTTCTGGCGATCATGTCTTCACGATAGCGCTTCAGGAAATAGGCGATCGTCTCAACTCGTATGCGAATCGAGCCGGTGGGCTTATTTTCGTCGATGTCCTTGAAGGAGAAATAAGGCGTGCCGGACTTCGTCACCGTCTCTTCCACGGTCGTATAGATCGGCGCGTCATGGCCGCACTTGAAGCTGGATAGCTCGAGCGCAACAAGATTGGGATGCCGAGCCGTATATTTCGCCGCCCATACCTTCTGGCTTGTGTTTTCGCTGTAGGAATTCTTCCAGGCGTCGGTGATGTCCATGGGATGCGTGATCATTCCGGCGCGCACCTCTTCGCCGAAAAGCCGCCAGATGATTTCGTCATCGATCGGCAGCGATGCCTGCGTCAACACCGGATATCCCAGCTTTTGGAATTCCTCGAGGATGTCGTGGTTGAGTCCGGGATCGTTGTGATACGGCCGCGCCAGCAGGACGATGCCGATTCCGTCCTCCGCTTCGAGTTTGCGCAAAATGTCGCGCCCCTGGTTGCGAAGAATGCCCTCAGTGAATTGCTCCATCGCCTTCATGCCTTCCTGCGAGGCGCGCTGATTCTCCTCGGGCGAAAGCCCCAGGATCTCGCGGAAGGTTTCGAACATCTGGCGTTCGAAAAGCACGGGCTTGCCGCAGTTGATGAGCGGGTCCAGGAATTTGACGCCCATCTCCGTGAAGAGATCGCTTTCCTTTATGAACGCGGCTTTCGTTGCCGCCGGCGTGGCGGTTACGGTTGGGCAAGCGCGATGGCTCTGCGCATTCACCAAATCCGATGGCAGGTCATCGATCATGGGGAAGAAGATGACGTCCAGCGGCTTCTTCTTGTGGTGCACATAGAGCAAATTGTGCACGTGCGGGATGCCCACCTTGGATGGGAAGCAAGGATCGATGGACCCCCGCTTGGCGCCCGCTTTATAAAGCTCCTCGGTCGTGTAGTCGGAATAGACCAGGTTCTCGGCTGGAATGCCCAGCGACTCGAAGTAGGCGCTGAACATCGGATTGCACGTGTACTGATTCAAGACGCGCGGGATGCCGATACGCAGGCTGGCGCGCCGCTTCATGGCAGCGGCCCGAGCTTTTTGCCCCGCTGTAAGCGTGTAGCGCGGGAGCGGGTCGGAGACAGCGGCCGGCTTGAAAGACTTGAAGACCATCTTGGCCGCGACTTCGGCCATATTGGGATTGGCATCCTTGACCGAATCCATGCCTTTCTTGATCTCACGCATGGCGTTCACGTCTTCAACCAATCCGCGATCGCAACTGTTATTGACGATCAGGCGCTTGGTGCCCTCGGCGATCGGGATCTTGGAAGTCTTGAAGCCGATGTTTTCCACCGGCACGCCCGGCATCAGCTTGACGTCGATGAACGTACGCAGGCACTTGTTCTTGCAGAAATAGCAGCGCGTATCCTCGTTGCGATGCGTGATGTAGCTGATCTTCTCGACAGCTTCCATTCCGATGAAGCTGGTCTGGCGGCCCATTCTCCATAGGCGATTGGCCTCGATCGCGGCGCCGATCGCTCCGGATTCTCCGCAATGTTCGTGCACGATTACGTTCGGCTTCACGCCCTTATCGCGGAAGCGCGACTCGATGAAATCGACCTGCGACTTGACCGCGGCCAGGTTGTGCTGTGTGCCGCCCTGCAAGACAAAGGTGCGGCCGAGCGAAGCCAGGTTGGGAATCTGCGAGACGTATAGCCAGATATTTTTCGGCAGTACGTTTGCCAATCCCGCGAGAATTTCTTCCGGCTTCCAGCCTTGCCGCTGGAAATCCACAATGTCCGACTGCATGAAGACGGCGCAGCCATATCCAAACATCGGCATGGCCTTGGCATTGAATGCCAGGTCCGCGAATTGCGTCACTTCATAGCCGAATCCGGTGCACGTGGATTGCAGGAAGTATCCATTGCCAGCCGAGCATTGCGTATTCAATTTGAAATCTTTTACGCGGCCGTCCTGCAGGATGATGAGCTTGATGTCCTGACCGCCAACGTCGCAGATCACATCGGCGTGCGGATAGAAATGCAGCGATGCTTCCGTGTGGGCCACCGTTTCGACGATGGCCGCGTCGGCGTTGAGCACATCTTTAAGAATATCTTTGGCGTAACCTGTCGTGCCCAGGCCCATGATGCGCAGCGTCGCGCCCTGTTCCTCAACCTGCTGCCGCAGATTGCGGAACATGTCCATGGTGTCTTCGATCGGATTGCCCTTGGAGAGTTGATAGCACTTCACCAGGATGCGCTTGTCTTTATCGAGCAGTACGGCTTTCGTCGAGGTAGAACCGCCGTCGATCCCCATGAAGCCCTCGACCACCTGCCCGGGCTGGAACTTCGCCGGCACGAATTTCTTGGGCTTATATCGTTCTTTGAACGCCTGAAGCTCTGCCTCGTCCTTGCTTAGGCCGCTGCCGCCCTTTTTCTGCTTCTCTTCCAGCCGCCCAACGTTCATGTACCATTCCAGATTTTCAACACCGCGGTAAAGGCCGATCGCTTCGTCCTCGTCTTTGCCGAATTCCACCGAACCGAGCGCCGCGAAATATTGAGCATTTTCCGGAACCAGAATGAGAGAGGCGGGGTCAACGCCTTCCGGAAGCGGAAACTTACGCTCTTCCCAAATCTTCGGGATATTTGTTTTCCAGCACTCTTTCATGCCCCGGATGTACGTGTTTGGACCGCCGAGCAGCAACACCTGGGGTCGCAGCGTATTGCCACGGGTGAGCACGGCGAGGTTCTGTTGCACGATGGCCTCAAAGAGCGAAGCCATCAACTCGTCGCCGGGCACACCGGTCTTTTGCAGGCCGTTGATATCCGTTTCAGCGAAGACTCCACACTTTCCGGCCACAGGATGCAGCTTGAGTCCGACATAGCCCATCTCGCAGAGCTGTTCGGACGGGATGCGCAGTTTGGCGTTGATCTTGTCGATCACGGCGCCCGTGCCGCCCGCGCACTTGTCATTCATCGAAGGGATTTTCTTTTTGCGGCCGGTGGCAGGATCTTCTTTGAAGATGATGATCTTTGCGTCTTGGCCGCCCAGTTCGACTACGGAACCGCACTGCGGATAGAGCTTCTCGACGGCCAGTGCAACGGCATTCACTTCCTGCACAAACTTTGCGCCAATTAGGGGCGCAATGCCCCCGCCGCCGCTGCCCGTAACGAAGATACGCGTAAGGCCGTGGGCGATTCCGACTTCGCTCTCCATCCGTTTCAGGAATTCGAGCACCTTCTCGGGTTGCTTGGTATCGTGGCGTTGATAATCCCGCCAGAGGATCTGGTCGTTGGCGGGATTTACTACTACGGCCTTAACCGTGGTTGAGCCAACGTCAAGGCCGACCATGAGACGGACGCCCTGATCCATGCGAGGCGCCACCGGTTTCACCAACGGAGGCGGAGGCGCTACAACAGGCTTGGAGAGATTCGTCAGTGGGACAAATGCGCCGCCGGTATTGCCGGCGCTTCCGGTTCCGCAGCTTCCGCTCGAGCAGCCCATTATTCTCCTCAGACCTAAGCCGCAGCGCTCGCGCGCTGGATCGGCTTGTTCTCGGCCTTCATGAGTTCCGCGACGTGGCGCACGAAATTCGCGGCCCCGCCCACCACGCCTTCGCTATGCGGCACCTTGTACATCGGCGACTTCAATTCCGGATGCTCCTCGACGTAAGCGCGAATCTCCTCGAGCGTTCTGCCGGTGGATTCGAGAGCAGCTTTGAATTCCAGCTTCGTCTTGGCTTTAGCCTCGCCGAGAGCCATCTGCACGCGGCTGTGAGCGTTGACGTCTCCTTCGCCCGAGGTCTCGATGGGCAGGAAGATCATGTCTTTGTAATGCGACATGACGGCGGACTGAGCGCCGTCCGATTGCGTCGAAGGCATGCAGCCGAAAGGCTTCAGCGCCAGAACCATGTGCGCCAGCCCCTTATGTGAATAGTAGATATTCTTGGCCACTTCCAGATGGCCTTCACCGCCCGCGGCCCGCGAGTTGTAATAAGGATGGCCGAGGCGCTGCAATTCGTACTGATCGACCAGGTGATGTCCGATGCCACCAAGCGCATCGATAATCCGGTTGTATTCGCGCTTGAAGATCTGTTCGGCAATCTTGATCTGCGCGATCTTCTTGTACATGGTCAAGTTGATCTTCAGGTGCTTGTCCAACCGCCATGAGGGCGGCAGCACCGCACCGTCTTTGAGGCCCTTTTCGTCGCGGCACTGCTGAACCACCTGGTGCATCAGGTAGCAGATCCAGGTCCCAATCGGTTCCACTACGACCTGCGCGCCTTCCTTTTCGAGGAAGCGGAACATATTGAAATTGCCGTCGCCCTCGGTAGTCTGTGCCCAAAACTCGCCGGTGATCTTCACGATGGGTTTTACGCGCGTGCGGTCGATCTGAATTGAAGCAAAGCGGTCGCGCACTTCTCGCAGCGCGGCCATGATTTCGTCGCCAAAGAGCTGATGCAGGAATTTGCCTACGTATTCGCCCGTTCCCTCGAAGCGCGTATTCTTGAGTAGCTTGGCAGCGCGCCCGCGCAAGGTCCAGGGTTTCTGGCGGCGCATCACTTCGTGCAAAAGCTCCATGGATTCTTCCAGAACGCGGTCGGTTTCCCCCGCATTCACCTCGTAAGGCCGAATCTGATAGGCCACGTCGTTAATGATGTCGCCCATGTTCAATGCATTGAGGATGGCCAGGAAGAAATCGACGTTCATTTCCAGGCCCGCTTGGGCCTCGGCTTGATTCAGTCCGCCGCTCTGCTGGAAGAGCAGCACGCGGAACTTGTCAAAGCCGGCATTGCGCAAAGCCAACCGATACTCCGCTTCGTACATGCCGAACCGGCAAGGGCCGCAAGCGCCGGCCGTAAAGAAGACATAGCGATTGCAGATTTCGTCTTTCGTCAAACCCTTGGATTCAAGGTCTTGTACATACTGGACAAGATTTCCAACCGTGAAGTAGGTCGGATTGCACTGACCGTTATTTCCGTACTCCTTGCCGAGCTGAAAGGCCTTTTTATTGGGCACAGGCACGGATTCGCACTTGTAGCCCAGGCTTTCCAGGGCGCCGTGCACCAGGCGTTCATGCTTCCACGTCAGACCGCCAAAAAGAATGGTGGTGTGGTCGCGCTGCAGTGAGGTAAACGGAAGCTCAATCGGCTTATGGAAATGACGGACTTCGCGCCGCTCGATTCCGGCTTCCTTTTGCAGGCGCTGGCGTTCCTCCTCCAAGCGCTGGCGAATTAATGCTTCCGGCGACAAAATCTGGACCAACTCACCATTTGCTTGTGTTCCCTGAACGGGTGCAACAGAGCTCATGATCACTCCAATCGAGGCAGTCTAGATTGATTGCGTTTTCAAGGCCCAACGATTATCGGCCAGTCTCTTGCCTGCTGACCGCAACGCCAGAACCGCCGCTGCAGCTTGTTTGCTTCTTGGGGCGCGGACCGTTGGCCGGTAAATCGATGTAAGGCAGCTTTGACACCCTGAGAATATACCGTCCCCCCGCCCCCCAAGTAACAAATTCTGCAGACTTTGTCCAGCGAATGTGTACAACAATGCAGTGGATGGGCAGGTTTGTTACCCGAATGGCTAGATCGTCACTTGGATGGTAATTATAGGGGGGTTACACCCGGAGCAACACGCTAATGCGCTGGCAAGGCCGAGCTTTGGCCGGGCAAAGGCGCCCCGGATGTGTATATGGTGGAGTCTTGCCAGCCCCCGCCAAGCGCCTGGATAAGCTGAATCGTGGTGAGCAGGCGCTGCTCGTGAACCTGATCGGCGACGCGCTCATTGGTCAGCAGCTCTTCCTCTGCGGTTATGACTTCCAGGTAGTTGGCTAAGCCCTCGCGATACCGAGACGTGGATATGTCCACCGTCTCCTGAGCTGAGCGGATTGCTTGGTCATACGCGGCGGCCTGCTGCTCGAGCACGCGGAGGGTGGACAAGTCGTCTTCCACCTCCTGAAACGCAGTCAGGACCGTTTGCCGGTAGTTGGCCACCGACTCATCGTAGGTCGCCCGGGCAAGCAGAAGATTAGCGGAAAGCCGCCCTCCGGTGTAAATCGGTTGCGATGCATTCGCCGCAGCCGACCAAACCAGGCTGGGCGCATCCAAAATTTGCCCAAGGAACGTACTCAGTCCACCGGCCGAAAATGTCAGCGTGACATTTGGAAAATAAGCCGCTCGAGCCACGCCGATTTGCGCGTTATTCGAAGCCATGACCCTTTCGGCGGTCGCCACATCGGGACGCCTTTCGAGCAGGTCGGAAGGCAAACCCGCAGGAAGCGCAGGAGGGGTAGTTTGCAGAGGTTTCTGTGCCAGGCTGAATTCGGCCGGAGGCTTTCCCAACAAAACCGCCAGAGCGTGTTCGAATTGCGCGCGCTGAACTCCCAGTCCTACATAGGTCGCCTGGGTGGTATTGAGCAGCGTCTCCGCCGCCGAAACATCCAGCCCGCTGGCCACGCCTCCCTGGTGACGCACATTCGCCAGATCCACGGCGTGCTGCTGCAAATCGATGTTGTTGCGCAGGATGACCAGTTCCTGATCGATGTAGTGCGCCATGATGTAATCTGACGCGACGTCACTTTTGAGTTGCAGCAAAACGTTTTCGTATTCGGCTACGCTCCTCTGGGCCAGAGCATTCGCTGATTCGATCTCCCGCCGGATCTGCCCCCACAAGTCGACTTCGTAACTTGCCTGTATCGGCAAGCTGAACGTATTAGCCGAAAAAGCGACGGCGCCCCCGGAACCCGGAGGCAGGGGGCGAGTTCCAGAAATTCGCGCGCGGCCCGGCGAAAACCCTCCTGACACGAACGGAAACAAATTGGACCGTGTGGCCAGCGCGGTCGCGCGCGCCTCAATAACCCGCTGTGCGGCGGCCTGGAGAGTTTGATTGGCCGCTAGCGCTTGAGTTTCCAGATCGTTTAGCTCTGGATCGTTGAAAACGGCCCACCAGTTTCCCTTGGAGATTTCGTCTTGGGGCGTGGCCGCCTTCCATCCTTCTGGCGGCGGTTCTTTCCAAGCGGAAGGTGTTTCCACGGTAGGGCGGTTGTAGTTCGGGCCTACGACACAGCCGCTAAACATGACCACGGCAACTAGCAGCAGCGCCAGACGCCACAATCCGGAAGTGGACCCGGCGTTGCGGGTCGGTTTAGACGAGGCCATCAGTTTGAAGTTCCAGCCGCATGCTGCGCCGGACTTGGGCTCGGAGCCTGTGCGCTGGATGGGGCCTCGGCCGTTTGTTGAGGCGAAACCAGAGCGCCGTCCGAAAGGGAATCGGGTGGATTGAGAATAACGAGGTCATTGGGCTGCAGCCCCGAGAGTACCTCCAGGCTGTTGCCAAAATCTCGGCCGATGCTGACGCTTCGAAGCCGCGCGACCTTCTGGGAATCGACTACGGCAACCTGAGGTCCGGCGGAGCGAAAGATCAAAGTATTGGAGGGTATAACCAGCGGTGGCTCAGCACTCGAGACGCGGAACGTGACTTCCGCATAGGCTCCCGGCATCAATTCGCCTTTGGGATTAGGCACCTGGACTTCCGTCAGAAGAGTACGAGAGGCGGTGTCGATCGCACCAGAGGTGTGGGCGATCTTCCCCGTAAAAACACGGTTGGGAAATTCGGCGATGTGCAATTCCGCCGGCAATCCGATCTGCATATCGATGCTATAGCCTTCGGGCACGTTCACATAGACTCGCATGACCTCAATCTGAGCGAGCTTGAATAATTCCTTGGCCGTGCCGTTGCTGATCAGCGCCCCAATATCGATATCTCGTGTAGTAATGACTCCTGCAAATGGGGCTGTCACCTGCTGAAACGACTGCATGGATTTCAAGCGGTCTACATTGGCGACTGCAGCGGCATAATCTGCTTGCCGGGCTTTATAAGCGGCATCATTGGTATCTACTTCCTGCTGGGAGACGCCGTCCGATTTTAGGAGGTTGTGCCAGCGTTCCGCGGTGCTCTTGGCCAAATCCAAATTGGCCTGAGCCTGCAATTGCGCCGCTTCTGCTTGCCTGAGCTGCTGATCGATTTCGGGTGTGTCGATCGTCGCAAGCAACTGCCCCTCTTTCACTCTTCCTCCGATATCTACATACCAGTGCTTGAGATAGCCATCGGTCCGGGCGTAAATCGGCGTTTCCACATAGGCCTGAACGTCGCCTGGAATCGTGAACTCGCGCCTGGCATTGGAATGCGTCGGATGCATTACGGCCACGGGAATTTGCTCGCTTTGCCCCGCGGCGGGAATCAGTTCGGCGCTTACGCGGTTGCGCGACTGCACCCTCCAATAGGCTAAGCCGGCGAATAGAGCCAAAAGAATTGCTGGGATGGTGTATAGCCAAAACCGCGACGCACGGTGCGGTGCCGGAGAGATCTTAGGGGCCCGCACGGGTTCGGTGGATTGCTCCGTCTCCGTGAACTGCGGATTCATGAAAGCCTTTTTCTCCTCGATTTACCGGACAATGATAATGATGTGTATGCCAGCTTTTTCGTTCCTCTCATTTTCTCGATGGAGTCCTATTCCGCGAAGAGTTCCCGATATCCCTTGCGGCGAATAAAGCTGTATACGACCGGCACGAAGAACAAAGTCGATATCGTCGCTATCAGCAGGCCTCCGATAACCGCTCGGCCAAGCGGCGCGTTCTGTTCGGCGCCCTCGCCAATTCCAAGCGACATCGGAATCATGCCCACGATCATAGCGAGAGCAGTCATAAGCACCGGGCGAAGCCGTGTAAACCCGGCGCTGATGGCCGCCTGGAACGAATTTTTCCCTTCCTGCATTTGCGCTGCGGCGAATGTAACCAGCAGGATGCTATTGGAGGTGGCCACCCCAATACACATGATGGTGCCCATGAGCGAGGGCACGTTCAAAGTGGTTCCGGTGAAAAATAGCATCCACACGATGCCGCTGAGCGCGCCTGGCAACGCCGTAATGATAATAAATGGATCGACCCACGATTGGAAATTCACCACCATCAGCAGGTAAACCAGAACAACAGAAAAGACTAAGCCGATTGCGAGACCGGAGAACGAAGAATGCATGGTATCGATCTGCCCTCTGATAGTGACGGAGGTGCCGCGTGGAAGCTTGGATTCGTATTGCCGCACCACCTTCACGACGTCCGCCGAAAGCCCGCCGAGATCGCGATCCTGCGTGCTGATGTAAGTGTCTACAACAGGCAGAATGTCGTATTGGGAAGCTACTGCAATCGCGGATTCCCGGGAGATGTGCGCCAGATTCTCGATCAATTGCTCCTGTGTGCGTGTATTCTGGCCATTCCCCGCAATTACCGGCATCTCCCGAAGGTTCGGCAATGAATCCATGCGGTATTGCGGCGTCTGCGTAGCGATCACATAGGCGACGCCCTGAGGGCTCACCCAGAAGTTGGGCGCAGTCTGAAAACTATTGGTTAGGGAGACCAGGGCGTTACTCGCCACTGTGGATTCCGTCATGCCCACTTGTTCGGCTTTAACACGGTCTACATCGATATCCAGTTGCGGCTGGTTATAAGCCTGTTGGATGTGAACGTCGGCCGCGCCCGGGATCGCCTTCAGGCGGGGGAGCAACTCACGCGCGAGATTGAAGTTCTGCCGCACATCGGGACCCGCCAACTGAACATCAATGGGGGCGGGCAATCCGAAATTAAGCACTTGGCTGACAATGTCTGCAGGTTGAAAATAAAATTCCGTCCCAGGGAACTCTTTAGGCAGAGTTCGGCGCAAATCGCGAATGTAATCCACGGGCTTGATGCGGTGTTCGGGGTTGAGAGCAATGAGAATCTCTGCATCGGACGTGCCAATGACTCCGCTATTGCTGAGTGTGAGATTGAGCCCGCTGTTCGGGAAACCAATGTTGTCGACAATACCGTCCAATTCGTCTTTGGGGATTTGCCTCCTTATTGCCGTCTCGATCCGATCGCACAGAGCGGTGGTCTCCTCGATACGCATTCCAATAGGAGCACGAACGTGCAGCCGGATTTGACCCGCATCCACGGCTGGAAAAAGATCGGATCCCAGGAAAGGTATCAGCAGCAAGCTCGCCGTGCAGAATCCCAAGAAGCCAATGGCGAAGACGAGGCGGTGGGTCAGGCACCATTCCAGCGCTGCTACGTAGCCCTCCCGCATAGCCTCAAATTTCTCCTCGAACGCAAGGTGGAATCGGCGGAAGAGACCCTCATGAGCCTGATCTCGCGCCGCCGCTTCGCGCTTACGCCTCTCCGAACGGAATGAGTACATCACCAGAGTTGGCACCAGCGTGCGAGATAAGAAATAGGAGGCCAGCATGGCAAAGACGACGGCCTCCGCCAGCGGACGGAAGAGGTAACCGGGCACGCCCTTTAGGAAGAAAATGGGGATGAAGACGATGCAGATGCTGAGTGTGGCAACGAACGCCGGCACTGCGATTTGCTGAGCGCCCGTGAGGATCGTATCGCGCAAGGGCATGCCCTCGGGTAGTAGGCGATTGATGTTCTCGATTTCGACCGTAGCGTCGTCCACCAGGATGCCAACAGCGAGCGCCAAGCCGCCAAGGCTCATGATGTTCAGGGTTTCGCCGAGCAGGCTCATCACCAGCAGCGAAGTCAATATCGATAAAGGAATGGAGATCGCCACGACCAAAGTGCTACGCCAACTTCCCAAAAAAAGCAGAATCAAAGCTGCCGTCAGACAAGCTGCAATTGCCGCTTCCCGCAGTACGCCGTTAATCGCCGCGCTCACAAAGATAGATTGGTCGCCGGTCAGAGTGATGTTCAGTTCCGGCGGCAGCGTAGCGGCAACCTTCGGGATTGCGGCGCGCACTCGCCGAACCACATCCAGGGTCGAAGCTGCCCCATGCTTCAGCACAACCATCAATACGCCACGCTGTCCATCGCGCCGGGAAACGTTGGTCTGAAAGGCGGCGCCGTCGTGGATATAAGCTACGTCCCGTAAGTAGACCATGGCGCCATTCACAACCTTGACCGGCATATCGTTTAGTTCGTCGATGGTCTTGGCGCTGCTGTTCAACGCGATGTCGTACTCGCGGTCTCCGATTTTTGCCGTCCCTTGCGGCTGAACCAGATTCTGCGCATTTACCGAATTCACCACATCGGCGCCGGAAATACCCCGTTGGAGAAGCTTTTGTGGGTCCAGATCTACCGTAACCAGCCGGTTCTTGCCCCCATAGGGCGCCGGCAGTTCCGCGCCTTCTATGGTGATCAGCCTGGGCCGCAGAAAATTTACTCCCAAATCGGTCAACTGCTGTTCAGAAAGGCTCTTGCTGCTCAGGCCAATCTGCAGAATGGGAACGTCCGCAGCACTGTAGGCCAGCATAAAAGGAGGGGTGGTCCCAGGCGGCATCCCGCGAACGGCGCCTGCGGCTACCGAGCTTATCTCGGCGATGGCTGCAAATGTATCGGCTTTCGGTTGGAGAAAAACTTTGATCACGGCGATTCCGTGATAGGACTGCGCCTCCATATGCTCGATGTTATCGACATTGTTCGTCATGCCGCGTTCCATCACGCTGGTAAGGCGGTCCTGCATGTCTTGCGGAGAAAGTCCCGTGTAATTCAGAACCACACCGACGACGGGAATATTGATAGAAGGGAAAATGTCCACCGGCGTCTGCACGATGGCTACCCCACTGAGGATCAAAATCAAAAGGGACACTACTATGAATGTATACGGCCGGTTAAGGGCGACCCTTACAATCCACATAGCTTCGCTTTGCTAAAACTCGTCCATCTCTCGCGCTGCCGCGGCGCAAGCGCGGAATAGAGACACTTCCCTCATCGTTTTAGACGTATTCCATCCCAAGCTGGTTATATCGCGGTATCTTGCGTTGCAACTTGGCCTGAGGTCCTCTGTAGACGGCGCAGCCTACAGATTTATTGTAGCATATGAGCTTTTCTTGAGAGCGACTGAGGTGAATGATGCCCGGTTACACGCAGGAGCACGCCAAGGCTGGCATTCAGGCCAAGTTGCCAGATCTCGAGACTTGGCCCAATCAATTTCCCGGCTATACCATCCGCACCCGCTACCCCGAATACACCTCCATGTGCCCTAAAACCGGCTTACCGGACTACGGAACAATCACCATCGAGTACGAACCCCGCCGTTACTGCCTGGAGCTAAAAGCTTTGAAGCATTATCTGCTCGCTTACCGGAATCTGGGCATCTTCTATGAGAATGCCGTCAACCGCATTCTGCGGGATATTGTGGCCGCCACGAAGCCGGTGTGGTGCATTGTTAAGGGCGAATTCACCCCACGCGGCGGACTGACGACCACAGTTGAAACTCGCTGGCCGCGCCGAGGTCGATAACGCATCTAACAAGGCGGGTTCCGGCTGGAAGGGTTGTCCCGGTATCAGGACTTCTTTCCCACGGACCGAGTAACCATAGTGCTAGGCCGGTCCCGTCATGGACAACCCAAAAGCTCTCGGACATAATCAATAGTTGGCATCATCAATTGTGACTATCGTGAAGTAACCGTGGCAGCGAAGACTGCCGCGTCTTTAAAGGAGAAAAGGCATGAGTATTACCCCGAATGTCCCGCCGAATGCTCTCCCCTCGAATGAGGGCTACGTGTATGAGCCGGCGCCGACGCCACGTTGGATTCCGCTGGTCATAATCGTCCTATTCCTTGGTGTCGGAGCACTGATCTATATTGGATATAACTCCCGAACGCAGTTGCAATATGCCCTGGCTCAGAGCAATAACCACGCCGACGTGCTTAGCAAGGAGTTGGAGCAGACGAACTCGCGCGTTGCGTTGCTTCGCGCGCAGTTGGATGTAACCTCGCAGAAACTAGGGCTTACGCAGGCGGAATTGGCGCATGCCCGCACCATGGCCCAGCAGATACAGCAGGAGCAGCAAGACAGTGACGCGAAGCTGGTGGCCCAAATTGGCCAGGTGCAGCAGGAAAACGCAGCCAAGATCGGGCAGGTAACGAACGATTTAACCGGGGCCAAATCCGATCTCGCCGCAACCAAGAAAGACCTCGACGATACAAAGAAGACCCTTACGACTGCGGTCGGCGACCTGACTCAGCACGGCGTCTTGATTGCCCGAAACGGGGAAGAGCTGGAAGTTCTCAAGCACCTCAACGACCGCAATATCTACGATTTCAAGCTCACTAAATCAAAACAGCCTCAGCACGTTGGACCGGTTCAGATCGTGCTCCATGGCGTCGATCCGAAGCACTATAAATTTGACATGACCGTAATCGCGGACGATAAGTCCATCGACAAGAAAGACCGCAACGTTGACGAGCCGATGCAGTTCTACGTTCGTGGCGTCCGCGCGCCTTACGAGCTCGTGGTCATGGAAGTAACTAAGGCTGGCGTGAATGGCTATCTTTCCACGCCCAAGGAGACCGGTGGTCCTGCGCCTTCAGGAGCGGCCAATTTGGGAGGCGGCGCGACGGCGCCCGCTAGTGCTCCTGCCGCTGCCCCTGTTCCAGCCAGCGCTCCCGCCGCGGCCAACACTCCGTCGGGGCCGCCAAGATCTCAGCAATAAGCACAGAGTGGGGTTGGTTGTAAGAGCAACGACGAACTCTATTTGAACTGCTTGAGCGTTTCCGCCATTTTCCGGAGCCGCTCGTCCACGCGTCCAAAAACGGTCTCTCGCTGGAATTGGCCGCGGCCATCGCGCAAGCCGGCTTCCATGCCTGTCAGAATCTCGATACCTTCTTCGATATGAGCGACCGGGTGCACATGGAACATCCCGTTCGCCACCGCTGCAATCAAATCTTCGCGCAACATCAAATCTTCTACGTTTTCAATAGGGATGAGCACCCCTTGGGTCCCCGTTAGGCCCCGCACGCGACACACGTCGTAAAAACCTTCCACTTTTTCGTTCACGCCTCCGATCGGCTGAATGACCCCCTGTTGATTCACCGAGCCGGTTACGCCAATGTCCTGCCGAATGGGCAGCCCAGAGAGCGCCGAGAGCAGAGCATAAACTTCCGTGGAACTGGCGCTATCGCCGTCCACGCCAGAGTAGGACTGCTCGAAACAAATGCTGGCTGCCAGAGACAGCGGCTTGTCTTGCGCAAATTGGGAACGCAGGTACCCGGCGATGATCTGCATGCCCTTGTCGTGGAGTTCTCCGCTGAGGTTGGCTTCGCGCTCGATATTGATCAGCCCGGATTTCCCAAGCGCTGCCGAGGCGGTGATTCGCACCGGCTTGCCGAAAAGATATCCGCCGATTTCCATCAAGCTGAGTCCGTTCACCTGGCCGGCTTGAGCACCTTCGGTATCGATGAGCAAAGTGCCTTCCGCGATCATCTCGCGAACTTTTGTTTCGATCAGATTGTGACGCTCGGTTCGAGCTTCCCGCGCAATTCTTAGGTGCGTGGCCGTCACCGGTGCTTCGCCGGCCTGTCGTGCGACATAGCAGCCTTCTCGCGCCAGATCGGCTAAGTCCACAAACCGGGATGTTACCTTGTTGCGCCTGCCCGCCAGGCGCACGCCGTATTCGATCATCGCCGCGACAGCCGTGCGGTCGAAGGGGCAAAGGCCCTCATCCTGACAAAGTTTGTGCAAACGGCCGCTGTACTGCCGGATCACGTCGTCATTCATTGCCATCTCTTCATCGAACTCGACACGCACCTTGAAAATCTTCTTAAACTCCTCTTCATGGGCATAGAAAATTTCATACAAGTTGCGGTCGCCGATGAGGATGATCTTTACATTCAGATCGATGGATTCGGGCTTGAGCGCTGACGCGCCGAAAGGAAAAAGGAGCTCCATGGGCTGGATTTCCAGCTTGGCATGATTCAGCGTGCGCTTGAGCGTTCGCCAGACGCCCATTTCCGTCAGTGCGTCGAGCGCGTACATGATCAGGAAGCCGCCGTCGGCGCGAAGCATCGAGCCGGCGCGCAGGTCCATAAAATCAGAGGACCAAACTCCTCGCGAGTCGTAACTGCGCTGGATGGTACCGAAGAGATTCGTGTGCGTCGGAGTTGTCTCGAAGATGACCGGCGACGTGTCTTGCTCGTTGTGCCCGAGGAGCACGTTCACGCCGTAAACGCGAAAGGGATCTCGCTCCGGATTGGAACTTTTTAGCGGTGCCTCGCCGGGAGGACCAGCGCCCGGCTCCTGTTCGTCTTCGCGCTCCTTGAACGGATCCAGATTATCGAGAATGTTGTGCCGGACTTCCTCCAGATATTCGGCGACATGGCTGGCCGTGTATTTTTCCTTGAGCTCCTCGATAAAGCCGTCCACCAGGACGGAAGCCGCTTCCTGCTCCAGATAGCTGAGTTCGCTGGCCAGTTCACGCGAAAGCGTCAGCGTCTTGCGGTAGACGACGGTGAACTCCTGCCGGAACTGCTCGTATTTCCGCTCCAGTTCCTCCGCCGCGATGTTCTCGAGTTTTCCTTCCTGCACCAGCTTGGGTATGTCTTCGATGGGCACCATCTGCCCTTCGAGAACGGGAAAAATCTCAGGCAGTGCCACGGCCCCCACCTGCATGTGCCCCAGCGCAAATTGCTCCCGTGCAATGCGGCGGGTGAAATCGTCCATCAATTCTTTTTCCCGCAGCGTGTACCGGTCGACGATGCGTCCCTTCTGTCGCTGGAACGGCTCGCCCTCGAAAACCTGGGGAATGCGTCGCCGCAGGAAGTCGATGCCCGATTGCATGTCTTTCTTGAAGTTGTTGGCCTGGCCGCGCGGCAAGGTCAGCAGCCGCGGGCGGTCTGGGTTCTTGAAGTTGTTGACGTAGCAGCGGTCCGGCCCGGGCTCGGTGCGCGGCTGTAACTGTTCGATGAGCTTTTGGATCATTCCGCCGCGGCTCGTACCCGATAGTCCGCAGACAAAGATGTTGTATCCCGGCGCGGCCAGCTCGATTCCCATGCGCAGTGCGCGCAGGGCCCGGTCTTGCCCCACGGGACCTTCAATCGGCTCGGCCTGCGCCGTGGTTTCATAGGGAATTCGCGCAGGATCGCACCGCCAGCGCAGTTTTTCCGGCGGCAGTTCCGTAAATCGGATGGCAGGTTTTGTAGCCATGGCGCGTGTCGCGCGAAAAGGTTATCTTCTGGCGGCGAAAGTCTACCTACAGGATGAGTTTTCGCCGCTTCACAAGTCGCGCGCTTTCCGCATGTAACAAAGTCGGCTTACTCTAGCACAAGCCGTGAATGCCCGCTGCCCGCGCACTCTGCCGTGTGCAAATTTGTAACGGAATCAAAAGACAGTTAGCGGCTAGTTCCTAATTGGCCCACTATCAAAGGAATGGTCCATCCACGGGCCTTTTACCCGGCGTGATATGATTCTCAGACGTACCTCTGGATCAAAACCTATGCCGGAAATTTCCACCTGCAAACACGAACACACCCGGCTTATCGCCAAAGATAACGAAGCTGAGTACATCGAGTGCGTAAACTGCGGCGCTATTCTTGAAACTCACGAGTTGGCGGAAGATCCGAAAGCCGCGAATCCTAAATCGAATCCCCCCGAGCCCTCCAAATCAAATCCCTTTGACGAATCTCTCTCCGACGCCTGAGCGGACCTGCTGGACTCATAGGCTGTCATCCCGCGTCGCTTTGGACGAGGGATCTGCTGTCAGCTCTAACATCTAAGGGAATTACAGGTCTAGCGTGTCATTCTGAGGAGCCTAGCGACGAAGAATCTCTCTGGCAGCTCTTCACCGAATCCCGATCTTCTCGAGCAATCGTTCAATCTCACCCGCCGAGACGTCGTAAAGCGGCCGTTCGTCTTCCTGCTCCAGACGTTCTCGAAGATATTCCGCAGCCACGAAACTCGCCTCGCGGTCGGTCATGTCGCGGTGTGCCCGCGTTCGGAACTGCACAAATCCGGTGTGCGCCAGGCCTACGATGGCGGCCCGGCCATCGACAAAAAACTTCGTATCCACGCTATCGCTGTGGCGGGTCGCGATGCCATTCCAAAGGTGTGAGAAGCGAACCTGATAAGCCTGCCCCGTCAATGTGGACATCACGTCAAACGGGCCGACGAAGTTGCTCATCGGCCCGTCATTGGGAATTCCCCGGTTCGCGGTTGGTACAGTCACGTTCTGGCCTTGTTTAGCTTCAGTGCGCGACGGTAGCACTCTCTGCGTGCGAGTAGGCTCGAATCGCCGACCCCACTCCGGCTCCTGGCGATACGCTGAGCCCTTGGTCGAGCAGGACTTTTTCCAGGGCCGCCAGGAAAAACAGGATGTGTTTTGCCTGGCTCACGTAGCCCATCAAGCCGATGCGCCAGATCTTTCCCTTTAGCGGGCCGATACCGCCGGCGATTTCGATACCGAATTCGTCCAGCAGTTGCCGGCGCACGCGCCCGTCCTCCACGCTTTTCGGCACGTAGACGCTCGTGACGGTAGGCAGCCGGTCATTCGGATCGGGAACGAACAATTGAATTCCCAGCGCCTCGAGGCCGGCGATCAGCGCGAGCTGATTCTGGCGATGCCTCTGCCAGCCCGCTTCGAGCCCTTCCTCGAAAACGATCCGCAGTGCTTCGCGCAATGCGAAGACGATGGAGATTGGGGGGGTGTGATGGTACGTGCGGTCCTTGCCCCAGAAGTTCATCGTTGTGGTCAGATCGAAATACCAGCTTTGCACCGGAGTCTTCCGTGCGCGCAGCACTTCTTCCATACGCGGGCCCACCGTGATCGGCGACATGCCGGGAGGCGCGCTGATGGCCTTCTGCGTGCCACTGAAGCAGAGGTCGATCCTCTGTTGGTCCACGTTCAGCGGAGTCCCGCAAAGCGTGGCCACCGCGTCGACTACTAAAAGCGCCCCGGCCTCATCGGCCACCTTCCTGAAATCGTCGATCGGGCTGACAACGCCTGTGGACGTCTCGCCGTGGCAAACACCGATAAATTTGATCTTGCGGCCCTTCGCGGCCTTGCGCACGTCATTCGGATCGACGGTTCGCCCCCAGGGAGCTTCCACGCGATGAATCGTGGTCCCCGGCACACGCGAAGCGATCACGGCCATGCGCTCCGAAAAATTGCCGTTCACGCAAACGATAGCCTCGTCGCCCGGCTCCAGCGGATTCACCACCGCGGCTTCGATGCCACCCGACCCCGATGCCGAGATTGGAAAGGTCACGCGATTCTCGGTCTGAAAGGCCCTTCGCAGCAAAACCTGCACTTCGCCGATCATATCGGTGAACCAGGGGTCCATATGGCCCACCAGCGGAGTCGACATCGCGCGATAAACGCGAGGGTCGATCGAACACGGCCCCGGCGTCATCATCAAGCGATACGGGGCTAAAAGCTCACCTATTTGCTCAGTCATTTCTCGGGTTTTCCTCGAATCAGTTCAGATTAGTGGAGTCCTACCGGTTCCCTCAGATCGAGAGATGATCCCTTCCCCAGATCGGATGAAGATCAGCTCAGATCAGGCTCACTTTGCAAGACCAGGTCCAAACCGTTCAGGACCAGGAAGATCAGAAGCCGGCGGAGACCGCCTTGCGTCGTCATTTGCGGATCGACTCTCCTAGTTTGGCCGAATCGCGCCGCGCTTGCAACGCGAATCTCCTTTGCGGTTACGCATCGGTCCCTGCGGTGTGGAAAATGCAAGTTCCGACCGTGGCGAATGGAAGTGCGGTTGCCCGAAGTGCTGGATCCTTCGGCCGATCATGGCATAAACTTGTTTTATACTGTATGCCACAAACATAAATTGGACTCGCGCTCGCAGAATCTGTTATCAATGAAAGTACACACTAGGAACATGAGCTTTGACTAATGAACGAGCGATCGTCCAATAACGCAACACCGCGCAAGCTGACCGGCGCCGAAATTATCTGGGAATGCCTTGAACGGCTCGGAGTTGATCACGTCTTCGGCTATCCCGGCGGTGCCATTCTGCCGACTTACGACGCCCTCACCAGATCGCGCGTCCACCATGTGCTCGTGCGGCATGAGCAAGGCGCGACGCACATGGCCGATGGCTACGCGCGAGCCAGCGGCCGCGTGGGTGTGGCCTTGGCAACATCGGGTCCCGGCGCGACCAATATGGTCACGGGAATCGCCACGGCGATGATGGATTCGTCCCCCATCGTTTGCATTACCGGGCAGGTGGGTAGCACCGTTCTCGGCAGCGACGCCTTTCAGGAAACCGACATCACCGGCATCACGATACCCATCACCAAGCACAATTATCTGGTGACGCGCGCCGATGAGGTTGCCTCCAGCTTGCGTGAAGCCTTCCAGATCGCCGCTTCCGATCGGCCCGGCCCCGTGCTCGTGGACATCACCAAAGATGCCCAGCTCGGCATTTGCGAATTCGATTGGGATGCAGCCGAGCCTCGAGCGCACCGCCAGGTCCCTGATTTCTTTCCCGCTCCTGCGAAACTGGATGAGGCCGCCGCACTGATCAACGAATCGCAGAGGCCTGTGATCCTGGCTGGACACGGCATCATTCTCTCCGGCGCAGGTGAAGAAGTTCGCCGGTTTGCGGAGACCGCCGATATTCCCGTGGCCTTGACGTTGCTCGGACTCGGCGCTTTCCCCGCTTCTCATCCGCTGAATCTCGGCATGATGGGCATGCACGGCGAAGCCTGGGTCAATCAGGCCATTCAGGAATCCGATCTTTTAATTGCCCTGGGCATGCGCTTCGACGACCGCGTGACCGGCAAGCTCAATACCTACGCTCTAAAAGCCAAGAAAATCCATGTCGAGATCGACCGCGCTGAAATCAACAAGAACGTGCACGTGGATGTGCCGCTCATCGGCGACCTGCGCCAAGTCCTCCAGCGGCTGCTTCCTCTGGTGAAACCGAACCGGCATTCCGAGTGGTGGTCGCAGGTGCACGTCTCAAAGAAGGATTCGGCGGTGCGCGACATCCAGAACCTTCCCGATAGCGGGCACCTCTACGCTGCGCACGTCATTAACGATCTGTGGCGCGAGACCAAAGGCGACGCCGTCATTGTTACCGACGTCGGACAGCACCAGATGTGGGAGGCGCAGTATTATCACCACGAAAAGCCGCGTTCCCTGATCACCTCCGGCGGACTCGGCACGATGGGGTTTGCCTTGCCGGCGGCGATCGGCGCGAAATTTGCGCGGCCGGATTCCGAAGTATGGGTGGTGGCTGGTGACGGCGGTTTTCAGATGACCATGGCTGAGCTGGCCACGATCGTTCAGGAAAAGCTGAACGTCAAGATCGCCATCATTAACAACGGCTTTCTGGGCATGGTTCGGCAATGGCAGGAATTTTTTTACGAAGGCCGATATGCGGGAACGCCGCTGCTGAGCCCTGACTTCGTGAAACTGGCCGAGGCTTACGGAATTCCCGGGCTGATGGTGACTCAGCGCTCACAGGTGGTGCCAGCGCTGAACACATCGCGGTTTCATGCCGGACCAGCCCTTATTGATTTTCGCGTGGAACAAGAGGATTCGGTCTACCCGATGGTTCCTGCGGGAGCCGATTTGCACGCCATGATCCGTCGGCCTACTCCTTTGGTGGAAAGACCAACGGATGACTGAGCGCGAAAAACCGCACACATTTGTTCTGTACGTGGAGAACAAGCCGGGCGTTCTCAACCGCATTGCCTCGCTCTTTCGCCGTCGTGGATACAACATCGAATCGCTGACGGTCGGGCATACCGAGCGTCCCAACATTTCTCGGATGACCATCGTGTCTTCGATTGGTGAAGGCGCGGCGCATCGCGTCGAAGCGAATATCTACAAGCTGGTGAACGTGCTCTCGGTGGAAGACGTTACGCACGCCACCACGATTTCGCGCAGTCTTGCGCTCATCAAAGTCGATGCGCCGGAAGAGTCACGTCACCGGCTGATGGAGATTGTGCGTGTTTTCCGGGCGCGCGTCGTGGATCTGGCTCCGCGCTCCTTAATCATTGAAATTACCGGCGCAGAGGATAAAATCCACGCTCTGGTGGACGTGCTTCGCCCCTTCGGCATTTTGGAGATGGTGCGCACGGGCCAGGTGGTCATGCGGCGCGGGGTTCAAGAGAGTTCCTTACCGAAGGGCGCGCAGGATGACTCTCGGCCAAGCCAGCAAAAAACAGGCCCAGAACTGACGGGTGCCGACGCGCTCGTCGAGGCGGAACACCCCGGTTCCGTCTAAGCGGGCCCCATAACCAAGGAGCAATAGAATGGCTACGATTTATCATGACGATGCCGCAGACCTCTCTCTGATTCAGGCCAAGAAGATCGCCATTATCGGGTACGGTTCGCAGGGTCATGCGCATGCCCTGAATCTCAGGGATAGCGGTTGCACAGTTTGCATAGGGCTGCACGATCAGAGCAAGTCTCGGCAAAAGGCAATTGCCTCGGGCCTCACGGTCAAATCGAATCGCGATGCCGCCGCGTGGGCCGACGTCATTATGCTGCTGGCGCCTGATACCACCCAGCCCGCCATATACGAGAAAGAGATCGCGCCGAATCTCTCTGCCGGCAAAATGCTCATGTTTGCCCATGGCTTCAACATTCGCTATGGAACGATCCACCCTCCTAAGAATATCGACGTCACGATGATCGCGCCGAAAGCTCCAGGCCATCGCGTCCGCGAAGTTTTCACGGAAGGGGGCGGAACACCCGCTCTGCTTGCCATTCATCAAGATGCGACGGGCAAGGCCAAGCAACTTGCGCTTTCATATGGCAAAGCCATCGGCGGAACACGTGCCGGCGTCATGGAGACGACATTCACCGAAGAGACCGAAACCGATCTCTTCGGCGAGCAAGCCGTGCTCTGCGGCGGTATCAGCGCGCTGATGAAAGCGGGATTCGACACGCTGGTAGAGGCGGGCTATCAGCCGGAAGCGGCCTATTTCGAATGCGTGCACGAGATGAAGCTGATCGTGGACTTGATCTATCAGGGCGGCCTGAACTACATGCGCTATTCCATCAGCGACACGGCGGAATGGGGCGACTACATTGCCGGTCCGCAGATCGTCAATGCCGAGACGCGCAAGACCATGAAGGAATTGCTGCGCAAGATTCAAAATGGCGAAATGGCGAAGGACTGGATCGCCGAAAACGAAACCGGCCGCAAGCGATTCATGGAAATGCGTCGCAAAGAGCAGCATTTGCTGGTGGAAGAGGTTGGCGAACGGCTGCGCGCTCTCATGCCCTTCCTGAATCCAGTAAAGGTCGCAACCGAACCGCCCAGTGCCGCCGCCGGCGCGAAGCCTTGAACCCACATCTATTGTTGTTGCCCAGCATAGCGAGGGATGGGCAGTTTGTAGCTCAGGTCGCGCCGACGCCTTTGGTCGGCAGACCTGAGGCTTTCAGTTTTTTAGTTTGTAAAAATTAAGAATCAACCGGCGATGACTGATACCGCAACGCGTCTTAACAGAAAAAGCCGCCTCGTCACCGAAGGCTACGAACGCACCCCCAACCGCGCCATGCTGCGCGCCGTCGGCTTCGGCGACACCGATTTCGATAAGCCCATCGTCGCCGTAGCCAATGGCTACAGCACCATTACTCCCTGCAACGCAGGTCTCAATGATCTGGCCGAACGTTCTGTGGCGTCGCTTCGCGAAGCGCGAACCATGCCGCAGATCTTCGGGACCATCACCGTCAGCGACGGCATCTCCATGGGCACCGAGGGAATGAAGTATTCGCTGGTGTCGCGCGAAGTAATCGCCGACTCGATTGAAACTGTTTGCAGCGCAGCGGAAGTGGATGGTCTGGTGGCCATCGGCGGTTGCGATAAAAACATGCCCGGCGCCATGATCGCCATCGCGCGGCTGAATATTCCCTCGATTTTTGTCTATGGCGGCACGATCAAGCCCGGCCGCCTGGACGGGAAAAATCTCACCGTGGTGAGCGCCTTCGAAGCTGTGGGCGAATTCAGTGCGGGCCGAATCGATAAGGCCGAGTTGCTCGAAGTCGAGCGCCATGCGTGTCCGGGAGTTGGCTCCTGCGGCGGAATGTTTACCGCCAATACGATGTCCTCGGCCATCGAAGCTATGGGCATGAGCTTGCCGTATTCGTCGACCATGGCAGCCGAGGACGACGAAAAAAAAGAGAGCGCGGCTGAATCTTCGCGCGTACTCGCGAAGGCGGTCAGCCGCCAATTGCTTCCCCGCGACATCATGACCCGCAAAGCCTTCGAAAACGCCATCGCCGTAGTGATGGCCACCGGTGGCTCAACAAACGCCGTCCTTCACCTCCTCGCAATTGCCAGGGCCGTCCGCGTTCCCCTTAGCCTCGAGGACTTCGAAACCATCCGCAAGCGCGTGCCAGTGCTTTGCGATTTGAAACCTTCGGGCAAGTACGTCACTACGGAACTGCACGCGGCGGGCGGTATCCCACAACTAATGAAAATTCTGCTGGCCCATGGCGTGCTGCACGGCGACCCGCTCACCATCACCGGCAAAACCATTGCGCAGACGCTCGAAGCTGTTCCCAGCGAGCCACGGATGAATCAAGATGTAATTCATTCCTGGGAAAAGCCCGTTGCGCCCGAAGGCCATCTGGTCATCCTCAAAGGCAATCTTGCCTCCGAAGGCGCCGTCGCAAAGATTTCAAAGGCCGAAAAGATCACCGGTCCTGCGCGCGTGTTCGATTCCGAGGAGGACTGCCTCGCGGCCATTCTCTCGAAGAAGATACATCCAGGCGACGTGATCGTTGTTCGCTACGAAGGGCCGAAGGGCGGTCCGGGCATGCGCGAAATGCTGGCACCGACTTCCGCGTTGATTGGCGCAGGACTAGGCGAATCTGTCGGCCTGATTACCGATGGCCGTTTTTCCGGTGGCACGCACGGCTTGGTTGTGGGGCACGTAGCTCCCGAAGCTGCCGTGGGCGGAGCGATAGGCCTCGTGCGCGAGGGGGATTCGATTACGATCGATGCGCACTCACGCAAGCTCGAACTGCAAGTCTCGGCGGAAGAGCTGGAGCGGAGGCACAGAGCCTGGAAAGCGCCCGAACCCCGCTACACCTCCGGCGTGCTCGCAAAGTATCGCCATTTGGTTTCCAGCAGCAGCCTCGGCGCGGTCACGGATTTGTTTTCCGAATAGCATCCCTTTTAGCCTACCCGCTACAATTTCCCGAAAATCTCATCTTGATAATTGAAAAGCGCATCGCTATCTTTGGCGCGCCAAAGTGGTATTCGGAGGGCGCGTAAAAATGGCGTTTTATAAACATTTTGTAATGATGGGGAATCGTGTTCAGATCGGAAGCGCTGCTCGCGAAATCGCTGCACGCGCCAATAAAGGCGCGAGCCTTCACAGTCTACATTTCTTTTGCTCGCGCCTTCGGTGGAAAATCGCCGTCCTCGGCATCGCGGGTTATCTGCTGATTTCCGCCGCGCCGATTTTTTCTGCCGTCGCGCCGCCCATCCGCCTGAAGGTGCCGGCTGCCGCAACATCTTCGGCGAGTGACCCCACATCCGCAGCGGATCGGATTGCTGTAATGGAGCAAAAACTCTCGGACGCGCAATTGGCCGGCGACAACGCCTGGATGCTCGTCAGTTCCGCGTTGGTGCTGTTGATGACGGGGCCAGGCCTCGCACTTTTCTACGGCGGGCTTGTACGGAAAAAGAATGTGCTCGGGACCATGATGCAAAGTTTTGCTTTGATGGCGTGGATCAGCGTTCTGTGGGCGATTTTTGGCTACAGTCTTTGTTTTGCGCCCGGCAATCCGTTCATAGGCGGCCTGGATTATGCCTTTCTTCATAACGTGGGCGGTGCGCCAAATCCGGCCTACGCAGCAACGATTCCGCAGCAAACTTTCATGGTGTTTCAATTGATGTTTGCCATCATCACGCCGGGTTTGATCGCCGGGGCCTTTGCCGAGCGCATGAAATTCAGCGCCATGGTTATTTTTACGTCCCTGTGGTTTCTGATCGTCTACGTGCCTTTGGCGCATATGGTTTGGGGCCAAGGTGGGTTTTTGAATGCATCGGGCGGCGGAAGTTTCCCGACGCTGGACTTTGCCGGCGGGACAGTGGTGCATATCAGTTCGGGCGTTTCGGCGCTGGTCTGCGCGCTTTATCTTGGCAAGCGGATTGGGTATCCGCGAGAGCAGATGCTGCCTCATAGTGTTGTGTTGAGCTTTATTGGCGCGTGCCTGCTGTGGGTGGGCTGGTTCGGATTCAATGCGGGAAGCGCGTTGAGCGCCGGCCGGTTGGCGTCAAGCGCGTTTGTAGCCACTCATTTCGGAGCAGCGGCAGCGGCCTTGGGTTGGACTGCCGCGGAATGGCTCCGCAACGGCAAACCGAGCGCTCTCGGAATCATTTCGGGTGCGGTCGCGGGATTGGTGGCGATTACACCTGCTTCGGGATTCGTAGGGCCGATGTCAGCTTTGGTGATCGGTTTTTGTGCAGGCGTGATCTGTTATCTGATGGTCGCGCTAGTGAGGCCGCGATTTGGCTACGACGATTCGCTCGACGCGTTTGGAGTTCACGGCGCTGGCGGCACTCTGGGTGCGCTGTTAACGGGGGTGTTTGCCTTGGCCGTGATCAATCCCGTCTTCCACGATGCTCAGGGAAATACGCTGCCGCTGGGACTTCTGGACGGAAATGGGCGCCAGATTCTCAATCAGATTGTCGGCGTACTCCTTTCCTGGAGTTTGGCTATTGTGGGGACACTCGTTGTGCTTAAAGTAACCGATTTCCTAGTAGGCGTGAGAGTTTCCAGTGAACACGAATTGCAGGGCTTGGACCTGTCGCAGCACGGAGAAGTAGGATACGATTTCGAATCATAGCGCCTTGACGCCGGGAGGATGCAATGGAAGTCGAATCCTCAAAGATTGACACAAGGACCGATGATCCAGGGAGACAGAACTCGATGATGCGTATTGAAGCGATCATTCAGCCTTCCCGCTTCGAATCGGTGAAGGAAGCCCTGCACCAGATCGGCGTCGAGGGGATGACCGTTTCCGAGGTGCGCGGCCACGGCAGGCAGAAGGGCCATACCGAAACATATCGCGGCCGCGAATACGAAGTGGACCTTCTTCCCAAAGTGAAGATCGAAATGGTGTTGCCCTACAACCTCGTCGACGGCGCCGTCCAAACTATTTTGAAAACCGCCCGAACCGGCAAAATCGGCGATGGCAAAATTTTCCTTTCCAAAGTGGATGAGGCCATCCGCATTCGTGATGAAGAAAGAGGGGAAGGAGCTCTCTAGCCGTACGCCGCAAGCGATTCTTTATCGCCTTCTCTTGAGCCAGCGCAGTGGGTATACCCTCCACACCATTCACCGCTCTCCGCGATTTCTACGCGGAGGAGTTCGCCAGAATCGAGCGAGAGTTTCGCGCTACCTCGAACGGCCGCGCGGCCACCCATGGCCGCGCTTCTTTACTGGACTGCGTCATCCTTGACCTCAGCCGTGAATTTCTCGCCCCCGAGCCCAGTGACCTGAAAAAACTCTCGCTCGTTGCTCTGGGAGGCTATGGCCGCAGAGAACTTTTTCCCCATTCGGACGTCGATCTCATGTTTCTCTGGGCAGATCGCGATGCGGAGAGCCGCTATCGCCAGGGCACCCAAGCAGTCGGCAGGGCTTTGTGGGACCTGCGCCTTCGCGTTAGTCCGACGTATCGCTTTCTGAACGAATGCGCAAAATTTCAGCGCGATAACGCGGAATTTAATATATCTGTGCTCGATAGCCGCTATCTTGCGGGCGACCGCGAACTCTTCGACCGGCTGCGCAATAAAGCCCTTCCCCACATGATCGATGGAGCTTCGTCTGATCTGTTACGCGACCTTTCCGAGCTCACCCGGCAAAGGCACAAAAAAGAAGGCGACACGATCTTCCACCTGGAGCCGAACCTCAAGAATTCTCCCGGCGGCTTGCGCGACTACCACGTGGCGTGGTGGGTCGGACTGATCTCCAGGATCGAAAAAACGGGTCGATGGGCGACGTCGGAAGATGTCTGGCCTTCTAAGGCTCGCCATGACATGGAGGCGGCGTTCGATTTTCTCGCCGCGGCGCGCTGCTTTCTTCATTACCGGCAGGGGCGCGACGATAATGCGTTGTCCTATGAGCTGCAGGCCGCTGCGGCCGCTCGTGGGATCGGGATAGAAAATTGCCGAGCCGTTGATCCTGCGGACTGGATGCGCATCTATTTTCGGCACGCGCGCGCCGTTTATGCTCTCTGCACCCAATTGCTGGACGAAACAGTTCCGGCACGAGGTATCTCTCGTGTCCGGGGATGGAAATCGCGCAGCTCGCATTCCGCATTTTCCGTTGTAGGAGCTCGTCTCACCCTGCTCGAACCGGCGGGCCTTCGCGATCCGCAGCGGCTCCTGGAAGTTTTCAAATACGTTGCCGAACATGGAATCAAGCTCAGCCGGGAAGCCGAGGATCAAATTCGCGAAGCTTTGCCAGGTATCTTCGACTCGGGATCGGCTCTCCCGGCATTGTGGAGCAATCTTCGCGAAATTTTGCTGGCCCGCCATGCCGCCGAAGCGCTACGCGCCATGCACAGTTCAGGATTGCTGGTTCGCTTGTTCCGCGAGTTTGGCGTCATCGATTCCCTGGTGGTCCGCGATTACTACCATCATTACACCGTGGACGCGCATTCTTTCATGGCCATCGAAAATATTCACAGCTTGCGGGAAGCGCAACAAAACTGGGAACGTCCTTTCGCCACTCTTTTTTCCGAGCTCGAGGAACCCGAGCTTCTCTTCCTCTCCTTGTTGTTTCATGACGTCGGCAAGGGAATGCCTTGCGAAGACCACGTCGCCGGCAGCCTGGAATCGATCGAAAAGGTTTTCAGCCGCCTTGATTTGAAGCCCGACCAGGCGGATACCGTTCGCTTTCTCATTCGTGACCATCTGGCCATGTCCGCCAGCCTGTTGCGGCGCGATATTTTCGATCTCGAAACGATTCGCGCTTTTGCCGAACAGGTAGGCACGCCGGAAAGGCTTAAGCTGCTCTGTCTATTCACGTATGCGGATATTCGTGCGGTGAATCCCGAGGCGCTGACTCCCTGGAAAGCGGAATCGCTCTGGCAGCTCTATGTTCTTACCGCAAACTACCTCACCCGCAGCCTGGATGAAGAGCGTTTCCGGGCCGAGGCGGGAGACCTGAAATTTATCGAGCGGATCTTTCCTCTGCTTTCCACGGCCACCTCAAGCGAAGGTTTGGCTTCTTTTCTCGAAGGCCTCCCGCGCCGCTATCTCTTCGCGCATTCTCCGGAGGAGATTGCCTCCCACCTCCAAATGGCACGAAAATTGAAAGAGAAAAGCGTTCAATTGCACCTCGAGAATCGTGGCCATATCTACGCTCTCACCTTGTTGGCAACGGACCGGCCGTTCCTTTTCGCCGGAGTCAGCGGAACACTGGCTTCGTGGGGAATGGACATATGGAAGGCCGAGGCCTTTGCCAACGCGGCTGGAGTCGTGGTGGACACCTTCCACTTCACCGATCCGCATAAAACTCTCGAACTGAATCCCTCGGAATTAGCGCGCTTGCAAAAAAACATTGGAGGATGTGCTGACTGGGGTCACTCCGCGAGAGACGCTGATGCGCGGCAGGGCCGGAGGGCAGTCGAAGGCGCAGCCAAAAGTAAACGTCTCGACCCAGATTCGCTTTGACGATAGCAGTTCTCCGCATTCAACGCTCATGGAGATTGTCACGCAGGACCGGCCGGGCTTGCTCTTTCGTTTGAGCTCAACTTTGGCGAATTTTGGCTGCAATATCGAAATCGCCTTGATCGATACCGAGGGCCAGCGCGCGCTGGATGCCTTCTATCTCACATTCGGCGGCGCGAAGCTTACTCCGGATACGCAGGAGAGATTGCGCATTCGGTTGCTCGCCGAAGGCTGAGCCAGGCGCCAGGCTATGCGCACATTGGTCATTCTTCAAGTTGCGTCTGTATTTCCTGTTGTCATCCCGTCTCTGACGAATGCGGCGGTGTCAAGCGACACCAGTACGCGCGAGCACGAGGCGCGCGCTCGTAGGGTTTGGTTTTTCCCTTACCAGGCCTCCATCCCCACACGCACCCGCTTGCCGTGCAGTGCCTGGTAGAAGCGCCGTGCTTCTCCCTTCTCATGCTCCAAGCGACCTTCCCACAGCTCGCCGGTCTCGGTATCGACCATGGCGATCTGCTGGTAGCTCGGATGAAAATCGCAGCCTATAATCTTCATCGCGGCTCCTTCCTCTCCGAGCCTTGGTCTTGGCAAAGAACTCAAGTTTACTCGGGCAGGCTCTCGGAGCCGCACTTCGTCATACAATCAAGCGGGTTTGCGCTTTACACCCGAGGAATCCCTCATAGTTTTTTCTCGCTGCCTTGCGTTCCCGCCGCAACACGGTCGCATTGCAGCGCCGGCTTCAGTCCAGCGCCCCGCCGTCATTCCGAACGTAGTGAGGAATCCCTCATAGTTTTTCCTCGTTACCTGCCTTGCCGCCGCAGGCCTTCGCATCCCAGCCCCGGGGTTCAGTCCAGCACCCGTCTGCCCCAACCCCACTCCCTGCCTGTAGTAGACTTATCCCCATGTACTGTCCCCTCTGCGGCGCGGAATATCGCCCCGGCTTTACGGTGTGCTCCGACTGCCAGGTCGCTCTCGTACCTGATCCGCCGGGTGCCACCTCGGCGAATGCATCCATCGATGACACCTCCGACGAGAAGTCGTTCGCATTGGTCTGGTCGGGGAACGATTCGCGCCTGCACGCTGAAATCTGCGAGGCCCTGGATCGCCAGCAGGTTCCCGCGCGCACGATGGGCAGCGAAGATCATCTTTTCAATCTCGCCACGCGCCCGGCCTTTGAGGTCTACGTGCCCGCTGATCTTGTGAATTCCGCGCGAGAAGCCATCAAACAAGTAGCTGCCATGGAAGAAATCGCAGAGCGCTCGGAATCCGACCTTCTCGAGATCCCCGCCGAGGATAGTCCCTTAGATGACAACGCAGATGAGTACGAGGACCGCCGCGACTTTCGAAATCTCGATCCTCAGGACGCCACCGTCGAAATCTGGTCCGGGCAAAACCGTGCATTGGCCGCCATGATCGCTTCGTCGCTGCGCGAGAATCACATCCCTTCTCGCCCCGATCCCGATCTGTCCGACCCCGATCTGGCGGAAGCTCCCAATATCGCAGGGCCCAATATTGCGGAGCCGGATAGTGCGGAGAAGAGCACTTCAGACACGCGCGCCACCCGGCTTTTTGTTTTTCCTGAGGACGAAAAATCCGCCAAGGAAATCGTCCGCGAAATCGTCAACGCCGCGCCCCCCGAATGACCTCGCCGATTGATCGGGCCACATAGCGCCGGCTTCAGCACCCAACCGTCATTCCGAACGTAGTGAGGAATCCCTCATTCTTTTTTTTATGCGCACCCATCCGCAAGCCCGGCACGGAGGCGCACCGCTTTGTAGCCCAGGGCGCGGTTTTCTGCGGGGCCCTGGGGCATTTGTAGCAGTTGACTTCAACCCGGCATCCGTCAGCCCAGCACCCCACCGTCATTCCGAACGTAGTGAGGAATCCCTCCGTCTCCTTCGCCCTAACGGTGTCATCACGAGCGCCGCGGCGCGAGGGATCTGCTTTTCCCTGCCGTCTGCCTCGCTGCCGCAGCTTCGTATTGCAGCGATGGGCTTAGCCGCGGCATTCCCACCGCCCGTCATTCAAACGTAGTGAGGAATCCCTCTTCGTTTTTCCTCGTTGCCTGCCTTGCCGCCGCAGGCCTTCGCATCCCAGCCCCGGGGTTCAGTCCAGCACCCGCCCGTCATTCCGAACGCAGCGAAGCGTAGTGCGGCGCGTATTTTGCAGCCGATGCTTTTCGGCGAATCCCTCCGTTGCCCTAGCCCCTAACGCTGTCATCACGAGCGCCGCAGCGCGAGGGATCTGCTTTTGGTTTTGCGCGTGCCTCACCCTCTTGCTCTGAGCGTGTGAAGGGGTCGTTTTTAAGGGTGGGTTCATGCAAGTAACGTCGTAACGTACCTTGCTGCCGGAGGCTGTCCCTCCTGCGGCGAAAGTCTACCAACAGGATGAGCTTTCGCCGCTCAGTCGCACCCTCATTAGTTCATCGGCCAAGACATTAAATTAATCGCATAACGCCGGTGGCTGGGGTCCTAGTGACATTTATAATAACTATATGGTATAAGCCCTCGATCCCCTTCCTGGAGTCGTGATGACCAAAATTGACGATGGCCCTGAGTTGTTCATCGGACTTGCCGCTGCAGTTGGGACTAACCTCGACGGGGTCGTAAACGAACTAACCACGGCTCTACGCGCGGTCCGTTATCATTCCCATGAGATACGGCTGGCTAACCTGGATTATTCGCTGAATTTGGTGGCGAAAAAAGAAAGGATGCTCTAAAAGGTGCATGAACACTGGGTTTTCTGAGAACCCAGTACACCATTTTGGAGCATCCCAAAGGTGACAACTCGTATATCACAGTTCTGCTTCTCCTTCTACCGCCGCCATCCCATTCACTGTGATTTTTCCGGCGGGCAAATCACCAGCGACGCGGGCCTTCTGCCACTGCGCGCTTTCGACGAGCAGCATCATCTGACCAACGATTGGGCCGCACTACTCAGCGACCCACGCCAAGATGATCGCGTGCTCCATCACTCACTGGCCCTGTTGCGGCAACGCATCTACCAGATCGTCGCGGGCTACGAAGACGCCAACGATGCCGACCGTCTGCGTCATGATCCCGCTTTGCAGATCGTCGCCGATCAAGAACTGGGAGCCCCGCTCGGCTCCCAGCCCACGCTCAGCCGCTGGGAGAATGCGCCTTCCGCCCGCGATCTGGTGCGCTTGAATGATGCCCTGCTCGATCAGTTCATGCGCCTCTGTGGAAAGCAGGTCCGCCAGCGCGGCGAGATCCTGCTGGACATCGACTCCACCGACGATCCCACCCATGGCCAGCAACAACTCAGCTTCTTCAACGGAGCCTACGACCAGCATATGTACCACCCCATGCTCGTCTTCGAACGCCACACCGGATGTCTGCTGGCCGTACGGTTGCGACCGGGCAATGCCTCCAGTCATGCGCGCATCGTTCCGATGCTGCTGCGGCTGGTGCCGCGTCTAGAAGCCGCTTTTCCCGGCGTGCCGATCAAGCTGCGCGGCGATGCTGGTTTCGCTCTGCCGCTGCTCTACCAGTTCTGCGAGTTTTTCGGCATCCAGTACGCATTCGGCATTGCTGCCAACGCGGTCTTCCAACGCCGAGCCAAGCTCCGGCAGAAACGTCTCGCCCGCCGCTATCGCCACACCGGAATCCCGCAGCGCAGCTTCTCCAGCTTTTGCCATCGTGCCCGCAGTTGGTCACGCCAGCGTCGCATCTGTTACAAGGCCGAGCACACCGCCACAGGAACCAACCTCCGCTTCCTCATCACTAACTGCCCCGGCCACGCTTCCCAGGTCTTTGCGTTTTACAACGATCGCGGCGAGTGCGAGAACCGCATCGAGGAGTTCAAGAACGGCTTCCGTGCCGACCGGCTCAGCTGCCATCGTTTTCTGGCCAACGCCTTCCGTCTGCTCCTGCATGGCTTTGCCTACAACCTGGTCAATCTGTTTCGTCTGCTGCAACTTCCGCTGCCGTGGCGCTCGGCGCAGATCGAAACTCTACGTGCTCGCCTGTTCAAAATCGGTGCTCGCGTCCGCCAGACCGCCCGCTGCATCCGCGTCCACCTGGCCACCGGCTGGCCGTGGCAATCTCTGTTCTGCGAACTCGCCTTGACGTTTAACACCGGCTAGCCTGCTCCTGTCCTCTCCGAATTCGTCTGCGCCCGTGAGTTTAGGGCGGAGCCTTCGTCGAAAACCGCTTTTCTCTCTCATCCGCGAAGTCTGCACGCCGCCGTGAATCCCCGAATGCCGAGAATTCGACAATTCAACTGCAGAAAAACAAATCGTCAGCTCTCATGAATTAAGCGGGCTAGTGCTGTGATCACTTCATCCTGTCGGGCGGCCTCAAGGCGGATGAAAGGTGCGCCGCCGTAGGACTTGCGGCAGTAAGCATCGAGCTGCGTAAGGCCGTGTCGATAGAACTCCTGAAGGTCTGCATATGCACCGGCCAGCGCAAGATCAATGTAGCGAAGCACGCCTGCGTCGAGCGCACCCGGTTTGCCCGGAGCGCCGGGCATAAGCCGCTCAGTGTAGGCAGCGATCGTCTGGGCATTCTCGTAGTTAAAGAAGGCACCCTGCTGAACGACGTTCGGGTGCCCCGCGACCGCAGATGTTTCCCGGGCTGCCTCATGATTCTGTCCAGATAGCTCGGGCACGACGCTTGCACCGGCAACGGCACCAGCCCCCACAGCGGCACGAACCAGAAACGCACGACGGGATGTGTCAACCTCGCCCATGCTTTTTCTCCTTGCTCATGAAATACATTTTCCGGAGACAGCTACAACCGATGCTAGCTGAAGTTCGAAAGCCGGCAGGCTGATGGCTTTCGTTTAGGTGGGTCACTTTATTTGACGGTAATTGTGACGTCGTGAAAAGTCGTAAGCGAGCCATCGCTTGCAACAGCGCGCAGTACATAGACGCCGGGCACTTTAAAGGTCACCATAGTCACCGATGTCACGGGTTTCTGGTAACCAATGGACACTGATCCCGGACTCAAGGTTACGCCTGCGGGGCCCCGGTAAAAAATCCAGCGGACAGATAAGCCTACGGGATCTGAGCCACCCACGTCTTCAATGTCGCGGACCCTTCGAGGTTTTGGACGCCCGTCGTCCTGCGCTGTGGCTGTGAGCGTAATACTTTTAGGAAGTATGACAGTCTGGGATTCGGAGCCGCTGACGAAGACCGGTGGTTGATTCTCAAGGTCTGTGCCACCGCCCATCTGCTCCATGATGACCTCGTTATTGATTTGCCACTCTGGCTGGAGCCATCCTTTCGCAATATTCGTTTTGCCACGGATTCTGAGAGTCCAAAGTACCTTCTTGTCTAAGCCCCAGTCCTTCGGAACAACTACCGCGAAAACCATGCGCTGACGGCGTGGATAGAAATGCGTCGGCTGCCCTTTATCACCACCAGGATCAATATTGTTGTCGGGCCCGATCGGGATATCGAGTTCCTCTTTATGATTCCGGTTCATGTAACCGAAATACATGCTGATTGTTCCATCCGGATTGGGCATCCAGCCCTCAAAAGCGGGCGTAATGTCTTGCCCACGATCCATCGGCTCCTCTGCACTGTAAGGAGCCTGGGCTCGCAGCAAAGCTGGTGAGGCTACGAGAAGAACGGTCCCGCTCAGTAAAGCGAGCCAGCGAGTTCCCATAAATCCCCTTCGTCGGTCAGCGCGTAATTTTCGTAGACAGGTTCTGCGTGATTTCTTTTGATTTTAGCTTTGCCTTCCGCTCCGTAACCTGTTGCGCGAAATCCTGTTCGGACAGGTTGTAATACGTCATCCAAGCCATAGCCATGTCATCGATTGATCGCTGCCCGTATCCGATCCAGTTATCCGGATCGTTGTTCAGCCTGTCTGACGCTGTGTTGTTATACCAATTGATGAGATGTAGAACGGTGCCGGTGGGAAGAAGCGGCTGGGCATCTGTTGCATATTCGTAAGCCAACATCCAGTTGAAGTCGAAATTATTTATGCAGTTCAAGATCTCTACTTTGTTGCCGTCGCGTTGTTCTGATTTCTCCGGCAAGATTGCTTCGAGACACTGCGCCTTGGCGCGGGTATGCATGTGCGGAGCGTAAGCGAGTATGCGTGTCGGCTTGCTTAACATCTTATAGCTGTCGTAACGGATATTGTCGGTGTTTGGTGGCAGATCGAGGTCATGATCATCGCCCATCAACTCCGTTACGACGACGTAGTTTGGCGCGTATCCCTTTGGGTAAAAGATGAACCCGATCTGCACGTTGACGGCAGTATCTTCTCGATATGCATGAAGATGCAGGCCGAAGTTCACCTTTGTCCCAGCCTTCATCAGTCGGCCCGACCCGTCCTCGAAAATATTGGCGAACTTCGACTGCATTACCGCCGTGGTGCCATCGGGATAAATCAGGTTGGTACCCATATGATGAATCACTCTACCGCCTTTAATCGGCCTGATTTCGACAGCCTTGATGTACCGGTCCTCTTTAATGCCCGGATCAACTACGACATTCCACCACTTATCCGGTACATTGGCTTTGACCATAAAATCCTGGGACATACCCGCGACAAGCTCGGGCGTACCGATCCTCCACTTGTCGTCATCGAACTTTACCGGCGGTGGCATATCTGCCGGGTTTCCCCGGGGCGCTCCAGCATCTGCCCACTTTACAATTGTTGCAATTTCTTCTTCCGAGAGGCCACCAAAGTTCTTGAAATCGGTGATGCCAACATTTGTATCAATAAACCATGGGGGCATCATATGGGACGCGACCCTTTGTTTCATCGCCTTGGCCCAAGGCCGGGCATCTTCATACGACAGCAATGCCATCGGCGCTATCCCATTGGGCCGATGGCATTCCTGGCAATGCTGCTGAACGATGGGAGCAACGTCTTTCGTGAAAGTAACTTCATTCTCAGACGATGTGAGTGCAGTCGTTTGCGCTCCTGAGCCTGTGGTCAGAGTCAGCGCGAGCATGAGCAAAGAGACTGGAACCAGATTGAGGGGCCGCAGGATCGGTTTCATGTCTATCTCTCCTTCAAGCGTGGCCGGTCCGTCTTATCAACTACAGATACGCTGAATGTATAGAGATGTCAACGAGATGTAGCGGGCGACTTCCGGCGCCCATGCCTCCAAATGCCGGGCCCCCTCCGACACCATTAACCGCGCCGATCCCTGATGGGGGAGCGCAAAACGCTGCCGAGTTGATCCATCCGTCTCCGCCGTTTAAAGCATTCGTTACTCGTTGCGTCGTGCTACCCGACGTGGCGATGTTCGCGTACGTCATTCCCGGACATAACTGCGCCGGGCCGATGCTTGCTGCCTCACCCGCCGTAAGGCCGAAGATTGTTCCATCCGCACTGTTAACGATGTCCTGAGGCGCGCCGCTTTGGATCGTGGTTACGCCCGACCACGACCAGCTTTCGGTCACCTTGCCAAGCCAGCCCTGCAACGTGCGACACCAACTGTGTCATCACTCGAAGGTCACACCGTTGTCCGGTTCTGACTGCCAAACGCGGTAAGCAAATATTGCGATTTTTGTTGCCTAGCAAACGAAACAGGTGTACTTTCCGCCCACCCTAGGAGGTTTGTTCATGTCCGCACAGAAGAAAGATATCGGTTATTTCTTGCGTGGTTCCGCGATACTCTTAGGCTACATATCGCTTGTGCTTCTCGCCTGTATTTCGCTATCCGCACAAGTTAATACGGGCCGCATTCTGGGAACCGTTACAGACCAGACGGGTGGCGTAATCGCCGGTTCGATGGTGACCGTGACGAACTCAGACACGGGCGTAGCGCGAAATTTGACCGCCGATGCGGCTGGAGAATACAACGCTCCTAATTTGATCCCCGGCACTTATGTGGTTCGCGCGACAGCAATGGGTTTTCAGAATTTCGAGCGGCGCGGCATTGTGGTGCAAGTTGGAGCCGACGTCCGCGTCGACCTTCAACTCTCGCCCGGACAGGTCACACAGACGATTCAGGTAACCGAAGCCGCGCCCCTGCTGGATACGACAAGCGCCACGATCGCCGGAACGGTGAACACTGCGAACCTATCCGACCTCCCACTGAATGGACGCAACTACCAGAGACTGCTGGTACTCGCTCCCGGCCAAGTGCAGCAACCCGGTGGCGGAACGAATACGCAAGTGAGCAACGGGCTTCGCCCTGGGGATACCAGCTATCTCGTGGACGGGTTGGATAATAACGAGCCGTTCCAGGGCCAGAGCATCGTCAATTCGTCTTCGGAATCCGGCGATGCGGGCACGGTCTTGCCTGTCGATGCCATCCAGGAATTCAATGTGGAGACCAATCCGCCGGCGGAATTCGGCCGCAAAGCGGGAACGGTCGTGAATGTGGGCCTCAAGTCCGGCACGAACAACATTCACGGGTCGGCCTATGCGTTCGGGCGGGACAACGCTATGGATGCCCGAAACTTTTTCAATCCACCGCCCCAACCGGTCGCTCCCTTGAACTTCGAGCAGTGGGGCGCGACGGCGGGTGGGCCGATAAAGAAGGATAAGCTCTTCTATTTTGGCGCGTACGAGCGGGAGACCTATACGATAGGGAACCCCTTCACCGCCAGCCTGCCAACTACCGCTAGTGGCTTGTCAAACGGCACAACCGTTAGCATTCCGGATGCTGAGGCGGCGCTGACTTCCAAGTGCGGTTCCGTTGCTGCTTTGGCCCCGGACTGCGGAACAGGTGTGTTTGTCCCAAATGCGCTGAGTGCGAACTTGCTGCCACGATACGGGCCGAACACCACAAACAGCAATCTTGTGCCTCTGAGCTTCCCCGACGTTATCGGCACTTACAGCGTTCTGGGAAAGGTCGACTATCATCTCAGCGATCATCATGCGATATCCGGCTCTTATTTTCTTAGTAACGGAAACTTGGACACTCAGGATCAACCCCAGATCACTCAGTCTTACTGGCGGAGCAACGCCGGCATCCAAGCAGAGTTTGTGATCGGTGACTGGACTTGGACCCCAAATTCCAATTGGGTGAATGTTCTCCGGTTTGGTTGGGATCGCTATAATAACTTCATATACCAAGGAGATCGCACCACGCCTGCGCTCAGCTATGGGATGAATACGGGCGTTACCAATCCAGTCCTGGATGGCCTGCCTAACATCAGCGTAGCTGGATTCACGACGCTAGGCGGTGGCTCTAATTGGCCAGCCCTACATGGCCCGTCGAACACTTATGACATTGTCGATCAGGTTTCCTATTTGCGCGGCAAGCATGCTTTTAAGTTTGGAGGTGAGGCGCTTTATTACAATGCCGACGACGCGAAGTATAATAAAGGTAGAGGTGATTTCTTTTTCAAAGCGAATGATCTTTTCTCGGGATCCAGTCCCCTTGAGGCTTTTCTCGCGGGGGTTCCTGATCATGCCCTGCTCCTGGAAGGCAATGACAGTATCAATGTGAACGAGGGGGATTACTCCGGCTTTGCCGAGGATGTCTGGCGCTTGACTTCGCAGGTGACCCTCAATCTGGGGCTGCGTTACGAATACTTTACTCCCATTGGAGAGTCAAACAATAAGTTGGGCACTTGGGAGCCAACAACCGGATTCGAGCAGTTGGGGGTTAATACCAATACCGTTTACAATGGTGATCACAAAGATCTTGCTCCGCGTTTGGGTGTGGCCTGGGACGTCGGCGGCAAAGGCAAGAATGTTGTTCGGGCTGGTTATGGGATCTTCTACACGCAGATTCCGTATGGCGCCTTCTTCTCCCAAAATTTTAACAACGCGGCCACTACCGGCTTCCAAGCGGTTCCCACCGGCTATACCGCCGTTTTGCCGAATGGAACCACGCAGCCAGTTCTACGGGGAGGCACTATTGCTACAACCGGGGTTACTTTTCCTGGTTCGGCCCTCGACTGGGTTCCAGCGCCAGGCGGGCCTATCTTTCCGGCAGTGGCTTCAAGCGCATTTGAGTGCGGCAATGGCATCGGAGGGAATCCCAGCCCTTGCAGTATGATGGTTGCTAATCCAAAACTGGTTAACCCCCTGATCAGCATATGGAACTTGAGCGTTCAGCACTCTTTTGCGCCCAATCTTTCCTTGGAAATTGCGTATGTCGGCAGTCACAGCAAGCGCTTACCGGGATTTATAGACATCAACGAGGCTGCACCGGGTTCAGAATCTATGATTGGGTGCCCGTTGACAGGCGCTGCACTCACCCCATCAAATTGCTTGCAGGTGGCTCGTCCCTACTACTCGCAATATCCCTACGTGGGTTTTATTAACTACCTGACGAACCTCGATACATCTAATTACAACGCGCTGCAGACAACACTGACAGAGCGGAATTTACACGGTCTTTCTCTTCGCATTAGCTACACCTATAGTCACGCTCTAGACGACATGTCCCAGTACTCCACCGGGGCTTATTCTCCTGAAGATAGCTTTGCTCCGTACCTCGACTATGGCAACTCGGATTTTGATCTTCGGCATCACGTCAGCTTATCCCTCACCTATAACATCCCTGGAAAGAAGTCGCCCGCGCAGCTTCTGGAGGGCTGGTCGGTCAATTCGATCGTGGCTCTCCAAAGTGGACTACCTTGGAATGCGGTGGATGCAAGCGACGACATCAGCATGACCGGTGAGTTTACAGACCGCTGGGATTTCTTCGGGAATCCAAGAGACTTTACTGCAGGGCTCAACCCAATTCCGTTCTACCAGGGCAGCCTGGCCGGCACTTCTGGGATGCCCGCCGCGTGCACAAACGCGGCTGCGGCGAACGGTGCTACAGCTTCTCTGGCGCAGTTTGGCTGCTATGCACAGGGCAATTCGGTAATGATCGCCCCCGCGCTCGGAAGCTTCGGCACGTTGGGTCGCAATGTCTTCCGCGATTCTGGTTTTCGCGATTGGGATTTATCGGTGTTTAAGAACTGGAAGTTCAAAGAGCGGCTGACAGCCCAGTTCCGAGCCGAATTCTTCAACGTTTTGAACCACCCCAGTTTCGCAAATCCGGGTCTGAATGGCACCAACGATCCTTCTGGAGGGGCATTCGGCGGGGAAACTTCCACGCCGGATGTGGCGGCAGCCAATCCAGTTCTAGGAACCGGAGGTCCACGCGAGCTTCAATTGGGATTGAAGTTGCTCTTCTAGCTTCTCGGCTTCGACGTTTCGCTCATTTTTTTTGGCCTCCTCAGCAGAATTCTGCTATGAAAATGAGAGTTCAGCGGGCGGATTTGCGCAGATCAGGCAGCTTTCTGCTCGTCAGAGGCTGCGCGTTGCCTCCCGTCCGAAACTTGAAGGAGAGGGCCAGGTACTTGGGTTGCGAAGGCGATCATCCCTTGGCAAATGCAACAATACGGCGCGGCAGTGTCGCGACGCGGATGGCCTATCGTTGGGAATATCAGCGATTGACCAGACGAAATACAACAGAAGGGGTACTTCGTTGCATGCCGCTTTCCGAAGGATACCGAAGTATTCTCTCGACTGTCATTGCTTGGGACCAGAACGCCATGACGCCCGCTGTTCCTGTTGCACATTTGAATTGCGCCGCTACTCGCGACGGATCCGACGGCAATGGAGAGATCAACAGCGAAGAAGAGGACTTCCTCTTAAGCCGCCCTTTCCCGGCTCATTTCCCAGCGCCGGTGCTTTCTTCACCTCTGCGGGCCTTGCCCGGCAAACGATGAGCCGGCGCTGCTCCTGCAGCCGCTTCGATCTCGGAGCTACGAGTTCTCAGGTGTCTCGTGTCAGGCCCCGAACGCGGGCCAACAGCGGGGCCGGCCACCGCTCACGACATCGTCGCCGGTTTACCCCTCACGGGCCAATGTTATACCAACTCCCGAAAACGGGCTTATCGTCATGTATGGTCCGCCGCCGATTTCGGGGTGCCAGGACTCAAGTTCGCCAGGCTCATTCCCCGAGTTTGGAAAACGTCCTCCGCATACGCACCGTGTCTAGAAAACGTGGGGTCCTCATCGTAGACGAGAGAAAACGGTGGACCCAAAAGCAATCCCCACATTGCGAGCTATCAGGATCTAATCGCTGACCCGCCATCGTGCTGCGGGACATTAGATTTCAGGTAGAATAAGCGGCAAGGATGGCCGTAGGGGGCACTATGAAACGTACGCCAAGACGAAGTATCAGGGCCTACTTTCTTTTAGCATTAACACTCACGATTGCGGGATCCTTGTTCGCGGCATCCAGCATCTACGACTTCACTTTGCCCTCGATTGACGGAAAACCGATGCCGCTGGCGAGCTTCAAGGGCAAGGTAGTGCTTTTGGTGAACGTTGCCAGCCAGTGCGCTTATACGCCGCAATACACGGCGCTCGAAACTATCTATGAAAAGTACAAGGATCGAGGCTTCGTCGTTTTAGGCTTTCCGGCGAATAATTTTGGACAGCAGGAGCCTGGGACCAACGCTGAGATCAAGACCTTCTGCTCGACGAAATATAATGTAACCTTTCCGATGTTCTCGAAAATCTCCGTGGAAGGCCGCGATCAGAATCCCCTCTATGCGTATCTGACCAAGGGAGCCAATCCGTCAGTCGCAGGCGATATCCAGTGGAATTTTACGAAGTTCCTTGTAGACCGTAGCGGTCACGTTGTGCGGCGGTTCGAGTCCCCGGTCACGCCTGACTCGCCACAAGTGATCGACTCCATAGAAAAGCTTCTGAAACCTTAGCCGCTGGGGTCTAACGTGCCGTGGTATGAACTCGATGCAGTCGTACCTTCACACGGTCGACAATAGCTGTCACAGATACGTCACGACGGCCCTTGATTCCAGGTTTCATCCAAGCTTCCATTTGTGCAGGACCGCCTTGCGGTGTCATTTCGCAAAGCCTGAAAAACGGGATTTTCGGAAACAGGAAATCGGGGCGATAAAGCCAGGTTCTGAAAGCCGTGCCGGAAACTGGCAAGTCAACTCCGGTTTGGGTTACATTTGCGGCGGAGGATTCACGGACCTTCTGACCGCAATCAAACGGGAAGAGCGGAAGATCGAGAAACAGTTGGGTAAGTTACAGCATGACTTGAACCGAGTGCGGGCTGCTGCCAAGGCTTTGGGGAATTCTACGAGCCGAGAAGCGACCCGTGTTAAAAAGCGTGTTTTGTCGGCTGCCGCGAGAGTGAAGATCAGCAGAGCCACTAAGAAAAGATGGGCAGAGTTCAGAGCGCGGGCCAAAAAGCTAGCAAGATAGTTCAGGATTTCGTATTGGTCCAGTTTCCGACAATGCCCCCGTTTCTCCGGACTATCCGATTCCGAGGTAGAGAATAGCCTCCGAATAGCCCGTCATCCAGGCCATATTGTCCTTTGTGATCGAAGAAACTAGGCCGCGTCTAGCACAGGAACGATTTGACTCCCGTCGAGAAAGAAGCGCCGACGATGAAATCGATTGCGATTCTTCTTGCCATCGTCTTCACTTTTGCAGCTACACTGCTGACCGCGCAAAAGAACATCATCGTCGACACAGCAATGACCGCGAAGATCCGCGCCGAAGCCATGAGTGGTGCGTCGCAGGTCTCCCCGGTTTTCGACACCCTGACCATCGATATCGGACCGCGTCTCACCAATTCCCCGGCCTACTACCGGGCAGTAGATTTCGTCGCTGACAAACTGAAATCGTGGGGTCTGGAAACCCACCGCGAACCCTGGAAGTTCGGCCGCGGTTGGACCCTCGACCAACTAACCCTGGAAATGGTCGAGCCGCGATTTATGCCGTTAATCGGCTACGCCGAAGGCTGGTCGCCCTCCACCGCCGGGGAAGCTCGCTGCCGCACCAATTTACCTCGGCGATAAAACACCCGCGCAAATCGATGCCCTCAAACCGACGCTCAATGGCGCCATTGTAATGCCGCTGCCGCCGCAGACGTTCTACGTAAGGCAAGACCGGCCCCAGCCGACGACTCCAGGAATCGTGACGCCGGAATCGCTCGGATCCCCGCCCGATTTCCGACCGTCCCCCGAAGCGCAGCGCCTCGTCGCCCTGGCCCGAGCAGCGGGAGCAGGTGTAATCCTTCGGCCCAATGTGCTTTCCGACGGCACGGTATATGTGGTAGGTAACGATCAGGGAGCAGCCGGTGTTCCCTCCATCATCATGAGTTCCGAGCAATACAACATGATCGCGGGCATGATCGAGCATCACATTCCCGTGAAACTGCGCGTGGCGGTCAAGGCCACATACCAGGAAGCTGACACCAACGCGTACAACATCATCGCAGAGATTCCCGGCACGGACCCCGCGCTCAAAAACCAGGTTGTGATGTTGGGCGCGCACCTCGATTCATGGCATACCGGCGTCGGCGCCACCGACAATGCTGACGGAGTAACCACCATGATGGAAGCCATGCGCATCCTCAAAGCTGTAGGCGCAAAACCACGGCGCGCCATCCGGGTGGCCATCTGGGGAGGCGAAGAGCAGGGACTCCTCGGATCCAAAGCCTGGGTCGCGCAGCATCTCGCCGGCGACGCCAACCGTCAGGCGCGCGAGGACTTCTCCGTGTACTTCAACATCGATAATGGTACGGGACCCATCTACGGCTTCGCCACGGAGAACAATGAAGGCGCCAAGCCTCTGTTCGACGCCTGGCTGGCTCAATTCCGCGACATCGGCGCGCGCCGCAACGTCAACATGAAGATCACCAGCACCGATCATCTGAGTTTCATCGCCGCCGGAGTACCAGGCTTCAATCCGTTCCAGAGCTACGAAAATTACGACGTTCGCACGCACCACACCAACATGGATACAAGGGACCACGTGAATCCCGAAGACATCCGCCAGGCGGCGATAGTGATGGCGTCATTCGCCTGGCAAAGCGCGATGCTGGACGATCGCCTGCCGCGCAAGTAGCGGCATGATTCCACAGGCGAAAACGCAGGCCGCCAGAAGCAGGTGATTTCCTCGTCGAGAGGGCGCGTGAGTATCGGAACGCGAGTGGGACTGCGAAAAACTTAACAGAGGAAGAGAAGGCCGCTCTCGCGGCGAATCGGCGGGACTTCGCAGAGGCCTACAAAGCATATTGGAAGAAGCCCGGCTAGAGAACGACCTGTGCGGTTGATGCCCACGTCTCCCTGCTGCGATTCCGGGCCTCCCACAAGATACATAAGTTCGTCCAGTTTCGCGGGTCGCACCACGCGCCTCAAAGCTTCTGGGCCGCGACTGTGATCACAACATTTCCCTTCTTGTGCCCCTGCTCAACATACTTGAAGGCTTCCCTGATGTGCTCCAAGGGATAACTCTCTGTCGATGACCGGCTTGAGCTTCCCGTCCTGGGCAAGTTGTACGATGAAATTCATTCTCCCCTGGTTCTGCATGGCCACACCGCCCTTGAGTTTCTTGCGCCCGGTGATGGAGGTCCACAGGACCCGAACAAGGTCAGTCAAACCCATAACGTTTTGAAGAAAGATGCCTCGGGGCTTCAGCGAGTTTTGGCAGCGGTCAAAAGTGGTCGCGCCGACGACATCAAATATTAGGTCGTACGTTTCTTGATTCTTCGTGAAATCTTCCTTCGTGTAATCGATCACCTTGTCGGCACCGAGGGATTTCACCATTTCCACGTTCGCGCCACTACACACAGCGGTTACAGTCGCCCCAAATTACTTGGCCAACTGCACGCTGGCCGTGCCGATGCTTCCCGAAGCTCCGATGATCAGAACCTCCTGTCCGGTCTGGATGTTTCCCAGGTCCCGCAGGAAATACAACGCCGTGTTCGCCCCAAACGGAATGCGCGACTGCTTCCTCCCAATTCAGCAAATCTGGCTTGATCGCTAACGCACCCTTTTCGGTAAGACATGCATACTGTGCGTGTCCGCCACCTGCCATGCCAGTTGAGGCAACAATCCGGTCGCCCGCCTAAAACTTCTTCACGTCTTTGCCCGCTCTCTCCACCTCTCCGGCCAACTCGGTTCCGAGGATGCGTTCTTTCCAAGGCTTTCCAATGCCAAACATGAGTTTGGCAATCGGGCGCATGGACTTGGTAACAAAGGTGAGATTGCGGACGTTGCAGTCCCCAGTTGACACCGTGGTCGCGTGTATTTTGATCAGGACTTCGTTGTCCTTTGGAGCGGGCTTGTCCACCTCCGCGAGCTGGAAAAGATCAGGGGGTCCGTACTGAGTGTGCAGAATCGCTTTCACAGGTGTTTTATTGGGGGTTGTTGAGTAGGCTACCCACAGTCACTTTACATCACAATCGAGTCAAGTCCTGAAAAGTCGATTATCGGAATGTGCCTTTTGGGCTCAATCCCACTTGGCGAAAATCCCGTTTCTCAGGGCCTGGAAACTACTGGAACAACCTGTTCCAGCTAGTCGTTCCCCTTACTCACTGGAGGCTATCGCACCTCTACGTCAAAGACTTGCAGGAGCATTCCGGCTCACAGATCTTGCCATGGCGCAGAGTCCTTCATCGGCAGCGCCATCTTCATCGTCTTCGACTTCCGCTTCTTACGTTTATCAGACGATCAAGGCCAACCCATTCAAGGATCCAGTATATGCCGAAGGCGCACGCCAGCGCCTGCAGCAGTTTGTCGGCGGTGCAAACAGCGCCGAGGCCGAGGCAGGACGCGCAATCTTCGCCAAGATGACGAGTTTCGATCCCGAGCCCTGGGTCGCCGAGTGGACTAAGCTTGCTGTGCCGTACGAACAAAAGGGCGCCGAGCTTGAGTCGCAGGGCAAGATGGTCGAGGCGAATAAAGCCTATGAGAGAGCCTCGAGTCTATACGGAGTCGCGCGATTCCCGGTGATAAATCATCCGGCCAAAGTCGCCGCTTATCGCAAGTCCGTCGAGAACTGGCGCAAAGCCATCCGCACATTTGATCCGCCCATGGAAATCGTCGAGATTCCATTTGAAGGAAAAACAATCTACGGCCATCTGCGCAAGCCCAAGGGGGTAGACAAGCCTGCCGTGATCATCCGCACCGGCGGCGTAGACGGCTACAAGGAAGGACGCAACCTATCCGAAAATCTAAAGATCGGCTGTGCGGGCTTTGAAGTCGACATGCCCGGAGCAGGCGAATGCCCCGTCTTCAATAAGCCTGATTCCGAAAAGTTCTACGTGGCCGTCATCGATTATTTGACCAAGCGTTCGGATCTCGACGGTCGCCGCATCGGTTTCGTCGGCGGCAGCTACGGTGGCTACTGGGGCGCCAAGATGGCCTACGTCGAGCCAAAGCGCCTGAAGGCCTGCATCCAAGCCGGCGGCCCGATTCACTACACATGGCAAGAAAAGTGGCTGCAGTACCTGCGCACCGACGAGAAGGAATATTTCTGGCCGTTCCCGGATTCCATGATCTATGCGAATAACCTCAAGAGTTTCGATGAACTCATTCGCACCGCTCCGGCCATGTCGCTACAGGAGCAAGGCTGGTTAAGCAAACCGAATGCGCCGATGCTTATCGTCAACGGCGCCAAAGATCCCTGGATCTCGCCCGAGGAGATACCCTTGCTGTACTCGACGGGTCAGCCAAAAACGGTCCGCGTAATGGCGGACGGAAAGCACATGGGCCGCGAAAGCAAGGAGAGAGCGGCGGTTGGGCAAATGGAGAACGAGTGGCTTAAGCAACAGCTCGCCTAACGAGCTGCCTTCATCAACGGTTACCTGGTTCGGTAGCTGATCCTGTAACGCCCAAGTCCTGTAAGTCGTGATTATCGGAATGCTGTTGCGGGAGCCCATGTGTTGGTCCTTTTGCGAATGCGGTATATCTAACTACAGCGGTTGATCGGGCCTTGCGATCGTGCGCCACATGTGCGCGACCGAACTATTGTCGTTTCCCAACCCTTCCTTCGGCTGCTTGAAGAGGCGTCCGATGATGTCGACAAACGGATCGATCGTGACAACAGCCTTTGGATCAAAGGCGTACAGGTCGTTTAGCGTAACCATACGCGCTTCCATGTACCACTGGTGTTTGTGAACCATCTGGTTAGTCGCCTCGATATACGGCGGTGGAACGTAGTCGGCGCCAAATAGGGTCCGGTAAAGATCCGGGTATTCGTAACCTACCGCCGGATCCGGATAGTAACGGAGCGCCTGATGATAGCGAATGGCGAAACTAACCTTCTCTGGAACGTACGGCTCGAAGAGTTGTGCCCCCCACCACCCGTGGTCTGTGCGAATGATTTCCTGCACCACGTCGTGAAGCAAGCACGCGAGAATAATTTCCTCTGACATACCGTTTCTCATGGCCAAGTTAGCACTCTGCAGAACATGGTTTGAGGTGTTCATGAACCGCAGCGCGAAAAAATCAAGCAGCGTAGGATTGGTTGGCATAGGCGGAAGTCGCCTTACGTTTTCACCCGTGCGAGGAACAACCAGGAAGCCAGCGCATTGGCGGAACGGTCGGGTTTCGATCTGAGCCTCAACCTCAGCCACCGTGGGATATCGTTTAGCCTTCTCTAGCTCGCTCCCTTGCTGTCCGCTTATCGCTTGGTTCAACTGGGACACCATGTGGTGTTCCAGAGCGTCCGCTCGTTCTTCGGAGTCCATTTTACTGATGGCCTCCGGACCGCCGAGACTTTCAAGGAAAGCTTTTCGATCGATTTCCATACGTCACTCTCTCAATGAAGAGGCGAAAGTTTCAGTCTGCTTCCCTCACCGCGATCTTTTCACCCGCATCACACTCTAAATTTCCGCACGAATTGCCCGTTATTTTCCCAGCGCGACTTCTTCGTCTGCAAGTCGGCTGGTTCGGGCTGCACCATACCGTTCACATCTGTCACGCGGGAGACAATGGTGTGATCACCTGGCGCGGGCGCCGGAAACTCGTACGTGAAGAGCTTCCACGAATATTTGGTATTTTGGCGATCCATTGTGGCGGCTTGCCAGGGGCCGTTATCGAGGCGCACTTCAACTGAGTGCAGCGCCGTGCCGTCATTCAGCACGAAACCGGTCGCGCTAAACTTGCTGCCATTTCGCGTCAGCCGAGCCACCATCGACTTGAGTTGAATGCGGCTTACCGACGTTTCTTCCCATATCGTCTGGTCGCCGTCTTTCCGTTCGATCAACGTGACGTAATCGCGCGCCATGAACCGTCCCATGAAACGCCGGTCCTGCACCTGAATATGGTTGAGCCACTTCGCATTGCACACGCCATACCAACCGGGCACGAGCAGACGTACTGGCCCACCATTCTTCGCTGGCAGTGGAGCGCCGTTCATCTCCCAAACGATCAGCACATCTGGGTTCAGCGCGTCATCGACGGCCAGACTGCGTGCGAAGTTCTGCGCGTACTTTTGAGGCTGAGCTCCGCCATGGGAAATTTCTTCGGTCCCATGGTCCGCACCGAAGTAGACCACCTCCCGAGCCGTGGATTTCAGCCCGGCATCCTTCAGCAGTGCTGCCAGGCGCGTTCCTGCCCAGCTTGCATTACCCACCAGCGTATTAAACCGAGCGGGGTTGTTGCCCGAGCATTCAAACCCGGCGATCAATTCCGTGCGAGGACGCCGCTTCAACTCGTCGAGACTTAGCTCTATTTCCTTGTTGACGAGCCCGTTCACCCGCAGTTTGTAAGTTGTGGTGTCGACCTGCGTCGGACCATAGTGTTGCACGGAGAAAAATTGATCGACGGGCGTGATAAACGAAGACTTCTGGATCGTCCGCGTATCCAGACTGTGCGGGCCCGTACCAGCCGACGGATCGAAGTCTTGCGGCACATCCGTCCAGGGAATCACTTCTTCAGTGCCCGCTTGTGCCACAGGCCAGGGTGGAATTCCCAACGCCGCAAGACCCACCAAGGCCACTCCGCCCTTAATCGCCGCCCGCCGGGAGATCTCATTGCTCATAGAAAATGCCTCGTCGCGAGAATTTGTCGCGCCGAACTATTACCCCGGCGCTGCGGTTGAGTATGCCATGTTTTTCGTGACCCAGCAGTGGCCGCTCCCAAATCCCACTTTCCGGGAATCCCGTTTCTCGGGACCAATCCGACAAGGTATCCTGGGTGGCATTCTCTCATCCTCTATGGAGACAACCAATGGTCCGGCGATTTCTGGGGCTAGCATTGCTCTCTGGCGCGATCATCACTGGCGCAGTTCTTGCTCAAGGGAAGCCTGAGGGGGCCACGCAGCGGGAACATGTGGTGTGGGCGGCCGAAGCTTTGAAACGGATGCAGACGGTCAAGCCAGGAATGACCCGAACTGATCTGCTCAATGTCTTCACGGTGGAAGGTGGTCTGTCCACCGGATTGCGTCGAACATTTATCAGTCGCGACTGTCCTTATTTCAAAGTCGATGTCGAGTTCAAGGCGGTCGGTCGACCGGATCGGGACGCCGACGAACGGGTGACTCTGGTCGAAGGCAATCGGGACATTATCGTCAAGATATCTCGACCTTACTTGCAGTTTAACGTTGCTGACTAACATTTCAGCCGATTCCCAATCTCCGATAAACCCGTGTCTCAGGACCGATTCGGGCCCAACAATAGAGGTTGGAGTGATGTCCGTCACTGACTCACAATCTGCCTTGGTTTTACGCTGCACTTGTGAACATACCCAAACGGTGTCCGGTATGCAGAAGTGAGCAGATCCGGACCATTCCCCGTCAGACCATCGTTAACATAAGTCGCGATACTTCTCCTTTAGGTCAGCCAATTGCTTTTCGTTGCGTGCGCGGGCACACGTTTATCCTTATGGCGGCTGGAATCGAGCGTGAAAACGAAAGGCAGACAAGGGCGAACTGAGTCGCGCCACTCCGGAACCCGATCTAACTGTACAAAGATCGGGGGAACGCTCAGAGTCGGGCGGCTTGGTCTAGGAGCCTTCGACCTTGGGCGTCGACTGAGCTCCTAGCGGTTCGCGGAAAGGATCCATCGGAATCGGCGCGTACTCGACCTCGATGATCTCGAGATGCTCCGTCTTCGCTGGCGCGCGCAGGTCCACGCGGTCGCCGGGGCTCGCCTTCATCAGCGCATTGGCGAGAGGCGAGCGCCAGCTGATGTAGCCGCGGTCGAGGTCCACCTCGTCGATGCCGACGATCGAGACGACGTGTTCGAGGCCGGCGGCGTCCTTGTAGGTCACGGTTGCGCCGAAGAAGACGCGCGTAGCGGCTGACCCCGGCCGCGGAGCGGCGGGATCGACGACCACGGCCGCGTCAATGCGTTTCGTGAGAAAGCGAATCCGCGAATCGATCTGGCCTAACCGTCGTTTGCCGTAGAGGTAGTCGGCGTTTTCACTGCGGTCCCCGTTACTGGCAGCCCACGCTACGACCTCCACCACCGCGGGCCGCTCGCGACTCAGTAGGAACCGATGCTCGTCTTTCAGCCGCTGCAACCCGGCGGGCGTGATGTAGTTTTTGAGCGTCGGCCCCGCTTCCTCGCGCACCGGTCCTCGGAGCGGCCGCTTTGTTCGCATTTGCCAATCTGCCATGGGATTTCGTGTACTTGTGGGTGACCCAATCTCGGAAGGTCCGCGCCTCGGTCCCGATAATTCCTCGCACGGTGAACGTGACGTACGCGGGCTAGATGTCGAATGATACATCGGTCTTTCCTGTGGCACTCTTAGAAAATGCGGTGACCCGTCCGATTGCATATCAAGGCGAAGAAGTATGCGGTTCACCTAAGCGATGAGCCGATGAGGTGCCCATTTCCAATGAATTGTTTGTGTTCGACCTGTAGGCTCACACTGATTCCGGGCGGATGGTCGGCAACTCCGAAGCTTATCGCCAGATAAGTCCGGAAAAGTCGGCTTATCATCAACTGGCTTTTCCGCCAATTCCCAGTTTCCGACAATCCCGTTTCCCAGGACTTGAAAAGACTGTTCGGCTGGGACCGCTAACAACCCCTGGTGTCTAAACTTAGTGGAGGTGCATTACCTTCTTAGGATTATCACCTGAGGAGGGGAACCGATGAGGACACGGCTTCGCACATTCATATTGCCGCTGATTTATTCTCGGTGCTCTTGGTCTCGTAAAGGCAAGACAAAGCGCACCACAGACCCGTAGTAATGAGAAGAGTTGTCGCGGACTTCGCGCGGGAATTCGTGTCGAATTTGTCAGACGCTACGAGCCCTTCACTCAGCCGTCGTACGTCATGATCAGCTTTGTGCTTCTTAACGACGATGACAAACCTCTCGACACCTCTGAAGCGTCATGGAGGCTGATCATTGACGGGCGCGAGGCTGGCGATTCAGGGATAGTTTTCGGCAATGGTTTAGGACCGATTGGCGGCTGGAAAACCTTAAATCCCGGAGCAACGGCTGAATTCAGAAAGGGGTTGGATGCTGACAAATACGATCTGAACCGACGGACTGGACCTGATGCTAACGGATCCGAAAACATATACCGCTCCTTAGGTTGGCAACACGATCACTTTCGAGCGGGCGAACACTATGAGACACACGCGGCTCTGCGTTGCCCTTCTAAGTGTCCTCGTGAAAACTTTGATTATCGTCTGGTGCAGCATTGTGCTGCCAGCAACGGTGGCTCCATTCTACGATCAGCGCAATGAGATAGAATCAGTCCAGCCTTAGCGCCGAGCCGGGTGCAACTCTCTGCGATGCACGGCACGACTCTAATCGGGAGTTATTGAAGATGGACCGCCGTTGTTTCATGTGTCGTTCTGCCGTTATGACTGCAGCCCTGGTGGGGGGCCTGCCCAATCCATCTTTCGCGCAAACAATTAACAGCAGCGGCCTCGCTTCTGGATCTCCGTCGATCAGCAGGCAATTTGCGCGTTGGGTTGCAGGGTTGCGCTACGAGGATCTGCCTCCAGCAGTAATTGATCGCGCCAGAGGCGTAACTCTTCACGCTTTGGCGTCAGCGCTCCAAGGGTATTCCTTGCCTGGCGGACAGGAGGCAGTGCAGATAGTTACCGAGCAATATCAGGGTGTTCCCAATGGGGCCACAATCCTGGTGCACGGAATCAAGGCCACCAAAGGGGATGCGGCGTTTGCTAACGCGGAGATGATCTTGGCAGGCGGGAAGTCGAATACTTCCGTATGCTGACTCATCCCAGCACCGACCATCATCCCAGCCCCCTGGCCGCTGCGGAAACCGGGCAGGCGTCAGGTGAAGAGTTTCTCACCGGGATTGCCGCAGGCTACGAAGTCATGGAGCGAATGGCCGGCGATTTTATCCCCACCGTGATGGCGCGAGGTTTTCACGCTGGCCCCGTATTCGCCATCTTCGGGGCCGCCGTAGCGGCTTCGAAGATCATGGGTTTTACCGAGGATCAGGTGAACAACGCCATCGCACTATGCGTGAACCTAGCGGCAGGAAATCTCGAAAGCCTCGGACTGCGTGAGGGACCGGCTGTGCGTAATGCCATGCTGGCGGTTGCACTGGCCAAGCTTGGCCATCGTGGAGGCGAGACATCTCTTGAAGGGAGAGCGGGCCTGTATCAGGCATACGCCGGCAATAATGAGGGTCGCCTCGTCTACAGCTTCACCGGAGACGTCCGCACGAGCGTCGAAAAGATCACAGCCGATCTTGGCAAGCAATGGCTGTTCCTGGAAACCCTCTACCGCATCTACTCGATTACGGGGTACAACCTCGCGCACGTCGATGTCACGGCGAAACTCTGCGAAGAGCACAACATCCGCTATCAGGATGTGGACCGGGTTGAGGCGTTGGTGAACTGGCTGGAGACTCAGTACCCGAGCCCGGCTTTTCCAACCCGACGGGAGGACATCGGTGAGCCGGAGGTCGGTAGTACGCGGTACTACGCGGCTTATGGCGTAGTGAAACGGGGATTCCCGATGGTGCCGGGTGTGCCCGACCCACCGGAGGTTTTGGAGCTAATGAAGCGGGTCACCATTATTCCGTCGCACCAGATGACTCTGTTTGGTCCGCGGATCACCATCTTCACGAAGGATGGCCGGAGCTATACCAGGCAGGCCACCGGACGGGAGTTTATCTGGGATTTCACAGAGGAAGCACGACGGATTCGCGGCGTCATCCCTAGTATTCCGATTCCAGCGGCGCAGTTTGAACAATTGATCGCGACCTGCCGGGAACTTGAGACCCAGAACCGGGTCACCGAGCTGATCCAACTGACTCTGAAGAAGAATTAGCCAGAGACCGGCGCCGGTTTATTACGGAAGTGTGTGACGAAGTGAGGGACTTTCCGCCGTGGTCGACGGTAAGCGGACCATGCCAAGACGGGCCTGAAAGAACAATTGTTTTCCGATCTGTCCACAAAACGAAAGCGCAAGTATCAAAGCCGATCGGTCCGAAAAAAATGACTGGATTCTTTCATGCTCGTAATGGTGCGGGCTTTAACGTTCCCATAGATTTGGCTGCGACACATAGAGGTGACAGCATGCCCTACGCGACTGCAGATGATGGGGTCTCGCTTTTCTATGAAGAGGTGGGAGCGGGCAGGCCTGTAATCTTCCTGCACGAGTTCGCCGGCGACTATCGTAGCTGGGAAGCGCAGTTGCGCCATTTTGGCCGGCGCTATCGCTGTATTGCGTTTAACGCCAGGGGTTATCCGCCCTCTGACGTTCCGGACACCCTTGCCTCCTATTCGCAAGAGCGCGCGGCCGAGGACATCAGAGTCGTGGTCGATCGCCTCGGCATCGATCGCGCTCACATCGTAGGCCTTTCAATGGGCGGTTTCGCCGCACTCCACTTCGGATTCAGGTACCCCCAGCGAGCGCTATCCTTGTGCTTGGCGGGCTGTGGCTACGGCGCCGAACCCGAGCACCGAACCGAAAACCGAGATTCGCCATCGCTCGGAACTGAACTTCGGCTGCGGCGGTGCCGGTCCTGCCAACGCGACCCGCGATGAAGCGGTCGGCGGGGTCGTGGTCCTCGAACAGAAGCGGGTCGGCGATCTCGACGCGACGGTTCTCGGCTTCCGCGAGGGTGCCGGGCAGAAACCCGAGGAAGCGGCCCTCGATCTGCTCGCGTGGCTGAACCGGAATCAGTACGCGGTTCGCCCCGATCTCACGGAATGGCTCGTGCCGTATGTCCGCGGTAACTGGGTCATCACGGCGTTCAAGATCGCGGGGACGCGCAGCAGGTGAAACCCCGGGCGAAGGGCAGCGGGAAGGGCGACGACATGCCCGATTCGGCGAGTGGGCTTGCTCTGAAATCGTCGGCGGTGCGGATGTCGTTCAAGACCGAGCGGCCGTTCTTCCCGTATCGCGAGCCGGCCGATCAGCGGGATGCGAAGGCGAAGGATGTGAAGCGGTTGCTGCGGGTGTACGTCGCGGCGAAACAGCGGATGGCGGGGAAACTCGGCGACGGCTCGACGAAGTGGCCCGGGGCAACCGTGTGGGCGAACGCGGTCACTGAACCTGAGCGAGCAAGCTTGCTCACGAAGGTGAAACTGCCCGGCGGACACGCCCCCGACCTCGTGGCACCTGACGGAGTTCGAGGATCGCTCGTCGCCGCGGCCCGGCACCGACGAGGTGTATTTCGAGTCGTCTGCCGATCAGTCGGTGGTGGCCCGGCGACCGAACATCGAGGTGGTGTATCGCGATCCGTGGTGGCTTCCGGTGGTGTGCGTCGGCGTGCCGCTGGGGATGCTCGCTTGCCTGTTCCTGCTCGTGTGGTTCGTGGTTCGTGCACCACCGAGGGTGAGCGTCAGAACTGGAAGTAGATGAACGGTGACTTGGCGAGCCGCTGGGAGCGATCAGCACGGCGAGGCGTGAGGGCGTTACGCGGTTCCGTTGCCGTCATCTCGCCACGGACGCAAAGCACGACGTGGGTGACGATCACTTTCGGTTGCCCATCGTTTAGCTCGGAATCCGACCACCAGTGGATGACAAAACCACACTCGTCGGTGTTCCGTTGCCGGGACTCACCAAGGAACCACGGGTCAGTACTCAAACGCTCGTTAATCAAGTTGACAGTGGCGAAAATCACCTCGCGTTCGGCCAGGGTCGCGACGACGTAGAAGTCGGCCAGGCTGTCGAGTGCGGATTCCTTCCACTCAGCTTGCATTTCGCCCGACCCTCGAAGCCGCTCCATGACCTGCTCGGGGGTGTAGCTCGGCTCTTCTCGTAAGCGGCGGTCGATTTCCTCGTCCGACGGCCACTCGCCCACAATCACATAACCCGCTGGAGGAATTGGCATGCCAAGGCGAACGAATCGCCCAATCAGGCTTCCGGTCTCGTCGCGCAATTCGACATCGCCGTCGGCGGCCAGCAACTTGTCACGCAATTCGCTGCCAATCATCACCGTACTCATGCGTATTT
>CAWEFX010000008.1:0-153289 GCA_963808465.1 uncultured Acidobacteriota bacterium
TGTGGGACTAGACGGATCAAGTATACGCCCGTCCGCCAACGAGCGTACGGTGAATCGTCTCGACTCAGATAGCGGAGGCAACTCGGATTGCAGCCATGCCCTGGTAAATCCTCCTCTCGGAATGTGCGCCAAGTTCCGACGGAAACTGACCGGGGTGAAATACCATCGCTGCCTGGGCTTAGGACCTCCCTACCGATTTCATTGAAGGAATGGCGCGGAAGTGATCCACATCACCGCTTTCCTGCAGAGAGTCCACTATAACGAAGATGTGCGTGGATTTGGCTTCGCGGCAATTGGTCAGCGTTCCCACTGGGGTGGACTTACCACACGTCCAAGGCACATATTTCAGACAAATGAGAGGTGTAACCCATGAAAGGCTTAAGAACGGCGATCGTTCTCGGCGTCGTGGCCGTGGCAATGGCAATCGGGTTCTCTGCCAGGGCCGATACATTCAATAAGTTGAGCATCCTGACCTTCAGCCAACCGGTGGAACTGCCGGGTAACGTAGCGCTGCCAGCCGGGACCTATCTTTCAAGTTGATGGACTACGCTCGGAAACCGTCACATCGTGCAGGTTTTCGATAAGGACCGCACGCAGCTGTTCGCGACCATCCTGGCGATCCCCAATTATCGTGTCGAGCCCACCGACAAAACGGTCATCAGATTCTCGGAAACTGCGGCGGGAGCTCCCAACGCGATCAAAGAATGGTTCTATCCCGGCGATAACTTCGGCCATGAGTTTGTGTATCCCAAGAACAGGGCCATAGAACTCGCTAAGGCTTCAAACGAGCCTGTTCCGGCAATGCCCGCCGAACTGGCTCCGGATATCACGAAGCCAGTCACGAGCCGGACGGAACCCTCTGTGCAGGCAATGGAAAAGGCGCCATTGAAGGCTGAGCAACCAAGCGGCGAAGAAACTGAGATTGCCGAGGCCTTCGCGACTACCCCTCGGGCAGCGAAAGGCGTCAAGCAGCGTTGCCAAAGACCGCCAGCATGCTGCCGCTGATCGGTCTCAGTGGACTGCTGCTGGTGATGGCAGGAGCAGTGCTCTGGGCATTTTCAAAGCGCGCAGCTTAGACTGCGTTCCGTAGTATCCGGACTGGCTGGGGTAAGAGGAGCAGAGAATCGGAGAGAGGGAGCGATGATTCTCTTCAAACTCAACGGGCCGGGTCATCGCTCTGGCTCTGCTTGCCTGGGCTTCGCTTCAGCGCCCTGCGCCTGCACCCGCCCCTCCGAACGGTTCTCAAGGTTACGTTATATCCCGAGAAGTTGATCTCGTTGTTCTGCCTGTTACGGTCAGAAATCGAGAAGGGCAATTTGTTTCTGGCCTTGCAGAGCTTCGAACTTTCACGTTTACGAGAACGGGACAGCCGCAAGACATCACAGATTTCCAGAGCGAGGACACACCCATAATGGTCGGATTAGTGGTGGATCACAGCGGGAGCATGGTCGCTAAGAGCAAGGAGGTGATTGAAGGAGCGATCGCATTTGTAGAGGAGAGCAATCCGCAAGATGAGGAGTTCGTGGTGAACTTCGCCGATAAGATAACCCTGGGCCTTCCTGCCAACGTACCCTTTACGAGCAACGCAAACGAATTAAGGGCTGCCCTATCGACACCTTCCGCCAGCGGCAGGACAGCGCTGAACGACGCCGTCATAGCGGCTCTGCAGCATCTTGATTTGCACCAAGCGAGCAAGAAGGTACTCATCGTAATCAGCGACGGAGGAGATAATGCCAGCCAGCACACTTTTGCGCAAGCGCTGCGCATCGCGCAAGGCGCGAATGTCGTCATCTACGGGGTTGGATTATTTGACGAAGATAGCGCGGATAAAAACCCCAAGGTGCTCGCAGTTGCTGGCCAAAGAGACGGGCGGGTTAGCCTATTTTCCGAGCACGCCTGCGGACGTTGTGCGTGTTTGCCGGCAAATCGCTGGCGACATTCGTCACCAATACACCATCGCTTATAGCCCCGCAGACGAGCGACGCAACGCATATCGGAAGATTCGGGTCAATGTCATTGCAACTAACCAAGCAAAGCTCGTCGTGCGCACGCGGGCAGGCTACTACTGGCCTTCTAGAACGCCAACTGTTTCCGGGGGCTTAACAGGAGCGAGGCAATGAACTCCTCGAGCGGCGATCGTCGCGCTGCCGAGAGGCACCAATTCCTTTATTCGTTGGTACTCGCGCTTGTGCTTGCTGATTGGCTTGGCCGCGATCGCTTGGTGTGTGTATTTCTGGGTGGATGCGCGGATCTACCAAATCGTTCAACGGCGGCGTTTTGACGCTATCAAGTTAAGCATGGATCCAGACCCCGCACCAGTCGCCCGAAAGGATGCGCTCGGAGCACCAAGACTCGCGATCGGCTCTGTGCTGGGCCAAATGGAAATCCCGCGTATCGGCATCTCCGTGATGGTCCTCGAAGGGGACTCCGACTCGATTTTGCGCCGCGCGGCCGGCCACCTAGAGAGGACTGCCATACCGGGACAGCCGGGAAACGTGGCTATCGCTGCGCACCGAGATACATTCTTCCGCGCACTGCGCAATATTCGCGATCAAGACGCAATCACGGTGAGCACGCTGACAGGGACTTACCGTTACCAAGTCGATTCTGTCGAAGTGGTTGGGCCAAATGATACGGGGATCCTCGCTGATTCTCCTCAGCCAACGTTGACTCTGATCACTTGTTACCCGTTCTATTACGTCGGGCCGGCGCCAAAGAGGTTCATCGTGCGTGCGCAGCAGCTGTCGTCTGATGCTCCAGCTAGGTGAACCGAAGCAAATTAGGCTTTGCCTAGTGCCGAGGCGGCAGTTGCAGGAGTGGCCGTACAAACCTCTTCTCCCTAAGTAGCTCGAAAAGTTAGGACCGAGGATCCTGTTTCTCGGGAGTCGGTCTCAGCGTGGGCCTTTCGAATTGGGTTTTCAGAGGGATTTGGAGGCGAGCCAAAGATATTAGTCGCTCTGAAATCGCACGAAAGCAGAGTGCTTTATTTTGCAACTAACTCATAGTGACAGTGCCTCCATGCAGAAAGAGGCTGGTCAATGTCGCCAGCCCCTTGTTACTTCCGTGTTGGATCTGGCTCTTCTCAGCGAGCCCCTGCTGTTGCTGTCATTGCAGGTGTTACCACGTTAACTTTGATTTGCTTTGGCTTCGCTTCCTCACGCTTCGGGATGCTCAGGGTCAACACGCCGTTTTTGTAGTCGGCCTTGATCGCGTCTGGATTCACGGTGTTCGCCAGCGAGAAGCTTCGGCTGAAGGAGCCATAGGCGCGTTCGATGCGCAGATAGTTTTCCTCCTTCACGTTCTTCTCAAACTTGCGTTCTCCGCGGATCGTGAGGATATTGTTTTGTATTTGGATGTCCAGATCCTTTGGATCCACATCCGGCAGGTCTGCTTTAACAACCAATTCATGCTCGGTCTCGAAAATGTCGACGTTTGGCGCCCAGGTCGTCAGGTTCGATTCTTCGCCCGTACGCTCCAGCACATCCGCAAACACTCTATTGATCTGTTCCCGTAGCGTAGTAGGCTCCCAGCGATTCATTATTCTCATTTTACCTCCATCTATTTACGCCTGGTGGAGTCACGCTCCTTCGGATTTGACATCCGTTCGGCTCCAGAAAATCGTTGCCTCCATCCTCATTGCTTTTAGCGTGTCCTTGCGAAGAAAGATGTGACCCAGATCACTGTTCGGATTGGTGACGCCGTCATGGTTCACTGTGGCAAACCGAGACACTCCAATTATCGATTTACAGGGGGAAAAGTTGTGATAAACGTGGCTCAAGTCCTCTTCTTGATTGGCTTTTGGACCCGCGTGCGTAGGTGGCGAAGGCAATTTGCTGCGCCCAACCAGTGTTTTGCGGCCTGCCTTCCACTAAATAAGGGCTTTACATGTACCCTTAAATATGTTATATATATCACTTTAATGGAAAAGCCCTGTAACACGCAACAGGCGGCCAGGGCCGTAGGCATATCCATGATGACCCTGCACCGCTGGATTGTGGCTAAGCGGCTCGATGCCCCCAGGCTGCGCATACGCAACGGCAGGGCCGTGCGGCTGTGGGGCAACGCTGATTTGGCTCAGCTGCGGAAGCTGAAGCAGCAGATTTACTGCAAAGGACGAGGGAGGAAAAAAGGCTACAAACGGAAGTGAAGTAAGAAGCGGGACGCGCCGGTGCTTGTAACACCGAACGCGCCCCTAACCAATGCCGCTCAATGGAGGAGCAACAATGGCTGTAGACGACCGTAGCATTCCGCCAGGTTTGCCTCAAGTTGTCCCCGCAATAGACGCCTACGAATTCCACCTTGTCCAAGAATCGTTGCGGCCTTTGGCTCCGATAGCAGGGCCGCTCATCACTTCGGCTTTCGCCTGCCGCTCCGAACCGCAAACCGGAACAGCCCGAAAAGATTTCCTCGAAGGTTTGGTGATCGCCTTTCTTGGTTTTGCAATTGGATTTGCAGTAGGAGCGGCGTTGTGCATGAAAAGCCGCTAATCAAAGTCGCTCACAGGAGGAGCACCGATGGCTGAACAAGACCGTACTGCATTCCCTCAGGTTGTCGCTGGACCAGACTTAGAAAGACGGGCCGCATTGTACGCGCGGGTCAGCACCGCAAATGGCCAAAACCCACAAATGCAGATTCGTGAACTCTGCGAGTACTGCAAACGGCGGGGCTGGCCGGTTGTCATGGAGTACGTGGATGTCGGAATCTCCGGAGCCAAAGACCGCCGTCCCGCACTAGACCTCCTGATAGCAGATGCCCACAAGCGAAAATTCGAGGTCATCGTCGTTTGGAAGTTTGATCGCTTTGCCCGCTCTGTATCGCATCTGCTTCGGGCACTGGAAACCTTTCGAGCCCTTGGGATCGAATTCGTTTCCCTCTCCGAGCAAGTCGATACGTCCACGCCAACCGGGAAAATGATCTTCACGGTGCTCGGTGCTGTAGCGGAGCTGGAGCGCAGCTTGATTGCCGAACGGGTGCGGGCGGGCCTGCGCCATGCCAAAGCCAAGGGCAAGCGCCTGGGCAGGCCAACCAAACACGTAGACCCGGCACAGGTGGCCCAATTACGCGCCGAGGGCCTTAGCTGGCGCAAGCTGGGCCTGCGCCTTGGGGTAAGCCCCACCAAAGCACGTAACGCCGCCCGGGGGCGTTAATGCGGCCTGGGCTGCCGCCAAGGGCAACGCGCATAAAACCCTGCCCGTAGTGGGCGGGCAAGTTGCTCATTTGGTTGGGCAACTGAGGGACAAAAAGAGTGCGCTTTTAACACTAGTTAAATGCAAGGTTGGCCAAAAGGCGGGTAGCGGCATGAAGGTCTTCTGGGTAAGCAAGCACCTGGCGTTTGGCAGTGCCCTTAGCAGCTGGGAGGACGTGCGTCGATTGCACGCGATGGGCCTGACGCACGTAATCAATCTTCGGTCCTCTAGGCGGTACCGAACCAAGCTCCGCAGCTTTCACAACCTCTGGTTCCCATTCCCTGACGACAAGGAACCACGCCCGGCTCGTTTTTACCGAGACGCCCTTCGGTTCTACAAACGTGCTATGCGAGGGGGCGATTTCAAGATTTTCATAATGTGTCACCGCGGAATCTGCCGAAGTGCATCACTAGCCTACTTTCTACTCCGGGCTTCTGGATTCACGCATGCCCGAGCCGAAAGCGTCGTCCTCCAGGTCAGACCTTGCGCCATCATCTGCCGAGCCTACCGAGAGTGCGGCGAAGCGTTTTTGTCACGAGGTCGAAGGTGATGAGCACTGCTGTTCGGTGTACCTCGCCGTTTTTTGTCACGAGGAATGAAGGACACCCCGTTTTCAATCTGTCTTTGGTACACGGAAGCGTTCTTGAACCTGGAATCAGGGCCAATGCTGATCTAAGAATCGGAGGCTCAGCGTGAGACGCAAACAAACCGTCGTCTATTGGGAGTTCAACATCGACATTCTCGGGCCCCGGCATGAGAAACTGGCAGAGCGGCGAAAGGCACGCAAGATACTGTCGAGACGGCTCGGGCAGATCGAAAGGGCTGCGCTGCTCGCCACAGAGGCAAGGCTGCCCCCAGGCTTCCGGGCGATACTCTCCTAAGAAGCCTGTCCAATACAGACGTCCTTGAAAAGCTGAATAAGAGGAATCTGCGAAGCCTTCGCTCGCAAATGAGAACTCATCCTGGGGTGTCAGAAAAGATATATCGCAGCGATTCCACACTCCTTCGCTGAACGCCCTAGCGTAAACTAATTTGCAGCGGCTTTACACTCGGGATAGCCAGCATGAGAATCCTTTCTTTCAGGGAGAAGTTGCTACTTCCGAACTGCGCTCTAGCAGTGTCTCTGTGCCTGGGCTTGCAGAGCGTCTCCGGTCGAGCAGCCGGTCAAGGGCAGCCCAGCTTGTCAGCAGACGCTCGAGTCGAAGATATCGAGCAGCGCATCGGACCATTTGCTATCGCCGGGCAGAACTACGCCGTCGTACTTCACGAGAAGCGCCTTCCGAGCGCGGGCGACTCGACACTTGTGCAGACCTTGGCGGGCGTGGAGATCAGTGACACAACCGGAAACGTATCCTACCAGGAAGCTTTTGCCTATCCGATTGAACAGGGTCGCTTCCAGCGGAACCTCTCGGCCTCGGCGGAGCTAGTCTCCGGGAAAACCGGTGCGGGTCTCGTGATCCATTACAGCGAACAGACGGCGGCGTCCCCGACGGGTACCGCCCAAACTAGCGAGTCATGGCAACTGTTTGGGCTGGTGAACGGCAAACTCGCAGCTCTTGGCAAACCCGCGCTTATCGGGGTGCCGGCAGCGGGCGGCCCGTACATGGGCGTAATGATGAGGGCGGTGAATGGAGCCGTCTCGGTGATCAGCGAGCCGGACACCATCGAAGTGCGCGCATGGACAGGGTACTTCTACGTCTTTATTCCACTTCGTGTGGACTGGAACCATGGTGGATTGGCCGAGGGGCAACGCTGCATGGAGATGATCGGAGGTGGCTTGAAAGAAGTAGGTTGCGACATGCGTGTGGAGGCGCTTCGGAAACCGCCAGCAGATGAATTCACCTTCGCGCGCCTTTTTGGCGAAGCCAATGAAAACATGGGCGAGCCAGATCATGTGGTGATGCAAAAAGATTCGAAGATCGAAATCCTTGGGTCCAGAGCCATCACCAAATGGAACGAAAATGGCGAGCTGATTCAGCCGGTCTTCTCTGACATCTGGCTGCATGTGCGAATTGACGCTAACACCGGGTGGATCCACGGAGAGGAAGACTTTGCCGCAGTCGGTTTGCTGGCCGGGAGTCCCGCGCCATGAAGACGCTTCGTTTGGCGGCCATTGGTCTCTTGATTATCGTGGCAAGCGCCTTTGGATGGCGCGTGATGCGTGCTCGCCTTCACCCGCAAACTACGGCGACCTCCGTGCAAGCGTCTGCCATACGTACAGTCGACTCCAAACCGCAAAATCCAAGCTCGCAAGTTAGCTCCACAGTCCCGTCGGGAAGTGGATCTCCCAAGCGCCTCGGACCGTTTTCCATCGCGGGCCGGGATTACACTGTCGAGCTTGAGAAGAAAAAAGTAACGCCCGGTTCGAGCGATGAAGATACCGTCGTAGCCATGGAAATTCGAGACGTCGATGGAATGGTTCAATATCGAAGAACATTTCCCTACGTGGAAGGGACAGAGGACGATTACTCGGGTTGGTCGATTTCGGCACTTCTCCTGGCGGGGAGCAATGGAATGGGACTCATGGTGAGTTACGACAGCTACTCCGAGCCATCGGCCCCAGAGGAAGAGCCCACTGGTTGGTTTCAGATCTTTGGAGTGGTGAACGGAAAATTCGTGTCCTTTGGCGCGCCCCTTGAGGTAGAGGGAGGTTTGTTGGACGAATATGTTGAAGGCCACACCTATAAGGCCGCGCGGCCACTGGGCGCGGAGGCCGACGCCGTGGAATTCAAAGTCTGGACCGGTCACTGCCGCATGATCTTTCCGGTTCGCGTCAACTGGGCACAGGGCAAGTTGGCGCCGGCACAAGAATGCGTGAAGGCAGCAGGAGACCTAGGCGGCGGATGCCAATACAGAGTGGTGCCTGAGGACAACCTCTATTCCCAGGGCATCACTTTCGTCCGACTCTGGCCCAATCCAGACGAAAAATTAGGCCAGCCCGTGAAAACGGTCGTGAAGAAGGATTCCAAAGTCGACTTACTAACCGTTCTGGTCGCCACTCACTGGGCCGAAGGTAACCCTACAGGCCCGACGGCCGATTCCAAGGGGCCAATGGACGACGCTGGAAGCTTTGGTGTCACTTCTGGCGGCGTTCCGGACTCCGATACCGATTTGTGGCTGAAGGTGCGCATCGACGCTAAGGAAGGCTGGATGCATTCCGAAGAAGACTTCCGTGCGCTCGGCTTGCCCGAGGACGAGTAGCACAAACCAAACGATTTCGCGTCATCCCGAGTTCTTCGTCATTCACAGGCATAAACGACTCATGAGCGTGAGCGAAAGACAGATCAAGCATGTGGTGCTTTGGGCCGCCCTATGCATGATCGCGGCATTGCTTTCGTGTTCTCGTCAGCCCCGCTCTCCCTCACAGCAAGTTCCGCCGTCATCCAACAACGCGGAAACACCAAATGTGCCGCAGCGAGTTCCATCTGCTCCACAGGCCCAAGCGGTGCTGGTTCCGGCGCCGAGTTCCGCAGAGCAGTCTGAAGCGTCTGGCGCACAGCAACCGGATCGGGTGTTCGCAAGCGGACACACGTCCGCGGTAACCGCCCTTGCTTTCAGTCAAGATCGCCGCTTGGCGGCCACCGGAGGGGAGGACAAGACCATCAGGATTTGGGACGTTGCCACCGCCAGCGAATATCGCGTTCTCATCGGTCACACCGACCGGGTGACTGCGCTGGCGTTCAGTCCTGACGGCAAGCGGCTCGCTTCGACTAGTGCCGATGGCACCGTCCGACTGTGGGACCCCGTCACCGGAGCTTCCCTCTACGCCTCTAACTTGGGCAGCGGTTCGGCAGAACAAGTGGCGTACAGCGCAGACGGCCAACTCTTCGCGGCGAGTGCGGGAGCAGCAGACGATGGAGGCAATTCCATCATTGAAATCCACGACGCCAACAGCGGCGCAAAGATTCACTCGATCACTCTTGATTGGAACAACGCCGTTCCTTTGGCAATCACTCCCGACGGCCGACTGCTCAGTTCCGGAGGTGCCGGTGAAGATGGTGAGTACGAATCCACGAAGATTTGGGACTTGAGGTCGGCGAGGGAACTCAAGAATCTTCCTGCCTTCGTTCAGGCTTTTAGTCCTGACGGTCACTGGGCAGCCTCTGTGGAATACCGGCAAGGGCCGAAAATTAATCTTTGGGACGTTACGAGCGGACAACGCGTACGCACGATCGCGGTGACCTCCACCAACGTATCGCGTGTAGCGTTCACCCCCGATGGTGCGCGGATACTGGTCACGAACGAGAATGGCACTGAGGTCAAATTCTACGAAATCGCTACCGGGAGAGAAGTGCAAACTCTTCCCATCCGAGCCAGCGCTGTCGCCTTTTCGGGAGATGGAAAGTGGTTGGGCGCATCCTCCGGCTCATCGGTCAGGATTTGGGACCTCAGCGCGGGGCACGAACTGCAAACGCTGGCAGGCCAATTGGGCGCTCAAGATCTAGTCTTCAGTCCTGACGGCAAGTTACTGGTCACCGGCGACGCAGCCCTTGGAATCTGGGATATGACATCGGGAAAGTTGGTCCGCACGCTACCGACCGGCACGCAAAGTTTGGCTTACAGTCCCGATGGGCGATGGCTAGCCGCCAATCCCAAAGGGAGCCTTCAGATTTGGGACACCAGGACTTGGATGCCCGCTAACCTCTCACTGCCAGGAGGCGAACACGTTTGGTGGATGGGTTTTGGCGGTGCTCAACCTCCGCTAACTAACCCTGCCCCCTCTGGCGTCAAGTGGTGGCAAGTCGGCACCGGCCCAGACGCGCACGCCCTTTGGGGAGCGACTTACGCCGCGGCGCTTAGCCCCGACGGAAAATTTCTTGTGACTGGCGCCATGCAAGGCGGGAATGTAAGCATCTGGGACATCTCCACAGGTCAATTGCTCCGGACGTTCTCGGCGCATGACGTCGGCATAAGCATCGTAGCCTTTAGCCCGGATGGCAGATGGCTGCTTACTGCGGGACAAGATAGTCGCATCGATCCCATCAACGTGGGCGCGAGCATGGCCAACTTGAAACACAGCATCAGACTGTGGGAAATCGGTACTTGGCAATCGCGTCTGTCTCTGCCTTTCATCGGCATGACCGGGGGCTTCCGTGGGTTCAGCCCCGACGGAAGCACGCTCGCAGTCGGCCAGGGGAATCGCATCATTATGTACGTCGTGCCAGATGGGCGCCCGATCAAGACCCTGACAGGCGGCGGAACCGGAGCAGTACGCTTCAGTCCCGACGGGCTCTGGCTTGCCCAGAGCGGTACTAGCGGCATCGCTCTCTGGAATCTCTCCAGCCCTGCCAAGGAGCATTAGGTACCGCCTAATTAAACTCCCCGGAAAAGCTGAGCAACGGGAATCCGCAGAGCCGTCGCAATCTTCTCGATATTGACCAGTGCCACGTTCCGCTCGCCGCGTTCAATTCCGCCGACGTAAGTCCGATCCAGTTGGCACATATCCGCGAAAGCTTCTTGAGACACGCCTAGCTTCTCACGCCGGTGACGCAAAGCCTTGCCAAACCGAACGCGGATATCTTCGGGCATTTATGCTTGCGCGTCATATTGGGAGCCTCGGTGTTTATGTGTCCACGGACTATGAGTATCATGCCAACAGGTTAAAGATCATGGCTTCCAATGGACGGGGAAAGATGGAATTGATCCGCCACTTCGGGGAGATGTGGGCTAGGAACGCAAGAAACATCGAGGCCGTGCGGGGAAGCAGCCAAGGTGGCCAAGGCGTCTACATCCTGTACGACGGGTCAACGCCGGTCTACGTTGGTAAGGGAAACGTACGGCAGCGACTCAGGGCTGCGAACAACAGCAAGCGGCGCGGCAATTCCTGGGACTACTTCAGCTGGTACATCTTGAAAGATCAAGCCCTCATCCACGACGTGGAAGTGCTGCTCCTCCGGATACTGCCTCCATATCTGCGTTACATGACTCGGCAACGAGGACACTTCCGGGGCGTACACTCAACTGACCAAGAACCCCGCCACAGAATGCCAATCTACATAGAACGCTAGCCGGGAAGGGACTGCGCGGTTTTTTGTCGTCCACGATGAGGACACCCCGGCGTTCTGGATGTCCTTAGCAAATGGAAATAGTTTCGGAACCTGGAATCAGGGCCATCCGGAGAGGGCGAGGCCGCCCGCATCCTCGCATTGAGAAATACTCGCGCGGCTTACAGGCGCACTTAATTGAAGCTCAATCACATTGGGAACTTGCAATCGTTCTACCGGAAACGGCGGAGAGGGTGGGATTCTATACCGGCTCTACGACAGCCTCATTTTTACTGGCTTTTTAGCCTAACCCCTTTCTTTCAGCTTAGGCAGTACGCCTCAATACGCCTCTATACACCTCGGGACGCCTACCTTAGCTGCCAAAAATAGTAACGGTAATAACGGAGAAAGCTACCAGAAAAAAGTACCCAGTACTTTTTTCCGGACTTCAATCGACGTGATACCACGAGCGCGAACGAGTCAAAGTCTCCTGCGAAACTCGGCCGGTCTGTGAAAAGCATCACCTGCATCGGCTGCGCAAAACGGGCCGCTACCCGCTGGCTGCGGAACGGAATCAATGTGCTCGATATTCAGAACTGGCTTGGGCATAAGTCTCTTGAGACCACACAAATTTATCTAGGCAATTCCAAGACCTCGACTAACAGAGCGAAGGTGGACGCCGCTGGAAAGTTCTAAGCGGCGTCCTTTTTGATTTGATCTAGGAAAGTGTCAAGGTCCTCCCGCAGCATCGTGTAGTGGTGGCAGATTCGGTGAGCGGGCAATTTCCCGCTACGGATCGATTCCTCGACAAACCAGGGGCGTCACCCCCATGTAGATCGCAGCGTCGGAAATTCGTAATCCGCGGGGAGCCAAAGAGAGGATTGCATGCGAAACAGTGGAGGAAACTTCAACTACCTTCGGCTTCTTCAGAAGTTTGCCCATGAGGACCTCCGAAATAAGGCGCTGGCGCCCGATTTCGGATTGTCCTGGGAGCCCGTCCTGGTTGACGGAGATTGCTCGAAGGACTTCGCTCATTGAGCTATTCGGCCCGGCAAGCTGGCGTCCGTTGAGGCGTCGTTTTTGGTAACGCCCTACACAGCCTGACGTTCTGCCACTTCAGTGCTTATCCTCGCCAGTGATCACCGACGCACGAGGGCCGCGGCAAACTCGGGCAGAGCAGCCCTGAAACAACATGCCGCGCGTAAAGCTTATCTTTTGCCCTCCAAATTACATATAGAGCTATCGTACCGGTACGCTCGACGTTTTAATCAATAGTTATGGAGCGAAAGTAGGGGCGGATCTTTCAAAATCCTCAAGAACTTGGATAACGTAATCTAATTCCGGCGTCACGTTTACCAAGTTCGTGTAAGCAGGATTTAGAATCGATGGGTCCCGCGAAGTTATGGGTGCGCTGAGAAATCGCGTGATCTGGTAATTCGCATTGGCAAGCGTCGCGTGCAGATCCAAAACCTTCCTGCGCAGTTCGGCGGATACCCTCCCGGCATGATAGACAGCCAGCGGCCAATCTTCAGGGACGAGGTGAACTGTCGAAGGAGCCGTGTTCCAGTGCTCTTTAACGATTGCTTTCCAGAACTCAACGTCTGCGGCAACCCCACGCAGCATGGAGATTACGATAGTAAGTTCCTGAACCGCTTGCTGTTGGGCCTGGGCCTTTGAAAGTTTAAGGTTCTCCATCGCTGCGTCCGCTTGCCTTTGGCTTTCCCTTGCCTGAGCCATTGCAGCTTCTGTCTGCCGTTTAGCAATCGTCAAATAGTAGGCGTTGATGAAAACGAGAATTACAACGGTACCGGCATTGACAATCGCGGCGAACTCGGCGATGTCCAACCCAAACAATCTGTGCGTTGCTTGCATTCTCGTCGGTCCACCACGAATGGTAATGCCTCATCGCGTTTGATGATGACGAGCCGTAATTGATCCAAAAAGTCTCAGTCGTCGCGTCGAATTCCCGCAAGTCTCGATCACACCAGGCAACACGTCGTCCGGGAGTTATCCGCCCGGACCACAACGATATTGTTGCCACAACATCGGCCATTGACCTGACAAATGCCGATCCGACTTGCGGCGCCGGCACGTTGACAGCGCACCGTCGAACTTTTGACATTGACCTGCTCCCCGCTGCGCCCTTTTGGGCTAATTACTTCATTTCAAACGAACATGCTCGTATTCATCCGATTGGTCCAGCACTGGAGACGAAAATGCACACATAACAGCCAACCGAAAGAGAGGTGCAACTATGGCAACTCCCGCAAAGATCCGAGCGGACGATCAAATCCAGCAGGATGTACTTGACGAACTAAGTTTTGATGCACGCGTCCAGCCCAATGAGGTCGGCGTCATTGTCAAAGATGGTGTCGTCACCCTTACGGGCTGGGTCGATTCTTACCTCAAAAAATGGGCTGCCGAAGAAGCCGCGCACCGTGTCCCGGGCGTCGTAGCTGTGGCCAATGATATCGAGGTTCGGTTGCCCACTTCATCCGAACGTAACGATGCCGACATTGCCGCGGCGGCAGTTCGCGCCCTTGAGTGGGATGCATTCGTACCTATAGAGAAGATCGAAGTCACAGTATCCAAGGGGTGGGTCACGCTCCAAGGTCAGGTTGAATGGCAGTACCAGAAGGAAGACGCCGAGCGGGTTGTTAGGCGCCTGTCCGGTGTTAGAGGCGTAACTAACTTGATTGTCGTCAAGCCCCGCGCAACGCCGACCGAACTAAAGCAGAAAATTGAACAGGCATTGCTTCGTTCCGTCGAAACTGACGCGAAGCGGATAACGGTCGAAACGGAAGGAAACAAGGTAATCTTAAAGGGAAATGTGCGCTCTTGGTTCGAGAGAAGAAGCCGAGCGCGCGGCGTGGTCTGCTCCCGGGGTGGCGTCTGTCGAGAACAGGATCACTATCAGTATTTGATCAAAGATTAAAGAGGTTTCCGAACTCGCTCTGCTACACACCAAAAGGAAACGTCGCTGGCGGTTCGTCCGCTTCCCACTGAGATGTTCGTTCCAGCGGTTCGACCGCTCCCGCTCTCGTTTCATCCAGATGGATCACAGCGCCGAACTGAGCGGCGATCCGTGCCTAGAAGTAATGACTGGTCGGTTCCGATTGGGGTAAATAGATCACGCCGATTGCCCGTTCCAGTCGCTCTTGGTTTAGCAGCCCCTGAGGGCCAACGATTGTCCGGCAGTGTCACTAATAAATTGGGGACTCTCGTTTCGTGAAACAGCTTCCAGCAAGCGCTGGCCTCACTCGTTTGCGTTCGGCGGGGCCATCCCAACTCCGGCCGCGGCGACATGTGGTTTGGAAATCTCGCGCACAACTTCGGCGGTCTGCACGGGTTTCCGCAGGCGAAGGGCGATGTCACCCTGCGCGATGATCCCCACAACACGGCCAGAGTTGTCCACCGCGGGCACGCGCCGCACCTGCTCAGCTTCCATCACGTCCAGGCAAGTCTGGATGTCATGGTCAGGCGAGCAAGTTATCACCTCGCGTGTCATAACATCCTCGATTTTGGTCGTACGCAAGTCTCGCCCCTCGGCGGCACCGCGGATGGCGATGTCTCGGTCGGTCACAATGGCTTCCAGTCTTTTGCTTAGCACATCCTCGACGACCGGAACGGCGCCTATGTCTTGATCCCGCATAATCTGAGCCACCATCGGCACCAGGTCGGATGCACAGCAACACACCGGGTCCTTGGTCATGATGTCCCGGCACAACTCCGGTTCGACTTCGGGAATCGAGACGCCCGAGCCACCACTCTCTGCGTACCCAGCCGAGCCGCGGTCACCCTGGCCCCAAGCAGGTTCGGGAATGATAGGCGGGTTGCCTGGCGGCTGCGGCCCCGAAAGGGGATAAACGCCTGAGCCTCTCACGTCGTCGCGCCTGCCGGCATCTCCTCCTCGTATACCGCTCTCCACCTTTTGATCTTTAGTTTTCCGCTCATCATCCATGCCCCCCTCCTTGCGCGGATTTCCACCGCCGCAGCTTCGGCTTAACGGAGATGATTTTCTCTTTCAGCCTCACAGAGCACTCCTAGCGCCGCAATCGGCTATTTTGCGGAGCTCCATCGGTTAAAGGAGCCGACGGTGGGCGCGCACTTCTACAGCAAATGATTGAATTGTTATTGTGGCGGGTGAATTACTAGGATCAAACGGCTGACTGCTCGCACTCCTTGCAGTCACGGCACAACCGCGTCCACGGTACAGCTTCCAGTCGCGCCTTTTGGCACCTGTGGGTCACCGAATCACAAGACGAATGGTTTTCTTCCGCTTCGTATCCTTATATACCCGCAACCGTCATTCACATAATCGTACTTTCCGGCTCTTAGCGAACTACACAGCCGGGAACTAATCAGAGATGGGCGCATTGAAGCTGCTGGAAATCTGTCCGGGACCAAAGATCGTGCTCGTCTCAGAGTCGGTTCCTCCCCAGACGCTAGAGCAATTGGAGGCGCAGGGCTATCACTTCGCGACGCTTTCTGCGCCGTTTACCAATGAGGAGTTGCAGGCAGTGGTGTTCGGCGGCGCTCAAGGCAAGTCCTGAAGTGAGGGAGACAAGTTAGGCCCTCGGTCGCAAGAACGGCTGAGGGCCTCAGTCCTTTGTGCCCAATGCGAGAACGCCACCGATCACGCCCATCGTGCCTGCCAATAAACCCATCATCCCCAAAAAAATGTTTAGAGCCGAAGCGACTAAGATCACTACGCCCCAGCTTCGGCGTTGCTCGGGCCTGACGTAAAGCATAACCGCGCCGACCAACACGACTATCCCGGCGAAGATGCCAAACCAGGGCCACCACACCCCAAAGCTCCGCGTGCCCCGGCCCCACATCCAACCACCCATGCCGTGCCAGCCCCCCATCATGCCTCCCCAGCCGAAGCCCCCCATCATGCCTCCGGCAGCCATCATCCAGAGACCAGCCAGCAGTGAAAGCACGAACGCTGCCGTTGGCTGCTCAGTTCTTTGGATTTGTGCCTCTGGCATATTGTGAACCTCCTATCGCCGTTGAGCGACTTTCATCTCCGACTGCGTCCCCAGAGCGGTACAACTACTTCGAAGCTGGCGGGGCTGGTGGGGTACTACCGCCCATCATCCTCTGCATCATGTTCTGCATCATGCCGCCCTGCTGCATCATATCGTTGCGCATCTGCTCGAACAGGGCACGATGCTCGGCTAGCTTTGATTTCAAAGCTGCCGGGTCCTTCTCGTTTTGGATCGCGGTAATGCTTTGCATCAGCTTGTTCATCGTTTCAGTCATCTGCTGATGGTGGACCATCATCTGCCCCATCGTCATGCCCATCATCATGCCCATCCTCATGTCGCCGCCCATCATGCCCTGGCCTTGGCCCATCATGCCTTGGCCCATCATCCCGCCGCCCGACGTTCCAGGCTTGGATTGGTCCTGTTTGGATTGATCTTGTGTAGTCTGATCCTGAGAATCTTGCTGTGAACGCTGAGCCGCACCGGCTATCGCGAATGCCGAGAGAGTTGCCGCAAGGATTGAAACGGTAATCACTTTGTGTCTCATGGTGTCCCTCCTCAGAGGATGAATGGTGCCATTTGAAATCATTCATGTGACATGCATCACTCCAAACAGTAAGCTGACTCACAAGATTGCAGGCACTCGGAGTGCCTTGGCCCCTAACTCCATAAGCAGTCGGAGCGTTTCTTTCTTCACTCCTGGTGCGGCAAGCCACCATTTTTCGAATAAGACCTTTCCGAAGTGCCAGCTCCTGCCGATCTGCCTGAGCTTGATCTGTGGAGACGGTTCGGCCATGAACTGACCGGAAGCGAATCCAGCCAAGTGCTCGCCCGCTTCCAGCATGCAGTAACCCTCGCCAGAAAACTTGTGTCTGGCTGCCTTGCCTGCGATCCGATCTGCGATGCGGCGTGCAACAACCAACGCTTGCGCATGCGCGAAAACTCCAGCCTTAGGCAGCATCAATGGCATGTCGGGCTTCCAGCGACCGGGCAGTGGAATCACCGTTATGTCGCCGATGGCGTAGACGCTCTCGTCTTTTGTAGCCAGCGTCGTGCTGTCAACAGGCACCCATCCGGCTTGGTTAGCCAGTCCCGCTTCCCGCACGACTAGAGGGCTGCGATGCGGTGGGACAGCTATGAGCAAGTCATATGCAAAGGACTCTTTGCCTTCGAAGGAAATGGTGCGCGTCGCAGGGTTCACTTCCGTGAGCTTCTTGAGGGGATGGAATGTAATCCCGCGATCCTCGACCATTTTTCTAACTGCGCTACCAAGTTCCGGCCCCGCGACAGGCATTGGCAGGGGTTCTGGTGTGAACAAGTGGAGATCCACTTTGTCTCGCAGCCCGCGTCTCTGAAAGAGATCCGCAATCAGCATCGCGCCTTCGTATGGAGCGGCAGGACATTTGAAAGGAAGCGCAGCGACCACGATGGCGATTTTGCCTCCGCTGAAGTCACGCAGCGCAATACGCAATTTGGCAGCGCCATCAAACGTGTAGAAAGTCTGAGCGGATTCGGCAAGTCCGGGGACACTGTCGGGTGCAAGCTCCGCACCCAGAGCCACTATGAGGAAGTCGTATGTCACCGATCCAGCAGAGGTCTCCACGCGATGTGCAGCTAGGTCAATGCTACGCGCCTCGCCGTGTAGCAATTCCACGCGTTTATGCACAAGCTGCTGCACATCGCACGAAATTTCTTCTGGCCGTCGGTCGCCAGTCATGAGCCAGAGAAAAGAAGGCGCGAATGCGTGCTGGCGGTTCTTTTCTATCAATACGATGCGGTGTTCTGGATGCACGAGGTGTTGAAGTTCATTCGCGACAACAAGCCCGCCAATGCCGCCACCTAGAATCGCAATAGTCTTTGCAGCCATCTACATTCCTGCTTCTTAGAAATTAGAACGTCACCACGGAGTCGCTTTCCTTTGTCCATTGAGCGAGGTCGATCATGCGTCCTATCTCAACACCTTCGATGAGTTCTTGTTGGCTAAGGCCCCTGGCAGCGCAACACGTCCCACAAGTCTTGACTTTGACGCCCTTAGCGGTGAGTTCACTGAGCATGTTTGCCGTGTTGTAGTACCCCGTTGGGGTCTTCTGGCCGCGTTTGGCAACACCAACGCCATCGGCCAGCAGAAAAAGATTCACCTTTACCTGGTTCGCGAGCAACGCAGACGCATAACGGAATGCGTTGTAGGCTTTCTCGCTTCCGTAGGGCGCGTCCTGAATAATGATGGTCAGCGTGTCCATGCAGACTTGCCTCCCTCTCTCGGCTGGAGCAGCGAGCGACTATGCGTGGGCGCGGCTGCGTTCCATTTTCCGGAAAATCACGCCTTCCCGCTGCATCTGCTCGAACAGGATTTCCCGGATCAGATCGAAGGCTGCAAGAATCTTTGGATTGCCCAGTCGGTAGTACACGACATTCCCCTCCTTGCGGGTCCCGAGCACGCGGCGGTGTTTCATCATGTTCAAGTGTTGCGAAAGGTTACCGATGGCAACCCCGAGCTGGTCGGCCATATCCGAAACGGACATCTCCTTATCCCGGAGCGTATTCAAAATTTGCAGGCGCAACGGATGCGAGAAAACCTTGCACATTTCGGCGTGCCGAGCATAGACCTCGGATTGCGAGTCGGTTGTCCGTGGGTTGTTTCTTGCCATGGTCTTCGCTCTTGAATTCTATAGAACTATAGAATACTAGAGCCTCCTATGGCAAGGTTGGCTTGTCGCCCATGACTGTGAGGAACGCAGCGCCGACCTGGCCCAAGAAGGAGAAGTCGTGATCGTGTTCTGCTGGATTGAATTTTGTTCGAGGAACGCGAGCGGAAATCTCTAATTTTCCGCCCGCCGAAACGCGGCTTGGTAAGTGCCTTTAAAAGGCGGCTTTCCGCAGCGCTTTTGCGTGGGGTTTTCCGCTCACCCCATTCAGGGCCGGGCGCGGTCCGGTGTGGAGGTAAGGCCGAATACGACAAGGCCCATTGTTTCTGAGTGGGCTATGATGCAAAAACAATCCTCCCCACAGCTTTTCACAACGGGACTTTGCCTGCGTTGAATGAAGTTCCGGCTGCCATTACCAAGCCTGTTTAGTTCCGGTCTCGAAAGTGGCTCTCCATCCTTTGTTCACATAATGCTTAGATTCATCACCACGATGCCGTTGCGTCCCCCGGTCGCCGGTTCTATGAAAATGGATCTTCAGGACACCGGGAATCAATTCGCTGCATTCACCGAAAGACGTTGCAGAAAAGCGATTAAGTTGACTATCTTCAGACCACAGAACGTCGCCATGATCCCAAGCCGCAGCGAGGATCAGGAGGTCGTTCCAGGTATTACGGAAGGTTGATTTAAATCTCTCGCCAGACAACTTGAAAGCCTCAAGTAAGCGATATCCTATTTCAACAGTCCCTGGCCTTAGAGGCACACAATGAACATCATTCTCCACGAGGAACCCAAAGTCTTCGCGGATGATCTTCTGCTTCTGTTTGTCCAAGAAGGAAATACTCTGCCGTAAGAGTTCAGCATCTCTTTCGTTAACCATTCGCGCAAGTGCCTTCGACCCAAATTCTATTAGGGGTTCGAAGTCGGATCCGAAGCTAAACACAACGCGGTCGGTGGAGCCTTTCGGATACGGCTGATCTCGCTTGAGCGAGGCAATGTGAGTCCCCATGTGGAGAGGATATGCGACAGGGACATAATAGTTGGCAGCAGTCCGCCTGCCACCATAGACCAATAGCAGTTCGGAAGCGGCGACCGACGAAATGTTGGCACCCCGAATCGACTGAGTAAGGAGACCTTTCTTCGCGTAAGAAACAATGTGCGTGTCTATAAACATGCGTCCTCAACCCATCTTACGCGCATACGGTTAGATGCGGTTTATTTAATTGACGTAAGTAAATAAATGTGAGACCATGCGCTTGTGCCTAGAGATTCCCTTGCTCAATACCGGCTTCGTAAAACTGCCATTGAATTGCGATCATTCACCGTAACGGACCTAACCTCGGCTGCTGGCCTTAATCGTGAGTCCATTCAAGTGTTTCTGCACCGATTAGAGAAAAAGGGTTCGCTCCCCATAACTAAGGAGAGCCTCCCCATCGGGGAGCCAGGACGGCCAATCGTTCGCTATACACTCACACCTGAAGGCATCGCCATATTGCAGTCAGAGAATGCGCCCATCGCACGTGAGTTGAATGACTCGCGCCTTGGCGACATTCCAAGTGTCGCCCGTTCTAACCCAAGACCGGCTCAACGCCCGTGGGCACGACATACGGGAGATCCCGCGCGGGAGGACGATCTGGGTAACAGGTCGGCGGCGGACGCACTCGGCCCGCTGTTCCGATCAACTGAGGAAGCTCGCCCATTGATTTTGCTTGGTGCGGGTGCATCGTTTCGTTCTGGTGTCCCGACCGCGGCGGACGCGGTAAAGCAAATAGCACGACTCGTTTATTCAGAACGTGAACTGAAGGGCTCTCGACCGCCCGAGCGCGTGAAACCCTCCGAATGGGAAGCCTGGCTTCAGACCTTCGATTGGTTCATTCCCGGTTCAGACCGCTTGGCAGAGAATTTCCCTCGCGTCGTCGAAAACTTGCTCGTCCCTGCTGAGTTCCGTAAGCGCGTCCTCCTTGATTTAATGCGGCCTGTAAATGGCATCAGTATTGGGTACAGGATCTTGGGTGATTTTGTGATGCGCGGTCTCATTCAGACCGTGTTCACTACGAACTTTGACACATGTCTTCCCGACGCTCTCAGGGAGCGTCAGCCACATATCCGCCACATTCACGAAGTCAACCGGGGAGCCGGCGATTACGATCAATTCAACGTCTACAGTAGGTGCCAGATCATCTGGTTGCACGGCCGCGCGGAGCAGTATTCCGACAAGAACGCTGCCGGGGAGACCGGCGCTCTCGACAGGGGACTTGTTTCCCGCGTTCGTCCGATGCTCGATGCGTCACCGATCATTGTGATTGGATATAGAGGGTCGGAGCCGTCGGTGATGGAGGGTCTTTTCGGCCAGAACAAGGAAGGGCGCCTCGATTTCCCTAGCGGCGTTTACTGGTGCACGCGGCACGGCGAAAGCCTCCATCCAAATGTAGAGACCTTTGCCCGGCGCTTGGGTTCCAATTTCCGCTTGCTGCGAATCGACGGATTCGATGAGCTATTCGCAGAACTTCAAAAAGAACTCGAAGGTTACGATCGTTACGCGGCTGCAGGAGTGGGTGGAAGGACACTACACGATGTTCAGGCGTTCGACGAGCGCGTTACGCCACAAGCCACCTTAGAAGATTTGGACCTGGACTTAGCCCTGTCGATTTTGCGCGAGTATTGCCAGAAGCTTGGACGTGCCCCTTTAACGAGGGAAATGTTGCTCGCCCTAATGCGAGAGCAAGGTCTGATTGTTGCTATTGCCGGCAGCGACCAGGTTACCGCAGGAGCCCTACTGCTGTTCGGCAAGCGCACCCAGGATTTTTTTCCGCACGCCGTGGTATCGCTGACGGAGGCTGGTAAGAAACGTCAAATCTACGAGGGCAACCTCATCACGCAGCACCGCGCGCTCCTCCAGAAACTCGAAACCACGGATGTCAATCCGCTGCTGAAGCTCAAGATGCGGCGCCAACACACCGACCAAACTGCGTATCCACCGCGTGTGTTAGTGGAGTTGCTCGTCAACATGCTCGTGCATCGGGATTACGAAGTCCCTGAGCCATCCAGCATCGAGTTGCATCCAACTTCCGATATTGTTTTCAGTAATCCCGGCGCTCTGACGCAGAAGGTGGCTGGGAAGGTCACGCTTGAGAATGACGGCCGCATCATCCTTTCCGAAGGTGTGACCGACCAGCGCAACCCTTCTCTCTGTGACATTTTTTTCGGGATCAGCGCTATGGAGCGCGCAGGAACAGGCTTGATTGACGTAGGTGAACTAATGCTAGCTGGTGGGGGCGGTTCTGCTTTTTACCATAACCCTGCCGAAGCGCGGTTCAAAGCGATCATCACGCAGCCTATGGCATCCGCCGGATCGCGTGGCGTCGCTCGGTCTGACGTCCCGACTGGCCTTTACGTCTTGAACGTTTTGCCTTTCAGCGCCGTCCCCGAGCGCGTGTCGATTGTCCGACTCACGGTGCCGTTGCGAGACCGGTCTCTTACGATTGATCTGAGGGAATGCGGCACGTTTGTCGACCTAGGAACGGAATTATGGAGTTTCGTGCAATTACCGATTCTCACCACACTGCTTGAGCCCATCGTAGACAAGAAAGCTTCCCGCATGCTTTCGCGTAAGGAAGTCGAGGCCTCGCCCGATTCAAAGCGTGTTCTTTCGTGGCTGCTGCGGAAGCATTTCGAGTACGAAGTCATGACTTTTGAAGAGACAGACGGCTTGGTCCTCGAATACGGCCGCAAGCACCGCGCCTATTTTGGCGGCAAGAACAAAGGTGAACGCACGATCGTTTGGAATAGCGCGCAGCGGCGCGGCAATCGGCGCGAGGTCGTGAAGAGACGCGGCGACCCGCCGAGGGCCTGGTTTGAGAACGAAGGCTTTGGTTACGAGATCGTTGATATGGGAGGAATGTGGTGCGTGCGCATAAAGCCGTTCTATATGTTCACCGGGCCCGATGCATTTACGCCGCTACCTGCGTTCGCGAGAGCGGCGAAAGCAACGCGCCGCATCAAATTTGATCGCAACAAGAGCGTTGAAGCTGACCTTACGTTTTGGGCAAGCTTCCTCGGTCGAGGAGTCGAGACTATGAATGTCGGCGACCTTCACGTTGACGACCTTTTGATTGACATGACTTTTCTCACCGTGGAAGTACCAGAAATCGGATTGAGTAATGAGCCTGAACATACGAATCGAATGTCTGCCTGAGCCCAAGCTGTCATTCGGGTCCAACGAGACGGGCGTGGAGCCGCGCCGGGTAATGGCGAAGCACGGGGCGGCGGACAAATCAGCGCCGAAGGAGCTTCGCATCGGGATTGTCGGCCCTACGGCAGAGGTGCAGATCGCCCGCGCATGGCTGCCCCGGCTCAACAGAATGTCTATTGCACGGGAGAAGAGTGCTCGTCGGTATCCCAATTGGCCCGGAGCGCACCAGGCGCTCGGAGTGACATTCGTCATCGAAGACAGATTTGTGCGATCCGTGGACGAGGAAAAGCTGAACCTTGCCCTGCACCGCTCTTCGCCTTCCGAAAAATTTGACGATCTGCTCGAATTATTCGACGCTAAAATCCAAGGATTTTTTGGTGACGTGCGCCCGGACTGCATCGTCGTATGTCTGCCTGACGAACTCGCCGACATGCGTATCAGCAATCCGAGGCTCTCCGCCAGGGAGCGCGGAAGCCTCTGAGAGGCTGCAGCGGGAAGAAGAGCAAGAGCAGATGTCTCTTTTTCAGCCCACACCAGAGGAACTCAAGGCTGCGGAGGAACTGCGCACGCAGGCGGAGGACCTACTCTTTCGCACCTTCTACCGTGCCCTCAAGGCAAAAATAATGACGCATCAAAATCCTGTGCCGGTCCAAGTTATGCGGCGCGACACATTTCTACGCCCGGACGACGAAGGGCAAAGCTATGCCACTCGAGCGTGGAATCTTGCAACCTCGCTCTTTTACAAGTCGGGCCACGAGCCTTGGCGACCTGCTGACTTGCCGAGTAACACTTGTTTTATCGGCATTTCATTTCATCACCTCAAACGGCGAGAAGGAGACGTCGTCTATGCCAGCGTCGCGCAAGCTTTTTCGAATGAAATCGAGCCCTTTGCTCTGAAGGGTTCGCTGGTGCCTCATGATCAGCGTAGAGACCGCCAGCCCTATCTCACTGAGGTGCAGGCGGCGAGTCTTATGACAGACGTTCTCGACAAATACGAGGCACTCGCCGGGATGCTTCCTAAACGCGTGGTCGTGCATAAAACCAGCATCTACCAATCTGAAGAGGAGAAGGGATTTCGGTCCGCCGCAGAGGCCCGCGTTCCTGCATGCGAGCTTGTTTGGATGCGGAGCACCGCATTTCGGCTCATCCGCAAGGGCATGCAAGAGCCTTGGCGCGGTACGCTGTGTAGTGTTGGAGACGAATCGTATTTGTTCACTATGGGGTACGTCTCTTGGTGGGACGAGTATCCGGGCCCGCACATTCCCGCTCCGCTTGAAATCGGATCGTGTGGAAGCACGGATATCCGTGAGCGCGCGCGCGAACTTCTCGCGCTCACCAAAATGAACTGGAATTCCAGCGAGGGTCTGGGGCGTTATCCCATCACAATCTCTTTCGCGCGCAAGGTCGGTATGCTGATGACGGAGCTTTCCGACAATCAAACGCCCAATCCTTCGTATCGCTTTTACATGTAGTCGCGTCATGTCGAACCTCACTTTTATTGAAAAGCGAAAGTTGGAGCAATTTCTTGGAATGAGTTCCGGATACGTACTCGACTTCAGCAACCGAACCTTTGCTGAATTTGTCCGTGATAGTACGGGACGAGACATCTATGACACGTTTTACGATTACGCAAGCGGATCAAAGGCAAATCGGTTACGGGCTTTTTGGCTGAAGGAAGAAAATCGAGTAGTAGGAAAGCTAATGAGTGACATGCTCGATTATGCTGACGGACCTGGAGAGCTGAAAGAGGTATGTCGCCTGATCATTGGCCGACTTCTACAAGGCGGCCCAGTTCCTCACACTGGCATCGATTGTCAGCATCACGGGCAAGAATCACGGCAACAGCGACGATCTCAAGCACTCGGGCAATTGAAAGAAGAGTTTTGCCGACTCGCTATGGAGAACGACAGGAGCAAAGCCGGGTTAGCCCTCGAACGGCTCCTGAACCGACTGTTTGACTTATTTCAACTTCAGCCTCGGCAGCCGTTTCGCATCGTGGGAGAACAAATAGACGGGTCGTTTGAATTGGAAGGCCAAATTTACCTACTCGAGGCGAAATGGGAAAAGCATCCGATGCCCGAGGGAGATTTGCTTATCTTCAGGGGCAAGATTGAGGGTAAGTCCACATTTACGCGAGGTGTTTTTATCGCGCTTAATGACGTTAGTTTACCAGCGCGGGACGCTATCACGCGAGGCAAAGCGCCTTCGTTTTTTGTTATGAATGGACACGATTTGATAATGATTCTGAGCGAGGCAATGAGCCTGACCGACTTCCTCCGAAAGCGCGTTCGGCTTCTTGCCGAAGAGGGATGCGTATGCGTTCCCTTTTCAGAAGTGATACAAGGCATCTAGCGCGCTCCAAGATGGCACACTTCGGTCACCGAATCACAGAACGAATAGTCTTCTCGCTTCGTTATCCTTAAAGTGGTGAGCTCCGCTATGAAGTCACTGTACAGTCCTGGGCTCCGAGGCTCTGGAGCGTTCGTACATTAACGGAGAACAGTCGCACGCTGAGGGGCCGCAGGGTGGGATGATGGCGCAAAAGTTGAGGCTAGCATGATCGATACGATTTGGGGCACTACGAAAAAGCCCGCATCATCTAGAAAGCTTGCCGAACGCATTGAGAATTCTGGAGGCCTCAATGGGACGCTATACATCGGATAGTCTACGCATATGACGAACTGCAAACCCTCACAAACATCTCCCTTTCGCCACCCGAGGAGTTGTTCGGAAACGCGGCCGACGGCAGTCCACTCGTAAGCTTTGGAGCGGCAACGCCCGGTGAGCCAAAGCAAGATATTATTCTTGAGCGATGTTATCGAAATTCGCGTCCTATCCTCGCAACAGCACATGCGCTGGGCTTCGGCATATATCGAAAGCCCGGTGGTTTGGTTCAATTTTTTGACCAGCACCAGCTTTGGCTCGACGTTGGATACAGAATTCGTGAAGGCGAGTTGGAAGACAATCACTTTGTATCATTGGAACGTACGGCTGATACCAGCCCTAAGTTCCTCGAAACGCATTCGTCGATAGATGATCTGCTTTTCCTTAAGTCGTTTGCCACATCCGATCAGCAGGACGAATGGTTGGTTCAAGAAATCACGAAGAATATCAAAGAAGATGAATTACTCCCGGAAGATATTATCGTCATTAATCCGGAGCCGACTAAAACTCGCAAAGCCGTGGCATCCGCTCGTTCGATCTTATTTTCCAAAGGCATCAATTCTTCTCTCGCGGGAGTCTCCGGTTCACCAGACATATTTTTTGAAAGTGATACGGTTACGTTTACCGGAATTTTTAGGGCGAAGGGGAACGAAGCTGCGATGGTCTACGTCATCAATGCGCAGGACTGTTTTAGCAGCTATTCACCGGCGAATCTCGCCCGGATTCGGAATCAATTGTTCACCGCGATTACGCGCTCAAAGGCTTGGGTGCGCCTCCTCGGCGTAGGGTCCGCTATGGAAAACCTAATTAAGGAATACGATGAGGTCGCCAGACGGGACTACCGCCTGGAATTTAAATACCCCGACGCAGACACTCGCAAAAACCTTCGGATCATTAGCCGCGATATCACTCGTCAGCGCTCGCGCAGGAGAGATCGAGACGTTGCGGAGCTTAGACGGATTCTCGACTCGATCGACAGAGGTGATGTTGATATCGCTGATCTACCCACCAAAATGCGTCAGCGGCTCAGTAAGTTACTCAAAGGTCAGCAATGACCCCGGGACAGGTATTCAAAGAAATACAGACCATCATCGGTAGGATGATTGAAGCGGGGCTTTCAAATCAACAGAACTACCCTTCGATAAGACAAGTTGGAAGTAACAGTGAGATTGGGATCGCCGGGGCCCCTTCTATTTCTGTGAGTATGAAGGATAGACCATACACCGAGATCTACGATGAACTCGATAAATCGCGCGCATATCATCTGAGAATGATAGATGGCGCGCTCTTGCAGATGTGTTATCGGTTTGAAAAAAGGACAGTCACCGCACATCGACTCTGTGTCTTTCCCGCGCCTTATCTCGAACATTTTGATACCGATCCCGAGTCATATGACAAGGACGAGTTGTATGCGGATATAGTGGGGAAAAATATAATCCACATACCAATCCGATTTGATTTCGATGCGAGTGACAGCAAGCACGTAGATGTAAAACACCCAAAATCTCACCTTACCTTAGGACAATATCTCAATTGCCGTATACCAGTGAACGCACCAATAAGTCCTGCTCGATTCATTAAATTCGTGCTGCGCAATTTCTACTACACCGCATTTCAAACGGGAAACCTGGAAACGATCGACAGTACCTTCAAATTTGGGGAAACGCTGAGCGTTGCCGAACGCGCAATAACACATGTTGCGTGCTAAGGTCACCATGGTCCGTTGGAGTCAGGTGAAACGGCTCATGAACTCCTTTAAGTCTTCCTCCCGTCGCGGTTTAGAATGCTACATTCTCCGCTAACCTAACCTAATCCCATAATCGACAACGGTTTGGCTCATACCTCAGCTGTAACGGTATTGGTATGCGCCAGTACAGGACGGGAGCATTGTTCCTCCGCCATCTGAGGGCCGGCTATGACCATTCCACAGGCGTGATCTCGTCGTGCACAATCCATGCGTGTTGCCGACGAACGTCAACGGATAGTATTCTGCGCCCCCCTGTCGCTCCCGGAAGGGGCACACATGCCTCTCAGGATGCCCGGATGTCTCAGTTCCCTGGATCATCTTGCCGATGACGTGCTCCCGAGCCTGCTCAACAATCTTAGCGGCCACTAGTTGAGGAGTCTCCAGACTGGTCCCAGGCCTCTCGAATCGAGGTCCGGCCCTCGGCGAGCGGCTCTTTGCGCCAAACCAGTAGCAAGAACATGCCGACGCGCGGCCCGAACATCAGGCGCAGCAACTTCAGTCCGTTTCTTGCCATATCCGGCATTCTAGCTAAACTGGCGCGATCAACACTAGCTCCGCGCATGGATTTCGACTGGCGATTCAGGGTAGTAAAATGTAGGAATCTTCCGTGGCAGCCATCAGCACACCACCGAACTCTGGCTTGTCGCGCGAAGTTCTTCGGCTACAAGTCGTCACCATCATCTGGATGAGCATTGAAGGAGGTGTTGCGCTTGTTACCTCTTGGGAGGCGCACAGTCCGGCCCTCCTGAGCTTTGGCGGTGACAGCCTAATCGAACTTCTATCTGCCGCTGTTGTGCTGTGGCGGTTCCGTTTCAATTCCAGATATGTATTGCCTGAAAAGAAAGCGGCTCGAATCGCAGGAGCACTGCTCTTCGTGTTAGCGGGTATTGTTGTTCTCGCTTCCGTGTTTGCTCTTCTCGGATTCCAAGAACCAAAACCAACATTCTTTGGTATGGCGCTGCTGTTGGTGGCGGCTTTCGTGATGCCGTGGCTAGCGAGGGGAAAACGGCGCTTGGCGGAAGCGACTGCGAGTGCCTCTCTTAGAGCAGACGCCGCTGAATCCGCGCTCTGCGGCTATCTGGCATGGATTGCCTTAGCTGGCTTGCTCATGAACGCGATTTGGCGTAAGCCCTGGGCTGATCCGGTCGCGGCCCTTCTCTTAATTCCAATAATCCTTCGCGAGGGTTGGGAGGCGATCAAAGGGCATGCCTGCCAAAGCTGCTGACGTAGTCGCCTATGGTCGCAACGCGAGCGGTTATACCGGCACGCAGCCGAGCTGCAAGACAGTATTACAACGCACGCCAGAAGAGCCTCACGACAGCGAGACAGGCCGGGACTCGTCCAAGACGACCCCTTATGGAGCCGTTTTCGTCCCCCGGACAAAGTCCCAGCCCATATAACAGTGCTGGAGCCTGGATGCGAACACCATGAAGCATTGGCACCATAACTCTGTGACTCGGGTTCCGGTACGGCGGTGCTAATATCAACCGCAGTTATTGAGGAGGCCGAAGCACAGGAGGAACAAATGTGGCGGAATAAGGAATCACAATCGACCGCGCCAGGAGCATCGAACGCCCCAAGGGTCCCGGCCAATAGCGGCGGTCCAAGCGGCACGACACCACATGCCTCGTGGCTGAGTCCGACCATGAGAGTGAGGGGAGAAATCTCTGCCAACGAAGACCTCCTCGTGGATGGCAAAGTCGAAGGGTCAATCTCCGTGGGAGAACACAGGCTCACTGTCGGGCGCGACGGTCACGTGACGGGCGGGCTTGCCGCACGCGAAATCATCATCTATGGCAAAGTTGACGGCGACCACAGTGTAATAAGTGAAAGCATCGAGATTAAGAAGGACGCTTCGGTGATTGGCAACGTGACCACGCGACGAATCCTGGTTGAGGATGGTGCCGCCTTTAAGGGCAGCATCGAAATTGAGAGCAAGCAAGTTGACTCAAAACTGGATAACTCTCCCCTCGCGCGGACCGCTTCTGTAAGCAACTAGCTAGCATCCGGTGATTGCCGTATTGAAAAGACAAAAAGGTACAGGGAATATAGGCTATCCTCATAGACCCATCTCTTAATCCCGCTAGACGAAACTCTGAAGGTGTGGAGGTCCACAATGAGATCGGCGATTGCATTTGGTGTTGGAGCGGTGATTGGAGCAGGAGTTGCCATGCTCTTCGCACCTAAATCCATTGAACAAATACGGGAAGGCTTGGCAGGCAAGGTAACCGGCAGCATCGAGCGTGGGGAAGCAAGGGTTCGTAAGATCGCGGGTCAGGCAATTCGGGTCGCTGATCAGGCGAAGGATCAGGTTCAGCGGGTCCAAGACGCCGTTGATGCTGGTGTCCGTGCCTTTAAGGAGGCAAAGAACTCCACTAGTCATCCTCCCTCTTGAAATGGATGGGACAGGGTTCTTCCGCCTAAAACTAGAGCGGATTCGCTCATGGCAGATCAGGATTTTGTTAGGTAACAGATTGGGTTTGCCTTTTTCTTTGGTGGGGTCTACTACTGGTTCTCGACGGAACCGTGGGGGTGAATCCATGCGATTAGGTGCCTCAGCCGCATCGCAACGTGATCCCGCCGAATCAGCAGAAATCACGATTGCTATCAAAGAAGCCGGGCTTTGCGATGGTTCTGAGTGTGGGATTGGCGTGCCAGGGCAAGAAGGAGAATTAGAATTGTTAGCCCCGCATTGGCACATGCTTGAAAAAGGAAGATCGCCGGAAGCAGGACCGCGCTGCTACCCGATTTGGAAAGCAACCGATTGCTGATTGGTTACCGCCGATTGAATCTTCGGGTCCGGGTCGGCGGCTTCTTTGTCCTTCGCCAGGGTACAGACTCCGTGCTTGGGCATCTGGCCGTGGGTTCCTTTCGTCCCAGTGGAATCTTAAGGGGCGTCGTCACCTTTTTGACCGTGGGGCTGCGGGGGCAACGTTGGCGCGGTAATGCCTCCCATCGTTCGAACCGAGTTGACGCCTACCTAACGCTTAGCCGGGGCGCGTGCTTGGGCCGATGAGTGCCGCCGCGCTCATGAGATGCCAGCATCGGGGAGAGCTTTTGATTTTGGGGAAGTACGACACGGACAGTAGCACCGCATTTACATTTCCACGTTTTGGCGGAGCGCGGAATATCCGGGTTACCCACCATCGATTCCGGGCATCGCGATTCTGCCGCATTCGGGTCACTCGTTGCGAGGGAAGGGAGTCCGGCTCGTGGGCTCTGAGCAGACTGCTATCGCCGTTGCCACCGCCGCCATATTGCCCTGGAGCCGCTCCCTATCCTCTCGTTCGCCATCGTTGCCGCGTGTCAGTGAGCAGGTTTCTCGCGCCATCAACTAACGGGAGTTGCTTGGCTATAGTTGACCATGCGGATCAAACGATTCGAAACCACTGTGCGTATTTGGTTGCGGTGTTCTCCCGCTGCTTGCCGCTTCGCGGCTGAGCCGTAGTGCTTCAGCTCGATGGGATCGGCTCGGTCTCCCAGGCCATCGAGGGCCGCGTAGTTCGCATAGGTTAAAAGCATCCCAACGTTCCAATCGTTGGGACTATCTGCCGTTACGTTGTTGAAAAATTCGTATCCCGTGATAATCCCGGCTTTTTTCTCTTCTTCGAATACGGGGATTAAGTTGCTCATCACATCCTGATCGAAAGCAGGGCGCTGGCCCGGGTTTATCTTGGCGAGCACCACCCGGCTGACGTTCGTCGGAGTGACTTTGACGTTGACCGTTTGCGCCGACACCTGGCTTCGGCGTAGAACGACGAAGCCTGCGAACGCAACGAACACCAATACCAGAAGCACGATTCTGTATCTCTTCATGGGTTACTCTTTTCTGGGGGGAGCGGAGGTAGGAACTCGTTCCCGCCGATTTCCTTGGATTCCAAGACCTACTAGGAGGGGCCGACTGTTGAGCCTATACCTCTGCTTGTACTCTTCGGCGAGCCAAGAGTCAAGCGACACACTTTTCTTCCTTTACAGTCATATAGCTGCGGCAGTAGCCTCCCGGGCAGTCTCGAACTGTCAACTGCTCTTAGTAAATTAGGCCACCTGTTGATGGGTCACCGCCTCGTGTGGCGACTACAAACCAGGAGGAATTATGAATATATGGGAAGTGCTATTGCTGGTGGTGCTGGTGGTAGGAGGAATCTATTACTTTACGAAAAGGAAATAGTGTGATTTTGAGAGGGTCTCCGTGATTATTAGTGCCACTCCCTGATATGTGGCGACGACTTACCCGAGGCAGAGGGCAAGTCACCGAGAGTCCATTTGAAAAGCAGCACAGACTGAAGACTAATTGGGCTTGCCTACCGCCGTCGTTGTCGGCGGGATTTGTCCCTCTGCCTGTGACTGTTCCTTCAACGCTCCAATAAGGCGAAGTAAGTCTACTGTCCTTTTCGCTGGTCCCCGCCAATGGAAGCGACAAGCGTCGAAGGAAGCATTCGTCCAGTCGAAATCGCCGCCCTCATAGTAAAGGTCGCAATCTGTTAACTGGCAATTGATGAATACGGTCTCATCGATGATGAAAGAGCGACCAGCAAACTTTTGGTCTCTAATTGTTTCCATAGATCAGATCCTCCATGTCCCATACAGATTGTGACACTGTTCAGGTGCGTCCCGAGAAGCCCTTGTAATCGGAAACTGGTTTTTAGGCGTGTTCCGAAAATCACTTTTCCTAGACATCCGCAAGTGATTGAATCCATGTAGACGCAATGGGGCAGTTTTGGTATTCCGAAATCAGAACATGAACGAGTCCTAAATCTGTGGTACGGTATTGACCTGCCCCGAAATCCCTTTCCTTGAAGAGTGCGGGACATGAGCCCCCCAAGAGGCTACATGGACCGCCAAGACGAAAATCCCCGTTACCGTATCCAGTGACCGGCTATGCAGTTGCGCTCAAACTTTGGTAGTCCTCGCGTCCTGACGGGAGAGTGCTCAATGCTCATTCCCATGGTCATCGAAGAGACCACGCGAGGTGAGCGCGCGTACGATATCTTCTCGCGCCTGCTGAAAGACCACATTCTGTTTATCGGCACACCGATTGACGACCACGTTGCCAATCTGGTGACGGCCCAACTCTTGTTTCTGGAAGCCGCCGATCCTGAGCGCGATATCCAGCTCTATATTAATTCGCCGGGCGGCTCGATTACGGCCGGGATGGCGATTTACGACACGATGCAATACGTTCGGCCCGATGTGGTGACGACTTGCGTCGGGGAGGCCGCCTCGATGGCTGCGTTGCTGCTGACTGCGGGCGCTCCCAAGAAGCGCTTCTCGCTACCGAACTCGCGTATTCTCATCCATCAGCCCTCGATGTCGGGGCTTTCGGGCCAAGCAACCGATATTGACATCCACGCGAAGGAGATTTTGCGGATGAGGTCGGTGATCAACCAGCTCCTGGCTGACCACAGCAGGCAGTCGATCGAGAGAGATCGAGCAAGACGTGGAGCGCGACTTCATTATGTCGGCTCAGCAGGCCAAGGAGTACGGCCTGATCGACGAGATCATTCAGAAACACCGCTAGCGAGAGGCTTTTCTGGACCTGTTTGGATAGGGCGCGCACGCTGAGGCGGACGATGAAGGAGTTGCTTGAGGCGATCGCAAAGGCGCTGATGGATAATCCCGACGAGGTTCAGGTCCGTGCGATCGAAGGCGAACACGTCACCGTGCTTGAGTTGCGGGTCCACCCCAGCGATCTCGGGAGAGTGATCGGCCGCCAGGGGCGCATAGTCGTTTCCATCCGCACTATCTTGGTTGCGGCGGGCATGAAACTGCGAAAGCGTGTCAGCGTGGAAATCCTAGAGTAGAGCCGGGGCCCAATCCCTAGCCCGCTTAATTCATGAGAGCTGACGATTTGTTTTTCTGCAGTTGAATTGTCGAATTCTCGGCATTCGGGGATTCACGGCGGCGTGCAAAGCTCGCGGATGAGAGAGAAAAGCGGTTTTCGACGAAGGCTCCGCCCTAAACTCACGGGCGCAGAGATGAATTGGGAGAGGACAGGAGCAGGCTAGCCGGTGTTAAACGTCAAGGCGAGTTCGCAGAACAGAGATTGCCACGGCCAGCCGGTGGCCAGGTGGACGCGGATGCAGCGGGCGGTCTGGCGGACGCGAGCACCGATTTTGAACAGGCGAGCACGTAGAGTTTCGATCTGCGCCGAGCGCCACGGCAGCGGAAGTTGCAGCAGACGAAACAGATTGACCAGGTTGTAGGCAAAGCCATGCAGGAGCAGACGGAAGGCGTTGGCCAGAAAACGATGGCAGCTGAGCCGGTCGGCACGGAAGCCGTTCTTGAACTCCTCGATGCGGTTCTCGCACTCGCCGCGATCGTTGTAAAACGCAAAGACCTGGGAAGCGTGGCCGGGGCAGTTAGTGATGAGGAAGCGGAGGTTGGTTCCTGTGGCGGTGTGCTCGGCCTTGTAACAGATGCGACGCTGGCGTGACCAACTGCGGGCACGATGGCAAAAGCTGGAGAAGCTGCGCTGCGGGATTCCGGTGTGGCGATAGCGGCGGGCGAGACGTTTCTGCCGGAGCTTGGCTCGGCGTTGGAAGACCGCGTTGGCAGCAATGCCGAATGCGTACTGGATGCCGAAAAACTCGCAGAACTGGTAGAGCAGCGGCAGAGCGAAACCAGCATCGCCGCGCAGCTTGATCGGCACGCCGGGAAAAGCGGCTTCTAGACGCGGCACCAGCCGCAGCAGCATCGGAACGATGCGCGCATGACTGGAGGCATTGCCCGGTCGCAACCGTACGGCCAGCAGACATCCGGTGTGGCGTTCGAAGACGAGCATGGGGTGGTACATATGCTGGTCGTAGGCTCCGTTGAAGAAGCTGAGTTGTTGCTGGCCATGGGTGGGATCGTCGGTGGAGTCGATGTCCAGCAGGATCTCGCCGCGCTGGCGGACCTGCTTTCCACAGAGGCGCATGAACTGATCGAGCAGGGCATCATTCAAGCGCACCAGATCGCGGGCGGAAGGCGCATTCTCCCAGCGGCTGAGCGTGGGCTGGGAGCCGAGCGGGGCTCCCAGTTCTTGATCGGCGACGATCTGCAAAGCGGGATCATGACGCAGACGGTCGGCATCGTTGGCGTCTTCGTAGCCCGCGACGATCTGGTAGATGCGTTGCCGCAACAGGGCCAGTGAGTGATGGAGCACGCGATCATCTTGGCGTGGGTCGCTGAGTAGTGCGGCCCAATCGTTGGTCAGATGATGCTGCTCGTCGAAAGCGCGCAGTGGCAGAAGGCCCGCGTCGCTGGTGATTTGCCCGCCGGAAAAATCACAGTGAATGGGATGGCGGCGGTAGAAGGAGAAGCAGAACTGTGATATACGAGTTGTCACCTTTGGGATGCTCCAAAATGGTGTACTGGGTTCTCAGAAAACCCAGTGTTCATGCACCTTTTAGAGCATCCTTTCTTTTTTCGCCACCAAATTCAGCGAATAATCCAGGCTAGGAAAGAGTGTCAGGCTCACCTCAGGACGGGCCTATTGGGCCATACAAACATGCAGACCGAACGCCGTCGCGCACCCCGCCATCTCCTCGGAGGAGCTGCGGAGGTGATTGACTTGGAATCGGAAAAGCAAATCACAACATCGGCCCGCAATCTCAGTTTGTTTGGTTGTTTTGTGGCAACCACCACCCCTTTCGCTACGGGAACGAAGGTGAGATTGCGAATCACACACCGGGGTGCGACATTCGCAGCCGTTGGTTGGGTGGCCTATGCTTCAGCCTCCGAGGGAATGGGGATCGCGTTCGGCGGAATTGAAGCTAGAGACCGAGCGATCCTCGATACTTGGCTGGGTGAGCACGAAGTCTGAATGCGCGAAGGCTCGGTAGGATCGGCACAATTCCAGCTACAAAAAAGGAGCCAAGCGGGGACTTCATGACCTTGAAACCACCATTGGGGCATGTGAGGGAGGCAAGTCTCAGTGGTTTCGCCCAAGACGCTATGTGAGGCATTCGAGGAAGTCAATTGCAGGAACTCGCCGCAACCCGGACAAAAAAAAGGCGGCCCCCAGGTTGAAGGCCGCCCCAATCTCGCGTTCGATTTGTTCTCCAATTCGCGCACATTCCCCGGCCAGTCATATTTCACCAGACAGCGCATCGCATCTTCCGAAATGGAAGTGATGAGCCGTTCATGACTGAACTTATCGAGGAAATGTTCTGTCAACAGTGGGATGTCGCGCTTGCGATTGCGCAGAGGCGGAATCTTAATCTCAACAACGTTAAGCCGAAAGTAAAGGTCTTGCCGGAATGTGCGGCTATTCATCGCTTCTTCTAGGTCCCGATTAGTGGCGGCGATGATCCGCACGTCGGTTCGAATCCGATTCGTGGCACCAATCGGGCGAATCTCCCGTTCTTGCAGGGCTCTCAGAAGCTTGGTTTGCGTCTGGACAGGCAGTTCACCTATCTCGTCAAGAAATAGAGTGCCGCCTTTGCCGATATCCACGAGCCCACGCCTATTCTCGATTGCGCCGGTGAACGCCCCTTTGACATACCCGAACAGTTCCGATTCCATCAGAGTCGGCACCAATGCTGCGCAATCAACAGGCACAAAAGGCTGTGAATGTCTCGGGCTCAGACTGTGAATTGCCCGCGCAACTAATTCTTTGCCCGTGCCACTCTCTCCCAATATCAGGACGGGGAAATTAAATTGGCTAACCCGCTGGATAAGCGCATACATTTTCTGCATCCCGGGAGACGAGCCGATCAAGCCAGACGTTCCATATCCGGGACGTTCGTTCGCAGGTTGCGCCGCTGGTGCCCCAAATTGCCGGTATAGGGAAGCCATAGAATCCGCACCGCAGGGCCGAACTGCAATTGCGCGAACTTATAGGCTTATCGCTAGTTCAGGAAAAGCCGGGTTTATGTTGTAAGCAATTCCCTAGCAGGAGAATCCCGCCGGGAAAATCCTTAGGGAATATCCCTAAACTGCGCGGCGACTAAGGTTCAACGATGTGATGACGAACCGCATATCGCACTAGGCTGGCGAGAGAGCCCAAGTTCAGCTTCGCAAAAACCCTTGCTCTATAGCATTCCACCGTCTTTGCGCTGATCTGCAAAGCGGCGGAAATCTCTTTTTTCGATTTGCCGTTCGCAAGGAATGTAACTACTTCCCGTTCTCGTTCAGAAAGGACCTGCTCTTGGCGCGATGCGACCTCACGCGACGCTTCTCTCATTCCATCGAGAATTCGTTGGGGATCAGGTCGGAGGAGACTGCGGTCACCGTGTAGCCGCAAAAGTTGCCGCAATAATCTTGTATTAAGGCTCACTTTTTCGAGCAGTTGGTCACCTCCACTCGCCACGTCCTCACTTTGAGCGTAGGAAGGAACTTCGATCGCAAATACGCCGACCTGTTTAACCCGTCCTCTCTCGTCTCGGATTGGGAAATAGGTCTCTCTCCAGTGGCCTACCTCCGGCCTCCTTGGAAGTTTTCCTATAATCTCGAACCAAGAAATGACCTTCCCACTCTCGAAGACGGCGTGGAATGCGAGTTCTGATCTCAGTGCCACCTCGCCCGCGATTTTCTGGGCATGCTCACCTATATGATCTATGGCAGGAATACGGTTCATCCTCGCGAGGGCTTCGTTAGCGAACTGGAAACGAAACCTTCGGTCGAAAGTGGCAAAACCAATGCTCGATCCGATCAGGCTGTTGAGCACCTGTCCTGAGAAATTAGGCGTGCGGACAGCGTCACATTTATGCCGTCTAACGATTGGACCACCGTACGTTTGTGGAAGTTTTGTCGATCCGATTAGGGATCGCCTGTGGGGACGGGTCGCTTTATATATTGCGTTCTGATTGATGTCAATATAACAACGTAATTTTCTTATGTCCGATAACGTACACAGACTGTATAGCACTCGAAGCTGAAGCCCTGTCCCAGTCTGGAACTTCTTAGCCGAAATTTCTTCTCGAAATGGTCCTATTCCGGACTATCCGTTCGTAGACATTCAATGGTCTCGCAAATCAGACAGTTTTCGATTTTTTCTCCAACGTGGTGTTAATGTGCCTCGGGTCAGCTACGCGATGGCAGCCTACAAAGGGAAGAAACTTCCCGAAAACCCTGAGCCAATTGCCGCCAATGAATGGATTGAGAGTGGCCGATTGCTGGACGGAGCGGAAATCTGGGAGCAGTCGCTCAGCTTACCTTCGTACGACAGCGTTATGACGCTGCTGTGGGTCAAAATGCAAATTACCAAAGAAGAGGTCGGTGACGATTCTCTTCTGGAAGAGCTCGATCCTCAAGAATTCACGCTTCGCAGAAAACGCTGGCCCGGTAAGCGCTAATTTGTGACTTCGCAGGAGAGTGTGTATTAGGAGCCGCTAGCGTCATCTATACCAGAACCCGAGATGCTGCAGAGAAACATCATGGTAGTTTGCGAAACGCCTAGGAAAGTGACGCGCCTGTTGAAATTTTGTGCGCTTCCATTTGACTGTTTTAGCAGGAAAATACCCCAAAAATATGAGGAATCGCAGTCTCGGCAAACCCTGCTGGTTAAATCGAAGAAACTATCGGGACGGCTGAAACCTTGAGTGTTTGCGGATCGCGTTTTTTAGCATATAAATCCGCGGCCAGCATCCAAATCGCGCCATTTTTAACGGACCTCATGAGGGCACCACGCGCGTTCTAGACGTCCCGCGCAAGTGGAAACCTGGACGAAACCGGGAATCAGGGCCATGCTCGGGCAATGAGAATCTGGGGCTCGGACTTTTTTCTTATCTAGGCAGCCTCGGGAAGAGATGGGTATCGATCAGAAGCTCGCAGCCGTCCAGGATTGGGATCGGGTTGTCTTCGGTTACAGGGACAACCCCTCACCGTACGACGTTCGAGCAGTGAGACAGGTCCGTTCCGCCGCGGGAGGTGCAAGCGCTCTCGAACGTAAGGCAACAGGTTCTGGGCCGCGTCCTTGGCCAGGGCAATGCAGACCGCGGTCAGTATGGCTTTCCAATCGAGCATGGCTGGGTTGCCCGCATAAAAGTTTTACGATGTAAAGTTTACGGTTTTGACTTTGGGATTCTCTAGTGGCAAGAGGACCAGAAAAGGTACAGGTGCCTGTTCCGGTGGACAGGGGGTGAAGGCAGCTCGCCGCTTTATTCCACGTCTCTTGGAGGTGAAGTTAGCGCGTTTCAGTAAATTGCGATTGGCCTCACTTCGATAATGCCATCCTCGCCGAGAGGCTTAAGGACAGGGCCAAAGACTCTTAGGTGAGTTTTGCCAATTGAAACGATTCGGTTCAGTTCTGGTGTTGATGGAGCGGTCAGCCTCGCGCAGCGGGCTCAGGTTTCGGTCGAAAGCGTTCCAATTGGGCCGCTCGCTCTTTGCCTAGGGACCTAACCAATAATTCGGGTGAACCTGACCACAACTCTCCGGCGTTCCGAACCCCGTTCCTCAATAGATTGAGATACTCGCCGCGCGTGAGTGGCAGCGGCAGCTGTAGCAGATCGATTCCTTCCGCAGGAATGCCGATCTCCAACCGTGTCAAAAGGATGTCGAGGTCGGCTTGAGGATTCTTGTCGAGCAGAAGGACGGCCAAAATGTTCGACGCAGACTGCAAGTGGAACCTTGTGAGGTCGGCAAATCTCCTGATATCGCCATATTCAATTCGACCGGCAAAGGCATTCGTTGAGAACTCGGCTTCAATTTCTTCCAGCCTCCTGCCGGAAATCCAATCATGCAGGACAGAGGCTCGTTTGCATCGCCCATAAAATTCCATTTGATCCTGCGCGTACCGCTGCAGGGTTCGCACGACGTCCGGACCAAATCGCTGCTGCGCTTGGGTCGTTCGGATGGATTCTTTAGTCCCCTTCATAAGAGGCGTGTAGCCCATCTCTTCAGCCGGAAGGCCTTGCATCAGGCCCATCAGATTGACCGCACTAATGAGATGGGGAGGAACGTTCCTCACGATCTCGATGAGGCGCATCGCGGAATCGAACGAAAGAGAAGAACGTCCGCACGCTCTGCCGAGCAGGCTCAAGGAAATATTGTCTCCCTCCGTTTCTATGAGGCCGAGACTCATCATCCGCGCGACGAGCTGATCTAATTCGCGCTGCATTCGGTTGCGCCACTGGGGGTCGCGGCGAGATTCGAGGTACCCTCCATAGGTGTTTGCGAGCAGAGCAGAAATATTCGAGCGCTGAACCTTGGGCACTTGCGCGAGGAGCCTCACGAGCCATGTCTGGATGTGTGCAGGGTCGAACGAGGACTGGAGTCGCTCCAGCGTGCCTCTCACATACCGGTGAAAGAGCATAGCGCGTTCCGTGGGAGTTTCGGCGTAGATCATTGATTTGCCTTTTTCATTGAACCCCAGGCGACCCGCGCGGCCAGCCATGTTTTTGTATTCGGCAACCGTGAATTGTCTTCCGTCTTCGCCGAGGAATTCATTTTCCGCGAGAATCACTGTCGATGCCGGAGTGTTTATCCCTGCGGCTACCGTGGTCGTCGCGACGAGCACCCTGAGCGGACTCTTCGGGTCGCGGAACGCTTGCTCAACGACAATCTTTTCTTCCGGCTTGAGATTGGAGTTATGAAAGGCTGTCCCTCCTTGCAGGCATTGTCGGAGCGCGGTCGAAGCGCCTGACTGGTCTGTCGACGGGAATCGGCTTAACGCGTCCGAAGCGGGCGGCAGACCTAGGTCCTGCGCCAAGTAGTTTGCACATCCCTGCGCCGGACCCATTTCTGAAAATGATAACTTTCTCACCGGGTGCCACGAGCTTGTGTACCTGGGGAACGATAAGGTCCTGAGCGCTTGGTTTTTCTCGACGGACTTGAATGTCATATGGGCGAAGCAGTTGCTCATAGCCTTCTTTTCCTGTTTCGTCCAGGAACTGTAAAATCCCGCTTCTGTCTATTACGCCCTCGATGAGGGGAATTGGCCGTTCCGTGTGAAAGAGAATGTCCGAGCCGATCCATTGGTTGAAGTTGTTTGCGTCTCCGATGACAGCGGAAAGCGCGATGATCTGCGGCGCTATGCCTTTTTCCCGCGCAGCCAAAACAAACGTGAGCAGCAACTCGACGTTAATTCCCCGAGTCAGGTCCGTGATGAATTGCGCTTCGTCGATGACGACCAAACCGAGATGCGCCAGCGTGTACGGGCTCCCCACTACGAGTTGCAAGAACATCTCATAGGTGAGCAGAGCCAAGTCATACTTGCCCCTGAGGAAGTCACCCACTTGGTCGTTGTAATCGCCGGAGCAGCGGATGACCCTTATGCCTAGTTTCGCGCCATAGAGCGCCGAGAATTGGTCGAATTTCTCGTTCACCAGGGCCTTGTAGGGCAAGAGGAAAACAGCTTTGCGGCCGTCGATGATCGCCTTTGCGGCGGCGATCTCACCTATGAAGGTTTTTCCAGCGCTCGTCGGCGCGATCACGAGGAGCGAATTACCGGCGATGATGCCGTGCTGATTGATCGCTTCAAGCTGAAGGCGGTTGAGCCCGTTTGCATAGCGCCCGCGCCATTCGTCGAGAATTGACTGGGGAAACCCAAATTGGCGCAAGTCATTGATATCCGCAGTGATCTTGATTTTTTGAAACTCGGGAAACGCTGCGAAGAACGTCTTGCCCGGCTCCAGCTTCGGGATTACAAGGCCGCCTTTGATACTCCCGAGCAATACGGGCGTTTGCTCAACGCCCATTCGTGCCGCCTCAGCTTGAACTGTCCGCATCACATCGCCGATCGAAGCAAGCAGGTCGATTGGAGCGTTGGCTCCGAGAAGCAAGTCCAATAACGCTTTCGTCAGGATGCCGTGACGCGCTCGTGGAAGCTCGTACGCGACTTGGTCAGTACCTGAGGCTGCCAGGAGCATTCTTCCTTCCCCGACCAGTACCTCAAGGGGCGAGCCTGGATCGCGAGGAATAGGGCTGTCTTCCAACACTTTTGCCGGAGCTCCGCCGCTGAAACAACAATCGAGGATGCAGAAGACGGCTTTGGCCTTTGTGGACTTGAAGAGGTCGGCGAGCTCATCCATCCCGATTGTTGAATCCTTGAGCGTTGAGAGGGTCGTGTCGAACGCAGCAAGCCGATGATCGTGTGAGCCGTGTCCGGAGAAAGAGAAAATCACAACATCATCAGGCGTCGCGGCTCCTAACGTGTCCTGCAGCGCCTTGCGAATATTAGCTGCGGTGGCCGCATCGTCGATTAACAGTTTGGGGTTGCAACCTGGAAAGCTGTCGGCAAATAAGGCGTGCAATGCGATTGCATCTCTCGTGCTGCCAACTAAATCGCGGACGTTCGGATCAGCGTACTTTCCCACACCAACGAACGTAGAAAGGAATGCCATATAAATATTTGACGATTTCTTGAATCCTACTCCGCGCTATACGTATATCAAAAAAACGAGTACCGGCCGTGAAGTTAACCCCCTTTAGGGATCCGCCGTTTTTGCCCATCCTCGTGAGGACACCACCGTGTTCAAGACGTCCCGCGCAAATGGGACACTTGGAGGAAACCTGGAATCAGGGCGATCCGTGCAGAAGGGCTTTCCTAGAACAATCGGGAATGTGCGTAGTGACATAACCCGCCAGTTCCGGCGAGTGCACCTGGACATGTAAGCGCTTCAGGCATTGACATCAGCCACGAATTTGGATTTGGAGATTGTCATCGGCTGAAATGTTGATTCCTTGCGATTCCAAGTTGGAGGCATTTCTGCTCGGGCCGAGCCACGCTCGGCGGCTATGTTTGAGGCGGCCAGGCTCTCCAAGATGCGACATCAAGCAGCTAATGAACTGAAGTTGCCGATTCTTTGTGACTAGCTACGGTGCCAAGGTCTACAACACTGAGCAAATTCCAATATTCTTTCGTTTTCCCCGGCACGGCATAATCAGAATGAACCTGAATCGTTTTTACAGAGTTCGGGACAATCAGTGCTTGGAATATCGCCTGATCGCTTTCGCCCGGCTCCAAGATCAGGGCCTTTAATGGGTAGGACCCCAATGATCCTGATCCTTGCGGCGTTGGGTTAACTTCTCTGAGATCCAATTCGCCCGGTTTGAGATCTACCTTAACCTTGCCAATGTTCGTAGTGCGAACGTCCACAGTTATATACGTTTGATCCGACTCGCCTGCTAGTGATCTCTGCGTAACCGTCTGGTCGAGCTTCACTTGGGGTTTGAGGGATTCTTGTAAGAAAAACCAGTATCCGCCTGCGAGGATTGCTAAAATTGTTGCTATCCCCTGAAGTGTGTCGATCCATACCTTAAATTTTTCGATTGTAGTCTTATCCTGTTCATGCTCTGACTGCTTCATTTGAACAGTTGTATCTTGCGGCGTCTCCGAGCCTTTCACTGTAGTTGTGGGGCTGTCAGGGGTTTGGGTTTTACTCTGGGCGGATGTGCATTCCCCTCTCCATTATCTGGATTGGCAGACTCACGTTTTATAGCAGCTTTCCCCTCGCCCTCATCGGGTTTGCTAGATAGCCGCTTAGTCCCCTCGCCCTTATCTGGTTTCCCGGATTCCCGCTGTGTTGTAGCCTCGCCCGCGCTCTTCGCTGTGGTCGAATTCGTACTTTTTGCGCTCGAAGCTGGCTTTTGCCCTCCCGTCTTCGCTTTCGTCTCTTGTCTTGTTTCTTGCGTCGTTCGTCCATGAGCCAAGGGCACGCCCGGGACCAGTAGAAGAGCTGGAACTAAGACAGCAGGCAATAGACGCATTGTTTCGCACCTCGCGCAAATAGTTACTAACATGGCGATAATGTGTCAAGAAACGTTCTCTATAAATGTCCTCTATATTTCTCATCTATGTAATAACTAGAAGATTCGAGAGATTTTGGTACAAGCGGGAGGGAAAGAGATTTGCACTCTTGAGGAGCGCTGGTGTGCCGATGAAAGAGATACGAGTTTGCAATTGGAACGCTCGCTGAAACCAGGAATCAGGGACAAGCTCGGCCGCAGGAACTACTACCGCTGACCCATGCCACGCAGAACAGATACAATCAGCTCTCTGAAAAATCGCAGTCTACGAGCATGATGGAACACAACCGAGATCGTGTGGGGGCGGCAAGGACCCAAGTCCCAGCCTGGTTTGAACGGAAATTCGACTTCACGTTTCCGGTGGAGCAGTACCCCAATCTTTGCGTCCGGCTGCGGGGCACCCCACCGCGGCTGGAAGACATGTTGCGCGGGATATCGCGTGAAGTCTTGCTCGGCAAACCGGGAGACAAGTGGTCAGCCCAGGAACATGCCGGTCATCTGCTCGATCTGGAGTCCCTCTGGATGGCGCGTGTGGACGACTTTCTGACGGATGGAGACACACTCACAGCCGCGGACCTGAGCAATCGCAAGACACATGAAGCCAATCACAACAGCCGGGAGTTGATAGAGATTCTGGCTCAGTTCCGCACGGCGCGACTCCGTTTGATGGATCGCTTAGGGAAGATTGAGCCTGCCATCTTTGGGCGGTCCAAGCTGCATCCCCGTCTGAAACAGACCATGCGGCTCGTGGATCACTTGTACTTTGTTGTGGAGCACGACGACCATCACTTGGCAAAGATGTGGGAGATGATCAGTCCGAATTTCAAGAAGGGTACGTGATTCCCCTAAAGAAGACAGGCACCAAAAATACGTCCCAAATTCGTCAAAATTGGAGTCACTCCGTTCAGAATCCGGTCTGCCGGGGATGATTTTGCAGGCGGTTCGTGTACGGGAAGGGAGACAGGAAAATTGGGGTTAACTTGGGATGCTTGAGGGTAGGCTTTTTACGGTTCGAGGATCAGAAAAACGGTCTAGCTTGGAATTTTACAGTTCACCTATAGAAGCCCGCTCTCATCCAGAGCCTCGACAGATCACAAAATCCTCCCCTTCTGTCCCATGCCCTTATAACAATAGGTCAAGTGTAGTGTAATAAGCATAGTGAGCCACACAGCCAAGGAGGAACACCGGTAATCATTCCCAGATGGAATATCCTTCTAATCCTTCAGCACGAGCGTAACTCGTCCCCCGAAGGGGGAATAGTTGGAAGGATTTCTCCTCATAGAGATCTAGCGCATCTCCTTAGATTCCGAGAATACTCCCGGGATCAGCGACTCCTTAGCTCCTCTCTCGGAATATCGCTCTCCCTCTGCTTCCTTTAGCTTCTAATGGTTCTGCCTGTGCGCTCCTTGTTCGTGTCCGTGTCCGTTATTTATCGGCCTGCTTTTTACAGTTGGCATCGGTGAGTCAGCCGAGCTTCCATGTTTTTTAAGAATGGTAGCCTTACGGTACCATTATAAAAAAAGATGGCTCATATCCTATCTCTGGACGTCCTACGGCCATTTAAAGTCCGCGTTTTTCGGAGCTGGCCTGCCAATAATCGCTCCCGCGGTTGCAGATTGGCGGAGCTTTCTCCGACAAAGTTGTGTTGCTGCTCTTTCCATCGCTAAGAGCGATTGGGCGGGGTGAACCGATGAACACAGGAGTGGGACAAAGCTGCTCGATCGAGACCGGATGCTTCTATGCTCCTGTCCATGCCGCATAGGCGTCCAAGTCATTCAAACGCTCATCGATTCAAGCATCCCATAAAACGGTTTGCTCGGTTGCCGACTGGCGACGAAGTTGCAGCGCTCGAGAAACTTGTGTGGAGTGCGCCTAAGTTCGGCGTGGAAGTCAATCCGGCAGACCGTACGATTGACTTCATTTTCAGAATTGCTGTTCCGAAGCTGCCGAAACGCTATCGCACGCTCTCTTCGGTTCTGTTCCCTTCGATCGTGGAACAGCGGAAAGGTGTGTCTCGATCTTGGCAAAAAGCCTTCCAGGCTGGGTTTTCAAAGGCAAAATACAACAATAAGGATTTCGCGAAATTCATCGCTAGTCCCCTGCACAAACTCTTTATTGCCGGAATTCAAGAGTGGCTTCACGACAAATTTTGGGACGTGCTAGGTGTCGATGGCAAGCTTATTGGACCTACGCGCCTTGCCGCCTTCGAGGACAAATCGCGCATCCTAAAAAACCAACCGGATCCGCAAGTGGCATTATTGGCGGTTCGCAGACGAGATAGATTCCTTACGGCCATACCGAAGTTGCGCAAACTCTCGAACCAGCGCGTCGCTGGCATGACAAGCAGTGAACTACGCCAACAAATATCGAAGCTGCTCCCGTATAAGACATTCCTTGCAGGATTGCGGAAACTTGCTCCGGAGCCGAACCCTTCTCCGCGAGCGTTCTTTACTGAACCCTGGGTTTCGACGAGATCGATGGTAGAAGCAATGCTTACGGCTGAATTGGAAGTAAAGAGCTACGACCTGAACCGAATTTCCCTTAAAACGTATTTGAAAGAGGGCGAAGAACTTCTCCGCGCGCTATCTTCCTTGCCGCCAGGGCTCTGATCACGGCGGTAGTTGGTACCAACCCCCCGATATTCCCTTCTCGCAGCTTTAGGCACACTTGTTGAAGCTACGGCTGTGCTCGGGGCGAAGCCAGAGGATGCGTGTACGCTCCAATCGCCACTGGAGGCTCCGGGGCGTTTGATCGGACGCGGGAGCCGAGGGAGTGCAATTCACGAAGGAGGATTGTTTGTGAAATTCTCAAAAGCAATGCTGCATCTAGCCGGTGCCGAGAAAGGCACCGAAGTGATGTTTCAGTTCGATGAAGTCATTTCGGAAACGCAGGACGAATCAGAGGCTTTGGCTGAACTGCGCAAGGAAGCCGCAGACGGTGAGGTTATGCAGGATGGTAAGTGCATACCCGAGTATTGCCTGTTAGTCGTATCCGATCCTCCGTTCAATGGACGGTTCGTTTTTCCTCAGGCGCCAAAAGGAAACAAGGAACATTTTTGGACCTTCAGCGTGCAGGGGAAAGAAATCGTTTTCGAGCAAAAGTACGGGATAGGCAGAATCGATCAAATCCATTTTGAGCCGATTAATTCATCGCCCGCCAACAACACCGGTGGCTACGCCTGTGCCAGCGGGGAAGCAGATGGATGCCCCTGCGTAATGCTCATCAGCAAAGATCGCCAACGGCAGCTGGTGATTGCCTGTCGCGAAAACAAAGTGATCAATTCAATCCTAAGCCAGATATGTCCTGCTGGTCGGGAGTTTGGTAGTTCATTTGACCTCCGGACACTATCGAAAATACCTGCATTCGAAAACCACGTCCGTCAATGGGATCGCATTAGGAATGAAATCGAATCGATCTTGGTCAAGGTAAAAACAACGCGTCAGGCAGTAAATGCGCTAGCGAAATATGGCAGGTATCTGGATGAATTCGAGCATCGAGATCTATTAGACCCTGCATCACGCCGTTCTAAGGCGGAATGAATCCATGTCCGGCGGAGTCGACAAGCTCATTCTTTTGGTTAGTTTCATCGCCGATGAATTCTTGAAACTGGCGCGTAAACGAGGGGTTCGAAAATGGAACTACCGCTATGTCATCAACCTACTCGAAACTTCGTTCGCACTGCCAATCATGCTGTATTGCGAAGGATTGGTCGACGGGCGCCACAAGGTGGAGGTTTTGGGCGTAGCCCGTCTGGGTTTACACCGGACGCGGAGGCTTCTCAGGAGAGTCTTGGGACACCTATCGGAAGCGAGAATCTATCGAGTCGACCTATGTACCGACATTCTGGGAGTTTCGGTACACGACCTAGCAGACATGTTCTCAATTTCGCGCGTCCAGAACTTAATAATCTTCAGGAAGCGCGGGGCATGGTCCTTTTATCTCCAAAACTCAGCCCACAAGACAGTCATCCTGTATGACAAAGCCAAGCAGCTCAGGGCAACTAGGAATCCCGCGGCTGACATGCTTGGGCCAAACGACAAATTATCAAGGATCGAGGTTCAATTGAGTGGCCCCGCAGTGCCCTTTAGGAAGATTCGCCATATTCATCGTTATGCTGAAATAGATCTATTCCCAGATGTGGAGTTCAGGAGGCTGAAGAGTTTGCCGCTGACCGCAAAGCCTTTGCAACGGCTAGCGTCGGTTGGCTTGCAACAGCGGATTCAAGAATACGGACTCCAAGCGACGAAGAAGCAATTCTCGCCGCCGGAGTGGAAATACATCGAAGACCTGTTCCTGCAGCGCATCGAGACGGGGCAGCTTTTGGATATTCGCGGTCGTATGAAAAAGAGCATAGAAGATTGGCTTAACGACCGAATCCGGTTCCCTCGCCCGCTATACAGGGGAAGGAAAGTGTCCGATGAGTGAGGTTGATCCCAAATCGGAGGGGCTTAGCTCTGAAGGATCAATGTTGCCTGCCTTCGAGCCGCACTTGACGGTCCAGCAGATCGCTGGGATGTGGAATTAAGCTTTTTCTCTATACTCAAAAGACCGGAGTCCTCGTATTCACAATTCTTCCCGACTTTGTTGTGCAAGCCCTTGATGCCATTCCGCGAGTCACGCCGACGCATTTTTTCTGGTCAGGCGCAGACGACCTGGACGGCGTCGTTAGCAGTTGGCGAAAGCGACTGCGCAAACTCTTTCAATTCGCGAATGTGCTGGACGGCCATGCTCATCGATTTCGAGATACGTTCGCGACGGAGTTGCTGCTGGCCGGAGTGCCTATGGAAAGGGTTTCACGATTGCTGGGCCATCAGAGCGTGAGGATTACGGAAAAATACTACGCGCCCTGGACCGAATCTCGACAGCGTCAAATTGAGGCCGACTTGCAGCGTGCTTGGGAACGAGATCCCCTAGTACTGTTACTGAAGAAGGGTACGCCAAAGTTACGCGGCCGAAATGTCGCCGTTAACTGAAACAAAACACAAGGGAAATCGTGGAGGCGCGGGTGGGATTCGAACCCACGAATGGAGGTTTTGCAGACCTCTCCCTTGGGCCTCTTGGGTACCGCGCCCAACGTCCGTCAGTATAGCGAAAAGCGGTTAAGTATGTCAGTCAGGCGATGAGGTGCAGAAACGGTCTGTCCTGCAATCGAATCACTCTCAAGCCGCCGAGGTCACAGTGACCTGTGCCTCGCGAAGGAAACGCGCGGACTCCTCCGGTGGAGTAGGACAAATATAAAACCCCGTGCCCCATTCGAATCCCGCCACTTTGATCAGCTTGGGTATGATCTCAAAGTGCCAGTGATAGTGATCGTTGATCTCCTCTCCGACAGGAGACGTGTGCAGCATGAAATTGTACGGGGGGTGATCGAGCACGGCGTCGAGGCGCGATAGCGTATCTTTGAGCATTCGCGCCAGGCTCGAGTAAACCGAGCTCTGATTATTTTCGAATGCCGAACTATGCTGCTTCGGCAGCAGCCACAATTCGAATGGGAAACGCGGGGCGTACGGAGCAATAGAAACGAACTGATCGTTTTCGCCGACAACGCGCACTCCGGATTCCATCTCTTGCCGGATCATGTCGCAGAAAATGCAGCGCTCTTTCTCTCGGTAGTAATGCTTCGCCGCGTCCAGTTCCTCGCGCACTCGCTTGGGCACGATGGGGAGCGCGATCAGTTGCGAGTGCGAGTGCTCCAAAGACGCTCCGGCGGCATCTCCATGATTTTTGAAGATGAGCGCGTACCGAAAGCGCTTATCGTTCTTCAGGTCCAGCACGCGATCGCGATAAGCCCACAGCACATCCTCGATCGCGCGAACCGGCAACGTGGCCAACGTGCTCTTGTGATCGGGCGTTTCCACGATCACTTCGTGAGCGCCCACGCCATTCATACGGTCAAATAAGCCGTCACCCTGCCGGTCCAAATCGCCTTCAATGCCAAGCGCCGGGAACTTATTGGGAACCACACGGACGGTCCAACCGGGTGTGTTGGGGCCACCTCCATTACGGCCGTACGCTAAAACTTCGGGCGGTGTTTTGCCTTCATTGCCCAAACAGAAGGGGCAAAACCCCTTGCTCTCCATGCGCACACTTTCACGTACGAAATCGGTCGGGCGCTTCGCCCGATCGGTCGAGATGATGACCCAGCGGCCTGTAATGGGGTCCTTACGTAACTCCGGCAACGCGTCCTCCTGCGGTGCGGCAGCCCTGAAAGCCCGCAACGCCTCTTCGCAATCTTTAATTGTATCCTTAGGGATTCACTTTAGCTCGACGCGCGGCAGCCCGCAAAGGCGAGCCTGAATGCTTGCGACCTATTGATCAGCCAAAGCTTGATCAGCAAAGGCGCCTTTGTGCAGGCGTACGATCGGGCGATTGCCTGCGCGGGCTTCGATTGCCAACACGTCGTAGCGCCAGTCGACGCCACTGAGCCTGCGCTCCATCAAAAACTGTCGTGTCATTCGCGCCACGAAGCGGCGCTTATCGGCAGTAATGGCGTCTTCCGGCAAACTCATGACATCAGGCTTACTCGTCCTGGTCTTTACCTCTACAAATGCCAGTACCGGCCCGTCGAAGCCTACCAGGTCGATCTCGCCTTTCACGCCCGGCGCGCGGAAATTGCGGCAGATGATCACGTAACCGTGGCGCCGCAAATACCAATAGGCAAAGGTCTCGCCGCGCACACCCATCACTCGTCGAGATTGCCGGCGCTCACCATCTGAGGACGGCGATTGTGTTGCCAAGCCGTTCCTTGCTGCCCAGTCAACGAGTCCGAAAATGAAGCTGGAAAAAAGACGCACTCGCTCTTGCCTCGCGAAATCTGCGGACCAGAAACTACCTCGATTTCGCTCGCTAAACCAGTGATTCCGTCTCCCGGATGCACTCCTCGAGTGTTTGGATAGCGAAATCCGCTTGCTCCTCATCGATCAGCAGCGGGGGCGCAAGCCTGATTGTATTGGGACCCGCTCCCAGGATCAGCAGCCCCTTGCTGAATGCTAGATCCTCGATCGAATCGCGAAGCTTAGGCGCAGGCTCTTTGGTTTTCTGGTCTGATACAATTTCGATGCCTATCATTAAACCCTTACCGCGAACGTCGCCGACGATGGGGAACCGCTCACGCCAGTTCGAGAGCCGGCCGAAAATATATTCGCCCATGCGCCGCGCATTCTCGAGGTAATGGTCCTTTACAAGGCGGTGCGTTACCAAGGCCGCGGCTACGGACACGGGGTTCGCGCCGAAAGTCGAAGCGTGGGCGCCCGGCTTCCAGTCCATCACGCCGGCTCGAGCGATGGTCGCTGAAAGCGGCAGGCCCGAGGCGATTCCTTTCGCGACGCACAGAATGTCGGGCTCGATACCAGAGTGATCGCCCGCCCACCATTTGCCTGTCCGTCCCATTCCGCTCTGCACTTCGTCTGTGATCAGCAGGATTCCGTTTCGCCGGCATATGTCCTGCAAGTCCTTCAGAAATTCGGCTGGGCCCGGAACATATCCGCCCTCGCCCTGAATCGGCTCGACGACGATTGCAGCTACTTCCTGTGGGTCCACAATTTTCGTGAAGAGCACGCGTTCAATGAACTTTGCGCAATCGGTGCAGCAATCCTGCGCCTCGTGTCCGTAGGGACATCGGTAAGTGTTCGCGTATGGGACATGGAAAACATCGGAAAGCAAGCTTCCGAATCCTTTCCGCTGGACGGCCTTTGAAGCAGTCAGGGAGAGCGAACCCATCGTCCGGCCATGGAAAGCTCCGTAGAACGCAATGATCTTCTCGCGCCCGGTGTGATATCGCGCGAGCTTGATGGCCGCCTCAATAGCTTCGGTTCCCGAATTTCCGAAGTAGACTTTCTTGGCCTCTTTGCCAGGTGCGATCGCCGCCAGCTTTTCGGCGAGGTCGACCATGCCTTCGTAGTAAAAATCCGTGCAGGACATATGAATGAGCTCGGCTGCTTGCCTTTGAACGGCGGCGACCACCTCCGGATGGCAGTGACCCGTGGCTACAACAGCTATGCCCGCATTGAAATCAAGGAAGGTGTTACCGTCGGCATCTTCGACAATGGCGCCAAAGCCGCGCTTTGCAACCAGCGGATAGCTTCGCGTATAGGAAGGCGAGATATACCGGTGATCCTGTTCAACCACTCGCCTGGCATTGGGACCGGGAAGGGGAGTGATAAGGCGGGGGAGTTTTGCGTTCGCTAATGTTTGGGGGGGAGCAGAGTGTTTCGACATACGACGATTGTACACGCGCTCAGGATTTCTGTTATCGCGAACGCTCTCCCGATGCGTGGCTTATGGCGAGCTCCGGAATTCCTTCAACACGAGCGCGCGCACCTCTTTAGGTTGATCTCGCGTCACTTGTTCGAAACGAGCTTTTTGTCGGGATGCAGGATCAGCTTCTGCAGCCGCCAGTTGTTCATGTCCGCGACGTACAGCGTATTCTCATCGGGACAGGCAATGCCGTGAACCCAGTTGAACTGCCCGATGTCGCGGCCTGATTTGCCCAGCACGCCCAGGATTTTGCCATCCGGTATCGAAATTTTGTAAATGCGCCCCGGTTCCTCATCGGACGTGTAGAGGTATTGCGGCGTCGTGTTCGTGATGCAGATTGTCCATGGGCGCGTTTCGTCCGGGCGGTTGGCGGGCATGTTCCCAAGAACAGGATGGCGGCTCTTGTCGTAGGGTACGTTCAGAAAGATGAATTTTTTGAAATTGCCGTCGGTGTCAAACACCTGAATGCGCCGGTTGCCGCGGTCGGCAACGTAAATGTTATCGGCCCGATCGATCCCGATGTTATGAGGATTGCTGAAATGGCCGGGATTCTCGTTGGCATGTTCCCCGCCCTTGCCCGGCGCGCCCCAGCGTTTAAGCCAATATCCATGCTTATCGAATTTTGCGATCTCGGAATTGAAATAGCCGTCACTCACGTAGATGTTATCGTCCTTATCCCAGGTGACGTCGGTTGTGCCGTTGAAATATCCATCCACCGGAGTCGGCGGGGGATCGGCGTGCCGGTAACGAGGCTCGTCCGGGCCTTCATCGCGCCGTCCCAGATTCATCACCACCATTCCTTGAGGGTCGAACTTCATTACAGACATCGTCGCTTTATCTACCACCCACAGGTTGTCGTATCTGTCGAATCGAACCGAGTGCGCATACGCCAGCCCGTAAACACCGCGGCCGATTTCGCGCACGTAGTTGCCTTTCTCGTCGAACTCCATTAGTTGCGTGGTGGACTCGCCATACACTGGCCCGGTGCCCGCGCTGCCCGGGTGATTCAGCACCACGACGCGCCCTTTCGAATTGACGGCCACTGCCAGGACTTCGCCCAGGTTGCGGTCGGGCGTCAGTTTCAGGAACGGCACAGAGTCGAAGGGAATTTCCGGTGCGTTCTGAATGCCAGGGGCCGGTGGCGCCTCCTGCGCCAGCGTCGGCGTCGCGAGAAGGCCGAACAATATCGTCGCGATTAGCCCTTTCATATTGCCTCCTCAAATCTGCGAGTGCTGTTCTACTTGCGTTTCCAGCGGACGATCCCGTCCTTGCTGTCTTCGAGAATGATGCCTTGGTCGGCCAGCTCCACGCGGATGCGATCGGCCTTGGCAAAATCGCGAGCCTTACGCGCCATTTGCCGCGCGGCGACAAGCTCTTCGATTTTTTCGTTGCTCGGGGCGCTGCTTCGCGCGTCCACACCGACCAAGCGACGTTTCTCGTCGTCATGGTCCTGGAGAACGGCAAAAATTGCGTCGAAGGATTCGAGAACCTTCCCAACGGGGGCCACATCGCCTTGCCGAAATTCTCCTTGATCCATGGCCACATTGGCTTCCCGGATCAAATCGAATACCGCCGCCAAAGCCTGGGCCGTGTTTAGATCGTCCTCCAGCCCACGCTCAAAACCTTCTCGCGCCCGCTCTGCGCTTTCAGTAATGGCGGACTTGCCTTCCGGAAACTTACTGGTGTTAAGCCGCGTGGCAAAATTCCGCAAACGTTCCACCGAGCTGGCCGCTTGCTGCAAGCTCTCTTCAGTAAAATTGAGCTGACGGCGGTAGGGAACCGACGCGAGCAGATAGCGCAACGTCGAAGGCTTGTTTCCTTTCTCCAGCAAATCGCGCAGCGTGTAGAAGTTGCCGAGCGATTTAGACATCTTCTGCGAATCGACCAGCAGGTGTTCGGCGTGAAGCCAATAACGGACAAACTGCTTTCCCGTTGCGGCCTCGGACTGCGCGATTTCATTTTCGTGATGCGGGAAAGCGAGGTCCACACCGCCGGAGTGGATGTCGAGCGTATCTCCCAAATACTTCATGGACATGGCCGAGCACTCTATGTGCCAGCCCGGACGTCCTGGGCCAATCCGAGTCTTCCAGAAAAACTCGCCCGGTTTGGGAGCTTTCCACAAAGCAAAGTCCCTCGCGTCGGCTTTCTCATACCGGTCTACATCCACGCGCGCCCCCGCTCTGATCCCGGACGTATCCACATTCGTCAGCTTGCCGTAATCGTGAAACTGGGAGATCCGAAAATAAATCGATCCATCACTCACGTATGTGAAGCCCTTGGCGGTGAGCCGCTCGATCAACTGCACCATATCCTCGATGTGGTCGGTGGCCCGGACCATATATTCCGGCTTCTCGATGCCCAACACCCGCTGATCGGCGAGAAAGGCCTCAATATACTTGGCCGTGTAATCGCGTATATCGAGCTTTGCCTCGGCCGCTTTAGCGATAATGCGATCGTCTACATCCGTGAAATTGGCAACCTGAATGACCTCGAAGCCGCGCGAACGGAGAAAACGTCGCAGGATATCCTGGAAGACGAAAGTCCGAAAATTGCCGATATGGGCGAAGTCGTAGACGGTAGGGCCGCACGTATACATCCTCACCTGGCCCGGATGGAGCGGTACAAATGGCTGGTTCTGCCCTCCGAGCGTATTGTGGAAGACGATGTCGCCCATTGATCGTGCGCGATCCCTCCTTAGGAATGGTGTTACTGAAAATGATGCGGTTACGACGGCAGCCGGTATCTTCCGGCGCAATGACGTAGCATTCTAGCCGAGGGCAGCACGGCCAGCAACGCGCCCAGGCGCGCCCGAATTCGAACGAACACGATCTCAGCCAGCGTCGCCAGCCGTTCATTCACCTTTGGAAGAGCTGTTGCTGACGATGCTTTACACTCATTGGGCCGTGTGCTATCGTGCGGCCTGTTACCGCCGATCCAAGCGCCGGACGGTTGGGCCACTGCTATACGACCCGCCAGAGCTTTTGTCGCGAGCACCCTCCTCTCGAGGAAACCGATACAGTATCTGCCGAAGGGCCGTCTTTTTGACCCGAAGCGGCGGAGGATAGGGTCTTTTGCTTAAACTTCGCAAAGTTGAAGTCATTGGCTTTAAGTCCTTTTGTGAGAAGACGCACCTGACCTTCAGCGGAACGGGCCTCAGTTGCATCGTTGGCCCAAACGGATGCGGCAAGTCGAATATCGTCGATGCCATTTCCTGGGTACTGGGCGAACAAAGCACTAAGTCGCTCCGCGCCGAAAGAATGGCCGACTGCATCTTCAACGGCACCGCTAAGCGTCCTCCCATGGGGCTGGCGGAAGTCACCTTAACGCTGGTCGATGCCGAATTGGCGGAGGCTGCGCGTCGCGTGCTCGGCGACTCAGAACCCGTGCTTATTTCCGCTGACACGAGGACCAACGAAGCCGAAGACCTGCCCTCTGTCGACGATGCTGCGGAATCCGCGGAGGCGGGCCCCATAGAGATCGAAAGCGGGCTTGCTGCCGTTCCTGACGAAAAGGCCCCGCGAAAGCGCCGAGGCGCTCAAAAAACCGCTGCACAGTCGCGCCCGGGTGAAGTTGTCGTTGGCCGTCGCCTCTATCGCTCAGGCCAAAGCGAATATCTCATCAACGGTCGCTCCGCTCGTTTGCGCGATGTACAGGAACTGTTTATGGGCATCGGCCTCGGCCCCGACTCTTACGCCATCATCGAACAGGGCCGCATTGGACAGGTTCTGAGCTCCAAGCCCTCCGACCGCCGCGCCATCATCGAAGAAGCTGCTGGAATCACCAAGTTCAAAACCAAGAAGCGCCTCGCCGAAGCCAAGCTTGAATCATCGAAAGTTAATCTCTCACGCGTCAATGACATCTTTGTCGAAGTCGAAAAGCAGCTCGCATCCCTCAAGCGTCAGGCCTCTAAGGCGCGCCGCTACGCGGAGATTCGTGAGCAGATGCGCGCGCTGCTTCGTGTAGTGCTCGCCAGCAAGGCGCGCCGCCTGGAAAGCGAAGCTGAGCGGCTGGCCGCGTCGCTTGCGGAGATCGGCCAGAATGAGGAGAAGCAATCCCTATCGCTCGCCGAGCTGGAAGCAGAGCAGGAGCGGCTGGATCGTCGCGTTTATGAACTCGACGCCGAGTTGCGCCAGAACCAAAACCTCATCGGCCAGGCTGCATTGGAACTCGACCGCGCGGAGAATCGAATATTGTTCAATCGCCAGCGCCGGGAAGAACTCGCCGAGCGCGCCCGCCAGTTGGCAGGGGAGCGAGAGCAAGCCGCCGCGCAATTAGCACAGATCGAATCACGCGTCGCCGCACAGGAAGCCGTCGTCGCGCGTCTGCAGGAAGAGAGCGCGCAGCTGGAAGCCGCGCTCGCGGAACTCGCCACCCGCTCCTCAGAACTCTCCGCCGTCAGCCAATCTGCCGAGGTGCGTATTGCCGAATCGCGCCGCCGAATCCAGCAGCACGAGCAAACACTCGCGCAAGTCCAGGACGCGCAAGCGCAAGCGGAGCAGGTGCTTGCTCATCATTCGGGTGCGCTCGAGAGGCTGGAACAATCCGAGCAGGCGCTGCTCGAAGAGTCTTTAGCTCACCGCGAAGGCTCGCAAGCGGCGGACCTGCGCTGGCAAGCAGTCACCGAAAGGGCGCGCGTACTCGAGCGCTCTCTGGCTGATGCACAGCAGTTGCTGGCAAATTATCGCCGCGATCAGGCCGAGATGTCCTCGCGTTGCGACGTCCTGCGCGAATCGCTGGCTGCGGTTCGCGCTCGCCGCCACGCGCTCGGCCAGGTACTGAGCGACCGTTCGTACAGCACCGAAACCGTGCAGAAGCTGTTCGCCTCCAATGGCCACGAAGCGTCTCGTGATTTCCGAGCCGTCGGTTTGCTCGCCGACTATGCCGAAGTAGAGCCGCAATACGAAACCGCCGTCGAGCAGTTTCTCCGCGACGAGCTGGAATATGTTGTCGTGGAAACCTTTGACCATGCGCGTGCCGGCATCGCGCTCTTGCGGGAAGAATTCGGCGGCCGCGCCACCTTTTTCGTCGACTCCCTGCGCAGCTTGAATCTCAGCGATCACGACGTCGCCGTTCCGTTTTCGCACGAAAGCGGCGTATCTCGCCTCGATCGCTTGGTCGAATTTCGCGACCCGCTCGGCCCGGCGGCAAAGCAATTTTTGCCTCGGCTGCGCTCGGCTTTTCTCGTGGAAGCGCCCGAAACTGCGGAGCGCCTCGCGCGTGAAAATCCGTCCTACATTTTTTTGACTACCGATGGAACCTGCTACCACGGCCGCGCTGTCACCGGCGGACGGCCGACCGAAGCCGGTCCATTGGCCACCAAGCGTGAGTTGCGCGCGCTGGAAACGGAAGCTGCGCGTTTGGAGAACAGCCTGGCCGAATTACAGTCGGCCGCCGAACGGCTGGAATCCGACCGGCAACAAGCGGAAAGCTCTCTCGAGCAAATGACGCTGGAGCACGTGGAAGCGGGAAAGAAAGTCGTGGCTGCGACGCTGGAACGAGATCAGGCGCGAGCTGAATTGGCGCGGCTCAGCACGGAGTTGGCCGCCTGCCAGTCTGAGGTCGAACACCTTCGGCGCGAAGCTCGCGCCGCCAGACAAAAAGCCGAGCACGCTATTGCGGAACGCGAGGCGGTCGTCCAGGCGCGCGAAGCAGCGGAGCACGATATGGCCGAAGCCACGGCGCTCATCGGCGAAGTTCGACAATCCGCGCAAGCCCATCAGGACGAAGTTGCCATCAAGCGTGCCGAAAAGGCAGCAATGGCGGAGCGCCTTTCCGGCGCGACGGCCATCGCCACGCGCACGCGGGAAGAACGTGACGAGCTCCTCGCCCGGTCGTCCTCTCTTACCTCGCAACAGGCAACCATTGAAGCGGAAGACGCCGATCTCGTCAGGCAGAGCGAAAACCAAGTGCGGCAGATGGAATTACTCCGCGCCGAACGCGAGCGCCGCGAAAAACAACAAGCCGAGCTTGAGCGCGAATTCAATCAGACCCGGCAGCGCACCAGCGAAGTCGACAATATTCTTCGAACTGGACGGCAAGCCCTTACCGATCTCCGGGAAGATCGCAATCGCCACGAAGTCGAACGCGCGCGCAACGATTCCGAGCGCGAGCATATGCGGGCCTCGTGTCTCAACGAACTGAACTCCAACCCCGAAGATCTGCTTGCCGAGCAGGAGACGCTGCTCGAAGCTGACGCTTTGGCCGCCTCCGAGGCGCAGTATCAAGAGATGAAGTCGCGCGTCGAGTCGATGGGGCCGGTCAACATGATGGCGCTCGAAGAATACAACGAGTGCGAGCAGCGCTTCACATTCCTGGAACGTGAACGCGCCGATCTGCTGCAGTCCATCGCCGATACGCAACAGACCATTGGCGAACTCGACCAGATTTCCCGCCAGAAATTTGAAGAAGCATTTGCGATCATCAATGGGCATTTCGCGAACGCCTTCCAGACGCTCTTTGGCGGAGGCACCGGACAGATGCGTCTCTCGGAGCCCGATAGCTCCGGCGAGTCGGGAATTGATATTGCCACGCAGCCGCCCGGAAAGCGTCTGCAAAACGTCCTGCTGCTCTCTGGCGGCGAGAAAGCGCTGGCTGCTCTCGCTCTACTGATCGCCGTATTTCGCTATCAGCCCAGCCCATTCTGCATTCTGGACGAAGTCGACGCGCCTCTTGACGAGACGAACGTCGGCCGGTTTGCTCAAATGTTGACGGAGATGAGCACAGACGCCCAGTTCATCGTCGTCACGCACAACCGGCGCACGATGGAAAAAGCTTCCGTCCTCTACGGCGTAACCATGCAGGAGCCCGGCGTCTCCAAGCTTGTTTCTGTGAATTGGGAACAAGCTCGTTCGAGCGCGAGTCACGCCGCTTGAAATTCTGCCAATCGAAATTTTGCCCTTGACTAGCCTGGCATTTTTCTTGTCGTTGTGAAAATTGCTCGTCGTAGTTTTCCTCGTTCAATTTTTCTTCACTGTTGACATCGTTTAACGCTGCGCTAGAATACCGGCCTCTTCGACAGGATAAAATCATTCATGGCATCTCCTTATATGAGCGCAGTTGTTTGGGAAACAGATTTTCCCGGCCTCAAATTAGTCTCCAGAGGCAAAGTTCGAGACCTCTATGAACTCGGCAACGATCTGCTTCTTGTAGCCACGGACCGCCTTTCCGCGTTTGACGTTGTGCTGCCCACTCCAATTCCGGATAAGGGACAGGTGCTCACGCAGCTTTCGCTGTTCTGGTTCGATACCCTGAGCGATATTGTTCCGAATCACGTCTTGAGCGGCACGGATTTCCCCGGACCGGCGAGCTCCTATCGCCAGCAGCTTGCCGGCCGATCCATGTTGTGCCGCAGGACTCAGCCGCTGCCCGTCGAATGCGTGGTGAGGGGATACCTGACAGGTTCGGGCTGGAAAGACTACCGGGCCACTGGAAGGGTCTGTGGTGTGGCCCTGCCGCCCGGGCTGCGCGAATCGGATCGTTTGCCGGTGCCGATTTTTACTCCATCGACCAAAGCTACCGCCGGCCATGATGAAAACATCTCCTTCGATGACGTAGTGGCTCTTGTGGGTGGCGATCGCGCCGACCAGCTCCGATCGATTAGCTTGGAAATCTATCGCCGCGCCGCGGCATATGCTGAGCCGCGGGGAATTCTCTTGGCGGATACGAAATTCGAATTCGGGCTCATCGGCGACGAACTCATCTGGATCGATGAAGCGCTCACGCCTGATTCCTCGCGCTTTTGGCCCGCGCAAGACTATCAGCCGGGCCGTTCGCAGCCTTCGTTTGATAAGCAATATGTCCGTGATTATCTGGAAAGCATTGGTTGGAATAAACAGCCGCCCGGCCCCCAATTGCCGCCAGACGTTGTTGAACGAACTCGGGCCAAGTACCGGGAAGCATATCGCCTGTTGACGGGCCTGGAACTATCCTGATCTGTGGCACCAATACAATCAGAAGAGTCTTGCGGAGCGAAAGACCGTGAAAGATCAACTGGAAGCGTTAGTGGGTCAGATGGTCGAGCGAGGCATTCTGTTTGAAGAAGCGGTCAACGAATTCGAAAAAAAATTCATTAAGCGCGTGCTGGATCGCTCGAATGGAAATCAGTCCCGCGCCGCGCGCTTGCTGGGCATCCATCGCAATACGCTGAGCCGCAAGATCGATATCTACAAGCTGGATCATCGCCACCGCCGGCGCGCCTGAAGCTTCGCCGCGCCTTTCCGGAAATGAAAACGGCCCCGAACCACGGGGCCGTTCTTCGATCTTGCGCTTTTCTTTTCTAATTCGTTCCTGCTTACGCTCCAGGCCGCTTAGGCGCCGCCGTACGAGCTGGGCGCTTTCCTCCCGAGGGTGCAGGCTGCAAATCCTCAGGATTAACCTTGGCGTTGTCCCAGACCAGCATGAACGGCGACTGTTGGTAGTCCTTTAGCGTTCCCGTGAAGCGCACGGCGTCGTCTTTCATCAAGCGCTTGACGTCAGGTTGCCCGGCGATATGCACTTCCATATTGGGCATCGTTGCCGCCTCCATCTCTTTGGCGGCGGCATCGGCATCCGCTGCAGCCGGCCGGTAGACCTTCAAAGTGAAGCTGTCGTTATCGCCCGGCATGATGTCCAGGACCTTCACGCCGACGTCGGGATACTCCAAACCACAAGTGGCGAGCCACATGACTCGGCCGTGGTCGCTGCCTTCTTGCAGCCAAGGCAGGAAGTTCGCCGTGTCATCGCGAGCTTTCTGCAAATCCTCCGCGCTGGGAATCGTCAGCGACGCCGGACGATCTGTGCTGGTTCCCGCGAGCGTAATCATCTGGTTCATTTCGTCGTCGGCCAGCTTGTCGCAAGATGGCTGCTGGTAGTGCAACAGTTGGTTTCGAAGATAAGTCCGCACCTGCGGTTCGCCCGGCCCCTTCAAGGCGATCGAACGCGAAAGCTCCCAGAATCCGTTCGGCGCATCGGCGGGCATCTGTTGAAGATAAGCAACGCCCAGCCGGAAATGTGTTACCGCATCAGTGGGATCAAGCGCCAGAACGGCTTTATAAGAGTCGGCCGCGCCCTTGTAGTCCTTCAATCCCGATTGCGCGATACCCGCCACAGAGTTGAAAAGGACCCCCAACCCCTTCTTATTATTCGTGAATTGCTCGTCGGTCATGCCTTGTGGTTTCTGCCATTGATTCAAGGTTTGCAATCCCTGCGCCGAAGCCTCTTTCCCTTTCGTGTAGGCCTCGGGCGTTTGCAAATCTTTTTCTCCGGAACCGTAAAGCATGGCCTGCGCGCGATATCCCAAGGCCTCCAGTTTCGTGCCGATCTGTTCCGGTTTCGCGAGATCCGGCAGGGCCAATATCTTGTCGACGTATTCGATCGTCTTGGGGTAGTTCTTCACCGCATAGTACGTCCGATAGTAGTCCCCGTCGATGTACAACATCAAAGCGGAACCCGGAAACTTCATTGAAAAATCGTCGAGAGCCTTCAGCCTCATCTGCGGATCTTTTTCGTTGTGCGCGGCCTGATAGGCGTTATATTCGGCCAAGGTATAATTCGGTTTCTGCTGTTGCTGTTCTTGAGGGGCCGCCCAGGTTGTTGCTGCGGCGCCGATTACCAACGCCGCTATAAATGCCACAGAGACCCATTTCCACGCTGGTTTCATCAACTGCCTCCCCGGCACATTTCAAATGCTGAGCGTCGACTTATAATTTGCCGACTGTCACGAACTTCCGACCAGGTGCGAGATCAGGGGATTATAGGGGAAGTTTCTCCGGCCGCGCAAGCGCGTTCCCTGTGAACAGATCAGTGCGAAGAATTTCGGCACCGGCCAGCGTTCCAATCTCTACCTGCTAAGATGAATTCACAGTCAAAAAGGATTGCCGGCGAGGTGGAGAATGCCCGCGAAGCTTCCAAACGAAGATACAGCTCTCCTTTCCCAGAAGGTTGCCCTGGTCACTGGCGCCAGCCGTGGCATCGGACGGGCCATCGCCTCGCGGTTGGGACGGATGGGTGCGTCTGTGGCCATGTGCGCAAGAAGCCGCGATGAGATCGAGCGTACGGCTGCAGCTTTCCGCATTGACGGCATACGAACTCTGCCAATCGCGGCGGATGTGACCCGCGCGGAAGACGTCAATAAAATGATCGAGCAAACATGCAGTCAGCTCGGCGAGATCGAAATTCTCGTCAACAACGCGGGCATCGGCGTTTTCGGTCCCTTCTACGAGCGGTCCGAAACCGACTGGGATGCGGTTCTAAATACGAACCTGAAAAGCGTGTTCCTGGCAAGCCGGGCGGTAGCGCCTCGAATGGTCCGTTTGGGACGCGGCCACATCATCAATATTAGTTCTCTTGCATCGAAGAGCGCTTTTGCCGGCGGAGCCATCTATTGCGCCTCGAAATGGGGGGTGATGGGGTTAACAGCCTGCATGGCAGAGGATCTGAGGGCGCACGGGATTCGAGTAAGCGTGATTTGTCCCGGGAGCGTGGCCACGGAATTTTCTCCCCATGCGGGGCGAGATCCGGCGACGCTTCTGCTGCCCGAAGACGTAGCGCATGCAGTAGCGATGATGGTCACTCAGGGCCCCCATAGCTTTATCAGCGAAGTCGATGTGAGGCCTTTGCGGAAGGCCTAAGCGGCAGAGCATCGAAAGAACCTACGCGGGCGGAATTCACTTCGCGTAAAGGGTTCCCTGTATGTCTTTATTTTGGTGGTTCTTGCGGAGGCTTGAAAGAAGTCGGGGGGAAGATCGCGCCGGCCCAGCCCTCAATCCCCTAAAGGGATCCTCGGCTCGTCTTCCCCCTTCGGGTAATTAATAGGGCACGCAGCGCGCCAAACCCAACCGACTGAAATTGCAAGGCTTTCCCAATCGTCGCCTGGTAAAAAAAATACGTCCGGGGAAAAAACTTCTGGTCGCCCACCAAGAAGGAAATTCACAGGCGAGCTGGCCTTAAATTTGCCCCACAGAGTTAACCGCCTACCCCGCGCTTTTTCGGAGACGAAAGACTCGATCGGTACACATTTCTGAGCCTTCGAAAAAGAAATCGACCTTCCGAGCCCAGCGCCGCGCTTCGAAATCCAGCCCTTACAGTAGAGCAAAAAGACGTATTCGCGTCGCCTTGACCTCTACCTGACTGCTTGTTATGGTTCAGGGTTACCCTGGCCGTATTTTACCCGCTGTGCGCTGGACTCCTCTGTGTACAGCTCGGCTCGGCTGTCTCCCATATGACATTGAAGAGCATTACCGTTCGCGGCGCCCGCCAGCACAATCTGAAAAATATCAGCCTGGAAATCCCTCGTAACTCCCTTTCAGTCATCACGGGGTTATCCGGCTCGGGCAAATCCTCGCTCGCTTTTGACACCATTTATGCCGAAGGGCAGCGCCGCTACGTGGAATCCCTTTCCGCCTACGCCCGTCAGTTTCTCGATCAGATGGAGCGCCCGGACGTCGATTCGATCGACGGTCTTTCACCTTCCATTGCCATTGAGCAGAAAACCACCACGCGGTCGCCGCGTTCCACGGTCGGCACAATCACGGAAATTTACGATTATCTCCGCGTCGTTTATAGCTCCATCGGTATGCCGCACTGCCCGAATTGCGGCCGCGCCATTGCGCGGCAGTCCAGCGAGCAGATCGTTCAGGCTGTGCTAAGCGGCGAATTGGCGCGCGAAGGCGATCGCCTCATGGTGCTCGCGCCCATCGTTCGCGGGCGCAAAGGCGAATATCGCGAAGAGATGGACAAGATGGCGCGCGCCGGATTCACCCGCGTGCGCATTGACCGCGTCCTCTACCCGCTTGACGAACCTCCGCGTCTCGACCGCCGCAAGAATCACGATATCGAAATCGTCGTCGACCGCCTGCTGGTCAAGCCCGGCATCGCAGATCGCCTGACCCAGTCGCTAAACACTGCCCTGAAATTGGCTCAAGGCCTGGTAACTGTCTCGGTCGTGGATGGCGCTGAGAAAGTTTTTTCGGAAAAGCTGGCCTGCCCGGAATGCGGCATTTCCGTGCCGCAGCTCGAGCCCCGTTCTTTCAGCTTCAACTCGCCTTATGGGGCTTGTCCCGCGTGCCACGGTTTGGGTTCGAAATACGATTTCGATCCCGCCAAAGTGATTGTGGATTGGTCGCGGCCGCTTTTCGAAGGCGGATTGGGACCAGGTTCGGGCTCCGTTTATCTCAAGCGCACCCTGGATCTCGCTGCTGCTGCGCACGGATTTGATCTGAGCCAGCCTTTTGAAAAATTGTCGCGCCGGGACCAAAACCTGATCCTTTACGGCAATCCTCCATTGCAGAGCCGTTTCGCGGGCAATAGCCAAAATGGAGCCGATCCAGCCGCTGCCACCCGCGCGCGCGAGAAAAAAAATGTCCCCGGATTGCGCTTTCCCGGCGTTTTCGGTTTTCTCGAGGAAAACCTCGCGGAAACAAATTCCGACGGATATCGCGAATGGTTGACGCAATACATGTCCGCAGTCCCCTGTGCCGTTTGCGGCGGCAGGCGCCTGCGTCCCGAAAGCCTCGCGGTCAAAGTCGGCGATCTTTCCATCTCGGATTTCACTGCGTTGGCTCTTAGCGATGCGCGGCCTGCAGTCGACAAAATTCGGAATGAGCTTACCGTGCGACAACGCAAAGTCGCTGGCCGGCCCCTCGCGGAAATCGCCGAGCGCCTCGACTTCCTGCTCGAGGTCGGGCTGGGCTATCTCAGTCTGGACCGTTCTGCCGCCACACTGTCGGGCGGCGAAGCGCAACGCATTCGTTTGGCCACGCAGATCGGTTCGCGTCTTCGAGGCGTGCTCTATGTGCTCGACGAGCCGTCTATCGGCCTGCACGCGCGCGATAACCATCGGCTGCTCGCTTCTCTCGAGCAGCTTCGCAATCTCGGCAATACCGTACTCGTCGTGGAACACGACGAAGAGACCATCCGTCGCGCTGATTTTGTCGTTGACCTCGGCCCGGGCGCCGGAAATGCCGGCGGCCATTTGGTTGCTCTCGGAACGCCCGCGGCCATCGCCGCGAGCGAAACTTCTCTCACCGGCAAATATCTGTCCGGAAAACTACAGATTCCGGTTCCACAGGTCCGCCGCACGCCGGGCGCCAAAGCGCTTTCGTTGATTGGCTGCCAGGCCAACAACCTGAAGAATATTGACGTCAATTTTCCGCTGGGTTTGCTGATCGTGGTCACCGGCGTTTCAGGTTCCGGAAAATCCACGCTGGTCAACGACATCCTCTATCGCTCTTTGGCTCAGAAGCTCTATCGCTCCGCCGAGAGTCCCGGAGAATTCCGCGAAATTCGCGGCGCCGAGCACATCGACAAAGTCATCGAAATCGATCAGGCTCCCATCGGGCGTTCGCCACGGTCGAATCCGGCTACTTACACCGGAGTTTTTGCGCCCATCCGTGAACTGTTCGCCATGCTGCCCGAGTCGCGCGAGCGCGGCTATCGTCCCGGCCGCTTTAGCTTCAATGTGAAAGGTGGCCGCTGTGAAGCTTGTCAGGGCGACGGCCTGAAGCGAATCGAAATGAATTTCCTGCCGGACGTGTACGTCACCTGCGATGTATGCCGCGGCCGCCGCTACAACTCCGAGACTTTGGCTGTGCGCTACAAAAACTACTCCATCTCCGATCTGCTCGACATGCCTATCGAGGAAGCCCTGAAAGTGCTCGAAAATATTCCGCAGGTGAGCCAAAAACTGCAGACCCTGGTCGACGTAGGCCTCGGCTACGTCGAACTCGGCCAATCTTCCACCACTCTGTCCGGCGGTGAAGCACAGAGAATCAAGCTGGCCCGCGAACTATCGCGCCGTCAAACCGGCCGCACTCTCTACATCCTGGACGAACCCACCACAGGTTTGCATTTTGACGACGTAAAGAAACTCATGCATGTCCTCAACCGCCTCGTGGATTTGGGCAATACCGTGCTCATCATCGAGCACCACCTGGACGTAATTAAGCAGGCGGATTGGATTATTGATCTAGGTCCCGAGGGCGGCGAAGCGGGAGGGCGCATCGTTGCGCAGGGTACGCCGGAACAGGTCGCCCGCAACAAAAAATCCTACACAGGGCAGGCTCTCGCCCACGTTCTGGACGTTAACGGCAGCAAGCCGGCGGTCCCGCCCGATGCCACCGTCGAGTCCGCTGGGACAAATCGCCTCAACTCCACAGCACGGTAACCCTCTGTTAACTAACGGTTTAAATGAAAAATTTTGTCCCAAAATTGTCAATGTGCCGAAAAATCCACTATCGACCAAGCCGATTTGCAGGTCACGCTTGTGGACGATCATCGGTCCTAAAGGTTACTCTTTTGCTGTGACTCTTAACCGACGGATAACTCTGTTTGTAGCGTCCTGCGTGTTAGTTATCGCCGCCCTTCTAGGCGGCTATCCCGCGCTAGCTCAGGAGCCTGCAGCGAAATCGAGCGTTCCTACCGCATCGATTAGCGGCAGCTTCACCGTAGTCGGCGGAGACGGGACCAGGGATGCCGCGCCAGACATCACTGTAAAACTGGCCGGTCCCTCGCCGAATGAAGTACCTCAGTCCACCATGACTGACGCCGAGGGCCACTACGAATTTTCACAACTTTCGCCTGGAACCTATACTCTGCAGGCAACTGAGGATGGTTTTAAGCCGTGGACTGCTAGCGTCACTCTCAAACCCGGCCAGGCGGTCACCGAGGATGTCGTCTTGGAAATTAGCTCGGTCAATCAGCATGTCGAAGTTCGAGCCGAAATCACCCCCATTGTTGCCACTCAGAGTGTCGGGCCAACCGCAACGGTCAGCGATCAGCAATTAGCTGCCTTGCCGCTGCCCACACAAAAGTTTACGGAAGCTTTATCGCTGACGCCCGGCGTCGTTCGCACCGCTCAGGGGAAGCTAAGTTTTGATGGTCAAGCGGAAAGTCAGGGCATGCTGCTGGTCGACTCTGCGGAGAATGTGGATCCGATTTCAGGGAGCTTTTCGATTCCCATTCCGGTCGATGCCATTCAGTCGATGACGGTTTACAGCCTGCCGGAAAGCTCTGAGTACGGAGGTTTTTCCGGCGGCCTCACGGCGATCGAAACGAAGGCTCCGTCGACCGCGTGGGATTACAAACTGCTCGATTTTACCCCGTCATTCCGAGGCAAAAACGGTCAGCTCGTGGGAATCGCCAACTGGACGCCGCGATTCGAATTCGGCGGCCCGCTCGTCAAGAACAAGATCAATTTTTCCCAAGAACTTACGTACGAATTCCGTAGAACGCCTATCCGCGGCTTGGCGTGGCCCTTAAACGAAACCACCACGCGCTCGACCACGTCGTTTACCGAACTTCAGGCGATCCTGTCGCCCCGCCACCTGTTGAGTATCAACCTCAATGTTTTCCCTTCGGCCATCGAATTCGCGAACATCAATACGCTCGTTCCACAAAGTGCTTCTGCGAACTATCGCCGCAACGGCGCATCCGTCGGCGTATCCGATAGCTATCAGTTGCTTTCGGGTGCGGTGCTGAACACTGTCGTGCGCTACACCCGCTTCGACAGTGACACCTGGGGACAAGGGCCTGCCGACATGCAAATTACGCCCGAAGGCTGGGGCGGTAATTTCTTTAACACATGGTCCCGAAGAGCTAACCAGGTAGAAGTGCTTCCGGCGTATCAGCTCCCGGCCAAAACCTGGCACGGACGTCATGAAGTGAGATTCGGCGAAGATGTCTTATACAGGTCCTACAACGGGAGCAGCGTTTCCCACCCTGTAGATCTCCTCGCGCAGGATGGCACGATTGCCGAGCGGATCGATTTTCAGGGCGCGGGACTTTTGAGAGCTGCCGATACCGAAGCGGCGGAGTTCGTCCAGGATCAGTGGAATGTGAACGGCAGTTTGACGCTGAACTTTGGCGCGCGTCTTTCGAGTCAATCCATTGGACGTGACGCTGCCTTTGCGCCTCGCGCCGGCTTGGCCTTCTCGCCGGGCAGCGGGCGCAAGACCGTAATCCGAGCCAGCGCTGCGGAGATCTACAGTCATGTTCCTTTGCTTGCGGCGGATTTCGCGGATAACCAGACCAGGGTGCTGAGCTCCTTCGATTCGTCCGGTGCGTTGATCGGCCAGCCCATGGTCCTGCAAAACGCCTATCTTCCCTCGGGCATCCCCGCGAACATGATCGGCGCCCAGTTTGGTCCCGAAACGAGCCCCCGCACATTCGTCTGGAACGTCGAGTTCGAACGCGAGGTGCGGCGAAACGTAAGCCTCCGGCTCGGCTATCTTGATAACCAGACAACCGACCTTTTCGTTCTGGATCCGGTGCTCAATGCAACCGGCGCCAATGGGCTGCTGGCGCTGCACAACACGGGCGAGTCCCACTATCGTCAGGCTCAGGTGACCGCCCATTACCGCCCCAGCGAAACCACCGACTTCACCATTTCTTACACATGGAGCCGCGCGCTGGGCGACCTGAATACGCTTTCCGATACGCTGATCCTCTTCGAAGCTCCCGTAATTCGGCCTAACGTGACGGGCATCTTGCCGTCAGACGTACCCCATCGCGTATTGGCCTCGGGATTATTTCATCTCCCCTGGAAATTGGCTTTCAGTCCCGTTGTCGACGTTCATTCGGGATTTCCATATTCGAATGTGGATGTGCTCCAGAACTACGTGGGCGTGCCCGACGGCTCGCGTTTCCCGACGTACTTTTCCCTGGATGCCCGGATATACAAGGAAATTGCGCTGCGCATTCCGTTCCGCGAGCGCTCCAAAGCCCGCAAAATCCGCCTTGGAGTCTATTCGACTGACGTCACCAACCACCAGAACCCGCACGACGTCTTTAGCAACGTCTCCTCGCCTATTTTGGGGACCTTCGCGGGCTTCCAAAGACGGGTCGACGGTATGGTTTTGGACCTGGGTCAATAACGCCAGATTAGCTCCCCCTGGTCTGATTTTGGGCCTACCCCGCCGCCATTGAAGAACTTGCGCTCTAAGCTCGACTGCATTTACAGTGCTATTAGAGGTGGGTGCACCCTGCGTATTGGGCCAATCATCCAACGATCGTCGTCCAAAGAACTGCAAGGCCGCATGAGCTCTCTACCCCCTGATAACGCGCCGGCCCCTCTCGAAGGGCAGCCTGACAGATTTGCCGCAATTCCGCCGCCTGGCCCCGGCCCTTCTGAACCAATGCCCGAATTTAGGCAACGACTGGATTTTGAGGCTCAGCCGTTGTCTGATCGGGCTCCGCGGGTCGACTCGCGCACCCCTTTCCGGTGGATCGATCTGCTTTACCTCATGCTGTTCTATTTTATTGCTGGCGCCGTGCTCACGCTGATCGTCGCTGCGGGTGCCGTCGTCTTTTTTGGCATATCTCCTACTGCCTTGCGAAACTCCACCGCTGAATGGGCTTCGGTGCTGATCGTTAGCCAGGCCCTGCTTTCCGGCGCCACGCTGGTCTTTCTTTACGTCGTCGTTCGCGGCCGCAGTGCCGCGCCGTTTTGGCAAACCATGGGCTGGCGCGGTTTCCGCAACATCGCCTCGAGCGGCTCGGTCGTACTGCGCTACGTGTTTGGCGGTTTCGCCTTGGCTGTTGTGGTGGGCTGGCTCGGAAATTTTGTCGGCCGCGAATCCGGCATCCCCATGGAAGAGCTTTTCCGCAGCCGCCAAAGTGTCTTGATGCTCATGGCACTGGGAATTCTCGTGGCTCCCTTCGTCGAAGAGACAATTTTCCGCGGCTGCATCTACCCGGTCATCGCCCGCAAATTTGGCATCACCACCGGCATCGTTGCCACAGGCGCGCTTTTCGGACTTGCGCATGCACAGCAGCTCGGCGGCGCCTGGGGACAGATCGGCTTGCTGATCTGCGTCGGCATCGTCCTCACTTATATTCGCGCCAAAGCTGGAACCGTCGCCGCAAGTTATTTCGTGCATCTCGGCTATAACACCATCCTGTTCGCCGGCTTCTATATCGCCACCGGCGGCCTGCGCCATCTCCCCGGCGCATGAGCGTGCTGCCCCTTCGCTGCCTTGGCTCACCCATGACCGGAGTTATCTGTTCATGCGCGTAGTCCAGCCCATCGAGTGGACCCCGTCCGGCGTGGTCATGATTGACCAGCGCCGCCTGCCTGGCGAAGTCGTTCAGCAATACCTATACCGATTACCGCGAAGTCGCCGCCGCCATCCGCGACATGGTTATCCGCGGCGCGCCCGGCCATCGGCGTCGCGGCCGCCATGGGCGTCGCCCTCGGCGTGCTGCACTCAAAAGCCAAGTCCGTCGCCGAGTTGCGCGCCGAATTCCCCGTGATCTGCGAAACCATCGCCCGCACCCGGCCCACCGCCGTGGACCTGTTTTGGGCCATCAATCGCATGACGCGCCGCTTCGAAGAACTCGGCGGTAACGCCAATCTGCAAACCGTCCGCGATGCGCTCGTCGCCGAAGCCCGCCGCATCCATGAAGAAAAGCGCGCCATCGACGAAGCCATCGGCCGCTTCGGCGCTCCGCTGATGCCCGAAAGCGGCCACGTCATGACGCAATGCAATGCCGGCGCTTTGGCCACCGCCGGCATTGGTACGGCCCTAGGCGTCATTCGCGTCGCCGTTGACCAGGGACGAAAGCTGCGCGTCTTCGTCCCCGAGACGCGCCCTTATCTCCAGGGCGCGCGCCTCACCGCCTGGGAGCTTGCCGAGGGCGGCATTCCTCTCACGCTCATCACCGACAATATGGTCGGGCATTTCCTCAAGACGGGTAAGGTTGGCGCTGTCGTCGTCGGTGCGGACCGCATCGCCGCCAACGGTGATACGGCCAACAAGATCGGCACGTATCAAATCGCCGTGCTGGCGCGCGAAAATAGCGTGCCTTTTTACGTGGCCGCGCCCATCTCCACTTTGGATCTATCCATTGCCTCGGGTGAAAGCATTCCCATCGAAGAGCGTCCGGCGGAAGAAGTGACGCACATCCGCGGCGTCCGGATCGCGCCCGCGGTCGAAGCGGCCAATCCCGCGTTCGACGTCACGCCCGCGCGCCTGATCACCGCGATCATCACGGAACGCGGCGTCGCTACCGCGCCCTACCGCGATTCGCTCGCCCGTATTTTGTCGGAATCAGCCTTACAGGAAAAGGCCGCCACCGCAGCGCCCGAACGCCCTGCCCCCGCGCGTTCCTAATACCGGCGCTTGCTCGTTGACACGAACCGCGGGCCGGGTATATCTACGTCCCCGGGTGCCTTTCCCACGTTGTCATCACGAGCGGAGTCCCGCGCAAAGCGCGGCGCGGGCCGTAGTCGAGGGATCTGCTTTTTGTTTTGAATTGGCTTTCGGAAAGGAACGCTCGGGTCAGCCACGGCATGAGTCAGAAATTTACGATGAGGAGGCGCACGTGGAACACGTCATTTCCAGCCTGTTGGGACGTTACGAGAGCGGCACGCTCACCCGCCGGGAATTGATTCAGGGCTTGGCCATGCTGGCAGTGGCCGGCGGAACAGTCTCGGCCGCGGATACCGGCTTTGCCGCCGCGACCATCAATCACGTTTCGATTCAAGTCAGCGACATCAAGCGCTCCGCGGAATTCTATATGCGAGCCTTCGGCCTCCCGAAGCGCGTAGCCGGCAGTCCCACCGCCGTCCGATCTGGGAGTCGGCCCAAGCCATCTCACGCTTCGACAAGAGAAACCATCCGGGAACGTGGACCATTTCTGCCTTGGGATCGATAAGTTCAACCACGACTCAGTCGTTCGGGACCTGAAGGCGCGCGGAGTCACTCCGGAGCCCGACGAAAAAGGCCCTCAAGGCTTCCATGTGAAGGATCCGGACGGTTTCCGCGTTCAGCTCGGCGATTCCTCCGAATTCTAGCGATTTGATTTAGAAGATACTCGCGTTGTTGCTCTCATCATCCGTCGCCAAAGCAGGCGTCAGCCTATATCGATGGCCTCCGGCTACGGCGCGCCCTTCCGTGCCAAAGACGCGTTCCAGTTTCCTTCTATAACGGCGTCGGCGTTGTCAAGGGACTCTCTCAAGCACACCCCTACTTCTGCGAGCCGGAAGCGGCGTCAAGGGCGGTTCGACCGTTTTTGTCGGACCGTTCATCGCCAGACCCTTGACGCAGCGGACGGCTCGCTACCATCGCGTCCGGACGAAGCGAAGCTTCGTCCTTACTCAGGATTCCTTTGCGGCGTCTGACCAAGACTCCTCTCTTTGAATCCTGCGGGGGAAGTCAGCTTCCCACCAACCATCTATGCGATCCTCAACCACGGACCATGATTCACCTGTTCGAACTCCTCCGTCTCTTTCCAGAGGAGGCAGGGCGCTCAATCAAAAACACGATAGGCTTTCGCCTACCACGGAAACTGCCGGGCTGCCCTGCATGGGAGCCGGCGGCACGGGCTGCGCTGCTTCACGCAGCTTCCTATACAGCCGCACCGCCAACTTTCGTGCGATGGCTACCTTTGCCACCCCACGACCGCGGCGGAATTTCAATCGCTGATAGTCCCGCCGCAATTCGGGATCGTATATCGAGGCCGTCTGGGCTGCTTCGACCAGCAAAAATCGAAGCATGGAGTTGCCTTGCTTACTGATCGCACCGAGCCGCTGCCGGCCTCCGCTACTCTCCTCACTGGGATTTAGGCCCAGATAACTCACCAGCTTCCTGCTCTTCGGGAAGCGTTCGACGGGCCCGATCGTCAGTACGAACGCCAGTGCCGTCACCGGCCCCACTCCTGGCTGTGTCATCAAGCGCACGGCCGCGGGGCGCTTCTCTGCTTCCTGGATCACTGCTCGATCCAATTCATCCATGACAGGCTCGAGCTGGTCCAGCAGGTCTAACAGTTGCTGCCGGCGACGACTGGCCCAGGGACCGAGGGACAGATCCTCTAGTTCCTTTCGTCCCACGGCCGTCCACAGCTTCTTCTTTCGGCAGATGCCCTGGCCCATGGCCATGGCATGCAATTGGTTCTTCAAGGAAGTTCGCAAGCAGACCAATTTAAATCGGTGCCGCAACAGTTGTCGCACATCGCGCTCCTCCGTGGACGGAATCCAGATCCGCGGAAACTTGTCTCTGAGCAGCAGGTCCAGAATATGGCAAGCATCACGCGAGTCACTCTTCTGCTTGCGCACCATCGCTGCACGGATCTCCGCCGCATCTCCTACCCACAACTGATGCCCTTGCTCGGCGAGCATCCGTTCGAACCACTGCGCATATCTGGTGGCCTCAATTCCTACGCGCGCCGGAGTGGCAAGCCCGGCGTAAAACTTCCGAGCCTCACCGTTCTCGTGTTCTAACCGACGCTCGATGACTTCACCGGTCTGCGGATCCAGCATCGCAATTTGCTGGAACCGCGAATGGAAATCGCATCCTATAATCAGCATGCTCGGCTCCTTTCCTTCCAAGTCTTGGTCAGTTACCGCTACCAACTTTACTCGGTCGGGGGGAGCCGACGCCGTTATCTAATCAACAACCCGTGCAAGCTCAATCGGTCGATGCAACACCGTCCAATCAGTTGATCGGACAATACTTCACCCCGGAGCGACGATCTGTCTGGCTGGATTCAATCAGACCTGTACAGGGTAGTGTTCATTTGAATCAACCCTCGCGACCGACTTTCGCCCTCAGAACTCCTGCAACTAGAAGGGGCGGGCAAGGGTTGCGCTGACCATTGAGACCGCCCGACTCTCTAATTTAAGTCGGCCTCCAGTAGACGACGGGCATGGATCGGGATTTTTCTCTAATCCGGGCTCCGATGCGATAGAATTGCTTTTCCTTTCATGGAACCAGTACTGGCCATCTATCCCGGTTCGTTTGACCCGGTTACCAATGGTCACCTCGACCTGATCGAACGGGGCACTAAGATATTTGATCGGCTGGTCGTGGCGATCCTTCGGAACAACGAAAAGGAGCCGCTGTTCAGTATTGCCGAACGTACGGAAATGCTTGCTGAGGCGACCGCTTCATTTACGAATGTGGAGATCGATTGCTTTAACGGTCTGCTTGTCGATTACGCGAGAGAACGAAAGGCGCGCGTCATCCTCCGCGGCATCCGTGCCATATCGGACTACGAATTCGAGTTGCAGATGGCCATGATGAACCGGAAGCTTCAGCCGGGTCTCGAAACTGTTTTTATGATGCCGGCCGTGGAATACAGCTATCTCAGCTCCAGGCTGGTTCGCGAAATCGCGCAATTGGGTGGCTCGGTCAGTGGCCTCGTGCCTGTCGCGGTTGAACGCCGCCTGCGCGCCAAGGTAATCTAAAGGACTCTCAGGGGAGCTAGCTAAAATGACCCAAAGATTTGCCAATCGTGTCAATCGTGTCGTTCCCTCACCGACCATGGCGGTTCTTGTGGAGGCGGAAAAACTGCGCGCTCGGGGCCTGGACGTCGTCGATTTTGGCCCCGGCGAACCGGATTTCCCAACGCCCGCTCACATCAAGGACGCCGCCATTGAAGCGATCGAGCGCAACCGCACGAAATACACTGCGACGGCGGGCATCACGCCGCTGCGTGAAGCGGTTTGCCGCTGGCATGCCCAACAACTCGGCAGTTCCTACGAGCCCAGCGAGTGCATCATTTGCGTGGGCGGCAAGCATGCCATCTACAACGCGGTCATGTCGCTGATCCAGGAAGGCGACGAAGTCCTGATTCCTTCGCCCTATTGGGTCAGTTTCCCCGATATCGTGAAGATTGCGGACGGCGAACCCGTTTTCGTGCCTACCGAGGCGTCCACGGGCTTCACCCTGCGCGCCGGCCAATTGGAAGAGGCCATCACGCCTCGCACTCGCATGGCCATCATCAATTCGCCCAATAATCCAACCGGCGCTGTGATTCCGCCGGCCGAATTTGAAAAGATCTATGAAGTTTGCAGGCGTCACGGCGTCTGGCTGCTTACAGACGAGTGTTACTCACATTTCACGTATGGCTCGGCTCGGCCTTACTCCATCGCCAGTATCCAGGGATCGAAGCCGCACGTGATCGTCGTGGGCTCGCTTTCGAAGACCTTCTCGATGACGGGCTGGCGCCTCGGTTACGCTCTCGCTCCCAAGCCCGTCATCGATGCCATGCTCAAGGTGCAGAGCCAGAACACATCGAACCCGACCTCGATCTCACAGTATGCTGGCCTCGCTGCGCTCACCGGCCCGATGGATTCTGTGCCGGTCATGCTGGCTGAATATGCGCGCCGCCGCGCCCGGATCCTCGCCGGCTTGAGCGCTATTCCGGGAGTCACGTGCCCCGAGCCTTCGGGCGCGTTCTATGCTTTCCCGGACGTTTCCGCGCATCTGGTCAACGGTTCGGGAGATTCCACTAAGCTGGCCCAGCATCTGCTCGAACGCGAACATGTCGCTGTAGTGCCCGGAGATGCGTTCGGCGCCCCGGGCTATCTACGCATTTCCTACGCCACATCCATCGACCGAATAGAGGAAGGTTTGCGCAGACTCGAGCGCTTCTTCGCGTCGGCTGCCGTCGCCCGGTGAATATTCCGCCTTCCCGTCTGGCGCCAGTCTTTGTGCCTCGCATCTGGGGTTCTCGAAGCTTGGCGCCTCTGTTTGACAACGGTCCGGCGGCCACTGAACCAATTGGGGAGGTCTGGCTCACGGGAGACCAATGTACCTTCGCCTCCGGTCCCCTTGCGGGCCGCTCTCTCGGCGAGGCTTGGTCCGGCCTTTCACCCGAGTGGAAAGGGCGCCGTCTGCAAGCGACCGCGCGCATTCCGTTGCTTCTGAAGTTCATCTTCCCCGAAGACAAGCTCTCCGTGCAGGTTCACCCCGATGATGAATATGCCCGCCAGCACGAAGCGGCCGCGGGAGGCGTGGGCAAAACGGAGATGTGGTACGCAGTCGCCGCCCGGCCGGGCGCCGAACTCCTGCTGGGTATGGAACCCGGCGTCACCCCGGAAGTCTTTCGTCAGGCGCTTACCGATGCCGATGTGGAGCGCTGCCTGTCGCGGCGTGCGGTGCAGGCTGGAGACGCCTTCTTCGTTCCGGCGGGAAGCGCGCACACCATCGGTCCTGGTGCGCTGTTGTGCGAAGTGCAGCAAAATTCCGACATCACTTACCGTGTCTTCGACTACAACCGTCGGCAAACGGATGGTTCGCTCCGGCCTCTTCACGTTCGCCAAGCTCTTGACGTTTTGCAGTTCGGTCCGCAACGATGCGCACAAGTGCGCGGCGTCCCGGTTCAGCAAGGATCGGCAAAGAGAACCTACTTGGCAGCGTGCGCATACTTCGCTACCGAAATTTGGCAATTTACCGAAGGTATTCAAGTCGCAACGGATCCGGACAGCTTTGAATTGCTGGTTCCGCTCGAGGGACACGGCCGCATTCAGTGGCGCTCGGTATCCATGCCCTACAATCCAGGCGAAGCCTGGATGATTCCGGCGGCGCTGGGCGAATACCACCTCGCCGCACAAGCCGCCACAAAGCTCCTCCGTACGTATGTCCCAGATTAGAGCAACTCTCGCACGAACTCGCCGAGAAGGGCCTCAGCGAATCGCAACGCTCCGAGATACTTCGCCAATGAGTTCGGCCGCGCCACCCCCTCACGCCATCATTCTTGCTGGTGGACGTGGAACGCGCTTCTGGCCTCGTAGCCGCACCCGCTCGCCGAAACAGTTGCTCAATATCGTCGGGCGGAAAACCATGGTCGAGCAGACTTACGAGCGTCTCGCGCCGCTCTTTCCCAGTTCACACATTTGGGTTGTTACCCATCGGGAACAGGCTCGTGCTGTGAGCCGCCAATTGCGACAGGTGCCTTCTCGGCACATTCTGACCGAGCCCGTGGGCCGCAACACGGCAGCAGCCATCGGTCTGGCAGCCGCGCATTTGTTGAGACAAGAAAAAGCCAGCGACGCACTCATGGCCGTTCTGCCGGCAGACCACTTCATCGGCAAACCCGCGCGGTACCGGCAGATCGTTCGCGCTGCTTTGAAAGTGGCGGCGCAGCCAGGAGCTTTGGTCGTGCTCGGCATCCCGCCTACGCGGCCCGAAACTGGATACGGCTATATCGAACGCGCTTCCCGCGATAATGCGCAACAATCCGCGGATCGTTATCATGCCTACCCGGTCCGCCGGTTCGCCGAAAAGCCATCTCTCGAACTGGCCCGCAAGTACGTCGCGTCCGGCCGTTATTTGTGGAATGCGGGGATGTTTTTCTGGCGCGTGTCCACGTTCCTCGAAAATCTCGAGCGCTATCTGCCCAAAACGCATGCCGCGCTGATGCGTATCGCCGAAAGGATTGGCACTTCTCGCTACGCTGCCGCGCTCCAACGCGAGTATTCGCATCTCGAAAACATTTCCATCGATTATGCCCTCCTCGAGCCGGCCTCCCGCGATCCGAAGCATGCTCGCGTCTTTGTCATTCCCGCGGCAATCGATTGGAGCGACGTCGGCTCGTGGGCCGCTGTGTACGAACTCCTGGCAAAACGTCCCGGCGCGAACGTTTCCACCGGCAGCGTGCTCGCCCTCGATGCAGCGGGAAACCTCATCTCCAGTCCTTCGAAGTTCGTCGCTGCTGTCGGCGTTTCCGATCTGGTCATCGTGGAAACCTCCGACGCGCTGCTCGTCTGTTCCCGCGAACGCGCTCAAGATGTGGGGCGCGTGGTGAAATGGCTCGAGCAGCATCGCCTGCAAAAATTGCTCTAACCCGTGTACTTCGCGCCCATTGCTCGTTCGCATATACTGTGCCCGTGAACAACATCCGCTTTGGCACAGATGGCTGGCGCGGCGTCATAGCCGACGACTTCACGTTTGAAAATGTTCGCAAGGTCGCCTGGGCCATCGCTCGTTACATCGTTCGCGCGGAAAAGCCTGGCCAGGGCGTGGTCGTCGGATACGACAATCGCTTCGCCTCGGAACGTTTCGCGCAGGCCGTCGCGGAAACGATTGCCATGGCCGATCTGCCGGTATGGCTCGCAACTGCTCCTTGTCCTTCTCCCGCGGTTTCATTGCTGGTGCGGCAGCGCGCCGCGGCGGGCGGCGTAATGATCACCGCCAGCCATAATCCCTATCGCTGGAACGGAATTAAGTTCAAGGCAAGCTACGGTAGCTCGGCGCTGCCTTCCATCGTGGAGCAGATCGAACACGAGCTCGCGACCGTGCAGGTCCACGGCGTTCCGAACCTTCCGCCGCGTTCCGCACAAATTCACGACCTCGATATTTTGGCGCCTTATCTCGATACGATCGATAAGCTGGTCGATTGGGAAAAATTGCAGGCGGCCGGGCTGCGCTTCGTCGTCGATCCGATGCACGGCTCAGCCCGTGGACTGCTGATTGCTCTCATGCGGCGTCATGGTGTCGCCTGCGACGAGATTCGCGGCACCCGCGATCCTCTTTTCGGCGGCGTCAACCCGGAACCCATCGAGCCCCACGTCGCCGCATTGCGCGAAGCCGTTCTCCGCGGCGGCTACGATGCCGGATTTGCCGCCGATGGAGACGGCGATCGCATCGGAGCCATGCATTCCGACGGCACATTCATCAACCCGCACCAGATCTTTTCCATCTTGTTCTGGCATCTCGCGGGCACTCGGCAAGTCAGCGGGGATCTCGCCAAGACTTTCTCCACGACCAAGCTGCTCGATAAAATCGCGTCTCGTTACGGCCGCCGCGTTCATGAAGTTCCCGTCGGCTTCAAATACATCTGCGAACTGATGCTCGAAGGCAACATCCTGATGGGAGGCGAAGAGTCCGGCGGCATCGGCACCAAGCTATATCTGCCCGAGCGTGACGCTACGGTCAGCGCGCTTTTGCTCGCCGAAGTCATGGCCTGGCATCACATGTCCCTCGGTGAGCTCGTCGCGCATCTCCATTCCGAATATGGCGAACATCATTACGGCCGCGTGGATCTGGAGTTGCGCCCCGGCCAAAAAGAGCGCGCCATAGAATACTTCGCCGGTGGGCAGCTCGCGCGGCTGGGCGATTGGCCGGTCGTTCATCGCGAAGATCTCGACGGCATTAAGGTTTACGTGGGCGACGTCGGCTGGGTCATGGTGCGCGCCTCGGGCACCGAAAACATGTTGCGCGTTTATTCCGAAACGACGCGTGCGGAGAGCACGAAACGTCTTCTCAACGAAGTCAGCGCTCTGGTGCAGGCATTGTGAGCAAAGAATGAAGCGGCACTTCTACCAACTCGACGTTTTCACAGACAAACCCCTGACCGGCAATCCGCTCGCAGTTATCACGGATGGTGACGGCCTGACCACGCGGCTGATGCAAGCGATTGCGCGAGAGATGAATCTTGCTGAGACCGTGTTCGTGCAGAAACCCACCGGCAATCGCGCGCTCGCCCGCCTCCGCATCTTCACCACCAAAACCGAACTTCCCCTGGCCGGCCATCCGGTGATCGGCACGTGGTTTCTTCTGGCGCAGCTCGGCGTAGTGCCGGCCCAGGAAGGCAGCGTTCACGTCCTCCAACAGACCGGCGCGGGCATTCTGCCGGTCGAGATTGCTTTCCACGACGGCCGCCCGGTTCGCGTTGCCATGACTCAGAAGCAAGCCGAATTCCGCGCCGCGCGGATCGACCGCAGTGCGCTCGCGAGCGCACTCGGTCTCGGCGTCCGTGATCTCGATTCCTCGCTGCCGCTGGAATTCGTTTCCACGGGTATCTTCAATCTCATGGTTCCGCTCCGGCGGCGCTCAGCACTGCAAAAGATCGAGCCGAATCCGCCTGCGCTTCGCCGCGTGCTTCGCGATTCGGCAACAATGGCCTATTGCTTCGTGGCAGACAGCAAAAACACAGTTTTCGCGCGCGGCATGCTTACGTGGGAAATTGGAGAAGATCCGGCCACCGGATCGGCAGCCGGTTCGCTCGGCGCCTATCTTGTGCACCAGGGGCGCCTCAAGCTGGCTACTCCGCTGGAAATTTATCAAGGCATCGAAATGCAGCGCCCCAGCAGCATCCGCGTGGAAGTGCTCGCGCAGCACGGCAAGCTCGTGCCGCGCGTGAGCGGCACTGCCGTCACGATCATGGAAGGTTTTCTCGACTCCTGATTTGCGCAAGCGGGCCGATCCGAAGCGGGCCAATCAGCGGGCCAATCAGGGGGCCAATTAAAAGATCGGCCCGCCGTACCGCCCCCGCCGTACCGCTAAGTCAACCAGCGCGATCTACCAGCTCTAACGCAACGCCTTCACATCCTGGCGGCGGTCCTTACGATCCTGCCGCACATCCTTGCGGTCATGGTGGATGTCGCGCCTGTCCTGGTTGCGATCCTTCACGTCGTGGTGAATATCGCGCTTGTCCGCGCGAATATCCTGCCGCTGCGCCCTGGATTGCGCGCTATTCGCGCCATATTTCGCATTGTCTTGCCGTAGTTGGCTGCGGTCTCCGCGAACGTCGCGCCGATCCTGCCGGATATCGCGATTGTCCGCATTGCGATCACGCACATCCTTCCGGACGTCCCGCCGGTCCTGGCGGATATCGTGAGTATCGTTCCGCACATCGCCCGGCTCGGGGGTTGAATTCTGCGCCCACGCGCTCGCCGTTAGCAGCCCGGCAATCGCGAACACACCAAGGCCCATTCTTACGGTAATGAGCTTCACGATTTCCTCCTTGAAAACGACTGGAACCAGCTTGCACTAGAAAAACACAATGGTGGGCACGAAGTTTCGGGGTGTATTCAGGTAGTTTCTGGTACGAACGTACTATCGGCCGGCAATTTGCTTCGCGGCTTATTTAGGATTTGCTGGCGTGTTTTGTTTTTTCCGGCAACGCGTGCAGGACCGAATCAAGAACTCCGTTCACAAATCCGGCTGCATCCTCCGAGGAAAAAGCCTTGGCCAGTTCCACGGCTTCATCTACCACCACTTTGCGCGGCGCTGTCCCCGCGCGCAGTTCGTGTACGCCCAGGCGCAGGATGGCCCGGTCGATCAGCGCCAGCCTGTCCAGGCGCCAGTTATCCATGTGTGCCGTAACCACAGCGTCGAGCTCCGACGCGTTTTTCACAACGCCCTCAAAGAGATCGTTGGCAAACACCCGGGTGTTTTTCTCCGCTTTGGCGATCCGCCAGAAGCCTTCTTCGATGCGACGCGGATCCTGCCGTCCGATCTCCCACTGAAACAGCATCTGCAGCGCGTACTGACGGGCCTTATGCCGTTGCGCCATCTTAGCGGCGCTTTCGCATGCGCACGGCAGAAATAGGAGCGGCCGCCCGGAGCTGGCTCGATAAGCGCGCCATTTCCAGCGCCGCCAGCCCCGCCTCGTAACCCTTGTTCCCGCTCTTCAGTCCGGCGCGATCGATCGCCTGCTCGAGCGTATCGCACGTCAGTACGCAAAAAATAATCGGTACGCCGGTATCCATTTGCGCCAGTTGGACGCCGCGCGCTACTTCCGACGCGACATAATCGAAATGTGCCGTCTCGCCGCGCAGCACGCAGCCGATAGCGACGATGGCGTCGTAATGCCGCGCCAAAACCATTTTCTTTGCCGCCAGCGGAATTTCAAACGAGCCCGGCACGCGCACCACATCCGTTTGTTCCGCGGAAGCCCCGCCCTTTTCGAGCGCGTCCATCGCACCCGCAAGCAAGCGATCGGTAATGAAGCTATTGAACCGGCTTACCACCAGGCCAAAGCGCATTCCCGATGCATCATAGGAGCCGTGAATCTCGTTGGGCTGAAAATTGTCGCTCATTCGCTATCCGCACCCGCTTCAGGAACTACTCATTTGCCTTGAAATTGCGCCGGACGCTTTTCAAGGAATGCCTTCGTGCCTTCGCGCATGTCTTCGGTCGCGCAGCTCATTCCAAACAGCGATGCTTCCAGAAACAAGCCTTGTTCCTGCGGCATTTCGAGCCCGCGCTCGATCGCTTCCATGGTGAGCTGCACGGCTACCGGAGCGTTCGCCGCGATTTTCTTGGCCAGGGACTGCGCCGCCGGCAAAAGCTCGCCCGCCTCGTAAACATGATTCACGAGCCCGATGCGTTGCGCCTCTTCGGCCGAAATCATTTCCCCGCTCAGGCATAGCTCGTGCGCAATGCCTTTTCCGCAGAGCCGTGCCAGCCGCTGGCTGCCGCCATATCCGGGAATGATCCCCAATTTCACTTCCGGCTGCCCGAATTTCGCCGTTCGGCTCGCCAGCCGAATGGAACACGCCAGTGCCAGTTCGCAACCGCCGCCCAGCGCAAAACCGTTGACCGCGGCAATTGAGGGCTTCCCTAAAGTTTCCAGCTTGTGCAGCACTCCCTGCCCATACAAAGAGGTCTCGGGCCCGGTCATCGGCGTCATGCGCGCCAGCTCGTTTATATCTGCTCCGGCGATAAAAGCCTTGTCGCCCGCCCCCGTCAGAATCAGCACGCGCAGGTCCTTGTCGTTACCGGCTTCTGTGAGCGCAGCGGCCAGCTCGTCCATTGTCTGCCGATTCAGCGCGTTCAAAACTTTTGGCCGGTTGAACGTGAGCGTACCGATATGTTCTTTCTTCTCGAAGATCAAATTTTGGTAGGCCACGCGTCAGGCTCCGCTAAATTTTAAACAGTCGTCCGAATCGGTATCTCAAACAAGCGCTATCGGCTTGGGATTTTCAGGATCGCTGTAATCGTAAAAGCCGCGTCCGGCCTTGCGCCCGTTCCAGCCTGCCATAACCATGCGCTTCAGCAGAGGCGGCGGGGAAAAGCGGCGCTCTTTAAATTCGTCGAACATGATGTTGGCAATGTAATACGTCGTATCCAATCCCACGAAGTCCAGCAGAGTAAGCGGTCCCATGGGATGACCGCAACCCAATTTCATGGCTTGATCGATATCGGGGATGCTGGCCACGCCTTCCTCGAGCGCGCGCACCGCGTCCAGCAAATACGGCACCAGCAGGCGGTTGACAACAAAGCCGGTTCGATCGCTTGTGCGCACCGCCGTTTTCCCCATTCGCGCGGCGAGCGCGGCGGCCTCCTCGTACACCTTGGGGTCGGTGGCAATGGTTCGGATAACTTCCGCGAGCTTCATGATGGGCACAGGATTGAAAAAGTGCAGGCCAACAAAGCGTTCCGGGCGGCGCGTCGCTACCGCCATCTCTGTAATGGAAAGCGAAGACGTATTGCTCGCATAAATTGTTTGCGGCGGGCAAAATCCGTCCAGGGCGCGAAAGAGCTCTTTCTTCGCCTCTAGTTGTTCCGTGATGGCCTCGATAATCAAATCGCAGCCCGCCAGGTCTTCGAGCTTCGTTGTAGGACGCAACCGCTTGCGTGCGGCATCGCGATCCGCGGCCGAGAGAGTCCCTCGCTGCACCAATCGTGCGAGGCTCTTGTCTATATTTGCGAAACCTTTGTCGATCAATTCCGTTGAAACTTCTCGCACGGTCACTTGCAGACCGGCCTGCGCGGCCGTTTGCGCGATCCCCGATCCCATCAGGCCGCAACCTACTACGCCCAGCTTTTCGATGGCCATTCTTTTTAACGTCCCCGGAGTCTGGAAGCGATCACGACGTCCCCTCCACGCCCGTGCGCTTCCTCTAATCCTGCTTCGGCGCGGTTGATCAGCTCAGTAACAATGTCCTCGCTATCATAATCGGGCCTGGCTACCGCTTCCGCAACGCTCGCGCTGAAACTCAACGGCACCCCGCCGTTCCAGGGCGGAGCAATGTGCCCCGCGGCTTTGCGCAGCTTCTCCGCCAGAATTTGCGCCCCGGAAAGTCCCGTATCCGGCAGAATGAAAGCAATCGTCCAGGCCGTGTATTTGATGGCCAAGTCAGTCTGACGAATGAGCGATTGGAACGCGCGCGCTAATAGCTCAACGTAACGTTCGAGTTGTATCTCTCCCTGCTGCCGGAGCACTTCGGACCCGCGATCGATCTGGATCAAGGCCAAAGCTAATGCGATGCCATTGGACTTGGCGCGGCTCGCCTCCGATAAAAGCATTCCTTGATACGAGCTTCGCGCCAACAGGCCGGTCTTTTCGTCAGCGGGCCCCATCGTGCGCGTCAGTGTACGCAGGCGCGTGTGATTCACGCCCAGAAGGATTTGGTCCCCGACCGCCTGCAGGAAGTAAGTTTCGTGCGCCCGCCACTGGTGCGGCAACGCATAACCCGCCACCACCATGCCTGCCTGGCTCTGCTTTTCGCGATCCATCAACACAATACCCAGAACTGATTCAAGCCCCAATTCCCGCAGAACTGGCGCCGCTGCGGCATGCAGAGGAAGTCCCCCAAGAGCGTCGGGCGCCGCGCGATCCAACTGGCTGAGGAGCTTTACCAGCAAAGCGCCATTGGCAGGCTCGACATTCGGCGCGCAAAATTCGGAGGCCAGCTCAGGCGGCTTTCCAGGCGGGCCAATCACAGCAATGCAGCGCGTGACCCTCAGGTGCGTTCCGATCTCATTGATCCCGGCAGAAAGAATCGCCCGCGCCGATGGCAGGCGAAACAATGCGCGGCTGATCTCGGAAATCTTGGCCAGATCGCGCACGTTATCCGCGGACTCGGCGGAGGGCGCGGCGGGACTCGCAGGGCGCTCTGCAGGGGCCGCCTGGGGCTTGGCGGAGCTTTCGGGCCACCAATTCGCGGACTCATAAAGCTTGCGCAGGCGCTGATTCTGGCCCTCTTCTCCGGGAAAGAGTTCGGCGATCTTTTGCAGCCGCTCGACCGCCTTGGACTGCAGCGAGTACTGGAGAAAAATCTCGGCTTGCACCATCAAATCATCGAATGTCGGCGCAGCCTCCTGCTGCTCCGAACGCGGGGCCGAAGCGCTAGGCGTCTCAGCTGGCCCCGCGTCCAGCTTCTGCGGCGCGGTCTGGCCCAGCCGGGTGCGCATTCGTGAGGCAAAGGCAGGATCGGCCGTAGCTTCGATTTGGGTGAAACGCTTCTGATTGCGCGCGTCATAGGGATCGATATCCACCAGCATTTCAAATGTTTCGGAAGCGTGCTCCACGTCGCCACCGGCAATATGGAGATCGAATAGCCGTACCAGGGCGTCGAAATATTTGGTTTCGCGATTCAGTTTGGCATAGGCGCCGGCACAGAATTCGGCGAATGCAATAGAATCGGTGTGAGCATCCGAAAGCGTTTCGAGCCGTCCGACAAAATCGCCTTCCCGGTGAGCTGCGCTCATTTGATCCTGGATTTTTAGCAGCAAAGCCACAGCTTCGTCATCCTTATGCGCAGCCAGATAGCGGTCGGCGAGATCGAAAATTCGGCTCGCCGTTTCTGACTGATCCAATGGCAGTCGCGCGAGGATGTCGCGCGCGCGATCCAACTCTCCAGTGGAAGTCAGAGCTTCCGCAAAAGTGCGCAGGAACCCTTGATCCGGGTCGCCCTTGGAAAAAGGCTCCAGGATCCGCACCGCAGCGGTTGCGTCTTTGCGGCGCAGCAGCGCCTGTGCATACAATAATGCCGGACCGCGCTCTTTCGGACTTAGCTCGTGGGCGTGCTTCAGCATCTTCAGAGCGCCTTCCGCATCGCCGGACGCCTCTGCAAGTTGCCCCGCGCGCAGTAAGCCGCGCGCAGCAGTCGAATTTTTGCCTAGCTGTTCAGCCATTTCCGCTATCGCCATCTGGCGCGCCGCATTATCGGGATCGAGCTGCGCGATACGCTCCAGGCAGTCGAGCGTCGCCTCCTGATTGCCGCGTGCCAGAAATAATTCTGAGGCGAATGAATATTGCTCGATGGCTTCGTCCGGCCGATTTTGCTTTTGCAGCAGCAGCGCATATCGGGCCATGCGTTCGGGCGGTTGCTGGATGCCCTTCAGCGCCCGGCTATAGATGGCCAGGGCTTTATTTTCCTCATGTGCCTCGAAGAAACGGTCGAAGAGCGCGTTGTAATACTTGACCGCGCGATCGGCCTGGTTGAGACGCGTGTACAAGTCCCCGAGCCCCTGCAGGGCTTCGAGTTGACCAGGCATCTCGCTCAGAACGGACTCGTACGCCTCCGCGGCGTCTTCGAGTTTGTTCTTCTCGAGACTCCGCTTCGCTCGATCCAGATGCTTAGTGACGTCGACGGCCATGCTCTATATTCGGAAGCTGTTCCGGATGGTCTTCACCCCCTGCGGGCCGGACCCAAAGACAATATATACTGTCCCGGATCGGCGGAAAACGTTCAGACACGCTTTCGGTGCCGGAACATCAACTGATCCCACAGGAAAAATGCTGGTTTTATTAAGGATTCGGGCCGCTCGTCTGGCCGCTCGCGTGCAATTGTGTCAAACTGGAGTATTCTCAGGCGCTTTGCTCTCTCATTGTGGCGAGCCTCACGATTGCCTCGCGCCGGAATAAACATACCCTCATGGATTCCCGCTTCATTCGCAACTTTTGCATTATCGCGCACATCGACCATGGCAAGTCGACTCTTGCCGATCGCCTGCTGGAACTGACCGGCGCGCTCAGCCAGCGCGAAATGACCGCGCAGGTGCTCGACTCCATGGATCTGGAAAAAGAGCGCGGCATCACCATCAAAGCCAAGAGTATTCGCCTGCACTATCGCGCCGCGGACGGCCAGGAATATCAGCTCAACCTCATCGATACTCCCGGTCACGTGGACTTTTCGTATGAGGTTTCGCGCGCGCTCTCCGCTTGCGAAGGAGCCTTGCTGGTGGTGGATGCCAGCCAAGGCGTGGAAGCACAAACCGTGGCGAACACATTTCTCGCCGCGCAGCACAATCTCGCCATCATTCCGGTGATCAACAAAATCGATCTGCCTGCCGCGCAGCCGGACGAAGTGAAAGCGCAGATGGAAAGCGTGCTTGCGATTCCGGCCTCGGATGCCTTGGCCATCAGCGCAAAGAGCGGACTGGGCGTGGAGAAAGTGCTGGATGCCATCGTCGCTCGCGTGCCGCCGCCGACGGGCTCGGCGGAAGCGCCGCTTCGCGCGCTGATCTTTGATTCCTGGTTCGACGCCTATCGAGGCGCCGTGGTGCTCGTGCGCGTGATGGAAGGCTGCTTGCGCCCTCATCAGCAAATTCGCCTCTGCTCCAACAACGAAGTCTTCGAAGTCGAGAGCCTCGGCGCGCTCACGCCGAAACCGGTAGTGCTCCAGGAATTGGGCGCCGGAGAGGTCGGTTTCATCATCGCCAATATCAAGCGCGTGGCCGACGCGCGCGTCGGCGATACGGTAATCGACGCGGAGCGCCCGGCTCCGCCTCTTCCCGGCTTTGAAGCCATCAAGCCGATGGTCTTTGCCGGACTCTATCCGGTGCAAGCGCACCACTACGAGATGTTGCGGGACGCGCTTGGCAAATTGCAACTCAACGATGCTGCCTTCTTCTACGAGCCGGAGAACTCCGTGGCGCTGGGCTTCGGCTTCCGCTGCGGCTTTCTCGGCCTGCTGCACATGGACATCGTGCAGGAGCGCCTGGAACGCGAGTTTGGCATCGACCTGATTACCACCGCTCCGAGCGTGCGCTACCGCATCACGACCACAAGCGGCGATGTACTCGAAGTGGATAATCCGACCAAATTCCCTTCCCCGAGCGAAATCGCCAAAATCGAAGAGCCGGTGATCACTGCCATGATCATTACGGCCGACGATTCTGTCGGTGCGATCCTGCAACTCTGCGAAGAGAAGCGCGGCGTGCAAAAAGGCTTTGAATATCTTTCACCCACGCGTGTGATGCTCACCTACGAATTACCTCTGAATGAGATCGTGCTCGACTTCTACGATCGCCTCAAAAGCGTTTCGCGTGGATATGCCTCGCTCGATTACCATCTCGCGGGCTACCGCGAAGGCGATCTGGTCAAACTCGACGTGCTCGTGGGCGGCGAACCGGTGGACGCGCTGACTCTGGTCTGCCACCGCGAGCAATCCTATGAGCGCGGGCGCGAACTCGTCACGCGATTGCGCAAGCTGATTCCGCGGCAGATGTTTGAAGTGGCGCTGCAAGCGGCCATCGGCAGCCGCGTGATCGCGCGCGAAACGATCAGTCCAATACGAAAAAACGTCCTCGCCAAATGCTATGGCGGCGATATCTCGCGGAAGCGCAAGCTGCTCGAAAAGCAAAAAGAAGGCAAGCGGCGCATGAAACGCGTGGGCCGCGTGGACATACCGCAGGAAGCATTTTTGGCTGTGCTCAAAGTGGCGTCTTCAACTGACGAATAAACCAAGTTACTTCGTCCTTATTTCTTCTTTCGAGGCCTACCGAGACAAAAACAGATTCCTCGGCCCATGATCCGGCCTCGGAATGACGGCAAAACATTAAGCGCCATTCTTTCCTGGTTCCTTATCTTTGACTTCGGCGCCCAGGCGGCCGCGTGCGAGTTGCACGCGAATGCGCTCGCCAAGCGCCACCTGATCCGCGGCTTGCACGACGTTGCCTGACGCGTCGTAACAGATGGCATAACCTCGCTCCAGCAGGCGCAGCGGGCTGCGCTCTTCGAGCTGCACGAGCAATTTTTCCAAGAGTTGGCCTTTTGCCGCGAGCGTGCGGCTCGCGCGCACGCCCAGCTCAGATGTGCGCCGATCGAGGCGCACGGTGGCGGCCCTGAGGCGCGCGCGAAAATCAACAGCCGCCAGGCGCGAGAGGGCCACCTTAAGGCGCTCGTCGAGCATTTCGACCCGGCCGCGAAGCGCGCCGGCGAGCTGCGCAGCAAGATCGTCGGTGTGCTGGCGCCGGCGGCGCAGCGTGTCTTCCAGGCGCCGGGCAGCGCGATGCAGATCGAGCTCGCGTAATTTGTGACTGGCTTGCAGCACGCGATAGCGCAAGAGCTGCGCGATTTTGTCGCGCAGATCGCACAAATGGCCATCGAACTCCTGCCGCGTGCGCACGACCATCTCGGCTGCCGCCGAAGGCGTCGAAGCGCGGATATCGGCGGCGAAATCCGCGATGGTGAAATCGGTTTCGTGGCCGATGCCGGTGATGATCGGAACCGTGCACGCCACGATTGCGCGCGCCACGGGCTCTTCGTTGAAGGCCCACAGATCCTCCAGCGAGCCGCCACCGCGCGCGAGGATCAGCACGTCGGCAAGTTGTTTGTGATCGAAATAGCGGATGGCCTGCACGATTTCGCCGGCCGCGCCTTCGCCCTGAACGTGTACGGGATAAAGGACCACGTGCAGATTGGGGAAACGCCGCTGCAAGATATGCACAATGTCGCGCACGGCGGCGCCGCGCGGCGACGTGATCAGTCCCACGCATTGCGGCAGCACGGGAAGCGATTTCTTCCGTTCGGGATCGAAAATGCCCTCGGCCTCGAGGCGCTTTTTCAGTTGCTCAAAGGCGAGCTGCAGAGCCCCCAAACCAACAGGCTCGACATGTTCGACATAAAACTGATATTCGCCGCGCGCTTCGTAGACGCTGATCGAGCCGCGCACGGTGACGTGCAGGCCGTCCTCGGGCCGAAATTTCAGGCGGGCAAGCTGCGTGCGGAAACATACGCAGCGGATCTGCGCGTTATTGTCCTTCAGCGTGAAGTAGAGATGGCCGGATTGCGCGGCGTGCGCGTTGGAAACTTCGCCTTCGACGAAAACGTCGGTGAATTCGCCGGCGAGCAAATCGCGGATGCGGCCGGTGAGGTCGCTCACGGACCAGATCGTGCGGCGCGGCATCAGGGGAAGTTGAAAGGGCTTTGCCATGCGCGTCCGTTATTTCCGAAATAAAGAAATCAACCACATCACTAGCGTCAGCGCCACACTCAACACAATGCAGGTGACCACAGGAAAATAAAACGAGCCGTGCTTGCCTTCGATGGCGATATCGCCGGGTAGCCGGCCGAGCCGGAAGGGCAGCCGTCCGCCGACGAAGAACAGGCCCCCGACGGCGGCCAGAATCAAACCGCCGAGGATCAACCACTTACCGAGTTCGCGGGCCGGATCCATATTCAAAATTCCTCAAAAGTTAAAGAATCTGTTGAGGAGGGGGTGCCCCCTACTTTTTTCACAAGAATATCATTCCAAAGGAGTTGGTCACGCATTCTGTGCAACGATATCATTCTACAGAGTTTAACGAGCGACTCCATGAAAACAGCCGAATATGTAATTGAAACTCAGCTTACCTTGCGCCCGGTCAGTGCTCCAACTCAGCTCGGCGGAATCCGAGCGTGTTCTATTTTACTCCTCAAGTAAATGTGCGGACCCGAAGAACAACTAACGTGGCTGATTCGCGGGTCGTCTTCACCTGGGGCTTTGAAGGAGGCGGATACAAAGTGCCGGCCGCATCGAGCCGCGTGGAAATCGACCTGACGCCAGAAGGCAAAGGCACACGGCTGCGGCTGACACATCGCGAACTCCCGCCAGAAGCCCGAGAAGGGCATGATGGCGGATGGACTCACTACCTGGGCCGGTTGAAAACCGTTTCCGAAGGCGGCGAGGTGGGGCCTGAATCCGATGGCCGACCCAGCCGTGCGCCACGGCTGAAGCGCCTTCACCCGTTTGTTCGCTTTTCAAGCTTACAGATCATAAGTGCGAGAGCGCAGCCTCAAGGGCGGCTGGCCAGGCCCAGTCTCCGTTTATCAGGCACTGGGCAACCGAAGGCGGTTCTCAACGACTGTGGTCATATGAGAAGTGAAGCAAAGTGGCCGCACCGGTTCCATCTGCCCGGTAACGTTTGGAAACAAATTCCGGCGATCTCGTTCGCGTGGCCGCCCGTTGCGCTAGGCTAGTGTGCAGAGCCCACCGGTCCTCGCGCTATGCACACGGCACACGCCGAACCGTCACTTCTCGATCGCGCTTCGCCTGCGATCCGCTTGCTCGCTCTCGTAGGTATGCCCCTCGCGGGTGCTGCGGCAATCCTTGGTGGTCTGCAGATTCCACGCCTGTTCTATGGGGAAGCGAATCCATTCATCGCCGCCGCGGAAATTGCCAGCCTCGCCGCCCTCCCCGTGCTCTGGCTCTCATTACGCGCCGCTCTCCGCGTGCGCTCCGCCCCCTCCGGCTTCTATCGCGACGTTCTGGATTTCCTCGCGCTCGCGCAATGGCATCCCGCCGTGAAGTTCGCGTTGGCGGTAGTGCTTGTGTTCCCGCCCGCGTTGTACCTGCATGGCCAATTTTGGCTGCTGCCGATTATATGGATTCGCGGACGCGCGGCGCTGGCGTCTGGCGATGTCCGCAACGCGCTCGATGGTCTGGTCGCCAGCTTTCAGCGCCCGCTCATCGGAGGGGTGCCGCTTCTGTTCACACTGCACATGCTGTCGCGCTGGCAACCCAAACGGCGATTGCTGCCATGGCTTCTGCTGCCGATTGTCTTCATCGGAACAGCCATGGTTGACATTTTCATCGTCGTCTCCCGAATGCACTAACAGGCCGAGTCTCGATAAGTCTTGTTCTCGTACACTGGCCGAGCCCGAATGCCAATGTCCGAGAACACCGTTTATCAGATGGGATGAGTTCTGCATGTCGCCTCAGCGTCACAACAACCTATGAAAACGGGATCGGATTTAACTATGCTCTGCCAAGACGTGTGGTCCAGAGGTCTTCAGCCTTACTGGTGCTTTCGAGCCCGCGGATGAGTTTGACCCGGGACGTGCCTCGGCACAACGGACTGTAGCCTCCTCGTGAGAGGAGAGCACGCGAGGGAGAATCATACGTCGGCGCGTCCTGGATCGCACGTCAGAGGAGGTTTGATCATGGACGTGCTGCATCCGAGATGTTGCGGTCTAGATGTACATAAGAGCTCGATCTCTGCTTGCATTTTGGTACAGGTAGCGGGGCGAGTGCAGAAGCATCAACGTCGTTTTGGTGCGATGACCCGAGACCTGCAGGAGCTCGCAAATTGGCTCCGGCAGTTCGAGGTGACGCAGGTAGCGATGGAGTCCAGCGGCGTTTATTGGAAACCGATCTGGAACATTTTAGAGGGGCAATTCACAGTCGTGCTCGTAAATGCACAGCACATCAAGAATGTGCCAGGCCGCAAGACCGACCAGAAGGATGCCGAATGGATTGCGCAGCTGCTGCAACATGGTCTCCTGCGGCCCAGCTACGTCCCCTGTGAAATCATCCGCGATTTGCGAGACCTCACGAGAATGCGGGCGAGTCTATCGCAAGAAGCTTCGCGTATCAGCAGCCGAGTTCAGAAGGTGCTTGAGGATGCGAACGTGAAACTGGCGAGCGTGGCCACAAACACACTCGGGAAGAGTGGACGGGCCATGCTGGAAGAAATCATCGGCGGTCAAAATGATCCGGAGTACCTCGCGTCGCTCGCCTTAGGACATCTCCGTGCCAAAACCCCGCAATTGAGACTTGCCCTGGAAGGAAAGATCCGTCCACATCACCGCTTTCTGCTCCGGCGTTTACTTGATCAATTGCGTTTTGTCGAGCACGAGATCGCATTGCTGGATGAACGTTTGGAGGACATCGGACGACAACAGCCGGAGCTGTTACAAGCCGTGGCTCGGTGGGACACCATACCGGGCATCGACCGGGTAGCAGGATGGGTCCTTCTAGCCGAAGTAGGTCACACCATGGCGCAGTTTCCGACGGCTGAACACTTAGCCAGTTGGGCTTCCCTGTGCCCAGGCAATCACGAAAGCGCCGGCAAACGCTTGGGCGGTACAACGCGGAAAGGTAGTCCGTGGTTGCGTCGCTTGGCATGTCAATGTGCCTGGGCTGCAGCACGAACCAAGAACACCTACTTGTCGGCGCAATTTCGACGATTGGCGGCCAGACGTGGCAGCAAGAGGGCCATCATCGCGGTAGCACACAGCCTTATAATCATTGGCTACTACCTGCAAAAGAACCAGCGCAACTACGTAGATCTCGGTGGAGACTATTTCGATCGCATAGATTCTGACGGTCTGAAGCGATACTTCATCAGACGGCTCGAGAAACTAGGGCACAAGGTGACTCTAGCGCCGATCGAAACCGCCTAACCAACTACTTCTCATCAATGTTTTCGAGGGAGAAGGCCGGTCTACTTATTATTGCCGGTGGCGAGGGCTGCGGGAATCTCTTTCGAACTCAAAGTTTTTGCATGGTTCTCGCAAGCGTAAAGCGGACCGCTTCCCCCGCCCGCGGAGCCGGAAAGTCAAAATTGCCGTTCGGCTAAGTGGTTCTGGATATTGGACATTTCGGGTTAAGTGGCGCTGGTTCGGGCTTTAGCGCTAGAATTGAAGCACGCATGAGCATCAAGTTGCCAATTTACATGGATAACCATGCCACCACTGCGGTGGATCCACGCGTGGTGAGTGCGATGCTGCCGTACTTCAATGAGAAATTCGGCAATGCGGCCAGTCGCAATCACTCGTTCGGCTGGGCAGCCGAGGAGGCCGTGGAAAGCGCTCGGGGCCAGATTGCCAGGCTGATTAACGCCGCGCCGAAAGAGATCATTTTCACCAGCGGTGCGACCGAATCCAACAATCTGGCGATTAAAGGCGTCGCGGAGATGTACCGCGAGAGGGGAAACCACATCATTACTCAGGTTACCGAGCACAAGGCCGTGCTCGATACCTGCAAGCGCCTGGAAAAGTATGGCTATCAGGTGACCTACCTGCCCGTGGGCAAGGATGGCCGGATCGATCTGGATCATTTGCGGCGCGCGATCACGGCAAAGACGATTCTGATTGCCATCATGTACGCGAACAACGAGATCGGCGTGATTCAGCCCATCGAAGAGATCGGAAAAATCGCCAAGGAAAAGGGCGTTCTCTTCCATACGGACGCAGTGCAGGCGGTGGGCAAGGTTCCCGTCGACGTGATCAAGGACAATGTCGATCTGCTGGCGCTGACGGGGCACAAGATTTACGGGCCTAAAGGCTGCGGCGCGCTTTACGTGCGGCGGCGCAATCCGCGTGTGCAATTGGCGTCGATTATCGATGGCGGCGGACACGAGCGAGGGATGCGTTCGGGGACTCTTAACGTTCCCGGGATTGTGGGTTTCGGCAAGGCTGCTGAACTGTCTCAAAGCGAAATGGCGCAGGAGAGCGAGCGACTACGCGGGCTTCGCGATCATCTGAAGGAAGGACTCTTAAAGGGGTTGGATCAGGTGTATGTGAATGGCTCGATGACCTACCGGCTGCCGAATAACCTTAACGTGAGTTTCGCTTACGTGGACGGCGAATCTCTGCTGATGGGCATCAATGACGTGGCAGTGTCGAGCGGTTCGGCTTGCACTTCGGCGAAGATGGAACCCAGCTACGTTTTGAAGGCGCTGGGTGTGAATGAAGATCTGGCGCATAGCTCGATCCGGTTTGGACTCGGACGGTTCAATACTCCAGAGGAAGTAGATTACGTGATTCAGCGCGTGGTGGAGGTGGTCAGCCGCCTGCGCGAACTTTCGCCACTTTACGACACAGCCAAAGAACGCGTGCATTTGAGCAAAACGAACTGAAGATACAATTAAGGTATTGGGAGCGAGAGGTTAGAACTGAAGATGATTCACGTCACTGAAAAAGCGGCCAAGAAGATTCGAGAACTCCTTAGCAAGCAGGGTGTTTCCGCCAGCGGAGGCCTGCGCCTGGGCGTGCAGGGGGGCGGCTGCTCCGGACTTACTTACGCAATGCGGCTCGACGCCGAAGCGCGGGATCGTGACGAAGTGATCGAGGAGCATGGAGCGCGGGTTTTTGTGGACCCCAAAAGTTACGTCTACCTCGAAGAGGTGACGCTGGATTACGAAGAGACTCTGATGCGGCAAGGATTTATCTTCCAAAATCCGCGAGCCACACACAGTTGTGGCTGCGGAACTTCATTTACGGTGTAGGCTCACTCGCCAAAGCCGGGCGCAATCAGAAAAAGTATTCCCTATTCAATTCAGTGAGAGCTTTTCTTTAGAATCGCTCCGCAATAAGCTGGATACCCCTGTTTGCGATCTCATGTAGTGCGGGCAGAGCAGGGAATTCGCACGCCCGTGCAAGGAAGGCATATGCCACGGACGGTCGGGATCGATCTGGGAGCAAGCTACAGCTCAGTTGCTTATGTCGATAAAGCGAGCGGCGAACCGAAATGCGTTCCGGGTCCTTACGGCGACACGCTTTGCCCCTCGATCGTGGGTCTGGATGCGGATGGCAGCGTCATCGTAGGCGCGCCGGCTCAATGGCGATCCGTGAGCCATCCCGAGCGCGGCATCCATTCGCTGCCTGAAATATCCGCATTCATTCTCAGAGAATTGAAAATGTGGGCTGAGGTGTTTCTGGGCGAGACGGTGGACCGAGCCGTAATGGCTGTGCCGGCCTGCTTCGACGAGGGACAGCGACGTGCAACCAACGAAGCTGCAATGCTGGCAGGCCTGGAGGTGTTACGCCTGGTGAACGAGCCCGTGGCTGCAGCGCTGGCCTATGGCTTGCACGAGCGGCGGCGCGGATATGTGGCCGTTTACGACCTGGGCGGCACCAGGTTTGAGATTTCGGTTTTGAAATTGATCCCCGGGGGCGACGGCGGGATTTATCACGTGATCTCGACGAAAGGAGACGCGCACCTGGGCGGAGACAACGTGGATGAGGCTTTGCTTGCGATGGCGCGGGAAGAGATCCGGTTGCGCCACGGTGTTGATCTGGGAAGCGATCCGCAAACTTTACGGAGCCTGCGCAGAGCGGTCGTTCAAGTCAAACATGAGCTTTCTTTTGAGGAGCGCGCGACGCTGGAAGTGCTGCTGCCGAATCGAAACCTCTATGTGCGGGAGATTCTGAAGGCAGAGTTTGAGGAACTGGCGCGGCCAATTCTCGAGCGCACCATGGATCCGGTGAAGACGGCGCTGGCCGATGCGAGAATCGCACCGACGGAGATCGATGATGTGGTGCTGGTTGGCGGCTCGACGCGTTTGCCGCTGGTCCGCCGCATGCTGACGCAATTTTTTGGACGGCGTCCTCGCACCGAAATCAATCCAGACGAAGTTGTGGCGCTGGGCGCCGCCGTACAGGCGAATATCCTCGAGGGCGGACTGAAGGAAGCTGAAGTCGAGAGCTCGGGCGGGCGGCAGTACAACTGAACTGCCGGATTCGCCAGCCAGAAATTCTAGATGTTTGCTGAAGCGGCGGTTAAGCCGAGGCACTATGTTAAGATTTGGGTTTGTTGCGGCGTGTTTGTGCCCACTTGTGGCCCCGTGGTGCAACGGTTAGCACATCGGCCCTTCAAGCCGGTAATACGGGTTCGATTCCCGTCGGGGCTACCAAAATGCTTCAGAGATCGAAATCCTCAAAGATCGAGCTGAGAGAGAAGCGGGTCGAGATTTGAATCGTCGACGATGAGGTCAGGCTGTTTGGGCTCAATCTGTTGCGATTCATCCAGAGCTTGAAAGAGCCGCAGTTTGGCAACGGCATACTCCTCAGTGCCAGAGAGCGCGCGCCCCGCAGAACGTCCCCACTTTTCCACGGCTGATTGCTTAACGAAGATTCGAAGCGGAAAGACCTGCTTGCGATCGACGGAAACCATGTAGACGTATTCCGTCCCGGCAGAAAACCCGCGGCGGGTCTTTTGCACTTCGTAGAAATAGTATTGATAGACGTAGCCGCTTGCGGCCGAATAGGTCTTGACGCGCCGAGCGGTTTCGGGACGGCTCATCCCGCGATTATTCGGGCCGGAGTGGCAGATGTCAATTCAGAGAGTTGGCGAACTGAGGGAACTAAAGGAAATCAGAGTTGTCTATTGCACCTTAAACGGACTGATTTCAGTGGCTAACTGCGATGGGGTTTCCGTGGGCTCATGTGTTGCAATCCAGAGGAAGGCGCCAAGGAAGAGGGCGGCAAAGAGAAATACGATGAGAGCGATTTTCTTGAGTGCCGGCGCCGCTCTTCCAGCCGGTGCAGCTCCACCTTGGGGATCAGGAGGAGGATCGACCAGAGTTATGCTCACGGCGGAACCTTCTGGAACATCCACAGACTTCGCATCGTGTGCCGTTTTGATGGTCAGCGTGCCCTTCCTTGTGAACAAGACGGCTGAATCAGGATTTTCGAGGTGAAGCACGCCGACAGATGAGGGATCTTTGGCACGTATGGTGGCATCGCCGAGGGCGGTTTCAATGGCATCGTTGGGCCCAGCCAGGAACGAAACACCACCCTGTAGCACCGCAAATTGCACGCGTGAGGCAATCCGATTTAGCTGCACGGAACTATCGCGAAAAAGCTCGATGCGGCCCCCTCCGGCAACGTTAATCTCGGCGCCGCCTGTTTGATCGGCCGAAATAGATTCACCGCTGAAAATAGTGGAGCCCGAAGGCAGCGGGGCATTGCCCATCGTCGCCGACTGGCTAGTCAGGACGGTGCCGGCAACCTGGTTTTGGCTCCAGGCAGGAGAGGCGAGAAGCGCAATCAAGACAGCGGCGAGCAATTGCTGAAAAAGTCGCGGGATCGGCAATTTCGAGGTCCTGAACATCGGAACGACGCGGCCATGCTAACAAACGAGGTTGGGCCGTTCAAGGTTGTGGTCTCCGTCTTGTTTAATTAACGATTGAGGCTAGCCCGACGGGCGTAACACGGCAGTCAATGCGGGCTGCAAATCGGGGTAATGAAAGCGATAGCCCAACTGTTCGAGTTTACTGGGATAGATCCTTTGGCTCGCGAGGAGCAGGGAATCGGCCATTTCACCAAGAGCAAGGCGCAAAGCGAACGAGGGCGCCGGGAAAATCGCGGGCCGGTGAAGTACCCGCGCCAGAGTGGAAGAAAACGCAGCGTTTTGGGCAGGGTTAGGAGAAACGGCATTGGCCGGGCCGCTGAGGAGATTCGTTTCCAGCGCGAAACGGATGATGCCGACGACGTCATCCAAAGTGATCCAGGAGATCCATTGGCGGCCGGATCCGATTCTACCGCCGACGCCCAGGCGAAAAGGGAGAGCCATCCGGGGGAGAGCGCCTCCCTGTTTAGCAAGGATCACACCGAAGCGCAAAATGGCGACTCGCGCGCCCCATTCGGCCGCACGAGCCGATTCGGTTTCCCAGTCGACGGTTAGTTGCGCGAGGAAACCAGTTCCCGCAGGACTGGATTCTGTTAATTCTTCATCGCCTCGGCTGCCATAGAAGCCAATGGCCGAGGCAGCAACGAAAATCTGGGGAGGGCGATGAAGGCGTTGCAGCGACGCGACCAGCCGATTCGTTGCCGCCACGCGGCTATCCCGCAGTTCGCGTTTCCATGCTTCCGTCCAGCGGCGGCCAGCGATGGATGCTCCAGCCAGATGGATAACGGCATCGGCGCCTTCGGCTCGCGAATCGAGGAGTCCGGACTGCGGATTCCAGACGACCTGTGGCAGCTCGGAGACCGCGGCAGGTTGACGAGCCGCGGTGCCAGGGCGAACTAACCGGATTAAATCGTGACCTTGATGGCTGAGATTATCAACGACAGCAGACCCAACCAGGCCCGAGGACCCGGATATCAATATCTTCACTAAGTGGCTCCGAGGTTTCGACTCCGAGCGAAGGAACTGTCCCGGCCATTCATCGCCTTGTTAATACAAGGAAAGGTATGATGGAGTCCCGACTACGTCAAGTGATTACGGTTTTACAGGCGACAAAGATGAAGGGCTTGGGGGGGGTGGATCTCAAAAGCAAATCGCGAGCGAGTGGAAAACGGATAGAATAGATATATGCGCGTGCGAGTGCTTTTCTTCGGTCAGCTTAAAGAAATCGTAGGCCGCGGCGAGGATTACGCCGAGCTTGTCGATGGCGCGCGTCTGGAAGATCTGTTCGCAACGTATGGGCAGCGTTATCCAAAGCTGGCCGGCTTTCGCAATTCCGTGGTTGCCTCGGTCAATCAGTCCTTCGCTGATTGGGCTTCTCCTTTGGCCATGGGAGACGAAGTGGCGTTCCTGCCGCCCGTGAGCGGCGGGGCCGGGACTTCGGCGCTCGAACGCAGCGAGGCGATTATCGAAATTCAGCGAGAACCCATTCGAACGGCGGAGATCAGCGCCAGACTAAAGGCTGCCGAAGACGGTGCGGTCGTCGTCTTTGAAGGAATTGTGCGCAATGAGTCCGGGGGGCGGCGCACCTTGTACCTTGAATACGAAGCGTACGAGGCGATGGCGTTGAAGCAAATGGGCGTCATCGCCGCCGCAATGCGCAGCCAATTTGGCGCCGACTCCGTCGCTCTGGTTCACCGCTTAGGGCGGTTGGAGATTGGGGAAACAAGCGTGCTCATCGCGGTGAGTTCGCCGCACCGGCGGGCGGCTTTCGAAGCATGCCGCTACGGAATCGATACACTCAAACAAACCGTACCGATCTGGAAAAAAGAGTACTTTGAAGATGGCGCTGTTTGGGCTCAAGGTGAAAAGCCACCGCTGCCATCCAATTCGCGTAAATCGGAATCTATCAAGTGAGACGCCATTCCTGGCGTCCACACTTGCCGCATATCTCTCGAACTCAAGTAATAGCCCCAGCAGGCGCGATCTTTTTTTGCCTTGTAGCCGGTTTATCGCTACGGTTTATTCCGAATTCTCAGGCGCAGAACCGAGGTGCCGACCAGCGCTCGTCCATTCGCGTGGACGTGAGTCTCGTCAGCGTAATCGCCAGTGTATTGGACGCGAACAATCGGCCGGCACCCGATCTGCATCAGGACCAGTTTGAGATTTACGAAGAGGGCAAGCCGCAGAAGATCGAGGTTTTCGAGCCGGAGACCCAGCAGCCACTCGATTTGGCCCTGATGATCGATTCCAGTTTGAGTGAAATCAAAGAGCTGCAGTTTGAGAGCGATGCTGCGGCGCGATTTATTGCCCAGGTTGTGAGGCCCGACGATCGTGTCGGCATATTCCAATTTGCGGACACGGTCATGCAGTTGGCCGGCTTTTCGGGGAACGTGCCCCAGTTGCAAGCCGCGGTGAAACGCGTCACACCGGGCGATGGGACAGCGCTCTATGATGCCGTTTATCTTGGATCCGATGCGTTGGGTAAGGCTCCGACCGATCGGCGCAAAGTGTTAATTCTGATCACCGACGCCGGTGAAACCACGAGCCGCGCCGATTTTGAGACCGCTCGGCGCGCCGCTCTGCGCGCCGAGGCGCTCATTTATACGATTATCATCCGGCCCGTGAAGAACGAGAACGGGCGAAATACAGCTGGCGAACACGCCCTTGAAACCATAGCCGATAGCACCGGCGGAGCCATGTACTATCCCGACGAAATTTCGCAACTGGACGCGATATTCGAACGCATTAACCGCGAGCTTCGCACGCAATACCGCCTGGCATACTATCCACAGCCCAGACCGCCGCAGGGAAGTTATCGTTCGATTGAAGTCCGGGTAAAAGGAAACTATAAGGTGCGCTATCGTAAGTCTTACTATAGTGGCGGGGTGACAAACTAACACCTACGGTTCTGCGATAAATGGGCAATCAATTTCTGGAAGTAGCGGTAGAGACGGCGCTCGAGGCTGGGGGCATTCTGGTTTCTGAGTTCGATCATCCCGCAAAAATCAGCTACAAGGGGGAAGTCGATCTTGTTACGCAGGCTGACAAGCGCTCAGAGGAGGCGATTGTCGGCCGGTTGAAGGGCTACTTCCCGAAGCACGCCATCGTGGCGGAAGAGGGAGGCGGTCAGGAGGGGGACGGACGGCACCGCTGGATTGTCGATCCCCTCGACGGAACAACCAATTTCGCCCACGGCTATCCATGTTTTGCGGTGTCGATTGGACTCGAGCAGGAAGGAGAGTTGGTGGCGGGGGTAATCTACCAGCCGATCACAAAAGAGCTCTTCACTGCTTCGAGGGGAGAAGGCGCCTTTCTGAACGAGAGGCGAATCCAGGTTTCCCAGATCGATCATCTTTCAACGAGTTTGTTAGCCACTGGATTTCCCAGCACCAAACGCGCCCGGAACCCGAACATTCATTACTACTGGAACTTCACATTGCGCTCGCATGGCGTGCGCCGCGATGGATCCGCCGCACTGGACCTGGCGAGCGTCGCTTGCGGGCGTTTTGATGGATTTTGGGAGTTTGGTCTGCACGCATGGGATACAGCCGCGGGAGTGCTGCTGGTTCGAGAAGCAGGAGGCGTTGTGACCAACTTCTCAGGCCAACCGTACCACGTTGGCGACTACGAGATCCTGGCCTCGAACGGACGTATTCATATGGAACTGCGTCAAGTAGCCGCCGAAATACAAGAGCAGATTGCCAAGGAGACCGAAGTGCCTCAAAAATCGGCGGTTCCAGAGGCCAAATAACTCTTGCGCCTCCCAGTTGGTGCAGTTTAATTGACGGGCTCCGTTCCAGGGTGTTAGCCTCACCGAGTCTTATCGTGTAAGCGTCCTCGGGTGGCATCGGTGGCTTGCAAAATAGTCTCGGAGTGCCATGATTATAGAGATGGGAAGTCTGCTTACATCGCCGCCTGTGAGTCGCTGGGCGGCACTGCGTGAGCGCTATCTAGGTACTCCGCAGGTTAAGAACCGTTTCATCCGAAGCCAATCCCGACGCGGCAGTCAGCCGGCGCATCGAATCCGTGGCAGCTTAGCAGTTACGGCGCAGCGCATCTGGCTAAGTGACTTGCCCGAGGAATTTCGTGGATTCCGCGTACTGCAGTTGAGCGATATCCACCACAGTCTATTTGTGCCTTTGGAACACGTTGCGGCGGTGGTGGAGCTTTCGAATAAGCTCAACCCCGATCTGATTGCGCTGACCGGTGACTTCGTCACTTATTCGCGATCATCGATCGAGCCAGTCGCAGAGATATTAGGTGGCCTTCGAGCGCGCGCGGGCGTTGTGGCCGTGCTCGGGAATCACGATTTCCGCGTTGGAGCCGACGCGGTAGAGAGAGCGCTGCGGCGGCAGCGCATTCAAGTATTACGGAATCGGCATCGCTTGCTACAGCGACGTGGGTCGACTCTGTATTTGGCCGGAGTCGACGATTACGGCTACGGTGCGGACTTGGGACAGGCGATGTGCGGCATCCCTGAGGATGCTGCCACCATTCTGCTCGCTCATAATCCCCGTATGGTGACGGCGGCGGCATGCCGGGGCGTTAGCCTGGTGTTATCGGGACATACGCATGGCGGCCAAGTGAACTTCCCACTGCTCGGCACGGTTTACGGACGGTCGCCCGAGCAAATGCGCTTCAAAATGGGATGGGACCGGCTGGGCGTAACGCAGATCTACGTCAGCCGGGGTATTGGGACCATCGTTTTGCCGTTGCGATGGCGTTGCCCTGCAGAAGTGCCCTTACTTGAACTCGAGCCGCACCAACGCGGCGACGCTTTTTCCTCGGCATTTCTCCAGCGCGGGTATGCAACTTCCTGGCCGATGTCGACGCTCGGCATCGCAGCCGATTGACTCCGCCCTCCGGCACCTGCGTTCTTGCTTAATCCAGAACGATCGAGTCATCACATCCGATAGTTTTCATTCGCGCTTTTGGGTCCGCTGGACCTGCAGCCGGTTGGCAGCGCTGCGCAAGGTATCGGAGATGTTTCTATTCGCAGCAAGTTTTTTCAGATCGGGCGCGGTGATACTCGTCAGCATGCGGAGGGTGATATCGAGAGGGGTCTTGGGATTATTCATGAGGTTTATTACCACAGTGTAGTTCCGGCGGAAATTCCGGCTGGTGGCGATGAGACGCAAAACCTCGTCCGTGAGGCTGGCCATTGACGAAAAGGTCTCCACCTCGCGATCGGTAATCCGCGCAGATTGCAGCACAGCCCGCTGCACAACCTTGCACGGATCGCGGATCAATGCCATTCGCTCTTCCCGATTTCCCTTAAGTGCGAGCTGTACTCGCTCGACGACGCGCAGTCCTGCGAGTCGTTGCAGGAGCGTGACACGCTGTTCGGCGGGAGCATCGATCTGAGCTACCGCTTGAGCGAGCGCCGATTCGGGTGCCGGCTTGTCTGCCAGGAGCTCTTCGAGCTGCTGACGCTGATCCGCCGTGAGCGAAGGCGACTGCACCAGGGCGGCCACGAGCCCGCGATTGCAGCTAAGCCGGTCCAGATCCAGCATCAATTCCTGCACTGCGGAAGTAGGCAAAGCCTTTACGGCGGGCGTCAGAAATTGCATTGGGCAGCGTGAGTTTTTCGCGAGGGCTTCGGCGATCCCCGGCTTGGCGATGAGATTGCTTCCGCAATAGCGAAAGAGCTGGGCGGGGGGATTGTCACCATTCAGAGCTGCAACGAACGTCTCGGTCGACTGATTAAGCAGCGCATTTCCGGCACGCTCCCGCACGGAATCATCGGCATCTTCGGAAAGCACACTGAGCACTTCAGCATGTTCGGCTGGGGTAAGTCCGGCAGAAGCCGAGCAAACGGCGATCTTGCGCTCCCGTGTGGTGCGGCCAGAGAGAAGTTCTTCGTAGATCTCAGAACTAATCGGAGCCTCCGCTTGCGGGTTTCAAATTGCTCCGGGTGAGAGTGAGATCGGCCGGCTGACCCGGGGGACCCAATGGGGCAAGAGTCTGGCCATTTAGTTCCAGTAGTAGAGCCCCTGCATCTTTCGCGGAGATGTAAATGGCGCCTTGCGCCATGAACGTGCGGCTCTGGCCTGCAATCATGCTTCCTTCGAATGCTTTACTGCCGTCAGTGGATACGGTGACGAAGGTTTCCTTACCGGCTTCGATTTTGAGTTCGAGTCCTTGAGCCTCGGTTACTGACGGGCCTGCGGAGGCGGCGGGTGGCACCGGGGCCGTTCCAGACGGATCCGCCTGAACGCCGGCCGCAATTCCGCTCGGCTGACTCGCCGCCTGAACAATTGAGGAAACAGGGATGCGATCATTCATGGCTTGGCGTAGTGCCTTGTAGTGCCATCTCCAGCCGAGCCATCCTGTTCCCAGCAAAACGATCAGACAGAGGCTACCCAGCAAAATAAAACGAGGGATTCGTGTTCGGGGCGGTTCCTGTTGGACCGGCGAAGGCACGCCTTGATCAATTTGAGGAGTTTGTTCGTTGATGGCATGATCGTACTCGGCTAGCAGATCGTCCTCGTCGAGACCGAGAAAGCGAGCCACGGCGCGAACGAAGCCGCGATTGAAGACACCTCCCGGCAGCATGCCCCACCGTTCGTTTTCGAGCGCCTCAAGGTAACGAGAGCCGATGCGAGTTGCAGTGCAGACTTCATCTCGCGAGACCCCACGCAATTCCCGCTCCCGCTTGAGACGTTCGCCAAAACCAGATTTACTCATGCCAGCCATCGTTTGGATTTCTGGGCGTTGGGATTCTCGGCCATACTAGGCGGGGCATAGCAAGGTGTCAAATCCGCCTTTAGCCTCGTCGGCGTAACAGAAACCAATCGGAAACATCGACTTGAATGGGCCATTGCACCGTGTTTCGACAGGTGCCTATAATTTATCGTCTGATGCCGGAGTACGCTCCGCGGAAGTTCATTAAGCTAAGCGAAAATGTCGGAAAGTAACCTTTTTACGGGCATTGAACGCCGTCGCAACCCGGGTCTTCCTTCCGAGCGCAGGGAAGCCGGCGAAGTGGCCGTCTTTCACGAGCTTGGTAAAGCGCTTACGTCATCGTTGCAACTCGATCAAGTTCTGCGAACCATCATGGAGAAGATCGACGAATTCCTCCATCCGGATACCTGGTCCATGCTCCTGGTCGACGAAGTTAAGCAGGAACTTTATTTCGAGCTGGCAATCGGCAAGAACGCCCACGGCCTTAAGGACGTGCGCATCAAGATCGGCCAAGGCATCGCAGGGTGGGTGGCGCAAAACCAACAAGCGGTAATTGTTCCCGACGTCAGCAAAGACACGCGTTTCTTTGGCAAGGTTGACGAGAAAACCAAGATGGAAACGCGGTCGATTGTCGCCGTTCCGGTGCGCTTCCGCGATCACTGTCTCGGTGTTATTGAACTGATCAATTGTATGGACATGGATGGCTTTCACGACCGTGATTTGGCCCTACTGGAGGCTCTGGCAGACTTCGCCGCGATTGCCTTGGAAAACGCCAGACATGTGCAGCGAATTCACGAGTTGACCATCACAGACGACTGCACGAATCTTTACAATGCGCGGCACCTGAACTTCATTTTAGAAACGGAGATCTATCGATCGCAACGCTACGGGTACGAATTCTCGCTGGTTTTTCTGGACCTGGATCATTTCAAGGCTGTGAACGACACACACGGACATTTGGCCGGCTCAAAGTTGCTGGCCGAGATTGGCGACGTGCTGCGGGATAACTGCCGGCTTATCGATTTCGCGTTTCGCTATGGCGGAGATGAATTTGTAATCCTGCTTCCCCAAACATCAAAGGAAAATGCCTGCGTGGTTGCGCGCCGTTTGCACAAGTTGATCCGCGAAACTCACTGGCTCAAGTCGGAAGGTCTCGACGTGCGCATTACCACGAGTGCGGGTGTGGCATCTTATCCCACCGACTCGAAAACAAAGGCGGAGCTACTGCACCTCGCCGATGAGGCCATGTACATGGTCAAGAACAGCAGCCGCGACAATGTCGCGGCGGCAAAGCAAGGCATGCTATCGGCACCGGAGAAGGTCAGTTGACGGGGTTTCCCTGTATTGCCTTGATTGGCAAACAGGAGAAATGTTAGTCTCGCGAGAACTTCCGGAGCTTTCGCTTGGCGTTCCAGGCAAAACTACGGAAGCGCGCTGAGGCCTTTGGCGAAGTTCCATTGCGTCGCGCGATATCCCGCGGAAATATTCTTGCCGGCTCAAGACTCTGGGTTCCCTCGGCCCTGACTGTTTCGAAAGACGAACTGCCGTATCGAAAATAAAGGCGGAATGAAGGTTGTTCGGCGCAAACCTTATTCCCATACTGAGCTTCTAAGCTCGAGAGGCGCTATTCGATGCGCACTACCGAAGCCGCGCGTTATGCACGATGGTCGGCAGGTATTGCCGTTCTGCTGATTGTCGTCGTTGCTTGCGTCTACGGGGCGCGCGACTGGCAATCACGCCAAGCGCGGAAGAAAGTGCCAGCGGCGGTGCCCTCAAGCGTGGAGCAGCGTTCGGCGGGCTTTACGTTCTCGAAGGTGGTGGGGGACCGTACAGAATTCACGGTGCGCGCCTCGCGGGCCACGGAATTCGCGGAAGGTGGCCGAAGCCTGCTGGAGGACGTATGGATCACCGCCTATGGCGGCGCCGGTGAGCGCTTTGATAATTTGCATACGCACACTTGCGATTATTTAACGGCGTCAGAGAGCATCAGCTGCGCCGGTGATGTGCAGATCGATCTGGACCGCGCCTCGGACCAGCAGTCCCAAACTGGAAAACCGCAGCAGGTAAACGACTCTAAGCTTGTGCGGGTCGCGACCAGCCACGTATTTTTCGATCATAAGACGGGTTTGGCACAGACCGACAGTCCTGCGAATTTTCAATTTTCGCAAGGTGAAGGCCGCGGAGTCGGTTTCCGGTACGAAGTGCCACAAGGCGAGATGCAGCTACTCAGCTCGGTGGAGCTGGCCCTGCATAGTGCGGATCCTGCCGACGATACATCTCACGCTCCAACGCAGTTGTTGAATTTGTCCGGAAGCAGCATGAGCTTTGAGGACGGCCAGCACATGATCCATGTCACAGGTCCCGTCCATGCTCATCAAGCCAACTTTGACCTCGTCTGCGGCAGACTCGATGTCGAATTGGACGAGCATATGTACGCTCACCGCTTGATTGCGACGGAAAATCCCGAACTGCGAAGCGACGGGCCTTCGCCGATATCGTTAAAGGCTGCGACGATAACGGCACTTGCTTCACCCGAGAGGATTGACGCGATCATTGCTGAAGGCGAAGTGCACGCGATTGCGCAAAGCCCAGACGGCAAGGACGAACTGCAAGCAGATCGCGTTGGGACCGAACTCGATCCTATATCCAACCTTCCACGGCTCCTGATTGCTACGGGAAACGTCACCGTGCATTCCAACCGCGCGGGAGGGGCGAAAAATCTGCAAACTTCCATGTTGCGTCTCGATTTTGCCGCTTCCAAGAAAGGCGACCAATCGCGCGTGAAGCATGCAGCGACTCCCGCGGGCACTCTCGAGCTGCAGGATAAGGAAATGGTTTCCGGCAAGCCGGTTGAGAAAAAAATGCGGCTGGCCGCTCAGCATTTGGAGGCAGATTTCAGCGGTGAAAACGATTTGCGGGAACTCCGCGGTTCCGAAGACGTCCATTTTGAGAAACAGATTGGGGAAGGCTCTCCTCAAGTCGCAACGTCGAGGGATATGGTGGCCCAATTCGAGCCCGGCGGTGGGTGGTCCACCGTGGATCAAACGGGTAACGTGGAGCTCCATCAGGACAATGAAACTGCTCGTGCGGAGCGCGCACATTTTGAACGCAGCAGCGACATCACGTTGCTGGAGGGATCGGTTGTCGTGACAGACCCGAGTTCGAGGACCACAGCGCGCAGCGCAATTTTCAATCAAGCTACGAACGAATTCCATGCCATTGGGCGGGTGGCCACCGTTGAAACGTCTAACCGCGGAGGCAGTCAATTCGTTAACTTCGCTACTGGACCGGCGAGGGTCTCAGGGGAACGGCTTGATGGCAATAGCGCAACAGGCCGCTCCATCTATTCCGGGAAGGCGAGGCTTTGGCAGGGAGACTCCATTGTCGAAGGCGAGACTATAGACCTCAATCGCCAGACCCATGTTCTTATCGCTACCGGGCAGGTTCATGCCGTGTTTCCGCAGGCGCCTAGAGTGAATCCCAGCCACGCCGGGCCGAGCAAACCAGAGTACTGGCATGCTGAAAGCAACCGGCTGACTTACATGAGCGATGAAAGTCGCGGGCGAATGGAGGAACGAGTTCACGCTCATTCCGACGAGGGCTCAATGACGGGGGATGCGGTCGACTTCTTCTTCGCTCCGGCTGGAAATCCGGCAACTCCGGATGCGGACGCGCCGGGAAAGCAGGTTCAGGAGCTGGCAAAAGAGTCCGGCGGGGGCCAGCAACTGATTCGCGCGTCGGCGTTTGGCCAGGTCAAGGTCGAACAGCAAGGGCGTCACGGTAACGGAGATCGGGCAGACTATACCGCCGAGAATGGCAAGATCGTTCTTTCAGGCGGGAGTCCAACTGTTTATGACGCTTCAGGAAACGCGACTCACGGGCGTCAATTGACCTTCTTTTTTGGCGATGATAGCATTGACATCGATTCGGCGGAAGGTTCGCGGACGTTGACGCTGCACCAGGTCGAGAAATGATGGGATATGTTCAAACTCCAGGCCGTCGACCTCTGCAAGTCTTACCGGGGACGGAAGGTTGTTGACGCCTTAGACCTTGAGGTCGGCCAGGGTGAGGTGGTAGGCCTGCTGGGTCCGAATGGTGCAGGAAAGACCACTACGTTTTATATCCTCGTTGGTTTGGCCCGCCCGGACTCGGGGCGCGTGCTTCTTGACGGGGAAGACATTACCGATCTCCCGATGTATCTTCGGGCGCGGAGCGGGATTAGTTACCTTCCCCAAGAGCCTTCGGCTTTTCGCCAACTGACCGTCGAGGAAAATCTGCTGGCCGTTCTAGAGACCCTGCCCTTAAAAGCGGAGCAGCAGCGCGATCGTTTGGAAGAACTGCTGGCACAAATGGGACTGGAAACGGTGAGACACAGTCGAGCTTATACTCTCTCCGGGGGAGAGCGGCGACGCCTGGAGATCGCGCGTTCGCTGGTGCTGAACCCGGCTTTCATACTCCTGGACGAACCGTTTTCGGGAATCGACCCACTGGCGGTGGTCGATATCCAGAAGATCATAACGGACTTAAGCCGGGCGAGAATTGGAATCCTGATCACGGACCATAATGTTCCAGAGACGCTGGCGGTGGCCGATCGTGCCTATATCCTGCACAGCGGCCGGATACTATGCGCCGGTACGCCGAGCGAACTCAGCACCGATGCCGAAGTGCGCCGCATCTACCTGGGAAATAATTTCCGCCTGAACTAACTTCCATGAGTTGGCTCCAACCCAAACTTCATCTCAAACTTGCGCAGAAGCAGATTCTGACGCCTGGCCTAGTCCAGATGGTCAGCGTGCTGGCTCTGAATCGGTTAGAGCTTCGCGAGATGATCACCCAGGAGATGGTTGCCAATCCGATGCTCGAGGAGCTGACGGACGAGAGCCAGGTGGCCGAGCAAGACTATACAGAGGAAACGTTTATCAAGGCGGAGACAGAAAAGGTTCCGGAGACCGAGCCCGCGAACCCTTTTGATGAGTTCGACATCAATTCCTTTTTTAACCAATACCTGGATAGCGGGGGCGGGAACGGAAACAGCGAGCACGAAGTCATCGAGAAGCCGTCCTTCGAAAAATTCATCTCCTCGCCCCAAGGACTAACCGAGCACCTGAGTTGGCAGTTAAGCGTAACGGTTTGCAACGAGACCGTACGAGAGATCGCTGAAGTGATCATCGGAAATCTGGATGAAGATGGTTATCTCCGCGCTTCGCTCGAAGAGATTGCCAAGAACGGCAACTATTTGATCGAAGACGTGGAGGAGGCATTAGCTACGGTACAGGAGTTCGATCCGCTCGGCGTGGGTGCGCGCAATCTGCGCGAATGCTTGCTCACTCAGCTTAAGGCCCTCGATCCGCAGAACACTCTCGCTCAGCAAATTGTCTCTGAATGCATGCCCAAGCGTCCGATGGCGGCCACCGAAGAGGAGCTGCAAAGTCCGGAAAGCCCGCTGGCGAAGTTGTTGCAGGGGAATCAGCTCAAGGAAGTGGCACGGGGGCTGAACCGTCCCATTGAGCTGGTCAAGCGCGCGATGGAGGTGATTCGCCGCCTCGATCCGCGTCCGGGATTGCGCTATAACAAAACTCAGGCGCGGCTGGTCGAACCGGATGTTTACTTCCGGAAGATGGATGAGGGGTGGCACGTCTTCATGAACGAAGATGACGTACCTCAGCTTCGGTTGAGTCACGTCTATAAGAAGCTGTTGGCACGCGACGCGGCCGATCGTGACGTGCGCAATTACGTCAAAGAGCGATTCAGCGCGGCGTTGCAACTGATGAAAAGCATCGAGCAACGCAAGCACACCATCCTGCGCGTCTGCCAGTCAATCATCCAGCGCCAAGAGGAATTTCTTGAGTACGGAGCGGATCATCTCAAGCCGATGATGATCAAGGAAGTGGCGGAGGAGGTAGGCGTACATCCGTCTACCGTGAGCCGCGCGGTCTCCAGCAAATATGCGCATACGCCCCAAGGCGTCATGGAACTGCGCTCGTTCTTCAGCGAATCCGTCAATGGCCCGGAAGGCGCCGGCATGTCTTTGCAAACGCTGAAGCGCCTGGTGAAAAAGATGATAGAGGAAGAAGACACCGCTCATCCCCTCACGGACGATCAAATCGCGAAAAAGCTGGCCGAGGGCGGCATTCAAGTAACGCGCCGAACCGTCGCCAAATACCGTGAAGATCTGCGTATCCCCAGCACACATCAGCGCCGCGTGAAAGCCTAGGCGCCGCAACGTGAAACGGAGCGCCGCTTCGGACGGCCGCCAACTGGTGATCCTGACGGGGCTAAGCGGCTCCGGCAAAAGCACGGTTCTCAAGACCTTCGAAGACCTGGGATATTACTGCGTCGATAATCTGCCCGTAGAACTGATTCCCACCTTCAGCGAACTTAATTTACAAGGGAATTCCGAAGTGGAGCGCGCCGCGCTTTTGGTCGATGCGCGTGAAGGCGATCAACTCGAGCGCCTGCCGGCGCTCTATAAGCAAATCCGGCGAGACGTCCCGGCGAGCCTGGTGTTCATCGAAGCCTCAGACGAAGCTTTGCTGCGGCGCTTCAGTGAGACGCGCCGTCCCCATCCTCTGGGCCACGACCGGCCTGTGCGAGAAGTCTTGAGCCATGAGCGCCGTCTGATGGCGCCGATCCGAAAACTGGCGGACGTGGTCATCGATACGACCAAGTTTAATGTTCATGAGTTGCGCCAGTTCATCACGGATCGCTTTCAGAGCCGAGGCAAGCGGCCAATGATGGTTTCTGTGGTGAGCTTCGGCTATCGCTATGGGTTGCCTCCCGATTCCGACTTGGTTTTCGATGTGCGTTTTTTGCCCAACCCGCACTTTATTCCTCGATTGCGTAAGCTTTCGGGGCAAAACTCCAAGGTGGCACGCTATATCCGATCATTTCCGCAGACTGGTGAATTCCTTCGCCGCATCGAGACCCTGTTGACCTATCTCATTCCGCATTACATCCGCGAGGGTAAAAGCTATCTGACCATTTCTTTTGGGTGTACGGGCGGGCGCCATCGGTCAGTCATGCTGGCAGAGGCAGTGCGCCGGGCTTTGGCATCGCGGGGGTATACCACTAAGGTGGTGCACCGCGATCTGGACAAGTGGACGGGTTGACATTCTTTTTGGTGCTTCGTAACGTGGCCTTGGTGCGCGAAGATTGGAACGAGTGAGAGCGGAACCCCACATTCACGAATTGCAGCGCCTGCTTCGCTATACGCGACCTTATCGCGCGCGATTGTTTATGGGTGTGATCGCTCTAGCGGTGTTGGGAATGGCGGAGGGCCTAGTTGCCCTCATGATTACGCCCATGGTCGACCGAATACTGAGCCCGTCGAGCAACGATAGTCAACTGCCCCTGGTAAAGCTTCCCGGCAATCACCTCATCTATCTCAATTCTTTTTTGCCGGCTAGCATCCACTGGGGCTGGACCATATTCTCCATCGCTCTGGTGGTAATTTTCACGGTCAGGGCGATTGCGGAGTACTTCGGGGTCGTCGAAATACAATACGTGGGGCAGGCGGCGATTACCGATTTGCGCAACGACGTTTACGAAAAGCTCGTACGCCAGCCGATCGAATTTCTGCAAAAGCAGCCCACCGGCCGCCTCATCTCCGCCGTTATCAACGATGTCGAGCGGGCGCGCCTCACACTTTCTGAATCGCTGGCCCTTTCCTTTCGGTATGTCTTCACCCTCTTTTTTCTTTTAATCGTGATGTTTGTCGTGAACTGGCAGATGGCGCTGGCCTCACTGGTTTTAGTGCCGATCGTGCTCCTCCCCGTGCGGAAACTGGGCCAACGGATTCGCCGATCGACCGAATCGAGCCAATCGCATCTCGGCGAGCTGAGCCAGATTCTGCAGGAGACGCTGAGCGGAAATCGCGTGGTGAAGGCGTTTGGCATGGAGCGCTTCGAGATCGCCAAATTCCGCGATCGAGCGCGGCGACTGCTGCGTGAGAACATGCGCTGGATTCGCACGTTTGTAATCAGCGGGCCGCTGATGGATATTCTGAGCGCGGTGGTGTTCGCGTTGGTTTTGCTTTACGCGCGTGAACAGATCAAGCATGGCGTGATGACTACCGGCACCTTCTTCACCTTCGTCTATGCCCTCCTCAAAGCCTACGAGCCGGTCAAGGGAATGGGCGGCGTGTACCAGCAATTTGAGCAGACCCATGGAGCTACGACGCAAGTCTTCGGCTTCCTGGCTTTGCAAGAGGAGGTGGAGGAACATCCAGGCGCGCGCGTGCTTCCACCATTTTCGCGCCAAGTGGAATTCGATGACGTGAGTTTTGGATACGATCCGGCTGTGCCAATCCTGCGGGGCATTTCTTTGAAAGCGCGCGCGGGCGAGGTAATAGCGATTGTGGGGTCGAGCGGAGCAGGAAAGACAACCTTAGTGAACCTGCTACCCCGTTTTCACGATGTCACGGGCGGATCTTTGCGCATCGATGACGTCGACGTGCGGGATGCAAGCTTACGCTCGCTGCGCGAACAGATCGCCATAGTCACGCAAGAGACAATCCTCTTCAACGATACGGTATGGAATAACATCTGCTACGGACAGCCGGGCATGAGCGAAGAGCGCGTATATGCGGCGGCTCAGGCCGCCCTTGCGCACGAGTTCGTGGCTGCGATGCCGGAAGGCTATCAGACGATGTTGGGTGAGCGGGGCCAGCGCCTGAGCGGCGGGCAGCGCCAGCGGCTGGCTATTGCTCGCGCTCTGCTGAAGGACTCGCCCATCCTGATTCTCGACGAGGCCACTTCGGAGTTGGACTCCGAGTCGGAACTTCTGGTCCAGAAGGCGCTCGTGAATCTCATGACCGAGCGCACCGTCTTTGTGATTGCCCACCGGCTGTCGACCATTCGGCGCGCCGATAAGATCATCGTCCTGGAAGACGGAGCGATTGCTGAAACTGGAACGCACCAGGAGTTGCTTGCGCGTAATGGGACCTATGCCCGCCTTTACGAACTCCAATTCACGGATAGCGACGCGGCGCCTTCCCCCGCTGGTCCTTTGGAATCATGACCAGCAGGAACTCCTCCGAAACCCTGCGTTCGATGACCGGTTATGCTCAGGCTCGCTCCGAGCAAAACGGCTGGAGCCTGCGGGTGAGCCTGCGGAGCGTCAATCATCGTTTTCTCGACCTGCGCGTACACATTCCAGAGGGATTCGAGGCGCTTGAACCACAAATGAGACAATTGGTGCGCGACCATATTCAACGCGGCCACGTGGATTTGACGTTACATATAGATCTCTCCAAGTCAGCAGGTTTACAGATCGATCGCAAACTGGCGGCGGGCTATCTGCGCGCGATCGAAGAGCTACGGCAAGAATTTAACCTCGCGCCGGAGCCGCAGTTGGTGGCCTTACTGCGCCTCCCGGGAGTCGTTGCCTCTCCGGCATCGCCTGGTCCATTGCCGGCGGCGTTCGATGAGGAGCAGTTCGAGCGGCTCGGAGGGCAAGTTTCCGCGTGCCTGAAGGACGCTCTTCATAAACTGGATGGAATGCGGCAGGAGGAGGGGCGCTCTCTTGCCCGCGAGATGAGCGGTCTGCTAAAAAGCATCGGCGATAAAACCGCGCGGCTCGAGATTGTTTCCGAACAAAGCCGCCCGGCATACGCGCAGCGGCTTAAGATACGATTGCAGGAATTGACGGGGATCGTGCCCGTCGATCCAGTTCGCGTGGCGCAAGAGGCGGCAGTGCTCGCCGAACGCGCCGATGTGTCCGAGGAATTAGCGCGCTTGCGCAGTCATGTGGATCAATTCGGCAGGTTGATCGGAGAGGCCGGCGAAATCGGAAAGAAGCTGGACTTTCTGCTCCAGGAAATGCAGCGGGAAGCGAATACCATGCTATCGAAGACGCCGGGGCTCGGCCAGGAAGGACTGGATATGACTGAGTTGGGGTTGCAGATCAAAGCCGATATCGAAAAATTGCGCGAGCAGGTGCAGAACGTAGAATAGAATGACCGGCTCAATCCCGCGGGTGCTGATTGTTTCGGGTCCATCGGGTTCGGGTAAGTCCACGCTCGTGCAGAATCTGCATGGACTACCGGACCTGACGTTTTCCGTTTCATCCACCACGCGCCCGCAGCGCCTAACGGAAAGTCCGGGGAAATGCTATGATTTCATCACGGAAGCCGAATTCAAGCGCCGCGTCGACTCTGGCGAGTTCCTGGAATATGCGCAGGTTTTCGGGCGGCACTGGTACGGTACCCCGCAGAAGCAAGTAGACGAGGCGCGCCAGGCAGGGCTCGATCTAGTGCTCGAAATCGACGTGCAGGGCGCGCGGCAAGTTAAACAGAAATTGCCCGAGGCGATCGCGGTCTTCATTGTTCCGCCATCGAGGCAGGACCTGGAGCGCCGCCTGCGCTCCCGCGGCCAGGATTCGGATGAGGCCATAACTCGGCGCCTGGAACGCGCCCGGCAGGAGATAGCGCGTTCGGCAGAATACGATTTTGTGATCGTGAATGACGATCTGCAAAGGGCCAGCGACGAATTGCGAGCCATCGTCGTGGCCTCTCGATGCCGCCGGCGGGATAGCGACGAACGGCTTCGCAACATTCTTGACTCTTTTGGAGGTTCCTAACGCATGGCCGTTCTCAGTCAGGCTCCAGATAGCATGTTTGCCTTTGTGGTGGTTGCGGGTAAGCGCGCGCGGCAATTGATGTCGGGCGCCGTTCCTCTGCTGGCGAACCCTCGTTCTCATAAAGCCACGCGAATTGCGATGGAAGAACTTAGCGCCGGACAACTGGAATATCGGACACCCGATTTGGACGCGGAAAAGGACGGCAAGCGGCGGAAAGAATAGCGCCGCTCAGTGATGCGCATCGCACTCGGCGTTACCGGAGGAGTGGCGGCTTATAAAGCAGCCGAACTCGTGCGCCGTTTGCAGCAGGACCAGATCGAAGTACAAGTTGTGATGACGCGCAGCGCGCAGGAGTTCGTAGCTCCGCTGACGTTCGCCGCACTGACGGGGCAAAAGGTCATCACCGGACTGTTTGGGGCTGAATCTCCCGCCAACGTCGAGAGCGCGATCGAACACATCGCCGTCGCTCAGCGCATTGACGCGCTGGTGATTGCGCCGGCGACGGCTGACATCATTGCAAAACTGGCGCACGGCGTTGCTGACGATTTCCTGACCACCCTGTATCTTGCGACTACGGCTCCCGTGGTCGTCGCTCCAGCCATGAACGTGAATATGTGGGAGCACGCCGCGACCCGCGAGAATGTGCAGGTGTTGCGTGACCGGGGCGTCCATGTCGTCACTCCAGATGAAGGCTATCTGGCTTGCGGCATGACCGGTGCCGGAAGGCTTGCGGGGTTAGATGCGATTGTGGACGCTGTTCGAGAAGCCCTGCGCATTCAGCATGACTTGGAAAATGAAACCGTGCTCGTGACGGCCGGTCCCACCTGTGAGGATCTCGATCCTGTACGATTTCTGACCAATCGTTCTTCGGGTCGAATGGGTTTCGCAGTGGCCGAAGCGGCGGCAAGACGCGGGGCGCATGTAATTCTGATCAGCGGGCCCGTTTCGTTGGAAACGCCGGCGGGAGTCACGCGTGTAGACGTTCGAACTACCGAGGAGATGCACGGCGTGGTTCTAAGTAATCTGGATCGTGCAACTGTGGTGGTGATGGCCGCTGCCGTTGCCGATTACCGGCCCGTCGTTTCCCTCTCAAGCAAGTTGAAGCGGGGAACGGAGCGTTTGAGGATCGAATTCGAGCCGACGGCGGACATTTTGGCCGATGTTTCGCGGCGCAAAGGGGAGCGGCTTCTGATCGGCTTTGCAGCCGAAACCGAGCGTGTGGCCGAGCATGCCCGACGCAAACTGAAGGAAAAAGCTGTAGATTTGATCGTGGCCAACGACGTGACGGCTCCGGGCGCGGGCTTTGATCACGATACAAACATCGTTACGATTTTCCACAACGATGGCCGGGAGCAATCCCTGCCGAAATTGGCTAAGATTCAGGTGGCACATCGCATCCTCGATGAAGTCGCGGAGCTTCGCCGCTCCATGAATCGTGTTGGCAGTTCTCCGGAAGCCCGCTGAGGCGTATGCACTCGGGATCTTCTCCTTCTGACAAAGAAAAACTGAAATCGTGGCTCCGATATTACGAAGATCTGGGCATTGGACCGTTCTATCGGGATCGAGCGCCAAGGTACATGGCGACTGAGGAACCAGTGGCTAGAACCGAACAAAAAGACGCAATCGAAGTGGCCTCGGCGAAAGCAAAAACGTCGCCGCCGGCACAAGCTCAAGCCGCAGTTCCGAAATTGCATTTGGTGGCGCGCGGCCCTTCTCTTTTTGAAGCGGCGGAACGCGTCGAAGGCGATTCGCTCGAGATCATCTGCGGTGAACTGGCCGGCTGCACGCGCTGCAAGCTGCACCGGCGGCGAACGAATATCGTCTTCGGTGTGGGCAATCCGCACGCCGAATTAGCGTTTGTCGGGGAGGGGCCGGGACACGACGAGGACGTGCAGGGCATCCCGTTTGTCGGCCGTGCAGGGCAATTGCTTACGCAGATGATTACCGCCATGGGGATCAAGCGTGAGGAAGTCTATATCGCTAATGTTGTGAAATGCCGTCCGCCTGAAAATCGGACGCCCGAAAAAGACGAAATTGCCACCTGTATGCCGTTTCTCATGCGGCAGCTTGCGAACATCAGTCCGAAAGTTATCGTTAGCCTGGGAAGCGTGGCAGCTCAGGCGCTGCTCAATACAAACAAATCAATCTCCCACTTCAGAGGTCAATGGTTTGATTTTCGTGGCGCCAAGTTGATGCCCACGTATCATCCTGCCTATTTGTTGCGAAATCCGCATGCGAAGCCGGAAGTCTGGGCCGACCTCAAGAAGGTTATGGCTTATCTCGGGCTCACCCCGCCAAAGGGAAAACGGGCCTAAGCTCCCGGCTCTTGGTAATTTTCCACTGCGACGGCTGCTAAACTAGGCCACTCCATGGTTCGCACTTGCGAAGTGGCTTTACCCCTCCCCTTACGCACGACTTTCACCTATCGGGTCCCCGAGGCCCTGGACGAGGCAATCGTGGATGGTGCACGTGTGGTCGTGCCCTTTCGCAATCGAGCCATGCTCGGGGTTGTGCTCGGACGCGGCGATACTCCGGATGGGGCTTCGCTCAAAGATGTCACAGAAATTATCGATCCCCTGCCAGCGCTTTCGCCACGCTTGATCGAGCTTGCGCGTTGGATATCAAACTACTACCTGTCGCCGATCGGGGAAACGCTTCGCGCGATGCTGCCACCCTCCGTCGAGGTGCAGTTTGATCGCGAGTGGCAGATCAGCGAAGCGGGCCACGCACGCTTGCGAGAGTTGCGGTCATTGGCGGCTAGCCGAGTGAGGGTGAATCTGCCGATCTCGCGGTACTGCAGGAATTGGATACGCGTGGCAGCGTTGTCCCTGACAGGATTCTCTGTAAATTACCGGGCGGCTCGGCTGCGGCGACGCGGCTTTTGCGAAGGGGCGAACTGATCGTCCGGGGATCAGGCAGGCACCGCAAGGCGCGCATGCAGAAAATCGTCGCATGGCAAGCTCCGGCGGTTCCGGCTCCGGCTCGGGCTGCGGAGCAGAGGATTTATCGGGTTCTTGTTGAAAGAGCCGGACTGCTGCCGCTGGCCTCGCTATTGAAAGCAGCGCACGTGTCGGCATCGGTGGTTCAACGCCTCGCGAAGGAAGGCAAATTAGTCGTATCAGAAGAACCTTTGACTTCGGACGACGCGCGCTTCGCGACCGAACTGCTTCCACCAGTGAACACATTGAATAGCGATCAAGCGAGGGTCGTTGGGGCTATTCGGAGCCGGTTGCAGGCGCATGCATTTCATCCGGCACTGTTACACGGCGTAACCGGCAGTGGCAAAACGGAAGTCTACCTCCGCGCGGTCGAGGCAGCCCTCTCACTTGGCGGTACAGCGATCATCCTCGTTCCGGAAATCGCGCTGACCCTGTGGATCAGCAATATCTGCCGCGCGCGTTTTGGCGATACGGTCGCTGTGCTGCATAGCGGTCTTTCCGATCAGGAACGCGCGCGGGAATGGTGGCGAGTGCGCCGGCAGGAAGTTCAGGTGGTGGTCGGAACGCGCTCTGCGGTCTTCGCCCCGTTGGAGAATCTCGGTTTGATCGTCGTCGACGAGGAACAAGAGTCCAGCTACAAGCAGGAAGAAGCGCCACGATACAACGGGCGCGACGTCGCGCTCATCCGCGCCAAGCTGGAAGGAGCGGTGGCCCTGCTCGGCTCAGCCACGCCGTCGCTGGAAAGCTATCACCGCGCACGTGAAGGAAAATACGAACTGCTTTGCCTGCGATCGCGCGTCGAAAATCGGCCCATGGCGACGGTGCGGATTACCGATCTTCGCGAGGATTTCCGGCGTACTCATAAGGCTGACCCGATTTCTCAGGATTTGCGCTCCGCGATTGCGCGGGAGCTGGCGGCGGGCAGGCAATCTATCGTCTTGATCAATCGCCGAGGTTATTCGTGGTTCGTGCTTTGCCGCAGCTGCGGAGCCGCCATTCTTTGTGAGAACTGCAGCATCGCGCTGACGTATCACAAAAAACGCGAGCGCCTGGCTTGTCACTACTGCGGGTTCTGTCGCTCGGTGCCGCGCGTCTGCCCGAAGTGCAATTCCGAACACGTCTATTTCGTGGGCGCGGGAGCCGAGCAAGTAGAGGAGCACCTTCGTGCACTTTTTCCGCAAGCCCGTATTGCCCGCCTCGACCGCGATTCTGTGCGGCGGAAAGGCGCCTTCGGTCAGGTGCTAAACGCGTTTGGGGCGGGGAACATCGATATTCTGGTGGGGACGCAAATGGTTGCTAAAGGCCACGACTTCCATGGCGTCACGCTGGTTGGAGTGGCTTCCGCCGATGCGCAACTGGGTTTTCCCGATTTCCGCGCGGCAGAGAGAACATTCCAGTTACTGACGCAGGTGGCGGGCCGCGCAGGCCGGGGTGCATTAACAGGGGAAGTTATCGTCGAGAGCTATCATCCGGAGCACTACGCCATTCAGCTGGCCGCGTGCCAGGATTACGTCTCGTTCTTTGAAAAAGAGCTGCACTTCCGCCAGTTGATGCGTTATCCGCCATTTGTGGCGCTGGCCAGCGTGCTGGTCCGGGGGACAAAGGTGGAAAAGGCAGTTCGGTGGTCGCGGCAGATCGAAGGCTTCTTTGAATCCCAGAAGGCGCAGGAAATCAGGATTTTGGGACCAGCGGCCGCACCGCTGGCACGTTTGAAAGGCGAATACCGTTTCCAGTTCTTGTTGAAATCCAAGCGGAGAGCAGCCCTCAACCGCATCCTGAACAAATGTCTGGCTTTTTGCGCAGAGAAGGAAATTCCAGATCGCGCGATTCTGATCGATGTCGACCCCGTGAACTTGTTGTGACGCCGGTCTTCAAAGGACAAAAGGCGCCGGCATGAAGCACAGGACGAATATCGCAAGCGCCACGCCGGATAGAATACGTCGCGTCCGATCGAGTGGCTCCCAGCGATCGATCAGTGGCGGATGACGGAAGCCGATCGCGACCAGCAGAACCGCCCAAACCAGCCAACCAGCCCAGAATTCTATAGCCAAGGGCACGAGCAGAATGGCCACTGCAAAAGACGTCCGGCGATGCTGCTCGCTGGCGACGGCGTAGAGGATGTGACCGCCATCCAACTGCCCGGCTGGAAGCAAGTTAAGTGCTGTCGCAAAGAGCCCCACCCAAGCGGCGCGCCCGACAGGATGCAGCAGAAGATGGGCATGCGCGACGCCAGGCCGAAGCAAAAGTTCCAGCAATCGCTCGACCAGGGGCTGGCCGAACACGAATGAAGAAGATGCGTCGGTCGCCGGAACCACTTTCGAGAAAACGATAGCCGACGCCAGCGCTGGCACCGCAATCAAAAAACCAACCAGCGGACCTGCGAGCGCCATGTCGAATAGAGCCCGACGGTTAAAAATTGGCGAGCGAATTCGAATGAAGGCGCCCAAAGTACCGATCAAGGTAGGCGCAGGAATGAAGTAAGGATACGTCGCGCTGATGTGGTAATGGCGGCAGGCGAAAAAATGGCCGAGTTCATGGGCGAGCAAGATGCCCATGAGCGTCACCGCAAACGGGATGCCGGAAATAAGCAGACGCGGCTCGAAGAATGGCCGGAAATAATCGGAAAAGAAGCTGTCGATTCCCGGCGATTGATTGGCCGCGTAAGCAGCCGCGAACTGGGCGCCTGCGGCCAAAGTAGAGAACGCCGTGACTATAAACAGACCGATGGCCACAGCGAGCGACTGAATGGAACGCGGTTCGGGCCCCCAAGCAATGGGGCGAGCCGGTAACCACGGCGTTGGTTCCGGTCCTACAAGTTCAATGGGGATCGGCTCGGGTTCGTCTTGCATACGGATATGGGTTGGATGCAGCCGGACCCGGAAACGAGGTGGGAGAGCCCCGTTGCTTAGATCGATTGCAACTCTTTGCCGGGCTTGAAGCGGACTGCCTTGCCCGGGGGAATGTTAACTTCTTGACCCGTGCGGGGGTTACGACCGATGCCTGTTTTGCGAGGCTTGACGTTGAAGACGCCGAAACGGCGGAGCTCGATTCTGCGTCCGCGGCCCAAGGCGGCCTTCAAAGCCTCGAAAACGGTCTCCACAGCCTGTTCGGCCTTCGTGCGCGTTACGCTGGTACGGGTGACGACTGCGTTCACGATGTCGAGCTTGATCACGCGCGCCTCCTACTGAAAAACGGAAGCACATGCTAACACTCGGACTTAGCTTGTCAAGGGACTGAGTGCAAGGCCCGGTCCGGCGGTTCTGCCGGATCGATGCGCGGCTTCATGTGATAAAACCTGTTACGAAACCAATCATCCCTTTCTATGGCCCTAGACAGCTAAATCCATCATATAACCTGGCATATAACCAGGCGATAGAAGCAAAAGGATAGGAATACGGCGCTGGATGTCGCCATGCTCACCCTGATTCTAATGAGGCAATATGCTAAGATTCAGCGTCGCCGGCTAGCCGTGTGGCGTGGAAATGAGAGCAAAACACGACTGGTCTGCTGTTCGGTAGCAAAATCCTAACTGCCGCTTTTCCTTACCGCTGGGGCGTGGTCCAACCGGTAGGACACCGCACTGTTAATGCGGATGGTGAAGGTTCGAATCCTTCCGCCCCAGCCAACTTTCCCCAATAAAATCGCTGAAAAATCGGCGTCGGACGGTTTAATACCACTATTAATACCGATTCCTTCGCGCAAAAAGCCGATGTCTCCCAACGACGCAGTATCTATTTGCGGGAGACATCATCATGGGTCGCAGAGCAAAAGTTTCGCTGTACAGGCTGTTCACGGTTAGCGGAAAGCATCGATACGTTCCAATCGTGAGGATGGGACGGAGTTGGGCACCGAAAATTGAGCCCACCGGGACGCCGGGCTCCTACTATCTCCGCTATCTGAAGAACGGCAGGCGCACATTCGAGAGTGTCGGTGACGACCTCCAGCTGGCATTGCAGGAATTGAAAGCCCGTCAGGCGTCCCTTAACGCTCCGACGCCAGTAGCCATCGTCACGCAGAGAAAGACTGTCCGGACGGGAGTGCAAGCATTTCTCGCCAACAGGCCGGAATCGTGGCGATACATCTTGGGCGTGTTCGGCGAATGGTATGGCTGGGACAAAGACCCAGCCGACTTTCAACGGGAGGACTTTCAGGCCTTCGCCGCCCATCTCGCAAAGCTGCCTCCTGCTAATCGCCCCGCCGCTAAGGAGTACTTGGCCCCCAGGACGCAGAAGAATTATCTCAAAGACTTGGCAACGTTTCTCCGCAACACCGGCCGCGTTGTTATCGTGGTCCGAAACGAGCAGGACGCAACCATCGCGAAGGCCACGGCGGTAATCCCCAATACACTGGTACTGACCCGCGCTGATTTCCCAAAGGTGAACAAAAAGGTCAAGGACTACTATCCAAAGTCCCTCGTGGATGCGATGTTCGCCGCCTGCAAAAATCTTCGCGAATTGGTGATGCTTGCTCTTTTCTACTACACCGGATGCCGTGAAGATGAAGTCGCTCACCTTCGCTGGACTGACATTCGCTGGGAGGCTAAAGAGTTTTTCGTGCGTGAGTGGTGGAAGGACCATTGGACGACTAAAACAGACGAGGATCGCATAATTGAAATGCCAGACCAACTCATAGAAATTCTGATGAAGGCCCATAACCTTTTGAGTGACCCCGCACGGTACCGGAATCAGGGATGGCTACTCGCGGCCAAATCACCGCTGATACTTCCCAATATGTTTGGCCGACCTGACGGGCATCTTCTGAAAAAGGTTCAGCAGATTGCGAAACGAGCGAGGATAGCATGTGGTGAATGCCGCGATTGCGTAGAGCGCAACGGCCGCAACTGCCAGAATTTTCACCTTCACAAATTCCGCTACACCTATGCTCGCGTGCTGGACGAAGGAAAGACTCCCATCGAGGACATCCGGAAAGCTCTTGGTCACAAGGACGTCTCCACGACCATTGGCTATCTCGGTGGCGGCGATAAGAGTCAGCGTCGGGCAAACATCGAGCGCAGCTTTCCTCGGAAAATGGGCGTTGTCGCCTAAAACGAAGTATTTCTATATGTGGAAACGATCTTGGAAAAACTCGCTCGCTGGCCCACCCGGTACATGACCATCGGGGAAGCTGCTGCCATTCTCGGGCACCACGAGCAAACCCTCTACAAAGCGGCCAGGTGCGGGCGGTTCGCTGTGGTCCGCACCTTCGGCTCGGTCCGGGTTGACCCAGCTTCCTTGGCTGCTTGGCTCCAGAAGCGCGGAGCTTGAGCTACAGTAACGAACCGTCTGCGCCCTCAACAGTCCCGACGCCTCCAACTGGGTCGCGGATACGACATGCTTTAGGTGTCGGTTCGACCAGGCCGCAGTTATTGTGCCTACAAAATCTGTTATCTAATTTGTTCCTGGAAGAAAAGGGGGCGCATTGACCAAGGCATATGCGCGGCGCCGCCCCTAATGCGAGTCCGGCTGTTTCTATGACCCATCGCATCTCTTTGGGATGCGCGGCCCGGTTAAGGAAACGCGCTTGGCAGAGTTCGCCTATAACGATGCAGCTGCAAAGCAGCTCTTCGACCAACTGGAAGAGGGATTCGCTATCCGCTCCAGCCTTTGTCATTCCTAGCAGATGACGCTGGCGCTGCGCGCTGGAACTTAACGAACCTCGACGAGCGGACCGCGCATGCTGACAAATTCCGCCTTACGATGAGGAGTCGCCGCAAATCTACAGCGACGAGCAGGTCGAGAAGATCATGGTCGCGGCCGACGCCGCCACCGCGCCGCGTACAGCACGCAACTCATGGCCCTGCTGCGCGAGGGCGAGTGCATCCATCTCACTTGGCCGGATGTCAACCCGAAGGAATGCACGATCAGGGTGAAGTCGAAGCCGCAGTATCAGTGGCGCGTCAAGAAGTTCCGCGAGCGCACGGTCGTGGTGCCGCGCAGACTAATGGACTTGATCGACGCGCTGCCTCGATTGGGGCCGTTGGTTTTCTCCGAGGACGGCGTCACGCCGGACTACTACCTGCTCAAAGGCCTGAAGAAGATCGCCGCGCAGGCCGGTCTCGACCCCGATGATTGCTGGCAGCACGAGTTCAGGGCCACCGGCGCGACAACCCTGCTGAGGAGCGGCATGGACTTGACTACGGTCATGCGGATGGGCCGATGGAAGGATGTCGCGTCTGTCCAGAGATGTTTGGCACCCGCTGGCCGGAGCCGAGTTAGATATTGAGGTTGAGCAGGCTTGGGCGTGACTGTTCGCTTTTCATTCGTGACCTTACCCCCGGCCATGCCAAGACTCACCATTGACCTCATCATTTTCCCCGAAGCGTGCATCAAAGAGTATGTAGGACAGCGGTATAATAAGTACTGGCGGCGCTGAGAGACCGTCGCCGAGACAATTCGTAAACCCAGCGGGTGTCCCATAGACGCGAAGAAGCGCCCCTGGTCGCATAGGCGTTGAAGTTGTGGACGCCCTTGTTGGACTCGCTCAGGAAGGAGCGGGTCGAACAAGGGCGTCTTTTTTTTGCGTGGCGAACGGCCAGTAGAGGAGAAAAGGTTGGCAAAGCAACCTCAGGACAATGTCCCGACCCGACGCGTCGAGTCCCTGTCGGCGTCGTACTTCGACGGCAGTCCCTCGCAGGCAAGCTTCGAGAAGATCGAAGAGCGCGTCCTCGGCGGCTTCGGCAGATACGCCACGCTGAACGCTGACGCCAAGGAGACCGCCGCCGAGAAGCGCGAGCTGAAGGAGAAGATGACGCCGTGGCTCAAGGTGCTCCGCACCCGGCTGAACGCCAAGGGCAAGAAGGGCGAGGGATGGCAGCGGTGGTGCGCCGAACACAAGGCACTTATCGGCATCACCCGGAAGACCGCCGACCGCTGGATTGACGGCGACAAAGCAGAAGAGAAAAAGAAGTACGCGAACCTCGACAGCGCGGACGGGATCGTCCTCGGCGGAAAGAAGTATTCGTTCAAGGTGATCCTGAAGAAAGACCGGATCGCCCGCATCGAAGTGGAGCCAGCGACGGCAGCCGATGAGCTTGGCAACAAAGACCCCCTCGCCGGGCTGGTGAAGACCGACACCGAGATCGAGCAGGCCGCGAAATCCGTGGCCGGGAAAAATCCGAGCCGCAAGCCGAAGACCCACGCCGTCCGGCGAGCAAACATCGCCGGGAGCGACCTGAGCTTTTCTTACTGCGGCAAGTCGTCGCGGGACGAGGGCGTCGTGTTCGCGGCAGAGGGAAAGAAGCCGACCTGCGGCACCTGCCTCAACCATCCCGAATACCAGCGCACGATAGCCGTGCTGAAGTTCCGGGCGAAGAGGGCGAAGATGGCGAAGAAGGCCGCTTCGGTCAAGAAACTTTCGGCGAGCGACACCAGGATCGCCATCCAAGCGCACACCATGATGCCGGAGGACGACGGCAGCGCCGAGTGGGCTCGGAAACTCCAAGCGAAGTTCAATGAAACGTGCGTAGGCCGCGTCAACTGGCGCAGGCAGGCCGTCAACGCCGAGCGCTGGCGCATACAGAAGATGGTCAAGACGCGTACGTTCTGGGAAGAGCAAAAGGCGCAGCAGGAGCAGCCCGCGCCGAAGGAAGGGGGGCGGCCCGCGATGGTCAACAAGGTTGTCGCGATCACGTGCAACAACAATGAAACGTGCCCGCCCGAACAAATTTCGCAAACCGAGGAGGCGCTATGAACGCATACGAACAGTTTGTGGAGTCAAGCGTCAAGTCGCTGGAGGAACTGCTGGCCGACATCAAGGCCGCGAAGTTTTCTTCTGCGCGACGTGCGAAAGCTGGGTGCCGGTCGAGGGCAAGCGGCGAGACCCGATGAGCGATTGGCCGATCTGCGATGAGTGCCAGGAGGACGGCATCGACCCCGACAACGTCGGCGAAGCGGCGATGCTCGACAACGGCCTGGAACGAGAAAACTGATGGGCGGAATTTACGAGACCGAACGAATGCTGAAGCACATCGAACAGTGCGCCGCGTGCAAGGCGGCCACAAAATTCGCAGACCGCTGCGATGTCTGGAGCGACATGTACCAGAACGTGGCCGACTTCGAGTGCGGCGAAGGCCCCTTCGAGGACAAGCCGGACGCCGTGATGTGCGAGGAATGCGACGGGCCGGTGACGCCAGGCGATAAATGCCCGGCCTGCGGAGTGGCGAACTGATGAGCGAACACTACTGCGAGTTCGACCACAACCTCGACGAGCCGTGCGGCAGACCGGCCTGCATGAAGTGGCGCGGCATGTGGTTCTGCGCGGAGCACTGGGACTGGCACGAAAAGTTCTGCGCGGAGATCAAGGTCGACCCGGTGTTCGGCAAGGAAGGGAATGAACAGTGAGCGAGCATTACTGCGAATACAAGGCGGCCAGGATCGTGGCCCGATGCAGCTCAGTGATGACAACGAGAGGCGAGTAAACCCGATGGACGAAGCGAAGGGCGGACACATTCATGCGTGCTGCCCACAACATCTGCTGTACTGGCAGTCCGCTGAATTCGCCACGTCGCTCGAAGGCGTCGATCCGTTTGAGATTCGGACGATGCTGCCGAAGCTCGAAGGTATCAAGCGCCTGATCGCCCTGGTGGCCATGGCCGACGATCCCGAACCCTGCGCCTGTGTGATCGACCCCGAAGACGGATCGACCATCACGGCCTGCGTTCTGCATCCCGAAGGCGGATCGCCAATCGGGTAGTCCGATGTCAAAGCCTCGCCTTCAGCAAGCCGGGGCTCGGTTTTTCCCGGAACCGAGTATTTAAAAGGATGGGCGACTAGTCACCGCTCAGGGTTTGCCGACTAGCGAATCCTTATTTGGTGGGTGTCCTCCGAGACATCGGGAAGGGGCGTTCTTGCTTACCCCGCCCCTTCCAAAACTTCCACTGCAAAGCAAGCCGGACTCACCATCCGTGGCAGCACAGACACAGAGGTAAGCACATGAATCCCAACTCAAAGAGTTTCGCGTGCGACCTGAAGGACGGTCGCAATGTCGCGTAAGCTCCAATCCCAAGTCCAAGACATCAAGGGTCTGCCCGGCAGGTTCAAGCGCATCCTGCTGGCCTGGGCATCCTTCGCCAACAACGACGGCACGAACATTTTCCCGTCGAAGGAAACGGTGGGCGGCCGGGCCGGCGTGAGTCGCTGGACGGTCTACGACAACACCGACATCCTCGAAGCGGCTGACGTGCTCCAGCGCACCGGCAGCCACGTGTGCCGGAACGAGCGCTGCAACAAGGGCGGGACGCACTGGACAAGCCGGCACGGCCACTACACTGCGGTCTACAAAATCAACGTGGCACTGTTGGGAAATCCTACGCTGCTTCTTCAAAAAATAGCCGAAGCCGCTGTGGCAAAATCCAACAGTGGCACTGTTGAGAAAATCCAACCAGGCACTGTAGGAAAACCTGACGCTACTCAGGCATTAAGAGAGACTCCCGCTCCGCTTGGCATAACAGAAGACTCTTCCGCTCTTACGAGCGGAGTTAGCAAGCAACACAGCGAGGCGCTCGCTCCGCTCGCTGTCATCGCGAACGGCGAAGAAAAACCTGTGGAGCTTACCAGCGAAGAAGAACAACTGCTCCGCGAACTTCTCCCGGTTCATCGCTCCGACATGGAGTCCGACCCCAAGGTCAAGTCCGACTTGCACGGAATCCTGCTCCTAGCCGAGGCCATGGACGTGGACGCCACCGACCTGCTTCGGTGGAACCGCAGCCACAAGAAGGGCGCACTGTACATCCGCACGGTCGAGCAATTCAAAAAGGCTCTGGCCGGCAACGAGGACGGCACCTACGCACTGGTCAACGAGTACATCGAGCACGACGTCACCGCCTGCAAGCAATGCCACCAAGGCAGGAGCGGGGAGGGTCGAGCCAAGGTGAAGGGCTACGCCCAATGCAAGATCCTGCGTGAAGCCGCTCGGGTGCTGGCCGAGAAGAAGGCATGGGTGGACGCCAACAAGGGTAAATGGGACTTCGCCCTGGTCTCCGGCGCGAAGGACGGCAACGGCGGCGGTGCCGCCGACCCCGTCATGCAAAGGTTTGTGGACATCGTCAACCCCATCGTTGACGGCAAGCGCGGCAAATGGGCACCCGAGGACTTCAAGGTCGGCGCGAAGCTGCTCGAAGGGGGCCGCGAGGCTCAGATGCTCAGCGCCGCCATCCGCCACGTGGTCAAGACCGGGAAGCGCGTGACGTTCGAGGAGTTCATGGCCCTGCGCAACCAAGCCGCCCAGTGGATTGACTGGTATCACGAGGTGTACGGCAACGGGAAGGCACCGGACTACAGCAAGCCGTATATGCTGGGCGTCAGGTGATCGGCTATGAAACCAAGGCCGCTGCCGCAGGCCGAGGCTTCGACGTCGAGGTGGCTTGATATGAGCGAAGGAGTGGAAGTGTTCTGCGATTACTGTTGACGGCGGCTCACATCGTCGTGGGCGGCGACGGGAGAAGGTTTACCTGTCTGAGACGGGAATGCTCACACCAGCGAACGCGAGCACGCGTTCGGCGTTCGACGTGACGGTACGTTTCACCTCTTCGACAGACAAATTCCGTAGCTGCGCGAGCCGCGAGATCATTCCCGTGACATCCCGAGGATCGCTTCTCCGATTTTCGATTTCGGTAAAGGGAGCGTCGGTCTCCGTCAGGAGACGGTCGGCGGGCAGGCTCTTAATCAGCGATATACCGGAGTCGGAGGAGAGCATCCGGTGGTTAATCGAGAAATAACAGCCGAATCTTGCGGCTTCGACTGCAGTGGCGACGCTGTCGGAGAACCAGTGCAGAATCGGCAGGACCCGCTCGGGCGTGGTGTGCTCCGCAAGACAGGCGAGGACCTCGCGGCCCGCCCGGCGGCTGTGAATGGTCAGCACGCGGGCGCCCAGCCTTTGCGCCGACTGAAGTGCACGGGAAAACACCTCCTTCTGAATCGGAAGTGTGTTGCGGTGCGGAGGGCTGCCGTCGAGCCCGACCTCGCCGACAAACGGGGTCTCGGCCATGAGTTGTTCCACTAGGTCGATCTCGGCGCGCCGCTGGTCAGCAAGCTCAGGGTGTAGCCCGATCGCGGGAATCACGAAATTACTGCGTTCGGTCCAGCGCCGGTTCTGCGTCCACGCCTTTGGCGTCGTCGTGACAGCGAGCGTGACGATGCGGTTGCGATCGCAATCCGCAATCAGCGCCGCCGGATCAGGAAACAGATCGACGTGGCAGTGAAAATCAAATCCGTTCGCCACGATCGTCATTCTGGACCCACCACGGCACGGCTGGTGACACTGTCGATTTCCTCGACTCCCCGCCTGAAGACGTCTGCAAACTTCGCGATTTCGGCTGCGGTGTAATCAGACAGCGGGCCGGACTTGTGGACGAGGATCTTTTCAAGGCCGGGCCGCCGCTTCAGTCGCCGCGCCATCATCTGGAAGGACCGAACGTGCTCGCCCTCGGCCGCTTTTGAGTTCAGTTTCCGGGCGTGAAGGTCGGCAATCGTGTACGTCGTCGGATCCTTGCCCAACGCGGATGTCACCGCCGAGCGCCTGATCAGGCACGGCACACAGAAACCGCAGTGCCTAGGCGCTGCGCCGAGCCATCGCGCCTTCGTGACCGAGGAGCAGGAAATCGTGTCGACGACGTGCTTGCGCACGAGGTCCTGGTTCTTGCACTCGGCGAGCATCTCGCCCTTGGTCTTGAACCGGTACGGGTTCTCGAGCCTGGCGGCGATTCCCAGCCTGTTCAGGATCTCCTGCCACCGCGCCATATAGAACGGGTGCGTAGTGCGCGTGCTCCACGCGCCGACGCGCAGGCGGTCAAGCGGGACGTTCAGTGAGATTAGACCGTTCTCGGGAACGTAGATGATGGGATTCCTGTCCAGTCCGCTGGCGGCGAGCGCTGCGAGTGCGAAGAACAGGAACGACCGCCCGCGCGTCGTGAACTCGTCAGCCATCGCGTGGGAGAAGTCGTTTTTGTCGAACCGTACATTGGCCCGAACGTGGCGCCCGCGCATGTCGCCATACACCTTCGCAATCTGATCCGCGCAGCCCTCCTGTGAGCTCGTACTGTTGTCGCCGTAGTGACTGACGAGAATCGGTTTCTTGCCCGCAGCGAACAGGTCGATGGCGCCGATGAAGCTGTCGAGTCCGCCTGAGAAGAGACACGCCGAGGTGAACGGCGAACGGACGAGCGCGCGGGGTTTCTGGATCAGCGTCTTATATTTCCGCTCCCGCTCACGGAATAATAGCCTCCAGTGGTCGCCGGTCAGGAATTTCAGCGTGCGCACGAGCAGCGGCGCAAGCGCCTCCCAGCGGGCGGGATCCTCGACCGCCAAATACAGATCGATTTCACGCGTCCAGCCGTCCTGGGCGTCGGCGGCGCGCGAGATGCGCGTGTCTGCGGCGGTGATTGCGGCCGCAAGGATTCCGAGATCTGCCGCAGTCTCTGAAGGCACAACGCCACGCTGCATCAATTGATCAATGATCTGGCCGAGTCCGAACCCGAGGCGACGGTAGCCGTCGACAAAGCGGATCTCCGTCGAGAGCGAGTCCGCCTGCGGTACCTTCACAGGCGCTTTGTCCGCCGGGCCGAGCCGCGCGATGATGCTGTGGCGTCTCATCCAGCGGCGTCTCCCCATGTGACGAGCAACTCCCACGCATCCTGATAGGTGCGGTCGACGATGCCACGTATCTGCCGGTCGCTGAGCGAGGCCGGCGTGCTGATGTCGCTTGAGAAAGAATCGCGGACCGAACGCCTGATGTAATCCCGAAGCTGGTTCTCGAACGCCTCTATGGCCGCAAGGTCTGCGGCGACCTTCAGGCCGTTGGCGCCGATGTCCTGCAGCAATCGCCCCTCAATCGTGTGCGCAATGAAGGTTAGAAAGATGTCGCGCATCTGCTCCCGCGTAAGCGCCGCCGGATCGGTGACGTTGAGGTCTTCGAGGTCCGCGACGGTCTCCAGCCATGCATCGAGCGCGATTCCCTCATCGATCGGTCCGCCGTCCCTGCAGACAACATCGGTGAGTCCCGTGAAGACTTCCTCAAGAGGACGGCCGATGAGGTCTCCGAGATTGAGGCGCCGCAGCGTGGCGTCAAGGCCATCGCGCTGGAAGTCTCGGAGGACCCCAAGCACTCCACGCGCCGCACTCCGCGACGCCCCCATGCGTCGCGTCGCGTTGCGGCTGCCGCCGGTGCCGGAGCGGACGTAATCGCGCGCAGCGCGGCGGAGAGATCGTCCGTCACTGCCGGCCGACGATGCGAATCGGGAAAAATTCGATCGCGCGGCCCTGAATCGGTCCGGGGGCGGTGGCGGCGGCATCGGCGGCAGCGGTCCCGCCGGTTGCGCCGGCACCTGTGGGATCGGAGGAGGAGCGCCTTCGGGCGGAGGCGGTTCAGGAGCACGAGCGCCTTCGGGCGGCGGTGCCGAGGGCGCGTCATTGAGCCACGACGGGACTAAGGGCGTTCTCGGATTAGGTCCCTCTGAGCGGCCGGACGTGCCCATCAATGTCCTGTCTTCCGGGCAGGTGCGATGGCCTGCGCAGCGGATCTCTTGAGAAGCTGGTTTTCATCCTGAGCGGCCCACTTGCCGAGAATGGCGCCCAGTCTGTCACGCGTTCCGGGCTCCGTCAGGACCTCTGTCCAGCCTCGCGTCGCCCACGCTCCGAGACTCGTGGCATCTATGCTCTCGACGAGGGAGAGAAGCTCCAATTGATAGCGCGAATGATTTTTCGCCAGGAGCATCAGCCCAGTAAATCCGGCGGGTTCCGTTGCGAAATTGGGCGCCCTCAAAACGCGTTCGCGCAGTGCGTTGAACACCTGCTCGGCGTCGCCGGGAGCCAATCCTCTGACCTGCGGTTCGACGGCGCGGGCCGCCAGATCGCCGCCGCTCAGTGATTCGATGAGCGCGTCGAGACCGCTTGACTCGGCTGCGCTGGCGAAGATGCGCTTGTCGCGGGCGACAAACACATACGGGCGCAAGTCGACATCCTTAAGGGCCGGATTGATTTTCGCCCACTTCACGAGCCAGTCGCGTGACAACCACTTATCGTTCTCGCCATCGGACCGGGCGGCGGCTTTGCTGGTCTTCCCTCCCTTATTCGCTTTGGAGCCCGCCTTGCCGTCGTCGCGGCCTTCTGATTCGAGTTCAGCTAGGAGCGACACTCTGCCGTCTGCGGCGAGCATCGCCTCGGCGGCGAGGTGGTCGTAGAAATCTGGCTGGAACCGCTCGGCGAGCATGAGTTTGCCGAGCACCGCGGCGTTGACGTCCATCCCGAAGCCGCGTTCCCTCGCGATCCCCAATCTGATGGGGAGCGAGTTGAGAAACCGTTTGATCTGCCGTGGATTGCCTTTCGTGCCCTCGGCGAGAATCGGTCCGATCTGCTGGGCGAGAACAAATGCCGCCCCGAGTTCCTCCCGTTTCGTGTTGTCCACATCACGCACCTGGTCGAGAGTGATACCGGAGCCGCGCCACGGCTGATTCAGAGCCTTGCGGGCCAGGGCGAGGAGGCCCTTGAATCCCATGTGGTCCTCGCCGACGATCGCCTGGACGAGCAGCAGCGTCACGTACGTGCGCGATTCCTGCACCCCGAGCGCCGGTATGCGGAACGGGATCTGGATCAGCTTCTCGAGGTAATTCCTCGCGTACGGCAGCGTGCCGGATGCCAGCGGCAGGTTGGGAAAATGCTGGCGCACGGCGTATTCGATCATTCCCTCATCAGCGCCAATGATGAATGCCGTCTTCGGGACGAAGAGGAAGAGGCGAATCGCTTCGAGCGTGTCGATCGCCGTCGCTGGCAGGCAGCGGTCGAGGTCGTCGATCAGCACGACGAGCTGGTCGATCTTTGCCTCGTCTAGAAGCTTCGCGAATTCCTCCCTAAAATGATGAATCTCCTCCGGGATGCTTTCTTCTTCAGCGGGCTTCAGAAGGCCGGCGGCCTCGTCGATCTTGCCCTTGACGTCGTCTGCCGACATCGACTAGCACATTCGCTGCGAGATCGTGGAGTCCGCCTAGCGCCGCTGTGACAATGTGCGGAGGGATGCCAGTTTTGAGACTGACGGCGAGTCCGACGCCGTACCGGGCGAGTTTCATGACGTTGACCCGCTTCAGCAGCTTGTGGCCGACTTCCTTAACCTTGCCGTAGGTTGAGCGCTGCCGAATGAGTTCGCTGACGATGACCTCGATCAGGACTGTCTTCGCGTCATCGAATCCCTGAAACGTCCAGCCGTTGAACCAGAGGCTTGCGACTGTCTTATCGTCGCGCATGCCGGATTCGACCATCTTGAGGACACTAGATTTGCCGGCGCCCCAGTCACCGTGGATGCCGATCGTCAGCGCGTGCTCGCGATTTTCTTTGAGCAGCGCGACGACCGTTTTGGCAACAGCCTCGTAGTTGAGGAAGTCGACAGCCGTTTCCTGGTCGGGAATCAGCACGGGATCCGCCCTCTCGCGCAGCTCAGAGCTGACGATGCGTCAGCCTGCGGCCGACGGCCCCTTCAGTCTGACCTTCTATTCAGTCCCCACATCATATGACAGTCCCAATCCCAACTCACGGAGTACAACCTTACCCGCTCGCGGAAGGTCCTCCACTCTCCATACTCCGATTCCTCCGCCTTTCCAGTATTAGACCTTCGACGCGAGAAACGGCGAAGATGGCTGACGCGGTTTTGGGGCGCCTTCCCCCGAACACTGGCAGTAGGGTGGGGGGAGCGAGTTGTGTGCTAGGCGCGAAGGATCCACCGCCCGAATTTCCCTGGCTCTAAGAAGCCGGGCTTCGATTAGGAGGGATAGAGATGTCGACAGTGCCAGTGCTCGAGAGAAGAGCTACGAATACCGAATTATGATTGAAGGGCGCTGCATTCTCAATAGAGATAGGACTCCGATGCGAATCAAGGCGAGAAAAGTTTTTTACTGGCGAATCGTGGTGGACTGCGGAGATGGACGCACCACTGCTCCGGTCCTCGTGACTCGCAATAAGCTGCGACGCCTGAACTCTCTGCGGCTCAATGACAAGTACTTCCTCAGCGACAATCATGGTAGCGGCGGCTTTTGGGTCATGAGAACTCCTGATGGATTGCTAAAAATCCCGTGGATGACCTCCGACCACGAAATCCAACAATTGGAGGCTCTGCTCTGATGTTCGTCTAAGCCAGTCGCTCGGGATTCGTTCAGCTTGCCGCGGCAGGAGACTGGCCTGCTATTCGGGAGTGCAGGGCCGAGCGCCCTTTAGGTAAGGCAACGACAATATGTTGCGGGCCGTCTGGTGGAGTGTCCTCACCTACCGCTCGTCATGTGATTCGCTTTCTGTTTTTCAGACCGGCACAGCGGGGCCTCGACGGCGAGCGGAATCAGCCGGCGGGGCACGCGTCAATTGGGATTCGCAGGGACCCAGAAGGCAACAAAATTGACGGACCGCGATTTTGTCTGCCGTTATAGAACCGCCCCGGCACCGCACCTACGTCGGCCTACACCACCGCCACCCACGAGTAGGCCCGCGCCGAGACCAAGGACGAACTGCCGGCGGCTTACATCCGGAGGGTCTGTGGCCATACGCGTTGTCTCCTTTTTCAAAGCTCAGCGGCTTAGGAAAGCTCGGATTGAATTAGCCGGAATTCCTGATTTAGACCTCTGCGTCGCGCATCGTACGCTTCCCCTGCCCTTGACACAACGAACTTGCCACTTGAGCAGACCCCAGCAATTCAAGCACAAACGCTCGACCGGCGGGGCATGAGCTTGCGGGCGCAGATCGGTGGTTCCGGGGCTTCTCAATTCAAGTTCGGGGCGATGGCTGTTGTGCCAGCGTGAGAAGGCGCGGAATCGCCGTCTTATCGAAGTAGCCGCCAATTAGCTTTTTCCTCATTTGGAGCAGGGCGATGAAAGATTTGCGCACGGGTCGTTCCGGGTCATAGAGCCTGTTGTGCAGGCTCTTCGCGGTTTCGCCGACCAGCAAGTCAGCGGCCTGAAGTTCGGGGTAATCGAATTTCGACTTGAAGATGATGCCACACATCTTCGGGGCATAATCTGCGCGGGCTTCCTTGAGAGAGGAAAAGCTGTCACGCAGCGGTGAGTCGAACTCTTGCTGCCTGTCGAGGCAGTAGAGAACTTCATCGTTCACGCGCTTGGAGACGACCTCGACGCAGTATTGCAGGCAGACCCAATAGGGGCCATGTGTCTCGTGCAGAACCGTGCCGGAACTGCTGCCGATTATGGATTTGAAATCGTCCATCACAATGGCCCCCCGAAACGCCCATCAGGTCGCGCCTTTCGATTACGGAGAACAGTTCGCGCAAAACTTCTTCTTTCCATCTGGGAGTCCAACCCTCAAATTCCTTGATGCTATGGTTGAAATCCACGAAGTGAAATGCGCTCACTCCAGCACGCTTGAGGGTCGTCCGCCATTGACGTGCGAAAGACTCCCACTCCTCCTCAGAGGCTATCCAACCGCCCACCGTTAGAATCTTGGCTCCGGCATGAATGCCGGACTCGTCAAAGAAGGCGTACAGCATGGCAGCCAGATTACCAGCAAGGCCACTCAGTGCGAAGTCAACCTCGGCGCGTTCTTCGTTGGCCGTTCGATGTGTCGAAATGCTGTCGCCATGGGTTCCTCCCTTCCACCAAACATTCTTGGCTACAGTCCACTCCCGCCAAACGAAATCACTCGGTGTAAACTTTCGGTCGGCATCACGGAGGTTCAACCTATGCCTTCTCGGATATGTTGCCCCAACAATCATTCGATCAAGGGAATCTCGGTCCATGACGCGGCCATTGCCCTTTCCGAAGGACGGGCACTCGGCATGTGCAAGAAATGCGGGAAGGAACTCTAGTTTCGAATGGAGCAGGAAGAGAATCAAGTGCTAGAATGACCGGGGATTTTCCCGCAGCCACCCTACCAGGTCTGGGAGGGGTTGCTATGGCAAGAAGTAGCGGAAGACTGCTGCCATATTGCGCTCTCCTCGCAGTTATTGTCTTTGTAGCGCCAATCCTCGCGCAGGTGACCGGCCCCGAAGCTCCCAATGACTCGCAGCAGCTGGACCTCAAAAAATCCGGCGGCATTCGCATAAATGTTGAAATGGCGCTGGTCAACGTGACCGTCACCGATCCCTATAGCCGTCTGGTCACCGGTCTGGACAAGGAAAACTTTCGCGTTTACGAAGACGGCGTGGAGCAGGAAATCTCCACGTTCTCCAGCGAAGACGTTCCCATTTCCATTGGCTTGATCTTTGACATGAGCGGCAGCATGGCGGACAAGGCCGACAAGGCCCGTCAGGCCGCCGTTCAGTTTCTGCGCACGGCCAATCCGCGCGACGAGTTTTTCTTGGTCAGCTTCAATGATCGGGCCGAGCTCACCAGCCGCTTCACCTCCAGCATCGAGGAGCTGCAGAATCGCATGATGTTTACCATCGCCAAGGGCCGCACCGCGCTGCTCGATGCCATTTATCTCGGCCTGAGCCAGATGAGGGGTGCGCACAACGGCAAGCGCGCCTTGCTCATCATCTCCGATGGGGGCGACAATCATAGTCGTTACAACGAAGCGGACATCCGGAACTTCCTGAAGGAAGCCGATTGCCAGCTCTACGCCATGGGAGTTTTTGATGTCAACGATATGGGGCGGACAACCGAGGAGCGCTACGGACCCAGCCTGCTCTCGGAACTCGCCGAAATGACCGGAGGTCGCGTCTTCCCAGTAGCGAGCCTGGGCGATTTGCCCGACATCGCCAGCAAGATCGGAATGGAGCTGCGTAACCAATATATCCTCGGATATAAACCAAGCGATGCGCGCCACAATGGTGCCTGGCGAAAAATCAAAGTTAAGCTGCTCGCGCCCAGAGGGCTTCCGCCCCTCAACGTTTACGCCAAGACTGGGTATTACGCGCCAGCTCAGTAGGCGGCCCGCATTCGCGCCATATAAGAGGACACGCAAGCCCGGAGATGCCGGGGGGGCTTCCTGCTAAAGCCCACGCGTGACCCTTGGCTACCAGATTCTGCAACACAGACCTTTCCCGGCTCTTGCGACGATTCTAGCGGCGCGGGCTGTCAAAGTCGGTGTGAAACTTACAGGGGCGGTTTTGGGGGCGCAGGGACGCTCAACCGGCGGCGCATGACCTGTGGGCGCAGGTCGGTGGTTCGGGGGCAATGCGGGGTTTTTGTACCACCTTGCCGTGCCGTCAGGCGAGCGAGCCGAGCCTTCCAAGGCTTTCCTAAAGCTGTCTTCCCAGTGGTTACCCGAAAACCGCCCGCCATCGTTGCGCCAGATACAGCCAGCGGAACAGCGCGGGTCTATTCCTCATATAACCGATCGGAAGGTGTGCTGACGTGAAGCGCCCTGTCTAAATGGGAGACCTCGAGCACCACGCTCGCCTTCTTTGAGTCCGTCTCAATTGTCTGATAGGCCGAGGTGATGTTGACCTTTTTCGCGGCCAGCTTTGCGGCAAGGCGACCAAGCGCCCCGGGCACATTCGGGAGCCTTGCGTGCAGGACCCCTTGCTCTGCGTAGCTAAGACCTGCATTCTCTAACGCCTCCTTGGCCTTCTCCACTTTGTCTACGACTAATTTTACGTAGCCTTTGGCTCCCGAAGTTGTGAGCAGAAAACCAATAATGTTTACGCCGGCATCGCCCATCACTGTTGCGATATCCGCCAGCGTTCCGGGGCGATTTTCGCAACGAACAGTGAGCTGATTTACTCTTGGCATAGGCCATCTCCCCTTGGCTGTGCCGGGGCAAGGCTTTCCCAGCCATGTGTTCAGTTTCAGTTGCGCGATAAATACCGATCAAAAAAACGGAGGAATAGCCCCAGTCCGACGACCCATGCGATGCCCAGAACCCCAAGTGCCACTGACATAAGCACTCTGAAGCCGCCGGCCAACCCAGTAAGAGCTCCGATTTGCGGGACGTTGAGGATTGCAAGGACGATCAAGACCCAACCGGTAGCCCTGCCAACCCACACGATTCGGCGAAGCGCCCGGTGCTCTTGCGTGTCCGGCATATTGCCGCCTCCTTGAAGTGTGCCAACTTAGCGCGAAAAGAGCCGAATCCTTACCTCTGCTGGGGCCAGATAGTGCACCAGGTTCTCCAACCTCACCTCACCCACGGCAGGTCCAAACTTCGACCGCTTAGACCCGCATCGAGGCAATGCACTGGCCTGCCTACTCACTGCGGAACTCACGCTCGTACAAAGCGTCCGAATGGTCCCAAGCACGAAGCCCACTCCGAAGGCGAGAGCGAAGTAGAGCACGCCAGCTTTCAGAATCAGCATGACAGTTTCCCTCGACGCGAGGTCGGTATGGCCCACTACGCCTCATTTCTCCTGGAGTGACTTGATGTAGTTCGTCAGGTTTGTAATCCGCAATGCCACTTGAGTCTCCCCCAATCGCTCCATCGTAAAATCCGCTCCCCAGATGGGCATCTCAGCCGGCCCATGCGCTGGCATTACGACGCCATTCCGCAGCACGTTCGAGACATAGGCGTCCGGGAATTTGCCGCCGTGACGCCGGGCTAGCGTGGTCAGGTCGGGCGGTGCTCTAAATGGGTAAGGCGCAGGGCCACTTCCCTTCAAATCATCTCCGTGGCAGACGGCGCAATGTTGCCTGTACAATTCAGCACCGGACGGGGTATTTGAAGCTGTGACCGTCTGTATTGATTCCAGGTACTTCACGAGATTCTCCAACCTTACGTTTCCCCAGTCCACATCCTCCTCGATCTGATGAAAGATAGGTCCCCAGATGGGCATCTCCCGAGAACCATGCGAGGACAAAACTTCGTCGCCCATAATGGTTCTCCGCACACGTGCGGATGGAAACTGCCCTCCATTGTTCTTCGCCAACACGGTCAAATCGGGCACTTTCGACTTCAACGCTGATGCCAGCGGTCCGCCGCCCTTGGCGTCCTCACCATGACAAGCAGCACAATGAGCGCGAAACAAGTCTGGGCCTTTCACCGAATAAATTAGTCGTTCGAATTGCTCCAGTTGCTCTTGTGTCTTAGGAGCTGTCTGAGGCATTGCACCCATGCTGACAGATACGAAGCAAATGAGTGCAAAGCCCAGCAAAAGCCGTGATTCTGTACGGATTCCTCGCTTTATCACCCCATGGCAATTCCTCCTTCTCCTCCCTCGAGACAGGCAGCACTGATCGCGCTGCTCGTGCTCAAGTACCTGCAACTGCGCGCTCGCTTGTGACTGCTTATTCCCCCACATTGCTCAGAACCAAGTAGGGCTACGCTGCCCTAATGCGCTTTTGTTTTCAAGTCGGATTTGATCTTAAAGCTTCCGCCGGATTGCTCCTCTGCTGATGCTTCACGATTTTTTTGGCAACGGGCATGACGATTTTTGACACAGTAATGGTGTCGCCCTCCATCTCCCCGGTAAGTCTCACAGTGCGGCCCGTATGTGTCTGCAAGTCCGCGCCCTGGTTTGCGATGCTGTAGGTCTTCGTCAGTCCTTCGTGGCCAAGGCCAGAACGCCACCGATCACACCCAGCGTACCCGCTAATAAGCCCATCATCCCAAGAAAGAAGTTTAGGGCCGAGACGACTAAGATTACTACGCCCCAGCTCCGGCGTTGTTCGGGTTTGACGTAAAGCATGACCGCGCCGATGAGCACGACGATCCCGGCGAAGATACCAAACCATGGCCACCACACCCCAAAGCTCCGCGTACCCTGGCCCCACATCCAACCACCCATTCCGTGCCAACCCGCCATCATGCCTCCCCAGCCGAAGCCACCCATCATACCTCCGGCAGCCAGCATCCACAGGCCAGCCAGCAGTGAAAGCACGAACGCTGCCGTTGGCTGCTCAGTTCTTTGGATTGGTGCCTCTGGCATATTCGCGACCCCCTAGTGGACCACGAGCCACTACTGCTTCGCTCGGGGACAGAAATTAGAAAGTGCCAAACATAAATTTATGACGTGGCCTAGATCAGCGCGAACGAATGCTCCCTCATAGGGCGGCGGGCACTCGAAGTGCCTTCGCCCCTAACTCCATAAGCAGCCGGAGCGATTCTTTCTTGGCTCCCGGTGCCGCGAGCCACCATTTTTCGAATAACACCTTTCCAACGTGCCAGCTCCGGCCGATCTGCCTGAGCTTGATCTGTGGAGACGGCTCGGCTAAGAACTGACCTGAAGCGAATCCAGCCAGGTGCTCGCCCGCTTCCAGCATGCAGTACCCTTCGCCAGAAAACTTTTCTCCGGCTGCCTTTCCTGCGATCCGGTCCGCGATGTGGCGCGCAACAACCAATGCCTGCGCATGCGCGAAAACTCCAGCCTTAGGCAGCATCAATGGCACGTCGGGCTTCCACCGACCGGGTAGGGGAATCGCCGTTATGTCGCCGATCGCGTAAACGTTTTCGTATTTGGTTGCCAGCGTCGTACTGTCAACAGGCACCCATGTGCCTTGGTTGGCCAGCCCCGCCTCCCGTACGACCAAGGGGCTGCGATGCGGTGGCACTGCGATGAGCAAGTCGTATGCAAATGATTCTTTGCTCTCGAAGGAAATGGTACGTGTCGCTGGATTCACGTCCGCAGGCTTCTGGAGCGGATGGAATGTAATCCCTCGTTCCTCGACCATCTTCTTGACTGCGTTTCCAAGCTCCGGCCCGGCAACAGGCATTGGCAGGGGTTCTGGCGTGAACAAATGGAGATCCACTTTATCTCGCAGCCTGCGCCTCTGAAATAAATCCGCAATCAGCATCGCGCCCTCATAGGGCGCAGCGGGACATTTGAAAGGAAGTGCGGCAACCACAATGGCGATCTTGCCCCCGCTGAATTCACGGAGCGCACTCCGCAACTTTGCGGCACCTTCAAACGTGTAGAAGGTCTGGGCCGCTTCGGCAAGTCCCGGAACACTGTCGGGTGCAAGCTCCGCGCCGAGAGCCACTACGAGGAAGTCGTACGTCACTGATCCAGCAGAGGTCTCTACCCGATGCGCAGCGAGATCAATGCCACGTGCCTCGCTGTGCAGCAATTCCACGCCTTTATGCAAAAGCTGCTTCACTTCGCGCGAAATCTCTTCTGGTCGCCGGTCGCCAGTCATGAGCCAAAGAAAAGAAGGAGCGAAGGCATGCTGAGAGTTCTTCTCGATTAGCACGATGTGGTGTTCTGGACGTACGAGACGCCAAAGTTCATTGGCGACACCGATCCCGCCAACGCCCGCCCCTAGGATCACGATAGTCTTTGTAGCCATATTCTTTTCTCAAGAATTAGAACGTCACCACAGAGTCGCTCTCCTTTGTCCATTGAGCGAGGTCGATCATCCGTCCTATCTCAACTCCTTCGATGAGATCCTGTTGGCCAAGGCCTCTGGCCGTGCAACACGTCCCGCAACTCTTGACCTTGACGCCCTTCGCAATAAGCTCTCCGAGCATGTTTGCGGTGTTGTAGTATCCCATCGGAGTTTTCTGTCCGCGTTTGGCAACACCCACACCGTCCGCAAGCAGGAAAATTCACGGTCATTTGGTTCGCGAGCAAAGCTGAAGCGTAGCGGAATGCGTTGTAGGCCTTCTCGCTCCCGTAGGGTTCGTCCTGAACAATGATGGTCAGCTTATCCACCTGAGCCTGCCTTCTGGTCTCGTCCCTCTGGTGACAATATTCCGCTAGGCGAGGTGCGGCGGTGATGCAGATCACATCCCCTTGCGGAACACTACGAGGCGGAGTTGCGCGAAGCGTATCGCCGCCCGCTAGCCGACGAGTGATTCGACGCTCGCCGCGGGCTATCGCGCGCTGCGGCGGCGAGGATTGCGAGGCAGACATAGCCAAGGCGCTCCCAATGTATAAATGTCCGAAGTGTGGAAGGAAACAACTAACGATAAGGGGTAACGTTCACGAGTGCGAGAATCCGGACTGTGCTTACTTGATGGCTTGGAAGAAGAAGGAAACCAATGCTCAATCGTATTCTCGCAAGCGGCTCAAACCTCCTAACGCGCAGCCCAAGAGTCACGACCCTACTCCGAAACTTAGATTCGTTCTGGCTATCTGGGACGAGAGGTCGAAACGACCGCAGGGAGGACCGATTCCACGGCAATTGTATCGGGCTTAATTATCGTCCCTTTTACGATTACTCTATCCCCCGCGAATCTATCCAGGTCGGCTCGATGACCTTCCAGGACGTAAATCCTCTTACCCACGCCCAAAGCAAAATCGGCTCCCATGTTTACGCATAGACGTGTGCATTCGGCATCGCTGCCGTTCGTACCATGTGTGATGCCACAAATCGCGTCAGTCACAACTCCGGTCACCTCCACAGCGGGCTGCTTCTGCTTGTCGATGATGGAGGTTCCAGCGAACGCCACCATAGCCGTGACCATCAGAGCAAAGAAGAGTTTGAGGGCGGACCGCTCCAGACGCCTCGTGGAATCTATTGGCTTCATGGCGTTCCCCCTTTCCAGTACACCTCTTTGTGGCGCAGGGAAGCTGCACATCGCTATGAAGCTGATCACGGTGTTACGTGATGTTAGTCACAGGTCCGTGATACATGCGCGGGGCAATTCGCCGATGAGGCAGCCAGGCGGGTTACGCCGTTTGCCGCGTCGCGGTGAGGTGCGCGATCAGGTTGCGAACGCTTTTGGCAAGCTCCACAACTTCGCCTTTTCCTTGTAGCTCGAAGTCGATCTGATAATTTCCCGAAACTGCGTGATCGACTGCCTCTTTGAGGCTGAGGAGTGGCTTCACAACCTGGCGCGGCAGAACGAAGCTCATCCAGACGCTCAGGAAGATCGTCAAAGCCGAAACGATGCTCAATACCCACTCGGCGCGATGCAGAAGCTTTTGTGCGCTCTGGTGGTCATCCTGAACGCGCTGCCAGTTTCCCGTTTCAAGGGTAGCCGTCAGGCTGAAGACCTCATGGCTCGATGTATCCAGATCGCCGGAAACTTGCCGCAAGTTCGGGTCGCTAGCCTGAAGGGTTGACGTAATCTGGGTATCGAACGAGTCGACTTGGGTGCGAAGCTCATCGATGAGCTTGGCCCTGCTCTTGCGGCTATTCCGCTGCACCACATCATTCAAATCCCTTTCGTAATTCCGCACAACGGCTTCGATGCGGTTTCCAGGTGCCTGACCCGGCTGCGAAAGGTAAGAAACGGCGGCGGCGAATCGCTCCTGGTACAGGGTGGCGGCGTTCAGCGCATCCTGAATGGTGGTCTGCTCTTCTGGCTGTAGGCTGCGAATTTGGGTCAGGATGCCGGTCACGGCCGTGAGCGAATCGTGGTTTTCTTTTGCGTCTGGGGCGTCGTGCAGGAGGAAGAAGTTGCGCTCGGCTCGCCGCGCTTCGAGCATCTGGATGGAAGCCTGCTGCGCGAGCGTTGCCGCAGGTGCGTCCACGCTCACGATGCGATCGACGATCCAACCCATCTCAAAGAGATAGTAGATTGCCACCAAAATGACCGGTGCGAGGATCAGTCTCACAATGGCCAGGCTGAACGCTACCCTCCGGCGCAGCGAGACGCTGGGTGCGAAAATCGCAAAAGTCCTTCGCATTCTCGGTTGCATTTGCACGCTCCGCTGGGCACACCCACCCGCCTCATATTAATTCAGATTGCGACTCCGCCAACTATTCTAGTGTTTCTGGTCTCTTGAGAAGCTCTGCCGCATTCCGCTGCGGGCTGTAAAGCCGAGCCTGCCAAGGCTTTCCTAAAGCTGGCCTCTCAGTGTTTCACTCCCTCCGCTTGGTGTCAGCTTAAAGAAACCGATCTCGGCTGCTCCGCTAGTCTGCGATTGGTTGCAATTAACAATTCGGCGTTTGGAGCAAGAGCGTGAACGTCATCGTCAGGAACCCGAACATATCCCTCTCAATAGCCAAGAAAACGCAAGAAGACACAGCTTGGGCCGCAAAGCCGACTCCCAAGCTTGGTGATCGGCTTCACTGGCTCGATACAGCGGACGCCCACCATGGCGGGCCACCTCCCGGCTTACCGTGGACGCAGCCCGCTGCAGACCTTTGGCTATGTTACGAATCGACCCACCGGAAGCGATCCCGCGAGAGATATCTTCCCGCTCCGCCCGTGTAAGCGTTCGCAACGAGCGCTGACGGGCTGCCGGAGCAATCCCACCATGACGCGCCAACAAAAAGTGAATGACCACATGGTCCTTGCCGAGGGCGCGCCCAATCTCATGCAACGACTCTCCTGCCCTCCAACGACTCCACAGGTCGGCCCTCTGCGCCGCAGAAAGCTTCACACCACCTTTTAAGAGAAGATTTGTATCAGATGGTGTTGCATCGACCGGTTGAGCTGGCACCGTTTCTCGGGACCTATCAATCAGCGGGCAATTCCAGAGAACGAGGCAAGCACGTTCCCGCTCCAGAGATAACAAGCGTTGACTCTACTATATTCCTCAACGGCTTACGACTCTGCTTTGTTGCACCGTTTGTACCCGATTCGCCCCGTTCGAACGGAAAACTACTACAAATTTACTACAGTGATATCCCGCTCCCCATTTCGGGGCCTGAAGCTCAAGGGGTTGCAGACGGCCAATTTCCGACGGGAGTTTGTCTCTCATTGGAATGCCACGAGGAGCTTTCGCAAACGGGCGGCCCCCAGCATCCGTCGTAGACTTCATTTCACTGATAAGATTGTATGTGCAGTTTACTGAGATATTCCTTGCACTGATTGAGCAGGCGACGGATGCACGATCAGCCGCCATTATTGACGTTGGCGGCGAATCGACGCTCGGGGATACAAGAACATCACCATCCTTAATGTCTCGGAAACCGCAGTGTCTATCGTGGTGCCCCAGAGGGAAGCTCGCCTGTTTGGCGACGGGGCCGTGGCCGGAATCGGCCCGGAAAATAATCGATGTTCAGCAAGAATGGATATAACCTACGCTCGGTTTTCAGCCTGCTCTCTTCCGATCTGGCCATCGACCTGGGCACCGCCAACACGCTGGTGTTCGCCAAGACGAAAGGCATCGTGGTGAACGAGCCTTCCATCGTAGCGATCAACAAAACCACCAGCGAAGTGGTAGCCGTCGGGCGCGAGGCCAAAGACATGCTCGGCCTGACCCCCGGGAATGTGGTCGCTATCAAGCCCATGAAAGACGGGGTCATCGCGGATTTCAAAGTCACCGAAAAAATGCTGACTTATTTCATTCAGAAGGCTCACAACCGCCGCGTCCTGGTGCATCCGCGCATCGTCATCGGGGTCCCCAGTGAAATTACGCCGGTGGAAAAACGCGCGGTACAAGATTCTGCTTATCGCGCCCGGGCCAGCGAAGTCTATCTCGTCGAGCAGGCCATAGCCGCGGCCATCGGAGCCGGCTTGCCTATCGAAGAGCCTTCCGGAAACATGGTCGTGGATATTGGCGGAGGAACGACGGATATTGCCGTGATTTCCATGAGTGGGATTGTTTATTCGCGCTCGGTGCGGGTGGCCGGGAACGAGATGGACGAAGCCGTCATGGACTACTTGAAACGCAAGTACAACTTGCTGGTGGGCGAGCGCACCGCGGAGCGGATCAAGATCGAAATCGGATCCGCGTACCCGCTGGAAAAGCACCTCACCATGGAAGTCAAGGGACGCAACCTGATCGAGGGTGTTCCTCGGACGGTCACCATTGACGACAGCGAAATCCGCGAGGCTCTCTCCGAATGTGTCTCCACTATCTTGAACGCCATCCGGGTGGCGCTGGAACGCACCCCGCCCGAACTCTCCGCCGACATTAGCGATCGCGGCATCGTCCTGACCGGCGGCGGCGCGCTCATCAAGAATCTGGATAAGCGCATCCGAGAGGAGACGGGCTTGCCGGTTTCGATTGCGGACGATCCTTTGGCGTCAGTGGTGTTGGGCACGGGGAAAATGTTGAGTGATTTCCACCTGCTGCGTCGGGTTTCGATTGATTAGAATTGCATGGCGCGGAGCCAGGTCGGCCAGACACGCTTTGCTCGCGCCGTTCAGCCCATGCCATCCTTCACGTCATCGCTGACCGACGCTGGTGGCCGGCGTGCTGGCCGTCTAGGTGCTGTGCTCGCAGGATGAGTCTTGTGCGGGTTGGAGCGCTCGGGTCGGTCGTCCGCCGGGCGCAGAGGGAGATTCGATCATGAAACGCGCCACAGAGACGAAGAAGGTGGCCAGAACGGTCGTGGGGTTGAATCGGGAGGACCTTGAACCGCTCTTGCGGCACGAGGGAGGTCTTGCGGTCTCCCTGTACATGCCGGTCCAGTTTCAAACCAAGAAAGATGCTCACGAAGACGCGGTTCGTCTCAGACATCTTCTGCAAACTGCCAAAGCGGAGTTGCTACTCCAGGGCCTGGGAGAATCCGACGCGCATGCGCTGCTGCGTACCGCGGAAGAGCTTGCAGCCGGGGAAGTTCTGACAGTCAAAGCGCCTGGGATTGCGCTTTTCGCCACCAGCGATCTGTTCCACAAGTTTGAACTTCCGGGCCAAGTTGCGGAACGAGTGACTGTGGGCACCCACTTCGAGATCAAGCCTCTGCTCGGTCTGATCGGCGTGGGCTCCTTCTACGTCCTTGCCTTCAGCCAAAAGCACGTGCGCTTGCTACACGCGACCCCGGATGGCATAAACGAGCTCGCGGTCCACGGCGCTCCGCAGAATCTCTTCGCGGCGTTCGAGGCGGAACACTTCGAGCGTCAAATGCAGTTCCATACCGCCGCCTCTCCTCGCGCGGACGCGCAGGCGACTCGAATCTCGCACGGCGGCTCCCGGGAAAACAAAGACCGCATCGTTGAATTCCTGCGGAAAGTCGACTGCGGCGTCACCGCAGCGATTCACGATCAGACTGCTCCTATGCTCCTGGCCGGCGTGAATTACCTGCTTCCGATGTACCACGAAGTCTGCACCTATCCGGCCCTGCTTCAGGAAGCGATCCCGGGCAACCCGGACAATTTGAAGGCGGAAGAGTTGCTGGTGGCGGGACGAGCGGCAATCAACCGCCATCTCCAAGCCGAGAACCACACCCATTTCGCGAGCTACCAGCAGCTCAAAGGCACACCGCAGGCTTCGAGCAACTCCCGGGAAATCGTGGTGTCCGCCGATCGAGGCCACGTCCTATTCTTGTTTATTCCCGAGGGAGCCGTGCAGTGGGGCCAGGTCGACACGCTCGGGGAAGTGCACCTTCACGCCCAGCGCGAACCAGGGGACGAAGAGCTCGTCAATCGCGCCGCTATGAAGACGCTGGCGTGCGGCGGACAGGTATGCGTCTTGCCGTCCTCCGAATTTGACGAAGGCGTTCGGATGGCGGCCATATTCCGGTACTAACTGGCGTCGGAAGCCGTCCGCCCCGAACGGTCCAATCCTTGTTATCTCGCCATGCAGTCGTATGAGTAACGCCGCTGGGCGGAAGGCGTGGTCTTCACCGTTTCACCCACGCATTGAGGATATCGATCGGCAGCGGGAAGATGACTGTAGTGTTCTTCTCAACGCCAATTTCTATCAGCGTCTGCAGATAACGGAGCTGTATCGCGGCGGGCTGAGTGGCCAGCACGCCGGCCGCTTCTGCTAGCTTAGCGGACGCTTCAAATTCGCCGGAGGCGTGAATGATCTTGGCGCGACGCTCGCGTTCGGCCTCCGCCTGCCGCGCGATGGCTCGCTGCATTGTCTCCGGAATATCCACCTGTTTGACTTCCACTTTCGTCACCTTGATACCCCAGGGCTCGGTATCCTGGTCAATGATTGCTTGCAACTTCGCGTTTACCTTATCGCGCGCGGAGAGGATTTCGTCCAACTCGAACTGGCCCACGATACTGCGCAGGGTGGTCTGAGCCTTTTGAGAGGTGGCGAAGCGGTAGTTCTGCACCTGGGCGAGGGCCAGGTTCGCATCCACCACGCGGAAGTAGCACACCGCGTTCACCTTCACCGAGACGTTGTCGCGAGTTATGATGTCCTGTGCAGGCACGTCGAGTGTTTCAATGCGCAGCGGGATGCGGTAGAGCTTCTCGATGGGCCAGAAAACAAACCGCAGTCCGGCCGGCTTGGCTTCGGGCTGCATGCGTCCCAGCCGCAACACCACACCCCTCTCCCACTCCTTGATCACGTAAAGAGAGTTCCAGAACCAGATGAGAACAATCACGACCGCGATGAGTGGGCCAGTGAAGCTGAAGTTCTCCATCGGTCCTCTCCTTTGAAGAGCGCAGCTCAGGACGATGCGCAAGCTGCCGCTTGGCATACCTGAGGCTTTGCTGGCTGGTGCGTGGCTACCAGGCGTATTGTGAAGCTTCACGCGACCATCTGTCGAGGCGTCGCGATCGAATTGCTTTCGGCGAAATAGTAGACAACCTGGAAAGCGCGCGGCGCGGCCGGTTCAGTCTATGAGTTCTTGCCAGGGGAGAGCAGTTTCAGTTCGCCATCAGCATGCTTGCTCGCTCTGGTCTCAAATCTTGACTTTCTTTTGACTATGCTCCTGCTTCCACAATAGGAAATTCGGAAACTCGTATGTAACTGTTACGAAACCTGTTTCCCTAGAAGTGGCATGCGCTGTTTCCGTGACGCTCACACCTTGCTCGTCCGGTTCCCAACCCGCTAGAAGTGTGCGTTCGCAATTCAGCAGGGCCATCATCCAATCACTTGGCTCATTCCATGTGCTCCCTGGCATGAGGAAGTCAAGCACAACCGTCGCCTTTCCATAATTCGTTTCTAAGGACGCCCGGAACTCATTGAATTTGTTCTGGAGCAATTCACCGGAGGAATTCGTAGTAACGTCTTTCGAGACGCCAATCACTTTAGCCACTCCGGTTTCCGGTGGAACCAAAACAACGTACCCCGCGAAATTCGCATCCGGCTTCGGGGCGGTTGTAAGGATAAGGACATCGCCGAAGTCTTTTTCCACGGAGTTCGGACCGACTGAGGCGATGACTTCCGCTTTCTCCATCCCCATTTTCAGCCCAAAGGGCTCAGTCTGCTGCGCTTGCTTTGCTTGTCCGCCGAAGATAGGAAACACAATCGCTGCCACACTGGACGTTAGTGCTAGTCGAATCTTCATTGGCAACCTCTCTACGCGCTCTTGTTACTGCTTATTACAGAGGCCCCTCGTACAGTGTTAGTTATGGTTTACCTCGACTTCATGCTGTGAGCTGAATCACTCCCAGACGTGTGCGTTTCCGATCAAGGCTAGCGACGGTAAAGGCCCACCGGAGAACGTCACGGCCTTCCGGGAAAATTCCACAGGGAAGCGTGAACGAAAGAGTGGAGGCGTGCTTAATCGAGCTGGCTCAGAAAAGGTTGGCCACGGCGCCCCAAACCTGTATGGATAGCCCTGACTGATTTGTGACTTCCTTCACACTAGCATGTGACTCCTTTCACCGAGACTAGCGCTGGGATTCTCTAACCTGTGGATCAGGAATACGAGGCGCTCAGATGATCTTTGCGAATCGGGCGGAAGCGGGCCGAGAGCTGGCGTGGCATTTGAGAAAATATGCAAATCGAGAAGATGTGATTGTACTTGGAGCGCCGCGGGGCGGTGTTCCGGTTGCTTTTGAAGTAGCAACTAGGCTCGGAGTACCGCTGGATGTTTTTGTGTTGCGCAAAGCTCGGTGTTCCAGGGCACGAGGAGTTGGCGTTCGGAGCGATTGCGAGCGGAGGGGTTCGGATTCTTGACCGGGATACGGTTGAGGGCTTGGGAATAACCGGGTTGGATATCGAGCGAGTGACAAGGGCAGAAAAACAGGAACTGGAACGTCGCGAACAGTCGTATCGGGGCGGGAGACCTCCGCAAAACGTGAGTGGACTGATCGTCATTCTCGTCGATGACGGTATTGCGACTGGGTCTAGCATGCGCGCTGCCATCCGTGCGCTACGACAGATGAAGCCTGCGCGGATAGTGCTTGCGGTACCTGTGGCCCCGCCTTCCACCTGCAGTCAACTCCAATTCGAGGTTGATGAACTCGTATGCTTGGAGATGCCGGAGCCATTTTACGGCGTTGGACGATTCTACGATGACTTCACGCAAGTATCAGACGAAGAGGTAATAGAGCTGCTCGATAGGGCTTCGCGGCAGCGCCGTGCACCGCGGTATCAGGGTGCGCAGACCATAACGGCAGGAACACGGCAATGATTACCAGCCGAATGCTCATCACCTGATGCTATTGAAAGTGCGACGTCCGTCGAAGTCTGTAGGGCGTTTACACGAACCGAGGTGTCAAAATGGTTGCTAAACACGAACACGATCTTATCAACGCGATTCGTCATTCGGCGCATCCGCTTACGGGAGAAACCACCGATTTTGATCCTTTGCTTAAGATGATTGGTGACTCTCGCTTCGTTCTGGTCGGAGAAGCTTCGCATGGAACCCACGAGTTCTATCGCCTCCGGGCGCAGATCACCAAGCGTTTGATTGCGGAAAAGGGGTTTACTGCAGTCGCTGTAGAAGCAGACTGGCCGGACGCGTATCGCATTAATCAATTTGTTCGGTTTGAGGGTGAAGACGAAGAAGCGGTCGATGCCCTTGCAGGCTTCCGAAGATTCCCTGCATGGATGTGGCGCAATGCTGACGTTCTCGATTTTGTCGGTTGGCTGCGCAATTACAATGAGCACCGGCATTCCCAGCGGGTTGGTTTCTACGGGCTGGACCTCTACAGCTTGCATGCCTCGATGCGGGCAGTACTGGATTTCTTGGACAAAGTTGATCCTGAGGCGGCACGCCGCGCCCGATATCGCTACGCCTGCTTCGAGAACTTTGGCGAAGATACCCAGGCATACGGTTATTCCGCCAGCTTCGGCCTGAGTAAGAGCTGTGAGAATGAAGTCATCGGGACAGTGGATGGAAATGCGCCAGCGCGCTGCGGATCTGGCTAACCGCGATGGCCGCGTCGCCCGGGATGCATTCTTCTTTGCCGAACAGAATGCTCGGTTGGTGAAGAACGCCGAGGAGTATTATCGCTCGATGTTTCACGAACGAACCTCATCCTGGAATCTGCGGGACAGTCATATGGCCGAGACTTTGGACGCATTGACGCACCACCTGGGCGCGAAGTCAAAGATCGTCGTCTGGGCACACAATTCTCATCTCGGAGACGCTCGTGCCACCGAGATGGGACAACGAGGGCGAACTGAATCTCGGACAACTTGTGCGCCAACGCTATGGAAAAGAAGCGACGCTCATCGGATTTACAACGTACACTGGCACAGTCACCGCAGCATCAGGATGGGAAGCCCCCGCGGAACGCAAACATGTTCGGCCAGCACTGTCAGGGAGTTATGAGGCGCTTTTCCACGAGGCCGGGATGCCGAATTTTCTGCTTCCGCTCGACACGAAGGAAGAACCGCGTCACTGTTGCGGGAGCCACGCCTGGAGCGCGCCATTGGCGTCATCTATCTCCCGCAATCCGAGCGTGTCAGTCATTATTTCCACGCCCAGCTTCCGGACCAATTCGACGCCATTCTACATTTCGATGAGACTCGTGCCGTTGAGCCTCTCGAGCGAACCGCGGCTTGGGAGAGTGGCGAAGTTCCCGAGACGTATCCTTCAATGCTGTAGAAGATCGGTACGCCAACGATATGTAAGCAGGTTTCTAGGGGGAGGCGTGTCGGAAACGGTAGTCGATGTTGCCCGGTCTCGGAGTACTATAAATCGCACAAGGGAAAGAGCTCCAAACTATAGAGGTGACATTTGCACAAACAAGTCGCATCGGCGCGAGTTCCCCTCAAAAATATCCTCTACGCCACCGATTTCTCGGGTCACTCGAATGCAGCGCTGCCTTATGCATTGTCGATTGCGCGCAAGTACGGGTCAAAGGTCTTTGCCGTCCATGTGGTTTCTCTGTCTCCCTTTCCGAGTTCCTCTCCAACGATTGCCTTGCAGGCCATGGCAGCTCAAGCTGTGCGTGAAGCCAAAGAAGCTATGATGAAACTCGATCCGCAATTGGAGGGGATACCGCACAAGGTGTTGATTGGGAGAGGTGATATTTCGAAAGAGCTGTCTCGAATCGCCGTTGCGGAGCACATTGATTTGATTGTGTTGGGAACACACGGACGCACGGGTGTAAGCAAGGTGCTGATGGGCTCGGTCGCCGAGAAGATTGTTCGGCAAGCACCCTGCCCAGTCCTAACGGTGGGGGCAAACGTTTGCGGCGAACCGGATGTGGCCGTGGAAATGCGCACGATCCTTTACCCCACTGATTTCAGTTCTGATTCGCTGGCGGCTGCCCCCTATGCGATTTCCATGGCCCAAGAACACCAAGCGCGTCTCTATCTGTTACATGTCACGGAAGGTCCCGTCGATAAGGCAACGGAGGGCTCCTTAAAGGAGCGGCTCCTTGATCTCATCCCGCGAGAGGCAAAACTTTGGTGCGAGCCAAAGGCTTACGTCGAGTTTGGCTCCCCATCAGAAAAAATATTGGGTTTGGGAGAGGAGCTAGCCCTGGATATCATCGTCTTAGGTGTAAAGCGGACACCAAGGCTTGCTGGTGCATCTAGGCATCTCGCAATGGCTACGGCTTACAAGGTCATTACTCGGGCAGTTTGCCCGGTGCTCACCGTACGTGGATAGAGGGCACAACACACCATCATCAATGTATCTTCTGCGCGAGACTGAGATGTCCTGCGGATCGGCAACGAGTCAAACACTAAGAATCGAGTAGGAGCCAATCTTGCATAAGGCGCACAGGTCGTTGTCTTCGTCGTGCGTTTCATAGAGTCCGGCTGTGATCGGCATCAAAAAGTCGATGACAATGGTGATTTGCCACTTACAATGCCAGCGAGAGTGATCGATCTCACAGAGGATCTCGCATCGCATCTGTAACATTGGGCAAGAATCCGGCAGCGTGGATTGGCCCGATCGAGATGACAAGTGGTTCAGAACCGCGAGGAGCGAGCCCCACGCCTGACGAAAAATTCCGTGGCGGCCGGAGCGCGGACACCCCAAAGTACCAGCCTGGCGGATTAACCGCCGGGGAAGTCGAACAACGCCAGAGGCAGTACGGCTTTAATTTACTGCCGCAGCCTCAGCATTCGACGATCTGGCGACGTCTTCTGGCACTCGTGCATTTTTTTGCGGCACGCAGGAACTGGGACCGAACTCCCCAGGTTCGGTCGAATTGGCCCTGGGCCTCACCGCTTCGAGGACTTTCACTATCCCTACGGACACGGCTTCGAACCTCGCGGTGAATTCAATGGCGGCAGCTTTCACGGCCCTGTTGCAAGAGGCCACCGTTAGAAGCAGTTAAGCTAAGGACCAACCGATAGTTATGGTGTTTGGGTTCGTCCTCGGTATGCCACACGCGACAGATCGGATCACGTTATAGCGGCAACGTCGCGTGTGGCTCGCCAGGTTCTTGAGGGATGTGTTCGACTGACCTTCCTCTCAAACTTAGCTTCTTCCACCGCTTTTGCACCGCATCCGGGATCAGCACGGCAGGAAAGCAAGCAACGCAATCAGTCCTTTTGGTGATTGGATATCCGCACGATCTCTACCGAGCAATCTGCGTGGCGGGCTACGAATTCGGCGACACTCCCTAGGAGAAATCGATTCAGGCCTTTACGGCCATGCGAACCGAGGACAATCAAATCCGCGCGCCATTCTGCGGCTTGGTCAATGATTTCGGCTCGATGATCGCCTTCTCTTATTTTCGTGTGTACCTTGAAGCCCGCTGTGCGAAGCAATTGCTCCGCCCGAGTCACCAGTTCTTCACCATCCTTGCGAAGTTGTTTTTCGGATGCCTTAAGCCCTTCGAGATTGCCTAATCGAAACTCCGGGATGAGGAGCAGAGGTTCGACAATATGTAATACGCATACTTCGGCTTGCTCGGGTCTTATCTGCCGAATTACCGCTTGCGTGGCGGCTTCCGAGAATCTCGAATCATCGACTGCCAGCAAGATCTTCAAGATGCGAGCCTAACGGTACAGGCGCCAGATAACGCCTGCAGGGGTTCCGCAACGGTGATCGAAGCGATTCGGATTTCTTCCAACATCTGATCCAGCACGGCTACAAATTCCCTTGGTCGAAGCGCCGCAGTTGCAAGGCATTGCTGGCCATCTTTCATAAGCGGCAGCCACCAGCAGCCCTTCTCTACAGTGTGCGCGTAAAAGACACTACAATTCGATCGCACCAACAAATTCGTTATACGAGCAGCCTGCCGTATCAGACTTAAGCTCAGAATCAACTGAAACCTATGTTGCCGGAACAGCAGAATGCCTTCTTCAGCGCTCGTAGCGCACCAGCAACAGCAACCACGCTGCTCCAAATGCGACAAGAGATGCGCTGAAGCTTTTGCATTTTCGGCCAGCAGGAGCACCCTAACAGCGGCTTGACCGATACTATCCCTCATGAATTGCATCAACGTCCTTTGCGGTGATTTCGATTTCTCGACCTCTAAGGAACAAGCGGTCGAACCGAAGGCGATGGCTAGAGCACTGCTCGAACCGCTTCGCCGTCGCAGACTTCGTTCTCCAAGGGATCATTTCTACTGGGTCCTCTGGGAAAAGAATGTGATCTAGATCACTGCTGTAGTTATGGCGCCGTACCAAAGTGAAGGCGTATCCTAAATGACCTTCGCCCTTAGTTTGTGGTGCTATCGCGGGTCAATAGTAATGCACATAGTGCCCGATAATCTGCCGCTACGGAGAACAGATAAGGAAGACAGGGAGGACATCCGTTCCTTCTATCACCTTGGGGGAGTGGGCGAGGCCCGCGAGTTCTGTCAAGGGACGGCATGTTTTGTGGCCCGGCATCTGAAACCGGACCACTGAGCCGCAAATGCCGTACAGCCGATCAGAGGCTCCTGATACTTTTGACAGTTTTCACTTGGAAATCCGTGGGTTAAATCGAGTGAACTTTGAGTCGAAGCGTGCTTCGTGTCGCGCGTTACAGGA
>CAWEFX010000009.1:0-374900 GCA_963808465.1 uncultured Acidobacteriota bacterium
AGTCTCACGTTTCGCCCGGCGATGTCATACACGCGATCAAAAGGGCGCTTCATCGAGCCGCACAGGTCGACGCAGAAAAGATCATTGTGGAAAGCCAGTGCCGGTAAGGTGATCCTCCGTGGAAACGTGAGATCCTGGGCGGAGCGAGAAGAGGCGGAGCGGGCGGCCTGGGGCGCGCCTGGCGTATCCGAAGTCCAAAATGACATAAGGATCGCTACTGGCGCCGCCGCATAGGAAAGATTCTGGGCATCCGTCGCAGGAACAAAGGACCTCGGCCGGTGCCGGGGAATGCAATGGTTGGTACTGTGACGCAAATCAAGCCATCATCTGGGGGGCATCGTGGGATCGAATAGCGGCGTCGTTACCGTTTCCTGTGGGGAGGATCTCGAAGTAACTCTATCGCGATACTTACCTGCACTGTATCGCATGGCCCTTCGTCAGCTTGGCAACCATGAAGATGCAGAGGACGCCGTCCAAGACGCCCTCCTCTCCGCTTTCACTCATATTCACAGTTTGAGGGTCGATCGCACATTTCGACGTGGCTTCATCGAATTGTCATCAATTCAGCGCGCATGCAATTGCGACGCCGGCACGGCCGCACATTTCTGTCCCTGGATGAAACTGGAGAGGACGGTAATTCGGATCTTGAGCGTCAACTCATCGATTCGGGATTAAGCCCCCAGCAAACGTGCGAAAGAGCGGAGTTACGTGCAATCGTGCAGCAATTGTTAAGGTCCCTTTCGCCTACACTGCGCAATGCGCTCGAGTTGCGCCATATCGATGGTTTGTCAACGGATGAGTCCGCATGAGCCCTGGGCGTCACGCGGAGCACTCTGAAATCCCGCGCTCACCGTGCGCGCGCAAAGCTCGGCATGTTGCTTGTTGACCGTGGTTTGGCAGACGCTAGTCCATCATGAACTTCGCTCCTTACTTCGGTTGGTTGCCCGCCCGATTCTCAGTTCGGTTTCAACATGCAAATCCACGATCCCTGCGAGTGTCTGCGCAAGCTCGGCGCGCTTCTCTGCTCTAATCGCGGAAGAGAGGCCAGAAATCGTCAGCTTGTCCCGTAGTCCGCGCTCATCGGGATGTGTTTTGAACCACTCATCGAGAATCGAAACGGCGTCGCGGTATGGATAGAATTTCTTTCCACCGGCACGAAGTCAGCCAGGTACTCACCCTCGTTCCCATCGCGGTAGCGGATCGGCCCGCGTTCCACCATAAGGTCCTTGAGAACCTTCGTGTTCTGCTTTTCTGCTTCCTGAAGCCAGAGGGCAAAGCGGAGCCGTTGTTCAGCCGTCATTTGTGAGTAGGGATTCGTCTGAGCCACGGGGCAACCGCTCAAGAGAAGCGGGCACCACGTGCAGTGTCGCCCTGGAGAAACCTTGAGATCGCGATCGTCAGAGACGGCCGACTCACACGGAAGGACTTGCCGTGGCTCAGGAATTGGCGCAGACGGAACGGACCCGCCAACGAAAACTTCATGTACTCGACGCACCGCGAAGCGCCATAGCGCACAAACTCCAAGACGAATTTCACTTTCTCCAGTGACGGATTCAGGCCGCATTATAATCGGCGCCACCTCGGCACTAGCGAGGCCGAGTCTTCCGGTACCGGATTTTAGGAAGGGACCGAGATTCGTGAGCGCTCTTCCGTTTCTAACGGCGTACGACCCGCTCGGTGGTAGCCCAGGCAGCATTGATCCGCTAGGTGCCTTTAAGAGTTACTTTGCGTTGGTAGACCTTCTCTTGCCTGGAATGTCGACTATCACGACTCGGTCTCGGTACTTATCGATGATCTGCGCGGCACTCGCAAATGCCGAACGATTTCGCTCGTTCCCACCAGGACCAGCGGGGTTAGCAGGAAGGCGCGAAGCGATCGAACCGTTTGAGCGTCTCTGGGCTTTGGCATGCGCTGCTGCCCAACAAAGGGGCCGGCGGGCGGCGGCAAGCGACTTCAGGGGAATCACTTACGCGGAGCGCTACCTTCGCCGGCAGAAGGAACGGAGTTACGTGAGTCCAGACTTCACCATGCTAAAAAGCCAGGCCCGGACAGCAGAGGTTGCTACCTACTGGACCACGATTCAGACTGGTGACTTGGCTAGAGAAGAGGGCGCTCTCGCGCCTGATGGCGAAGCCTTAGCAAAGCAGTTTCCCATGCCACCTATTACGGAAGGTGACTTCGAGAAACTGGCTTCCCCGAGCACGGCGCGGCATGTCCGTCTGCCCCTCGAAGATTTGTATCACTGGAGCGACAAGTGCCATTTGGGAGCCGCTCGAGCTCAGGAAAAAAAGCTGCTCGCAAGCGCCCTCCTTGCACCGGACCGTCGTGATGCCATCTCCATAGCTCTTCGTGAATGTGAAAATCATGATGGATCATTACCCGGAGGATTGGAACGTTGCGGCGATGCGGAAGCTACGCTCCCGCTTAAAAGCGAATAGCACTGCGCGTGCCCTAGATTTACCGGTGGTAATCGATGCCATAATCACTTTCGAGCAACTCCATGAAGCAGTTTTAGTGGTCTTCGACAATCTATTGTGGTGGGGAACGGAGAACCCTCACCGTTCAAGGGTGAGTTTATTTACCAATAGAGGTTTTAAGAAAGCGTGTGCACGAGTGCGTGAGCGGGCCAAGGCGCTCGTAAACTTCAAATCAAGCTGCGATCACATATCGGTCTGCAGAGCGATCGAAGATTTCGTGATATTTGCTTCTGACCTCGTGCGCACCAAAGAGACGGACATTCCAGACGCTGTGCTCCGTCGTCACCGTCAGGTCCAGTCCGGGAAGCTGGACGGGGGAGTTCCCAAGCGTGAGTGGGTTATCTATGAGCCGGGTGGCAAAGTCATTCGCCCCTCCCCCCGCTTTCAGCGGGGGGAGCGACCAGATGCAGCTCAAGGTCGCGTCTTGACACATTCTTACCGTGTCGAACAATTTGTAGGGATGTTGCGCGAGACGGGCGTTTTGGCAGCTCGCTCCCTGACAGCTACCAACAATGCCCAGTAGCCGCGTACTCCTTGACCTCTACGTTCCGCCCGAGAGCGACTATGTACTGGAGTCGCTAATTGCCACGACGTATAAAGTCAATTGGGACTTTGTGGAAGAGGACCTACTACCAGTTGCGTTGGCAGTCCGTTCACCAGTAAGTCGCATGAAACCCTTTCGCTCGGAATTTGAGCGTCGTCTCGAGTCCTGCGACGTGTCCATCCTCTATGACTTGCGGGCCGCAGAGCGCAACGCTCACCGGTTGTCGCCGAGGATCGATGCTCTTCCTGTTTCGCGCCGGAAGTTGCACGCTAAAATCTCACTGCTGCTCTGGACTGGAGGCAAGGCGAAGAATGGAAGAGCCCCGAAATTTATTCGGCTAATCATCGGGTCGGCTAATCTCACTCGCCAGGGTTTTCGTGAAAACCACGAAGTTGCTGTCGGCTTGGATTTCAGTGATCGCGGATCGCCAAGTCATACTATTTTAGAGTCGGCCCTGGACCTGATTCTGAAGGCAGCTCAAGGAACAAAACCGTCGCAGCTTGATCAGCAGATTTCCGCGTTCCGTCACGCCGCGGAACAGATGCCCAAGATTAAACGAACGGATGGCCAACCCAAATGGTTTGTCAGCGCCGAAGCCGTGCTCTCAAAACTGAACGAAGCGTGGAAGACGCTTGGCGGAGCTAAGCCGGAAACCATCCTGATCGGTTCGCCGTTCTGGCCTTCGGGAGACCGCGTCGCCGACCCAATTATCTCTCTAGTAATGCGCGTAGGTTTACCCAAGCGTATTGAACTGATTTGCGACTCAACCCCGGGTTCGCAGGGTGGCGCGCTTCTTCCGGTGATGCCATCTGCTCTTCTAGGACAACTCCGAGACGCATTGAACTGCCGTGTCTTCGTGCGGCCATCAACTCCTAGTTACGGCACATCGGGGATTCAAACTGCTAAGGATGATGATCTGACCGAGGACACCAAATTGGTTTCGGGTCCCGCTCCCCAAGCAGAAGGTCATCGTGCGCTGCACGCAAAAATCATTGCAGTATGCGGCCGGCAAGGCAGTGCGCTTTACGTGGGTTCTTCAAATTACACGCGCCGCGGGCTAGGGTCTTCACGAGCCGACGGCACGACAGGGGGGAATCCCAATTGGGAGGCGGGACTAATTTATCTTCTAGGCGCACGCCATCAATCTCTCGTCAAACAGCTCACCGCGTTTGCAGGGTCGCCAATCGAGGTGCCACTAGACGGAAAACTTTTGACGGCGGAACCTGAACATGAGCCAGATCTTCCTGCCCCGACCTTTCTTCAAGAGGTTGTAGTTGAAGGGACAAAAATCATAGTTCGCTTTCAGGAAACAGTAGATATTCCGGCAGGCTTGTCGATCCTAATGCCCGATCCATTATAATCTGACCGATATTACCTTCTCGTTGCCAGTAAACCAGACGAGAGTCCTCCGAAAATCGTCGACTTGCCGTTAAACGACTGCGCGTACGTGAACGAGAAGCTAGAAACTGTTGTGGACGGCAACGCCAACCGTACAATCGAAAATGTTTCTACTTGGGTTGAAGTGCGTTGGGCAGGAGAGTGCGCCTATTACCCGGTTCGGTTTGAGGAGAAAACATCTCTACCGCGGGTTCCGGGAGCCCGCCGGGCTACCGAAGGAGAGCTCCTAGAGTACTTTCTCCTCGGGCGTGAGCCTTGGACAGTTAATAGTGGAGACAGTCCGAGCGCCCCCGCCGACATCGGTGGCCCAGAGGGTCCGGTCGATACGCGCTACATCCTCTCTTATTTCATTCGTAAATGTGTAGAGGCACTTCCGGGGCTGGAAGCAGAGATTTTACGCGCCGTGCATTCGATGCCGGCGCTCCGAGCAACCTGTTTGGCCCGACCAGTGCGACCGAGCTGGCTAGGCGAGCGACGGAAAGTTTTAGAAATGGACCTGCTCCCGGGGAGCCGAAGAAGACTCCTGTTAGTGTCGGCTTTCAGCTCATTGAGATTATTGCTGCGCTACGCCGGTGCACGGATAAAACCTCGCTCGAAGCAGCTACTCTGATCAAAGACGCGATCATAAGTTGCGAAAAAGGACTGGGTGCCCTGATTACCGATTGCCCCGAACTGCGCGGGGGCGCGCTTGAAGAATATAGGCGTTTGTTCAAGGCTGAGTGACAAGTGTCAAAAGTACTGATCTGCCGTGATGTTGACCTGAAGCGTTCCCTGCAACTTGTTTTCGGCGAGCGAGCGGGCGCTCAGGATGAGATCAGAGATGACAGCGAACGCCAGCTAAAGACGGCTGCGTTTATACTAAGGCGCTTTTTTGCGTCTGACGCTGACTTCCGCCGTGAAATAGTAATGCTTGCCGACGAGATAGGATTGGGAAAGACCTTCGTTGCACTGACAGCGGCCGTCTCAATCCTCGACGCAATTCGCCGCGACGAAGGTCCCGAAGAACTGCCCTCGAAACAGCCAGTTGTCTTGATCCTCACGCCCAATAATGACGCGCTATACAACAAGTGGCGGCGCGAGGCGGAAACCTTTCAAAAGGAGTGCGCAAAATCACGACACTCCCTCGATTGGTATAGAGTCAAATCACCGCGCAATGATTCGAGCCGATCGGGAAACGTCATCGACCTCACAAAGCAGATCAGAACAGCAACCAAGTCCCAGCCCTTAATAGTAATAGCTAAACTTGGTGTCTTCGGATCGAGACTGCCAGACTACTGGTGTCGAAACGCGCTTGCTTCCGTATTTCAAGAATTCAATGTTGGCTCGAAGCGGCGCAGGATGATATGTCGCAAAGTATTGGGGACAGGGAGTCAAGCCTACGTATCCGAATTGCTCGACATGCGACGCTCGGGATGGCTCTGGGATGGCGAAGATCGCGCCGGGGTTTCCGCTGACTTGACGCTAGCATATTCGCGAGCTGTCCAAGAACCCGGCCAGCCCTTCTCTCTCCTACGAATGGGGCCAAGGCAGTTATCAGCTTCAATAGTAGGTAACGAAATAGCCTGCCAGTCGGGACGAGCGATAGAGCCCTACACAAAGTGGCGGGAACGAGCGGATCCTTACATCGTAGCAGAGATAAAAGCGATGAATTGCGGCAGAGCCTCCAGTTCCTCTGGAGTCAGATTCCTCTCGCTGAAGAAACTGGTGACTGATTTGGTGTCTCCTGTCCTTTCGCAACTGTAGAGAAAGACGCCTCCCTTTTTGGCGGGTCTTCCTGAAGGTGAAAGGCCGATCGTTTATCCACGCTTCCCAAACACTTTCAGTGTCTTCGGGCGCGCCGTGATTGCCGCCAATTTCCCTAGCCATTGCGCATTCCTCTTCGGATTTTATCACGCAACATTTTCGCCAAGTCCTTCCATGAGAAGGCCGGTGCGAGTCAAGACGGTTTTGTTTTTACTTACATGAGTTCTTTGCCTTTGAGCCAAGCCGCCTCTGTCGCCATCCTTCCATCCGCACTCTTGTTGAGCGATTATCGCTCGGTGCCAGTTGGGCGTACTCGTTTCAACAGGTGCTGCTACCTGATAATCGACCTCGGCTCCCATCGGTTTCGATGAGGAGTTGGGCCAGGACTTGGGCGCAGTCACCTGAACTCGGCGGTTGAGCTCGGCTGTTAAAATCCCCCTTTCCTAGCCTGGATTATTCGCTGAATTTGGTGGCGAAAAAAGAAAGGATGCTCTAAAAGGTGCATGAACACTGGGTTTTCTGAGAACCCAGTACACCATTTTGGAGCATCCCAAAGGTGACAACTCGTATATCACAGTTCTGCTTCTCCTTCTACCGCCGCCATCCCATTCACTGTGATTTTTCCGGCGGGCAAATCACCAGCGACGCGGGCCTTCTGCCACTGCGCGCTTTCGACGAGCAGCATCATCTGACCAACGATTGGGCCGCACTACTCAGCGACCCACGCCAAGATGATCGCGTGCTCCATCACTCACTGGCCCTGTTGCGGCAACGCATCTACCAGATCGTCGCGGGCTACGAAGACGCCAACGATGCCGACCGTCTGCGTCATGATCCCGCTTTGCAGATCGTCGCCGATCAAGAACTGGGAGCCCCGCTCGGCTCCCAGCCCACGCTCAGCCGCTGGGAGAATGCGCCTTCCGCCCGCGATCTGGTGCGCTTGAATGATGCCCTGCTCGATCAGTTCATGCGCCTCTGTGGAAAGCAGGTCCGCCAGCGCGGCGAGATCCTGCTGGACATCGACTCCACCGACGATCCCACCCATGGCCAGCAACAACTCAGCTTCTTCAACGGAGCCTACGACCAGCATATGTACCACCCCATGCTCGTCTTCGAACGCCACACCGGATGTCTGCTGGCCGTACGGTTGCGACCGGGCAATGCCTCCAGTCATGCGCGCATCGTTCCGATGCTGCTGCGGCTGGTGCCGCGTCTAGAAGCCGCTTTTCCCGGCGTGCCGATCAAGCTGCGCGGCGATGCTGGTTTCGCTCTGCCGCTGCTCTACCAGTTCTGCGAGTTTTTCGGCATCCAGTACGCATTCGGCATTGCTGCCAACGCGGTCTTCCAACGCCGAGCCAAGCTCCGGCAGAAACGTCTCGCCCGCCGCTATCGCCACACCGGAATCCCGCAGCGCAGCTTCTCCAGCTTTCGCCATCGCGCCCGCAGTTGGTCACGCCAGCGTCGCATCTGTTACAAGGCCGAGCACACCGCCACAGGAACCAACCTCCGCTTCCTCATCACTAACTGCCCCGGCCGCGCTTCCGAGGTCTTTGCGTTTTACAACGATCGCGGCGAGTGCGAGAACCGCATCGAGGAGTTCAAGAACGGCTTCCGTGCCGACCGGCTCAGCTGCCATCGTTTTCTGGCCAACGCCTTCCGTCTGCTCCTGCACGGCTTCGCCTACAACCTGGTCAATCTGTTTCGTCTGCTGCAACTTCCGCTGCCGTGGCGCTCGGCGCAGATCGAAACTCTACGTGCTCGCCTGTTCAAAATCGGTGCTCGCGTCCGCCAGACCGCCCGCTGCATCCGCGTCCACCTGGCCACCGGCTGGCCGTGGCAATCTCTGTTCTGCGAACTCGCCTTGACGTTTAACACCGGCTAGCCTGCTCCTGTCCTCTCCCAATTCATCTCTGCGCCCGTGAGTTTAGGGCGGAGCCTTCGTCGAAAACCGCTTTTCTCTCTCATCCGCGAGCTCTGCACGCCGCCGTGAATCCCCGAATGCCGAGAATTCGACAATTCAACTGCAGAAAAACAAATCGTCAGCTCTCATGAATTAAGCGGGCTAGAGATTGGCTATGTCGGCAATCACGGTGTCCGGCTGACGGGGCAACGGGACATTAATCAGCCGATTCTGCCTGCGCTCAACCCCTCCAACACTCCCTATGCCGCCCAATACCCCTATCTACTTTTTATCAATCAGTTTTCGAACTTTGCCCGTTCCAACTACAATAGTTTCCAGGCAACTCTGACCAAGCGGGTTTCTCATGGTGTGGACTTTACTGCTGGTTACACGTATGGTCATGGCCTCGACAACGGCTCCCTGAGCCGTTTCGGCGGGCTCCCGCAGGACAGCACCAATCCCGCAGCTGAGTACGGCAACAGCGACTATGACACGCGACACCGCTTCACCTTCGAGGCTAGCTACGCTCTTCCGGGGAAGAAAGGCTTTGGCCAGTTGCTGGAAGGCTGGAAGATGAACGGAATCTTGACCATTGCCACGGGCCAGCCCTGGCTGGTCGATGACTCCTCGGATAATTTCAGCAATACCAGCGAAGGCACTGATCGTTGGGATTTCTTCGGGAACCCCCACGACTTTCTATCCAGCGCCGAGTCCATACCCCACTGCGCATTTCTACAAGCCCCTACGACGGGGGTAACTTTCACCAATATAGGGCCAGCCACCTGCACGGAGCAGTCCGGCGTGAGCGGCCTGGTAACTACTCTCGCTCCTTCACTCGGTGCGAAGTGTCTGACTGTTGCTCCGGACCCAACCACGCTGGCCACAGGCGGCTGCTACGTGAAGGGCAACTCGGCTATGGTTCCTCCTACGTTCGGAACCTTTGGCACGATGGGACGGGGCCTCTTCCGTGACCCGGGCTTCAGGAACCTGGACTTCTCCGTGTTCAAGGACTTCAAGTGGAGGGAGCGGTTCGGAGCCGAATTCCGCGTGGAGTTGTTTAACATACTCAATCACCCCAACCTCGCCAATCCCTACGGCGGCGTGGTTGGCTCCAATATCGGCGACGATCCCTCGGTTTCCCATTCGTTCGGCTGCGGGTGCGGCACGCCGGACATTATCAATGGCAACCCGGTCCTCGGATCGGGCGGCGCCCGCGTGATGCAACTGGGGCTGAAACTTAACTTCTAACCTCAATCCGGCTGGTGCGGGGACAGAATGTGCCCTCGCACCGGCCGGCAGTTCAAAAGAATCTTCTGCTGCCCTTTCTTTGCGCTCCTGCCGATTGCCTTTGCACATGGCAAGGCGTACGCTTTCCGGCATGTTAAACACATTTCGTCATGCGCTCCGCAGTCCCACCTTGCTCTGGACGATTCTCGGCTTAGGCTTGCTGGCCGCCGGCATCCGTGAATTCCGCGGCACGGTTTTGGCGCAGGAATGGGAGCCCTCCATCCGCGCGTTCGAACGCCAGGACAAGGTCCACCCTGTGGCGCCTGGGGTGATCGTCTTTACCGGCTCTTCGAGCATTGCGTATTGGAGTTCGCTGGTGGACGACATGAAGCCGCTTACCGTCATCAACCGCGGCTTCGGCGGGTCCGAATACACAGACGTCAATCACTATGCTGATCGCATCGTGATTGCCTATCGTCCTGTTGCCGTGGTGGTATACGCCGGAGACAACGATCTGGCCTCGCCCGGCCGTAAATCCGCTCAAAGTGTTGCGCAAGACGTGCAGCAGTTCGTCCAAATTGTTCATGCCAAGTTGCCGCAAACTTGGGTTTTCGTCCTTTCGATCAAGCCTTCGATTTTGCGGTGGAAAGCTTGGCCGGAAATGAAGGAAGCCAATCAGTTGATCGAGGGTTTTCTGCGCACTCAGGATCATGCTGCGTATATCGATGTGGCCTCGCCCATGCTCGACAGCAGCGGACGTTTATCGAGTGACCTTTTTGTCTCCGACGGTTTGCATCCGAGCGCCAAGTGCTACGCGCTCTGGACATCACTGATCAAACCTGTCCTGGTGCAGCATTTTCCGCCTTCAAAGACTTCCTCTCGATTTTCTTTACCGAGAGAAGCGTCAGAACCGGCTGTTGCAGGCGCACCTGTTCAATAGAGTCGGTCTGTAAGCCCCTTAACGCGCCGGGAGTCCACCTCAGGGCCATAGTTTGCCTTCGCAGCGAATTCCGGGACGGAGCCCGCGAATCTGCTGTCATCCTCGTAGCCCGGCATTGTAAAATCTGCCCCATAAGGCCGAGAAGTTTCGTCTCGAGTGGGTGATGCAATGGTATTGGCTTCCGCGAGGCCTGAAACGCAAGCTTGTCTGGGCACGTCCTAAACTCAGCATTAGTGGCTAGAAGGGCCGGATTTTTTGTTGATAGATCTTTCCAAAACAGGTCAATATGCACCGTCATGTTACTGTGCTTGCAGGGTCATGGAAATTCGTGTTCCGAGCTAAACGCGAATTTCTGGCCGTACTTTTTCTGGTCGTTGTGGCTGGTTCCGGGTGCTCGAAGCAACAGGCGGCCCCGGCACCGCGGGTGACGGCAATTCCCGTTGTTGTGGCGAAGGTCACCCAAAAGGCAATGCCCGTGCAACTGACGGCCATCGGCAATGTCGGATCCTATTCCGTTTCAATCAGAGCCCAGGTGGCGGGTGAACTTCTCGAGGTTCATTTCAGAGAGGGCGATTTCGTTCACAAGGGCCAGTTGCTGTTTACGATCGATCCACGGCCATACGAAGCCGCGCTCGCACAGGCCAAGGCGACGCTCTTGCGGGATAAAGCTGTGGCGGCAAACAGCCGCGCCCAAGCCCAGCGCTTTTCGAAGCTGCTGGCCGACGGGGTCGTATCGCCCTCGGATGCGGACACCTCTAAGAGCACGGCCGATGCAGCCGAGGCTTCGGTCGCTGCCGATGAGGCGGCCGTCAATACAGCGCAGTTGAACGTCGAGTACTGCAAGATCTACTCGCCCATGGATGGACGCACGGGCTCCGTGATGGTTAAACCCGGAAATCTGGTGAAGATTGCCGATGTGCCGATTGTAGTGATCAATGAAGTTACCCCCATCCACGTCGATTTTACTGTCCCGCAGGAATACCTGCCCGCCATCCAGAAATATTTGGCCGCAGGTCCTCTGCGCGTGGAAGCGGCCGTGCCCAATAGCTCTGAGCCGCCCGAAGTGGGGACGCTCACCTTTATCGACAATGCAGTAGACACGACGACGGGGACCATTCACTTGCGGTCGACCTTCGAGAATCGCCGTGGCCTTCTCTGGCCGGGCTTGTACGTGAACACGCTGATGACACTTGCCAGACAATCTAACGCCACCGTAATTCCCTCACAGGCGATCACTGCGGGCCAGCAAGGATCATTTGTCTATGTGGTCAAGGACGATGGGACTGTCGCTCCTCGTCCGGTTGTATCGAGCCGCACAATCCAGGGCGAAGCGGTCATCGACAAGGGACTAGAAGTCGGTGAGACCGTGGTGACTGATGGCCAGGTGCGCCTGATGCCCGGCGCCAAGGTCCAAATCAAAACAAATCTAAGCGATTAACGCGCGGAGTCAGAGAACGGTGCGGTCTGTGCGCGCTACGCAAAAAAAACTAAGCAATTGAAACAGGGACAAGCGAAATGAGCATACCGGAACTTTTCATTCGACGGCCGGTCGCGACGGTACTGGTGATGTTCGGGATCCTGCTGGTTGGCGTGGCGGGCTACCGGGCGTTGCCTGTGAGCGATCTGCCGAACGTCGATTACCCGACGATCCAGGTGCAGGTCAACCTTCCCGGCGCAAACCCCGATACGATGGCGGCGGCGGTCGCACTGCCTCTCGAAAAGCAATTCTCGACGATAGCGGGACTGGATTCGATGTCCTCGCAGAATTTTCTTGGCAAGACCAATATTACCATGCAGTTCGTGTTGAACCGGGATATTGACGGCGCGTCGCAAGATGTCCAGGCCGCGATCACGCAGGCCAGCCGGCAGCTTCCGCAGAACCTCCCAGCGCCGCCTGCCTTCTACAAGGTCAACCCGGCCGACTTTCCTGTGCTCTTCCTGGTGATGAGTTCACCGACCCTGCCGCTTTCCACTGTGGATGAATACGCCGAAACGCTGATTTCGCAAAGCGTCTCCACCGTCAACGGAGTGGCACAAGTGCAGGTTTGGGGCGGTCAGAAATATGCCGTACGCGCCCAAGTGGATCCGCAGGCGATGGCCACGCGGCAAATTGGCATCGACGAAGTCGAACAGGCCCTCGAAGATGGGAACGTCAGTCTTCCCACTGGTACGTTATGGGGACCTCACCAGGCCGTTAACGTTGAGGCCACTGGGCAGCTCTTTACGGCTCCCGACTATGCGCCTCTCATCGTGGCGTATAGAAATGGATCGCCTGTGCGCCTGTCCGACATTGGCCGCGTCATTAACGGTGTAGAGAACGATAAGACGGCGGCCTGGTACAACGGCGTGCGCGGCATTCAGCTTGCTATCTACCGCCAGCCAGGTACCAATGCGGTCGAGGTGGTCGACAGCGTGAAGGCAATGTTGCCGACTTTGCAGGCGCAATTGCCTCCGGCGGTGAGTCTCGACGTCTTGTTCGATCGCTCGATTACGATCAGAAATTCTGTGGAAGATGTGAAGTTCACGCTGGAGTTGGCGCTGATCCTGGTGGTAATGGTTATTTTCCTTTTCCTGCGGAACGTTCCCGCGACCACGATCCCCAGCTTGGCCCTGCCGTTCTCGATTGTAGGAACCTTCGCGGTGATGTATTTGTGCGGCTATTCTCTGGACAACTTTTCCATGATGGCGCTGACGCTATCCGTGGGATTTGTGGTGGATGACGCCATCGTGGTGCTGGAAAACATTGTTCGCCACTTGGAGAAAGGCGAGGGAGTTCTTGAAGCTGCCCTCAACGGGTCTAACGAGATTGGTTTCACGATTATGTCGATGACCCTGTCTCTGGCGGCGGTGTTCTTACCGGTGTTGTTCATGGGCGGAGTGCTGGGCCGCTTGCTGCACGAATTCTCGGTAACCATCATGTCCGCGATTTTGGTGTCGGGTTTTGTATCGCTGACGCTCACACCGATGATGTGCAGCCGCTTCCTGCGCCCGCATCAAGCTGGAGGGGAAAAACACGGCAGCCTGTTCAACCTCTTCGAGCGAATACAGCAGGGCATGACCGATGCCTATGACCGCACTCTGCAGGTCGTTTTGCGGCACAAACTGGCCACGATGGCCGTTTCACTGGCGCTGCTGGTGGGCACGGTGTATTTGGCGATTGTGATACCCAAAGGCTTCCTGCCCAGCGAGGATATCGCGCAGATCAATGGCACCACCGAAGCGGTCGAAGGCGCCTCATACGATTCAATGCTCGAACACCAGGTCCAAATCGCCAAGATCATTCAAGACGATCCTTACGTGGCCTACGTGTTGTCGCAAATCGGAGGAGGCGGCAGGAGCCTCAACCAGGGCCAGCTCAGCATTTACCTCAAGCCTCGCTCTCAACGGCCGCAGGTTGACCAGGTCATTCAGGAACTGCGCCCCAAGCTTGCTGCTGTACCGGGAATGACGGTGTTCCTGCGCAACGATCCGCCGATCCGCATCGGCGGAATACAGAGCAAAGCCCTCTATCAATTCACGCTGCAAGCGGCGAGCACTGCCGAACTATTCGGCGCCTCGCAGGATTTTCTGGCCAAAATGCAGCAACTTCCCGGCCTGGAGGACGTCACCAGCGATCTGCAAATCAAGAATCCTCAGATCAATGTGGTGATCGACCGCGACAAATCCTCCGCGCTTGGAGTGACGGCCAATCAAGTGGAAGATGCGCTGTATTCGGCCTATGGGTTTCGCCAGGTGTCGACCATCTACGCCCCCAACAATCAGTACCGCGTGATCCTGGAGCTTGAGTCGCAGTATCAGCGCGACGCTAATGCTTTGTCGTCGCTCTACGTTCGTTCGAAGAGCGGCCAACTCGTGCCCCTGAGCGCCGTCGCCAAGCTGACGAGCACCTTTGGGCCGCTGTCGGTGAACCACCTGGGACAGCTTCCCGCCGTCACCATGTCGTTCAATCTCAAGCCCGGGACTTCGATCGGCGATGCGGTAAACGAAATTAACGATCTGACCCGCCGTTCGCTCCCGCCAACGATCAGCACCACCTTCCAGGGAAATGCTCTGGCGTTCCGGTCTTCCTTGGCGGGATTGGGAATGCTGCTTCTGATGGCCATCCTGGTGATCTATATCGTGCTGGGAGTCTTGTATGAGAGCTTTATCCATCCGATCACCATTCTTTCCGGATTGCCATCGGCGGGATTTGGGGCGCTGCTGACGCTCGAACTCTTCCATCTCGCCGCGCAGAAAGGTTGGATCTCGCCGCTGCTCGATATGGACCTGAACCTCTACGGCTTTGTCGGCGTGGTCATGCTGATCGGTATCGTGAAGAAGAACGCCATCATGATGATCGACTTCGCCCTGGAGGCGCAGCGCAGCGAGAATATGGCGCCGGCCCAAGCCATTTATCAGGGCTGCCTGGTGCGATTCCGTCCCATTATGATGACGACGATGGCGGCCTTGATGGGCACGCTTCCGATCGCATTGGGATTTGGGGCCGGAGCCGAATCGCGGCGATCGTTGGGAGTATCGGTGGTCGGCGGTCTCGTCTTCTCGCAGATCGTCACGCTGTTTCTGACTCCAGTGGTGTACATCTACATGGAAGACGCCAAGAATTGGTCGACGCGTCTGTTCGGTAAAAAGCATCGCGAAATGCCGGAGCCGGTTGGTACCTCACAGAGGCCGATCGCCGGAGGCACGATTGGCGCACCCATGGCGCGAATTGCCGGGCCGCACCTTTCAGACCTCGAGCGGAAGGACCGCCGTTAGGACTTCGGCTAACGTGATTACGCGCCGCACGCTGCTCCGCAATGCGGCAGTAGGAACACTTGCAGTCGCATCGGGCGCCAGCAAGTTATTTGGTCAGAAGGGCGCAAATCCTCCCAACATTCTCTTCATCCTTGCTGACGATCTTGGCTACGCCGACGTCTCCTGTTATGGCCGGCCCGATCTCAAGACGCCCAACATTGATCGAATCGCCGCGACTGGTGTGCGTTTCCTGCAGGCTTATGCGAATTCCGCCGTTTGCAGCGCCACCCGCACAGCCCTGATCACAGGCCGCTACCAATACCGATTGCGAATCGGGTTGGAAGAACCGCTGGCCGGCAATCCTGAAGTCGGCTTGCCTCCTGAACACCCGACCTTGCCGTCTTTGCTGAAGAAAATCGGGTACGGCACGACGCTGGTCGGGAAATGGCATCTTGGTGTTCTGCCGAAGTTCGGTCCGTTGAAGAGTGGCTACGACTATTTCTACGGATTCCGCGGCGGCGCGCTCGACTACTACATGCACACCGGCACCGATCATCGCGACGACCTGTGGGATGACGACGTGCAAGTTGACCAGATGGGCTACTTGACCGATCTACTCGGCAGCCGCGCCGTTGACGTCGTGAATGGCTACGCGAAATCGGGGCAGTCCTTCCTGATCAGTCTGCATTTCAACGCTCCGCATTGGCCCTGGGAAGCACCGGGCGACCAGGCGGAATCGAATCGCTTGCGCTATGGCGACTTGAACGATTTCGATGGCGGGACACAGAAAACTTATCAGCGCATGATCGAAGACATGGATCTGCAAATCGGGCGTGTGCTGGGCGCGCTCGACTCCCATGGCTTGACCGAAAACACCATTGTGATTTTTACGAGCGATAATGGCGGCGAGCGCTTCGCCGATACATGGCCCTTCACAGGCCGAAAGACGGAACTACTGGAAGGCGGCTTGCGTATTCCTGCGCTTGTGCGCTGGCCCGCCCGCATCCCGCAAGGCCGCACGACAGGTCAAGTAGCCATCACCATGGATTGGCTGCCAACGCTTCTCGCGGCTGCGGGAACGCAGCCCGATCCGGTCTTTCCTTCCGACGGATTGAACCTGCTGCCCATGCTCACGCAAAGCACAGCGCCGGTTCCGCGCAAACTTTTCTGGCGTTACAAGGCAAATGCGCAGCGGGCCGCGCGCGACGGAGACTATAAGTATCTAAAAATCCTAGATAACACGTTTCTGTTTAACGTAGCCGATGATCCGATGGAGCGAGCCAACCTGAAGGAACGCCGCCGGGACGTCTACGCCAAGCTTGTCGCCGAATGGTATGAATGGAATGCAACGATGCTCCCGGAAGTCGACGATAGCTATACATTCAGCTTCGGCGGCGATACCCTCGCGGACCACATCGGCGCAAAGCCAACCAGTGGCAAAGCAGACAATCCCGCTTTCCCCAAAGATTCTTCTGACAAATCGCGCTGACAGGGAACTCAGACAGCGCCTGGCTCGCGCCCGAATAACCGAGCGGCAACGCTAGTCAGCTCGGAATGACGTTTGGCGCGACCGTGAGTGCAGCTTCCGCGGGCACATACGGCTGGCCGAGCGCTTCTGCCACAGCCGGGTGTGTGATATTTCCGTCCCAGATGTTCAAACCCGTGCGCAGGTAGGGATCGTCGGCTAGCGCTTTTCTCCAACCTTTGTTTGCCAAAGCCAGAACAAAAGGCAGCGTCGCATTATTCAACGCAAACGTGGAAGTTCGTGAAACTGCTCCGGGCATGTTCGTAACGCAGTAGTGAACTACACCGTCGACTACATAAGTTGGCTCGGCGTGAGTGGTGGGGCGGCTGGTTTCAAAACACCCGCCTTGATCGATGGCCACATCCACAATCGCTGCGCCGTTCTTCATGGACTTAACCATGGCGGCGCTCACCAGCTTTGGCGTCGCGGCACCGGCCACCAGCACCGCGCCGATTACCAGGTCCGCTTTGAGTACGAGATTTTCGACGGCGTGTGGAGTTGAGAATGCGGTCTGCACCGAAGAGCCGAAGTGATCCGCTGCCCGGCGCAGCGCGGGCATAGCGCGATCCACTAGCGTGACGCTTGCGCCCATCCCCGCCGCGATCAGCGCGGAATTCCAGCCGACAACGCCAGCTCCCAGTATCAGAACATCCCCTGGCGGTACGCCGGGCGCGCCTCCCAGCAAAATCCCGCGTCCGCCATTGAATTTTTCGAGGCACGCAGCGCCAACCTGCGGGGCCATGCGGCCGGCGACTTCGGACATCGGCGTCAACAGCGGCAAAGAGCTATCCGGCGCCGTTACCGTCTCGTACGCAATGCAAACGGCGCCGCTCTGCTGGAGATCGCGGGCCTGCGCGGAATCAGGTGCGAGGTGGAAGTATGTGAAAAGAACCTGGCCCGGTCGCAGCATCTTTCGTTCGGAAACTTGCGGCTCCTTAACCTTCACAAGCATTTCGGCAGCGGAAAATACCTCGTTGGCGGAATCTACGATGCGCGCCCCCACTTGGCGATAAGCCTCGTCCCCGATTCCCGCTCCCAATCCCGCGCTCTTCTCGACGAACACCTGGTGCCCGCTGTGAACCAACTCGCGCACGCTCGAGGGGACCAAACCGACGCGGTATTCATGAATTTTGGTCTCCTTCGGGACGCCGATGCGCATTGCTTCCTCCCAGATAGGCCTGTAAAATAGCTTAGCTTCAAATTCCAAAAAGCCCAAATCGGTTGGTTGTTTGGGGCCCGCCGAGTGCTTCTTTTGGGGCGTCGTCGCCATTGGCCTCTCGATCGGCATTCCGCTAGAGTAGAGCCGGCTGGTTGGCGCGCACGCTGCTAATTCGTGCCCGTCCTAATAATTGTCGACACGATGGACTTAAATTTAGATTACCTGCGCGAATGGCGCGGCAAAACTGAATCACGATCGGACCAGGTTACCGCGGCCCCGATCGCCGCCCTGTCGGCGACGCTCGACCGAAATGATCCATTCCCGCAACCCGGCGACCCGCTTCCTCCTCTCTGGCATTGGCTCTACTTCCTGCCCATTCCTCGGCAATCCGAATTGGGTCCCGACGGTCACGCGAAACGCGGTGGTTTTCTCCCTCCTGTACCGTTGCCGCGCCGCATGTTCGCGGGCGATCGCGTGCAGTTTCATCGTCCATTGCGCGTGGGGGAGAGCATCTCCCGGCTTTCCCGAATCCTCGACGTGAACCTTAAACAAGGACGCAGCGGGCCGCTCGTGTTTGTGGTGGTGCGGCACGAAATCAGTGACCGCGAAGGCATTGCCGTGGTGGAAGAGCACGACATTGTTTACCGTGAAAGCCCCAAGCCTCACGATGCTGCGCCACCGCCCCAGAAGCCGCCGTCCGATGCTGCATGGATGCGCGAAATCCGGCCGGATGACGTGCTGTTGTTTCGCTATTCGGCCCTGACTTTCAACGGGCACCGCATTCATTACGATCGCCGCTACGCAACCGAAGTCGAAGGCTATCCCGGCTTGGTCGTGCACGGCCCCTTGATGGCGACTCTGCTGCTTGATCTGCTACGCCGCAATCTTGGCGATGCCACTGTCACATCGCTATCGTTTCGGGCCATGCGCCCGCTCTTTGATATCGCGCCATTCCTCGTGTGCGGTAAAGTCGCATCGGACGGAAAGACTGCGCAATTGTGGGCCACAGATTCGGAAGGATGGCTGGCGATGGACGCCACAGCCGGCTTGGCATGATCAGGAACGAGTGATGCCGAAATCCACCGAGACCTTCGTGCCGCGAGTTCCCGATGAATATCAGGAGCTGCGCAGCTCTCTGCGTGAGTTGTGCGCGGAGTTTCCCGCCGAATATTTCCGTCGAATCGATGAACAACGTGCCTATCCCCAGGAATTCGTGGAAGCGCTCACCAAGGCAGGATGGCTGGCCGCGCTGATTCCCGAGGAATACGGCGGTTCTGGCCTCGGGTTAACGGAAGCTTCCGTCATTCTGGAGGAGATCAATCGCGCCGGCGGCAATTCGGGCGCGTGCCACGGACAGATGTACAACATGGCTACGCTGCTCCGGCACGGTTCGGAGCAACAGAAGCGCGCATATCTGCCTAAAATTGCCAGCGGAGAATTGCGGTTGCAGTCCATGGCTGTAACGGAACCAACCGCCGGGACGGATACTTCGAAGATCACTACGACCGCAGTAACAATGGACGGCCGCTACGTCGTCAACGGCCAGAAGGTGTGGACCTCGCGCGTGCAGCATTCGGACCTGATGATCCTGCTCGCGCGCACAGCACCCCTTTCTGAAGTCACGCGCAAGACCGAAGGCATGTCGCTTTTTGTGGTCGACCTTCGCGAAGCAATCGGGGAACGGCTCAAGGTGCGCCCCATTGCAAATATGGTGAACCACGAAACGAACGAATTGTTTTTCGATAAGCTCGAGCTTCCAGTGGAAAGCCTGATCGGCGAGGAAGGCAAAGGATTCAAATATATTCTCGATGGGCTCAATGCGGAACGCGCGCTCATTGCCGCAGAGTGCGTCGGGGATGGTTACTGGTTCATCGACAAAGTGACGAAGTACGCCAAGGAGCGCATCGTATTCGGGCGGCCCATCGGCCAAAATCAGGGCGTGCAGTTTCCGATCGCCAAGGCCTTTATCAAAATCGAAGCCGCCAATCTGATGCGATATAAAGCATGCGGGCTCTTTGATACGCAAAAGCGCTGTGGCGCCGAAGCCAACATGGCGCTGCTCCTGGCCGCCGAAGCTTCCTGGGAAGCGGCGAATGCGTGCTTGCAGTTCCACGGCGGATTCGGTTTTGCCGCCGAGTATGACGTGGAACGCAAGTTCCGCGAAACGCGCTTGTATCAGGTCGCGCCCATCTCCACGAATCTCATCCTTTCCTATGTCGCCGAGCATGTGCTCGGACTGCCGCGGTCGTTCTAGACCTTATGGAATCGCCCTCTCCACGTTCTTATCTATTCGTGCCAGGGAATCGTCCGGATCGATATGCGAAAGCGATTGCCGCAGGAGCAGACGCCGTTATCGTGGATTTGGAGGACGCGGTTCCTCCTCAGGACAAATCGTCGGCGCGCGCGTCGCTTGCCGAATGGCTTTCGCCGGAACATCCTGTGCACATTCGCGTGAACGGCGCGGAGAGCCAATGGTTTCGTGAGGATCTCGCTGTTTGCAACAAGCCAGGTGTGGCTGGCGTGCTTCTGCCGAAAGCGGAAAGAGTCGAAGATATTCGCACTCTCGCCGAGCATTCCGGCACCGCGACGCCAATTTTGGCCCTCATCGAGACGGCCCGCGGCTTTTGGAATGCGCACGCGCTTGCGCAAGCTCCCAAAGTGCGGCGCTTTGTCTTCGGCTCTATCGATTTTCAACTCGACGTAGGGATCCAGGGCGAAGAAGAGGAGCTGCTCTATTTTCGTTCGCAGCTCGTTTTGGTTTCGCGTGTTGCCGGTCTGGAGCCGCCGGTCGATGGAGTCACAACGGCCATTGATGACGCCGAGCGCATCCGTATCGATACTCTGCGTGCCAAGCGCTTGGGCTTCGGCGCGAAGTTGTGCATACATCCTAAGCAAGTCAAACTAGTCAACGAATGTTTCGAGCCGAGCGCGGAAGAAGAGGGCTGGGCAAAACGAATCGTGGAGGCTGCCCAAGCGGTGCGGGGAGCAGCAGTTTCAGTGGACGGAAAAATGGTGGACCGCCCCGTGATTGCGCGAGCCGAGGCCATCCTCTCGCGAATCAGGCAGCACGGCGCGCGATGAATCGCGCCGGCCACCGTACGTTGCCGTGCAGAGCTACCGTTCGATGACGCGAGGAACGCGAAAATACGGCGGGCTGGCGTCGGGCGCGCCAGCGAGCACGTCGCCGATGATGTCGCAAGGCGCAGGCTCGTCTTCGCGGAGTGGCGTGCCGGCGCGGGCCCCTTGGCCTGACGCAGCCGGAGGCGCCACCTGTGCCATCGGCTCGACGTTGCTCGTGTCGAGCTCGTTGAGTTTATCGACGTAGGTCAGAATCGAGTCGAGTTGGCGCGAAAACATCTCGATCTCGGCTTCGCTTAGCTCGAGATGCGCCAGCTCGGCGACGCGCAAAACGTCTTCGCGTGTAATCTTCATTCTTTTCCTTCAGGAAACCTGTGCACCCGCGGGCGCAGCTTCGCGCCGCGTGTATTTATTGGCCACGTAATCGTCCACGAGCGCCTGGAACTGAGCGGCGAGATCGTCATACGTTCCGCGCATCGTCGTGAAGTGCTGGCCATCGATATAAACCGGGCAACTGGGCGCTTCGCCGGTGCCCGGCAGACTAATGCCGATGTTGGCCGCGCGGGATTCGCCCGGCCCATTCACGATACAACCCATTACGGCGAGCGTCATCGATTCGACGCCTTCATATTGCTGCTTCCATTCCGGCATTTTCTCGCGCACATAGCCCTGAATGCGTTCAGCGAGCTGCTGAAAAGTGGTGCTAGTCGTGCGGCCGCAGCCGGGGCAAGCGGTCACGCTGGGGGCGAAGGCGCGCAGGCCGAGGGCCTGCAGCAGCTCGCAGGCGGCGTAGACCTCTTCGCGTCGATCTCCACCCACGCGCGGCGTCAGCGAGATACGAATCGTATCGCCGATGCCTTCGTTCAGCAGAATGCCCATCGCGGTCGACGACCAGATGGCGCCCTTCATGCCCATGCCGGCTTCGGTGAGCCCCAGATGCAAAGGCTGGCGCGTGCGCTGGGCGAGCATGCGATAAACCGTAATCAGATGCAGCGGGCGCGAAACCTTGCAGGAGATGATGATCTGGTCTTCGCGCAGGCCGCACTGCAGGGCGAGCTCGGTCGATTCGACTGCCGAAAGCACCATGCACTCATTGATGATCTCGTCGGAGGTGAGTCCAAGATCGCGGTCGGTATTCTCCTGCATCTTGCGCATGACCAACTCTTGATTCAGCGAGCCGCCATTGACGCCAATGCGCACAGGCTTGCCGTTATCGCGTGCGACGCTGCAGATTGTGGCGAACTGCTCGTCCCGCCGCTTGCCGGCGCCGACGTTACCGGGATTGATGCGATATTTGTCCAGAGCGCGGGCGCAATCAGGGTATTTGGTCAGCAGAACGTGGCCGTTATAGTGAAAATCGCCGATCAGCGGAGCATCGCACCCGGCGTCAAGCATACGTTTCTTGATTTCGGCAACGGCGGCGGCCGCTTCGGGGACGTTTACAGTAATGCGCACCATTTCGGAGCCTGCGGTCGCAAGCTCAAGGCACTGCTGGACAGTCGAGGCAATATCGGCCGTGTCGGTATTGGTCATCGACTGAACGACAATAGGCGCGCCGCCGCCCACGGTCACGCGCCCGACTTTCACGGCATAGGTTTGTTGTCTCTGCGTCACGAAAGCTCCCCGGTTTGTGCGAGTAAGAATTATATCGCGAATTGCCCCTGACCCGCCGCTTGGCCGTGAGAGTTAGGCGTCTGGTTAGAACGGCTGAATTCGACTTATCGCTTGGGTTCGAGGCCGAGAGAGGGGGCGACAGAGCGCATAGCGGCGATGCAGGTGGCGATGTGGTCTTCAAGCGACATGCCCAACTCCTGAGCGCCGCGCACAAGATCCTCGCGACTTACGCCGCGGGCGAAGGCCTTGTCCTTCATCTTGCGCCTCACGGAATCGGCTTCGACTTCGAAGATAGTTTTGCCGGGTTTGACGAGCGAACAAGCAGTGAGAAAGCCGGCCATTTCGTCGCAGGCAAACAGCGTGCGGTCGAGAGGGGTTTCTCGCGTAACGCCTGTGTAGTCGGCATGGGCGAGGATCGCGTGTAGCATCTCCTCGGGATACCCGCACTCCCGCAGGATTTTGGTGCCGGAAGAGGGATGGCCCTCGCTCGGGTGGTGCTCCTGATTGGGCCAACGCTCGTAGTCGAAATCGTGCAGCAGCGCGGCCAGTCCCCAGAGCTCCTCATTGGCTCCGGATTTCCGGGCATAAGCGCGCACACAGGCCTCAACGGCCAGTGCATGTTTGCGCAGACTTTCGTTTTGGGTGAATTCGCAGAGCAGGGTCCAAGCCTCATCTCGGGTTGGTGTCATGCGGGATATTCTATTTTGTCCCGCAGGCGAATGCACGGCCATGCGCAGTCCCCGGATAACTCCGAACTGGGGAACGACGACGCGGGATGTCGCTGGTGTCTCAGCGCAGAAACAAGGCGAATATACGGAGAAAACCCTACTTTTCTAGGGCTGAGTAGTACTTCTACTTAGGAAAAGTACAGAAAATACTTGACAACACGTACCCCACACCCGCAATATCCCTGACGCGCCAGCTTCTGCCTTCCCCCTGAAGACGCTTACGTCCTCCAAATCCGCATGCCGGAATCCGTATATGAGGAGCCGCCGGTGTCGGACAACAACAGCAACGGGACCATGAAGGAAACAGATATGGATCGTGAAGTAATCCGTTGTAAGAGCTGCGGCCTGGTTCAATACCGCACGAACTCGGGGAATTGCCGCCGCTGTGTGCGCCTGCTGCCGCCGAAGGTGGAATTCCTGATTCCGCCGCCGGTTGCACAGGAGCTCCCGGGCGATAACCGCCAACTATTCGAGAAGTGGCCGAACCGCGAAACCGTGGAAAACATCGGCCACCGTATTCGCCAGTTGCGGGAATCCCGTGGGATGACGCAGAGCCAGCTTCAGGCCAGATCGCGAGTATCGCGGTCGTATCTCTCGCGTATCGAAAGCGGGCAGATGACCCCCAGCCTGGGAACTTTGGAGAAGATCTCCGAAGCCTTGGGCGTGGGGTTGAATCGATTCTTCATCCCCGAATCGAACGGCGAAGCGCTGCTCGAGGATCCATTCATCCAGGGATTGCGGCCTTTCCTGCGCCAACTGGATTGGGAGCAGTGGCAAGGCATACTGAAGAGGCTACAGGCCATCAGCGATCACGTCTCTACCAGCGGCCAGATGCGCACGATGCCGCCGGTAGCTCCGAAACCGCTGATACCGCTGGCACGCCGACCCCAACCGGCGGCAGTAATGGGCCGCCGCTAAGGCAAGATGCCGGCCTAAAGGCCGGCGCTACAGTTACGTTCCGACACCGAAAAAAGCGGTGCGCCGACTCCGTATCCCACGGATTCGGCGCACCGCTTTTTTATGAGAAGCGGACTTTGACGTCGGGGCGCTTCTCGAGGTGTACGGAATCGATGAAGCGCACTTGGCGTTCTTCGAGGGTCATGACCAGGGAATGAGTGCGGATGCCGTCGCCGAAAAAGCGCACGCCGCGGAGGATGCTGCCGTCGGTGACGCCCGTGCAGGCGAAGATGATCTGCCGGCCGGGAGCGAGATCTTCAGTTTCGTAGATACGCTTGGGATCGCTGATGCCCATTTTGGCCAGACGCTCCTGGTGTTCGGGCTTGCTGACCACCAGGCGCGCAAGCATTTCCCCATTAAGGCAGCGCAGCGCCGCAGCAGTGAGCACGCCTTCGGGCGCACCGCCGGTGCCCATGACGGCGTGGACGCCAGCGCCAACGACGGCAGCCGAGATACCGGCGGAAAGATCGCCATCGCTGATCAGGCGAATGCGCGCACCTGTGGCGCGGATCTCCTCGATTAGCTTCTCGTGGCGCGGGCGCTCCAGGACGATAATGACGAGGTCCTCTTTGTCGCGATTGAGGCGGCGGGCGATGGCTCGAATGTTGTCGGCCACCGGCGCGTCGAGGTCGACGGCGCCCTTGCAACTCGGGCCGACCACGATTTTGTCCATATACAAATCAGGCGCGTGCAGCAGGCCGCCTTTTTCGCTGGCGGCCAGGACGGTAATGGCGTTGGGAGCGCCTGTGGCGCAGAGATTCGTGCCTTCCAGCGGGTCCACGGCGATATCGACAGCGGGATAGTGGGCATTCTGGTTGTGTACTGCGGCGCCCACTTTTTCGCCGATGAAAAGCATCGGCGCTTCGTCGCGCTCGCCCTCACCGATGACGACGGTGCCGTCCATTGGCACGTTGTCCATCACCTGGCGCATGGTTTCCGTGGCGGCTTGATCGGCTTTATGGCGATCCCCGGTGCCCATCGTACGGGCTGACGCAATAGCGGCTTGCTCGACCACGCGCAATAGTTCCAAACTAAGCTGAATTTGCATGGGTGCTTTTGTTGTGTTGGCCATAATCAAAGGGCCTAATGATAATCAACTCGAAGCGGATGGCAAAGCGTCTTTCCTAGACAAAGGCGGAAAGGCCCGTAATGCGCTCGCCGATAATCAGGCGATGAATGTCATGGGTGCCCTCGTAAGTGTAGACGGATTCGAGATTGTTCATATGGCGCATCACGGGGTAATCGTCAACGATCCCATTCGCACCCAGAATGTCGCGCGCCTTGCGTGCGGTTTCCAGAGCCATCCACGTGTTGTTCATTTTCAACATGGAAATGTGCTCGGGCGTGGCCCGGTCCTCATCTTTCAGACGGCCGACGTGAAGAGCGAGAAGTTGCGCCTTGCTGATTTCCGTGATCATCCAGACTAGCTTATCCTGCACGAGTTGATGCCCAGCGATGGGCTTATTCCCAAATTGGCGGCGAGTCTTGGCGTATTCGAGGGCGGTCTGATAGCAAGCCATAGCCGCGCCAATGGTGCCCCAGCCGATTCCATAACGCGCTTGCGTCAGGCACGAGAGCGGGCCACGCAAGCCTTCCACGCCGGGCAGCATGTTTTCAGCCGGAATTTCGCAATCTGTGAAAGAAAGCCCTGAAGTGATCGAGGCGCGCAACGATAATTTGCCGTGCACGTCCCACGCCTTGAATCCGGGTGTGCCCTTTTCCACCAGAAACCCCCGAATGCGGCCGTCTTCGCCTTTGGCCCAAACCAAAGCCACATCGGCCAGCGATCCATTCGTGATCCACATTTTCTCGCCGTTCAGGACGTAGCAATCGCCTCGGCGCGCCGCGCGCGCTAGCATGCCGTTGGGATTAGAACCGAATTGCGGCTCGGTCAATCCAAAACAGCCGATGACCTTGGCTGTCCGCAAGGCCGGGAGCCATTTTTCCTTCTGTTTGGGAGAACCGAACGCGTGAATCGGATACATCACCAGCGCGCTTTGCACCGAAACGAAGCTGCGCAAGCCCGAATCGCCGCGTTCGAGCTCCTGCATTACCTGACCGTAAGCGACGTTCGAAATGCCTGAGCAGCCGTAGCCCGTGAGGTTTGCGCCAAAGAATCCCAGCTCGGCCATTTGTGGCACCAGGTGCAAGGGGAAAGTGCCTTCGCGATTGTGCTTCTCAATGATAGGTAGAACTTCGCGATCGACGAATTCGCGCGCGGTCTGGCGCGCCAAGCGCTCATCGTCATTCAGCAAAGAATCTGCTTCGAGGAAATCCACACCGGCGAACCCAGGCATATTATCTCCGCGGGACGAAATGCCGATTGTACACCCGCCACACGCATGCGTGACGGCTGCGAGCGGGCCGGGCGAAGCGCGATTGACAGGAAAGAGTGGCTCCGCATATTCTCGGGATCAAAGGAGTTGTGCGCATTCGAGTGCAAAGCAAATGGCCAAATTGTTTGATTCTGGCCGGTCTCCTTCTGACGATTTGCGGCTTGGCCTTCGCGCATCATGGAAGCGCCATGTATGTGAAGAAGGCCCTCGTCTTGAAGGATGCAACCGTTACGAAATTCATGTGGCAGAATCCCCACACCCTGGTCTTGTTTGATGCCAAGGATGATAAAGGCAACGTTATTCATTGGGCCGGTGAAGCCGGCAGCGCAGGTTCGATTCGATTGCTGGGCTGGAATAAATATTCGTTGAGGCCAGGGGATGTGATAACGGTTTACCTCTGGCCTTCAAAATTCGACGCCGCAGCCGGACGTCTCGAGAAAATCGTGCTGGATGATGGCAGGGTGCTGAAGGACAGCGATCGAGAAGATCGGGGCGATATCAATCGATACTAATAGCTGTACCGGTAGCTTCGCGGCTTTTGAGAATTCGTCTATTTTCCACGAGGTGAAAGGGAATGCCGAATCTTGTTAAAACTGCAATCGTAAGTCTGGCAGGCGTCCTGATTTTTGGATCTTATGCGGCGGCACAGAATAAGCCGCAAACCGAGGCCCCACCGCCCCTGAGGGAAGGCAGCGCCAGCATACTCGACAAATTAGCTAGCGAAGGCACTGGTGGCGCCGCTCCCAAGCGTGACCTGACCGGCTTTTGGGGATCGAGCGTGGGCCAGAAAATCAATCCGCTTCCGCCCATGACCCCCTGGGCCGAGCAAGTCTTTCGCACGCACAAGAATAATTCGCAGTATGCCGTCGCAGAATCCAACGATCCGGACAATACTTGCGATCCGCTGGGATTCCCGCGCGCCATGGTTTTTATGACCAGAGGAATTGCGTTCGCAACCATGCCCGACCGCATAATACAGATGTGGCAGTACGATAAGACTTGGCGGCAAATCTTTACGGACGGGCGGCCGTTGCCCACAAACGTAGGTGGAAGCGAAAAGGATGCACCCGACCCGCGCTACTGGGGATATTCAGTCGGCCACTGGCAGGACGACTATACATTTATCGTGGAGACGACCGGAAGCGACGAAAACACCTGGCTGGATAACGCCGGTCATCCGCACAGCGTCGGTATTCACGTGACGGAAACTTACAAGCGTTTGGACCACAACGATCTCGAAGTCACCATCCACATCGATGATCCGAAGGCCTACACCAAGCCCTTTGACATCACGACGGCACACTTCAAGTGGATACCGAAACAGGATTTCGAAGAGCAGATCTGCATCGGCTCCCAAGAGCTGGATTATTTGAAGTTAATCGCAGACCCGGGAGCTAAGAAGGACGCGGCTAAGTAATCTCGAATTCTTCACCGGCCGTCCCGTGAAAGGGATGGCCGATTCGGGTTTCACAAACACAAATGCCTCGGCCGGACGCTTTGGGCGTGCGGCCGAGGCATTTGTGTTTTGTTACTGGCAATTAGCGCTTATCGGCCAAAAAGCCCGATGTAAGCCGCTTTGCCGATAACGTGCCCATCCATCGCCTTCATCAGGTCCGCACGCGCGGATCCCGCCGGAATTTCGAGCTTAGTATCGAGCGCGAAGAACTCAAATGTGTAGTGGTGCGGCACAGCGCCTGGAGGCGGGCACGGCGGCTGATAACCATTCACGCCGCGGACGTTTTTGCCCTGCGCGATGCCGCCCGGTGCGGAGTCAGGTTTAACATCGGCCATCAGCGAAGACGAGCTTGACGAAATATTCCAGACGAGCCAGTGGGTAACGTCCGTTGATGATTTCATCGGAGCGCCTTCGGGATCATGCATGACCAGGACGAAGCTCATCGCGCCCGCCGGCGGATTGCTCCAGCTCAACGCCGGCGAAGTGGCGTTGGGGTCCGCGCATGAAAACTGCGTCGGGATTTTGCTCCCGTCACTGAAGGCTGAACTCATGATCTTGAATTGAGAGGGTGGAGGCGCTTGCCCTTGCTGTGCTGCCGCGTTGCCAACACCTGCGAGAACCAGAAATGCCACGACCGCGATGGAACGTAAAAGATTGCTCATTTTCTTTCCTCCTCGATCTTCGTACGGACGTTTGTAACAGCAATTCGAGCGCGGCGCAACGCCCTTGTCGTGTCGATACGCGTCAGGTAATTCGAGTACGGTCGCGTGGGACTGATATATCTCGGGGAATTTATCAGCGGGAAACGCCAGAGTAATCTTGAGGCGCTACGGTCGCCCTCGCTCGGTCTACTGAAACATTTTACCTAGGGAGGGCGAAAGCATGAAGTTCAGAAAGCCAGCGGCCAGAAGTGTGTCTTTCATTCTCGCGCTGATCGCAATGCTGCAGTTCAGCCTTTTCGGTCCCGCAGTGGGAAACATCAATGCCGACGACGAGAACAGCCGTAGAACGGCCACCCCAATCAAGCACGTGATCATCATCATTGGCGAAAATCGGACGTTCGATCACATTTTCGCCACTTACAAGCCCAAGGCAGGCGAGAGCGTGAACAATCTGCTTTCCGAGGGGATTATCAAGGAAGACGGAACGCCTGGGCCGCATTATTCTCGGGCACACCAATTCTCCGCGGACGTTACCGGCAGCCCGGTATTCGAGCTAAGTCCGACGAAGGGAAAATCGCTTTATTCTCCCCTCCCCGCGCCACTCAACGGTGGGCCGACGGACGTTTGCAAGGACAATGGCATTTGCAGCCTGGGTGACGCCACCTCGTCTGAGGACGGGTTAGCCACGACTCCGAGCAACTATTACGAATTCCTGACAAGCGGTGGCACGGGGCTCAGCGGGAAAGTTCCGGACACGCGAATCAATGGCGTGCACAGCTCACCTCCCTATTCCACCTTGCCGCCGGGTCCCTTCCAGCTCACAAACGACAAGAGCCTTCGAGATGACGACTACGCGGCGAGCCCGGTACATCGCTTCTACCAGATGTGGCAACAGGAAGACTGCAATGCCGCATACGCGAAGCCAGCAAATCCCAGCGGCTGCAAAGCAGACCTCTTTCCGTGGGTGGAAGTTACGGTAGGAGCCGGCACTAACGGCGCTCCGCGGCCCGCAAATTTCAGCACCGATTACGCCCCCGATAAAAAGACCACCGGTGAGGGATCGACTGCGATGGGCTTTTACAACATGTTGGACGGCGACGCCGCCTATTCCAAGGAACTCGCCGACCATTACGCGATGAGTGACAACTTCCACCAGTCGGTAATGGGTGGCACCGGTGCGAACCACATCATGCTGGGTTTTGGCGATGCGATCTGGTTCAGCGACGAGAATGGTAATGCCCTTGTGCCTCCGCATAACCTGATGACCCCATTCGGCGGCCCCGTAGACGAAATCGAAAATCCGAATCCAGCCGCAGGAACAAACAACTGGTATACGGAAGATGGCTACGGCGGCTTCGGCAATAGCGGCTCATCAACGGGAGTCTTCGGCGGTGGAAGTTACAGCAATTGCTCGGACAGTTTACAACCTGGAGTTGGGCCGCTCGTGAGCTATCTCAGCTCACTGACTCCGCCCATCAAACCGAACTGCGAGCCGGGCCACTACTACATCCTGAATAATTACAATCCCGGTTATTTCGGTGATGGCAGCGACGCTTACGCGGATACCAACCCCAGCAACACACCGTTCACAATTCCGGGCACTACGCAGCGGAGCATCGCGGACGTCCTGCTCGAGAAGCACGTCTCCTGGAAGACTTACTTCGACCAATGGGACGCCTATCTGAACGATAAATATCAGCTTAACTACGGCACAGTGGGCCCGAACAGCGACCAATACTGCAACATCTGCAATCCCTTTCAATACCAAAAGCAGATCATGACCAACGATGCGGTGCGCGCGGCGCATCTTTCCGACACCGACGAGCTCTATCAAGACATCGCGAACGGCAAATTGCCGGCAGTTTCGTTTGTCAAACCAAGCGGATGGGTGGACGGCCACCCAGCGTCCTCGAAGTGGGATTTGTTCGAGGGATTCGTGAGGAAGATCGTGCAAGACGTGCGATCACAGCCGGAGCTCTGGGAGAGTACCGCGATCTTCGTCACGGCGGACGAAGGCGGCGGCTACTATGATTCGGGGTATGTGCAGCCGCTCGATTTCTTCGGCGATGGCACGCGCACTCCGTTAATTGTCGTTTCACCCTACACGAAACCGGGCCACATTTCACACAGCTACGCGGACCATGTTTCATTGCTGAAATTCATCGAGCGAAATTGGCACCTGGACCCGGTCACACACCGTAGCCGCGATAACTTCCCCAACCCAACGACGGCCGAAGATAATCCCTACGTTCCGACGAACAGGCCAGCTATCAGCGACCTCTTCGATCTGTTCCAATTCTCTCAAGGTGATCGTGGCGACCACGATGGAGGTGGTGGTTACGACTTCGGAAACTGAATAGAGATCGCTGGGCAAGCTCCTGCCAATGCGAGCCTCCCGCGCTTTAACGCGCGGGAGGCTTTCGCATTTTAGCCGATCGACTGCTTGCGGACTGAGTGTCCCCGTGCACGCAAAGTTGACGCGAGGAAAGGGGCGGGACTAGAATCCGCCTCGTCCAGTGACAAAAGAGACTCGAATGAAAAAACTACTAAGCCGCACTCCGTCGGGAAGGCTTGCGTGTGCCGGTATCGTGTTTGCCCTCGCCACAATTTGCTTCTCGCTCAGCGGAAATGCGGCAGCCGCTCCGGCCGATGACGCCGCTGTGAAAGAAGCCGATCACGCGTTGGTAGCCGCGCTCGCCAAAGGCGACAAGGCCACGGCGGCGAAAATGTTCGATGCGCAATTAGCGTGGACGAATTCAGCGGGCGAGACATTCGGCCGTGCCAAAGTGGCCGCCGCGCTGCCGAAACCCATGCTGGGCGACGAGAGCGGCGCGCAGGTCAGCGAAAAGGGATACGGACCTGACGTGGCCGCCGTGCAGGTTGCCAGCGGCAAAATGCATGTCCTGCGTATCTGGGCAAAGCGCCCGGCGGGATGGCGGCTTCTCGTGTATCAGGAGGTTACGCAGCGTTCCGGCCCGGCGCCTGCCGCGTTGCCTACCACCAACGATTGCGAGAATCCCTGCAAAGGTGTGCCCTACACGGCTAAGGACGATGCTGAGAAGGGCATTCTCAAATCCTGGGCGGAGCTGGAAACGGCCGTTTTGCATCATGATGCCAAGGGCTGGACTCCTCACGTTCTGGATGAATTCGTGTTGATTTCCTCAGGCGCGGCGGAGCCGGCCGACAAAGCTTTTCGCCTCAAGCAGCTCAACACGCCGGGTTTCGGGCCCGCGCCGCCCGTGCTCGCGAAGACGCCGGCAGCTAGGTTCATCCACTTCGGCGATGCCGTGGTCATGATCGCCCAAGCTAATCCATATGCTGGAAAGCCTAATCACATCACCCGCATCTGGGTGAAAGGACCCGAGACCTGGCAGATGGCTTTCAGCTATCAAACGACGGTTCAGTCGGCGCCCGCGATTGTGCCGCCCAAGGCATCGTAATAATTCGTCGCCGTTTAGGCCCTCCCGTTTCAGCGGGAGGGCTTCTTTTCTTGGCACGCCCGCCCTACTCTGCTTTAGTGTCCGGCGAGCAGTCATTTCCTGCTTTCGGCCGACGCCCTCATCGCCGCATCTATCGCACTTTTTTCTTCCGCCGTTATCCGGCGTGATGCACCTTTCGGCAGATCGCCCAGCGTGAGCGGTCCAATCGCCACGCGCACCAGCCGCAGCACTTCGGCCCCAAGCTGCTCCAGCATGCGTCGGATATGCCGGTTTTTTCCTTCGTTCAGAGTGATTGCCAGCCAGGTATTGCGATTGCCCTGCCGCAGTATGCGGGCGTCCTTCACCCGCAAGAAATCGCCATTCGAAACGCGCACGCCCTCTGCCAAGGCGTCCGCGAGCGCAGCGTCTCTAATCCCGGAAACCTGGACGTGATAGATCTTCGGCAGATGAGTTTCGGGAGCCAGCACCTTCGAGGCCCACTCCGAGTCGTTCGTCAAAAGCAGCAGTCCTTCGCTGGCCTTATCCAGCCGTCCCACCGGCGCAAGCCACGGCAGGTTTTTCCCCAGAGTTGCATAGATTGTCGGGCGGCCCTTCTCGTCCGAAGCAGTCGTGACCAGACCCCGAGGCTTATTCAGCATCAGATAAATCTTCTCTTCCGAATGAATCGACGCGCCGTTCACTTCAATCCGGTCGCGCCCGAGAAAGACGGGCGCTTTGGGACTGCGCTTCACTGCGCCATTCACTCGTACGTGCCCGGAGCGAATCAGTTGCTGCGCCTGCGAGCGCGAGCAGTAGCCCAGTTTCGATAGTGCCCGTGCGAGTCCGACGGTACGCAATGGGCTTCTCTCTTAGTCGCTAGTGAGCTGTTTCAATTCCGGGTAGTGCGAAACGAGCGTGGGGGGCGCGTGTACTTTTCTGCCTTCGAGCATGGAAATAAGCTCGAGCGCATTGACCGCCGCTTTGCCCAGGTTGTGATTATTTGCGACCAAATAAGTCGTTTCCGTTTTGTCGGCAACTTCCACTGCACGGTCTTTCCACTTGGCTAATTCTTCAGCCGAGTAAAGATAATCATAACGGTCGCGCACGTTCGTTTCCGCGAACCACTGTTTATAATTCCGCCCGTGCAGGCGAATGTAACCCACAACCGAGGTCGCGTGCGTCGAAGGGCGAACGGCGCGGCCAAGCAGGGGCTGGTCAATGTTGCAGAGTCCGACCTGTAACTCTTGAAGCCAGCCGAGAATTTCGGGCTCGTTCCAACTGGCATGACGAATCTCCAGCACCAGTGGATAGCTGAGAAACTTCCGCACTAGTTGCTCGACATAAGCGCGATTCTCATCCGTGCACTTGAACGAGATCGGAAATTGCGCAAGCAGAGCGCCCAACATATTTTCCGCCGCTATGGCATCGTATCCGGCCTTGGCGTCTTGTTCGTCTGAGTCGCCGGGCCGAATCGTCTTCGCCGAGGTCGACTCAAGCACAGCAATAGGGGAGTGCGTGAAGGCCCGGTTCAGCTTTGCCGTAAACCTGAAGTTCGGATTGGTGCCTGCGGCCATGCGGCACCATTCTTTCGCCACCGCAGGTTTGATGTGGCCGTAAAACGAGGTGTTGATCTCGATCAAATCGAAAAACTGCGCCAGGTATCCAACTCGGCCGTTCGCTTTCAGGGAAGGCGGGTAGACAATCCCTTGCCAATCCTTATACGACCAGCCCGCCACGCCGACCTTGATGTTGCCGCGTGCGTCCATTAGACCGCACCGGGCGTATTTGATTGAGAGCGGCGCGCCTTACGGCACCGACCAGAGCACTTTGCGTTGCTTGCCGTAAAGTACGATGGAAGCAGCAGAAGTCTGCTTGGCTTGGCCATTTTTGGCCACAACGCCACTGCCGATGCTCGTCGTAAAGCCATCTTTGTCCGAAAGCTCTAGTGTAGTGCCTTCGGGGGCCACGCCCATATGCAACTGAATGTCGGCTCGCTCGCCGGTCAAGGCAAGCTGTGGTCCCGCATGTTCCAGCACACTGAGCGCCACCGAAGCATGGTGCTGCGGGTCGGATAGCAACAGCATAGGTCCGCCGGGAGCGTCGGAATTGAGCGCCAGCGTGACCAGCGCGGATCCGTTTTCATCTTTGAATTTTAAGCTTGGCGTGGATCCCGTCAGGCCCAATTCGGCGCGCACATGCCCGTTCGAATCTTTCAGTATGAAACCTTGCGCTTCGATAGCTGTCGGTCCCGTTGGAGCAGGCGCCGGAGCGGCGGCGCGGGGTTTTGGTTTTTGGCTGCTCGTTGAGGTCGGGGGCTTTTGCTTCGTTTGCGCCATCAGCCCCACGGAGGCAATCGCCAGCACGAATGCCAACGCGCCTTCCTTGAGCCTTCGGTTCTGTTTTTCCAGCCGCTCCACTCGTGATAAAAGTACGCCAAGCTCTCTATTTTCACTCAAGTTTTCCTCCACTCGATCGTTGGCGATTCTAGCGGCACATAATCGGCAAAAAACAAAATCATTGCTCCTGTGTAACCTGCGAAATACTCCCGGTAACGGATTGGTGTACATCGGCTGTCGGAGTTCTCCTGTTAGTTTTGATTCTGGAGAGGGTCAGTTGGCGACCTTCGGCGCGGAGGATGACTTTGCCCGGAGGAACATGACACAATGGCGGCTGTTTGACTGGGGAGAAGTTTGCGCACGAGCCTGGAAGTCGCGATCACGCTGGCACCCTTTGCGGTGCTGTTTTCGGCATTCCTTATTTTCAAATGGGATGCCGTCCAGGCAGTCACCTCGGCCTGGATAGTCGAGTTAGTGATTGCGTTCGGCTACTACCACATGACGCCGCTGCGGGCCATCGAGGCTTCGCTTTGGGGCAATCTCTCCATGTGGGCGGGCTTTTTGGTGCTCTATACGGGCCAGATTTTCGGCCAGGCCTACAGGAATACCGGGCTGCTGGAGATCTTGCTGGAATCGGTCCAGTCGATCGTCCCCAGCTGGGATCAGCAAGGCCGTGCCGTGGCTCTGGTCACCGTGGTGGGCGGATTCATCTCCGCTTTCAACGGCTTTGCGACGTATCCGGTGACGATTCCCGGGCTCGTCGACCTCGGTTTTGACGGGCTTTCCGCTTGCGCCAGCTACCTTGTCTATTTTTCCTGGACGCTTCCGTTTAATAGCCTTTTCATCGCGCCGACCATTTCGAATGCAGCCAGCGGCGTTCCGATTGTGGAGATCGTGCGTAGCGCGGGCTTGCTGAGCATTCCCCTCATCTTTCTTTCTCTGCTCGGCTTTCTGAAGATTCTGGGGTTTCGCTTCTTCGAATGGGAAACGCAGGTGTTGCTTTGGTCGATGGGCCTTGGCAATGCCGTAGCCATCATTTTGTTCACGCAGATCTGGCCGGCTTACTACCTGTTGACCCTGGTTACAGGCGCAGCTATCTCCCTGGGAACGATCTACCTCTATGGACGTCTTTCCGTCAGGCAGAGCGTCCAGAGTGTGGTCGGCGCGGCCCGGCCGGAGGCGTTGCGCTCTTCCTTTCCCGCCACGATGCGATTCCGAGCGTATGGCCCGCTGCTGTTGGGCATTCTATTTGTCCTTCTCACCAAATTTCCCTCAGTTGAACATGCGCTCTCGCACGTGGAGTTTGGAGTCGCTGCCTGGGGTTATCGGCGCTTTACGATCAACATATTTACTTCCGCCGGATTCTTTATCCTGGTGACTTCGCTGGTGGCCTACCTTTTTGCCTGCAAGCCCGCCAATTTCGCAAAAGACCTGCTCACGGCCACTCGGCGAAGCCGTGCTCCCTTGACCACTCTCCTTGTCGGTAGCGCTACCGTTTATCTCATGGTGGACGCGGGGCAAATCGCGCAGCTCGGTAAAGTGCTCTCGAGCGGCGGCAAGCTGATCTACGCTTCGCTCTATCCAGCGGTCGCTTTTCTGGGAGGCATGGCTTTCGGTCAAGGGCTGCCGGGAGACTTTCTTTTGTCGCGAATGCAGGTACCCATCGCGCCGCTGCTGGGTATTCCGCTCACGCTGCTCGTGGGAATTGTGACGGTGGTCACTATGGGCCCGCCGAATGCGCTCAAGCCCACGCAAATCTCTTACGCTGCCTCGCTTGCCAATGTAAAAGGTAAAGACGGCGAAATTTTCCGCATTTGCCTGCCATGGCAGATTCTGCAGCTCGTCGTAACCGCCATCCTCGCGGTAATCCTCGTGTTCTTCTGGAAATAGCAGGCGTGAGCGGACCAAGCCTCGATTTTCAGACTCATCTGGCGGCCCTGGAAGCGAATGGGCTGCTCGTTCGTGTTGATAGGCCGATTAACAAAGATACGGAACTGCATCCGCTGGTTCGTTGGCAATTCCTGGGAGGCGTGCCCGAAGACGAGCGCCGCGCATTTCTTTTTACCAACGTGGTCGACTCGCGCGGCCGGCGCTACGACATTCCCGTCGCCGTCGGTGCGCTGGCAGCCTCGGCCAAAATCTACGCGCTCGGCATGGGCCGAGCCGTCGACGAAATTGGCGTAGCCTGGACGCACGCGATCGCCAATCCCATCCCCCCCGTCGTGGTCGGTTCGCCGCGATGCCAGGAGGTCATCATCACCGGCGACGATCTCCGTTGCCTTGATGGCGGCTTGGCGCGGCTGCCGGTTCCTATCTCCACCCCGGGATTTGACTCCGCTCCATATCTTACGGCGACCCTTTGCATCACCCGCGATCCTGAGACAGGCGTGCGTAACATGGGCACTTATCGCGGGCAACTCAAAAAGTCCGACCGGCTCGGCGTGCGCATGTCTGCGCGAATTGGCGGCGCCGGCGGCTACCTGCACTGGCAGAAATATCGCGCCCGCGGCGAGCCGATGCCGTGCGCCATAGTCATCGGCTGCGCGCCCGTCGTAGTTTTCACCGGGCCGCAGAAGCTTCCCATAAATCAAGACGAGATGGGCGTGGCCGGAGCGCTCGCAGGCGCCCCGATCCGGATCGCGAAGTGCGCCACGATCGATCTCGAAGTTCCCGCCGATGCCGAAATAGTGATCGAAGGGCTGATTGATACCGATCTACTCGAGCCCGAAGGGCCCTTTGGCGAGAGCAACGGCTACGTCGCGCTCGAAGACTACAACATGTCCATGCAGGTCACGGCGATCACGCATCGGCGCTCTCCCGTCTTCGTCTCCATCATCAGCCAGGTGACGCCGAGCGAATCGAGCATGATCAAAAAAGTCGCCTACGAGCCGCTGTTCCTGGCGCACTTGCGCGAGCATTTATCGATCAAGGGTATTCGCCGCGTAGTCATGCATGAGCCGCTGAGCAACGTGCGGCCGGTAATTTTTCTTCAATTCGCGAACGGTACGCCGCGCACCGAAGTCTGGCGAGGCCTGCAGGGCGCGGCGGCTCTGCGCGCCGATTGCGGGAAGATCGTAGTCGCGGTGAGCGAAGATATCGAGCCGTCCAATACGGACGCGGTGCTGTGGTCGCTGGCGTATCGTTCGAATCCACAGGACGACGTACACATCGAGCCTTACCGTTCGATCGGCCACGCGCCCAAATCCGGGCCGCAGTCCGTGGATTCCACCATGCTCATCGATGCGACGCTGAAATATCCCATGCCACCGCTGGCCTTGCCGAAGCGCGAATTTATGGAACGCGCGCTGGACATTTGGAAGCAATTGGATTTGCCGCCGCTGCGCGTCCAGCAGCCCTGGCACGGCTATTCGTTGGGAGATTGGAGCGAAGCTTGGGATGCGTTCGCCTGCAATGCCGTCTCCGGCGAGTGGCAGAAAAACGGCCTGAACACATTTCCGCGCCGCCACGGCGATCTCACCCCGGAAACTCCCGTCCGCAAGGTCGAAGGTCCGCCGAAATCCCAAACCTAATCGGCCGAAACGGCGGCCGATTTGCCGAGTAAATCGCCCAGAAACGCGGCGATCTCCCGCGGGCATTCTACGGGCGTGGTATGGCGCGCGCCGGGAATCACAGTTATGGTCGAATTCGGGATGTTTTCGTGTAGCTGCTGAGCCATGGCCACAGGCGTTGCGTAATCGTCTTCTCCCACGATCACCGATGCCGGCATCCGGAATCCGCGCACCGCGTTGCGCAGATCGGCGTTTCCCAGCATCTCGCAGGTCGCCGCATAGCAAGCTGCGTCATTGGCCAGAAAAATTTGGGTCATCTCTTCTGCAATTTCCGGATGCGAGTTGCGGAAACCATCGCTGAACCAGCGGCTCAGCTGGAACTCCACCATGGAGGGAAATCCGGATTCGGCCGGCCTGGCGCCACGGGCTTTCCAATCCTTTGGCGCGTTCGGTCCGTACCAGGCAGTCGTGTCGATCAACGCCAACGTCCGAACCCGCTGGGGATATGCCCCTGCAAACGCCTGCGCCACGCAGCCGCCCATCGAGCACCCGGCGACGTTGGTGGAGGACCAGCCAACGGAGTCAAGCAGCGCCGCGAGATCATCGGCAAAAAGCTCCACGCTGTAGGGGCCGGACCGCCGTTCGGAGTGCCCGTGCCCGCGGCAATCATAAACAAGAATCTCCGCACTCCCGGAAAGCTCCTTCGCGACTTCGCTCCACATCGCTCCGCTGAGAGCGAGCGAATGAATCAGGGTGAGGCGGGGCTTTCCGGGATTTAGATAAATGCGATAGGAAATCCGACATCCGTCTTTCCCGCGCGCGATTGCCTTGGCTTCGGCCATCGAAGATGCTCCTGTTTTGAAAAGCTCATAATTGTGGCACGAAGCGGCTCGGGTTCAATTTAGTTTTTGCGTTGGAGAGAAGCGCACGGTAATAATTGGGGCGGTCTCTTCGGCCAACTTTGTTCCGACAGAGTCGATAAGAGGTTTCGCTCAGGGAGCGGTCCGGCACACGATGCTGTTAAGGGTAAGCGAAGAACTAAATCTCGGTGCGTCCCAGGACGAAGTCTGGAAGCTCCTGCGCGATACGCCGCGTCTGGCAGCCCTTCTGCCGGGGGTCGAAAAGGTCGCGTCGCTCGATGAGCCTGGAGCGGAAGCCTATCAGGCCAAGGCCAGCGACAAGATCGGCCCCTTCAAGGTGGCCCTCAACTTGGAAATACGCGTGACAGAGGCGCGCGAGCCAGCCTCACTGAAAGCCACCATTAAAGGCGCCGATTCCATCGGCTTGAACCGCATCACCGGTTCGCTGCACATTACTCTGATCCCCGCCTCGCCGGCTGCCCAAATGCGTTTCGAAGCCGACATCGAAATTTTAGGCAAGCTTGCGACACTTGGTGCAGCGCCGATCCGGCGCAAAACCACCGAGAAATTCGCCGAGTTCGCCCGCAATATTCAGGCGCAATTTGCACCCGCTGTAAGTCCCAATCTGCGTGCTCAGTCCGCCGGTCTGCGCTCGCAATCAACAAAGGACCGCCGGTGAAGATCGCTTTTGAGCTGAACGGAAAGCCGACGTCCCTGGAAATCGAGCCGCGCGAAACGCTCGCCGAAGTCCTCCGCGCGCGCTGCCGCCTGACCGGTGTGAAGCTTTCCTGTGAGTCGCAGGTTTGCGGAACTTGTACGGTACTCGTCGACGACGTCCCCGTAAGCGCCTGCACTTATCTAGCTTACGAAATTCGCGATAAGCACGTGACCACCATCGAAGGTCTGGCCGACGGCGGACATCTGCACCCGATGCAGCAGGCTTTTCTCGATAATTTCGCCTTTCAGTGCGGTTTTTGCACTCCCGGCATGATCCTTGCGGCGAAATCGCTCCTGGATGAAAACGCCAGCGCCTCCGACGAAGAGATCATTGCTTACATGAGCGGTAACCTGTGCCGCTGCACGGGTTATTTGGGGATTCTCAAAGCCATCCGGCAGGCCGCTGCGGAATTACAACAACACGTGAAGCAAAAGAAACGAACCGGTGAGTAACGCGAAGAAAAACAACGCAAAGAATTTTGCCGTCGTGAATCATTCCGTCCCTCGCGCCGACGGCATGGCCAAGGTGACGGGAACCGCCACCTACGCCAGCGACATTACGCTCGAACGTATGGCCTGGGCCAAGCTTCTCCGCAGTCCGTTTGCGCATGCCAAAATTCTCTCCATAGATGTTTCCGAGGCTAGGCGCCAGCCCGGAGTCATTGACGTCCTCACCGGAAATGACCTGGGCCCGCTACATCCTTATTATGGCCACGCCGTAAAAGACCATCCTCTGCTGGCGATCGGCAAGGTTCGATTCGTCGGCGAACCGGTCGCCGCCGTGATCGGCGAAGATGAATTGAGCGCGCAGGAGGCGCTCGACAAAATCAAAGTTGATTACGAAGAGCTTACACCTGTGCTCGACGTCAAAACCGCGCTCGCGCCCGGTGCTATGCTCGTTCATGGGATGGACTATCTCGGCGGCGCCTTTCGGGGGTTCGACGATTTCACTGATTTTCCGGGCAGCACAAAAAATATCTGCCAGGACGTACACGTCGAATGGGGCGACGTCGACGCCGCCTTCGCTTCCGCCGCGCACATCGTGGAAGGCGAGTTTTATTTTCCGATGGTCTACGCCTACGCGATGGAACCTTACGTCGCCGTCGCCGACTACGACTCCAATGGCCAGCTCACGGTCTATTCCTCCGCGCAACATCCTTTTATGGTGCGTCACGATTTGGCCGAAGTCTTTGACCTGCCGCTGAATAGCGTGCGCGTAATCGTTCCTTATGTAGGCGGCGGGTACGGCAGCAAGTCGTACACAAAGATTGAGCCGCTCACCGCAGCATGTTCGTGGAAGGTCTCGCGCCCCGTCAAATTGCAACTCAACGTCGAAGAAGCTTTTCTGACGACGCGCTCAGACGATGCGCGCGTTTACATCCGCACCGCCGCTGATCGCAATGGCAAACTCGTCGCCAAGCAGGCCACTATTCACCTCAATACCGGCGCGTATGCGGAGAATAGTCCGATGGTTTGCCGCAAGGCGGCCAATCGCATCGTCGGCCCTTATCGTTTTCCCAACGTGAAGATCGACTGCCTCGCAATCTACACGAACACGGTTCCCGCAAGCTCCTATCGCGGATTGGGCGCAGCGCAAATCACTTTCCCTGTGGAATCGCAGATGGACGAACTGGCCCTCAAAATCGGCTGCGATCCGCAGGAATTCCGTCTCCGCAATTTGGCTCATAGCGGCGAATCCATTCATCCGGGGCTGCGCCCCATCGATGCGGACGTTCCCGGTGACATTCGCATCGCCGCCGAAGCTTTGCGCTCGAACGGCGCGTTGGCGCCGAAGCACGGCCGCTCCGTTTGTTGTTCCTGCAGCGATGCCGGAGCCCATCCAGTCACTCTCGCGATGGTGCAGGTCTATGCCGATGGGTCCGTGTCCGTGCTGAGCGGCAGCACCGAAATCGGCCAGGGAAGTCACACCGTTCTCGCGCAGATTGCAGCGGAAGAGATGGGCGTACCGCTGGAGAAAGTAAAAGTGCTCGGCACCGATACGGCGGTCATGCTTTTCGAACGCTCCACCGGCGCGAGCCGCACCACCACGCTGATGGGCCGCGCGGTGATGGAGGCCTGCCGCGAAGCCATCGCGCAGTGCAAAACGATGGCCGCGGAAGTCCTGGGCGTCCCTGCAAGCGAACTCATTGAAGAACGCGGCGGCGTTCGCCACGGCAAAGACTGCCTTACCTGGCCCGAAATCATGGAGCGATATTTTCAGATGGAGGGCTGCAGCATCATCGGGCGCGCCTACTTGCGTCGCGCCGGACCTTTCAAATCCGTGCCGATATTCTGGGAAATCGGCGTCGTCGGCACGGAGATTGCGCTCGACGAAGAGACCGGAAAAATCTCACTCGACACGCTCGTTACAGTTGGTGACGTGGGGCTCGCCATCCATCCGGCCATGACCGAAAGCCAGGATCTGGGCGCCGCCACCATGGGTCTGGGCGTCGGCCTATTTGAAGAATTGATCTACGACGGCCAGCAGTTGATGAATGGAACGATGCTCGAATATCGCGTGCCGCGATTCTCAGACTTAGCTCGCCGGGTTGAACTCAAGCTGGTCCAGAATCAGGACGGTGTCGGGCCGTATGGCGCAAAAGGCGGCGGTGAAGGCTCTGTCAATCCGATCGGCGCGTGTCTCGCGAACGCGCTATACCAAGCCGCCGGAGTGCGCATTCGCAGCCTGCCTCTGACGCCCGAGCGCGTGTGGAAAGCGCTGCAGGAGAAAAAAGCGCAAGCGCCGGTAGCACAGAAGAAATCTTCTGCAGCACCCAAACCTCGCGCGAGCAAGACTCATGCGCGCAAGGCTCGAGCGCCCAAGCATCGCGCATGACCACTCTCTCCCGCTTCGAAATCCATCAGCCCGCCAGTGTCGCGGAAGCGTCGCAGATGCTCGGCCACTATGGCGACGAGGCTGCCATTTACGCTGGCGGGACGGAATTGCTGCTGGCCATGCGGCATCGCGCCCTCAGCTATAGCCATCTTATCGATCTCAAAGTCATACCCGGATTAAATGCAATCGAAGCCCGCGACGGGGTTATTGAAATTGGCTCGGCCTGCACGCATCGCGCCCTTGAGCGATCTGTGCTGCTGCGCGAAAAGCAGCCCGTCTTCGCCGAACTCGAATCGCAAGTGGCCAATATTCGCGTGCGCGCGACGGGCACCCTCGGAGGCAATCTTTGCTTCGCCGAACCGCACTCCGATCCGGCCACAATGCTGCTGGTGCTCGACGCTGCCGTGCGCATCGAAAACGCCGACGGCGCTCGCGAAGCCCCCATCGAGAAGCTGATCGCCGGCGCCTATGCGAATCATCTCGCTCCCGGCGAAATCCTCACGCGTATCGTTATTCCCTCCGCGAAATCCAGTCACCGCGCCGCCTACATGAAGTTCCAGATTCACGAGCGACCCACTCTCGGCCTGGGGCTTTGGCTCGAAACTCCGGACCGAGGCCGCACCTTTAGAGCCGCTCGCGTAGCGGTGGGCTGTGTCTGCCCTTTCCCGAGCCGATCACTCCAAGCCGAGGCATTGCTCACGGGCCCGCGGGCGGAAGTTGAAAAACGGCTGCCCGAAGCCGCGGCGCTCATTGCCGAGGGCGCCGACCTGGTTGATGACCACGAAGGCAGCGCCGAATACAAGCGCCATCTCATCGGCGTCTTCCTCCGACGCACCTTCCTCAAGGCCGTCGCTTCCGAATCGCCGTTAAGGGATTCGCCGCAATTTGATCGATAATAGTATGGCCTCTTCTCTGAGGGTTTGGTTTTTGTAGCGCCGCCCTTCAGCGCGGCATCCGGAAGAAAACGTTATGAAGTTAAGAATTGTCCGTCAGCGCTTCTCGCTTCTCCTGGCAGGACTGCTCTTCCTTGGCTTCGCCTCCGGCCTGCTCGCCTATCAGCGACGAGGGCCCGGCGGGGATCAGGGCGACGACGAGGACGACATGCCTCTCGGCGTGAAACAAAAAGTGGAATGGACCTTCGTGCGTTTCCATTACGACATGGCCTACGGCAATTTTCGCGGTTTTCAGCGCTGGGCCGCGGACTATCCGAAATCGGATCGCCAGCTCGTGGAAGGCGTCGTTCGCCTGACGCGCATCAACACGCACGTGGCCGAGCAGGTGGTCGACGCCCACAGCGACGACATATATAACTGGCCGTGGATTTTTGTCGAAGATCCCGGCGCGTGGGTTCTTTCACAGGCCGAAGCAATTCGCATCCGCACTTATCTCCTGCGGGGAGGCTTCATGTTTTTCGACGATACCCACGGCGACTACGAATGGAATAATCTGGTGGCTGGCGTGCGCATGATTTTCCCTGACCGCCCGATCGAAGATCTGAAAGACAGCGACGAACTTTTCCATACCGTCTACGATCTCGAAGATCGCTTCCAGATTCCCGGAACCCGCTTTATCTGGAACGGCCGGCGCTATACCGACGACATGAAAGTCCCCCAATGGCGCGCCATCCGCGACGACAAGGGCCGCATCATGATCGCCATTTGCCACAATAGCGACGTCGGAGACGCCTGGGAATGGGCCGATAGCCCCGATTACCCGGAGCCTGCCACATCCATGGCCTATCGCATCGCCATCAACTACATTGTTTACGGAATGACCCACTAGTGCGCTAGCAATACGGACTCAAACCAAGTGAACGGCTGGGTACCCAAATGTGCGTGTCATTCTGAGCGAAGTCGCCCGAAAGTTTTTGCTCTCGGAAATCGCGCTCTTTACGATTTCCGTCGGGTCGCGAAGTCGAAGAATCTCTCTTAGTATTTCGGGACTTACTTCAGGCGGGTGCTTCCCATGAGGAATTTATCGACGCCCGCGGCGGCCTTACGTCCTTCGGAAATTGCCCACACGACCAGTGACTGCCCGCGCCGCATATCGCCGGCAGCGAAAATCGCGGGCACCGAGCTCATGTAGTTTGCGTCGGCGGCGATATTGCCGCGCGCGTCGAGATTGACGCCAAGCTGTTCGATCATGCCTTTTTTTACCGGCCCCGTGAAGCCGAGCGCAAGCAGCACGAGATCCGCTTCCAGGATGAACTCGCTTCCCGGAATTGGCTCGAATTTCGGCGGCGGCCCCACGCGCACTGCGTGAAGCTGCTTTACATTTCCATTTTCGTCGCCCGTAAAGTGCGTCGTACCGATGGACCAATCCCGCAAGCCGCCCTCTTCGTGCGAGCTCTCTGTACGCAATTGCAGCGGCCATAACGGCCACGGCGTACTCGGCGCGCGCGTCTCCGGCGGCATAGGCATGATCTCAAACTGGCGCACCGATTTTGCCTTGTGCCGATGAGTGGTGCCCAGGCAATCGGCGCCCGTATCTCCGCCGCCGATGATCACCACGTGCTTTCCGGTAGCCAGAATCTGGTTGAGCACTTCGTCCCCGGCGTTGCGTTTATTCTGCTGCGGCAGAAACTCCATGGCGAAATGAATTCCCTTCAGCTCGCGCCCGGGAACATTCAAATCGCGCGGGGCCTCCGCTCCGCCGCAGAGCAGAATCGCATCGAACTCTTTGCGTAAATCTTGAGCAGGAATATTGCCGCCGATGTGCGCCTTCGTCTGGAAATGCACGCCTTCCGCCGTCATTTGCTCGAGGCGGCGATCCAGCACGCGCTTTTCCATCTTGAAGTCGGGAATGCCGTAACGCATCAAGCCGCCGAGCCGATCGTTCTTTTCAAACAGCGTCACGAGGTGCCCGGCCCGATTCAGCTGCTGCGCGGCCGCCAATCCCGAAGGACCGGACCCCACCACCGCGATGCGCTTGCCTGTGCGCATTTCCGGCGGTTCTGGCTGAATCCAGCCTTCCTCCCAAGCGCGTTCCACAATGTTCTTCTCGATGACTTTGATCGTTACTGGTGGCTCGTTTATGCCCAGCACGCAAGCCGTTTCGCAAGGCGCGGGACAGATGCGGCCGGTAAATTCGGGGAAATTATTCGTCGAATGCAGAACGCGGATCGCTTCCTTCCAGTGATCGCGATAAACGAGGTCGTTCCAGTCGGGAATGATGTTGTTGACCGGGCATCCCGTATGGCAGAAGGGAATCCCGCAATCCATGCACCGCGCGGCCTGCGTGCGGACTTTTTCTTCGGGGAACTGGCTAATAGACTTCGAAGTAGTCGTTGATGCGCTCTTCGACGGGCCGGCGCGATCGGCAGTTCGCGCGTGAATTCCTTAAAACCGGTGACTTTACCCACGAGTCTTAGCCCCGAACCTCGCGCCCACGCGCATGTGTTCCGGCCTGCGCCACCAGCACACCGGCGGGAACTCGCGGGACGCCCAAGACGCGCTTGTACTCATGCGGGAACACTTTGACGAATTTCGGAAGCATGGCGTCCCAGTTCTGCAAAATCCATTTCGCCTGCGGACTGCCGGTGAATTCGCCATGGCGGCTGATCAGCCGATGCAGCAGCGCAATGTCCTTGGATTCAGTCACCGGCTCGAGATCGACCTCCGCGCGATTGCAATAGGTCGCACCGAAATCGCCCGCTTGATCCAGCACGTAGGCGATGCCGCCGGTCATGCCGGCGGCGAAATTCCGTCCGGCGCGGCCGAGCACGATCACGAGCCCGTTGGTCATGTATTCGCAGCCGTGATCGCCCACGCCTTCTACTACGGCGGTCGCGCCCGAATTGCGCACGGCAAAGCGCTCGCCCGCCATGCCATTGAAAACGCTTCGCCGCTGGTCGCGCCGTAGAGGCAAACGTTTCCGATCAGGATGTTTTCTTCCGGCACGAACTCCGAATGCCGCGGCGGATAGATAATCAGCCTGCCGCCCGAGAGCCCTTTGCCCACGTAATCGTTGGCTTCGCCTTCGAGCGTCAGCGTCACGCCCTTGGCCAAAAACGCGCCGAAACTTTGTCCCGCGCAGCCGGTGAACTGAATGCGAATCGTGTCATCCGGCAAGCCCCTCGACGCCGTAGCGCCGCGCGATTTCGCCGCTCAGCATGGCGCCCACGGTGCGGTGAACGTTGCTGATCGGCAGGCTGAGCGAAACGGGCAGACCGCTTCTCCAGAGCCTCCTGCGCCTGCTTGATAAGCTTGCTGTCGAGCGCCGCCTCCAGGCCGTGGTCTTGCGGCTGCATGCGCCGCCGGCCCACGTGACTGCGGCATCGGCGGATTGTAGAGCATCGACGACAGATCGATTCCCTTGGCCTTCCAGTGCGTGACGTCTTTCCGTTGCACCAGGCAATCCACCCGGCCGACCATCTCGTCCACCTTGCGGAATCCCAGCTCCGCCATGATCCTCCGCAAGTCCTCCGCCACGAAGAAGAAAGAAATTGATGACGTGTTCGGGCTGCCCTTGGAACTTCTTGCGCAGTTCCGGATCCTGCGTGGCCACGCCCACCGGGCAGGTATTCAGATGGCATTTGCGCATCATGATGCAGCCCATCGAGATCAGCGGCGCGGTCGAGAATCCGAACTCCTCGGCGCCCAGCAGTGCGGCGATGGCCACGTCTCGGCCGGTTTGCAGCTTGCCGTCCACCTGCAGCCGCACGCGGCTGCGCAAATCGTTCATCACCAGCACCTGCTGCGTTTCCGAAAGCCCCAGTTCCCACGGAATCGCCCGCGTGCCGGATCGAACTGATCGGCGACGCGCCCGTGCCGCCATCGTAGCCGCTGATCAGAATCACGTCGGCATGAGCCTTGGCTACGCCCGCAGCCACGGTTCCTACGCCCACTTCGGCCACCAGCTTCACCGAAATGCGCGCGCGCGGATTCGCATTCTTCAGGTCGTAAATCAGCTGCGCCAAGTCCTCGATCGAATAGATGTCATGGTGCGGCGGCGGCGAAATCAGGCCCACGCCGGGAATCGAGTGGCGCACGCGCGCGATGAAATCGTCCACTTTGTGGCCGGGCAGCTGCCCGCCTTCGCCGGGCTTCGCGCCTTGCGCGATCTTGATCTGCAAATCGTCCGCATTGACAAGATAATTGGTGGTCACGCCAAACCGCGCCGAAGCCACCTGCTTGATCGCGCTGCGGCGCAGGTCGCCATTGGCATCCGGCTTGAAGCGCGCCTCGTCTTCGCCGCCCTCGCCGGTATTGGATTTACCGCCGATGCGGTTCATGGCGATCGCCAGCGTTTCGTGCGCTTCCTTGCTGATCGAGCCGAAACGACATCGCCCCAGTCGCAAAGCGCTTGACGATATCCGCCGCGGGCTCCACTTCTTCCAGCGGCACCGGCGGCGCGTCCGGCTTGAAATCGAACATCCCGCGCAGCATCTGCAGGTCGCGATTCTGCTGGTTCACCACCGCGGCGAATTCCTGGAAGGTCTCGAATTTCGCTTGCCGCACCGCGTGCTGCAGCTTGCTCACCGTCATCGGGTTGAGCAGGTGCCGCTCGCCGCGCACGCGGTATTGATATTCGCCCCCGACGCGCAGCTCCGTATCCGACTCGCTGGGCGGCTGCATCGCGAACTGGTGCTTCATCAGCGCTTCGCGCGCCAGCACCTCCATGGCTCACGCCCTCGATGCGCGAAGCCGTGCCGGTGAAGTAGCGCTCGACGAGCGATCGCTCCAGGCCGATGGCCTCGAAAATCTGCGCACCCTGATAACTCTGCAGCGTGGAAATTCCCATCTTCGAAAAAGTTTTCAGCAGGCCCTTATCGATCGCCTTCATATAGTTCTTGAAAGACTTTGTCCCAGGTGTAGTCGGGCGGGAAAAGGCCGCTGCGATGCAGGTCTTCGAGCGTTTCGATCGCCAGGTACGGATTCACGGCGCTCGCGCCGTAGCCGAGCAGCAGCGCAAAGTGCATCACCTCGCGCGGCTCTCCCGATTCCACGATCAGCGCCACCTGATTGCGCGTCTTCTCGCGAATCAGATGGTTGTGCACCGCCGAGAGCGCCAGCAGGCTGGGGATCGGCGCGTACTCCTCGTCCACGCCGCGGTCGGAGAGAATCAGCAGCGTGTAGCCCGACTTGATCGCCAGCGACGCGCGCCGGCACAGCGTTTCGAGCGCCTGCTCCAGCTGCTGTTCGCCGCCTTCGCACGCGGAAAGCATCGGCAGCGTCGTCGCCAGGAAATCGCCCCAGCTCACGCGCCGCAGTTTTTCCAGCCGCCAGTTGGAGATGATCGGGATGGCGCAGCTTCAGCGTGTGGCAATTCTTCGGCGTCTCTTCGAGGATGTTTCCTTCGCGACCCGATGTAGCTGTTGAGCGACATCACCAGGCCTTCGCGGATCGGATCGATCGCCGGATTGGTGACTTGCGCGAAGGTCTGCTTGAAATAGTTGAACAGCAGCTGCGGCTGGTCGGAAAGGCACGCCAGCGGCGTATCGATGCCCATCGAGCCGACCGGCTCTTCCGCCTGCAGTGCCGAAGGCAGCAGAATCGTCTTCAGGTCTTCGTCCGTGTAGCCGAACGCGCGCTGGCGCATCAGGATGGTGTCGTGATCGGTCGGCTGCACGCGCGTCGGGGCTCGGCAGATCGTCGAGCGTGATCTGATTTTCCTTCACCCATTGCGCGTAGGGCTGCCGCGCCGCCAGCTCCTTCTTCACTTCTTCGTCGGAAATCAAGCGCTTCTGCTCGGTATCGACCAGCAGCATGCGGCCCGGCGCCAGCCGCCCTTCATGCGGACTTCTTCCGGCTTCACCGGCAGCACGCCCGCTTCCGAGGCCATGACCACCAGCCCGTCATTGGTCACCAGATAGCGGCCTGGACGCAGGCCGTTGCGATCGAGCTTCGCGCCGATCACGCGCCCGTCGGTGAACGCTACTGCCGCCGGCCCGTCCCACGGCTCCATCAGCGAAGCGTGGTATTCGTAGAATGCCTTCACGTCCTCCGGCATGGTCGGATCGTGCTCCCACGCTTCCGGGATCAGCATGGACATCACGTGCGGCAGGCTGCGTCCCGCCAGCGTCAGCAGTTCCACGGCGTTGTCGAGCATGGCCGAATCGCTGCCGCCCGGCGTGATGATCGGCAGCAGCTTTTTGATGTCGTCGCCGAAAAGCGGCGACGCCAGCACCGATTGCCGCGCGTACATCCAGTTGATGTTGCCGCGCAGCGTGTTGATCTCGCCGTTGTGGCAGATGTAACGGTAGGGATGCGCCAGCTTCCAGCTCGGAAACGTATTGGTCGAGAAGCGCTGGTGCACCAGGCACAGCGCGCTGGTCACTTCCGCATCCAGCAGTTCCTTGTAGAAATCGGTAATCTGCGGCGCCAGCAGCAAGCCCTTTGTAAACAATCGTGCGCGAAGAAAGCGAAGGGAGGTAGAAGAAGTCCTTCTCCTTGAAGTCCGACGCCGCCACCGCAGCTTCCGCGCGCTTGCGCACCACGTAAAGCTTGCGCTCCAGCGCGTCCTGATCCATCTCCGGCCCGCGCTTGATGAAAATCTGCTCGATATAGGGCTGCGTCGCCGCGCGCCAGGCGCCCGATCGTGTTGCCGTTCAGCGGCGTGTCGCGCCAGCCGAGCACGGTCAAGCCTTCTTCGCCGGCAATCTTCTCCAGTATGCCTTCGCAAAGGATCCGCTCGTGCGGATCGACCGGCAGAAACACCATCCCCACGCCATATTCGCCCGGCGCCGGCAGCGCAAATCCCAGCCGCGCGCATTCGCGCTCGAAAAAGCTATGCGGAATCTGAATCAGAATCCCGGCGCCATCGCCGGTCTGCGGATCGCAACCGCAGGCGCCGCGGTGCGTCAGGTTGATCAGGATCTGAACGCCCTTGAGGACGATGTCGTGCGATTTGCGGCCCTGAAATATCGGCCACAAAGCCGATGCCGCAGCGCATCGTGCTCAAAGTTCGGGTCATAGAGACCCTGAGCAGGAGGTAGCCCTCCAAATGGATGGTGGAGCGGATAATATTTGCCCATTTTAGTGTTTATCCTGAATACCATGGCAAAGCTGCCTTGTAAAGCGACCCGAGCATAGCTGCAGGACCTGTTGGTGAGCGCTACGCTAAGGGCGCGAGCGCCGTAAGTCGGAGGGCAGTTGCCAAACTACAAGCCATTGCTAATGAATAGCTTACTGCGCCAAATTTGTACAATTCAGAATTTCGATTGGCTCAATCAATTTTTCTGCGAGGTTATTTCAGTCCGGATTCTGGCGAAGCTGCGCTCCTACCCGCAACCCGCTACTTCAAATAGTGTCGGCGCAGTTCCTCTAAAGTCATTGGCCCTTTGCGGATGCTCACAGCCACTCTGCCCGCTGATGTGTTAGAGGACTTAATATAGATGGTATCGCCAGCACGCAAATCGCCGAATTGCATCGGCTTGCCGTCCTTATCCATGTAGCGGGTCTTGTCGTTCACCTGGACGAGTTGGGTGATCTCGGTGGGCTCCTTCAAAAGTAATTGCTTTTTCGTAATGTCCACGGAAGAAACGATGAAGAACTCCTCGCCGCCATTCTTGGTACCCGCTGCTTTGCTGGATTGCGCCGCCACTGAAAAAACGCAGCCCACGACTGTGGCAAACACAATAGCAACCACACGCAAGCGTCTTCCCCCCGTATGCCTACGCATCCCCAGAATTCTACTCATACCGCAGCGCCTCGATCGGATCGAGATGAGAAGCCTTATATGCCGGATAAAATCCGAAAAACACGCCCACGGCAGCAGAGAAGATCACGGCGACGAGAAGAGCTTCCATGGGAATGCGGGTCGGCCATCGCAACGTGCTGGAAATCGTCAGCGAACCGGCTACGCCGATGATCACCCCGAGGGCCCCTCCCATCAGGCTAAGTAAAGTAGCCTCACCCAGGAACTGCATGCGCACGTCGCTCTCGTTTGCGCCAATCGCCAACCGCAAGCCGATTTCGCGTGTGCGTTCGGTCACGGAGACCAGCATGATATTCATAATTCCTATGCCCCCTACGAGCAGGGAGACCGAGGCGATGCTTGCCAACAGGATAGTCATGATTTTCTGTGACTCCGCCCGCGCGGAAGCAATCTCCGCCGGGTGGCGCAGATTGAAATCTTCATCTTCATCGACTCGCAGATGATGCCGCTCCCGAAGCAAGGAGGTGATCTGCTGTTCGGCAGGCTTAATTGCTGTCGGTGAGCTTGCTGAGCACATGATGTCGTCCAGCCAATCGATTCCCCTGATCTTTTTCTGCATGGTCGTCAAAGGCACGATTAGAGTGTCATCCTGGTCCTGGCCGGTAGGCGACTGACCTTTGGGAGTCAATACGCCGATCACGCGCATCGGCAAGTTCTGAATGCGGATGGTCTGCCCGACAGGATCGGCGGAGCCAAACAGATTGTCCACAATCGTTTGACCCAGCAGGCAGACATTCGCTGAATGGTCCACGTCGTCCTGAGAAAAAGAATCTCCTCGCTCAATACCCAGGCGGCGCACTTGCAGAAATTCGGGGGACACGCCCCGCGCCTGGCTGAACCAGTTCTGGTTCCCATAAACAATCTGCACCGGTCCATCTACGTGGCCGGAGCAGTTATACACAAGTGGAACTTGCTGCTGCATGGCTTTCACATCTCCCATAACCAGGGTCTTGGTTCCTCGTGAGCCTGTGCGCACGCCATTGACGGCGCGGCCTCCCGCTTCGACCCAAACCATGTTGTCGCCAAGATTGCTGATCTGCTGTTGGATTTGCTCCGAAGCGCCTTCGCCCACCGCCACGCTGGCAATCACCGCGCCCACACCGATAATGATTCCCAGCATGGTCAGGATGCTGCGCATTTTGTTGCGCGCCAGGGCCCGCATGGCCAATCGCAGGATGCTGATCAGGTCCATCCGCAGCCTCCTATTCCGGTACTGCTGTTTCGCTAGCGCCCGCGGGTAGTGTTGCGAGAATCTCCGAGGCGCAGGCGCGATCGCGCACAGGCGAATCGCTCAGAATCTGTCCGTCGCGAAAGAGCACGGTGCGCCGCGCGAAACGCGCCACATCAGGCTCGTGTGTGACCAGCAGAATGGTCAGCCCGCGTTCATCGTTGAGCCGTTGAAACGTCTCCATAATTTCGATGCTCGTCCGCGTGTCCAGATTGCCGGTGGGCTCGTCGGCCAGCAGGATGGAAGGGTTGTTGATCAGGGCACGGGCGATGGCTACGCGCTGTTGTTGGCCGCCGGAAAGCTGGGAGGGGTGGTGGTCCCCGCGGCCCTCCAGGCCAACCAGGCGCAGGGCCTCTTGAGCGCGCCGCTGCCTCTCCTCGCGCTTCACACCGGCGTAGACCAGGGGCAATTCGACATTTTCTTGGGCGGACGTGCGCGCCAGCAGATTAAATCCCTGAAAAACAAATCCGATCTTCTGGTTACGAATCCGCGCCAGGTCCTGTTTGGAAAATTGCGCAACCTCCTGCGCATCCAGGCGATATACGCCGCTCGTGGGCCGGTCCAGGCACCCGATCAGATTCATAAATGTCGATTTACCTGAACCGGAAGCGCCCATAATGGCAACGAACTCGCCGGAGCGCACCTCCAGTGAAACTCCCCGCAAAGCAGGCACGCGAATCTCACCCAGTTGATAAATCTTATGCAGATTCTGGACTTCGATGGTCAGCTGAGACTCTGGTGCTGTCCTGATCTGCGCAGGGGATTGTAGAGCCTGTTCGGCCATATTCGGATTCCCGGCTTATCGCGGGCGCGCCAAATTTCGGAGTCGATGCCGCGCCATTCCCGCTCGCATTTCCGCCCGACTGTTCTCCTGTCGCAAGCAAATCGCCGGGCTTCACCTCCCCGGCGATCAATTGCGTAAACGTGTAATCCGTAATGCCGGTTCGAACGGCCACGGGTCGAACCTTTCCCCTCGCTTCCGGCTTCCATACCACACGCCATCCGCCCATGTGCGACGTCGTTGCTGCCGGCGGAATCTGATTTTGGTCATAGAGCTGCCGAAGTTCGATGTTGGAAAACGAAGGCGTGAAGCGCAACGCCGCGTTTGGGATTTTCACTGCATCGGAGACGTCGCCGGTGGGAATGGTCGCGTAGACGGTCTCGCCGGGAAGAAGTTTCCCGTCGGGATTATCAAACGTAATGATCGTGTTGTACGTAACCACGTTTTGAATCGTGGTCGCGTTCAGCCGGATGGCGCTCACGCGCCCGGTAAAGGTCTCACTGGGAAAAGCATCCACCTGAAACGTCGCTTCCGTGCCGATTTTTATGTTCCCCGTGTCAGACTCATCGGTTGCCGCCGCCACCTGCATCCGCGTCAGGTCCTGGGCGATGCTGAAAACAATCGGTGCCTGCAGCGATGCCGCCACGGACTGGCCCACGGTCACGTTTTTGGAAACAACTGTGCCGTCAATCGGCGAGAGGATCGTGCAGTAGCGCAGATTTGCCTCCGCCAGCGCCAGGGCGCCTTGCATCGTTTTGATTTGAGCCTTCGCTTGGTCCACCTGAGCGCGCGTCTCAGCAAGCTGTGCGCTGGACTGGTTCAGTTGTGCCTCGGCGGCCCGCACTTGGGCTTGCGACTGATCCACTCCCGACTGGGCTTGATCTGCCTGATCCTTCGAAAATACGCCTTGCCCGGCGAGGTCGATGATGCGTCGTGAGTTCGCTCGGCTATAAACGTCGGCCGCTTTCAGCCGTTCCAGATTGGCTTCATTGTTCTTTATACCCGCTTCTTGTGCGCCAATCGTTGCTTCCAGGTTTTTCTCGTTGGCGATCGCGTTCTCAAGGTTACCTCGCGCCTGAACTACTTGCGCTTGATAAACTTCGGGATCGAGCTGCGCCAGCACTTGACCGGCCTCGACTCGGGAATTGAAATCGGCGAAGACGTATTGCACTGTCCCCGACACGTACGAACCCACAGGTACCGTGGTCAGAGGATTAATCGTGCCCGTAGCCTGCACTACCGAAGTAATGCCGCCGTGTTGAACTTCCGCGGTCAAATAGTTCGGATCGTCAGAATGCCCCCGAATGGCCCACCCGCCTACGAGAATAGCCAGCACGATTAAGGCGCCGAGCCCGACGAGCTTCCTGTGATCGCGATAATATGTCCGGAAGTCCATTTCATTCTTTGCCGGGGCTGTGATGCTTATTATACAGACCCAGTTACTTCGTTTGGGCTATTAGGGTCCCTGTTCCTACCTGAAAAACGGCTGAATTCCAGACGTCCCGCACTACGGGTTGGTTACCGAATCGCTATACTCGGCAGCGTCAGCGTCCGCCATGAGGTGTATATTTCCAGTAAGGGGAGGACCACATTGTGAACAAATGGATTCCAGCTATATTTTTCGCCTTAATCTTGGCAACTGGCGCGGCAGCGCAAAGCCAGCAACCCGCGCCGCCTTCGTTTACGGGTTTCCTAAAGAATGTTTATATGGGTGACCGCAACGAAATTACGCGCTCGGCCGCGAAATTTCCGGAAGAGTTCTATGGCCTGCGCCCCGGCCCGCAAACCGAAGTCAGGACATTCGGTCAACTTGTCGGCCATCTCGCCAACTTCAACTATTTGTGGTGCTCGCAGGCAAAAAGTGAGAAAAATCCGGCCGAAGGGAAGGATTTCGAAAAGCTGACCTCGAAAGCCGATCTGATCAAGGCTCTCAACGACGCCTTCACTTATTGCGATCCTTTATATACATCTCTATATACCAATCTCACCGAAGCGTCGGGTCAGGAAGTCGTGGAAATTACCCAGGAAAATGGAAACAAGAGGCGCATCAACCGTATGAGTTTGCTCGTCCTGAATTTCGGCCACAACCAGCATCACTACGGCAACATGGTTACCTATATGCGGATCAAGAGTATCGTTCCCGCATCCTCCGAGCCCCGCTAAGATAGATCCGGAAGGTCACAAACTTCGTGGCGCAACTTGTAGCTCAGGTCGCCCGACGGATTTTGTGGGGAGACCTGAAGCCTTTGCTATGTTTTCAGGGGTCGGAGCTTTACCTCCGACATTCAGCGCTTATAACTTCGGGGGCTTCAGAGTCTGTGTGAGAACTCGATTTGACGCCTCTCTTATACTGCACGAGAGAGGAGACGCGATGGCGAAATTCTTGGATTACAACCCGGAGCAGGCGTATTTGCTGCCGCCGAGCGTGCGGGACGTGTTGGGGCCGGATCATCTGTGTTTTTTCCTTCGGCGCGTGCTGGTGAAAGTGGACCTGAGCGCCTTCCGCGAGGAATACGGCGAGGAAGGCGGGCCGGCCTATGCGCCGGAGATGCTGGTTTCGGTGTGGCTGTACGCCTACGCGCTGGGGATGACCAGTTCGCGGCGGCTGGAGCAACGCATTCGCGAGGATTTGGCGTTCCGTTACTTGGCAGCGGGGGCCACGCCGGATCACTGGACGCTGAACGACTTTCGCCGGCGACAAGCGCGAGCGCTGAATGATGTGTTCACGCAAGTGGTGGAACTGGCCCGCCAGGCCAAGCTGGGAAAGTTGGGACACGTGGCCATCGATTCGACGCGCATCGCGGCGAACGCGTCGCGAAACCGGATCGACACCGAGCAGGCGCAGCGCGGGCGCGCATCCGACGAGAGATTCGCCGCTGGCAGCGGCAATGCGATGCGGAAGATCCGAACGAAGGCGCGGGCAGCGGAGTGGGCCGAGAAGCGATCGCGCGGCTGGAACAGCAACACGGACAGATTCCGGAGCGTCTGCGGCGGCTGCGCAAATCGGGGCTGCCGAAGCTGTCGCGGACCGATCCCGACAGCCGCTTTCTGCGGGAGCGGGGCGGGTTCACGCTGGGCTATACGGCGACGCTGGCAGTCAGCGAGGATCATCTGATCGTGGCGCAACAGGTGACGCAGGACACCAACGATAACGAGGCGTTGCTGCCGATGGTGGATCGGGTGGAACAACAGTGCGGAGAGAAACCGCAACGAGCCAGTGCCGACAGTGGATTCTTCTCGTTGGAGAATTTGAAGGCGCTGGAGGAGCGCCAGATCGACGGCTATGTGCCGGACTCGAACCTGGCGCGCTGGTTGAATCGAGGCGGACGGCTGCGGCAGAAGGCCCGTAATCCGGCGCATCACAGAATGCGGCGGAAATTGCGTGCTGCGGCCGGCCGAAGAATTTATCAGCGACGAAAAGCGCTGGTGGAACCGGTGATCGGAGTGCTGAAACAACAAAGAGGGATGCGGCGGTTCGCTCGTCGCGGGTTGTCGCAAGTGGCGGTCGAGCTGGCGCTGGCGGCCACCGCATACAACTTGACGAGGATTTGGCGGGCCAGCTAGCCGCCCGTCCACCGTCGATTCAGAAAAAAGAAACACAGAGCAGATATCTCATGACTCAATTCGTAATCTAAATCTCGGGGTGCAGAGTCTTCACACAGACTCTAAAGCCCCTGAAATCGCCTTGGTTTTGGATTGGACTAATGCACCGCGTGCTCGAGGCTGCTGGCCGCGCGTTCAATAACTGCAGCCTCGCTGTCGAGAACCTTGGCAACTGTGGCGATTGATTGGTCTGCTACGCTCCACTGCTTTTGCTCGATGGCTTCTCGCACTGCCGGCACGGTTTTCACTCCATAGCCGGTGTAAAACCCCGGAGCATAGAGTTGATGCTTGAACCACGGCCGTCCCGGCAAACCGTTCGGATCGGTCAACGCACGTTCGGTCTGCAACAGTTCCGTGTTCACTTGCGCCAGTGACGGTCGCGCTAGCGCCGCGCCGCCATCCTGTTCGACTTGTGCATAGACTCGTTGATAGTGATTAGCGCTCTGATTCAAAGCATCGAGCGCATTCTGCAGAGGAGCAAAATTGAGATGCGGTGGTACGGGCTCCGGCATTGGCGCCACTGCCTGCTTCTGCGGGTCAGACGTTGCGTTGAACACGCCTTCGCTTATCTGCCGGTTCCGCTCGCGGATTTGATCGCTTTGATTTTCGGCCACACGCTGTAAATCGTTCAGGTAACCGCGGACGGTGGAAGTAAGATCAGCAAAATTGAATGGCAGCAGGTCCGCATCCGCCAGCCGCATCGCCGCGGTCCCGGCAGTTTGCGCCATAGCGCGCCCGTACACGAATCCAGCGTCATTGAAATGCGTGAACCAAAAGAAATCATCGTAGATCGAATGATAAATTCCGCCCTCGGACTCGCCCGCATACGCCAGGTTCAATGAGGCTATGCCCGCAAAGTCCAGGAACGCCGTATAGTCCGATCCCGAGCCCAGCGCCTCGATCGGCCAGGTCGATCTGGATCGCAGTCGTTCGCGTTCTTCGCCAGAACTCGCTTCAGCCAGGCGTTTCAGCTGCCTTCGCTCCCAGACAGAGATATTTTTTTCGGGATCGATCACCTCGCGCGCAACTTGATTGATAAACGTCTCGAGCGAATGGGATCCCTCGACGTTGAGATATCCGCGGCTGTTGGAATCCGAGTTGATATACGCAACCGCGTGCGCGCGAAGCTCATCCGCGTGCGCTTCCACCCATTCCGTCGAGCCAATCAGCCCTGGCTCCTCGGCATCCCAGGCGCAATAAATGATCGTCCGCTTCGGCTTCCATCCGGACTTGGCCAATTCGCCTAGCGCTCGCGCCTCTTCCATTTCCGCTGACGCACCGGAAATAGGATCCTGCGCTCCATTCACCCAGGCATCGTAATGATTCCCGCGAATCACCCATTCGTCCGGCTCCGAAGCTCCCGGAATTTTGGCGATCACGTCGTTAATCTGCTTCATGTCCCAATTGAATTTCGCCCTCAGGTGAACTTTCGCGGGCCCGGGACCAACGTGATAGGTGAGTGCCAGGCCCCCGCGCCAGTTTGGCGGAGCCACGGGGCCGGTTAAAGCCTCTAGAAGCGGCTGTGCATCCGCATACGAAATCGGAAGCACCGGAATTTTTGTGAACACCTTGACGTCTTCGAGCTTCAGCCGCTTGGCATCGGCTGTCGCTCCGATTCCCGGCGTGAGCGGATCGCCAGGGTATAACGGCATATCCATCACGCTTCCGCGCTGTACGCCGCCCGCGGGACGCCACGGGCCCTTCGGGTACGCATCTCCGGCCGCGTAGCCATCATCGCGCGGATCCGAATAGATCAGGCAGCCCACCGCGCCGTGCTCGAACGCCACTTTGGGCTTGATGCCGCGCCAGGAAGAACCATAACGCGCAATGACGATCGCCCCTTTCACCGAAACACCTAGGCGGTCGAGTTCTTCGTAATCGGCGGGAATTCCGTAGTTGACGTAAACCAGCGACGCCGTCACATCGCCGTCAATCGAGTAGGCGTTGTACGAGGGCAATTGCTCGGCCGTCTGATTGGAAGTCGGATCTTCCGGAAGCGGTGGCTCCTGCAGCTTGGCCACAAAACGGGTCGGCTCGACCATTTCGAGAACGCGTTCTTTGGGCGTAGGGAAAAGAATTTGAAACGATTCCACGTGAACGTCCCAGCCCCACTCCTTGAACTTCGAGAGTATCCACTCCTCATCCTGCTTGTCGTAGGGTGAACCAACGTGGTGCGGCCGCGCGGAGAGAAGCTTGGCGTAATCCCTGATATTGTCCGGCACAATTGCGGAGCGAAATTTTTGTTCCCACTGCTCTTCGGTGCGCGCGTGGTCGCTCGAAAAGCCCGCCAGCGCAGGCGCCGGGCCCTGTTGCGCCAATAGCGTCCACGCAACGAAAATTAACGCCGCGACTGTGACAAAAATCCGCTGCATGTCTATCGCCTCACAAAATATCGCCCGCCAAGTTGCCAAAATTATACGCGCCCGCCTGGATCCGCGAAACCGCAGGCCGGCTACAGATTCGAAGCTACAGATTCGAAGTTGACCTGAACCAGCGCCGGACTTAGGCTCGCACAGAGCTCGCAGCTAAGCTCGTCGCCGAGTTTTCAGCCCACGCGCGAATTCGAGTGAGCCGACAAATATGCGAATGCTTTCAATGCGCACTTTCGTAATGCTGCTCCTTATCCTGCCAGTACCCGCCCTTGCTGGCCACGCTGCCGATTGCGCAAGTCTCAGCAGCGTAAAACTACCGAACACGACCGTCACAACCGCGCAAGCCGTGCCCGCAGGCAGGTTCACACCTTCGTCCGGCAGACCCATCGACAAACTTCCGGCGTTCTGCCGTCTCGCGGGAGCAATCCGGCCAACCGCCGATTCCGATATTCGCTTTGAAGTGTGGTTGCCGGTCTCTGACTGGAATGGCAAATTTCTGAGTGTCGGCAATGGCGGATTCGCCGGTTCAATCAACTACTTCGGTCTCGCCGATGATCTGCGGAGAGGCTACGCCACTGCCGCAACCGACACGGGACATCAGGGCGATGCCGAGGACGCAAGCTGGGCGTATAAGCATCCGGAAAAGATTGTCGATTTCGGCTATCGCGGCCTGCATGTAACTACAGAAAACGCCAAAGCCCTTATACAAGCGTTCTACAACAATCCGCCGCGTCACTCCTATTTCGATAGCTGTTCCGACGGCGGCCGAGAAGCGTTGATGGAAGCGCAGCGCTTTCCGGAGGATTTCGACGGAATGCTCGCCGGCGCCCCCGCGAATTTCTGGACCCACTTGTTGGCCGCCGCCGTGGACATGGTCCAACACATGTACGGCAAGGATCCGTCCGCGTACATCCCCAGTGCGAAACTTCCCGCCATTCAATCTGCCGCCTTAGCTGCCTGCGATGTTCAAGATGGAGTGAAAGACGGGATCATCAGTGATCCCTTGCGCTGCCACTTCGATCCTTCCGTACTGCTTTGCAAAGGTGAGGACTCGCGCGACTGCCTCACCGCACCGCAGGTGTCCACGCTGAAGAAACTCTATGCCGGAGCTAATGATTCGCACGGCAAACAGATCTTTCCCGGTTACATGCCCGGCGCTGAGGATGGACCGAATGGCTGGCCGCAGTGGATCACGGGCTCCGGGAAAGCCTCCGGCCCTGTCTACGCAGAAAATTATTTCCGATATATGGTCTTTCAGGATCCCGCCTGGAATATGTTGTCGGCCAGTGTGGACGTCGCCGAAGCCGCGGCCGATGAAAAAACCGCGGCGATTCTCAACTCAACCGATCCCGACCTCGGCCGCTTCAAGGCTCGCGGCGGAAAGCTCATTCTGTACCACGGTTGGAATGATCCGGCGATCCCACCTTTGAATAGCGTCAATTACTACAATTCTGTGGTCGCAAAGATGGGCTCACAGAATGCGGACAGCTTCGTTCGCCTTTACATGGTCCCCGGAATGCAGCATTGTTTCCCGGGGCCCGGCCCGAACTCCTTCGGTCAGTTTGGGCGCACGACCGCGAAGGGCAAGCCTTACGGCGTTTACGATGCTCTTGAGGAATGGGTGGAAAAAGGCGCCGCGCCCGGCGACATCATCGCCACCAAATACGTCGACGATGACCCGAGCAAAGGGGTGCAAATGACTCGCCCGCTCTGCCCCTATCCTCAGCTCGCAAAGTACAAGGGTGCAGGCGACACGAACGACGCCGGCAACTTCACGTGCCAAGCACTGCAACTACAGGCTCATACAAAGGTAAAAGAAAAGCGGCAACTACTATTATTGCAGCGCCAATAATGAAAATCTGCCACGATTTCACTTAGGAAAGTGGCCCACGCTGGACTCGTCTACCGGAATGGTCTGGGTCAAGGGGCCGAGGGGGTGGTCCTCTTTCCCATCCGTATCCGCATATCCCGGCAAGGAACGCCCTGAGTAGTACATCTCGCGGAACACTCGGCTACACCCCCGGCGTGGCGGCCGAATCGGATAGCCACAATTGACTTGCGGGTACTGCGGGCGTATGGTTTGGCGCAGTTTTTGAAGTCTGGCGAGTGTCACGTTATGACCTGACTCGTGGCACGATTTCTGACAGGTGGACGCCAGCGATTCGAAGCGGAGGCATGGAGATGAAACGAGAAACGCTAAAGCTTTCGGTTATAAGTATGGCTCTACTGGCGATCGTGCTGGTTGCCAACCGGGTTGGCGTGCTCCAGGGCCAGATAAAGAAGGTGCCGGGGGAAGGGTTCGCGGCCGTTCCCGGACAAAAGGGCGGCGAAGATGTCTTCGGCCCTTACGATCCGGTTCAAAATTGGCCGAGGCCGTTGGCGGAGAGCCTTCCCGAGCTCAAGGGGTGGACCTACTCCCAGGCGACCTATGTTTTCCCCGAAAGTCCCGATCGGGTGTTTGTCGCGCAGAAAGGCTTGCTGCCTGAGCTTCCGAAGAATCTCAAGACTACCTGGCTTCCCGAGATTGGGCCTAGCATAAAGTTCCCTGTAGGCATGGGCTTACCGATGCGCGAGACCGCCAGCGCTACGCCAAGCTGTGGCGGCGTTCCTAACCCGCCGAACATGCCAAAGAACCCAAATTGCCCCGACGCACGAGATGGGCACGAGGGCCGGCCGGGCGTTGATTGGCGCTGGGATCACGTGATTGTCGTCCTGGATCGCAACGGCAAGGTCGTCGAAGACTGGACGCAATGGGACAAAATCTGGGGACGTCCACATGACATTGAGATCAGCCCCTACGACCCGGACAAGAACATCTGGATTGTGGATGCCGATAACCACTTCGTCAGCAAATTCACGCATGATGGCAAACAGCGTATCCTGACACTGGGTACGCCAGGCGTGCCGGGCACCGACGATACGCATTTCGCCCGTCCAACCTTCATGGCTTTTGAGCCAGATGGCAGTTTTTATCTGTGCGACGGCTACGACGGCACCCGCGTCATTAAGTATGACAAGAATGGCAAGAAGCTCTTCCAGTGGGGCGAAAAGGGCACTCCGCCGAATGAAAAACGCCCTGGCTATTTCAACAGCGTGCACGGAATTGCGATTGATCCGGAACGTCACTTCGTCTTCATCAACGACCGCAACAACGGCCGCGTGCAAAAATTCGACGAAAATGGCAAGTTTCTGGACCAGTGGGATATGGGCCCGCGACCGCCGATGAATATTCACAGCATCTATATGGGCCAGAACCATATACTCTGGGCCGCCGACCAGGGATCAAACAAGCTGAATGCCTATGACGAAGACGGACATTACCTCTATTCCTGGGGCACGTTTGGCAACTGTCAGGGCTGCATGTGGGGCGTACATGGCTTTGTCACGGACGCGGATGGAACTCTCTACACCGCTGAAGTGAGAACGGGCCGCGTCCAAAAGTACACGCCGCGGAAAGACGCCAACCCTGAATTTCTCGTAGGCAAACCCTGGGGCTTGGTTCAGAGAACTCAGGCAGCGCGATAAAAGAGCCTGGAAACGAAGGGCGCGCTGCGATGGGCGCCCTTCGTTTTTTCAGCAGGGCATCGTGGCAGAAAACACACGTGAAAAACGCAGCCTGGAGCCGAGACCACGACAGCTAATTTTCTTCGTGAGACCGATTTCTTGGTGGGTGCGTCCTTTCCTCTGAATGAATAGATCCAGCGAGAAGCATTTGTAAATCGCTCCGTTTCCCGGTCATCTCCCCCAAAACGCTGCCAGGAGACCGCCCGCTGCGCTCGTAATTCCGAAACTCAGAAAGACGCGTTTGTCTACGTGCTGGCGAATCCGTGCGAAGCGGAGCGCCTTGGCGATTAAATGCGGAATGGAAACAGCGGCTACGGGTAGCCTCGTTCCGAAATGTATGGCAAACAAGGGAGTGAGAATGCTGCCGATCCCGAAGCCGGCGACCGAAGCAATGGCTCCGGCGAGGGCGCGGCCATAGTAATCAGCGTATTAAAAATCACGCAGGTCTCTTAGCCTGGAGAAGCCTTACTGCTTTGGATTCGCAAACCGAGAGGAGACCTCTGTGCCGGCACGAAGTTGGTCCGTGCCGTGGATCGCAACCTCGTCGCCTGCGCGCAAATCTCCAAATACTTCCATCAGTTCCCCCGCCCTGACACCTGTTCTCACGTCCACCCATTCGGTCCGGTTATTGGCGACGCGGATGACAAACGTCTTTTCGAGATCGCTTGCCACAGCTGAAACCGGAACAAATAATGTCGGATAAGTTCGGTGGATGGGCCACTCGACTTCACAAAACGTGCCTGGTACCAGTTCCGCGCGCGGATCTTGCACGTCCAATTCGACTGGCATTGTTCGGGTCTTGGTATCAATGCCGTGAGAGATTCTGGCAATGGGGGCGCGAAAGATCCTTCCAGGGAATAGGGGTGCGTTGAAACTCACCTGCGTGCCTTCGGGAACGCCTGCCGCGTCATTTTCGGGAACGGGAACCACGAGCCGAAGCCGGTTCAGTGTTTCGATGCGAACGATGGGCGTCATGGTGCCCGCACCCCCAGCGGGGCCGACAAGAGCTCCCGGATGTACATAGCGGGTTGTGACTTGGCCATCGAAAGAAGCGGTGATGTTTAGATAGGATTCTAGTTGTGTTACTGCTTTTACCGTTTCCTGAGCTGCCTCTGCGGTCATCCGCAGCGCGCCCACATTTGCCTCATCCGATTGGGCGGTCTTTTGAGCGATATCCAAATCGTTGGCAGCCACAACACCCGGGGTCTTCGATGCAGCGCTCATATGCTGGTAGGTCGCCTGGTCGGCCGCGAGCTTGGCCTGACCTGCCGCGAGTTGTGCTTCGGCGCTTTGATAAGCAGCTTCGGCTTGACCCCGCTGGGCTATCAATTCGGGAGCTTCGAGTTCAGCAATGAGTTCTCCTTGCTTTACCGTTGAGCCGCGATCTACCTTGATCGATTTTACAAAGCCAGTCTCTTTGGCATAGATATCGACGCTTTCGTAGGGTGTCAGTTCGGCCGGTAAACGCTCCGTGGTATTCAGTGTTTGAGACTTGACTGTGGTTACTTCCACTGAGGGTTGTGTTGAGACAGACGGGCTTCCGGCCTGCGCAGCGTTGTTTTCCTTTTGGCTACAAGACGTCGAACTCAGGCAAATAAATAGCAAGAGCCGAAAGCGCTGTGACGCCTGCGAGTTTCATAACGTCTCCTCGATGCACAAATCGGATCACTTGATCTCCGCTAGCTGGTTGCGTACCGGCTTTCGGGGTCGTCAGGATTGAGCGAGGGAGATGCGGTCGCGGCTCGTTGCTGGACGATAGAGAACATGAACGGCAGCACCGTCAAGTTCGTGAGAGTAGCAGCGAGCAGTCCGCCGATTACCGCTCTGCCCAGTGGTGCCGTAACTTCGGCGGCTAACGCCATGGGAATCATGCCGGCGATCATGGCGGCACTGGTCATCAGGATGGGGCGCATGCGTTCCTTAACTCCCTGTATCCCGGATTCGATGGAAGAGCCGCCGCTCCGCCGGTGCTGCTCGGCAAAAGTCACAAGCAGAATGGCATTCGCTGTTCCAACTCCGACAGCCATAATGGCGCCCATGTAAGACTCGATATTGAGTGTGGTGTGCGTAATCAGAAGCATCAGGATCACTCCGGAGATTGTCGCGGGCGCGGTGGTGAGAACGACAAAGGCAAGACGCAAAGATTCATAGTTCGCAGCGAGTAAAAGAAAAATGGCCAGTACCGCAAGCTGCCAGGCCGATCGCCAGATTCCTGAGGGTATCGTGCATCGGCGCAATCTGGCCCCGGACCTGCACCGTCGTACCGGTTGGCGGAGTGCCTGCTCGTTGTATGGCCGCATCGATGCTCTTCGAGATCCGCCCCAGATCTTGCCCAGCCATGTTTGCCGAGAGGCTCAGCATCCTAAAACCATTGCGACGGTCGTATTCGCCCATGACCGTACCTTCATTCACTTTGGCAAGGTCTCCAATCAACGGATGCTGCGACTGGCCGGGCATCACCGGAATATTTTGAACGTCTTGCAACGACGTAATATTGGGTTGTGGGTATTGCACCTGCACTTGATAGGCGACGCCTGTATTCGGATCGGCCCAGTAATTTGGGGTTGTGAAACGACTCGAATAGGTCGCCTCGGAGAGTGATCGGGCCACTTGGTTCGTCGTCACGCCGAGCTGTCCGGCCATTTCGCGGTTTACCTTCACATCGACACTGGGATAGTCGAGCGGAAGCTCGTATTTCAGATCGCGCAAATCGGCTATTTTGCTCATCTCTATTCGCAAGCGGTCGGTATAGGCGCGGCTGGCGGCCAAGTTTGGTCCGACCACCGCGACTTCGACCGGGGTAGGAGCGCCGAAATTCATGATTTGATTGACCAGATCTCCCGGCTCGAATGAGAAACGTTGCGCCGGGAAATTGGGGAGGCAGCGTCTGACGAAGCTTCTCTTCCAAGGCGGTCACGTCGATATGAGCCTCGGGCCGAAGGGCTACGTTCATCACCGCTTCATGCGGCCCGCTAGTCCACAAGAAATACCGTGTTGATTGGATAGCTTGCTCCCTGTGTACCGACATAGCCGAGGGTGATAGCGACATTTCCTGGCCCGGCCGCCTTGCGAATCTCATCCAGAACTCCAGTCGCCAGTTGTTCTGTTTCCTCCGCTCGCGTTCCGATGGGAGCGTCTAATCGGAGCCGGAATTGGGTCGCACCCAAGTTAGGGAACAGCTCCTGGCCAAGCTGCGGCCCAAGCAAGAGAACAATCGCCAAGCACAATAGCGACGTAAGCTCCAACCACCAGCCAACGGATTGCCTCGAAGCGTTCCAGAAAAGCCCCCCAGCGATCGCGAACTTTGTCAAAGTCCCATCGTCCAGCGATGAGCACCTTGTGGCTGCGGTCGATCTGGCGATGGATCCAGAGGAATAGGACGGGAAGGAACGAACTCGACAGCAGGAACGAAGCGATCATAGCGAACGCGACCGCTAACGAGAGCGGCACGAACAGGTTTTGTGCCACTCCCGTCATCAGAAACGAAGGAAGGAAAACCGCCACCACCGAAAGCATCGACAGGAAGCGTGGCAAAACTGTTCGTTGCGTGGCGCGAAGCACTCCGCGTGCAGGCTGTAGGTCAGGCTCCTGCTGAAGAGTGCTGTCAATATTTTCGATTTCGACTACACCTTCGTCCACCAGGATGCCCACGGCCAGCGCCAACCCTCCGAGCGTCATGATGTTGATGGTCTGGCCCGTCAGCCACAAAGCCACGACCGAAGTCAGCAAAGCAAACGGAATCGTGGTCATGACGATGAAGGAACTTCGCCAGTCACTGAGGAACAGCAGGACCACGAGGCCGGTGAGCACGGCACCCAGGACTCCTTCGCGAATCACCGCTGTCAACGCGTTTTTGACATAGGGTGACTGGTCCAATTCGTAGGTGACCTTAATATCGTTCGGAACCAGAGATCGAAAATATGGCAGGCTATTTTGGACCTCCTTCACGACGGTCACGGTGGACGCACCTGCACGCTTGGTGACGGGAATGTAGACGGACCGGCGACCGTTCACCAGCGCGTATCCAGTGGGGATATCGGTGCTGTCTTGGATGCTGCCAACATCGTGGAGATAGACGGTCGGGCCGGAGCCGGTCCTGATCGGCAAGTCAGCGAGAGCTTGGATATTCGGTGTGACGGAGTCGCTCTCCGCGATACGCAGCAGGCTGCCGGTCCGCACATTTCCAGCCGGTTGGAGGATGTTCCCGTTATTGACTGCCTGAGCTACTTCATCGGGCGACATGCTATACGCGCGCAGGCGATCCGGATTGATCGTAACTACCATGGTGCGCTGATTACCGCCGAAAGGCGGCGGCGACGTGAGGCCTGGCAATGTGGCGAACGCGGGACGCACACGGTTGAGCGCCAGATCTTGGATCTCGCCGACGGTGCGAGTATCACTGGAAAACACCACATAGCCGACCGGCACGGTTCCGGCGTCGAAACGAATGACAAACGGAGAAACCGTTCCGGGCGGCATGAAAGCACGGGCACGATTCACATAGGAAATCGTCTCCGCCAGAGCCTGGCTCATGTCCGTATCGGGATAAAAAGTCAGCTTCAGTAATCCATTGCCCTGAATGGATTTATCTTCAACGCTCTGGATTCCGTTGATGTACAGGAAGTGGTACTCATAGTAGAAGACAAGATAGCCTTCCATCTGTGCTGGGCTCATTCCCCCGTAGGGCTGCGCGACATAGATCACCGGAAAATTAAGGTTCGGAAAGATGTCGACGCTCATCCGGCTGACCGCCAGAATGGAACCGAGGGCGATGGCGATGACAACGACCAGAGTCGCAATCGGCCGCTTCAGTGCCATTCGAATTAGCCACATGGATTTCTCTCTCCTTCCGTCTAACTCTGCCTGTCACAGTTAAGGGTTTGAACCTCGCAGCACATTCAAGAAGGGCTGCAAATCGCCCTGTGCATAGGCCACACCAAAAAGACCGCGCCACACGTTTAGTCGTGCAACGGCATCATCCATTTCCGCCTGCGCCAGCAAGCCTTCGGCGTCGGCTACTTCCACAAGGGTCGCCAAGCTTGCGTCGTAGCGTGCGCGCGATTGCGTTTCCGATGCGCGAGCCGCCGCTAATTCAATGGGAGTTTCCTGCGCCACAAGTTGTGCGCCTTTTAACTGCGCAAGAGCGGCTTGGACTTGGCCGGTTAGGTCTTGAAGCGTCTTGTTATAGAGAGCCTGCTGCGAATTCTCATTGGCTTTCGCCATCTGCTTTTGGGCACTCAGCGCCTTGAAATCGAAGACGTTCGGGAAGGTGATGGTTAGTCCTGCCGACCCAATCTCCGCGCCCCGGTAGCTAAGCCATTCGCATTGCCAATGATTGATCCGTTATTCGGAACTTCGCTCCCGCGCCCAAAGCCTTCTGCCTGCAGAAAAAATCGCGGATAGTCGGTACGGTTCAAAACTTTTTCCTGTGCCTGGACCTGACGCACCGCAGCCATTTGATCCTGGGCAAAGGGATTAGCCCGCAGGCGGCAACACCCGGTAACGAGTCGACCGACGGCAGATTGAGCAGCTTCCCGCTATCTAATCGGATATCACTGCCTGCTGTTCCCATCAGCGACGCGAGCGTGGCTAGAGCTGCCTGTTCGGCTTGTTGCGCTTGATATAGTTGCGTTTTGGCGAGCGCGAGCTGCGCGTCGGCACGGGAAGCGTCGGCACCGGGCCTCAAGCTGTTATCAACAAGCGTGTGAATCGATTGATTGAATACCTGCCAACGGTCCACGTTCGCCTGGGCTGCCGCAACCGCTTGCTGGGTCGCCAGCACCGTCAAAAAGTAGTTGCCGACCGCTGCCGCCACCTGCAGCCGAGTCACCGCCAGAGCGGTGTTTGATTTATCTTCCGCCGATCTTGCCTGCCCTACGCTGGACCGGCGCAGTCCAAAATCAATGGGCTCCCAGGAAAACAATGCGGCAGCCTGGCTGCCCCAGAAGCTTTGGCCACTCAAACCGGCAATGGGACCTTCCACAGTTGGTGTGATCGTTGTTGGCAACCAGATGCCGGCCACTTGATTCTGCGTGGCGCGGCTGTCCTGATAAACTCCGCTTAGGAAAGGAAGATATTGGGCTCGTGCTAGGGTTATGCCAGCGTGCGCCGCGTTTACCTGTTCGAGAGACGCGCGGACCGCAGGGTAGTTCTGCAGGGCGTAGTTGAGGGCATCTTCCAAAGAGAAAGTTCTCGGCGCTGTGGCGTTTGTCTGTCCGCGCACAGGGGCAGAAAAAAGGCTAACGATCAACAAAGCGGCGATGGCCTTAACAACCATGGTCCGCAAATTCGTGGTCACGGTTCTACCCTTTCACAGGGGCACATCGGAGCCTCTACGCGAACTCACAGAGCTCTGTCGCCCGGACAGACATCGAATTTGATATCTGACCGAATGCTGGACCAACCGCCCAGATCGGGGCGGCTTTTCAGGCAAATTGCGCTCTCACTCGACTCGTAGACCGGTCACTGGCCCGAAGTACCCGATGCCCTAATACTTATGCGGGATCGCCGATCATATTCCACTGAAGATTTCCTGAATATTTTCTGACGATTTCTTCAGAATTGAAAAGAGGCGAGAATCAGGTCGGCTCTCGACTGTGTCATTCGAGGAGAGATTACAGCGGACCCGACGAATACAATCCGAGGAGCGTGGTTTGCAGAGATCAGTTTGGGGGCGAGGACACCTTAAGGATTGATAGGGACGTATGTTGTTGAGCTGCGGACTCCAAAGAAGGTTGCTTTATCGTTGCAGATGGGTGCTTACCATTCGTCGCCGGGGCTCTTGGCATTACTAGGCGGAAGATGCAGCCACCGCCGGCCGGACAAAGTAGCTCCAGACGGCCGCCGTGCGTCTCGGCTCCCCACTTCGCGAGGGCTAAACCCAAGCCGGCGCCTCCAGAGTCACGTGAGCGCCCGTTGTCAATTCGATAGAACCGATCGAATATTTTGTCGCGATGCTCCTCGGGAATTCCCGGACCGTTGTCCTCGACTTCGATCGCGACAGAATCATCAGCGGCACGTGAGACACGAACTGAAATGCGACTACCGTAATATGAGTATTTAATGGCGTTGTCGAGCAGATTGGTCAAGACTTGGCGGAGAATTCCGCCATCCCCTTGCACCTGTATAGTGTCGTCTCCGGCGACTGATACTTTTTGCCCCTTTTCCTCGGCCAGAACGTCGAGAAGAGACGTCACATCGCGGACGAGGGGGATGAGTGGGAGAGTTGTCTTTTCCAGCTGGATTTGCCCCGAATCCGCGCGAGCGATCGTCAGAAGGCTATCGACAAGACGAGTAAGACGCGCTGATTCCTCAAGCATACTCGCGATAACTTCTCGATAATCCTCCGCCGCGCCCTGCTTCTGAAGTCCCACCTCACCAACACTGCGAATCGCAGTGAGAGGTGTCCTCAATTCATGTGAGGCATCCGACGTGAACCGCCGCAGTTGGTCAAACGAGCGTTCTAGCCGCGCTAAAGTTTCATTGAATGCGCTTCCGAGAAACCCAAGTTCGTCATGTGGATTTTCTACATTCAGCCGTGCGTTCAGACGCTCTGCATTGATTTCGTGAACTCTGCGCGCCATTCGCTCAATTGGGCTGAGTGCGTGCCTCGCTAGAAAGTAGCCCCCGAGGCCGGCAAAAACGAGAACGAGCGGCAGTCCTAATAGGAGGCCGACAATAACCTCCCGGAAACGCTGCCATAAGGATTCTTCACTGAGTCCGAGCCGGATTAGTCTAGGGCGGCCCTCAAGAATGTATTGCCTGCTGACCAGGCGAATCGGCATTCCATCCGACAAACGAATGGAACGCATAGTATAGGACCCGGACATCTCCCCGGGTTGCAGGGAGCCACCCAAGGACCGTTTTCCGAGCAACTCATTCCGATAAAGAAGCGTTCCGTCGGGAGCTAAGACCTCTATGAGCGGGTCCAGCATTTTAGTTGGGTACGATTGATCCTGGTAGTTACTGTGAAACAGGAGCTTTCCGTCCGAAGCGAAACTAAGTAAGCCCTTAATGGTCTCCAAATCTTCGATAGCACGGTGGTCCAGTTGACTGCGCAGCTGGAAAACCAAAAAAAGGGATGTGCTGGCGCCGTAGATCAACAATGCCGCAGCAAGCACCGCCAGGTACCAAAGCGTGAGCTGTGTCCGTACATTGAGGGGCCGGAATTTCATGACTGTCTTCCTGTCTTCATTACAAATCCGACGCCGCGCACGGTATGGATCAGTTTGCTTGAAAGTCCGTTATCAACCTTCCTGCGAAGCCGGCCCATATGCACGTCGATCACATTATCCAACGGAGTATGCCTTACGGCTACTTTCCAGACATCTCTTGCGAGCATTTCGCGAGAGACCACGTGCCCTTGATGGCGAAGAAGGTATTCCAGCAATTCGAATTCCTTGCCCGTTAATTCGAGTACCCGCTCTCCGCGCGTGACCGTGTGGCTCACCAGATCCATTCGTAGGTCATCGGCTTGCAAAGCCGATACAATCTCGGGTCTTCCGCGACGTAGAAGGGCACGAATGCGCGCTGAGAGTTCCGGGAACGCAAAGGGTTTCACCAAATAGTCGTCTGCGCCGGCATCAAGTCCCAGCACGCGATCTACAAGAGTATCCCTGGCAGTCAACAGGAGCACTGGGATTGTGATTCCTTGGTTCCTCATCGCCGAGAGCATTTCGATCCCGCTCCGGCCAGGAAGCATCACATCGAGAACAGCAAGATCAAATGGCTCCGAAGTCACTCGCACAAACCCCTCCTCTCCCGTATGAGCAACCGCGATTGAGTACGATTCGGCTTCGAGCCCTTCTTGCAGAGCCTTTGCGACCTTTCGTTCGTCTTCCACCAGTAGTATTCGCAAGTGGCTTCTTAGAGTAACACCGAAGCCCGTGATGCATGCCATCAAGCCATGGCAAACAATGAATCTCTACCAGTGTTTCGGACTGGACGATGGCGTTATCAGGGCGTGGATTCGGTTGGCTTCGATTGTGGGAATAAAACCAGAGACCGTTGACCGAGGCCAAGTGACCACCCTCCTCCGGCAGTTAGAAGCGCAACCGTGTGCGATTGACTATCTCCTCGCACACGATTTTGGTTTACCGTCTTAATAGCCCGTGCGAAAAAGATTTTCGGCCCACTTCTTCGGTCGGATGACGGCCAACTCTCAATAAACGGTGCGAGTTCAACCGGTCGATGCAACACCAATTTTTACGCCGAACTCCTTCGCGTACCAGCGTTGCTGCGTCAGGCCCAGAGTACGGTTCCGTCCAACCACGTGAGAGATACTGCACCATCGAGTTTGCCGGAATTTCAGTTGAGGTATTTTTTCGCCGTAGCCGGGAGCGCAGACTGTTGAGTTAATGTTGCCTTTGACTTGCTTAGGCCGGTTCTCGGATGAAACAGCTTCCAAAGTTCCGATGGATCTGGAAATACGGCTAGGGTGAGAACGCAAGCAACACGTTGCCGGGTATGCCTCCGAAGCGCGAGTAACCCGAATTCACAAACAGCATCCCATTGACGATCACGGCACCAGGCCCATCCACCGAGCCACCTTTGGCCTTTACGCCGTTCACCGTCTGAAATTCGCGCCCCGTATAAAAATCCCAAAGAACGGTACCGTCTTCGTCATTGTAGCCGCGAATATGACCATCGAGCGATCCGGAAAACACGACGCCGGGAATACCCGTCACCGCGGCAGATTGAGCCGGGCTGCATCCTACCGGCGCTCCGTCAGGACAAACGATCGGCGGAGCATACCAGACCTTCGCGCCGTCCGCGATGCGCAGCGCACTGAGGCCGCCGCCAACCTTCGGGTCTAGAATGTATCTCCGAGTATCTCTCGGATCGGTGGGCTTCGTTCTGCCTGAGGCCGCCGTCGCTGCATAAACTTTTTGGCCGTCGCTCGCCATACCCCACAGCACACCGACGGAGGTGGCTACATTGGACGCTGGGCTCGCAATGCGCGTTTGCCACACAATCTCGCCATTTTTCTCCGGATCCAGCGCGTAGACCATGCCGGACTTTTGTCCCGCCAGCAACACGTCTCGGCCACCGGGCCCTTGTGTCAGGATCACTGAAGACCCGAAATCGTAGTCCGGACCATCTTCATCAGGACAATTCTGTTTATCCGTTCCGCAGGAAGAGTTGTACGCGTCGCCCGGCGTCATTTGCTTCGACCACACAACACGACCCGTCGCGATTTCCATGCCGAGAATCGCGTCACTCCATGAAGTCGGAGGAGATGAGTAGTTGTCGCCCGTCCCGATGTACATCATCCCTCGTTTCGCATCGATGGTGGGAGCGGCCCAGACACCTGCGCCGGAAGGACCGTACTGCGGCGTACCGCGTTTGGTCTTGCCCGTCAGCTTCGGCTCGGGGACGAGGTAGGATTTCCAGACCTGCTCCCCATCGCGAATGCGCAGCGCGACCACGCTCCCTCGGAATGTACAGCAGGGATACGCGGGGTCCAGGGAACGGGTCTCCTCCCACGAGGCGATGGGCACGAAGACGTTTCCGTTGTATGCAACTGGGGCGCCTGTCAGGCGCGCGGCATCGTGCTCTTCGATCTTTTTCTTCCAAAGCAGCGTCCCGGTTTCCGCCTCAACCGCATAGAACCATCCATTCTGATCCCCGAACAGAAGGGAGTGCTTGGCGCCCATCGGCACCGCAAGAATCGAGGACCGCACGGGCCCGTTTGCCTGGAACGTCCATTGCAGGCAGCCTGTCTCCGCTCTCAGCGCATGTATGACGCCGCCTGCGCTACCGACAAACACCTCGCCATCGATTACGGTCGGCTGCGCGAAAGCAGTCACGTCGCCATCGAAGCCGAAGGCCCACTTCAGTTTGAGATGGCGTACTTGGGCGACGCTGATCTGCGCACCTTCGGCAGACTGATAACGTGAATTGTTCGGACCGGGGCTCCAGCCGTTCCACGAGAATTTCGAATGGTCGGAAACGGTCACGTGGCGGTTGCTGCAGTAGGCGCTTGCCGGAAAGTTGAACGCGGGCGCGTTCGTGCCGAGGTAAGCCGCCACGGCCTGGCGCTCCTCCCGGCTCATCGGATAGGCGACCGTCATCATCGCGCCCCAATCGAGCGCGCGGAGAATGCGCGCCGACGGCATTTGATTCAGAGAAGTCTTTGGCGGGATACGTTCGCTGACTTGGTCATGACAACCCGCGCATCGCTGTTTGTATACCGCTTCGCCCGATGCCTTGGACGCAGTATCCTGTGCGGGCATCCACACTGCCGAGAAAACAACTGCGATGGCGACCCAGGAGACTCGGTTCAAGCCACTCCACGCGCGCATGCGCGGAGTCTATCACAAGCCTCTCCGCGCACATCATGGGCTCTTGCCTCATGCACGGCCTCGCAATCTATCCTCGGACAGCGCGAGTGGCTATTAGGTCCAAGTCCCCACTAAATTTCTACACGGTGTTTCTTACGATTTGTTAATTGGTGTTTGTCTCCTACCCGGCGTTGTTGGACACCTGTTGCGGCCGCAGCACAACTGAACTATCCTGCACCGATCAACGGGTACACCATGAGCAAGCGGCGGAAGGGGCCAGAATCTTCGTCCAACAATGCAAAAAACCGAGCGTATGGGAAGGCGCACTCTTCCCGTCGGAATTTCCTAAAGACCGCAGGCGTTGCCGCCGCTACGCTCCTAGTTCGCGATTCGCCTTGGGCCCAAGGAAAACCCGCGAACGCCGCGAGTCGCGATTTTGCCTTTCCGAAAATCAACCCGAAGTTCATGATCACGCCCGATCAGGCTTGGGGCTGGGCGTCTTTCAAGAGCCAGGGCGGCCCTACTTATGCGGGCGGCGCGGGCTGGAGGCGTTACACGGATTTTCTGATCTCAAAAATGCCGGAATTCGGTGCCGTCGATTTGGATTACGTCAAAATACCCTACGATCATTACATCGTGGACGATTGGCCCGACCGCAGGACGCACATTTACGACTCGGGTGTGGCGGTCGAGAAGCTCGTCTCTGACGGTATGCCTGTGCCGGTTGTGGCGTCGTACGGCATGACTTCCGGCTTTACCCCAGCCGAAGGCTTTTCCGCGCAGATGCTCTATTACGATCCCGCTCATCCTCCCGACCATGCGCAAATTGCTGGCAAAATACTCGTCTTCCAAACAACGCAATATCCTGATCCTCCCTACGCCAATTCATTTTTGGATAACTTCACACTGACAGACTACGAATGGCGTTCGCCCGGTAAATGGGCGCCGCTGTTTATGCCACCGCACGCGAGCGTAACGAGTTCTTATCATTCGCGCTGGGTTTGGAGTCAGCTCAATGGCTTTGCCGCGATTGCCATCAAGGGACATGCTGCCGGCATGGTCATCGTCTACGACCTCTCGCCTGGCGCAGCATTCGGGCTTGCTCAACGGAGCGTTTATACGCCGGATGGGAAGGCTGGGCTCGGAGCCGTCTATGTCAACTGCCCCACGCTCACTCTCGATCGGGTAAACGGAGCGAAAGTGCTGGTCGACGCCAAGGCGGGCAAGACGGCCACTTTGACTCTGAGCGCGCGCTTCGAGCGGAACACCGGCAAAGCCATAATCGCTTATTTGCCGGGTAAAAATTATGGCACGCCGCTCGACGAGCAAGTCTTGCTCGCCACGCACACCGATGCCATGTCGTTGATCGAGGAGAATGGCGGTCTGGGCATGTTGGGCATAATGTCCTATTTCAATCACATTCCGCAGTCGGCAAGAGCGCGAACACTGATCTTCTACTTTGATTGCCGGCACTTCATGCCGGGCGGCGAAGCATCATGGCCACAATTTGACTACTACACCATCCACCCCGAGCGCCTGAAGCCGATCGTGGCCACTCTCGGGATGGAGCACATGGGCGGTCGACAGACCATCGAGGTCGGACCCAACGGTAACGATTATGTCTATTCCAGCGAGCTCTCGGAGAATGGTGGCGTTATCACCAGCTTGATGGACGTCTACAACAACAATATCTGGTTGGTGGAAGCGATCGCGAAAGCCGCCACGGACAATCATTGGCCTAGGGTGGACGTGAAAGCCGGCAACGTGGAACCGGGCGTCAATGGCGGCTTTCAGGGCTCTGTAAAAAGCCCAATGAATAAGGGCCGTGCGTACAAGATCCCGGGAGTCGGGCTTGCCGGCGACTGGCCCGGTGGCTGGACTCAAACTTATGCGCAACTCGATTCAGAAGCGGGACCGCACGGCTTCGACAAAGACTATTTCGTGAAGCAGGTAGCGGGCTTGTCGCAATTAGCAGGCGAATTGATGCTGGTTAAACCCATCGTCATCGACCTCGGATGGGGTGAACTCAAATCAGCGTTGATCAGCCTACCAGACTCTGGCTTCGTCCCGCGCCAAGACGCAGCGACGCGACGGCGCACACTCGTCGACCAATACGTCGCCGCCTTCAAAAAAGTTGAAGTGGCCGCCTACAAAGATGCCAAGGGCGCGCTCAAAAATCTGGCAGCCAATGTTTCGGACTGGCTTGTGCCTGACGAGCGAGCCACTTTGAGTAGACTCGTGGAGGTCCTGAGCCGCCGCATAGTTCTTCAATGAAATGCAGTGCGCTGCCGACAAAGCTCCCACATCGGAAGCGCCCCTGTGAGCCGCTGGATTGACTCCTGATAAACGGGATCTTCAGTAACTGCGATCTGGGCTGGAGTACTTTCCGAAATGCCGACTTTCATTCTCTTATTCATTCAAACATATCAGGAGTTGGCAGCACTTCATTTTTTGTCCCATACGCGACATCGCGGAACGCCAAATCTGTACTATCCTGCATTCCCGCCCCGAAATGGCTTTCCCTAGAAGAGTGCGGGACGTGAGCGCTTCCCCAAAGGAGCCTATGGACCGCGAAGATGCCATTTACCAAAACGATTTCCGCGAGCCGGATTTGTCAGGACTGGCTTTGCTGTGCGCAAACGTTGCTAAAAACCGTTCCGCCGATCGCAAACAATCGGATGCGGCTCACGCACTCCGGGTGGAATGGGTCCGGATGCAACTGGACCGCTCGCCGCACGACGACAAGCTAGAAGCCGAAGAGGAATCCTTGAAAAAACGCATGGCAGAATTTCTAGCTGGAGTACCTACTTGGATGTTGAGGGGAAGGTAAGTGTCTAATTTTGCGCTTTTTAGGCGCGCTTCGCCAAGCCCGCGAGCGAGGCGAAACGGAGTGCTGGTCCTTGTGGGTGTCCCAAAGAGGACACTCAGTGGGTTGGCTCCTCAAGTACACTCGCTTAGTGTTCCACGACCCTATGCTAGCGGCATTGTTAGACGAGGCCCTAGAGTTCCCATGGCAGCAGACCCTGCTTGATGCATTCATAGAATGGCGTCCCGACCATTTACCCGGAAAAATAAATGCCGCTGAAGGTGCGATTGCCGCGAGGTTCTGCGACCCCACCGACTTAAACGAACAGATCGCTTTAGAAGACGCGTTGCACACCTTGCGCGTTTTGTTTTCCAAGGAAGTATCCGACGACAAGTTTACGAACTGAATGTGGGGGCTGCTACCGGGAGCAGTACACCCGCGCGTAGCACCACTTTGATTTCTTTTTGGGTCAGCACGTGGGCTCTAAGCCTATAGCAGAGGCCCGGCAGGAGTGTTCCACCCGGGTCCAGACTTTCCAAAGGAACTCTATTTGGTGAAAGAGAAAAAGGCCGTTGGGAGCAGGACCGGGGCAGAAGCCAGCATAAAAAGACGAGCACCCGCTACAGTTTCCGCTACAGTCGCAAGCAGGAGATCCTGGCAATCGTCGTAAGTTATTGAAAAAGTGGTGAGCCGCGGAGGACTCGAACCTCCAACCCGCTGATTAAGAGACTGTTTTTGCCCATTCTGAGCGGACACGACTTAACTCCCGCCACATTCCTTCTATTTGCCATCATTGGACATAGCTTGACAAACCGCTGACACGCGCAGACACTCAATGCCATTATGAGCGGACACTCTGCGGACACGAAAATAGCGGAAAGTCAGCGGCACCGGCTTACCGAACGAGATATTGCCAAACTTAGCCCGCCGATTACCGGCAATCGCATCGTGTATGACAGCGAGTTGCCCGGCTTTGGCGTGCGCATCACCGCCGCCGGCGTCGTTTCCTTCGTCCTGAACTACCGAATCCACGGACGGGAGCGGCGCTACACCATCGGCCGCGCTCCAGAATATAGCGTGGCAGCGGCACGCGACGAGGCCATCGAACTGCGCAGCCGAATCCGCAACGGCGCCGACCCACTGGCAGAGCGGGAACTGTTACGCCTTGAGAATCCCACCATAGCGGAGTTGTCGAGCGAATACTTCAGCCGCTACGCCGAAGTGCACAAACGCGCCTCGAGCATCCGCAACGATAAGGCCATGTTCGCCATCGTGACGTCGAAACTCGGAAAGACTCCCGTCGCCGCGATCACGCGCAGGGATATCGAGAATCTGCACCGGAGTCTGCAAGCAACGCCCTATCGGGCAAACCGACTTCTTTCCCTACTTGGCAAGGCATTCGCTCTGGCCGTCGAATGGGAATGGCGATCGGATAATCCCGTCCGCGGATTGAAAAAGTTTCCCGAAGAGAAACGGACGCGCTGGCTGGATCAGGAGGAAATCACCCGCCTGCTCGCCGCACTCGATGGATACGCCGACGCCTCTGCAGCGAACGCGCTGCGCTTGTTGCTCTACACCGGAAGTCGCAAGGGCGAAGTCCTGGCCGCCCGCTGGGAGCACGTGGACCTCAAGGCAGGACGCTGGACCAAGCCCAAGACCAATACGAAGCAGAAACGCGAGGAACGTATTCCCCTGGCCGATGTAGCAACGACGTTATTGCGCAAGATGCGCACGGAGGCGGGCGAGCCGCAGGGGGGATGGATATTCCCTGGCCGGAACGATGGCGCGCACCTTGAGAACCTCAAAACGCATTGGAAGGTCATCCGCGAGGCCGCCAAGTTGGGCCCGGAGGTTCGCATGCACGATCTACGGCACACCTTCGCGAGCCATCTCGTCTCGAGCGGGGAATCACTCGAAACCGTCGGTGCCCTGTTCGGGCACACGCAGACGCAAACGACCCAGCGCTATGCGCATCTCGCCGATCGTACGCTGCGCAACGCCGTGAACCGGTTTGCGAGTGTGACCAATGGGCGGAAATAACGGCTACACCCGCCCGGATCCCGAGCCGGCTGCGGAACTCTTCGACGTCGAGCATGCGATGGCGCTAATGGTGGAAGGCGCGGTCGGCGCCTTGCGATGGCTCAGGGACCCTGCCAGGGCGCGCAGCAAGGAACACCATGCGGAGCTAGGGCGAATGGTCAAGGATGCGCTCTTGACCTGCCGTGCGCTGTCCCAGCCGCCACCAATCGAACTTGTAGAACTCATAGCCTTAATGCTCGCCGTCGAGATGTATCCCCGCCACCCACACCGAAAAGAATGGCGTGCTGCGGCCCGACACTTGGCAGCACATCCGCATGCTTCCAATCGGGAAGTCGCCAAGGTGGCCGGCGTAGACGATAAGACCGTGGCCGCATGGAAGAACGAACCAGAATTCCAAACCCGCATCCGTGCCGAGAAGCTCCTCGCCCGCCAGTCGAAGTAAAACCACCCACAAAACTTTTTTTAGTGCGGAATTAAATAGGTTTTGCTCCGCACCCCGTTGGTGTCCTTGAATAGCGCTCGGAGGGACACATGAGCACCGCAGCCGCCACACCAGTCGCACAACTTCGACTTCTGTCATGGCCGATTATTTCACTGAAATGGAACTCGCCGCCGAATTGAAAAAATCCGCCCGCACATTGAAGCGATGGCGTGAGAAACGAAAGGGTCCGGCATGCGACCTATATAGGGAAAAACGTCTTCTATCGCAAGGACACCGTGCGGCAATGGCTGCGGAGTCTGGAGCGGCCGAATAAGCCGCGTCGCGATCGCCGCCGCCGAGCGGCCTAAATAAAAACAGGGCACCGTGCGCGGAGAGACGGCGCCCGTGATCTCTTCTGAAAACTCCGCGGGGAGTTTGCGACTGGGAGGTCGCGATGGGAAATGTATCATCAAAGCACGGCATCACACTAGCGGAAACCGCAGCAGGGAAATGTCAGCGCTACCCTTTCCCGGGCGACCATTTTTTCTCGCTTCCACTGAAACTCTATGAAAGCGGACTGGCTCGAGCGATGAGCCTTCCCGAACTTGTCCGATATGTCACGTTGCTCCGAGTAGCCAACTACGGTACGGGAAAACGGAGATTCAGATTAGCGAGTCCGAACTGCGCAGCATGGACGGCATCGCGGAACGGACAGCCAGGAGAATATATGCGAAGTTACAGGAGCGCGGATTGCTCGCGATCGCCCGGACCAGGCCGTTCAAGTACACGCTTATTCACCCGGATTTTTGGCTCGACGTCTATCCCGTTCGCTCCGTTCTCAAGGTGACTTCGCGAGCCTCGACGGTGCGTAAATGGGGCACGTAAGCGGCCAACCGTGCTAGTACAAGCGGCCAACTTTGCTGGTTAGCGTTTTTTAAGTCTTGCGGCGCGTGTGAGTTGCAGGCGTTTTACTTCTCTCTTTAGTTCTCTATGTAGTAGTTCTTCTCTGGAGTTTCGTTGCCGAAAGTATTGTCGTCGCTGACGACATTTCTTTTTTGCGTGGTTGGCCGGGTTTCTCTGGAAGTTGGGATTTGAAGGCAAAACTGAGGAAACGGAACGTAAAAACTCACGCGACCGCTGCGCGGGAAAAAACGAGGTGAACGATGAGCAACCATCTTCGGCCCGCTACGATTGAGCAGTTGCAAGCCGGACGGTTGGCAATGAAAGAGAAGTGCATCGCCGCCGCACTGGCAGAAACGCCCGAGCAAATCAAACTCATTCGCGTGCGGCGCTCCATCAGCGGCTTGGCCTACGTCACGCGAGGTATTCTGGAAGTGCCGCGCCCTTTCACCAGACGAGCACTACACGTCTTCTTCCATGAAGTCGCCCACATCGTGCTAAACCACATTCGACAAAAGCCGAGGCACGTCGAAGAGATGGAAGCCGAGCAATGGGCGCACGACGCAATGCGGCGTCATGGATTCGCGGTGCCGCGCGAACGCCTGCGACACGCGAAGTGGCATGTCGCACGGCAAATCAACCGAGCCCTTCGGCGTGGGCAGAAGGATTGACGAGCGAGCCGCGCAGTTCGCAGGAGTGAAAGTCAAACAGCCACGCGAACCGCCAAACAGCGGCAGCGGGAACAAGGCGAGCACGGCAATACCGCGCCAGGTAAAAAGAAAACACTTGAGGGAAAAGTTCCACCAAGTGATAAGCGTGAGCCGAAAGCTGCCGAGCAAGCCGCCAAAGCCGCGAAGACCAATCCCAAGTACATCGCTGATTTGAAGAAACTCGCAAAAGAGGCACCGGATCTTCACGCCCAAGTACATGCAGGAACTTTGGAACTCGTTCAGGCGCCCGATTGATCTTGCATGATACACAAGCAATTGGGTCCTCTTATCGGGTCCACCCCCAATAGCCCATCCGTGTCCTGTGGAAGCACGAAAGAAAACCGCTGTGCATATTTGTGGGCATCCCGCCATTATGAACATTCAGGGTAAGATGGTTCCCGATGGCAAGACCACGCACACCGACGCAAGTCCTAGAAATCTCCGGCGCGTTCGTGAATCATCCGGCGCGCGGTCGCGATCGCAAAGCGCAGGAACTTGTTTGCGATGGCCACCCGAGCCGTCCAACCTGGCTTGTGGGTCGCGCCGCCGAGATCTTCGACGAATACGCGCAGATTGGCTTTTGGTTGAGTGCGGCAGATTCGCTGACGCTTGCCGTGTGGGCCAGTTTATCTGTCGAAGCCGAGAACATCACCACGATGGGCTCGGCGCGCATCGCGATTTGGAACAAAATCGGCAACGCGCTTGGCTTCGACGTGGCGTCGAGAAGCCGCTTAGGCGTGCGTCCGCCGCTTGCGCCAGCGCCGCCAGCGGGCCGCAACCCCAACGCCAAGTACTTCCGTCCCACCTGACTCCCCACGTCATCCCCTGAGCGTCCCCTGCGCGGCGTCCATAGATCCTGGCATCGTCGTACACTTTTCCCTCGCGACCAAGCCGCAAGCCTTGCGGGTCGATCCGGGTGTATCATCGCCGGGCAATGTCACACCTCGCCCGCCGATCCGCACGTATGTCGAAGTCGGCGGCGCACCTGCGCGGCGAATCGCATTTCGACTTGAGGCACACTCCGGAGCCGACAAACTCCCCGGCGAATCACGAAGCTGCGGCGCTTCTGAGATTGGTCCGCTTGGAAAAGTTTTCGCTCGGGGAAGTCGCCGCCTGGGTGACGGTCACGCCGGCCGAGCGAGAGGTGCTCGCCGCCACGCTCGACAAACTCGCGTTCGATGCGTGCATCGCCTACCGGGAAAATGTCCTGATGGAACTCCAACGCAAAGGGGGAAACATGGCCGACCGAGACAAACCTATTGACCCGCTGGCGAGGTTGGCGAAAAACATTTTGAGCACGCAAGCCTTGGCCAGCGACGTCGAACGCTCGCACGCGAAAGCCTACTTGGAATCAGTAGAGTTTCTGCGGAAGAGGCTCGAGGAACGCCGTGGCAACTGACGACCTCAAGCGGCGCAGCGCGAGTTTATCCGCCGCGCTGCCCGCGAACTGCGCGAAGGTGGCGAGGAGTTTGTCCGGGCAGTCGAATCCCAGATGAGAGGTGAGGGTGTGGAAAGCGACTTGGTAATCAGCGCACTTCAGGATATTCCTACAGCGAAACTCGCCGACCTGGTACAGCAACTTCTGGGCGAGCCCGACCGGACCTTGCAAGCCTTGCGCCGCTGCATCCGCCAGGAACTTCAGTTCCGCGATGGCGCAGCGCCGCGACCGACGCGCTTCGAATTGCCCGGGCTGACCGAACGCGAATTATTGGTGACCGGCAACACCTGCGTGGGCGCTGCGGAGTTTCTCCAGGACAAACACGCCGTGCTGCTGTACGTGGCCCTAGCGCGCAGGTGTGAGGAAATGGTGCAAGCGCTGCAGTGCGTCGCCATCGGCGGGCCCGTAAATTGATTCCTTCTTGACGATCACCACGCGCAAGGCGCACACTCTCACCGTCGGCGTACGGCGCCTGGGCCATCCGACACCCGCAGTCACCGCGACGGTAAGTCGCGAATCCTCAAATCGAAAGTTCCCGAAACAAATCAGAGGGACACTCACCCGGAGCTTTTTGTGTCCGGGCGAAGGGAGCACGTTATGCCTTCACGAACGGTAAGCCGCGAAGAAATCGCGGCGCGAAAAGTCTTTCCCAGTTTCAACTGGGGCAGGCTTAACGGAATGATGAATGACACATCGACGGACGAGATCCGCCGCGACCGCCAGGAACTCATCGCCTGCATCAACAAGCTGCAAGGGAAAGACCACCTCAGCGAAGAGGAGCAAATGGGCGCGGAATACGCCGAGCAACTCTGCGCGAATTGGCAAGCCGTAATCGAGCGACGCGGCGGAGGCAACCAAGGTGGAGTCCAGCCTTACATCGACACCGAACTGCGGCGCGCGGCCGAAGGAACCGAAGCGCACCGGCGCGCGAGCGATACGAACACCTGGCACGACCGCAAGAGCGGCAAAACCTATCGCTCACTTGGCTATCACGACCGCGTCGCGCAGCAACCCGCGGGGTTTCAGATCGGCGATTTTTTGCGCGCGCTGGTTTTTGGCCCGAAGTCCGAGCCCGAAATTCTGAGTTTGAGCGAGGCGACGGTTGGCCAGGGATCGGCATTAATTCCTACTAGGCTCAGCGCGGAAATCATCGACAATTTGCGCCAGGCCGCCGTGATTTTCAAGCTGGGCGCGAGAACGCTTCCGATGGACGTGCCTGTTTTGTCGCTCGCGAAAATCGTCACGGATCCCAAAGCGAAATGGCGCGCGGAACTCGAAAACATCACAACCGCGAGCGTTACCTTCGACCGGATTGACCTCGTGGCGAAAAGTTGCAGCTTTCTAATTCGCTGCAGTAGGGAATTGGCGATGGATGCCGTCAATTTTAATTCCATGCTGGGTTCGCTCATCACGAGAGTCGCAAGTAGCGAACTCGATCGCGCCTGCTTCGCCGGCGCCGGCAGCGCTTCTTCGCCATCAGCGGATGAACCGTTGGGTCTGTTATCCGTCGCAGATTTGCAGGAAATCGACCTGGGCGGCGCACGGCTCACTTCCTACGACAAGATTCTGGACGTCATCGCCAAAATTCTCGGCGCGCATGCCGACTTCCCGAATGCTTGGGCCAGTAGTCCGCAAATCGAAATCGATTTGGCGAAACTGAAAACCGCGACGCTGAACTCGCCATTGCCCGAGCCGCCGCTTTTGTCTCGCGTCAATAATCGCTTGACGACAACTTCGCTGTCCGATACGGGCGTCGGCTCGCCGTACGATTCCAACGGGATGATTTTTGGAAACTTCAGCGAATGCCTGATTGGCATTCGCGAGCAAATCAACGTCCGCCTTTTGTCCGAATTGTTTGCGGGCACCGGCGAACTCGGTTTCCTCATGCACCTGCGCGCCGACTTGCAAGTCGCTCGGCCGAAAGCGATGGGCAGACTCGTCGGAGTGCAGACGATCTAGAGTTTTGCCAGCGCCGTTTCCGTGCGTCACCACAAGGGCGCACGGCAGGGTCGAGTTCCCCTGAGTCATGGCGGCGCTGGCAATAACCCGGGCGGCGTTCGAGACCATCTTTCGTCGCCCGCGAGCTTGTGGTGAGTCGACGCACTCCTTGACGCCGACCATCACAGAAATGGGGCGGGCCCGCGATCCCGCCCCGAAAAGTTTTGCGCTGCGTCGGCTTGCGAGTCTGAACACTCGCACAGGTCTAGTTCACCTGGTGGTCACGGCGTGGCGCAGAAAAACCCCGGGCGGCGACTGCCAACCGGCGCCGCCTTCAGGGATTTTAACGAGAGGAGTCGCGTGTGAGTTTAGTGCTGATGTATCACGATCAGAAACGCGCAGTCTGCGTGTCCGACGATCTTGCGACATGGGCGGCGGGCCCGTTTGCGCACTCGATTGCGACCAAGCGACATTCGAAATTCCGCGTGCTGCCGGGCGGCTTCATAATCGCGGCGCTAGGACACGCAGGGGTTGGCAATCGCGTCTTCAAGCAACTCGCCGGTACGACTTTCAGGGATCTCGATGCCGCACTTCGCTTGATGCTGCCGCAATTGTGGGCGACCAGGTCATCCCTTCCGGCCGGAACTGACCATTTTTCCTGCGCACTCGTGGGTTTTGATTTTTCTCAGCAACGCATGCGCTGTCTGTGGTATCGCAGCCTCAGAAAATTCGAGCCGCGCGAAGCCAAGGCCCGCGTTTCCGGAGATGGCTTTTGGGATGACAGTGACGCTCCGCTCGTGCAAGCGCTCAACGATCGCATGGCTACGAGCAAAGATCCCGGATGGATTGCTGCAGAACTCGCGAAGGGTCTGCGCGAAATCGGCCGTCGCCATCCCGGGTATATCGGACAACCGGGATTTTTCGCAGCACTCGATGCGGGGGGTATGATTGCGCTGCCCGACGAATTTCCACCCGTGGAGATGGAGGAAAAACAATGCCACCAGGCATAGTCGGAGGAATCGGCGAGTTCCTAATCGGTCTCTTCGGCGCGACCGTCTTAGCGACATCGACCGCCGCGATTGTAGTCGGTAGCGTCGTCGTCACGACGGTCTCCTCGATCGTCATCGGCCAGATCAACCGTCTCTTCCAGAAGAAACCCGCCGCCACTACCACGTCGGCGCTGGGCGCTCAATCCGGCACGGCCATCAGCACGCGCGCCACTGCGGCGCCGCGCGCGGTAGTCTACGGAACCGTGGTCATACCGGGAATCTATACCTATCTCGAAGTGACCGGCACCAATAACGAATACCTGCATGCGGTCTACGCGCTGAGCGGGTGCGAGATCGAAGTCAGCGATTAAGCCGCTTAATCCCTCTCAAAGTGATTATCCACAGGCCCGATTTGACGCCAGGACTTCGAGTGGTTTAAACCAAATGGGACGCGCCGATGCTGTAAACAGCGACGCGCCCCTAAATCCCAAAGGAGGACTAGCTCCCCATGGAATCCGAAACCGAATCTATTCCCTTCATCGTCGCCAAGCAAGACAGCAGCGAACCGCCGCCAGCGCCACCAAAGCCGGAACCCTATACGTGCACCATCGACGACGCATTCAACATCTTCGCCGTGCCCGCCGGCGTCGACGATACCGACTTTCAAGCCGAGCGAGCCGTGCGAGCCTGCTCGTATCTTTTGCATTACTGCAGCGAATTCGGCAACGAATCGCTCGACGGATGGACCGCTCACGGCATCGCGACCGCACTGCACCAGATTGCCGAGATCCTCGCGCAGAAATCCCGGTTACGTGCCAGAACGTGCCAGTAAAGACACCCCGCCGAATACGGACACGGCACGGACACGAAAAATTGTTGTCCGCCCGCCTTTTCATGGTAGCGCTAAACCCTCATGGATATTGGGGATTTGGTGAGCCGCGGAGGACTCGAACCTCCAACCCGCTGATTAAGAGTCAGCTGCTCTACCATTGAGCTAGCGGCCCAGCGATGAACGTCACAAGCGGCGGGGAGAAACTCCGCGCGAATTCCAGTGACTATAGCTTACATGTCGCGGGGCCGCAACTCTGGGCGTCGGCGCTGCTCGTCCGAATACGTAGGCCTTATACGCCGGAGCAGCCTTTGGCAAATACACATCTGTTTCCCGAGTTAACGATCAGTGACGACGACTAGAGCAGGAAAAAAGTATCTTCTTTCTCAACACCGGGCAGATCCTCAAGGGGAGAACGAAAGGTAGGCTGCTGCTTTTCGGCATTGCTGCGTTTTACAACGTCCATTCGTTCCTGCAGTGCCGGGAAATTCTTCGGTAGTCTTTCAACTTCGTTGGTTTGACTCACTCTTCTCGATAACATGATTCCTCTCCGTCTACGATCTCGAGGGATGTTCACATCGAGAGGCGAGGATAACAGTCTCGCATCCGCGAGCATATGCTCTTTTCCCGTATTTTAGGGTCGGGGATTTCCTGTATGGAGCGGCGATGGCGCTCCAACCTCAGCGCTCGATCGGGGGAATGCACCACGCGAAACTCAGCTGCGAAGTTCTACAGCGATTTCACGTGCTATCTTGCGTGCGCGATCAATATCCGAGGGATTTAGAGATATGGCGGCCACCCGGGGATGCCCGCCTCCGCCGAACTTTTCCGCAAGCGAAGCCAGATTCTTTTCCGCGGACGCGGCATTCCAGGGATTGGAACCAATCGAAATTTTCGCGCGCACGGGTGACGCGCTAATACCTACCGAATAGCGGCACTGCGGAAAGAGCAGATAGGGGATGAACTTGTTGTAGCCCTCCAAATCCAGATCACTCACGTCAAAAAATATAACGCCATCCTGGGCCTCCGCCCGCTGCCGCAGTACGTCGATGGAGCGTTTGTGCCGTTCGAGCAGAGGGCCGAGATGCCGCGCAATAATTGGAAGTTTCACCACTTCCGCCATGGGCCGCGACGCGAGCTCCGGAATTATCCGGGGAACAAGCCCCGATTCGGGTGCCGCTTCGATCACCAGCGCTACTTGTGTTGAAGGCTCAGTCAGAGCCACCGCCGATTCAGGAGTAGGGAACTGCGCTCCGTCGATTACGTCGCCCCAATGAATTAATTCCGCCAGAGGTTGAATATTGAATCCAAACTTGCTGCTGGTCACGTCAGCGAGCAGTTTCGTGCAGGACTTGTACTCGGGATCGTAAAACTTGTGTCCTGAGTGATCGGAACGGAAGTGAGCGGCGTCGGCGGCTGTTAAAAATGCGCTTTGATGGTGGTCGAACCACCACGTTACCCGCGGCGAGCTCGAATACTTGAAGTCGACGATGACATTCTCATCGCCGTCAAATAGCCCTTCCTCAAAAGGCTGCACCGCGCGATGCGTCATGCCCGAGTAACAGAAAACTGCCTGCGCGTTCATTCGCTCCCGATAGAAGCGCGAAAAAAGAGCCGCAGAAGCTGCGCCGTCGAAACAACGATCGTGGAAGCAGAGACGGACCTTCGTGGTGTCGGGCAAAAGATCCTCGCCAGCGGAAAAACAAGAGGAATATTCCTCTAGCAAAGCCATTTAAGATGGACGCGCGCTTATCGATTGTCAAGGGGAAAGGCGTCTCCAATGAGTCCGCACCGCCCTCAAAACTTGCAACTTTTACTGAGAATAGCGATGCTAACGGGACCATGTGTGCGGAAGTGGCGGAATTGGCAGACGCGCAGGACTTAGGATCCTGTGGCCGTAAGGCCGTGGGGGTTCAACTCCCCCCTTCCGCACCAGACGGACACTTCTTCGTGAGTGCGCGAGCAGGGCAATGAGCGCTCAGCTCATTGCCCTCTGCAAAGCCCCCCAGTATTGCCTTCCGTGAGTTAGAAAGGCCGCAAATTTGATACGAAGGTCCCCCAATTTGCATTTGCTGTACGACACGGCACCTTGTTGGTCGAACAAGCCTTGGGAATGAATTCAGCGGCAAACCACAATTGGTCGCCGTCAGCAACGGCCGCTGAGTAATCGCCCCAACGCGCAATGTTCGGCGACCCTGGCGGTGGCGGTGGTATCAAGAATTGGGGATATCCGCTAAAGCCGTCCTCCGGGTCTTGGCCTGCGCCCGCGACATACACGGATTCGGAAGCGCCATCTTGATCCATTGTCACGTACGCCGCGCTTGGAAACGTGTCCGCGCCGGATAGCGAGAAAGACATAACACCGTTTCCGTTGCTATTTAGAGCGATTGAAGGGAAGAAAACATCCTCGCCTGCGATTGCTACGTACCCTTGAGCGACCACCTGTCCCTTCACCTTTGGCCCTTTGAGCGACGGCTGCACCGCGAACCAGGCTATGCCCTGATGGTCCGCACCCTCCACGCTCAGCAGTGAATTCACTGCGCCGTATAAGGTGCCGTTAACAAGAACCACCTGATTCATGCGGTCGTCGTTGGTATTCAAAAGCTCCTCGGTGTCTCCTAGAGAAGCTCCGAGTGGTATCTCGCCGGCCTTTTGCACGGCTGGATTCGGTTGGCCATATGTCTCGCTGCTGATCACATCAAACGAGAGATCTAACTTCGGAGAGTGCGAGTTAAGAGAGTTGGTATTGCTGATCGCCCACACCGCGATCCGATTGTCAAAAGTATCTACGAACTGCAAAGCGCTCAGGAAATATTCCACACCATTAGCGCTCGCGGTCCGGTTGCCTGGGCCGTTGTCACTACCAGCTTCACTTTGATCTCCAGGCGAAGTCGCCGGTTGGAGGGAATAGGAGAGGCCGCCGAATGGCGTCAGTTGCTGCGACGCATCAATGTGAGCGACCCGCGGCAATTGCGCCGCATTGGAATCCGCCGCAGCGGCCAGACCTGACTTCGATATTGCGTAGACTTGCGCCCCATTGAACTGCGAGCCGTCGTTGCTGAATTCATTGGTCGTCTGATAGAAGCCGAACGTGTCCGCTCCGATAAGCGGCTGATCCCCAAAGCACGGGCAATTGGCATGATTCGGAGTGCCCTCCAAACCGTCGTCCGTCACGTCGTACATGAATACGGTGAATGCGCCGGTGGGGTGAGGAGTTTGGCTCACGGCGATGAGATTGAAGTTGCGGCCCGTCGCGCCGGCATTCTGGCCGTTATCTTCCATGAGTTCGGAGACGAACCACCGTTGGGTCTGCCGATCAAAATAGCAGCGCGGATCGCTGAGGAACGGCCCGCGAACATTGCCGTTTGCACGATCGATAGCCGCTGCCAGCCCAAAAAACGTGTTCATGTCCTCCACGCCCGTGAGCGGATTTCCGCTTGTATCGAAGACGCGAATGACATCGTTCACCGTCTCGACGAGGTAGCCGTTCCCCGCGCAGAGCCCCTGGTCGGGCGGCTCGATGCTGAATTGATTGCCGTTATTGGCTGTGCGCTGATCGACATGGCTCAGGCCATTGAATCCCTTGAATCCCGGCGCCTGGAAGTGGACCACCTTATCGCTTTCCACTACGGGTTCGGGCGGCGGAAATGGCGATGAATTGAAACCCGCCGTCTTGTCGGCCTGCTGCCCGTGGCGAGCCCCTTCCTTGCTCGGAATCGGCATATTCGTATGCCTCGGCGAGGCGCCCGATGCGCCTGCCTTAAAGCTCCCATCTCCGCTGTCCACGCTATCGATCTCCGGTTGCTCGATAGCGCCATTACCTAGGGGAGTTGCGTGAATCGTGGATGTTCCAACCACAGTCAAGCTTTCGATAGATTGTGCAGCCGAGCTGATCGTCTGCGCAAACCCAGTCGCCGGTTTCTGTGCAAACGCAAAAGCAATCGCGATCAGGATGAGCGCGCTAAAGCCTATACCTGACAGCGCAGACCTACTGCGCCGCCCTTTCCCTTCGTGAACCCTCATGTGAGGCCTCCTCGAGAGGATCTTGCTGAAATAGGGTGGTACGGTTCAGAACGACAACGATCTAAAACGGGAGTTCAGTGCCCGTCTCGACGCGAAGTCGAAAAGGCAGGGACGGGGAAGTCCGTGCGTCGGTTCGAGCGCGGGCATTCTCCTGCTAGGGTCTGCACCTGTCAATTAGCATCCTGGTTAACAGGTCTCTCCCGTATTGATCTCTGAGAAGACTTCGATTGAGATTTTTTGGTAGTGAATCAGTTCGAAATCCAAACTCTCCACTGACGATTTTTTCGGAAAGTTGACGCTCTTCTTGGCTTCCCCTATACTCACCTTTCGCACCCCGCAGGGGCTCTTTTCCGGACCAGATTGCGGCAACCTAATATAAGGAAGCGCCGATATGGCGTCCGCCTGCAGTCCGCGTCATTTGACTCGCGAATTGCGCCTCGACGGTGAATATTTGCGTTAAACGCAATCGGGCTGCGGTGTAAGAGTTAGGACTTTATGGCTGAAGCGACATGCCGGCGTGAACTCGACCTGGAGATTCCCGCCACGGACGTGCAGAAGGCGATTGAACGAGTAGCCCGCGAGTTTGCGCGGGTCGCGCGTGTGCCCGGATTTCGCCCTGGTAAAGCGCCGATCCCCCTGATCCGCCGTCGATTCGCTGACGATATCAAAGGCGAAGTGCTGCAGTCGCTCGTTCCCGAGCAGATTGACAAAGCGGTCAAAGATCAGAAGCTTGTTCCCATCACACAGCCGCAGGTCGATCATGTGGACTATGCTGAGGACCGCCCCCTCAAATTTCGCGCCAGCTTCGAAGTGCTCCCCGAATTTGAGATCGGCGCCTACAAGGGCGTGCAAGTCGAGGTTGAGAAGGCTCAGGTAACCGACGCTGATGTCGACAAAACGCTCGAGGCCATGCGTGAACGCGCCGCGACCTTTGTCCCTGTGGAGGATCGCGCTCTCGAAAGCGGCGACTACGCGCAACTCAAGCTGGTCGGTACGCCAGTGGGCGGCGGCGAACCCCTTAAGGCTGACAATGTCCTTTGCCATCTTGGCGCTGAGGAAACCCTGGAAGCCTTTACGCAGAATCTGGTCGGTGCAAAGCCCGCCGAGCAGCGGCGTTTTGATGTCGAATACCCTGCGGATTATCCGGACCGAAAGCTCGCCGGCCAGAAAGTTGTGTATAACGCAGAAGTTGTCGCCGTAAAGCAAAAGAAACTTCCCGAACTCAATGATGAATTAGCCAAGGACGTCAGTGACGCCAAAACGCTTGAGGAACTGCGCGGCAAAATTCGTCAGGATCTGGAAAAAGAGCTCGAGGCGCACCACTCATCTGCGGTCCGCGAGGCAGTTCTCGCAAAAATCGTCGCGGCTCATGATTTCCCCGTTCCCGAAGCGCTGGTGGAAAACCAAATGGATGTTCGGTTGGAGCGTGCTGTTCGAAGTTTGGCAGCCCAGGGAGTCGATCCGCGAGCCGTTAATGTGGATTGGGTCGCCATGCGGCGCCGCCAGCATCCTCGCGCGATTGAGGACGTAAAGGCAGAGCTGCTGCTGGATCGCATTGCCTCGGCGGAAAATATAGAAGCGACTGATGAGGATATCGATCAGGAAATTTCGAAGATCGCGGAGCGTAGTGGCGAATCTGCACCAGCGATCCGCGCTAGCTTGACAAAGCAGGGGGCCGTGGATAGGATGAGATCGAAGCTCCGCAGCGAAAAGACCCTCGAGTGGCTCCAAAAGAATTCTGAGGTAAAAACTCGAGAGCCGGAGCGGTCCTGACCGGTTTCTTCCTGCAAACTTCCCTACACTCGATGAAACATCATGAAGACGATTCAAGTCCACGCGCCACGACACTCATTCCTATGGTGGTGGAGCAGACCACACGGGGCGAGCGCGCGTATGACATTTATTCGCGGCTCCTCAAAGACCATATTTTATTTATCGGAACGCCGATCGACGACCACGTCGCCAACCTCGTGACTGCTCAACTGCTTTTCCTTGAAGCCGAAGATCCGGAGCGCGATATCCAGCTCTACATAAATTCACCGGGAGGCTCGATCACAGCGGGCATGGCGATTTATGACACGATGCAATACGTCCGGCCCGATGTGGTCACCACCTGTGTGGGACAGGCGGCTTCGATTGCCTCCGTGTTGCTGGCTGCGGGATCTCCGAAAAAGCGCTTTTCGCTTCCCAATTCACGTATTTTGATTCACCAGCCTTGGATGTCCGGCCTTTCAGGACAGGCGACCGATATCGATATTCACGCCAAAGAGATTTTGCGGATGCGTTCGGTGATCAACCAGATTTACTCGAATCACTGTGGGCAGCCGGTTTCGAAAATCGAAAAGGATGTCGAGCGCGACTTTATTATGTCGCCCCAGCAGGCCAAGGAGTACGGCCTGATTGACGAAATTATCCACAAGCACCGATAGGGGCGTACCTAACAGTTAGTAGCGAGATTGTTTTGGCAATGCCGCGGATAGAGAAAAGTCTTAAGATAGTGACGGGTCTTGTCCCTTCAGGGGGGCCGTCGGAGGCCGACAGCCGTGAGAAAACTTAGCTCGGACGAACCGCTGCGCTGTTCGTTCTGTCATAAAACGCAAGAGCAAGTTGAGAAGCTCATCAGCTCGCCTTCGGATTATCCGCGTGCTTACATTTGCAATGAGTGCGTGGGTGTTTGCCAACAAATTCTTGAAGAGGAAAAGCGCGAGCAGGCCGGACCCATTAACCGGCGCCTGCCCCGCCCGCCGGAGATCAAGTCCTTCCTCGATAGTTATGTGATTGGCCAGGACAAAACCAAGAAGAAGCTCGCGGTCGCCGTCTACAATCATTACAAGCGTATCTTCTTGAATCATCAGCCGGGCGATGTCGAACTGACCAAGTCCAACATCCTTTTGGTGGGCCCCACCGGCACAGGCAAGACTCTTCTGGCGCAGACGCTCTCCCGCATGCTGGATGTTCCCTTCGCCATCGTGGATGCTACTACGCTTACCGAAGCCGGTTACGTGGGCGAAGACGTCGAGAACATCATTTTGAAGCTGCTGCAAAACGCCGATGGCGACGTGACCAAGGCCCAGCAGGGCATCATCTACATCGACGAAATCGATAAGATCTCTAAGAAGGATGAAAACCCTTCGATCACGCGCGACGTTTCCGGCGAAGGTGTCCAGCAAGCGTTGCTAAAGATTCTTGAGGGAACCGTCGCCAATGTTCCTCCCCAGGGCGGACGCAAGCATCCCCACCAGGAATTTACTCCCGTCGATACCACTAACATTTTGTTTATCTGTGGCGGAGCTTTCGTAGGCTTGGAAAAGATTGTGGAGCGCCGGGTCGGTCAAAAGTCTCTGGGCTTCCATACCGACGCTCAGCCTGTGACCACCAATCGCCGCAATCTGGAACTGCTCGAACAAGCCCAGCCTACGGACTTGATCCGCTATGGCCTCATCCCCGAATTCGTGGGCAGGTTGCCAGTCGTCGGTGTTCTCGGCGATCTGGATAAGGCCGCGCTGATGCGCATCTTGACCGAGCCCAAGAACGCATTGATCCGCCAATATCAGCGGCTATTTGAATTCGAGAATGTCCGGCTGCGCTTCGCCGATGATGCGCTCGAGACCGTTGCCGATTTGGCCTTGCAACGCAAGGTCGGCGCCAGAGGATTGCGCATGATTCTCGAAGATCTGATGCTCGATCTCATGTATAACCTGCCGGCTCAGCGCAAGGTGCGCGAATTCGCCGTTACCGCAGAAATGGTACGCAGTCGCGAAATCAACTGGAACCTGCTGGAAAAAGCCGGATAACTTGGGATAATTAAGTCGGGGGCCTTCCACCAAATTAAAAATCAATGTTTACCCGCGAGAAAAGTGAAATGAAGCGTGTGCCGATGATGCCGGTGAGGGATATGGTCATCTTCCCTCAGATGATGCAGCCCTTTATCGTCGGGCGAGAGGCTTCCGTGCGTGCGCTGGAAGAAGCGCTCGCCGGAGAAAAGAAGATCTTCCTGGCTACCCAGCACGACGCCTCCATAGATGATCCCAAACCGGAAGAGATTTTCACCGTCGGCACCCTTGCCAATATCGTGCAAAGCGTGAAACTGCCCGACGGCAATATCCGCGTTCTCGTTGAAGGTGTCGAGCGCGCCAAGATTGTGCAGCTCGCGAGCGAAGAGGGTTTTTACCGCGCTACCCTGAAGATCTTGCCCGGGCGCGCTGAGCCTTCTCCGCAGATCGATCAAGCCGTTCGCCGTGTCAATGGCCTCTTCGAGCAGTACGTGAAGCTCTCACAAAGTCTGAATTACGACACCATGATCGCCGCGGCTCGCGTCGAAGATCCCGCCAAGCTCTCCGATACGATCGCCGCCAATTTGCAGATTCCGGTCGAAGAAAAGCAGGAATTGCTCGAAAACTTTGACGTGCTGGATCGTTTGAATCGTGTGGCTGAAGTCCTTGAAAGCGAGATCGAAAAACTCAACGTCGACCGCAACATCAATACGCGCGTGAAACGCCAGATGGAGCGCGCGCAAAAAGAGTACTACCTTAACGAAAAGCTCAAGGCCATACACAAAGAGCTCGGCCGCGGTGAAAAGAACGAGCTCGACGACCTGAAGAAGAAGATCGATGCGGCGGGAATGCCGAAAGACGTTCAGGAAAAGGCCATGCAGGAACTGAAGCGGCTGGAAATGATGCCGCCGATGTCCGCAGAGTCGACCGTGAGCCGCAGTTATCTCGACTGGCTCCTGGCGGTGCCGTGGAAGAAGAAGTCAAAAGAGATTCGTGATATCGGTGTCGCCGAGAAAATTCTAGAGGAAGATCATTACGGGCTCGAGAAGGTCAAAGAGCGCATCCTGGAATATCTCGCAGTGCGTCAGTTGGTCAAGAATCCTCGCGGCTCGATCCTGTGTCTGGTCGGACCTCCCGGCGTAGGCAAAACTTCGCTCGCCATGTCCATCGGCCGCGCAACCGGGCGCAAGTTCGTGCGCGTCTCCCTTGGCGGCGTTCGGGATGAGGCCGAAATTCGCGGTCATCGCCGCACCTATATCGGTGCCCTCCCTGGCCAGATTATCCAGATGATGAAGAAGGCGGGGACCGTCAATCCCGTATTCGTCCTTGATGAAGTTGACAAAATGTCTATGGATTTCCGCGGCGATCCTTCCGCGGCTCTGATGGAAGTGCTCGATCCCGAATTGAACCACGCCTTTACAGACCATTATCTCGACGTCGAGTACGACCTTTCGCGCGTCATGTTCATCTGCACTGCCAACGTGTTGCACACGATCCCTCAGCCTTTGCAGGATCGCATGGAAGTCCTGCGCTTGGCGGGCTATACCGAAATCGAAAAGCGGGAGATCGCCAAGCGCTTCCTGCTCAAGAAGCAGCGTGAGGGTGCCGGTCTGACCGAAGAAAACCTGCAATTCACCGATGATGCGCTCAACTACATTATCCGGCACTACACGCAGGAAGCCGGCGTGCGGAATCTGGAGCGCGAGATTGCCAATGTCTCCCGCAAGATTTCTCGGCGCGTCGTGAAGGAAGGCCGGCAGGTCAAGGTCGAGGTTACCCCGGCAAACGTCAACGAATTCCTCGGCGTCATTAAGTTCCGCGAGCTCTGGGCCGAGAAAAAGAACGAAATCGGTCTCACCACCGGCCTGGCTTGGACTGAGGTGGGTGGCCAGGTTTTGACCACTGAAGCGGGATTGATGCATGGCAAGGGTCGGCTCACGCTCACCGGTAAACTCGGCGACGTTATGCAGGAATCGGCTCAGGCCGCCATGAGTTATGTGCGTGCGCGCACCTCTGCTTTCGGCCTGCCGCACGATTTCTATCGTCATCTCGATATTCACATCCACGTCCCTGAGGGCGCTATTCCGAAGGATGGCCCTTCTGCGGGCATCACGATTTGCACGGCTATTGTCAGCGCACTGACTCACATTCCCGTTCGCTGCGATGTGGCCATGACTGGCGAAATCACCCTGCGAGGCAAAGTTTTGCCCATCGGCGGCGTCAAAGAGAAAGTGCTTGCGGCGCATCGCTTGGGGATCCGCACGGTGCTCCTGCCCAAAGATAATGAAAAAGATCTCGGGGATATTCCCGCCGATATCCAGTCGACTTTGGTGATCAAGTTTGTGGAAACGATGGATGAGGTTTTGGGTTTAGCGTTGGAAAGACCGCTTCAGCCGTTGGCGCCTCCCGATGTGCCGGAAGTGCCGACCAAGTTCGCTGCGGAAGCAGAGCAAGATCAGGAATTAACCAACTGAGGGAGACCTTCGCGCGCAGAGCTCGACGATGAGAACTGATTCTGCCCGGGAGTGACCCGCCCCTGTTTGGTTCCTGTTCGAAATCTCTAGAAGAAAAAACATTGTTTCGTAATTTAAGTGTGGGTTCCGCCGTATGACGACGGCGCATTTCTGTTCGCCGTCGCCCGCTGCTAAATTTCCCGACAAACGGGGCCGTGGAATTCCGGCTCCATTCAAGGTCAAGGAATGATCACAATGAGTATTAGTCTTGCAGAACTGAAGGAAAAAAATATCACCGATCTGGCCAAGATCGCCAAGGACTTGGCCATCCCCGGCGCAAGCGGAATGCGCAAACAGGAACTGATCTTCCAGATCCTGCGCGCGCAGACCGAGAAAAACGGGCTTATCTTTAGCGAAGGCGTCCTGGAATGCCTCCCGGATGGCTTCGGCTTTCTGCGCGCCCCGGAATACAATTACTTGCCCGGCCCGGACGACATTTATGTCTCGCCATCGCAGATTCGCAAGTTCGACCTGCGTACCGGCGATACGGTTTCGGGCCAGGTGCGTCCGCCCAAAGATGGCGAACGCTATTTCGCGCTGATTAAAGTGGAAGCCGTTAACTTCGAGGATCCCGAGGTAGCGCGAAACAAAATCTTTTTCGACAACCTCACTCCGCTCTATCCTCAGGGCCGGCTGAAAATGGAAACCACGAAGGAAAATCTCACCGGGCGCGTTCTCGACTTGCTCTGCCCGGTCGGCAAGGGCCAGCGCGGCTTGATTGTGGCCCCGCCGCGTACCGGCAAAACCATGATGCTGCAGTCGGTGGCCAATTCCGTCACCGCCAATCATCCGGAAGTCGCCCTGATCGTGCTGCTGATCGATGAGCGCCCGGAAGAAGTCACGGACATGCAGCGAACCGTAAAGGGCGAAGTCATCAGTTCGACCTTCGATGAGCCTCCGCAGCGCCACATCCAGGTCGCTGAAATGGTTCTGGAGAAAGCCAAGCGCTTGGTCGAACACAAGCGCGACGTGGTCATCCTGCTGGATTCCGTCACGCGCCTGGCGCGCGCCTACAACGCGGTCACGCCGCCTTCGGGCAAAGTGCTTTCCGGAGGTATCGATGCTAACGCCCTCCAGCGCCCGCGGCGCTTTTTCGCCGCTGCGCGCAATGTCGAGGAGGGTGGTTCGCTCACCATCATGGCCACCGCCTTGATCGATACCGGCAGCCGCATGGACGACGTGATCTTCGAGGAGTTCAAAGGCACCGGTAACATGGAAATCAATCTCGACCGCCGCCTGGTAGATAAGCGGATCTTTCCGGCCATCGATATCAATCGCTCTGGGACGCGAAAGGAAGAGTTGCTGATGCCGCCCGACGAGCTAAACCGCGTTTGGGTGCTTCGAAAGGTCCTCAACCCGCTGTCGCCGGTTGAGGCCATGGAACTGCTCCTGGGCAGGCTCTCCAAAAGCAAATCCAACGCCGAATTTCTCGCTTCGATGTCCAATCCGAGTTAAACGGTTTTCTCTTCCGAGATCGCGCGATCAATTTCTAAAGCGTGTCATTCCGAGGAGCGCAGGCACACGTTTTGCTCGATCGCGAACGATTGCGCGACGAGGAATCTGCTTTTCTGTAATTTGGATATCGCTATAGCAAGCGAGCGGAAGCGACTCAAGCCTGCCGTGCTTCCGCCTTCGCTGCCACTTCGCGTTCCCGAGCGAGAAAGACAATCAGTCGCGCAGTCTCTTCCGGGCTCATCGCCGTATTATCTACATAAACGGAATCGTGTGCGCGAACAAGCGGTGAAACCGCGCGTTCACGATCGCGCTTGTCGCGCTGCCTGACCTGTTCCAGCACTTCCGAAAATTCCAGACGCTCGCCCTTTTGCGCATGTTGCAGCCGACGCCGTTCCGCGCGTACTTCCACCGAAGCATCCAGAAAAATCTTCAGGTCGGCGTCGGGAAACACGACCGTGCCGATGTCGCGCCCTTCCATCACCACTCCTCCGCCTGCCGCCGCGCGCCTTTGCTCGGCCACCAGCACGGCTCGCACCGCGCCGTTCACGGCAACTTTAGAGGCTGCCTGCGCCACTGCCGGCGAGCGAATCTGATCCGTCACATCCGTACCATCCACCAGCACGCGAAAGCCGCCATCGTCGCTCACCAGATCGATGCGCGTAGCGCGAGCCAGCTCAGCGAGATCCTCTTCTGCATCGAGAGACGCCCCATTGCGCAGCGCCTTCCATGCCACCGCACGATACATCGCGCCGCTATCCAGGTAGATATAACCGAGCATTTCGGCCACGCGCTGCGCGACCGTACTCTTACCTGAGCCCACCGGGCCGTCTATCGCAATGATCAGCTTTTGCATCGGCTGAGTTCCGGACGTTCTCCTTAGAGTTGTCCTTAAATGCGCTTGAACGCCCGCTCGATCTCCCTCAGCGAATACCGCAAAACCACCGGACGCCCGTGCGGGCAGCTCATCGGCGATTCTGTTTTGGCGAGCTCGCCAAGCAGCCATTCCATCTTGGTTTGGTCCAGCGGCATGTTGACCTTGATCGCCGCATGGCAGGCCGTGGACGCGGCAATCTGCGACTGCAGCGAATCGATGGAGATCGCCTGGTGCTCGCGCTCGATGCCGTCCAGGATCTCCGCCACCAGCCGCTCGGCATCGGAATTCGGCACACCCGCCGGTGTGGCCTGAATGGCCACGCTCTGCTGTCCCATCGGCGTCACGTCGAATCCGTTCGCCGAGAGTTCCTCGCTGATCTGTTCGAGGATCGCGCGCTGCCGCGGCGTCAGGTCCACGACGATCGGCACAAGCAGCCGCTGGCCTGTCACTGCTCCTTCGCGCCGTGCCCGCAGATGTTGCTCGAAAAGCACGCGCTCGTGCGCCACGTGCTGATCTATAATCCACAGCCCTTCGGAATTCACCGCCACAATGAAGCTCGAATTCACTTGCCCCAGCGGCCGCAGCTCCCCAATGCATGTGGCGTTCGCCGGAGCCTCCATGTACTGCGCCGGCGCGTGCGCAGCATGTGCAGAATGCACCTCGATTTGCGCGCTTTCTCTCGCGGCTGATTCGGCGCCCGAAGCTTCGAACGCAAACCGCTGCGTCTCCGGTTGCACTGGCGCTTCCGTCAACGCGAATGCCTCCGTTCCTGCGCCGGCATAGGCGTCGGCTAAGGGCAATACCGCGCGTGGCGGCGCCATCGGCGCCGGAGCGGCGGCCGTCGCCACGCCCGCATGCGCGCCGGACGCCGGCGCCGTCGGCCGTGCTGGCACCGCAAAGCTTGCGATGGGCCGCGCTTTCGAAAGCGCGTGCCGAATCGCATCGCGAGCGAAGTCGTGCACGCATTGGGAATGCCGGAAGCGCACTTCAATCTTCGCCGGATGAACGTTTACGTCCACTTCGTTGCACGGCAAATCGAGAAAGAGCAGCGCCATCGGGAATGCATCGGCCGGCAGAATATTTCGGTAGGCCTCGTGAATGGCGTGAAGCAGCAGCCGATCGCGTACCAGCCTCCGGTTCACAAAAACATAAATTCCGTTGCGGTTCGCCCGCTGCACTTCCGGCCGCGAAACGAAGCCCCTCACCGTAAGCTCTCCCGTTCCCCCGCCCTCTTCGAGCGCAGCTTCGGTAATGGCTGCGCGAATCGGACCCGAAACCGGCGCGATTTCGATCATCTCTTCGAGCGCCTGCCGGCCAAAAACTTGATACACGCGTTCCGCCAGCGTCGCCACCGGCGGGACGTTCACGATCTCTTGCGTCGGCGTTTTCAGCGCGAACTGCTTGTCGGGATTTGCCAGCGCGTAATGCGTAACCAGCGAAGCCACGTGTCCGAGTTCCGTCGTGTCCGACTTGAGAAATTTTCGCCGCGCAGGCACGCAATAAAAAAGATCGGCGACGTTCACAGACGTACCCGCCGGCAGCCCAGCCGGCTTCACGCCCACCAGTTTGCCGCCGGCAAACTCCACCCGCGTCCCCTGTTCTTCGCCGCCAACGCTGGTTTCCAGCAGCAATCGCGAAACCGAAGCGATCGACGGCAAAGCCTCGCCTCGAAATCCCAGCGTCGCTATCGAAAGCAGATCGTCCGAGGTACGCAGCTTCGAGGTGGCGTGCCGTTCGAACGCTAGCAGCGCGTCGTCGTGGCTCATGCCGCTGCCATCGTCCACGACGCGGATCATGCGTTTTCCGCCAGATTCCACTTCGATCCGCACCGAACGCGCGCCCGCGTCCAGTGCGTTTTCGAGCAGTTCCTTCACCACCGAGGCCGGCCGTTCCACCACCTCGCCCGCCGCAATGCGGTTGGCAATCGCCTCCGGCAATATCCGTATGCGCGTCATCTATTGCGACTCGTCCTTGGCCCTATGCTCCAGAATTAGTCGGCGAATGAATAAGCTAAACGTTCCGAGGTATAAAAATCCTTCGAGCAAAGATAAAGGGTTCCACACCCGAAGAGAGAAATAAGAGTGACCGGATTGGAATGCATCAGTCAAGATCAGGAATACCGTCGCAGAAGAAACGACAACCAGAAGCCAATCGTGCCGGTACTCTGCCCACACTGTTATTCCGACACAAGCGGCAAATCCCTTCGCAAAATAGGTCACGGCAAGGCCGTCAGTTGGATCAACTATAGTGATAGCTTTACCTCGGTGCTTCTTATTCTCAGTTCGGGGCGATCGCTTCCGGCAATATCCGTATCCGGCTCATCCTTTTTCCGATTTATTCCTCAGTCGCTCTGCTATGCGGCGCGAACGCACAATCATTGACGCCACGAATTCTCGGAAATTCTTGCTTCTTTGTGGGTCGGAGCTTTAGCTCCGACATTTTCAACTGCATTATTGGGGGGCCTTGGCCCCTGAAGCCGCCCCGCCCGACGCAGCCTCGCGTTCGGTGGGCCGAACGGCGATTCCCAACTCCTCGAGCTGCTCCGGCTCGACTTCGGACGGCGCCTCCGCCATCAAATCCTGCGCCGCCGTGGTCTTCGGAAACGCAATCACTTCGCGAATCGACTTCTCGCCCGCCAGCAGCGCCACCACGCGGTCGAGCCCCAGTGCGATTCCGCCATGCGGAGGCGTGCCGTACGTCAGCGCGTCCAGAAAAAATCCGAAGCGCTGCCGCCGCTGCTCCTCGTTCAGTCCCAAAAGCGCGAACACGCGCGCCTGCAATTCCTGGCTGTGGATTCGAATGCTTCCCGATCCCAGCTCCGATCCATTGAGCACCAGATCGTAGCCCTTCGAACGCACGTTCTGCGGCGCGGATTCGAGCTTATCAACGTCTTCTTCGCGAATTCCGGTGAAGGGATGCTGCGCCGCCGCCCACCGCTTTTCGCTGATGCTCCATTCAAAGAGCGGAAAGCCCGTCAGCCACAAGAATTCCCAGCGATTTTTCGGCACCAGGTTCAGCCGCTCGGCAAGCGTCAGCCGTAATTGCCCCGCAATCAGCGCCGCCGCATCGGTTCCAGGAATTTGTTGCACAGCCGAAACCGCGACAATTAGATCTCCGGCCTTCGCGCCCACCGCCGCCACGATGTTTTGCACCGCTGCCGCGCCCAGCGTCTTCTCCAGCGGCGAACTCACGCCTTCCGCCGCCACTTTGATCGTATACAGCCCCCGCGCACCCAGGCCTTTGGACTGCTCGCCCAATTCATCGAGCTGCTTACGGGAAAAAGACGCTGCGCCCGGCGCGACGAGCGCATGCAAGCTGCCTTCCAAATGCAATTTCTCCCGCGCCATCGCGAAATGCTCCGTCACCTCCTGCAGTTCCATCCCAAACCGCAGGTCCGGCTTATCGATTCCGTATCGCCTGATCGCGTCGCGGTACTCCATGTGCCGAAACGGAGCCTTCACGTTAATCCCCGCCGCCGCGCACGCCCGCACCATCACCTGCTCGATCACGCCAAAGATCGTTTCCTGCGTGGGGAAAGACATCTCCAGATCGAGTTGCGTGAATTCCGGCTGTCGGTCGGCGCGCAAGTCTTCGTCGCGAAAACAGCGCACCAGCTGAAAATAGCGGTCGAGTCCTCCGATCATCAACAATTGCTTGAACATCTGCGGCGATTGCGGCAGCGCGTAAAACTGCCCGTGATGCACCCGGCTGGGCACCAGATAATCTCGCGCGCCTTCCGGCGTCGAGCGCGTCAGCATGGGCGTCTCGATCTCGTAAAACCCAAGTTCATTCAGCGTCCGGCGAATCTCCAGAAAAATTTTGTGCCGCAGCGCGATATTGTTCTGCAGATGCGAGCGCCGCAGATCGAGATAACGGTAACGCAAACGCGTCTCTTCGCTCGCGCTCACTTCGTCTTCCACCACAAACGGCGGCGTCTTCGCCGTATTCAGAATGCGCAGCTCCGAGGCAAATACCTCCACTTCGCCGCTTGCCAGATCCGGATTCGGCTTCTGCCGGCGAGCCACTCGCCCGCGCACCGCCATAACGTATTCCGCGCGCAGTTCCTCGGCCCGAGCATGCGCCGCCGGCGCCAGCTCTTTGTTGAACACAATCTGCGCGATCCCGCCCCGGTCGCGCAGATCGATAAAAATAATGTTGCCCAGGTCGCGCCGCCGGTGCACCCAGCCCATCAGCGTCACTTCCTTATCGGCATCGTCCGCGCGCAAATCACCCGCGTACTGTGTGCGCTTCCAATCCCCCAGCAGGTCGAGCGTCGCCATTACGCCGTCCTCGATTTCGTCAGGTACTCAAGCAATTCCGCCTCCGAAAGTTTCCTCTGATCGCCATCGGCCAGCCGCTTCACCGTGAATTGTGCGGCCGCCAATTCGTCGTCGCCCAAAATCACCGCGAATCGTGCTCCCAGCCGGTCCGCCAGGTTCAGCGATTTTCCGAACTTCATCTCCTGCGCCGGCAATTCCACCGAAAGGTTATGCTCGCGCAACTTTCGCGCCAGCGCCACGGCCGCAGGATAGGCCTGAGCACCCATCCACGCGACGTACACCTCCAGGCCGCAACTAGCCGCCGCGCCCGCTTCTTGCAGCGACAGCATCAGGCGATCGGTGCCGATCGCGAAACCGATCCCTTTTGTGGTTGCCGGTCCGCCCAGCAGTTCCACCAGCCCGTCGTAACGCCCTCCGCCGCACACCGCGTTCTGCGATCCCAACCCCGGCGCCGTAATCTCGAATGTCGTCCGCATGTAGTAGTCTAGCCCGCGCACAAGCCGCCAATTCTCTTGGTACTGGATGTTTACGCAAGTGCGAGCTGCCGCTTCAGCTCCGCATAATGCTCGCGGCACGCATCGCAAAGATGATCCGCGATGTGAGGCAGGGTATCGATGATCGCCTGCTCTTCCGGCAGCTTCGAATCCAGCACCCGCAGCGGATTCGTCTCGATGCGCCGTTGGCTATCCGCACCGAGTTTATCGCGTACTTTTTGTAATTCTCCGCGCAGCCGCTCGACATATGCTGGCCGGCAATTCTTATCGCCGATGGAATTGATATAGAGCTTCGCGCCGGTCAGATTTACGCGGGCGAAAAACGCCAGTAGCATCTCGATGACTTCCGCATCGAGCGCCGGATGATCGGAAGGCCCCAGCAGCTCCGCGCCGATCTGATAGAACTGCCGGTAGCGCCCCTTCTGCGGCCGTTCCCGGCGGAACATAGGCCCGATGTAGTAAACCCTTACGTTCCCCGGCCGCGTGTGCATCCCGTGCTCGATATATGCGCGCACCACCGACGCCGTCGCCTCCGGCCGCAGTGTGAGAACAGTCACCCAAGATTGAGTTCCCGAGCGTCACGTCTGAATCGATCAACGTATCAGATCGAGGTCTTCGTTGGGTTCCATCGAAGTCGGGGCGGCTTGAATTTGCTTGACGACTCGTCATACAGAACGGCTTCAACTCGCTAACCAGTCTTTGATTATCAGGTTTCTGATGGAATCTGACTCACGGGCTTGAGACTGCCTCGGTTAAGCCATGTACTTGAGACGAAATGCATCCGCATCAAGAAAAAAAGGTATACATACTCGAAGGATTCGTCGAACCTCTCGGCTTCGAACGGATCAGGGACCTTCGGGCCGCGTCAAGATCGCATAATGCGTGATCCTCGAATCGGTACATCTCCTTCGAGACAACATCAGTCTCCAGACCCAACCGATCGCGCAAAAAGTCGGTCGGCTCAAAAATGGGCAGCCGGATTTCGCCGTAGCCGTAAGTATGAAAGACATCGCGTGCGGCCTGCTCAACGCGATTCCACAGCGCAGACTCCGGCGGCAGGATGTCCCGGACACCTTTGATAGCTTGAAATTTCATTCAGTGCAGGGCCTAAAAACCAAGTTGGTGTCATTCCGAGGAGCCGCCGACGACGAGGAATCTGCTTTTCTTAGACTTTGTAGCCCAGGGCGCCCTGCGCTTTCTGCAGGGGCCCTGGGGCCTTTCCAATCACACCATCTCTCATCAAAAGAGAAAGGGGGTCTGTGCCACCTCTCATCAAGAGGGACAAGGGGTCGGACCCTTAGGTCCGACATAGCCGTGCCCTGACCTATCGGGCCTTTAGGCCCTGAAGCTTGCACGCGGCCCGCACTCTGCGCGGCGCGCCAACTCACTTCACTACCTCCACCCGCGAAGCGGAACCTTCCTCGCGGTACGTCTGCGCGTATTCCACATACCGCGCTGCGTAGGCGTCGATGCCCTCGAGTTCTTCCGGGGTCAGCATGCGCCGCAATTTCCCCGGATGCCCCATGAAAAGGCTGCCCGGCGCCACTTTGGTCCCCTCCGCCAAGAGCGTGCCCGCCGCAATAATCGATCCCGTCCCCACGCGGACATTGTTCAGCAGAATCGAGCCCATGCCGACCAGCACGCGCGATTCGATCGTGCAGCCGTGCAGAATCACGCCGTGGCCAACCGTCACATTCTCCTCGATGATGAGCGGATATTGATCCTTCATCACGTGCAAGATAGATCCGTCCTGGATATTGCTCCGCGCCCCAATGCGAATCCAGTGCACGTCGCCCCGAATCACCGCGCCCGGCCAGACGCTGGCGTGTTCGCCGATCGTCACGTCGCCAATAATCACGGCCGCCGGATCGATATACGCCGACGCGGCGATTTGCGGCCACCGGCCGCGATAACTGCGGATCACTCCCTCACCTCAGTGCTCCTGTCGATACAAACCCGAGCAGTCGTGCTACTCATGCCCGAGCGGCGCTCCAAACATAAACACGCCAACCTAGCACACGGCGAATTCACTGACAAGAAATGCCGACCCGATGCAGAAGTTGTCATTCTGAGGGAGCCACAGCGACCGAAGAATCTCTCCCAGGCACTGGAGGGCTATTAAAAACGTGGTCGAAGCGCTTACATAATCTCCACACGCGGGCCCGTGCCCGCCGCGCTCGCTTCAGCGACTCGCGCCGCCACGGATCGCGCCATGGCGTACAAGCTGCGCGCCTGCGGCGCGTCTTCGCCTAGCGAAGCCACAGGCTTGCCCGTATCGCCGCCGACGCGAATGCCGGGGTCGATCTCTATTTCTCCCAGCAGCGGCACGCCATAAGCTTCGGCGATTCGCCGCCCCTCCCCGTGTCCAAAAACGTCAACGCGCTTCTGGCAATGCGGACAGGTTAAGTAGCTCATGTTCTCGACGATCCCCAGCACTTCCACGTTCACCTGGCGGAACATCTCGATCGCCTTGCGCACATCGGCCACAGCCACTGTCGAAGGTGTTGTCACCACCACCGCGCCCGTAAGCGGCACATTTTGGATCAAGCTGAGCTGCACGTCACCCGTACCTGGCGGAAGGTCCACGATCAAATGGTCCAGTTCGCCCCACTGCACACTGCGCAAAAACTGCTGCACTACGCTGTGCAACATGGGTCCGCGCCAAATCATGGGCTTATCCGCAGGCGCCAGCAGGCCCATCGAAATCATCTTCAGGCCGTAGGCCTCCACTGGCAGGATTTGCCGTTCGCTGATGGCGCGCGGCTGTTCCTCAGTGCCCAGCATCAGCGGCACGTTCGGCCCATAGACGTCGGCATCCATCAACCCGACCGCCGCTCCCATTCGCGATAGCGCTATCGCCAGGTTCACGGCGACTGTGGTTTTTCCGACGCCGCCCTTGCCGCTGGCCACCGCGACTAGCGTTTTCACGCCCGGAATCGGCATTTTGTCGGGCTGTCCTATCGGTCTCGCTGCTGCTGGTGGTGTTGGAGGCATCGTCATTCCATCATAGGCGGCGGCTTATAGGAGAGCAAGACCTTGTAGCTCAGGTCGCCGGGGCGAGTTTTGCCCGGAGACCTGAGGCTTTCGCACTCTTCGTTCGCTACATCGGTCTACGTTTCTTTGCACCCTGTGAAACCGGCGGCTATAATCAATTCTTCGTGGTACCTATGCGCAATTAAGCCGGCGCGCGCTGAAGCGCCGCTCCCTATCGGAGCATCCAAACAAACACGAAATGCGAATCGAAGACATGGTGGACCGGGTAGTTTCCCGGTTTATTGGCACCAAACATGAACGCGATATCAAGCGGCTGGCCCCTAAAATCGCCGCGATTAATGAATTAGCGGGCGAATACGAAAAGCTCACCGATTCCGAAATCAAGGAAAAGTCCGCCAGCCTCAAATTCCAGGTAACCGAGCGCCTCGGCAACGCCGATCCCGCCGAACCCGACTATAAGCAGCGCCTCGCCGACGCACTCGAACCGGCCATCCCTTCGGCATTCGCTCTGGTCCGCGAAGCCGGCCGCCGCACTCTCTCAATGCGTCATTTCGACGTGCAGTTGATCGGCGGCATGGTGCTGCACGAAGGAAAAATCGCCGAGATGAAGACGGGCGAAGGCAAAACGCTCGTCGCCACGCTCCCCGCTTATCTCAATTCGCTCACTGGCCGCGGCGTTCACATCGTCACCGTCAATGACTACCTCGCCCGCCGCGATGCCGAATGGATGGGCCCGATTTACCGCACCCTGGGCCTTACCGTCGGCGTGATCGTCCACGATCTTGATGATGCCCAGCGACGCGCCGCCTATGGCGCCGATATCACCTACGGCACCAATAACGAATTCGGCTTCGATTATCTCCGCGACAACATGAAATACGATCTGGGCGATTGCGTCCAGCGCGGCCATCATTTCGCCATCGTCGATGAAGTCGACTCCATCCTCATCGACGAAGCCCGCACGCCGCTGATTATTTCCGGCCCCGCGGAAGAATCCACAGACAAGTACTACCGCATCGACAAGATCATTCCCAAGCTCATCCAGGAAATCGATTACACCATCGACGAAAAACACCGCACCGCGACGCTCACCGAAGAAGGCGTCTCCAAAGTGGAGCGACTCCTGGGCCTCGGCAACTTGTACGACCCCAGCCACATGGAGATGATTCACCACGTCTACCAGGGCTTGCGCGCCCACACTCTCTACAAGCGCGACGTCGATTACGTCGTCAAAAACGGCGAAGTCATCATCGTCGATGAGTTCACCGGCCGCGAAATGCCCGGCCGCCGCTGGTCCGATGGCCTGCACCAGGCCGTGGAAGCCAAGGAAGCCGTCAAGATCGAGCGCGAAAACCAGACCCTTGCGACCATCACCTTCCAGAATTATTTCCGCATGTACAAGAAGCTCTCCGGCATGACCGGCACCGCCGAAACCGAAGCCGCCGAGTTCAACAAAATTTATAACCTCGAGGTCGTGGCCATTCCCACCAACCGCGCGCTGCTGCGCCACGAATTTTCCGACGTGGTCTACCGCACCGCCGACGAAAAATATGAAGCCGTCGTCAACGGCATGATCCTGGAAGACGGAACGCAGGCCAACGGAATCCGCCAGCTCCACGAAAGTGGCCAGCCCGTTCTGGTCGGCACGATCTCCATCGAAAAATCCGAGCACCTCTCCGAACTCCTCAAGAAAGCCGGCATTCCTCATCAAGTGCTGAACGCCAAGCAGCACGAGCGCGAAGCGCACATCATCGCGCAGGCCGGCCGCAAGGGCGCCGTTACCGTCTCCACCAACATGGCCGGTCGCGGGACCGACATTCTCCTCGGCGGCAATCCCGAAGCCATGACTCGCGACTATTGCCTGAAAAACCGTCTGGCTATGCCTTACGCTGCGGCCTCCGCTGTAATCGGCGGCAATGGAAGCGGCACTGGCGAGAGCGCCGCGAACATGGTGCTCTTCCAGATCGAGGGCAAAATCTTTCAGGTTCCTCTCGAACAGTGGCAGCCGATCTATAACCAGTTCGTCGAACAGTGCCGCTCCGAGCGCGACGAAGTCATCGCTCTCGGCGGCTTGCACATTCTCGGCACCGAACGCCACGAAGCCCGCCGCATCGATAATCAGCTTCGCGGCCGCGCCGGCCGCCAGGGCGATCCGGGCTCCTCGCGCTTTTTCCTCTCGCTCGAAGACGATCTCCTCCGCGTCTTCGGCGGCGAACGCGTGAAGGCCCTGATGTATCGCCTCGGCATGACCGAAGGCGTGCCCATCGAATCGAAGCTCATCTCTCGTCGTATTGAAAATGCCCAGAAGGCCGTCGAAGCCCAAAACTTCGAAGCCCGCAAACACCTGCTCGAATACGACGACGTAATGAACAAGCAGCGCGAGACGATCTACTCCATCCGCCGCTCCGCGCTGGAAGGAAAAGATCAAAAAGAGTACGCCCTGGGCATCGCCGAAGATCTCGCGCGAGGGCTGGTCGAAACCTTCTGCCCGCGCGAAGAGCATCCCCAGAAGTGGAACCTCACGCAATTTTCCGGCGAAGTTCTGGGCCAGTTCGGCATCGATCTGAAAGCCGTCGGCCTGGATCCCGCACTTCTACTCTCACTCACGACCAACTGAGCGACGCGCTGGTCGAAAAAGTCCGTCAGCGCTACGAAGAAAAAGAAGCGCTCTTCGGCCCGCCCATGATGCGCTGGCTCGAGCGCCGCATCATTCTGGATATCGTCGACACGCAATGGAAGGATCACCTCCTCAGCCTCGACCACCTCAAAGAGGGAATCGGACTGCGCGGTTACGGCCAGAAGGATCCCCTCGTCGAATTCAAGAAAGAAGCATTCACGCTCTTCGAAGAGATGATGGGCCGGATCGATAGCGAAACCATTCGCTATCTGTTCCTGATTCAGCCGGCGCGCCCCGAAGAGGAAGCTCGCGAAATCGAGCGGCGTCAGCGCCGCCAGCAGCAGCAACTGCAGTATCAAACCGGGCCTGCCCAGGCCGAAGCTCCAAAGCCGGTACGCACCGGCGCCAAAGTCGGTCGCAACGATTCTTGCCCTTGCGGCAGCGGCAAGAAATACAAAAAGTGCTGCGGTAAAACAGCATAACGCCCGCCTCAACTCGTAACGGCACCGCCTCTACCGGTAAGGGATAGTTTCTACCCCTGGCCCCGGGCAGCAGTCCCATCTCGCCTTCTGAGTGTCCAATATTGCCAATAGTTTCATAGATATCCGGACCATCCAGGCTGGTTACGAGCTTGCTTATCCACAGCTATGCTGCTCCCGCTGCTAAGGGAGGACGTGTGGTTGTAGCCACTCAGGTTCGTGCTTGCCGTGTGGGCGCCTGTTCCACTCCTATACCTCAGACGCTTAGTCGCCAAGGGGTATGCCTAACGCACTATCTGGACGAAGTTTTCACGCGTCTTTCCGCCGTGGAGGAACGCTGCCGCCAGAATGAATTCCCGGATACCCGCACCCTCACTTGGCTTAGACAGCAGGGTGATTTCGCCGTCACGCTGCTTTCCGGCGACGTGCCGGACTACTGCGAGGATCGCACTCGCTTGCTCGAATTGTTGCTCTGCCTGGCCAATCTCCACGAATCTTTGCGGAGGTCTCAATCATCGTGACGCCACGAACCCTGCACCAGCCGCCATCTCCCCCGGCGCAGCGCAAAATGACCCCAGAGATGCCGCGCATTCCAGGGGTGGTCCAAGCGCCCCCGCGTGCGCCTCTCCAACTCAAGCCGCTCATCGCAGTTATTCTCGCGGCGCTTCTTTGCGCCTCCGGATTCGCGCTTTGGTTGTCGCACCGTCGTCACGCGAACCTCAATGCATCCGTGTCCTCCGATGCCCCGCTGTCCTACGTCTCGTCAGAGGCATCCTCAATCACAAAGTCCGATACCGAGCCGAACACCGTCGGCACACTCTATGAGCTTGCCCAGCCCTGGTCTTCGAAGGCATTCCTGTTCATCGATCCCAAGACCCAGACAGGCGTCCCAGCCATGGTCATTCATCTGCCGGGGCCGCCTGCTGAGCCATCCTTTTGGGGCTTTGCGCTCTCGAATCCACTTTCCCGCTGTCAGTTGCAATACGTAACCGATCTCAGTGCATTGTCCTTGCGTTTTGCTATTCCGGCCGCCCATCCCATGGTTGTCAGCGATTGCGACGGTATCGTTTACGATCCCCTCAAAATGGCTACGTTGTCCAACGGCTCCTGGGTCCGCGGCGAGATCGTTCGGGGCGTAGGAATTCGGCCTCCCATTGCCATTCAGGTCGAAGTACGCGGCCGCGACGTCATCGCCAAACAAATGGAGTAACTCAGCTCCTTCCATCCAGCCTGACGCTCACACTTTCGACTAGAGCCATAGTGTTGAGCACCTCCCATTTGAACGTTCGTCCAGCGAGCATATAATCGCCCTAACCAGCAGCAGACAAACATGTGATCGCAATGACTGCTCTCTGCTGAGCCGTTCCATCAGTGCGGGAGGAAAACGTGGCCAAGCACCGGCAACCGAAAAATAGCTGGTCGAGGAGAGATTTCGTCAAAACCGCACTCACCGGCGTCGGCGCAACTGCCGTAGTCGGAGGCGCAAACTCTGTTGAGGCTGCGAATGCTCCCCGCCATTGGGACAGCGTGGCGGACGTCGTTATCGTTGGCGCCGGAGCCACGGGACTGCCTGCGGCGATCGAAGCCGCCGAAAACGGAGCCTCCGTCATCATCGTCGAGCAGAATTACGACATCGGCGGGCACGCCATCGAAAGCGGCGGCAATATTGCGCTGGGGGGCGGCACCAGCCTGCAAAAAAAATACGGCATTGACGACTCACCGGATCGCATGTTTTCAGACCTGGTCCATTGGCACGATTACAGGTTCAGCGACCGTGAAATCCTGCGCGCATTTTGCGACGGTAGCGCGCCGACCTTCGAATGGCTCAAGGCACACGGAGTGGAATTCCCCGACCGGCCTCCGGTTGGTGCGGATGGCGGTCCGCAAGAAACCAAGCGAGCTCAAACTGTTGTCTGGACCGAAGGGCCAAGCGCTGTCGCTCCGAACGGAGGGAATGGCACTGCCCTCATGCGGCCCCTCGAAGCTAGCGCCAGAAAATTAGGAGTGCAAATCCTTCTGCGGCACAGCATGACTGGACTCAATTAGAGAAGGCCAGCTTTCCGGAAGAGTTCTCGGCATTACGGCCACAACCCAGGGCAAAACCCTGAAAATTCAAGCACGGAAAGGCGTGATCATCGGAACCGGCGGTCATACAAGTAACGTCAACTTCCGCCGGATTTTTGATCCCAGGCTAACCGAAGAATATCAGGTGGTTGGCGAGCCGTATTCCCGCCAGACCGGCGACGGCGAGATCGCAGCCATGGAAATCGGCGCTTCGCTTTGGGGCGCCGCGAACCAAACCGTGGAGACCATGGCGCGATCCCATATTTTCGAAAAGCCTTACGTAATCGGCAATCAATACGGCTATCCGCAGGGCGGTGGCACACGCAACGAGAACCTCAAAAATAGCCCGATTCCTGGCCTCGCTCACGCGATTGGCTTGCTAATGAAGGATTACCAGGACGTGATCCACGTCAATCAGGCCGGTCTGAGGTTCGTAAACGAAGCCGCCACCGGGTTCGATTGGTGGAATCCTTGCCTGGAGTTAAATGGCGGAACAGGCGAGGGAGGCGGCCCGATTTGGGCCATCTTCGATGCAGACGCGGCTAAACGCGAAGGCTGGATTTGCGCGCCTCCATACGTCGACACGGACGGCTGGTTTTTTAGTGCAAACACTCTTGCCGAGCTCGCGCGCAAAATTGTGAGCAAATATCAAAAGCGGCCCATGCCGCCCGCCGCCTTGGAACAAACCGTGGCCAGATACAACTCATTTGTAGATGCAGGTAAGGACGCAGATTTCGGCAAACTAGATCCCAAATACAAAATCCAAACGCCGCCGTTTTACGCTGCCTGGTCCACGCCGGGTATCCACGATTGTGTGTCAGGGCTGCACATTGATGCCAAGGCTCAAGTGATTGACTTGCGCGGCCAGGTAATTCCGGGGCTCTACTGCGGTGGAGAGTCGGCAGGTGGCTTCAACCAGCACGGCTTGGCTAAATGTCTGGTCTTTGGTCGCATCGCCGGTCGCGAAGCGGCGCGCTCTTCGGCGAGTTCCACGAAATCCTGAAGTCGTAACGGAGAAAGTCAAGCGTTCCAAATCTCACGTTGTCGCTCCCGTTCAGCGGGCGATAGCTTGAACCAGGACTCTGCGGTTTCTCGAGCACGCTGCAGCGCCTGTTGTAAATCAGCTTGCTTGCGTTCAACGGCATTGCGGCCACTTTCGTCCGGGACTTCAATCGGCGGGCCAATCACCAGCACAACCCGGGAAAAAGGTCGCGGAAGCTGGAAAAGGTCCCAGGCTTTCTCGAAGACATGCGCGCGTTCCGCAAAAAGGTGGAACGCTACAATAGGGCACCTGCTCCGGCGTGCCAGGATCACCGGCCCTGGTTTTGCCAGGTAACGCGGTCCCCGCGGACCGTCTGCGGCAAAGGCCACGTCATGGCCTTGTTCCAGCCGTCCAGCCAGCACGGAAATGCCTCGCAGGCCGCCATGGGACGAACTCCCGAACGTGACATCAAAGCCTAGTTTTTTGAGTGCGCTCCCGAGGATCTGTCCGTCAAAATTAGCGCTCGTCATGGCCACCACGCCGCGATAGCGCCACCACCACATGGCCAAAAAGATCGTTTGATGCCAGAAAGAAAAAACGCAGCGGCGGCTCTGGCTGTGCACGCGCTCAATGTGTTGCCAGCCCAGCACTTCATATCGCAAGGTTGGCCCGGTAAGGCGAGCAAATGCATAGGCTGCGCCGGAAATGACGGGAACTTGGGCGCGCCGAAAAGGGGAGACCGGCCGTGGCCGCACATCGGACGAATCGGCGATCTGCTCGTCGCGCTGTGCCGGAGACTTGGCCAGTTCCGTCATGCGCTATAGTATAGGCCAGCGGAAACGCGGATATGAGCATCTTGAAATTCGTTTGCGGAACTTCGTACATCAACAACGGGAAGCGCGCAATCTTTTCGGCCTTGCTCCCCGTCATAGCCTTGCTGATTTGTCAGCCGGAAACGGGCGCAGCACAAACCGCCTCACCCAATCTGCCTGCACGCCAAGAAGCAATCGGCCGCCTCTCTGGAGACGATGTTTCCGTTACAGGGGCGATCGGCTACGACACTGAAAACGGGCGCACCACCGCCCTGTTGGCCAGCGGCAGCGATCTTACGCTCCGATCCGGACAAGCAAGGATCGATCTGCCGGATGGCGGCGACATCATTCTGTGCGGGCCCGCTCATCTTTCCGTCGTGAAGTCAGGCCCGGCGATCACCATCGCACTCGAATACGGCCAAGTTCATTTACAAGTCGGCAGCACCGTTCAGATCACCGTTTATACGGCGCTCCTGGTCGTCACTCCCGAGGCTATCGGGGACCGCGAGCGCGATTTAACCGTCGGGCTTGATCGGAACGGGCAGCTTTGCGTCACCTCTCTTTTCGGCGCCGTGCGCATCGAGGAACAATTCTCGGCAGAACGGGTAGTTGTTCCGCAGGGTGGCGACATCGAGATTGACGGTGGCGAGCTCAATGCGCTACGCAGTGGTTCACGCAAGTGTTCCTGCGAGCTTCTGGTTTCTCAGAATAACGTCAGCAAACAAATAGAAGCGAACACGCCCGCGCCGCCATCAAGATCACCGATTCCTGCGCGTCGCCCGGAATCAACCATTACCACCACTTCTCGCATCGATATGCCGCCGTTGACCTTCGAAGCCCGATCCGCCGCTCCTGCGCCGGCTTTGAGCTCAGAAGCAATAAAGTTGATCAGCGAATCGGTGGCGAATCCGCAAACATCATTTCGGGGCGCAGTCAGGCCTGCTTTGCCTCCCCCACCCGCGGCGACTTCCCAGTCGGCCTCTCGATCCCGCGCTTCAAAGCTGAACTTTTTCGCAAGGCTCTTCGGACTTTTTCATCGCCACAAGAGCGCATGTGAAGGCCCAGACTGCACCACCGCGCAGTTATAAGACGGGGCCCCTACTTCGGCAAATCTCACCATAAATAGCAACGCGCGGCGAACCGAGAACCCGTCACCCTCGTCATGTGTTCGCTTACAAACCTAGGCGCGCCCTCGTAGATTTCCACAACTTGCGGGTGTTAGTTTCCGCTTACCTCTCAGAGGTAACTAGCCAGTTACAGCACTTATCGTAACTGGCTTACGATGCCTGTACGTTCCAGCTCCGCCCGGGCTCCGGCTATCCGCCTTTCGTTTCCGCTTGTTCCCAGACGGTTCCCTCGCTCCAGAATCCGCTCAATGGCCCGATGGTTGGTGCTGATCGCCATCACCCAGCAACTTTCCTGTGCTGGCGGCGGAGGATCTCCCGTTAATAACAACGTTGATCCCACTCCGAGCGTGAGCATAACCTTGTCCCCGCCGTCGGCCCAGATAGCGGTTGGCGCAAGCGTCCAATTTTTGTTGACAGTGCTGAATGCTCCGAATCCCGCAGTTAACTGGCAGGTAAACGGAATTCCCGGAGGCAACTCATCAGTCGGCACGATCACGCCTTCCGGGGCCGCGACAGCTTCCTATGTCGCGCCGGCGAGCGTTCTCAGCCCCTTGACGGTCACCGTCGCCGTAGTTTTACAGGCGGATTCAACGAAAAACGGCCTGGCCATGGTTACGATCAATCCGCTGCCCGCTCCCAAAATAACGATTTCTCCAGCCAATCCCACTGTTGTAACAGGAGGATCGCAGCAATTCAGCGCCTATGTTCAGAACGGACCTCAGGCCGTCATTTGGGAAGTCAATGGCACGCCGGCTGGAAATTCCACTGTGGGATTCATGAATTCGTCGGGCCTTTATAGCGCCCCCGCGTCAATTCCCAATTCCAACCTAGTGACCATCACAGCCACCCTCCAAACTGACCTGTCGGTATTTGGGAGCACAACCGTAACAATCGCTGCCCCGCCTGTAACTCTGGGCATTTCTCCTGTTACGTCCAACGTGCCAAGCGGTCAGACTTTGCAATTCTCCGCCAAGGTCCAAAATTCGAACGCTCCCGTGATCTGGCAGGTAAATGGTGTGAATGGCGGAAATGCAGCAGATGGTATGATCACCCGGTCCGCTGCGTATACAGCCTTTTATTCGGCGCCAACTGTTTCGAGTTCCCTCGCGGTAAACGTAATGGCAGTGCTGCAGACGGTTCCTCCGCTATCCGCATCTGCGAGTGTCACGATCGTCCCGCTAAACACTTTCACCGGGGTCTATTCCTGGAGAAATGACAACGGCTTGACGGGGCAAAATACCCAGGAAACGAACCTGACACCCTCAAATGTCACTGCCAGTACATTCGGCAAATTGTTTGGGTGCTCCGTGGATGGAGAGATTCATGCTCAGCCGCTCTACGTCTCAAACATCGCTATACCGAATCAGGGAATTCACGACACCGTCTACGTTGCTACGGAACACGATACCGTTTATGCCTTCGACGCGCACGCGAACAGCTGCCAGATTCTGTGGCAGGTGAGTTTCATAGATCCAGCCGCTGCAATAACTACCGTCCCCACCACAGATATTCCGGGGCAGACGGACATCGTCCCGGAAATCGGCATCACCGGAACGCCTGTCATAGACGCCAGTACAGCTACGCTTTATGTCGTGTCGAAGACCAGGAGTATCGTAAGCGGTTCGCCGGTCTACACCCAGAAGTTGCACGCCCTCGATCTGACAACAGGCGCCGAGAAGTTCAACGGACCAGCTACGATTCAAGCGAACGTGAATGGCAGCGGATACGGCTCAGCCGCGGGCATGCTGACGTTCGATTCGATGAGTCTAACGGAAAATCAACGCTCCGCGCTGCTCTTGACCGGCGGGAACGTTTACATCGCTTTTGATTCTTATAGTGACACAGATCCCTTTCACGGCTGGCTATTCGCGTACAATGCCGCCGATCTTCAAACTGCTCCAGCCGTTTTTATCAGTACGCCAAATGGTTCCCATGGTGGCATCGGACAAAGTGGTGCAGCGCCATCATCGGACTCGACAGCAAACGTCGTTGTCGTCACCTCTGACGGCAAAGCGGCCATCCCAAGCGCAGGGACCGACTATCCGGATACGGTTCTGAAGCTCCAGATAACGACGGCTCCGACCGCACTCAGTATCGTCGATAGCTTCGCGCGCGCGAATGAAACGAGCCTGGAGTTTCAGCAGAAGTACTTCGGTTCCACGGGTGTCTTGCTTTTGCCGGATTCCGCCGGAAGCACAGCGCATCCGCATCTTGCCATTGCAGGAGATGAAGCCGCGAACCTTTACTTGCTGGACCGCGACAATCTGGCGGTCGGCGGGGCGCTGCAAACGCTCTCTCTCATTAGTCCGATTTTTGGAACGCCTGCGTACTGGGCGGGTAACAACACGGTCTATGTCGCTTCGACAGGTGACAATCTCAGAGCGCTTCCGCTATCAAGTGGAATACTGAGCTCGCCGCTTTGCCCTCAGCCGAGCTTCTGCTCAACAGATACATTTCCTTTCTTTGGCGCTTCCCCGGTGATCTCCTCGAACGGGTCCACAGCGGGGATTGTCTGGGCGCTGGACACGAGCGGATACGTTACGTCCTCGCCGGCAGTCTTGCACGCTTACGACGCGACGAATCTTGCTAACGAACTCTACGTGAGTCCTTCGAGCACAGGCGGTCCCGCGTCGGCGGCCGGGCCTGCGGTGAAGTTCGCCGTTCCCACCGTTGCAAATGGCAACGTCTACATCGGCACGCAGAACGAGCTTTCGGTATTCGGCCTGGTCCCCTGATCGAAAACCGCACCGCGCCGCCATTACATGCCTTCGTAGTTCGGCCCGCCGCCACCCTCGGGCGGTACCCAATCGATAATTTGATAAGGATCGGCGATGTCGCAGGTCTTGCAGTGCACGCAGTTTGAAAAATTGATCTTCAGCCGCCGCCCGCCCTTTTCCTCAACCATCTCGTAAACGGCTGCCGGACAGAAATATTGGCAAGGATTCCCGTACTCGATAACGCAGCGATTGACGCAGATGTTCGTATCCAGAACATGCAAATGGCAGGGCTGGTCTTCTTCGTGCCGCGTGCCGGAGTGATAGACGTCCGTCAGCCGGTCGAATGTGAGCACGCCATCGCCTTGAAAACGGGGCGGAGCCGGACCCGCACCTTCGAGCTTGTGATATTGCTCGTGACCGGCCTTCATGCGCATCGGATCGACCAAGCCGCGCCCACCGGTCACAAATTGCACAGCCGTGTGCGCCAGGCCGCGCCACAGGCCGTGCTGGAATGACTGATGAAAATTGCGCACGCTTCGCAACTCGCGTCCGATCCAGCTTTCATCCACCTTGCGCCGAAATGCCGAAAGTTTTGCGGCGGACGTATCGCCCGCGCGCAAAGCATCCAAAATCGTTTCCGCCGCGAGCATGCCGCTCTTGATGGCCATGTGGATGCCCTTGAGCCGCTGTGAATTGAGCAAGCTCGCGGAATCCCCGATGATCAGGCAGCCGTCAAGATAAGTGCGAGGGATGGAATACCAGCCGCCCACGGGAATCGTCTTGGCCCCGTAACGCACCAGCTTGCCGCCTTCGAGAATTCGCCGAACAAACGGATGCGTCTTGAATAGTTGAAAAGCTTCGTGCGGATCGAATCGCGGATTGTGGTATTCGAGCCCCGTTACCAGCCCGAGCGAAACGCGGTTGTCCCGCATCCCGTAGATCCAACCGCCGCCGTACATGCTCGAATCCAGCGGCCAACCAAGCGTGTGGGCCACCCACCCGGGCGTGATGCGTCCAGGCGGAACTTCCCAGAGTTCCTTTACGCCGATGCTATAAACCTGTGGGTTAAGACCATCAAGATGTTTGTCCGCAACGAGGTGTTTCGTCAGCGAGCCGCGTGGCCCTTCCGCAAGGACCGTGATCTTGGCCCGCAGTTCATAGCCCGGCGTGAAGTTGTCCTTGGGCCTTCCGTCCTTATCGCGGCCTTTGTCTTCCGTAATTACGCCCGCGACGGCTGCGCCTTCGTGAATCAACTGCGCGCCCGCAAATTGCGTGAACACGTTCACCCCAGCCTGCTCCACGAGCCCGCCGAGCCACTTCGCCAGCTTGCTCACTGAAACGATGTAATTCCCGTGGTTTCGCAGGGGTGGCGGCGTGATCGGAAGTTTCCAGGCGCGGCTCGCAGTCAGAAAATACGCCGCATCATCGTTGACAAGCGTGTCGAGTGGCGCTGTCTTCGCAAAATCCGGCACGAGCTCGGCCAGAGCGCGAGGATCGAGCACGGCGCCGGAGAGTTGGTGCGCTCCAATATCGCGGCCCTTCTCGAGAACGTAGATGCCTTCAGTTGAAAGTTCGGGTTTGCCGCCGGATTCGTTATGCTGGCGGATTAATCGAGCCAGATGCAGGGCGCACGCCAAGCCTGCCGGGCCGGCGCCGACGATCAGGACGTCCGCATCCAGCCGCTCGCGTTCGACGCTCACTCCGCAATTCTAGCAACAAATCTGGCACCCAGTGGGCACCGGAACTGTGCCTATCGGAGTTCTTGAAACTCTTGTAAGGAAATTCCTAGCTGACGGAGAATTTTGAAAAACAGGGGCGGCCCGATTACCCGGCCTGCGTGAAGAGGAATTGTAACCGCTCGACCATCCGGGTGATTCCAGCGTTGATGGCTACCTGTTTGCCGGGTTTGGGCAAAGCCAAGCTTGTGCGCAACGATCTGGAATTCCCGCGCCGTAGCGCTAGGCATGCACGATTTCGGTGGTATCGGCGGGGAGCGGTAGGCCCTTTTCTTTGTATTCCTCGGCGATCATTCGAAAGACATCCGCCAGTTCGGAAAGGGCCGCTTCCCGTGTCGCCATGAGTGCATAACAACCGGGGAGCGAGGGTATCTCAGCTACCCATGAACCGTCATCTTGACGATATAACACGATCTTGTAACGGTCGAAATCCATCGTCTAAAACTTAGTCTAGCATGGGGCAGGGAAGAAAAGTCTCATTCTGACCAGCAGTTACTTCTTTTCGAGCACTTCGGTAAGCGCGGGGATCAGCTCGAAGATATCTCCGACGATGCCGTAGTCGGCCACTTCAAATATCGGCGCGTTCGGATCCTTGTTAATTGCCACGATGGTCCGCGCGCCCTTCATGCCGACCACGTGCTGGATGGCGCCGCTGATGCCCAGCGCAAGATAGAGCTTCGGCGCCACAGTCTGGCCAGAGCTGCCGATTTGGCGGTCCATCGGTAGCCATCCCTCATCGCAAATCGGGCGCGACGCCGCCAGTTCGCCACCCATCACCTTTGCCAATTTCTCCGCCAGCGGAATATTTTCAGGCGCCTTGATCCCGCGGCCTATCGCAACCAAAATCGGAGCCTGCGTCAAATCGACGGCTTGCTTTGCCTCGCGGAAAAGCTCGAGCGGCTTCGTTCGAATCTGCTCCGCCTGCAAATTGACGCTAATAGCTGTCACCGGCGCAGTGGATGCGCCCCGAGCGATCTGATCGCCCCGAAATGCCCCCGCCTGAAAAGAAACAAACCACGGCGGCGCGCCCGTAAACGATACGTCCGCAGCTGTCTTTCCCTGGAACATCTGGCGGACAAATACGACACGCTCTTTTTCCGCGCGGTATCCAACGCAATCGGCGATCATTCCTTTGCCCAGCGATGCGGCTAATTTGGGAGCGTAGTCGCGCACCTGATACGTATGTGGCAGTAGAACCAAATCCGGCTGCGTTTGCGTAACTACTTGTTTTAGAGCGATTGCATATCCGTCCGGGGTATATTTTTCGAGTAAGTCGTTCTCGACGAGCAGGACTTCCGCCAGTTGGTTTGCCGCCACCTCTTCGGCAAGCCCGCGTACGCCCTTGCCGATCACCACTGCAGCCACACGGCTCCCCGGTTGTGCCACAGCGATTTGCTGCGCCGCTACTAATGTTTCGGAATTGACCGGATTCCACTTGCCGTCGCGCTGCTCGGTGATGACGAGAATTTTCATTTTCTGACCGAACTACAGAACGCGCGCCTCATGGCGCAGTTTCTCGATCAGCTTTGCCGCGGCCTCTTTCGGGCTGCCGTCGATAAATTCCGTATGCTTCGCCTTCTGCGGCACGTAAATTCGTTCCACGCGCTGGGTGGGCTCATGGACAATGCCCAGCGATTCCCGCGCGATCACGGCGATCTCTTTCTTCTTTGCGGCCATGATTCCCTTGAGAGAGGAGTAGCGAACTTTATTGATACCCGATTGAATCGTGAGCACGGCCGGCAGCGGCAATTCGACCCACTGAAACCAGCCCGACTCCAACTCTTTCTTAAGCTTCAGCCTTTGTCCCTGAACTTCAATCTGCATAATGATCGTCGCATGCGGCATGCCCAGCAGTTCCGCCAGCAGCACTCCCGTTTGACCGAAGCCTTGGTCGTCGCTCTGCAAGCCGGTGAGAATTAGATCGACATTTTCCTTTTTCAGCGCCGCAGCGATTGACTTGGCCGAGCCGAGCGGATCGAGCTGGAAAAATTTATCGTCTGAGATATGAATCCCGCGGTCCGCGCCCTTTGCCAGGGCTTCCTTGATTACTTGCTTGGTCCGTTCCGGCCCCATGGAAAGCGCCACCACCTCGCCTCCATGTTTTTCTTTGAGCCGCAGCGCTTCCTCCAGAGCGAAGCTATCCGGCTCGTTCATTTCAAAACCGATATCCGTTTCGCGGATCCACGCGCCGGTATCGGTGATGTGCAACGGCGCATCTTTGGCGGGCACTTGCTTGATGCAAACGGCTACCTTCATCTCTACTCCGGTTCTGGATTGTTACGCTGCGTCGGTCGAGTCTCGATTATTGCCAGCGCTTGAATAGTAGCGCCGCGTTGGTGCCGCCAAATCCGAAGGAGTTGGATAAGGCGTATTCAAAATTAACCGCTCGCGCACGGTTGGGCACGTAATCGAGATCGCATGCCGGGTCGGGATGCGCGTAGTTAATAGTTGGAGGCACCTTCTGGTCGCGCAGGGCGAGCACACTGATTCCGGCCTCGAGCCCTCCGGCGCCGCCAAGTAAGTGTCCTGTCATCGATTTGGTCGAGCTCACGGGCAGCTTCTTGGCGTGCTCCCCAAAGACGCGCTTAAGAGCAAGCGTCTCGATGGCGTCGCCGAGCGGCGTGGAAGTGCCATGCGCGTTGACGTATCCCACCTGTTCAGCAGCGATTCCCGCATCGCGAATCGCCGCGCGCATCACCCGGTACGCGCCATTGCCATCTTCTGCCGGCTGCGTGATGTGATTGGCGTCGCCGGCCATACCGTACCCGACGATCTCCGCAACAATAGGAGCATTGCGTTTCTGCGCATGGTCCAGCGATTCAAGAATCAGGATGCCCGCGCCTTCCCCAACGACAAAGCCATCGCGCTCGGCGTCAAACGGGCGGCTGGCACATTGAGGTTGCTCGTTGCGCGTCGAAAGCGCTTTCATAGCTGCGAATCCACCAATACCCATCGGCGTGATCGCCGCTTCCGAGCCGCCGCAGATCATGACTTCGGCGTCGCCCCGCTCGATAATTCGAAACGAATCGCCCACCGCGTGCGCCGATGCCGAACATGCCGTCGCCGTCGCCGAATTCGGGCCCCGAGCGCCGTAACGAATCGAGATCACTCCAGATGCAAGATTGATGATGGCGGCAGGAATGAAAAATGGCGAGATGCGCCCAGGGCCGCCCTCGATCAGCTTGGAGTGTTCGCGTTCAATGACGTCGAACCCGCCTATGCCCGAGGCGACGTAAACGCCCACCGATTCAGCAATAGCCGGAGTGATCTCCAGGCCCGCCTGGCGTAAGGCAAAATCGGCGGACGCCACGGCCACCTGGATAAAGCGGCCCATCTTCTTCAGCTCTTTTTTGGCGATCCAGTTCAGCGGGTCAAAATCGGGGATTTCAGCGGCAATGCGGCAATCGAATCCACTCGCATCGAATTGCGTGATGTGGCGGACGCCGTTTACGCCGGCGATGAGTTTTTTCCATACCTCATCGGTGCCAATACCCAGCGCACAAACTAAGCCTACACCTGTTACCACTACCCGGCGCTTCAAGTACGATTCTCCTTGAACGGATTCGGGCGAGGGGGATTACTTCTTTGCCTGGGCGTGTTTGTCGATGTAAGAGACAGCATCTTTCACTGTGGCGATTTTCTCGGCGTCCTCGTCGGGAATTTCGATGCCAAAAGCTTCCTCAAAGGCCATCACCAGTTCCACCGTATCGAGCGAATCGGCGCCCAGATCGTCCACAAAGGAGGCCGTTGGCGTAACCTCCGCTTCATCAACGCCTAACTGCTCTACGATGATCTGCTTGACCCGTTCTTCTACACTGGCCATTCTTTTTTGCCTCCGCTGTCCGCCACGCCGGTTCGCGCCATTCTTTCCTTATCTTACTTTATCTTAGCGTTTGAGCGTCCGCCCATTCTATGCGGCGCTCCGAATCAGGTCAACCGCTCCGGTGTTTAGCTCATGCGCATTCCGCCATTCACGTCCAGCACGTGCCCGGTTATGTACCCCGCTTCATCGCTTGCCAGGAAGACCACTGCCGCCGCGACTTCCGCATCTTGGCCCATACGCCCCAGGGGAATCCGCCCGATCAGGTCCTGTTTTACCTTGTCCGGCAGCGGGTCAGTCATCGGAGAAACAATGAACCCAGGAGCGACAGAATTGACCGTGATATTTCGCGACGCCACTTCCGTGGCGATCGCGCGCGTTAATCCGATCAAGCCAGCCTTCGCCGCAATGTAATTCGCTTGTCCCGCATTGCCGGACTGCGCCACGACAGAAGTCACATTGATAATGCGTCCTGAACGCTGCCGAAGCATCACCGCAAGGGCCTGCTGAATACAGAAATGCGCGCCCGTCAGATTGGTCCGCAGAACCGCTTCCCAATCTTCGGCCTTCATGCGCACCGCCAGACCGTCTCGCGTAATCGCGGCGTTGTTCACGAGTATGTCCAGCCGTCCAAAGCGCTCGATGGCTTGGTGAAAACCGGCTTTCACTTCCTGCTGATTGCCAACATCCATCTGAACGGGGAACGCTTTGGCGTCGCCGATCTCTTCAGACAGGATTTGAAGCTTTTCGATATTACGCGCCGCAATAATGACCCGGGCCCCGGCGCACGAGAGCGCCAGCGCGATTGCCCGGCCGATCCCTTGCGACGCGCCGGTCACCAGCGCGACGCGATCCTTTAAGCTGAACATGTGGAGATTTGGCCGTACATTCAGGAGGCCTCAACTTCCGTCTCTTCGCCTCGTATCTGTACCAGACGATCGAGCGCGGCTTGTAGCGACTTTGCGTCTTCAACGTTCAGCGAATGCACCGAGCGGTCGATCTGCCGCAGCAACCCACTGAGCACCCGTCCTGGCCCGACTTCGACGAACGTTGTTGCGCCCTGCTCGATCAATTCGCGGATCGACTCCTCCCAGCGCACCGGCAAAGTCACCTGCCGAATCAGTGCCTCTCTCGCTTCCGCTCCGCTCGTGATGACGCTTGCGTCGACGTTGGTAACTAGGGGAATCTTTAACGATGAAAACTCGGTCGCGCGCAAATCTTCCTGTAGCCGTTCTTGCGCTGGCCTCATGAGTTCGCTGTGAAACGGCGCCGAAACCGGCAACATCACCGCGCGTTTAGCTCCCGCTGCCGACGCCTGCTCGACAGCGCTTTTCACCGCTGCCGCATGACCCGATATCACGGTTTGCTCGGGAGAGTTCAGGTTGGCAGGCATTACTTTTCCATCGGCAGCTTTGCGGCAAATCTCGGCCACTTGTCCCGGCCGCATGCCGAGAATCGCGGCCATGGCTCCCTCGCCGGGAGGAACGGCTTGTTGCATATACTGTCCGCGCTTTCTTACCAGGCGAACCGCGTCCGCAAATTTCAGCGCTCCAGCGGCTACCAGCGCCGAATATTCTCCCAGGCTATGCCCCGCCACATAGTCGGGACGCACACCTTTTTGTTCCAGCACGCGATATGCAGCCACCGACGCTGTGAGAAGCGCAGGTTGGGTATTTTCGGTAAGCTTCAGCGCCTCCTCAGGACCGGAGAAGCAAAGCTGCGAAATCGAGAACCCGAGAGCACGGTCCGCTTCCTCAAAGACTTCCCGCGCCGCCGGAAATGATTCGGCTAGTTCCTTGCCCATGCCCGCATATTGCGAGCCCTGACCGGGAAACACAAATGCAACTCTGCTCATTTGTTTTCCGAAGCTCCTTCAGACTGGCGGATTAAGCTCCAACCGCGATGGGCAAGGAGGAAAGCTCTCGCTCGATCCGTTCATTCACGCGCGCGTTCGCCATCTCGGCTGCCACGCGCACTGCATTTTTTATGGCATTGGCGTTCGACCGGCCATGCCCGATTATGGCAATGCCGCGCACACCAAGCAATGGTGCCCCGCCATATTCGGAATAGTCGATCTTGCGCCGGAATTCTTGGTAAGCGCTCCGCGAAAGCACGTAACCCACTTGTGAAGCAATCGTGCTTTTGAGCGACTTTTTAAGCACGGCAGCGATGTGCTGGGCCACACCCTCGCTGATCTTCAGCGCCACATTCCCGATAAAGCCGTCGCAAACGATCACATCCACACTGCCCGAAAACACATCACGCCCTTCGATATTGCCCACGAAATTGAGAGGCAAATCCTTGAGCCTGTTGTACGCCTCTTTGGTGAGCTCATTGCCCTTGGACTCTTCCTCGCCAATGGAGAGCAATGCCACCTTTGGACGCCGGGTACCGAATATCGCGCGGTAGTAAATCTCTCCCATCACGGCAAACTGCAACAGGTGGGTCACTTTCGAATCGACGTTCGCGCCGGCATCGATCAAAACCGCCACGCCCCCCCGGCTGGTCGGAAACGGAGCCGCAAGCGCCGGCCTTTGCACCGAGGGAAGCGTCCCGAGGACAAAACGCGCCACGGTCATGAGCGCCCCTGTATTGCCTGCGCTCACCAGCGCATCCGCCTGGCCCTGTCGCACCATGCGCGCCGCCACGTGCGCAGAGCTGTCCTTCTTCCGGCGAAAAGCCTGCGCAGGAGAATCGCTCATGGTGATCACCTCGCTTGCCGGTACAACTTCGATCGAAGCGCCTCGCAGGCTGTGCCGGCCCAGCTCGCGCTTCACCTCCGCCGGTATGCCCACCAGCAGAACTCGCACTCCAAATTCCCGCGCCGCAAGAACTGATCCCTCCACCTCAGGGCGGGGAGCTAGGTCACCCCCCATAGCGTCCACGGCGATGGTAATCATCTGGGAACCGCCTCTGGCGGCCGAAAACTACCGAAGATTCGTCTGGAAAGACAAAGCGCGCCCGTGCCTGCGCCCATTCAGGCGGAAGTATCCATCACTTCCCGGTCCTTGTAATAGCCGCAATGCGGGCAAGCTCGATGGGGCTGCTTCATTTCATGGCAATGGGGACATTCGGTGAAGGCCGGCGGTGTTAGATGGTCATGTGCCCGCCGGGTGCTCGTACGTCTTTTCGAATGTCGCCGTTTCGGATTGGGCATGCAAACTCCTCGCTCGGATCGCGCTATATGGCGCGGGATTCTATGGCGTTTTGATCGTTATAGCTATTGCTTTTTGAACCAGTCCTGCTTCAGGCGAGCCAACGGCGCCAATCGAGGATCACCTGCGTGACTCTCGCAGCGGCACTCGTCGCTATTGAGGTTAGCGCCGCAATGCGGACACAGGCCCTTGCAGTCGCTGCGGCAAATGGCCTTCATGGGTATGGCCAGCAACACCTGTTCGGCAAGCACATCGGTCAGGAAGAGTCCTTCGCCTTCGAAGAACCCCACCTCAGTGTCATCCAGCTTCAGCCGTTCCTCTTCCTCTCTGGAAATCGATTGCATCGGCCGGTAATACAGGTCAAAGTCGCGCACCACGTCTTCGACCACAGGTTCAAGACAGCGCGCGCAAGCCATCTCCACGCGAGTGTGCAGTTCCCCGGAAATTCGGATTTGGTCGTCCACCATCTCCGCCGTTCCCCGAACTTCTAAAGGTTCAATCTGCCGAAAGTCACGGGTGTGGTAGTCGACCGCGCCTGGTGCATAACTCTGGTTCAGACGCAGCTTATGTACAGCCAGTTCTTTTGCATCGAGGAACATACGTGAAGCCTTTGAGAGCGAAAAGTCATTATACGGTGCACCCCAACGATGTCAAGAAAACAGCCCGTCGTGTTGTCAACCCGGTGTTCAAATCGTCGCCGGCATCCCAAGGAGCTCCCGATGCTGCCGCAGCAGGAAATGATCCGTCATGCCCGCGATATAGTCGCAAACCACACGGTGCCGCGGCTCCCGTGCAGCCAATTCGAAGTAATACTCCGGCATAGACTCCGGGTGTGCCAGGTAATAACGAAAGAGTTGCTCGAGCGCGTTCACCGAACGGTCCCGCTCTTCGACTATTGTCGGATGATCGTAGAGCCGCCGGTATAGAAATCTCTTGAGCTCGTTGTTGTTTTTCGCCACCTCCGGGCTGAACCCCGCAAGCCGCTTCGGCAGCCGGCGAATGTCTTCAGTATCCTTTGCCCCGCTCGCTGAAACCTGTCCCCGGGTCCGCTCGATCAAGTCCGTCGCCAGGTAATCGAGCAGTCTTTTTATGGTCTCGTCGATCTTGAGCTTCACCCGCCCATCTGGATGGTGCCGGTCCACTTCATCATAAATATCCGCAAAGAAGGGTAGTTCGTCTCTTACCATCTCGATGTCTAGCAGGCGCGCCTCAAACCCATCGTCCAGATCGGCGCAGTTGTAGGCAATCTCATCTACGGCGTTCATCAGTTGGGATTCGATAGGCGGCCGTAGTTCTGGTTCGTATTCGGCGAGTTCGGGGAATTCTGTCGCTGAATAATCGCGAGAGTGCTTAACGATCCCTTCGCGAACCTCAAACGTCAGGTTCAAGCCGGGAAAATCGAGATAACGCTGTTCGAATTGCTCCACGATTCTCAGCGCATGTAGGTTGTGCTCGAAACGGTCGCCGTAATTGCGCATCAATTCGTTCAGGCGTGCTTCCCCCGCGTGCCCAAATGGCGGATGCCCGATGTCGTGCACCAGCGCCAGCGCTTCCGCGAGTTCGGTATTCAGCCCCAGCGCCTGCGCGACGGTTCGCGCAATCTGAGCCACTTCGATGGTGTGCGTCAGCCGATTCCGGAAATGATCGGAGTAGCGGGTCGTAAAGACTTGCGTTTTCGCCTCCAGCCGCCGAAATGCGCGCGCGTGGATCACCCGATCGCGATCCCGCGCATATTCGTCCCGGTAAGGATGTTTGGGCTCTGGCCAGCGCCGTCCCCGAGAACGGTTCACGTCCATGGCTACTGACGCCAGATTCATGAGGTCATTCTATGTCACGGCCAATCCGCGAGAAAGAAGGACACACCAGTGGCGTGGTAGAAACGGCCCGGAGAGGCCTGGAAGATGTGTCGGGCCTAGCCCTTTGCCTGAAGCACTTGCAGTCGCTCATCGGCCTGCTGAGCGGCCTGAGTATCGGGGAATTCGTCTTTGACTTGCTTGTAAAGCTTCGCTGCCTGCGCCGGATCCGAGCCGCTGTAGTGATCGGCTAGCGCCAGCAAGACGATTGGCTTGGGCACAAAGAGGCTCGGCTTATTGGAAAGCTGCTGATAGAGCTGTACAGCCTGCGAACCCTTGCCATCTTCATCGTAAACTTGCGCCAGTTTGAAGCGCGCCAGAGCCGAGAGGCTTTCGTCGCTGCTCGATTCCAAAGCCTTCAAATCGTTTTCGGCTTCGCTATAACGATTCAGTTTTTCCAGGCTCAACGCCGCATAGTAACGCGCCAATTGCCCCGGACGAGTCCTGGAATAGCGGTCCGCAACCTCGGTGAACTTCTTTTCCGCGTCTCCGTACTTGTTCTTCTCGTCCAGATAGGTAACTTCCTCCGGCTGAGCCGGTTCGGCGTCGGTTCGAATCCGCGCCTGATAAACCTTCATGGCGTCCGCTAACGCGGCCGTTCCCTTGGCAGTTTGGCTCTGAGTATAAAAGCGCCATCCGAGAACCGCGAGGGCAACCAACAGGGCCAGGCCACCATAGACCCAAATTTGGTGTTGATGCGCAAAGACGGCCTGCGCGCCATGGCTCAGGGTTTCGCGGACCTCGTCCTTCCTCAATTCCTTACGCGAGAGAGAATGCTGCGGCAAAATAAGTCTCCTGACAGGTTTTCTTCAAAAATCCTACCATAATCCTGCGGGCAGATCGAATTGCGAGAGCCGCACACGCGGATAAAAGCGGGTGAAATGGAAAGGGGCCCCACCCGCATCGCGAACAGGGCCTCCATCAATCTACGAAACGATGGATCTAAGCTGCTAGGCTACGGTGACGTTCTCGGCCTGGTAGCCTTTCGGCCCCTGTTTGACCTCGAACTCCACCATTTGTCCCTCCGTCAGCGATTTGTAACCATCCATCTGGATCGCGGAGAAATGAACAAAAACGTCCTCTCCCGACTGGCGCTGGATGAACCCATAGCCCTTTGCCGCGTTGAACCACTTCACCACACCTTGTTCTCTGCTCAACTTCTTCACTCCTCGTCGTGATCTTCGCCATTTGCCGGGCGTAACGCCAGTCGGTGGAGCTCGGAGTTACCCGGAACGACGGGCCCTTGCACCACTACGGGATTACAAGACCCAATCAAATGCGGCGCAATGCTGGCATAAACCTGCCCTTGCTGTCCAGAGCCTTTGTAGGCTTTGAAGCCGTTAATACGTCAGCCACATCGCAACTCTGAGTGCGTAATGGAAATAGATCTTGCTGCGGGTTTACTTGTCCTGTAAATGCGGAGCGGACTGTCGCTGGACCAGCTTCTTCGCCATGACCAATTCCGCGCCGCCTTCGGCGGTGCGGCGTACTTCGAATTCATCCATGAACGTTCGCATCAGGAAAATTCCCCGGCCCGAAGTCTTCAAAAGGTTTTCTTCCGCGAGCGGGTCCGGCACTTGCCGTAGATCAAAGCCGCGTCCCTGATCGGCGATGTGCACCACGAACTTATCGTCCGTAAACTCGAACTGCAGTTGAATCTTCTTGTGCCGCTGTTCTTCGTTTCCATAGCGAAAAGCGTTGATCACGCCTTCCCTCACGGACATGCCGATTTTCAGGCAATCGTCGTCGGTAAATCCCGCCGCTCTCGCCACTCGCTCTGTTATGCCTTCGGCCAATTGGACGCTGTCGAGCAGCGTCTCCATGGTTACTTCGATCCGGTTGGCACTGTTCGCCATACAGTTTATTTCGGAATTCTTGCCACCGAGTAGCATATCGCATTTGCAATCGCCTACAAGAGCCGCAAGCGGTTCCGAACCCGAATGCGCAATCGCATTCGCCGGATACTCAGGCCCAGTAGGTGCGGTCGAGCGTGCGGTACTGGATGGCTTCGCTCAGATGGCGCGACGCGATGTCCGCTGCCGAATCGAGATCGGCAATCGTCCGTGCCACCTTCAGAATCCGGTCGTGTGCGCGCGCCGAAAGGCCCAGCCGCGTCACCGCCGTCTCCAGCAGCTTCTCGCCCTCGGCCGAAATCGCGCAATATTTCCGGATCAATTTCGGAGGCATCTGCGCGTTCGCATAGACGTGCTTTTCCGCGGCGAATCTCTCGAGTTGGCGTCTTCTCGCTCGCTCCACTCGCTCGCGAACCGCCGCCGAATCCTCCGTCGCACCCTCTCCGCGGAGTTCCTTGTATTTGACCGCGGGCACGTCGATATGAATGTCGATCCGGTCCAGCAGCGGACCTGAAATCTTCGAAACGTAACGCTGAATCTGTGGCGGCGTGCAGTGGCATTCGTGCGACGAATCGCCAAAAAATCCGCAGGGACACGGGTTCATCGCTGCCGCCAGCATAAACCGCGCCGGGAAAGTGACTGAGAGCGCCGCCCGCGAAATCGTCACCGCCCCTTCCTCCAGCGGCTGCCGCAACACCTCCAGCACGTTGCGCTGAAACTCCGGGAGTTCGTCCAGGAACAAAACACCGTTGTGTCCCAGCGAAACCTCGCCCGGCCGCGGCATGGCGCCGCCGCCGATGAGTCCCGCGTCGCTGATGGTGTGGTGCGGCGAACGAAACGGCCGCGTGCCCACGAGGCCTCGCGCATCTTCCAGCAATCCCGCCACGCTGTGGATTCGCGTCGTCTCGATCGCCTCCTCCAGCGACATCGGAGGCAGGATCGTCGGGATCCGTTTCGCCAGCATCGTTTTGCCCGCGCCCGGCGGACCCAGGAAAATGATGTTGTGGCTGCCGGCGCAGGCCACTTCCAGCGCTCGCTTCGCGCCCTGTTGTCCACGCACGTCCCGCAGGTCCAGCGGATACTGCGCCGCCTCCGCCAGCAACGCGCGCGCATCGAGTTGCACAGGCTTGAACGATTCCGGCGCGTTCACCAGATCGACGGCCTGCGGCAGAGACCGAATCGCATAAACCTCGATGCCCTCTACAACCGCCGCTTCGCGCGCGTTTGCCTCCGGCACCACCACATTGCGGATGCCCTGTTCGCGCGCGCGGAGCGCGGCCGAAAGAGTCCCGCGCACCGGCCGCACGCTACCGTCCAGCGATAGTTCGCCTAGAAAGAGCTGGCCGTTCAGCGGCTTGCCGAAAAATGTCCCCTGGCAGCCTAGGATTCCGAGTGCCATCGGAAGATCGAACCCAGAGCCTTCCTTGCGAATATCTGCCGGCGCAAGATTGATCGTCACACTTTGCGGATTGGGGAACTCGAAGCCGCAATTCTTCAGCGCTGATTTGATTCGCTCGCGGCTTTCTTTGACGGCTATGTCGGGCAGGCCCACCACGTTGAAATCGCCCATGCGTCCTGAGCCTACATCGACTTCCACTTCCACTACGTACGCATCGATGCCAAAGACAGCCGCGCTGAGCGCCTTGAAAAGCATGGTAGGGAGGGACTCCGGGCCGCAAGGTTAAACCAACTACATTGCCCGCGCCAGAGCCTCTTTCGCCGGGTATGCCCCAGGTTTGTAGGTCGCGGCTTCGGATGCCGACCGCAGTTTTGTAGCCCAGGGCGCCCTGCGCCTTCCGCAGGGGCCCTGGGGCTTTTGCCTGGGTGGCACAGCCACTCCTGGCTGTGCTGTCTCGGCTCAAGGGATTTGCAGTTACCTTTTCTTCACCCATTTGGCGCGAGAAGGGGCTTCAGCTCCTGAAACTCAATGCCCGGCCACTCATAAAGACTCCTCCGGCTGACCTTATTTTCGCCCAATCAGTTACTTCTTACTTTTCAGGCGCACGTCCGGCCTGCGCTCTTTACACAAACAAAGCCGATGCCCATATTGGGAGAACGAAACGGGTCTGATTTTCGCTTTATCTAATTCTTAACGTCGGAAAGAGGCCGCCTAATGATGCCTGTGCTGATCGTCGCCGCTGTGCTAGCCCTATTGATCGTGTTTATGTACAACGGACTGATACGGCTCCGCGTCCAATGTGACAACGCTTGGGCTGATATCGATGTACAGCTCAAGCGCCGCTACGACCTGATTCCCAACCTCGTCGAAACCGTGAAGGGATATGCCGCGCATGAACGCGGCACCTTCGAAGCGGTGACGCAGGCGCGCAATCAGGCCATGTCTGCACAGGGCCCTGCGGCCAAGGGCCAGGCTGAAGGCATGCTGACCGGCGCTTTGCGCCAGTTGTTTGCGCTCTCGGAGGCCTATCCTCAGCTCCGCGCCGCGGACAATTTCGCTCAGCTCCAGGCCACCCTCGGCCAGATCGAAGACACGCTGCAAAACGCTCGCCGCTATTACAACGCGGCCGTGCGCGACTTCAACACGCGTGTCGAGCAATTCCCCTCGAACATGGTTGCCGGCATGGGCAATTTCAAGCCGCGCGAATTCTTTGAGATCTCGGCCCCGGCAGAACGCGAAGTTCCGCACGTGAGCTTCAGCGCGACGCCGACGGCCTGAAGTTCGCTCCATGCTTTCTGTTTGCATCCCAGGTCGCGCAACGCGCCGGCGCAATTGTGCGCTCAGCCGCTTTGGGCGTCGTCTTTTCGGCGCGCCGCTCCTTGCTCTGTCTTTGCTGTTTGCGGCGATATCTGCCCTGCCTGCTTCCGCACGCGAGTTGCATATCCGCAATTTTCATGCTGAGCTCGATGTCTTGCCGGACTCTTCCCTCGACGTTACCGAAACCATTAGCGTGGAGTTCACCGGCGTCTGGCAGGGAATCTATCGCACGATCCCGGTGGAGTATGAAGGGCCTGGAGGCTTCAATTATTCGCTATTTGTCACGGACATCGGCGCCACGGATTCCGACGGCAGACCTCTTCGCATCGAAAAGCAGCGCAGCGGTCGAAATCTCAAGCTAAAAATCTTCGTCTCCTCCGCCGAGGACACGTCGCGCAATATCGGGCTTCATTATCGCGTTCGCGACGGCCTGCGCCTCTTCGAGGATCACGACGAACTCTATTGGAACGTGACCGGCACCGATTGGGATGTTCCCATCGAATCGGCCAGCGCGCATGTCATCCTGCCCGCGGGTGTCACCGGCCTTCACGCCTCCAACTTCACCGGTTATTTCGGATCGCGCTCCGGGGATGCGCGAGTCGATATTCTCGGCAGCAATATCGACATCCGCTCGCAGCGGCCGCTCGGCTTTCATGAAGGCATGACCATCGTTGCCGGATGGGACAAAGGTTTCCTCCATGAGCCGAGCGGCTCGGAGAAAATCACGCGATTCCTGGAAAGCAATTGGCCGCTCTTCCTTCCTGCCTGCGTTTTCGTGCTGATGTTTTCGCTGTGGTATACGCGTGGACGCGAGCCTCGCGTCGGCGCCATCGCGGTTCAGTACGAGCCTCCCGCCGGCCTTTCTCCCGGCGAAGCCGGTGCTCTGGTTGACGATCAAGCCGGCATCCGCGATATCACGGCCACGTTGGTCGATCTCGCGGTGCGAGGTTTTATCACCATCGAAGAGAAAGAGAGCTCGCACTTGATGGGCTTGTACTCCAATAAGGAATACGTTTTTCACCTCAATAAGAAGCCGCCCGAATGGAAGGGCATAAAATCCCACGAATTGCTCTTGCTGTCCGGAATCTTCGAAGCCCTGCCCGTAGCGGGTGTCGGCGTGCGAGAGGATGTCGCGCTTTCCGAATTGCAAAACCGCTTCTACAAAAATCTGCCCGGTATTCGCAGGGCCATTTTTGAGTCCCTGGTGCAGCGTGGATATTTCTCGTATCGGCCGGACATAGTTCGCCAGGGATATCTACTCGCTGCGGGCGTCGTAGCAGCCTTACTCCACCTCTTCGGCCAATATCTCGCGCAGCATACCGGAGTCCAAGCGCTGTCTTTTACTGTCGCCGCCGTTCTGACTGGCCTCATCATCGCCGGATTCGGATGGTTCATGCCGACGCGAACCGTGGATGGTGTCCGCGCCCTCCACGACACGCTGGGATTCGAGAACTTTCTGAGCCATGTCGAAGCCGATCACCTGGCGCGCACGCCGCAGTCTCCGGCAAATTTCGAAAAGTACCTGCCCTTCGCCATGGCGCTGGGTGTGGAGAAAAAATGGGTCGGCGCATTCGACGGCATGCTCCAGCAGCCCTCCTGGTATCAAACCACCGGCACTGCGGTCTTTCATCCCGTCGGTTTTGTGTATAGCCTCGACCAAATGACCGCGCGTACCGGCCAGGTCATGGCTTCCGCGCCCAGAAGTTCGGGAAATTCGTCCACCTCGGGCTTCGGCGTCATGGGCAGCGTCGGAGGCGGCTTCGGCGGCGGTGGTGGCGGCGGCTTCTGAACCCAAAACCTACGGTGTCGTGACCGCCTGCGCTTTTCAGGGGGTCGCCGCTTTAGCGGCGACATGCCGACCGAAATTAGAGTGGCTTTAGCCACTGAAGAAAATTTCCTGCAACATTCAGTCCCGTTGTCATTCTGAGCGCAGCGTCCCGAGCCTTCCGGAAATCGTGTCCTCGCGATTTCCGTCGGGACGCGAAGTCGAAGAATCTCTCTTCACATCGCCGCTCACGCTAAACGCTGTCATCGCAGGGCCGACCGGTCCCCATGCGCGTCGCTCTTGCGCGCGTAGGGACCGGAAGCCCGAGGGATCTGCTTTTCGCTTTCGGGTGCCGCACCCTTCGGTTTCAAGGGTGCGGATTTCGGTCGCTCACAGCAACAAAAGACGTAGAGAGCGGGAGTGATACCGAACCCCAGTTAAAATGGGTGTTTTACTGCCGCCTCGCCAGTTCCTCGACACGTTGCGCCACCCGCCGGCCGTCCAGTTCCTGAAAGCTCACTCGCACATGGTCTCCGGGCCTTATCCCGACAATCGCAAAATCCACGGCTAAATCTTCGACGGCATCTTCAACCCGCACTTTCAGATGCCCCTCGCCGACGCCCACGACGTTGCCCTCGATCGTTCGCGGCACGCCGCGCCCCATCCGGTCTCTTCGTAGCCTGTGCAGCCACCCCGCCTCGCGCCACGATTCCTGATGCAAGTGGTGGCCCCAGCACGCCATCACTCCGGCTCGGTTGATATATCCCACCATCTTCTCCGGATTTTTGCGATCGACCACCGGCAACCGCCCCACATTATTCATGAGCATTTTTGTCAGCGCGTCGAACACGCTTTCGTCCGGATGAGCCACGATTAAAGATCGCGAACCCACTTCGATCACAGGCAGGTCTCCCGCTGGATTCTCCTCCAGCCCGCGCAAGACATCGCCTTGCGTGACGATACCCACCAGTCGGCCATCCTGACTGACAATGGGCATCGCCCGATGTCGCATGAGTCGGGGATCGCCAGAAGCCATCCGGTCCGCCACAGTTCGCACCGTTTCCTCCGGGCTCACCGTGACCACGCCTTCCGCCATAATCTCGCCGACCTTGATCTGCTTCATGACATTGGTCTCGTACTCGGAGTGCGTCTCCAACCCGCGGCGCGCCAGCTTCTCCGTCATGATCGAATTCGGCAGGAACCGGATGGCGATCGCATCCGCGATCACGCACACCAGCATCAACGGCAGCACGGAGTTGTAGTCCCGCGTCAGCTCAAACGCGAAGACGATGAACGCAAATGTGGCCCGCGACGCCGCTCCGAACACAGCGCCCATGGCCACCAGCGCAAACGCGCCCGGAGCAAGACCCGCGCCGGGCACGACATAATCGATGCCCAATGCAAACACTCCGCCCAGCGCCGCGCTGGCCATGAACATCGGTGCCAGCAACCCGCCCGATGTGCCCGATCCCAACGAGATCACCAGCGCCAACGACTTGAAGATGGCGATCAGAAGCAGCAGCTTCCAAGCCAGATTGTTGTTGAGAATGTCGGATATGGTGTCGTACCCGACGCCGAGGACTCGTGGCACGAAGTAGCCGATAATCCCGAGCCCCAGCGCGCCGATCGCCGGATGCCAGAATTCATTTACCGGCAAACGGTCGAACTGGTCCTCGACCAGATAGAGAAGCTTCGTGAATCCCACTGCCGCAAAGCCGCAGACCACGCCCAAAAGCAGGTAATACGGCAGCCCGCCGGGAATAGAGAAATCGGTCGGAAGCATGTGGAACATCGCCCCGCGCCCGAGCAGCATGAGATGCACGCTCGTCGCCAGCGTCGTCGCAATCACCAACGGAATAAACGACCGCGCCCGAAACTCGAATAGCAGTAGCTCAATCGCCAGAATGACTCCGGCAATCGGCGTATTAAACGTCGCCGCCATCCCCGCTCCGGCGCCGCAGGCGAGAAGCACCTTGCGCTCCACAGCCGTCGTCGATAGGAGTTGACCCACGAGGGAACCAACCGCGCCGCCCGTCTGAATGATCGGCCCCTCAGCGCCAAACGGTCCGCCGGTGCCGATGGCAATCGCGGCCGAAAGTGGTTTCAGAATCGCCACCTTCGCCTCGATGCGGCTGTTGGATTTCAGCACCGCCTCCATCGCTTCGGGGATGCCGTGGCCTTTGATCTTGTCCGAGCCATATTTCGCCATCACACCAACGATCAGCCCGCCGACCACAGGCATAACGATCACCCACGGACCGAGGTGATTCGCTTCCGGGCTTCGGAAATGAAAAGACCATTCGTGATAGAACGCCAGGTTGGTGAAGAGGCCGATGAGGTTGTACAGCAAGAATGCGATCAGGCCCGCGGTGAATCCAATGACTGCAGCCGCCAGAGACACAAAGCCCAACCGGTAGCCCGGAGTTGGTTGCAGCGCCATGGCGCCCGCGCGTATCACGGGCACATCGGTATCATTCAACGGATATCTCCTCTTTTTGGCTGGAAACCGCTAGCTCAAAGACGAACTCACGGGGATGGGGCTTGCTTTTGCCGCTTACCGGCTTCTTGCGCGCGCGCGCTTCGGCGGGACCCAGGGCTCGGTTCGCGAGCCGCCGCAAGTACGGTTTGCAGGGCGTGCGCCAATTCGGGCGCGCTCACACGCAACTCCGCAATGCGGTGCCGCACCAGCCGGCTCAGCAGTTTCTCTCCCCGCGGCGTCACGAACACGTGCACTTGGCGGCGGTCTTTCGTGGAGCGTTCGCGGCGGAAAAGCCCCCGCTTCTCCATGCGGTCTACCAATTCCACGGCACTGTGATGCTGGATTTGCAGTTGCTCTGCCAGGCTGCGAATGGTCGGCTCCTTGTCCGAAGGCAATCCGCGCAACGCCAGCATGCCCATATACTGCTGCGGCTCGAGGTCCACCGACCGCGCCGCCTTCTCGCTGTTATTCAGATAGCGCCGGATCAGAAATCGGAACTGCGCAAGTGCCTGGTATTCAGCAGTGCTTGTGGATCGGCTCATGCATACGATTATATCGTACAGCGACTAGATCGTGTTCAAAAAATGTCGAAAAGTTGTAGTTAGTGAAAATACGCCCGTGGGAGATTCAAAATGTCTTTTCCGAATCGACAAGGATCGTGACCGGCCCGTCATTTTCCAGCTCCACAACCATGTGCGCCTGGAAAATGCCGGTCTGAACAGGAACGCCCAAAGCCTTCAGGCTGGCCACGTATTCTTCATAAAGCCGGTTTGCTTCCGCCGGTGGCGCCGCGCGGTCGAATCCCGGCCTCCGGCCACGCCGCACATCGCCATACAGCGTGAATTGCGAAACTACCAGCGCGCTCCCGCCGCTCTCGAGTAACGAAACGTTCATTTTCCCGTCAGCATCGTTAAAAATTCTCAAGCTCGCTGTCTTTTCCGCCAGATACTTCGCCGACTCGCTCGAATCGGCTTTGCCGACGCCCAGCAAAACCAGAACTCCGGCGCCGATCTCTCCCACCGCGCGCTCATCAACACTCACGCGCGCCCGTCGAACTCGCTGAATCACCACCCGCATAATCCTCGTTTTAGAGGCTGACGATAGACCCTATGTAGTAATCCGAAGGGCTTGTGGGTCGCGGCTTCAGCCGCTGAAGTTTCAATTCCGGTTTCTGGGTGCCGCACCCTTCGTTTTCAAGGGTGCGGATTTTTTCAAGTGACAATAAAGCCCTCCAGCCATGGCTCGATTCGGTTTGTGGGTCGCGGCTTTTTATGGTGAGCGCAGCGAATCCACAGCCGCGACATTTAAGCCGTTGGCATTTGAGCGGCTTTAGCCGCTGAAGCCCCTTCAGGACGTCCTGGAAGCGGCACGAATGCTCCGCGCTCTTCTTGGCTCCCGCTGGCACCGCGGACAAAAATAGCTGCTGCGTCCCGCAACGATGGTGCGCTGAATCTTCGTTCCGCACCGAAAACACGGCTTCCCCTCACGTCCATAGACCCGGTGCCTGCGTTGGTATTCTCCCGGCTGGCCCTCCGCATCCACAAAATTCGAAATCGAAGAACCTCGGTCCAAAATGGCATGCTGCAGCACACGCCGAATCGCTTTCCGCAATCCTACGAGTTCGGCCGGCTTGAGCCGCGCCGCTAGCTGCGCTGGGTGAATGCGCGCCTGCCATAAACTTTCGTCGGCATAAATATTGCCGATTCCGCGAAACACACTCTGGTCAAGCAGCAAAGCCTTGATCCGCGCGCGCCGGCCCGCGAGGCGCCTCGAAAAATTCTTGGCAGAAATTTCCAGTGGCTCGTGCCCAAGGCTATCCCTGAAAGCGTCGATCTGATCGCCTCCGACGAGTCGCATTTGCCCGAACCGGCGAATATCCGTGTAGCGCAGTTCGCGTCCGTCTTCCAGTTCGAAGAATGCATGCGTGTGCGGCGCAACGGGATCGTCTTGCCGTCGCACTCCCAGCCATCCCGTCATTCCCAGATGCACGATCAGGCTAAGCTGCTGCGCTGCGCTCTTCGCCTCCGGGCCAGCACTCAGTGGCAGGCGGATGAATTTACCGAGCCGCTCGACCGTTTCGATACGCCGTCCCGGAAGCAGTTCGGCCAGCGCGACGGGGTCCTCTATGAAATCGGTCTTACCCAAGCGCACCGATACAATTGTGCGGCCGGGCAATACCGTTCGCAGCCCTCGCACAATCGTTTCGACCTCGGGCAATTCAGGCATTCTCGACCTGCGGTTGGAAAACTAGGGAAGGGGCAGACCGGGAGAAGCGACGATCCCGGCCATGCGCAATATGTCCTGATACTCTTCGTCCGATACCGGGGAAATAATCAGCCGAACATTCTTCAGGAACTTCATTTTACGTAACGCTGTATTAGCGCGCAGTTCAACGAGGCTCACCTGACGCGGCAGACGCTCGAGCGCGCGCAGGTCCGCCACCAGATTCTTCTCTTCCGGATCCTGCGGATCCGGATACGGATCGCGCGTCACTTCCGCCAGCGCGTAAAGTGAGCGCTCCGGCGCGGCGTGATAACAAAGCACGCGGTCGCCGCGACGCACCTGTTTGAGCTGTCTCAAAGCATCGGGCCGCGAGCCCGCGCCTCGCCACATCTCTTTGCCTTTAACAAACAAAGTATCCCAATGATAATTGTGCGGATCGACGCTGAACAACCAATGGTTGCGTTTGGATTCCGGTCGGCTTGTGTGCGCAGTGGAGCTGGTCAAGGGTCTGGATTGTCCCCCATCGGCAAAAGCTAGCCTCAAGTGGTTGCGCTCTCGCCGCTTAAATGGGCTTGAATAAAGGGAGCACTATACACGCGACTATCGCGGCAGGGGAGCAAAAAGTGATTTGGCGCTTGAAGTTCGGTAAGATTTTGTCTTTGTTCGTTAGAATCTTGCGCCTGCCTGGTAGGTTTCCTTGGAAGCCGTAAGTGAATTACCCCTTTCTTTTCTTGTGGATACCTGCAACCTCCCTGGCGAAAGGCGCTGGTCAATCTGGACGAGCACAGCCCCATTCTTAACGAAGGGTCGCGGACCCGCTCAGCCGCGCTGAAGCTGCTTTGCCCGCCGCCGTGCTTTGCCCACCGAAGCCTCTCCCTCATCCGCTATCGGCGCTTCGCTGTTCGAGTCGGAACGAGCCTTGCCGTAACGCTCACGTGCGGCCACTAGCTTGTCCACATCAGCGGCCGAAAGCACCGTTTGCTTGCCTAGCAGCTGCGTAACGAGCGACACCTGCGCAAAATGCTCCACCGTCTCCATTCGAAAAAAAGCGGTAAGCAGGTCGGGCCCGTAAGTCACCACGCCGTGGTTAGCCATTAGAATCGAGTCGTAATTCCGCAGCAGCGGTTCGATCGAATCGCATAATTCCGTTGTGCCCGGCGTGCCGTAAGGAGCCAGAGGCACGCAGCCCAGGGAAAGTACAGCTTCGCTCAGGATGGCTTTATCCAGCGGCACGCCCGCGGCTGCAAATCCCGTCGCTATCGGCGGATGCGCATGACATATGGCGTACACATCCCGTCGAAGGCGATAGATCAACAGGTGCATGGCGAGTTCTGTGGATGGCGGGCGCGACCCGGAAAGAGGTCTCCCCTCCATGTCCGTAATGACGAGATCGTCCGGAGTCATCATCCCCTTGCTAAGGCAGGTAGGAGTCGTCAGCACGCGCGAAGCCTTGAGGCGCACTGAGATATTGCCGTCAGTGGCAGGCGCGAAATGGCGCGCGTGAATCCAGCGCCCGGCCGTGCAGATTTCTCGCCGATGCGCGTCTTCGGTCTTGGCGTTCCCGGGAATGATCGCTTCGGGCAGCATCAATCGGGCCTAGGCGTAAATACCACGCAGTTTCAGCACAAACGCGACCCGATCGATGGCCAGCATATATGCCGCGATGCGATTATTCACGCCGTGCGCCTCGGAGTAGCGTACCACTTCGTCGAAGCTGTGCTCCATGACATCTTTCAACAGTTCGTTGACGATGTTTTCACGCCAAAAGAACCCCTGACGGTCCTGCACCCATTCGAAATAACTGACCGTGACGCCCCCCGCGTTGGCCAGAATGTCGGGCACCACAAACATGCCCTTGGCATCGATTACCTCATCGGCGTAAGCGGTAGTCGGGCCGTTGGCGCCTTCGCAAAGGATGCGGGCCTGGATTCGATGCGCATTTTCGCTGGTGATTTGATTCTCGACGGCTGCGGGCACGAGCACGTCACAAGGCTGAAAGAGCACCTCTTGCGCGGACATGCGCACGCCGCCTCCGGGAAAATCCGGGAGCGGTTTGCGCTGGCGCAGGACCCACTCCTCCACCGCGGGGACGTCAAAGCCCTTCTCGTTGTAGAGTCCGCCATGAATATCGGCCAGCCCCACGATTTTGTAACCAGCCACATGCATCAGGGAAGCCGCGGCTGAGCCTACGTTGCCGAAGCCTTGCACCACCACGCGCGTTTCGCTGCGCTGCATCCCGAGTTTGGCCACCGCCTTGTCGCAGACGAACAGCAGGCCCCGGCCTGTCGCAGCATGGCGGCCTTGCGATCCGCCCATTTCGACGGGTTTTCCAGTCACGACGGCCGTAGTAGTGCGCCGAACGTGCATCGAATACGTATCCATGATCCAGGCCATAGTCTGCTCATTTGTGCCCAGATCTGGTGCCGGCACGTCGCGTTCCGGGCCAAACCATTCGCTTAGTTCGGCTGTGTAACGCCGGGTGATGCGCTCCAGTTCTCCGCGCGAAAGCTTGGTAGGGTCGCAGATGATCCCGCCCTTGGCGCCGCCAAACGGAATATTCACTACGGCGCATTTCCAGGTCATCTCACTGGCAAGGGCTCGGATTTCGTCCAGGGTGACGTTGGGCGCAAATCGGATGCCGCCCTTGCATGGACCCCGCACCAGCGAATGATGCACGCGATAGCCGATGAAAACTTCAAGCTGCCCGCTATCCAGTGTGACCGGAATGTAGACCGTGATCTCTTTGTTGGGATAGCGCATGAAGCGGTACACGCCATCTTCAAGACCCAATCTCTTGGCGGCAATTTCAAAGCGCGCTTCCGCCGAAGCGTAGACGTTCATTTCGTCATGAGGCGAAAGGGTGGGCGTGGACATTCTGCTCTCCTGGAATGATGATACGCGACGCAAGCTCCAGGAGCTTGGCTCCGGAAAAAGATTTTTTGCCGCGCGGGGAAGAGACCAAGGGGCTATGGCGGCATCAGCGCGCGGAGAAGCGCAGTATACGGAGAGGCGCGCGCTGGCGCAAGGTCCTCCCAAACCTGAGCGTGCGCTTTACGACCGCCCTGTGGAGGTTAGCAACTCGGTGGGCGGAAATCCGCGAAACTGCTGATGGAGCCTCTATCGAATGTCTTTGAAAATAGCCGCCTTCGTATTTCCGCTGGGCCTGGATACGCTGGCCCTGGCAATTGCACTCGGCCTTCGAGGTTTTCGCCCTTGGCGGCCGGCGTTGATCTTCTCGGTTTTCGAAGGCGTCATGCCCCTTTTCGGAATCGGCCTGGCCCGGCTTGTCAGCCGGCGCTTTGAAACTGCCGCCGTTGTGACCGGGGGAATCGTACTCGTAGGCCTTGGTATCCATTCAATCCGGGAAGCTATTCGCGGCGAAAAAGAAAAAGAGCTCGAACACATCTCCTTCAGTTCATTGCGATCGTTTCTCCCTGCCGGTCTGGCCATATCGACAGATGAACTGGCCATCGGATTTCCGCTGGGCGCCTCAAATCTGCCAATTCCCGTCGTACTGATTACGATTGTTTGTCAAACCCTGCTACTCGCTTCCCTGGGAGTGATTGTTGGAAATCGGGTCCGTGCCGGTTTGGCACAGAACGCCTCTCGCTATGCAGGTATTTTGGCGGGAATTGTATTTGCGCTGGTAGGCCTGTGGCTTATCGTCGAACGCGTTGTTCCACACCTACTCCATCCATTCGGTTCAGGTTAAGCGTCAAAGTTTATTTTTCTACAAATTCTCTCAGCAGAAGCGAGGCGAGCCGGTTGGAATTGTGGCGCACCACGCCCTGAACCTCGAGCAGATTGTCGAAGATGCATTGCAGCCCCATACGCTGCAGTTCGGTGGCGTCGACTGCCACCGGCTCTGCGCCCTCGGATTTGTAGCGCCGCAGCACTTCCGGCGCGAGGGGATGATCGTTAATCACTACATAATCGACAATCTTTTTGCCCGTGTGCTGATGTATGGCCCGCACGTGATCCACGAGCGTGTAACCGAGAGTTTCGCCAGGCTGGGTCATTAGATTGGCGATGTAGACTCGTTTGGCTTTGGATTTCTCGATGGCGTCGGTGACGCCGGACACCAGCAGATTGGGAATAACGCTCGTGAAAAGGGACCCGGGACCGAGCAGAATCAGGTCGGCCGTGGAGATTGCTTCCAGGACCTCGGGCAGAGGCTTCACTTTTCTGGGAACCAGCCGGACGCGACGGATTCGTACGCGCGTGTGGCCGATGTGGGTTTCGCCGGCGATCACTTTGCCGTTTTCGAGCGTAGCTTCGAGCGAAACGAGCTGATTGGTCGCCGGAAAGATTCGTCCTCGAATCGCCAGCACTTCACTGGTAACGCGCACAGCGTGCGTGAAGTCCCCGGTAACGTGACTCAATGCCGTAAGAAAAAGATTGCCGAAGCTGTGGCCTCGCAGACCAACGCCGGATTGGAAACGATATTGAAAAAGCCGGCTGAGCAAGGCTTCGTCTTCTGACAAAGCGACCATGCAATTGCGAAGGTCACCCGGGGGCAGCACGCTATATTCGCGCCGCAAACGTCCCGAACTGCCGCCGTCATCCATGACGGTCACAATCGCCGCAAGATCGCTTATGGGGTGATGAGAATTCCGTCGCTGGCGCGGAGCAACATGGGTTTTCAATCCGCGCAACAGCGTGGAAAGCCCGGTTCCGCCGCCGATGGCGACAATCCGCATCGGCCGAACGCGATGAGGTTGTGAACGGTTCACGTGCCGGACGCCGTTACGTTCCTGAGCCGTCGCGATCCGGGTAAAGGAGCTCCGTAAATCGAGGGTCTTCTTGGAGAAAGGCGAAGTCTTCATCATTGCGCGCGTGATAGCGATTCTCGGGCCGAAGCTGTATGGCCAGCTTCAAGTTTTCCATCGCCGACTCAGCCTCGCCCGTAAGGCAATCAAGAGCCGCCATAGCGTAGATGACATAGTCGGCTTTGGGGGCCAACTTTCGCGCGCGCAGTAAATGTTCTCGGGCTTCATCCCAGCGTCCCATGTTCATCATCGCCACGCCTTGTTGGTAATGCTCTTCCGGCGTGCGTGGAACGACACTCTCGGAACGCTGCATGCGTTGCTCAACGATACGCAGGTGAACGCGTGCCCGGTCCGCAAGGTCTTTGCCGGGACCGCTAAGTACCTTTTCAAACAGGGGCTTAGCCTTAGCATACTTTTGCTGCTGAAAATTCTGTACGCCTTCCTCGAACGTCTTCATTTGCTGTTCGACGGCCGGATCGATCAATGCCCGGGGCACATCTTTCGCCTTTAATTCCTTTTTTTTCAAAAATCTGGCTTGAGACGGGGCACTAACCCGCTTCGTTTTTCCGCTTTTCTTGGACTTTCTGGGGCGGCGCATTTGGCCATGTTTTAGCATAGCTTTCCAAAGCCCGTCAATCAGGGTACGGGCGGAGCGCGCTGCGCTCCCAAATGATTGGCGTCTATCTATTTGTAAACGAACAGTTTGCCGCGTTTTCGCAGATTCCCTGCGCGGTTCGTTGGCAATTGACTACGCCCAAGTGCCAGCGCCCTTTGGCCTCGCCTGCTCGCTATGTTATAAATACACTCCCGGTCGGCCCGGGGCACTGTGCCTTTCATCAACTTTCCCGCACGCGAAATCAATTGCAAGCTTGTGTATTACGGTCCCGGCTTAGGCGGGAAAACCGCCAATTTGCAATGGATTTACGACAACACAGGGACGGGCATGAAAGGCAAGATGATTTCGCTCGCTACCGAAACTGACCGCACACTTTTTTTTGATTTTCTCCCGCTCGATCTCGGCAGCGTTCGAGGCTTCAAAACTCGTCTGCACCTCTACACGGTTCCCGGCCAGGTCTTCTACGAAGCGAGCCGCAAACTTATTCTGAAGGGCGCGGATGGCGTCGTTTTTGTCGCTGACTCGCAGGAAGAGCGCCTCGATGCCAACCTCGAAACGCTCGAGAATTTGAAAGAACACCTCAAGGAGCACAAGCTCGAATTCAGCAGCATTCCCTACGTGTTGCAGCTCAACAAACGCGATCTCCCGAATGTGATGGCTCACGATGCTCTTTGCAAAAGCCTGCGGCTGAAAGGCGAGCCTGTCGTTGAAGCGGTCGCCGTCGAAGGCAAAGGTGTCTTCGAGACTCTGCGCGAAGTCGCCAAGCTCGTCCTCGCCGAATTGAAAAAAGGCTCCTGAGCTTCCGTGCCAGTTTTTGGGTGCCGCAGATCACGGCGCTTTCGGCGCCGCTAGGTAGAGCGCAATGAGGTTGTCGAGCGATAAAAGCGCGTGGGAATCACGCGGCTTTTATCGCCTAACAAAGTCCAAATAAAAAAGGGAGGTGAAAACTGAAAGTTTCCACCTCCCGGGGTGGGTGGGGTGTTGCTGAGTAAACTTTGCGAACCGTCAATCCGAGGCTGCTAATCCTCCCGACTGCCTTCACAACCGAGCGGTTCGTCGAAACGGCGCGTCAAAGACTTCTTAGCTGCCGCCTGATGTGTGCCGAAATATCACTCTCGCAGAGATCGTGTCAAGCCTTTTTTCTCAGCCTCGCTGGAAGCTCAGCTTCCTGTCGCCCCATCTCACGGCTGCGCAAACGGCGCCGTCACTCGCTGTGCCAACACGCGTCGCGCGTTGTCATAGAGTGACCGCGCCTGCGGAAGCGACTCAATTGCCTTCAGGACCTCGGGATCATTCTGGAGGTCGACTTCGTCCCCCGTGGGCAGGCCGAACATGGAGATAAATACTTCCTTCTTGATCTCGCGCTTGATCCAGTCCGCGTTAGCCGTAATGTCCGCGTCGGTGTAATGCATATTTTGCTTATCCAGATATCCGCGGAACACCGCCAGCACCGCATCGCTTACCTCAAAATCTTTCGTCACCTGAGGCTTGGTTCCCAGGAAGTACGTCGTGAAATTGCCAACGCTTCCCTCAAAGGGAAAAAAAACGTCGCGGCGCAGCAGCGATTCCTGAAAGTCGTTGGGTTTGGGCGCGGCGGCCTGAACGTCGGGAGTAATGCCATCGCCTCCGTACACTTGCCGGCCGCTGTCCGTCAGTTTCACTTCATTCGGACGCGGATTCTTGTGATTGTAGAGATAGTCGTAAAGGGAGACGTCCTTATAGTCGCGCTGGATCAGCCGCCCGCTGGGCGTGTAGTAACGCGCCGTCGTAAGCGCCAGGCCGGTGTTCTCGCTGAGCGGTGTCACCGATTGCACCAGCCCCTTGCCGAAAGTTTGCTCGCCCACGACGATCCCGCGGTCATGATCCTGAATCGCGCCAGAGAGAATCTCCGAAGCCGACGCCGAGCCGCCGTTCACCAGCACGACCAGCGGCACCTGCACGCCGCGATTTCCGTGCACCGCGTAGTAGCGTCGTTCCTGCGATGCGCGCCCGTGGTGCGAAACGATGAGCTGGTTCTTGTCGAGGAACATGTCCGCGATCGCCACGGCTTTATCCAGCAAGCCGCCTGGATTTCCGCGCAGATCCAGGATCAGGCCGTCGAGTTTGCTAACGTCCAGTTGCTTCAGCGCCGCCGCCACGTCGGTATCCGCGTCTTCGCTCTCAAAGCCGGTCAGCCGGATGTACCCAATCTCGGGCCGCACCAGGAACGAAACGTCGACGGCGTGCCGCGGAATTTCGTCGCGCGTAAGAGCGAAGTTGACAGGAGCGCTCTCGCCCTCGCGCAACATCGTCACGTGTACGGTCGTTCCCTTGGGCCCCTTGAGCAGATCGGCTACTTCGGAAGTGCTCAGCCCCTCGGCGGCCTTCCCGTCGATGGTGTTGATCAGGTCGCCCGGACGAATGCCCGCCTTCGACGCTGGCGAACCGACCATCGGCGCCAGCACCACGGTATGGTTCTCACGAACACCGATGGTCATGCCCACGCCGTAGTACTTTCCGCGCTGGCCTTCGCGAATCAGCGCGAATTGCCGCGGATCAAAAAAGGTGGAATGCGGATCGAGCACTCGCAGCATCCCGGGAATGGCGCCTTCATAAAGCGCGCGGTCGGTATCGACCGGAATCGCGTAGTTCTGCTGAACAACCGAGAGCACGTTGGTCAGATTCTTGATGTGCTCTTGCAGCACGGAGGTGTCGGCCGGAGTGGCTCGCAGCGAGGGGCCGTACAAAGCGCCGAACACAGCCGTGACGCAGAGGGCCGCGAAAATCAGGAGGGCTCGATTTCGCTTGGGATTCATCGTGTTCTCACCTTCAGGCACGCAGATGTCCGCTGCGCGCTCGCTGAATACAACAGCCGCAGTCGGCAAAGCTGGGCGACTGCCATTAACTCAGCCTAACACGGCGATTTGGCGGAGTGCCAGTGCAGAATTTCGATGGGACGCATTTACGAGGCGGGAGTGGATGCGGGGAATCACAGACTGTTCCGTGGGCTCTATACACAATCTCGACGCGGCGCTGCGCAGATTCTGCGCGGAACTTAGGCGGAAAGGCTCAGCAACGTCAGCATCAGCACCATCACCAGAATCACCAGGCTGATGCCGCTCAGAATGCGGCCGTGACCCAGCAGCGAATCGCGCGTCTGGGCGTTGATGCAAAGTATTGCGGCGGCGAGCGCCACCATGGCCCAGGGCAAAAGCCACATGAAGCCGGAAGCAGCTCCCATCGCCGGAAGCCGGGGCAGCTTGGCCACGCTCACCATGAGCGCCGCGGGAGGCCGCAGCCAATGAGGCACCAGCGGGGCCACACCTGGAACCCAGGCGACAATCAGCAGCCCGCGAACGAGCCAGCCTTTGATCTTCTCGCTCATCACCGGCGAGACGTCTTGCCGCACGAAATAGTCCCAGGCCAGAAGCGCCAGCGCCAACGGAATCCAGCCGTAAACAGCGGCTTTCAGGTCTGTCCACAGCCACGCGCGCATGGCGAACCCTTCATGAGGCACTGCCAGCCGATGCGAACGCGCCGCGAGCAGGCGCGGCAATACCAGCAAACCCACCGCGGAGTTGCACGCGGCCGCAACGCCCAGCGTGACGAGGCTCATCAATTGATACCAATGCCGGGTACAGGTCACACCACAGCGGGTGCACACCGACTGCACGGGGAGGAATTGCAGCCCACAATTTTCGCAGAACAAGCGCGCCTCACAGACAGGAAGTCGGATCGGCCCCTTGGATCGTTTAAGCTTACGTGCGGCGCGTTTTGCGTGGCTACTGTACCTTCGTACAGCCCTGCCGAATCCACCACCACCTCAAAGCCGAATCGGGGTGCCGCACCCTTCGGTGTCAAGGGTGCGGTTTTTCTCTCTGAGTCTTTTTCGCTGCGTAACCTTTCCTTCGTTAAACACATTGGGGGGCCCAGAGCTCTCTGCTGCCGCCTGCGACCTCTGTGCCCTCCTTGCCTCTGTGGCCTCTGTTTAGCTTTCCCTATTGCGCCGCCGGGAATTCCACTTCATGAAACACGCTAATGAACCAGCGGCCATTCTTTTTCGTCATGGTCGTCACCATGAGCCCTTTGCGCGGAGGCACCTCCGACCCATCGGCCGCTTTGGTTCCGCTGATCACCGTATCGGCGTCCACTTCGGCCAGCTCGGGCGAGAAAAACCGGATATTCCTGACGGTGTCTGTGCGGCGCGCCGATCCAAGCGCACCCGCAAAGATCGTCGCCAGGTGCGCTTCGATCTCCTTGCGGCCATGGTTGTGAACGCCGCGCATGTTCGTGAAATCGGCGTCATCGGTAAACGTCATCGCCGCCGCGTGCGCGTCATGCCGGCTGAACGCCTCATACCACTCGGCATAGACCTGCCTGATCGCCTTGGCGTCAGCGTCGCTACCTTGCGCCTGTCCCTGCGCGCGCAAAGCCGGAACAGATAGAACAAGGACCATCGCCGCACTCACGATCACCCGATTCAAATTAGAACGCCTCATCGCCATCTCACCCTCCGATCTGCGGAGCTAATCTTATACCTTGCTGCCGCAGGCCGTCGCGGAGGCGCGTCAGTCGCCGTAGCGACTCGTTTATGCCGAAAAAACGCCGTCATCCCGACGGCTTTTTTCGGCTCGACGACACCAGTAAATGGGTCGCAAAGTCCGTATCATCCACCCCTCCCCGTTTCTTACGTAAGTGTTCATTTTAAAGGCTTCTAGAGTTGCGGTGCTGCAAGTGGCGTAACGCGGAATTGCTCAGGCCGCGAAGCTTGCGCCGGAGTTTTTCTTTGCGGCTCGGACACGGGTCGGGCCTCCTGATGTTTGACCATGAGGGCGGGGCGTACCAATCGGTGCGGTGTCCTTCGTGGTGTTTGTCGTCGGGGCCGCCGACCGAATCGGGCTTAGCGGTGGTCGCGGAAATCGGAAGCGGCAAAGGGAGTTCAGAATGCGGTGCGCAGCCGGGAGCGCTGGAGTGCGAACGAGGTTTGCGGTGCCGCCTAGACGGCGGCGCTACAAAATCGCCGCGCCCTGAGCTGCAAGTTACAGGATCACGCTGGATCGGCGGTTCGGATCGTGAGGCGGAGGGGTTTGGATGCGCACAGCCAGGAGTGGCTGTGCCACTCTCGGGCGGGACGGCGAGTTTAATGGGATGGCCGTAGTAGTTCAGGAAAGCTTCGGGGGAGAAGTGATCGACGGCTCGGGACCGATCTGCGACGTTGCTTTCCTCGGCGTCGCGGAAGCGACGAACGAGGTCGACGGTTTGGCCGAAGAAGTCTTTCGCCGGCTTCGCAGGAGCCGGTTTCATCAGTTCGAGTTCGAGCGCGAGTTTCTTGGCTTCGCAGCGGCCTTCCGGGGTGAAGTCGTACTTGCGGTCGAGCATGTCCAGCGAACGCGACAAGATATCGGCGTAATCGGGTTCGCCCATGATGCGCTCGGCGAGAGGGCGCTCGGCTTTTTTCGGCTCGGCAACACCATTAGGTGAGTGCTCAACATTCTCACTCCCGCCGCTGGAGGGGCCGGGATCATCGCCTTCGTTTTGATTCGGCCCGAGGCTAGATTTCAGTTTGTTCTCCCACTGACGATAGCCGAAGGCGGCGACGTATTCGGCGCGGACTCCGGAGACGGTTTGCAGCAGGAGTTGGGAGAGATAGCCGAAGGCGACGGCGTCTTTGCGGGAAATGCGTCCTTGGGCCATGAGGAGAAAGGTTTTGGCGAGGGCGCGGTTGATGCTAGTGGCTGTCGTGAGGTCGGAGCAGAGCGCTTCGAGTGTGAATTATGACCTTCACTGACAGCGGTCAGCGATTACTTGGGGCGAGGTTTGTTTTCTTCGGCTTTACTTTTTTGATTTATTTAGACCCTGCAGGACCAAAAAGGCACGTTCAGTTCTTGGACGTTGCTGGTAACGCTGTTTCGGCAAGAAACCTGATCTATCATCCCGGAGCCATCAATTACGCTACGCCGAAAGGTAGGGGGCAAAAAGCCAGTAACCTCAAGCTGTCTCACGTTCTTCGGATTGATTGGCCCATAGCTCAGGCGACGTCACGGGTGCGAAGCTTATGAGGAGCGTTGTCAAAATTGGCCGCAACGCACTGTGCACTTGCGGCAGCGGGAAGAAGTACAAAAAATGCTGCGGACGGGTCAGCACCACACGATTGCGGGCACCCGCCCCACGTTGGCCGCCGCCGCTGGGCGTAGTTACCGCTGCTATTCGTGATGCCGAAGCGAGAACGAGTGGAGGGCTCGCTACGGGAATATACGGCCATGCTTAAGCATAGACTTTCGGCGGCGTAGGCTTGTGGCTGCCGGAAACCGCCTTTATTACTCAGGCGACAAACGGCCGTGGAACTTTGTTCCCGACTTCTTGATGGATTACGTCCCCTTGGTTTTTGGAAAAGAGTGGTTCGAAGCTGAGTGCGCAAAGACTGAGGATGCGCGCCATCCAGTTTTTCAATGGCGTTCCGAAGCTATTGAATATACGAACGCGCAAGAACGTCAACCGGAAGGACATTACGTGGCGGCCCCAAGCGGGGCGTTAGCGGCATATATCGCGTTTGCCTTCAACTTATTCGCGATTGAGGATAACAGCCGACTGGATGAATTTCTGCTGGGGAGGCTGAGGAACAAGGAACAGTTCCAAGGGGCGAGACATGAAGTGCTCGCCGAGGCAACCTGTTTGCGTGCCGGTTTTACAATCGAGCGTGAAGATGAGCGGGACAGATCCCAGCGGCATGCTGAATTCACAGCCAGGCATAAAACGAGCCGGCAATTTCTCTCGATTGAGGCCAAGAGTAGACATAGACCTGGGCGTCTGGGTCAGCCAGGCTTGCCGCAGGCATATAGAGAATTGAGCCTTCGATTTGGAGCTCTGCTGAACGACGCGATCGCGAAAAATCCGCCACATCCACTCGTGGTTTTTATTGATACGAATCTTCCCTATGAAGCGGCGGAGAGCGTTCTCGCTAATGATCCGCTAGATCCTTACAAACCGAGCCGCACGATGAGAACACTTCTGGACAGAGACCGCAGGGAGCACGGTGGGGTAGATCGTTATGCGATGCTCGTATTTACCAACCATCCGCACCATTATGCAGCGCGCAACGGATCGGACCCGCGGAGGCACGTGCTTGCTGTAATACCACAGCCGGTGCAGGCTGATCCCGGTGCGCTGAGGGATTTGTACTCTGCCGTTTACATGTATGGCAATGTTCCGAATGAGTTCCCGCCAACGCCGGCGCAGCGTATGCCTGGTGAATCGTAATGATAAACCCCTCTCTGAAGATGTGCCTCCTTCGGTAAACATCCTGAGTTTAATGTCGCTGCGGCGGCGGAGCCGCCTGCGCGACGGCCTGCGGCAGCAAGGTACTGGGCGAAATGAGCACCATTATTAGTGTTGTCGGGCCGAAAGGCTTCGCGCCGCGACCGTCTACCAACAGGATGAGCTTCGCGGCGTAAAAAAGTCATCACGGCGTTTTTTCGGCATAAACGAGTCGCTCCGGCGCGGCACACCCCGCCCGCCTCCGCGACGGCCTGCGGCAGCAAGGTACTGAGCGAAATGAGCAACCCATTATTGGTGTTGTCGAGCGCGAAAAAGGCTACCCACCGCGGCGAAACGTCTACCAACAGGATGAGCTTTCGCCGCATAACAGAGTCGAGCTTTTTCGCGCATAGAAAAGTCGGGCGTATACTGCGCGCATTCGTTCGGGAGAATTCATGAATAAGCGGCGCGGGCCCATGAGATTGGTCCTAGTGTTCGCGGTGGTTGCGGCGGCGCTGGCGTTGCCGGCGGCGGTGCGGGCGCAGGGTCAGGGTCAGCCTGAATCCCAAAAGCCGACTCGGGCGCAGCTAAACGTGATCACGTCGGGAGGATTTGCGGTGGCGTTTCAGGAGATGCAGCCGGAGTTCGAGAAGGCTACCGGCATCAAGCCGATGGTGACGCGAGGAGCTTCGCAGGGAAGCGGGCCGGACACGATTGGCGCGCAGTTGAGCCGGGGCATGGCGGCGGATGTGGTGATCATGTCGCGGGAGGGGCTCGACGATTTGATCGCGGAGAAAAGAATCGTGGCGGGCTCGGACGTTAACCTGGGCCAAACGCCGCTGGGCATGGCGGTGCGGGCCGGAGCGCCGAAGCCGAATATCCGCACGGTCGAGGCTTTCAAGCAGACGATGCTGCGGGCGAAGTCGGTTACGTTTCCGGGCAGCACCACGGGAATTTATATGGTGAAGAAGCTTTTTCCGCAGCTCGGGATCGCGAGCGAAATGGCTCCGAAGACTACAAGCACCGGCGTGGCTGCCGTCGCCAAAGGAGATGCGGAGATCGCAGTGCAGCCGGTGAGCGAGTTGCTGCACGTTCCGGGGACGGAGTTCGTGGGGACGCTGCCAGCGGAGATTCAGTACGTGTCGGTGTTTTCGGCGGCGATGGTCGCGGGATCGAAAGAGCCGAAAGCAGTGCTGGCCGCACGGGCTCTGGAGGCCAGGAAGCTGCTCGATTTCCTCACGTCGGAAAAGGCGAAGGCGGCGATCAAGGCGAGCGGCATGGAGCCGGTGAAGGCGCGGTGAGGTAGAGCGACGGGTTTGGCAGGGCACAGCCAGGAGTGGCTGTGCCACGCAAAAGCACGGACCCACCCTTCGCGAACGGCGGCGAGGGATGGGGCACCCGAAAAGGCAACTGCAGATCCCTCGTCGCTCCGCTCCTCGTGATGACACCACACGACAAATGCTGCGTGTGCGCCGAGTCACACGGCGAGAGTGCTGAGCGCGGAAGGCGCTAAGTGCGAGGCGCGAGGGCCGAGCGGCCAGGGAACTTGGCCGCGGAGCCGAGCTCTTCTTCGATGCGCAGCAGCTGATTGTATTTGGCGACGCGGTCGGTGCGGGAAGCCGAGCCGGTCTTGATTTGTCCCGTGCCCATGGCGACGACGAAGTCGGCGATGAAAGTATCTTCGGTTTCGCCGGAGCGATGCGAAACGATGGAGGAATATTTGCCGATCCGCGCCATCTCGATCGCTCCGATGGTTTCGGTGACCGTGCCAATTTGATTGAGCTTGATGAGAATGGAATTGCCGGCGTGTTCGGTGATTCCGCGCTTCAGGCGCATGGTATTGGTGACGAAAAGATCGTCGCCGACGAGCTGGATTTTTTTGCCCAGCACTTCGGTGAGATGCTTCCAGCCGTCCCAATCGTCTTCGGCGAGGCCATCTTCGATGGAGACGATGGGATATTGCCGGACCCAGTTTTCCCAGAAGGCGGTCATCTCTTCCGAGGTACGCGAGGACTGGTCTGATTTCTGGAAGACGTAGCGACCGGTGTCGCTCAGATAGAATTCGCTCGCAGCGGGATCGAGCGCGATAGCAATCTGTTTGCCGGCGGTGTATCCCGCGGCGCGAATCGCTTCGAGGACGAGCTCGATGGCTTCTTCATTGGATTTGAGATTGGGGGCGAAGCCGCCTTCGTCGCCGACGGCGGTGGAATAGCCGCGCTTGTGCAGCACGGATTTCAGGTGGTGGAAGATTTCGACGCCCATGCGCAGCGCTTCGGAAAAGCTCGGAGCGCCGATGGGCATGACCATGAACTCCTGAAAGTCGACGGAATTATCGGCGTGGGCGCCGCCGTTGAGGATGTTCATCATGGGCACGGGAAGCGTGGTGGCTTCGCGCTGGGTGGAAAAGCGCGCGAGATAACGGTAGAGCGGGAGGCGTTCGGCGGCCGCTGCGGCGCGAGCGGCGGCCATCGAGACCGCCAGAATGGCATTGGCGCCGAGCTTACCTTTGTTCGGCGTGCCATCGATCTCGATCATGCGGTGGTCGAGGGCGACCTGGGCGGAGGCGTCCATGCCCTTGAGGGCCTTCGCGATCGGGCCGTTAATGTTCTGGACCGCGTGGAGGACTCCTTTGCCGAGGTAGCGGGATTTGTCGCCGTCGCGCAGCTCGAGCGCTTCGTGTTCGCCGGTGGAGGCGCCGGAGGGCACGGCGGCGCGGCCGCGCGTGCCGTCTTCGAGGATCACGTCGGCTTCGACGGTGGGATTGCCGCGGGAATCGATGATCTGCCGTCCGATCACGGCGGCGATCTTGTCGGTTTTGGTGCTGCCGGGTTTGCTGGTATTAGCCGCTTTGCTGCGATTCGGGCCGGCTTTTCTGCTGGGCTTCGTTTTGGCCTTCGTTTTGGCCTTCGTCGTGGCCTTGCTGGGCATGTCGCCTCCGGGAAAATTGCGAGACGGCATTTTAACCTTCGCGCCGCGATGCGCAAAATCGGCGAAAAGCCCCAGGTGTTGCGTCCGAAGGCGACGCGACACCTGGGCTACAAAATGCAGCCAAGTCGACGGAGTTACACGGAGAACACGGAGACACTGAGCGCACAGAGAGGAGAGATTCTTCGGCTTCGCATCCCGACAGAAATCGTGAAGACACGATTTCTGGATAAGCAGGTCGGGATGCTTCGCTCAGGCAGGTCAAGAACCAGTTGCAACATCTGGCGTTGAACCAGGGCGTGCAGCGCAAGCGGCGGTTGTGGAGCCGCGAAGGCCGCGGGTGCTGGAGCAATTGCCGCTGGAAGGCTGGACAGCACGGCGCCGAGCGGAGTTGCTGGCGATGCTGGACCATCTGGAGGGGCAAGTCGGAGAACTGGACCAGGCGGTGTGCACCGAGGCCCTGCGACGTCCGCAAGTGCGGCTGTTGATGACCCATCCGGGCGTAGGGCCGGTGGTCGGATTGGCCTATGTATTGACCATCGGTCCGCCCGAGCGATTTCCCCGCGGCAAGCAGGTGGCCAGCTACCTGGGACTGATTCCCCGCGAGCACTCTTCGGGCGGGCGTCAGAAACTGGGTTCGATCAGCAAGCAAGGCAACACCATGATGCGCACGCTTTTGGTGGAGGCGGCGCAGACCGCTGCGCGGTGCGACGAAGAGTTGCGGCGGGATTATCGCCGGCTGGCGGCGCGTCAACATCGAGCGCTGGCCAAGGTGATGGTCGCGCGCAAGCTGGCGGTAAGGATGTACTGGATGCTGCGGGAGAACCGGCCGTACCCGCTGCGCCCGGTCGCTCGTATGCAGGGCCGCCCGAGTCATTCTGTGGTCGCAGGTTGAGACCGAGCGCTTGAGTGGGCACCCTGCCTCCCTCGATCCGCGAGGGAGTTCGGAATAGCGAATCATGGTCGCTGTAAGAGACCGAAGAGATGGTTGGTGGAGCGATCGAGCCCACCGATTGATTCTGTAAACGAGTCGGCTGGCAAAAGACTCTGGTAAGGGAAAAACAAACCGACCACGAGAGCGCGTCTGCCTCGCTCGCAGGGGTGGCTGACAGAGCGCATCGCGAGACAGAATGACAACGTCGAGTGTTACTCAGGTTCTTCGAGCATGGATTCTTCGCGGACGACCGTGATGACGCCTTTGTCGCTGACGTGATAGCGGCTGCGGTCAGCTTCGAGGTCGTAGCCGATCTCAGTGCGTTCGGGCAGAACGACGTGGCGATCGATGATAGCGTTGCGGATGCGGGAATGGCGGCCAACATTGACGTGATTGAAGATGATGGAATTTTCCACTTCGCAAAAGCTGTTGACGCGCACATCAAGGCCGACGACGCAGCCCTTCATGCGGCCTCCGGAAATGATGGATCCGCCGCTGACGATGGAGTCCAGGGCCACACCCATCCGATCCGGATCGGCAAAAACGGTTTTCGCCGGGGGATATTGCTGCTGCCAAGTGCGCAGCGGCCAGCTCTTATCGTAGAGGTTGAAGATCGGCGTGACGGAAACCAGATCCATGTTCGCTTCGTAGTAGGCGTCGATGGTGCCGACGTCGCGCCAGTAGAGAGGGCCATTGCGGTTTTCGTCCTCGAAATTGTAGGCGTAGACGCGATATTTCGAGAGGATGCGCGGAAGGATATCGCGGCCGAAGTCGTGGGTGGATTCGGGATCTTCCGCATCGGCGATCAGGATCGGGATGAGCAATTGCGTATTGAAAATGTATACGCCCATGGAGGCGTTCACTTTTTCCGGGCGGTGCGCGGAGCGCTTGGGCTCAGCGGGTTTTTCCTCAAAGCCGAGCACGCGCCACTGCGCGTCCGTCTCGATGATGCCGAAACGATGGGCCGCTTCGGCGGGATCGGCTTCGATGGTGGCGACCGTGACGTGAGCGCCCGAATCGACATGCTGCTGAAGCATCTTCCGGTAATTCATTTTGTAGATGTGATCGCCGGAGAGAACGATGGCGTAGGTGGAACGCTCGCTGCCGATGGAATAAATATTCTGGTAGACGGCGTCGGCGGTGCCCAGATACCAGCTCGTCGAGACGCGCATTTGCGGCGGTAAAATCTCAATGAAGTCGCCGAGTCCCATCAGAGAGGACCAGCCCACGCGAATGTGGCGATTCAGGCTAAGCGCCTTGTATTGCGTGAGGACGAAGACGCGGCGCAGGTCGCTATTGATACAATTGGATAACGTGACGTCGATGATGCGGTAGACCCCGCCGAAAGGAACTGCGGGTTTCGCGCGGTCGCGGGTTAGCGGCCAAAGCCGCTCGCCTTGTCCGCCGGCGAGAAGGATACCGATAACGTCGCCCATAAGGGGCATGGGTCTGGGCCTCTGGGTGTGACTTGCGGTCGCGTACCGCGCCGCATTGTACTCCAGCGCGAGAAAATCTCAGCTGCGCCCATTAGACGGATAAGGAAAGGTTCGCGATGCCAAATTATTTTGGGTTTGCGGTGAGATTCAGATGGAATATTAGCACCCAAAAACTTCAGAGGCTAAAGCCATTCTCATTTTGAACGGCCTAATGTCGCGGCTGAAGCCGCGACCCACAACCCGAATGAAGCCATGTGAGTTTAAATGGTGCGGGGTCGAGCAATCCGGGGCACCGTTGGGGCGGCCCTGGCAGCGGAAAAAGTTACTTGACTTAAGGGACGCGCTCCGCTAGAACAGGCCCACAAATGGCACCCCCCAGGGCGTAACCTTTTTTCAGCAAGCGCTGGCTCGGGTTGTACAGCCATATTCATACCCGGAAGGGAGGTGAGCTTCGCGTGGCAGAAGTTGTGATTCAGGAAGGCGAGTCTTTGGAGAACGCTTTACGCCGTTTCAAGCGCAAAGTGCAACAAGAAGACATCATAAAAGAAATAAAGAAGCATAGTTTTTATATGAAGCCCGGCGAAAAACGCCGTGCGAAGCAGGCTCTTTCCCGGAAGCGTCTGCGTAAGAAGCAGCGCCGCGAGCAGGATTAGGCAAGCTAATCTGGCCCGCCGATCAGGCAAGCAGGACCCGGCATTATAGACCCTAGGGATCGTAGGCAGTTGGGCCCCGGTTGAGCTCTCTGGACGCACAGGAATGCATTTACGTCCGGATAAGCCTGTCTGGGCCCGGCTGCTTGCCGGCCTCGCAGCCAGCGTGGGGTCGTGGGAGCCAGACATGGAGTACCGGGATAAGGTCCTGAAGTGCGCGGAGTGCGGTGCAGAATTTGTGTTTACCGCCGGCGAACAGATGTTTTTCGCCGATAAGGGTTTTAAAAACGAACCCAAGCGGTGCAAGTCCTGCAAAGCAAGACGTGCGGATAACGTCGGCCAGGTAGCTAACTTTCAGCGAGCCGAAACGAAGACGACCTGTTCACAGTGTGGGAAAGAAACGACCGTTCCGTTTAAGCCCACGCAGGGACGTCCCGTCTATTGTCGCGAATGCTTTCAACAGCGACGATCGATGGGTTCGCCGGCCTGACCGCCCTTCACAGGTGCTAAGGGGTTGTTCAGGGTGACCCTTCGCGGCCGCTAAAGACGGCGGGTCAGGTGAAGGTGGTTGGCAGCGCGGCTTTGGGGTGAAGCAGAGCGCTCTGCTTGATCCCTGTTTTGCGAGTGGCCGCAGGAGCTTTTTCGTCGCTGTCACCACGGCAGGTGCGACTTCTTACCACGCGATTCTCCCGTGCGAGAGGCACGTGCCGGGCCCCCAAGTTCCGCTCCCCAGAACGACACGCCGTACTTGTGCATCGCGGTAGACTTACCATTCGGAAACGGGCCACTCGGAAACTGGCGGGGCGATATGAAATCGAAACGGCGTGCTTCTAAGAAACGGCGTGCACCTAAGAAAGCCTCGAACGGCGGGCATGATGCGGCTCTTCGAAAGCATTTGATCGAATTACTAGGCAGCCGCGGAGCACATGCGGATTTCGACGAGGCAATCGAGGGGCTGCCCGAAGAACTTGCGCGGCGCGCGCGTAAAGGATGTGCCGTTCACACCATGGCGGCTTCTGGAACATCTGCGTCTGGCGCAGTGGGACATTCTGGAATTCAGCCGCAACGCGAAGCACAAATCACCGAAATGGCCGGAAGGCTATTGGCCCGACAGCGATGCTCCTCCGAACTCGGCGGCGTGGGATGCCAGCGTGGCGGCATTCCGACGAGACTTGGGCGAAATGGAAAAGCTAGTAAAGGATGCTTCCAACGATCTTTTCGCTCCGATCCCTCATGGGCAGGGGCAGACGCTGCTGCGCGAAGCGCTGCTTGTAGCGGACCATAACTCCTATCACGTGGGGCAATTAATTTTGCTGCGGCGTCTGCTAGGGGCCTGGAAATAACTGAGAGATGGTTCGTGTTCGCCTGAAGGCTTTAGGACACTGTCTTGACAGGCTTGAGCAGCAAACGGCAGGTATTGTCTGTGATTGTTCTCCGATCATCGTGAGGCACGAAGGGTCGCGACGCCTAATTCTTTACCGCGACCTCTTCTTCCAGTTTTGTAACGGTTCTCTTCAACCAGCCTAAGACAGTGGCTTGGAGTTTCTTTGGATCGTCTTCAGCCTTGAGCGACTCGACGGTGTCACCCTTTTCGTTGAGCGGGATCTTGTGGCAGATGTCACCGGTCGAGCTGCGCACTTCGGGCGGCGCAAACTCACTCAAGAAACAACTTGAGCAAGGATGCTCCTTTTCCTCGAGGCCTACGTTGAGGCAGGTAATCGAGTCGCGGAAGATTTCCGGATTTTTGCGAGGCTCCCGGACAGAGGGGTAGTATCCTCCCTTCTCAATCATCTCGATTTCAAACTTCAACTGCTCAATCATTTCCTTTTTGTCGAAGCCCATTTGTGTACTCCTTATCGCCAGGGCGGCGGCTGGTTGCTCGCGCTTTGCACCCCTCGCCCTTTGCGATAGTTATCCTGCTTGTACTTCCGAACCCTCTCCACATCGGTATCCGTCCAGCGCCACAATTTCGTCTTCGGCGCTTGCTTCGTGGAATAGGTCCGCATTCAAGCCGGCAACCGGGGCTTTGCCTGTGGCTTTACAAGCTGTCGCATCGCGGCATCACCGCTCTCGGCGTCGCAGATCGTACGTTCATCATGTTCGCTGACGATTTCATTTTTCCCGTTCATCAGCATCAACTCCTTGGCAATACGCCGGGCACTCCAAGCATTCGTTTTGTCGTAGCGTTCCTGGTAAGTCATAGGCATCTCCATATATAAAGGACGTGACTAACCGTTCTTAAGAATGACCTTGAGTGCACCCTCTTTTGCCGCGTTTCCAAACGTGTCGTACGCCTTCATGATGTCATTCATCGCGAAGCGATGAGTGACGAGCTTGCCCGGCTGGAGCTTTCCCGAGCGCACAACTTTCAACAGCATGGGTGTTGTAGTCGTATCCACGAGCCGCGTGGTGATCGAAATGTTACGGTCCCAGAGTTTCTCCAAGTGCAGCTCCACCGGTTTGCCGTGGACGCCGACGTTCGCGATGTGTCCGCCAGCCGCGACAATGGCTTGGCAAATGGCGAAGGTAGCTGGAAGCCCGACCGCCTCGATGGCCACATCGACGCCTGCCCCGTCCGTCAGTTCCATAACGTGACTGGCTGCGTTTCCGTCCGTACTGTTGATCAGAGTGGTTGCGCCGAACTCTTTGGCTACAGCCAGGCGCTTGTCGTCCAAATCGATCATGAAAATCGCCGCCGGTGAATAGAATTGCGCCGTCAGCAAAACGGCGAGTCCCACTGGTCCCGCGCCCACGATAGCGACCGAGTCCCCGGGCTTCACTTGCCCGTTCAGAACACCGCACTCAAAACCTGTGGGCAAAATGTCGCTGAGCATCACCATTGCTTCTTCGTCGGCTCCAACCGGGAATTTGTAGAGGCTCCCGTCGGCTTGAGGGATGCGAACGTACTCGGCCTGAGTTCCGTCTATGGTGCAGCCCAGAATCCATCCGCCCTCTCGGCAGTGGGAATACATGCTTCGTTTGCAGAAGTCGCACTTCAGGCAGGCAGTTACGCAGGAGATGATGACTTTGTCTCCCACGTGAAACTCCGAGACGCCGGGTCCGACTTGCTCGACCATGCCAATGCCCTCATGGCCGAGAATGCGTCCATCGGTCACCGCGGGGAGATCTCCCTTCAGGATGTGAAGATCGGTTCCGCAAATCGTCGAAGCGGTAATCCGCACAATGGCATCACCCGGATTCTGGATGCTGGGGCGCGGCTTGTCCTCCCACGCACGCTTGCCCGGACCGTGATAGACCAGCGCTTTCATGGTCGTGCCGGTGCTACGAGTTGGGGCACTCGTCGTCGACTGTTCGAGTTCAACGGTTTTCATTGAAATCCCTTGAAAACGACAATCGTAGAACGATTCACAATGCTGCGACTGTTCCCTATGACACACTTTTCTCGCCATGTTGATGAGTGGGGACGTCATGGGTCGCATTGCACGAGCTAAGTTCCGTTTTCTGCGGACCTTCTGGGCAAGCGAGACGGCTCAGGGGCTTAGACTTGACCGTTTTGGGAACGCGTTCCTCCCAGGAGTTTGAAATGGAGACGCGAAGTAGCTGCTAGACGTAGAATCTCGCAATATGAAACGGCGGCTCGGTCATGTCCCCCTTGTGCTGTTATCACTTCTTCTCGTATTAGCTTTTCTCGTATCACTTTTTTTCATATCGGGGGCGACGGTCTCCGCGCAAGATCAGGCGAAACGCGTCGCTCCAAAGCGGGCTGGGCGATCATTCAGCGTTGTAGAAGCCACGATCCCCGAGATGCAAGCAACAATGAGGGCGGGGCGCATCTCTTCACGAGAGCTGGTTCTGCAATACCTGACGCGAATCGCGCTCTATGAAGACAAGCTGCATGCGGCGATCACCGTCAACCCGAACGCGCTGAAAGAGGCCGAGGCGCTTGATCGGGAACGCGCCCGCGGCAAAGTACGCGGCCCGCTTCACGGAATTCCGATCGCACTCAAGGACAATATCCAGACGACGAACATGCCCACAACGGGCGGAGCGCTAGCGTTTGATCGTTTCACGCCGCCGTATGAAGCGACGCTGACAACGAACCTGCGGCGAGCGGGAGCCGTGATTATCGCTAAGACGAGCATGACCGAATTGGCAAACTGGGTGGCCGGCCCGCCGACGCCCATGCCCGGCAACTACAGCGCCCTGGGCGGCTATGGGATGAACCCGTACGATCCAAGACGCGATCCACGCGAGGCTACATTTGACGGGCGTCCCGCGCTCGTGGCGGGGGGATCGAGTTCTGGTGTCGGCACGGCGGCAAATTTCTGGGCGGCGAATGTGGGCACAGAAACTTCCGGCTCGATTCTGAATCCGGCCAATCAGAATATGCTTGTCGGTATCAAACCGACGGTGGGGCGGATCAGCCGGCACGGCGTTATCCCCATCACGGCGGATCAGGACACGCCGGGTCCATTGGCCAAAAGCGTCACCGATGCGGCGATTCTGCTGGGAGCGATGGAAGGCAGCGCGCCCGATCCAAACGATCCGGCGACGAGCAAGTGCAAATCTCCAGCGCAACGCGATTACAGACGCTTTCTCAAACCGAACGGCTTGAAGGGAGCGCGCATCGGGGTAGTGGGACATAAGTGTGTTGCTAGTGGGTGGCCCGCGAGCAAGGGCATAAGTTTGGCCGATCACGCGCCAGCCTCTAGGAGTTCTTGCAAGGTCCAAATGTGGTCGGTAATTCCTGCTTCCATCGCCGGAGTGACACGGAGCGTAGAGTGAACGCGACAGAAGTTGAAAAAGGCCATGTAGAGCGATACGCAGGCTCGCAGGTGCCGGAGCTTCTTGCTAAAGCCCAGGCTCAAGCGGGTGAAGCGACGTAGATGCGTCCTCATGCTGAGATTCGCTCTTTCAATGTGGCTTGTAGAGATATGGCGCGGATTCGGATTTCCGCTGATGGGTGTCGGAACGGTCGCAGTGACTTGGGACGGCGCGTACCAATCTGGCCCCTCACTATCATGGTTGCCGTAGACCTTCACGAGCTGCGCGAAGTCCACATCGGCTCCGAGATATTCTTCGATAGCCGGAATGTAGCCGCGCAATCCATCCGTGGTGATCTGGAATCGGCCAGCGACGCGAGTGCTCAGATCGCGGATAAATTCGTACGCGCTAGGCGCGTCACGCTTGGCAATAAGGTAAGAGAGAACAAGCTTCGTCTCGCTATCAATTGCCATCCATGTGTAGGCATCTCCCCACTCGCGCGGAGAATCCACTGTGCAGTGGTGTTCCTTGGTGTGAACGAAGGTCCAGAGTTCGTCGGCCTGGACATAACGCGGTCGGATGTTGCGAATGCGCTGATTGAAAACTCTGCGGCACCGATCACCCGCCGTGAGCAGAAGGGACAGAATCGTTCGTTTGTGGACGCCGGTTATGCGCGAGATAGCGCGAACACTCACACCTTCGCAAAGCATGGTTACGACCTGAACGGCTTTTGCGGTATCGAGCGTGTGACGTCCAAGCGGCCTTTGGTGCGGGGAGCTGAATGTGGCGCGGCAGCTATTGCAGCGAAACCGCTGAATACGCGCTTTTCCGTAGGTTCCGAATTTCTTAGCGGTTCCGTGATTACAGCGAGTGCAAGTCATCGGGCTATCCCTCTTGTCTTTCTGCGGGAGAAGCCCGATACTCAAAATCTCGGGTTCGAGTGCGGGCTTCGTCCGCGCTTGGATTCTGCCCCGCTGTTAGTTTCAGCTAACAGCGGGGTTTTTTTATTCGTTCACTTGTTGCTCTTCTCTCCTGCGTTTTTTGTCGGTATACCATTCACTAAGTCCCCACGCTTTCCCTGCAACGCGTTCAAACCGGGGACTTCGCTTAAGGTTTGTGTACAAGATCGGGATACCATTCTTCGGGTTGACTTGCATGCCGCTCTTGCGGAATGCATCAAGAATGTCCTTTGTGGTTAGCGGATGACCGGGATTCAAACGCAGTAATTTCTCTGTTGCATCTGTCTGGCTCATGTTGTGAAAGAAGCCAAGAGGGATGGAGTTGACTGCCTTAGTTACAGTAGCGGTAGCTGACATCATGTCGGCAGGTTCGTTCTCGTGCACGACCCCCAACCGTTTTTCTAGGCCACGGATTAACGTGTCCAGCTCATCTCGCTCTTTTCGGAGTTCTTCCAATAAGTCTAATGCTCCCTTGGCACTATCAGGCATATTACGTCCCTCCAACGAGCGAAGATTAGCACGCCCGCATATAGTCGTCAATGGCAAATATATGCTGCCTATATATATAATATGCAGCTATGCGTTTTCGCAGATTGTTTGCTTTCTTGACGTAGGCATAATTTATTTTGAAACATGGCTAACATTATGATATTGACAGACTTACGGGATTTCCGTACCATTAGCGCCAAGCGGGGTCGCACACACTAGATGATCAAAGGGAGAATCGAGGAGATAGATATGAGCAGCGCCACTAAGGAGAAAGTGGAGGTTCCGAACGCATGGCTGACTCAACTGTTTCCGCTCAGGGTCTGGGGAGAGTACGACAGCAAGTATGAAGTCTACGTTGCGTACTGCGTGGAAACGGGGAGCGTAACCACTGCGGAGGACATAGAAACTGCCTTAGACATGATGAGGGAACTGTTGGAGGATGAAGTCTCGCGCGTAATGGTAACCAAGAACGTCGGCAATTTATTTTCAACACCAGCACCAATCGAGATTCGCGAAAAGTGGACTCGACGGGCCAGCGAATTAAGACCAGATCAGATAGGCGTGATGAAACTCAATATCAAAGTTCCTACAACCGGGGGAAAGGATGCCGGAGACACCTCAACAAAAGTCGCAGTCCTCAGAGCCGCAGCCTGAAAGAAGATTGCCGGAAATGGGCTTGGCCGACTTTCGCAGGTTGGTCAAGTCCCATTTCTCAATTAACTGCGAACCGGGGGACATGCCTTACAAGGTCAAGTTTTTGAGTGCACCATATGTGGAAGCTGATCCTAGCTGTCGCTCTCTCACGGTCTTGGCTCACGACCGTGGTAAAGGAACAGAGCTTAGGCTGAGTCCGCTCAATATGCGCCATATCTTGGCTAAATTTGAGATCACAGAAGATCGATTTCACGAGGCCTATCAGTTATCAGCGAATAAAGTCGAGCCGATAAGCCCCAATCCCGCAAAGAAAGTTTCTTAGCAACACACAATTAGCCCACTACCCGCATCGGCATTCCGCGAGCCTTCTACTATGACGCAGTGATACCGCCCGGCGCCGCTCTGGCGAGCACCGGTCTCAATCCGAGTCAAGCGGCCGTGATGGCTGAGGCGATCAGGATTCTCAAGAAACTCGGAGCGACCGTGGTCGATCCGGCCGACATTCCGAGCGTCGTCTCCACCGATCCCGAGACGAATTTGCTTTCGTGGAACTTCTGCGCAGGCGATCAGAATGCGAAAGGAAAAGACGAACATTGCTCTGTGGTTATGAAATACGGAATGAAACGCGATTTCAACAATTGGCTAAAAACGCTGGGGCCCGGGGCGCCGGTTAAGTCACTGACCGAGCTTCGTCAATTCGATCTCGCGCATCAAGCCGCCGGCGCGATGAAGTACGGCCAATCGCAGCTCGACATCTCGGACGAAATGGATGTGGAGGCGGATCGTCCTCGATATGAGGCCGATCGCGCCAAGGACATTGCTCTGGCGGGTACAAATGGGATCGACGCAGCGCTCAAAGAAAACCGGCTGGATGCATTGGTGTTTCCGGGCGCGACCGGCGCAGCCATAGCGGCGAAACCGGGATATCCGACAGTGATCGTGCCGTTCGGAATGATTCCAAATGAGCCGACGCCGCCGTTTCCGGGTGGATTCGATGCCAAACTGGCGCCGTTCGGCGTAAGCTTCACGGGAACCGCGTGCAGCGAGCCGCGGCTTATTGAGCTTGCCTATGCTTTTGAGCACGCGAGCAAGCGGCGCGTTCCCCCACCGTCTTTTCCGTGAGGCCTTCATTGACGCGAATATATGAATGACGTAGCTTTGGGCGGTGGCGGCATTTGAGTTTTGGATTCGCATGTGAAAGAACTCATTTTCAAGTGGCTGTTTCCTGCAGTAATCGTTTCGCTCCTGCTTACATTTCCGCTTCTCGCTCAGCAGGACAATATCGACGCTTTCTTCCGTGACTTCACTGCCGAGTGGATCCGCCACGATCCCGATCTTGCCGCTAGTACGCGCTACTTTTCGGGCGAGGAGCAAGACCGTTTCGAGCGAGAGCTTACGCCTGTGACGCTTGCCTGGAAACGCGAGCGCATTCAACTGGCCCGCAAAGGGCTGGCTGAACTCCAGAAATTCAGCGGGGCACACCTAAGTGAGCCGCAGCGACTTTCGGCGGCAGTGATGCGCTGGCAATTGGAGATGGTGGTCCGTGAAGAGCCTTACCTGGATTACAGATTTCCGCTCGAACAGTTTCAAGGCGCCAATGTAAATCTGGTGGACACGTTGGTGGTTGTGCATCCGTTGCGTACTGAGAGGGACGCGGAGAACTACGTGGCGCGTCTCTCGCAAATGAACGTTCGCATGCAGGAAGCAATGGCGGAGTCTGAGCGGCTGGCAAGGAAGGGGATTATTCCGCCTCGTTTCATTCTGGACGCTACGATCAACCAGATGCAGAAGTTCATCGGCGTACCCCCTGCGCAAAATCCCCTGGTAGCCACATTCACGCAGAAGATATCTGTTATTAACGGAATTCCGCAAACGAAAATCGAAGAGTTGCGTGGGCAGGCTGGGAAGATCGTGAACGATCAGGTCTATCCAGTTTGGAAACAGGCCATCGCCCTGCTGCAATCTCAATCCGGGCATGCGAGCGACGATGCCGGCCTATGGCGGCTCAAAGGCGGATCCGCAGCTTACGCTTACGATTTGCGCCGCTACACCACTACGAACCTGAAAGCCGATCAGATTCACGAGACTGGGCTTCGTCAGGTGGCCCGCATTGAATCTGAGATGGATGGCCTTTTGAGGCGGCTGGGGCGCACGGAAGGTTCCGTCGAAGCGCGCATCGAGAAACTCAGCGCCGAACAGGAATATCCGAATCCAACTTCGGAAGAGAGCCGGACGCTCATCATGCGCGATGTCGAAGGGATCTTGCGCGACGCGGAGAAGCGCGCCGCTTCTCTCTTCGATAAGCGGCCGATGGCACCTGTGATCGCCCAGCCATATCCTCGGTTTCTCGAGACGAACGCAGCCGCTACCTATACATCGCCAGCCCCCGATGGCTCACGTCCGGGGATATTTCAGTTCCCCCTGCGTCCGGAACAGATGACCAAGCTCTCGTCGGATGGCGGTCTGCGCAGCCTCGTATATCACGAGACCGTTCCGGGCCATCATTTTCAGATTGGATACGAGTTGGAGGATAAGGACTTGCCACGGTTTCGACGGATCAGAGCTTTCGGCGGAATATCCGCACTGACGGAGGGCTGGGCGCTGTATGCGGAGCACCTCACAGCGGAGTCCGGCTGGTATAGCGACGATTTGGTAGGTCTATTGGGTGAACTCGGTTCAGAACTCTTTCGCGCGCGCCGACTTGTGGTGGATACGGGCATTCATGCCAAGCACTGGACGCGGCAGCAGGCCATCGACTACGGAATCGAACCAAGCGAAGTAGAACGCTACGTGGTTTTCCCGGGCCAGGCATGCTCCTACATGCTTGGCGAACTCAAGATTCTGGAGTTGCGGGAAAAGGCGCAAAAGGCCCTTGGCGACAAGTTTTCGTTACCGGAGTTCCACAATCAGGTGTTTGAGGCCGGCACGGTTCCGCTGGACATACTCGAGCAGCAAGTGGATGCATATATTCACGCGGCAGGCGGGAAGCCCTAAAGTGGTACGGTAAGCGGCCGACGTCCTAATCAGCGAGGGCAAACGATGGCTGGTCAAAACATCGGAAGGCGTAGTTTTCTTCAGGGCGCCGGGCTCGCAGCGTTGACCGCGGCGGGAATCCTTCCTTCCGAATGCCAATCACAAATTGCGGTGCCGAATTCCAGCGGCACAGAGCCGCCCAAGCTTAAAGCGCCCCCGCTCGCCTGCGACTGCCATCATCACATCTACGACACGGCCCGCTTTAAACCCACTCAACATGCGGAACCCAATTCCAGCGTGGCGGACTATCGATTGTTTCAGCGGCGTATCGGCACGACACGAGACGTGATCGTCACTCCCAGTGCTTACGGTACGGATAATCGCGTCACGCTTGACGCTATTTCTCAGCTGGCACCGAACGCCAGAGGTGTTGCCGTCATTCACCCGACGATCACGGACGGCGAGTTGAAGAGCCTGGATCAAGGCGGAATTCGCGGCATTCGTTTCTCGTTGAACTCGAGTCCCAACGGCAACAAGGCCGTAACGACGCTTGACATGGTCGAGCCTTTGTCAAAACGCGTGGCCGCGCTGGGCTGGCACGTGCAAATCAATATGGACGGCGAGGGAATCGTCGCCGCCGAAGATTTGTGGAACCGAATTCCTTCGGCGATCGTGTTCGACCACATGGGGCACATTCCGCAGCCGGTTGGCACAAAGCACCCATGTTTCGCACTCATCCGCAAGCTGATCGACAAAGGCCGGACGTGGGTCAAGCTCTCGGTGACCTACGACAACACCAAAGACGGGCCGCCGGCATATGCCGACGTAACCAAGGTGGCTCAAGCTTATGTGCAGGCCGCACCGGAGCGAATGGTATGGGGAAGCAACTGGCCGCACCCGAACGAAACGACCAAGCCCGATGACGCCGTGCTATTTGACTTGCTGGAGAAATGGGCCCCGAACGAAGCGACCCGTGATCGCATCCTCGTTGAAAATCCGGAAGTGCTGTACGGGTTCGTGCGGAAAGCATAGTTAGCGGCTTTCGCATCGAGCGCTTACAACCAATCACTTAGCAAAAAGACGCATTGATTCGTACTTAAGTGGACAGCCTTTAGTTGTGTGGCGATCGAAGCCGTGCGACCAAACCGAAGTTCGCTCATCCTACCTTGTTTGAACGAGCTTGTTTAAGTGGCTCGGAAGCTTAGAATTGCTTCTTAGCGGTGGGACCGATTTATGGCGAAACCAGTCTTGCTGAGTGTGGATGACGACTCTGATGTTCTGCGGGCGATCGAGCGCGACCTGCGCTCCAAGTATGGCGCCGAATACCGCGTCATAGGAAGCGATTCTCCCGACGGAGCACTCACTCTTTTGAAGCAATTGAAGGTGCGGAACGACAGCGTGGCTCTGCTGCTTGCGGATCAGCGCATGCCGCAAATGGATGGCGTGACATTTCTGCAGGAAGGAATGCGGATCTTCCCCGATGCAAAGCGGGCATTACTGACTGCTTACGCCGACACGACGGCGGCGATCAGCGCGATCAATGAAGCCAACATCCACTATTTTTTCTTGAAGCCGTGGGACCCTCCGGCCGAGCATCTGTATCCGCAATTGGATGATCTGCTCGATGATTGGCAAGCTTCGTATCGTCCTGCATTCGAGGGAATCCGGGTGTTAGGGACCCGTTGGTCGCCAAAATCGTATGAGTTGCGAGACTTCCTGGCACGCAACCGCGTTCCCTACCAGTGGATTGACGTCGAACTCACCGCCAATGACCCGGAGACCAAACGTCTGTTGGACGTTCTGGGACCGGAGGCGGCCAGTCTTCCGGTCGTGCTCTTCCCGGACGGCACAAAGCTTCTCGAGAGTGTACCGGCAGATGTGGCCCAAAAGGTCGGTCTGCGGACACGCGCGCAAACCAACTTTTATGATCTGGCGATCGTGGGCGGAGGGCCGGCAGGTCTTGCCGCTGCCGTCTATGGCGCGTCCGAGGGCCTGCATACAATGATTATCGAGCGGGAAGCTCCGGGCGGGCAGGCGGGAATGAGTTCCCGCATCGAGAACTATCTTGGATTTCCAATGGGCCTCAGCGGAGGCGATTTGGCGCGGCGCGCCGTGGTGCAGGCGCAGCGTTTTGGCGTGGAAATTCTCGCTCCGCAAGAAGCCGTGACTGTGCGCGTGGAAGGGCCTTACCGATACATAAAATTGGCGGACGGTAACGAGCTTTCCTGCCACGCCTTGATGATTGCGACGGGAGTACAGTGGCGGCGACTGGAAGCTCCGGGAATCGACCGGCTGCAGGGCGCGGGCGTTTACTACGGCGGAGGGGCTACCGAAGCGTTGTCCTGCAAGGGCGAAATTGTCTACGTGATCGGGGGAGCAAATTCGGCCGGCCAGGCGGCGATGAACTTCGCGAAATACGCGGACCGAGTGGTTATTGTGGTGCGAGGCAGCTCTTTATCGAGCACCATGTCGCAGTATCTGATCGATCAAATCAAGCAGACGCCCAACATCCAGATTTGGCCGCACGCGAGCGTATCCGAAGTGCACGGCGAGACGCATCTGGAAGAGATTTCCTTCCTTTGTTCGGATACCAACAAGATTGAGCGCGTGCCGGCGAGCGGCATGTTCATCTTTATTGGAGCGCTGCCGCGAACGGACTGGCTCGCCGGTGTTGTCGAGCGGGACGAGCGCGGGTTCATTCTGACTGGCCCCGATCTCATGCGAGGTGGTCAGCGGCCGAAGGGGTGGGCGCTGGACAGAGATCCCTTTTTGCTGGAGACAAACGTTCCCGGGATATTCGCAGTAGGCGATGTGAGGCATGGTTCGGTGAAACGCGTGGCTTCCGGAGTGGGCGAAGGTTCGGTGGCCGTGCAGTTCATCCATCAATATCTGAGCAAGGTATAAATGGTCGACAAATCGGATTTGCTTGCGGTCCCGGTATTCGCCGGTCTGCCGGACGACCAGATCGCGTGGTTTATCAGCCAAGCGGAAGAGCTGCATTTCAAAAGCGGCGACGCGTACTTTCGCCAGGGCGATCCCGCCGACGCGATGTTTGTGATCATGGAAGGACAACTCCAGGGGCGCGGCGAAATCGGCGGCGAAACTATCATGTTCTCGATGAAGCCGGGCGACGTGACCGGCGTGCTGCCCTTTTCGAGAATGAAACAATTTACTGTGGGCGTACGAGCCCTCACCGATGCGACGGTCTTGCGTTTTCCTTCCTCTCTATTTCCCGAACTCGTTCAGAAAATGCCGGAGTTAGCCCAGCGTCTGGTGGGCCTGATGTCCGACAGAATTCGTGAGACCACCCGGATTGAGCAACAACGGGACCGGTTGGCTTCGCTAGGAAAGCTTTCAGCGGGGCTCGCGCATGAACTCAATAATCCGGCTTCGGCAGCCAAGCGGGCCGCAGGCCAGCTGCGAGATATCCTGATAAAAATCCGGGACGCGAGCCACGAATTAGGAAGGCGCGACCTGACGCCTGCCCAGAAATCCGAAATCGAGAAGCTGGAAGCTTCCTTCGTCCAACACAATGAAGTTCCGCTCGATGCACTGGCGCTCAGCGACCTGGAAGACCAAATCGATTCCTTGCTTCGCAGTCACGGGCAAAACGACATGTGGCAAATGGCTGCGGAGTTAGCGCGGAAGAACATCAAACCCGCGGCGCTCGAATCTTTATTTGCCAACCTGGATGCAGGCACTGCCCGGGCCGCCCTTGTGAGGATCGCCGCTTCGGTGGAGATCGCAACTCTGCTGAATGAAATCGAGAACAGCACCGCCCGAATATCCGACCTGGTCCGCGCCATCAAGGAATACACCTACATGGATCAGACTCCGGTGCAGAACGTCGACATCGTGAAGAGCCTTGAAACGACGCTTACGATCATGAACCACAAGCTCAAGCGCGGAGTCGTCGTACAGCGCGACTACCAGCGAGTGCCTCTGCTTGTGAATTCATTCGGCAGCGAACTGAATCAGGTTTGGACCAACATCATCGACAATGCCATCGACGCAATGAGTGGCAAAGGCGAACTTCGAGTGCGGACCTATCGGGACGACGATTGCGTTGTGGTGGAGATCGGCGATAACGGGCCGGGCATTCCAGCCGACATACAGGCGCACATCTTTGAGCCTTTCTTCACCACGAAGCGCGTCGGTGAAGGTACAGGCCTCGGACTCGACACTACTTTGCGAATCGTGAAAAAGCACCGGGGCAATATTCAAGTGAACTCAAAACCGGGCGATACCCGGTTCCAAGTCTGGCTGCCGTTGGCTGAAAAACAAACTGAGGAACGCGATTCTCCGGCAGTTCGAGCACAGCAGTGACGAGTACTCGCCGTTGATTTTAGCGATGTTTGATGAAGTCGCCGGTGTGCAGTTCGGCTATTGCCTGGCGTAGTTGTTCCTGCGTGTTCATGACAATAGGGCCGTACCACGCCACTGGCTCCTCGATGGGCTTGCCCGAAACCAGCAGGAAACGAATTCCTTCGCCGCCGGCTTGTACCACGATCTCATCTCCGCGGTCGAAGAGCACCAGCGAATGATTGCGGACGTCGTAGACGGGCGCGGCATTTGGTTTTGCCACGTCGTCCGTGAGCACCGCCCGCGGTTCCGAGGCGTCCCGGAAAGAACCCGAGCCAGCGAACACGTACGCAAAGGCGTTGCGCGTAGTCTCGACCTTGAGCCGCTTGCGAACTCCAGGTGGCACCGAAATGTCGAGGTAATTGGGATCGGCTGCGACGCCTTCCACCGGACCTCGCTGGCCCGCGAAGCTTCCGCAAACGACGCGCACTCGGGTCCCATCATCGTCGGTAACCTCGGGAATCGCGCTCGCCGGAATATCCTGGTAGCGCGGGTCGGTCATCTTCAGCGCTGCGGGCAAGTTGGCCCACAGCTGAAAACCATGCATGCGCCCCTGGGTATCTCCCTTGGGCATTTCCTGGTGCAGGATGCCGCTGCCGGCTGTCATCCACTGCACGTCGCCGGCGGACATTTTGCCTTTGTTACCGAGACTATCGCCGTGCTCGACGGAACCCGCGAGCACGTAGGTGATCGTTTCGATTCCGCGGTGCGGATGCCAGGGAAATCCCGCCAGATAGTCTTCCGGGTTGTCGTTGCGGAAGTCATCGAGCAGCAGAAAAGGATCGAAATCCTTGGTTTTGCCGAATCCGAAAGCACGCTGCAGCCTGACACCTGCGCCTTCGATAGTGGGCTGCGTTTCAATAATTTGTTTCACTGGCCGGAGTGACATAAGGTCTCCTTTTAAGTGTCCTTTTGCGGCCGCGCGGCAGACAGATTCGATATGCGCCGCGCGGCCTGGATCGTTCAAGCCTTTACAAATCGAGCTTCGAGCGTGATGGTGACTTCGTCGCCGACGAGAATGCCACCGGTTTCGAGGGCCGTATTCCACGTGAGGCCGAAGTCTTTACGGTTGAGCTTCGTGCTGGCCGACAAACCGATGCGCGTATTCCCCCAGGGATCTTTGGCCGGGGGCGTCGGTCCTTCCACAGCGAACACAACGTTGCGGGTAACCCCGTGGATCGTCAGGTCCCCATCGATGGCCAATTCTCCGTCGCGACCGCGACTTACTCGCGTGGACTTGAACGACAGGGTAGGGAATTTCTCCACATCGAAAAAGTCGGCGCTCTTGAGGTGGGCGTCGCGCTGGGCGTCGCGGGTGGTAATCGAGGCCGCATCGATGGAGGCCTGCACGTGCGAGTTGGTTAGATTCGCTTCATCCAGCTTAAGGGCGCCCTGAAGGCCTGTGAATTGGCCCTTCACGTTGGAGATCATCATGTGCTTGACCTTGAACTCGGCCACAGAGTGAACGGGGTCAATATTCCAGGTGGTGGTTGCTGCTTGCGGTGCTGCCAGTGTGCTCATATCCGTATCCTTTCTGAAGTAATTTGATGCGCTACTCGGCGATTAGATGCGTTACACCGATAATCGTTACAACAGATAATGGCACAAGAAATCAGCGTAATTGGCTGCGGGCTTCCCGCAAAAGGTCCGTCAATAGGCGAAGGCGCTCTCGACCCAGATGACCTAATTGCTTGCAGTGGGCCGCCTGCACCGGTTCATCGAGCCGGGCAAGCAGCTTTAGGCCGGCGCCTGTGATGCGGGCCATCACCGTCCGGCGGTCCCTGGCCTCGCGTGATCGCGATATCAGGCCGCGTTTTTCCAGCCGATCGAGCAAGCGAGTGATATCCGGATCCCGCGTAATCATTCGTTTGGCGATTTCGCCACAGGGGAGCCCTTCCGGGGCACCGCGGAGGATTCGCAGCACGTTGTATTGCGTAGACGAGAGATCCTCAGACTTGAGAATGGTAACCAGCCCGCGCGAGAGCATGTCGGTCGTGCGCAGCAGGTCCAGGAATGCGGCTTCCTCGGAAGAGGGCATGCCGGGGCTCCTGTTGCTGGGCTGAGTTCCTCGCTTCATCAGATCCAATAATACTCGTTATAACGACTATTGTAAAGACAGGTATGTCCGGTGCGAATTTCGGAGGTCAGCGGCGAATTACATGCAGCTTGTGGGGTTAAAGGGGGAGCAGCGGTCTAATGTTCGTTGTCATATTCGGAAGGAACATCGTCTTCCGGAACTTCGTGAGTGACGACTTCCGATTCTTCGGCGTCCTCGGCTTCCTCGACACCGGCTACCACATCAGCCTCGAAAGACTGTCCTTCTTCCGCCAGTTCTTCCACACTTTCTGAATCGGCGCGCGCTACTTTCGGCAATCCTTCGATATCCCCCGACTGGCCAGCGGTTTCCGCGCCCGGCCCCTTTGGCCTGAACGGGATTGAACGAGCCCGGCCTGCGGCTGCACTCGTACCACGAATTGTCCTGCTCTTTTTAGCGGGCTTAGTGGCCGCAGGTTTGCGTCTGGGTGCGGCTTTTCGAGTACGCGTGGCGGCTTTCGCGCGTGGCTGCTTCTTCGTTTTCTTACTTTTTGTGACTTTTGGCCGGGCTGTTTTTTTCTTGGGCATACGCGCAGTCTACCATCGACTCACCAAGTGGACAACGGCGCCCTCGTCAACCTATTGGGTGACCGCTCAGCCTGAGTATCGTTGCTCTTTGAATGGATCGCCATAGATGTGGTAGCCGTTCTCTTCCCAGAACCCGGGCAGTTCGCGGTCAATCAATTCGATCCCGCGCACCCACTTCACGCTCTTCCAGGCGTACAGGTGCGGCACGACCAGGCGCAAGGGATAACCATGTTCGGGAGAGAGTGGTTCGCCGTCGTGGCGGAGGGCGAAAATTGTGGCCGGGCGCAAGAAATCCACGAGCGGCATGTTCGAGGTGTAGCCCTGCTCTGCGTGGACCATCACGTGGCGCGCCTCCGGCCGCAGCTTCACTTTGCGCATGAGTTCTGTGGCGAGCACTCCAGCCCAGTGGTTGTCGAACCGGCTCCAGCGCGTGACGCAGTGCATGTCCGCCAGCACCTCGCTCTGTGGGAGGCTGGAAAATTCCTGCCACGAAAGGCGCAGGGGCGCTTCCACCAAGCCAAACACGCGAAAATCCCACGTTTGCGGATTGAACTGAGGCACCGAGCCTTCGTGCAGAACAGGCCATTTAAGCGTGAGCGACTGCCCGGGCGGAAGCTGGTCGGCAGCGCGCATCTCGCGCTCTCGTTCCCGCCGTTCGCTCGATTGTTCAAACAGCGCCATCGCGAAAGTATAGCGTGCCAGAGTTGACGACGTCATGATCCGGGGCCCCACCGAGAGTTCCCCGGCATCACCGCACGACATTCGTTGGGCACACGAAATGCCAAACATCGCCATGCAAAGTTTTTGTCAAAGCTCTTGAATCGGCGAAGGATACGAAAGTGTCTGAGGGGTTCTACAGGAAGGATGGCAGGATCTCTTTGCCGAGAGGGCGGCGGCCGTGCCAGTATGCTGGCAGTGCCAGCACTATGTGTTGTCTACTAGTGTTTGTGGACGCCGCCCTATATTGCGATATGGAAATTAAGTTCGGGGTCGGTGTACAAAGTTTTGAGGATCAAGCATCAAAGCTCGTTGCCTGTTGAGTCTGACTTAGACAATTAAGGTTGAACCCGTGTCAAGCCTACGGCATCAGTAGTAGGTTGCGGGACTCGACGATCAGCTTCGGAACGAGAGCGACGAGCCGTAGGTGGAGTCGAAGGCCCTCTGAATCCCGTGAGCTGTGCTTGGAGATTTCTTTCAGTTGAGGTGATCAGTGAAGGTGAATGCGGCCGCCGGAAAGCCGGCTGACCCCTCGATCCTGGTAAACGTTCCGAAACTTGTGACCGCTTACTACGCGTTGCGGCCCGATCCGAATGAGGCAAGACAGCGCGTTGTGTTCGGTACGTCCGGCCATCGCGGGTCTGCCTTCGACTGCGCATTCAATGAATGGCACATTCTGGCAATCACCCAGGCGATCTGCGATCACCGCAAACTGCAAAAGATTGAGGGGCCGCTCTTCCTCGGAATTGACACTCATGCGCTGTCTGAGCCTGCATTTGCAAGCGCAATGGAGGTCCTTGCGGCGAACGATGTCGATGTGATGCTTTCGGAAGGGACCCCCTACACGCCGACTCCTGCCATCTCCCATGCGATCCTGCGTTACAACAGCGGACGCGCGTCGGGTCTCGCCGACGGCATCGTAATCACGCCATCTCACAATCCGCCGGACGATGGCGGCTTCAAGTACGATCCTCCGCACGGGGGACCGGCGGATTCACGTGTAACGAAGTGGATCGGGGCGAAGGCCAATGACTTCTTGCGAAGTGGCCTGGAAGGCGTGAAGCGAACGCTGTTCGCGCAGGCAGTTCGGGCCTCGACCACGCATCGCTACGACTATCTGCACACCTATGTCGGCGATCTCGAAAGCGTTATCGATATGGCGGCAATCCGCGATTCCAAGATCGCTCTTGGTGTCGATCCGCTCGGAGGCGCGGGCGTCGACTATTGGCCGCTGATCGCCGAGCGGTACGGGCTCAATCTGACAATTGTGAACGAATCGGTCGATCCAACCTTTCGATTCATGACCGTGGATTGGGACGGCAAAATTCGCATGGATCCCTCGTCGCCGTATGCCATGCGAAGATTGATTGGACTGAAAGACAAATTCGATATCGCGTTTGCCAGCGATACCGACCACGACCGACACGGCATCGTGACCAGGGGAAGCGGGTTGTTGCCTCCTAACCACTATCTGTCCGCCTGCATCCATTACCTGTTTTCGAATCGGCGCGATTGGAAGCAAGACGTAGCCGTGGGAAAGACCGTAGTGAGCAGCAGCATGATCGATCGCGTCTGCAAACGACTGCAACGCCGGCTTTACGAAGTTCCGGTCGGTTTCAAATGGTTTGTCGAAGGACTACTGGGGGGCTGGCTGGGCTTCGCGGGCGAAGAGAGCGCGGGTGCGTCATTTCTCCGCCGGGACGGCGGAGTCTGGGCCACGGACAAAGATGGAATTATTCCTTGCCTGCTGTCAGCGGAGATCACTGCGCGCGCGGGGAAGGATCCAGGCGAAATCTATCGCGGGCTCACCAAAGATTTGGGAGACCCAGTGTACGAACGGATGGACGCTCCAGCCACGCCTGAACAGAAGGCGGCTCTCGAAAAGTTGTCCCCATCGGATATCCACACTGCTGAGCTTGCGGGCGAGAAGGTTCAGCAGATTCTGACTGCTGCTCCTGGAGACGGCAACCCAATCGGCGGAATTAAGGTGATCTCCGACAACGGCTGGTTCGCAGCGCGCCCCTCGGGTACAGAAGAGATTTACAAGATTTATGCTGAGAGCTTCCTCGGGCAAGACCATCTCAGGCGGATCGAAGGGGAAGCCCAGACAATCGTTTCGGAGACGCTCGTACGGAGCGCCCGAGTGGCGGCTAGCAATTGAGCGCCAGTAAGGAATCAGCTATGAGCGGTCCCGCCCAGGGTACTCGTCCTTCCGATCCAGCTATTTCGGACGTTCTCGCCGACTTGGCTCTGGACCTTAGATGGTCCTTCAACCATTCTGCAGATCAACTCTGGGAGCGCATCGAACCGGAACTCTGGGAGCTGACTCACAATCCGTGGGTCGTGTTGCAAACAGTTTCGCGGGAGAGACTGCAGGCGGTCACGACGGAGCCGGAGTTTCAAAAGCTGCTCGCTCAGGTCAATCGCGAGCGACAAGCCGCTGAGCGTCCGGAAGGCTGGTTTCAAAAGGCTCATCCGCGTTCTGACCTTACGGGGGTTGCGTACTTCTCCATGGAGTTCATGCTCAGCGAAGCCTTGCCTATCTATTCAGGCGGACTCGGGAACGTTGCCGGCGATCAACTGAAGGCCGCCAGCAACCTTGCTGTGCCGGTTACCGGCGTCGGCCTTCTCTATCAACTTGGATATTTTCGTCAGGAAATCGACGCGGCCGGGCACCAGCAGGCTTTATATCCCTTCAATGACCCCGGTCAATTGCCAATCAGACCATTGCGTCAGCCAAATGGCGAGTGGCTGCGGCTCTCCCTGGAATTTCCGGGCTCCAGACTCTGGCTACGTACCTGGCAGGTACAGGTTGGCCGGACGAGATTGTATCTGTTAGACACCAACGATCCGGCGAACATCCCCGCCTACCGCGGCATTACGAGCGAACTCTACGGCGGCGGGCCGGAATTACGATTAAAGCAGGAGCTGGTATTGGGAGTTGGAGGCTGGAGGCTTCTGAGCGCACTTGGCTTGCAGCCGGAAGTCTGTCATTTAAATGAAGGGCACGCGGCGTTTGCCGTGCTGGAACGCGCGCGGTCGTATATGGCCAGCAACAAAGCAACATTCGATTTGGCCCTGACGATAACTCGCGCCGGCAATCTTTTCACAACCCATACGCCGGTTGAAGCCGGCTTCGACCGTTTTTCTCCTGACCTGATGGAAAAGTACTTTAAGACGTACGCGGAGAAAGAGCTTTCAATCCCGTTCGAGGAACTGCTCGCTCTTGGACGGCGTGACCGCGCGGATTCGAGGGAAGCGTTTAACATGGCTTATCTCGCCTTTCGCGGCAGTGGCGCCGTAAACGGCGTAAGTCAGCTGCACGGTCAAGTCAGCCGAAGGATTTTCCAGCCGTTGTTTCCGAGATGGCCGCGAGTAGAAGTGCCAGTGACTCACGTGACGAATGGCGTGCACACGCCTACCTGGGATTCGGCCGAAGCAGATTCTCTGTGGGAACACACCTGCGGAAAGAACCGCTGGCGCGAAACCATGACAGGCATGGAGGAGTGTGTTCGAAAGGGTGACGACTCCGATTTCTGGAAACTGCGAGCGAGCGGACGCAAGTCTCTCGTGCAGTATGTTCGCAAACGCTACGCTCGCCAATTGGCTGAACAGGGAGCTTCCACGGAGGAACTGGCGCAAGCGGCCCAAGCGCTGGACAACGATGCGTTGACTCTGGGCTTCGCGCGGCGTTTTGCCACGTACAAGCGTCCCAACCTTCTACTACATGATTCGCAGCGGCTCGTGCGCATCCTGACGAATCGAGACAGACCCGTTCAACTCGTGCTGGCGGGGAAGGCCCATCCACAAGACTTGGCTGGCCAGGAAATGATCCGGCAGTGGGTCGAGTTCTCCCGCCGCCCTGAAGTGCGGTCTCGCGTGATTTTCCTGAGTGACTACGATGCGCTGATGGCGGAGCAGCTTGTGCAGGGCGTCGATCTCTGGGTGAATACGCCACGACGGCCTTGGGAAGCCAGTGGCACCAGCGGCATGAAGGTGCTTGTCAACGGCGGACTCAATCTTTCGGAGCTGGATGGCTGGTGGGCGGAAGCATATTCGCCGGAAGTTGGCTGGGCGCTCGGAGACATGCGCGAGCACGGGGATGATCCCGCCTGGGACGCAGCAGAAGCAGAAACTCTCTACGGGCTGCTCGAGCGAGAGATCGTCCCCGAGTTCTATTCGCGCGACGAGCATGGAATTCCGCGCGGCTGGGTGGCTCGCATGCGGGAAAGCATGGCCCGACTGACGCCGCTTTTTTCGACGAACCGCGTGGTTCGTCAGTACGCCGAAGAACATTACCTCTCGGCTGCGTCTGCTTTTAAGGATCGTGCCAAGAACCAGGGTGCGTTGGGAGTGGAGCTGCTCAAGTGGAAGGCCGAAGTCGCGAAGCGCTGGCCGATGCTACGGTTCGGCTCCGCAACAGTTGCACAGCAGGACGGCCGGTTTCTTTTCGAGGTCCAGGTTTATCTTGACGATCTCGATCCTGACGCCGTGAATGTGGAGCTTTACTCTGAAGGACAGAACGGTAACGCACCAGTACGCCATCCGATGAATCGCGGCGAACGTCTCGTGGGTTCTGTAAACGGGTTCCAGTATACGGCGCGTATTCCGGCTACACGTCCGGCGGCCGATTACACTCCGCGTGTGATCCCTCAGCACGCCGGAGCGTTTGTGCCGATGGAAGCTACGTTCATTTTGTGGCATGAGTCGCCTTCGTGGAGATAAGAAGGCGGCTTCAATGAATTCGTGAAATTCGAGGCAGGGGTGAAAAAGATGAAAGCGACCAAGCAGCTCCATGATTTGGGCCAGAGCATCTGGCTCGACAACATCACGCGTAATCTTCTTGATAGCGGCACTCTTAAACGCTACATCGACGAGCTATCCGTAACTGGGCTTACCTCTAACCCGACGATCTTTGACCACGCAATCAAGAATAGCGCTGCTTACGATGACACGATCCGCGAGAAGCTGAGCAGGGGAAAATCGGGCGAGACACTATTTTTCGAGCTGGCGTTGGACGACATTACTCGCGCGTCCACGCTATTTCGAACTGTTTATGACCAAACGGAACGAGTGGACGGATGGGTATCGTTAGAAGTTTCGCCGTTGCTTGCACACGATACGAAGAGCACTCTGGCCGCAGCCAAGGATCTATACACGCGTGCCGGGCAGCCGAACGTATTCATCAAGATCCCCGGCACCAAAGAAGGTCTGCCGGCGATCGAAGAGGCGATCTTTGCAGGTATACCCATCAACGTCACACTGTTGTTCTCCCGCGAGCAGTACGTGGCGGCTGCGGACGCGTTTCTCCGTGGCGTCGAGCGGCGCATCGAGGCGGGACTGAAACCTGCGATTGGTTCCGTGGCTTCGCTATTTATCAGCCGCTGGGACGTTGCCGTCGCAGATAAAGTGCCGGATTCTCTGCGCAGCCGGCTCGGCATAGCCATCGCCAAGCGCACCTACAAGGCATATCGAACTGTGCTTGATTCTCCGCGATGGCAGCGCGCCTTCAATGCCGGGGCGCGACCTCAACGGCTTCTTTGGGCCAGCACTGGAACGAAGGATCCCAAGGCGTCCGACCTTCTCTATGTCAAGTCGCTCGCTGCGCCTTTGACAGTAAACACGATGCCGGAAGCTACGTTGAAGGCTCTCGCCGATCACGGCGAAGTTGGCGAGATTCTACCCGCCGATGGTGGCGACGGCGAGGAAGTGTTGGCGCAATTCGGCAAGGCGGGAATCGACATCGACGCCTTGGCGGCCCAGCTTCAGGACGAAGGCGCGAAGTCCTTCGTTCAGTCCTGGAATGACTTGATGGCGGTTATCGCTGCGAAAAGTGCAGCGCTCAAGCGGGCGGCGGCCCAGTAAAACGGCAGGGAAGCAGACGTAAGTCATGAGCACCATTCCTCGCGAAAGCTCATTTGTTGCAAAGGAGAGAGCTTTTGTCACTGACCGTGACGTGAGCCGCGGGAGCAGCACGCCTCTCGGCGCCACTGTTGCTCGTGGGGGCGTCAACTTCAGTATTTTTTCGCGGAGCGCTTCGGGCGTCGAGTTGTTGTTCTTCGACAGCGAAGACGATCCGCGCCCAGCCCGCGTGACTACGATCAATGGGTCGACCAATCGCACCGATCATTACTGGCATGTATTTGTGCCGGAAGTGAAACCAGGCCAGCTTTACGCGTACAGGGTCCAAGGCCGCTTTGATCCCGGTGCCGGCATGCGCTTTGATCCCACCAAGATTCTGCTGGACCCGTATGGAAGGGGAGTCGTAGTTCCCAAGAATTACAGCCGCGAGGCGGCGCGACGTGCGGGTGACAATGGCGGGACTGCGATGAAGAACGTCGTGGTGGACCCTAGTACGTACGATTGGGAGGGTGACGCTCCACTGCACAGGCCCGCGTCTCACACGATCATTTACGAGATGCACGTCCGTGGTTTCACCCGGAATCCCAATTCCGGAGTCTCGGAATTTAAGCGTGGCACCTATGCGGGTTTAATCGAGAAAATTCCTTACCTCAAGCAACTCGGAATTACAGCCGTTGAGCTCCTGCCGGTTTTTCAGTTCGACGGGCAGGACGCCCCACTCGGACTCGTTAATTACTGGGGATATGCGCCGATCTCGTTCTTTGCTCCTCATCACGGCTACAGCTCACGTAAAGATGCGCTCGGTCCAGTGAATGAATTTCGGGATATGGTGAAGGCGCTGCATCGGGCGGGAATCGAGGTCATTCTTGACGTCGTTTTCACTCATACGGCTGAAGGCAATCAAGACGGCCCAACCGTGAGTTTCCGCGGACTGGAGAACAGCGCGTACTACATTCTTGAACAGGACCGTTCGCGTTATGCGAATTACAGCGGGACGGGGAACACGCTTAACTCGAATCACCCGGTTGTGCGCCGGATGATCCTGGACAGTCTCCGCTACTGGGTCGAGCAAATGCACATCGATGGTTTCCGATTCGATCTGGCCTCACTCCTGGAGCGAGATGAATCGGGCAATTTGCTGCCGAATCCGCCCGTGCTCTGGGATATCGACTCGGACCCCACGCTCGCAAGTACCAAGCTCATCGCTGAAGCGTGGGACGCAGCCGGCCTTTATCAGGTTGGCAGCTTCATTGGCGACAAATGGAGGGAATGGAACGGGCGGTTCCGCGATGATATCCGCAGCTTCTTTCGCGGTGATGAAGGCACCGTCGGGCCGCTTGCCGACCGATTGCTCGGCAGCCCGCAAATTTACGGCCACAAGGAACGCGAAGCCGAGGCAAGTGTGAATTTTGTGACGTGTCACGATGGCTTCACACTCAACGATCTCGTCTCCTATGACCACAAGCACAACGAGACGAACGGTGAAGATAACCACGATGGCGTTGAGGACAATAAGAGCCATAACTGGGGCGTTGAGGGTCCGACTGACGATCCTGTCGTGGAGAAGTTGCGAAATCGACAAGTGAAGAACTTCCTGACAGTGACGATGGGCTCGCTGGGTCTGCCGATGATTCTGATGGGCGACGAGGTGCGGCGCACTCAGGGAGGAAACAATAACGCGTGGGATCAGGACAACGAAACCAGCTGGTTCGATTGGTCACTAGTTACAAAGCACGCAGACGTGTATCGGTTCGTCGCGCTCCTTTCCCGGCATCGCCTGATGCAAGACTTCGAGCCGGAGTTCGAGGGCCTCAGTTTGAACCAACTCCTGCGCGAGGGACAGGCAAGCAGGGCTTGGCACGGCGTGAAACTTGGGCAACCAGATTGGAGCATTCATTCGCACAGCTTGGCTTCCAGCGTGGAGTGCCGGAACCAGAATCTACGCCTGTTTTTGGTTCTGAATGCTTACTGGGAGCCTCTTGAGTTCGAGTTGCCGCCGGTGAGCAACCACAATGATTTGTGGCATCGATGGATCGACACCAGCCTCGATTCACCCGACGATATTGTCGAATGGCGGACTGCGCCAGCGGTTGCGAACCTTGTCTACTTGGCCAGGCCCCGTTCGGTGGTAGCCCTCTTTGCTCGAATCGGGGATCACGTAAGTCCTAAGTGGTAATCAGTAGTTCCAATCAGTAGTTCCTTTCACAGATTCCGCGCCGTTCCGCGGAACTTTCGTTACCAGCGGGCCGCGGAAATCATCATAACGGCTACTCGGATTAACAAATGGCCGACGACGCTGAGGACCTTTCTAAACCGCGAGCCGATGATGTCGCAGGGGGTGGCGCGGCATCGCCCCTACCGGCCGAACCGTGGCGGCCGAAATTTAACCCGTGGCTGATCGCGGTGGTCGTCGCGCTTGCGGCGTTCATGGAGGTGCTCGATACCAGCATCGCGAACGTCGCGCTGCCCTACATGGCGGGCAGCCTAGGAGCCAGCAACGACCAAAGCACATGGGTACTCACGTCTTATCTCGTTTCAAACGCAATCGTATTGCCCATCAGCGGATGGTTTGCCAGCGTGCTTGGCCGTAAGCGGTTCTTTATGATCTGCCTGACGATCTTCACGTTCAGTTCTTTGCTGTGCGGAATTGCTCCTAGTCTGGCGGCCATCATTTTCTTTCGAGTGTTGCAGGGGGCGGGCGGGGGTGGACTTCAACCTTTGGCTCAAGCGATTCTGGCGGACACTTTTCCGCCCGAGAAGCGCGGTCTCGCATTCGCCCTGTACGGAGTGACCGCTGTTGTCGCGCCGACGATAGGTCCCACTCTGGGCGGCTGGATTACCGACAACTACACCTGGCGCTGGATTTTTTTTATCAACCTGCCGGTAGGCATTCTCACTTTGTTTCTCGTATATCGGCTGATCGAGGATCCTCCGTGGGTGAAGCGCGCCAAGGGCGCGGGAATCAAGATTGACTACATCGGAGTAGCGCTGCTGACGCTCGGCGTAGGCGCACTTCAAATCATGCTCGACAAGGGACAGGAAGACGACTGGTTCGGGTCGCATTTCATCCTGACCCTTGCCATTGTTGCCGGCGTGAGCCTGGTTTCACTGGTGATATGGGAATGGTTTCAGCAGCATCCGATTATTGAAGTCCAGCTCTTCAGAAATCTCAATTTCCTCGGCGCGAACGCGATGATGTTCATTCTGGGGATCATGCTGTTCTCCAGCCTCGTCATGATGCCCCTCTTTCTGCAGACGCTACTGGGCTACACGTCCGAGTCGGCGGGATTGGTGCTTTCGGGCGGCGGCCTTTTGCTGCTCGTTCTCATGCCGATGGTTGGAACGCTTGCCAGCAAGATCCAAGCGCGCTATCTGATCGCCTTCGGCTGGCTGGCGCTCTCGGTGGCGATGCTGTATTCCAGCAGGCGACTCGACCTGGAGATCAGCTTTGGGTTTGCCAGCTTTTTGCGTGTCATCCAGGTGTTCGGTCTCGGTTTCCTGTTTGTTCCCATCAACCTCGCCAGCTACGTCGGCATGCCATTGGAGAAAAGCAACAGTGTGGCGGGCCTAGTCAACTTTATGAGAAATATGGGCAGCAGCGTGGGAACGTCGGTGGTGACGACGCTAATTGCACGCCGATCGCAGGTTCACCAAATGTACCTTGTGGCCCATGCCGGGCCCGGGCAGCCGGTCTTCACTCAAGCGGTTGCGGCCCTGACTTCCCGGCTTTACGTCGCCGGCTTCGATGCCGAACTGGCAGGCAGGAAAGCCTACAGTCTCGTCTATCAGAGTTTGGTCGGGCAAGCCAGCACACTAGCGTACATTGATACTTATGCGCTCCTCGGCATGGGAGCGGCAATTATGTTTGCGTTCTCTTTCTTGTTGAGAAGGAACCAACCAGGCACTGGCCGGGTCTCGATGGAGTAGGGGCGATTAGGACAGTGACGGCATTCGGGCGCAGGTAGACGTTCCGGCTCTAAGCGGAGGTCGAGACGACCGTGATGATTCGAGTGATTACGATCGATCGGGAATACGGGAGCGGCGGCGGCGTCATCGCGAAAAAGGTAGCAGAGCGTTTAGGTTGGAAGTTGTGGGATCAGTCGCTGACCAACGAAATCGCCCGGCTGCTGGATTGCGATTGCGGCACTGTAGAGAAGCGTGAAGAGAAGCTCGATCCTGTCTTCTATCGACTCTTCCGGGCCTTTATGCGCGGCAGCTACGAAGGAAGTCTGAACGCTCCGAGGCTAAAAATCGTGGACGCGGATTGCATCCGTGAGGTTGCGGAAAAAGTCGTGAAAGCCGCCGCAGACGAAGGCAACTGCGTGATCGTGGGACGCGGGTCCGCCTACTACCTTCAACCTCGAACAGATGCGTTTCACGTGTTTATCTATGCTCCGTTTGAGAGCAAGGTGCGCCGTCTGCAAGAAGATGGAAACAGCGAGCATGAAGCGGTTCATCTTGCTGAAACTGTGGATCGCGACCGGGCAGATTTCATCAAGCAGTACTTCGACGTCGAGTGGCCGGACCGCCATCGCTTCCATCTCATGATCAATTCCAATTTAGGGGACGAGTGGGCAGTCGACGCGATCCTGAAAGGCGCCGTCTCGTTTCAGAACCGCCAGATCCCATCCGCATCGTTGTCTCACTAGCTGGAGGCGTAATGGCTCGTTACCCGGGCGTCTTACATTTCGTACATTCTGCGGCCATTGCTTTGGTGCTTTTGCTTTGCGGTCGGGAGCCAATCGCGGCGCAAAGCGGCCAGCCCGGCGCAGCGCCACCCACGTTGTCACAAAATCCACTTCTTGGCAGCGTACCGACGGGTCAAGCTACTTCTACACCTCTACCTCTGTCGCTCAAAGACGCGCTTAACCGAGCCCTCAATTACAACCTGGGTGTGATCGAGGCGAATGAAGATACCCGTGCCGCGCACGCCGCACGCCTGCGCAATCTAGACACACTGTTGCCGAATCTCTCCGCGCGTGTCAGCAGCACAGTCGAGGAGATCAATCTGGCGACTCTCGGATTCAGGGTTAATATTCCTGGAATCAACATTCCTACTATCGTCGGGCCTTTTGGAGCCGCCGACGCACGCTTCGTTTTGAGACAGGAAGTATTCAATTGGGCGGCCATCAAGAGTGTGAAAGCATCGAGCGAATCCGAAAAGGCTTCGCAGCATTCCTACAAGAACGATCGTGACCTCGTCGTACTCACCACGGTCAATTCCTATCTGCTTGTCATCGCGGATGCAGCTACGGTGGATTCGACTCGCGCACAGGTCGATACCGCGGAGGTTCTCTTTCAAAGGACGGCGGACCAGCACAAAGCTGGGGTAGTTGCGACCATCGACGAACTTCGGTCGCGGGTTGAATTGCAGAACCAGCAACAGAGATTGATCGCCGCGGAGAATCAACTTGCGATCGACAAGCTCACATTAGCCAGAGTGATCGGACTGCCCAATGGGCAAGAGTTTCAGTTGATGGACTCGGTGCCGTACGCACCGCTAGCTGAAATGGGCCTCAACGAAGCATTGCAACAGGCGTATGCGGCACGGCCGGACTACCTCGGTGCCAAGGAGCAAGTGCGCTCTGCCCAGCTTACGCTGCAAGCAGCAGCTGCGGAGAACTACCCGACACTGTCTGTTTATGGAGATTTCGGCGATGCGGGCCGCCCGAATTTTGCGACCTCGCATGGAGTGTTCACTTTCCAGGCCAGCTTGAATGTGCCGATTTTTCAAGGCACGCGCGTGCGGGCAGACAAGCTGCAGACGAACAGCGCCTTGCGGCAACGCGAAGCCGAACTGGAAGACTTGCGAGGCAAGATTGACGATCAAGTGCGGACCGCGTTTTTGAACTTGAAGTCCTCGTCGGACTTGGTGGCCGTCGCTACCAGCAACGTTGATCTTGCCAATCAGACATTGAAGCAGGCGCAAGACCGATTTTTGTCTGGCGTTGCGGACAACCTGGAGGTTGTCCAGGCGCAGGAGTCAGTCGCCTCAGCCGAGCAGTCTTACATTGCCAGTGTGTACTCCTACAACGTGGCCAAGGTTTCGCTGGCTCAAGCGATCGGTATCGCCGAGCAGTCAGCACTGCAGTACTTGGGAGCATATTGATATGGCTACTAACACAGCGCCCCAAATCCCCGAACACGGATTGGCCGGGACCGGCACGTCCGGGCCCGGAGGGGGAAGATATGTCGCGCGGCGGAAGAGATCACGCCGAATCCTGTTGTTCGCCGTGATCGGCGTCATCCTGGTAATCGGCGGCATCCTGCTTTATCGCTACTTTGCTTCCTATGAATCGACCGACGATGCGGAGATCGACGGCTACATTTACCCGGTGAGTGCGCGCGTATCAGGCTACGTGGTGCGCGTCACAGTAGACAACAATCAGTTTGTGCAAGCGGGCACCGTGATAGCCCAACTCGACCCCAAGGACTATGACGTGGCCGTCGTGAATGCGAAGGCAACCTGGGCCAACGTCCGAGCCGCATCCGAGGCGGCGCGTATCAATGTGCCGCTAACCTCGGTGAACACTTCCAGCCAGCTTTCGTCGGCCCAGTCTGACGTAGAAAATGTGCAGTCAGGATTGGCGGCGGCAGAGCGACAGTTTGAAGCGGCGCAAGCCACGCTGCGGCAGGCCGAAGCGAACGATCTCAAGGCGCAGGACGATGTGACACGCTACAAACCGCTGGCCGAAAAGGATGAAATCCCGCAGCAGCAATACACGCAAGCGCTGGACACGCAAAAGGCCACCGCCGCGGCCGTTGAAGCCGCACGCGCTTCAGCGGCGGCCGCAGAGCAGGCCGTGACTGGGGCACGTACGCGCGTGGCCCAAGCCGAGGCCGAATTGCACTACGCCGAGACTCGTCCACAACAAATCTCTCTGCAGCAGTCGCGGGCTCAGGCTGCCGACGCTCAGGCAGAACAAGCACAGGCTGCCCTGCAGCAAGCTCAGCTCAATCTGCAATACACGACCGTCGTTGCACCCGTAAGTGGAGTCGTAGGTCAGCGAAGTGTGCAACCGGGCCAGAACGTGTCCCCTGGTCAGCAACTTATGACGATTGTTCCCCTCGATAGTGAGAACATCTGGGTTACGGCTAATTTTAAAGAGACCCAGTTGACCTATATGCAGCCGGGTCAGCCCGTAAAGATTTCGGTGGATACGTACGGCCGGTCCTATGACGGACACGTTCTCAACATTGGCGGCGCGACGGGTTCTCGCTTCAGCTTGTTGCCGCCCGAGAATGCCACCGGCAACTACGTAAAGGTGGTGCAGCGCATCCCAGTGAAAATCCTATTCGAGAAGGGACAGGACCCGCAGCATCTCTTAAGGCCCGGTATGTCCGTTGAACCCAAGGTACGAGTGAAGTAGGTGCTCATCGGGGAGTATCCACCACCACTCGACCAGCCGTGTCTTAGAACTTCTTCTAAAGGGAGAAAGCATTGGAACAACCGATCTCGGGAATTCATCACGTTACGGCAATTGCTTCGGATCCGCAGCGGAATTTGGACTTTTACACCGAAGTGCTGGGGCTGCGACTCGTAAAGCGCACCGTAAACTTCGACGACCCGGGCAGCTATCATCTCTACTTTGGCGACGAAGCCGGAACTCCGGGCAGCATTCTGACTTTTTTTGCGTGGCCGATGGCGGGACGAGGCAGCCCTGGCGTGGGACAAGTGGAAGTGACTTCGTTCACTATCCCTGAACCATCTCTGAGTTACTGGGAGCAGAGGTTGCTCTCTGCAGGAGTCCCGGTGGAACGGTCGGGAAAACGATTTGATGAAGAGGTATTGACGTTCGCGGATCCCGATGGCCTGAAATTAGAGATGGTGGCGCATTCCGGAATCTGCGTCGCGCTCGGTATCGCATCGACCACTTCGTATCCACCGTCAACTGTTTCAAATTGGTGAGCCTCCCGTTTTGCGGCACACCCGTTACGCGGCTAGGTGGCAGGATGGCAAACTGGCTCAGGTCGATCGGTTTCGCGCCTTTGGACTGCAAGTAATTATTGAGAAATCGATGATGGCTGATCTCGTCGTCGTGTTGGCGGCAATGTACTGAGGCATGTCACCGTCCAGCACTTGAAGCGCGATAATGTAATCCGGAGCAAGCCCCGTGCTGATTGATTTACCATTGAGTTGCAGATCAATCGGGGAAAGCCCTTGGGCGCCGGCCACTTTAGGGTTGGGCCCGCCGAGTTCTGCGTATAGCGGCCTCAAAGGTCCAGCGCGGGCAGGCCTTACCAGGCCTCGCATCGACGTCGCAACAATTACGTCCGTTTGCTTCCATGATATGTTCACGCAGATTGCGGGCGCTTAGTCATTGACGTCGTTGCAGGGAAACTTCGGGAAAATAGAGTCCTTTCTGCTCCCGCTGCCACCAGTTGCCCGTAGCTCGACGAAGGGTGAAATCGGTGAAGTGGTAGTCATAAGCCACTGACCTGATGTAGCGGGGCGGCGCATTGGGAAAGGGATTGCTTGCGAGCAGCGCCGTCACTTCCGGCGTTCCCTGCAGGAGACGGAGCATGAAATTGGAGAACCAGGGATTCTCCCGATAACTCCCGAGCGCCGCGAACCACATTTGCCAATCTAGGCGCGGCTGATAAGGCGCCACCCAAGGCGGACGACGCGCAACGTTGCCCGGCTTGTACTTGAACTCATAAGGCTGCCACGTCTGACCGTCGTTGCTGCCCTCCACTACAATCTCGATGCGGGAAGTTGTCATCACAGCAAACAGACCGTAGGTATTGGAAAGATAGAAAGGCGCCTGCCAGCTAATCAATCGGTGTGCTAAATTCGGCACCGCTCCGTCGTGCCCGAAGGTCTCGAGCAGTTCGCTGCCGCTGACCAGCAGAATTAGCACAGCCACTACCGCCCTTAGCATTTTTCCAGCTGGCGTTACCCAAGAAGAATGTCTGTAAGCGGCAGCGTGTGCCGCCAAGCGATTGACCAACCGGCTCGGCAACCAGCGGATGAAAAACGAATCATCGAAAAGCAGCACGCACAAAATGATGGTCAGCAGATTAAAGAAACAATAGTTGCCGGTCAGGGCGATCAAGAGTTGAAAGCCCGCAATGATTGCCGCGCCAAGCTGCCTGAGCCTTCTTGGGGTGAAAATCAGAAACGGAACCCCGAGTTCCACCACAAAGACACCCGCAACAGAGGTCCTTTGAAACCAGGTGGGCAGTTGGGCGGCATACCAAGCCAGCGGCGTGGGCAGGGGCTGCGTCCAATAGTGATACTCCAGTGCGGTCAGGCCACGCCACGTTGGATCATTGCTCAAGAGCTTCACGGCCCCGGAGAGAAACATCAGCCGGAATAGCAGCCATCGCCCCAGCCACAGCACGGTGGTTGAAGCATGGGAAGTGCCCAAACGCCAGGGAGGCTCGAGCAGGCTCCACGGAGCCAGAAAAATCGCTAGAAAGCCAGTCTCGAGCAGCAGGATGTCCCATTGAAACGAGAGAAAATCCTGTCCGACGGTCACGAGCGACACATAGCAGAGCCAAGCGAAGGCCAAAGCCGGGCCAGTGCCAACGCCGAGCATAATCAGCAGTCCAAAGAACGCTCCCATGCCGCAGAGAAGCTTGAGAGCGGCGTCACTCGTGCTAATCCAAGCCAGCGTGGGGAACAGATGGTAGGCTGCTGAGCCGAAATTGTGCCGCACAGCCTGCAGGAAATCTCCAGCCGGGAGAATTCCGTGTGTGCCGATCAAACCAGCTACCTGCGCCAGCAGGGAGAGAAACGCGATCGCATAGACCAGGCCGAGTAGCCGAAGGAAGACCCAGCGGGTGAGAACATATGATGAAGGCTCCGGGTTGGGGCCGAAGGCGAGGTGTGTGAGCTTTGAGAAAAACTTGCGATGGTCGGCCACGAACCGGTAGCCAGCCTCACTGACCAATCGCGCTCCCGGGACGTGACGATAGGCAGCCAGCATCCACCGGCGCTCCGGCACATAGGCCAGCGCGCGAAAAACAGCTTCAGCCCCGCTATAGACCGTGCCGTCGGGCGTCACGAGTTGGATGGAGCGCTTCCGGGCTTCCTCGCTGATTCGCGGAAAGCGGGAGGGTTCTTCCTGCGCTGCAGCGAAGTCTACGCGGCCTCGCGTTGCTGCGCGCCATCGGGCCACCCAGAAACGGCAGAACCCACAGTCGGCGTCGAAAAGAAGCAGCGGACGCGGTGGGATTGTGTCCGCAGCCAGGTGTTCTTCATCAAGTGTCATGCCCGCTTCAGCGCCTCGAGTTCTTCAAGCGTGCGTGGCCAGTCCGATCGCAACAGCCGGGATAGACTGCGGTCGGCTAGGAGTTTTCCACCAGTTTGGCAGCGAGCACAGTAATTTGTTTCATTGTTGGCATAACGGATCCGTTGAATTTTTTCTCCACACCTGGGACAAGGTTTTCCATAGCGCCCGTGAACTGCCATACCCTCACGAAACGCGGTCACGTTTTCGGGAAAGCCAGTTTCTGCTTCGGCGCGCAGCCGGTCAATCCAGAGCGCGAGTGTTTGGTGCGTTGCGGCGAACAGGGCTTCCCATTCGTTTGGTTTCAGCTTGTGGGTGAGTGCGACAGGTGAAAGTTGCGCAGCGTGTAAGATCTCGTCCGAATACGCGTTGCCAATGCCACTGAGTATGCGCGGGTCGGTAAGAGCCCTCTTGAGCGTGCGGTTTTCGGCAGTAAGTGCGGCTTGAAACGAGCCAAGATCACTCGTGAAAACTTCAATTCCGCCAGGGTCGACGGAACGCAAGCCTTCCTCACCAATAACGACGTGCAGAGACGCGCGATGCTTGGAACCGGCTTCCGTAATCAGAAGAGATCCGGTGGGAAAATCGAAGGCCGCCAGATTCCGGCGTCCCGACAGCTTCGCCTGCGATGCCCTCCAATGCAGCCGGCCAGCGATCATCAGGTGCAGCACCAACCAAAGATCGCCTTCTACACCAATCGCTATTCGCTTGCCGAGTCGCCGCAGTTCGCGCACGGTGCGGCCCTCCACATCCGTAAGTGACGGTTCTGCAGTTCGAAGCAGAAAGACACTCGCCAGTCGCACTCGCTCGATTGGCTGCGCAAGGATACGGGCTTCGAGTGCACTGATGTACGCGGCGATATCGGGCAGCTCCGGCATGCTTATCAGGCCACTCTTCGTCCTTGAATTGGCGTCATTTGGCGCGTGATCTCGAACCTCACCAGGACGCAACAAAGATCAACCATTAGGCAACTCTTCCACGACTTGCGTCGATCCGCCGTCCGAAATATGATGCAGGCTGGTGTGCAGCAGGCAGTAGCGACGAAGATCAGCGGATATTCCACTCCGCATTTTTTACAACGCTACAATATAATTGACGGGTCAGACCTGCAGGAAGCGGTCAAGGAAGTGGAAGATCACAAAGGTTAAAAACTGCTCGGAGGTGGTGCAATTGGTAGCACAGCGGACTCTGACTCCGTTAATCCTGGTTCGAGTCCAGGCCTCCGAGCCAACCTCAAATACGTGGCCCGCCTTCGGAATCAAGTAGACTCGAAATAAACTTAGCGGTGGCAGGTAGTTCTGCGTAAGTTGACGTACGGGTCAACCGAGCGGCACACGAAACTGGTTTTACGTGCTGTGGGGCGGGGAAGTCACAGGTATCATGTGGCCATTCTTTAGCGTAAAAACCAGCCCTCGCCACTCGATGCGATTGATCGCGAAACTCCGCAGCCAAAGGAAAAACCAAAAGAGATCGTGTAGCGGAAGCAGCCATAGCTTGCGGCGCACGACAGGATCTCGCAGGCCCCATACACCGATCACGTAACCGGTCAGCCATCGAATAACCAGATACGCCGATATCCAGACCGCAGCTAATTTCCACGAAGGCGACAAAACAGCCGCCGCGGCCGCCCATGCAATTCCCTGGGTCATCAGGAGGCCGAAGTGGCCGCCGGGCCGAATGTGCCGCAATCCTATCAGCCAGCGCAATTCGTGGCGAAGATAATCGCGCAGGGTCTCCGAGGGAAATTCCATATCCACCGGATCGGGAGCAAGCTCGACCCGGTATCCTTTTTGTGCGACCCGCCGGCCCAATTCGTAGTCATCGGAATGCATATCCAGAAGTGGTGCGAATCCGCCGATTTCGTCGAGCCTCTCGCGCATGATCGCGCCCGTCGAACCCATGGTGAATTTCAGTCCTTCGATTTTGCGCGCGACCAAGGCCGATCCGGCAAAGGAGAGCGAACCCATGGTGTCCATGACCGCGCCGAAGGAGGGGGCTTCCATTGCTCGATAGAGCGCCGTCACGGCGCCCACGCCCGGATCGCGAAAAATTGCGCTCACCTTCCGCAAGTAATCGGGTGCGACGCGAACATCGCTATCCGTGATGATCAGCAAAGGGTAGCGGGCCTCTTGTGCCATAAGGCAAAGCTTCCCCACTTTATCGTTCGTGCCTTTCCTATCCCGATTGACTAGCAGGCGAATGGGCACGTCAGGGAAGTCGCTAATCAGATGACGCACAACCGGCACAGCGGGATCGTTTTCATCGCTCACGGCGAAAAGAATTTCGTACTGCGGGTATTCTTGCCGGCAAAAACTCGCGAAGTTTTCGTAAGCCTCGCGGTCCAGGCCATGCAGTGGCTTGAGAATACTGGCGGCGGGAGCGAAATCATCGCCAGACAACGGGGCAGGGAGGTGTGCTTTTCGAAAAAAACGCCAGGAGGCCCACGCCCCGAAAAGATAGAACGCCAATGGCGCCAGCGCAGCCACAAAAACAACTTCGCGCAAAAAAATGTACGAGCTTCGCAAATGTGGCAATGCCGAAATCGGATCCGCCCACGCTAGCGCCACTCCGAACGAAATGCACGCCACGCCAGCCCAGCGAATAGCGCTTAGGCGTTCCCGCAGTATGAATTTTGCGCCTAGAGCGCCTGTCACGTAGGCAAGCGAAGTCGCGGGAACCACAAAGCTGACCGGATACCAAGACAGCATGGTCAGGAAAGCGTAAAACGATACGGCCATTAATCCTATGGCGATCCATAACCACACTTGACGGAGCGAGCGAAGCAAGACTCGAGCGATTGCAGATGGGGAGAACTGGTGAACCTCACCGATTCGCTTCATGGCGTGCGTGAGGCTGATTTCGCCGCCGGTTCCCGTCAATACTACGAAGCTGAGGATTAGAGCTGTGCGCATTTAATTTCGATCAGTTCGCCGACTGATCCGAAATAGATGGCGTCGTACGGGGTGGCGTGCGGCTGACCAGAAAGACTCCAAAGACGATCAGGACGATACCCAGTCTGCGCGCGACCGGTACGTACTCTCTTAGCCACAGGTATCCAAGCAGCGGAACCAAGGCATAAGTGATCGCAGAAAATAACATGACAAAACTGTAGTCGGCCCAGGAGAGCACCAGCATATGGCAGACCATGAAAAGCAACATGCAACAAATGCCCAGCCATATTGTGCCGCTCGTGAAGGTGTGGAAGGTTCCTTGCCAAATTGCGGAACCGGTCGAGAAATCGATTGGTCCAAGGTCTTTCATGCCCTTGTCCAGAATCGTGTTTCCCACCGATCCCAGCGACATCATCAGGAACAAAAGTATGTAGGTCTTCGCCTTCAGCGTTCTGGCGGAAACAATGGTTTGTTCCATGTGGGGGGAAGACGAAAGAGAGGAGCCCGCCTAGCTTGCAGTGCTGCTGACCGCGGCAGGCGAAGCTTCCGCCGTTTTCTTGCGTTCATGGAGGAAGCGGAAAAATTCCACGCCCTCCCGCAAGCGGCGCTTCATAACTTCCGGACTGCGGACCATTCCGCCTACGAGCGAGAAGATCTTGCGCGGGCGGAAATAAAACTTACGATAGAAGTCTTCCACCGAATTGAACATCAGCGTGGACGACACGGTCGGGTAATTCAACGCGGCGATTTGCACGCCGTGCGTGTCTACCAGTTCGCCGGTTTGAATCTGCAGCCAGCCCTGCTCCTGCGCCTGCCGGTAAAGCTCCGTGCCGGGATAAGGCGCTGCCAAGGAAACCTGGATGGTTTCAGGTTCGATATCGCACGCAAAGCGGATCGTCTCTCGAATGGTCTCCGGCGTTTCACCGGGCAGGCCGAGAATGAACGTGCCGTGAATGGTGATGCCCAGTTCTCTGCAATTGCGCGTGAATTCGCGGGCGATATCGATCCGCGTGCCCTTTTTGATGTTGTTCAGGATTTGCTGATTGCCGGATTCGTAGCCGACGAGAAGGAGCCGCAGCCCATTGGCGCGAAGAATTTCCAGTGTTTTGCGCGGAACGTTGGCTTTCGCATTGCACGACCAGGTGATGCCCAGCCGCCCCAGGCGGCGCGCAATTTCTTCAGCACGCGGCAAATCGTCGGTGAACGTATCGTCGTCGAAGAAGAATTCCCTCACTTGCGGGAAATATTTCTTCGCGGCAGCCATCTCCGCTTCCACGCTATCCGCGCTGCGCACGCGATAGCGGTGGCCTCCCAGAGTTTGCGGCCACAGACAGAAGGTGCACTTTGACCGGCAACCGCGGCCCGTATACAACGAGACGTAAGGATGCTGCAGGTAGCCGATGAAGTAGTTCTCGATGGTCAGATCGCGTTTGTAGACCTCGACCACGTTCGGCAAAGCGTCCATATTCTCGATGGTGGGCCTTTCGCCGGTGATGCGAATCTGACCATTCTCACGATAGGCTATACCCTGGACTTCAGGAAGCGGTTTGCCCGCGGCGATCTCCGCACAGGTATAGTCGAATTCGCCCAGCGCAACCCAATCCACTGCCGGCGCGCCGTTCAGCGATTGCAGCGGCAGAACGCCAACGTGAGCCCCGACCATGCCGACTTGGATGACGTGGATTCTCTTCCTTCAGCCGCGCTGCGAAACGCGCATCGTTCGGGAATGAGGGCGTGCTCGTATGCAGCACCGCCAATTCGTAATTGCTGGCGAGCGGAGCCACCTGCTCGACGGTGAGCCCGTCGGGCGGTGCATCGATCAATCGGCTCCCGGGCACCATCGCCGCCGGCTGAGCAAGCCAGGTGGGATACCAAAACGAACGAATCTCGCGCCGAGCCTGATAGCGCGAGCCAGCGCCGCCATCAAAACCTTCGTAACTCGGGGGATTGAGAAACAGAGTGTGCTTCACTCGCGGATGGTCCTTTCCAGCTTCCTTGTGTAAATACCTGGGCTCGCGACAAAAACCCGGAGCCCCATCAGTTTAACCCGGAACACCCCAACAAGGGGACATTGTATCTGACTCGGGCTGTGTCTCGATAGTGAATCGGTGGGCTGTTTTACTGGAAGGTTTGGGCTAATTGGCCTGTGGTTCGCAGCAGATCCAGTTCCGCCTGCTGATGGGAGTACTCCGCATCGAGAAACGCCAGCCATTTTTCGTTTTCGTCCAGCTGACCTGCTTCCAGATCACGGATACTGGCGCGGCCCTGCTGAAACTGGGATTGCAGCACTTGCAGATTCTGTTGTGCCAATTCAAGTTGCAGGCGCGCTACCTCTCGATTCATGTCCATTTCCCTGGCTTGGCGGGCCTGGTGACGAACGTCGAGGGAGACTTGCGCTCGCTTGTTCTCTACTTGCATTTGCGAAGCCGTCAGATTGGCTTGCGCGAAAGAGACAGATGCGCCGGTGTGCGACGCGAAAATCGGAATTTTAATGTCGACTCCGACGATGAAGTTATTGCGCTGGAATTTGTTGAAGAATTGGTCGTAGTTATTGAATTTAGCCAGTAGATTATATTGCCCAATCAGTCCTATTGTGGGCCAGTATCCTCCCCGTTCGCCCCGCAAGCGTTCCTCGCTGGCCACACGCTCGGATTCTGCCACTTTAACTTCGGGGTTATTGCGCAAGGCTTCTGCTACCAGATTGGTGATCGTTTGATCGGCGGCCGGCGGGATAGTTTCAGCGGTCACGTCGATGGGCTGGTCCGGTTCCAGCCCGAGCAGCAAACGAAGCTGGTCTGCCGCAGTTTCCTCCTGGTCTTCGAGTTGTGCCGTTCGCTGCTCCACTTGCGCCGCGGTCAACTGGGCGCGAGTCACTTCGATGGGCAGTTCATAACCCGCTTGCATGCGCTCGCGCGTGTAGTCCAGAATCTTTTGTGCGCTTTCGCGCTCGCTGCGCACAAGCTCGAGTTGGCGTCGAACCTTGGCCAGTTCCAGATAAGCTGAGACGGTACGCTGAATTACACCATCGCGAACGGCGTCGATGGTCAGTCGCTGCTGCTCAGTTCTTTGCTCCTCTGCGCGCAGATTGCCTCTTGCGGGGAGGTTAAAGAGTTCTTGGTTATAGGTAAGGTTGAAGAGCGCGGGAGCGCCGCCACCAGCCAATAACGGGAAGCCACTGGTGTAGGCCACTCCCGAACCAGTGTACAGGTTAGGACGAAACTGTGAGCGTGCGACACCGGTCTCCTGGCGCGTGGTCTCATATTGCAGGCGTGCGAGAGATATTTCGCGGCTCTTTTGTAGAGAAGTGGCTACCGCCTGCTTTAACGTGAAGCGAAGCGGCGAAAGCGCTTCACCCGTTTGCGCCCGTCCGGGGCAAACAGCAGACAAGACAAACAGCACAGGAAGCGCCGCGTTGGCGCAGCGCCACGCTTTTCTTGTCTTCTTCTGTTCCCCTTGATCCAAGAACTTCTCTTCTCGCTGCATCGGGCGTACGCCTCCTGATATCGCTTACTCGTAACGAAGTGACTCTGTAGGCTGCAGCTTGGCAGCTTTATCGGCAGGTAAATAGCCGAAAAATAGGCCCGTCGAACATGCCACCACAAATGCTACGACCACAGAGAGCCACGGTACGGGTACACGCAGATTGCCCGGCAACAACGGCCGCACCATCACCGGGATCGCCAGCGCGATCATAACTCCCATAAGCGACCCAATTCCGCTGATCAGAATCGCCTCGAGCAAAAACTGAAAAAGAATCTCGATTCGCCGGGCGCCGATGGCTTTACGAATCCCGATCTCGCGGGTGCGCTCCGTGACCGTCACGAGCATGATGTTCATAATGCCAATCCCGCTCACCATGAGCGCGATAAATCCGATCACCAGCAAGACGATCGTCAGCGCTGTGCCGATACGCCGAGCCGCGTCCAGAATGGCGCTCAAGTTCTGCACAACGTATGTAGCAGTCCTGGAATGACGGCTCCGCAGCAGGTCTCGCACCTGGCTGGTCACCAGGACTACATCTTCTGGGCCGTCCGCCTGCGCGTAGAGAATTTCGACTGCGTCATCACCGGTGTAGTACTGCATCAGCGAGAACGGAACGAGCACCGTGTATCGTTGTATTTCGGAGAGGCCAAAAGTTCCTACGCGTTCCCGAAAAACGCCCACAATCGTGAAGCTGATCTGCCCTACGCGCAGACTCTTTCCAATTGGGTCTTCGTTGGGGAAAACAAGACCTGCGAGTTCATCCGTGATCAAACACACTTTGCTGCGCGATTGCTGGTCGATGGTGTCCAAGAACCGGCCTTTGAGGATCAGCAAATTGCGGATCATCTGGAAGCCGGCCGTGGCACCAAAGAACGTCACTGCGTGTTCTGCCCCACCGCTTACGACGTTGCGCAATAATGCTTGCGATGTGGCCGCAACCGTCACCACATTAGGCAAGGCGTTCTTTACCGCCTCCATGTCCGCAAGTGTGATCTCGTCGCTTCGAACCACGGCTTGCTGCGGGTTAACTTCATAATTGGCATATATAAGGTTTGCTCCGACGCCCTCGATCTGCCCGATGACATACCGCCTGCCGGTGACCGCCACGGTGACGACCAGAACAATGCACGCGCTTCCTATAACGACGCCCAGCGTCGTCAAAATGGCGCGCAGTTTATTTGACCACAGCGCCTCAACCGCAACGCGCCAGGTTTCTCGGGGCAGCATCGACCAACCACCTTCGCCAACGGCAAACGAAAACTCTAGCAGAAATAGACGACTTCACGGCGAGGCTGCGACTTTGTTGTTACACCACGGCATCCGGCGCCGCCGGACAGGCTATCTTTTCTGAAGCGCCTTCAATGCCTCGCTGGCCTGTTTATTGCGGGGATCTAGTATCAGAGCGGCTCGATATTCCTGCGCCGCCCGATCCAATTGTCCTTCTTTATCGTAAAGCTTGCCCAGCCATTCGTGAGTCGTTGAATGGGAGGGGACATTATCGTTGTCCGGCACGGTATCGAGATAACGGTGAAGGTCCTTCTCCGCTTCTCCCTGATTCCGGTTCCCCAGTATCAGCGCGATTCCACGATAATAGTCCAGGCGATGATCGGATGGGGCCAGCAGTGCTCCAGCCTCGACAGCTTCCGACATTTGTCCCGCATCTCCGCGGTCGCGGTAGTATTCGGCGATCTCAAAATAGACGCCGATTCGGTCGGGCTTCAGGTTCAAAACCTTCCGGTATTGTTGATTGGCCTCGTCGAATTTCTTACGCGAAGCAAGCAGTTCGGCCTGGGCTAACTCTCCTTCAATCGAATTGACCGCGCCCAGCGCATGCACGCGCTGCTCCGCGGCTGGTTCGCTTCCGCCCACAATGCCCGGCGCGTTCATGAGATAACGAATCAGGTCTCGTTGCGCTTCGAGGTTGTTTGCGTCCAGCCGTACGGCCGTCTCGAATTCATGCCGAGTCTTATGAGCCAGCGAAATTGAGGAAAAGGGCGCAAACCGGCTCGCCTCTTCCGCTTTGCGGCCGTAGGACTTACCGAGCCAGTCGTGATAATCGGAGCGGTCGGGCTCGAGAGCTATGGCGCGTTCCAGGCTGGAAACGGCGCGGTTATAATCGCGCAGCTCATAAAAACAGCGGCCCAGCCAATAATGCAGCGAAGATTCCTGCGGCTCTCGTTGGATTGCGGCCGTGAGCGCCTCGGCTGCTTGGCGGTAAAGTCCGCCGTTATAAAGCCGTTCGATATCCGCCGGCAGTTCGCGTACTGCCGCGTTTATGCAGGGGGGCGCGACGATCAGCGATGCGGCTGCAAACGCGGCAAGAACTAAAAAGAGGGTAATCTGCCTCATTCCGACTCGGATTCGGGAATTGCCACACGTACCGCCATATTGTTGCGCAAGGCTGTATCGCCGGGCAGCGCCAGGAAATCCCCTTCGTTGACACCCGAGAGCACCTCGAATTGCGTGGCGTTTGACAGGCCTACGCGGATCTCCGTCTGATGTAATCGCCCTCCATCAAGGCGGTACACGTATCGATGTGCGCCATCGATTTGCACCGCGCCCCGTGGTACGACCAGCGCCGCAGCTCGTTCATTAATTTCAATGCGCACGTCCACGGTGGTATTAGGGATCAACTCCTGTCCCTTATTTTCGATCGTGCAGAGCAATTCGCCGACGTTGCGCGTGCCCAGTGCCACCACTTGCCGCGGCAGAATCTCAGTTTTTCCTGTCCACGTGCGCCCGGGCAGGGCATCCCATGTGACCACGACGGTCTGGCCGGGTTTCAGTTGACCAAGTTCCGGCTCATCGATATAAGCTCGCACCCTTAATTCGTGCAGATCCGCTATAGCCGCCAGCAGATCGCCCGTGTGCACAAAGTCTCCCGCATGAACGGGGAAGGAATAGAGCGTTCCGTTCGCCGGAGCGACCGCGCGTGTAGAATCCACTTTGTCTTGCAAGTCGTTCACGAGCGCTTTGGAATGCTCCACCAGCAGATCGAGCCGGTCGCGATCCATACTGGCTTGATGCTCGAACTCCTGTTTAGTTTTGCGCGCCTGATCTACTGAGGCTTCGGCGCGCTCCAGCGCAGTCCGATTCTTCTCGACTTCCTCAGAGGTCGCTGCATTTTGCGCGGCCAGCTTCGTGAGCGTTTCCTGCTGCCGTTGCAGCAGGTTCCGTTCCGCTTCCGCGGATCTCAGATCGGAGGCAAACTTCGCGGCCTGGTCGGCTCGGCCCCCGGCTCGCGCCGCGCGCAGGTCATCCTCCTGAGCGGCCAACTGTGCTCGCGCTTGGTCCAACTGCGAGCGGATAGCGCGGCCATCGAGCGTTAGCAGGAGTTCACCCTTCTTAACGTTTTTCCCTTCTGCTGCGATCACGCGATCGACAAAGCCATCGAATTTGGCGCGCAGGGAGTAAGGAACGATCGGTTCGACCTTGCCGTTGCTGGAAATTGAGGAACGAAAAGTCTCCCGCGAGGCTTGCACCACTGCCACCCGAGCCGATGGGCGCCGGCTATTGAGATAGAGCAAAACCACAACCACAATCATCGCGAGCCCAAGCAGCAACCACACTCGTCTGCTCAGTGTTCGCATGGCAGCCTCACTCTGTCGTTTCCTCCGTTAACGGGGCGCGGTTGCGCAGAAATTGTAGCAAAACTCGATGGCCAAGAGCTGGAATGTGGGCTCCGGCGGCTAGTTCCCGTAACCAAGATGCTATATCCTGCAACCGAGATGCCGGTTGTATTTATTGTCTCCGGCGACTGGGATTTGCGAGGCGCCGTGCGGGCCGAATTGCGCGAGGCAGGCATAGAAGCGCTGGGCCTGGAAACAGTGGAAGATATGGCGCGAGTCATTGCCGACGGCATAGCTCCCTCCCTGGTCGTTCTCGACGGCGCGCAATTGCACAATCCCGAAGCGCGGTGGGCTCTGGAAAATTTAAGCTCTCGAGTCCGGGTTCTTGTGATCGACTCCCGATTAGATCCGGCGCCTCCCCTGCCCGGTGCCACCACGATGTTCAGGCCCGTTCAAATAAGAGAGATTGTCGCACGCGTATTGGGTATGCTCTCCCCGGCCTCATGAGCGCTTGTTGTTTATGATAAAATGCCGGTGTGGCTGAACATCCTACGACGTCGCCGCATGCTGCCGAAAATGCCGCATTGCCCGCCGGCACCCGCGTCATTCATCGTGTGTGCATACAGTGCAACAACATGTTCCGGGTGACGCCGGATCGTTTTGATGCCAAGCAGTGCCCGAACTGCCACAAAGGTTGATCGCTTTTCGCGAATTTCTTTCCGCCTCCACATCAGCTAGAATTTCCGCCGTCCCTCGGAGAGGTGCATGCGGATTCACAGCGATTACATGACTGTTCAAACCAAAGAAAAGCGGGAGTTCCTGAATATCACGCCGAATATCAAGGCCGCCGTCGAAAAAAGCGGCATTCGCGACGGCATTATCCTCGTGTCCTCATTGCACTCAAACTCCGCCCTCTTTATTAACGATGACGAACCCGGCCTTTTGCAAGACATCAGTGAATGGGCCGATCGCATTGCGCCCTTAGGGCCCGATTACCATCATAGTGCGCGCAGCGAAAGCAATGCCGGCGCGCACCTCCAGAACCTTCTTCTCCATCATCAAGCCATTATCTCGGTCGCGGATGGCAAGCTGGAACTCGGCCCCTGGCAGAACGTGATCTACGCCGAACTGGACGGCCAGCGGCCGAAGCGTATTCTCATCAAGATTCTGGGCGAATGATGCCGCGAACGCGTCCAGCCACCGAATGGTCGTAGCCGAAAGCCTCGGCAAAGAATTTCGGGACAAAAAGCGGGGCGTAGTTCGCGCCGTCGAGAATCTCAGCTTTCGCTGCAACCCGGGACAGGTTTACGGCCTGCTCGGCGCAAACGGCGCTGGCAAGACGACTGCCCTGCGCTTACTCGCTACCATCCTCACGCCTACCTCGGGCACCGCTCGCATCGCAGGGTTTGATATTCGACAGGAGCCCCAAAAAGCTCGCCAAAACCTGGGCTTTCTTTCCACAGCTACCGCTCTGTACGGCCGCCTGACGGCGCTCGAGGTGGTGGAATACTTCGGCTGCCTGCATGGTCTGGACCGAGCGAGCGCCCGCCGGCGCACCCTCGCGCTTTTCGAGCGGCTGGACATCAATGCTTTTCGCGATCGCCGCTGCGAGGCTCTCTCCACGGGCATGAAACAGCGGGTTTCCATAGCTCGCACCCTGGTTCACGACCCGCCGGTGATGATCTTCGATGAGCCGACCTCAGGCTTGGACGTCATCAGCGCCAGGACGATCGTGAGTTTTATTCGCGAATGCAAAGAAAGCGGCAAAACAGTTGTCTTCTCGACACATGTCATGAGTGAAGCCGAAAAGCTCTGCGATAGGATCGGCATCATCCATGACGGACGGCTGTTGGCCGAAGGGTCTCTCGAAGAACTTCGTAGTCGCTACGGCCATGCCGATCTCGAGGAAATTTTCATGCGGGTGGTGGGCGCGTGAAGCTGCGTGATATTGCCGTCGTCTATCGCAAGGAGCTCACCGATGCGCTCCGCGACCGCCGCACGGTTGTCTCCATGATTGTCGTACCCATTTTCCTGATGCCCGTGCTGACCATTTTCGTGGGAGTGCTCTCCGCGCGGCTGATCGGCCGGGCCCTGCTGCAAGTGCCTTCGATCATGGTCGTCGGAGGAGAGAACTCACCGCAAATACTGGCTGCTCTGCACGCTCTGCAGGATGTACAGGTCGTGCCAGCAAGCTCCGATTACGCGCAGCAGATCGTGGACAAAAAAATCCGCGCGGCGGTGGAGCTGCCTTCCGATTTCGACGCCATGATCGCGCGTGGCGAGACGGCCAAAGTGCGGATTGATACTTACCAAGGCGAAATCAATTCAGGATTCACGGCAGATAAGCTCGAGATATTTTTTCGGGACTTTCGCGAACGTACCATCCGCGAACGCCTCGATTCTCGTCATCTGCCCACAAATCTCGTTGAGCCCTTCCGCGTAGAGGAAACAAACGTCGCCCCTCCGGAAAAGGTCAGCGGCGTGGTCCTGGGCGGATTAGTGCCCTATTTCGTCATCATTCTGTCTTTGACGGGAACCATGTATCCGGCGATGGACCTGACCGTCGGCGAGAAAGAACGCGGCACGATAGAAACGATCCTCTGTAGCCCCATTTCGCGCACGAGTCTCGTGTTGGGTAAATTCCTGATGGTGCTTACCGCCTCGCTTTCGACCGCCGCTCTCGCTATTGCCTCTATGGGGTTGACGCTCGCCGCCGCCGGGAAAATGGTTGGCGGAGTCTCGCAAATGAGAACGACGGGATTTCAGTTCCACGTGACTCCGGCAGCTGTGATCTGGGTCTTCATTATGGTGGTGCCGCTGGCGGTCCTTTTTTCCGCGGCGCTCTTAGCCATTTCTCTTTTCGCCAAGAGCTTCAAGGAGGCCCAAAGCTATCTGTCACCACTGACGATATGGTCTTCGCTCCCGCCATCGTAGCTATTCTTCCGGGAGTGGAATTAAATGCCGGCCTATCGCTCGTCCCGATCCTGAACACGAGCCTTGTCTGTAAGGAGATCGTTAGCGGAACTTATCACTGGGGATTCATCGCGCTGATTTTCGCTTCGTCTTGCATATATGCGGCGGTGGCGCTTTGGGTGGCGATTCGCCTATTTCAGCGCGAAGATGTGCTCTTCCGTATCTGAGGCGACCAAGCGATCCGAAGCGAAGTAAACACTTAGCTTCACCAATTTTTGCTGCCACGATCAGGCTCAGTCGGCTTGCCGTAATTCTGCAGCGCTGCTCAGCCGTCGTACCGTCTCCCGCAGTCGAACCGCGAGATGCGCGATGGTCTCCAGCCGTTCGATTGCCGACGCCGGCAGCCCATCCCGTTTCGCCAAGAGCATCTCGGCATTGCCCAGAATCCCGGTCAGCGGATTATTTACTTCATGCCGAAGGATTTCTCCAAAATTAGCGCTACGCGCGCTCTTTATTTCTTCCGAAGAAGCGACCATCGCCATTCTCGCCAGTTTCAAGCGCCTTTCCACCAAAGCCACGGCTACCGGAACGAAATTTCCTGTCCGCGCCACGAAGTCCGTCGTTCCTGAGTTGAGTAGCTCAGTCAATTCCGACTGCCGCTCGGCTGCGGCAACGACGATCACCGGCGCGACTTCAATGAGACGTTCCACGGTCCGTTTCAGTTCTTGCTTCGATCGAGTCTCAATCCCGGACTGATCCAAGAGAAAAACGGAGATCCCTGCGGCCAAGCGCCGGGCCTCCGCTCGCCGCGCAATTGGTCGCAGGCGAAGCGCCTCCGCCGCCCTGTGAAACTCACTCACGTATTCGCGCGCCAGTTGCCGGGTCGCGCAAATGACCTGGATTTGACCCTTAGGCGTCATAACGCTTCCAATTGCGCCGATGGTGCTCACGCCCGCGCGGCGCCCCGGGTTCCAAATCGCTCGGAGAAGCCGGAAGTAAGCCGCTCTTCTTATCCAAACTGCGCGCTACAGCCTGTTTCAATTCCTCGATGAGAAACGGCTTGGCGATATAAGGCAAGCCGCACTTACGAAGAAAATCTACCGTTCGCGGCGCCAAGGTGTCGCCAGTCACAAAAATCAGCCTGTGTTGTAGAGGGTTTTCCGAATTTGCGAGTTGCCGGTAAAAAGCACGCCCGTCCAGATGCGGCATGCGAAGGTCGCAAACGACCAGGTCGTACGGGTGGCTGAGCGCCAGCTCCAATCCCTCGCGGCTATCCAATACGGTATCCACGAAGTACCCTTCTTCACTTAGGACATCCGCGATCAGCCGCGCTATTGTGGGCTCGTCCTCGACCACCAGAATGCGGCTGCCTGGTGTTTCTGTCTTGCGCGCCACATCTCCTGACGTCGACCCACCGATCAAGTACGGCCTCGTATCGCTAACCGACGTATGCGTGGCGCTGGGGAGTTCCACTGTGAATACCGCGCCGCCTCCTGGCCGGTTTTCCACCGAAACCTCGCCGCCGTGTTGATGCACGATCCCGTAGAGAATCGAAAGTCCCAGCCCGGTGCCCACGCCGGCCGGCTTTGTCGTGAAGAACGGGTCGAAGATCCGCAGCTTCATTTCCGGAGAGACTCCCGGCCCGTCGTCGGCGACTTCCAGTGCAATGCGGCCAGCGGAAATCGATCTCGTCCGGATCCATATATGGCCTCTGTCCTTTGCTTGGAGGATGGCCTGTTCCGCATTCAAAACAAGGTTGAGCAAAGCCTGCTGAAGTTGTACCGCGTCCGCGATCGTTTCCGCGAGCTGTTCATCCAGCTCGAGCGCAACGCTGATATTTTCGAGCCGGAGCTCGTGCCCACGCATCTCGGCGATGCGCTTCACGATTTCATTGAGGTTCACCCTTGTGTGTTCGCCTTCGCTTCCACGTGCGAAAAGCAAAAGATTCCGGGCGATGCGTCTGGCGCGATCCCCCTCTTCCAAGATGTACCGGGTTTCCATTTCCCACTCGAAATCTCTCGTTCGCTGCCGCACCAATTGGGCATAACCGAAAATGCTGGTGAGCGCATTGTTGAGTTCATGGGCAATGCCTGACACCATCTGTCCCAGGGCCGCAAGCCGCTCGCTGTGAAACAGGCGCGATTCGATTTGGCGGCGGCTGGTGATATCCCGGTGGACTTCCAGCCATGCGAGTGGCCGTTTATAACGGTCGAGTACAGGGCGAGCGGAGCGTTCCACGATCTTTTTCTGCGGCCTCGCCAGCTCCAGCTCATCGCAAAAGGCTTCGCCGGTGCGAAAGCGCTGCCGCCATCGAGCTGCCCCGTCATCACGATCGGCAAACTGAGGAGCGACCTTTTCCACCAATTGCTCGAGGTTGCCCGCTTCGCGTAATTTTTCCGCCTCTACTCCGAACATTTCGGCAAACCGGTCATTCACGGCCCACAGTTCGCCTCCTGTCCCGAATAGCAGGATTCCGCATTCCACAGATTCGAGCAGGGTGGCCAGCACTGCTTCGCCTTGGGAGCCCTGGTCCGGGGAGCGGTTTCCCAGACTCGCAAAGCCTGCGGCGCTAACTTTCTCCGGTATGCGGGAATCGCGCGGCGCAGGATTTCGCATCTTGCATAATCTCCTGCACAGTGTTTGCCAACGCACTCGCAAAACGTTGTCGGATCGAATTTTCGCAGAATCAAGAAGTTGGAGATTCGGCGCGCAGCTCAGATCGCCCAAGGATTCCCACTCCGATACGCAAGAGGCCGCTCGCTTCCGTGGAAGGGAATGTTACCCACGCCCTTATAGACCAAGCGTGCTATGCACAAAGCAGAAAACTTCTTCAGTTGGGAAGGCTTTCCGGGCCGTAATGTTTGAGTTTGCGGTACAGCGTGGTTTTGCCGATGCCCAGTAATCGTGCGGCCGCCAGCTTGTCTCCGTTGGTTTCGCGCAAGGCGCGCAAAATGAAGCGGCGTTCCATCTCTTCGATTGTCGTCAGCTCGTTCGAGTCGAGTGTCTTTTCGTTCGAATCTTGCTGTAAGTTCGATGGAAGATCGCCCATATGCAGGATCGGGCCGGAGCCGAGCGCCACGGCGCGCTCCACCGCATTCTCCAGTTCACGTACATTTCCCGGCCAGTCGTAAGCCATCAGCCGCCGCATGGCGTCTTCTGATATTGTGCGAATGGGCCGCTGGGGATCGCCGAATTTTTCCAGAAAAGAATTAACCAGCAACGGTATGTCGCTCTTGCGTTCCCGCAGCGGAGGCAATTTAATCTGGACCACATTCAGTCGGAAATAGAGGTCCTGCCGAAAAGCGCCCGTCCGAGCCGCCGACTCCAGATCGCGATTAGTCGCCGCGATGATGCGCAAATCAATGCGCACCCGTTCTATACCTCCGACGGGCCGGATCTCGCGTTCCTGCAATACCCGCAGTAGTTTGGACTGCAAATCCAACGGAAGATCGCCAATTTCGTCGAGGAAAACCGTCCCACCGTTCCCCGCCTCCAGCAATCCTGTCCGAGCGTGATTCGCTCCGGTAAACGCCCCTTTTACGTAGCCAAATAGTTCCGACTCGATCAATGTTGCCACCAGCCCCGAGCAATCCACCGGAACGAACGGCTTATTTTGCCTTATGCCCAGGAAATGGATTGATCGCGCAACCAACTCTTTGCCCGTTCCGCTTTCGCCAAGAATCAATACCGGATGTTTGTGCTGGCTGACCTTCTCGATCATTTTGTAAACGCGCTGCATTTTTGCCGAGACGCCAATCAAACCGCCAAAGCCCGGCCGCGTCCGCAATTGCTCCCGAAGAATCCGATTTTCGTGGTCGAGTTCGGCGCTCTGGACCAGCCGTTCGATCTTGGTGCGAAGTTCCTGTAGATGAAAAGGCTTGGTCACGTAATCCTTGGCGCCCAGCTGAGTCGCCGCAACAGCCGTCTCTATGGTTCCGTATTGTGTCAGCATCATCACCGACGTATTCGGTTGGTTCGCACGAATGTGCTTCAGAAGCTCAATGCCTCCCAATTCCGGAACCATTAGATCTGTAACCACAATGTCGACCGGTGACTGCTCCAATATCTCGAGCGCCTCATCGGTCGTAGAGGCCGTCCGCACCTCCAGACCTATTTGCGAAGCGATGTCGCGGCATAGCTGCCGAGTCGTGTCCTCGTCGTCAACGATTAAAATGGAAAATCCGGTCGCGCCGGTTTTGAGGTTAGCGGGCTTGAGCTCGATATCCACGATCACTTTCCACAACATGCAAGAGCAGTGCCAAAACGAAGCAGAAAAATTGCTGAAAAAGAACCGTTTGCCTGCAACGTGTAGCGAAGATGTATACCGAAAGGGAACTGGTGTCAATCAATCAACGGCAACGCCACCTCAGAAGCTTCGAAGAGAATGGGATTTGCAAAAAAGGGAAGGGCCGAAATTCCAATTTGGGAATCTTCGCTCTAAAATGGCCAGTTGCTAAACCCAAGTTTAATTACAAACCCGCTGCGATCGGTCGCGTTCGTCAGATTCAACATATAGCGATAGCCTATATCGATGGCTGTTACCGGCAAAATGTATACGCGGAAGCCCCAGATACCATCCACCGGATCGCGAGCTCCGAATGTCATGTTCGGGGTTCCCCGTCCCACGAACACAAGGCCGTTATATTCATTCATAAACTGAATGCGCTTGGCGGGAAACAGAATAAAACCGGCTCCGACGTGGAGTTGATCAGCCTGTGTCAAATCCCTCGAACCTCCGGCGCGGGGATCGCGTGTGATCTCGTAACCGAAGTTGCCGGCTAGTGTAACCAGATTGAAGAAGTTGCGACTCGCGGCGGCCAGGATCAGGTCGTCGAACGCACCTGTCTGCGTGCCATTCCCAAGCAGACGACTTAAGGCATAGCGGGTCGGGATGATCGCATCGTTACGGATAGACAAGTTCACAGGAGCGTTCGCGTCCTCGGAAAGCAACCCGAATTTAACGCCGAGTGTAACGTTGCCCGGACCGGAATCATTTCGAGAAGCGAACGGGAAATCCTCCACATATGCCGGGCGCTGCCCAAGCCCGAGAGTTCGATACAACGTGCTGTCAAACTGGGGAAAGGCGCTCACGACGGGAGGCGTTCGCAAACTCAACTCGTTGGGGCTTCCGATCTGCGTCGCCACTTCCGGCTGAAAACCTGCGTAAAAGTTAACCCATTTCCGAAATCCCCATCCAACCGTCAATCCGTAGTTCGACACGATTACGCTGCCCGGCATACGCGTAAAGCGGTTCCCGTAGGCCGAAAAAGACCACCCCGATTCCAGCATTTCGCCTGTTTCCAACGTGAAAAGGCCCAGGGTCCCGTTCGTGGTAGGCATGGGATTCACTTGCACATTGGGAAGCCCGGTTGTGCCGCCAGGCTGCTCCTGTGCCAGAACGGGACGCCCAATTGCAAGGATTGTCCCAGCGGCCAAGAGGACAGCCGCGCGCGTAATGGCGCTGATTGGCCCTCGATTCCGCAGAGATGGTCGATTAATTATGACCATGGAATAGATAAGAGACATCGATTGCGATCGTGGCCCGTTCGCGAGGGCGTAAGAAGGAGCCAAAGAAGCGGCCACAGTATAATGCAGACAAGAAACCGGAGACGACGATAATTTCCGCCCGTTCAAATCACAAGAACCTCCTGTGCCGTCGCAAGTTTATCTCCCGAACGCCGCACTTAACTCGGCTAGGAACTGGCCCATTTGTCCTGGCCCAGCTTTGAGCACGACTGGTGGCGCTGGCTTGGCATTCCTGCCTTCGGCTGGTAGATTCAATCCGTGCCAGCCGAAAGGAATTATGCCGACGGATCAGAGTAAGTCGGGCGATCGCATCCTGATCGTCGAGGACGAAGAAAACGCGCGCCGAGGTTATGAGGCCCTGCTCCAAAAATGGGGTCTGGAGGTTCTCGGCGTCTCCAGCGCGGAAGATGCCCTGGCTCGCTTCTCGGACTATCATCCCGCCGTCCTGATTGCGGACGTTGAGCTTCCCGGGATGGACGGGCTAAGCCTTGTTGAGCGGCTCAGAGACGAGCTCGCCTCGGTTCCGGCGATCATTATTACCGGAAAGGGTAGTGAGGAGCGCGCTGTCGCCGCAATCGACGCAGGCGCCTTCTGGTATATCGAAAAGCCCCTCAAAGGGGCGGTTCTGCGAGCCCTGCTCAACCGCGCCCTGGGAAAGGCCCGCGATCAGCAGCAGGTGGCGGCACTGAGACGGCAGCTAAGGGAAGCGGGACGCATAGGCGAACTCGTCGGGGGGGCGAGACCGATGCAGGAGGTCATGCGCCTGGTCGAGCAGGTCGCTCCTTCGTCGGCATCTGTGCTGATCACCGGCGAAACGGGCTCCGGGAAGGAAATTCTCGCCCGCACTCTTCACCAGCTTTCGCCCCGTAACGACCGGCCCTTTATCGCCATCAATTGTTCTGCTATTCCTGAATCTCTGATGGAAAGCGAAATTTTCGGCCATGAACGAGGCGCCTTCACGGGAGCGGCGGAACGCCGAATCGGCTGTTTTGAACTAGCCGACGGCGGCACGCTGCTTTTGGACGAGATCGGCGAAATGCCCGCGCCCACACAAGCCAAATTGTTGCGCGTCCTGGAAGACCGGAAGGTCCGGCGATTGGGCAGCAAGGTCGAAACACCGGTGGATGTTCGTGTTCTAGCGGCTACGAACAAGGATCCCGAGCAGGCGGTTGCGCACGGCCAGCTTCGCCAGGACCTTTATTTTCGTCTGAACGTTTTTCATATTCATCTGCCCGCCCTACGCGATCGGAAGGAGGATCTCCCGCCGCTTGTCGAGCACATTTTGCACGACCTTAATGCCAAACACAGCCGGCAGGTTCGAGGCGTTAATGCTGAAGTCAGCGAGCTTTTTCACAATTACGCCTGGCCGGGAAACGTCCGCGAGTTACGCAATATGCTCGAACGCGCCGTCATCGTGTGTGACCGGGACCTTATCGGCCGCAGCCATCTTCCCTCGGATTTCGGCCGTACCCATGCCACTGCCGCTTCCGAACTCTCTTCCTTGCGTTTCCCTCTGGGTACGACCGTGGACGCTATGGAGCGCGAACTTATTCTGCAGACCCTCGCCGCTACAAACAACAAGACACGCGCGGCGGAACTTCTCGGAATAAGCCTGAAGACGCTGCATAATAAGCTGAAAGAATACGAAGCCGATCGGGCCGAGAACCGCTGAGTTCGAAAATGCGCCTGCGTTTGAAAACAAAAATCACCTTGAGCATCGCTGTGTTGGTGCTGATGGTGGTGGGCGTAACCTCATGGCTTCACATATTGACCCTGACTCGCCAGGTGATCGAACAAGCCGATGGCCGCGCGAACCTCGTCGCCCAGCAGGTCTTTTTCCAGGCCCAGAATGCCCTTGCCGAAGCGGCCAATGAAGGAGGGCTGCCGGCCTCGAATCGCCCTGAGGATGTTCGAGAATACGTCCGCAACGCCCTCGATCAGAACTCCGCGCTCACTTCATTGATTGATGCCGAGGTGGGCAACTCATTTCTGGTCTATGAAGTAACCATTGTCGATCGCGATGGAACGGCCTTGATCTCAAGCGATGCGTCGCTGCCTGGGCGCAAAGTGCTTCCGCGTCCACCTCTCAGTCAGCTCGTCGGCGCCGGCTTCATCCAACAGCTTCGATTGATCTACGGAGCGCCCCAGGCCTATGACGTTTCCGACCCGTTCAAACTCGGCCCTCCAGGGCGTCAGGTGCCGTTTGGTGAAATTCGCGTCGCCTTGCATACCGGTCTCCTGGCGATTGAGCTCACCCCGGCGCTGCGTTCGGCCATTCTTCTGGCACTCATTTCCCTGCTGGCGTCAGTGCTTTTCGCGGCGGTGGTGAGCACGGCCATACTCGCGCCCGTGGAACGCATCTCCGCGCAACTGGACCGCATCTCCCGAGGCGAATTCGACCAAAAGCCACTCGAGCGTGGGGATGAGTTCGGGCAAGTGAGCACCAAAATCAGCCAGATCGGACTGCAGTTGCGCGGAGTGCGCGAAATCTTCAGCACGCTGCGAGAAAATCTGGACCAGATTCTCGGCGGCTTGGAAGACGGCCTGCTGCTGTTCACGCGCGATGGCCGCGCTGTGATGGTGAGCCCCGCGGTCGAAAACTTCCTGGGCTTGCCCGCTGATCAACTGCTGGGCCGCAAAGCGAGCGAAATCTTTCCTCCTGACCACCCCTTGCGGTCGGCTCTCGTACTAGTTGAGGACGAATTTGAACCCATAGCGGCCGCAGAGGCTGATATCCCAGCTTCTGATCCCAGTCTGCCGCCGCAACGCATCGGCGTAAGCGTCCAAGTGATCAACGAAGGCGGTACACGCATGGGCGCGCTGGTCACCTTGCGCGACCTCCAGTCGTTGGAGACGATCAGTCGGCAATTGCAGGTTTCCGAACGTCTCGCCGCCCTCGGCCGCGTCACCGCCGGCGTGGCCCACGAGGTGAAAAATCCGCTGAATTCCATGCGGCTCTGGCTGGAAAATCTCAAGGAGAGTCTGCCCGCCGGCGATGGCGTGCCGCGGCAAGCCGTGGCTGTACTGGATAGCGAAATCGACCGTTTGGATTCGGTCGTCAAACGCTTTCTCGATTTCATGCGCTCACAGGAATTGCGCCTCGAGGAAACAAACCTCGACGAACTGCTCGAGGAAGTGAGCGCAATTGCGCGCCCCCAGATGGAACGCGCCCACGTGCAGCTCGAGAAGCGGTATGCCGATCTTCCGCCCGTGCGTGTCGACCGGCCCCTTCTTACCCAGGCGCTGCTCAATCTGGTTTTCAATGCCATTCAGGCCATGCCGTCGGGCGGCACGCTCACGCTCGGCCTTGAGCGCCGCGGCGAATCGGCGGAAATTCGCATCGAAGATACCGGACAGGGCATTGCTCCGGAACTTCGCGGTCGTGTGTTTCAATTGTTTTTCACCACACGGCCTGGAGGCAGCGGCATTGGTCTTGCCAGCGCCTATAAAGCGATACAATTGCACGACGGCTCTATAGATTTTGACTCTCAGGTGGGACGCGGAACGACTTTTCGCATCGAATTACCTCTGGCGCGCCCCGTAGAGCCCGCAATTTCGCGTTTACGGGAAGCAAACGGCGCGCTGGCACGGAACGCATCATGAAGCTGCACCGAAACATTCTTATTGCTCTTGTGTGCCTCACGGCTGTCGGACTATCCGGCTGCCGCCGAAATATTGTCCGCGCCGCTCCGCCCTCAGTTGCCATTCCGCCGGATACGGAGCCGTTTCCACAGCCAACGGTCGTAACTCAACAGCCGCCCGCGCCAGCTGCCGAACCACCCGAAGTCAAGCAACCGGCGCAACCGGTACCGGCTGTAGCCGAACAGCCGCGTCCCCGGCCTCCCGTAGAAGCCGAGGCAGCTGCGCCGAAAGCTGAACCTGAGCCGGAGCCAATCCAGATTGCTCCGGAACTTTCAGCAAAAGCCGAGGCCACTGCGGTTCGCACAACCACAGACGACATCCGTGTCGCCGAACGCAATCTGCAAGTCGCTTATGGGCGCCAGCTCAACGCCTCACAGAACGATCTCGTCGGGAAAATCGCCGGATTCCTCTCTCAGGCTCATGAGGCGATACGTACGGGAGATTGGGTCCGTGCCCAGAACCTGGCACAAAAAGCCCAGGTCCTCTCTGTTCAACTGGTCAAATCATTTTAGCTTCGCGCCGCCTTTGATCCGCATTCGTGAAGCTGGCCGTCTTGATAAACTGGATGTATGCCCTCGCATGATGCCATCGTCGTTGGCGCCGGCCTGATCGGCTCGGCCATCTCCTTGCGCCTTGCGCAAGAGGGCCTTCGCGTTGCGCTCCTCGAAAAGAGCGAGCCAGGCCGCGAGGCCTCCTGGGCTGGAGCAGGCATGCTGTCTCCGGCGCCTGACAGTTCTACAGCCATTCCACTGGTGCCATTTGGCCGGGCTAGTCTGAATCTTTATCCCAGGTTTGTCGCGGAGATCGAGGAAATTTCTGGACGGCGTATGGGCTACCGCAACGACGGCGCCATAGAGCTGCTCTTTTCTACCGACGCCGAACGTGAATTGAGCACACTGATTGCTCTGCATCACGCCCTTGGCCTTCCCACTGAGCCGCTTCCTCTAGACGAGGCCGCCAAATTGGAACCCGCATTGACGCGCCGTGCCCAAGCGGCGGCCTATTTCCCGTACGAAGCTTGTGTAGATAATCGCGCTCTCGTGGAAGCGCTCTTGGCAGCAGCTTCGATTGCCGGCGCGGAGTTGTTTCCCGCCACACCAGTTCGCAAGATCGTCATCGATAGCGGGCGCTGCACGGGTGTATGCGCTGAGAACGGAACTGTGTTCGCGGCGCAGGAGATAATTGTCGCAGCAGGCGCTTTTTCGGGTCTGCTCGAAGGCATCGTTCCGCGAGTACCAACGCGCCCCATTCGTGGACAGATGTTGGCTCTAAAATCCCAACTGCCCGTTCGGCACGTGGTCCGTTGCGAACATGGCTACATCGTGCCGCGCGATTCGGCCGTGCCTCAGCGAATGGTTACTGGCAGCACGTTGGAGGACGCCGGTTTCGAAAAACGCGTCACCGCCGGCGCCATTGAGAAAATTCTCTCCACTGCGCAGGAATTGCTTCCCAAGCTCTCGAATGCAGAGGTGGTAGAACTTTGGTGCGGTCTGCGCCCCGATACGCCCGATCATCTCCCCTTGCTAGGTCCCGCGGGGGTCTCCGGGCTGACTATTGCGACGGGGCATTATCGCAATGGCATCCTGCTTACGCCCATTACCGCGAAGCTCGTGCGCGAATGGGTCGTGGAGAAGCACGTCTCAATGGACTGGGACATCTTCAACCCGCTGCGATTTGCCGAAACCGAAAAAATCGCCAACGGCGACGATTCTTTACCGACCGACGAAGGTCCGGGAGATCAAACCGCCAGGAAATTTGCCCACAAACAAAGCTGATGTGCATCCGCACAGCTCAATTTAAGGCCGCTATTAAAAGGGGAAGCTCCTTGCAGGCGGACGGCCGGCGGGGCCAGGCAACGCCGTCGCGCGGCCCGGTTCGGTAAAGTTAATCTTCGTTGGATCCAGGTAAAGAGGCCGATCCAGCATTATATCCACGCTGCTTCCACGCGGCAGTTGTACCTCCGGTCCCCGCGTCAGGAGCACGCCGGCCAGGCCCGTAGCGGCTCCGATACCGGCGCCAATTCCCGCGCCCTCTCCTCCTCCGGCAATCGCTCCGATTCCTGCTCCGGCGCCAGTGGTCTTGATTACAGTGCCGGCATCCGCGCCTTTATCCCTGTCCTTATTAATCTGACCTTCTTTGCTGGCATATTCACCGCCGCCTGTGTCTGCGTTGGTGGGTATGGCGTCGAATTTCACGCTGTAACCATTGGGCATGATCAAAGTCGTAAGGTGAATGCGAATCTCAGCGCCACCCTTTCCTTTTGGCGCGCGCTTTGCCTCGGTGATTTCGCCCTGGACATACGAGCCCACCGGAATCACGATGCGGTCATTTACAATCACCGGAAACGTGGTCTCCATGTAGACCGGCTGGCCGGGTTGCGCGTTGCGAGACGTGATCCCGCTGTGAACCACGAGCGGCAGATGCGTTCCCGCCGGCACCACGATTTGCGCGCGTCCATTCGTCGAATCGCTATTCGCTGCAGCAGCATTGGGCTGGGAGCCATTTTGCGTTGCCTGTTCCGATTTGGTTTGGTCTGATTTCGTTTGATCGGAGTCCGATTGCTGGAGATGGACCGCCAAAGCTGGGGCGCTGACCAGAATGCCGCCGAACACTACCAGAGCCAACTTTTGTAGATTCATTCCATAACACATAACCATCCTCCTGCCGCGATATGGCAACGATGAATTTTGAGGAAATGCAGGTCGCCAAAGTATACCCCTAAGTCGGCGTATTGGTGCCACGCGTGATTTGCGAATCACCGCGCCTTTGGGGTGAACGCCCCGGAGTATTAAACTGGTTGTTTCGAGAGCCCGCGATCATGCCTTATAGCAATGCCGCATAGAATGAGAAGAGCGATAAAAGTCAGCCGCATTGCGGTCGCATGGATTGCTCTGACTCTGTGCTGCGTGCTGACGGCAAGTTCGCGGACCTCGGCGCCACCTCCCACCGGCGACGCTCGTGGCGAATGTCTTTCCCTGCCCAGCCGCATCTTGGGACGCTCCGTTCCTTACTGTGTGATCCTGCCGCCGCGCTATGGCGAAGACGCCAATCGCCGCTATCCCGTGCTCTATTACCTCCACGGCCTTGGCGATAATCAGCAGATGTTTGTACGTTCGGGAGGCTTCAATCTCATCGAGGAGCTTTGGGATCGCCACGAAATCGGCGATTTCATTCTCGTCAGCCCCGCCGGGTACGCCAGTTCCTTCATGAACTCGTACGACGGCCACTTCCGTTACGAGGATTTCTTCATTCAGGAATTCATGCCCTTTATCGAGAACCGTTACCGCGTCGCCGCGCGCCGTGAATCCCGCGGCATTGGCGGTATCTCCATGGGAGGCTACGGCGCGCTGCGCATGGCTTTTCTTCACCCGCAACTTTTCGGATCGGTGAGCGCCCACAGCGCCGCTCTAATGGAGAAGCTTCCGGCCATCTCCGTTGGCAATTCTCCCGAGTCCGGGCGCCTGCAGATTTTAGGGAACGTCTTCGGCTCGCCTCCGGATCGATCTTTTTGGGATCGCAACAATCCTCTGAACATCGCTCGAACCGCAGAGTTCGCAGGTATGAAAATCTATTTTGATTGCGGTTCTGAAGATGACTATGGGTTCGAGGCAGGAGCAGAAGCACTCCACAAGGTGCTTCTTTCTCGCCGCATCGCTCATGAATTTCACCTGTACCCGGGCGGGCACAATTGGGGCTATTTTGCCGAACACCTGCCCGATTCGCTGCGCTTTAATTCCGAAGCGTTTCGCTTGCACGAGAGCCTCCCCGCCCATGGCAAGCCGATCCCGAGATGAAAAATGCTCCCACGTTCAAACCCGTGCTCAAGGAAGGCTGCATTTTTTGCAACATCATTCGGGGCGCCGTTCCGTATTTCAAGGTTTTTGAAGACGATATTTCGTTAGCCTTTCTGGATCATCGTCCGCTCTTCCCGGGCCATACGCTGCTCATCGTAAAGAGCCACATCGAGACGCTCTTTGAGCTGCCGGACTCGCTTATGGGCCCGCTATTTGCTAATGTCCGCCGCCTCTCCCAGGCTGTCACGCAGGGAATGCAAGCGGAAGGCGCGTTTGTGGCCATCAATAATCGTGTAAGTCAAAGCGTTCCGCATTTTCATGTGCATATCGTCCCGCGACGCAAAGGAGATGGGTTGAAAGGCTTTTTCTGGCCACGGCGCGCCTACAAAGATCAGCAGGAAATTGACGCTACTTTGCGCGCTCTCCGTTCAGCCCTCGGAGAACTGCAGGATTCGTAGTTTTTGGCTTCTCCCACCAAAAAAGCTGAGCCCTAAGCTAGCCGTAAGGAAGTACAGGGTAGCTTTTGCGTCACCGAATCTCAAAATAAGCTCGATGGCGTTTCTGGTTACCCTTAAGTTATTAGAGGCATCCATCACTCAGCGTTTGAGGATCATTGATGAAGATTTCCGGCCGAGTCCAGCCTGACAATCTCGAGCATAGCGAGCTGCAGTTCAGCGTATTTATCGCCGTCACCGTCATGGTGCTCGCTGTGGGAATGGCTGTGCTCATGTACCCGGTCGTGTTTTCGCATCAAACGCCGGGCGATCGGACGATGCGTACTGCCTTTTGGGGTTTTTGCGTCTTGTGCGTCTTGCTCACTGTCTATGTCTGGGATCGCCATGCCACGATCCGAAAGCTACGGCGTGAAATGATCGAAGGCCGGCGGCAGATCGCCGAGACTCGCAGGGAGGCCAGCGTCGAATTGCTGAAGACGATGCCGAACATGAGTTCGTTCCAGGACCGCTTGCCCATGGAATTTCGGCGCATGGCCACAACGACCGAAAAGCTCTCTATTGTCGTAGTTAACATCAAGTTTCCAGCGGATCATTCCAGTCCGTCGGAAACCGCTTCGGCGATGGGCGATGCTTCCAAAGTCATCTCTCGAAGGATGCGCGAACAGGATTCCATCTACATTTTGGCTCCGGCTTGTTTTGGCGTAGTCTTGCCAGGTGTGGATCTGAGCAACGCCGAGCGCGTGTGTGCCCGCCTGAAGGAAGGATTGGCTGATGCGGCCGGTGCAAATCAGCGGTTTCAATTCGAATTGCAGGTAGTCAATTACCCCACCCACGCATCCTCCGCAACGGAACTGCAACAAGCCGTATCCGCCCTGGCGTCAGTCGATAATGCTGTACGGGGAATGGCCGAAGCCCTGCAGTAAAGTCGAACCGTATTGCCCCTCGCCTTGCGTCGATCAGTTCTTTATTCCGATCATTCGAGCCACTTTTTCGGCTCGCGAATGGCGTCGACGAGGTCATTCATAAATCGCGCCGCTCGCGCTCCATCGGCCACGCGATGGTCGGTCGAAAGCGTAAGCGTCATCATCGGCCGTACGGCCGGTCTTCCATCCACGGCAATCACTCGATCAGCCGCGCGCCCCACCGCCAGAATGCCCGCCTGCGGAGGCACGATGATCGCGGTGAAAGCGTCGACGTTGTACATTCCCAGATTGCTGATCGTAAACGTGCCGCCGGCGATATCGGCCGGCTGCAAGCGGCCGCTCTTGGCGCGCTCGGTTAATTCCCGCCGCCGCACCGCAATATCTGCGATCTTGCTCAGGTTCGCCTTGTGCAACACCGGCGCGACCACGCCTTCCTCAACGGCCACAGCTATGGCGACGTTGATCTCGGGATTGTGACGAATGCCTTCCGCCCCCCAGCTCGCATTCATTTTCGGATGTTTCGCCAATACGCGCGCAACAAGCGCAACAAGCAAGTCTGTCAGTGTCGCTTTCACGCCTTTCGCTCTTTCCAACTCTACCGATAGCCGCTCCTGCGCCTCGAGCAAACCGCCGGCTTCCACGTCGCGCGTTATGAAGAAGTGAGGAACCGTCGTCCAACTCTGCGCCGTTCGCGCGGCCATCAGCTTTCCGACCGTTCCCAATTGCTCGATCTGCCCGGCCGCCGCTTGCGGCTTCTCTGTCGCGGGCACGACCGCCGGCGCAGTGGCCGCTGACGCACCCGCACCTTTAGCCGCATTCATGATGTCCTCGGCGAGAATCTCTCCGCCCGGCCCCGAGCCGCGTAGCCGCGTCACGTCCACGCCGTGCTCGCGCGCCAGCCGCCGCGCTTTGGGCGAGATTCGCAGTTCAGTCGGGACAGCAGGCGTAGGCGTGCTTGCGCCTACGCTCGCTGCGCTGGAACCACCCGCAGCGCTGTCTTGGCGCCGTCCCGTTTGTGCCGGTGCGGTGGCTAAAGGTGGCGCTTCGCCGGGCGCAAGAAGCCAGGCAATCGTTTGGCCTACGGGAATTACGGCGCCTTCGCGCGCCGAAACTGAGGAAAGGATGCCGTCGCCCGGCGATTCCACTTCGACGACGGCTTTGTCGGTTTCCACTTCCAGCAGTGGCTCGCCTTTTGCCACTTGCTCGCCCTCACGCTTGCGCCACGAGATGACCTTACCGGTCTCCTGCGCCATTTCCAGGGCGGGCATTACTACGCTGACGGCCATTTAGCGGAATCCGCGTGAGAGAGCGCTTTTAGCGCACTCCCACTCCTTCCGTCTTTGCGCTCGATTCCACCATTTCGATCACCCGCTGGCTTGGAGCCGCTTCGCTCTCGCGCTTGGTCGGCAACGGTCCATTCACGGTGTGATAGTGCGCTCCCGCCACCAGCAACTCCTCGGCCGGGAACCGCGTGATCACTTCGTGGCCAGTTTCGGTGACCACAATCTCTTCCTCGATTCGCGCCGCGCTCCACCCGTCCGTGGAAGGCCAGAACGTCTCCAGCGCGAAGACCATGCCCGGTTTCAGTTCGTGCGCGTGTTCCAGCGAAACCAGGCGGCTGATCACCGGCTTTTCCCAAATCGCCAATCCCACGCCGTGGCCAAACTGTAGCGCGAAGGCCGCTTCTTCGTCCGGGAATCCAAATTCCTGTGCGCGTGGCCATACCGAAGCGACCTGCGCCGTCGTCCGGCCTGGCCGGATCAACTCGATCGCGGCATCCAGATATTCCCGGCAGCGCTTGTAAGCGTCAACCATTGCATGGGAAGCGTATCCGATGGTGAAGCAGCGGTAGTAACAGGTGCGATAGCCCATATAGGAATGCAGAATGTCGTAGTACACCGGATCGCCGGGCCGCAGCACGCGATCGGAGAAAACATGCGGATGAGGATTGCAGCGTTCGCCGGAAATCGCGTTCACCGCCTCCACGTACTCCGAACCGAGATCGTACAGAACCTTGCTCACCAGGCCGACCGCCTGGTTTTCGCTCATCCCCGGCTTCATCGCCCGATAAAGCTCGTCATACGCCGCATCCACCATCATCGCCGACATATTCAGAAGCGTGATTTCATCCTGTGTCTTGATGACGCGCGCATCGGACATAATCTGCTGCCCGTCGACGACCTTGATTCCTTCCTTCTGTAGCGCGAAGAGAATGGGAGGCTCGATGATGTCCACGCCCAGCGGCTCATGCTGCAATTTGCGCTTTTCCAGTTCGACCTTGATCTTGCGCGCCACGTTCTCCGCGCGCCCCATCTCGGGCGACATCGCGCCTCGCAGCAGAGGAATACCGGCGCGCGATCGCTCGCCAAGCCACGGGCAATTAAGTTGGTGATGTTTGGCGGCTGAACCGAAATCCCAGAGAATCGGCTCGTCGTTTTGCGGCAAAAGCGTGAAGCGGCTGTTCTTGTCCTGCGCCCAGCTGCCGATGTGCGTGGCGGTGATATAGCGCACGTTGTTCATGTCGAAGCACAGCAGCGCGCCCATCTCCGACTTTTGCAGCAACGCCCTCGCGCGCGCCAGGCGCTCGCGCCGCAAGCGGTCGAAATCCACGCGATTTTCCCAATCCACCGCCATCGTTCCGTAAGTTTTCAGTCCCATGGCATACCTCCGAATCTCCTAGGTCAAAGCTGTCAAGCTCAAGTCGCGTGTAAACTTCTCAGGCTTTTCCGCACAGCTGCCGTGCAGCTTCAAAGACTTGTTTTTCGCTGGGCACAGTCGCGTCCTCGAGGGGAGGAGAGAAGGGAATCGGCACGTGCATCGCTCCGATCCGCTTCACCGGCCCGTCTAAGTTATAGAACGCGCCCTCCGCGATCACCGACGCGATTTCCGCGGTCACTCCGTAGCGGTGATACCCTTCATCGATCACGATCACGCGTGAAGTTTTCTTGGCCGATTCGATCAGAGTTTTCTCATCCAGCGGCCACATCGTGCGCGGGTCAACGATTTCCGCGTTGATTCCGATCTCCTCGAGCATTTTCGCCGCGCCGAAGGCTACCTGCACCATGCTGCTCGTGGCAACGAGCGTGATATCGGTTCCCACGCGCTTGATATCCGCAACTCCGAGCGGAATTGTGTACTCCTCCGAAGGCACCGGGCCCTTCAGCCGGTACATCATTTTGTCTTCAAAAAAAATGACTGGATTGTCGTCCCGGATGGCGGTTTTGAGCAGCCCCTTCGCGTCATAAGGGGTAGACGGCAAAATAACTTTGAGTCCCGGAATATGGCTGGGCCAGGCATGCAACGATTGGGAATGCTGTGCCGCCGAGCGCCGCGTCGCACCCATCGTTGTTCGCAGCACCATGGGCACCTTCCACGTCCCGCCAGACATGTAGTGGATCTTGGCTGCCTGGTTCACGATCTGATCCATGATCAGCGTGAGGAAATCGCCGAACATGATGTCGACCACCGGCCGCAGTCCCGTCATCGCTGCGCCTACGCCGATTCCCGTGAAACCCGGCTCCGAAATCGGCGTGTCGACCACGCGTTCCTTGCCGAATTCCTCCACTAATCCCGACAGCACTTTGAAAGGCGTGCCCGCTTCCGCGACGTCTTCGCCGATAATGCAAACGCGCGAATCGCGCCGCATCTCTTCCGCGAGCGCTTCGCGGATCGCTTCACCGAATGTGAGTTCTCGTACTCCGGTTTGAGTTGCAGTTTCAGGCATAGACGTCCTGCTCCGCTTCGTCGACGGTCGGATAAGGGGCCGCAATCGCGAATTCCACCGCGGCGTTCATCTCCGTTTTGACTTCAGTTTGAATCTTTTCGAGCTGTGCCAAATCCGCGAGCTTTTGCTGGATCAGCCAATCGCCGAGAATGTTGATGGGATCGCGTTCGGACGACCATTTTTGCTCTTCTTGCTTGGCACGATAGTATTCGCGGTTGATGTCGCCCACGTGGTGCCCGCGATATCGATACGTGTTGCACAGCACAAAGGACGGCCCCGCGCCGCTACGCGCGCGATCGACAAGCCGGGACGCGGTGGCATGGACTGCTCGCACATCCTGCCCATCCACAGTTTCCGCCGGAATGCCGAAAGCGGCCGGGCGAGCCATGATCTCGCCAGCAGTTGTTTCGGAGTAGTGCGTGTATTCGTTGTACATATTGTTCTCGCAGGCATAAATGACCGGCAGCTTCCAAAGCTGTGCCATATTCATGGCTTCGTAGAGTACTCCCTGGCCGAGCGCGCCCTCGCCAAAGAAACATACGCAGATTCTGCCATTGCCGAGTTTCTTGGCGGAAAACGCCGCGCCTGTGGCAATTGCCGCGCTGCCGCCGACAATCGCATTCGCGCCCAGGTTTCCTGTAGCCGGATCGGCGATATGCATCGATCCGCCCTTGCCGCGGCAATAGCCTGCCTCTTTCCCGAGCAACTCGGCGAACATGCGGTCCGGCTTGGCCCCTTTTGCCAGGCAATGGCCGTGCCCGCGATGCGTGCTGGTGATGTAGTCATCGGGGCGCAGCGCCTCGCAGATTCCCACGGCGACGGCTTCTTCGCCTTCATACAGGTGCGTTAGCCCGGGCATGAGCGCGCGCAGGTAAAGATCGTTCGCGTGCTCTTCGAATTCGCGAATGGACATACATCCGCCGGTACATGCGCAGCAATTGATCCTTGCTGAGCGCTGTAGTTGTTTCGGTTCGTTGCGTAGCTGTGGTCATCGCGATACTCCGGACATTTTCGCCAGCGCGTCAAACATCACCGCAAAATCCTCGTGGACCAGTCCGATGGCTCGCGCGCTGGTCAGCATTTCATTCGCCGCGGCCGCGGTGGGAAGCGGCACGTCCACTTGGCGCCCCAACTCGAGCGCGAGCAGCATATCTTTTTGCATCATGTTTACATCAAACCAGGCCGTCTCCGGAAGCTTCAAGACAAACGGGCCGCGGTACTGCACCATCGGCGAAGCAATGGCACTATGAGTCAAAACGTCGACCGCCGTTTTCCTCGGGATGCCGCTCTTTTCCGCCAGCAGAACAGCTTCGGAAAACGCCAGCATCTGCACCGCCAGATTGGAATTAGTGGCAATCTTCATTACCAGCGCCAGCCCGTTTTCGCCCACGTAAGTTACTTTTGGCCCTTGTCCCCCGGCCGCCGGCTGATCGGAGAAATCTTCGAGCAGCGGCTTGATGCGTTCGAAGCTCTCGCGCTTACCTCCGACAATCAGCGACATCCTGCCCACTCTTAAAGTGGCCACACTGCCTGACACCGGCGCGTCGAGCATGTCCGCGCCCTTTTCGCGTACTTTTGCGGCGAGCGCGCGACTCGTTGCCACGCCCACCGTGCTCATATCCACAAAAAGTTTGCCTTGGCTCAATCCCGCCAGGACGCCATTGGGCCCCTCAACAATCGACGTGAGCGCGGCCGAGTTTGCAACGGAAGAGAAGATCACGTCCGCAGCCTGGGCTACCGCGCGAGGCGTGTCGGCGAACTTCATGCCCTTGTCGATCAGGGGTTGGGCTTTCGAGCGCGTGCGGTTGTAACCGGTGAGGCTATGCCCTTTTTCGAGCAGTCGCTGGGCCATCAAGCTCCCCATCACGCCCAGCCCTACGAATCCGAGATTGGCCACCTGATTGAGCCTCCTCGCAGAAGGAATGTTTTATGAAATGGCGTGCGGTGCTACTGAATCCAGACCGTCTTTATATCCGTGAATTCGCGGATGCCGAAGGTGCCCAATTCGCGCCCATATCCGGACCACTTCACGCCACCGAAGGGCAGCCGCGGGTCGGATGCTACCATACGGTTGATGAACACCATCCCGGATTCGATTTCGTTGATCAGCCGCTCCCGTTCTTTTTCGTCATTGGTCCAGGCGCTAGCGCCCAGTCCGAAGCGGCTGTCATTGGCGATGAGAATCGCCTCATCCAAATCTTTCGCGCGAAACACACTGGCCACCGGGCCAAATAGCTCCTCGCAATGCGCAGGCGAACCCTTGGGAATCCTGCCGAGCACCGTCGGCGCATAGAAATTGCCTGGGCGGTTCAGCGGCTTCCCACCGGTCAGTAATTCGCCGCCCGACTCAACTGTCGTGCGCACAGAGCGATCGAGAGTCTCCACTCCGTCTTTCGTCGCCAGCGGCCCCAGATCGGTCTTTTCGTCGAACGGATCGCCCACCTTGAGCGCCGCCATCGTCGCTACGAATCTGCTCAGGAATTCATCCGCGATGGGCTCCGCAATGATGAAACGTTTTGCGGCGATGCACGATTGTCCGTTGTTCGAAATGCGCGCCTTCACCGCCGTCGCAACGGCTTCATTCAGGTTCGCGCTCGGCATCACAATAAACGGGTCGCTGCCGCCCAATTCCAGGACGAGCTTCTTGACCTTTTTCGCCGCACCTAAAGCCACTTGCACGCCGGCTCCTTCGCTTCCGGTAAGCGTAGCTGCGGCAATTCTCGAATCGCCCAGCACCGCTTCCACTTTTTGCGATCCGATCAGCAGAGTCTGAAATACGCCTTCGGGGAAACCTGCGTCGCGAAAGAGGCCTTCGATCATCAGCGCGCATTGAGGAACATTCGACGCGTGCTTGAGCAGCATCACATTGCCTGCCGTCAGAATCGGCGCCGCCGCACGGATCACCTGCCAGAAAGGATAGTTCCAGGGCATCACCGCCAGAACCGGGCCAAGCGGCTGATAACGCACATAACTCCGCGTCGCCGGCGTGGCCACGACTTCATCGGCTAGAAACGCTTCACCATTTTCCGCATAAAACCGGCAGACCCACGCGCATTTCACCGCTTCTTCGACGGCCGAGCGAAACGTCTTGCCCATCTCCGTGGTCATCATGCGCGCGAAAGTCTCTTTCTTTTGTTCGAGGATTTCAGCTGCGCGCTGCATCATCTGCGCGCGTTCAGCAAAAGAAGTCCTGCGGTACTTCGAAAACGTCTCCGCCGCTATCTGCAGCTTCCGGTCAATCTCCCGGTCGGAAAGCTGCTCAAATGTTTTCAGGGTCTCGCCTGTTGCTGGGTTAATCGTCGCTATGGCCATCCCTAACCTCGGTCATCTCAATTTTGGTGAATTTACGATACCATGCCGCTTTGCAGCGCACAAAATGCGTCCAGTCGCTCACCAAATCCCATTTGTCGGCCCGATATCCCTGTTGTAAGGTGAACCCATGGCCGCGGAACCCTTTCACCTGCTCGGTGTGAGCGGCAGTCTTCGCGAAAAATCGCGCACGGCACTCGCCGTGCGCCGGCTGCTCGATTTTGCCGAAGAGCATGGCGCTGAGACGCGCATTCTGGATCTGCGCGCCATCGAATTGCCCCTATATCGCCCGGATAGCTCCGGCGGCTCCGCAGCCGAAGTTCGGCTGGGCGCCGACATGCGTTGGGCTTCAGCGGTTGTCCTTGCTTCGCCTGACTATCACGGATCGATGTCCGGCACGATGAAAAATTTCCTCGATTACAACTGGGAAGAGTGCGCCGGCAAAGTCTTTGGCTATATCTGCTCCTCGCACGAAAAAGGCCTCACCGTGATGGAACAGATGCGGACGGTCGTCCGGCAGTGCTACGGGTGGAGCATGCCCTACGGCGTCTCCTTCGATGGCCGAGCCGATTTTGATTCCGACGGGACACTGAAGAACGCCAAGGTCGAAGCTCGTCTCCGGATGATGGCCCGCGATCTCGTCGTCTACGGAACGGTCATCCGGCAACAATTTCTCTCGGACGTGGCCGGCAGCGATGCCACCACGTTCGCCGCTGCTTACCGCTAAGCCAACGGTTTTGTCGCTCGATAGATTTGTGGGTTGCGGCTTTAGCCGCGACGTAACACCCTTCGGATTGAGAACGGCTTTAGCCGCTGACGTCTCGATCCCGAGCCCTCCAGTCTGCGATCTCATCCGCATCTCATGAATGTGAGCAACCCGCCCAAGAAATTTGGCGAAGTTCGCATCGGCATTTCCGGCTGGCGCTATAAAGGCTGGCGCGGCGTTTTTTATCCCAAAGGGCTGCCGCAGCGGCGCGAACTCGAATACGCGGCGCGGATCTTCGGCTCGATCGAACTCAACGGGACATTTTATTCGCTTCAGCGTCCACAGAGTTTTGCGCGCTGGGCGGACGCCACGCCCGAAGACTTCGTCTTCGCGGTGAAGGGCTCACGCTACATAACGCACATGCTGCGGCTAGCGAACATCCGTAAGCCGCTTGCCAATTTCTTCGCCTCCGGAGTCTTGAGGCTGGGCCGGAAGCTAGGCCCCATTCTCTGGCAGTTTCCTCCGCAATTTCGTTTCGATCCTAAAAAGATCGAGGCATTTTTCAATCTTCTGCCACGCGACACCGCCTCTGCGCAGGCCCTGGCTCGTCGCCACGACAAGCGAGTCAGCGGCAGAAGCTGGCTGCGCGTCGAGGAAAACTTTAAACTGCGTCTACGCCATGGAAATTCGCCACTCCAGCTTTGTCGATCCCGAATTCATCAAGCTGCTGCGCCGCTATAACGTCGCACTGGTTTGCGCTGACACAGTCTCCTGGCCGCGCCTGATGGACGTCACCTCCGATTTTGTCTACTGCCGGTTGCATGGTTCTGAGGAGCTTTACGCCAGCGGATATGACGGCAAATCCCTCGACCAATGGGCTGCTCGCGTTGCGGCCTGGGCTCGCGGTGGAGAGCCTCCCGACGCCGAGCGCGCCAGCAACGAACCCGCGCCGAAACGTGCAGCCCGCGATGTCTACGTCTATTTTGATAACGACGCCAAGGTCCGCGCTCCCGTCGACGCGCAAGGATTGATCGACCGCGTCGCCAACCTCCTCCATGAGCCGTTGTTGAAGGCGGCGGGTTAAGCAGCATCAGGCAAATCTGGGAGTTTCCCCTATTCCGACAAATAAATTTTGTAATAAATGTTCGGCGCTATAGGCCAAACCGTACTTCTGGCTACATCTAAAGCAAGAGGTCGTCAGAACTACTATGCGAATCACAAAACCATCTCGAAAAACAAAATTGATCCGCAGTCAACGAGGTAGACGTACAAGAACGAAATCGCGGCCAGTGCCAGAGACGATGCGCGCCGTCGCCATCGATCGATATGGAGGCCCCGAGGTTCTCACGGTGCACGAATTGCCCGTGCCAGAACTGGCTCCGAACGAGGTCCTGATCGCCGTACACACTGCCGGTGTGGGCGGATGGGACGCCGATATCCGCGACGGCTGGAATCCCGGAGGGCGGATTCAGTTTCCGCTTGTTCTGGGTACGGACGGTTCCGGCACGATCGCCCAGGTGGGTTCGCGCGTCCGTCGGTTCAAGGCTGGTGATCGCGTCTACTCTTACACTTGGAACAACCCTAAAGGCGGATTTTATGCGGAGTACGTTGCAGTGCACATGGACAACACAGCGCGCTTTCCCGATCCGCCGCTTGACCTCAAACACGCGGGTGCTGTCCCGGTAACAGGGCTGACGGCGCTTCAGGGAATCGGCGACCATCTCGACGTTCAGACTGGCGAGAACGTCATGATTCACGGCGCGTCGGGTGCCGTGGGCACTCTGGCCATTCAGTTCGCCAAGGAGCGCGGCGCGAAGGTTCTGGCCATCGCCTCCGGGCGGGATGGCGTCACTTTGGTGGAGCGCCTGGGCGCGGATCTTGCGGTGGACGGCCATCGCGACGATTTTGTCGAAGCCGCCTTCGCTTTCGCACCCAAAGGCGTCGACGCCGTGCTCGTTCTGGGGAGCGGCGACTCCGTGCCGCGCTGCCTCGACGTGCTTCGTCAAGGTGGTCGGCTCGCTTATCCCAATGGCGTCGAGCCGGCGCTCGAAAAGCGCCGGGGCTTGAAGATTATCCCCTACGACGCCAAAGCGGGCGTTCGCGAATTCGAAAAGCTGAACACCGCCATAAAGAAAGCGCGCCTGAAAGTGCCTATCGCCGCGGAATTTCCCCTCGAAGAGGCCGCCAAGGCGCACCAACGCATTGAGCAGGGCCACGTGCTCGGCAAAATAATCCTTCGCGTCCGGGGATGATAGCCAATAAGAGCCGGGTACGAAGTTAGCTCGCTCGCAGGAACGATTTCGTCGGCTGCTAGCGCGAGCGTTACTCCTCAGCCTTGAGAAAGGCGCGCGCTTTCTTAAGCTCCGCGCGTCTTTCCGCGTCCAATTTAGGATATTCGGGATCCACTTTTTCGAGCGCATCAATAAGTGCTTCGGCCACTACCAGGCGTGCAAACCACTTATGGTCAGCAGGCACCACGTGCCACGGAGCGTGGGCGGTGCTCGTGTTTTGCAGCATTTTTTCGTAAGCACGCATGTATTCGCCCCAATGTTGCCGCTCCTGCACGTCGCTAAGGCGAAACTTCCAATTCTTTTCGGGCTCGTCGAGCCGCTTTAAAAAACGCTTTTTCTGTTCCTTATTCGAGAGATTCAGGAAAAACTTCAGAATTACAATTCCGTTGCGGGATAAATAACGCTCGTGCGCATTGATGTCTTCGTAGCGTTCCTGCCAGATCTTTTTCGTGACCAGTTCTTGCGGCAATTTTTCGCGTTTTAAAGCTTCCGGGTGCACCCGTACCACTAAAACTTCCTCGTAATAGGACCTATTGAAGACTCCGATAGAGCCTCTCGATGGAAGAACTCGCGTGGTTCGCCACAAATAGTGGTGCTGTAACTCGTCATCTGACGGGACCTTGAAGGCGGTGGCGCTGCAAGCCTGGGGGTTCAGACCCGACATCACATGCTTGACGGTACTGTCCTTCCCGGCCGCGTCCATCCCTTGCAACACCACGAGGATCGCCCATTGATCCTGCGCGTAAAGCTTTTCTTGCAGTTCAGTCAGGCGGGCAACGCCGTCTTCCAGTATTTCGCGCGCATGTTCTTTTGATTTCAGTCCTCGAGTGTCCGCCGGATCGAAATCCTTCAGGCGGAATCCGGCGCCATCCTCAATCCGGAAAGGCTTAACGAATTCGCCCATCTTTGCGGCCATCTTAATGTGGGTGAATCCAGGGATCGACCCGGTTTCGGTTCATATGGAGGTATCTGGCTGCGGCCACCTACTTGCCCGCGTCGTACAATTCCTTTTCCGAAATGACGGGCTGGCTCGCGGATTCCTTGCCGCCCCTGCTGGCAGCTCCGAACATCGGGCCTCTGGCCGGCACAACGGGCGCGAACGCCATGAATCCTGTGGGCTGCGGCACGTCGTCGTAAATTGCTTCCATGCCGCCCCGCCGGAAATACGTTTCGTGCCAAAATCCGGTTCCGCCCGAATCCTTCAGAAAGCTTTTCCACCATTGCCGGTGGGGGGGCCGAGCGCGTCCACGTCAGCAGCGAATCGATATCACGCCAGTATTGCCGCATACCGATGTGCATCGGGAAAATGGAATAGACGACTGTTTCGTGCCGCAGAAGCCCGTCAGGGCGAGACTCCGCGGAGGCGGAAATCTTCGGACCAAAGCCAATGAGCGTCTTAATCCCCGTGATGCGATTCACCCTCATTCCCAGATAAATCACCACCAGGTCCGGGAATCCGGAAAGATCTACGGTCCGTCGATCGACATGTGTACTCATAATTTAAGGATGCCAGGGCACGACAATCGTCGCAGCTTTCGCGGCGGTTTTTCTATACCCGAGCGTTTTCCCGGGTCAATAGCGCCGCCAGCTAGGCCCTTTGTCGAAATCTGACGTGTGGTCGATATCCTACTCGCCTTTACCAGCAGTAACCCACCACGTTATTTAGCTTTTAAGCCCTGAAAGCGTGGGGGTAAGATTTCCTCATGCGCTTTCGCATGTCGCTTGGGGTTGTTGCCTTCATGGCGTCGTGCGTGACTACCAGCGGCCAGAGCCCTGTAAGTACTCCAAGCACTGCAAACATCAGGACCAAGCAGGTTGAGACGTGTGAATATTTTTGTTATCGACTCACTATTACGGGCCGATTGATTGATACTTTCGAATTCTCCCAATGTGATGCTATTTCAGGCATGACGTGCCATATCGTTTTGAAAAAGGGAGCACAGCTCCCGAGTCGCGTTTTCATGCAGCCGCTGGATTCGCGAAATCAGCCACTGGGCAAGAGGCGTCGTCTCATCTATCCGGAGCTCAAGGCTGGCGGGGGTGGCTGGACTACTTTTCTCGGAGTTCCCAGCGGCACCAACACTGTGGTCCTCATTGGAGAATGGAACGGACCATATCGAAATCCGTACTGAACAATCGTGTCGATAAGCTTCTAATTAACAGCCGCTGTGCTCGCAGGCATCTTCCCCCAGAGACTTCCCAGGAACCAAATAATTCTGCACGTAGTCGCGGACCGCTTCGCTAAGAGGCGTAATTGCCTGCGTGTAGCCCGTCGATCGCAGCTTCTCGATTTTTGCTTCGGTGAAATATTGATACTTGTCGCGAATCGTTTCCGGCATTTCGATGTACTCGATCCGCGGCTCGCGGCCCAAGGCGCTGAAGATGGCGGCCGCCAACTGATTCCAGGAGTGCGCCTTTCCCGATCCGATGTTGAAAATCCCCGCAGCCTGGCGGTTTTCCGCCAGATGCACTGTCATGCGCACGGCATCTTTGACGTAAAGAAAATCTCGCTGCTGCTCGCCATCGGCGTATTCGGGCCGATAGCTTTTAAATAGGCGAATGACTCCTGTTTGCATCACCTGCGCGAAGCTCTTGTTCACCACGCTTCGCATGTCTCCCTTGTGCTCCTCGTTTGGTCCGAACACGTTGAAATATTTCAAGGCCACCACACGTTCGAACCAGCCTTCCCGGCGGGCGTGCAGGTCCATCAGGTGCTTCGATTCGCCATATAAGTTCAGCGGCTTCAGCCGGTCGAGATTCTCGGGGTTCGTGTCCTCCATTCCCGCGCTCCCATCGCCGTAGGTCGCAGCCGACGATGCATACACAAATCGCGTGCCTCTTGCGATCGCCCAGGCCGCGAGATCGCGCGAAAATTCGAAATTATTGTGGTAGAGATAGTCGCGGTTTGTCTCCGTAGTGGAGGAGCAGGCGCCCAGATGGAAAACGAAATCGAATTTTCCCAGCTTATCCGTGGTCAGCCACGATAGGGCTTGTTCCGGCTCGATGTAGTCTGCACAGAGCAGATGTCGCAGATAGCGGCTGCGCTCAGCTTCTGGCGCAGAGTCTGCGATCACGATATCGGCGCAGCCGCGGCGGTTCAGTTCCCAAACTAAGGCGCTGCCGATAAATCCGCCACCTCCGGTAACCAGCACTCGGCGTCCCTGCCATCGGTTTTCTTTTTCGGCCATCGCCATATTGAGCTTTCCGCTGCCCTACTATACAGTAGCGAGCTTTTCCTGGGGGCTTGATGAAAGGCTCGCGTGACTCTGAGAAACTGCGGATTTTGCTTCGCCGCAGCGCCATCGAGCGGCGAGTCCGCGAGTTGGGCCGCGAGATCACGGCCGACTTTCGTGGCGAGCGCCTGCATCTGGTCGGCGTCCTCAAGGGCGCTTCCATTTTTCTGTCTGACTTGATCCGCGAGATTCGCCTGGAAGTCTCGCTGGATTTCATCTCCGTGGCCAGTTACGGCCAATCCACCCACAGTTCCGGCCAGGTTCGCCTCACAAAGGACCTGGATAACAACATCGAGGGCCTGCACACGATCTTGGTGGAAGACATCTTGGATACCGGTCGGACCATCAACTATCTCCAGCGTGTGATCTCGCAACGTAACCCGCGTTCCTTGCACGTGGCCACCCTGCTGAGCAAATCCGGTCGGCGCGTGAAGGAAGTACGGCCGGACTACATCGGTTTCGAAATTCCCAACGAATTCGTCGTCGGCTACGGCCTGGATTATGCAGAACGCTATCGCAATCTCCGCGATATTTGCGTGTTGCAACTGCCTGCCGGCGAAGCGCATCCCTGAGCCGTTATTCCCGAATGTTCGCGTCGGATGTTCACAGCTCTGCTGCATTTCCAGAAATCCAAAACCGGAACGCCCTTGGCCTGCTGTTATACTGTTGAACCCGGCGAAAGAAGCGGAAACTCGTGTCGAACGTGGAAACCAAGCTTACCCAAGAGCTGCCGGAAAGCGTCCTTGCCACCCTGGCAGAGATTGGCGAAGAGATTAATGCTTCGCTGAATCTGGACCGCGTTCTTTCCAAAATGGCCACGCTCATCAAGCGCCTGATCGATTACGAGATCTTTACCGTAATGCTGCTCGATGAGCGCAGCCAGATGCTGGTCAATCGTTTTGCCGTCGGCTACAGCCAGGAAATGATGGAAAATTGGCGCATTCCTATCGGCCAGGGTATTTCCGGGGCGGCCGCCGCCAGCCGCCAGCCTATCCTTGTCGGCGACGTTCGCAACGATTCGCGCTACATCAATAGCATCGACGGAGTTCGTTCCGAACTTGCCGTGCCGTTGCTGTTCAAGAAGCAGGTGGTTGGGGTCATCGATATCCAGAGTTCGCGTGTCGATTACTTCACACCCGAGCAGCAGGAAATTCTTGTCCTCCTCGGGAGCCGGTTAGCCACGGCCATCGAGAATGCGCGTCTTTTCGAACGGGCCCGCAGTCAGGCCGATACGCTTTTGCTTTTGCACGAAGTTGGGCGCGAGGCCAGCTCCATCCTCGATGTGGAAGCCCTTCTGCGCCGCGCCGCTGAGTTGGTGAAGCGCGTCATTGACTACCAGATCATCAGCATCATGCTCTACGACAGCGCCACGAATCTTTTCCTGCAACGGCTCGCCGTGAAATACGGACAGAGCATGCAAGGCAAATTGGCCGTTGGTTTTTCCGAAGGCATTATTGGTGCCGCGGCTTCCACCGGCTTGCCCGTGCGCGTTCCGGACGTGACTAAGGAACCGCGGTATCGCATGCTCAACCCCGAAACCCGCTCGGAACTGGCCATTCCCATGACCCATAAAGGGAGGGTCATCGGCATCCTCGATCTCGAGAGCCCCCAGCTGAACTATTTCACCGAGGACCACGTGCAGGCTCTTTCCATCCTCGCCGCCCAACTGGCCATCGCTCTGGAAAATGCCCGGCTCTATGAAAAAGTCGCCCACGACGAAGCCCGCATGGAGCGCGAGTTGCAAGCCGCGCAGCGCATGCAGGGCGGTTTGCTCCGGCCGGTGCCGGCGGAAGACTTTGGCGTCGATCTCGCAGCGCGCATCGTCTCCGCGCGCGAAGTCTGCGGCGATCTTTACGATTTCCTTCGCTATGGCCCAACGCGGGTCGGCTTTGGTCTGGGCGACGTCAGCGGCAAAGGCTCCGCTGCCGCGCTCTATGGCGCCGTCGCCATCGGCATTTTGCGCAGCATCGCCCCGCAAAAACTCTTGCCGGCCGAACTCCTGCGCCAGCTCAATCAGTTGATTTGCGAACGCCGCATTGAGGGGCGCTTCATGACCTTCTGCTTTGCCACCTGGCGCAAGCCCACACGCAAATTGCGTGTGGCCAATGCGGGACAGACGCAGCCCATGCTGTACAGAAATGGCCATTGTGAGCAGATCAAACTCGTCGGCTTCCCGCTGGGCATCTATGACGACGTCACGTACGAAGAATGGGTCATGAATCTCGATCCCGGCGACATTCTCGTATTCCAATCCGACGGCCTCTCCGAAGCCACCGATCCGGACGGGAATTTTTATGGCATCCCTCGGATCGCTTCTCTCGTCGAGCAGAGCGCCACGCTCACCTCCGATCAAATCGCCGATCGTTTGCTCGCTGACGTTCAAGAGTTCACCCGGGGCAATGCCATCACCGACGACCGTACGCTAGTGGTGATGAAAGTAAAATGAGCGCTTCGGTAGTTCGCCGGGCGCCCTCCGGGCGCTCGAATTCATCGGCAAATTCGGGCATGGATCCCGCAGGTTATACGCCCGAATTCTCCTGGCGGCACAACGATTTGTATTGCGAGGGCGTCCGCATAGAAGATATCGCTGCCCGCGCCGGAACTCCGGCCTACGTCTATAGCGCCACGAGCATCACCGGAGCCTATCGCAAGCTCGACCGTGCGCTGGGACGCCAGCCACACACAATTTGTTACGCCGTCAAGGCCAACTCCAATCTTTCCATCTTGCGCTTGCTGGCGCGGCTTGGCAGCGGATTCGACATCGTCTCCATCGGCGAGCTTTTCCGGCTGCAGCGGGCTGGAGCCGATCCTCAGTCCATTGTCTTTTCCGGGGTCGGCAAATCCCGTGAGGAAATTCGCGAAGCCCTGCGCGCGCGCATCGGCCTCTTCAACGTCGAATCCGCGGCCGAACTCGAAATGCTCGCCGTCGAAGCATCGCGCGCGGGAAGCCGCGCGCCCGCGGCCATCCGCGTTAATCCCGACGTTGAGGCAGGAGGACACCCCCATATCTCCACCGGCCATCACAGTCACAAATTCGGCATCGATTGGGAAAATGCGCTTCCGCTATATCTGAAATACCGAGATTCCCGTTCGATCGAGTGGCGGGGCATCAGCGCGCATATCGGCTCGCAGATTTTGAGTGTAGCGCCATACCGTCAAGCCCTTACGCGTTTGGCGCGCCATTTTCGCGAACTCACTGATTCGGGCATCAAACTGCGCTATCTCGATTTGGGCGGCGGCCTCGGCGTGCGCTACGCGAATGAGAAGCCCTTTTCTCCCGCCGATTACGCAAAGACGATCGCTAGCACTCTGCAGCCGCTTCGCTGCCATCTACTCATCGAACCGGGCCGTTCGATCATCGCTCCTGCCGGTGTGTTACTTATGCGTGTGCTTTATACCAAAAAGAATCGCGGCAAGACTTTCGTCATTGTGGACGCCGCGATGAACGATTTCATCCGCCCCGCCCTCTACGATGCGGTGCATCCGATTACGCCGGCCAAGCATTCGCAGCCGAGCAGGAACGGGGCAAGAATTCGGGTCGATGTGGTGGGACCCGTTTGCGAATCCGGGGACTTTTTTGCTCAGGATCGTCCGTTGGCGCGAGTCATCTCGGGTGATCTGCTGGTGCTTTGGGGCGCCGGCGCTTACGGCTTCGTGGAGACATCCAATTACAATTCGCGCCCGCGTCCTGCGGAGATTCTGGTGGAAGGCAGCAGCTTTCGCTTGATTCGACGCCGCGAATCTCTTTCCGATCTCATCCGCGGCGAATAGCTTCGGCTTCTCGTTGGCGGGTCATCCTGAGCGAAGCGCCCCGACGTTTGTCTCTTCAGCACGCCAGCGGTCATTCCGAGCAAAGCGAGGAATCCCTCCTAGACTTAGGTTGGCGCCTGCCTCTCTCCCACTTCAGCTTATCTTGCAGCAACCATCGGTCATTCCGAGCGAAGCGAGGAATCCCTCCTAGACTTAGGTTGGCGCCTACCTCTCTCCCCACTTCAACTTATCTCGCAGCACGCTGAAATAGCTCTTCCCTTGCGGACGCACCAGGCGCAGCTTCTCGGCCGCGGCGTTCAGAGACACAACGTCATTCGCCTGCAGCTCCACTCCCACTTGGCCGTCGACCGTCAGATAAATCGGAGTTTCTCCGGCCGCAAAGGCGATCTCTACCTTCGCCGTATCGGGAATAACCACTGGGCGGTTTGTCAGCGTATGCGGGCAGATCGGCGTAATTACAAATGCGGAGACAATCGGATAGATAATCGGCCCGCCTGCCGAAAGCGAGTAGGCCGTCGAACCCGTCGGTGTCGCCACAATTAGTCCGTCGGCCTTGAAGGTGTTTACAAACTCACCGTTGACGCGCACATCCAGATCGATAATCCGTGCCAGCGCTGCTTTGTTCAGCACCGCGTCGTTCAAGGCCCGGGCGCAATGAACCGGTTTGCCTTGCCGCAGCACGCGTGATTCCAGCATCACGCGCTCGCTATACCGAGCTTGGCCCTTGATCGCCTGTTCCAGCACGGGATAAAGATCGTCTAACGTGACGCTCGTCAGAAAACCCAGGCCCCCCAGGTTCACGGGCAAGATAGGCACATTGCGGTCTCCTAATAACCGCGCCGCCGCTAGCAGCGTGCCGTCTCCCCCAAGCACGATCAGCAGATCCGCAATCGCGGGAATTTCTTCGCGAGCCTTCACCTTGCACGAAGATGGGATGCACTCCGCAGTTTCGCTATCGCAGAAAGCATTTACGCCTCGCTCCTGGAGCCAGGTGAGCAGCCCCGGCGCGACCTTGGCGACATCCATCCGGCGCGGACGCGAAATAATTCCCACCGTCCGAACCGGCGCGGAAACCGGAACTGTCACGCTATTAGCCATTAGGCTCCAATTGGCGGCTCCAATAGGTTTCGAATATTCAGAAACCGCCGCGCACTCGCGAATAGTGCATTTTACCTTAGCACCTGGCGGGCGAATTGCGCTATTCGCCGAGAACGCCATGCAGGAAAAATTCCTGGTTGCCCTCCGCCCCCGCTAAGCGGCTGGGTTCTACTCCGAGCCCCCGCATACCGCAAGCCTCCGCCGCCTTCCGCACCCGTTCGATCGCCTGTTCCCGCAGTTTGGGCTCGCGAACAATTCCGCCTTTGCCCACCTCCCCGCTTTCCAGTTCGAACTGTGGCTTGATCAAGAGCAGGAATTCGGCATTTTCCTGCGCCACCGCGGCCAGCGCGGGCAAAACTTTGCTTAGCGAAATAAACGACAAATCGGCTGTAATCAACGAAGGCCGTTCCGCCAAATTTTCTGGCTTGAGGTAGCGGACATTCATCTCCAGTGGCGCCACGCGCGGGTCGCGCTGCAGCTTCCACGCCAGTTGGTTGATTGTGACGTCCACGGCGTAAACTTTCGCCGCGCCGTGTTCCAGGAGGCAATCCGTGAATCCTCCCGTCGAACTGCCCGCGTCCAGGCAAATTCGACCCGCAGGACTCACGCCGAAATCCTGCAGCGCGCCTTCGAGCTTTTCCCCGGCCCGGCTGGCGTAGCGCGTTCCCCGCGTGGCTAACTCGATCCGCGCATCGCCCGAAAACGTCGCCCCAGGCTTGTCCGCGCGCTGCCCATTCGCGCGTACTTCTCCCGCCAGAATCACTGCCTGCGCCTTTTGCCTCGATTCCACTAGGCCGCGCTCCACCAGCAATACATCGAGGCGCTTTTTTGCCGGATGCGGGCGTGCCTTCACTGCAGTCCTGCTCAGGCGCGCCGTAGCACGAGGAATTCGCCCAGTTCACGCAGATTCGTCGCACGCGCGCCGTATAGTTCCAGGCCACCCATCGCGCGCATTGCAAGTTCACGCGCAAATGAGTGTGATTTCTCAAGGCCAAAAAGCGCCGGGTAAGTCGCTTTCTGCTGTGCTTGATCCTTACCCGCGGTCTTTCCGAGAGCCGCCGAAGACTCCTCCACATCCAAAATATCGTCGGTAACCTGAAAGGCCCACCCAATCAGCCCGCCAAAGGTGCGCAGCCGATCCTGATCTTCCCGCGAAGCGCCCCCGGCGATCGCTCCCGAAACAATAGCTGCGCGAATCAAAGCGGCCGTTTTCGAGCGGTGAATGTATTCGAGCATTTCCGCCGTGACCTCTTTGCCCTCCGCCTCCAGGTCCGCCACTTGGCCGCCCACCATACCGTCGCGGGTGCCCGCCGACGAAGCGACCTCCTGGATCAAAGCTACGCGTTCGTCGGGCGGCACGCGGGCGCCGGCCAGCGCCTCAAAGGCCAGCGTCAGCAGCGCGTCCCCGGCCAGAATCGCCATCGCTTCGCCAAATTTCTTGTGGCAAGTGGGCTGCCCGCGCCGCAAATCGTCATTGTCGAGGGCGGGAAGGTCGTCGTGAATCAGCGAGTAGGTATGGATAAATTCCAGCGCGCAAGCCACGGGCAGGACCGCACCCACGTCGGTCGAAAATATGCGAAAGGACTCGATGCACAGAATCGGGCGGACCCGCTTGCCGCCGGCAAACACGCTGTAGCGCATTGCCTGATGAATTAGCGAGGGCCGCTCATTCTCTGCGGGCAAGAGCCGCTCGAGTTCGGCGTCCACCAGCCGGCGGTCCTCTTCAAAAAAGGGGGGAAGTTTCATTCGTTCGAAGCGCGCTCAGGTCTCCTCTTCGTTGTCCGGTTCGAAACGCTGGGCCGTCATTTCGCCGCCAGCCTTCTTCAGCAGGATCTCCACGCGCGCCTCAGCCTGCTCCAATTGCTTCTGGCAATCGCGGGAAAGCTGCATGCCTTCCTCGAAGAGCTTCATGGCCTCATCCAGCGGCAAATTTGCACTTTCCATCCTGCGGACGATCTCTTCCAGGCGCGCCAGGGACTGTTCAAACGCCTGCTTCTTCGCCCCTTCAGGCTTAACTTCGGCCTTCGTTGGCTCGGGCTTTTTTCCTGGACTGGAATTCACGTCGCTATCCCCGCTCGCATCCGCGGCATTCTAATGCACCCTGCGCAGCCCGCACAATGCCGGGGCTAAATTGTTGGCTAGCGCGTGTCTTCGAAGGCTGTCATCACGAGCGAGCGGGTTCCTATCGCGCGCGTTCTTGCGTGCGATGAGAATGCGAGCGAGGGATCTGCTTTTGGCAACAATGGCGACCCTCAAAAGTTGGTAGCTCAGGTCGTCCCGCGGCCCGGCGGAAAGCGAGCTTTGGCGTTTAAAAAAGGCGCGGCAGACCTGAGGCTTTCCGGCTCGATAATCGCAACCATTAAAACACCCACGCTGCTAGAATTGTAAGGCATGATCGGCCTTCGTCTCCTGGCCGTGTTGATGCTGGTGGCCATCAACGGCTTCTTCGCCTCAGCGGAGTTCTCGCTGGTGGCTGTGCGTGCCTCGCGCATACGCCAGCTTATGGAAGCAGGCGACCCCCGCGCTCGCATCGTCCACGAACTTCTCGGCCAACTCGATCGCGTCGTTTCCGGCGTGCAGGTCGGCATTACACTCACCAGCTTGGCGATTGGCGCCATAGGTGAGCCTGCATTCGCTCAACTCTTTCGCCCGCTGCTGGATTGGCTGCCGGGCAGCCAGGCTGCCATTGTGGCCCACAGCCTTGCCATTATCCTGGCCTTTGCGTCTCTCACCCTCTTGCATGTCGTTTTTGGCGAACTGGTCCCCAAGACCATTTCGCTCGAGCGGGCCAGCCGTGCCTCGCTTCTGATTGCCAGGCCATTTTATTGGTATCTGACCACGTTTCGCTGGGCCGTGGTTTTGCTCGAAGGAATTAGCCGCAAAATTGTCCACTGGCTGGGCATGACTGGCCTCGCCGCCGGCCATACCATCCCGCACTCCGCGGAGGAGTTGCAGGTACAAATTCGCCAGGCCGGGGAGCACGGCCTGCTCGCCCCGAGCGAAGAGCGCCTAATCCTGGGCGCCCTGGACCTGCGCCAGATTCGCGTGCGCGACATCATGATTCCCCGGCCGGATGTGCACGCCTTGCCCGTCGAATCCGGATTCGACGAGACGCTGGCCCTTTTTGCCAAAACGCAGCGTTCTCGCCTGCCGGTATACGAATCGAACCTCGACCACTTGCTCGGCTTCGTACACGTTAAGGATATGCTCGCGGTCCTTTCATACGGTAATATCGCCGTCGCACAGGACCCTCTGCCGTCCCGTACGCAAATGGGCCCTCACAATTTTGATTTGCGGCGCCTCTTGCGCGAGTTGCTGATCGTGCCGGAGGGCAAGCTAGCCGGCGAATTGCTGATCGAAATGCGCGCCCGCCGCATCAGCCTGGCCATGGTGGTGGACGAATTTGGAAGCATCCTGGGCCTGGTTACGCTGGAAGACGTGCTCGAGCAGATGGTTGGCGAAATTCACGATGAGTTCGACGTTGTGCAGGCGCCCCAGATCGTAGGCTCGGGGCCGGAGATGGCTATGGTCTTCGACGGAGCCGTAAGCCTGCGCGATCTGGAGACACAGTACGAAATTAATCTTCCCGAAGATCCCGCCTACGCAACGCTAGGCGGGTTCGTGCTGGCCAAACTTGGCTTTATTCCGCACGGAGGCGAAAGCTTTGATTATGCCGGCTATCGTTTCACGGTTTTGGAGATGGAGCGCCACCGCGTGGCCCGCATCAAGCTGCAACGTTTGATCGGCTCCAGTCCGGCGCCCCGCGAGGAACGTCAATCCGCGGAGCCTAAGAGTTCCGCTCTGCCCCAAGCTTAGTGCCCGACTTCGAGAATCGCCTCGGCGCCGCGGTTCACTCCCAGAACCCGCGCTGCGTGGCCTTTGTTCACGGCGATCTCGATGAACCCGCTGGAGCCCACAATCGCGACCGGCTCTCCCGCGGCGCCCTGCGCAAACGTCTGCGCCAATTTCTCCACGCGCTTGCCCCCGACTTGCAGATTGATCTTCCCGTCTGCGCCTGCACCTTGAGGCAGGTCTTCGGCCGTAAAGTTCGTCATCAGATTGCCAAACGTATCCACACGCAGCACCACGCCTTTGCGCGTGGAGCCCACCGCCTTGGGGCGCGGCAAAGCGAAGCGCACATGATCGCTGATCTCCTCGCCCATCGCTTCTGTCTGGTAAGTTTTCGCCAGCCACGCGGCCACCGGCGCAAAAATATCTCGTCCATGAAATGTCGCGCTAACGGGATTGAGGAAGTAATGCTCCGCGGTGATGTGTCGCACCGAAACCGCGGATTCCCGTTCATAAATCAGCGAAAGCACACCGTTATCGGGCGCCACGAAATAGAATTGGTCCGCGGTCACAAGAATCGGCCGTCTGGCCGTACCCACCCCTGGATCGACAACCACCAGATGTACCGTCCGGGCAGGGAAGTAGCGGTACGCTGCTGCAATCGTCAGCGCGCCGTCTAATACGTCGAAGGGGACGACGTTATGATTAATGTCGACCACGGTGGCGTTCGGCGCAATGCGCAGGATGACGCCCTTCAGCACGCCCACCAGGTGATCGTTCGTGCCGTAATCGGTCGTCAGCGTGATGATCGGATTAGACAAGCTGTCTCTGATTGCTTTCGTCGTTGTCTCGACTCGCTCGCAAAGTTCGAGCGGAAAGTCCGTGCAAGCTAGCTGACCGTCCCAGACTACCCGTAAATCGCCGCAATCGGCTCGTCTTTTCTCCGGGCGGCGTGCTCGGCACGCAAACACTCGCTGTTCATCGATCGTCGTGCGGGCTAGTTTCCGAGTGGCCGACGATTCGCCTAGAACGCCGTGTAGTGGTTTCTGATTTAAGACCTCATATAGTATACTGGGGTATATTATCAAGGCGCGAAAGGGAGCAAATGGCTCATACGACAAAGGACAAAGAAGAACCTTCTGAGCCGTGTCAGCCGAATTCGCGGCCAGGTAGAGGCCATTGAGAGGGCAATCGATGGCGAGCAGGAATGCTCCGGCATGCTCCAACTGATGGCAGCTTGTCGCGGAGCGCTGAATGGTCTGATGGCAGAGGTCATGGAAGGTCATGTCAGATTTCATGTCTTGTCACCCGAGGTGGCAGAACTCTCCCGCAGGCGGACGCAGCCGAGGAACTGATCGACGTAATTCGAACCTACTTGAAGTAACAGTGTGAATCCTTAAGGCCGACAGAGGACAAAAGTCATGAACCACACTGACATCAAAAGAATCAGGAGTGAAACTTGTTGGCGTCACAGCAACAAGTGCTCACCGGGCGATGCCGACCATCAAGACGATCACGACCACGGCCACGCGTTGAACTGGCGGGATATAAACCGCGTTCTGTTTGTCGCCGCTGCAGCAGCGGTCGCCTGGTTTATCGGCGGTACGCGCAATCCCTATATCACTGCGATTGGAGTGATTTGCACGATCATTGGCGGCTTCCCGATCTTCCATGAAGCTTACGAGAACATTACACAGCGCCGGATGACGATGGAGCTCTCAATGGCTATCGCCATTGTTGCCGCTCTCGCGATCCGGGAACTCTTCACGGCCTTGTCATCACGCTCTTCGTTTTGGTCGCAGAGATTTTGGAGGGCCTGACGGTTGGCCGAGGTCGCAAAGCGATTCAACATCTCGTGGATCTACTACCGAGCACTGCAACGGTGCGCCGAAGGGGAATGTGGACGGACGTAGAGATTGTGAAAATCTCGACCGCAGATGTGGTTCTCGTTCGGCCAGGCGGCCGTATCCCAATTGATGGGAAAGTGGTCGGAGGTCTTCCTTTGTCGACCAGGCACCCATCACCGGTGAGTCCATGCCAGTTGAGAAACAACCCGGCAGCAGCGTTTATGCGGGCACGATCAATCAATCCGGGGCGATCGAAGTGCAGGTTGAGCGCGTGGGCCGTGACACAAGTTTTGGCAAGATTATTGAGGCAGTTGAAACGGCCGAGAAATCGCGTGCCCCGATTCAAGGAATTGCCGACCGGCTTGCGGGCTATCTTGTCTACTTTGCATTGGCGGCGGCTGTCCTCACTTTTCTGATCAGCCACAACATTCGTTCGACCATTTCGGTGATCATCGTGGCGGGAGCTTGCGGTATCGCAGCGGGAACCCCGCTAGCGATCCTGGGGTCTATAGGTCGAGCCGCTCAACAGGGTTCCATCATCAAAGGCGGGCTCTACCTTGAAAAACTTGGGGAAGTCGACACGATTCTTCTCGATAAGACCGGGACTCTAACCTATGGAACTCCTGAGCTCCTGAAGCCTATGCCCGGTCCCTGATGTTTCCGCCGAGCTTTTACTGAAAACCTCCGCGATTGCTGAATCACGATCCGAGCATCCTATCGCCGCGGCGATCCTCAGGAAAGCAAGGCAAGGACGCATTTCGTACGAGGATCCAAGCCAATTTCAGTACACGCCCGGTAAGGGAATCGTAGCGAGTAGCGACGGCGACGAAATCATAGTCGGAAACCAACATTTCTTGCTGGAGCGTGGAGTTCCAGTCAATCCGAACAACAATGCGGGACAGGGCTCAGAAATCTTTGTGGCTCGCGCCGGCCGATTTTTGGGAACCCTGCACATTGCCGACAATCTTCGACCCGAAGCACAGGCTGCGATTCACTCTCTCAAATCGATGCGGCTGAGAACGATACTGCTGACGGGCGATGCGGAGTCTGTTGCCCAAGAGGTTGGTAGGACCCTGGGTGTCGATGAGATTGTCTCTGAGCTTCTACCGGAAGACAAATTGCGGTATGTAAAGCAACTGACAGAAAACGGCCACAAGGTTGCCATGGTCGGAGACGGCGTTAACGACGCGCCCGCATTGATGCAAGCTTCGGTTGGCGTCGCGATGGGATCCGGCACGGATGTCGCACGCGAAAGTGCCGATGTTGTCTTGATCGGAAGCGATCTATCAAAGCTCGTCGAGACCCTGCAGACGGCACGACGCTGCCGCTGCACCATCATGCAGAATTTTGTAGGGACACTTGTGGTAGACAGCATTGGTGTGGGTCTGGCGGCTTTCGGCTATCTCAATCCACTGCTGGCTGCCTTCATTCACGTCTCGTCCGAAATGGCGTTCATCCTGAATTCAGCCCGGTTGCTTCCGCCGGTTTCATCGGCTAATCAATTTGTTCGCGAGATTTTTTCACAATCCTCTTCTGCAACAAATTAGCCAAAGGTGATCAGCACCTTTCGGGGAATTGCGCCCCGGGTGACGGGGAATTCTGAAACTGGTCCATTACCTGCCTTCTTTCCTTATAATTACGGGCTCGATTTTGTCCTATACTGGTGTTTCCCCCCCACCATCGCATGATCGGGAGCCCATGAAACAAACACTTCGCATCGCACTCTTAGGCGACTTCGATCCCCAGAAGCATTCCCATTGGGCCACCGAGGCCGCACTGTTCCACGCCGCATCGTGGCTCGGCTTCGATGTGGAACCGCGCTGGTTCTCCACAGAAGCGCTGGAAAGCAGGGATGCACAAGACTTCCTGGCTCACTTCGATGGGCTTTGGGGAGCGCCAGGCAGTCCTTTCCGCAGTTCGAACGGCATGTTGCGCGGCATTGAGTTCGCTCGCCAGCGTGATTTGCCTTACCTCGGAACTTGTGCCGGATTCCAGTACGCGCTGATCGAATTCACCCGAAATGTGCTGGGGTTGCGCGATGCGGATACCGCCGAGAACAATTCCGATTCGCAGAATATCGTGGTCATGCCCGTGGCTTGTCCATTGCCTCAGCGCACGGCCGACGGACCCCAGACGAACAGTCCGAAGATGCATGGCGAAGAAGCCGTCCGTCCTGTCAAGGGCACGCTCGTGCATGAGTTGTGCCGATCGGATGCCTTGCAGGGCCAGTATTTCTGTAATTTCGAAACAAATCCGGAATACGTAGCGCGATGGGAAGCCGCCGGATTGCGGGTGGCTGCGCGCGGCCCGCGCAACGAGATGCGTGCGTTCGATCTGCCCGATCGCCGTTTCTTCCTGGCTACTCTCTTCCAGCCGCAGCTCTCCTCCCGGGCAGAACAGCCGCATCCTCTCGTTCTCGGGTATCTCCGCGCTTGCGCCGAATTCAGGGCCAGCAAAAAAGCCGCCATGGCTCGCAGCGTCTGACGCTCCGAACAGGCCCTTTACTCGTGCGGTAAAACGCCGGTCCGACTAGGATCAGCGTCCCGAGCCGACGAACCTAGCGAGGGCTCTCTCTGCGCTGGGGCTCGGCTAGCATGCGTGGCTGATAGTTGGCGATAGCTGCTAATGCTAACTGTCATAGATTCATATCGTTGCACAAGGTTTGCCCGTAAACCGTTTAGAATGATATTCTTTCAGACACGATTATTTACTTGACGCGTGTAAATGACTAGCATATAATCATTGCATGGTTGAGACAAATACTAGTCAGGCTTGGACTTATCGGACATGGATAGTCGTATCCTGTCGCGCAATTCTGACTTCACGCGTTTCACGAGCGTTCGCATCGGCACAGCCTCAAGCGGCCTTCCGGTTTTGCGTTTTTTGCTCTTGCGAGGTGCTTTCATGGCTATGACTCTCCCTCAACTGACTAAGCTCTATGGAACCGACGAAGATTGCCGCGAGATACTCACGCGGCTCCGCTGGCCCGAAGGCGTGATGTGCCCGCGCTGCAAGAATCAAAACGTCTGGTACGTGGAATCCCGCAAGCAATTCACATGCAGCGAGTGCAGTTATCAATTCTCCGTCACTACGGGCACAATCTTCAATGACTCTCATCTGCCGCTCACAACTTGGTTCATGGCCGTGCTCTTGCTCGTAGAGGCACGTAAGGGAATCAGCGCGAACCAAATCAAGCGCACACTCGGAATCAGCTATAAAACAGCATGGTTCTTGTGCCATCGCATCCGAGCTGCCATGTGCGAAGCGCAGAAGTCCATGCTCGACGGCAAGATCGAGATGGACGAAACCTATGTGGGCGGAAAGGTCCGGGGACGCGGAATGCAAGCCGGAAGGAATAACAAGGAAACGGTCATTGGCATTCGGCAGCGCAACGGCGAAGTCCGATTTTTCCATGCCAAGGACGCGAAAGCCGGAACTATTGCGAAGTTTATCCGCGAGAACGTGAGCGAAGATGTGGACGTGATTATCACCGACGATTTTATGACTTACCCGTACGCAATGAAACGCGCTGGCGTTCCGCCAGAGAAGCACAAAACCATCAATCACAGCGGCAAGGTCTACGTCGATGGGGAGATTCACACGAATACTGTCGAGAATGCATTCTCCCTTTTGAAGCGCGGCATCATGGGCACGTGGCATCGAATCAGCGCGAAGCATCTCGCGTCCTATTTGGAAGAAATGAGTTTTCGCTTTAACCGTCGCAAGCGCCCCGATCTGTTCATTGATACGTTGCGCCATATGGTCACGGCTCCAACATTGACGTTCGAGAAATTAACCGCCGATAAATTTCAAGCGAGCAATTTTTGAAAATAGATACTGCGCCACAAGTGATGCGTCATCAACTGGCCAAGCGCCGAGAATTTCGAATCAAGCACGCTGGAGTAAAGAAGCCGCATGGATGATAAACCAATAAATCCACCGCCCCCACCACCGCCTCCACCGCCACCACCGCCTCCAACGGACGATCCAGGCTACGAAATTCGCACCCCGCCGCAGCGGCACCGTTAGATTCCATCACCGCGAAATCCAAAGCACGAAGGCGAAAACACTAAACAACATCATAAAGGTCATCCAAATTGTAAATTTCCATTTCTTCTCAAGGGTCTGAGCATTTATGTGAAAGTGTTCGCCAGCAAAATAAATCATGTCCTTCTTGAAAGCCCACTCAGACTTGTGAAGAAATTTTTGATACAAGATGGTGGGGTCAGATATTTTTATTCGTCCACTCAGCAAGCCAATAACACCCAACGCAGCGGCGACTAGGATAAACCCCATTGCCGCGAAAAATAATAGAGACCTGAAGGGGATATGTGGTCGCACCGCTTGGGCGAACAGCGGCACGCCTAAAGCGAAACTCGATGCGATTGTCAGTAATGTTGTCAGCCTTGTATCGGCGGCCTCAAGCCGCGTGGTCAGAAGTTCATAGGACGGGAGCACAAAATCATAGGCTACATTCACGGCTGGATATTGCGTATTGTCGTGTGCCGCTGCAACTGACCCACCACCTATTTTCTCATTCATTGTCGTCCCACTGTTTCGAGCATTCGCTCTTGATATATTCAAGAATACCCTTAGGCAACTTAGGCCTGCCCTCTTTTTGCCATTTACTTCTAATCTTTTGAATGGTGGTTTCCGTAAGCCAGAACCATTCACCGGGATGGTTCGCCCTCAATACCAAGCAGAAAGTCTTTTCGCCAACATCGGTAGCAGGTTCAGATGCAAACTTAGCTTCTAGGACGTTATAAATTGTTTCAGGAAGCGTCTTGAGCCAACTTTGACCGCGCAGTGCCAACGTGCTCAGCGCGAGCGTTGCCCCATTCCCAATAGCCCAAAATCCCGGCCTGTCCCAAACTTCTTCAATGCCTGGATTAGATATAGTGAAAATATGGCTGCGCTGACTGGCATCATGTCCAGCGACAAGAAAGCGGCATTTCAGTTTGAACATCGAAATTTTGTCACAAAACTCCTGAAAAACGGTGTCTCCTAACTCACTTCTGCCGTTTGTGCGAAAATGCTCCATGTCCATTTTAAAGCGAGCGAGATATTCGTCGGCGGCTCGATCAGAAAGCACAGAGCTATAGGCTTGTTTCATGAGAGTGACAACAGATTCCAGGGAATTCTCGGCATGCTCAAAAGTTTGCGATGCGCGTCGCAGAATTGTAGCAGCTACGGAAGCATCATCACCGGCAATCAGGGCCTCCCAAGTAGAGCCAAGTGTCTCTGTTTTGAACACTGTTCCGTCATTAGAAGTATACTGGAAAGACATTTTGCGGTCGGTTACACACACTACGTCGTTAAGAAAGGTCCTCGCAGCGATGCAGGTTGTCACGCCAACTCCTAAGTCTGATGGTGTCGGAACGGGGAGATCGTCTCGCTCAGGATGGCATGCGTCAAGTGAATAATCGTGCTTTCAGAAAAAGGTAGGGGGGCAGGGTAGCATTCCTTAAGCATCACTTTAGAAAATCTGCCGCATTTTCGGCCTTTGACGACTGCGGCGGCTGTCCCAAGAGAACGCAAAATGCAGCGAATCTATCTCGATCACAACGCAACGACCCCCGTGCATCCTGACGTGCTGGAGGCGATGCTGCCCTATTTGGGGTCCGAATTTGGCAACCCCAGCTCTGCTCACTACTTTGGTCAGCGCGCCAGGCAAGCCATCGAAAGGGCGCGCGAAGCCGTCGCCGCGTTGATCCGAGCCCGCCCCGCTGAAATCGTCTTCACCAGCGGCGGAACCGAAGCCGATAACGCCGCGATTCTTGGCGTCGTGGGTCATGCGCTGCGTACCCGAAAACAGTCCGGTCAGTCGCCCCTGCACGTGATCACCACCGCCATCGAACATGATGCCGTTCTGAACGCTTGCGGCGCCCTCGAAGCGCGTGGCGTTTCGGTCACTTATGTTCCGGCTGGGCGCGACGGGATTGTCAGCCCGGACGCCGTTCGCTCAGCTATACGCCCGGAAACGGCCTTGATCTCCATCATGCATGCGAACAACGAAATCGGTACCCTGCAGCCCATCGAGGGCATTGGGCAAATCGCGGCCGAAGCGGACATCCCGTTTCACACGGATGCAGTACAGTCCGCCGGCAAAATCCCGATCGACGTGAACCGGTTTGGAGTGGATCTGCTCTCTCTCTCCGCGCACAAGTTTTATGGACCGAAGGGAGTCGGCGCTGTTTTCGTCAGAAAGGGCGTGGAAATTGATCCTTTGCTCTATGGCGGGGGAAACGAACGCGGGCGGCGCGCTGGCACTGAAAATGTTGCCGCAATCGCGGGTTTGGGCAAAGCGTGCGAATTGGCGCGGAGCGACATGGCCGAAGCATCGGCCCATCTCTGCGAATTGCGCAATCGACTCGAAGAGGGGCTGCTCGCGCGGATTTCCGGTGCTCGCGTCAATGGCGATCCCGCACGGCGCGTGCCCAATACTTTGAGCCTTATGCTGCCAGGCGTGGATAGCGAATCCTTGGTCATTGCGCTTGATTTAGCGGGCTTGGCTTGCTCGGCGGGCGCGGCATGTTCGTCCGGTGCTGTAGATCCCTCGCACGTGCTTACCGCGATTGGGCTGATGCCGGCGGAAGCGCGAGCCAGCCTGCGTTTCAGTGTCGGACGCGCGAATATGCCCGAAGAGATCGACAAAGCTCTCGAATTAATTCCTGCAGCGGTTGCGCGTCAGCGCGACGCCGCGGCGAAGCGAGAAACGGCTATTGCATGACAGCCGCTGAAACGCATTCTCGCGAACTGACCGTCGTGGCCATGAGCGGCGGCGTGGATAGCTCAACTGTGGCGGCGATGCTGCACGAATCGGGCGCTCCGGTGGTTGGGCTGACCATGCAGCTTTGGGATCAGCGCCGGTTTCCGGAACTCGCTCCGGGCGAAGCCGCGCCGCAGCGTTGCTGTTCGCTCGACGATGTCTATGACGCGCGCCGTGTCGCGGAGCATATTGGTATTCCCCATTACGTCGTCAATTTCGAGCGTCGATTTGAAGAAACCGTCGTGCGCCCCTTTGTCGAGGATTATCTCGCCGGCCGTACGCCGATTCCTTGCGCCGCGTGCAACAACCACGTGAAGTTCGATCAACTTCTGGTCACCGCGCGGCAGATCGGCGCATCGCGCATCGCCAGTGGCCACTACGCGCGCGTCGAGCAAAACGCCCAGACCGGCCGCTGGAATTTGTTGCGTGCATTAGACCTCTCCAAGGATCAGTCTTATTTTCTGTTTGGATTGACCCAGGAGCAGTTGGCCCACGCGGAGTTTCCGTTGGGAAATCTCTCAAAGCAGGCGGTCCGTGAAATCGCGCGCCGCTCGCGTCTGCCCGTGGCGGAAAAGCCGGAGAGCCAGGAGATTTGTTTCGTACCGTCGGGAAACTATACCAACTTTATCGAAGCTTATCGGCGTGAGCAGCAGCGCAGCGATAACGAGGGCGAGCCAGTACGGCCAATCCAACAGCAGGGCGAAGCGGGCGAACTCGTTACCACGTCGGGTCAGGTCGTGGGCACGCATTCCGGCGTTCAGCATTTTACGGTGGGGCAACGCCGCGGCCTCGGCATTGCCTCGCCGCGGCCGCTCTACGTCTTGCAAATCGACGCCGACGCAAAGCGTGTCACGGTCGGCGAAGAAAAGGACCTGTGGCGCGATAGCCTGGAGGTTCGCGACGTGAATTGGATTTCCTGGCTGGAATTGCATGAGCCCATCGAAGCGACGGTAAAAATACGTTACCGCCACGCTCCCGCTCCCGCTCGAATTGAGCCGGCTGGACCTGCGAACGTGCGGGTACGCTTACTCGCGCCGCAGCGCGCGATCACACCTGGGCAAGCGGCTGTTTTTTATGACCGAGACGAAGTCCTTGGAGGCGGCTGGATCCGTTGACGAATTTAGGTAGGAAACCCCAAGCGAAATTCAAAACAAAAGTTGAACGAAGAAGCGCGGCTAGATGAAAAGTTCTTCGTCCTGCTCTTGATTGGGTCCGTCAGCCTGACGGCGGCGTCCGCGGTAAAACTCCAAACCCGTTTGAATTCCGCGCACGAGCGCGCTGAAGGACTGCACCGGCCGCCACACGGAACTGCGGATGCGCGAACCAGTTTCTTCCACGGTCTCCATTGCTCCGGTGAGGATTTGGTCGGCGTGCACCAGTTGCATGCGCAGGCGATCGACGGCTTCGGTGACCATGCGATCCATGCGCTGCACCTGGCTGCGGGCGACGTGAGTGATCTCAGCAGCGTCCGAAATCATGCTGGAGATACGCGGCTGCGCCTCTTCGACGAGCATCTGCAGCCGGGAAATTACCGGGTTCACGCGCTTTTGCAGATCGTCAGCCAGGTCTTCCATGCGCTTGCTGACGCGCCGAACGGTCAGGAACATCGCGCCAAAAATCAGCATTTGGACGAAGAGAGAGACCGCCGCAACGATCACGAACACAGGCATGACCCAGCTTGCCATCGAAACCGGCCTACATTTCCTTGGATTTTTCGCGCTGATAAGCGTCGCGGCCCGCATCTACCGCGGCGGAGATGGACTCTTTCTGCCTGGAGGCAACCTGCTTGCCGCGCTCCACAAGATCGTCCGCCCGTTCACGAAGTTCACGAGCTTTGCGCTGAGCATATTCCCGGCCTTCTTCGGCCCGTTGGCTCAGATATTCGCGGGTTTCCTCGCCGGATTTGGGAGCAAAGAGAATGCCTACAAGGGCGCCGATTCCGAGGCCTACCATGAAGTAACTGACTTTGGATCCGCTGCTGTCGCCCATTTCACTAACCCCCTGTGGCTCAACGTAGCACACCCGCTATTTCGATGCAACAAACCGTCGCGAAGGATACATCATGCCGCGGAATTTGGTTTGGGAGCGGCGCTGGCGAGTTGATTCCCGTGGAGATGCTCGACAATGCGCGCCGCAACCGGCCGCGATACAACGCGGGAGAGATCTTCTGCGCTGGCCAGCCGCACGCGAGCGACGCTTCCGAATTCGCGGAGCAATTTCTGCACCGTTCGCGACCCGACGCCGGGAATTTCGTCGAGGTCCGTTTTCAATGTTCTCTTAGAGCGGCGTTGTCGGTGAAAGCCGACGGCAAAGCGGTGCGTTTCGTCGCGAATCTGCTGGATCAAGTGCAGCAAGGGCGAATGTTTTTCGAGGCGAATCGGTTCGTCTTCCTGGCCGAGAACGAAAAGGACTTCTTCCTGTTTGGCGATGGCCGCTACGGGCTGATTAATGATTTCGATCTTCTCCAATGCTTGAGCAGCGGCGTGCAGTTGTCCGAGTCCACCATCGATCAGAATCAGGCCGGGCATTTCTTTCTGTTCGCTCTGCATGCGGCGATAGCGGCGTTCCACTGCCTCGCGCATGCTCGCAAAATCATCATTGCCCCATTCGCCGCGAATGATGAACTTGCGGTAATCGGATTTGCGCATGCGCCCGTTTTCCCAGACGACCATGGAGGCCACCGTGTCGGTTCCTTGAAGATGGGAGATATCGAAGCTCTCGATGCGCTTGGGAGGAGCGGGAAGATTCAGCGTGGACTCGAGCGCCTCGGCAATCGCTTTGGAGTTGGGTTTCAAGACGCGGAATCGCTGCTCGAAAGAATGGCGTGCATTCTTTTCCACCAAGTCCAGGAATGCATGCTTCGGACCGCGCTGCGGTACCGCGATCTCCACGCGGCGATAGGGCAGATTCAGCTTTTCGGCGCGCTCCGAAAGGATGTCTTCGAGCAGCTTGCGATCCTCGAAATCGCGCATGACGTGAATGGCTCGCGGCAAATAGGCCGCATCGAGATAAAGTTGCTTGAGCACCGATGGAAGAAATTCGTCAGGATCGAACTCCTCGAGGTCCTCCCAATAAAAATCGCGGCGATCAACCACGCGGCCGGCGCGAATGTGAAAAAGATTCACGGCTACCTGCGGAGGCTCGGCATACCAGGCGAGCACGTCTGTGTCGTCGCCGGCAGCAGCGGCAATTTTCTGCCGTTCTTCGATCTCTTCGAGAGTATGCAGGAGGTCGCGGTAACCGGCGGCCTGCTCATAGCGCTGGTTCTCCGATGCCTGCATCATGCGGTCGCGAAGGCTGGCCAGCAGGTCGTGGCGGCGGCCTTCCAGAAAAGTACGCGAGTCGCGCGCCGCCTCGGCGTATTTCTCATCCGAGACGAGGCCGGCAACGCACGGCCCCCAGCAGCGGTGAATGTAATACTGCAAACAGGGGCGCGGATGCAGTCTCGTCAGGTCCACGGTGCAGGAGGGAATGCGGAAGTGTTTGTGGATCAAATGAACGATACGGTAGGCGAGGCTGTGCGGAAAAAAAGGCCCAAAATAGATCGAGCCATCCTTGCGCAGGCGACGCGTTACATAAACGCGCGGATATTTTTCAAACGCCGTGAAGCGGATGTATGGATAGGTCTTGTCATCCCGTAGTAGTACGTTGAATTTCGGCTGATACTGCTTAATGAGATTGTTTTCGAGCGCCAGGGCTTCGCGTTCATTATCGACCACGATGTAATCCACATCGGCGATTTCTCGCACCAGGGAACCCGTTTTTGCATCCGCCCATCGCGTCTCGAGGAAGTAAGAGCGCACGCGAGAGCGCAAAGAACCGGCCTTGCCGACGTACAAGGTTGTCCCCAGCGCGTCCTTGAACAGATAGACACCGGCATCGCGGGGGAGATTGGCGACTTTTTCCCTGAGTTCCATGGGCGGAGTTACAATTGTCGGCAGGGGAGTGCCCGATGGGCGGGACTCTCATGCCGCAGGCAACATTCATGATAACAAAGCGAATCACACCTGCGAAAACCATGCGAAACGCGGGCAAGGCGGCACGTTTCCTGCGGGCCACTTTCGTCTTATTTGCGGCGGTTTTTGTTTCTTTCTCGGCCGCGCGACCGGCCTCGGCTCAAGAATCCACTTTGGACAAGGGGCCCGCTCCGCCTTACGTGGAGCCGGAGCCTCCTCCGACTCCCGTCGAGCCTACTTACGATCCGCTCCGCGCGAACAAGAGCGTGGAGATTGGCAGCTTCTACCTGAAGCGCGGGAATTACGACGCGGCGATTGAGCGATTTCAGGATGCCACGCACTTCCAGCCAAAACTGGCGCGGCCGTATTCGCTGCTGGGAGAGGCCTACGAACGAAAAGGGGACGTGGACAGCGCGCTGGCCGCGTATAGAAAATACCTGGCCGTTTATCGCAACGCGCCTGACCGCGAGAAAATCCTCAAGCGCATCGAAAAGCTGGAAAGCGAATCCGGGCACGCGGCTTCAAAACAGAAGTCAGGGTAAGCGGTCGAGAAATTTCCTGGCGCGGTCGTAATTGGCATACCGTTTTTCTTCCAACCTGAATTTCAGCGAATGGGCTTCGATGCCGCAGCGCGCCGCGCGCAGCGGGTGCTTCACGTGCAGCATTTCGTGGAAGAGGACATATTCAACCACGTAACGCGGCACGCAGGGCCGGTCCAGCCAGCGATTCATAACGATCTGATCGAGCGCCGGATCGAAGCAGCCGAATTGCGCGCGCCAAGTCCGGCTGCTCCAGCCAAGCCGGGGGCGATGCAACCGCCCGCTGAAATACCTGCGGTTCAGGCGAGAGAACATGGGGGCTAGATCGTAAACCGATCCGCGTGGACCCGTTTGCACACGGCGGCCTCGCGCGCCACGAAGCGCCGCCACGCGCCGGCGGGTCCGCGGCGAGAGCACGAACTGGCGATAAGCGCCAAGGATTTCACCGGGCGCGCGCCGCCGATAAATGCGGGACAACAGAATCGCCGCTGCGGACTCCAACACCGCGAGCGACGCGCCTCGCAGGGCGTCCGACAGGCGCACGCAAGCGGTCTCTTCGCGGATCCGGATGGTGTGCATGAGGTTGGCGTAAGGATAAAACTCCACTTCAAAACGCGGCGGGCGTCCGCGGCAGCCCAAACGCGTATACAGCCGCTGGAAAATCGCAGCGCCTCCGGGAACGGGGCTGGGACGTTCGCGTTTCATTGCGGCCGGCGGCGCACCGGAGGCGGTGCATTCTCCTTAAGGGCGTCCGCAGCGTCTCTGATGGCGTCATTCGTGGCGTCGATGGCGTCACCGAGATTGTCTTTGAATTGCTCGACGGAGCGGCCTTTCGCGGACAATTCTTTCAAATAAGCCAAAAATTCAGGGGCGCGGCTTTGCATCTCCTTGATGGCATCGCGGATGTCCTGCTGCTTTTCGGCGCCGAGTTGAATCAGATCGGAGCCGTCGTCTATACAGCCAGAATAGGCGTTGATGAGCATGTTAATCCGCTCGTCGCGGTGCAATTCACCAGGGTGGGCGAATTCGTATTGCAGCTTCTTGACACGATCGGCAGCGAAAGAGATGAACAGCTTGATCCTCTCGGAAGTGGTGTCCGCGTCGCGGATTTTGTCGGCTTCCGCATCGGACAGGTAATCCTTCTTTTGGGCGAACGCCGGGGATGAGGCTGCCGTAATCCCGGCGGCGCAAAGAAACGCTGCAAGCACAAGTGGCAGGCGGCGCATGGCGAGCTTTATCATGTATCTCCTCTCTTCGATCGCTTCCCGCCTAGAGAAGGAAAAAGCGCCTCGATAAGCAAGTTGTGGGAATTGGCCAAATCCGAGCGCACCGCCTGAAACCAGGGCCTCTTATCCAGCGGGAGCTGGAGGATCAATTCATCGATGTGACGCAGCGTTTCGCGAAGACTGATTTGCAGCTCCTTGAAGCCGGCGGGGTGCTGCTCGGCATTCACGCCGGTAGCAGAAAGCGCTTGCACCGTTCCTTCAACCTGGTCGCGGTAGTGCTCCAGGTCAGCAAGAGATTGCTCTTCTTTATCCGCCTTTAAGTCCGCGCGAGCCTCATCGATTTCGAAGCGGCCCAATTTGGCGAGTATTTTAGCCTTGGCCACCGGGTCGCGCTCCAATTGAAATTGCGCCTCATACTTTTCGCGCGACTCTTGTTCGGCAGCACGAATACCAAGACAGGCGCAAAGAAGCATGGTTGTCACGATCAGAGCGGGAGCCGAGATTCTACCGTGATGATTGCAACGCCGAGCCACTTTTTTCGCTCCGAAGCCCCACCTTGCTACGTCACGAAGCCGCTCTTTGTTTCTGGCCGAAAAGCGCATCGTTGATCGTCCAACGGCGAAAGCTCATCCTCTGGCAGACTTGCGCCGAGCGATGGTTCCTTTGCGATGGGCAGCGTCCGCGGCGAAGAAGGTGGCTGCCGCTTCCAACTATTTTTTAGAACCCTTTCCTAATTCGCGCAGGAGAAGCGTCAGCCGCGCTTGCGCCTGGAATTCCTGATCGGGACGCTCGCCTCGATCCAATTCGAGAAACTTTTGGTAAGCGGCCGCCGCTTCGAGTTTCCGCCCTAGTTTATCGCACGAGAGGGCGCGGAAAAACCAGCTAAGCGGGCTCAGGGTTTCACGCTGAGCGAGAAGATCCAAAGTGGAAAGCGTTTTTTCGTACTGGCCGGACAAGTAGTACACGCCAACCAATTCTCGCAAGGCATCGGAATTGCCCGGAGCCAGTTCGAGGGAGCGCCGCAATTCTTTTTCGGCCGGGCTGTAATCACGCAACTCCATTTTCGTTTGGCCCGCCCACAGATGCAGTTGCGCATCGTCCGGGGATACGGGTAGCGCTTTCTGAAACGATGCATCAGCCTCGGTCCACTTCTTCTGCTGCAGATAGATACTGCCGCGAAGCTTGAGAGAATCGGCAGTTGGGGCCGCGCTCTTGTCAAGCTGATCAAGCTCATGCAGGGAATCGTCGAAGCGGTTCAGGTCCTGCAAGGCGACAGCTCGCTCGAAACGGGCGTGGCTGTCACCGGGAGTCTTCTGCAGGTAATCGCCAAAAACATCGACGGCTTCGGTGGTTTTTTGCTGGGCGAGCAAAGATTCAGCCAGACCTAGTTGTCCCGGCGCGGAATCAGGCTTCGCGGAAAGTAATTGATGAAAGCCGGATTCGGCGGCGGAGTTTTGGCCGTCCGCTAAAAGTGCGCGAGCCAGCGCAAAAAGAATGGCATCGTCTTTAGGCGCGAGCGCAGCCGCAGCGCGATATTGCTCGATGGCTTCGGAACGCTTGCCGCTTCGTTCGAGGGCCTCTCCCAAGAGATAGACCGGGCGGGCCTGTCCTGGCAGCAAATCCACGGCGCGCCGGAAGGATTCCACGGCGGCCGCGGCGTCGGAATCGAGCAACGATATTCCCAAGTTCAAATGTGCCGGGGCGAGTTTTGGATCGAGGGAGGTGGCCTGACGATACTCTGCTAGGGCCTCTGGATTTTTATTCAGCCCGGAGTACGCAAATCCGAGCTCAAAGTGAGGCATCGCTTCGGCGGGTTTCGCCGCTGCTATTTTTTCGAGCAAAGGAATGGCCGCGGCGAAGTCTTTGCGGTCGAGCGCATCCTGAGCCTGAGCAAGAAGCGAGGCAAGAGGGTCGGAGCTGTTTTGCTGAGGCTTTGATTGCGAATTCGACGGCGGATTCGATGATGCAGAGCGCGGGTTTTGGGTGCGTGCGACCGGTGCGTGCAGCGATGCGAACAGAACGATGAGCGCAAGGCTGAAACAAGTTCGATCGGCTCGAAGTGAAAGGCGTTTCACTATCATTGTCGCCCAACTGCCCGTCGTGAGCATTATATGAGAGATTCTTCGACTCCGTGGCCGCGCGGGCCCGAGACGGGCCGAAGAGGAGCGCGGCCACTGCTCTCAGAATGACACGCAGTCGGAGTCTTCAGCCGAGAAGCACATCAAAATACGAAAGACAGGGCTGCCGCGCTAAAGACCCGCGGCTCTACGTTTAAACCTTATTTCCGTGGTCAGCCCTTCCCGGAGGTACTGCTCCTGGAAGAAGCTCGCGGCTCGCCGCGGCCATTGCTACTTTTGAGGGCGCGGGCGAGATATTTGCCGGTGTAGGAGTGCGGATTGTGCGCGACTTGCTCGGGAGTTCCCGAAGCCACGATGGTGCCGCCCTGCGCGCCGCCTTCGGGACCCAAATCGATAACCCAATCGGCCGATTTGATGACATCCAGATTGTGTTCGATGACGATGATCGAAGCTCCGCCCTCCAGAAGCTTGCGAAAAGCAATCAGAAGCTTTTGGATATCGTCAAAATGCAAGCCTGTGGTCGGTTCATCGAAAATGTAAAGCACGCCGGGATTCGCGGTGTGAATCAGGTGCGCGGCGAGCTTCAGCCGTTGCGCTTCGCCTCCGGAAAGCGTAGTTGCGGATTGACCCAGGCGCAGATACCCGAGACCTACCTCCTCGAGAACCTTGAGTTTGGAAATGACGCGCGGCACGCCGAAGAAGAATTGCAGGGCTTCCCGAACCGTCAGGCCGAGAACTTCGTGAATGTTCTTGTCGCGATAGCGGACTTCGAGCACGGAGCTTTTGAAGCGAGTGCCGCGGCATTCCTCGCAGATGAGCTCGACGTCGGCAAGGAACTGCATCTCGACCGTCACGGTGCCGTCGCCCTGGCAAGCTTCGCAACGGCCGCCGGGAATATTGAAGGAAAAGTGTCCGGCCGTGAGACCACGGCGCTTGGCATCAGGGGTGGAGGCAAAGACATCGCGTATGGAATCGAAAGCCTTCAAATAAGTGGCGGGATTGGATCGCGGGGTGCGGCCGATGGGAGATTGATCGACGAGAACTATCTGGTCGAGTTGCGTATCGCCTTCGATGCGATCGCAGAGTTCCTTGAAACTGACGCCGGCGCGCTTGGCTTCGAGAGCTTTGTAGAGCACGTCGTGAATTAGCGTGGATTTGCCGGAACCGGAAACGCCGGTCACGGCGACCATGGTGCCGAGCGGAAACATCACGTCGATATTGCGAAGGTTGTGGGCGTGCGCGCCAAAGATGCGCAAAAACCGGCGAGAAGGCTTGTGGCGAAGCGACGGAACCGGAATGCGCAGTTCGCCATTGAGATAACGCGCCGTGAGCGAGTCCGGTGAATCCAGGAGATGCTCGCGAGGGCCACAAAAAAGGAGCTTGCCGCCCAGTTCGCCGGCGCCCGGTCCGAGGTCGAGGACATAATCTGATGCGGCGATGGTCTCGGCGTCGTGCTCGACCACGAGGATGGTATTTCCCAAATCACGCAGGCTTTTGAGAATTTCGATCAGCCGGTGCGTGTCGCGAGGATGCAGGCCGACGGACGGCTCATCAAGGACGTAGAGCGCGCCGACCAATTGGGATCCCAGGGACGTGGCAAGCTGGATGCGCTGGGCTTCGCCGCCGGAAAGCGTGGAGGTGAGGCGATCGAGCGTGAGATATTCGAGTCCCACTTGATCCAGGAAGCGGAGCCGCTGCTGAATCTCCTGCAGGATTCTGTCGGCGATGGCAGCCGCTTCAGGCGCTAGTTCAAGGGAATCGAAGAATTGACGGGCCTCGGTAACGGTCAGCTTGCAGACTTCAGTAATCGATTTCCCCTGGATGCGAACCGCGCGAGCTTCGGCGCGCAGCCGCGTGCCACCACAATCAGGGCAGGTGGCATAGCCGCGATACCAGCTGAGGAAAACGCGTACGTGCAGCTTGTATTTCTTTCGTTCGAGCCAAGCGAAAAAGGCATTGACGCCCGTAAATTCGTCGTCAGGATCGCCTTCGATAATGAGGTCTCTCTGCTCGGCGGTGAGTTGCCGAAAAGGAACATCGACAGGAATGCTGTGAGCACGAGCGAATCGCTTTAGGTCTTGCCAAAGCGACCGGTAACGCGGCTTTGTCCAGGGTTGAATAACGCCTTCATTGATAGACTTGCTGCGGTCGGGAATCACCAGATCGATATCGAAATCGATCGTGTTGCCGAAGCCCTGGCAGCGCGGACAGGCGCCGTAGGGGTTGTTAAACGAAAACAGGCGCGGCTCGGGCTCCTGATACGCGAGACCGCACTTCTTGCATTCGAAACGATCGCTGAAGACGATGCGCTCGGTCTCGGGATGCGTCTCTGAAGGCGGGAATTCGAGAATGGCTTCGCCTTTGCCTTCGCGATAGCAGATCTCGACCGAATCGGCGAGACGCGAACGGATTTCCGGCGCCACGGCGAGGCGATCGACCACGACATAGATGGCCTGCGAGAAATCCAATTCCAGAAGGGTTTCCGGTGAAGAGAATTCGTGGAGTTGCCCCGCCTGATAAAGGCGATTGAAACCACGCTTTTGCAGATCGAGCAAGGCTTGCCGGACACTTTCGGCGTTTGGCTTCGCTGATTTTCGCGAGCCCGGCTTTTTGGCGGGCTCAGGAATCGCAAGGCGGAAGAAGACGTAGAATCTGCGGCCTGGTTCGAGCGCGAGGACGCGCGCGGTGATGGAATCGATGGTGTCGCGCTGGACTTCGTTGCCGCAACGCGTGCAGAAAGTGCGGCCGGCTCGCGCGTAGAGCAGGCGCAGATAATCGTAAATTTCGGTGGCGGTGGCTACAGTTGAACGCGGGTTGCGCGTGGCGTTCTTTTGCTTGATGGCGATCGCCGGAGCGATGCCGGAGATTTCGTCGACGTCGGGCTTTTCGATGCGCTCGAGGAATTGCCGGGCATATGCGGACAGCGATTCGATATAGCGCCGTTGGCCTTCGGCGTAGATAGTGTCGAAGGCCAGGCTGGACTTTCCCGATCCCGAGACGCCGGTGACCACGGTTATGGCATTGTGGGGAATCTCGAAACTGATGTTCTTCAGGTTGTGTACGCGAGCGCCGGTAACCACGATGGACGCGGGCTCGTCGAGGATTTCAGGTTTGTCGATGATTGCGGGCTTATCGCTCACGGAAGTTCACACGCGCTCACGGAGCGCCACAGAGTCCTGCACAGCCGGAATTTCGGGGGCAGTCTAAACGAAAAATTATACGTCGCGGAGGCAGGGGCGGCAAATTAGGGCGCAGCGAAGTTTAGACAGATAATCCAATCGCGGACAAATGTGATCGTATTTAGGCGGACTCTCGCTTCTATTTTGATAGAAGAGGGATTCTTCGACTTCGCGTCCCGACCGGAAATCGGACAACCACGATTTCCGGAAAATTAAGACGGGACGCTTCGCTCAGAATGACCACCTCATAAAGGATCAACATGGCGTTTTCACGAGTTTTGTGGGTGGTGCTGGATAGCGTCGGCATCGGCGCGCTGCCCGATGCCGACCAATATGGCGACGTCGGCCGCAATACGCTGGGGCATATCGCGCAGTCTCGGCCGCTCGCGATCCCTAATCTCGTTCAACTGGGACTGGCGAATATTGAGCCGCTAGCGCATCTATCGCCCGCCGACAAGCCCAAAGGCTGTTTCGGAAAAGGAGCGACGCGGTCGCCGGGGAAGGACACGACGACAGGGCATTGGGAAATGGCCGGAATCTGGCTGGAACGCGCCTTTCCGGTCTATCCCCACGGCTTCCCGCCCGAAGTGATGCAGCCATTCGAGCGCGCCATCGGACGAAAAACGCTTGGCAATAAACCGGCGAGCGGCACGGAGATTCTCAAGGAACTGGGTGCTGAACACGTGCGCACTGGCTATCCGATCGTGTATACGTCCGGCGACAGCGTCTTTCAGATCGCGGCACACGAGGACGTCGTTCCTGTGGCGGAGCTTTATCGCTATTGCGAAATTGCGCGAAAGATTCTGGATGGACGGCACCGCGTCGGCCGCGTAATCGCCAGACCTTTTACCGGTGCGCCTGGGAATTTTCGCCGCACGGAGCGGCGCCACGACTACGCGGTAGAGCCGCCGCGGCCTATGCTGATGGACGTGCTCGCGGAGCGCGGCGTGCCTGTCGTGGGGATTGGGAAGATTCACGACATCTACAACGGAAGGGGGCTTGGGAACTACGTGACTACGAAGAGCAATGCGGACGGAATGGAGAAGCTGCGCTCCGCATTGGACCGGCAGCGCGATGGGTTGATCTTCGCCAACCTCGTGGATTTCGACATGCTGTACGGACACCGGAAAGACGTGGAAGGCTTCGCGCGATCGCTGGAGGAGTTTGATCTGCTTCTCGGCCCGCTGCTGACTGGTTTAGAGAAAACCGACCTGCTCCTAATCACGGCGGATCATGGCTGCGATCCGGATCCGGCTTGGCCTACGACGGACCATTCCCGGGAATATGTTCCGATTTTGGCCTACAGCCCCGGAGGACAGCATGGCACGAACCTGGGCGTGCGCGCGACGCTAGCGGATATGGGGCAGACGGTGGCTCAGAATTTTGGCGGAGAGATTCCGCACGGAGAGAGCTTTTTGGCAGAAGTCGAAGGTAGCGCGCAGCTTTAAAAACAGAAGAAATTCCTCGGGTCTGCCGCAGAGGGCGCGGCCGACCCGAGCTACAAGCTTCAGGGGCTTAAAGAGTCTGTGTGAAGACTCAGGCCTCAGCGATTTAGACTGCGAATTGAGTCATGAGATATCTGCTCTGTGTTTCTTTTTTCTGAATCGACGGTGGACGGGCGGCTAGCTGGCCCGCCAAATCCTCGTCAAGTTGTATGCGGTGGCCGCCAGCGCCAGCTCGACCGCCACTTGCGACAACCCGCGACGAGCGAACCGCCGCATCCCTCTTTGTTGTTTCAGCACTCCGATCACCGGTTCCACCAGCGCTTTTCGTCGCTGATAAATTCTTCGGCCGGCCGCACGCAATTTCCGCCGCATTCTGTGATGCGCCGGATTACGGGCCTTCTGCCGCAGCCGTCCGCCTCGATTCAACCAGCGCGCCAGGTTCGAGTCCGGCACATAGCCGTCGATCTGGCGCTCCTCCAGCGCCTTCAAATTCTCCAACGAGAAGAATCCACTGTCGCCACTGACTTGCCGCAGCCTCTGCCGACACTGCTGTTCCACCCGATCCACCATCGCCACCAGCGTCTGGTTATCGTTGGTGTCTTGGGTCACTTGTTGCGCCACGATCAGATGATCCTCGCTGACTGCCAGCGTCGCCGTGTACCCCAGCGCATAGCCTCCCCGCTCCCGCAGAAAACGGCTGTCCGGATCGGTCCGCGAAACCCTCTTCAGGCCCGATTTGTGCAGCCGCTCCAGACGCTCTGGAATCCGTTCCAGTTGCTGTTCCAGTCGCCGGAGCGCTTCGCTGCCCACTTCGCTGCCGGCGCCTTCGTTCGGATCGTCCGCATCGCACTGCTTCTGCCAGCGGCGAATCTCCCGCCGAATGCGCGCCCGCGCGTTCCGCAGCGCCTGCTCGGTGTCGATGCGATTCCGCGAAGCGTTCGCCGCAATGCGTGTCGAATCGATCGCCACGTGTCCCAACTTACCCAGTCCGCTGGCCCGCGCCAGCTCCACCACGCGCGTGAACAAATCGTTCAGCCCCTTGGCGTGGCGCCGCCGAAACGCGTTCAGCGTCCAGTAATCCGGCGCCGCCCCGCCGGCCAAATAACGGAACGCCAAATCCTCGCGAAGGCGCTGTTCCAACCGGCGCGAACTGGTCAACCCCAGCGCGTAAGCGTACAGCCAAACCGAAACCAACATCTCCGGCGCGTAGGCCGGTCCGCCTTCTTCTCCGTACTCGTTTCGGAAGGCGTCCAAGTTGAGTTTGGCCACCACTCGTCGCACAAAAAAGCACAGATGGCCCGAACCCAACACATCCCGCACGCTCGGCGGCAGCAAATAGGCCTGGTCCGGGTTGTAATCCAAAAATTTCGCCATCGCGTCTCCTCCCTCGTGCAGTATAAGAGACGCGTCAACTGGAGTTCTCACACAGACTCTTAAAGCCCTAAAAGGAGTACGAAGCCGAGAATGTCAGAGCTAAAGCTCTGACCCCCTACCAAGTACAACCACCCGATCGCTATATGCGTAGGGACGCAAAAATCCTTGGGTCTGCCGCAAAGGGCGCGGCCGACGCGAGCTACAAACTCACGATGACCGCAAGAGCGAAGAGGGATTCTTCGCTTCCGTGGCCGCGCGGTCCCAAGACGGACCGCTGGTGAAAGCGCGGCCACTGACGCTCAGAATGATGCCGCTGTATTAATTTGTCAGCGCAGACGGAGTTAGAGACCTATCGCTCGTGTTGCTCGGGATCGACTCTTTCAACCGCGAAAAGCGCATCCTGTTGGTGCCTTTTCGCAGAGGACTGCCCGGATATTCAATTGCCGGCGCCGGCGCTGGTGGAGAGAGCGGGGCCGCGAGCGTAGTAGCCGGTGCGGGTGCGCACTTGAAGCTTGCCGGCGCCCTTCTGCGGACCGACGCCGATCTGCACGGTCCGATAGGTGCCGTCACGGGCCGCGTTTGTGGGGTAATAGGCTACGGTGTACTGATTCCGGATATCCTTAGCAATCTGTGTGCAGATGGATTGGGTGTCTGAGACGTTTTCGGGGAAGAAAGCCAGTCCGCCGGTTGATGTAGCCAATTCGGTAAGCGCGCGGCGCGCCTTTTTCATGTCGCCACGGTTGTGCTTGATATCGTCATCGCTGAAGATTCCCACGGCATAAATCAAGGCGTCGGAACGCTGGGCTTCTTGCACGGCATTGGCCAGCGTGCGGCGGCTGGCGTTATCCACGCCATCGGTCACGACCAGAAGCACCTTCTTGTCTTTTGCGCCCTTCTTCAGATGATCAAGCGATCCGATCACCGCATCGTAGAGCGCGGTACTGCCGCGCGCATCGATACGATCCAAGGCATCCTTCATTTCACTGATATCGTTGGTGAAGTCGTGGATTGTATCCAGGTAAAAATCATCATTAAAATTCACGACGAAGGCCTCATCCTGAGGGTTGCTGGTTTTGACCAACGTCAAGGCCGCGGCGTTTACCTGAGGCCGCTTCTCGCGCATGCTGCCGCTATTGTCGATCACCAGGCCCATGCTTACGGGCACATCCTCCTGGCTGAAAACCGAGATCTTTTGATCGACCTTATCTTCCAGGACGTGGAAATCTGCCTGCTTCAAGCCGGGGACGAACTGCCCCCGATCATTCACGACCGAAACGTGCAGGACTACGAGATTTACGTCCTTTTTGATGGAGTAATCCGGTCCCTCCAGTGGAGCTGTAGGAGCAGAGGGCTGCTGGGGACGCTGCGCGTGAACAAAGGGAGCGGCAAAAATCGCCAGGATGGCAGCCGCAAAAATCGGGGTTAACGCAGACAGCTTATTGGGCTGGCGCGTAGTATCCGGTCTTGGCGTAAACGTTGAGAGGCGGAAGCCCTTTGGGCGCGAGCAGCTTAACTTTGATTTTTCTCCAGGCGCCATTGTGACGCACATCGCTTGGTTTATATCCGAGGACATATTGGTTACGCAGCTCCATTCCAATTTTGGCGGCGATGTCGGGTAAATCGCCCAGGCTGGAGACTGGGAATACGCGACCACCCGTCATTTCAGCGAGTTCGGAAAGCAGACTGGGTCCGTAGCGCTCCTCGGTTGTTCGGCCCATATCGTTGACATCAAAAATCCCCATGGCGTAAAGCTGGCAGTCTGCTTCCTTGAGGAAATTCCGAATGTCCGCCTCGTTGTAGCGACTATGATTATCCCCTCCGTCGGAGATGATGAGCAAGGCCCGCTTGCCGTTCTTGGCACCCCTCATTTGGCTCAAGCCGAGGTAAATAGCATCGAGCAGCGCCGTGCGGCCCTTGGCAATGGTAAACATCATGCGGCTTTCGAGTTCCTCAATGCTGGAGGTGAAACGGCTGGTCAGCTCCGCACGATCGTTGAAGCTGACCAGGAAGAATTCGTCGCGCGGATTGGCGGTGCGCATAAACTGAATGGCGGCTTGCCTGGCTTTATCGACCTTATCCGCCATGCTGCCGCTCATATCGAAGACCAAGCCGATGGAAATGGGAACGTCCTCGCTCGAGAAGGCAGAGATCTCCTGTTCCACGCCATCTTCGAAAACCTTAAAGTTTTCCTTATCGAGGCCGGTGACCAGCCGGCTATAAGGATCGGTGACGGTCACGTTGACCAACGCCATCTCGACGTTCAGCTTGATGCCGGCGGATTTCTTGATGTCGGGTTCGTAAGATTGTTTCGGAAGTTCGGGGCCGGTGACCTGCGCCAGGGCGGGTGCTGCGAACACAACAAGGGCGAGGAGAGCTACGTACGGCAGCCGCTGTCGTTTACTTGTTGCCATTACAAACCCCCTCCCGGACCTGGCCGGGCGGCTGCGGGGAAATCCCGGCCATTCTAGCACTAGATTCGGCCCATGCAAGACTGCATTGCTGTAGACGGCGTTAGCTGTTGCTGTAGCCTCAACGGCGCCAGAATGCAGCCAAGACGGCTAAGTGCGCCTCCGAAGCTCGGCCTCTCGAGGTCTTATGCTAGCATCGTGGCGATGAGCTTCAACGGTTGAGATGAAATAAGGACAAAATAGAGACAAATTCGAGATAGGACGAAAATCTCTCGCGAGCTGGTTCATCATGAACATTCTGGCCGTCATTCCTGCACGTTATGCATCGACTCGCCTTCCCGGCAAGCCGCTCGTTTCGATCGGAGGAAAGCCGATGATCGAAAGGGTGTGGGAGCGGGCGCGGCGAGCCAGTCTGGTTTCCAAAGTCATCGTGGCGACCGACGACGAACGGATCGCCAAAGCGGTGAAATCATTTGGCGGCGAAGCCGTGCTCACGCGTTCCGATCATCGCTCCGGCACCGAGCGGGTGGCTGAGGTGGCTGCCGCTCATCCCGATGCTGAGATTCTGGTGAACGTGCAGGGTGACATGCCTATCATCGAGCCCGCCGCGATCGACGCTGCCATCGAGGCAGTTCGCGATGATGAGGAGGTCAGAGTAGGGACCCTGGCCGTGCCCATCACCAATCCCGCGGAGATCATGGATCCGAATGTGGTGAAGACGGTTCTCGATTTCGATAGCAACGCCCTCTATTTTTCGCGCGCACCCATACCGTGGGTAAGGGATCGAGAAGGTTCTGTTCACGCGAGACATTTAAAGCACATCGGACTTTATGTATTTCGCCGCGAGGCCCTGCTGGAATTCGATACTTTTCCACAGGGCGATCTGGAGCGCATCGAGCAGCTCGAGCAGCTTCGCTGGCTCGAGAACGGCTATCGCATTCGCGTTGCGGAAACGGAGTACAAAACTGTTGAAGTCGATACTCCGGAAGATGTGAAACGGGTGGAGCAGGCTTTGGCCAGCAGTGCAGGGGCGCGTTGACACGCTGCCGCAGTTCTCCTTAAAATGCGTTGTACACCTACTTCCCAGGAGGAAAAAGACAGCTTAGCGCCCGGCGTGTACCTTTAGCGGGGCGTAACCTGTGCGGATGGGACCAAAGTATATCTTTGTAACCGGCGGTGTGGTTTCCTCCCTCGGCAAAGGCGTGGCCGCAGCATCGATCGGCTGCCTGCTGGAAAGCCGGGGCCTTCGAGTCACCCTTCAGAAGTGCGATCCCTACCTGAACGTCGATCCCGGGACCATGAGTCCATACCAGCACGGGGAGGTATACGTCACCGACGACGGTGCGGAAACCGATCTGGACCTGGGGCACTACGAACGGTTTACTTCGGCCAAACTCTCGCGCGATAACAACTGGACGACAGGCCGCATTTACGAATCGATTCTTTCGAAGGAGCGTCGCGGCGATTTTCTTGGGAAGACGGTGCAAGTAATTCCGCACGTCACCGACGAGATCAAGGCGGCATTTCGCAAGATCGCGCACGACGTGGATGTGGTGATCATCGAGATTGGCGGCACGGTGGGAGATATCGAGTCGCTGCCGTTTCTGGAAGCGATTCGTCAGATGCGCCTGGAACTGGGGCAGGAAAATGCAATTTTTGTGCACGTCACGCTGGTGCCCTTCATCCCCACGGCGGGTGAACTGAAGACCAAACCAACGCAGCACAGCGTAAAAGAGATGTTGAGCATCGGAATTCAGCCGGATCTCTTGCTATGCCGCAGCGATCGCCCCTTGCCGCACGAGATGAAGGCGAAGATCGCCCTTTTCTGCAATATTCCGGAGCGATGCGTGGTGACCGCGCGAGACGTGAATACGATTTACGCCGTGCCGGTGAATCTCGCCTCCGAAGGATTGGACGAGCAAATCCTACGCCTTTTGAAATTGGACGCAGCGCCCAGAGACATGAGCCGCTGGCTCGGGCTGTTGGAAAACATGGAGCGCCCTCGGGGCGAAGTGCGTATCGGCGTAGTGGGCAAGTACGTGGCCTTGGAAGACGCGTACAAGAGTCTGCGCGAAGCGCTCATGCACGGCGGACTGCCGCATCACATGCGCACGGTGATCGAATGGATTGAGGCCGAGGAGATCGATTCGCTGGAAACCGCGGCGCGCCTACTGGCGCACGTGGATGGCATTCTCGTGCCGGGCGGGTTTGGGAAACGCGGAATTCAAGGGATGATTTTTGCGATTCAGTACGCGCGCGAGCGCAAAGTTCCGTTTTTTGGCATTTGCCTGGGAATGCAGTGCATCACCATCGAGTACGCGCGTAACGTCGCCGGGCTGGCGGATGCCAACAGCACCGAATTCGACGCGCACACGCCGCATCGCGTGATTTACAAATTGCGCGAACTGCTGGGCGTGGACGAAATGGGCGGCACGATGAGACTCGGCGCATGGCCGTGCCGCATCGAGCCTGGCTCTTTCGCGCAGCGTGCTTACGGGACCGCGGAGATCAGCGAACGGCACCGCCACCGTTATGAATTCAACCGCGACTACGAAGAGCGCTTGACCGCTGCCGGCCTGCGGATCACGGGCCGCACGCCGGACGGCTCCTACGTGGAAATCGTCGAAGTGGCCGATCATCCTTGGTTTCTCGGCTGCCAATTTCACCCCGAGTTCAAGTCCAAACCGCTGGCGCCGCATCCGCTGTTCGCCGCGTTTGTGGGAGCCGCAAGCAAGCGCGAAACCCACAATCGAGCCATGGCCGCGGAACACGTGCCCGCAGCAGTTCAAGCCGCAAAACGAAGCTGACGTTTTTTATTTTGAAACGTGCAGATTGCAAATCCGAAACGTCCCGCATAGGCTTAGACTCCCGAGCAACGCGCTCAGTTTAGAATCCTGAGGAGCTCGGGCGTTCATTTGCCGCCTCTTCGATCCATTCCAATCGGCGCCTTCCGCATCGGCGCCGGCGAGCCGCTTGTCCTGATCGCCGGGCCTTGCGTAATTGAGAGCGAGGCGCACGCCATGAAAATGGCGGAACGATTGACGAAAATAGCGGCCAAGGCCAAAGTCCCGCTGGTTTTTAAGGCTTCTTACGATAAGGCAAACCGATCGTCCGTGAGTTCGTTTCGCGGACCGGGACTGGCGGGCGGCTTGGAGATCCTGCGGAAGATCAAAGCTCGTTTTCGCGTGCCGGTGTTGACCGACATTCACGAGCCGGATCAAGCGCGGGCGGTGGCGGAAGTTTGCGACGTGCTGCAGGTGCCGGCATTCCTTTCCCGGCAGACCGATCTGCTCACGGCTGCGGGCAAAACGGGCCGGGTGGTGAATTTGAAAAAAGGCCAGTTCCTTTCGCCTTGGGAGATGGCCAACGCCGTCGCGAAGGTAAAGAGCACAGGAAACAACAAAGTAATTATCACGGAGCGCGGCGTCTCGTTCGGTTATAACAATCTCGTGGTGGATATGCGTTCTTTTCCCATCCTGGCCAAGACCGGCTGCCCGGTAATCTTTGACGTGACGCATTCTGTCCAACTGCCGGGAGGCCAAGGCTATGCGAGTGGAGGTCAGCCCGAATTTATCGAACCGTTGGCGCGGGCGGGAACGGCGGTGGGCGTGGATGCGATTTTTCTTGAAGTACACGACCGGCCTGAGCGGGCGCTTTCCGATGGCTCGAATGCGCTACGTCTCGATCGGTTGCCGGATCTGCTGGCGAAATTGGCGCCCATAGCAAAACTGGTGCGTTCGTGGGGCGCCTCGTGAGCCTGGAGACCGCAAGGCGCGTTCTGCGCATCGAGGCGGAGGCGCTGAAAGAATTGCAGGCGCGTTTGGATTCGGGATTCGAACGCGCCGTGGAAGTGCTGCTGGCCTGCAAAGGACGCGTCGTGGTGACCGGCATGGGCAAGTCGGGATTGATCGGACGCAAGATCGCGGCTACGTTTTCTTCCACGGGCACCCCTTCCGTTTTTCTGCATCCGGCAGAGGCCTTGCATGGGGACTTGGGAATGTTGCAGGCGGGCGACGCCGTGGTGGCAGTTTCCTACGGAGGTGAGACGGAAGAGATCGTCGCCCTTTTAGCCACGATGAAGCGGCTTGGCCTGCCTCTGGTGACACTCACCGGAAACACACGGTCGACCCTGGCGCAGGCAAGCGATGTGGTGCTGGATACGAGCGTGCGCGAAGAAGCCTGCTCGCTGAATCTGGCGCCGACCGCATCCACAACGGCCGCGATGGCTTTGGGCGACGCGCTGGCGATTGCACTGTTAGAGCGCCGCGGTTTCAATCACGATGATTTTGCGGCGCTGCATCCGGGCGGGCGTCTGGGCAAAAAGCTGCTCCGAGTGCGTGATCTTATGCACGCGGGTGAGGCGCTGCCGAGCGTGGCGCCCAGCGCGAAGATGCCGGACGTGATTTACGAAATGAGCCGCAAAGGTTTGGGAATGACCACGGTGGTCGATGCGGCGGGCACGCTGGCCGGAATTATCACCGACGGCGATTTGCGCCGCCTGATGCAAAAGCAACGCGGCGCGGTTCTGGAACTCACCGCGGAGGAGTGCATGTCCGCGAATCCGGTGACCATCGCTGCGGAGGAATTTGCCAGCGCCGCACTGAGGCTGATGGAGCAGCGCAAGATCACTTCAGTGGTGGTGCTCGATGGCGCGCGGCGTGTGGCGGGCGTCGTGCACCTGCACGATTTGTGGACACTGGAGCTTTTCTAGCTTCACCAGTTCTGGCTTCAAAACTTCAAGTTGGAGGCTGTATTGGCTCGCAGGATTCGCGCGAAATCCGATGAATTTCCGGCTGCCGTGGCGGCCCGTGCGCGCAAGATCCGCGTTTTGCTGATGGACGTAGACGGCGTGCTCACAGCTGGCAATGTCTATCTGATCCCGCTCGCCGACGGCACGGTAGCTGAGATGAAGGCATTTCATTCGCAGGACGGGGCCGGGTTGAAACTCGCGCGCGACGCCGGATTGCGCACGGGAGTGATCTCGGGACGCGAATCGGCGGCTGTGACGCGGCGAGCCCAAGAGGTCGGTATGGAATTTGTGTTTCAGGGCCGCGGCGAAAAGGTGCCCGCGTACGAGGAGATTCTGCGCGTGGCGGACGTGCGCGATTCCGACGTGGCTTACATCGGAGACGATCTGCCGGACTTGCCAATCCTGGAACGAGTAGGTCTGGCAATTGCGGTCGCCAATGCGGTTGAGGAAGTTCGCCGCGCGGTTCACCACGTTACGCGCCGGACGGGGGGCGACGCCGGCGTGCGCGAGGCCATCGAAGGCATCTTGAAGGCCCAAGGCAAGTGGCGCGAAGTTTCGAAAAAGGCGCGGGCTTAACTCCCTTTGGTTGAACGATTTGTCAGGTGCTCCCCGCGTTTAGCGGAAGGCCTCACTTGCTCAGCGAAATCAGTGGGGCCCGACCTGAGCCACAAACTTCAGACAATCGTAACAAAATCCTCATTTTCTCTTTATGACTCCTTAATGGTATAAGTACGTGTTTACGGGGGAGGGGTTGTGTGCCGGGTCTCAGGTTCGTCAGTAAGGTGTAGGGGTTACCGCGTTATCCACTCACAAACCTTGAACGAAACGTTGCAGTCCGCGCGATTATATCCGGCCCTTTCATGAAGATGGATTTGGCTGGCTCATCGCAGCAAAAAAGGACTTCCGGCGCGCCTCGCGTGCTCGTGGCCACCACGGCCATGCTCGCCTTCATATCGTTCTGGCGCGCGGCCGCCATCGTTCTCAACGACATGGGGTCCTCGGCGTTTTACGCCGGGGCGATTGCGGAACACTTCGTCGGTAAGGCGGGTCCCTGGTTCATCCTGGCGATCATGCTGCTGGCCTATGCCGTGCGATCGGTTTACATCGAGAGCTGCAGCATGTTCGTGCGCGGCGGCGTCTACCGCGTGGTGAAAGAAGCGATGGGATCGACGCTGGCCAAGTTTTCGGTGTCGGCCCTGATGTTCGATTACATCCTGACGGGGCCGATCAGCGGCGTATCCGCAGGGCTTTATCTGGTCGGGCTGCTGAACGAACTGCTGCACTACGCGCACTACCAATTCGTTCTGCCGGTGAACGCCACGGCGGCTGCTTTCGCGGTTCTGGTGACCATTTATTTCTGGTGGGAAAACATCAAGGGCATTCCGGAATCGAGCGAAAAGGCGCTGCGCATCATGTATGTGACCACGGTGATGGTGGTGGTCATGCTCGTGCTGGTGCGGCTACACGCTTGTGGACAAAGGGCGCGCATCTGCCGCCTTTGCCCTCGCTGAAGAATCTTACTTTTTCGACGGACGCATTAGGCTGGTTGAAACACACCCGTCTGCCTTACACCGTGGGTCTGATCGGAATCCTGATTGGATTGGGCCACTCCGTTCTGGCCATGAGCGGCGAAGAGACGATGGCGCAGGTTTATCGCGAGATCGAGCATCCCAAGCTGCGCAATCTGGAAAAAGCCGGCTTCATCATTTTCGTCTACAGCCTGATCTTCACGGCCGGCGTGGCGTTTTTCGCGGTGATGATCATCCCGGACGCCGTCCGCGGAAACTTCTTCGATAATCCGATCGGCGGCTTGGCGATGTATCTGATCGGGCCGTTGCTGCTGCGGCTGGCGTTCCGGGCTTTCGTCGTGATCGTCGGCGTTTTGATGCTGGCGGGTGCGGTGAATACGGCGATCGTTGGCTCGAACGGCGTTTTGAACCGCGTTTCCGAGGACGGCATTCTGCCGGACTGGTTCCGGCGGCCGCACCGCCGTTTCGGGACTTCTTACCGCATTTTGAATCTGGTCGTCGGACTGCAGCTTCTGACGATCATCCTGAGCGGCGGAAACATATTCATCCTGGGCGAAGCGTACGCGTTTGGCGTGATGTGGAGCTTCGCCATGAAGGGCCTGGCGGTATTGGTGCTGCGCTATAAGGAGCCGGGCCAGCGCGAATTTCGCGTTCCTTTGAATTTTAAAATCGCCGGTGTTGAGATTCCACTAGGCCTGGGTTTGATCACCCTGGTGCTCGTCGCGCTCTGCGTGATCAATCTTTTCACCAAGCAGGTCGCCACGATTTCGGGCGTCGCCTTTACGATCGCATTTTTTACCGTATTCGAGCTGTCGGAAAAGATCACGAAAAAACGTGGCGCAGCCCACGCGGAGCTGGATCAATTCAACCTCGAACCGGGCGGCGATCTAACGCCGGATGCGGTGGGCGTTCGGCCCGGGAATATATTGGTGATGGTTCGCAATTACAACACGCTCTACCATCTCGGTTCGATCCTGCGAAGAACAAATACGCAAAAACAGGATATCGCCGTCCTGCATTTGCGGCTGCTCGGACGCGCCGCCTCGGGCGAGCACGAACTGGAAGCAGAGCAACTCTTCAGCCGCGAAGAACAGGTGTTGTTCACTCGCTGCCTGAACCTAGCGGAAAAGATGGGCAAGACGGTGCGGCTGGCCGTCGCACCAGCCACGGAAAAATGGGACGGCATTCTCCGGGCAGCGCAGAGCCTGAAATCGTCGGCCGTTATTCTAGGGCTCTCGCCCAAGCGATCAATCGCGGAAGAGGCGCGAATAGCGGGTTTGGCGTGGGAAGCACTGCCGCCACCGCGACCGCAATTGACGCTGGAGGTCCATTCTCCCAGCGGACAAGAAACCATCTTTTATCTGGGGCCGCATGCGCCGCATCTTACGCCCAAGGAAATCGAACTTCTGCATAGACTTTGGCTCGAATTCAGCAACGATGTCGCTCCGGAGGAGTTGCACCATCGCGACGTCGTGCACTTTGCCTTAAACGAGCTAGTGCGAGAGGCACATAACTCGGGCAGGGAAGAGGTGCTCGAACGGCTTCGCGAGCATCTCCGAGAGATTCGGGATCAAAGAGCTCGCGTGCCCGAATGTAAGTAGCCGCGTTTCTTCTTCAAGATTGCTTCTATTCTCATTTCTCTTCTACGGGCACCAAATTTCTGAAAATACAGGATTTCTAATCTGGCCAAAAGCATTGCCCAGTATTTCGTTTTAACGGCAATGGCCTCAGCTTAAGGAGGATGTGGCACCAGCGGGAACGCTGAGGAGAAGCAGATGGCTAAAAAGCACGAAACCGTATTGACCGATGTTGCCGGAAAGATCGGTTCCACTCTCGGCATTATTGCGGCCGAAGCAGCCAGGGTTGTGCGACCACTAACAGCGAAGCGAGCAAAGCGGTCCCGGGCCCATGCGCCAGCCCTCAAGAGGCGAGCGACAGCTTCCGGCCGTTCTACGCGGCGGCATGCAGTCCCACGCAGACGAACGAAGCGGAGTAGCTAGCTCAGGCCTTCTAGAGCGAGGAGATCAATGAAATCAGCAACGGTTGCAGGCATTGTTCTGATCATTTTGGGAATTTTCGCGTTTGCGTATCAGGGAATTACGTTCACGACGCAAAAGAAAGTGGCAGACATCGGTCCTATCCATGCCACCAAAGATGAGAGGCACACGCTTCCATTAACCCCGGTTCTGGGCGGCTTGCTGTTGGTTGGCGGCGTGATACTGGTTCTGTCTGGTTCTCGATCCATCCATTCCTAAGATCGGCTCGCATGCTGCGTGCCCGGGGTATTCAGGCCTGAACAGTTTCCGGGGCCGCCGGGCATAGCAGGGAATGCAAAATGACTAGCGTGAGCCCGCCGGAAATCACCGGTTGCTGCACGATCAATTTTGCCGCGAGCGGCATGGTCTGAAGGACCTCGGGCGAAACAAAAAGTCCGCCCAGGCCCACGAGGACCGCAAGTCCCGCGGCCGCGAGCTGCCGGTCGTCCCACCCGACCTTCGAAAGCATTTGCACTCCGTGCATGAATACGACGCCAAAGAGAAGTGTCGCAGCGGCTGACACGACCGGCTGCGGCACGAGCACTAACAGCATGTCGAATTTGATACAGGCGCCCAGCGCGATCAGGATTAGTCCAGCCGAGAGTGTGGCATAGCGCGAGCCTACGCGCGTTGTGCGCAGCATGCCCATATTGTCCGGATAGACGATTGTGCTGAACCCGCCCACGACTCCAGCGAGCACGGATCCGATAGCGACCGCGAAAATTCCCTGAGACATTCGCTCGGCAGGCAGGTGCTCGTTTCCCCAGCCTGCGACCATTTCATACATCGCCATCGAGCCCATGCCTGCTGGAATCAACACCAGCAAGAAGACAATCACCAGTTCAGGCCGCACAGAAAATCCAAAAGGAAACCATTGGGGAGCAACAAGCAGCGGCGCGCTCACTACAGAACGGAACGATATCGGCCGCAAGATCGCGTAGCACAGCGTGCCGCTGGCAAGACCGATCAGTATCGCCCCGCGCCGAAGATATTTTCCGCCCCAAAGCGTAGTGCCAACCAGAACAGCGACGGCAATCGCTCCGGTGAAAATGTTGACGAGCGGGAAACCCAGACTAGACGGCACGCCGATCCAGTTGGGCAATGCTACGTTCGCCACCTGGATAATCGTCAGCATTACGATGATCCCGGAGATCAGGGGCGCCCGCAAAAAACGCGCGAACAAGGCAATGAAGCTGAGCCGTCGAATAGGCACGCTTAAAAGGCACCAGATCAGTGAAGCGACGAAGAACGAGCCATAGGCGGCGCCGAGGCCTCCGCTTTGCATATGACCGACTGCGAGCAGCGCAGCAAAATTGCCCGCATAAGTTCCTTGAACCACTGGAAGCCGGAGCAGCCACACGGATTGCAAAGCGGTAATGAAGCCGCAGACGACGAAGGTCATGCCATAGAGGTAAGCGATGCGTTCGGCGGGCAGGTTGAAGGACCGGCCGAGCAGGCCGGGGAACACAAACATTCCCGTCATTCCAAAGACATGCTGGAGCCCGAGGATCAGAGCCTGTCCAAAGGGCAGCCGGTCATTGATACCGACGTCGAACGCAGCAGTGCTCGCTGTTACAGGCATAGACATTTACGGATATTTCAAATGCAACCGGGAAGGGGATTATGGCAGAAATCGACGCGGGGATAATTGGGATCGTTGCCACAAATATGGCAATCGAGGCTGCTAGCCCGTTCCAGCCGGCGGGTTGCGCTGCGCTTTGTTCTGAACCAAGTGATCTTTGAGACGCTGGGCCACGTCCTGTTCCTTGCCTTCCATTAATTCCTGTTTGACCTCATTGAGGGCGAAATGCACCACATCGTGGTGATGTAATTCCTCGGGCCTGACGAGATCGCCCAGCCGCAACCAGAGCTGGTGGACAAGATTTACTTCATTCCTCGTCAGGTTCGGAGCGTGCGGGCCCAGAAGGAAGAATTCGTGCTCACCCTGAGGAGTAAAGATTTCAAGATTAAAGGGAGGCCGCGGATCGGGCAGCGCTTCCCAGGCGAGGCCGAATTGGCGGGCCTGCTCGGCGAGGCTCATCTTCGTTGAACGTCCGAGAACGATCGTTGACGACTGCAGATTTACTGCGGCTCTGAGGATGCCATCCCACAAGTCGCTCGCGGCTACCACCGCAAGGCGAACAGGCTTGCCGCGCTGTTCGGCCATGGACAGAGCTTTCGTGAAGAGGTATTGCTCGATGCTGCCAAACAGTTGGTCGGTCTCAAATTCCACTTCGCTTGAGCCACTGCGCTGCAGGACCTGGACATGCAGCACCACGATGTCGCGCCGCTCAGTCTTAACGCGATCGAGCACGGCCCCGAGATGATACAGAGCGTGGTAATTGCTTATTGGAACCAATACATTTGAGGGGCGAACTCCCAAAGTCGCGGTGCTCAGCTCGGTACGCGAGGCTACATTGAACTGGTCGAGTCCCGCTCCGGTGGTGTCGCGTCTCTTGGTAATTCCTTCCGCAATCGTAAATGTTGCAAAAAAGGCGGCAGTAAAGATCAGGCCGGAGATGGTGGCGATTTGCTTGGTGAAAAGATTGATCGTACACAAGCCGAGCAGGGTGACGGTAATGAGCACGAGGCCTACGGGGATTTCCACGCCTCCGATTTGCAGATTCAACGGGACGCGAAATTCGCGGAATCCTGGCTGCTTATAGCGGAGCGCCAGGACAGCGGCGCCATTCATGGCGAAGCTCCACATCACGCCGAAGGCGTAAGCTTCGCCGAGGAGAAAGATATTTCCGCGGCTCAGGATGATGGTGGCGATCTGTAAGCCGACAACGAGGTTGATGATGCGATAGGAGGTGCCAAAGCGCCGATGCGGTTGCCGGAACCATTGCGGGAGAATCCCATCTTCCGAAACGCGGTTGAGCACGCCATTCGACCCGACAATGGCGGTGTTCACAGCTCCGGCAAGCATCAGCACGCCGACCAGCACGACGAATGCCTGGAAGACCAGGCGCAGCGTGTAGGGCCCCGCGAAATTCATCGCCAACCCGCTGATCAGGTTTCCGAAATATTGAGAACGGGTTGAATCGGGGATAATCATCACCGCAAAGAACGAGACGCCGGCTGTGAACACCAGGCTATAGACGAAAATGATGAAGCCGACTTTTTTCAGGTTCGGGATTTTAGGATGCTCGAGCTCCCGGTAGACCTGGGCCAAAGTCTCCTCGCCGCTCATGGCCAGTACCGAATGGCCCAATCCGATGAAAATACCGATTAGGCCGATGGTATAGGCCCAGTTTGTGTGTCGTAGCCAGCCGAGCGCCTGATCGGAGAAGTGCATATTGTGGGGTTCGGGCCACGGCGGCAGATGGGCGCCTCGCGTCCAGAGCGTGTAGCCGCACCAGGCAAGCATCAGCACGACCATTACCGTGGTGACGTACATGATGCGCAGCGCTTTTCCGCTTGATTCGGGAATGCCTTTGACGTTTTCCCACCAAAAGTAGACTGTCACGGCAATGGCAAAAAGCGCGGCCGTCAGATTTCCCGGCAAGGCAATGTTCAGGTGGGCGTAGCGGAATAAATCGTTCAAAAATCCAGTAAGGTATTGACCCGCAGACACACCGCTGATGGGCCCAGTCAAAATGTAGTCAAACATCAGGGCAGAGACGGAGACTTTAGCGAGCCTGCTGCCCATGGCTTCCTTGACGACGCGGTACACACCGCCTCGCACGAACATGCTGCAACTCTCCATGTACAGGGCGCGGACCGCATAGGCGAAGAGCATGATCGCGAGGATGAACCAAGGCGCGGTCTTGCCGAAGGCTTCCTCGGCGATGGCGCCGGCATAGAAGGCAGAGGAGCCCATGTCGTTGAGCACGATTGCAGCGGCCCGCCAGAAGGAGATAAAGCTGAGCATGGCGGTGGTGGCCACCAGAACCCTGGCAACAGGGCGAGTGGCACCGGGCGTCTTTGTGAGAAGGGGATTTGTGCTCATCTGAATGCGGGCAGGACAGCGTTAACGAGTGTTGTGATATAGCGAGTCGATTTGAACTTAGACATGGTTTGACACCAAGACAGGGCTGGGCTCCGCTCCCGGCTCCCACCAAACGACAGAAGCAAGTTCCCTTACGCCTTCAAATTGCCCACACTGGAGCTCGAGCAACACGCAAAAGTCCCGGCGCTTCCCGAAACTATCGAAGCGCTTGTGCAGTTCCTTCCAATTCTGGGTCAGATAGTTGACAGCTGCGAGGCTGCCCCATTCACTGAGACCGGCACAAATGACATGCGGGCGATTGGAATCCTGGCGATTGGTCAACCGCAAAACAATGGCCTTATCGTAGATCACGCCACAGCGGTCCTCCATGGAATGAAGTTGCCCAGCCAGCCTGAATGCGCGACGCCCATCCGGAGTGAATAAGAACTGGCACAAGCTGCTTCCCGACCACGCCTCTATGTCAAAGCTTTTGAAATTCATGTCGGGAGTGCCATAACAGATCAAGATGGCGTCTCGCTTGAGGCTCGGCTCGGTGTCCGTTGCAATTCGAAGCACTTTGCCGGAATGCCTTAGGAATAGTGCGGTGAGCAACGCGGCTGCCTGCGGGCAGAAACTGCCACGAATGAGTTCAGTGCCCAGGAATGCTTCCGGCTTTTCCGTCGGCTCGGCATTCCTGAAGTTATTGCGGAGCCTCACATTTTCGTAGCTGTCCATTACAAAATAGGCGTCGGTCGAAAGGATCGCGTCTCCCCAAAAGTGCCGAAAGCTGAAGCGGTCCCATGTTTCCGGAATGATGTTCGCCGCCTGCCTGGCAAAATCCGACAGCACCCAAAAGGAAGGCATTACCAGGGCTTTGATGGACCTCGCCAGAGTTGCGCTCAGCATCAGCATTTTTGAGGAAAGCTCCCTCAAGTACGCACGGCAGGTTTCGAGGATAGTTATGCTCGTGCCGCGATTTGCCGCACAAACGAACGCAGACAAAACCGCCTAAGTCAGCAAGTCAGAGCTGACGCAGCCGGCTCATCGTCGAGCCTGTAGTAATGAATTTGGACACAGCATCGTGTCCGAGATAAAACAGCAGACAGAAACCCGAACAAGGCCCTCGTTTCGGCGTCGAAAGAGGGAAGCGGAGCGACCGAACAACCGGCCGGTCTAGCGGGAGTTTGCAGATTTTCGCGTGAAGAGTCAACGTGAAACTTGGCGAAATCCGATCCGCCGGCTGACTGCCGGGCCGGCAGCGTTCGTCACGCCGAACCGCGTTTCAGTTCATCATTCAGAATGATCGATTCCGCGATTTCCTTCATGGACTTCCGCCTTTGCTGGCTCTCGCGTTGGAGCGTTCGGTAGGCCTCTTCCTCATTGATTTTGAGCTCGCGCTGCAGGACGCCTTTGGCGCGCTCGACGATTTTCCGGTTTTCCAGCTGACTCGAAAGGGCAGATTTTTCGCCCTCCAGGAGCAGCCGCTGCCTCTCCTTTTCCTGGAGTTCGGCAATCGTCTTCTGTAGTTCGGAAGTTCGTTCGGCCACCCTGAGTTCAAGGTCGTTGCGGGCTTGCCTAAGGGCCTCTTCGGTCTGTCTCTTGGAGGCGCTAACCCAACTCGCCGCGATGGCGCAAAGGATGAACGCCACGAAGTACGCGACGTCCGTCGGTTCAATCGTGAACGTATAGTAGGGGGGCAGGAAGAAATAATCGACAAGAAGCGTTGAAACCAGGACCGCTAATAACCCAGCGGCGGTTCCGCCGAACCACGAACTGGCCATTACCGCCGCGAAGAAGAGAAATAGAAATGGGTAAGGAAAAAAGCGCTGCAACAGGAAGGTGGAAGCAAAAGCAGCCGCCACGAACAACAACGCTATCCCGTAGCGGCGAATCAAGTAGAGTCTCCAGCCCGCTGTTTTCACTTAAAGCTAGCGCGGGCCAACTCGGGGTCCCCAGAGCAGGGTCTATTTACGAGCGCACCACCGTAACAAGACCAAAACTACGGTGTCAATTCTTCACCGGCTTTTACGCAGAGCGTCGATGTGGCTCCAACCATCTGAGCCCCGACCGTTCGTAAGATCCGGAAATGCTTGGCTACTTGGCCTTATCGGGACCGGAACTGGCACCAGTTTGGTTGCCGAAATACTTATTCCAATGCTCCTGATCGGATGGCGAGCACTCCATTTCCTGAATCTCAAGATGGGGCGATTGCAACCTCAAGGACAATTTGTCGAGGGCGAGCCAAGGTTTCGTGTACATCTTCGGATCCGTAATCTTGATCGATAGCTCCAAGTGCTCGGCGTCCACGCGATGGTACGTTTCTTCCACCTGCATGGCATCGCTTTGGGGAAGGCCCGCATTATCGAGCCAAGTTCTATCGTCATAGAATCCATTCGTCTCGACTACAAACGTATAGTCATCGATCCACTTTCCGACCGAGTATCCCCACCACCGCGACTCGGCAGGCAGGGCATCGGCACTGTTTCCCCAGGACGGATTCTCGGGATCTTTCGGCAGTTCTCGCCCATCGGTCCAGATTTGGCGCCAGCGATGCTGGAATTTATACAAGATCACTACGTGGGTTGAAGTCTGCAAGATTTCGCTCGTCCTGAAATTATGCAGATCGATGCGCGGGAAGCCGCCTGGATCGCACTTGAGAATCGGATCATTGGTCAAGGAATCGGGAACCATACGATAGCCCTCAACTGGGATATGGGCCTTGACGGTCTCACGTCCCAACTCGGTGTAAGGCGGCTCGATATCCGGTTTCAAGCAATCGGGGGTTGCATAACCGGTGTCGGTGAGGGGCGCCTTTGGATCGACGGAGTACTTGCCGCCGGGTTTGTCACGCTTACACGATTCCATCGCCGCGGCGCCTTTGCCTTGAATTCCGCCACTCGGCCCGCTCGCGGGTTCCCAGATACCCGAAATGTCGCGCTGCGGAGCCGACCCCGGCTTCTCGCCCTTTTTATCAAAGTCGTAGACAGCGCCGGGCAGCCGAGCCTGAGCGTGTGCCAGGGGCGAAGAAAGCAATGTTGCAACCAGGGCAATCAGCGGAACCACCAAACGCCTTTGCATTGAGACAGTTCCTCCTCATTCGAAATTGGTTCAAATTTGCCGTTTGGTTTCACTACTGAGGGCCGCCCACGACCGAGCATTTCGGCTCACCGCAACCCGCTCTACTTCGGCTCGTCGGTGCCAGGCGATGCTCCTCTGACGTCTTCCATGGCGCCCAGCCTTTTACCATTGGGGAGCACGACCGAGAGCAGACGTCCTAGAGGTTTGCCATTCCTCACTGGCGTCAAAGTGACAGTCACTTCATCTCCAGCTTTGAAAGTCTGCTTGGTATAGCCGAGCGGAAGTATGTTAGGTCCACTCTGCGTTTCGACGACCCACTCTACCGTTTGGCCATTTTCATCCTTAGCGTTGAACCTCAAAAAACAATGGGGATTGGCCCAAAACCATTCCACAACTGTACCCTTCACGGTAAGTTTCTTAGTCGTGTCGAAGGAGGCGGCCCCGTGATGCGCGAAAAGCGAAGTAGAAACGGCTAGAAGGCCTGCAGCAATTACGAAAATCGCGATGAGCCGGGTCTTCATGTGATTGCCTCCAATCGAACAATATTTCTGCGAATATTCAGTGCGTGTTGGGCGTTCGAGCACTCCCTAATGGGCCCTAGAGTAACCTAATCTGAATCCAGTTAGATAGACTTCCCATTGAGACTGAAGAGGCTAAGCCAGTTTGGATTAGGTGCATGCCATCGCTCCCGACGTACACGACACAAAAAGCAAGGGCAATCGAGTGAGGCTTTTAGTGGGAGCAAGATGCCGTAGATCAGGTGGATCAGAGCGTCTGGAGCGGGCGATGGGAATCGAACCCACGGCTAAGGATTGCTAACCTCTTGAGGCAATTAGATATATCAGTCGCACAGAGTCCAAAACGGTCCAGAATGAACGTGCCCAGGCTCTAGGAAATTAACGATCAAGATCGTTATGACACTCATTGTCGCACGCCCCACGCTACGACACGTCCCACGTCCGATGTGAGGGAATGAGCAGCGAAGCAGCGCACCTACCTGAGCAGCAAGCGCCCGACCCCAACGCATCCGGCAGCCGCCTCTCTTGTTCTGTCTTCTCATTAACTTGGGGAAAGTGCTTTTCGCTCGAAGCTAACCGAAGAAGGTCAAAAAGCATCGTATGCTGGCACAGTTTTGGCATAGTTGTGCCCGTGTGAGCAAAAGTGTTTTGGCACAGTTTCATCTAGTTGGGCTTCCCCCCCCTTGAATCATCAGGTGTCGTTCGCCCAAAATGGCTCGTGCGGGTGGTACCGGCGTCTCCAAGGGAGAGGTGAAATCATGACGGCAGAGGCAAAGCCACAAACAGGACGAGAACACGAGGTGGGGACTTTAACCGCGCCGCTCTTGACGCTGGACCTCAACCGCGAGATCGAGCAGCTACGATCCGAAGGGCGCTGGCAGTCTGGGCATACAGCTAAGACGCTCGCGAAATATCCCGATTTTCGTGTGGTGCTGATAGTTATGAAAACTGGCGGGCGCTTGGAGAAACATCGAACCGACGGGCGAATCTCAGTTCACACTCTCGACGGACGAATCCGGTTCAGTACAGCCGAGCGGTCGGTAGAGCTCGCGGCTGGCCAAATGCTAACGCTCGAACACGATATTCCTCATGATGTTGAAGGGATCGTTGACAGCGCTTTTCTCCTGACAATTGCTTGGCGGGATGCATCTTCCGCTCGGTAGTGACTGAAAGATGTCCAAGACGTTCAAACGTGGCGATCACGTTGAATGGAATTCGGAAGCAGGTCGAGTTCGTGGCACTGTCGTGAAGAAAGTGGTTTCCGATGTGAAATTCAAAGGCTACACCCACCACGCCACCAAAGAGGAACCCCAGTATTTCATCAAGAGCGATAAAACCGATCACGTCGCAATTCACAAAGGCTCGGCACTCCGGCTTTTGAAGTTATCGGCCAAAAAGAACCGGAAGAGATCATCGCGAAAGCTAAGAACGACGCGTTGACGGGTGTGCTATCATCGGTCTCTCTTCCTTGTGTTCGGCCTCCGCAATTCACGATTCGGTTGTCATTGTAAGGGGAGATGCGACAACCACGGGCGGGCGAGCGAACGTCACAATCAGATTGACCGCAAACAGCGCGACTGCCGTGAGTTCAATGAGCGCAGAAATCGGCAGGATGTTCCATGCCCATGTCGCGTAATCCTGATAGGCAAGGATTTCCGATGCGACGCGGAGCGTGCATCCGCTCATCAGTAAGACCAACATTACCAGCATAAGCCTCGGGCTCCAGAGCACGCGCATCCCGCAAAACGAAGGCAGGATTCTCTGCCCCACACAGAAAATCATTGCGGCGATGAATCCAACCGTTAGGGCGTGACGCGAGGCACCCCAAATGCCCGGTGCCGCACCGGCAATCGCGGCCCAAATGCTGAGAGCGGCGGCGATAAGCAACCAACCGTACGCGATTCGTATGAATACCGGAAAACTTCGGTGAACATTGACGGTTTTCGCCGGTTTGACTGCGGGCTCGAAGAAACGAATCGCCGCAACAGCCGTTGCCGCCCCAGCCAGAAGAAGTATGCCGGCGGCGAAAAAGTGTTCGACGAACCCCAGGATCACACCCAGGATGTTGAAAGCTAGGGCCAGTAGCAAAATCGCGTTCCGCAGTGGGCGTAATCCCATGAACACAGGTAACCAGCGCGCGCTAAAACCCCAGACCATGGGAACGATAAAGCCCCAGGTGGAAACCATCAAATATCGCTGATCAAAAAGGTGCGGGAAGGCCGGAGAACCGGCATTGAGCGCCAGTTGGAACGAAGCACCAACATTCAGCAGGAGGGATGCGAGTAGGCCAAGGGTTGCCGCGATCACGACGAAAATCCAAGGCTCAAGCGGCTTTGCCGGACCGCTCGACCGATGGGTTGCCACTGCTTGAAAGAAGATGAGGAAAGCGGCCAATTCGAGCGTGGCCGACAGGGGAAGCGCAATCCGCCAGTGCCATGGATAAATGTTCGCGAACCAGCGAACGGTCACGCCTATGACCCAAAGCGCCCATGTAAGCCATGCTGACCAAAGCGCAAACGGCTTCAGCTTCCGCAATTTTGGAATGGAGTAGAAGCCGATGCCCAGGATGAAAGTTCCCACCCAACCGAACAACTGGGCATGGCCATGTGCCTGAATCCAAGCTGGCGAGATAGATTCTGCTGCTTCGCGGCTGCTGATCTTGATGAGATTCCATACACCAAGAAATGTTCCTGGCAGGAGCATGAAAATGAGACCGGTGATGATGTAGGTCATCAGCAGACGTGACAGGGATTGCTCGCGAGCGATTGCTCGGTCCATGATGGATTTCGTCTTGTCATCCAGCCAAACAGGTCGCGGACTGCTGGCCGAGGGCATATTGGCCATCGTGTTCTCCGTTTCAGTTTCCACCGGCGTTAAGAGGTTGAACCGTGGCTGTTTATGAAGTTGCACTCAATCGCGGCGTCCTTCAGTCTTTGATCTGAGCAGGTGCGCTCCACAACGGATACGCTAATCCTGCGAGTCGATTGATCACCAGAGCTTGAGCAACAAGCAGGAACACCGCCACCTCGATAATGGCCAGTTCACGCGGTTTCGAAATAATCCCGAGGGAAACGATCAGCGTCGTAGCGCCTGCCGGGGGATGACTAACATCGAGAAGAACCATGAACGCGCCTGTTGCCGAGAGCGAAAGAGCCGCTGCCAGGATTCTTGGCCAGAAAATTCCTGGATGCACTCCGAATGGCAGTGCTCCGGCACCAGTGGCAACGAATGCCACATAACCGCAGATGAGGCCAATAGCATGGCCGAAAACAGTATTTCGCGGGCTTGAGGTCCTGCCAAGAGGGGTAAAGAACAGGAGATACGCCGTGGGTCCGAGCGACGGAAAGACAAATGGGTTCCGGCTCACAAGCGCCAATAGGGCAAGCACCCCAATCGTGATGAAGCCATTCACAAACACGTAGACGGAGCGCACAAGTCGCGGCGGGAAGTGAAGCAACAGCCAATCGAGCCGGAGCTTTCGGAAGAACGAAAAAATATGGTCGGCGCTCGGCATGTTCCTGGGCGAAAGAATCGCGATTCTGCATCAAATATTGGGCAGCAGGTCGAAATACTCATCGTCTTCGTTTTTGCCGCCTTCTCCTTTGCCAAGCGATTTTTCGGATTCAATGAATTCGATCCGCTCGATCCATTTGACCATCTTGTAGCCAAGCTGGTTTTCTACTCGCAGCCGCAGGGGTGCTCCGTACACCTGCGGAAGCCGTTGCCCGTTCATCCGCGAAGCCAGCAGACATTGCGGCTTTTGCACGTTCTCCAGGCTCTGTGTGTCGTAGTAGGGTCCGCCATAAAGAGCTTCGCCAAAGGAGAAAAAAGCGACAACTTTCGCTTCCGGCTTTGGCTGCACTAGCTCAATAAGCTTCTGCATAGGAATCCCGCCCCACTTGGCGATGCCACTCCATCCCTGGATGCAATGATGCATCGTGATGTGTTCGACCTCACCCAAGCGCTCCAGTTCGGCGAGAGAAAGCTCCACCGGGTTTTTGACCAGCCCTCCCACCTTCAGCCGGAAACCGTCAAATCCACTCTCTGCCAGGTGCTTCCAGTCATCGCGGATTGGCATCTTTCCATTCGGCCAGAAATACGGAGAGATTTCCTTCTCCGTATACTTCTGCTGCGGCAGGAGCCGATTCAGCGTAAGAAGCTGCATTGGATACGTCACCGACTTGAGGGCATGCTGCACTCCACGCGGATGGTGCCAAGAAATGTAGTGCGCCACGATCCACGAGAGCACGACCACGCCGATTCCGACGAATCCGAGGTACATTCCGATAGGTGTTCTGATCGTCGGTGCCCATCACAATGTGGTTCATGTTGCGCGCGAATCCCGTCATCACGATCAGCGTCACGTGCACGACCAAAAATGCAAGGAAGCTGAACATGGTCAGGAAGTGGATAGAACGGGCTGATTGCCGACCCCCGAATATCCGCGCGTACCACGGAAACCGGTTGACCACCGCCGGAGACATCGCTATGCCAGTCGCAATCGCAAGCGGGCCGAACACAAACACCACTGTGAAATAGGCGATCTGTTGCAATGCGTTATAGCCATAAAACCCGTTTGGCTCCGGCGGCAAGTGAAACGTCGCGTAGTGGACCCACGTGTTCCACGCTTGTAAAAGCACGAGCGGCGAAGTGGGCACAATGCGCCGCCACTGCTCGGTGTCGAACAGCATGATGATGAAGACGATGCCCGTAAGGATGAAGCCGTGCACATCGATGAAGTGCCACACCCGCGCAATGCCAATGGTGTGCCGGTAGCCCGGCGTGCCAACGAGAGGCGAAATGTAGCGCGCATCATCTTTCGCGGTCCAAATGCGGTCGCGTGGAACTTTCAATGGCGTAAACCGAATCCATTCGCTCCCCGGCGTGCAGCCATCATTGAAATAGAGACGAGGGTGGTCCATCAGGATCGAAAGCCCGCTCCGAATCAGCATCATCACAAAAAGAAAATTGAAGAAGTGGCAGTAGCGTACCCATACGGGAAAGCCGTGTGGCCCCGCGAAGTTGTTTGGATATATCTGCGGAACAGCCGGAACACGAGGCATTCCGGCTACTGCGACCTCGATCCAAGCGGCCACGATGACGGAGAGGATCGCGATGCCGACCCCGATCAGGATGGACGGTCGAATCCAAATGCGAAAACGGCGATCAGGCGGATAATGAACAGCTCTGTGCGCATCATCGAACCGAATCATCCCTTCCTCCACGAACTGCCGCTGAGGCTAATTCGTTCGTCAGACCCGCCTCATGTGGCAGAGGCTTCCAACTCCACCGCGCGAGGGAAAAGGACATTATTTTCGAGATGTACATGCTGGTGAAGGTCTGCTTCGAATTCTCTTAGAGCTTCGTACAGTGCTTTGAAGCTAGTGCAGGCGTCTCCAGGAGGCGTGTACTCCGAACTGAAAACGCGAATTTGCCTGACCAAATCTCCCGCAGCATCGTGCTCCTGCATCATGGCATGGATGGGATTCTTTACAGTCTGAAAGAAGGGCGGTTCAACCGAACCGTGTGCATTCACTGCCCGCTCCAACGCGTCTATGTACGGAAAGAGAATTTGCTCTTCCTTCTGCATGTGCATGATCATCTCTCGGCCAACTTCCGCGAAGAGCTTCCCGATATCCACTAGCTCGGTATGATTCCGCCCGTGTTTCGTGGCAACTTTGTCCGACAAGGCTCTCGTGCGAGGAATCGCTTCGCGAACGTATCGATGGTGCTTCTCGCGAATATGCCGTGTCAGTTCGCACAACGGCGCTGCCACCCAGTTCAGGTCCTCGGGTCCGGTCTCTTTGGCGTTTTCTCGCAAACGGTTCAATATTTCCTGCCGATGAGACATTCCCATGAAGGCACGCCTCGTGAAGCGACTTACCGCCACCACAGCAATAATCCAGCCCGGCGTCCTCCAGGACTTGCCTAGCTGCAGGATTAGCAAGCGCGATGTCTTTCATTTTAGTTTCGTTGTTGAAATCCATGATGACCTCCATCACGGTCAACATTGTCTATTCCAAATGAATTGTTGCCAGTGACTAAAGTCACTAGGCCCTGGTTTCACAACGAGAGGGTTCCTGTGGCCTATTCCGACGTGATCTGTTCTCGCTTGAGCCCGGACAGGTCTTTTACGATGATCGTGCGTCCATCTACTTCCAGAAGTCCTTCAGCCTGGAGGCGACTCAGATTTCGGGACACGAGTTCCCGCACCGTTCCCAATTCCGCCGCCAGGTCTTGGTGCGTGGTAGTCAATTTCACTCGGACGCCCTGTTTTGTAGTGGTTCCACCTCCTTGGGCTAGCCGCAGCAAGAGAGAAATCAAACGTTGCCTCACGGTTGTGAAGGATAGATCTTCGATGATCCCGACTAAACGGCGCAGCCGAGAACCGACAACCGCAAGAACTTTGAGTGCTACCTCAGGATGCTCGCGACAGTAGTTTTGGAAATCCTTGCGCGAGATGAACAGCACTTCGGCATCTTCCAAGGCGGACGCTGAGGCCGGATACACGCCTCCGTCGAAAACCGGAAGCTCGGCAAAAGAGCTCCCCGGTCCCTCGACTGCTAACACCTGTTCGCGACCGGACGGAGACAATTTGAAAATCCGAATTCTCCCCGTGGCGACCACAAACAGGCCATGGCATTGGTCGCCTTCGCTAAATAGCGCCTCGCCGCGACCGAAATGCCTCTTGCTCACGCGTGCGCACAACGTGTGCATCTCGCTTTCGGTGAGTCTTGCGAATAGCTGCGTCTTTCGGAGCACAGCTTCGTTGGTCTCAGGGGCCATTTGCTTAAGACTCGCTTCCCCCAAATCATATTGCAGAGCGAATATCCTTGCCGAGAGGAGCGGCGTTCCTCAAACCAGCGGCGCATTTTGGCAAGTTTTTAGCACACTAGGCGTCGCCTGCTCCTCACCTGACAACAATCCCGAAGAAGAAATCAGAAGACCTAGAATCGCGGCGGGCGTTACACGAGAATGCTGCTGAAGCAGGCGCGCTCCGTCTTTGCAGCCGCAATTGGGCAACGCTCAAAATTAAGGTTTATTCCGAGACGGCAAAGAGTTCAGTCCAATTGCCGGGATTTCAGTCCACGTTCAGTCCAAAACGGACCATTTTCCGGGTGGATTTTGGTAGGTTAGCGACGTAAGGACAGTTGAATCATCGTGATTTATGGAGCGGGCGATGGGAATCGAACCCACGTCCGAACGAGGCTAAGTCGCTGAATCCACTAATTCACCGGACCACCCTGGCGTCCATTAGCGTCCAACTTCGCCGCCACTTCTGCCATGGCCGACGCCGCGCCGCTGTTGGGAACGTGGATATACTTCAGCGTCGTTTTCACGTCGGCATGCCGGAGCTGCTTCTGTGCGACTTCCGGCGAATAGCCCATATCAGTGATCAGCGTTGCGACCCCATGCCGGAAGGCATGCAGTCCACACCGCGGAATGTTCAGTGCGTCTAAGATTGCCCAGAGCCGATATTCCACAACCTTGTTCGAAGACGGTGGGCGATTATTCTTCGTGACGAAGAGAAACGTGTCTGGCTTGGTGCTGATCGTCGCGAGGTGATTCTTCAGGATTACCGCGAGCGGCGCCGGCAGGGTGAGAACGGTTTCGCTGCCCCGTGTTTTGGGGGTTTGCGCCTTCCCGTACCATGCGGAACGCCGGATAGTGATCGTCTGATGTGAGAAGTCGATATCGCCGACTTGGAGCCCCAGCGCTTCACCCGCCCTCAGGCCCGTCATTGCCAGGAGTGCGAATAGGGTGTGCCAAGGTTCGTCAGCGATCGCGAGGATGCGTCGAATCTGGTCGAGCGTGAAGTGTGGTTGCTCTTCGGTCACACTGCGCTGGCCGAGATCGAGCTTGCCCGCATCGATGGGAATGCAGGTATAACCCCAATCGCGAGCTTTCGTGAGAATGCTGGATAGCGTGGCGAGGACGTTCTGCATGGTCTTGCGGGAAACCCCGGCCTTGCGCACGCGGGTGACAAACATCTGCTGATTCTCGACGCCGAAGTCCTCCATCCGGAGCGGTCCAAGCTGGGGGACGATGTAGCACTTCAGGTGAGATCTTGCGGAGCGAATGGCAGAAGGCTTCCAGTGCACGAGCACCTCGGCCTTCCACCGTTCGATGAATTCCGTAAAGGTCGCCATCCGTCCCGGGCGATACGCGATGCTATTGATCGGAGCGAGAAACACCTCGAGCCGACGCTTGGCGATAGGCTTAGTAATTGCAGTCCTCGCGCCAAGAATGACTTCACGCCGGGTTCGTTTGATGCTTCCGTCCACGATCACGTCCTCGCGGTATCGTCCTTTCCACTGGTCGCCGTCGAGATATACCGAGCCTTGCTGGTAACGCTTGCGAGCCATCGGCACTACCCTCGTTTCCGATGGCTCTATTGCCTCAGGCAGAAGTGTAGCATGCCTAGCGGCAGGCTCACTAATGGTGGCGGCCGCGGCCAGTGTCTGCGGAACAGCGTCGAGTTTGGGTGCGGTCGCCATTGCGTCACAGTCGTATGCCCGCCTTACGCAGCAATCGTGAGAGGTCGCGCAATCGAAGGATGATCAATCCGCCGCGACCGCTGAACTTAAAGGTCGTGACACCCATGCAGGAGCCACTTTGTGCCAGCATTCCTACACGAATTTCCACCGTCCACTTTTCCGCGAGTCCGTACTCCCGCAGCTTTTCGTTTGCGAAGTTCAGCGCGTCTTGTTCGTTCATTGCCGCACCTCTATGCAGTAGAGATCCTCGACTACCGTGGTTGTTTCCTCGAGCGATGTCCAATCGGTGTTGGGGATGGCGGTTTGAAGATTGTACGAATATCCGCCAGTCTCCGGGTTCCGGTGACTGAGCACGCGCATGTTCGAGTGGCGTGCAAGCCTCCGGAGTTTTGCGACGGCGTTCCTACGGGCGCGCTCTGCTGGATTGACTTCGCCTTGCGGTACGGCTAGTGTTGCCATTGGATTCACCTCGTTTTTAAGATAGGGCCGGCAGCCACCGGCCCTTTCCTGCCAAAAATTCGATTTTTGAGGCACTTACCCTCGGTCCGTGAAGGATGTGAAGGATTGCCCCATATACCCCGTACGCGCGAACGGGTGATATGGGAGGACCCTTCACATCCTTCACAACCCACCCCTGAGTGCGATTCCCGTGAAGAAATTACCCGTTCGGGTGTGCTCACGTTCGAAGCCATGACCGTCTAGGGTTTGCGAAAACCTCTTCAAGCTCCCAGGTTTTTCCCCTGCCGATTCACACCAGAGCATCCAGTTTCGGTACAACTCCCCAGCTCCCTGTTTGAATTTGGAGCCAACCTCGCAGCGCTCCTCAAGCCACAGGCTGAAACGGTCCTCGTCTTGTAAGTATCTTTTGGTTGCGTCCTTCACGATCGCAGGGGGATCGAGTCCCTTCTCTTGCCAACTGAGACATCCACGTACGGCCCATGCCAGGATGGCTGGCCATTCGGCTCGGAGTTTTTGGGGTAAGTCCCTGTCACGCTCTTCGACCGGAATCGTGACATCGAAGGGAACGAGGTAAAGGCGCCTTCGGATGGCTTCGTCTACGGAGCGGAGTCCTGGCTTATGGTTTCCCGCGATTACGAGCTTGAATTGCGGCGCGAATTCAAAGAAGTCCTGCCGCATGAATCTGGCGGCGATCTTGTCGCCTCCGGTTAGGCTTTTGAGCTTCGACTCTGCCCAGCGACGGCCTTCGTCGGTTTCAATGGCCGTAACAAGCCGTGCGCCGCGTAGCGATGCCAAGTCAGTAGGGTGTTGCTCGTTCCCTGCCGCCATGAAGGTCGTTATGGCTGCGGTTCGGCTGTATTCACCGAGTAGGTTGGTGATCGTGGAGATGAACACCGATTTGCCATTCGCACCGGTGCCGTAGAGGAAAAACAGCGCGTGCTCGCGGATCGAACCCGTAAGGCAGTAACCGACGATGCGCTGCAGAAACGCTTCGAGTTCCGCATCTCCGCCGGTCACTCGTTTCAGGAATTTCGGCCATAACTGGTAATCGTCATTTCCAGCCAGGCCAGCACCGGCGCACTTCGTGATGTAGTCCCCTTTGCAATGTTCGCGTTCTTTACCTGTACGCAGATCCACTGTCCCGGTAGGCGTATTGAACAACCAAACATCGGAGTCCCATTCGTCAGTGGTTGCGGCATGCCGACGATCAGAACGCGCCAGACGTTCCACCGCGGCGACGGTTGCGGCGGCTGTGATCCTCAGCGCCAGTTTCTCGTTGTCAGGAATCCCTGCGCCAACTTCACGGCAGATGATGCGGGCCCGATCGAAGACGGAAAGCGTGAGGTCTTTGACCCATCGCACGTCGTCCCAATACATCCACTTCGACCAGCCGGCCACGTATCGCAGCTCGTCTGCATGGCGCGCCGAAAACTTCAGGGCCAGTGCGTCCTCTGAGAATTCCGGCGCCAGCGCTTCTTCAAAACTCACAACAGGCCGTTCCACGCGTACACGGTTTTTCATCGCGGCCTCCAAATCACCTGGACGATTTCCTGTTTCTCGGCGGCCAGCGCCAGGGCCCGGGCAAACCCCACGTCGGGGTTATCGGGATCGCAAACAACGATGGTGATATCGAGGACGCGTTCGCGTTTGGTCAGGCGGCGACGCACGTCCCGGACTTGCTCTTCGATGGCTTGCTCAAGAGGGGTTTTCGGTCGTGGTGCTGGACCTGTTTCTAATCCGAGTTCCCGGGCGAGCGTGCGGAGGTTCCCGCCACGGCCGCAGCGATGGCAGTAATAAAGCTCGTCGGTGAATGAGGCAGTCAGTCGTGACTGCCCTTTGCAGTGCACACAATCGGCTCGGCGGCCGTGGATGCGATATCCAGAACGCTCGAGCAGCTCCGGCATCGTGAATTCGCTAGGCACGCTTCTGCGTCCGGCTAGTCAGCCATTGCTCGACGTCGGCCACAAGCCAGGCCGTCGAGCAAGGTCCGAGCTTGACCGGTGGTGGGAAACCGTAGAGGGTTATCCAGCGGCGGAGTGTGCGGCGGTCGCGAACGATTCCCTGATTACGGAGATCCGCAAAGCGCCAAAAGCGTCGGATTGCTAGGGTTTTCTTGCTCATGCGCCGGAATGTGCGCGCATGCGAGGGATACGGTCAATTGAGTCAACATTGACTCAACTATTTTTCTTGAAGTCCTTCCGATTCTGCAGATTTTGCCAAAGGCTGCGGGGGTCGAGCGGGGTTCCATCCGGCATGCGAATGTGTTGAGCGACTTTCCGCAGCGCTTCAAGTGGCTTATCCGCCTCGAGGTGTCCCTTCTGGTAGGCTGCGAGGATCCACTCCGCAAGCTCGACTTTTGGTCCCTTCCAGACGATAGGTTCCGATTCCGAATTCGAATCCGGCAGCACGTCCAAATACTCCCGATATTCCCGAAGCGCCTTCTGTTTGGCTTCCCGCTCTTTGATGAGCGGCTCCGGATGGCCTATACGTGAGAGACCGCGCGATAACGCGCTGAGGATGCCACCGCCATTATAAATTTCCGCCCGTTCAATTGCGGCGTCGAGCTTTGCGATGTCTAGTTCTAAGGAGTGAATTCTATCGAGCAGTTGTAGGTCGGTCATCGTCCCTCACGATGTCCCTATTGGTTGAAGTCGCCGCCAACCGGGTAGGGTTCCCGGCTTGTCGCCCTGCAGGAGCTACCTGCGAACTAGGCGGCGAATGTAATTTACACCCAACCTGATACTACCGCATCCTCTCGGTGATCTTCTCGAGCAGTCGCGCCAATCCGAGTGCGGCGAATCCGTCCAGCGGTTCATTTCCATGATCGGTCGCGTACTCCAGCAAAAAGGCGGTCGCTTCAATGGCGCGTTCGCTGTCGCTGGGTTGCGGCGGCTTCTTTCGCTTGCGGCGTGCAATGGGAATAGGGTTGTCTGCCATGCCCGCGAGGATAAAGCCACGGATTCCGCTGCGCGAGTTATATCGGCATCAGGAGGATTAAGGCGATTAAGACAAAGGGCGGCGCCTTTGGAGTAACGCCGCCCGGTTTGCGCGCCTGTCTCGCCGGTATCCGCGGCGAGAAAACGCGACGCGCAAAAGTCTCGGGGCGGGATCTCGGCCGCCCCGTCTCGCCGGGTGTGAACACGTGCCAGTGAAGACACCCGACAAAATTCTCCGAGCGGCGGAAGACGGTCAATCAAAACGCCGCCCGGGTTATTGCCAGCGCCGCCATGACTCAGGGGAACTCGACCCTGCCGTGCGCCTTGCGACGCACGGAAACGGCGCAAGCAAAACTTTTTACGCCGGCGAGCCCTCCGTCGCCGCGGTGATCCCGCGAATCACGGCAAACCGGTCTTCGAAGGTCAGCGCGACATCCATGCGCATGTACGCCCTAATCTGAAATTGCAAATTATCCCAGGCTTGCGGCGCAAGCCGGGAGACTTCGACCACGATCGGCGTGCGCATGCCAATCAGCAAACTCGGCCAATCTGCGAGAAAAATCGCGCTGCCCGTGCTGCCGCTGCCGGTATCCACGTCCGGCGATCCCGAAAACGAAGTCGGCAAAGTGTTTTTGACTTGATTCGACGTCAGCAACTTTCGTTCCGCGACGGATGGCGGCGGCTGCAAAGGTCTTCCCAAACTGTCTTTCAATCGATCCAAATCGCCTGCCGTTCGCGGGCTCAAAATAAAATCGCCAGGCTCGATGTTCACTTCGCGCAATTTCTGGACGGCTTGCGAAAGCGCATCGTAGTCGTCGAGGCTACCGGCCGCGTCAAGATGCTGAATGAGGGGATTGCTCCAAATGCCGCGCGGCTCCTGGCCGGATCCGGAACCGAAAAGACAAACGCGGTCGAGTTCCAATCCAAAAGCGCGCGAGAGATAACCCTCGACCACGCTGCCGAACTGTCCGCCCACGGCGGCATCTTCGATCAACTCGATACTTGCCGTGACCATCGCCACTAGCGTGCGCGCCTGCAAATCAATCGGACCGAAAGTTATTTCTTCGCTGCCTTCGATCGGTGCGTTCTCCGCTTTCCAATTCGCGGTTGGCATGCTCAGTTGTTTGACTATTCGTAAAGTGCTCGAGGACATGGGAATCGTGACCGCGCCAGCCTGCCTGACGCGTGTGGCGTTCAAGGCCATGTCGAGTAACCGAAGAGACAGCGGTGTCGGCAGCAAATAGCCGCCCAAAGATGGCACGCCGATTCCCTGCGTATCGGAAGGCGAGCCCGCGACAATCTTCTTCAAAAACTGCCCCATGTTCAGCGACGGGGTGCCGTCTGTGGGAACCAGGCCATGCGCTCTTCCCCAGTCCTCGAATGATTCGCCTGCGAGCAACGGCTTGATTACATTCCCTTCGCTGTCTTGATACAAGCGGCCTTCGCGGCCTTCGTAATCACGTCCTTCGGCCTGTGCGGCGAGTTGCCCCGCGATGCGCGACTGGACGGGGTTCACGATTTCGGACAGGTACGTGTCCCACTTTTCGATGAAGGCTTTTTTCTGCTCGGTTGATTCGGCGGGCGGCTCGCCGGATTTGAAGGCGTAGGCTAACCTGGCCCACTCTTTTTCTTCGCTGGCGGTCAAAGGGGCACCTATTCCGCCCGCAACTTCGGAGTGGCGCACGAGCAATTTCATTCGATCCAAGATCACGCCGCGTTCTTTGTCCAACTTTTGCTGTGCTGTCAGGATCCGCATTCGGTTTCCTCTCTTGAGTGCCTGGACCCAAAAGAAAAGGTCCGGCGAATTGCAGTAGGCTGCGCATCGGAGTCGAATACGCGCCTTACTGTCGTTCGCCGGACCCCACGATAGCCTCTTCGGCTATCACGATTCCGGTACTGCTCAGATTCTTCACCTGAGCCGCTGCTCTTCGCAGCGCCGCAGCCTCGCCGCGGCAAGGCGATTGTGTTCTCGCTCGAGCGAATCGTCAAGCAATCAGTTCGGTGCGCCGGCGTGCTGGCACTTTAACGCCAGATAGCGTTCGTTGCACACCTGCGCCAAGGAAGCGAACAGCAGGCGTCCCGCGGGGTTGCGTAGACCTTCGGCGGCCGCGATGGCGCCGAATCCCGCGGCGAGCAACTCCGTTTCAGTCAAGGCGGGAAGTTCAAAATGCAGCGGTCGCGACCGCTCGCCGTTGCGGAAACTCAGTTCGGCTCGAGCCGCGCGCCGCAAGGCTTGGAGTGCGCGGTCGGTCTGACCATTCAGCAGGCGCACGAGTTCGTCGAGTTGCGACACGCCGAGAGCGGCGAGCGCGTCAATCACGAGGTCAGTTTCCACACCTTCACCTCTCACTTGGGATTCGACTGCGCGGACAAACTCGCCGCCACCTGCGCGGAGTTCGCGGGCACCGCGGCGGATAAACTCGCGCTGGCGCCGCTTAAGGTCAGGACGGGACGCCATGACGCCTCTCGAGTTCCTGCAGCAAAAACGATTTCGATTCGAGATAGTTGCGCGCCGCCTTCCGCTGTTCGTCGTTCGAAATGCTTTGTTGCGACGCGATGCTTTTTGCCAAACGCTCCAGGATGTCGATCGGCTTTTCTGCCATGTTTCCTCCGGTTCGTTTTTGGATTTCGGCGAGTACCCGAGCCCTATAATCGCACGCCGCACTCGCGGTCACTTCATCGAGGGAACTACTAAGCACACTGCGTTCGTCCGCACTGATGCTCACGAGTTCGCAGATTTGCTCGAGCGTGAATCGCGGGCCCAGCAACTTGAGCAATGCTGTGGCTTCGCATTTTGGATTTGCCGGTGGTTCCGCGGAACGGTCGAAGTCTGAAGTGCTTCTTTTGAGGTGGGTGTGCTGCGGGCGTTGCGGACGTTGGGCTGGCATTGCGCGCAATTCTACTCCTACTCAAGCAGCATATAGTTCGCGGCGATCAACTCCGGTACCAGCGGCCAATCGGTGCGCCAGGTCTTCGCGAACTTCGATATCGCGCAGGAAAATTTCGAGGTAATCGTCGACGTCCTGAGCCCCGCGAATATCGTCGCGTCGGAATGCAGCCACGGCTTCGCGGTCAGCCGCAAGCGCACGGAGAATTTCCTCGAGCGGAAAATCTGCCCGGTCCCAATACGAGGTCAGTAGCTCAATGCCTTCGTTGCGCAGCCCATCGTGAGCCATGGCACCCTTTGGGATTCGCCAGCGGCCCGCTTCGGCCCAGACTTCGCGCCGACATGTGCGCCAGTGCGCGTATGCCTCTTCCACGGTCGCGTGTACGACGTCGTCCTGAAAATATGACACGGTGCCATCGCCCCAAAGGAAAACGTGCGGCGAGACGGTTTCAACGCGGTGCGGGGATTTGAACTTCTTCGGCATCGTTCACCTCGACTTATAACGGTTTTGGATTAGCGGCGGTCGGCTCGGCTCGGACGGATCCGGGTCGAGGTTCAGCTCCCGGCAGAGCTTCGAAAACAGCAGCTTTTGGTCGCGTTCCTGCTTCGCAGCGGGATGTTCCCGCGGGATATTGAAGCGATCGCGGATAATCGCGCCCTCCGCTGCTACCACCAGGCGCGCAGCTTCCATGCGGTCAAGGCAACCGGCAGCCTGGCTCAAAAGCTCGAGGTGATGCGGCTCTAACATCCACGTTTGGCTGATGAGACGCCACCATTTCTTGCTGGATGCTGATAGGTGACCAGGGGGACGAAGGGGGGACTTCCGGGGGTGCGGCAGGGGTAACGGACGCGCCGTAGCGGCTTCAGGCATGGCTTACTCTATAACAGAAATCCACTCCACTGTGGCATCGTGTGCAGATACGCAAGGACTTGGCGGTAAACCTTCGAGCGCGCCGGGGAATAGCATGCCCAATACCCCATCTCTTGCATTATCTTTCAGTTATCCTGTCAGAGTGAACCACGCGCAGCGGCCGACCGGGTCGTGACGTATCCGTTTCAAGACCAAAATCAAGGATTCAAGGCGGCTAAGCCTGTTTTGTATGCTTTGACAATCTTCGCCAGCCCACCTGGCGCGCGTGCGAGATCAACTGCGCGCTTGCCATTGAATAGCTCCCTCTTCTTGGACCAGCCCGGATTCCACACTAAATTCCAGGGCGATTGAGTGAACATCTCTTCAAGCAAGAAAGCTATCTCGCTTTCTGCCCCCTGTCGTCCAAGCGATTCGGCTGTCGACCAGAGCGCCGTATGCAAGATATGGTCTGCAAGATGTTGTGCCTCCATCGCCTCGAACAATGTGAAAGGCGTGAGGCGTCTTCGTTTGCCGTGAGCGGCGGCCGAATCACGAGCGTCTTGAAGCCACAGGATACGGTCCTCTAATCTCTGCTTGGCTCGTCCAGGAAAACCAACCCGCTCGTGGTAATCAAGGCCCCAGTCCCTTAGGCGTTCACGAAATCGATCCAAGTTCTTACCCGGCTCACCGACAAGGGCCTCAATCGCGCGAAACGATTGCAGAACAACGTGCTCCCACGCAAGTCTTTCGATTTCGGTTTCGGGTCTACGCTTCGGCTCGTTCAGCACGTCACGGACCACGCCGTCCATGAAGCTATACTCTGAACAAGAGGACCGGAAAAAACTGCAGGCATCGAAGAGGGCAGGGTTTTGGAGCACGAATGGAAGCAGATAGAAGATCGTCGCCGTATGCGGTGGCGGGATCATGACGCAAGAGCCAAGCCGGGTCGCAATGCCGAGCGGATCCGAGTCCTTCCCTACGAGGGCTTCTAACTCCTCAAGGTCTTCGGCGCTGACCTCAGTTTCCTTTATGAGCACTTTCGGAATCTGGTAAGACGCTAGGTCGTGGTATGCCGTGTGATGAACGTGTGAAAACAACGCTCCGATCGCACTGACGATCCTATTCGCTCCAGCAATAGGTAAACGCCGCGTCTTCAATTCTATGAGGACCCGGTCCTTGTCTCCGTGGGACCACCAGTCTCGCCGTTTGCTAATAACACTTACGATTTTCAGCAAAGCGTCAGGGTTCGAGCACGTGGTCAGGGTTTCAGGACGTGGGTTTGCTTCCGATCCGAATTGGGTCGCCAAGCCAAGAATCAAAAAGAAGCGCGATTTGTGCAGGCTTAGGCGGGCCGCCTGGCGCTTTCCCACCGTTGGCGCCGACTGCGCGACTGAACGTAAAGGCTGAGGCATTATGACTTGGTGCCCCAGCGTGCCCGTGCTCCCTTGCGTCCAATCTTCGCGAGTGCGGCGGCGGATAGTTTCTTGGCACGAGCGCGCCCGCCCTTCCGGCCGAGTTGAACAGCGGCTGCGTCTTTCTTCTTTGGCATGACCTTGAGGATATACCTAGCGGCAGGGAATTGAGCGGGGAAATTTCGCGACCAAAAATGCGGCGTCCAATTGAAACCCGGAAGGCGAATTAGCGTCCAACTGGCGTCCAAAACCCCCCTTTCTTGGGGGTGTTTTCAGCGACTCAGCCTCGTAAGGTCAATAGAGCCATAGAGGTTTATGGAGCGGGCGATGGGAATCGAACCCACGTCCGCGGCTTGGGAAGCCGCTATTCTACCATTGAACCACGCCCGCTCGGGCCTACCCTACCAGACCGATCACAATTTCGGCAAGTCTGCCTCGGAACGAATTCTCTCCACATAACGCAATAACGCAAGCCGTGATTGCCTGCTGGGAATCCTGAATCGGCGCTTTCAGAAAAAGGCGTCCGCGGGAGAGCCTCGCAGGAAATCGTGCTACGCTGTGCGGCTTCCGTATTGCAGCTTAGGCACTTGGGAGGGCCGGCGTGGCCTATAAGGATTTACGGGAATTCGTCAAGCGGTTGGAGGCAGCAGGCGAATTGAAGCGGATTTCAGCTGAGATTGATCCGGTGCTGGAAGTTACCGAGATCACTCAGCGCGTGACGCGCGCCGGCGGGCCCGCGTTGCTCTTCGAACGCCCCAAGGGATCGCGCACTCCGCTACTGATTAACATGCTTGGGAGCGAGCGGCGCATCAACCTGGCTCTCGAGACGGATTCTTTAGCGGAAGTGGCCGGCCGCATTCGCGGGTTCCTGGACATGCAAGCGCCGCAGGGCCTCCTGGACAAAATCAAGATGCTGCCGAAACTTGCAGAACTCGGGTCGTTTTTCCCCAAGACAGTCAAGACGGGGCCTTGCAAGGACGTCGTGCGCCGCGGCGACTTCTCGCTTTTGGAATTTCCGATCTTACAGTGTTGGCCAAAGGATGCCGGGCGGTTTATCACCTGGCCGCTGGTAATCACACCCAACCCCGAGACCGGAAAACGAAATGTGGGCGTCTATCGAATGCAGGTATTCGACGAAAAAACAACGGGAATGCACTGGCAGACGCAAAAACACGGCGCGGAGCATTTCCGCCGGGCACGCGCGGCGGATCGCAACGGTCGAATCGACGTCGCTGTCGCAATTGGCGCAGACCCTGTCACCTGCCTGGCCGGGATACTGCCCATTCCACCTGATCTCGACGAAATGATGTTTGCGGGATTCTTGCGGCGCGAACCGGTGGAGATGGTGGCATGCGAGACCTGCCCGCTGGAGGTGCCGGCGCAAGCGGAAATAATCCTCGAGGGCTACGTCGATCTTTCAGAGATGCGCGTCGAAGGACCCTTTGGAGACCATACGGGGTTTTATTCGCTGGAGGGAGAGTATCCGGTTTTTCACGTTACCTGCGTGACGCAGCGGCGCGATCCTCTCTACCTCACCACCATCGTAGGACCACCTCCGCAGGAGGACTTCTACATGGGACACGCCGTCGAGCGCATCTTCCTGCCGGTCATGCAGATGCAGTATCCAGAGATCGTCGATGTCGCCATGCCGGCTGAGGGCATCTTCCACAATCTAATGATCGTGGCAATTCGCAAATCCTATCCCGGGCATGCCCGCAAGATTATGAACGCCATTTGGTCCTTGGGGCAGGCGATGTTCACGAAGGTCGTGATCGTTGTGGATCACGACGTTAACGTACAGAATTGGCATGAAGTTACCTGGAAAACATTGTGCGCTATCGATCCAGAAAGGGATGTGCAGTTTGTTCTCGGGCCGGCAGATACGCTGGACCATGCCGCCCGCAGACAGGACTTCGGGTCGAAAATGGGTATTGATGCCACGAGAAAGTGGCCTGGTGAGGGATTTGAGCGGCCCTGGCCGGACGAAATCACGATGAATGAGGTAACCAAACAACGTGTAGACGGCCTCTGGAAGGGACTAGGCCTGGATCGAAAGCGCTGAAACATACCCCTATGACGCTGCGGAATTAACCACTATATGATGTGGTACTAGAAGATATAAAACTCAATATGTAGAGTATTCTTCCCTCTCTGTTTTCTCATAAGCCACAATGTTTTGAGCAATTGCGCGCCTCGCTTTTCTTGACACTCCACAGTGCCGGATGCCACAGTCGCCCTACGACAGCGGCTTCCTGACGGGCAGTTCACGGGAAGCTCTGGGTGGCTGGGGCCAGCGGACCCTTCGTTTCCGCCAAGGGGTAGCCAGCGGGAATGCGTGAATCAAGAGAAGTGATGAACCTGCGCCAGGCTTCGCACTATTTGGGGGTTTCGCCCGACACGCTTTACCGCTACATCTGCACGGGCTTGGTTCCAGCCTTCAAATTGGGCAGCCGGTGGAAATTCCGTAAGTCTGTGCTGGATCGCTGGATGGAAGAGAAGATGCGCCAGTCGCAGGGCAGGCGGCACTAACCGTCAGGGCGACGCTTTAGGGCTCGCAGAAAGGCTGGGCGATGTTTGGCACGGCTAAACAGAAACCGCTCGTGGGGCTGGATATCGGCTCAAGCTCGATCAAGTCCGTCGAGCTGAAAAGCACCAAGCACGGCTACGAACTCGTGAGCTTCGGCCTGGAACCACTGGCGCAAGATACGGTGGTCGATGGCGCCATTATGGATGCTCCCCTTGTCGCAGGAGCGATTGGAACGATATTCGACCGCCAGGAGATCAAGACGCGCGCCGTGGCAACGGCCGTTTCCGGACATTCTGTGATCGTCAAGCGCGTGAATTTGCCTGTAATGACTGACGAAGAGCTGTATGACCGGATTCAATCGGAGGCCAGCCAGCATATCCCGTTCGACATTTCCGACGTGAATCTCGATTTTCAGCTTCTGGATTCGGCGGAATCCCAGATGGATGTCCTGCTCGTGGCCGTCAAGAAAGACAAGATTTTGAACCACACGAACGTGCTGGCACAAGCGGGCAAAACGCCCACGGTCGTGGATATCGATGCGTTTGCCCTGCAAAACTGCTACGAGGTCAATTACGATCCGGATCCCACCCAGACCGTGGCGCTGCTGAACATCGGCGCCAGCGTAATGAATATCAATATCGTGCGAGGAGGCGCTCCGCTCTTCACGCGCGATGTTTCGGTGGGCGGGAATCAATATACGGACGCGTTGCAGAAAGAGCTGGACCTTAGCTACGAAGACGCCGAGAGGCTCAAGAAGGGCGAAGAGGTGGCCGGCGTAAACGAAGAACATCGCGGGACGATCCTGCGCTCCGTTTCCGACATTCTGATCCTGGAAATCCAAAAGACTTTTGACTTCTTCCGCGCCACGGCCAGCGGAGAAAACATTCAACGAATTTATCTGGCCGGAGGAACTGCGCGCGTCCCCGGATTGGTAGACCTGCTCCGCGAGGAGTTCGCTCTGCCCGTCGAGGAACTCTATCCCTTTCGCAAAATCGTGATCAATCCCGGCCGGCACAACGAAGACCAGGTACGCGAGCTTGCTCCGCGCCTGGCCATCGCTGTAGGGCTGGCGCTCAGGAGTTTCGACACGCCATGATCCGAATCAACCTGCTGGGCCGGGTTCGACCGAAGGCCGCGCGGCAAGCGGTGCCGCTCGAAGCGACTCTACAGGTCGTCTTTTTCGCGGCGTCATTACTAGTCGCCTTCGGCGTGCTCTATTACAACTGGCATTCCACAAATGCGCAGGTCACCGAAGTGCGTCTGCACATTCAGAAGCAAACTGGAGAGAAAGCAAGACTGGAACAATTAAAGGCCCAGGTCGACGAGTTTGAACGTCAAAAGGCCGTTCTCCAGCAGCGTATCAACATCATCGAAGCGCTGCAGCGCAATCGTACCGGGGGTCAGGAACTTCTTGACGCCTTGGCCAATACGGTCATACGCACCGACACTCTCTGGCTGACTTCGCTTTCCCGGCAAGGCAATGCGCTGACGATTGTTGGTACGGCCGGATCTATTAATGCAGTGGCGAACTTCATCACTCAACTCGAGCATTCCGGGTATTTCAACCAAATTGAGATCAAGGAGTCCGTGCAAGATACGAAGAACAGCGCCGTTCAGACTTTCACCTTCTCGTTGACAGCGCAGTTCTCGCTGCCGCAAGAGAAATCCGCAGCTTCTGTTTCGGCTCCAGCGGGGAAGGGCTAAGGGAAAACGATGGCCATCTCCTTCAAAGAATTTCCCTGGTACATCCAGGCGCTAGTTTTCGTCGCTCTGGCGATTCTGCTCATTGCCGCGGGACTCTACGTTCCCGGGCTGCCCGTATCAACGGCACGGGCAGAGTTGCAGGCGCTGCACGATCAGGACACCAAGCTGAACCAGGAAGTCAGCGCTCTCCAGGTTTATGAACGCCGCTACGCAGAGTTCCAGCAGGAGATGGCGGCGCTTAATAAGCAGATCGATACCCTCAAAACGATTGTCCCTGAAGACAAAGAAACGGACGAGTTCATGCGGCTGCTCGAAAGTGCCGCTGCCGCTTCCGGTGTTCAGGTGCGCAAACTTACGGCGCAGGCCGTCGTCTCGCGCGACTTCCATTACGAGATGCCATTTACAATCCAGGTTGATGGACCTTACTACGCGATCGTGGACTTTTTCTCGCGGCTTAGCCGCTTGTCTCGAATTATCAATGTGGGTGACCTGACTTTCTCGGGCCTCACTGATGGTAAATCGGCCTATCCCGTGCGCCCCAGCACGACAGTAAGCGGGACTTGCACGATTACGACTTTCTTCACCATGAGCACGCCTGCTGCTCCGCCGGCTGGCTCGAAGACGGGCGCCCGTCCGGGCGCAGGGAAATAAAGGGATCGAACTGAAGATGCGACTTCAATACAAAATCATGCGGAAGCTGAACCTGACAAGCTGGCTTATGGTTTTTGGGTTGGCGTCGCTGGCAACGCCATCGATGGCACAACAGGTGCCTGCTACCCCTGAGGCGGTTCGCAAAGCATTGAATCCCGCCACGCCGGCGAAACCAGCCGCGGCAGCGAACGCCCCTTCGGCTGCGGTACCATCTCCCAAACAGGCGCAAACTCCCAAACCAGCACCATCCACGAACTCTGCTGCTAAGCCAGCAGCATCGGCAACTATCCCGGCAACCGGTTCGTCGTCAAGTTCAAGTTCGCCATCTAAACCGGCGGCGAACGCGACTACGACTGGAACTGCCAAGCCGGCCGGTAACTCAGTCGAAAAACCTGCTTCGGGCGGGACTGTTGCTTCCAAGGGTGCGCCTGGCAGAAGGGGAGCCGCTGCGCGGCCGACTCCTGGTTTGAGCAGCAATAGCCCCTCGTCCGTGGCGCCCAACTCAGCTGCGAAGCCCCCCAAGACCGACGCGGTTACGGCGGCAAAATCGGATGTGCCTGGCTCGATGCTCGGTGCTTCGGTAAAGCCCGTCGCTGCGCGGGAGAACCTCACACGACGCGATCCCTTCGCGCCACTTCTTGGTAAAACGGAGGGAGGTGGTGGTTCCTCACTGCAGAATCTGCCTCCCGGTAAGCCCGGCCTTGTGATCAGCAGCTTGAGGATTGACGGGATTGTCAGCGGTCCCAACGGAATGATTGCAATCGTCTCCAACGTTCAGGACCGTGTTTATTTCCTTCGTGAAGGCGATCGGCTTTTTGATGGCCAGGTGGAACATATCACAATGGATGGAATCTCATTTCACCAATCCGGCAAAGATCCTTTCGGCAACGCCGTCGAGCGCGAAGTTGCAAAACGGTTGAATTCCACTCCAGGAGAACAGCAATGAAGACCTACGGGCCGGCTCTCCGGCTGATTCTGGCGGCGACGATGATCATGCCGCAATGGTCGGGCGCTCAAACACAGAAAGCCGCGACGGCTCAGGCCTCCTCGGCGACATCCGCGACAACGGTAGCGCAAGTTGGCGTTGACCACGTCGGTCGGCAGACGATTGTTCGCGTGCAGGGTGCGGGTCCTCTCAGCTATCACGTGACGCAACTAAGCGATCCACCGCGCGTTGTGGTCGATTTGGGCGGGGCGCGGCTCACTGAAACGCGAAACACGATTGCCAGCGACTATGCCCCCGTGCGTCGCGTGCGTCTCGGCCAATCTCGTCCCGATCAGGTACGGGTTGTAATCGACCTTGATAACGCAGTGAAATTCGATGTCGAACGAAAGGATCAGGCGTTGCTCGTGGCCTTTAACGATCAGCCGGAAAGCAGCGGGATTCCTGCGGTCGCGCCCGCGGCGAAGCCGGATGTGAATCGAGATAGCGCTAATGCCAAGCCTTCAATCGCGCACGCTGCCGGCCAGCAAAGTTTCCGATTGCCGTCAACCTTGAGCGGGAACGCGGCGTTAGCGAGCCCGCTGCCGCAAACTCTCAGTGCTGCTGCCGTTCCTAATCCTGCGAGTCCGAAAGCCGCACAGGTTACGGTGGTTCCTGCCGTGGCGAACACGTCCCAGCCGCCCGTGGCTCAGCCGGTGGCGGCTCCCGTGAAGGTTTTTAGCGGAGAGGCAATTTCGGTAAATCTCAAAGACGTGGATTTGAAGGATTTCTTCCGCCTGATTCACGAAATCAGCGGGCTGAACGTCGTCCTGGATCCCACCGTGCGGGGAAGCGTCACTATAGTGCTGGACGAAGTGCCATGGGATCAGGCGCTGGATATCGTTCTTCGTAACAATAGCTTGAGCAAGGAGCTGGATGGGAACGTGCTTCGGATCGCCTCGCGAGACACCCTGAAGCGAGAAGCCGATGAAAAGCGCGATCTGACCAAGGCTGAGGCAGAGGCGGTGGATCCAATCACCGTTACGCGGATCATGAACTACGCCAAGCCCAGCGAGCTCGTGATTCCCTTGAAGAGATTCTTGTCTTCAAGGGGCGATGTAATGGCCATTGATCGCTCCAATACATTGGTTATTCGCGATATTCCGTCGGTAATGCCGCAGGTAGATAATTTGATCCGGCAACTCGATCGCAGATCGCAGCAAGTGGAGATTCAGGCGCGGGTCGTTCAAGCCTCACGGTCATTCGCCCGGGATATCGGTACGCAATTCGGTATAGCCGGTTTCAACGCAACTCCGAACTCGGTCAATTTCTTCGGCGGCAATCCCGTAGCAACTCAGGGGAGTCCGCTTTTCCACTCACCTGCCCCCCCGGTCGTGGTAGGCACGCCGCCCGCCGCCGGTGCGACGTCCAGCGGCCAGATTCCGCTGAACGTCAACCTTCCTGCAGTCGCGCCGACCAGCGGGTTCTTGTTTTCGCGCGTGTCGCCTAACTACACGTTGGATTTCATCATCACGGCCTCCGAAAGCAAAGGAGTAGGCAAGCTTCTGTCTAGCCCGCAACTGGTGACGCAGAACAACGCCTTAGCGGAGGTCAAGCAAGGCACGCAGATTCCCATTCAGACCACCATCAACAATACGATCTCCGTTCAATACGTCGATGCGGTTCTGCGACTTCAAGTCACGCCGCAGATCACGGCGGATGGCAACGTCTTTATGGATGTGGTCGTCGAAAACACGCAGATCGATACCGGCATTCCTCTGGTCAACGGCATCCCCGCTCTGGACACGCAATCGGCGAAAACAAAGGTGCTCGTTGGCGACGGTGGGACTGTGGTTATTGGCGGCGTTATGGTTAGTCAGCAACAGACGAATATCTTCCAGGTGCCGTTGTTAGGAAATATCCCCTTGATCGGCCATCTGTTCAAAGAAACCTCAGTCAAAGTATCATCACAGGAGCTGCTCTTCTTCCTGACGCCGCGGCTGATTCCTGGGTAACGGCGAAGCTACTTTTAGGTTGAAAGGGAGGAGACAGGGGTCTCCTCCTTTTTTTATGAGTGTGCTTTCTCAAAAGCGATTGGAGCAAGTGTGGGAAGCGATGGCGGCGTCGGGCGCGGACGCTTTCGCGATCACCCATCTGCCGAATATCTTGTATCTGTCCGGGTTCAGCGGCAGCAACGCCATTCTGCTCGTTCTCGGCGATCTTGTGCACCTCTTTACCGATGGCAGATATACGATTCAGGCGCATGAAGAGGCGCCGCAGACCCGCGTGCATATTGTCCGAACTCCGCTTACCCAGGCCTGCGGCGAATTTTTACGTGCACGCTCGCCACGAAAGCGTTTGCGTGTTGCATTTGAAGCGGCTTCCTTGAATGTTGCCGAATGGGAGCGGCTAAAAAAGGCGGCTGGTCCCCGTATCGAATGGAAAGCGACGGCAGACTTGGTTGAAGGCGTGCGCGAAATTAAAAGCGCCGAGGAACTCGACGTGATGCGCTGTTCCGCCAAGCTGGCCTCCGAAGTCGTCGCCGAGGCTCCCGATTTCGTTCGGCCGGGTGTGACTGAGTTAGAGGTTGCCGCCGAGATTGATTACCGTTTGCGGCGCAAAGGTGCGAGCGGTCCGTCGTTCGAGACGATCGTGGCTTCCGGCCCACGCTCTGCGTTGCCTCACGCGCGGCCCACCGAAAAACGATTACAGAAAAACGAATTGGTCGTGCTGGACCTGGGTGCTATACTCCGCCACTACTGCAGTGACCTGACGCGCATGATTTTTCTGGGACGCGCGCCGGCTCGCATCCGGCGATGGTATAAAGCGGTAGAGCAAGCCCAGGAGGCGGCGCACGACGCCCTCCGGGCGGGTGTAACGGCCGGAAGCGTTGACCGAGCGGCGCGGCGTGTTCTGAATCGGCATGGCCTGGGATCGTACTTCGTGCACGGCACCGGACATGGCCTCGGTATTGAAATCCACGAAAGGCCGCGAGTTGGGCGAAGCCAAAAACAGGAAATTCGTGCGGGCAACGTGGTGACCCTGGAACCGGGAATTTATGTGGAAGGCGTCGGTGGAATTCGCCTCGAGGATGAAGTTGCCGTTCATCCGGATCGAACAGAAGTCCTAACCACGGCGCCTCGAGGGCTTCTCGAGCTCTGACATTCGATGAAAGAATCCCGAAAGAAAAATTCAAACAGCGAGTTGGGCCCTCTGGGCGTGGAGTTCGGGCAACTGGAAAAGCTGCTCGATTTTATGGCTTCCCACGGACTCGAGGAATTCGAATACGAGAACGCCGGCGTACGGATTCGGCTGAAAAAGGCCGGAGTATCAGCCAATGCGGCACCACGTACAGGAGCGTCGCCGCAGTCTCTGCAACAGGCGGCGGTGCTGGAGCCGCATTCGGGAACCGCTGTCACACCATCGAGTCCTGCGGCGGTTGTCGAAGAACTGCACACCATCAAATCGCCCATCGTAGGAACTTTTTATGCAGCGGCGAGCCCGGGGGCTCCTCCTTTTGTGAAGGCAGGCGACGTGATCCAGTCGGGCCAGGTGGTATGCATCATAGAAGCGATGAAATTGATGAACGAAATTGAAGCTGACGTGAGCGGTGAGCTTGTACGTGCCCTGGTCGAAAATGGTCAGCCGGTCGAATATGGACAAGGCCTTTTTGCCATTCGTCCTGCGAAAAAGAAGTAATACGCAGGACCCTCCTCTATGTTCCGCAAGATACTCATAGCCAATCGCGGTGAAATTGCGTTACGCGTGATCTGCGCATGCAAGGAACTGGATATCCCTACGGTGGCGGTTTACTCGGAAGCGGATCGCAATTCACTGCACGTGCGTTTTGCCGATGAAGCCGTATGTATCGGGCCGGCACGCAGCTCAGACAGTTATTTGAACATCCCGCATGTGATCAGCGCCGCTGAGATCACCGACGTCGATGCCATACATCCGGGTTATGGGTTTTTGTCCGAGAATGCGAATTTCGCGGAGGTTTGCGAGGCTTCGCATATCACGTTTATCGGGCCAACGCCTGAGATCCTGCGGATGATGGGAGAGAAGGATCAGGCGCGCCGCGAGATGGCTGCAGCCGGGGTGCCCATTGTGCCGGGCAGCGAGGGAATCGTAGGCGACCCGGACACCTTGGCATCCGAAGCGGCCCGCATAGGCTATCCCCTGATCATCAAAGCCTCGGCAGGCGGCGGCGGCAGGGGAATGCGCATCGTACGTGCTCGGGAGGAACTTTTAACGCTCTGGGAAACCGCCCGGCATGAAGCCCAGCAGGCTTTCGGTGTGCCCGATGTTTACCTGGAAAAGTTTATCGAGCGCCCCAGGCACATCGAATTTCAGATATTAGGCGACCGCCATGGCAATGTTTTGCATCTGGGTGAACGTGAATGCAGCATTCAGCGGCGCCATCAGAAACTCGTGGAGGAATCGCCGTCCCTGGCACTTACTCCAAAGCGCCGGACGGAATTGGGAAGCCGCGTCGTGGAGGCTTTGCGCAAAATCGGCTACAGCAACGCTGGAACGGTCGAGTTTTTGATGGACGAGGATGGTTCCTTCTATTTTATCGAAATGAATGCGCGCATCCAGGTCGAGCATCCCGTGACGGAGTTGGTCACGGGAGTCGATTTGATCAAGTCGCAAATACGCATTGCCGCGGGCGAGAAGTTGGAGGCAGCGATCGGGCCCATCGAATTTCGCGGCCATAGCATTGAATGCCGTGTGAACGCGGAGGACCCCGACACGTTCGTTCCCAGCGCGGGTCGCATCACTGCATTTAACATGCCTGGGGGGCCCGGTGTTCGGGTGGATACAGCCGCGCATGCTGATGCCGTCATTCCTCCTTATTACGATTCGCTCATAGCCAAATTGATTGTCCACGGGCGAGACCGCGCCGAGGCTATTGCCCGCATGCGCCGCGCACTGGAGATGTTTGTCGTGGAGGGAATCAAGACTTCGATCCCTTTGCACCAGCGTATTTTGGCCGAGGCGGATTTCGAAGCCGGGCATCTCGATACGCACTTCCTGGAGCGCTTGCTGCCCGTGCACGGGAAGTAGCACGAGCGGGATATGAATCTTGTCTTCCCTCCTCTCTATGCCATAATCGATGCGGCCCTGCTCAAGAAGACGTCGGAGCTGTCGTTTGTCGAAATGATGGCAGAATCCGGGGTTGAGCTTCTGCAATATCGCAATAAACGCGCCAGCAGCAGGGAACTTTTCGAAGCTTCGCAATCCATCTCTGCCACCTTATCTCGTCTTGCCAAGCCGGGCAGCTATAAGCCCCGCTTCATTGTGAACGATCGTGCTGATATTGCAGTTCTCGCAAACGCGCAAGGAGTGCACGTGGGGCAGCAAGATCTGAATGTCGAGGAGGCGCGCGCCATTGTTGGGCCAGACAAGTTAGTGGGCGTGTCGACGCATTCTCTCGAGCAGCTTGACGCTGCCGATAAGACGTCCGCCGATTACATCGCTTTCGGCCCTATTTTTCCGACCAGTTCGAAAGAAAATCCAGATCCTGTCGTCGGATTACACCTTTTGCGGGAAGCGCGGCAGCATACCCAAAAGCCTCTCGTCGCCATCGGCGGCATTACGCTCGAACGCGCAGCGGAGGTTTTCCGCGCCGGCGCCGATTCGTTGGCCGTGGCGCGTGATTTGATCGTCTCTGAGAATCCTGCTGCCCGGGCGCGGTTCTTTCTCAAAGAGGCTGCGCGCGTCCGTGCAGGGAACTGAGAGCAGCGTGAATACCTCAACTGCTACGTCGGCGACATCGGCACCGGCTGTCCCCAGCGAATCCGGGTTCATCCGCGGCCTGGGTCTCTTCGATTCCACAATGATCGTGGTCGGATCGATGATCGGATCCGGCATCTTCATTGTTTCGGCGGATATCGCGCGACAGACGGGCTCGGCCGGTCGGGCTTCTGATCGCCTGGGTGATTACCGGAATTCTCACCGTGTCTGCGGCGCTTTCCTATGGCGAGTTGGCAGCGATGATGCCGAAAGCGGGTGGCCAGTATATCTATTTGCGGGAGTCCTACTCGCCTCTGTGGGGCTTTCTGTATGGCTGGACGCTTTTCCTGGTCATACAAACGGGAACGATTGCCGCCGTAGCGGTCGCATTTGCGCGCTTCCTCGGCGTCCTCGTTCCTTCTGTTTCGCCCGCCTCCTGGATCATCGCGCCCGTACGCATCTCCGCAAAGTATGCGCTGAGCCTCTCATGGCAGCAGTTCTTCGCCATTTTATTAATTGCTTTTCTGACCATCGCAAACACCCGCGGCCTGAGCTGGGGAAAGTATATCCAGAATATTTTCACTTCCGCTAAGACGCTGGCGCTCATCGGCCTGGTGGCTTTGGGAATCGTTTTTGGGCGAAACGCGGCTGCAATTCAGGCTAACTTCGCGCACCTCTGGAGTGCTGATGGCGCTCAGATAATCCAACCCGGGGCGGATTTTTTGCGCCGATGGATTCCTGCGCTTTCCGTTACATCTGGATTGTTTGGTTTGTTTGTCGCCTATGGCGTGGCACAGGTAGGTTCTCTTTTTTCGGCCGATGCCTGGAACAACATTACGTTTACGGCGGGCGAAGTGAAAAATCCAAGGCGGGATGTGCCCCTCTCGCTCGCGCTGGGCACCGCAATCGTAATCAGTTTATATTTCCTGGCCAATATCGCCTACCTGAGCACGCTTCCTCTGTCTCAGATTCAAACCGCTGCCGATGACCGCGTAGCCACGGCTGTGCTTAACGCGATTCTTGGCGGTGCGGGTGCTGCCGTGATGGCGGTCGCCATCATTATTTCCACCTTTGGCTGCGTCAACGGCCTGATCCTGGCCGGAGCTCGTGTTTACTACGCGATGGCGCGCGACGGTCTGTTCTTTCGTTCCGTTGGCGAATTGAACGAGCGTCACGTCCCTTCGCGCGCGTTGCTCTTTCAGGGGATTTGGGCGGTCCTTCTGGTTCTTGCGCGCACCCGAAGGGCGGATGCGTTGGGGACGGTCACGTACGGGAACCTCTATAGCGACCTCCTCGACTATGTCGTTTTTTCCGTATTGATTTTTTACGTGCTCACGATCGCTGGAGTATTCGTCCTCCGCCGAAAACGCCCCAACGTCGCGCGGCCTTACCGTGCATTTGGCTATCCCATCGTGCCGGCGTTATATATCATCGTCGCTCTTGCGATCATGTTCGTATTGATTCTGTATAAGACGCAAACCACCTGGCCGGGCTTGGTGATCGTGCTCTTGGGCGTTCCGGTGTATCTGATCTGGTCCCGGCGGTCCGCACCGGAAGCGATTTCTCGTTGATTTCGCAGCGAAGTAAACGTACACGGCCCGACCTGGAATCACGATCCGGCATCAATGTAGGGGAAGGGTAGATATGCCAAACCAGCTATTCATGACCAAGCCGCACAGCGTCCTGCTTGAGGAGCTGCGCGGCGAGAATCGCCTTAGGCGTGTCCTCGGTCCCGTCCAACTTTCGAGCCTGGGAGTGGGAGCGATCATCGGTACGGGCATTTTCGTTCTGGTAGGGATTGCCGCCCACGATCGAACCGGCCCGGCCCTGATGCTGTCGTTCGTGGCCGCCGGTGTGACGTGTATTTTTGCCGCCCTGTGTTACGCCGAGTTCGCCTCCATGGTGCCGGTGGCAGGATCGGCCTACACCTATGCGTATGCCACCCTGGGAGAGCTGTTTGCCTGGATCATCGGGTGGGATTTGATTCTCGAGTACGCGGTGGCGTCATCCACCGTCGCGCACGGCTGGTCTCATTACTTTCAGGATTTGCTGGCCTTCTTTAAGGTGAGTCTGGCGCACGTCGTGACCAATGCGCCCTTCGATTTCGATCCCACCTCGGGGCGGCTTGTCGGGACTGGCACATGGTTCGATCTGCCCGCCATCGTCATCGTCGCGCTGGTCACCGCGATCCTGGTGAAAGGGATCAAGGAGAGCGCCAGCTTCAATGCCGGCATCGTGATCTTGAAGGTCACCATTGTGTTCTTCGTGATCGGCCTGGGTGCGCGTTACGTGAATCCGGCCAACTGGAGGCCGTTCGCGCCCTTTGGGCTCACTGGGTTGAGTCTGTTTGGTCACACCCTGATGGGGCAAACGGGACCGGCCGGCGAACCCGTCGGCATGTTGGCCGGTGCGGCCATCGTTTTCTTTGCCTATATCGGCTTCGATTCCGTGTCTACCCATGCCGAAGAAGCCCGCAACCCATCGCGGGATGTGCCCATTGGGATCATGGTTTCGCTGGTGCTGTGCACAATTTTGTACATCGCCATGGCGGCCGTGCTTACCGGGATGGTGCCGTACAGCCAGATCAATATCGACGCCCCGGTGTCCGACGCCTTCCGGCAGGTGGGGTTGCCGTGGGCGCAGTTGCTGGTCGCGGTCGGTGCCGTCGCGGGCATCACGTCGGTGCTTCTGGTGATGATGTTGAGCCAGCCCAGAATCTTCCTGGCCATGGCGCGGGATGGGCTGCTTCCTCCGGGATTCTTTGCTGCGGTCCACGACCGCTTCCGCACTCCTTGGAAGTCGACCATTTTGACGGGAATTTGCGTTGCGGCCATGGCTGCCTTCTTGCCTTTACGAATCCTGGCTGAACTGGTGAATATCGGCACGCTGCTCGCGTTCGTGATTGTATGCGCGGCGGTCTTGATCATGCGGCGAATCCATCCCGAGGTGCATCGCCCGTTCCGGGTGCCGTTCTGTCCCATCACGCCCGTGCTGGGGATCTTGTGCTGTCTGATCCTGATGTTCTCGCTGCCTGCCGAGAATTGGTTGCGCCTCGGAGTTTGGCTGGTTGTGGGCCTCACGATCTACTTCAGCTACGGGCGCAAACATAGCCGCCTCGCCGCCGCACAGCGCTTCAAGTCGCCTCTCGCCGAGCCCGCCCCCGCGAGCGCCGATCTGCAACCCAGACGCTGATCGATACGGTGATGCCCGTCTGCGCGGGTGCCCCATGCGCCGATGTTGCGCGTGGGAGTGTTTCCTATGGACGGGTGGGGGTGTCCCATCCGCCGGTGTCGCGCGTGGGGATATTTCTTCTGGATGGGTGCCCCGGGCTTTTTTTTGACGGCAACCAACGGCGGGAAGATACCACTGCTGAAATTCAGTGCGCTAGAAAGAGGCGAGGGTGCCCCATGCGCCGGTGTTGCGCGTGGGAGTGTTTCCTATGGACGGTTGGCCCGGGCTTTTGTTCTTTTTTCTTGACGGCAACCAACGGCGGGAAGATACCACTGCTGAAATTCAGTGCGCTAGAAAGAGGCGAGGGTGCCCCATGCGCCGATGTTGCGCGTGGGGGTGTTTCTTATGCCGAAGGGACTGAAGCGATACTACGGTCGCGGGCATTTACATTTTCTGACCTTCAGCTGCTACCGGCGGCTGCCGCTGCTGAATACGGCGCGGGCGCGGAATCTGTTTGTGGAGGCGCTTGAAAAGATTCGCGAGCGCCACCGATTTCTCGTGGTCGGATACGTAGTGATGCCGGACCACGTGCATCTGCTCATCGGCGAACCGGTTAAGGGCACGCTCTCGATGGTGCTTCAGGCGTTGAAACAGCGCGTGTCAAGAGATTTGCGGAAGACCGAGTGCGACGGCGGCCTGCAGCGGTTCTGGCAGGCGAGGTTTTATGACTTCAACATTCACAGTGCCAAGAAAAGAAGGGAAAAGCTCGACTACATGCACGCGAACCCGGTCAAGCGCGGACTAGTGCAGAATCCGGCGGCGTGGGTGTGGAGCAGTTGGTCGTTCTATGCGACGGGGAAGACGGGATTGGTCCGAATCGATCCAGTCGAGTGACGAGATTCCGGAAACGACAAGACGAAAAGCCCCACGCGTAAAATCGACGCATGGGGCACCCCCAAACCTTTCCTGGCTTCCCTCTGGGAGCACACGTCAGCGGACCGGATGGGGCCGGGACTTTTGTTTTCTTTTTTCTTGACGGCAACCAACGGCGGGAGGATACGACTGCTGAAATTCAGTGCGCTGGAAAGAGACGAGGATGCCCCACGCGCCGATGTTGCGCGTGGGGGTGTTTCTTATGGACGGGTGGCCGGGCCTTTTGTTTTCTTTTTTCTTGACGGCAACCAACGGCGGGAGGATACGACTGCTGAAATTCGGTGGGCTGGAAAGAGACGAGGGTGCCCCATGCGCCGGTGTTGCGCGTGGGGGTGTTTCCTATGGCCGCGTAACCAGAGCTTTTGTTTTTTTTGTTGACGGCAACGCGGATTAAGTGGATGCGGAGTATTCCAAAATTATTACACATCGGACAGACGGCACTACCACCACGGCGCGTGCGGATCGTAAGGCTTCCATCCTTCGTCTTGCACTTCCTTGTAGAGCTTGTTGTATTCAAGCATGCCAGCGTCAAAGTCCTTAGCCTTCACAACCTTCAATTCTTTAGCATTTTCTCTGCCCCATTTAGTTCCACCCAACACACGTGCTTGCCAGTCGTTCTTATAATCAAGCACGATCTCTCTGTAAGGTGTATCGACAGTGGGTTTCTCTTTGAAGAAAGATTGAATCACTGGCGGTTTCCTCCCAATTTACGGTTTGCGAGGATCTTCCGGAGGACCCTGGTACGTTATAATTGTTCCCGTGCCGCCGCAGTTCTCGCAGCTAGTCTCTTTACCTTTGTTCTTGCCAGACGGAATGATCGTCCTGCCAGAACCGTTGCAGTACTTACAAGGTGTCGATGGCATTTGATCTCACTCCTTTGGCGGCGTTTGCCCACAGCGGACCCGATGCAGTCGTTCCCGCAGCTTCCAAAACCAACTCACCTCATCCGGTTTGATAGCTAGCGTAAGAAGCTTCGTACTGTACCTTCTATCAAAAGCACACTTGGGCGGAAAGGATCGGGCTATTAGGCTATCCAATTCCTTTTTCTCGGCCTCGCTTTTGACCGCTTTCATTCTCTCGCGGACCGCCTCTTCTACGTGAGTAATTGCTTCTATCGCCTCCAAGGCTTCAAGATTTGTCATGTCACCGGACGCCGACAGACTATCAGCGTACGCGTACCTGATCAGGCTCTCTTCGTCCCAATGGTCCAGGCGCTCGATACCGCCGCCCGACATCCAGCGGACCTCCAAGTACTCTGGTGCGCGGCCCAATACGAATCCACGCTTTGTGCCACCTAAACCGCACACGTCGCCGCGTTTCCAAGGGCTCTTCCGTGGATCGAGTGATGGCTCGGATGTCATGGCCGCCACTATACGCCTGTCCATTGACAAGTTTACGCGGAACCCAGGACCGTGAGTTTGGAGGTAACTCATGGCCCGTCGTGTCGGCCGTTGCATCAACGGCTGTCCAGGTGAGCAGGAAAATCGTTGCACAGCCGCACAATACTTCTTCCACCTCGTTGAACAAGCCGCAACACATCCACGTTCGAACGCCTAGGAAGTAACTAGTGCTTGACGTATATTGACTTATCTGATAGCATCACGTATGTTCTTTGTACCACCTTTCTCTCTGCTTTCCGCCATTTGCCGTGACCCGTTCGCTGTCTCTTTCCCCACTCTCCGGCACCTCGGCCGTCCTGAATTCCTTTGCCTGCTTCCGGCCTATCCTTCGGGCAGAAAGTAGTGAGCAAAAAAGTGCAAAACCACACGAATCTTGCCAAGCCTTGCAAAATCAACACTTGCAAAAATCGAGCCACAACTCTCGTGAAATGAACACTTACAAAATCATTGGACTTAAAGTGGCGCAGAATGAACACTTACAAAAAAAACGGGCGGGGTGGGGTCCTCTTGTTCTGATCCTTTTGCGATCAGGAGGGATCGTGCCATGATCAATGTCCCATGAAAGTTCTAACCGCAGAACAGATGCGCGAGGTCGATCGGCTTACCACCGATCGTTATGGAGTGCCCAGCCTGCAGTTGATGGAAAACGCAGGTGCTGCTGTGGCGGATTATTTATCGCAAGCTTTCCCCGATCTTCCCGCGCGTAACATTCTGGTCCTCTGTGGCAAAGGCAACAATGGCGGCGACGGGTTCGTGGTGGCGCGCCGGTTGCGCGAAGGCGGCGCTCCTCCTCGCGTGTTCCTCTTTGCGGAACCTTCGGCGGTGCGCGGCGATGCGGCCGTGAACCTGCAGCTTTGGCAAGCAGGTGGCGGAGAGCTGCACGCAGTGACCTCGAAGTCCGAGTGGGCCATGTTGGGCGAGGCGCTGACCGAAGCAGATCTCGTTATCGATGCGCTGTTAGGCACCGGGATCAAGGGGCCCGTAGAGGGTCTGCTCGCTTCCGTCATCGACGATGTAAATGCATGGCGGGAGAAGAGACCCGCTCGCCTTGGTCTCGCGGCGTGCGCGTTTCGTAAACTCGGTGGATATGCCCTCGGGACTTCCTTCTGGGAATGAGGATTTTGGAGGGCCCGTCATTCGCGCTGATGTGACCGTAACCTTCACTGCTCCGAAAGTTGGCCAGTTGCTGGCACCTCGCGCCGACTGTGTGGGCAAGCTCGTTGTGCGCGACATCGGCACCCCACGCGAACTTCTGGACGATGATCCAACTCTGAGGCTTCACTGGCTCGAACCGGGCGAATTCCGCAGCTTGCCCATGGTGCGCAAGGCCGACGCCAACAAGGGTAATTTTGGCCACGCGCTGATTGTGGCAGGCTCGGTCGGCAAATCGGGAGCTGCCGTCTTGGGCGGCCGCGCTGGGCTGCGCGTGGGCGCGGGACTCGTTACCGTGGCTACGCCGGGGACGGTATTGCCCATTGTCGCAGCCGGAATGCCCGAGATGATGACGACACCCTTGCTCGAAAACGACGATGGCACGGTCAGCATACGCAACCTTGATGACGATCGTTTTACCCACGTCGCCCGCGATAAATCGGTCCTGGCAATAGGACCTGGGCTTTCCACAAATCACGAAACGCAGCAATTCATTCGCACTGTGCTGCAGAAGGTATCGCTTCCGGTGATTCTCGATGCCGATGGGCTAAATGCCTTCGTGGGGCGCGCAAACGAACTCCGGACCAGAAAGCCAGAACTCCTTGCGCTCACGCCGCATCCAGGAGAGATGGGCCGGCTCCTTGGTGCAACGGCACGTGACGTTCAAGCAAAACGCCTGGAAGTCGCCCTCGATGCGGCCGAAAAATGGAAGGCCTTCGTCATTCTAAAGGGCTTTCACACCATTCTGGCCACACCCGAAGGGCAGGCCTACGTCAACACAACTGGTAATCCGGGAATGGCCACAGGCGGCACTGGGGACGTTTTAACTGGGATGCTCGCCGGTTTAACAGCGGAATTTGGAACTAAAAACTGGGAACAAGTGCTCGGACTCGGTGTTTACCTCCATGGATTGGCGGGCGACATCGCGGCGGAAAGAGTTGGGGAGGCCCCGCTTATAGCGTCGGACCTTATCGAAGCGCTTCCGGAGGCCTACTCCCGGCTTCTGGCTGAATGGCACGATGGCCTCCACTGAGATCGTGTCATCTTCTCCCGAACAGACCATGGAAATCGGCCGCAAGCTCGCGGAGCGCCTTCGGCCACCCTCGCTGATTCTCCTGTCCGGCGAACTGGGTAGTGGTAAGACCACGATCACCAAAGGGATCATCAGTGGACTGGGCGTGGCTCGCGAGGAAGAAGTTACTAGCCCAACGTTCACCCTGGTGCATGTGTTTCGCAACCATATCAAGGTCTACCATGTGGACCTTTATCGCGTGGAAAACTTCCATAGTTTTGAGTCCCTGGCGCTCGAGGACGCCTTCGCTGAACCTGCCATCGTCATTATTGAGTGGGCGGAGCGCTTCACTTTGCGAACCGATTGGCCGCAGATTGCTATCCACCTGGAGCATGTCGAGGCGGATAGGCGGCGGATTACAATTACATTGCCCCCGAGTTGACGATTACACGCGTCACGTCCTATACGACCCCAGCGTTCCAATCGGATGTTAACGCCTTGGCTGCTTTTCGCGGATTGCTTGCTGCGGCTCAGCGAGACCCCTGCTAACCTCGTGAAAGCTTAAGACATATGTCTCCTCAAGGGCTTCCTAAAACGACGCTCGCGGGCAACTTTGCACGCGTCGACCTGAAGACTTACGCGGCAGAGCTTCCGCTGACTGCGCTTACAGTAGGCGTCGATAATATCCACCATGACGTTTATCTGAGCCCCGCCTGGACGGAACAAACTCGCGCCTATCTCCTCGAGTTTATTCGCCAGGCTGCGAATCTTACCTATGCGGTTCGCAAGGGAGCAAAGCCTCCGAAAGGGCCGGAGACTGGCGCCTGGAAGCGCCAGACGCTCGAATTGATGCAGGCCTCGCTTACTCGCGCTAAGTACGAAAAGAAGGTCGAGCTCGACCTGCTGTTTCGGGTGACTCTGCTGAAGTTTTTGACTCAGGAAATCGCAGCCCAGTTTGCGACTCTGCTTCTGGAAGCGAAAGAGTGGATCCGCACGCGAGGAGCATACTTCGAGCGCTCCGAACAGGCCCACGTTATGAAGGCGCAGCTCGCCGACCTGCAAGCGAACCGGCGCACCATCTTCCGCCAGGTCGCCCAACACATCTATCAGATCCTGCAAGACTTCGAGGAAAACAATCTGGGGCGGTGGCGCAAGGCTCTATTCGGCGAAGAGCAAAAGGGCGTATATGAAATGCTTGCCGACCGAATCGCTTTTGTCGAAGGCGGGCGAGATGACTTTCTGTTTCTCGAGCACTACGTTTTGCTCGGAAACTACCAAAAAGACGAAGATCGCTTCGAGACATTCGACGGTTTACTTATGGAGTTGCTGCGCGAAACCGTTCTGACGAGCAGTCGCGCCGACGAGATTGCCAAGGCCTCGCGAATTCATCAGGATCTGTTGAATTCAGCCGTGGCTATTCGGGAAGAGCTCGCAGGTCTCGAAGGGCAGCGGGATGCGCTCTCACGAAAGCTCGAGAACGGTGGCGGGATGCTCGCGCGTGTGGGAATTGGGACCGACCCTTCACGGGTGCGCTCTGAGCTGTCGAAAATCGAGCCCCGCATCAAACAATTGCAAGCCAAGCTCGACCAATTGGCTCCTCAAATCGAGGCGGCCAAGAATACGGCCGACTTTACCGGGCAGGAATACGATCGAATCTTGGGCGACTACCTGAATGAGCCCGAAAACGCCCACCGCCTATTTGACGCAGATTGGGAGGGAAGTCAGGAATCCGCTGCGGAGCGCGCCCGCCGATTGGACGATTGGGTGTCTCGGCTGGAAAAACGAAATCTACTGATCCATGTGCTGGCGAGCTATGAGTTACGCAACATCTTCCACGATTATTGCCCTCCCATTCACTTGCAGCAGTTGAAGAGAGCGCTGGTTTCCCGGGAGGAACTAGAGCGGGTCGCCCAAATTCTGAAGCAATTTCCGGCCCGGCGATTCTCCATGGAGCGCATCGAAACGCTGGCCAAGAAGCTGCGGCGTTACCCTAGAAACGAGGCGCATGCGGTGGCTTTGCATTTCGCTGAAGATTTTATGCGCTTGCGCCGCGACTTGCGGAACTATGAGCGTTTGGCTGCCGCTATGGAACGAATCCAGATCGTTCGTAGCGAGCGCACGCGCGAAATTTCGCGCATGAATAACAGCTTGTACGAATTCCTGTTGCCCACGGAAACTCCTCCCGCGCACGATCAAGTGATCAATCACGCTGTGGTAAAAGCCGACGTACGGGGGTCCACTCGCATCACCAAGGATCTCCTGGCCCGCGGACTGAATCCCGCGACGCTTTTCAGTCTCAATTTCTACGAGCCGGTAAAACGCATTCTGGACCGCTATGGGGCCGCGAAAGTCTTTATCGAGGGCGACGCCATGGTATTGGCTATCTTCGAGACGGAATCGAATCGCTCGCATCAGCGCGCCGTTTCCAAGGCCTGCGCGCTCGCCCGGCAGATTCTGGCTATTTCCGCCGCTTACAACGACCGGCCCGATGTGAGCGAGCTGCCTCGATTGGAAATGGGAGTGGGCATTGCGTTTCAAGGCTCAGCGCCGACGTATTGGGTGGATAGCGATTCCCGCATCATGATTTCACGGGCGCTTAATCTTTCCGATCGACTGTCGAGCTGTTCAAAGGTAGCTCGGCGCATGCTGAGCGGCAGTTCATCTCTGTTTCGGCTGTTTGTTTTCCAACCCGGCGTCGAAGGCGCTCAGGAGGACGAAGCGGACGAATTTTTGATTCGTTTCAACCTCAACGGCGTGGAGCTCAATGACGAGGGCTTTGCCAAACTCACCGAGGAGATCGCGCTGCAATCGGTGGAGCTTGAGTGCGAAATGCCGTGGGGGAAGGAAAAGACCACGTTTTTTCTAGGCCAGGCGCCGATCGGTGACGCGGTCGAGCCGATTCTCTTGCGCCGTGGGTTCGTGCGGCAATTGCTCTCGGACGGCCGCATCGGACCCGAAGGACAGCGCGCGTATTACGAAGTCTGCACCGATCCTCGTGTTCTGGAGTTAGTTGAAGCTATGGCCTTCGCCACCTCCCAGAAAAATTGATGGGTTGCGTCTCCGTAAATTGATCGCTGAGCTTCGGCCTCTTATAATCGCGCCGGAGGCGCAAGGGGTCCGGTGATCCTCCCGGTCTTCAAAGCCGTCCGAGAGCTTCGCGCCGACGTGGAAGAGAATGCTCAGACGTGCAGCGCCCTTTGTTTATGCGGGTTTGCTGAACGTCGAACACGCAAGCACGTGCTCCAACACGTCGCTTTCTGTAAAACCAACTGACACCACTACTGACACCGAGGTTCGCGGGGCGTAACCCTCCTGAAGTCCATCCTGGGCTAGCATGGCAGGGTTATGTCACAAAGCACGGCACAGATTTCTTCTCAAGCCGAGTGAGTTTAGACCCCGACAAGATCAGGTATCGAGGAGAGGCGGGAGTTAGAACACAACGCGAGCGATTCGGCTACGCTCGTATCTCAGTGCCCTGCGTTACGCTGCCCATTTCAGCCCCTGGCTCGCGTAGCTCAGGATTACGTCAAAGACGTTGTTGCACTTCTCCGTAAAGACAGTGCGGCTATAGCTCTCTGGTAGATGCTTATCCAATATGGATTCGACGGCTGATCGCACCCGGCTCTTGGATTGCACGTCCTTGAACCAGTCCTGCACGAGAACTTTTGGACTCGCGTAATCCTGAACTCGGGCTTGGCATCCTTGGGTATGCCACCGTGGTCCACAACAAGGCTTTCGTCGAGTAATTCGCCAACGCGCATCGCCACTGCGTCGATGTCCTTTTGCTCGATAATGGCATCGAGAACGCCAAAAACCTTCCGCAGGCTAGCTAAGTCTTCGTCCCGCGAGAGTCTGACGTGGCCACGTTAGTATCTGCCGAAATCAGGCGTTTTTTAGATCACCTCGTCGCAGCGGTCTCTGAGTCGGTCAAGACCGCGAACCTCCATCGATAGGCGATGTCCAAAGAGCCGAGCCGGTTCACAATACTGCCGGCCTGGACTTATTGTCCTTGTGGGATCAACACTTCCGCAGTAACGAAACCAGCAACCGTTAACATTTTCGTTCGTCTCGTCCAGGGATATGCCGAATGGACGTGTGTGCCATGATCGCGACAGAGCACGCAACAGTGCCAGGGCCAAATGTACATTCAAAATGTTTGTGAGTCTTTATTGATCTTCTGTGATATAAGGCGACCCATTAAACAGTAACAAGCGCTCAAACTCATAGATCGCTCAAGTGTGCTGCGGGACAGCAGACAATTAATTGCTCCCAGGTAGCGCTGATGCACTTATTGATCCGTTTCGGGCAGTTGGCGTTCCAGGCTGCGCGGTTTAGTGAGAAAAACTGTTAGAGGAGCGTGTATGAAATCCAAGACTGGCTTTAGTCGTGCACCAAAGAAAGTGTTCGCGGCAGTAGTGATGATTTGTTTGTCTATCTTATCAGCGCCCCTTCTAACAGCCCAGACTGCCGCGACGGGCGCGCTGGCGGGCACGGTTAAGGACCCTTCGGGCGCTGTGGTTCCGAATACCACAGTCACGGCTACGAGTTTGGATACCGGGGCGGTGCGGACCGCGATAACTGGGGCGGACGGCACCTACCGATTCAGTTTGCTAGCCCCAGGTAACTATCGGGTAAGGATTGACGCCAGCGGATTCAAGCCGGTGGAGATTCCTTCCGCAACCGTCAGCCTGACGGAGACGGCGGTTTTGGATCGCAACCTGGAAGTAGGTTCACAAGCCCAGACCGTCACCGTGGAAAGCGCAGTGGAAGCGATTGAGACCACCAGTTCAACGCTGGGTACGGTGGCGAACGCCAGAACGCTGACAGAGCTTCCTCTCAATACTCGGAACTATACGAACCTGCTGGCAATGTCTACGGGGGTCTCCGCCGACGTCAACAACGCGACCTTGCTCGGAAAGGGAACATCGCGCACCTCTGTTAATGGCGGGGCCAGCGCCCAGAACAATTACCAAATGGAGGGGATTCCCGTCGTTAATTGGGCGGGTTTTGGAAGTGTGTCGGAATCGATTCAGTTCGGAAGCTTCGCGATGCCCAATCCGGATGCAATCGCGGAATTCAAGATTCAAACCTCCACTTATGACGCAGGATATGGACGCAACCCAGGCGCCAACGTGAATGTGGTCACCAAGTCCGGCACCAATAGCTTCCATGGGAGCGCGTTCGAATTTTTCCGGAACACCGCGCTCAATGCAAACGATTGGTTCCTGAATCGTCAGGGCATCCCGAAACCGGTTTTAAATTCGAACCAGTACGGCGGAGCCGTGGGCGGACCGATCAAGAAGGACAAGCTCTTCTTCTTCGCCTCTTATCAGGAGAGCGATCAGAAGAATGGTTTGTCCGCTTTCAGCCAATCCTCCGCTATTTTGCCTCCGATTCCCGCAGGCAATCGCGGCACATGTAACGGAGGGAACCCGGGCTGGTATTCGATTTCGGCCTGCGACGCAGCGGGGCAAGCCTTCATACAAAATCTGGCGGCGATCTCGTCGTCATCCAAACCCAAACAGGGCACCGTGCGCATCCAGAATCCAGCGGCTTGCGTGGCGGCAGGCAATTGCGACGCGGCGGGATTGTTCAACATGAACCCGATCGCCATCAGTCTGCTCCAGGCTCAACTGCCCGATGGTACCTATTTCATTCCGGGCTCGGGCACATCAGCTTACGCGCCGGTGAACTTTGTAAGCCCCGCCATCTTCAAGGACCACCAGGGCATCGGCAACCTCGATTACGTGCTCAACAGCAAGAACACCTTGTCTACCCGATACATCATTGAAACCGATCCGCTGAGTGCCCCTTTCGGAGTCCCAAATGCTCTGGAGCCGGGAAATGCTTTGCCGGGCACCCCCGTTGCGGCTAGCAAAATCGACCAAGACGCCATCGTGAAGTTAACCTCGATTCTCTCCAACAACACGGTGAACGATTTCCACTTCGCATACCAGCGGGACACAACCGCGAGTAGCAGAGCAGTCCCATTCACCAACTCGCAGTTCGGCATCCCGGATTTCGCCTCCCCTTTCGCTCCCGCAGGTCTGAACGACGCTCTATCGGACATTAGCCTCAATGGCGCCAGCACCACGGGCTTGTTCACCGCGGGGCCATTCACAACCTACGGCGCCCATGTCCGCAATAACCAATACACGATAGGCGACCAGATTTCCTGGACGCACGGCAAGCACACGTTCCGGACCGGCTTCGATGCCCAGCGCGTCCAATCCGCTCGGAGCAACCCCTTCGGCTCAACGGGGGCACCGACCTTCCAATCGTTCGCGGATTTGCTGATCGGGCGGGCGGGCTGCGGCACAGGCGTTGTAGCGTCGCCTGGCCCCGGAAATCCTGGCGGCTGCAACGGAAGCTTAGCTAGCAACATGATCTTCCAGTCGAGCGCCGGTAAGTCCGCGACTGCTAACAGTGGTGTTCAAAGTAATCTTCGCGTCTTTTTCCTAAGCTCCTTTATTCAGGACGATGTCAAGGTTACCCCTCGGTTTACCCTGAACTTGGGGCTGCGCTGGGAATTCGATCAATTTCCCATCGAGACGAACGGAAACATAGGCGCCTTCCTTCCAAGCTTGGCCAGCTTAGCGCCGGCTCCATTCGTCACCATTCCAGGCGGTGCAGGGGAGAGTATCGCGGGATATATAATGCCTAGCAATTACAACGGTCCCTTCATTCCGGCAGGCGTTTACCAAAGCACGGTGCCCTATTTCCAAGGAAAGAGCGCCCCATGGGACGATTTCGCGCCGCGTGTCGGGTTTGCCTGGCAGCCAACGTCGAGCAACCGATTGGTCTTGCGCGGCGGTCTTGGATATTTCTATGACTTACTACCCCAAAGCGCTCTAAGTATCGGTTCCGCTCCTCTCCAGGGCTCCGTCACCAACGGAAATCCTGTTGCGAGTCTGGCCAATCCGTGGTCGGTCGCACCGGGGTTAGTTTCGGCCGGTGCCGGATACTTCGGATTCTCACCTCTCTGGGTAGACCCGTCGACTGTTTCGGCGAATCCTAGCGCGCCGTGTCTTAAACCGCCGTGCAGCTCGAACGCAAACCCCAGTACTTGGTACCAGGGGTGGACGGTTCCGGTGACCTACGAATGGAACCTGAACACCCAGTATGAATTTCTGCCGAGCTGGGTGCTGGAAGTCGGTTACGTGGGGTCGCATGGCATCCATCAGGTGACTCCGGGCGCAGTCAGCGGCCCAACGGCTGACGGAACATCTATTGCCAATCCCTGGAACATGGCTCAACTGGCGGCGGTAGGTGCCCCGTGCGTAAGCTGCGCGGTCACTGGTGTCACCACCAATACCGTCGCGAACGCGATTCTCCGCGTGCCGACCCTGGGAGTAACTCCGACTGCCACGACGAATCAAACCAATAGCAATTACAAATACAATGCCCTTCAGGCGACGCTGCGGAAACAGTTTTCGAAGGGATTGCAGTTGCAGGCTGCCTACACGTGGGCCCGCGCTTCCGAGCAGGCTCCGCAGGGCATCAACACTTACCCCTACGTGGTCCAGACGTATTCGCCGGAATACCTAGTCCGGCCACAGCGGCTGGTGGTCAATTATGTTTGGAACCTGCCCTTGGGGCATCAGCAGGGTCTGTTGGGTAAGGTGACAGAGGGTTGGTCCTGGTCGGGGGTAACAACCATCCAGGACGGCGCGCCCCAAGACATCGTGGACAGTTCGGGGGGAAGAATCTTTGGGGTAACCGCAGGTCTAGGTGGAACGATTGGCCATGCCCAGCTATGTCCGGGAATGACGTATGCAAACATTGCGACCTCAGGCACAACCCAACAACGAATAACCGACGGGTTAACCGGCGGGAACGGCTGGATAAACTCGGCAGCCTTCTGCGCCCCTCCTTCGAACATCGGAGCAATTAATGGGGTTGGAGGCGGAACCGGCTTCGGCAACATGGGCGTGGGCAGTATTCTGGGCCCAGGCCAATACAACTGGGATATGTCCCTTGCGAAATTAATCAAGTTTCGCGAGAGTAAGAGCCTGGAATTCCGAGCCGAATTTTATAACACCTTCAATCACCCGCAATTTGGGAATATTGTGGACACCGATGCGAACGATCGGGTCCAGAACGGCGGGGGATTGGGCACCATTAATGTCAGTTCAGTAAATCCACGAGTTCTGCAATTTGGGCTGAAGTTCTTGTTCTAGGAGTCAAAGAAGGGCGGTATCGCATACAACGTCAGCACCTCGATGGGTGCTGGCGTTGTGTTAAAATCGCGCAGCAAGGATCTACGAATAAAGAATCAGCTTTCACCGAAAGCGATGCTATTTTCCCTGCAACAACTGTCAAGTGATAAAGTTATGACGTGGGGGACATCCAAGACAGTAGAGGAGGCAATTGATGCGCTTCAAAACGAGCAGTGGTGCCTTCGCCGTGGGTGCTTTGTGGATTCTGAGCCTAGCTTCCGCGAGACCCGCGTCAGCACACCATTCGGTCCAGGCGGAGTTTGACATTCACAAGACAGTTACGATCTCGGGAACGATTGCCAAGGTGGAATGGATTAATCCCCATTCATATATTAGCGTGGACGTAAAAGATGCCGATGGCAAGGTTCAACGGTGGGGATTCGAGGTGGTGGGTCCAGGCGCCCTCCGTAAGAACGGAATGAGTAGAGCTGACCGGGCTGGCATAAGGCCCGGCGACCCAGTCACTATCACAGCGCTAGCAGCCAAAGATGGCTCGCCTAATGGGTTTCTCCAGGAATTGAAGGTTGCAGACGGCCATGTGTTCAAGTTCGCCGCGGACGCAAACGGCAATTAAGCCGTAAAAGGAGCTCATCATCATGAGCTATCTTCGATCTAGCAGGTTTGTTGCTTTGGCCGCAGCGTTGTGCCTGCTCCCGGCAGCGTCTGTCGCTCAGGATGGAGAGGGGGCGCCCAGTCATCCAGTTACCGTGCGACCGGCGCCCACAGGTGCCACGCCCCGGGCCTCTGATGGACATCCGGACCTTACGGGGCTGTGGAATGGCTGGGGGGGCAATCTGAATGGCGTCTCAAACGAATTGCACAACCAAGGCGTCGCGGTAGAAAGTGACACATCTGCGCACGACGTTTTTACGGGCGCGAAGATCCAGAGCTGGCCACTCCCTAACCGCAAACCCCAGAACGAGGAAGATAAAGGACGTGCCGCAACGCTTCTGCACAGGATGACTTCTAATCTGCCTTCATACAAACCTCAGTACTGGGCAAAAGTAAGGGAACTTGACGCCGACGCGAACACGGAGGACCCCTCCAACAATTGCATGCCGTACGGTGTCCCGCGTGTGGGCATTCCGACTTATATTGCCCAGTTTCCGACTCGTTTGATGTTTGTTTATGCGGGTCTCGGCGGAGGCTATCGAATGGTACCGGTTGATGGTCGCAAGCACACGCCATTGGATGACCTTGATCCGACATTTTGGGGAGAAGCCATTGGTCACTGGGAAGGCGACACGCTAGTCGTCGACACCTGGGGTTTCAATAGCAATACCTGGTTTGACCAATTGGAGGACGGTGGAGGAGGCTATTTTCACACCGAAAATATGCATCTGATCGAGCGCCTCCATCGGGACGGCAACACCCTTACGTGGACAGCAACGGTAGATGACCCTGACGTATTGCTGGAGCCTTGGACGACGACCCCACGAGTGGCGGTCCTCAATCCCAATCCCAAGGCGGTGGTGCCAGAGACGATGCCTTGCAGCGAGAGAGATTTTATTCATGACGTCAGCAAGGAACGTCACTAAAGCATTTTCCCGCCCTTAGGCGTGAGTTCGCACCTGCGGAGGAGCATGCCGATGAAAGCAAGAATGGTAACGGCGTCAGTGCTAACAGCGGTGGTGGCGCTTGCTTTCCAGACAGCTGGTGCGCAAAGTGACAAGGCAATCGCGAGCAATACGTCCGACGTGGCTAAGACCCTTAAGGCTGCGGCAGATGCTCTGGGCATGCCCCGGTGGTCGGGGCTAGGAGGAAGCCAGCTTCCGGAACTCGATACGATCAACAGAATAGAGTTTCAGGGCAGCGGCACCACTTATGGCCCCGGTCAAGGGCCGGCGCTGAAGACCGAATATCACGTCGCGCTTAGTTACAATCCTCCAGCCATGCGCGTGGAGATGACGCGCACAAATCCCAGTGGCGGAACCCCGCAGCACACAATTCAGACTGTGCGCGAGAACTATGCCTGGAATGAGTCCGAACTGGGTGCGGGTCTGGAACCTGGAAAAGGGACTGCGACGCCGGCCTTGGTTGCGGTGAAGGAACGACTCCTCCAGCTCTGGATCCTTCCGTACGGTGTTGTCAAAGGTGCCTTGGCCGCGGGCGGCAAGACCAAAGTATCGAGAGACAATGGGGTCACCGTGGTCAGCTTTCCTCTGAGCGGGCAACTTACTGGCGTCACTGTCGAGGCGACTCTGGACGCCAAAAACTTAGTGACAAAAGTTGCGACACGCACCGACAATCCCGCGCTAGGCAACATGGTAACGGAAACAGAATATTCCGATTATGCAGACCGTGGAGAAATCCCGACGGATGTTAAAATTCCAGGCCGCATTATTCAGAAACAAGGCGGTCACACGGTACTGGACATTCAGATAAAGAGCGTCGACATCAGTCCCTACCTCGTTTTTCCAGTTCCTCCTAATGTTAAGAAGCCTCAGGAGTCCGCCGCGTCAAAGTAGGCTCGCTAGGCTCCTGCTCCTTTTCTCTACAGAAATGATGATTCTGTGCGTGGCAGTCAGACTTCATCTGACCGTTCATGGCCTGGGGAATCGCGTTTATTTCGAAGTAACCGGGGTGAATAAAGATTTCTCAAGTCAGGACCTAGATTTTTACTGCTGCCGCGTTCAAAAATCATCTGTTTTCGGAACGCTAAAACAGCCTAAGTCCGTACACGTGGATTCAATCAGTTGCGGAGACTCGCGTCGAGAGGTTTTCGGAACGCTTGCGCCGCATCAATTAGATCCACGGTTAAGGCGAACTACCAGCGGCCGCCATGCGTCGTCGTGTATGCCACGCCATAGAGCGAATCCGCAGAACCCGCGATTTCCATGATCCGTTCGAGTTTGTGGTGGCCGGTTCGATGAAAGAAATAGGCTATGCCAATGTCAAGAGCAACTCCCCCCGCAATCAAAGCGCTAGCGGTGCCACAGCGTTGAGTCGGCAACCAGTGCTCGACACCACCAGCAGCCAACGTGCGGCAAGTTCCCACCGCATCTAACATGGCGAAACTTAGGTTGGCACCATTGGCGATTTTCCCCTGCAAGCCTAGGAATTTATGGGAAGAAGAAATCCTTTCGTACTCAACTGCTTTCGGTTTGTCATCAACGAGGAGTGGGGCTTGAGCTGCGGCGGCGGAAGACAGCCAAAGACTTGCTCCCGCCATGAGCGCCATTCTGCTTAGGAGTCCCATAACAATCCTCCACGCTACTGTGAACAGTAGAGGTTGTTAGGTCTGTAATGTAAGTCACACATGGCTGTATCATAGCCGGTCGACGATTGATTCTGGAGCCAAACAAGTTACCTGAGTTCTGGAACGCCCTCCGGCAGCACGATGCAACGTCGCAACCCCAACCTTTAGCTGAAGTGGATGTCACGTGGCAAAAACAGTTGGTTCTGCCCCTGACTAACCTGCTCTAGCAGGCAAACGACTTTCTGCCTCTGTTTGGGCACGGGGATTTTGCCCCGCCCGTCGTGCGGACCGAGCACTCATTCCGAGCTGGCGGGCAATGGTGCGCCAGGAACGTCCCTGTGCTCGCAACGTGGCAATCTTGGACGCATCTACGACCTTTCGTGGCCGGCCAAGCCGCTTCCCCTTAGCTTTGGCGTTGCGCAGTCCGGCTCTCACCCGTTCCGCGATCAGGCTGCGTTCCAGTTCGGCAACGGCTCCGAGGACCGTGAATACCATCTTCCCGGTTGGCGTGGAGGTGTCGAGTTGTTCCGAGAGGCTCACAAACTCAATGCCGAGCGCCTGGAATGTTTCCAGTGCTCTTAGGAGATGAGAAACCGATCTTGCGAAACGGTCAAACTTCCAGACGCAGACCACATCGAACCGGCGCTTGTGCGCGTCAGCCATAAGCCGGTTTAGCTCTGGTCGGGAGTCCTTCGCGCCTGAGATTCCCGAGTCAACGTATTCATCGGCCAGCGTCCAGCCGCGTGCTTCCGCAAACTGGTGCATCTCGCGCGTTTGCATTCCTGCATCCTGTCCATGATTGGTTGTGCTCACCCTTGCGTAGATCGCCACTCGCGCGCTCATCGCTTGGCTGCCTTTGGCCCGGGCCTCTGCGCGGCCTTCACCTTGCGGCCCTTGGCAATATCGCGGTCATTCCAGAGCCAGAGTGTCCGGCCAGTGGGCATCTGGATCGCCGTGGAAGGTTTGATCTTGCCATCCGCGAGCCAGCGGTTGAGCGTCCGAAACGAAACACGCATCTTCGCGGCGGCTTGGCGCGTGCTGTAGGTCTTGGCTTTCTTCATCTGTACCCTCGCTAGGTTCAAGATCAACAATGCGGCCATCACGCCGCCTCAAAGGGCCATTAGCTCTACTTCCAGTTTCATAAGCGCATCGCGCACGTTATTACGCGATTCCTTCGCTAGACGTGCTAGGTCCGGCGCATCGCCGTTTCCCCCTTCCGCGTGCCAGACCTTGTCCAGATAATCCGCAATCTCCCCGGCCATGCCGTAACTCGAAAACTCAATAACGCGGCATCGACTTAGGAATCGCGGCTCTAGGCCATCGGTGGAGTTACAGGTAAAGATAAACACGGTGTTCGGTGGAAACGCGGTCGCGTCCAGCTTGCTCAATAGGGCTAGCTGCGCGGCTGGCGTCATCCGGTCTGCCTCATCAATCAAGACCACGTGGAAGCCGCCAGTCAGCGGCACAAAGTGGCAGTGATAGCAAGCCTCTTCGATTGCTTGCGCGGTGCACTTCTGGCTAGCCCGCTTAATTCATGAGAGCTGACGATTTGTTTTTCTGCAGTTGAATTGTCGAATTCTCGGCATTCGGGGATTCACGGCGGCGTGCAGAGCTCGCGGATGAGAGAGAAAAGCGGTTTTCGACGAAGGCTCCGCCCTAAACTCACGGGCGCAGAGATGAATTGGGAGAGGACAGGAGCAGGCTAGCCGGTGTTAAACGTCAAGGCGAGTTCGCAGAACAGAGATTGCCACGGCCAGCCGGTGGCCAGGTGGACGCGGATGCAGCGGGCGGTCTGGCGGACGCGAGCACCGATTTTGAACAGGCGAGCACGTAGAGTTTCGATCTGCGCCGAGCGCCACGGCAGCGGAAGTTGCAGCAGACGAAACAGATTGACCAGGTTGTAGGCAAAGCCATGCAGGAGCAGACGGAAGGCGTTGGCCAGAAAACGATGGCAGCTGAGCCGGTCGGCACGGAAGCCGTTCTTGAACTCCTCGATGCGGTTCTCGCACTCGCCGCGATCGTTGTAAAACGCAAAGACCTGGGAAGCGTGGCCGGGGCAGTTAGTGATGAGGAAGCGGAGGTTGGTTCCTGTGGCGGTGTGCTCGGCCTTGTAACAGATGCGACGCTGGCGTGACCAACTGCGGGCACGATGGCAAAAGCTGGAGAAGCTGCGCTGCGGGATTCCGGTGTGGCGATAGCGGCGGGCGAGACGTTTCTGCCGGAGCTTGGCTCGGCGTTGGAAGACCGCGTTGGCAGCAATGCCGAATGCGTACTGGATGCCGAAAAACTCGCAGAACTGGTAGAGCAGCGGCAGAGCGAAACCAGCATCGCCGCGCAGCTTGATCGGCACGCCGGGAAAAGCGGCTTCTAGACGCGGCACCAGCCGCAGCAGCATCGGAACGATGCGCGCATGACTGGAGGCATTGCCCGGTCGCAACCGTACGGCCAGCAGACATCCGGTGTGGCGTTCGAAGACGAGCATGGGGTGGTACATATGCTGGTCGTAGGCTCCGTTGAAGAAGCTGAGTTGTTGCTGGCCATGGGTGGGATCGTCGGTGGAGTCGATGTCCAGCAGGATCTCGCCGCGCTGGCGGACCTGCTTTCCACAGAGGCGCATGAACTGATCGAGCAGGGCATCATTCAAGCGCACCAGATCGCGGGCGGAAGGCGCATTCTCCCAGCGGCTGAGCGTGGGCTGGGAGCCGAGCGGGGCTCCCAGTTCTTGATCGGCGACGATCTGCAAAGCGGGATCATGACGCAGACGGTCGGCATCGTTGGCGTCTTCGTAGCCCGCGACGATCTGGTAGATGCGTTGCCGCAACAGGGCCAGTGAGTGATGGAGCACGCGATCATCTTGGCGTGGGTCGCTGAGTAGTGCGGCCCAATCGTTGGTCAGATGATGCTGCTCGTCGAAAGCGCGCAGTGGCAGAAGGCCCGCGTCGCTGGTGATTTGCCCGCCGGAAAAATCACAGTGAATGGGATGGCGGCGGTAGAAGGAGAAGCAGAACTGTGATATACGAGTTGTCACCTTTGGGATGCTCCAAAATGGTGTACTGGGTTCTCAGAAAACCCAGTGTTCATGCACCTTTTAGAGCATCCTTTCTTTTTCGCCACCAAATTCAGCGAATAATCCAGGCTAGGGATATGTGTTAACTCGCCTTTGATCTCGGCGCAGAGTGCTTGTGCCATGCTGGTCTTGCCGACGCCTGAGGGCCCAACAAAGAGCCATGCAGACGGGTACGGCTGCGCGGCAAACTTGGCCAGAATGCGCTTAGGTTTGTCCAGACCTACAAATTCAGCAATCGTGCGCGGCCTGTACTTCTCGGCCAGCGACTGCGGGAACGGCAGAGTAGGGGCGCTCATCGCGCGCCCCCCTGAATGTAATCGGCGGCCTTTTGCGCTTGCGATGCCGCGAAGACGACCATGCGCGAATCGGATTTGAGTACGTCAATCCACGACTTGAGATAAGCGGCTGAGTTGGCCAATGTTCTGCGCTCGATTCCCGCGATACCCGACAGCATCGCGGCTCCCATCTCGGCAATTAGTTCCTCTTTGGAGTACGACTCGGAGCCGAACGTGTTTAGCTTCTCGATGCCCTCGCGTCCGATGCGCGACGGATGGCCGGTCGAGTGTGTCAATTCGTGGAACAGTGTCGAATAGTATTCCTCAGAAGAGCCGAACGCTTGGCGCGACGGGATGCCCACGGTGTCGTTAGCTGGCCGATACCATGCGCGAGCATCTTGCTCGATTGCGGGCAGATTTGGCATGGCTGAAACGATGCGCTCGCACTCGGTAATGGGATTGATAACGCGCTGTGAACCGGGGGCGGTTATGCCCTCGCATTGCTCTACATTGAAAACGGTGTAATAGCGCAAGATGGCCGAAGACTTGGCGATGGTCTGGCCATCCGCGTCTTCGGTTTCGTACTTGTCTATTTTCCAGAAGACGACCTTAGAGCCGTGCTCGCCACGGCGGACGTTTCCGCCCTGTTCGGTGGCTTGCTTGTACGTTAGCCAATACGGTGAGCCGTACCCTCGGGACGCGAGCAAGAATACGTTAATGCCGCGATACTCGCGCTTGCTGACTAGATTCCTCGGAATCTGAGTAGTCCAGGGCCGATGCCAGGGCGCTACGCCAGACTCCAATTGCTTGATGATCTGTTCGGTTACGATCTGATAGACGGAAGAGTGTTGCGGTATGCTGGATGCAGCTTGCATAGGAGCCAATCCCTCCAATGTGAGTTAGGCTCTGTCGGATGCTTAGAACATCTGGCAGGGCCGTTTTTACTTCTGTCACAGCATATGCCACAATAGCGTGAAGTGTGTCAAGAATAATCTGCACGGCGAGCAAAAATAATTTGATTTGCGCTTGATTTGCGGCGGATTTTACGCGGATGTTGCAAGCTTCCGAGGAGCCGCGTTGAATCCACAAATGTCGCCGAGTTTAGGCTTCCGCCAGGGGGGGGGCCTCTTTTTTAAGTGACCTTTAGGTCCGACGCGGAAATGCAAATTTGAAATTGTTCGCGGCTTCCGACTATTGCTGTGGATGTTCTTGCTTTGACTAACAACGATTTAGTTTAGAATTGGCCGCGATAATGCGCCTCTTCATTGCCATTACGGACGGCGATTGGTTCTCCTACCTTTCGTCCATCCAACCGGATGAAGTGAATTTTTGGCAACCTAGCGGAAATGTGAACTTCAAAGCTCTTCAAGTAGGCGAACCCTTTTTATTCAAACTGCACAGCCCGAATGACTACATTGTGGGTGGCGGCTTCTTCAGCCACTCGACTATTTTCCCTGTGAGTCTCGCGTGGCAAGCCTTCGGCCAAAAGAACGGTGCGACGACTGAGCAAGAAATGAGAGCAAGGGTCGAGCAATATCGTCGCGTGGCACCGAATCCGAGCGAGGACTATGATATCGGCTGCATACTGCTTCAGAGGCCGTTCTTCTTTAACCGTGGAGATTGGATTCCCGTACCTGAGTGGAAGCCAAACATTGTTCGCGGGGCGGGGTTTGAGAGTGAAATCGAACCCGGTAAGTCCATTTGGGACCGAGTTCAAGCGCTGCTAATCGGCTCGCCAACTGGCGAATTGTCGGAAAACGTCATTTCGCAGAGCGCCCGCTATGGCGCGCCTCAAACGGTTTTGCCTCGGCTCGGTCAGGGTTCATTTCGTGTGATGGTCACTGACGCATATCAGAGGCATTGCGCCGTCACCCATTCTCCGATCCTCTATGTTCTGGATGCTGCTCACATCAAGCCGTACCAAGCAGGCGGTCCTCACGCTTTGAGCAATGGTGTGTTACTTCGTCAGGACGTTCATACCCTGTTCGACCGGGGATACTTGACGATCACACCTGAACACAAGATTGAAGTCAGCAAACGGATTAAAGAGGAGTTTGACAACGGGAAGGAATACTACGCGCTGCACCGCTCTGAGGTCTGGCTTCCGAAAGAGACGCGATTGCAACCGGGGAGTGAGTATTTAAGCTGGCACAACGAGAATGTCTATCGAGCTTGACGCGATACGTAACCTGTTGTTGCGCACTGCCCTACATTGAAGGGGCGGTGAGTGCCGGAAACCTGCAAGAGCGTACAATGCCAAATACTAGAACGCCGTAAGCGGAGTCGTGATGCACATAGATTACGAGCACCTGCACATCGAAACTGAGAGTGATGTTGAACAAAAACTCCTCATGCCTTTGTTGAGTGCTGAATCTTACCTTGCGATACCGGAGCGTTGCATCTTTACTAAGCAGTACCTTGCTCCAACTATTCTCGACAAATCCGCTGGCAAAACTAGTGGCTACTTTCCAGATTACAGCATCTGGTTTCGTGGACTTCTCGTCATGGTAGTCGAGGCAAAAGCTCCTGGGGTTCCGGTTGAAACGGGTTATCGGGAGGCGGCGCTGTATGCGCGACACATAAATCAACAGTACCCAACGACGGTTAATCCGTGCCGTTTTATCCTCACTAGTAATGGTCAGCAAATGCTGTTCGGTTATTGGGATTCGGTACCAGTTCTGTCGGTCGATATTGCGGACCTCCGGGTTGGCTCGAACGCTCTCAACAGTCTCAGATCATATTGCGCCGAACCTTCGCTGGAAACGCACGCCATTGAATGCTTGCAGCACTTGCGCCAGCGCAACGCGATTTTTCCGTATAACCTTGCTGGAGGACCCGCAATAATCAATGCAAAAGTCCCCGTAAACGCGTTTGCTGCGGATCTGTCGCCAATTTTGCGACGATATTTTTCATCGTCAACAGCCGACTATAACAAAGAGATCCTCGAACGCGCCTACGTCAATTCTGCCGAGGTTACCGAATACGATCGAATATTAGAGGCATTGCTAAAAGATCGCCTCAGCGGCCTAACAGGAATTGTTCAAGACCTGACCCCTACGCGGCGGGGCGAAGAACATTTGGAGCATGTGCTAGTCGAATTTGACCGAGCGCGACCACAGACTGGGCAGCTACAGATCATTCAGGGCGCTGTCGGTAGCGGGAAGTCCCTGTTCATGCAGCGATACAGGGCCGTGTTGCAACCATCTTCGCTGGTAGACCAAACTCGCTGGGCTTTTGTTGACTTCAACACAAGTCCCGCTGTGCTCGAGCACGCGGAGAATTGGCTGTGCAGAGCGTTCGTCGAAAGCTTCGAGAGGGACAATCCTAGCCTAGATCTCAACTCTGCCTCAGCCCTGCGCGGTATATTCGCCCGGAATATTCAACGCCGGAAAGCTATTTACCAAGAAATGGCCAAATATTCGGCAGAGCAGGCAGGTTTGGCGCGTGCGGCTGATCTCGCAAAGTGGCAAGACGACCCTGAGGAAAGGGCTATCGGCATTGCTGACTACATCATGGGAATGCGGCAAGAACTCTTAGTCGTGGTCATGGACAATGTGGATAAGCTCGACCTCGTGAACCAGCTTAATGCGTTTCAACTGTCGCTGTGGTTTATGAATCGCACGCGGTCCTTTGTCATCCTTCAAATGCGCGACGAAACCTATGAACGTTATAAAGATAAACCACCTTTGGATACGTATCGAACGAACATCACCTTTCACATTGTCCCGCCGCGGTTTGTAGACGTCGTGAAGAAGCGGCTAGAACTGAGCATGGAGTATCTAGCTGCTGCTGCTGACCAGAACCAATCATATTCGATCGAGTCAGGAGTTCGGATTTCCTATCCTAAATCCGAATTAGGTAATTTTCTGAGGCGTCTCTATCTGAACGTATTTGACCGCAGGAGGAACGTGTCCAGAGTACTCGAAGCGCTCGCCGGTCGTAACATTCGGCGGGCGCTGGACATGTTCGTCAGCATTATTACGTCAGGCCATATGAGCCCCACAGCAATCACATCTACTGTTCTCGGTGGCGCTGAGTCACAAGTAACGGAACGAGATATCGTTAAGATACTCATGCGTACCGGGTACCGTTTCTTTAGCGACCAGAGCGGTTTCATTTCTAATATTTTCGCCGCCAGCCCTGATTGGCAGCTGCCGGATAATTTCCTCTTCGGCGAACTCCTCTACTTCCTCGCTGTAAATCGTAAGCACAAGGGGCAAATAGGACTCGAAGGGTATTTCACTTGCCGTCATGTTGCTGGTGAAATGCAGCGCTTGGGTTATGCTCAAGAGGACAGTCTTGCCGCCCTCAATACGCTTCTCAGACGAGAGCTAATCTCGGCAGATCACATGAACTATACGGCAGTGGGATCTGAGGATTCTGTACGCATCCTTCCGGCTGGCTACATTCACATTAAAGTACTAGCGGCGCGTTTAGAATACCTGTACGGCGTGTTACCGAGTACTCCTATCTTTGACAACACTACTGCTCAACAATTGTCCCGCTTCGTTGAGCTTGAGAACACACGCGGTGAGCTAATGCGACATCAAAAGGCACGTGCTGTCGATATCTTCTTCCGCTACCTCGTGGCACAAAAAAGGGCCATGTCGCGTCCGATTGCGATCGAGAACACAGGTGCCGATTATGTCTTGTTGAAAATTGATCAAGCGTTACGGCACAGCCAGAACATCTATGCCGCAGTGAATGAGCCCGATCCGTTAGACGCAGTTTGAGGCTTGCCTTCCGTAAGATCGAAATGTCGCCACGCTTTTACCCGTTGAAAACGCATTTGGAATAGCGGCTGGTCGTCACTCGATCATCCCGATTGGCTGTTTGAGCTAAAGCACGACGGTTTATCGCGCGGTCGCTTACATCGAAAACGGCAACTACGAGTTGGTGTCGCGGAAGGAGAACGTGTTCAAGGGTTTCCAATGAGGCACTGCACTCAGCCTCGCCGCCGCGTTGGTAGTTCCAGTCGCTCATAAGAGTAGAAGTTGACGCCCACGCCGTGTTTACCCTGCGCGGGGCCATCTGGCTCAACGTGAACGACCCTCGCCGTAAAACAATAGTGGGCGGTTTGTTTGCGAGTTACTTTCTCAGGCAGTTCGATCAGGACTTGCACAAGCTCGCCTATCTTCGGGGCAACGTTCACAGAAAAATACGCTCCCAACATGGAGACATTTATTGTCTCGCACTGATGTTCGGGAGTGGCCTTCGTAGCGTGACGAAGCCGCATAGGAATTTGAAGGTTTATGCGTGGAAGGAAACGGCGTTCCGACTGGCGCAAGTGTCCTCCGGGCTGCCAACAGAAGGGGGGACACTACGCTGGAATAGCCGCTATTTAGGGAAATACTATGCGCTGGAAATATACCATGCCAGAGCGGACGGATGCGCCATTTTGTCGCTATTTCGAGACCACTTACTAAGGAACCTGTTCTGTCTGTCGAATCACCCAAATTGTAAGACCCACACCGAGGAGAATTCCTGTGGCCAGAAGCCATGGAGACTTACTCGTCTGTAGAACCTTCTTCACGAATCTCAGCAGTTGCAAGCGGTCAATGACACGAAGATCAGGATTTCCGCAAAACGCGCAGTTGCCGTGAAGATCGAGACTTACGAAGTTGTCACAATCCATACACCGGAAAGCTACAGTCATTTGTTCGTCTCGAAGTTTCCCAGGGGCTTCCCACATTTTAGCACTAACAAACCTGTGCCGCCGTTCCGCCGAATCGGCGCATCGTGGACTTTCCCGCAACTGGACATAGATAGGGGTGGGTTAAGGTGCCTCTATGTACCCTCCGATTGCGGGAAAATACCCGCAGGCTGAATCCCCATTTACACGCAGAAGCGTGGACGGCGGGAGATGTTTGACGCGGGCACGCAGTAAGCCCAGGGGTGTCACCAGCAGGGCCGATAATCTGCACGTTATAGAGAATTGCCTTTCCGACTGTGCAAGAAGTTGCGAGCTTGGGTTATGGCTGTTGCCTAAGCCGTGCTTTTCCACACATATGCATTTGGCATTCCGGTTGCGGATCCCTAAGTGAGTATCCCTGCATTGGTGGGTGTTTCAGCCGTCCGGTCTACTGTTGCTCGTCACGCGCTTGCTGGCGATCATGGCGAGCTTCCCTTGTCGTAAACGACTCAACTAACCAGCGGCAGGTCGCCGCCCTTAGCGAGGCATTACCGTGACTTGGATTCGGAAACCGATAGCCCGCATAGAGAGCCGCTTGCTCGTCCGTCGATTCAAGGTCCCAATTCTTCTTATAGCGGTGGTCGCATCTCTAATTCCTAGCCACGCATTTGCCAATTCTATGTTGCTTGTAGGGACGAGCGCAGTTTCCGCTTCTGCGGGCGGATTTAATATTTCATCAACTCAGGTAGTGGCACAAGAATTCATACTTAGTCAGCGAATCCTGATGAACTCCCTCACAGTTGAATTAGGAGGTTCGTATGTGGACTTGGGAGGTGGTGCAGGTGGTTTCGGACCTGCGGTGCCAGTCCTCGTCCAACTCACGAATGGCCTTGGTCCCGGTTCTAACGTGATCCTGAGTGCCAGCTTTACGTTCCCCGCATCGAGTAATAGTTATCAAGTGTTGCCCTTCACGATAAATCAGAATCGGGTGCTACAAGCCGGGACTTATGATGTGATCGTAAGTAGTGCAAGTCTCTCGACAGTCGGTTACGTGACTTGGGTTCCCGGCCAAGGTATTTCGACGCAGTTCGGAAGCGTGGGACTTTTGTATAGTGCATCCGACCATCCCCCCATCTACAACGTCAATTTGGCCAACCCTAACAATTCGACGTTCACTTCGTCTGGTGTGGTCGGCATAAACAATACGTCTACAGCCGACTTTCAGCTCACGGGAACGCCTGTTGCCGAACCCTCTAGTCTGGTGTTACTCGGTATGGGTTTGCTGAGCCTGATGGGCTTATCGTGGGGGAAAGGCCTACAGCCCCGCCAATCGGCTTCACAATTAGAAAATTCGCACTCCAATCCGGCTAACCGCTTGAGAACACAAGCGAGCGACACGCAGATGCACTACGCGACCGTTGTTTGAATAGCGGATTTACGGCATTTCTGCAAAAACAGTATCGCTTCAACTTTTGCGATACGTCCCGACATCCAGCCCCTTAAACAGCCGATCCATCGGGCACCTGAACACGCGGCAAATGCGAAGTAGAGTGCTCACCGTGATCGGGCGACCAGCCTCGATCTGCTGCCAGTGACGGGCCGAGAACCCGTGACTAATCATGTCCTCCTAGCTGTACCTTGCGCGCTTGCGAAGCTGGCGGATGCGCTGTCCTAGGGCGCGAAAGAATCGCTCTTGATCCGTCACGCACTAGGTTGTAGGCTCGCACGAGCAAATTCCCCACGAACAGATTAGCTGCCCGCTTTTTCTCTTTGGGGTAGAATCCGCACCACTGGAGGACCGAGCCCATGCAGAAAGTCACGCTGCTCTTATTGGTGATCTTCGGAGTTCTCATTTTCGCGGACAGTGCGTGCGCGGATACGGTTTACACGTACACCGGCAATCCATATACGTCCTGTGTGGGTACCTATGCCCCAAGTGGCGTTAACAACGTATGTCCCCAGCCCTACGCCTTCTCTCTGACATTTGATACGACGCTATCGGGGAAAAAATTGGATAACCTGCTGCTGAGTTCCTCGGTATGCACGTCAGGCGCATGTGTCGGTACTCCTCTGCTCAACCCAACAGGAGGAAATCTGACGCCATTCATCTCCAGCTTTTCGTTTACTGATGGAACCGGTTTTTCAATCACGAAAGCCAACGCGACCGGATTCAGCTTTGACGTTACAACTGACAGCAAAGGAAACATCCAAGGTTGGGCGATCTACGCGCTGATAAACCCACCGAGCGGAAATGGAATTTATTACCAAGCCGTGACCTACTCTGGCATCACTCCGTCGCAATCCTATGACAGCACCGAGACGGTCACTGAGGTTAATGGCGCGCTCGTTGGAAGGGGCCTCGGTATAGGTCAAACTGACTCCGTTTCTGGCATTCTTAGCACTTCGGCACAGTGGACGGTCACTCGCGTACCCGAACCGTCCAGCCTGCTTCTGCTCAGCACGGGCCTGATCGGGCTGATAGGGATGAGCTTCCGCAAAGGCGGCTTGCGTGCGTTCTTATGTTGAAAGAAGGAAATAATCAGGCGTTGTACACCTTTGGGTACTCTAAATGCTACAAAAGAAACGGCGCGAACTCTCTACTCTTCTCTAACACCCTCTAAATGAACTAACTGGTTATCAAGGGTTTACCTCGCTGGCGCGTACTATTTTACCGTGCGAGTAATTGCCAATTCTTTGAATCCTTCCCGACGACGGTCGTAACCGTCCCGCTAAACCAGCCATCAAACTGAACATCGCAACCATCCCCTGGGAAGCAGTTCGGGCCGCACACCCCGGCTGCTTCCCCCTCTGCTTAACGCGGCTAATGCCTACGTGAACCTTTTCGGGACGACCATTGGCACTATCGCCAGTCTAATTTGCTGTTCTGCCGCGTGCGAACGCCGACTTAGGCTCACATCGGTTTCCCGGAAATGGAAATAGATAGCGGTTGGTTATAGGCGTATTCAGCCTCTAGGTACCGCCAGTTGCGGGAAAGTGAGCGCCTGCGGGTTTCCCGGCGCCTTGCACCTTACCCGTCGTGTGTGAACCAATAAGTCGGCGCCCAAACCCAAGCGCCCGAGCCGAGGCGACTCCCACGCAATCAGCCATTTGCCAAGCGGAAATAACCGAGAATCTGTTCCTTTTTCATCGACACCGACCCCAAAATCACGCAAAAACAGAGCAAATTGTTCAAAAACCCGCATAAACACTGCACTACGCGCGTGCGCGTGCGCACGAGTATGATGGAAATAAGCGGCTAAGTAGCGGGTTGCGCTCGTAAAAGCAGGCGGGTTCTCGACCTCCACGAATTAGCGATTTGAGCCTCAAACCCCACGTAAGCCTATGATTCTACAGAACAATCAGCGCAAACGAGGGGTATCCATGCAACTCACGTTAAGCCTTGTGTTTCTATAGAGATAAGCGTGTTTTACACTCAAAATTATCTGCATCATATTGAAAAACAACAGGTTAAGCCAAACTAACCGCTTCATTGAGGGCGATTTCTGCGCAGTTCCGCCATAATGTCACGTTTCAAACTAAATGTTACAAAATGCCATTTTGGCCGGTTTTGGCTCTTGGCCTGAGGCCGCCGCACGGCCGTCCGAACGCCGACTTTGGGTTCAAGCACCGACAGGGTCAGTAGGGACAGCCCATATAAAGAAGCAGGATTGGCTATCCCTCCCGATACACGCCCCTCGTCCTTGTCTATAGTTACTGTCCCTTAGTGTCCCAAGTGTCCCTCGGGCAGCAGTATTGCCTCGGGTTCATCGTCGTCAGGCTTCGCGATGCCATATCGCTCGCAGATTTTAGTTATCTGAGTTTGTGTAACGCGGAACATCCTTGTCCCGTTACTCCTTGTCGAACGAATGTCGTACTTTTTCAAACGTTTCGACAACTGTTCCTCACTGATAGCTATGTCCGTTTCTTCTGATACGCGCTGGGCCAGATCTGCGGGTGTCACCCCCGGCGAGTTCTTTAAAACATTCAATGCGACCGGAAGCCACGGAGGCGTTGTGGTTGCTCCTTCGTTCCAGCCGCGTGAAAGACTCGGAGCGGCCTTTAGAAATAGTGTATCCAGTAGAGGCATAACTACCACCTTACTGCTTTGGTCCGTGATCGCTCCGGCGCACACGGCCACTAGAGGAAGTAACAGATCATTCGGGAGACGACCCGCTTGCCCGATATGGCGCTCCAAACGCTCGGCCAAGTCGGATCTCCGATACTGTTCTGAAACTGAGCGGCAATAGGTCAAAGCATAAAGCGCACACATTTCCCGCAACGCCTGTTCTTCTTTCGCGCGTTGATCAGGTAAGTATCGTTCAGCCTTCTCTTCGGTACTCCGCCGATGAAGCGAGAGCTCAATCGTCCGTTGCTGAACCACGGGTGGCAAATCAGATAGCCCGATTAGAACGCGAGGCACGTAGACGTGGAACCGTACAGTGCTAAATTGGCCGCGCCCAGTGCGCTCCTGTCTTGGAACATTGCCACCCACACGGTATCCGTTCAACAGCGCGCTCTTCATAGCCTGAAGGCGGCCGCGATCGGCGTCGGATTGGTTTTCGACTTCATCCCAAACTTGCGTTCCTCTGTCGGAGTCTGCCATGCGGAAAATATTGGCCTCCGTCGGTGAGGCCATCAGCTCCCCATTGAAGGTGAGATGAGCGATGATTTCGCCGAGAAGCGACTTCCCACATCCGGGTTCAGGAGACGATATGCGCAGGTACGGATACGCTCCAAAAACCGGATAGAGATAGGTTCCTAGCGTCCAGAGAGCCAGCACGTCGGGCCACCAAGGCTCGGCAAACACTACGAAGCGCCGATAGTACGCCGACAAGAGACTCGGGACGTTGACCAACGCATAGGGATTCTGTGAATCCGTGGCTGTCCCATAACCCGCCTGAACCCGCTGAGCGACGTTCGTCGTAACTGGGCTGCGATCAAAGTTTCGTCCGCGATCGCACGTAGGCCAAGGCAATTGGTCTACGGGAATGATATGGCCAGTAGAAGTTAGGACACCTCGCTCTCCGTTATCAAGCTTCAGACCCATGAGTAAGGTGTTATCCCGCCAATCAAGCGCAGGGTGAATGACCTGTTGTTCGGTTGCGATATGCTCAGGCAATATTTTTGCGGTCGCCATTGGAGGCCTCCTTCGAGCGGTCTTGAGAAGCGATCGGGTCGTTGGCCTGTGTCGCATGATCCCGACGTGCGAATTCTTCAAGTGCGCGACGTGGAATCAAACATCTGCGGCCTAAACGTCGAACGGCAAGTTCCTTCGACGCAATGAGGTAATCAAGGGTACGCAGAGAAATCGAGAGCGCTTTCGCCGCGTCCCGTTTGGAAATCAGAATTGGGTCTGTCATTTGAGTCTCCTTAGCACGCAGTTGCGTGCGATGACCCCATCGTGCGAAAACTTGAGCGCGCGGTGAAGCTGGGATAAAAGGCTGGCCCTATTTTCCAGGGAAGAATTGTGCGGGAATTATTTCCAGGGGGAGGGCGTTTCTGGGACGAAGTGGCCTCTAATCAGTTTGTTGGCGAGGACTGCGCGCGACCGGGGTTGAGACGCTTACGTTCCCGCTTCCAATATTGCTCAGCTTGCTTTCGGAAGTTGTCACGACATGAAGAACCGTGAACATGCTTCTGTTGGCATAGGCGCTGAGCTACTTGCTGCCAAGACAAACCGAAGTGGTCATGCAGGTATGTCGCGGGGTGGCCGTGTTTACCTCGTGGTCTGCCCCTATCAGGTCTTTCGATCTCCAACCGGGATTCGATAGCCTGAGATAACAACCGCCACAAATTCTGAGCGCGATTATGAACGTTCCGTTTGTCGTGCGAATCTTCGTCAGTCCGCCAAAATTCCTCAAGGACCCGCAAAGGCTCTCCCCTGACATCAATGGACAGCTCGGGACAAATGCCTTCCTCACACTCTAACTCCACCCGTAGTTCTACACTTTCGCTGGGCAGTTGTTCTCCAGGGGCGTCTACTGCTGTGATCTTCCCCGACGCCGCAGGTGGAACTTCTAATACTTCCCATATGTCGCCAACATAAGTAGGCCAGACTGAGCGAGAGTCTCTCGCGGAACATGCCGCCATGAGCGCCCACGCGATCCAATCAGACGGTCGAAACTTGTCATAAAGGTTGTCGCCCTTTTGAGCCAGTTCGTGGCTCTTTGCCAGCGAGGATCGCAAGAGGGACAGGAACCTCTCAAACGTTTTCGGCTCCAATCTAAAAACGTTTGGCTTAACCTCTCTGACTCCCTCGACCGAGAATGGCAGCAACAACCTCCACCGCTTTGAGAAATATCTATTCGGTTCGGTCAAAGTCACAGTGCGTCCGTGAATGAGGTGGCTGATCTCGCCAGGAAGCGGCGCTATGTGATTGGTCTTGTTTCCCGAGTTCTGGTCTTCGGTCCGCTCCATCTTGAGCCTCCCGTTTGGCCGGTAGTTTATCTCGAACGGCTGCAAAAGGGTTACCTGGCCGGTTGACTCCTCTAACCAAACGTGCTAGGTTATGAGACATGAAATGCCCAATCCACAACGTGCAGCTTGTTTGTTTCTGTCCGGCGTGCCGGGGCGCAGCCCGTTCGACGCGAAAGGCGCGTTCGTCGAGACGCAATGGGAAGCTCGGCGGCAGACCGCCAAAGGAAGGGAAGCGCAATGGCAACTAAGGCTGTGACTCTCAATGAGCAACGATCTCCTAAGACGCGGCGCAATCCACGTGGCGTCTATGAGAAATTCCTGGGCAGCGGTGAATGGTGGATTTGCTATTGGGACGCACAGGGAAGGAAGAGGCGTGAGAAGTCCGGGACCAAGGGCATGGCCATCAAACTTTATCAAAAGCGAAAATTGGAGGCACTGCAGGGTAAGAAATTGCCTGAGACTCTGCGGAAAGCAGTCGTGTCCTTCAAACAGATCGCTGAGGATGCTATCGCGGATATCGAACGAAGGTACCGCCGTCCCGCCGATGACAAGGCCCGCCTGAAGGTGTTAATTGGCTGGTTTGGATCGCGCGAAGCCGCCTCGCTCACGGCACAAGAGATCGAGGGTCGACTTAATTCTGCGGGGGACGACAACGAATGGTCGCCAGCAACGATAAATCATTATCGAACCGTCATGTCCCTTGCGTATCGGCTGGCGCGTCGAAATAGGAAGGTGGAGATGAATCCGGTGCGCGACGTGCCACACCAGCGTGAGGATAACTGCCGAGTCCGTTGTCTGTCTCCTGACGAGGAGAACGCTTTGCGAGCGGCCATCCGCGAAAGGTATCCAGTCCACGAATTGGAACTGGATTTCGCACTTAATACAGGCTTGCGGCAGGGAAGCCAATATCAGCTAACGTGGAAGATGGTGGATTGGGAAGCGCGCGTGCTGAATATTCCCAGAACTAAGAACGATGAGTCGATCCACGTGCCGCTGAATGATGGTGCGCTAATGGTGCTTCGCAAATTGAAAGCGTGCCCGAGCGCTGCGGACCGGGTCTTTATTTCACAAGAAACCGGCAAGCCCCTGAATTGCCCGAAACATTGGTTTACAGATGCCGTCCGGCTCGCGGGAATTGCCGATTTCCATTGGCACGATTTGCGGCACACTTTTGCAACGCGCTTGCGCCAAAAGGGAGTAGCGCTGGAGGACATCGCCGACCTGCTTGGGCCACAAGACACTGGCTATGACAAAGCGTTACGCGCACATCAGCATTGACCGGCTGCACCGAGCCGTGAACCAACTTCTTGTAACTCCGACTGACACCACTACTGACACCGACCAGCCTAAGCCTAAAGAGCAGCGCATCGCGGTAGCGAGCTAAACCACGTGCTATCATCCCACTCCAGGCAAACGGAGGCGCAAGGGGTCCGGTGATCCTCCCGGTCTTCAAAGCCGGCGATCCGTCCCTTCGCGGGGTGGATGGTGGGTTCGACTCCCACACGCTTCCGCCATAACTCCTTTTGTCCGAGTTATTTGCGTTCGCACGAGGGAGCAAAAGGGAACACATCACAGGGCCTCACGTGCCGGTAGGCAACAAAAGCCGGACGACCTTGCTGTTTGCCTCGCGGAGACGTGCAGGTACCGCTCTGGTATAAATGTTCATCGTCGTGCGAATGTCCGCATGCCGTAGCAGTTCCTGTTGGACCTTTATGTCTGTCCCATACTCGTTGAGCAGGGTCGAATAAGTGTGGCGAAACGAATGCCAGCCCAGTCTCCCGACTGCAACTTTTTCTCCTGCACGGAGCAGCCAGCGACGTTGTGCACTCCACGGATGCGCGGGCATCCCCGTGCGCTTGCTCGGGAAAACCCATGCACTCGATTGGAGCGTCGAAGGAAGGCCGCGCCGATGCTCTCGCAAGAGTTTTTCCAGCGTAAGATCAAGCGGCATTGGCCTCTTCGAATTTTCGGTCTTGGGCTCGCCGAGGCGACCATAGACCCAAGACCGCCGGATTTGCACTTGGTGTTTCTCCCAATCGAAGTCGCACCATTGCAAACCCAAAACCTCGCTGATTCGCAATCCTAGACATCCTGCCACAACGCACATCGTGCGATAGGGTTCTGGAATGTGCAGAAGGACTTGTTGAAACTGCTCAATCGTCAATATAACCGGCACACGAACACGTTTCGAGGAATCTTTCACCCGCACGAGGCTCATGGGATTGTTTTGGTACGGTACCAATTCCCACCGCATCGCACAGTTGAATAGAATACGCATCAAGTTTTTTAGGTGCGCCTTGCTCTTTGGTTCGAGGTCGAGTCGCTTAAGCCACTGCTCTACGAGAAGCGGCCTAATCTGTCCGATTGGGTACTCGCCCCATTTAGGCCTGATGTGATTCCTCAACCATGATTGATAGCCTCTGGCAGTCGAGTGGCGCTCGGGTAACTCTTCTGCGAGATAACGATCAACCAACGCATCGAAGGTCACTATCTGAATGTTTGGGCTCTCCGGGTTAATCGAGAGCAGGAGCATCTGAGCGCGCTTCCTCGCTTGAGCTTTGGTTGAGTACTGTTCAACAGTCCCTACCATCCTGCTGCGTTGCTTCGCGCTTCCGTCTGCCACGTACTCCCGATAGCGAAGCACCCAAACGTCCGGTCCTTTCTTCCTTTGCTTCCGTTCGATACATCCGAATTGAAACCGTTGCCGCGTGAACCTCATTGTTCCTCCTGGTTCATGCGGCACGGATGGCGAACTGACTCTATATGAGTCTGAAGCCAAGAGTCCAGGTCTGAAGCACGGAAATACCATCTGCCGTGAATTTTGTACCCCGGGATCGATCCCTGGCGAGCGTATCTTTCCAGTGTCTTCACATGACAATGGATGAGCTGTGCTGTTTCGATGGCATCGAGGAGCCGCTCAAAATTACTGGCGGAAGGGCGGCGATCCGCAGTGAAGCTGTTGCCGCCAAATTCGTGCGTTACAGCTGGCATCCTTAGCACTTCGCCGCCGAGTCTTCTGTGCGTTCTGCATCCTTTTTCATTCACCTCGCAAATGGACCTCGTAAACGTGGATTTGCAGGGCAATGGGAAAATGGAATGGAAAAGCCAAGGGAAAGGACGAAGTGAAATGGGGTAAGGGAATGGTTTCCGCCCTGTTGGTAGTGCAAGGGACACCGTTACGCGGCGGCAAGCTTGCCGCCGCGTAACGGCGCGAACGTTTTCGCTTTTGCGGTTGCTGTGGTTCATTGTGTTTGTCGTAGAAACTCGCGGAATAATGGGTGGTAGAGCTTATAGCGTCCGCGCCCCATGCGCAGAAGCAGACTTTTTTCGGCAAGTCTCTTGAAATAGTTCCGGTCATACGGAGTGCTCAGGTCACTCGGGGCGATTTCGTCATTCTGCAATGCGGCCGCATCTCTCAAGAGCTGCGCTTCTCTTTCCGTCACGTTCGAAAGGTCAGACCTGAATTTCTCTTGTTCTAGACGCCTGAAGATAACGGGCCAGAGCAGTTCGGGATCGGAAAGAGAGCCTTGTCCCACCGTTAATAATTGGCGGCTAATGAAAGCCATAAAGTACGGATGGCCAAATGTCTTTACGTAAAGCCAGTTGGAAACCCGATGAATTGGGGCGCAATCCCCGAACACAGCCGCTGCGTATTCCTTGGTTTCGGCGGTGGTAAATGAGGCCAGATATACCTTGTCGTAGAAGCGCACTGCAGGTTCTGCAAAAGTCCTGATCTCAGAAAAATAATCGGCGCGCGCAGAGAAGCACAGACTGTAGTTCAGGCTGTGTACTGCCAATTCCTGGAATTGGTCCCGCAGTGTTAGCGCGATTCCTCCGGAGCTTCGGGGAGATAAAGTTATGCAAGTCGTCAAGAAAGAAGATCACGCCGTTGAGCTGTGCCGGTCGGATGAATTGAGTCCACGCGTCGTGTAAGGCGTGTTTGAGGATCGCTGTACCTGAGCTGAGAAATCGACTTGTGCTTTGGCGTTCAAAAGATGCGCCTGCGACCGAGAGTCTGCTCAATTTCCACTTCTGCAACTCGCTTCGCAGTCTGGTTTCGAGCGAGCCGGATGTCTCCAAGGCGAGCGTAAACGTGTCGAGGAGGCCCTCAGCGAAATGTCTGTAATCTGAGAGTTCCGTCGAGACCGAAAAGAATACCGGCAGCATGGCGTACTCTTGCCCTGAGCAGATGGCCAGGTATTTGAAGAGGAGGCTACTTTTCCCCACACCCCAATCTCCGAGAACCGCGAATGAGGGGGTTCGGCCCGTCAGCAGGCCATGAGCCAGCACTTGGCGAAAGGCTTCTATTGGGCCATTCCTGCCAACGAACTCGCCGGGTTGCGCGGGCAAATTCGGTTCTGGTATCACGGTAACCTCTCTTCAGTGCAGCGGGGATGTGACAGAGGTGACAAACTGCGATTCACATTTGTCACTTCTGTCACTTTGGGTGGGTGGGCTGCACGGTGTGCGGCATGAGTACACGCCGCCCACCCCGCAGAGGTGGAAGGATTTATTGGTGGGTTTTACTGCTTGTGGGTGGGAGTCTGCGGGGGGTTAGTTTGCGGTTTTGGGAACTAGGGCGTGGTTCTCAATAAAGGCGCGGTCGATTACGGCTTCCGGCCTGTCGATTCCGAGCTTGATAAATGCAAGAGAGATCCACTCGTTGCATTTCTCGATGACGCAGGCCTCGCCGAGAACGACTTCGTTCCAGACGACGTAATGCGTGAAACCGTTTCCTTTACTTGCCATTGGGCACCTCCAGTTTTTGGCTTCGGTTGTTGAGGGTTGGGGGATGACAGATGTCTCGGGGACATGTGGTGGCGAGCACGGCCCGACACAGCGTGCAGTCGTCCGGGTAGTCCGCCGCGTGATGCGAGCCTTGATCGACGGCAATGGCGAAGAGACCTTCGTTTCCAAGCTCGTCTAACTCCTGGCTCGCATCTTCGGCGCTGAGGTTGTGGCTAAAGACGCGGAACGACTCGTCTTGCGGGTCGAAGAGAATCACCATCCTCAGCTCGCGAGGATTCGGCTTTTCGGGCATGAACCACCTCCAGGTTCAAGTTCAGGTTGCGGATTCGTCGGTTGTGGGTTGATTCGCATGGCCGGTTGCTCGGCAAGCACCTGCCCGTCATTCCGTCTCCGTAAGCTAAGTTGATTGACCTCTACTCCGAACTTGATAGGAATCGTCTTTTCCTGATTGATGGCGCGACGCGTGAAGACGGCAAGCGTTGCCAGATCGTTCGCTTTGCTGATGACGAACTCGGAGCGCCACAAGGGAGTCTGCACGTCGAACCGCAGGCCGTGGCAGGAAACGTTCACGGCGACGCTCAGCGACACGTCATCGCGCAAGAGCAGATCAACCTGCTTGTAGGTGAACAGGGCACGCTTGGTTAAGGCGTGCAGAGCCTGAACCTCGCCGGGATGGAGGTCGAAACGAGCCACACGCTTGGCCTCGTCGCGAACGGCAAAGAAGACCCGCAGCCGGCCTTGGTCGAATTGCTCGTAGACGAGGAACTGGGAAAAACGTCCATAGATTTTGTTTTTCGAAGAAGAGCCGTTTGAGGTGAAGAGATCGCCTTCGTTGCAGACGGTCTCGTCGAAAGGACTCTGCTGCTCGGCAGGTTCGCCTGCCTTGCCGTCGCGCAATTGGAACTGCTCGATCCGCCGCTCAACTGCTCGCAGGATGGCGAGCAGATGGAGCTGCTGTTCGACCGAGTCCACGCAGGTTTGAAGCTGGACCGACTCCCGGCGCGGCGTCTGAGCCATTACGCATAACGTCAGCCCACAGCTGCCCGCTTCGCCTTGGACTCGGCCGTATTGATTGGCGATAAGAGTGTTCATATCTTCTCTCCGTGAGCCTTAGCAATCGACAACAGGCGTCGCTTGGGGTGCAGGCTCCGTTTCGATTTCAAAGTGGGTAGGGGACAGAGTGGATAAAATCTGTTTGGGTACGACCTTGTCTGTGGGAAAGATCAGGGCACTAAGCGAGATGGGTCCCTGCCTGCCGTGTAATTTGATCTGTCGAACGCTGCGTCCGGTTTGATCGGCAGCTACCAACCGGGCACTGCGAAGCAAGTTATAGAGATTGATATTCGGCGGCAGCACGATCTGTTTGGCGGCCAGTCGATCTCGTGCCATGGCGATAGATATGGGCACAACCACTGCGGCCTTATCTCCCTCAACGTAGACTTGAGCGCCAGGGCTATTGACGCCCATCTCGCCGTTCGCAATCAATTCCTGGAACGTCTGCAGCAAGTGCCCGACCTTGCTGTCGGGCTGGACAGCGATGGCCGGCTGGGCCTGCTCGACACTCGCCTGATCGCCCCGGCTGACCATCTGCGACAGCGCGCTGGCTGATTCTTTGCTGTGCGCGTCTGCGAGGCATGATCCCAGATGCAGTACGCGCGGCAGACCCATAAATGCGATGTCCTGCCGAGTAAGCACGTGGTGCATGAGGAAGCCTGAGACATACGCATGTGCGCCATGCTGACGGTCAGGCCGCCAGCTCGCGACCGGCGTTTTCGTCCGCCTGCCGAACTCGGCATAGCGTTCATCGAGTGGGCTCCATGTTTCACCCTTGCCGCGCACCTCCAACTCGAACAGCTTTCCCAGGTCATGGCACAAAGCGGCGATGAACGTTGCATATTGCCAGCGCGGGCGGTTGTGGGAACTACGGAAGCTATCGACACTGCCGTCTGGCCGCCGCTCCATCTTCATGTTCCCTTCGAACTCCTCCAAGGCTTTCAGCGCGACTTCCAAAGAGTGCCTATAAAGACCGCCGGGCTCGGCGTGGTGGTGCGCGGCGCTGGCTGGCAGATCGCCCACTGTTACGGCAAACCTTTCGAGCAGCCTTTCAGCCAGCGCCCGCACCTGGGTGTTGAGTGAAAGCCAGTACAGAATTCGTTCGGTCATCGTTTCAACTGATTGCATGGTTCCCCTCAACCCCGTTGGGGATGGGCCACCCATCCCTGCTGACATCCCCGATGCCTCATCCCCAGGGATGGGTGGTAACGGAATAGTTAAAGGAATCTCTGCCGTGACTGCATAGCCGGAGATCTCGGCGAAGATTCACCGTTTTTCCTTTTCGCGTGCGGCTACGGTAACTATCTAGCGCCGCAGCCGGAGTTTCCGCAGCCGGGGCCTCCGCCCCGGCTGGTTTCGGCGGCTGCGCCGCCATGATTGCCCTCAAGGCGGGTACCCCGCCGCTTTTGTTCACGACGCCGACGACCGTCAATGCGACCTCGGACATGGGCGTCGCCTGATGGGGCTTGTCGTCCCAGACCTCGACAGCGTAATTCGTCCCGCCGCTGTTCTCCGGGTCCAGCACCAGCAGGTTGGTGACGTAGGTCTCCTTGCTGCTTGAATTGACCTTCCGAGCCGAACACCTCAACACCGTACCGGTAAGTTTCATGGCCTCTCATGGCCTCCTCGAATCGAGATTGGTGTGGATCACGGGTTCGTGGGTGAGGGTGCGGATGTGAGGGATTGGTGTGGATATGCGGTACGAACTCGCGGGCTCAGGCGCGCCCTGGCAGTGCTCGATTACCCTGCGATGTCGGGCGGCCTTTTCATACATTCGCTGGCGAGCTTCTGAGCCGACAGCCACGATCAGTGTCAGCCGTTCGCCCGCGCTGGCGCGACATCGTGCAAACCGCGTTACGAAGTGCAGCAACTGCAGGAAGGCTGTCCAGTGCGGGCGGTCAACGATAGCAACGGAAAGACCGCCGTCGTGAGCGTCCAGCACGAGCTCGTCGGCAAGGTAAGGTAGGCCACCTCGATGCGGCAGCAATTGGCGTGAGCATCCGACCTTTGCCAGCGCCGCAATCTTCTCTTCCTGCTGGAAGAAGAAATCGGCGGGCCATTGCCTTGCCTCTAAGTAGAAGCCGACTACCGCCAAACGCCACCTCACGGTCTCAATCGCACGCTGTCGCCGTGCCCACATATCGGTTCCGATCAACCGAACGACAGACTTGGTAACCTGATACACGAGCGGGTATTCCGCCACGCGCCGTAGAAACCCGGCCCGCTCCAGGCCGTTCAGTAGTGCCTGCACCCGTGACGGAGAACTGGCTAATCCCATCGCCTGCGCTTGCTCGACCGTGCAATAGCCGCCCAACCGCGCCAGAGTCGTCAAAAATTTATCCGTGCGGTCATCCACAAATGCCACGCGCTCAGAAAACCGAATCGCCATCCTTGTCCACACTCCGATATCGCAGTAGTGGTGGATCAAATTCACCATGGTTGATTGTGTGAGACAAGACATGGCTAAAACTGCGTTGGCGCGTGGACAATCAGGCTGCGTGTACTGCTAATTGCAAGTGCGCCGAGCGTAAAAACGAGCAGCGTGGCTGGAATAGCCAACGGGGCAGCAATCCAGAGCAATGCCAAAACCGGAATGAAGCTCAAACTTGCCAACGCGAGACTGAACCGCATGGGCGAGTGCATCTTTACCAAGGCGTTCTGATTCGCCCGTGCCCACCGGCCTTCGAGCAATCCCGCGATCACGGCAATCAGGAGTACTGGCGCTACGTGACATAGCACGAGGGACCGGAAGATCATCAACTCGAGCGCTTGCCACATCTTGCCGGCAAATTTCTGGCGGAATGGGCCGGGCAGCAGAGCAAAAACCCGGGCGGTGTAAGCAGGAATAGCTCGTCGCAAATCGCTTAGCTCTGTATCGGGCAGGACATGGCTGGCACTTGCCCAACTCTGCTCGATGAGTTGTCCGCTCTGGCGATTCGAAACTAGACTTGCTACCGACGCGAAGAGCAGCACGAAAGCGCCTATCCAAATCAGTTTCATGCTGCTGCCTCCAGCGGAAACCGATTCTTCGGTTCAGGCATCAGTGGGAAACGCGTCTTGTAGGTCTGCCCGCTCGCGTAAAGGAAAGCCTGTCCACGCGGCAGCTTCATCAACCAATCTTCGCGGACGAGATTCTCGACAACTTCGGTCGATTGCTGAGCGAAGGTTGCGTCGAAGGCCAGCAGGTTCCGGGCAGGTTTGCCTGGAACTACCGGGCGATAGGCAGCCGATTCGCGGCGGGTCAGCAGAGGACCTTGTCCCGCTATGTCAGCGAAAGTCTTGGCGGTCGCGTGGTCTGTTGCTCGGAACCAGAGCTTGGTATTTGCGTTGTCGAGAATCTGCTGTGCCCCTGCTGGCCCGAGGCCACTCACCAGGTCGGCTACGCTCTGGAAGGCGAGCACTGCCATCAGGCCCTGCCCGCCAGCCTGAGCCAGCAAATCAATGAATCCCGGAAACGCGAGCCTGCCTACCTCATCGACGATCAGGCGGATGGGCGTCTTTTGAGGCTCGTAGGCGTAGGCGCGGCCAATGAAGTTCAAAAGGTCTTGCAGGGCCAGCATCCCAATCGCATAAGCCGTCTCCTTGACGATCATCGAACCCATGAACATGTACACGATTCGCTTCAACCGGACGGCGCGATCCCAATCAAGTTGGGGCGTCGTAACCGACATCAGATTCCTGAAATCGGGCGTGTCGAGCTTCGACAGCATGGGCTTGAGGGAAGAGACCATCTTGTCGTAGTGGTCTGGCGGATGCTTGATGAGTCCTTGCAGGTACTCGTATTCGGGCGTGTGCTCGGGAACTTTCGGCAGCAATTCTTCCAGACTGCGGTTGACTTTCGCGTATCGCGCGATTTTGGACAGTAACGGACGCTCTCCTGCCAACAACATGGCCTGAGCGATGACGTTGATAACCTCCCAGGCGAACGCTTTGAACGGCTCCGATTGGCCTCCACCAGGGAGCAGCCCGGAGAGCCGGTCCGGCATTTCCATCCCCAGGACGAAATTGTGAAGCGGATTGTAGGTGCACGAGAGGTGGGGGAATGCCAACGAAAAGAATTGAAAATCCTTCTGGCGCCCAGCGCGAACGGCGGCGTCGTAGGCGCGGTGGAGAACGCTCAGGTCGCCCTTGGGGTCGATGAATATGACTGCTTCCGTGCCGCGCTCGATCGCCTGCACCAGGTCAAGTTGCAGGTAATGAGTCTTGCCGGTGCGCGTCGCACCGGATACCAGCATGTGCCCTTCAAGGTCAGTGAGAGGCAGGAAAACGGGGGCTTCTTCACGATAGCCAACCGTATGGATGGTCGCTACTCCGCCACCGTCGCCCGGCTTACGCTTGCGTGCGACCAGAGCCTTACTGTCGCGTTCAGCAGCAAGCATCTCGTTCGCATGTTGCGAATCCCACGAGAAGCCATGTCCCACATATTGCATTTGGCTCTGCTGCGGCAGGCGTGACAGCTCTAATATGCCAATCTCGGAAGGCAGTTCTCGCGCAATTTGACGCGCACCGCGCAGCAGAGCCACTCCGGTGAACGCAAGTCCGAGCCAAAACCCTTGCTGGTGAGTTACGTAGAGTCGATCTGGAGCCACCAGCGACAGAGTGCCGAGCAAAGCCCAGCCGATTACCAGGTAAGGAAATCGCCGAACTGTGGGAGACCAGATCATGAAACTCCTAACAGGCTCGCTGCAAAAGCAAAGCAACGTTTCCAGCGGCACGGTCGATATCCTCGCGTGTCTTTAGCAATACGGGCAGGGTTTCTGAAACGACATCGGCGGTCAATTCGCTGGCTCCGAGCACGCGCAGCGCATCAATCCAGTCCAGCGACTCACGAATGGCCGGTGGTTTGGTCATTCCCAAGCGCCGCACGGCGGCGGTGAATTTCGCAACCTGCAAGCTGAGTCGAGATTCCAGATCCCGCGAGCGGGTGATGATTTCGGCTTCGAGTTCGGGTGCGGGATAATCCATCCAAAGCAGGAAACAACGTCCGCGCAGCGCTTCAGTCAATTTCCTTTGGGCATTCGACGTTAGAACTACTACTGGGCGGTGATTTGCGACGACAGTGCCTAGCTGCGGAATCGAGATTTGAAAATCGGACAGGAACTCCAGGAGAAATGCTTCGAATGCAGGGCCAGTCTTATCCACTTCATCGATCAGCAAGATCGCCCCAGCTTCGGATTGAACCGCCTGCAGAATTGGTCCCAGGATCAGGAAATCAGTGCTGTAGAGCTTGCGTTTGAGTCTTGACCACTCTTCCTGCGGCCCCGTCGCCGAATTCTCGTGAATAAACTCAAGCGCCATCCGCTGCAAAGGCTCATTCCACTGGTAGAGCGCTTTCGCTTCGTCGATTCCGTCGTAGCACTGCAAGCGAATCAGTGGCATGCCAAGGGCTTCTGACAGAACCTTGGCAACCTGTGTTTTGCCTGCCCCCGGAGGCCCTTCGAGGAGCAGCGGCTTCCCCAAGCGGAGCGCAAGATATATGACTTTTGCAGACTGCGGCTTAGCAACGTAGCCATGTTGTGTCAGCAGCCTATGCAGGTCGGCGCCCGAGGAGACAACCGTTCCGAACGTTCTACTGGTGGTCATTTGAGTCTTTCCAGCGCCAGCCTTCATTTCCGCCAGTTGCGCCTCCAGTGCTTCGATATAAGCCGATTGCGCCGTTGCCATGGATTGATCTGATGTTTGGCCCTGTTCTGAAGCAGCGTGTTCAGAGGGAAGTTGCGACGTAGGCGTTGGGTTACGAGTCGTCTTTCCCGAGATGGTCAGAGGGTCCAATAGGAAAATCCTTATCGGCTGGTTGGCGTCCACTGCAACAATGGGAATGCTGATCGGCTGCTGCAAGCGATTGGAAACCTGGTTACCCTGATTAGCCAGCTCTGCGGCCATCTGGTTCCGCATATAATCGCCCTGAGAAAATGGCTGGTCTACGGAACCCTGGCCGGCAAACTCGGTGGCGACAACAGCCGCGCCAGTTCCGACACGCGCAGCACCAGCGAGGACTGGATTGCCTTTTCCTTTGAGCTTCCCCACCAAACCCGCGCTGCCATCCTTCATCAGCGCAAGACCGGAAATCGGCATTTCTCGGTCATTGGGCAACACAACTGACGTGAACCGCACGTTGACTCGATCCTTTACGGCGCCGGCCGTGCGGCCGATTACGTGTGTACCTTCGGGGATCACTACCGCGTTGCCTAATTGAACGCTTCGATCCACGACTGCCACAACGGGGGATTCGAGCCCACTGCTGATGGCATTCGTTGTATGCGCCACGATTTCAGTGCCTGCTGGAAGTTGAAGCTCGGATTGGGACGAGGACTGGTTCTTCACGTCTTGCATAAGAACAGGATTGGCTGCGGAATCGGCCACGAAGACCGTCGCGGGGGTCGCAAGTTCACTTGCCCGGCTCTGCAATCCGGGTTGGCTGGGCGGATTCCCCTCTGTGCGCTCGCTTTCCGCAAAAGAGAATCGACGGGTAGAGGAGTTTTCTGCGCCGTTCTTTTTTGAGGTGCCATCAGTTGGTCGAGCATTGGCGCTTGCATCTCGACCGGTAAGCTGATCTTCAGTGACCGGGGCTTCGGTTGCGGTGCTCGCAGAAGCATTCTGACGATCGCTTCCGGCAAGTCCTACAGCTTGTCGAAAATGGCTCGGCACAGCGCTCTCAGGCTTCGACAACAGGAAAACCAAGCCAGTGGCGAACAGGAGCAACAGGCCAGCCGACATCATGATCGGGGCTACCTTCAGATGTGATAACCCCTGTTTTGAATGCGAAGCCTTCGACGCCTGGAAGAACTTCTGTAGCCTCGTCACGAATCGCCCAAAGGAACTGAGTCGCTCCGTGCTGCGAATCTCTTCCAGAGCTTTAGCAGCCAGCTCATCGTCCGGCGTTTGCCCGACGTCTGGTACCGCAACGTTCTGCTTGGGCTCAACAACCTCAGTTTTGTATCCGTTATTCATCGCCATTTCGTCCTTTATTCAAGGCGGTAAGTAGCGGGCTTATCGGCCATTGCGCGATTTGAGATCGAGAGGACGACCTGTTGATCGGAATCGTGGACCGGCGGCTTGAACGCCACCACACACACGGAGCGAGCGCCTGGGGCGAGCTGCTTGGAAGAAACAATCGATTGCGTGAGTTCTACCGGTTCGACCTTTGCCGGTGGCTTTTTGCTGTCTTTGGTTTTGTCAGCGGCTGTGACGAGATTGATCTGTGGGTCCTCTAAGTCCACGATTTCCGAGGAAGTGTTCTCGACATCGAACGAGACCAGTGCGATTGCATCTAGGCGCTTGACAGCATAGAAACGAAAGTCCAGCCCGCCGACGCGAACGCCCAGCTGCGACTTCGGGCGTTCCTTTACCTCCGCAATCATGTTGTCGACAAGATCTGAGCGTTCCTTGTCACGGATTTTCTTTTCCACCTCTTCAGGCGATATCGGCGGCGGATCATCTTTTTTGGGCTGCGGATCTTTCGGTTCTGCTGTCGGAACTGCATAGTCAATCGAATATGCTGTGCCTTCGAGCTTCCCAGCCTTCAGCGTAATGTCGACTACTCGCCCCGAGGCCATGTACACCAGCATGTTCGTTTCAACTGGTGTTTGGCTTTGCCTGTCGGCGCTTCGATTTGCTTGATGATCGCGTAATGCGCATCGGTTTTATCGGCTTCGGCCAGAAAGTAATTGCTATCGCCCAGGGCTATTCGTCGGATGGAATCCGCCTTTGGAAACTCCACGAATACCGCAAAATGGGGCTCGGTCGAGATCGAGTACGGATAGATCAGCGGTGTGACGTCCAGCATCGGCCGTGCTGGCTGCTTGCTCTCCCTGCTGTTGCTTCACGATTGCGGCCCGATTCGGATTGTGCGAAACACGCAAAACATCCAATACCAACGAGGAGGAGGAACAGAGCGAAGCGAGGTGCATTTGTCATGGCTGCAAGACCTCTTCCTTGTAATCACCGATTTCCAGACCCGTCCACCCGTTGGCCGCGGTGCGAGGCACGGGCGCCAAACGGATCGTGTATTTCACGAGCAAGTTCTTCTCGTTCTCCTGACCATTGATGAGAGTGGTCAACGCTTTCGGCTAAAGACAATGGCGGTGTAAGGATCACCCGAAACCAATTCGGCCGATTTGACCGCCAATGTTGAAGTCACGTTGTTTTCCCGGACGGTATCGACGAAGTTTTCTTGATTGAGCTGCGCCAGAATCTGTTGGCGCAAGCTGTAGGTCATTTGGTTGAGCGCCAAGGTGGTATCGCGCTTGACGGTCAGCGGATCGATGTTCACGAAGCGATTCAGGAACGTGTTCACAAATGACAACTTCTCAGCGTTGTCGGGCTGCTGCTGCGCGGCTGTCTGGGCGACCTGGACACCTGGGCCGTCCAGCGATGAGACTTTGCCATCTTGAACTCGAAGCAGAATGGGCGGCCGCAACTGCGCAAGGATTGCTGAGGCGATGGAGATCAGTGCCACAGCGCACGCGACGAGCGCCACTCGAGACGCGCGGCGCGTTTGCATGGCCAAGTGGCTGTAGAACTCGGTGTAATCGCCAAGTTCGGCCTTGCCTCTTTGAGCTTGCTCAAGCGTGAACGGAGCCGTCGTCATGACTTTCTCCCTCTCATGCCGTTTCCGGCGGTGGCAGCGCCCGGAAGTTTGCTTGTGGCGGCACACTTGTTGTTTCCGCGCTCCGGCTTCTAGCGAAATATCCAACCGCTTGCGGAACCGTTACCGCCGCGCCGCCAGTCGCATACGCGATCGCAGCCGACGCGCCGGTCTCGACGACCCTGTACGTGGCATAAGCTAAACCAGCCGTGACAAGCTCCGAAGTCACTGCCCCTGCGGCATTCAAAGCGCCACTCGTCAGGTATCCGGTCAGTCGGGGAATCTGCGTAAGGAGAATCGCCAGGAGGACCAGAAATATAGCGGGCACCAAGTTAACGAAAGGAGTGGACGTAAGCACTTGCAACAACGCCCCGGTGAACAATGCCAACACAAGACTCCAAATGGCCGGCCACAGTAATACCTGCATTAAAGCTTTCAGATACGTGTAGGCGACGATGCTGAGTTGGCGGCTGGGCAGCAGAGCGAGCAGTAGTGGACCGAAAATGTACAAGAGGATGATGGCTAGGGCTTGAGCTGCGACAAGGCCGATGTAGGCCAAAACCAGTATTACGGCGGAAAGAAGGATCAATAGCGTCACAATACTCGTCGCTAACCGCGCAGTGAAAACAATCGCGCCGCTGAGAGTGTCGAACTGAGATTGAATCTGTTGAAAAAAGTTCTGAAAACTGTTCGGATCACCGAAATGATGGGCGAGGTCCGAACTCAGGACGTTGAATTTTAGGAACGGTTCCTGTAATCGCCAAGGATCGCCAGCGTAACCCCGAACCTGCACATAATTCGGAAATAATCTTCCTCACAGCCATCTTGGAAAAATGCCTGTAACATGCTGAAGGTGAATACCAAGGCTGCCAAAGGCAGTGCGAGGACCAGGATTAACGGCAGATACTGCTCAGCGCGGTCCCACAGACCACCCAGTGCTGCCAAAAATCGACTGATTGTGCCCAGGTCAGGCATTAGTGTCCCACCTGATCGCCAATGCCATACGACAGTCGCATGCCGCCCACCATGTTAGAGACTGTGGTCAGTTGGGCCTGGCGAACCTGTTCTTGCTCTTTCTCCAACGAATTTTCGCGTGCAATATTCAGGGCTTCGAGCCTCATCATCCTTGCCAGGAGTCTTTGGTCGTAGGCTTGCGAGCGGAGCATCGTGCCATTGGCAGCAGCGGAAAGTTTTGCTGCGCCAGCGGGACTCGCCATTGCTGCACGCGATTCGATATCGTCTGCATCTAACTCTTCCTGTTGAGAAATCAGTTCTGCGCGTGATGATTCCAACAGGCCTAACGTTGCCGTGGCGTCAGCTGAGTCCATTCTCTTCTTGCGGCTGATCGGGAAATCCGTGGACGGAATAGCCCCGTAGGTTTCCTCTAAGTCTCCTCGGAGAGTCGAAGGATCGACCGTGGCGGTGGTGAAATCACGCTGCAGTTGCTGGAATTGTGGGAATTCGCTGCCGACGCCTTGGTTCAAGATTCCTTGAAGCTGACGACCACGCACCAGCCCGATGCCTTCCTGAGTACCCGCGTTGACGCGGTTGTACTGCTGGACATACAGACCCAACGTATTCAGCGTGTCTTGGGAGATGCCAATCTGTTGGCCGATGCGAACCACGGCAGTCCAGTCGATGACTGGTATGGTACCGATAAACGCCCGCGCGGTGACTGGCACAAGTAGACCGACGGCAGCAGTCGAAAGAGAGAACTACGAATGTTCTAAAGTGCCGTCGCATAGATTTCCTTTTGATTCTTCGACGAGGGCGATGCCAACCCTTTCGGGTGGGCCATTCCGAGCCTGTAAATGATTTCCAATGCCGACAATTCGGGATGCTCTTTGGCAAATTTCTGGCGAAATTCGGTTTCAAGCGGATGGCTCGTGCTCGCCCAGTAATCAAATGGTGTTGCAGTGAGCTGGATCACCGCGCTCGATTCAGGCTGGTTGCCGACGAGCATGTAACTCTCCGCAAAATGCCCCGAAACATTGCGCAGCTCTTTGACCACCTCGGCGCCTGGCTCGGAAAGATGCAATACCTGGCAGAGTCGCGAGAGTTCGCCCAACTGTGCACAGACGAACTTGGCCTCTGTGTTTTGCAGGATTGCTAGCCCAACGGTATGCGGTGACTCAGCAGTGCCTACAAAATCCTCAATACCCTGGCTTGCAGCGATGATTGCGCCGTACCGCTTCCTGGCGGTGCGGAAGGCGTTGAGGATTTGCTCGCCCAGCACCGGATCAGCCAACATCGCCCAGACTTCATCGAATACAGCTATCGTCGGACGGAGATTCCCGCCAGTATCTTTGCGTCCGATCTGCTGGTCGATGGCTCTCGCGATGGTGAACGCGACGGCGGTCTGCAATTCCGGAGACTGTTTTAGCCCGTCGATGTCGTAGCAGATGATGTCTTCGGCCTTTTCGAATTCGGGGCTCGTTTCGCGGTCGAACAGTTGCGCGTAGACACCCTCGCCGGTCCAGCGATTGAGCTTCAGAGCTACGAGCTGCGCCAGTTGCTCAATCACTGCGTTCTCGCACGGGTAATGCTCCAAGGTCCATTTCAGATCGGAGAAGCGGGGTGTCTTCCCGATTGCGAGAAGGCGCTCGTATGTCATCCGAACGGCCTTCTCTAGAAAGTTCAGCGTGACGGAATCGTCTGAGCCGGTCTTGCCTGCCATGTGCGCCGCAAGTGAGGCGACGCCTGCGATCTGGGCCGAGTTGGGTTCTCCGCTGTTCGCCTGAAGATCCCAGGAGTTTTTCACTAGGTTCGTTCGAAGGCTGATTTCGCGGTACTGCCCGCCCAGCAACTCCACAAGCGCGCGGTAATCTGCACCCTTGGTGACGATAGCGATTCGCGGATTCAGAACCTGCAATTGCAGGAGGAGCTGCTTTATAAGAAATGATTTGCCTGACCCAGTCTTGCCGGTGACGAGGATGTTGCCGTTCGGCAACGCAGGACTGAATGGGTCGAAGCGGAGAAAAATCCCTTCACGCGTCCGGGTCAAGAACGCCGGCTTCCCGTCGTGAGTGCTGGTCCAAGGAGCTTCAATCGGAACGAAATCGGCGGCCTGACTGGAAAGTATCGTGAACTCGCGGTTGGTCTTGCGGACACCGTGGACGCCGGGCAGGAAGGCGATAAACGTTGGGAGCAGGGCGGTCTCTTCGCGATAGCCACGAGCACCGTTGATCTGCCCGAACGCCTGTAGGACAGACTCGACCCCTTGTGCCAGGTCTTGTTCTGCTTTCTCCCGTTCGGCCGAACTGCGCGTCACCTTCGAAGTGGAGACAACTACCGCCAGTTCGATCTCGACAATGCGCTGCGAGGACGTGATGGCCGACGCCAGAGTGTCAACTGCGTCCTTCTCAAGCGCTGCGGCCTGGAAATCGCGGCGGCGGCTGCCATCTTTGCGAAGTTGAAAAGCCAAGCTCTTCTTGAGCAACACCCGGAGTTTGCGAACCTTCGCAGCCTGATCGGGAATGCGTACGTTCAAAACGACCTCGGATGAGAAGTCGAGCGCCAACAGCGGTCGCAGCAGAGAGGCAAACGTAGCTTCGGGCAATTCCGAAAGCGTGACGACCGCCTTCAGGACTCCGCCGAGATCGAGGAGCCGCACTCCTTCGAACCAATCCGTATTCAGCAGTGCTATGGATTGCCTTTTGGCCTTCGGCAGTTGGCGATCCGCAGGGTTCAGTGCGTGATAGACCAACTCAACCAGTTCAAGTTCAGTGAACCGACGAAGCGGAGTTATGGCTTCAAGACCAAGGCGGTAGGTTTCGAGGATGTGATTGAATTCGGCGACCAGGCGGTTGTGCTCTTCTCGATTCCGCTGGAGGAGTGCCGTTGTACCGGTTTCCTTCAGCGCCGCCCTCACAACGTTTGCGAAGCTTCCGAAGCCTTCTTGTACGAGCCCTTGCCACAATGCTGCTGCAAAGCGCGACGCAGCAGAGCGCGTTTCCCAGGTCTGTTTCGGTTTCCAAGAGACGAACGCCACAAGCCGGATCGAGCGCATCTGACCGGCATCAATGGCCGAACGCCAGAACGATAGGCGGTTCTCTTCGAGCCAGCCAGCGGGGGAATTGCGCAATTGCCCAGCGCTTTTCGCTCTTCAAGGACTCGCGGAGTCTCGTAATCAATCAAATAGCGGAACTGCAGTTCGATTTCTGGGTGCCGGATGCCCTTGATGAACGCATCAAACGCAGCGCTCACTGCTTCCAGACGCTCAGCATCGGCAAACTGAGTAGCAACGCCAGAGCACTCCCATCCCGCACAGAAAGAGCCGTCCCTGCGAACGATCAGGCCATCGCGGATCTCCGAGATTGGCACTCGCGCAGCAAGCGAGGACAGTTTCAACTCGCTTTCCGTTTTGCTCTCGGACCGAAGGCGCCCTGCGGCAGCCTGCGGCAAGAGTGCCGCTAGAGCAAGCATCGCAACCGCAAAAGCGCCGATAAGGGCAGCCACGAGGTAAAGTGTGAACGGCTGAATCATTGCTCACCCTCAATCAAGTAAGGCATCTCCAGCGAGCCACAATGCGCACAGTGGGCCTTTGGGCGGAAGTAGTACTGAATCCACGCGACGAGATAACCGCGTGGCTTGCCGTGTTTCGCCCAGCGAATTAGCCCCACTAGAAGGACAGCCGATCCATAAGTCATCACGGTCGAGACCGGCACAAATCCAAGGAAGACGCGATGAATGTGATCTCCAACCAGTCGCATCACGATGGCCCAGCCGATCACGAATCCCCAGTCCTCGAGTTCAAGGCCGAGGAACTCCGCTCGTACCGAGAGCGATCGCGCAACGGGTTTGAGCCGAAGCGGCACGGTTCAGCCCGCAAAAGTCCGAAGAAGCTGCAGAACCGACGACAGCAGCAGTGCGCCACCAGCACCAACCCATTGCTTGCCGCTCGGCCGCTCGCGGGCGATGTTCGCCACGGCCCAAATGACCAGGAATCCAGCGCCAAAAATGCCGAGGCTCTGGGCATAGCTGAGGGCATTCGAGAGGAACGAAGTAACGCGGTCGCCGCCGAATTGGGCAAACGCCGGTGAGTTCAGCAACAGCGTGGCGAGAGCCGATCCGATGGGACGTGCGAACCGACGCAGGTCGATCCCATGCTTGCGGCTGATGATACGAGACATCGGCATCCTCCTCATGCGAACAAGCTGGGAGTCTGCCGGAGCGAAAGACCTGGGAGCAGGATCAGCAGCAGGGGGTGGCGTCGCTGAGAATCCTGCTCCCGGTTGGTTAGATCAGCGCTCTATCTCGGGGTCTCGCAGTTCGTTGGTCCGAGTCACGCCGCAATCGGCGGAACATCAGATTCGACTTGCGGCCCCCGGTCGCTTGGCTCCGGTGAGAGTCCCTTCTCACTATTACTAAATGCACATCTCCCCGGAGAAAATGGTCCGTTGGATTCAAATAAATTTTCTGTTTGGCCTGGAGCTAACTCTTCCGCCCTTTCCGTAGCCAGCACGTCGATGGTTTCGGCAGCTTGGCGCAGCCGTTTGATGGTCTTCTTGAGACGCATTTGGACAGCGTTCGTAGTGGAACCCGCATCCTCGCCTGCCAGTTCCCTGGCTTCGAAGCCTTCCCACTTAAACCTAAGCAAGAGTCGGTGTTCCTCTTCGGAAAGCAACCCCTCCCGAACCATCTGCTGGAGGAATTTCTCCAGCATTATGGTCTGTTCGAAGTTGCTCGGCGCTGGTTCGTCGTAATCGACGAGCCCCTGCTGGAGAGGCAAAGACTGTCGATTTTCCCTCATGGCCCAGCGAAACAGGCTTTGACGGAACCTGTTCACGAGTGCCCGAGGTAGTTGGCCGTTTAACCGGCGCATCTCGGATGATCTTGCAGTTTCCAGGAAGCACACAGCCGCCTGTTGCGCTACATCCTTATGCGGCAAGTGCGGAAACTGCGCCCTTATGTTACTGCAGGCCTTATGGATAGCGTGGGCATAGGCAACGAGGAGCAATTGCTGCCCGATGTCTTCACCAGTCCTGTCCGCGATGGCACTCACCAGCGCGTGCAGGATTTCGTTCCAAGCCTTGTGATTGACAAGCTCGACGTGCTCGTGGTCGTGCAACTGCGCGATAACGTCGGCAGGCGAATCGAAGTGGTTCAGACTTGTGTAGTTTCGGGCAAGAGCCTGGAAGTGGGTTCGGGCTGTTTGTGTGCTTAATGAATTAAGCAGACTTCGATCAACGTCACAGACGACACATCGGCAATTGTTCTCCTTTTGCATTGAGACTTGTCTCCTGAAGGAGGCTCGCGGGCGGCAAGATTGACATCGACGCGATTCTCAGGCCAGACCTTCGCGGCTCGATGTCGTTCCGGCCGCCCATTTCGAATTTCCCCCCTCACTATATATGAGGCAAATTTTCGGGAAAAACTCTCAAAGAATTTTCGAGAAAGTTTGGCACCCATATAGGCTGCCGCGATGAACGTCGCGGAAGGTGGCGAGAAAATTTCCCTCGACCCGTCATGGTGAGGCTCGAATGATCTTGGTCGGAGAGAGCAAATTGGAGGCGCCGAAGAAAACCTTGGAGTTTGCGCTGAGGATCTGGCTTGCAGTCCGCTGGGCGTATTCGCCCTCATGGTGGAAAGCCTTTCGCATCGCCGGCGTACAATTCGGTATGGTCACCTCAGACCGGCTATCACGCTTTGCGTTTCAGGCCAGCCAAAATCTCCATGTAGCGCCTGAAGCAAGGCGAACAACAGGTCAAATGTTCGCTGACTTCGGCGTCGCGGGCCTCCACGGGACACTCAGCCATGCGCTGGAGGTCGGAATCTGGGGGGCAACCAATACGCTGACGGTTGGGAAAGGCTTCTGAGAGATACGTGTTGAGGAAGCCGCGGAATTCCTCTTCGTTAAAATCGTCAGGCTGACGTCTCTTTTTTCTGGGCATCGGTTCGCATCGCCGGCTTCAGTTCCTCATTCTGATCGGTCCGTGTCGTGCGTAGCAACGATTTCCTTCGTTTGGCGAGTTGTTTTCTCATGCGTCGTACCGCATTCCAGAATCTTAGCTCCGCTACATGTCCCGAGATTCCGTGAACCTTTCCTATTTCGTCCCAAGAGTACCCTGCCATCCATCGCGAGCAGATGTCTTCCACCTCGAAGTCGAATCGGGCCAAGCACTCGTCCGACAGAACCTTCATTTCCAGCTGGCGCGACGGGTCAACCCATCTCTGAGCCAGTGTGTATCTCGGAGTGTCTTCGTCTAGCAGCGCGATTTCTTTGCGCTTCAGGCGATTAAGATCCCTTACGAACGCGCGGAAGACATAACCCGCCAGATTTCGGATGGGCGCAGCTTCACATACGCAGGCTCTCCACGTAAGCTGCAAGGAGGCCTCTGCTGCAACCTCCTCAAGCATATTCGCGACAACCGCATAGTCGATCCCCAAATTGATGGCGAGCTCAAGCGCCCTCTGAAAAACTGCCTCAGCCGCCGCAAGTGCTGCTGGATCGATATGTCTGCCGTGCCGATCTACAGAATTGAGCCGAAAAGAATTTGTGGAATCATCGGTCGTCATTGTGGTTCGTCCCTAGCCTGGAGCAAGTTGCCAAGCTCGTTTTTGGGCCGATTTGTGACTGGACCGTATCGCGTCGCCGCCGACGTCACGCGACGCTGCAGATAGTACTCAGGGTTGGTTTTTTGCGACAAGGCCGGGGACGAGGGCCTAGTCGACGAGAATGTTAAACGTTTTTCGAGGTAAGATGCCGCCATGACCTCGCGTTAGGCCGAAATAGGACACTAGCCTACGGGTCTGGCAACGCTTTACCTGGCTGGGCGGCTATATACTGCATCAAATTCCGCCTTACGGGGTAATTAAAATCAAAATGCGCGATCAGCCATTGTCGCTTGTCTTAATCATCCTCTCTTTCGCACTCTTTTCATCCGCCGGATGCACTTTGCGCCGAGACATCTCCGGAGTCTGGAAGGGGTCAATCGAATCCACGGACAAGCGCGGACACAAGTGGCAAGGACCGGCTGAACTGACGCTCAACCAAAATGGGAATGCTATTACCGGAACCCTTGTCTTCACTCCTCCTCAGGCTGGCCGTGTCCAAGTGCCGATCACTTCGGGCGTCGTGTCCAAGGATTCGTTGACGTTTTCAGGCCAAAATCAGTTGCCGATGGCTTCCGTGGAGATTTCGTTCCACGGCAGCGTGAGCGGCACTACGCTCAGAGGAACGGCGGAGATAACATCTCGCAGCATCATCCTCGGGCCGGCTACAGAGACGGCGTCATTGAGTCTCCAAAAGCAATGATTGAAATCTAATTAGGGCTCGCTTGAAATTTCATTTCACGGTACGGTTGCAGGCGCGTCTCTCACAGGCACCGCAGACATGACATCACGAAGCGTCCTGATCGGCCCGCAGGCGAACGCCGCATCCCTCAATCTGAAAAGGCAATAGCCGAGGCGGGTCGAGGGTTTTGATACGGTCAGAGACGCTCTTATCTGGACTCCTTTGGAACGGTCACAAACTGCGGGCCGCTTACATTATTTCGCAACAAATAATCCCGAGCCTCAGTGGTGGGGGGACCTTAACCTTGACACGGTAGAGGTCTGGGGTTCGAGTCCCCACGGGCCTACCATTCTTTTCAAAGGAGTTATCGGACGTGACACCGAAAACTCCTACCCACAATCCAACCCACAGCCCTCCCTCTCACTGGACGCTCCCCGTTTCGAATCCAACGGCATCAATGAATTTTTCTTGAGCCGCGATCATCTCGTCGAGGTCTTCGTCCGTGTACAGGTCGAGCGTGGTCTGAATCCGCGAGTGACCCAAGATGCCCTGCACCGTTTTCGGGTTCTCCTTCGCCTTGTTCACCAGGCAATTCGAGAGGCTGTGACGGAGGTTGTGCAGACCCCAACGATGACCATCCGGGATCACGACCCCAGCTTCCTTTGCTGCGGGTCGCAAGTGGTCGGCGCAGAACACTGAGGCGCAGATCGGAATCCTGCCCCCCTTTTGAAGAGACGCGAAAACGAAGTCCGTGGGTTTGGCGTAGAGCGTCTGCTTGTGCCATTCGCGCAAGTAGTGGGTTAACACCCTACCCATCGGCACGTCGCGCTCTGAAGACGGCGTCTTCGTATCTCCGTCCACTCCCGTTTTCGACGCCTACATCTAATTTAAGTCAATGTTCGAACATCAGGGCAGAGAGGTGTAGAGCAATACTGGATTAAATGGGTTGTAGACGCCTACAGTCGCCTACATGCCTACATCCGGTCTGCTTAACTGAATATGTCTGACGAAACCAAGAGGAAGTTCACGAAATTGACCGAGGCGGAGCAAGCCGAGTTCTTGGAGCTAACCAAAGATTGCCTCGACCCGGAGCTTCTCACCGAGGATGACCTTCCGTGGCTCCGCGCCAGCAGGAAGCGATGGGAGGAGGAGCAGCGACAGGGACAAGAAACACCCGCCTCGGATGAGTGCAGCGAAGAATTGGACGAAGACTTGGAACCTCCGAGCGACTGATCTGACCCTTGGCGTGCTGCGGGCCACCCGGCTTTCGTGCACGCGGCCTTCGGTGATGAGCGCAAAACTGGGGAGCAATCCCTGATGATCGAGCAGCAGATGCAGCTTCACGGCTCCTTTGGTGCGCCGGTACTGTGCCCAGTCGAAAACCGAAGCACAGAGTTCGATGAGCGTGGCGTCCAGAGTGAGTAGTTTGTTTTTGAAACGGAAACCATGCGAGCCGGCCACTTCGCGGCAGCGGCCCAGCAGTTGATAAAACACGCTGCGGTACAGCGCCCAAGGCCGGTGTTCATTGGCGTAGGCCAAGGTGGAACGCTTGGGCGCGTCGGGCAGTCCCAGGTGCCGCAGCTTGCCCTCGCTGGCGGCTAGCCCGCCGCAAATCTCGCGCAAGGACTGTGCCCGTCCCAGATGACAGAACAACATGGCTACGAACTGGCCCCAACAACTGAACCCCCGGGCGTGGCGCTCGGCCTGGTGTTCCACGACGGCCCGCTCAAACTCGGTGCGGGAAAACAACTGCAACATCTGGCTGAAAATGCTGGATACTCGCATCACGGCGGCGGTGTCCTCCCTATGGTTCACGTCTCTTCAACGCAAACCGTAGCAGAGTTCTACCGCCGCCCCTCAAAAGCTAATTTGGACAAGACTGTATGGCACCAAAGATCGTCGCAGAAGTATTGCCTGGAAATGGGAGCTTACCGGTAGCCATTTCGTACAACACCACGCCGAAAGAGAACAGGTCGGTTCGAGCGTCCAGTTCTTCTCCGCGTGCCTGCTCCGGAGACATATAAGCTACCGTGCCCAGCGTCGTGCCCGGGCTAGTCAGGTCCTCTTCTGAGGCTCCCACTGTCGGCAGTTGCGAAGCCCCGATCCCTTCCGCCACCTTCGGTCGCTGCTCTACTTTGGCCAGACCAAAGTCCAAGATCTTGGCGTGCCCGCGATCGGTCACGAAGATATTCGCCGGTTTGATGTCCCGGTGCACGATGCCCTTAACGTGTGCTGCGTCCAGCGCATCCGCAATTTCTGTCCCCAACTCCAACAACTGCTCCATTGGGAATGGCTTTCCGCTGAGCCGATGCTTCAGCGTTTGTCCATGCAGCAACTCCATGGCGATGAAGTGCTGACCGTTCGCCTCGTCGATCTCGTGAATTGTGCAAATGTTCGGATGATTGAGCGCTGACGCAGCGAAGGCTTCGCGCTGGAACCTTTCGCGGGCGGCAGGATCATTCTCCAATTCTTGCGGCAGGAACTTCAGCGCGACATGGCGGTGCAGCTTGAGGTCTTCGGCCTCGGTGGGCGCAAAGGGACGCAGGTGCCCTACATGGCGCATCTGCTCGGGGTCGCATCGCTGGTCATGGGAGAAAGCGGTCACGTTCCCTTTGCAGTGACAGAAGACATGGTAATCGCGGCATTGCTGCACGACGCCGTGGAGGACGCAGGTGGGCTGCCCCGGCTACAAGATATTGAAGCGAACTTCGGGAAAGGAGTCGCGGATATCGTGGAGGGTTGTACAGACAGCTTTGAACTGGACACCGACAAAAAGCCGGAATGGGGAGTGCGAAAGGCTTCGTATGTGGCGAGACTCTGGTCGGAGCCGGAGAGTACGCCTTTCTCGCCCGCGTATCGCGAGCGCGTATCGTGATTGGGGCGTTTTAGAGCTATTTCCGGGTCCTTTGCCGCGTGACTCAAGAAGACAATCTTCCATTTCGGGCCGGAACCTGGTTTAAGAGTTCATTGCGGAAATGCGGGCAGAAACAACCGGATGTTGGCGTAAACAAAATTGTCGACCTCGGACTTTTGCTCGCGATTCAAGATGGCCCACAGTTTCGCAAAAGTCTGAGCCTGCAACACCAGCATCTGCGAGGTCATGGCGCCTTGCTGCTCGGCCAAGTGCTCGATTTCATCCTCGCCTTTTCTCGATATGACCGCCGCAAATAACGCTGTCTTGTCGTCCTCCATCTGAGTGGCGATCGGCATCGCGGTTTTTACCGCGGCATCGAAAGCCGCGCGCAACTGCTGTTGCTGCGAATCGCCTAAGTGCAGAACGATCGATATGAGCGATAGAGCGCTTTCTTCATTCACTTGGGCAGGACCGCTGCTGACGCCGCCCCCGCCACGCCCGCCTTGTGTTCCGTCACGCCTGCCCTGAGCAAATGATAATGCCGGGCACAGTGCCAGTATGATTGCGAATTGCGCCGCGCGTTTCATCATGGCTCGAAGCTCCCGTTCTGACTGAAATTCCCCTTGGGTTTCTTCTCTGTCTAAGCCTATACGCATGGTCTGCGCCGGTATTTTCGATTTGGATCTTTGGCTCGCTCCGATCATACGCTTGTCCTGCGCTCGGCGACCTCGACGATTGGCTCCATATCGATCTCGTTCTTCAGCGAACGTCGTCTGCGAGGGAACAGCGCCCAGCAGATGCAGCAGGGACCAAATGCAGAGGTTAGTAACGAAGGAATGAAACCCACTCCGAAATAGCGGAGCCTTGCCGAGCGCGTGGCGAAGCTCAGAGATGGCGAGAGCATCGTCCTCAGCCGTGAAGGCGACCTTATCGAGGAAGCTCGCAAGATTCGGAATGGCTGAACGGAATCGAGGCTCGCTCCTTGGTCCGGCGCACCGTGAAGGTCGTGGCACAATCGTTCAGGAAAATGGAAGGACTCCTCTCTGCGGTGATGTTATAAGAAATGAATCGCGTGTGCTTTCCTGGCCGGGGCCGCAAGGTTCCGGCCTTTGTTTTTGGTGGTAGAATCCGCGCCACTGAGGTAGTACAGATGCGGAAGAAACCGCCTAAGAAGAACGTGAAGAAGCCACAATCAAAAGCGTAAGTTTCCTCTAGCGAAAATTTGCCATCGGTCCGTACGGTCAAAAGCGCCTAATTAAGGCGCGGTGTTGTAGAACACGGTTCTGCTCAACGCGCCACCGGGGCCGGTGGTGCCTGTGAGGGCCTGGCCGCCAAGGATCAGAAAGCGCGGTCCGTTCGTCGTCGGCGCGAAAAGCGGACTCGTGAATCCCGCAGCGTTGTAGACATTGGCGTTCGCCACCCGGCTTCCTGTAAGGCCCGTCCACGGGTTTAGAGCGACGTTTGTTGTGTTTTGCGCGTTAACCGAAGCGGTCTCCATTTCGCCCGACCCAACGCTGCCTGTGTAGACACCCTCCGCGGCTATGAATTGGCCGTATGCCGTGAAAAGGACTCCCTTGGCACGATCATGGATTGTGAAGTTTGCGTTTAACGTCCAGGTTCCAATTACTCCGCGTACAGCGCTGGCGTAATACACGTCTTTGTCGCCGACGCCTTGATTGTTTGGGGGAATGGAAGCATTCGGGTCGCCATTGATGTAGTAAATGATTCCTCCGAAAACGACCACCGTTCCGAAGGCTCTTGCTGTTGGCAGGGTGTTGGTGGAAGTTGTCCACGTCCCGATCGTGCCATCTACATTGATCGGCGTGGAGTAGACGGCCGTCACCGGCGCTCCATTCGCGTTCAGGCCGCCTGCGACATAGAGATACCCATTGTGGACGGTTGCCGACGCGCCCATGAGCGCCTGAGGCAGCGAGTTTGTCAACTGGGTCCAGGTGCCGACCGCCCCGCTCGTCGGGTCCACGCTGGCCATATAGATCGCGCTTGTGCCGCCTACGTCCGTTGGGAGGGTTTGCCCACCAATGACATAGACATAGGCTTTGCCCGAGGCGACCAACGAATTCGTGGGATCGGCCTCTGCCATGGCGTGATGCGCCACCGTGGTAGGTAGCGGAACAATTGTGACGCCCTGCCAGGTGCCGCCCACCGTGCCAGCGTTGCTCAAAGTGTTTGACCAAACCGTCGTCGTGTTGGCGCTGCCGTTATAGCCGCCGGTGATGATGGCGAAAGCGCTTGTGCTGGTTGTGCCGGGCACTGCCACAGCCCGCAACCCGGCGAGCGCTGTGGGCAGCAGCGTCGTCGTTCCCCAGCTCATTTGGCTGGGGTTAAAGGTGATCGTGGCAACCAGGTTCACCGTCACCGCGTTGCTCGTGCCGCCCGAAGTTACGACCGTCACATTCACTGTGCCGGGGAGTGTGAAGTTCGTCGCGCCATTTCCTGCGGGAACCACAGCCACGATTCCCGTGTCCGACCATACGGAAGTCGCGGGCGTCACATCAACCGAGATGCCTCCCTGCGTGAACACCACCTTACCGGGAGCGGCCTGAAAGCCGCTGCCATTTATCTCAATTGGCAAATTCACCGGGCTCGTCGGAGTTGTAGAGCTGTTGATATTTTGAATCGCAGGCACGCCGGACTGACTGCTACTCTTCTTGCCTCCGCAACCGTCGCAAAATATGACCGCCACTAAGACAAGGGTAGCGACACGGACCGTTGTTGATGGCATTTCTTTCTCCTTGCGATAGTACGCAAAAATTCCTGTCACCAATCTTGTGAACTGATTCGGCCGCAGTCGAGTCACTTTTAGCAATCATGCCTTGCAAGCGTTAACTGTACGTCCGTGCAGACAAAGCTTCGGACGGGCTGCTCACCAGCTTGAGAAGTGAAAGGCGTGCGGCGTTAGCTTGATGTGTGGCTCCCGATGTTAGACCGTCAATTTCGGCGTTATAATCGCGCGTAGATCAGGTGGCCGCCATGCGGGCCGCACCCTTAATCGCTGTTGTGGGAATTTCCCTCTTTCTTGCTCCCTTGAGCTATGCCCAACACGGCGGCGGTCACATGGCCAGAGGTACAATTTGATCGAGCTCGGCCTGCTCTGCGCTCCTTTGCCTTGTCGTTTCGATCAGCGCGCCTTGCGAGCAGCGGCCATCAAGTCCCAAATCCGCCGTCGGAGAGACCACGACCACGGGAGAACGAATCCCGCGGGACGAATATTCTGTGTACGCTGCGGTCGTCAGGGAGTTGAGCGCGGCAGGCTTGGCCGATCACCCTCTCATCAGCGACCAGACCTCGACCTTCGAGTGCGGCACGGCTTGTAACGGCATGCTCATCGGCAGTTGCAGTGGAATGCGCTCGGAGAGCCAGACGCCAGCGCAGGCGATTGGCCGGCGAGCCCTATGAAGGCTTCGTCCACGAGGAAGCGAGTCTTCGTGTGCCGCTTGAGCAGATCAGGCAACGGAGTCATGTCGAAAGTGCCGATTTGGATTGACGATGACTGCCAGAGTCGTGTCCTCCGGAATCCGTAGCTTTGCCAGATCATAGGCGAATCCGTCCTCGGGCTGAAGCCGTGTCTCCGTGTAACGCTGCGCGAATCTCCGGGAACAGCACATAGGTAGGGGTGAGCAGATGGACCTGTTGTCCGAGACGGTTGAATAGCCAGCGCAGGATCAGTTCGGATCCCGCATTGATATGGATCAACCGCTCGGAAACACCGAACTGCTCACGGATGAGCCGGCGGAGCGGTTCGGAGTAAGGCTCCGTATAGTAGGTTCCGTTTCTGCCGCAGCGATCGCCTCGTTCAGAGGTGGCAAAGGATTCTCGCACAGCAGCAATTTGATTCCTTTGAATGTGCCACCACCCTTTTTCAGAGTAGAAGTCATCGGCTATTCTCTCCGCGCAGCTGATGCAAAAACGAGTTCCGCGTCACATGCCGCGCAAGATGCGGCTCGCTTCCGAGGTCTACAATCATATCCGTCAGAAATGCAGCGTGGCCAACTTGGTCTGGTATTTTCTGGCGGAATACCACACGAACGCGTTCCCCGCTCGGCTGTCCGCGCGTTTTTGTGGCTTGGGAAACGGCAAGCGTTGTTCTCACCCGCTGCAATGTCATTGCTTCGACAGGGCGCAGCTAATATGAATCGAGTTCAATCACCATCACCACGACTTATCACCTTAGTTTGCGGCATCGGAAACAAAGAAAAGGCTACTGCTCAGAAGAAAATACTTCGATGAGCAGATTGAGACATAATGCGGCACACAGTCCAGCAACCCTTGTCCCTTTATGAACCCAGTCCTATACACGTTGATTCCCGTCGGCGCGGCGATAGCAAGCGCGATCATTGCCGCCCACAACAGGCCAAGTGAACGCCTTCAAGTTGCGTGCAACATTTTGCTGCTGGAATCATTTTTGCGGCTGTGGCCACGCAGTCTATGCCTCCATTCGTAACGAACCGCCGCTAGTAGCAATTGTTGGTTTTCTCGCAGGCATCGCTGCCATGATGGTCCTGCGTCAACTCAGCCGACAAATTGAGTTAAGTCACCGTGCAAGTGCATCGGTTGGTCTTATCGCAGCGTCGATGGCAGATATCTTCATCGACGGTGTTGTTCTTGGCGCCACTTTCACGGTTGGTGCAAAACAAGGGATCCTTTTAACAATCGCGCTCACGCTGGGCTTGCTCTTCCTGGGCCTTTCCGTCGCTGCCACACTGAGCCAAGCCGGGGCGTCTCGTCGTGGTATTGTTCTGACGACCACAATAATTGCTCTTGCCATGCCCATCGGTACAGCGTTGGGCGCCGCATCACTTCAGCGTGTCTCTCCACCAGTGCGGGATGCGGTTCTCGCCTTCGGTTCGGTCGTTCTTATGTATCTGGTAACTGAAGAGTTGTTGGTCAGAGCACACAAAGTTCAAAGAGCTGCTTGGGCCATGCCGCTGTTCTTTTTGGCGTTCCTTATATTTCTTGTACTCGTGGAGGTGACGGGATGACCCTCCAGAGCCAGGCTGTACGAATTCTCTTCCAACTATGGCGGCAAAAACTCCGTTCCGCTGCGCCTGATCGACTTAGGAACGACCATCCGGCTGAATAGCGAGCGTGGGGTCGAGTTCTCCCTCCACACGAAGCGCCAGTCCACCGATCAACCAAGGAAATGTTCGGGAGGTGCGTTATGAAAACCTTTACGTCTTCTGGGTTTCTGCCATAGGCTCTCTACGGCCTGTATTCCGGCGGAAAATCCCGCACGCGTTCGTCTCCGTCGTGGATGATCCACAGGCCGTCGTCATCGACGACGAGCGGAAGCTCGCCTCCGCCTCGTTCTGTCTCCGCAGTCCGGGCGTGGTTCGGGAGCAATTACGGTGCTAAGCTACGGCGACGGATCGGCAATGGATTCCCCGAACCAGTCCGAAGAGAAGCAGCGAGAACTTCGCGAATTAGTCGGCCAGTGGATGCTCTCGTTTACGCGGCCCTATCACGCGATGCTTCGCCCCAGCTTATGCAAAGTTCATGGAGTTCGGTTCGCAGCGATACCGTAGGCTTAATTGCGTCCGCAATAGCGGTCACCTCTGGAACCGACTAAGGGCAAGTGCCGGTGTGACAGGCGCGCTTGTTGTATTCATAGATGTCTTCGAGGCGCGGGGGAACGAATCCGTTGCGATTCGGCATTTGAATCTTGGGGCAGGGTCTTTGCATCGAGCACGTCGTCCTCTTTGACGATGCCGTTCCGGTAGAGTACGAAGGCTGTAGGGAATAAACTTCGTTGGGGGCGAACGATCCGCTCTGCAACGGGGGCATGGCGCGGTTGATATAATCCCAGAGCGTCGTTGCGAACGGCCAATAACTGCCGACGGTCCGCACAGGATGAAGCAAGGTCAGGGTACCTTGTCCTCCAACGA
>CAWEFX010000010.1:0-326670 GCA_963808465.1 uncultured Acidobacteriota bacterium
GGATGCCCCGGCACATCGTATCCCCCTGAATCATTCAGGTAGTAATCCAGAAAGACGGGCGGGAGCAAGCAGAGTTTCAGCGGCGAGCGCGGCGCGAGTCGCTCGATGATCTGCCAGGGACTCTGATTTTCCTTGTGCGAGTTGGGACGCGCCAAGTTGAAGTAAAGCTGGTAGGTGTGCACTTTGGCCAGGAAGTCACCGCGGCTGGCGAAGTCCTCCAGATCAAAGAACTCGTCTTCTTCGAGTCGGTGCACGGTTTCCACGTCGCTCTGATAGGTGTGGGCGGCCGGCGGGATGCGCACATGTTGGCTGTCGCCGAGAGCTTTGGGGAAATCACCCTTGAACTCGCCGCCATTGTCGGTCTGCCAGACCAGGTCGCGCAGCGAAACCCCGCAGCGATCGAGGTGCTGCTGAATGCGGGAAGCGAAGACGGCGCTGGCCGAAGCGCTACGATCCTGCGCGAAAGCCCAGAAGAGCAGTCCGCTGCGGATTTCCCGAGCGGTGTACTGGATGATGGGCAAGTGCAACCACTGGGCCTGTCGCCAGTAGCGCGGGATATCATCGAGATCCTTGGTATCGGCGCTGATTTGCTGAAACAAGGCCCACTGCGCCTTGATGTGTGCCAGATCCTGCTTGCGCTGGTATTTGCGGCGGCGCTTTCTGATAAGCCCATGCTCCCTCCAAATGCGCTCCAGTGCGTTGTGGCCGATCCGCAGGTCGAACTCACGAATCAGGCGGCGGGAGCCAAAAGTGGGCAGCGTTTTACGGAGTTCGAGCAGTGGCACTTCGCTGTGAGCGGGAGTCTTATGAGGTTGGCGATGCCGGGCGCGGGAGTGTTCGGCCAGCCCCCGTGGGCCGAGCTGCTGGTAGCGGCGCAGCCACTTGCGGACGGTGGGCACGGTGGTGGCAAATAAGCGCGCCGTGGGCTTGATGCCCCGTTGCTTGGCGCTCTCCACTAGACGCAGGCGATGGTTGTAAGCGTTTTTCATTTCACGCACCAGATCGAAATAGCGAGCGGAAGTAACCATGACGCGGCAATTCTAGCCGCCGCGCGCCGCCCGGCTCTCCCCCCAGCCGGGCGGCCATCTCCTTCAGCCTCTTCTCACTCAAGCACTTCAACCTCGCCAGGGGGATACGATGTGACAGGGCTCTTCCACGGCCGCGAGAGACCTTGGGTTTTGAAACTCCTGCGAGTAGACTTCGAGCCAGTGTTGCATCGACCCCTTGAGACCACCTCACTTCACGGGACTTACCGCGCCCCATTCACCAAGGTGCACCGCAATGAGGCACCACTAGCATCGGAAGCCTGGCAGCCACGGTTGGCCGCTTGATCACCTCATTGAACCGGCCCGTTGATCCTCATGCGCCGTAGCGCTTCTTTTTCGACGTGTGATGCCAGTTCCTCGGCCAATGCTAGATGCTGCGGGTTCCCGAGTGAATATTTGCAAACTCCATCGGGAAGGACGACCGCTAGCAGTTCAAATCCTTCTTTTCTGAGAGCAGCAATGTCCTTCATTGTTTTTCTTCTACTGCCCGCTGCTGTGAAGTTGATCGTCTCTATGATCGCCTCCATCGTGACGCCTTTGCTCAACGCATCCAACGTGGCGTCCCGATCTTTCATCAAGATCATGACGGCTGCGTAGAGAACCTGTTTCCCAATCCGTACTCGTTGCAGTCGCGTCATGCCGCCCCCGGGACCGCCGTCAAGGTGATGGTCTCAACCTAACATCGGGATGCGCAGTTTTCCAACTCCTGATAAACGTTAGCAGTCTATCGGAGGCGCGTAATCACGAAGGCGTGGAGTTGGGCGAGGTGCTCTGCGCGCGTTCGATAGACCCGTTTGAAGGTGGCCGCTGGCGGTTGCGGCGGATGCGGGCTAATGGCTGGACCCGGTGAAACGGCTATGGGAATTGAATCTTTTTTCGTCTGCAGCCTATTGATTTTGCATCGGTTAGGCAAATCAGAGAAAAGCGAAAATCGCAGTTAAAAGCGTTACCTTGCGGCATGACGTCAGGAGCATAGCACGCGAAGCGTCCGCCGCGCCAGCGGCTACGTCCAAACGGTGTTATCGCTAAGTGGCCGGCCTCAAATTTCTATCGCCTAGACCTGCGGAGCGTGCTAGAAAACAAAGCGCCAATGAGCAACGATTCCGAGAAATTCGCCCTCAAGCTTCCCCTGCCGCTCAAATGCTCGCAATGTTCAGCGCCGGAGACGGTTCGAATTCATCTGGATACGAATTCCTTCGAATGGACCTGTCCGAAATGTGGCTTTGAGCATCCGAGTTTTTTGGGATATGAGCTGACGATAGGATGGCGTCTCCTCCTCCGAAGCGGTTACGAAATCAATCCCGAGAAGGATTTCGGCATGGCTATCGTAATGGCTGCCACAGCCTTCGAGACCGAGCTATCGCGCCTCTTCGGCAAATGGAAGATGATTGACCAAGAAAAGCACGGCGGAAAATTCGACCCTAAGGAGTGCGAAGAAGAGCTGCGCAACGATTTAAGGACGATAGATCAAAAAATCGAGGGCGTCTCGCAGCTCCTCGTGCGTAAAGGAATAGACGCATTCGTTTTCAGCCACCTGGAGCTAGCCGAAGCAATCACACGCGACTTCCCTAGTCTGAAGATCGGCACCTTGGCGCTGGACTTCCGGGAGAAACTCTTCTGGCCGCGCAACAAGATACTGCACTGGGGAGATGCGAAGCATTCCTACGATGAAGCGCTCCGATGCTACAACCTCGCGCAGATGGGCTTATTGATCTTCCGCGCGATGGATTTGGAGCGGCGAGAAGCCGCGGTGTAGGGCTCACACATCATTCGTCGTCCACCAATTTGGGACTCCAACGTTCGGGGCCGACCGGAACGTGCCCGGCTTCATGTAAAAGAGCATCTCGTAATTCCTCTATGGAAGATTCCTCTACCCACGATCCCCGAAGGTACGTGCGATCTGCCGGAGAAAATGTATAGGCAGTGCTTCCGAACTCCTTCAGCTTTCCGAAAGTTTTGACAAGGTTCTCCCACCGCGCTTCGTCGCAAACTCTAATGGTCCAAATGGCGGGGAACAAGTTGATTTGCGCGCCCAGGGCTTCACGAATCTTAGCCTCCGACTCATCCGGCGCCTCGATCTTGGGGTTCGACACGCCAGTCACGTACACTGAATGCTTGTGACCTGGGTCAAACCAGTCCCTTAGCCACACTCGCGTGTCCTCATGCTGTTGCTGGGCCTCGGCTAGGATATCCGCACGGATCTTCGCAAAGATGTCTGCCTTCACAAGCTCAAAGAGCCCGACAATCGCCAAATAGGCGAGCATGAACTCAAGGAAGGTCAGGGTGTGAGGGGAAAGTATTGCCAGTAAAATCGTCACTAGCGCTCCCACGAAGAGGCTGCGAAGTATGTTTTTCGTGATTTTCATGGTTTACCGACTTTCACCCTCAGCTTCAGCGGCTTATGCGGAGTGATATATACTCCCCGCGCCGTGCTGGAAGCTTTGATCTCCGTGGCCGCAGTTATCCTCTGCTGGTTTGCCATCGCCGTCACACCCAAGCATGATCTGTCGCTTAAAGGTTATGCTGGTTTGATCTTCCTCGGGGCCGTTGCGATCTATTTCATCGTTCGTTTCGTTCATTGGGCGTGGATCACGCCGATTCCCCTCCTCAACCGCTAGAATAAACCGACAATTCGCGAAGTGCGAACTCACCACAGGCGGTGTTCCCAAAACCAGTTGGATGGCCCTAATCAAGCCTCAGACGGAGAACCAAAACGCCGCCACGAATAAAAACGCGAGCCATCGTGCGCCAGAAGCGCCCCGGTGCGCGAGAAGGGCATTCTAGGCAGCATTGGGGCGAGGCGACGGCAACGCCACCGCAAAACTACTGGAGGAACTGAAGGCAAGAAAATAAATGTGCCTCCGACCAATTCTGCGAGGTGCTCCTGCCTTCCGCAGCTTGTAACGTGCGCCAGCAAGCCGCTATTGCGCGGGAATCGGCAATTCTAGAAGCATCCTGACCGAATTTCTGGTGTCAGTACTGGTGTCGGTTGGGTTTTCCGGGCTGTGCGCTGACGTGCGCTCCGGGTACACGGATATCGTGAGGAAGGAAGCTCACGGAAGCCACATGAACATTGGCGAGAGTCGGTCTGTGGCGTTTCAGTTCCGAGTGTTTCGCTGTGGTGCCTATTAGCCCCGAAAAGTGCCCCGGATGGATTTTGAGTCCGCCGCGTCTGCCATTCCGCCACTCCGGCGCTTGAGTGCAAATCTAGCGGATTAAGCCCGTTGCTGCAAGACGACTACCTCAGTCTTTCTTTTTATGCTGAGATAATGGATTACATTTGCCACTTCTCCTCATCTAGCTAGGGATGCCCCGGCACATCGTATCCCCCTGAATCATTCAGGTAGTAATCCAGAAAGACGGGCGGGAGCAAGCAGAGTTTCAGCGGCGAGCGCGGCGCGAGTCGCTCGATGATCTGCCAGGGACTCTGATTTTCCTTGTGCGAGTTGGGACGCGCCAAGTTGAAGTAAAGCTGGTAGGTGTGCACTTTGGCCAGGAAGTCACCGCGGCTGGCGAAGTCCTCCAGATCAAAGAACTCGTCTTCTTCGAGTCGGTGCACGGTTTCCACGTCGCTCTGATAGGTGTGGGCGGCCGGCGGGATGCGCACATGTTGGCTGTCGCCGAGAGCTTTGGGGAAATCACCCTTGAACTCGCCGCCATTGTCGGTCTGCCAGACCAGGTCGCGCAGCGAAACCCCGCAGCGATCGAGGTGCTGCTGAATGCGGGAAGCGAAGACGGCGCTGGCCGAAGCGCTACGATCCTGCGCGAAAGCCCAGAAGAGCAGTCCGCTGCGGATTTCCCGAGCGGTGTACTGGATGATGGGCAAGTGCAACCACTGGGCCTGTCGCCAGTAGCGCGGGATATCATCGAGATCCTTGGTATCGGCGCTGATTTGCTGAAACAAGGCCCACTGCGCCTTGATGTGTGCCAGATCCTGCTTGCGCTGGTATTTGCGGCGGCGCTTTCTGATAAGCCCATGCTCCCTCCAAATGCGCTCCAGTGCGTTGTGGCCGATCCGCAGGTCGAACTCACGAATCAGGCGGCGGGAGCCAAAAGTGGGCAGCGTTTTACGGAGTTCGAGCAGTGGCACTTCGCTGTGAGCGGGAGTCTTATGAGGTTGGCGATGCCGGGCGCGGGAGTGTTCGGCCAGCCCCCGTGGGCCGAGCTGCTGGTAGCGGCGCAGCCACTTGCGGACGGTGGGCACGGTGGTGGCAAATAAGCGCGCCGTGGGCTTGATGCCCCGTTGCTTGGCGCTCTCCACTAGACGCAGGCGATGGTTGTAAGCGTTTTTCATTTCACGCACCAGATCGAAATAGCGAGCGGAAGTAACCATGACGCGGCAATTCTAGCCGCCGCGCGCCGCCCGGCTCTCCCCCCAGCCGGGCGGCCATCTCCTTCAGCCTCTTCTCACTCAAGCACTTCAACCTCGCCAGGGGGATACGATGTGACAGGGCTCTTCCATCTCCTCATCTAGCTTTCTAAGCCTGAGGCGGGGTGATAAAATCATTTCGATGGCCTCAAAGAACGTTCATTTCGTCGCTACGAAGACCGTCACTAAGCCCGTGAAGGTGAGATTTAAGACCAAGTCGGGTGAAACCGTCTCATTTAAGGCGCTTAAGACAGTCAAGCAAAAAGAACTTGTCACCTTTCGCACCAAGAAAAAATGAGGCGCGTCTATTTGGATAGCAACATCCTAATAGCCCACTACTCAACCGACAAAACCGAAGAAATTAAGAACCAACAAGTGGACAATGCGTTGCGCGTATTTTCCCAACTCAAGGACGTTCAATTGTGTACCTCCATGTGGGCCATAACGGAGATGGTCAACGTTCTGGTTTCTAGTAAGAAGATGGATCGCGGGGTGGTTGCAGAAATCGAGAGTCAATTTGTCAGTGAGCGACGCTTGGGAGCCCTAAAGATCAGTATTGTCGATGTCAGTCCTCAAAAAGACTATGATTTTGGGGAATTCTTTTACAGCGTTAAGCAAGGCATTCTTCGCTACCACTCGGGAGTGGGTGACATAATTCATAGCGTCATCATGAAGAACAATGGCATCAACGACATTTTGACCTTTGATGAAAAAGATGACTTTAAGCAGATACCGGATCTCACCGTACTCCATCCAAAGGACATAACGATCGAGAAGTAGCCCATGTTGATTGTCGCCGGTTGTGCATCTGCTTATCTCCTGATCTAGCGCGGCGGCTGGATCGGTGGGGTCTCATTTTCGCGGGGTGAGAATTTGATCGAGACGCGCGGGCGCGTTGGCGTCGCGTTCCAGATGCGGGTAGCGAAGGCCGTCGTGGTAGTCGAGGGCGACGGTGCGAAAGCGATCGCCATCCTTGACAAGCAATTCGATGGCGGAGCCATTCTGCTTTGCGTCGCTTATGGCACTGCGTTGCTTCGCATCGCTGATGGCACGCTTGAGGCGATCGACATCAAAAGCAGTTCCGTTGACGGCAATGATTTGGTTACCGACGGTCATTCCCTTCTTGAACGCAGGCCCTTCCCACAGCACGCCGTTGATCCGACCCTCCGCCCCTATCACCATGCCAATAGAGTAGGTCAGGTCCGTTACCTTCCGGCGAGTCTCGGAGCCCTTGAAATAATCGGATGGGGTCTCGGTATAAACGAGCTTGTAGCCGCCACGAGTAACGCCATCAAGAGGCGCTCCCGGGCCATGACCATCGAGGCGAGCGCGCAGGAACGTTTCCCAATCGTATGGCTGAACCGAGTTCAGCGCTTTCACAACATCCTCAAACAGATAAGTGGACGGAACGAAGCTGCCGTCGCTGATTCCGAAAAATGTCTTGGCGAAATCGTCCAGAGAGCGCCGGTCGCCGGACTTTTCGCGAATCAGCGTGTCCGCGTCAAGCCACATCAGCTGGCCTTCGGAGTAATAGTCCTCACTGCGTTCCCAGCTTGGCCACGGAAGAGCCCGGCGCATGGCGGCGATGGGATCGTTGGTGGTGTCTTGAAGCGCGCGCCATTCCCGGCCAACGCGATGGTCATAGGCCGCCGCGGTAGCTGCCAAAGCGTCGAGGGTTTGTTGCTTCGTCAGGAGGCCCGCGCGAGCCGCGAGGACAAATCCCCAATACTGGGTCTGGCCTTCGTAGACCCACAAAAGACTGTCGCGCATGGGCACGTTGAAGTTCGGCGTCCACAGGTCGGCGGGACGCCGGAACTTGCCGTTCCAGGAATGCGTGAATTCGTGCGGGAGCAGATCGCGGGCGTCGGCGTTCTTGTCCCATTCGGTGAAGTAGGCGGGAACGGTGCCGTTTTCGCTGGACTGGTGATGCTCCAGGCCAATGCCGCCCATGTGATCGCTGAGGGCGAGCAGAAGTCGTAATGATTGTAGTGATGCGAGCCGTAAAGTTTGTAGGCTTGCTGTACCAGGGCGCGATGCGCTTCCAGCTGCTCGGGCTTCACGTCGAGCAAATCGGCGCGGTCGGCAATGATGTCCAAGTGAACGGGCGCGACGCCGCCCGGGTCCAGATCCAGGCGCGTGAAATAGCGGCCCGCGAAGATGGGCGAATCCACCAGGGTGTCGAGAGATACGGGCTTGAAGGTGGTGAGGCCGCCATTCGTGGAAGCGGTCTCAAGCGCGGTCGCGAGTTGCCAGCCGTCGGGCAGCACGAACACTGGGCTCGATCATGATTTGCCGCGCGAAATAGCCCGCGGGGTAAAGCGCTACAGCGTTCCATTGCAGATTCAGCATGTCGGGCGTCATCACGACGCGGCCTTCGTTGGTATCGACCGCCGAGACAAATTGGAATTCGACATCGAGCGACGTGGCATTGGCGGGCACGGCAACGTGGAAGGCGAAGACGTCCACCGGATCGCGCACCCATTCGACGCGCGCGCCATTGGCGTGAATCATGAGACCGGCGAGCTTATCGACGCGTCCGGAGGGAGAGTGATTGCCGGGCAGCCACTGAGGATACAGAAGAACGAGCGACTCGCCGGCGCGTACTGGAATGGTCTCGCGAACGCGGAAGATGCGCCGGTCGATGTCGGTGGCGTCCACATTCAAACGAATCGCGGCGGGATACGGAGTATCACGCGGCGCAGCAATCGGCGCCGGCATCGGCAAGGGCTGCGGGCCCGGGGATTGTGCGAAAGCGCAGCTCGCGCTCAGCACCAGAGCGCACAGGGATAGAAGAATGCTGGCCGGTGATGTATGTGTCCGCATATCGCGACCCCTTGTCAGCATGGGATGGAGCCGCATTCTAGCAACTGAAGCGGAGTCGATGCCACGGGCTCCGCTGGTCGACGAACCGAGACGTAGGCCTATGGGGATTCAGGGATTTCTTTTTCGCTACATGGAAAAAGGGGGACCAGGCGGTCCCCCTTTTTCATGCTTGTTTCTGCCGTCGTGACGTGTAATCAGCGTCGCAGGCGATGTGCACCGCGTGAGCGGTGCAATTTGAAAGACTTTCTACTCCCGCTTCTCTGTTCTAAGCCCGGTGGAGTCATCCTCCTTTCCGTGGCTTTCGAATCTTGCAATACCTTTCTACTTCAGCCCCCGAGCAAAAGATGTGATGGGGAGCACACGTCAGTGTGATAGGAGACAGACGTCAGAGATCGCTATTTCAGCGCGAGATAGCCGCCTCGATTAAGGTCGGCACGAGACCGATGCTATCCGCGTTTAGAACACAACGACTCCATGAGGCCATTCATCTGTCTTGATTCTGCGAATGACTTTCATTTGTGCGAGATCGACGACCGCGATAGCGCCATCGGCCGTGGTGTCCACAACGGCAGTCTTTGCATCCTGCGTCACCGTCATGTTGAGCGGGAAGTGACCGACTTCCATTTTCGCGCCTGGCTTCAGAGTCGCCACATCCAGTTCCTGCACGAAGCCGGGCTGGTCGAGTACCTGTTTGCCGTCTCTCGTGCCTAAATCATGGAAGGTTATGTAAAGCTTGCTGCCGTCCGGAGAAAGCGCAAACGTGCTGGGCGGCAAATCGAAAGGGATGGACTTAACAACTTCATCTTTTTGGGGGTCGACGACCAGCAACTCCGTGCCCTTAAAATTTCCGACGAAGACGTATTTGCCATCGGGCGTAGCGATAATGCCGTCCGTGCCCGTGGGGGCCGGGATGTCTTTCAGAGGCTTCATCCCTTTAAGATCGACAACGGAGATGTGCTGCACATCCTTATTCGCCGTGTAGGCTTTGTTGAGCGAGGGAACTACTGCGATCGAGTGCGGATGCGGGACGCCAACTTTTACCGAACCCAGCACCTTGTTCCGCTTCGTATCCACTACAATCACTTCGCCTCCGCTCGATTCACAGGAGACGTACAGAAGGCCGCTCTTTTGATCGAACGCCAGCCCATGCGGCGCCCAATGCGGCGTGATATCGATCGTTTTGGCGATCGCCATTTTCTCCAGATCGATCACCTGGATCTGATTGCCCGGGCTTTCATACTGATCCCACGGGCCATCCTTATAAGCGATGCTGACGTAGGCAACGCCCGCTTCCCGATCGAGGACCATTTCGTGAGGGCGCCTCAGCGTGGGAATGTCTTTGAGGAGCTGCCCGGTCGCCAGATCGAAAAACTGCAGGGTTGACGCATGCTCGTTGGCAACCACGATTCGCCCACCCTGGGCCGACTGATCGCCAGCGCGTGCAGGGGTCAAAGCGGTGAGGAAAAGCAGGAATGCTGCGCTAATACCTCTCATAATTTTGGGGGAGCTACTTTTCGTCGCTTTTGCCCGCGGTGTCGCCGAGCAACTTGTTGTAGCCCTGAAATTCCGTGGGCGACCAGAACATCTCTCTGACGTCGAAGGTTTGCGGCTCCAGGTTGAAGACCAGTTTGTCGAGAGCCACCCAGGGCTTCGTATACATCTTGGGATCGTCAATCGTCACGGAGAGCTGCAAATGGTCATGGTCGACACGGTGAAAGCGTTCCTCGACGCGCAGAGCGTCGCTATGCGGGCGGCCCACATGATCGATCCAGGTTCTTTCGTCCAGCCCAGTGGTCTCAACCACGAGCGTGTTGTCATCGGCCCACTTGCCGACCGAGTAGCCGAACCAGCGCGGCTCGGCATCTTTGGGGGCTTCGCGACCGTCGGTCCAGATGACTCGCCACACTCTGCCAAATTGATACAACATGTAGATTGCCACGGGCGTTTGGAAGATTTGAGTGGTCCTGAGTTCGAAAAGATCTTCGCGAGGAATTCCCTGGGGATCACCGGCAATGACGGGATCGTCGCTCTGCACTGCCACAACACTTCTCGCACCGTTGCTCGGCTTTGTGGTGTTCAACTTTTCCACGCCTGCAGGGGTGTAGGGCAGACGATGTTCGGGCTTGCCGTCCTCCGGCATTGCCGCGGGGCCAAGCGCCTGGATCCCGGCGTCGCCCGGATCCCAGATGCCCGAAATGTCGTGTACGGGCGCAGGGTCTGACTTCTGCCCTTTCACCGCCGGCTTTACGGGCCGGCCCCAGCCGTCGCGACGATTTTCCAGCGTGAACGCCGGGCGTGACTCGTCGGGCCGACGTTCTGGCTGTTGGGGCGCGGCTTGAGAGCGCACAAACGGGCAGAATAGCAGTACGCCCAGCGCGAAGGTCGGCACAGCGAAGCTCTTGAGCATATTGGCAGCCTACTGCTTGGCGTCGTCGACGGTTGGGAGGAGGCGTCCGGACAACTTCTGGCCGCTGGGCGTTTCGACCCAGACGATGCGGCCGATCGGTTTGCCATTCTTAACCGTGATCACTCGGATCGTGATCGCATCGCCCGGCTTGAGGGAACTCTTGAGCCAGCCCATGTTGGTCATGGTGGTGGGATTTTCCGTCTCCGCCATCCAATGCGCCACCTGGCCGCTGTCATCGGTTGCGTCGAAGAGAACTACGCAATGGGGATTGGCCCATATGAATTGCGTGACGGTCCCTTTGAGATTGACTTGTTTCGTGGCGTCGTAGGCCGCATTGCCGTGGTGCGCTGCGAGCGGAAGCGCCGAAAAACTGAGAAGCAGAGCGAAGGCGATCAGGAATTTGCCCTTCAAAACCCACCTCCTAATGCGCAAGGCAGATGCATTCAGGTCGGGGCCCAATAACAGTTCAGTTGAAGGCGATTCTAAAGAGAGGTTGGGCGGCAGTCAAGCAGGCGACGCGTGTAGACCGGGCGCTGACGAAGGCTATCGCGGGGCAGGCGGTTTATACTGGCGAATCAGCTCACACCCGCGGCACGGAATTCATTCGAATCAACGATGTGCGCTCAAGCGACCGGACGGGAAATGACGCCCTGGCAGCAATGGGTTCAGCGCCCGCAAAGGCTGTGGATCCGAAGAGCTTTTTTTCAGGTGCATTTGTGGGCTGGGATCGGAATCGGAATTTATGTCGTGGCGATCAGCATCTCCGGCAGCGCACTCGTCTTTCGACACGAGCTTACCAGGAGCTTCTCGCGCAAGGTTGTGGTTAGGGCCGAGTTTGGGCGCCGGATGAGCGTGGACGAATTGACCAACCAAGCGCAGCGAGCCTACCCGTCGTATGAAGTGGATAACGTCCGCGAGGCAGAGACTCCGGATGCACCGGACTACGTCGTCCTGGAGCGCACCCACAAGCGAATCGAGCGGCTATTCGATCCGTATACCGGCGCCGATCTGGGCAATGCTCATTCGGCGGTTGAGCGCATTCTGATTTGGCTCGCCGATTTGCACGACAATCTGCTCGGCGGGCGTACCGGGCGGTACGTGAATGGCATCGGTTCGTGCCTTGTAACTTTACTTTCGCTAACCGGGGCTATTCTCTGGTGGCCGGGAATCAAGAATTGGCGGCGCAGCACGACAGTCAGTTGGAAAGCGCATTTTCCCCGGGTCAATTGGGACTTGCATAGCGCCATCGGATTCTGGTGCTGGCTTTTTGTAATGATCTGGGGAATTTCGGGCGTCTATTTTTGCTTTCCGGCACTTTTCGGCCCCAGCGTTCACCTTTTTGCGGGCTTATTTCTTTCCTGGATCGCACAACTTCATTTCGGCAGATTCAATTCGCTGACCGAGTCACTTTGGACGATCTTTGGGCTCGCACCCGGAGTCTCGGCGGTTACAGGAGCTTTGATGTGGTGGAACCGCGTACTACGGAAGAAGTTTCGGCGGCCGTACCGACAGGCGGAAGGTGCAAACGCGAATGGCCTGTTAACTATTCGGGATTGACGGCGGCCTTCTCGGTCCTAGTTTCAAATGGCAAGGGCTACTCGCTTTGCACGAGTAGCCCTTTGAGTTGACGGTCGGACGCCGCAGCATCCGAGGTCAAGGCATTACGAGCTTACTGTTGGCCCGCGCGGCGCGCCTTCCCCGGGTCGGAGGTTGTCTGTTGCGTTCCGAACTCCTCCGCCGGCATTGAGCGCACGAACTCGTCCACTTCTTTTTGCGCCTGTTCTTTGGCGACCCCGTAGCGCTCCTGGATTCGTCCGACGAGTTGGTCCTTCTTACCGCCAATCACTTGCCAATCGTCGTCGGTCAGTTTGCCCCATTTCTCGCGAAACTTACCGCTGAATTGCTTCCACTTCCCTTCTACTTGATCCCAGTTCATATGTCCTCCTCTGTAAAATGCGCGTTGGGGGATTGCTTACGCTACTTCTCGCAACTGCCGCTGACCATCTTGAGATTTGTGACCGTCATGTGACCGTGTTCAGTGGAGTTTTTGCCAACGCCGTGTTCTTTGGCCTCGGCCTTGGTATCTTCCTTAGCCCCGTGTAGAGCCGCGTTTTGTACGGCGCCGGTCACTGTAATGGTGTGGCCGACGTGCTTCGCGAGATCCACGCTGTCGCTCTTCACCTCCCACGTGCTGCCGTCTTTAGCGAGCACCTGGTATTCATCTCCGTCTTTTTGCAAGCAGCCCGTCACCGTGCGCGCATTCTTATGGGTTTCTTTTTTCGTTTCGTCTGTCTGCGCCCGTGCCGTGCCTAACATAAGTGCTAACGCGAGCATTGCTCCGGCAATCTTCAATTTCATGTAAGCCTCCAGTCGACCGTCCTTACCTTGCGACTACTATCGTCACCCAAGTCCAAGCACATAGAAATACCCGGCAATCGTCATCCAGCGGTGCTAAGGCGCTGTACTACCCTGAATCTGTTACCGGAACTTAAGGGCGGAACCCAGTAATTTCCCGACGAATACCGACCGATAGGCGAATACAAAGCGAATATGTATGATATGCTGCCGGTTATGGGTCAATCGCGAAGATGCCTGGTGAGCTTTCGGGATGAAGAAGGCGTGGAGCATGTCGCGGAAGTTCTGGCGGCAAGCCTCTACGAAGCCGGCGCAGTGGCATTACAGCAATTCCGGCGTAGCGATTGGAGCCGTGAGGCATCGCTCGACACGGGAACATTGCGTGTGGAGGTTTGTGAATCGACGTTTTACAACGTCCGGGTAGCGGAACTCGAGGATTGGCTCAAACGAAGCGGGGGCAAGCCGAGCGAGGTGGCGCTACGCCAGAAGGTGCGCAGCAGGCTGACGATCGATAAAAGTTTGGGCGATAAAACTGTGGGCGAGAATCGCTCCAGCTGAAATCGCGTGACTGTGGCCCAATCAATCGTGCCGCAAGATAAGATGACGGATATCGGGCCAGAACTCCTTGGCGATGTTATTCAGTACGGCGGATTCCATCTGAGTTCCCCAATCTCTGGCCGTCTGTTTCCCGCCGCGCTCCTGAGGCGGATAGTAAGCGTTGGAAAGACCCGCTTCGAGCGCATTTCCAACCAGTTCGGACCAATTGAAGCTCGAACCTCCGGAGTCGGTCTTGGTAATGACAGTACGCGACAGAGCATAGCCAAAGCGGCGGAAAAAGCCTCCGTGACCCATCGTGTAGTAGCGCGGATCTTCGTGCGTGATCGCGGGCATGATCGCTTCTGTGAAAAAGGTTCCGGAGACGCCGTCCGCGAAAGTGCGCCAGTAATACCGCGCATAGCCCTTGACTCCGGTACCTAACTCCGGAACAGAACGTGTAGCCATGGCTTGACCGGCGAGCACTGCTGTCCAGGTGAACCCTGAATAGTCCATGCTGTCGTGCATGGCGAGCACGAACTTCCCCCGAGCGGAAAGCGGGCGGAAGCTGAGTATCGGGATTCACGGCCGCAAAATTGGGCACGACCCAAAACATTCGCTCAGTCTGTTTGTGGTCAGAATGCGCGTTTCTGATCTCTGCTGGAGGTATTACAGGCAGAGGCGTACGCTCCACAGCTTGGAGCTCTTTTCCGGGAACGTCTGACGGCGAAGGAGAAGCTGCAGTGCCGTCGGATTCCGGCGTTTGTTGTTCGGATGCTTGGCCGTCCTTCTCATCTGGAGCTGCTGTCTGGCTCCAAAGAAGGGCTGGGGGAAAAAGCGGCAGTAGAACGACAGCGGCAATTCTGACTAGACGCACTGCGTCCTCCTGAGGCTGGTATCTGCCCTTTACATCACGCCCCTGCTCTCATCGTTTCCAACCGGTCTTATCGATGAGAAGAACCGGAAATCACTACTCGTTTGATGGCACGGTACCGGATGCGGGTCCGGGGTGTCTCTACACACTTGTGCTTGCCGGTGCCGGGGAAGGACCTGAGGAACGTGTTCTTGCGGGACTTTCTTGAGGGACGGGGCGCAGACACTGCGGCCTTGTTTAACGCCGGCGCTATTGCAATGCGCGCGTCGGGAGTGAGCTTACTTCGCGGCGGTGGGAGCCGCTTTCGCGGCAGGAGCGCTGAATTGGACCGTGTCCGCCACGAGCTTGCCTTCGGCGGGTTCTTTCGCGTGAATCACCACGCGATCGCCGACGCTCAAATCGGAAAGCTTGGCCGCAGCCTTATTTTTGCTAAAGGTGGTCTGGGGCGCAACAGCAACGTTTACGAGGCCATTCGACGTAGTCTTCACGGTGATGGAATCTTTGGATACGCTCGCCACAGTGCCGACGACGTGCTGTTCATCGCCATGGGCCAGAGCCGCAGCGGTAATCAGCGAAATGCATGCGATGAGAATCAGGGCGCGGAGTTTCATTTGTGGTCTCCTCTTGCTTTGATTCTACGCGCACGGCAGGCGCGTGTCACTTTGCGCTTTTTGCAGGCCACCGATCGCGAGTGCTGCTCGCGTTTGCAGCTGTGCTTAGTGGTTTGGAATCTCCACGGCTGCCGTAATGACACAAATCCAAAGCAGAATTTCAGTGAGCGCCGCAAAGCGGGCAATTCCGGGCGTATCGGTTGTCTGGCCCCAAACTCGCGCCTTTCGCTGCACGACGACGTGCCACGTCAGCGCGAGCGGAACAAACATGCCCAGCTTCCATTGAAATGCAATGTTGGCGATAAATGCCGTCGCGATTCCGGAGAAGAGCATGAATCCGCCGGTGAGAACAATCGCGAAGCCGATCCAGTTCCAGGCGAAGAGTTCCTGGGCGAGTTGAGCGGCGGTCGCGCGGCGGCTGCCTACTCCCAACAGGCGGAGATCCAGAGCGAAATTAGTTCCCAACCAGATCGAAAGCCCGGTGAAGTGAATCAACTGCACGAACGGGTACGCCCATATCGACTCACGCGTCATCAATCCCCAGGGCGTACCCTCCAACCACTTCGCGAACGCCACCAGCGTGTCATGCATAGGAGCTATCCTTTTCTGCCGCTGAAGCGCGGAAAAGCTCTAGCCAAGCCCTTCCAGGGCGGGAATTTCGGACGCGGAAAGAATCGTCGCAATCCACAGCAACAGAGAGACCAGCGCAATGATCTTCGCTGCCCGAGGAATCTCGGGATCGAGAGCCCATTTTCGCGATCCGCGCTGAACGATAAAAGCGAACAGCGCCGAGACGACGATCAGCGTCAACTTGACGTGGAATACTTTGGAAGGCGCCCAATCGCCGGCGTCGGTTGCAAACATCAGGAAGCCGGAAATCACCGCGAACGTAAATCCGATCCAAGCCCATGGGAAAAGCTGCTCAGCGAGTTCTCCGACGTTGCGCCTGCGTGCCACAAGACCCATAACCCTCAGGTCCACCACGGCAACCGATCCGATGAACCAGAACATCGTCAAGTAATGCGTCACGGACACCGTTGAATACATCCAGCCGGTGCTGCCCAGGGTCTTCACCCACCCCGTTTGTTCCAGTGCCTCCCACATTTTGGTCACCTCCTTGCTGCGCGATCACGAATCAGACTAACCGGCCTGCCCAGCCGGCGTTCTTATACCGCATAATCTCCAGAGTTCCAACCTTGTCCTAATTCGAATCTCCTAGCCGTGATCGAGAGCCGGCGTTCCGAACTTTGCGGCCTTTTAGGCAGACGGCACTCCGGCTGCGCCCAAACTCGCGGGAATCATATCCACTTGCTTCCGTTAAGGAGCGTTAAATCGGTGCAAAAAGTGCCTTGGAGCGATCTAGTGGTGATGGCCTTCGGCAGCGGGAGCCGGAACTTTACCGCCGTTTAGAAATTCCTCTTCCTGCTGCTCCTCGGCGCGGTCAGATTCGGTTTTAGGGTTCAGCTTTTTCATCTCTTCAAGTTCTTCGGAGGTGATTTGCGGCAAGTGGCGAATGAACAGCACCAGCTTCCAATTCTCGGCGTCGCCGGCGGCTTGGTCAGCTGAGGTAGGAACGGCGCCGGGACCGAACGCGGGCATACCGCTCAAGCGCACTCCGTTTTCGATTGTGTAATAGAGTTCGCCATCGCTCTTGTTCTGGGTGTCAGCGCTGCGCATATCCGGAGGCTTTGGATAGAGTCCTCTTCCAAAGAGCGTGTCGCCGCTTCCGTCGTTGGCGTGACAGATAGCGCAGTGATCGGCGAAATGCTCCTCTCCTTCCCGAAGATTCGCGGCAGTGGGCGCATGGGGATTTTTCATTCTATACGTTGCCGGAATGGCGAGACGCTTGGCGAGGTTCGCCGCAAACGCCTCGATCCAAGAGGGGTTGTCGCGAGCGCTGAAGCCACGCCGGACCAGGACGTCCGCGTAAAGGGCAGCGGCAACCATGACCACGACTAGACCGAAGAGAACTATCTTCCAGCGCTTCATTTGTCTTCAATTTCTCTCGCGCGAATTGGCGCACGCGACAGAGCAGTACAGGAACAATTGAGCTAATAATTCACGAGCGACGAATCAAGCGTACCGCCTGATGCAACTGTGGAGCAAGTTTGCAGGATTGAAGAACGACGGCGAAGCTAAGCGGTGACTTTGGTGAAAAAGCCGTAGAGCGCCAACGCCAATCCGGCCAGAAACATCATGGTTGTAAGATAAGTGACGGCCGGATTTACGGAAAAAGGCAAATTCAAACTGTCGCTGCGAAGGGCCACATAGTGGATCACCAGGGCCAACAGCATATAGAGAATTCCTCGGCGCATCTGATTGCGCTTGGCCGCCGGAGCAGGCACCGGAGCAAGGCGCACCGTCGGGACGGCTTCGCGGCAATGCGGACACTGTGAATGATGCGGCGCAACCGGCTTACCGCAAAAGACGCAGTGACGCGCCGCTAAAGTGCCCTGTGGAATGCTGCTCATGCCACCGCCTCAGAAAATTCCAGAAAATTCCGGTTCGTTTCGGTTGCAAACAGGATCGCCCCTCGTGGTGTTTTCGTCAACGAAACATCCGCATGTGTAAGCGAATCAGCCACCCCAGGACCTTCCTATATGCCCGCGTTTTGACTCTCGTACTCATTCGAAGCCGCGGTTATGCCTCTCGGTGCGCTCCTGCTAAGTGTAGTCACCGTTTACAGGCGTTCCCGATTTGACAATGGGTAATTTCTAGCAAATCCAGACTGCTTGTAACTCCCTAAGCAACAATAGCTTACAAATAGACGATTGGCCCTTGTCCTGCTTTATTCATAGCCGAGACCCATGAGAAAGGAAACTACGATGGGACAGATTCTAGAAGCCGTGAAGAGCGAGCGCACGAACCCAGTTTTGCAACAGGGCGAAGACGCATCGGACCAGCGCACAGGAAACGCGACGGTTAATGTTTACGGCCATGGGACGAGCAAGAATCCATTTTACGAAGAGGCGCGGGCGATCCATACCAGCCCAACGGGCGCTCTACTCATTCTCAGTACGCCGGTAAACCGGGGACAGAAGTTGCTTCTGATCAACGGAGCCGGACAGGATCCCGTGGAAGCTCAGGTCGTTCGCTCGCGGACGCTGGACGCCCAAATGTTCGAAGTAGAGATCGAATTCTCGTTTGTTCGACCCGATTTCTGGAAAGCCACGCGCCCAACCGCAAAGAAGAAAAGCGGAGCTGAAAGACGGCGCTCGCCGCGCGTCGGGCTAAACGAGGAATGACGATTTCGTGGGAAGGCCCTCACCGGCGCGATATCTCGCGCATCTCATCGCTCAGTATAGGGGGACTTTTTATCGAGGCAGAAGACCCGGCACCATCGGGCCAAATACTTCAAGTGCAGTTCGATATTCCAGAGGGCCGATCCTGGGGAAGGCTGTGGTCCGGCGCTCGGTCAAGGGCAAGGGTATGGGCGTCGAATTCACGGAGCTACCAACCAGTTCGCGAGCCGGGCTGAGTGAATTGCTGGAGAAGCTCCTAGGAAATTCTTCGAATCGGCAAGGGTAACCGAGCATCCTGGGCCTGCACCCTGGGCCGGCGTACTCAGGCTGCGAAGACGCCCTCCAAGCAGTGGTGCTACCAATTATAAAACCTCGCCTACACTCCTATTCTTGAGAATTGCTTGCCGATACCATCTGTTTGCGCCATTCTTGTGCGCTATATGAGCAGGTGCGAGGCTCATTTAAATTCGGAGTGGTAAATTTTCGCGGGGACGAATGGCTACCCAATTCATTGTGCATGACAAAGCCGACACGGTCGGCGTTGTAGTGGTTGAAGACGTGCGGCCCGGTCAGGAACTCACGGGCTGGATCATGCAGACTGACGAGACGATTTCGCTGAAGGCTCTCGACGCCGTGCCGCTGGGTCACAAAATCGCACTGCGGGATATCAAGAGCGGCGAGACTGTTTTGAAGTATGGCCACGACGTGGGCCGCGCCGTGGCCGACATCGGCAAAGGCCGGCATGTGCACACGAACAATCTGAAAACGAAAAGGTGGTAGGAATGGGCCGCTACGATTTTTATGGCTTTCGCCGTGAGAACGGCCGCGTTGGTATTCGCAATCACGTGGTCATTCTGCCGCTCGACGACCTCTCGAACGCCGCCTGCGAGGCGGTGGCGAACAATATCAAAGGCACGATGGCGCTGCCGCACCCGTACGGACGGCTGCAGTTTGGCGAAGATCTCGAGCTGCACTTTCGAACGCTGATTGGCACAGGGTCGAACCCCAATGTCGCGGCGTGCGTCGTCATCGGGATTGAACCTGGATGGACGAGCCAAGTAGTGGAAGGAATAGCCAGGACCGGCAAACCCGTCGCCGGTTTTTCAATCGAAGGCACCGGAGATATCGGCACCATCGCTGCGGCATCTCGGAAAGCGCAGGAGTTCGTGCAATGGGCTTCCGAAAAACAACGCGAGCTGTGCAGGATGCAGGAACTTTTCGTCTCCACGAAATGCGGGGAAAGCGATACGACTTCGGGTTTGGCTTCCTGCCCAACGGTGGGCAATCTCATCGACAAGCTCGATCCGCTCGGCGCTACGACCTGCTTCGGAGAAACCTCCGAGCTGACCGGCGCCGAAATGGTGTGTGCCAGCCGAGCCGCCAGCAAGGAAGTCGCCGACGAATTCATGCGCGTATTTAACGCCTATCAGGAAATCATTGAGCGTCACAAAACCAGCGATCTCTCCGAGTCGCAGCCGACCAAAGGCAACATCGCAGGTGGCCTCACCACGATCGAAGAGAAGGCCTTCGGCAATCTCCAGAAGATTGGGCGAAAGACGAAATTCATCGGCGTACTCAAGCCGGCAGAGGCACCGGCAAAACACGCCGGACTCTACTTTATGGATACTTCGTCAGCAGCAGCAGAGTGCGTGACGTTGCAAGCCGCGGCTGGTTTCGTGGTTCACCTTTTCCCTACCGGCCAGGGCAACGTGATTGGCAATCCCATAGAACCTGTGATCAAGCTGACGGCCAATCCCAAGACTGCGCGCACAATGGCCGAGCACATCGATCTCGATGTCTCCGGTATTCTGCGGCGAGAGATGACACTCGATCAGGCGGGCGATCGGCTGATTGATATCATGATCCGCACATGCAACGGCCGCCTGACTTGCGCGGAAGCGCTGGGACATCGCGAATTCGTGCTGACCAAGCTCTATCAATCCGCCTGAGCGCGAATCTTCGGCACCAACAATACTTTCTCCGCTCGCTCAGTGGCGTGCACGCGGTTGCCGATCAGTTGTCGATTAGGGCGACGATTGGTACACTTCCTTCGTTAGGGTGCCTTCGCAATTATTGTGGGGACGTAGTTCAGTTGGTTAGAACGCTGCCCTGTCACGGCAGAGGTCGCGGGTTCGAGTCCCGTCGTCCCCGCCATTCTTTCAATGACTTACAGGAATGGCAGAGCCTGTCCGTTGCACACCCGTTGCACACTGTTGCTCACTGGACAAGGCTGGAAAGCGCATCATTCACTGGCCGGCAGTTCAAGAAGCTAGGCTAAATTCAAACGGGAAACGGCCCCTCTACAATTCTAGGCAACCCCCCCACCGCGAAGTGTTTTTGGCACCGGATACATTGAACCGTTTGGTCGCTTATGGATGCCTCTCCCGCACCGGAGCCAACATGAACAAGCTGTTTCATCTTGCAGTGTGGGCAGTCAACCATATATCGAACGAAAGGCACGCTAGGCATAGGCAAATGTTATCACTCAGACGCCCGCGCCAAGCTGAACACTAGGAGTGGTGAGGGAGATGGCGGACCTTTACGGGCGGCTGTTCCCGGAGGGCGAGGCGTGAAAAAGGTAGACGCTTGTGTGGCCGATGGGGTTTGCTGTATCAGAATCGAGTTTAGGCTCGCCGTGACAGGGCTTCGCTTTCGTTAATGTTAATAAAGTTAACAATTTCATGGTTGAAGTCGCAACCAGAGCACCTTTTGCTGCATCTAACTGCAAGTTGCGCATAGTGTGTGTTGACCATAACCACGCTACTAGGTTACAATACGTTTGAAAAGATTCCGGGTGTAATCCCCGGAGCGTAGCCACGAAGCCGCCCTAACCGGCGGCTGTCGTGTTTTTGGAGTTGTTTTTGGCGTAGATCAGAGTCCCCTGCCTCCACTTCCTAACGTCGCTTCTCTTACATGGAAAGCCAGAAACGGGAAAGATTATGAAATTCTCATTCGATCTCTCCGCTACGAGAGCTACCGAGAACTGATAGGGCTGACTTGCAAATTCTTTGACATAGGTCCATTTTGCCCGCGCTTTCGGATTGTCTTCCCATACTTCGTCTGGCTCGCTAAGGGTGATATGCACAGAGCGCAGATGTTTGGCTCTTGATTTGCCAATATCATAATTTCCGAATCCTTCAGCCAATCCTAGAATTGTCTGTTTCTCATCTCTCATATACAGCCGCTCTACGCCATCGACTGTTATTGCGGCGAGATGGAAAAAGTGATGATCGAACACTAGGATGTCATGCCCGCAAGCATTCTTTATCGGCAGCTTGCCAAGGAATATTGCTTCGAATGCAAGGTACAGTTCACGCAAGCAGGTGTACTCAACATTCGCTGGGCGCTCTGGCGGATCGGAGCACAGAAGATAAGCCTTAACACCTTCTGCCATGACTGTGAAGCCGATTGCTATTTCCTTGCTGCCTCCACTAGCAATGGCTTTTCTCATCCCCTTTCTTGACTTCGTATTCCCGTTGGGCCACTCGCGTAGGCAGACACACCATACCTGTCAAAAAAAAACGACCAAAGCTAGCCGGTTTTGTCGCTTTTATGTCCCCATTATTTGCCGGGACGATTACACGCAGGCGGGAATTAAATCACATCGCCACCATTGCCCCGCCAGTTACGGAGAATCGTTGTCCTCGCTTGCGCGTTGGCGTGTAACCGTACCTGGCTTCCCAAAAACTACTCGTGTCGTTCGTAAAAGGCAAGCGTTAAATAGTAAATGGTGAAGTTATGAAAGTGGAAAAAAGAAGTTCCGATACCGTCCTCGGGAAGCTCCTGAATGCCTCTTGCGAAGACGGGCGCGCAGTTCCTTCAAGGTCAACTTTGGCGGAAAAGATGTTTGAGAAATTCAAGGAACAGGCGGCTTCATTGGAGCACTGCCTTTCCCTCTAATCTTCTCGATTTCCCGCATCATCTCTCGACTCTGATCTGTTTGCTCTTGCTCCGCCACAGTTCGAAGAAATTTCCATACTTGGATGCCGAATTCGCGCTCCACTGTCACGACGCGTTGTGAGGTATTCTGTGAACATCGTTGTTTGATGTCCAAGGGGACCGCACTTCCGAAGTTAAGCACGAAGGCCAAACCGCAAATGTAAAACCAGTAGCGATTCCAGCTCGGAGCATACTCAGGCTTGGGGGGAATGGCACCGACGAAAACCGGCTTGAAAGGCCAAATAACTGTTGTAAGCCACACATCTGCGGGGAAAGGGCCTTGACCGAGAAGGAAGAGCCGCAGTTGTTCCTCATGGTCGTGTAGCTCGACCCTAGCCACACGTTGACCGTCAATTTCCCATCGATGTACAGCACCTCTCCAGAAAATGCTCGCTGCGAAGTACACGAGCTTATCCATATCGAACGCAGCAATTTTCACCCCCGCATAGAGGTCCAGTCCCGGCCCGCTAAAGAACGGTGTTTCCTTCAGCAAATCATCTTGAAGCCTACAAGGCTCGCCGTGATCACGCGGAAGGCGCTGGAGCACCCACTTCTCGCCGCCGTTGTTGAATCGCTGTTCACAATCGGCGCAGAACACGTGAGCTTTCATCTGATGCTGGCCCTGGCGAACGCCTCGACCAGGAGTAATCACGACAGGGTTTTGATTTTTAAGTTGCGATGCGCGAGTAGCTTTGTAAGCAAACCGGGGCAGGTAATGGCTCTCTTGAAGGTCGTTGCCAAGATGGCAAAGCTTGCATGGGTTCATGGGCGCAAAGAATACCAGCTTTGGACTCTAACTGGACCGTGCCGACTGTCCGCTTTCTGTCCGCGAACCGCGTTGAACAAATCGTTGAACACTTCGCGCCCTACCGTGCCTAATGTGCCCAACGGTTGCCGACAACCGCACGTCTAACCGATTGATTCTGCGTGCGCCAGTGGTAGACTTGCCGTCTGTCACGGCAGAGGTCGCGGGTTCGGGTCCCGTCGTCCCCGCCACCCTATGTCACACATTTTCTGTTAATTCACGGCTATATCCGTTTAGCGCGCCAACCTTCCCTGTCGACGCTCCCGAGTGACGATCCGGTTTTCCCTGCGAGCATCCCATACGCTATTGGCTGAATCTACAAACTATGCCCAGTCCACAGTAGGCTAGCGTTAATTTCGGATGTTATTGTGTTTGGGACCAGGTCGGTCTCCCTTAGTTCGAAAAAAGGATATTTTCATGCTGACTAAAATGAAGGCGTTAAGCTGCGCTTGCGCAACTTTGTGCGCGGCTTTGATGATGATCATCGCTCTGCCGCAGCGAGCTGCAGCCGACGGCGACGATCCGCCGGGCCGCGTCGCCCGGCTGAGCTTCCTTCGCGGAGCAGTTTCGTTCCAGCCGGCGGGCGAATCCGATTGGGTGCCGGCCGCCATCAATCGGCCCATGACCACAGGGGATAAGCTGTGGGCCGACATGGATTCGCGCGCCGAACTGCACATCGGTTCGGCGGCGATCCGTTTGGACGGCAATACCGGCCTCTCTTTTCTGAACCTCGATGACCGCACGGTGCAAATTCAGCTCTCCGCCGGGACGCTCAGCATTCGCGTGCGACGCCTTGAAAGGGACGAAATTTTCGAAGTCGATACGCCTAACCAGGCCTTTTCCATTCTGCGGCCGGGAGAATATCGTCTGGAGGCCAGTGAAGACGGAGCCAGCACGATTGTGAAGGTGATTGACGGCAAAGGAGAGGCAAGCGGCGCTGGACGCAGCTACACGATCGAATCAAGCGAACGGGCTTCATTGACTGGTACCGATACTCTTTACGCCAGTATCGACAAGCTCGAGCGGCGCGATCGCGACGACTTTGACGACTGGTGCGAGGAAAGGGACCATCGTGACGAGCGGTCTCGCTCGGCGCGATATGTCTCGCCGCAGATGGTGGGCTACGAAGATCTCGACGAGAATGGAGAGTGGCGCCACGATCCCGAATATGGCGAGGTTTGGGTGCCGACTACGGTAGCCGTCGGTTGGGCTCCTTACCATTATGGCCACTGGGCTTGGATTGCGCCGTGGGGCTGGACTTGGGTAGACGATGCGCCCTGGGGTTACGCGCCTTTTCATTATGGACGATGGGCCTATGGCCGCGGAGCGTGGTTTTGGGTGCCGGGCCCTGTTAATGAAAGGGCCGTGTATGCGCCTGCGCTGGTCGCCTTCGTGGGCGGCCCGTCCTTCGGCGTGGGCATCGCCATCGGCGGTGGGGCGGCCGTTGCCTGGTTCCCGTTGGGCCCGCGAGAGGTGTACGTGCCGGCGTATCGAGTCAGCCCAGCATATGTAAATCGGGTGAACGTTTCGAATACGAACGTAAGCCGCACGACCGTGACGAATGTCTACAACACCACGGTCGTCAACAACAACACCACCGTGGTGAACAACGTGACTTACGTGAATAGGACCGCGCCCGGGGCGGTAACTGCCGTACCCACAAACGCATTTACGAACTCTCAGCCGGTGGCAACCTCCGCGGTCAGAGTAAACGCAAGCCAGATTGCAAACGCTCCAGTGACGACGCGAGCGGCGGTAGCTCCCACGCAAAATAGCGTCATGGGGCCTGCCGGACGCACGCCGGTTAGAGCCATGCCGCCTGCCGCAGTGGCAAACCGGCAAGTAGTCGCAAAAACCGCCCCGCCACCACCTCCCGTTTCGTTTGAAAGACAACAGTCGGCGTTAGCGGCGCACCCAGGCCAGCCTCTGGCGCGGAACGAGGTCGAGAACGTTCGTCCCGCAAACGTCGAGCGCCCATTCGTCAGGCAAGCAGGGCCGAGCCAGCCAGGGACTCCAAATCGCGGCGGGGGCCAAGTGGCGGGAGCGCCTGGCTCGCCTAATCGCCAGCCGGAAAATCCAGGCAATGCCCCCGCGAACGCTGCGCCCAATCGGCCGACGAGCAATCCGTCCGTGAGTATGCCGCCACGCAACGATCGACCTGGCTCAGTACAACCCAACAATCGCCCGTCAGTGGGCGAAGCTGAAGCACCGAATGCACGGCCATCTAATGCTCAACCTAATCGGCCAGGCCAACCTGCGGCCGCGGAACCACCAAACAATCGCCCCGCAAATGTGCAGCCGAGTTATCGGCCGTCATCCCCTGATAGTCGACCGAATCCCGCTCCGCCCTCCAACGAGCGGCCATCGACTTACAGCCAGCCGCAAAACACACCGGCTCCTCAGCCGTCGAACAATCGTCCGGCGAATGTGCAGCCGGGTTATCGGCCGTCATCCCCCGATAATCGGCCGAATCCCGCTCCACCTTCCAACGAGCGGCCTTCGCCGAATATCCAGCCGCGGAGCGCGCCAAGCGAGCAGCCCAACCGTCCCTCGAGTGCACCAGTACCAGAAAATCGGAGTGCCGCGCCTCGCCCGGAACCGTCGGGCAACGTCCATGCTGCTCCCCAAAACAATGCCCATCCGTCAAATCCGACTCCTACCAGATCGAACAACAATTCGTCTGATAAAAAGAAGGAGAACGAGAAGAGGAATTAGCTGCCCTCGGACAAGCACTGTTATAACAATCGCTACATGCGCCGGAGCAGATCCTGCAAGCGGGCCGCTTTTTCACGTGGGCACAGGAAACAACCCAGCTAATCTGGTCGGCGTCTGATTAGAGACGGCAAGAGCCCATGGGGTCGTCTGCCGGGCGCCCTCGCGGTTTTCGAAGCCACAGAAATGGGCCTTCATAAGCGTGAGCATGACTAAGCTTCTTTCAAAGCTCGCGCTCCCAATTGTTGTTGTCCTTGCGGGGTCAGCGATTTTTCTCGCGCAAGCTGCTTCGGCCTCTGCGCAAGAGAGTGGGGCTCGTAAGGGTTCGTCCTCGGTCAAAATCGAGACCCAAACTGCAACTCCGAGCATGGCGCCCACCTTCTACAAGGACGTCCTTCCGATTTTGCAAACGCATTGCCAAAGCTGTCATCGTCCGGGAGAGATCGGCCCGATGCCCCTACTGACATACGAGCAAACTCGGCGGTGGGCGAGGGCGATCCAGCAGGCCGTTGAGAGCAAAAAGATGCCGCCGTGGTTTGCCGATCCGCAGTATGGCAAGTTCGCAAACGACCCCTCACTTTCGCCACAAGAGATCGAAACACTCGGAAGGTGGGCAGCGGCGAATTCACCGGCTGGAGAGCCGCGCGAGGCGCCTCCGGCACGCAATTGGACAAAGGACTGGAATGTACCTATGCCGGACGAGATTGTTCGGATGCCAAGGGCGGTGCCTATTCCCGCGAGCGGCGACGTGGAATATACGTACGAGATCCTGCCTACAAACTTCAGCGAAGATAAATGGGTGCAGACGTCAGAGATTCGACCGCTGCGGCGGGAAAATGTGCACCACGCGGTCGTCTACATTCGTCCGCCCAACTCGCAATGGTTGAGGCATGCCCCGGTCGGAGTGCCGTTCACGGCCTCGACTCTCAAGGACGAACAGGATCGGCGCGACGCAGAATTCACGACCAGCGACATTCTGCTGGTGTATGCGCCGGGGAGTTCACCCGATCAGTGGCCAGAGGGAATGGCGAAATTTATTCCTCGAGGATCCGATCTGGTGTTCCAGATGCACTACGTAACCCGAGGCCACCCAGCCGCCGATCAGACGAGCATCGGATTGATTTTTTCGAAGGAGGCGCCGAAGCAACAGGTATTGACGCTGCAACTGACCAACAGCCGCTTCGTCATTCCGCCGGGCGTCGACGATTTCCGAGTGGAAGTTCACGGTACAGTGCCGAATGATGCTTGGCTTCTCAGCTTTTTTCCGCATATGCATCTTCGAGGAAAGCGTTTCGAATACAACATCGTTCAGCCTGACGGGCGCGCGGAGACATTGTTGCGGGTCAACTACGACTTCTACTGGCAATTGAGCTACCGGCTAGCTGTTCCGCGCTTTTTGAAAGCGGGCACGGAACTGCAAGCGGTCGCCTCGTACGACAATTCGCGGAAAAATCCGCATAATCCCGATCCAAACAGCGCAGTCCATTGGGGCGATCAGACCTATGACGAGATGATGGTGGGCTTTTTTGATATTGCTGTACCAGCGGGCTTGGACAAAATCCACTACTTCATCCGGCAGTCTCAAACGGAAGGACAGGACGGCAACTCCAGCCGATAATTCTGCTACTCGGCTGCGGAAGAGATGGGAAAAACAGCCTTAATGATAGTGCCAGGATTACCCGCAGCAACTTCGAACTGGCCGCCCAACTGCAGGACACGTTCGCGCATTCCGGCGATCCCCACGCCAAGCTTTCTGTTCTTCTTTGGGTCTTCGAGTGTGGCTTCGGACGGCATTCCTTTACCCTGATCGCCGATCATGAGCAAGATCTGGTTGCCCTCCAAAGCGAGACGAATGCTTGCTTTGACGCTGCCGGAGTGACGGTGAATGTTCGTGAGGGACTCTTGGATGATGCGGAAGATCGCGATCTCCAATACCCGAGGCAACCTCGCAACTTTCGGCGAGATTTCAAGTTCCGTTTGAATGCCGCTTCGCTCGATGAAGCCACCGATGAACCAATGCAAAGCGTCCCGCAGGCCCGCCTCGTCCAATAGTGGCGGATGAAGCAGGTATGAAAGCGTACGGGTTTCCTTGATTACCTGGTTTGCCAAGCGAATGCTTTCCCCGAGCCGGTGATTCAGGCTGGGGGCGATTTGATCTTTGATCGCCTCCTGCAGCGATTCCAGATTCATATTGAGCGCTGCGAGGAGCTGCCCGGCCCCATCGTGAAGCTCGCGAGCGAGGCGGCGACGTTCGTCGTCTTGCACTTGCAGCAACTGCCCTGACAGCCGGCGCAGGCTCTGCTGCGCTTTTTCGAGCTCTTCGGAATGCTGTTGAATACGATCCATCAGGGCTTTGCGGTCGGTCATGTCGCGGGTGATTTTCGAGAAGCCAATGATGTTGCCGGCATCGTCGCGAAGCGCTGTAACTACAACGTTGGACCAGAACCTCGAGCCGTCCTTCCTGACGCGCCAGCCTTCCCCCTCGTAATGACCTTCTTCGCGCGCGGTCTGCAAGACTTTAGCTGGTAGACCCCGCTTGACGTCTTCGGGAGTGTAGAAGCGTGAAAAGTTTTGCCCAATAATTTCTTTAGCCGTGTAACCTTTGATTCTATGCGCACCGGCATTCCAGCTCGCGACGACGCCCTGAGGATCCAGGGAATAAATGGCGTAATCCTGAACGCCTTCGACCAGCAGGCGGAAGCGCTCCTCACTCAAGCGCAAGGCGTTTTCGGTTTCCACCGCCTCAGCCTTCTGCTGGAGATGAGCGACGGCCCGCCGTCTTTCCTCTTCTTCGATTACCGCCATATAGCTTTCCGTGGGCAAAACGCTGGAATGTTCCGCACAAATCTGTAAGAAAGGCTCGCTGTGATCCCGGCGGGAAAAACCTTTCATCGGATACGCGCAGTGCAGTGAAAAAGCGTGCGTCTCCGCCAGGGAGTTCCAGAGCCGCTCGAGCCGGATGGCTGCGTCTCTTTTCCCCTCCGCCCACAGGAGAGCCACCATTTCTCCGAATGCCGCGACACGCGCGCGCTCGTGGCCAGCGGCGTTTCTCGCGCGCTCGACGACCTCTCCGATAACGCTGGTGAAACGCTCGGGATCAGGCTGGCCGGCGATCATAAATTTCGCGAGCGTTTCAGCTGCATCCAAAGCCAGATACCGTCCCTGAGCGATCGCCATGGTCATATTCAAGCCATTGGATGCTAATTGTTCCGCTATCTCATCCCGATGAGGTTTCGTGGCGATAGCGATTCCGGAATCGCCCGCACCAATGGCCGTGCCAATAAAACGACCTACCTCAGTCAACATGAAGTCATCGCGCTCGTAAAACTGAACGATGTGTGCGTGTTGATCGCTCTCGCGCCAAGCGGCTAGCGCATCTGCCACATCGGTCCGCCCTGTCGAGCGGGCTTCCGGCTCAAAATCACTCATTAAGCTCTTCCCCTCACGTTCCTTCAATCGAGTAGCAGTCCCGCGGGCACCAGCATTTTCTCACCAGAACCCGCCAAAGGCCCTACAGTGAATACCTTAAATTGCGCCGGCGGTGGAAGGCACCATTTTGGGCCATTTTTGTTGGGGAGCCACATTGCCACCTCCTCAGTAGTGGCTGAAAGTGAAGTTGAGTCCAGTCGAGAAAATCAAGTCGTTGCTTACTGTGCCGGTAATGGGATCGCTGATGTAGCGATCGCTGATCGTACTTTGCCATCCCAGCCACGTTTTGATTTTTGTCGCCAGACTTATATCGAGGGCGAAGCGATACTGGCCGAGGTGGCTTAATTCGGGATAAACATCCAGCGCCTCGTTGATCGAGGTGTTTTTCCCGATTTGATGATGGAACAGATCACCAATAGTGAGCGCGGCAAGGTTACGGCGGATTCCCGTCGAGTACGTTTCCTTTGTGTAGTTGGCGCCGGCGAATAGGTCGAGGGAAGTATCTATCTGCTTGATAACGTGGTAGCCGGCACCGGCGCCCCAAATGGAGCGCAGATTCAGGAATTGCAGCTCGTTGTATTCGAAATCCCCGCTGCCATAGACAAAGGCTCGCGCGAACACGTCGTGCTGATACATGGCGCCGCCACGGATGTCGTTTGCTGTCACCCCAGCCGTTACTCCCGGGGCGACCACAAGCCCGCTCGACGCGTAGATGGAGTCCATGTAGGCAGTCAGCTTGTCATTCATCGTGGCGCGAACCGCGTTGAAGCCAATGGCTAAGTTCGTGGTGCGGCTATTGCCGCGTGCTAACGCAAATCCCAGCGAACTGTTGATCTGCCAGCTTTGAAGCACACCTGGATGCAGGCTGCGCTCATAGGCTGTCTCCTCGGATTGAGACCGAAGCGTCATCACGTTCGCTAACGGAATGCGCTGAGGCGCGCCGCTCGAGGGTGTGACGACGAGGTCGCTGCCCTCGGTCGTGACGGCGCCCGAAACGGTCGTACCCTGCGAAGTGCCGACGTATAGCGGAGCCGTGGATGTAATCTGGCGGACCGCCGACCATGGCACTGTGATTGAGCCGGTCTTGTCCGCCACTGAGCCGGCCTTATCCGCCATCAAGACCAATTCCTTGGCGTCGGACTTGACGATGGTTCCGGTCAGGCGGTCGCCGTTATCGAGGGTAACCGTATCAGCGCGGGCAATGCACGCGATGGTCAGAATGGCGAACAGCAGAGCGCATTGGGCGATTCTGGGTCGCCATCGCGCGTTTTGTGCACAGGTGCGACGATTTGAATCTCCAAGATAGCTGGTACACAGCGGATACGGCGAATGCGAACGCAGGTGGCTGGGCATGCGTCTCCTCGTAGCAGGTCGCAAAAGCTCTTCGGCAATGATGATGCGAAAAGATGCTTATGGGGTCAGGCCAGGCTTCAAATCCGATGTCGGGATGAGAAGCCGCCGATTAAAGACACGAGAAACAAAATGAGGAACACAAAAAACAGGATTCTGGCGATTCCGGCAGCCGCTACAGCGATGCCCCCGAAACCAAAGACCGCCGCGACAATCGCAATCACCAGGAATATGGCAGACCAGCGGAGCATAGATCCTCCATCGGATTTGGCATTGGAATAATTTTCTGCAGGGGAAGGTGCTTCGAGAACGAACCTCCGTTGGCTGTAACCTACTGCGCATGCGGGACACGAACCATACAGGAAATCGCCGGTTTCTTTGAATTTGTAGGCCGATTGCGATGCGGAATCGAGCGCCTATCCTAAGGTGCATGGATTCTGCCGCGACAACGGTAGCCGCGCCCCCCGTCAGCAAACGCAGAAGGTACAAGCGAGTTCTTACCATCTGCGCTGTTGCAGTGCTGGCCCTATTGGCAACTGCAGCGATTCTGCTGGCGGTCAAATGGCCCTTTACGCAAGCCAAGATGCAAGAGGAACTGGCGACCGCGACTTCCGGCAGCGTACAAATCCACGGATTTCAAACGAAGTATTTCCCTCCGGGCTGCGTGATGGAAGGAGTGGAGTTCCGGCAGGCCGGCAATTCCGGCGGTCCTCCGTTACTTACCGCCGAAAGGTTGACGATCAGGGCGAATTACCGGGGCCTATTCTTTAAGCGAATCGAAGTGATGCACTTGGAGGGCGTGCGGCTGGACATGGGGCAAAGGAAAGAGAAATCAAAGTCCGGCGCAAGCGGGACAGTGTCCAATGGCGGCAGTTCCAACGGCAATTCAACCACCATAGCGGAAATCGATGTCGACCGGGCGGTCATCGAATTCCCCCGCAAGGAAAAGCCGCCGCTGCTATTTAACGTTCGCCGGCTTACATTTGGCACGTTCGTTCAGGGTAAGCCAACGTCATTCCACGTCACTGTCGATAATCCGCTGCCGCCCGGACAGGTCGGTGTGGATGGCCAATTCGGTCCCTGGGATACGACAGATATTGCCGCTACACCGCTTTCCGGGACATACACGTTTAGAGACGCTAGACTCCGTTCTTTAGGGGGCATTGCGGGAACTCTATCCTCGCAAGGTAGCTTCGCGGGACCAGCACGAGCTCTTCGCGTACGAGGCACAACCGATACGCCAGATTTCGAAGTAAAGTCCGCCGCTCATCCGGTCCACCTGCGGACGCAATTTCAAGCCGTGGTCAACTGCACGAACGGAGATGTGAATCTGCAGAGCATCCGCGGTGAATTGGAAAAGACTAGCTTTGCAGTTGCCGGAGAAGTGACCGGGAAGACAAACCCGCATTCAAGGGTCGCCTCGCTGCAAGTGAACGATGCCGGGGGAAGAATTGAGGACTGGTTACGCCTGCTGGCACCGGCACAGACACCTACCATGACCGGACCTATTTCGTTCCAGGCGCATGTGACAGTTCCCGGTGGGCGCCGGCCGTTCATTCAGCGTGTGCGCCTGGGCGGCGACTTCGAGCTGACCGGCGTCGCGTTCACCAAAGAGAAGTCGCAGCACGGCGTAAGCGAGCTCAGCCTTCGTGCGCAAGGGCAAAAACTGCCAGACGAAAATGAGCCCTTCCCGAAGATCCGGGGGAACCTGTCAGGGCGTGCCGATCTGTTTGACGGCGTAGCGCATTTCTCTAAGCTCTCCTTCACGGTTCCGGGCGCGCACGCCAGCATGCACGGCACCTACAGTTTCGTAGATGAAACAATCGACTTGCATGGCCAGCTCGAGGTGGAGACGAAATTTTCGGCAACGGCGACCGGGCCGAAGGGCTTGGTCACGCGAGTGGTCGAGCCGCTGTTCGGAAAGTCCCGAGGCAAAGGTGAAATTCTGCCTGTGAAGCTGACCGGTAGCTACGACCACGCGTCGTACGGCCTCGACAAATAATAGCGACAAAACTTGGGAGCAGGGCGCCCGGTGCCGTCCTCAGGCTCGCGGCCTGCCGCTGGAGATGCTTGCGGCATTTTGATACCCTCGAAGGGCATTGTCGCGTGCCGCGGCATCCGCGGAGCCTGAGGACGGCATCTTAAGGTCAGTTTGGCCAAGGGACTTTTCGGCGCGCGAATGCACGTTGGTCGAAAGGCAAAAGTTCCGCAAGATAAATAGCTTATCGGCTTAAGGGCGAAATCGCTCTTTGCCAGCTGATAGCTTTTCTTGCGGAATCAAGGCGTTTCGCCAACTCGCGACAATGTTGTTAAGGTAAAAACTCAAAGGCCGACGCATGAAGGCGAGGCGCTCAACTTCCCCGCTAGCGCACTTCCTCCAGCGGATATCGGCGGAAATTACTGAATCGATGTAGCGATATTCGGACTGGCAACGTCTTTCAGTTAGGTTTAAGTTTACCGACCGACAATCGACTGGGCGCCGGATAATATGTTCGAGTTTCTATTCAAGTATCCTGCTTCCGCGTTCTCCAGGGGCGAACTCGTCCTGCTCGCCAACTGGCCGAAATGGATCCTCGGTATTTTGCTTCTGGCTACCAGCGCGGGATTCGCACTCCTGCTTCGATCCAAAATTCCCAAAACTCTCCCTGCTTTGCGAAGTTGGCGCATGGGTGTTCTCTGGGGACTGCAAACTGCGATGGCCGCACTCTTGCTCATTCTGCTTTGGCAGCCCGCTCTTATGGTGGCGGAGCTGAAGCCGCAACAGAACATCATCGCCGTAGTCGTTGACGATTCCAAAAGTATGGGAATCAACGAAAACGGCACCACGCGACAAGCAGAAGCCGTCAAGGCGCTTCAGGGCGGCATGCTTTCCGGTCTGCAGAAAAGATTCCAGACGCGCCTTTACCGGATGGACAGCAAGCTGAACCGCATCGAGGGTCCGGATGAACTCCACGCGGCCGCGCCGGTGACGCGCATAGGAGATAGCCTCAAGCAGTTGGCCGATGAAACTACGGACTTGCCGATCGGAGCTGTGGTGCTGCTGAGCGACGGCTCCGATAATTCCGGTGGAATCGATCTGGATACGATCTCGGCGCTGCGCAGCCGGCATATTCCCGTGCACACAGTGGGATTCGGCCGCGAGCAGTATCAAGATGTGGAGATCAACGATGTGAGCCTGCCGCCCCGCGCGCTGGCCGATTCGCGCTTGGCCGCAAGCGTCAGTTTCCACCAGCGCGGATACTCGGGACACAAGGGCATCTTGGCGGTGCGCGATGGCGCTAAGGTACTCACGACGCGCGATATCACTTTCGGTCCCGACGGCAATATCCAAACGGAAAATCTGCTGTTCGATGCCGGGGCGGCCGGAGCCAAACCTCTTTCCTTTTCCATCGATCCACTTCCTGGCGAAGAGAACCGCGCCAACAACGCGCTTACTCGCCTGGTGGACGTCAAGTCGGAAAAGCGGCGCATCCTCTATATAGAGGGTGAGCCGCGTTGGGAGTACAAGTTCATTCGGCGAGCGGAAGACGATGATCGCATCGTGCAAATCTCGTCCATGATGCGCACGAGCGAAAACAAGATTTATCGCCAAGGGATCGCAGATCCGAAGGAACTTGCGGCGGGATTCCCGAACAAGGTCGAGGACCTCTTTCCCTATCAGGGCATCATCATTGGTTCAGTGGAAGCGAATTACTTCACGCCAGAACAGCAGCAGTTGATCAAGGATTTCGTCGACCGGCGTGGCGGCGGTCTGCTGCTGCTGGGTGGGCGTTACTCGCTGGCAGATGGAGGCTGGGGCATATCGTCGATGGCGGATCTGCTTCCAGTGGTGCTCCCCAGTCGCAAGGGCACCTTTCACCGCGAACAAGCGACAGTTGAGCTTACGCCGGCGGGAGCGGAGAGCATTATTTGCCGGCTGCTGGAAGATCCGGCAAAAAACATCGACCGCTGGAAGAAACTTCCTCCCCTAATGGATTACGAAGAAATCGGCACGCCCAAGCCGGGGGCCGCCGTGCTGGTGGAAGCGAAAGCCGGGAGCCGCAACCTGCCTCTTTTGGCTACGGAAAATTATGGCCGCGGACGCACGGCAGTGATGGCCACATCGTCCACCTGGCACTGGCGCATGCTGCTGCCCGTCGAAGATAAATCGCAGGAAGAATTCTGGCAGCAGCTTCTGCGCTGGATTGTCTCCGACACGCCGGGCCGGGTCTATTCGTCGATCCCCAATCCCATGCTGTTTGACGATGGCCACGTGCGCATATCCGCCGACGTTCGCGACAAGAATTACATGCCGCTGGGCGATTCGCATGTGGAGGCGCATTTTCTGGGTCCCCAGAATACGGCCGCGCTGGTGGAGATGACGCCCGATCCCAATTCCCCCGGCATTTTCAACGCCGAATGGACAGCGGAAAAGCCCGGCACCTACACCGTGGAAATATCCGCAAAACACGGCGACGAAGACGTCGGCCACGATACGCTGATGTTCCAGCGCATTGATGGCGTGGCGGAGAACTTCCATACGGAACAGAATAAGGACCTGCTCGAAAAGCTGTCTTCGCAAACGGGCGGGCGCTATTGGCAACCGCAGGAACTCGCCAAACTTCCCAACGAAATTCCCTATTCCGAGGCGGGCATCACGATTCGCCAAGCCAAAGAGCTTTGGAATATGCCGGCAATTTTTCTTTTAATTCTGCTGCTGCCTTCGTCGGAATGGATTCTGCGCCGCAAGTGGGGGCTCGTGTGAAAAAGCGCTGGCTTTTCAGCCTCGGCCTTCTCTGGATATTGCTGTGCGGCGTAAGCTCGCGCGCCGCGACTTACTACATTACCGTTGCCGGACTGGGCGGCGAGGCGGACTATGAGCAGCGCTTCGAGGGCCTGGCCAACGATCTGGACAAGCTCCTGAAGCAGTCAGGCGGCGAACTTCGGGTGCACACGCTTTCAGGAAAAGACGCGACGCGCGCGCACATCACCGAAATTTTGGGCACGGTGGCGCATGAGGCCAAAGCCGACGACGACCTGGTGGTCATTCTCATCGGCCATGGCTCCTTCGATGGCGCCGAGTACAAATTCAATCTGCCCGGTCCGGATATCTCCGGCAGCGAATTGGCAAGCCTCTGTGACAAAATCGCCGCCAAGCGGCAACTGATCGTCAACACGACCAGCGCCAGCGGAGGATCGGTGGCAGCGCTCAAAAAGCCGGGCCGCGCGCTCATCACGGCGACCAAGAGCGGCACGGAAAAAAATGCCACGGTGTTCGCGCGTTATTGGATTGAGGCCCTGCGCGATCCGGCAGCTGACGTAGACAAAAATGAATCCATCAGCGCTCTCGAGGCGTTCCAATACGCGGAGCGCAAAACGACCGAGTTCTACGAGTCCCAGAAGCGTCTCGCTACGGAACATCCGCAATTCGAGGACACCGGCAAGAGCGATCCCGTGCGCGCCCCTTCCACTGAAGGCAACGAAGGGCTCCTGCTTTCGACCATCACTCTAGTGCGGATCGGTCAGGCGCAGAGGGCTGCCGCCGATCCGGCCAAACGCGATCTGCTGGCGAAGAAAGAAGAACTCGAGCAAAAGATCGACAAGCTGAAATACGAAAAAGCGGCCATGCCCGAAGACGAATATAAAAGCCAGCTCACCGCCGCGCTCGTGGAGCTGGCGCGAGTGCAGCAGGAGCTCGATAAGTGAACTGGAAGCTTCGAGCCTCGATTTTTGTAGCGGGGCTGATAGCTGCGCTTGCCGGCGCGAGCTTTGCTCTCGCGGCCACGCCCGACGAATGCCAAGGTCTGCGGAAACATGGACATCGTGATCAGGCCAAAGCGTGCTTTGAGTCCCTGACCCAATCGCGCGAACCGGCGATCCGCGCCGAAGGATTCTGGGGCCTGGAGATGTATCAGGAAGCGAACAACGAATTCCGTACCGCTGTGAGCCAGTCGCCGAACAATGCCAATTATCGTGTGCGCTGGGGCCGCCTGATGCACGAGCGCTTTAATAATAAGGACGCTGCAGATCTTTTTAATGAGGCGATCCAGCGCGATCCGAAGAATGCTCAGGCTTATCTAGGATTAGCTCTGGTAAGCGCCGACGGATTCGACAATAAGGCCGTCGAAGAAGCGAAAAAAGCCGTTGAACTCGATCCCAAGCTCGTAGAAGCGCACGAGTTGATGGCCCGGCTGGCACTGGAAGATTACGACTCGAAGGCCGCTGCGGTAGAAGCGGACGAGGCGCTGAAAATTTCGCCCGAAGCCCTGGATGCCATGGCTATTCATGCCACCATTGAAGTCCTGGCCGACCGCTCTCCGGATGTTTGGTTTGACAAGGTGCGGCAGGTGAATCCGACGTACGGCGAAGCCTATGCCATCGTCGGGCACCATCTGACGCTCAACATGCGGTTCCACGACAGCATCGCCTACTACCGCAAAGCGATTGAAGTCGATCCCCGGTTGTGGTCGGCGCGCTCCGAATTAGGCATCCAGCTGATGCGTTTTGGCGAAACGGAAGAACCGCTGCAGCAGCTCGAGATGTCCTACGACAATGGCTATCGCGACGCCGCCACTGTAAACAGCCTGCGCCTGCTCGATAGCTACAAGAATTTCGTAACCTTCAAAGACGACACCACCATTATCAAGCTGAACAAAAAAGAAGCCGACCTGCTGCTGCCCTACGTGCGCGCGGAGTTGAAGCGCATAATTGCCACTTACGAAAAGAAATACAAAATGAAGCTCCCCGGCCCGGTGCAAGTGGAGCTTTATCCCGATCATGAAGATTTCGCGGTACGTACGCTGGGAATGCCCGGCCTGGGGGCGTTGGGCGTTACATTCGGCGAAGTGATAGCGCTGGACAGTCCCTCCGGCCGGCCGCCCGGTACCTATCACTGGGGCGAAACCTTGTGGCATGAGATGAGCCATGTTTTCATTCTGACGGCTACGAATTCTCGTGTACCCCGTTGGTTTACTGAGGGGCTTGCGGTGCACGAAGAGTCGCAAGTCGCTCAGGGATGGGGCGACCGCGTTTCGCCGGAGATTCTGCTCGCCATTCGCGACAAAAAGTTGCTTCCCGTTGCTGATCTTGATCGCGGCTTCATTCGTCCGGAATATCCCACCCAGATAAACGTCTCTTACTATCAGGGGGGGAAGATTCTGGATTACGTCAAGGAACGCTGGGGCGACGACAAAATCCTGGATATGGTGCACTCTTACGCGCAGCTCAAAACCACCCCGGAAGTGATCCAGCAGGATCTTGGGATGTCTCCCGAGGAGTTCGACAAAGCCTTTATGGAATGGCTCAACAAGGACGTCGGCAAAAGCGCAGCTTCTTTTGACGAATGGCGCAATAAATTAAAAGAGCTGGCCGAAGCCGCAAAAGCCAAGAATTGGGACGAAGTCCTCGCCAAAGGCGACGCCGTGCGTCGGCTATATCCCGATTATGTGGAGGGCGCCAATCCCTACGAATTCATGGCCGAGGCATACATCGCCAAGGGAGACAAAAAATCAGCCGCTCAAGTCCTTAGCGAATATGAAAAAATTGGCGGCCGCAACCCAGAAGCGTTAAAGCAACTCGCCTCGCTGGAACAGGAAGCGGGCGACGCCAAAGAGGCTGCCGCAACACTGGAGAGCATCAATTATATTTACCCGATGGACGAAGGCCTGCACCGGAAGCTCTGCGATCTTTTGTTTGATCTGAAGAACCCTGACGACGTGCGTGAATGCAGCGCCGTCTTAGCCATGCACCCGTTGGATCAGGCCTCAGCACAATTCGACGTGGCGCGCGCCTATTTTGCAGCCGGCCAGCAGGATCAAGCCCGCGATCATTTGCTCGCGTCGCTCGAGGCCGCCCCCGGTTATCGCCCCGCACAAAAATTGCTCTTACAGCTTGAGGACTCCCAGAAAGGAAAATGACAAGTGGCCACACTCGCTGCGTTGAATCTGGATTCGGTAGAACTGAAAAGGCGCGTCGAACGTTTTCAATCGGTGCGTGACAGCATTCTTGCTCAGGTTCGGCAAGTTATCGTCGGTCAAGAAGAGGTGCTGGATCAGATTCTCACCGCGCTTTTCGTCGGCGGCCATTGTCTCATCACGGGACTCCCGGGCACAGCCAAGACACTGATGGTTCGTACCATTGCCCAGACCCTCGGCCTGGTATTCCGCCGCATCCAATTTACCCCGGACTTGATGCCCTCCGATATCACCGGCACGGACATCATCGAAGAGGACCCCACTACGGGCCATCGCCGGTGGACCTTCGTTCCCGGCCCGATCTTCGGAAATATTGTGCTGGCCGACGAAATCAACCGGACGCCCCCTAAAACGCAAGCCGCTCTGCTGGAAGCCATGCAGGAGCTTTCCTGCACCGTTCGCGGGAACCATTACACGCTGCCCTCCCCATTTTTTGTGTTGGCAACGCAAAACCCTATCGAGCTAGAAGGAACCTATCCTCTGCCCGAAGCTCAGCTCGACCGCTTCCTCTTTAATACGGTGCTGGATTATCTCAGCGCGGAGCACGAGATAAAGGTAGTGGATCTCACGACGGCCACGCGTGTAGCCCACGTCGAGGCGGTCACTAACGCGGAAGAGATTCTGGATTTTCAACAGCTCGTGCGTATGGTGCCGATCGCCGATACGCTCGCTCGATATGTGGTGGATCTGGTTCGTGCCACGCGTCATCAGAGCGGCCAGGCGCCCGATTTCATCAAGAAGTACGTCAACTATGGAGGCAGCGTTCGCGCCGCGCAGTTCATCGTGCTGGCAGCTAAGGCGCGCGCCCTGTCGCGCCGCCGCTACCACGTGACCTACGACGACATCACTTCGCTGGCCATCCCAGTCCTGCGGCACCGTATCCTCCTGAATTTTCACGCGGAATCGGACCGCATCGATTCAGACCAGCTTCTGCACCGATTGCTCGAGACTATGCCGCCACCTGCGGGAGAATGATGTGCAGCGATATCTCGATCCGGCAGTTCTAGCGGGAATTTCGGGGCTCGATCTCGTGGCGAAAACCGTGGTCGACGGTTTCGTCGCCGGGTTGCATCGCTCCCCTGAATTCGGGTTCAGCCAGGAGTTCGCGGAATATCGGGCTTACAGTCCAGGCGACGACCTGCGTCATGTGGACTGGAACGTCTTTGCCCGCACTGAACGCGCTTACCTGAAACGTTATCGCGGCGAAACGAACACGCTGCTGACGGTACTCCTGGACGCCAGCAGCTCCATGAATTACTCCTCTCACAAGGTCAAGAAAATCGAGTACGCCCGCTATGTCGCGGCGTCGCTTTTTTACCTCACGACGCAGACACAGCGCGACGCCGCCGGCCTGATCGTCTTTGACGACGAAGTGCGCTCCTATATTCGTGCTTCCACGCGCCAAGGCCAGCTTTATCGCCTGCTGAGCGGGCTCGAAAATGCCCAGCCCCGCGCGCGTACGGACTACACCAAGCCTCTGCTACACTTTCAGAATTTCCTCCGTAAGCGAGGCATGGTCGTGATCATCTCGGATTTCTTCGCGTCGCCCGACGACATCGTTCACACCATTGAACCGCTGCGCTATCACGGAAACGAAGTCGTCCTCTTCCACGTCCTCGATCCACAGGAACTCCGGCCGCAGCTGAACGAGCCGGTCTTGCTGGTCGATATGGAGACTCAAGAGAGCCTGGAAGTCACGCCGGAGTACGGTCACGAGGAATACCGGACGAAGGTTCAGTCTCACATCACGCAACTACAGGACCGGGTGCGTGGTGCTGGCATGGATTACCACCTGCTGGTTACGGATCGCCCACTCGATGGCGCCTTGCGGCAGTACCTGACGCTGCGTCAGAGGAGACATTGATGGGTTTTCTCGCGCCCTGGTTCCTGGCTGGTGCCGCAGCCGTGGGATTGCCGGTCTATCTTCATCTCCTGCGGCGCCATCGCAGCACGCCTCTGCCGTTCAGCTCGCTGATGTTTTTCGAGCGGCGCACGCAAAGCTCGATCAAACATCGCCGCTTGCGCTATCTGCTTTTGCTCGCATTCCGTCTGGCGGTGATTCTGCTGCTGGCGCTGGCCTTTGCCAATCCGTTCATCGAACGCTCTGCTGCCAGCATAAGCGGGGAGAAGTTGGACCTGCTCGTTATCGACGATTCCTTCAGCATGCGTGCGGGGACTCGTCTGGCTGACGCCAAGCGCGATGCTTTGGCTTTTCTCGGCGGGCGCAAGCCTTCGGAGCGGGCCCAAGTGATGGCACTGGCCTCTCAAGTCCACGTGCTGACCGAACCAACGCAGGATTCCGGCGTTCTTCGCTCCGCCGTGGACAGCATTCAGCCCGGAGACACGCGGGCGAGCTTCGGCGAACTGGCGGGTACGTTGCGATCGATGGCCGAGACGGTGCACACGCCCATCGAACTGCATTTGTTTAGCGACATCCAACGCAGTGCTATGTCGGGAAGTTTCGGGGAAATGGCGCTTCCCGGAAATGTCTCTTTAGTGCTGCACCCGGAAGCTAGAGGCCCGGAACCGAATTGGACCGTGGAAAGCGTTAACGCGCCCGGCGAGGTATTCGATCCAAAGAAATCGCGCGTGCAAGCCGTGATCTCCGGCTACCACACGCCAGCGGCGAAGAAGACCGTTTCGCTCGTGGTGAACGGAAAAGCGATCGCCACACAGATGGTGGACGTTCCCGCTAACGGACGTGCCAGCGTGGAGTTTACGTCTCTCGATGTTCCTTACGGCCTTACGCGCTGTGAAGTGCGCATCGATTCCGCGGATTCTTTCCCCGCTGACGACGCCAGTTTCTTCGCGGTGAAGCGCTCCGACCCTCGCAAAGTCCTCTTTGTCTACGAATCGAACGATACGCGCTCGCCCCTCTATTTTCGAGCAGCGCTGACTTCCGCGGCCGAATCCGCATTTAACCTCGAGACGGTGAGTGTCGATCGTGTTGCCAATGCGCAGCCGACGGGTCACGACTTCGTCGTGCTCTCCGATGTGGCTTCCCTGCCCTCCTCGTTTGAGAGCGCCTTGACCAATTACGTCAAAGCTGGAGGCAGCGTGTTTATCGCCGCCGGAACTTCGACGGCGCACCATCCCAACATACCCATCTTCGGTGACACCATTACCGATTCTCGTTATTACTCCCGGGAAGGCGCGCGCTTCCAGACCGTGGGCGAAACCGATCCCTCTTATCCGTCGCTTGAAAAGGCGAACCGCTGGACCGGCGTAAAATTCTATTTCGCGGTCCGGGTGGCCGGAAATGGCGCGCGCGTCGCCGCCCGGCTTACCGACCAGACACCCTTGCTGCTCGAAAAGAAGATCGGCGAAGGGCGCGTGCTGTTGTTCACTTCGGGCCTCGATAACCTGACCAACGATTTCCCGCTGCACCCGGTTTTTATCCCATTCATCGATCAGACCGCACGCTATCTCGCGGGAATGGAAACACGCGCCGGATCGCGAATCGTGGATTCTTTCCTTGAACTGCGCACTGCTAAGGAGCAGTCTGTAAGTGTGGAAGTTGTTGACCCGGATGGTAAGCGCCCGCTTTCTCTGAAGGAAGCGACGGCCGCGCAATCGTTTCAGCTTACGCGAGCGGGTTTTTATCAACTTCGCCTGGCCAATGGCCGCCAGGACCTGATCGGGGTCAATGCGGATCGCCGCGAATCCGATCTGGACGTTATTCCTAAAGACGTGCTGGCGCTTTGGAGTGGAAACACAGGAAATGAAGCTCAGGAAGCCTCAAGCGGCACTGTGGCGCAAGCCCAGAAAAAGCCTTATAGCCTCTGGTGGTATGCCGTGTTGCTATTGCTGGTGGCGACCGTTGCGGAATCCCTGCTTTCGAGTCAATATTTAACGATGTCGCGGGAGGAACCATGAACACTCGGGACCACCTGGACTCCTATATCAAGCACCTGCAGAGGCGCTTGCGAATCGGCGCCGTCCTGAGAGGAACCGCCGTTTTCACGTCGGTTGCGCTGGCCGCCACCGTGGTCCTGGTCCTGATTGCCAATCACTTTGCCTTCGCATCGTGGACTCTAACGAGCTCGCGCGTTGTCTTGCTGCTTTCGCTCGCTTTAGCGATCGGTTTTGGTTTGGCCGTGCCCCTGTATGGAATGAACTCGCGCCGCACGGCCGGTAAGGCAGAAGCCGTTTTCCCGCAATTTGAGCAGCGCCTGGTGACGTTCGCCGAACGAGACGCCGCGAAGAAAGAGCCGTTTATCGATTTACTCGCCGCCGATACCCTGGAAATTTCGCGCGGCGCTGAACCGAAACAACTTGTTCCAAACACCACTTTGCTGGCATCGTTGGCAATCGGAGTAGCTTCGCTGGGAGTATTGGTCTGGCTGGTGCTTGCGGGCCCTGGCTACCTCGGCCATGGCGCTGCACTGATCTGGACCGGTGCGGGACACGTCGCCGGCCCTCTGTATGAATTGCGAGTGTCTCCGGGCGACGCCGCGGTTCGGCGCAATTCCGATCAGCTCGTTACCGCTCAACTTGCCGGTCTGCAAACTCCCAATGCGCGCCTCTACGCTCGCTTCCAGAGCGCCTCGAAATGGGAACAGGTGGCTATGCAGCCGCAGCCGGGAGGTTCGGGATTCCAGTTTCTTTTCGCCGGCCTGCCGGAAGGCGTTGAATATTACGTCGAAGCCGGGCCGCTGCAATCGAAGCATTTCAATCTGAAAGTAGTTGATCTGGCTTCGGTCAAACAGATTCGCGTGACCTACAAGTTCCCCTCCTGGACCGGATTGAAGAACCAGGTTGAAGAACACGGCGGCGACCTTCGCGCCGTGGAAGGTACCCAAGCCGATTTGGAGATTCTTACCGACCGTCCGATGCGCGACGGCAGTCTCGTACTCGACGACAAGCAGATCAAGCTCAATGGTGGCGAAGGCAATGTGTACAGGGGCACCGTCCAAATTGATAAGGATGGCCAGTATCACGTAGCCGCCAACGAACAGGGCGAGACTCTACGCATCTCGGACGACTTCTTTATCGAAGCGCGCAAGGCGAATCCTCCCGAAGTGCGCTTGCTGAAGCCAGGCGGCGATTATCGCGCCAGCCCCATCGAGGAAGTTACCGTTGCGGTGAATGCCGATGGCGAGTTCGGCCTGAACGATGTCACCGTGCATTATTCGGTCAATGGCGGCGACGAAAAAACCGTCAGCATGCTGAAAGAGAAGGGCGCCAAGCAAGTGGGCGGTTCCATGGTCCTTTCGCTGGAAGATTTCAAGCTGGTGCCCGGCGACGTCGTCAGCGTCTATGCCACTGCCAAAGACGCCAAGTCTGAATCGCGCACGGATATGTATTTCATCCAGGCCGATCCCTTCGAGCGGCAGTTCTCGCAATCACAACAGGCTGGCGGCGGGATGGGCGGCGGCGGAGGTTTCGGCCAGGGCGATCAGACAGACATCGCGCAGCGCGAGAAAGAGATTATCGCGGCAACCTTCAAACAGAAGGCTGACACCGATAAAAAGCCCTCAAAACAGGAATCTGCGGAAAATGGCAAATTCCTATCTGGCGTGCAGGCTAAGCTGCGCGATCAGGCGCTCTCGCTGGCCGGCCGCCTGCAACGCCGCGAGCTGAGCGACGCGAATCAGGAGTTCAGCGATTTTGAAAAAGATATGAGCGCGGCTGCAACCGCGATGGCTCCGGCAACAGAAAAATTGCAGCAGCAAAAATGGTCCGACGCGTTGCCCGAAGAGCAGAAAGCCCTGCAGCACCTGCTTCGCGCCGAAGCCACGTTCCGCGAGATTCAGGTGGCGTTCGGAGCGAGAGGAGGCGGTGGCGGAGGGGGTGCGGCGGGCCGCGATCTCTCCAGCCTTTTCGACCTCGAACTCGATACGGAGAAAAATCAGTACGAGACCGGTCAGACGGCCAATTCGGCAAATCAGCGCGCTCAGGAAATAGACGAAGCCCTCCAGAAGCTCGAACAGCTAGCCAAACGTCAGGAAGAGCTGGCGCAGCAGCAGCGCGCTGGCAATCAGAGTTATCAGCAGCGCTGGCAGGAAGAGATGCTGCGGCGCGAGGCGGAAGAGCTGCAGCGGCAGCTGGAGCAAATGCAGCGCAACCAGCAGCAGCAACAAGGGAATCAACAGGCTAATCAGCAGGGCGGGCAGCAAGGTGGGCAGCAGAGCGGCCAACAGAGCGGCCAGCAAAGTGGGCAATCGCAAAGTGGCCGGTCCGGTGCAAATGGCCAGCAAGGCGCGAGTGGAAGTCCGAGCGGTCAGGCATCAGCCGACAACCGCATGCAAGACGCTCTCGATCGTCTGCGCCAGGCGCAGGAAGATATGGCGCGCGCAGCTTCCCAGAGCCAACCAAATGACGCCGCTGCTCGCCGCGCCGCCGAGCGCCTACAGGAAGCTTCCAACCTCCTGAGTGGCATGCAGCAACGAGAGGCCGGGCAACAGATGGACGCCATGGCCCGCGAAGCGGACCGTTTACAAAAAGAGGAGCAAGACGAAGAGGCGCGCTCGCGGCAGATGTTTTCGCATGGCAACACGGCGGATGGCTTAAACCAAAGCCAGGAGCAATCCAAGCTCGGCGATGACCGCCAGCAAACTGCGGATGCGCTCGGACGGCTCGAAAGGCAGATGCAGGAGGCAGCCCGAGGTATGGGCGGAACGCAGCCAAGTTCCGCGAACAAATTGCGTGAAGCACTCGGTGGTATGGAGACGAGCGACCTTCAGAATCGCCTGAAAAAGAGCGCCGACTGGATTCGCCGCGGCATCGACCCAAGTGCGAACGATAACGGCGAAAAACTGAAATCTCTCGGCGACAATAGCATCGCTGGTGGCATGCAGCGCCTTGACGATCAACTCCACCAGGCGCAACAAGCCTTTAATCGCCAGCAGCAAAATCCGCAGGAAGCGCTGAATCAGATCGAGAAGCTTCGCAGTCAGATGGAAGCTCTCGCACGCGGAATGAGCAATGCCGCGGGACGTAATGGGCAGCAAGGTCAACAGGGCCAGCCAGGGCAGCCTCGCCAAATGGATCAACTTGGTCGAAATCAAGGCGGCCAACCCGGTCAACAAGGCCAACCCGGTCAGGGTGGCCAGCCCGGACAACCGGGGCAGCAAGCAAATGGAAATCAGGCTGGCGGAGCTAGCTCGCCGAGTTCACCCAATGGCGGTCCGCGCGGCGGAACTTGGGCTGGCGGCGCCGGTCCGATCGATCGCCAGTGGTACGGCGGCGATACCGGAGGCTACTGGCCGCAGGGTCGCGAAACGCAACCAGTTCCTTCCACACCGGAAGAAATTCAGCGATCTTACCAGGAGGCCATGCGCGAGCTAAATCAACTGCGCCAGAGCTTCCAGGGACAGCCGGCACCATTGGCCGATCTTCAGGAACTGATCAAAGAGATGCAGAGGCTCGATCCCAGCCGCTTCCCCGGAAATCCGGCCATGCTCCAGGAGCTGCACGATCAGGTGCTAACCAGCGTGGATAAGCTGGAATTGCGGCTGCGCCGGCAAGAGGACGATAACGATGCCGGTCAAATCCGCAGCGGCGATTCGCAACCAGTTCCGGCCGGATATCAGGACTCAGTGGCGGATTATTTCCGGCGCTTGAGCAAGAATCCAAGCAACAATCCTTAGCGAACTCCTGTCCCTCTGAGGGCCGTCCTTGCATGGGCCGAAGAATCTCTCAGAGAGATCCTTCGCTGCGCTCAGGATGACGAGAGGAACCTATGTGCCTCTACGGGCGGGTTTAACCTCTCACTCCCGATGCGATGGCTTCGCCGACTTCCTTCGTCCGCGCTTTGCCGCCGATATCGGCAGTGCGAGGGCCGCTTCCACCTAAAACTGCTTCGATAGCCTTTTCAATCGCGGCCGCGGCAGATGCTTCGCCCAGATGCTGCAACATCATGGCGCCGGACCAGATTTGGCCGATGGGATTGGCGATGCCTTTGCCTGCTATGTCCGGCGCGGAGCCGTGCACGGGCTCAAACATCGAGGGAAATTTTCTTTCGGGGTTGAGATTTCCTGAAGGTGCAATTCCGATCGAGCCGACCACCGCAGGTCCTAAATCGGAGAGAATGTCGCCGAAAAGGTTTGAGCCCACCACCACGTCAAACCAGTCCGGATGCCGCACGAAATGCGCGCTCAGAATATCGATATGAAACTGGTCCGTGCGGATGTCGGGATATTCTTTCGCAACTGCTGCGAAGCGTTCATCCCAAAAAGGCATGGTGTAGATGATGCCGTTTGATTTGGTCGCGGACGTGACGTGGCGCCGTCGCGTCTTCGCCAGCTCAAAGGCATAACGAATGATTCGGTCGCAGCCGCGTCGCGTGAAAACGGATTGCTGCACCGCGAATTCGTCTTCCGTTCCAGAATAGAGCCGCCCGCCGATGTTGGAGTATTCGCCTTCGTTGTTTTCGCGCACGACGACAAAATCGATCTGCCCGGGAGCAAAGTTCTTTACTGCGGGATCGATGCCGGGAAGCAGCCGCACAGGCCGGATGTTTGCATACTGCTGAAACTCGCGGCGAATCGGAATCAGCAAGCCCCAGAGCGAGACGTGATCGGCCACGCTCGGATGGCCCACCGCGCCAAGAAAAATAGCGTCAAAGGGCCGGAGCTGTTCCAGTCCGTCCTCCGGCATCATGCGGCCGGTTTTCAGGTAGCGCTCGCAACTCCAGTCGAACTCTTTCCAGGAAAGCGAAAACCCGAAGCGGTGTGCCGCGGCCTCAGCGACGCGAATCCCCTCCGGCACCACTTCCCTGCCGATGCCGTCGCCAGGAATTGTTGCGATTTTGTAGCTGCGCGCGCCGGGAGAGGTCATCCGTCGGCCGCTACGCGGTCAGCAAACCGGTGAGTTTGCTCATGTCAGGGGCGTTCTCAAGCGTTTTGACGAAGGTGATGATGCCTTCGGCCTTTTCCCTGGGCCATTTGGCGAATTCGGCGCAGCCTCTGAACTTATCGGCGACTTCCTCGAAGCTCATGGGATTCGCCGGGCTGCCTTTCGCAAAGTCCGCGCGGCCCGGAATGATCCTGCCGTCTTTCAGGTGAATTTTCAGGATGCTGGTCATCTTGTCGAAGCCCGCCGCTTCGGCCTCCGGATCGACGTAGAAATGCACGCGCTTGATCATCTCCTGAACATCGGGCCGCTGAACCACCGCGTCCGTATATTCATTTAATCCGGCTTTGCGGTCGAGCAGCAGGATGCTCAAGCCAAACTCCATGCTGAATTTGCCCTGCAGTCCCGTCATGGGCTGGTGGTGATACAGCGTGGTCGTCAGGTTGTGGCTGGTGCCGATATCGATTTTCTCCACGTCGCCGGGCTTGAGGTCGTTCTTGCGGATGATGGTGAGCATCTCGCCCATAGCGGGATGCGTCAAGGAGCCGGACGGAAACGGCTTGATGGAAACTCCGGGAGTGGCAAAGGTCCACGGATTGCCGAGCTTATTCACGATGGAACCGGGATCGAAGCCGCCGCCCGCAGCCTGAAAGAAGCCGAGCGCTCCTTCCAGGATATCCGGCGCAGCGGTCCAGCCAAGCGCCGCAAGATCGACGGCAACCGTGCCGTTTTCGGCCGCATGCCCCGCATGGAACGGCTTGGTCATCGAGCCGAAGTTGTCTCGCAAGCCTCCGCCTTCAGCCGCGGCCACCCCCAGGGCATATGCGGTCTTTTGCGCATCGAGACCGCGCAACCTGGCACATGCCGCCGCGCTGCCAAAAGAGCCGCAGGTTCCGGTGGAGTGAAATCCGTCATTGTAGTGGCGCGGATCGATCGCTTCGGCGATTTTGGACTCTACTTCGACGCCCAGGTGATAGGCCAGCATGAAGTCTTTTCCCGAGCGCTGGGTTAGCTCGCAGATCGCGAATGCGGGAGTGAGCGTCGTTACGCTGGGATGAGTCAGCAAGCCGTAAACGCGATCCTTTGCCACGGCAAGCTGCGTATCGTCAAAATCGTCGGCGTGAATGGAAACGCCATTCGCAAAAGCGGCAAACCGCGCCGGTGCCTTCAACCCGGATCCGATAACACTGGCGTGGCCGCTCACTCCGAGTCCCTGAAGGTACTGCCGGACGAGAGGCGCCATCACAGATGCCGAGCCTGCCAGCGCCAAACCGAAGCCGTCCATGATGGACTTCTTGCCCAATTCCAAAACGTCAGCCGGGATATCGCCATATTTCGTGTTCACGATGAATTCGGAGACGTATTTGGTGAGCCCGGGAGCTTTGGGGAAAGGGGCGCTCTCCGCAGGCCGAGGTGATGCGGCGAGTCGCTCGTTTCCTGCCGCCAGCGCGGCCGCTGCCAACGAGCTCTTGACGAATTCTCTGCGGATCATCGCGGTGCTCCCTCCGGAATTGCGCTGCAAAACTCTAACATTCCATATCTCTCCGCGCTATCCCCTCCCCCCACCCATATTTCTGCAAGTGTTCATTCTGGATGGTTTAAGTTGCAACAAAGTGTTGGGGAGTCTTCATTACGCTTCCCTTGCACCGAATGACGCACGGGCCTTCCGGGGAGAACGGAGTTCCGAGTTTTGGAGTAATGCGATGCACTTCGGACCCAACGACGAGACAGGACCGGAACGGCCGGAGCTAAACGCCAGACTGACACGGCCGCCGAAAACGATACACGGCCTTTTGCTAGCTCAGGATAACCTTCCTCGTCACTTTGAATACCATATTATCATATGGTTAGCAACAGAGATCATATATTACTTGTATAGTATTCCACCGATGCAGATCGTTCGAACGGGATTCGTTCGAATAAAGCAGCTGTGTAGCTCGACCCTAAAGATCCAAGCTTGAAGTCTTTGTGACCGGCCAGCAACTTGGGAAACGAGCATCGATTTCAACTAGTTGTTGATCGGATGCGGTCTCAAGCGTCGGCGGAAAAAGACCCCAATTCAGCGTGTCCTGTTTTCTAAATCGCGCAATTAATCAGCCGCGCCATCTCAGCGAACCGGCAGAATGCATTGGCAAGCTGCATCTGCCGAGGCGTGCGGCAATCCGGCTCAAACAGACGGGGACTTCCCACCAATATCACGTTCGACATTGCCCGCGAGGTCGCCACATTTAGTCGATTCAAGCTGTACAAGAATTCCATACCCCTGGGCGCATCCTCTGGCGATGATGTCGTCAGAGAATAGATAACTACCGGTGCTTCCTGCCCCTGAAATTTGTCCACGGTCCCAATTCGCATCTTCGGGAGCCGCAGCGACAAATCCGCCACTTGCGCGTTATATGGCGCCACGATCAAGATGTCTTCTTCCTTAAGCCGCCGACTATTACCCACGCTGCGGAACCATTTCACTTCCGGCTTCAGTAGTCCGCCCACAATCCGAGCTACGATCTCCACTTCCTCTGCACACGAGTTTCGGTTTCCCTCGTGCTCGACGGGAACAAACCACAATCCTGCGCCGTTGAGCCATGGATGACCCTCCAAGACTCGGGCCTGCGCAATCGCATGCGAAGCCAGCTTGCCCTCATAAAATACTGACGATGTAAATTTGCAGACCTCCGGGTGCAATCTCCAACTCTCGGGCAAAAGGAATCCCATGTTCTCCGGAATCGTCTTCCGCCCATTCAGAAGATGCTCCAAAGCTGATTTTTCTGCTCCATCCGGATGGCTACCCTGCAACGGCTGCTCCAGTTGCTGTGGATCACCCAAGAGAACTAGATTCCTCGCACACTGCCCTGCGACAAGGACATCCGCCAATGACATCTGCCCGGCCTCATCAATAACTAGCGTATCCACACTTTGAAAATACTCCGCGCGTGCCCACAGCCAAACCGTTCCCGCCGCAACGTGAGTGTTGCCAGACTGAAATCTCAATAGCGGAATGTCAGGCTTTTTGGTCAGTTCCACTCCATCCAGTTGTTCCGCCGGGTCCTCATCTGTTATTTTGCGGACGCAACGAATACCTTTCTCGAATCCACCTGCTTCGATCTGCAGTTCCTTAAGAAGCTTGTGAATTGCTTTATGGCTGAAGGCCATGATTCCGACCTTTCTTCCTCTTCTGACCAATTCACAGATCATCCGCGCACCGGTGTATGTTTTTCCCGCACCAGGCGGACCTTGAATCGCAAAAACGGAATCCTTCAGAGCCAGAGCAACTCGACTGGCCGTATTGATTGGCGTTTCCGCTGCCGTCTGGGCCAGTTTTTCATTGTCAGAGAGGCACGGAGGCTTTCTCAGCAGCAGATCTCGTACTGCCCGATAATCTCCGGGTGCGTCAATTCCGTTGTCCGCAACCCAGCTTCCAATGCGAAACAGCGCTTCTGCGAGATCGGTGGTTTTAACCGGCCATTTCCACACGTAGACAGCAATTGGATGGATTGCGGCTGTTTTTCCGGTTTTCTTGATATTAATTGTGCGTTTTACCGTATCGATCCGTGTCACGGTACCGAACTTCTCGCCTTTGTAATAAAGCTCGTTCCCTTCGCGCGCCTCGGTCTCTTGCCTCTCAAACGTGTACCGATCAACAGGTATCTTTCGCTCGACGAGCAATCGCTCAGCGAACTTCAGTCCCGCCAATCCTGCTCTTTCTTCGAGGAGTTCCACGTCGTCCAGATCCCGCAGGCGAAATCCTTCCCAATGGGTTGCTTTTTTCTCGCGTCGGTGCCAATCGAGAATATTTGCTAATAACCATCGCGCCTGCTGCTCACTTGTGCGCTCTGCCGCGTCGGCGGGAATGTCAGCCGTAAGCCGTGCTGACAGAACTGCGACGCGCTCTTCCCATTCGTCCAATTCGTCTTGAGGAGGCCGTTCCTTCGGGGAGGGTCGCGGTACGACGTTGCCACTTTCCAAGATTTCCTGGCGTCGCGTCTCAAGCCAATCGCGGAGGTTCGCAGTAGAGAGGCAATCGTCTTTGTTATAGCCTTCCAGCGCTTGGCGAATGGGCTCGGGCAACTCCTCATTTTCCTTCCCCAATTCGAGGCGATGCTCCACATAGCGCATTGCCTCGCGCGACAAATCAAAAGGCGTGTTTCGCTTGAAAACGTATAGCTGTTCCAGCTTTTTCAGCGAGTACTCCTCTACGCTTGCCCTCAGGCTTTGTTTGAGAATCGAGTGCAGATCTACGAACGCTCCCTCCCAAAGCATGTCGTCGATCTGCTCTTGGCGCGTCGCATATAGCCCCATCAATCGCTTCAGCACCGCCGGTTCATAGGTTCCAAAATGGTAGACATGCATCTGGGGATTCGTCTCCCGTCGAGAGACGATCTGATCCACCAACCATTCGAAGCGTTTCTTCTCTTCTTCACGATTCAATGCCCATCGTTTTTCATAGAGCATTTCGCCGCCGGGATCTCTGAACGCGAAGCCGAAAAGATATTGCAGCCCCGATTCGCCGACGTACGGATCTCCCTCCAAATCTAGAAATATATCGTCCGGCGAGGGCTCCGGTAATGTGCAAAAACCCTTCTCCTCCGTTAGCGGCAAAAGTTCGTACACTAACTTATTTTCCTCTCGCCCCTGCACCTGAACGCGCGCCTGCTCCCGCATGCGCTCGATCGCCTCTCGCGAACCGTGCTCGGGCCTCTCCTTAAGGGGTATTGGCAAAACTGCCAATTTTGCCATTGTCTCCGTTTCCCATTCTTCTAATTGGTTACGTTGTTGTCGCCGGATCCCGGCGACTAGCGACAAATGATCGTCTCCTCGCCTCTGTGCGTCACACTCGCGAAACCAACGGCACACGTCACAGTGGGGAACGGGTTCTGGGTAAGTCCCATCTGCGTCCCCGTCCTGGGCAACCCTTTCCAGCCGGGACTTGACGTACCGGAAGTACGCCGCATAATCTGCCACGCGATATGCTTCGCCGACAAAATTCTGTCCAGGAGGAATGACCCACATCGATTCCGGCCCGCATCCCTGAACCTTTTCCAAAAGCTCCGAATAGAGTGACAGCTGTAAAAGCGTCGCCGCCTTAGTGTCCGGCGTGAGCTTCGTATCAGCTACTTCATATGACCAGTTCCATTTGGCGACGGGCGTAGTCACCCGCCTTAGCACATCAGGGCGGCCGAACCACTTCCCGTCAGCCAACGCACCCTGCGCAATGATCTCGGCACCCTGCTCCATGAGTCTCAGCGTTTCCTCGATAATCAGCGTCTCGTCCTTGATGTCTGCGAGATTCACCACGGCCATCTTTTTCCGCTGCACCAGATAATCCAGGTAGGCCGCTTCGTGTTGCTTGCCGAGTTCGCGAATCACTGCGAGGTGAGGCGCTGCCCAATCGGGCGCCGACTTTCGACCATGCGCTACCCGTAAATCTAACGTCGTCACATGTCGGCAAGCCAAGTGATTGCTCAGGTCGGTTGCTGATAGACGGATAGTTCCAGCAAGTGGCTTCATGTGTAGCGCACCCCATTCCCCAGACAAAGAGGTATCGTGCCCTGACCTTCCGTGGCCACGGGCCTTTGGCGCTGAAGCGGGCCGCGAGTATCGTCGGGCGATATCAAAGTATTTCGAGAGTTTACGCTTGTCTACTTTGTTTATCTCCGTTTTTACTTGAGGCTCGGGTGCTAGTTAAGGTGCATCGAATAGCAAGATGGGATAGTCCACTACATCTTGAAAAGGAGGCCGATATGGCTCAACAAAAAACCAACAAATGCAAGCATCCGACGTGTTCGTGCCTGGCAGCCGAGGGCAGCGGCTATTGCAGCACGCAATGCGAAGCCGTGAAGGATACACCTGACATCGACTGCCGTTGCACCCATGCCGGCTGCAAGGGCAGAACTCACTAACCGTTAGGGAGGGACGCATGCCAGCCAAACGCAAACCAAAATCGAGAAAGCCCCAGCCCAGCCGCTCGCCAGAACTCGATCCCGTTGTCGAGGCGTCTGTCGAATCGTTCCCGGCAAGCGACCCTCCCGCATGGACAACCAGCGGAGATAATCGGTCGGCTCTGAAGAAAAAAAGGAAACGCCGCTAGTCTCAAGCACGACCTATTCTGATGGCGAGCAATCTAGCTGCAGAGGCGTTGGCACGGCCTGCCGCCGCTACGCATTTCACGAATATCCCCGCGCGCTTGGACCGGCTGCCTTGGAGCCGGTTTCATTGGCTGGTGGTGTGGGCGCTGGGAATTACCTGGATACTCGATGGCCTGGAGGTGACGCTGATCGGGGCGATCAGCGGCGTGCTGCAAGAACCTGAAGTGATGAACTTCACCCCCGAGGTGATCGGGTTTATCGCTTCCATGTATTTAGTAGGCGCGGTCGGCGGCTCGATTGTCTTCGGCTATCTGACCGACCGCTGGGGCCGGAAGCGCCTCTTTTTTCTTACCCTGGCTATTTATTTGCTCGGCGTTCTGCTCACCGCGCTCTCTTGGGACAAGTGGAGCTTCGCATTCTTTCGGCTCATAACCGGCGCGGGTATCGGCGGTGAATACGCAGCCATCAATTCGACCATCGATGAATTGATCCCCGCCGCCTATCGCGGCCGCGTGGACATCATCGTAAACGGAAGCTATTGGATCGGCGCCGCGCTGGGAGCAGCATCGACGATCGTGATTCTCAATCCACACTTTTTGCCGCCTAATCTGGGCTGGCGAATTGGCTTTGGCATGGGCGCGCTGGTGGGCTTGTTCATACTTGCGCTGAGGAAATACATCCCGGAAAGCCCCCGCTGGTTGATGACGCACGGCTATGAAAATGAGGCGGAGCGCACGATCGAGAAAATTGAGTCCGAAGTTGCCGAACAGACGGGAGAAAAGCTTGAGCCCATGCGCGGCCAAGGGTTGAAAATCCATCCTCGCAAGGTATTTGGCTTCGGCGTCGTGGCGCGGACGATGCTCTCAACTTACCCCAGCCGCTCCATCCTTGGGCTGGTGCTGATGACCTCGCAGGCATTTTTGTACAACGCCGTGTTTTTCACCTACGCGCTGATTCTCACGCGGTTTTATGACGTCCCCGCCGGACGCACGGGGCTTTATCTCTTGCCGTTTGCGTTGGGAAATTTTGCCGGGCCGCTGGTGCTCGGGCACTTCTTCGACGTCATCGGCCGCAAGCAGATGATTGCGGCAACGTACACGATCTCGGCGCTGCTGCTCGCGATTACCGGATGGCTTTTTAGCAAAGGACTTCTTTCCGCAGATAGCCAAACGGCGCTATGGACGGTGATTTTCTTTTTCGCATCGGCGGCGGCGAGTTCGGCCTATCTGACGGTGAGCGAGATTTTTCCGCTGGAAATCCGCGCGCTGGCCATTGCCTTTTTCTTTTCCATTGGCACGGCTGCGGGCGGAGTTGTGGCGCCCTGGCTATTCGGCTATCTCATCGGTTCGGGATCGCGGGTCAATATTTTTTATGGTTATCTCGTCGCGGCGATCTTGATGTTCGTGGCCGCGATCGTGGAAGCGCTCTACGGACTCAAGGCGGAGCGGATTTCCCTGGAAGAATTGGCCGCGCCGCTCTCCCTCAGCAATGATTAGGCTGACCGACGATTAGGCCACGATGCGCTTTGCGGACCGCCGCGCACCGGGCTTTTGATGCACAGCGGCTCCGAAAGCCTGCCAGACGCGCCAATTCCCTTCGTATTCCTCGAGCATGCGTTCGGGATGGAACTGCAACCCGACTACAAAACGATGGCGCGGGTCGTAGAAGGCTTCGACTAGACCGTCTTCGGCATGCGCCATGGGTTTCAAATAGCGGCCCAAGCCGGCGGACGCCCTGATGGTGATAGCTGTTCACTTTGAGCGTCGGGCGCCGATACCACTCCTTGAGCGGCGTGCCGGGCACGATGCGAACAAGATGCCGGTATTCGTCATAGTGTTCGCCGTAGTTGATGTGCTTCAGTTCGGACTGCTTTTCCTTCTGCACGTCGCCATATAAGCTGCCGCCATAAATCACGTTGAGTAATTGCGATCCCCGGCAGATTCCCAGAATTGGAAGATCATTGCGCAAGGCATGGCGCGCCAGGCGGACTTCAATCTCGTCCTTCAGAGGATGCGTCTTTTCTAAATAACGGAGATTGCATTCGTCGTGGTCGTAGCGCTGCGGCTCGATGTCTTCGCCTTCGACCAGCAGAAGTCCGCGCATGTCTTCCATATACTGCGGTAAACAAGCCTCTGTGCCTTCGACCACCGGAACCATTACGGGCAGAGTGCGCACGCGAATCAGAAGTTGGAGATGAAATTCGCCGACGTAGTCGATGAACTTATGTTTGCGGGAAGTGCGCCGGGTGACGACCAGGACGACTGGGCGTTTCATTGCAGCAGAACACGCAGCGCTTCCACCAGCCGGGCATCCTTGTCGCGTCCCTGGGAGGCGACGCGGATGTGGCGGTCATCCATGCCGACCTTATTCGAACAGTCGCGCACGTACATCTGATGCTCCTCGAGCAAACGCAACTGAAGCTCGCTCGCCGTCATGCCCGTCTTTACTTTGAACAAAACGAAATTTGCGCCGGTGGGATAGACGTCGATGCCATGGATTGATTTGAGGGCTTGGTATAGCCAGCGAACATCGGCCATCAAGTGCTTGCGGGCTTCGTGGTAAGCGGCGTCTGTCTGCGGCAGAAGCGAGAGGAAATATTCCGCGAGCGTATTCAGATTCCACGTGGGGATGAATCGCCGCATGCGGTTCAGCAGATACAAATTGCCGCTATAACAATAGCCGAGGCGCAATCCGGGCACGCCGCAGTGTTTGCTCATGCTTCGAACGATGAGCAGATTCGAGAATCGCTCGGCGACGGGAATAAGACTCGGAATTGGATCGCCGGCGAAATCGATGAAGGATTCATCCACGATTACCAGCTCCAGATCGGAAGCCGCGTTCAGGAAATCGATCATTTCGTCGAGAGGAATGAATTGGCCCGTGGGATTTCCCGGGTTGATGATGAGCGCGGACCTCAAATTGCGACGATGCACCCAATCCAAGTAATCCGGCAGGTGCAGTTCATAACGCTGCTCGGGATCCAGAGGATAAAGCTCGGCATCCCGCTGATCGCGCAGCTTCTCGATGTATTCGCCAAAGGTGGGGATGGGCACCGCGAAGCGATCGATGATTGTCGTGTCAATCAGGACAATCAGTTCGGTCGCGCCATTGCCGATAATCAGCTTTTCCGGGCTGACATGCAGGACGGCCGCCAGATTCTGCTGGCTCATGATGGGACTGCTGGAGGGATACGACTTGATCAAATTGGGCAGATTATGTTCGAGATCGCGGAGCATTTCTGGCGTGGGATAATAAGGATTGGCGATGAAGCAAAAATCGATAATTTCCTTGGCTTTTTCGTATCCGACTAAATCCGCCAGTGCCGGCGAATGCGAGGTTTCGTAAAAAAGATGCCGCTTGAGTTCCGCCGCCGAAGCGATTGTAGTATTGGCCATAAGAATTCCCTTCAGAAGTATACTTCCGAAAGGCTGCGGCAGCCGTGTCCTGATCAGCGAAAAAGCTTCGAGAATGCCACCTGTTTCTGCGCAGATCGAAACAAGCTAAAATGAAATGAGATCAACGAAGAAGTCTCACCTATTGGAGTCCGCAAGATGACAAAACAGACAGAAAATCAGGCCGAAAAGGTGCAAAAGCCAGATGCGGAGTGGCGCAAGCAGCTTAGCCCCGAAGAGTACCAGGTAACACGCAAAAAAGGCACCGAGCCGGCGTTTACCGGAAAATACTGGGACACCAAAGAACATGGGGTTTTTCATTGCGTTTGCTGCGGCGAGCCTCTGTTCGATTCGGAAAGTAAATTTGATTCCGGCACAGGCTGGCCAAGCTTCTATGCACCCATGGACGAATCGAAGGTGCAGCTCGAAACCGATGAATCCTACGGAATGGTACGCACGGAAGTGATGTGCCGCCGCTGCGAAGCGCATCTGGGGCACGTCTTCCCGGATGGGCCAAAGCCGACGGGCTTGCGGTTCTGCATCAATTCCGCGGCGTTGAAGCTGGAAGAAAACCAGAAGAAATAGTCGTTTGGTTTTATTGCCATTCGCACAGGCGCGGAGCGGCCTTGACGGCGCGGCGCAATTTCGCTACAGTTTTTGTCGCTATGACACTGCGCGGGCATCATCATCGCCATCATCATCACGGCCGCAAGCCGTGCCCGCGGAGGTTTGAGTAGCCGAAACGTAAAAGCTCTCATCGACCCGCTGGCGCGGTAAACGCCCAGCGGGTTTTTTTTTGTACTTTTGTATGCGGCGAAAGTTCCCGGTGACGGCGGGCCGGGGGATTCGCCTCGGGAGGCCGGATGAATCTCGATTTTGCCAAGCTCGATGGGCTTCTTCCCGCGATTGTTCAGGACGCGCGAACGGGAGAAGTGTTGATGCTGGGCTTCATGAACGAACAAGCGTATGCCGAGACGCGGGCGAGCGGCGCGGTGACGTTCTATAGCCGCACGCGCGGCAAGCTCTGGCGCAAAGGCGAACAGAGCGGCCACACTTTGCGCGTGCGCGAAGTGCGCGTGGATTGCGACGCGGACACGATCCTCGTGCGCGTCGAGCCGGCCGGTCCGGGCGTCTGCCACGAAGGGTATCGAAGCTGCTTTTTCCGGCGCATCGGCGATGACGGCGCGGTGGACGTGGTTGAGGAAAGAGCGTTCGATCCCAGCGCTGTTTACGGAGGGGAGTCGCGCCGATGAAGCCGCTGAAACTCGGGCTGCCCAAAGGCAGCCTGCAAGATGCCACATTGCAACTGCTGGCGCGCGCCGGATGGCGCGTGACAGTGAGTTCGCGCAGCTACTTCCCCACGATCGACGATTCTGAAATCACCTGCATGCTCGTGCGCGCTCAAGAGATGGCGCGCTACGTGGAAACGGGCGCCCTCGACGCGGGCATCACCGGGCGCGATTGGGTGCTGGAAACAGGCGCGGAAGTAAAGGAAGTTGCCGAGTTGCTATATGCGAAGCAGAGTCTGGCTCCCGTGCGCTGGGTGCTGGCGGTTCCGGATAACGCGCCGGCGCAAACTGCGCGAGACCTGGAAGGCAAAGTGATCGCCACGGAAGTTGTGAACCTCACGAAGAAATATCTGGCTCGGCACGGGGTGCAGGCGCGCGTGGAATTTTCCTGGGGCGCCACCGAAGTGAAGGTTCCGCAGCTTGCCGATGCCATCGTGGAAATCACCGAGACCGGTTCCTCGCTGCGCGCGAACCGGCTGCGCATCATCGACACCGTGCTCGAATCGCGCACGGTGTTCATCGCCAATACGGCCGCCGCCAGTGATCCCTGGAAATGCGAGAAAATCTCCAATATCGTTCTCCTCCTCCAAGGCGCGATCGCCGCGTATAACAAGGTTGGCATCATGCTCAACGTGCGGCGCGAGTACCTCGATGCAGTGCTGCGTGCCCTTCCGGCGCTGAAGAATCCGACCATCTCCACGCTCTCAGATGCCGATTGGGTGGCCATTAATACGATCGTCGACGAGGACGTGGTGCGGCACCTGATTCCGCGGCTCAAAGCCGCGCAAGCTCAGGGCATCGTGGAATATCCCCTGAATAAGATTGTGCTCTGATGCGAATTCTGCGGCTGACATCTCGAGTGGAGGAAAAGATTCTCGCTGCACGGCATCATCGTGATGTCAGGGCGGAGGCGGTCGCCTCGCGCATCGTGGGCGACATACGGCGCCGCGGTGATACAGCGCTCTTCGCGTGGACTCGGCGGTTGGACGACATTCGGCTGACGCCCAGAAATCTCTGGCTGAGTCTGAACGAGCGCCGCGCCGCCGCCCGCACGATTCCGAAAGATTTGCGCGCAGCGCTCGAGCACGCCGCACGTAACATTCGCCGCGTCGCGGAAGCACAGCTGCCGCGATCCTGGAGCATCGCGGTCGAGCCGGGCGTCCGCGTAAGCCAGCGTGTCAGTGCGATCGATACAATCGGCTGCTACATTCCCGGCGGCAGATTTTCACTTGTTTCCACGCTGCTAATGACCGCCATTCCGGCGCAGGTCGCAGGTGTGCGGCGTATTGTCGTGGCCTGCCCTCGCCCGAACGCAGCATTGCTGGCTGCTGCGGAGATGCTCGGGCTCGAGGAAATCGCGCACATCGGAGGAGCTCAGGCAATTGCCGCGTTCGCTTACGGCACGCGCTCGGTCCCGTCCGTGGACAAAATCTTTGGGCCGGGAAATCGATTTGTCACCGCTGCCAAGCGTCTCGTGAGCGCCGATTGCGCCATCGACCTTCTCGCCGGCCCTACAGAAGTATTGATCGTCGCCTCGAGCGGGAATCCCAGCTATATCGCCGCTGACCTATTGGCTCAAGCCGAACATGATCCTGACGCCATCGCCCTTTTCGTTACCACGTCACGCAAATTCGCGACGTCCGTGCGCGATGCGGTGAGTGAACAACTCGGCCGCTTACCGGACACGAATCCAGCGAAACGATCTCTTGCAGAAAAAGGCGCCATTCTTCTGGCGTCGGATTCCACGGCTGCGGTGCGATTCGGGAATCGCTTCGCGCCCGAACATCTAAGCATTCCTGGCGAACAGGCGTCGCTGCTGGACAAACTCAACGCCGCCGGCAGCGTTTTTATCGGCCCCTTGAGTGCTCAATCAATCGGAGATTATGCGAGCGGCACTAATCACGTGTTGCCCACGAGCGGAGGAGCCCGCACGCGCGGCGGGCTATCCACTTGGGATTTCGTGCGCTGCACCAGCATGCAACACGTCTCAGCGGTGGGCCTGCGCAGCCTGAGGCCAGTAGTGACCGCCCTTGCTGACGCCGAAGGACTCGTCGCACATCGTCGCGCCGTAGAGGTGCGCCAGTGATCGCCTCCGCGAGAGGAAGCCGGAAGGCACGAAACGCGAAAGGTTCCGCGGCTCTGAAGCTTCGCTTTCGCCCATCGGTCAGGCACATTCGCGACTACGAAGCGCCCGAGGAAGGCCGCGAGGGCAAGCTGCGGCTCGACTTCAACGAGAACACCGTCGGGTGTTCGCCTGCCGTGCTGCGCGCCCTTCAAACCGTTACGGCCGAGCAGTTGGCGATGTATCCCGAGTATGAGAAATCAGTCCGCCGCTTAGCGACTTACTTTGGTGTGCAGCCCGCGGAAATGTTGCTTACAAATGGCGTGGACGACGCTCTGCGCTTGCTGATGGAGATTTTTATCGAACCGGGCAACGCGGTGCTGATTCCCGAGCCCACATTTTCGATGTATCGCTTCTTTTCCCAAGTGGCAGGAGCACGCGTCGTCTCCGTTCGTTACGATCAAGCAATGAACTTTCCCCTTCGAAGGCACGGTGCGCGAGCTTAAGCACTCACCGCATATCCTCTTCATTGCCAATCCGAATAATCCAACGGGCACCCTGCTGGACGAGACGAGCCTTGCGCGGATTCTGGATGCGGCGCCGCGTACTGTGGTTCTCGTGGACGAAGCTTATTTCGATTTTTCGGGGCTGACGGTGCTTCCCTGGATTCGCCGGAGGCCAAACTTGATCGTGTCGCGAACTTTTTCCAAAGCCGCAGGCCTGGCGGCGCTTCGCATTGGGGCGCTCTTTGCGCGCTCCGATGTTATTGCCGCCATGCGGCGGGCGTTTACCCCTTATCCGGTAAATTCGCTCGCACTCATCGCGGCGGAAGCGGCGGTAGCCGACGACAACTTTCTGGGAGCGTATATTCGGGACGTTCTGAAAAGCCGTTCCCTGCTGGAGCGCGGGCTCCAACAATTGGGCGCGCGTGTCTTCCCCAGCGGCGCAAATTTTATTCTCGCCGATTTCGGCGCCGGCGGCACTCGATTAGTAAAGCAACTAGCGCGTCGCGGAATCCTGGTGCGCGATCGCGCGTCGGAGTTCGGGCGCGATGGCTTCATGCGTATCACGGCGGGTACGGTCGCCCAAACACAACGTCTGCTCAAGACGATCAAGGAGGAGTGGTGAAGCTGGCGCCCAAATTGGTGATCTTTGATGTCGACGGAGTTCTTGTTGACGTGCATGGTTCTTATCACCGATCGATTCTGGACACGGTGAAGCATTTCACCGGCCGCCGCTTCACTTACGCGGACATTCAGCAATGGAAAAGCCGCTCAGGTTATAACGACGACTGGCGGCTGTCGACGGATTGGATCAACTCACTGGGCAAGAGCGTCGAATATGCGCAAGTGAAACGCGCGTTCCAGAGGATCTATTGGGGAACGAATGGCACTCGCGGCAACGTCTGGCGCGAAAGATGGCTCGTACCGCCTCGGCTGCTCGAACGGTGGTCGGGACGCGCCGAGCTTGCCCTCTTCACCGGCCGGACGCGGCGCGAGTTGCGCCATACGCTCGAACAGTTCGGCGTGAAGAAACTCTTCCCGCGCGTAATCACGATGGACGACGTAGAGCACCTAAAGCCGAATCCTGAAGGCCTGCTGCGGCTGCTCAATGGCACGGATCGAACTGAAGCACTCTATCTCGGCGACAACCTGGACGATGCGCTGGCGGCGGAACGCGCGCGAGTGCCTTTTCTCGGCGTGCTGCGTCGCGGGAGCGTGGCTCATAAAGTGCGGGCGGCGCAATTGCGGAGTCATGGTGCGCGCATCATTCTGCACAGCACGAATGAGCTGGAGAAATATTGGAAATGAGGCGCGCGAGCGTACACCGCGTAACGAAAGAGACGGACATCTTGATTCGCTTGAATCTGGATGGGCGCGGGCGCGCCAACGTCTCGACTGGGATTCGGTTTCTCGACCACATGCTGGATCTGGTGGCACGACATGGCGCCATGGATTTGGAAGTTGCGGCGAAGGGCGACCTTGACGTCGACCAACACCACACGGTCGAAGACATCGGCATTACGCTCGGCGAGGCTGTCACGAAGGCTTTGGGCTCGAAACGCGGCATCCTGAGGGCCGGCTATTTCCTGATGCCGATGGACGAAACGCTGGCTGCTGCGGCCATCGACTTCAGCGGCCGCTCGCATTTCGTTGGCCAATGGCGATTTGGCGCTCAGCGCGTGGGCGATTTGCAAACCGAATTGGTCGAGGATTTCTTTCGCGGCTTCGCGCAATCGGCGGCGGCAAACGTGCATTTGCGCTTAATGTATGGCCGCTCGACACACCATCAGATCGAAGCGATTTTCAAGGCTTTCGCTCGCGCTTTGCGATTTGCAACGACGCGCGACCCGCAACTCAAACGCGTCCTCCCAAGTACCAAGGGTCTTCTGTGAAAAATGGCATGAAAATTTCGCTGATCGAATATGACGCGGGTAACTTGCCCTCCGTGGAGCGCGCTTTGGCGCGGCAAGGCGTCGAAACCGAACGCGTGCCAACACCGGACTCCATCGCCGCCGCTCGCGTGCTTATCCTTCCAGGCGTGGGCCACTTCGGCCAATTGATGCGAACCCTGGGTTCGCGCGGTTTGCTCGAACCAATCCGAGAAGCTATTTCTGGCGGCGTTCCGCTATTGGGCATTTGTCTCGGATTGCAAGCGCTCTTCGCCTCAAGCGCTGAGGCGCCGGACGACACCGGCCTGAATATCTTGCCCGGCACGGTGAGCGCTCTGCCAGTCACGGCCAAACTTCCGCACATGGGTTGGAATCAACTCCGTCAGGTTCGTCCTTCTGCTCTGCTCGAAGGCATCCTGGCGAATGCTTACTTCTATTTCGCACATTCCTATGCCGCGCTCGAAGCTGGCGACTCGGCCACAGCGATCTGCGAGCACGGAGTTCCGTTTGTGGCCGCACTGGAGCGCCAGAACCTTTTCGCCGTGCAATTTCACCCCGAAAAATCTGGGGATGCCGGGGCCCGCGTGCTGGCAAACTTCTTGGCCTGGGCCGGCGCAAGGAATGGCGCATGACGCTGGCGCGACGAATTATTCCCTGCCTCGACACGGACGGCGAGCGCGTAGTCAAGGGGGTGCAATTCTTCAATCTGCGCGACGCCGGCGATCCGGCGGCGCTCGCCGCTCGCTATAACCGCGAAGGCGCCGACGAATTAGTGGTCCTTGATATTGCGGCCTCACGTGACCATCGGCCGACGTTCCTGGAAACAATCCGTCGCGTGGCTGCTGAATTGGCCATCCCTCTCACCGCTGGCGGCGGAGTGGCTAACGTAGATGAGGGCCGTGCGATTCTGCGCTCGGGGGCGGACAAACTTACGGTCAACACCGCCGCGCTGCGGCGTCCGCAGCTTCTCACTGAACTTGCAGCTGAATTTGGCTCCCAAGCAGTCGTATTGGCGATTGACGCGAAAAAAGTTGGCGACAGGTGGGAGGCATTCGTACGAGGTGGGCGGGAATCCTCCGGTCGCGATGCGGTGGATTGGGCCATCGAGGGCGCGGAACGCGGCGCCGGCGAGATTTTGCTGACTTCCATGGATCGCGACGGTACGCGCAGCGGTTTCGACCTGCCGCTCACGGAGACGGTCGCCAAGCGCGTGACCGTGCCTCTGATCGCTTCGGGGGGAGCAGACAGCCCGTCCGATTTCCTGGACGTCTTCGAAAAGGGCCGGGCCGATGCCGCCTTAGCCGCCTCCATCTTTCATGACGCGGTGCAAGAGCTTCGCGAACTGAAATGTTTTCTGCATTCCAAAGGTGTGCCGGTGCGGCTGAGCGGTTAAAGGCTTCAGCCTGAACCTCAGGCCCACTATACGGATTGACATTGATCATCCCCTGCATCGACCTCCAGGATGGCCGCGCCGTACAGTTGATCCACGGCCGCAAACTGCGGCTCGCGGTCGAAGACGTTTTTGGTCTGCTGGACCGGTTTCGAAAGTATCCCCTGCTTCACGTCATCGACTTGGACGCAGCCATGGGCCGTGGGAGCAACGCCAGACTTGTCGGGCAGCTCTGCCAAAAAGCCCCCATGCGTGTGCGGGTTGGCGGCGGTATTAGCACAGCGGCGCGGGCGAAACGCATTCTCGCGAGCGGCGCGGAGAAGGTGATCATCGGCAGCGCGGCATTTCGGGACGGCGGCGTAAATCGTGTATTCCTCTCGAAGCTCGTCGCGAAAGTTGGGAAGAAGCGAATCATAGTGGCGGTGGACACTGCCGGCGGCCGCATCCTAGTGCGCGGATGGCAGGAAAAGCTACGGCTGACCCCAGAGAAAGTCTTCCCCGAACTAGAGTCTTACGCCTCAGAGTTCCTATGTACTTACGTGGACGCGGAAGGCACTATGCGCGGAACAAGCCTCCGATGGTTCCGTCAACTGCGGGATGCTACGGATCTCCCAATTACTGCGGCGGGCGGAATCCGGAGTGCGCGAGAGGTGCGTCTGTTGGAGAAACTGGGAATGAATGCGGCGGTAGGTATGGCGCTTTATTTGAACCGTTTACAATAGGTTTGCGAGCTACTCGTCAACCTCTAAGCAGCTAAGCCCACGGGACTTATATGCATTCGCCGAGTTTTCCGCTTTCCCGAAGTCATGATCCTGCTACAATTAGAAAGTTGAACGCATTGGCACGGGCTTAGTCGGTCGAATATCCCGTCCTCTTAGGTTTCCTCCGCATGAAACGATATGGCGATCATCGCATTCCCGGAAGGCTTTTTGTTGTCGAAGGCATTGACGGGTCCGGCAAATCGACGCAGCTGATGCTTCTTCATCAATGGCTCAAGGCCGAAGGCTATGGAGTTGTATTCAGTGAATGGAACTCCTCGCCGCTGGTGAAAGACACAACCAAGCGCGGCAAGAAGAAGCAACTCCTCACTCCGGCCACCTTCAGCCTTATCCACGCCACCGACTTTGCCGACCGCACCGAACGTAATATCATCCCCCTCCTTAAGGCCGGCGCGGTAGTGCTCTGCGATCGATATATCTACACGGCTTTTGCGCGCGACGCGAGCCGCGGCATGGATGCGGAGTGGATCCGCGAACTCTACGGCTTCGCAGTAAAGCCAACGGTCGCTTTTTACTTCCGGGTGCCACTGGAAGTGGCCATGAAGCGCATTAACGACGCCCGCGCGGGATTTAAATACTATGAAGCCGGTATGGATCTGGGTTTGAGCGACGACCCCGATGAAAGTTTTCGCCTCTTTCAGGGCCGCATCCTGGAGGAGTACGACAAGATGATCCCGGAATTCGGGCTTACGGTGATCGACGCAACCCTGCCCATCGAAACCCAACAGCAGGAGATGCGCCTAATGGTTCTCGCCAAACTTACCCAGGCAAAGCAACTTCGGGTGGCTCCATGAAAGAAAGCTACGGAGTCAGACTGCCGGGGCTGGAGCTGGACGACCTGGTTGGCAAGCTGATCGTTCTCGAAGGGACCGACGGCGTTGGGCGCTCCACTCAAATTCGCTTGCTCAAGGAATGGCTGGAACAACAGGGCCATGCCGTCCTGGACACGGGATTAACGCGTTCCGGGTTGGTGGGCAAAGGCATCAAGCGGGCCAAAGAAGGCCATACACTCGGGCGGATCACACTTAGCCTTTTCTATGCAACGGACTTCGCCGATCGCCTCGAGAACGAAATCGTGCCGGCGCTGCGGGCCGGGTTTGTTGTACTCACCGATCGCTATATTTATTCGCTGATGGCGCGGTCCATGGTTCGGGGACTCGACCCGGTTTGGGTCCGCAATATCCACCGCTTCGCCCCCAAGCCCGACGCGATTTTCTACCTGCGTATCGGCGTGGACGAACTGATTCCGCGGGCCGTGTTTACCCGTGGGTTTGATTACTGGGAATCCGGCATGGACCTCTATTCGACAGAGGACATGTACGATAGCTTCCGGAAATATCAAACGGCCTTGCTCGACCAGTTCGACCGATTGGCCGAAGAGTTTAATTTCGACGTAATTGATGCGCGGCCGGAACCTCGCGTGATCTTCGAACAGTTGAAGGCCGGCATCGATCGGATCTTGACTCCGGCCGTGGCACGGGCGGCAGAAACGGCAACGGCACCGATAGAACCCTCAGAAGCAGCCGTGGAGATGGTGATCGAGGAAGTGCCGGAGGAACGGCGCAAACGGGCGTAGAAGAGTATGAAGCAGGACGACGAGATCCACACCTCCCCAGCCTCCCGAGCCTTGGAGCGCTCCTTAAGACGGGCACTCCGCAACCATAAGCGCGCGCAGAGAAAGCTGAAGCCAGACCCGGTGCACGATTTCCGTGTCGCCTTGCGGCGGTGCCGCTCTTTAGCTGAAGGTCTTCACGCCGTCGATCCCGATCCGGTTTGGATGCGTCTCCGAAAAGCTTCCAAACGGCAACAGAGAGCTCTTTCCGATTTGCGCGATATCCAGGTATTAACAAACTGGCTGAAGCCTCTGCGGCTGACCGGCGGCCCCGTGGGAGAGGCCCTGGCATCGTACTTCAAAAAGCAAGAAAGGCGCGCCGAGAAAGAGGCTCGAAGCTCCTTGAAAGCGTTTCCGCGCAAAAGATGGAAGCGCTGGTTGCACCGTCTGCCCGCGGGGACAGATCTCATTCGCGTGAACCGGCGCCGCCTCGCGCGACTGCTTCTCGAGCAATTAGGTCACATCATCGAGCTCCACGAGAGTTGGACGAAGCAACCGAGTGCGGAAACCTGGCACAAGCTGCGAGTCAGCGTGAAGCGCTTCCGCTACATGATCGAAAGTTTTCTGCCGGAAAAAAGCGAAGCGTGGAGTGCGGAACTCCAGGGGGCCCAGGACCTTCTCGGAGAAGGTCACGACCTGGACGTGCTGCACGACCTGATCGTGAAGCTCGCGCGCAAAAAGTCTTTACCCAAAAGAGCCGTATCGCAGTCTGTGCGGCGCGTCGATACCGCGGCACAGCAGCGCCGAATCAAGTACGTTTCCCTCGTCTCGCCAAGACAGCAACCAAACGGGCGTTCAGCCGCAGACCACAACGAGCAAGCCAAGTCACAAACTGTATGGGAAGGTTGGCGAACGGAACTCGAATCTATGGCTTCGATCAATCCCCGAGGCGGCGCAGGATCCTCGAGGTCAGGACCCAGAAGAGCGTTGCACGTAGCGGCGCGAGCGAGTCAATATCAAGACAGGCCACACCGGATTTCTTCAGCGCCGTAAAGGGCGCCGTCGCCTTCAGCGCGTGCGCAATAAATTCATCCATCTGCGGCGCATGCCCGAAACAGATTACCTCGCCTGTTAGTCGCGTAAGTTCTTCCGCCAGGCGCGCTGGTTTCGCCTCCGGCCTGAGCGCCTCAGTGGTCCGGAGCTGCTTCGAGTCCAAACCCAAAACCTCGCAAACGACCTCGCCAGTCTGCACCGCCCGCACAAAGGGACTCGCGAGAAGCGTAGCCGGCTTGAGGCGGAGAGCACGCAGACCGCGCGCGGCCGCACGCGTGCGCTGAATTCCTTTCGGCGTTAGATAGCGTTCAGGCTCGGAAGGACAGTCGGGATCTTCGCGTTCGATGGCGATGCCGTGCCGCATTAAATAAAGGCGCATGGCTTTGCCAGGCGCGTCTTCGCCCAGGGGCTCCGCTTTGTCACGCTGTGGAACCATGACTTTCACCATAGCTGATTTTGGATTCTTTTACACCACTGATGCGGTGGGCTAGCGGTGGTCTTCGGTCACGCCGCGGGGCGGCCGGCGACAAGCCCGTTACGCCGCACATTATTTCCATTTTGAAGCCGCCGAACGCACGCAAATCGCAGAGGAATACCAAACTCTCGTTCGAAGAATCTGGCCTTACGGTGCAATTCGCGGAGATTGACATGGCCCTCGGAAGCTGTGACCAGCCGTACGAGAATCGTTTTACGTTGAACCTTCACGTCCACGCGGCGGACGAGCTGTGTTTCTCCAGCATCGAGCGCTACAGCTATGCGCAGCAGCGCGGCCAACTGCCGGACGCGCTTGCGGTCCGACTCTGCAATGGAACTATAAAGCCGATGGTCGGTGTCGGGTATCGATTCGCCGTGATAGCGCACAAGGCAAGCCACCACGGCTTGCTGGTGTTTGCTAAGCCCGGGAATATCGGCGTGGCGCACCAGATATTCGCTGTGTTTATGGTGCCCGCGGGCATTCACCGCGACGCCTACGTCATGCAACAGCGCACCCAATTCGAGCGTAACCCGCTGCGCTGAGGGAAGTCCGTGAACGGGCGCGAGTTGATCGAAAAGTTGCGCCGCCAGCCGGCGCACATGTTCGCAATGGCCGGCGTCGGAGTGCATTCGCGCGGCAAACCGGCGCGCCTGCTGCCTTAGGGCCTCCGCCCGCTCATCATGAGCGCTCGCGGGGCCAAAATGAGCGGCCGCCAATTCATGCAACACTCCTTCGCGAACACCCACACCAGGAATAATCAGCTGCCGAACATCCAGCATTTCCGCCAGCGTCGTGAAGAGGACCGCCGCCACGCCCATGACCTCCGCCCGATCGCGCCGCACGCCAAAGTTATCCATGCGCCCCTCGACGTCGAGCCGCAAAATATCCCACAGCATCTCCCGCAGGCGGCGGAGATTCAAAGTATTGAAGCCGGCCACACGCGGCCCTGAAGCCACTCGAGCCAGAGCTTCGGCGTTTCCTCCGCAGGCTACGGCAGCGCTTCGGCCAATCTGCATCGAACCCCTGAGATGAGATCGCAGCACGGAACGGATATGAGATTGCAATGCGGCGAAACCCTCGGGTGTAAACGGGCCGGCAAGATCGAATTGCTCCATCAGGCGCACCGTGCCCAGCGGAAGCGCGAATCCGCGCTCGACTTTTCGCCCTCGCAGGAAATTCATCTCCAGGCTGCCGCCGCCGAGGTCGAGAATCAGCCGCGGAGCAAAGCGCCCTGCCGACACGGCGAATACCGCCTCGCGTACCAGCCGCGCCTCTTCCGCTGCGCCGATGGCGACAAGTTCAATTCCAGCTTCGCGGTGGATCCGCGAGATCAAGGCGTCGCGATTGACCGCCTCGCGCATGGCGCTGGTGGCAACCGCCGAGTACTCATCCACTTCGTAGCGATCGAGCAAGTTCCTGAAATGCAGGAAAGCTTCGACCGCACGCGACATCGTGCGAGGGTCCAGTCTTTTTCGTGTGAATACGTTGTGTCCCAGGCGAACCGACCAGCGCGCGCTGGCAAGCTCACGGATTTCGGTGGCTGAACTGGCGCGCGCCACGACTGCACGAATCGCATTCGACCCGGCGTCAAGCGCGGCAATGACAAGGGGCGACGGAGTTAACGGCATGAAGGGACACCCAGAAAAGGGTGCCTGCAGGAAGGACCAAGGGACCGAATTGCAGCAGCAAACCCCAACCGATTCAGCGACGCCTCCATGGCCCGAAGAACTGTCCCTACAAAAATCCCCGGACGGCAGCGCGTTCCGCCGTGATGAGGTCAGAATAACACTGCTCCGATAAATCAATATTAAATTTTGTTCAAAGCGCTTTTTAAAGTTACGGGGCAGAAGGACAAGTCACGAGCGAATCGCCGCAAGGCTTTCGCGGCAGGCGGTAACTGTGCACCGCATGTCCTCGCCGCTGTGCGCCGCGGAGACAAACAGCGCCTCGAACTGGGACGGGGGCAAAAGGATTTTCCGGCGCAACATCTCCTGAAAGAAGGCGGCGAAGCGGCGGGTATCCGACGTTTTGGCGCCGCTATAGTTCTCAACAGGGTCGGCCGTAAAAAAGAGAGTGAGCAATGATCCCGCGCGAGCCACTTGACCCGCTATTCCTGTGTCAGACAGAGCTTGCCGCATTCCGTCCGCGAGAATCTTGGCCTTTCGCTCCAGCGAATCGTAAAAATCGGCTGATGCAAGCCGCTTCAGCGTCTCTATCCCAGCCCGCATAGCGAGCGGATTGCCCGATAACGTGCCCGCCTGGTAGACCGGGCCCAAGGGGGCGATTTGTTCCATCAATTTTTTGCGCCCTCCATATGCCGCGACCGGCAACCCACCGCCAATGATCTTGCCTAACGTGGTCAGATCGGGCTCGACACCGAAGAGCTTTTGAGCGCCGCCGTAACACAAACGGAAGCCGGTGATGACTTCGTCAAAGATAAGCAGCGCGCCATGCCGCGACGTCACGTGGCGCAATCCGGAAAGAAAACCGTGGACCGGCGGAATTACGCCCATGTTCGCGGCGACCGGCTCAACAATCACGGCAGCGATAGCCTTGTTGTGTTTCTCGAAAAGTTGCTCCACAGCAGCGAGGTCGTTGTAAGGCGCGTCCAGCGTGAGTTCAGCCAGCGCTTTCGGGACTCCTGGGGACGCGGCAATACCCAAAGTGGCTAGACCTGAACCAGCCTTGGTCAGAAAACTGTCTCCATGCCCGTGGTAACCGCCTTCGAACTTGACGATGAAATCTCTGCCGGTCGCCGCGCGCGCCAATCGAACCGCGCTCATGGTCGCCTCTGTGCCGGAACTGACGAAACGCACGCGCTCCATCGAGGGCAGCGCCTTTTGCAGCATCTCGGCCAATTCGATTTCGAGCTCCGTGGTCATGCCGTAGCTCGTGCCGCGCGCGGATTGCTCGGCCAAAGCCGCCGCGATCTCCGGGTGCCCGTGTCCCAAAATCAGAGCGCCCCAGGAGCAAACGAAATCGGTGTAGGCATTGCCGTCGAGGTCCCATACCTGAGATCCCTGCGCGCGGTCCACAATCAGGGGCACGCCGCCCACGGCGCCAAAGGCTCGCACGGGACTATTCACGCCGCCCACTAACACGCGGCGGGCTCGCTCGAAAACCTTTTGCGAACGGCTGTGCTCTTTCTCCGGGATGCTTCCCACGCCCAAGTGCTCCTAATGTTGGATCAAGAATTCAGTCGAGGACTAAATCGCGCTAGCACGCCTTCGTCCATCGCGCCACGTCCTTGGCATGATAGGTCAGCACGATCTGCGCGCCGGCGCGCTGAATCGACGTCAGCACTTCCAAAACGACCCGCTTCTCTTCCAGCCATCCATTGCGGACGGCAGCTTTCACCATCGCATACTCGCCGCTTACGTTGTAGGCACCTACAGGGACGTCAAAGCGATCGCGTGCCTGGCGAATGATATCGAGATAAGGCAGCGCCGGTTTCACCATAATAAGGTCCGCGCCTTCGTCCAAATCGAGCGCAACTTCGCGCATAGCCTCACGCGCATTTGCGGGGTCCATCTGGTAACTGCGCCGGTCCCCAAACTGGGGCGCTGACTGCGCCGCCTCGCGAAAGGGCCCGTAAAATCCGGAGCAATACTTCGCTGCATACGAAAAGATTGGCAGCTGAGAAAAGCCGTTATCATCGAGCGCTTGACGAATCGCCCCCACTCGCCCATCCATCATGTCCGAAGGCGCAACCATATCGGCCCCAGCTCGCGCATGAGACACGGCCTCATCCGCGAGCAGTTTTAGCGTCGGATCATTGGCCACATCGCCATTTTCAATCACGCCGCAATGGCCGTGGCTGGTGTACTCGCAAAGGCAAACGTCGGTGATCACCACCAGATTGAGCTTGGCGCGCCGAATGCCCTCAATGGCGCGTTGCACTACGCCGCTCGGCGAAGAAGCTTCCGACCCGTGCTCGTCTTTGTGTTCAGGTATGCCAAAAAGCATGACCGCGGGAATTCCCAGCCCCTCGACTTCGCGGCACTCCTCCACCAGTTGATCGGCGGACTGTTGGTAGACTCCGGGCATGGAACTAATTTCCACGCGCGTGCCTTTGCCCGGCCCCACAAACATGGGATAGATGAAGCCACTCGTGGAGAGGCGCGTTTCGCGCGTCATGTTCCGCAGGGCCTCGGTACGGCGCAGCCGCCGCGGTCGTTGGGCTGGAAATGCCATGCTGCCTCCTCTTACCGGGCGGGTGTTCCGCGGCTGTCGCGCTTAGTTTCGAGCGCGGTAAAGTGGCGCTCCAACCCCGCTACCAAAGATGCCGTCGTTGCTTCATCTGCCTCTATCGCCACCGGCAGCCCTGCCCCGCGAATCGCTCCCGCCGTTACAGGTCCAACCGCCGCTAACGCAACCCGCGAATCGTATTTGACCAGTAAGTCGGGTCCCATAAGCTTTTGAAATTCGTGGAAAGCCGATGGGCTGAAAAACGTAACGGCATCGACCAGCCCATCGCGTATCGCGTCAATCAGACTGCGATCAAACGCTTCTGGCCCAGCCGTTACGTAGGCTGTCACTTCAGTGACCTTCGCTCCCGCTTTGCGAAGCATCGAGGGCAACTCCTCGCTTGCGCGATCGCTTCGGGGCAGTAGAACGCTTTTTCCCGAAATCACCCCGGAGAGTTCGGTAGCGACTCCTGCCCCACTGAATTCGGCCGGCACGAGCGACGCTTGCAAATCCTGATTTTCCAGAGCCAAGCGCGTCGCCGAGCCAACGGCCGCTACCTTAGTACGCCCCGTGTTCGGCCAGCATCCCACCGCGCGGCACCTGGCCAGGAAAAAGGTCACCGCATTCGCGCTGGTGAAAATGATCCAGTCAAATTGATACAGCGCTCGAATGGCCCGATCGAGATCGGCAGTGTCCTTGGATTCCAGAAAGCGCACCAAAGGCAGCGAGGCCACTTCGGCGCCCAATTCCTGCAGTCGCTCGCGCAATTCGCCCGACTGCTCAGCGGCACGGGTAATAACAATGCGCCGTCCCTCCAGGGTTCGGGATTTAACTGTGTTCAACGCCGCGCCCCGCAAGTTGCAGCAAGCGATCCGCGCCGCGCTCGAGCAGCGCCGCGGCCACCAAGCGCCCGAGCTCCGTAGCATTCTCGGATGACCCTCTACTGTTCTCTCGGATCGATTCGGTTCCGTCTGCGGAGAGCACGCACGCGTCGATAATCAGGTTGCCCGATTCCCCGCGAGCCCAGACGCCGATGGGCACCTGACATCCGCTCTCCAGCCCCGCCAGCACGGCGCGCTCGGCTTCCACGGCCACTTGCGATGGCCGATGATTCAACTTTCGCATCGCGGCTGCAATGGATTCCTCCTGCTTCCGCGTCTCGATGCCGATGGCGCCCTGCCCCGCTGCGGAAAGACATATCTCCAGCGGCAGGATCTCGCTGATCTGCTCCGCTTTTCCAAGCCGGTCGAGGCCGGCTTTAGCGAGAACGATCGCATCATAATCGCCTTGCGTCAGCTTCGCCAGGCGCGTATCCACATTGCCGCGCATATCCACCATTGCAAAATCATTGCGATAATGCCGCAGTTGCGCCTGGCGGCGCAGACTGCTTGTGCCGATGCGGGCGCCGGACCGCAATTGATCCAGCTTCAGTCCGCCACGCGAAATCAGTGCGTCGCGCACATCTTCCCTCTCGCAGATCGCCGCGATCTCGAGGCCAGCGGGGACCGTGGTGGGCACGTCTTTCATGCTGTGGACCGCCAGATCGATGCGCTCTTCGAGGAGCGCGTCTTCAAGTTCCTTGGTGAAAACGCCCTTGCCACCGATCACGCGGAGAGAACTCTGGCGATCGCGGTCGCCCGAGGTGCGAATGATGACGATTTCGGCGGCAACTCCGTGGCGGGCGAGCCCGGCGCGTACGAATTCCGCCTGCCAGCGAGCCAGCGCACTGCCACGGGTCCCGATTCTCAGGGAATTCAAGGCTTGCCCTGATCGAGGCGGAAGAGATCTCGCAGCGCTTCGAGGTTTTGGAGTTTGCGACGCAAGTCGGGAACGGCTTTCACTTGTTCGGCGGGCCCTAGCAAGACGCGGTCGAGCAATTCCTCCATCAATCCAGCGATACGCCGTTTGTCCTCGGTCGAGAGATGAGTCATGTCGTTGAGCCTCTCCCGCAGGAACGCCTCGCGTTCCGCTCCGAGGCGCGACCGCAATTCGCGCAAAACAGAGCCGGCCTCGACGCCGGCCTGCCAGGATTCAAACTTGGTTATGTGCTCCTCGACCAGAACTTCCACCTTGGGAATCTCGGCTTCTCGGGCGCGCTTATTCTGCTCCACGATCTCCTTCAGGTTATCGACGCCGTAAAGATAAACGTTGTACAGATCGGCGGCGCCCGGCGCAACGTTGCGAGGCACGCCCAGATCAATGAAGAGTAGGGAGCGATTCGAACGTGCCCCCATAGCGCGCTCCACGATCCCGCGCGAAATCACAGCTTCAGGACTGCCTACCGAGCAGATCACCATATCCGGCCAGATCAGCGCCGCTTCCAGTGCATCCCAGTCGACGACCTCTGCCCCGAAACGCTCCGCTAGCTCGGTAGCGCGCTGGCGCGAACGATTGGCGACGCCAAGGCGCGAGATGCCGCGGTCGCGCAGGTGCGCAACCACCTGTTCCCCTGTCGTACCCGCACCCAAAATGAGCGCCGAGTGTGAGCGCAGGCTGCCGAAAATGCGCTCCGCCAGCTTGACGCCGGCGAAAGCCACAGACATTGGCCGCGCGCTGATTTGCGTTTCGGCCCGAACCCGCTTCCCGACCTCCAGCGCACCCTGAAACATGCGGTTGAGCACCGGACCCGTGCCGCCATGATCCACGGCAATCCGATAGGCTTCGCGTATCTGGCCAAGAATTTCGGCTTCGCCCAGCATCATGGAGTCCAGGCCCGCGGCAACCCGGAAGAGGTGCCGTACCGCCTCTCGATCGTGGCGGCGATAGAGGCTGCCATTCAGGACCTCGGGTTCAATTTTGTGGAAGGTTGCCAGGAAGAGTTCCATCGCTCCAGCGCTGTCATTGGCCGATAGCGCAGATTCCGCAGGCACTCCGTACAGTTCACTGCGATTGCAAGTGGAGAGCACCAGCGTCTCGGAGAGAACGCCCCTCGAACGTAACTCTTCGGAGGCGATTCGGGCGGCTTCCTGCGTGAACGCGACGCGCTCTCGCAAGCTCCACGGGAGCAGTGCGGTGGTTCAATCCTATAAGGACGATATCCACCGCTAAGTTCTCCGCCGCCCTGGAAGAGTTGTGCTCAGCACGCTCATCAGAAGAACCGATGAAAGTTCGAAAGGTTGAGATTGACCACGCTGTAGCTGAACAGCACGAGGATAAAGTTGAATACGCACAGGGCGGACGCTCGCGCGCCTCGCCAGGACCCCGTGCGGCCCAGCCACAGATAACCGGCATACACGGCCAGAATCAGAACCGTAATGGTTTCTTTGGGATCGCCATTCCAGTAATGGCCCCAGATCCGATTGACCCACAGCAGCCCAAACGCAATGCCGACGAGCAGTGATGCGAGCCCCACGATCACGCTGCTGCGGCTCATCCGTTCGAGCGACTCCAGCGCCGGAAAACGCCAGACGATGCTTCCCAAACGCCGGCTTCGCAGCAAGCCGTTTTGGACCAAATAAATCACGCTGAGCACGAATGACAGCGCGAAAGCCGCGTATCCGAGTACATCCAAGGTGATATGCAACGCCAGAAGCGGCCCTTGTGCGGGCGGGGGTGCCGGAACCGATGCTCTGGTACCTTGCGCCAGCAAAAAGACAGCAATGACGAAGGGCAGGACAAATGCGCCTACCGACCGATCTCTATGGAATAGCTCCAATCCCAGATACGTGATTGCCAGCAGCCAGGCAAATAAAGATAGTGAGCCGTACAGATCATCGTAAGGTACCGTGTGTGCCAGGCGGGAGCGTTCCAGCAGCGCCAGGTAATGGCACGCCAGCCCTGAGACCAGCAGCAGCGTACCCAAGCGGCCAAATAGGCGGCGCGCCGTGGCGAGAAATGCGATGTAGCCGCCAAGACTCGCGGCGTACAAAACGGTCGTCAGAAGAACCAGGTGATTCCTCATAGGGAAGGATAACCGGCTCATTATACTGCGGATTGCCGTGGTGTGAAAAAAGACCGCTCACACGCAGTGCGCGAGCGGCTATGGGCGGAAAGCTCCCGCTATTGGGGCCACGTGGCTCCAGGATCAAGGTTCACGATGGGTTGCGCACCGCCCGTCGGAACCTGCGGGCGCAGATACGGCCGCCCAGCCGTCTTGTGGCACGAGTAGCAATCCTCGAGCAGCATCTTGTACTGCATGGCAAACTGCTTGCTGTCCTTCATATCGATAATGGTCTTCAGCTTGGTCAAGCTGCCCTTATCAATACCGTCAAAAGTATTGGCCATGTCCACGGGGTTGCCATCAGCCCCTTTCGGAGAAGGATTCACCCGCACTTCCCATCGCATGCGGTTACGCATTTCACCCAGATAGTAGTTAGCTAAGGGCCAATTCTTCTTATCGCCAGCGAACCAAAGGTTAGCGGCGAACATGGCGACATCAACCATGGGGTGAGAATTTGGCGGCGTTATATCTCTCAGGTGCGTCACGTCCGCCACCAACGTCGCTTGGGTAACTGGCGGAACATTCTGTTGCGCTCCAGCAGCGGAGTGCTCCCAAGCCGAAACGAATAGACCACCCAGGATTGCGCCCAGCACCAACAAGCCTGTGCTGCGCAACCATTTAGGATTATTTACCATATCGGAATTCTCCTTCCATTGAGAATAGGGGACCCGCCTATGGCTAAAAGGCGGCGTCATTATAGCCTCAGAAATTATTGCGAGGCGAGCAATTGGGTTGCAAACCTGAAGAGCACAACCACTTGTTAACCTGAGGTCTTCTTGGCCGCATGCGAAGCTAAGCTGTTACCGTGCCCTGCCTCGTCCGATGCGACCCATGGGCGAATTTGTTATGATGCGAAGGAAACGTAAGCCTGAAGCAAGTGCAGCAATCGCTACGAAGTTAACTCAATGGAAGCGAAACCGACTCAGGTTATCTCCGCGCCCGAAAACACGAGCCGTACTGCGCTCTTTTTGGCGGCGTGCCGTCGTGAGCCGGTGCCACGGCTGCCGGTTTGGATGATGCGCCAGGCCGGGCGCTACTTACCGGAATACCGGGCGCTGCGCGAGAAGCACAGCTTCCTGGAAGTAGCCAAAACTCCGGAGCTTGCCGCCGAAGTTTCCCTGCAGCCCTTCCGGCGCCTGGGCGTCGATGCCGTAATCGTGTTCTCCGACATTCTGATTCCCGCGGAAGCCATGGGCGCGCCAATCGAATTAGGCGATGCGGGCCCCGTGATCACGTCGCCAGTTCGCAGTGCCGTTCAGGTAGGGGCGCTCGCCGAGTTCGATCCCGAACGCGAGACGCGCTTCGTCGGCGATGCCATTCGCCTGCTCTGCCAATCTTTAGGTCCCGACGTTCCTGTCCTCGGATTCGCCGCCGCGCCCTGGACGCTTGCCTGTTACCTCATTCAGGGTGCTTCCCGCGAGGGCTTTCCGGCTGCGAAAGCTATGCTCTGGAACGAGCCGCGCCTTTTTCGCGAACTGCTCGAAAAAATTGCCCGCACGACCGCCGCATATCTCAAGGCGCAGATCGCCGCCGGCGCGGCTGCCGTGCAGCTCTTCGACACCTGGGCCGGCGAACTCGACGCGGCCGCATACCGCGATTTTGAGCTTCCGGCAACACAACTGCTGATCGATGAGCTTGCACCCGGTGACACGCCCGTGATTCTCTTTTCGAAAGCCTCGAATCACCTGCTCAGTTCTCTCGTTCGAACGGGCGCAACTGTACTGAGCGTCGATTGGCGGACGGATTTGGCACGACTTCACGAGGAATACGGAGACCGCGTCGCCATTCAGGGTAATATCGATCCCAGTATGCTTTTGGCTTCGCCGGAGGCGATTGCCGGCGCGGTTGATCGCGCCGTCTCTCAAACAAAGGGCCGCGGACACATCTTGAATCTTGGACACGGAATTCTGCCCGACACTCCAGTGGAAAATGCGCTGGCATTTATCCGCGCTGGGCAATCGGTGCCTCTCGCATGAGCGATTTGCAAAATTCCGAGCTCAATCTCGAACTCGAACGCGAGCACTTCCGCATTTCGCAGGAATTTCTGGCGCTCTATAACCGCCCCGGGCCGCGCTATACCAGTTACCCGACTGCGCCGGTCTGGCGCGACGATTTCCGCGTGGAAGACCTCGAGCGCGCCTACGAACAGGCCGATGCCGCGCGCACTCCGGTCTCGATTTACATGCACCTGCCCTTTTGCGAGAGCCTGTGCCTGTTTTGCGCCTGCAATGTGGTCATTACGAAAGATCACAGCGTGGCGCCTCCCTATCTCGAAACACTGAAGCGCGAGATCGAACACGTCAGCAAAAGAGTTTCCCCTTCACGTCGGGTCGTGCAATTTCATTGGGGCGGAGGAACTCCCACATACTTGATGCCCGAGCAGATGGAGGATCTATTCGGCTTCGCCGCGGACAAGTTTTCGTTTGCCCCGGACGCCGAAATTGGTATCGAAGTCGATCCGCGAGTCACCAACGGAGAGCATTTAGAGACGCTGCGGCGGCTCGGTTTCAACCGCCTGAGCATGGGCATACAGGACTTCGATCCCGAAGTGCAGCGAGCGGTAAAGCGCGTCCAGCCGCTGGAGATGACCTCCGAATTGATTGCCCGCTCGCGCGCGCTTGGTTTTGAGAGCATCAACGTCGATCTGATTTACGGACTGCCTTACCAAACGGCGGACCGCTTCGCGCATACCGTGGACGAAGTGCTGGCGCTCGCGCCGGATCGCATCGCCTTATTCAGCTATGCCCACGTGCCTTGGATTCGCAAACAGCAAGGTTCGCTGGCCACGGCTTTGCCGGAAGGCATGGAGAAATTCCAGATATTCTGCACGGCCATCGAGAAATTTCTCCATGCGGGCTATCAGTACATCGGCATGGACCATTTCGCCAAACCGAGCGACGAACTAGCGGTCGCTCAAAAACAGCGCACGCTGCACCGCAATTTCCAGGGTTATACGACAAAGGCGGGCGCCGATCTCTATGGAATGGGTGTCAGCGCAATCAGCGCCATCGGTTCCACTTACGGCCAAAATTATCGCGAACTGCCGCGCTATGCGGAAGCCATCGGCCGGCACGGCACGGCCACGATGCGCGGCTATCGACTCAGTGAAGATGACCGCCTGCGGCGCGCCCTGATCACGCGCCTGCTTTGCCACGCCGTCATTCGCAAGGACGAGATCGGCAACGAATTCGGCATCGATTTCGATAACTACTTCGCCCCGGAACTCGCGCGGCTTCATTCGTTCGTCGAAGACCAGCTCATCGAGTTGGCCCCGGACGAAATCCGCGTGACGCTTCCTGGGCCGCATATTCATCCGCAATCTCGCCATGATTTTCGATCCTTACCTCGAGAAGCAGCACCTGGCCGAACAACCTCTCTTCTCGAAGACGCTTTAGTTCCCTCGCCTAGTGTCTGCCCTCTCCCAGATTCCAGTCATCGGCGGCGGAATTTCCGGGCTGGCGTGCGCATGGCGCTTGAAACAACTCGGTGTGCCAGTGCTCCTGCTGGAGCGAAGTCCCCACTTCGGCGGCGTCATCGATACTGTCGATCAAGATAGCTTCCGCTTCGACATTGGCCCCCAGAGCTTTATGAATACCGAAGCCATCTCCGAACTGATCGGCGAGCTCGGCTTAGGCGGCGAACTTCTCCAGGCCGACCCTCGCGCTCCGCGATACATCCTGAAACATGGTCGCCTGGTGCCGGCGCCCTTGAGCCCACCGCAGCTCTTGTTGACTCCGCTGCTGAGCGTTGGAACGAAGCTGCGCATTTTGTCGGAGCCATTTCGGCACACTCGTCCTCCCGATACGGACGAATCCATCGCCGCATTTGTCAGACGCAAATTCGGCCCGGACCTGCTCGCGAATTTGGTCGCTCCCTTCGTTTCCGGGGTCTGGGCCGGCGATCCGGAAAAGCTGAGCCTCGCGAGCTCTTTTCCTAGCGTGCGCCAACTCGAGGAACGCTATGGCAGCGTCATCCGCGGGCAAATGAAGCAGCGTCGCAAAAGTGGTAGCGGGCGCGCCTTCGCTCTGTAATTTTCCGGGTGGGATAAGACGCCTGGTCGACACTCTTGCCGCAAAACTAGGGGATTCGGCACTTACAGGCGCGGAGATCGTCGCGATTCGCGGCTCATCCAGTCCGAAACAGCGAACATTCGAACTGACGTATCAGCTGGGCGGCGCAATGCAATCGCTGAGTTGCGCCACTTTAGTTCTTGCCACTCCCGCCGATGAAACCGCGCGCCTGCTGAGCGGCATCGCTCCCGAATTCGCCGAGTCACTCGGACGAATTGAATATGCAGGTGTCGCCCAGGTTTCCGCGGGCTACGGTCTGGAGCAGATTAACTACTGGAATGCCGAGAAAGGTCTGGAGGGGTTTGGCTTTCTTGTTCCTCGCGCCGAAGACTTGCGGCTGCTCGGAACGGTTTGGAATTCGTCGCTGTTCGCAGAACGCGCCCCTACCGGAATGGCTACTTTCACAAGCTTTTTGGGCGGAGCAACGGATCCCGAAATCGTTTCGAAAACGCCCGGCCAAATCGCCGCCATCGCGAATTCGGAACTCGCGTCGATTCTGGGCATAACCGGCGAACCTGCCGGCCAGCACGTCTCGTGCTGGCGACGCGCCCTGCCGCAATACAACATCGGCCATCAAGGCATAGTCTCCGCCGTCCGAGATCTGACCGCGCGCACGCGAGGGATCTTTCTCGCCGGTAACTATTTCGCAGGCCCGTCAATCGGGGCATGCATCGAAAATGCCAACGAAGTTGCCCGTAACGTCGCGCGCTTCTGCTCCGCCGCTTAGCGGGTCCACTGCTGCACGCTAAGGCTTAGCCCCGCGGTGGGCCAAACGATATTTCCGCCGAACCAGCGCTGCCCGATAGCGGCGGCGGTCTTCCGCCGTTTCGCAGATCACCGGAGGCACCGGCTTAGGCCGATAATTCTCGTCGAGAGCTACGAAGGTTACGTACGCACTCGTGGTGTGCTTCCTTTCGCCGGTCAAAATGTCCTCCGAAAATACTTTTACGCCGATCTCCATCGAAGTATGAAAGGCGCGGTTCAGACTTGCCTTCAACATGATTACTTCGCCGACGCGGATCGGGTTACGAAAATCGATGTGGTCGACCGAGGCGGTCACGGCCATGGAACGGCAGTGCCGATGCGCTGTGATGGCGGCAGCGATATCTACAAGGTGCATCACCCGGCCGCCCAGGATATTGCCGAAGACGTTGGCGTCCTGCGGGAGCACCACCTCCGTCATTTCCGTGCGTGAAGCGCTTACAGGCTTGCCCGCCTGCGAAACCTTGTTGCCGGCTCTCTTCGGCACCTTTCCTCCATGCGTCCCGCTATTTCATCGGGCACAAATTCCTGCCTCCAACGCACCTGTTTCTGCCAGCCCCATTTTGCTGCTACACGATGACCGGCTATAATACGCGCTTGCAAGCGCCTGCCCAACCCAACCTATGACGCAAACTGCTAAAAAATCGCGCCGTGTCGTGCTCGAGGAATTCCTCGTCGCACATCCAAAGGACGTCTTTGCGCGTTACGGATTGGCAATGGAGTGTGCCAGCCAGAACGATGCTGCAGCGGCCATAGAAAATTTCGAGAAGTTGCTCGCCGAAAACCCCAATTACGTTGCGGGTTACTTCCAATACGGCCAGTTTCTGGCGAAGCTTTCACGGATAGCGGACGCCAGGCGCACTCTCAGCCACGGCATCGAAGCTGCCCGCAGGACCGGTGATCAGCACGCCAGTTCAGAAATGGAATCTGCGCTGGCGCAGTTGCCCGCCTCCTAAGCTCTCTCAAAATTCCCCGGATGCGGCGCACGCCATGCGTCGCATGGTGCTACAATTTCTGTAGCCGTAATGACCACCGAGCGCATTCCGCTTTTCCCCCTCGCCGTTGTCCTCTTGCCCGGGATGACTTTGCCGCTGCACATTTTTGAGCAACGCTATAAGCGCATGATGAAGACGGTGATCGACGAAGGGATCCCGTTCGGCGTGGTACTTGCACGAGAAAACGGAATAGCCACCGTAGGCTGCACGGCGCTCGTCCGCCGCCTCGCTCGCACTTATCCCGACGGGCGTATGGACCTCATTACGCTGGGTGAGTCGGCATATCGAGTCCGCGCCGTCCATAAAGACAAAGAATATCTGGAAGCAACAGTGGACATGATGCCGGAAGATCTTCAGCCCGGCCCCTCCGCCACAGCAGAGGAACTCATCACCTTATTCACGGATTGCCATCTGTTGCTCCATGGCAGTCCTCCGGGCGAAGTTAATATCGATGACCACGCTGACGGCCTGCTCGCTTATCGAATTGCCAGCGAGCTCCCCCTGGAACTCGAAACTTTGCAGGAACTGCTGGAGATGCGCGTCGAGGCGGAGCGGCGCTTGAAGCTGATAAACCGTCTGAATCAGCTCTTGCCGCAATTGATTCAAATTCAGCAGATCCGGGCAAAATCCGCGATGAGCCACGGACCGAACTGAAACTGACTAACTGCAGGCGAATGGCCAGGGGATACGCCTCCAAGCGCGATTTTGCCATTCGGCTATAATGTGAGAGTCACACTGGCGCGATCGTGCGCCAAACGCATTCCGATAAGAAGGGGACCATATGGCGAGTGAATCCGCAGCAACAAAAGCATCCACGATTGGCGAATGGCGCCGCACGGCAGGGCCCGGCGGTGCCGCGGACCGTGGCGTCAAGGACGAGATGCGTTGCAACCTGCTGCGAAAACTCGAAACGCACGAAACGCTGTTCCCCGGTATTCAAGGATACGAAGAGACGGTGCTGCCGCAGATCGCGAATGCGATCCTGGCCCGGCACAATTTCATCCTTCTCGGCCTCCGCGGACAGGCGAAGAGCCGCATTCTTCGCGGATTGATTAACTTTCTGCAGCCGGAGATTCCTTACATCTCGGGATGCGAAATTCATGACCATCCGCTGCATCCCATCTGCCGCTCCTGCCGCGACCTTATCGCCGGGCAGGGTGATAACACGCCGATTGCCTGGCTTAGTCGCGAAGACCGCTTCATCGAAAAATTGGCCACGCCCGACGTGACCATCGCCGACATTATCGGCGACGTGGACCCCATCAAAGCCGCGCGGGGAGGCCGCAATCTTTCCGACGAACTCACCGTGCATTACGGATTGCTGCCCCGCGCCAACCGCGGAATTTTTGCCATTAACGAATTGCCGGACTTGGCCGGCAAGATTCAAGTCGGGCTTTTCAACATCATGCAGGAAGGCGACGTTCAGATTAAGGGCTACCCGATTCGCTTGCCGCTCGACGTCCTTATCGTTTTCACTGCCAATCCCGAAGACTACACCGCGCGCGGAAAAATCATCACTCCGCTTAAAGATCGAGTCGGCAGCGAGATCCGCACTCATTACCCCGCCACCGTGGAAGAAGGCATGGCCATCACCGCGCAGGAAGCCTGGACGCAGCGAACCTCGGGCCACAAGCTCGTCACCCCGGACTACATCCGCGAAGTGGTCGAGCAAATCGCTTTCCTTGCGCGTGAAGACAAGCGCATCGATCGCCGCTCCGGCGTCAGCCAGCGCTTGCCCATTGCCTGCGTGGAGGCCGTCGTCAGCAATGCCGAGCAACGCGGGGCACGGAACAGTGAATCCCACGTTTCGGCGCGAGTGGCCGATATCTATGCCTCCATTCCGACGATCACCGGAAAAATGGAATTGGAATATGAAGGCGAGTTGAAGGGAGCGGAGGCAATTGCCCGAGAACTCATCCGCTCGGCCATCGGCAAGGTCTACACAAAGTATATCGCCGATGCCAATATGCAGCCGATCGTGCAATGGTTTGAAAATGGAGGCGAACTTAAAGTGCCTGAAAATGCGCCCGCCTCTGAGCAAGTCGCCGCGCTGCGCCGCGTGCACGGCCTCTTCGATCATCTCGAGCGCCTCGGCACCAACGGCAAAGCCGATCCGGCGCTTGCCGCGGCGGCTGCAGAATTCATCCTCGAGGGGCTTTGGTCGCACAAGCGTATCAGCCGCAACGAAGAGCGCGGCTTTTTCGCCGAGCGGCCCAAACCTGCCGAGCCGCGCGAGCAGTTCAACCGGCCGCCCCGGCGCCAGTACAATTGAGGGAATTTCCGTGAAATACATCCGCTATTCGCGCTACACGGGAGAGCCGGCCGACTCCGTCGACATGGAAGAGTTGATCAAGCGGCTTGGCGACTTTTTCCTGCAGAGCGGATTCGAATCGCAATATTATGGCGTCTCCGAATTTGATCCGGAAAAAACTATGGAGGCGCTGCGGCAGGCCATTCTGCGCGCGCTTTCCGAAGGCGACCTGCTGCCTGAAGACTTGCTCGACCAATTGACCAAAGGAGCCTCGGCCAAATCAGATCAGGAGCTGAAGGAACTGATAGACCGCCTCATCGAGAGAATGATGGAGGAGGGCTACATCAACGGGCCGCCGCCGCAGATAACGCCGCCGCCGGACAAAACGCAGCGCGGGCATGTGGGTGCGGGCCACGACGCTCAGAACCAGGCCCGCTTTGAAATCACAGATAAGACCATCGATTTTCTCGGCTTCCGCACGTTGAAAGATCTGTTGGGCTCGCTCGGAAAGAGCAGCTTTGGACGCCACGACACTCGCGAACTCGCCACCGGCGTCGAATCCGGCGGCATTTCGCGGAAATACGAATTCGGCGATACCTTGAATCTGGATATCAGCTCCACATTATTTAACGCCGTGCGCCGCGAAGGCGCCAAGGTGCCCATCGTCATCGATTACCCTGACCTGATGGTCCATCAGTGCGAATATCAAAGCTCTTGCGCCACGGTCCTGATGCTGGATTGCAGCCACAGCATGATCCTTTACGGCGAGGACCGCTTCACGCCGGCGAAACGCGTCGCCCTGGCGCTCTCCCATTTGATCCGCACGCAGTATCCCGGGGATTCTCTTCACCTTGTCCTCTTTCACGACAGCGCTGAGGAAGTCCCGCTGGGCGAACTGGCGCGCGTGCAAGTAGGCCCCTATTACACGAATACGCGCGAAGGCCTTCGGTTAGCACAACGAATCCTCTCGCAGCAAAAGAAAGACATGCGCCAGATCGTGATGATCACCGATGGCAAGCCGTCCGCATTGACGCTGGAGGACGGTCGCATCTATAAGAACGCTTTCGGTCTTGACCCGCTCGTGGTGACGCAAACCCTCGAAGAGGTCGCCAAGTGCCGCAAGTCCGGCATCATCATCAACACTTTCATGCTCGCCAGCGACTACAGCTTGGTGCACTTTGTACAGAAGGTGGCCGAGATCTGTCGCGGCAAAGCGTACTTCACCACACCCTATACCCTGGGCCAGTATCTGCTCATGGATTACATGTCCAAGAAGACTCGCCACATCCACTGATCTGCACTCGCCCTCAAACGAATGGCTAAAGTTCACGCTGGAAATAAAGCGCCCAATTTCGAACTAACAAACCTCGACGGCAAGCGCGTCTCTCTCCGGGAAGCTTTGAAGCGCGGCCCTGTGGTCGCCGCTTTTTTCAAGGTCAGTTGCCCGGTCTGCCAGTTCACCTTTCCTTTTCTCGAGCGCCTATTCAAATCCTACGGATCCGATCAAACCACTTTCTGGGCTATCTCTCAGGACGACGCTCGTGACACGCGCGACTTCTGCGCCGAATATGGCGTCACCTTCCCTGCCCTCATCGATGACGACGGATTCCCCGTCTCCAACGATTACGGTCTGACCAATGTGCCTACGTTTTATTTGATTGCTCCCAATGGCTCGGTGCAGGTCGATAGCGTTGGTTTTGGAAAAAAGGCCCTGGAGAGAATTTCGGAAGAGTTGGCGCGTTTCCTCGGCCGGCCTGTTGCGCCGGTGTTCACACCGGGCGAGATCGTCCCCGATTCGAAGCCGGGCTGACACTCCAAAAACTAGGCCCGGTCGGGCCCACACTTGTAGCTCAGGTCGTACCGCCGACGCTGTCTTCGGCGGGAGACCTGAGGCCTTTTCTGGTGTCTGCTTATTCGGGGTTCTCTCGCAGTTCCTGAATCGGTTTCTTGTGCTTCGGGGGCTTGCGACGTTTGTCGGGGATAACGCGTTCCGTCGGTGGACTCCCTGCGGCCAACCGGGCGCGGCGTCGCGCTTCTTTTGCGGCGGTAAACTTCGTCTTGCGCTTCTTGCTGGCCATCTCAACCTCTCCACACCTGGTCATTCTGAGCGAAGCGGCCCGAACTTTTCTTCCCGGAAATCGTGCATTTACGATTTCCGTTCGGGACGCGAAGTCGAAGAATCTCTCCTAGGTTTGGCCAAACGATTAGCGTCAGCAGAAGAGTTGAATTTCAACTCTGTCTGCGTCACCGCGGCTTTGTTTCGCGCTGCTCCCGCTTTGGCCTCGGGATAAGTCACTCGGCCATTTTCGATTCGCGCAAACGGCGTCAGGCTGTGAACTTCGCGCCGGCTGCCGCTGAGAATATGCTCAACTGGTATCCCGCGCGCGACGAGCGCGTCCGCCAGGAGAGAGCGATGACACCGCCAGGGCACCGCCTCCGCGCACATGGCTGCGCAGCGTTTAGCCTCGCATAACTGCAGAAGCCGCCGCAGGGCTTCCTCGAATTCCGCGGTTTGCATGTAATCCGCGTATCCGCGAAAACCCGCGTTCCGCCAGCCGGTATTTATGGAATCCCTGCGCGGATGGCGCAGGCCGCCCAGCTCTTTGAGATGCACGTAGCCAATACCCTTATCCTCCACCGATTTAGCTAAGGCTGCGCTATTGAATTGCGGATTGTGCCGCGAACGAGGAATAGTTCGGATATCGAGGAGCTGTTCGATTCCATGCTGCCGCAGCAATTTGATAAATTCGTCGATCGGACGCGTGGAATGGCCGACCGTCAGAATCGGCGTTGCTCCGCCGCTGCCGGAGTTCAAATCGTCCGGCGATTTTTGCGCGCGAGCCAATCAGGCGACCCCTCCAAACAGGCTATAAAGCAGAATGACAAAGACGATCATCGTCAGAGCGACGTAAAGGCGGTCTCCTTCGAGTGCAAAGGCGATCATGGAAAAAAGCACCCGCGACACCGGAGTGGCAATCAGCAGCAACAAGCCGCATTGAATGATGGCGCGGCCATCGCCGTGTAGAGCACCCCAGCCGACTTCTTTTAAACTCCGCAGGCTCGCTCGTTCAGGGTCAAAGCTTTGATAGTTGACCGGGACGCGTCCATACCGCACGGCGTACAAAACCCCACCGATCAAAACCACAATGCCTGAAATGATCACCCCGGTTTGCAAAAGCGTTCCCAGTATTCTTTCCACTCGCTCGTCATTCCACTTGGATAGAAACCCGTTCGTTCGGGATACGTTCGACTCCGCCATTTAAAAGCTCCCCACTATGCCGCCGTAAATCATCTCCACGCCCAGAGCCGCGATCACCAAAACAAAAATTGCTCTCAACCAGCTCGTCTTGGCGCGAACCAATATACGAGTGCCGATCATCGAACCCGCCAGCGCTCCCAGCACCACCGGCATAGCCAAACCGGGCGCAATGAACCCGCGCCGCAAATAAATTCCTGCACTGGCGGCTGCCGTCACGCCAATCATGAAGTTGCTGGTGGTCGTGGATACCTTGAACGGTATGCCCATCACTTGATCCATCGCCAGAACCTTGAAAGCGCCGGACCCAATGCCCAACAGGCCCGAAAGCGTGCCAGCTCCGAACATCATGCCAAAGCCAGCCGGGACATGATGTACCTGATATTCCTCAGGTCCGTCAGGGGTGGGATACGACGAATTCAGTTTCAGTCGAACTGCCAAAGCGTCCGCGCGACGATTCGACTTTCGCGAATGCCTCGCCAGCGGAGAAAGCACGGCGGAAATGATCAGAACGCTTCCAAAAACGATGGCGATAATCGCCGTGGACAGCCTTGTCGTGAGATAAGCTCCGAACAAAGCTCCGAGCGTCGTAGCAATCTCCAAAAACATCCCGATGCGAATGTTGGAAAATCCTTCGCGCACGTAAGCGGCCGCCGCGCCGGAGGAGGTTGCGATAACCGAGATCAGGGAAGCGCCGATTGCGTAGTGGACATTCACGTGAAATGCCACCACAAGCAACGGCACGATCACGACGCCCCCGCCCAGGCCCGTCAGCGCACCGAGCAGGCCGGCCACAATCGATCCTGCGAGAACCAGCGGAAGAAAAACGAGTGTTATCACGCGAATAGGATCGAAACGGACGTCATCAGAGCAAATTCAGAGCGAGCCGGACAGGAAAGCACGGCTAGCCTCCTTTGGCCAGCAGGATCGCAAAGAGAACCACGTCAAGCAAGGCCATCACCGCCACCGCCAATTCCAAAACGAACGATCGCGCTTCATTGAACTCGGCTACCATGAAATCGTAGAGTTCGCCCATGGTCCGCAGCTTCTCGTCTACCAGGTTACGATATTCGTTCACGCCCAGCCGTGCCGCTGCTATGCGATAGAGTCTCGCGTAGTAGACGTCACTGACAAACTTGATGGCGTTGTCGATCCGTTCCGTTAACTCCATCACATCTAGCCTAATCGTATTAAATCTCTCCGCCTCGCGGGGCAGGCTCCAGCGCTGCAAGAGAAGATTTCGCTTGGTTTCGAGACTGTCATAGACATCCGAGAGCAGTCGCGTCATCAGGCCGTCGTAGTAGCGAAATTCGAGGAGCTGCATCTTGGCATATTCGAGCACCTGAAAACTCGCCGCGGCATCTTCGGCGCGGTCGTAGATGACGGCCGCCGTCGAGCCTATGACGACCAGGTCGGTAGGATAGTAGGAAACGCTGGATTCTAATATCTCCGCAGCAATCTTGGGAGCCAGCGGCGTTAATTCGCCGCGAACCAACTGCACGATCTCGGATGAATAATCGGCCAAGAGTTCGTCGGCTTTGGCCGCTTCTCCCCCAAGCTTGATGGCTTGCGCGAGATTTGTAATGAAGTACGATTCGGAAAGCCACTCCGGCGTCGGATGGATGACCGCCGGGGCCACTTGCTCCAGATGCCGTCGCGCGATCTCACGTGCATGAGAATCGATCTCCGTCGCGTCTATCCACCTTGAGGCTTGCGCGAGTACATTGCTCCACTCACCCTCAAAGGGAACTTCCAGTTGCACCACGGTAGCCGCGAACGAGTAATACTTGAGCGAGCAGGCTACTCGTTGTCCCCCGCCCAGATTCAAAGGTTCAATGTGCTCGATGATGGGTGCTTCCTCGAACCGCACATATTCTGGAGTTCGGCGCGGGAACACTCCCTTTACTGGTCCACCGCGAGGCCCAAGCAATTCGCGAAGCCTTCGAAGATCGATGGCCTCGGCAACATCGTAGAGAAAGAGCAGCCGGAAACACCCGCGCAAGAGCACGAGATCTTTTAGCATGAAATGCGCAGGGAACCTACTTTGGTATGGCTCTACGAGAGTATGCCGCGACGTCGCTTCCGCGGGCGGTTAGCCGTGTGCCCTTTACTGGCGGTATTTTTTACGCCGCCCCGACTGACTTGGCTTGGACCGGTATATTCTTTCCGGCCGCCTTTGGCGCGGTAAGTTCCAGAATCCCGTTATTCAGAGTCACTGTCGCACGCGAGCTGTTCACTTCCACCGGCAGCTCGACTGATCGCAGAAGCTCGCTCGAGCAGCGCTCGCTGTAAAGCACGTTTCCCTTCTTTCCCTCGCCGCTTGACTGCTTCTTACCGCTAATTGTCAATCGACGCGGCTCCAGGCTTAGCTGCACCTCATTAGCGCTGAAGCCAGGGACTTCTGCCTCGATTGTGATTGCGTCTTCAGATTCCCTGATCCGGACATGTGCGGGATGCAGGAGTTCGGATTCCGCTTGGAACCAATGATCGAGATCACGGCCAACGATTCTGCCATTGCCTTCAAACAGCTCGAACGCACGCCGCGAAATTGCGTCATACAATTCATTCATCCGACTGTAGATCGCTTGAGGCTCCACAAACCTCGGTGTCAGGGCCGCCGAGCTTCCCTGGCTGGCAAGACTCCTCCCGGTTGATTGTGACACTGATGCTCTTTCGGCCATTAAATTCTCCTTTTCCTGCAACTTATAGAGTCGCAAGCGTGATTGGCCTCCGACTAAGGCGTCGGCTGGGCTCATCCGGGGGCCTTACGCCGAGTTTCCTACGGCACTCAGAAAAGAAGAATCAGGTAAAACCGGTATTTGGCCTTGCGAGTCAAGTCTCGAATTGAGTCTTTTCCAGGGATAGCAGCTGAACGGCCGGACTAATGCTCCGATTGTGCAAATCGCCAGTAAGGAAGGAATGTAGGGCGGCATGGCGCCCGCCCTACGCGTAGCTATTGATTCTTCGTAGCTGTGTCGACCACTTCGCCAGCCGGAGGTTTGTTATCGCTTACGGCCCCCGCCGAGTCTGTCGGCATGCTCGCGGTCTCCGTTGGCGTGATCTTGTCTCGCGTCAGATAGAGAATGAAAGGAGTAATCTCAAATGGCATTTTTTCGCGTTCTGCGACAGTGCCCACGGGTTTCGCCTTCAAGAGCTGCACCTGATCGTCCCAGGGATCAAATTTCAGGCGCCCTCCCAACGGTAACGCGGCGAAAACCACACCGGGATTCGGCGTAGTCTGCCCCTCTTGTGAGGCAGGTGCGGCTGAAGCCGCTAAAGTAGTCGGTCCGGTCCAAGTGCTCGGCACTCTGTCTCCCAAATGCGGACTGATGAGGTTGGGTATCTCTTTCGAGCGCGTCTGCAGCACTTGAACGAATTGCCGGGCGGCGTCGAGGTGATCCTTATATGGGGATTTCGCCAGCAGCTCCAGCGCCTTCTGATTGGCCGATTGTTCCTCTTCCGGAGTGCGGGCAAAGCCAAAATGACGGAACGTATCCTGGTCATCCCACAACATGCGGTCAAAGAACGCATACTTGGTATCGACCCGATGCCCCAGGACAACGTGGCTCAGTTCCATTGCCAGAATCGTAGCCAGGCTCGCTTCGTCCGGAAGCACATCGATCAAGCCGCGGCTAAGCACTATGGTGTGGCCGATGTCGAACGACTCCAGCGTAGAAGTCATCAGCACCCGGCAGCGCATCTCCGGCTGGATGTCGAGATTATTTGTCACTTCCAGATTGTTCACCACCGTCTCGAGCACCTTATCGACGTCACCACGCGGCGACAGCACGCCGAGTTTCTCCATGCGGTCCGCGAGGTTGTCCTCGGCCTGACGCTCCCACAAGCGTTGCTCTTCAATCGGTGAGTAATCGTTCGCCGTGTTGGTTTGATCCTTTACCGGCGTCTTCGATTCCACCATCACCTTATTCAGTTCTTGCTCTCGCCTTACGCGCACGCCATTCAGGTCAAAACCCCACAACCGGACTTGCGCTTTGAACATGAGCTTCCGCGCCACGCCGTACCTCAGGTCCGATTCTTCGGAATAGATATACGCCGGCAGCCATTGATTATCTCCGGCAAACAGACGCCAGCTGTCGAAGTGGAAGAAATAACTCGCCTTGCTGGGGCGCTGATACGCACCGTTGAAGCGCACGATATGGAAGCCCTGATCCTCCACCCAGATGCGCCCCGAGAAGCGCCCGCGGTCGTTCGCCTTCGCGGGTGTGACGTCAAACACCAGGCAGCGCACTTCACCTAGAAACTCGCGGCGCGCATACTCGAATTTGTAGTGCTGCTTGTCGAAGCCGTTCGTGTCGAGATAAATCATCTGCAGGAACCCGCGCGGCAGAAACTGCATGGACATGGTCAAGAACGTCCCCAACCCGCCAGCGGTGTACTTCAGGTTCGGCGCTCCCTTGTCGCTGGTGAGCGGCTCCATTTCGAGGCCCTTGCCCAGATTGGCTTTGCCCAGATAGTACTTGTCTCCCGCCGGTGCGGTACCCAAGTTCGGATCGGGTCGCAGAATCTGAATATAGGTTTCCACGAGCGGCGAATACTGATGCAGCATCTGCATCTCCGCCTTTTCCTGTGCCACGATGCGATCTACCGCCTGATCCAGTGCCCCCGATGATGTTTGTCCGGAAGATTGTGCGGCTGCCACGCTGGGAATCGCCGCAAACAGGATCACTGCAAAAAATGTCGCTCTGCGCGAACGCATAGGGCCCCTCCGAAAATTTAGAACGCCAGTTGAAACGAAATGTGAACCGTGGCTGGGAAGTCCACAGCATGCCCTTCTTGCACTGCCGGTTTGAAGCGAATCTGCTGCGCAGCCCGGATCGCCGCCTCATCCAATCCGTGCCCCAATCCCTTCATGACTCCGTTGATTTTGATTTGCCCCGTGGCCAGGAAAACGACGTCCAGCAGAACCTCACCCTCGATCCCGAGTCGCCGCGCTTCCTCCGTGTACACCGGGTTGGGTTTGGAAAGGAGCGCCACTCCTTCCGTCGGCGGGGGCACATCGGCTGCTTTGGCAGCGCTCTTCGCTGGCGCCGGAGTCACTTCAGCACTCTGAAAGCCGCTCGTTTGCACCGCTCGGGGTCCTTCCGCGCTCTTCCCCGTCGCAAACGCCGAGCTATCGCCAAATCCCGAGCCCGCCACGCCATTGCCGTTACCTCGGCCGCCCTTGCCGCCTGCTCCAGTCCCATTTCCTGTTCCGCTTCCGTTTCCAGGGCCAACAGTCGAATCAAAGCCGCCCACATGAGCGATGTTCACCTGTTTGCTCGGATCGGCCGCCCCAGGCAAGCCATGAGGATCGCCAAAACCACCACCCGCCGGTGAATCTCCCAAGAGTCCCGTCTTTACTTCCCGTGGCTTCACCGGTTCCGAATCGGGAACGTCCACCTTCGCAACAATCAGCGCCTGTTCCAGTTTGGGAACATCAGCAGTCCGCACCTCAATCGGTTTGGGCTTCGGCGCGGCCAGCGGCCGTGGAGCGATCAACTTCGCAATATGCTGCGGCTCCGGAGCCCACGGCTGAACTGGTTGAGGCTGAACCTTCGCCCGTACGGGTTGGGGCTTCGTTTGAGGAATTTCGATCATCGGTCCGGCCAAAGGCATGACTTCGTATTCGACTTTGGTGATGAAATTTGGCGGCAGGATGATCTGCAGCAGCAGCAACGCAACTACAACAGAAACCTGGGTAAACGTGCTGGTCGCAAGAGCGCGCCAGTTTGTGCGGTGCTCGGGTAGTGGTTCGAGGCGCGCGCCGATGGGCTTCTCGCCGATCAGTTTCTGCCATGCGTCCTGATTCCGAGGAGGTGCCGGCGGCCGGAACCGGATTTCACAATTCCCTGGAGCAAATGGCGTTACTATGCTGCTCATTGGGGATAATCCTGGGTTAGAGTCTCGTGTAGAAAAGCGGAAATCACACTGCTCTCGCGTCTACTTTCGCTTCTAACTCTTCTTAGCTCTTAGCAGGCCGATAACCAAATTCATTTCGCCACTTCGGCAGTTTTTGGCGAAAACCGCCAAAGTCGCGCGTCGAGATTCCTTCATGCTAGTCGTGTGCACGATAGCAGGCGGGGAATGGAACGGAATACGGCCCAAGCAGGGAAAGGGAAGGACGTTTTACTGTAGGACTAAGGACTAGGCACCGATGCTATAAAGTCCCATCCGTTAAATGGAGTCTCAAGCTCTGGCCCGACCGCTTCGCCGCTGCATCCGCCCGAGTTTAAAGCGGTTTTTTCGCAACGATCCTTGAAACGGATTCGCTATCATCATAATAGTGCTATGCACTATTTCGCTCTTGCTTGCGACTTTGACGAAACGTTGGCCGATAAAGGCGTCGTAGCTGAAAGCACATTGGCTGCCCTCGAGCGGCTGCTCGCCTCGGGCCGCAAGCTCGTGTTAGTAACCGGCCGGCAGTTCGATGACCTGCTGCGAGTTTTCCCGCAAATCTCCATGTTTGATAGGGTCGTGGCTGAAAATGGCGCTGTTCTATTCCGGCCGGCCACGGGAGAAACGAAACTGCTGGCCGAGGCGCCTCCACAGGCATTCATTGACGCCCTGGAGCGGCGCGGCGTGGCGCCATTTTCGCGTGGTTTGGTCATTGTGGATTCTCGGGAGCCCGAGGACGCGAAAATTCTTGCCGTTATTCGCGACCTCGGACTGGAACTCCAGGTTATCTACAACAAGGGCGCGGTCATGGTCTTGCCCTCTGGCGTCAATAAGGCTACAGGCCTGCTCGCCGCGCTTTCCGAGATATGCATCTCCCATCACAATACCGTCACGCTAGGCGATGCTGAAAACGATCATGCCCTGCTCAAAGCCGGTGAATGTGGAATCGCCGTTTCCAATGCCATTGAAACCCTGAGACAACGGGCCGACTTCATTTGCAGCTCACCGAACGGCAAAGGCGTCGAAGAAATCATTGATGGCCTTCTCCTGGACGATCTCCGTGGAGTGCAAAACCGGCTCATGCGCCAGCCGATTCTCCTGGGAACGGCGGCGGACGGTACTAAAGTCTCCATCGGGTCCTATGACTCCAGTTTCGTAATCGCGGGTCCATCTTCCAGCGGAAAATCAACCGTCATGATTGGGCTGCTCGAGCGGCTGACTCAATCCGATTTCCAGGTGTGCCTGATCGATCCGGAGGGCGATTATTCGCACCTCGAAAATATCGTTACGCTGGGTAGTTCGGAACGGCCTCCTGACATCACGGAAATATTCCAGATCCTCAATAACCCCGAATCGTCCCTGATAGTGAATCTGCTGGGACTTCCCCTCGCGGACCGGCCGCTCTTCTTCGCGACTCTCTTCCCCAAGCTGCTGGAACTTCGCGCCAAAACCGGACGGCCTCATTGGATCATTCTGGATGAGGCCCATCATCTTTTGCCCCGGGAACGCGGCCAGGCCATTTCCGTCATACCACAGCAACTGAGCGGATTCATCCTGATCACCGTGCATGTCGAGTCGGTACTTGAGGCCACGCTCAAGTCCATGACGGGGATTATTGCCGTGGGTGCATCACCGGAGGAAACGATCCGCCACTTCAGCAATGCTGTCGGCGTGCCTCCGCCCATCTATAGTCCCCTGCCAAGCCGTCCGGGCGACGTGTTCGTCTGGCTCCTCGGCGGCCCACATGGCCCGTTGGCCGTGCGCGTCCAGCCTCCCCAAAGCGAGGTTCGACGCCACCGCCGCAAGTATGCGGAAGGAAAGCTTGGTGCGGACCGCAGCTTTTTCTTTAGAGGACCGGCCGGCAAGCTCAATCTTCGCGCGCACAATTTGAATATGTTCATCCAAATTGCCGAGGGTGTCGACGACGAGACCTGGCTCCATCATCTTCGCAAAGGAGACTATTCGCAGTGGCTCCGCGAGGCCATCAAAGACGAAGCACTTGCCAACGAAGTACGCGAAATCGAAAAAGACGGCAACGAAGGGCCACAGAAGAGTCGCTCCGCCGTTATCGAAGCCATTAATCGGCGCTACACCCGCTCCGAATAGTACGAATCGCTCGGGACCGGCTGTTTTCCACTGTCTAGGGCAAACACCAATCACAAATACGGCAAACGTCCTATGACGATGGTCTCGCTATCTTGCGTACCTTGTGGGCGGGATTTCACCCCCGTGGGCGGGTCTTCACCCCGTCACGACACAACCCAAAGGAGCGAATCAATGGCTAAAAAGTCTCCAACCAAACGAGCTTCCACTCGTTCTACGCGCCAGACCGGCCGCAGCCGGAGCAGCAAGACACAGCCGGGCCGCCAAAAGCAATCCGAGTCCCAGGCGCACCGAAGCGAAGAAAACATCAATATGGAGGAGGAATAGTCCTCCCCGCCCTAAGTTAGCTTGCGCAAGCGGCGGCGAGAGCCATCACTTCCGCGAAAAGCTGCCCACACGATGCGCTTTTCGCGGTAAACCCGGTTGAGCTTTCGCCGCCTTCCAAACGTCGGGCGATTCCCTTCTGCTCCTTCCGCTCCTTTCCTTACCGCGATGCAGCCTTGAACTCTACGACACCGGCTCCCGGTATCTGCAATCTCACGCCTGTGATATAAACGCATTCGCGGCTACTGCGGGGGTGTAATCCGTGCGCAAATCGAAAAAACGCTCGCCCAATAAAGGGTCGATAGACCGGCGGGCATTCCTCAAAAGCGCTGCTGTAGGCGCCGCTGCATTGGCAGCCAATCCCACCATCTCACGCGCGCAGCAGATCGAAGCTCGCAATGCGCCTCCGCCGCCGCTGCCAGCGGAATCCGAAATTGGCACTCCGGCGAAACTCGACGTTCTCACTGAGACGCGCTCCGGATCCGATTTCATGGTTGATGTCATCAAGTCGCTCGGAATCGAGTATGTCTGCTCCAATCCCGGTTCGAGCTTCCGCGGCTTGCATGAATCCGTCATCAATTATGGCGGCAACAAGAATCCCGAGTTCATCACCTGCTGCCACGAAGAGTCGTCGGCCGCCATGGCTCATGGCTACGCCAAAATCGAAGGCAAGCCATTAGCGATACTTGCTCACGGCACCGTCGGACTCCAGCATGCCTCGATGGCCATTTATAACGCCTGGTGCGACCGCGTTCCCATTTACATCGTTGTTGGAAATATCGTCGACGCCACCAAGCGCATCGGCGCTGTCGAATGGGCGCACAGCGTTCAGGACGCTGCCGTCATGGTGCGCGATTACGTTAAATGGGACGATACGCCCGCTTCCCTGCCCCATTTCGCGGAATCGGCCGTGCGCGCCTACAAAATCGCGATGACGCCGCCCACGTTGCCCGTGCTCCTCGTGGCCGATGCCGAACTGCAGGAAAATCCCATCCCCGACAATCTCGCGGTGCACATCCCCAAACTGGGAGAGTTCACGCCGCCCGAAGGCGATTCCGCCGCCATCGCCGAAGCCGCGCGCATGCTTGTGAATGCGCAGAATCCTGTGCTGCTCGCCGATCGCCTAGGGCGCACGCCTGCAGGCATGAAAAACCTGATCGATCTCGCCGAATCTCTGCAGGCTCCGGTCATCAGTCGTCCGGGCCGCATGAATTTCCCCAGCCGCCATCCGCTCAATCAAACCGATCGAGCCAATGCCTTGATCCGCGAAGCCGACGTGATCCTTGGGCTCGAAATGAGCGACTTTTGGGGGAATGTAAATAGCTTCCGCGATCAGATGCGCCGCACCTCCGAGCTTTTGATCAAGCCCGCAACAAAGCTCATCAGCATCAATTCCGACGATCTCTACACCAAGTCCAATTACCAGGATTTCGACCGCTTGCCCGAAGTGGATTTGGCGATCGCTGCCGATGGTGAAACCACGCTTCCCGCACTCACCGAAGCCGTCAAGCGCCTCTTGACAGACGACAAGCGCCGCGCCTGCGAAGCTCGTGGCGCACAGCTCGCCAAGGTGCACCAGCAAACACTCGCCCGCGATCGCGAAGCTGCCGCCGTCGCCTGGGACGCCAGCCCGATCAGTACCGCGAGATTGTGCGCGGAACTATGGAACCAGATCAAAGACCGCGACTGGTCGCTCGTTTCTACGACCCCGTTTATTAGCAATTGGCCGCAGCGGCTGTGGAATATGGATAAGCACTATCACTACATCGGCACACAAGGCGGCTACGGCATCGGCTATGGCGCGCCCGCCGCTGTTGGCGCGGCGCTCGCCAATCGCAAATACGGCCGGCTCTCTGTGAATATCCAGTGCGATGGCGATCTGATGTACGCGCCGGGCGTGCTCTGGACCGCGGCGCATCATCAGATTCCGCTGCTCAGCGTGATGCACAACAATCGCGGCTATCATCAGGAAGTGATGCAGGTGCAGATCATGGCCGATCGCCGTAATCGCGGCATCCATCGCGCCAATATCGGCACCACCATCACCGCGCCGAATATCGAATACGCCAAGCTGGCGCAAAGCATGGGCATGTATGGCGAAGGGCCCATCACCGATCCGAAAGATTTGGGCCCGGCGCTGAAACGCGCGCTCGAAGTTGTCAACCGCGGCGAGCCCGCCGTCGTAGACGTCCTTACGCAACCGCGGTAAACGGAAAGGCTTACATGCAACGTAATCGATATGTAGGCGTCGGCCTAAAGTCAGTCGCAGCACTGCTCTTTTGTTTCCTCGGCGCGTATTGCCCCGCGAACGCTCAAAACCGCCCGCAGAACGCGCCCGCAGGAAATGCGCAGAAGGGCAAAGACGCATTCGCGGCGCATATGTGCGCCACTTGCCACGGCCCCGAAGGCCAGGGCGCAGTCGGTCCCGCACTCGCTCCACCGCCACGAGCTCTGCCCGACTTCACGCGATATGTTCGTCAGCCAGCCGGCAAAATGCCGCCTTTCACTCCGCAGGCCGTTTCCGATGGCGACCTCGCCGATATTTATGCTTTCCTGCAATCGGCAAACCCGGCTCCGCCGAGCAATCTTTCGAGCCTCACCGGCAATACCCAAAACGGCGGCCGCATTTACGTTGCCGATGGCTGCTACCAATGCCACGGCCGCGTCGGTCAGGGTTCGCAGTCGACGGCTGCGCCGCGCATCGGTCCTCCGGCACTCACGATTGACGCCTTCGCGCGCTATATTCACGCGCCTACCGGCAACATGCCTCCGTATACAAGCAAAGTCGTTTCCGACCAGGAAGTCGCCGATATCTACGCATTCCTGAAATCGCTGCCACCCGCGCTTGCAGCAAAAGACATTCCGCTGCTAAACCAATGAGAATGAGGACCACTACTTTGTATCGCCTGCGCGCAAAGCGCGCCGCCTTGATTTCAGTCTGCGCGCTTCTCGGAATTGCGGTCGCAAGTGCGCGCGAGCCGCAGGCCAAAGAAGGCGAAATTAAGGTGGTCACTTCCGGAGCGTTTACCGCCGCTTATCTCGAGTTAGTGCCGGAATACGAACGCGCTAGCCACAACAAGCTGGTGACTGAGTTCGGCCCATCGATGGGCACGACTCACAACGCCATTCCTGTGCGTCTCGACCGCGGTGAAGCGATCGACGTGGTGATCATGGCCGCGCCCGCGCTGGACGATCTGATAAAGCACGGCAAAATCCGGCCTGGTAGCCGCGTTGATCTGGTGCAATCCAAGATGGGCATGGCCGTAAAGGCCGGCGCGCCCAAGCCCGATATCAGCACGCTGGAAGCGCTCAAGCGCACCTTGCTGGCGGCAAAGTCGATTGCGTATTCCGATAGCGCCAGCGGCGTCTATCTTTCCACTGAGCTTTTTCCCAAGCTCGGAATCGCCGATCAGATCAAATCCAAATGCCGGAAGATTGAAGCCGACCCGGTTGGCGGAGTCGTCGCGTCGGGAGAAGTCGAGATCGGATTCCAACAGATCAGTGAGCTGCGGCCCGTGAAGGGCATCGATATCGTCGGAGAGCTGCCGCCCGGCGCGCAGCGTGTCACGGTATTCGCCGCAGCCATCCCGACAACATCGAAACATCCCGAAGCGGCAAAAGCGCTGATTCAGTGGCTCGCCTCGCCTGTCGCTTATGCCGCCATAAAAAAGAGCAGCTTGGAACCGGTGAAACCGAAAGCAACTAAGCCACAATCTTAGCCGGCAATTCTTTCCAATCGCTCCAGAAAGTAGCCGCGCCAGCCTTCTGGCAAAGCCTCCAGCCGTGAAGCCCGCAGCAACATTTCGCGATCGTTTTTCTCCGAAGCGTACAGCTTGTTAATGTCAGAAATTGAGAGGCTGTTTGCCTCGCGACTGAGGAGCTCGATGGAGTCTGCCGCCTTGACTTCGCCCTCCTGGGCGACCGCAAAGTAAAAGCCGGAACGGCCGCTATGCAGGAAGCGCTTGACCATCTCGGGCCTTCCGAACCTGATACCCAGCTTGTAACAAGGCGAGCGCGGCTGCGTGACGACTAATTCCGCTGTCCCGATGCGGTAGCGATCTCCGATATACACAGCGCTTTCGTGCAATCCCTCGGTCGTGAGGTTTTCTCCGAACATTCCCCACGACAGCTCGTCTTCTGCCCGTTCGCGCCGCCAGTAATCGTAATGTTCCGAGGGATAGCCATAAACAGCTTTGTGAGGTCCGCCATGCACCGATAAATCGGCTTGTCTATCCCCAACCAGGTTCAAGCGCTCCACGCGAATGGCGCCCGAGACGGCAGTTTTGAATATGCCCGTGCTCACGGTTCCGCCGTTCACGGCGACTTCACGGGGCAGGCCTACATTAACGGAGATAACTCTCATATCTGTATGCGATGGCATATCCGCATTCGATGGGCTCATAGACGTGCCGGATTCATCGGTTTTCACTGCGCCACCCACAAATAAGTCTCAAATTTCCAGTCCAATCGATGAGGATGGTATGATGCCGCCATTAGGGAGAACACTATGAACCCAAAATACGTCGTCTTTTTTCTTTTTTTGGCACTTCTCGCCCCCGTCTTCGGTTGGGCTCAGGCGGATAATTCCAGCCCAACCAAAGTGACCGGAAAGAGCAAGTCCACTTCTTCCGGGCTGCAATATTGGGACCTCAAACAAGGCACCGGAGCCACCGCGACCACCGGAAAAACCGTGAGCGTGCATTACACCGGTTGGCTGGCAAAAGATGGCAAGAAATTCGATAGCTCGGTCGATCGGGGCCAGCCATTCATGTTTCAGCTCGGAGCCGGGCAGGTAATCAAAGGATGGGATGAGGGAGTTTCGGGAATGAAAATAGGCGGCAAGCGGCAGCTGCGCATTCCGCCCGAGCTTGGATATGGAAATCGCGGCGCCGGCGGAGTCATCCCTCCAAACGCCACCCTTATCTTTGACGTCGAACTCCTCGCGGTCAAATAGCCGCACTTTTTGTCACACCTCTAATCGCACCTTGGGCACACGCCCGCCAGCACAGCGAGAGCGCCAAATCGGGTAGTTCTGCCAAAAGCTGAAAAAAGGGGGGGTACCCCCCTCCCCTTTTGTGCAAGTGTTCATTACAGGAAACTTAGTGTGCTCTATTCGTGCACTTGTCGTGCCGACATTTGCGCGCAGCTGTTGGCCGAGTTGTGGCGCTGAAACGACGTCTCGGAGCAGGTCACCCACGAGCAGATCCCTCGCTAGGATCACAACGCGTACACCCGTAGCGCCGCGTTGGGAATGGCACATTGCTCGAGCTCACAGTGTCTTGAATTCGGCAGAGTCTTTGAGAGCACGGCACGGAAAGCATTTGCCACTTCATTCGAAAAAACGGAGCCTGAGAATTCAGCCGGTCGGAGAGGGTTGATTTTTGAAGGACAAGTGTCAGGGCGTCAAAGCCGCAGCGCAAAGCAGGCGTCTCTATTTTACCGCACGAGTAAAGAGGCCCATCCCAGGAGTAGTGGGTCAGTGTCCGTCTATAACGGCGTCGGCGTTGTCAAAAACTTTTTCAAGCACACCCCTACTTCTGCGAGCCGGAAGCGGCGTCAAGGGCGGTTCGACCGTTTTTGTCGGACCGTTCATCGCCAGACCCTTGACGCTGCGGACGGCTCGCTACCATCGAGTCCGGACGAAGCGACGCTTCGTCCTTACTCAGGATTCCTTTGCGGCGTCTGACCAAGACTCCTCTCTTTGAATCCTGCGGGGGAAGTCAGCTTCCCACCAACCATCTATGCTCCATTCCTACGCGCGCAGGAGTGGGCAAGCCCGGCGTAAAACTTCCGAGCCTCGCCGTTCTCGTGTTCTAACCGGACGCTCGATGACTTCACCGGTCTGCGGATCCAGCATCGCAATTTGCTGGAACCGCGAATGGAAATCACAGCCTATAATCAGCATACTCGGCTCCTTTCTTCCGAGTCTTGGTCAGATAAGCGCTGCCAAGTTTACTCAGTCGAGGGGAGCCGACGCCGTTATCTAATCAATAACACCGTTTCTCAGGCGCAATCGGGATCGCTTCTGAATATATGCTAAATAGGGAGGCCTGGTCCTCGTCCAGGCCCTCCCGCCTGTATGGCCGATGAACGACTCCGTTCACGTCGCAGGGACCTCGAGCTCGTCAGTGAGGTGTTGTAGCCTGTCCTTAGTCCTTCCATAATCCACGAAGTTCGCAATCATGGCCGCGAGGTCTCCGGAATAATCGGCATTCGCTTCGAGATAATCCTTGTATTCCGGCGTGTTAAAGCGCTCTGGATGTTTGTTGAGCTGTTCGATTACCGCTTCGGTATATCCGACCATCTCGTCCAAGTAGGGGTCGATCCGATCAATCGCTACCTTCTGCCAGGGTGAAGCAGTATTTCTCGCAGCCTTAAGTTTCGTAACTTGCCCGCTCAGTGTGTTAAAGTGTTCTTTAATTTGGGCTATTGCAGCCCCGTGAGATTGCCAAGTGGCGTCCACTCGGGTGAAACTCTCCATGGTCTGGGCGTCGTCCTTCAACTGAAAAGCCATCGTCTTTGCTTCTGAGAGAAGCTTCGAGACTTGTTCGGAATCCGGATTATCCGCAGCCTTCATGGTGAACGCGCCCCCGAAGAATCCAGCCACCATAAGCGCGACAATTCCTACCCAAGCTACCGATTTGCGTGTGTTCATAACATTTACCTCCTCGTTTAACTGTATGAGTCCCAGACCGCCCGCTTGCAACGACATAGATCACACCTGCGCGTGACGTAGGTCATATAAGAGATATCCCGAATCCTTGGAGGCTATTTCCAGCGATGTATCTGTGTGGTTCTCCGCAACTTCGGGTACCTGTCTATGGGGTCAAACAGCGATCTGGTATAGGGCTTCTGCCAACTCCTGAGAAGTCCCGTTCTCGGATTGTGGCCCCGCCAGCGAAACGACCTTCGGATAATCACGTCCCCGTTTAGCGGGCATTAGGGGACACACCATCGCGATCCCGCTGGCGCCTTTCGAGGTGGCAAATTCGTTGTGTCGCGGGATGCGGAAGCGTTACGATTGCACCAAGCCAGAGGTCCGAATAGGGATTCCAGTACAGTGCCGGCTGGCTGTTGAGCCATCCGACTGATTCATCGTTGTCGGAAATAGTTGACGAGGAAATAACATCATGTGGATTGTCCGGCTCGCTCTCCGTCGCCCGTATACATTCGTGGTGATGGCGGTTCTGATCGCCATCCTCGGCGCAACCGCCATCGTCACGATGCCCGTCGACATCTTCCCTTACATCGACATTCCCATCGTCAGCGTGGTGTGGCCGTACAACGGTCTCTCGCCGGAGGAGATGGAGAAGCGCGTCGTCACGAACTTTGAGCGCAATCTCACCGCGGGCGTCAACGATATCGAGCACATCGAGTCGCAATCCTACAAAGACATTGCGGTAGTCAGGGTTTATTTCCATCCGAACGTCCAGATCGATATGGCCGTGGCTCAGGTGACAGCGCAAATGCAAAGCGGCCTGCGCTCGATGCCGCCTGGCATGTTCCCGGCCAACGTGCTCAAGTACGACGCCGGCAGCGTTCCCGTTCTGCAGCTTGGGCTTTCCAGCAAAACTCTGCGAGAGCAGGAGATCTTCGACATCGGGCAAAACTTCATTCGAACTCCGCTCGGCCACCGTGCAAGGCGCCGCCGTTTCCTATCCCTTTGGCGGAAAAAACAGGGCGGTGATGGTGGACTTGAACCTGGACGAGCTCTACGCCAAACAGCTTTCGCCGCTGGATGTTTCGAACGCCTTGAACCTGCAGAACCTGATCCTGCCGGCGGGCACGGCCAAAATGGCGCAGACCGAGTATCAGATCAAAGTGAACAGCAGTCCCGCTGCTCGTGGACGAGCTGAACAATCTGCCGATCAAGACGGTGAATGGCGCGACGATTTACATGAAGGATGTGGCGCAGGTCCGGGACGGTTTCACCGTACAGAGCAATATCGTGCGCACCGACGGCGCACGCGGAGTGATGCTGAGCATCACCCGCACAGGCAAAGCCTCAACGCTGGCTGTGGTCGACGCCGTCAAAGCCGCGCTCCCGAGAATTCTTGCCACGGTTCCGCCAGAGCTGAAGGTGACGACGCTCGCCGATCAGTCGATTTTTGTGCGAGCCTCCATTCAAGGCGTGCTTCGCGAAGCCCTGATCGCCGCCGGTTTAACGGGATTGATGATCCTGCTCTTCCTGGGGAGCTGGCGCAGCACGCTGATCGTCTGTATCTCGATTCCGCTCTCGATTCTTGCGTCGCTCTGCATCCTGAGTCTGCTGGGACAAACGATCAACGTGATGACGCTGGGAGGGCTGGCGCTGGCTGTGGGCATTCTGGTGGACGACGCCACGGTGGAGATGGAGAACACGCACCGGAACATGGCCATGCGAAAACCGCTGGTCCGCGCCGTCCTCGATGGCGCATCGCAGATCGCCATTCCGACCTTCGTCTCCACTCTTTCGATCTGCATCGTGTTTGTCCCGGTGCTGCTGCTCACTGGAACCGCGAGGTATCTGTTTACGCCGCTGGCGATGGCGGTGGTCTTCGCCATGCTCGCTTCCTATCTGCTGTCTCGAACGCTGATCCCGACCATGGTTCATTACCTTCTCAAGTCCGAGGTGGAGTTGTACCGAGAAGGGAGACACGGAAAGTCAGAGGGAAGCACAGGCCTTCTTTGGCGCGTCAACAGTGTATTTAACGGGCTGTTCGAACGCCTTCGCTTCCGTTACATCGGACTGCTGAATTGGTCCCTGCAGCATCGCGCGCAGGTGCTTTCGGGCTTCATGGCTGTTTCGATCGCTTCGCTGGGACTGGCATGGCTCGTCGGTGAGGATTTCTTCCCCGACGTCGATTCCGGCCAGATGCGCCTGGATGCGCGCGCTCCGGCGGGCACGCGCCTCGAAGAGACCGAGGTCAGGTTCGCCGCAATCGAGCACGAAATACGGGACGTGATCCCGGCGAGCGAGATGGACACGCTGATCGACAACATCGGAGTCGTGAATTGCTGGGCTTGCCTGGCGCAGGGAGAGATTCCGACCATCTCCAGCGCCGACGGCGAAATTCTGATTTCGCTCAAGCAAAACCACAGCTCGACGCGCGATTATCAGGTGCGCCTGCGGAAGCGACTGCGCGAGAGATTCCCCGACACGACTTTCTTCTTCGAGCCGGCCAATATCACCACGCAGATTTTGAACTTCGGGATTCCGGCGCCGATCGATTTGCAGGTGGTCGGACGAGACACCGAACGCGAACTACAAGATCGCCCAGCAAGCTCGCGGACAGGATTTCGCACATTCCCGGCGCCGCCGATGTCCACGTTCACCAGGTGATCGACCAGCCGGAGATCAGCTTGAACGTGGATCGAGTGAAGGCGTCGCAAATGGGTTTGACGCAGCGCGACGTCACCAGCAGCATGCTGATCTCTCTCAGCGGCAGCAGCCAGGTGGCGCCGAACTTCTGGATGAACTGGGACAACGGCGTCAACTACACCGTTGGCGTGCAAACGCCGCAGTACAAGATCGATTCGCTGGATGCCCTGCTCCGCACGCCTGTGTCGGTGGCGAGCAACGTGGTCAACTCCACCACCGCGGATTCCCAAGCGGGCTCGGCTGCGGCCGGGAATGCTTTTGTGGGCACATCTCCGAGCGGCTCCTCGCAGGCCTATGGCAACCCAGGAGCGATGGCGGGAAGCACGCAGCTTCTTTCGAACCTGGTGACTGTGCAACGGGACACGGCGCCGGTGATCGTCAACCACTACAACGTTCAGCCGGTCTTCGACGTCTACGCGAACGTGGACCGGCGGGACCTGGGCGGCGTCGGCGCCGAAGTGGAAAAGATCGTGAACGAGGAGAGCGCCCATTTGCCCCGCGGCACCACGTTCGCCTTGCGCGGCCAGTACCAAACGATGCAAGCATCGTTCTTGCGCCTGGGACTGGGGATGGTTTTCGCAGTGGTTCTCGTATATCTCCTCATGACCGTGAATTTCCAGTCCTGGCTCGACCCGTTCATCATCCTCACCGCGCTGCCCGGCGCGATGGCCGGTATTTTGTGGATGTTGTTCGTCACCCACACCACGCTGAGCGTCCCTTCGCTGATGGGCGCGATCATGTGCATCGGCGTCGCGACCGCGAACAGCATCCTGATGGTGACGTTCGCCAATGACGAGCGGGCGTTCGTGCCTTCGGCCCGCGAGGCGATGCTTTCGGCCGGCTATGCGCGCATCCGGCCGGTGCTGATGACGGCGACCGCGATGGTTCTCGGCATGCTCCCGATGTCGCTGGGCCTGGGCGAAGGCGGAGAGCAAAATGCGCCCCTCGGACGCGCCGTGATCGGCGGCCTGATCTTCGCCACGGTGACCACATTGTTTGTCGTTCCGATCATCTACAGCTACCTGAGAACCAAAGCGCCAGTCGATCACGAGCGTCAACTGAAGCAGGAAGAGGAAGAAGTCTGATGAAGCGCGAGATCGACCTGACAGAAACCACGGAAGAAAGGCTGCGCAGGGAGATTGACGATCTCAAGCGCCAGCTGCGGGAGCAAAAGAGCCCGGGATCTTCGCACGCCGGGCTGACCGACGAAACCGTGGCAGCCGTCTTCGATCACGCTCTGGTCGATTTGTTTGACCGTGATTGTCCTTATCGTGATTGGCTTCTTCGCCGGCTATATACCGCTGCGGAGACGCCAGAACCTCATCCGCAACCAGGCGCTCGAGCAAGAGCAGGCCTTGCCGAGGATGGAAGTGATCGAGGTGGGGGCTTCTTCTCCCAAGAGCGAACTGGAATTGCCGGGGAATATTCAGGCGATCACCGAAGCGCCGATTCTGGCGCGCGCCAACGGCTACATCAAGCAGCGGATGGTCGACATAGGCGATCGCGTCAGTGCGGGCCAGCCCATGGCCGAAATTGAAGCGCCGGAAGTAGACCAGCAAATGAGCCAGGCCAAGGCGTCGCTCGAGCAGGCAAGGGCTGCGCTCGAACAGTCGCTCGCGAATTACGAGCAAGGCAAATCGAATCTGGATCTCGCTCGCGTTACCGCCGAACGATGGAACACGCTGGAGAAGGAGGGCATTGTCCCGAAGCAGGAAAACGACCAGTATCAGGCGCAATATCAAGCGCAGACGGCCGGGGTGCAGGCGCTCGAGAAAGCCGTCTCCGCACAGCGCAGTAACGTGGCCGCCGCCGAAGCAAGCCTGGCAGCCCTGGACCAAGTGCAGAGTTACCGCGTGGTGAAGGCGCCCTTCGATGGGCTCGTGACTTTGCGTAACGTCGACGTGGGCACGCTGGTGAACGGCGGCAACACGCTTCTGTTCCGGGTCGCGCAGACGAGTACGCTGCGCACTTACGTCAACGTCCCGCAGACCAACGCGAATTCGATTCGAGTTGGCCAGGCGGCCGCATTGAGGATTTCCACTCTGCCCGGACGCAATTTCCCCGGTACCGTTGCGCGGACTGCGAACTCGCTCGATCCCGCGAGCCGTACGATGCTCGTGGAAATTCGGGTCCCGAATCCCGGATCGTGTGCTGCTTCCGGGCATGTACGCGCAGGTCGACTTGAGCAGCCCTCGAACGAACCCGCCTCTGCTGATCCCCGGCGATTCCCTGGTTGTTCGCGCGGACGGAGTCCAGGTTGCCGTGGTCCGTTCCGACCATACCGTGCACCTCCAAAAGATTCAGATCGGACGGGACTACGGCGATAAGCTGGAAGTGATCAGCGGACTCGAATTGGGGGACATGCTCATTGCCAATCCGGGCGACGCGGTGGTCGAGGGCGTCAAAGTCGAACCAGTCCCTGTGGAAACGGCAGCCGAAAAACCCGCTCCGAAGACCTCCGCAAATTAATTCCCGTTAGTATGTGGCGCAAGATGGCGGACCGAGAAGAAGGCAGCAAGCCGGACTGGCTCAGTCCCCTGGCGACGAGCTCGCGACGGATTGGGCCGGCTCTCGAAATTAGCGGCGCCAATATGCCGAGGGCGCGGCCGACGCGAGATGTGCGAGAGCTTTAGGGAACGCGGCGATGCCGCGGCGCCGGAGCTTGACGCCAGAGCCTTGTTGATAAAGACTCGTGCCATGTTGAAACCTGTAATCGCGCTCTTCATTTGCGTGGTGCTTCCACTGGGCCTTGTCGCTCAGCAAGCGAGCACTTCCAAATCGGACACCAATTCCAAAGCCGCAAAGAAAAACGCCGAAACCTACTCCGCAACCACAGCCGCTAAAACGCAATTTATGCGCGAGAGCGGCTACAGAAACGGGAGACCAGGATACGTAGTCGCCTATAGGAAGGCACTCGCCTGCGGTGGGGCCGACGACATAAGCAATATGGAGTGGCTTACAACAGCTGAAGCCAAAGCAAAAGACAAGGCGGACCGCAGCAAAGGTTGTAAGTTAGACTGAAATGGGCAGACAGGTAGCTGTCGTGCTTTACGTGGTGGCGATGGCAGCCGTCATAGTCGGTGTAGATTTCGTGTTCTTCAGAAACCGATTCTGGGAACGGCTGACAGTGAATATTGGCATTGTCTTGGTGTTCGCAGCTTTCTACTTGAGATTCCTCAGGCGTCCATGAACAAGGCGCGATACCGCCCTTTCGCTGCGATTGTGCAGACGCACTTCGCACTCGCTACAGACGAGTGATCTGGTAAGTGATCGTCTCTTCTCTCGAACCCTCGTGGCCGGTCTGACCTTTGCTCCGGAAAGCGCATCAAAAGCCTAGGGTTAATGCACAAGGTCACTCGCCGGGAACTACTGAAACTCGGGACTGCAACGGCTGTTGCAGAGCTGGCGTCTTTGGGTTTGCGTGGCTGCGGCGGGGTTCCGTCGGTTCCTTCCGTTCCGTCCGTTTGCTCCAAATTAACCGACATCGAGCATGTGGTGATCCTGATTCAGGAAAACCGGTCTTTCGATCACTACTTTGGAAGCTACCGCGGCGTCCGCGGATTTTCCGACCAAAGCGGGGCATTCCAGCAACCCGATCCAGCGAACATAACGAGCCCGCCGGTGGGGGCACTCTTGCCCTTCCACCTGGACACGCCCACAACGAATGCAGCCTGCACGCCCGACATCACTCATGACTGGGTGCCGCAGCATCAGAGCTGGAACAACGGCGCAGTGAATGGTTTTGTGAGTTTGCGCCTTCCGATTAATCCCAACGACGCCGTATTGAGCATGGGCTACTACACTCGCGCAGACATTCCCTACTACTACGCGCTGGCTGATGCTTTTACGATCTGCGACAACTATTTTTGCTCGGTGATGGGACCGACCGACCCGAATCGCCTGTACACGATGGCGGCGTCCCTCGACCCAGACGGGAAAAACGGCGGACCGATTTTGCAGACCATCATCACAAACCGCGCAGCCTTTAATGGCCATCTGACCTATACGACGATGCCCGAGCAGCTTCAGGCTCGGGGGATTTCCTGGAAGGTTTACTCGTCGCCTGACGAGACACTTCTCGCCGGGATTCTCTCGGACAATGTTCTTTCCTACTTCAAGAATTTTCAGGATCCTGCATCGGTGTTGCACCAAAACGCATTCGGACCGCAGTTCCCCGTCGACTTCCTGGCCGATGTAGCGTCCGGGAGTTTGCCACAAGTCTCCTGGCTGGTGGGGTCGGTCATAACCTCGGATCACCCTCCTTCGCCTTCGGTGTTCGGTGAGAGCATTCTTTCGCTCGTTGTCACGGCTTTAACAGCAAACCCGGCACTTTGGGCAAAGACGGCTTTGTTTGTCACTTATGATGAAAATGGCGGATTTTTCGATCACGTTGCGCCGGTGACGGCGCCCCTTGGCACTCCCGGCGAATACGTGACGGCACCTGCGGTACCGGACCCAACCGTAATTGGCAGTCCCGCGATTACTGGCCCGATTGGACTGGGTTTTCGCGTTCCCATGCTGATCATCTCGCCGTTCGCTCGAGGCGGGTTCGTGTCATCCGACCTCTTCGATCACACTTCCGTGTTGCGATTTCTCGAGACGAGGTTCGGTGCCGAAGTGCCCAACTTGAGCGCCTGGCGCCGCGCCACGGTCGGGGATCTCACCGGCGCGCTTAATTTCAAAAACCCTGACCAGTCGATACCGAATCTACCGTCTACACTTCCTGCCATTCCGCAGATAATCCAGCAATGTGCCGCGAACCTGGCTGGAACGACGCCCTACACGGTGCCAAGCACGCAGGCCGTTCCGACCCAGGAATCCGGAACCGCGACGCGTCCCAGCGGTATGTGCTAGTAAGCGATAGTGGCGGCGGCGTTCCAGCTTGGCTGCGGCGACCTATCGATCCCTGGCCTGCTGGCCCCGCCCGGATAACCGAAACATTCAGTTAAAAGCTCTGTGACAATGTTACTTGGGTATTTTGGTATGATTCGACGCTTCCTAAACCCGCCCGATTAGGGGCTGCCTCCGTGCAGCTCTTGCGGATTCAAGGTGTAAGAGTCCCGTTTTTTCGCGAATGCTTGCTGTAGCGCGGGAGCCGAAATAAGTTGCCGATTGTCAACCAGCCATACATAGGATTCGAAGGGCCGATAGGAGCGGGCAAAACCACGCTCGCGCAATTATTGGCGCTACAACTGGGCGCGACGCTTAAAAACGGGCCAGCCGCCCGCGGAATTCGCTTCGTCAATGCTCATCTGCGCGCGCCCCCCCTGCGCTACAATTCAAAGTGTTTAAAGGCGCGCGGGAGCGCCAATGCGGGAGTGCCGACTTAGAATGAAGGCAACCGAGAGCAGCGAAACCAAAACGCATTTAGTGGGAGTTCCCACTAAAGCGCACCCCGGCGCGAATGAAGGACACGCCACCGGCGTGCCGCCGCACATGCCGATATTGGTGCTCGACGTCGGCTGCGGCGTTCGCAAGCAGCCCGGCGCGATCGGCATCGACCGCAATCCGGCGAGCAAGCCCGACGTGCTGGTCGATCTGGACGAATTCCCGTATCCGTTTCCCGATAATAGCTTCGACCGCATCACGGCCATTCACGTCATCGAGCATTTGAACGATGTGATCCGCAGCATGGAGGAGTTTCACCGGCTGCTGCGGCCCGGCGGGACGCTGCGCATCGAAACGCCGCACTACACGGATTACAGTTCGTTTTGCGATCCAACGCACAAGAATCATCTGAATAGCTTCAGCTTTCGCTACTTTGGCCACGACCACGGTGGCTTCGGCTATTACTCCGAGGCGCGCTTCCGCGAAATTTCCGTGCGTGTGAAGCTGCTTTCGTTCTGGAAATGGATGGGATTCGAGTTTCTGGTCAACCATTTTCCGCGCTACCGCCGCTTCTGGGAGCACTATCTTTGCTATATCGTGCGCGGCAAAGCGATGGAGTTTGAATTCGAGGCGGAGAAGTGAGGTGCGGTCGCGACGTGCAGTCACCGCGCCGAAAAATCGGCATCAGGTGGATGTCGGCAGTGAGGACTTTCGTGTGATGGTTCCCCTCTACCAATAAAACCTTTGTCCCCAGGGCTAATACTGAGGTATTTAACGTATTCCCCATATTCCTATGTATTGAAACTGCTGTACGCCTGCGCCAGTATTGGACCACTTAAACCCGAGCCCCCGGCAGATGTGTGTAGCCAGCCTGCGGAATTTGGAGGGGAAGCTATGTCCAGAAGCGTTCGTCGGCAGCATAAAGCCGAATTATCGTCCCTGCGGGGTAGGGCTGCAAACACAGTGCTCCAGTGGGTCGTGCGCATGACGATGCGGCTCAGCAGGCTTATAGCCATAGAGCCTTGGAAGCGAACTCGAAGTTCGCCAGCCCGCGCGCGCGTGCGGAAGGCACTGGATTGGTCCGTCGCCTTCCGAAATCGATTCAGTTAGTTCCGGCGATGCAAGGCGGCTGGCGTTTCGCGCATCGGCCCGCTCGGCAGCAGTTTCGAATGCAATTCGGCTACGGAACCGTGATGGAGATGGTGCCCAGATTCGCGGTGACACCGGCCGATTGGGCCTGCACGGTGACCTGAGTCGTAACCGAACCGGTACCGCCGCTCCCGCCACTGGTGCCGCCGCTCGTTCCGCCCGAACTACCGCTTCCGCCAGTGCCGCCTGTGCCTCCGCCTGTAGTGCTGGTCGCTGCACCGCCCGAGGTGCTGGCAATCTTACTCGTCGTCCCGCCGCAGGAAATCAGTCCCACCGCGAGCACGAGCACCAACGCGAATGGCGCGAGTCCTGCCGCGCAGGAACGGAACGGGCGTGTGATACCGCTGGGCCTGAAGAACAATTCTTCGGGCGCAACAAAGCGGGGCCTCAGAACGAACCCAAAAGAGAAAAGCGCGGCGAGCAGCGCCAGCCCAAGGCTCGTCTTTCCAGGATTCAGGGGCAAGGGGAAAAGTGGCCGATTCGCGGCTAGCAGTTGCGTCGTTAAGATGGAAGGCTTGGCGGACACCTGCACGGTGAGTATGGAATTGGCAGTGCCGTTCGCAGGCAGATTGACTACACCCGGATTGAACGTGCAGCCCACGCCGGAAGGCGCACCGCTGCAGACGAGACTTACCTGGCCGCTAAAGCCTCCCGTGGAGATGACGCTCACGGCGAAATTGGCGGAACTGCCCACGGCAATCGTCGCGCCGGTGGGCGACACCGATCCGCTGACGCTGCCTACAGCGGCACCTGGCGTAACGGAGAACGCATTTGCCAGCGTCCCACCCGAATTACTTTCCGTTGTGCTTGTGACGGTGACATTGCGAGGCCCCACCGCGGCTGTTGGAGCGATTGTGATATTAGCGACCATCTGCGTTGCCGAATTGGGCGTGCAAGAATTAACGGTAATTCCCGCGCCAAAGCTGCACACCACGTTGCTGTCGAAACCGCTTCCCGCAATTACGACGTTGGGCAGGCTCTGGCCCTGCGCTCCAAACGAAGGATTCACGGACGTGACTGCTGGCTGACCAAAGCTTGGGATCTGCTTAGCGAACGTGACGATTTCCATCCCGTAGTTTGCGGCCGGATTGGCCTTCACCGAAGCGGCATAGGAAAGCCCTGGCGCTGGCACGAATTGATCCAGCAAACACACTGTCGCTCCAGACGGATCATCGGTTTGGCTCTCGAGCGTCCAGCCGTTTCCCGGACTCGAACACGTGGAGTCGGAAGCTTCTGTCGCGCCCCATGAGAATAAGTATTCATTGAATGCGGTAGTAGTAGCCGAGCCTGAGGACCACGAAGCCGTCGGGCTTAGTGATTCGTTGTAAGCGGATTGGTCGAGCTCCTGGCAATCCAAGCAGGTCAAGCCCGAAACTTCCGCAATGGCGATCAAGGCATAAGTGGCGCCGCCGCTGAAATTCAAGGTGACCGTACCCGCGCCAAGACCAGCGAGTTGGTTGCCGTGATTGGGGCCATAATAGAAGTTTGTATAGAAGGGTCCACCCGGGCCATTGTGAAAGATAGAAGCTGGCAGCCCCCGGTTAAGGCTCTCCACGTCCCCTGCTCCGCCGCCTACCTCTCCAATCGTTACACCGGTAATATCGGCAGGCGAAAAGGTCACGCCCACGATGATGGTGGCGTGTTGCTGGATAATCTGGGGAAGCGTGACCGTAATGGTTCCTGAGGACGAGGGGTGAAAGCTAAACGTGGCGACTTGGTTGGGCGTCGACGACTGAGTCGCTTGTGCGGAAAGCCAGGGCGCGGCAGAAATAATCACACTGAGCACGATTGCGACGGGCGCGAGCCAGGAAGCCGCTCTCCGAACAGTTCGACGCCGATTTCGCGTGAGTATCGCCGCGGCGATCCACTGCACAGGATGGGAAACCGAATCACATTTTAAACACCCGAAAAGTACGGATCGGACGAGTATAGACCACCCCCTAAACGGCACCTTGATTCCAAGACTGGGCTGGGCTTTTCCCGACGATCCAAACTGCTTCCTCCCGAACAGAAGAGCGGGCTCAAGCCGGAACGGCTGGTCGTCGTTACACGGGACGCACACCCTTTTTGAGCAGAAACAAAATCAATTGAGCGGGAGCTTACCCAAGGGCGGTCCGCGCGGGAATACAACGAATCTAGTGCGACAGCCTGGGAGAACTAGTTAGGCTGGATTACGTAGGCGCGATAGGTATTAGTGTGCAGCTAGCGCGTGGTCGTGGTGACGACGCAGGCTTCGGCGAGGTGATCGCCCCAAGGCTCGCGCAGCTCGAGCGCGATGGCATAGGGCATAAATTCCGACGAGGCGGCCGAGTGTGGATCGGCAACGGTGAGGCGCTGCATGCGGTCTTGTTCGACTTTTTGCAGGAACAGGCGGAAGCCTTCGATCTGTTCGAGGGTTTGGCGTCCTTGCGGCGTGAGGCGCTTCAGCGCGGGAAACGCCGCGAGATTGATGAAGACCAGCGCGAGCAACGAAAGCGCATAGGCCAGCGACGCGCTGGACTTCAGTTGCCAAAGAACGAAGCCGCCGCCTGCACCGAATACGGAGACGACCGCCGAGCCGATCAGCACTTCTTTTGCGCCTCCGAGTCCGCGCATGATGCGGCTCCAGGCCGGCAGCAACGTCATCACCACGATCAACCCGAGGAAAAAGAAGCAGAAGAAAAACCACCAGGTGAGGAAGAGCAGCGTCATCCGGTCGCTACTTCGGCCGTGCGCGGTAAGCGCCATAGCGATGGCGGTGAGAAACGAGACGAATGTGCCCAGCACCAGCCAGCGCGCATTGCGGGTGAAGTAAACGTTGCTTAGCCTTTTCTGCATCTCGATATTGATTTGACCTAGATAGCGATTCAATTGCGGGCCGTTTTTGGAGTCGAAAACAACTGTGGGGCCATCCTCGAAGAGTTCGTAAAACAAGCCAAGCTCTTCTGGGGCCAAAGATGGCTGCAGACTCTTCGGATCGACGGACTTGAGCTGCGTGACCGTGTGTGTTCCGTTCTGGGGTTCGATCTCGATGCAACCGCGCGCCGCAAGCTGCGCAATCGTGGCGGCGAGCGTGCGGCCGTCGCATCCCGTGGTGCGGATGTAGCGCATCGCCGCGGGCGAAAGGCCCTGCGGCGGCTGATACTGAATGGCGATGGCGCCGCGCTGCGGCTGGCGCCCAAGCGCAAGCCACACGACGACGTAGTAGAGGAGCAGCAGCGCGGGCGCGATCAGCAGGCCGCCGTCGTGCGCCAACGGTCCCAATGCAGGCGGCGTCAGGAATCCTTTGGGCCAGGTGAGCGAGACGCTCAGGCTTTGCGCCGTACGGAGGTTCGCGACGCGAAACTCGAGGCCGTCGGCAATTGCGCTGTGCTCGAGTGGCTTTCCGCCGAAGCGTCCCGGCGTTGCGCCCGCGCCGCGGCCGCCCGCGTAGGCTTCGGTGGTGACCACGCCCGCCGGCACTTCCGGCGGCAGGTGTATGCGCAGAACGGCTTCGTCGGCCGGCAATCGCCAATAGTGGCCGAGCGCATTCCAGTAAAGCTGATCGTGACCGGCGAGGAACTGCGTCACGCCATCCGCTTCGTAGCGCACTACGAAGCGGTGATCGCCTGGCGCGAGCGGCTCCCAGGGCACGATGCGCACCTGTTCGTACGACGCATCGCCGCCCTGTTCGTAGGAGACGGGCCTGCCGTCTTCGCTGACTTCCAGAATTTTGACGCGAATGCCGGTGTCTTTTTGATATTCGCCGACGAGGCGCCGGTCCCAGCGGGCTTCGGAATCGATGGGAAGATCGCGGACCATGCCGTAGCGAAAGTAGTCGCCTTCGCTGTGCGCCACGAACTCTTCGCGGATTTCGAGAGTGGCGTCTTTGCGCAAGCGTGACGTCGCTTGCAAAGGAGACGATGCGGTCCAGCGGCTCCGATGGCACTCTTGATTGCGCGGTTCCCTGCCCTGCGGGACGCGGGGCGGGCCGTGCTGCCCGCGCCTTTTTTATTGCGCGCGACTGACGAATCATCGGCGCCATTCGCGGGTACATGAAGGCAACCATGATCGCCAGGCCAAAAACGAAGTGCAGCACAGCTTTGAGGGCGCGCGGCATATGAGTTTTTTAAGGCCAAAAAAGCGTCATTTCTTCGTTAACGCGCGAAAGCTCCTGATTTCCATGACTTTCGCGCGAAGAAACGGCCTTTTTCGGCTCGACAACACCAATACTACGTACCCATATTTTATCGGTGGACTGATGCGGCCGGTGGGGGAATGCGCTCGTGAAGTAGCGTTTCGCACAATAACGAAACGACACGCCGGCGCAGTTTTTGTAGCTCGGGTCGGGCCGATGTGTGGCCAGACCCGAGGCTTATCGCGCAGAGAAGCCTCAGGTCTCGGCTGCGACTTTTATAGCCGCGTGGCGCTTCGCGCCCGGGCGCAGCCGCGACCTGAGCTACAAACACCTCGGAGCTCAGGATGAGTGGCGCTAAAGGCCGACCATTGCAGAACAGGGCACCTGGGCTACAATCCCGCTGCCCTTTGGGCGCCTATCGGGAATCCAAAGGCGAGAGCCCATGAAATTAATCCGTGAGATGCCGGACCTGTTTCGGCTGGTCGGCCGCCTGCCTATCAATTCGTACTTCGTGCGCGAGGACGACGGCCTGACGCTGGTGGACGCGAATCTGCCGGGCCGCGCGACGCATATCGTGGAGATCGCTCTGCGTCTCGAGTTGCCCATCCGCCGTATCGCGCTGACGCACGCGCATATGGACCACACCGGCTCGCTCGATGCCATCTGCGAACTTTTGCCGAGCGCGGACGTCTTCATCGGCGCGCGCGAATCGCGGTTGCTCGAAGGAAATTTCTCGCTCGATCGTACTGAGCCGCAGAAGAAGATCCGCGGCCGCTTCGCTCGGGTGAAAACAACGCCGGGGCTGCTGGATCCTGGCGATCACGTTGGGTCCCTGCGGGCCCTTTCCACGCCGGGACATACGCCGGGACACTTTTCGTTTTTCGACGAACGCAATGGCGCGCTGCTGACCGGCGACGCTTTTCAGACCGCCGGCGGCGTGGCTGTGGCCGGCGATCTGCGGTTGCTCTTCCCTTTTCCGGCGATCTTCACCTGGGACAAGAAGCTGGCGCTCGAGAGCGCGTACCTGTTGCGCGACCTCAATCCCACCTGTCTCGCTCCGGGCCACGGTAAAGTTGTGCAGCTTCCCCTGATGAAGATCGAACGCGCCATACGCCGCGCCGCCCGCAATTTCAGCTGAGGCGGAGACGCGGTAGCGTCGGAGCGAAAACGCTCAAGCACAGTCTTATTTAGACAAAATCTTCATGAAGCGGGAAATGTCCTCAGGCGTGTTGTAAATGTGAGGCGAGACGCGCAGAGCGTTTTCCCGCAGGCTCACCGAGACTTGCGCCGCGCGCAGCTTTTCATAAAGCGCGTGAGTCTCCTGGGGATCGCGGGCAGAAACGCATACGTAGGGCCCTCGGCGTGTACGTTCCACCGGGGATGCGAGAGAACAATTCGTACGCGGCAGGCCTTCGATGATTTCCGCGAGAAGCGCGTCATTATACCGTTCGACCGCATCCACCCCGATACGCAGCACAAAATCGAGGGCCGAGTCAAAAGCGGCGAGATTTGTGAAGCTCGCGGGTTCAGCGGAATCCCAACGCCGCGCGCCCGGCGCCGGACGCAGATTCCCGCTGGGCATGGCATGAAATTCCCGCGCACCTTCCAGGGCCAGGAAGTAAACCGCGCCCAGCGGTAATCGCTCCGTCCACTCGCTTGCCACCCAGAAAAATCCGGTGCCGTAAGGGCCAAAAAGCCACTTATACCCACTGCAAACCGCCATCGAAGCGCCGAGTTCGCGAAGATCGATCTTCATGGCTCCGGCGCATTGGGCAAGATCGAGCACTAAGGCCGTACCGAATTTTTCACATGCGCGCGCCACGCGCGCGGCATCGAGCCTCGCTCCGTTATCGAAACGCACGAGGCTGGCCGAGATCACCCGGGTATGCGGACCGATCGCCTCGATATAGTCATCGGCGGAAATGAACCGCCCTTTCGGCTCGACCACGCGCACGCGCAGTTTTCCAGCCTCCTGATAGCGAAGCCAGGTGGAAAAATGCGCGGGAAACTCTCCGCGCCCGACCAAAACCTCATCGCCGGGCTTCCAGTCGATGCCCGCGGCGACTGCCGCGAGTCCCGTGCTCGTGCCCGTGGTTACCGCAACTTCGTCGGGTCGTCCGCCGACGAGGCGCGCGACCTTATCCCGAATTCGATCGGGCAGATCGAAATACGCGCTGTCGGGCACGCGATAGGGATGCTTTTTCCACTCGAGCGCGGCCACCGCTTCACGGACGGCAACCAGCGGCATGGGTCCTTGCAGGGAGGCGTTCAGATAAGCGACGCCTTCGAATTCGGCAAACGCGCTGCGGTAGTCGGTCGCCAGAGATGCTGTGTGAGTCGTCATGCTTCAAATGTTAGCGGCTGCGCATCGCGGTGAACAGCGTTGGCGGATCGGGCATTCAGGACAATTTGGACTGTCGCGTGTAACGCGGGCCCGCGCGCGTCGAAATAGAGTCGAAACGTGCCGCCCTTCAGCTGAAGGCATACTTGAGGAGCACTTTCTAAACCTTTGTATATAAAAAAGAGGCGACGCGGGGCAGGGTGCAAGCATCTTAAGTTTTAGCTGGCCCCTCGGGTAACAAGTAGCGGGCTGGGTGCTCCGGAAACGGCGCGACGAGCTAGGGTGGGGCAAGGCGGTACGATTCCGAGTTGTTCGCCCGGCGCCAGAAACGGAGCACCCGGCTCTTGCGCGGAACCGCCAGTCAGGGAACGACAGATGGCTATGAAGCGCGTGAAGATCTTCAACGAGCTGAAGAAAGGGTTAGAGCAGGCCAAGGATTTCGAACTGGGCAAGCGCAACGATCTTCGAGTAACCGAGATTCCGTCTCCGCCGACGAAAAAGCGCCGTACAAAATCAAGCCGCACTAGACTCTCGCAGAGTCAGGATTAGCGTTGCGCCGGCGGGCGCGAGTTGTGGTAGACTCGCGCGCATGCGGCGCCGTCATTTCCTGGTTCTTTCCGCGGCCAGCGTGGGCGGAGTGATCGTTTATTCGCTGGACCGCAACGTTTCCCGCCTTTCCGCACAAGATAAATCCGCAGTAGCCAAAGCAGACAAATCCGGCAAAGCCGCAGCTTCGACCACAATACGCATCCCGCTGCGCTTTTTCACCGAATCGGAAGCTGCCATCGTGGCGGCCGCGGCTTCGCGCATTTTTCCGGCGGACGATGCCGGTCCGGGCGCGCACGAAGCGGGCGTGGTGATCTTCATCGACCGCCAGCTTGCCGGCCCCTGGGGACGCGACGCGCGCCGCTACACGCACGAGCCCTACGACGATGGGCTCGCTGCGGAATTCGGCTATCAGGGCAAAGCCGCGCCGCGCGATGTTTATCGCCAAGGATTAAAGGATCTCGCTGGATTCGACGCGCTCACGCCCGCGCAGCAGGACGAAAAGCTGAAGCAGATTGAAAATTCCGTTTTCTTTACGCTGCTGCGGCGAAACACCATCGAAGGCATGTTCTGCGATCCCATCCACGGCGGCAACGTGGATATGGTGGGCTGGCAAATGATCGGCTTCCCCGGCCCGCGCATGAGCAACGTCAACGATATCGATAAGCACAATGGCGAGGCGTTCCGGCCCAAGCCGGTGAGCCTCAGTCAGGTGGCGACGCCGGTGCGTCCGAGCGAAGAGCAAACCGAAACCGAGCCGAAGCGGAAGAAGACGACCGCGTAGGTCGAGCAAGTAGCGCCACCCTTTAGGGTGGCAGAGTGCTGGGTTGGAGCCCGGCGCTACACAAACCAGGGTGCGGAGAATTGGTCAAAGCGGAATGCCCCAGCGAGTGACGAGCGGACGAATGACCCAGCGAGCGAACGCGAGCGCCTAAATGAAAAACCTGCCAAAGGTCGACGCGGTAATTATTGGCGGCGGATGGTCCGGCCTGCTGATGGCTTCGCAGCTCGGCTCGCGTACTTCCCTTTCCGTGGCCGTGATCGAGCGCGGCGGCGCGCGCAAGCTAGCCGACTACATGGGCGGCATGGACGAGCTCGAGTTCAACGTGCGCTTCCGCATGATGCAGGATTATTCGCAGGAGACGGTCACGCTGCGCTACAACATGCGCGATCGCGCCGTGCCCATCCGGCAACTCGGCAATTTCCTGCCCGGCACGGGCACCGGCGGCGCCGGAGAACACTGGGGCGCGGTCTGCCCGCGTTACGTCGACGATCTTTTCCAGCTGTACACAAAAACAGTGGAGCGCTACGGCGCCAAGAAGCTGCCGGAAGATCACGCCATCGTCGATTGGGGGCTCACCTGGGCCGACATCGAGCCCTATTACACGCGCGGCGATAAGCTGATGGGCGTTTCCGGTAAAGCTGGAAACATCAAAGGCAAGCTGATCGAGGGCGGCAATCCCTTTGAAGGCGCGCGGAGCGAAGAATATCCCACGCCGCCGATGAAATTGCCTTACGCTTCGGCGCTGTTTGAGCAAGCGGCTAAGTCGCTGGGCTATCACCCCTATCCGAATCCCTCCGCGACCATCAGCCAAGCATATACGAATCCCGACGGCATTTCGCGTCCCGGCTGCGCCTATTGCGGATTCTGCGACCGCTTCGGCTGCATGATCGGCGCGAAATCCCAGCCGACGAACACGCTGCTGCCCATTGTGGAGAAACAGAAGAGCGTCTCGCTGCGGAATAACTGCGCGGTGCGCCGCATCGTTTTCGATAAAGCCGCCAAGCGGGCGCGCGGCGTGCAATATATCGACGCCAACGGCGAAGAGTGCTTCCAGCCGGCCGATCTCGTCATCATGGGATCATGGACGCTGAACAACACGCGCCTGCTGCTGCTCTCCGGCATCGGAGAGCAATACGATCCCGCGACCGGCAAAGGCGCCGTCGGCCGCAACCTCACGCATCAGGTGAATGCGCCGACGCAAGTCTTTATCGATAAGCCGCTCAACCGCTTCATGGGCGCCGCCGCGACCGGCATTTGCGTCAGCGATTTCGATGGCGATGCTTTCGATCACGGCAATGTGCCGTTCCTTCGCGGAGGTACTTTCCGTGTGGCGGGTACCGGCTTTCAGCCCATCGTGAGCTTCGGGGTGGTGCCGCCCACGGTGAAAGCGCGCTGGGGCTCGGAGTGGAAGAAGGCGTCAATCGAGTGGTACGACAAGGTCGCCACCATCGGGTTTGCCGGCGAGCACATCGGTTACAAGACGCACTTCTTCGATCTCGATCCGCGCTACAAAGATCATTTCGGCGATCCGCTGCTGCGCATGACCATCGACTGGCGGCAAAACGAGCTCGAGATGGTTAAATTCGCCAACGCCAAGGCCGCCGAACTCGCCCGCGCCATGGGCGCGAAAGCCGTCATTCCGGCGCCAAGTTTCGAGCGCTACGATGCGCGGCGCTATCAATCCACGCACGTGCAGGGCGGCACGATCATGGGCAAGTCGCCGGATGCGTCCGTGGTCAATCCCTGGGGCCAGAGCTGGGATCTGCCGAATCTGTTCATCATGGGCGCCTCGACTTTCCCGCAAAACGGCGCCGCCAATCCCACGACCAGCGTCATCGCGTTCACTTACCGCACCGCCGATGCCCTCATCGGCCGCTACCTGAAGTCCCCCGCCCCCCTGGCGTAACCCTCATAAAACGAATTACGCCGTCGCGCAATCATTGACACAAGGACATTAGCCATCTAATATTTAGATAGTAATTGGAGCTGCTTATGAGTGGACGAGCACTAAAATTGAAGCAAGCAAGTGTGGTTCTGCAGGTCCGTCCGAAGGAGCTCCAAAACCTCGTTCAATTCGGCATTGTTAAACCCAAGAGGGGAGAAGGAACATATCTCTTTGACGCGGACACGCTCTTGGCAGCTAAGTTCGCCCTGTATATCAAAAAATACTTGAGAACTCCTACAAGAGTTCTCTCCAAGTCGATCGATGTGTTCATCGCGTCTAAAGAAAGGTTCAGGCTAGAAAACCCTAATTACGTCCGCTTCGTTTATCGCCTCGCATCACCGGACGAGCCACCCGTAAAGCTTTCAGTACCGTTTCGGGCCTTACGACAAAAGATCGAAAAACGAATGGCCCAGGCTGATCTTTACAAGGACTTGCCTCGTGGAAGGAAGCGCCGAGGTTGGAAAAAGGAATTTCTGCAGTCGTTAGCCGATGCGGCAAAGGATATCGGCGAGATTTCCGAGCAAGAGATCTTGCGCACTGTTCGTACTTATCGGAAAGAGAGGCGCACTCCGGAGATTACCGTTGCCGCGGAGGCCTAGGAAACGCAAGAGGCGTGGCGTGGTCGACACAAGCGTGCTCGTGGCGGGTATCTCAGGCTTCAAAGATGTTTACGTGGCTGGCCGGGTTGCGAGTGCTGATGTGCTTTACGGGTGGGCCAAAAACGATCATTTCGTCTGGCTCGTCACTGAAGAAATTCTGAATGAGTACAAGGAAATCCTGAATCGCCGTCACGTGCGCTCGCCACTCATTGGCAGGATCATTAGTTTGATCCGAGAGCGGGCCGAATCTGTCGAGGTTCATTCCGATATTGAAATTTCACCGGATCCGGATGACAACCCGTTTTGCTCATGCGCTGAGACGGGCAAGGCAGATTTCATCGTGACGCTGAACCCGAAGGACTTCCCCGCTGGTCGCCTTAGGGCAGCCGTACTCACACCCGACCGCCTTGATTGATGTTTAAAAAGTGTAACCACGCAAGAAGATCTTGCGAATTACGACAACATCGATTCGCGGATATTCGGGCCGCGGCTATTTGGACTTGAGGCCCTGCACGATCGCCAATGATTTCTTTACGTGCTCGTCGGGTGAGAGGCCGTCGTCCTTCGACGATAATGTCGTGACGATCTTGCCGTCTTTGCCGATGACGAACGTGGTCGCGTTCGATAAAGTCATGGTCGATCGCAACGCCGCGCACATCCGCCTGGCCAGGCTTTACGGCGGTCTTGTTCAGATTGTAGGAAGACGAAATGTCGCCCTTTGCGTCGGAAGCTACCGGAAACTTTCCGGCGCAATACTCCGGATCCGCGGAGAACTGATTGAGCCGCGCAATGCTGTCGGCCGATACACCAATGATCGTGGCGCCAGCGGCGTCGAATTGGTCTTTCATCTCCGCAAATGTATGCGCTTCGAGATCACATCCCTTGGTAAAGGCAGACGGATAGAAATAAACGACCACCGGGCCCTTTTTCAGCGCATCTGCCAGGGAAAAGTTAAATTCTTTTCCGGCCAATGAAGCTTGAGCCGAGAAAACGGGCGCCTTATCGCCTGACTTAAGCGCAGCCAAAACGGGCAAGCTGATCAGTACGGAAAGCCCAAGACCCAAAAACATTTTGGTCATATTGTTCATAACAAACGCCTCCCAAGTGCGAAAGAGCATATCACATTCGTGCTTTATAGTTGTCGCCTTCACTTCCTGGCTCAGCGAACGATCTCGTGGTACGCAGGAACCGAATGAAAACGCCCCGGATCCGGGCCGGGGCGTTTTCGTTTTTTGTTGCAACTTTAATTGCCGTCGTCGTTGCCTTCGTGCCCCTCGCCGGAAGCAAAGAGATCCGACATGACTTTGGTTCCCGCGTCGCAGGCATGGTTCAGGCACGGCAACCCGAATCCGGCCTCGAGCGATTTGAGCAGCGAAAAGTGCGTGTAGAACTTATTGCTCTGCACGCCTTTGCCGCCGTAGTTGGTATCTACTGTGAGCAGCACCTGGTTCGTGGTGGGCGATACGCTGTAATCGTTTTCGTCCCACAGAACCACGATGGCGTTCTGGCCTTCCTTCCAGGCGGAGGATTCGTGAATCGTGGTAACCAGGGTCTGGATGGTTTGATCGCCCCGATACATAGCCCCCGGGTTAAGGCCGGTGAGCGTGCCATTGTCTGTCGTATCGAACGCGCATACCGGACCAGCATTTCCGCGGCCGTGCTGGTCGTTGCATTGGTTCGGAGCGATGAACGAGAACGCAGGAACATTGCCGGAAGCGAGATCGGCGAACAGACTGCCTTTGCCTTCCAGATCCACCATTCGGCTAAGGCTCAGCTCTGGGTTGGAGCCCTGCTGAACGTTCTGGAAATAGGCGAAGGGATTGTGTTTCACCGCGTAGAGAGCCACCACATCTGCGTTCGTGAAACCTGAACTCGGCAAGAGCGTGGCAACGGGCGTCAGATTCGAATAGAAGCCATCGGCGTTGTTGACGCCGTCGGCGCCTGTCGGCGGCAGGGATTCCTGATAGCTCTTCCAGGTTAGACCGGCGGCAACCAGTTCATCGGCGATTGTTTTGCCCACTGTCTTTGCATTGGCGGCAAAGCCCACCGTACCGTCGACGTCGATATCACCTGGAGGCCCGGTGGTTTCGTTGGAGAAGTCAATCGCGGGTGTGGCGGCATCGGTGCCTGTGCCGTAGATCGGGCAAATGGGAGTTGAAGTGCTCTCGAGCGAGACGCTTCCGCTGGCGAGATTCGGGGTGCAGGTCGAATTGTGCCAGTCGGGCGAATTGTCATCGCGAATTCCGAAATTGGAGCCTCCGACGATTTCCAGATAATTGGTCAGGCTCGGATGCCCCACCGCAAAGTAATTCCTCCCGGAATTCACCTTCTGGGCGTACTTATTGGTGAAGGGCATGTTGGCATTGCCAATCACCTGGCCGAATCCGTGGTTTTCCATCACGATCACCCAGACGTGATCGAGATGCGCTACACCTTTGGGGACCGCACCTTCTTGCGCGGAGGCGGTTGTGGCCATTCCCGCGGCAAGCAGGCACAAAATCACTGTTATCTTATTCATTTAGCGGATCTTCCTCTTTAGGAGAAGTACCGAACGACCGGGGGGACACCGGGCGTGCTCGGTCGCAAGCACTCTGTGAGAGTAAGGTTACGTCGCGGTTACAGCGAGGCAAAAGTTGCGTGAACGAGCTGAGGCTAAGCCCTGCGAGTACTACGCCCGTGGAACCATCCGTCCATTGCCGGGTTTAACCCCCAGAGGCTATCTTCTGAATCGTAAGTATGGACGATGAGATCAGAGAAGCAGCCGACTGGAAGTTCCGGGAAGGGTCATATGAGCGCCATAAGGGTTTTCGTTGCTCTGTCGTGGGCGGCTTTCGCGCTCCGGCAGATTTTTACAAAGCCGGCTAAGGCTCTCGCCGGCCGACGTTTTCAATCGCGCTGATTCCATCGTTCCTGCTCCGAAACGGCCCATCGGTTAGCGCTCGCGCATAGTGCTAAACGATGGGCCGCTGCCTTTCTGGGGCCGCCCGCGCCCTTCTGCCCCTTAATCCTGAATATCTGCTGGCTGAATTCCCATACTCTTGACGACGTTTCTCGCAACAATCGGTTTAGTGGCTGGGGCTGGGGCGCTTGCTGCGTTTGTAACGCAGCAAGGCATAAAACGTGGTGAGGACGGCGGCTGCAATGCCTAGGAAAAGTATCGGCTGGCGGTACTCCACCATCCAGCGGAGTATCTGGCGTCCGTATCGCTCCCCCAAAAACGCCAGCAGCGCGTAACGAATCCCCCGCCCGATGGCAAGTGCGGCCAGGAATTTGCTCCTGGAATATTGCAGCGCGCCAGCAGCCAGCAGAAACGGAAACGTCGGCAGAGGCGGCGGGAGCATGGCCGGAATGAGGACGGCCCAGAAGCCCCATTTCTCGAACGTGCTGTAAACCTTCTGTGCTTTTCTGCGCGATACACGCCGTTCCAGGATGGCCTTGCCCTCTTTGAGGGCCAACCGGTACGTGATATAGCCGCCCAGCACCGCTCCGATGGTGGCCATCAGCGCGTAATAAAGCCACCAGCTCTTCTGCGAAGCCGCCAGAACGATGGTCATCGCGTCCACGCTGCCGGGAACGGGAATGGCTGAATTATCGATGATACCGAGCACGATCAAGCCGGGTCCTCCCACGCGACGCGCCCAGGCGATCAGGGTTCGTGTGGCTTGCAGATGCAGCATCGTGATCAGCGCATGAGTCAGCATGTGGGCTCGAAGGCGCGAGCAGCGGAAGAACGCGAGGCGCAAAGCGCCGGTTTCGCGGCTAGGGGCTCCCGTTACCTGCAGCAAGACCCTCACTGGTTGGACGTGGGCGGCCTCTTATTGGGCTACACGCGCGGGTTTGGAATACCCTCTAGATTGATTGAGTGCTGCGAAGAGAAAAATTACGACAAAAGAAAACGGGCGGCCAATGGCCGCCCATCTTCAATCTTATCGGCGTGCACTGGGCACCCCGAGCCAGTTCATCGAACTACTTACAGTCGTTGTGGAGGATGCTGCTGGGGTCTTCCGGTCCCTCAATACACGGGATCGCGCTCAGATACTCGTAGATGGCCCGGAGGTCATGGTAGGTCATGTTCTTTTGAATGGGCCATGGCATGATTTGGAGAAGATCGCCATCGAACGGAGGCGGCAGACAATTTCCGTTCGGAGCGCCGGTACAGGTCGGATGGATATGATCGAAGTCAGTGCCATTCCTGATGATCTGAACGAATTCGGAAAACGTGTGGCCTCCCTCCGGCCGCCCGGTTTTATCCGGCGTCAAATTGCGCGAGATGATGTGCGGAAACGGCCCTGGCCCGGGGAAGGGACCGAAATCCCTCCCGCCGCCCAGGTAGGTATCCGGATTAACCTTGGTCGGCGCGCCAAAGTATGGGTTCCCGTCAGAGGTGAATTCGGTCGCCGGGCCGGCACTGTGGCAACCGTTGCAGTCCGCCTGCGCGTTGACGATGTAACTGCCCAGTCCCACCAATTCCCGATTTTTCCCCGCCAGATTCAGGTGGACGGGCGCTATCTCAAAGCCGATTTTAACTTTTGAATTCTCGTCATCCTGTCCGTCAGCGCGAGCCCGCGTTGAACTGATCACGAGTCCCGCAAAGAGGATCCCAGCAAAAACAGCGGCGGTTGCCGCGGCCCGGAGCCAATGTTTCGGCGTCATTTTCTTCTCCTTCGTAGGTGAGATGGGGGCCTAATGTGGTGTTTCTGATGGGCGGATTGTGGAGTCCAGGAAATCTCAAGTCAAATGAAATTTCGACTAAAACTTTGTCGATCTTTAAGCGAGCGCTGTGCCGGCACTTTCGTGACAATTCATCGCACTGACTTACGTTTACTCTTTGCCGCGGACGCGGCGAGCAACGGCTTGGGCCTGCGGCGGCTTGCCATTAGAATAGCCCCGGTGAGAATCACTTTCGGAATTTCCCTTCCTGAATTCCGCACCCTGCAGCCGCCTCGGCGCCATAATCCGGGCCGGACAGCTTTTTGGCTGATCGCTGCATTAGTATGCCTTTCCCTGATGCTTCCCGGCGCAGGCGTAGTTATGCAGCAGGCGAGCCAGCAACAGCCGCCTCCGGCCGCAGCGCTGGCGTCTATTGGGCTCGGCTTCGCAGTCGGCGCCTGCGCTTATTTGCTCGACCGACGGTCGTTGCGGCGCTGGCGCACGCGGCGCGAACAAACGCTGCTTGCCGCCTACGAAAGGATCCACTGCCGCGATTCGCGGACCGTGGAGGCCACTGCCGAATCGCTGGCGCTGAGCTGCAAATGCGGCCTGGTGGCGCGGCCATGGACCGAGCTGACCGGCTTCACGGAAACGCCGTCTTTCCTGATTCCGCTCACCCGCAATGAGTCCTTCCCTATTCCCAAGTCGGCTTTTGCCACCGAAGGCGCGCTCACCGAATTTCGAAGCCTGATCCTCGATAAGCTGCACACGGACCGCCCGTTCACGGCCACTCCCGTGGAATTTGCGCACACGCCGGCTGATTTCTGGCATGCCAAATTGCTGCACGTGCGCAGGGGAGGAGGTTGGAGGCGCGTGCTGAAGATGGCCGTGGCCACGGCCGCATTCCTCGTCGCGATCCTTCTGTGTATTTCCGAAGCGCGCGCGGGACGGCTGCCTGCCTGGCTCGTTCCCGTGCTTCTAGGCGCATTCGTTTTCTTCCTGACGAGATCTGTGCGGCTCCGCAGGCATTACTATGGGCCGTTGTGCATGTACTTCAGCGAGGAAGGATTCCACGTCGTGGATCCGGGGTCGCAAAGCCGCCGCCGCTGGAGTGAGCTCGTCGGCTATCTGGAAGACCGGCACGTTTATCTGCTGTATCTCAATCCGCGGCTTTACCGCATCGTGCCCAAACGCGTGCTGGGCCATCGAGTGGAAGACTTCGGCCGCCTGGTGCAGACCGCGCTGCCGGCTTTTGATTATCGCCGGCGGCTTCCCGTCGCCGACGCCGCCCGGATCTGAGCAGCCGTTCGGCATTCGCCACGAGCGGGCAAACACTTGATCGGACGGGAGATGGGGCGATTCAAAACAAGCCTCCCCCACGTCTCAAAACGTATTTTCTCTTTCCAAGTGCTAGGCGAATCGCAACCGTGCAAATTGCTTGTAACGGGAAGAACAAATGTCCGAGCAAAACTGGCAGACCCAAATTACTCTGAGTACATAGGTTCGGTTGGTGGATCGGCTCGGAAACTGAGATAGTCAGCGTTCCACTTTTTTAACTGCACGGCCATAGAAACCGTCATCGCCTCATCCGAGATGGGTTCGCAAGCGACCAACTCGACTCCTTGCCATCCTTTGCGAGGAACGAAACAGCGGTCGCGGAATGCGGCTGAAATTGCGCCCGCAGCATTTTCCGCCACATCGAGCGCTGCGACAGAGTCATGATCCGCGCTGTATAGGAGATCGATTCGAAGTTTGTACACATCGTCAGCGCCACTACGTTCGATCTCTTGCCCCTCGTCCACATCAAAAAATATGGCTATAAGGTATGTTCCCAACGGCTCCAAAATCCTCGCAATCCGTTTGTCCAGACCAGTTTCAGCCAGACGTCGTTCGAACTCTTCTGGAAAAGCAGCCCGCCGATAACGCGCAGCTAGCCACTGCTGGAGTACCGAACGATTTTTGGGCGTTAGGCTCATATTGGGATTTGGCAAGTGCTCGGCAAGCTCACCTTTCGGAATGCCACGCTTTTCCTTCGCGCGAAGGTCGAGATAGATCGTGGCGCCGTTTTCACTACACGGCAGGTGAAGACGCCGCGGATTCTTGGCGTGAGAGAAATTCCCATCAGGTGCTGGAATGCGCCCGCCCACAACGACCTCGACGGAGGGCTCAACTGCCGGACTCTGGGCAAGATCACAATCATGGGATACGACCATCGCGACCACACTTGAAGTTTCGCCCTCACGAACTAAACCGAGAGTGATGGCTGTTTCGTCCTTAAGCGCCTGGCCCTGCCTCCACGGCGTACGACGATCCCAAGCCGCCATCCAGATCAGCTCCTCTCATCGAGCATTGGCGCACCAATTTCGTCGAATGCTTCACGACTTGGACGCTTCCGCCCTTTGAGCCGGTTCTTGAGTGCTTCACGCTGGCTTAATTCCGTACGAACTACTTCGATGAGTGTTCTTGCTGCTGTATTTGCTGACCGGCCCTCCCGCACAAGATCGAAAAAGTCTTTTCCGTCCCTGACAGCACGGTGTAGACTCTCGGAGCTTCCCGTCAAGCCTTCAAGTGCGAAAACATCAGCCGCACCCGCGAGATCCGCGAGTCGCGCAGCATGCTCTGAAGCCACAGCCTTTCCAGCTTGCCAATCGTAAAGTGCCTGCCGAGAAACACCCATTGCGGTCGCGAGATCAGTTATTCTGGGTTTCAAGACAGCTCGAATGTGTGCCAGATTTTGTGCTGGTGTTCGGCTCGCTCTTGCATCACCCGTGCCCTTTGGCAACTCGTAAGCGAAGAATGGATAACCCTTATTCCCCCGCTTCCTAACATATTCCACGGTGGCTGTACCGCCGGTCCCTACCTCAAGACCAATGGCAGTGCTAGTCAGTGACGCTTGACGTCCTGCATAAGGGATTTCTGAACCTATAACGGCAGTAAATCCCGAGGGCACCACGAAGCTAAGACCGGTACTAACTAGCAGCATCCCAGCGGTTACGAACGACATATCCGTCTTGGGAAAAACAGAAAGCGCAGTAGCTCTCATAATGGCTACCCCCAGGCTTTCAGGGCATTTTCGGTGACACTTGCCCGGAACGTTTTATCGATACCCGTATGGATGAGAGTCAGTTCTTCACCTATGCGTTCCAACTTAAAAGCCTCTCGCCTTTCAAACCATCCATCCGTATCCATAACGGCATGACGCCCTCGTAGTTGCCGAAATCTCTCCTGCAAATTGAGTGTGAGTGGTTGCAAATCAGGCGGAAATCCCACTTCGCCATCTAGAATAATCACTCGTGAACGAACGTTGATGTCGTCAGTTTTCATAAGAGTTTCCGAAAATGCGTGCACGACATCCTTGTCAAGCTTTTCCGTTAACCCAAGTAGTGAGTCGCTCAAATAGTCTCGCAGCGTCTCTCCCGATTTCGGGAAAACTGCATCTAGGTACCGTAGCCCTATTCGGTCGCTGTAGCTCAAATTAACTGCTTCTTGTACTGCACGAAGACCAGTCAGAAAATTCGGCAAGAAAGTTTCAAACACGTCATAAGCTGTCGTCTGGAACGAAAGCGCACCCTGGTCAAGGATAAAGCTAGCGGTGCGTTCCATATTGCCGAACGCGTACCGTACGGTTTGCGCTACTGGGAGTTGAGGTGCATTGGCTTCACTTGGAGCGCCGAGGTTAAGGTTGATCGTTGCGACAAGCCCTTTTTGGGCGTCAGGGAACCCTTCTTTTCGTAGTCTTTCTTGGATTTGTGGCGCGTACGCCTCCAGCGTTAGGATGGGGTTAAAACGGACTTGGCCGATTGTAAAATAAACGGGGGCAGCTCTCATCCTGTTGCCCATGTTCAGCCTCCACTTGACATTACGCTTTACACTTTACACTACACTTTACACTACACTTTACATCCCGTCAATAGATCACTTTACGTGCAGATATAGAACAGGAGTTGCGCCTCGGTTCCGCAACGTCCTCCACAGCCCCTGACGCGCCCTCGTCTCCCCCGCAGACTAACTCCAACACCCATGAAACAGGTGAGCGTCCGTGAAGCGAAAACACAGCTATCCAAGCTGCTCCGGCACGTTGCCGCAGGAGAAGAGATTTGCATCGCCAACCGCGGCGTGCCCGTGGCTCGGCTCGTGCCGGTGCCCGCGGGTGATCGCAAGCGCAGCCTAGGAGCATACGGCGACACCATTAAGATTGCCGATGACTTCGATGCCCCCTTGCCCGACGAAATTCTGGACGCATTTGAGGGGGTGCGATCTACCACAGCAAAGAAATCGTGAAGTACCTGCAAGACCCCGCTTAAGCTTTCAACGTATACCGAGTTAAGCTTTCTCTCTTCTACAGCCTCACTCCGTACGGCACTGTAGGCACTCTGAACCAAACAGCGTATTCCGAACCTCCCTGCTCTGGAAAAGCATAGATACAGGAGCCAGCTTTGAAGCCGTTGAGTGGCTCAGGACCACACATACGATGCGTTAAACGCAACGGTTTCTCCGGGAGGTAAAAATGGCGGATCTGAATTATCGAGTTGAAAATGTCCCGGTTGTCGCCCAACTCAATTGGGGTGCAATCTGGGCCGGAACATTCACGTTTGTAGCGATCTGGTCTGTTTTCGGCATGCTGGGTTTGAATTTGTTTGCGACTTCCCCGAATGCGAATCCCTCAGAGCCGATCGCAGGCATGAACGTAGGCACCGCCGTTTGGGGACCGATTCTGACGATGATCGCCATGTTTGTAGCAGGCAGGGTGACCGGCCAATTGGCCGCAATTCATAACTCGCGCGACGGCATAATTCACGGAATGGTGATGTTTGGGATGTCGGTTGCTGGCGCCGTTGTGCTGGCCGTGATCGGCGGCAACGCATTCGGCTCTACATTCATCGATCGGATCGCACACAGCGTATACATCCTCACCATCTTTTCCGATCTCGGGTGGGTGCTATTCGTATCGTTGTTGCTGGGATGGCTTGCGGCCATGGCGGGCGCTTCGACGTCCCACAAAGAGTTCGCACAGCGCGTTGTTCACGGCCGAGTCCGGCACGCGTAATCAAGACGCACCAGCGCTTTAATCAGCGAGGCCGACGCTAGCACGCGCGGCGCCGCGGGCGATTTCCTCTAATTGCCACCCCGCGGCTGGCGTGCACGTCATCTTTTGGCTAATACGGCGCCGCGCGGAGTAACATAGGGCCGCCGTAACAGGCCAGCGGGAACAGCATCAAACCGCAAGCTTCTCAACTCTGCCACTACGACAAGGAGGTGTGCGATGGACTTGCTCCAGATTCTGCAGATCCTCTTCCTGATCGGGCGCATCATTGTGGGCGGATATTTTCTGATGGCTGGGTTCAATCACTTCAAGAACGCGGACATGATGGCGGGCTACGCACAAGCCAAAGTCACTCCGTCGGCGAAACTCGCCATATTGGGCACGGGCGTCCTGCTGGTGCTCGGCGGCGCAAGTATTCTGCTCGGCTACCATCCCACCATTGGCACCGGTCTTCTGATCGTTTTCCTGCTGGGCGTCACCTTCAAGATTCATAACTTCTGGACGATTTCCGATCCGCAGGCGCGAATGAACGAGCAAGTGCATTTCGGCAAGAATATCGCCATGATCGGATTTTTGCTGATGACGCTGATGATCTTCCGGCCCTGGCCTTTCAGCCTGGGATAGCCGCCGTAGCCACAACGATGCGGCAGGGTCGCGCTGCCTTTTGTGGCATTATGTGAAGCTCTTGGGACGGCTGCCGCCCCTTTCATGTCCACGATCGAACGATTTTTCCGCAACAAGGTCGTCCTCATCACCGGCGCTTCCTCTGGCATCGGGGAGGAGCTTGCGTTGCAGCTCGGCCGGGCGGGCGCGAAACTGACGCTGGCGGCACGCCGCACGGAGTTGCTGGAAGCTTTGGTACAGAAAATCGCGGCGTCGGAGAGCGCGAAGCCTCTCGCCATCGCCTGCGACGTTACGCGCGATGGTGAACTCGAGCGCGCCGTCGCCGAAACAGTGACCCACTGGGGAAAGCTCGATGTGGCCATTGCCAATGCGGGTTTTGGCGTGGTGGGGACGCTGAAGAAACTGTCGCTGGAGGATTACCGCCGCCAGTTTGAAACCAACGTATTCGGCGTGCTACGCACGATCTATGCGGCGCTTCCGGAAATCGAGAAGACCAAGGGCAACATCGCGATCATGGGAAGCATCTCGGGTTGGGGAGCCGCTCCGGGAACTTCACCCTACGCCATGAGCAAGTTCGCCCTGCGCGCGCTGGCGAATTGTATTGGCCCGGAGCTGCAGAAGTCCGGAGTGAAAGTTACGCTGATCAGCCCCGGCTTCGTGGCCAGCAATATCCGCCGCGTCGATAATCGCGGAGGTTTCCATCCGCGCGCCAAGGATCCCATTCCCGCATGGCTCGTCATGGACACAGGCAAGGCAGTCCGCCAGATGTTGCGCGCCATCGCGCGAGGCCGGCGCGAGGCGATCATCACCGGCCACGGCAAGATTTTGGTCGCGCTCGAGCGATTCGCGCCGTGGATCGTCCGCGTTGCAGGCAAGCGCATCGCCGCCAAAGCCAGCTCATAGCGGCGTAGCTCGCCGGTAACGCGAGCTTCGTGCGCCTAAAATTATTCCCTGTGGTGGAACCAGCCTAAGCCAACGCGCGCCTGGATCAGGTTGATGCCCGGGTTATCGGGTGTAAGCCCGGCGTCGGAGATGTGCAGCCAGCGGACCTCCAGGCTCCAATGCGCCTTACCGTGGCCGAAGTTAGCGCCAAACCCCGGCCCGGATGCAAAATTCACGCGCGAAATACCGGCCGGGACGTTGTTGGACGTCAAAAGGAGCCCGCCGCCCATATCGAAATAAGGCGCCACGCGGCGGCCGGTGTCGAAATTCCATTTCAGGCCCAGAGGATTGATGCCCACGCCGTAGACCGCGCCCCGGGGTTGAAAGATAACGTACGCGGGGACGGCGTCGACTACACACTCGAAGCGTCCGCGAAGCAAACGGGGGCCAACCGCGTCGGTCAAAACCCAACCGTAGCGCACGCCCACATTCCATACGCCCGTGTTCCCAGCTCCATTCGCGAAAGAGTGCCCACCGCCGGTCCAGACCTGAAACTCCGTGCTGCCCTTCTGGGGCGTCGGTTCGGCAACGGTTTGCCCCCGTGCCGCTGTCCCGGCCAAGGCAAGCGCAAACACGATGAGGGCTGCTCGTCTTCCCACCCTTCCCCCCGACATTGGAAATCAGATGCAACTCTGGCCCGGAAAGTGACGAGGAAAGTACCACTAATCCTCCTTTCAGCCGAGCACTCGTTTTAGAATTGGGGAGAGAGACGAGCCGGACTGGATACAAAATGGGTCGCGTCAGCGAAAAAATCACCACGTTTCTGCCCTGGCCGGAGATCGAGTCCGAGGCACAGAAGCAGATCCTGAACACCGCGGAGCTGCCCTTTATCTTCAAGTGGGTCGCGGTGATGCCCGATTGCCATTACGGCAAAGGCGCCACCGTCGGCACGGTGATCGCCACCAAGGGCGCCGTCGTGCCTGCGGCTGTAGGCGTGGACATCGGCTGCGGCATGATCGCACTCCAGACTCCGCTCGAGCGCGGCGACCTGAAAGATCTGCACCGCCTGCGCGAAGGCATCGAGCGGCGCATCCCCATGTCCGCCGGCCGAAATAACTCCAAAATCGCAGAAACGGCCGAGCCGCGCATCGCCGAGCTCAAAAAGCTCGAATCCGCCACCGGCGCGCACTACAGCAATTTCGATAAGGACTGGGAAGCCGCGCTCGGCACGCTCGGCGGCGGCAATCATTTTGCCGAGGTCTGCTTCGACGAGAACGACAAAGTCTGGCTCACGCTGCACTCCGGCTCGCGCGGCGTGGGCAATCGCATTGGCAATCATTACATCCGCCGCGCGCAGGAGCTTTGCAAAAAGCGCAACATCGCTTTGCCGGATCGCGATTTGGCTTATCTATCCGAGCACACGGAAGAGTTCGACAATTACCTGCGGGACTTGAGATGGGCGCAGCAGTTCGCGCTGCTGAATCGCGAAGAGATGATGGACCGCATGCTACGCGAGCTGAGCCATCACGTCTACGGCGAAGCGGGTCACGAACGGGAAGCTCGAAGTCGAGCGCATCAACTGCCACCACAATTTCACGCAGGTCGAGCATCACTTCGGCCAGGACGTCTGGGTCACGCGCAAAGGCGCCATCGAAGCCCGCGCAGGCATGCGCGGGATGATTCCCGGCTCGATGGGCACGCGCAGCTATATCGTCACCGGCCTCGGCAATCCGCAGTCGTTCCAGTCGGCTCCGCACGGCGCCGGGCGTCGGATGTCTCGCACCAAAGCGCGCGCCGCCTTTGCCATGAAGGATCTCGAAGCCGCCATGGCCGGCATCGAATTCCGCCGGTCCAAAGTGCTGCTCGATGAAATCCCCGGCGCCTACAAGGATATCGACCACGTCATGGAAAATGCCCGCGACCTGGTGCGCATCGACCACACCCTGCGCCAGATCATCAACTGCAAAGGCGACTAAGCCCGACAAGAATTGACCCTGCTGTCTCTTTTGGCCGGTATGGTACAATATATGTTACCATTCTGGCCATGGTCGATATTCTTGAATATCAAGACCAGGGCGGCGGAAGCCCTTTTCGCAAATGGTTCGACAGATTGAATGCGGAGGCAGCCCGCAAGGTAACGACGGCTCTCTATCGTATCGGACTGGGGAATTTCTCCAACATGAAGGGCGTCGGCCGTGGCGTTTATGAGTGCAGGATCAATTTTGGTCCCGGCTATCGGGTCTACTTCGCGAAAGACGGCGAACTCGTCATCATTCTGCTTGGTGGCGGAACGAAAGAACGCCAACAGCACGATATCGAGCTTGCGCTCGAACGATGGGAAGACTACAAGCGAAGAAAGCGACAACAGAAAGAGGAATGAATTATGGCTTTAACAAGAGATTTTCGACAAACGGTTCAGGCGCGCGCGAAACGCGATCCCGCTTTTCGCCGGGGTTTGCTTAGCGAAGCGATCGAAAGCCTTCTTTCAGGCGAGGTGGCGCTCGGCAAAGAACTGCTGCGTGATTACATCAATGCGACGGTTGGATTTCCTAAGCTGTCCGCACACACCGAAATGAACGTAAAAACTCTGCACCAGATGTTTGGCCCGCGTGGAAATCCTACCGCCAGTAAACTGTTTGGGATCGTGGCCTATTTGCTGCGGGCGGAAGGTATGCATTTCAGACTTCGGCCAGCACACACCTCATACGCTAAGCAGCATCGTCCCTCCGCACGAACAAGACGCCCCGCGTCTGCTGCCTGACAGGCGCGAGGATCGCGGCAATGCGGCATTCCGCGCGTCAACGATAGCCTTCACTAACCCAAAAGGACCAGCGCGTTGGTACGCGCGTCCTATCGACTCTGCCAGGGCCTGCCGCTAATCTGCATTCACTGGCGACGCACTGAGTCTCCTCCGGCCCGCTTCACCTGAACTCGAGCTCGCCGAACCACCTGCCCGGGTTGGGCACAAAAACTTGCGCACGAAGGAGCCGCCTATGCCAGAGCTAGATGTGCAGATCCCCGCAGTCCAGGAAAAGGCCGCCGAGCCGCACAAAGCAGCCCACGGCTTCGCCGCCGCTGCCGCCGTCCGTTCCGAACGTCGCATGGAGCGCCGCCAAAAGGGCCCGCGCCAGGTGTGGATCCAAGGTACAGACGCCAACGGCGCGACCATCGAGGAAGTTCAGGTCATGCGCGATTACAGCCGGGGCGGCTTCTATTTCGTCTCCAACCTGCACTGCTATTCCGTCGGCATGCACCTGAACGTCATTCCGTCGTTTGGTTCGTTGAATCTCGAATTCGTCGCCGAAGTCGTGCGCGTCGAGCCCAAGCCCAAAATGGCTTACGGCATCGGCGTGAAGCTGCTGCACGCGCGCGACCCGATCGCTCCTCACCAACCAACACAGCGCTAGGCGCACGATCCGCGTATGTAGCGGCCGCCTTCAGGCGGGCGTGTATTTCTGCCTCGATTGCCATCGATGCCGCCCTGATCCCTCGCCTAGCGGCTCGTGACAGGAGGGCGGCGCTACAAAAATCTACGCTTGGCCTGCCGCGCGTTCGCCAAAGACGTAGCGGTTGCCGTTCGGGAAGGTCGCGGCCAGAAAGCACACCCACTTCGCTCCCGCAAAGTCCGGCAGCACTGCAGTTGCGTCTTCGTATTCGTATTCGGCGCCTTCGAGATTTACCGCCACGTTCAGGTATTCGTCCTCCACGAGCGCCGCGATCAGCACTTGATGCGAATGTGGCAGCACGCTTTTGATAAACGCCGAATTTACGGCGCGCAGACCTGGCGGCCGCTTCATCACCAACTGCAGCGCCGATTGCTCATCGCGCCATTTGTCGAAAATCAGGTAGGCGTCTTCAGCCGAAATCTGGCTCACTGGGCACCGCAGCCATTTTCGCTTTGGGCGCGGCTTTTGTCGACGCCGGTTGCCCCGCCCGCTTCGGCGACGCCTGGCCGAAAGTAGCGCGCCGGCGGGTACATGTGGGCGCGGATGAGCTCCGCGCCCACGCGCGCGCGAATCTCCTCGGCCCAATCCGACCAGGTGCGCTCGGATAATCCGAGCAAAAGCCGCGCCGCTTCGTATTCGGCGCCGCCGAGGTAATACATGCGGAAAAGGATCAGCCGCGACGCGCGCGGGAATTGTCGCGATCCTCTCTGCCCCGTGTGTCTGGTGTTGTCGGGCGCCGCACACCGATCGCGAAGCCCTAGAAGCGTCTGGTGTTGTCGAGCCCCAAAAGCGCGTGCCAAATCACGCGGCTTTTCGGGCCTAAAACAAGTCTCGCCGAGCGCCCGTTCGCCTGCCCGTGCAAAGTCGGCGACATATTCCACCAGCCGCGGACGCACGTCCGGCCGCCACAGGAACTTCGACGCCGATTGCAGTTGCGTGGTCGCCACGCGCGAATTCACCAGCTCCCGCGCTACGAAGTAGATTTCGTGGCACACCAGAAAGGCGTCGTTGAAAACGGCGCCGCGTTCCTCATCGCGCGCCCCGATTCCCAAGCGCCGAGCGGCGGATTGATGTAGCGCTGCCCTTTAGGGCAGCATCGACATCCCCACGCGCAGATATGCCGGGCTGAAGCCCGGCGCTACATCGGAGTCCACCGCCTCCAAATTCACTTTCTTCGCCCCGCAGGTTTGGGGTTGTCGTGCGCCCCAACGTCCCGCCTGCAGTAGCGCCGGTGTCCCCGGTTCTTCGCCGCGAACGTCTACCCACAGGATGAGCTTCGCGGCGTAAACAAGGAGCCCGGCGAGTTAAAGAAGAGGAGCTTGCGGCGCTAAAAGAAGCAGCAAGCGGCGCGTCCAGTTCCGCCTCCTGCATTCCCACGGCGATCACGGCCAGCGCGAGCGCCCCGCCAACGCAGCCTCGTTCCCATAACGTGTCGCCCCGGTGCACGGACAGGAAGCGATCGGTCTGCAAATGCAATCGCAAGCGCCCCAGTAAAGCGCCCACGCGCACCGCCCCAAATCCGCACCGCATGGGCTCACAAGCGGCGACTTCCGCGGCTGCGCTGTTCGGAGCTTCCATTGCCACAGAAATTTGCGGCGCGCTAAGCGCGGCTTCCGGCCGCCCCACACGCATATCGACTGGCAGCCTCGGCAACAATCTTCGAAATAGTCGCCCGCAGGTCTGCTTTCTCGGACTATTCCTCAAGAGCCACTTGCGATTTCGTTTCGGCGAGCTTGCTGGACAGGGTCTCCGCATACACACGTCTCCTTTCGCAAGGACACACACGTCCCCGTAGTGTTTCCGGCGCTGCGGCCGGCTCGATTGGTGGCTAGTGAACGAGTGGGATTGCTTTAACGCGCGACCGGTGCTGCACGCGGTTGCGCACCGAAGGCTACTGGTTTGGGCGCGAGATCGGGCGCCAGACCGGGCGCAACGGGCGCCATATCAGATGCCATATCAGATGAACGACCGGCGGCCAGCTCGCCCGCGTGCGGCGGGACGGCGTCGCGCACCGCAGTGCGCCCACAATTGCCCGCTCATCTGCGCCTCGCGCGCTCGAATCCGCGCGAGCGCCGCGGGATTCACGCGGACGCCGCAATCGGTGGGCCGCGGCCCAGCGCCGGTATAGAGATCAGCGGGCCCAGACCTCTCGGCGCGTGCGCGCGATTTCTCCGCGCGCGCTCGTCCTTGCGGCGCGTATTCTCCTTCGAGCACCTTCTGTACGTTGCTGCGATTGGCGATCAGCCAATCGAAACTCGCTTGCCAGCCGCGGCTGCCGTCGCCCGTCAGAAATGGAGTAGCCGCGGCGCAGCGCACCGCCGCACGAAATTGCTCCGGCGTGAACCCCGCGGCGAGCCATCGCTCGCATCGGCAGCGGCGTTCGCGTGTCATGGCGCCTGCCGGCGGCAGTTCCCGGCGTTCGGCCTCGTAGATTTCGAGCAATTCTTCGGGCGTAGTTTCGGCGGAGCTATGCTCGCGCGAAGTTTCTTCAGCCGATCTGTGCTCGAGTTGCTGACGCCGTATTCGTGAATCTGCTCCGTCAGGAACCCTCAAAGAAATTGGCGGAGCGGGACACACCTGTTTTTCTCTTTCTTTTTCCGAATCCAGATCCAAACCCAAATCCCAATCCTGTGCGTGAGCGTCCTCACGCTCATGCGTGAACCGTGCGTGATGTTCCTCGAATCCAGAACTGCTTTCCCCCGGGAACGCATCGGAAAGTTCCCCCAATTGCGAGGCCGCACTCGCCCCGGCAACCATGATTTCTTTGCTTCCCCCGAAACGCGCGCTATAAGCCGCTAACGCCTCGCACGGCACTGGCGGCGCCAGTTTCTCCAGGCGCATGCGCCAGGAACGCCGTGGCAGCCTTCCAAGGACATCGCTGCCGGTCCAATGGCCGTAGCGCTTGCCGTTTTCTTCCCACGTAAACAACAGTCCGCGCGCGATGAACTCGTCGAAGATTTCCTGGAGCCGTTCGAGATTGAGATTTTTGCGAATCGCGGCCACGCGTCCCCAAATCACGCGCATGTTCGTTATTTCGAAGCTGCCGCTCGCGTCGGCCAGGCCGTAAAGCCAGGCGTATTCGCTCTGCGCCCATTCGGCGCAAGCAGCCAGCTTGTCGCTCGCCCACAATGCATCAAAGTCAAGTACTCGCTTTGGCATTTCGGCTCCTATGCCGGCGGCAGCACGCGATACTCCCAGATCACCGGACCCCTTCGCGTATCCCGAATTTTTCGCATGGTCGCCACGCCGCGCGCCGAATACCGGTGGCGCTTCTCCACGTGGTATCCGCCGTGATGCGCCTTGCGCAGGTGCCGCAACTGCGCCGAGATCGACGCTTCCGCAAATTCCGTCGCTTCCGCGATTTCGGCCAGCGTAAGCCAGATGCCGCGCGCACTGGCTCGCGTCGTCAAGCTCGCGGATCGCCGCAAGCTGCGTTTCGTCTTCCTCGGGGAAGACGTCACTCGTCGTCGCCTCCAAAGCACGGACATGTTCCGCATCTGCGTCTGTATCACTGGCGCACGCTTCCGCCGCCGGCGTTTCATTCGCGGCGGCTTTCAGTGCGTCGATTTCGGCTGCCATTAACTCCGGCGGTTCAACATGCCGCGCATCCACGTCACGATTTTCCGGCTCGAGCATTTCGCCGTGCTGCGTTTTGGCCCGCCACGATTCCAGTTCCTGCGCTTCCATCTCCCCTCCCCAATATCCCGGATCCTTCAAAAAGCACTGCCCTGCGCCCTGGGTTTACGCGCTAATGGCTCCATCGTTTCAAGTCGTGCGCGCCCCGTGCTGCAACACTCGGATACGTCAACTCAACGACAATTGAGACTAAGACCCCATCCCATGCACTCGCCGCGTCAAGGTTACCGTTGTCATCACGAGAGTCATGACCAAATCCCCACTCGGATCGACTGCCGTGCGTCTGATAATATTTGGCTCGGCCCCCTCGAGTGTTTACCGGGCGCACTCATTTCCGGATTCGTTTTCGAGCAATTCACTCATTCTGTCGGAGTTAACTCCGAACACCCGGATTTCCACGATGTGCGTAGCACTGACGAGTATTTCGTAACTCTCTGCGCCATTTTCACGTATGGAACCCAGCAGATTGCTGCGCTGGGAACTCCGTTGACCACTCGGGCTGTCCTCGAAGCCCCTGACCGTTTCGGCGCTAAGCCGATTTCCATCTTCTTTCGTCCGATCCCAGCCCGCTGGCCCATCGCTGGAACTCCCTTTATTGACGGGGTCGCCCAGTTCCTCAAAGCCCCCGGCGTAATCGCCCGAACAGCCGCTGCACATGACTCATCTCCTACCCGCGCCTACGGTCTTAACTGTACGGATTTCCACAACCCTAATGTAAAGTACTGATAAACTGCCTAGCCCGCTATTACGATTCGTGTTAATAGTCATCCCCAATTAAGGGGGGACTAAGCATGGCTACCCAGCGGGTGACTCCGCCTTGGAATTACTTGCACGAAGCGTCCGACACCTCTCTCGAGAGCTTCGAGCTCTCTCGTCTGAACCACGCCGCCAATCTGCGCAAAGAAATCACCGCATTACTCGAGCAGTGGATCGAAGTAACTGCCGAAGCTTTCTTGGCGCGCTGGGTCCGCGAAGATCGCAAGCTGGCCCCTGAGCAGGGCCAAGGCTCGGATATCCTCCCGCAAGCTGAACTTCCCTTCTCTCCGCCGCAAGCGATCAACGCCGGACCACGTCCCGTTCGCCGTTTGCGCTCGCGAATTCGCGCCGGAGACCGCACCTCAGCCTGAAAATTGCGCGTAACGGGTAGCGGTTCCGCTTTTCGGACGTGCCGCCGATTTGCATTCCATACGCGCCGCGTTCATGTGCAATCCCCGCCCGACCCGACGATACGACGATACTAGGATCGCCGGTGAGACATTTCCGCCGCGCCGTGCCGATATCATGGTTGGCGCAAAGCCTCGCCATGCTGCCCCGACTGTCACGGGACATCCTGCGGCAGAGCCGCGCACTTCTGCCTCCGGCCGACGATTCGGCGCGCCGATCGCACCCGCCTCGTCTCGCCGACCTTTCGAGCACCGCGAATGAGCACGGAATTTATGACATGGTTTGGCATGCACACTCGTGTTGTCGCCAGACATCTGCGATCCTCTTGAACCGCACGAACGGCCACTTTTGCGTGTCAACATTAAACCTTCCTGCGCGACCATCACGTTGCTTCGCCCCTGAGCCGACCCTTGACGGTGTTGCGCCGCGCTAATGGCTTTTCGGCTCTTCGCTTCCGTGTGCCGATTCTCAAGCAAGTGATGAAAACCTAGAGGTTCACCAGCTGATTTGTGACGGCCCCAGTCGCGTTTGAACAGAATATCTGTCCTCGGCTGAACCGTACGAATGGCCGCTTTTGCGCGTCACATCGGGCCTTTCGGCGCGACCATCACCTGGATTGCCCTTTCGGCCCTCCCCATCACTTTGCCTTTCTCTCGCCTTGATTGCCGGCCGGAGACCATCTCGAAAATGTCATAAGGCGCGCACTTCGCTTTCCGCCTGACGATTCGCCGTGCCAAACGCGCCCGCGTGATTTCGCCAATTTGCTTTTCCTGACCCGACCCTCAGATTGTTTCGACCTATGCGAATGCCGCCTGGATCTTTCCCCACGACTCTGCCGTTCACTAGCGTTTATTGCCGGCCGCACACCATGTCGATAATGTTATAAGGTGCGCACTTCGCTTTCCGCCTGACGATTCGCCGTGCCAAACGCGCCCGCGTGATTTCGCCAATTTGCTTTTCCTGACCCGACCCTCAGATTGTTTCGGCCTATGCGAATGCCGCCTGGATCTTTCCCCACGACTCTGCCCTTCACTCGCCTCGAGTGCCGGCCGCACACACGTCGAAAATGTTATAAGGCGCAAACTTCGCCTTCCGACCTGACGATTCGCCGTGCCAAACACACCCGCGTGATGTCGCCAATTTGCTTTTTCTGAGCCGATCCTCAAATTGTTTCGACTTATGCGAATGCCGCCTGGATCTTTCCCCACGACTCTGCCCTTCACTCGCCTCGAGTGCCGGCCGCACACACGTCGAAAATGTTATAAGGCGCAAACTTCGCCTTCCGACCTGACGATTCGCCGTGCCAAACAGACCCGCGTGATGTCGCCAATTTGCTTTTTCTGAGCCGATCCTCAAATTGTTTCGACTTATGCGAATGCCGCCTGGATCTTTCCCCACGACTCTGCCCTTCACTCGCCTCGAGTGCCGGCCGCACACACGTCGAAAATGTTATAAGGCGCGAACTTCGCCTTCGGCCAGACCATTCATCGCGCCGAGTGCGCTTGCATCGTCTCGCCCCAAGTATCCCGAGCCTCTGGTTCCAGTTTCTCCCGCTCCGCACGCTCCGCTCTGCGCCGCACCTCCGCCCCTCCGCCTCCATCACCCGCTGTCCGTTCTTTGGCCCCTTCGCTTCCACCACGCGCCGTCCGCCCCGGAGTTTTTGCACCCTCCGTTAGGACGTTTTTTCAGCCGCTCGTCCGAGTTCTTTCCAGCCTCCGACCAGCGTTTTCGATATGTTTCGATCCATTCCTATACATTATCTGCGCAACCACGAAAGCGATCTGCGCAACTACAGAAGCGGGTCATTGACAGCGGCTGCGAAAAGGGAATGGCCAATTATAAAGATGGGGTGGAGATTCGTTGCGCATGGCTAATGGAGCGCGAGAACCATGGCGGGAACAACAGAGCAGCAAGTGAGAGGTCGCGCATCGGTTGACACGACGGACATCTAACTCCAGGACGAAAGCGCTCGGACAGTGCTACTGGACGCTCAGGATTCGCAATTCGGCGCGCTCCGATGAATCCTAATCTGACATCGCGAACGACGCCACTATTTGGCGGCAGTATCGCAAATGCACGTCAAAAGCACCGGCCTGGACCTGCGCTACAAGTGACAAGTAGCGACGACGCGCAGCCGTGGATTGCGGCACTCGGCACCGGGAGCGGCCATGCGCGAGGGCGGCGGCAAGCAATCGCACGAGTGACAACGGCAGCGCGGGGGACCAGACTGCGCTAAAGCAGCGGCCAGCTAAATCGGCCACTGCAACAGCGCGGCGGCAGGGTGCGGCACTACTCACTGCGGTGCCCAAGTTGCCGCAGCAGACGCGATTGACGCGAGAGGACCGCATGAGGGCAGAGCAGGTCACACGGCGCGCGGGGGCTTTGGTTGACCGGCTTCGAGGAGTTGTTCTTTGCGATAGATCAGGGAATTGATGTCGTAGGTGGCGAGCTCGAATCCGTGGCCGTGGGTGATCGCGTCTGTGGGGCAGGCTTCGACGCAGTATCCGCAGAAAATGCAGCGCGAATAGTCGATGTTGTAGACAGTGGCGTAGCGTTCGCCGGCGGAGATGCGCTTGGTTTCGGTATTTTCGGCGGCCTCGATATAGATGCAGTGGGCGGGGCAGGCTGCGGCACACAGAAAGCAGCCGACGCATTTTTCGAGTCCATTCTCATCGCGCTGCAGGACGTGGATGCCGCGATAGCGCGGCTGAAAATGAACAGGCTCGTCGGGATAATTTTCGGTGGTCGTCTTTCGCCAAAGATTGCGAAAGGTGACGCTGAAGCCCTTGGCCAGCGCCGTGAACGTGTCGCCGACTTCTCCGATGATTGCCATATTTTCTGAATTCACCTGCCAGCTAGTTTAGCAGCGTGCCGCCCCTCGCCGGGGCTGTATCCTTTCCGTACGTTTTCCCACCGCTTCCGCAGTGGGCTACGCTGTTTCGTCCCTCACGGGATTATGCTGCATAGCTAAGTTGGGCGACCGCAAGCGGCGTGCCGGTGAGCGCCGCGACGATCTGCTTGCCGTGAAAGCGGCCGTTCTCGATAAAAATTTCGCTGGTGTGATTTCCGCCGATGACGACTCCGGCCAGGTATAAACCGGGGACGTTGCTTTCCAGCGTCTGCGGATCGAGAGCGGGCTTATTCGTTTCGGGATCGAGATTCACGCCAAGCTGCCGCAGGAAGTCGAAATCGGGATGGTAGCCGGTGAGCGCGAAAACTTCGACTGCAGGGAGCGTCTTGTCGCCGTCGGGTCCGGTCGACATGCACGAATTCCGGCGTCGATGCGCACGACGTGCGTGTTGAAAAGCGCCTTGATCTGGCCGGCCTTGATGCGATTTTCGATGTCGGGGCGCACCCAATACTTGATGGTCGAGCCAAGTTCGGCGCGGCGATGAACCAGCGTCACGTGGGCGCCGGTGCGATAGAGATCGAGCGCGGCTTCCGCGGCGGAATTTTTGCCGCCGATCACGACGACGTCGTGCCGCCAGAAAGGATGCGGCTCGGTGTAGTAATGCGAGACGTGAGGCAAGTCCTCGCCGGGCACGCCAAGGCGATTCGGCAAATCGTAATAGCCGGTGGCGATGATGAGCTTGCGCGCGTGATATTGTTCCATCGCGCCATTCTCGCCGTCGCGTGTGCACGCGGAAATCGCCGTCGCTGCCCTCGACGCGCGTCGACGCGTCTCGCCCAGACGCAACTCGAGTTCGTAGTGCTCGGCGCATTTGCGGTAATACTTCAGCGCTTCGACGCGAGTGGGCTTTTCCGCCGGCGCAGACCAACGGCAGATCGCCGATCTCGAGCAGTTCCGGCGTGGTGAAGAAAACCATGTTCACGGGATAGTGGTAGAGCGAGTTGCACAGGCACGCCTTTATCGATGACCAGGGCGCGCATGCCGGCGCGTTTGGCTTCGATGGCGCAGGCCAGGCCGGTGGGGCCGGCGCCAATGCAGATCACGTCGTAAGGAGCATTCATTTATGTAGTCCGATTTTCGGTAGCATCCTTAACTAATTATCCGAATCAGCTATCCAGTCTGCCTACTCGTGCTCCGGTTTGCAAATCGCGCCCAAGTCTTTCAATTTTCTCGCGAGCCCTGCCGCGCATGCGGAACGAGGCGCGCGCGCAGCGCGCGACTCATTTCCATGACGTCCTGCGGCCAGGCCTGCAGCAGCTCCAACTGGGCCAGCGCGTCGGCGATCTGTCGCGCTTCGGCCGCGTCCAGATCGATCGAGACCGAACTCTCGGGATTCTCCGCCGGATACGGCGTCGAGTTTCCCATCACCGCACCCATCTTCAACAGCAGGCGATCGGCGCTCCCCGGGGTCTTGCTGCGGGCGATGGCCTCGAAATCCACGCTGAAGCCGTCCGCTTCCTGGTGCAGCATGCCAGGCCGCGTGGCGCGCACCAGGCTGACGAGCGCCAGGATCAGTTCGTCGCTGCTGAAGGTCATCATCTGATGTTACCGCGCTCGGCCCAACCTGTCGCCGGAGTTTGGATCGAAAAGTTTGGATCGAATCTCTCCCCGGAAACATAATTTGTAGCGGCCGCCTTTAGGCAGGCCGCAAACGCTGTCATCGCGTTGCCTTTGCTCCAAAAAAAGCCGCGTCCGTACCATTACCTACCATAAGTCCCGTATCGCGCTTCCTTCGCCAGCACATTAAAAATTCATAAGAATTCGGGGGAACGTAACCATGGCGCGCGTGTTACTGGTCGACCACAACCAAGCCGTTCTTAAGGCCGTGCGCGAAGTGTTGACCAATGAAGGCCTGGACATTTGCGGCGAGGCCCTCAATGGAAAGCAGGCCATCGAAGAGGCTGCGCGCCTGAAGCCGGATTTCATTATTTTGGACCATTCCCTGCCGGACATCACCGGTGTCCAGGCGGCATACGAGATCCGCCAGCGCCTCGGAAACGTGAAGATCGTTTTCTTCACGCTTCGCGATGAACCCACCATGTCGGCCGCTGCGCACGCGGTTGGCGCGGACGCATTCGTTTCCAAATCCTCGCCTGGCGAACTGGTACTCGCGTTGCGGCGCCTGATTGAGGACCGCGGTCCGGTCGGCTTGGGGGGAGTAACCGTCGCCCTCGCCGCTGCTCCGCAGGTACAAAGTCGCCAGCGGGAAAATCCGTCTGCTGCAAAGCACGCCTCAGCCGCTCCCCGCCCCGCGCAAAAATAATTTGTAAGTGCTGATTCTGCTCGACTTTAAGTCGCGACATTTCGTAAGTGCTCATTCTGCTTGATTTGCGGATGCATTTTCGTAAGTGCTGATTCTGTTGGGGTAAGCCAGTTCGGCCCTTACGGAGGAGCCGTTCGGTTTTGCAGCCGGAACCGGCGATCCTATTCGGAGCGCCGGGTTTTCGTGCAAGGCACGACCAGCGACGCTGGCGGTGGCGTTCTCAGCGCGAGCGATCGCAAAGCTCTGCAATAGAACATGGGCGAGGTGGGCGAAGGTGGCCGCTTCCTGCCGTGAGATGCGCCTTTGGGCGAGCAGGCGAATTACCTGGGCGACCACGCGGCTAACGCCGCCGGGGGTGCTGAGGTCGCTGCAGGCGGAATAGAGTTCAGGGAGATCGAATCCAGCGCCGCGAACAACACGCGGGGAGGAGACGTACGGAACGCCAAACAACTGCTCTTCTCTTTCGGAGTGGTATGTGCAGAGGGAGGGATGAATATCGGAGCGCGCCATGGTGCACTGACGTCCGTCAGAAAACATAAACTGGCAGCGCTCGGGCAGCGGCTTGGTATCTATTTTACTTTCGACATAATCATCGTAGCGATAGGGGGCCGCCTTTGGGGGATCACTTTCCGGCGGGAAATGGTAGGCGTTCGCCGGGAAAGGTTCCGTCCCGCATGTTGCCGTTAGAGCGGCGGAGTTGGAGTTGTTGTCTGTCGATTCCCTGCCCTGATTTTCATTTTGTGAATCCGGAGAGGAGCAAGGAGGCGGAAGAATAGACGCGAGTGGTTCGGTAAGGTGCTCATACGCAAGGTTACCATATAAGTAAACATAAGTACATCTTTGTTTACCGCATGGATCATTCGAATGAGAGGGAGGGTGATTTCATTCGAAGAGCTTCAGGTCTCCCGAGGCTTCAATTATTCGAATGAAGGGGAAATGTTTGGAAGTTGGTTCGAATGGCAGCCAAACGATCGGCGCGTTGCGGGTCAGCGTCGTTTCCGCTTCCGTTTGAGGTCGTCTCTCAGATTGTTGTACTCGCAGAGGATTAACCGTAGGGAAACTAGCGTGAGCAGGATGATGCCAGCGATTTTCAGGACAAGGGCTCTCCGGATAAAATGCAGAAACTTTCTACAGGCTATCCTCGCATGACCTAAGAGCTTCTTCAGGCGCTTTAACGGTAGAATGCGCGGTCACGGAGTTGCGCCTGCCTTTCTTTTGTGTATATCCGGCAATTGAGAACTTTGCACCCTGGCCGGCTCGCGTTTCGCTGAAACGCATATATAATCGTGGCAGATGCCTTTGGACATCGCCGGCCTGCCTGCTCGCCCGCACAATCATGAGGTTCGCTTCTATTCCGACGACGCGGTGTTTGTAGACACCGTCTCGAATTTTGTGACTGCCGCCTTGATGGCCGGCAATGCTTCTATTGTTTTTGCTACCAAACCGCACCGGGACAGTGTTCTTCAAGCGTTGAAGCTGCAAGGCGTGGATGTTGACGCCGCTATCAGCCGGGGAACTTACGTTCCACTAGACGCCGCTGAGACGCTTTCGCTATTCATGGTAAATGGCTGGCCCGATCGGGCTCGATTTTTTGAAGGATTCGGGAAGCTCGTTGAGTCAGCCTCAAAAGCAGCCAAAGCCCAAAATCCCCGAATTGCGATTTTCGGCGAGGGCGTGGCGCTATTGTGCGACGATGGCAACGCGGAGGCGGCGATTCAACTGGAACAACTCGGCAATCATCTTGCGAATAAATACAACGTAGACATTCTGTGCGCCTATCCTCTAAGCCTTTGCACCAAGGAGCATGAAAACGAGGTCAAGAGAATCTGTGCCCAGCACTCAGCAGCTTATTCCGGATAATTGAAGCGCCCGTGTATCGCGGCGGATTCGCTGCGCTCACCATAAAAACCGCGACCCACAAAGCGAGAAAGGCCTCAGGTCTCCCGCCGAGAAAGTGAATCGGCGGGACGACCTGAGCTACAGGACCAACACAAAAAACGGGAGAGATGCTTCGACTCCGCGGCCGCGCGGCCCAAAGGCGGCCGAGGAAAGGCGCGGCCACTCCGCTCAGCATGACATCGCTTTCACTTCCCTGCCGCCGGCTCGCGCGGCCACGCAGAGGCGACTGCGAATCCTCGTCGCTACGCGCCTCGTGATGACAGATGGGGAGACGAAGCACAGCCAAGAGTGGCTGTGCCACCCAAAATGCGGAGGGATTCCTCACTGCGTTCGGAATGACGATGCGGGGTAGTGGCAGCCTTTGTTGCAGAGGCGATGAGCTTTTTTCCCCGCGAAATCTCGGTGCATACCCCTCGCGGGGGCAGGGGTTTGTACCATTTTCCTTAGGGTCTTTCGTTAAAGGGATTCGACCGTTGGAAGTATGGATTTCGGATGGAGCTGCCGCTAAGGTCGTCTTATCGGGACGCTCCAGTCCCGCCCGAGGGAGGCAACGGTGCAGGGCGCTAATGATCCCTTCGTTCACGTGTTTCTTTTCCAGTGTGGTAATTGCGGGGCTCCGGTTGCGACGGCAAGCGCGAGCGGGGCGCGGAACCTCGAGCAGATGGATGCACAGTCGTTTTCGCTAGAGTGTAACCGTTGCGGATGGTCAGGGAGGTCCATCGGAACGGCGGCGAAGCGACACTGGGTGGATTTTTGGGGCTCAGAGGATGGCAATTCGGGCTCATCCGGCAGCATGAGCCGCACGGAGCAGTCCTCGGGTACGGGAAAAGCTGTATAGCCGTTGACCGTTTTTTCCAGTACTCTCAGCGAATCGACCCCCTTCTCGATTCCATAATTGTCCACTAGAATTTTAATCGTTGACGATCACGAGATCGTCCGTCCAGGGCTACGCCGACTTGTCGAGCGGCAGTCCGGCTGGGAAGTGTGCGGCGAAGCGGGAAACGGTAAAGAGGCGATTGAAAAAGCCCTCGCGCTGAAACCTGATCTGGTGCTCATGGACATCACCATGCCGGTGATGAACGGCATCGAGGCCACCCGGCAGATACGCGAACTTTCTCCCATGACGAAAATCGTGATCGTATCGCGGCACGATGACGAGGCCATTGCCGCGCAGGCCAAGGACGCGGGTGCGGACGGATATGTCGTGAAGGCTAGCCATTCTGAAATTGTGCTGAAGACGATAGCGGGCGTTCTGGAAGGGCGACGCGCTGACCGCTCGCGCCTTACACAGACCTCGACCGGAAACCCTGCGGATTAAGCCTTCGGATTAGGCAATAAGATGTGGCCACCACGGGCGCGCAGCAACCCAAAATGCCAGGAGGGATTCCTCACTGCGTTCGGAATGACGATCCGGGGGTGTACGTGCGCGAGCGCCGAGGGGAAAGCCCCGGGACCTGGCAGGAGACGAACCGCACCCTTGGAGTCGACCCTTCGCAAGCTCCCTTCGAAATTCAGGGCAAGCAGGGTAAGAAGGTGCGGCACCCGCGCATCGGCGTGCTCGTTCAGCTTCAACATATTTCCCTTCTCGTCCTAAATGCGCAGAGGGATTCCTCACTGCGTTCGGAATGACGATCCGGGGTAGCGGATGGTTATGTTTTAGTTTGCGCCGGGGGAAAACGTTCCCGGGACGTGTATGGAGAACAGCACGATCACGCCGTGGATCGGATTGAATTGATGCGGCGTGTTTTCGGGCACGAGAACCCAGTCGCCCTTGGCGATTTCGCGCGGCGTTCCGCCTTGGATCGCGGAGCCGGCGAGGTTGGTGGCATCGGTTCGCTTCTCATCGACGAGCTTGCCGCCCGTAACCAGAGTAGCTGAACCATCGATTACGTAAAAAAGCTCGGCTTCCTTTTCATGGACGGCCGCGTTGCCGACCGAGGCGCGATATTCCATGTGCCCGTTGTAGCCGCCGAGCTCGAGCATCGGTTGGGCGACCATGGGCTGGTTTTCCTTGCGTTCGCTTTTAGATTTGGCGGTGAGTTTGGCGACGTCGGCGGCAGAAGTGAAGAGCATGGTCTTCGTATCAGACTGGGGTGCCGGTTGCGGGGCAGGCTGCTTCGCAAGGGCAACCGCCGCCGCGAGAGTGAGAGCAAGGCTGACGATAATTGTCGAGCGCATAACGCCTCCAAGGTTGTTCGTGGGTTGCTTGCGCATCGTACGCCTCTCGGCGAGCAGAGACAACGGATTTGGGGAGCTGCCGGAGTCAGGGGCTAAAAGCCCGTGAGGCTTTTTGTAGCCCAGCCTTGCGCTTCTCAGCAAAGGCTGGGGCCTCTCTGTCGTTCGTGCGCTACCTGATCGCCCCTGACATTCCGACAAATGGCTCTGTCTACGCCGGCTGCGCCCGCTCGGGCCGGCTCTGCCGGATTGCTTGCCGCATTCGCGTCTGCACTTCCGCCGCGAATTGCGAGCCGCCGATCGTCCGCGAACCGCTCTCCGCGATGTCCGCCGTGCGCAATCCGTCGGCCAGCACCGCGTCCACGCTGCGCTCGATCGCGTCCGCAGCTTCCGGCATCTGGAACCGCTCGCGCAGCAATAAGCTCACGCAGAGAATTGCGCCGGAAGGATTCGCCATATCCTTCCCCACCAGCTGCGGCGCTGTGCCGTGAATCGGTTCGAGGAGCGGCGGGCCGTCGCCCGCGCTCCACGACGGGATCATGCCGATCGATCCCGCCAGCGCCGCGGCTTCGTCGCTTAGGATGTCGCCAAAAAGATTCGACGTGAGCACCACGTCGAATTGGCTCGGCTGCAAAATGATCTGCATGGACGCGTTGTCCACGTACAAATGGTCGACCAAGATATCGCTCGCTTCCGCCGCCATCCGCGTCACCGTCTTTCGCCATAGCCGCGAAGTCGCCAGCACATTCGCCTTATCGACCGACGTCACCCGCCGCGCCCGGATCCGCGCGCGCGCGAACGCAAATCGGGTAATGCGCTCGATCTCCGGCACGCTGTAGCTCGCCAGGTCCGAGGCACGTTCGTTCGCGCCTTCGCCCTCGGTCTTATGCAGCCCAAAATAGATATCGCCGACGAGCTCACGAATGATCTCGAAGTGGATCTTGGTATCCGGATTCAGCCGCAGCGGGCAGAGCGCCCGCAGCGGCTTGCGCAACTGGATCGGCCGCACATTCGCGTAGACGCCCAGCGCCTGCCGCAAACCAAGCAGCCCCGCCTCCGGCCTGCGGTCCAGCGGCTGCGAATCCCACTTTGGCCCGCCGACAGCACCCAGCAGCACGGCGTCTGCCTTCAGGCAGCCGTCGAGCGTCTCCTGCGGCAAAGGCTTGCCGCTCTTGTCGATGGCGTTGCCGCCAAACGGAAACTCAACCAGATTTACGTGGAAGCCGAATTCGCCGGCGCAATCCTGCAGGATCGAAGTCGCAGCGCGGATAACTTCCGGGCCGATGCCATCGCCGGGAAGAACGGCGATGTTCCAGCTCGGCTGGCTCATACGGCCACGTCCGAGACGCTTGCGTCAGCCGCCAAGCCCCCCGCGACGCGCTTGATGTCCTCGTCGGTGATTTCTTTCTTCGCGTCCGCCAGCGCCATCACCTGGCGATAACATTCGCGAAGCTCGTCTTCGGATATGATCACGCCCAACTCGGCCAGCCGCGCGCGCAGCGCGTTGCGGCCGGAATGCTTGCCCAACACCAGCTTGTGCGCCGGAACTCCTACGGCTTCCGGCGAAATCACCTGATACGTCAGCGGATTCTTCAGGATTCCATCCTGATGAATCCCGGCTTCGTGCGCGAAGGCATTCGCGCCCACCACGGCCTTATTCGGCGGCACCGAAACTCCGGTAATCTCCGAAAGCAGCCGGCTCGTCGAATACAGTTCCTGCAACCGCAGCCGCGTACCCGTCTTGTAACGATCCGGCCGCACCGCCAGCGCGACGGCAATCTCTTCCATCGCCGCATTTCCGGCGCGCTCGCCGATTCCATTGATGGTGCACTCCACCTGGCGCGCGCCCGCCTCCACCGCCGCCAGCGAATTCGCCACCGCCAGCCCCAAATCGTTATGGCAATGCGCGCTCCAGACCAAGCCCCGCCGGTCACCCACCTTCGCGCGCAGCTCACGGAACATCCCGCCGTACTCTTCCGGCGTCGCGTAGCCCACCGTGTCCGGAGCATTCAGGATCGTCGCGCCAGCGTCGGCGGCAACCGTAAACGCCTTCGCCAGAAATTCGCGATCGCTGCGGCTGGCATCCTCGGCCGAAAATTCCACTTCCGGGCAGCGCGACTTCGCATATTCCACCATCTTTCCGATGGACTCGAGCGCTTCTGCCCGCGAAATGCGTAATTTGTGCTTCAGGTGCAGATCTGAAGTTGCCAGAAACGTATGTACTCGCGGCCGCGTGGCGCCATCCACAGCGGCCAGCACCGCGTCGATATCTTCCCGGCGCGTCCGCGCCAGCCCCGCCACGGTGCTCTGCTTTACGTCTCGCGCCACTTCCCGCACCGCTTCGAAATCTCCCTGCGACGCGATAGGAAAGCCGGCTTCGATCACGTCCACGCCCAGCGCTTCCAACCGCCGCGCCAATCGCACCTTTTCCGCGGTGTTCATGGAAAAGCCGGGGGCTTGCTCGCCATCCCTCAGCGTCGTATCGAAGATTCGCACCATCTCCATCGCATTCCTCCAACTTCTTTGACGTCGAGGCCCCTGATGTCCATGCGCCGCTCCTGGGAGCCGCAACTAGGGAAGTCTGCGGCCCGGACCGCAAGAAGTCCAATTTATACTTCTTGCCCCAATTATAAACCCACCTTATAGTGTCCGCCGCAAGGTTTGTAGCTCAGGTCGTACCGTCGAGGTTTTGCTCGGCGGGAGACCTGAGGCTTTTGGCTACTCTCGGCGACGCACCCGAGGGACCTGCTTTCGCCTTTGGTTTTTGTAGCGCTGCCCTTCAGGGCAGCATTTTTCTCATTGTGTTGTGGGTCGCGGCTTCAGCGGCGACATAAGCCCGTACCTTCGAGCGGCTTTAGCCGCTGAAGCGATGATTTAGATCTCGTTTATGGACCTCTCCGAACTCAACGTCTTCCTCACCGTCGCTCGCGAACGCAGCTTCTCCCGCGCCGCCCAGAAGCTTTACCGCACCCAGCCCGCCGTCAGCATCACCATCCGCAAGCTCGAAGACGAAGTCGGCGAGCCCCTCTTCGCCCGCGGAGCCCGCTCCGGCCAGCTCACCGACGCCGGCCGCCTCCTGCTCGGCTATGCCGAACGCATCCTGAATCTCCGCGACGAAATCCGCCGTGCCGTGGACGACCTGCGCAGCGGCGGACGCGGCGAGCTCTCCCTCGGCGTCAACGAAAGCTCCATCCACGCGCTGCTGCCCGTGCTGGCCCGCTATCGCCAGCTATATCCGCAGGTCCATCTGGCCGTGCGCCGCACGTTTTCCCGCGATATCCCCACCGAATTGCTGAACTATCGCTTGGACCTCGGCGTCGCCTCTTTCGTCCCCCAGGAGCCCCAACTCGCCGCCATCAAAATCTTTCGCGACGAGCTCGCCTTGGTCGTTTCGCCCAAACATCGCTTGGCCAAGCGCGGCCGCGCCGATCTCTCCGAATTAGGCGAAGAAAACTTCGTCGCCCACATCGTCGAATCCCCTTTTCGCCAGCGTGTCATGCAGCTTTTCGCCAAACATCACGTCCCGCTGCGCATGAACATCGAGCTGCCCACCATCGAAAGCATCAAGCGCTTTGTTCAAATGGATATCGGCGTGGCCATCGTGCCGCGCATGTGCGTGCGTTGGGAAATCGAGCAGGGCCTGCTCGTCGAGGTCAAGGTCCGACAGCTCCGCATGCCCCGCGACCTGTATCTGCTCTATCGCCGCCGCGAGCCCCTGTCCCACTCCGCCAAAGCCATGTTCGAATTACTCAAGCCCGGCTCCGCCCCCGCCGCTGCGGCCTCACCCGACGGCGAGACTTAACGCCTGTCATCACGAGGCCCGCAACCGGGGTCCCCAACGCGCGCCGGTTTTGCACGTGATGGGGTGGGCGGGCCGAGGGATCCGTTTTTTGCCTTTCGCTTTTCGTGCCTTTGTAGCCCAGGGTGCGCTCACCGTCTTTGTGAGCGGTCCTGGGGACTTTAGGCCTTTGCGGGTGCCCACCCTTACTTCCCAAAGGGTGGGATACTTTTCCTCGTCGTCGTTCTGAGCGGAGCCGGGGTCCCAACGCGCGCCGCCTTTGCGTGCACTGGGGTGGAGTAGCGAGGAATCTGCTTTTTATTCATTTGAACGGCTTGACCGCAATCGCGGTTCGTGGCTTTCCTGCAGCAGCGTGTCACAGGCTTGCCGCACTTCGTCAACGCTAATCGCAAAAATGCACTGCGAAGCGCCGAGCGATTCGCACTTCCCTTGCGGACACTGCTTGCACGGGAACGGATTCTCGACCAAACGATATTCTGTTTTCCAAGGCGACCACACTTTGGAATCGCTCGCCCCAAAGATCACCACGGACTTCCTGCCGAGCGCCGCCGCTATGTGCGTCGGTCCCGTGTCGTTACCCAGAAATAGGCACGAGCCCGCCAGAAGCGCGACGAGTCCCCTCAGATCGAGATCGCTTATGATGATGCCGACTCCGGAGAAACGCTGCTTCACTTCGGCTGCGATCTGCTCGTCGCCCGGTCCGAGATTCACGGCCGTCGCGATGCCATGAGCTTCCCGCAACCACTTCGCCATTGCCGCAAAGCGTTCCGTTGGCCAGCGCTTGTTCGCATGGCTCGCACCCGGCCGTATGACGGCATACCGCTGGTCAGGGCCGATTCCCTGCTCTGCCAGCTTTCTCCGTGCTAATTCTGCAGCATCCGCGTTGACGTACACCGTCGCCGCCGGCAGTGGCTGTTCCGGCAAACCCGTGTACAGAAGCTGCTGCAGGCGATGCTCGGCCGTATGCATTTCGATCCGTCCGGCCACGGGAAAATGGATCGGCACATGCACGTTGTAGAACGAAGAGAACTGCCGCTGCGCCCAGCAGACTCGCACCGGCGCGCCGGAAAGCCGCGTGAGAAAAGCGCTGGTCGGGCCGCCATGCATGTTGAAGGCGATCGAAAGCTCCCGCTGACGCAAGAGGCGAACTGTCTCCCAGAATTTCCGCAGAATGATTACTTCTGTAATTGCCGGATGCCCTTCCAGCAGCGGAGCGGAAAGTGGCTCGACGAGCATATGAATTCGCAAATCGGGCCGCCAATCGTGGAGCGCCTGAAGCGCTGGCAGCGTGAGCACTACATCGCCAATCGATCGCAAGCGAACGATCAGAACGTTCGCGCTTTCGAGGGAGATTCTGCAACAGCGACGACGGTGCTTTTGGATTGGGTATTGGCTTCGGCGTCGGATTCGGGGGCTGCGCAGTCATTCTCTACCGGGTTGCTGGCGCACCATTCAATGACTCGCGCGCGCAGCAACCATCCGCGGCACGCGATCGAGCGATTCGGCAATGACGTCGTAAACGTAGTGCAATTGCTCTGGCGTGATGACGTAGGGCGGAAGAATATAGACGACGTTGCCCAGCGGCCGCAGCAGCACGCCTTTGTTGAGATAGAAATCGTAAAGCGCGGGACGCAATTCTGAAAAATAGCCGGGATCTTCGGCTTTAAGTTCGAGGGCCATCACGGTTCCAATCGTGCGTACGTCGGCCACGGCAGGGTGTTTGGCAAGCAAAGGCGCTTCCTGGCGATGAATTTTCTCAATGGCGGCAATTCGCTCGAAGACGGGCTCGGAATCGAAAATCTTGAGGCTCGCGATGGCTGCCGCACAGCCCAGCGGGTTCGCCGTGTAGGAATGTCCATGGAAAAACGTGCGGCTGCGATCTGTGGAGCGAAAAGTATCGTGTACAGCCGGCGTGCAGACCGTAGCCGCGAGTGGCAAAAACCCGCCAGTGAGCCCTTTCGAAAGACACATGATGTCCGGCAAAACACCGGCAAGTTCGCAGGCAAACATCTTTCCGCAGCGGCCGAATCCGGTCAGCACTTCGTCGGCGATGAGCAAGACGTCGTATTGCGTACAAAGCTCGCGAACACGCTGCAGGAATTCCACAGGATGGACAATCATTCCGCCGGCGCCCTGCAGCAGCGGCTCGACAATTACGGCAGCGATTTCCTCATGCCGCTCTTCGAGCAGGCGCGCGAGCGGGAACGTGCAATCGATTTCGCAGGTTGCGCGCTCCTTCCCTACCGGACAACGGAAACAGTACGCGGACGGGACTCGATACACAGGAAAACGAAGATCCTCAAACGCAGTGACGAAATCGGAATCGGCCCCAACCGACATCGCTCCGACGGTATCGCCATGGTAGGCATGCTCCAAAGCCACGAAACGCGTCTTGCGCGATTTGCCACAATTGCGCCAAAACTGCAGGGCCATTTTTAGCGCCACTTCCACGGCGGTCGAACCGTCATCGGAAAAAAAGATGTGCTCGAGCGGCTGCGGCAGAACGCGCCGCAGACGCCAGGCGAGTTCCTCAGCGGCATCGTGCGTAAAGCCGGCAAAAATCACGTGTTCGAGTTTTCGCGCTTGGTCCGCAATCGCTTGGGCAATTAGCGGATGCGAATGGCCGTGGATATTGACCCACCACGAAGAGATGGCATCGATCAGCTTGCGGCCATCACGCGTGTACAGGTAAACGCCTTCGCCACGCTCGATCGGCACAGGCTGCGGATCAAGCGCTTCCTGCGTGAATGGGTGCCAGACCGAGAGCGGTTTGGGGGCCATCTCAAAAATATTTCAAGTCGAAATTGCTGCGAAAAACTTGCAGCAGCGTTTCGCGATCGATTTTATCGAGCCACGGTATCCATCCGACAATAGGAACAGCGCCGAAATGCTCGACGGAGCGTTCGTTGTTTTTGTTGCGGCTCCCGATCATCACTACGCCCTTGATGCACATTTTTGCACACCGCAGCGCTCGCACCGTGAGCAAAGTGTGATTGATCGTGCCCAATGCCGCTCGCGCAGCAATAAGAATGGGAAATCCTAAATGGCGAGCGAGATCGAGCATCAACTCGGAATCGTTGATGGGAACAAGAATGCCGCCGGCGCCTTCCGCGATCAATGGTTTATCAACCTTGGCGGGAACCCGAATGCGCGCGAGATCGATTTTTACGCCGCTCGCTTCCGCTGCCAGATGCGGCGATACCGGCGGATCGAAACAGTAAGACTCGGGAATGGTTTGGGCTTCCGAGATTTCGGCGAGCTTGATGACAGTCTGGCGGTCGGTTCCCTCACTTGCGCCCGTTTGGATCGGCTTCCAGTAAATGGCGTCCAACGCGGCGACAAGCAGGGCAGACAGGAGAGTTTTACCTATGTTCGTATCCGTGCCGGTGACAAAGAGGGATTCTTTCACGAGCGCACAGCATGCAGCGGCGCGTGCTCTTGTTCGCGGATGGAGACGAGCACATCGGTGAAGCGAGCCAGCAGATCAGTGGTGAGCTTCGCGTTCAGGGAAATTCGCAGGCGTGAGGTGCCCACGGGAACGCTGGGCGGCCGTATCGGCCGCACTCCGAAGCCGGCGTCGTTCAGGAGCCCCGAAATGCGGATCGCGCGGTCATTCTCTCCAAGGAAAACAGGAATGATCTGTGTGTCGCCGCGTCCGATATCAAACCCGGCTTCACGCAACTGTCTTCGCAGGAATGCGCTTAATGTGACGAGATCATTTCGGCCCCGATCGGCGGAAGCAACGATGCGGATCGCGGCTCGCATTTGTGCTGCCATGTAGGGCGGCAGTGCCGTGCTGAAGATAAAAGTTCGCGCCCGATTGATGAGATATTGCTTGAGCTTTTCCGAACAGCATACGAAGCCGCCCATGCCGGCGAGCGCTTTGCCGCAAGGATGGATCGTAGCAATCACGCGATCAGCAAGGCCAGATGCCGCCACCGATCCTCGTCCCTGTGGCCCCATAACGCCGGTGGCGTGCGCTTCATCGACGACGAGCTCGGCTCCATATCGTTCCGCAAGCATTACCAAATCCGAAATGGATGCGCGGTCGCCATCCATACTGAAAATGCTTTCGCTGACGATAAATTTCTGTGCGGCGCCGGAGTCACTTCGTCGCAATTCCCGTTCGAGCGAATCCATATCGAGGTGGGGAAAAATTATCTTCCGCGCGCCGGCGAGCCGCAGTCCGTCGATGATGCTGGCGTGATTGGCCGCATCCGAGAAAACGACGTCTCCCGGCTGAATGAGCGCGTTCAGCACACCGACGTTTGCGGAATAGCCCGAATTGAAATAGAGAGCCGCTTCCGCTCCCATGAACTGCGCGAGACTCGGATTCGAGCTGCTCCCAAACCTCTGCATTGCCCGAGAGCAGGCGGGAGCCAGTGGAAGCTACGGGAACTCCTGCGGCAAGCGCGGAAGCGACGGCGTCCCTAAGCCGTGGGTCGGTGGAGAGCCCGAGGTAATCGTTGGAGCAAAGATTCACGCCCTTGATGTCGCCGAGCTTTCGCAGTTGGCCCTGCGACGCGAGAGCGGCCAATTCGCCGTCGATGCGGCGGCTGAATTCGCTAACGGATTTTCTAACTGGCGTGTTGGCCATGGCTCAATCCGCGCAAGCCAAGATCCCGCAAAAGACGATCGTCTTCGTCGCGCTCGGGATTCGGCGTGGTGAGCAGCTTTTCGCCCACAAAAATGGAATTCGCGCCGGCAAGAAAACATAGGCTCACAGCCTCGCGGCTCAAGGCATTGCGTCCGGCGCTCAGCCGTACCATCGATGCCGGCATAAGCAGACGCGCCGTGGCAATCATGCGGGCCATGATAAGGGCATCCACCGGTTCGGCATCTCCGAGCGGGGTACCGTCGACGCGAACCAGCATGTTGATGGGCACACTTTCCGGATGCGGCTCGAGATTCGCCAGTTGCTGCAGCAACCCGATTCTGTCTTCATCGGATTCCCCCATGCCGATAATGCCGCCGGAACAAACGGTAATGCCCGCGCGGCGGACAGCTTGAATCGTGCGGAGCCGGTCTTCGTAGCGGCGCGTTGTGATAATGCGGCTGTAAAATTCGGGCGAAGTGTCGAGATTGTGGTTATAGGCAGTGAGGCCGGCGTCAGCCAAACGGCGCGCTTGATCCTCGGTCAGCATTCCCAACGTGCAGCAGACCTCGAGTTTCAGCGAGGCGACCGCGCGCACCATTTCCAAAACGGTATCGAATTCACGCCCATCGCGAACCTCTCGCCACGCCGCGCCCATGCAGAAGCGGCTGGCGCCCTCGTCGCGAGCTTTCTTCGCGGCTCGGTAGACTTCATCGACGGCCATCAAGGACTGATTCTGGACTCCCGTTTCGTAATGGGCGCTTTGCGGGCAGTAGCCGCAATCTTCGGGGCACCCGCCGGTCTTTATCGACAGCAGACGACAAAGCTGAACGCGGGTGGAGTCGTGGAATTTTCTGATGAACTTGCTGCGCGGCAAAAATGAGATCAAGCAGCGGGCGATCGTAGATCTCACGAACGGATTCGCGCGCCCAGTCGTAACGCAGCGCGGCGTCAGGGGTAATTTGATCGACGGAGTTCGAAATAAGTGATTCGGACATTAGGTCCTATTCCTGCGAGCCAAAAATTGTACCTGATAACCAAGCCCATGCACGCAAAGACTTCTTTACTCCGTGAGTGCGTCCCGCTGGTGCCTAGCGCTCAAGAGCATAGTTTGAAAAATCACTAACCGCGGCCCAAATAGGGCATTTTCGTCGCCATGACCGTCATGAATTGCACGTTGGCGTCGAGAGACAGAGATGCCATATACACGACCGCACGCGCAACTTCGGCGGGATCCATAGTCGGCTCGACCGCGATGGTGCCGTTTGCTTGCGGAACGCCTTTCTTCATCCTTGCGGCCATTTCGGTCGCCGCATTTCCAATATCAATCTGGCCGCAAGCGATGTCATATTTGCGGCCATCGATGGAAGTCGCCTTGGTCAGGCCCATAACACCATGCTTTGTTGAGGTGTAGGGCGCCGAATTCGGGCGAGGGGCATGCGCCGAAATCGAACCGTTATTGATGATGCGCCCGCCGCGCGGCTTCTGGTCTTTCATGATTTTGAAAGCCTCCTGCGTACATAGAAAAGCGCCGGTGAGATTTGTATCGACGGAAGACTTCCAGTGCTCGTACGTTAACTCCTCGAGGGGCACTGCTGGATCGCCTATGCCCGCATTGTTGAAAAGCAGGTCGAGCCGGCCAAAAACTTTTTTCGTCTTCTCGAAAAGCGCACGCACGGAGACGGGATCGCGGACGTCCGTGGGTACAGCGAGCGCCTGCTGAATTCACGCGCTTTGCTTCAGCTGCAGTCGCTTCCAGGGCATCCTTGCGCCGGCCGGCCAGAACGACGGAATAGCCGTTCTGGGCAAGTGCAAGCGCAACGCACCGACCAATGCCGCTCCCTGCACCGGTAACGACCGCGATCTTCGGCCTTGAATCCATGAAATCCTCTCCTTCAGAAGCGCAGCGCTCCACGCCTTAGGAAATTTACACGATTCGCATCTGCTTTGGCTTGGCAGTTCTGTTGTTGGCCAACGACCTGCGCTGCAGAAAAAAAGGCCGGCTCTCGCCGGCCTTTCTCCTTCTGAATTCGCCTTTTGCGGATGGCAGAATCGCGGCGCATCGCCGCAATCGGCTACATCAATTCGGTGACGAGCCCCTGAAACACGCCCTTGTCGATCTTCATGCTCTGCCGAACGACAGGGCCCTTGCGGAGCACGGGTTCGCTGGATTCGTACGTGGGTTGCTCGCTCTTATAGAAGAGGCCGATCGGAATGCGGTCGCCCCATTCATGCGAACGCTCAGTGGCCATGGCAACATTTGCCGAATCGTATCCCTTTTCGTCCTCCAGCTTGTAACACCGCTTCTTGAAGTAGGCGTAGGTATTCACCTTGTTGTAGGTGACGCACGGGCTGAAGGCGTCAATCAGCGCGAAGCCCTTGTGCTGAATGCCGGCGGCGATCAGGTCGGCCATGTGGTTGGGTTCACCGGAAAACCCGCGGGCGACGAACGTGGCGCCAGACACCAAAGCCAGCGCGAGCGGATTGATCGGCAACTCGACGTTTCCGTGCGGCGTGGACTTGGTGCGGTGATCCTTCATGGTGGTGGGCGAAGCCTGGCCGGTGGTGAGCCCGTAAATCTGGTTGTCCATGACCACGTAGGTGAGATCGAGATTGCGGCGCATGGCGTGGATGAAGTGCGCCGATGCCGATTCCGTAGCCGTCGCCATCACCGCCGGTGATGACGACCTTTAGGTCGGTATTGGCCAGCTTGATGCCCGTCGCCACCGCGACGGCGCGCCCGTGCAGCGAGTGCACGCCGTAGGCGTGCACGTAGCCCGGCAGGTTTGAGGAACAGCCGATGCCGGAAACAATCACCAGGTCTTTAGGTGAGACGCCAGCTTTGGTGGCGCCCATCTTGACGCTCTTGAGGACGCCGAAATCGCCGCAACCGGGACACCAATCCGGATCGACTATGCCCTCAAAACTTTCAATTGGAAGCTCTACAATTGTCGCCATGGTCCCCCCTTGACTCCCCTGATCTTTTTTGTCCCTAATTGGCTGGCTGCCAGGAATAGGTCGAGCCCGTCTGCACGCCCACGTGCAGCTCTCCGGTTTTCGCGCCCGTTTCGCGATTGACGATCTCAATCTTCCAAATCGGCTCGCCGTGGCCGTTACTCGTCGGCCTTGCTGATCCGGCCGGGACGAACTTCGTCGCTCAAATGGACGCGCACATAATGGTAGGCAATCTCACGGGCTTCGGACTCGGTGACGTCGAGCGAGTGCGTCTGGCCCTTGAGGATCGCGCGAACCTGCGCAGCGATGCCGCCGGGCTCGAACGGCTCGCCATCGTATTTCAAAATCTGGTCGCTGACGGCGTGACTGGTCTCCGCCCGCAGATGGCGCGCGAACTGGCCGGTGGAGTTCATTTCCACGCAGATGGTGCGCTTGCACTTCTTGAGAATGTCGATGGCTTCTTTGCTGATGGAACGGCAGCAGATACTTGAAGTGAAGCTGATTGGCGCGAGTTCCCGAGGCGTTCAGTTGCTCGACGGCTTCGCGAATCACGCCTTCGGTGGAGCCCCAGCCGATCAGCGTGACTTCCGCATCGGCAGGTCCCTCGAGGCGCGGCGCCGGGAGATCTTTCAGCGCCAGAGCCAGCTTCTTCATGCGCTTTTCCGCGATCTTGCGGCGAATCGCCGGATTGCAGAAAACGTCGCTGATCAATACGCCTTCTTCGTCGTGCTCGTCGGTTGCGGCGATGTACATTCCGTTGGCAGTGCCGGGAAGCGCGCGGGGCGAAATGCCCGACGGCGTAAATTGATACCGCTTGAACTGCCCGTTCTTTCCCACGTCTTTGATCAGGGCGCCGCGATCGATGGTCACGTCCGCCTTGAAGCGCTCCGGCTCAACGGTCTCGGGATGCTCGGAGAGCAAAAGATCCGAAATGATGATCACCGGGCACTGATATTTCTCCGCGAGATTAAAGGCTTCGACGGCAGAATCGAAACAATCGGCTGTATCCGCTGGAGCGATGATGATGCGCGGAAAATCGCCCGCGGAGGCGCCGTAAACTTGGTTCAGATCGGCTTGCTCCTGCTTGGTGGGAATGCCGGTAGACGGGCCGCCGCGCTGGACTTCGATGAAAACCACGGGCGCTTCGATCATGCCGGCCATGCCGATGGCTTCAGTCATAAGCGCGAAGCCTCCTCCGGAGGTAGCGCACATGGCGCGCGCGCCGGCGTAACCGGCGCCGATGGCCACGTTGGCAACGGCAAGTTCGTCTTCCATCTGCTTGACGACCACGCCGCAGCGTTCGGAATGTTCCGCCATCCAGGTGAGGATGCCCGAGGCGGGCGTCATCGGGTATGCAGAGTAGAACCGGCACCCAGCGGCGACGGCGCCGATGGAGAACGCTTCGTTGCCGGTCACGTAAGGCCGGCGCTTGCCGGAAAACTTCCACTGATGGCCGAGCGGGACAAAGTGTTCCTTGGCGTATTCGAAACCCGCTTTCAAAATGCCCACGTTCTGGTCGATAACTGCTTTGCCCTTGTGGCTAAAGGTGTCGGCAAGCACGCCCGAAGCAGTGTCAAAATCGAGGCTAAAAAGGAAAATCAACGCGCCGACGGCGACTGTGTTCTGCATGACCGGCGCGACCGGAGCAAAGGGCTTGAGTAACTGGGCCACAGGGAGAGGAACGGTGAGAACATTGTCGCGGATCGGCAGATTGACCTTGAGCTTATCGGCGTTGAACAGAATGGCGCCGCCGGACTCGACTTCTGGGGCGTGGCGCTCGATGGAGTCCTGATTGAGCGCAATGAGGGCGTTCAGATGATCGCCCTGCGAGCTGACCTTGTTTTCAGCTAGGCGAAGGCGCAGCCAGATATGCCCGCCGCGGATAACAGATTGATAGCTATTGAATCCGTAAGCGTATAGACCAGAGCGCGCGGCAGTCTTCGCCAGGGTCTCGCTGGATTTATCAATGCCGTCTCCCGCCGCTCCGCCAATCCCAATAGTTACATCGCTCATGTGGAAATACCCCCAAAATTCAGGCCCCGGGAACCAACTTCAGTTAGTGATCCGCGGAGAATGGGATTTCAAACGCGTAATGAATGGCCAATTTCAAGCCAACCATCATATAAACTTCTGGACTGCTGCGAATCTTTCGTAACGGATGGATTAGACAACCCTTTCCGGCAAGTGTCAAGGAGTACGGTATTTTCAAACGGGAAAAAACTCTGCCTCCGCGTTAAGACTTTTCCGGAACCGCTTGTGCAGCGATCCGATCTGCGGTTTGTGATTGCTCTGCCTTGTGGCCTCGCGGAGGAGCGACGAGAAGCGGAAGAATTAGCGCGACGGTCATTAAACCGGCAACGAGATAGAGGGCCTGCGTGTAATTCCCGTTGACCTGCCGAAGATAGGCGAATAACAGCGGTCCGAAAGAGGCTGCAAAGGCCCATGGCAACATCATCAGGCCGAAAATGGAACCAACGTCCCGGGGACCGAAATAATCAGCCGCAAAAGCCGGCGTGATTCCATAGGCCCCGCCATAGCACATCACCAGGATGAACGTAGCGACTGCGAGGACACCTAGGGAACTGATGCTGTGATAGGTCCAGAAGAGAATCGCCTCGACGAGATACATCATGAAATAGGCTGTCTTTCTTGTGGTCAAATCAGAGACCCATGCCCAGAAGATACGTCCGGCGCCATTGCCAATCGCGATAATCCCGACAAGACCTGCCGCCGCCGCAGCGGTAGCCTTTCCCATCTCCTGAAATATAGGCGAGGCCTGCGTAATGATGGAAAGACCTGCAGCCGTGTTGATCGACATCAGCAAACAAAGCGCCCACCATTGCCAGGTGCCCAGCGCCTCGCCCAGCGTGAAATCGCGGTCGCATCGCTGAGACAATTGCGCCGCAGTGGGGGCCCAGCCCTCCGGCCTCCAGCCTTCGGGGGGATTTTGCATGAAGGAGGCCGCGGCGATCGCGACGATCCCGTACGCGATTCCCAGGTATGCGAACGTCTGCAACACTCCCGTTCGCTGCATCAGCCATCCGGCAGCAGGCGCAGAGATCAAGGATCCCGCTCCGAATCCGGCCACGGCAATTCCCGTGATGAGCCCGCGGCGGTCAGGGAACCACTTCACCAGAACGGAAATCGGAACGATATAGCCCATGCCTAAGCCGGTTCCCCCGATAACGCCATAGGTGAGATAGAGCCACCACAATCCGTAGGAAGAAAAGCTTGCGAGGAAAACGCCACCGCCCCAGAGCAGGCCGGCGATCATCGCCACCATTCTCGGACTAGTGCGCCTGAGACACAGCCCGCCGAAAGCCGCCATGGACCCCAGGAATAACCAGCAGATCGTGAATGTTAAAGTGACTTGGGAGATGCTCCAGCCAAACTGCCTGGTAAGCGGAATACGAAATACGCTCCAGGCGTAGGAGGCGCCCAAGGCCATTTGCAGGCAGACCCCGGCAACGGCAATCGTTCCGCGGTTCAGGGTGCGCTGGCTCATGGCTGCGATGGCTCCTTCAATTCGAAACGAATGGTCCAGTTTTATCCAGACCAGCCAGTCTTATCCAGACCAGAAAGGTTTGCAATCACCCGCATTCGCACGCAAACCATTACGGAAAAGGGGGCTGGCGCATCCGAGACGCGTTCTACTTCTTTGCGCTCCGCGTCACTTCCGATTTGCCGGCCGGATGCAGCGTGAGCTTCTGCACGCGCCAATTGGTGATTTCGGCGACGTACATTTCGTTGTCTTTGCGGCAGTCGATTTCGTGTACTGTGCCGAATTCCTTCAGTTGTTTGCCGCCTGCCCCGAACTTCCCCAGGGGAGTGCCATCGAGCTCCATCTTGTAGATGGTGGCGTCGCCAAAATCTTTCGTATTGGAATCGGAAGAGTAGAGATACTGGTGCGGCCCGGAAGTGAGGCACAACGCCCACGGCGAACCGATATTGGTGTACTGAGTCTTGAGTTTGCCGTCGGTGTCGAATACTTGAATGCGGTTGTTGCCGCGGTCCGCCACATAAACGTTGTCTTTGGCATCCACAACGATTGAATGCGGTGTGCTGAATTGGCCCGGCGCCGATCCCTTGCCGCCCCAGGACTTAATAAAGACGCCATTCTTATCGAATTTCGCCACCCTCGAGGGCGCCGATCCATCGGCTACGAAGATATCCCCGGCGGAATCCCAAGCCACGTCGGAGGGGCCGGTGAAATTGTCTCCGGGAAAACCAGCGCCGCCGCCCCCAGCCTCTGGATTCGGCGGGCGCACAGGATTGTTGATCGCCTCCGGTTTTCTGCCCATGGTCATCACAACGCGGCCCTCGGGATCAAATTTGATGACCATGTTCGAGCCTTCATCCACCACCCAGATGTTGTCCTGAGGGTCGATGCGCACGGCATGCGCCTGGACAAACCCATAAAGCCCCTGCCCGATTTCGCGGACGTACTTTCCGTTCTGATCGAATTCAAAAAGCCGCGACGCGGAACGCACAAACACGCGATTCGTTCCCGTTGTCACGTTCGTCGAACCCGAGCGCGTGTAGACAAAAATGTGCCCTTTCGAATTGGTCGCCACGCCCAGGACTTCTCCCAGATAAATGTCTTCGGGCATCTTCAGGAGATTGGGCGCGGAGTCGTAGGCGATTTCCGGAACCGACTGCCCCAGGAGCGGCATCGCAGCGAGGCAGAGTGACAACACACCGAAAATATGGAGCGCGCGTTTCATATCATCCTCCCGATTTTTCTCATGTGTTCTCGCATTGCGGCCTACCTCTTGGACAGCGTTTGCGTCTGCGGACGCAAGGCGAGCTTCTGCACGCGCCAGCCGGTGATTTCGGCCGTCAGAATCTCGTTTTCGTTGCGGCAATCCATGGCGTGAACGGTGGTGAATTCCTTGATCTGCTTGCCGGCTTTGCCGAACTTACCGAGCACCGTGCCATCCAATTCCATCTTGTAGATTTCGCCGCTCACGGCATTGAAGAGCGAATTGTTGTTGTCCGGGTTGGAATTCGAACTGTAGAGATATTGATGCGGCCCGGGAGTGATGCAAACACTCCAGGGCGCGCCCACGTTGTCGTAAATCGACTTAAGTTCGAGGTCGTTACTCAAGACCTGAATGCGCCGGTTTCCTCGATCGGCGACGTATACATTGCCGTTCGAATCTGTCTGAATGGAGTGAGGAGTGTTGAATTGGGCGGGGCCGGTCCCTTTGGTACCGATCTCCTTGATGAACCGCCCATTCTTGTCATATTTCACGACCCTCGAATTCGTATAACCGTCGGAAATAAAAATATTCCCCGCTGCATCCCAGGCCACATCGGTGGGTCTGCCGAATCGATAAGGATCGCGTGGGTGGCGGCGGAGTTCCCGGAGGCGGCGTCGGTCGCAAGCCTCCACCGAATTCCATGCGGCGACCCATGGTCATGGCCACGCGTCCGTCCGGAGTGAACTTGATGACCATGTCTGTGCCTTCATCCACAACCCAGATATTGTCCTGAGGATCGACGCGCACAGCGTGCGCCATCTGAAATCCGTACAGGCCCTTGCCAATCTCGCGCAGAAACGTTCCCTTGGGATCGAACTCAAACAGCCGCGAGGCTTCCCCGCTCCGCGTGTAAACGAAAACGTCTCCCTTGGAGTTCGTGGCCACGCCGATACCTTCGCCGAGGTATAAGCCGGTGGGCAGTTTCAGGAAATTCGGCACGGAGTCGTAAGAAATCTCCGGCGCGGTCGCGAAAGCTTTCGCAGGCGGCGGCACGTTCTGTTGCGCCTGTGCGATGCCGCACAAAATCAGAAGAAGCATGCTCAATCCGAATCCACGCTTCATTTAGGGCCTCCTTTAGCTCGCCCTCTGAACAGAGGGCACAAACGAATCGCGCTCGTCGTTTCAGCGATTTCGGCTCTGCCTTAGAAACTGTTTCATTAGGGTCCCGAACGTTGCAGGAATCATACGCTTATTGCTCCGCCTTTCAACTGCCATCGATCTAGGCGTGGGTCAGACCCGACAAAGCGACTTATCGCGACCGAAGCTTCCGTTGTGAACGGCGGTGCCTCTAAAAAGGCACAAATCGTAAGTAGTCCCCACACTTTACGTACGGTAATGCCCTGATACGAGTGGGCCGCGATCCCTCGTAACCTAGTGAGATTGAGGGACGGTACAAGTGTCACTGTCGAACGCCACGCAGGTGGTCTACCCCGCCGGACCGCTAACCGCCCGCAAGTTCAGGCGCGGCTCTCTTGCAGTCCTTCGCGAAATTTGGGCAAAAATTCTGACAGACGACGTGATCGATCTGGCTGCGGAAATGGCTTATTTTTTTGCACTGGCACTCTTCCCTTTTTTCGCGGTCCTGGGAGCTTTGGCGGGATTCCTTCCTTACTCAAATCTCTGGACCAATGTAACGCACGAAATCATTCAACACTTCCCTGCCGACGCGCGCGACTTGGCATTACAAACGCTGTTGAACCTGGCCCACAGAAACAGAACGTTTCTATCGATAGGATTAATCGCCATGATCTGGACTTCTTCCTCCGGCCTGGTCGCGCTCATGGAAAACCTCAGCCGAGTTTATGGCGTCCCTGAGACCCGGGGCTTCTGGAAAAAAAGGCTGATCGCAATCGGCATCCTGATTGTATCGTCCGCATTTTTCTTCGGCTCCTTCGGATTGCTCACCCTGGGCCACCGAATGGGCATGTATCTCTCCCAAAAACTCTATTTTGGTCCCACCATTCGCACCATCTGGGAAGTATTCCGGTGGTGCTTCCTTTTGCTGCTGCTGCAGACCGGCGTAGCAATTCTCGACAACGTCCTTCCCAACAAACGACGTCCCTGGCGTTGGATGAGACCAGGAACGCTACTTGCCACGTTGGCTTTAGTGGCAGGAACTTCTGCAGTGAACTTCTACGTTCGGCACTTTGGCCATTATTCGCAAACGTACGGAGCAATTGGAGCCTTTTTTGTGCTTATGGTCTGGATCTTCGTCTCCTGCTTCACTCTCTTGATCGGGGCGGAAATCAATGCAGTTTTGGAAAAGCGATAACTCGCGATTGAGAAAGCTGCCGAGCGCTGCCGGAATTCGCTAGCGGAATGCCATGCTCCCGCCCATATCTACGCTGTTCATGAGAGGAAAAGGATGGCCGCGGGTCTATTTGGTCCTAAAGACGGCCGTTCTGCTGATGTTGATAGTGGCTTTAGACCCCGCCCCTCGCGCGCAAACCAATGGGACCATCAATTACGAAGGCGAAAAGGTCACGGCCATCGACCTGGCATCCCGGCCTGAAGCCGACGTCGACTATTTGCGCGCCCTGCTCCTGCAGCAAGTCGGACAGCCCTACTCGAATACGAAAGTCCAGCAGAGCATCGCGGCGATGATGGCTACCGGAGAATTTTCCAGCGTAAAGGTGCAAGTCTCGCCAGAGAACGGAGGTCTGCGGTTACTTTTCATTCTCGAACCCGCCTATTACCTGGGTCTGGTGCAGTTCCCCGGCGCGGTGCCGCCGCTTTCTTATACGCGGCTACTCCAGGTGGTGATGTTTTCAGAGGGCTCTCCCTTTCTGAAAAGGCAGATGAACGACGCTACGGGCGCGATGAAGACGTTCCTTGCGAGAACCGGATATTTTGCCGCAACTGTGAAGTCCCGGACGGAGATCGACAACAAACACAAGCTGGTTAATCCAATTTTCGAGGTGACCCTCAATCGTCGCGCAAAGATCGGAACCATCGATTTTGAGGGGCTTTCGGAAGCAGAAGCGAACGAGCAAAGAGCGGCACTGCGATCGTTCTGGACGCATATCAAGAAAGGACGGCTGACGAATGGCACGACGTTCACGCAGGAGCGGATCCAAGCGGCTATCGATCGCATTCGAAGCACTCTGGGCGCTCAAAACCGGCTTGCCGAGGAAATCAGCCTAAAATCCGTGGATTACGAGCCCAACACGAATCGCGCCAACCTGCTTTTTCACGTGAAACTCGGGCCGGAAGTCGCGGTGCAACTCCAGGGAGCACACGTCTTCAAAAGAACGCTGAAGCGCCTCATTCCCATCTATCGGGAAAACTCTTATGACAGCGATCTTTTAGCCGAGGGCCGCAAGAATCTGGCCAATTACTTCCAGTCCAAGGGCTATTTCGATGTGCAGGTCGCGCCGCAGGTGCAGCAGTCGCCCGATCGAATAGACATCGTTTACCGCATTCAGAAAGGCAAGAAGCATAAGGTCGAGAGCGTCGCTTTTACCGGAAATCAGGCCTTTGACGATGCAGCTTTGCGAGCGGCCATCGTCATACGAAAGAAAGAGTTCCTGTTTTCCAGGGGGCGCTATAGCGAAACGCTGCTTCGTAGCAGCATCAACAAAATTGTGAACATGTACCAGGTAGCAGGATATCCCGACGTGCGCGTCGCCACGAAGGTTCAGGATTTAGAACCGGATGTTGACGTCACCTTCGAGATTACCGAAGGAATGCGAGCTATCGTCCACAGTTTCCAGATTATTGGGGAAAGCGATCTGGATACCGACAAACTCCCTGCGCACGGTTTTCGGCTTGCCTCCGGAAGACCCTATTCGCCGGAATACGAACTGGAGGACCGCAACGACATCCTCGCCTACTACCTGGACCGTGGTTTTTTGAGCGCGCAGCTCAAATCCACGGCAACGCCGGTCAACGGCAATAAATACCAGGTCGATGTGACATATCGCATCCAGCCCGGAGCCGAGACGCAGGTTCAAGACGTCGTGTATCTCGGAAACGTCAAGACCAAAACCGATCTTATCGCACATACAACATCGCTCTCTCCGGAGATGCCGCTCAGCGAATCGAAAATGCTGGCCGCCGAAAGCGATCTTTACAATTTGGGAATCTTTGACTGGACAAGCGTCGGGCCCCGCCGGGCTCAGGCTGTGGGCTCCCAATTGGTGGATACCCCGGAACGAGGCGCCGGCACTCCAGACCAAACTCCAGCCACGAACTCTACGTCTTCACAGGACCCTCCGGAAGCCGGAGACCCTCCGGCGCCGAACGACCCTCCAGATCCTGTGCAGAAAGAATCCGAAGAAGTACTCGTCAAAGTCCACGAATCCCAGAGAAACACAATTGAGTATGGCGGCGGGCTCGAGATCATCAGCCGCGGCGGCACTCCGCCCGGCGGAGCAATCGTGATTCCCGGGCTGGCGCCGATTCCTGTGGGAAGCAATTTCCAGACCAGCGAACAGAGGTTCTTCGGCCCGCGCGGTTCTTTTTCATACACATTACGAAATCTCCGTGGCCGCGGAGAAACGTTCACGGCCTCCATATTGGGCTCGCGCTTGGACAACCGCGCCACGTTGAGCTACGGGATACCCCGGTTTTGGAGCACGAATTGGGGTGCGCTTTTAACCGCGTCGGGCGAACGGAGCACGTTAAACCCGATTTTTACCGATACGTTTGGGTTGGGGTCGTTTCAAGTGCAACGGAAAATAAATCCGGAACGAACTCAAACCCTCATCTTGCGTTACCAGCTCCAGCGCACGGTGCTTTCGAATTTGCTCATTCCTGCCCTTGTGCTTCCGCAGGACCGTTCGGTTCGGCTCTCCACGCTGTCGGTATCGTATATTCACGACACCCGCGACAAACCTCTGGACGCGCATCACGGTGTCTATCAGACCCTCGACTTCGGTGTGACTCCAACGGCGCTGGGGGCGAGCGCCAGTTTTCTGAAATTCCTGGGCCAATCCGCGTTCTACCGGCCCATCACAACCAACATAATTTGGGCGAATAATCTCCGCCTCGGCTTCGCTCAGCCAATCTTTTCGAGCCGCGTGCCCTTAAGCGAGGAATTCTTTTCGGGAGGCAGCGACACACTGCGCGGGTTTCCCATCGATGGAGCGGGTCCGCAGCGCCCCGTTGTCGCCTGCGGAAATCCCAACGTTCCTTCGACCTGCTCGACTATTTCCGTTCCCGTCGGCGGAGACATGCTGCTGGTGGTCAATTCGGAATTGCGTTTTCCGATTCCGGTCCGGCAAGGCGTGGGCGCGGCGGTCTTCTACGACGGCGGAAACGTCTATTCGAAGATCAATCTTCCGCTGCTGTGGGAGAAATACACAAATAGCGTAGGAATCGGCTTGCGATACAACACGCCGGTCGGGCCGGTTCGCTTCGATATCGGTCACCTGGTGAACCCCATCGCAGGAATCAGTTCTGTGCAGTTTTTCCTGACGCTGGGCCAGGCTTTCTGATGAGCGGCGCGGCAAGAGGTGAAGCATGAACGCGAGAAAAATCGCCGCTTGGGCGGGCGGTGTGGTTGCCTTATTGATTGTGCTTGTCGTAGGCGCAGCCTACCTGATCCAGCACAATACGTTTCTGCATCGTTATGCACTGGCCAAAATGATTGACGTCGGCGAGGAGTCTAGCGGCGCGCGAATCGCCATCCGGGATTTCGGGATTCGCTGGGTCCCGCTCCGCGTGGCGCTGGACGATGTAACCATTAGCGGAACCGAAGACAACGCGGCCGGGCCGCTCGCAAGCCTTCCTCACGTGGAAGTCGGCATAGAGTGGGGCGCCCTTCTGCACAAGCGAGTGAATCTCACGGAACTGATACTCGATCGCCCCTCAGTCAATTTGGTGGTCAACGATACAGGCCAATCCAACGTTCCGGCGCGGCCTGCTGCCTCGACTGGACCGTCCACAACCAACCTGCAGATCAACGTACAGCACGCGGCCATACGCGACGGCGAACTGCGGTACAACAACTTGCCGCGAAAGATCGATGCCGACTTAGCGGCCTTCCACCTGGACGTAAATCACAGCCTTCTGGGGGATCAATACCAGGGGAATCTCGGATACACCAAAGGAGTAGTTGACGTAGCAGGCTACGCTCCGCTGCGCCACGACCTTCAGGTCGGTTTTGCGGCCACGCGCTCAGGAATCGCATTCGAACGAATCCATCTCAGCACAGAATCATCGCAACTGAACGCCAAAGGCAGTATGCAAGGCTACTCCAATCCTGTTGTGCAGGCGGAATATCAAGCGTTGCTGTCCACCACCGATTTGCACAGGGAGTTGCCGAGCGTGCCGCTTTCGGAAGGAGAGATCGAGCTAGACGGCTCCTTGTCTTACGACGGTGCACTCGGTTCGGGTTTGGAAGCTCTGAAGACGAGCGGCCGCGTTTCCAGTAAAACGTTCAGAGCCTCTGTATACAAGACCGAGTTGGGTGTCCGCTCTCTCGGTGCAGATTATTCGCTCGAGGCCGGAACAATTCGCGTGAGCGGCCTCCAGGCCGAGACGCTGGGCGCAGTCCTGCACGCCCAGTTTACGGGCGAGCACTTGAACGCAATACCGCGCTATCAACTCTTGGTTTCGGCGGATTCGTTGTCATTGGGACAGGCTGAGCAGGTTGCCGGGGCAGGTTCGCTTCCATTGCGAGGCACAGCCCATCTGACCGCGAGCGCGCATTGGGTTTCGAGTGTGCAGAACATGATTGCGCAAGCGGATGGCCGAATTTCCGCCGTAATCCCCGCGAGCAACGGGGCACCGCTGCCACTGAACGCAGATTTGCATGTCGGCTATGACGCGCCGCATTCCACCCTGACAGTTACGAATAGCTCGTTTTCCAGCACTCAAACAACCATGAACGCGTCCGGCACGGTCAGCGATCACTCCGCGCTCTCGATTAACGCGCGGACTTCCGACCTGTACGAAACCGAGGTGTTGATCGCCGCCGTGCAAAGAGTTCTAAACTCCGCGCAGAACAAAACTACGCTCGCCAGCAGCACCTCTCAATCTGCACGGCAGTGCATCCCTCGACGCGCAAATACAGGGCCGCATTCAAGCTCCTCGCATCACCGGCCACGCCCAGGCGGACGCCTTGGAGATTCGGCAAGCACACTGGCCTCACATGCAGGGCGATTTCGATGCAACGGCGTCATCGCTCAGCGTGAAAAATGGGTTGGCTCAAAGCGCAAACCAGGGCCGGCTGAATTTCTCGTTGTCCACGAACCTGCAGCACTGGTCCTACAGCGCCAATAATCCCGTCACGGCTCAAGTGCAAGCCTCGCAAATTCCTGTCGCGGACCTCGAGCAGCTTACCGGCCTCTCCGCGCCCGTTTCGGGAATGTTTTCAGGCAATGTTTCGGTTCGCGGCACGATCGATGATCCAGCAGGTAACGGTTCCCTGGAGTTGCGCAACGCTTCGTTATGGGGCGAGCCCGTTCGAAGCGTCACCGCACAGCTCCACGCCGCCAACAAAACCTTCTCTGCAACTTTCAGCATCGCCGCGCCCGCCGGAAATATCAGCGGAGAAGGAGAATTTGGCGCGAGCGACCGCCACTATCGGATTTCCCTCAACCACTCCGTCGTGAATCTCGGCCAAATCACCTATCTCTCTTCTCGCGGCTATAACATCGCAGGCACGCTCGGAATCGATGCGCACGGCCAGGGAACGCTGGCAGCGCCCCAACTGGAGGTCGCCGCTAGCCGGAAATCAGTTGGCATTCCGAAATACGCCTGTTGGCTCGATGAACGCCCAGCTCCGCATTGCCAATCAACAGGTCAACTTCACGCTGAATTCGAATCTGGCCGGCGGGCAAATCAACGCGAACGGAAACGCCGCACTTACCGCGCCCTATATCGTTCATGGCGGTTTTGAGGTCCATTCACTCGAATTCGGGCCGCTGCTGGCGACATACGTACCCGGCGTAAAGCGACCATTCGAGGGAAACACCGAAGTGCGCGGCCAGATTGACGGCCCGCTGGCGCGTCCGCAAGACGTGAAGGCCACCGTGGAGCTCTCTACACTGAATCTCGCCTATCAGGACCTGAAGCTCGCGAGCGCCGGCCCCGTGCGCCTGAATTACGCAAACAGTGTCGTCACAATTTCCCAAGCCGAACTGAAAGGGACCGGTACGGATTTCAAGCTCGGCGGCGCGCTGCCGCTTGCAGGGTCCGCTCCGATGAACATTTCTACAACCGGAACAATCGACCTCAAGCTCTTGACGATTCTTGGCTCCGACACGCAGTCTTCGGGAACCGTCAAAATCGATATGAGCGCGCGAGGAGCGCTGAAGCAGCCCCAAATCGGAGGTACCATCGCGCTCGCTGGCGTGTCGTTTACCAACGATGCATACCCGCTCGGCTTAGAGAACATGAATGCGCAAATTGGCGTCGCAAACAATCGCCTCACGATTCAGAATTTCGCCGGGCAGATGGGCGGCGGAAGCTTCTCCGTCAGCGGATTCGCCAGTTACGCACCGGCCTCATTTTCGCTGCAGGTGAACGGGAAATCGATTCGCATACGGTATCCAGAGGGGACACGCTCGCAAGTGGATAGCAATCTGACATTGATTGGAACTCCGGCCTCCTCTGCGCTGAACGGCCGGGTGACCATCGACAGCCTTTCCTTCACGCCCGCTTTCGATCTAGCAAATTTCATCGGCCAACTCAGTTCTTCCAGCCCATCGATACCATCCCCGTGGGAACAGAATATGAAGCTCGATGTGGCCGTCGCGTCGAGCGATGTGCTGGCTCTTTCCAGCAGCCAACTCAGTCTGCAGGGCTCGGCGGATCTGCGCGTTGTGGGGACGCTGGGCAATCCTGTGATTCTCGGCCGAACGACGCTTTCGGGCGGGTCGCTCATTTTCATGGGCAATGTTTATCAGGTGCAAAGCGGTACGGTGGTTTTTTCCAATCCGGTCAAGACGGAGCCGACGCTCAACATCTACGTCACGACATTGGTTCAAGACTACAACATCACTCTGAACTTTATCGGACCGCTCGATCGCCTGCGCACAAACTACACGTCTGACCCGGCCCTGCCGCCCGTTGACATCATTCACCTGTTGGCTTTCGGCAAGACCACCGCACAATCCGCGGCAACCGCTACGCCCGCTTCTGTGGGCGCCGAATCCGTGATTGCCAATGGCTTGTCGAGCCAGGTCACCAACCGGCTTGAAAAGTTGACGGGAATTTCACAACTGCAGATTGACCCGTCGCTCAGCGGCAATAACAGCAACCCCGGCGCACGCGTGGCCATTCAGCAGCGCGTCACCAGCAGCATTCTCTTTACGTTTGCCACGGATCTGACCAACACCCAGAACGAAGTCGTGCAGCTGAAATATCAAACCAGGGGACGCCTTTCGATTTCCTTGACTCGCGATGAATATGGCAGCTACGCCATCGAAATAAAAACGCGGAAGACGTTTTGAAGCCGCGCCTCTCGGTACTTGATCGTCGCCTCAGCATATAATTGAAGTCGTGACAGGAAGGCCGAATTTCCGCAAGCTCCTGCTGAACGCGCTCCACTGCCGGTGCCCCAATTGCCGGCAAGGCCGGGTCTTTCGAGGCTTTCCCAATCGCGTTTTGCCGCGATGCCCGAATTGCGGGCTTTCTTATTTCCGCGAGTCCGGCTACTACCTTGGAGGCATGATCATCACGTACATTCTCACCACCTTCATCGTGTTAGCCGCGTATGTCCTGTCTTTAGCCGTTCCAGCGGCGCGGCGATTGCCGGAAAACTTCACCTTCGCATTTTGGGGCTGTCTGGCCATTTCTCTCGTTGTCCTGCTGATGCGTCCTGCTTACAGCCTATGGCTGTCGCTCGATTTCTGGATCGATCCGTGGCAGCCGGACGAGCCGAAGTAGCCAGCCAGTTAAGAGCCAAGCTCGGCTCGAACGTCGGCAATAGGCTTGCCCTTCCAAAACTTCTCCCAATTTGGCGTGGAACTGAAAGAGCGGCTGTGCATGCGATCGATATATAAATTGCCGTGTAGGTGATCGATTTCATGCTGAAGGATTCGCGCGTACCACCCGGAGGCCTCGATGCTCTTCGGATTCCCGCGGTGGTCAAGGCATTCGACCAGCAAGTTGCGGTGACGTGGAACGAGGGCAAAATATCCGGGCAAGCTGAGACAGCCTTCGAAAAATTCCGCGATCTGTCCATCATTCGCGTTTTGAATTCGCGGATTGATGACCACGTGGAAAGGAACCGGCCGCCTTTCCCGCAGCTTTAATTGTTCGGCGGAAACATCCTTGTGGTATTCCTTGCGGTCCTCGATCACAGCCAATTGCAGAGACAAACCAATCTGAGGCGCGGCCAGACCCACGCCGGGCGCTTCGCGCATGGTCTCCCGCATATGTTCGATTAGCTTCTGAATCTCTTTGCTTTTGATTTCTTTCGGAGAAAGAGCGCGTGCCTGCTGCCGGAGAACCGGTTCTCCGGCATGGACGATAGGTAGAAGCATGATCCTCCTTCGGCGTTAGCGTATCGCGCCGAGGGAGGATCTGCCACTCACACGAGCCGAACGATCAGCGGGCCGTGGCCGCCACACCCTCTTTTTCAATGGGCGCGCCGACCAGATTTCCCCATTCGGTCCACGAACCATCGTAATTTTTCACGCGATCGAAACCCAGTAGATATTTCAGGACGAACCACGTGTGCGAACTGCGCTCGCCGATCCGGCAATAAGCAATGACTTCGTCTTTGCCGCTGACGCCCTTGGAGCCGTAAAGCTGCTGCAGCTGATCGGCGCTCTTGAACGTCCCGTCTTCGTTCGCTGCCTGTGCCCAGGGCACGTTCGCGGCATTTGGAATATGCCCCGCGCGCTGAGCCGTCTCGCTCATGCCCGGAGGCGCGATGATTTTCCCGGTGAATTCGTCCACCGAACGCACGTCCACCAGGTTGCCGTGGCTGCGTTTCTCCACGATCGCAAACACGTCTTCCTTCCGAGCGCGGATCGATTCATCGGGTCCGGTGGCATGGTACGTCGCCGGGGCAATCTTCGAAGCTTCGGTCGTTAGCGGACGCTTCTCCTCGAGCCATTTCTTGCGGCCGCCATTGATCAGCCGCGCGTCCTTGTGCCCGTAATACTTCAATTGCCAAAGAGCATAGGCCGCGAACCAATTGTTGTTGTCGCCATAAAGCAGAATCGTGGTGTCGTTGGAAATGCCCGACTTGCCCAGCAACTGCTCGAGCGCCTGTTTGCTGATCAAATCGCGACGGACATTGTCTTGAAGCTGCGTCTGCCAGTTCCAGCCTACAGCGCCGGGAATGTGGCCCTGATCGTAAGCGCTGGTATCGACATCGACTTCCACCAGCCGGATTTTCGGGTCATTGAGATGCTGGGCAGCCCATTCCGTGGATACCAAAACTTCCGGGTGCTTGTATTCGGCCATTTGCGATCTCCTCGAACGAAATAGAGCCCATAAAAAAACCCGCCGTCATTCGTTGGCGGCGGGCTTTTCAAAAATCGGGCTGTTTGGAAATTCGACCCCTATGTTCCGCGCCTGCCGCCAAACGAAGTTGGCCGACAACAACAGCGACGCGTATAGCTGCAATCTGCCAGGCTGAAACTACGGGGTGTCATAGCAACAAATTACACCACCAGGCGTCTGTTAGCAATCGCGGAGGCTGGGTGCTGCGGGCCTCCTAGTCGAAAACCAAATCAGATTGGCTTAGAGGTATGGGCGGATGCTGGGGTTGCAGCACCACGATATCGCCACGATCCGCAATGAGTGCCGCAGTCGCCAAATCGAGAAACAGTCCATGCTCCACGATGCCGGGAATTGTCTTGAGCTGTGCGGCCAAATCGTGAGCGTCCCGAATGAGACCGAAATCGCAATCGAGTAGCTGGTTCTGCTGATCGGTCATGTATGGCCGATCGGCCCTCGATTCGTCCATTCGCAATAGAGGATTGCCGCCAAGTTCTTCTATGTCGTCCATCACCCACGGCGTGGCGAAAGGTGTGACTTCCACGGGCACGCGCCGCCGTCCAAGCTGGGCCACGCGCTTGGAAGAATCGGCGATAACCAAAAAATGGCGCGACGCGTGGGCCACCACTCTCTCCCGCAGCAATGCGCCGCCGGCGCCCTTGATCAAGCTGAGATCCGGAGCGATTTCGTCGGCCCCGTCGATCGTCAGGTCAACGCGAACTCCCCGGCGTGGTTCGTACACGGCTATGCCAAGTTCCTTGGCCCGAGCCGCGGTGTGCAAAGAAGAAGCCACGGCCTCTATCTTCAGCTCGGCGCTTCGTATCCGTTCGGCCAGAAAACCCAGAAAGTAATTTGCCGTGGATCCGCTGCCAAGACCCAAAAGCATATTGCTGCGCACATATCGGACGGCAGCCTGCGCGACCGCCTGCTTCTCTTTCTCAATCTGTTCGCTGGTCTTGGAGGAACTCACGATTGCAAGCATATACTCGATGCCGTGCGCCGATCATCCGAAAAGCCCGAGCCGGAGAACATCCTGGACGAACGCCGTTCGCGCTTGCGGCGCTTACGCCGAAGCGAACTACCGGCCAACACGTTGGAGCTTGCGCGGTTTCTGATCGGCAAGACTCTGGTGCACGATCTTCCCGAGGGCCGGATCAGCGGCCGCATCGTTGAGACCGAAGCCTATCCGCCAGGAGATGCGGCCGGACACGCATTCCGGGGCCAGACGCCTCGGAATCGCCCGCTTTTTCTGCGCCGCGGCCATGCCTACGTCTATTTCGCCTATGGCGTCCACTGGCTACTGAACGTCTCGAGCGAACTTCCAGGCGTGGGTGCCGGCGTCCTTATGCGCGGGCTCGAGCTGCTCGAAGGAGTCGATCTCGCGCAGAACGCATATCGCAAAACCGCGCGCCTGTGCGACTTGGCCCGAGGACCGGGCCGCCTTGCTGCCGCAATGCGCAGTCGACAAGCGCTACGACGGCGTCGACCTGTGCGCCGCCGGGCCGCTTTGGCTTGGCACCGCGGTCTGGCCGCCGAAGGCGGTCGGCAAAGCCGTGCGCATTGGAATCACACGCGACGTGGAACGGCGATTTCGCTTCTATGAGCGCGGCAACCCTTGCGTCAGCGGACCCGCGCGGCTGCTCACGTAGGCGAGCAGCACATTCCCGCCGAAGCCGCCTGAAAACCTCGTTTAGTTTGCTGCCGGGTCTCCGGCCCAGTGGCCGATGGCGTGAATGCTTAATTGGACCGTATCGCTGGCACGCAGGATAAACGTGCTGGGATTCTTAAGTCCCCAACTGAGGTAAGGAATAGAAAAATCCGTGTCCAGAGTGAGTTCCCCGCCCGCCGAGTGTATCGCGACGGGAATCACGATTACGTGATCCTGGCCGTGGATTCGGAACGTGCCTTTCACCTGCACGTGCGAATCGCCCTGCGGCGGAACGTCTCCTTCGACTTCAAGGGGAACAAAAGTGATCTCGGGGTATTTTTGGCTTTCGAGGATTTCCTTATGCATCCTTGAATCGCGCCCGCTATTTCCGCTTTCGCCGCTGGTTGCATCGGCCACGAGCAAACCCGAGACTTTCTTCGTTTGCGGGTCGAAGCTCACCTTGCCGCTTTTCAACTGGAATGTGCCGTGTACGGTATGAAGGGATGTCTTGAGTGTAAAGTGAACCGCGGTTCGTGCGGGATCAAGTTGCAGTGCGGTCTGTTGCGCAAATGCCGGGACGCCCAATTGCAATGCAAGCAGCGCAACCCAGACGTTTAGCCAATACAACCGAGGTGATCGAGCGGACCTTCGGATTCGGCTCATACTTCCCAACCCGGAGCGAGCATCCGCCATCCGAATCGCAGCGCATGGCCTACCCCGATTTCTGAAAGCTCGAGCTTTCCGACGTTGAACTGAAGCAGCCGGGAAAAGAGCGAAGGCTCACAAGCCAGTATGCTCAGCACTTTCCGGCGCAAATGTGGATGAGCATCCATCGTCAGCACGAGCCTGGACATGAGGCGCGGCGCTTTGCCGATACGATCGTGCGCCGCTTGATATGCCAGCAGATCGTTTCGTGTTATTGCCTCAACCAGCGCCGCCGCCTGCTTGAAAGCTAGACCAATGCCTTCGCCCGTGAGCGGATCGACGGAGCCGGAGGCGTCGCCCACCAGGGCCACTCGGTCACTGCAGACGCGCCGCAAACGTCGCGAAGCGGCGCGAGCCCCGCGGAGTTTGCCCAAGCCGCGTAAATTGCACAAACGGGAAGCAAGCGCCGGCACCCGATCTAAGGCGTCGCGAAATCGCAGTCCGGGGACGCGTGACGTGACCGCGACACACACTTCTTCAACGGTAATAGGGGCGACTGTAATTTGGCAGTCCCGCCCCCAATAGACCTCGACAAAATCAGTCCAGGGAGTGATCTGGAAATGCTGACGCACGGCGAAACGGATATGCTCGTGTCGTGCCTCGTCGAGCGCGGCCCATTTCCGGAATGGCGAGGCTTCGCCATCCGCGCCGATCACCCACTTGGAACGAACAGGCTCTCCTTGGCACAAGATCCGGCCGTCGTCATTTAGCGTGACGCGATTACCCCAAAGCAGCACAACACCAACTTCGGCCGCTCGCTCCGCGAGCTTCGCATGCAGCACAGTCCGCCGGATCCCAAGGCCAAAGCCCTGCCCGAATTCAGCTTGGACATAATTCGCGCTCTCGGCTTCTCGAAAGCGAATTCCCCGAAAAGGAGTAGCCTCGCGGCGACTCAGATCGATGCCCAGCGTTTTCAATGCCGCCAGGGTGTCCGGCATCAGCCCTTCGCCGCAGGCTTTATCAATCGGAAAAATGTTGTGATCTGCCACAGCGACACGCAAGCCGCGCTGTGCGGCAAGAATCGCCGTGGCGAGCCCCGCCGGTCCGCCGCCAACAATAAAGATATCCGGCGAATTGGCAGACGGGTTCATTCCTGCCTTTGATGTGTCGTAGTTCATTCTTCGAGGCAGTTTAGACGAGAAAGAAGGCGCGAAGGTTGGAAGCGAATTCAGATAATGCGGCGACGCCGCGTTGTTTCAGATAATGGCTTGGTTAGCTGGCCTTGCGATTAGGGCGAAGCGACCGCTCCGCGACCGGTTCCAGCAAACGCAAGATGTGTTCACCCGATGCTGCATCGAAGCGGTAGGACAAAACGGCGTCGGCTGCGGCGGGATCCGCGGCCAGTTCCAACTCAGGATTATCCAGGATGATGTCTCCATTACTGCGGATGCGAAACTCAGTTCCCACCTGCATCGGAATTCTCATTTCTGCTCGGTTCTCGGCCATACAGTTCTCCACGCGGCCAGATGGGGCCGCTAGTGTCTCTTCCTTTGATGCGGTTTGATGCAGAAAGACGCGATTCGGCTACCGTCAGGGATTACAATTAAAGAATGCGTTATCTGGTTCGCGCACGAGTTAAGCCCGGTCGTGAGGCCGATCTGCTGGAGGCCATCGAACGGGGCACGCTCGGAGAAGGCTCCGTTGCCGAAGGCGAGTACCTTCGCAACATGAAAGATGCGCGGTTGTGTGAGGATCAAACGTCACGCTGGGTCGAGGTGTGTTACTGTCCGAGTCCACTCTTGGAGGAGCGGCCTTACTGGGAGCAATTTTTCGATCTGACTAAAGTGCAGGATGCCCATGATCGCCGCCGCTGTAAGGATGAAAACGGAAGCGAGCCTTGGGCATGCAGTACTTGCGATTGCACCGAAAGGCTCGAGCAACGTCTCGCAGAGACGGGCGACTCGTTTCTTGACGTGCTCCGCCGAAAGGTCGAGGTCGACTCAAAAGAGACGCATGCACGAGCAGTCAGCAACAAATAACCCTTTCGTTTAGCTTTTGCCGACTTAGCCGCTTTTCTTCCCCGCCCTCGGCTGGCTGCAAAACGGGTAGAATCATCCAAAGAGAGTCCCCGAAATTGATCGCAACTGGAGCTGAGCTTGCATCCTTTTTTGCGCGCAATTAAGTCTGCCGAAACGAGCCGCGATCTGGCGCGCTCCGGGAATGCGATTCGCTTCTCGGCACTGATCTTTTCGCTTTGCGTGTTCGCCGGATTGTCTGTTTTTGTCTTTGCGCAGAATTCGGCGCCAAACCCGCCGCCTCCCGCTCTTGAGGCCTCGCGCATCATGCCTTTCCTCGATCAAACGCTTACCTGGTATCGGCAAATGGGCGTCACTCAGCAAATCGCGAGTGATCCCAGCGAAGTAACGATAGTGACCGATAACCGGCAGCTCGCGATCCAGATCGTGCGCCTGAGTTTTGATTTTGCGAGGGCGGAAGCGGACGCGATCACCAGCAATCAGCGCTCGACTCCAGTTCAGGCACAAACTGGAGGCACGCCGGAACAACAGGCAATGGCGAAGGCCGAGGATCAGGTTGACCAGGACATCAAGAACGCCGAATCGCAATTGAATTCGTTGAAACAGAAACTCGCCACGGCCACGGGCAGGCAGCGGTCGCTTTTGGAATCCCAGATCGCACAAACTCAGAGCGAGATCGAGCTTCAAAAGACGCGCAAGGATGCCATCCACAACATGCGCGAGTTTGTTAGCGGCGCTGGAAATGATGTAGGCGGGCTGAAGGCGCAGATTGATGCGCTTGCCGCTTCGATCCCGGCCATCGGCGCGGCGGGAAGTCCCACCGGAAATCAGCCTAACGCGAAAGACCAGCCCAACACCAACATGGAAACCACCACCGAAGAACCCACGGGAATATGGGGCCTCGGGTCGGAGCTTTTTGGTATCGGTAATAAGCTCAGCACCATCAATAGCGCGATCACCCAGACGCAAAGCCTGGCGCAAGCTTCCAGCGAATTGCGAACGCCGCTGTCGAATCGATTGCGCGCGCTGTGGCGCGAAGCAGACCAACTCGCGAGTCAGCCACCGGCCAAGGACCCGGCGTCGGCTGCGCAGCAACACCAGCAATTGGACGAACTCGGAGTGGAATTCAAGCAGCTTGCGGCGATTGCCATTCCTCTGAGCAAGCAAAACATCTTGTTTGGCCTCTATCAGAAAAGCTTGGAAAACTGGCACAGCGAAGTGAGAGGCGATCTGAAAGGCATCCTTGAACGCCTGCTGGCGCGCCTGGTGGTCCTGGCTATATTCGTAGGATTTGTCTTGGTCCTTGGAGAAATCGGAAAGAGGACCATTTTTCGCTACGTGCACGAGCCTCACCGCCGGTATCAATTCCTGCTGCTGCGCAAAATTGCCTTGGGAGTCGCGATCACTGTCATCGTGGGTCTGGGTTTTGCGAGCCGGCTGGACTCCGCCGTGACGTACGCGGGACTGCTGACCGCAGGCATCGCGGTAGCGTTGCAGAACGTGATTGTTGCCGTTGTCGGCTACTTCTTCTTGATCGGCCGGTATGGAATTCGGGTAGGCGATCGCGTACAAATCAGCGGCGTAACCGGAGAAGTGGTCGATATCGGCCTTGTGCGCATACAGGTGATGGAACTTGGCGGAAGCGCCGCGGACACGCCGACCGGACGCGTAGTAGCCTTCTCGAATTCGGTGGTCTTCCAACCCACAGCGGGAATCTTCCGGCAAATTCCCGGCACGGATTTCGTCTGGCATGAGGTCTCGCTAACTTTGGCTCCAGACAGCGACTTCAAGGCAGTCCGCGAGAGATTGCTCAAGGCAGCGGAAGTCGCGCTCGCCGATTCCAACGAGGAGTTGGAAAGGCAGAATCGAGCCATGGAGCGGAATTTGCTTGGCGTCGCGGACGGAGTGCTCAAGCCAAATGTCCAACTGCGGCTCACGTCTTCGGGGCTGGAAGCATTGGTCCGTTTCCCCGTGGATTTGCGCCACGCGTCGGAAATTGACGAAAGGGTCACGCGCGAACTTCTGAACGCCGTGGAGCAGGAACCAAAATTGAAAATGGCCGGCTCTGCTCCGGAGATCAGTTTGCGCACTGCGGCGGGGGCTAAATAGCATATTCCGCACTGCGGACTGCAGCACGGCACTGCAAACCGCAAGCGCCGAGTGCGATTCAGGTTGTCAGCTGCGACTGGGTGGCCGCCAGCTTCAGGACTTCCGCGAGATGAAAAGCCCTTCGGCCCGCCAGCTGCGCGATCTGTTCGCGGCAACTGAAACCATCCGACACAATTAGAGTTTCGGGAGCAGCTTCTCTTACCGCGGGCAGCAGCACCCTTTCGCCTATGGCGCGAGAAATTGGATATTTGTCGCGCTCGAATCCGAAAGAGCCCGCCATTCCGCAACAGCCCGAATCGGGAGAGTTCAGTTCAACACCCATGCTTCGCAGCAGGGCTTCTTCATCGGTGAGTGTCATCAGTGCCTTGTGATGACAATGCCCGTGCAGCAGCACCTTTCGATGAAGCTGCGGGGGCTGATAGCCCCGAGAACGCAAGAACTGGCTCAGGAGAAAAGTCTGGTCCCGCAGACGCGCAGCGCGCGCATCCTTGGGAAAAAGTCCGCGAAGCTCGTCTCGAAAGACCGAAGCGCAACTTGGTTCCAGCACAACGATGGGCACGCCTGCGTCTATGTCGGCCCCCAAATTCTGCATGATTCGCGCGAGATACTCTTTTGCGCGATCGAGCATTCCAAAATCGTAGAGCGGCCGGCCACAACAGAAATGCGATTGCGGAACCGTGACGTGAAAGCCGGCTCCTTCCAACACTTCGAGCGCCGCGCGGCCTGTTTCCGGATGAAAATAATTCGTGAACGTGTCCGGCCACAAAATCACTCTGCGATCGTTCGCGGCGGCTGTCGTTTGTGGACGCGAGTCTGGTGTGGCCGAGGATTTTCTCGTGCGGGCCCAGCGTTGAAACGAACGGGTCGCGAAATGCGGCAACTTTCTTTCATCCGGGAGATCCAGCAACGAACGAAGCAAATGACCGAATCCGGGCGCGCCGCTGAAAAAGTTTGCCGTGCGGGGAGCGATCGATGCGAGTTTCGCCCAGCGGTCGATGGCCCCGAAAAAGTGGGCGTGCAACGGACGCCTTTTGCTCTCGTAATAATGAGCGAGGAATTCGGCGCGATAGGTGGCGATATCCACGTTGGTTGGGCATTCCGATTTGCATGCCTTGCATGAAAGGCAAAGGTCCAGCGCCTTTTTGACGTGTTCATCCTGCCAGGCGTCGCGGACCACCTCTCCCTGCAGCAATTCAAAAAGCATGTGCGCGCGCCCGCGGGTGCTGTGCTGCTCTTCCAGAGTGACCATGTAACTGGGACACATCGCGCCGGCGTGCGTCTTCCGGCATTCGCCCAAACCCACGCAACGAACCGTGGCTTTGGCAAAAGAACCGCCATCATCGGGAAAATGAAAATGAGTTTTCGATTCGCGCGGCTTGTAGTCCGCTCCTAAACGCAGATTTTCTGTGGGCAAATAAGGATTCACGACCTTATTGGGATTCATTTTGTTACTCGGATCCCAGACAGCCTTGAATTCACCAAAAGCCTTCACCAATTCGGGTCCAAACATCTTTGGCAGCAGCGCCCCGCGCGATTGCCCGTCGCCATGCTCACCGGAAAGCGAGCCGCCGTAACTGACTACAAGATCCGCGGCGCGCTCCACGAACTCGCCGTAATTGCGAATGCCGGATTCGCTTTCCAGGTCGAAACTCACACGCATGTGAATGCAGCCGTGGCCGAAATGCCCGTAGAAGGCAGCCTGGTAGTTGTATTCGTCGAGAAGCTTCCGGATATCGCGGAGATAGGCGCTCACTTTTTCAGGAGCGACCGCAGCGTCATCCCATCCTTCCCATTCAGGAGGCGCTCCCGGCGCCGCCGCTGCCGCGCGCGCACCGGATTCGCGTATCTTCCAAACCCATTTGGCTTCGCTGTCGTTATAAAGTCGCACGTCGGGTTTTCCTGGCGATTGTCTGAAGAGATCGGCGAGTTTGAGAGCCAGCTCCTCAGCTTCGCGCGGATCATCGCAGCCAAATTCGACGAGCAGGATGCCTCTTCCGTCGGGAAGCAATTCGAGATTCGGCGTGCCCTTCTTTCGGAGTCCATCAACGATACGGCCTTCAAATCCTTCGAGCCCGATGGGACCGAATTCGAGGATCGCCGGCACCTGTTCGGCGGCGATGAAAACGTCGGGATAGCCCAATCCAACCAATGTCCTGTACTGAGGACTGTGAATCAGCCACAGTTTGGCTTCGAGGACGGTGACGCAAGTGCCTTCAGTGCCAACGAGGGCACGAGCTACATGGAAGCCATTTTCGGGGAGAAGCTGATCCAGATTGTAGCCGGAGACACGCCGCGGAATTTTCGGATAACGCGCGCGAATCAGCTGGCTATATTGATCCCGAATCGTCCGAAGCTTTGCGTAGATGTCGCTGCGGCGGCCGCCCTGAGCAATGATGGAATTCAGTTCTTCTTCTGACGTCGCGCCAACCGTCAGTTGCGTGCCGTCATACAGCAAAATGTGGAGCTCCTCGACGTTATCGACGGTTTTACCCGCGAGCAAGGAATGGGTGCCGCAGGAGTTATTCCCGATCATTCCGCCCAGCGTGCACCGGCTATGCGTGGAAGGATCGGGGCCAAACGTCAGATGGTGAAGCTCGGCGCGCTCGCGCAAGCGGTCTAAAACCAGTCCCGGCTGAACGCGTGCGATTCTGGCATCCTGATCAATCTCCAGAATTCGGTGCATGTATTTGGTGAAATCCAGCACCACCGCGACGTTGCAACACTGCCCGGCCAAGCTCGTGCCGCCTCCTCGCGGCAAAACGGGCGCGCCATATGTCTTGCATGCGGCGACTGTAGCGATCACGTCGTCGCTGTCGCGCGGAATCACTAACCCTATGGGAATTTGGCGATAGTTGGAGGCATCCGAGGCGTAAAGCGCGCGACTACCGCGGTCGAAGCGTACTTCGCCGTTGACCGTTCTTTTGAGTTCTTTTTCCAGTTCCGCCGCCGCGGCAAACGAATCTACAGGCTTGGCATGGGAGCTGAGTGGGAGCGGGGAAAGCTGTGTCAAGGAACCGTTTGGGGTCGAGGTTACGGGGTTCATGATGAAGCAGCCGGTTGCACTGCAGGAGTCGCGCTAGCGCGCGGCTCGGAAGGCATTTCTTCAATTTTCATCCAGAGCGCGATTATTGCTCCAAACAAAAGGAACGCAATGGTGCCCAGAAAAGGTAACTCCCAATTGCCCGTCCGGTCGATGATCATGCCGGCTAAAACTGGCGAGATGATCGCTGCCAGGGCCGATCCGGAATTCATAAAGCCGCTGGCGAAGCCGGAAAACTTCGGGGCGATATCCATCGGAATCGCCCACATCGGTGCAACGGTAAACTCCGCGAAAAAGAAGGCCAGGCTGAGGAAAATGACTGCCGAGGTCAAATTGTGAACGAGCATGATGGGGATCATCATCACCAGCGAGCATAGAAACCCGAAAACCACCAGGTTGCGACGCGCTTTTTTACGATCACCGGTCTTTTCAAAGATGCGATCGCTGACGACTCCGCCCAAAACGTCGCCCAGCACACCGCCGAGAAAAACTCCCGCCGCAAAAAAAGCCGAATCGACCAGCTTCAGCTTGTAACTGTGCAGAAAATATTGCGGGATCCAAGCCAGGAAAAACCACAGCGTCCAACCGTAGCAAAAGTAAACGACGGTCGCCAAAAACATCCGGCGGGCCAGCCGAAAGAAAGGGACTGGCTCGGTTTTGTGGGCGTCGCGCGAGCGGTGCTTTGGGAGCATGGCGAGCTCTGCAGGCGTAATCCCACGATGGTCCGCAGGGTTATCGCGAAAATACCAGCCCCAGAGGACGGCCCAACCGAGGCTGGCGATTCCGAGGACAACGAAGGAACCACGCCACGCCACAAGCGCAATCAACCAGGCTACGAGCGGAGGCGTGATCATGTTTCCGACGCGGGCGGCCGAATGCGTGATTCCCTGCGCGAAGGCTCGTTTTCCGGCCGGCATCCACGCGGACATCGCACGGGTTGCGGTGGGCAGGGCGGCCACGCCCACGCCGAGCATGACTCGGCCGAAAAGCATCGTCGACATCCCATTCGCCAAGCCCATGAATATGGTCGCCGCAGACCAGATCACGGCAAAGATCGTGAGCGCCAAGCGCGGCCCAACGCGATCGCTGATCCAGCCGCTGATGATTTGGAAAACCAGATAAGGATAGGCAAAGGCGGAAAAGATCCAGCCCAGGTCGGTGTTGTTCAGATGCAGCTCGTCTTTGAAGGCAGCCGCCGCGGTGCTTACGTTCACTCTGACGATGTAATTGATGGCGTACATCAGGCAGAGCAAGATCAGGACCGTGGTCGTGGCCGGAATGCCTTTCGCTTTCGGTGCGGCTGCCGTTTGTGATTCGTGCACCTTATGCTCCGCGCGTGGAAGCTAATTCAACTCCAGGCTATCGAGCTACGCTTGCAGGCTCGCTCATCCTGGCGGCCGGCGTAAGGCTATTCAGGGCGGCCATTACGCCGCCTTCTTTATGCGGTACACCCGCGAGGCGCAAACCCATTTCGACTCCGCTCAGAGTTCCCGCGAGCATGAGGTCGTTGAAGCTGCCGAGATGGCCTATCCGAAAAGCTTTGCCGGCAAGCTTGCCCAATCCCGCCCCAAGGGCCATATCGAAATTTTCAAGAATGATTTTGCGCAGGCGGTCCGCATCGTGGCCTTGCGGCATAAACACTGCGGTCATGGAATTGGAATACTCGAGCGGCTCTTCGCAAACGATCTCGAGTCCCCAAGCACGCACGGCGGCGCGGGTGGCTTCGGCATGGCGGGCGTGCCGACGAAAGACGTTCGCCAAGCCTTCCTCATAAAGCATTTTGAGCGCTTCGCGCAAGCCGAAAAGAAGGTTCGTGGCCGGCGTATACGGGAAGAAGCCCGCCTCATTCTGCTTGAGCATGTCCTGCCAATCCCAATAGGATCGCGGTAATTTTGCAGTTTTATTCGCAGCGAGAGCCTTTTGGGAAACAGCGTTGAAGGCGAGCCCCGGAGGCACCATTAATCCTTTTTGGGAACCGCAGACGGTGACATCCACTTCCCATTCGTCCATGCGGTAATCGATACATGCCAACGACGAGATTGCATCGGCGATCAGCAGAGCGGGATGGCGCAGGCGGTTCAGAACGCGCCGCAATTCCAGTATGCGGCTGGTTACCCCGGTGGCGGTCTCGTTGTGGACGCAAACAACGGCTTTTACCGCATGGCGCGTATCGGCGCTCAGCCGCGCTTCGAGATCGGCAGCAGCCGCGCCGCGCCGCCAATTTCCGGGGACATAATCGACATCGAGGCCGAGGCGGTCCGCCACTTGCCGCCAAACGTTCGAGAACTGACCCGTCTCAAAAATAATCACCCGATCGCCCGCGGAGAGCGTATTGGCCAGAGCTGCCTCGCAGGCCCCGGTTCCCGATGACGGATAAATGATGACGTGGCCTTTCGTCTGAAAAACGTCGCGCAATCCTGAAAGTACCGCCAGTCCGAGCTCGGCAAACTCGGGTCCACGGTGATCGATCACCGGCTGGTCCATAGCGCGCAGGACTCGATCGGGAACGTTTGTAGGACCCGGAATCTGAAGAAAATGACGACCTGTATGAATCATTGCACCCTCAAAGCAAGATTAAGTCACCCTGGAAACAAGGCGTTATGCTCTTGCGTTTATATCACATCACCCGCTGTCCTCATCGGGACCAGACGCAATTCGGAGCGGGGGCGCTGCGCACGATGGCAAAGAGCATATGAGTCCTCCTCGCTCGATTTTTTTGTAAGTGTTGATTGCAGTAGGTTTTAAGCGGGGTTATATACTTCACGCCAGAAGGAGCGTATAATCCCGTGACCATCTTTGCGCCTTTCTGCTCTGCCATTCTAGCGTATGAGCGCGAAGACTGGTGGAGGTCTGTTTCATGCCTTGGATACGAGATGTCCTGTTGGCGCTGTTTTCTAGCACGCTTTACGATTTGTTGCTGGCTACAGGGGTTGGCGTTTTGATCGGGGCCCTAAAAGCAAAGAAAGAGCAGTGGGCCGGTCCGGTTATCTATGGGCTAACTGCCTTTGCGCTCGTTTTGGTCATTGGGTTTTCTCTCACAGGGCAATCTCCATTATCGGCGCGCCGACCGGAGACAAATGCTGAGAATGTCGAGGAAAACATTAGGGCCTGGGCAGATCATCTCGGCGTGGGGATAACCCGGCAAGACCCGCCTTCTGATACTGATTTTTTATATTTACTCGCGCTTCGTAGCGGCAGATCAATATACGTGGGCAGAAAGAAAAACAGAGAAGGATATTTAATGTTTCAAGCTAGTGTCACCGTAGCAAAGGAACATGAGGACTTAATTGCAAAACTTTCACCCAAACAGCAGACATTTTTTAATGAGGAGCTTTTATTGGAACTAGCACGTTCAAGAATTGGATACAGTTTTGCCGGACCTCGGGTGTCTAGTGTAATTATCAGCAAAGCTGTACCTATAACCGGAGATTTGTCTGAGGCTGGATTGGCTGGATATTTGGATGAAACGGAGAGTGCAATCTCATTATGCCAAGAGGCAATCCCGCTTGCGATTGAGCATGCCACTTTTTTGCGTTAAGCCGCCGGTTCGGCTTGTTGTGCGGTCAGTTCTTTGTATTCGAGATTGGGAGAGGCAATTAGCTTAATGATCGTATCGCGGAAAAGATATGGATTTTTGCGGTTATTGAACCGGAAGCACATTTCATCGAGATAGGCAGGGAGATGCTTCGCATCTGACTTTATGCCACGAACCAACAATGCCCCGCTTGAGCAGGGAGAAAGCCGATTCGACGGTGTTCGTGTGAACGTCGCCGTGGGCATACTCGCGCGAATGGTTGATGGTCCGGTGCTTCGTGCGTTGCATCTTCTCAAGCGCCCACGGATAGATAGCGGATTCGTCCGTCATAATCACTTCGACGTGTCCACCGATATTCGCGTTGATAATCTCGCGCACCGTGGCCGACTTGGCATCTCGGCATGAATCAGCCGCAGATCGCCATTGCGTTGCCGGATGCCGATGACCACTTTCTTCTCGCTCTTTGGACGCCATCGGCGCTTCTTGCCGCTCACATATGTTTCGTCTATCTCTACCGTGCCGCCAAGCGGTTCTTGGGCGCTGCTTCATGCATTGCCTTGCGAATGCGATGGCAGAGATACCATGCGGTTTTGTAGGTCTTAATCCCGAGCGAGCGCTTGAATCTGGCACGGCAGACATACCCTTCTTGGCTTCACAGAGAAGGAATGTCGCGAGAAACCACGTTACAAGTGGCAGAGTGCGTATCATGGAAGATCGTGTCCGACGGTTACACTAAATTGGTATTCGCATGAACTGCAAAGTGAACTGATCGCGCTTTACGAGCCGGTAGACCTTCTCAGATTTGCAGCTTGGGCACGTCGTGCCATTCGGCCAGCGCAGCGCTTCTAGTAGGCGCGGCATCGGCCTTCATCTGAGAAGTCTTTCACCATCTCAACGAGGTTCATATTCTTATCGTTCATAGTGTCACCTTATGCCCAAAAAGCCGAAACATCCGAAAGACATGACAACCGATGAAGCCAATGCGGCACCTGTTCCAGCGTAAAGGCCACAAGCATCATTAAGAAGCACGTCGCTGACTTGGAAGAAGAAGAGCACGAAGAAAGAGTAGCCTAAATGTCAGGTGGCGTCAAGTATATAATCCCGTTTTAAGTTCTTTGTTTTTGTAAGTGCAGATTTCAAAGCAGTTATTTTGCAGCTTTGCGCAAGTGCAGAAACTGCAGGACTTGAGTCTGCGAACGTGCGGAACGGAAGACGATTGCCACTGCATTCGAAATAAAACTGTCTGGTGGTCTGGGTTGTGGAGTAGGGCTGTTTTTTTGCGACGTTCCCCAAGTTTAGCTAGCGCACGCGCGTATATCTATTCTACCGCGAAGGTCAAACGGTCCTTGAGGCGAGATAAGTTACAATGCTCAATCTTTGCTTTGGCAGAAAATTGCATAAACTGTGCACGTCAGGAGAACGAACATGCAGGAGACAGCACAAGAATATAAGCAACGGATTTTCAGCTATCTCGCCGAAAACGACCCGCTGAAAATTCAGTCTGCGACGCCCAAGAAGCTCGAGCGATTAGTGTCGCGTGCGTCGGCGGCAAAATTGCGCAAGCAGCCCGCGCCGGGGAAATGGTCGGTTGCCGAAATCCTGGCTCACATGGCAGACACCGAACTTGTGTTTGGCTATCGGATTCGCACGATCCTCGGCGCTCCCGGAACTCCCATACAAGCGTTCGATCAGGACAAATGGGCGCAGGCCATGAGTTACGGCAAATCGGATCCCCGCAAATCTCTGGAACGCTTTGCCGCTTTCCGCAAAGCGAATCTCGATCTGCTGAAGTCGCTCTCCCCTGCGCAGCGTAAATACAATGGCATGCACGCGGAGCGCGGCGAGGAATCGATTGAGACGATAGCCAGGCTGTGTGCCGGCCATGACATCAACCATCTGACGCAAATCGAGAAGATCCTTTCGCAATAGCGGCGTAAAAACCTCGGGTCTCCCGCGCCTTATTTATTGCGAAAGCTACGCTTTCGCATGGCGTGGGCCGACGAGCTGCAGGTTCTCCCCTCCATCGACGTTTGCCTGTTCCGTATCGGAACAGGCGGATGCGTTGCGGAACAGCTCGGCGCCATATCGCAAAGGCGATGGTCTATTTCGTTTATTTTCAGGCGCTACTCTCCATGAACTCTGGCCACTGCCTTGCTACTACATTCTCGACAACGGGACAAATGTAGGAGAAAGGCAAATGGCAAAGAATAGCGTCGAATGGGACATCAGGGGGGAGCAAGAAACAGCGGGCGAAGTACGACTGTGGCAGGCCGTCGTTGTGAGGGCGATCGAGGATTGGATGTCCGGACCGCTCCGGCAAAGACGACTAGCCGATAAATACATTTTCGGTGAACATACGGATTTTTCCATGGTCTGCCAATCCGCGGGATTCGGTGCGGATAATCTGCGAGCCCGACTATCGAAGATTCGTAGCTCGAACTTGCACTAGGAACACGCAATCGCTGATAAGAACGCCGGAACGCGTTTCGGCTCGATAAGGCCGCAACTTTTCAGGGCAGTCAGGATACTGGCTTCACGGAGTCCATCAAGCCGAAGAAGCCTTCGGCGAGCGTCGGATGGATATAGACGGCGCCTTTCAGCACCGTGTACGGTGCGCCAGCCAGCATCATGGCGCCGAGAATTTGTACGATTTCGCCTCCCTCAATGCCTAAGATAGCAGCGCCGAGGATGCGGTCCGTTTCCGCATTGACGATCAACTTCATCAGCCCCGCGGTTTCGTCACGCTCGATGGCACGCGCCACGCGCGACATTGCGTAGCTCCCCATTTTCAGCTTTTGGCCTGAGGCACGAGCTTCCTTTTCCGTCATGCCGACGCGGCCAAGCTGCGGGTCCGTGAAGAGCGAATAAGGCACGTAGCGATTAACAATGCTCAGATTCTTTTGCTCTATCAAGTTGCCAAAGACAATCTGATAGTCGTTATAAGAAATGTGCGTAAAGGCCGGTCCGCCCTTAACGTCGCCGAGCGCCCAGATACCGGCGACATTCGTCTCCAACCGCGAATTCACTTTGATGTAGCTGCGTTCGTCGAGCTCCACGCCCGCTTTGTCCAGACCGAGATCATCAGTATTTGGCCGCCGGCCGGTGGCAACCAGGAGGTGAGTGCCGGTGATTGTTTCTCTGTGGCCGGCCGCTTCGAGCGTCAAAGCGATTTGTCCTGCGCTCTTTTCGACTTGCACTGAGTTGGAATTCAGGCGGAATTCGATTCCTTCGGCTTCCAGCGCCTTCTGCAGTTCCTTCGCAATGTCCTCGTCTTCGCGTGACAAAAGCTGCGAGCCTTTGTGCACGATCGTCACGCGGCTGCCGAAGCGGCGGAACATCTGGCCGAACTCGAGGCCGATGTAGCCGCCGCCGAGAATCAGGAGATGCTGCGGCAGTTCGCGCAACTCCATCAGGGATTCGTTGGTCAAATAGCCGATAGAATCGAGGCCGGAAAGAACCGGAGGATAGGGGCGTGTGCCCGTATCGATGAAGATGCGCTCGCTTTGCAGGACGTCGTTATCGACTTCAACCTCGTGCGGCGACCGAAAATGTGCGCGGCTGCGATAGAGGTGCAAGCTGGGATGAGTAGCGACGTTGCGTTCATGGTTGCCACGGAATCGCTGCACAACAGCATTCTTGCGGTCCACCACAAAAGAAAGGTCCACTTCGACGCGGCCGGTGTGCACGCCCCAACGCGCAGCGTCCCGGGCGTAATGCGCGACTTGCGCGGAGGCGATCATTGTTTTTGTGGGTGTGCAGCCGGTGTTAACGCAAGTGCCACCGAGGTGCGATTTCTCGACGAGAGCAACGGTCCAGCCGCGTTCGGCGAGGGCGTAGGAAAGCGGATTGCCCGCTTGGCCGGAGCCGATGACGATCGCGTCGTACTTTTTCACGTGCGAATGATGGCGGACATTTTGACTCAGGGAGCGGAGTAACCGGCCGTATTAGCCTGCTGTACCTCTTGCCCGATGATCGGCGCGGACGAGTTTGGCGCCTTCGACCATCGCCTGCAGCTTCCTGAACGCAACGTCGCGAGGCAGATATTTCATTCCGCAATCGGGCGCGATCACCAGGCAATCTACGCTGACGAAGGGAAGCGCTCGCCGAATCCGCGCGGCAACAATCTCGGGCGTTTCCACTTGATGCGTGGAAAGATCGAGCACGCCGAGGATGATGGTTTTGCCGCGTAGTTTCTCTAGAATGGAACAATCGAGAGAGGATTGAGCCGTCTCGATGGAAATTTGATCCACGGGCGCTTCGGCTAATTCCGCGAGGAAGGAATAGCCGGAGGGGCGCTCGTGAATGATGGCGGCATATCCGAAACAGAGATGCACAGCGGTGGTGCCTTTCACGCCGTCGAGCGCGCGCTTCAGCACTCTGATGGCGTATTGGCGGGCTTTTTCCGAACGCGCCTGCATGTAAGGTTCGTCCATCTGGACGACGTCAGCACCCGCGGCGAAAAGATCTTTGATCTCCTCGTTTACAGCCGCGGCATAATCCATGGCCAATTCTTCGTCGGATTTGTAGTAGTCGTTCTGCGCCTGCTGGGCCATGGTGAACGCGCCGGGAACGGTGATTTTGATTTTGCGGTTCGTGTTGGCGCGCAGGAATTGCAGATCGCGGACTTCCACGGGGTGCTTTCTGCGAATCTTGCCCGTGACGCGCGGCACGGGATTAGGATGGCCGCTGCGGTCGAGCGCGGTGCCGGGATTATCGATGTCCACGCCTTCGAGCGCGGTGGCGAAACGATTCGAATAGCTTTCGCGCCGAGCTTCGCCGTCGGTGACGATATCGAGGCCGGCGCGCTCTTCATCGCGGATCGCGAGAATCGTGGCGTCGTCCTGCGCTTGTTCCAGGAATTCCGGAGCGACGCGCCATAATTCTTTCGCTCGAACGCGCGGCGGGAAGCGGCCGGCGAGTTTTTGCCGATCGATCAGCCAATCGGGCTGCGGATACGAACCCACGAGCGATGTAGGTAGCAATTCTGTTGTCATGGTCGTCGGTGTTTGTGACGGATGCCGCGAAATGCGCCTGCGAGCGCTGCTGGAGCTCGAGAGCGGCGGCAATCTTAGCACTTTTGGCTTACGGCAGCGGTCCCGCTCCGCGGATTCTGCGAGGACCATCGTATACTCCCATGCGGCCAGCACAAGATGCGCAAATCAACAGCGAGTGAGCCGCAGTTCCGAGCCGCGAGCGACCGGTCGCTCCTGGTTTACGTCGGCAAAGAGATCGCGCTCGAAAACCATCAGCGCGTGCTGAAGTTGCTTCGTCTGCTGCAGTCCGAACCCATCGACGGCGTACGTAATCTGCATCCCGCTTATAGCTCACTCTTGATCAAGTTCGATCCGCTCAGGCTCGATCACGACGAATTGCAATCGAGGCTAATTCCCTACCTGGGCCGGTTGGATCGGGAACCACTTCCGACACCGCGCGAGGTTGAGATACCGGTCTGCTACGGCGGAGAATTCGGGCCCGATCTGAACGACGTGGCGGAGATGCACGGAATGAGCGCCGCTCAGGTGATCGAGTTACATTCATCCCCGATTTACGTCGTTTACTTTCTTGGATTCGCGCCGGGCTTCGCTTATCTCGGGGGACTGCCCGAAGCCCTTGCCTCCGCCCGGCTCGAAACGCCGCGAGCGAAAGTGCCGCAGGGCAGCGTGGGAATCGGCGGGAAGCAAACCGGCGTGTATCCTTTCTCAACGCCGGGCGGCTGGAGATTGATCGGGCGCACTCCGGTGGCAATGTTTCGCCGGGATGCGAACCCGATGAGTTTTTTGCATATCGGCGATCACGTGCGCTTTCGGACGATCTCCGAAAAAGAGTTCGAGGAACTCGGCGGCACATGAGTGCGCTCCTCGTTGAGGCGCCGGGCTTATTTACGACGGTGCAGGATTTGGGCCGCGAGGGATTCGGACCGATGGGCGTTTCGGCTTCGGGAGCGGCCGACCCGATTTCACTGCGGATCGGGAATCGTCTGGTGGGCAATTCCGAGGGCGCGGCGGCGTTGGAAATGATACTTGTCGGCGGCACGTTTACGTTCGAGCGGGCCGCTATTATTGCGGTGACGGGAGCGGACTTTGGACCTTCGTTGGATGGCGTGGCGTTGCCGATGTGGACGTCTATCGAGATACGCGAGAGCCAAACTCTGAAGTTCGGCCCTTCGCGTTCTGGAGCACGCCCTTACTTATGTGTTCAGGGGGGAATTGCAGTGGAGCTTTTCCTGGGAAGCGCGTCGACTCATGTGCTTAGCGGCCTCGGCGGCTTCGAAGGCAGAGCGTTACGGAAGAGCGATCGAGTTGAAGTTGGCGCGGCTAATTCTCTCTTTCGAAAGCGCTCTCTATCGCCGAAAGCGCTCGAAAGTCTACAGCCTCGCAAAGTGATCCGAGTTACCGATGGGCCGCAAAGCGATTGGTTCGCCGAATCGTCGTGGAAAACGTTTTGCGGGAATGCATTTCGTGTAAGCGAACAATCGAATCGCATGGGTATTCGTCTGAAAGGTCCGCCAATTTCGCTAGACACCTCGCGAGAGATGATTACAGAGGGAGTCTCGCTGGGCGCGATTCAGGTGACTCCTTCGGGCCAGCCGATCATCCTGTTTGTCGAACAGCAGACGACCGGCGGCTATCCTAAAATCGCGAACGTAATTTCGGCCGATCTGCATTCTCTCGGCCAGCTTCGGCCGCGCGACGAGATCCGATTCGAGCGAGTGGAAATGAGCGAGGCACGTGCGTTGCTGATTCAGCAAGAAGCGCTGCTGGCGTCAAAGGAGCTCATTCAGGAGTGAAGTCCATCGACTTGAATTGCGATATGGGCGAGATGCCTGAAGCTATCGCCGACGGCACTGAGGAAGCACTCATGGCGTATTTGACTTCCGTGAACATTGCTTGCGGAGCGCACGCGGGCGACGAGGCCACCATGAGGACGACGATTGAACAGGCGATGCGAAGGAGAATTGGCTATTGGCGCCCATCCGGGCTATGCCGACCGCGCCAATTTCGGGCGGTTGGAACTCGATTTGTCAGCGGATGAAATCGCGGAGAGCATATTCGAACAGGTGTCGAAACTCGGCGAAATTGCCGCGAAGTGCGGCGCTCGTGTTGGTCACGTGAAGGCGCACGGGGCGCTTTACAATCAGGCGGCGAGGGACGCGGCCGTCGCCAAGGCCATCGCAGATGGCGTGGTGCGATGGCGACGCGATGTAGTCCTGGTGGGCCTCGCCGGATCGGTGATGCTCGAGGCCTTTCGTCGCGCGGGCTTTTCCGTTGCAGCGGAGGCATTTGCGGACCGGAGATACGAGCCGAACGGCTCGCTAAGATCGCGTAAATTCGCGGATGCTCTAATTCTTAATCCTGCGGACGCGGCCGCACAGGCGCTACATATTGCTCAAGCCGGCAGAGTTGCTGCGTCAGACGGCAGCGAAATTCGAGTGGAGGCGCAGACGATTTGTATTCACGGAGATACTCCCGGAGCCGTGAAGATCGCTGCCGCTGTTGGAGAGCGCTTGAAGAATGCGGGTATTGAGCTTCGTCCGCTTGCGGCCGGGTTCTGACGGCCGCGATTTGTTTCGCCGCGAGAGCCCAATCCAACCCATGCCCACAATCGGGCAGATCAGGCCTTTGGCTCCTGAGGAACAAGCGTAAACAGAAGGTCCCGAGCGTCGACGTGCTGGCCGGGTGTGACGTGGATTTTGCCAACGCGCCCGGCCACAGGCGCATACACATTCGACTGCATCTTCATGGCTTCGAGCGTGAGGAGCTTGGCATTGCGCGCAACGGGCTGGTTCAGCTCCACCGCGATTGAAGTAACCATGCCCGCAGTCGGCGCGGGCACTTGGCCAGGGTCCGCCGAATCCGCCTTGGGATGCGAAGGCGCTACAATGCGCAAGGCGCGATCACGCACGTTGATCTCGCGCGGCTGGCCATTCAATTCGAAAAACAAGGTGCGCGTGCCGTCGGGATGGGCTTCACCGATGGTAAGAAATTTTACGACCAGACTCTTGCCCGCTTCGATCGAGACCGTAATTTCCTGATCCGGACGCAGCCCATAAAAGAACGGCGGCGTGGGCAGAACGCTCACGTCGGCATAGGTCTGCCGAAACCTATCGTATTTGAGAAAAACGTCGGGGTAGAGAAGATAGCTGAGCAATTCGTCCCGGCGAACCGGCCGGCCAAGTTGTTTTTCGAGGCGCTGTTGCGACTCTTTCAAATCGATGGGTTGAAGCTGGGCTCCAGGACGCCCGTGTTGGGGCTCCGCCCCATGGAGGATGATCTGCTGGACTCTCGTGGGCCAGCCATCAGGAGGATTTCCGAGCCCGCCCGCGAGCATTTCCACCACCGAATTGGGAAACGCCAGATCGTGATTCACGTCCAGTGTAAGCACGTCCTGCGGGCGCATTTCCTTGGCCATTAGAAACAGGGTCATGTCGCCGACGACCTTGCTCGAAGGCGTGACCTTGACAATGTCTCCGAAGAGTCTGTTTACGTCCGCATAGGTGCGTTCGACTTCATGCCAGGAACTGCCCAGGCCCATGGCGGCAGCCTGTTCGCGCAGGTTCGTGTATTGTCCTCCGGGAATTTCATGCTCATACAGCCGGGCTGAGCCCGCGCGCGGCGCCGAATCGAATGGCAAATAGTAATCCCGAACCGTTTCCCAATAATCGGAGCACTCGTTAAGTGTCTCGACGTCGAGACCAGTTTCGCGCGGTGTATGACGCAACGCCTCGACGATCGAATTCAGATTAGGCTGACTGGTGCCGCCGCTCATGGCGGCAACAGCGGCATCGGCCACGTCCACACCGGCATCAGCGGCCTTCAAGACCGAAGCCGCATTGATTCCGCTGGTGTCATGGGTATGAAAATGGATTGGCAGGCCGATTTCTTCGCGCAGAGCCTTCACCAGTTCGTAAGCGGCGTAAGGCTTGCACAGGCCGGCCATATCCTTGATACAAAGAAAATGCACGCCCAACTTTTCGAGTTGTTTGGCGAGAGCGAGGTAGTAATGCAATCCATACTTGGGGCGCGTGGGATCGAGCAGGTCGCCGGTATAGCAGATCGCCCCTTCACAAACCGCACCGGTTTCGAGCACAGCGTCAATCGAAACGCGCATGTTTTCGATCGAATTCAACGAATCGAAAATGCGAAAGATGTCGATGCCCTGGGTTTGGGCTTCGCGGATGAATTCCTTGATTACATTGTCTGGATAAGACGTATAGCCGACGGCGTTCGCGCCGCGGAACAGCATTTGAAAGCAGATATTCGGAATTCGTTCGCGCAATTCCCGCAGACGCTGCCAGGGATCTTCGTGCAGAAAGCGCATTGCGGTATCGAACGTGGCGCCGCCCCAGACCTCAAGACTGAAAAGCTGAGGAAGGCGATGCGCTATGGCATCGGCGGTCTCGAGCAGATCGTGGGTGCGCACGCGTGTTGCGAGTAAAGACTGGTGCGCGTCGCGGAAAGTGGTGTCGGTCAGCAAGAGGCGTTCTTCGGCGCGAGCCCATTTGGCAAATTCGAGCGGGCCTAACTTCCGCAGAAGCTGTCGCGTTCCCGAGGGAATCTCGCCTTTTTCGAATTTTGGAACGACAGGATCACCCAACGTTTCCGGGACTTTCTTGCCCTTCACCTCGGGATTGCCGTTGAGAATGACGTCGCCGAGGTAATGCAGGACTTTGGTAGCGCGGTCGCCGCGGCGAGGAAGGAGGAACAGTTCCGGAGAATCGTCAAGGAAAGAGGTAGTGACCTGTCCCGAGCGAAAACGCTGATGGTTCACCACGTTCTCAAGAAAGAGAATATTTGTTTTTACCCCGCGGATGCGAAATTCACGCAGCGCGCGGTCCATGCGATGGGAGGCGCCATCGAGCGTGCCATCCCAGGCCGTAACTTTCACCAGCAGCGAATCGTAGTAGGGTGCCAGCACTGCGCCGGCGTAAGCGGTGCCCCCATCCAGGCGAATTCCAAATCCTGCCGGGGAACGATAAGTGGTGATCTTGCCGTAATCGGGGGCGAAATGATTTTCGGGATCTTCGGTGGTGACGCGGCATTGGATGGCGAAGCCATTCAGCGGAACCGCATCCTGTTTCGGAAGCGAGAGGGGTTCATCGTGCAGCGAATGACCTTGAGCAACGCGAATCTGCGCGCGTACCAGGTCGATGCCCGTGACCATTTCGGTTACCGTGTGCTCCACCTGGATACGGGGATTGACTTCGATGAAGTACCACTTCTTTGTATCGACGTCGAAAAGAAATTCAACCGTCCCAGCGTTGCGATAGCGAGCTTTCCTGGCCAATTGCACGGCCGCCGAACAGAGTTCGACGCGAAGCGAATGAGGAAGATTCGAAGCGGGCGCCACTTCCACCACCTTCTGGTGGCGCCGCTGCACTGAACAATCGCGCTCCCAAAGGTGCAGGATATTTCCATAATGGTCGGCCAGGATCTGAACTTCCAAATGGCGCGCGCGGGCAAGATATTTTTCGAGGAAGACAGAGGGATCGCCGAAAGCGGACCGCGCTTCGTTTTGCGCCTCCTCGAGGCGGCTATCAAGGTCCGCCTCATTGGCGACGACGCGCATGCCGCGCCCGCCGCCTCCCATGGCGGCTTTGATCATTAGAGGAAAACCAATCTTGCGGGCAGCCTTGCGGGCTTCAGCTGCGGAATGTACGGGCCCTTCGGTTCCCGGAAGAGTGGGCACGCCCGCCGATGCGGCCAGATGACGAGCCGCAGTTTTATCGCCGAGCAATTCGAGCAACTCCGGCGTGGGGCCGATGAACGTGATGCCAGCCTCGTCGCAGGCGCGCGCGAAAGCCGGATTCTCGGAAAGAAATCCATACCCGGGATGAATGGCGTCTATCTGTTTCTCGCGGGCCAGGGCGACAATACCGGGGATATCGAGATAGGCTTCGACGGGCCCTTTTCCGGCACCTATTTCGTATGCTTCATCTGCTTTGAAACGATGAAGGCTAAGGCGGTCTTCGTGGGAGTAGATCCCGATGGTGCGGAGATTGAGCTCGTTGGCCGCGCGAAAAATGCGAATGGCAATTTCGCTGCGGTTCGCAGCTAACAAGCGCTGAATGGGCCGCAATTCACGCGCCGAGTTCCGGGGTTTTGTGCTCTTCTTCACAAAAGGGAGTATTGTAGCGCGGCAAGACTTAGTCGTGCCTAGCGGAAACTGGAAGAAAATGAAAACGATCTTTGGCGTCTGCCTGGTTCTTGCACTTTTTGTTTCCCTCGAGTCGACGTCGTTCGGGCAATCCTCGCAGAACACAGGCGCCGACGCGGCTTGGGCGGTGCGACTCGATCAGATACGCCAAATAGCCGGAATGATCCCGGGACGGCGAGCGTTGCGGATCAATGTATTGAAATTCGCGGAAAGCCACCGGTCGAAGAAGTTTTCGGTTCAAGGAGCGCCCGATGAACCCAGCATCCAGGCGCGTACGGTCTTTCAGATCGTTTTTGCAGACGGGACGGTGATGATCGATTCCGGCATGGACGAGCAGGTACATCGGTTCTTCGGGCGCGGAGCCATGGAGCCGTATTATCCCGAGGCGGCGAAACAGGTCGAGCAGGCGCTTCGAAAGGCGCGGGCGATCATCATCACTCATGAGCATGGCGATCACGTGGCAGGCGTGATTCGCACGCCGTTTGTCGCCGAACTAGCTCCGAAGACGCTCTTGACGCGCGCGCAGGTCCAGGGGCTGGAGACGAATCCACAGATGCCGGAGATCAAGATCACGCCCGAAACGGCCAGCCGCTATAACGTGGTGGATTACGACAAGTATCTTCCTTTTGGGCCCGGCGTAGCGCTGATCAAGGCGCCTGGGCATACACCGGGTTCGCAGATGGTGTATGTGGTGCTGGAATCCGGCCGCGAGTACCTCTTCATAGCAGATACTGCCTGGCATATGGACAGCGTCAGATTAATCAAAGGGAAGGCCGCACCTTGGATCCAGGAGGATGAAGGCGCGCTTCTGGCGCAACTGAAGTGGCTGAACGAAATCTACCAGACGGAGAAGAACGTTTTCATTGTTGCCAGTCACGACGAGGAGGAACGCAAAGACCTGATCGCGAAGGGCGTCTTAGGTGACGGACTGGAGTAAGGTGACCGGTGGCGGCCCGAATACAGCTTGATAAGATTGCACAACCCCAGCTTCCGTCACCAAAGACAACGCCGCCGTCGGTTCAACTTTCCCCACGACAAGAGCGCCGGAGAGGTCCCTCGCTCACGTGGATCGCTCGGGACGTCCATCCTGATCGGATGGACGCTTCCCTGAATACGAGCGCGAGCTGAAGCGCAAAATTTGATCGGCCGTGCGCTGGACGGAGTTGGTTCTTGCCCAATCGATTTGCCAGCGACCGCCAGGCAATTGCCTCCAGAAGAGTTTTTTCACGGGAGTGCCGCGCGCATGGTGGTACAGCAAGCCAGCTCGTTCATAAAACCCGCGGGTGTGCGGAGATCGAACGAAACCGAACTTTTGGCAGTCGAGATGGTGGCAGAACTCGTGGCACAGAGTGCTCAAGAATGTGCCGAACGATGTCACCTGTTTGCGCACGGCGGTGCGCGTCCATATGCGGATTTGCGCGTCTCTAAGCGAGTAATCTCCGAAAAGCTCGATTTGCCATCCGCCTTCCCGCACGCGGAGGGGTCGAGCGGACAGCGCGCGGACCTCCGGCGCCTTCACGGTGTAAAAGGCAGCTGCTGCATTCAGGAATTCGGCGCAGGCCGCACGAACCTCGGCGCGCGAGCCTTCTTTCATCACAGATTCAATTACGTGGGCTAAATCTGCGAGCTTCGGGCTGGGAGGCAGTTCGATGCTGGTAAGCTCTTCGCTTTGGCGGAATTGACTAAGCGATTTGCCAGTAGCGGGTGGCCGATCTGTAACCATTAGGCGCTTGAGACCCTAAAAGTGCGCTCCACGCTGGGAGGGAACGAGACCAGTATAAACGCATTTTTGTATTTCAGCGGAACAGAGGGTTATTAGTCGTCTCCGCCCGCCCGGCGAACACTCTTTGACCATGTGTGCCAGTTCGAAGACTTGAGGCCCTCGCGCAATGGGCGGCCAAGACGCAGGCTTGCATCTAGCAGGCGAGCTGCGCCAGCATGCACCCAAGTTTGGCGGCGCTTACAAAAGGGGAGAACATCGTTTACAGAAACAACCTGCGATCTGAATCGCTCCAAGTCGTCGCGAAATCGCTTCAGGTCATCGTCTTTCCAGCGATTGAAGTGAAAACATACCGTCCAAATTCCGATGGGCAGGTTGCGAAATCGCCCCACTTGCTGGGGAATCCAAACCATGCCCTGCTCGTCCACGTAAGGGTAGAGCGCGTAGCCGTCGTTGATGACGTGTACGCCCATGCTCAACAGAACAGCTACGGTATTGTCATCGAAGGAGTGTGCCGGCGCCACCCAGACCTCGGGTTTTATGCCGTGCTCATGAAATATCCTTATCGCATTTTGAATCTTGATCTCCTGCACCTCGTACGGGAGTCCCGCGAACTCACTGACTGCCGATCGGCCATACATGCCGGGATGCTTCGTCAAATAGCAATGTTGATAGCCGTGCAGGCCAAGCGTCCATCCCCGCCGTTGCCACGATTGCGCTCGGTCCCAAAAATTCTCGCCAGGACGGCTGTGATGAAGCGCTTTGTCGCGATTATCGGGGATTACCGAAACGATGGGTTTAACTCCGAATTGGTCCAGCAGCCCTTCCACACGATCCCAGATCTGCCAGTTTGCAGTTGGACAAAGGTCATCAAAACGCAGGACATAGCCGGTTTTCATGCTGATTTCCAAGGGTGGTTTTTGGGCGAGCGCATATACGAGCTTGAGAGTATAGGTTTGCCGCCCAGAACTCGATACCCTGAGCAGGTTAAGCACGGCTTTAAGAAGCCCTAGGCTAGATACCCGGCCTTAGGCCCCTTGCGGCTTGTTCGTCTGACCGGGGTCGCCTCCGGAGGGGCGCTATTGAGGAAATTTGCGACGGATGGCTACGGTGCGGTCGAGTTCGTCGACCGCCTGCAGAATTTTGAGTCGAAGGTCTGCATCGATCTGGGCTGAATCCAGATAAGCATAGACTTGCGCCTGCTCCGCGGGCGACTGCTGGCCTTCTATGAATGCGGTGAGCCAATCCACCAGAAAGAAGATTTTACGTTCGCGCTTAATTTGAGGAAGAGCTTCCAGGGCGGGTTTCAGATACGGTGCGGTTAACTCTGACTGATTCCAGTAGTTGAAGGCGTAAAGACTCTGTTCGATCCAATCTTCCTGGCGGGCTGAATTTTCGAGGAAGTCCTTGAAATAGCGTAGCTTGGAGGCCTCCGTGGGTTTCGCCGCTTCTGCCACATACGCGTATTTTTGCCCATCTCCGCTGGGGTCGCGTTGCTTTTCAGCGGCAAAGATAGCTTCGGCGTCGGGATCGCCATGGGCAATCAGGGCGGTCACAAGGTTCCACCGATCCAGAGGGCGTAGCTCCACGCCGGAAACGGCCAGGCGGCCGCTCAGGATTTCTTTTAGCCGCGCGAGCGCTGCCGGCGTTTCGGCTGTGGCCGTATGGCTTCGAAACCACACAATGCGCATGTCCTGATCACGGGAATGCAACATGCGATCGGCCGCGAGCGTCTCGAACTGCTCGACGTACTTGTTCCGTGTTTCCGCGCTCACATAACGGTGCAACGACGTGGCGGAATGGGAGAGCAGGCTGCGTGTGAGCATTTCCTCAGTTTCGGAAGGCAGAAGCTCAAGGGAGAGGACGAGATAATTACGCGGGGCCAGTTCGGAATTGCGAACCGAATCCCATAAGGAACCCCACAGCAGAGCGCGCTGCAGCAGGTCATGGATCGCGCCAAGCTGGCGGGCTGCGGCTTCGCGGCTCCGCGAATCGAGAAGAAAGCGGCCGTAGGCGTAGTCCCCTTCGTTCGCAAAAATGAAGCTTGGGCATTGAGCGCCCTTCAGATCGGTCACCTGCGCCGATTTGCCATCGAGGTCCACGCGTTTTAGCAGGGGCGGGCGATCGGCATAATTCAGGGCGAGCTGCATTGCCATCGGCCACACATCTGTTGAACCCAAGACGTCGTGCTGTGACAGCGAAACTTGGGTCAGGCGATCACCGTCACAGGACCACGAGACGTCTACCTGCGGCATACCGCGACGCCGAATCCACATCTCGGCCCAAGGTCCAAGGGGCCGGCCCGAGACGCGTTCGAGCGCCCCCACCAGGTCATTCCATTCAGCGTTCCCGTAAGCATGCTGCTTGAGGTAAAGCTGCAGGCCCTGGCGAAACCTGTCCGGTCCCAGGACGAAGGCGAGTTGCTTCAAAACAGCAGGCGCCTTCGAGTAAACGATGGCGCCGTAGGCGGATTTGGCATCTTCGAGGTTCGGAATCTCCTGATAAATCGGTGTTGTACCTTTTGTGGAATCTATCTCGTAGGCACTGGGCTTGATGGATTGATAGAAGCGCGTCCAGACGTTCTCCTGTGGTTTCAGTGCCGCAAGAGTCTGATAAGCCATGTACTCCGCGAAGCCCTCTTTCAACCAAAGGTCGTCGAACCAACGCATCGTCACCAGATCGCCGAACCATTGGTGCGCGAGCTCATGCAAGACGATGAGGTCGCGGTTCAGCAGATCGCTGCGGGTCGGGGCAGTGCGAAACAAGACCGACTCTTCCCGCAGGAAAGTGGCGCCAGCGTGTTCCATTCCTCCGTAGGGAAAACCTGGGATGAGCACCATGTCGTATTTCGGAAATGGGAATGGCTGACCGAAAAAATTAGAGAGGTACTGCATGCCACTGGCCGCAACCTGCTGCACTTCGGGAGCCTCGGTTTGCGCGCGGTCAAGCTTGGATTTGCGCACATAGAGCTCCGGCGTTCCCGGCGACGCGGGCAGCTTTCGAAATGGGCCGGCGGCGAACGCAAACAAATATGTGCTGATCGGGCGCGTTTCGGCGAAGCGGGTACGTCTTTGCCCTGAGTCAGTGGCGGTCGCGTTTTCGACCGGCGTATTGGAGATCACGGTCCAGGTATCCGGTGCCGTTAGTTCTAAAACGAAGCGGCCCTTCAAATCGGGTTGATCGAAGCATGGAAAAGCCATGCTGGCGTCCATGGGCACAAACAAGCTGTAGATGTATTCGCTGTTGTCGTCGTGGTCCTCGAAACGCGTGAGCGGCTTTCCGGCGGCGGCAATTGGCGCGATAAAGCGAATCCGAATGGCATTCTCCCCTGCTCGCAGGTTCTCCTGGGGCAGCTCCAAGTGCCCGTTTTCGCTCTTGAGGGTAAGCGCAGTGCCGTTCACGGATGCGCTGAGGAGTTGGCCATCGCGGAAATCAAGGAGGACAGGGGCAAGTGTCTTCAGGTTGAAACGAAGTTCTTCTTCAGCGGAAGTTGTGGCCGCTTGAGGTTGCAACGTAAATGCCAGGCGATACCTGACGTTCGAGATTTGGGCGGCGCGCTCTGTTGCCAAGGCTCTGGGAATTCCGCGAGGCGCCTCTGCGAAACTCGGAGAGAAGGCTATCAGGATGATTATTGAGGCGAGGATAATGCGGAGCGGCATTTCCAAGTTGGAGTATAGCCCAGGGGATGAGTTATGAGCAGGGATGTGCCGACAGAAGAAAAAAGGGGGCGGATCCTGGCACGTTCAGGACCCGCCCCTCCGTCAGTCGCTCAGCCGATTATCGGCTTCGCGGCTGGCTATTGTGCAGTGATCGTTACCGTGCCCAGTGTTGTTGTCGAACCTCCCGATGTAGCCTGGACTGCAACATGAATGATTACTGTGCTGCCGCCACCAGTACCACCCGTGCCACCAGTTCCGCCTGTACCGCCGGTGCCGCCTGTGGTGCCGCCGCCAGTGCCCGTACCGCTGGTTGTGCCACCTGAACTGGTGGTTCCGGTTGTGCCCTTCGATGTGCTGCCACCGCAGGAGACAAGCCCCGCAGCCAGCACTACAGTTAGTGTCATAACCACGAAGCCGCGCAGCACAAGTGCTCTACTGAGGTCTCGACGACGGCCCATGGCCAACAGGAGCATCGCCATCAGAGAGAGGGTGGCGAGGGCCATAGTCAATGCCATCGAGTTGCCATATGCAGTCAGGTTATGTGACGGGGGCGCTGAGATAAACATTCCACTTGTTGGTGTCCCCTGTCGCGTAATCGTCAGTGTATCCGTGTTGCCCTGTGCAGGATTGAGAGGTTGTAGGAGTAAAGCTGCACGCAAGCCAGCTCGGAAGCGGAGCGTTGTTTTATCCGCATCCTGGCAGGAGAAGGTGATCGGCGCGGTAAAGCCGTCGATTCACAGTTATGGTGAAGTTCTTTGTGGCGCTGGATGCCGTTAGACTTGCCGCGTTAGGCGAAATCGAGCCTGTCGGAAAGTTCGTATGTTGCGAAATCGATGTCAGCGACCGCCGCTCTGCTGGCCTGGTTGACCCAGACCATGTCGGGAGTGGAATTAGCATCCACTCCAATCTGGACCGTTCCGCAGGTAGTAAAGTCCGGAGTGGTCGGAGTTGCGGCCGCCGGAAAGAAGGGTCCTGGCTTGAAGCACAGGACTGAAGGGTTGGTGGTCACCTGCGAGACGATAGGAAACGTGTTCCCGCCATCAACCGAGCGGGCAAAGAAAATGTTAAACACGTCGCTGCCATCGTTCTTAATCGGGGCTGTTGGCTGCTCCCACGCAATATTCACGTTGCTATTCGAATCGATCGCAATCTGGGGGAAAGCCGACCCCGCCGATGTGGCGGTTGCAATTGAAAGCTGCGGGCCATACTTATCGGTTGTGACGTCGAAGCGCCTGAAAAAGATGCCTTCGGCATTAGCGCTAGGCCCAGGACCTCCCGACCAGACAATATAGCGGTTGCCGGCTTTGTCGACCGCTACGTCAGGGAAGGAGGCATCCTGATTCGCCAGATTGATCGGGAACGAAAATGACATACCAACTGGGCCCCTCCCATGGTTCGAGCTGATCAGGATGTCCTGATCGTCGCCGGCCCAGAGGAGATCCACTTGTCCGGTCTGGTCAGTGAACATGCGCAGATTATCGTAGGAGCAGCCGAAGAATCCATTGGGGTAGCGGCTATCAAGGCCGCCACCATTCAGCCAGTCCGTATCTGACAACCTGCGCGTGTTAGTCCCACTGAAACTAAACGGCGCTCCTGCTACCGGTGGTGGTGGGGTTTCATTCATCCAAAAATAGCCGCCAGTTGTATTGGTGTAGAAGGTCCCGGTGGAGTCTTGGGTTTTAGCTAGACAGTAACTCCCCGGCTGATTCCTTGCCTGCTCGTCTGTCCAGGCGACGAATATGTGATTGTCGACAGAAACGGCGATTCGAGGGCCTCCAGTGTCGGGGGGTGTAGCAGGCGGAGTTACCTGGAGCAAGCTGACGGCCGGGGGAAAACTTAAACCATCTTGAGCTTGGGTGATCAAGACATCGTGTTGCCCCCAAACAATGTTCGTCTTCCCCGAGAAATCAAAAGCAAGCCGAGGCGAATCGAAGAGCGCCACAGGGCCGGAGAGGCTCAGCGTGGTCGTAAAGTTTGCGCCTGAATCGTTCGAACGGCTCGCGAAAACATCATAGAGCGGCGCTGTGGGCGTAGATGCAGGATCAGTGGCCGCCCAGACAATCTCGATGACATTTGGCTTGGGTCATATACACGGCTATTTGCGGCTGGAAGGCGGGAAGAGCCACCGTGTTATTCGGGCCCATAATGGTTGTGGGGGCACCTAACGCTGTCCCGTTGGCAGAACTGGTCGAGCGAGCGAACTGAAGACCTTTCACGCTGTCAATCCAGACCACATTAAGGTTGCCGTCAACGCCCACGGCCATGGCCGGATAAGAAGCTGTGCTAGCCGAATTCTTCGTTACATTCGTGATGGTAAAACCCTGCGCGTACGCACCCGCTGAGGACGCTATCAGGGCAGCGCATGCCAATAAGCGACAGCGAGCCAAAGCGGCGCAAGCCGCTCAGCCAATTAGACATATCTCCTCCATAAGAGCCTTTTTCTGCGTAGACTCACGTCATCGGTAGAATTGTGCACCGGGCCTGACGACCATACCCGGAAAACAGGGTACCGGAATACGCGCCACTCCCAATAAGCCTCAGCATTTTCTCGGGAGCGATAGGGCGGACTTTCCCTTAGATTGGCCTACTGCGTTTTGTGTAGTTGAAGTGCGTCGACTTCGTTGTTTGCCGGTTCGACCTAAGAGAAAAAGAGGAAGAAGTGGACAACGGGCCCAACGCCGAAAATGTCAAAGCCTCCGCAAGAATCTGCGGAGGCTTCACAAGCTCTCTCAGCAACTCACTTCGCCGGTTAATTGCGAGCGCCGTTGATTGGATTTTGGGGGTGCTTCTAGGCGCTCGTCGCTTGCCCACCGACGAGTCGCGCTGTCATGGTGATCTCAGCCTTCAGCAAACGCGAAACGGGACAGCCTGCCTTGGCATTCTCGGCTGCTTTGTCAAACGCCGCTTTGTCGACGCCTGGAATGCGCGCGGCCACATCAAGGTGAACTTTCGTGATGGTCCATCCCGCTTCTAATTTATCGAGCGTGAGCGAGGCCGTAGTCTCCAGACTCTCGGGCGTGATTCCCGCGTTTCCCAATTGCGCAGACAGCGCCATCGTGAAACATCCCGCGTGAGCCGCAGCGATCAACTCCTCGGGATTCGTTCCTTTTGCGTTTTCGAAGCGTGTCGAGAATGAATACGGAGTATTGGAAAGCACTCCGCTATCGCTCGATATGGTGCCCTTACCTTCCTTGAGTGATCCCTTCCACACTGCCGAGGCTTTGCGAACCATGCGTTATTTCTCCTTTGCGTTAGATCTGATCGGCGCGGTTATATCCCCACAACCAAAAGCGTATCGGACCGAATCGTCACTATTCATTCTACTCAATTCGTGCGCGAAGGCGCAGGGTTTAACGCGATGTAAGTGAGGCCAATTCGATGATATATTCGCATTCAAGAGGTGTCGAACATGAGAACGAAATTCCTGGCGCTCTTTGTACTGGCCTCTTCCCTGCTCGTCATAGCTGTTCCGAGCTTCGCCCACCATGCATGGCGCGGCTACGACATGAAAAATCTGAGCACGCTGAAGGGCACGGTGACCGGATTCGATTTTGGCAATCCGCATGTTTGGATGAATCTGGACGTGACGACCGACAAGGGAGAAGTAGAGAAATGGGCCGCCGGCGGCCCTAGTCCCAGCCGCATGGCAAATGCAGGCTGGACTAAAGATACGCTTCATCCGGGCGATCAGATCACGATCGTGGGCAACCGAATCAGCGATGGAACTTATAAAATGCGCCTCTCGAAAGTCGTATTGGCGAACGGCCATGAGCTGATGTGCTACGGCCACGAGTACGGCCCCTGAGTTTCTGCAACCCTCAAGGCCCTTCACCCAAGGACCTCCTGCACGTATAATCCAGCGCTTTGGAGGGATCGATGGAGATCCGTAAATCAGGAGTGTTGAAGTTCGCTTTCGCGGCGGCGGCCATTTTAGTTTCTCCGCTTTATGCGCAGGGACCGGGCCCTCAGATCAGCGTTGGCGGACACACTTATACCCAGCAGGAGCTTTTCCAACGCAATGTTGGCACGCCGCAGGATCAGAGCACGCAGTTTCCTCCACATAAAATCATCGGCAACATCTATTACGTGGGCACCGGGAGCCTTGCTTCATTTCTCGTCGTCACGCCGCAGGGCAACATCCTGATTAACAGCGAATATGAACGAAACGTGCCGGTGATTCAGAAATCGGTGGAGCAATTGGGCTTCAAGTTTTCCGATATCAAAATCCTTTTGGGCAGTCATGCGCATGCGGATCACATGGAAGGCGATGCGCTGGTGAAGCAATTGACGGGAGCGCAAGTAATGGCCATGGCCGAGGACGTTCCGCTATTGGAACAGATGAAGCCGGCCGGCAAGGCGCACCCGATCGACAAGGTCCTGCACGATGCGGATCAAGTGACGCTTGGCGGGACGACGCTGGTGGCGCACTTGACTCCGGGCCACACGCCTGGAGACACGACGTGGACGATGAAGGCGCAAGAGGGCGGCAAGACTTATGACGTGCTGATTATCGGCAGCCTGGGTGTGAATCCGGGCATGAAGCTGGTGAATAATCCAACGAATCCGCATATTGTCGATGAGTTCACGCGTGCGTTCCAGGTGAGCCGGTCGTTGTCCTGCGACGTGCCACTGGGATCGCATCCGGGCATGTACAACATGAAAGAGAAGTACGCAAAACTCAAGGCAGGGGGTCCGAATCCTTTTATCGATCCAGCCGGGTGCAAAGCGGAGTTTGATATCGACGAAGCCATGTTCCACGCCGTTCTGCAGGAGCAGCAAGGCACGCTTTCGAGCGCAGCACCTGCCACCAATGCCCCAGCGAAGGCCCCCGCTTCAGGCGCCAGTTCCAGCGCTTCCCCTGCCGGGACTGCCGCAGCGGGCGGTGAACAGGGCGACCTTGTTGCACAAGGTAAGGCCCGCTTCAAAGCCTACCAGTGCTTCGATTGCCATGGTGATAACGGCGAAGGAACCCCAGACGCTCCGGATTTGACTCATTCGCGGCTGACTGCCGATCAAATTTCCAAGTTTCTGCAAAAGCCGAGCGCGGATGCAATCAATAAAGGCATGCCTGACATTCCGACGAGTAATCCAGACAATCAGGCGCTCGTCGCTTATGTAATGAGTCTGAGGGCCAACTAGGGAACTTAGGCTGGGCCGCATAAGTTCGTGGCGAAAACCCGAGGGGCTATTTCGAAGTATTTGCTGCGGTCTGCTTTGGCGAACTGGGCATCTTCTCCAGGAACTCTCCCGCCTGACGCAAAGTAAGATTGCTCGGGACGCGGCGGTAATCCTCGAATTCTCTCTCTTCCTGGACCGAGATCGTCTTGAAAAGAAGGGCCTTGCCGCTCATGTTGACTTGAAGTGTGGCCATAAGCCACTGACCTGAATCTACTTGCCGGAATCTGACCGAGAAAACTCCACCTTGGTCCAGATGCCCGAGGAGGCCGCCGGCAAATTTGACTTCACTCGTTAGCTCACCGTCGATTCGAGCCAATTGCTTTTGCTGAGGATCGACCCACATCATGCCCGCCAGATGGTGGAAGACCTCGTCCTGGCGGGTGTTAGGCACAAACTCGGGATTGGGCTCGAACTTGAGCTTAATCAGGCGGCCCTGTGTGCCTGCATATTGGTACCGAAAAGCGTCGGGAAAGGTCGCAAACATCCGGTATTGCTTCGCCGCATCCTCGCGCTGTTTTTGCTTCTCTCTACGGATCTCGGCAGGATTGGCCAGCAGCATTTGTACGCGGGCATCCTCCCGTCTTTGCTGCTCAGGGGGCAAAGGCTGGTTATTAATGGCCACCAGGCGGTCGATGGTTCCAGCGTCCGTCTGGCACACTTCGTGGGTTTCCAGTCTTCCCCCCTTACGAACGAGTTCGCGGTACGTCCAATAAGTTGGGTCTTCTTTCAGGCGACGGCCGTTTTCCACGACTTCGCGGACTAGCTTTTGCGGGTTAGTTTGAGCCTCGATTGCGACTGCCGATTCCTGGGCACGCGCCTCGGCGATGGCAGGCCCGAAGGAAGCAAGCAAAACGAAGGCCACAATCCGGACGTAGGGCATTGGCTTTAGGTTAGGCACGAATTTTCGTGCACACAATACCGCGGAAGGTGTAACATGAGGTTGAAAAATCAGGTGCATCTTTTAGTGTGAGGCTGCATCTAACTTAGAAGCCATAATAGAACTTCAGAGTCGACCGGGCGATTAAATCTCCGCATCTCACTGAATTTTCTGGAAATATCGACCGACGGCAGGATCATTATCTAGTTTTCTGGCAATCGACGGGCTTGTCTGAAGTCGAAACGTGAGGCATTCTGAACCCATGGGATTGATAGATAACATGCAGCGGTTGAGAGAGGACGAATACGAAGAGGTCTTTAAACCTGGCGGCGTCCCGGAAGCTGACGCGGTAGCCGAAGAACAGGCGCCCGTAGATCAGGCCGAGGTCGAATATGAACCGGGGAAAGACGACACCTATGACCCGGTGCGCACCTATCTGGCCGCACTTGGCGCCGTGCCTCTACTCAAACGCGAACAGGAAGTAGTCCTCGCGAAGCAAATTGAGCGCGGCGAGAAGATGGTCATGACCGCCGTTTCGCGTTCGCCCATCTGTGTCGAAGCGCTGCTTCGGACCGCTGATGAAGTGCGCGACGGCTCTCGTTCGATCAAAAATGTCGTGCAAGTCGACAGCGAGTCGCCCACGGCGGAGAAGATCGAACTTAAGCGGCTTCTGAAGGTCACGACCGAAGTGTCGCGGCTTTACACGCTGGCATTGCGCCGGAGCCGGCAACCGAAACGGTCGTCTTCTGGCCGGCGAGGACTCTGGGCGCTCGCGCGGGTACGGGTACGCATCTCGCAACATATAGCGTCGATCAATTTCACTCCTTTTGAGCGAGCACGTCTGATCGAATTGACGCGCGCTGCCCTGCAGGATTCCCTCGCTGCACAAAAGGCCGGTAACCGGCGATCCGCGAGCACCACGCGCGGTCCCGAAAAGCTGCTTAGCCAGAGCGAAGAGAAGCGTCTCCTCCAGCGGATGCGCAGAGGCGAAGCGATTGCCGAACACGCGAAAAAGCAGATGACCGAGGCGAATCTCCGCCTGGTCGTATCCATAGCGAAGCGATACCTCAATAGGGGCATGAGTTTTCTTGACCTGATTCAAGAGGGCAACATCGGCTTGATGAGAGCAGTGGAGAAATTTGAGTGGCGGCGAGGGTTCAAATTCTCGACGTATGCCACCTGGTGGATTCGCCAGGCGATTACGCGCGCCATTGCCGACCAAGCTCGCACGATCCGCATACCTGTCCACATGATCGAGCACATTAACCGGTTCATGCAGGCCAACCGCGAGTTGCTGAAAAAATTCGGACGTCAACCCACTTCACAGGAAATTGCCGAGCGTCTCGAACTCCCGATTGAAAAGGTCCGGGAGCTCATGAAGATTGCACAGGAGCCGCTGTCACTCGAAACGCGTATTGGCACCGATGGCGAATCGCATCTTGGCGATTTCATTGAAGACAAGCAGGCCGCATCTCCTTCCGAAGCCGTGATCGATCGCAACCTAGAAGAGCACGCGATCGATATGCTAAGCGACCTCACGCCACGCGAGGCCAAGGTCATTCGCATGCGTTTTGGGCTTGAAGACGGAGACGAACACACGCTGGAAGAGGTCGGACGCTGCCTGGGAGTGACCCGTGAACGCACCCGACAGATCGAAGCTCAGGCTCTGCGAACGCTCCGAGAAGCGCCGCGGACGCGGCGTCTTCGATCTAACCTCCGGCGATCCGCCTAACGCGTTCGCCTTAGACGGCGGGACCCAGACCTACGGGTCCCGCCGGCAAAGCGGAAGTTTCAGGGTTGGGCTAGTAAAATCGCAATCCCCTGCCCCACACCAATGCACATTGAGGTGAGCGCGTAACGCCCTTTAATCCGCTGCAGTTGCCTGGCGGCGGTCAGGACCAGACGTGCGCCGCTCATACCGAGAGGATGTCCCAGCGCGATTGCGCCGCCATTCGGATTCACCTTTTCGCAATCGTCAGGCAGATTGAACGCGCGCATTACCGCGAGTACCTGCGCCGCAAAAGCTTCGTTCACTTCCACGACATCCATTTCATCGATCTTCAGATTGCGTCGTCCCAGCAGCTTCTGTATGGCGGGAATCGGGCCGATGCCCATCAGGTCGGGCAACACTCCCGCGGCGGCCGTTCCAACGACGCGCGCTATGGGAGACAAACCAAAACGCGACGCAGCAGCCTCCGAAGCTACAAACATCGCGCAGGAACCGTCGTTAATTCCTGAGGCATTTCCGGCTGTTACCGTACCGCCTTCGCGGAATGGAGTTGGTAACTTCGCGAGCGCTTCGATGGTGGTATCGGGGCGCAAGTGCTCATCCTGGGATACGATCTTGCATGGCCCCTTGGGTTGTGGAACATGAACGGGCACGATCTCCTCGGCGAAGATTCCGGCCTTCTGAGCCGCCGCAGCCCGATGCTGAGAGCGAAGGGCAAATTGATCCTGAGAGCATCGGTCGACGTGGTAAGCCACTGCAACGTTTTCCGCCGTCTCCGGCATCGACGCGGTGCCATACCTTTTGGCCATTTCTGGATTCACAAAGCGCCATCCGATAGTGGTGTCGTAGATTTCCGCCGTTCGAGAGAACGGTGCGGATGCCTTGGGAATGACCATCGGTGCGCGGCTCATGCTTTCAACGCCGCCGGCAATTACTAAAGACATTTCGTCCGCCACAATTGCTCGAGCCGCCACGGCAACGGCTTCCATGCCCGAACCGCACAGACGATTAACAGTCATCGCGGGAACCGTATGTGGAATACCAGCCAGCAGCGATGCCATCCGCGCGACGTTGCGATTATCCTCGCCGGCCTGATTGGTGCAGCCGAGCACAATCTCGTCGAGAGACTCCCAATCGCTTCGGTCAAATTTCTGGCGCAGCGCTGCAATCGGGACTGCCGCCAGGTCGTCCGTACGGACCTGCGCCAAGGCGCCGCCATATCGGCCGATTGGCGTGCGAATTCCCTCACAGATATAAGCAGTGGACATAGATTGTGTTCAACAAACCCCGGTAAGGGGCGATTCGATGATATAACGCGACGCTAAGTTTTGGCTTGGCCTACTGAAGATCGTAATACTGAAGCCTTTTCTGAAGCGCAGATTCCGCGATCCCAAGCAGCCTTGCAGCGGCTGATTTGTCTCCCTGGGAGTCTCGAAGAGCCTGCACGATATTTTGCCGTTCCCGCTGGTCGAGATACGACGTAAGGTCGGCCGCCCAGCGCCGATCGTCCGGCGATTCCGGAGTGAGTTTGAGATCGCTAACTTCGATCATCGGTCCAGAACAGGCTGACACTGCCTCTCGAACTTTCCGCTCCAATTCACGGACGTTTCCTGGCCAATCGTGTCCGCACAGACATTGGATTGCGTCGGCCGAGAATTTTAGTTTGGACTGATCCGCGGCTTCGTATTTCTCAAGAAAATAGTCTATAAGCAGCGGAATATCTTCTTTGCGCTCGCGAAGAGGAGCGAGACTGATTGGCGTTGCGCTCAAGCGCACGAAGAGGTCTTCGCGGAATCTGCCTCTTTCTACTTCCGCCTGAAGGTCGCGTGAGGTGGTTGCCAGAATTCTCGCTTTGAACGGAATGGGATGAATGGAACCGATGGGTTTGAATTCCTTATCCTGTAACAGCTGGACGAATCGAGCTTGGACGTGATGCGGAATATCTCCGACTTCCTTCAGCAAAATTGTCCCCTGCCGCGCAAAGGCCAGCAGGCCCCATTGGGTCTGGCTTGCTCCAGCGAAGGCGCCCTTCTCATAACCAAAAAGCTCAGATTCCACCAAGGTGGGCGCCAGGGTTGAGAAATCAGCCAGCACAAACGCCTTGTCCTTTCGCTGACTCAGCGAATGGATCGTTTGCGCGGCCAACTTTTTGCCAGTGCCCTTTTCGCCGGCTATCAGAACAGGATACGCATAGTTGCTGGCCTGATGAATGAGAGCATAAGCCCGCTGCATAGAAGCGGAGACACCGATCATTCGGGCCGACGCGGGGTGAGACGGGTGCTCTGATTCAGAGGTCACGACTTAAACCGCAGTTACGACATGGCGGATTTCGACAAAGCCCGAAAGAAAGGCAGGCACCGAGTCTGCCAGATCAGGCCGCACTCTTGACCCAACTGCGCTCGATTTCCGCCCAACCAGCCACCGGGATGCGGCCGAGTACCAGAGCCGCGCCTTTCGACATGCTGTCCACCAATTGTCCCGCTTGACGTGTGGCGCGGGGCAATGCGAACGGGCCAACGGTGCGTATGGACACTCGGAGAACGTTGAGCAGGACAAGAGAGAGCACCAGGGCTTGAAGAGTTCCCAGTTCCTCCTTCACACTGGAAGGCACACCCTGTTGAATGAGGAATCGCCGGAATCGCCATAGGTTGATCAGGTCGCCCTGCAGCAGTGAAATCCAGGTAAGCGCGAGCTGCCTGCGATCGTTGCGAAGTCTTTCCGCCAAACGCCGCAGGTCTGGATTTGAAGACAAAACCTGGTAGTCCGTATCATCGAGCAAGCGTCTCGCGTTGGCGAACGAGCTGCCCTCTAGATTGATGATTGCCGTAACGGCTCGAACGGCCGAAGAATCGGGTAAGCTCTTCGGGCTGCCCTGCAGGGCGATGAAAATAAAGCTTCCGAAAAGCGCCAGTCCCAATATCGCGAAAAGAATCAGGTTTATCATGGTCGTATGATTGTCCTCGCGGCTGAAAGCGTGCGATTCCATTCCTCTGTCCACTGATTAAGTTCCACCGGCTCGCTCTCGACGATGCGCGGGTTTGGCTCATAGACCCACAGAGCCCATATCCAGACAACCAGCATGAATACAAAGCTCAACGGCCGCATATAGGAAAAGAACGCACGCAAGGGGCTACTCACGTTAGCCATCGCCACCAGTGCGTTATCAGCCGTAGAGATGGAGGCCCAAGCTCCGAATCCCAGTGCTATTCCCCGAATATTTCTGCCGAACCTCAAACCATAGTAGCGAGCGACGATCAAGGTGCCGAGAATCATTAACGCCTGGACAAAACCAAAGCTGCGATCGAGAGCTAAATGCATGGCGCGAACGCGCTCGGCAAAGTCACTGGGGAGGCCAGGATAGCGTTGGTAACCCCAAAATATGGCACACGCCAGCGCAAGAAGACCAAAAGCAACGCTCTGTAGACCTTTCGAGAGACTCCTATTCAGCCCGGAACCCTTGGGGAATATTTGACGAAACACTTCCAAAACTACGAGCAGACGAAGAGCAATATCGAAGCTATCGATGTACCAGTAGACGCTGGTGTAGGCAGGACGAAAATAGAGATCGGTGACCAGAATCGCCGTGTTGGCAATTAAGAGCCAGATCGCATATACGAAGAAGAACGAGTACTCACGCCACAGATTCTTGCGGAGTAGAAGAACCACCGCACCCAGCTCAAGGAGTACAGCGGCGACGCATATGATGAGAGACAGCGTCATGATTGTGCTGAGTATACACCAACCGGTACGCAGGAGGGGAACCAGCTAAATTTCGTGTTATGCAAGCTTTAACGTACGAAGGTACTAACTAGCTTAGGACTTCCGGTGTATTGAATCTGTCGCTCTGATCGTGGAAACTGTGGAGAGCGCAAATGGACAGCTTAGTTCAAGAAAAACCGCCGCTGTCACAGGAATCGGATTATAGGATTACGAGCGAATTCGCAAGAGAAAACTCAAGGGGGCTCGAAGCCCCCTCTTACGTGAGACCGAATATTACAAATATTATTCTTCCGGGAACCCTGGCAGCCTTCCGCCCATTGTGATCACCTCGAATGAGATTTGTGTAACTCGATCCGAACATTCCAACTGTTATTCTTCCGGGAACCCTGGCAGTCTTCCGCCCATTGTCGTCACCTCGAATGAGATTTGTGTAACTCGAGCGCTACACTACAGGGTTTGCCTGAGAGCTAGTAATCTTTTCGTAATCTGTTCAGTGGGCTGAAAACGAAAGAATTGCGCAGAGTGCTAGACTTGTCCTAGAATTCTCCACCGTCATGATGCAAGAAAAACCTATCTCGCGGTATTTGCAAAATGTCCTAGACGCGCTGCCGAGCGCCTTTGCGCAGCTCGTATTTCTCTCATCCTTACGAGATCCGTATACGGGCCGCTATTTGCATGAAGGATGGTCCAGCGTTTCCACTCCCGAAGAAGTCAATATGGCGCTTCGCGACACGCACCGCTCCGTTTTTGAAGCGGTGGTTGGTCTTTCGTTGATGGATTTATCGAGAGAGCTGCGCAGGCACTTTAATTCTTTGGGGCAGGTGGAAATCCGCGTCGCGAACTTGTGGCTGGAAACCGAGCCCTACTACGAAATGATTCCGGAAGGATGCTCGCTGCTGGCGCGAAGATTTTTTATCTCACAATTTCGGTCGGCGCTGGAAGTTTTGATCCAGGCCCCTGGGTGGACGTATTTGGAGGAACCAGCCTCGTCGCCACTCCCACAACCTGACCTAGGACCTCGGCCTCGCTGGCTAAACTAAAGCTCTGAATGGGCACATTTGAGATCGGATGAGGTATCAAAGTCAGACGCGATCCATCCACTTGGCACCACCCGCAACGATATCCGTCGCGGAGTTCGACGAAATAAATCGGCCGGTCGAATTCATTCTTCCATCCATCCTGGGCTACACGTTTCCGTTCGGGATCTATCATCAATAAAGAACCGGGCCGCAGGAGCGGGAACATAGTCTTATCGGTCAATCCCACGTACCCGTAAGTGTGCTTACGAGGATTGCTGCTCAACAGAAAAGCGGCAGGGATTTCGCCCCACATGGCCACAACGCGATTCACCAGTTGAGTCGTCTCCCAGCGGAACGTGGGATCGATGCGAACGGGAACTAAAACCTTGTCCTCGAATCCGTATATCTCGGCTGATGTCGTGCGCGTGATCTCCGGCAGAAAGCGCGTCCGGTAGGCTCGCGTTCGATTCGCATTGACTCCGTACCGTCCCAGAACATCATTGAGGTCCAGCCCATATACAGAGCAAAGACTAAAAAGCTTATGGAAGCTGGGGATCGATTCTTCGTTTTCGATCTGCGTCAGCCTGGCCGGCGAGACGTAGAAATTGTCGTTGCCTTCTTCCGTCGCAATCACCATGCTGGCGTCCTGGACGTCTCGCATGCCAATCTGCAGCCGCTCGCGAACAGCCTTAAGATACTGACCCGGCGTGACTTTTGTCTCTGCCGGAACCGGCTTCGGCAAGTGCTTGTCAGGGGTTTCCAGCTCCGGCTTAAGTCGTGCGGTGCTGTTCAGTTTGCTGAACATGGGACGAGAGTCTACCTCTGACTTGCCCTTACTGACAACGAAAACGTTCTTTGGGCCCCTTCGCGCCGAGGCACCTACCACACCGCCAGAATATTAGGTCATGCTAGACTTCGGTTGTCTGCGCGGTTCGATCGAGGCGTACACCAGAGTCTCAAACATGACCGCGGTCGATGCCGCTCTGAACGCTGGAGGCGTAAATGCACGAAGAAATTGGCACGACTGCGGGAGCAATCTGGCAAGCACTGAATAACAATGGCGAATTGTCTTTGCCCAGCTTGAAACAGCAGGTAGCTGCAAAATCTCCAGTTTTCGATTGGGCCCTGGGCTGGTTGGCGCGTGAGGACAAAGTCGTTATTTCCCGCCAGCAGAGGAGTTATCGCGTGCGCCTTAACGACTGGCAGGCTCGCTCGGCGGGCGTGTAGGTGCCTGGTTTTTACGGCTTTCGGGTCCGAAGGAACTGCCACGCCGGCGAGTGAATTGATTTATTACGGCCGCCAAATTCTTCACTACATTAAGTGAGCAGCGTCGCCGATCTTCTGCTTTGTGGCGCGTTAGCGAAATCGCTGGCCTCCGACCTCAATTCCCAACTCCAGAGTTGCTCAGCAATTAGCGCGGCCGGGAAATTCCCAGCTTCTGCATGCGGGATTGGAGGGTTGTGCGCTTCATGCCCAACACAGCCGCAGCGCCTTTGGGTCCCCCGAGAACCCATTTGGATTCTTCAAGAGCCCGCAGGATATGGTCTCTTTCTGCTTCAGCCAAGGTTGGGAGACCGGGCGTGTGGCCATCCCGATTCGATTTCAATTCGGATAGAGGAATATGAAGTACGGGTGATGGGGAAAGAATAACTGCGCGCTCGATAAGGTTTTCCAGTTCGCGGATGTTGCCGGGCCAATGGTAGCGTTCGAGAGCGGCTATGGACTCCGCGGAAACCGTTTCGATGTGGCGGTTCATTCGGCGAGCATAACGCTGGGCAAAATACCGAACCAACGTGGCGATGTCTTCGGGGCGCTCCCGTAGAGGGGGAACAGAAAGAGGAAAAACATTCAGTCGGTAAAAAAGATCGCTCCGGAACTCCCCGTTCTCGACCATGTGGCCCAGGTCGCGGTTCGTGGCGGCTACCATCCGGACATCCACGCGCCGTGTGCGCGTGCTGCCGAGTCGTTCAAATTCCTGTTCCTGCAAAACGCGCAAAAGCTTAGGTTGAAGTTCAGGCGGAATGTCTGCGACCTCGTCGAGAAAGAGCGTCCCCTTGTCCGCCAGCTCGAATCGCCCGAGCTTTTGAGCGATTGCCCCGGTAAAGGCGCCTCTTTCGTGCCCAAAGAGCTCGGATTCGAGCAATCCCGTGGGAATGGCGGCACAATTGATCTTCACGAACGTTCGGTCACGGCGCGTGCTGAGATTGTGAAGGGCTCTGGCGATCAGTTCTTTACCTGTGCCAGTCTCTCCCAGGATCAACACGGTAGAATCGGTGGGAGCCACCGTTTGCAATTGGTAGAGCAGAGCTTTCAGCGCCGGGCTTTCCCCAACGATTTCCTCAAAGTTGTGTTCGGTGCGAATCTCATCTTCGAGATAAAGCTTCTCTTCGGTTAGCTTGTTCTTGAGCTCGGCAATTTCTTGAAAGGCCAGAGCATTTTCGACGGCAATGGCTACCTGCGCAGCAACCTGAGTGAGCAGATCCTGGTCTTCCTGCGGAAATGCAGAATCGCGAAAGCTGGCCACATTCAGCGTACCCAGAGCCCGCTCACGGGTAATAAGGGGAATGCAACACTCCACTCGCATTCCTTCGGCTATCAGCCGGCGGGTAATGTCGGAATCAAATCTCTCCAGGTCCGTCCGTGAATAACGTTGCGGCAGGCGCGCGGAAAACGCGTGCCCGGCCGGGGATTTCTCGATGGGAACGGACATTTCCTCATGAATTAAACCCTGTCCGCCGGAAAAATCGAGCGCCCGTACACGCAGCCTGTTGGTCTTTGGATCGAGCAGCGCCAAGCTGGTGTATTCATGATGAAGGACACGCCGCAGGCTGCGGGCAATCAGCTGAAAAAGTTGACGCAGATCGAGCGTGGAAACGAGCGCGTTGTTGATTTCAAGCAGCACGCGCAAGCGATCGCGCTCCCGCGCCAATTGCTGCTGATAAGCGCGTGACGTTTCAAAGTTCAGCGCGTTGTCGACGGCTACGGCTACCTGACGCGCAACTTGTTGCATGAAATCGACTTCATTGCGGTCATAGTGGTGCGGTTCGAGTTTGCCAAAGCCCAACGTCCCCAGCGGCCGCTGCGCGGTGGTCAAGGGGACCACGCAGAAAGAATGGACGCCCTCTCGCCGAAGTGCCTCCATTAGAACCGGGAATGACGTCTCTGTTTCGACATCCGGAACGACAAAGGCTTCCTGAGTCTCGAGAACCTTTCCGGAAGGTGTCGAGCCCAATGGCAATTCCAGGCCAACGTGGATGTGGGTAGGCTTCTCCGTCAAAGTTTCGAGCAGGTGGAGACGCATGATCTGGCGTTCGGGGTCGTAGAGAACGAGATTCAAGTAATCAAAATGCGCCACGTCGTGCAAACGCGCAGTCAGGTCACGGAACAACTCCGCCAGATCGCGATGCTGCGCGATGGACTCCGCCACCTGAAGAAGCGCCTGCGAGCGCGCTGGTGCCGGCGATGGAGCAACTTTCAAGGAGGTCTCGGCCATTGCAACGAGAATAGCACCGGCTCGCGCGCGGCTCAATCCGGTTAAGGCGATCTCGAATCAAAAATCAGATGCGGAACATCGTTTTTTTATTGACAAGCCATTCCACCGACCGCATAATTATGCAATCAGATGCATAAAGGACGGCAGGTCAGGGATTGGCAAGCCAAAAACGGTTCCGGCAAGGACAGATACTCAAATTGATCGCGAGCGAAGCCATTTCGAGCCAGGACGACTTGCGGCGACGGCTGGCGCAGATGAAACTTCGAGTCACCCAAGCGACTCTCTCGCGCGACATTGCGGAGCTGAAGCTGGTGAAAACGGCGGAAGGTTACAAACCTCTAAAGCCTCCTCACGAAGACGGCGCGCAAGCGCTTGCGCCTTTGGCGCGCGCGGTCCGCGAATATTTGCTGGACGTGCGGCCGGCCGATAATCTCCTGGTGCTCAAGACGCCGCCCGGAGGAGCGCAACCCCTGGCTGCGGCCGTGGACGGAGAACGGTTGCGCGAGGTGGCGGGTACGATCGGCGGTGATGATACGGTTCTGGTGATCACTCCCTCTCGCGCTGCCAGGACTGCGGTGCAACAACGATTGGAGGCCATGCTCCGATGAACGGACCCGTGAGGGTCGCCGTCGTTGGAGCAACCGGCTACGCAGGATTCGAGCTGGCGCAGCTCCTGCTTCGGCACCCCGGAATCGCCAAACCTACCTTTTATCTGCGCGAAAGCGCCAAGCCGGTGAACTGCCTCACTGAAATCTTTCCGCAGCTTCGCGGGTGGGGCGAGGCGCCGTGCCGCGCTTTTTCCGTAAAGGCAATTGCCGAGAGCGGCGCGAAGCTGGCGTTTCTGGCCACGCCGCATGAGGCTTCACTGGAAATAGCGCCGCTACTGCTGGATGCAGGTCTGCGGGTCGTGGACTTGAGCGGGGCGTTCCGGTTCCGGAATCCAGCCACATTTGAGAATTGGTATAAGTTGCCGGCGCCTGATGCGGAAACGCTGGCTCAAGCTGTGTACGGGCTTCCTGAGCTATACGGCAAGGATCTCGCCGACGCAAAGTTAGTGGCCAACCCCGGCTGCTATCCGACATCGGTAATTCTTGGCCTACGGCCGCTGGTGGAAGCGGGATGGATCGCGCCCGGCCGGGGAGTCGTCTGCGATTGCAAATCCGGCGCTTCGGGAGCCGGCAAGGAGCCAAAACGTGAGCTCCACTTTGTCGAGGTAGATGAGAACTTCCGCGCCTACGGCCTTTTCACCCACCGGCACACGCCGGAGGTTACCGAGCATCTTGGAATCGATGGCAGCGAAATTATCTTTTCCACGCATCTGTTGCCGCTGGCGCGGGGAATTCTTTCCACGCTTTACGTCTGGCTGGAGCCAAAGCGCGAAGCGTCTGAAATCGAGACGCTCTATCGCCAGTTTTATGCCGGGAAGCCGATGGTGAGGCTATGGCCGGCAGGACGCCTGCCAGAGCTCCAGCACGTCGCACACACGAATTTCTGTGACATCGGTTTCGCTCTGGATTCGCAAGGGCAGCGCCTGGTCGTGGTGAGCTGTCTCGATAATCTCGGTAAGGGCGCTGCGGGCCAGGCTGTACAGAACATGAACGCAATGATGGGTTTCGAGGAGGCGACAGGTCTGCAATGAGAATAGTCGTGAAGATCGCCGGGGCTTTGCTGGACGATTCAGAAGCGCTTCGCTCACTGGGCAGACAGATTGCGCAACTTGCCCATCAGGGACACGAACTGCTGGTCGTGCATGGTGGCGGAAAGATTTTCACTGCCACTCTTAAACGCATGGGCATCGAGAGCCGGTTTGTTAACGGCCTGCGGGTCACCGATCGCGATGCGCGCGACGTGGCGGTTATGGTTATGGGCGGCTTATTGAATAAGCGGATGGCCGGCGCCATCTCTGCCGCTGGACAGCCCGCTATCGGTCTGTGTGCTTCGGACTCGAGCTGCTTCCTTGCTGAGCCGATGCAACACGATGAGGTGGTCGGCGCGCTCGGCTTTGTCGGCTATCTGACAGGCGTCAATGTTGAATTCCTCGAATTATTGTGGCGCGCCGGAATCGTTCCCGTAGCATCCTGCCTCGGATTGGGCGCCGATGGCGAACTTTACAACATCAATGCGGACCATATGGCGGCCGCCTGCGCCGAATACATCCATGCCGACCGGCTTATCTATATGACCGACGTCGCCGGCGTTCTGGATGGATCGAAGGTAATCAAAGCGGTCTCTTCCAGCGATGTGGAAGATCTCATCCGGCAAAACAAAGTCTCCGGCGGCATGGTGCTTAAATTGGAGGCCTGCAAGCGGGCGCTTGCGGCCGGGGTGAAACAAGTGCGTATCGTAGGCGGCGCGAGCGAAACCGGCTTGCTGTCCGTTGCCAGTGGACAGAGGGGCCCGGGGACGCGGGTCACGTCCGGCTATTCCGCAGCTGCCGGAGTCAGTCGTTGAAACAACGCAAGTCCAAAGCCGCGAAGCAGAACGTTTCCGCTGAACAGGCCATTCGCCTGGCGGGACGGTATCTGATGAACACGTACCGGCGCCCCCCTGTGGTCTTTGTGCGGGGCCGCGGCTGCTATCTTTACGATCATCGAGGGCGTAAATATCTCGATTTCCTTGGTGGCCTGGCCGTTAATGCGTTGGGGTATTCCCATCCGAGGCTGAGCCGCGTTATTCGTCGCGAATCCGCGCGCGCCGTGCACTTCTCTAATTTGTTTCATCACCTGTACCAAGGCCCGCTGGCGCGAAAACTCGCGGAATGGTCCGGTCTAGAGCGGGTCTTTTTCACAAATAGCGGCACAGAAGCGATTGAGGGCGCGATCAAGCTGGCACGGCTTGCCGCTCATAAGCGCGGCACAGAGGGCAAGACTCGGATCCTGGCGCTCGAGAACTCCTTTCATGGCCGGACCTTCGGCGCGCTTTCCATAACGCATCCCTCGAAATATCGGGAGCCGTTTGCTCCATTGGTGCCCGGCGTTGAGTTCGTGCGGTTTAACGATGTCGCCGACCTTGAAGCCAAATTCGACGATTCCGTCTGCGCCATCGTTATCGAACCAATTCAGGGCGAAGGTGGCATCTTTCCGGTCAGCACGCCTTTTTGGACGCGCGCCCGGGATCTGGCCAGCCATTACGGTGCGGCGCTGATCGCGGATGAAATCCAGTCCGGCCTGGGCCGCACGGGCCGTGCCTTTGCTTATCAACGCCACACGGGCTTACCGGATATCGTCGTTATTGCCAAGCCGCTGGCGGGCGGGCTTCCGTTGGGAGCCATCTTGGCACGCGAAAGTTTCGCGGAATCCTTCTCGCCGGGCCTGCACGGCTCTACATTCGGAGGCGGACCGCTGGTATGCGCGGTCGCGCTGGAGTTTCTGTCTGTCGTCGAAGACGACAATTTGCTCGAAAATGTTCGCGAGCGCGGATCGCAATTGCGCGCGGAACTGACGCGAATCGCCGCGGACGTCGACTTCATTCGCGAGGTGCGGGGCGAAGGACTGATCTTCGGGATCGAACTTAGCCGTAGAAGGCAAATCCTATGCGGAGGCTGCGTTCCGCGAGGGATTGATTATCAATTGCACCCACGAACGTGTCTTGCGGCTCTTGCCGCCGTTTATCGTGACGGAACGCCAGGTGCACGAATTCGCGCAGCGATTCAGGCACGTCCTGACGAAGACCAAGCGGCCCAGTTCCGTTGCGGCGGAACTCGTTGAAAGGAACGATCGGGGCGCCTTGGCGGCTTCCCGCTAAAAAACCATGACTACGATGCCCATAGCCGTTACTGTTTCTGCCGACCTTCTGACGGGTACAGAGTGGAGCGCGGCCCGCATTCAGGACCTCTTTCAACTCTCCTCCGATGTCAAAGCACGCCCGGGTCACTACAGCTCTGCACTCGCGGGCCGATTCCTGGCTGTAATTTTAGAGAAGCCATCGCTGCGCACGCGCGTGACTTTCGAGGTTGGCATGCGCAGCTTGGGCGGAACATCGATTTTTCTGGACCAGACTGTTTCGCGGCTCGGAGAGCGCGAGTCGATTCCCGATGTGGCCAGGAACCTTTCGCGCTGGGTGCACGGCATCGTTGCGCGCGTGTTTGAGCAACGCGAACTGGAGGAGCTCGCCGAATTCGGCAGCGTGCCGGTGATCAATGCGCTTTCCGATCGTTTCCACCCTTGTCAGGCCTACGCTGACTTCTTTACGCTGCGCGAGCGTTACGGAAACCTGCGAGGCGTGAAGATTGCCTATGTGGGCGACGGCAATAACGTCTGCCATTCGTTGATGACTGTCGCAGTGCGCGTGGGCGCAGAATTGCGAATTGCGACTCCAGCCGGCTATGAGCCCGATGCTTCCATCGTTGCAGAGTCGCGCCAGGCCGCGCGCGAAACGCGCGCCAGCATAGAGTTATTCCAGTCACCCGAAGAGGCCGTGGCCGGGGCGCAAGCCGTTTATACGGACGTGTGGGCCAGCATGGGGCAAGAAGGCGAAGCGGCCGCCCGCGCAAAGATCTTCGCGGCTTACCAGGTGAATGACGGCTTGATGAAACAGGCGGCTCCGGATGCTTTATTCATGCATTGTCTTCCCGCCCATCGCGGCGCTGAAGTGACCGATTCCGTAATGGATTCACCTCGTTCCATCGTCTTCGATCAGGCGGAAAATCGCCTGCACGTCCAGAAAGCCATCCTGCTGATGTTACTCAGTTAAAAGGAGATTACGTGCCTCGAAAAGTAGTGCTCGCCTATTCGGGCGGGCTCGATACATCAATTATTATTCCCTGGCTGAAAGAAACCTACGGCTGCGAAGTGATCGCCATGATCGGCGACGTCGGCCAGCAAGAGGACCTGGAAGCCGCGCGGCGCAAGGCCCTCGCTACCGGCGCTTCGGCAGCCTCCATTGAGGATCTGCGCGAAGAATTCATCACCGAATATATCTGGCCGACGCTGCGTGCGGGAGCGGTTTACGAGCACAAGTATTTGCTCGGCACCTCCTTTGCCCGGCCCGTTTTGGCTAAGCGCCAGGCTGAAGTCGCTTTGCGGATCGGCGCCGATGCCCTTGCTCACGGCTGTACGGGTAAGGGAAACGACCAGGTGCGGTTTGAGCTTGCGTACAAAGCTATCGCCCCGAAGCTTCAGATCATCGCGCCCTGGCGGGAATGGAAGATTCAATCGCGTGAAGATGCACTAGCCTACGCGCGGGCACACAACGTCCCGGTATCGCAGACGAAAACGGACTTGTATAGCCGCGACCGCAACATCTGGCACTTGAGCCATGAAGGCGGAATCCTCGAGGATCCGGCCAATGCTCCCGAGGAATCGATGTGGCAATGGACTACTTCCCCGGAACGCGCGCCGGACAAACCAGCGAACGTCGAAGTTGGGTTCGAAGCGGGAACACCGGTTTTGCTTAATGGAAAGCGCTTGAACTCAGTCGCATTGCTGGAAGAGCTAAACGCTATAGGCGCGGCAAATGGGGTGGGGCGCATCGACCTGGTTGAAAATCGCCTCGTCGGCATCAAGTCGCGCGGGGCATACGAAACGCCCGGCGGCACGCTGCTCGTTTTGGCTCACCGCGAACTCGAAGCGCTTTGCCTCGATCGAGAGACGGCACATTACTCCCAGATTCTGGCGCATCGGTATGCGGAGCTTGTCTATTACGGATTGTGGTTCACTGCTTTGCGCGAAGCGATGGACGCGTTCTTTACGAGCGCGCAACGGCATGTGACTGGAACCGTCGGCCTGCGGCTCTACAAAGGCAACGTCGCGGTAACCAGCCGGCAATCTGCTCATTCTCTCTATCGAACCGATCTCGCCAGCTTCAGCATGGCTCGCTACAACCCAAAGGACGCGGAAGGGTTCATTAACCTCTTCGCATTGCCGGTGACGGTGCCGGCTAACGACACCGGATCGTGAAGCAGCGGGAAACATCTGGCGAAACGAGCAAGCTTTGGGGTGGAAGATTCGAACAGCCGCCGGACGAACTCTTCTATCAATTTCAACGCTCCTTTCCATTTGACCGCCGGTTGCTGCCCTACGAACTGGCCGTCGACCGCGCGTGGGCTCGCGGCATAGAAAAAGTCGGCATCCTCAATTCCCCGGAAACGCAGCAGACACTCGAAGCAATCGATGCTATCGCCAAGCGAGCCGAGTCCGAGCCGGCTTGGCTCGATCTTTCGTCCGCCGAGGACGTGCACCATTTCGTTGAAATGGCGCTGGTCGAGCGTTTAGGCCCACTGGGTTACAAGCTGCACACCGCGCGAAGCCGGAATGAATTAGTGGCGACGGATTTCCGCATGTTCGTCAAAGAAGCCGCACAGGACGTCTCGCAGGCTGTCAGTGCGCTCATCGCAGCCCTTATTGGGTTGGCCGAGCGGACGATGGGGGTCCCGCTAGCCGGGATGACGCACCTGCAACATGCTCAGCCAATTCTTTTCTCGCATTTTATCCTCGCGCACGTTGAGGCTTTTTTTCGCGACTTAGAGCGGCTGGCTACCGCGAGACGCACAGCAGACTCATGTCCGTTGGGCTCCGGAGCGCTGGGCGGCTCTTCGTTTCCCATCGATCGAGAAGGGCTGGCAAAAGAGCTCGGCTTTTCGCGCATTTCCGCCAATAGCCTCGATGCCGTTGGCGACCGCGATTTCGCGCTGGATTACCTTTACGCGCTCGCCGGCATGGCTGCACATATCTCGCGCCTCGCCGAAGATTTCGTTCTCTTTGCTTCTCAGGAATTCGGATACGTTTTGCTGCCCGATGAATATTCCACGGGAAGCAGTCTTATGCCGCAGAAAAAGAATCCCGACGCGTGGGAGCTCTTGCGCGGCAAGACTGGCCGAATAACCGCCGCTCTGGTGTCAGTTTTAATAACGCTGAAGGGTTTGCCTTCGAGTTATCAGCGCGATTTGCAGGAAGACAAAGAGCCGGTTTTCGCCGCACACGACCAGGCCTTGGCGGTCGCCCAAATTGCAGCTGGAGCAGTGGGCGCCATGCGCATTAATCAAGCGAGACTATTGTCCGCGGCTGAAGATCCGGCACTGCTTGCGACGCAGGCGGCACACTATCTCGTTCGCCGCGGTCTTCCCTTCCGGCAGGCGCATGAAGTTGTCGGCCGGATGATTCGCGAAGCCGAACGCACACACGAATCATGGACGGCAATGCCCGTGTCAAAGCTTAAAAGCTTCTCGCCCCTCTTTGAGTCCGATCTGGCGCAGGTACTGACGCTTGAGTCCGCGCTGGCGAGCTGCGACGTGCCTGGAGGAACAGCTCCAGCGCGAGTTCGAGAAGCTATCGCCGCTTGCCACTCTCGTTTGGAGCAGTGGACCAATGCAACGGGCTAACGGAGGTTCCTGAGTGACCAACGACATCCCCCAGATGAATACGGCGCCGCTCTCTGCGCTTCCGCAAGGTTTCCGCTTTGCAGCCATGAATTGCGGCCTTCGGAAAGCTCCTAATCTCGATCTGGGGCTGATCATTGCAGATGAGGAAGTCGCTGCCGCCGGAGTTTTTACGCAGAACCTGGTGCAGGCCGCCCCGGTCGTTCTTTGCCGCCGGCATTTGCAGAAAGCGGCCCCGCGCATGCGCGCCGTGATCGTCAATTCGCGAAATGCGAACTGTGCCACCGGCGATGCCGGAATGGCCGCATCGGAAGCGACCGCGCAAGCAGTCGCTCGTGAGATCGGCTGCGACTCGGAACAAGTATTCGTTTGCTCGACGGGAGTTATCGGCATTCCGTTGCGCGTAGAGCGGATTTTGCAAGCTGTTCCTACTCTGGTAAAAATGGCCGACCGCACCGTCGAGGGCTTCGGCGGATTCACCAGGGCAATCATGACCACCGATACGCGGCCAAAATGGGCCGCGTCCCGCTGCACACTTTCCGGCCGCACGATCCGCTTGCTCGGCTGCACCAAAGGCGCGGGGATGATCCACCCCAATATGGCGACGATGCTGGCTTATATCGTTACCGATGCAGCGATCAGTTCTCCGCTGCTACAACGAGCTTTGAAGCAGGTAGTGAGCGGAACTTTCAACTCGATCACGGTAGATGGAGACACCTCGACCAACGATACGCTCCTGGCTCTCGCCAGCGGCGCCGGCGGCAATCGCACAATTACGAAAGCCGATGCAGATTATCGGCGCTTTGTGATCGCGCTCGAAAACGTGTGTCGCTCGTTGGCATTGCAAATCGTCGCAGACGGCGAAGGCGCCACACGTGTGATAGAGATAGACGTTCGCGGAGCCGCCAGCGATGATGCAGCGCGACAAGTGGCCATCACGATTGCCGGATCTCCGCTCGTTAAAACCATGTTCGCGGGAGCAGATCCGAATTGGGGACGCATTCTCGCTGCAGCCGGACGTGCGGGAGTGAAAATCGATCCTCGCCGCGTCAGCATATATCTTGCGGATGTTCTCACTTGTCGCGGCGGCGTCGAACATGCTTTTAGCGAAACTCGTGTGCACAATCGCATGTTGCGCGATTTTGTTCCCGTCCGCGTGGAGCTGGGCATGGGTCGTGGCCGTGCCTGTGTGTGGACGTGCGATTTCACTTCCGACTACGTGCACATCAATGCCGCATATCGAACCTAGCTTTCCGCCATTGGCCTGCCGCCGACGCCCAAGGGTGGCCAAATTAATCCTTTATTAACAATTAGATACATGGCGGCGCGGTCACCTCTCGGCACTCAATAAACCGGTCCGTCCATACGGTTTGTTACGTATTTTTGCTGGTCTCCGTTGACCTGATCACAAGGTTGACGCATGATGCGGCCCGAGAGCTGAAGCGCAAGCTTCGCCCGGGGTAGCCTGCGTTCGTTCGGACTGCGTACGGAGTTGGCCTTGCCTCTTCAGCCGCGCCTCATGGAGCTATTGAGCCAGAGGCCAAGGGAGTACGTTCGTGAAAAAACTGTACGTCGGCAATTTGCCGTTTCAGGCTACAGAAGAGGAACTAGGCAATTGGTTTTCGCAGGTGGGTGTTTCGCCTGCGAATATCACTCTGGTGCGGGACCGCTTCTCGGGTCAACCTCGCGGATTCGGATTCGTCGAAGTCAATAGCGACGACGATGCCGGCCGCGCGATTCAAGCTCTCAACGGCCACGACTTCATGGGTCGCAGCGTGGTCGTAAACGAGGCGCGTCCTCCCCGCGAAGGTGGCGGCGGTGGAGGTGGCGGTCGAGGCCCAGGCGGTGGCGGAGGTGGCGGCGGTCGCGGCGGCTATGGTGGTGGCGGACGCGGGGGCGGCGGCGGCCGCGGGGGTTCCGGCGGCGGGGGTGGCAGGGGCCGTTATTAGAATTTCGGAATAAGTTTCGCTCACACCCGTCCGTGCAAACCTCTACGCGGACGGGTGTAGCGACTTCAACCTTTCTGCTCGTTCAGTTGGCCAACCGAATTTTCCTCAATGTTGAGTACTGTCGGAACGGCTTCGAGGCGTTCGACGCGTCCACCCGCATAGCTATACCTTTCGAGAGTCATCGCCTCGATCGCCTGCTTCACTAACCCCATCACATCGAGACCGGTCTCCGCTTCCTCGAGATCTGCCGCCGAAGCATAAAGAGCGGGACTGCGCGGCAGAAAAAGCGGGCAGCAATCGTGAAACGGCTCTTCGGAAATCTCAAAAGTGCCGATGCGCCGCGCAAGCGCCAGAATTTCCTGTTTGTCGTCGCCCGCTAGTGGACGGAAGACGGGCATCGGCGATGCCGCACCGACCGCCACCATATTCTGAAGCGTCTGAGAAGCCACTTGGCCCAAGCTATCGCCCGCTATGATCGCTTGGGCATGGTTTTTACGCGCAATTCTCTCTGCAATCCGCAACATCATGCGCCGATAAAGCAAAAGCCGGTATTGCTCAGGAGCGGAGCGCACGATTTCGCGCTGAGTCGGTTCAAACGGGACCAGATAAAGCCTCGCCGTAAATTGGTAAGGCAAGAGCCGTTCCACCAAAGCCCTGGCCACATGCACGGAAGATTCACCGGGCTTCGCCCCGCCGCCCCAGAAGTGAACGAAATTCACGTGGGCGCCACGGCGCATCATCTTGTAAGCAGCCACCGCGGAATCAAATCCTCCCGACAAAAGGCAAACCATTCGCCCGGTGGTATTCGCCGGCAAGCCTCCTATACCGGGAACCCTTCTCGCATAAACCAACATAGGACCAGGCGTGATTTCGATTCTGCAGGTCATCTCCGGGTCATCGAGCTGCACGCGGACGGCACGGCCGGCTGCGCGCAGTTTCTCCAGCAGGTGCCCTCCCACATGCCTTTCGATTTCATCGACTCGGTGAGGGAAGGATTTGTCACTGCGCTTGGCACGAACGGCGAAATTCGAGAATTCGAGTGGCGCGACTTCCTCCCACGCCGTTTGGCAGAGCGCCTCCAGATCGTCTTGCGACCCGCGCTGCAAAGAACGAGCTACTGCAAAGTAAGCTATTCCCGAGACCTGTTTCAGCCGGCCGATTATCGTTTCCAAAGGCCCGTCCGACTCGAACTCTAGAACGACGCGGTCTCCGGGCTGGCGCATGCGCATACTCGGGAAGTCAGCGAACGCGCGCCGCAGCCCAAGCAGGAATTTGCCCAGGAAAAATTTGCGGTTCCGGCCCTTCAGCCAGAGCTCGTGATAATGAATGACGATGACGGTCTTCTGCATTTTTTGTCCGAAAATCGGGCCTTTCTGAATGCAGTATACAGCGGCTCCGACGGCTTGCGGGTTCCATCCGTTCTAGGAAGAGCCCGTATCGTTTGCGCGAAACGCGTATGTAGAAGTTGGACACGACTGTAGACGCGGGACCGCTTCTGGCGTATATGAAAGTGCAGGTCACCTGTAAATTGGAATTAACAGGCGACCTTGGGCGCTCCTCGAGCATCCATATAGGAGCACTGACCTCGTTAAGGAAGGCCGAGCGATGTGGGATAAGCGCGATTGGCACCAGTTCTTCCAGATAGCGCAACGCCCGTGGCAGCGTCACCGCCCGCCACGCCCGGTAGCCCCGTCGGGCATAAACCGCGTGTTGCCGGTGGTGGGGTTCAGCCTTTCTGAGTTGGACGACGCCGGAATCAATTTGGAGCTGGCGGAACGGCTTGGACTTCCGGTCGACGCCGCTCGCGTCGGAGTCTATGGCCCCAATGTTTCCGCACTGCGCGATTTTGTGCGCTCGGCCCGGCAACCCGGGTAAATCACGTACTCACCTCGTCTTGAATTCCCGAAGTTAATCAGGCTAATTACAGCCCAAAATGGGCTTTTCGCGTCCAGAGCGGGAATATCTACGCTCTCATCGCGGAAACCTCTGGAGCATGCAAAAGCTCGCCCTGGACGCGTACTAGGAGTTACTTCCGCCCTCTTGACGAGGCCAAAACTTTCGGTAAACTGCGCTTTCTCGTATGTCGGAGCAATTCATCATCGGCCAGGAAGCTCTGCGAGAGTTTGAATACCCGCAGCGGGAAGCAGCCTTCTTTTATGGCCTGTTTCTACGCGGCCATTCTGCCGAGGAGCTTCGCCGCGATATCGAAGTGCCTGCTCATGTGTTGGCGCGCTGGCACCGGGAGGCTGAGCGCGAACCAAGCCTGCGCGAAGTCCTCGAGCGGATGGTGGAGTACCGCCGGCACGTTCTCGCTATTTTTGATTCCTTGATCGGATTTGATACCCGCATCACTCGCCTGCAATAGCCGCCAGCCTTTACCGATTCGAATCTCCATCTCCAAAGCAGGGAAGCCCTCGTGTGCTTCACCCGCACGTCTTTGAAATCCGCGGGACCGATACCCGGCCGCGATCAATCAAGGAAGAGCTTATGCTTACGGAGTTAAATTAATGGAGCAGGATGGCGGCCGCAGAGCTTACGGTGGGCCGATTCGTCCGAGCATAGTCCCGAGAAAATCGTGGGTCATGGCTATCATTGGAGTCTCGGCTCTGTCCTCGGCCATCACTTGATCGGCCCCGGCGCTGGGCTACTGACGCTCCATTCTTAATCTTTATCCTGTCATCGGCGGTGACGTTCGACACACGCCCGAGTGTGCTGTGCGGGGCTAGACTGTTCCACAAGGGACAGTGACCTGATGGCTGTGGGTGAATATCTCTGAATCTGACAAACACAACGGGGCGACGCAGAAATCAGGATATTCTTAGCTGGTTCGCCTTGGGAGAGGAGTGTTTGCTTCTGGCGGAATTCGATCCGTTTCCAGAGACGGGTCCAGTCAGACTGTGACGTGCGTTGGTATCTTCACGAACCAAGCATAAAAAGCAGATCGAGCGAAGTACGTCGCCATCATCACGGTCGAGTATGCCGAGCATCACGTCACCTTCCCCGACGGAAACGTTGGCATAATTCTAAGAATCGCAGGTCTCGAATGGACTGTTCCCATTTGGAACGGACGAATTCCACTGCATGTCCGAAATGGAACACCTACTGACATCAATCTAGTCTAAAGTCTTGTTTCGTACAGTGCGACTCAAGGTAGACCTGCATGCACCTCAATATATCGTGTACGCAGCCCAGCCCGGCTCTTTCATTCTAATTTCGAGGTTTGCACGATGCGAAAACCGGTGAACGATGTAGCCCGTTACGGCTGGGCAGTACTGGCAGTCGCAGCCGCTCTGGGGTTGAGGTGGTTCCTTGCACCGCTTCTTGGGGATACGAATCCCTATCACACGGTTTGGGCTGCCGTTGTTTTCTCTGCCTGGTATTGTGGGCTAGGTCCTTCCATCGTCAGCGCCCTGGCGGGAGCGCTGGGCGTTTGGTATTTATTTTTGCCACCACCTCATTCGTTTGCCGTTCAGAATCGCGCCGACGTCTTTGGAGTTGTGGGCTTTCTACTTTTGTCCGGCTTCATCGTGGCGCTTGGGGAACTAAATCGTCGTGCACACTCGGCTCAGCTCCATCACGCACGCCTGCTTGATCTGGCGAACGATGCAATCATTGAACTCGATATGGCCGACGATACGATTCAGTATTGGAATCAAGGCGCGGAAAAACTATATGGTTGGACGCAAGCCGAAGCCATCGGTAAGAACATACACTCACTACTCAAAACAGTTTTCCTGGCAACACTCGATGAGATTAAGGCTGTGCTAAAGCGGGAGGGGCGTTGGGAAGGCGATGTGATCCACACCCGGCGCGACGGCACGCAAGTAGATACAGCTGCCCGCTGGATTTTGCAGCAGACCAGTAGTAGTGGGGACGAAGTGTGGCTGGAGATCAACTTTGACATTACAGACCGAAAGAAAGCACAGCGGGAGGCTGAAGCGCGGCTGGTTGCAGAATCGCAACTTCGCGTCACCGCGGAAAAAGCCGCTGAGCGCGAACGGGCGGCGGCGAAGTTCCGAGGACTGCTGGAGGCGGCCCCGGACGCAATGGTGGTGATGAATCGGCAGGGCAAGATTATCCTGGTCAACGCCCAAGTCCAGAAATTATTCGGTTATCAACGCGAAGAATTGCTCGGACAGAAGATCGAAATGCTGATGCCGGAGCGTTTCCGACACAAGCATCAAGATCACCGCACTGGATTCTTCGGCGAACTGCGAGTGCGGCCTATGGGCGTAGGTCAGGAACTATATGGCTTGCACAAGGACGGTCACGAAGTTCCGGTGGAGATCAGCTTAAGCCCGCTGTTGACCGAGGATGGCGTTTTGGTTACGAGCGCCATCCGCGACATTACAGAGCGGAAAAGAGCCCAGTGGGAACTGCAGACGGCTTATAGCGAATTGGATAATCGAGTGAAGGAACGGACAGCCGAACTGGAGCGGAGCAATCAAACCTTGCGTTTGCTTTCGGTTCGTTTGCTGCGGGCTCAAGACGAAGAGCGGCGCAAGATCGCCCGCGAGCTGCATGACAGCGCCGGCCAGTATCTCGCGGCCGTCAGCATGGCGCTGGCTAGAATCCAAAACGATGCGAAGGACCTACCCGTTCCGCTTACACACAAACTGGATGAAGCTGTCGAGGTCACGAAGCAATGCATCTTGGAGATTCGAACCATGTCGCAACTCCTGCATCCGCCCTTGCTGGAGGAATTGGGGCTGGCCTCAGCGGTTCGCTGCTATGTCGATGGCTTCGTAGCCCGCAGTGGGATTCGGGTAGAAATGAAAGTGCCGGCAGAGGTTGGGAGGCTTGGGGAAGATGTGGAGCTGGTGCTGTTTCGAGTTCTGCAGGAATCGCTGACAAACATCCATCGGCATTCGGGCAGCAAGACCGCCATCGTCAAACTCGGTGCGGACGCACAGCAGGCATGGCTGGAGGTCGAAGATCACGGTAAAGGCGACGCCGGCGTCTCTTCAGGCGCGTTTCAACCTGGCATTGGCCTCACGGGGATGCAGCGAACGGGTGAAAGATCTCGCAGGCGTATTGGAAATCCAGTCCGGCCAGAACGGCACTCGCGTGAAAGCAGCTCTTCCTTTAATAGCTCAACCTCATAAAATCCAAACCAACACGAAAACATTCTCGGCGAGTGGTTAGTTTCAGAGATTCGCTGCAAGAAGCAAACCCGGTTGGGTAGGCAATGGACCGCCAAGCGCGTTGATTCCGAGTGCGACTACGGCGGTCCCGAGGCTCACGACCGTTCATCGAAAAGCCGCCGTTCGCGTGAATCTTCGCCGCCTTGTGCGTGACACTGCGCTCGCGCGGCGCTACACTGGGACTATTGGGACGCACGGGAGGCGGCGCATGGTCATCCAGCTTCGCGTCGAGTGCCATGCTGGGTATCGGGCGGATGAGCATCCTCTGCGGTTTGAGCTGCGCGGGCGGCTCTTCGAAGTGACCGAGGTCGAAGACCGCTGGTATTCTCCCGGCGCCATCTATTTCCGCGTGAAAGCCGAAGACGGAAATTTCTATATTCTGAGGCACGATGAAGGCATGGACGTGTGGACTCTCGACGCCTTCCGCACGTGCCGCGAATACGAAATCACACCGGAACCCCTGGACGTAACCACACCTCCTGGACCGCACGGGGCGTCTTAATTCCCTGCTGCAAGCTCAATCTTTCATTTTGAAGCTATTCGCGAGGATCGCCTCGCGTGAACGAGCGCGCGCCTGACTGCGGCTTCAGGCGCCAGCCGCTTCTGCCAATGGCTGTTTTCTTCAGATTGTTGCAACGGGAATCCGCGCTTGCGCCAGCCGTCGAGACCTTCTGCGAGCGGCCGAATGCGCGTGATGCCCTGGTTTCGCAACCGCAAGGCCATTTGGGCGGCCGTGGCTTCGTTGGGGCAGCTACAGAAGAGGATGATGTCGCGGTCGCGCGGGATGACCTCGATGGCTTCTTCGAGGTCGGCGGGATCCATGCGCACCGCACCGGAAATTGTTTCCGGCTCGGCGTCAAATTCCATCTCGTGGCGCAGGTCCACGATAACGATGTCTTCACCTGCATCCAGGCGTTGCTTCAGTTCCTCAGGAGTAATGCGCGCGATACGAAGCTTCTGGATAAATCGCCGGCGGTTTTGCCATTTCCAACCGATGTACGCGGCGAGCGCCGTTACCAGCAGCACCAACAGACCGCTGCCCAGAAACGACAGAAAAGCCAGGACGCGTTCGAGCTTGCCGCTAAATATGAAACCCGCTGCGATATAAGCAGAAGACCAGAGCAAGGCGCCCAGCGCGTCAAGCAATGCGAAGCGACGCCAATGCATGCGGCTGATCCCCGCCAACGGCGCCATCATGGCGCTCAAGCCCGGCACAAACTTGGAGAAGATAAGACCCCACGCGCCGCGCCGTTCGAAGGAAAGCTGCGTGCGGCGCACACAGGAATCGGGCTCGAGCGAAATGCGACAGATCAGCCGCAGCACGGCGGTGCCACGCAGGCGGCCGAGGATATACCAGAACGAGTCACATAGGGTCGCAGCCAGAAAGGCACGGCGATCGACGAGCGGGAGATACATACGCTGCCTGCCCGCGAGCGCTCCGGCGGCGAGCAGTATTGGCGCCGATGGCAGCGGCAGACCGACCTCTTCAGCCATTACCCAGGCGAAGAGCACCGAGTACCCGTGGCGTACAAGAAACTCGATGATTTCGTTCATGCGCTTTCTCGTGCCCCGGGACTCTTCGGCGTGGAAGGCACGGCGATGCAGCCTTGGGATGCCTGCCCAGCGAGCGCGTATTTTAACATCCCAGGCGCTTCGGCAGCGGCCCCAGATGTCGGATACGTGTCGGTGGCAGATTCGAATTCTTGTTTCAGTCAGGGCGAAAGATCAGGACGCGCCCTTAAGTTTTCGGTAACGGCGGATCAAGTTGTTTGTCGAACTGTCGTGCGCGAGGGCAGGCTCTTTCTGGCTCTCTACTTCGGGGATGATGCGTTGAGCCAAAACTTTGCCAAGCTCAACACCCCACTGGTCGAACGAATTGATCTGCCAGATCGTGCCCTGCGTAAACACCGAATGTTCGTACAGAGCGACAAGTTTGCCGAGGATCTCCGGCGTCAGTCGCGCGGCAAGGATCGTATTCGACGGACGGTTGCCTTCGAATACGCGATGAGGGACGAGCCAATCCGGCGTGCCTTCGGCTTTGACTTGCTCCGGCGTTTTGCCGAAAGCCAGCGCTTCCGTCTGGGCGAAAACGTTTGCCAGAAGCATGTCATGGTGCCGGCCGAGCGGATTGAGCGGCTGTGCGAAGGCGATAAAGTCGCAAGGAATGAGCCGCGTACCCTGATGGATTAGCTGGTAGAACGAATGCTGGCCGTTGGTGCCCGGCTCGCCCCAATAGATGGGTCCGGTGGGATAGTCGACATCAGTGCCGTACACGGTGACGTGTTTTCCATTGCTCTCCATGGTCAACTGCTGCAGGTAAGCCGGGAATCGTTTCAAGTACTGATCGTAGGGCAGCACCGCGACCGTCTGAGCGCCGAAGAAATCGTTGTACCAAATGCCGAGGAGCCCTGTAAGAACCGGGAGGTTCTGCTCGAAGGGCGCGGTGCGGAAATGTTCGTCCATCTGGTGGAAGCCGTCTAACATGGCGCGGAAATTCTCCGGACCTATGGCGATCATGGTGGAAAGGCCGATCGCCGAATCCATCGAGTAGCGTCCGCCGACCCAATCCCAGAAGCCGAACATGTTGGCGGTGTCGATGCCGAATTTTGCTACCTCGGCGGCGTTCGTAGAAACCGCGACGAAGTGCCTGGCCACCGATTTTTCGTCCCCGCCCAGAGTCGCCAGCGACCAGTCGCGTGCGGTGTGCGCGTTGGTCATCGTCTCCAGCGTGGTGAATGTTTTCGAAGAAACGATGAAGAGCGTCTCCGCCGCATCCAGATCGCGCACCGCTTCGGCAAAGTCCGTCCCATCGATATTGGAAACGAAGCGAAACGTCATCGCGCGTTCGCTGTAATGCTTCAGCGCTTCATAAGCCATGACGGGCCCGAGATCGGAGCCGCCGATGCCGATATTGATGACGTTGCGAATGCGTTTGCCGGTGTGGCCTTTCCATTGGCCGCTGCGGACGCGATTGGAAAAGTCGCTCATCTTGTCCAGGACCGCATGGACCTGCGGTACGACGTTTTCTCCATCGACGACGATGGATGTGCCTTTGGGCGCGCGCAGAGCTACGTGAAGGACGGCGCGCTGCTCCGTGAAATTGATTTTCTCTCCCCGAAACATCGCGTCGATCTGAGACCGCAGGCCGGACTCTTCGGCCAATTGGATGAGAAGCTTGACGGTTTCATCGGTGATGCGGTTCTTGGAGTAGTCCAGGAAAATACCCGCAGCCTCCGCGGTCATCCTCTCGCCACGCTTCGGGTCATCCGCAAATAACTTTCGCAGACGTAGCCCGCGAAGCTGTTCGTAATGCGCCTGGAGAGCCTTCCAAGCCTTCCTCTTGGTCAGCGGTTCAATATTCTTCGACTGCGCGCCCGGTGTAGCGTGGGTTGCCATCTTCATGCTCCTTTGCCGTTTTGCCTCAGTTCGTGGATGCACTCTCGAGCGCTCTTGAATCCGGTACTACCGAGGCTCGCGTTCGGTGCGCGTTTTTCGTCAGCTCGCGGAGCCATTCGAAGGACGGATCGGAGAGCATTTCCTCTGTAGCGCGCCAGCGCCAATTATCTTCAGGACGGCCCGGAACATTCATTCGAGTTTCCGTACCCAGATTCAGCAAATCTTGAAGAGGTGCGACCGCAAGGGCGGCACGGGAGGACCAGCCCAATTCCATCAACGCCCTCGCGGCGTCGCTGCTTTTGGCTCCTCGCTCCCGCAAATATTTCCAGACTCTCTCCCGCTCCTCGGCGGGCAATTCCTCAAACCAGCCGCGAGTAGGAGGATTATCGTGCGTGCCGGTATACACCACCGCGTTCTCCACATAGTTCTCGGGAAGATGGGGATTTGTCGAATCGCCGTCAAAGGCGAATTGCAGGACGCGCATCCCCGGAAGATGAAATTCGTCCCGCAGGACATACACGTCGGGCGTGATCATTCCCAAATCTTCGGCGATGAACGGCAGATGACCCAGCTTTCGCTTCACCGCAACGAAAAATTCGTCGCCCGGACCCGGCACCCACGTCCCCGTCTGCGCTGTCAGCGCATCCGCGGGTACGTGCCAGGCGGCCACGAAAGCGCGGAAGTGATCCAGGCGAATCAAGTCAACGTGGTTGAGCAGAGAACGCAGGCGAGCGATCCACCAACGGTAGCCGGACTGACGAAGAGCTTCCCAGTTGTAAAGAGGATTGCCCCAAAGCTGCCCCGTCACACTGAAATAATCCGGAGGCACGCCGGCAACGACACGCGGGCGGCGATTTTCGTCCAGGAGAAACAGCTGGTGGTTGGCCCACACGTCGCTGGAGTCTCCAGAAACAAAAAAGGGCAGGTCGCCGATCAATCTCACGCCCTTTTCGTGGGCGTAAGCCTTCATCCGGTTGGCCTGGCGGAACAGCAGGAACTGGGCAAACGAAGCTTCGCCGATCTGATCGGCAAGCTCACGGCGAAGGCGGCTGAGCGCCGCCGGCTTGCGTTGCACAACTGCAGGGGGCCAGTCGAGATAATGCGCGTCGCCGAACTTGGCTTTCAGCACCCGAAAAAGCGCGTAATCCTTCAACCAACGATGATGATCGTGGCAGAACTGCTCATAATCGGATTGCAGGTCAGAGTGGCCGCCCGATTTGAAGTTTTCCCAAGCCTTTGCTAACAGCCGCAGCTTAAACGGCAGCACCGAGTCGTAATCGACGAAAGCTTCAGGGAAGGAGGGGTGCGCGAGGTCATGTGCGTCCAGGAGGCCGTCCTCGACCAGCCACTCCGGGCTGACCAGCAGAGGGTTAGAAGCGAAAGATGAAATAGATTGATATGGCGAGTTGCTGTAGCCGGTGGGACCGAGCGGCAACGTTTGCCACCAGCTTTGGCCGGCTTGGTCCAGCCGGTCGATCCAGGAGAGCGCGGAAGGCCCAAAATCGCCAATCCCGTGGGGGGAAGGGAGCGACGTGACGTGCAGCAACATGCCGGAAGCGCGATCGTCCGAAGAAAACGGCGGCACTCCCGTGTTGTCGCGGGTCATTCTTATCCTTGCGCCACTAGTTAGTTTAGGGCCACTGGGCTAAGATTTGATGCTCAATCCTTAAAACACCGTACATCGGATATTCCTTTATGCATCCTACGCAACTTCGCAAGCTGATCTTCTTGGCAGTACTCGCGGCGCTCGTGATGTTCTGGGCCATTCCAACGCTTGCGAATCTGGTAATCGATTACCAGTGGTGGAGCGAGGTAGGGCAGGTAAACACCTGGACCAAGATGCTATGGTACGCGATTGCGCCTGTCGCCGTAGCCGCATTCATCGCATTTATCGGTTTGTGGCTGGCACATGACCGGGGGCTGCACTTCGCGGGCATTCGTTCGCGAGATTTTCGCCTGTATTCCCGCTGGGTACCCGTGGCGCTTGCGCTGGTAGCGATCGTATTCGCGCAGATCTCGGTCGACTATTGGACCGTGATGCGCTTTTTTGGCTCGCGCCAACTCACGATCCCGCCTGACGCCTGGAAAGACCCTGTGTTTTTACGGCCTTTATCCTTTTATTTGTTCAGCTTGCCGTTCTATTCGCAAGTGCTGAGCTTCGCGTTTGTGCTGGCGATCCTGTGCGCACTCGTCTTCTGGGCCACGGCGCGTGGGTGGCAGCTGACGGAACGCTTTCGTTACCAGCGCGACCCTGTGCTGATCAGGACGCCGGGCACCTTTGATTTCGAACCTCGCAGCCTCTTGCTTCCCGGAGCCAGCCGAACCGGCTTCCTTCGAACGATTGCGGTGATCTTGTTGCTGGGTCTCGCCGCCTGGTTCTTTCTGGGCAATTACGATCTCTTGTTCAATTCTCACGCCTTTATGACCGGCGCGGATTACGTCGACCAGAAAATTACTCTTCCTTTCCGTTGGCTGCTCATCGCCGCGACTTTAGCGGCCATCCCATGGGCTTGGATGGGAAAATATAAGAGGGCCACTTTTTTGGTCGCGGCGGCCTTCGTATTGCAATTGATCGTGCCAGGCCTGATTCGCGCGGTCTACGTGCGGCCAAACGAAATTTCCATCGAACGGCCTTACATCGAGCGCCACATTCAAGCTACGACGGTGGCTTTCGGGCTGAATCGCAACGCCAGCGAGCAAACTTTTACGCCTTCCGCTCAAGGAACAATAAATCCGGCGGAGGATAGCGCGCTGCTCGATAACGTGCGCTTGTGGGACCTGCGCGCTTACAACGCGACGATCGCGCAGATTCAGGCCTTGCGCCCGTATTACATCTTTCCCAATACCGACGTGGATCGCTACTTCATCAACGGGCGTATCAAGCAGTTGTTGGTTTCCGCGCGCGAAATTGACGTCAGCCAGTTATCCGCGGAAGCAAGCCAGAGCTGGATCAATCCCCGCTTCATCTATACGCATGGTTTCGGTGCGGTGGTATCCGAGGTGAACCGGATTACTCCGGACGGCCTGCCCGTGCTGCTGATTGAAAACGCTCCGCCCGAAGTCAAATCCCCGGGACTGCAGCTGACGCGTCCCGAAATCTATTACGGCGAAAAGACTCAAGACCCGGTTTTCGTCCACACTGCGCGCGAGGAGTTTGATTACCCTTCCGGCGACCAGAACAAATATTCGACGTACCAGGGCACGGGAGGCTTCCCGGTCGGATCGTTTCTGCTGAAAACGGCCGCCGCGATATCCGAGGGAGAGCCGAACATCATTTTCACGGGCTACCTGACCGGACAGAGTCGCATGATGATCCACCGCAACATCCAAGACAGGCTGGCGCACGTGGCGAATTTCCTGCTCTGGGATCAGGACCCCTACCTGGTCATTACGGACGACGGCAGATTGGTGTGGATGGCAGACGGTTATACGACTTCCCTTTCGAATCCATACTCGGCGACGCTGCCCGTGGCCGGACTGGAGGAAGGCGCCAACTACATCCGCAATGCGGTAAAGGCCACGGTCGATGCCTATACCGGGAAAGTGGTTTTATACGTCTTCGATCCGGACGATCCCATCATTCAGGTTTATGAGCAGCTATTGCCCACGCTATTCCAACCTGCCTCGGCAATGCCGGCGGACTTGCGCCGGCACGCTCGCTACCCGGCGGTGCTGTTTGGCACGCAAGCGGAAGCTTACCGCGTCTTTCATATGCGAGATGCCCAGGTCTTCTATAACAAGGAGGATATCTGGGAAATCGCACGCAATTTGTTTGGACAATCGGGACGGCCGGAACCCGTGCAGCCGACCTACATCGTCGCGACGTTACCGGGAGAGAAACAGCCGGAATACCTGCTGATTCTTCCCTTCACCCCTCGGGGCAAGGACAACCTGATCGGATGGATGGCTGCCCGTTGTGATGGCAATCGATTAGGAGAGTTGACCTTCTATCAGCTGTCGAAACAGCAACTGATGTACGGGCCCATGCAGATTGAGTCCCGCATCGATCAGGACCAGAATATCTCCAAAGATCTTACGCTGTGGAATCAGCAGGGCTCGCACGTACTGCGCGGAAGCATCATCGCTCTGCCCGTGAGCGGCGGTTTCCTTTACGTCGAATCCATCTACATCCAGGCAACCGAAGCGCGTATGCCCCAGCTCAAGAAAGTCGTTCTGGCGGTAGGTGATCGGCTGATCTATCGAGATACTTTCGACGAAGCTATTGCCGAGCTAACGGGCAGTTCCGCTCCGGCCAAACCTGCTACCGCCTCGGCTTCGCCGCCATCTGCTCCCGCCCCATCACCCCCCGCCCAAGGATCGACTGCTCTTGCAGGACAAATCCGCCACCTGCGAGAGCAGGCCGAGGAATTGACGCGAGAGCTCGAGAAGTTAGAAAAAGAAGCGGGCAGTAAGTAAGCGAGGGATAAGTATAAGTAAAGGACCGCAGAAGCCTACTGGCGAGTTACAGCAAAAACGGCCTAGCGATGTCCGCCGTGCGCACCACCAATAGATGCGCCGCCACTAGATGCAGGGGCGCTCGCTGAATGAGCACCGTACTACTCGCGGCACGCGACACACCCATATTGGAGATCGCCGCGCCTCCGCTTCTGCCCCCTCCACTGAATGCGCCCCTCGGAGCTACGGAGCTGCGGGAGATAGCCTGCGCAGGTACAGGCATGGAGCGCGGTGCAGCGAGGGATCGAGGCGAACTAGCAAGTGGCGCAGACAATTTGGGCGCAGCAAGCGCTGCCGGGCCGCGGCTCCGTAAAGTGAGCGGAAGCGAATTTGCGCCGCGAATTTTCGGCAGGCATCGAGCGAACGGCGGCGCTGAGCAAACCCTGGTCCAGGCGCTGCCACAATCTGGGCGCTGGCGGCTTGAGTCTGAGTAATCGGCATAACTTGCGCTGCTCTGATCGAGGCGGCGGAACCGTTGCCAGCGGCAAGAATAACTACGCGCGAAGGCTGCGTATTCGACTTCGAGGGCTTAGCGGGATTCAGCGGCGCCGCCTGAGTCGGGATCCACCCAAGTCCATTATTGGTGCGCACCCATGTTGCTGTTGCAGGCTGCCACGAAAGTGCCCCTTGCGGGACCCAGACCCAACCAACTCCAGGCGCATTCAACCACGACCCAAAATGATAAGGCAGCCAGCCCCACGGCTCCTCGCTTACCCAATTCCATCCCGTATTGCCCATGAACATCCACTGGCCGCTGACAAAGGGCGTCCAGTTGAGCCCGGCGCCATACGGTTGCCACCCATAACCGAAACCCGGGACAGCCCCCCATGTGCCAAAAAAGTCGAGGTCGGCGAAGCCGGTGGTGTAACGCCCGCTCTGCAAGCCGCCATCGCTTCGAGCACCGGACAAAGCCTCATCCCGTTGCGCAACCCATTTGTCAAAATCATCGCGCGCCGGACTCTGAACGATCTCGGGTGAGCTGAGTTCCGCGTTTTCGTGCAGCGTGTGCCCACTGCCAAGCGACACTGGCCGCGCTGCAGACTCGACATTAATTTTTCCGTGAAAAACCGTCGCCCAGGCGTCGTTTGGAGAGGCGTCTACCCGGAACTCGGCGTTATGGGGCACCGCTAATTGCATCCCGGAAGCCGCGATGGAGAGCTCATCGTTCCGTGAAAGATGCGCGGTAACGACCGCAGTGCCGGCCGAAAGATTGAGCTTTGTTATTCTGCGGCTATCGACTAAAGACAAGTCGGCAAATTCAAGCGACGAGTTGTTCGCAAGCCGAACCGCCAAACCTTGTTCGAACTCCACTTCGGCGTACCCGTTGGTGGTCTGCAGACGAAATCCCTGTTGGATCGGCAGATTGAGCTTGGCATCTTCCCAGTCGGTCCCAGGCCGCTGATATTGCACGTCGCCCTCGACAAAGCTAAGCCGCACAATGCGGACGTGACTGTAATCCTGGGCATCGGCGGTTAGGCCGCAAATCAGGCAGGAAAGCGCAAGCGCCGTAACCGAAATCACAACGAAGCGGAAATCTTTCATGGGACCCTCCGTACTGCCCATCGCCCGCAGAACGCGTCACCAATCGGTAGTTACGCAAGTATAACGCTTATCAGCCGCTAACCTCACGGAATCGAGGACGGCGGGTTTGCATCCAAGTCGTACGTCATGTCGCCGAGCTGCAACCGCGAATTGCTCTGCCACACCGGAACCTGTTGTGCGGCCAATGAGTTAATCGCATAACCCCCGAAATGGCCTGCCAAAGCGACCACCAGGTAATAGTGCACGTTGCTGGTCTCCCCATCAAAGTAACGCAGGAAGGGGTCTAAATATTCCCAGTCAAAGATTTTCTCTACAAAAGACACCTTGCTGCCGTCCGCCGACCAGACAAGAGGCAATATGAAGGAATGGATGTGGCTATATGACTCCTTTGCATGGTCGCAACCCGCTGGGTAGACCGCCGTCGCATTCAGGAAGAGACAAGAGTTTTCGCCGGCAGGCGTGCCAAACTTAACGTCCAATTTCACATCGGCTAGGGTTTTGTGGTCTGGCGACCACTGAAACCAGTAACCCGGGTATGCGACCGCACTTCCCGTCTGAATATCGAACAACACGTAGTTTCTGACCTGCGGATCGGTTTGGCAGACCAATCCGACGCGACGATCGTCCAACCACTCGAGCGCCCCGGGCTTGCAACTCGGCTTTACTTGTGCCGAAAACTGGGAGATCGGCTTGCCGGAGGAGTCCAGCACCGTAAGGCGCAGAATGCGAGCTTCTTCCCCATCGCTGCAGGCAATAAAAGCAGAATGGAGACGGTCGGGAGATGTGACGGAAGACTGCTGGCCGCAAGCTGCCGTCCAGTTCGAAAGTCCCGTACGGTCGAATTGCCCTGGCTCGACTTGGCCGAGACAGCCCAGTATCACGAGGCCTAACAACGCGGGGAATTGCGAGGACCAAGACATCGTTCACCAACGTATCAATGTACCCCCATTAAGATGCAATCCATCGTTCCGGGGGGCGGCGCCCGGTCCGTTCGATTAGCAGGTGTGTATCAAGCCGTCCGTGGGGCACGAACCCGGTGCTTCTTCGAGCCCTGGACGTGGGGGACACACCTCGTGTCCCGTGCGCCGCCTCCGGAACGATGTGTGCTGCAGACGCCTTAAAAGCAGTCTTCGGCCGCGATACCGTCGAGACTTGACGACGCTGACCAATGTTCCCAACCGTTGCGCGGCCTCTTTTTCCATCAAACCCTCGATGTCGCACATCTGGAGGACGGCTCGATAGGGCGCCGGCAGCTGCGCAATCACTTGGGCAACCATCCGGGAGCGCTCAAGGTCGGAGTATTCTTCTTCCGGATTCGGCCTCTCGCTCGCAACCAAGACTTTGGGATTGTCATCAGCGTCTTCGAATTCATCGTCCGTTGAGGCAATAGTCAGTTCGCGCTTTCGGTGCCGCAATTTCATCAAAGCGGCATTCACCACGATTCTATGAAGCCACGTGGAGAACTTCGCGCGGCCCTGAAATTGATTTAAATTACGGAACGCGGCCAGCAAACCTTCCTGCAGGGCGTCCTCCGAGTCTTGCGGGTGTCGCAAGACCTGGGCTGCCGCGTGATAAAGCTGCGGCATGTGTGGAATAAAGAGTTCATTCAGGCTCACGTCACCCTCCCTCATCGCGGCGTCATATCGAGCCAACCGTGCTCCTTTCCCTCCCAAGAAGTGATTTTCGACTAGAGAGTTAGGTTGTGCATTTATCCTTCCATGTCAGTTCTTTTGAACGGCGGTTTCGCGCCCTCGCACCCCATCGCACAACTGTTCAAAGTGTGGTGGCGGTAACTCCCAAAAAATCAATCAGCAGCGAGAGAGGCTGGAAGGATCCTGACGATTTCGTTTTGATCTCGCGAGCACCCCTCCTCCCCATTTCCTGCCGCGGGCAGCTTGCCGTGTTCGCTTTTTTCACGTCGCGCGTTCGCTTTATGCACATGGCGAAGCTTGGCCTTCTGCGGCGATTCGCGAAATTCCGAATGATGCGGAAACAAAAGGAATTAGGGTCCAGGTCTTGCCATTTGGTTTGGCATAGCCGGTGCTCAGTGCGGTGGTTCGCTAAAGGAGAGAGCTTTGCGTATAGTCAGCGTGCGAAATGCATGGTCCGATCTCGATTCGTTCGAAAGGATAGCCGTGGTGCTCTCAGTGGTGGCGTTGACCCTGGCGGCGTGGGCGCTGGGCAGTTTATCGATTTCCTGACGAGCATATGCTTCATTGGGAATTGATATTATTGGCTAACGATCGGTGCCTTTGCGCGGGGTAGGTACTTGCGTTTGAAACTACCGCTATCAAGGCTCAGTTTTCGCTGGCAGATCACCCTGTTAGGCGCATTGGTCGTGGTGTTGTTACTGGCCGTACTCGTTGCTGCCCTGACGGCCCTTCGATACACAACATCCGCAGTTCTGAACGATGAAAAAAAGAGCCTTTCGGCTACCACCCGTGAATTGGTTCAAGAGTACGAGAAGCATGATGGTTTCGGGCAGCTGAACGACGAAGAACCTTTGGTGAATGCGTCCGCGGCGTCCTCTCGTGAACTCCTGACACTCTTGACCCGCATAGCTCTGCAGAAGACGCCGGGAGGCATCGCGGGATTTTACTCGAGCGCTACCGATGACCTCGCTGGCTACACATTTTCCAACAGCAAAGGGGCGGAAAGTCTGGATGATCTGAACTCGGCAGATAACTCGGCTGTCCGGCCCGAGGTTCTCCAAGTGGCCCGAACAGCCGTTCTCACGGGGCGGTCCTCGGACCAAATACTGGGTGGAGTGCACGATTTCAAACTTATCGAGGCTGAGCCCATACGCGTAAGACAAAATTACATCGGCAGCGCGTGGGCGATGGAGTCCCTGCCGAGCATTCCGGGCACGAATCGCTTTCGCGCTTACGCGATTGCGGTCGCATTGGGAGCCGCAGCTCTGTTTTGCGTTTTGCTCACTTTGCTGGTGGTGCGCAATCTCCAAAATGGAGTTCTTAAGATTGAGGACGGACTTGCCACACTCGAGTACGATCTGGCTTCACAGCTACCTACGGGCGGCGATCCCGATGAGATTCAACGAATCGTGCTGGCCATTAACCGCCTCGGAGCCGTACTACGCGAAAATATCGAACGGGAGAAACAGCTGGAAAATCGCCTGCGGCATTCCGAACGGCTTTCGGCGCTTGGCAGGCTGGTAGCGGGAGTGGCTCACGAAGTTCGTAATCCTTTGGCGACCATTCGCTTGAGGGTGCAGATGTGCCAGCGCAATTCGCAGGATCCGAACTTGCACGAATCCTGTGCGATCGCACTTCAGGAGATCGGGCGGCTCAATAGCATCGTTAACCGGCTCTTGAATTTTGCAGAACCGATGAGCTTACAGGTGCAGCCCACCAAACTAGATCGGCTCGTCCAGCAAAGGTTGGATGCGTTTCGCGAGACAGCGGAGAAAACGGGCGTGCGCTTTATTACCGATTTTCGCGACGATGGAAATACTCTGAGCCTGGATCAGGGACGCATGGCCCAGGTCTTTGACAACATTATCCAAAATGCGCTCGAAGCGATGTCGGAGGCGGGTGGAACGCTCTCAACAATCCTTACCAAACGACCCATACCAACCGGAGAAAGCGCCATATGCATCGAGTTTCGCGATACTGGAAAGGGGGTAAATCCCAGCGTGATGGGTCGCATCTTTGATCCGTTCTTCACGACTAAAATCTCCGGAACGGGGCTCGGGCTTTCCATCTGTCATGAATTGGTACGCGCGCACCAAGGCGAGATCAACGCAGAGAGCCGCGAAGGCCAGGGGACTACTGTGCGTATTCTGCTTCCGCTAGAAGCGCGGGGCGACGCAATCAGGGGACAGCGGGCCATTTGACGAAGACAATCCTCATTGCAGACGACGAGGCGAATCTCCGGAACACGTTGGCGGAGATTCTAGGCGCGCAGGGCTACACGATCCTCGAAGCCGCGGACGGAAGTGAAGCCATTGAAGTCCTGAGAAAATCCACACCGGATTTAGTGTTCACCGACTGGAAAATGCCTCCGGCGGGAGGAGAAGAAATCTTAAGATACATGCGCGAGGAACGGCGGCTTTCCTCCGTTCCCGCGATTGTGATAACGGCTTTCGGTTCAAGCCACACAACGATCGAAGCGATTCGTTTGGGGGCTTACGATTTTGTGACCAAGCCATTCGATCTGGACGAAATCTGCCTGACCGCTAAACGCGCCCTTGAGCATTCCTCCCTCAACACGGAGGTGATGCACTTACGCGCTCAGGGCGGGCGAAACGGCGCCGGGGCAAGCGGTCGTCTAATCGGCACAAGCCGTCTTATGCTGGACGTGTTCAAGACGGTCGGAACGGTCGCAGAAACGGATGCCACCGTCCTGATCTGTGGTGAGTCTGGCACAGGCAAGGAACTCGTAGCGGAGGCCATCCATAATTACGGCCACCGCAAGGGTAAGCCTTTTACGGTTGTGAACTGCGCGGCCCTGCCGGATACCCTTTTGGAATCGGAGCTATTCGGGCACGAGCGGGGCGCTTTTACGGGAGCTGTCGCGCGTAAACCGGGCAAATTTGAAGTTGCCGATGGCGGAACCGTATTCTTAGACGAGATAGGCGAGCTTTCCCCTGCATTACAGGCAAAGCTCTTGCGGGTCATTCAGGAGCATAGTTTCGAGCGCGTCGGCGGCAACGAAACGATTGAGGGCGATTTTCGTGTGATCGCCGCGACCAACCGCGATTTAGAAGCCTGTGTCCAGGAAAAGCTGTTCCGGGAGGATCTGTTCTATCGTTTGAATGTCGTGCGGATCTCCGTGCCATCCCTACGAGAACGGCGCTCGGATATCGTATTGTTGGCCGAGCACTTCCTGAGACTTTACAGCGAGAAGAATAATCTTCCGGCAGTGGGATTTTCCGAAGACGCGATTCTCATGCTGCAAACATTTTCGTATCCCGGAAATGTCCGCGAACTGGAGAACATGATCGAGCGCGCGGTCTTAATGGCTCGCGGGCGAGTCATCATGCCTAGCCACTTCCCTAGCGAGGATGCCAGTACGGAGCGGGCCGAACCGGGCATATTTCAAAAGGAAATTCTGAGCCTGCCATTCCACAAAGCCGTTGCGGAATTAGAAAAGCACTTGATCATAAACGCACTCAGGGATTCCGAAGGAAACAGAACGGACGCTGCGGACCGCCTGCAGATCCATCGCCGCCTGCTCTACAAGAAAATGACGGACTACAAGATTGACGGATGAAACGAGCGAACGGAGCTATTTCGTCACGACGTACGGGCCGCCGTTGGTGAAGAGCACAACGAGATTCATCACAACAAGCATCAGGTCGTAGTGCCAGCCATATGTTTTCTCACCCCAAAATCCCGTGTGCCAGACAAAGATTTTCTCGTAAATCGATCCCATCATTACGAGGATGAGTCCCAATGCGGCAAGCTGCGGCCAAATCCCGAGGATGACGGCTGCACCTCCCAGAATTTCGGCAGTCCCGAGAAAAATCGTGAAGTTCCTGCTTTTGCCGATACTCTGGGAGCGCTGTTCGGGGTTTCGCAGATCCTCCCAGCCGCTATCCACGAAAATAATTCCTATCATCAATCGCAGCAGCAGGAGTCCGAGTGGTGCGAACCGGGTAAGGCTTCGAAAGATCATGTGTGTGAATACGCTCTGCTCGAGGTTTGTTGAATCCCGGGAAATATTGCCACAGTCGGGAGATTCCGGCGAATATCTGGAATACGGTAGACACAGACCTATTTGTGGGCGCCTTTTTAGCTCGCCCTCAACCTTCGATCTCTCCACAAATTTCAGGTATGCAACAATCGAATCGTATTTCGCGTTTCGCCCGAGGTAAAGATGCCCAGTGCCAAAGAGATCCAGGAACTGCTGAAGTTGCAGCCTCTTCCGGTCGAAGGCGGGTACTTTGCGGAGACGTACCGCTCGCAATTTACACTAACCCAGCGGTCTCTTCCTTCCTACTCCGGAGAACGCGCGCTCTCAACCGCGATCTATTACATGCTGACGCCGGATGCGTTCTCCGCGATGCACCGGCTCAAGGGCGACGAGGTCTATCACTTTTACCTGGGCGATCCCGCGGAAATGCTAATCCTTAAGCCGGACGGCTCAAGCGAAACTCTCCTCATGGGTCAAGACATCGCTTCGGGGATGCGCTTGCAGCACGTTGTGCGGGGCGGTTCTTGGCAAGGCTTGCGTTTGGTTCCTGGCGGCAAGTTTGCGCTCTTGGGCACAACGATGGCGCCCGGCTTTGACCCTGCTGATTTCGAATTAGGCGCGCGCAAGGAGCTGAGCGCTCGATTCCCTGCGTACGCAGAGCTCATTGCCGCCCTCACGCGTGGCTAGTGCAACTGACCTAAGGTCTCTTCCTTTGGTTTCCCAGTGATGATACGTTCCAGCGAAGGAGCGTCGCTCTGCGATGGCATCGATGCACGAGAGTTTCGCATTTGCCGATCTTCGGGAATTATTCGCGAAAGCGAACGAAGAAAAATCCGGAGATCAACTGGCTGGCATCGCCGCTCGATCCGAACGGGAGCGAGTGGCAGCGAAACGCCGCCTTGCCGACATCTCGCTCGAAGAAATTCTTCGCCAGCCATTGATTGATCCCGATGACGACGATGTCAGCCGATTGATCCTCGATACCCACGATGGCGACGGCTTTGCGGCGATCAAATCCATGACTGTGGGCGCGTTTAGGGAACACATTCTTGACGACGCAACCGGTGAAACCGAACTGAAGCAGATCCAGCGCGCCATCATTCCTGAGATTGCCGCCGCTGTGGCCAAGATCATGAGCAATAAGGATCTGATCCTGGCCGCGGCAAAGATTCGAAACGTCACGCGCTGCAGAAATACGATGGGCCAGCGCGGCGTGCTGGGCATTCGAATCCAGCCGAACCATCCCGTCGACGATATTGGCGGAATTCTGCTGGCCACATTCGAAGGATTGCTCTACGGCTGCGGCGACGCGGTGATCGGCGTAAATCCCGCGACCGATTCCGTTGAAACCGTATCCGCAATTTTGCGCGCTCTCGAACGCCTGGTAGACGCATATCACGTTCCGACACAGGCCTGCTGCCTGGCGCATGTGACGACGCAATTGGCTGCCCTCGAGCGCGGCGCGCCGGTCGATCTGCTATTTCAATCCGTCGCCGGAACCGAAGGCGCAAACCGAAGTTTCGGCATCACGCTGGCGATGCTGGCTGAGGGACGGCAACGAGTTCTCGAGCATCACCGCCAGCGCAATGTGGGATGGGTCGGCGAAAACGTGATGTACTTCGAAACCGGCCAAGGCAGCGCTCTTTCCGCTGAGGCGCACCATGGCGTGGACCAACTAACGCTGGAAGCGCGGGCCTACGGCGTGGCCCGAGCGTTCGATCCCTTTCTGGTGAATAGCGTGGTCGGCTTTATCGGACCGGAATATCTCTATGACGAACGCCAGATCATCCGCGCAGGTTTGGAAGACCATTTCATGGGCAAGCTGCTGGGCTTGCCCATGGGTTGCGACGTTTGCTACACCAACCACGCGGCAGCCGACCAAAATTCCGCTGATAATCTTCTCATGCTGCTTGCGGCCGCCGGATGTAACTACTTCATGGGAGTCCCCTGCTCGGATGATGTGATGCTGAATTATCAATCGACCAGCTATCACGACGCGCTGGCCGTTCGCAGAATTTTCAACCTGCGGCCCGCGCCTGAGTTCCTGGAGTGGCTATGCGGCACTGGAATCTATCGCGACGGCGAGCCTGCGCAGCTCGATGGGTCCGCCAGACGACAGCTTCTGCGCGGATTCGAATCATCGCTCGAAGGAATCGCCTGATGGCCGAAAAAAAGGACGATGGGCTTGCTGCGGCAAGCTGGCCCGAAATCGTGCGCCGGATTCGGGCGCGAACACCCGCACGGCTTTTGGTTGGGCGCGCGGGCGCGGCTTATCCCACCGGCACACAACTGGAGCTGCGCGAGGCACATGCGGCTGCGCGGGACGCGGTTCGCGCTGAGATGGACGCTCTCGCGATTTTTGGCGCAAGCTTTCTGGAGGAGTGGAAATTATTCGAGGTTTCGACACAAGCTGCCAACAAAAGAGAATTTCTGCTGCGACCCGATTTAGGGCGGCATTTCACCGAATCGGCGCGCACTGAAATCCTGAATCGATGTTCGAAGGGCAACGACCTGCAAATCGCGATCGGCGACGGACTCTCGGTTCCGGCTGTGGCGGCCCAGGTTCCTCGGCTGATGCCTCTTCTCTATCACTCCGCGATCAAGCGTGGATGGACCGTGGGACAAACGTTCGTAATTCGGTACTGCCGCGTAGGTATTCTGAATGAAATCGGCGAGTTGCTGGCCCCTAAAGTCGTGCTGCTGCTGATCGGAGAGCGGCCGGGACTTGCGACAGCAGATAGTCTCTCCGCGTATATGGCTTACCGTCCGGACTCAACGCACACGGATGCCAATCGCAATCTCGTCTCAAATATTCATGCGCGAGGTTTGGGCCCCGACGAGGCGACCGACCGCATCCTGCGCCTTGCGGAGCGAATGATTGCGGCACGAACAAGCGGCTACAACTTAAGAATAGACTCGAATGTACGCGCACAATCGTCGGCGAGATCTAACCAACGATCGCCTTCAGGCTGAAGATCACGATAAAGATGCGGTAATCCTCGAACGAAGCAATCGAGCACGGGATGATATAGCTCTGGCGTCATAATACCGGGCCGATTCATAGCCAATCGAATCTGCTGCTGGTGATGCCAGCGCCTGTCCCGGCCGAAAGCTCCGCATTCACACCTGGAGCCAGCAATGCCAGCCCCGTAAAAGAACCAGTGGGAAGAGGAACCGCGTCGATCTGAAGCGTGTCCATGACATAGCCATTTGTCGTGTCGATCTGGTTGAGCAGAGGAGTTTCTTCCACCGTCACTTGTTGCGTGATTTCGCCGACCTTGAGCGTCGCATCGAGTGTTACCCTGCGGTTCGCCTGCACGGCAATCATCGGAATGGTAAGCGTCTGGAATCCGTCCTGTGTGAACGTAAGCGTGTAGCTGCCGATGGGCAGGTTCACAAAGCTGTAGACACCGTTTTCATTAGACTGCTGTGTGCGCGTCAGCTTGGTCTGATCGCCGACGGCGGTGACTTTGGTTGCAGGAATGGCGCCGCCGTTGGCATCGAAAACCGTGCCCTTGATGCCGCCTAAGGTCTGCTGCGCCTGCGCTGATGGGATAACAAGAAACACGCCGCAGAGCAGTACCGCCATGAATGCATAGAGAAAAAGTCCCGTACGAGAAGACATGCTCTAGAACCTCCGAAACCCCAATGAATCGCTCAAACTACACACCGCACCCAAAATGTATTCGGCGACTTTAGAACTTTGGGACTCCTCACCTCAAACGCATTCTTTGGATAGGCCCGATTTGTATTTGCGAATTCGCCTGGCCGGACATGCGGGAGTAATATACGGAAGTTTGGTTTGGACACCACTTCTGAATTGTAAATTCTTCAAATCATTTATAAGGCATTTGTTAGCCGGGCTCGAATTGACCTGGCCATGCGGCAAACGGAAATGATCCGCTCGCGCTTCCAGCGCCGACTTCAACCTGGCCGATATGACTTGCTGATCGGTGACTAGCCGACCGGCGTGCTGTTGGCGTCAGCGGCGCTGTGTGTACTTGCCCGAATCACGCCGGACTGGTCGGTGAAAAATCGGCGCCGGCCCGTGCCGCCCGGAGCGGCGGGATTTGCGGTGATGCTATAGCTCAGGACGTTTCCGCCGATCCCGATGGCTCCAGCCGTGTAGGTAAAGACATAGCCGCTCTTGGTGCCGCTCGCGAGCGCTGCATCAATCAAAGCCGCCGATGTGGAATTCGCTGCGTCACCCGGACCGAGATTCGAAAGGCTTCTGGGGTAACCGCCATAGAGCATCGAATAGTTCGAGCAGGCGGCGTTCAACGCGCGGAGCGAAGCCACTGTCGAAGATTCGTTCTCGGATAGATTCGAATGAAGTAAGTTGGGGATGGCAATGGCAGCGACGACCATGAGGATGGCAATCAGGACAACGACTTCAACAACCGAAAAACCTCGCTGCCATTTTTGCGGACGCATCTTTTCTACTTGCCCAGGTTTTCCACGAAAAACTGCGTCACGCGATTGAATACGTGAAGGCGCGCGGGACGATCGCTGATGCCGTGTCCACGATCGGCATAGATCAGGAACTCCGCGTATTTCTCCGCGTCGACGAGCTTTTCTTCGAGCGCCACCGAGTTCGAAAAATGCACATTATCATCGCCCGTGGCGTGCGCGATGAGCAGCTTGCCCTTCAGCCCTGCCGCAAAATTCACCGGCGACGAATCGCGATACCCTTCGGAATTTTCCTGCGGCGTGCCCATATAGCGCTCGGTATAAATCGTGTCGTAGCGCCGCCAATCCGTCACCGGCGCCCCCGCGAAGCCCGCCTTGAAGACGTCGCCGGCGCGCAACATGGCCTCGCAGGTCATGTATCCGCCAAAGCTCCAGCCCCAAATCCCCACGCGCGCGCTATCTATATAAGGCTGCTTCGAAAGCCATTTCACGCCCGCTACTTGGTCCGCCAATTCCGCGCTGCCGAAGTGGTGATAGATCGGCGTCTCGAAACTATGCCCGCGTCCGGAGGATCCTCGATTATCCACCATAAAAATCACGAACCCTTTCTCCGCCATCATTTCGTTCCAGAGGAAGGTCGAGTAGCCCCAGCCATCCCGCACTTCCTGCACGTGCGGCCCGCCGTAGACCATGACGATCACGGGATATTTCCGGCTGGCATCGAACCCAGTCCGGCTTGATCATTGCGGCATCGAGCGGCGTCCCATCCGCTCCCGGCACGGTAAAGAATTCCTCCGGCTGAAGATGATAGCTTTCCAGCTCCGCTACTTTATTTTCCTCCAGCGTCGAAACAACGCTTCCATCCGCGTTATACAGCCGCTGCTGGGGCGGAGTCATCGCCGTTGAATACGTATCCAGGAAATGCTTCGCGTCGGGCGCCATGCTGACGCCGTGCGTGCCTTGCTCGTGCGTCAGTTCCACAGGTTCGCCGCCCGAAAGCGCCACCCGATAAAACTGCCGCTCGATCGGACTTTTTTGCGTCGAGCTGAAGTAAATCGCCTGGGATTGTTCGTCTATCTTCGCAACGTCCGCGACTTCCCAATTGCCGTGCGTGATCTGCGCCAGTTGCTTGCCGGCAAGATCGTATAGATAAAGATGGCGGAATCCCGAGCGCTCGCTCGACCACACAAACCGTTTCCCGTCCGCCAAAAAATACAGATTGCCGCTCGCATCAGGACCGAACCCGTTCCCGGATAAGTTGATCCAGTATTTGTCTTGCTCGGTCAGAACGCTTTCGCATTTCCCGCTGCCAGCGTCCGCGAACAGCAAATCCAGACGATTTTGCACGCGATTGAGCCGCTCGATGGCCACCCGCCGCGAATCCGCGAGCCATGCCACTCGCGCCAGCAGCGCCGTTTGATCGCTGCCCGTGTCCATCCAACGAACATCGCCGCCCGCCACATCCACCACGCCCACGCGCGCCACCGGATTTGGCGAGCCCACCTCGGGAAAACGTTCCTCGGTCACCGTTGGCGCGTAGGGAAGCTCATCCACCAGCGGATATTTCTGCACGGCGCGCTCGTCGAGTTGCAGCAGCGCGATTTTCGAAGAGTCCGGCGCCCACCAATACGCCGTCCCCAGATCCAGCTCCTCCGGATAAACCCAATCCAGCTCCCCGTTGCGTATTTCCTCCGTACCTCCGCGCGTAAGCTGTCGCGCTTCTCCGCCCGCCGAACTCACCACCCACACATCGTGTTCGCGCAGAAAGCTCACCCAGCGGCCATCGGGCGAAATTTTTGCGTCGTCGATATCCGCCGCCTCGCCCGCTGATTCTTTGCCTTCGCTGAGCAGCTTTTTCGCGGATTCCGTCTTCAGGTCGTACCAAAACAGATCCTTCGCCGAAATGAAAAGCAGCGCCTGCCCTCCCGGCGCCCACAAATATCTCGGAGGCGCGACCCGTCCCAAGCCCGTCTGCTGCCCGCGCGAAGCCGGCGGCAGCAACACATCGCGCAGATGCCGCGCATCCACCAGGACGCGCTTCTGCCCTGTCGCAGCGTCCACCGCCCAGATCTCCGGTCCGCTCGCGTTGTCATCGAGATAGGTCAGCAGTTTGCCGTCAGGACTCCACATCGTGTCTCGCAGCGGCCTGCCGCTCAGGCTGGGCGCGGAATAGATGCGCTCGACTGTGAGCTGCTTCTGCCCGCCGGTCTGCGCCGCGGCAGTTGGCAGCCATCCCGGACCTGCCAAAGCCAGCAGCGCGAACGCCGTCAAACCGCAAAGCCCAACGGCAAGACGTCTCCACGACCGATGAGCGCCGCGCTCCCTCGTTTTCATATCGCGTTCCTCCAGCTTCAGCCTCAACGTCCGCTCCTGCGAATCCGCTTTCGCCTTGGCCGTGTAGCGCTTTCTGATCGCTTCCCATTTCCCGAATTCGCGACAATCGCTTCCGCCTCGATCTCCACCAGCATCTCCGCATTGATCAGCCGGCTAACTTCAACCATCGCTGTCGCCGGTCGAATCTTACCGAAAACTTCCCCGTGCGCGCGTCCGATTTCCTCCCAGTCACTGATCCGCGTGACGTAAATGCGTGTGCGCACCACATCATCAAGCGACGCGCCCGCGCGCTTCAGCGCGCTGCCGATATTTCTCAGCGCCTGCATCGTTTGCGTGTAAGGATTGCCTGCGCCCACCAGGCTTCCGCTTGCATCCGTAGCCGTCGTTCCCGATACGTGCACCACGTTGCCTACGCGCACCGCCCGCGAATAGCCCACAATCGGCTCCCACATCGTTCCCGAAGAAATATTGATCCGTTTCATGCCCACCCTCGTTTTCAGCCTTCTTTAGCATTGTACTTGACCATCCGAACAGGATGGTCATCCCGAGCGACGAACCGGAGCGAGGGACCTCTCTGGCTTTCGCCTCCCAATTGGTAAATGCCTCTGTCCCCACTCACCTGATTGCGCTCGCCCCGCGTGATACACTGCGTTTTCGCTCGAATATGAAGCTCAAAAACATCCTCGAAGCCGTCGGCCATACGCCGCTCATTCGCCTCAATCGCCTGGCGCGCGATTGCAAGGCCGAAGTCTACGTGAAAGCCGACTACCTGAATCCAGGCGGTTCGGTCAAAGACCGCATCGGCATCACCATGATCGATGAAGCCGAACGCAAAGGCTTGCTCAAGCCCGGCGGCACGATTATAGAAGGCACTTCCGGCAATACCGGTATGGGCTTGGCACTCGTCGCGGCCGTGCGTGGCTACAAGATGGTCTTCACAATTACAGACAAGCAGTCGAAGGAAAAAGTCGATCTCTTAAAGGCCTTCGGCGCCGAAGTCATTGTCTGCCCCACCGCCGTCGAGCCCGACGATCCTCGCAGCTATTATTCGGTGGCGAAAAAGCTGGCTCGCGAAATTCCCAACTCCTTCTATCCCAATCAGTACGAAAATCCGATGAACCCCGAGGCCCATTATCGCGTCACGGGTCCGGAAATCTGGGAAGACTCCGAAGGCAAAGTCACTCACTTCGTCTGCGGCATGGGCACCGGCGGCACCATCAGCGGCGTCGGGAAATTCCTCAAACAAAAAAATCCGCAGGTCAAAATTGTCGGGGTCGATCCCATCGGATCGCTCTACTACGAATATGTGAAGACCGGCAAAGTGGGCAAAGCCCACACCTACGTTGTCGAAGGCATCGGCGAAGATATCTTCCCTTCGACCATGCATTTCGATGTGCTCGATGACGTCGTGCAGGTCACCGACCGCGAATGCTTCATCGTGGCGCGCAATCTGGCCAAAAGCGAAGGGATTTTCACTGGCGGTTCAGGTGGAGGTTGCGTCTCGGCGGCCCTGGAATTGGCCCGCACGCTTCCGGCTGGCAATCTCGTTGTCGCTTTCCTTCCCGATACCGGTATGCGCTATCTGAGCAAAGTCTATAGCGACGCGTGGATGCGCGAACGCGGCTATCTCGATTCCGAAGTTCCCCTTTGCGCCGCCGACGTAGTGTCCGTTAAGCATCGGGCCGGCAAGGTCCGCGAGCTCATCATCGTGCGCCCCTATCAGACCGTCTTTCATGCGTTGCACACCATGCAGCAGCAGGATATTTCGCAATTGCCCGTCTTTGAAGACACCACCATCGTCGGCACCATCTTCGAGGACCAGATCCTGAATATGGCCTTGCAGGGTAAGGATCTTCGCAAGCTGGTCATCCGCGAAGTGATGAGCAAACCCCTGCCGCAAGTCCCTCGCGACACCCCCGTCGAACGCGTCACTCATCTGCTGGGCCACGAAAGCCCCGCCGTCTTTGTCGTCATGGGCGACGGCCGCTACGAAATCCTCACCAAATACGATCTGATGGGCACCATCGCCGAACTCGTCGAGCAGGTCCGCTAAGCCTTGCTTGCCGGCTTGAAAACAGAATCTGACGACCTTCGAAATGCCGTTGATTTCCTCACAACCGTTCTTCCCTATCAGCAACGTCGCTGAAGCCGTGATTCGAATAATTCCGCGAGAGAACTTCTCTTCCGTTCCATTCGAATGACTGTTTTCGTCGGAATACCACGCCGTTAACAACCGTTTCTATTGATAACTCACTGATAATATGCTATAGTCGCGTATGTTTATCGGTTATCCGTCTCGCTCCGTCGCCGGATTTCGACTCGGTTCAAGTTTTCGCTTCTTTGATCTTCCGCGATGCTGACTGTGCCTCCTCTATTGAATCTTCGGCAGGGGTGCGCGCCTCGGCTTCAGCCAGCCGCAGTGCGGTCTCTGACTCACCTTCAATGCGGACGTTCGTCTAAATACTGCACAATGAGCACTTACAAATTTGCGCCGCTAACTATCTTGAAATCAGCACATACAAAAATTAAGGACTTTAAGCCGGTTAGAATCAGCACTTGCAAAAAAATTTGGAGAGGGGGCCGTCTTATCTCGCTGGCGGTTCCTGCCCGATATCATGAAAAACCATGCTGAACCGACAGCGCCCACAGCCCGGTTTTACGTCGCAGCAGAAACGTTGGAGCATGTGCGTTTGGGAGGTTTGACTCCGGCAAACCGTGCAACTATGCTGGAACGACAACGCATCCCGAACGTCCCGCGAACTCCTCGGAGGTCTCCATGCGGAGAACAGTAGCTTTGGTTGTTCTTTTTGGCCTGATGATTCTGGCCGTTGGGCTGATTCTCTTCCCTGGCGGCTCAACTCGTCTTCCGCAGACGGTTTCCGCCGCCGAGGGCCATGGCTTCGACGTCGCCGATTTGGACACTACCTGCAAGCCCTGTCAGGACTTCTTCAATTACGCCAGCGGCGGCTGGATCAAGCGCAATCCCATTCAGCCTGAGTACGCCAGTTGGGGCCGTTTCAATGCGCTCCAGAATCACAATCAGGAAGTCCTGCGGCAAATCCTGGAAGCGGCGGCCGCCACAAAGAGCGCCAACGGTTCGACTGACCAGAAGATCGGTGATTTCTACTCCGCATGCATGAATACAGACGCCATTGAGGCTGCCGGCATCAAGCCGCTCGAGCCGGAGTTCGAGCGCATCGCAGCGGTCACGAATCTCGCGCAGCTTCAGGACGAAGCAGCACACCTGCAAAGCCTCGGCACCCGCGTGTTTTTCTCCTTCGGTTCCGAACAGGACGATAAGAATAGCCAGCAGGTGATCGGAGGCGCCCGCCAGGGTGGATTGGGTTTGCCGGACCGCGATTACTACACGAAAGACGATGACAAGTCGAAGCAGATTCGCGATCAGTACGTGGCGCACGTCGCCAAAATGATGGAGCTGGCCGGCGACGCGCCGGACAAAGCTTCTGCCGAAGCGCGCACGGTCCTAGCAATCGAAACGCAGATGGCCAAAGCGTCAAAGACCCGCGTGGAACGCCGCGATCCTGAATCCAATTATCACAAGATGGACCCGGCCCAACTGCGTGTGCTGACGCCCGATTTTTCCTGGGAGGTTTATTTCCGCAACATGGGTTTCCCTGATATCCATTCCGTGAACGTCGGCCAGCCCGAATTTTTCCAGGCGCTCGACAAGCAACTGAAATCCGTGCCCGTTTCCGATTGGAAAGTTTATCTCCGCTGGCACCTGATCACCGCATCCGCTCCCGCGCTTCCCGGCAAATTCGTGGACGAGAATTTCAACTTCTATGGCCGCACGCTGACCGGCGCCAAGGAAATTCAGCCGCGCTGGAAGCGCTGCGTCAACTCTACGGATCGCAACCTCGGCGAGGCGCTCGGTCAGAAATACGTGGAGAAAGTGTTCCCTCCTCAGGCCAAACAGCGCGCGAACCAGATGGTGCAGAATCTCGTCGTCGCCTTGCGTTCCGACCTTGAGACGCTTCCGTGGATGAGCGATTCCACGCGTAAGCAGGCGATCGCCAAGCTCGGCACCATGGGTTTGAAGATCGGATACCCCGATAAATGGCGTGATTATTCCGCTTACCAGGTTGGACGCGACTCTTACGTAGAGAATCTCGAACGCGGCTCCGCATTCGAGTTCCATCGCGAGCTGGCCAAGATTGACAAACCTGTTGATCGCACCGAATGGGGCATGAGCCCGCCTACCGTAAACGCCTATTACGACGCCAACATGAACGAAATCGTCTTCCCGGCCGGGATTTTGCAACCGCCCTTCTTCGATGCCCAGGCGGACGATGCCCTGAATTATGGCGGTATCGGCGCCGTGATCGGTCACGAGATGACGCACGGCTTCGACGATCAGGGAGCTCAATACGACGCCCAGGGCAACCTGCACAACTGGTGGACTCCCGAGGATCTGAAAAATTTCAAGGAACGCACCGCCTGTGTCGAAAAGCAGTTTGACTCATTCGTGGTGACGGACGATCTGCACGAAAACGGCAAGCTTGTGCTCGGCGAGAGCATCGCCGATCTCGGCGGCCTCACCATAGCGCACATGGCTTTCGACCACACGCTGGAGGGGAAATCCCCGCCCACGATCGATGGATTCACCCCCGAACAACGCTTCTTCCTTTCTTTCGGGCGCATTTGGGGCACGATTGCTCGGCCCGAATACGAACGCATGCTGACTACCGTCGATCCGCATCCCCTGCCGCGGTTCCGCGCCGCCGGTGCGCTGATGAACATGCCAGAGTTTGCGAAAGCATTCGACTGTCAGGGTGGCGACAAAATGGTGAAGTCCAGCGACCATGTTTGCAAAATCTGGTGAGGCCGCGCGCAGGGCTAAATGTAGCGCCGCCCTTCAGGGCGGCATAATTTCTCACGTAATGCAGGCGGCAGACTGGAACCCGGCGCCTGCTCTGTACGCGTGCTCATTTCGCGCGCAACTGTGGTAGGCTAGCGCCACTTTCCGGAATAAGATCTGGAGGAATCCGCTTCGAGGAACTATTTTTGTCTTCTGAAAGGCCCTCGAGGCGTGGCGCCTCATGCGAGGAACATCCATGAATACGAATCGTTTGGGCACGCGAAATAGCCGAAACCTGATCTTTGCGCTGGGCTTTGCGGTCTGTTTGCTGACGCTTGCCATTACGATGCGCGCGCGGCCACAGGCAAAGGCCGCCGCCCAAGCTACGGACGCGCAGGGCGCGCCGATGTACCGCGTCGATCCCTTCTGGCCCAAGCGCCTGCCGAATCGCTGGAGCATGCAGCAGGTGACGGGTTTATACGTGGACGAAAGGAATGATCACGTCTGGTTCCTGAATCGCGGCGCGGCGGCCGACGGCGATGAAATTGGCGGTGGCGACGATCCGCCGCGTATCGCTTGCTGCGTGCGCGGCCCGGAAGCCATTGAACTCGACACCGATGGCAATGTGGTTCACGCCTGGGGCGGCCCTGGATACATCCCACAATGGCCCACGGCGTTACAAACCATTCTCGTCGACCGCGAAGGAAACGTGTGGATCGCCGGAACGGCGGCGCAAGACAGCATCCTCAAATTCTCACCTGACGGAAAGCTGCTTTGGGATTTTGGCCATCGGCCGCCAAAAGAGATGACTCAGATCAAGGAAGACAACACGCAGACCGATTGGCTGGTCTCCAAGGGTCGCTTCAATCTTGACCAGGACGCGCGTGAAATTTACCTCATCAATTGGAAGCGCGTGCTGGTCTACGACATGGATACCGGCGCGTTCAAGCGCGGCTGGGGCGGCCACGGGATGCCGTTGAGCGAAATTTCCAACGACCCGATTCCGCCTTACAAGTGGACCGGCGCGCCCCCTCCGGAGGAAAAGAACTTCGTGCCCGACTTGCACTTCGTGCAGATAGCCAAGGATGGCATGGTCTACGTCGGCGAGCGCGGCCAGGACCGCATCTCCGTGTACACCAAGCAGGGCAAGTGGATCCAGGATTTCTACGTATCGCCGAACACGCCTTCGCGCGGCCCGGATTGCGGCGGGCTTCCTCCAAACACGAAGATGCCCCCCTGCGGAACCACGTACAAGATGGTCTTCTCGAAAGACCCGCAGCAAAAGTTTATGTTCGTGGCTGACGGGACTAACAACCTGGTCTGGATTCTCGACCGCAAGAGCGGCAAGACCGTGGGCTCATTCGGCGGCAACGGTAAATATGCGGGACAATTCCACTGGATCAATGCCATCGACATAGATTCCAAAGGCAACATCTACACAGGTGAAGTGGAACAGGCTAAGCGGATCCAGAAATTTGCTCCCGTGGTGACGAGTACCAGCCGTTAGGAGCGAATTTGTAAGGCGCTGCGGACGCAGCCTGCAATTTTCAGTCTGTGGTCGCGGTGCGACGTGAGCGCGCTCTTTTTTGCTGACGTGATTCGGTCGCCAGTATGGGCGACCTAGCCTCAGTTGGGATTTGAGTTTTGCCGGCGATTTTCGCATACACGTAAGCCGCGGCGTACACGGCCAGTATCGTCATCACAGGATCGATAGGGTGCCGGTAACGCACCGCGCTGTGCGTGATGTAATACGTCACGGGAAAGAAGAGCATCGCGGCTGATAGCGGGAATGTCTCGAGCGCGTTCGCGCGGCGCGCCAGCAGCAAACCTAGAAGCGCAAGAAGCGAAAAAGTGCTGCAGAAGAATACGTAGGCCGTGCCCGCATGCAGCGCGTTCACCCAAGGGTCGGCGCGCTGATCCCAAAGCGCTGTCCAGGTATCCACGAAGCGATCGAAAGACGAATCCAGGAAAGCTCCCGGATGCGCCCAGATGAAGTGGAGAGCTTCGCTCTGCTTCTCGTGCATGTAAGCAATTTCCCCCAGCCGATGCAGTTCGTTGATTTCGGCCGCATCCGATGCGGGGCTGCGCCACCACGTCCAAATGATCTTCACGTCGGGATTATTTCCCAGCCAAAACTCCAGCCCGAAATTGGATTTGACCGGCACAAATCGTCCGAAGGCGGCATAGTTTCTCACTGTCCATGGAACTACGCCGAGCACGCAGGCCAGCAGCGAGATTGCGACCGGGCCCTTCCAGGCCGCGCCGGTTTTGTGGCGCTTCCAGGCGAGCCAAAGCAATAAGACTGGAAGCAGCAATCCAATTGCCGGGTTCGTGAGCAGGGTGAACGCCCAGCCGATTCCGTATCCAGCCCAAAGCAGAGTGTTGCGCCACGCATCGCCTGTTTTGGGAGCAACTCGCGCGGAAGGTTCTGCGGAAAGATAAATCGTGGCACATAGCAGAGCCGTCAGCAGAAGCGCGGCGAGGCTCTGGTCCCAAATCCATTCCAGCGGAAAGAGAATTGCGGTCGGCAGCACGGCCCAGGTCCAACAGGACGCCAAGGCAACTCGCAAGCTGAAGAGCTTCTTGGCGAGAAAGTAAATGGGCCAGCAGGTCAATGCCGAGAAGATCGCGTTCATCACCTGGCCGAAAACGACCACGTGGTAGGGATTCATGCTCAGCAGCTTGAATCCAAGCGCGAGAAGAAACGGATAGACAGGAGCAACCCAAGCCGTCGGGCCTTGCATGCCGACGAGGGGCGACGAAAAGCCATGGCCCAAAGCGAGCGACCACGCCACGTTTCCCGCTTCCTGGCCTACGGGAAAGAAGTTGCCTCCGGCTTGACGAGCTAAATAGAGGAAGCCGAGACGCAGCAGCAGCGCCGCCGCCGCGGCAGTTACGGGCGAACGGAGCCCAGCTTGAATCGAGTTTTCTCGCGGCGACAAAATCGCAACGGCCGGGTTTGCGGGGCTCGCGTTCACGAATCCAAGCGTCTCATTTCTCCGCACCACAGCGAACGCCTCTTCCTCCCCGATGTCTTAAAAGTACCCGAATTCACTTCTGACGAATCGAATAAGTGTGGGGTGTCGTCGGTGTGGTCAGATAAGTAGCCATCGTGAATTGCATTGGACCGATCAGCTTTTTGCTGCCAATCGGAGCCACCTGATCCCACTAAATCCTATTGACACCGTTAACTTTAGGATAATAATGATGCAGCGTTTCTCAATCTGAGCATCGGCATGTTGGGGTGGGCTCGCGCGATTAAGCTGCTGTGCAAACAGGAGGGTGTAACCCATGAGAAAGATCGGGGGATTGTGTCCCGCCGCATTGTCATCTCTTTTCCGTTTTTCTAAGACGAACCGAAGCCTGCTGTACCTGCTGGCACTGCTTCTGTCCTTGCCGAGCTGGTGTTCGCGCAGGCAGACACTGGGACGTTGAACGGCACGGTGCGAGACACTTCAGGTGCGGTCGTTCCCGATGCCATGGTCACCGTTCGCAATACGGCGAGCGGGCGCGACACAGATCGGTTCAAACCGGAAGCGATGGAGTCTATACGTTCCCGGCTTTGCCGCCGGCTCCGTACGATGTAACGATCAGCAAAGCCGGATTCGCGGATTACAAGGCGCAGGTCACGGTGACCGTCGGAGGACACGCGACCCTGGACGTCCCCGCTTTCCGTCTCCCAAGTATCCACCACGGTAGAAGTCGTGGCTGTGCCCCTTGCGGCGGAAGTCAATACGCAAACGCAAGAAGTCTCTCAGATCGTCACGCCAGAAGCAGGTCGAGAACCTGCCGAGCTTGACGCGCAATCCCTACGATTTCGTGGCGCTGGCGGGAAACATCAGCGGCGGCGACCGCAGCGTCAGTACGAACAACCCGCAACTCGGCACTGGGGGCGGTCAGAACGTCGCCAGCTATCGCGGCGCGGGCTACAACATCAATGGACAGAGGTCCGCGGACACGGAGCTTCTGCTGGACGGCGTGGAGAACATCAATGTCTTCGATAACACCATCGGCTTGATCATTCCGCAGGATGCCGTGCAGGAATTCCGCGTCATCACCAATAACTTTGATGCCCAATACGGACGGGCGGCCGGGCGGCATCGTCAACGTCTCCACCAAATCCGGATCGAACAATTTCCATGGCGACGCCTGGGAATTCAATCGCCTTTCTGCGTACACTGCCAATACGTTCGACAACAATGCCAGCGGCACTCCAAAGGGGCAGTACACGCGAAATCAGTTCGGGGGGGACGTGGGAGGCCCGATCAAGAAAGACAAGCTCTTTTTCTACGCAAGCACCGAGTTTCTGCGCGTCCGCAGCGCCGCGAGTCTCCTCGCGTATGTCCCCGATCCGGCCTTCTTGAAGTTCACCTCGCCCGTCGTGCAGAGCTGGTTTGCCAAATACGGCGGCCCCACCCCTGCGCCGGTGAGTGTTCTGACCAAAGGAGACCCGGCTCTGCCGTTCAACGCAGGCGGTCCCTTCGACGCGGCGGTTCCGCCCGGCACGCCGGTGATGGATCTCGTAAATTACACCGCCCCCCAGGATGCCGGCGGCGACCTTCCGCAAAACACCTACTTCTTGACCGGGCGGCTCGACTACAACATGAGCGAGAATACGCAACTCTTCTTCCGTTATGGCCGGGAATCCCTGGCGACCTTGAGCGGGGCTCTCTTCTCCAGCCCCTACTCGCAGTTCAACGTCGGCGAGACGATTTATAACAACAACTTCCTCTTCTCGGCCAGCCACACCTTCGGCTCCAACCTCCTGAGCGTGACCAAGCTGAGCTTCTTCCGGGACGACGAGGCCGATCAGTACAATACGGCACTGGACCAGAATCCGACTCTGTTTCTGACGGCTGCCAACTCTGGGGCCGTCATCCTCAATGGCCAACCCGTACAGCTGCCTGGATTTTACGATTTCAACGTAGCCACAGGCGGCCTGCCCTTTGGTGGTCCGCAGGATACGACCCAAATCAACGAAGACCTTTCCTGGACTCATGGCAAACACAACATGAAGTTCGGCGGGCAATATAACTACATTCAGATGAATCGTGGCTACGGCGCCTATAATCAGGCAATCGAGGCCCTTGGCGCCAACGGCGATATCCCGGGTGGCTTGGACAATTTTGTTACGGGCACATTGAGTCTATTTCAAAAAGCAGTCAATCCCGGCGGCTCTTTCCCCTGCGATGTGGGAGCCTATGCCGGCAGTTCCGAAGGGAACGTCATCACCCCGAAAAATGCTGCGGGTCAAAATTGCCTCGTAACTTTCCCTCTGACCGCTCCCAGCTTTAACCGCAGCGACCGCTACAACGATTGGGCGCTCTATGCCCAGGATAGCTACAGGTTGACGCGAAAATTGACCGTTAATTACGGCCTGCGCTATGAGCATTTCGGCGTGCAGCACAACAACAACCCCAACCTCGATTCCAATTTCTATTACGGAGCGGGTAGCAACATCGTTCAACAGACCCAAAACGGGGCGGTTCTGACCGTGCCGAACAGCGGTATCGGCGGGCTCTGGAAGCCCCGCTGGGGCACTGCCGGGCCCCGCGTTGGTTTTGCTTACGACATTTTTGGCGACGGCAAGACCGTGTTTCGGGCCGGATACGGCATCACCTATGACAGGAACTTTGGCAATGTGACATTCAACATAATCCAGAATCCGCCAAACAATGCCACCCTCACGGCTTCCAACGTGGCCCTTACGACGAGCACGCTCGGTCCGTTTGGTGGCAGCGGTGCCCAGGGTTTGCCTCCCTCGAGCCCTCGCGATGTTGACCAGAATATTCAGGTGGAGACGGTCCAATTCTGGGGTGCGACGTTAGAACGGCAGTTGGGCGGCAAGGCTGCTGTGTCGCTGGAATACAATGGCTCGCACGGTCTGCACCTCTATGACATCGTCAACATCAACGAGATCGGCGCCCCTCAGGCGTTCGAGGGCGCACCTTTGGTGACCAGCGATCCCAACAACCCTAGTTGCTCAGCTACGTTCACCGCTACCACCGGGCCTTGTTTGACGCGTCCGAACCAGGCTTATACCTCCATCAACAATCGTGGCACGCAGGCCTTCTCTCACTACGACTCCTTGAACGTCCACTTCTCCACCCAGGAGCTCGGCCACACCGGCCTATTCATCCTTACGAATTACACCTGGGCCCACTCGATGGATAACCTCAGCACCACGTTCTCGGAGAGCACCGCCCAGTTCAATTTGGGCTTCACCAATCCGGGCAATCCCTGGCTGGATTACGGCAATTCGGACTACGACATCCGCCATCGCATAGCGCTGGAGATGACCTGGACCGAACCTTTCCTGAAGAGCGGAAAGGGTGTCCTCAGGCAGGCAGCGGGCGGCTGGTCGATATCGCCGATTTTCACGGCGCGAACTGGCGTGCCTTTCTCCGTCTGGGATCCGACAAACACTTTAAATTCCTTCGAGGGGGCGGGGGTTCCAAGGTACGTGCCGAGTGCTCCCCTTACCAGCCTTAAGACGGGAGCGCCTGCAGACACCGGCTCAGCCAACCTCTTCAGTATTCTGACCCTTCCCGCCGCCACTAGCTTTGCCAACCCGGCGTTCGCGACTGTTGGCTTTCCGTCTGGAATCTCAGACTTCGGCCCGTATCCGGCGGGCATGACGACACGGGGCATGTTCTACGGCCCTGGCGCTTGGAGCCTGGATATGGCGCTCAGCAAAACGTTCGCGCTCACTGAGCGTTTTAGCCTGGAATTCCGGGCCGAGGGCTATGACATCCTTAATCACGTTAATTTGTACCTGATCGGCACTGAATTCGTGGGCGGTCCTGGCCCGGTCACAATCCAGGGCAAGTTTGGCGGCCTGGGCGTCGGTAATGCTGAGGGCGCCAACCATGACGAGCGGCGATTCGGACAATTCGCGCTGAGGCTGCACTTCTAAAGAGAAGCGCAACTGGCCCAACACAAACGCAATTCAACAAGAGGGCCGTCTAGCGTGAGCTGCGACGGCCCTCTTGTTTTAGACGCGAGTGTCCGTACTGCGATTAGGCAAGATTCGTCAAGCTCGTTGTGGCGCAGAAGATTTCAGCCGAAGGAAGTCGTGATCAATCGAAACCTAAATCGTTGAAACGGCGTCTCTAAGAATGCTAGCATCCGACGGCAACACGATAGAACCGAGATCCAAGCAGGATGAGTTTCCCCAGGAGATGTATCCGATGAAACGGAACTTTATTGCTTTGATGGCGGCAGCTTCCTTTTGTCTTTTAGGGGCGGCGAGACCCGCATCCGCGCATCACGCTTTTGCCGCGGAATTCGACAAGGATAAGTGCGCCGATTTCACCGGCACGCTGACCAATATCGATTGGGAGAACCCGCACGCCTATTTCACCATGGACGTGAAGGGTGACGACGGTAAGACCTTGCAGATGACATTCGAGACGTCTTCTTTGTCGACGCTGAAGCGCGCGGGGACGTCGAAAGCGGATTTCGTCAACAGCTACGGAAAAGGAGTAACCGTCAGGGGCTGCCCCGCCAAGAACGGTAATAAGACCAAGGCCGCCGCCAATTACATCAAGTTCGCCGATGGCACGACGCATCGGATCGGCCAGGACGTCGAAGGTTTGTTCCCTGGGAACTTCCAGCCAACCGGCGATAAATAAACAGGAGTTTTGAGATGACAGAGCCCTTCAGTCGTGTAGTGCGTGCTGCGGCAATTCTCGCCGGTTTGGGTATGCTTTCCCTTGCTGCCGCGGCTCAGCAGGCAAAACCTCCGGTAAAGGTTCCCGACAATATTATCGGCAACGAACATCCGGCTCCTGAGCCGCCGGGTGGGCCGCCACCGCGTACCTCCGATGGGCACGTGGATCTTTCCGGCGTGTGGATTCGCGGCGAGGCTGGAGTCCAAACGCAGTACGCGGGCTCGCGAACGCAAGGAGGCGCTGGGCGAGGCCGAGGCGGCGGCGAAGATATTCCGTTTCAGCCCTGGGCCGCAGCCAAGATCAAGGCTTTGACTCCGACGCAGATGCAATTGGGCATGGCCGGTGTGAATTGCATGCCGCTTGGCGATCCCGGCATTTTCCTTTTCAATCCTCATCCAATTCAATTTTTCCAGATGCCCGGCGTTTTGGTGCAACTCGAGGAAGTGGACAACCACTGGCGCCTGGTGCACACGGATGGACGGCCGCATCAGAAAGATCCCGATCCCACGTTCAATGGCGACGCGGTAGGACACTGGGACGGCGACACGCTGGTGATCGACGTTGTCGCACTCGATGAACGGACCTGGAACAACACGGCGGGCTGGTTCCACAGCGATCAGGAGCATTTAGTCGAGCGGATCAGCCGTCCAAACATGAACCGGCTCACCTATCAAGTGACGATCGAAGATCCGAAGGTGCTCACGAAGCCGTGGACTTCGCCAGTGCAGACGTATTCGCTCGCGCATGAGGACTTGTTCGAGAATTTCTGCACGCGAAACGACGAAGTGACGGAATTCGAGAAGCTCAACTCGCAGGAATCGGGCGGCAAGAAATAGCCCCGGTGGTAGCCGCTGAAGTCGTAGCAGCTGAAGCCCCAGGCGCCTCGAAAGATGGCGCTGTCCGCAATCAGACTATCTAAATCTGCGAGTACGCCGTTGGCGTCAGGATCACGTTGGTGATATTGGAGACGATGGGCTCAAAGGCGTAGCGCTGCTGAGTGGAATACGTCTTCCAGTCATCTGACGCGCGGAAAGCGGCCCATTTCTTGTCGCGGTCCGCGAGGCTGTCGAACGCCAGCATGTAGGTCAGATTCGGCAGGCGCGTCCCAACGAGCGTATCGCTGTAGAACACCTGTTCGACCCCGGCCTTGGTGAAGATTTCCGATTCGCCCGACTGCATCATCTCCACTTTGCGCTTGTGATCCTGGTCGGTGGCGCCTTCGTAGATGCGCAGCTCAAAGACTCGCGGGCTGCGCGTTTTGGTGGCCGCCGGCGGTGATGAGTTTCGGCCATTTCTCGAACGCCTGCAGGAATGAGCTCTCCATGCGGTCGAAGGCCGGCTCCTTTGCGGGAGCGTTCAAAAATGCGGCGCCGGCTTTCATGTATTCGGCATCCTTCGCGAGGTGAGTTTCCACAGTGGCGAGCGTTTCGGCGGAAAGGCCCGGCATCAGAACGTAAATCGTCGGCGTGTCCGGGCCAATCGTGAGATCAAACACACCAACAGGGCCGACGTTGAGCCGGTTGAGCGCGGGGATGAACACGCCGCTGAAAAAGTCATCGCACAACTTCCGTTGCGGACCGCTGATGATGTGATAGCGGCGCAGTTGGTAGAACTCCCGGCCATTCTTTTTCGTGGCGTCTTCCGCAGCGCTTAAATAGGACACGGGCTGAGTGGCCGCGAGCGCGCTTGCCGCCAAGGATGAAGCCAGGAAATTTCGTCTTTGCATGGGCTCCTCCGGTTTTGTTTCGAACTTGCCGGGTATCGTCGCACAGATCGCAGCGCGCGTCTATTGGAGCAAGAGCGCGCTGGGCGCGAAAGCGCTGACGCGTGAGGCATCGCAATCTTCCCAAACGCCGGGCTCAGGTGTATATTGCCGGTCAATCTCCGGCAATCACGACAGTAATTCGGGTGAGACGATGCTTCTTTCGGGGAAACTCCTGAACCAGGGCCGGACAGAAGGCGCTTCGAACCTCCCTTCGAGACTCCCCTCGATACGGAGGGCAGGCCCTTCGATTCGCTTCGCGCTTCTCAGGGCAGGCAGGGCAGGCCGCCGCTACAACTTCGGACAGCGGTGGTGGAATCGGCTGGTCGTCAGTGCTGCAGCGCTGCTGCTGAGCGTGGCATGGGCCTTTGTGGGCCGCGCTCAGGACCGCGCAGTCACCTATGCTCCAGCCGATATTCGCTATGGCGCGCAGATTTACGCAGCGCAGTGCTCGGCTTGCCATGGCGCGAATGGCACTCAGATCGGCGGCGTGGATTTGGGCGGAGGCCAGTTGCGGCGCGCTTCCTCCGATTTGGATTTGCGCAACGTTCTGGCCAATGGAATCCCGGGCACGGCCATGCCGCCATTCCGGCTCTATCCGTCGGAAGTCACTGCCATCGTCGCCTACATCCGCAACATGCGTAATTTTGATTCGCACGCGGGCAATCTGGGCGACGTGAACCGCGGCCGGGCGTGGTTTGAGGGCGCGGGCGGCTGCATGAATTGCCATCGCGTCAACGGCAAGGGCCCGCGAGTCGCTCCCGATTTGAGCGAAATTGGCGCGCTGCGCAGCGCGGACTTCCTGCAACGTAAACTTCTCGACGCCAATGGAATGATGCTGCCGCTGAATCGTTCCGTCCGCGCGGTCACAAAAGACGGCAAGGTGATCAACGGCCGGCGGTTGAACGAAGACACGTATTCGGTTCAGCTCATCGACGATCAAGAACATTTGGTTTCTTTGGATAAGGCGAGCCTGCGCGAATATACCGTGCTCACGACTTCCACGATGCCCTCCTACAAAGACAAAATGAGTGAACAGGAAATGGCCGATCTGATTGCTTACCTGCTCACGTTGAAAGGGCTGCGATGATGCTGAAAATCTACCGCGCGTTTCTCGTGTGTCTGGCGTTGCTTTTTCCTGCCGCGCTCGACGCTCAGGTTACCTCCGACCGCTTGCTCCACGCCGCCGGAGAGCCGCAAAACTGGCTAACCTATTCGGGAACTTACTTGAGCCAACGGTATAGTCCGCTAAAGCAGATCGACGCGGCGAACGTTAAGAATCTCGAGCTGAAATGGGCGTTTCAGGCGCAGTCGCTGCAGAAATTCGAGACCACTCCTCTGGTGGTCGACGGGATCATGTACCTTACGCAGTCGCCGAACGATGTGGTGGCGCTTGACGCAAAGACGGGGCGCGTATTTTGGGTGTACCACTACGCTACGGCTCCCGAGTCCCGCCCCTGCTGCGGAATCGTGAATCGCGGCGTGGCCATCCTCGGCGATACGCTCTTCATGGCTACAGTCGACGCGCATCTGGTGGCCATTGACGCCAAGAACGGCCACGCGATCTGGAACAACAAGCTGGCCGAAGCGGCCGCGGGTTATGCGATGACGCTCGCGCCGCTCGTAGTAAAGGACAAGGTGATCGTCGGCGTGGCCGGCGGCGAGTATGGTATTCGCGGCTTCATCGCGGCTTACGAAGCGCACAGCGGCAAAGAGGCTTGGCGGTTCAACACGGTTCCCAGTCCTGGTGAGCCGGGGCACGAAACATGGAAGGGCGATGATTGGAAGCACGGGAGCGCGGCCGTCTGGCTTACGGGATCCTACGACCCTGATCTCAACCTGACGTATTGGGGCACCGGCAATCCGGGGCCGGACTGGAATCCGGGGCAACGGCCCGGTGATAATCTCTATTCTGATTGCGTTGTCGCCCTCGACCCCGATACCGGGAAGCTCAAGTGGTATTTTCAGTTCACGCCAAACGACCCTTACGATTATGACTCCGTGCAGATTCCAGTTCTCGCGGATATGGATTGGAACGGCGGTCCTCGCAAGCTGATGCTTTGGGGGAATCGTAACGGCTTCTTTTATGTTTTGGACCGGACGACGGGAAAGTTTCTCAACGGCGGGCCATTCGTGAAGGTCAACTGGGCGAGCGGCCTGGACGCAAAAGGGAGACCAATTCCCACACCGCAGCCTGCGGGCAAGCCGACCTTCCCCGGCATTCAAGGCGGGACGAACTGGTATTCGCCATCGTATAGTCCGCGCACTGGCTTGTTCTATCTCTCTACCTGGGAAAACTACTCGACGGTTTTCACTGGCGTCGACGTGGATTACAAGGAAGGCCTGCGTTATACCGGCGGCGCAAACGCTGCACCCATTCCCGGCGCCGATAACCCTGTCGGCCAACGGTCGGGTCCCGTCAATACGTACACCGAAGCATTGGGCCGTGGCGCGGTGACCGCTCTCGATCCCCACACTGCAAAACGGAAGTGGACCTTTGACATGCACGACGTCAATGTGAGCGGGATTTTGACCACCGCTTCCGACCTGCTCTTCAGTGGCGGTCGAGAGGGCTATTTTCAGGCGCTCGATGCGCGCACAGGCGCGCTGCTCTGGAAGGTGAATCTCGGCGGCGAGATTATTGCCGGCCCAATCAGCTACGAGGTGGACGGCAAGCAGTACGTCTCCATTGCCTCCGGGAATGGGCTATTTGTTTTTGGCCCTCGGGACGGCGCGAACTAGCTGAGTTTCTTCAGATAACTATTTCCCTCTGATCCTCTACGTCCCTCCAAGATATTCACGAATGCGCGCAGCTTGGTCGCTTGCTATCATTGGCGCCGATGAGGCGAATGGAGGAGGAAATATGAAAAGGCGCGCAGGCGGACTGCTACTCGCGATAACGATGGCGGTAGCGGGCTTCTTCGCAGGAATATTGCGGGAAAGAAAGATTCGCAGCGTTGAGGCGCAGGGTAAACCACACTTCAGCGCCGCCGCGATTACCGGAGAGAAAAATACGCAAGACGTCTGGGGGCCATACGAAGTTGTGCCCGACTGGCCCAAGCCGATCACTTCCCTACCGGGACATGAGAAATGGACCTGGGGAGCAGTGGAGAGCGTTTTCGCGGAAAGCGCCAATCGCGTTTTCATCCTGGAGCGCGGCGAAATCCCCGCGATGAAGCGCCCCGAAGAAGTTCCTTATCCCAAAGTTGGCCCCAGCATCTCGTTTCCTGTTTCGCAGCTTCCTTTTCGTAACGCCTCGGTTGGGCCCGTCACCGCCGCGGGCAATCCCGTGTGGGACGGCAAGCTTGGCGTGGACGCGCGGTGGGAGCATTGCATCGTCGTGGTAGACGCGAATGGCAATCAGATCGAAGACTGGACGAAATGGGATTCCATGCTCAAGCGCCCGCACTACGTCACCATTAATCCTTATGATCCGGATAAACACGTTTGGGTGGTCGACGACCAGGGTCATGCGATCTACGAATTCACGCACGATGGCAAGCAATTGGTGAAGACGCTCGGCACGCCCAATCAGCCCGGCAACGATGAGAAGCACTTCAACCGGCCGACCTTCATCAATTGGCTTCCGGACGGTACGATGTTCGTCACAGACGGCTACGGCAATACGCGCGTGGTGAAATTCGATAAAGACGGCAAATTTCTGATGACCTTCGGCCAGCCTTCGAATCCGCCAGACGATATGCGGCCGAGCGTTTTCAAAGACGTGCACGGAGTCGTCTTCGATCCGACGACGCACCGCGTGTTCGTAACCGATCGCGCCGACCATCGAATCGAGATCTTCGACGAAAACGGCAAGTTCCTCGACCAATGGAGCACAGGAAAGCCCTCGACGCCGCAGTTCCTCTACATGGCGGCCGACCGCAGCGTCTGGGTCGCCGATGGCACCACGGCGAAGATCATCAAATTCGATCTCGACGGGCATTATCTTTATTCCTGGGGCAGCCAGGGCGATTGGCCGGGCGCTCTGTGGAACGTGCACGGAATGAGCGTGGATCCGGAGGGCAATCTTTACCTCGCCGAAGTCAATAACGGCCGTGCGGAGAAATTCCGGCCGCGTCCCGGCGCGAATCCGGCGCTGCTGATCGGCCAACGCATGCGCGCCTCACAGTAAGTTCGTGGGCGGGCGGCCACCCGCCGACCCTGAGAACCCGCAGAAGTGAGCCCACACGAACCAGCGCACCTGGTAAGGGCCATTGGGCGCTGGGGGTTTGCGGCGCTGGTTATAAACTCGATCATTGGCAGCGGCATCTTCGGACTGCCCGCAATTGTCGCCGCCGATCTGGGCCGTCAAAGCCCGTTCGCCTACTTGGTGGCCGCAGTGGGCGTCGGGATGATCATGGGCTGCTTCGCCGAAGTGGCCTCGCAATTTCGTCAAGCCGGCGGACCTTACCTCTACACGCGCGTGGCCTTTGGCCGTTTGCTGGCGCTTGAAGTGGCATGGCTCCATTGGCTTTCGCGGCTGACGGCTGCGGCCGCGGCAATCAATCTTTTCTCAACATATTTGGGCTACTTCTGGCCCTCGGCGCAGCGACCGCTCGATCGCTCTCTGCTCGCCGCCGCGATCCTCGTCGTGATTACCGGCGTCAATTTGTTGGGTGTGAAAGTAGGCGCGCACCTGAGCTCCGCGTTTACGATTGCAAAGCTTGCGCCGCTGCTGCTTTTCGCTGTAGCGGGATTAATCTATGGCTTCGCTCATCCGGCCGTGAAGCTCGCTAATCCGCACGTCACCACGGCAACCGATTGGTTTAACGCATCGCTCGTACTCCTCTTTGCCTACGGAGGCTTCGAAGGCGCGCTCGTCCCAATGTCTGAAGCGCGCGATCCGCAACGCGACGTTCCGTTTGCGATGCTCGTCGCGTTTTTAAGCGTCACGCTCATTTACGTCCTGGTGCAAATCGTCGTGATCCGCGTGCTGCCGGATCCAGCGCAAACGGATCGTCCGCTGGCGATGGCCGCGGAGGTTTTCCTCGGCCCGGCAGGTGCAGCGTTCATCGCGATAAGCGCATTGCTGGCTTTATTCGGCTATTTGAGCGCCAACATGGTGCACGTTCCTCGCACAACGTTCGCGCTGGCGGAACAAGGCGACCTTCCGCCGATGTTCGCCGCGGTCCACAATCGGTTCCGGACACCATACGTATCGATTCTCGTATTTGCGGTGTCGCTGTGGGCGCTCGCTACCATCGGCAATTTCCGATCGAATGTGGTGCTCTCGTCGGCCTCCCGGCTGATTACGTACGGGCTGGTGTGTGCGGGCTTATTGGCTTTGCGTCGCAAACAGCCCGGCGCTGCTGCTTACCGGCTCCCGTTTGGTCGGATCTTTGCCGCGGTCGGCATCGCACTGATGATCGCTCTCCTCACGCGCATAACTCGCGAGGAGCTCGCGTGGATTTTGGCGACGGGCGGGGTTGCATTCCTGAACTGGATCGCCACGCGCCACCACGTCGTGACTACCGCGGCCGCTCGCGAGTTGTAATGACCGCGGATGTGTTATCCTCCCGCATCGTATAGATCCCATCGCTTGCAATCGCAAAAAAGGAGAAGCTTTATGCGCAAAATAGTTCTGGGAATGTTTCTGTTGCTCATCGCCTCCTCGGCAATGGCACAAGCGCCCACGGCGGCGACAGACATCACAGCCGCGCGGGTGCAGGCGTTTATCAAGGATGCGCCGAAGGATCGCAATAGCGATAGGCCCATGCGCGTGGTCGAGACGGGAGGCTACCGCGTCGGCATATTCGGCGTTTTCCGGCCGAAGAGCGCTCCGCCCAATGCGACTGTGCACCAAACCAACGTCACCGAGGTCTACTACATGCTGGAGGGCGCCGGCACGCTGGTGACGGGCGGCACTCTGAAAAAGCCCGCGACGCCGCGGCAGTCAACTCTAGGAAATTGGACTGACGTTGCGAGCACCGGCATTGAAGGCGGAGTATCGCGCCGCATCGCTAAGGGCGACATTGTCATCATCCCCGGCGGCGTGCCACATGGCTGGGCCAGCACCGAGAGCGACATAACGTACCTGATTGTGCGGCCCGATCCCGACAAGAAACTTGAGTTGAAGTAAGGCAGGCGCGTCCAGCGGGATTCGCGGAAATGATGGCAGGCCCGTGCGGGCTCGAACCGCAGACCTCTACCGTGTCAAAGTGGTAACAACAAGTACTTACAACAACTTACAAGGCTACTGGGGACTGCCAAGTACTTGAGAATACGCAGTAGCCGCGTTCTTCTCGGGTTGGAAGTCGGGTTGAAAAACAACTACTTTTCGTCGATGCCTCACGACGGCGCAGCGCCGGTTCCGAGCAGCCTTAGCGGCGCGTCAGGGGCGCCTCGATGTGTTGAAGCTAGCTACGAGGTCCGCGGAATTCCACCCTTCTTGGCTCTAGCGCCCGGCAGAGAGAGGTGCGAAGGTGCGAGCCAGCATGACCGCCATCAACAGCACTCCGATTCCGAGAACGACCACATCCGGGGTGCTGCGCAGACTGAAATTTCCGACCCGGTACAACAGCAGATAACCGATTAACACGTTAAATAGACCCCAAAGTACATTTACCCACGACGGCGAAAGCCCTTTACCCGGGGGAGAAGCAAAGGGCGTTGGGAAAGGACGGCCGGACACGCCATTGGTGAAGTGCGGAACAGAATTGACCAGGAAAGCTCCAGCAAAAAACCAAGCAACGTAGTGATACCAGGGCATACTTCCCTCCTTAGCTGACGAACTGGGAAGACAGCACCGGAGTGACCGGCGCGATCATAACAAGGAAGATTAAATATGCCTAGACAAGCAACGCCACCATGCCGCAACGCTTGGCTACAGCCATACCGGGAGGACCACCATGCTTGAGATAAAATCGGTTCGGATGGAAGTTCCCGCAGATGCCAATATCATCATCGGTCAGGCCCACTTCATCAAAACCGTGGAAGACCTTTACGAGGCGGTCACGACCACCGTGCCGCAGGCCAAATTTGGCTTGGCATTCAACGAAAGCTCAGGAGCCTGCCTGACGCGGTCAGAAGGAAACGATCCAACACTTCGGGACACGGCTATCCGCAATGCCCAAGTATTGGCTTGCGGTCACACGTTTGTCCTTCTGCTCCAGAATGCTTACCCGATCAATGTGTTAAACGCGATTCGCAACGTGCCCGAGGTTTGTTCCATATTCTGTGCTACGGCCAGCCCAGTCGAAATTATCATTGCTGAAAGTGAGCAAGGCCGAGGAGTTCTTGGCGTCATCGATGGCAGTTCGCCCAAAGGTGTAGAAGCTCAGTCTGACATAGCCTGGCGACACGACCTGTTGCGCAAGATCGGTTACAAGCGGTAGATGAGGAGTCCTGACCATCGGAAGGTACATACGAGTAGCACCGCTCTCTACTTTTCCCCCGACTTCACGACGGCGCAGAGCCGATTCCGCGCAGCCGTAGCTGCGCACAACGGCCGCCTGGATGTGCTGAAGTTAGCTGCGAAAGGACCGCAGGGCGAGGAATTGAGCATTGACATCGCCCGGCTCGGGGCGACAGATCCCCAGCGCATCTTCATCCACTCTTCGGGTCTGCACGGGATCGAGGGATTCGCGGGTTCTGCGATTCAGCTTCATTGCTTGGACGAAACAATGCCAGCCTTGCCGGGCGATGCAGCCATGATCATGGTTCATGTCCTCAATCCTTACGGGATGGCGTGGCTACGCAGAGTCAACGAGAACAACGTCGATCTAAACCGTAACTTTCTGGCGGTGAATGACGATGCCGCTGATGTCGGACGCGACTACCTGAAATTGGACTCTTTTCTTAACCCTCAATCACCTCCTCGGATTGACCTGTTCTATCTACAGGCCATTTGGTTGATGCTTCAGCATGGCATGTCAATTCTGCGCCAAACTGTGGCGGGTGGCCAGTGGGTTAGGCCAAAGGGTCTTTTCTATGGCGGGAAGGAGATAGAAGAAAGCTCGTTGCTGTTCCAAGGCTATCTTGAGAAACATTTCCCAAGTACGAGGCGACTCGTAGCAATTGATGTCCACACGGGATTGGGTTCCTATGGGGATTACCGCTTGCTTGTGGATGCAACCGAGGACAGAGCGAGGGCAAATCAAACGATGCGTGAAGCCTTTGGGGAGCGCGTCCAGCTTCTCGACAGCCAGGGGATCGCCTACCGCGTGAGAGGCGGTCAACTCGAAATGTATTATCGGATATTCCCTGAGTCTGAGGTCTATTTTGCCGGACAAGAATTCGGCACATATCATCCGTTGCGAGTATTGACGGCTCTGCGTGCCGAGAACCGCTGGCACCACTACGGGGCTGGAACCCTCGACCATCCGTGCAAGCGGCGACTCCTGGAAACCTTTTGCCCCCATGATGAGAAATGGCGCATGGCTGTGTTGCAGCAGGGGCGAGAAGTGTTCATTCGAGCTTGCGCACTGGCTTTTAAGCGGGAAGAAATTTAGGTAGATTCACGCCACACGCACGCTTTTATGCCACAATCTGCCCAAGAGGAATCCAAAATGCCTCAGAAAAATCGTCGCGTCGTTCTCGCCGCACGCCCATCGGGCGAACCGAAAGAGGAAGATTTCCGCTTCGAAGAGGCGGATGTCCGCTCGCCTGCGAGTGGCCAAGTTCTGCTGAGAACGCTGTATCTCTCCCTCGATCCCTACATGCGGGGGCGAATGAACGCAGGCCCTTCTTATGCGCCGCCTGTGGAGATTGGCCAGGTGATGGAGGCCGACGCGGTCGGCGAGGTGCTCGAATCGAAATCCGCCGAACTGAAGCCCGGTGACCTGGTGCTCGGTCATACCGGCTGGCAGGAGTACGCGGTCGCGGAAGCGAACGCTCTACGCAAGCTTGACCCCCGCCTCGCGCCGATCTCTACCGCCCTCGGAGTCTTGGGTATGCCCGGACTGACCGCCTACAGCGGCCTTCTCAATCTGGGCCAGCCCAAGCCTGGAGAAACGGTCGTCGTAGCAGCGGCGGCGGGAGCCGTAGGTTCGGTCGTCGGCCAGATTGCAAGAATCAAAGGCTGCCGCGCCGTTGGTATCGCGGGTGGAAAGGCAAAATGCGATTACGTCGTCAACGAACTCGGCTTCGACGCCTGTATCGACCATCGCACCGACGGTCTCGCCGATGAACTGGCGCACGCCTGCCCCAAGGGCATCGACATTTATTTCGAAAACGTCGGCGGCCCCGTTTTCGACGCTGTGCTGCCGCTCATGAACCCTTTCGGACGCATACCTGTCTGCGGTCTCATCGCGCACTATAATGCCACCCAACTGCCACCCGGCCCGAACCGCCTGCCGCTGCTGATGCGTGCGATTCTCACCAAGCGACTCTCGGTGCGCGGCTTCATCGTCACCGATTTTCGGAACGAGCGGCCTCAGTTTGAGAGAGAAATGGCGCAATGGCTACGCGAAGGCAAAATGAAATATCGTGAGGACGTGGGGGATGGACTGGAGAATGCGGTCAGCGCCTTCAAGGGTCTGTTCCGCGGTCAGAACTTCGGCAAGCTGCTCGTCCGCGTCGCCGCGGAGCCGCATCGTGCCGCCGCCTCTGGTCAGCCGCAGTAACCCCTGCTGTGCACGGCCTCCATCACGTCAATTTAGAACTTGCCCTCCTGAATCCAGGCTCCGACTTCTGCCTCCACCGAGAAGGGCCTCACTGGCGTTCCCGCAAACCGGGCGTCAAGTTCATACGCATTTCTTTCCAGCGGGATGGCTTCGTAGGAACCGCCGCTCAGGAAGCCCCTAACGTACTTGGCGGCGAACTCCGGCAATCCCAGCTTCTCGTACTGAACGACATGAACGAGTTCATGGAACAGAAGCCGTTCCGTAAACGGCTCGTGGGAGACAATGGTGTCCATGTAAGTGATCGCGGTCATGCGTTTAAAGTCTGGCAAAGAAAGGGCATCGAATCCCATCTTGATGAGTTCGCCGTAAAAGGGCGGGTTCGTGACGCGCTGGTCAGAAAGCAGCACCACTCGTGTTGAGTCCAAGCAGGATGCCGGAAAGAACGGTTGCATGGCGGCTCTTTCATTCTGGTCTAACGGCACAGCCCTCTGCCTGTACGTTTGTCGCTGCCTGTCGATGTATGCGGCGACCTCTTTAATGATCCATGCGATCTGAGAATCATCAAGTTTAGGTAAGGGCATCGAACACTCGGCTGTGCCATCATACCTGCGTCAGCGGCCCGATTCGCCGCTCGCAATTTGGGTGTTTTTCGTTCGACCTGCCCAGTCCCCCACCAATCACGAATTGCGGCCCGTCGTTCGGCGCTACAATAGCGCAGGGCGAGTGTGACAGGGGCAATGAGAGGAAGGGTGTGGTGCAAGAAGAACCGAAAGTTCTAGCGACGTTGCCTGTCCACAGCCGCAAAGACGAAAAGACCCGAACCCATGTGCTCCGAGTCGACGGCCTTGTCGGCCAATGCCTGGAGTTGACGCTTGCCGACCTAGAAGGATTACCCCAGCAAGATCTCACTGACGATTTCACATGTTTAGAGGGCTGGACTGTTCCCAACCTCAAATGGCGCGGAGTTTCGTTGGAAACTGTGCTGTCGCTCGCGCAGCCAAGTCCTGAGGCCGATTATGTCCAGGCAAGCGCGGGAGACTTCAGCGTTCCATTACCTCGGGATCATGTCGAACGAGCGCTCCTTGCGATCCGCCTCGACGAAAATGCTGTGCCGCCCGAGCACGGCGGTCCGGTTCGCCTCATTGTTCCGGGTGGCCAATGTTTCACGTCCATAAAGTGGCTGGATCGTTTGGAACTGCGGGCGGAAGCTGGGGCGAACACGGCAAGGACAATTGCACTGGGCCGATTGCCTGAGGCACAAATCACATCGAGCCGTTCTGTCAAATAAGCAATTATTCTGCGGTATCGGACGCCATCCAGCACCACATCGCAATTACTTCTTCGGATACCCCACCGATTGCGCCAAGATGATTTTCTGGTTCGGCTGCAACTTCAGGGTCTTGGCGAGCGCGGACCTATCGATGCTGCCCCGCACCACGGTGGCAAGACCCTCGGAGGCGCAGTATAGGTAGACGTTCTGCGCGATGAATCCCACGTCGGCGGCGGTGTACATCTCAGCCTCTGGGGAAACAGCACTGCCGGTCTTGGATAGATCCGAGATATAGACCAGGTCCACAGCCGCGTCCTTAACGAATGACTGCGTGCCGGTGGCTGCCCGAAAGTCGCCCGCCAGCACAGGATTCAGCACGTTCCCCCTGGCATCATAAGTGTAGACCCCCTCGGGAGTCGCCACGTAGATGCTCACTTCCTGCCAGTTCATGGCGGAGGGCGCAGTCCGATGCCCATCTGGCCTGTTGATCCCGAATGCTGCCCACAGCAGGTTGGAAAGCGTTTGCGGCGAAAGGGTGCCTGGGCCGAATTCGCGGGTCGATTTCCTGTCCTTGAGCACTTGCATCAGAGGGCGGCCTCCATCGGTCTGGGGCGGCGGTAGTTTGACCAGCTTGAGGCCCTAACTCTGCCCACGGCTGTCGGATGGTCAGCGCCTTGACCGCAGGGTTCGTGGACTTCGGCGATTGGATAGGCCTCATTTTCCCGTTCTCTTTCTCCGCACGGGGCTATCCCTGTCTCCATCAGTCAGCTACGCTACGACCCTCGCCCACTCAAGGCAAATGTAGCGCCCGAGACACAGACACAGGGAGAGGGTCACGAATTTGATTGCGAGACCGTGTCTGCTCGTAAACCCAACTCTTTGGAACCTTGAGCCGCGCTGCGAGTTCTTCCGGGGACAAAGCGCGGTTACGTTCGCGTGTGCTCCCGGTCACATACGTAGCAGGAAAATCTTTATAGAAACAGACTTGTAAAGCCTCGGAAAAGAGGTGGTTTATGCGCTACGTGAAATTGGCAATTCTCGCAGTCAGTATCGGCGTGGGCTTCGTCGCCTCTGCCCAAACGCCTATTAAAACGCGCCCCCAGGCCAATATAGCTGCGGGCAGAGAGTCGTTCCACCAACGTTGCTCGGTATGCCACGGTGTGGACGGAAGGGGTCCGGGCCCAGGCTCAATGTACGATCCGCAATCAGGCGATCCGTCGAGACGGGTGCCGCCGCCTGATCTGACGGTGCTCAGTGAACGGAACTCAGGGAAGTTTCCGGCGGACCGGGTAAGGGATGCGATCTACTTCAAAGGCTCGATTCCCGCGCACGGTACTCCCGACATGCCAGCGTGGGGCGACGTATTCTACACTCTGAAATCCGAGCCAAAGCGTCTGGAGGAACGCGTGCGCGACCTGACCGCTTACATCGAGTCGATCCAAGCAACAAAAAAGTAACAAGCTTTGTTCCGCTACTAATTCGAACAAACATGTTGGTGTTTCTCGGGGGGGTCAGCGCGTTTATCGCGTCCTCACCTCCGACGGGTCACCGGTCTTGTGATCGGTGATTTGGAACTTTAGAAAAGCGTGGACAGCCGCGAGAGCCTCGGGATCGGTCGTTATGATATTCACACGACCTCCCTTCGGCGTCTCGGCGTACTTGTAAGTGATGTAGTCCTTCAGCATGCCCATCTTAGCCGTGCCAGGGACGTTCGTATCGTGGACCAACATCGGCGCTTCGAAGTTGCCTTCACTGAATAGCATAGCGATGTGCGGCAGGTGCGCACGGATCGCGTCGAGGTTGGTCTTATCGGCCACATCGTTCACGGCGACATCAATCGCGCCTCCCTCCGAGTACAGGTAGAAGTGGTGCGTCGTCTTCTCTTGATCGAAGCCCATTACTTGGGCACCGCGCTGGTTCATCTGAGCGTGCTGGTCGTGATTCTGCTCGGCGGCCACAGCACCGATGGCGATGAAAGCCAAGGCGGCAGTAATGACAAATTTGAACATTAAAATGGTTCTTCTTTGACCTGCTCGAAACTCACCTAGCATTGCCGGTCGCCAGCTTACTTGCTGGGAGCAGGTGCTGGCTGGCCAGTAGTGCCCGTCATCGGGCAATTCTTCGTCATCGTGCCGGACGTGTTCTGCATCATGCCGCGCTGTTGCATCATCTGGCCGCGCATCTGTTCGAGCATGGCACTCTGTTGCGCCATCATCGACTTCATTTTCGCGGGGTCCTTTTCTTTCTGCATCGCCGCCATGTTCTCCATCAACTTGCTCATGGTTTCAGACATTTGCTGATTCTGTCCCATCATCATATGCATCATTCCCATCATCCCGCCGCCCATCATTCCTGACGGGCCAGACGGGGCCGCTTGGGACTGAGTCTCTGCTTTTTGCTCCTGCGTCGCTTGATTCTGAGGTTGGGCTCCAACGGCAAACACCGCCAGAATCCCCAGCAGCATCCCCATCTTAAATATTGTGTCCCTCATGGTGGTGATTCCTCCGAAACTCAGGATCGCACCCGCACCAAGCGGATGATGTGACATCCGTCACTTTCAATGTCAAGGAGTTGTAAGAATCGCCGGAGGTTGCATCGAGTTTTGCAGAGGGCCGTCGGGCTGCGAGGCCGCCGACCCGGACCCGAGATTCAATCGGCAGGCGTGCTTACGAGTGCGCCAGCGTCGGATGCGAAATATAGACGCTGGAGGCGAAGAGCCACGTTCACAAGCGCGATCATGACTGGAACCTCGACTAAAGGACCGATGACAGCGGCGAAGGCTGCGCCTGAGTTCACTCCGAAGACAGCAACCGCAACTGCGATGGCGAGTTCAAAATTATTGCTTGCGGCTGTAAACGCGAGGGTGGTTGTCTTGCTGTAGTCGGCTCCCACTTTGCGCCCCATCCAAAAACTGACAAAGAACATGACGACGAAATAAATCAGCAGTGGAATGGCAATCCGCACCACATCCAACGGAAGCTGTACGATCAGATTTCCTTTAAGACTGAACATCACCACGATTGTGAACAAGAGTGCCGCTAGCGTGAGCGGGCTTATGAAAGGAATGAACCGCGTGCCATACCACTCACGGCCCTTGGCCTTGAGAAGAACGAAGCGAGTTATCATGCCCGCAAGGAACGGAATCCCGAGATAGATGAACACAGACTTCGCAATCTGGCTGATCGTGACTTCGACCACGCTTCCCTTGAGACCGAGCACTGGTGGAAGCACGGTAATGAATATCCATGAATAGACGCTGTAGAACAGCACTTGGAAAACGCTGTTGAAAGCTACCAAACCCGCCGCATAGTCGTGGTCGCCTTGTGCCAGCTCGTTCCAGACGATCACCATGGCGATGCAACGAGCGAGGCCGATCATGATCAGTCCGGTCATGTACTCGGGGTATCCGCGCAAGAAAGTTATCGCGAGCACAAACATCAGGATCGGCCCAATCACCCAATTCTGGAGCAGAGAGAAACCCAAGACCTTTTTATTACGAAAGACCTCTCCAAGTCTCTCGTACTGAACTTTCGCGAGAGGCGGGTACATCATCAAAATCAACCCGATAGCGATGGGGATATTCGTGGTTCCTGATTGAAACTGGCCGATGAAAGCGGTCGTACCTGGTAAGTAGTGTCCAAGGCCGACGCCGACAATCATGGCGAGAAAAATCCAAAGCGTCAGATAGCGGTCGAGAAAGCCAAGGCGCTTTCGGCTTAAAGGTGAACATACATTCGCTTTGACGGGGTAACTGGCGTCTGTACTCATCATCGCCTTCCTATGTCATCGATGTTTTTCTGGATTGCGAGTGCGTCGAGACTCGACAGCGGCAAGCAAAGAAATAAACCGATCCTGCGGTCAAGAATCATGAACGCATCCCGGAACGCCTTATCAATTTCTTCCTGCGAGCCCTTTACGGTAGCGGGATCAGGGACACCCCAATGCGCGGTCATGGGCTGGCCGGGCCAAATTGGGCACACTTCTTTTGCCGCCTTGTCGCACACGGTGAAGACGAAATCCAGTTTCGGTGCTCCGGGTCTTGCGAATTCGTCCCAATCCTTGCTGCGGAGGCCATTGACAGGCAGGCGAGCGGTTTCAATCAGCTTGAGGGCTTCGGGCCGCACAAACCCCGCAGGATGGCTACCGGCACTGTAGGCTTTGAAGTTAGGCGCTCCCTTGCGATTGAGAATTGCCTCGGCCATGATCGAACGAGCCGAATTCCCGGTGCATAGGAAGAGAACGTTGTAGCGGCGTTCCATGATTATGATTTCGGCGCTTCAGCCGAAGCACAACAGGTCGGTTCGCAGCAGGAAGTTGACTTAGCTTTCTTATCGGAGTTCGGCTTCTTGGCACGGATGAAGGCACTGGCGAATTTGTCCTCCACCTGAGGCGCAATCGACTCCACATCTATGCCCTTACCTGCGAGGAAATGGCGAGCGTCTTCAAATTTGTAAATACGGGTTGGTTCGACTTCTATTGCCTCGAAACCCGCGGCAGCAAGTTTTGTGCGATATTCGGACTCCTCCATTGCTCCAGCGATACAACCGATCCATAGCTCGACGTTCTTCCGAATGTCGGCGGGCACTAAACCACGCACGACTACGTCGGAAACAGCAAAGCGCCCTCCCGGCCGGAGCACGCGAAACGCTTCATGCAATACGCGGTTCTTATCGGCTGAGAGATTAATGACGCAATTGGAGATCACTACGTCAACGGAATTGTCTGGAAGTGGAATACTCTCGATCTCGCCCTTCAGGAACTCGACATTCTCCACGCTTGCCTTGCGTTGATTCTCGCGTGCGAGCTGGAGCATTTCATCCGTCATGTCCAGACCATATGCCTTCCCTGTCGGACCGACGCGCCGAGCAGAAAGCAGAACGTCAACGCCCCCTCCAGAACCAAGGTCGAGTACGGTTTCTCCAGCTCGGAGTTCTGCCAGGGCTGTGGGATTACCGCAGCCTAAAGAGGCTTTAAGTGCTTCTGCCGGAAGCCCGGTTTTTTGAGATTCGTCGTAGAGATTGCTCGTGATCGGATCGCAGCCATCTTGGCTGCCACCGCAACACGCAGCCCCGCCGCTTGTGACTTGCTTGGCTGCTTCAGCATATTTATCTCTGACGTGGTCTTTGATTGTCATGCCCGCCTCGATATATCTGCGTTATCAGATATGTTGCAGGCTACGCTCGCCAATCATATCTGTCAAGGCTTATGTGTTATCATCCAGACATGGCAAATCGGCAGGGTACAGTTTCGCTGCATCTGCTTTTTCGCGCACTGGCTGACCCGACACGGCTCCGGTTGCTGAATCTCATCGCGGATCGGGAGATTTGCGTTTGCTACTTCGTCGAAATCCTACAGATGAGCCAGCCCAAAATCTCCCGTCATTTGGCATATCTCCGTAAGGCTGGGATCGCGACCGCAAGGCGTGAAGGGAAATGGATGCACTACAGGCTAGCCATACCGAAGGATGCAATCGCCGCGAGTATTCTCCAAGAGACGCTAAGACACTTGCGTGAGAAGCCCGAAATGAAACGCGATCTGTCACGGCTCGGTGTTGCTTGTTGCTCACCTCAGAAGTTTGAACTCTTGCAGAGAGCACCTCAGCCAGCATTACTGGCGGAGGGCACGCATAAGTAAAAGCTCCTAGCCGTACCCTTCAAAAAGTCACCACCATCACCTAGCCTTGTGCCTTCTGTCACCGCACCTCAGTCGCTCCTGTGGCACTCTTCGCGCATGGAAATCATGTTGGAGCGAACTTATACAATTGTGCGCAAGTTGCCAGACGGCCAACGAGTGCTGATCGGCACCTTTGAGGACGTAAGCGAAGCAAGAAAGCAAGTCGCTGCCTTCAGCGAATACTGGCCGGGCGATTACGTGATTGTGCCACCGATTTACGAGCAACGAGCGGATCGGTAAGTCTGCCACGGCGCGAAGGGAGGCGGCATGTGCCACTTGACTCTTCGGCACAGCGTGATAGTCGCAGCCCACGCAATCGTGGGGTGGGCTTTGTGCGCGGCTACCATGGGACTCGGGATCGCCGCCACCGGACTCCATAGCGCCCTGATCATCCACGCCGTCGCCGCACCGATCATCTTCACCGACATCTCCGCGTTGTACTTCGCACGCTTCGGGTACACCCGTCCCTTGACGACCGCACTAGCGTTCGTTGCTATCGTCGTCTTCTTCGACGCCACCGTTGTGGCCATGGTGCTACTGCGGAGTTTTGAGATGTTCACGAGTTTCGCCGGTACGTGGCTGCCGTTCGGACTGATCTTCGGCTCGACGTACATTACTGGCATAGTCGTGCACCCTGCCGGTCAGAGGGAACGCGCCACATCGCTCGCTGGCTCCAGCCCCTCTGCAAAGGCTTGACGACTGTGACATTTTGCGTGGATAGGCAATCCAATATGGTGCAAGCTGAACAGCGAAACCACATTGACCGAGACTATCTCCTCCCCTAGGGGCGCAATCCTCGACGCCTGGTCGCATTCGGAATGGAACGACGGCGTTCAAATCGATCAGATGGAGGAGTTGACAACACTTGCCGTTCGCACGACTAACAGCCTCTACGAAATCACTGTTCTCAACGGGCACACAGGAGAAGTGCTGATGCGCGGCGGCGAGTTTTTCCCCGAGCGAACTCCTGTCCGATTGGAGGGCAGCACGTGCGGCGGCTCGATTCTCATGAGGCGCGGCATCTACGTCGGTTTGCGGATGGAGATCGTCCCCCATTGGAATCGTCGTCTGATACAAGGAGAAAACCGAGCCTACGGCTGCAGATTCATGCGCCGCAGCAGGTCGGCGAAGCGCGGGTCGGAGCGCAGCGGATCGAGGGTTGGGTCTATCTTACTGGTAAGCGCTGAGCGGTCCTCATAAGCCTTTCCGACCCACTTGAATGCCTTGTCTCTGTCTCCGAGACCTACATAGATTCTCGCCATGTACGACGATGGTACATATTTTTGCTTCGAGAGTTCATTCAGTTGATCGAGCACTTTCTGTGCTTCTGCTCTTCTACCCGACACCGCATACGCGTAGCCAACCGCCGCCAGAGCTAAGGTATTGCCGGGGAGATAGCCAACACCTTTTCAAACTCCGCCATGCCTTCCTTATACATGGATTTTTGAAGATAGGCGCGGCCGAGCGTCTCGTGGAGCCGCGGACATATTGGGTCCAACTCCAATGTCTTCAGTTCTTGCTCTATCGCTTCGTCATATTGGTGTGAGTAGTAGTATGCTAGTCCCAAGGCCCGATTAATGATCAGCGAGAGTGGATCAAGCTCCAAAGATCTCTTGTGTTCTGCGATGGCTTCGTCGAACCGCCCCATCTCTCTTAAAGCTATCCCATATTGTCGGTGAGCATCGGCATAGCTTGGATTAAGTTCAATGGCTCGCTGAAATTCCTTTTCGCCGCCTGACCAATCCCAATCATCAAATATTTTGATATTCCCCAGCGAGGCGTGAGCTTCGGCGAGCGTTTCATCTAATTCGAGTGCCTTCAGCACGGCTTCCTTGGCTTTCGGAAAAGTCTCCTTCGGAGCAACGAACCCGGCACCCGCAAGTGCGATGTAGCAGTCCGCCAAGCCGTCATACGCCAGAGCGTAGGCGGGATCTTTCGTGATCGCCTGCTGAAAGTATTCGATGCCCTTGTTGAAGCCCTCCTCGGTTGTTCGGTTCAGCCAGTACCTGCCTTTCAGATAGTCCTGATAGGCTTCGGGATTCGTAGTGTAACTCTTGGCCATGCGCTTCTCGTCTTCGCCCGTTAAGCGCATCCGCAATGCCGTCGTCATTTCCTTGGCGAGGTCTCCCTGCAACGCGAATATATCCGCTGCTTTGCGGCTGTATTGTTGGCCCCAGATATGGCTATCATCGCGGGCGTCCACCAACTCTGCGCTGATCTCCAACTCATCGCCGCGCTGCATAACGTGGCCTTTGAGGACTGCGCGAACGCCAAGAGCCTGCCCCACCGTCCGGGCATCGGTGTCCTTGCCCTTGGACATGAAGGCGGAGTCGCGGGACATCACCTTCAGATGGGGCAGTTGGGACAGGCTGTTGATGAGGCTCTCGGAGATATCATCGCTCAGGTACTCGCTGTTGGGGTCGCCGCTGGAATTGACGAACCGTAAGACCGCCACCGAATCAATCGCCTCGCCGCCTCGCCCAGCAGAGTTGTAAAACAAGCCCACACCCGCCAACACCGCCACCACCAAGACCGCCGCAATCGCCCTGGCGGCTCTGCCGCGCCACCAGGGTCGAGGAGATGATTCGGCAGCCCGTGCACCAACGACTGAACGGCCCGAATCCGTATCTCGTCTTAGTCTGGATAGGTCGGCTCTCAGGTCTGCCGCGCTCTGGTAGCGCAGCTTGCGATCTTTCTCCAATGCCTTGTTAATGATTTCTTCGAGCTTCGGGGGCAGTTCTGGATTCAAGCGAGTTGGCGGCGTGGGTGCTTTGCTCAGAATCGCATTGAAGATGACCGCCGAGGTATTGCCCTGAAATGGAAGCTTGCCGGTGGCCATCTCGTATAGAACGACGCCAAAAGAGAACAGGTCCGTCCGAACGTCCAGTTCTTCCCCTCGCGCTTGCTCTGGCGACATATAAGCTACCGTGCCCAGCGTCGTCCCGGGACTGGTCAGGTCCTCTTGAGAGAATTGCGAGGCCCTGACCCCCTCCGCCACCTTCGGTCGCTGCTCTACTTTGGCTAAGCCGAAATCCAGAATCTTTGCGTGCCCACGATCGGTCACGAAGATGTTCGCCGGTTTGATATCCCGATGGACAATTCCCTTAGCGTGTGCTGCGTCCAGCGCATCCGCTATTTCTGTCCCCAACTCTAGCAACTGCTCCATTGGAAAGGCTTTCCAGCGAGCCTCTGCTTCAGCGTCTGGCCTTCGAGCAGTTCCATAGCGATAAACGAATGGCTATCCTGCTTGCCGATTTCGTAGATCGTGCAGATGTTGGGATGGTTCAGAGCAGACGCCGCCCGTGCCTCACGACGAAATCGCTCCAGCGCCTGTGGGTCTCGCGCCAAGTCATCAGGCAGAAACTTCAACGCCACAAAGCGGCCCAAGTCGGTGTCCTCGGCCTTGTACACCACACCCATGCCGCCACCACCGAGCTTTTGCAGGATGCGGTAGTGCGAGATGGTCTGGCCGATCATGCGTTTATTTTCCGGCTGGCACCCGGCGTTTCAGTTCTTCAAACCAGTTCAGCACCACGTTGATCTGCGAGGCGCTCCGTTCTTGCTCGTCAGCCTTCAGCATCAGGAAGCGCTGGCCATCTGGCGACACATCGTAGTTACGGGCTGCAGGTGTGGCACTTAGCTGGTACAGCCCTTCGAAAAGCAACTTGGATTTGCCCGCCGAAAATGACGGATGCGCCGCGACGTCCACGGCCATCATTTTGTTATCGCCATTCCGGTAGAACAGCTCCCGGCCGTTCGGATTCCAACTCGGCTCGCTTCCTCCATCGGTGGAAACCTGCCACTTCCCGCCCGGCCCTGGGTAAGGTTGGACGTAAACCTCCGTGCGGCCGGATTCATCCGAGCTGTAGGCGAGCCAACGGCCATCGGGAGAAAACGCGGGCGCGCCTTCGTTGAATGGGGTTTTCAGAAATGGTTGTAGGCTCCGGTCTCTGAGCTTAAAGGTCCAAATATCGCGGCCCGTGCTTGCATTGTTTTCAACAAAGGCCAGCACCTGACCGTCTGGAGACCAGAAACTAGGAACCTGTATATCGTCTCCTTTGCCAACCGTTCGGCGTTGCCGCTACCATCCGCAGGCTGCCAAAATAGATTCCCGGGAACGCTCGATTCAAACGTTATCCGCTTGCCGTCCAGCGACCAAACAGGATCGAGGTTGACCTCGCTCCCAAACGTCAATCGACTCATCGTCTCGCGGACAAGATCGTAAATCCAAATTTGCCCCCCATTCTCCGCAATCGTGACAGCGATGTGGCTGCTATCAGGAGATAACCTGGGTCTTAGGCACTATCTTCCAAGCAATCACAGTCGGATCCCACTGCGATGGGAGACGGGCGTATACTTGATCCGTCTAGTCCCACACCCTCCGCCGCGCCCGCCATGGGCGACGGTTCCTGTGCCACCAGACGCAGATCCCTGAAGCGACTCTCGACAGAAGCCCTGATTGTTTGGAGCGCCCCCGGTCCTGCCGGAGAATTTTCGATGGCAAGCAAGGGCACGGAGCCATGCTTCGATGAGGACGTAAGCAAGAGCCGGGCGCTTTTTGAAAACCTTTTCGAATCCTCCCCCGACGCCATTGTCGAAGCCAACCGAGAGGGTTTGATTGTCAGGGTCAACGCTCAGGTGGAATCCATGTTCGGCTACACTCGGGGCGAACTGATCGGCCAGCCGGTTAATATTCTGGTGCCCGAACGTTTCCGGACGGCGCACATCACCCACCAGCAAAGTTATCATGCCGCGCCTCACACGCGACCCATGGGCGCCGGGCTTGAGCTCTATGGTCGGCGAAAGGATGGCAGCGAATTTCCCATAGACATCATGCTCAGTACCTTGCAAGCCGAAGGGGAATCGCTCGCCTTGGCGGTTGTTCGGGATGTCACGATGCGCAAGCAAGTCGAAGATGCCTTGCGTCGCAGCGAAGAGCAATTCCGTTCGATCGTTAACAGCGTCGAAGACTACGCCATCTTCCTGCTCGACGCCTATGGACGCATCACTACCTGGAATCCTGGAGCCGAGCGGATCAAAGGATATCGCCCTGAGGAAATCATAGGCCGCGACGTTGAATGTTTTTACACCGAGGAGGATATCGCTCGCGGTAAGCCTCGCGAAGCCCTGCGCCTCGCTGCCAGTTTAGGACGTTATGAAGACGAGGGCTGGCGGATTCGAAAAGACGGCTCTCGTTTTTGGGCGGACGTGGTTATCACGGCTATTCGAGACAAGAACGGAGAGTTGATCGGCTTTTCGAAAGTCACCCGCGACCTTACCGTTCGCAAGCAGACCGAAGACGCCTTGATGCTGGAACTCACCAAGTCCGTGCTTTCGAGTTTTGATGTTCGGAATTTGCTGTCAGCCTTGTCTGCTGGCATTCAACATGTTATTCAGCACGACTATGCGGCTGTTGCTCTCCATGACGGCGAAACCAACCAATTGCGTGTCCACGTTCTTGAGGTCGGCGGAACAAATAATCCTTCTCTAGACCAACTTCACGTGCCCTTGAAGCGATCGCCCTCAGGTTATGTATTCATGAACCGAGAACCCCTTCTTCTCAACAATTTTAAAGACGAGCGTTTTGTCGTTGAAGCTTTTCAGCATCTGAATGCCAGAGGCATGAGGTCCGGATGCTGGGTGCCTCTCGTCTGCGAAGAACGAGTCCTTGGGACGCTGATAGTCGGAAGCCGTGAAGAAGCTGCCTTTAAGCGGAAGGATTTGGAGGTTCTCGGGCATTTTGCCAACCAGGTGGCCATCGGTATTGACAACGTGGTTGCTGCGGGCGAATTCAAGCGGTTGAGTGAGAAATTGGCCGAAGAGAATCAGCGTCTGGAGCAGGAAGTACTGGTTCTGGAAGAGGACCTTACCACTGAATATGGGTTCGACGAGATTATCGGGCACAGTGTTGCGCTGAAAAGAGTTCTGAAGCAGGTTGAAACGGTAGCGTCGACGGGCGCGACGGTCCTCATCCTCGGTGAGACCGGCACGGGTAAAGAGCTCATTGCCAGGTCGATCCATCAACTGAGTCCACGCGGGCAACGAAGCATCATAAAGCTAAATTGTGCCGCGATTCCCGCCGGTCTACTGGAAAGTGAACTCTTTGGCCACGAGAAGGGCGCTTTTACCGGCGCGATTTCACAGAAGATAGGCAGGTTAGAGCTGGCCCATCAGGGAACGCTGTTCCTTGACGAGATTGGTGAGCTTCCTTTGGAGCTTCAGCCGAAGATCTTGCGGGCGCTTCAGGAGAAAGAGTTCGAACGGGTCGGTAGCACGCGCACCATTCCGGTGAATGTGCGACTGATAGCGGCCACCAACCGGGACTTGGGCCAGATGGTTGCCGACAAGCAATTTCGGAGCGATCTCTACTATCGTTTGAGGGTGTTCCCGATTACGCTGCCGCCGCTACGCGAACGCCGTGAGGATATTCCTCTGCTGGTTCGCTGTTTTGTAGATCGACACGCACGCCGGATGAATCGGGAGATTAAAAGTATCCCGACGGACGTGATGCAGGCACTCACGAATTGGAATTGGCCGGGGAACATCCGGGAGCTTGAGAATTTCGTCGAGAGAGCTGTGATTCTTTCAAAAGGGCCCGCGCTCCGCGCACCTCTTTCTGAGCTGACTGTCCCGAAGCTGGAACAGACGCCTGCGCAAGACAGCCCCACCTTAGAATCGGCCGAACGGGAACAGATTCTCAGTGCGCTCCGCGAAGCCAAGGGAATGATCGGCGGGCTGGATGGCGCTGCCGCCCGGCTGGGCCTGAAGCGAACGACCTTGAACTCCAAGCTGAAGAAACTGGGAATCGGACGACGAGACTACCTGTAGTCGCGGAGACGAAGATCGCCTTCGTCACTTTCGTCACTTTCCTCCAAGACAATCCTTCTCACACTGACTTCTAAGAGCCTATGTCCTTTGTTTCATTCGATATTCACTGGCATGAGTGTCATTCGTCACTATGGTTCCGTAATTGCGATACCTAACAGCGTGTTGAAAATCACGGTCGAGGAAAAGGGAAAGCTCGTGACACTGAAACTCGCAGGAAAGATCAGCGGACCTTGGGTGGCCGAGTTCAGCCGAACATGGCAGTCGCTGGCCCCGTCCCTCGATTCGAAAAAGTTGTCGGTGGATTTGCGTGAAGTGACCCAGATAAACGCCGAGGGACGGCGGCTTTTGGCCGAGATCCATGACAAGACGGGCGCAGAATTTCAGACCAATTCGCTGTTGATGGAGCTTTATGCCCAGGAAGCGATGCGAGAGCACCAGAGAAATGACAAAAGGAGCCTAAAATGAAAGGTCCATACGGTTTCGAACTCAACGAAAGCTGCCAAACCTACAAGCTTCATGGCAACGGATTTTTCTCCCAATTATCGCAAGCTGCACTAAAGGATCTCGATGCTGTGAAGTTTATCTCAGCTTATCCGCAGGACGCGGTGCTATTCATGGAAAAGCAGACTCCACGCGGAATCTACGTGCTCTGCGAAGGAGAGGTGAAGCTCTCCGTCAGCTCCAGCGAAGGCAAGAAGCTCATCTTGCGCATCGCCAAGGCTGGTGAAGTCCTTGGGCTGATGTCTGCCTTTTCGAACACTCCTATGGAAGTAACCGCCGAAACCATGCACCCGTGCCAGGTGGCCTTCGTAAGGCGTGATGATTTCCTGCGCTTCCTGATACAGCACCCCGAGGCTTATCCAGTAGTGGCGAGACAGTTAGGCTCACACTACCAGACCGCCTGCGATCAACTCCGAACCGTGGGCCTTTCTATATCCGCGCCGGAAAAGCTTGCCAAGCTCCTGCTGGAGTTCGCCGTCGGGGGGAAGGAAACGAACGAGGGAACACGCATCAACCTTCCACTGACGCATGAAGAAATTGCAGAGTTCATCGGCACCACTCGTGAGACGGTCACACGCACACTGAGTGAGTTTAAGAGCCAGCACCTGGTCGAGCTGCGCGGTTCGACGCTGGTTATCGAAGATCGCGAGGCTTTAGAGGAGTTTGTGACTGCCTAAGGCGTTTCCGGAGATCGAGCTGTCGGTGGTATCTAGACGCACAAGATTCGCGACGAGTCTGCCCGGGTAACGTTCCGTTACATGCAAAGCGTGATCGCTTCTGTGGCACTTCTGACTGACTGATGTCACAGACCGAAAGACGACAAGCAACCTTCAAGGACAGGAGGCTTTATGACTGGAGAAGGAAAGCTTGAGGTGGAAAATCCAGCGGAAGCACTGCGGAATCGGGATGGGATATTCAAAGTGATCTCGCCTTACGGACACATCTTTCAGGTCACCTGCCGAAGAGGATCCAATATGCGAATCCGTGAAGTAGGCGCGTCAGAAAACGCAGCGCTTTCCGAGTCTCGGAAGTGGCAAATCGAGAAGATTGTCTGAACAACCTTGCCATTTGTGCGCCCAGACTCCCCGTGCTGCATATTTCGAGCGTCGCCGTAGTCCTCGCTTTCCCGTCCGCTTCGCCCTTGTAGTCTGCGGAGACGTCGGATGCTTGCAAGAACAAACCTATACAATATCTATAAACGTCCACGGAGTCCTCGTTGCCTTGGCATCCACGGTGACAATAGGCCAGAGACTTGTCATTCGGAATCCTGAGAATTGGGCGGCAAGAGATGGTCGCGTAACCAGCCTGGGTCGGTGTTACGCAGGCCGAGTTGAAGTGGGTATAGAATTCTCGGAGCCCGCCCCAGATTTCTGGCTGATACGTACCAATTCCAAACACTCCGATTAAGATAGCCTCTCCTCCAGATTCCTCTCGGTTCAGTGCGAAGCCAGATCACCCTCCATTGTGACCGGGGCCACATTCTTCCCCGTTCCCTGGGACCAGCATACGGCTGACGGCCACCGAGGCCGGAATGGAGGGATTATGGATCGCCTATTCTCGTTCTTGCTATTCGCGGCATTCCTCTACCACCTGATTCATGGCGATCATGAGAGCCATCAGGTTCTCGCAAGGGAGCCGGTTAGAAGCAGGAGTGAGCCAAGAGCCAAGGAGGAGTCGGATGACTAAGAAGACGGAGAAAAAGAGCAGGGTTCGCAAGCTGCTTAGATCGACGAAGAGCAGAGTTAAGGCGCGGCGAAGAAAGGCGGTCGTACTGAGAGAACCCAGAAGTTATGTGACTGAGCAGCATTGGGAACTGTGGTAACCGCTGACAGCAAACACACGTGGATTGGAGGGCTTTATGGAGGAGGAACGAGAACGCGAACTTTTATTCGAAGAGGTGAGGGAGTGGATTGGGAGTATGGAGTGTGTTTGCCGATCTCCAGCAGTTATGGAACTGATCCGGCAACTCGAAAGAGATCACAATGCTTTCCCACAAATCATCGTCAATGTAGAAGAGAATTGAGAAGGCTTTCGGCGGGGAGATTAACGAGCATTCGCGAACATTGTTCGCTTTTGTGGCAATTCGGGTTGCGTCCCAACCGCTAACATTCGCTCGACGGCCTCACGATTTATGCGGTTGCGAATAAACCATTGCGCCAACTCCCTCGTTACTGGGTGACCCAACTCCGCCTCGATTTCTCGTAGTTCCGCATCATTGATATCTGCATATTGTGGTGTTTCCATTTGCTTCCATCCCGTATCGGGACGCCCCCATACAATGGTGCATGAAACCCATATCTGAGATTGTGACGCTCGTCACCGGAAGCAAAGATGTATTCACTTAGTAATACAGCAACGTACAGGCACGAAACGAGCCGCACTTCCCCCCTCATGTCTACATTGGTAGGCAAACGAAAAGAATAGTCGGTTTCGGAAGATTCCCGAGAACTGGAAGCCATGAAGCCATCACTGCCCGGCTGTGTGCTCCGTCACCGCGCCTGAGCTTCCCCTTTAGGAAACTTTGGCCATGGAGACTGTTCTGGAGCGACCTTACAAAATCGTCCGTACCTTGCCAGACGGCCAACGAGTGCTGATCGGCACTGTTATTGTCGGGCGTAAAATGACTCCGGCAACGCCATGACCATGTGCCCATTCGATGTTCCGTTTTCTCCAGGCCAGTTGGACGATCTCAGAAGAAGACTTGAGCAAACTCGTTGGCTTGACGAGGTATCCAGCTCTGCGTGGGAGTACGGCTTCGATCTTCGCTTTCTGCAGGAGATTTGTCGTTATTGGAGAAGAGAATTCGACTGGAGAGCTCAGGTAGAGAAGCTATCGGCATTTCACCACTATCGCTTCGTCTCAGATGCGCCGGGAATCCATTTTATCCACGAGAAGGGCAAAGGTCCCGATCCCATTCCGCTGATCCTGATACACGGCTGGCCGGGATCATTTGTGGAGATGCTGAGAATCGTTCCGCTGTTGACAGACCCCGCAGCTCATGGAGGCGATTCGAAAGATGCGTTTGACATTGTCGTTCCGTCGCTGCCCGGATTTGGCTATTCGGACCAGCCTGCCAGCGGCACGAATATTTTTCACATTGCCAAATTGTGGCAGGAACTGATGAGCGAGCTTGGGTATAGCCGTTTTGCGGCTCAAGGAGGAGACATCGGCGCAGGCGTGAGTACGGCCTTAGGTCTCCGTCATCCCGATCGGATCATTGGAATTCATTTGAACTACATTCCTGCCTCATACAGACCCTATCTGGGTAATGGACAGAAGCTCACCGCAGCGGAAGACAATTACTTGAACGCGCTGGCAAACTGGTATGAGGAGAGTGGTGCCTACGCACATATTCAGAGAACGCGACCTCAAACCCCTGCTTATGCCCTGAATGATTCGCCTGCGGGCTTAGCGGCTTGGATACTGGAAACATTCCGGGAATGGTCGGATTGCAATGGCGATCTGTATCGCAGATTCAGCCGGGATGAACTCCTGACAAATGTAACGTTGTACTGGATGACCCAGACGATTCATTCCTCTTTCCGGATTTATTACGAAAACAAGAAAGCTCCGCTACGGTTCGGTCCGGGTGATTTCGTGCAGATACCCTGTGCGATCGCGAACTTTCCGAGAGAAATCTCCGCTCCTCCACGTGAGTGGGTCGAGCGTGGGTACAACGTTCAGCATTGGACAAAGATGCCCGCGGAGGACACTTTGCCGCGATAGAAGAGCCTGAATTGTTAGCTGAAGACATACGGCACTTCTTTCGCGACTTCCGGAATTGAAACCCAGGTCGGTGGCTGCCAACACCTGCCAGCGCATAGTCGCTCCTCTAACTGATCCCGAATAGGTGTGGCCCACAGAAACCATTTGGGGAGGTGGTTCGTGGGCTCATTTCCGTTTCGCGATTTGCTTCATGAGTGCTACATATCTGCGGTATTCACTCGCCTCATCTCGGAGGCCGCTGACAAGTTTTCGTAAGGCATATTTCTTCGTGCTTTCCATGTTCGGGATCATTGCCTCTGCTCTGTCGGCCCGTTCGTCTATCTTCTTGACTTCATCTTCGAGGTACTCGATGTGAACAATCAAAGGATCTCTGTCCATTCCATTCAACCTCATCCGCAAGCCATTCTTGGGGCAAGTAAGTGACACTTCAGACCACCCGCAAGTGCTCTTCAGCATTCACGGGTGGATCGTTTTTTAGGCGGGACCCCATTTAATACATTAGCTGGTAATCGGGCGTGGTCAAGCGTGGGCCTCTAAGCTCAGTTGCAGACAAACGCGACTTTTAGAAATCGGGTTCTGGCCAGTTTGATGAGATGGTCCGCCGCCGAGACTCTTTAAGTGATCGATGGCTCGGTAAGTTCTCACAACTTCATCGATAGAAAGTTCCGGTCGTTTGCCGGTCCCGGGCACTTCCGCTCGTAGGAGAAGATCGTCCATGGAGATCACACCTACGAGCGCACCGTTTCCTCCAATGACGGGTAGTCGCCGCACCCCTCCCTCTTGCATCAGCCTGAGCGCCATATGAACGTCATCATCGGGTGAGCACGCGAACAGCCTGCCCGACATCACGTCACCGACCGCAATGTTCCCAGGAAGACGATTGCGCGTCCCCAGAGCTATGCAAATGTCCCGATCGGTGCCACTCCGGCGATCTTGCCGTCTGGTCCCATGACAGGAAGGAATCCGCAGTTCCCGACCCACATGAGTTCCGTCGCTGATCCGAGATTCGTATCATGTTGGCAGTAGTAAGCTGTCCCCGTTATTGCATCTTTCACTTTCATTGACTTCTCCTTCTTTGGATTTCGGGCCGAGATGATTTGGGGCCGAAACGCATGATCCAGCTGATCTTCACCTGTTGCTGACTTATGCCGTAAGGCTTCCCAGAAAGCAGTAAGGCGAAGCAGAGATTCGAACTCCTCGTCCTGGAGGTTTGTTCCGAGCATATGGAAAGGAAGGCAGGATAGATTCGTGGACAGGCCAAATTTCGATTACGTGTATGATGCGTACTTCCGTCTCCTGGGGGCGTGTCATAGCAATTAAAGCCTGAAGGGCCACCTCCGAGGAGGCGAACCATCCGTTGCCAATAAGACCTTCATGACTCTTCCTGAACCTGTATGAGTTTAATCAAGGACTCCCTCCGTAATGTTGTTGCTGTGCTGGCCGTTCCGGTCACCCGCGGGTCAGCCCGATATACACCCAGATCGTCGCACTCGTCAGTAGCAGAATTCCGGAGACTACCGCCAGCGAGAAGATCATCTTCTTCAGCCGCTCCATCTTAGCGACCAGGATTTTCTGCTCGCCGCCCATGAATTCTTCTTCCTTCTTGTTGATGTAGATCTCTTCGTCTTCGTGGCTGTCCAGCGTGTTTCCGTAAATCACCAATATAATGAGCGCCGCCGTAACAGCGCCCCACAACATCAGCAGAATTGCAAGCGGACTTGGCACAACGCCCATGATTTCCTCCTCCTCGGATCAAGCAACTGCGATCCGTTGAGTTCACAGCTTGCGCCCAAGCCAAAAGGGAGGCTGTGACCCGCGTCACGCATTTTCGTGACTCTCCCCGGAGCGCGATTCGCGTTCCCTCGCCACTGAGGCGACGTGGCGCGTTAACTGTACACTTCGGGCGTGCCAACTTCCGATAAACATTATCGGAGACTGGGAATCGGCGCAAAGCCACATTTCGAGAAGGAGACGTATCAGGCGGAACCAGCGTATCCAAATGCCAGATCTTGACCGCAGCGTGCGGCCCACGTATGGTTCTTCGATTATATCGAAACTGAATAAGAAATCCGACTCGCAGTGTCCCTGGGAGAAAGCCACAGATGAAATGTCTGAACTGCGGTACTGAGATGACAAGCAACGAAGTATTCGTGTATGAAAAAAAGGATTCGATTACTTATGACATGTGCGAAAAATGCGGCAGCCTGTGGCTTGATGCTGGTCAACTGGACAAGATGGCTTTTCGTGTCCAAGGAAGTATCGAATACTGCGAAGAAGAAAAGGACGATGAACCCGAGAACCAAATAAAGAAGTGCCCTCGATGTGACGACTTCAACCTGGCCAAAGTGAGGTTCTTGGAGTCCGAGGATATTTTGCTGCACTATTGCAGAAACTGCGGTGGTTTTTGGCTCGATGGTGGAGAGCTCAATCTGATCGACAAAGAACTCAAAAGAATCATGCCAGTAAGCGGCAAAGGATTTTCTGACTTTGTTAACAACGTGCATGTCCCCTATTGGTACAAACGGATCAAAAAGCGCAGCGAGGAAACAGATTTTCAAGTGGAAGTGATGCCCATTAAGGGCACCAAACTCGGCAAGAACACATCGGATGAGTGTCCTGCCTGCAAAAACAGGCTGAATCAATACACCATTTTTGGGATGAACTTCGAAGGCTGTCCGAAATGCAAAGGCATGTGGCTTATCAAGGATGAATTGCGCAGACTTAAAAATAGAGTAGAAGACGGATCATTACGATGGCTAAATGCTGAGATTGAGAACATGGAAAAGACCCATGTGATAGCCACCAAGCGTCCCTGCGTCAATTGTAAGAACGTCAAAATGGTTTCTGTGATTTTTGGCAAGTCCTCGATCCTCATTGACTGGTGTCCGAAATGTCATGGAATGTGGCTGGATCGGGGAGAATTCGAAGCCATCACCAATTATCTAAAACATGAGTTGCTTGGCATGCACCCGAAGGAAATAGAGAAACAAGCTGCAGCAGATGTAAGGCGCGTTTGGAGCGGGGGACCAGAAACGAGGTTTGAAGAACTGCTAGACGCCAGGGCTGCTGTATCGGCTTTGATCAATGCTACTATCTTTGAGCATCCAGCCCTATTTAACCTCTGCTCGGGTATTGCGCGCTTACCAGTGAGATAGCTGTGGCTGCCTGACCCAATTAAGGATAGGTCCTGATAACGGTGTTCTCGGAAGTTGGGATCGCGGCGAGCACGTGTGCTGCCTAGCCTCGTTTCCAGGTTTCAAAAAACATGCCCCGTTTGCTAAGGCCGTCGTGAACGCCAGGGTGTCCTCATTGGAGAAGCGAAAAAACGGTGCGATCAAAATGGCTCTAGGCGCGGAAGAAGGTGGAAATTTTCGATCTCTCGGAAACTCCCTGAGGGAAGGCCCATCGGTGAACTGTACTCGAAGATTCACAAGGGGCGTGGGTGCTGGGTCTTCACGCTTCCGAACACCGTGGCTTCTTCCAAACACCTGCCCAGTTAGGGACCTTTTTAGCCCTCATAAAGACCTCCCGAGCCGAGGCTTGCAGGACGATCAAAAATGATCGGTTGATTCCTGTTCTCGGACCCTCTGCCAGCTAAATCGGCTCCCGCGAATCCGCGCAATTTTCGTATACTTCCCGGGACCTCATCGTCCTTTCGATCCTCAAGGTTCAGTTCTACGTCCTTTCGCTCTTAAGGTGCTCACAGGTTCCATCATTATGGCCGCTGCGACCCTCAGAAAGAGTTCCCGATTTTCGGGACGGCAGCGGACACTTTAGCGGGGAGCCAGAAGGAGAGGAAAATTCGGTTAAAACTGCCGTTTTAAGGGTTCCCGGCCCCTGTGTTTGGAACAACTTGAAAGGGCCTTTTTGTAACACTTCGTGGTTACAGTGGCGCTAAGCCAATTGGCTATTTTCAGTCCGTTTCGTCATCACTGCGCTTGGGCCTGTATCTGCTGCAGTGCTGGCCGTAGACTCTGCCTTCCTGCTCGGCTTTCCGTATCCGGTAGGCCCTCATCCTCTCAGCATCCGTGGCGTGTTTCCGCGGTCTGCCGGTTCGCTTAAGAGCTTCTTTCTGCTTGAAAGTCAGTCTGCGGCCCTTGCCGATTTGAACAGGAGGTTTCCGGTCTGCCCCGTTTCTGCTCACGATCATCGTTTACTCACATTTACCAGCCTCATGGCCGAGAGCCAGGCCCGTGTAACCGCCGTGTAACTGCATCTGGCCGGTGCAGCGTTTCGAGCGATTTTGGCGCAACGCAAAATGATAACTTACGTGTTCTCAACCCTAGTACGGGTGCGAATCCCACCCGCGCCTCCACGATTTCCCTTGTGTTTTGTTTCAGTTGACGGCTTCAGTTTTTCCGTGTACCTGCGGTGTACCCTTCGCTTGAAGAAGCACGATTGGATCACGTTCCCAAGCACGCCGTAGATCGGCTTCTAATTGGCGTTGCCGAGATGCAGTCCATGCGGAGTAATACTTCTCAGTCACTTTCACACTCTGATGACCGAGCAAGACCGCTACACGCTCAATGGGGATGGACGCCATCAGGAGCTCAGTGGCAAAGGTGTCTCTGAATCTGTGAGCGTGCCCTCCCGTCACTTTCGCAAGCCGAAAGAACTTTCGTAGTCGCCGTTGCCAACTGCCCACGACGGCGTCCAGGCTATCTATGCCGTTCCAGAAAAAATGCGTTGGAGTCACACGCGGCATTGCATCGAGCGCCTCGATGACAAAATCTGGTAGGACCGTGTAGACCGCGACATCGGTTTTTTGCGTATAAAGAAACAACTTGTTGCCGTTAATCTTGTCAGTAGTGAGCTTTACTGCGTCTCCTATACGCATCCCGCTGTATCGGAGCACAAGCACGAGCCCACGCAGACGGCGAGCGCTGTCTTTCCCGGCGGGGGCAGTTTGATCACAGAAGGGACCGAGTGCGGCGAAGATGCGAACCATTTCTTCATTGCTGAACGGAAGCGTCGGTCGTTGCTTCCACTTTGGGGTTTTGAGTTTGGGTGCTGGGTTATTTGTCACCCAGCCGCTCTCTATAGCGAACCTGAAGAACGCTCGCAGTCGTTCCAGCTTCTTCGAACTGGAGAGCGGTCCGTCTTTCCACTGCGCCCGAAAATCCCGCAACGTGGTGAGATCAAATTGAATAAGGAACCGTAGGCCACGATGGGCCGCGAAGTCCTGCATCTGCCTAGACAGCAAGCGGTATTTGCGAAGTGTGGACGCACGCAGCTTGCGAGCTTCTAGATCCTCCAGAAAGTTCTGCCAGGTGTGCTCCAGGGTAGCGGGCGACTTGCTCTCTCTGGGTTGGATATCGTTCTGGCTATCTGTTTCCCAGCTACGGATGATTCTTTGCGCCTCATCCCAATCCCGCAGCACTAAGGACTTACGAATTTCCCGACCAGCGAGAAAACCGTCTACCCAAATTGGACAATGACACCGGCGGTACTTCCGCCCATCTTGCCGGTGCCGACAGCTCCTCCTATGGCGTCTATATATAGTTAACATAAAACATTTATGGTAACTAGATGCTTAACTACCTGACAAGGAGCCATTTCCGGTGCACTCGTTCGAGGACCGATTGCGGGATGCGGAGCGTGAGGTAGGAGCGCTTCCCTTTTCTCTGTCGGGGTGAAATCGCAAGCACCCCAGGTTCATTCCTGAAAATTCTGCGGATCGCATCAGTACTGAGATTCCACATTTCGGCAACCTGCTGAACCGTAAAGTGCGGCTCTAATGCGGGCAAACTGCCTACAATTCGGTCAGCCGCAGGAACATTTGGTTTGGCATTAACTTCGCTCATCAGAGCTATCCCTCGGCCTGAATAGTGGGCGTGGAAATCGTATTCTGTCTTCGAGCCAATCCTCGATGCTCTTTTTCATACGACCGCTAATATCCAATCGCAGCTCTGTCTCGACACCCTGCAGGAAGAGCTTTTCGATGTATTCCCACTCCGGCGGCGAGAACTGTTTCTTCGTCGCTTGGAGCCCGTATTTTCCAATCAGCCGTCGCAGACCCACTGAGGCCAGCCGATGCAGAGGTTTTGCGCTCGACGGCAAGCTCTTCAGCCGCCTGAACTTCACATTGGGGAACAGATCTATTTCAAGATAACGATGAAGATGGCGAATCTTCTTAAAGGGCACTGCGGGGCCACTCAATTGAACCTCGATCCTTGATAATTGGTCGTCTGGCTCAAGCATCTCAGCCGCGGGATTCCGGGTGGCTCTGAGCTGCTTGGCTTTGTCATACAGCACGACCGTCTTATTGGCTGAGTTTTGGAGATAGAAGGACCATGCCCCGCGCTTCCTGAAGATTTTCAAGTTCTGGACGCGCGAGATTGAGAACATGTCTGCGAGGTCGTGTACCGACACTCCAAGAATGTCGGTACACAGGTCGATTCGATAGATTCTCTCTCCCGATAGATGTCCCAAGACTTTCCTGAGAATCTTCCGCGTTCGGTGTAAACCCAGAAGGGCTACGCCCAAAACCTCTACCTTGTGCCGCCCATCGACCAATCCTTCGCAATACAGCACGATTGGCAGTGCGAACGAAGTTTCGAGTAAGTTGATGACATAGCGGTAGCCCCATTTTCGAACTCCTCGCTCGCGTGCCAATTGCAAGAATTCATCGGTGATGAAGCTAACCAACAGAATCAGTTTGTCGATGCCGCCGGACATAGGGTCTCACTCCTTCGGCGGTGCTGTCCGGTGCGGGCTTTTTCCACGTCGCCTGTTGTGCTCCGATGGAATTTCCTCCAGATACGCTATCGCGTACTTAGTCAGAAGTTCGAGGGCTTGGCACACCTCGTCTACTCTGAGAATGAGCATCTCCGCGCTGTCGGGAAGTCGGTCCCACCGTGGTACGCTGCCAGCCATCACCGGGGCGGGAATGGTGGCTTTCATTGTTCTGCATTCGAAAATTACCGACGCCACTGTGTCAATGACAGCCTCCCTAGCGCACGCGACAACGACCACGCGCTCGCGATCCGTGCTGATCAGGCCCAAGAAGGGACAGCCGTCAAGCCAGCCTCGGGTACAGCCGTAACCGCCTTTTTCGGAACTGGCCAGCACTTCTTCGGACGTGTCCGTGAAGAGGAGGGCCGCTGCTTGAGGGCTAACCATGACGACTGAGTGAGTTCGGTCCGAGCGGTTCCTTACGAATACCAGGCAATGTTGAAATGGTGGTGTCTCTACTATCGTGAGCCCAAGATATTCGGTTGCAGCCTGGGTCTGAATTTCCGCCAACAATTGGTGATCGTCTCGTGATTCTGGAAGTGCTTCGTTCAACCAACATTCCACCTTGGTCTCTTTCGGCGCATTCATCACTGACATTGCCAGTGCTCGGCTGATTTTCACGTCTACTCCCTCCCAAACACTGCCAAACTGCCAGTGTTCGTGTTACGCCTGGTGCGGGGCGCTGAAACATATTGGACAGGAATGCCGTGGATTCGTAAAAGGAGGCGATTTGGTACCGAATCGAGGGGGCGAAACTAGTGAAGCAGTTAAAGACGCTTTCCGGTGCGACTTGTCCCGAGTAGCTTTTTGCCTAAGGGGATATAGTGTTCCAGAATCGTTATAGGTTTGAGCCGCGGTCCTTCGCGGCGTGCGTCCTCAACGCACCACACAACACCGACTGCCAACTGGCGGGGCGTACAATCCAGTTTGCTCAATGTTTGCTGTTCTTCATGTCCAGGGATTTCCGGAAGATGACGAAGGGCCTCGCCTCTCGTAATGTACCTAATCCACGTCTTGGGAAATGTCTGCTCCAATTGCGTTTCGAGGCTGTCATGGTTGTGTGTCTTGTCGTAGTCCACGACAAATTTCAGAATATCGGCTGCTATGGGCCGAACTTCCTCGTACAGGCGTGCCATGCGAATGGCGCGACCCTTGCGTAATTTTCCTTTAGGAGTGCGCCTCGGGCGAGCTGCTTTCGCAAACTCTTTCGGTCCTCCTTCCATGTATTTTGCGTGTGGGTCCTTCGACTCTTTGGCCTTCATAAAAATCTCAGTCATTGCCACGGTAAGAACGCTGCGTAACGCACTGTCAATGAGATGGGGTACCGACATTCCTTTGTAGGTCGCTCGCGTGTAGGCGTTTTCCAACTCGCTTTCGATGTCAATCGTCTGCGTCGAAAACATCATCTTGTGAACAGCGGGTTTCTTGGAGCGCACTCTGTCGGGAATGAGGAGACTCCAGCCGATGCACGAACTCAGTTGACTTGCGTTTTTGCCGAACATGGAATTGTGGTGATCGCCAGATGAGCCGAGTGATTTTTCCGCAATCTGGAGCTTCGGGAATTCGGGGGAAACGCTTTATTCCGTCTTTCGGAGGACGCGGCATCACAATGAGAATAAGAGGAATCCGAAGGCGACATGCGATGTTTGTCGCGACCTGTGTTCATCGGTTCACCTCGCACAATCGTCCAAGCCGTCAAGGATGCAACGGTCGCAGGAGAGAACAGACAAACCCCAATCGTCGGTAGGTGGACGCGATTATTGGCAGCCCAACCCCGAAAAACGCGGAGCTCAAATGGCCCTAGGACGTCCAGAGATAGGATATGAGCCATCCAACTTAAAACGGTAGGGTAAGGCTACCACTTTAGAAAGACCGAAAATTGAGTGGCTCACCGATGCCAACTGTAAAAAGCAGGCCAGATAGATCACGGACACGAACACAGGCAAGGAGCACACCGGCAAAACCATCGGGAAGGCTAGAAAAAGCAGAAGAGAGAAGAGCAATATCCCGAAGAGAAAATGAGGAATCCCTGATCCCTGGAGTATTTCCGAATTTTGAGGGATTCTGGGGATAGAGAGGAAATTCTTCCATCTACTCCCCCTTCGGGGGATGAGCTTCGCTCATGCTTGAGGATTAGAAGCTTAGAGGGATATTCCTTAATCAGGGATAATTGCCGGTGTTTCCTACTTGGCTGTATTACTCAGTTATGCTTACCACACTACACTTGACCTATTGTTATAAGGGCCTGGGACAGAAGGGGAGGATTTTCAGTCTATCGAAGCGCTCGTGAGAGGATGCCTTCCATAGGTGAACTGTAAAATTTCAACGCTGAAAGATTCGCAGCGGAGTGACTATCCGGCGGCCTTTCTGATCCTCGAAGTGTAAAAAGCCTACGCTGAGACCTCCCAGTGCTTCCTCGCTGGCGGATTGCCATCGCCTTCAAACCCGGCGATCTGTTGCTGTTCCATCCACAACAACTCCACGGCAACCTTCCCTTCAAAGGTGAACGGCTCTCAGCAGTTTTTTACTGCGAGAGCCGGATCGCTGATTGCGGGAAGTAGATTTACCCTTTCTCCCGCCAGCGAAGTAACTAGTTGTAGGAACCGGTGGCTGTGCGGAAGCTAACACTTCAAGGGAAAACTCTTCCGGATCGGGCTCGGAAAATGATGTTTCTTGACGACGCACTTAGAGGCGTTTCTTGGAGTCAAAATGGCCCTAATTTGTAAGCTGGGTTACCCCACATGCTGGCGCACAGTATAAGCCTCTGGAAGGAGCATTATTACGGCCTTCTGGAAGGGCAAAAGGGGCAGTTTAGGCCCCGAAAGAAGGGGGAGGCGGAAGGCAATGAAGCCACTTAATGAAACTAGCAGCTTAGAAGCCTTGGATAGAAAGATACAAGAAGCAATTCGGAAGGGGGATAAGAGGGCGGAGTATCGAGCTTTGGATGCTCGGCATCGTCTTATAGAGAACTGGAGAACTTTTGGCAAACGAGCTGGGGAATTCGGTCGCGCCCGCAAGGGGGCTAAGCTTTCAGAGGAATCCCGACAATGGATTAGTGAATCCCGTAAGGCTCAGTGGAAGGACCCGGAATTTGCCAGGATGATGTTCTGGGCTCAGAGGAGGAGGCGATTCCGGGAACAAGGGAAGTGCCTTCTCAGATTTCCCAGATTGGGCGTCTCAAGCACCGAGAAGGAATGGCTGAAGGTCTATCGCAAGAGCTATCACAGAATCACGGGGAAGCATCTCGAAAGGTCAGCCATCATCCTTTATCACGAAGGCAATTGACGCTTGCTGCCGTTTTTTCTCCCCCGCGATGAGGACACCCAAGCGTTCTTGGACATCCGGCGTATACAGAGCACATTTTCCAAACTCGGGAATGAGGCCGTGGAATTCACGTTGTCCGCTTTGACCGCGTTCTGACAATCCCGCAGAAACTGGTGGGTCCTTGCCGTTCGATTAGCTAATCTCCCCGGGCAATATCTTTTAGGACAAGTTCTATTTCCAGACGAACGGTGGCTCGCGACACTCGTATCAAAGCACGTCAAAAAGCCGTTCTGCATAGCCGTGCGGTCGAATCAGAGGGACACGAATGAACAGCTCAGCAGGGATCGAGGCTCAAGGTCAAATCAGGCTCTGACCGCAAGAGTGCCTCTGCGGAAAGATACGTTGAAAAATCGCTGAACAAGTATTTCTGCCTGTCGCTACCAGGGCTCTTTGGCGGACTGCTGGCATGGATAATCTATCCTCCTCTGGATGCCGGTCCCTTCGTGGCGTTCGGCCTGTGCGTCTTTTTGCTCCCGATGTTGCTGCAATTGAGAAGCAGCCTAGTAAATCGATTGAATGACGATCTAGAGCGGTTGCAGAAAGCTTACGTCTATTCCAGTATTGCTCTCGCGGTGCTTGCCTCGATGCTCCTTCTGAACGGTTGGTTCGACAAGTCACCTCAAACGGTAATGAAAGCCACACTGGTCCAGAAGACCGTGACGAGAGGCCGGGGTGCTCAACACATCCTAACGGTCGCTTCATGGCGGCCCGGTAGAAGGACAGAGGACTTCTACGTCAGCTCGATCGGATTCAACCGTTTTGTCGTGGGGAAGACAATCAGGGTGCAACTACACCGCGGCTTCTTCGGTCTTCCTTGGTCAGGCAATATCTCGCCCGAGTAGATAAGTAATGCGGAAGCCGTCCACCAAGGCAATCGCAGGTTTGGCTGCTTTTGCCTTACCCTCGCTCGTAGCGGTTGTCGGGATGTGTTTGGACCGATCACGTCTTCGATATAACGCCAGTTATGCGGCATCGATTCCACTTATGCTGTGGAGTTCGGTCATTCTGGCCGCTGTGGTGCCAGGCGTCCTCATCATGAAGAGTACACTATCGTTGCCCCGGCGGATTGCGCTGACTGCCGCGATGTTGTGCTTACTGGCGCTCGAATGCGGCCTGACACTTTACATCGTCTTGACGGAAGCGCTCGGCTGAACGGTCTCGGTCAAGAGTGATCCGATCTAAAGTCTGGACCGGACCGGGCGAAGCTCGTTCAGGCAGCTTTAGCGGCAGACTTGCGTCCGTTCGAAGCTTTTCTTCGTCTTTCCGCCCATCGGCGCTTCATCAACTCTGATAACCGCTTGCGACCCGCCGCAGTCAAGTGGCCTCTCCTAGACCTACGACTAGACCGTGTGCTTGCGGGCCTCGTTGCTGTTGCGCGACCTTTTGTTGCTCTAACTCCGTTGTTAGTTGTGATCCCATCTAGCGCCGCAATGGCTCGATCAATTCGATCCCGTTCCTTTTTCAACTCCGCCACAATGACCTGTAGATTCATTGAACGCGACTCCTCCTTAGAATCACTGCCAATCAATAGCTAACAAGCGTAACACGTCCCGTTATGTGATTCATGTACTGCCAAGGTGGCATCGAATCGGTCGGCCTCGGACCGAGGCTATGACGTCCATGGAGAACATGCAGAAACACTGGAAGAACTTGATGCCGGGGGCTAATCAGGGATGTGAGCATTCGTAGGAATCACGCAGGAAGGTCAGCGAGGCTGGCAAGGCCTGCACCGTTTTTTCCCAGAACGAATGAGGACACCCCTGCGTTCTGGACGTCCTGGGTATACCGAGCAGGCTTTCCAAACTCGCGATTGAGACTCAGGAATTGCCCTTTCGTTCGGTACCCAAGCTATCAAGACCACTCGTCGCTTCATCGAAAGTCTGGTTCAAACTCGCCTTTCAGCGGCTAAGGCAAAAGCACGGTCGCGGGCTTCAATCTTGGCGACTGATCCGTGACACTTTTTGTGCTTCTTCCCGCTGCCGCATGGGCAGGGATCATTCCTTCCGACCTTGGGCGCGTTACGATCCTTCAAGAAGCCGCTGTAGAAAAGATTCCCGATCATCTCCGAACGCCCGGTAGCCGCGATTACCAACGAAGACGGGCCGTGGACCTTCGGGTCGCCGAAATCCACACCGCCGTAAATTTCAAATCTCCAAAGAGTCAGTTCTGGGTATTCCGCCGCCTGCGTACCTTCGTATTTGAACGTGCCCTCGCCCAAGTCTCCCGAAACGTGAGTCTTCCCGCGTGCAAGCAACTGCGCAAAGAATCCCTCGCCATCATTCGTGAAAACTGATGCGATCGAGGAGTATCCCTTCCCCAACCTGACGCTGAAATGCTGCCACGCCAACGCCTTCACGATCATTGCGCAGAGTTCCTCCAGCGGCTTGTGCTCAAATGGAATCGAAGTACCGCCGCTTCTCTCGTATCCCTTCTGAAGTTTGCGCAGGAGCTTGGCGTTCGCTTTGTTTTCCAGCCGATGAGCAACTTGCGTTTTGAGATTTACCGCCGCGTCCCGGTGCTTAGCGCCGAATCCCAAAACGATCATCAAGTAATTCTCCAACTGGGATTTTCGGTTGTTGCAACGCTTGCAGGCGGGAGCCTGCGGAAGGTCGCCCCGGCGCTCTTCCAAAAAAAACTTCCTACCAACTACGTGGTCGGACGATTCTGCTGGCGCATCGTTGCAGTAGATGCAGACTTCTTTTCGGAATTGACGCTTCATGGTAATGCCCTTTCGCAATCTTAAGCAGGCGCGATCACAGACCAAAGTCAATGGAGATTCTGACCAAACCGGGAGGCACCCCGGCTTTCGAAATTCTCAAGCGGGCCGCTACGCCTGCGGCTGTAGTTTCTGCAATTTCATACCAAGCCCTTGCACGCATTTTTGCGGAGCTGCAAAGAATGTCGCCCAGCCAGCTTCGACTCGTGAAGCAATTATAAGCATTAAAAAGAGCCCTATCCGGGTACGTTTAAGGAGAACACACCTTGCAACCAGGATGGGTAGGACTCGCTCTCGCTCCATGAACCGACCGTTTTTTCTCGGACTGAATGAGGACACCCCTGCGTTGGGTTACTTTGGCCAAGTTCCGATAAGGCGCTTCTCCTGCATCAAAGAGCGATATCATGCCTTGCTCACAGCGACAGCTTCCTCACTTCGGCGAGAAGTGCCTCCGCAGGTTCGGACTTAGAGACATAGGCCCGAACTCCCAGACAGAAGGCGTGTTGCCTCAGTTCCTCCGCATCATCCACGGTGAAGATGACAATCTTTATCTGGGGAGCCCATTTCAGCATTTCCGGTATCGCTTCAAACCCACTCATGACTGGCATCGAAAGGTCGAGGATGGCCAGATCCGGCATGTACTCCTTTGTCTTTTCGATAGCTTCCCGTCCGTTGGCGGCCTCCGCGCATACGTCCAGCCCTTCACTTTCCAACAACGACCGGATCTTTCGCCTCATTGGTTCGTGATCGTCCACCACCAAGATCCCATGCGGCATTGAACAGTCTCCTGCGTTTGCTAGCCGGGGGGACGATCCAGGACTGAAGTTGAATCGCTTTAGAAAGCAGTCGAGAGCTCAGGAGGGGGACAACTCGGAGCTCGGCACTACTAAACCTCAGCAATGCGCCTAGGTCAAGTTGAATTTCCAAGAAATCCTTTGCCATAACGCTAAGTACTCGCTCCATAGCAGCTTGGCGCATGAGATTGCCCACATAATCCTGGGTCACGAACCGTCGATGATGTTCATGAGCCCTAACAGCGGCATGGCACTTCGAACCCACAATGAAGAGCAAGAAGAGGAAGCGAATTGGCTGGCAGGCTGCCTCTTGTTACCCCGAGAAGCGTTGATTTTCATAAGGCGAGGAGGACTGTCCGATGAGGATGCCTGTTCAGAATACGGAGTCAGTTCAGCCATGCTGCGTTTCCGCTTTAACGTCACCGGCGTGAATGTGCAACTGCGGCACGCACGAGGGCTCAGTAGTAAGCATTGTGGAGCACGACTCCTTGCGAGGCGCGGAAGGGTGCAAACTGCCTTTGAACTTTCTCGACATCAATTTACTGGAGTCTGTTCTGGTGGAAGATTCGTTGTGTCGAGGGCAGGAGAGGCGTACGATGCGCGAGTCAGAGGTCCAAATCGGAAATTCCGGTCTAATTCTAACGCCGGTCAGGGAGGGTCACCTTTCCGAGCCTCATTGAGTTTGGTTCTGAATAGGTTGCAGAGCCGCTGCTTACCTCACCGTGAGGGCTGCCCGCCCTTCTCAGGGAAAGAGTTGGAGTCTGTCTCGACCCAGAGTAGTCCAAATCTAGTGCGCAAGAGAAGCATTTCCAAGGCCGCCCTTGGCTGTATAATCCGCCTGATTACTTCTATATCCGCCGACATCTCAACGAGTCCTGCGCGGGACGCCGCCGCCCTCCGCCCGCACTGGCATTTTCTCTGCCTCACGCTATGCGTCGCCGCACTCGCGAACGCGCTCGTCCCCGCGGTGTTCTTCTCCGAAACACAGCTCTTCGGGCAGACAGATCCCCACGACCGCGCCCTTGTGGCCGCTGTCGTGGTGGCCGAGTATGCGATCGCCTTGTTGCTTATTCTCCTGCACGCCAATGTGGGCTTTGCGAGCGGCTACACTGTCGCCACCGCAGCCATCGTCACGATGGGCTCCGCGGTTCTCACTTTCTTGATTGTGAATCTCGCCTCTTGGGACTGGAACGCACTCTACGCGGAAATTCTCGGCCTCGGAGGGTTTGCTTTCGCTATCTTGTCCAACGCGGTCTTTTTCGTCGCCAGCATCCGTTACGCCCGCGCCATCCATCCCCGCCTGCACCTCGGCGGCTTCTTCCTCGGCATCGCCGCCTCTATCGCTCTAGTCGTTTTCTACGCCCGAATCGTGCCGTAACGTTGGCAATCCGCGTTTACAATGGGTAAATGTCCAAGCGTCGCTTGGATACAACTATCAATATCCAAACCTGCTCTCACCTTACATCAAAGAGCATTACGGTCGACCGGTGGTCTATCGATGGATCGTTTGGAAGGCGACAGTCGGCTTCAGTGCGATCGACGTCGGCGAAACAGAGGATTTGGCGCGTCGCATCACGCATTGCCTTGTTCCCGGCAAGCGGCAGGCGACCAACCTTCGGCTCAAAGCATATTTCGACAACGCTCTTAAGACGGATGAGCTAATCGAGTTGCAGACTCTGCAATTCGAGCCATTTCAGATAAACAAGGTTACTTTCTCGATGAGCCTGCTTGGGCACGCACATGTGCGCAGGATGCTAGAGAACCTTGTCTTGGTGGTATCCCACTCCGGCTCGCCACAAGGGCCTCCACTGATTCTTAACCGCATCCTCACCCAAGACATGGAACGTACGGCTAAGAATACAGACGCTGTGATTGGTCAGCTCAGGAAGCTCGGATTAAGATCAAGGGAAGTCATCGACGCTCTCAGGGTTGCAAAAACCTAGAACTGAATCCGAGCAGGTCTTAGGATCGATCAGAAGCCACGACGCGGACGAGTTATTAAGGTCACCGTTTTTTCTCTTCCACGATGAGGACACCCCGCGTTCTAGACGTCCTTAGCAAACGAGCACTTTTCTGAAACCCGGAAACGAGGCCAGGGAGCACACGTGCTCGCCACAATCCCGCATTCGGGAGTTGGCCCACTGGCGAGATATGTCTTTGCCGATCATGCTGCACTCACTGCGTTCCGGTCGGCTCGGGTCTTGGGTTCTTCAAACGAGTTCGGTTGATTTCCGCACTGCATCGTGACCGGCATCACAGCATCGCCGGGAACCCAGTGTATAAGTCGCTTCGTGGAGGAGGACCATGAACGGCTGGTGGTGGCACATGTACGGTATGTGGTTCTTCTGGATTGCCCTGGTCGTTTTGGTCGTTCTTTTCGTTCGATGGCTGCCAACTGAGGGACGCGGGCACGAAGCTCTGCGTGAATCCCCCATCGAGATAACTAAAGCGGCGCTATGCTCAAGGGGAAAATCGAGAAAGAGGAATACGAGCGGAAGTTGGCTGACTTGCGCCATTGAGCATTCGAGCAGTTGGGATCGCAGTGAAGCAAAACATCGAGGAAGTGATGAACAACCCTGACCGTACCAGACACCCGAGGAACAACATGAAAAAGACAGAACGGAATCGAGAATTTGGCGTCGGTGCGCATGTTGTCGTCAACGACAAAGCACCCGGCGGATACGTCGAGCGACATGGAACGGTTCTGGAGATTGTGTTAGGTTCCCGATACGGAATCAAGTTCGATAATCATCCAACCGTCTATCTGGACTCCGAGTGCCTTGACCCGGCTCCGAAAGTGCAAAGCAAATAGTCGCACTGTCCCATCCCCACCGCTAACTACGTGACGTGACCGTCCCCCCGTGAACCTTTCCTAGCCAGAGTGACCTAGATCACGATTACTGGACCCTGCGGTCACAGCATCTTCCGGGTAGATTAACCGAATATGAGGGCGTTAGGGGGAGGCCAACATGCCACCACTCACTACGCCAGCCACAGCAATTCTATTCATGATTGTGTTCTTTGTTGCAATGATGACTCCGTTCTTTATTCTGAGGCTGCTGAGGCGCTAGCATCACGCGCCATGTGCCTCCTGGACGAGGCGGGTTTCGAGGCGCCGACGAGGGTTAGGATGGCGACCCCAGAATCAGAATCACCGACTATGCTGCGAACTGGAAGGCTGACCTCATTGTGGGCTCTCGCGGGAAAACCAGCTTGGATCGACTCCTGATAGGCAGGGTCTCGGAATATGTCGCCCGACATTCATATTGCTCCGTTGAGGTTGTCCGGCCTACGGCCGTACTCGCTTCTGTTCGGTCGCTGGCAGCTGCGGTGTTGCCTGCCGCATCTGCGGCGACTCCTTGAGGATACCGACGAACTCTAGCGAATCTGGAGATCAGAAAGGACATTACGGTCCTATTTTGCCTGAAGTGACTTGATATAGTTCGTCAGGTTTGTAATCCGCAATGCCACAGGCTGACCTGATCTGTCCATCGCAAAATCCGTTCCCCAGATAGGCATCTCAGCCGGTCCATGCGCTGGCATTATGACGCCGTTCCGCAGCACGTCAGAGACATAGGCGTCAGGGAATTTGCCGCCGTGACGCCGGGCCAGCGTGGTCAGGTCAGGTGGCGCTCTGAATGGGGACGGGGCCGGACCGCTCCCCTTCAAGTCATTTCCATGGCAGGCGGCGCAATGTTGGCTATATAGTTCAGCACCGGAAGGCGGATTTGAAGCTGTGGACGTCTGGATTGATTCCAAATACTTCACGAGATTCTCCAATCTCACATTCCCGAAATCCTGATCCTCTTCGATTTGATGAAAGACGGGTCCCCAGATCGGCATCTCTCGGGAACCGTGAGAAAGAAGCACGTCGTCGCCCATTGTCACCTTGCGTACCCTGGCGGATGGAAACTGCCCTCCGTTGTTTTTCGCCAGCACAGTCAAGTCGGGCACCTTTGCCTTCAGAGCCGACGCCATCGGTCCGGCGCCTTTACCGTCCGAACCGTGGCAAGCGGCGCAATGAGCGCGGAACAAGTCAGGCCCCTTCACCGAATAGATGAGGTGCTCCAGTTGTTCTTTACTTTCCGGCTCCGTCTGCGCAGTTCCGCGAGCGTTGGCAGGGATGTTGTAGTAGAAGAACACAATACCCAATAGAAGCAGCGCCCCTCCCCGTATCTCCCATTTTGGTGTGCCCATAACGTTGCTCCGCGCTCAGCGGCTAAGTATGCTGCCCACATTGGCCAGCTTGATTAGGCTTCATCCCCACATAACGTCCATGCCGAGCACCGGCCACTCCCGACGGCTCGCGCCGACCCACAATCAAAGTTTCTGGCAATTCTAGGCGGCCACCAAGTTCTGCAGGGCCGCCCGATCATGGATCAGGAGAGTCGAACCCTGGAGCACAACAAGGTTTTGACTCTTAAACTCACTCAGTGTGCGCGTGACCGTTTCGCGGGTGGTACCGATGAACTCTGCGATTTCTTCATGCGTCAGTGGAAGGTTGATGCGCGTTCCCTCGTTCGTTTCCTTCCCTCCGACGGCGAACTCCAGCAGGAGCTTGGCAAGCTTTTCCGGCGCGGATATAGAAAGGCCGACGGTTCGGAGTTGATCGCAGGCGGTCTGGTAGTGTGAGCCTAACTGTCTCGCCACTACTGGATAAGCCTCGGGGTGCTGTATCAGGAAGCGCAGGAAATCATCGCGCCTTACGAAGGCCACCTGGCACGGGTGCATGGTTTCGGCGGTTACTTCCATAGGAGTGTTCGAAAAGGCAGACATCAGCCCAAGGACTTCACCGGCCTTGGCGATGCGCAAGATGAGCTTCTTGCCTTCGCTGGAGCTGACGGAGAGCTTCACCTCTCCTTCGCAGAGCACGTAGATTCCGCGTGGAGTCTGCTTTTCCATGAATAGAACCGCGTCCTGCGGATAAGCTGAGATAAACTTCACAGCATCGAGATCCTTCAGTGCGGCTGGCGACAATTGGCAGAAAAATCCGTTGCCCCGAAGCTTGCATGTCTGGCAGTTTTCGTTGAGTTCGAAACCGTATGGACCTTTCATTTTAGGCTCCTTTTGTCATTTCTCTGGTGCTCTCGCATCGCTTCCTGGGCATAAAGCTCCATCAACAGCGAATTGGTCTGAAATTCTGCGCCCGTCTTGTCATGGATCTCGGCCAAAAGCCGCCGTCCCTCAGCGTTTATTTGGGTCACTTCGCGCAAATCCAAGGACAACTTCCTCGAATTGAGGGAGCGGGCCAGCGATTGCCATGTTCGGTTCAATTCGGCCATCCAAGGTCCGCTGATCTTTCCTTCAAGTTTCAGTGTCACGAGCTGTCCTTTTTCTTCGATCGTGATTTTCAACACGTTGTTAGGTAGCGCAATTACTGAGCCATAGTGACGAAGGACACTTATGTGACTGAATATCGAACGAAACAAAGGGCATAGGGTTTTAGAAGTCAGTGTGAGAAGGATTGTCTTGGAGGAAAGTGACGAAAGTGACGAAGGCGATCTTCGTCTCCGCGACTACAGGTAGTCTCGTCGTCCGATTCCCAGCTTCTTGAGCTTGGAGTTCAAGGTCGTTCGCTTCAGGCCCAGCCGGGCGGCAGCGCCATCCAGCCCGCCGATCATTCCCTTGGCTTCGCGGAGCGCACTGAGAATCTGTTCCCGTTCGGCCGATTGTAAGGTGGGACTGTCTTGCGCAGGCTTATGTTCCAGTTCTGGGACAGTGAGTTCAGAAAGAGGTGCGCGGAGCGCGGGTCCTTTTGAAAGAATGACGGCTCTCTCGACGAAATTCTCAAGCTCCCGGATGTTTCCCGGCCAATCCCAATTCGTTAGTGCCTGCATCACGTCCGTCGGGATACTTTTAATCTCCCGATTCATTCGTCGTGCGTGTCGATCGACAAAACAGCGAACCAGCAGAGGAATATCCTCGCGGCGTTCGCGTAGCGGCGGCAGCGTAATCGGGAACACCCTCAAACGATAGTAGAGATCGCTTCGAAATTGCTTCTCGGCAACCATCTGGCCCAAGTCCCGGTTGGTGGCCGCAATCAGTCGCACATTCACCGGAATGGTACGCGTGCTACCGACCCGTTCGAACTCTTTCTCCTGAAGCGCCCGCAAGATCTTCGGCTGAAGCTCCAAAGGAAGCTCACCAATCTCGTCAAGAAACAGCGTTCCCTGATGGGCCAGCTCTAACCTGCCTAGCTTCTGTGAAATCGCGCCGGTAAAAGCGCCCTTCTCGTGGCCAAAGAGTTCGCTTTCCAGTAGCCCGGCGGGGATCGCAGCACAATTTAGCTTTATGATGCTTCGTTGCCCGCGTGAACTCAGTTGATGGATCGCCCTGGCAATGAGCTCTTTGCCCGTGCCGGTTTCACCAAGGATAAGGACCGTCGCGTCCGTCGATGCTACCGTTTCAACCTGCTTCAGAACTCTTTTCAGCGCAACACTGTGCCCGATAATCTCGTCGAACCCGTACTCAGTGGTAAGGTCCTCTTCAAGAACTCGTACTTCCTGCTCCAGACGCTGATTCTCTTCGGCCAGTTTCTCACTCAACCGCTTGAATTCGCCCATAGAGACCACGTTGTCAATACCGATGGCCACCTGCTTGGCAAAATGACCGAGAACCTCCAAATCCTTCCGCTTAAAGGCAGCTTCTTCACGGCTGCCGACTATCAGCGTCCCAAGGACTCGTTCTTCGCAGACGAGAGGCACCCAGCATCCGGACTTCATGCCTCTGGCATTCAGATGCTGAAAAGCTTCAACGACAAAACGCTCGTCTTTAAAATTGTTGAGAAGAAGGGGTTCTCGGTTCATGAATACATAACCTGAGGGCGATCGCTTCAAGGGCACGTGAAGTTGGTCTAGAGAAGGATTATTTGTTCCGCCGACCTCAAGAACGTGGACACGCAATTGGTTGGTTTCGCCGTCATGGAGAGCAACAGCCGCATAGTCGTGCTGAATAACATGTTGAATGCCAGCAGACAAGGCTGACAGCAAATTCCGAACATCAAAACTCGAAAGCACGGACTTGGTGAGTTCCAGCATCAAGGCGTCTTCGGTCTGCTTGCGAACGGTAAGGTCGCGGGTGACTTTCGAAAAGCCGATCAACTCTCCGTTCTTGTCTCGAATAGCCGTGATAACCACGTCCGCCCAAAAACGAGAGCCGTCTTTTCGAATCCGCCAGCCCTCGTCTTCATAACGTCCTAAACTGGCAGCGAGGCGCAGGGCTTCGCGAGGCTTACCGCGAGCGATATCCTCCTCGGTGTAAAAACATTCAACGTCGCGGCCTATGATTTCCTCAGGGCGATATCCTTTGATCCGCTCGGCTCCAGGATTCCAGGTAGTGATGCGTCCATAGGCGTCGAGCAGGAAGATGGCGTAGTCTTCGACGCTGTTAACGATCGAACGGAATTGCTCTTCGCTGCGACGCAAGGCATCTTCGACTTGCTTGCGCATCGTGACATCCCGAACAACCGCCAAGGCGAGCGATTCCCCTTCGGCTTGCAAGGTACTGAGCATGATGTCTATGGGAAATTCGCTGCCATCCTTTCGCCGACCATAGAGCTCAAGCCCGGCGCCCATGGGTCGCGTGTGAGGCGCGGCATGATAACTTTGCTGGTGGGTGATGTGCGCCGTCCGGAAACGTTCGGGCACCAGAATATTAACCGGCTGGCCGATCAGTTCGCCCCGAGTGTAGCCGAACATGGATTCCACCTGAGCGTTGACCCTGACAATCAAACCCTCTCGGTTGGCTTCGACAATGGCGTCGGGGGAGGATTCGAAAAGGTTTTCAAAAAGCGCCCGGCTCTTGCTTACGTCCTCATCGAAGCATGGCTCCGTGCCCTTGCTTGCCATCGAAAATTCTCCGGCAGGACCGGGGGCGCTCCAAACAATCAGGGCTTCTGTCGAGAGTCGCTTCAGGGATCTGCGTCTGGTGGCACAGGAACCGTCGCCCGTGGCGGGCGCGGCGGAGGGTGTGTGACTAGACGCTTCGAGTATACACCCGTCTCCCATCGCAGTGGGATCCGACTGTGATTGCTTGGAAGATAGTGCCTAGATGCAGAAAGAGGCTGGTCAATGTCGCCAGCCCCTGTTACTTCGTGTCGGATCTGGCTCTTCTCAGCGAGCCCCTGCTGTTGCTGTCATTGCGGGTGTTACCGCGTTAACTTTAATTTGCTTTGGCTTCGCTTCCTCACGCTTCGGGATGCTCAGGGTCAACACGCCGTTTTTGTAGTCGGCCTTGATCGCGTCTGGATTCACGGTGTTCGCCAGCGAGAAGCTTCGGCTGAAGGAGCCATAGGCGCGTTCGATGCGCAGATAGTTTTCCTCCTTCACGTTCTTCTCAAACTTGCGTTCTCCGCGGATCGTGAGGATATTGTTTTGTATTTGGATGTCCAGATCCTTTGGATCCACATCCAGCAGGTCTGCTTTAACAACCAATTCATGCTCGGTCTCGAAAATGTCGACGTTTGGCGCCCAGGTCGTCAGGTTCGATTCTTCGCCCGTACGCTCCAGCACATCCGCAAACACTCTATTGATCTGTTCCCGTAGCGTAGTAGGCTCCTAGCGATTCATTATTCTCATTTTACCTCCATCTATTCACGCCTGGTGGAGTCACGCTCCTTCCGACTTGACGTCCGTTCAGCTCCGGAAGATCGCAGCCTCCATCCTTTGGCCAATTTCTTTTAATCTTTCCTTGCGAAGAAAGATGTGACCCAGATCACTGTTCGGATTGGTGACGCCGTCCTAGTTCACTGTGGCAAACCGACACGTTGATCCTCGCGTATGGGGTCGGCTTGTTGGGCGGAGCAATGCGCCAGGTTTCCAAGCTGATGCGAGGGCAGCGGCCCACTAGTCAAGTAAGCGTGATGGTTGCCATCCTGACCGTATTGGTGTTACTCATCTCCTTCTGTGCTTATCGCTGGAAACGGCAATATGCGGGCCTCGGTAAGGGGCGCACTACGTTTCTGGTGAGCTTCGCGATAGTCATTGCATACAATGTGATTCGGTGTGGTTCTGGCGATCAGTCCCGCAGGCGGTTTCCACCTAAATCGCACTTTCCGAGAATGCCTGTTTATCAGGAGATATCCAAAATAGGTAACAAATCAAACGCTGACCAGTCTTCGTTGGTCACCTCTGGTCCCTCAGCCAAAAGTGCCAAACGAATAAGCTGATATAACTCGCCGCAAGCACAAAAAATAGAAGCGTCAAAAGAGCGTGTCCAACGACAAACGCCGCCCCCTTGGGCCAATCAGCGTCGGAAAAATAAACTAAGTCCACTAAAATTCGCGTAGTCCAGTAAAGGCCGATGAAACACGCAACTGCTAAGGCGGCACGGTCACCCCTGAGCAGTTCCCGGTGCAGCACCAAGGTCAATGTACCAAACGCAATGATGGTCAAAACTGTGAATCCACTCTGTACCCAAAGCAGTTTGCGATTGAAAGGCATGAGCCGCTGCAGGTCCTCTTTCCAATGGAGGCGATATGGCACCTGAAAGCTCGCACACAAAATTAGGAAATGAGCGGCACCCACGAGCCACAGGTCATAGTCGAAGAATCGCTCTGCGAGTGATGTTGTCATAGCGCGTGGATAGCTTGCATGAAGGGAACGATCACACGCAGCACAAACCATGGGTGAAAAAGCCAAAAGACTGGTCCTGCAACGAACACTGCCATGAACAGCCATCCCTGTACTCCGTGGCCAAGTCCGAGTCGTTTCCCAAGTCTGGTGTGCTCAACCGTTATTCCCGCGCGTTGGACCAAAAAATAGGCTGTTGGAAGTCCGTAACCTGCTCGAGCGGGCAGCGAGATTACCAAGTCGTGGATCAGCCCAGACATGAGAAACACCACGCAGCCAGCCGCCCCAGTACCTAGGGTTCGATACAGCGGACGAAAGATCAACTCGTAGGAAAGCTGACGGAAACCCAAGTTCCACCTCTTTCCCCAGAACTCTGCCAGGGACGTCGAGCGGAGAGGGGCCGACATGATGGGTCTTGCTTTAACAGCAAACGTCTGCCACGCAAGAGCGATGAGCTGGAACGACCCGAAGTGAAGCAGCAGGATCAATCCCAACATGCCCATCCACCCGCGCAAAAGCGGTTCTCCTGCGGGAAGGGATCGCGCCACAATCCAGAGGAGGATCGCACCAAGGGTTGTTTCGAGCATCGCCAAAGCCAGGTTGTTAACGTAGGCGGCGGAACGCTCTGGTGCGCATCCAGAAAAACGTCCGCATCCATTCCCGGCCAAGCCAGTAGATAAGCTGTTGAACGCCAAGCGGGAGGACAAACTCGGGGCCGGGCGCTCCACCAAGTCAGCCACTTGAGGCCGACAAAGATTGCGAGCGACAAAGTCCACATGAACACCCAGGAGGATGGCGAGATTGCGGCAAGAAACTACTGTCAGAGGCATCACCGAAATCGGAAGCCAGCCAATCCACTGGGAGCCTTGTACAGGCGCGGCGGATTCGATTTCTTCTGATTCGCTCTGCGACGAGGAGGTCATTCTTTTCTAGACAGCCGAACCTCGTAGACAGTCGGAAGGCGTCTGAGTTCGTAAACAAAGCTGCGCACCAGTTCGGTACGCGAGAAGTGACCGAGACTCAGGAGCCGGATGCATTCGTCAGTGGCACAACTCTCCCATGATGTGCGTCTACCCCAAGGAAAACAGGTTGCCTCGATGACACGAACCGGAGCTGCTCCTGAAGCCCCACTTCGATTTGCTCCCGCAGCCATCGTAAATAGTCCAACTTTTGCGATAGAGCCGCTTTCGGGTGTTCTCGGACGACGATTCCCGGAAAATCGGGGATGTCGGCTCGCAACGTATGAATATGCCCGTGCCCTTCAACCAGAATGTCGATTTCGACCCCATCAGCCTTTCGAGACTGTCGAGCCACTTCCGGCTGTCCACGTCGGGATTAGGTGTCGCAAAGTAGCTGCCCATGAAGGCATCGCCCGCCAGCAGCAATTTTCCTTGGGATCGTAAAGAACGATGTGATCATCGGAATGGCCGGGAGCGCATATCACAACCAGCCGACCGGATGTGCCGATACTCTCGCCCAACAGCTGGTACGGCTGCATTAAGTCGGGAGGCTGTCCAATGATCGTGGCGCGTACCCAGGGCAGCTTCTTGAATGGCCTTAGGAACTGCGCAGTCATCTCCGAAACATACAGCGGGAGCATTAGTAAGGTCGGACAGCCAATTGAGATTGCCGACGTGCTCTTCGTGCGCGTGGGTCGCGACGATTTTCGTAATCTGAGGTTTCCCATTCGGCGAAGGTGTCGCGAGAGCGATCGTCGCATCTTCGGCGAGCCCGGATCGACTGCGATTCCGTCGTAGAGCACTGTCGTGAACAGTTCACCGAACAATAGTGGGACGGCGTTCGGCAACATGCCGTTTAGAAACAGAATGGTCAGCTTGCCGTTCAGAAAATCGAGCCGCTTGTTGATACGTCCGGACGAAAATGCTGGTTCTTTGTGCCGCAGAAGCGATCCCGGACCACATCACAAGTGGCAACCGAATGAAAAATCCGAGCGTGTAGCACGACCAAAACGCGGCGAACCGGGCTCGCCCGTCGTACTGCTTTTGGTTTTGCAACGCGGCACGCCCCACCACGGCACTTGCTGAGCGAATATCGGTTAGTAGCAACAAATCCGTAGAGCAGCCGTCCTACATTGCGAAATGG
>CAWEFX010000011.1:0-370812 GCA_963808465.1 uncultured Acidobacteriota bacterium
CGCTGTTCTGACGGAAGTACACGACGTAGAGGCGTATATTTACGTACGGTTTCAATTCCTCAATCGGACTAACCGCTGTTCTGACAGATATCACATGTGGATGTACCAGGCGCGCCAAACTTGTTTCAATTCCTCAATCGGACTAACCGCTGTTCTGACGTCTATGATTGCTGGTGGCAATACCTCATCACGTCCTGTTTCAATTCCTCAATCGGACTAACCGCTGTTCTGACCTCACTCATTGGCGCGGGTGTTGGAGCAACTGTATTGTTTCAATTCCTCAATCGGACTAACCGCTGTTCTGACGATTAGTCATACTTTCCTGAGCATTGGTATAGAAAATGTTTCAATTCCTCAATCGGACTAACCGCTGTTCTGACCAACAATTGTTTCTTGGAAACAACCTTGCAAGGACTGTTTCAATTCCTCAATCGGACTAACCGCTGTTCTGACTTGATGCCTCAAACTCAATTCCGGATCTTCTCACAAATGTTTCAATTCCTCAATCGGACTAACCGCTGTTCTGACGTCACCTGGAATGCGAAAAAGATGATTAAGCACATGTTTCAATTCCTCAATCGGACTAACCGCTGTTCTGACATAGCCGTTTTTGCACTTTGGTTTTGTATGCTAGAAAGTTTCAATTCCTCAATCGGACTAACCGCTGTTCTGACATTCCAGTTTTATTGGATGCGATTAAATCCTGGATAGTTTCAATTCCTCAATCGGACTAACCGCTGTTCTGACCAAGCATATTTTCCTCTCTCACACTAACTGATCTAAAAGTTTCAATTCCTCAATCGGACTAACCGCTGTTCTGACCTTGCCCTCTTTCTCTTCAGTACTTCGGTAATGAGCTGTTTCAATTCCTCAATCGGACTAACCGCTGTTCTGACCAGGCGCGGATTTAGGTCATATTCCATCTCCAGGTTGTTTCAATTCCTCAATCGGACTAACCGCTGTTCTGACGAACGCACAAGGGTATCAACCGCTTCTCTTGGGTAAAGTTTCAATTCCTCAATCGGACTAACCGCTGTTCTGACCAATACAACCGTCAAAGTGAGCCAGGAAACCTGGGATGTTTCAATTCCTCAATCGGACTAACCGCTGTTCTGACCTTTCTTTCTTATTGTGGAGGCGGTGGAGCCGCTGTGTTTCAATTCCTCAATCGGACTAACCGCTGTTCTGACGTCACAATAGAATCACTATAGGAGATGGTGTCCGAATTGTTTCAATTCCTCAATCGGACTAACCGCTGTTCTGACCCAGTCAGGAAAATAAGACTGGCGTTTGGGATAGTGTTTCAATTCCTCAATCGGACTAACCGCTGTTCTGACGCAAGGAAGCCTGTAGCGTCGGCTTTGATTTGAGAAGTTTCAATTCCTCAATCGGACTAACCGCTGTTCTGACGATAGATGAGGAAGGAGATCAGGAGAAGACCTAGGGTTTCAATTCCTCAATCGGACTAACCGCTGTTCTGACGACTGCCGGTGTGTGCCTGATCTGCCTCATCAATGTCGTTTCAATTCCTCAATCGGACTAACCGCTGTTCTGACGTTGGTCAAGGTTGCACAATAAACAAAAATATGAGAGTTTCAATTCCTCAATCGGACTAACCGCTGTTCTGACGCTAGGGAGAAATCATTGGCGAAGGCATGCTGCACGCCCAAGTTATAGTTGATGACGTAAGGGTTCCTGAGATTAGGATCCACGGCAGCGATGCTGCACTGCGAGGTGGCCGTGCAATAAGTAAGGTTTGGTGGAAAAACAACGCCATTCCAGTTCAGGTTACTACCCAACACCCTGGTGCTGAGGACCCCGATGTTGCCACCAAAGGTCGAAGGACACGGCGATACGTTTGTTGTGCAGGCACCTGTTGGGACAGTAGCCAGGCTGGCGCCTCCGGGGACGTTCTGAGAACCCGGATTGGCCACGAAATCGGCAATGGCAAAGGTCGAGTAGATTCGACTTAGACCGCCACGAACCACGGTCGTCCCTTTGCCCGTGACATCCCAGGCAAAGCCCAGCCGCGGAGAAAAGTCATTGTATTCGGGTTTCCAGATAGTGGACCCAACCCCTGGCTGACCCTGCTGGACCAGACCTACGCTGGGAATAAAGTTACCAAGTTGGTTGTTGACCTCATGAAACGGCGATATATAGGAGTAGCGCAGGCCTGCGTTGATCGTAAATTTCGGGGTGATCCGCCAGTCATCCTGCACAAACCCCGCCGTCGAAGTCCAGAGGATCCTCAGATTCGGATTGCCCGTGAGCAAACTTGCAACCGAAGGAGTTCCGGCGAAGAAATCTGCAAGTGGCGAGGCACCGGGGAAAGCGTTGCCCGCAAACGGAAACCCTGGGCCCAAGAATAGGAAGAAGCCCCGCTGGCCCCCACGGACATCCGAATCGCCTTCTATGTGCGCGAACTCGAAGCCAAACTTCAAGGCGTGCTTGCCCAGCAAATACGACACGTTGTCCTGCAAATCCCAGTACGGGTTGGGCGATGAATCCAAGGGACGGCCGTTTTGGCTGCCGAGCAATTGGCCTGCCTGTGAGTCAAAACCCGCAACAAGGATTGTGGGCATGCCGCCGATGGCAGAGCCGGTGTTGATGGGGTAGCCTGCACCACCGGTAAGGCCTGAACCATCCGGTTTAATATTGGTGTCGGCGGGGTCGAATAAGAAAACCGTGCGATCATAGCCAAATCGCGCTTCATTCACCCAGCGGGAATTAGGGGTATAAACCCAATCGCCGCTCACCGTCCAAGTGGTTTGTACGACGTTGTTTCCCCAGGCTGCGTTCGTTTCGGCGTGATCCTCGCCGAGGGCATGGTAGTGGCCGGTCAACAGCATGCCGTTGATCCGATTCTTATCATTAATGGCATAGTCAATTTTGGCTAGATAGTTGTTGCTGACGTTGTTGTTGGGAAAGGTGCTGAGGTAGTTGGTCGTGTCGGAAGGAGCGCCTTGGATGCCCCAGGCTCCGTTGGGACCGCCGGCGCCGGTACAGGTATACGACCCTACCGCTGCTGGCGTGCCAGTGCAGCCCAGCATTGCGAGACTTACGGGACTGAGACAATTGCTTGTGATTGTGCTGCTACACAGTTGTGTAAAGCCGGCCTTCTGCAGCGAACTGATGGCATCCGGCATGCTGTTCACCGGATCGCCGACGGAGGCGGTTTGCGGAACTACAACAGGGAAGGTGTTTCCGAGAAAGGACCGTATACCCTCGTAACCGCCGAAAAAGAAGAGCTTGTCTTTGATGATTGGGCCACCCACCACGCCGCCGAATTGCTTCAATTGTGTCTGCGCCTTATTACATGCGGCGGGGAAACTTGGGTTGGTAACACAGGTTCCATTGGCATCCGGTGCTGGATTGAAGTAGTTGCGGGCGTCAAAGGCGTCGCTTCGGCCAAAGGCGTAAGCATTGCCGTGAAAATTGTTGGTCCCCGATTTGACTCCTACGTTTACCACGGCGCCGGGCTTCCAGCCGAACTCCGCTTTGGGGTTTTCTTCCACGTTGAATTCCTGGATGGCATCGACGGGCAGGACCGTGGCCATATCGGTGAAGGGGCTCGGCATGTTGTTTATCGGCCGGGCGTCAAACCAATTGACATTGAGAATGCCATCCAGTAGCCATACGGTTTCGTCGGGACGAATATTGTTCGTGCTCTGGGTCCAGGGACTACCTCCCGGTTGCATCATCACCCCGGGGCGCAGACCCAGCAGATTCTGGTAATCACGGCCATTCAAGGGCAGGTCGTTAATGGTCGCGTTGCTAAGCGCGCCGCCCAGCGTGGCGTTTGTCGTCTCCACCAGCGGGATGGACTCCGTGACCGTGACGGTCTGATTTTGCTCGCCGGGCTGAACGGTCGCGTCAACTCGCACATCCTTGCCCACTTCTACCACCACGTTCTGGCGCTCCAACTTCTTAAATCCCGCAGCTTCGACGCGGACTGTGTAGGTTCCGGGAATCAGGGTAGGAGCGTTGTATTCCCCGGCCTGATCCGTCATCAGTGTTCGCGCAACGCCTCTCTGTGTGTCTATGACGGTCACCGTGGCGCCGGATATGACTCCCCCCGTTTGATCTGTAACGATTCCGAGAATACGGCCGTAATTGGCTTGCGAAAACAGCGAGAGAGAAAACACCAACACACCCACAAGCGCACCGAGCACAGACGTAGCTCTACAGGCCCGGGGCACCTTCAATGCTAAATTCATAGAGACCCCCTTTTTTAGATCGAAGGAAAAACCACCTCTGGAAAAGGCCTACTCCAATAAAAACGGCCTGCTTCGAAAAAAGGGCCCACCTTGGGAGAAGAAACAGAGATTTGTGGCGCTTGAATAACACTGGTACGCGGAGGGAGTCAACAAAAAAATTGACATAAAAAAATTGTCATAAAAATGTGGGCTCAGCTTTGATCCGAGTTTCGAGGACAGCTTTTGAGCACAAAGCGGCTATTCGACCGCGCTGCGAATAGCGAGATGGTCGGCTAGAGACGATCAGACGTCTCGAAGTTTTATTCGCGGCTTTCAGGGTGGCGGGTGCGAGGGCACATTCGCCCTCGCACCAACCGAACGCTCAGAACATCAGCTTTAACCCGAGTTGCATAACGCGGGGGCCTCCCGAACTGACGATTGGGCTGCCGGCTATGTAGTCAGGTGTACTGCATCCGCAGCCGAATGTGTTGGGAACAGAGGGATCGATAAAGCCGTTTCCAGCACCGCCGTTCGACGCGCCGTACGGATTTGCAATGGTGGGATGGTTAAGCAAATTGAAAATCTCGACCCGGAACTGCGCGTTGAACCGCTCCCTGAACGTGAAGTTCTTGAATACCGAGAAGTCCACGTCCTTGAAGCCGTTGTCACGGAAGATATTCCGGCCCATGGTGCCGAACGTTCCGGCCACAGGAGGAACCATGACCGAGTTGCCGGAGACGAAGCAGCCTCCCGCCGCAAGAGTCTTGGCGTCGGGGGCGTTTGCAATACAGGGGGCAGCAATCGAGGACGGTAGGGTCACCGTTTGGCCGTAAAGCGAGTCTTGCTGGGTGCAACTGACGCCTTTAACGGTACCGAAGCCGCTGCAGTAGGGAATGCTGATCGTGCCTTCCTTGAAGTCGGCTGGATTCCCGAAGAAATCCCAGCGATCAGCCGTATCTCCGCTCCCGCTGAAGTCGTTCGTATAGTCGTTTATGGTCCACGGCTGGGCACTCGCAAGGGTCAGGATGGCGTTGAGCTTCCAGCCTTCCAGTAACTGGCCGTAGCCCTTCTTACCGGGAATGTCATAACTGGTTGTAAAAGTGAAGCGGTGCCGGATGTCGAAGTCGCTGCTGGCATACTCCGCAGCTACATTCTGGCTATTCTGCGGGAGGAGCCCGAATCGGTTCAGAGATCCGTTGTCCAAGCCATGAGCGTAGGTGTAACCGGCAATGAAAGAGAAGCCGTGCGAAGTCCGCTCGGTCAGGGTCGACTGCAGGCTGTTGTAGTTGGAATGGGCGTCGTTCGACATCTGGTTAATAAATTTCAGGTAAGGAAAGGTCGCGGCGTACGGACGGACGCCGGTTGCCGGATCAATCTGATTGATATCGCGGAAACCAGTCAGCCTGGAGCCATGATCGCCGACATAACCAACCTCGAATGAGAGGTTGCCAGTGAAGGCGTGCTGCACATCGAGCGTGTAATTAGTGATGTAGGGGATTTTGAGGTTGGGGTCAACCGCCATGATTGTGCACTTTGCCGTCGCTGTGCAAGCGGGCACAAGGCCGCTGGTCGGGAAAACCGGGCCAGCTCTGCCAGTAATCGTTGGATCCCAGTTGAGGCTGCTCGCCGCGCCGCCGGCTGCCGAGTTGATAGTTTTAGTGGCGAGCTGAATCGTGCCGCCCGGGATCAGGGTCGTGCCACCCTGGGAGGCGCAGGTCAATCCCACGGGTACGTTCACACTGCATGCGCCTGTCGGGACGTCCGAGATATTCGTCGAGGGCGGCGAGTTCTGCCAGCCCGGTTGCGAGAAGAAGTTCGACGCGATGAACGAAGAATAGATGATGCTGGCCCCACCGCGGACTACTGTAGTTCCCTTTCCGGTCACATCCCAGGCAAAACCCAAACGAGGCGAGAAGTCTTTGTGATCCGGCCTCCAGATCGTACCGACTCCTCCTACGCCCTGCTGAGTCAGCCCTTGCGACGGATCGAAGCTGCCGAGCAGGCCGTTGACATCATGAAACGGAGGTGCGTACGAGTAACGGAGGCCCAGATTGATTGTTACTTTCTGCGTGAAGCGCCAGTCATCCTGAACGAATCCCGCCGTGGTACTCCAGATCATCCTGCGGATCGGGGCGCCGCCCGTGAGGACGCGTGCTTGCGACGGGTCTCCAGCGAAGAAGTCTTCGAGTGGTGTAGAACCAGGGGTAGCGCCAACGGCTGGAAAAGCCAAGCTTCCGCCGTTGCCGAAAAAGATCTGGCCTCGGTCCTGCAAGGACCAATCGGCTTCGATGTGCGCGTACTCGCCGCCGAACTTCAGGCTGTGCTTGCCGATTAAGTAGGAGATGTTGTCCTGAAAATCAAAGTAGGGGTCGGGGCTGTTCTCAAAAGGACGCCCTTTCCAGGATCCTATGCTGGCAAAACCCGTAATGTTGATATTTGGCAACCCGCCTACCGCGGTCACACCCGTGTTGACGGGATAGCCCTTACCATCCGCGGGAGTGCTGGCATCGGTGTTTTTGAAGAAGAAACTCATGCGGTCGTAGCCAACCCGGGCCTCGTTTACCCATCGGGAATTGGGGGTCCAAATCCAATTGGCAACGCTCGTCCAGACGCGGATGGGGATGGTGTTCGTGAAGGCCGCGTCCACTTGGCCGTGATCTTCTCCGATACCGGTATAGTTGCCAATGAACAACAGGCCGGTAAGCTGATTTTTGCTGTTGATGTGGTAGTCGAGTTTCCCTATCCCATTATCACTGACGTTATCGTTGGGGAAAATGCTGAGATAGCTGGTCGTGCTCGCCGCAGCATTCTGGATTACACCCCCCGTGCAAGTGGAGGCAGCGGTCAGCGTGCCGGACGGGCATCCCAGCAACGCCAGGCTGACCGGGCTCACCGCCAACCCTTTGTTCTGCAGACCGATGATCGCGTCAACCATGCTCTTCGCGGGACCTAGCCCCGAACCCGTTGCGGGAGCGGCGATCGCAAAGGCATTGCCGATACTGGAACGCAAGCCCTCATACCCCGCGAAGAAGAAGAGTTTGTCTTTCTTAATGGGGCCGCCCACCACGCCGCCGAACTGCTTCAACTGCTCCGGCGTCTTATCACACACAGCTGGCACGCCTGGGTTGGGCAAGCAGGTTCCGTTACTCTCCGCGACGTTGAAGACGTTGCGGGCGTTGAACGCGTCACTGCGGCCGAACGCGTAGGCTGCGCCATGCAGGTTATTCGTTCCTGACTTGACGCCTACGTTCACCACCGCACCAGGTTTCCATCCGAACTCTGCTTTCGGATTTTCCTCCAGATTGAATTCCTGGATGGCGTCGATGGGCAAAATCGTCGCCCCATCGGTGATGGGACTGGACATCCCGGCAATCGGGCGGGCGTCATAGAAATTCGCGTTGATCACGCCGTCGACCATCCAGGCGGATTCGTCTGGGCGGACGTTGTTAGTGCTCTGGGTCCACGGTCCGCCACCCGGTTGGAGCATCACCCCCGGGCGCAGAGCCAACAGGCTCTGGTAGTTGCGCCCATTCAACGGCAGATCGTTGATGTCCGCGTTGTTTAGAGTCCCGCCAAGGGTGGCGTTGGTGGTCTCCACCAGCGGGATGGCTTCGGTGACGGTGACGCTCTGGGTTTGCTCGCCGGGCTGCACCGTGAGATCAACTCGAATCTCCTTGCCCACCTCGAGCACCACGTTCTGACGCTCCAACCTCTTGAAGCCATTGGCCTCGACACGGACTATATAGGTGCCGGGAATCAAGTTAGGAGCGTTATACTCCCCGGCATCGTCAGTGGTGAGGGTGCGCGCGACACCCCTGTCCTTGTCTACGATAGTCACGGTGGCGCCTGAAACTACGCCGCCCGTTTGGTCTCCAACCGTGCCCAGGATACGTCCGTTATTGCCCTGCGAAAACAACTCGGAAGAAAACAGCAACACACCCACCATCGCTCCGAGCACACACATGCCTTTTCTGGCTCGCGCCATCATCAATACGTAATTCATAGAAATCCCCTTTTCGAAAAGCGATAAGACCTAAAAAGGGCCGACCATGGGAAGGGCCTACCTTGGGAAAGAACCCGGTTTGAGCGTTTCAATACATCGGTCTGCGGAAAGAGTCAACAAAAATCTTGTCAAAAAATGTTGTAGCGGCCCTGAGATGAAGTTGAAGCGCTCTTGTGAATTGGTGACTCTAGTGTTCTGATCGGCCCAAAGAGAGGAGAAATGGTGGGCGCCAGGAGGCGAGAAATGGTGGGCCTGGGGAGAGTCGAACTCCCGACAAACGGTTTAGGAAAACACAGGGCTGTTCTGAACGGTTTTGAAAATTTTCTATTCTACGTGATTCGTCAACGAGTTAACGAGTTGGCGTTTTGATGGGAGTGGAACGATTTTGAGCCGTTTTGAACCGATAACCATGACAATTTTATGACAAAAGTTCTCTTAAGCCCGTTTATGCCGCATATCGGGGCTTCACCCTCAGGATTGTCATAGGGCCAGTTAATGGGATGGTCCGCCGCCGAGACTCTCGGCTCGTGTAGTGCCAAGACACGAGGACTAACAACTCGGTCTAAAGGAGTATCCTGGGTTTGCTGGCGGCAACAAAGATGGCAAAAGGTCGATCCAACGCTTTCGGAACCTGATATCGGAAATGGTCTTTCGAGACCGTCCAGTTTATAGGGGCGAAGGCGAGCGGATGTCCATCATGGCCCGGAGTCTTTGACTCCACTAAAGGCCGAATACATTAGCGCCGACCAACTGTCATCTTCGTTTTCCGCTTGCAACTCTGGGGCGGACCATACATTCGGATAAGAGGTGCCAGCTCAACCGGTCGATGCAACAACCATCTGCTATAAATCTTTTCTCTAAAAGGTGGTGTTTATGGCGCAACGGAGACGGGTGAAGCTTTCCGTGAAGCAACGGATCGAGATGTGGTGCCGTTGGAAGGCGCGACAGTCGTTGCATGAGATTGGGCGCGCCCTCGGCAAGGACCATGTCGTCATTCACTTTTTGTTGGCGCGTCATGGTGGGATTGCCCCGGCCAACCGTCGGCGCTCACTGCTCACGCTTACACTGGCGGAGCGAGAGGACATCTCTCGAGGAATCGCTTCCGGTTCGTCGATGCGTGAGATAGCCAAAGGTCTGCAGGGCGGTGTCCACGGTGAGCCGGGAGGTGGCCCGCCATGGCGGGCGGCCGCTGTATCGAGCCAACGATGCTGATCAGCAAGCCTGGGAGTCGGCCGTGCGGCCCAAGACCTGCTTGCTGGCTAAGATTCGATCAGAAGCCAAGAGTAGATTTAGCCTTGCCCGATCTTCCGCTTCTCGTTTTTCCGCCTTGGCAAGGTTCCTATGGTAGCCTGCTGCGAAGCTCAGCTCTGGTTCCATCTCGCCTGTGCTCGTCTTTTACGATCAAGATCTGAAAGGTCTAACTGCTGAGACGGCTCAATTGTTCGAGAGGCGCTATGAATCTACTGGCGAGGGACCTATACTACGTCGAAAAAAATAGATGCCTGACAAGCGCGACCCGCTGGGTCGCCTCGGCCAGCATGAAAATATCCATCGTAATTCCCGTATACAACGAGCGCGCCTTCATTGAAGAGATATTGCTGCGCGTCCAAGCCACCCCGCTGGATAAAGAGATCATCGTGATCGATGACGGCTCGACCGACGGCACGCGCGTCTTGCTACAAGACTTTACCCGCATGCAAAGTGAGGGGAGTCGACAGGTTTCTATCCAGGCAGGCAAGGCTTCTCTCTCTCTCGATGGCATCCGTTTTATTTTCCAAGATCGAAACCGTGGTAAGGGAGCAGCTTTGCGTCGCGGGTTTGAAGCTGCCATCGGAGACGTCATCCTGGTGCAAGATGCCGACCTCGAATACGATCCTCGGGATTACGAGAAACTGCTGGAGCCGATCGTGGATGGACGGGCCGACGTGGTATATGGCTCACGTTTCCTAGGCGGTCCGCAGCGGGTGCACTACTTCTGGCACTATGTTGGGAACCAGTTTTTGACCCTGCTTTCTGACATAGCTACGAATCTAAAGCTCACGGATATGGAGACCTGCTACAAAGTGTTTCGCCGGGAAGTGTTGACAGGTATCAGACTGAAAGAGGATCGCTTTGGTTTTGAAGCAGAGTGTACGGCCAAGATCGCGAAGGGAGATTGGCGGATCTACGAAGTGCCGATTTCCTACTCAGGCCGTACTTATGCGGAAGGAAAAAAAATTACTTGGCAGGATGGCATGGTAACCATTTGGTATATTTTACGTTACAACCTCTTCGATTGATTCCTAAACCTCTTCTGAATCGGAAGTCTCGCGATGAATTTCTACGTTCGCATGTCTAGCAGACAAAAGGTTCTTTGCCGAATGATGCCGAGGAGTGGCGCGAACTCTCGGCCGCCGTGGGCACCCAGATCCGCGGAAAGCGATCCTCCGCCAGAAGCTTCATCAGCAAATCCGCATCTCGCCGGTCGGTCTTCTGTTTCCGCTCGCAGCTGCAGTCCGGCATAAAAGGCCCGCACCTCCTCCTTTCTCTCGTGACTCAGCGCCTTCTGCACGATCTCTCCGCTCGCCAAGTCCAACATCGCGATCTGCTGATAGCCCGGATGAAAATCGCAGCCTATAATCTTCATCTTCGGCTCCTTTCTCCCGAGCCTTGGTCGCTACCACGCCAAAGCCTACCCGGGTCCAAGGAGCCGATGTCGTTATGAAATCAAGAAGGAAACTTATCAGGACTTGGCCTGACCAAATCTTCGTTGTAGAACAACTTGAGAACAGAACGATCCCGGAGACTGTGCTCAATCGTGTGATACGGCGCAGTGAGAGGGTTTAACGATTCATCCACAAAGTGTTGCGGGAATAATCCGTTGGTCTAACGTTCAGGAATAAAGCCTCTATTTCCCCATACGGCTCGGCATTGAGATCGTCGTGTGCTTAAACGCGCTCAGCATAGGCCAGTTTCCAACGCGCGTGATTACAATCCTTCCGTCCACGACCTGCACCGCGCGTCGGACCAAGCGACAAGCCCTGATGCGATTCAGACCACTGCGTATCTTACAAGCCTCTTCGCTCGGGTCGCCTTCAGGTTGGAGAACGATGCTCTCACCCTCCTTGAGCTTCGCCACACGCTCGCCAAAACTTCCCCATTTCGAGGTGCGTCTCACAATTATTTCTCGGTGCTGGAGTTTCCGTTCGCGCTCCGGTTGAGTAGGTGGCATCTTTTCTTGAAGGAAAGCAATCGCTCGGCCAGCGTCCGCGCACGTAACTGGCTTTTCGTGGCTGGGTGTTACATTTTCAGAAGCCGAGTTACCGGGAATTGGCCAAGTTTTGCCCGTTCCGAAGAACTCCTTGCGTGCTCTCTCAAACGGATCCTCTGTCATCGGGATTCCCCTTTCAAAAAGTCCCATTGTGTCCGACGCAGATTGTGCTGGTACTGCGGTCGCATGAATAATGGATGAATCCTTCCAGACGATTCGGCTGTATTCCATGGCGAGACGCTGCCGGGATAAACAGTTAAGCGAGATTCAAGCTAGCTAGAAACGGCGAGTCTTGTCGTCCGGCTCCTGATAAACGGTCTTCTCGGATAGTGGGATTTCAGGCGGGCCGTTTCCGGGAAGAAGATCTTTCGAGCGCTCAATGGTTCAGACGGAGAGAGAGGTCATTGAGGATGTAACCGTGTTCGCTGGCAACACCCCAAGGGGGTACTCGCTCCAGCTGCTTGACGCTCTCGGCTGAAAGACTTCATGATGAATGGGTGGATCGCGAACAATCGGCCTGGACAAAGGTCACTTCTTAATCATATGAGAGTCTTCTCACTGGTGATCTTATTGTTGGGTCTTTTTGGCGTGACGACTCACTCCCAAACCCTGGATCCGCTTCCGTCCGGAAATAATGGGATCGCGGCGAAATATCCGAACGATGCAAATATCAAGTCCGATCCCAATGTTATTTTTGCTGACGATTTCGAGTCGTATAGTTCTACATCTCAGCTATGGGGCAATTGGGACAACGTATATCACCGAGAAAATGTAACAGTCACCACTGATCCCGCGAATGTATTTTCGGGGCAACGAAGTCTTCAGATGCGAGTCCCGGGGCAAAGCCCCGAAATAGCTGATGCGGTGGTAAAAAAGCTGAACCCTACATAGAATACCCTTTTTGTTCGCGTGTACACGAAATTTGGCGCTGGATACAATGTGAGCGGGTCGGAACACAATGGCATAGCTATCTCCTCACAGTATTGCTGCCCAGGAGTACCCTCAAATGGGACGAACAAGTTCTTAAGTCGACGTGGAAAACGGTCGTGATCTCAAAAGCGCTAATCCTGGGTTTACCAACTCCTATGTATATCATCCGGAACAGCGGGACCTATATGGAGATCACTGGTTTCCCTATGGCACGGTATTGCCTCTCAAAGCAAGCCGGGCGATTTCGGCCTCAGTTGTCCTCGCCCCAACTTTATTCCCAGTTGAATCGCTGGTACAGCGACGAGTCCATGGTCAAAGCCAATACGCCCGGCCTACGCGATGGACGGGTGGCTATATGGATTGATGGGAATCTGATCGCGGATTTCCAAAATGTTCGCTTGCGCGACGTAAACACCCTGATGATCGATACGGTGGAGCTTTATCTTTACATCTATGCAAACAGCATCCCTATGGACACCCTGAAGTGGTACGACAATGTGGTGATCGCAACTTCGTATATAGGACCGATGTCCTCAACGCCCCAGCGGCTCCGACAGTCCCTACCAAGTCATCCGGAAGGCACGAGATAACACAGGACTTTTGCGTGGTACTTTTGACGGACACAAGAGGCCATTCCCGGACACGAATCGCTGCAAATCCAGGCATTCCCATCTCCCTCGAACGTTGGAGAATGCATTCCACAAACTGCGCAATGATTTGCGGAGTTGGGCATGACGGCGAGGGCAAGTCTTTAGTTTTCTATAAAGCAAGATTTGGAACGATGTTTGCTTGCGTAATGCTGGGTTTCTCCCTATTGGGTCTCTGGGTCTAGTCGGTCTCTCCTGGAGGCGAATCATGAAAGTCAAGAAATACGCGGTGGTGATGGTTTTGGGCTTGGTGTGCCTCATGCTGCCGACTGCACTCCGAGCCGACACGATGTACGCATACACAGGTAATCCGTTCAATAGTTGCGGTGGTTCCTATGTCTGTGGCACCCCAGCCTTGTCGATCACGTTCACTACGAACTTGACGGGAGCGGCGTTGAATAATCTGGCTTACTCGGACATATCGTCAACAATTACGTCGTTCACGATGGGCGACGGCTTTGGGCTGTCGAACACAAACCTAAATTCGCCCAGTTTCATCTTCATTATCTCGACGAACGGCAGCGGTGCCATCACAAATTGGGCCATCGAGTCCATAGCGCCTGTGCCTGGCACTCCTCTTGGAAGTGCTGTTAACAATCTCGTCTCCTGCAACACCAACCCGTTAATCAACCTGCCAAACCCCAATGCCCAATGCCTAGGCCTACCACCTCAATTTGACCTCACACAAGCAGGCCTGGACCTTTTGGGGAATGTTACGGGGTTCGGAACGACCACCAATGCTCCAGGTACATGGTCGGGCCCGTCAGTTGTTACCGTTGCGGCGTCCGAACCATCCAGCCTCGTGCTGCTCGGCACCGGCTTACTGGGCTTGGTAGGCGTGATGCGCCGGAAGCGGCTCGCTTAGCCTTCGCGACGGCCCATCAATGCGGGTTCAAACTTGAACGCCAAGCGAGTACTCGTTTTTTTAACAATCGGTGCGGTCTTAACATTTTCCATTGCCGCCCTCGCCAGCTTATTGCCATCTGTCTTAGGGCTGTTCACCCTTCCTTTTTGGGTCCTTCCCGCCTTAGCTGGATTTGGCGCTCATGGCAAAGTCCTAACTGCCCTTGGACTATTGGGTGCAAGCTTGTTTTATGGAGTCTTTCGTTCCTTGTGTTCTGGTTCGTGGTTCGTCGCGAGCAAAGGTCTAACTCCCGATAAACGACGTTATTTAATCAATAAGAGGACTTCGGGGCTTGGCTCGATGTTTGTTTAGATGGGCCGTCTTCGGAGAAGAGGCAGTCCCATCATCAAGCACAGCAGTCCTGCGCCAAGCAGGGCGGCGCTGGATGGCTCTGGCAACGCAAAGACGTATACCGATCCTCCCGAGGGAAACGCCCCTTTGAAAAGGAAGACGCCATTGCTCTGGGTTCCGAAAAACCCGGTTGTTGATGTGCACGCAAGATTGGCGCAACCCAAATTCGTGAACACTGTGCCCGGCTGGGAGGAAAGAAGGTTGGTCGTAAGGGAGTACGTGCCGGTACTGAGAAGATTAGGGCTGGCACTAATCATCGCGAAAAATATCGAGGCGGCAACAGGGTTGCTGGAAGCCGTATTGAGGCTAAATGATGGACCATTGAAAAATCCAAAATTCTGGAGTGGCGTAAACGTGAACGATGATCCGAGCGGGCCAAACGAACTAAACAACAGGGAGCCAGCGACATAACTGTTCGACGTAAAAAAAAAAAAAAAAAAAAAAAAAAAAAAAAAAAAAAAAAAAAAAAAAAAAAAAAAAAAAAAAAAAAAAAAAAAAAAAAAAAAAAAAAAAAAAAAAAAAAAAAAAAAAAAAAAAAAAAAAAAAAAAAAAAAAAAAAAAAAAAAAAAAAAAAAAAAAAAAAAAAAAAAAAAAAAAAAAAAAAAAAAAAAAAAAAAAAAAAAAAAAAAAAAAAAAAAAAAAAAAAAAAAAAAAAAAAAAAAAAAAAAAAAAAAAAAAAAAAAAAAAAAAAAAAAAAAAAAAAAAAAAAAAAAAAAAAAAAAAAAAAAAAAAAAAAAAAAAAAAAAAAAAAAAAAAAAAAAAAAAAAAAAAAAAAAAAAAAAAAAAAAAAAAAAAAAAAAAAAAAAAAAAAAAAAAAAAAAAAAAAAAAAAAAAAAAAAAAAAAAAAAAAAAAAAAAAAAAAAAAAAAAAAAAAAAAAAAAAAAAAAAAAAAAAAAAAAAAAAAAAAAAAAAAAAAAAAAAAAAAAAAAAAAAAAAAAAAAAAAAAAAAAAAAAAAAAAAAAAAAAAAAAAAAAAAAAAAAAAAAAAAAAAAAAAAAAAAAAAAAAAAAAAAAAAAAAAAAAAAAAAAAAAAAAAAAAAAAAAAAAAAAAAAAAAAAAAAAAAAAAAAAAAAAAAAAAAAAAAAAAAAAAAAAAAAAAAAAAAAAAAAAAAAAAAAAAAAAAAAAAAAAAAAAAAAAAAAAAAAAAAAAAAAAAAAAAAAAAAAAAAAAAAAAAAAAAAAAAAAAAAAAAAAAAAAAAAAAAAAAAAAAAAAAAAAAAAAAAAAAAAAAAAAAAAAAAAAAAAAAAAAAAAAAAAAAAAAAAAAAAAAAAAAAAAAAAAAAAAAAAAAAAAAAAAAAAAAAAAAAAAAAAAAAAAAAAAAAAAAAAAAAAAAAAAAAAAAAAAAAAAAAAAAAAAAAAAAAAAAAAAAAAAAAAAAAAAAAAAAAAAAAAAAAAAAAAAAAAAAAAAAAAAAAAAAAAAAAAAAAAAAAAAAAAAAAAAAAAAAAAAAAAAAAAAAAAAAAAAAAAAAAAAAAAAAAAAAAAAAAAAAAAAAAAAAAAAAAAAAAAAAAAAAAAAAAAAAAAAAAAAAAAAAAAAAAAAAAAAAAAAAAAAAAAAAAAAAAAAAAAAAAAAAAAAAAAAAATTTTTTTTTTTTTTTTTTTTTTTTTTTTTTTTTTTTTTTTTTTTTTTTTTTTTTTTTTTTTTTTTTTTTTTTTTTTAAAAAAAAAAAGAATCAGCGATAAATCACCCCATTTGCAGGGCGTCTGAGCGTTTTTCAGTAGCGCATTACTCCAGACACGTGATTGGGAATTGCGTTTGAGAATCCCCGCTCTTACGTTCGTTCAGTGTTTGAACGTCTGGTTGAGATAGGCCTGGGATGCGTTCCGGCCCAGGCGCGAAAGGCTAAGATGCGCTGAACAGCGCCGCTGAAATTCATCGGGAAGTCAAGGGAGCACCCAAGGCGACCAACCTCTCTTATCGATTTATCGTCTTTTGGAATGATTCAGCTCCGCCGCCAGGGAATGAGGGTTCACCCAGAGATGAATTCATCTGCGGTGTTTTTGATCATACGGGAACGCACCTCTTTGATGTATTTGATCGTCATTATTTCTTCCCGGATGCTTGGACGATCGAGCCAACTTTCGCAAACTTAGGGTGCAATCTCTGTTTCAGTTTTTCACTGATCGACATTTCTTGTAATCGGCTCCTCGAGTAGCTTTCCGATAATCGTGCTGCCAGCGATTCTTGTGCCACAATCAGGACAAAACTTTGCATTCGGCGATACGGGGGCGGAGCATTCCGGGCAACGATCGGAGTCCTTTAGCTGGTCAAGGTATTTGGTGATTTCTGGATCATCACCGGCGAATTCGCGGTAGTCAGTTAAACTCAGGGCGGAGATTGCCTCTTCCATGCGTGGCGTTGAGAATGCTCTTTCAGTTGCGAGAAGCGCCAAGTGAACCATGTAACGCAGCCCAGTTTGTCCCCCTGCGATCTTCACCGTCCCCTTATTAGTGAGGACACCCGAATAGCAAAGGATATCCAATGCCAGCCTCAAATTCGGTGATATATCCCGCGGTGTGGTAAAAAACGCTGATTGATAGCTTATCTTCTTCTCGCGGCGGTTCTTGGAACGAATCTCAGGGATGATGTAGCCACGGAGGAGATCCAAACCTACGGAGACGTGGTGAGCGTATTTGGGGAGTCGTTTCGCAAGGTTCTGGTGATATGGCAAAAGTTCCTGATCCACAAACTGCTGTGTGGCAAGCATTACGCCTCGTTCCGAAAACCCCAACTCCAGGGCGCGGTTTAGCAGATGCAAGAATGCTCGGGGATTTCCGGTCGACAGATCGATACAGAGGTCAAGGAGGTTCCCGTTTGAAAAGATCTTCCTTCTAGCCCACCTGTCCTAGGCAAACGTTTGTCGAGCAAATCCCGGAACAGTTTTCGATTCGTGTTGCGACCGATCGCGCCCGGCTCAAAGCGATCAAGTGAGATCACAATGGCATCTTGTCCGACTTCAAAGTTTCTACCATAGGAAGTGACCGTCGGATACACAGCCGCTTTCACTGCGATCTTGCCCCCATGAAGTAGCTTAAATACTTCAAAGAAAATCTCCTGCTGGCTGGGTAGGAACGTATGTGCCGCCTCGTCGAAAAGAAAAATAATTCGATTCAACTTGAAAGAGTCAACGACCTCTTGCACCGTATCAAGCAAAAATGAGCTGTCGTTCACCTTAGTGAGGTACCCTGGTTCCAGTCGAAGTTAGCACCTTCTCTTTGTCCGCCGACATTGCCAAGGCCTGAAGGAGCTGACGCTTTTCCTGAAGAAACAACTTCACTTTAGCTGGTGAGCCGAGTCCGAAAATGGTTGATATGGGTCATCTACACCAGGGCTCCCCAGTAGATTTAGTTGCATTAGTTTTTCGTGGACCGCCTGCAAAATCCGGAGAGCGACCCAGATTTGAAAGGCATCTCGTTCGTGTGTCTTGACTCCCTCAAGCAACGTTCCAGTCTTAAAGTTGACGTAAACTCCTAGGCACCGCGTTTGAGCGAACTCCTTGTCAAGCTCGATCTCAGCTCGGCGCAACAACATCGACTTCCCCATACCGCGCGCTCCCTGGATGAGATGAGCACCGCCTTGTTTCACCGTATCAACAATCTTGCGTTCGGCTTCACCTAGCACGACCAAAGTATCAATCTGTTCGTAGAGAAGATCTTCGGATCTTGCAGCTTGCAGCAGTTCCAAGCTGGACGGCTTTGCATTCGCGGTCAAAATGATCCCTCAGTTCGCTTGCCGGAGCGCTGGCAAGGTCGTCAGTAATTCCTTAAACGGCCCAGGAAATCGAGGCTCCAATAGTTTAAGCAGCATGTCCTCAACCTTTTCGATTCGCAAGACATGGTTTGTCCATTCCGCAGGATTATGTGAGAAGCGGTCGGGCATCGTTGATTCGAACGTGGACCATTTCCCATGCGTAATGTTGCTGAGGGTACGGTACAAGGCTTCTGCCTCAGAGACATCGATCACCAGGCCGCCCTTGTACTCATCATTCCAGTTCATCAACAAAGTCTTATAGGCTTCGCTTGAAAGAAGCTCCAACATGTTCTTAAAGCTCAAATCTTTGTCGTGAGTACTCCATCCATAGAAGGCGCAGGGTGAGTCCCAGAGGAAGGAAATTGCAATTCCCGTCTCAAATGCTCGTCTCAACACAGCACATGCGGGATTGCCTAGGCAGCATGCTCCCAAGTACGCTGAGAGAATCAGGTCGGCAAAAACCTCGTCAAATGCCGTTGCCAGTTCGGCTTGATGGGCAGCACCGTGGTGTCGGCCCAAACCGAACTTCCGAGGATTGCGACCGCTCTCGCCTTGATTTCAATAAGTGCCAATATGGCTGGTGCTGCACCCAAACTTTTTAAGACATTGTCGGCAAATTTTCTAGATAATTCCGGAAGAATTTCCTCGAGTTGCGGCACAGATGCATCTGTTGTCACCTGAGGTCTCCACTCCGAAAACGTCAATATTCAAGTTGTATATCCCTACCATACTCACGCTATAAGAACCATAAGAAACACCCACACTGAAGACGGCTGGAACGCTTTTGACTTCGAAGGGTCGAAGAACAAGCCTTGCTTCCTGCAATCTGTGGGGCGGCGCTGTTAGTGACGGGGTCGACCTAGCTTAATGTCGGCAAGAATCTCGTTGTAATTTTGAAACAAAATGGGGTCCAATCGTCCGCCGGTGAGCTGGGGACGCAGGACCTTGATTAACAGAGCCTTTTCAATTGCATCGTAACTGGCACGATTCGTCGGAGCACCCACGGCACTCGAGAGTGCTCTCAATCGGGTGTCCAGAGCCAAGCAATTTTTCGCTAGCCCTAGCTCAATTGCCGTATCTGGGGCAGTCTTCGGACCGTAGCCCGCTAACTCCTGCAGGGCCTCGATTCGAGCGGGTTTCAGACGCTCATCGGCAATACGGCGAAAGAAGCTCTTGGGCCCACCTCTCCCGGTCAGCCTATGGAAGTTCCGGAGGACAGCCTTCGACTTCGGGTCTCGACGAAAGTTCTTTCGAATATACCGGCTCCGTACTGTCGCAAAGACCCAGTGGATGTGTTGCAACCTTTCTCTATCAGTACGGAAAGCCTTTAGTCGCGAGAGAGAAGTCTGGCGTTTTGCTTCGTAGGAGTTTTCGATAACAAAACCGGCCCGCGCATTTCCTTGCGCGGCGATCTCGCCGACGATTTTCCACCACAGCTCGTCCGCTGTCCGATGGTTCCACGGCTTTGGTAACTTGACGGCGGTTCTGTAACGCAATGCCAATTTACGGAGGAGGGCGGCTTGGCTGGCGGTCAAAACAGGCCGCTTCATGGGTACGAAAGGTACCCTTAGTAACGTTGCTTGGCAAGCGAGAATCGCCGATACAGGAGGGCATGAAGCGCACCGTTCAGGTCAACGTGAAAATGTCCCCCGAGGATTTCAATCTGCTGACAAAGGCTGCTGAGAAACGCTGGCCCGATGCGGTGATGACCAATTCCGGAATTGTGTTGGGTCTGGCAAAGATTGCCGCGAAGCTCAGCCTTAAGAAGGCCTAGACCTAAATACTATAAATACAAAAAAACAGTACCAGTAGCACCAGTGAAAAAAAGAGGCGAAAAAAGAGATCGGGGTGGTATCCCCAGTCTACGGGAGCAAAAAAACACGTTTCCATCCAAACGGAAGCGGAAACGTAAGATTCCAGCTGAACCAAATCCCCTGCCAGTGTTTCTCCGACAATCTCCTGATGACAACCAGTCCCGACTCTGGGAAGTGGCGCAACGTGCTATTGCGGCACCCGTTGACCTACACCAACTTGAAACCGACCTCATAGCGAAACTAAAACGTCTTTCTTATCCCCAACCCGACGACTTTCCTCTAACAACACAAGAGCCTGCACCATCCAGCCGAACTGGTTCGGTACAGAAGTACGTCATCAAACCACGCCCGGACCAGCGCAAAAAAACCTTCTATGAATGCCTTGAAGTATCGGGCGCGGAATCTGTGCTTTTGTGTCCGCCCATGCTGAAGGAGCTTGGGAAATGCTTGCTCCTGAGGACGATTATTGAGGAAGATCGAAAACTGGAGCAAGGCACAATTTCCGTAGAGCGCCACCCGATTGCCTTTCATAAGCGCATGATGACCTTATTGGCTTCTCACGAGGGTGCTATCGAGTCAGCTCAGAGAAAATATAACGTCGATCATCCCTGGATGAGCGAATACCTGTCCCGGGTTGCCCGGGAATACTGGAGACAGGCCCGCGCGTGCTACTTGTCCCGGTATCCAGGATCGAGGAAAGAACTGCTTGGTGACACATGAGCGAGCAGGTTGCTGCAGCCAAAGCCATCTTTTGGACCCTGAAGAAGCGACTTAAGGGGAGAAGTCTCACTGACGAATTTATGCTTTGCTTGGCAAAGCTCATCTGCGCCCCGTCAGAAGTGACGCGCATCAGTGCGGAGGAACTTCACGCCCTGCGGCGGGAAATTGACCGCCATCCATAGGGACAAAACAGCTGCTGTTTTCCCCAAAAGTTCCCCGGTTTGTCCGTAGCGGCGCGGAACCTGCTGCGAGAGCATCGCGCCATGGTCGCCAACGAAGCAGACTGCCACGCGCTCCTTGACCGATTGGGCATTTGCTCCAGCGCTTTCCCCCAAGAGGCCTTCCGAGATCTGCCGGGGTACCGAATAGTGCGGGGCCATCGGCTCTTAACCGGCCTTTATGGGCGCGTATTAGTGTTGCGCAGCAGGACGAGCCGGACCGAAATTTCCGTTCGTTATCGTCGCCGCGTGCCATGGGTCTCCCCGTGTAGCGTCGTGTTGGTTGCGGATGACGCGACCGGGCTGAGGCAGGCGGACGTTCTGCCGTTGCTAGAACTTCTCCCCGATGTTGCGCTCGTGCTGGTTGAAATCGCGATAGATTTTCCCCAGGAATTAGCTCTCGGTGTCTCGTTTGTAATGGCCCATATGTTGTTCGGCAAGAGTCGCTACGCCGGCAGGAAGTTAGGCATCGTGTGGTTCGGTACTCGGCGGTCGGCGAAATTTGTACGCGCTTATTGGAAAGTGAGCATCAGATGTTTGCGCATCGAACTTGAACTACACTCTGTCTGGCTTCGCCGTCACAAGATCGCCGACATTTTTGATTTTGCCAAGCTTCCCGGTTTCATTGTATCCCGCCATATCCGTGTATCTCGGCTTAACTGGCCTGCAATCCATTCAGCGATAAGCCGCTCTGGCGCTAACCGTTCGTTGGCGCTGCGTAACCTCCGGTGGCAAGCGCGCGACTTATACGCCACGCTCCGGTTTCTTCGGCGTGAAATAGGTTTGAGAAACACCCATCGTTTTTTGATTCCCCTCAAAACGAATCGCACGATTCTCGAGGCGCTCAACGCGTGGGCGCGACAGTGGCACAGGCGTCCATTTAGATTGCGAGGATCGGCCACGCCAATTGCGTCACGGCAATGGAAATGGAGTGCGGAATGAGCGATGAATTGCTCCTAACAGTTCAACAACTGGCCGATCTTCTGCAAGTCGACGCCGCTTCCATTTACCACTGGTCCGCGGCAGGTCGACTGCCAGGGTGCGTTCGGCTGAGCGCCAGATGCCTCCGTTTCCGAAGGCTGGACGTAGAGAAGTGGCTCGAAGAATTGGCTCAGCGTGCCGACGGTTTGCCGATTCAGTTCCCGAAAAAGAGGTCGATAGGCAACACGAAGGGACATGCTCTGTGAAGGCCACCATCGAGAAAAGGCGCCTCACAATCACACTGCCGGTGCTGGCGCGGGCCACTGGGGTTTGAACCTTTTTGACTCGTGAAGCCGAGATGAAACCAATAGGCTCGCTGACATGCCCTGTTATTGGGCAAAACGTGAGGAACATGGAGGGCGGAATGTCAGCAGCCAAGGACCCAAGAGTTGCAATTTATTGTCGTGTTAGCACGGCAAGTCAATCGGTTGATCCCCAAGAAGCGGCTTTGCGGGAGCACGCAATACGGAAGGATTGGACCCAGGTGCGTGTCTTTAAAGACCATGCAGTTTCTGGCACCCGCGACCGGCGACCCGCGTTGGACCGGTTGATGCAAGAGTGTCGTCGCGGTGCGGTCGACCTTGTGCTGGTTTGGAAGTTTGATCGATTTGGCCGTAGCACGCGCCACTTGATCGAGGCCCTCGAGGAGTTTCGTCAACTCAGAATCGAATTTGTAAGCCTCACGGAAGCCGTAGACACAGCGACGCCCGCCGGTCGGATGTTCTTTTCCATGATCGCTGTGATTGCAAACTTTGAGCGCGATCTAATCGCCGAACGAGTGAAGCTCGGCCTGGCGGAAGCCCGCCGCAAGGGCACGCGACTTGGTCGGCCACCGAAAAAGGATATCGGCCCAGAAGAAGCGGAGAAGCTCCAACGGGAAAGAGCCAAGGGGAAGACTACGCTCAGGGCACTGGCCAGAAAGTACGGAGTTTCGGTGTGGCGTGCCCACTCGCTTTGCAATGGTTTGAAAACAACTGTTTCCTAACGGCTCAAACCCTCTGAACGAGGCTACTGATTTCACAGTGGTTAGAGCGGCCGAAACGCTAGGGTTTATCAAACAACGTGTTTTCAGCGTTTTCTAGTGTCTTTGGAAGGTACGGGGTAAAGAGGGGCGCGGACCGAATTTGCTTACAGCAGCAACCGTGCAAACGTTGAATTTCACTATTGCACAGCGTGATTAACGAAGTTCTCGCGGACGCTAAGAGCGTGACAGAAGGGCAAGGGAACTCCAGAGATGGCTCGACTGTTCAAACGGAAAGGCTGCCAAAACTGGTTCATGTCATTTACCGAACATGGAGCCCAGCGCTGCGAAGCAACGCACACGACGAACCGCAGAGTGGCCCAAAAGATCCTCGATGCCCGCCTGGGTGCAATCGCAGAGGGTCGTCAACCGTTCCCTTTGATTAGGAGTGACGCTCCTCGTTTGAAGGCTTGGACTGACAAATTCCTCGAATCTGTTCCCAACGCGGTAACGAAGCGTCGGTACACAAGTTCGGTCCATAACCTCGTCGGTTATTTCGGTGAGCAAGCCCGCCTATCAGAAATCACGCCAGGCCGCATAGACGAATTTAAGCAGGCCCGTCTAAAGGACGGAGTTAGACCAGCAAGCATTAATCGGGATTTGGCAACAGCCCGTCTTTTTCTAAAGCAAGCGGCCCGACAGAGATTTATCGCACGGAGCCCCTTTGCGGATGATCAGATCGATTTTTTAGAGGAAAGGAAATTACGGCGTCGTCCGAGGATCATCACTTTCCAGGAGGAACAGAAGCTTTTGGGGGCGGCTACTCCATTGTTGAGAGCCTTAGTCCTGCTTTTGCTCGAAACCGGCCTCAGAGTGGGAAAAGAAGCGCTGCCGCTGAAATGGGCGGATGTCGATTTTGCGAACGGGATAATCCACGTAAGACAATCAAAAACTTTGGCTGGCCGAAGAATCGTGTACATGTCGAAGCTGTGTGCGGCAGAACTGCTGAATTGGAAGAGACTGATAGGCGATATCTCGCCTTTTGTATTCCCGAATATGGATACGCCGACTGCCCATTTGAAAGGTGTGCGGAAGCCTTGGATTAAGTGCCTAGAAGAAGCGAGGCTTGACTATTTCAGGATTTACGATTTGAGAGCAAATTTTGCCAGCCGCCTCAGTGCTGCTGGCGCTCCTGATAATTTAGTAGCTGGCGTCCTTGGACATCAGACCAGCTCAATTGTCAGCACATACTCGAAAGTCGTGGATGAATACCGGAAGGATGCGATCACAAAATTGGAAACTTACCGCAAAGAACAACAAGAAAAGACTGCGGCCGCTGCAGAAGCTTCCAGCGCTACAGAACATACCGAATCAATCCCCACAATTTAGCCCGCATCGGCAGTCGTTCTCGGCGTATTCCTTTCTCTGAGCCCTAGCTAGTCACCCCAAATGATGTTGACCAATTGCCAGGGATTCCCATTGAGATCAAGCGAGAGTTCGTTGTTCTTGTCGAGCCTCAACTTCGCCGCGGGATACAAAATGCCTGTACTCTTGCTTTTATCCTGATTATTTAAGTCTATTTCCCCGCCAGTCAAATTGTAGTCGGCCGTGCGAGTGCTGTAGTACGTTTCACCGAAACGAAGGAGTCGATTGGTGACAAATCGGATCTTCCGACCCGTCGGAGTGGGAATCGCGCGAACGAAGCTGAGGTCATAACCTAGAGTGCCCTCGATGGCAATGCGACCCACCGCGTTCATTTTTTCAAGCGCATTGACCAATCCTTGGTTCTTGCCTTTCTCGAACGCTTCGATGAGGATCTTTCTATCCTCTTCAGTGGAGTATTCGTTGATGATCATCCTCACTTGAACCAGCTTCCCGGATTGCGTGCTCGTACCCTTGGCAGTGGCTTGAATGATCTCCGGCTTTGACTTGTCTTGGGATAGACCCGGAATTGTTCCTACGATCAGCAATCCCAACACGAGCAAGCTGCCGAGAATGAAGTTGTGAATCTTTGGGGCCCCATTTGTTATTTGAGACATGGTTGCTCCTTTGGCGCTGTGCCCTACCCAAGATCGAATATCTTGCCGGAACAGGATCCTGCGAGCGGAATCCACTTCCCATCGACTGAACCCGACGATAGCGGAGTCCCAGGGCTGAGAACACTGGTAGTGTTGACAGGTCGAGGAAAGCCTGCGTAACGCTCTTATCTGAATGTGGAGGCCGAAACGCGCTGCGATAAGTGCGTTTATCGGGACTATGCCTGGGCCTCTTGTCTTGAGCTAGCTACATGTCACCGCAAACCTAGTGTGTCCTGGGGAAAAGGACAGCGGAAAGGTGCCGTGCACGATGTCGGGAACTCGCCCCACTTGAACCGTTTTGAACCGTTTTGAACAGATAACCATGACAATTTTATGACAATGCTGCATTTTAGGGCAGGCGATTGAATGACCGAAAGGGCAGAACTCCTTGCGAATCAATTAGGAAATGGTGGGCCTGGGGAGAGTCGAACTCCCGACAAACGGTTTAGGAAACCGCTGCTCTATCCATCTGAGCTACAGGCCCTTTGGCCTATTCTATAGGATTCAGCGAACTGTGTGGAATTGAGCCTGCGAACCAACATGTTCGGACTAGCTTCGCCGCGGCGGATGTTGTTCATCAGCTAGCGATGGATTCCGGTTCGCCGCAGTGGACGATGGAAACAATATTCTCGATGTTTGGAACGTGCGTTAGGCGCAAGCGACTCGTCAGCGATTCTTTCTCAGAAGCCGAGGGATAGAGCCGCACTAAATTTCAAGGGCGCGCTCGAACCCGTCGTTGCTGACGCTTCAGCGTAAATTGCCGGGGTGGCCGTCAGTCCCCAGCCACGGCGGCCGCCCCACGGTCGGCGCGAACTAACGGGACATCCACCAGGTGCTCCGCAATGAACCACACTTGAAGCTCGTTTGTGCGGATAACGTCGGAAACGAGTAAATCGTTTGTCCCGTCGTCCCCCGCCTCGGCAGCCTGCCTGGCCATCGTCCGTGCTTCTTTCAGAATGAGTTCGTGAGCCTCGAGAAGCCGCGAGATTTGTACCGGGACCTCTTCCCGGCCTCTTGGCGGCCGCTCGATCATGGTTGCCTCGGCAACATCCGCGGCCATGGCAAGACTGATGCCGCCCAAGAGCTGTATGCGCTCGGCGATTTCGTCTACCAGTTCGTCCTGCTTGCCGTGATGCTTATCGAAGAGCAGATGCAATTGATAGAACGTGTGCCCTGCGACTTGCCAGTGGTGCTTTTTGTACATGTCGCGCAACGTCATCGTATCCGCGAGAAGCTGGTTCAGGTTTTCTGTGCTTTCTGCGCAGACCTTTTCGTCGAGAGCAATCGGCAGTTTCGCGATCTTGCCGTACGGCTGAATTTCCGGGCCGCGTTGATGCTGAACTGGTTTGGCCCGTTTGCTGCCCGCTTCCAATTGGTTATAACTCTCACCGCGTTTGTTATTTTTGGGGCTCATCTATTCGCTCCTCAGATCCGGAATAGGTCGAAGCTTCTTCGGTGCTGGGAAACTTTAATCGGGAACATCTTTCCAACGCGCGTCAGGAGCTTACGGCTTTGTGCCAAAGGATTCAACCAGAGTCGCCGATACGCGGGCCGCTCCGGCCGCTGCCGTTTGATCTTTTTGAAGTCGTGATCATGAATCGGTGAAAAGAGCCGCTCGGGGCTGTCCGACCGCAAGCGGCGGAGGCCCCGTTGGATCGCTGAAATCCGCCGTCCAGGACCAGTTGGTGATCTCCGGCAAGTCCTCGAAATTCTGGCGAATGTACGAGCGATGCTCGTATAGTTTCCGGTCGAACATGTCGATTACGTCCGAAGTTTCCGACCTTAGCCGCGGCACATACCTCAGCGCCAGCTTCGCCAGGTCGAATCGGCTGATGCCGTTCAAAACGACCATATCGAATGGCGTGGTGGTGGTGCCGGCATCTTTGAATCCGCGTACATGAAAACGCGCTTCGTTGGCGCGGCCGTGCATCATGCTGTGAATCACGGCCGGATATCCATGATGAGCAAAAATCACCGGCGCCGCGTGCGTGAATAATCCTTCGAAGGAGATGTTATCCATTCCGTGCGGGTGAACGTCTGGGCTCATCAGCACGCCGAGATCGACCACGTTTACGACACGCAGCTTGATTCCAGGAACGTGTTTCCGCAGCAACCATGCCGCCGCCACCGTTTCCTGCGTGGGCACGTCGCCGGCGCAGGCCAGCACGACGTCAGGCTCGCCGCCGTCATCGTTGCTTGCGAATTTCCAGATAGATGCTCCCTGCGAGCAATGGGAAACGGCCTGATCCATGTCCAGCCATTGCAAGGCAAACTGCTTGCCGCAGGTGACGATGTTCACGTAATTGCGGCTGCGCAGGCAATGATCCATTACGCTTAGCAGGCAATTGGCATCCGGTGGATAATAAATGCGGATCACTTCGCTCCTTCTTTGCAGCGCATTGTCCACGAACCCTGGCGCCTGATGACTGAATCCATTGTGATCGTTGCGCCAAGCGTGGCTGGTCAGAAAGATGTTGAGCGACGCGATGGGCCGCCGCCACGGAAATTCTCGCGACTCCTCCAGCCATTTAGCGTGCTGCGTAATCATCGAATCGACCACCTGCGCAAAGGCCTCATACGATGACCACACACCGTGCCTGCCGGTCAGAACATATCCTTCGAGCCAGCCCTCCGTGCAGTGCTCGCTCAGCACTTCCAGTACGCGCCCTTCGGGGCTTACTTTTTCGTCGATCGAGACTGTGGGCTCCACGATGCAACGGGTGGTGGCTTCGAAAATGGCGTTAAGCCGATTCGAATTCGTCTCGTCCGGACAGAAAAAGCGGAAATTCTCTGAATTCTGCCGCACCGTGTCTCTCACGAACTCGCCGAGCTTTCGAGGCGCCTCTGCAACCACGCGGCCCGGTCCGGGCACTTTGAGCGCGTAATTTATGAATTCGGGAAGTACCAGCGCTTTCAATACACGCCCGCCGTTGACGTGCGGACTAGCACCCATGCGATGGTCGCCGTGCGGGGCGAGTTCAGCCAATTCCGGTATGAGCCGGCCATCTTTATCAAATAGCTTGTCGGGCTCATAACTCTTCATCCACTCTTCAAGCATCTTGAGTTGCTTGCTGTCGGTGCGCACGTTCGCAAGCGGAACCTGGTGCGCGCGAAACGTTCCCTCGATCGGCACGCCGTCCACTTCCTTCGGTCCCGTCCAGCCCTTGGGCGTGCGCAGGATGATCATCGGCCACGCCGGCCTGCCCTTCAGGCCGTTCTTTCGCGCATCGTCCTGAATCGTTTTGATATCCGCATAAGCGTGGTCCAGCGCATCCGCAAACTCCTGGTGCACGTCCGCGGGATCGTCCCCCTCCACGAAATAAGCGCGATAGCCTCGTCCCGCGTATAGCTGCACGAGTTCTTCATCGGGCGTGCGAGCTTCGACTGTGGGACTCGAGATTTTGTATCCATTCAAATGCAAAATCGGCAGCACGGCGCCATCCCGCGCCGGATTCAGAAACTTGTTCCCCTTCCAGCTTCCCTCGAGCGGCGCCGTTTCCGCCTCGCCATCGCCAATCACGCAAGCCACGATGAGCGCCGGATTATCAAAGGAGGCGCCGTAAGCGTGCAGCAGCGAATAGCCCAGCTCTCCGCCTTCGTGCAAAGAATTGGGAATGTGCGGCCCGCAGTGGCTTCCCACGCCTCCCGGCGTCGAGAATTCGCGAAACAGCGTCCTTATCCCCGGCAAGTCCTGCGTCACTTCGGGATGAACCTGCGAGTACGTCCCTTCGAGATAACTCTGCGCGACCAAAGCCGGGCCGCCGTGTCCGGGCCCGGAGATATAAATGATGCTGGCGTGTTTCTCTTTGATCAGGCGATTCAAATGCACATAAATAAAATTCTGGCCCGGCGAAGTGCCCCAGTGGCCCAGAAGCCGTGGCTTGATGTGCTCGGGCTTGAGCGGCTCTCTTAAAAGAGGATTCTCGCGCAGATAGATCTGTCCGATGGTCAGATAATTCGCGGCCTGCCAATAGCGCTGCATTTTCTGGAGAAGTTCGGGAGATAAGGGTTTGCTCGTTGGCTTCGGTGGGTGTGACGGCAGGTGGTCGGTTTCAACCGTCGTGGAAAGCTTCGCATCGAATTCAAACATGGCATTTCCTTTGTGCGTATGAGTCTATGATGCGGGCCAAATCCTGCAGGTTAGGTCTGCCCGCAAAGACCTTAACATTGCCGCAGTACCAATGTGACAGGCAAAGCGCCCTCTCATGCTGCCTAGGCCATATAATCAAACTGCAATCGCGCGGCCAAATTCCGGGTAATTTGTGGAACCTCATCACATCCTCGCCTTCAATAGCGGTTCGTCGTCACTCAAATTTGCGTTATACGAATTCAGTAACTCGAGCGAGCGCCTCCTGGTGCGCGGCGAAGCAGAAGATATCGGCGCGCCATCGGCACGCTTATGGCTTCGCACATCCGACGGCAGTTCCGTTGTGGATCAACCTCGTTCCGTTCCCGAGCACCAACATGCGTTACACATGGCGCTGGAGGAGCTGAAAAAAGGGAAATACGCTCCTCCCTCCGCGATCGGACATCGTGTGGTCAATGGCGGCCCGCATTACTCCGCTCCGCAAAAGATCACGCCACAACTCTTAACCGATCTGCGCAATCTGGTCCCTTTGGCTCCCCTGCACTTGCCCGCCGAAATCAAAATCATGGAAGCGGTCGCCTCGCAGCTTCCTCAAATTCCCCAGGTCGCCTGCTTTGATACGGCCTTCCACCGCCGCCTTCCGGACCTGGCGCAGCGCTTTCCGTTGCCCAGAAAGCTCTTCGACGAGGGCATCCGCCGCTACGGTTTTCACGGCCTCTCCTACGAATACGTCTTGCAGGAATTGGGGCCGGCCGCCCATCGGCAGCGCCTGATCATCGCTCATTTGGGCAACGGAGCCAGTTTGGCCGCTATCAAAGACGGCCTGCCGGCGGACACGTCCATGGGCCTCACCCCGACGGGCGGGATAATGATGGGGACGCGCACCGGCGACTTGGATCCGGGCATCCTGCTCTACTTGCTGCGGGAAAGGCATTACGACGCGGCCAAACTGGAGCGCCTGGTCGACTCCGAATCCGGCCTGCTGGGTGTCTCCGAACTGACCTCCGACATGAAGGCCTTGCTCGCGAAACGCGATTCCGATCCTCTCGCCGCAGAAGCGGTTGCCATGTTTTGCCGCTCGATTCGCAAACAGATCGGCGCGTTTGCCGCCGTGCTGGGCGGCGTCGATATGCTCGTGTTTACTGGCGGCATCGGGGAACACGCGCCAGCCGTTCGCGAGGAGATCTGCCGCGATCTTGGCCATCTTGGCATACGCATCGATTCTGCTAAAAACAACGCTGCCAAAAACGTAATCAGCGCCGCGGAAAGCGCTTGCGTCGTGAGAGTCGTGGCTACGAACGAAGAATTGATGATCGCGCGCCACACGCGCAGCGCCATTTTTGGCGGCACAAGCTGAAAATACGGCCAATCGGCTCGATTTGCGCCCCTGTCGACAAATGCCGGGCCGCCAAGGTGAATTTACCCGCCGTTTCCGTTAAAATTGCGGGCCACAAAAATGGACTTCGATCAGCTCAACACGTTTGTTGAAGTCGCCAAGCACGGCAGCTTTTCCCTGGCCGGCCGCAAAGTTTTCCGCTCGCAATCCGCGGTAAGCGCCCAGATCCGGCAGCTCGAACAAGAATACGGCGAAAAGCTTTTCGGTCGAATGGGAAAAACCGTCCGGCTCACGCCGGCGGGAGAAGTGCTTTTTGAATATGCGGAGCGCTTCTTAACGCTGCGCCAGGAATCGCTGCGCGCCGTAGCCGACCAATCCGAGATGCCCCGCGGCATTCTTGCCATCGGAGCAAACGAAGCCACCTGCCTCTACGTCTTGCCCGAGGTTTTCTCCAGGTTCCATCGCACGTATCCCGATGTGCAGATCAGCATCTATCGCAATTTCAGCCACAAGATTCTGCAGCGCGTCGAAGACGGAACCATCGATCTCGGGATCGTGACCCTGCCGGTGAAGTCGCCCAGTCTTAAAGTGATTCCCATCTATCGCGATCGCGTCATGCTGATGGTCAGCACCAAAAACCCGCTCTCGAAACTCAAAGAAGTCACTGCCAAGGACATCGCAGGTCAACCGCTGATCTTCCCCAAGACCGGCTTTACGCGCCAGTTGCTCGATAAGGCTTTCCGGCCTTACGTCGCCGATCTCCGCATTGTGATGGAATTGCCCAGCGTAACGATGATCAAGCTCTTCGTCGGCGCGAATCTCGGCGTATCCCTGATAAGTGAAGGCTTCACGAAAGACGACGTCCGCGCCGGCCGCGTGAAGCTCATCCCTATAAAAGATGTCGAATTGTGGCGTGAGCTGGGGTTGATTTACCGCCGCGACCGCCATTTGCCCCGCTCCGCCAGCGCCTTCGTCGAATTGATTCGTGGTGTCGATGGCAAGCCTGATGCCAAGGCCGATAGTGGCAAGAACGGCAAAGCCGATACCCCGCCCGAATCCTGACGAGACTTAGAGCGTCTCTTTATTTCTCGTCTGGCAGCGCAAAAACGAAAAGTGTCGAAGCTTCCTGCCCGATGTGATTCTTCGCTTCCGGCCAATATAGAGGAGCCCGCGCTTCAATCAGCGAACCGCCACCGGAATCGATAGCCACATATTGCCGTCCATTTACGGAAAAACTCACTGCCGGCGAAGCGATGCGGCTGCCAGTATTAAATGACCAGAGCTTCTGGCCGGTTTTGGCATCCAGCGCAAAAGCGTTTCCTTCGATATCTCCGCCAAAAACCAAGTCGCCTGCCGTGGCCAGCAAAGACGAGGCGTTGAAAAATCTGGTCGCGAAGCTCCACTGCTTCTTGCCGGTCAGGGGATCGAAAGCGGCGATGTGAGGAACGGCGTTGGGGTTCAATTGCTCCTCTCTCTGCCCGCCCCAAAAGCTCTCGCCCTCATTCACCTCTTGTTTTTGCGGCGTAAGATGTGAGCAAACCTCCAGCGCGGTCGTGTACCACAAACCGGTCTGCGGGCTGTAGGCCGAGTGATTCCGATTCCGGCCGCCCTGTGTTCCCGGGCAGAACAAATAATCTTTGTCCACCTTGCCCGCTTCCTCCATGACCGGCTCGATGGGCTTTCCATCTTTATCCAGGCCTTTTGTCCAGGTCACGGTATCGACATACGGAAATCCCCGAACGAATTTCCCCGTTTCGCGGTCCAGCACGTACGCAAATCCGTTTTTGCTCGAATGAATCACCAGCTTGCGCATCTGCCCGTTTTGCTGGACGTCGATCAGCACTGGCTCGGGATTCGAGTCGTAGTCGTATACGTCGTGCGGAGTCTCCTGGAAATACCAGCGCAGCTTTCCCGTGTCCGCATCGAGCGCCACCAGCGAGTCGGTGTAAAGATTCGCGCCCTGGCGGTCGCCGCCATAAAGGTCGGACGAAGGATTGCCCACGCCCCAAAAAACGAGGTTGAGCTCCGCGTCGTACGAACCCGTAAACCAGCTCGACCCTCCGCCAAGTTTCCAGGAATCTCCCGTCCATGTTTCCGAACCCGGTTGGCCAGGCTCTGGAATCGCGTAAAAGCGCCACGCAAGTTTTCCCGTTTTCACATCGAACGCGCTTATGTATCCGCGATGCGCGCTTTCGCCGCCAGTAACCCCGGTGATGACCTTGTCTTTCACCAGCAGGGGCGCCGAACTGATCCCGCATCCGCACTTCGCGGAATTCTCTATTTCGATATTCCAGATCTCCTTGCCTGTCGTCGCGTCCAGGGCGACGACGTGATTCTCCCGGGTGCCCATAAAAAGCATTCCGAAGCCAATCGCTAATCCTCGAGCTTTTCCGTTTCCCGGGCGAGCGTCCTTGGCCGCTTTATAGGCGTAATTCCAAATTAGCTTCCCAGTCGCCGCGTCCATAGCAAAAACGTCGTTGTTTTGATCCACCAGATACAGTTTGCCGTCGGCAATAATCGGCGCGGACTCCAGCCCGCCGCGCCCGCCCGTGGGAAAAGTCCACGCCGGCGCCAACCGATGTACATTGTCGCGCGTGATCTGATTGAGGGGGCTATAGCTCCAGGCTCTGTAATTCCCGAAGAACGTCAGCCAGTTCTGCGGCTCTTTTCCGGCGTGAACGAGGCGCTCCGGCGTTACTTCCTGCCCTGCGGCCCGCGTGGTTACCAACAAACTCAGCCCGAAAAGGACTGCACCAACGCCCGCCGCCAAACGACCCACATGACGCCAAAGATTCCGTGCCCACTCGCGGTTTGCCACGTTCCCCTCCACTCGATCAAAGTAGCCTGTGTCTATTTGGAGCGGGCTGAGTATAACGCCATCAGGAAAGGAAATGAATGGAACGTGCAGCCGCGCACACAAGGGCCTGGGACTGTTGGCGCCGTGGCGCTTTTCGTGAGCTATTGTTTCTTGCTTTCCGTCTGGACTGCGTCGGAGGGCCAAACCGCACCCACGTTCACGATTCGCCAAACGGGGCCTTCGGGTTCGAGCGGACCTTCTGACTTGAGGGCAATCGGACCCTCCCCAGCGACCACCCAGATGTGTGCGTCCGCAGGTTGCTTGCCCACGAGCGGCGCGATCACCCCGGCGGCTCCTTCGACATGCGGCTTTAAGTCAAACTCAATGGCTTCCCGCTTCGATCTTCCAACCAGGAAAGGCGTTTTTCCTTCCGGCGTAATCACGACCTTTACGACGCGCGACTTTGGCTCGCCCGCGAGAACGGATACCGTCGTCTGCGATGTTCCAGGATCAATGTTCTTCAGAAGGATAAGAAACATGCCATTGGCGAGATCGGCAGGCAATTCGATGTGTTCGGACTCCTCTTTCTGATTGCCTTTGTCGTCTGTATAGCGAACGCTCACTTGCCCTGTGGAAGCGTCGATGGATCGCTCCATAGCCTGTTTGAATGACGGGCCCTTTTGCGTGAGATGATTTCGTAAGAGCCGAAATTGGCCGCGTTGCGAGAATTCGCTGGTCTCTTCGTAGAACGAGCCATCATGGAAACGAAAGATCATCTGGACCTTCACCTCTGCCGCCTTGGCGGTCTCGATCAGGTCGCCTTCGGCGATGTTCTTGCCATCGAGCGTTTGCAGCACGAGAAACCCGTGCAGCGAACCTTCCATCTGGCGCACAGCTATCGTTTCGGCAAAAACTGGCGGCAGCAGCGGGCCAGCAATAAGCACGACTAGTGCGAGTAGCTTAGAGGCGAGAGCATGACGGGTGGGCCCAGCGCGTCGGGGCAGACAACTTCGTTGCCTATTCACTCCCTTTAGATGCGAAATTCCCAGTTTCGCGCCCCTGTGCACGTCGGCGAACATGTGTATGCACAATTGGAAAACTTTCGGTCGCGACCGGCTTCTGGGTTTGCCGAGGAGAGGAAAACTACGTAGCCGCCGAATAGAACTAGCTGGCGTGGGTTTGTTTCAACTGAAGGGATTGCTCGGTTTCTGAGTCGATCATCTTCCACCGCACGAAGTTCAGGATCAGCAGTGAAGCAACCGTCATGACGGCCGCAAGTATCAGAATTCCGTTTCGTTTCCGCATAGCCCTCTTCAAGCTCCTTCGTGCTTCTAGGATTTAGCCTGAGATATGAACTGCACCGCTACAGACCGGCCACCGTTTGGCAGGGAGTCGACACGCACCACATTGCCCACAAACTCCTTACGAACCGTGACCGGAGACGAATACGGAAATGTCAGGCATAGAGACATTCCCACTTGGTAGTGATCTCGCGAAGTGCTGAAGCAAAGGCCGTGCCGGTTCACATCGATAGTAGTTGCAGCTTCCAAAATCGCGTGCTCGGAGGGATCAATCGAACGTATGTGGACGGGAACAGAGATTTTTAGTCGTTCCGGAGTACGGCGTTCAGTGCGTCTATCATTCTCGAAGGTGGCACGAGCGCCGAGCGAAACCGGAAGGACACTGTGCATTAACGCCTCACCGTTTCAGCGACAGCGCGTAGTTTTTGTTTGTTCGCAATGGTCATGACCAACTCGACGGCTATGCCGAAGCGGCCTTCAGATAACGCATCGATCCGCACGACCGTGCTAAAGAAATGCACGTTACGCTCGGGAGCATGCGAATAGGGAAAGGTGACTACAAGGGGCATCCCGACCTTATAAATTTGACTATCGCTGGAAAAGTAGAGTCCGTCGCGCGAGGCGTTTAACGTCGTCGAAACTTCTTCAAATTTATCGATAGATCCGTCAGAAGAGCATACATGGACTGGCAACGTAACGGGCACGCGCTCTGTTCTGCGGCGATCTTCCACCCATTCGGTGACGCTCACCGTGCCCAGGGTCTCGGTTGGGTTGCCCTCACTCACGCTCATCCTCGCACACCCGTCATTCTCAAGTAATTACAGGTCACCTCCAATGGACCGATCGGCCTAACGTCCGAACCATCGGTTCCAGTACGTTTGTACCAGCCCAGGCCAGTGACTTTGACTCGCGAGGGCTGCTACCTTTAGACTCTCTTCGTGAGTTTTTTCCCGCGGTATCCCCGGGCGCGTTCGCAGTGGCGTGAATTCGTCACTCCTGCCATTCGCAATCTTGTCCTCGCCTGTGTCGCCGTGTTTCTCATTCAGACGCTGCTCGAACTTTTCAGCATAACCGGCTATCGCCTGATGATCCGCGAGTTCGGACTGGTTCCCCTCTTAGTGACGCACGGGCTCAGAATCTGGCAGCCAGTCACGTACATCTTTTTGCATGGCGGCCTGTGGCACATCCTCCTGAACATGCTTTTTCTGTGGATGTTTGGCGCCGACCTTGAACGCGCCTGGGGAACGCACCGCTTTTATACCTATTTCTTCCTGACCGGCGTCGGCGCCGGCCTGATCAACGTTCTGGTGAAGACGATCCTCGATCCGCACGGGTTCGGGACATCGGCGATTCCGACCATTGGGGCCTCCGGTGCGATTTACGGAATCCTGCTGGCGAACGCCATCATGTTTCCGGACCGCAAGATTTGGCTGATTCCCTTCCCCGTTACGATTCCGATGAAGATTTACGTCATCGGGGCGGGCGCCATCGAATTTTTCCTCACGCTCGGCTCAGGTGCCGGCGACAACGTCAGCCACGTTACGCACCTAGGCGGAATGCTTGTCGGCTATCTTTACCTGCGCCGCGGCTCGTGGTTCTTTCGCGCGCGCAATGGCCTCTCCGATTGGCAGCGGCGTCGCGCCCGCCGCAAGTTCGAAGTTTTCATGCGCAAGCACAGAAATGAGCCGCCCTCCCACCCCGACAATTGGGTCAACTGACGGCTTCCGCTACGGAACTTCAAACCTAAAACGCCCAGCCCCCCGCGTGAAAGAGCCGCGCGAAGTAAATCTGCAGCGACAATTGGCCAAGAATAAGAGCGTAGAAAGCCGCTCGGGAAACGTACGAATCCGTGCCTGTCCCGGATTTAGCTGTCACCAGTAACGGCAGGCACAGCACGGGAACGAGCGGCAGATCGTACCGAACCACGCTGCGCCAGAAACCCTGGTTGTAAGAAAACAGCAAGATCGATAACACGCTGATAGCCAGCAGACCCTCGCGTCGTTTCGCCAGCCAAACCGCCGCGGCCGCCAGTGCGCAGAGATAAAACAGAGGCAGGAAACCGAATTCCAGCCAACTCGTTCCGCGACTCCAGTCTGATCCCACGTGGATCAGGCTGTCGGCAAGCCCCTGGAAGAAGTTTCCCCGAGGCATGGCGAAAAGTTCCTGCGCGCGAAGAAAATAGAAAGCGCTTCCCGCGATGGTTCGATTAAATCCCAGCCAAAGCGCCAGCGAAACCAAAACCGCCAGCGCTACGACGCGCCGCGCGAAAAGCCACGAAGCAAGCGCGTAGCCGGTCAGCCGGATCCACGGAAGCACAAGGAGCAAGAGAGATTGCGCGACGAGCGCCCTACCGCTGCGCGTGTCTGGCGTGGCTAACGCAATCCAAAGCAGGACCCACAGCAACAACATGAATAAAACGTCGGAATATGCAGTAAAGACAAAGTAAGCAGCGGGCGCAGATAGCACGAACACAAATAACGAAAAACTAGAAACAGCAAACTTCCGCGACAGCCACTCAGATACCAACACTGCGGTACAAAAAAAAGCCGCCAGGTTCAAAACAACAGCTGTAGCAAGAAAAGACGCGTGAAAAAGCTTCGAGATGATTCCAACAATAACCGGATACCCAGGAGGGAATACCAGAGTTCTCGGATCTGCTGCCGGATACCCCTCGCGCCAGATCTGCTCATACCAGTGCGCGTCCCATTGCTGCCAGCCGGCAAGCCAGGATTGGCCTGTGGGATGGATTCCACCTGTCGCATAAAAGATCAGCAGGATCCAAAGAAGATAAACCGAGAGGTAGAAGCCGAACCGGACGCGACTCGCGAGCCTTAGCGCCACACCTGCTCGCCGCCGCCTATGATGTGAAATTTCACGAAATTTGTGGTCCCGCCCACACCCAGCGGTGTACCAGCAACCATTCCCACCAGATCGCCCTGCCGCACTAGACCCTCCTCAAGGAGGCGGCGCTCCGCAATTTGCGCCATATCGTCGATATCCCGCAGCATCGCCGCCTTCCGGGGCAGCACGCCCCAGAGCAGCGTGACCTGCCGGCGCGTCTCCTGGCTGCGCGAAAAGGCGATGATCGGCGGTCGCGGCCGGTGCTTTGAAATCAGCCGCGCAGACGAACCGCTTTCCGTGAAAACAGCGATAACCTTCATCGACAGCTCTTCGGAGGCGTGGCAAATGAGCTCCGCGGTGGTCTCCGCCAGACTTAAAAGCGCGCGCCGGTGCGGGCGGGCATACTCCGTGACGCTCGCTTCAGCCTCGCGGATGATGCGGTCCATCATCTTGACTGATTCCACAGGATAGCGCCCTGTAGCGGTTTCCGCGCTCAGCATTACCGCATCGCTGCCGTCAAAAATTGCATTGGCCACGTCGGAAGCTTCGGCGCGCGTCGGCCGCGGATTGTGGGTCATCGATTCCAGCATTTGCGTCGCCGTAATCACCGGCAGGCGCGCCTCTCGTGCGTGGGCGATCACCATTTTCTGGACCACGGGCACGCGTTCCGGGCTCATCTCCACGCCCAGGTCGCCCCGCGCCACCATGACTCCGTCCGACACCTCGAGAATTTCATCCAGGTTGTCGATCGCCTCCGGTTTCTCCAGCTTGGAGATCACCGGAACTTTGCGGCCCGCTTTCTCCATCGCCGCCTTGGCCGCCAACACGTCGTCCGCCGTGCGCACGAAGCTCACGCCAACGTAGTTCACGCCGCATTCCAGCGCGAACCGCAGGTCGGCCAAGTCTTTCTCGGTCAGCGCCGGAATGCGCAGCTTCACGCCGGGAAGATTGACTCCTTGATGCTCCCGGAGCTCGCCGCCATTTACGACGCGGCACACCATTCGCTGCCGTGTCGTGGATATCACACGCAACTCGATCAGTCCGTCCGCCAGCAGGATTCGATCGCCCTTGTGCACTTCAGATGGCAGGCGCTTGTAGCTGATCGAAACGCCTTCCTCATTTCCCGGCGCGTCCACTGTGCTGATCGTGAACCGGCTTTCAGCGCGCAGAGTTATTGGGCGTCCGCCCTCCAGCGCGCCTGTGCGGATTTTCGGTCCCTGCAAATCGGCGAGAATACCGATGGGTTTTTGCTGGCGCCCCGAAGTCGCTCGTACCAGGGTGACCGTGCGCGCGTGCTCCTCCTGCGTGCCGTGGGAAAAATTCAGTCGGGCCACGTCCATCCCTGCCCGCATCAAGTGATCGATCATCGCGGGCGAACGGCTCGCTGGACCCAGGGTACAAACAATCTTGGCCCGGCGCACCTGGGTGAAGTTCCACTTACTTCGTGACGAATTCATGAACCGCCTTGTAGAGGAATTCGACGCCTGTCCGAAAGCTGGTGATGGGAATGCGTTCGTCGTCGCCGTGCATCCGCAGCATATCCGCGTCGCTCAGTGGAAAAGGAAGCAATCCATACGACTGTACGTTGTGCATTCGCAGATAAGCGGAATCCGTTGCCCACGTGGATAAATAGGGAACAACCACAGCGCCCGGAAATTGCTGCGGCGCAAGGTGCTCAATCGTCTGGTAAAGCTCCGTGGTGATCGATGAAGAAGGAGCGCTTGGTCCGGCATCCGGCTCCACGGTGAATTTGACTTGGGGATCGTTCACCGCCTTTTGCATCTGCTCGATTACATCCAGGATCGAATTTCCCGGCAGCAGGCGAATATTCAGATTGGCCGAAGCCTGCGCGGGAACTACATTATTGCGAACGCCGGCGCTTAATTGCGTCGGCGCGATCGTATCGCGCAGCATCGAGTTCCACACCGGATTCATCTGCGCCAGGCGCAGGGCGGCAAGGTCCGCACGGTCCGAGCTGTCCAACGCACGAATCCACTTGGCAATATCTTCGTCTTCTACGGTTGCAAGTTGCTCGAAATAGCGCCGCGTCATGGTCAGCAGGTGTAGCGGCGTTTCGAGCGTGCCGATTTTCTGCACAGCGGCCGCTAGATGCACGACCGCATTATCTTTTTGTGGAATGGAAGCGTGGCCCGAATTCCCAGTCGCGGTCACCGTCACGTTGTAAGCCACTTTTTCGCTCGTTTGGATGGCCACGTACTGCACTTTGCCGTTTTGCAAAATCACCCCGCCGCCTTCATTCAGCGCAAAACCGCAGGCGATCTTGTCCCAATACTTCTCGATCACCGCCTTTATGCTGGCGTCACCGCCCTGTTCCTCATCGTCGTCCGCAAGAAAAATGACGTCACGCGTCAGCCGCGTTCCCGAGCGCTTGAGTCCGATAAACGCCGCCAGGTTCGCCGCCACCATGCTTTTGTCGTCGATTGCCCCGCGCCCGTAGATGTAGCCGTCTTTCTGTGTCGCCGCGAAGGGATCCACGCTCCATTTGGCTCGGTCCACGCCCACGACATCCAAATGCGCCACCAGTAAAAGCGCCTTCGAAGAGTCCGGCAAAGGCCCCGCTTGAATCCGTGCGACGACGATTCCCCGCCCCGGCTTCATCTCCAGAACTTCCGCCGGAATATTTTCCTTCTGCAAGACATTCTCGATATATTTCGCCGCCTCCAGTTCGTTGCCGGGAGGATTCGTCGTATTGATTCGGATCAGGTCGGTCAGCCAGGTTTGCGCCTCAGCTGTCAGTTGCAACGGATCCGGCATCCCGCCGGGCGCAGGTGTTTGCGATTTCAACGCCACCGGCGGCAACACCAGCATCAGGATGATCCCGGCAAATAGGCCGAAAATGTAAGGAATTCGCCTCCCCATCCCTTCTCCTTTACCTAAACGGCTCCGTTCCTCGCATTTTTTCGCGAGCCAACGATACTAACATGTTGGTGTTAACGTCCAAGCCGCTGGTTCCATCATTAATTCCATAGGAACATCACCGAAATGTGAATCAGGGAATTTGAACATCCCTTCGTTTCGTGGCACCATCAAAGGTACCGGTTGGCTACGGGTGCGCAGCTTCTGCGATCGCGCGCCCGCTGTAACAAATATGACGAGATTATTGCTAGCCCACGCTCTGATCGCCGTTTTGGCTTTTGGGCCGCCGTCTGCCCTTGCGCGAGGCCAGGGATCTCAACAACCTCCTCCGCAGCAGTCAAAGCCGGCGCAACAGGCGCCCGCGCAGGCACAGGACCAGCAGCAATCGGGCCAGCCCGGCTTTGCCATTTCCACCATCGTTCCTCTCGTTAACGTTGACGTCGTGGTCACGGACAACGACGGCAATTATTTGAACAATTTGAAAAAAGAAAATTTCCGCATCATCGAAGACGGCGCGCCCCAGACGATCACCAATTTTGGCACCACCGACGCTCCGATCACGGTGGTTCTGCTGATTGAATTCAGCCAGCTCGGTTACGGCTGGTTCCTGTATAACGCCGTGAATTGGGCCGACGTATTCCTGCACCAACTCAAGCCCAACGATTGGATCGCGCTCGAATCCTTCAATATGCGCTCCAACGTCGAAGTAGACTTCACGCACAATCCACGAGAGGTTGAGCAGGGCCTAGTCTCGCTCTATTTCCCCCCGTTCCATGAATCGAACATTTTCGACGCCCTGGTGGACGTGACCGACCGCCTCCAGGACGTGAAGGGCAAGAAAGCCGTTCTGGTCCTCGCCTCGGGAATCGATACGTTCAGCCGGCTAACGCTGGATAAGACCCTCGCCAAATTGAAGACAACTGACGTCTCGGTTTATTGTGTAGGCGTCGCCGAACAGATGTTCGTGCGAACTATGGATAATGGCGGGCTAACCTATCTGCAGGCCCAGAATCAGCTCAAGACTTTTGCCGAAATGACCGGCGGCCGCGTCTGGTTTCCGCGCTTCGATGGCGAAATCCCCGGAATCATGGCCGACGTGGCGGGCAGCCTCAGAAACGAGTACAGCTTGGGCTACAGTCCCAGCAACCGGAATAACGACGGCAAATACCACAAGATTAAAGTGGAACTCGTCACGCCCGATGGCGGCCCCTACACGGTCATCGACCAAAAGGGTAAGAAGCACAAATTCCAGGTCTACGCCCGCCAGGGCTACACCGCCCCCACCAGCAACGTCACCAACTGAGACCCAGTGGCACAGCCACGCTTGCCTGTGCGGTTTACTTTTATGTAGCGCCCGCCTTCAGGCGGGCATGCTTCATCTCTCCCGCTGCGACGGCCGCAGTATCCGCCAGCATTAACATAAACTCGGCTAGTTATTCACCATCTGGACGTTGTCATCCTGAACGGGTGTGGAATTTGCTTGCTGAAGGATCTCTCCTGCTGTGCGGTAGCACTAATATCCTCGCGCCAAATCCACCCGATTCCGCAAGGGCTCACCCCGGAACCAGCGCTCCAGATTGTCGATCAGCAGTTCCGTCTCTCTCTCCCAAATGCGCTCGCTGATCCCGCTCGTATGCGGAGTAATAAAAACATTTTCGAGCGACCACAGCGGGCTTTCCGGTGGCAGCGGCTCCGGCGAGGCCACGTCTAGCGCCGCGCCGCCAATCGCGCGCTTTTCGAGCGCCGCGACGAGCGCTGCCTGATCCACCAGCGAGCCCCGCGCCACATTCACCAGAATCGCGCTGTGCTTCATTGCCCCAAGCTCTTCCGCCCCGATCAGATGATGCGTTTCCGGCGTTTCTGGCGCTGCCAGGATCACATAGTCAGCGGAAGGCAACGCTGCCCTGAGCTCGGTCGCCGGAAAGGCGCGTTCTGCCAATAAAGCCTCCGCTTTGCCCGAACGCGTCACTGCCCAGATCCGCATTCCGAAGGCGCGCAGCCGCTCCGCAACCGCTCGCCCTACAGCGCCGAAGCCCACGATCAGCGCCACAGCGCCGCTCAGTTCCCGTGGACGCGCCGGCCCATCCCAAATCTCCTGCTGCGCCCATTTTTTCTGCGCTTGATAGCGCATCGCGCCGGGGAAATCGCGCGCCATCGCCACAATCATCCCGGTGATGTGCTCGGCCATGTTCGGCGCATGTACGCCGCTGGCGTTGGTGAGAATAATCCCCGAGCTGCGAAATTCCGGATACATCAGTTGGCCCACGCCCGCCGAAGTCGTGTGCACCCATTTCAGCCGCTTCGCTTCGCGCAATTGCTCGGGCCGCAGCGTCAAGCCGACGAAAATATCCGTGTCGGGAAGTTCAGCAGTGATCCGGTCGTAGTGCGGCAGGTCCACAACGCGCATCTCCGGCCATCGTTGTCGCACCGCCGCCGCCATTTCCGGCGGCGAGCGCCACAGCGTGAATCGGTGATAAGACGAGATGACGAGCTTGGTTTCAGCAGGCTTCAGCGGATTCATGCTCGGTTGGGTGTTGCCATCTCAAGTGCATTCGATCAATCGCACAGCGCGCTCTAGGTTTAAACGTGGAGAGCCGCGGACTTCAGCGCGGCAGCCTTCTACTTCGACTCCACGCGCACAATCGCTCTGACGTGTCATTCTGAGCGCAGCGTCCCGATGTATCTTTTTCCGGAAATCGCATTTCCGATTTCCGGTCGGGACGCGCAGTCGAAGAATCTCTCCTTGCTTTTTGTCATCGCGAGGGCCCGCAGCCAAAGACCCGCAGCGTGCTTTGGCGCTAAAAAATGTCGGCCCGAGGAATCTGCTTTTCGATTTTTCTCATTCAACGTTCGCTACTTCGCCTCCACGCGCAAGTCGCTCCCCGTCATCTCCTTTGGCTGCGGAATCCCCAAAACTCCCAGCATCGTCGGCGCGATGTCCCGCAGCGCGCCACCCGGCTTGAGCCGCACTGAACCATCCTCTTGCAGGAGAATAAACGGCACCGGATTCGTGGTGTGGTAAGTGTGCGCGCCGCCGGTCACCGGATCGATCATCGTTTCCGCATTGCCGTGGTCCGCCGTGATGATCCAGGCGCCGCCGCGCGGCCGCAGCGCCTGAAAAATCCGCCCCAGGCACGCGTCCACGGCTTCCACGGCGCGAATCGTAGCTTCCAATTTTCCCGAATGCCCCACCATATCGGCATTGGCAAAATTCATGATCACCGCGTCAAACGCGCCTTTCTCGATCGCCTGCACCACGTTATCGGTGATGCCCTCCGCGGACATCTCCGGCTTCAGGTCGTACGTCGGCACCTTCGGCGAAGGCACCAGGATGCGCTCTTCGCCGCCAAACGGCTTCTCCACGCCGCCGTTAAAAAAGTACGTCACGTGCGCGTATTTCTCCGTCTCCGCCACCCGCAGATTGCGAAAGTTCATCTCCGCAAAGACCTGCGCCAATATGTGCTCGAGTTTTTCCGCCCCGAAAAGATACTTGAGCCACGAGAACGTCTTGTCATATTGCGTCATGGCCAAGAAGAAAAGATTCTTCGGCCGCGCCGCGTCTGCGAATTTATCGAAGCCCGGCTCGGCAATCGCCCGCGTCATCTGCCGCGCGCGGTCCGCGCGGAAATTGAAAAAGATCACCGCATCGTCGTCGCGGATGGGTCCGACCGGAGTCGCGCCCGCCTCCTTGCCGGTTGTAATGACAACCGGCTCGACGAATTCGTCCGTGGTGCCCTGTTCGTAGCTCAAGCGCACCGCTTCGATTGGATCGGCCGAGTGCCGCTCGGCTTCGCCGTGCACCACCGCGCGGTAGGCGCGCTCGACGCGCTCCCACCGGTTGTCTCGGTCCATCGCGTAGTAGCGGCCCACCAGCGACGCAATCCGCCCCACGCCCAGTTCCCTCATTTTTTGCTGCAGTTTCCGCAGGTAATCGATGCCGCTGTGCGGAGGCGTGTCGCGGCCGTCCAGGAAGCAATGCACGAAAACGCGTTCAACTTTGTTCTGCTGCGCCATCCGCAGCAGGTGAAAAAGGTGTTCGATGTGCGAATGCACCCCGCCATCGCTCACCAGGCCCATCAAATGCAGTTGCCGCTCGCGTCCGCGCTGCATCGCCCCGAGCAGAAGCTCGTTCTGAAAAAGCGCGCCGCTGCGGAATGGCTCATCGATCCGCGTGATGTCCATCAGCACAATGCGCCCTGCCCCAATATTCAAGTGCCCCACTTCGCTATTGCCCATCTGCCCTTCCGGCAGCCCCACGGACGGCCCCGAAGTGTGGATCAGCGTATTCGGAAACTGCGCCAGCAGCTTGTCGTAGTTCGGCTTGCGCGCGAGCGCAATGGCGTTGCCCTTGCTCTCCGCGCGATAGCCCCATCCATCGAGCACAGTCAGTACGATCGGTTTTGGTCGCTTGGCCATAAGCCGTCAAGAATACACGGGATTTGCCACCAAATGGTGCGAGAGCTGGGTTGCCATTCTGAGCGGAGCCGGGGTTTTTGTAGCTGAGGTCATGCCGACGTCCGCACGCAAGCGCATTTAAGAATTGGGGGCGTCGGATGACCTGAGGCTTTTCTCTTTGTCTGGAGAAGCGTATGATGCGCCGAAAAGTTCGGAATCCCTGGGAGGGATACGCATGAAATTTGCCTTAGGTTTGGCGGTATGCACGCTCTTGATGGGCGCGGTGGTGTGGGCTGAAGGTGATGATTTCGCCGAGTATCAGGGCTGGATGAAATCCAATGCCGCGACTGTCGCCGACCTCAATAAGAATCTCACTGCCAAAGACGGTGCCGCGGCGCACGCCGATGTCCGCAAACTCCAGGAGAACCTGGCCATGGTCATGGCTTACTGGCAGGCTCGGAACATAGACGATGGCGTGCGATTCTCTCTCAACGGTACCTACGGCCTGGCCCAAGTCGATGTGCTTATTTCGCAAGGCAAGTTCGATGATGCCGCCGCTGCAGTGAAAACGGCTCAAGCCAACTGCGCTGGCTGCCATATGGCCCATCGCGACAAAGCCGCCGACGGCTCCTTCAAAGTCAAAATGAAGTGACCATCCGATCAGGATGGTCATCCCGAGCGAACAGCGTGAGCGAGGGATCTCTCTTCGCCTTCAGGCGCTCAACGGTCATCCCGAGCGACGAACCGGAGCGAGGGATCTCTCTTCGCCTTCAGGCACTCACCGGTCATCCCGAGCGAACAACGTGAGCGGGAGAGCTTCCCTGACTTTTCGCGCTTAGCGAAAGACATCAAACCGAATATCTCTCTGCCTTACGCCAGTCAACTCAACCTGGCGTATCCTACCTGAGTGGAACATCGATTCATGTGCCCATACTGTGGCGAAGAAATCTCTATGATTTTGGATTTTTCCGTTCCGAGTCAGGTCTACATCGAAGATTGCGAAGTCTGCTGCAGTCCCATCGAGATCAGCTATTCCGCCGAGGACGATGAATTGTCCAGCTTCCAGGCCAAGCGCCTCGAATAGTCGCTGGCACACTCCCCCGTTGTCATTCCGTCCCACCGGCGCTTGCATTTGGGCGCCGCTTTTCCTTGGCGGGCGAGGAATCCCTCTTCGATTTCAACTGCTAGGCTCCGCCAATTGACTATCCGACTAGGATAGTCATCCCGTCATACAATCAAGCGAACAGCGTGAGAGAGGGATCTCTCCTCAGCCTTCGCCGCTCGGTCGCCCCAATGCTTCCAGCTCTCTTCGCTGCAGCCAAACGAACGCGAAGGTTTCGATCATCAGCAGCAATAGCGCTCCCGCCCACAGCCGTTCCGCAGACGTCCACGCATTCCCATCCAATCCGAATCCAGCGGAAGGAATAAAAATGGCCCGGTAGGGCGCAGCCACGGGCCTATAAAACCCAAACGCCGCCATGCAAGTGCCGGCGCAAACATAAAAGATCACGAGATACACCACGCCCGAGATCAGTTGCCGCCGCCCTTTTCTCAGATTCATCCACTGCAAATACTGGAAATCTCTCGCCAGCCAAATCGCGAAAAAAGCCACTTCCAGTATCCCCACCTGGAGATTCCAATTGCCGAACTCTTCCACCTTGTATCGAATCATGGCCAGAATCGCGCATCCGGTAACCAGCGCTCCCGCGAGCAGGTAAGGTGACGGCCAAACTGCCGCCCACCAGCCCGCAGCCATCGCCCCATATTGCCGGATGCGCCGCCGCGCCCGCTCTCGGTTGCGCAGCAAAGCGAATCCGAAGATCGCAAGCAGCCACAGCCCCATCATCAGAAGCGTCAGTTCGGCGTTATCTGCCGAAATCGGCCGGAATTGCAGCATAAAGCGCTGCGGATTGGCTGTGGGAGCGTTGAATGGAATACTCCACCGGAAAAAGCCAAGCACCAACGCATTCAAATAGAGTACGAATGCCAAAGCCTGCCACGGAGAAAACATTTCGTATACAGACGGGTCCCGCTTGATATTCCTTGTCAGCGCCAGCAGAAAGAACGCCGAAAACGTGACGTAGAGGACGATCAGCACCAGAAAATGTGGAACGGACGTCCCCAGGAACAAATCTTGCGACGGGGGTAGCGTTGCAAACGGATTTCTCGGTCCCCGAGAAGGGAGAAGTTCTACTGCGAAAAACGGACTCACTTGGTGGATGGCAAATGTGTTTGTGCCTGCGCCAAAGATCGAACCCATGCCTATGAGGACAAGAAAAAATAAGCTCGACCCTGCCGAGCTTCCGCGCGGCACCAGCAGCGAAAGCAAAAGCGCCAGCACGTGAAACGTGATCGAGCCCAGAAAGAGGATCAGATAAATCTGAAACAAAGTCCAAACGGGTATCTGCGCGACAAATGCCGCCACCAGCGTCACGGGCATGAGGCATAGAACAATCAGGTAAGTCATGGCGGGCGCGCCCAGCAATTTTCCGATGGCCAATTCGATCGGTTTCAACCGCGTGATGCGCTGATAGTCAAAAGTATTAAGTTCTTTCTCCCGGTGCACCGACTGCAGGCAATAAATCCCTCCGCCAATCAGCAGGACCGTGATCTGCAAGATAACCATGGTTCGCACTAAGTCGAGTGCGGCCATTTCTGAACGCGTGGCCTCTGGCGAATAAAAGAAATAAGCAACCGCGGAAAGCGATACCGCCGCGCAAATCACTATGACGGCCAGCGCTCGCCCGCGCCGCAACTGAATGCGGCTATTGCGCAAAAGTTCAGGAGTAAAGGTCAGCGTACTCACATGACCTCGTCGCTCGACACGCGCGAGTAGACTTGCTCAAGCGTCTCCGTAATTTCCTCCACCCCGCACACTAGTGCGCCCGCCGAGACCAATCCGCGAACGATTTCCGCCAGCTCCATGTCGCTTCCCGCGAAGTTGAATGTGGCCTCTGAATTCACTACCGCAACTGAACTCACGCCTGCGCGCATTGCGAGCCAATCGCTCGCCGTGAAACCGGGTGTCGCCAGCCGGATGCGCACTCGCCGCGCAGCCTTCCCTTCCTTCATCACGTCTTCCAGGCGGCCGATTCGCAATAGCCGTCCTCTCTCGATAATCGCTATCGACGAACAAATCTCTTCGAGGTCGGAAAGGATGTGGGAAGTAATAAAAATGGTCTTGCCGCCGCGTTGCAGATCGCGCAGCAGTTCTTTCAACTCCACACGCGCCTTGGGGTCGAGCCCGGCGGCCGGCTCATCCAGCACGAGGAGCGGTGGGTCGTGAATAATTGCGCGGCCCAGGCCCACGCGTTGTTTCATCCCGCGCGAGAGCCCCCCGATCATGGCTTCTCGCTTCGTTTCAAGTCCAAGTCCGTGGATCACTTCGTCCACGCGCTTCCGTATTAGGTAGGGATCCATCTTGTAGGCGCGGGCGAAATAATCGAGATATTCCCAAACCTTCAGGTCATCGTAGAGGGAGAAGAAGTCGGCCAGATAGCCCAGATGGCGCTGCGCCTCTTCCGGCTGCCGCTCGACGTCAACTCCATTTACGGCAACCCGTCCGGCGGTCGGAACCACCAGCCCGCAGATCATCTTCAGCGTTGTCGTCTTGCCTGCGCCGTTTGGGCCCACCAGGCCGAATATCTCTCCCGATGCGACCTGAAAACTGAGTTGATTGGCGGCGACGATAGGCGCGCCTTTGCCGGTCGGCGCGTCATACTCTTTCGACAGGTTGTCGACCTGGATCATTCTCGTGGGATTCTCACTCCGTCGCGAGGTTCTCACCCCCTTAACGAGGCTGTCAACGCTATGCCGAGCCCAGCCTGCCGTGCGAGTTATGTACTCGTGCGGTAAACGAGCATCCGGCCAGGATGCTCGTCCCGAGCGAACAGCGTGAGCGAGGGACCTCTCCTGCACTTTTGCGGGTAAGCAGCGTGCCGAGCAACGAACCGGAAGGAGCGATCTCTCGTGTGATTCACGCGCCCCATTTACTGCTAGGGTACAATAGAACATGCTCGAACTCTGCTCAGGCTTGCAGCCCTGCCGCCCTCGGCTCGCGGTTGATATTGGCATGATCGCCGGGTTCAGAAGTGGCACAGCCACTCTTGGCTGTGCGGTTGCTGCTCTCGGTTTTTCGGGTAGCCTCGAAAGCGGAAGGCCACTCGCCCAGTTCGGTCTTACGGTGGGCACATTGCACTCGCACATCGGAAACGGAGAGAGCCCGAAAATAGACGATTCGGACATCGCGAGTGGAAGCTATTTAGAATCAACACTTGCAGAAAAGATGGGGAGGGGGTTAGCAGCGGTAACTTCGCTCCCTGGAGAACGGCCACATTTAAGTCTTGCAGAATCATATCGTTGCACACGAAATAAAAATAAGTCCTTTGGACTGATATTCTTGCAAAAAAAGGTGGGGGGCACCCCCGCCCTGAAGTAATCCATTAACTTTATGAATAAAGCTAACCGCAATATCGCTATCGTCGCCCACGTGGACCACGGCAAAACCACGCTGGTCGACGCCATGCTCCGCCAAAGTGGCATTTTCCGCATCAATCAGGAAGTCGTCGACCGGGTGATGGATTCCAATGATCTCGAACGCGAGCGCGGCATCACCATCCTGGCCAAGAACACGGCGCTTTTCTATAAAGACACGCGCATCAACATCGTGGATACGCCCGGCCACAGCGACTTCGGCGGCGAAGTCGAGCGCGCCCTGCGCATGGTCGATGGCGTGCTCCTCCTCGTCGACGCCAGCGAAGGCCCGCTGCCGCAGACGCGCTACGTTCTGCAAAAGGCTTTGCAGGCTAAGCTGCCTCCCATTGTCGTCCTGAACAAAATCGATCGCTCGGACGCGCGCCCCACTGCCGTCCTCGACGAAATCCTCAGCCTTTTCATCGACCTTGACGCCACCGAAGATCAGCTCGATTTTCCGGTGCTCTACACCAACGCCAAGACCGGCGTCGCTCACCGCAATGGGCGGAATCCGGCGGAGACGATGCCCGCGATCTCACGTTCCTGTTCGAGGCCATTCTGAACACCATTCCTCCGCCCTCGGGCGATCCGCAAAAGACGCTGCAGGTGCAGGTCACCAATCTCGATTACAGCGATTACCTCGGCCGCATTGCCATCGCTCGCGTTTTTCAGGGAACCTTGCACCGGGGCGATCTGGTCGGCATCGCGAAGCTGGGCGGTTCGCTTCAAACCACGCGCATCACGAAGCTTTTCACTTTCCGCGGCCTTGACCGCGACGAAGCCGAAACCGTTTCTGCCGGAGACATCGTTGCCATCGCCGGCGTTGAGGGCATCCAGATCGGTGAAACGATCACCGATGCCGAAAATCCCGCTCCATTGGAACCGCTCATCATCGATGAGCCCACTCTGGCCATGATCTTTACAGTCAATAACTCGCCTCTGGCCGGACGGGATGGCCAGTGGCTTACTTCACGGGACCTGCGCGACCGCTTGCAAAAAGAATTGCTTACCAACGTCTCCATCCGTGTCGAGAATACGGATACTCCGGAATCCTTTCGCGTGCTTGGCCGCGGAGAATTGCAATTGGCCATCCTCATCGAAACCATGCGCCGCGAAGGCTACGAATTAATGGTTGGCAAGCCTGAGATTGTAGTGCGCAGCGAAAACGGCCGCCGCCTTGAGCCTCTCGAACAGGTGGTCATCGACTGCCCGGAAACTTTTATTGGCATCGTTATGGAAACGCTGGGCACCCGCCGCGGCGAACTCACCCAGATGGTCAATCATGGCTCCGGGCGCGTGCGCATGGAGTTTCGCATTCCCTCGCGCGGCCTGATCGGTTTGCGCGGGCAATTGCTCACGGAAACGCGTGGCACCGCACTGATTCATTCCATTCTCGCCGGCTGGACCGATTACGGCGGCGAAATGGCCTCGCGCCCGACCGGCGCACTCGTAGCAGACCGAGCGGGCGCTACCACGGCGTATGCGATATGGAATATTCAGGAACGCGGCGTGATGTTTGTCGGGCCGGGGACGGAAGTCTACGAAGGGATGATCGTCGGCGATAATGCACGCGAAGCGGATATGGACGTCAACATCACCAAAGAAAAGAAACAAACCAATATGCGCGCTTCCACCGCAGATGAAGCCATTCGCCTGATTCCCCATCGCGAGCTCAGCCTCGAGCAGGCCATCGAGTACATCGCCGAAGACGAATACGTGGAAGTCACGCCCAAATCTTTGCGCCTCCGCAAAAAAGTTCTGGACACCAAGAAGCGCCCCAAGCGCTGGCAGCTGATTCGTGCCAGTGCCGAAACCCCTGCCTAGGACTATGCGTTTGAGAATTTGTCATTCTGAGCGGAGCAGCCCGAAAGTTTTTTCTCGGAAATCACGCTTCACGATTTCCGTCGGGTTGCGAAGTCGAAGAATCTCTCTGTGAAACGGACGGAAATGCGTTATGCGGAGTAGCACGGATTCGCGCGCGGAGCGCTTCGCCGCAGCGGCCTGCTGCCTGCGCTGCAGCGCGTAATGAATCACGCGATACCCAAGCAGCACCGTGACGACCGCCGCGAAGCGCAGCGGAATCGTCTTGTCGGATTTCACGAGCCATAAGTAGTGAATGACTCCGGCGATCACGCTGATGTAAATCAGCCGATGCAGCATGTTCCAGCGTCGCCCGCCCAACCGCCGGATCATTCCGCTGGTGGAAGTTATTGCCAGCGGAATCATGAGCACGAATGCTGTGAATCCCATGGTGATGAACGGACGCTTGTAAACGTCGGCGATCATGGCGTGAATATCGAAACCCGAATAGATCCAGACCCAAGTCGTAAAGTGCAGGCAGGCGTAGAAAAAGGCGAAAAGGCCGAACATGCGCCGGAAGCGAATCAGCCAGTTCTGCTTCAGGATTCGGCGCAACGGCGTCATCGCGAGAGTCACGCAAAGACCGACGAGCGCCCAGGTTCCGGTGGAATGTGTGATGAATTCGACCGGATTCGCGCCGAGCTCGTCGTGGAATCCCATCCAGACGAGATGCTCGAGCGGCAGCAGACACGCCAGGAAAATCGGCGGTTTGAGCCACCGCATGTTTATGTGCCGCGAAAGATCCTTCATGTTCGAGGTAAAGCGGAAGGCGCTCTCAGTAATATTTCCGCAGGTCCATGCCGTTGTACATGCTGGCGACCTGGTCGCCATAGCCGTTGAACATCAGCGTCTTGATCCGTTTGCCAAAAAACGATCCGTCCAGGCGCCGTTCCGAGGCCTGGCTCCAGCGCGGATGATCCACCTGAGGATTGACGTTGGAGTAGAAGCCGTATTCGTGCGCATTGGCGATGTTCCAAGTCGTCGGAGGCATCTCTTTCACGAAACGAATCCTCACCATCGACTTGACGCTCTTGAATCCATACTTCCAGGGAAGAACCATGCGGACAGGCGCGCCATCCTGATTGGGCAGAGTCTCGCCAAACATTCCGAAGGTCAGCAGCGCCAGCGGGTTCATCGCTTCGTCGAGCCGCAGGCCCTCAACGTAAGGGAGTTCGATTCCGGCGCGCGGTCCGAGCGGCATCTGCTTGACGTCGTAATAGCTCTGAAACGCCACGAATTTCGCGGTCGGCTTCGGATCTACTTCCTTGGCGAGCGCGCTGAACGAATAGCCAATCCACGGAACCACGATCGACCACGCTTCCACGCAGCGGTGCCTGTAGATGCGCTCTTCGAGCGGCGCCAGCTTGCGGAGTTCTTCAAGATCAAACTTGCGTGGCTTGTTTACTTCGCCCTCGACGGTAACGCTCCAGGGAGTGGTCACGAATTTCGTCGCGTTTCGCGCCGGATCGCTCTTGTCGGTCCCGAATTCGTAGTAGTTGTTGTAGGTGGAAACATCCTTGAGGGGTGTTTGCGGCTCAGTGGTCGAAAACGGACTCTTCACCAGCGGTCCCAGTTTGGCTTCGTCGGCGAGCACAGATCGCGGCTCGAGCCAATCCGAAACCGAGCGCGCACCGAGCGTGGCCGCACCGGTCGCCGCCGCGACACCCGCGAGAAACTTTCGCCGATTCATGTACACGGACTTCGGGGTGATTTCGGAATACGGAATATCGCTCGGCTTTTTAACCAGCATGCTCGCCTCCGTGACATCCTTCGCCCGTGAGCACCTGGAACCTCTCACGGTCAATAGGAGTTCAGCAACCCAATAAAGGTTACACGCAAACAGAAGAAAACTGCGTGGCTTAGTTGATTTTACCGCGTTTACAGACAATCGGCGTAACTATACTTGGAGCTGTTGACGCGCAGTGTCATCCGGATTTGCGATCCCCCGCTGTCGCGCCGCCCGCGGCGCGCGGCAGCGTGATTTGCTTGGCATAGAGTTCACGTACGCGCTCCAGCGTATCGATCTGCTCCGGCGTTTTGTCCGAACGGATGCGCAAGATTCGCGGGAAGCGAAGCGCAAATCCGCTCTCGTGGCGATTGGAGCGCTGCATATTGTTGAAGGCCACTTCGAGCACGACTTTTGGCTCGACGATGAGGCGAAATCCCTGATCTTCCACGGTGTCCTTCAGAAAATAGTCCGTAAATTCGCGAATTTCGGCGTCGGTGAGGCCGGAATAAGCCTTACCGATATTGAGCAAACGATCGCCTTCGCGCACCGCAAACGTATAGTCGGAAAGCACGCCGTGCCGCTTGCCATGGCCATACTCCACGGCAGTAACCACAACGTCGAGCGTGGCGAATGGCTCTTTCAGCTTGAACCAAAAGCGGCCGCGGCGTCCCGGCGTGTAAAGCGAATCCGGCGCCTTGGCCACGATGCCTTCGTGTCCCGCAGCCAGGGCATCGCGAAAAGCTTCTTCGAGCGCTTCGCGCGTCTCGCACATCCTTTCCGGCGCGAGTTGAAAATGTTTCGACTGTACCGGCGCTAGAAGTTGCTTCAGCCGTCGGCGTCTTTCAATGAGCGGTAAATCCAACAAGAGTTCGCCGTCCAGATAGAGGAGGTCAAACATGACGAACTTCACGGGAATCTCTTCCATCAGCCAGAGATCCGGATTGCGGCGGCCAAGCCGCTTCTGAAGCTGCGTGAAAGGAAGAGGCTGCGCGGCGTGCCAGGCGAGTATTTCTCCGTCGACGATGAAATCCCCGGGCAAAGATGCCAACGGCTCGCGCAGTTCGGGAAATTCGACCACTTCGTCCAGCGTCCGGGAGAAAATCTTCACGCGGCCCTCGCTCTTGTGCGCCTGAGCGCGAATGCCGTCGTATTTTTCTTCCACGACCATAGGCTCGGCGGCGTTCTTAGATATTTCCGCGGCATTTTCAACCGGGGTTGCCAGCATAAAGTCGATCGGATGGAACAGCCGGAAGCGTACCGTTTCGAGTTCGTTGCGAAATGCGCATTGCAGAGTTTTACCAATATCGCCGAGCAGCATATTGGCGCGACGCACGGAAGCGATGGGGCGCTCGTAAGCCTTGGCGATGGCTTCCTCGACCAGGCTCTCGCGCAAGCCGATGCGCAGATCGCCGGTCATGATCTTGACGATGTACTTCACTTCGGCGGGCCGGGCTTTCGCGAGCAGCCTGCGAACCAATTCGGATTTTTCGCTCTGCCCGCGGGCATTGGGCAATTCAGCAAAGAGAGCGGCGACTTCGCTCATCGAGACTCCGGACGTATTCGTGCGATCGGCCAACAGCTCTTCGGCCATGTCTCCGAGATCGCCGTGCTTGAGATAAGCGCTGCCCATCGTTTCGCCACTCTTCGAGGACAGCTCGCCGATCAACCGGCTAAGCAGCATGCCGCCAACTCCGAGCACGCGTTCGTCCCACCGAGGAAACGGACGGCCGGTTAGAAAAATCGCGGCACGTGTAGCATCTTCGATGGGCAGCGATTGCAGAAGGCTGCTCACCAGCCGGATTTTTTCCGTTTTCTTGGTGGTTGCGGCGACGGCGTCGCAGGTCTGAGCGAATCGCAGCATTGTGTTAGCCGGAGTGCTAGAGAACTTCGTTGTCGGTGCAGATGAGACTGAGAAAAAGCAGATCCCTCACTTCGTTCGGGATGACACCTGTCCCTTTACTGCGCGCTATAGAGCCGCGGACATGGCGGCAATGGGCGCTACCGAATTTTCGGCAGCGGCGCCATCACGGAAGGTGACGAACGCGCCTGAATTCGCCGCGACGCGATCGCCCGGCACGATGATGCCAACCAGGTTGAGCGGATCGGCTGCGGAAACTGTGACGGTTTCGCCCATGGCAGGCTCGCGACGCATGGCGCGCAGAGATTCGACGGCAATGGGCAGCGCGAATTGCTCGCCCAGAAAATCGGTTACGAATCTTCCGCCCCGCACTTCGCCACGGCCTTCCAGGCGGCGCAGCATGCCGAGCAATTCGCGCCAGGGCGGCAGGATGCTCTCGCGGGCGAGCGCTTCGCGAAAGACAACGCCATAGCGCCGCAAGAGTACGTTGCAGATCGCTTCGAGCGCATGATCGCGGTCAGTGGAGTGATCGATAGATTCGGCGACGTACAGCAAAGACCAACGGCCACTGCTGTGACGGGGTCGAGCGCTGCGCCCTGTGCCGTGCCCGGATCGGCGCTTCGGATCGATCAGCGCGCGCAGGTTATCGAAGCCATCCGCTGTGATGAGCCCAGCGGTGACCAATTCCCAAAGCCCGGTTTCAACCTCGGACTTCAGCCGGCCCGTGCCGCGGACGATGTCCGGGAAAAACGAAGCTCCACGTTCGCGCAGGAATGCGTGCACTTCCCGGGCCGCCGGGCTCAAACCTTGAGCCTGGTGGCCGTCGTGACCGCGGCGCGCAGCCATCCAATCGGCGTCATCGCGCACAAAAAACGCAATCGGCGCAACGCTCGTGGGAATCACGCGGCGACCGCCGGAAGTGACCGCTTCCAAAGTTGCGGGATGCGGCGACAATCGTCCCCATCCCACGGCTCCGGTGAGGCAGAGCTGGTCGAGAATCTGCGGCGCGTAACCGGAAATGCGCTGGCGCAGAATCCGGTTTTCCCAGGAATTTGCGGGCGCTTCAAAGCCTTGCAACTGGCGCAGGATTTCCACTACGCCGCGCTCGCCGGTGAGTTGCGTGCCGGGAGCAGCGTGCTGCCAGCGCAAAAGCCAGCGCATGAATTGCGCGGGCGTGACCGGCTGTACCTGCTTGCGCAATTCGCCGACGGTGAGCCGGTGAATACGCGCGAGCAGACGGCGTTCGCACCATTCGATTTCGCCTCCCGCCACGCCGGTGAACTGGCCGCGAAGGATGGAACCGGCGGCTTCGAGGCGCAGCAGGGCTTTATCGATTTCCGAGGGCAGGAAGGCCAAGGACTTCGCCCAATTCTCTTGCGCTCGTGGGACCGGCGTGCGACATCCACCCGGTGACCATGGCGAGCACGGCGTCTTCCTGTGAACCCGCGGCACCGCCAATCTCGGGCAGCGCATCGGCGAAGGAAGCCGCGTCAAAAATCTGCTTGAAGATGGCTGCTCTTTCCGCGCAGACCCAGTAAGTACGCGCCATCGCATTGCGCGCGCGTGACGCGATTCTGCGCGATGAGTTCTGTGAAATGCGTTTCCCACTGCGGAATCGATTCGGCCACTCTTGCTTGCAGAGCCGATGAGGAAGAGTCGATTTGCGGGAGCGCCACGAATGTGAGCAGCGCATCGTGCAACTCATCGGCGTCGCGAACGTCGGGCCAGGCATCGCGCCGCACTTCATCGATAGCGGCGGGATCAAGCCGGCCCAATTCGGACGCAAGCGACTCCGGCAAGGCGCGGCGCAATTCAACGGCGCGCGCACGGCGTTCCTCGAGCGGCGCGTCGTCGAGATAGGCATAAGGATTGGCGTTCAGAATTTCGTGCGAAAAAGCCGAGGGGATGGGCGTATCCACGGCGAGGCACTTGATGCGGCCTTCGACGAGATCGGTCAAAAGGCGCTTGAGACCCTCGATGTCGAGCGCTTCGGTGAGCACATCCTTCATCGTCTCGCGGACGAGAGGATGATCGGGAATGACGATATCGCCGACGATGTTTTCCTGGCAGGCCAGGGCCTGCGGGAAAACCGCTGCCAGCAAATCTTCCGCACGCATGCGCTGAATCTGCGGGGCAATTTTCTTTCCGCCCTGGAAACGCAGAAGCGCGAGCGCGCGTCCCGCGGCCCAGCGCCAGCGCACAGTGAAAAGCGGCGCCGCGAGAACAGCCTGTTCCAGAATCTCCTGCACGGAAGCGGGAAGCAGATAACGGAAAACATCGGCGAGCGGGAAACTGTGCTGTTCGCCGAGCGAGATATTCAGGCCGTTGTCGGTGGCGGCGGCTTGCAATTCGAAATTGAACGAGCGGCAAAACTTTTTTCGCAGCGCCAGGCCCCAGGCTTTATTGATGCGCGCGCCGAAGGGCGCGTGAATCACCAGCTGCATGCCGCCGCCTTCGTCGAAGAAGCGCTCGGCAATAATCATCTCCTGCGAAGGCACGGCTCCGAGGACGGCGATCCCGGTCAAGATGTACTTGATGATCTGCTCGGCGCCGGCATCATCGAGGCCGCTCTCGTGCTTGAGCCATTCTCTGGTGGCTGCGGCGAGGGCTTCCGTGCCGTTTCCGTTTTGCGAGGTCATGCGCGCAGCGACTTCTTCGCGCAGGCGCGAAACCTGCGCGGAAAGCTCGGCCGTGCGAGCCGGAGCTTCGCCGCGCCAGAAAGGAACGCTGGGCGGCGCGCCCTGCGCGTCTTCGACGAGGACGCGTCCAGCCTGAATGCGGCGGATGCGCCAGGAAGAATTGCCGAGCAACATGATGTCGCCGGCGAGGCTCTCGACGGCAAAATCTTCGTCCACGGTTCCGACCGGGGTGTCATCCGGCGTAGCCACGACGCTGTAAAGCGCATTTTCGGGAATTGCGCCGCCGCTGGTGATCGCGGCGAGGCGGCTGCCGCGGCGGCCCTTGATGCGATGGTTGACGCGATCGCGGAAAAGATAGGCGCTGTAGCGGCCGCGGCGCGCGGCGATGCCCTCCGACAGCATTTCGATGATGGCATCGAAATCGGCGCGCGGCAGATCGCGATAGGGATAAGCGCGGCGGATCAGATGCGTAGAGATCGTCCTCGCGCCATTCTTCCGCGGCGCAGGCGGCGACGATCTGCTGCGCGAGAACGTCCAGCGGATTGGCGGGAATTTCGAGCCGATCGAGGTCGCCCGCGCGCACGCTGCGCACCACAGCGCGCGCATTCCACGAGCTCATCGAGCGAGGTGGCGAAAATGCGTCCCTTGGGAATCGCGCCGCGCCAGTGGCCGGCACGGCCAATGCGCTGCAGCGCCACGGCAATCGCGCGCGGCGAGCCGATCTGGCAGACAAGATCGACGTAGCCGATGTCGATGCCGAGCTCGAGCGACGCAGTCGCGACGAGCACGCGCACTTCGCCGGCTTTCAGCTTGCGTTCGGCAGCCAGGCGCAGCTTGCGCGAGAGGCTGCCGTGATGGGCGGCAACTGCTTCTTTTCCGAGGCGTTCGGCGAGATGGTGCGAGACGCGTTCGGAAAGCCGCCGCGTATTGACGAAGACCAGCGTGGAACGATGCTGCAAGACGAGCGCGGCGATGCGGTCGTAAATTTCGCCCCACATCTCGTTGGAGGCGACCGGGCCGAGTTCGCTCTGGGGGACTTCGATCGCGATGTCCAGGCGGCGGCCGTGACCGGTATCGACGATTACGGGGTCAGGCCGGCCATTGCCGGAAAGAAAGTGCGCGATGGTCTCGATCGGCTTCTGCGTGGCGGAAAGGCCGATGCGGACGGGCGGATGCTGGAGCAAGGCTTCGAGCCGCTCGAGCGAAAGCGCCAGATGCGCGCCGCGTTTATCGTCGGCGACGGCGTGGATTTCATCCACGATCACGGTTTCGATGTTGCGCAGGATGGCGCGGCTTCGCTCGGCGGTGAGCAAGATGTAGAGCGATTCGGGCGTGGTAACGAGAATGTGCGGCGGCCGCACCAGCATGTTGCGGCGTTCGTGCATCAAGGTGTCGCCGGTACGCACGCCGACGCGAATTTCGGGCATCAGCAAGCCGCGTTCGGCGGCTTTGCGAAGAATTTCGCCCAGCGGGACCTCGAGATTTTTCTGGATGTCGTTGCCGAGGGCCTTCAGCGGCGAGATGTACAAAACTTCCGTCTGATCTCGCAGCGCACCGGTAAGAGCTTTGCGGACCAGCCGGTCGATGCAGGCGAGAAAGGCGGCGAGCGTTTTGCCGGAGCCGGTAGGCGCGGAAATTACCGTGGTTTTCCGGGCGAGGATCTGCGGCCAGCCGAGCTCTTGCGGCTCGGTGGGCGAAGCGAAGCGCTCCAGGAACCATTCGCGGACGATGGGATGGGCCCAGTCGAGTGCGCGCGAAGCGCCGGCGTCAGGTGCGAAGAGGTTGGCAGTGGAATCGGCGGAAGCCATTTGCTAATTGTAACGCGGCGGCGAACAAAGTGCGAAGAGCACCGGAAGAGCGCGGTGGAACGACGGTCCCTAGAAGTGATCTCGCCCGCGGCAGTCTTCCATGTGCGCCTTTATGTGTGCGTTTGCGCTCGAGCGGAGTCCGCTTGCTTTGCGGAAGCAAGCAGTTCCTCGGCGTAAAGAGCGCCTTCCGGCGTATCTTCGTGCTTGAAATAAGTGAAAACGTCGCCTTTTTGGGCGAGCTCGACGGCCTGCTTGGCGAGCTCCGCGCGCTCTTTCGGGGAGTAGCCCTGTTTGCGCAGGCGGAAGTAGGTGAAGCCGGCAGTCTGCACGTTGGGCGTTTCCAATTTTTCGCTCTCGGCCTGGCATAAAGCCGCGTTGGCGGCGCGCAGCGCTTCGAAGACCTCGGGGCTGAACCAGGAATCGTGGCGAAACTCGAACGCGGCGCGCATATCGCGCGGCAACTGCGCAAGAAAATCCTTGAGTCGCGGCAAATCGCACCGCAGGAACGGCGGCAACTGGAACAGCACGGGGCCGAGCTTGCCGGCTTCGTGGAGAGGAGCGAGCGCCTTGAGGAAACTCGACGTCCACTCCTCGGCGTCTTTGAGCCGTTTGACGTGGGTGATGTTTTGATGCGCCTTGACGGCAAATTTGAAGTCAGCGGGAGTTGAAGCGATCCAGCCGGAAAGCAATTTCTCCGTCGGAAAGCGGCGAAATGTGTAGTTCAGCTCGACTGAATTCAGGCGGGTGCTGTAATAGCCGAGGAATTTGGCTGCCGCGAGTTTCGCGGGGTAGAAATCGGGCTTCCACTGCGGGTAGGCCCAGCCCGACGTGCCTGCATACAACTTACCCATGCGATTTCCGGCTCGAACTATATCAGGTTCAGCGCGATCAGGTTCAGCGCGCCGAGATGAGCAGCGGGAATGGGCGTGAGTGTTCGATTGACACCAAAACCGCAAGGAGTAAACTGCGCTCGCGATTCCCGGAATGAGCATTTTTCGCGAAGATAGCCGCGGAGGACAACTATGCGTAGAGCGGGTCTGACGCTTTTGACCATTGCCTTTGGTGTGCTGATCGGATTTTTCCTGGCGAACCGATGGCCGGTTCGAGGGCAGGCGCGGCCCGGCGCTGGATTCGCCGCCGTGCCCGGCGAAACAGGCGGCTGGGACCTGACCGGGCCATACGATGTGGTGAAGGATTGGCCCAAGCCGCTGAGCCAGTTGCCGGGCCACGAAAAATGGACCTGGGGATCGGTGGAGGGCGTTTTTGCCGAGAGCCCAAATCGCGTCTTTATCTTTCAGCGCGGCGAATTGCCGCTGCTGACGCGGCCACAGGGCAAGCCGGTGCCGGAGTTCGGACCGAGTCTCTCTTTTCCGGTGGGCCAAGTGCCGTTCCGAAATGCTTCGCAAGGACCTGTTTCCAGCCCGCCGGGAGCCGGCGGCCCGGGTGCCGATCCCTCCGATCCCGCGCAGGCCTGGAAAGGGAGAATGGGCATCGACGCGCGCTGGGAGCATCTGCTTGTGGTGGTCGACGCCAATGGCAACATCACGGAGCAGTGGACGCAGTGGGATTCGCTTTTCAAGCGGCCCCATGCCGTCTACATCAATCCGTACGATCCGGACAAATACGTCTGGGTGGTCGACGATCACAATCATGCGATTTTTAAGTTCACGCACGATGGCAAACAGCTCGTACAGACGATTGGAACAAAAGGCGTGGCCGGAGAGGACGACAAGCACTTCAATCGACCGACGTACATTGCGTGGCTACCGGACAGCACGATGTTTGTGTCGGACGGCTACAACGGCCATCGTGTGGTGAAGCTGGACAAGAACGGCAAGTTCCTGATGGCCTGGGGCGAAAAAGGCAATCCGCCGAACGAGACGAGGCCGGGCTACTTCAATGTGGTGCATGGCATCGCCGCAGATCCCGTTTCGCACCGCATTTACGTGAGCGATCGCGGGAATCGGCGCATGCAGGTGTTCGATGAGAATGGGAAATTCATCGAGCAGTGGCCGTTCGCGCAGCCTTCATCGGTGAATTGCCTGTACATCGGGGCCGACCGCAAGGTGTGGGCTTTTGAGGACACGACGTCGAAAGTGGTGGAGTATGACTCCGACGGGCATCTCTTATACGCGTGGGGCACTCTGGGCGATTGGCCTGGAGGACTTTTCAACATTCATGGGGCGAGCGTGGATCAGGAGGGCAATCTCTACATCGCGGAAGTTGCCGGCGGGCGCGTGCAAAAATTCCATCCCCGCCCGGGCGCGAATCCGGAGTATCTGGTCAGCAAGCCGGTGTACGCCGCGTGGAAGTGAACAGTTTCGTGCACCGACGCCTGGTACGGTTTGGATGTAACGCGGTGAGGTTCAGCGCCTGCAAAAACAAGGAACTAGAATACGAGTAGCTTGAACTCGCCACGCATTCGCGGCCTCTGGCAGCGGCTAAACGTTGCCGATGTGGTCGCATGCGCGGTGGTGCTCGCGTATTTGCTCCTCGCTTTCTTTGGCCCCCATTTTGGCCCGCAGGTTCGCGTCCCAACACTCTGGTTGTCGCGGATACTTTTGGTGCTCGGTCTCGTTTATCTGGCGATTCGACTGCTCGGAGTGCGCACACATTGGCTATGGAGCCTCCGCAACCAACTTATAGCGGTCTATTTTTTCGTTTCCATCCTTCCCATCCTGCTGCAAGTGGTTATGACCGTGCTTGCTGTCTACCTGCTCTATTGGCATTTCGGGGCTTATCTGGTTTACGCCGATCTCGAAAGACGCATCGAGCAAGTCGCGGCCACGGCCGATACGCTTACGACCGCCTATGCTCTCGAGATCGCCTCAACCGGAGCTAAGGCGCCCATCGGTCCAATCTCAGAACCGCCGCCGCGCACCGCGATATTTCTGGCGGCAGCCCAGGAAAATTTGCCGGGATTGAAAATCGAAGTAGGCGCAGGCCAGGAATTGCTCGCGCGGGCCACCGACCGGCGCCACCTTCGATTCTCCGGTTTGGTTGCAGACCGCGACGCAGTGGAGTTGCGGGGTGTAGTGGCGCGGCGGGTCAATGGTCAACAGATCATCGTATCGGCCGAGGTGCCGGTGACTCCGGAGCTTCTCGCCACGCTAGAGCCGGCGTTTGGCCCTATCGAGGTCATAACCGCGCGTCCGACAGAGCGCGCGGGGCAGCCAGGCGTCACGTTCCCAAGCCGCGGCCGCGTATTAGCTCCGGTGCGGGACGTGCAGTCCGCGGGCCAGGTGCTCGCTCCGCGCAGGCATTGGTTCGACTACAGCGTGACCGGCTTTTCGAGGCTCGATGCGGTGAACCTGGCGGATGTATCCAATTCTGCCGCCGATGTGCCGGTGATCCTGCGCTACACGGCGCGGGCATCGGAACTGAACGGACGGCTGATCGCGGTGGTGGGAGAATGGGGCGGCATCGCGGTGACGGCATTGTTGGTCGTCGGCGCGATGTTTGTGCTCATCGAATTCGCCGCTTTGGCCGGCAGCATTTCCCTCACGCGGTCCATCACGCGTTCCGTGAATGATCTCTACCAGGCGACGCGTTACGTCGAATCCGGAGATTTCGGCCACCGGATTCAAATGCGGCACCACGATCAGCTTGGCGCTCTCGGCGAGTCGTTCAACTCCATGACCGCGTCTGTCGCCACGCTGATCAGTGAGCAGCAACAGCGCCAGCGGCTCGAGCATGAGCTGGCCATCGCACGCGAAGTGCAGGCGCAGCTTTTCCCAAAGGAAAAGCCGATGGTGCAGGGCGTGGAGATCGAGGCCGTTTGCCGGCCGGCGCGCGTTGTGAGCGGCGATTACTACGATTTTTTACCGTTAGGGCCGGGACGGTTGGGCATCGCCCTGGCAGACATTAGTGGGAAAGGCATTTCGGCCGCACTGATCATGGCTAGCTTGCAAGCGGCGCTGCGCAGCCAAGCTATGTTCAATGGGCATGGCCCCGGCGGTACCGCGGAGATTGTCACGCGGCTCAATCATCACCTTTTCCGCAGCACCGCGCCCGACCGTTTTGCCACGCTCTTCTATGGCGCCTACGATGCGCAGACACATCGGCTGGAATACACAAACGCCGGACATCCGGCGCCGCTTTGCATTTCCGGCGATCAAGTGCGGTGTTTGAGCACGGGCGGGACGGTGCTTGGGTTATTCGATGACCGGCAGTATGAATCGCAAATCGTCGACATCGCCCCCGGGAGCCTGCTGATCGCCTATAGCGACGGGCTCACGGAAGCGGAAAACGCGGCTGGAGATGAGTTCGAGGAGCAGCGCGTCTTAGATGTGGCTTTGCGGATGGGCCAGGCGCCGGCGCGCGAAGTGCTGAAGAATTTGCTCGAAGCCGTCAATCAATGGACCGGCCCAGCGGAGCAAAGCGACGACATCACGGTCATCGTGGCTCGATTCTGACGAGTCCATTCCGTCAGGGAAGGACTGAAGACCCATCTATGAGTTGTTATTCCACTGCGGTTCCAGGCGAAAGAAGTGCAATGCCGGACGGCGAGATTCCGGCAATCCTACTTGCGCTCTGACATCGGCGTACTTGTTCAGAAAGGCCTGGCGAGCCACGGCTATTTGGCTCGGGTCGGTCAGCGGATATGCCCGCATCTCGAACAACCGATCCCCGATCTTCACGCGTATGCGAGGGTCCCGAACCACCATACGATTCCAAAACCTGGCTTCCGGAAAACGTTCTCGAAGATCCGGCTTTCCCGGCGCGGGCGCGAAATATTCGGAGAACAAATAGAGTTGTTGATCATTCCTCGCAATATCTGTCCGCAGAACGTGGGGAAGGAGATACCAAGTCCGCGTCTCGATCTGGACGGTTGGAATCGCATCCGTAAACGACCAGTCCGTGACGGGCGTCTTGACGGGGTCCCCGGTCAGCCAAAAGCCGAGGTCACCCTGGTACAGGCGGACGACGTTGTTACGAAGGCTATTGTAATTGGCCGGAAGCGAAGGCGAAGAACGCGTGATCGCGAAGTTCAGACCGAGTAGAACGATGGCGGCGATCAGAATTACGAGACCGGCGATTTTCGATCTCTTGGTCTTGAACATGTTCGCCTCGGCGGAGGATTCTATCATCGCCCTTCGAGACCGGCGAATTCCTGTATAGCGGAGCAAAATGTTTCGGGGAAAGACCGGATTGAGCGCGGCAGTGTCCCTAGCCTATTCTTCGCAGTTCCATAATTCCCAGCATCCTTGAACGACGCCATGGGAAACAGGAGTGTGTGTTTTATGCCCGAAAAGACCGAGCCAATACGTCTTCTCTTCGTCGATGACGAGGAGGGGATTCGGCTCACTCTTGCTGCGCTACTGGCGAGAAATGGCTTTGATGTAACCGCGGTGGCGAGTGTCCGGGATGCGCTTGCACAGGTCAATTCCATGCATTATGACGTTTTGCTCTGCGACCTGAATATTGAAAAGCCGGGAGATGGATTCGTGGTCATCGGCGCGATGCGCTATGCGCAGCTTCATTGCCTCACTCTCGTCCTGACCGCCTATCCGTCGTTTGAAAATGCGATGGAAGCGCTTCAGCACCAGGTGGATGAATTCTTCACCAAGCCCACGGACGTGGATACGTTGGTCAAAAAGATCAAAGACAAACTGAGTGCGCGCAGTTCAAGAACGCCGGTTCCATTCAAGCGTCTGGCCATGGTGCTGCGCGAAAGCTCCGCGGATGTATTGGCAAGGGTTGTGTCCGCCTTCAAGGGCGATCGGATTGTTTCGGCTGCGCCTTCATCGAGGCCGCGTGAGGATGATCTTCCCAAGATCTTGAACGCGCTGATTGACTACGTGGATGTGGGACGGAACGGCTTAGAACCGGAAGTGCTCCGGCTAGGCGCTGGGCACGGCCGGCTGCGGAAAAAGCAAGGCTACGACGCTCGGATGGTAGTACGAGAATTTCAACTGATCAGTGAAAAAGTGTGTGAACTGATGGCTAGCGATCGTATGCCTGCTGCTCCGGTTGGATTGGCTGAAGACCTCATCAAATTCACCAAGGGCTTGAATGCACTTATGATGGAAGCTCTCCGCCCATACGCCCAAGCAAGGCAAGCCTCCCGCGTTTTGTCGCGACGCTCTTCAAAGGCGTAACTTCAGAACTGTCATTTCGGGGATGCGCTCCGGAATCTGACACGTAGATTGACTGAATTGCTCGATAGGTAGCACTACCGAATTCCCCCTATATCTGAGATGGAGATCACTTTTCTATCATCGGGCCACCTATGACAAGCGTGCTCGTTGTGGACGACCATGAACTCGTGCGCCGCAACATCTGCTCACTTCTTGCAGATGAGACTGGTTTTGAACTTCGACAAGCTGAAAATGGCAGGATCGCCGTGGACATGAGCCAAAAACAGCGGCCTGACGTCGTGGTCCTCGATCTGGTTATGCCGGTCATGAACGGGATGGAGGCCGCATACGAAATCTCAAGAATCGCGCCGCATGCCAAGATCGTTTTCATAAGCAGCCACTACACACCTGAGCAAACCACAGCCATGGCCCGGCTATTTGGCGCCGACTTTGTTCAAAAATCAGAAGTCGCCAAAGAATTGATCCCGACAATCAACCGCTTACTGAACGTATAAGCGCGATAGGGCGAAAGAGAGTCTCTCGCCAAGGCGGTCACGTACGAAAGGAGATGAAGATGGCAAGCGCAGCAAAGGCTACGGTCATAGGGCACATCGAACGCCGCCGCAGCGAACGACTCCCTGAACGCGTGACGCTGTGGGTCTGTGGCCGCACCCCGGGAAAGGGTTCGTTCAAGGAAGAGACGGTGACACTGTCAATAAACTCTCACGGAGCCCTGATGGTCTTGTCCGCGAATGTAGCAATCGGGCAAAGGTTATTACTGATGAATCCGCAGACCTGGGACGAAGTAGAGGCCCGCGTCAGCCGTTTAGAGGCTTTATCTGATGAGAGGACTCAGGTAGCCGTAGAATTCGCACACCCCGCTCCGCAATTCTGGGCGATTGGCCGCCAGCGATACGACCATTCTCCCGCCAGAGACACGGGGCCCAACCACGTGCTGGAAGCTTAGCGCGGCGTAATGCGGAACTAGACCGCGTGCGATTGTCTAGACCGCGTCCGTGACGTTATGCAGTTGCTCGTGAGCTTGATCGCCTAGCTCACGCGCACGCCGCGATACTTTTCGAGCAGCATCTTTGCCGCGTTCAATACTGTCATTGACTCGATCCGAAAGGTCATTGGCTCGATCGGAAAGGTCTTCACGGAGTTCTTCCCCTGACTTTGGTGCAAAGGCCAAAGCCACGGCCGCTCCGACAACTGCTCCAAACACGAATTTCAGCATGGTTCACCTCGGGAAACAGGTTAGGGGCGCGGTGCCTGCGAAGTCGATACCGTGAACAATGGCTTTTAAGGGGCGGCTTAGCGGATCAAACGCGCTTCTTGAACTTACGAGATTGGCGGCTGTAGTTATCGTGGACACCGGGCTCTATCGTTAACAGTCTGAGGTTTCCCTAGCAGGTGCTGGACCTTAGCTTATCTATTGATAATAGAATACTTAACAAATCGTGAAGAAGGGCCATGAACATGCCCTTCTTCAGTGCATGAATACTGAAAATATCAGCCGCCAAGATCGTCAGATAACCTCACAGATCCAGCTTTTGCAAACCGTCCGAGTTCGTCCCTTTGATACGAGGTACTCTGCGGATGTCTGCAACACGGCTGACATCTCGGAGAGCGGGCTCTACTTTGAAACCTCTTTTGGGCACTACTATGAAGGCATGAACGTGTTATTGGCTCGCAATTTCCAACGCCGGCCCGACTCAAGATGAAGAGACAGCCAAGATCGTGCGCACTCAGAGACTAAGCGACGGCAGGTGGGGCGTTGCCATCCGCATCCTTTAGAAGCTCTGCATCAGGCCATACGTAGGAGCTTTGCATCAGGCCATCAGCGGATGGCAGAGGAACGCCAACTCACAACATGCTGGTTTTGCGACATTAGCAAAGATCAAAAGCAAAGATCAAAGCGTCTTAAACGAGGTGTGGACCGTAGATCTTTCCCGAATGTAAACGCATCGTATGAATTCCTGCCCTAAGTCTTGCCCCGAGATACCCTTTACCCTTAAATTAACCAGTGCTACTGTTAATTAACAGGTCAATAGATCTGAGATGAACCCCTCGTTGACATACTGAGGGAAAGACCGGTGGCAAAACTCCAATGAAGATCGAGCCAATGCGGGAAATCAACGCCCCTGACGCTACGAATCTCCGCCGCGCTACCCGGTATTATTTTGGCGGTGTCGCCGAACTGACCGAAGTCGATTCCGGGCGAATGACCGTAGCACTCGTCCGGTCACTGAGCTTATACGGTTGTTTTGTGAAAACCCATCAATCCTTCAGCTTGGGGGCAAAGTTGCTGCTGAAGATGACGCACGGAGACTCTCATTTTTCGGCAAATGGGCATGTCGTAAACCAAACAGAGATCGGTATTGGAGTTGAGTTCACTGACATTGACACAGCGGATCGGTCACGTATGGAAGAGTGCCTCGCCGAACTAGCTCAAACCGACAAAACCGCCTGATCGGCTTGTTTTTGGGCAGTCTAACTTCTGCCGATGAACGCGTATTTCTACTTGGGCCTCGTAGGGGTAACGCTGCAGTCCCAGGATTGCCCTAACGGTCACTTGACTGTTCTTCAGTAGAGGACGAAAGTGACGACATGGTGTTGTGTCCCTGAACGTCTGTGTTGAATGAAAGAGGATATGTGAGAGGCGCTTGCGATTCTTGTGATCGTGATTCTGAACTGTTTGAGCTACCAGGGCGCGAGGACAAAAACTGCTCCGAATGCGATTCCGATATCTCGACCATGATATTGCTTTACGAAAGCCTCAACGATGCCGAACGCTTAGGGCTGGATGCCGCCGAATTAGAAAATGAGGTCCTCGAAATTCTGCTCAGATATCTTGAGCGATGCGGGATGGATCACCAAGAGAGTATCTGGTAGCGACACCGCAATTGGACGCGGAGAACCGACGGATTATCGGCTGGGTGAGTCAAGAGGGAGATTCGTCTCGACCCTCCTGAAACAGCTTGGCAATCCAGCTTAGGACTCCAAAAGCGGCCTTAGACCATCTGATGGTTACACGGCGCACCGAAGCGTCGAATGGCCCAATGCCCTTACTCGATAAACGTACAGCTTCGGTTCTGCTCACAATTTTGGTGTTTGTGGCTGCTGGAGCGTTCATCTATGCTGCCAGCCGCGTCCTAATCGTTTTTCTGCTTAGCATCTTCTTTGCGTACCTTTTGGAACCGTTGGTATCACGATTCCAACAATGGACTTCCATATCGAGGGGTTCACGAGGCCTTGCGATTCTGGAGGTGTATGTAATTTTGTGCGCAGCAATTACGCTTGTGTTCATATTGCTGGGTCTACGGATCACTGATCAAGCGCGGAACCTTTCAGGGGCATTACCCGGCCTATTCCAGAAACTGAGTTCCGGCCAAATCGCGCAAGAGATTGGATCACAGCGCGGCTGGAGCTACAGCACTCAAATCCGATTACAGCAGTTTCTTGCAAATCACGGGGATTACATTTTGCGTTTGGTGGGCTCAGTGGGCGCTCGGGCAGCCAGTTTCGTTCAAAACGTGATCTGGATCGTATTTATTCCGATCCTCGCGGTTTTCTTTCTGAAAGATGGACGCAACTTCACCGAGGGGCTTCTGGATATGGTAGAACGCGCGCCGCAAAAGCGATTCCTTGCCGGGATCACCGACGATCTGGACGAGATGCTGGCGCACTACATACGGATGCAGCTTGTGCTCGCCGGGCTATCACTTGCGGCGTATATTGGTGTGCTGTCACTTCTTCGCGTGCCCTACGCCGCTGCCGTCGGTGCAGTGGCTGGCGTGCTGGAGTTCATTCCCGTGGTTGGGCCGCTGGTCGGGGCTGTAGCGATTCTCGGCGTCGCGTTCCTGGCGAATTATCATCATGTTCTGATCGTGGCCGCGTTCCTGGGCTTGTGGCGGCTTCTCCAGGATTACGTGACAGCTCCCCGGCTCATGGGTAGAAAGCTCGAGCTACATCCTTTGGCTGTCATTTTCGCCGTTCTGGTAGGCGCTGAAATAGGTGGGGTCATCGGGGTATATCTTTCCATCCCAGTGGCGGCGGCTCTGCGTATCGTATGGAAACGCTGGCAGCGGGTATATGCGCAGCCCACTATCAGGGCGGCATGAACGGGCAGTTAGACCGAATTTTTCAAAACCGGTCAGACAAGGGGTTAGGGGGCGGGGCAGTGAATCTATGATTGCGATTGGTAGCGATACCGGGATTCGAACCCGGATTTCGGCCTTGAGAGGGCCGCGTCCTAACCCTTAGACGATATCGCCGCAGAGGAAAAGCATAGAAATACTCGCATGATGGCAAGGGCACCGCAAGCTGCCTTGACATCAAGGAGCGAAAAGAAGGAGGCATTCTTTCTCGCCCCTCCTCAGAATGACAGGCTTTGCCAAGGGCACCGCAAGCTGACAGGTCCGGTGAGTCGCTTTGAGCCCCGAATGCTACTTCTTCGTGTTCGTGCGCTTGAGGTGGACCCGGTCCTTTTCGTTCTCTTCGCAGGAGTAGGACATAATCTCCGTATTCTGGCGCTTAATGGGCAACGTGACGGACCAGGGCTCGGTATAAAACTTGGGGTCCTCGAACGTGACCGTCCACTTGATATTGTCGTTATCCATCTTCTGAAAGCGCTCAACCAGATGCAGTTGATCGCTGTGCTGGTGGCCGGCGGTGTCGAGCCAGGTGCGGTCGTTGAGTCCGACCGTGTCGACGATCATAGTGTCGCCTTCCCAGTGGCCGACGGAGTCACCAAACCAGGTCGCGTCCAGATCCTTCGGGTGGGTGCGACCGTCGATGTTAATGATGCGGAAGGTGCGCTGATTCTCAAAGAGGATGGCCATGACTGTGGGAGTCTGAACGATCTGGAAAGGCATAAGACCGGCCTGGATCCCTCGCGCAGGCCCGATGGGCAAACACTGCGTCAGGGGATCATCGATCTCGTCTTCCTTCTTGAAGAGACCGGCAGCATAAGGCGTAAAGGGAGGCTGATGGCCCAGCGGCTTGGAAATATCAGGGGTGAAAGGCGCCGACCAGACGCCATTGAGATCCGGCGGAGCGGAGGCTTGCGTACGGCCCGCCGTCCCTCCGGAGCAGGCGGTGAGAAACGGCAAGGCCATAAGTGCAGCAATAACGAACCGCGGCGCGCGAGAAGATGGAGTCATGCCGGTCATCCAGCCTTAGTTTTTGCCGTAACCTTTGACGTTTCCATTACCCATCGAGAGCTGCCGGCCGTCCTGAAAGGTGATGGTGTTGCAGGCAACCAGATGCGCACCATCGCGAGCGCGAAAGCCCTTGGCCGTAATCACGTCGCCCGGCTTGACGGTGTCTTTGCGCCAGCCCTGGCGGTAAAGAATGTTCGGCGGACTGCCTTCGAAAGCCCAATTCACTGCCTTGCCGCTCGCGTCTTTAACGTCGAGATAAAAATAGATGTGCGGATTCATGAACTCCATTTTGGTGACGGTTCCCGTGAGCGTCACCGGCTTGCTGTCGTCAAATTCAACGCTGAATCCGTGATGCGCCACTACAGGCGCCGCTACGAAGAGTGCGGACGCAAGGGCCAGGACCGAGAAGAAGGTGCTTCGCATGAATTCCTCCAGAAGCGAATCCTTAGGCAGGTTATATGCCAGCGAGTGTTTGGGGTCAAGCTTGCTGCGGCAGAGTAGTTGGTTCAGTTTGAAAATTCGCGCATATGGCCGGAATCGGCTGGACGTGGCATGATTGCGCCATGCTTACGCAAGTCAACCGCGTCAGTGGCAAAGTCATATTCGCACTGTCCCTTACAGCATTGATTGCGGTACTCACGGGCTTCACTCAGCCGCCTCAAGCTGACGAGGGAGCCGCGGCACATATCTTTCAGTTGTCAATCGTGGCGCTAGTGCCGATCGTCTTCGTTTTCATCGCCACGGCGGATCGGAAGCGGCCTTTGCGGAGCGCGCGGCCGCTGACAGTTCCGGCCGCCGCTTTAATTCTCGCATTTGGAGCCCTGTACTACCTCGAACACTACCGATAAACTTTGCGACCCGACGGCAGGAAACTGACCCCGCGCGGCTAAAGACACACAGATCATTCGGGCTTGGCGGAGGCGAGCGTGCCGGCGCCAGAGTCCGGCGCGCCATGCCAGGGCCATTCGCCGCGCCGGAAAGCGCGGAAGAAATAGAGCGCGAGACCGGCGACGAGCAAAACGACTGCATAGCGGATTTCGCGCAGGAAATTCGGCCGCGAAATCAGAATGTAGACGAATCCGGCGATGGCGATGAGCGCAGGCAGGGGGTACAGCCACATGCGGAAAGGCCGCGGCATTTCCGGCTGTCGCGCGCGCAAGATCAGCAGGCCCACCTGCTGCAACAGAAATTGCAGCAGGATGCGGATCACGACGAGAGCGGCGATCACGTCCACCAATCGCAAAAAACAGAACGCCATGGACACCACTCCCAGCACAAGCAGCGACACATAAGGAAATTTGTGGCGCGGGTGGAGGCGGCCAAAGACTTCGAAGTAATTTCCGTCGAGCGCGGCGGCGTAAGGGACGCGCGAATATCCCAGAAGCAGGGAAAAGATCGATCCGAAGGCGGTCCAAAGAATTAGGAGTGTGGCCAGTTTGCCGGCCCAGCCGCCATAGATCTGCTGCATGAAGACAGCAATCACCGACGAGCGGGCATTCTCGGTGGTCTGGCCCTGGAGCTGCTGCCAGGGAATAACGCCGAGCACGCTGACGTTCATGAGCAGATAGATGGCGGCGACAAGCCCGACGGAAATGAGCACGGCGCGCGGAACGTTGCGTTCGGGTTTTTCGACTTCGCCCGCAAGATAACAGATGTTGTAGTAGCCCCAGTAATCGTAGGAGGTGACGAGAAGGGCGGCGCCGAGGCCAGTGAAAAAGCTGGTCGAAAAAGTGAATGCGCCCGGCGGAAAGTCGAACGCCTGCGCAGCGTGGAAATGCGTCACGCCCGCGGAGATCACCCAAGCCACGGTGACGAGCACGCCTCCCCAGAGCAATTTCGAGAGACGCCCGATGCTGGTGATGCGCCGATACAGCAGCACGACCGCAAATGCGCATGTGGCCATGGCAAGCCAGGTTCCCGGGGTAACGACGATGTTTGCTTCCAAGCGGCCGAGCAGCGGAATCGCGAGGTGCAGATTGCGCTGCAGCCATACTGCGCGCAGGTTCGGCCAGAGGTAGCCGGCGTAGGCGGCGAGCCCGATGCAGCCGGAAGCAATCGAGAGCGGCGCGCTGAAGGTCAATTGCCAGATGAAAAGAAACGACATCATGCGGCCCAGGCCTTTGGGGCCGTAGATTTGCTTCAGATATTCGTAGGGGCCGCCGGCGCGCGGCATGGACGCGCCGAGTTCCGCGACCACGAGGCCGTCGCAGACGGCCAGCGCGGCGCCGAGAATCCATCCGAGCAGCGCTTGAGGGCCGTGCATCGCGGCGACGACCAGCGGCAGCGTGATGAACGGGCCCACGCCGATCATATCCAGCATATTCAGGGCGACGGCGCTGCCGAGACCCATGCCCCGGATTAAGTTTTGAGTTTGCCGCGGGGAATCGGACTGCGAAGCGTGCAGATCGGAGTGCGGCGCGGGACTGTGGGGCGCGCCGCCTTTAGTGGAGGAAGTCACAGCGTCGGGCGCTCAGGCGCCGGCGCTGGCGGCGGCTTCAAGTACACGGCGATAATACGCTTCGTAACGCGGGATCACGTCTTTGGCGCAGAACCTCCGACGCGCGTCTTCGCGGGCGCGCTTGCCCATTTCTCTGCCTCGATCAGGGCTCGAGAGAATTTCGATAGCATAGCGCCCGGCGGAGGCGACGTCGCGCGGCTCCACAAGATAGCCGTCGACTCCGTGTTGCACGACGTCAGGCATGCCGCCCGCGTTTGTGCCGATCACCGGTACTTCGCAGGCCATGGCTTCGAGAGCTGCGAGGCCGAAGGACTCGAGATCGGACGGCAAGAGGAAAAGATCGGCCACGCCGAGCTTTTCGTAGACGCGATCCTGCTTGCCGAGCATAAAAACGTCTTTCGTAAGCCCCTTTTTCCGGATGGCGTATTCGACGGCACCACGGTCCGGGCCGTCGCCCATGAGCACGAGCTTCGCAGGCATTTTGCGGCGGACGAGATCGAAGATCTCAACGACGTCCGGAACGCGCTTGACCGGGCGGAAATTCGATAAATGCATAAGAATGGGCTCGCCCTTGGGAGCCCACTGGGCGCGCAGAGCGGGGTCGTCTTTTCGGCTGTAAAGATCGCAATTGACGAAATTGGGGATGACCTCGATGGGACGCTTGATGTCGAACTCATCGATGGTTTTCTTTTTCAGATAATTCGAGATACAGGTCACGCCATCGGATTGCTCGATGGAAAAGCGCGTGATCGGCAAAAAACTACGGTCATTGCCGACCAGGGTGATATCTGTGCCGTGCAGCGTGGTGATAAAGGGCAACCGGCGCGGCGCGGCCATGGAGCGCGCGAGTAGCGCGCTGACTGAATGCGGGATCGCGTAATGCACGTGCAGCAGATCAAGACGCGCGGATTCCGCCACTTCCAGCATCTTCACGGAAAGCGTGAGCGTGTAAGGCGCGTGATCGAAGAGCGGGTAATTGGAAACTTCGACTTCGTGGAAACTAATGCGCTCGTTTGGCATCAGCCGTACCGGCGGCGCATAGCTGATGAAATGCACGTCATGGCCACGGGCCGCCAGCTCTATGCCTAATTCGGTAGCGACGACGCCCGAGCCGCCGTAAGTGGGATAGCAGGTGATTCCGATTTTCATGTTGCCGCGGCCTGGGCGCCCAGTCTGGACGGAATGTCGCAAGGCCGCACCATGTTATACCATCGCGTTATGGGGACGAAATTGCGGCTTGGGAACGCCTTGGCAACCATTATCGCCGCGCGTTATGTCTAACTGAGTTCTTTCCCGTTATGTAAATATCGGAGTGTAAGCGCCCATATCAAGGAGTCACTGAAGAAACGAAAATGATCCGACCCAATCCAGCGATCCTGATTTTGTGTACTTTCTTCGCGATTGCATCTGCCTCGTTGTCCTTCGCTCAAACTAACGACGGCACGGAAATATCGACACTCGAAAACACCGATCAATCGCTGGAGACCGCGCAGGCTCAAACACCGCCGTCAAACAATTCTCAGGCACCGTCACTTGAAGACCTCGGGCTCTCTCCGTCACAGACGCAGAGCGATCCACAGCTTCAGGCGAGGCTCGATAAGCGCGCGCATATGCTGAGGATCCACCAAAAACTAGGCCTGATCACAGCGATTCCGATGATCGCCAGCGTTGCCACCGGCTTCGGCGCCGGTGGCAAAGGCACCAGTACGAGCGACCGCTGGGCGCATCTCGCTTTGGGCTCAGTTACGGGGGACCTATATTTCACGACCGCCTATTTCGCGATCTTTGCCCCCAGAATTCCCGGAACGCAAACGCGCGGGCCCATTCGCGTTCACAAAGCCCTGGCCTGGATTCACGGACCCGGGATGATTCTGACGCCCATTCTGGGCGCCATCGCCTTCGATCAAAAAAGCAAAGGGGAGAAGGTTCACGGGATTGCCAGCGCGCACGGGGCCGTCGCTATCGTGACCGCTGGCGCATTCGGGGCGGCGCTGTTATCCGTGTCGCTCAAATTCTGAAGACTAATTCCCAAGGAAGCGCCTAACCCAGATGAATGCAAAGTTTCTTATAGGCCTTCTATTCTTCGCCGCTCCCGCTTTCGCGCAAACAGATCAACAATGGATTCTGCAACAGAGCACCCTGACGTATCACGTTTCTCACCCCTTACATCAGAGCGAAGGCGTGAGTCATGAGGCGCGCGGAAAGGGCGTCTGTCACCAAGGGCAATGCGATTTTCTGATCGCGGTGCCCGTGAAGTCGTTCAATTCCGGTGACAGTAACCGCGACCTGCACATGGTGCAGGCGGTGCGCGGCGCGGAATTCCCTCTCGTTACCGTGCGCACGCGATTGCCCGAGGACTCAGCCTCATCAGCGACGGTGCTTGCGGATCTGGAGATTCAGTTCGCAGGACAAACGGCCGAGTACAAGCAAGTGCCGCTGCAACTGGCGAAAGATAGAGACAACTTCCGCATCACTGGGACAGTTCCCGCCACACTATCGGACTTCAAGATCGATCCTCCCTCGCTTTTGACCATTCCCGTCAAGAATGAGATACCCGTGCGGGTCGAGATGACCTGGCACGCGGAGAAGTAATCCGCCGACTAGCTTCGCTTTGAAGCTGAACGAGCCGGTCGGGGACTAAACTTCTCGTTGGTGGTGGGATATGCTATGAGACAGGAGCGGGTGGGAGCCCTGCGGTTAAGCCATGGTGTACAAGTTCAGGTTATGGCCATAAGGCACACAGTAAAACGTGCTCTGCTGAGGCGGAGCCGGATCGTCGCGAGCTTGGCCGGTCTTATAGCGCTGGCGCTCGTCGGACTGGTGCTTTCGATCTCCGTGCGCGGGCAGGAACCGGCCGTTGCAACTTCAGGGACGAATGATCCGAGCAGTGCGGCGGCGTCTTGGGAATGGCCTACGCCCGATGCGCGCCAGTTGCAAATCGATCGCGGAGCAGCCGGCCTGTGGCAGACGCTGCTAAAGCTGCACACGCGGGCAAGTCTTCTGATGTTGGTGGCGCACCCGGACGATGAAGACGGGGGCATGCTCACGTACGAATCGCGAGGACAGGGCGCGCGCGCGATTTTGCTTACACTGAATCGCGGCGAGGGCGGGCAGAACGTGATGTCCGACGACTTCTGGGACGCACTGGGGCTGGTGCGAACGGAAGAACTGCTGGCAGCAGGCCGCTATTACGATGTACAGCAGTTCTGGGGCACGGTTGCGGATTTCGGATTCTCGAAAACCCGCGAGGAAGCGCTCGATCTGTGGGGGCACGACCGGCTGCTCGCGGATGCGGTCCGTGTGGTGCGGATGACGCGACCGCTGGTGATTACTTCGGTTTTCGTCGGCGGGCCTACGGACGGCCACGGGCATCACTCCGCTGCGGGGCAAATCGCGCAGGAGGTATTCGCGGCGGCCGGCGACCCGAACATGTTTCCGGAGCAGATTCGTGCCGGACTGAGGCCGTGGTCACCCGCCAAGATGTATGCCCGCGCGCCGATTTTCCCCATTAGCGAAAAAGGGATGTTTGATTCGGCGACAGGAAAATACCTCCCCGTGCGTTTCTACGATTTCATTCACAAGACATGGTCGGATGGGCCGCTGAGCGCGAATCTGGAAATTCCGGAGGGGGATGGCGATCCTGTGCTGGGCGCGACCTTCACGCAAATCGCGCGGCAAGGCTGGTCACTGCAAAAATCGCAAAATGGCGGCGGCGGAATTCCGCTCGCCGCGCCGGTTGCAGCGCCGTATCACCGCTTCGGATCTTCGATTCCGGCGGGCGATAAGGAGCAATCGTATTTTGACGGGATTGATACTTCGGTCGCGGGCATCGCTGATCTGGCCAGCGGTCAAGATGATGCTTTTTTGAAAGAAGGGCTGGGCCGCATCACTTCCGCCGTCGAGCGAGCGATGGCGGGATTTTCAGTCAGCGAGCCAGAAAAAATTGCACCGGTTCTGGCCGAGGGATTGAAAGAAACGAATGCGCTGATTGCGCAGGTCGCGGGAAGCAAGCTTTCCGACCAGGCGAAATACGATGTGGCGTTCGAGTTGAAGGCAAAACAAGACGAGTTTCGAAAAGCCATCGTGCAGGCGCTGAATCTTTCGCTGGAAGCGACGGTCGCTCCTGCCAAGGAGCCTAACCGCGGGAATCCTCTTTTCGCGCTGCCCGCCGAGACGATGAAATCGCTTGTGCCGGGCGAGCAGTTTGTCGCGCGGGTGCACGTGGATAATCCAGGAACGACCGCGCTGCCGGTCAGCCGCGTTTGGCTGGAGAGTCCAGCGGGTGAAGCCTGGAACGTGAGCGCAGAATCCGCGGTTCCCGCAAATATTGAAGCGAGGCATGCTCTGGATCAACGCTTCACTGTGAAGGCTCCTCAAGATGCCACGCCGACGCGTCCTTATTTTTCGCGGCCAAACGAAGAGCTGCCGTATTACGCCAAGGTCGACGAACGGTACCGCAACATGTCGTTTGGTCCTTACCCGCTGGCGGCATGGGTTGAATTCAACTATATGGGCGTGCCGCTGCGCATCGGGCAGGTGATCCAAACCGTGCAGCAGGAGACCGGCCAAGGCATCGTGCTCAATCCGCTGGAGGTGACGCCGGCGGTTTCGGTGAGGATTTTCCCGGAGGCCGGTATCACGCCGCTGGGTTCGAAGTCGTTCATGCTTTCAGCGCAAGTACACACGGAAGCCGAGGCGGGAGCGAAAGGCACGGTCAAGCTGGACCTGCCGGAAGGCTGGCATTCCGAGCCGGCATCGGCGCCTTTTGCGCTCGGGCGCGCCGGACAGGAACAGATCGTGCGGTTCGAAGTGATTGCCGATCGGCTGGAGACCAAGCCATACACCGTGACCGCGGTCGCGGAATCGGGCGGACGGCAATATCGCGAAGGGTTCATCACCGCAGGGTATCCGGGGCTGCGTCCTTATAACCTCTACGTTCCGGCGACCTATCGCACGTCAGGCGTGGACGTCAAAATTTCGCAGGGATTGCGCGTGGGATACGTGATGGGCACGGGCGACACGGTGCCGGAGTCGCTCGATGATCTTGGCGTGCACGTGCAACTGCTGAACACGCAAGACATCTCGAGCGGAGACCTGCAAAGATATGACGTCATTCTGGTGGGTGTGCGCGCCTATACGGCCCGGCCGGAACTTGTGACCAATAACAGCCGCCTGCTCGAATACGTACACAATGGCGGCGTGGTGATCGTGCAGTATCAGTCCGTGCAGTACGACCACAATTTCGGTCCCTATCCATATAGCTTTGCCAAACGATGCCGAGCGGGTCGTGGACGAGCGCTCTCCGGTGGCATTCGCCGATTCGAAAAGTCCCATACTCAACTGGCCCAACCAGATCAACCAATCGGACTTTGCGGGATGGGTCGAGGAGCGCGGCCATAGCTTTATGAAAACATGGGATCCGCAATATGTCGCGCCGCTCGAAACGCACGATCCGGATCAGGACCCGCAGAAAGGCGGCCTGGTATATGCGCGATATGGGCGGGGAGTTTACGTCTATGTGGCCTTCGCGCTTTATCGGCAATTGCCTGATGGCGTGCCGGGCGCCTACCGCCTGTTTGCCAATCTGTTGAGCTTGCCGCGCAATCCCGCATTCAAGCAGCCCGGCGGCACGAATAACAGCGCCCGCCGTTAAGCCGCAACGCCTCTGTGGACGATGAAACCAAATGCCCGGTAAGCGGGAAACGGAAGTACGCAACTGAAGGCGAAGCCCTATCCACGGCGGCACATCAGATCTCAATCGCCAACGCGCCAAAGCTTAAAACTTATGTTTGCCAATGGTGCCAGGCCTGGCATTTGACGAAAGACACGAAGCAAAGCCACTAAGGGTCGCAGATAACCGGGTGAGCGGGGTTCGTCGACGAATGATCTCTAGCTTTTTGAGATTCGTTAATCGCGCTCCGTTCCGCTGGCCTTATAGCGCGGCTACTGAATGTGGTAGACTCCGCCGAGAACTGCGCGGGGCAAGACAACGTGACCACGAGCCTAGCTGCTAATTTCCTTGCTCCGAGCCAGAGTACAAGACGTAGCATTGCGGATAGGGAGGCCTAACCATGGCCACACATGATGGCGAATCAGCGGCGCGCGGCGCGAATGCTCGCAAGAAGCCCTTCTACAGCACGCTTTGGGGCCAGGTGCTCATCGGGGTAGCGATCGGCATCATTCTGGGTTATGTCCGGCCGCAAACAGCGATTGCCATGAAGCCGCTCGGTGACGCGTTCATTCGCGTCATCTCCATGATTATCACCCTGGTGATCTTTTGCACCATCGTGACCGGCATCGCCGGCATGGGCGACCTGAAGAAAGTGGGACGCGTGGGCGGCAAGGCGCTGCTCTACTTCGAAGTCGTCTCGACAGTTGCGCTACTGATGGGCTTAGTGGTGGGCAATCTGGTTCAAACCGGCGCGGGCTTTAACGCCGATCCCACTAAACTCAATGCCGCAGCCGTGACGAACTACGCGGGCGCGGCGAAGACGGCAACCGTCACGGATTTTCTGATGCACATTATTCCCACAACCGTAGTGGATGCTTTTGCCCGCGGAGACATCCTTGAGGTGGTTTTCGTTTCGGTCCTGTTTGGCCTGGCTATGTCTGTGATGGGCAAGCGCGTGAAGCCGCTGGTGGACACTATCGAGGGCCTGACGCAGGCAGTTTTTGGCGTGGTAAATCTGGTGATGAAGGCTGCACCGATCGGCGCCTTCGGGGCGATGGCGTACACCATTGGGGCGTACGGCCTCAAATCGCTGGGGCCGCTGGCGAAGCTGGTCAGCGCCGTCTGGGTGACCTCAATTCTTTTTGTGCTGGTCGTGCTGGGCGCGATTTGCTGGGCATCGGGTTTCGGAATTATCCGGTTCCTTGCCTATATCAAGGAAGAGATCGTGCTTTGCCTGACGTTGAGCTCCTCCGAGCCGGCACTGCCAACATTGATGGAAAAGATGGAGAGCCTCGGATGCTCGAAGGCGTTGGTCGGACTGGTGGTGCCCACCGGTTATACCTTTAACACCGATGGGAGCAGCATCTACATGACATTGGCGGCGCTTTTCGTCGCGCAGGCCACCAATATTCATCTTACGCTCGGACAACAACTGACCATTTTTGCCGTGGCCGTACTCACTTCCAAGGGCGCGAGCGGCGTGCAGGGCGCAGCGTTCATTGCGCTGGTCGGCACGTTAATGGTGATTCCCACCATACCCGTTGCAGGCATGGCGTTGATTCTGGGCGTGGACCGCTTTATGAGCATGGCCCGGGCCACCACGAACATGATTGCCAATGGAGTAGCCACGGTAGTCCTGTCGCGTTGGGAACACGAACTCGATCGCGCGACTCTGCGGCGCAACCTTGGAATGTCGTTTGCGGCGGCCACGGCACCCCTGGAGCCGGCGACGGCGCACAGGAAATCTGCTGTTTAGGATGCTGCCTTTGGAGTTGCCGCCTCGACGCAGCGACGCGCTGTGCGAGATTGAACTGCGGGAACGCTCTTCGTGAAGCCCGAACCCGTCCTTTTCACCTTTCACAAAATCCGGGAGCAAAGCGAGCAGGGGACAGCCGAAGCTTGGCGCGCTTTGCTCGAGTTTTATGCCCCTGTATTTTTTCGGCTGCTCGAAATCGACGGAGCAATTTCTGCACAAGGGGCATTGCCGGTCGTGAAGAGGATGCTGGGAGATCTCACGAGCAATAGCTTCGAGCGGCTACGCGCGACTTCCCGGCAATCGGAACGCGAATTTTTGGGAGACCTTCGCGCAATGCTACTGGAGGCCGCAGCGGACCAAGTAGGCGCCACAAATCCCGAGACTTCGGCGACTGGCATCTTTGAACCCGATAAAATTGCCAAGCTGCTCGACGGGCTTCCACTGCTGCATAAGGAGATGCTCTTTTTCAGGCTCGCCGGTTATACGGAGAACACTGTCGAACGTGTTATGCGCCTGTCGCCACGCGTGGCCGAAAAAGCTTTTGAGCGTCTGGCAGGAGAATACCAGCCGGCACGTCAAGCCGAACGAGATCAGTGCCCTTGGCCCGCTGCCTGGCTACCATTTCTAAAGCAGGCTCGAGGTACCAAGACCGAAAATTGCACTCCTACACACCAGATGGTGCGCATTCACGATGGGCAAGTGAGTTGGTACGACAAGGAGCCCGTGGAAAAACACGTCTCCGGGTGTTTGCACTGCCTGGAAGCATGGACGGGATTGCGCGAGGTCGGTTATTGGCGCCGCGCGGCCGATCCGATTTCGGCCATGGCGGTTAACGAATTGCTAGAAGTGATTCCGATAGAAAAAATTCCCGCCAAGAAGAAATCACTCCTGCAGCGCCTGCGCTTCTAGGACATTAGAGTTAGTGCGACTGATGCAGCGAGCCGTGCCTCCAAGCGCTTCGGTGGAAGATCCAGTCGAAAATCGGCAGGAAGACGTTGTAGCGACCCTCGAAGCCGCCGTGATGCAACATGTGATGATTCCTCGCGGCGCGCAGCCATGCAGGCAGCCAGCCTCCAAGGTGAAAGCGCCAGTGAATCTCCTCGTAAGCGATGAAATAGAGCGTGAAGCCGGCGAAGATTCCAACGGCGAATCCGGTACGCAGGAAAAGCTCCAGGGCGAACACGGGAAGCGCGTTCAAAACGAAGACGAGGACGACCACCCAGGGCGACGTAGCGAAATTGACGTATCGCGGCTCCTCCGGCTCTCCTGCCGAATCGTGATGAAGCCCGTGGCGCTGGACGAGAAATCCTTTGCCCCAATGCAGGAAAAATCGGTGCAGGACGTACTCGAAACCGTTTGCGTAAAGAACTCCCGCCAGAAATCCTGCCACGAGGCGCAGGGGATCAAGCTCGCGCGAGTCAAAATGAACCAGCTTAAGAACCACTGCAGCGAGGATCGAGCCCATAAGAAACGCCGTGACTGCGTTGCGGCGCTTGACGTGGTTCGCGCGGGCAATTTCAGCAGATCGGGAAGCAAGCTGATTGGCCATTCGTGATCCCTGCGGGTCCTAGCGAGAATCTGCTCTTAGATTAACACTGATTCGAAAAGCAGATCTCTCGGGCCCGAAAGAGCAGCCCTTGATTGCATGACGAAGAGCGGCTCCGAGAGCCTGCCCGAGTAAACTTGAGTTCTTTGCCAAGACCAAGGCTCGGGAAGGAAGGAGCCGCGATGAAGATTATAGGCTGTGATTTTCACCCGAGCTACCAGCAGATCGCCATGGTCGATACGGAAACCGGCGAGCTGTGGGAAGGTCGCTTGGAGCACAAGGAAGGAGAAGCACGGCGCTTCTATCAGGCACTGCACGGGCAGCGCGTGCGTGTAGGGATGGAGGCCGTGGGCAACTCGCAATGGTTCGAGAAGATGCTGGCGGAGATGGGGCACGAGTTGTGGATCGGAGATGCGGCGCAGATTCGCCGGCTGGTGGTGCGCCAACAGAAGACCGACCGGCGCGATGCGCAGCATATTTTGAATCTGCTGCTCGACGGGCGTTTTCCGCGTCTGTGGGTGCCCAGCGCCGAGGTGCGGGATCTGCGGCAGTTGTTGCGGCACCGGCAAAAGCTGGTGGAGCTGCGCAGGCAGGTCAAGAACCAGTTGCAACATCTGGCGTTGAACCAGGGCGTGCAGCGCAAGCGGCGGTTGTGGAGCCGCGAAGGCCGCGCGGTGCTGGAGCAGTTGCCGCTGGAAGGCTGGACGGCACGGCGCCGAGCGGAGTTGCTGGCGATGCTGGACCAGCTGGAGGGGCAAGTCGGAGAACTGGACCAGGCGGTGTGCACCGAGGCCCTGCGACGTCCGGAAGTGCGGCTGTTGATGACCCATCCGGGCGTAGGGCCGGTGGTCGGATTGGCCTATGTATTGACCATCGGTCCGCCGCAACGATTTCCCCGCGGCAAGCAGGTGGCCAGCTACCTGGGACTGATTCCCCGCGAGCATTCTTCGGGCGGGCGTCAGAAACTGGGTTCGATCAGCAAGCAAGGCAACACCATGATGCGCACGCTTTTGGTGGAGGCGGCGCAGACCGCTGCGCGGTGCGACGAAGAGTTGCGGCGGGATTATCGCCGGCTGGCGGCGCGTCAACATCGAGCGCTGGCCAAGGTGATGGTCGCGCGCAAGCTGGCGGTAAGGATGTACTGGATGCTGCGGGAGAACCGGCCGTACCCGCAGCCTCCGGTCGCTCAGATGCAGGGCCGCCCGAGTCATTCTGTGGTCGCAGGTTGAGACCGAGCGCTTGAGTGGGCACCCTGCCTCCCTCGATCCGCGAGGGAGTTCGGAGTAGCGAATCATGGTCGCTGTAAGAGACCGAAGAGATGGTTGGTGGAGCGATCCAGCCCACCGATTGATTCTGTAAACGAGTCTGGTCTTGGCAAAAGACTCTGGTAAGGGAAAAACCAAACCCTACGAGCGCGCGCCCCGTGCTCGCGCGTACTGGTGTCGCTTGACACCGCCGCATTCGTCAGAGACGGGATGACGCGCGAGCCGATCATTCACGAAAAGCAGATCCCTCGCTCGCACCCCGGCGCGCTCAGGAGAACGCGCTGGGGTCCCGCTCGCTCGTGATGACAACGTTGAAACTAAGCTGAAAGCATCGAGTATCTGCCGCTTATTGCAGCCCGTCCAATCTCACCACGAACGTAGTGTGGAAGCCCCGCTCGCGGGTGAGCTGAGCCGCGAAGCGCTCTGCCTCGCGTTGCGTCGCAAGGCGGCCCACACGCACGCGATAGAAGCGTCCCGCCGGCGCCTCAAAATTTTGCACGAACACGGGGTAATGTCGGCTCAAATCCGCTCGCAGCCGGTCCGCATTCTTGCGCTGCTGAAATGCCCCGACTTGAACCGAGAAGGCGCCTGCGAGCGGTAAGGTGCTCGATAGAAGCTCCAAGCGCACTGGCGCGATGCCCGTCCCCACCATATCAATAGCGTTGGCGGCAGCCAGGGACAAATCGATCAGCCGGCCTGCAATAAAGGGACCACGATCGATGATACGCACCTCGGTATGCTTGCCGTTATTCAGATTCGTCACACGCACGATGCTGCCGAAGGGCAGAGTGCGATGCGCGGCGACGAATCTGTTCATGTCAAAAATCTCGCCACTCGAGGATTTCCGGCCATGAAACGGCGCACCATACCACGAAGCTACGCCCCGTTCGACATAGGTGCCCGGCGGGACAGCCTTTTCTTCAGGACCAGCGCCCGCGCTTGGGGCCGATGGCGGCGCGGGGATACCCGCAGTTGCGGGCTTGTGGGCGCAACCTGCCGCGGCAAAAAGGACAAAAATCAAAAGGCAGAGATGACGATGCGATAAGCAGGTAGTTTCGAAGGAATCGAGCCGGTCAGCGTGAATCCGCTTTAGGTTCAACTTTCGCTTCTATATCCGCGGCGATTTGCGCCAGCTTTTCGGACATCCGCTTGAGGGATTGCGCCGTTTTGAGACGTGCCGCCGGGGCGATTTTCTTCTCGGCCAACTCCCGCAACCGTTCGATTTCACGGTCAAGCTTGCGCCCGAAGTCTTCGAAAGTAGGCATGCCAGCCTCGTCCAGGACGGATGCGCTTTCGCGTCCCGATGAGATTTTTCGTATTATAGACAGGCGTCTCGTCAGCTCGCAAGGAGACCGTGTGCAGCTTCCCGTTCGTTGGCGCTATAAAATTGATCGCTGGCGCAATCAAATTGCATCTCTTTTCCACAGACAGCCCGCCGTTGCCCGCCCGCGATTGTGCCCGGCCTGCGGAACGCTGGTGGGTTCGAGTTCCGGCCGTTGTCATCAGTGCGGCGCGAGTCTGACCTTCTCGCTGGCTGCTGCCAGCCGCTCCCTGGGCAAGGTGCTGCCGCAGACTTCGCCGGTCACTTACGGCATTCTGGGCCTCTGCTGCATTCTTTACGGGGTGAGCTTGCTGATCACCATTAAACGCAGCGGCTTCGCGGCGCCCAGCGGAGGCTTGGGAGCCTTATTTGGGCTTGGCGGGATAAATGGCGCAGTGCTGCTCCGCATGGGCCTTTCCGGCCCATTCGACCTCGTGCAGCCGTGGAGGCTGATCACCGCGATCTTCCTGCACGGCAGCCTGCTGCACCTCGGTTTCAATATGTGGGTGCTGATGGATCTGGGACCCACTATCGAAGAACTCTACGGATCGGCTCGCTTTCTTTTCGTCTTTATCGTGACGGGCGTCGCAGGCTATCTCTTGAGTTCCACGACAGGGCATTTCAGCGTGGGAGCTTCAGGCTCGCTGCTTGGGCTAGTGGGCTTGCTGCTTGCGCTGACCACGGGGCGACACAGCATCGGGATGCGCATGCTGCGGAGCCAATTGCTTTACTGGCTGGCGTACATTGTCGTGCTGGGCATATTGATGCCGGGCATCGATAACTACGCGCATATCGGCGGATTTGTTGCCGGCTTCTTGCTCGGAAAAGTAATGGCGGACCGCCAACCTGCGGATGTTGTCGAGCGCCGCCGTGCTTATGCTTTGGGATGGACCACCGGATTCGCGGTGGCGGCGAGCTTCGCACTCATGCTGGTGAATTACTTCAGTTCGTCCATCGGCCTCGGCTGAAGCCTCCGCACGTTCGCATCACCCGATTACGACGGCTCCGGGCTTTCATGGCTTAATCGCCGCGCCACGACCACACTGTAATGGAACCCGGAGAAGACCGTAAAACCGGCGACAACGTAAACCAATAGTCGCCGCGCCAGGAGGAATACCGGGTGGTGAAACACCGCCGCGGCCAGCACCGTAAACACAAGGACGATCTGCAGCGTCGTCGTCAGCTTGCCGTAAATGGAGGGAGGAAATGAACGATAGCCCGCCGTGAGCAGGATTACCGCCGCCGTTGTGAGGATCAGGACGTCGCGTCCCAGCACCAGGATCGTCAGCCACCAGCGAATTTGCCCATTGAGCGCAAGCACCACGAATGAGGAGGAGATCAAAAGCTTATCGGCAATCGGATCGAGGTAGGCACCCAGACTCGTCTTTTGATTAAGCGTACGCGCCAGCATGCCATCCATGGTGTCGGTGAGTCCTGCAAGGATCAAAATCGCTAGAGCCCAACTGTAGCGCCTGTAAAAAACCAGGATGATGAAAAGCGGCAGGAAGCCCAAGCGCAGGAAGGTAAGCTGGTTGGGAACCGTCAGAATGCGGGAAGCCATAGAATAGAAGTTCTCGGACAGGTCAGGCGAACAGTTCGAGATAATCTTTCAGCGAACGGCCCACCTTTCGTTCGAATATATCAGAAAAGGAGGGTATTGAACCGCTGGGTTCGTCCAGCGCAATTCGCTCCACGCGTTGCATGGGGAAGAATAGCGTAGGCAGGCCTACGCGGTCGCCTTCGGGATGCAAAACCTGATGCACGAAATCATCAAACGAATTCAGGTCGATGCCGCGCAGGGTCACGCCAGCCGTATTCAGGGCTAGCAATTCGCCCCACACCTTTTCGCGAGGCGTGTGCAGGCTGAGAATTACTACGGAGTGCAATTCCACGTGTCTGCCTCAGAGCGCGATCTTTTTCAGGTCCGGCGCAACGCGCAAGCGCGCTTCCGTTAACTTCTGGACGGCTTCAGGTGACATGTCTTCTGCAATTTCGCGCAGCACGAGCCCGTCCGGCGTGACCTCGATTACGGCCAATTCGGTCACGATGAGATCGACCACGCCCACTCCGGTGAGGGGCAAAGTGCATTCGCGCATAATCTTGGGCTTGCCGTCTTTGCTGGTGTGCTCCATGGCGATGATCACTCGCTTCGCGCCCGAGACCAAGTCCATGGCCCCGCCCATTCCCTTGAGCATTTTCCCGGGAACCGCCCAGTTAGCGAGATTACCTTTTTCATCTACCTCAAGCCCACCCAGAACCGTCAGGTCGACGTGGCCGCCGCGAATCATGGCGAACGAATCGGAGCTGGAAAAATAACTACTGCCGGGAATCTCTGTCACGGTCTCCTTGCCGGCATTCACCAGGTCGGCGTCTTCTTCGCCTTCCAGCGGATAAGGCCCCATGCCCAGCATTCCGTTTTCGGATTGGAAGATGACTTCCGTGCCCGGCGGAATGTAGTTGGCTACGAGAGTGGGCATCCCAATGCCTAAGTTTACGGTGAATCCGTCGCGCAACTCCTGCGCTACGCGGCGTGCAATCAATTCGCGTTTGTCGACTTCAGTTGCTTTCATCTTTCCCTCTGTTCCGAGAATTACACTGCCACACGACGCCGAACCGTGCGCTTCTCGATTCGCTTCTCGTAGTGCGTTCCCTGAAAAATGGCGTTCACATAAATGCCGGGCGTATGCACCTGGTCCGCAGGGATGCCGCCGAGTTCCACTAACTCCTCCACTTCGGCAATCACGTAATCTGCAGCGGTAGCCATCACAGGATTATAGTTTCGCGCCGTCTTGCGATACATCAGATTGCCCCAGCGATCGCCCTTCCAAGCTTTGATGAACGCAAAATCGGCGCGCAAAGCTTTTTCCAGCACGTACATCCTGCCGCCAAACTCCTTTGTCTCTTTTCCTTCCGCGATCATTGTGCCGTAGCCGGTGGGGGTATAGAAGGCCGGGATTCCGGCTCCGCCCGCGCGGATTCGTTCTGCCAGCGTCCCCTGCGGATTAAGCTCGAGCTCGACTTCGCCATTCATTACGAGTTGCTCGAATAGCTTATTTTCTCCAACGTAAGACGCCACCATCTTGCGCACTTGCTTTGTCTGCAGCAAGAATCCGATGCCGAACTCCGACGTGCCTGGATTGTTCGAGATCGCGGTGATGTTCTTCGTGCCAGCCCGCCTGAGCGCGGCAATCAGGTTTTCCGGAATGCCGCAAACACCGAAACCTCCCATCATGATCGAGGCGCCGTCAGGAATGCGCTTGACGGCCACGTCCGCATTGGCAACTGTCTTATCCATCCGGTTCCCTAGCCCTCCACTCTAACGCACACTCTAACGCAAATTGTGAAGCAGTTTGTAGACGTCATTGGCGGCGGAAAACTCCTCTTCCAGTTCGCGCTGCCGCAGGTGCGCGCGCAGATGCTCGATTGCCTGCGTGAGCCGGTCCAGGGCCATATCCAAATTATCCGTGTTGGTAAGGACTATGTCCCTCCAGACGGAATAAGGGCTGCCCGCCAGCCGCAGCGCGTCACGCAATCCTCGTCCCGCCAGCGTAAGCGGCAAACCCGTTTGGTCAGTCGCCTCGCGCGTAACGCCCGCAAGCGCTATCGAAACTAATTGCGGCAGATGCGATACAAAGGCCGCCGCACGGTCATGCGTCGCTGCGTCAATCCATACCGGACGCGCGCCAATCGCTTCGACCAGGCTAACAAAATTGGCAACGCGCGAGTCGGCCTGCTTCACGAGACGCATCTGCTCGCTCGAAATCGGGCCGTCTTCGGCTGCAATGAGCGCGTATTTTGCACCCTCGAATAGTGCTGCGTCGGCTCCATCAATGCCCGATAGCTCGCTGCCGGCCATCGGGTGGCCGCCCAGAAAAACGACTTCATTCGAGAAGCATTTGTCGGCCGTCGCGCAAATCGCGCGCTTGGTGCTGCAAGCATCGGTGACGAGCGCGTTCGCCTGAACGTGGCGCGCGATCTCCGGCAGCCGCTCGATGGCAAGGCCAACCGGCAGAGCAATGTAAACGAGGTCTGCGCCCTTTACGGCGTCTTGAAGTTCCGGTTTGACCTCATCTACGACGCGCAACTCGAGCGCGCGATCGAGTACACTCGGCTTGTCCCACCCTACGATGCGCACGCCGGGAATAGCCCGGCGCGCAGCAAGCGCGAACGAACCGCCAATCAGTCCCGTGCCCAGGACGGCAATGCGCGAGAAAAACGGAGCCATCACGCGGCGATGCTGCGGCCGACGGCAGGCGCGATCATCCGCAGTTCCGCCATGAGCTGCTCAAATTGCTCGAAATGGAGCGACTGCGCGCCATCGGAGAGCGCATGCTCGGGGTCATTGTGCACTTCCAGCAGCAAACCGTCTGCTCCTGCGGCTACCGCCGCGCGAGCCATGGGAGGAACTTTGTCGCGACGGCCCGTCCCGTGGGAAGGGTCAGCCAGAATCGGCAGGTGAGAAAGCTTCTTGATCACAGGAATGGCGGCAATATCCAGAGTGTTGCGCGTGGAGGTCTCGAAAGTGCGGATTCCCCGCTCACAGAGGATCACGTTGTAATTGCCGCCAGACATAATGTATTCGGCGCTAAGCAGCCATTCCTCTATGGTTGCAGACATCCCGCGCTTCAGCAGTACGGGCTTGTCGACGGTACCCAGAGCGCGCAGGAGATGGTAATTCTGCATATTGCGCGCGCCTACCTGTAAAACATCGACGTAAGGGAGCATCAGATCGATCTGCGAGGGGTCCATAACTTCGCTGACTACGACGAGATTGTAACGCTCGCCAGCAGCACGCAGGAGCCGCAAGCCTTTTTCGCCAAGCCCCTGAAACGAATACGGCGAACTGCGCGGCTTGAAAGCCCCTCCGCGCAGCAGGCGTGCTCCCGCCTTCGCCACCCGCTCGGCAATCAACTCGATTTGCTCCGCGGTTTCCACGGCGCAGGGGCCGGCAGCCACCACCACTTCGGGGCCGCCGATAGAGACTCCCCGCGGCAATTTGACGATCGTCCCTTCTGGACGAAACGCGCGGCTTGCCAGCTTATAAGGCTGCGTGATGCGAACCACTTCGCGAACGCCGGTCAGTAATTCGATATCGCGCGGATCGAAATCGGGATGCACGCCGACGGCACCGAGCACCGTCTGGGACACTCCCGTGGAACGATGGATATCGAATCCGAGGGAGACGAGGTGATCGATCACATTCTGAACCTGCTCCTCGCTCGCTCCGGCCTGCATCACGACAACCATGCACTCTCCTCGGACTCTTTTAGGCGCGAAAAGCGCCGTGCGATGACTTTGTTAACGCGCGAAAGTTCCTGGTGCCCGTGACTTTCGCACGCAGAAACTCTTTTCGCGCTCGACAATCGCCCACAGCCGCCGACAACGCGGCTATTTATGGTGATCGGACTCCGCGTCGTCGCGCATCACGGTGCGCTCGACCGAACGCGCTTCATCCAGAATGCGCTCGAACAGTCGACGAATTGCGGCCTCGCTTAGCGGGCCGCGATTTGCCCGCTCCACTCCAGCCAGGACCTCGCGCTCGCGATCCGGCTGATACAGCGGCGAACCGTCTTGCCGTTTCAGCCGGCCTATCTCGACCACGCATTGCGAGCGTTCGTTCAGCAACTCGACTAATTTCCGGTCGATCTCGTCGATTTTGCGACGCCAATCTTCAACGCTCATGCGCCCGGCTCCCGCCTGCTCATTCCCGTTTTGCCGACGCTTTTCAGCGCGCGCACACGCGTACTGAGCGCCTCTCGCGCGGCATCCACGCTTGCGGCCTGTTCGATCTCTTGAACGAGCGCCGAACCCACTACGGCCGCGTCGGCCAGCCCACCCAGGATGGAAACCTGGCCGGGCAGGGAAATGCCGAAGCCGACCGCAATCGGGAGTTGGCTCGCACGCCGCACGCGGCGGATGAGCGCCGGCAAATCTTCGGGCAGGGATTCGCGTGCGCCGGTCACGCCGGTCCTCGAGATGACATAAAGAAAGCCGCTGGACACTTCGGCGATGCGTGCCAGGCGTTCGTCGGTGGACGTCGGTGCTGCCAGGAAAATTGTATCCAGGCCGTGCGCCTGCACGATGCGGCGATAGTCGCCGGCCTCCTCGGGCGTAAGATCGGTGATCAGCGCGCCGTCCGCGCCCGCGTCCGCAGCGCGCCGCGCGAAGCGTTCGATGCCCATTTGCAACACCGGATTGTAGTAGCTGAAGAGCACGAGGGCCACATCGCTCTTGCGCCGAATGGATTCGACGAGATCAAGCACGCCCGAAAGGGACGTGCCCGCGCGCAGTGCGCGCTCGCTGGAGCGCTGGATCGCGGGGCCATCCGCGACAGGATCGCTGAACGGCACGCCCAATTCGACGACATCGGCGCCGGCCGCATCGAGCGCGAGCACAAACGATTCTGTCGCTTCGAGGGAAGGATCGCCCGCCGTGATAAAAGCCACCAAGCCCATCTCGCCTCGGCGGCCAAGCTCCTCGAATCGGCGCTTGATGCGCGTCGTTGTGGGGGTTTGGGGCACAGCCATGGAGTTCGTGGCCATCAGAGATAGCGCGCGATGATTTCCATGTCTTTATCGCCGCGGCCGGAAAGATTGAAGATGACGATTTCCTCGCTCCGCATGCGTGGCGCGCGCGCGATCAGCGCGGCAAGCGCGTGCGCGCTTTCGAGCGCGGGGATGATGCCCTCCATGCGCGCCAACGTGCGCGCGGCGTCGATGGCCGCGTCGTCGCTGGCGGCGGTGTATTCGGCGCGATGCTGCTCGGCAAGGAGAGCATGTTCGGGGCCGACAGCGGGATAATCCAAGCCCGCGGAAACGGAATGCGTCGTTGCGATCTGGCCGTCCGCCGTTTGCAGCACATAGGTATATGTTCCCTGCAGCACGCCAGGACGCGCGCCGGTGAACCCGATCGCTTCGGCGAGCCGCGCCGCGTGCTCGCCAAGCTCGTGCCCGCGGCCGCCCGCTTCCACGCCTAGCATTTTCACGCCGGAATCTCCCAGAAACGCGTGGAAGAGACCGATGGCATTGGAGCCGCCGCCGACGCACGCGACGAGCAAATCCGGCAGGCGTTTCTCCGCTTCCAGAATCTGCCGCCGCGCCTCTTCGCCAATCACCTTGTGAAAATCGCGCACCATCTGCGGATAAGGATGCGCGCCCAACACCGATCCGAGCAGGTAGTGCGTGGTGCGCACGTTCGTGACCCAATCGCGCATGGCCTCGTTGATCGCGTCTTTCAGCGTGCGGCTGCCCGCATTCACGCCCACCACTTCCGCGCCCATCAGCTTCATGCGCGAGACGTTGAGCCGCTGCCGCTCCATGTCTTCCGTGCCCATGTAAACGACGCATTCCATGCCGAACCGCGCCGCCACCGCCGCCGTGGCCACGCCGTGTTGTCCCGCGCCTGTTTCCGCGATGACGCGGCGCTTGCCCATTCTTTTCGCCAGCAGCGCCTGACCCAGGCAGTTGTTAATTTTGTGCGCGCCAGTGTGCAGCAGGTCTTCGCGCTTGATGTAAATGCGCGGGCCGCCGAGGTGCTCGGTGAGCCGAGCTGCGAATTGCAGCGGCGTCGGGCGTCCGGCGAAATTCCGCAGCAATTCGTCGAGCTCGCGCCCGAAGCTCGCGTCCGCGCGAGCCGCGGCATAGGCGTGCTCCAGTTCCTCCAGCGGCGCGACGAGCGTCTCCGGAACGTAGCGCCCTCCGTACGGGCCGAATCGGCCGCGCACGTCAGGCCAGGTTTGCACCGCCGTGGTCATGATCTTTTCTCCCGAACCTTCTCCTGAAGGGCGCGCGCCGGCTTGCCGTCTGCGGCGCAGTTCACGGCTTCCACTTCGCGCATCAGCTCACACAACGCGCGCGGATCTTTCTTGCCCGGCCGCGCTTCCACGCCGCTCGCGACATCAATCCCGAAAGGCTGCGCTTCCGCAATGGCCTCCGCGACATTATCCGGCCGCAGGCCACCCGCCAGAATCACGCGGCCGTAGCGCCTGGCCTCGCGAGCGAGCCGCCAATCCGCCGTGCGGCCTGTGCCGCCATAAAACCCACTGTGATAGCCGTCCAGCAGAAAAGCAGAAGCCGCTTTATATCTCGCCAGGGTCGCGAGCCTGAAGCGCGGTCCCGCCGCAAACGCCTTGATTACGCCAAAGCGCCGCGCCAAGTCCTTGACCTCGCTCGGCTGCTCGTCGCCGTGAAGCTGCACGCCATCGAGCCGCAACGCCCCAGCCAGCGCCCCAATTACGTGCGCGGGCCAGTTCACGAATACGCCGACCGTCGCCACCAGCGGCGGCAACTTCCGCACGATCTCCCAAGCTGCTGCCGGGCTGATCGAGCGCGGGCTGGGCGGATAAAAATTGAATCCCAGCGCGTGCGCTCCCAAATCCACCGCTAGCCTGGCATCGGGCCAATTTGTGACGCCGCAAATCTTAACGTGAACGATCGGAATTCCCCACGCCCAAATGGTTGCCCGGCTCCGATACACCGTCGATAAGGCGCGCTAGTGCTACGCCGGGGTCGGCCTCGCGCATCAGGCTTTCGCCGATCAAGAAGGCATCGAATCCGGTGGCGCGTAATTTTCGCAGATCTTCCGCCGAGCGCAGTCCCGATTCGCTTACGGCGATGCAGTCTTGCGGAATCATCGCGACCAGTTCCAGCGAAGTTTCCACGCGCACTTCGAGTGTGTGCAAGTTCCGGTTATTCACGCCGATGATCCGCGCGCCCGCGGCCAGCACGCGCTCGAGTTCGTCAGCAGTGTGCACCTCGACCAGCGGTTCCATTCCCAACTCGCGTCCCAACGCGAGCAACTCCGCAAGAGTCTCGTTGTCCAAAGCGGCAGCAATCAGCAGAAACGAATCGGCATTGGCTGCGCGGGCCTCCCACACCTGCCAGGCGTCCACGATGAAATCCTTACGCAGCACGGGAAGACCCACCGCCGCGCGCGCGTCGCGCAAATGCGCCAGCGCGCCCTGGAAATTTTCTTCTTCCGTAAGCACCGAAAGCGCCGCCGCGCCCGCGCCTTCGAAAGTCTCGGGCCAGCGCAGCCGGGTCGAAATCTCGGCGCAATACGCCCGCCGAGGGCGACGCTTTTTTGATTTCGGCGATCACGTTGACTTGGTCGCGCGAGAGCGCGCCGGCAAAATCGCGCGGCGCATCGGCTTTGCCTGCTGCAATGCGCAGCACCGGTTCCGGCATGATGCGCTTCCGCCGCGCCACTTCCGCTCGGCGGCTTTCGATGATCCGGCTGAGGACCGTTCTCGATTTGGTTTCAGCGATAGACACGCAGCTCCGCCCAGCGCTTTCAGCGCATTGCGGGTAAACCATGAATGCTATGCCCCGCCCTGCACGATGTCAATTTGGGTCCCGAGGCGCGCCAAGAGCCAACTTGGCTGCGTTGGCGAGGGAGTGCCTGTGCCAATAGTCGGCTTCCGTTTGTGGCATCGCAGAAAAGTGCACATGCCATTAAATATATCTTGACACGACATATTAGTGAGATGTAATTTGGGTGCAGCCAAAGACCACTGGAACCGCCTCCGCGGGCAAGACCCTTCTTCCCACTCGATCTCCTGCGGAGGCGGTCTCTTTTTGCGCTCATCTTTTCCCGCGCTACAATTTGCATCATCGTGATCACAGTGAAGCGCATTTACGAACCTCCGCAATCCTCCGATGGCTTCCGCATTCTGGTGGATCGCGTTTGGCCTCGTGGCGTCTCCAAAGAACGCGCCAAGGTTGCTCTGTGGCTGAAGGAAATCGGCCCCTCGACCGAGCTGCGCAAATGGTTCGGCCACGATCCCAAGCGCTGGTCCGAATTCCGAAAGCGCTACCGACAGGAGTTGCGTGCGAAGTCCGAACTGACCTCCCGCATCAAGCAGCTGGAAAAAGAGCATCGCGTGGTCGCGCTCGTCTTCTCCGCGCGCGATGAGGAGCGCAATCAGGCCGTCGTGCTGCGCGATTTTCTCGCCAAGCGCCCGCGCAATAGCGAGCGCAGACGAGCAAAAAGAAAGCTAAAGTGAAGACGATCGGAGAGAAAAGTGCGCCGATGACTGCGGCCCGCGAAGATTCGGCCGAGCAGCGGCTCGCGCGGCTGCGTGAGACCGTCATCGCCTGCCGCAAATGCCCGCGACTGGTGAAATATCGCGAAGAAGTCGCACGCACCAAGCGCCGCGCCTTTCGCGATTGGACCTACTGGGGGCGGCCGGTGCCCGGCTTCGGCGACCCGCATGCCCGGCTGCTGATCATCGGGCTCGCGCCCGCCGCCCATGGCGGCAACCGCACGGGTCGTGCGTTCACCGGCGACCGCTCGGGCGATTTTCTCTATGCGCGGCTCTATGAAGCCGGATTTGCCAATCAGCCGACTTCGGTCGATGTCAACGACGGCCTCGAGCTTCGCGATGCCTACATCGCGGCCACCGCACGCTGCGCGCCGCCGGATAACAAGCCCTTGCCTGAGGAATTACGCAACTGTGCCGGATATCTCGAAGAAGAGTTTGCGATTCTGCGGCCGCGCGCTGTGCTGGCGCTTGGCGCCATCGCGTTTTACACCTACCTGCGCTTGCTGGTGAAGCAGGGGCGGCTCACCTTGCCGGTCCGTTACAAGTTTTCTCACGGCGCCGAGTGCAAGCTGCCTGGCGATCTGCCGCATCTTTTCGCCAGCTACCATCCCAGCCAGCAAAATACGCAGACGGGCCGGCTCACGCCGGCGATGTTCGATGCCGTGTTGCGCCGCATCCGCTGCGTCATCGACTCCGCGGAAACAAAAACTCCGCGACGTTGATCTGGTAGTATTCCCTCATGGGCGAGAAACTCACGGTTGGCTTGCTGCAGCGGCAATGTTCCAAAGATCCAGCCGCCAATCTTGCGGGCACGGTGGAGGCCATCCGCGAAGCGTCCAAGCGTGGAGCGCAGATCGTCTGCCTCGAAGAGCTCTTCCGCTCGCAATACTTCTGCCGTGAAGAAAATGCCGACAATTTTGATCTGGCCGAATCGATCCCCGGCTCTACCACCGAAGCGCTGAGCAAGCTCGCGCGCGATCTGCGCATCGTCATTGTCGGCTCGATTTTCGAACGTCGCGCCGCAGGTCTTTATCACAATACGGCGGTGGTGCTCGACGCCGATGGCGTGCTGCTCGGGCTTTATCGCAAGATGCACATCCCCGACGACCCGCTCTACTACGAAAAGTTTTATTTCACGCCGGGCGATCTCGGGTTCCCCAACTTCGATACGCGATACGGACGAATCGGCGTTCTGGTCTGCTGGGACCAGTGGTATCCCGAAGGCGCGCGGGTTTCGAGCCTGCGCGGGGCGAATATTCTTTTCTATCCCACGGCCATCGGCTGGCATCCATCGGAGAAAGCTGAATTCGGCGCGGCACAACTCGATGCCTGGCGCACGATTCAGCGTTCCCACGCCATCGCCAACGGAATTTTCGTCGCCGCGGTAAATCGCGTGGGCTTCGAGGGACCGCCAGATAGCGGCCTGGAATTCTGGGGCTCTTCGTTCGTGGCCGATCCGTTCGGGCAGCTCATCGCCGAATCTCCCACAAATAAAGAAGAAATCCTGATCGCCGAGTGCGACCTGCGCCGCATGGAAGAAGTGCGCCGCAATTGGCCCTTCTTGCGCGATCGCCGCACAGACGCCTACGCGCCTCTGCTCGAGCGATGGCTGGGTTGAAATCGCGCCAGGCCGGACTTTCTGTACCGCGCGCGAGCGCGCCGAAGACGGACGTTCGCGCCGACGCCACTCCCGCTGCGCTCGGCTACCGCATGCCCGCCGAATGGGAGCCGCACGAAGCGACTTGGCTCGCCTGGCCTCACGAACGCACGGATTGGCCGGGCAAATTTGCGCCTATACCGTGGGTTTATGCCGATATCGTGCGCCATCTCGCATGCGTGGAGCGCGTGCGTATTCTGGTGCAGGATCGCGCCGAAGAGCGCGCTGCGCGCCGCATCTTGCAAAAGAGCGGCGCGGATCTGGCCGCCGTGGATTTTTTCGTTGCGCCAACGAATCGCGGTTGGACCCGCGATTTCGGCGCAATTTTTGTTAACAAATGCGCCGCCGCTGGCGGCTCTTCGACCTCTGGCAACGTGGCCGCCACCAAGTGGCGCTTCAACGCCTGGGCCAAGTACGACGACTGGCAGAAGGACGACGCGGCGATGAATCGCATTCTGCCGCAACTGAAAATTCCGGTGTGGGAGCCGCGATACCGCGGCCGTCCGGTTGTTCTCGAAGGCGGAAGCATCGAGGTCAATGGCCTAGGCACACTGCTCACCACAGAGGAGTGCCTGCTCAGCCCCGAGCAGGCGCGAAATCCCGGCTTCGAGCGCGCCGATTGGGAATCGATCTTTCGCGATTATCTCGGCGCGACGAACGTCCTCTGGCTCGGCCGCGGCATAGCCGGCGACGATACGCACGGCCACGTCGACGATCTCGCGCGCTTCGTCAATCCCACGACCGCGGTAATGGTCGTCGAGTCCGATCGCTCCGACGCCAACTACGAGCCATTGCAGGAAAATCTCGCGCGGCTGCGCGAGATGAAGGATGAAAATGGCCGGCCGCTGCGCATCGAAACGCTGCCCATGCCCAAACCGGTTTGGTTCGATGGACAGCGGCTCCCTGCGAGCTACGCCAACTTCTACATCGCCAACAAGATCGTGCTTGTTCCGACGTTCAGCGATCCCGCCGACCGCGCCGCGCTCAATACGCTCGCTGCGCTATTCCCCGAACGCGAAGTGATTGGCATTGCCGCACGCGATCTGGTTCTCGGGCTCGGCACATTGCATTGCATGACCCAGCAGCAGCCCGCCGCATAGCTTTACCGCTTGTGGGACATTGCGTAGTCGATTGCGAATTGCTTCAGCTTCGGATTATTCATGCCCAGGTCGGTGGCTTCTTTTTCGGCGCGGTCCTCGTCCCAACGATCCACGACCATGCGCTTGATGAACCACATGGTGGCCGCGCGTCCGCCGCCTGCGCAGTGAATGAACGAGGGCTCAGTGCCCTTTGTGGTGATGGCGTCGAGAAACTTGTCTGCCGCTGCGGGATCAGGATTCATGGCATTGAAAGGAACGCTGTAGTACCGCAGTCCCGCGGATTTCGCCGCCGCGGCCTCCTCTTCAAGATTCGCGCCGGGCTCGCTTGCCTCGCGCAAATTGATGATGGAGACGAAGCCCATCTGCTTGATCTGCGGAATCACTTCCGGCTTGATCGCCCCGGTACATGCCACGACGGTCTGGATCCGATGGAAATTGACAACGCCGTCAAGGTTGTCCTTGGTGACTTCCTGCGCCCGCGCCGGCGATACCGCCAACCACGAAGCTGCCAGCAAACCCGCCGCCATAAGGAAATGTGCTCTCATGCCTTCCTCCTAAAATCGATCTCATTTGCCCCGCCGATGATAACACCGTAATGGTGCGATCCGGATGCGAGGTTAGGTCACCAGAACTCTTTGCCAACCGGGCCCCTGAAATCGATCGCCTTTTGCCGGTTTAGCCGGGTGATTCGCGCCAGGAGCTGGCCCAAATCATATCTCTTACGGTCCACGGGCCCTTTAGGGACTAACCGAGCGCTGGATCGCACGAGGCGCGCGGTTTCCTCCCCGACTCCCAGAAAGCGAGGCCGGGAGTCTCAAGGCTGCTCTGGGTACGGTATGATTATTCGTTTGAAAGCAACCATACTCAGAGGCCTGTGCCGACCCTCGAAGAGCTCTGAGCGCGGCAATCCTAGACTATGAACATCGCAGATTTCGAACAGCGGATCCAAGACGCCGTACTGGTTGCCGATGGGGCGATGGGCTCCATGCTGTTTGAAGGCGCCGGCGCGCAGCGCTCTTTTGAAGAGCTGAACGTCTCCCAGCCCGAAGTCGTCTTTCGCGTTCACCAGGCCTACATCGAGGCCGGAGCCCAAATTATTGAGACGAACACCTTCGGCGCCAATCGCTCGAAGCTGACCGCCCTCGGGCTCGGCGACCAGGTCACCCGCATCAACCATCGCGGCGCGAAGATCGCCCGGGAAGCCCGAGAAGCCGCGCCGCACGAGGTTCTGATCGCAGGCTCTATCGGGCCGCTGGCCATTGCTCCCGAAATGCGCGAAATCCCGCGCGAAGAGATGCTGGAGATTTACCGCGAGCAGGCGCAGGCGCTCGAAGAGCGCGGCGTGGATTTCTTCATATTGGAGACATTCTCCAATATCGAAATGTTGGTGGCAGCCATAGATGCGCTGCGCTCTTTTTCCGCGCTGCCCATCGTGGCGGAACTGACATTTTCCGATGAGGGCACAACGCTTGGCGGCACTCGTCCCGCCGATGCAGCCGCACGCCTGGCGCACAAAAATGTGCAAGTCATAGGCGTGAACTGCACGCTCGGTCCGCAATCTCTGCTGCCGATCCTGGAAGGCTTCGGAGGAGGGCGCCGAGCACTCTCGGCCATGCCCAACGTGGGCTTCCCTACGCGCATCGGCGATCGCACCGTGTATCCGCGCTCCTCGCCTGAATATTTCGCACTTTTCGCGCGCGAAGCAGCAGCCATGGGCGCGCGCATCGTTGGCGGATGCTGCGGCACGACGCCAGAGCACGTGCGGGCCATGGCTGGCGCGATGCGCGGCTTGAAGCCGGCGCAAGCTGTAAAAGCAGCCTCCGTGTCCGTTGCCATGCCGCCGGAGAAAGCCCGCGTGGTGAAACGCGATCCGGAAAGTGGATTGTGGTGCAAGCTCAAGGCGGGCGAATTTTCGGTTTCCGTGGAGATCGATCCGCCGAAAGGTATTTCCCTCGACCGCATTTTCGAGCAGGTGGAAAAGATCACCGCCAGCGGCTGCGTGGATACGATTGACATCAATAGCGGCACTTTGGCGCGCGTCGGCATGGATGCGCTGATGCTCGCCGGCGCTTTGCAGGCGCGCGGCATCGAAACCGTTCCCCACGTGACCACGCGGGATCAGAACCTCATCGGGTTGCAAGCCGCTCTGCTTGGGGCGTGGAGCATCGGAGGCGTCCGCAATTTCCTGGCGATCACAGGTGACCCGCCCTCCGTCGGGGAAACTGAGAGCGGAGTCTACGAAATCGATTCCATCGGCCTGGTAAAGGTGGCTTCCCGGCTGAACCAGGGAACGGATTGGGCCGGCAAAGCTCTTGGGGGAGCAACGAATTATACGGTCGGGGTGGCCGTCAACCCCACGGCTGAGGATCTGGATTACGAAATCCAGCGCTTCTTCGCCAAGGTGGAGGCGGGCGCGCATTTCGCCATGACGCAGCCACTATTTGATCCCGAACACTGGCACGCCTTCCTCAAGCGCATTGGTGGGCGCTCTCCCATCCCTGTGCTGGCCGGAATCTGGCCCCTGACCAGCTATAAGCAAGCCCTGAGGCTGAATAACGAAGTTCCCGGCATCTTCATCCCGGAACCCGTGCTGAAGGAGATGGAAGCGGCTGGAACGGCGGCGCGCGACAAAGGCTTCGCTCTGGCAAAACGGATGCTCGCATGGGCCCGTACAGAGCTTGCCGGGGCCTACCTCATTCCTCCCTTCAAAAGGTACGAAGAAATACTTGAGCTTTTTACATGATTTCCCCGGTTGCCGTTACTAGTTAATTCGACTGTAGTTTGATAAAGTGTGAACGGCCTAGCGTATCGTCCCCGTAGAGGTCTAAACACCGATCCTGTTCCTAACGCTCCTGTGGAGGAAATTCGCAATGAGTCAGAAGTTTTTGATCGCAATGCTGGGCGCCACCGCACTCGTCTCCGGATGCGCCACCAAGGGGTATGTTCGGCAGAACGTTACCCCCGTCCAAGATAAGCTCAACCAAGTCGCTGATCAGGTCAATAAGGAAGGCGCTGACCTGCAGAAGACTCAGCAAGACGTCGCTAAAAATACTCAGGCCATCAGCGCTACCGATGAAAAGGCCACTGGGGCCGACCGTCGCGCCGGTGACGCCATGAATCGGGCCAACCAGGCCAACGAGCAGGCTCAGAAGGACGACCAAGAGATCGCACAACTTCGCGGCGTGATCTCGAATTTGGACGATTACAAGGTCTCCAACCAGGCGACTGTGCTTTTCAAGTTCAATAGCGCTGTGCTTTCCCCAGAGGAGCAAAGAAGAGCTCGACAAGGTTGCTTCTAACACCTCTTCGTTGAAGCGCTATTTCATCGCCGTCGAGGGCTATACGGATCCGACCGGGGATGTGAACTATAACCTGCAATTGAGCAGGCGCCGTGCTGATGCAGTGGTGCTCTATCTTTCGACCGAGAAAAAGGTTCCCTTCTACCAGATCCGCACCATCGGCATGGGCCCAAACAATCTGGTGGATCCCGGCAAAACAAGGGATGCTCGCGCGAAGAACCGGCGCGTAGAAGTGAAGGTCTTCTCTGCCGACAGCGCTTTAGCTGCTGCCAGCGGACGCTGAACTTTCTAAAAGAAAATGAACCGCTTGCGACGGCGGACCGGCGGTGTCGGCTGGTCCGCTACGAGTGGGAGTTCAGGTTTGTAAGGCAATTCCCGCCCCTCGAACGCCGCAAGTGGGTTTTCGCGAAAGAGTGACTGCGCGAGCGATTTTCCCCATCGTTCTGCAACCACCCCGTATGCTTCTTTAAGCCGCAAAGGCCGCTGCACGGTGTTGTGTGCATCGCTGGCAACGAAGTGCACCATTTTTTGATCGAGCAGCGCCTCGGCTTGCTTCTTCGCAACTTCTCCCCATCTTCCTAACAGAGATTGCGCTGTAACCTGAACGTAGCATCCGTGTTGCAGCCAGCGCTTTAATCTTTGTGGCTGCGCGCGGATCAACGGGTTGCGTTCCGGATGCGTAATGATGAGAGAGAGCCCCAGAGACTGCAGGCTTTGCAGAGTCTCTTCGGTTCCGGGTGGAATAGCGAAGTCGGCGAACTCTATAAGGAGGTATCGCCTTTGATTGATCGTGTAGTTTGCCGGACAGGCGCGAATTTGTTCGAGGTTCTCCATGCTCAGGTGAAAATCGCACCCCGTTGCAAGCTGCAGCCGATCCCCCAGCTTGGCCTGTAATTCGTTGCGCCGCTCGCGCACGACACCGAAATCAAAGCGATATTCGCTGTTGGAGTGAGGCGTCGCCACGACGTGCGTGATCCCGTCCTCGATGGCCATTTCCGCCATCTTCAAGGCTTCGTCGAACGATTTCGCGCCGTCGTCGAGTGCCGGAAGGATGTGGCAGTGGATGTCAACCATGGGGCTTAGCAATTCAGGATATCCGAGTGTCCCCAACGTCACAACGGCACTTGGTAAGAGTTGACAATCCCTAATGGCGTGTTGATTCATCGTAAAAGTAAGGACTCTCCCTCCCGGGCCCTTTGGAGACCATTGTGCATCTGGGCCGCATCCTCCTCGTGTTTTTACTGGTGGCGACGATTGCTGTTGAGGTGATTGGCTACCGCCGATATCAATCCGACATGATTGCCTGGCGCGTCGTGGAGCAATCGCTCGGAAATCTCCACTCGGTGTTGGAGCGCGAGCCGGCAGCAAGACTTGCCGTGCCGATTGCGCGCGCCCGCTCCGCAGTCGAGACCTTTGCAGCTTCCGCCCATCGGTTCCCGAGAGATCACAGCGCGAGATTGCAGGCGGCGGAGCGCGGATTGGAGTTCTTATCCATTGCCGGCGATAGCGCGCAAGGCATCCGCAGTTGGGAGGCGATGTCTGCTTATCCCGATGTCACCAAACTCTTGCCGCGCGGCTGCGACGGAGACCACCTGGCGTTCTCTCCTGCGCTGATCAGCGAAGCCTTCGGCGTGGCGGGATCGTACTTCATCAAAGAAGCCATAAACGGGGCCACGCAGCTAGAACGCAATAACTGGCAACAGGGATTCTATCCGCCATTGGATTTGGCCAAAGAAAATGCGCTATGCCAGCGGGTGGATCAGGCCATCATTCGAGTCGCGGATGTGAGCAAGGCAGGCGTCTCTGGACACAGCGCGCAATGGAAATATCGCATCGAGGTATCGAATCCGACGGGATGCCTGATGACGCTATACTCGGACGATCAAATCATTCCGATTCCGCATACGCAGGTCTACCGGTTTCATCTGAACGCTAACCGCAAGGCACGACTGGAGAAGGTGTTCTGCGACTCGAAAAAACCGGCAGAGGCCATCGCTGTTACCGTCAATGGAAAGAGCTTCGATCCGGTTTGGCTGCTGGACGAATCCGGAATCAATTATGCGACGCAGCTTGCGCCCAGACCGCCGCTGGCCATCTCACCAGATGCCACGCGATGAAAGGTGCGGCGTCGAAGCTTACCGGCTTCTTCGACGCCAACCTCGGCTGGATGCTGTGAACCTGTTTTAGCCGCTGTACGCCTGAGTTTCATTTTCGGCTTCTCGTCGCAGTGCTCTTGTTTCGTATGCATTTTCTCGCGTCGGCTTGACCGACCCGCGAAGATCCCTATAAGCAACGCCACGAAAAGTGCCAAAAGAAATTGCTGATTTACCGCATGTCGGCTATGGATTATTGTTACGGCATTCGGATCGGCAGGACTCCAGGCGGATGACGCGAGCCATAATGATGAAGCCGAGTTCGGCTGCTTTTCTATTTTTCGCAGCTGTACTTGTCTGCGCAGCCATCCTCGCACCCAGATCGCCGGCTCGTGCGCCTCAACAGCAGTCCGCCACGCCTGCGCCGGCAGACCATCCGGCCACAACAGAATCGAAATCGAAACAGACCACCGCGCAGCCAAACGGAAAACCAAACGCAAACAAGGAGCATACGTTTCGCGGCAAGGTGGAAAAGATCGACGGAAGCACCGGAATGCTGACCGTCAGCGGTGACAATGTGCCCGGCTGGATGGGGCCGATGACGATGAACTATCGCGTCGAGAAGCCGGATAACGTAACGGTGAAAGTCGGCGATCACATAACCGCGAAGGTCTACGACGGCGACTTCACCACATTGCATGACGTCCGCGTCGTCGCCGAGCCTGCCGTTGCCAGAGGACTGCCGCCCATCTCCTACGTATGCGCCGCAAGGGGTGAAGAGAGCGTTCTTGAAGATAAGCCGGGCAAATGTCCTCAATCCGGGGCGCCGCGCGTGCCCGTGCGTATCATAACGGCGTACTCGTGCCTGAAATTCGAGTCGTTCATTCAGGAAAAACCCGGAATTTGCCCGGTCGATAAGAGCGAACTCGTACCGATCACCGCCGGGCTGTACTTTACGTGCAAAAATGATTCGCAGATTCATCAACTGCAGCCCGGGGCGTGCGCCGATGGCAGCGCGCGAATCAGGGGCTACGAACGCCGTCCTCACGGCGATCATAACCCTCGCCACGGCGGACAACTCTTCATGGACGAAGATAACTGGCATCATCTCGAGGGCACGTGGGTACGGCCGAACGTTTTCCGCGTGTACTTCTACAACGACATGACGCAACCGCTCGCGGTAAACGGATTTTCCGCTCAGCGTCGCCAAAAACGATGCAGGCGGGAGCGATATCGGCGCGCCGATTCCGCTCAAAGCAGGAAAAACGGCTGGTGGCAACACGCTCGAACTGCCGATGCCCGGCGAAGCAGTGCCGGCCAAGTTCACCTTGCGGGTAAAGTTCAAACCGGAGGACAAGGAACGCATCTTCGACTTTACGTTCGCCGATTACTCGAAAGAGCCGGGGCCGGCTACAGCAGGGGCCGCACAGCCGAAAGGGCAGACATCGCGGACCGCCGCCGCTGGCGCCGGCGGCTTGGCTTCCACTCCTAGCCAGACTTCAATGTCAACCGCACAGCCACAGCAGACTGACAGCACCCCCTACGTCCCGACCACAATCAAGCCGGAAGAACAGCTGCCCACGACTACTCCCGAGTTAGTCGCCGAACTGGCCAAGCGCGCTCAGGCTGTCGGCAAGGCGCTCGATCAAGGCGATCTGACTGGCCTGTGGTATCCGGCGATCGGCGCCAAGGACGTCGCGCTCGCGCTCGAGGAAAACCACATCAGCGAAATACCGCAAGACAAGCGGCCGAAGATGGCGAGCGCCGTAAAGCGATTGACGATGGCAGCCTGGGAGATCGACGCAGCCGGCGATCTTGGCAATAAGGAGCGGCTGCTTCCGCTGTATCGGGATTTCTCCGCCGCGGTCGCCGATATCGAGTCGATTTATGGAAGCCGGTAAGCAATTCAAACACGTGATGGGATCGTGCGTCGCAGTCGCACTCGCAATTGTTTTTTTCCTCGTGGCCACGCAACACATTGGCGCGCATACGCCGGTGACCTCACGATACGACTACAACAAAGATGTCTTTCCGCTTTTCCGTGATCATTGCTCCGTTTGCCACGTCGAAGGCGGGCCCGCGCCGATGTCGCTCGTGACGTACAAATCCGCGATGCCGTGGGCTCAATCGATCCGCGACGAACTCACTGCGGGCCGCATGCCGCCGTGGCCGGTCGATCCCACCAGTCCGCCGATTAAAGGCGGATATCCAGTCAGTTCGCGCGATATCGACGCGATGGTCGTCTGGGCATCCGGAGGAACACCCGAGAGCTATACGGATGCGAAGCCGGCGGAAGTGGCCTTCAATCCAAAATGGCAACTCGGGCTGCCCGATCTCAAGATCGCGATGGAGGGCGAGCATACGGTCCCGCCGAGCGCGATCGAAGAAGTGAGCGAATTCTCGATGCCGATCAATGTGACAGACACAAAATGGATCAAGGCAGCCGACCTGATGCCTGGCAACCCGTCCATGGTGCGCGACGCCGTCATCAGTATCGAGAACGGCCCCGTGCTGGCGCTGTGGCAACCCGGAGGCGCTACGATCTCGGCGCCAAGCGGGGCGGCCTTCCGTCTGGCGCCCGGTTCGAAAATCCATCTGCAGATGCACTACAAGAAGCACTTCGATCAGGAGCAAAACGCCGTCGCGGACAAGAGTACGATCGGCTTGTACTTCACTGACCCGCCGCCCTCGGGCCGGGAGTTGCAGTCTTTCGAAATCGATTCCCCGAAAGGCGCGGGTGACGCCAGCGCTTCTGGCCCTTTTGAGAACCCGCTTCCGAGGGCCGCGCGCATCGTCGCGCTGCGGCCCATGCTGGATCGGGCCTATGAATCCTTGAGCGTCGATGCGATTACGCCTTCAGGCGGCACGGTGCCGCTCTTGCGGCTACTCGGGCCGAGGCCACAGTGGTTCCAGCGCTATTGGCTGCAGGAGCCTGTAGAGCTCGCCAGCGGTAGCAAAATTGTCGTGCACATCACGCCGCTGGCTGACTATTCCGACGAGCCAGTGGTGACGCGGAAATTCCCGCTTCAGGTAGTCCTCGATTACGTTCCCTTGTAGACCGCGCTCTCCGAATAACCGCCATGCAAAGCCAGCGCAACGGCGACACTGAAACGCTCTTGGGGTGCGCTTCGCGTAGCGAAAAGGCTTAGCGGACCTGCGTTGACACGATACTGGCGGAGGACTAAACTCCGGCTCAGGGAAACTCAAGCCGAAAACTTCGGATACTGGCTATCCGGGACCAAAATCGAGATCGTTGTTGCGGCCCAGGCAGCAAAGCTCAAGTTCCATTCGGGAGAGCCGGCATGGCGCGTGCCCCCCAAGATAAAAGCCAAGACAAGAAGAAGTTGTCACGCCGCGATTTTGTAAAGACGGCGGGTGTGGGGGTCGGCGCGGCCGCGCTGGGGAGCCTTGGCGCGGATCAGGCTGAAGCACAAGGCCGGCCGCCGCATTGGGATAAGCAAGCCGACATCGTGGTGGTCGGCGCCGGAGCCGCGGGGCTCCCTGCTGCCATCGAAGCTACCGAAAACGGCGCATCCGTCATCCTGATCGACGCCAACTTTGACATTGGCGGCCACGCCATGGTGAGCGGCGGCAATGTCGCTCTCGGCGGCGGCACGAGCCGGCAGAAGAAATACGGCATCGAGGATTCCGCGGACCTTCTGTTCGCGGATCTCACCGACTGGTCGGTAGTCGAACCCAACGGCTTCCCCGATTATCGCTACAACGATAAAGAGATCATTCGCGCCTTCGCTGACAATAGCGCACCGACTTTCGAGTGGCTCGTCGCCCACGGTGTGACCTTTGTCGAGAAAGCCCCCGACAACCAAGGGGCCGGTGCCGCTGGGAACTCCGCGCTCCGGGAAAATCACTCTGCTCCCATGGGCTTTGTGCGGATGCAAACCGGAAAGGCTGTGGATCCCAGCCAGGCGGCGACTATGTCGTCCGGCGTCGGCCTTGTACGGCCGCTCGAAGCGGCGGCCCGAAAAGCCAAAGTGGAAATCCTGCTCAAACACAAGATGTCCAACCTTGTGCGCCAGGAAGCAACCTCCGGAAAAGTTCTGGGTCTAAAAGCCACGAATGAAGGCAAGACCGTGAACATCCGCGCGCGCAAAGCCGTCATCATCGCCACCGGTGGTTCGAGCAACAACGTGAATTTCCGGCGAATGTTCGACGTCAGGCTGACTGAGGAATACAATGGCGTGGCCGGCGAGCCCTATTCATTCCAAGACGGCAGCGGAGAACTGGCCGGTTTGGCCATAGGCGCTTCGCTGTGGGGCGCGTACAACCAAGTCGGTGAATATGGCGACCGCCTTACCAAGGCCGGCAGGATCGGCACGCGATATGGCTACAGAAATTTAGAGTGGCAGCCAGGCAGCCCACTCTTCCATCTCGTGCGTGCGGTCGGGCTTAACGTAAAAGACTACCAGAACGTCATTCTCGTGAACCAACTGGGTATGCGCTTCTATGACGAGACCGCAGGCCAATACACGGCCAATAATTTTCATGCGGTCAGTGCGTACAAACCGGGCAGTTACCTTAACGCCGCAAATATCAAGTACAACCCGGCTAATTTCCTGGATGCCGCACTCGCGGGTACCGGCGAGGCTGTTAACGGCGGCGGCCCGATCTGGGCGATCTTCGATTCCGATGCGGCGAAGCGCGAAGAGTGGACGGTTGCGCCTCCGTATGTCGATCCCGACGGCTACTTTTTCTCGGCGAACAGCGTGTCCGCATTGGCGGCGGCGATTGTGAATAAATATCAGCGCAAGCCGATCTCTGGCGATGCCCTCGAAAAAAGTGTGGCGCGCTACAACTCTTTTGTGGATGCGGGAAACGATGCGGATTTCGGCAAACCCACTCCCAAGTACAAAATCCAGACGCCGCCGTTCTACGCGGCTTGGGCTATGCCCGTCGTCCATGACACGAGAGCGGGACTTCGTATCAATGGGAAGTGCCAGGTGATCGATTTTTCCGGCAACGTAATTCCCGGTCTCTATTGCGCAGGTGAAAGCGCCGGTGGATTCGGCCTTCACGGGCTGGCGCGGTGCCTGGTGCAGGGCCGCATCGCGGGCAAAAATGCAGCCAGCGAAACGTCAGAAATTTCCAAGGCCTAGGATGATAGTTAAGCGAGGAGGCATTACATCATGAGGACCCTCAGCCTGTTCATAGCGCTTGTTGGATTCACGATGGCGGCTGCGGCAGCGGACGCGCCGCAGCAGGTCACGTTCACCAAGGACGTGGCGCCCATCTTCCAGGAGCATTGCCAGAATTGCCACCATGCGGGCACGGTCGCGCCGATGTCGCTCGTAAAATACGAAGAGGCGCGCCCCTGGGCGAGAGCTATCAAGCAGAGGGTTTCTGCGCGGGAAATGCCGCCGTGGTTCATCGATCGAAATGTGGGAGTGCAACATTACGCAAACGACGAGTCGCTGAGCGATGAGGAAATCGCGACCATCGTCAAGTGGGTGGATAGCGGCGCCCCGCAGGGAAATCCCGCGGACATGCCGCCGGCGCGCCAATTCACGGACGACCAGGCGTGGCAGATCGGCAAGCCCGATGTCATCATCACCCTGCCGAAAGACGTGGTCGTGAAGGCTCACGGCGCCGACTGGTGGCCGGACATTCTGGTCGATCCCGGGCTCACCGAAGACCGCTACATTCAGGCTCTGCAGATTATTCCCAGCAAGGGCTATAACGTAATCCACCACATCAGAACGTCGCTTGTGGAGTCCGAGGCGGGGACACGCCATAGCGGCCAGCTGGATGGCAACGTTGCGCTCGAAGTAGGAGAGCAAGGCGTTTTCCTGAACGAGTACGCGATTGGAAAAGGTGCGGACGTCTTCGCGGACGGTTCAGGCCGGTTAATCAAGGCGGGAACCAAGATCAACTTCCAGTTCCACCTGCATGCGAATGGCACGGAAACTCCCGCCAATGTGGCTTTGGGCTTGAAGTTGTATCCCAAGGGCTACACGCCCAACCACGTGATCACTTCGCTCACCGTAGGCGTGAACGAAATCGACATTCGGCCCCATGAGGCGGACGTGCGCTCCGATGCTTACATGCCGCTGATCAAGCCGGCGCGGCTGCTGTCATTCCAGCCTCACCTGCACAACCGGGGCAAGGCCGAATGCCTGGAAGCAATTTATCCGAATGGAAAAACGGAGATGCTGAGTTGCGCCAGGTTTGAGTTCAACTGGATGCGCAACTACGTCTACGCAGACGATGCGGCGCCGCTGCTTCCGGCCGGGACGATTCTGCATTCCATTATGTGGCATGACAATAGCGACAAGAGCCGATTCAATCCCGACCCGGATTCGCAGGTCACCTGGGGAGAACGAACCGTAGATGAAATGGGTTCGGCTTGGCTCAGCTACTACTACATGTCCGAAGAAGACTTCAAGAAGGAAACTGAGGCGCGAAAGGCAGCGCACCCAAGGCTGACAAGTTCACGCTAACGATGAAAAGAAGTTTGCGACAGCATCTGTGCAGAGCGGGCGTTTGCGCGACCCTTCTCCTATTTGCCGCAGGCGGCGCCCGCTTGCATGCTCAAATCCAGTATCCGCTCGGCACCCAATACCACAGAGGCCAGGATGTAAGTCCCACATTTGATGGCTGGGAAGGCAATGCCGACGGGACGTTCTCGTTTTACTTCGGCTACTTGAACAGGAATTCCGACGAGGAAATCGATATCCCGCTCGGCCCCGAGAACAGCTTTGATCTCGGCAACGGCGATCAAGGCCAGCCGACGCACTTCTACCCGAGCCGAAGATGGTTTGTGTTCAAGGTGACTGTGCCCAAGGACTGGCCCAAGGATAAACGGCTGGTCTGGACACTCACGAATCGGGGCAGAACGAATCTCGCGAAGGGTTGGCTGCAGCCCGAATGGGAAATAGACCAACTGCTGATCTCCAAGAACGCTATCTCTGATCCCTTTCTGCAGGCTGCCAACACGAACCCCAATCCCGACAATAAGGCTCCTGTCATCACTGGCGGACCCGCCCAGACGGTCACTCTGCCCGCATCGGCCATGCTGAAGGTGACGGCCACCGACGATGGGCTTCCCAAGCCTGGCCCCGGAGATCGCGGCGGAAAAGTGCAAGGCGTCCAGATTCGATGGATCCTTTACCGGGGTCCCGGCAAAGTTCAATTCGATCCCGATTTGAGCCCCGCTGTTTACGGCAAGCCGCTAACTTCAGAGACGAGGGTGAGCTTCAGCGCGCCCGGTAACTACCGCATCCGCGCCATTGCCACCGACGGCGCACTGTTCTCGACCTATGACTACGACGTGACCGTGAATCCAGGCGCCTCCGCCACGAACGCCCAACTAGCGCTAATACGGTCGTCCTAGACGGGACTTGCTAAGGTCTCCTTCCCATCTGACCTTGCCTCGAAGCCGGCGCATCGCGAGCTTGGCGCCCGAAGTTGTCTGACGCACTGCTCTTAAAGCTGCGCGCTCAGCGCGCTGACTGGTTCTCCTTTCGTGAAGATTCGGTTCTATTTTCGGCTCGTGGGCATCCAAGCGTCCTCTATTTCACCGTAATTGTGACATCGTGGAACGCGGTGAGCGCGCCATCGCTGGCAATTGCACGCAGCACGTAAACACCAGGCACCTTGAAGCTCGCATTTGTCGCGCACGTGACGGGTTTTTCGTAACCGCTGGCGGCTGTCCCCGGGTCGAAACGCACCCCTGCTGGACCTCGGTAGTGAATCCAACGGACAGATAAACCTGACGGAGCCGGCGTGCCCACATCTTCGATGTCACGCACGGTTCGAGGTTTGGGACGCCCGTCGTCTTGCGCCGTGGCGCTCAAGGTAACGGTGTTGGGAAGCGTGACCGTCTGCGGACCCGAGCCGCTCACGAAGAATGGTGGCTGATTCTCAAGATCCGACCCGGCCCCGGCCTCCTGCATGATCACTTCCTTGTTGATTTCCCACTCGGGCTGAAGCCATCCCTTTGCCACATTCGTTTTGTCGCGCGTCGTCAGCGTCCAAATAACGTTTTGGTTCAAGTCCCAATCTTTCGGAACCACTACGGAGAACACCATGCGCTGGCGGCGGGGATAAAAGTGAGTCGGCTGATTCTGATCACCGCTCTTATTGCTGTTTCCCTCACCGGAAAACTCGACTTTATTGTCCGGCCCGATCGGGATGTCGAGCTCCTCCTCATAATTCCGGTTCATATATCCGAAGTACATACTGAATGTCCCGTCGGGGTTGCGCACCCAGCCCTCAAACGCGGGCGTGACGTCCTGGCCGCGCGCAATCCTCACCTGTCCTGCATAGGGAGCCTGTTGTGCTCTCAGGAAAGCGGGCGCACCGAGCAGAAGAAATGCGCCGGTCAATAACGGAAGCGAACGGAACCCGGGCATAAATTTTCCTTCCGCCGTTACTGCGTGACTTTCGAGGACAAGTTTTCGATCGGTTTTGTTTTGGCTTTTCGTTCGGTGACGGCTTGCTGGAACTCATCCTCCGTCAAATTGACGTAGGTCATCCACGCCATGGCCATGTCGTCGATGGAGCGCTGGCCGTAGCCGATCCAGTTGTTCGGATCGTTGTTCAGGCGGTTTGACGCCGTGTTGTTATACCAACTAATCAAGTGGAGCACGGTTCCTGGCGGAAGCAGCGGTTGCACATCCGTAGCGTACTCATAAACCATCATCCAGTTGAAGTCGAAATGGTTGATGCAGTTTAACGTTTCCACTTTGCTTCCATCGCGCTGCTCGGACTTTTGCGGATAGATGGCTTCCAGGCACTCGGCTTTCGCGCGCGTGTGCATATGCGGAGCATAAGAGAGCAGGCGCGTAGGCTTGCTCAAGATCAGATAACTGTCGTAACGGATATTGTCCGTATTCGGGGGCAAGTCGAGTTGGGAATCGTCACCCATCAGCTCCGTTATGGCCACCTGCTTGGGCACGTATCCTTTCGGATAGAAAATGAACCCGATTTCGACGTTTGTGGACGTGTCCTCGGCATACGGATGGATATGCAGACCGAACACCACCTTGGTTCCGGCCTTCATCAAGCGCCCTGAATTCTCTTCGAAAATATTCGCGTTCTTCGCCTGGATCACCGCCGAGCCGCCGTCCGGATAAATCAGGCTCGTCCCGATGTGGTGAATCACTCTGCGGCCCTTGGTTGGTTTGATTTCGACGGCCTTGATGTATCTGTCCTCCGTCAAGCCGGGATCGACGACGATGTTCTTCCAGGTGTCCGGACCTCTGGCCTGGACGACGATATCTTCCCGCATGGCTGCAACAAGCTCGGGCGTGCCGATGTGCCAGATGTCGTCATCGAACTTCGCGGGAGGTGGCATGTCTGCAGGATTGCCCATCGGCGCCCCGCCATCGACCCATTTCACGAGCGTCGCGATCTCATCGTCGCTGAGCCCGCCATAGTTCTTGAACTTGTTGATGCCGACATTTGGATCGACAAACCAGGGTGGCATCATGCGCGCGCTGACCTTGTCTTTGATCGCCTTTGCGAACGGGCGAACTTGCTCGTAGGTCTGTAGCGACATCGGGGCTATCGCGTTTGGCCGATGGCACTCCTGGCAATGCTGCTGAAGAATGGGCGCGACGTCCTTAGTGAACGTGAATTGTGTCGCTGCCCCTGTAGGTGTTTGTGCTTCCAGGCCAACGCCGGCCAGGATCAAAGCGATCGGCGCAGACAAGGCGATAAACGCCACACGAAGGAGCCCGTCTTTCAGCGTCGCTTTCATATCGATTTTCCCTCGGAATAACGCCGGAAAATGCCTTCTGCTCTAATGTCTACGCCTAGCGCCAAAAAATGTCAACGGCGCGAAGAGGCCGCTGCGGTGCAAATCACAGTAACTCAGTTGCTTACGGCTTAGAACTGATCGCGATGGTTAAGTGATCATGACATTTTCGCCTGTCGGCGTCTTACCTTGACAGATTCAGCGGGAGCATGGTACTTGCAGTCCGCAATACGGCAGGGAGGTGTCTCTATGAAGCTATTTCGAAAGATGTGCGCGGCCTGTGTGCTCGCCGTTTGCGTTGCGTCAATCGCCAAAGCCCAACTGCCGTCGGACTCCGAGGGCAAAACCGCGGAGCAGGCATACAAGAACATCCAAGTGCTGCAGGGCACCCCTGTCGACATCTTTCTACCGGAGATGCGCCTTTTCGAGGCAGCGCTGGGCGTCAATTGCGAGTACTGCCATTTGGAGCAAGATCGGTCCAAGGATGACCTGCAGGCCAAGCAAACCGCACGCAAAATGATCGCTATGGTGAGGGAGATCAATAAGAACTTCGATGGACGCACTGTGGTCACGTGCTACACGTGCCATCGGGGGAATGTAGAGCCTGTCGGTGTGACCATGTTCCCCTCGGTGGAGAGAACCGAGCTGAACGAGGAGGAAAAAGCCAAAACTCCGGCGCCAAATTATCCTTCGGTAGATGAAATCCTCAATAAGTACACACGGGCTATCGGCGGCGAGCAGGCTGCTCGAAAGATCACCAGCCGAATGATCACTGCGACGCAGGACATCCCAACAGGCGCCGGCGGCCGCATGCCCATGCAGGCACAAGTCGAGGTCTACCAAAAGGCGCCGAATCTCGTGCTGAACGTCTACCACACAGACAAATTTACGATCGCGGACGGTTTTGACGGCACGACGTCATGGGCGCAGAATGCACGAGGCATCGTCTGCAACGATTCCGGAATCGATCTCGCGCGCGCCAAGCGAAATGCGGATTTCTACCTCGGTCTCGATTTCAAGAGTGAATACACGCGGCTGACTGTAACGGGGACAGAAAAAGTAAATAATCGGGACGCTTACGTGCTGACGGGAATTGTTCGAGGCGCGGGTCCCGACCGGCTTTATTTCGATACCCAGACGGGCTTGCTCTTGCGAAGGCTCAGCTTGCAGCCAACTCCCTTTGGCAGCACGCCGACAGAAGTGGACTACGACGATTATCGCGACGACGGCAGCGGAGTGAAGCTGCCGTTCGTTATCCGCATGACACCGGGTTCTGCGGCGGCGGTGCTTGCGGTGAGCTCCACAATTCGCATTCAAAAAGTGCAGGAGAATGCGCCGATCGACGATTCCAAATTCGTCAAGCCGCAATCCAAACCGGCGGCGCCGGCGCCACGGCCGCAGTAGACAACCAGCCCACCGCCCAGCGATTTCGACCCAAGCTGGAGTGTCTGCGCGTGGTCGTGGCGCTGGCGTCTATTCCTGCCTTTTGCGAGAATCCAGCTATGCCTTCTGACACGGATCTCCAAATTCGACCCGCCAAAGAATCAGACGCGCCACTGGTTCTCGAGTTCATCCGCAAATTGGCGGAATACGGGGATATTTCCAGCGAAGCGACTGTCACGGAATCCGACGTGCGCGCCGCGCTTTTTGGCGAGCGTCCCGTAGCTGAGGCCATTCTCGCTTATGTCGGAAGCGAGCCTGCCGGCTTCGCCGTCTATTCCTTTACGTTTTCAAGTTTCATGGGCAAACCCGGCATTTTCGTCGAGGACCTTTTCGTCGAGCATCAATTCCGCGGCCGGGGAGTTGGCAAAGCGCTTCTGCTCACTCTCGCGCGCCGAGGCCGCGAACGCGGTTGCGGGCGGCTGGAATGGTCCGTACTTAATTGGAATGAGCAGGCCATGGAGTTTTATCAGGAGCTCGGAGCAGTGCCTATGGACGAATGGACCACGTTTCGCTTGACTGGCGAAGCGCTAGACCGTTTGGCATCCGGAGAAGGGCGCCCAACCGCAACGGCCCGAGAGCATCGCAATGCGTAAGCCGACAGGGCCCTGCCCACCGCTCGCTCTGGCTTGTTGGCGCTGATTAGCCTCGCAGTCTTGGTCCTGCTCGCTGCGCCTCTTGCTGCCCGAGAACGCGAACCGAATAGCGTCTACGCGGAACGCCGCGCCCGTCTTGCGGCCGAACTTAAGGAGCCATTGCTGCTATTTGGCTTCACAGGCCGTGAGAATTCCTCGCCTGCTTATGTGTTCCTGCAAGAACCAAACTTCTACTATTTGACCGGCCACAACGAGGAAGGAGCCGCGGTTTTGCTCGTGCCCGCGAGCGCCTCGGAGAAAGGTTGGCACGGGCCAAACGAAATTTTGTTTCTTCCGTCACGGCAATCCCGAAGAGGAAAAGTGGAACGGCCCCCGCATGGCTCCCACCGATACGGATGTTCAGAAAAAGACCGGCTTTTCCAACGTCGAAGTCTTCTCGACTCTAAAAACGCGCCTCACGGAATTGAGCGAAAGGTACCGCGAGATTTGGACATTGACGGCGCACACGGATGACACGGGCTACCCGCACGCACGCGAATGGTCCGACTGGATTACGAAGGCAGCACCCGAAATATCTTTACGGGACGCCGCGCCGGCAATAGGTGCTATGCGTCAGGTCAAGTCGCCCGGTGAAATCGCACTGCTCAATAAAGCCATCGAGCTTTCCGTTGACGCACAGCTTGCCGCGATGCGTATGGTCCGGCCGGGCCTATACGAGTATCAGGTTGCTGCTCGTATGGTGGAGATTCATGCATACGGCGGATGCGAGACGGAAGCTTACTCGCCAATTGTGGGCACCGGCCTGCATTCCACGATTTTGCATTTCAACGAACTCGACGGGCTGATTCAGGATGGCGACGTTGTTTTGATGGATGTCGGAGGCCAGTATTCAGGTTATACGGCAGACATCACGCGAACGGTACCGGCAAACGGCCATTTCACACCGCGCCAGCGTGAAATTTACGAAATCGTGCTTGGCGCTCAGAATGCCGCGCTAGCAGCCATCAAGCCGGGCACGACGATGCGCAAGGGGTCTGGCAGCCTCTACAAAATCGCCTACGACTACATCAATACACACGGAACCGATCGTCGAAGGACATAGTCTCGGCCAGCTATTTCACTCATGGCCTGGGGCATCACATCGGTCTGGAAGTACACGATGCAGGCGACGTGGACCGCCCGTTCGAAGCAGGTATGGTGATCACCGACGAGCCCGGCATTTACATTCCCGAAGAAAAAATCGGCGTGCGCATCGAAGACGACGTGCTGGTTACTCCCACAGGCTACAAACTGCTCACGGCGCGACTCCCACGAAGCGCGGACGAGGTCGAAAAAATCATGGCCGACTCCCAGGTTGCGCGTGACCAAAAATCAATCGAGCATTAATTCCCGCATATAAGAGCAGAGGCGAGCTAGTTCAAGGCGGCGGCGAGCGCGCGGGTAAGCTCCTCTTCCTGTGAGGGGAATACTGTGCGCAGGTCGAGTACCAACCGATCCTCGGATACACGCGCAAGCACGGGCATAGGCTCTGCGTCTGCAATCTTTGCGCCGGTCCGCAATCTTTCTTCCAGCTGAGCGGCAGAATATTTCGCGCTGGCGATGCGGAGCAAGCTCGTCGGTAGATGTTCGGCTGGCGTCGAACCGCCGCCGATTAAGGATTCTCCTTCGGCGATTTCAACCTTGGCTTGCGCTGCAGCGAGAATCAGATTCAGTTGCTGCGTAACGCTGCGGGCCCGCTTTTCGATTTCGGCGGCGCTCGCCCGTATCATTTGCAATGCCGGCAGAGCGTCGACGTCTCCGCGAAGATAAGCAAGCAAAGTTGCCTCGAGCGCGGCAATCACCAGCTTATCCACGCGCAGCGCACGGAAGAGCGGATGCTTGCGGACGCGGGCGATAATTTCGCGCCGGCCGGCCAGAATTCCGGCCTGCGGGCCGCCCATCAGTTTATCCCCGCTAAACGACACGAGATCCACTCCGGCTTTGATACTGGCTCCTACGACCGGCTCAGTGAAGCCCTGCGGCGCCAGGTCTACCACGCACCCCGAGCCCAAGTCTTCATAGAGCGGTATGCGCGCGCGCCGGCTCAGCTCGACAAGTTCGGCCAAAGAGGGTTTAGCGGTAAATCCCACGATGGCAAAATTTGATCGGTGCACACGAAGCAGAAGCCTGGTGCGCTCGTTAATAGCGCGCTCGTAGTCATCAATGGACGTGCGATTTGTTGTGCCCACCTCGCGCAGAATGGCGCCGCTTTCGGCCATGATGTCGGGGATACGAAACGATTCGCCGATCTCGATAAGCTCGCCGCGCGAAACGATCACTTCGCCTCCCCGCGCGAGAGCTGCGAGGGCAAGGAATACAGCGGCCGCATTGTTATTCACAACGCAGGCGGCCTCCGAGCCAGTCAAGCGCTCAAGCAGCGCGCCAGTATGCACATCGCGTCGCCCCCGTACGCCCGCGGCGATATCGTATTCGAGGTTTGTGTACTGCCCGGCCGTCTGGCGGATGTGCTCGATAGCGGCTTGCCCGACCGGCGCGCGGCCAAGATTGGTATGCAGAATCACGCCTGTGGCGTTAATAACGGGCCGCAGCGACAGCGTAAGCAGGTGTGCTCACCTCATCGGCCACCTGCACCTCAATGGCCCGCATTTCTGGCAGGGCGCTCGCAAGGCTCCTCGAAATATCGTCACGAATCCTTTGCAGGACGGCTCGAGTCGCATCGGCAACAAGATTGCGGCTGACCCGCAAGGCAAGTTCCACGAGCGCAGGCAAAGTAAGGACTTCGTCGACAGACGGAATCTTTCGAAGCAGTTCGGTGCGAGTGTCGCAGGCGGGATCGGCTGCAGAACTCATACGGGCATTTCAGCATACGCGCGCAAGCGGGGCAATATAAGAGCGCAAGGCCTCCGTGCCTGATAGGGAGCACAGTACTTAGGGGCGATTGACGCAGTTTGCGCCGTCTCTTAGCATCGAATTTCCCCTGTGCCATGGCCACAAACCAGACAGACGAAGATTTGAGCCGCCTCGAGCGCGATATTCGCCAGCTCAAGATTGAGTACGAGCAATATTTCGGTGGCGGCAAAAAGCGGCCGCCAGCCGACATCGAATGGCGGATCGAGCAGATTATCAAACGCTATGGCGACCGCGCCGCGGAGATGAATTACGGGCAGCGCTTTCGATATGGAAATCTGACACAGACATATTCGAAATACCGCGAAATTTTCCATAAGCGGATGCGGAAGCGCGAGGAAGGAACTGTAGAGCGGCATTTTGGCGCGGCGGCGCGAGCCATCCAAGCCGAACGCGCCCGGTCCGGCCGCACCCCCTCACCGAGCCTGGTAGCCGTCACTTGCTCTGACCTGGAACGCGAATCTGGTAAAGTTGATGAACTCTACCGTGCGTTTCGCGAGGCGTTGCACAATTCTGGCGAGTCGGTCGACCGGCTCTCTCGCGAGAAATTCCAGAAATTCCTCCTGCAAAAATCCGAACAAATCCGCAAACAGCGCGGCGAACAAATCGAATTCTTGGTCAGCATCGAAAACGGAAAGGCGCGGCTCAAGGCGCGCGTGAAAAGCTGATCTTCTCGCCCACGACTTAAAGTTCGCCTCCCGAGAATTAAGAGCAGCGACTTCCTAGGAGCGGAAATTCCATCGCTTCGAGGGCGACGTCGCCTCTGTTGAAAAACGTCGACCCAAAAGATGACATTTGTCGACAGCGCGCTACAATTCGTCTTCGTTAATTTTGATGCGTATGCGGAGTGTGGCTTGTGCCGATCGAGCGGGCCCTGATCAGCGTTCACGATAAGACCGGAATCGCGGAGTTCGCAAAAAGACTCGCTGCGCTCCACATCGAGATTCTCTCCACCGGCGGAACAGCAAAGCTGCTCCGCGAGCAAAACATAAAGGTGCGCGACGTTTCTGACTTCACGGGCTGGCCGGAAATGCTTGGCGGCCGCGTAAAGACGCTACATCCAAAAGTTCACGGTGGCTTGCTTTTCCGGCGCAATCACCCGGACGATAAGAGGCAAGCAGCCGAGCACGGCATCGCCCCAATCGACATGGTCGTCGTGAATCTGTATCCGTTTGAGAGTGTTGCGGCAAAGAGTAGCTTGACTGCTGAGGAGTTGATCGAAAACATCGATATCGGCGGTCCGACCATGCTGCGGTCCGCCGCCAAAAACTTTGAGAGCGTGACCGTCGTGACTGATCCGGCCGACTACGAACTGGTGGTCTCGGAGCTCGAAAGTTCTGGAACCGTTAGCACTACTCTCTTTCGTCGGCTGGCCTTAGCTAGAAAAGTTTTTGCCACCACAGCCCGTTACGATGGGGTGATTGCCACGGAGATGGAACGTCTCGGATTTGATCTGGACGGCCATCTCGATGTGACCGAAAAGGCTGTGTTACCAGAATTTTACGGCCTGGCACTTCGGCAGGAGCGATATCTGCGTTATGGCGAAAATCCGCATCAGAAAGCCGCGCTCTACGTTCCGAGCGGGCTTCCCGCGTCAGGTTTGGCAGGGGCACAGCAACTCCAGGGCAAGGAGCTCTCTTACAACAATTTCGTTGATCTGGACGCCGCTTGGTCGGTGGCGCAGGAATTTGCCGATCCTGCATGCGCCATTGTGAAGCACAACAATCCTTGCGGTACGGCGGAACAGAAGACGCTGGCGGAGGCCTATCGACAGGCGCTAGCGTGCGATCCAGTTTCGGCCTTTGGCGGCGTGATCGCTTTCAATCGCAATATGGACGCCGAGACAGCTGCCGAGGTGGCGAAGCTTTTTGTCGAATGCATTGTCGCGCCCGGCTATGATTCCGCGGCGCGCGCGACGCTGGCCGGAAAAAAGAATCTTCGACTGATGCAAATGGGGCCCGGTCCGGCAGAAAAAGGGCCAGTCTGGGATCTCAAAAGAATCTCCGGCGGAGTTTTAGTGCAGGAACCCGATACACTCACCATCGCGGAATCGGATGTGAAAGTTGTTACAAAACGCCAGCCTAACCACGAAGAACTGCGGGATCTGTTATTCGGCTGGAAGGTCGCGAAGCACGTGAAGTCGAACGCTATTGTCTTCGCGCGTGGCGGCCGGACACTAGGGGTTGGAGCAGGCCAAATGAGCCGCGTGGATTCGGTGAAGATTGCTGTCCTCAAAGCACAGGACTCATTGGCGGGCAGCGCTGTCGCTTCGGATGCTTTTTTCCCGTTTCCAGACGGAGTGGAAGAGGCCGGACGCGCCGGTGCTACGGCGGTCATCCAGCCGGGCGGTTCCGTACGCGACGACGAAGTCATTGCGGCCGCTGACCGCCTGGGTATGGCGATGGTCTTTACGGGGGTCCGGCATTTTCGCCATTAGCGCTCCGGCTACGCGCTCGATCATCGTCGTTTAGCTAGTTCAAGCTGCACAATATAGGACACCTTGCGAAGCTAAGAAGCATCCGATAAGAAGCGGCGGAACGGGGTGGAACAAGAGTGGCTCGGGTGCTATGACTCTCTCTAAACTCGTGGGATAATCGAAATTCTGAGGCCTGAATGAATATGCGATTTTTTCCGATGGCGTTGGTGATTTGTAGCCTCACAGGGGCCGCAGCGCTGGCTCAAGATCAACCCCAAGCTGCGACGCCTTCCTCGACGGCGCAGAGCAGCCTTTCCCCAGACCAGCGCGCGCAAGCGTATTACAACGTGACCATGGGTCACCTCTACGGGCAGGAATTCGAGTCCTCGGGTCACGCCGAAGATGCCGCCAAAGCGATCGATTTTTATAAAAAAGCTTACGCTATTGATCCGTCCAGCCCCGAAATCGGCGAGGACCTTGCCGAAGTCTACTTTCTCGCGCACCGCTCGCGTGAGGCGATCAACGAAGCGGAAGACCTGATTCGCCGCAATCCCAACGACATTTCCGCGCGCCGTTTGCTGGCCCGAATCTACATCCGCTCCCTCGGTGATCTGACTAATTCGTCCGAGCAGCAGCAGACCATCACTGCGGCGATCGGCCAGTTGCGCGAAATCGTGCGGCTGGATCCCTCCGATGGTGAGTCGGTGTTGTGGTTGGCACGGCTCTTACGGCTCGATAATAAGGATGATCAGGCAGAGCAGGTCCTTCGCGGATTGCTGGCGAAAGACACACAGAACAAGGGTGCGGTCGAGCAACTCTCGCAGCTTATGCTGGACCACAATAATCCACAGGCGGCGATTTCCTTGCTGGAGTCCTTTGTACAGCATGCGCCCAGCGCGGACCTTTACGATCGGCTGGGCGACGCTTACCAGCAAATACAACAACCCGCCAAATCGGAACTGGCGTACCAGCAAGCTGTGGCTATCGAGCCGGACCAGGCAGAACATCGACGGCACCTGGCCCAATCGCTGTACGAGCACGGAAAATATGCCGATGCGCTCGCGGAATATCAGAGACTCGTGGATCTGGAGCCCGACAGCGCCAATAATCATCTTCGAATTTCCGAGATTTACCGGCGTCTCCGTCAGTTTGATAAGGCGGAAGAGCAAATTCTGGCAGCCAAGAAGATGGCCCCGGGCAACCTGGAAGTGATTTACAACGAAGCTGCCGTGTACGAGGCCGAAGAGCACTACGATGAAGCGGTGGGGGTTCTTTCCAATGCGGTTACCGAAGTGAAAGCAGAATCGGAGTTCGCGCCGGCGCGGACTCGTTCGCTGGGAATCTTGTACCAATTGCTCGGACAGCTCTATCGAGACGAGCAAAATTATCCCGCGGCCATCAATACGTTTCAGGAAATGGTCCGTCTGGGGCCGGAAGAGGACCTTCGCGCGCGCATGCTCATCATTGATACTTATCGCGCCAACCGCGATCTTCCTCATGCCTTCGATGAAACGAGCAAAGCGCTCAACGAGCATCCTCGCGACCGCGGACTATTGATCAGTCAGGCGATCCTCTACGGTGAAAACAAGCAGCCTGACCTGGCGGCGCAGGATTTGCAGCCATTGCTTGAAAACTCGCCGAGCGATCTGGAGATCTATTCCAATCTCGCCCAGGTATACACAGAAACCCGGCGTTTCGGCGATGCGGAAAAGGCGGTGCGTTCGGCGGAAAAGCTCGCGCAGAACCCCTCGGAAAAAGAGACTGTGGGCTTCCTCCTCGGCGGCATGTACGAGCGACAGAAGAAATACGAGCAGGCCGAACAGGCTTTCAAGGGCGTTCTGGCCATCAATCCTCAAAACGCGCCGGCGCTCAATTATTTCGGTTATATGCTTGCCGATCGTGGCGTGCGGCTGGACGAAGCGGCCGACATGCTGCGCCGCGCGCTGCAACTGGATCCAAACAATGCTGCCTATCTCGACAGCATGGGCTGGATCTTCTACAAACAGAACAATCTGACACAGGCGGAAACCTACCTCCGCAAAGCGGTCGACCGCGATTCTCATGATCCGACCATGCTCAGCCACTTGGGTGACGTTCTGGCCAAAAGCGGACACGCCGATCAGGCTGCCGTCGAATGGTGGGAGAAATCCGTGACGGAGTGGCACCGCGCTGTTCCGGCCGAATTCGAAGAAGAGAAGGTGACGGAGCTGGAGCAAAAAATTTCCAGCGTGAAGCGCCACCTTGCCCAGCAGAAGTCTCCCACGGCAGAGAACCAGCGTTAGCCCGCTGAATGCCCTCTATCCGAGTCCCAGCTTTTGCCAAGGTCAATTTGCGCCTTGACGTTTTGGCACGTCGAGCCGATGGCTACCACGAGCTGCGCACGATCTTTCAATCCATAAGCCTGCACGATACTCTGCGCGTCGAGCGCAGCCGCAAGCCCGGCATCGAACTGCAAGTCCTGGGCAATCCTACTTTGGCCGCGGCGCCTCGACGCGAGAATTTAGTCTGGCGCGCTGCAGATGCTTTCCTTCGCGAGGCCAAGCCTTCGGGAGGCTTGCGCATTACTCTGCAAAAGCGCATCCCCGCGGGAAGGGGGTTGGGAGGCGGTTCGAGCGATGCCGCCGCAGCTCTGGCAGGTTTGTTCCGGCTTACAAAACGGCGGATCGCTGGCGAGCGATTGCTGGGCATCGCAGCAGGACTGGGAGCCGACGTGCCTTTTTTTCTTTTCGGCGGCCGGGCCTTTGGAACGAGTCGCGGTGATGAAATCTATCCTCTCCCGGATGTTAAGCGCCAAGCTCTTCTGGTAGTTTCCCCGCGCGATATTGCGGTTAATACGCGCGATGCCTATGGCTGGCTGGATGGTAGATTGACAAAGGATTCTGGCAACTCTAAACTATGGAGTTTCTGCGCTCTGTGCTGGAGCCCGCGGGGAGGTGGCCTCTCAAATGACTTTGAGAGCGTCGTCTTCAAGCGGCACCCTCGGCTGGGTCGTATTCGCCGGGATTTGCTTCGGGCAGGAGCTGCGGAAGCCGCGCTGGCGGGTAGCGGTTCGGCGGTGTTTGGAATATTCCCAAGCCCAGCGCAGGCGCGCCGATCCGCTCGCTTGTTTCCGGAAGACCAGGTCTTCCTTTGCAGCACCCTTTCGCGCAAAGCTTATGCTCGCGCGCTGTGGGGTTCTGCCGCAAGCGGGCCGAGCGGAACCTGAAGCGTAGCTCGGTGGACTCAACTTGATCGACGAAAAATTCAAGATCTTTGCCGGGAGTGCATACCCGGAACTTGCCCAGCGTATCTGCGGCTATTTGGGCGTCGAAGTCGGCGGCGCGAAGCTGGGCCGCTTCAGCGACGGCGAGATCTACTTCCAGATTCTGGAAAACGTTCGCGGCGCAGATGTGTTCGTCGTGCAGACGTGCGCCGATCCGGTCGATCATCATTTGCTCGAACTGCTGCTGATGATCGATGCATTCAAGCGCGCCTCGGCTTGGCGCGTGACGGCGGTGGTTCCTTATTACGCGTATGCGCGGCAGGATCGGAAGGATAAGCCGCGAGTTCCGATTTCCGCAAAGCTGGTCGCCGATTTGTTGGAAACAGCGGGAGCCAGCCGCGCGCTGACGCTGGATCTGCATGCGCCGCAGATTCAGGGCTACTTCAACGTGCCGGTGGATCACCTTTACGCGTCCCCGGTGCTGGTGGACTACTACAAGCATCAAAAGCTGCACGACGTGACGGTAGTTTCGCCGGACGCAGGAGGCGTGGAAAGAGCGCGCTCGTTCGCGAAGAGATTGGATGCGCCACTGGCCATCGTCGATAAGCGCCGCGTGGATGTGGACGTCAGCGAAGTGATGCATCTGATCGGAGATGTGCGCGGCAGGCCGGCGCTGGTGATCGACGACATCATTGATACCGCGGGAACGCTGGTGAAGACGGCGGAAGCTTTGCTGAAAGAAGGCGCCACAGAAGTTTTCGCGGCGTGCACGCATCCGGTGCTTTCAGGACCGGCTGTCGAGCGCCTATGCCGCTCGCCGATCTCTGAAGTTGTGGTCACGGATTCGCTGCCCCTTTCCGAAAAGGCCCGCAGCGTAGGCAAGATCAAAGTGCTGAGTGTGGCGGAGTTGCTGGCGCGAGGGATTCGCTCCATCCACGAAGAAACATCCATCAGCGAGCTTTTTATTTAGTTTCAAAGAGTTGAGAGGAAGAACATGGACCAGATTACAGTCGAAGCCAAGCCGCGCGATGATCGCGGCAAGAATGCGGCACGGCGAATGCGCCGCCAGGGCCACGTCCCAGCGGTGCTTTATGGCGGGGATGGCAAATCCCTTACACTCGCGGTGAATACGAAACAGCTCGCAGCGATTCTGCGTTCGCAATCGGGCCACAACACGATCTTCAAGGTGAAACTGCCCACCGGTGAGCAGCCGGCTATGCTGAAGGACTGGCAGGTGGATCCGCTCCTCGGTACGCTTTTGCACGTGGATCTGCTGCGCGTGGCCATGGACGTGCGCATGCGCGTCATGGTGCCCGTGCATACGTTCGGTGAACCGCAAGGCGTGAAGCTGCAGGGTGGAATCTTTGAAATGGTTACGCGCGAAGTGGAAATCGAATGTCTGCCCTCGGATATCCCGGGCGAAATCCGCGTGGACATCAGCGAATTGATGATCGGGAAACACTTACGTGTGGGTGATTTGCCGATTGATACAGCGAAAATCAAACTAGTCACCGATCCGCAGCGCGTTGTAGCGCACGTCGTAGCGCTGCGAGCCGAGGAAGAGAAGCCGGCAGAAGCTGCCGCAGCTGAAGCCGCCGCGCCCGCCGAGCCCGAAGTCATCAAGAAGGGCAAGAAGGAAGCCGAAGAGGGCGAAGAAGCCGCTGCGCCTGCAGCCGAGGAGAAGGAAAAGGGCAAGAAATAGCCGACGGAGGCTGCTTGTGTTGCGCGTGGCGTGGCGAATTGCGATCCGGCTGGCGCGACGATGCGGCTGATCGTGGGCTTGGGGAATCCAGGTCCGGAATATACGTGGACGCCGCACAATCTGGGTTTTCTCGCCGTGGACGCGATTGCTGAACGGGCGCGCATTCGAGTGGAAAGGCCGGAAGCGAAATCGCTGGTGGGTTTAGGGGAACTTGCAGGCCAGCGGGTCGCCCTCGCCAAACCGCACACGATGATGAATCTCAGCGGCCTCGCGGTGCGGGACTTGCTCGAACGCTTTGAATGCGGGCCTGAAGAGTTGGTCGTGCTGTATGACGACGTGGCGCTGCCCTGGGGCATGTTGCGCGTTCGCGAGCGCGGAAGCGCGGGGAGTCACAATGGGTTGAAGTCGATCATCGGCACGATCGGCAGCACCGAATTCCCTCGCGTGCGCATGGGCATTCAGCCGGATCATCCGGTCGGCGATTTGGCTGCTTATGTTCTCCGGCCAATGCGCAAACCGGACCTGGAGATTGCGGCGCAAATGGCGGAACAGGCCGCCGAAGCAGTGGAACTCATCATTACGCGGGGAATCGCGGACGCGATGAATCGGTTCAACCGGCGCATCGCTCCCCCTGGCGAAATGGACGAAACGGATACTTAGGTGTTACGGCGCTCAAGTGCAGCGCCGCGGACCGAAACGAGGAAAAATGGAAGACCGCTTATACGATTTGATTTTCATCTGTATGCCCACGACCCCCGAAGAGGAGATCACCAAGATCGTGGGCACGCTTGAGCAAACCGCCTCCGAGCACGGAGGCAAAGTGGAAAAGGTGGAGAAGTGGGGAACGCGCAAGATGGCCTATCGAGTGGCCAAGCAGCGCGAAGGATTTTATGTCTACCTCGCGCTGCATAGTAAGCAGGGCGATTTGATCAAGGAACTCGAGCGGCGTCTGAAAGTTTCCGATGCCGTCATCAAGTATATGACCGTGCGTTTGGACGAAGAGATCAAGCGGCAGCAGAAGCTCGTCGCGCATCGCGAACATCGCGCTCGCCGCCGGCCCCGCAAAACCGCGCCAAGTCCGGTGGCAGGTCCGGGTCCGGGGCCAGCTCCGGCGCCGGAGCAGCAGGCCCCAGCCAGTTAGCATAACGAAATTCAATCTAAGAGAAAGTCGAGATCAGAACCATGAGTGAGCAACAGTCAGTACCCCGCCCTTCCGGTCCATCGGGAGGGCCCCGAGAGGGACGCCCGTCAGGGCCGGGAGGCGGCGGGCCGCCTCGGCGAGGTAAACGCCAATATTTTCGCAAGAAAAAGGTTTGCCGCTTCTGCGTCGAGAAAGTGGACTTCATCGACTACAAGAAAGTGGAGATGCTCCAGCCATTCGTGCAGGAGCGCGGCAAAATTTTGCCCCGCCGCATGACCGGCACTTGTTCGAAACATCAGCGCTGGCTGGGCGTAGCCGTCAAACGGGCGCGCAACATTGCGCTGCTGCCCTTTGCGACGGAACTATAAATCGGCCGAATTACGAGGGATATGCAATGCAAATTATTCTGCAGGAAGATATCGAAAAGCTCGGCACGCGCGGCGATGTGGTGAGCGTCAAGGAAGGTTATGCGCGAAATTTTCTGTTGCCGCGCAAACTCGCCTTGGAAGCTTCTCCCGGAAACCTGAAGCGCCTGGAGAAAATTCGCACGACGCTGGCCAAGCGCACTGCCACCGAACGTGAGGGGGCGCAAAAGCAGGCGGAATTGTTGAAGGACGTTGCGCTCACCTTTTCGCGCAAAGCCGGGGAAAACGACCAGCTATTCGGCTCCGTTACCGCCAGTGATATCGTGGAAGCGCTCGCTGCCCAAGGTTTCCAAGTCGATAAGCGGCGCATCGAACTTGCCGAGCCAATCAAAGTTGTTGGTCAGCACGAAGTCACGGCAAAGCTCGTCCACGGCATTACCGCGACGTTCAAAGTCGACGTTACGCGCCAAGCCTAAAAAGCGTACCGCTCCCGAACAGTTCGTATGGCGGCAGATAGTCTTGCGTCGCGCAGGGGTACATTTAGAAGCGCCAGATTATTCGGCGGGCATCCACGGATTTTCCACTCAGCAGATCCAGTTTCGAGTTTTCAACCGTTTCCACACCTAAAAAAATATTCCACACGCTAAGTGCTCGTGATTTTCTTGACGGGGCGTGCGCGCGGCTCCGCAGAATGAGTCCCCCCAGACAACTCGCGCGAGCCGATCTTTCACGTCTGCGTCCAGCTCGCGTGAATCGGAAGTGCTTGCATTCGAAGCGGCTTCCAGGCGAATATAAGGCGAATAAGAGGCAATGGCTGAAACGACCCTGGAACGACCGCTGCCGCAAAATACCGACGCCGAGCGCAGCGTACTCGGCGCCATCCTGCTCGACAATCACACCCTGAATACGGCCATTGAAAAGCTGAAGCCGGAGGATTTTTTCGACGACCGGCACCGCCGCATCTTCAACTACATGATTCAGCTCGGCGAGGCGCAACAGGCCATCGATCTCGTCACGCTTACCGACCAGCTTCGACGCAAAGGAGAGCTCGAAGCGACCGGAGGCGCCGCCTACGTGGCGCAATTGGTCGACGGCGTGCCGCGAGTTTCGAATCTGGAGCACTACGCACGGATCATTAAAGAAAAGTCGCTGTTGCGCAGCCTGATCTATGCCACCCATACCATCCAGCAGTCAGCTTTGGATGCGGAAGACGATGCGGATGCCCTGCTTGACCGTGCCGAATCTTCCATTTTCCAGATTGCCGAAGACCGTATTCGAACGGGCCTAGTGTCGATGAAAGACGTGGTTCACGACAACATGGAGCGCCTGGAACGCGTCATTATGGAGGGCAAGCGCATTACGGGGCTTGCGACAAATTACGCGCAACTCGACAACATGACGTCCGGTCTGCAGCCTTCGGAATTGATCATTCTTGCCGCACGGCCTTCGGTGGGAAAAACGGCATTCGCTCTGAACATAGCGGAGAACGTCGCTCTGCACCAGCAAGGCTCAATTGCCATTTTTAGCTTGGAGATGTCCAAGGAATCGTTGCTGATGCGTCTGCTGGCTTCGCTGGCACGCGTAGACGCGCACAGATTCCGCACCGGACATCTGAGACGTGAGGATTGGAAGGAGATGACGCAGGCCCTGGCGCAGTTATCGGGCTCGCCTCTATGGATCGACGATTCCGGATCGGCAACGGTCACGGAAATCGGCGCCAAAGCGCGGCGGATGAAGCGCGATCGAGGCCTTTCGCTGGTAATCGTGGATTACCTGCAGCTGATTGCGGCCCGTGGGCGGTTTTCGAATAGAAATGAGGAAGTCTCGAGCATCACTCGAGGACTCAAGGCGCTTGCAAAAGAACTCAAGGTTCCGGTGTTGGTGCTGAGCCAGCTTACGCGCGCGCCGGAACGCGAAGAGCGCAGCCCGCAACTCGCCGACTTGAGGGAATCGGGCGCTATTGAACAGGATGCGGACGTAGTGCTTTTCATTCACCGGCCGAATCTTTTCAAGAAGAAGGGCGAAGTCACCGACGAAGAGCGCGCGCAGACCGAGCTGAAAATCGCCAAGCAGCGGAACGGTCCCGTGGACAGCATACCGTTTGTGTTTTTGGGCAAATTCACGCGATTCGAAGAAGCCGCCAGCGGAAGCTGGATTGCCGGCGAAGAGTAAGTAGATCCCCACCTGCGAAATTTGACTGGAGACTCCCTACCAGGGAGCTTCCGGCGCAAAAACAATCCAGATCAATTGAATTGCGGTTAGAAGTGAAAGCCGAGCTCCACTGTTTCGGTTCGCGGCGTGACGTAGTGCGTGCCGCTGAAGGTGGAAAGGAAGTTGTAGAGCGTCATCTTGTTCGTCAGGTTAATGACGGTGAAACGTAAGCTCCATTTGTAGTGATCTGCGTTGAAGAGATTATCGTCCCCAACGCTCGCATCGAAGAGGTGCCGCGGCGCGGTGCGCTGGGGATTGTGGTCGTCATTTTCCGTGTTCGGCGCCGGTATTTTGAGCAGCGTCGATCCGAGCCCGGCGGCATCGCAAAAAGCCAGTGCGGGTCCGGTGGGGCTGGGAGCGGCGGGCTTGCCGTCGCAAGTGAACCCTGCCTGGAACTCCTGATCGGCGGTTAAAGGCACTCCAGTGATGTTGTTCACCAGGGCCACCTGGCCGGCTGTAATCGTTGCGTTGGACCCACCATCCGCAATGGAAGTCGAAGGTGAGCAGGTGGCTGTCGCTGCAAGGCACGGGATTGCGCCGCTTACGAGTCCGCTGTCATATCTCCAGTTGAACCCAAACCAAGGCCAGTTCAGCCGCGGCTGATATTGAATATGCGTCGTTTGGTTGAACTTCTCATCATGGTCAATGCGGAAAACGCCGGTTGCAGGCGGGACGATGGGGATCCCAGCGACCTGCGGCAGGAAAAAGCGCGCGGCCACGCTGGACATAACCACTTGTGCCGTGAGGCCGCGATAGTTCGGCACGCTGGCGCGAAACGTAAAACCAGTGATCTTGGACTTCGTCCACTCAATTGGAAAAGCCAGGGGCGTATTTCCTACGACACCGAAGTCGTAGCCGTTATGGGTGTATTTCCAGATGTATTCCCCATCCAGGACGAGATACTTTCCGACTGCTTGTTCCAGGCCGGCGTGGAATTCGTTGCGCCAGCCCGGAGTAATCGGCCCCGCCTGACAGGGGACGCCGGGCGGCGGCACAATGTCCGCAATGACTGGAATCTGACATCCTGTGCTGGCAATGATCAAGTTCTCGTTAAACGGTGTCTCCTGGGTTCGGGCGTAGGAGATGCGAAGGACAGTATTGCTTGGGGTAATTTTGTACGCTACACCGAGCCGCGGCTCCGCCTGGTTGGCCTTGGAAAGACCGTCGTAAAAGTCGGCGCGTAAGCCGAGATTGAAAGTGAAATTGCCTTTGGTGATCGTATCCTGGACATAGAGCGCTTCTTCTCTGACGTCCGCGTGGCCGCGGAAACCGAAGAGGGTCCCGCCTTGCGTTAAGTCGAATGGCAGGAGGTCCGTGCATGCGGGATTCGCGGGGTTAGGGCAGCCGAGCCCTGCAAGGAACCCCGGCTGCACGATCCCCAGATTGTCACTCTCCGTGAGGAACCAGTGTTCGAGCAGAGCCCCCGCTTTAATATTATGGATGCCCTTCACATGGGACACGTCGGTGCGAAGGCCGATGTTCTTGAGGGCTCTGCTCTGAGTGAAGGTCTCCGCCTGGAGGTCGGGGCTGAAGTCGTTGAAAGGGTCGCCGCTCGGATAGTAATTGTACTGGTCCTCCCGCACGAAGCCGCCAAATGTGAATACCGTATCCGTCCCGATCAGGCGCGTCCAAGTGGGCGCAAGGTTAAAAGTTTTGATTTGCGAGCGCTGATCTGTCGGGCCCAGAGAGGCTCCTGTTATCGGGTTGGCCAGGAATGCAGGCAGGCCCAAGACTGGATCTGCGTGAAATTGCTGATCGTAGGAATTCGGATTTTGAAAATACGAACGCGTATATTGCAGGTTGAGCTGGATCGTATCCGCATTCGAGGGCTTGAAATCCACACGATCGAAAACATTCTCTTCGTTGCCTTTGTCATGAAACGTCTGGAACTCAGGCGGGTCCAGAAAACGGCTGGTGTTTAGGCCACTGGCAGAGATGAAATTTCCCCATTTCGGGCCACCAAAGCCGAGATCAAAGCTGGCGGTTGCGGTGCCAAAACTACCGTAAGACAAATAGGCGTCGCCTTTGGGCTGGGTGACTCCAAGACCTGAGCGTGTCGTGACGTTAATGATCAGGCTGGTCTTGTCGCCGTATTCGGCAGGTGGCGCACCGTCAATGACCTCGAGAGATTGAATTGAGTCGACCGGGATCTGATTAGAAAAAATTTTGCTTTGCTGATCGGTGATGGGCTGGCCATCGACTGAAAACGAGCTTTCGGCGTGATCGCCCATTCCATGAAAGAGGCCGTTCGAGTCCGCGGTCACACCGGGGGACGTGAGCGTAATGAGCGAGCTTACCGACGAAGAGGGGCTTTCCAAAGGAAGTTTGTCGAAAAGACCGCGATCAATGTCTGTGTGCGCGGTCGAGTCCTGTTCGATCAGATCGATGGCATTTTCGGCGGTCACGGTGATATTCGTTGTAGCGCTGCCCAGCATCAGAGTTATGTCCATGCTGATCGGAACGGTCGAGCGAACGTCAACGTCCTGCGTGAAATTGGAGAAGCCGGGCGCCGTTACGGTTAGATGGTAGGGATTGAAGGGAATATTCGGAATCCGAAACATTCCGTTAGCGTCCGTTTGCACTTCATCGACGTGGTGGCTGACCGGATTTTCGATGCGAACCTTGGCGCCCGGAACGGCGGCTTTTGACGGATCGGTGACCGTGCCTTGAATGATGCCCGAATTGGACTGAGCCCTTAGTATTGAGGGCGGGCTTAGAAACAATAACCCCATGATCGCAAATAAAGCCAAAAGCCCAAGATTCAAACCCCGCTTGCGTAGCATCTGCCTCCTCGAAGCCAAAGCGCGAACTGGATACCTTCCTCGTGTTTCCTATCCTTGCCAATCGCTAGCTCCGACTGCACGCCACTCGTTGCTGAATCGCTTTCTTAGTTCAAGTCGAAAGCGTTTCAGCTGCCCCCCACCCCCCTACCCATTTCGTGCAAGTGTTCATTCTAAAGCTACTTAATCTGCACGATATGTAATCTCTAAATCACGATACGTAATCTGCAAATCTTGTTGCGCAGGACAAGCTCGCACTTTTGCGGGCGCCCCTTTTGCCGTATTCACCCCCAAGAACAAAACCCTCAGTGAGACGCTGAGTTTTCTTAGCGGATCTCAACTTGGCACCTTACGGTCTGACGACAGCTTGCCCGAGTTTTTAGTTCCACCGGCCGCACCGGCCGCCACAAACAGCCGGCGGATCGGTTAGTTCGAATTAGCACTGAGAATCTGAATAGCCGCAATTCGAGCATGTTCTATTTTATCGCACGAGTAAAGCTTCCACGCTCTTCAGAAGTGAGCAATTCTGCGATAAAGAGGAGTTGCGTCGGGATACAAAGATGTCGGAAGGATATCTTGGAGAATCAGGTTCGGGGAAAAGTTAGGGTCGAGGTGCCAGAGGCTCGTTGACGAGCCTCCGGCACCCAGAGACGGTTCTTAGTGCAGCGAAACCTAGCCGCGCTTAGAAGTGGAAGCCGAGCTCCACATTTTCGGTTCGCGGCGTGACGTAGTGCGTGCCGCTGAAGGTGGAAAGGAAGTTGTAGAGCGACTCTTTGTTAGTTAGGTTGATGACCGTGAACCGCAGGCTCACTTTATAGCGCTCGGCCTTAAAGTGAAGAAGGTCATCGTCGCCGACGCTGAGATCAAAGAGATGACGGGGCGCGACGCGTGGCGGATTATGGTCGTCATTTTCGGTTCCAGGCGCCGGAACGCTCAGAAACTTCGAGCCGTACTGTGAGGCAGGGCGGAGGTTAGGACAGAGGGCAGAGCTAATGGGCATCGTTGGAGTGGCGAAAATGCTGCCGCAGAATAGGCCGGCCTCGAACTGCTGATCGGGAGTAAGGTTTAAGGCATCCACGGTAGTCGTGTTGTCGCCCAACGGGCCGTTCCCTGCCGCAACTTGCGCAGGGCAGTGCGCCAGCTACGAGTCCGCTGTCATATCGCCAGTTGAATCCGAACCACGGGCCGCGAGCGAAAGGTTGATATTGGATGTGGTGGTTTGCGCAAGCTTTTCGTCGTGGTCAATACGAAATACTCCGGTTGATGCCAGACCCGAGCCCAAGCCCGCAACCTGGGGATTGAAGAAGCGGGCAGCCACACTGCTAAGGACCACAAAAGCGGTCAGACGATGGAAATTGGGAACGCTGGCACGAACGGAAAATCCGGGAATCTTGGAGTTGTTCCATTCAATCGGGAAGAAAATGGGAGTGTTTCCGAAATCATTGAAGTCGTAGGCATCGTGCGTGTACTTCCAAATATATTCCCCGTCGAGGACGAAATACTTTCCAAAGGCCTGTTGAGGCCGGCATGAAATTCGTTGCGCCAACCTGGACCGAGTGGTGCAGGAGCGCAAGGCGTGCCGAATTGCGACTCGCTCAGAGCCGCTATGCGGGGCATCGGGCAACCCGTGCTTGCAAGAATCAGGTTTTCGTTGAAGGGCGTTTCCAGAGTGCGAGCGTAGGAAACGCGAAAACGGTATTGGTCGGCTTGATGTTATAGGCGATGCCGAGCCGAGGCTCCGGTTCCGGTGTGGTTCCCGAAACCATGATAAAAATCCGGCGAAGCCCAAGATTGAAAGACCAATTGCCTTTGGTGATCGATATCCTCCCCGTAGAGCCGCGGACTCCTTAATATCTGTGTACCCGTGAAGTAGTAATGGGGTCCCGCCGGCCGTCAAGTCGAACGGAGCAAGAACGGCGCAGGCGGGAAGCGATGGGCACACCGGTCGCATCAGGACGATGCCGGCTGCATCCGTGCAAGCCCGGCAGTAGAAGGGTCGACGATTCCGAAACTGAAATTCTCACTAGGAGAAGTATTTTGGTAATGAGCTCCTATTTTCAGATTGTGAATTCCCTTGACATAGGACACGTCGCGCGCGAACGCCGGCGTTCGTGAGATGGCGATTCTGAGAATCGTTTCGCCTGGAGCAGGAATAAAGTCCGAAAAGGGATCCGTACTCGGGTAAGTATTGAAACTGGTCCCGCCGCACGAAAGCGCCTATGTTGAACACGGTATTCGTACTGATCAGGCGAGTCCAGGATGGTGCGACATTAAAGTTCGGATCTGCGCGCGCTGGTCGGTCTCCGGAGAGCCGGGATTCCCGAATGGATCCAGCAGCGCCGGACAGAAGGGCATCGTACCGAATTAGGATCCTGAAACCAGGAGCGAGTGAAATTGAAATTCAACTGCAGTGTGTCTGCATTCGAGAGCTTTAAGTCCACGCGGTCGAAGATGTTTTCCTCATTGCCCTTGTCGTGAAACGCATTGAACTCAGGAGGATCAAGAAAGCGGCTGGTATTCAGTCCATTCGCTGCAAGGAAATTTCCCCACTTGGGGCCGCCGTAAACGCGATATCGAAAGCGGCGGTCGCGGTTCCAAAGCGATCCATAAGAAGTCGTAAGCTTCCGTTGGGCTGCAGTGACACCCAGACCAGAGCGCGTCGTCGCCTTGATAATCAAGCTAGTCTTATCTCCGAATTCCGCGGGCGGCGCGCCGGAGATGACTTCCAGAGACTGAACGGAATCAGCGGGAATCTGATTGGAGAAGACCTTGCTCTGCTGGTCGGTGATGGGCTGGCCATCGACGCGAGAATGAGTTTTCTGCGTGATCGCCTAGGCCATGGAAAAGGCCGTTGGAATCGGCGGCGACTCCCGGCGTCGAGAGCGTTACCAGCGAGCTTAACGATGAGGACGGGCTCTCCAGGGGCAGCTTATCGAACAGCGCGCGGTCTACATCGGTGTGGAAGGTGGAGTCTTGCTCGACCAACTCTTCCGCGTTTTCGGTGACCGTGATATTTGTCGTGGCCGTGCCGAGCATTAGCGTTATGTCCATGTTGATGGGAACCGTGGAGCGCACGTCGACATCCTGGTTGAAATTGCTAAAGCCAGACGACGTTACTGTGAGATGCTAGGGATTAAAGGGAATGTTCGGAATCTGAAAATGTCCGTTCGCGTCGGTTTGCACGTCGTTGACGTGATGGCTGACCGGATTCTCCAGGTGCACCTTGGCGCCTGGTACGGCCGCTTTTGACGGATCCGTAACCGTGCCTTGAATCTATGCCCGAATTGTTCTGCGCACTTAATCTCGATCGTCACGGCGAGAAACAACACACCCATAACTGCACATAAAGCAAGAACCCCACGACTTGAACCCCGCTTGCGTAGCATTATGGCCTCCTCGAAGCCAAAGCGCGAAGCATGCGGATATGCCGCAGCTCCACGGAAAATGGTTACCGGGTCGGTAAAGAGAGGAAAGGGATCTGCGCGATAACCGGTTGCCCGGGCCGCTTATTTATGCCGACGCGGGTGGAGCTCGAGAGGGAGGAGTAACAACGGAAGGGGCGCCTAAGAAAAGAAGCCTTGCGGCATTCAACACCCATCCCACATGAACCGGCGCAGCTAAAGCAGTTGCCGTAGTTCCAGGAAGCGTGCTGATGTGGGCGACGTGGCAGCAGATCGGGCACGCGTCCACGGAGCCTGGATTATCGACGTGCCACCAGGCGGCACCGGTCGCAAGAAGTGCGATTCCGGCCAAGGCCGCAACAAAAACCGCCAGGCGCAACGATCGCATGAGACGAGGGGCTCTCATAGTCGAGGGGAGCATTATATTCAAAATAAGCCCTTGGCGTGCGATTCTTTCCTGAAATGACAATAGGGTGACGAATACAAATGAAGCGAAATCGGCCGACCCGAGAAGCAAATTTGGGCTGTTACACCCGAAAATGAGGCAAACACTCCTTGGGTATATTGGATACTCGTTCGAAGTTCAGGTGTTAACTAAACGGCGCGATTTGTCACGCGCGGTTTTGCCCCTCACACAATTTTGGTTTAGTCTGAATCTTCCACTATGCAGCGAGGAATCCGATTTAATGGCCGTCCCGTTTGGGCCGAGATTCGACTGAGCGCGCTGGCACACAACATCAAGTCTATCCGGCGACATGTGAATCCTGCCGAAGGACGCGCGGGTTCGCGACCCGATCGAAAAATCCTCGCGGTTGTGAAGGCAAATGCGTACGGGCATGGCGCAGTTCCGGTCGCACGCGCTCTCGGCACGTGCGGCGGCGCGGACTGGTTTGGCGTGACCTGCACAGCCGAGGGGATCGAGCTGCGCGAGGGGAAAATACGCAAGCCGATACTTGTGCTGACGGGATTCTGGCCCGGCGAAGAAAAGCGCCTTATCGAATACGATTTGACGCCGGCCGTGACCCGATGCGAGCAGTTGCGCATGCTGGAACGCGCTGCGGCGCGAGCGCGCCGACGGATCAAGTTCCACGTAAAATTTCAAACGGGCATGAATCGCCTCGGTCTATCTGCAAGCGACGTTCCCTGCTTTGCCCGTACTCTGGCATCTTGCCCACACATCGAATGCCAAGGCATTTTCACGCACTTTGCATCTTCCGAAGTCTTCACCAATGATCGGGTGCAGGAACAGCAGAAGGAGTTCGAGCGCATTTTGGAACATTTGCGTCGTCTGGGAGTCTCGGCTCCGCTGACGCACATGGCCAATAGCGCTGCCGTTGCGTCTCGTCCCGAAACCTGGGCAGACATGGTCCGGCCAGGATTGGTGCTGTATGGTTATCATCAATCCTACGAACCGCCCGAACTCACGGCACAAACGAACGCGAAACTTCCTTTGCAGCCGGCGCTGGCGCTGCGAGCGCGGCTTATTTCGGTGCGTAACACTCCTCCCGGCCAGGCAGTGGGATATAACGGACGCTGGGTGGCGCAGAGGCCTTCGCGAATAGCCGTGATTTCGGCAGGCTATGCGGATGGCCTGCCGCGAACGCTCACGAACAAGGGACGCGTCATCGTTCGCGGCCGTTTTGCGCCGCTGGTCGGTACCGTCTCCATGGACCTAACGACGGCGGACGTGACAGACATTCCCGATGTGAGCGTAGGCGACGTGGCAACCTTCTATGGCGCAGATGGGGATGCCACCCAGTACGTTTCGGAAGTGGCGGGACAATTGGGAACCGTAACATCGGAGCTGTGTTGCGCATTAGGTACGCGCGTGCCCCGCTTTTATCTGCCCTGATGAGCATGCCGGACCGACAACCCGGCTGTAAGCTCTTACCGTAGAGCATCCTAAGCTTGACCTACGTGTTACAATTCTTGCGCTGCGGCGTAGGGGAAGCCGCTCCACAGCTTCATTCCGGGGTTATTCTTCTTTATCTTTATTGCGCACCGTCCTCCCGGAACGCGTTTTTTATAAATCTATGATGACGTCATGCCTGTCCCTTATCAGTGAAAATCAATTTATGAGGTTCTCTTATGCCTCGCTCTTATGCCCGAACTGGGCAGGGCCCCGAAGTACCGGTTTCCGAATTAAACCGCTCGAAAGCGGTGACTGAATTTAATGGGTATCGTAAAGACGTGCGTTTCGGCACTTGGTGGGACCAGCTAATTTTAAAGCTAGTTTTCGCCACAGCGTGCATCGCGTCCGGGTATCATTTTCATCCATTCGGCCTTAGCCGTTTGGTGGCTGCAATCGTAGGTCTGCTCTTTTCCGTCTCTGTTTTCTTATTCGAAATCCGCTTGCAACGTGCAAGTCTGCGGCGGCTGATCGGTGCGGCAGTCGGGTCCATTCTCGGCATTGTGGGCGCGTATTTGATGGGCTTAGTCATGAGCCGGACGACGATCCCCGAAGACACGCGATCTTTCCTCGATATCGGCGTCCTGCTGGTGATGACCTACATCGGTCTGGTGCTCGGCGCGCGCAAAGGCGACATGCTGAATCTGCAGGCCCTGGGTGGCCTTTTTGGCAACGAGAAAGGCAATCGTCGCCAACCGAAAATTCTGGATACCAGCGTAATTATCGACGGTCGTGTGGCGGATATTTGCGAAGCTTACTTTCTGGAGGGCGTTTTGGTTGTGCCTCAGTTCGTGCTTCGCGAACTGCAACTGGTGGCGGATTCTCCGGATAGTATGAAACGGCAGCGCGGCCGGCGCGGCCTGGAAGTCTTACAAAAAATGCAGAAAATGCCGCACCTGGAGGTAGAAGTCGCCGAGGACGATTTTCCTCAGATCCCCGAAGTAGATATGAAGTTGATTGAGTTGGCCAAGCGTTATGACGCCAAGATAGTAACCAACGATTACAACCTTAATAAAGTCGCGACGCTGCAGGGTCTTGATGTGCTGAACGTCAATCAGTTGGCAAATGCGTTGAAGCCGGTGGTGCTTCCGGGCGAAGCCATGCGCGTCTTTGTTCTCCGCGAAGGCAAAGAATACAACCAAGGTGTTGCTTACCTCGATGACGGCACCATGGTAGTTATCGATGGCGGAAGACGAGCCATCAACAAAACCGTGGACATCATCGTCACGTCTGTTCACCAAACAACCGCCGGCAAGATGATATTCGGCCGCTACGATGAACGCGAACTGCCGAGAAATCATGTGACACAGGCGGTAGAAGCCACGCCTAAAGCAGTCGAAGCTCCTCCCGCCGTGACGGAGCGGCTTCCCCGCGCCGTCATACCGGATCCTAGCCAGTCATGAGAACCAACCCGATGCGATGTGAAGGGCCTCAAGGACTTCGAGCTGTAAAGTTTTGATCCTTTCCGCGCAGTGGGTTTAGTATGGTGCGCGTTCAGTCTATGTCTTCAATTGTCGCCATATTGCCGGCAGCAGGCATGGGCACCCGCATGGGAGCCGACTCTCCCAAGCAGTTTCGTCTATTGGACGGCGTGCCTGTAGTCGTTTTTACGTTGCGAAGACTGGCTGCCTGCCCGTTAATCAGCCGATTTCTGATTGCTACTCGCGAGGACGACATCGAACCTTTAAACCAGCGCATTGCCGCAGAGCGTCTCTCGCGACCGTTCCGTGTCTTACCGGGAGGCGATACCCGCCAGGAGTCCGTAGCCAAGGCCCTCGCGGAAGTTCCTCAAGACGCTGAGTTGATTCTCGTACACGATGCCGTTCGGCCCCTGGTTACTCGCGAACAGGTGGAACGGGTGATCGAAGAGGCGCGGCGGTGTCGTGCCGCGATTCTGGGCATTCCCGCGATGGATACGGTGAAAGAGGTGAAGCGCGCCAGTTTGCCCGAGGACGTCGCGTTAATCACGGCGACCATTCCGCGGGAACGCGTCGTTCTGGCGCAAACACCTCAAGTCTTCGAAGCGGCTCTGCTGCGCGAGGCATTCGCGCGAGCCGCTGCCGACGGATTTACGGCTTCGGACGAGGCAGCGCTGGTCGAGCGGCTTGGGCAAAACGTGCACGTTGTGCTGGGTTCGGAACGCAATCTGAAGATCACGAAGCCTGGCGATTTGGAAATCGCCGAGTTCTATTTGCGGCATGAACGCATGACAGCCGAGGTTGGCAGGTGAGCCAATCCGGTATCGGTTATGACTTACATCGCCTCGCCTCCGGCCGAAAACTCATACTTGGCGGCATTGAGGTGCCTTTTGAAAAAGGTCCGGTGGGTCACTCCGACGGAGACGCGCTGGCCCATGCAATCTGCGATGCGCTGTTAGGCGCGGCGGGTCTTGGTGATATTGGCACGCATTTTCCGGACACGGATCCACGGTGGAAAGATGCGCATAGCCTGCGTTTTCTGGAGCATGTGCGAGGCCTGCTCGCCGAGAAGCGCTTGCGGATCATGCACGTCGACGCCATCGTTATCACAGAGCGACCAAAACTCGGACCGCATTTTTCGGCCATGCGCAAGACCTTGGCCGAGGCGTTGGGCATTGAAGTTTCGCGCATTAACCTCAAAGCAAAAACAAATGAAGGCGTAGGTGCAGTGGGCCGCGGTGAAGCCATTGCTGCGCAAGCCATCGCCACGCTCGAAAATTAGATTCGCCGATCGGCGCCGCCCGAGGCGGGGTACTTTGGCGCACGACGTTTCTGCTCAGTCTCTCCATCTATGGAAAAATTGACAGGGATCCACGCTGTGAGGGAGGCACTCGCTGCCCGCCGGCCGGTGCAATCGCTTCTGATCGCACGTGGACGTCATGGCGGCCGACTGGAAGAAATCGTCCGACTCGCCAGAATCAATGGCGTGCCAATAAGATTTGAAGATCGGCCGCAGGTCGATCGAGCTGCGGGAACTCGCGATCATCAAGGCGTCATGGCTGTGCTCGCCGCCGCGACTAGCGTATCACTCGAGGAGCTTCTAGCCCGCAATGGCTCTCCTGCAGCGTCTGGCCTGCTTGTGTTGCTTGACGGCGTGGAAGATCCGCAGAATCTCGGCGCTGTAATTCGAACGGCGCTGGCCGCAGGTGCGGGCGGAGTGGTGATTCCGGAGCGCCGCGCCGCCGGATTAACGGAGGCAGCGGTCCGCGCATCGGCTGGGGCAGCGGCGCATCTTCGTGTCGCACGCGTTACAAATCTGGCCCGCGCTATGGAAGAGATCAAAGAGGCAGGCTACTGGCTGGTTGGATTAGACGAACGCGCCGAGAAGCGTCACACCGATGTCGATCTGACCGGAGCAATCGCGGTCGTGCTGGGCGGAGAAGGTAAAGGGCTTCACCAACTCGTGAAGGAGCGTTGCGATTTTGTGGTCTCTATTCCTACAAGCGGGCCGGTGCGTTCGTTGAATGTTTCCGTAGCCGCAGGGGTCGTTTTATTTGAAGCTGTCCGCCAGCGCTCCGCCAAGCAGCCCTTCGAAGCATTAAAGCAAGGCGAACCGAGCCCGGGAACAGATCGGTAAACTCTCAGGTGTCGTACTTGATGAGCGAGAAGACATCGACGCCGGGCAATTTCGTGCGGCCCTTCAGGAAGGTAAGTTCAACGGCAAAAGCAGCGCCATTTACGGTGCCTCCCAAGGCGTTCACCAGTTTCACGGTGGCTGCGGCCGTGCCTCCCGTAGCCAGCAGATCATCGCTGATCAGCACGCTCTGGCCGGGCCGGATGGCATCTTCGTGAATCTCGAGTGTGTCCGTTCCATATTCGAGTTGATAAGTAACCTGCGCGGTCTTGCCTGGTAATTTCTTGGGTTTGCGGACGGGAACGAATCCGGCCCCTAACCTATAGGCCAGAGCAGGAGCGAATATAAAGCCACGCGCCTCAATGCCTACGACTACATCGACCTTGCGATCCGCGTAATGATCGCAGAGTTTATCCACTAGCTTTTGAAAACCGCGCTTGTCCTTTAGGAGCGTAGTCAAATCGTAGAATAGAATGCCTGGTTTCGGATAATCAGGGATTTCGCGGATCAACTTCTTGAGATCATCCATTATGGGCCTCGAGGCTGAGATTTTAACGCTCTAGGTCACAGAAAATCTGGAGCTAAAAGTCGGCGTGTGTTCGGCCTCAACTTCCGCGACCTCATCCACGGCAGCAAGCGCCGGGCCACGGCGCAATTCTCGGGCGAAGCTTCGGAGTTGGTCGGCGGTGCCAATCGCGTAGACTTCTACACGGCCATCGGCCAGGTTCTTGGCGTATCCTGCAATGCCAATTTTCTCCGCCGTATCCGTGGCAAAATAACGATAGCCGACGCCCTGCACCCTGCCCGAAACAAAGAATCGCTTAGCCTGCTTTTCAGCCTGCATTGCCGCCTGCCACTGCTTAGCAGCCGCAGCGCGATTCTACCAGAGCGGGCGCATGGAAATTGAGAGCGACGGCGAAAATCCTTCGAATGAGCGCAAGCGGATATAATAGGAGCGGGTTGTCGTGGACGATTGAAGTAAACGGAATCGTCTGTTAGACGCATCTTAAGTGACCATGATTCCCAGGCACATTCGACACCTGGCATTTGTACTGATTGCGGCCGTTGCCGGCTTTTTCGCTGTCCCGCTCATTGCACAGGAGCCCGTCGGGCCGCAGACGCCACCTAAGGCGCCGGACATCGTGCGGCTTCCCACTCATCCTGCTGCTCCAACGGAACAGCCGCCCATAGCACCCGAAGAGATCATCCGGAGATTCTCAGCGCAAGAGGACCAGCTTGCACGCCTCTTCACGGCCTATGCCTATCGCAAAACCGTGCGCTTGGAGGAAATCGGTCCTGACGGCAAGGTTTCCGGCCAAGCGGAGATCGCGGCTTCGTCCCTTCCGGTGTCCGAGAACGCTCGGCGCAAAGCCGGAGAGCCGCAGTCCACCCTCAGGTTTCTGAACCTCGAGCGCGACGATATCGAAGCGCTTTCGAAGATTCCGGCTTTTCCTCTGGTCAGTTCTAATCTGCCCAAATATGAAATCAGCTATGAGGGCAAGCAACTAGTCGATGAGTTGAGCACGTATGTGTTTCAGGTGAAGCCGCGACAACTCGAACGCACTCACGCATATTTCGACGGACTCGTTTGGGTGGATGATCATGACTTGGCCATCGTGAAAACATACGGTAAGTGGGTGACTGAGACGGGAGATGCGCAGGCCTCACAACTGCCCTTTACGATTTTTGAGACTTATCGACAGCCAATAGCAAACAAGTATTGGTTGCCGGCTTACTCTCGTTCCGATGGTTCCTATGACAATCGAGGAATAACTGTTCCTGTGCGCTTGATCATCCGCTGGGATCAGTACGCCGCGCTACCTCCCGATAAACCGGCAGGCCAAACCGCTCCAGAGACAGGCTCCAAACCCTAGCTGTGACAGAAGAGCTCAGGAAGCGCGCTGATCGTGTTGATCAGAGCGTTCGGCCGCGATTCGCGCAGCCGGCCGGGCACGAGAGAATTCCGCAGAACGCCGACAACAGCTACGCCGGCGCGACGAGCCATCTTTACGTCCTCAGGCGCATCTCCAACATACACGCAACTGCCCGGTTCAAAACCAAGCTGGTGAATTGCAAGGAACAGTTGCATGGGATGTGGCTTGCGATGGGGCACTCGGTCTCCAAAGACACTCACAGCAAAAAACGGCTCCAGTCCAAATGCGCGAATCTGCGGGCGAACGCGCCAACTGCTGCCGCTGCTGACCAGGCCCAGGCGAAATCGCCGCGCAAGCGTATGCACGACGTGGCGAGCGCCAGCGTGCAGCATTGGGCGCTCTGCGCGATAGAAGCGACGCCAGAGGCGATCTGCTTCAGCCCAGGATTTCAGGGGCAGGTTTGCGGCTCGATAAACGTTATGCCAATCAGGCGAATAATGTTGCGCTAACTTCTTAGGATTCCAGGGAACGCCAAGCGCCCGAAACATCTGCAGGTAAGCGTTTGTATCCGCTTTGAACGAGTCGAGGAGGGTGCCGTCCCAATCAAACAGCACCGCCCGAAGCGGCTTATGCGTGAGCACTAAACCATCGTATCAGATCAAATAGCTTGATTAGTGGCCGCACCAAACGGCCCACGCGGACGATCTTCAGCGAACACAAACGCCCGTATAATCGGGCAATGGCGAATATCATTCCGGGAACTTTTCGTCTCGGCGGTAGCTGATATCATCAAAAGAGGCCGCGACGCCGTACCAACCGGGCTTTTCTGCTGCTTCGGTACGAACTACATGAGCAATCGCACTCATGTGTACTGTGGCTCGAGCGACGGGCTGGGCGATCAATTTCACCTCTAATTCGATGGGAGTACCAGCCTCAATCCGAAGTGGCGAAAGGAAGAAAAGGCCGCTCGAACTGATATCTGTGGTTTGCAGGAAGTAATGTTGGGTGTGGCGCTGTCCAGCCACCCGATCCAAACGGAGCGGGAGCGAAAGCCGGGCCCGCGCGTACGCGCGCCTTTCGCGCACGCGACCGACGGTATGCGTAGGCACACGGTTGATTCCCCGAGGCTGCCTGCGGTTGGTCCATTCGGCATCGGCAGCACGTGCTGGAACAGATGGAGCTTGCGGATCCTGGATTACCGATTCGGATGGGCCTGCGGCAAGGGCAGGCCGAGAAACGCGCATAGTTCTCCCCCTTTAGGGATGCGTCTCCGGCGCTGCTGGCGTGACTATGACGTCAGGACTCTAGCAGGTCAACGAATTGCGAGCCGAATGCGTTCCAATATGTAACCATCGGCCTGCAAATGCGATGCAGTTTGGGCTCAGAAATCGGATAGCAGCGATTGAAACGCCGCTGTATTTTGAGAGTCATGAAACCGAGTGCTCAGATGCGAAGAGAAGATCGAGCGGCAGATGCCGACGAGCTGCGGAGGCTGCCCGAACACCGATTCTGGCAGGCCGTTCAAGCACGGGATCACCGTTACGATGGTGCGTTCGTCTATGCGGTCCGTTCGACGGGCGTTTATTGCCGCCCGTCATGCCCGTCGCGCCGGCCTCGACGCGAGCGGGTCGTATTCTTCCGAACACCGGATGCGGCGGAGAACGAGGGGTTTCGAGCTTGCGTTCGTTGTAATCCGCGAAATGCGCCGGGAGCCGCCGAATCGCGTTTGATCCGGCAGGCGTGCCGGCTCATGGAGCAAGAGTCCGATGATCCGATCCGGATTGCGAGTGTGGCTCGGCAGCTGGGCGTCAGTCCTTTTCGACTGCAACGAATCTTTCGTCGCATGATTGGCATCAATCCTGGAGCTTACGTTCGATCAGTTCGTCTGCGTCGGTTCAAAGCACAATTACGGGAGGGTGGGAACGTGACTAGCGCACTGTATGAGGCAGGATATGGTTCATCCAGCCGTTTATACGAACACTCCAACGGAGATTTGGGCATGACTCCAGCTACCTACGGACGCGGAGGACAGGGCATGGAAATTGGCTATACGACAGCGCCTACTCACCTGGGCCAACTGCTGGTAGCGGGAACCGCAAAGGGAGTGTCAGCGATTTACGTGGGCGATTCCGAGGAGTGTTTGGAAGCGGCACTTCACCGCGAATACCCGGCGGCGAAGATATCCAAGAATCCAGCTCAGGTTTCCCGATGGGTCCGAGAACTCGTGCGGCACTTATCCGGTGAGCAACCGGATTTGGATTTGCCCCTCGACGTCAAGGCCACTGCCTTTCAGCGGAGGGTTTGGGAAGCGCTGCAACAAATTCCTCGCGGCAGCACGCGAAGTTATTCTGATCTCGCTCGCTCTATCGGACTCCCCAAAGGGCAGCGCGCCGTAGCTCGCGCCTGTGCCACCAATCCGGCGGCGATTTTGATTCCGTGCCATCGTGTTGTGCGTGGGGACGGAGCTTTAGGCGGGTACCGCTGGGGAATTAAACGCAAAGAGGCGCTGCTTGCCGCTGAAGCAAATAAGCGAGACTCCCAGCAGGGCTAAACTCTCGCGTTCAAAGCTCAATCCTGGGGCTTGACCCGAGTGACTCCCTTTGGCCATGAGGGACGGAAGCGCGCATCGGGGATCGCCACGTTTCGCGCCACATTCGAATACCGAACGATCGAGTAATCTCCCGATCCCGTCTCGAATAATTGCTGCTGCGCGGGCAGCCAGTTGCCTTCATTCAGCCAAAGGTCGATTTTTGCAATTTGCTTTCGCACATCATCTGCGCGCGGCGTTAATTCAAGGTGCACTACCTTCTGACCGTTTAACGTGTCTTCGCCTTGAAAAGTGATCAAATAGCTCCTTTTGACGCTATCGCCAGAAGTACCGAAACCCAAGAGGAGCAGTTGATCTACCAGATCTCGGCGTTTGCCGAGATCATATTCCTCGACACGGCGAATCTTCGGAGTGTAGACGTAGATACGATCGCCATCTCGTAGGATTGTTTTTTGATCAGGAGAGATCAGGTCGATGCGCATCTTGCCATCCCGGCGGACTTCAATCTGGCCGGACTCAGTGGAGCGGTCATTTACGACGACCGTTACCTTGGTGCGCTCAATACTGGCCGTGAGGCTTTGAAATTGACCCTGCTCTCGATCCATTTGCTTTAGAACATCGTCCAGAGACAAAGAGGGGGCAGCGGGCGCAAAAATGGAAATGCCGCACCAGATTAAAACCAGGAACGCACGCAGTGGGGAAAATGGGAATCGCAGAGTTCTCATTCAGAATCGGGCCGATCTCATCTCATGGATGCTAACACACCGTATAAGATGAGCTCAGGCGACTTGTAGTTTCTGTTTTTCTTTTGGATACCTCCCGCACTCGTCAGCTCGCGCGTCAGGGCCTTACGGAAACATCATAATACGCGATCGAACCGTCATCGGCTCGTACGGGCTCGATTCTGACGATCTCGAAACGGCTCTTCTGTAGTGTCTCAACGTTCTGACGAACGGCCTCGTGCAGTTTGTGTTCCAACTCGGATTCGGGAACTTTCGTTGAGGAAAGCAGCAGCTTGGCGCTCACGCGATAAGTTCTTGTACCGCCGCTCAAGTCCGCATCGCGAAGCTCCACCATGGCCGGATCCGGGCCGGGTCCAAGAGGGGGTTGGTCGTGGAACCACGAGCGGGGCGATAAGAGAACAAAAATGACAATTACGACGACGGCGATGTCATAGGGCCAAGTGCCCCGTTCGAATGACCAGAAGACCGTCCGGACTAAGATTCGCCAGATCGTACGCATATTCAGTCGGCCGGTACGCCATCAACGATGGCGCCATCCCGCATATGCACGACGCGATCGCAATAAGCCGCGGCTTCCGGGTTATGAGTAATCATCACGATGGTTTGGCCGAGCTCGTGATTAAGCTGGCGCAACATCCCCAATACGTTTTCCGAATTCTTAGTATCCAAGTTGCCCGTAGGCTCGTCGGCCAGCAAGATTTTAGGCTCATTGATAATGGCGCGAGCGATGGCTACACGCTGCTGTTCGCCTCCGGAAAGTTCAGCCGGGCGATGGCGCAGCCTTCCGTTAAGGCCCAGCAGACCAGAAACGACTTCGAAGCGGTGCGGATCGAATCCATCGCCGTGAATGTGCTGGGCGATGGCAATATTACCGAAAGCGTCCAGCGTAGGCAGCAGGTTAAATCGCTGGAACACGAAACCAACCTTATGCCGCCGCAGGCGCGTACGCGCCGCATCACTCATCGCAGCAAGGTCATTCCCATCCACGAGCACCCGTCCTTTGGTCGCTTGAGCCAGCCCTCCAATCACATAGAGCAGAGTAGATTTACCACACCCGGAGGGCCCCATGACGGCAACAAATTCGCCCGGCAGTACGTCGAAATTCACCCCCCGGAGCGCCGGAACCTCGACTTTGCCTGCGTGATACATCTTCCAGAGATTTTCTGTTCTGAGTATCGGCTCCACTGCGTTCCCTAGCTGAAATCTTGCTACTGGATGAAAATATTCTAGCTGGAGTGGGCGTCCCAACCTAGAGGTTTGGGCTTCCGACGTGCGAGAGGGCGTCACTCGTAGGCAAGCGCTTCAATAACGTCTTTGCGGCTAGCCAGCCATGCGGGGTAAAGGGCTCCCAGCAATCCCCCTCCGACTGCAATGAGAGCGGCCCGAAAGATCCAATCGGGTGTAATCAGAATCGAGAGCGTGGGGAAGGCGGAGAGGAAAAAGGCGCGGGCGAAGTAGCTCACGCAGATTCCGAAAAGAATACCTGCGACACAGATTGCGGCGATTTCACCGAGCAGCGCCCGAACTATGTACATCTTCGAGGCGCCGAGCGATTTCAAAACGCCGATATCACGTGTGCGCTCCACAACGGTGCTATACATGGAAAGGAAAATGACTAGAAAACCGATGACGACTGCAAGAGCGATCATGCTGCGCACGAAAATATCGAGACCGGGAAGACTCGTCGAAGTCATCAGCGACAAGAAATCCTTCAGGGGCCTGATTTCATAGCCCGGCAGGATTTTCCTCATCTCGTCCATGACCGCCGGGGTATGGTCTGAACGGGTGCACTTCAGGAAAAAAATCGAAGCTTTGTCCCGTGCGCCTGAAAGTTCCTGCAATGTGGCGAGCGGCACGAAAATCCGTGCCCCTTTACCATGCTCCACGATGCCAGCGACATGGAAGTCGTGCTCTAACAGTCGAAACGTCTGGCCTACTTTGATGTTCATGGATCGGGCGTCCCAGTCATCGACAAGCAAGTCATCCGGGCCGCTCATGTCCTGCCCTTCCAGGAATACGAATCCACCGGAGACCGCACGAAAGCTTTCCGGATCGATGCCGTAGACGAGGTCTATGCCTCCCGTGGAATTGAACTGGAGCAGGACGGGAGCTACTGTTTGCACATAACGCAATTGGCGCAGGCGATCGCCGATACGTATAGGCATCGGCGCGCCGTTGAAGGCGAGGAATATCGATGCCGAGGGCGGCTGCAACATAATATCAGCGCCCACGCCTTCGATGCGCTTTGCGGTTTCCTGAATCATCCCGCTCGTCAATCCAACGATGATTATGACGAGAGCTACCTCAACGCTGACGGCCAGGATGCTTATTATCGTCCTAAGGGGCCGATGCAAAATGTTGGAAAAGATGACGCGGGCGATCACGGCTGTAGATCCTGCTGGCCAGCGCCTAAATTTACAAGTTCGGTACCAGCAGGTTGCGTGAGGCTGAACCGATCAGCGGGAATATCCGTATTTAGCGCAAGCCTGCCGATAACCACCGACAACTGATAGTCCTGCTGCGGCCGCGCGATTCGAAACGTCCGCGGAAAGACGAGCGGCCCCACTGCCGAATTGTCCTTTGCTACCGGTGCGCCGTTGGGCTGAACATTTGGGGGCGGAACGTCTTGCCAATCCTCATAGCCAATGTCGGAATCGAGCCTTCCGCCAGGACCGTAGATTTGTAGCCTGGAAACCCGCAGGTCTGTTCGGTCGAACCAAATCTTGCGCGCAATTTCGAATCTAGGGGCCGAGCCACGAAGCACGCTCAGCACGTAATACCGCGCTGGCGGGAGGTCAACCTGTTCGAGGACAGCTGGCTCACTGGCGGAAATTGATGTCCAAAAAAACGCATCCAGCAGATGCTGAGGCCTGAGGTTTTCGATGGGATTTTTTGTCGCGCGTTCCAGCTGAGTTGGCCCCACAAGGAATTCGTTCTTCGAAGGTATGAAAATGCGAAATGTCTGGCCGTCGCTCACCATATCGAAAATGTTCGTGGAAACAATGGGCGCCTGGCCGATAACGCGAATCAGAGCGGGCCGAGCGGCTAAGATAAAGCCGCTTACCTCATGATACTGGTGGATCACGCCGCTATATGCCGAGCCTGCAGTGGGACTCATTTGCACGGAAGCATTCAGAGCATGCACCGCGTCAGCTTGCCGATTATAGGACTCGACAAGCTGTGTCTGGTCAGCGTCCAACTGCGGCCGGATGGCTGTTGGTGGAGCGGCGTGCTTCTCGCTGGCCGCGCATCCTGCCAGCACCACAGAAAGCAGCACAACTACAACAAATCGACCCTGAGTGAGACAGCGTGTCAGTCAGTTCTCCCTCATCTACAGTGAAACAGAAAAACTATCAGGCCGCCAAAGGCAGGTCAACGTGGAGGCGTCCGCGAAGTGCTAAGCGGGACGGGTAACCTCTACCTGCAGTTTCTCCAAGGCCCCTCGTGCGCGCCGGATCACCTCCGAAGCCCACAATTGATTGCTCAAAACCGTCAGAAACCCGCCCTCAAAGTCGCACACAGAACAAAACAGATATTGAGGGAACACTGCTTGATAGGCGTCTACCCCGCGTTCGGCCAGGGCGTTCTCGACCGAGGCATCACCACCCAGCAACGGGGCGCCTGCGCGAACGCCGAAAGTTTCGTTCGCAAAACGCTCAAGCAGAGGCTGAAGCTTCTCTCGCGCGGGTTGGGGGATCACGAGCGCGTGAAGGTTTGGCTCGCGAAAAGCTATTGCCGTGCGACGGCAAAAATCCCGGACGCGTTCCAGATGAGCGAAGAAATCGATGGCCCATGGCTGTTCGCCGGCGAGAGCAGGGAGAAGTGCGGCCCAGATACCGGCAGCTTCGTTTCCAGTCACCGGCTCACGCGTTTCCCGATCGATAAGTTCTAGCCCAACAGCGCGCACGTTCGGACCTAAATCAAGTGACTCGATCTCCAGCCGGTACGGGTTCTCCATTATTATGAGCTACTCTTCGGCGGGCGAAATATCGGCGGCGAACCGCTGCTGGTATTCGGGCGATTGTTTACGCAGATCCAGCCAATCAAAGAATGTATCCGGCGTTTCCAGCCAAATTCGGAACCATTCCAGAATCTCCTGCTTCTGGTCGCGTTTGTGCGCATCGACGCGCGGGTTTCTGGCGATCATTTCGGCCCGCCGACGCCCCAGCCGTGCTACTTCGAGCACTCGCTCAGCCGCCGCGCGCTGCCCTTCAGAACGGAACTTGCGCCAAAGCTCGTCCAGGCGCATTAGGCATATTTCCGCCTCTTCCAGGGTCGCAAAGTGGAGGAGATCGCGAAACTCCTCTTCATACTGGCCATTCGTATCGGCCTCTCTTGAGAGTACGACTCGCAATCCAGCCGCGGCGAGGACTTCGGCGATGTATTCGGGCGATGTTTTTCCCGACGCGCCCAATTTCGCGACGAGCTGGCGCCGAATTTGCTCCACTTCCGCAGACGTGAACTTTTGCAGGCCCAAATCCTGCGCAATGTGCAGAATGGCGTGTTTTTTAGTGTCGGTGCCCTGCGGATTCATCGGAGTTTCAGGGGCGGAGAAGAGATGTCACCGGACCGTACCGGCGTCGTGGAAGTGGTTGACGAGGCCGAGTTGCGTTGAGCCGCGAGCCTTTGGCGATATAGGGCCACATTGTGATTGTGCTCGGCAAGTGTCTTGCCGAAGAAATGGCCACCTTCGGTGTTGGCAACGAAATAGAGGTAGTCCGTTTCGGAAGGATTGAGCGCGGCCCTTAGAGACGCACTACCCGGATTGGCTATCGGCCCGGGAGGGAGCCCTATATGACGATAAGTGTTGTAGGGCGAATCGAAGGGCAGGTTAGCCGCACTCAGGCTACCGTTGTAGTTTCCACCCAATTCGAGCGCGTACACCACGGTTGGATCGCACTGCAAAGGGACGCGATGGCGCAAGCGATTAATAAAAACGCCCGCAACGATGGGCCGCTCTTCCGGCTTCGGCGTCTCGCGTTCGACCAGTGATGCAAGTGTCACAAGCTTCTCGAGTGGCAAGCCTGAAAGGTTGGGCTGCTGAGCGGTGATCCCAAGCCACTCCTTACGGAAGTGAGCCACCATCGCCGATACCATCTGCTCACCCGTCGGGTGCCGCGGGAATTCATAGGTTGCTGGGAAGAGGAAACCCTCCAAGCTTGGCGCTCCAGGCACAAGATCCTGGATCAGCGCCGGGTTACGGGCAGCGGCCAAGAAATCGTTCCGGGTCGTAAAGTCCTCGTGCTGGACCAGATCGGCGATGTCAAACATCGACAAGCCTTCCGGTACGATCAATTCACGGACGTAAACTCGCCCATTTGCGATTGCGTCGAACACCTGGAAGGTATTGACGGGATGATCGAAAAAGTATTCGCCGGCCTGCAAAGTATTCCGGGACCGCCAGCGAGACAGTCCTTCAAAGGCCCACCGGCTGCGAATCACTCCTTGATGCGCCAGCAAACGTGCGACTGCACGTCGCGAAGCACCGTGAGGAACATCGACAAAGACGCCCTCCGACGGGAATTTCTGATACGGAAGAGAGAGTGACACCGCCATCCACCCCACCAGGGCTGCGGCTGCTAAAACTAGGATCGCAAGGGCCCGGCGCATATCGCTTCTAGCGCCCCTTCCCCGCACTATGCAGGTAATCGCGCAGAATCACTGCCGCAGCTACCTCATCGAGCTTGCGGTGTTTCGCGTTGGGTGATCGCCCGTTGGCGGCATGGTCATCAGCTAGTATCTGTTCCGCCTCCCAACTGCTGAGCCGTTCGTCTACCAATTCGACCGGAATGCCTAAATCCTTGCGAATGTGATCGGCGAAGCCCGCGGCCTCCGAAGCCATGTCGCCCTGAGCGCCGCTGAGCTGCAAAGGCCAGCCGATTACGATCCGACTGACTCCCTGTTCGCGACACAGACTGCGCAGGCGGGCGAGATCTTGCCGGCGGTTCGAGCGGGTCCACGTTGCCAGAGGGCGGACTGCGACGCCTAAGGGGTCGGAAATGGCCAGTCCGAGTCGCCTGCGGCCATAGTCGATGGCCAAAACACGACCCTCGCTCCGGACCGTTCCACCTTGGGACACAGCAGGAGAACCCATAGCGTAATTATATCCCCTGGGGCAGGCACGAAGCCCGATGGAAGGACAGGACAGTTTCTAAGGCTGACGCCCCCGCTGGCCGCTTTCCCAATATGGCCAGAGTTGCAAGACCTTTAGCTGGGAATCAAGTCCGGTCTTATTAAGCAGCGAATCGATCTGTGATCGGGAAAGCCTCGGCCCTAACGGCGTGGCAAATTCGGCCAGACTGAAGGTCAGAACGCCGGCCACAGCCGTGTTCAGTTTAAGGTTCAGAACATCAACCTTATCGAAGGTATCGGAGGAGGCGTGGTAATTCGCGACATAGTTAGCCTCTTCCTGGTTCGCCACTAGATTGGGGACGCCCTCCAGGAGGAAATCCAGGTTGTCGGTACCGAGAATGGCATCGTCGGTGAAGTGATTGACGCCCCACGAAGCAACAGGAGCCAAAGCCTGGCGGAGCACTTCTGATTGGAGGTCAGCGCGTCCGCCAAGCGAAAAACCTGTCACGCGCCCGCTCCCCTCGTCGAAAATGAGTGCCGCGTCGGTGCGATCCATCTCGTTACGATGCGCCCGCACGTGAGCCCAAGACCCCAGCATGCCTTGCTCTTCGCCGCTAAACAGAACGAAGCGCATGGATCGCTTTGGGCGAAGGCCCGTGAGATGAATGTCCCGAGCCGCTTCAATAACGAGCGCCGCATTGCAGCCATTGTCGAGCGCTCCGGTGCCAAGTTCGAACGAATCGAGGTGTGCGCCTAGCACAACGAAGTTGCCGGGCTGTTCCCTGCCGTGAATTTCCGCGATGACGTTTTGTTCCTCTGCAGGACCGCCGACCCGATTCGGCAGGTCCAAGCGAACGCGAATTCGCAGGCCCGCTGCGAGGTCGCGAGCGAGCCTTTGCGCATCCTCGCGCGCGACGATTGCCTGAGGCAATTTCTCGATGGAGCCGTCCTGGCCGAGACCAGTCAGATGGCGATACAGAAGCATCTGCTCGCGCGTTCCCATCCACAGAATGGCGCTTGACCCCGCCGAGGTCGCACGTTCGATAATCTCTGGATTGCGCAAGTATTCGGCAAAGAGATCGTCAAAGATGCGTAGCACATCCGTATGGACAAGGAGAATCGCCCCCCGCGCTGAGGCACCAATGCGGGCAAAATCTTCGGGAGTACCGGCGTACGCATCGACGAGATCTGCTTCGAGTCCGCCGCCTGGCGTTGCCGGAGACCAAGCAACGGACACTGCGTGCACGGGGAACCCGGCAGGCGAAAGTATCTCGACATGCGTCGCCCCTTCACTCCAGGTATGAGGAATCGTGAATTTCTCGGTATGTACATCATCAACGCCGGCATTGCGAAAGCCAGCCACAGCCCATTCCACCGCTTTCGCCATGGCAGGCGATCCTGTAAGGCGGCCGCCGATTCCGTCGGTGAGCCGCCGAAGATTTTCGGCTAGAGGCGACTCGCCCAGGGCATTAGCGATTATCTTCGGAGCCGCTTGCGCGCAGGCGGATAGTTCGCTTTCCAAGCACGTTTGTGAATTTGCGGCTGCCGCCTGACGCATGCGCGCGAGCGGATCAGGCTCAGGCGCAGAAAGCTGCGCTGCCGCCGAGGCGGCAACGAGGAACCAAGCCGCCAGGAATCCTAGTGAGACACTTCGCCTATGCATGGGCTGCCCTACCGAAAAGCTGGATGATTACGCGTCACGACGAATTATAGCCTAGCCCAAGTGCCAAGCGGCTCAGGCCCGGCGAACAGCCGAAAGAACGGAATCCGCAATCTGAGCGACTTGCTTCATCTCATTGACGTCATGAACGCGAACAATGTGCGCGCCGTTTAAGATTGCAGTGGTTATCGCCGCCGCGGTTCCCCATTCGCGCTTTTCGGCGGGCCAGACCTCCCCTTTTTCGCCAAGCGCCCAGCCGATGAACGTTTTTCTCGAAGGCCCCACCACGAGAGGATAGCCCATGCGAGCTAGCTCCGGCAGACGGGCAAGCACTTGGAAATTCTGCTTATAGTTCTTACCGAAACCGATGCCCGGGTCGAGAAGAAGTTTTGATTTTGAAATGCCTGCTCGGCGCGCGGTGGCAACCGACGCGCGCAAGCCTTGGACGATATCGCGGATCACGTCATGCGCAAATGGCCCTTTGTGCATCGATCTGGGAGCGCCGCGCATGTGCATCAGAATTAAAGCGGCACCTCGGCTCTTTACAAGCTGGGCCAATAGGGGATCCGTTCGAAGCCCGCTGACGTCATTGATGATTCCTACTCCGTTTTGCAAGCCCACTTCCGCGACCGTCACTTTCTGCGTATCAAGCGAAATGGGAATACGTAATTTGCCCTGAAGTCCTTCGAGCACGGGCAAAATCCGGCCGATCTCCTCATCTGCGCCGATCGGATCAGCCCCGGGCCGCGTCGACTCTCCGCCTATGTCGAGAATATCCGCGCCTGCCTTTTCCAGTTCGAATGCTCGCTCAATCGCCAATGGCGCATCGGGAAAACGTCCCCCGGCGTAGAAGCTATCCGGCGTCACATTGAGTATTCCCATGATCAGAGTGCGCTCGCCAAGCCGGAGGGTACGCGAAGGCAAGTGCAGGCTGTATTGCCGGCGCATAAACATAGGCCACCATCTTAGTTGGCGGTCGAGGAAGTTTCTAGCGGGGGGATGCCGAAACGTAGTAGGCAGTGCGATAGGTGATCTGGGGAATTGTTGCAACCTCTGCACCCCGGCGTAATTCCACTTTCAACTTCCTCCAGCCGGGATTCGTCACACCCGCAACCGGGTAATATCCCAACGTGTATTGCGCATTCAACTGCAAGGCAATAGTGCGATAGATTTCGGCGAGACTACCTCTCTCGCGCAGAAAATACAATCCGCCTCCGACCTGCCTTACAAGCTCGGCAAGATAAAGTGTGTATAGTGGAATTTCCGAACTACGTGCAGCCGCAGTTATCAGCGGCTGCTCCGTATGCCCTGAAAGCCAATCGCGCGTAAGTGCCGGAGGCCGCGGCTCGGTTGAAATAACGTACAGTTCGATACCGCTAGCGGCAATTGCTCGCGCGACATCCTGGAACGTCAGCGATCTGTTCGCCCCAGCAGCGGGGGACATGCTTTCAGGATCCCAGGTAAGGCCCAAGGCGCTATCTTGACCGTCGGTGAGAAGAATGATTGCTTTGCGCCCAGCGCGTGCGCCTAGAAGCCGAACAGCGGTGAGATAAGTAGCCTGGTAGATGAACGACTGCGAAGAGTTCGCTACCTGCGCGAGGGCCGGTGAGGTAAGCGCAGCATTCAGGAGAGTGCGATCGCGTGAAAACGGCAGCAGTAAATGCGTCTCGTCCGCAAACACCACAACAGCAACTTCGTCCTCGTGCTGCAATGATTTCGCTATGGATTGAGCAACGCCCCGCATATCCCCCAGTTCGCGATAAATGCTGGGACTTGCGTCGATGACGAGCGCGATACTCGCAGGAGTTGTCGCAGCATCGAAGGAAGCTACTCTCTGCTCGACGCTGTCTTCCCACACGCGGAAATCGTCTTGTGTGAGCCCACGCACACGCGTTCCGTCAGGAGCCGTAACGGTGCACTGTACCTCGACCAAGGCTACGCTTGAACGAATGATTGGCGCGAGCCCCGGGCCTGCAGAGGCGTCGCTTCCAGGGGGAATCGCGCGCATCTCACCAGTCGAGGCATCACGTGAGATGCGCACTTCGTTCTCAAGAACACGCGGGAGCGGAAGCTTTGCCTTCTGCGCCGCCGTTGATGGGCCTATTCCCGCGACCAACGCACACAGGGCGGCAATAGAAAGAGGTCGAATCCGGGTGTGGTATTTCGCAGGCAATTTCATCACGGAGATGATGCCGGCTATCTACAAAGTGCAATGCTACTCAAGATCAAAATCGCGGACTGGCTTTTCTGCCGGACCCTCGCGTGCCCTTTTGAGTCCTTCTTCGAACTTGCGAGCTAGGACGTCTTCCTTCTTGCTTTCCGCCGCCCACGATTCGCGGAACTTGTCTTCGCGCCGCCGCTCCTGCTCCGCTAGAATGCGTGCCGAGTCCGAGATATCCACATCTGGAGCTGCTTTTTGCGGCGTCGTATGCGACAAAACGGTCGCCAGGTGGGCGTCAATCACAAGCTTCGACTGGCAGCAGGGGCAAACGACTTCAACGAGTGCAGACTTCTTTGCCATAAGCTGATTGTACGCCTTCTCGGACCGTTTGCATGAACCCGGCGTTGCAGGAACCGCCGGCAGCACGCCAGAAAAAAAAGGGCGCCCGAAGGCGCCCTTAAGATTCGATCGATCGGAACCCGCCGTTCCGGACTTTATCCTTTGCTAAACCCAGGAGCAGGACGAAGTTCGGGCCGCGGAGCCGGTTTCGGTTCCACGCCGGGAAGCGGTTGCGTAGGCGGTATCGGCGGAGCCGGCTTGGTTTTCTCCGGCAGCGGCTTACCTTCCATCAGCAGCTTTAACTCGACTGCATCCAGAACTTCGCGCTCGAGCAGGGCCTGGGCGATGCGTTCGAGGGTCTCCTTATTGCCTTCCAGGATGTTGCGCGCAGTTTCGTAGGACCGCGTCACGATCTTGCGCACTTCACCATCAATGTGAATCGCGGTGTCTTCGGAATAATCGCGATGCTGCGCAATTTCGCGGCCGAGGAAGATAGCTTCCTCTTTCTTTCCGAAAGCCAGGGGTCCGAGTTCGCTCATGCCCCAGTCGCACACCATCTTACGGGCGATGTCAGTGGCTCGTTCGATGTCATTGCCCGCGCCGGTGGTAATATGCCCGAGGAAGATCTCCTCAGCGGTGCGGCCTCCCATCAAGACGGTGAGCGTGCCGATCAGGTAATCTTTCGTGTAAGTGTGCTTGTCGTCTATCGGAAGCTGCATCGTGAGGCCGAGCGCCATACCGCGTGGAATGATCGTAACTTTATGTAACGGATCGGCGCCTGGAGTCATGGCAGCAACAAGCGCGTGTCCAGCCTCATGATAGGCGGTGTTCCGCTTCTCCTCTTCCGAAAGAATCATCGACTTGCGTTCCACGCCCATCAAAACCTTATCTTTGGACATCTCGAAATCGGCCATGGTCACGACTTTGCGATTTTGCCGAGCCGCCCAAAGCGCCGCTTCGTTAACCAGGTTAGCCAGGTCTGCGCCCGAAAAACCCGGAGTACCGCGTGCGATCACCGACAGATCCACGTCATCCGCAATCGGAACCTTGCGCGTATGCACGCGGAGAATTTCCTCGCGCCCCTTGATGTCCGGCCGCGGCACTACGACTCGCCGATCAAATCGGCCGGGACGCAACAGCGCCGGGTCCAAAACGTCGGGACGGTTCGTCGCAGCGATCAGAATGACGCCTTCGTTCGATTCGAAACCGTCCATCTCCACAAGCAGAGCATTGAGGGTCTGCTCGCGCTCATCGTGGCCGCCGCCCAAACCAGCGCCACGGTGGCGGCCGACGGCGTCGATTTCGTCGATGAAGATGATGCAGGGTGCATTCTTCTTCCCTTGTTCGAAGAGGTCCCGCACGCGGCTGGCGCCTACTCCGACGAACATCTCCACGAAATCGGAGCCGGAAATGGAGAAAAACGGAACGTTGGCCTCACCAGCAATGGCCCGTGCGAGGAGAGTTTTACCCGTTCCCGGAGGCCCGACCAACAGAACGCCCTTTGGAATGCGGCCGCCTAGCTTTTGGAATTTTTGCGGATCTTTCAGGAATTCGATGATCTCCTGCAGTTCTTCCTTGGCCTCGTCAATGCCAGCTACGTCCTTGAACGTCGCCTTCTTTTGCTGCGCGGTCAGCAAACGCGCTCGTGACTTACCGAAGCTCAGCGCTTTATTGCCGCCGGCCTGCATCTGCCTCATCATGACAATCCAGAAGCCAACCAAAAGAAACAGCGGCGCCGCAGTGAGAAGGAAGTTGATCCAGTCGGCGCGAGTGACTTCCTTGACGTTAATCAGAACGCCCTTGTCGCGTAATTCCTTGGTGAGATCCGGGGCGGCTTCTTTGAACAGCGTTACACGGAACTTCTTGGCCGGTTCGCGCCACTCGCCCTCGATTTCATAGCTGTTCGGAGAAAGGTAGAGCGTGACTTCCTTTACATTTCCTCGGTCTACCTGACTCATGAATTCGCTATAGCTGGGTTCCTCCTGGCGCGCGGATTGCCCGCTAGCCGATACCATGCGCCAGAGCACGACGCATAGCAGGATGATGAACATCCAGAAGAGTATGGTTTTTGCCGTGGAACTCGAATTCACGCTTTACCTCTTTCTTTCCTTACGTGTAGCTGCCTGCCCGGCCAACCCCAAGCGTCGCGCTCGCCGCGGCTGCATACCCACGTATGGCACGTTACGGTACCATCCGCGGCTGCCCGCAAGACCGTATCCTGCCAGATATTTGGATGCTGCATCGAAGCAAAAGTAATCAGGCTTCAGGTCGACCTTTCGCTCCGATGGCTTATCGAAAAGTGTAGCTAACCTCAACGAACGCGGACGGGTCTCTTGAAGCCTTTTCAATAGAAAATCCTGTGTCAGACCCGATTGAACTATGGCATCGACGACGAGCACGTCCCGCTTCTCCAGACGCGGAGGCCGGCTAAAATAAATCTCTCTCCGGTCATGCCCGCTAAACTGAACGTCTCGGATTTCCGCCCAAACGAAATGGCAAACCACTGGGCAGGAGATCCGCCTGATCAAATCCGCCGCAAAAACAAATGCGCTATCGAGCATTACTACGATATCCAGGGTTCGATCCCCATAGTCTCCGGATATCGTTCGCCCTAATGCCGTTACCCTTTGAGTCAATTGCTGGGAGGTGTAAACAGGCTCCAGGGCCGGTTTCAAATCTTTTCCTCCGAAATAATCACTCCCGCGCGAGTTGCCGCTCCGGCGGCGAAATCCGCTGCCACAGGCAAGCCTCGCGTCCAGACCAGCATATCCGCGCTCGTCAAAACTGGCCACCCCTCCCGATCCGGCACGGCTACCCGCTTCATTCTGAAGAACTGCTTGAGTTTGCGGGAGCTGCGCCGCCCCTTTGGCCGGAAGGAATCACCATGACGCCAATTGCGCAGAACCAAAGGTGTGTGGAGCAAGTCCTTGTCTAATGCTAGCTTGTACGCCTCAGTGTCGCTCCCTAGGAGGTGCCAGTCAACCACTTTCAGGTGGAACCGACGTTTGATTTCCGGCACCGCAACCACGGTGGATTCCCCGAGATTTCCGAGCGTGACAACCCTTGAGAAACTCGGAGAGACGTCGCGATTTCCTTCCAAGCTGGCGGCATATTCGCTCGTTTGTTCCTTGATACGCGAAAACCACAACCACTCAAAGCACCGCTCTACGATTATTCCCGGCAATTCAACGTGAGAGCCACTCGAGCCCGACGACGCCATTTGGACCACACGTTCCACGTGATCGGCAGTCCATTGCCGGCTATCGCCGCGCAATTCACTAATAATCTCGCGAATCAGCCGCTTTGAAACTGCCGATTGCGCCTCCTTGGGCAAATCATTGCCCAGGAACACACTAGCGTTCGAATACGGATTTAATAAATCTGCGCAACGGATGCGCAGGAGGCCGCCTTCGCGCTCTAGAAGAGACCCCAGTAACGTGCGGGTCATTGCCTTCCAGTAAGCTTCATCCTCCCGAGACCTCTCGGCCAGACGGCTCAAATGGGCGACAACGGCGGGCTGAATCTGGCTTTCCAAAATTGGCAGAATCTGGTGCCGCAGCCGGGACCGCATCCGCGACTGATCGTAGTTGCTCACGTCTTCTCGCCACGACTGACTCAGATCGCGCAAATATTCTCGCAGCTCAGCGCGACGGGTATCGAGCAGCGGGCGGACGACGTGTCCGTTCACTGGATAAATCGCTGCCAAGCCCGAGGGCCCCGTTCCCCGGAGGATTCGCGCTAAGACCGTCTCCGCTTGGTCGTCGCTCGTATGCGCTACAGCCACGCGGTCGATTCGCCCTTCTGCTACTAAGCCGGCGAAGAACCGATAACGCAGCCGCCGCCCAGCGTCTTCCAAATTCCAGCGTCTTCTGCGCGCGACACTGGCCACGTCCTCACGACCGGAAAAGAATGGAAGACCGACGTGAGCCGCCAACGCCTCGACGAATTGTTCGTCGCCTTCCGAATTCGCCCCTCGTAGCCCGTGGTTGAAGTGCAGGACCATAAGGCGAATTCCTTGTTCGCTGCTTACTTCATGCAGAATCCGGAGCAGGGCCACCGAATCAGAACCGCCTGAGACGGCGAGGCCTACACGCTCACCGGCCCGCAACATCGCATGCCGGGTAATCGTACTCATGACCAGCTTGATGAGATCGGTGGACACGGAAGATTCCCAGTATAGCGCCCTGCTAAATGCCTCGCTGAAAGCGATGCCTGACGGATACGAAATAATCACGCGAGCTGGGATGGGCAATATTATAGACGTTATGCAGGTAAATTCAGTTCCTGGGCGCATCGCGTTAAATTACTCTCTCGTCCCATTTTTTACGGCAGCAAGGCGGAGAACCTGGACGGTCCAAGGGGCGAGGCTGGTCGCAGAATGTTCCGCTTATTTGAACGGAATCTGCGCGATAAGAGCACGAACGATGAAAGAGGGGATCCAGCGGGGCAAGAGGAGGTGGCTAACGCGCTTTGAGGCGGCGACTAGTTCGTTTAACAAGCCATAGCGGGCTATTCACATTGCGGCCAATTTCAGGGACGTGATCAGACACACTTCATTTCCACGGACGCTGCGATAGATCCGATATCCGTCTCGAGCGGCCTCGAACCTAAGCCGAGGGGATTTATCCGCCAAGTACGCGCAAGTCGGTTCATGCAGCACAACCCAGACGTCGCGGAAGTGACGATCAAGAGAATCCGCCAGTTTTCCGAGGACTTTTGCCATTACCTCACTTCCAAACGGATTAAAGAAAAACAAAACTAACTTTTCTTCGGGGAATTCATATTCCGAAGCGTCCATATTGAGTGATTCGATAAAACCGGCGCCCACATGGCGGCACCGGCAAGCATTTTTGGAGGCCTGATCGTGGAGTTCCCTTCGTAGTTCAATTCCAAACACGTATTTGAAACCAAAGCGGGCCGCCATGAATAACATGCGTCCTTTGCCCGAGCCAAAATCGATGAAGGTGTATTCGCCAGGGTCTTTCAGAGGAAGATTGCGCAGAGCCCGGCGCGCACACTTGGGGCGTATGGGAAGATAATGAAAATTCAAATTATCCTCCGGCCAGCCCAAGCCCATTTGTTCATCAAATTGGACCGAAGTGTCAACTTGGTGATAAAAATCAAACCACCAATCCTCCAAGGCTACGTTCAAATCGACGATCCGCTGCACCCCAGGCCACTTTCTGATTGTTTGCCGCAACGTAGCCGAATTCATATGTTGGCCACTGGGTCGACAATCGACCTTCTAATAAAAGCTGTTCTCTCGTGCAGCCAGGCATTTCAGTTGATATATCATTCGAGCCATGGGCCGAGCTCGCAAGGCAGCGTAACGACTACAGACACGAGCTCCGAAGCCCGAATACAACAAGACGCTTCCCTTATTGCCCAATCCGGCGAAATCGAAGACAAGACCTCGACGCGCAGACTCCTTGATCGCCTCCCAAATGAGCAAAGAGATGGCGCTGTTACCAGAATCATGGCTGCGGGTTGACATCAAGTAAAACGAGGAGATGTCATCCCACACACAAAAATTTGCTGCGACGATCTGATTCTTGCTATCCCGTGCTGCAAGAATTCGGCCACGCTGCCGGTCGAGCGATGCGGGGAGAATTTGTCGGCACAATGCACCGTCCAGCCTGTTCGTCTGTCCTTCTAGTTCAAGATTGCGCTCAAAAAAGCGTAGGAATTCGAACGGATCGCTCAATTCAGTTACTGAAAAGCTTTCTTCGGCCCTCCGAATGACATTCCTTGTTTTATTGCGCATTTGTCGCCACAGGACGTTAACCGGGTGGGGAGGGAGCTCATGAGTGAATTGGACATAAGTTCGAAATCCTAGGCTCTGAAACGCAATCACTTCGGTAACGCCGCTATGGCACTTCACATACTGCCACGAGACGCGCGGCAGCCGTTCGAGCAGTTCGCGAGTAATCTGAAGGCGTTTCAGGAATCGGGTATTCGAACTTCCTTCACCCTCATCGATCGCCGGACCCATAAAATAGGTCAGCTCTGGCATGCGAATGAACTCCAAGCCAAACCGTTTTGTCTTATGAAACGGGAGACGCCCAACAATGCGCCCGCCGGTTACCACTTCGACTACTTCGAACTGTCCATCGGTAGCAGCTTCGAGCCACCAGTCTTCATGAAAAATGGTAGGCACCAAAGGATTGATGCGAGCGCCGCTTTTATAATCCTCTTTCTGGGTCCTCGGTCGTGGCTCCGCGGCCGCTAGGAGCGCCGCCTCTTTCTGGATTGCTTCGCTATAGGCTGCGATTTCATGCATACGCCGAACTCGTTTTGTCGGCACGCAGCTGACGGTATCTTACGAATTGCGCGGGATTGCCTGCATGAACCTCCATATCTGGAACGTTCCTGGTGACTACAGCGCCGGTACAGATGACAGCGCCGGCACCCACAACAACTCCCGGGCCAATGATCGCCTTAGCGCCGACCCAAGAGCCTCGTTTACAAGTGATGGGCTTGCGTATGAGCCGCATATTCACGGAGGACCAATCGTGATTGCCTGTGCAAAGGTATGCGCCCTGAGAAAGGCAGCAGTGGTCCTCGATGCTTACGTGCGCCAAATTGTCGATCCACAAATCTTCACCCAACCATGCATGCTCACCCACGTCGAGATACCACGGAAATTTCACTCGTAGGCCCGGCTTGACGTGGACTCCCCTCCCTATCCTTGCCCCAAACATGCGCAACAAGACGCAACGAAACCACGAAGACGTGATCAGATGAGATCGAAGTAACGGTAGCGCAAAGAAATACCAAAGAGCTTCGAACCAGAGGGGAACTCCGCGGACCAACTCCTTATTGTCAGGTCGGCTCAGATCTATAGAATCTGCAGTAAGCAGTCGGTCCTGATAGCGTTTAATTTGGCTGTCGATGACACGCATCGCGATGGCTCGCGTTCAATAGCGATTGGTGAAGCGACAAATAGCGAGTGATCATTTCGGAAGCGCTGAAACGCTCCGCGTTTTTCAAACTTTTGTCGCAGGGTTGACTGCGTGCGCAGATCCTGCCCGCAATCACGGCAGCAGCCTGGTCAATATTTTCCGGCTCAATGTATGTCGCTGCGTCCCCACCGATTTCCATCATAGGCAAACGATGCGAAGTCACCACGGGACATCCACATGCTTGGGCCTCAATGATGGGCCAACCGAAGCCCTCTTGGAGCGAGGGGAAAAGCATCAGGTTCGCGCATGAATAGAGGGCCCGCAATTCCTGATTCGAGGGGTTAATCAACTCGATCACGTCACGGCCAGCCGCATTTTCGTATCGAAAGCGTCGCATCTCACTCGTAAACGGCTGGCCTGCCATCACGAGAGAAAGCTCTTTGCCTTCGGGACATGACTTCAGCGCAGAGAGAATCTTCAGAACGCCAAGCCGATTCTTGTACCAACTATTGCCACCCACATGAAGGATAAATCGCTGGTCATTTTGAATCCCAAATTTGGAAATTTGCCGGCGCGCCTGCTCCGTATCGAGTGGGCTAAAGGGAAAATGCAAACCGTTATAGATTTGGGAAACTCGCTGCTGCGGGACACCGGCAACTCGCAAAATATCCTGCCGCGTGGCCTCCGAAACGCAAGCGATGTGCCCCGTGCGCCCGGCGGTCCGCAGTCCGCGCAGAATGACATTTTGCAGCTGACGGCCCGTCCACGACGTACGATTACAGGCAAACTCACCGATAGCACTTCGAACCGCAAGCATATCGTGACAGGTCACAACATACGGACGACGTTGCACGTACTTTACGTAGAACGCGTTCGAGTGGTCGCAAATATGGACAATATCTGCCCACTCAACCATGTCAATGAGGCGTTTGGGGAAAACGACGAACTGATCGAAGTAGCCCAACCACTTGGCGGCAGCGCCACCCACTGGCAGTGCTCCAGCCACGACCGGCGGACGTATGATCCGAGTTTCATGTCCAACCGCTTTGAAGCCACTCTCCAACAGCGCCGCGAAGCGCTGCATGCTTTTCTGACCACTTGGTTCGTAGTTTCCAACCAAGAGGATTTTCATTAGACGATTAGCGAGTCAGTTGCGAGCAGGAGCCGAAGAACTTACGCATGCTTTAGTTGTGTATGGCAGAAGGCCTGGCGCGAATGTGACGGCTTGGCTCTGGGTATTGTTCCAGAAATGGATGTCCTGGAACACGGTAGTAACCGGGTCCTTCACTGGGGCGGGGCCGAACAGAACACACGGGAAAAATCCCTCCTGCGGTATTTGATTGTGCCGCGGATCATAACTTTGACTGGGGTTCGCAGCGTATGGCTCGATCGTGTTTCCCTCGATTTGAACGTTCATCATCCCCATTCCCCGATAGCTGTCTGGTGCGAACGCCTCCGCGTCTAACGCAATAAACGCAGGCCTCAGCCCCGAAGAGTTTGAGACGACGTTCTTTGAAATTTTATCGTTCAGGGCTAGCTGATGCTCCCGTCTCCCTTGCGGATATAGAAGCAAATCCAGGGACTGGTCCACGGTCCTTAAAATGATTCCTCGCGAATTGATGAGAGTATTATCTTGCACGACGCAATTACGACATCCGTCCCATAAGACAATGCCGTTAGGATTGTCCATGAGGATATTTCCTTGAATGATCGCGTCCGACAAAGTCCAGACGAAGATGGAATACAAACTTCCCATTGCAGGCACGGGGTTCCAGGCTTCATCTACGGAGAGAGTCTTGGTCTGGGGATCAACATCTTTAATGTATCGCCATTCACCGGTCGCATTTCCGGAAAATATCGCGACGACCTCTGGATAGCGGCGTAGGCGTGAAACAGTAACATCTCCCCACAATGCGTTTGAGTCGTTCAACGTATTTGAAGTGAGCTTGGTTGCGCTGCCCGCGTCCAGCACATCTTGAATGTTCGAATTCTGAGTTGCTATCGCTTCGCCGTCGCCATGTTCGTCTGCAGGTGCATTCAGAGTCTGAATGGTGTTGTCCAGGACCTTTACGTCTTGGCCAAGCGACAGCTCCACACCTCCGCTTTCGATCGCAGTCTTGCCGTCCATGTCCTTGTTTTGAGCATCGCGGATGAGTCGATTGGCTCGCATCAGCAGATGTGAATTGTTCTGCATCTGCACGCGGCCGAAGTGATATCTAATTTGATTGTTTACAAAAGCCACATTCGTGTCGTTCACAATGTATAAGGGACCATTTCGCGTGGCAGCGCTTTCAAACAGGCTCTTCTGAACCAAGAAATTGTCGACGTTCTCAAACCAAAAGGGTCTGCAATTTGCGAGATGAATCCCCACATTATTAAAGAAAACTTTACTGACATGAGCGGGACCGCGATTCCAAACTACTGCACAGGGGTTGCCAGATGAATTAACAGCATATATCCCCAAATCCGTCATGCCGACCAAACTTGACCCGCGAAAGTCGATGCCGCCCCACGTCTCAACGTTGTCCGTTTCGAGGTTCGCACTCGAGTCGTATACAAAAATACGTGACGCCATTGCACTACTCCCACGCAATATAATTCGCGATGGCACTATCAAGGGATTCCCGCGTTTCGGATCCGACGGTGTGACGATTTTGTAATCGCCCACCGGCAAATAAACGGTTCCTCCCCCGGAGAGTGAGGCCAGTCGAATTGCAGCACCGATAGCTGCGGCATCGTCAGCGATGTCGTCTCCCACGGCCTTGATAGACAACCGCGAATCTGTTTTTACATTTATTTCATTTGCGGCTATTGAACGAAAATCCTCGGCCCATGAAACCCCCAATACCGACGGCTCCCAAGTGCCACTTTTCGTGGTCGAAGCAATCGAACGACCGGCGCGAAGCTTAGCAGAGCTAATCGAAGCTGCGATCGCCGACGCTAAACTTACGAGGAAAACGATGCTGAACAAATCACGCCGAGAGGTGGTCCATTTCGATTTATTCATGCGTTCATATCTATAGCGATTTGATTAGGCGTCTATGCTTAGGGAGGATCCAGCAACAAAATAGAGCGCTTCCCTTAAACCACGGACGTCATCTTCGAAGGACCATCGCTTGATTCGCTCAAGCCCACGACGGCCAAGGGCATTTCGTAAGCTGCCATCTTCCAGAAGGCTTTCTATTACAGAGCGAAGGGCCAAGACGTCGCCAGCGGGGAAAACCTTCCCGGTCAATCCATCTTCGATCAGGTCAGGCTGGCAACCCACCTGATCGGAAACGATTATGGCTTTTCCTGCATTCATGACTTCATTGACAATTAGCCCGAATGGCTCATCGACCGAAGGGAGAACAAACACGTCACACAGATCAAAGAACTTCGCCATTTGGGATTGATTCTGAAAGCCCAAAAAACGTGCCCTCAAGTCCCCTGCTTCACAAACCATCGCTTCACATTTTGCGCGCTCCGGTCCGTCGCCCACGATCAACAGATAAGGTCGTTTGCCTCCAACACCAGGTTTGATGCGAAGGAACGCGTTTATTAGATCAATGCAACGCTTTCGCTCGATGAGCTTCGAGGCGTAAAGTATGATGGCGCAGTCATTCTCCAAACCTAAGCTCTGCCTGAATTCTTCTCGCGACTCGCTTGCTACAGAAGTCATTTCCTGGAAATACGCGTTGTCTACCGCATACGGAGCCATAAACGACGGGGACCTTGGACCCGAATAATGAAGCCAGTAATCCCGGTTCCTGGTGCTGATTGGTAGAACTCCATCAATAAAATGGTCGGCAATAGAAAAGAATATGCGCTTAATTGCCAACCGAAAGCGGGAACGATGCCGGTCGATCAGCGTGCCCTCCGCACGCAACAGAAGAGGAATGCCAAGTAACTTCGCCGCAATCATGGCGAAAATAGAGTTAATGCTCCAGTATCCGTGGAGCCAGATCGCATCGTACTTCCCTTTCTTGAATGCAGAGTAGAACCCTCGGTTGATCGGCGCCCAGAACCTCGTCTTTATTGCACCGCGAATTAAGGGCAGGAACTCATAGCGGTAACCCTCTAAAAGAGGGATATCCCACTTGACCCGCACGCTTCCAAATCCTTCGTCAGCGTAGCCTTGTACCGAATGATCCGAGGCAAAAAAAACGGTAAGGTCGATGTCTGGCTCGAAAGCGAGCCTTCGCAGCAAAGGGGACTGGTACTGGATCGGATGCGTTACCACATATGCGAGCCGGAGTTTTCTGCGCAAAGGCATATCGGAGTCAGCGGTCGGCAGTGAGGCTTTGTCGAGAAGACTTCAAAAGGAAATGACCGCAGTTACAAAACGATTAAAGGTAATCGTGGCGGCCAGACGTAGTGCTGCAGATCGCACCCGGCGAAAAACGCCTGAATCGCGCTCCGAGAAAGATAGCCACACCCATGGCCAACGCCATGGCTCTGGTCACATTAATAACGGCGTAGCCTGCGTCTGATTCGAGCGAATGAATGACCTCTGGGAACAATGCCGCGTATAAAAAGAGGCCAGCGGTATTCGCCCGGCTCGGCGCGCAGAACAGATAGAAAAGTCGCAGCAACGCCCCCAAAACAAACATGCCGCCCAATGCCCCCGCCCAAGAGAAGTTCCGGTACAAATCTCCAATCAGCTGCATGGAAGTGAATCCGTTATAGTTGCTGGGTACTCCCATGTACGTCGATTCGAATTCAGCGCTGGGGATATTGATGGGCTTATTTCTCCAGATCTGCCGCGGCACAAAAGTCATCGGAATCTGAAGCCATGGGCGTCCTGATGAGTACGGAAAAGGATGGGGCGTGTACTTCATGATTAAAGCTAGAGCATCGGTCCCCGCGTTACGATCGACCATCTGTTCCAAGGCCGACGGCCGTGCCCGTGCCGCTTGCTTAGAATTCAACATAGTGGCCGCCGATGAAATGCGACTCACGATGTCGGACAAAGTCTTTGGCGAGCCAGTTTGGCCTATCACAACAAATCGGTAAAAGTTGACCACCCCGAACGCCAACATCAAAGTAGGCACGCCGATGACCAGCGCCTCCCAGATCCGAAACCGTCGTTTCCCGTAGTGGATAACGATTGCGGCCTCCATCAGAGGCTGAATGAGGCCAACTTTCCCACCGGAGATGGCGAGCTTTAGACAAAGAATGCCTAGTGAGATTCCCAGAACGGCCCAAGTTTCCCAATGCCGCGATTTTTTGGTTGGCACCACCAAATACACACAGTTCACTACCCAGGACAAATCCAACAGATTTTCGAGAAGCACCAACACGCCCGGCGGCGGATGCCGTTGGAACTCCAGGCTGCCATAATTGCCGACTGCTACTCCGATCTTAAAGAGATAAGCCAAACTCCCGAGTCCAACGAAGATCAGAAGCAAAAGTCGCGATGCGGGTAAAGCGGGCGGCAACTGATGAGTCGCAACAGGCAAGTGGCGCTTCCAGCTTTTTGCGATGTTTGAATTAAAACCTGCCAAAAACGAAAGGTATCCCATGCAGGCACACCACAAGGCAGCAGGCAAATAATCATCATAGGGATTGCGCCCCAATCTGGTCAAAAAAGGAGCGGTACAAAGATAGAGGCTTCTAATAGCAAAATAGAGAGCAAAGTACGCGGCTAGCAACGTAACCGGCGAAAACAGATCAAGGCCAGCCGAATTAAAAGTGAACCGAAGCAGATGTTGACCCGTTAGCGCGAGCAGTATCGAAAGAGGAAGGGCAACCGGAAGGCGAATTTCGAAATAGAGCAAGACAGGAACCAGCGCTACCGCGAGAGCGGCAGCCGCCAGCAAATCCAAAGTCGATTGGCTTTCTATGAGCTCCCTTCTAGCGGCTACTTTTCCATTCGGAGCAATCGCAAACCGACCGATATTGGCCGTGTGAGTGGTCATAATGAGGGAGATGTTTCCGCGCCCATGCGGTCAATGGCCTGGAAAACGATATGCTTCATGATTGCCTCGTTTGTTAAGCCATTTCGGAGGCTCCGCAGGTGTCCACGTCGGCCTACCTCCTTCCTCCAGTGCTCATCGTTTAGAAGCCGTTTACATTTTTCCGCACATTCGTCTGCATCACTCCAAAAGACGGCCTCGAGGTCTTCTTGATACAGGGCGAGATGTTCGCGGGTGCGCTCCGCGCAAAAAACTCCTCCGAGATGAGGTATTTCGAATGATCTCTGCGTACAGAGATCGCGGTTTCCCTTGGAAAGCAATCCAATGCAAACTTTGGCGCACTGTAAGGCCATGGCGTAGTCGTCTTCGTTTTCCAGGGCAGGACCACGCCAAAACTGCCTGAGCATTGGCCACTCGTCTGCCTTCGCCCATCGATTTCCCCAAATCGAAAGCGGAACGCCAAGCTCTACGAGCCGGGCAAGAAATGGACCCCTCTCGGGCATCCAAGTACCCAGGAACGCTACCTCGGATCCCCACTTCGCCAGGTCCGCTGCGGAAACTTTTCGCGGCGCATGCGCAACCTCGTCCGATGACCGGTCGACTCGCAGTACAGTTTTCGCCCCCGCCTGATAAGCTTCGGCGAGATTGCAGTCGCGAACCACCACAATCAAATCGTAATGAGGAACAGAACGCAGATACAGCCGCCATTTTTTGGAGTCGCGAGTTCCATACGGATCGTCAAGGTTGTAGTTGATCACGAATCTCGCCTGGCGTTTGAGAGCGAAGACAAGCTCGGGGCAAATGACATCTCCTCCATCGACCCAAACGAGATTGAATTTTAACTTTTGGATCGCCTCCAGCACTCGGGTGCGAACAAGGGTTCCAGAACCCAGCGCACCTGTGTGATGGTTCCAGTAATTCATCATCCAACCCGCAGGCAAAAAACTGTACGGATCCAAAACCTTCACTTTGTGTCGGAGTCTTATGAGACTCCGCGCGCGATGCCGCGACGTTCCCGAATCGGTCCCCAGGTAGAGGATGGAGAGTTTCTCCATCGTTGCTGAATTTGATCGTCCACGATCCAAATCGAAAGCGATGTTCGAAATCATTCTGCTTGTTCATCCAGCCTTAAACCGACAGGCAAAACGAGAATGCCCCACAAGAAATCGGCTAGCTTCTCTTGCAATTGCCGTAGCGATGTCCTGAGAACCAGGTAGGTCATAGGAATCTCAATCAACAGGAGGACACTGGCCCCGCCGCTTAGTCCTTGCCGCGCCAGCAATATCCTGCCCATAAAGGCGGCAAGCAATGACAATCCCACATAAGCAAAGGTAATCGGGTGATGAGCATTGGTGGACATAGGCACGACCGAACTGGTGAACCACAACGAATTCACAAAAGTTACGAGCAAAAGGATATGGAACGTGTTCACATTGAACCGCACTGCACTTCGAATCCAATCGCTATAGAGCACGGGCCCAAAGAACCACAGCGCGAACCCCGTCATTAGAGACAATGCCAGCCCTGCCTGATAGGCATGCCGGTGCAGCGTTCGTGCCAGCCGGAGATTGCCGGCGCCGAATGCCCGCGAGAGTTCGGGCCATAAGGCCCATGCGATTACGGTCATTAGTTGGAAGTTGATGCGTGATAGCGTGCGCAGCGTCGAAAACTGAACCACCGCGACTGATCCCAGAACGGACCCGATTACCAAAGTGAGGCCTTGGATGCTAATCGCATTCGCAAGTGGTAAAGCAATGAACCCAAAAGCTGGTGCCGCAAGTTCTTTGACTTTCGAGAGCTTGGCAAAACGAAATCCGATTGGGAGCCACGGACTCTTCCTACCCAAAACAAGTCCGTACGCAATAGTTCCTAATATCCGGCTGATCAGATATACGAAAGCGGCCCCAAGAAGACTTCCGGTCAAGACGCCACAAGTCGTGCCCATTGCGCATTCCACAACCCGGATCACCGTACCACCCACATTCCCAGTGGCAAAGTTCCCATCACATCGGAAACCGCTCTCTAAAATGCCGCATTGCTGGCTAACTAATATGTAGAGTCCAAGCACAAGCACCACCGCCGACGCATAGCGATCCGATAAAGTTGTCAATTTCAGCCAATTGTGCCAGTGGACCTGCCACACAACGACGCCCGCGAGCAATGCCATGAAAAGAGAGACGAGCGAGAGAAGTACCCACGAACTCTGAAACGTTTCTATGGCACCTTGTCGATCATCGGCTGCAACCCTCATGGTCATGTCACTGCCAGAGGCGTCACCAAAGCCAAGATCGCTCAAGGTTAGGTAACTCGGAATCGCGAACAAGATGAGCCAGTCTCCATATTTCGTCGCTCCCCAAAAATGCAGCAGGCATGGCACAGACGCAAGCTGGATGATTGCTGTCACAAAGGGGCCCAGCGCTGTCGCACCAAGCCCACGGAGCAATCTCCTTCGGAGACCACTGCCCCCGGAAGCGCTGCTCGCCGCTCCAAATGCATCCATTGCTTGTACGGGTACCCGGCTCTATTGAAACTTAGGAGAAATCTTCTTGCCGTACGTACGAACGATAGGTGCCGTTATCATGAGTGGGGTCCCAATCATTCAAGATGCAGCCCAATAGATGGATGCGGTCCTGCGCCAAGCGCTCATTTATAGCGAGCAGCGCATCACGTGTAGTTTGTCCCGCTCTCGCCACGAGCACTACCCCGTCAGCCAGGATTCCAATAACACGAGCGTCCGTGATCGGCAGGGCTGGAGGCGTATCCAGCAGCACGAGATCGAACTGCTCTTTCCATTTTGTGAGTAGTGTAGAAAATTCGGGCGAATGAAGACCGCGTGCTCCTCGTTTAGCCTGCCCGGCAGTAACGATGCTCAAACCAGGCATGATCGTCTGCCGCAATAGGTTCGGCCAGTGCAGCCAGTCTTCTTTCGAATGCAGCAAATCCGCAACGCCTGCCTCGTTCTTTAGTCCGAAAATCTCATGGATACGGGGGCTGCGAAGGTCTGCGTCTACGAGCAAGACTTTCTTCCCGTTCGCGGCTGCAGCAATGGCAATATTCGAGATCACGCTTGTCTTCCCGTCCGCCTGACCAGCGCTGGTGAATACAATGACCCTGCGCGCTCTGTGCTTCTGATCGGCAAAGAGAATGGACGTCAGAGTGGAGTGAAACGCCTCTGGGATTTCGATGTGCCCATCACAAATAGCTGCTAGATTTTGCAAGTTGTAGTGGCCGCCAGTGATGAGAGCCCGATCCGTAGTCGGAAGTTTCCTCTGTTGCGCCCCTCTCGGCAGGAGCATCGGTGTGTTTCGGTCGGCGCCGTGCTGAAATCGCGGGATGGCTCCCAATTCTGGAAGGCTTGCCCACTGTTTCACCTCGCCAGGCTGCCTCACAGTGCGGTCCGTCCGCTCCCGAATCAGAAAAACTCCAAAACTGCACAGGAAGCCTAAGAAAAGCCCCGTTACCGCATTTATCCTGAAGTTCGGGAATACAGGCTGGTCCAGAAGAAATGCGGGATAGACAACGTGTACGTTGCTCGCACACAGGGCGGTAGCAATCGAAGCCTGCTTCATCTGCTGGAGCATGGTGTCGTAAAGCCGCCGGTTAGAATCAACCTCCCTCTTCAGAACGTTATATTGCACAGCTCTTTGGTCCTGGCCAGAGACCTCCCTAGCCTGCGCGTCATATGCGTCCGCCAGCAGCTTTTCCCGCCGCGTCGCACTCTGGTAATCCGTCTCGATCCGATGGAGCAGATCCGCCCGGTGATTTGCAAATGCTTGCTGAAGAGACGTGACTTCTGCCTGAGCCTCCTGCAGCTTTGAATAGCCTGGATTGTAGATCGCGCTCAGGCTTGCGACCTGGCGAGTCGCGTCATCGAGCCGCGCGCCGAGCGATTGCAGATTGGCATCATTCAAGACGTCAGCGAGCGCATTCGGTGGGCTGTGCTGCGCCAGTTCAGCGACGGACTGTTTCGCGATGCGATCCGCCGTCGCTGCCGAAAGCTGCTGCTGGATTTCTTGTAGTTTTTCAGTGGCCACATTCGTTTGTTTCTGGTCGTCGATGAAGAACAACCCCGCGCGGCTGGCGTAATCTTGTAACGCATCTTCGGAATCTTGCAGCCTCTTTCTGGCGTCATCGATTTCGTGCCGGAGCCAGTCACTCGTCTGCTGAGTGCTTGCCCAGCGCGCCTCTATATTCTGCTTAATGAACTCCTGCACGAGCGTATTCGTGAAATTCACCGCGATCTGCGAGTCCGTGGAATCGACGCTGATCTCGAGGATCCGTGTTCGCGGGGGATTCGTCACCTTAAGACTGGCCGCCGCGGCAGCAATTAGCCTCTCGCGTGGGGAGGGTTTTGTCCTTTCTTTCAAGTGAGGCCACTTAAGCCAACGAACGCTGGCAGTTTCCGGGGGCCGGGCTGAATCGTGATCGAGCCTTGCGGAGACACGTTCTAGCAATTGGGTATTCTGGAGCAGTGTCGCTTGAGTCTCCTCCTCCGATAAATTGTCCGTGTCTTCTCCCGGGACAGCGATCTGGGTCGGCCTCATGTTCATGAAGTCTTCATTGACGTTGAGGACTTCCAGTGTTGTGCTTGCACGATATACTGGCTTCAGCGGAATTCCCGCCAGAACACCCAGCAGCAAACCTCCCATGCTCGAAAGAAGGATCGCAGTATTGTGCTGAACAAGAAGCCGCCAAAAGTCCGACAGTCCTTCCGGCTCTCTTGTCTCAACTAAGTAGGAACCTCCGGGCTCACGGTACGGGTTCAGTTGGGAAATAAAAGGCGCGGCTCCGGGGGCGAGACGCCCGCTTGACGCCGGCGGTAACGACTGCTTATTTTCCATCTTTTGTTACGGGTGCAGGTAGACGGTCGAGTACGTAGCGGCGTTTACGATCGCATCAAGTGTGCGCAGACCAGCTTTTTTCGCTTTGCTGCCTGGAACGAACAGGATATCTTCGGCGCGCAACTGCACGTCTGCCGTTGTGCCGGCCATGAGACGGTTTAAATCGACGGGTGTTTCAATACGAGTAGAAGCGCCCGGAAGTAAATGCAGAACCCGCGCCTTTGAGGCAGAGGCGGTGACTTGTAATCCTTCCGCCAGCGCTAAGACTTGCAGCGCCGAGAGCGATTCGTTTTCATTCAACGGATATCCGCCAGGCTTCGAAACCGAACCCACCACGTACACAATTCCCGCTTTCGGCACGGAGACTGTATCACCGGGACGAATCTCGATGTTTTCGGCTGCGTTTGGAACATTGATGATGTCTTTCAGGCGTATCGAGGCAATGCTGACCTCGGTGCTCACGTCGGTCCGCACATTGGAGGTGAGGATAGTGCCATTCGTCAGGCAGCGAGTCACTTGCACTGTGTACCCGGCTTCAGGCTGGAGACCGCCGGCCATGGACAGCACTTCGAAGAGGTTTTTTCTCCCCTGTAGCTGGATAATGCCGGGATTTCTCACAGCTCCTAGAACCGAAACGGGCTCGCTGCCAAAAGCAGAAATATTGACCACGACTCGTGGTTCCTTAAGGAAGCTTACAAGCTTACGTTGAATATCTGTTTCGAGGGTAGCCGTGCTCAAACCCGAAGCGTGGATTCTGCCCACCAAAGGCAACGTGACGTCACCGCTCGCGTCAATGCGGAAAAGTTTCTCGTCGAATTGATCCTCTAGTCCGGGAACGATTAGACTAATTTGATCTCCCGGCCCTAGGACATAATCAGGGCTTTCACCATTTGCCTCGTTCACGGTCTTTGGTTCAACCTTTTGAGGACATGTCGGACTTGAATTGGAGAACTCGTTCTCTTTCCCATCGGCCACAGGGCCAAAAACCCAACTTGCACAGAGAAAAACGTACAACAAAATCGTGTTACGGGTCATCGATTTGTCCTGGAATCGAGATAACCGACTTCTAAGTCCCCAGTCACACCGACTCGTCGCAGTAATGTCGAGAGCTTGGAAGTTTATAAGATGGAGTTCGCTGCGGCTCAGCGCGCGATTAATGCCTGACCGCATCTCTCACTGGTAGTCTGTTGTTGAATCCATGAGTATGTCTTCTCAAGCCCTTCTCGCAAAGGCCTGGATGGACACCAGCCGAGTTTTCGCTCGATCAACCCATTGTCCGAGTTGCGTCCGCGAACGCCGACCGGACCGGCAATATGACGGAGAGAGAGCTTTTTGCCGGCAACCTCAATGACCAGGCGTGCCAATTCATCAATGGTCACCATTTCAGCTGACCCAATATTCACTGGACCGGTAAAGTCGGATTGCATGAGGCGCCGAATCCCTTCTACGCATTCGTCGACATACAGAAATGATCTTGTCTGGCAACCGTCTCCCCAAATTTCAATTTCACCGTGATTAGCGGCTTCAGCGACTTTGCGGCAGATCGCCGCAGGTGCTTTTTCGCGGCCCCCTTTCCACGTGCCGTCCGGCCCAAATATGTTGTGGAAGCGCGCGATGCGCACCGAAACGCCGTAATTCCTCATGTAAGCGAGATAGAGTCTTTCGCTGAACAATTTTTCCCAACCATATTCGCTATCTGGAGCGGCTGGATATACCGAGTCCTCTGAGCATTTGGGATTTTGGGGGTCTTCCTGGTTGTAGGCGGGATAGATACAAGCCGACGAGGAATAAAAGAATTTCTGAACGCCCGCACGATAGCCGAAATCCAACACATTTAGATTAATCGACGCCGAGTTGTGCATCACCGCGACATCGTGGGCGCCCGTGAAAAGATAGCCTGCACCGCCCATATCCGCTGCGAGTTGGTACACCTGATCTATTCCTTCGACAACCGAGCGTGCAACATTCTGATCCCGAAGATCGTCCAGAATGAACTCGTCCGCAGCACTACTCGAGAAATCATGCGGCTTCATGTCTGCGCCGCGAACCCAGTAGCCCTCCTCTTTCAAGCGCTTTACTAAGTGGCCTCCGATGAAGCCACCTGCACCGCAAACTAAAACTCTTTCCTTATTCATGAGCGCAAGCATCCCATCTGTGGTTTTGAGCAGCCCTAGCAAACCACATGTTCTCAGTAGGCACCATCTGCAAATAAAACCGCTTTGGCCGTGCGGGCCAAAATATACGAATCCAGCCAAATTGACCAATTCCGAACGTAATATTCATCGAAAGCGATTCGTTCCGCATATGTCGTGTCGTTCCGTCCCGAGACTTGCCAAAGTCCCGTAATTCCTGGGCGGACCCGGCTATAGAGGTCGTAGCTGGAGCCATACTTCAGCACCTCGCGGGAGACGATCGGACGCGGACCCACCAAGCTCATTTGCCCGAGCAAAACGTTACAGAGCTGAGGTAATTCGTCCAGGCTATATCGTCGCAACCACCTACCAACCCGCGTGACTCTAGGATCGAGCTTCAGTTTCTGATCCCTTTGCCATGCGTCAAGCTGTTCGGGATATTTTTGGAACTGCGCATGCAATAAAGATTCGCCGTTCTCATACATCGTGCGGAACTTGAGAGCTTTAAAGGTCTTTCCATACCGACCAAGACGAGTATGCCCATAAAAAACAGGGCCCCGTGAAGTCAGCTTGATGGCGACCGCAATCGCCAATGCCATCGGCAAGAGTGCGATTATGCCGGGCAGCGTCAAGAGCAGGTCGATCATGCGTTTTATTATGGCAGTGCTGCTGTGAAATAGCCTCTGCGGCACCTCAAAGCCTATTTCGCCTCCTATTTCACGGGCACTGATGCCTAGACTGCAGATGCCATGAATGTTCGGTACTAACAGCACATGGCGGTAGCCAGTGCATTGATCCTGAATCACGCGGTGAAAAGATACTTTAACCGGCGGCTCGGCGAGAATCGCGTAATGCGCCTTTCTCTTGGCCGGCAAGTAAAAGGAATCGCCCGCAATGACAGCCGTCACCTGATACCAAGTTCCCGATTCGTGAGCAAATTGAGAACGCGAACTGCGGAAGCGCCCGAACCAAAAATGACAGCCGGAACACCCCACCAGGAAAAGCGAGAGAGTTTTTGCCGTACGAATGTTCGCACAAGTAGAACTGTGGGCGCGCCGAGCGCCCATGTCGCCATCACAATCGACCGCGAGAAAGATTGCGCGTCATGCCGGAGAAACGTAGTAAAGAGCAAAAGGCAAAAGACGATACTGACGCAGCGGAACACGCGCCGAATTTCTTCAGCCGGATGCAGAAGCACGCCGGGATAAAGGCCGTGGATGGCGAAGGCGACAACGAAAAGGCTTATGCCTGGAAAGATTTGCAGATAAAGGCTCATATTACCTGGAGTCATCAACCGCCGCACAAGGACAGCGACCCAATAAACTCCGGATAGCGCCAGGAGGTCGGCCACAAATATGGAAGCCGCTGTCCACCACGCAGGCGCAGTGTCGTAGTCGCTTCTGGAAATGAGCGGCGATGTCGCAAGAATCGCTCCGGTTTCTGCCTGGCTCGTCAGAGATGGATATGCGCTCATGCGGTTAATGAAGAGACCACGGATGTCGCGTGGGCATATGGTTTACGTGCTGAAAGCAACACCGCTTCGAACGCGTCACTTATTTTCGCTATATCAAACGTCCGTTCAGCATAGGACCGTGCTTTACTTCCAAGTTGAGCACGCAAGAGTGGGTCGGAGACAAGTCTCCGGGCAGCGCTCACCCACGCTGCGCCTTCATTTGGATCCACGACCAAACCGCCTCCGCTTCGCTCGATGATCGCAGCGGACAGATTTTCTCGCGGGCCGGCAAACAAGATCGGGCGTCTGGCGCACAAATAGCTCAGAATCTTCGATGGAACGGCAAACTTGCCTGCGTCGGAGTTGAGCGTCGCGAGCAGAACGTCTGCGCTCGCCAGGACTTCCGGTAAGGCTTCGTAAGGCTGATATGGAAGTAATCGTAAATTTCCCAGCGGCGGCATCTTCTCCAGAAATTCTTGGCCGATTCCGTCGGTTATAACCACCACCGTACACTCGTTTTTTAACCCTTCCGCGAGCAGGTAAAGGAGATCGGGCCGGTGCTTCATCCCGAGCGTACCGGAATATAACAGTACCGGGCGCCGCTCGAACTTTTGGCTGCGACTCCAATTGTTTTCGCACGGCATTGGGGGAATTTCCTCGAGCGTAGCCCAGTTTTCGATCACCGTGACCCTTGAGTCGGGAATATTCCAAGCGCAAAGAACCTCGCGGAAGGCCGGAGCAATGACAACGACGTGGTCACTCCGCGAAGCGACCCACCGGTCGAGAAGTTCGAAAACGGACGCAATCGGATCCGCCCATAGAGTAAGTCTGCGGTTTAAGAAGAATTTCAACGCTTGGCAATAGATATCCTGAACCCAGTGAACAAAGGCGATGTGCAGTTTTCGGCAGTGCCAGAGCAATTCCGCCTGGACGTCTATAGGAGTATTGCCTGACAGAACAGCATCGGGCTGAATGTGGCGACTCAGACTTTTTAGCTGCTTAGTGTAATTGCGCTGATCACAAAACCGCCGGTGAGCGGAGTATTTTTGGAACTGCGATGGCAACTGGATTCCGCAAATGGATAGCCCCGGAGGATCGCTGGTACCCTTGGAAAGTTGACCTTTAGGGCCCGACAACCCCGCAGCGTATACATGCGTGACAAGGTGGCCTCGTGTGGCAAGTTCCCGGCTAAGTTGAACCTGAAAGGGATGGCCGGCGAAATCGTGAATCAGGAGACGCATTCGAACTCGGCCGCGTCCTTACGTTCTGAGGTGTGCCGTTCCGCGAACAGCGCGAATAAAGCGAACAATTTCGCGCTGGTGTGCGCGATATCGAAGCGATTCACAAAACATCGCCGCGCATTTTGACGCATGGATCGTTTTTGAGTCCGAGACAATCGGCTCCATCTTTCCAGTAGTCTGCATATGCCGCTCACGTCATCGTTCTCAGCTAAACCGGCATCATCGTTCACAATCTCTCGCCAAATGTTTACCTTGATGGTGGTGAGCACGGGAACGCTGCAAGCCAGGGCCTCGGCCACCGATATTCCAAAGTTTTCCTGATGAGAAGGAAGCACGTATGCATCCGCCTCACGCAACGCCGCCCACTTCAATTCGCCGTAAAGTGGTCCTGTCCAGATGATCTGATTCTCTAGACCGAGCTGAGCCGCCATCGATTTGAGCTGCGTGACATAAGCTTCCTTACCCGGACCGCCGATTACGAATGCGCAGTCCTTATAATTCTCACTGTTCCGTGCGATCGCTTGTAAAAGAAGGTCTATTCCCTTTTTTTCGTGGACGCGGGCCAGAAAAAGAAGGAATTTCCGGGGGCCTATTTGAGGCATCATGCGTCTTATCAGGCGGCGAGCTTCAGTGGGCTCTCTCAATCCCATTTTGGAAACAAACGGGTCCTCGATACCGTAGCCCACCACTTTGGAATTACACCGGTATGGCCAGAACGCCCGATGCGCTAGCGCTTGTTCTTCCGCAGTCGTGAAAAGGACTGCGGCCGCATCACGCAAAACCCTATACTCAATCGCATTCCAGTAAATTTGCTTTTTGATGTGTTTCAATGGGTATTTGTGCTTGAACCAGGGATCTAACGCGCCGTGAGTGAACACGAAATACGGAACGCAGGCTTGCCTCGCCGCACGCCGAACTGCCGCGCTGAAGTACATCCAAATACCATTCGTCGTTACGACGTCGAATCGTCGAAGGTTCTCATGAAGCCAACGGTCTAGCCGGCGGCAGTACCCAAAGTTGCCTAATTTGGCTGGCCCGATTGCATTTATATTCAAATGCTGAGTTTTGAGCCAAGCCGAATGGGGTGCATCCAGGCAGGTAATCTCTGCAGAATGCCCGCGGGCGGCGGCCGTCGCTACGATATTCTTTACTCCCTCGACGGGTCCTCCCCAAGCCGGATCCAGGGTGCGTATCACGTGTAGAATGTTCATCTAGGCTCTCGGCTAACAACCAACGCCAGATTCAGGATCTCCAGCCAGCCGCAAGCAAGCATTTCAATTATCGGAATCTTTCATATTCTCTTATTTGCTTGGAGCTTCGGGCTTCACAATCGTTGGTAGCCATCGCGAATTGGTTCGGACCGCAAACCCAGTTGCCACGGCCGAAAAGCCCGAGCCTAGCTTCTTTCGGGAAGCGCGTTCAACGCGCTGAATTCGAACCTTACCGACGATCAGCAAATTCGCTGCGCGCAGGGATCTGGGCAGGAGAATCTCCATCTCGATCACGGTGGCTACTGGAGGGTAAATTGCCGAAAGTACGTAGGCACCCCGCAAACTGATGTCACGCGTGATGCCCTCGCATGGGACGACAGCACTCCCGCGCTTCTTCCAACTGAAAAACACCGGAAGCCGGACGGGATAGCGCACGTGCTTCCGCCGTTCCTTCCGCTGCTCGGTTGCGCGGGAAACTCTGTGTGCCTTTGTCGCTCTCGGAGCAAAATAGACTAAGACCTTCGCGGGAAGCACTTGGTGGCTCTAAGCTACTGACTTGGGCTGCACCATTGAGTCGCAATGTGTGCAGAAACTCCACGCTGGACAACACTAGAATTCGTCAACCTCTCGACGAGGAAGCTGTCGACCTCGACAGCGGCCGCTCTGCCCAACATCTCGACGGAGAGAACTAATCTGTAAATATTTCTCTGCCGCACCAACAATCCTTGCAAGCCTGCCAACGGCCCGCGTTTGATTCTCACGCGCTCACCAATTTTCAGAAAAGGATGCGGCTCAAGGCGCAAACCGCTATTCACAACCTGCTGGATGGCATTAATTTCAGATGTCGGAATAACGATCGGTCGACCTCCGCTGGACAGGAGGTCATAAATCCCAGGAGTATTGAGGATGTCCCATCGACGTTCGAGCCCGCCTTTGAGGAATAGGTAACAAGAGAATAAGGGCAATGAAAGGATTTTAGTTCGGTCCTTCCAGCGCCGAACGGATTTATACATTGGCAGCAGGATCTCAAATCCCTTCGTGGTAAGGATCTGAGTTACAGCCCTTTCGTGTTGATGACGTGTGTAAAGGGCGTACCAATTGGACGCTGGATTCGATGTCTCGATAGGTAGTGGCACAGCTTCGCCCTGTGGCTTACAGAAGGCCTTGCTTTCCATACAACGCCCGGTTCTCGCGCCGAAATCTACTTTCCAGATATCGAGCGTGTGCACCGCGAATCTAAATCGTAAGACTCACTTAAAGCCAACGTCATTGTTAGGGGACGCACCTTATTCAAACCAGCGTGAGCGCGCAAGGAGAGTAATGTCACCTGGTGAATGAGTCATTCGGCTAGAGACGATTATTCCCTCATGGCAAACTGTCAAAGGAACAAAAGTACCTAGTTTCTTCGAGCCCGGCGGCATAAATACATATCGCGCGACTGACTCTCAGTTTCTTCGAATCCTCGAATGTCTTGAGTTTTCGTAACATAGCGGGCACATCTGCACTCTACAAGCACATGCAAAAATGGCAATGGCAGCTGAACCGTATCAACCGAACCGAAGCAAATCTTGTATCCGAATGGCCCTCATCTGCATCTGAAACTCTATCTCGGGGAGGTGTAGTTGGCGATGTTCATGGCAGCGGAAGCGGCGACCCTTATCGAACAAGGATCCTCGCGTTACGAAGCTCTCATCCGTGTCTTGCAAGCCATCCGTGCGCACCGTGATCCTGCGGAGCTGTTTCCGGTCCTTAGGAACGAGCTCCGCAATGTCGTCAAATTTGACAGTATCGGCATCATTCAATACGACGAAGGGGGTAACGAAATCGCTTGGCATCTCGCGGAAAGATGCAAGGAGATGAAGGGCGGGCCCTGCCGGGACAAAGTGCGGGAGGAAACCATCCCCTGGTGGGTTTACCAGAACCAACAGGCTCTGGTAATTCCTTCCTTCGATCGCGAGACCCGCTTTGCCGGAGCGCTCAATCAGGTCAGGGCTTGCGGGATTCGATCTGGATGCGCTTTCCCATTGACCACCGTGCATCGACAGTTAGGGGTTTTGTTCCTCGGCAGTGAAGAGCCCGACGCCTATTCTGAGGACGACATTTCTTTTCTGACACTGGTTGCCAACCAGATTGCACTGGCCACCGACGATGCCCTGAACTTTGATGCTTCCCGAAAAGCTCAAGAACAGCTAAAACTCCTGCTCGATCTACGAACAGTGTTGTCTCGACATTGGATTTGCGCGAGTTGCTGCGAAACATTTCCGCCCACCTGCGGCGAGTCATGCAGTGCGATTTCGTGGGCGTCGGCTTGCCTGACGCTGGAAACAACACTCACTTGCGGCTTTACGCAGTAGATTTTCCCGAGAGCAAAGGATTTATAAAGGAGGAGAGCCTCATACCCATCGACAGCAGCCCGCCGGGCATCGCCTTCAGAACGGGTGAGCCGTATGTGGCTACGGTCCACGATGTAGCCAGGATGACACCGGATTCCCCGCCCTCGGCCGAAGGTTTCACTGTGGGTTGCGTTTTGCCGCTCGTAAGCCGAGGGCGCATACACGGCGTATTGAATCTTGCCCGCAGAGAAGAAAATGCTTTTAGTCCGGATGAGGTGAGGTTTTTGATGCAGGTCGCGAGCCAGATAGCTATTGCTGTGGAAAATGCACTGGCCTACAGCCAAATCACCGCGTTGAAAGACAAGCTGGCCCAGGAAAAGCTCTATTTGGAAGACGAGATCCGCACTGAGATGAACTTCGAAGAGATCGTGGGGAAGAGCGCCGCATTGCGCCAGGTCTTGAAGCAAGTGGAAACCGTGGGACCCACCGAGTCGACCGTCCTCATTTATGGTGAGACGGGGACCGGTAAAGAACTGATTGCCCGGGCACTCCATAATCTGAGCGCTCGCCGTTCTAATGCATTCGTGAAGCTGAATTGCGCAGCCATCCCGACCGGGCTGCTCGAAAGCGAACTTTTTGGCCATGAGAAGGGAGCGTTTACCGGCGCGATTGCGCAGCGTATAGGTCGCTTCGAACTTGCAAACCGCGGCACCGTTTTCCTGGACGAGGTTGGCGAGATCCCGCTCGAGCTCCAACCGAAGCTCCTCCGTGTACTGCAAGAGCGGGAATTCGAGCGCCTGGGCAGCACGCGCACACTGCGTACGGACGCACGATTGATCGCAGCGACCAATCGCGATCTGGGGGCCATGGTGGAGGAACAGAGATTCCGCTCCGACCTTTTTTATCGATTGAACGTATTCCCCGTTCGCGTTCCACCGCTCCGCGAGCGCCCCGAAGATATCCCATTGCTAGTGCGGCATTTCACACAGCAGTTTGCCCGCAGCATGAGCAAGGACATTGAAAGCATCCCTTCAGAGACAATGAATGCCCTATGCGAATACCACTGGCCCGGTAACATCCGCGAGCTGCAGAACGTAATCGAGCGTGCCGTGATCCTGTCTTCCGGTCCAGTGCTGCGTGTGGTGCTTTCGGATCTCAAGAGCAACGGCGGTTCCGTGCCAGCATCGGAAAACGCGAAAAGCGCAGCCCGACCCGAAAACTTAGGGAACATGCAACGAGTTCTCGAAGAAACCGAACGCAAGCAGATACTGGGTGCGCTCGAAGAAAGCCGCTGGGTTGTTGCTGGACCAAAGGGTGCCGCGGCGCGCCTCGGAATGAAGCGTTCCACCCTTCAGGTGCGGATGCAGAAGCTCGGAATTGCTCGCAGCAGTAAACCAGTCTAAGAATTCCCCGCAAAACGCGTTCGTTTCGACGATTTCACAGAGGCTTGTCACTTTTCCCCTTATTTACGCTGAACCGTGATCATGCTGTGCCATGTGAATAGCAGATGCCGACTCAGCGGCAGTGTTGTGTTGGCACGCTGAATTCGATCGGTGCAACGGTTTTTTGTAACCCTCATTGGACGAAGCGCTTCCGGGAATAAACGCTCTCAACGTAGTTTTGGCACCGTGTGCGCATTTCATGATGCGTCGCGCAATGGGAATACAAGCGAAATATCGAAACTTTCCCGGCGACAGAGATTGCTTCGTTGCGAGAAGGGTTTGGTCGCCGCCCGAGGGAGAACGTCGTGCTGTACGTCCTGATCGCAGTTTTAGCAGTGCTGATTTTTCTCTGCTTGCCCGGCTTCGGCCAAACCGCCCGTTGAATGGGTGGGCGCAAAGTCTGAAACGAATTTGGCAGATAAACCAAAAGGGGGACAAGAAAATGGCGATTCGAAAGACAGTAGTCCTTGCAGTTTTGTCGTTGTTGTTGCTGGGTTCTTCAGCGGCTTTCGCGCAAGAGGGACCGGCGTGGACCCAAGGTGAAGTAAGCATACAAGGCACGGGCTTTTTCACCAAAGACTCACAAGGAAACGGAATCTCGCAGCATTCAACCGATACGGGCGGCTTCCTCATCGGGTACCGTTATCACTTCAATCGCTGGTTCGCCGCCGAAGCGAATTATGGCTACGCCCGCAATACACAACAGAACTTCACCGCTGGTGGTCCGTTTAACGTTCAGGCCAATGTGCACCAGGCTACTGGCGCATTCGTTGTGACCCTACCGGGCAGTTCCAGAATCAACCCGTATGTTCTGGCCGGGGCTGGCGCGCTCGTCTTTGATCCGACCAACAATGCGGGCCAGTCCGTTCCCGGAGCTCTCCAACAAGCTAAGGCGGCATTTGTATACGGCGGCGGCGCAGACTTCCCACTGTTGAGGCACGTCGCGCTTCGCGCCGAGTATAGCGGATACGTTTACAACCGGCCCGACTTCCAGCTCGCTGCGTTGGACTCGCATGTTACCGCTCACACCGCCGCGCCCTCGGCAGGATTGGTCTTCCGGTTCTAACTCCAACTCTTCGGCTCACGGCCAGCGCCATCAACTGAGGGGCGCTGGCCGCGACCGCTGAAAGCCAAACCCGAAAGGACTTCGAAAATGGTTCTAGCGAGCGCGACGCCACATCAGAGCGAGATTGCGGATTTACGTAGTGCAGATTCGAAAACCACAGACGCGTTCAGCATCGAGCAGATTGTCCGCCGTGCACATCAGATCCATCGGGAGCATGGCGGGTTTTTTGGCTATGACTTCGAAGATTGGGTACTAGCCTGGAGAGTGCTGCCGCAAAAAGCCAGCGGAAAGCAGATGGAGCAAGTAAACGAACACAACAGCGAATTCGTGCCCGGGCAGAGGGGCGGGATTCTTGAGCCATGCTTTGGATGGGGCGACTAATAAGGTGGAACTTGCGACCAGGCGAAACAGAGTCAGCTTGATGTGGTCGGGGCGTGGAGATTTGAACTCCAGACCTCCTGCGCCCAAGGCAATATACCCGCTCCACGTAACCTTCTCAATTTCAATCGCGATTCAGAAAACCAAAGACTTAGCTGCGCTCGGAGCATGTGTCTGGATGTATGCGGGTGTGCCAGTCTGCTCGTAGGGTCCCTACAAAAGTCACTACAGTGCCGCTTGAACGCTGAGGCTCGCCATGCAGCTCACTGAAGCGCAAAGCCGCGAGCTGTTGGCAAAGCACGGTGCGTACGTCAACGAGGCTTGCTGTGTCGATAAGTGGTGCCCGCGGGAAGAACGAATCATTGCCGCTCTCATGGCCAAGGAGACTCTCTCTCGCATTCGCGCCATTCACGCCATGCGACGGCGCAGATTGGACGATTTAGAAGGCCGCATCTTGACGCCGGCAGAAGTTCAAGAGGCGCGCACAAGACTCGAAGGGAAGTATGCAACTCGCAAGGGCGGCCGGCCGCGGAAGTATCGGACGGACCGCGAGCGTCAGGCAGCGAAACGCCAGCAACAGGTAACCTGGCAACGAGGTTATCGAAAGCGTCGCAGCGTTGAAAAAAACCCTCTCGTAAGCGACTCATTCCACGTGAGTACGGAAGCCGAAAATCAGCTCTTGGCTACCCCCATAGCAGGGAACGTGTGTGACGCGAAGGAAAGATGTTTTTAGAGGCAGGCATAGGGTGGGGGCGCATCGCCCCAGGGGGTGCCCTCACTGGGAGCCCTCATGCCGTAGGCAACCTAAGGCGCAAAGCCGAACGGCACGGCAGAAAACAATCAAGCTGGCAGCAAATATGGACCGCGATGCAGTCTAAGTACTTGAATACTACAAGATTAGTTTAGAAGATCGTTTCTGCTCCAGTTGCCTTAGATGTGCTCGCTAGATCGGCAGGTAAGTACTTGATGAAAAGGACGCTTATGACCGAAGAGAGGGGGCCGGGTGCTTCGCCCCAGGGGGTAGCCCGGCAGGAACCTAATTGCCTACGGCAACACGCTCTTTTGACTGGTTTGTGCTGCGTTTTGGGCTGCCCATTCCTCGCCATGGGGGCACCTATGCCATCGCGTAATCGCTTATCGCGATACTGACGGAGTTGAGGCGCATGGCACGGGGTCAGAATATCGACGCCAAGGGTACGGCTGAAAGGCAGCGCAAACCGCGCTGGAATGCGAACGCTCGCGGCCCAAGCGGAGCAACTACGTGAGCAAGGCAACCTTTGCGGGAGCTGATAGACAAGCGCGGAGCGTGGCGAGTGGACTTGGGCATTCGCTGAGGTCGAATCTTCGCGGTCATCCCGCGAGTTGGATGACGGAGTTTTTACTTTTCTGGAGCCGGTATGGCTTCACAGGTTCCAGAAGATGAGCTGACCATCTTGCCAGGAACCGTATCCAGAATCGCTTTGTCTAGGATGTAACGCATAGTTTTGGGATTGATTAGCAGACGCGTGACAAGAGTTTGTCTAGCTGGGCCGTTCGAGAAGTTCCAGTCATCCGAATACCAACCGTTAGGATTGGGATTGGAAGGCAAACCTGCTTCTGGTTGATCTGGGAATCCAAGCATCGCAACAAGGCGCGTTAATCTCATCTCCCCTTCTTTGATTCCCCTAGAATAGAGGTTTGCTTTTAATAATCCTGCCTGATACTCGAAAGTATCCCGTGGGAATTTATCCGCCGGTGGGAGCATGAGTGCGAGGCCAACGTAAGGTGGGTTTTCGGCCTGGATACGGTCCATGGTGTCTGCGGCTTTATGCTCCTCTTCAGTATATGGCGGTTCTGAACCAGATCTTTTCCCCAGAACTTCCGCCGCCTTTGCCCACTCCTCATCGTAATGCCAGGCAGTGAACGTGAAGAAGTTTGGGTTGTCATCAGGAAAACAAGCCCATTTATCTTCCTGAAGAGTTTCAGATATAGATTTGCCTTGTGCGTCTTGGCCTAAACGAATTGTGCTATAGAACTCCCCGGCCTTGAGAAGTTCGCGATAGTAATCTTTAGCATTCTTCGGTGGTGTTGGCGATCCTACATCTTCTGCGGAAACCGGTTGGCCTGGGTTCTGTTTTGCCCATTCTGTGAACGACAGGACGATTGACTGGGGGCTTCTTAGCAAGCGTTTCAACTCCCCTGCGCCCACCGAAAAATAAATACCTGGAGTATCTGAAAGGAATGCAGATGTAATCCCAATAACTCTGCCGGCCTGATCGAATAAGGGCCCCCCGCTCGACCCGTGTCCAATCGCGGCTGTTGATTGAATTAGAAATTGATCGCCGATATTTCGGAATGCACTCACAATTCCATTTGTGAGCGTCAACTCCAGTCCTTGAGGTGCGCCAATTGCATATACTGGATCGCCTTGCTGTAGAGACAATTCATCGCCGATGGCCAGCGCCGGTCGCTGACCGGTCACCGCTCCGAGGATAATAAGGTCTTTAGCCGCGTTATCCGCGATCACACCCGTGATCGGAGATGAGCCTCCATCTGAAAAGACGGCCAGGGCGGTTGATGTTCCGGCGACAACGTGGTGATTGGTTACGACCCGGTCCGGCCCTATGATGAATCCCGAACCTTGGACTGTGGGCTTCCCGCTCTCGTCACCTCCAACAATGAGAACGATTGAGGGTTGTGCTTTGCGGAAGATTGTAGAAGGCGATGTGGGAGTCTGCGCCAAGCTCGACACACAGAATACCGAACCGCAAGCGATGGCACCTATTACGAAGCTGATCTTGCGAAGTTCTAGGATGAACATTTCGCCTCCGTGCGGTCTTTGGCTTTGGCTTCGGCCTTGGTCTGCCACTGCATGTTGCCGGGAGAATCAGCTCCGCCGCATTCGAGCGGCTTGACATGGTCGATTACATAACCGGGGCGCCCATGGGGGTATCCCGTCTCTCGCATGAACTCGTGCCGAGCTCCGGGACTTCTTTTGATTCTTCCGTGCGAATCGCGGGCGCACGTATCGCAGCGCTTCTGCGCGAAGGCGGGAGAAATGCTGAGCAGTAGCGCCCCAAGGTTAGGCCGACACGCCTCATCGCGACGCCTCCTGATTGCGGACTTTCGGCTCACCATACACTAATGCAAAGCGAGCATTTCATGCCCCTCTTTAGGCACGGGATTGCCGGGATCGTGCCGGGCGCCGCTCAAGCATGTCAAGAGAAAAGAGCTAGACTCCGTGTTCCAAGCACGGAGTCCGCTGCTGGTGGCTATATTTTTTGGATCGATCTAAACGTACTGGTAGGACATTTTGTCAGCGTCGATTTTGATTTCTCTCTGGCGAGAGTTATCTTCCTCGGTCTTTCTAAACCTATTGATCATGGACACTAGTTGTTCTTTGGGGGCATCTCCAAGACCACAGACGATGACACGAATCAGCCGGTCATTGCTCCCCCCCACTGGGTCTTCATCATTCTCCCATTTAGACAGTGTGGACTTATCAATGTTCAGTAACTCACAAAATTCCTTACCCGTCTTTCCAATGAGCTTCCGAAGGAACCTGACCTCATCCCCTCGTAGACGGTTGGGTTGAGACAGTACAGCCATACCCAACACACGCATCAACTCATCCATGTGCGGGATAATGGGATCGATATTCCCACAGTTCGGACACTTGATTAGTTCAATGCCCGCCAACACGACGTTCTTGAGCCCGCTTTCTTTAAATGGATACATGCCGCGAACTATTGTCGCCATGGAGCCGCAGCTGCTGCACTCCATCTCTCCTATGCCTTTAGTTCTCATGGCGTCCCTCCTCCCGAAACGGAGCCTTTCTATGTCTCCCTCCTTCTTCTGGTTTCAATGGAATAAACCGTGATCAAGAAAACCGTATCAACCCTTTTGAAGCTGAAAGCTACTACAAGCCATTTTCCGCCAGGCTCATAGCCTTCTATCTTGTACTTCCACTCGCCGTATTTAATGTCCTGCTCGCCTGCATCGACTACCGCCCCAGAACGCATCACGAACAAAACATCTTCAAAAGTTAGGTTCTCGGCTGCCAATTCATCTCGAAAGTGTCTACCTATGATGACACTTCCATCTCGAAGGCAGTCCTTGAGAACGCCTCGTGCAATGTTCTGTGTTAAACATTCAACGATTGTACGGTTGCCCATTGAGTTGGTATTTTACCAACTCACGCGGGATTGTCAATACCGAAGCTTAGGCGAACGATTTTAGGCGACAAGCCGCTCTATTTCTTATGCTTAGACCATCTCTTCTTGGCGGCTTTCTTGGCGATCTCTTTTCGCTTGGCAGCCGATAATTTGTGGGGCTCGCGCCTTCCCGCCTTTGAGCCCTCCTTTTCTACCAATCTCCGCAAGGTATTGTGAAAATGACTTTGGTGGTTCTTCTGTGGATAGCCGTACAATCTCAGCGGCTCGCTGATTAACGTCTTCTGGTAATGGTTTGCTTGAGCGCCTCATGCATTGAGAATACACGGATACAAGGACGGGCAGCAAGGCGGGTCAAAAATCAAAATGAGTCAGTACCCTAAAATCATCGAATTTGCATGGGTCGAGCTAATCATGATACTGTTCAGCCAATCCGTGACGAACGGAGGAGGACGTTAAGTTTCGCGTCGCCCGGCCGCCTCTTGAGGGCCGGTTTTGTTTTAGGGCAGCCACTTGGTTCCCCAACCCGCAGTTACTCCGTCATACCGCTTCAGATATTTCTTCTTTCTAAGCACATCCTGAATGCGTCTACCAAAGTCAGCGGTCATTTGGATATTCATCTTTTCGCAAATCAAGCTTCGGCAGCTCGGACTAGCAACCAAATCTGAGAGCTGCAATCCGGCAACGTTCGCGGTCTTGGGTTTTATTTTTATCTGCGCCGAGGTAAGGCGCTGCTGAAATGTCGCGGCCCGAACGAACGAGGTGCCGTTCTCGTAGATATGGTGATAGGCACGTTCCAATTGTCGGTTTTCAGCCTTCCCTCTCGATTCTGCGAGCACGTCACCAGTGAGATTAGTCTTGGCGAGAAATTGAACGTACCTCTCAAGCAGGACCGTCAAGCAGTAGTGGTACGGATGAAAACGCCAGACCGTATATTTGCTGAGAAGCTCTCTTTTGTCGATGACGACGGTGAAGACTCGGTACGTGCTCTCAGAGAGAAGTCGCAGGATCGTTTCGTCAAAGATTCTCCTGACAGCAGGATCGCGCAATGCATGGAACGGAGGCTCGGCGTCGATCATTTCCCGGCGGTGCAAGACAATGTTCGAGGAGCCAAACGTCGCAGTTTTGATTTCATTCAACGCGTCCGTGAACTGTCCAGCCTCATAATCGAGGCGCATTATCACGCCCGTCAGGCCTAAGTATTGATGATTCGGGTCAGCAGACGACTGAAGGTCGTGGTTCCCCACTTCGTCGATAAAGACGCGAAACACAGGGCAATGTATCACGCCGACGCAAAATCATCTGTTTCCCCAACAGCGATCCGGGCTCGATTCGAGGGCGCCGAATCAATCACTTGCGACGGCCATTTTGCGAGGGTTTTTCCAACACCTCACAGCCGCATCGTAAACCGTTCCCGCAGGCAGCCCCATCTCGCGGCCAATGACGCGCCAGCTAAGCCCCTGGGCGCGCAGCGCAGCTATCCTCGCGGCATCCACGATCTTTCGCGGCCGGCCGAGCCGCTTACCCTTGGCACGCGCGTTTCTGAGACCTGCTTTGACCCGCTCCACGATCAGCGAGCGTTCCAACTCAGCGACGGCGCCCAAGACAGTGAACACCATCTTCCCGGTTGGCGTTGACGTGTCCATTTGTTCGCTCAGACTGACGAACGCGATGCCTAGGGCATTGAAAGTTTCGAGCGCACGTAATAGATGGCTGACGCTGCGGGCGAACCTGTCAAATTTCCAGACAATCACCACGTCGAACTTTCTCTTGTGGGCGTCGGCCATCAGCCGATCAAGCTCCGGGCGCCGATCTTTGCTGCCCGAGATGCCCCGGTCTATGTAGGAATCCGTGAGCGTCCAGGCGCGGGCCTGTGTGAATTGCTCAAGCTCGCCCGTTTGCATGGTCACGTCCTGGCCGTGGTTGGTTGTCGAGACTCTCGCGTAGATGGCGGCTCTCATTGATCTGTTCTCCTCTCCGCTCTGCGGTGCTCCCCGGTTTTCAGTATCCAATCCCACTTCGCGAGCCTTCGCTCCCTGCGCCGCCGGTCCTGCGCCAGTTTGGTGAGCGCTTCCCGTGCCCATTTCGGCGGCCCGAGCAATTGCGCGATGATGGCCTTTAAGCGCGTCACAGCGCCGCCAAAAGCGCAAGTGCGGCGATCACGAAACAGAGGGCACCCCAGCCGCGATGTCGGCTGATGCACAGCAGAATCCCGGCCAGGGTGAAGATGGTGAACAAGCTCATGGCTCCCTCCGTGCGATCCACGCGAAGTAGCCGAGTGCCGCAATGACTTCGATAGTCCAGCCGGCCACGGCGCACCCGCAGCGCATCAAAGAGCTGCAGGCGACCGTGAGCGGAACGATGGCGACGGCGCACGCCCAGGCCCGCTCCGGGCGGGTCATCTCGCACCATCGATTTCGAGGGACACGACGGCTGTAGGTCTGGTCGCAGCGAGGACGCGGGCGACATAGCCATATAACTTGAAGCGATTGGCTAAGCGTTCCGCGACACTCTTCCAGCTCACATTTCTGCGGAAGCTGGTTTCGAGTTTGGCCGTGTGGTCGCCGGGCTCGACGCTGACGCCTTGCTCAAGCCGCTGCCGGATCGACGCCTCAGCCGTTTCCACTTGCGTTTCGAGCTGATGCAATCGGCCGCGGAGCGACAAAAGCAGGGTCAATTCAGCCTGGCTGATTGGTTCAACTTTCGGGGACGGTTGCGCGGGAACTACGAACGGAATAGATTTGCTGGCAGTTGCCATGGAGTTCACCCTCCTTGGTGATTAGGGGCGTGTCGGTGTTTGCTGCACCGGCCCGTCCCGCTTGTTATTTGACGATAGGCATCTTCAGCTTGTCCTTCAGGGCCCTGGTTCGTGCGATCGCTCGCTGGCGGGAATGCGACAGCTCCGGGAACTCCCTTTTCACGCTTTTGAGGGCAGCCTTCACTGTTTCGCCCTTTGCCTTCCGGCCACGGCCTTTGCGGTGGATCTGATCCTTGATTTTTTTCAAGCCCGCAACGTCGTCCGCTGTCCAAAGTCGGTAACCAACGGCACCCACCAACGTTGGTTTCGGGGCCTTCACCTTACGTGCCGCAATCCACCGTTGGAGTGTGACCGGATGAATCCCGACTTTAAATGCAGCCTCAGCCGTTGTGAGCTTGCCATCAAGCATTGCTGTACCTATAGCATATTTGTCTTGCAACTGTCAAGCCCTATGTGGGAAAATGCCCGACAACTGCGAGGTAGTGAAATGAAAGACACACACCGTACTTACATCGAGGAGCTCAAACAGGACATCAGGGTTTTTGAAAGCCTCCTTAGGCGTGCCAAGGCGCGCGTAGAGGAAGCAGAACTTTGGATCAAGCCCGAGTGGGCAATCGAGGTAGCGCACTGCGAGTCTCAGTTACACCGGTTTCGGGAGACGCTTCATATCGCAGGGGAAAACTTCGCGCCGTCCTAAAGTGCGGCTCTGGCGAAAAAGCGCTGCCAATACCGAAAAGAAAAGCCCCGGCTGGCACCGGGGCGTGAGGGTAACTTCCGATTGTCCGCACCCCATGATACTCCACTCCGCGCGCTTCCAACCCGCGAGCTTTGGCGGCGTTTGAAGGAGGTCGTACTCGGCCTGGACCGTCTGAAAAATGGGCTAGAGCATAGATATCAACAGTTTTGGGAACACACTCGCCAAAGGATTTGGCAAACGCTCCCCGGCATCATCGATGTGGATACAGATACCGCTGAAGATAAAGCTGCGCATAAGGATCGCTGGATCGCGGCTCGTCTGAATGAGTCGCCGCTGACCGCAGAGAAAAATGAGATCGTCGGCGAACTTCTTAGAAGGGGACGCAGCCGTCAGGCCATCGATGAATACTGCATGCGGGTACTTGAGAACAAAAGGAAGGCCGACCTTCTTGAAGCGATGGACACATCGGCGGCGCAGCAAGCAGAGAAGGCGGACTCTCCAGAATTGACAGCGGCAAGGCGCGGACCGCCGCCAAAGACGGATTCCCACCGCGCCGTCGCAGACATCGTGCACTCGTTCGGGATTAATTGGAAGGAACACCTCGAGAAGATCGCCAAGAAGCTGGATAAGGACAAGAAAAAAACCCCACCAAGTAAAGCTTGGGCGAAAAGACATCCTCCTGCCCGAAGTTGGACGCGAGCAGTGGAATATTACCAGGCACTGGTTGTGCAAGTCCTCGAATACTCCCTGAAAATGGCCGCGAGAGATACGGCCAGGAAACTCTCGGAACTCTCGGAAAACCCTCACTAATTCTCGCAGAAATACACATCAATCGTTTCCTTCTTTCTTGTCAGTGAGATGCGAAGCCATTTCACGCGACAGTTGCCCGAGAATTTCTCGCACGCGAAAATCTTCACACTATGAATCACAGAGAAGCGCTAATGACGTTGGACGAAGCAGCCAAACTGCTCCGTTTTTCTAAGAGCAAGGTTTACCAAGAGCGAAAAGCTGGACGCTTGCGGACGGTGCGATTCGGCCGTTCCGTGCGCGTGCGGCCACAGGACCTCGCAAAATACATCAACGCGGGGACTCTGTAGCGATGACAATTGACGCGATCCTCTCGCGCCTCGAGGGCGTACGGCGAAGCGGCTCAGGTTGGCTTGCAAAATGCCCAGCACATTCAGACCGCGGACCATCTCTTTCAATTCGAGAGAACGGCGGAAAGCTTTTGCTCCATTGCTTCGCGGGATGCAGCATCGAGTCCATCTGCGAGGCTTTAGGAATTAAGGTCGCTGATCTCTTCTCTGGGCCTGGCGCGATTGAACCTAGGCCACGCGTTGTGCGCGAAGCCGAGAAGCAAATCTCGGACCTTCGTAGCCGACTAACTCCCCGTGAGCGGGTCCTGCCTGTCACCGTTGTCTACTGCCAGCCTGAAAATTTGGATGCGGGCCTTGCCCGTGCTTTGGCGTTAGCCGTCGAAGGGGAGCTTGTTCAGTGCGTGCTGGAGGGTTGCGCATGAGTGTCGGTCGGGTGGAGCGTATGACTAATTCCGGTCCGCGAGTGATTTACGACGCGGAATCCCCCGCTGTTCCGAATGGCTCAAGCAATGGGAAGTCAAGGCCAGGCGGAACGGGCACGGCGGCCCCGGAGTGGCCTAAGTCGCTGGCGGTCGAAGCGTTTCACGGCCTGGCAGGTGAAATCGTCCGCGCGATCGAGCCACATACCGAGGCGGATCCCGTGGGCCTGCTTATCCAACTTCTTGCCGCATTCGGAAACGCGATCGGCGCCGCGCCATATTTTAGGGTTGAATCCGACCGGCACCGTACCAACCTTTTTGTCGTTTTGGTCGGCGTTACGTCCATCGCACGGAAAGGGACCTCTCTCGGTCACGTCCGCCGCATTTTTCAATCCGCAGACCCAGAATGGGCGGCCAACCGCATAATCTCAGGCCTGTCATCCGGAGAAGGTTTGATTTGGGCTGTGCGCGATCCCATTGAAAAACGCGAAGCTATCCGCGAGAAGGGCCGCACAGTTGGGTATGAGACCGTCATCGCAGACCATGGCATTGCTGACAAGCGAGCATTGATAACCGAAGCTGAATTTTCTTCACCCCTTCGCGTCGCGGCCCGCGAAGGTAACACGCTCTCGGCCATCATTCGCGATGCGTGGGACACTGGCGGCCTTTGTACCCTAACGAAAAATTCCCCTGCGCGCGCAACGGGCGCGCATATCTCGATCATCGGCCACGTGACCCGCGAAGAGCTCCTCCGCTATATGAACTCCACCGAAATGGCAAACGGATTCGCAAATCGTTTCTTATGGGCGTGCGTCAGGCGCAGTAAGTGCCTGCCGGATGGCGGAAACTTTCAAATCGAGAAGCATCCGGCTCTTCTGCGCCGCCTTACGGACTGTGTTCAGTTCGCTCATGGAGCCGGAGACATCGTGCGGGACCCTACGGCAGTCGAAATGTGGCGCGCTGTATATGAGGCCCTCTCTGATGGACGTCCGGGATTGCTTGGAGCAATTACCAGTCGTGCTCCTGCTCAGGTAGTCCGCCTGTCTCTGATTTTCGCGCTACTGGATTGTTCTGTCGTGATCCGTGAGACGCACTTGCTGGCTGCCCTCGCTGTCTGGGAATACTGTGAGGCATCGGCTCGCTTCATTTTTGGAGATTCCCTCGGCTATCCAGACGCAGATCGTATTCTTAAAGAGCTTCGCGCTAATCCGCAGGGGTTGACGCGGACCGAAATTAGAGACCTGTTTGGCAGAAACCGCAGCGAGGTAGAGATAGAAGCTGCGCTGCGTTGCCTGTCCGAAAGAAGCCTTGCGATCCCGGGAGTGAAGGAAACCGGTGGGCGGTCCGCCGAAGTGTGGAAGCCTGCGAGTAGTACGACCAAAGCGACCGATACGACAAAAGAGCAGGCTTCGGTCGTTAATGTCGTTTCGGTCGTAGGGTGAGCAAGCCATGAGCTACCTAGAATTGGCGCGGAAGATATCGAGGGAGCGATCGACTGAGACTACGGAACGTGAAAGCCAGTCCGACCGTTATACGGCAGTGCCTGAGTCCACGGCGCCAACCGTTCCCACTCGCGCCGATTGCGGTTGCGCCGGTCCAGTTTGCCCGCGCTGTTGGTTGTGCGCCGAACACTGCCATTGCCTTCCCGCAGGAGCTTGTTGGCATTGCCGCGGAGAAGGACGCTGCGGGTGTGCGGCCTGCTGGAAAAGCTTTGCCGGAGAAACTGCCCGATGCGTAGTTTGCAAGGGAACGGGTAAAACGGCTGGACGAGTGCAATGAAGACTGCTTTGCCTGAGCTGCTATCGAGTGCGAGTGCTGAGCCTAGAGGAAACGCGGCGCATCGAGAGTGAACTGGCGACACAACCGCCATCCGTGCGCAAGATCGTGGAGTGCCCGTGCGGGTTGGGGCAATGGGCGCTGGCACGCGAACGCGTTTATAAAACGAAGCTGGTACAGGGCCCGCGAGCGTGTTCGGTGCCGAACGGCCCTTTTAGTCTCAATTGAGACCGGAAAAGGGGTACGGGAAAAGAAATGATTGTGGGGAGCCGAAAGGTATCGCGATGAACCTTCGCAAAGAGATCGGGCCGGCCATGTGGCTAACGGTGCTCTTGCGGTTGCACACGCATGAGCAACCTAGAACTTACTTGCCACGAATGCGGCCGTGTAACCGTGCTGGACGCTGAGGCGCAGCAGAAACTCCTCCGCGAGCTAGCCCGGCCCGCGAAGCTCAAGATCATCGACTGTCCGTGCGGAGCGTACCAGTGGGGCTTGGAAACCAGTCGCGGGGCTTGTTCGAAAAACCCTATTTCCGCGGAGTCCGCAAGTGAGTGAAAAGGCGAGGGCAATTTTTGAGATTCCGATGTTCGAAAAACAAGTGATTTCCAAACCGCGAAAGGACTCACGTAGCGACTAGATGGCTCGCGCGGCACAACCCGAAAACGGAAACCAGAACGGCGCGGGCCGTGCGGACTCACCACTGCTTTCGGCGACAGATGTTTCGGCGATCACGGGTCTGTCCGTTGAGACTTTGGCGCAGTGGAGAAGCCAGCGGCGCGGGATTCCGTTCGTGAAAATCAGTCGCAATTTCGTGCGGTATCGGCAGTGTGACCTTGACGCGTGGCTTACGGAGCGTATAGTGCGCGTCGAAAGGAGTCTCTAGGTATGGCGCTCTACAAACGCGGGAAAACTTGGTGGTATAGCTTCGAGTTTCAAGGGCGCCGGATACAAGAGTCTTCGGGATTCACGAATAAGACGGCCGCTCAGCGAGCTGAGGCGAAGCGAAAAACAGACCTGTTGAACAGGCGCGCTGGCTTCTCGCAAACGAAGCTCGCGCCGAAGTTTGAAGAGCATGTTGAGAAATTCCTCGAGTGGTCGAAACAACAGCATCGACCAAAGACACGCGAACTGCACGGCACGAATTGCGATACGTTGCTGCGATTCTTCCGCGGATGCTGGCTCGATGAGATCAACGCCGGCATGGTCGAAGACTTCAAGCTCGCCCGAGCCCAGGAAGCTCACAAACATGCGGAAGACGGGCGCCTGATAACGCCCGCGACGGTGAACCGCGCGCTCACGACGCTGAAGAAACTTTTTAACCATGCGGAAAAATGCGGTTATGGCTTGGCCAATCCGACACGCCGAGTCGCGTTTTTGAATGAGGGACCAGGCCGGATGCGCGTCGTGGAGTTTGCTGAAGAAATTGCCTATCTCGCAAAGGCGAGTCAACCTCTGAAAGACATCGCGCAAACAATTCTCGATACCGGCCTCCGACCGGAAGAGGTTTTCCGCGTGCGAATCGAAAACGTCGATTTCGTAGCACGCACAATTTTCAATCCGTTCGGAAAGACAAAAGCTGCACGCCGAAAGGTGACAATGACGGCCGATGTTTTTGACCTGATGAAGAGGCGGGCGCAAAAAGCGGAAGGCCCGTACATTTTCCCATCCAAGACAGATCCGAGCATCCCGATCGGCAGTGTAAGGAAAGCGCACGACGCAGCGGTTGAACGCGCCGGCATCAAAGAACACTTTCGGCTTTACGACCTCCGCCACACATTCGCGACTCGCGCAGTCGCCGCCGGCGTGGACCTGCCGACGCTATCATCCATCTTGGGGCACACGGCGATCCAGATGACGATGCGCTACGTGCATCCGGCCGAGGAACAGAAGCGAGTTGCAGTGGGAAAACTGGAAACTTACCGGCTCGCTCAAATCGTGGAAGCGGTCGAAAAAAGTCGGGGAGTCTCTACAATTTCCGCTACAGTGAACTAAAGGCGATGAAAACGACTGCTTACAACTTACTGAGAAGATTGGTCGGGGCGTCCGGATTTGAACCGGAGGCCTCCTGCGCCCAAGGCAGGCGCGCTACCAGGCTGCGCTACGCCCCGATCTTACACACCTCCTAGAGCATAGCACGTAGACCAATGGCTGAATTAGGCGGTGTTTTTACCCTTTTTACCAAATCCGCCAAAACCCGCCCCAGTAATTTCGTGAAGATTTCCCCGGAGACTCCATCTACTGTTACTGACAGTAATGGTGCCCGGGTTTGAGTACGGGTCCGAGCGCGCTGATTTTCCGTGCGCTGAGGTAGGGAGAATGGGAAACTAGCGGCGATGGCGACTAATCAGATGGCCGATGCTATGGTGGGTGTAAGCCGCCCGCACCCAACCGCTAATGACCTCACCGCCAGGTTCTCTCGTAATTTGGAAACAATCACGGCATTTTTTCTTTTCCTCTTCGTCATCGCACAGCCTCTCTCGATTGCGGCATCCCACGTTACCTATGCAGGTGCGGCCCTAGCGTGGGTTCTGCGGCTGGCGTTGGTGCGTCGCGGGATGCTGAAGAGCTCACCGTTGGATCTTCCAATGCTGATCTTCCTTTTGCTATCCGTCATATCAACCATAGTCTCGCCGCTGCCGGCTTCGAGTTGGGAAGGCATGCGCAAAATTGCGCTTATTTTCATCGTTCTGCTCGTGGCGCATAACGTCTCGAATTCGCGGCGGGCCAAGCAATTGCTGGCAGTTCTTTTCGTTTCTTCGCTTGGCGCAGCCGGCTGGGCGATGTGGAACTACGTCGATGGCGTTGGCCTGCGGATTCATAATCCCGAGCCCGGGACAACCTTTTATCGCGCCGGGCTGCGTGAGGCCGACGTCATTCTACGGGTCGACGGCCACAGTGTGGAAAGGCCGCAAGAGTTCCTGCAGCGCGTGGATTCCGAGCCGTCGGGCAAGCCGATGCAGCTTCGGGTAATACACGGACTCGGCATCGAGATCATGAAGGATGCCGTTCCCATCGTGGTCTCTCTGGACCATGCACCGCGCCCCAGAAGCTTGAGTGAACTGGGAATGCAGATAGAAACGGACCGGCCTGCGCGCGCTCGGGCCTTCTACAGCCATTACGTCACCTATGCGGCCGTCTTGCAGCTTCTGGGCTGTCTTGTTTTCGGGCTGTGGTTGAGCCATCGGCGGTATTCGCCGCTGTCGAGCACGGTCTTCGCCGGGCTCTTGCTCGTTTTTGGCGCCGTATTGGCAATGACGCTCACTCGTGGGGCCTGGCTGGCATTTGCGTTCGGGTGCGTGGTCGAACTCTGCTTTTTTCTCAAGCATTGGTCGCGAACCGTTATCATCCCCGCAATTCTCATCGTCGCTGTTGTCGGGACAACCGTAGCGATGCACCGATACCGGCAGATGGGCTTGTTCGCCCTGAACGATGCGGGCACGGACTACCGTCTTCTGATGTGGCGCGATGGAGCAAAGTTGATCGAAGCTCATCCCTTGTTCGGTGTAGGGATGAACGTGATACGGGACGCGCCTTCAAGGTTTGACTTGGCAGCCTACAAAAAATATGGAGTTCAACTGCATTTCCATTCGACTCCGATTGAAATCGGCGTCGAAATGGGGCTGCTGGTGCTGGCCGCATGGGTCGTTTTGATGGCGGCATATTGGCTTATGTTGGCGCGGTTGGTCGTGCAAACGCACAAGCGCACGGATCCATTCCCTTACGGACTCTCGCTGGGCATTCTAGGAGCGACGAGTTCGTTCTTTGTGAGCTCGCTGGTGCACTACGATTTTGGCGATTCGGTGGTGATGTTTCTCTTCTGGTTTTTGGCGGGATTGGCGCTGGCGCTGTACCATCAATTGCATCAACACAAGGGAACTGCTGTTTCAACTAGCTCCCCGGCCTAGCGCAACATGCGGGATCGTTTTCAGGAAGATTTTCAAGTCCAGCCACAATGACCAATTGTCGATGTAAGCCAAATCAAACTGCACAAGGCGATCGAAGCTGAGCCGGTTTCGGCCTTCCAACGTCCACAAGCAAGTCAGCCCCGGACGCATGCGCAACCGCCGCCGTTGCCACGGCGCATACATTTCTACTTCCTGCGGCAAAGGCGGACGCGGGCCCACAAAAGACATCTCACCGATCAGCACGTTCCACAGTTGCGGCAGCTCGTCCAAGCTGAATTTTCGCAGCCAGCGGCCCAGCGGCGTGCAGCGCGGATCGTTTTTGATCTTGAATGCCGGGCCCTCAAGCTCGTTCAGAATATCCAGCTCCGCGCGAAGCTCATCCGCATTAGCAACCATGGAGCGAAATTTATAAAGCGTAAAACGGCGACCGTTCAGGCCACAGCGAGTCTGGCGATACAAAATGGGCCCCGGCGAGGTCAGGCGCACGAGAATTGCAATGATCAGCAGGAGCGGCGAGAGCAGAACGAGCGCGAGCGCGCTTACGATGAGATCGACGGCACGCTTCGCGAATAGCGCAAACTCATTGTTGGGCGTAGAACCCAGCGTCAGCAGGGGGATGTGTCGAAGGTTTTCGAGGTGAACGCGCGCGAAGGTGCGCGGGAAAAAACCGAGATCTACGCGAGTTCGGATGCCTTCCTTATGGCAGCGGTCAATGAGCAGCTCCAAATGCTCCAGTTCGTCGTTGTTAACGGCGAAAAGAACTTCATCAACGACATGATTTTGAAGGATCCCGTACACGTCGGCTAATGCAAAGATGGGATACTGTGATTTCAGTGCGCCGATTCTCGATTCCACATTCGTTCCGGGGTTCACGAATCCTATCAAACGCAATCCTTGCGGCTCACTTTGTTCAATCAAAGAGGCAAGCTCGCGCGCATTCTGGCCGAGTCCGACAATCAAGCAGTAGTGAAACCTTTGAAACTTGTCTCGCAGGCCCTTGCTGCCCCCGAGCAAAACCACTCGACCGGTGGCCACGAGCACAAAATTAACCGCCGCTATAGTCAGAATAAAAGCTCTGCTGATGTAGTCGGCCCTTACAAAGTACAAGGCCGCGTTTAAGGCCACAACTCCAAGAATAATTACCGTCGCTGCATCGCCGACGAGTTGCTGGCGATTGCGCAGTTCAATATCACGATAGATATGCAGAAATTGGGCGATCAGAAACCAGATCACCAAAATGCCGGCAAAGAGTCCCCAATACAAGCCGAAGGGGTAAATCACCGGCTGCACGACGTCCCCTACCATTCGTGCCAACACCCGCATGCGAACCCAATAGGCGACAAGGAATGACAGCGCGGTCAAGCCTAAGTCGAGGACTCCTGAAATGAAGCCTAACAACGCGGAACGACGCTCAAACATCGGTTCTCCGCTACAGCAGCTCCAACTGGTTACCGGGCTAGAGTCTTATCTCTCAATGATAGCGAAAAGACTCAATCTTAAATCCAGTTGTCGAACGAACTAGAACAATCGCTCCGTGCGGCGCAGGTTTCCGAAAGTCCCGAGATTCGCAATGAGCAACGCCGCGCGAAATTGATTGTCGTTGCGAAGGGGTCCGAGAGCAAGGCGGCGATATTCAAAGCTGATTCCACAACAACCGCCATTGTAGCTCGCCTGCACCACCTCGTATTGCAAGGAGCGCTGGATCGTATCATAAGCGAACGCAGTAGCCGTGTTCCATCCTTTGCGATTCAGCTGGCCCCAGCCGGCGGTAAGACGGATCTGATCCTGGCGCGGCTGTAGTATTGGGTCCGTATTCAGTCTGAACTCAGCGAGGCTGATGAAGGACTGTCGAAAAGGATGCGCTGTGCCAATAAGACCGAACGCAGACAGCCGATTTGGAATCGGATCGAAATCCGTCTCCAACTGAAGATCATAATGCTGGCTGTAGTTTATCTTGATATCACTGACAATTGGCGACCAACGCCGAGGCTCATCAGCAAACGCAAACGGCGTGATGGAATCGAGCGCTGCGAAAACGTTGCGCTGCCCCGTGACTAACGCGCCTCCGAATGTCGGATCGAAGTAGTACTTGGCCGCAAGGCGCCAAGTGAGAAACTCTTCAGCCTGACCGTCACTGGTTTTTCGAAAGAATCGCTGAGTGACGCGCGACTCGATCTCGCTGGTGTCCGTAATTGTGTCGTCTTCGTCAAAGCGAATAATTCGGCTGAAATCCTGGAGGCCAGTTACACGGTTATAGATAATTTCAGGTTCGATCACGTGCTTCCATTTGGTTTTACCGCGATCCCAGATGCGTTCGAGCGCTGGAGGACGCAATTCAACACTGAATTCGCCGTCCGTGCGTAGCAGATTTTGCACGACCGGCGTGCCATTCAGGAGCTGTTCGCCGTAATCGGTGAGCCTGAATCCCGCAGTACTGGTCACACCGAACCAGGGACCCCAACGCAACGGAAGCGTTATGTGAGGGGCGAGTTCGGAACGCTCCACGAATTGCCCAGTGTCGATAATGGTGTCGGAACGCCGTACCGCACCGCTGACGCTATCGAATCCGAAATATACGGGCCACTTCTGCCAGAAAGACCGATCGGTGGAGCTGAAGCGGACTTCTGGTGCGCTGCGCAGGACAATACTGGTTTCCGGCTGCGCGTTCAAAAAATCCTTGTAATTGAGCGCTGCAATATTCAGGCTGAATCCGTGGAAGTTGTTCGTCGCGAAAAGGCTGCTGTGCTCCTCAGAAACGGTCGCTTCGTTGAAAGTCGTGGCGAATGCCAGCCGGAAAGTGAGCGAACTCAGGTAGTTTAGGTCGGCAACGCCTCGCCAGCCGCCGCCCAGGTTGTCGGTAAGGAGCAGACGGGCCTCGCTGCCTCCTTCCGGAATCAAAGTCCCATTTGGACCTGGCAGGCCGCGATCCTCCACTCCGTAGTAATGAATACCTAGATCCATGTTGGTCGACGGCACTGCACGGAGATCAAGGCTTTGCCCCCATCCTCGCAAAGTCATGTATTGAGCGCCGATTTCCGCATCCATCCAGTCCGTCGGAGCCCAATAATACGAATCGCCCGCGACGTAGCCTCGCACCGAATTTTCAGACAGCTCGGGAAGTAAAAACCCCGATTGGCGGACGTTTTGGCTAGCCGGTATGGTCGCGTATGGCAGATATATCAAGGGAACCTTCAGCAATCGAAAGTTGGCTCGAACCAGGACCACCTTGTCGTTGACCTTCAGTGTGGAACGAACGGAGTAGAACTTCCACAAGGGACGATTCGGCAGGCAAATCGTCATCCAAGCCCTCTTAAACACGTAGGTCTGTTCGCCTACGCGGTCAACCTCGTCGGCTTCGAACGAGATCGGGTTCGGCGAAAACAGGACATTGGGATTTGGGCGCCGGGTGACGGTGATTCTTCCTTGGACGTGAGAAAAGACGCCTTGATCGGAGCGAACGTTGTAGTGGCCTTCCGGAGACTCGAAATGTTGCGTGTTATAGTCGAAGATAACGTGGCCGTAGGCGAGTATGTCGTAGGTTTTGGAGTTGTACTCGATGTGATCAGCCCTAAGCCGCATATCCAGATAATGCAAATCCACATTCCCGTCGGCGATGTAGCGGTCGCCCTCTCTTCTTTGTTGTGTAGATTCGACCCGCACAACGCCCCGCCCAACGGGCACTTGGACTTGGGCCTTACCTCCCAACGCAAAGAGGAGCTGAAACACCAAGAAGACGAAGAAACTCAATCCCCGAGTTTGCCAGACCTTGTCACGTTTAGAGTGATTCGCCAGAACGCAGGTATTAGGCCTAAAAAGATCAAAGATCACAAGTCACTCGGGGGAATGTGGGTAACGAAGAAAATCGCTCGCTCGTTTCTAATCATAAATGTCGCAATTTATCTCACAACCACGGCGCTGCAAGCCATTAAGTTCAGCAATGAGAACCTGAAAGATCACCCCGGGTTGGCTTTGCTTTTAGCCGAATTATAGCCTAGCGCGAAAGTGCCTCGACAGGTTGAGAGAGCCATATCCGCAAGCGATAGGTGAGGCAGGTATGCTACAGAAAATACGATAGATCGACGACGCAAAGTGCTTGCGGCCGAATCTCGGGTATGGCGGATGACCGAAAATACAGCGAAGTACGGATGGGAGGCGAGGCCAGTGTATATTATCCATGAAGGGCGTTACTACTCGGGCGGCAAAATGAAGACCTTGCTTCCCGCATATTGGTTGGACGCAGAATCGGGCAAAGTTCTTACCCCATGAGTAACCTTCGTATTCTCGTTGCCGACGATCACGACATCATCAGACGAGGACTGAAAGCGCTTCTTTCCTCTCGCCCGGGGTGGGTGGTGTGCGCCGAAGCTGCCACGGGACGGGAAGCGATTACGATGTCCGAGCAACATAGACCGGACATAGTGGTGATGGATATCAGCATGCCCGATTTGAACGGCTTGGAAGCGGCGCGCAAGATACGGAAACAGCTGCCCAAGACGGAAGTAGTCATCCTTTCGCTCCATTATTCGGACCAACTGGTGCGAGAGATCGTGGACGCGGGGGCGAGGGCTTATATCATGAAGTCTGACGCGGATCGCGACCTGCTGATCGCCATCGAAGCGTTAGCCAATCATCGTTCTTTCTTTACCTCGCGTGCTGCGGAAATGCTGATAGACGGATTTTGCCGCCAAAGCTCCGTGACGGAGCCCCGCGTATTGATGCGCAATCGGCTAACCTCCCGCGAACGAGAGATCGTGCAGTTGCTGGCGGAAGGCAGAAGCAGTAAGGAAGTGGCGGTGACGCTGGGAATCAGCGTTAAAACAGCGGAAACCCACCGGGCCAATATCATGCGCAAGCTTGAGCTACATTCCGTTAGCGAGTTAGTGCGCTATGCCGTTCGCAATCAGATCATAGAACCCTGACCCTTCTCGCCGACCGGAAAGAGCCTCAGTCGGCATCACCCTCAGTGACTCCCAAATCCCGACCGCTTGGATACAGAAATACACTGATGGAACCTGAAACCGCTTTCAGCGACAAATGATGGGATGTGATGTTTTAATGGCAGAAACACTAGGCGACATTCTGGGTGCGACCCCTCTCAGCACCGGGGAGTGTCAGTTCTTGGTGTGGGCGCCCCACGCTGATAGCGTCAAGCTCCGCATCCTGAATCAGACTTGCCGTTCCATTCCCATGGAACGCCTTCCGCGAGGCTATTTTAGCTTGCTGATTGGGGCTCAGACTCCCTGCCGATATCTATATGATCTTGGCGGAAACGGCGCGAAGATGAGACCTGATCCGGCTTCGCGCTTCCAGCCGGAGGGTGTCCATGGGCCGTCCGCGTTGCACCCGCAAGATGGCTTCAGGTGGACTGATCTCGGATGGCGGGGTTTGCCAATTCGCGAGATCGTCTTCTACGAAGTTCACGTCGGGACATTCACCCCGGAAGGCACTTTTGACGCAATTATTCCCCGGCTGCGTGAATTGAAGGAGTTGGGGGTTACGGCGCTCGAGCTGATGCCTGTGGCGCAATTTCCAGGGACCAGGAACTGGGGTTACGATGGTGTTTTCCCGTTTTGCGTGCAGAATTCCTATGGCGGCCCGTCAGGACTGAAACGATTGGTAAACGCATGCCATGAGGAAAATCTCTGCGTCGCGCTCGATGTCGTTTATAACCATCTGGGTCCCGAGGGCAATTATCTCGCCGACTTTGGGCCTTACTTTACAGGTCGTTACCGCACGCCATGGGGGCAGGCGGTCAACTTTGACGGCGAGTGGAGCGATGAGGTACGGCGTTTTTTTACCGAGAACGCGCTTCATTGGATCCGTGATTTCCACATAGACATACTGCGCCTCGACGCTGTGCACGCCATCGTTGACACGTCCGCAAAGCCGTTCTTACGCGAACTCAATCTCGCGGTCCAAGATACGGCAAAGAGCCAGAACCGCGAAATTCATGTGATTGCGGAATGCGACCGAAACGACATTCGTACCGTGCAGCCTGCGGAGCAAGGGGGCTATAGTTTCGGGGCGCAGTGGAACGACGATTTTCATCACGCCGTGCACGCCGTTCTAACCAATGAGACCGCTGGGTATTACCAGGATTTTGGCCGGCTCTCGCAAATTGCGAAGAGTTTGACGAGCGGCTATGTCTACCAGGGCGAATATTCGAAATACAGGCTGCGCTCCCACGGAAGTGAATCCAAAGGTGTGAGTGGTGAGCACTTCGTAGCTTTCACCCAAAATCATGATCAGATTGGCAATCGCATGAATGGCGAACGACTGATTCGACTGGTTGATTTCGAAGCAGCGAAGGTCGCGGCCGGTGTGATGCTACTTTCTCCGTTTCTGCCCCTGATCTTCATGGGGGAGGAATACGGCGAGAATTCGCCGTTTCAATATTTCGTAAGCCATCAAGATCCCAACCTCATCGAAGCTGTGCGACAAGGCCGGAAAAGCGAATTCAAAGCGTTTGGCTGGAATCAGGATCCTCCGGATCCGCAGGACGAGGCTACATTTTTGCGCTCAAAGTTAAATTGGCAGCTGCAGCAAGAGGCACCACATCGACCGCTTCGTGAGTTTTATACGGAGCTTTTGCGATTACGTAAACGATTGCCGGCCTTGACCAATAACGATATGTCTTTCATCGAAGCCACGCCTTTTGAGGATCAAAAGGCGCTGCTCTTACGCCGCCGGAGCGAAGACGAGCAGCTATTCACCTGTTTCAATTTTGGCAAGAATGCTGCCCACGTCAGCTTTTCTTCGCTGTACAACGCGTGGAGAAAGGTCCTGAATTCTCGCGATCGCCGTTGGGCGGGACCTGGGTCTTCACTTCCGGACTGTTTGCCAAGCGCCCATAATCAATCCATGAGCATCGAGCCGTTCTCGTTCGCACTCTACTGTTCCGATGACCGAGGAAAAACGTGACCGATCGTTACGTGTGCATACACGCGCACTTCTATCAGCCTCCCAGAGAGAATCCCTGGCTTGAGGCTATTGAGATTCAGGATTCAGCTTACCCCTACCACGACTGGAATGAACGCGTGACCGCTGAATGCTACGCGCCCAATGCAGCGTCGCGCATCCTGGATGGCGAACAGAAAATCATCGATATCGTGAACAATTACTCGAAGATTAGCTTCGATTTTGGTCCTACGCTGATCTCCTGGATCGAAGCGAAAACGCCACGCCTTTACAAGGCAATTCAGGGGGCCGATCAGGAGACGTGCCAACACTTTGGCGGTCACGGGGCAGCCATGGCACAGGGTTACAATCACATTATTTTGCCGTTGGCGAATTTGCGGGATAAGTCCACGCAAGTTGTTTGGGGCGTCAAAGATTTCGAGTACCGATTTGGCCGCTATCCGGAAGGAATGTGGCTGCCTGAGGCCGCCGTCGACGTGCAAACCCTTGAAATGTTGGCGGCCCAGAAGATTCGTTTCACTGTGCTTCCGCAGCATGCTGCCAAGCGGGTGCGACACATAGGGAAAAAAGAATGGAAAGACGTCGCCGGAGGCCAGATCGATCCCTCGCGCGCTTACCTTGCCAAGCTACCCTCAGGACGAAGCATCGTTTTGTTTTTCTTTGATGGACCTATTTCTCATGCGGTGGCCTTTGAAAATATCCTTATGCGCGGCGAGGATTTCGCTCAACGCCTCATGGCGGGATTCTCCGAGACGCGGAAGTGGGCCCAGCTCACAAATATTGCCACGGACGGAGAAACGTACGGGCATCATCGCGCCCATGGGGATATGGCTCTGAGCTATGCATTGCGCTATATCGAAACGCAAAAACTCGCGGAGCTCACCGTTTATGCCGATTTTCTGGAAAAGCACCCGCCGACACACGAGGTGGAAATCGTCGAGAACACTTCTTGGAGTTGCGTGCACGGAATCGAGCGATGGCGCTCGAATTGCGGGTGTAATTCTGGGCGTCCGGGCTGGAATCAAGAGTGGCGCACACCTTTGCGCGAGGCCTTTGACTGGCTTCGAGATACGCTGACGTCAAAATTCGAATTGGCCGCGAGCGCATTATTCGTCGACGCGTGGAAAGCCCGAGAGCAGTACGTCTGCGTAGTTCTAAATCGCTCTCGGGACAGTATCGGCAAGTTTTTTCATGACCAAGCCCGGCACGAACTAAAAGAATGTGAACAGATACGCGCTCTAAAACTCATGGAGCTCCAGCGGCACCTCATGCTGATGTACACGAGCTGCGGGTGGTTCTTCGACGAGCTTTCCGGCTTAGAGACCGTGCAGTCGATCCAATATTCGGGAAGGGCCGTTCAGCTGGCGCAATCGCTGTTTGACGATCCCAAGATCGAAGAGGAATTCTTAAATCGCTTGTCGAAAGCGCATAGCAATATTCCTGAACAGGGCGACGGCAGAAACATTTACGAAAGCTACGTCCGGCCCGCAATGATCGATCTGAATAAGGTCGGCGCTCACTATGCGATCAGTTCGCTTTTTGAATCCTATCCGCCGCACAGCCAAACCTACTGTTACCAAATCGATCAGGAAGATCACACGATGCTGTCGTCCGGCAAATCTCATGTGTCGTTTGGCCGCATCCGGATTACGTCCGACATCACTCTGGACTCCGGCCGCGTGATGTTTGGAGCTGTCCACCTCGGCGATCACTACGTCACGGGAGGCGTGCGGGAATTTACGGATGAGAAAGCTTACAAGGAAATTACGGAACGGATTAGCAAAGTCTTCGAAAGCGGCGATTTCACGGATTTGATCCGCGCAATCGATGTCGCCTTCGGCTCGGGTAGCTACAGTTTAAAGCTGCTATTCCGGGATGAGCAGCGAAAGATACTGCGAATCATTCTGAATTCCGCACTGGAAGAGGCAGAGTCATCTTATCGGCAGCTCTATGACAGCCGCGCTCCGCTGATGCGCTTTGTCGCCGCCCATGGAATCCCGCTCATCCGTCACTTTCAGGTTGCCGCAGAGGTTTCGCTCAACGCCGAGTTGCGCAGAGCGATTGAGGCGGAGAACGTAAACGTGGACCTGGTTCGAGCGCTAATGGAAGAAGCAAAGGCCGTACACGTCAACCTCGATGCGGCGACACTTGAGTTTGCGCTGCGAAGAAAGCTGGAAACCATGGCTGAGAATTGGGAAACGCAGCCCTGCGATTTGGAGAAGGTTTCTTCGCTCGAAGCCGCGGTGCGGTTGGCTCGCTCCTTTCCGTTTGAAGTTCGCCTATGGGAGATTCAAAACGTCTACCACTCCGTGCTCATGAGTTCGGCGAACGGCAACAAACCTCCTGGTGCGGGTTGCGATGTTCCGGAGTGGAGTGAAACTTTTCGAGCCTTAGGGGAGCAATTGGGAATGCGGATGTCTTAACCCATGCCCCTGCCCTGCGCTACCTACCGCATTCAATTTCACCTCAACTTTCGCTTTCGGGACGCCGAAGAGTTGGTGCCCTATCTTCACGCGCTGGGCATCACTCATCTCTACGCTTCGCCTCGCTTCCGTGCACGCAAAGGAAGCCTCCATGGCTATGACGTTGCGGACACTGCGCGAGTCAATTCCGAACTGGGAACCGAAGAGGAGTTCGAAAGCTTAGTAAACCGGCTACACAACTATGGAATGGGACTACTGCTGGATATCGTTCCCAACCATATGGCTGCCAGCGAGGAAAATCCCTGGTGGATGGATTTGCTCGAGAACGGACGGCAATCGGAGTTCGCATCGTACTTTGATATTGACTGGGCTGCTGACCCGCTCCAGCGCTCCCGCATTATGCTCCCGGTGCTCGGTGATATGTACGGCCGGGTGCTCGAGACGCAGGGGCTCAGCCTTCATTACGACGATCAAGGATTTTTCATACGCTACTACGACATGAGATTCCCGGTTCGGCCGCAAACCTACCGGCACATCTTAGCCGCGTGCCTCGAGGAATTGGACAACAGGAATGAATCTGCTGGCCGCATTCGCAAGACGCTCGAGCGAGCGTGCGAGACTGCCGATGAACTTGCAACACAGTCCGAAGAGCCTTCGGCTGAAGGAAACGGTCGCCGTTTGAAGGTAGTCAAGTTCAAGAATGAGCTTTGGGAGCTCTATCGCGAGCCTGGGCTTTTCCAAAAGACACTCAACCACGCGCTGAGGCTCTTCAACGGAATAAAAGGCGTGCGCAGGTCATTTGACCGTCTCGACCGGCTGCTCTGCTCTCAGGCTTACCGGCTGGCCTATTGGCGGCGGGCATCAGAAGAGATCAATTACCGGCGCTTTTTCGACATCGACGAATTGGTTGGAATCCGGATAGACAATCCTAAGGTTTTCGAAGCCAGGCATGCTCCCGTTCTTCGCCTGATGAAGGAAGGTGCCGTCGATGCGCTGAGAATTGACCACGTCGACGGCCTGCGTAACCCGTACGAATATTTATCTACGCTTCGCAAGCGAATCGACGAAGTCGTTGCCCCGCAAAATGGCCGGCCACAACCATACATCGTTGTAGAGAAAATAATTAATGGCTCAGAGGAGTTGCCTTCCGGATGGCCAGTGGCCGGCACGACCGGCTACGATTTTGTGAACGCCGCCAATCTCCTCCTGGTCGAGCCAGCGGGCTACCGCTATCTCGAGCGGCTCTACCAGCGACTTGCGGGAGACGAAAGTTCTTTTGCGGAAACGTGGTGCCAGCGCAAAAAGCAGGTGATCGAGCAACTGTTTGGAGCTGAAATTCGGGCCATTCACAGCCGAATTGTGCGCCTCGCATTGATGGACCGGAGAGCTTGCGATTTGCCGTTCGTTGAGCTTCAGACGGCTCTCAAAGAGATCACAGCAGCGCTGCCTGTTTATCGCACTTACGTTCGCGACCAACAAATCTCCAGGCGCGATCTATTGGAACTGGAACGTGCAATCCAAGCGGCGCGCGGGCACAGGGAGACAAGTCAAATTACACGCGAGGTTTTCGCATTCTTTCGGCGCGTATTTCGCCGCAAACCCGATAGCGTTGATAGCTCATGGTTTGAGGAATGGCTCGAGTTTATGCTCCGGTGGCAGATGTTCACCGGCGCAGCCATGGCCAAAGGGTTTGAAGACACCGCCTTCTACACATATACCGCACTGATTTCGCTGAATGAAGTAGGCAGCGACCCCTTCCGCGAGGGGCAGGTATTCGGCCTCCAAAGTTTTCATCACTTCAATGAGCAGCGCCAGCGATCTTGGCCGCACACGATGAATGCCACCTCGACACATGACACAAAAAGAAGCGAAGACTTACGCGCGCGCATTCATGTACTGTCCGAAATTCCACAGGAATGGCATACGCGTTTCAGACGCTGGAGTTCCTGGAATCGCGATAAGAAATCCATTGACAAAGGGCAAACGGCGCCTTCGGTTGGCATGGAGTTACTGATTTACCAGACTCTCCTCGGAGCGTGGCCGCTGGAAGAAGCTGGAATCGATCGATTTCGGGAGCGTCTGCAGGCCTTTGTCATTAAAGCGGCGCGAGAGGCTAAGCAATTCACAAGTTGGCTCAACCCTAACGAAGCGTACGAAAGAGCAGTCCGAAATTTTATTTGGCAGATCCTCGAACCCGCAAGCTCGAGGCGATTCCTGGCTGACTTTCGTCGTTTCCAGAGCCGCATCGCGTTCCACGGAGCGCTCAATTCGCTTTCGCAAGTGCTCCTGAAGATCGCGGCTCCCGGCAATCCGGATCTTTATCAGGGCAATGAGCTCTGGGATTTCAGCATGACGGATCCGGACAATCGCCGCCCTGTCGACTTCAAAATCAGAGCTGGTTTCCTGGAGAACCTTCAACAGGGGGAGAGCGGAAACGTGCCACTTGCATCTCTTTTGTCTAACTGGGCCGATGGTCGCATCAAGCTCTTTCTTACGAACAGAGCTCTGGAATTTCGGCGTAGTCATGCTGAGCTTTTTCTCGAAGGAGATTACGCTCCGGTCTATGCAAGCGGGAGAATCCTCCAACATGTTTGCGCGTTCATGCGCACTTACAGGAGGCAAAGCGTGCTTGTGGCCGTGCCACGCTTCACTACAGCGCTCATAAGCTCCGGAGAATTCCCACTGGGGGCAAAGGCTTGGCGCAAGAATCGGCTCGGATTGCCCCCGGGCACGGCCCGGCGATGGAAGAACATCTTCACAGGTGAGCGCATAGAGACCGAAGGTCGCTCACGGGAACTTTTGTTAGGCAGTATTTTCAGTCAATTTCCGGTAGCGCTGCTTTACTCATCCTGAAGCGAAAATTGGCGAACTTCGAGTATCTGCAGGCGCAACGCGCAATCAGGATGCAGCTTTTGCTCGACGCTTGGGCTCGTCTTCCCCTTCGAGGCCGGCTTCCTCGGGAGTCTGCGCTTCGACGTTAATCTGCTGTGCCAGTTCCGTCAGCTTCTCGTCAGCGTCCTTTTCTTCCTGAAGAGTCTGCTCTAAGAGATCAACCGCCTGCCGATTCTGGAGCAATTCGGCGTACGTCCTCACGCATCCATAGGCGGCAATTTCGTAGTGTTCAACCCGCTGAGCCGCGGCGATGATTCCCGCATCTTGAACGTCGGGATTGAGCTTCTTTTTCAGCAGGCCGTTGCCTTCGGAAATAAGCCCCTGCATGCCCTTGCACTTCTCGCGCTTGGGCGGTAGATCGAGGTCGGCAAAGATACGTTCGATTCGCGCGGCATGTTCTTTGGTCTTTTCCAAATGCTCCTCAAAAGCTCCCCGCAAGGTCTCCGCCGAGGATGCCTTGGCCATTTTAGGCAATGCCTTGATCAATTGATGCTCAGCATCATAAAGGTCACTTAACTCGATAAGAAACAAGTCCTGTAATGATGAAGATTTCATAACGCCTCCGTTTTCCTCGGCTTTCGGTCCGAAGCGGAGTGTAGAGAGCGCAGTTTGAGCACACTATCAGGGGTAAGCATCAAGAGTGACTGCTACATTGCCGTATACCCACCGTTAAAGGAAATATTCATCAGCGCGAAGGAGTCTAAATAAATACAGAACTCAGCGTATTGAAGATATACAGCTTTCGCTGTTTATTGAGGGTCTCGATTCGCTCGGAAGTGGCAATTTGTTGCATCGAAGCTACCGAAGGCAGCAGAAGATACTTGTGTAGATAGGCACTGCGAAAATGTCACTGAAAACATTTGAGCATTCGAGCGCTCCCGATGGGGGAGTGTCTGAATCTGCGCGCCCAATTCGGGCGGAGGAATGGAACTTCCGGAATTTGGCCGATCACATCTCTCAAATCGTATGGGTGGTCATGCCACAAGGGAATGGCCGGTATTTCAACGTGTATTGGCAAAACTACACGGGTCTCTCCGAGAAAGAAAGCCTTGATTTTGGATGGCTGCGAGCATGCCATCGCGACGATCGCGACAATTTCATGAAACTGCTCCGGAGATCAACCGCGCAGGGCGGTTGGGAGTGCGAAGCTCGGCTGAAGCGCGCAACTGACGGAAGCTATCGCCGCCATCAGTGCCACTGCTCCCTTCTTGCCGATCAATCGGGCGCCCTGCTCATCGCCTGCACGGATGTAGAAGAATGGCGCAAGGCCGAGGCCATGGCCAAAGAACAAAGCGCATTACTCGGCTTATCACTGCGCACACACGACGAGGAAAAAAGGAAAATTGCTCACGGGCTTCATGACAGTGCCGGTCAATACCTGGTGGCCTTACAGATGAAACTGGACGGCCTGCAGAGATCTTCTATTGCTGCCAGTGGCCGCGCGAATCCCGCTGTTGATGAGTGTCGGGAGCTTATTAAGCGGTGCTGTCGAGAGATCCGTGCCACATCCCATCTTCTTTATCCTCCTCTGCTTGATGATCTCGGTTTGGGAGCAGCCGTCCACCTGCACGTGGATCGATTTATGGAAGGGACCAAAGCAAAAGTCGAATTAGATATCGAGCCAAATCTGGGCCGGCTCGATCGAGATTTAGAGGTCGCTCTTTTTCGCGTCGTTCAGGAAGCCCTGGCAACGATCCACCGGCAATCGACTGGCAAGAATGTGCAAGTCAAGATCGGCGCCGTCCCAACGAGCATTTTTCTGGAAGTCATAGCTTCCTGCGGAATCGGATTAGCTGAGAAATTTATACTGACGTCGCATAAAGGGTCGGGCGTCGGTCTGTCGACCCTGCGGCAACGGATCCTTGAAGTGGGAGGGCTATTCGAGTTCACCTCAACGGACGATGGAATGGCGATACGAGCGGTTGTGCCGCGGAGAGCTCTCGTCGCACACGCTTGCGACTAGGGCAGAGTCATTTCAATACTGCTACTTCCACTTCTCCTTCCCTGCGAATGACGTCGATACCCACGCCGTGCGGTTGTCGGCGCACAATCAGGCTTAGTTTCGATTTTCCAACTTTAAGATTTTCCACCAAAATGTAGTCGACTATCGACGGCAAATAAGAATCGCGAAAATGCACGCTTGGGGTCGTGCCGGAAACGGTCATACCTAAGCTTGCCTGCAACAGCATGAAGACAGCGGCTGCAGCCCAGGATTGCGGCGAACAAGCCACTGGGTAAAGGGTGGGCCCGTCTCCGATTCGTCGACGAAAACCGCAGAAAAGTTCGGGCAGCCTCTGAAATTCGAAATGGAGACTTGCTTCAAACATGCTTTCCAGAAGCCGCAGGGAGTAGCTTGTAAAGCCGTAATGGGCCAGACCAAGCGCGACCAAAGCATTGTCGTGGGGCCACACGGACCCGTTGTGATACGACATGGGGTTATATCGGGCTTCACGCGTGCCCACCGTGCGCACCCCCCATCCCGAAAAGAGATTCGCATCCATTAACCCTTCTGCCACGCGCTTGGCTCGGTCCGCCCGAGCGATCCGCGTCCAGAGGCAATGACCCGGATTAGAAACGGTCACACGGCACTGCCGCTTCTTTCCATCCAAAGCGAAAGCATAAGTCCCCAGTTCTTCGACCCAGAAGGCCTCTTCGAAGCGCTCCTGGAGAACACTTGCCTGTTGGGATAAACGCCCTGCGAAGTTGATCAACCCTCGTTTACGGGCTAGCTCCGCGGCTCCTTTCCTCGCGGCGTAGGCATAGCCCTGAACTTCACACAGTGCGATAGGCGGTTCGGCCAGCGTGCCATCTTCAGTGAAAACGGAATCATGTGAGTCCTTCCAGCCCTGCTGCACCAATCCTTTGCCGGAACGGCGGGTATACTCCAAGAACCCGTCGCCGTCGACGTCACCGTAGTGATCCATCCAATCGAGAGCTCGTTCGATGTGGTCCCAGATCGAATTGATGAATTCGAGATCGCCAGTGCGCTCGTAGTAAGCGGCGGCTAACATCACAAACAGAGGCGTTGAGTCCACGCTGCCGTAATAGCGGCCGAAAGGGATTTCCTTGAGCGCGGCCATTTCACCCTTTCGCATCTCGTGCAGAATCTTCCCGGGTTCTGCGTCTTGCTCAGGAACCACACTGTCTGCTTGGGTTTCGGCCAGAAACTGCAGGACACCTTTGGCTACCCCGGGCTCAGCCCAAAGGATTTCGAACGCGGTAATTAGGCCATCACGGCCGAATATGGTGTTGAACCATGGGACGCCTGCGTAGGGATAGGCTCCTTCGGGATTGCCTACCGTCATCATTTCCAGATCGGATTCAGAGCGGCTGATCCATTCGGTGAATCGCTCATTGGAGCTCGTGACCCGGCAAAGCCGCGCGTCGATATTCGCGTGGAGATTTTTCGTCTCGCTAAGAGCTTGTTTGTAGCTTCGAGGTGGGCGGCATTCGCATTCGCGTTCACGTTCGCAGCAAATATCAAGATAGACAAAAGCCTCGGCGCGGGGCTGGATGTCTATCTCAAAATAGGCGCTTTTACCTGAAATCCGTGTGGGCTGCGGGTAGAAGTTCAATCGTGTTTCGCGCATCACTTTATCGAGACCGCAATAAGCAAACTGCACGCTTGCCGGGCTGACCTTTGGCTCCTGCTGCTGGCCTCTTCTCTCGCGTTTAGACCCGCGCACTTCGAATATGTCCACGAAGTCGGCGTCATATTCGTAGGTAAGGAAGAGGCTTACTTTGTGCGAGGCAAAATTCACCAGCCGCAACCGTTCGAAGCAGATGCTCTGCCAGATGAATTTCGACCGAAAGAAATGAATGCTGCCGCGCGGGAGCTCGACTCTGCCATCGGTCGACAAATCCAGATTGGTGAGATCGACGGCAAAAAAGGAATTCTTATTCTTGACCGAAGAGCTCAAAAGCTCGAGCGGTTTGTTTTCGAATCGCAGGACTAATCTGGAAAGATGTCTCGTCTCTTTGTGGTAAAGACCATGAGCAAGGGATCCCGCTGAGAGGATATCGCCATGCCAATCGAACACTCCACATGTATCACCATATTTGAGAACGCGTGGCCGGCTGTCGGATAGAGCTGAAGTGGCAAGGACGTAAAACTCTTCCTTGATGCGGATGACTTCGTCCAAGCGAGTCTCCGTTAGGAAATCATCCTGGAGGTGCTTTCCGGTTCACATAGATAGGAGTACACAGCGACGTACTCACGGGCCATACGTTCGGCGGAAAAGCGTTCTTCGAAAATGCGCCGGCATACCATGCGGTTGAGACCTTCTACTTTCTGGAGAGCTTTTACAGCCTCTTCTTCATCGTTTACGATGAATCCGGTCTTGCCTTCATCTACGACTTCCGGGACAGAGCCGAATGGGTAAGCGATTACGGGCGTGCCGCAAGCCATGGCTTCGATCATTGCTAAGCCGAAAGGCTCAGGCCATCCAATTGGAAATAGTAGCGCATAAGCATGACCTAGCAGGTCATTCTTTTCCGGCTCGGAGATTTCGCCCAGGAACTCGATAGATGGCTCTCGAAGCATTGGCTCGATTTCACGCGTAAAGTATTCCCGGTCCGATTTATCGACTTTAGCCGCGATTTTCAGCGGAATGCCAGCTCGCAACGCGATGCGAATTGCTCGATCAACGCGTTTTTCCGGCGAGACGCGCCCCACTACGGCTAGGTATTTGCCCGTCTCTGCGCGCGGAGTGAACAGGTGTGTCGGGAGTCCGTGATAAACGTTGGCTACCCAATTGGCCCAGGACAATGGTTTGCGTTGAGCCTTTGAGATTGACGTCAAGGGCATTTCCGCGTACTCGCGGTAAAACGGCACCAAGTCGGGTATATCTAACCGGCCGTGAAGGGTGGTGATGTGACGTAGTTCCAGTCTGCGAGTGGCTGGGAAGTGCAGATAATCTGTATGGAAATGGATCAAGTCAAATGCTTCATGACGCTGGAATACCTGCTCCAGGAGTAACGTGTGATAGATGAATGGATCTACGCATTCGCGGCTTAATCGCAAGGCGCGGGGAGAGACGGCAATCAACTCGGCCTGCGTTTTCGAGTCGCCGCTGGCGAAAAGCGTAACCTCATGCCCCATCGCCACGAGCTCTTCCGTAAGGTAAGACACCACACGTTCGGTTCCGCCGTAAAGCCTGGGAGGGACACTCTCAAACAGCGGTGCGACCTGAGCGATTCTCAGTGGAAGTCCCCTTTCTGATGGAGATACTACAAACCTCTACCGGAGCGCTAGCCGGTGGTCTGCTATCAGCTTGAAAATCTGATTCGCGTCGTCGATCGTTGGCTTTTTAGCCGTTTAAAGCCCGATTCGTCGCGGTTGAGCACAGAACGTTCATTAGTCCGCAGATCACCGCGGCTTCGTCGGGTAACGCAGATGCGAAGGTGAGCTTCAGGCCGAATGCACAGAGTCTGTGGTATCGCAGCCACGGGTAACACGCTCGTGAAAGATATCCTTTCGGCCTCACGTTGACCATACGTCTGTGTCCCTAATTACTTACAAGATTGCTGGTAAAAACCGTGAGCCTTTCGACTCCCTTTGGGCACGTTCCATTCGGTAGTGAATGAAGGATCTGGCCACGAGAGGTAACTGTTTCGGGGTATTTCTTGCCGAGTATCCCGCGCCTCTAATAATGTAGGCTGACGCAAAAGGAGCAGCGACTATGGCGCCAAAGATAAGGAAATCTGTTTGGGGAATCTATCCGACGCGTTTGGCCCTGGAGGGTGCTATTGACCGGTTACGTGAGAATGGATTTCTGAGCTCCGATATCTCTGTTCTTTTGCCAGAGAACCTCGGACCAAAGGACTTGGTGACGGAAAAATCGACGAAAGCGCCGGAAGGAGCCACTACAGGGGCGGGCTCCGGTGTACTGATTGGAGGTGCCTTAGGGTGGCTCGCCGGAATTGGGGCACTCGCCCTGCCAGGGTTAGGGCCCTTTATCGCAGCTGGACCGCTCATGGCGAGTCTTGCAGGACTAGGTGTGGGCGGCGTCATAGGCGGGATTACGGGCGCGCTTATCGGCGCAGGAATTCCCGAATATGAGGCCAAGCGATATGAGGGCCGCCTGATGAAGGGAAGTATTCTCGTCTCGGTTCACTGCGATAAACCCGAAGAAATTGAGCATGCAAAGGACATAATGGAACGCACTGGCGGAGACGACATCTCTGTCTCCGACGAGGAGCCCGCGCCGGCCATACGGGGTAGATATCCTAACGTCCTGGCCCGCTCTCGTATAAACCCTTTCTTTTCAATCATCAGAAATACAAGGAAATCGGTATTGTAGTCAGTTCTACATTCGCGGTTAATAGCGTTTCCAATTTCAACAAGTACGAATTAGGACAGTTGGGGGACGCAATGATCGAGATGGTTAATGGCACAGTAGAAGTTTTGAATCCGGCCGAAATTCTTCGCAACCAGGATGGCGTCTTCGAAGTGACCTCGCCTTACGGACACGTCTTCCGAGTGATCTGCCGGCGTGGAGCAAAGATGAGCGTCCGAGAAATTAGTGAACCCCAGCGGGTTTCGGCCGCGGAAAACGTAACGTGGCGCATCAAAAGAGTCGCCAAGGCAGTCGCATAGGCGCGCATTCGGTATGACGATTCAATCCTTCTCATTCCTTCGCAGGCGAGCGAGTGTTCTCACCTCTAGCATGCAATTCGGATTATTGTGAAAAGAGCGAGTGTTTGCCCCGAGGTCGACGAGTAGTTCAAAACGGGCCGGAAATTCTTTCTTTCAATACATCCGTTTCATATCCTGCCCACACACGCAGCGCGGATTGCGCACGCTAGCCGCATCCGAAGACTCTCTTACCACGTCAATCTCGCAGCAGCATTTGGGATTCACGCAGCGATATCTTTCGTGTTTCTTCATTGCCATGATGGGTTCCCGTCACCTTGATTAAGCGGCATACGTCCACAGTAGGCGCGCCTGCACCTCGCGGCAATAGCGTCTTCCCATAGGTGTCGTCGGTTTTTCCCTGTAGCAAAACTACGCTAAGTACCCGCTCCTACATCTAATTATCTAAGGCGCTACAGCCCGGCACCGATGGACTCCCCTACAGTCTCCCATTACAGTGCGGCGTGCTCACGATTGAAATCCGCAGCCCATTGTGAAGCGATTCGGCTACATGCGGATTAATCGTAAACGAGGTGAATTGTGAACCGCCTAAGCTCCGCACGTCTTCGGAAAGAACGCGAAGCAGTGATGTGCCCTCAGACCCTGCAAAATTGCCAGCAGCGCGCTTTTCGCTTGGCTTTCCGGATCACCCGTAACCAGGAAGATGCGGAGGATGCGCAGCAAGAGGCCTTGCTGAAGGCTCACCGTAATCTGGATCAATTTCAAGGACGCGCTCGATTCACGACTTGGATTTCGCGCATAGCCATTAATGAAGCCCTCATGTGCCTGCGGAAACGGCGCACCGTCATGCATGTGCCTTTGGAAGATGCGATTCAGGAAGATGACTCTACTCCGGCGAACTTCGAGCTGCATTCGAATATCCAGGATCCGGAGACCGCCTATTCTCAGAAAGAACTTCGGAATCTATTGACACAGGCGATCGCGGGGCTCCGCCCACTCCATCGTGAGGTATTCCTGCTTCGTGCGGTTGAAAACCTCTCGGTGGTGGAAACGGCAAAGGCGCTGCAGGTCTCCGTCAGCACCGTCAAGACGCGTATGCGACGCGCCCGGAGGGAGTTGAAGGAAATTCTTCACAACGCCAGCAAGCCTGCTTTACGGCCTTCAGAAGAAGAGGGGGGCGGCACGTTCGATGTCGAGCGCAGCTTCAAACAAAACTGGCTCACGTAACTCAGAAAGCTTATAGGATTTCGTTGTCATGCGGGTTTGGCATGTCTGCCAAGGTCTAGCCCGAAAGAAAGATTAGAGCGCGATCCTGTAATCTTGATGGGGAGAATGGCTCCCCCCGTCTTCTCTTTGAAAAATGGATTCAAAACTCTAAGTAAGGCCGATTTCATTCCCGTCGTCGTTTGCGAGAGTTTTGACGATAACTGAAGCTTCCCCTTCCAGCAGATGGCGTAAGAGCCTCCTCACCACTTCGTGATCGTCCACAACGAGTATTCGAACGCGTCCCAAGTTTCACTGCTCCGTTCCGTACTTCATAGGAACACTAGCTACGCAACGCGTCCCGCAACAATACAGGGAGCGCCTAAGCGCTCGACCAAGAGCCTTGGTGTTTTTGCCAGCTCTCAGGGGTGCGGCGCGAGCTTCCGAGAAGTTTGAGCCCGCGCTCACCCTGGCTTACGAAGAGAGAATTGACGGGAAAATCTTAAGCAAGATCCGAGTTCAGACTACTAATGCATTAGCACTTTTTTCTGCTCACTGCCCACGAAGCAAGCTTCGTGACGTGCCATGATTGGTCCGGGGTATCGGCTTCAGGCTTGTAGTTCGATTTACGGACAAACCACTGCTCTCCCGGAGGGCACATCACAATCATATCTTCCCCCTCGGGCCCCACCGCATTAAAGATACCGCTCTCACTGGAAAAGAATTTGTTGACGTCCTGCACATCACTGGAATCGCCGACTCGTAGCATATTGGCCCCCCTTTCTTCATTCGGGCAAGACATCTGGGCATTTTGGGCTCCAAACCTGTATCGGTAGAGCGTAAAACTAAGTGCCATTTCTTGAACTAGTTCGCCGATAGGCATTTCGCAAAAGCGCTAGGAATGCAATTCGACTGCGGAATTTGTGCTTTCTGCGCCGGAGTTTTTTCTAAGGACTTTCTGACGAGATATTCAGGATTCACCTTCAGATGGCGAGCAGCACAAGTTATCAGCGCGTCGTTAGAGTTTATTCGCTTGAGATATAGGCCGTTCTCCGTATTGGGCTCTGGCGGGTCGGGCAATGATCCTCTACGGAAGAGACGCGCCAATTAAATTCGCATAAACATAAATCTGATGGGAACGATACTGAAGGCGATTTGGCGAACCTGTCGCGATCCTCGTCTTCTGACTCACTGCTGTCCGTTCAAGGAGAGGCGCCATTCGGAGGCGAAGGGAAATAGGAGGCACAGTGTTAAACAAAGTTATGCTAATTGCAGGGATTACACTCGCCAGCGCGGCATTTCCGGCGGCGTCCATTTCAAAGCTTTCACACGGTTCGGAGCGTCCACAGGGGCCAGATGCGCAGCGAAGCTTGAATCTGGTGGGTGAAATAATGGACAGCCGATGCGCTATCGACGGCTCGCACGAGAAAATGATGAGGCAAAACGGACTGAAGAGTGCGAAGGACTGCACCCTCCAATGCGCCAAATCGGGCGGGTCCTTTGTCCTGTTCGATCCAGAGACGAAAACCGTCTATCAACTGGACGATCAGCAGAAACCGGAGCCGTTCGCCGGACAACGCGTTCGCATTTCCGGGACATACGACGAGCCTTCGAAGACTATGCACATCGAATCAATCCAATCGGCTGAATAAAAAATAACCCAGCAAAATGCCAGGAACGCGGCGCGCTACATCCGCCGCGTTCCCGTATCCAAGGTCGGTTGTGTGACGATACTTTGGTTCAGAATCGGATCGACGGTCCGACGGTGATTCGAAGATTATTATGCGCTCCGTTCTGAAAATAAATTTCGTCTCCGGCGTCTATGCGCAAACCGATCGGTCCCAAGTAGGCCTCGATGCCGCCACCCGGATAGACCACGCCAACTACAGAATTGGCACGGAGACCGGCCACAGAGCTAGTGAACGTTGAGAACGTGACCGGAGCTGACGAAAACATGAAATTATCAGCACCGCCCTTTACGGTGAGAAACGCACGGAACGCTCCACCGCCGGTCTGAATTTTCGGGCCTATCATCCCGTGCAAAATGCGCAGGGTTGACGTGCTGAAACCCGCGGTTGTACCTGCAGGTCCCGTAAATCCTTCGGAAAAAGACGCCGCAAAGTCGTAGTTCATCTCCGGCTCGATTTGCCACCTTCGCGAGACGTTAACTGACAACCGCGCTCCTACACCGCCGAATGATGTAGCGCCCGTGCCCGCGAGAGACGGGCCCTTAGTCTCACCCAGACGGAAGTAATCGCCGAAAATACCGATTTCGACGTGATTCTCCTTGTCTTGTGCTCGTACCGTAGGCAGGAGTGCAAAAAGCAATCCGCCCGTCATCAGGAATAGGAAAAAGAACCGCTTCATAATCTCCTCCTCTTAATTTTTTCCTTTCATCGTTGGAAAGTTCATAAATCTCTTGCCCCGGGCGAACAAGCTCTACCTCACGCGTCGCGAGCGTTTTCATTTCATCCCAGTTTTCTTCGGGACCTTCGACTCCCGCTCGGGAATGGTGGGAACGCTATCTGTCTCAACGCTCTGTCCGGCCTCCGGCGGAAGTTCGCGAAGCGGATCCGGAATGTCAGACGCGGGCGTCGGCGGAAGAACAGAATGGCGAGTCGCCTCAGAACCGGCCCGTCGACGAGACGGGCCTGCCACTCGCTTGGCGTTTCTCACTCTACTCGTGGTGGCCATATGGATGTCAGGACACGGTTAGATGAGCCACTGCCTCGCTGCCACTATAGTGCGCTCGTCATGTAGGCGAGCTCTCCAGGCTTGTTCCAGCCATTCTCGCAATTCACTCCGGGCACGGCGCATACGTGCCTTCACCGCGCTGGCGGAGATTTGTAGAACCTTGGCGGTCTCACTTGTAGAGAGCTGCTCCACAGCCCGCAACAGAAAGACAACGCGATAAGCCGGCCGCAATCTTTCCATCGCCTGCTTGAGCAGTTCTCGCAATTCCTTCCGAGAATAAGCGGCTTCGGGACCCTCTATGGGTGATTGGAATTCTTCGGAAACGGCACTTTCCTCGGCAGGCTGAAGCGTCTCTTCCAGGGGCATATAGAAGGCGCTACGGCGCTTGCGCAGGCACATTAACGCTTCGTTGATAGCAATCCTTGAAATCCAGGTCGTTAACCGAGAGCGACCTTCAAATTGGCCAAGCTTGCGATGCACCTTCAGCAGCGTCTCCTGCTGCACATCCTCGGCATCTTCGGTGTTGCGCGTAATGCGTAATGCCAATCGGTATACGCGCTCCTGTGAAGGACCGATCAACTCCGCGAACATGGCATCATCGCGCTTCTTGCTCTCAGAGCCGGTCCGTGACTTACGAACCGCAGGCTCCGCCGTAGCAGTTTTATCCAGCAGGTGTCTTCCTACGGCCAGGGGGGAACCCACATCGCACCTCAATTCTCCAGTTGCGCCAAGCGGCATCCGTCCAACTTCACGCACAATCTTGAGCGGGGGGTCTGAGATCGTCCATCGGGAGCAGGCTGTAACATCCGGGTTGAGTATGTGTAATCCCTGCGGAGCAAGATTGCAGAGAATGCCGCATAACGCGAGCATTTCTAAGCTCCTGGCAGTCAGTCGCGACCACAGCAAAACAGCAATTTCGCTAGATTTGGCGATTCACTTCAGTCAGGCTTCGATGATGTGATTACGAATGGCATAGCGGACTAGCGCGGTCACGGAGTGGCAGTCGAGCCGGCGCATAATGTTTGCACGGTGTGTTTCCGCGGTCTTGACGCTGAGCCCCAACGCCGAGGCTACTTCTTTGCTGCTCTTTCCTTCCGCCAAAAGCTGCACGATTTCCCGCTGCCTGTCCGTTAGACGAAAGGAAGAGCCGCCTTCGGGCAATGAGCGCTCTCTCGGACTCTTATCGAGATATCCCTCGAGAACCAGCCGCGCAACTTTTGGAGTGAAGAAAGTCTTATTGAGCCGCAACGCGTCCACCGCAGCAACGAGATCACGCGCCGCGTCGGATTTCAAAAGATAACCGCGAGCGCCCGCCTCGAGCACCTGTTGAATGAGGGGATCCGAGTCGTGCATGGTCATTACCAGCACCTTGGTTTGCGAAATGCCCTTAACAATCTGGCGGGTGGCTTCCAGCCCATTCAGGGAGGGCATGCTTATATCCAGAATGGCGATATCGGGCTTTATCTGCTGTGCCTTCTCGACGGCATCTCTGCCGTCCGCAGCTTCCGCAGCGACTTGCCAGCCGGGTTCCGCTTCAAGCAGTGCGCGCAAGCCCTTCCGCACGATTTCGTGGTCGTCTGCAAGTAGCAGCCGAAGCCCCATTGTCTCCTCCTCCAGTTGTGGTTGCCTTGCTTATCGCCAGGGCGAAATCCTTCGCGATGACGAAGCGGCAGCAGGTCAGAATTGGCGCGGCGGGGCTGGTAACTGGGGCAGAGCTATCGAACACAACTCGAAATTCGCTGCGCGTTACGACTGATATTGAGACCCAAATCTCAGCGCAAATTGATTGCCAAAGAGCCTTGACGTCCTGCTTATCTCCAATTCTCTGAATACTCGGAGCTTATCCTTTTGCTTTATATTTTGAACGGTTGAACCGGTCGATCAGAGCAGTGACTTTTTACACATCGAGTGCCTAAACAACTGATCGAGGGCAGCACGATATTCAGAGCCCCTAATTATTCGTCACTTATAGGCGCATGTCGGTGCTTATAGAGCGAATATGAACCCCATATACCGGCCCGTACGGATTGTTACTAGATTGTGCCTCGCTTAATGTTCCAGAGGAGGAGAACTAAAGATCGTGACCACAGCGGCCGCAAAATCGAGCCACCTGCACAATGTCCGGCGCGACGACCGTTTCCGCTGTCTTAATCCTGATTGCCTCTGCGAAATAAAAATCTCTCGTGAGCCGTTCATCGGCGTTCAAATGACCCGCAATCTGCGTTGTTGTTGTGGAAGCGCGATGGAAAGAGTTTCATAAACCCACTGAGCATGAATCGTGAAATCCGCAATTCGCGCGAGACTCCCGAAAACGTGAACGATGATGCCTCTTCATAAATTCGGTCAGCGGAATCCACCCGAACCAGAACAGCCTACTCCTAAGCCTCCTCAGCCAGAGATCCCGCCCAGTGGCCCGGAGGAACCGCACATGCCGTCACCCGGTCCCGAGCCTTTACCCACTCCGGTGCCTGGTCCGACGGATCCGGCCGTGCCTCGCCCTGTACTCACCAATTACGAGGCGGCGAAGACTACCGATGCGTTGTGAACACTGAGAAGTGAAAATCGGAAGTGAACTCTAGAATTCCGTGACCTCTGTCTCGGCGCCATTTGTGCGGCGGATCACTCGCGAAACGGTTTCCTGCCCGCGTTCGAGCATCTCGCGCACTTGCTCAATCGAACGGCGGCTCGTATTTCGCAGCCGGCGCCTTGCGCGGCGCGAGGTCGATGAGATCCAATATCGAGTGTCCTCACCAGATTGGGGAGCGAACAATAAGGTCAATCCCACCCCCACGCCAAAACCGATCAGCAAGCCGATTAAAGTCCATCCCTTTGTCATCGTTTTCTCCCTTCTTCCAAGGCGCTCTTTCAAGGCGCTTAATGACATTCTGCGCTGCTTCCCTTTGCAGCCCTGGTCGATTCCGTATCGGATTTCACTTTGACCGGCGCTTGCTTTTCCATTCGTGGGTTCTGTTTCAACACGAGCTGAGCCACGTCGATTCCGATGAGATGGGCGTCCATATTCACCCTTGCGTTCGAAGATTTTCTTTTCTGCCTCGCTTCAGGCGCAAAAAAGAGTTCATCAAGTCGGCAGCATATGGCGTAAGACACTTAGGAGCTATCCGGCATGCACTGTATCTTCCGCAGAAGCGCCCTATAGTCCGCAACATGCCGATGGGCCAAAAGAAATTAGGGCTGATCGCCGCGGGCGCTGAGTCTCACACCTGTGTTCTGGTATCCTCAAGGTGATGCGGCGACCGCGTTCGTTGGTAATTTGGGGATTGGCAGGGATGGCCTTCCTGACTTTGCCCGTACGTTCGCAGCAAGCTGAGCGAGTCCAGAGCAAGCAGATTTCTCAATTGCAAGTGCCTTCAGGTGCCCAGCCTCAGCAAAATACCTCTCCGCCGACGAGTATCCCGCAAATACCTCAATCCGCACCCACCGAGGAACCTCCAATGCTTACAGTTGTTCTCGATCCCGCTCACGGGGGCGCGGACTTCGGAGCCCGCGGTCCAACCGGGCTCGCAGAAAGCGATGTGGTGCTGGATTTCGCGCGCGCGGCTCGAATTGCGCTCGAAGCCCAGCGTTTGCGGGTGCTGCTGACACGGGAGGGCAATCAGGATCCTACCTTTGATGCTCGTTCGGCGATGACCAATGGGCTTACTAACGCAATCTTCATCTCACTGCACGTTTCGTCGAGCGGCCCGGTGGGCACAGTGCGCACTTACTACTATCTTTTTCCGTCGAATGTGACCCCGGCGGTGAATCCAGCCGCAGGAGCGCCGCCGCAAACTGCCACACCCCAAGCCTCAGGTGCGCAACTGACGCGCACCAGCCTGATTCGGTGGGACGAAGCACAGCGCTCTTCAGTTGACTCCAGCCGCCAGTTAGCCTTTTTGGTACAAACCGTACTGGTGCAGCGGTTTAAAGGATCGCCAGATGCACCCATCGCCGCTCCTGTGCGCCAGTTACGCACGATCGCGGCGCCCGCGATTGCCATCGAGCTTTCCAGCATTGACGTCACGGACGCCAAGCGTCTCGACCAGATGGCCCAACCTCTGGCCGAAGCGATTGGTAGAGCGGTGGCGGAATTTCATCCGCTGAGCGCGCCTCCGACAACACCGAGTGGAGCACATTGATGCCGCGTCTCTGGAAAATCGCCGTCGCGCTACTGGCTGTGCTCGCTTTCGCGGCCCTTCTTACTTTTCCATCGCTGCTCCGCAGTGTCCTGGGGTTGCGGCGCGCAGACCGCACCGCAGAGCAGGCTCGGCGCGCGATTGTGCCCCCGATATCCACGCCCACGGACACGCGCGAGAAGGCTCAGCTTTTCTGGTTATCTCCTACTTCTCCGGACACGCTTGAGCCCACCGCGGTGGAATTAGACCTTTCTGCAGATGCGGAAAAGCGCGCCAAGCAGCTCATCACGGCTTTGATCGAAAAACCTCCTAGTCAAATGCAGCGCACGTTACCCGCAGATGCCGTGTTACTGCAGTTTTATCTGATGTCCGACGGCACGGGCATCGCGGATTTTTCGGAAACTCTGGAGACAGAGACTCCCTCGGGAATCTTGAACGAAGAGATGGCCGTGGATTCAATCGTACGCACTTTGGGCGCAAATCTGAGCAATGTATATCGGCTAAGAATTCTGATTCGAGGGCAGGAGGCTGACACTTTGGCGGGTCACCTGGATCTGAGCGGATTCTTCAACGTGACGCCGCAAGCTCAGGCGCAACCCGCCGCGACAGGAGTTGCGAACGGCGAACGACCACTCGCAGCCACTCCTTTGAACGCGAGTCCATCGCCGGAGCAACAACCGGCCATCAGAAATTAGGAGCATCCACGATTCTTTCGGTCCTGGCAGGACTTACACTCTGCATTTTCCTGGTTTGGGGAATCGATCTCGCCTGCGGTAATCGCTCAATAATTTGTCTGAGAGATGTGCCGCGCCATCCCGCGACCCATTTTCCCCGTGTTTCCGTGATTGTCCCGGCAAGAAACGAACAAAGAAAAATCAGAGAAGCGCTGCAATCTCTGCTGAGGTTGGATTATCCCGATCTCGAATTCATCGTTTTGAATGACCGCTCGACCGATCACACCGGAGCCATCCTCGTAGAGATGGCGGCAGAAGACGCGCGGCTTCAAATTGTGAACATCATAGAGCTGCCCGCAGGCTGGCTCGGGAAGAATTATGCTTTGTACTGTGGCGCACAAAGAGCCAACGGCGAGCTGCTTCTGTTCACCGATGCGGACGTTGTCATGGAGCCGAGCACGCTGGCAATAGCCGTCAGTTATCTTCAAACCCACCACTTGCAACATCTGGCGATAATGCCGAGGGTATCCCTGCCAACTCTGCTTCCGCGCCTCTTCTGCTCGGCCTTCGGCATATTTTTTTCGGGCTTTATGCGGCCGTGGAAGGCAAAAGATCCCGCCAGTAAAAGTTTCATCGGCATCGGTGCATTTAATCTCGTCACTGCAGAAGCCTACAGAGCATCGGGAACTCACACCGTAATTGCCATGCGGCCGGATGACGATATCAAGCTGGGAAAGATTTTGAAGAAAGCGGGCTACCGTCAGGAGATGGTCCTGGGGAGAGGCTTAGTAACCGTAGAATGGTATTCGTCATTGGGCGAGCTGATCGAGGGCCTGATGAAAAATACTTTCGCCGGAATCGATTACAGCGTGGCCAAGTCCGTTGGCGCCGGCGTTGCGGTGTTATTGCTGAATGTGTGGCCGTTCGTCGCTATTTTGGTGGTGAGAGGCTTGGCGTGGGTTTTGTACATGTTGGCCGTGATTCTAATGCTTCTTTTCATTTCTGATGCCAATCATCTGTATGGGCTGCCGCGGCGATATGCGTTGGGCCATCCTCTTTCCTCGGTTCTTTTCGTCTACATTCTTTGGAAATCGACGCTTCGAACACTCTGGACCGGCGGAATCCGTTGGCGCGGAACGCACTATCCGCTTGAGCTGCTGAAGGCCAACCGCGTATAGCATAAGCAAATCTCGCTGTCGTGTTGACATCGCTTCACCTGCCCGGCAAACTGCCCACTGCATTCTGTGCGTGTTTTGCCTTAGGAGGCAGCTTGCGATCTGACGGACGCGCCTGCGACCAAATGCGTCCCGTGAAAATGACGCTGGATTTTATTCCGGTGGCGGACGGCAGCGTTCTGATCGAGATTGGCCAGACACGCGTGATTTGCACAGCCACTCTTGACGACGGCGTGCCTTCGTTTCTCAAGGGCACCGGCAAGGGGTGGGTCACCGCGGAGTACGGCATGCTGCCACGTGCCACCGAGCAGCGCACGCCGCGTGAATCCTCTCGCGGACGGCAATCCGGACGCACGCTCGAAATATCCCGCCTCATTGGCCGTTCGCTTCGCGCGGTAACCGATCAGCAAAAATTGGGTGAGCGAACGGTCTGGCTCGACTGCGACGTCATTCAGGCTGACGGCGGCACCCGCACGGCTTCTATAACCGGAGCTTACGTGGCGCTCGCCATGGCTTTTGAACGTATGGTCGCCACAGGCATTCTAAGATCGATGCCCCTTGTTGATTCCGTTGCTGCCACCAGCGTCGGCTTGGTTCTCGGCAATCCCATGCTCGATTTGTGCTACGAAGAAGACTCCAGCGCGGAAGTAGATATGAACGTGGTTATGACCGGCAGCGGCCGTTTCGTCGAAGTGCAAGCTACTGCAGAAGGCAGGCCGTTTGCCGCCGGCGAACTCGATCAGTTGCTCAATCTTGCTGCCACCGGCATCCGCACTCTCACCGAGCATCAACGCTCGCTCGTGCCCCCCAAGTTCAGTGCCCGCGCGCGGTGAGAATGAACGAACGCCGGCCTCGGTCGCAGCCGCCGTTCGTCTGTTCCTGGCTTCCTCGAATCTCGGCAAGTTGAAAGAATTCCGCGCCTTAGCTTCCAATGTTGATGGCATGGTTCCGCTCGATCTCGAGCTTCTTCCGAATTTTTCGGAACTGCCCCCTTTCGAAGAGTCCGCGCCCACCTTTAGCGAAAACGCAGCCGGCAAGGCGCTGCACTACAGCCGCTTCTCGGAACTTCCGGTAATGGCGGATGACTCAGGTTTGGTGGTTGATTCGCTCGGAGGCGCGCCGGGTGTGCTCTCGGCGCGCTATGCCGGGCCGAATGCGACGTCCGCGGGACGGAATGAGAAATTGCTGGCCGAAATGCGCGCGCGGGGATTAAGGGACCGACGGGCACGCTTCATCTGCGCGATCGCGCTGGCTATGCGCAGCCGGGTCGTTGCCGTTTTTTCAGATGCGGCGGAAGGAGAGATTCTGGAAACTCCTCGGGGCGCTGGAGGTTTTGGTTATGATCCAGTTTTCTTTTTCGGTCAAGCCGGGAAATCCTTTGCGGAAATGTCTGCGGACGAAAAGAACCGCTACAGCCATCGAGCGAAAGCGTTCCGCAAGCTGGCCGAATTTCTCGCCTGTTCACCTGTGCTATAGTTTGCCCAGTTCAGCCCACAAATTTGTAACGATGAAGAAACTGAAAAATCTCCGCAGCGTTGCGACAAAAAAGCCGGCCCGGGCGGTTTCCACAAATCGGCGCCCCGGCTCGGCTCGCGCGGTGGGCACAGACCCGAAGCGGGTCCGAGCAATTCTCGCGAAACTCGACGAAGCTTATCCCGCCGCAACTTGCGCGCTTGTGCACGAAAATCCCTTTCAATTGCTGATCGCGACGATCCTCTCCGCCCAGTGCACCGACGTGCGCGTAAACCAGGTGACTCGCACGCTCTTTCAGAAGTATCGAAAGCCGGAAGATTTTGCGTACGCAAACCCGCGGGATCTCGAAGCCGAAATTCGAACGTGTGGCTTTTTCCGCTCCAAAGCAAAGTCGATTCAGGGCGCCAGCAAAAAGATTGTCGAAGAGTTCTCGGGGCAAGTCCCGCGCACTATGGAGCAATTGCTGACCCTTCCGGGTGTCGCGCGCAAGACCGCCAACGTCGTACTCGGAACGGCCTTCGGCATCGCTTCAGGCATAGTCGTCGATACTCACGTCCAGCGCGTGTCCGGGAGGCTGGACCTCACTCGCAACACGGATCCCAAGAAAATCGAGCAGGACCTGATGCAGATCATTCCAAAAGATAAGTGGATCATTTTTTCGCATCAGTTGATTTGGCATGGCCGTCGCGTTTGCCAAGCGCGCAAGCCGCGCTGCATGGAATGCAACCTGGAGAAGATTTGTTATTCGAAAGATAAGGTCATCTAGCTTGCCGATATTCGCGATTGTCGCCATCGGCCAAGCGTAACGCCCGGGCGGCTTGATGCGCTCCCATCAATCCGAAGGAGTTGATCTGCAACAGGGAGCCCCTTCCCAATCAGCGGGCACACACATTACCGTCGCCGCCCGCCTAGACCGCCTGCCGAAATCGCGCTACATCCGCAAATTGATCGTCCTGCTGTCGCTTGGCGCGTGCTTTGAATTTTATGACCTCTTCTTTTCGGCTTACATCGCTCCCGCCTTTTATAGTTCGGGTATTTTCACTCCGACGACAAAAGGCTTTCTAGGTTTCGATGGCTTCGCAAGTTTTGTGGCCGCCCTTTTTGCCGGTCTATTCATCGGAACTCTCGTTTTCAGTCCAATTTCAGACCGTTTTGGGCGGAGGTCAATTTTCAGTTTCTCCCTGCTCTGGTATTCAGCCTGTACATTTGTCATGGCGTTGCAATCGACAGCGGCTGCGATCAATCTGTGGCGGTTTCTGGCGGGAATCGGCCTGGGCGTAGAAATGATCACGGTTGGCGTCTACGTCTCGGAATTGGCACCCAAAGATTCGCGCGGTCGGGCCTTCGCCTTCAACCAGGTTCTCAGCTTTTCTGCCGTGCCCGTTGCAGCTTTCGTCTCCGCTGTGCTCGTTCCGCGCCATTTGCTGGGGCTCGACGGATGGCGATGGGTCGTGCTCATCGGCGCCTCGGGCGCGATTTTCATTTGGTTCATTCGCCGAGCCATTCCCGAATCGCCGCGCTGGCTCGAACAGCAAGGAAGAGTGGAAGAAGCAAATCGCGTCATGGACCAAATTGAGCGCCACGTGCGATCGGAGACGGGAGCAGCATTGCCGGAACCGAAGTTGGTTGAAGGCGACGTTTACCCGGCGCGCGGATCGCTTCGAGAAATTTGGAATAAAAGTTATCGTGCACGAACCGTTTTGCTGATCATTTTCCATGTGCTGCAGCCCATTGGTTTTTACGGTTTCGCTACTTGGGTTCCGACGCTGCTGCTCGCCGAAGGCGTCGGCGTAACCCGCTCGCTCCAATACACGTTTGTAATGGCCCTTGCGAGTCCGCTGGGACCGCTTGTGGGAATGACGTTTGCGGACAAATTCGAACGTAAATGGCAAATCGCCTGGTCGGCCCTCTCGATTGCCGCTTGCGGCTTGCTATTCGCGCAACAGCGCACCGCGGCAGGAGTGATGCTCTTTGGGGTGCTGATCACGTTGGCAAGTAACTGGATGTCGTTCTCCTTTCACACCTACCAGTCCGAGCTTTACCCCACTCGAATACGCGCCCGGGCCGTGGGATTCGTCTATTCCTGGAGCCGCCTCAGCACGGTCTTCAGCAGCTTTCTGATTGCTCTTTTCCTGCGCAACTACGGCACAACTGGCGTGTTTATATTTATTGCTTGCAGCATGCTGATGGTGTTTGTGCTTATCGGCGGCTTAGGGCCAAGGACGACGAGGCGACGGCTGGAAGAGATTGCGCGTTAGCCTTGGTCCCTCAAGCGGCATACAGCAACTTTGGGCTAAAGGGAGTAGAACAGATGCGACAAACGCAATGTATTTGGATGCTGGGGTGCCTTGGTCTAATAACACTTGTGTCAACTGTGCTGTGGGCGCAATCTGGGCCCGTTGGTCCGCGATTTGGGTCTCAGCCGATGACGCAGGCCGGACCGCCTATGTTCGGTTTTATGGGCGGGAAAACCGTAACGGGCGCGCCCTACTCAGCACAAGTCACTTTTGAGCACACTCAAACCTTGCCTGACGGAAACCTGATTGATCAGAAGAACATGGCCACGGTCTACCGCGACAGTCAGGGCCGCACGCGCCTCGAGGAGACGCGCCCGTCGAATTCCGGAAATCCGCAACAAATCATAAAAATCACTGACCCCGTTACACGCGTCGCCTACGTTCTCAATCCGGCGAAAAAGACCGCGCACAGGTTCACATTACCCCCGGCCAAGACGGGAAGCTCGCGGGACAGTTTTCGGGCCGGTTCGAATGCAGACGTTACGAGCCAAAATCTCGGTTCGAACACCGTGAATGGCATGTTTGTCGAAGGCACTCAGACCACCCGCACGATCGCCGCCGGCCAGTTGGGCAATACGGCGCCAATCCAGATTACTACCACTCACTGGTATTCGCCCGAACTGAGCGTAGATGTCAGTATCGAAACGAATGATCCACAGCGTGGGAAGTCGACGACTGCGCTTACGAATATCAGCCGGGGCGAACCCGCCAGCACTCTGTTCGAAGTCCCGTCTGATTACACTGTTGTGAATTCGGGGCCCGCGGGAAGGCAGCATTTCGCACCTTCAGCACCGCCGCAATAACGGTTCATAAAAAGTGGGAGCTGCAGAGTTTGCCGCATCCCCCCTTAATATATGGTTTCAGTGCGAGCAATATATGGTTTCAGTGCGAGCGCTTAGCCTTTCCTACGCTTAAAAAACTCCACTTGGCGAAGTCGCTTTTGCGCTTCCGCTCTCGTTTTGTAAGGCCCGCCAAGGCTCTTGCCGGTTTTTTCAGACAACACCTTGTAGCCACCACTCGTTTTTCGAATCATCATCACCCTCCCGTAGCAAATAAGATGGCCAAAGGTTCGGACTCGCGACAAAGTTGCAGGCGCTACCTGGTTTTCAGTAGACTTTCGGCGCTTTGACGGTCTCGATTCTCATTACTACCTACAACTCTGACAAATTCCTGAAAACGTGCCTGGAATCGGCCTTGCAGCAGGATTGTCCCAGCCTGGAGATCATCATCGTAGACAACGCATCGAGCGACGGCACTCGGGCGATCCTAGAGGGGTTCGAACGCGAGTGTCGAGGCAAGAGCGATACACGGGTACGCGTGATCTACAACGATACGAATCGCGGTTTTGCCGCGGGCCAGAACCAAGCCATTGCGCATGCGCGGGGCGATTGGCTTTTCTCGCTGAATCCGGACGTGATCCTGAAGCCTGATTTCCTATCAACGCTATTGGCAGCAGCAGGGCAAGTGCCACCAGCACGCAGCGGAGAACGGATCGGCGCGTTATGCGGCAAGCTTCTGCGGTGGAAACCGGACACAAGCAATGAACGCAGCAACACGATCGATTCCACCGGAATCTATTTTCGTCGCAATCTCCGGCATCTCGATCGCGGCAGCGACGAACTGGATCGCGGGCAATACGAGCGCCGGGAGTACGTCATCGGCGCGACCGGAGCTGCGGCGCTTTATCGCCGGACAATGGTCGAAGACATTTCGGTCGGACGGAGAATTTTTCGATGAAGACTTTTTTGCCTACCGGGAAGATGCGGACTTGGCCTGGCGCGCACAACTGATGGGCTGGTCATGCTTATACGTGCCGGAAGCGGTAGCCTGGCATGTGCGGCGAGTAACTCCAGAGCGCTTTCGGCAACTCCCGGACGAGATCAACCGCCATTCGATCAAGAACCGCTTTTTGATGCGGGCGAAAAATATCTCGGCCGGTCTGTATTTGCGTCTGCTGATTCCGGTCACGGCGCGCGATTTGCTGATTTTTGGATATTGCGTGCTCTTCAACCGGGGATTGCTCTCGGGCCTCGCCGTATTCTGGTCGAAACGCGAATCGATCCGCGGCAAACGAAAATGGATCCAGTCGCATCGCAGAGTCAGTGACGCCGAACTAGCGCGCTGGTTTGACAATCACCCACACAGTATTCCGGTCGATTCGGCGATGACCGCCAAGTCGGCAAAGACCTAGAACCGAAGCAACGAAAGGAATGCTGTCGCTGGTTCACTGGCGGGATAAGGGACGGCCATTTTTGGCCACGAGTTGAGAGAACAAGAGCTTCATATTTTTGCGTCGTTTCTTCCCAACCGAACATTTTCGTCGCTCGTTCTTGCGCCTTGCGGCCCAGTTCCTGACGAAGATTTGCGTCGGCCAAGAGCCGCGAGATTCCTGCAGCGAGGTCCGTACTATCGGCCTGGAAAGGCATTCCGCCCTGGCCCGCCGGTTTCGCGGTTCTCCGGCGTATCAAGGTAAAGGACGGGCTTCTGCGCGGCCATGGCCTCGATCAACGCGGGATGCACGCCTCCGACTTCGCAGGCGAAAACATACATGCCGGCGTCCCGCAACAGCTGCCAATACCCATCGCCATAAACTGGACCAAGGAAAATCACGCGGCGATCGGCAAGTGATTTCAAGCGCTCGACGTAGGGCACGTCATACGGATTGCCACCTACGATCACCAGCGGCCAATCTGTTCGCACTCGACTGTAGCCGTCAAGCAAAAGCTCGGGGTTATTTTCCGGTTCGAGGCGGCTGACGTACAGAATGAACCGCTTCGCCGGCAAATCTAGGGGCTTCGTCACACTAATGGCTGCGGCGCCATTTGCGGCTTCCGCGCCGTATGCGATGAACGTCGAGCGGCGCCGGTAATGTCGCCAGTAGTACTCTTCCATGATGCGGGAGTCGGTAACGACGCGCGTGGGGGTGAACGCCGAGAAGAGTTCACACAAATACAGAGAAGAGCGGCCGATCAAGTTCCATTTTTTGCGCTTGCGATCGAAGCCATCAACGTTGAGAGCGGTGGGCTTTCCGACGACGCCGAGGAATCCAGGCAATCGGGCCGTTGGCAACATTGCAGATGAAGACGACATCGGCTTTGGTGAAGGAGACGTGGATCAGCGAGAGGAGCGTATGGAAGGCAGTGTCGAAATGCTTGCTCGAAATAGTGGGCAGAATGACGCGGCGAACGCCAGGAGCGACCACGTCATCCGGCTTCGTGAACGGCCGGCGGCAGTACACAGTGACTTCGTGGCCGCGCGCCGCCAGCCGAGCCGAAAGCTGTTCGGCGAGTGTTTCAAAACCGCCGTAGCGCGCAGGAATGCCCCGCGTTCCCAGAATGGCAATTCTCATTGCCAGTCCTCAGTGCCCATCAGATCTCGCAGGAGCGATACCTTTGAATGCGCATTCTTGGATCACATGGGCATAAGCGCGTATCGCGACCGCGGCGCTCGTCTCTGGGGGCCCTGAGCCGAGCATCGCCGCGAAAGAACGCAGGCCCATGCCAAGGACGATAATTACACGGAGTGCGGCGACGGCGGCCGGACTCTTATGCTTGCGCCAATAGCGCAACAGGTTTCCATACCAGAAGATCTGGCGATCGCCGATGTTGATTCGATTGACGCTATGGCCGCCACTATGTAGGAATCGCGCAGCGGGACAATAGAGAATTTTCCAGTTGTGATCCCGGATACGGCAGCAGAAGTCAACGTCCTCAAACCAGACTGGGAAAAAACGCTCGTCGAAACCTCCGAGGTTCTCCCAAACCTCGCGCCGTACGGCCAAGCAGGCGCCAGCGGGTTGATCCACTTCCTGCGGCTTGGAGTAATCAAGATCGAGGCAACGATAACCGCGGTTCACTGGGTTGGAGGGCCAGAGGCGATTGAGGAGTAAGATCTCCGCCGCCATCGAGAGCGTAGTGGGAAAGCGGCGCACAGTGAAACCGCGATCGATTCGGCCGGAGTTGTACGATAACGCCCCGCCAGTGGCACCGATTCCGTCCTGATACAGAGCGTTTGAGAGAGCATCGAGCGCGCCCGGCGTGGCAATTGTGTCTGGGTTGAGAAACAGAAGGATGCTACCAGACGCCAAGCGCGCGCCCTGATTGGCGGCGGCGGCGAAACCAATGTTATCGCGATTCTTGATCACTTGGGCGCCGGGATCGGCTTTCTGGGCTTGTTCGACCGTATCGTCTTCGGAGGCGTTGTCGATCACGACGCGCTGCCACGCGGGTTCATTGCGAAGCGCAGCTAGACAGGCCCCAATCTGTCCTGCAGAATTGTAAGTCACGATTACCGCAGAGCCCGTGATCATGGGGGGAAATTATATCAGCCGCGCGCCGAAGTGCTGGACCGCCGCCCCCTGTACGCGTTGACAATGAGCCTACAACTGCTTACGACTCAGCTTCGAAAATATTTCTGGTACTGCAGGATCTATGGCGTCAAAAGCGCGACTAGACTGGCAATCCGCAGACTGAAGAAACAGAGCATCCCTCCGAAACTTGTTCCTCTCCCAACCCCAGACCTGCGGTTCTCTTGCGTGGAAGAAAAGTTGCCTCTAATCGATAAGAAAATCTCCGTCATTATCCCTACACGCAATGCCGGAAAAGAATTCCCACTATTACTACGCAAATTGAAGGTACAAAAGGGCATTCGCGAGTGCGAAATCATCATCGTGGATTCGGGATCTTCCGATGAAACCGTAGATTTCGCGAAAAGAGAGGGAGCGACAGTAATTGAGATACCCCCCCAGACATTTAATCATGGGTCGACGAGGAATAAGGGAGCTGAGTATGCTACCGGCGACTTCCTGCTCTTTACCGTGCAGGATGCCTTGCCAATGACCGAGCAGTGGCTTTGGGAGATGGCCAACGTGCTCGCGAATAACGAGGTTGCTGCCGTCAGTTGCGCCGAGTTTCCACGGTCGGACTGCGATCTGTTCTATCGCTTGCTGATGTGGAGTCATTACCGCCAACTGCATCTGGATAGAGATAGATTTCTTACTTGGGACGAATCATGCGCTTCGGACCTCGGTTTACGAGCGAACAGCAGCATCAGCGATCTGGCCGCGCTGATCAAGCATGATGTATTCCGAAAGTACAAGTACCACGAAGGATTCGCCGAGGATCTCGAACTGGGCAAGCGGCTCATCAAGGATGGACACCGAATCGGTTTTCTTTACAGCACCCGTGTTCTCCACTCGCATAACCGCCCTGCTTTTTACTATCTGAAGAGAGGGTACGTAGATTCCAGATTTCGCGATGAAGTGTTCCCGGGATCTCACATCGAAATCGATAATGACAACACACTAGTTCAAGATATCGCTGCAGTCTATGACAGAACCACATGTATCTCTCACACGATCTCTAGTCTGAAGTCTCCTCAGCAGTTAGGCGGGCTCATCGACCGTATTCGTTCTCTATACCTCCAGGAATCGCAAGATCTAATAGTCGAAGAACACAGGGCCGAAGACGCGGCGCTTGATGAATTCATTAGACGTCTGCTCTCAAGAAACGAGACCAAGAGGCCTGGGTACAATGGCAAGAAAAATATGATTCTGCCTCACCTGCTCGCTCACGTGGCCGAATTGGAGACGTATCTCTCGGGGATTTACCAGAGTTTGGAGGCTGATCTAATTGGCGAAGTGGCGAGCGCCCTCGGGAAGATGGTCGCTCTTCATGTGGGTAATCATTTGGGATACTGGTATGTGACAGCTCTGGCCAGCGGCCGCCACGATATTGGCTTGGCAGATATGGACAAAATGCTCCAAAGCGGCATTTAACCTACCGTGAGAGTTCTGTACGTAGTGCATCAGTTCTATCCTAGATTTTGTTCGGGAACCGAGAGATTTGTCCTGAACCTGGCATCGAGTTTGCAGCGAGACCGGCACTTCGCCGAAGTCGTCACTTACGATTTATTCAACACTGACCCTTTGCAGTCCCGGAGTCAGCTTTCTACCAGAGAGTACACTTACAAGAACATCCCAGTCCTGGCCCTGCGGCACAAAACCATGCCCATCGACGTGCATACTTCGTGCGAAGATTCTGAAATCTATCGCTTTGCGCTTGCGTTTCTACAAAATAGAGAACGTTATGACGTCCTGCATTGTGCGCATCCGATGAGGTTAGCACCATTCCTTAAGGCCGCTCGGGAGTTAGGGCTACCATACATCCTTACGCTCACAGATTTTTGGTTCATTTGTCCGAAACTTTTTCTGCAAACGAGTTCCGGAAATCTGTGCAGCGGCCCTGAAGGGGGCGAGGTGTGCGGCAAGTTGTGTCCCGAGCTTCCTTCGAGAGGAATTGCCAATCGGCTGAAAACTGCGAAGGAAATTCTTTCGAGCGCTAAAGCTGTCCTCGCACCATCCCGATTTTTAGCTGCCCTTTTTAAAAAGGAATTTCCAGATTTGAAGATTTCTCTCATTCGCCACGGAATGGATCTCGGTTCGCTTAAACAGAACACCAGAACATACAAGAGAGGGGATGAGATTGTTTTCGGCTATACAGGTGGTCTGGCGCCACACAAGGGCGTTCACCTGCTCCTCAAGGCGTTTCGAGAATTAGAAGTAGCCAGCGCTAAGCTTAAAGTATATGGCACCTACTCTCATGAAATGGAGTATTCTCAACTCCTGCTCAAGATCGCCGCAGTGGACAAGCGGATCGAATTCTGCGGATCTTATAAACCAGCAGAAGTCGGGAACATTTTACAAGGCATTGATGTGCTGGTAGTTCCCTCCATCGTGTACGAGAGTTACTCGCTTGCACTTCACGAAGCATTAGCGTGCAACGTTCCCGTAATTGCCGCTGATATAGGTGCAGCGAGTGAGGAAATAACGAATTCGACGAACGGGTTCCTCTTTCGAGCAGGGGATGAAATTGAACTTAATGGTAAATTGCAGCACATCGTGGAGAATCCCGAGATTCTGAACACAATCAAACGAAATCTAGAACTGCAACCCCCTGTCCTGATGGAAGAGGAAGCGTACATGTACGAAAGGCTGTACAGCATCCGCCAATGAGAGAGATGGCGGTGGCTGGCGTAATCTTGGAGTTGCGTACTTAGAACTGTGAGTTGACACTCGAAAGACCGCGCTATAAGGTCGACGCTCTGATCATATGTGGGGGGGGGCGGGGTATTAAATGTGGCAGCTGATCCGAGAGATTCAGAAGAATAGAGAACTGATTTGGGCGCTTGCACTTAAAGAGTTGCAAGTTCGGTACAAACGTTCCGCGCTTGGTTTTCTGTGGGCGTTGCTGAACCCTTTGCTAATGATGGTGATTTTGACCATGGTGTTTTCCACTGTGATGCGCGTCCCCGTGCACGATTATCCTATTTTCCTGATCAGCACTTTGCTTCCATGGACGTTTTTTTCTCAATCCCTGGCTTATTCCGTGGACTCAATCGTAAGCAATGGCGACCTTCTGAAGAAGGTCTACGTGGCCAAGTCTGTTTTCCCGTTAGCCGCTATCGTCTCGAACCTTATCAATTTTCTTCTATCGATGATTCCATTGATTTTGCTCCTCGTTGTCTTCAGGTTCCCGTTCTATTGGACGTGGCTTTATCTGCTGATACCGTTCGTAAGTTTGGTCTTGTTTACTCTCGGTTGCGGTTTTTTCTTCGCCATGGTGAACGTGTTCTTCCGCGATATGGCCCATATCCTCCAAATTGTTCTGCAGGCTTGGTTCTATTTTTGTCCGATCATCTACTCGCTGGATTTCGTTCCCGCACGTTACCGCCTGCTCTTTCGCCTTAACCCGTTGGCGTATCCGCTAAATGGTTTTCGTCTGGCTATCTATTACGGCCTACTTCCGTCATTGCAATCAATGGCAATGTCGTTGGCGTGTGGGATCGGTGCACTGGTTCTCGGATATAAACTCTTCCAGCGCTCCGAAGATACGTTGGTCTTCTATGTCTAATTTTGACGGAATCGCAAGTGACGAGCGAATCTGTTTCCAAGATGTCGTGCAACGTTTCCGCCTGATTCAGGAGCGTCCCGACACGCTACGCGAAGCATTTGCACATCTATTCCGCAAACAAGTCAGCTACCATGATTTTGAAGCTCTGAAGGGGGTTTCATTCGTAATCCGCGAAGGCGAAATGGTTGCGATAATCGGTCGCAATGGCTCAGGCAAGAGCACGATTCTCAAGATCATCGCGGGGGTTTACCGCTCCACCGCAGGGGTGGTTAGGGTTTCGGGTAAAGTAGCGGCGCTCATCGAGTTGGGCGCCGGGTTTCACCCCGATCTCACTGGCCGCGAGAATATCGTCCTTAATGGTCTCTTACTAGGTTTATCCAAACGGGAGATTCAATCGCGCGAGCAGCAAATTATGGATTTCGCGGAATTGGGTGACTTTATTGACTCCCCTGTAAAACAGTATTCGAGTGGCATGTTTATGCGACTGGGATTCGCCGTAGCTACCGAGATCGATCCTGACGTTCTGCTAATCGATGAAATTCTCGCTGTCGGAGACGCGGCGTTTCAAAAGAAGTGCTCCGCGCGAATCGATGACTTCCGCGGGCGCGGTAAGACAATTATCCTCGTGTCACATAATCTGAGTGCGGTCCGGCAACTATGCCATCGTGCTCTCATGATTGATGGCGGTGTTCTTTCGGCAGATGGGCCCACAGATGAGGTTATCGCTCGTTACGAGGCATTGATTCAGGGGAGCGTGGACCAACCATCGGATGCTCCCGCAGTTCGTTCTGCTTAGATTTGAGCATCTTCAAGGAGCGATTCAAAGTTTCCATGGCTCTGCGGCCCGCCTTTTTTGTTTACCGTCGACGGGCCTCCAGCTTCTGGCCGAGGGATTTTCTACATCAAGAGACATGCAGAAATCATATCGATCCGGCTGGCGATATGGAAAATGATTCCGGCGAGCTCCGATTTTGGAGACCACACATTCAGGATAAAATATATAGGCGTCGTTCGACGAGGAGCGTGTACATGGCCGTGCGAACTGGGAACGCGGGCATGAAAATAATAAAGGACATATCATGCGTACTGGCACTGCACGCTGAGGGGCTGATCGCGCACAAGACGATCAGAGCTATTAATCAAGCCGCGGCATATGCTGAACAACGCGGGTTGACCACCGAGCTGGTCATAGTACTGGATCGGGCGACACCAGAAACGCAGCGCTACATCGAGACCTCGCCGACTATCCATTCGGCCACGAGTGTCCTCTTCGCAGATTTCGGGGATCTGGGCTTGACGCGCAACTTCGCCATCGAGCGGTCGCATGGCGACTATATTGCGATACTGGATGGCGATGATCTGATTTCTGAGAACTGGCTGCTTGGAGCGCATGAAGTCAATCGACTTGATCATCGCTATGTCATTCATCCTGAGGTGAGCCTGTATTTCGATCAAAAGATATTGCTTTTTTATCATCCAGATCAACGGCGGAGCGATTTTGATGAGGCCAATATCATCGTCGAGAACTACTGGACATCATTGTGTTTTTCCCGCCGTGAAACATTTCTCGCGACTCCCTATCTAGCGACGCCGCCATGTTCAGGATTTGGCTATGAAGATTGGCATTGGAACTGTGAAGTTATGGCGCGCGGGTTTGTTCACACAGTCGCGCCGCGTACCGCGCATTTCATTCGCTCGAAAGAGACCGGAAGTCTAAACGCCGCAAGTGCATCGAGAAATGCGCTGATGCGGCATTCGGCGCTATTTGACAATTTTGGTACGCGATCTGCTCGAAAAAGAGGTGGTTTTGCCGATGTTGCTCAGGGTGATTAGGGGGCGCCTATCAAGACTGCGGGCGATGACCCGCGCTATCGTCCTAGGCCCAGCCGATTGGGACGAAGAAAGCTACCTTTCCTGTAATCCCGACGTTAAGGCAGCGGTCGAAAGGGGTGAACTGCGCAGTGGGCTCGAACACTGGCATCGGCGCGGCCGTTTTGAGGTACGGATGCTTGGGCCCGGCCGTTTCGAAAGACGAAAGCTTGGAAGATCCAACGTGCCCACATGGCTCAAGGGCAAGATGCTGGCGGTTTCGGAAATTGAGCCGAAGCTCTTCCCGTCCGAAGCCTTCTGTGCGGCGGCGGCCGAGTACCTTCCTATGAAGGACAGCGGTGCCGGGCTTTTATACGGGCAGCTTCTTGATGACATTGGCGGTAAGTCGTTTACGCATATTTTTTTGCTCGCAGGGTTAAAGGCCGGGGGTGTCGAACTCGAGTCCATACATCACATCACTACGCTTTCAGCTAGATTTGGCGCCCGAATTCTGGTCATTCTCACGGAGGATTCCGATTCGTCCTGGTCTTACCGTCTGCCTGAAAACGCGACGACGCTCCATTTTAATCGGAAAAGGGCGCGTATCGATCAAGACAGTGCACGGGTAGTCTTAGCGCGCTTGCTTCTCAAGCTTAAGCCCGCAGTCATTCACAACGCGAATTCTGCGATCGGATGGCAGATATTCTGTCGCTATGGTGCCGCTATTCATTCCGCGTCGAAACTGTACGCTTCGCTCCCCTGCTTTGAGTACACTCTGGAAGGCGAGCCGTTTGGCTACGGAAGAGAACTCGAGAAAGCCTACCGTCACCTGGATGGTGTGTTTTCCGATAATCAAGCGTTTCCGGCCAAGCTCACGGAGATGTACGGGATTCGAGCCGATCTGTTTTCCGTGATGCGTTATCCCGTTTGCGCTGCCCCTAGGTTCAAATACACCGTGGATGGTCGGCCGAAGATCCTCTGGGCCAGCCGTTTGGACCGACAGAAGAGACCAGATATCCTGCAGAAAATCGCCGAATCTCTGCCCGAGTGCATGTTCCATGTCTATGGAGCTAGCCCGCCGGACAAATCGCGCGAAATTGCCAAAACGTGTCACGCCCTTCGCAGAATGAATAATGTGATCATGTTCGGGGGATACGATGGCTTTGATGCCATCCCGACGGCTAATTACGCCCTATTTCTCTACACTACCCAGTGGGATGGAATGCCCAACGTTATTCTGGAGGCTATGGCCAAGGGGCTAGCTGTCCTCGCACCAGACGTCGGCGGCATCGGCGAAGTGATTACTCCGAAGTCCGAATTCCTAATTCCGCGGCTCGATGATGTCAATGGCTACGTTGACGCAATACGACACCTGACTGCGAACCCCCAGCTCATCATTGAGGAGCGCGACAGGGGGCTGCAATACGTGCGTGAGCAACATTCTTTTGAAGGCTTTACGGCGTCCCTGGCGAAGCTATCCTCCTACACTGCGGCAGGGCCGTGGCCTAGGGTTGACGGAATAGCAGCAAGCAAATCAGAAGACATCGTCCACGATCGTGAGCACGATAGCGAACGGATCAGCGGTGTCCCTCAAGAACGATTGATCGACTTAGGAAACTCCAACTAGCTTGTTGGAGTGGATACTTATCGTAGGCATTGGGAGCTTCCCACTACTTCGACGCCGCTTACGAGGTCAATCTCTACAAGCTCAGGCTCAGGCTTCGGCTTGGCGGTCTTTGTCCGAAAGCTCAAGGGCCTTTGATGACCCACCTAAGCCAGCACCCGCGGACTTTACTTGAGCCGGGAAATCGGTCAGCAGCGTCCGGATGGCGTCGCGCAAGTCCACGATGGGCACCCAGCCGAACTCGGTTCTTGCCTTGGTAATGTCCAGAACAATCCAATCAGTGAGCCATCGGCCGCACTGCAAATCCTTCACGACATCAATTTCTACAGGCGAATCGATGCAGCTCTGGATGTTCTGCAAGACGTCGGCTACGGAGTGGCCCCGGCCACTTCCGATATTCATGATCGTAAACGGCTCCTTAGGACGGGCAACCTTCTCTACGATGCTGCAGATGTCGTCCAGGTGGACATAATCCCGAATATTATCCAGGCTTCCGAATACGCGTACTGGATTTTTCTGTAGCACTTGATTGATTGCAACGCCGATCAGGCCTTGCATCCTGTGCTGCGGCAGGAGCGTTCCATAAGCGTTGCCTATTCGAAGAACCGTACAGGTGAGATATCCCCGCTCGGCTGCGAGCCTCAAGTAATGCTCCGCTGCGAGCTTTTGGATACCGTAAGAGGACAAGGGCTGGCAAGCATCCATTTCTCGGAAAGGGATTCGTTCCATTTTTCGGCCATATACCGCACCACCGCTGCTGAAGTATACGACGTGGGGCTTGGTTTTCGAGACCTCGATGGCGCGCAGCAAATTTAGCAAAGGGATCATATTCAGAAGGGCATCGTTTGGTGGGTCAAGATCTGAGTTCACCGGAGCGTTGCAGTGCGCAAGATAGAGAATTAAATCGAGTCCTTGCGTGAACTGCTCACAGTCCTTAAGAGAGCGCAGGTCGCCGTAGACAACCTCGGCGCCACTGTCCTCCTTAGCGATGCTCGCATTGCGCACAAGTACGCGAACTCTACCCATCTGCCTTAATGTGACATATCGAAGCAAATAAGAGCCGATAAAACCCCGAGATCCTGTAAATCCTATGATCATTAGCGCCTTTAGAGGTTTCCGTGTGCCAAGCACTCTCTCGCTAGAGCAATCTAGTCAAGTCATCGCGCGCCGGAGCCATTTTAGCCTGAGTGAGCCCTCATACAACAAGGGGCCTCTGCCCATTGTTGGTCGATAGGCGTCGGGAGCACGATCGGCGGCGATGCTTAAGGCCTTAGCCAAGAATGGGCCTTGACATCAGATCAAGTTGATAATCCTCGCGGCGCTTCTCACGATCCAAGGCCGTGGTCAGAGAAGTGAGATCGTATTGCAGTTGCAGACGCATGCGATCCTTGACAAACCGTCCCTCTATCCGCTCACGGCAAGTAGCACTTGCTGAGGCATCGCTCGCATGAATCCGAGCGATGTCGATCACTGCGTCAGCGTATGCCGCATCACTCTCGTTCGGGGACAGGACCCTCCCTGCGTGCCCCGTGAGACACCAACGGAGTCCTCCGACATCGGAAGAGATCACCGGAGTGCCCTGAGCCAAAGCGTGTAGAACGACGAGGGGTAAACCTTCGTACTTTGAAGTCAGCATCAGAACGTCCATGGCGGCACAATAGTTGACAGCGTCTCGCTGGTAATCGGTGAATACAACATCTCTGGCAAGGCCCAGATTGGTAGCCACAGCCTTTGCCCGATTGATCAATTCCCCGCCTCCGACGACGAGAAAAACCGTGCCTGGACGCCTCCGAGCAATCTCCCCAGCTATAGACAGCCAGCGTATTGGATCTTTCTGGTCGGTGAGGCGCCCGATGAACCCGACCACGAAGGCGCTCCCGGGGATCTTCCACCTCCGTCGGATTGCATGTCGCCTAGCCGTACAAGTTGCTTCGTCTGGCAATTCTTCGGGTTCCAAGCCGTAATCAAGCACATGGAAACGGTCTGGAGTAAGGTTGTACTGCCTTGCGGCGTATTCGGGCAGATCCTCGCTCGTGACGTATCGGAGATGTATTTTTTCGTGATAGGGAGCCGATGTACGAACCCAGTCTTCCCCGAAGCCGTGGAGGTGCAACAGGTCCACGAAACGCACCTGTTGACACACCAGAGGCCATTTGTCCGCGAGTTCGTAACCATACGAAGTATTGCGATTAAGCACAAGATCCACGCTTTTGCCAATCATCAAATAGCGGAGGAAGGCTTCACGGCCGTTCCGATCTACAGCCATTCGCTCTAAGGAATAGATTTCATCCCCGGAGGCCTTGAACTCTTCGTACCACGGACCATCGGGTTGCTCGCAAGCCACCAGAATGATGGAGTAACGTTCCTTCGGCAGGCAAGATATGATGCGGAGGTCGAACGCTTCAGCGCCACCGACGCGGAAGTACGGGATTAGGTAAAGGATAGTGGTCTTTTCACCGTTCCACCGCCGAGGGCAAAACATGTTAGGCAGGTTGGGACGGCGGTACTGTTCTCGAGAGATGCCCCTGGGGACATTTGCATTGAGGGCGTCTTCCATCTCCTCGAGTAAGGCATCAGTCTCATTGGCCTGGGCTTGAGCAGTTCGCGACGCTAAGGGGCGCAGTCCAGTGTCACCCTTATGCGCGACGTGGCGCGCGATGACCGCCTGCGAAATCGTCTCGACACCCGCTGCAGCGGCCTGTACTAGCTGGGCGGAACAGCCTGCTGCGTGCCTCCTGTAGAAAAAGAGTGGCTCCCTGAAGAGCTCGCCTTTGTAACCACCATCCACGAGACGAAGCCAAAAATCGTAGTCTTCCCAACTCCTGGTCATTGTCGGATCGTTGCCGCCGAGTTCTAGATAGATGGCGCGCCGCATCACACAAGTGGCTGCCAGGAAGTTTTCCTTTTGCAATCGAGCGGGATCAAATACGTCATAGCAAACACCTTCTATATCGCCAAAGTGGACCACCCCGCTATAGACAAAAGCAAGGTCGCGATGCAGCGCAATTGTCCAGCAGAGCTTTTCCAGCGCCCCGGATCCAGGAGGTCGTCTGAATCCAGGAACATGATTAACTCGGCGCTCGCCAACGAGGCACCCGTGTTGCGGGTAGCAGACAATCCACGGTGCTCGCAATCAATTACTGTAACTCGTCCCGACCTGCGGAGTTCATCGAGCATCCGCAAGCTTTCGGAACCGTCCGAGCCGTCATTCACAATGATAATTTCGTAATCCTGTGTGGTTTGGGCTTTCAGGGAGGCCAGCGTTTCCTGCAGGTAGCGAGGGCTGTTATAGAACGGAATGATGACGGAAATCAGCGGCCGCCACGCCCGCTTGGTTGAGGTAATCCTTTCCGGCAGGTACCAAGCATGATTGATCGAAAGGATCTGCGAATGCAGAAAGCGCTTCCGCTCATGAGCGGTATGCGTCATCGTGATGCCGTGCCGCCGGTGTTCGAACACGGGTGCAGGTACGTAAATCCCGAAGTGACCCTTACTGGAAAGGCGAACCCAGAATTCCCAGTCCTCGTAACCATAGAGCATCTCCAACCGGTATCCACCCGCCTCATTGAAGGCATCTCTGCGAATAAGCGAGGACACCGAAGGGTGATTGGCCCAAAGTAGATCGTAGGCATTGAAAACCTGGGGCGTCCAGATTAGATCCTGGTCACCGAAGAACCGCTGAGCAGGATAGGCATACGCCGCGGAAGGATTGCGCAGCAGGGCGTATAGCAGAACCGCCACCGCGTGACTTTCGAGACGGTCGTCAGCATCCAAGAACAGAATGTATTCACCGCATGCGGCCGCAGCGCCGTTGTTGCGTGCCTGCGCTAGTCCTTGATTGGATTGGTGGATGACGCGTACCCGATCGTTGCGGATTTTGTCGAGCACTTCCAGTGTTTCTTGATCCGTGGATCCATCGTCGACAATGAGTACCTCGATGTGCGGATAGGTCTGTGACAGCACCGAAGCCACAGCATCCCTAAGATACTTGCCGTAGTTGAAACAAGGGATGATCACCGACACCAGCGCGCTGCTGCCGGCGAGCGCCTCCGACAACTTCCGCGAGGCAGCCGGCATTCGCAGTTTTGCCAAAAAGTGAACCAGGGGATTGGCCCGTGGGTGTGTCACGTCTGGGCTTTGACGTGAAGACCCGAACACGGAATCGATGGAAGGATCCGCACTCCGGCCTTCGGCGGCCCCATACAAGACATAGTGCAGCAGGGGATTCATCCCCGCTTTGGCTACGTCCGGATTCCGAGACAAGTAATAACGAGTGTTGAATGAGGGGTGTGGATCACGCCCCTCATATGCTCCGCGGATAAGATAGTGCTTGAGTGCATCGACGCCCGCCTTGGCCACGTCCGGGTTTTGCGAGAGATAATAGTTCCGATCGAAAAAACCACTTCGGTCGACCAACCGGGCGTACCATCTGATCCGTATTCTCGCCACGACCTTAACCACAGCTGCAAATCGGCTGCGCAGCCATCGGGGTGCTGCGGCGGTCATGGAGGCAAGAGAAATCTGCATTGCCGTTAGAGCATCATTAGCACTTGACGACAGACCCAGTCGAAATAATAGCCCCGGCCATTAGGAGAAAGAGCCCCGGCATCAGGAACACGGCCTCTTCGGAAACGAGATCACGCCCAAGATTGCCAGCACGCGTCAAGATATAAAGCGTCGAAACCAGGCATATAGACAGCGTCAGGCCCGCAGATCCAGACAACCCCTCGAATGGAATGCTTGTTTAGTGTATTTTGAAGACATCGAAGTCCGGAGAAATCTGGCCAGCCATAAGCTTTCCGACATTTTCACAATAGGTTCGATAATCTTTGGCCCGCGTCATGGTCCAATCCGGGCCGGGAGAATTGCCCGGCTTCAAAAAGAGAACATAGTCTGCTTTGTCGATGCGTCTAAGCCCGTCTTCCAGGCTGCGCTTATTGACTTCGTCGTATACGAGTGTGTCGAGCAAAACTGGCCTCAAAGTATTACCTCCGATTTGCCGCGCCAGCTGAAATGTATCGACATTGAAGAGAGGCCCATCCGTTGCAAGGATCACTGTAGTCGACCGCCCCTGACTCAGAGTCTTCAGTAACTCGCCAGCGTGCTCGATGGGAACGATATTCGGCTTGCCGACCATGGGGATCGCGAAGAGTGTAACCACAAGGAGCACAGCCAATAGCGGGGCCGGCCTCATGGTCGCTTGGGACGCACTCCTTAAATTGGTCCAGGCGAGACAGAGAGGCATAGCGATCATGACCGGAACGGTAAAGCGGGGCTCGCGATTTTGACTGGCCGAAGCGGTAGCCAAATAGATCAGGGCGATCCCGATTGGAACCAAGCGGACCAGGCGTCCCTGCTTTTCGATCAGCAGGCCACGAATAAAGAGAGCGAACAGAATAAGCAGCGGAATGAGCGCCCAACGAAGCTCGCTGAAGTATCTCCTCCAATAACCTACCGCGGTCATACCGGGCACGCTGTACAAGTCACCAAATCCCCAGGCAGCCAGCATGGCGAAACGAAGAAAAGTCCGTCCGTATATCAGCCAAATCAAGATGGCTGGCGCTGCCCCTGCTAGACATCCCGATATCGCACATAACAATGGCGGTATACCGGAACGTCGCCATCGGATGGCTACGAGCGCCAAGCCAATCGCGCCAGCAAAGAGTCCGAACGTTACTTTTGAAAGCATGCCCACGTCGATAACGATGCCCCACAAGAAACCTCGGAATATGCTGGGCCACCATTCGGTCTGCGGTTCATTGTACTCAAGCGGGATTAACATCAGTGCCAAAGCGATGCACCACGCCAACAACATGTCGGTCATTAACGCCCCGCCAGATTCCCGAAGGAGCGGCGTGAGGCAGATGCAGCCCGCGCCCAACAACAGTGAAGTGGGCGGAATCCGGCCGCGCAGGCAGGTCAGGTAAGTCGCCAGCACCATGATCCAGATGAAGAGCGCCAGCCCGACAAAAGCGAGGCCCATTCCCCAGTCGGTACCCCCTGTTCTACCCCACGGCAGATCAACCAATTCTATTATTGGCCCTTTATGTGTACCGGCCAGACATTCGGTGATGCGCGCCAAGCTAAGGTCATAGACGGCGTGATTCATGCAGATCGCGCGATGCAGATAGTAAGCCTCGTCCCAAGCTAAATTATACGGGGAGTAGTTGATGACGGTGGACGAAACGAGCCCGAGGAACGCAAAAAGGCAGCCCCCCCACACCGCGGCCGGGCTGTGCTTGAGGCACGCATCGGGAAGATCCACCTGAACCGGCCGATAACTCACGCGGATGCGGCTCTCGGCGGGGTCTTCGTACCGGCAATCTGGAAGGCGTGACCTTCGGCCAGGTTTACATTTTGCTCGAGGCCGATCCGGAAAAGCCGCTGTTCGGCAAGCTCCGGAAAATCCGAGAGCAATCGATCGAATAAATTGCATGACTCCAAGCGAACTTTGTCACAAGCTTCGTTGATCGTGTTGGTCTCATGAATGCGGTAAGCAGTAAGATATCGGCGCACGTATGCACATCGTCCCAGGGCCATAGCGCGTAGCCCAAAATCCCAGTCATGGACGTAGCGGAATGCACCAAATCCACCGATGCGTCTGTGGAGCGCCTTTGTAAAAACCATATTGCTGGTTGTTCCCAAGCAATTCTGATGAGCCAGCAGATCAAACAGATTGCCACTCTGTACCATTTTCCACACATCAAATTCCCGCGGGTATGGCGTACTCGTGTCGAATGGGCCGCGCTTTGCGCCGATGAGCCTTCCGTCAGCATTGATTAGGAATAGGTTTCCGAATACAAAATCGCTTTCCGGAAAAGAGGTGTGTTCAACGATCGCTTCGAAGCGGCCATCTACAAACACATCGTCCGAATTTAGCACCGCCACCCAGTCGTGCTTTGCCGCTTCCACGAGTTGATTCAGACGGATGTGCGTGCCACGATTTCCCTCGCCTTTCTTGGTCAGATTGCGTACTCGATCCCGATGCCTGCCGGCCAGATCGGCTGCAATACTCGCTGAAGCATCGCTCGATCCATCGTCAACAAGCACAACCTCGCTCACGAGCGCAGATCGTAAGGCAGAGATGACGGACTGTTTCACGTATTTGCTGTGATTGTACACAGGTATCAAAACGGAAAACACGGACGTGGACCTCCAACGCTCGAGCTACCCCCGGGGCATAAGTGTCCTCTGAGGAGCTAAAGATCCGGGGACCTTGCTAGTCGTTCCAGGCTTCTTGAGCACCACGGCGTCCTGGCTGTACGAAATGGCAAGCTCATAGATATCTAGCACCTCAAAAAAACGGGCCCACTCTCTTCTCACATAGCTAGGCGAATGATAGGTTAGCTTGAGATCCTTTGGGAATTCGAAGCCATAGGTTTGCGTTGTTTCGAAATACACGTTGGTTTCGTCGTAAAAAAAGCCGGAGACAGCGAAGTTTCGTTTGGTCTCTTCTGGCAAGCGAGAATAACTTTCATTCTTACTTTGTGTGGTCAGAATGAGCATGGCCCCTGGCTGAGCTACCCGCGCAAGCTCGGCTAGCCATAGGAACTGGTCTTTTTCACTCAGGTGAGTGAAGATTGAGATGCTGTAAATAAAGTCGAACTGATTATCTTTGAACGGCAGGGGCGGCCGAAACGGACTAACAAGAAAATTCGCGGTATTGATGTTTTTTTGACACCACGCGATAGCTTCGGGATCGATATCGCATCCTGTTATTTCCGCCTTACATCTTTCGTAAGCTGCAAACCGGGTCACGCGGCCGCACCCGCAACCAAAATCTAGGACAGCGTTAAAATCCTCCAGCGTCCGCCCATGACGGGCCATGATAGACATCAGATTGTGGAGTACCTGAAACCCACTGATGAGAAAGTCCGGGTAAATGTTTCCGTTCGGATCTGCACCTCCTACGCGCCAAGCTAAACTGCTAGGCGGAAACATCGTGAAAGGAGTCGCTTGGACTTTTCCGGACCGCAGTTGCACGAGTTCCCTCTCCATCTCGGCGATTCTTTTTTGTGCGACGGCGAGCGCTCTTTCGGCATCCGCCTCCACGTCATCTTTTTGCATAACCACGTCGCTCCGAATAGGCGGGCCCCCGTTGTTGACTCCGCCGGAGGGTTTGCCGCACGAAGGGCATGCTTCGACTGAACGGCTCTCCCCGTTCGGTAGGCACGCTCCAGGCCTGAAAAGCTCCCAGTATGTGGCTGGGTCGGCCGTCAGTAGCATCGTCCGGTGCTTTCTCTTTTCAGAAAGGGGAGAGGCCGCTTCCGCTGCTTTCCGATTGAGTTCCAAGCTCGCGCGCGCCAGTTTGTCCGCAGGAGCATGACGTCTCGCCATACGAACAAACTCCGCCGCGGCCGACGACAGCCCGCATCGAATAGCATCTTCTGTCTGCAATATCAAGTTGTCGAAGATGGCGCTATCAATGGTTTCCTGTGTTACTCCCAACTCACGCAATACGGCTTCGGTAATGAGTTCTATGCTCGACGTCGGATCCGGACTTCCTCTTAGCCGGAGTTGTGCTGTCGTGCGGGCGCAAAGGGCTGAAAGAGCTTGTTGCTTGGCATTCCTAATGGAGATGCTTGCTGAATGTCGCCGATAACTAAGAAGAACATCTTCAATATTAGCCAGGTCGAATTTTTCAAGCATGCGGAGCCAAAGGTCGTAATCTTCCGCGTACCGATAGGCCTTTCGGAATCCAGTCACTTCTGTCAAGATGCTGCGTCGGAACAGCACGGTCGGATGCGCTAAGGCACATCCAAGTTTTCGCATATGATGCCGCACGAGTTCGGGATGCGAAGGTAAACGAATGGTATCCAGAACTTGCTTTTCCGTATCGATGACCTCTATTGCTCCTCCCACCAGCGCGATGCCGGGATTCTCAGTTAGGAAGTCGAGCTGCCTTTCAAGCCGGTATGGTTTGGCCAAGTCGTCGGCGTCCATGCGCGCGATATACTTGCCGGTAGCTGCCGCGAAGCCGCGGTTAAGAGACTCGATTAGCCCCCGATTCTCTTGCGACAAGATCCGGATTCTGGGGTCCGCCCCGGCATGTCCAGACAGTATTGTGGATGTGGCGTCTGTTGAGCCATCATCCACAATAATGAACTCAAAATCTCCATAGGTCTGGCCACGAATGCTATTGATAGCATGGTCCAGGAATCGTGCGCCGTTGTAGACCGCCATCACGACGCTCACTTGGGGCGAATTGGAAGAAAAGGACACGCGCACTGCCCTTACGCTTCGTTATGCGTGCGAGACCACAGGATCATATCGTGCTTGATCGATCCTAGATACGCCGTTTGAAAGTGCTGAATTGAAGCTCCCAGAAAGTCCTCGCAGTCGCCAAGCCCAACGCGCGAAATGTACATACTGGCCCTTAGAAAATCCAGTCCCATCTCTTCCCGTTTGCCGACCATGTTCTGGCCGTGAAGGCGGTACGCGGCCAGAACGGCTGGATTGAACTTGAATTTGGGAGATCGAGATGAGATCTCGACCCAAAAGATCCAATCCTCTTTGCCCGTGTGCGTCACCAATTGGAAATGAGTCTTCTCCAAAAGTTCTCGCCGAAACAGGGCGCAATGGATGGGGATAGAAAGCCCTCTTTCCCACCGTAAAAGGAAGTCCTCCCGAGAAAAAGAAAACCCGGCAATAGTGGACGGGTTCACCGCCTGCCGGACGAAGCCCTCAGCATCACATAGCTCGTATTCCGAAATGCAGATGTCAATTTCCGAATCAGAACGGAACTCGTCAATCTGGGCGTCGATCTTTCCCGGAGCCAGCAAATCATCCGAGTCCAGGAATTGAATGAATTTCCCCCGTGCGTGTTCGATCCCCGTATTTCTCGCGCCGGCCAGGCCCATATTCGCGTGGCGGACCAGGGCGAATTTGTAGTTGGCAGCAAGTTCATCTACTAATGCGACGGATTGGGAATCCGTCGAACCGTCATCCACCACGATGATTTCCATTGGATGGGAACATGCCAGGAGGCTCGAGAGCACCGCATCTTCGAGGAAATGCCCCTGGTTAAAACACGGGATTATAACGCTGACAACCGGATGGGAATCGTGGTCGCTGTCTAATGGCGCTCTGCCCGATAATTGAAGCTCGTTGCGCAAAGCGGCGCGCAAATCGAAGCTGCCGGAATCCCTATTGGCAGAGGGTGGAGTGGCAGATGCTGGTGTGGAGAGGCGAGCCGAGTGTGCAAGATAGTGCACAAACGCGTCAGCTCCTCGAAGAGCGACCTGGGGATTCTGTTCCAGATAGCCGGATGTGTCAAAGAACGGGTTCGGATCACGTCCCTCCGCGATGCCTGGACCCACGTAATGCGCGAGCGGATTGAGACGTTCCCCAGCCACGTCCGGATTCTGCTCTAGATAATAACTACTGTCGAAATTCGGGTGAGGGTCTCGCCCTTCGTATGCTCCATGCTTCAGGTAATGCACCAGGGGATTCACCCCGGCCTTGGCGACGTCCGGATACTGCTCCAAGTAATAGCTGCTGTCGAATAACGGGTGTGGATCTCGCCCCTCTGCCGCGCCGCGCCGAAGATAATGGTACAAGGGATTGACTCCAGCCTTGGCCACGTCTCGATTGTTGTGCAAGTAAAAAGAGGTACAGAAGAGCGGATGAGGGTCGTGGCCCTCGATTGCTTCAAAAAGTAAGTAATGCCACAGCGGACCCCAACGGAAGGAAGCTGCATCACGATTATTCTTGAGGTATGACTTGGAGTCGAATAAACCGCTTCTGCGGATCATCCACCATTCTCTGGCCAGACGAAGCCGACGCCCAACATTGGGCATAGCGCTACGGAGCGACTCGACGATAAAACGCAGAGGCCGGGTTACTTTCCATGAGCGGGATTGCAACAGGCCCGAAATTGTACCCTCTCGCTCGGCTAATGCTTGGTTGAGATTAGCCATTGCCGCGTTGACACTGACAATCTGGCCTTCGCGCTCTGCAACCTGACCCTCAAGGCGCCGCCTCTCCCTCTCCTCACGGGCCACCTCGTCTGAAAGCTTACGGATCTCAGCCAAGAGGCCCGCCTCGCCCTTCTTCGATTCCTTTTGAGCGTCCTCCCACATGCGCTTAACAAGCGCATCCGATATGTCTAAGAGAAAGAAATAGCTCGACACCTTTTTCTGGATTTCCACAGCTAAGGGCTCTTGAGACGCCAGCGCAAGGACGTACATTGGGGACTTGCGGGTAGGCTCAACCCGGGCAAATCCCTCTCTTGTACTCTCCACAATAATTTCATTTGCTCTCGCAGTGCTGCCCCCCATTGGCCACATGGCGGCCGCTGGGTGTACTCGTTGTCCCATGTAGGAGGCGTAAGGAAAGAAGCTTTCGATTAGACGCTGGAAATCAGGGATATAAAGCTCGCGCACGTGAAACGGATTGTGATACTGGGGTTCGTCGGTATAGACCGCTTTGTTGGGTGTCGAGACGATCAGCAGACCTCCGGGTTTCAACAATCGCTTCACCTCTCGAAGGAGAGCCTGCTGATCGCCGATGTGCTCAATCATCTCGAAGCACACCACGAGATCAAAAATGGACTTGCCCGATATGGGGATATCGGTCGCAGATCCGCAGGCGTACCTCAAATTGGGTCGTCTATATTTCTGGAGGGCCCACTCCACGGCCTCTGGGCTGATGTCAATGCCGGTAACTTGCGTCGCGACCACCGCCAAGATATCAGCCCCGTAACCCTCGCCCGATCCCAGGTCTAAAATCTCACGCCCGGCAGCGAATTGCGCTGCGAAGTAGTACCGCTGCAGATGCTCATAGTGGTTTGGCGGATACTGCAAATCCCAAGGTAGAAGGCGCTCCCCGGTCGATTCGAGCATGAAGATCTCCCTTTGGTATACGCAATTCGAAAACTTGGTCAATGGTGTAGTCTTCGGAAAAAGTAGACTTTCACTCATTCGCGACCCGAGTTTAACGCTTGTCGAAACGAGTGACAACAGTTCGGGAAACCAGAGAAGAACCGGTGATATCTTTCTTCTCGCTGCCTTTGTTGACGGCTAGGCGGAACGCGGCGTTAAAATGCGAAGTCGAAGTACGGATCGCTTTACTGGATCGAGTCAGCACGAAATGAAACGAATAAGGACAATTATGATTGGGCCGTCTCTTTGGTATGCTCCTGGAATTGCCTGGGCTTATCTGATGATGGCGGCATTGCTCATACCAAGTCTCTTCTGGACTTCCCGAGATCACGATGTTTGGCCGGGGGACCAAGCTTGGTACGGCGAAGTGTCTGTGGATCTGTGGTTTTGGTTGGGACACTCATTTAAACGGTGGTGGGGTGAGATGATTAACGGTCTCTACCTCAAGCCGCCCGGGATCGTGTGGCTCGGCCAATTCTTTGTTCCATTCCGCGGAATTTTTGGATCCGTAGAGGGCGCGCTGTGGAGACTCAAGACCAACCCGCCCAGTACGAGGCTTTAACTCAGGGATGTGTTGAGTAAATACAAGGGGCCCACAAATGATTTTGCTTTTTTATCATGGCTACGGATTCTGTGCGTCTCGGTAATTCATCTAAGACTCTCGTGCGCCGCTTGTTGGCTCATCCTCTGACGGTGGAACTGCAGCTGGACGATCCCGCTACTACGGAAAGGCGCAGGAGAATAATTTCGTCAAAGCCTTTTCTCAGAGAAATTTATAACGAGTGGTATGGCATCCTGGCTTCTCAAGTGCCGCCGGGAGAGGGTGCTGTATTGGAATTGGGCTCCGGCGCTGGCTACTGTGATCGCTTTATCCCCGGCCTAATTACCTCCGAGGTTTTCGCTTGCCCAACGGTGCAGCTCCTGGTTGACGCGCAGCAAATGCCGTTCGGCGATGGATCGCTCCGCGCGATCGTATTCACGGATGTCCTGCACCACATGGCAGACGTCCGTCGATTCTTTGCCGAAGCTTGTCGATGCGTCCGCAAGGGAGGGAAAGTTCTCATGATCGAGCCCTGGGTCACTGCCTGGTCTCGATTCGTTTACCAGCGCCTTCACCATGAGCCATTCGTTCCCGAGGCCCCGGATTGGTCGTTCGAATCGACAGGATCGCTCTCCGGCGCGAACGGAGCGCTCCCATGGATCGTATTTGTAAGAGACCGTAATAAATTTGAATCCGAGTTTCCAGAACTGGCGATTGATCAGATTCGGCCGTTCCTACCATTTCGTTACTTGATTTCCGGTGGGGTTAGTATGCGCAGTTTGATGCCAGGCTTCACCCATTCAGCGTGGGCTCGTCTGGAAGCGATGCTCGAACCTCGCATGTCCAGCTTGGCCATGTTTGCTTTTATCTCTTTGTACAAGCGCTAACCTGCGGGCTGTTCTCAGCAGCGCTGCCGAAGCCCGTTAGGCAGAATGCGCGATTGGGATTGGACCTCTAGCAGATCTGAACGGGGCCCACGAATGCGGACTGTGATTTACACAAAGATTTTCCGCCTGGCAAACAGGACCATACTGAATAGCAGATCAATTCGCCATGCTTAATTTCTCGGTCGGCCCGAAGTCCTGCTTGTGATGGTATCTGCATCTCCTCGCCACCATACTAAGTCTGTTCTCCAATTCAAAGTCCCATATTAGTATATTGGTCCTCACCGCCGAAAAACACGATCTCGACAGTTTCGTGGCGGAGAGATCATCGACTCACGCGGCGGACCTGAGCATGTGAGCCTAGAAGCGCAGGGCTCCAATGACGCCGGCGGTCTTTCGAGGCACGCTGAGGAGGTGCTGCACGCGAACATTGAGCGCCAGTGAGAACTGCAGGGAGGGATCACTTTGAACATACATTTGCCGCGCTATATCGCATTCCTTTCAAGCACGGACAATCCTATGCACCGGATAGACGCCGGTCATCGCTCCCGGAGACAAAGGCCATGAACACCCGATCGACTTCCGCAGCCCAGCCGTGCAAGCAAGTCGAATTGGAGGAGTTGTCCTGGGGACCACAGGCGCTGCAGCTGCGTAATTTTCTCAACCGCCAGCAGCAAGCAGCGATCGCTGAACGACGGCCCGATTGGCTTCGGCGAAATGCTTATTACTATAAATTGCTTATGCGAGTGCTCAGGCACGTCGTTGAGCCCGGCAAGCGTCTGCTGAACTTACGCTGCCAGACCGGTTTTTTTTTGGATGGTTTGAGCGCCAGCTATGGGATCGGCGTGGACATCAGCACAGAAATGATCAATGTCGCACGCAGAGCGCATCCGCGGTTCACGTATTTCGAGGCCCTGCCAGAGGAGTTTTCGACGTCTGAAAAGTTCGACTACGTCCTGTTGTGCGATGTCGGAGAGATTGTCGATATTCAGAAAACCCTCTTACAGGTTCATAGCGCATGCAATCGACACACGCGCGTTTTGATCTATAACTACAATCATCTTTGGGAGCCCCTGGTGAAACTCGCTGAAAGATTGGGGCTGAAGGTTCCGCAGCCAGAACAAAACTGGCTTTCGGAACAGGATCTTATATCTTTTCTCTCTTTGACCGGGTTCGAATGGTTGAAAACTTATCGAATCGCGCTATTTCCAAAATACGTCCCTTTATTCTCCGAGTTCGCGAATCGTGTCTTGGCAAAACTGCCGGCGATTAGCCGTCTGTGCATGGTGCAAATTCTCGTCGCCAGGCCGATACCTGTCCCTGTAGACCCTTCGACCTTAACGGTTTCTGTCGTCGTGCCCTGTAAGAACGAAAAAGGCAACATCGAAGACGCCGTTAAGCGGATTCCGGATCTCGGTCATCGAACAGAGCTCATATTCTGCGACGACATGTCTACGGATGGCACCGCTGATGAGGTCCGCCGTATGCAAAGGCTTTATCCGCAGCGCCTGATCCGGCTTTTGAACGGGCCAGGCGTATGCAAATCGAAAAACGTCTGGACGGGCTTTAATGCCGCAACGGGAGATATTCTGCTTATCCTTGATGCTGACTTGACGGTAATGCCCGAGGAGCTTCCCTACTTCATCCGTGCGATAACCAGAGGCGGTGCAGAATTCGTGAATGGATCGCGTTTAGTTTATCCCGTCCCGAGGGCTGCGATGAAAACAGCAAACATGATCGGGAATAGGTTATTCAGTGTCGCATTTTCATACTTACTTGGGCAAAGGATTAAGGATACCCTCTGCGGCACCAAGGTGTTGTGGAGGACCGATTGGGAGCGAATCGACCGATGATCGGAGGTTGGGGCACTATCGATCGTTGGGGCGACTACGAACTGCTCTTCGCAGCTGGCAAATTGAATCTTCGCGTGGTCGACCAGCCGGTCCACTATCAGGAGAGAATATACGGTGCCACAAAGATGACCAAAGTGTTTCAAAATGGACTGATCATGCTGAAAATGTGCTTCTACGGCTTGCTCAAACTAAAACTTAGCTATTAGGAGCTTCAGCGGTCATCCGGGCCTCGCATTGGAGAACGATCTCGTTCATTATCCTGCCGATATCATATTCTCGGCGCCACTGCGGAAAATGCTTCTGGATCTTAGTTAAATCGGAGATGTAGCAGACGTGATCGCCGATTCGGCTGGCGGGGTTATAGGAGTAGCGCAATTTGTAACCCAAACTTGTTAGTAGGTCAATGGTTTCCAAAATAGATAAGCTGTTTGCCCTCCCGCCTCCCAGGTTATACACCTCGGCGCATTTTGGTGCTTTGTAGAACTCGAGAAAAAGGCGGGCCACATCACGCGAATGGATTTGATCGCGAACCTGCTTGCCTTTGTATCCATAAATCGTGTACTCGCGTCCGCAAACCGCACAGAAAACGATGTAGGCCAGATAGCCATGGAGCTCGACTGCGGCATGTTGTGGTCCGGTCAGACAGCCTCCCCTGAAGATGCCCACAGGCATCTGGAAGTAGCGTCCGAACTCTTGGCACATCAGATCCGCGGCAGCTTTAGACGCGCCGAAAAGGGAATGCAGACATGAATCAATCGACATCGATTCGTCAATGCCGCATCGTCCATCTGCGTAGTCGTAGCGTTTCTCCAACTCCTTGAGCGGTACAGCATTCGGCCGATCACCATAAACCTTATTCGTACTAGTGAAGCAGAGGGGAGAATCGCGGCAGAAATCCCTCGCCGCTACGAGGAGGTTCATTGTACCGCCGGCATTCACATCGAAATCCTCATATGGAATGGAGGCGGCCTTGTCATGAGAAGGTTGCGCGGCCGTGTGGATAATGAAATCTGGCCGTTCTATTTCGAACAAGTCTCGTATAGCTTGCCGGTCGCGAATGTCAATTTTGAAGTGGCGATACGCAAGGTATCGTTGTTGGAGTCGTGTACGACCGATTCCGTACTCCCAGACTCACCGAAGAACCAACTCCGCAAATCGTTATCAATTCCCAAGATCTCCCAACCATCTTCGCACAAGAGCCGCGCGCACTCAGAACCGATAAGGCCCCCAGAGCCTGTGATGAGAGCTTTTTTGGCCTTGCGTACTTTTTTCATGGGCTTAAAGCTTAACATGGGCTACTCTCCGCTCCTACCGAGCATGAGTGAAGGTTTATACCACTGCCATCAAATCGAGAACATAGATCTTTCGGTTGTACATGGAGCTAACCCGTGACGAACTTCCTTAAAACGGCATCGCGCGAGATCATAATCCTAAAAAACGTCTGAGGAATGGGTGCTTCTCGCCCTTATATCCCGGAGCCGAGAACTCGATATGTCCACTCAGCGCGCGACAGGCAAAGTGTCACCACTGGACCCCGGGATAGAGGCTGCTGATGCGGAAACCGCGATACGCCAATTGCCCGGCGATGTTCATTTGCCACAGCAACTGCGGATTCAGCTCCTGGGTTACTTCCTGGATGTAGGAGACGCCAGGAGTGTGTACGTCGAAGGCAACGTCATATTCCACATCTCTGTTAGGAAGGCGCAAGGCGTCCCCGCAACATATAGAGTATGCCGACAATTTATTTTCCCACAGAATCTGCGCGGTCTTTGTGTATTCGTTGAGTTCCATGATGGGTACGCTGCTATAGCAGTTAATGGCGCCGGACCCACAGACGTCGTCATTTCCGTCTACCAAGCGGTTATTGCCGTTGTTAAAGAAAATTATCGGATAAATCCCGGCGGTGTCAGGTTCCAAGAGATGTGGATTGTGCTGACCGTAATTAAACTCTAAGGGTGCTTGGCTAGTGGGTAACGTGAAGTCGCCGCCAGGACCCAGCCTCCATAGAATGCTGCCGTCGCCCCTGCCGTCGCGGTAATTGATTTTTATTAACCAGTCCTGGTTGCGCATCGAGAGAATTAGGTTCCCATCATTCGGCGAGTAAACGATGGCATTGGCGTGAGTCCAGTCCGGGTATCCGAAAGGAGCGTGATTAATGTCGACGTGATCAAACGTCGACCAAGTCCACACGGGCAATCGTTCCTGAGGGTCCCAATCGACAAGAGCATCTCCGATGATTTGGGTGCCTGGCGCCAGTCCCGGAAGATTGAAAGGCTTTGAATATTGAACCAGAAAAATCATGTGCCCGCTAGGCAGTTTCAAAATGTCGTGGTGGAAATTGCCAGCTAGGGGCGAATCCCCTATCGAAATGAGTGCTGAGTTAACTTGGGTCGTGGTAATTCTGCTGATGACTGTTCCTGCGAGGTCAATCTCGCGAACTTCGCTTGTGCCGCCTGGGGTTCCGCCGCCTCCGGTGCTGGCCACCAACAGGAAGTGGCCATTCCGTAGCAGTTTAATGGGAAACGGCCACTCGCCCGGTGCCATGTCGTAGTACCAGATTACGTTTCCGGACAGATCCGTGGCTACGGCGGTGAACTGATTTCCCGTACCGGGCAGCAAAGCAAGCAATTCAACACCTGAATGAGGTGGCTGGTTTGCGAATTGCTGTACGGTAACGGCGGGAAGTCGACTCGCGGGCAAATCTCCCGTAGTGAAAACGTGATCGGCATCGACAGCTTGTGTTCCGTCAACCAGCTGAATCACAGCGCGCATGTGGTAAATCGAACTCGCACGCATTCCGGCCACTAAAATATTGACCTTACCTCCCGAAGCAGGAGCCGGTTGGGACCAGGTTGTGAGACCATAATTTGTGCCCGAGCCAAACTGAATTTGTACTGATGCTCCTACGGGCGCCGGAATTGAGTAAGAGGCCACCAATGCATTGCCAGTGGAGGAAACAATTCCAGGCGCGAACTTTCCAGGTAGGAATAAAGAAATAGGGAACAGAGAAAGACTCCGCGCCGTTCACAATTACACTCACACGTATTGCAGTGTTGAACGACCCAGGGTTAGGTACCTCAGGCGCTGTGTACATTCCGGTCGCGGTAATCGTGCCAAATGAAGACGCTCCGCCGGGTACGCCGTTAACCAACCACAACCGAGTGCCTTCCGCAGCCTGCGCGGTGAATTGAACTCTTTGGTTAGGCGATACGAGAGCCTCGGAGGGAGTGATGATCGGGGAGTTACGACCGCCGACGCAGCCTGTGGTGAGGGCCATGATAACGAAACAAAAAGAGGCAATTAACCATCGAACCCGGACGGCAAGCATTTTATTTTCAAGTGAGTTCGCCGGCATCCACGCCCCTCCTCGAATATGATCGCAAAACGAATTCCCTCAGGGCTAGCAACACGGTGGACCCAATAAAGTTGCGGTGCCCGGGCTTTGCGAAAGGAGCTAACAAGATCACCAGCTATGCCGGCGGCTCTTTGCCTCGCCGGAAGCGGCCGAATGGATCTGCCGGTGGCATTTCCAACAGAGAGTGATGAGGTTCTCTTCGGAGTCATGGCCCAGATGACTTCTCGGCGTGATGTGGTGAACTTCGAGCCCCTGACGTGAGCCACACGAATTGGCAACGCCATCTGTCTCGCTCCAGCACTGATCGATGCAATAGGGAATATGATTTCCGGCCGAGACGGATACGCGGGTGTTTATGAGCGTTCACGTACACCTACGCCGTTCAGGAATTCTTCTTGGTCTGAAGAAGGTAGAAGCCCGAACAGGCGTTCTAATGATAGCCGTAAGGCTTTCGTGTCTCCGCTCTCCAGGTTCGAGCCCGCTAGAAAATCCGCGCAGATCATCTCCAGAGCAATAGCCTCTGGATTTATCACTGCCCAGCATTAACGTGGCTGTCTCGATTGCCTGCTCAATGACTTGGAGTCTGGCTCTTGTAGACTTTGAAATAGATGATCTCCCACGGCTCGGTTTCCTGTCCGGTCAGGTGTTTCTCTACCTCTCGCTTGAACTCTTCTTTGGGCAGCGCTGTAGCTTTGTGCAACCAGGTTGCACAATCAAACTGTTCTCGATCCCTCCGAGCCACCTTCACGAGCTCAGTAGCTTTAGTCCAACCCACCAACTTGAGATCAGGCTTTGGAATCTTCGGCAGGTGTTCGTGAATAGCCATTAAGTAATAAGCCTTGCGCCTGGATTCCGGGAACTTCCTTTCCAGGTACTCATCGAACGACCTCAGATTGTCGAGCCGCCAATATTGCCCAGCCCGAACTTCACAGAGATAGCGGCCCAATTCCACGAATTGGGTATCTCGGTCCCGGTCTGAGCTCTTCTCCCACGCCAAGATCTCATCAATCTTCGACAGCACGAGCGAGGCTCGTCTGGAATTGAGTGTCGGCGGCACGAGAGGCCTTCCGTTAATCCACAAGCTGGTCAAGCCAATCAAGGTCACTCGCTCCAGGACGACGGACGAGCTTCGATTCGACAAGCTGCTGGTTGCCTAGACACAGCCCCAACTGTGGGCAGCTGATGCAGCCGTTTTGGGGGAACCGGATGCCGCTGTGCGGCAAGAACTCGCCAGCTTCGATATGACTGGCCGTGGATCTCGACCATGCGGCCAAACTCTTCCCTCTGTTTGTCGGTGATCGTGGTCTTCAGGTACTGAATTTCGGAGAACCGCTTTCTAACAAAAGCGATCAGGGCCACGTCGGAGATCCCGCTCATCCAGGAGTAGCAGATCAGTTGAGGATCAAGAGCGAGCAATCCATCGGGTTCTTCGGGATAGCGAGACGTTGTGGTCTTCCATTCCAAGTAAGCAGCGGTTTCCATCGAGATTACCGATGGCGTCGATGTAGGCGACGAAATCGTTTCCGTTTGGAAGCGAACGCACCAGCTTGGTCTGCATGTTGCGGCTGGGTTGGCTGATCTCGATGCGATCGTCTTGCGCCAGTCTTTCGAGCAGCTGAACGCCTTGGCGAAACATCCGTTCCCAACTGTCTCCATGCGAATACTCGAGCTGCGCTTCCTGGTATTTCGCCCATTCGGTGAAGAGGGCGGCGGCACTGTCCTCCTGCTTGAAAGTAAGCTGCGAGGGCCTGCTCAAAGCAGCGGCCGAACAGCAGAGTTGCCCGGCTGTCCTTTTCCTTCCAGCCATCGAGATACCGATAGCGATAGCTTCTCGGGCAACGCAGGTACTGAGCGATTTGGGTATAGCTATAGGTCATTGGTTGGCTTCCGATGTCGCTGCAGGAGCAAATTCTTCCCAATCAGCGGCAGGAGCAAATCCATCGAAATTCAGGAAGGAATGGCCATTCAGCACGGTGTGCGAGACGCGAACAATGCCCTGCAGACCGAGCAAGGCTTTTTCGTCGAGTTCATCTCGACCCAGCAGATCGGCGTTATAGCCGAAATCGCGCAGGAACCAGCTGAGCCGCCACAATGCTTTGGGTGTGCAATAGATCCGGCCAGTCAGGGAATGGCCGCGGTGCTGTTTCGGCTCGAGCACGGAGAATCGCAGGAGATAGAAGGGTCGGGTGGGGTGCCAGCGATAGAACGCCCGATCTACACGGACAAGGAAGACACCTTCAAGCTCATCGGAGCCATTTTTGCTTTCGCGATGCAGGCCGGGAATATGGCGCGTCACGAGGTGGCATCCTGCGATCTGGAGTAGCTGTTGAGCTTGCAGAGAAGGGCCGGGCGGTCTTTCGTCGCCCATTCAGCTAGGTTCTTAATGAAAGCTTCAATCTGCTCGCGGGTGGCATCCCGAAGGTTAGGGAGTACCGCAGGAATCGGCAGCATAAGCTTTGACGAGATTGGCATCGAGTTGATGCTGACGGATCAGAAGACAGAGGCGATCGCGGAGGCGAGGGTTCCCATTCTGACGACCATTGTTATTTGTAGCTGATGAGGGATCTCTGCGGGATCGGGACCAAAGGACTTCGGTTCCCATCGAAGCTCTTCGACTGAGCAGAGGCCGATGCCGTAAGCCTTGCGAAGAGCGCGATTAACAGCGCGCGTCTCGGCAACACGCATCTCAGCCCCATGGACGAGAGGAGATACATTGAAACGGTCCGCGTCGCCATAGCCGGAAAAACCCCGTGAGTCAGGACTCTTGTAAACTGTGGCTTTAAAAACCCACCGACCAGACACTGGGTCGCAAAGGTGGCGCACCTCATGGACCCCTATCCCAATACACCGTCGACGTTGGGCCAAGCGCAAGAGACCCGCATGAGTGACATACCAACCGCTACCCAAGTATTGGAAATCTCCCAGCGCCAAAGAGAACCCAAATTTCTTCGTCAGATCACACAATCGATCGATAGCGGCGGGTCCCAATTCCCCCGACTTCAAGAGTTTTGCTAACCGGATATTCTGACGGACCAGAGCTAGAAGTTGACGGTTGGTAGTAACTCTATTCTTCATAAGGCTCCATAGTGCACCAATGTTGACCAATGGTACCACTCTAAGGAGTGCGCGTCAAGCGAAGGGTTTGCGAAGCCCAAAGGACTGCCGTAGAATGCGCGGCGAGCATTATGGCCAAAGACGAAAGAATTGGGGTCAGGGTTCCTGCGGAACTAAAGAAGGCACTTATTCAAATCGCTAGGAAGGAAGGGAGAAGCCTCGCACAGGTATGCGAAATCCTTTTGAAGGAGGGAGCTTCCGTCTACAAAGAGGAAGGTCCCAAGTACTTGCAGCGCATACTTTCCCGCCACTATAAGGAAGAAGCCGATGCCTAGCCCGTTACGTCCACGTTCATCGATCTAGAGTTTCGCCCAGACCAGAAGGCTTCGATTGGTCTTGAGGTGATCAAGTGCTTGTGTCGTAGAATCGACCTGATCGTCATATTTGCTGCCAGGAAAAGTCGTTAGCTCGCGCACAAAGGCGTCACGCCAGGCAGCCGAACGGGGCAGCAGCACGCGACCACTTTCGAATTCCGCGGTCTGGGCATACAGGCGCAAGATTTTGTCTGATCCTGAAGGAGCCTCATACGGGAGGAGCCCACACAGCCCTTCGAAATGCAGATCTTGAATCAGCTGCGTACCGGATGCTTTATCTTCGATTAAGACTATGTCGGCATGATATTGGCGAGCCTGTTCCAGTACTGCGCGTTTCAGGTCAGGATAGTTGAGGCGGCGACGAAAGACATCCAGCAGGTAATAATTCTCTCCAATAGCACCCCAGGTGGTGCAAACACTGAAATCGTTCAGCTCCCCGCTCTTATTCGCTGTATCCCAGCTTTGAAGCACACAGATGAAGCTTGGGGGAAGATCACTTGGCTCATAATATCGAAGCCACTCCGTCTTTACGATCGCGCCACCGACAGGCATCGGATTCTGCTGGTATTGACTCGCGAAGTTATATTCACCGATCGTCTGACGAATGTTGGCGAGCGTAGGCAGGGATTCACGCTCCGGTTGTAGCGCTTGGCCGATTTTGCGTTGCCATGACCACCGGCCGAGTGCGCTCTCGATCACATGAATCTCGTCTTCTTCAGCAATGGCCGGGAATGATAGGACTTCCCAATTTTCCTGGGCCATCACATGGCCAACCAAATCGTCTTGGTGCAGACGTTGCATAACAATAATAATCACGCCGGTTTCTTTGTTGTTCAGCCGCGTAAGCAGCGTGTTGTCATACCAATCGTTTACAGCACTGCGTCGCGTTTCAGACAGCGCTTCATCGGGTTTCAAAGGATCGTCCAAAACGATGACATCTGCCCCGCGGCCGGTCAGAACGCCGCCCACCGAAGTCGCCATCCGAAAACCTTGCGCAGTTGTCATAAATTCGTTGACGGATTGTTTCTCGAGGGACAAATGAGTATGGGGGAAGAGCCTGCGATAGAACGTGCTCGCCATGATTGTGCGGCAGTCGCGCGCGTGCTTGTCGGCCAAGTCCTGACCATAACTGGCGCAGATAATCTGCTTGCTCGGATCATGGCCAAGTAGCCATGCTGGAAAAGCGACGCTCACAGCATGGGATTTGAGCGATCGAGGCGGTAAGTTGACGATCAGGCGCCGGATCTTGCCTTGTCGGCAAGATTCTAACTTTGAGGCTAGCAGATCGATATGCTGGCCGTTCAAAAAGACCGTTTGAGGGTTGAGTTCGTAAAATGCGCGTTCAGTAAAGGTCGACAGATCCTGACGCAGAACGTAATTGTATTCTGCCCACGAAAGTCCCATGTTTATTCCACCTCTCCGGAGGAATTACCCTTCTTAGGACCGGTTCCGTTCATTCGGGGCAATTCTTCAGATTGGAGTATTCGCTTGCGTATGCTCTCCATGACCAATTTATCTACTTCTTCCGCTCCGGCTTCCGCAAGAAGCCCTTGTGTCGGCTCCTCGCATAATCGGTGCAGATAGAGAAGTTCGCGGATTGCCCGAGGATCTCCGGCTGCAGCTTGGTTCAAAAGCTGAATCACAGCCGCCTCAAGCGTGGTGACGAAGCGCGACACACCATTGCAAGTGACTCGCACGCGCCGCCGTGCCGCTCGCCGCAAAATCGTAGAAACATTCTGAGAGCCTTTGGGTCTTCCTTTCGGATTGCCGGATTGCCCCTTAATGAATTGCGTGCCTTTCGGAGGTTTGCAGTACCCGATCCCATAGCTGCGATCCATCTCACTCACGGCTCGTCTCCGAACCCGACGCTACTTCGTCGAATGTCTTGCCTGCGACTGCGTGAAGTGCTTTTTGGCCGGTGCAGTTCTGCCAATGCCGAATGGCACGGTCAATCGCTGCATAAGATTCGCGGTCAGGCGAATCTCCGCAAACGACTCGATGTGTGGCCAGTATCCAGACATCTCCGAATTTGCTCACAAATTGGTTTCGCCTCGAGACGTTAGAAATGTTCTCACGGTCGTGCCTGGGTTTTCTTTCCTGGATAATCAGACTAATCTCGGGAATTTCGAACCCAGTGACACTGACATCTAATCCGTTGTCGATTGTGATCAGGTGTTGTAATTCAATTGCCAGTGCTTCCTGGTCCCAACCAGCCTTCTGCGCGAGCCGGTTATCGCTTATGGCATAAGCTCGGATTTGATCAGGACTCAAACCTTCCAAACGAATGGTCGGAATCTCGTCCATTCCGAGCAGTTGGGCCGCCGCAACTCGGCCGGCGCCCGAGACGACTCTGTTTTCGCGATCGATCAGCACCGGGTTTGTAAAGCCGAATGCTTTTATGCTGTCAGCGATTTTTCGAATCTGTCGTTTCGAGTGGGTACGGCTGTTGCGGGGGAAGGGTTTTAGTGCACGAATTGGCTGGTAACTGACCGTTAGTCCAGAGACAACACTGTTCGTCGCATGGCCTCCTGTCGCGCCTTAACATGAATTGACCCTTTCGGGAGGCAGCTTAGAACAATGGTTTATCGCGCTAACCGGCTAATGCGAATTCCTGATTTTTCTTTTCGCCCTGAAGAGACGATCTTTTAATCCGCTTAGAGGAGTAGTTCTAGGTCGTCCGTCTTCATCGATGTAATGAACGTACAGCGGGTCACATTCGTGCTCCCGATCAGAAGGTTTATCAATGTTCTCAACTACACCGGCTCCGGCATCTCCAGCAAGCTTCTCAGGAAGCTGCGGTTCAGTGATCTTTGGATCTTCGCGGGCAATTTCCTCTATCACCTCTTGAAGAGCATTCGGTTTGTGAGCTTTCCCTCCCTTACGCGCAAGATCCTCGAGCGAGGTCTTTTTGCTTTGCTCGGCCTGCAAGCAAGAGATAGTCAAAGGACGGTATTTGGTTGATGGGAAATCCGAGACTCCGAAGCGAATTCATGCTCTGTAGGGCAATCTTAAGGATTCGCCGGATCGGATGCCCTCATTTGAGTGCGAAGCGCCTCCTTTGACCAGAAGTTCGTATTCCGTTGATTAATTGCAGCTAGGGTGAGTTTGCTCATAAGTTTCCTCCTTAATTTCACCGTAGCCCTCAGCACGAAATCATGTCAACTGTTGCCACCGATCCGAAGCTAGACACGATTTGACATAGGTTTTGCACCCCCTATGAGTCCATCTGACGATGAAGGAATCATTCGTTAGCGCCAAGTCGCGGATAAAAGATTCCGTGATACTTCCCTGCTGAGATTCCCTGCTCAATGCGATTCGCGAGACGGGAGCACATTCATCTGACATAGGTTACGTTAGGTTTAAGCCAGAAATAGCACAGCGCTTCCCTGTAAACTTCCCTGTTAGCAAGGAAAATTATCTTTCTCCGAGGATTGGGGGGCAAAAAGGCTAAGGGAGCCAAATCGGAATCCCGATGGCTGGTTCCAACGTGTAAGAGGAGGGTTGCCTCTTAGGAAGGAGACTAACTAACGACGGTGTTTGCAGTTTTTCGCGCATCACGGCGCGCGGTCAGGTAGCGACGCAAGCCGTCTTCCCATCGCGGCACTGTGATTCCGAGTTGTTCTAATTTTTCCTTGCTAAGCACAGAGTAGGCTGGACGCTGCACCGGACTCGAAAACTCAGCGCTACTGACCGGTCTGAGGTCTACTTTGAGTTTTTCCAACTCAAAAATCTTGCGCGCGAATTCATACCAGGAGCATTCGCCTTCGGCGCTGACGTGATACAACCCATACGCCTCTGTCCGAATGAGTTTGCTCACGGCTTCGGCCAAGTCTCCGCTGAAGGTTGGCGTTAGCACCTGATCGTCGACGACGCGAATGGGCGCGCCTTCGTTGGCTTTCCTGAGCATTGTCTCCACGAAATTGCCGCCCTTGCCGGCGCTGCCCGCCACACCATAAAGCCCGCATGTGCGAATGACGAAATGGCGCTCCCAGGTAAGCCTCACCATGTGCTCGCCCGCGAGCTTCGAGACGCCATAGACATTCAGCGGTCGCGGCAAATCGGACTCTTTGTATGCACGTCGCTCGCCGCCATCAAAAACGTAGTCCGTGCTGAAGTGAACGAGCACAGCGTTATTTTGACGACAGGCTACAGCGAGGTTTCGCGGGCCCGTAGCATTAACGGCGAATGATTGCGCCGGCTGCTTCTCGCACTCCTCGACCTTGTGAAAGGCTGCAGTGCTAATCACGACGTCAGCCTGCAATTCACCTAAAACGCGGTCAACTTGCGTCGAATCGGAAACGTCGATTTCCCGCCGTGTCAGTGGCACAACGGAAACCTTCTGATCCGCGAGCACTCGGCAAAGATCAGTTCCCAATTGGCCGTTGGCTCCAATAACCGCAACTTTCATTCAGCGCGCCTCACTTCTTATGATTCTCCAGTACGGCTGGTCAGGGTTGTTTGTACTGGAAATGGTTCGAAGCCGGCGATGCCAGCCATTCATCCAGCGTTTGGGCCTGACGATCCTTCACCGAAAGCTCCGGTTCCTTTACCGGCCACTGGATTCCTATTTTCGGATCGTTCCAGCGAATTCCCGATTCGCCTTTGGGGTTGTAAATGCCCGTACACTTATATTGAATTTCAGCAAAATCGGACGTCACGCAAAAACCGCGTGCAAACCCTGCAGGCGCCCACACCTGCTTCTTGTCGCGGGCGGAGACTTCCGCACCGAACCATTGCCCTAACGTAGGAGATCCGTTGCGAATGTCCACTGCGACTAAAAAAGCCGAACCATACGTAACTCTCATTAATTTACCCATGGGCGGATTCCATTGAAAGTGAAGCCCTCGCACAACTCCCTGCTTCGATCGGGAGTGATTGTCCTGTACGAACTCAGTCGGCAAACCAAGTTCCTTGTATAGGTCGGCGCGAAAAACCTCCATGAAAAATCCACGCGCGTCCTCGAAAACTTCATGAGCCAGGACGGTTACATCACCCAGGTGCCGCGATTCTATCCGGATTTGCATGACGAGTTTCGCGCTGTTTTTGGCGCGTGCTCCACTTGAAATTTTAAGTGCTGGTGCTAACGAAAGGCTACGAAAATAGCACTAAAACAAACCGACAATCTGCCGGTTCGGAAGTATGCTCTGGTGCATTGCGGGCACAGATTCTATCAAATGCCCCGCTTGCCTCCGGTGCTCGCAGGCACCGCATAACGCTGAACGATCTCTTCCACGATCCTTCCGATCCGGTACTCTTGGCGCCAGTTCGGAAAATGAGCGCGAATTTTCGTCAGGTCGGAAATGTAGCAAATATGATCCCCGATGCGATTGGCAGGATCGTATGAGTAGCGAATTTTGTAACCCAAGCCCTCGAGGAGGTCGATCGTCTCCAGAATGGACAGGCTGTTTGCCCTGCCTCCTCCTAGATTGTAGACTTCGCCGCACCGTGGCGCCGCGTAGAATTCCAGAAAAATGCGCGCCACATCGTGTGAATGTATCTGATCGCGGACTTGCTTCCCTTTATAGCCATAGATGGTGTACTCACGCCCCGTCACAGCGCACATCACGATGTAGCTGAGATACCCGTGAAGTTCCACGGCGGAGTGCTGCGGTCCCGTAACACAGCCTGCCCTAAAAATGCCCACTGGCATCTTGAAGTAAAGCGCGAACTCCTGGCACATCAAATCCGCAGCAGCTTTAGAAGCGCCAAACAATGAATGCAGGGAAGCATCGATCGACATGGATTCGTCGATTCCATCCCTGCCATCGGCATAGTCGTAGCGTTTTTCGAACTCACGCAGCGGCAGCGAATTGGGCCGGTCTCCATAGACTTTATTCGTGCTTGTGAAGCAAAACGGCGATTCTCGGCAAAAATCCCGCGCCGCCACCAGCAGATTCATAGTACCCCCAGCGTTTACGTCAAAGTCTTCGTAAGGAACCGATGCTGCCTTGTCGTGCGAAGGTTGGGCCGCTGTGTGGATGATGAAATCCGGCCGTTCCGCCTCAAATAGGTCGCGTATCGCTTGACGGTCACGGATGTCAATCGCGGCGTGCCGGTAGGCAGAAAAGTTTTCCTGGAGCGCTTTTGCGACGGAGGCGGTGCTGCCCGCCTCGCCAAAGAACCAACGCCGCATATCATTGTCGATTCCAACGACATGCCATCCCTGTTGGCACAACACCCGCGCACACTCAGATCCGATCAGGCCACCCGACCCGGTGACCACCGCTATCTTCTTCTTAGTCATGAGTTCTGAATCTAAAATTCGAAAACCCGCTGAACTCATCAATTGCGGGAAATCTTTTAATCATTCCGGCTACGTTTCATTTCATTCTGCAGTACAACTCGGATGGGCTCGAAGCTCTTCTCTTTTTGGCTGATCTGGATCCAGTCGATCACTATGTGGCATCTCACGGCGATTTAGTTCGTGCGTTATTCCGTTCCCAGACTGTGACCGTCCAATCCGCAAACGATCCTGTACTTGGCGTGAGTAGCCCAACCCGGTGGTAGTGAGATCTAAAATATTCTCCGATTTGCTGGTCAAAATCTCTGCCGAAGATCGGCGCGCCATATTCCCAAAACAGGCGGTTCGACCAAAGGAGATATCTCACGTCCTTGCTCTCGATTTCCTGAATGAGTTCGGCCGTCATCTTCCCGGGGGCCATAATCCCGGGAAGGAACATGAAAACCCTAGTCGGACAATAGGTGTCTGAAAGAAAATATAGACTGGTATCTTCAGGGACGGAAAGAACAGATTCGCCTAAGGCGGCCTTCTCTTTCATGAAGCCGATCGCGGCCAAATAACTCTCTTTCATGTGCGGAGAAACCAGGATGGTACCGCGGTCAGTCGTGAGAGGCACGAAGGATTTAGCGATGTACCTTATTTGATGCGTGTATAACGCGGCACTGGCAAGGCATGCCAGGCAAAAGACCCCCTCGATCTTCCAAACAAGGGCTGGCATGCGAATATTTTGGCGAATCACCGCCAGTATCAGCAATAAAAAACACAAAACCACCGGCCCGTTATAGTAGATAGGATACTCTGCTGGCATCATCCTGAACATTATGCGAAAGGCTTGCAGGCCGGAGAAGGTCAAGATTAGTGGGATGATTAGATCTCGCGGATTGGAAGATTTTCTTCGCCAGAAAATCCACCACGACCACACAGCTGCGACTAAGACGTAAAACACCATGTCACGGGGGAAAACAAGTGACGCCAGGGCAGTTTGGGGATTTAGTTGCATGAACTTGTACCAGATTGCTAATCCTCCAAACAGAATCACCTTCATGACAGTTGCCCGGGCATCCCTCTGCTTCCATTTGAAGACGCAATACAATTCCAGTAAACAAGCAGCGGGAAAGAGGGACCGGATAAGAGCATCCGTTAGAGAAGCCGGGGTGATCGAAAATCCGTTTCCCTGTAGGAGTTTACTGGCATAGTTCTTCATAAAGAACGACGTGGGCCAGTTATCGATGTTTTCCTGGGTCATGAATTCGACGCCGCGTAGGGAAACCATCCACAGAACTGTTGCACCACAAATAACGATACCTGGCAAGATCGCAGCAATGTCCTGAAGAATGGGTTTCGCCGATTTCTTCTCTAAACCGCGGATCACGATCAGCACGATAAGCAGTAGGTAGCATGCCATTCCGAACTCAGGTTTCAGCAACGATGCAATTGCCGCCGCGGTTCCAGCAGCGAACAGCCATCCCCATCCCGACGATGCGGCTGCTTTGATGAAAAGGTAAAGGGATAAACAGGCGATCAAGCAGCCGTAGAGGGCCGCGAAGCTATAAGGCAACGGAAAACAAAAAAGCGATGGCTGAAAACCTTCGATCAGCATCACAGTTCCCGCTGTCCAGCCAATAGGCCATGCGGAAAGCTGCATGCCTGCAACGTACAGAAACACGGCCGCACCTAATGCCGCAAAAGAGCCGGCCCAATAGAGCACACTTAAATGAATGCCAAACAAGCGAAATAGATAACTATTGAAGTAGGGGGCCAAGGGACCAAAGTTGAACCAAACATCGCGATAAAGCATCTTCCCTTGGGCTAAGAGCGCCGGAATATACATTTCATGGCCGGAGTCTATGGTCAGATTGCCCCACGCTCCCCATGTCGAGTAAACCTGCCAGCCCCAGATCAAAAAAAGGGAGACGAGAGCAGCGCCAGTGATTACATTCCAGCGATCCGGTGGCCCCAATTCCAGCAGGCTGATGTCTCGATTCGAACTAGGCGTCGTGACCGAATCCAATTCGGCTGTGGCGGGCTGAACGGCTACGTCCCATCGTGCCATACGCAAGATGTTAACAAACAATCCCGATTGGACTCCGGCAACCTGGGTAGTCATTTTCTACTGTGTAACGTATAAGGAGCCGTCAGGAGTTCAAATTCAAATCGACACAGGACGCAAACGCGGCTTACTCCACAATGCGGGGATTGGGTAACGGCAGGATAAATTTTCCTCGGAAACCCCGGGAGACCAGTTTGGGCATCAACTCCGCTCCGATGTGCCAGGACAGTACGAGTGCGTACTCGGGCTGATCTTCGAAAAGGCGGGACTCCCCCAAGACTGGGATCAATGTCCCGGGAATGTATTTTCCAACCTTATACGATCCCTCAATCTCCAACACGCAAGTCAGAATCTCCTCGTCAAGCCCCACGTAGTTGATCAGCGTGCTCGCGCGAGATGGAGCGCCAATGCCGTAAATGCGCTGTCCGCGCGCTTTGATTTCTCTCAGCAGTACGTAAAGATCCAGCTTCGTCTGCACGACTCTGGACCGGAAAGAACGAAGTTTCTCGGGGGTTAACTGCTTAGATTCCACGCTCAGAATTTCGCCGGCGCTTTTGCACACCGGGTACTTCCCAGCGCGGGCAGCATAGACGCGGATCGAACCACCATGGGTGGAAATACGCCTAGCGTGAATGATCTCTAGGCCATGCATCTCCAGCAATCGCTTGAGGCTGGTGAGCGAGTAATGACGCAGGTGTTCATGGTAGATCGTGTCATATTGCAAGGTTTCAATGAGAGACAACAAGTAGTGTGACTCGGAAATGAATATCCCATCATCCGTCAATAGTTCCAGAATGCACTCCACAATCTCGTGGATATCTTCTATGTGAGCGAAGACGTTGGCGGCAGTAACGATCTTGGCTTTACCATGCCGGCGGAGTGTGGTTGCAACTGCCTGGCGATTTATGAAGGAGGTCAAAGTGGGAATGCCGCGCCGGTTCGCGAGTTCGCCCGCTTGCGTGGGTTCAATCCCGAAAACCGGACCGCGCGAGGAGAAATTGCTTAACAGCGTCCCGTCATTCGAGCCGATGTCCACAACCAGATCGGTCGAAGTGAGCGGGTAAAGATAGGCCACCTCGCGCGAAAGCTCGGCGAAATTATCACGGAGGATCTTTGTCGTGCCGCTCGTGTAAGGATACTCGGGCGGAAAAAGGATCGCCGGATCCACGATTAGGCCTAGCTGCACAAGTTGGCAATCGGCGCAGCAGAGCACCTGCGCTGGATATGCGGGCTGTTCGGCAGGGTGGGTGCCAATGGCCGGCATCGCATTCACTGGAGGGAGATAGCCGATGAAAATCACCGGATCAAGTCGGGGAGAATCGCAGATTTGACAGCGATCCACAACGATACTGCCGCCGGAACCCGCGGCCAACTTCTTGCTTTGAGTTTCTATTTTCTCTTGCATTCGGTTAGTTCTTCCGCTGCGACATTCTCATGCGGCCTTAAGTGAAATGCCCCTCAGTTCCGAGCCGATTTTTCAAGAACGCTGGCTCGATTATCGGGCAAGTTACGACGATACCAGTCTACAGTTGCCGCCAAACCCTCCGCCAAAGTGACACGTGGGCAGTAGCCCAAACCTCGCATTCGTGTGATGTCCGGACATCTCCGCAATGGGCCACCGGACCGCAGATCGCCTGGAACCAAGCGGATTTTGCGGCCGAAACAATGGGCAACCGAGACCGCCAGGTCCGCGATGCTCGTCTCCATGTCGGTTCCGATGTGGTAGATTCCCAGATGCTCGCCCTGCTCCAACACACGCACCACACCATCAATTAAATCGCTGATATAGACGAAAGCGCGAGTTTCGCTGCCCGTACCTTGCATTGGAAAATCGATTACATCTGACGTGCCCCGTGACTGTTCGACCAGAGCAGCCATTCGCATTATGAATTGTGGGATTACATGCTCTTGACCCATGTCTGGACCGTAAGCGTTATGCGGTCGAAATATCACGGCGCGCTTAAAAAACTTCCGGCCATAATTGACGACCATCAGTTCGCTGATTATCTTCCCGCCGCCATATGAATAGCGCGGGTTTGAAACATCGGGGACACACAAGGGTACGTTTTCTGGCGTGGGAATGGTGGGCGGAGTTTGATACACCTCGGAGCTCGACGCCAGCACCAATTCGCGCACGCCGTGTTCGACGCAAGCGTCCAAAACATTGATCATGCCTTTGACCGCAATATCCAGTACCAGTTCCGGCTTGGAATAAAAATACTCGGTACCGTTCACATACGCTAAATGGCAAACGCAATCGACGCCGCTCATCGCATCCTTCACTGCTCGAGAATCGCGGACGTCACCCCTGAGAAGTTCGACGGCCCCGGCGGCCTCGCCCAGCTTTCGGGTCGCACCGCGCGAATTGTCATCCAACACGCGTACGCGGTGACCGTCCTGAACCAAGCGCCGTACCAGAGCGCTTCCAATGAATCCCGTCCCGCCGGTCACCAGATAAGTCTTCAAGGGCATAGCCGTTTCACGCGACAAAGGATTGACCCGAACTATTCTTCAACTGAAGACGAACGCCACGAAACGGCGAAAAGCCTGAAGGCCAGCCGGCCCTGCGCATCGTTTCTATTCGTCTCTAACCGTTGCCGAAAATGGCAACGTAGTGGCGCGGATGCGTACCAAAGGCCTTTCGGACCTGGGCACACGGCGCAGATTCCGCCACCCCCAGATGAACCAACGCAAATACTCCCCAGTCCAGGGCCCGAGGCGAAACGTGGACTTGCCGCCGTACAAGCGATCGATCGATATGATGGGGACTTCGCCAAGTTTCCATCCGGCAAACTGCGCCTTCATCGCCATTTCGAAAGTGACTGCCCAACCTATTGGTCTGGCCTCCAAATGCAGCGTGGGGAATAGTGAGCGACGAAATAATTTGATGCCTGTCGTAGCATCACTTAGCACGCATCCCGCCAGCCGGTGAAAAAGCCGGTTGGCCAACCGCGAAAGCACCCCGCCGACTAGTGATCCGCCCAGCCGTCGGCCTCCGTGTGCGTACCGGGAGCAGCTCACGAGATCGCACCCTTCCCCCATGAGAGCGAGCATGTCTTCAATCGCCAGTAGCGGCCCTACCTCATCCGCGGCAAACAACAGCACGTAATCTCCGACCGCGGCATCTACTCCCGCCTGTATGGCGTTGACCACTCCGCGGCCCCTCTGATTGTGCACAAGCCGGAGATTCGCCCATCTTTTCTGCATGTTTCGAATGATCCCAATGCTGTCGTCGTCTGGAGAGTCGTAAACAATTAACAGTTCATGTGGGACCTCGAGCATGGCCTTCAACAGCTTCACCATAATGCGTAGGTTAATGCCTTCGTTCCGCACAGGAAGCAAAATCGAAAGGGCTACTGTTCCAGGTTTTGGCAGTTGCTCCTTGTGTGGCGGCTCAACGGCAGTTGTTACTTCGGTTTCTTGCATGTTCATGAGCGGATCACATTAATATCTGCGCAATGAATACTGTTCGTATCGCTGGCCAAAACACCGTGCATCGCTGCCGGTTTCCTGTTCCACTTTACGCACCTTTCTCACGTGCTTGGAGCGATTTATCGAGCCTGCGGACCTGTTCCATAACACTTTCTCGATTTCTTGGCCCCAGGAAACGAATAGGTATGCCGGCGTAGACGCTCCAGGGGCGAAACTCAAAAGCCACGGGCACGAAGCTCAGTGCACCCACTACCGTGCCCTCCGGAACGTGATTATTGGGCATAACCACAGAGTTCGATCCGATCGCCGTGTAATCTTCGAGTATGACGTCGCCACGGATCAGGTGTTTTTTCACCGGTTCTATGTCAGACGGAACAATCGTAATGATGTCGTTCACAAAATCGTCGCTCGTGCACCAGACTTTTACACCGGACGACAGGCTGCAGAACTGCCCGATCTGAAAATGCATGTCTGTTCCACCTGCAATACTGCATCCTGATGCGATATGAGTACAGCGTCCGATGCGCACGCTTGTCGAAAAATAACAGTAGTCGTCAACGATCGAGTCGTCTCCGATCACGAAGTGTTCTGGATGCCGAATCCGCGAGTTGGGGGAGATGATTGGCTTCATCGTCTCAGACCGCGCTTTCGACTTGCTGCCTTCCGGCCGGTAGGTGAGCCAGGAATCCACGAATCTCATCGCACACAATTCCCACGTCAACGTCCGACAACGTGAAAGCAGAAGGCAACCACATGGCGCGCGGAATGTATTTCATACTGTTGGGGAAACGATCATCAGGCATTCGATAGGGTTTCTGCGTATGCAGCGGGTGCCAAAATCGCCTTCCGCGGATGCCTTTGGACGCAAGATGATCGTACAATTCGCCGCAGCGGTCCGCGAGCACATCGGTCCATTGAGGAACTTCCCCGCCCTCAATCCGGAAGGGTAGCGTCGAGATACCCCTTACGTCGCGCAGGCCCTCCGCATAGCCTTTGTAAATACTCCGCATTCTGCTCAGCCTGCGTTCCGCGTCCTTGAGCTGCGCCAACCCCACCGCAGCCTGTAAATTCGTGAATTTGAAATTGAAGCCGATGCTGCTGTGGATGTCGTCTCCTCCCGTGCCACGCACGGGACGTCCCTGATCTTTGAGTTCACGAAGACGGCCATGTAATTGATCGTCGTCGGTTGCAATCAAGCCGCCTTGACCTGTTGTGAGAGTCTTGTTTGGCGATAAGGAAAAGCAGCCCGCGATGCCGAATGTTCCCAGAACTTTTCCCTTGTGCCTGGAAAATAATGCTTCGGCCGCGTCTTCAACTACAAACAGATCATGGCGCCTGGCGATATCAAGGATCGCCTCGAGACCGGCAGCGCGCCCGCTGACGTGCACCGGAACGATGGCCTTTGTTCGAGCCGTGATTGCATCTTCGGTACGCTGGGGATCAAGTGTGAGCCTTGTAGGTTCGATATCCACCAGGACCGGTTTTGCGCCGGTCAAAGTCACAGCGTTCGCCGTGGCAATAAACGTCACGTCGGGAACGATTACCTCGTCGCCCACCCCAACACCAACCCCTGCCAACGCCAAAAAAATCGCCGTAGTGCCGCTCGTTGTCGCTACAACGTGTTTACACCTGAGCAACTCGGCCATCTGCCTTTCGAATTGTGCCGTCACTTCTCCATCATTTATGAATCCGCTGTCGATGACACCCGCAACCAGGGCCTTTTCTTCGGCCCCGAACTGTGGCACCCAAAAATCGAGTTTTCGAGACAAGTTATCCTGCCTGCGTGACGTCACAAACGGCACGTTCTCGTGTGATGAGGCTTCCTTTTCCCCAGAAATTCCAGATATCGACCACAACTTCATGGCTCAGTGTTAAATCTTTATAGACCTGGTGGGGAGCGCAGAGGATTAAGACATCGCTTCTTCGCAACACTTCATTCAGCGGCAACAAATCCGCATCGCTTTGTACGTAAGGATCTGTCGTTAAAACAGCCTTTGCTCGAAACGCCAGGATCTTCTTCAGCTTGTAGCTAAGCGACAAGCGCGCATCGTCGCTTTCCGCTTTAAACGCCATCCCGAGCAAGCCTACGGTCATCTTTTGCAGAGGATGTGTAGCGTCCAATTGATCGACGATAAATTGAGGGAGACCTTCGTTCACCAGCATTGCCTGAAAACCCAGTCCAAACTGGTTCCGGTAGAAACTGGCCAGCTGCATGGTGTCTTTGAATAGGCACGGTCCCGCGGTCAAACCCGCGTTTGGAAAGTTTTTGGATCGCGGATAATTGCGCTTCATACCGTCCAAAATCTTGTAGTAGTCCACGTTGGCCGCGCTGGCGATCATGTAAAATTGATTTGTTACCGCAAATTGAATATATCGGTAGGCGTTGCTGAACATTTTCACCAGTTCGGCTTCGATGGGCGCCAGTCGCACAACCTCGGGAGCGATCAACAGAAACAATCTCGCCGCGTCCTCTTCCGCTTCGGCGCTTGTGCCACTCACAATTTGTGGCAGGGTTTGCAGCTCTTCGATCGCATGCCCCTCTACGATCCGTTCGGGACAAAACGCCAGCTTCAGTCGCTTGCCTTTCGATTGCATATAATTTGCGAGGGTATCGGTCACACCGGGGTACACCGTTGAACGGATCACGATAAGTTGTTCTTCGGTAAGATAAGGAAACAGTTCGTCAAAGCACCGCGTCATTACACGCAGCGAAGGAGTTAAAAACTCATCGACCGGGGTACCGATTGTAATTATCACCGTCGTGGCCGCGGCCACACGCTCTGGACAGTTGGTAAACGTTAAGTAACGTTCAGATAAAGCCTGTTTTAGCAGAGGTTCGGCGCCGTGCTCCATAAAGGGCATTCGGCCGCTGCTTATTAAATCGAGTGAGTTCTGATTCACGTCATAGATCAATACCCGCTGCCTCTTGCCCGCGAACACGATGGAGAGCGGTAGGCCTACGTGCCCTGCTCCTCCCACCACGCAGATCTCTACCGGAGGTTGGATTGCAGGAACGAGACCAGATGAACCGTTGTCATCCTTGGCAAGTCTGTTGGTCATGCGCTCCGCCCAGCTTGGCCGTCACACCCCGTACAGTGTTACATGCTGCCGCGTTGATCGAAGATCGTTGCGCTTCGGTACGTAATAGATGTAGCTGTAAAAATGATAAATGACACCTTGAATCCTTTCTATGCGTGAGTATCGTCCAATGTCTCTTTCGGCACCTGTGCGCCATACGGAGGATGGCTACGCCACACCTGGCAGCGTTTGCTGCCAGCTCTGGTATTTGGATGAATGTTAAGGAGACGGCGTTACGAGCGGGACAATGTTTCGAATGGGCCCATGGTAATCTGGTGCATTCAGAGATACTGGCTACATTTCGACTCAGTCCCCAAGGAAACCAGTTTTGCGGTATCCCAGCATCGGACCTGCCGTCGACTGTCCTTTAGTGACCTAAAGTTGCCGCCGCGCCAACGCTGAAGAAGCTGGAAGAGCCGTTCTGGTTGTTGTATTCGGTGGCGATCCAGTCCGCCGAGCGCGATATATTCGAGATCCTGGCTTCATCGATGATCCCGCTGAAGTTGTAACCAGAAAACGCCGGGTGACCACCGATCGAGTACGGCCGCATCAGCGAATCCAGATTAAAGAAGCTCTGAGGTGCGCTGCTGCTCAGTGTTCCGTTCACATACAGCTTCAGGTTTCCTGTGCTGTCAGAAGTCCCCACAATGTATGTCCAACTGCCGGTCGGCACAGGAACCGCCGACACCAGATCGTTCCCGCTTCCGTTGATCTCAAACCCGGCATTCCCCGAGGTCACATCCAGAACGTAAGCTCCTTCCAGTGAAACCACCTGGCTGGTTGCCGACGTCGATGCCGGCTTCACCCACGCCGATAGTGTTAAACCGCTACTGCTGAACGTGCTGCTCGGGTACGGGTTGTTGCCCGTATTGATCTGATGCCCTGCTCCTCCGTCTCCTGCGGCCGCTCCGGCTATTAATCCCGCTGTCGCCGTCATGCCCAGGTTCGTGCCATTGACTCCATTCGAACTGGAGTCCGCACCCGACAGCGTCGTCCCGTTTGGTAGGTGCCATACTGCTTTGAAATTGCTGTCCCACGTCCCAGCGTGGTTGCTTTGGTCCGTGGTCACAGACGAGTTGCCGTAGAACATGTAAATGACTGTATCGCTCGTATGCGAAACCACCGGCACCTGCACCCAAAAATCCACAGCTCCGGTGGAACCGCTGTAGCTCTCCCGCTCGTACGCCAGAGGAGCCTTGCCCCCGGCATCGGAGGTGAACATGATGTCGAAGCCGTTGGCATTGGTCACACACCCGCCGCTCGCGGCATTGGCCAGATATGTATAGGTCCCGGCAATCAGCACAGGGAAATTCAGCTGATCGGTGTTGGGCACCTGGGTATGAGCAATCGTGATCGCACGCCGATAACCATAGCCGTTCGTCCAAGCCGGGGGTGCGGACGGCGTAGCCGAGACCTGATTCGAATTTCCGCTCGTGCCGACCGAGTTGACCGCCTGAACCACATAGTAGTAGGTCGTGCCGTTCGTCACGGCCGCATCGGTGTAATTTGTCGCCGCCAAGCTCGTGGCGACGGCGCTATAGGACCCGCCGCTTGTTATCGAGCGCAGCACGTTGTAGCTGCTCGCTCCTGTACTCGCGGTCCAGGTCAACGACACTTGTGCATTTCCTGCCGTTGCAGATAAACCGCTCGGCACGGCTGGTGGAGCGTTCGGCGTGGCAGCGGCCTCGTTTGAATTCGGGCTTGGACCGGCCGCGTTAACAGCTTGAACCACGTAGTAGTAGGTCGTCCCGTTCGTCAGGGCGGTATCCGTGTAAGTCGTGGAGGTCAAACCTGCCACGACTGAGCTATAGGGCCCGCCGCTCGTTGTCGAGCGCAGCACGTTGTAGCTGCTGGCTCCTGAACTCGCGCTCCAGGTCAACAACACTTGTGCATTGCCTGCCGACACCGATAACGTTGGCGCGGTTGGCAGGGAAAGTGGCGTTGCGCTGGCCTCGTTTGAATTCGGGCTCGAGCCTGCCGAGTTCACGGCCTGAACCACGTAGTAGTAGATCGTCCCGTTCGTCACTCCAGTGTCGGTGTAAGTTGTGCCCGCCAGACCGGTGACAACTGAGCTGTATGGCCCGCCGCTGGTGGTGGAGCGCAGAACCGTGTAGCTGGTCGCTCCGGTCGAGGCATTCCAAGACAGGCTGACCTGAGCGTTGCCAGTCGTAGTGGTGAGCCCCGTCGGCGCAAACGGAACGCCGCCCGTGGTTGCGGCCGGGCCAAGGCTGTAAAAGCTGAAAGAGCCGTTCTGGTTGTTGTACTCAGTGGCGATCCAGTCCGCCGAGCGCGCTATGTTCGAGATCCTGGCTTCATCAATGATCCCGTTGAAGTTGTAACCAGAAAACGCCGGGTGACCACCGATCGAGTACGGCCGCATCAGCGAATCCAGATTAAAGAAACTCTGAGGTGCACTGCTGCTCAGTCCTCCATTCACATACAGCTTCAGATTTCCTGTGCTGTCAGAAGTCCCCACAATGTATGTCCAACTGCCGGTCGGCACGGAAGCCGCCGACATCAAATCGTTCCCGCTTCCGTTGATCTCAAACCCTGCTCTGCCCGAGGTCACATCCAGAACGTAGGCCCCTTCCAGTGAAACCACCTGGCTGGTTGCCGACGTCGACACCGGCTTCACCCAAGCCGATAGCGTTAATCCGCTACTGCTGAACGTGCTGCTCGAGTACGGGTTGTTGCCCGTATTGATCTGATGCCCTGCTCCTCCATCTCCTGCCGCGGCTCCGTCTATAAACCCTGCCGTCGCCGTCATGCCCAAGTTCGTCCCGTTCACTCCATTCGAACTGGAGTCCGCACCCGACAGCGTCGTCCCGTTCGCCAGGTGCAATACTGCTTTGTAATTGCTGTCCCACGTCCCGGCGTGATTGCTCTGGTCGGTAGTTACAGACGAGTTGCCGTAGAACATGTAAATGACCGTATCGCTCGTGTGCGACAACACCGGCACCTGCACCCAAAAATCCACAGCGCCGGTGGAACCGCTGTAGCTCTCCCGCTCGTACGGCAGTGGTGTGTTGCCCCCGGCATCGGAGGTAAACACGATGTCGAAGCCGTTGGGATTGCTCACACACCCGCCACTCGCGGTGTTGGCCAGGTAACCAAATGTCCCGGCAATCAGCACAGGGAAATTCTGCTGATCGGTGTTCACCACCTGCGTATGAGGGATGGTGATCGCACGCCGGTACGTATAACCATTCGGCCACGAGAAAAGCACTGATGGGCTGGCCGAAGCCTGGTTGGAAGCGGTTGCGCCGACCGAATTGACCGCCTGAACCACATAGTAGTACGTCGTGCCGTTCGTCACGGTCATGTCCATGTAACCGGTGACCGTCAACCCGGTGGTGAGCGTGGTGTACGGCCCGCCGCTCGTTGTCGAGCGCAGAACCGCGTAGCTGCTGGCTCCTGAGCTCGCGCTCCAGGTCAACGACACTTGTGCATTGCCCGCCGACGCCGATAACGTTGGCGCGGCCGGCGGAGCACTCGGCGTTGCACTGGCCTGATTCGAATTCGGGCTTGGACCCGCCGCGTTCAGCGCCTGAACCACGTAGTAGTAGGTCGTGCCGTTCGTCAGCCCGTTATCGACGTAAGTCGTCGCGGTCAAACCCGTGACCACTGAGCTGTAGGATCCTCCGCTGGTCGCCGAGCGCAGAACCGTGTAGCTGGTCGCTCCGGTCGAGACATTCCAAGACAGGCTGACCTGAGCGTTGCCAGTCGTAGTGGTGAGCCCCGTCGGCGCAAACGGAACGCCGCCCGTGGTTGCGGCCGGGCCAAGGCTGTAAAAGCTGAAAGAGCCGTTCTGGTTGTTGTACTCAGTGGCGATCCAGTCCGCCGAGCGCGCTATGTTCGAGATCCTGGCTTCATCAATGATCCCGTTGAAGTTGTAACCAGAAAACGCCGGGTGACCACCGATCGAGTACGGCCGCATCAGCGAATCCAGATTAAAGAAACTCTGAGGTGCACTGCTGCTCAGTCCTCCATTCACATACAGCTTCAGATTTCCTGTGCTGTCAGAAGTCCCCACAATGTATGTCCAACTGCCGGTCGGCACGGAAGCCGCCGACATCAAATCGTTCCCGCTTCCGTTGATCTCAAACCCTGCTCTGCCCGAGGTCACATCCAGAACGTAGGCCCCTTCCAGTGAAACCACCTGGCTGGTTGCCGACGTCGACACCGGCTTCACCCAAGCCGATAGCGTTAATCCGCTACTGCTGAACGTGCTGCTCGAGTACGGGTTGTTGCCCGTATTGATCTGATGCCCTGCTCCTCCATCTCCTGCCGCGGCTCCGTCTATAAACCCTGCCGTCGCCGTCATGCCCAAGTTCGTCCCGTTCACTCCATTCGAACTGGAGTCCGCACCCGACAGCGTCGTCCCGTTCGCCAGGTGCAATACTGCTTTGTAATTGCTGTCCCACGTCCCGGCGTGATTGCTCTGGTCGGTAGTCACAGACGAGTTGCCGTAGAACATGTAAATGACCGTATCGCTCGTGTGCGACAACACCGGCACCTGCACCCAAAAATCCACAGCGCCGGTGGAACCGCTGTAGCTCTCCCGCTCGTACGGCAGTGGTGTGTTGCCCCCGGCATCGGAGGTAAACACGATGTCGAAGCCGTTGGGATTGCTCACACACCCGCCACTCGCGGTGTTGGCCAGGTAACCAAATGTCCCGGCAATCAGCACAGGGAAATTCTGCTGATCGGTGTTCACCACCTGCGTATGAGAGATCGTTATCGCACGCCGATAGGCATACCCATTCGGCCACGACGAAAGCACTGATGGAGTTGCTGAAACTTGGCTGGAATTCCCGCTTGTGCCCGCCGCATTGACGGCTTGAACCACGTAATAGTAAGTAGTGCCGTTGGTCACCGCTCGATCCGCATAGCTCGTCGAAGTTAAACCTTTGGCGATCGAGATGTAGGAACTGCCGCTGGTGGTTGAGCGCAGAACCGTGTAGCTTGTCGCTCCGCTCGAGAAATTCCATGAAAGTGTGACCTGACCGCTAAAGGACGCGGCTGACAATCCTGTTGGCGCGGCCGGAGGGCCAACAATTGTGGTTGAATCTGTCGCACTTGCTGTTGCAGAACCACCACCTGAAACGCTTACCTGATTGACCTGTGGCGAGCTCGCGTTGGCCGCGACATTCACCATCACTGTAATTGCCGGATAGCTCGCACCCCCGCTCAAAACGTCACTGCGCGAGCAACTGTTCGCCCCGCACGTCCATCCGCTTCCCGCCATCGACACCAGCGCCAGTCCGGAAGGCACCGCCTCCGTTACCGTGACGGTTCCATTCGTGGGGCCCCCGCCGTTCGACACCGTTACGGTGTAGACGGCTTGCTGCTGTCCTTGCGTGAAGGTTCCGGAGTGAGTTTTCGTAATCCTCAGTACCGGTGCACCAAATGACGCAGGCCAGTTATTGACCAGATTCGCGGCGTTAATACTGCCAAGCCCAGTAGCGAAATCCCACCCCACGCCCGCGCTATAAGCGGGATTGTAAGCCTGATTAGAAGTAGAGAGAACCCCCTGGTAGCAGTTAGGCCCAGTGCAATTCACATCCATGTCGCCCTGAGTTATGTCATTGAAAATACATGCACTGCCTATGCCAGAACCGTTGTTCGAGTTGCAGGAACTTCCAGGAGTCCAATACTCCGTAGCGGCAAGCTGATAATACTCCGGATTGGGATTACCCTGGCGCGATCCTGCCTTCTGATTGATGAGCGCCTGAACGCCGGCCATGATAGGCGACGCGAACGACGTTCCGCCTGCGCCCGACCACCCGCTCGGGGAACCCGTACATGCGGCGCCGCCATTCGCGGTATCGGACCAGCAGAATACGTAGTAGTGGCTCCAGAGTCCGTCAGCCGCAAACAGCGACACGTCCGGAGTGTCGCGTACCCCATCGTTAGGATTGCCCAAAACAGACTGCCAGGCAGGCTTCGGCCAGCCCGCGCAGCTTCCACTCACCACTCCTACGATCGAAGGGTTACCCGTCGCGCAGCCGCTCGGGCTTCCGCCACCCGCGACCGTTGTCTGTAAAAAAGCGCCAATGTCGCTGCCGCAAAAGCCACTTGGGCCATAAGGTGTCGGATAGCCCTCATAATTCGAGATCAGTTGGCCCGCGCAGGAATCGTTCCAGGGAATTTCCGGTATATAAGACAGTGCCGAACCGAACGTGGAATTATTCGTATTGTTCCAATACAGGTTGTTAGTGCCCGAATACGTATCGCTGAAGTCCGTACCGCCTACGGCCACGTTATACGGCGTGGACGCGAAAGCGTTGGCGCCGATGCCATGTGTAGCTTGGGAAACGCTGTTGTCGCACCCCGCCGCGCCGCTATCGCCTGCGGCCACAAAAACCGAAACGCCTTCCGCCACTGCCTGCTGATATGCCGTGTAATAAGCTGCGTTAGCTGACGCGCCATTCTCAGTCTCACACTGGCCATAGCTGATGCTCATGATGGCCGGCGGTTGGCTGCTGCTGTTGATCAAATTCTCTATGGCGATTAAGCCGCCAAAAGTAGTCGTGGTATCCGCGCAAGATGCTATCTTCAAAGTCGCGCCAGGCGCCGCGGCGCTGGCCCACTCCGCATCCAATATCGCTTCCGCGTCATTCGGAGCAATGACGCCCGGATTGCTGCAGTTGTTGGGGCCACTGAAGGGGCCTGGATGCACGGTGGTGAAGGACCCCGAACTGTAGCCCGAGAGACCAAACTTCGATCGGAATTTGGTCCAGTCTGCGGCGCTGTATACGTTGGTGTCTTCAATCAGAACGATCGTTTGGCCTTGGCCGGCATAGCCCGCACTAAAAAGAGGATTCAGGTTGTATATTGTCGCCAGGTCGGAAGGCACCATCGCATATGTAGCGCCCAAAGAATCAAACGTGAAGTTGCCCTTCGGCTCGTGCCTTTTGTGCAGGGCGACCGGCCTGACGTCATTCAGTGAGACGACGCCGACAATCGCAGGAGCGAGGGCCGCTGGGACCTGGGGATCGTTCGCGTTGGCGATGTGCCGCTCCCCCTTGAAATTCATATAGTGCATCTGCGTGTGAAACGCTTGACGCACTTGGCGCACGGTGCCGGAAAAATCGACCACCATGCCGCTCGGATAAACCATATTGATCTGAAACCCGTGAGATTTGAGCCAATCTGTGACAGTGTCAAGGTCTCGGCTCGACAAGCCGTAGCTTTCTCCAAATTGTTGAGCGGTCATCCATCGATGGAAGTTTGGCGAACCTTCTGTGTGCAGTTCGTCGATGTAATGTTGAAGTGCGCTCTCTTGTTCGGAAGAACGTCGCAGCTGCAGCAACATGTGCTCCAACATAAGATTGTCTGGCAGCGCGCCGCGATCGTTGTCGGCATCGACATGGTGGCTTGTGCTGCCCTGAAGCCGGACCAATTTGCTCTCATCGATTCTCTGCGTGATGAGAGCTGGCGCGTCGCCGCCGCGTCGGCTCTGCGCATGGGCAGCTCCGAACGCGACGAGGCATGCCAAAGCGCACAGATAGAAGGGGGACGCCTTCAGTTGTCGCGACATAGGTTCTCCTTCAGAGAACGAGACACAACTCCAGAAAACGAAGCGACTCGGCGGATGACAGGGGGACGCAACGGCCGATCGGCCGTACAAAGACCTTGCTGTTACGTAAGTCTCAGATAGTCGTGAGGCCGGGTGTCATGTTGAGCTCTCCTGACCAGACTAGTTACAGTGAGCACTACCCTCGGCGAAGTTGACCGATAGATACGTAGCCCGTATTAACACCCGGAACAGTCTTGAAAATCTACCGTACAGGAGTACAGCTTTCTTAGCCTGTCCTTTTGTTCAGGTACTCGGCGGAGTTTTGCGGATGGAGTGATTGCTAAACCGAGGCAGGATTAAATCTCTGTAGTCGAATTATTTCACGTTGGCGTCGAAAACGGCAGTTTGAATCTGACCGGCGCGTTTCACCTGCACAAATACGCGGTAGTCGCCCGCTTTCGGAAAGCCATAAGGGATGGAAATCTCCGATGCGACTTTCTCACTCCCCATTTGCGCCATGTTCATCGAGCTATGTGCGCTTTCTTCTAAACTCGCGGGCAAACTCGCCTGAGCCAGCTCAAACGAAGCCATCGGCACGGATCCTGTCGGATGCACGTGCGCAAAGACGCTCCCGTCCGTCCGAATGATTGCGGCGTGCGCCGCCATGCCCATGTAGGGTTGCAGATCTTGCGCCGGATTCCCCGCGCGGTCGGTCACGCGAAATCGCAGAATCAGCGGAACGCCCGCTTGGAGCGGCTGCGCGTCGCGCTCCCACATCATGCGATCCCCGTCGGAAAGCGAATATTCTGCACTTGTCGCGGCTTCTCAGGCGAGTTCCCATTCCCATCGATCCCGCTGTCATCGCCCGTGAGCGGCTGGCCTGTAATGGGCGACGCAAGATCGATTTGCCCGATCATCGTTACAGGAAAACCGCTGCTCAACACCACGTCGGCAAAAATCTGATAATGGCCGGCGGGCATGGCGGGCAGGTTCTGAGTGAAGCCGTCGCCGGAGCGCTGCGGATGCAAATGCCAGAAAACGTCCATGCCGGGACTGCGAACGAGGAAAAGGTGCATCAGGTGCTCGTGATCCAGAATGAGATCGCGGAAGTCGATCCAATCTTCCGGCCGGCGAGGATTCCCCGAGGCTATCCGCATGGGCTTTGTATGCAGGATCAACTGGCCATTCGCACTGACTGCGGCTTCGATTTCAGGAGTGGTATACACGTGGCCCGCGTACTGACGCGCATCTGCTCTCCACCACAAGCCGCCTAAGCAAAGTACCGTCGCCACCACGAAACTCGCTACAGCCGCCGCGAATCGCACCCGGCGTTTGCGCATCGCCGGAGCGGGTGCTCCCGGTGCAAGATTTCCTTCGCGAACCGCAGCCGCCACGATGGAAACCATGGCGAACGCGAGAACGATCATGAGAATAAACAGAACCGCACCCAGGGAGCGCTGCATGGGCAGCGTGCGCTGCGCGATCGCCGGAATCGGCACAGCGAGCCAGCCTTTGCCAGCAGTTCCGTCGGCCTCAATCCGCACTTGCAGCGAACCAAACTCCATCAGCCAGAGACTCCCACGGAAAAATTGCGGGTCGTCTTTTGATCGCTCCGCCCTTTCCGCCACGGGAGCGTACTGAGACCCCGGGCCCGTGAGCTGCATGGGCGCGATGCGAATCTCGCCTACGTCATTCGATTCGCTGCGGATTTCGACCTCTGCGATCCCGGGAATCACCTGCGGCACTCGAACTGTAACGAATAACTTATACGGCCCGGCGTTGCCTTCAAGAAACACGTCCGGACTGCCCACGTGAGCGCAGACCGGCACGGCCCACGCCGCGAGAACAAAAACTGTCAGTCCAATCCTGAGCGCACCCCGCCTTTGCGCGCCGCAGAGGTGCAAGCGAAGGGTTTGCTTTTCCAGGCAAATTGCAATAAGGCGTTTCATTGCATCAAGTGGCAGCCGTTAACGGCGGATGCCCCGCACCCACTCTCCCGCTGCCGCGCCAAGCCGGCTGCTGAGAATCGCCAGAAGCACAGCTTCCGCCATGATCATCCAGAAGCCGAACGCGGCGTAGTCGACGGGCACAAACAGATGGCGAATGTCATAGCCATTGGGCGTAGCGAAATAAGCGAAGTACTTGGTGCCAAAAAACCAGTTCGCCGAGGCCCGCGACACGAGAAACGTCGCAAACGGCCATTGCATCGCAAGGAAAGCGGCCAGGAAAATCACACCGAATATCGCCGCTTTACGCCATTTCTTCCAGCCAACTGTCCTGGGCTGGAGCACGTCGAGCAACAAAGCGGGCACGATCACCAGCAGCGGAAACTCCATGGGCACCATATGGGTGATCCGCTGATAGACGGGACCAAGTTTTGGCGTAGCTGGAAACAACGGAAAAATCCAAAGCATGACCATCGCGTAAGCTGTGTAAACACCCGCCACGATCGTGCGCGCCCAGCGATTCTCGGAAATCCGAGCGAAGGCCATAAACACCACGGGAATGACGATGGCCACCGCCCGGTAGCACTGCGCCGTATGCATCAGCACGCGATAAGTCGATTCCCAGACCACCGTAAGCGCAAGCATGGTGATCATGCCGCCCAGCAGGAGGAGCATCCAATCCAACTTCCGCCGCATCACGCCGCTCGCCCGGTTCCGGGTGCTCGCAATCAGCACCAGCGCGCCAAATTGAATCGCCAGGACGCCGCCGTCCAGCACCACATGCGGCGGGCTGAAAATCTTTACATCCAGTCCATAGGCGTTGTGCCACCAGTTATCAAACGGCGCTGACGTAAGCATGGTCGCGCCGCCCCAGGCGGCGATAAAGGCGCCCAGCGGTCCGCGAAATCTCCACACACTCACGCTGGCCAAAGCCAGTTGCGGGTTGCGCCCTAAGGTGCATGAGAAAATGAGATATGCGCTGGTAAACCCGGCCAAAATTCCGCAAAATTGGATAAGCATGTGCGCTGGAGTCCAAAAAGTGTCGCGACCTATGGACATGTGCCAGGAAATATCCCAATAGCCGCCAATCACAACGGACACCACAGCCCCAAAAAGGGACCACACATACCACGGAATAGCGGCCAGATCTCCAGGCGCAGGCCCAGCCTGCGGCGAAGTTCGGGCTACAGATTCGAGTGTGGAGGCCATGTCAGTACTTAAATCGAAGGTAGCACAGCGGACACAGAAATCGAAATTTGTGGCGGAAAGCATCAAACCGCTGCCCGTCAGGCATAATCCAATTTAATGAGGAATAACCCCGATGGTTTGGAGCTTGAAATGAGCATGCCGCACGCCCGCGATTCCGCGCGGGTGGAGGACGTCGAACTGCGGGAATGGCTCGACTCGCTGGACTTTGTGCTCCAGGAGCACGGCCGCGAACGAGCCGCACAGATTCTCAAGCGCCTGCAGCAGCATGCGGCCGAATCCGGCGTCAGCCTGCCGTTCACAGCCAACACCCCTTACGTAAACACCATTCCCGCCAGCGCACAGCCGCCGTATCCCGGAAATCAGGAAATCGAGCGGCGCATCAAAAGTTTCGCTCGCTGGAATGCGCTCGCCATGGTTGTGCGCGCCAATCGCGAGGAGCCGGGAATTGGCGGCCACATTTCCACCTACGGATCGGCGGCCACGCTTTACGAGGTCGCCTTCAATCATTTCTTTCGCGCCCGCGGCGAGAATAGCGAAGGTGACATCGTCTATTTTCAGGGCCATGCCTCTCCCGGAATCTATGCGCGAGCTTTCTTGGAAGGCCGCATCTCCGTGGATCAATTGGAGAATTTCCGCCGGGAGCTGAAGCCGGGCGGCGGCCTCTCTTCTTATCCGCACCCGTGGCTCATGCCCGATTTCTGGGAATTCCCTACCGTCTCTATGGGACTCGGCCCCATCATGGCCATCTACCAGGCGCGCTTCAATCGCTACCTCGAAGATCGCGGGTTAAAGGAACGCTCCGACTGCAAAGTTTGGGCGTTCATCGGCGACGGTGAAACTGACGAGCCGGAATCTCTCGGCGCGATAACTCTGGGCTCCCGCGAGCAACTCGATAATTTGATCTTCGTTATCAACTGCAATCTGCAAAGGCTCGATGGCCCGGTGCGCGGAAACGGCAAGATCATTCAGGAGCTGGAAGCCATTTTTCGCGGCGCCGGATGGAACGTTATCAAAGTCCTCTGGGGCAGCGATTGGGATCCGCTGCTTGAAAAAGATCGCGACGGCCTTCTCGTAAAGCGCATGGGCGAAGTGGTGGACGGCCAATATCAGAAGAATAGCGTCGAATCCGGCGCATATTTCCGCGAGCATTTTTTTGGTGTCGATCGCCGTCTTCTGGAAATGGTCAAGCATCTCTCCGACGAGCAACTCCACAAGATGAGGCTCGGAGGACACGACCCCAAGAAGGTTTACGCCGCTTACAAGGCTGCTGTCGAGCACAAGGGCTCGCCCACAGTCATCTTGATGAAAACGATCAAAGGCTATGGCCTCGGAGAAGCCGGCGAGGGCCGCAACATCACCCACCAGCAGAAAAAGATGAACGAAGACGAGCTAAGGGAGTTCCGCTCTCGCTTCGGCATTCCCATATCCGACGAAGAGGTCGCGCAGGCTCCCTTTTACAAACCCGCGGAAGACAGTATCGAAATGCAATACCTCCAGGAGCGGCGCCATTCGCTCGGTGGCTACGTTCCCAGCCGCAAGGTCCATCCGATTTCGGTGCACGAGCCCGCCGAAGATCTTTATGAGGAATTCCTCAAGGGTACGGATGGCCGCGAAGTCGCCTCCACCATGGCTTTCGTACGCCTGCTGGCGAGGCTCCTGCGCGACAAGGAACTAGGCAAACTCATCGTGCCGATCATCCCGGACGAGGCTCGCACCTTCGGAATGGAATCCCTCTTCCGGGAGGTGGGGATCTATTCGCACGTGGGGCAACTCTACGATCCGGTCGACCGCGAAACATTGCTGTATTACAAGGAAGCGACGAACGGCCAGATTCTCGAAGAAGGCATTACCGAGGCCGGCTCTATGTCTTCCTTCATCGCCGCCGGCACCGCCTATGCCACTCATCGTATTCCCACCATCCCGTTTTTCATTTTTTACTCCATGTTCGGCTTTCAGCGGATTGGCGACCTCATCTGGGCGGCGGGCGATGCGCGCACCCGGGGTTTCCTGATTGGCGGCACTTCCGGGCGCACCACGCTGGCCGGCGAAGGCCTGCAGCATCAGGATGGCCAGAGTCATCTCCTGGCTTATCCGTTGCCCAATCTTTGCGCCTATGATCCGGCCTTTGCGTATGAAATTGCCGTGATTGTGCGCGACGGAATCCGGCGAATGTACAAGGAGCAGGAGAGCATCTTCTATTACCTGACGGTAACCAACGAACCTTATCCTATGCCGGCCATGCCGCAAGGAGCCGAGGAAGGCATCTTGAAGGGGATGTACCTGCTCGCGCGCGCTGAAAATCAGCAATCGAAACTTCGCGCTCAGCTTTTGGGAAGCGGCGCGATTTTGCGGGAGGCGCTGAAAGCGCAAAAAATGCTGGCGGAAAATTATGACGTTGCTGCCGATGTCTGGAGCGTTACCGGCTATAAGCAGCTCTACATGGATGGCCACTCCTGCGAACGCTGGAATATGCTGCATCCCTCGAAGGAGCCCCGCGTTCCCTACGTCACGCACTCTTTCCGAAATGCTCCGGGCGCGCTTGTTGCGGCATCGGATTATCTGCGTGCTTTGCCGGATTCGATCTCTCGCTGGATGCCACGGAATCTGGTGTCGTTGGGAACGGACGGTTTTGGACGGAGCGATACACGGGCGGCTCTGCGCGACTTTTTCGAGGTGGACGCGCGGTTCATCACGCTGGCCACTCTGAACGAATTAGTCAGGCAAAAGGCCGTCAAACCGGCAGTCGTGCAAAAGGCCATTCACGATTTGGAGATCAATCCGGCCAAAGTCGATCCTATACTTTCTTGAGGCATATTAAGTTCACAAGGACATTATCAGTGACTACCACGATCAAGCTTCCCGAACTCGGCGAGAATGTTGATTCGGGCGATCTGACAAAAATCCTCGTCAATGTCGGCGACGCAATTTCCAAAGACGATCCGCTTCTGGAGCTCGAAACGGAGAAAGCCACCATCGAAGTTCCATCCCCCGTTTCAGGCGTCGTAAAGGAACTGCATGTTCAGCAGGGCCAAAAGGTAAAAGTAGGAGACGCGCTTTTCACCATCGACGAAAACGGCGCAGGCGCGAAACAAAGAGAGCAGTCAAAGAGCGACGTCTCACAGAAAGCCCAGGCGGAACGGGAACCACGGGCCGAGGAGCCACCCCCGCAAGAACAGCCATTGCGCGCGGCTAAAGCTCAGGCGACGGGTGCGGCAGCGGCCCAGGCAAAGAAGCCCGAACGCGACGCTAAGCCGCAGGCGCGCGCAGAGGCTAAAGCGGAAGCGAAGCCAACTCCGAAAGCTGAACCGCAGCCAGAGAAAACGGAGCCGCAGAAAGCTGAAGCAAAGCCTGCGGTTCAAACGGAAGCGCCCGCCGAAGCCGAGGAAGAGATCTCCGAAGGTGAAAGGGAAGAAACTGTGATTCCCTTCCGGGCGGAAACTGCGGAGCCGGCGCGGCGTCCCAGCCACTTGGTTCCCGCGTCTCCTGCGATTCGACGTCTTGCCCGCGAATTGGGTATCGATATCAACAAAGTCGTTGGTTCTGGTCCCGAAGGGCGGATTGATGAACAAGATATAAAGAATTACGCCAAAGAGATCATTTCACGAGGGGCCGCCCCGCGTTCGGCGGGCGAGACTTTCGCGCCCCTGCCCGACTTCGCGAAATGGGGCCAGATCGAACGCAAACCGATGAGCAATGTGCGGCGCGCCACGGCGGAGCACCTGGCGCAAGCCTGGCACAATGTTCCGCAGGTCACGCAGTTCGATAGCGCCGACGTCACCGAACTGGAGAATTTGCGCGGCCGCTTTTCGGATCCGCAAAATTCAGGCGAGCCCAAAATCACCGTTACGGCCATTGCGCTGAAAGTCGTCGCTGCGGCGCTCCAAAAATTCCCGCAATTCGCTGCCAGCATCGATATGGCTGGACGCGAGATCGTCTACAAGCACTATTGCAATATCGGCATCGCGGTCGATACAAGCTACGGCTTGATTGTTCCCGTCGTACGCGACGCGGACCAGAAAAGTATTCCGCAGCTTGCCACAGAACTGAGCGAGCTTTCGGAGCGCGCCCGCGAAAAGAAACTCTCGCTCGAGGAGATGGCCGGCGGAGTGTTCACCATTACGAACCTGGGCGGGATCGGCGGGACCGGATTCTCGCCTATCGTGAACTATCCCGAAGTCGCCATCTTAGGCATCTCGCGTCTTAGCGTGGAACCGCGCCACGTCGATGGCTCCTTCCAGCCGCGCAAGATTCTGCCGCTTTCTCTCTCCTACGACCATCGCCTCATTGATGGCGCCGACGCAGCCCGCTTTCTCCGCTGGGTGGCAGAAGCCCTCGAACAACCTGCTTTGCTGCTCTTCCGCGCATAACTTGGGGCACAGAGAGGTTGCATGCAACTTTGCAGACCGCTGTAGTAAACTCATCGGGAATGATTTAGCCGCTGCGGCTATAGGGACAGCGGTACGTTGCATATGCCTCTGTCATTACATCCGATGAGGCAAATCGGTCATTTTTTGAGACGTCATTTTTGAAACGCCATTTTTGAAACAAGGGAGGCCGTCGTGAAACTGCGGATCTCGTACATCGTTCCGACTCTGCTGATCGCAGGATCGCTTGCGCTGGTGACAAGCGGGCCGCGCGCGGACAGCGCCAGGAAAACTGCAAAAGCCGGAGCACATGCCGGCACGTCGGCCTCGATTCCCACTTTCTCGACTGACGATTTGGCCCGCACTGGAATCTTCTACGCCGGCGGCAAGTACGAGGGCGAGCCTGGTAAAGAGACGATGGGCGGCGACGCTTACGTCGAAGTTTGGGTACCGAAGCAGATCAAGCATCCTTATCCGATCGTCTATATCCACGGCGCGGGACAGACCGCGACGGACTGGCAGCAGACGCCGGACGGACGTCCCGGCTGGGCTTATTATTTCGCCAAGCAAGGCTACGTGCAGTACATGGTGGATTCGCCGGCGCGCGGCCGTTCGCCGTACGTGCCCGGATTACGACGGCAATCTGAACATCCGCACCGCTCCGAATCTGGAGGCGATCTTCACCGCTTCCGCAAAGAAGGGCGATTTCCCGCGCGCGCATCTGCACACGCAGTTTCCCGGCACGGGACTGATGGGCGATCCGGTCTTCGACGATTTCGCGAAGACGCAAGTGCAGTTTCTCGGCGGCGGCGGACCGGTGACGCAGGATGAGATGAGCCGCGACGCGTCTCGTCGCGCTTGCTGGACGCGATCAAGACGCCGGTGATTATCCTGACGCACTCGCAGGGCGGAACGCCCGGCTGGCTGACGGCCGATGCGCGGCCCGAACCAGGTGAAGGCGATCGTCACGCTGGAGCCCGCCGCGCCGCCGATCAAGAGCGTCGAACACCGCGAAGCTTGCCTACACCGACGGTCCCGGCGGACTGGCTTGGGGCGTGGCCAGCACAGCCGATCACCTACGACCCGCCGGTGAAGGATCCCGCGGAGCTGCAGCCGGTGCTCGAAGCAAAATCCGACGCGCCCGGCGACGTGGTTCCCTGCTACGTGCAGAAGGAGCCCGCGCACAAGCTCGTCAACCTCGACGAAGATTCCCGTCGTCTATCTCTCGGCCGAAGGCGGCTATCATCGCGAATACGATCCTTGCCTGGCGAAGTGGCTGAATCAGGCGGGCGTGAAGACGCAGTTCGTGCGGATGGAAGACGTCGGGCATTCACGGCAACGGCCACGAAATGATGCTCGAAAAGAACAGCGACGACATCGCCAAGTGCATCGGCGACTGGATGGAGAAGAACGTCCCGCAGAAGGACAAGCCGTCGATGGCGATGCCGCCATCGGCCATTCCGACGTTCTCCACCGACAACATCGCGCGCCAGGGATTCTTCTACGCCGGCGGCAAGTATGTCGGCGACGACGGCAAGGAGATCATGGGCGACGCGATGTACACGGAAGTGTGGGTGCCGAAGCAGATGCGGCATCCGTATCCGATCGTGTTCTTCCACGGCAACGGGCAGACCGGCGCGGTGTGGCGCCAGACGCCGGACGGCCGGCCGGGCTGGGCGTATTATCTGGTGGAGCAGGGCTACACCGTCTATATGGTGGATTACCCGGCGCGCGGCCGCTCGCCCTACGTGCCCGGAGTCGACGGCAAGCTCGGCATCCGCACCGCGCTGGAGCTTTCGGCAGATCTGGACCGCTCCGGCCACTTCCGGCGGGAATTTCCCGCGCATGGAGAAGTACACGCAATGGCCGAGCGATTCGCCGAAGAAGGGCATGCGATGGGCGATCCGGTGTTCGACAACTTCACCAAGGGCCAGATGCAGTTCGTGGACAACCAGGCGGAACTCGCGATGCCCGCGGGCGTCGCGCTGCTCGACAAGATCGGCAGCCCGGTGATCTGGCTTCGCCATTCGCAGGGCGGCGGCATCGGCTTCAACGTCGCCGACGAGCGTCCGCAAGCTGATCGCCGGCATGGTGGCGATCGAGCCGGGCGGCCCGCAGATCGGCAACGTCGGACACCGCAAAAGTGGCGTACACGCGCGTGAATCCCAATTCCTGGGGCCTGACGCCGATGCCGATGAAGTACGATCCGCCGATTCGACTAGTCCCTCCGAATCAAGGTTCATCTGGAGCCTTCGGAGCGGCCCGGCGACGAGGTCGGCTGCTACATGCAGGACGAGCCCGTTCACAAGCTGGTGAGCTTTCGAGAACATGCGCATTCTCTCGATCTCCGCCGAGGGCACTTATCACCGCGTGTTCGACGTGTGCATTCCCAAGTGGCTGAATCAGGCCGGAGCGAAAGACGATTTCGTGCGCCTGGAAGACGTCGGCATCCACGGGCAACATGCACGAGATGTTCCTCGACCGCAACAGCGAGGAGGTCATCAAGTTCATCGACGGCTGGATCAACAAGAACGTCAAGTAGCGCCTCATCGATCACTCGCCTTGGCGCTGGCGGCCGATCGGGCAGGTCGCCGACGTTCGGAGGATGCGGGAGCTGCAAATCGACGAGCGCGTTTTCGCTTTGCAGCTTCACCTTGACGATGAACGCGGCGCCGATGTCGTCCACCGTCCAATCGGAAGTGGCGAGCGGCTTATTCGGGCGATCAGAAGGACTCCAGAGAAGCTCCCCGGTCTTGTGCTCGATCTTCGAGGGATCGAGTTCAAAACCTGATGCTGGTTAATCTCCAGTAGCAGGAAGCGATTTCCAATCTGCAGCAGGAGCGGTACGTTCTTCTTGCCCGTGCGATAGACTTCCCAATCTTTCGGCGGGGCGTCGTTCACGCGCAAAAGCGCGCTCTCGATTGGTTTCCAGGAGAGCGGCTTTTCTTTGGCAAATGCGCTGGCGGTGACATCAGATGAGCCGGGCGCGAGATCGGCCGCACCTGTGGCACAGATTGCGGCCAGAATCAGGAGCCAATAAAGCACCGCGCTTGCTGCTAGACCCCGCATAAGGTTCCGTGAATCATACGACGCTTTGGCGTTCCCGGCGGTTGCGTCTCGGGCACGACCGTTGGAGTCGCACTTCATGGCCGATTGCGCGTATGGGCCTGCGACCCACCCCCCTAGTGTTTTTGCGCAAGTGTTCATTCTGCTGACCTTGCGGCGCAATAGAACCGCAGCTGAGTTGCAGACCGGAGACCCACTTGTTGCACAAAGCGCAAAAAGTGGGGCACCCGAAAAACCAAGGGCGCGCCTGAAGGCTCTCGGGGCTCCCTCGAAACTCGGGACAAGTCGGGACAAGTCGGCGCTACAAAAACGGAAAAGCTCCGGAGAGATCCCTCGCTCAGGTTCGACTTTATTAGCCGGTGAAAGCTCATCCTGTTGGTGACTTTCGCCGGAAGACGGGACGCCAATCCTGGCCGGATCGGCGTTTTTTTGTAAGTGTTGATTCTGGTCGGGTTTAAGTCCAATAAAAATGGAAGTGCAGATTCTGCGGGAGTTGCGGGCGCGTTTTGTGGATGTGCAGATTCTGCAGGGCTTAGGGCAAAAAGCGCCTTCGTCGCCAAACCTGAGAATTGACATTCGAGAGCCCGCTCAGCGTGATCCTCGGAGCGGAAAAGCGGCGACAGTTTTGGCGAGAGGCCGTGCGAGCCTACCATCCCCGCGCAGGCCGAAACGTCAGGAGGACAAGAATCGGCGCTTATGGGGGAACATCGGGAGGAACCACCGAATAACATACGCGAGTGTAGCATATTATCATTTAGTTAGCAATGGAATTCTATGTTTTATATGTGGTATTCGCGCGGATTTGTTCGAACGGCGGATCGTTCGAACGATGTTTCACGTGGAACACGCTTGGATTGAGAACTGGTGATTTGCATTGAAATGCGACCGCATGATCATTTGGCGTGGCGCCATGAACGGTATGAGCCTATAGGCCTCGGACCATTCGATGTAGAATTCATGCCTTACTGGAAGAGGAAGCGACTCGCGCATATATAATGGCGGCTCAGGAGTTGACCGAAGGATAAAGAATGCAGATCAATGAAGTTGACCTGGCTAGGCTGAAGTCGCAGATCTCTCGCGGCGAGGTGATACTTTTTACTGGGGCCGGGTTTTCGGCGGGCGCCAAGGATCGTTGGGGTCGCGGTCTCCCGGTTCGGGAGAGCTAAAACGTGAACTTTGGCGAATGTGCTATCCAGGCGAAGAATTCGACGACAACGGTTCACTCGGCGATCTTTATGCTGCGGCTCTCCACAAGTCAAAAACGGAGCTTTCGGAGATACTGCAAAACCGTTTATCCGTTGATCCGGAGACCCTACCGGAATATTTTCGGCTGCTCTTTGGGTTTCCTTGGTTGAGGGCATACACACTAAATGTGGACGATCTAGATTCAGCCGCGAATCGAAAATTTGGCTTTGGACGATCTATCCTATCGATTTCGGCCCGTGATCGGGCGGTTTTGCGGTTGCCGGGAGCAGTACCGCTGGAGCAGTCGCTTGAGGTCGTACATCTTAACGGTATGATTCCCTCTCCCCCGGAAGCGCTGACGTTCTCCGACACGCAGTATCACGAACGCATTGCGAATCAAGAGCCATGGTATGCGCGTTGCGTGGTTGATATTACCTCTCGCCCGGTAATTTTTATTGGCACTGTCCTGAATGAATCGCTGTTTTGGCATCACATGGAACTTCGTCGTCGGCGCGAGGTACTTGGACGTGACCTGAGACCCACTTCGCTTCTTATCACTCCTAGCCTTCCGTTGCCGAGGCGCGACGTGCTGCGCGAGTTGCGAATTGTTTGGGTACAAGGAACAGCTGAAGATTTCGCTACTCAAGTACTCAGCGGCCTTGGAAGCGAGGCTTACAAAGGTTTCGCATTTTTGCGAGATCAATCGGTCGATCGGGTTTCTACCGTTATCCCGCTTGCAGGCCAATTGGCTGCGGAAAATCCAAATCAGCAGACAGAATACCTACTAGGGGACGAACCTCAGTGGTCAGATATCGTGTCGGGGCGAGCTATCGAGCGCTCTCATGACCAAGCGCTGCTTAAAACTTGCGAGAAAATTCTCGCGGGCGAGGGAATACCAACCGCGATTTCAGTCACCGGCACTGCAGGTGCAGGAAAATCGACAGCGCTAATGAGCCTTGCACTGAAGCTTTCCAGCAGGGGCCTTCCTGTCCTTTGGATCGATAAGAATTCTAACACCCCTCCCTCTAGGATTAGATCTTACGTTACAAAGACGCAGGGCCCGGTCGTTTTGGCTATCGATGATGCTGATATGTTTGGGCGGGAGCTCGTGAACATGCTTGCCGACCTCGTTCCGTTCAGGAAGGATTTTTTATTCGTGTTCGCGACAAGGTCGAGCAAACTCGACGAGATTACTGATCTGGCAAAGCCCGACCGTCGTTTTCGTATTCAGGAGCATGTTGTACCACCGCTAACCGACCCAGACATCGACGGTCTAATTAGCGTTCTCGAAAGAAATAAGCGGCTCGGCCTTCTGACTGGCGCTTCGAAGGAAGAGAGACGCGCAGCGTTCCGGGACCAGGCGGGGAGGCAACTTCTGGTGGCTATGATTCAGGCCACGTCCGGCGAAAACTTTGAGCGGAAGGCGCAGGGCGAGTATATGGAGCTCCAGGGAGCGACAAGATTCGCATATTCTGTGATTGTCGTTGCGACCTCGATGCGGCAGACAATAACCAAGGACGAGATATTGCTTGCTTCCGGGGAGTCCAAGGATGAGGCGCTGGTGGCGTTGGAGCGGTTGTCGGCTCGGCACTTGGTTTTGACGAGGCCGACTGGCGACTATAGATGCCGTCACAGGGTGATTGCCGATATTGTGTTTGATAAGGTTAAGGAGCTTGGTGAGCTCAAGGACGTTCTGACGGGGCTTGCTTGGGCTTTGGGGAGTAAGGCAGGGACCCCTCTGGAGCGTCAATCTCGTATAGGCCGACTCATCATTCGTCTGATCAACCACGATTTTCTGATGAAGACGATAGGATTTGCCGGTGCCCGTGACCTGTATACGGATATTGAGCCCGTTTTGTCCTCCGATTATCACTACTGGCTGCAACGGGGGTCCCTGGAGGTGGAGGCCGGGGATAACAGAAAAGCCGAAAATTTCTTGGGTGCGGCGCGATCATTGGGTGCAGGAGATTTTAGGGTAAACACGGCGTACGCTTATATGCTGATGCGGAAAGCTTATGAAAACCCTATGGATCTTCATGCTGAGGAATATCTGAAAGCAGGGATGGAAGAGCTTGAGAATGTTATCGAGGACTCGGGAGATGTAAGCAGCTATCCCTTTCACGTTCTCGGAAGTCAGGGCCTTGCGTGGGCCCACAGAGGTATCTCACAGAGGGATGCCAAGCGCGAGTTTTTGCAGAGGCTCAGGGAAATAGTCGCGCAAGGGATACGGCAACACGCGGGCGCAGACAATCTAATGAAGCTTGAAGCCGATCTCCGAAAGGAAATTCTTCTTACGACGGTCGACCCGAGCGCAGCGGCGAACCCGAGTTAGGCCGACGGCACAGGGCCGTCGGCCTGGGCTTCGGCCGGAATTTTCGGATCGCTGTCCTGGCTTGTCTGATTTGGTGGCGGAGATGGCGCGGAGGCGATGCTGATCGCCTGCGCAAAAGAGACAGGATGACAATGCGGAACGAATGCGGAACGATGCGGGGTAAAAATGCGCACGACCCCACCCTTAAAAACGAAGGGTGGGGCACCCGCAAAATCCGCAGGGGCCCGCGCGGAAGAAGCGCGGGCGCCCCGGGCTACAACCTGAAAGACGACGCTGGGTTAGTTGGGTTGGGTGGCGGAGACGCCGCGGAGGCTGCCTCCCGCCGGGTTAGCGCTCGGGGCCGCGCTTGCAGGCGCGCTGCTGCTGCTCGCGGAATTGCCGATGGCGGCGCCGTTGACAACGAGTTCGACGCGGCGGTTGCGCTGGCGGCCGTCGGCGGTGTCGTTGGAAGCGACCGGCTGGGTCTTGCCGAATCCTTTGGCGCTCATAGAGGATGCGGGAACGCCTTCCTGGGCAAGATAATCGCGCACTCCATCGGCGCGGCGGCCGGAGAGTTCCTGATTGAAGTCGTCGGAGCCCACGCTATCGGTGTGGCCTTCAATTTGAAGCGAGAGTCCAGGATGCGCCAGCACGATGCCGGAAATTTTGGCGAGCTTTTCGCGGGCGCCGGGCTTGAGATCGGCGCTGCCGGTATCGAAGAGCACGTCTGACATATTGACGATCAGGCCGCGAGCGGAGTCACGCGTCTGCAAGACGGCGTTCAACTGCTGCAGAAGCTGCGCCCGCAACTGGGCTTTTTCGGCTTCAGCCTGAGCGGCTGACTGGCGGGCCTTGGCGGTTTCCGCTTCCGCGGCTGCCCGAGCCTGTGCGGCCTGCTGGGCCTGGGTTTCGGCGACTTGCTGCTGAGCGAGAGCGGCCTGGCGAGCGGCTTCGGCCTGCTGTTGCTGCCTGGCGGCTTCCTGCGCGGCTTGCTGGGCCTCCTGCTTCATGCGCTCGGCTTCCGCCTTGGCCTGCTCGGCCTGAAGACGTTCCTGCTCGGCTTGCTGGCGGCGCTGCGCTTCGGCAGCGGCATCGGCGCGAGCCTGGGCTTCGCGCTGCTCGGCAGCTTGTTTTTCCGCGGCGATCTTGGCCTGCGCGTCCTCCTCACCCTTCTGCTTGACGGCCATCACGCGGGCTTCCTCGGCAGTTTCCGTAGCGTCTTTCGCAGCGGAGTCGATCAGCTTGCGATCGCGCTTCTGGCGGTAGGTGTCTTCGGCCGCGGCTAATTGCTGCTGGGCCTTGGCCCATGCGGCAGGGGCATATTTGTCTGCGTTGGCGTTGTGCGCGACGCGAATGGCGTTGCGCGCTTCGAAGAGCTCGAGCGGCGTCTTGCGGTCGATGCCGAAAATGGCGTTGTCAATCTTGGTGTTGGAAGAGGAATAGGCGCCGGGGCCCAGCAATTGGTAAGTGGCATCGATGTTTTCGACCTTCCCGGAGGGAAGGCTCGAAAAGCTATTTTCCAGAACGACCATGTTGCCCGGCTGCGTAACGGCAAAATAGGGCTCCGCCGTGACGATCATGCCGAAGGTCTGCAGGTCCGTATCGGCTTTGATTTCGGCCATGCCATTTTTCACCGTGATTTCGCCGAGATTTTCGGCGCGGCCCTGGGGCGAGACGGCCCAAAAAACGTAAGTCAGATATTCGAGGCCGAATTTGGTGGCGTCTTCCATGCCGTCGAATTTCGCTTCGATTTCCATGCGGTTGTTTTTGGCCTTAACCTCGGCTTCGCCTGAGGCGGTGGGCATGAGCTTGGTGCCCGCGTAGCTGACTTTGGCCGAACCGCCGACGCGGCGATAATTCATGGCCTTAGTGGTATGGGAAATGGCGTTCGCGTCCGCCGTGTTGCGGGGTGCGCCCGCCGCTGGGGTTTGGGCTACGGTGCCGCTAAGGGCCGGGCCTAAGCAAATCACCAAGATTGCCGCCGGTTTGAGAATTAAGTTGCCGATTTTCACAGTTGGCTCCTACTCGTTCGAATTTGGGTTTATGGCAAGCGCCGAAATCAGACCAGCGCTCGCGCTTGGGGCCGTTCTAGTGGCTTTGCTTGACCATAGGTTAACAACAGCCTACGCGGGCGGGGCGCCAGATCGTATGACCCTTGCGCAAATAATTACCTGTAAGTTGCGCACAAAGAAACCGGTTAGGCGGGCTATCGAGCATTACCCCAAGGGCAGCACCGGGGCTGGCACGGAGCAGCGAAATGGGGTATACACCAGCCCGACACGCGCGACTTTTCCAGGTCGCACGGCCCATTCCACCCAAGACATCACTGAAAGGAGACTCCCCATGGCCCAGCTAACTACTGCCAAAGATGCAATATCCGCGACTGGTAAGGTTTCGAATCCCGCGCCATTGGGCCTTGCTGCATTCGGGCTGACCACGGTTGTACTGAGCACAATCAACGCCGGGTTACTGCCGCCCGAGGCCGTGCCGGCGGTGGTGCCACTAGCATTCTCGTTTGGGGGCCTGGCGCAAATCATCGCCGGGCTCCTGGAATACGGGAACGGCAATACATTTGGGATGGTGGCTTTCACTTCGTACGGAGCGTTTTGGTGGTGGTACGCATTCCTGAACTGGAGCGTGGGAGCGGGTTGGATCAAGCCGCCAGATCCGAGGGGCGTAGGAGTGGCGCTGCTGATGTGGGGAGTGTTCACGCTTTACATGTGGATACCGACGTTTCGAACGAACTTCACACTGTGGTCGATTTTCCTGCTGCTGTGGATCACGTTTTTTCTGCTCGCCGGGGCCGATCTGGGGATGGGATTGGGTTGGCACACCGCTGGCGGTTGGGTGGGCCTGATTACGGGGCTCGACGCGCTGTACCTTTCGTTCGCGGAAGTGACGAACGCGACATTTGGACGGCCGGTGATGGCGGTGGGCGGCGCGGTGCTGAAGGCTTAGGCAGGCACAAACCGCGTCTTTAGGGCGCGAAAACATCGGACTTGACGCCACATACGTGGCGGCAATACCTTCAAGATATGAGCGCGATCAATTTGAAGGTAAATGGCAAGGTTCACGCGGTGGACGTCGATCCGACGACGCCGCTTTTGTATGTGTTGAGCGACGATCTGGCACTAAACGGGCCGAAGTTTGGCTGCGGGCTCGGGCAGTGCGGAGCCTGCACGGTGATCGTGAAAGGGCAGGCGATCCGATCGTGCATCACGCCCGTGAAGTCCGTCGAGGGCGCCGAGATTACGACGCTCGAAGGCATCGGCACGATCGAGAAGCCCCATCCGCTGCAGGCAGCGTTCATCGAAGAGCAGGCCGCGCAGTGCGGCTTTTGCATCAATGGCGTGATCATGACCGCCAAAGCGTTTCTGGACAAGAATCCGAAAGCAACCGAGCAAGAAATCCACCAGGCCATGTCGGGTGTGCTCTGCCGCTGCTTTACGCACGTGCGAATGCTGCGCGCGATAAATCGTGTGCGAGAAGGGCGAGTGCGGGAGGGGCGTGCGAAGGAGGTGGCGGCGAAATGAGCACACTTTTAAATGGCATGCACAAACAAGATGGCGTGCAGAAACCAGATGGCGTGCTCAAGCCGCTAGTCACCGAAGACGCCGCGGCTGCATTGGGCCGGGCGGGATTTTCGCGCAGATCGTTTCTGGCAGGGGCGGGAGCGCTGGTCGTAAGCTTCAGCATGAAAGGCGCGGTGCAGACCGCACTAGCTCAGGGAGCGTTCGAAGGAGGGACGGCGGGTTCGCCTCCGCTCAACCAACTCGATTCGTGGATTGCCATCGCGGCGGACGGCGGCGTGACCGCGTACACGGGCAAATCAGAATTGGGGCAAGGGATTTCGACCGCGCAAATCCAATTGGTGGCGGAAGAACTGTGCGTGCCGTTCCATCGCGTGAAGCTGATTTACAGCGACACGGCGCTGACGCCCGATCAGGGAATTACGTCGGGCAGCCAGTCGCATCCGACGAACTTCAATCAGAAGAATCTGGCGCAGGCTGCGGCGACCGCGCGCGAGGCGCTGGTGGAATTGGCTTCGATGCGGCTGGGCGTGCCGGCGGATCAACTTGTAGCTGCGGACGGCGCGATCAGCGCGAAGAGCGACGCTTCGAAGAAAGTCGGTTATGGCGAACTGGTCGGCGGGAAGAAATTCGAAATCAAGCTGGACCCGAACGCAAAGCGCAAGCCTGCGAGCGAGTGGACCGTGTTGGGGACACCGGCGCAGCGTCCGGATTTGCCGGCACTGGTGACCGGCCAATTTGAGTTTGTGCATAACGTGCGAGTGCCGGGAATGCTGCACGGCCGCGTGGTGAGACCACCGGCTGTCGGCGCGAGCGTCGTCAGTGTGGATGAAAGCTCGGTGCAAGGCATGCCCGGGCTAGTGAAAGTAGTGGTCAAGAAGAATTTCGTGGGCGTGGTTGCGGAGAAGCCGTGGCAGGCGATTCAGGCGGCCAATAAATTGAAGGTCACCTGGAGCGCGGGCACCGGGATGCCGAGCCATGCGGACTTCTACAACTATTTGCGAACGCAGCAGCCGACGCGGGACACGCTGCTCGTCAATTCGAAAGACGTGGACGAGAAGCTGGGGCAAGCCGCGACGGTGGTGAAGGCGACGTATTACTATCCGAACCAAATGCACGGGTCGCTGGGGACTTCGTGCGCCGTGGCAGACGTGCAAGGCGAAAAGGCCACGATCTATTCGCCGACGCAGGGCGTGTGGCCGGTGCGAAACAGCACCTCCATCCTGCTGGGGCTCAAGCCTGAAAATGTGCACGTAATTTTCCGGCGGGGTTCCGGCTGCTACGGACTGAACGGCGCCGATACGGTTACTTACGACGCGGCGCTGCTTTCGCAGGCGGTGGGCAAGCCGGTGCGCGTGCAACTGAGCCGGAAAGACGAAATGGCCTGGGGCGAAAATTACGGGTTTGCGTTTGCGATGGATGAGCGCGCGGGGTTGGACGCACAGGGCAACATCGTGGCGTGGGATCACGAATCCTGGTCGGCCAATCTGGGCAACCGGCCCGGCTACAACACTCCGGGAAACGTGATCACCGGAACGCTGGCCGGCTTTTCGCCGGAACCATTTGCACCCAGAACCCCTGCGCCGGAACCGCGCACCTATCAGAACAACAGCAATGGCGTGCCTTCTTACGTGGCCGGCAACGTCGGCGGCAAAGCCGAGGGCAGCGGAAAGGTGAAGTCCGAACGTTCGCTTACGCACAACATTGCATCGCCGTTATTTACGGCGCCGTTGCGCTCGCCCGCGCGGCTGCAGAATACGTTTGCGCATGAGAGCTTCATGGACGAACTGGCGGCGCGAGCCAAGGCCGATCCTGTCGAATTCCGGCTGCGGCACCTGAGCGATCCGCGATTGATCGACGTGGTGAAAGAAGCGGCAGCGCTGGCGAACTGGGAAGCGCGGCCTTCGCCGAAGGCGCAGAACAGCAGGACGGGCGTGGTGACGGGGCGCGGATTTTCGTGCGTGGCCTACGAAGGAGAAAACGGGTGGGCCGCGATGGCGGCGGACGTCGAAGTCAATCAAGACACCGGAAAAGTGACGGTGAAGCGAATATTTTTCAGCAACGACTCCGGCCCGATCTCGAATCCAGACGGCCTGCGAAACCAGATCGAAGGCGGCGCTTTGCAGGGCATGAGCCGCGCCATGGGCGAAGAGGTTACCTGGGACGATCAGAAGGTGACTTCGGTCGACTGGTCAAGCTACCACAGCTTGCCTTTGGGCTTCGAGGTACCGGAGTTCAAGGTGAAGCTGATTAATCGGCCGGACGAAAATGCAACCGGCGCGGGCGAAACCTCCATTACCATCGTGGCCGCGGCGATTGCAAATGCCATCTTCGATGCTACGGGTGCAAGGATCCGGCAGGTTCCCTTTACCCCAGAACGCGTGAAGGCGGCGCTGAGCCAGTCGCTGAGCAAAGCGTAACGTCAGGCGGTTTCCCGTTCACCGAAATCTTACGCAGCGACGATGCACAGGGTATGTCGCGCTGTGTTCTCGCTTCACTCCAAGCCTTTTCTAAACCAGACACGGGCTTGCGTCGGACTGAGTTGCATCCAACTTATGGACTCATGCCAGAGAGAGAGCCCGGCGGGAATCCGCCCAAACCAATCAAAGAACCGCCTCCAGGTAAACCCGAACCGACACCTCCTGTGAAGGAGCCGCCTCCGGGCGATCCCGAACCTAGCGGGCCCATTAAGGAACCGCCTCCCGAGAAACCGGATCCGATCAAGGCTTGTTCACGGTCTGTGAGCGGGTACGAAACCTAAGTACAACTGCAAACGGTGAGAACTACGAAAACGTGAGCCGTTTTGTTGCGCAGCGGAGAGTGAGCAGGGAGATCTCCGGGGGAACGCCGATGCGGATGGGGGCGCCAATGGTGCCCAAGCCGCGATTGACGTAGACGAGCGCCGCCGGCGCGGGTGAACTGGCGGCCGATATTTCTTGATCACCGACTGTGCTGTCGCATCCAACCGGGCGCTTGTACAAACCGGCCACGTACGGGGTCATAAAATGCGCAGGACTGAAATCGTGATCCAGAATCTCCACGCGCACCTGGCCGCCGTGGGTGTGGCCGGTGAGCATCAGCTCGATTCCTAGTTCCGCTGCGCGCGGAAACGAATTGGGATTGTGGGAAAGCAGGATATTGGGAATATCGCGGCGCACCAGCGCGCCCGTACGCGCCAGCATAATCATGCGGCGTCCGCTCCGGCTGCGGCCAAGCTGGTAATCGACGCCGATCAGATTGAATTTCCCGCCGCGCCAGCCGACCTCCGCGTTTTCCTGACGAAGAAGTTTCATGCCATGGTCCGCGAAGAGCTCGGCAGACTTTTCCTGAGCTTTTGCGTAAATCTCGTGATTTCCGTTGCAGCCCCAGACGCCTAGCGATGCCTGCAGGCGCGCCAGTTCAGAAATGCAGCTTTCGAGGGGATCATTCGGGCCGGTGACGAAATCTCCGGTTACGACCGCAAGATCGGGCTTGAGTTCATTGGCGAGGCCGACGGCGCGGCGCACTTCGGCAGCAGACATGTAACTGCCGATGTGGATGTCGCTAAGCTGGGCGATGCGCAAGCCATCGAGCTCCGGCGGCAATCCGCTGACCGGCAAATCGACTTGATGCACGTGATAATTGTGCCTGCCGATGAGAAATCCATAGGCGCCAGTTCCGAAGGGAATGGCTCCGGCAAGCGTGGTTGCGGCCTGGACGAATCGGCGGCGGTCGAGATGTACATCTTCGCGCTGAGCGCGTAACGGCGGATGGGTTGGCGAGGGGGCTGCCGGGGCAGAGGCATCAAGCGCTCGGGTAGGCGGACGGCGAGCTCGCCGGGCGACCCAACTTACGCCGGAGACGAAGCTGATGAGAACCCAAGACATAAATGCCGTGGTAATCCACAGGCCAACGACGCCTACAGTTCCGGGAAGACCCCAGACCAGATCGCGGCGTGACACAAAGAATGTGGCCACGAGGACGGTAACCACAAAGCCAAAACCCATGGCCATCAGCGCACGGAGAGCGCGGCGCAGGCTTTGGGATTGAATGCGGCCGGTGAATCGCCAGACAAGGCGAAACCAATACACCTGCGCCCACAGGAAAAGCAGCAGGAGAGGGACAGCAACCGCGAGCCGTAAGACACTGAATACGTTCAAATGGGGTACCTTGGCAATTTCATTTTATCATCCGGCGTGCGCAAAGCCGGGGAGCGAAGAAGGATCATGTGTCTGCAGTTTCACGGGCACAGGACCAGGCCGTAATGCCACTGAACTTGCTATCTCTTTTTGGTACTGGTCTTTTGATGATGCGGCGGCCCATTTGGGATGTAACGGGCAGTACCGTTCGCTCGGGATGGCATTTTTATTCGAGATCCTCTAAACAGCGGCGGCGCCGGTGCCGGTGCCGACGCCGATGTGAGCGAGAAGATCAGTGAGTTTTTGGGGATCGGTAACCGGCGAAAAGCACGTGCCGCCCGTGCAGACAAGCGCTTGCGTTTTTTCGGCATGAAGCTCCGGCAGGGTTTCACGCAAGGCACTGGGCAAAGCTTCGAAATTCGGCTTTGGAGCGACGCGCAGCACAGCTTTGCCAAAACGATAAAAGAGCGAGGCGGCGCGCTCGAGTTGTGAAGCCGCTTCGTCGTCGTGGGCTCCGGTGATCACGATTTGCAAGGGGTGGCGGGCGTGGAGCACCGAGGCCAAGCCGTAGGTCGACGCGAACATTCCGTAGCGCGAGGCGATATCCGAAAAGGCTTCGAGTGCGATTTGGGCCTGCTCGCGATATTCGTTCTTGCCGGTGAATTCGTAAAGACGGTCGAGAACCATGATCGCGACGGGATCGCCGGCGGGCGTCGGCGCATCCTGAATCGGCTTGCGGCGCACATCGAAGCCGCCCAGCGGCGGGGCGTCGGACGCGCGGTCGAAAAATCCTCCATTTTCATTGTCGGCATATTTCTCGAGAACCAGCCGCATAGCGCGCTCGGCCAGATCGAAGTAGCGCATATTGAGCGTGGCTTCGAAGCCATCGAGCAGAGCGGCGGCGGCGAAAACCTGATCGTCGAGAGTACCTTCCAGACGGTCCCCTGAGCCGAGGCGGTGAGAAAAACCGCGGTGGCCGTCCCATCCTTCCTCAATGAGGCGGTCGAGAGTGCCGAGAGCGAAAATGCGACAGCCGTAACCCTCCGTGCCGCCGAGCACCTGAGCGGCCTCGAGGTAAGCGGAGATGAACATGGCGTTCCAGCTGGTGTAAATCGTGGTATCGACATATGGCGCGGTACGCTTTTGGCGCGCGGCAAATAATTCGCGGCGCGCGGCTTCGAGCTTTTGCGCGACGTCGTCGACAGATGTGCCGAGCGCTTCGGCAATGGCTTGGGGTTCGCGAGCGACCCAAAGAACATTCTTCGCGGGATTGTGATGCATTTCGCCGCGAGGTCCGACGTCGTAATAGAGCTCGACGACACGCGAAAGCTCAGGGCTGAGAACGGCGCGGACTTCGTCGGTGGTCCAAGTGAAGTAATCGCCATCATCATCCAGGGAGATATCGGCGTCCTGGCTGGCGTAAAAGCCGCCATGCTCGCGGTCGGAAAGGACCGTATCAACCCAACGAACGATGCCAATGGCGGTTTCGCGGAAAACAGGATTTCTCGTGACCGCATAGCCGTGGAGATAATTTTTCAGGAGCTCGGAATTGTCGTAAGACATTTTCTCGAAATGAGGCACGAGCCAGCGCTCGTCAACCGAGTAGCGATGGAATCCGCCTCCGAGCTGATCGTAGACCCCGCCGCGAGCCATTTTTTCGAGGGTGGTCTGCGCCATGAGCAGCAACTGGGGATCGTGCGTGGCCTGATAGCGTTCGAGGATCAGATCGATGGCGGCCGAATGAGGGAATTTGGGGCCGCTGCCGAATCCTCCGTGGTGCGGATCAAAATGCTGGCGGATGGAATCCGTCAGCTCGTTAACCAGAGCAGGCGTCCAGCCTCCGCGCGCTCCCGCAACAAGCTCCGCCTGCTGCACCGCTCCCATCAGAGCGCCGGCGGCTTTTTCTACTTCGTCCCGGCGGGTGGCAAAAGCCTCGGCGATACTTTCGAGCACGCGGCGAAAGCTGGGGCGGCCCATGGAGTCTTGCGGGGGGAAGTAAGTGCCGCCGTAAAAGGGCCGGCCATCGGCCAGCAGAAAACCAGTGAGCGGCCAGCCGCCCTGGCCGGAGACCGCACTGATCGCCGTCTGGTATCGGACATCGACATCGGGCCGTTCGTCGCGATCGACTTTTACGGGAACGAAGTTCTTGTTGATGAGGGCGGCGAGCGCGGGATCTTCGTAGCTTTCGCGGTCGATGACGTGACACCAGTGGCACCACACGGCGCCGATATCGAGGAGGATGGGCTTATCTTCGGCGCGGGCGCGGGCAAAGGCTTCTTCGCCCCATTCGTACCATTCCACCGGTTGGTGGGCGGCCGAGCGCAGGTAGGGGCTGACGGAATTCGCAAGGCGATTGGTTTGATCAGTGCTCAAGTTTTTTCCTAAGTTAAGGATCACTGCACGGGATTACTCGGACCCGCATCGCCGGGGTTCAGCGGCTTGCGGCCGGCGAAGCCCTCGTTCTGACGATGCCAGAAGCGAATGCGCTCTTCACCCAGGCGCCAGCAGAGATAAACCTCTTCGTTGTTAATGATGGCAGGAAAATCCAGCAGGCCCGTATCAAGGTCCTTTATCAGGCAGCCGGTAGACTGAATCCGCTCGAGGGCGGCTTTGAGAGATTCGGCGAGTTTATCGTGCTCGAAACGCAGCCGCGCCGTTTTCTCATACGGGACGACGGAGCCGCCGACCCACTGAATGTGCGCAGAAATGGCTCCGAGTTCTTCGACGAGCGGGGCGAGCTTTTTGCGCACTTCGATGGCTTCGACGAGGACCGGCTCGATTTCGCGCCGAGTGCGTTCGGCCTCGGTGAGCGTAAATAGCCTAGGTTCTGGCGCTTCCTGCTCGTTTTCTTCGTCTGCCATCGTTGGTTGCGATCGCCACTGGAGCGGAAGAGTCAAAGGAAAACCGCGTCTTCGCTCACCTTCAACTACGCATTTTCACCCACCCCGAACTACATTGCCAGCCCCTACCCCTGAGTATTTGTGGAGCATCGGATGAGTCAGACTGGGACACCAGGTGCAGGACGGCGGCCAGCCGTGGTTGGATGGCGCTTTTTCACAAGCTTTCCTCGCGCTTTTCACAGCCAGTCATACTTTCGATGCGCTCAATCACTTCTTTTCTCGCACATTTGCCTCCTGCGCGGTTAAGCTAACGTCCCCCGAGGGGTGGGTTCATGGCATTAGCAGGCCCTGTCAGTGAGAACGTAGACGATGCTCGGAGCGCCGACGTGCGCGCCGCCGGCAACGGTCAGGTACTCACTCTTGATGAAATTGAGAGCCTGACAGCGGAAAGCGGCAAGCCGGCGGAAACGCTGATGAACGTGGTGGCGCTGATCGCGAGGCGCTTTCAGACGGACGTGTGCTCAGCGTATCTGCTGGAACCGGACCGCGCCAATCTCGTTCTGGCCGCAACGCTTGGACTGCGACCGACGTGTGTTGGCAATCTTCGCATGGCTCTGAACGAGGGGCTGGCGGGACTGGTTGCGGAGCAGATGCGACCAGTGGCGGTGGAGCAAGTCAAAAATCATCCGCGTTTTAAATACTTCAGTGAGGCCGGCGAGGAGCCCTATCAGTCATTCGTGGGCGTTCCGCTGATCGACCGCGGGGTGCTGCAGGGCGTGCTCGTGGTGCAAACCATCGAGACGCGGACGTTTCGGGAAGACGAGATTCAAATGCTGGTGCAAGCGGCGGCACAGGTGGCGCCGGTGGTCAGCGAGGCGCGCACACTGGATCGCTTTATCGCTCCGGCGCAAGAGCGGCTTTGGGCACTGGCCCGCAATTTGTGGTGGAGTTGGGATCACGATTCCACAAGCTTATTCCACGAACTCGATCCCGCGCGCTGGTGGCTGCAGAATCAGAATCCCATCTCGCTTCTGGCGGAAATTCCGTTTGCCGGGATCGAACGGCGCGCAAGAGAGATGGTCCTGCATAGCCGCATCAATTATGCCTATCGCCGGCAGCGGGAATATCTGGAGGCGGACCGCACCTGGGGCGCGCGTCACGCCGGCGTTTTGCGGACGCGGCCGGTGGCTTACTTCTCGGCTGAGTTTGGATTGCACGAGTCGATACCCATCTATTCGGGTGGCTTGGGCGTGCTGGCCGGCGATCACATCAAGAGCGCATCGGACCTGGGCATTCCCCTTATCGGCGTTGGTTTGTTTTATGGCCAAGGCTATTTCCGCCAGCGCTTAGACCGAAATGGCTGGCAGCGGGAAGAGTACCTGCCGACGGACACCAATCAATTGCCCATGGAGCCCGCCATCGGACTTAAGGGCGAGCCCGTGACACTCAAGATCGAGACACGCAGCGGCGCCATTCGCGTAAAAATCTGGCGTATCAAGGTCGGCCGGTGCGATCTTTTGCTTCTCGATTCGAACGTTGAAGGAAATGCGCCCGAGGACCGGGAGTTGACTTCGAGGCTCTACGGAGGAGATAGGCGCACCAGGATCCGGCAGGAATTGCTGCTGGGTGTAGGAGGTTTCCACGCGTTACGTGCAATGGGGGTGACACCCGGGGTCCTGCACCTGAATGAAGGACACAGCGCGTTTGCAATTCTGGAGGCGATTCGCCACCGCATGCAGGATGAGGGCCTGGATTTCGAACGCGCGGCTACCCGCGTAGCGCGCGAGGTGGTGTTCACCACACATACGCCCGTGCCGGCCGGTCACGACCGTTTTTCGGCGGAACTCGTCGAGGAGCACCTAGGACCCCTACGCGAAGGTCTAGGGCTATCACATCAAGAGTTAATGCAGCTGGGGCGTGAGAATCCCGACGATTCGTGCGAAGAATTTTGCATGACCGTCCTCGGGCTGCGCTTCTCGCGGCGTGCAAATGCGGTCTCGAGCTTGCACGGCGAAGTTTCACGGTCGATGTGGAAAGGACTCTATCCCGGGAAGCAGGAAGAGGAGATTCCGATCGGGCACATCACCAATGGTGTGCACGTGCCCTCATGGCTTGCGCCGCAGATGTTTCGTCTCTACGACCGCCACTTAGGCAGCGGCTGGCAGGAACGCGGCAGCAAAGCCAGCCTCTGGGATGCGATCGAAAATATCAACGATGCCGAACTTTGGGAGACGCACCTTAGCCTGAAGTCGCGGCTGCTCGAATTCGTTCGCCTGCGCGTAGTGGAACAGGCGGAGCGCCGAGGAGAGTCGCCGGAAAATCTGCAGAGACTCGGCCGAATGCTGAGTCCCGACGCGCTGACCATCGGGTTTGCGCGCCGGTTTGCGACTTACAAGCGGGCCAACCTGATTCTCGCGGACATCGAACGACTCGCGTCCATGGTCAATGACCCGAAGCGCCCGGTGCAATTTGTGTTCGCCGGTAAAGCGCATCCGCGGGACGATCCCGGCAAGCGCCTGCTGCAGCAGATCGCGGAGATGATGCGCGATCCGCAATTTGCCGACAAATTCGTATTCGTGGAGGATTACGACATTAACGTCGGACGGCATTTCGTCCAGGGAGTTGACGTGTGGCTGAATAACCCACGGCGCCCCCTGGAGGCATCCGGTACCAGCGGTCAAAAGATGGTTTTGAACGGCGGACTAAATCTTTCCGTTCTGGACGGCTGGTGGGCCGAAGCGTACGACGGATTGAACGGGTTCGCCATCGGCACCGGCAAAACTCATTCCAACATCAGCCTGCATGACGCGCGCGACGGAGAAGATCTCTATCGGGTGCTGCGTGAGGAAGTGATCCCGCTCTACTACCAGCGCGACCGCGACGGTCTGCCGCGTGGCTGGATCAAGCGGATGAAGCGCGCCATTCGCACGCTGGGATGGCGGTTCAGCGCCGATCGCATGGTCATGGACTACACACTCAAGTGCTACGTCCCCGCAACAGGGGGGACCTCGAGCGATATGCGCGTGGTGCTCTAAAACTTCTCGGGCGGGCTGGTAAGGTCAACGATCAACAGTGGGAACGGCTGAGGTCACAGACTTGGGGAGTGAACCCTAGAGTCTGCAAGGCACCTCAGTGCTGCTGAATGTCACGGTAATGGTCGTACTCCTTATCCTTAGAGTGATCCCAGTCAGCGTGATCCTTGGCACACCATTCACGCTCTGAATCGAGCTTCTTCAAATCATCTCTGACCTGATGGCTGCCTTGGCCGTGCTTGCTGGCGTCACGGTCGACCTGAGCCAAGACTTGCGGACAACTGCACGTGTATAGTGTCTTGAGTTCCGGGTGTGAATCGTGCCGGCTTACATCGCGATGTTGCGAGGGATCAATGTCGGGGGGGGGCAAAAACCGGTCCGGATGGAACAACTTCGTGAATCGTGCGGGACGCTCGGACTCCGAAGCGTCAAAACTTACGTTCAGAGTGGCAACATCGTTTTCCTTGACGAGAGGAGATCGCCCGCGAATCTTTCGAAGGGTATCAGTGAGGCTATTCTCCGCGATTTTGGATTCCGCGTACCCGTTCTAGTCAAGACAGCAAAGGAAATGGAGCAAGTGATCCAGCGCAATCCATTCCTGAAGCAAACGGGCATCGATCCAACCAAGTTACATGTGACTTTTCTTCCGGAGGCCGCATCGAAAGGCGCGCTGAAAGGCCTAGACGAACTTCCCACCAAACCAGATCGGTTTTACGCTGGCCGGCAGGAGATCTATCTCTACTGTCCCGACGGTTACGGCAAGACGAAGCTTTCCAACGCCGCCTTTGAGAAGGCGCTGTCGATGGAAACCGCGACCCGAAACTGGAAGACTGTCGGTACGTTATTTGAAATGGCGTCGAAGCTTTGACGGAATCATATAAGGAAGACAACCGGGCAACGCTTATTCTGAGCTACAAATTTTGATAGCAGGAATCGAGGCGTGGAATGGTGAGACTGATCGCACACTGGGTCTTGAGCGCACTGTGCATTCTGGTGGTCGCCCGATTTGTGCCGGGAATTGTTGTGAGCGGATTTGGCGCGGCGCTTCTGGCTGCAGTGATCATCGGATTCGTGAACGGCACGATCGGTCTGTTGCTGAAAATACTCACGTTTCCACTGATCGTGCTCACGTTTGGAATCTTCTGGTTCATCATTAATGCGCTGATGCTTAAGTTTGCGTCTTTATTGGTGCCTGGATTTTACGTTCAGGGATTCGCGGCGGCCTTCTGGGGCGCGATTATTTTGAGCCTTTTGAATATCGCGGTCAGGCAAGTTCTCCGGTGATCTCGTAATTAAGAGCACTTCTCCTCTTCGAATGGGACTTAAGTCGCTGCGCTCAGATAGTGTTTCGTTCCCCGATTAAAAATGAGTGTCCCTTTTTGATGACTCCGCACGGTCTTAAGTCGAATCGAATTTGTGTGCGTTCGATTTTAATAAAACCACACCGTGAGGAGGATTGATGGCCACAGCCAGACAATCTGCTGCAGCGAGAAAGAACATCAAGAAAGCCGCGAGCGCTGCGCGACGAAAAAGAACGATTGCTCATCTTCCCAAGTCGACGCGGACGGCGCTCGGGAAACAGGCCGCAAAGGTTGCCAAGCAGAAACGGAGGGGCTTACTAGCCTTTGCGCGCGAGGAAGGACCACAGTAAATCGCGAAAGGCCGTTCTACAGATCGCGGTGCTGAAAATGGCGAATGGCTAACGCCAGGGTCACAAGCAGGTAGAAACCGGCATATCCAACCATCGCGCCGCTGGGCACGGAAACATTTGCAAATGGTGAAGATTGCAACGCGCCCGCCAACGGCGGCTGCATCAGAAATGCCGCCCGGCGCCAAATTGCCTCCGTGGGCATGATCAGGCTCGAAACCACGCCAAGCGTCACCAGCCCCGATCCCTGCGCGAATCCGCTCATTTGCTCGAGCCACCCGCCGAGAAAAGCCAATCCATGGAGGCCAAGCACGATCACGCCATTGGTCAAAGTGGAAAACCAAGTGCCAACGAGGAAAGTAGCCGTTAACACGAGCAAACATTCCAGATAGACGAGGATCCCGCCGCGAATCGGATTTTGCAGTGTTACGCCAGCAATCCAATAGCCGGCTGCCAAAGTCCCGCTGAACATCGCACCTACATAAATTGCCAGCATGGCCACAAATCCGGCCCATTTGCCGATCAGGATGTGCCAGCGGGCAACCGGCTTTGTGGCGATGGCCTGGATTGTACCGGAAGCGATCTCTCCGGAAATCGTGTCCAGGGAGGTGAGGATGGTCATGACTACCGCGAGCAGATCGACTGTGTAAAGGCCGATCATGAGGGTGGCACTCAAGAGTTGGTAACGTAGAAATGGCGCAATGTTGCTGTTTCGCAAATCCGTCAGCTGATAGTAGAGGCCCGCACCAAATACAATTACGAAGCCGATTCCTACAACGAGAGCAGTCCAGAGGATTTTTTTTCGAGCCGCTTCCCGAAATGTAATGGAGGCGATGACCAAAACTGGATTCATAAGCCGCGATCCTCGCCCACAATTTCCATAAAGAGATCCTCGAGGGAAATACGCTGGGGCGTAAATTCGAAAGGCGCGCTGCCGGATTGTACGAGATAGCCCAGGATTTCCGGTAGTTCCTCGCGGGAATTGGCAGTGAGAGTAAGACTTTCGCCATCCAGCGGGCTGCAGATGGCCCATTGCGAGAGGCCCGCAACTGTTTGCGGTGTCAGCTTCCGCGCGCGCACGGTTACGCGCACTTTTTCGTCCTGGTGGCTACGAAGATCGCGCGTGGTGACGATCTCTCCATCACGGATGAAGACGACTTGATCGCAGGTGACTTCGATTTCGCTCAACAGATGGGAATTCAGGAAAACTGTTGCGCCGCGGTCACGTTGGGCGCGGATGATGTCGCGGACCAAGCGGCGACCCATAGGGTCAAGTCCCGAAGTGGGCTCATCCAGAAAAATGACTTCCGGATCGTGAATGAGGGCCTGGGCCAGGCCGATGCGCTGGAGCATACCTTTCGAAAAGCCTTGCAAGCGCTTGCCGCGATGCGGCGCGAGCCCGACGAGATCGAGAAGATAAGGCACTCGCTCGCGCAGACGTGCCGCATCCATGCCGCAGAGACGGCCATGAAATTCGAGAAGCTCGGTTGCCGTGAGCCACTGATAGAAACGGAAATCTTCAGGCAGGAATCCGATTTTGCGGCGGATTTCCACGTCGCCCGAACGAGCCCCGAGAACAAAAGCTTCGCCGCCGCTTGGACTCACCAGCCCAAGCAGCATTTTTATGGACGTGCTCTTGCCAGCTCCGTTGGGACCCAGGAATCCAAAGATTTCGCCGCGCGGCACGCTGAGCGATAAATTCCGCACAGCGATTTTGTCGCCGAAAACCTTACGCAGATTGCGAGCTTCAATGGCAAAGCTATTGGGCTGAGTCAGGGCGTCCCTCTACACCGTCCCTCTAAAACACACGTTCATTTGACCGAGTCCGCCACATCCACAGCATGGCTGGAGTCTCCAAAACCCGTGAGCATATAGCCTGTGCCATTTTTCGCCCAGATGAGGGCGTAGCCCGGACCTCGCCTTCCAGCCATACTCAAGAGGGTGCCTTTTGCGCCAGCCACTTTGACGGCCTCATAGGACCGAAGAAAACGGGGCACGGCCATGACCAAGGTGGATTGCCAATCCACGTTGTGTAGAAATTCTCGAGCCTGGCCCGGGTTCATGCCTGCGGTTTCGAGTCCGATTTCCGCCAGTTTTTGGATATCGACTCCCTCCGGAACGTTTACGATCGGGTTCGGCCCCTCCCGCAAGCGAAGGCAATCGCTATATTCGGTGGAGGATGGAGGAGGTCCGCTAATGTTGTTGGCGAGGGTCTGGCTGGCGCTTGCGGGCGTCGGGCAATGACCGTATTGGATTTCCACGGCCCTCGGAATTTCCACTTTGAGCGGCGCGCCATTGAGTGCCGGCGGAACAGAAATTTCCGGGTGTCCCGCCTGACTGAACACGGTTTGCAGGCGGTCCCGATTCAGAGTCATATCAAACGCATAGCGGCCGGTAACAACAAATTTTGGGGGATCTTTTCGCTCGCTTATCACAGAAACGTCAAATCCACTCAGTTGCTTTGCAGCAGCGGCGTCTGCCGCGGATTGATCTGGTTCATTGGCGGCTACGACGACGTCATCGGAAATCATCTGCGCGATCATCTGGTGCAAGGCCGGATTGGCATTGGGGTCGGTGAAGGCGGAGAGATTCACGTTCACAGCCTGAACCTTTTGCATGCGGAGCGACCGGAAGAATCTTCCCAAGAGCTGTCGCCCTGAAGGAAAGCCAACAATACCCGCGACGACTACAGCGCCGATCACTGCGGGCAAAAACTTCTGCCATTTATTCCGCGAAGCTTCCTGTAACATGTAAGCTCCCTTTTACAGCAGGTTGTGGAAGTTTGTGCGGCCGAAGCTGAAGATAAGATTAAGAAACTGCCGCGGCGCTTTTCAGACGCGTGTAGCGCTTTCACCTGCAGGGGCTAACGTCCGGGAGCTCAATACCTGCTGGATCTTGCGCAGCAATTCCTCGCGCGTAAACGGCTTCGACACCAACACGGCATGAGGCTCGATGAGCCCCCGGCTCACGAATCCTGTATAGCCGGACATAAAGAGCACCTTGGCTTCCGGATGCAGAGAAGCAAGCTTTTCGGCAACCGCGGGCCCATTCATTCCAGGCATGATCATGTCCGTCAAGAGGAGGTGGATCGGCTGTTTATACTCGCCCGCTAAAGTGAGGGCTTCTTCTCCATCTCCGGCTTCGAGCACCGTATACCCATTCTCTTGAAGCAATGTGCAGGTAAATGTTCTGAGCGAGACTTCGTCCTCGACGACCAGGACCGTCGCCGAACGCTGTTGGGAGTTGCCGGTATCGGGGGGCCGGCTCGCTTGGATGTCGTCGAGCACCCGCGGCAGATAGAGCTTGAATGTTGCGCCGAGTCCGGGTTCGCTATAGACCCAAATGTAGCCTCCGCTTTGTTTGACGACGCCGTAAACGGTAGCGAGACCCAGGCCAGTGCCCTTTCCTCGAGCCTTGGTGGTGAAGAAAGGCTCGAAGATATGAGCCTGCGTATCTGCGTCCATCCCCATGCCTGTGTCTGAGATGGTGAGCAAGATGTAATCGCCGGGAACCATGGGCGTGCGGCGCTGGAGTTCGTCTTCTTCGATCTTCACATTGTTCGTCTCGATCATCAATTTGCCGCCCTGCGGCATGGCGTCGCGAGCGTTCACTGCGAGATTCATGATGACCTGCTCGATCTGCCCCTGATCACCGCGGATCGAATGCAGATGCGGATCCAGCTTCGTTTGCAGCTCGACATCCTCGCCAATCAACCGAAGCAACATCTGAGCCATGTCTGAAATGATGGCGTTCAGATTGAGCGTCTTGGTATCCAAGACTTGCTGCCGGCTGAAGGCCAAAAGCTGGCGAGTGAGAGCGCTCGCGCGTTCGCCTGCTCTGCGGATCTGCTCCACCTGGCCGCGGACCGCACTGGCAGGCTCGATTCGATCTAATGCCAATTCGCTGTAGCCAATGATGACTCCGAGCAAATTATTGAAATCATGCGCCACGCCACCGGCAAGACGCCCGATGGCTTCCATTTTTTGCGCCTGGCGCAACTGATCCTCGAGATTGCGCTGCCTGGTGATGTCCTGCACCATCAAATCGAAATGATCGACCTCGCCGGTCTGGTTCCGCACGATATGACTGCTGAAGCGCACCATGATCGGCGATCCGGTTCTGTGCTTCCACTCCATCTCGATATCTTTGAGGTATTCCGTATTTCGAGATTGCTCCATGACTCGCTCGCGATCAGCCGGATTCCGGTAGATATCGGTATTCATATTCAAACTGAGGAGTTCGCTCTCAGAGCCGTAGCCGAGCATTCTGACCACTGCTGGATTGGCGAGCAGTATCCGACCGTCCAGCAAGGTTCGGAGAGCTCCGTAGGGCGAGTTTTCGATGACTGAGCGAAAATTTGTCTCGGAGCGGCGCAGCGCCGCTTCCATCTCGATGCGTGCGGTAATATCTCGGACGATGGCGGCCGAGCCGGTGAGGCGTCCTGATTGATTTCTTATCGGCGAGACAGTGAGCGAAACGTGCACCTGTTTGCCATCCTGCTTTACGCGCACCGTTTCTTGATTTATGACCCCGGCTCCCTTGCGGATCCTCGCCAGGATTTCCTTGGGTTCATGCTTTCGATCCGGCCCAACGATGATGCTAACCGGCATTCCAGCGGCCTGGGCGCGAGAGTAGCCGAACATCTTCTCGGCTCCCGCATTCCAGTCGGTGATCTTTCCGTCCAGATCGGCCGCGACGATGGCGTCATCAGAGCATTCCACGATAGCCGCCAGGCGCCGGAGATCTTCCTCCTTGCGTCTTCGTTCGGTGGCCTCGCTTTCCAGGTGACGAATGGCCCGCGCCAATTCTTCGGTGCGCTCGGCCACTTTCCTTTCCAGGTCGTCGTTGAGCTTGCGCGCTTCCTGCTTTGTGCGCTCGCGTTGCTCCACCTCCTGCACGACCGCACGCGTGACAAATATGCCCATGAACATGGCGACCAGGAATGCCAGCAAGATCAACCAAGTCGTTTGGCGGCGAGCGGTTGCGTAGTTTGCCTGGCTTTCATCACGCGCCCGCTGCATCTGCAGGGTCTCGAACTGACTGAAATCGTTCCAGGCACCGTGCAGCGCATCGATGTAAGGAATCACCTCGTTTGTCATTACAATTCTTGCTGGCTCAAATTTGCCTTCCTTTAGCAGGTCGGTAATTCGAACGACCGCGCTTAGAGCGGCAGTTCGCGCCTCATCGACATGCCGCAACAGCTCCCTTTCTTTCGGGGACTCAGATCGCTGGTTGAGTGTCTGGATTATCTCTGTAATGCGCTTGATGTTGGATTCCCGCCGGTCGAGCAGGGGCTGGAGATCTTCCGGCTGGCGCGAAAGAAACGCTGCCTGAAGAAGCCGATTATTCATATTTACATACGTGAGCGCTTCTTGTGCCAACTGAACTTTGGCCCAGCGGCGATAACTAATGTCGTTGAGGTCGGCATTGATTCGGGCCATGCGGTTGAGCCCTAACCAACCGATGACAATAAGAATGGAGACCAGAAAAGTGAAGGCAATAGCTAGTCTTACACCGATGGAAATCCGGCTCATTCTCTTGTTTACCTCGACCTCACGCTCAGAGGAATTTGAGAATGCCGCAAACTTCCTTAAGAATTGAGACTTGGCGGCGGTTCCTGTTTGGCTAACATCAATTTTCCTATGTCTGTAGAGGGGGTCAATCGGAGCGCTTGGCGGCGTTCACGAAGGATTAATAGCGAGCTTGAAGATTATTTCGTCCAGAAACGTTCTTTGGAGGGCTAATGCTCGATCTGATTGCGGAGCCTATGGACCAGACGCCTGCCCGCGCTGTTGAAGCCCGTTAGCAAGCCGCCCCAGAGGTGGCGTCCGCTCCAAAGCCTTTCGCCACTGATCGCGTCGTCCACGGTGAGATATGCGTTGGCAGGCCGAAAGCGAAAATGAAAGGACAAATCAGGTCCAAAACGCCTGTCGCCCTCAGGATTGATCGTTCGGGACTCATCTTCTGAGGAGAGCACGAAGACCAATTCCGCCTGATCGCGGCTTTGGACTACCTGGAACCTGCCCCATTTTTCCAACTCGCGGACCGCATCTCCACCGACGGCGGGGAATCCGGTTTCGTCCTGGAAATAGATTAGCTTTGCAGTCAGAAGGCGCGACGGCAAATAGCGGCTTTTTTGGGCGCTGGCGGGGAAAGAGAAACCCGGACCGACGATGAAAACAAAAGCTAGAAGGCAGGCCCGTTTTCGCATCTTCACCCCGAAGGACTGACTAAACTTATACACCTTTGCCGCGAGGATGCCCCATGCATTTATTCTGATGCGAGCCTATGAGAGAAAGGCACGTTTCTGATCGGGTCCTTACACCTCGATTCCCGGGGGGATGCCGCGCGTGCCGACCATCCGAAAACGTTGAGGCTGTAATTGTGCGGGTTGGCAGGCTGTGGCAACATGAATCAGTTGCCAGCAGAGGAGGAGACCATGGCCAAAGCAACATTCGGCGCGGGATGTTTTTGGGGCGTGGAAAGCGCTTTCCGGGAACTAAAGGGAGTGACCGACGCCGCCGTGGGTTACATGGGCGGCACGCTTGCCAATCCTACTTACCAGGATGTGTGCACCGATCGCACGGGCCATGCCGAAGTTGTGCAACTCGATTACGATCCCCAACAAATTTCCTACGAGCAATTGCTGCGGGCTTTTTTCGATCTACACGATCCCACAACTTTGAATCGTCAGGGGCCGGACTACGGCAAGCAATACCGCTCCGTAATTTTCTTTCATGACGCCGAGCAAGAACGAGAAGCGCAAAAGTTCAAAGATGAGCTCGACCGTTCAGGGCGGTTCCCCCGAAAGATCGTGACGCAAATCGTACCGGCGAGCGATTTCTGGCGTGGCGAGGAATACCACCAACGCTATTTCGAGAAACACGGGATCGCGGCCTGCAGGACGCATTGATCCGGCGCCGCTCGGCCTTCCTTAGACTAAATTTGCAGGATGGAGGCTTGGCTTGCCAGCTTGGTTGACGAGCTTGCTGCCAACCGAGGGCCTCAAGATCATCCTGGTTCTGTTTCTTTCCTTCCTTGTCGGTTTCGAACGCGAAGAACATCTTGCCGATCCCAGTGGCCCAGAACGATACGCTTTTGGCGGGGTACGAACGTTTCCTCTACTGGGGCTCATCGGCTACGCCTTGAGCCTGGTTTCCGGCGACAATTTGGTTCCGCCGACCGTAGGCTTCGCGGTGATTGGCGCATTTTTGTGGCTTTCTTACCAACACAAACTCGCTGCATACAAAAGTGCCGGCGTCACGACGGAAATGTCCGGGTTGGCGACATATCTCGTCGGCGTGCTCGTTTCGCACGGCCAATTGTGGATTGCTACGACCATCGCCGTTACAAGTGTTCTTTTGCTCGAACTGAAAACAGCGCTCGAAAATCTGTCGCGTCGTGTGCCGAAAGAAGAAATCCTGGCGTTCGCGAAATTTCTGTTTTTGACCGCGGTCATCCTGCCCATCGTTCCCGACCGCACTTTCGGTTCGTTCGGCTTCAATCCGTTCAAGGCATGGCTGATTGTGGTGGCCGCGAGCGGCATCTCCTACGGCAGCTATCTGCTGCAAAAGGCGACCGGAGGACGCGGGGGCATATTCTTATCGGCGCTGCTAGGCGGTGCCTATTCCTCCACGGTAACGACAGTGATTTTGGCGAAGCGTGCGCGGGAAGCGCATGCGCCGCGGGCTTGCGCAGGCAGCATACTAATGGCTTCGGGGACCATGTATCTGCGGTTGCTGATTTTACTGGCGCTGTTCAATCGCGGTCTGGCGGCAAGCCTCTTGTGGCCCTTTCTAATTGCGGGAATGGGCGCCTTGGGTTTTGGGTGGTATTGGGGGCGCGTACCCGCTTCCAGTGGCAAGGGCGGCGAGGTGAACCTGCCCATCAAGAATCCTCTGGAACTATCGGCCGCGTTTCTCTTTGCGGGGATGTTCATGGTCTTGTTGGCGGCCTCGCATTATGCGCTCGAACACTTCGGGCGAGGCGGCATTTACGGCCTTGCGGCGATCACGGGGATGACGGATATAGATCCCTTTGTATTGGGAATGACGCAGTCGGGCCAAGCCTCCGCTTTCGCGGCTCACGCCATCGCCATCGCCGCGTCAAGCAACAATGTGGCGAAGGGATTCTATGCCTTCAGCTTCGCCGATCGGCGAACCGGGGTGCAGGCGTTTTTCCTGCTATCGGCTCTGGCGCTGGTGGGCCTGGTGGCGCTCTTTTTTTAGATTGCCTCTGTTATCCGCGCTAGGCGCGCAACAAGTCAGCCTGCCAGTTTTTAATCCGCCGCTTGATCGTTTTGCGGTCGTTCAGCCGTTCGTCCAGCACTTGCCGTGCAAGGGCCGCCAATTCCTCATCTCCAGCAAAGCGGAGCGAAATCAGTTGCGGAGGGGTGAACTCCGGGATTCGAGAGCGCAGGTCCGCTGGGAGCAGGCGCTCCAACCGCAGGCGCATCTCCAGACGGATCACGCGGTCCTGAACCGTGAGCGTGAACAAACGGGCGTAAAGAACGAGAATCAGGAAGGCGATGGCGAGCAGCACGTTCATGATGGAAGCGAAAGTGATCCCGTCCTTGATCTGGACGAGACGCCATATGAAATTGATCATAAAAATTGGAATGGCGAACATGTGGTAAGGGGGAACCAGCCTGGTGTGATTCTCAAAACTTTGCGTCTTCTCTTGAGCCATGAGTTTTGCCTCCTTCCTTTCCGCCGGATGGCGAATTCAGCGAACAACTTCGGGGAACGAAAATACGGGGTCTACATCTACCGGAATATCGCTGCTGGCCGCGAGGGACTTTGCCAAATCGCCGGGCATACGATCGTATTTCGTGAACCAAGCCTCCACGCGCCCGCGGTCGCCGGTGGCCTCCATTTCCAATAGTTCCTTTGCGAGTGAAACGATCGTGGCCGGCATGCGCTCGATGTTTATGGCGTAGCGTCCCGTGCCGGGATCGCGGGCGACGGCGCCTTTCTCGACAAGATAATTGAACTCCATCATTTCCGCACGGCCATGCGCTTCGACGAAGCCAAAACGCACGGTGCGAAAGATGCCACCAACGTAGGAGGCGTAATATTCGGTCCTTTTCTCTTTGGGCATGTCGCCATGCTCGATCAGCCAATCGAGGCCGAACATGCCCACTACGTCCGCTTTGGCCTCTTCGAGGCCGGAGTAGGCGGGCCCAATCGCCTCATTGATCTCTGCGCGGCCGTTTGTCGTGCGCGCATAGGCTGGGCCCAGTTCGTGCGATATTTCATGCATCATCGTAGTGGCCAGATAGCCGTCGCCGGAGGCTTGCGCGGCCTGATCCGCACGCAAGAGACGCTTTGCGATTGGAAGAACGACATAATCGACGCGCGCATCCATAAAATTCTTGAAGAAGATTTTCTTCGAACCTTTCTCCTGATGAATACGCGGATCATTGGGCAGATTATCGGCAACGGCCTGATAGCCGTGGCGCAAATCACCGGCGCGGAACGGAGTATCCATAACTTCCATAGGCGAGCGATGACCGGCCTTCGAAGGCCGGTCTTCCGGAGCGATGGGAAGCGCGTCTTGAATTGAGGCGACATATTTCTGGAAAAGCGCCAGTTTCCGGCTCTCTTCTTCGTTGCGGATCATAACTGCCGCGCCGTAGGAAGTCTTCACGCCGAGGAGATCGTCCAAATAGACTTCGTAGGGTGCGAAGATGACATCGAATTTCGGGTTCTCGAGTTCCAGCCAGGCGATATCACTCGCATAGTAATCGTCATCGAGCAGGGCCTTGGCTCGCAGGCGCAGGAAATTTGCAACTTTCGGATCGTCGCTGAGTGCAGCGGCTTCATTGAGCGCTCGCACGGCGGGCTCGAGCCATTCTCTATACACGACGCGATAAGGCACTGCAACGAGCCGGTCGCCTTCGCGACGAACGACCGTTTGAGGCGCATAGAGCGCCGCTTTTTGTTCAGGATGCTGGCGCACGTAGGCTTCCATCTGCTCGCGCGTTAATCCGGCCGGATATAAGCCGTGATCCGGCGACATCGGGGCATTGCCCACAAAGGGCTCGTTATTGCGAATGAGGTCATAGCGGCTGCCGTTGATCATCAAAAAGCGGCGCAGAGCGATATCTGCCGGCGTTTTACTGGATTCGAGCGAGCGCAGCAATGCGAGTCCCTCCGGATCGCTTTGACGCCAATAAATCTGTTCGAGATATTGGGACGCCTCGACCAATTTTCCGACCAAAGCTTGTTCCCGGGCGCTCAGGCTCTCCGAATGAAAAGGCATAGGGACACGGCGGAATTTCGCTAATCGTTCATTCAAATCGGGAGCGACGTGCAAGTCGCGCGCGGGCGGCCGCGGGGAGTTTCCTGGGCCGGCTTGTTTCAGGGCCGCGCGCGAAAGGATGGCGCAAGCGCAAAGAGAAACAGCTGTTAACAGCAGAAGCCATTTGGAAGGCATGGCACGCGCATTCTATCAGAGCTTTTTCAACCGCTACAAAAGCCTGTACACAGGGTCAGCTATGAGGAAAGACAACCGAAACCTTTTCTCGAGGTCGGGGTTTTACAAGACGATGCAAGAATCGTTGTGACCTAATGCAGGACACCAATTCCACAGGAGGCATCGATGAGCAAGAAAATCTTAAAGGCGTTTGGCGGAATACTCTTGGCGGGAGTGCTGGCCGCTCCGGTGCTTGTCTCTGCAGGACCACAGCCGACGCCAGCGCCGCAGGAGCATGAACGGCATCCCGTCATTCGAGAGTCGATCGAGAAAATCGAGAGCGCGCGGCACGATCTTCAGGCTTACGCCGACCGCGATTTCGGCGGACACCGCGCGAAGGCCGTCGAACATCTCGATCAGGCGCTAAAGGAACTCCATATGGCGATGGACTACGACAAGCACTAAGCGCAAGAACGCAAAGAAGCACAATACAAACGTTTCGGGGGCAGTCTTCGGACTGCCCCTTATTTCTGAGATTTAATTACGACACTTGAATTGAGGAGTTTTAAGCACGAGCCGCTTTACGGCTTAAAGCTTCTTAGAGCTTTGCCGCTGCCGGGTGGGCGATGCGACTCACATAATCGATCATGTGATTGTTGAAGGCTTGCTCGAGCCGCTGGGTGATGGGGCCGGGCGCATCGGCAAACTTATGGCCTTCGACCTCCGAGACGCCGATGAGGCTGCGATTGGTGGAGCTAATGAACACTTCGTCTGCGGCATACAAATCTTCGGGCCGCAGCGTTTTTTCTTCCACCGGGATGCCGGTTGCCGGGGCAATGTCCAGCAAAATGCCGCGGGTGACGCCTTCGAGACATCCGGAAGAGAGCGGGGGCGTGAATACGCGTCCGTCGCGCGCACAGAAGACATTGGCAGCCGTACACTCCGCTATTTCGCCGCGTTCGTTCAGAAGCAGAGCCTCATCGAAACCGCGCTGCTGGGCTCCCTGCAAAGTCCAAACGTTGAAGATCCACGACGTAACCTTTACACCGGCGAGGGGCGATGCGGCGTGACGGCTCTGCTCACAGAGAGTCAAACGAACCGGCTCGCGATACGAGGGAAGTCCCGCAGTGCAGAGCAACAGGTCCACGTCGGGGAAGTCTTCGCCGCTTTGCCAGAATCCCACCTTGTTGTAGACGGCATAAATTCTCGCCGTGCCTTCGCGCACGTCATTGCGCTGAATCAGTTCGTGCAAATTGGACCGCACTTCGGCGGAATCGAATGGGAACGGCATACGCGTCCGGCCGGCATCTTTTTGGAGTCTTTTCCAATGCCGTTCGAAGGCAAAGGGCTCGCCTCGAAAAACGCGCATTGTGGTGAAAAGTCCCCAACCATTGAGGAGCCCAGCCTGGCCTGGCGAAAGGCGCGCCTGCTCAACGGGAACGATGAGGCCGTTGTGAGATATATAGCAGTGAATCATGATTTTTTCGTGCGTTTGACCCAGCAACAAGCAAACGCCAAGCTTATTGTACCCTAGCGACAGCCCGCCCCTTCGCACATGTGCGCTGGCGCGCATGTACCCGCTGGAAACAAAACTCCGCTCGTACAATTGACAGTTACATGTGTTGTTTCTAACGTAGATCAGCAGCCTTCTTTCCTGAGAGGCTTCGTGAATAAGGCATTTAAGCCGATTTGGACAGGGCTCCTTCTGGCCTCGTTGTGCCCTGTTTTCGCATACACCGACACGATCTACCTCAAGAACGGCCGCCACATTGAGGGCACAAACACAGTCAGGCGAAATGGGAAGGTAACGTTCGAGACTTCCGCGGGCACCATGAGCGTGCCGGAAGCGCTTGTCGACCGCATCGTAAGCGGCGAGCCGCCCATTGGCCCACAAAAAAGCGCCAGTGCTGCGCCCGCAGAATTGTCGATGGCGCCCCCCTCAAGCGACACGGCTCCGACGTTACAGTCGATCATGCGAAATGGCGCCATAGATCAGGATGCTCTGGCCCAGATCGACGCGAAAGCATCGACCCATAATGCGGACGCGCTTATTCGGGCTGCCGAGGCGGAATCAGCGGCCAGCCATTTCGAAATGGACCGAAATAACTTCGGCGCAGCCCTGCAGCATGCCGATCGCGCGCTTGGTTTCGCGCCCGATCAGGTCCCGCTGCTTCTGACCGTGGCATATCTGCATCTGCGACGAGGCGAATATCAATCTGCGCTGGACCCGCTCGAAAAAGCACGGCGCAGCGATCCTAATTCGTCCGACATTGCAAAGCTGACCGGTTGGGCCGATTACGGTCTGAATCGCCTGGCGGAGGCGGTCGCAGAATGGAAGCGTTCGCAGCAACAGCATCCCGATCCCGACGTGGCGCGCGCGTTACAGAAGGCGCAGCGCGACCTGGACGTGGAGAATAGCTACCGCGAGAACCGCAGCGCGCATTTCGATTTGCACTATTATGGCGAGGCGGCGCCGGAGTTGTCGCGCGACGTTATTCGTGCGCTAGAGAGCGACTTTGAGGATATTTCCGCCGCCCTCAATTACACGCCGAAACAGCCTATCTCCGTAACGCTTTACACCAATCAGCTTTTCCAAGACATCACTCGAGCGCCCAGCTGGGCTGGGGCGCTCAACGATGGCCGTATTCGTGTTCCCGTGCAAGGACTCGATCACGTATCCCCGGAACTTGCGCACGTCCTTAAGCACGAGTTGACGCACAGCTTCATCAACGAAAAAACACACGGCCACTGCCCCACCTGGCTGCAGGAAGGGGCCGCCCAGTGGATGGAGGGAAGGCGAACGGATCACAATTCCGCGGCAGAGCTTTTGGGCATGTACGATCGGCACGACGAGCCTTCGCTTAGCGTCTTGGAACCCTTATGGAACAATCTGCAATCCGGCTTCGCTCGCATTGCTTACGAATGGTCGCTTGCGGTGGTCGAGACAATCGAATCGACTAGTCCTGGCGATTTAGAGCGAATTCTCGACCGGCTCGATGAGGGCGCTTCGCCGGAGGATGCTGTGCGGGCCGCGCTGCATTCCACATATGCGGACTTGAATGCCGCCACCGCCGATTACCTCCGCAAGCCCCACTGATCGAACCCTAGCAATTCCTATAAAGTAGCCAGTAAGCCAGCGAGAAGGGCGGCGCGACAGGCGAGAGCCGAAACGATCACCTGCTCGTCGGGGCTGTGAGCGGCCGCGCCAACGGCGCCGAGGCCATCGAGCGTGGGCACGCCGAGGGCTGCTGTGAAGTTGCCGTCGGAGCCGCCTCCCGCCAAGCATTCATCAACGGAAAATCTCAGTTGGTGGGCGAGTTCCCGCGCACGAGAAAAAAGTGCAGCGCTGGCGCGGCGTTCGAGAGGCGGACGTGAGAATCCGCCCTGCACTGCGACGCGCCCGCCCGGCAAAATCGGCCGCAGGGTCTTCAGCTTGCGTTCAATCCGCCGCATATCTCCGATGGTTTCAGCGCGCAGATCGATGGTCAGACGTGCCTCCGCAGGAATGACGTTGCTGCGCGTGCCTCCTTGCGCGATCGTCGGGTTGACGGTGATTCCGCGCCGAGGATTATTCAGGCGCATCAGGCGCGCTGCTTGCAATGCCAGTTCATGAACTGCGTTGACGCCCGCTGCCGGGTCCAGACCGGCATGCGCTGAGCGTCCGCTGATGACGATTTCGGCTGTTCCGACTGCTTTGCGCCGGGTTTTGAGCTTTCCCTTCGGTCCATTCGCAGGTTCGAGGACCAGCACGGCCATGCTGCGCCGAGCTTCCCCTTCGATCACCGCACGCGAGCTTTGGCTTCCGGTCTCCTCGTCCGAGGTCCACAGAAAGACAATGCGACGGCGCGGCAGCCATTTCGCACGCGCGAGTGCTTCGGCGGCAAACAGCGCGATGACGAGCCCACCCTTCATATCGAAAATGCCCGGACCAAATGCACGGTCCCGAGTCACGCGAAACGGCATCTTCTTGATCGTTCCGAGCTCATAGACGGTATCCAAGTGCCCGAGAACCAGAATTTGACCCGCGCGAGCAGAAAGCCCATTCCGGCGTGCGGGGTTTGAGGGCCAATCGACTCGCACGTGATTGCCTGCTCTTTTTTGCTGAAGGAATTCAATTTTCGCTCCGCGCTTTTTCCATTCCGCCGCCACAATGCGCCCGAAACGATCGACCGCGGGCTTTGAATCCGTAGGCGATTCGCACAAGACGAAGCGTTTGAGTAAACGCAGCATCGCGGGCCGGCGGCTTCGCAAAAATGCCAGCATTTCCTGCGATTTTTCGGTCGGGATCATCGCCGGCGTATGCTAGCAGCCGGGCTCTTCTGCGGCAACGCGGTTCCCGGGCCTTCGCCCTTCGCATATAATGCTTCGATTAGTTTTGCGCGTGTCGTGCAGCCCTTTGGCGGAATTGAGGAACTGTGATGATTCTGGACAGCAACGGCATCCAGAAAATCCTACCGCACCGCTACCCATTCCTGATGGTGGACGCCATCCTGGAAATGGAGCAATTCAAGCGCATTGTGGGAGTGAAAAACGTCAGCATCAATGAGGGCTTTTTTCAGGGCCATTTCCCGGGCAAACCCATCATGCCGGGCGTCTTGATCATAGAAGCCATGGCCCAGACCGGCGGGTTATTACTTTTGAAAGAGGTTCCTGAGCGAGAGAATAAATTGCTCTACTTCGTCGCGGTCGATGATGCGCGTTTTCGCCGGCCGGTGGTCCCGGGAGATCAGCTGCGGCTTGAAGTGGACGTAATTTCCTGGCGCGCCAATTTTTGCAAACTGCGCGGGAGGGCCAGCGTCGATGGCGTGCTCGCGGCAGAGGCGACGTTGATGTGCAAAATGGTTGACCGCGATTCTGTAGAAACTCCCCCGGCAATTCAGCCCGCCGGTGTAGCCGGACACTGAGAATGAGCGAAACGGCAGATCGAGCCACGGCCATGGTCGAAGTCGATCCACGCGCGGTGATTGCGCCGGGAGCTCGATTGGGAGCTGGAGTCGTTATCGGAGCCTACGCAGTTGTCGGCGAAGGCGTTCAGCTCGGCGATGGTTGCATTCTGCACCCGCATGCTGTCGTAGACGGCCCGGCTCGGCTGGGAAGCAGTAACGTGCTCCATCCGTTTTGCAGAATTGGCGGCGAGCCCCAGGATCTGAAGTACGCGGGAGAGCGCACACGACTGGAAGTCGGCGACCGGAATGTCTTTCGCGAGTGCGTTACGGTGAGCCGGGGAACCGTCCAAGGCGGAGGCGTGACGCGCATAGGAAGCGATAACCTCATTATGACTTCGGCTCATATTGCTCACGATTGCGTTGTGGGCGACCACACGATTTTCGCCAATGGCGCCACTCTGGCTGGGCACGTGACCGTCGAGGATTACTCCACGATTGGCGCATTTTCTCCTGTGCATCAATTCTGCCGCATCGGCAGACATGCGTATATCGGCGCGTCAACCGTGATTACTCGAGACGTCCCACCCTTCTCATTGATCGTCACCGAACGGAATACTCGGTGTTTCGGCGTGAATAGCGTCGGATTGGAACGCCGAGGCTTTAGCACGGAACGCATTCGCGCCATTGAAAGCGCGTATCGCCTGCTTTTGACTTCGAAACTCAACACCAGCCAAGCCCTCGAACAAATGCGGCATACACTCAAGGGTTCCGCGGACGTCGCCGAACTGATGCGCTTCATCGAATCCAGCGAGCGCGGTGTAACGAAGTAGTGGGTTATCCTTCCGAAGAGAATATGACGTCGTCAGGCGCAACCGTTCCCGGAAAATGGGGTTTGATTGCGGGAAACGGCAGGTTTCCCTTTTTAGTTCTCGAAGCAGCGCGAAGCCAGGGAATCGAAATGGCAGTGATCGCGCTGCGGGAGGAGGCTTCCCCGGAATTGGAAGGAATTGCGAAGCGGCTCCACTGGGTGAGCCTGGGCGAATTGAGCCGCACGCTGGAGTTGCTCCATCAGGAGGGCGTCACGCGAGCTGTAATGGCCGGCCAGGTGAAGCACACAAAGATTTTCAGCGCGATTCGGCCGGACTGGAAACTGGCGAAGTTGATCTTTTCCTTGCCCAGGAAAAATACGGATTCCTTGATCGGCGCCGTGGCTCGCGTGCTCGAAGACGAAGGTATCCAGCTCGTGGATTCAACGGCTTTTCTGAAACCGCTATTGCCGGAACCCGGCGTTTTGACGCGGCGCGCTCCCGACGTTCGCGAATCGGGAGATATTGCATACGGTCGCGAGATCGCCCGGCATATTGCCGGACTGGATTTGGGCCAGACTGTGGTCATCAGCGACCGTGCCTGCGTGGCCGTCGAAGCCATGGAAGGAACCGATGAGACCATCGAACGGGCGGCTCGGCTTGCCGCTGGTAAGCCGCTGGTTGTAGTAAAGGTCGCCAAACCGCGCCAGGATATGCGTTTCGATGTACCCGTCGTGGGACTGCAGACCGTCGAAACAATGAGGCGTTCTCCGGGCCACTGCGCTGGCTATCGACGCGTGCCGTACTCTGCTTTTCGATCGCGCACGGTTGATTGAGGCGGCCGACGAAGCGGGAATTGCCATGCAAGCCTTTGCCCCGGAAACGCAACCCAGTGGTCCGCCCAATGCCTCGAATGCTTCCTCGAACGATGCCCTTGGAGCAAAGGCAGGATGAACGACCGAGCCGTTCGTGTGGCAGTGGTCGGCGTCGGCGATTTCGGGCGTAACCACGCGCGCGTCTATCGTCGGCTCGAAGGTGTGGAATTCGTTGGCATCGTGGACCGGAATTCTGAACGTGCCCGGAGTGTCGCCGACGAATTCGGCACCGCGGTATTGCCCGATCTTGATTCTCTGGCGGGACGGGTGGACGCCGTCAGCCTCGCCGTGCCCACGATCGAGCACGCGCACATTGGCTGCCTCCTGCTCTCGAGAGGCATTGACGTTTTGGTGGAGAAGCCGATTGCCGCTTCCGTCGCGGAAGCCGACGATCTCATTGATGCGGCCCAGCAATACGCACGCGTATTGCAGATTGGGCACCTGGAGCGGTTCAATCCCGCGTTCGTAGCGGTCTTGCCCATAATCAAGGAACCGCTATACTTTGAAGTACATCGTCTAGGGGTGTTCAGCCCGCGCAGCCTCGATATTGATGTGGTGTATGACGTGATGATCCACGATCTGGATATTCTTTTAGCGCTGGCAAACTCTCCGGTAGAGTCGATTCATTCGCTCGGAATTCCGGTCATCACAGATAAGGTGGATATTGCGCACGCGCGTCTCGAGTTTGCATCCGGCGCCGTAGCGAACCTGACGGCCAGCCGCGTTTCCACCGAGCGCGTGCGGAAGCTCCGTTTTTTTCAGCACCATGAATATATTTCGCTGGATTATGCGCGACAGGATGCCCTGCGTATTCGCGTCCGAAAACCTGTTCCCGAACCGCAATTCGATTTTGAGCCGATTCCCACCCGGCATGAAGAACCTCTCGAAGCAGAGCTACGCTCGTTTGTGGATGCCGTACGCAATCGGAAGCAGCCCCTGGTCGATGCCCGCGCCGGGCGCCGTGCATTGGAGTTAGCCGATAGGGTTATGGCAGGCATCCTGGAACACAATCAGCGCGTCCAACTGGGTGCCTTCGCACCCCCTCGAGCAAACTAATGATTCCGAGAAGTCTCGTTCCGCGCGACGTGCGGCCCGCGGCCGACAGACCGGCTGCGGCGCCTCCGCGCCGTTTGACGACGCTTCTTGATGAACGCACTGTTGTAGCCGCGAATCTGCCTCACTTGGAATTGCAAACGCACAGCAACATCCCTGCGCACCTGCCTCTCGATGTGCTGGCGTCACGCGTCGTTGTCCCCCGCGATACTCCGGCGACGCCCTTCGATCCGGCGATGGTCCATCCCAATTACGCGCCGGTTACCGTGCTCGATCAGCGGTTCACCGTCCCGGTAGCTTTGCCGGTCGTGCAACTCGAACCAAAAGGACCTGTGTCCGCGTATGAGCTGCCTGACGTTCTCGAACCGGACGTGCTCACCACCGGTGACGTCAATCTCATGGTGGCGCCAGTGGAAACGCCACCAAGAGATTGGAACTGGCTCGGGCGATCCGGATCGATTGTTATTCACGTACTCTTCATCTTTTTGCTGATCCAGGTCTTCCAATATCGTCCGCCGACGCAGTCGCAAATTGATTTGGCCCGCCAGCAACTCAGTTTCATCTATATGCCGCCGGACGTCCGCGGTTTGCCGGCGACGCCCCCAGCGCCGCGCAGCCCGCAGATGCGCATCGATCCGAAGATATTGCGCCAAATGGCTCCGCCTGTTGTTCCCCAACCGTTGCCTGGACCAAAAGAGCCCGAGCGCGTGGTGCGCGATACGCCCACGGAACCAGCACCGGAATTACCTGCAGCCCCCAAGCCGCAAACGCAAGCTCAGACATCCATCGAAACTCCGAAGCCCCAACCTCAAACTGAGGCGCAAAATCGGTTGATCTTGCCACGCATGAGTTCTCCGGGGCGCACGATCGAGCAATCGGCGCAGCAGTCCCGGCAAAGCGGCGGAAGTGGTGGCCTGGAACAGTTCGGCGGTCAGATTCCTGGCTCTCCGAACTACGGCGGAGGCGGCGGCGAGGGCTATCTCGGCGGCGCCGTACAAATGCTCACGCCAACCGAAGGCGTCGATTTCAATGACTATTTGGCGCGTGTGGTTGATAGCGTGAAGCGCAATTGGTATTCCGTAATGCCCGAATCGGCGCGCCTTGGCGATAAGGGCCGCGTCGTCTTGCAATTCCGAATTATGTCCACCGGTTCTGTTCCTGACGGTGAGCCTCAGCAGGTTTCATCTTCGGGTAAAGAACCGCTTGATCGTGCTGCATATTCGTCCATCCGGAGCTCTTCTCCCTTTGAGCCCTTGCCCCCCGCCTTCAGCGGCCCATTTATCGAATTGCGCTTCATTTTTCTATACAATTTGCCATTGAGCGCTCAGTGAAGCCCCGGGAAGCTCAGGCTCTGGGGTCGCTTCTTATTGCCGCGCTATTTTTCGTTTATCTGCTGATTCGTTACTGGAAGCTGATTTGACGAGCTCGGTAATGCCCGCGGACTCTTCGGCAGTGCTCCCCAAGGTGGCTGTGCAACAAGCCGCATTGCCCCTAGTGGCAATTTTCGGACCAACGGCTTCGGGGAAGTCGTCGCTGGCGGTCACCCTAGCCGAAAAATTGGGCGGCGAAGTGATCGCCTGTGATTCGACGCAGGTGTATCGCGGTTTTGATATCGGTACGGCGAAGCCGTCCGCCGCCGAGCGTCACGATATTCCCCACCACATGCTCGATGTGATCTCGGCCGCAGAAGTCTTCACCGCGGGCGAATATCGCAAGCGCGCACTCGAAGTCCTAGAGGATTTGCGGCGGCGTCATCGGCTGCCGATTTTTACCGTTGGAACCGGGCTGTATTTCCGCGCGCTTATGGAAGGCTTGGCCGATGCGCCAACGCGCTCGGATCAGCTGCGCACCAGGCTCGATGCAACGGTTATAAAGCGCGGCGGCGCGCACCTGCACAAACTTCTTAGCCGGCTTGATCCCACTGCAGCGAAGCGCATTTCGGTAAATGATCGGCAAAAGCTTGTCCGGGCGTTAGAGGTGTGTCTGCTGGCAGGACGCCCTTTGACCGAATTGCATGAAGAGGGCCGTCAAGGCTTGCAGGGTTATGTCGCCTTGAAAATCGGTCTCAATCTGCCCCGCCAAGCGCTTTATGAGCGCATCGAAAAGCGCGTTCATCTTATGCTTGATCATGGCTGGAGTAAGGAAGTGGCGGCTCTGCTCGCCGAAGGTGCGCCGCCAAATGCGAAAGCCTTCGAATTCATTGGCTACCGAGAGCTTCGAACGCATCTTGAAACGCGCGAACCGCTATCCAATACAGTGCAGGCCATCGGGCAAGCGACACGTCGCTATGCCAAACGCCAGCTCACCTGGTTTCGGCGCGAATCGGGCGTACAGTGGCTCGCGGGTTTCGGGGACGCGCCGGAGATACTCTCAGCAGCTCTGGATTATCTTGAGCCTTTGCTGACTCAATCTCAAAAGTAGCGCCGCAGAGACGAGTGCGTGCGACGCGGTATAATCAGGTCAGTGGCTATTCACGGGGAAAACGGGGTGCTTTCTCTTCTGCCGGCCTTTGCCGCATCCAATCTGGGCATACCTCTTTTCGACGCATGAAGACTGTAAGAACAACAGACGTTCGGGAACGCGCGCTTTTGGTCGGACTGGGTTTGAAACGCGCCCCTCACATACCCGGGCATTCCTCTGCTGAGCCAGCCCGCGAATCGCTCGAGGAGCTTGCTGAATTGGCGCGGAGCGCCGGCGCCGTCGTGACGGGGAGCGTTCTGCAAATGCGTGACGCCATTGATCCCGCGAGCGTCGTGGGCCGAGGCAAACTCGAGGAGATCCGGGCCGAAGCTCAAGCCCGGCAAGCGCCGCTAATTATTTTTGACCGCGAGCTCACGCCGGTGCAGCAGCGCAATCTGGAAAGAGGCGTCGAGCGGCGCGTCATCGATCGCACGCAATTAATTCTGGATATTTTCGCGCGTCACGCGCGCAGCCGCGAGGGGCAGTTGCAGGTTGAATTGGCACAGTTGAACTATCTTTTGCCCCGACTGGCCGGAGCCAGTTCTGATCTTTCCCGGCTCGGCGGCGGCATTGGCACCCGAGGTCCCGGCGAACAAAAACTCGAAACCGACCGGCGCCGCATTCGCGAACGGGTTCGGCGCATCGGGGCTGCAATTGAAACGTTGCGGCGGCAGCGCGCTCTGCGGCGCAATGCGCGTGAGTCAGTGCCCCTGGGAACCGTGGCCTTAGTCGGTTATACGAATGCTGGAAAATCGACCCTATTTAATGCGCTGAGCCGCGCGGACGTGGTGGTTTCTTCGAAAATGTTCGCCACACTCGATCCGACGGTCCGCGCCGTGCGCCTTCCTTCAAATCGCAAGGTTTTATTTTCCGATACGGTTGGCTTCATTCGCGATTTGCCGAAGGGTTTGCTGGCGGCTTTTCGTGCGACGCTCGAGGAAGTGCAGCAGGCAGCCCTGGTTCTTCATGTCACGGACATATCTAACCCGCATCACACGGAACAGGATGCCGAAGTAGAGAAGGTTCTGGCGCAGCTTGGAATGAAAGAGCATGCACGCCTGCACGTATTCAACAAGGTTGACCGCCTGGATGAGGATACTCGGCTAGCCCTGTCCGCGAGCAATGGCCACGTCTATGTATCCGCACTTGAGGGCATCGGGCTCGATGAGCTGCTTCGGCGCGTGGACGAATCGATGGGGGTAGATCCGATAAGGCGGCTGCGCTTTTCGGTGCCTGTCGCCGATGGCCGCACGCTGGCCATGGTGCATGGCCTGGGACGAGTCTTACATAGCGAGCTTCGAGATTCGAAGATGCTCATTGAAGCCGATGTGCCTGAATCGCTGGTCCGGCGTCTGGGGCTCGCGTCCGCTGGAGAGGTATAAATCGGCCCTGCCCACCGCCACTTTGGCTATGTTTCGCTTTTGTTACAGTCCAAAAAGTTGTCTGGGGGTATTGCTGTACTTCTGTGCAAATTGACAATGTGCCTCCGGCGCCGATCTTTACGATGACGGTCGCCCAAACGGAAACACCAGTTAAAGCTAAGTACCTTATTTTCTGTGCATTACAGGATATTTCGGCTGACGCAGCGACCTGATCGAGCCGTCACCCACGACGCCATTAACTCTACAGTAAACTGCGATTTCCACACGAAAATCCACAGATTTTGGCGCAATTTCTATGCGCGCCACGCGTTAACAGGTGCGTAACATACGGTTTTGGCCCATTTCGCGGCTTTATCGCGCTCCAACTCCTATTAATAACTTAAGTACAAGTGGGTACGAGTCGGGTGCGAGTAAACACCGGTGAGGTGTGATCCCTGGTACCGATGTGGAGTCCACGTTGCGAATTGGCTTCAATAGGCGTCGTTGACTGCCGGAGTGAGGGCAGACTATAGTGAAGTGGCATTCAGACTGGGTTGACGCGTCCTCCGGATGTGCTTGGCCTGGGTGCTTCATGAACCTTCCAAACAGCCTCACGATCCTTCGCATCTTTTTCATACCGCTTTTGGTTGTGGTGCTGCTTACGCGCCAGCCAAACGTCGTCTTCCTTAGTGTCCCTATGAACTTTGCGGTCTGGGGCGTCTTGATCCTGCTACTCGCGGCAGCTACCGATTGGGCCGACGGATTCTACGCGCGCCGCAGGGAACAGGTGACGACCCTCGGAATTCTGCTCGATCCAATTGCAGACAAGCTTCTGATATCGGCCGCCTTTATTTCGCTCGTCCAGATGCAGCTCGTTCCCGGCTGGATGGTGGTCATCATCATTGGCAGGGAAATCACGGTCCTCGGCCTGCGCAATATCGCGTCAGCAGAAGGTTTCACGATTCCGGCGTCGGCATTAGGCAAGACAAAAATGGTGCTGCAGGTGATCGCCGTTTGCGCGGTGATTTTGGGCGCAAAACACCCCGAAGTGCGCCCTCTGGGCACGATTCTCGTTTGGCTGGTGGTGATGAGCGCAGTCGCTTCGGCCGTTCAATATTTCTTGAAGTTCTGGAGTCACGTGGACGACCGCGTCAAGGAACGGCGCCACCTACGCCTGCTCGAACGCCGCAGAAAAGCCCAGGATGCACCTACGCTCTGATCTTGCTCTCTCCGACGGGGATCGGCTCGCGCTACTCGCACTTGCCCGCAAGGCTATCCTCGAAACTGTCTCGTCATCGAATTTTCCGGATCTAGCGCCGGTCTCAGGCCGCTTAGCTGAACCTCAAGCCGCGTTTGTGGCTCTCCGTTGGAACGGCAAGCTGCGCGGGTGTATCGGTCAACCCGATGCTGCGCATGGTCTGGCAGAGACTGTTGTGCAGTGCGCAATCACTGCGGCCTTGCGAGATCCGCGTTTCGGGCCTCTGCGGGCGGAGGAGATAGCTGGGTTGGAAATCGAGATTTCGGTTATTTCCGAGCTGCGCCCGATAAGGCCGGAAGAGATCGAACTGGGAACCCACGGAATCGCCGTGACCGGCGGCGGCAGACGTGGCTTGCTATTGCCGCAAGTGGCCGTTGAGCGGAATTGGTCCGTAATCCAATTTCTCAAGGCAACCTGCCGAAAAGCGGGCCTACAGGCAACCGTTTGGCGTGAACCAGGCACGAAGCTGTTTGCATTTACTGCAGAAGTATTTTCGGATGCCGGCGCCCTTACTGCCGAGCCGACTAGGAGCTAAATTTAACATCACCGCGTAACCTCGCGGCGCTCTAGGGACAGAGAAGTTAGAATTGGTCCGATTACTCGAGCTCGACGTAATCGCCAGGGTACATCTGCTTTTTGCTCACCGTGATCAGCACCGTGGAGGCGTTTTTGGCCACCCGTAGCACGATCCCTTCGCCCAGCACGTCACGCGGCAACTCCTCGTCGGCGTAAGGCCGGGGAGTCGAGCCCAAACCATAAATCTGATAGGCAACGTGAGGCGTCTGATACACGTTTTCGCTGCTGTTGCCTTGAAAGCGAAAGACGCGGAAGTAGTCTCCGACCTTGACACCGTGGGCGCTGCCCAGGTTTACGTAAACGACCCTTCCGTTGCCGGCCAATTCTCCAAAGTACCTGGTGGTGACAATCGTGGCCTTGGATTTACCGCTGGGGGGCGCAAAGATATCGAAATTCTCATCGGATTTCAGCATGGGGGCGGGCCGGGGTGTAAACGGCAGCACTATGTCTGCGCGTTGGACGTAGCCGCACGAGAAAACTACTTGAGCAGTCGAGGTGTCCCGCTGCACGTTAACGACGGTAAGACGCGCCTCGTCTTCCCAGGTTGTTCCCATCGCCTTCAGCAGTAGATTTTGAGACTTAAACCATTCGTAGGGAAGCATGTCGGTGGGAACGGGACGTACCACTTCAAATTGGTCACCGACTTTCACGCCTTGTGACGCGCCCTTATTGAGAAACACAAATCTGCCGTCGGCGTAAATGATGTGAAAGTAAGACTCCTCCCCCGTGATGACGTAAGTGTCTGTGGGGACAGGATCCGAGGTCACGATTCCGCTGCAATATATCTGGTTTTCAAGGGGCGTGAAGGATGCCGTTTGAGCGTGTCCGAGAGAAGGCACAAGCGCCGCTAAACCAAGCAAGAAGGCAAATCTGCGTATCATGTTTCTGCTCCTGTCCATTCGGTTCCAGGTCGGAGTCGGTATGTCGAGTCGAAATTAGCAGTTGGTACTAGGACTGGTCAAGCCGCTCCGGCAGCTTGCTTTACACTTTCGATACTGCATGATAGAAGCGGTCAGCTGCCTGAGAGTACCAAGCACTCCGGTCCATGGAACACGTGCGGAGGCGTATATTACTGCTGGTCTTGAGGTTAACGCACTTCGATCCCGTCGGCTTGGATCTTGGACGCTGAGGCAGTCGCCCCGTGTCAAGGTCTTCGGCAAAGACCGCATTTGCGCTGTAGTGGCTGCCCGAACCGCCGCCGAGGCTAAAGCTCAGATAAAGGCGATCACGAGTTCGACGCGAAGAGCTCACGTCGTCGAATTGAGGCTCGACTTCCTGTCAAGCCGGTCGGAAATTGCGAGTTTGCTCCGCTGGGTCGGCCGTCAACATGAAGTGCCGATCCTTATCGCCACATGTCGTCGCCCCGAGGCCGGAGGGCACTTGAGAGGCACTGTGGACGATCAAATAGAGGTCCTTAAGCAAGCCGCGGGAGTCGGCTGCCGGTGGTGCGACGTCGAAATCGAAACTGCGGAAAAGATTGGCACAGGAGAGCTGAAAAATGCGCTCGCTCCGGCCCGGTTACTGATCTCCGCGCACGACTTTAAACGGCTACCGCAAAACCTCCCGGCGCTAGTAAGGCGGCTCGACGCCTTGGGCGGAGACGCGATAAAGATCGCAGCGGCGACGCGCTCGTTGGCCGATGTCCGCCGGCTTTTGGAACTCGTGCGGGGCCGCCCCGACGTTGTGGCTGTTCCGATGGGCGAAGACATTCCGGCGGCACGTATCCTGGCACTTCGTCAGGGAAGTGCGCTCGCTTATGCCCCTGTGGCTCGCAGCACAGCGCCCGGCCAAACCGCTTTTAGCCAAATCGAACCCGTCTATCGCCTCAGGCGTCGTTTCGGCAGGTCGATGGCTGGTCTTAATCCGCGGACCCGCCTTTACGGCGTGATTGGTGACCCAATAGGCCATTCCCTTTCGCCCCTGATGCACAATGCCGCCTTCGCGGAGGGCCATAAAGACGCCATCTATCTCCCCTTTCGGGTGCGCGACTTGGCCGAATTTATAGCTGCTATTGAGCCCTTCCAGATCGCCGGATTCAGTGTGACGCTGCCGATCAAGGAACGCATTCTGCCGTATCTCGACCGCTGCGACCCGCTCGCGGCTGAGATCGGCGCAGTGAATACGGTGGTTGTGCGCGCGGGTAAGCTATACGGTTACAATACCGATTTCACCGGCGTGCTGCGCGCAATCGAGCGGCGACTGCCCCTGCCTTCGAGTTCTGTATTGCTCATTGGCGCAGGAGGATCGGCACGGGCCGCCGCATTCGCGCTGGCGCGTGGGGGCGCCGCAGTGAGTATATGGGCGCGCCGTCCGCGACAAGCTAGCGCTTTGGCGCGTGCCGTAGGGGGTGAGGCTGTGAATCGCCGGGAAATTGCGCGGCGATCCTTCGACGGTATAGTGAACTGCACGCCTGTGGGGATGCATCCCCACGGCGGTTCGCCGCTCGAAAGTCGCGAGCTGAATTGCCGGCTGGTGATGGACTTGATTTATCGCCCGCTCAAAACGGAATTAATGCGCCGCGCGGAAGGCCAGGGAATCGAAACGATCTCGGGAGTGGACATGTTTGTTGCTCAAGGCGTTGCTCAGTGGGAGTTGTGGATGGGCGAACGCGCCCCAGAGGCGATCATGCGCCGAGTAGTTTTGGCCTCGCTGCAAAAGGAAGAGAGATCCATTCGCCGCCGATGATCGAGCCGGATTTTCAAAACTTTTCCAGATTGGCTCGCCAAGGCAATCTGGTTCCCGTTTACGAAACCTTCACGGCCGACCTTCTGACGCCGGTAGGCGCATATCTGCGCCTCGCGCGCAAGGCCCGCTACGCGTGCCTGCTCGAAAGCGTCGAGGGCGGCGAAAAAATTGCGCGCTACACCTTTGTTGGCGCCAATCCCGCCGAAGTCTTTCGGTTCGCTAATGGCGCTTGCGTGTTGGAATCGCAGGGCCGCGTCTCACCAGTGCAATCCAATCCTCTCGACTTCCTTCGCCAGCGCATTCAGCGCTACCGCCCGGTTCGAGTGCCGGAGCTGCCGCCTTTGGTGGCGGGAGCTATCGGCTACTTTGCGTACGATATGGTGAGGCTTTTCGAGCACATTCCGGACCGGTCGAAAAACGATCTGGGCACCGACGACGCCGTAATGATGTTTTTTCTAGGCCTCGTTGTCTTCGACCACGTCCGCCATCGCGTATGGATCGTGCGAAACGTCTTCACCGAAGGAGAGGGCAACCTGCGCTCGAAATATGACGCGGCTGTGCGCCACATTTCCGAGACGCGCCGTCTGCTCGAGCTTCCGATTAAAGAGAATGGCCACAAGTCGAAACGCCGCGCCACGCCGCTGCGCGTGGAATCCAATTTCACCCGTTCGCAGTTCCTCGCTGCGGTTCGCAAATCGAAAGAGTACGTCCGCGCCGGAGACGTCTTTCAGGTAGTGATCAGCCAAAGATTCTCCGCGCGCACAGATGCCGAGCCATTCGAAATTTATCGCGCTCTGCGCGTCCTGAATCCTTCGCCATATATGTATTTCCTCAAGCTCGGCGACACGGCGATCGTCGGCAGCTCACCCGAATTGCTGCTAAAGGTTCAAGGGCGCGAGGCTTTCTATCGCCCCATTGCCGGTACACGACCGCGTGGCAAAGACGAAGCCGAGGACCAGGTTTTAGCTGCGGAACTCGCCGCGGACCCCAAAGAACGCGCCGAACACATCATGCTCGTGGATCTGGGCCGTAATGATCTTGGCCGCGTCTCGGAATACGGTTCGGTCCGCGTAGAACGGCTGGAGTTCGTCGAATACTATTCCCACGTAATGCATTTGGTCTCCACGCTACGCGGCCGACTTAGGCCTGACGTGGATTGCCTTGAGGCGCTCGCCGCCTGTTTCCCCGCGGGCACTGTTTCGGGCGCGCCCAAGATTCGCGCCATGGAAATCATCGACGAACTCGAGCCCACCCGCCGCGGCATTTACGCCGGCGCGATTCTGTATCTCGACTTTTCGGGTAATCTCGACTCCTGCATCGCGATTCGGACCATGGTAGTGAAGAACGGGCTGGCCAGCGTGCAAGCGGGAGCCGGTCTGGTTGCTGATTCTGTCCCCGAGCGCGAATATCAGGAAACGGTGAATAAGGCGAGAGCTTTGATCGCCGCACTGGAGGTGGCACATGGCGGTGGGGCCAGCATTCCCCGACCCCGCGGAAGCGACCACCGCCAGCGCCGGCGCTCGCCCAAGCTTGCACGCGTGAAATAGCGGGTCTCCCGCGAATGCCTTAAAATAAAACCAATGATCCTGCTGATCGATAACTACGATTCGTTTACCTATAACCTGGCCCAGTTTCTCGGCCAGCTAGGCGAGAAGCTCGAAGTTCGGCGCAACGACGAGATCACGATCGACGAAATCGCGGACAGAAAGCCACAGCGGATCGTGATCTCTCCCGGCCCCGGCGAACCCCAAAACGCGGGTATTTGCATCGACGTCATCCGCCAGTTCACGGGGAAAATCCCGATCCTTGGAGTTTGCCTCGGCCATCAAGCCATTGGCTACGCGTTCGGAGGTAATGTGGTACGCGCTCCGACGTTGATGCACGGTAAAACCAGCCGAATCCATCACGATAGCAAAACCATTTTTCGCGAACTGCCGCAGGATTTCGTAGCCACGCGTTACCATTCGCTGATCGTGGAAAAGAAAGGGCTGCCCGCCGAGCTCGAGATTTCCGCCGAAACCGACGGCCTGATCATGGGCCTGCGCCATCGTAAGCTGCAGCTCGAAGGCGTCCAGTTCCATCCCGAATCCGTGCTTACCGAAGTCGGTATGCAAATGCTGCGCAATTTCCTCGCGCTTTAGCACTCGTATCTTTCATGCTGAGCGCAGCGAAGAATCTCTCCGAAGCTTAATCAGCTATGTGCGCGAAAATTCGATCAGCGCCTGTAGTTTCGCCCGCGCCAGACCGGAATCAATTGCTTTTGCCGCAAGGCCGGCGCCCTTTCTGAAATTCGGAGCGCGTCCTGCTGCAACCAACGCCGCCGCTGCATTCATACACACAAAATCCCGCTCCGGCCCGCGCTCGCCTTCCAAAATGCCGCGAATGATCTTGGCATTCATGGCTGCATCGCCCCCGGCGAGTTCTTCGCGTTTTACCGGCCGAAGCCCGAAATCCTGCGGCTTCACGCGATACCTCTGCACTGAATGCGGGCGCACCTCCGCCATTTCCGTCTCATCGCTGAGCGAAATTTCGTCGATTCCATCGACGCCATGGACTACGAACGCGTGCTGTGCCCCGAGTTCCGCCAGCGCGTGCCCCAGTTTTTCGACGAGCGCCAGCACCGGCACGCCGATCACTTGTGCTGTGGCACCGGCGGGATTCGTGAGCGGCCCCAGCAGATTGAAAACAGTCCGGCCGCCTGCTTCCCGCCGAGCCGCCGCCGCATGACGCATCGCGGTGTGCATCGTCGGAGCAAAGAGAAATCCGATACCTACCTGCTCGATGGCGGCGAGGGCCCGCTGAGGGGTAATATCAATCTTCACTCCAAGCGCCTCGAGAACGTCAGCCGAGCCGCAGCGCGAGCTGAAAGAGCGGTTCCCGTGCTTGGCCACGCGTACACCTGCGCCGGCCACGACCAGTGCCGCTGCCGTGGACACGTTGAAAGTACCGCCGCCATCGCCTCCTGTACCGCAGGTATCCACCAGCGGAGAGATCTGCGCCTGAGCGCCTGGATGATTCGCCCGGCGGCGCATGGCGCGCGCGAATCCCACCAGTTCGTCGACCGCTTCGCCTTTGGCGCGTAGCGAAACCAGAAGTCTGACGATCTGCTCCTGGGCCAAATGGCCTTCGAGCAGCTCGTCCATGACCTGTTCCGCCTCTTGAGCGGACAGATCACCTCCGGCTTCAATTTTGTGCAATGAGTCGGCAATCATTTCCAGAGCGAAATCAATTCTGGCGCGGCCTTGCTCGTGCCGCCGCCTCGGAGTAAACTGGCCCACTTTGGGCGAGCCCAAATTTTAGCATCGAGCGACACGCATCGCTTCTGAAGACGAGGAAACCGCAGTCGGCTTAACAACAAAAATCAACGGCCCAACGGATGATCCATGAAAATTCATGAGTATCAGGCTAAGGAGATTCTTCGCCGTTTCGGCGTGCCCACGCCACGGGGCGAGATGGTGACCAGCGCAGAGGACGCGCGGAAAGTAGCGCAGAAGCTCGGCGTGCCCGTGGTCGTCGTGAAGGCGCAAATCCATGCCGGCGGGCGCGGCAAAGGGGGCGGCGTCAAACTAGCTCGGTCGGCCGACGAAGCGGCGCAGCTCGCCTCGAAAATTCTGGGCATGAACCTGATCACGCCGCAGACCGGGCCCGGCGGCCGCATCGTGCGCCGTCTTTTGATCGAAGAAGGACTCGACATCAAGCGCGAACTCTATCTGAGTATTCTCGTGGATCGCGCCGTCGAAGCCCCGGTGGTCATGGCCAGCGCTGCCGGCGGAATGGAAATAGAGGAAGTCGCCAAAGAAAATCCCGCGGCCATCCTGCGCGAAACCATCCGGCCGGCCGTCGGCCTGCAACCATACGTCGCGCGCAAGCTCGCGTTTGGGCTTGGGCTCAGTGCCGAACAGGCTCAGGCCGCCGTGCCTTTTCTTCAGTCGCTCTATCGCGCGTTTATCGAAACCGACGCGTCGCTCGCGGAAATCAATCCGCTGGTGGTCACCGGCGACGGCCGGTTGATCGCTCTCGATGCCAAGATGAATTTCGACGATAACGCGCTTTACCGCCATAAGGATCTTCTGGAATTGCGCGACCTCGATGAGGAAGACCCGCTCGAGGTGGAAGCTTCGAATTACAAGCTCAACTACATCAAGCTCGATGGCACGGTCGGCTGCATGGTCAATGGGGCCGGCCTGGCCATGGCTACCATGGATATCATCAAGCTCGCCGGGGGCGCTCCGGCAAATTTTCTCGACGTGGGCGGCGGCGCTTCCGCCGACCAGGTGAAAAACGCGTTCAAGATTCTGACCAGCGACAAAGCGGTTCGCGGCGTCTTCATCAACATTTTCGGCGGCATCCTGCGCTGCGACGTGCTCGCTACGGGCGTTGTCGCCGCTACGCGGGAGCTGCAACTGAAGCTTCCCGTCATCGTGCGCATGGAAGGCACCAATGTCGAGCAGGGCCGCCAGATTCTGCGCGATTCCGGACTCAACTTCACGATTGGTGAAAATATGAAAGACGGCGCGGAAAAAGCCGTGCGCCTCGCGGGAGGTGCGCGGTGAGTGTTCTGGTAAACGAACAGACTCGCGTCATCGTGCAGGGTCTTACGGGACGCGAGGGCGGCTTCCACGCGAGCCAGATGATTGCCTACGGGACCAAAGTGGTCGCCGGCGTCACTCCGGGCAAAGGCGGCACGCTGCATAACGATGTCGGGGTTTTTAATACAGTTGCCGAAGCCGCGCGCGAGACGCACGCCAATGCCGCCGCCATTTTTGTGCCGCCACCTTTTGCCGCCGACGCCATGCTCGAGGCCATCGACGCCGGCCTGCCGCTCGTCGTTTGCATCACCGAAGGCGTTCCCACGCTGGACATGGTGCGCGTAGCCGCCGCGCTGCGCGGCAGCCAGACGCGCCTCATCGGCCCCAATTGCCCGGGCATCATCTCACCGGGCAAATGCAAAATCGGCATCATGCCGGGACAGATTCATCGTGAAGGCCACGTGGGCGTGGTAAGCCGCAGCGGCACCTTCACGTATGAGGCCGTCGGCCAGCTCACGCATCTCGGAATCGGCCAATCCACGTGCATCGGCATCGGTGGCGACCCCATCATTGGCACTTCGTTCCTCGATGCCATTCGGCTCTTCAACGACGATCCCGACACGCACGCCATAATCATGATCGGCGAAATTGGCGGCAATGCCGAGCAGCAGGCGGCGGAATTCATTCGTGGACACGTGCGCAAGCCCGTAGTCGGCTTCATCGCCGGACAAACCGCGCCGCCCGGCCGCCGGATGGGTCATGCCGGTGCCATCATCAGCGGAGGCACAGGTACGGCGAAGGAAAAGTATGACGTCATGGGCGCGGCGGGAATCCATTGCGTGCAGAGTCCCGCCGATATCGGCCAGACTCTGGCCGGAGTGCTCGGCAAATCCGTCGCCCGATAACTGACATCTGCTTTGATACCGGGCCTGTTGCAGGCCCGGTTGCATTCCGAGCGGAAGGAAAAAAGGAGAATCGATTGTCCGAACCCAAGCAGGAGCGCACGCTCGCTATTATCAAGCCCGACGCGATGAGCCGAGGTATAGCCGGCGACATACTGTCGCGCATTCATCGCGCCGGGTTTTCCATCGTGGCAATAAAATCCCTGCGCCTTACTCCGTTCCAAGCCGAGGGGTTTTACGCGGTGCATCGCGATAAGGGATTTTTCGGCGAGCTTACTTCGTTTATGAGCTCCGGCAAAATCATCGTCATGGTGCTCGAGGCCGAAGGGGCTATCGCGCGATGGCGGAATACGATGGGCGCCACCGATCCGGCCAAGGCCCCGCCGGGCTCGATCCGGCGCGACCTCGGTACGTCAATTCAGAACAACTGCACCCACGGCTCCGACGCCCCCGACACCGCTGCCTTCGAAATCTCCTATTTCTTCGCCGGCTACGAACTGTTGTAGCGCCCCTTAATGGCCGCGAGCGGCTTACTTCAAACGATGTTCAGCGGTTTCGTCGCGGTGCTTTTTCAGGTATTCCATGAATGGCGTCCCGCCAGTTCCGACGGCATGCGGATTCTTGGCATCCGTCTGCGATTGCCGGAAAATGTAGGCCGCAGCATATTCAAGGTGCAGTGAACGGAAGGCCTCGAGGGCTTCCACACACGCATTGAAAACCGCAGTCAGTGGTCGCCTGCCGGCGCGTTGGACAAATGACCTCACCGGATCCCGCGCTTCGAGCGACTCAATGAAGGCACGATGTGCCGGGGGCATGTACGTGCGCATCTCCCGCAGGTAGGAGCTGAGCATGTCTTCCTTGTGTCCTACGCCGAGCATCGCATCGAGGGCCGGCACAACCGCGCTTTGGGCACCCGTTTCCCCACGGAATTGCTGAGAACGTCCCCCGTAAGCTTCAACTCCCTCGTATACGATACCTTCGGGAATATCCGGGTGATTCTTCCATCCGTGAATGTAAGGACGAACGCGGTGGTAATAGATGAAAGGCTCACAATGCTCCGGCATTCTGCGGAGAGTCGCGTACATCGAACGCACCGAGGATTCAACTTGCGAGAGGAGAGTTTCCAGTTGCTCCGCGTGGTGCGCTTCCGCGGCATCGAGACAATCGTGCAGAACGGCCATCGCCGGAGCAGCCTTTCGCTCGATCTCCACGTGAATCAGAATGAACCATTCCTCGTCGATGCCCCCGAGAAAATTCTGGATCAGGCCGATATTGCCGCATTCGATCTCGCGCGACGGATCGAAGCGGAAAAAATTGTGAAGAGCATAACTGCTATAGCTGAGTACCGGTGGACGGCCGAGGCTCTGTGCTATCTGATGCCAGGGTACAGCAAGCCGCACCGGCAAGATCAACTCGGGCCGAGATACTCCCCAGACATAGGCGTGCCCGAGATAGCTCAGAAGGACCATGGCTCGCTCACGTTCGCGAGAGTCGGTTATTGCTTCGATGGGGAATGGGGGAAGTTTTCTGATCGTGCGGTGAAGCTGATCAGAAACCAGCAATTTCGGTAAACCCAGTGCAACGCTTTCCCACGCGTCAAAGTCTCCGGGGAGGCGTTTCAGAGGATCGTGAAGGGGAAGAAAGCCGCGTTCGTGACTAATTTCGAAGGCGGCGATAGAGGTCGACATTCATGACGTTCCTTTATCCCGCTTGGTGGCCGGGCGCTCTTGAGAAGCGCCAGACTCTTGGGTAATTCCAGAATAAACGATGTATGGAGGGCGGGCAATACGGGCGAGGGCTTAGGTTTCCGGCAAAGCAATAATTTCAGCCGATAGTAAAGACCGACCAGGAATCGGCGAACGTGAAAAGGAGTGTCCCTGAGGAGCGGAAACTTCTAGCAGATTTGCCCCGGAAAAATCTCCCCAGAAAAATCTCATTGACGCCCCAGCGGGCGCGGAGTAAAGGTACGCCAGCGCATTTTTCGAAAGGAGCGCCCTATGGTCGACGACGGCGTGATCCGTCATAGATTGTCCCGAAGTTCGGCGCTGGCAGTTGTCTCACTTTGTGTTCTGGCGATCGTTGGCTGTGCCCGAAGTCGCGTAACTGTCGTCGATGACGCTGCGCTTAAAGCAGCAGACTCGGACGCCGCAAATTGGATCACTTACGGCCACACATACTCTGAGCAGCGCTTCAGCCCCCTTAAGCAGATAGACGAGCAGAGCGTAAGCCGCCTGGGGCTCTCCTGGTCTTTCGATCTCGGAACTCTGCGTGGCCTCGAAGCCACGCCGCTGGTAAGCGATGGCGTCCTTTACACGACGAGCGCGTGGAGCCTGGTATACGCGCTTGATGCGCGAACAGGCCACCTGCTATGGCAATACGATCCGCACGTTCCGAAGGACCACGGGAAGTTCGTGTGCTGCGATGTGGTCAACCGCGGCGTCGCGCTGTATCGCGGACGCGTTTACGTCGGCACACTCGATGGCCGTCTGATAGCGCTCGACGCTAAAACTGGCGCCCCGGTGTGGGATGTCCAGACAACGCCCAAAGATGGCCCGTACGCCATCACCGGCGCGCCTCGAATCGCCAAAGGGCGCGTGATCATTGGGAACGCTGGCGCTGAGTACGCCGTCCGTGGGTACGTCTCCGCCTATGACGCGGAGACCGGCAACCTGGTTTGGAAGACCTACACGGTGCCGGGTGACCCGTCAAAGCCCTTCGAATCGGACGCCATGCGACGCGCCGCGGCGACGTGGTCAGGCGAATGGTGGAAGGCCGGAGGTGGTGGCACCGCCTGGGACCCAATTGTGTACGATCCCGATACGGACTTCGTATTCTTCGGCACCGGCAATGGCTCGCCTTGGTACGACCGGCTGCGCAGTAAGGGCGACAATCTCTACATTGCTTCCATCGTGGCGGTCCGTGCCGAGACAGGCGAACAGGTCTGGGCTTATCAGACCACGCCGGGAGACAACTGGGATTACGACGCCACACAGCCGTTGATGCTGGCCACGCTTACCATCGATGGACAGCAACGCCGCGTTTTGATGCAAGCCAACAAGAATGGATTTTTCTATGAACTCGATCCGGCAACCGGCAAGCTGATTTCGGCAAAGCCCTTTGCGGAGATCAATTGGGCTACGGGCATTGACGCCAATGGGCGGCCCATTGAGAACGCTGCGGTCCGTGCCCTCAAGGATGCCACGATCGTAAAGCCCTCGAGTGCAGGCGCGCACAACTGGCATCCGTTGTCTTTTAATCCCAGCACAGGCCTTGTGTATATGGCAGTGCTCGACGCCACCTCTCTTCAGGCCGTGACCGCCGACTGGAAGATTAATATGCACGACCAAACCACGGGGCTCGACAGGGGCTACGTGGGCCCGGTGCGCAAGCAGTGGCTTGGTCTCAAGCCAAGCGGAAAGCTTGTTGCTTGGGATCCGGCGGCGCAGCGCGAAGCGTGGCACGTCGATCTTCCTGATCCGGGCAGCGGCGGAACGCTCTCCACCGCAGGCAACCTCGTTTTCCAGGGAAGGGCTGACGGAAAGCTGCTGGCGTATCGGGCGACTGATGGCAAGCAGCTTTGGGAATTCGGCACCGGAATCGGCATCATGGCGCCACCCATGACGTACCAGGTCGATGGTACGCAGTACATTGCGGTGCTCGCCGGATGGGGCGGACCCGAAGTTCTTGGCAATCGAGCTACCGGCAAAGGAAAAGTTGCGCCGGGAAAGCTTTTGTCGTTTGCGCTCGACGGTAAAGCCACACTGGCTCCTTACGAGCGAGTGGTTAAGCCAGTTCCGATGCCAACTTTCCAGCTGGCCGCTTCCGCAGCCGACATTAATAAGGGCCGTGTGCTGTTCGCCACGTTTTGCGCGCGCTGCCATGGCGCGGAGGTAGTGAGCAGCGGGTTGACGCCGGATTTGCGTTATTCGGCAACAGGAATACACGAGAAATTCGAAGAGATCGTGCGCGGAGGCGCCCTGCGCGAAGTCGGAATGCCCGCGTTCTCGGAGGACCTGACATCGGCGCAGGTTCGGCTCATTCACGCATACGTTCTCGACCGTGCGCGTCAGTCAGCGCGTGTAGAGACTTCATCTCGTTAGCATCGGTCACGTTTTCTGCATTCGATCAAGCGGGAGGACACAAATGGATAACAATCCCAAATTCAAATGGGGCCGGCTCGCTCTGACAGGAAGCTTCCTGACGGTTGCATTCGGCGCAGCGATTGCCGTTTGGTCGCAATCGCCTAACTTCGAAATTACGTTGGCGGGACAATCGATGATTCGTTCGGATTTCCGTCGTACAACGCCCAATGAGCTCGCCACGATATCGCCGGTACTGAAGGGCGACGTGATCTTTACGAATTTCGAGGCGACGGTGATCGAGAATGAATCGACGCACGACGGCAGATTCCTCTCGCCGCCCGGAGCGCTCGACGCGCTGCAGGCCTTAGGCTTCAACCTATTGGCTCTCTCAGATAATCATTCGTTTGATCTGAAGGTCGCGGGCGTTCAGAACACGCTGCGCGAGGTAAAAAGCCGCAATATCGCTCATGCCGGGATTGGCGTTAATTCGGAGGAGGCCACGGCGCCCGGCTATCTGAAGACACCGAAAGGGACCGTCGCTCTCGTGGCAATGGCGTCAGGACTTGTTGCCGAAGGAGGGTCGGCTACGGCAACTCGGCCGGGCGTGAATGAACTGCGTATCGAAGCCGGTGGCAAGCCAAACGAATCTACGAGTGAACTCCCGCCTCAACCGGGAAACGAGCCGAACCAGGAAGACAAACAGCGCATCCTTCAGAGCATCCGCGAGGCTCACCAGCACGCCGATCTCGTCGTCGTTTACGAACATAACCACGTATTTCTGAACAGGCCATTTGGGGCGCTTTTCAGTGAAGAGCTGCCGGAACGGTTAGCTCCAGCGGATTGGCTCAAGAAATGGACGCACGAAGAGGTCGATGCAGGCGCGGACATCATCGTCATGCATGGTGCGCCGCTGCTGCACGGCGTGGAGATTTATAAGGGACGGCCGATCTTTTACGATCTGGGAAACTTCATCTTTAACGTGCCGCCCACCGATATACAGCTCGACGAACCTATTATCTGGGAAAGCGCCGTCGCGCATGTCGCGTTCCAGGGAAAAAACCTGCAATCGATTACGTTTCAGCCGATCGTTATGAACAAAATTGGCCAGGGCGAACCTGACCTTCACGACGAGCACACCAATAATCTCTTTCTCCAAACTCGTGGTTTGCCAAAACTCGCAACAGGGGATCAAGCTCGTTACATCCTGCAGCGGCTGGCGGATGCCTCGCGCCCCTTCGGGACGAAAGTGTTGGTAAAAGGCGATACGGCAGAGATTAACCTGAAGAGCGGAAGTTAAGTCCAACACCGACAAAGCCCCGTTATTCAAGACTCGCTTTCGGCTGCTGAAGTTGGCTGGCTGCCGACAAAAATCATGGTGGGGGCGGGGGAAGTCGCCAAGTTTGCGGCTGAGATTTTTGGAGTGAAGACAAAGACAAGGGTTAAACGCTAACGTCCTGTTGGCGCGATGACACCATTACTGCTCCCTACAACGGGGTGACCAGGCGGGAGCGACTGAACGGAAGTCGCACCAACTTTAAAGCTTCTCAATGTATCCGCTAACGTGTGGCTCGCACCAGGCACACTATTCGCCTGAGGATTTTGTCCCTGGTCGAGTGCGGGATGGGAGAAATTACTGCCAACCGGGTCGCTTTCGATGACTGACCAACTGCCGTCGCGTTTTTCCAGCGCATACGTCAACTGCATGGAACCGGGACCGCCTTTGACCCGAAATTCCACTTGGGCCTGCGCGTGATCGCCATCAATCGTCACTTGTTTCACATCCGTGTCGAAGGCCTGCAGGTTGAGCGTTCCCTTATGCGCCAAATGGGCCTGTATGGCGGTACGGATGGAATCCTCGGGCGCCTGCGTTTTCGGCTGCGCCGCTCGAGGGTCGCTCTTACAGCCAAGGATGAGGCTTGCTACAAACGCTAGCAGAGCAAAGCTTTTCATTTTTCCGCCTCTAGTAATATCCCAGCATGAGCATCAGGATGACATGAATCGACGCTAACACTGCAAATGAGTAACTGAACGGCCGATGAATAATGTGCCAAAGATGCAGCATGCGATGCGACTTCGAGAGGAAAACGATCTTTTTCGCGAGCAGCGTCTGGTCGCGCGCCATGGAGATAGCGCCTTCCAGAACGGCATTTTCACCTCGCCCCAGTCCCACGAGCGACCACCATTTGCGCTGAGACCAAAGCATCTTTTGACGCAGCCGCCATATCCGAAACGGAAATCCGAGATCAAATAGCATCATTCTCCACAAGACCCCGATCAGAGAGATGGACTGCACCCGCCTCACGTCCGGTAGCCGCAGCAGACCATCAACATCACGGGATGAGAGAATGCCCGCGTTCTTCAACTGCGTGGCCAACCGCAGGCTCTGTTCCTGAGCTTCCTGCAGCGACAATTCCGCGGAATTCAGGCTCCGCGGGATCTGAGCGTAAATGTATCGCCCAACCACGCCGCTGAGCGCCACGACGATCATAATCCAATAGGCGACCCCCGCTATTCCGCTGAACTTGAAAGAAGAATGGAACGTGACGACCACCGGCGCGAGCAAACCGAGCAGAACGTGGAAATCCAGCCAGCGCCGGGAACTTCCCTGCCGGCCCAGCCATGCCCACTTCTTGCGGAGGGGATAGAGAAAGATGAAGAAAAAGAGCAGGACTCCGAACATGCCCAAGCGCAAACCGATGGCTCCACTGGGCTTCAGGTAGGCATGTTTCGAAGAAAGCGCACGTTGCGCGGGGGACGACCAGTAATAACTCAATCCGTACACGAGCAAAGCCAGCGTGCCGCCTATAGCCGCTACATAGGCGAGGCGCAAGCGAAAGCGATGCATGCGATCTGGATCCGGTAACGATGTTGCCGTCCTTGGCAGAGTCAGATTGACGCTCATGGGTGCGACACCTGCTCCTTTGTATTTACTGAGAACCGCTTGTAGGCCGAAAAGACGTGTGTGTTGCGCCAGTGCTGGTGCCGTGATTCCACTTCCACTGTGGCGTGGGCGGGAAGCCAGTACGTACCCGGCGCAGTCTGAAAGGAAACCGGCGCGTAGTCGATTTCGCTTTTCATCGTACGAAGGCCGACGTCTTCCATTTCGGTGCCGATCCGAGCGGCGATTCGCTGAATCACTCCACTGCGCGGATCGATCCAGGCAGTGCCTGAAATCTCCAAGGGATATTCGCGGCCGCGCAGGGCAAGCGCGGCGGGCGATCGAGCCCCGGGAATATGCTGAAAATTAATTTGGACCAGGGTCTCTGCGAAATCGCTATCGCCGTTCGCGAGGCTAAACTGAAAAGCGCCTGAGTAGAACGGATGAAAAATCAAAAGCAGCATGGAGAATCCGTTGCTTACCAGCAGCGGTGCCTTGTCGGAGTCTTTGTTTGAGCTTGCTGCCACACGAGATTCAACCAAGTTCAGTTCGCCACCGGTATTGGACAACAGGACCAGGTAATCGAAGTTGGACTCGCGCTTCTCAATAGTTTTGCCGTTGTCCGCGATCCGTTCCTGGGTGAGATGCTCGGTGCAATTTACTTCGGAGATCGTATCCAGAAACGCGGAAACATTGCTGCTCGCACGGTCGAGGAGTGCCTGAAGTGCGGTCGAATCGGCGGAAGCTGACGAGCACAGGACGCAGGCACATATCAGCACGCCTATCAATCCGCAGGTGGCTGGTTTCCATATCTTTGGCATTCTGGCAAAGCGCTCGTTCATTTGCGTTTCCATTTCGAATCGAATCGATAACCCAACACCAACATCCACTGGTTGTAGTTTTGCTGCTGGCCTCGGTAGATGGTGAAGCCCGCCTGCGTAAACAGATATGCGCCGATGTTATTTTCGACGGTGGACGTCACGAATGTCGCGGTTTGATTACCGGCCAGCGTGGACGTAAAGGCTTGATCTCCTAACAAAACCTCCAGCCGGAGGCGATCATTTATGCTGCGGGAGAGGCTAGCGGCCCGATAGGAACCTGATCCAAACGAGCTGTTGAAGCGCGAATAGTGAGCATCGGCGCGAATCTCCAGCCAAGGCACGCGGCCGAAGGTGATCCCGTACATCTGATTCAGCGCCTTGCTGCTGTCGCCTGTACGATTGCTGCGTCCGAGTTCCGTATAAATTTCTATTTGTTTCACAATGTCCACTCGCGCACCGCCGCTGAAGCCTTGAAAGAGATACTTATCGAGCAAGCCAGTTCCTACGAGTGTCGGATCGAATGTGGGGATATTGCGGAAGTAAGTGTTGTTGAAGTCCAAGTGCAGCCGCTGTACAGGGCTCCAGCGCATAGTGAAGAAGCTGCTGCCGATCCCGGCGCCCGGAGCGGAGACAGCCGGATTACCCACAGGACTATCCGCCTGCACCGCGCTGTAGATGGATAAGCTGCGCCGGTAGGACAACGAATTTTCAAAGAAAATGAACGGCCGATCAATGGCCCCACTCAGCAAGCTGATTCCGATGCCGCTCGTGCTCGAGTAGTGGAATCCGTCAAAGCTCCCACCGCCGAAGTTGACGAAGGTGCCGCCAATCTGCCGATTCGGATTGTAGTTCCAGGAGGTAGGATCGGGCGTGGACCCTGCGAAAATCCCCACAATGACGCTCGGACGGACGCGGCTTCCAAAATATCCTCCGTCGATTGTATCGAGGCTGCTCGCCCAAGGCAGGTAGAGCCGGCCGAATCCGGCAACGAAGCGCCCGGTAGGATTGTCGTAGGTAAGGCCAAGTTGATAGGTACGGTTGATTAGTTGCTGAAGCGTGGCCTGCGATGCCGCCGATGTAGAGCTAAGCGTTCGATTGTAGTATCCCTGAAAATTCCAATAGGTCCCGCCGATACGTGTGAAATCCGCGCGCAGCAGGACACCAATGTCCGTGCCTTTGGCCTGCGATGCGTCGAGGCTGTGTGTGCCGAAATAGTCGAAGCCGATTCGGCCGTGCATGCGGTTCACCGAAGGAAGCGGGGGGCGCGGAACGTCCATAGCGCGCGCCTCTTCGTCCAGGGCATCATCGTCGTCGGTGAAGCTGATTACGGCGGGATATTTGCGCGTGGCACTCAGAGAGTGTTGTTGCACCAGCGCTTGCAGATCGACGTCGGAAAGATAAGCTAAATCTCCGGGCACTACATCGCGCTGAAGCACATGAATTTCTGTGACGGCCGAGGTCTCTGCGATGCCCACCACAGTGAGCTCGGCTATTACTGAGGCCGGAGACGCATTGTTGGTCCCCGATGCATTCGGGTCCGCATTCACGACTACTAGCTTCATACCTTCGGCGATGCCTTCATTACGTCCAGCATCGATGTAAGCAGCATCTTGCTGAACGAACTTCACGTGGAAAACCGTCCGCAGATCGGGATTCGGGACCGCCGGCGCAGCTCGGATCTCTGCGGCACTCACAGGCGTTCCGGCGAAAGGTCGCTCGGGCATGTTACTGACTTGCTCTGCTACGGGAGACGTGGCCGCATCGGCGGCTCGCGTCAGCGGAGGAGGAGCGACGCGGACCAGCGGCAGCGCTTGCTGCACGGAAGCTATTGCCCCATTCGAGTGAGAAGCAGATGTTTCATGAGAGGCGGCCCCGGTGCCTCGTTCCGTTGGTGCGGTGCCAGAAAAACTAATCGGAGGCAACGGGACAGAAGGAGGCTCGTTCTGGGCCGAATTCGTTTGCGACGGCGGCTCATACGGCGGCTGTTTCGGTACTCTTCGAAAGACGCGAGCGATGCCTCCGGCGCGGGCCGTCGGTATGGTGCCGCTTCCTTGTTGGCGGGAATTCGCTTTTGCCGCCGCACCGATGTGTAAGCTGATCCGCTTCCCTTCACGCGAGAGAACGTATGGCTGGAGGCGGCTCAGCCTTATGGTGATTCGAGTCAGAGGAGGATCTTGTTGATGAACGGATACCCAAACATCTTCGACACCATTGCGATTGATTACCAGGCGTTTTTCGCTCTGCTCATAAAAGATTCCGGGAAGATCCAGGATCAGGCTTGTGTCACGAACGACGATGTGAGCGGAAGAGTCGACTGGCGCAGAAAAATCGATGGCAATGTGCACCTCGCCGTCCGCGGCATCGGCGCTAACGGATTCAAGATGGACCGGCGAATTCACCGGAGGCTCCTGCGCAGCCGCCAGTACCGCAAGCACTGGCAGAATGAGAATCGCAAGTTTCATTCGCTCGATCGAAAATGCGGCCGGAACACGACCGCTCCTTCCCGCCCCGTCCCCTATGGGTGGCACGAATAGCAATTAATGCTGTTATAGACATACCCGCCGACGCTCGGATGACTAAAATTGGCTGCGTTATTGTTCCCATGGCATCCGGTGCATTGGAAGACAGTAAAGTTGCTGGAATTCGTATGGCAGGTCGCACAGACTCCATTGGCGTTCCCGTGATTGATATTGAACCAGGTGTGGTTGAAGGTCGCTCCGGTCCACGCCGTGGTTGTGTGGCAGTTTTGACAGGTCGTCGCGAATCCGGCGGCGGTGTGGCTGGGGTTGTTCGTTCCTTGGTAATCCGCTATATGACAGCTATAACAGTCGGTCGGGAGACTTGTATAGTTGTTGTTCACATGACAACTGGCGCACGGAACCGTTGTGTGGGCTCCGGTAAGCGGAAACGGAGTGTTGTTGTGGTTAAATGTTCCGGCGCTCCAAGCCACGGTGTTATGGCAGACTTCGCAGGTAGTTGGGAACGCCAACTGAATGTGATTCACCGGTGTCAGGGCAGTGTTGTAGTCGGTCTGATGACAGGTGACGCAGGCCGTGCTCGTCAGGCTGTAGTTGTTGTTGACGTGACACAGGGTGCAACTCACGGTTACGTGCGCGCCGGTTAAAGCCCAGCCGGTCGAGGCGTGATTGAAGGTCGCGCCGGCCCAAGACGCGGTCGAATGGCAGACCGTGCAGTCCGTAGGAAATGATGCTGCCACGTGGCCGGGGTTAGTCGTCCCCTGGTAATCGGTTTGATGGCAATTGATACACGCTGCACTGGTCAGGTTGTAATTGTTATTGATGTGGCACGAAGCGCAGGGCACGCTCACATGCGCGCCCGTCAACGGAAACCCGGTTAGGGCGTGGTTAAAGGTCGCGTTGGTCCAGGATGCTGTTGAGTGACACGTCTGGCAATTGGTGGAAAAACCGCCCAGGACGTGATTGGGGTTTGTCGTGCTTTGGAAGTCCTTCATGTGACAGTCGGAACAAGCAGTATTTGCGGCAGTCAGGTTGTAGTTGTTGTTCATGTGACAGGAAACGCAGGGCACGGTCACATGTGCCCCGGTGAGCGGAAATCCCGTAGCGTTGTGGTTAAAGTTCGTTTGGGACCAGGTATTTACCCCGTGACAGGCCTGGCAAGTTGTTGAAAAGCCCGCTGCCACATGATTCGGCGTGATCGCATTCTGAAAATCCCGCACATGGCAGGAATAGCAGTCCGTCGATAGCCCCGTGAACTGTCCGGTTGCGCCACTCTTATGACACGCGATGCAATCAACCGCCGCATGCGCTCCGATCAACGGGAAGCGATTTTCGTGAGCGCGTACCGCCTGCAGAGAGACATTCCAGCCGATCACACTGTGGCACTCCTCGCAATTCGCGCCAAATTGCCTGCGGTGAATGTCGGCGTGGCAGTCTGAGCACTGCGCGCCTACGTTGCTGAATACCGGTTTGGTGTGGCACTGAACGCAATCCACCTTTGCGTGCATGCCTCGCAGGGGGTAGCTCGTTTTATTGTGGTCGAATTCCGGAACGGCGCGGATCGGCTTCCAACTGGTTTGCGAATGGCAATTCTCGCAAGGAATCGCAAGAGGACCGTGGGGGCTGCGCGTCTGTGAATCGGGCGCATGACGGTTCTGTCCTAGGGCGGGAGCCTGGACCGCGAGCACGAGCGAGAACAAGAGCATGAGCGACAGCACTATCCGCTTAAGCATGGAGCGACCAGTGCTACGGACCTGGATTCAGACGTCGTGCTTGCTGGGAAGCGTCCATTCAGTCTATTAAGCGCACGCCGGTGCTACAACTGTCCTCGCGGGCAATAACCGGACAGAGGTATAAACCTACCCTTCGTTCCTAAGTGTCTGAATGGACAAGGAATGGAACTGAGGGCGTGAATCAGTTCTTAGTCGGATGCGTGGAGACATCGTTGCCGTGGCAATCGGCGCACTTCGTCGGTGTGGGTCTGTAAAACAGCACAGTTTGCCCGGCCACAACTCGCGTCAGATTGTGACAGCCGCCACAAGACACATTCTGGTGCGCGCCCTGTAGAGAGAAGGCCGTGCGCGTATTGTGGTCAAAAGCCGCCGGCTTCCAACGATAGACATCGTGGCAGCTGGAGCAATCCGTGACATCCTTCCGGGCGGCAAATTGCCCCGCATGAGGATCGTTATGGCAGCCGGAGCATTGCACAGGGGCGTCGTTAAAATTCACGTGCTCCAAGGTTCTTTCCAGTGCAGGCGGCCGGTGGCAATCCGCGCACGCTATCGCTCGATGCGCGCCGAGTAGGGGAAACTTGGTCTTCGCATGGTCGAAGCCGCGGAGTTCCTTCCACTGGACCGTGGTGTGACACGCTTCGCATCCCGCAACCCGGCCGTCCGCGCGTTTTGCTGCCATTTGTACCCGGAATTGGCCCGAGTGAGGATCGTTGTGGCATGCGGTGCAGGAACGATCCTCAAACTTGAATTTCACGGGAACGACTGAATCGCGCGGTTGCTCTTGGTGGCATTGAGCGCACGGCACGGCCAGATGTGCGCCCGTCAGCGGGAAACCCGTTCGCTGGTGGCGAGCCAACGTGAAATGCGCCGGGCGAAATTCCGCCACGCTGTGACATTCTTCGCAGCGATTCTCATAAGGCTTAGCGACGAATTGCCCCTTGTGCACGTCCTGATGGCAGGCAATGCATTGCGTTTGCGTAATGCGAAACACGGTATCTTTGCCCTTGGGAATGTGGCACTGCTCGCATTTCACTTCGGCATGCCGGCCTTCGAGTGGATACATGCTCGCGGCATGTTCCTTCACACCAAAAGTGGAGGGCTTGAACCCGTTCACCGTGTGACAAACAGCACAGTCTGCACCGCCGGCGCGCGCCACGAACTGGCCGCCGTGATAGTCGGTATGGCAATCCATGCACTTGGCAAATGCGATGGGCGTCTTGAAATCGCCCTTGTTGTGGCAGTCGCTGCAAGCCACGGTGCTGTGCTTCCCCAAAAGGGGATAGGCCGTCTTCGCGTGGTCAAATCCTTCTAGTTGAGCCACGCGCGTCCAACTCGATGTAGTGTGACAAGACTGGCACGTTCCTTTGAAGCTGCCTTTATGGGGATCGGTGTGGCAATCGGTGCAACTCGCGAAGGGAATACCCGTGTACTTTATGTAAGGCTTGGCATCGGCGACAGTGGTATGGCATTTCACGCAGGCCACCGTCGCGTGTGTCCCTGTCAGCGGGTATTTGGCAGTGGCATGATTGAATTGAGAAGCGGGCTTCCATGCGTTCGTGGTGTGGCATTGTGCGCAGTTCGTACCGACTTGTCCTCGATGCTCGTCCTGATGGCACCCGATGCAAGAGCTGGTGAGTCCGAGATAGGTGTGATTTAGGTCTTTTACCTGAATTCCTACTTTCCCCGTGGGTAAGATTTCACGGGCGTTATGACATTGCTCGCAACGCAGTCCGGCGTGGCCGCCTGTCAGCGGGAATCCGGTCTGCCGATGATCCATGGCCTCACGGTTCGGCTGCCAGCGGACGAGGGGAAAGTCCGCGCCATTGTGATCGGAATGGCACTGCACGCAATCCTTGCTCGTTCCCTTCGTTCCGACCCACACCGCGTGCATGCCGCGATTTTGTGCGAGACGGTCGCGGATTTCCGTGTGGCAATCCAGGCATTTGAATTTCACGCCTCCCGCTCCCATGTCGTGACACTTCGTGCAACTCAGGACTCCGGAAAGCGACTGATGTGCTTTCGCCAAAGGACCGGGAGAGATCTGCGCATATGCCGGAGCAGCAGAAGCGACGAAAGTCAAAAAGAATAACAGCGCGGGTAAGGTGTGAAATGCTAATCGGTCAGGCAAATTCGATGCTTCTGAAAGAGAGCGGTGCATCGTCGCGGCGGCGTTGATTGCGTCTGGCTGGAAAACGCTAATTGGCTGATGACAACGCGATCGTAGCACGCTGTTTTTATTAGCCGCCCAGAAACGTAGGACAGGGTTTCCCTGTCCGCGAACAGGTGATCGCACCTGAACAATTCCGCCCCTGCGTACAGGTGCATTTGAAGTCGCAGGCGCTGACTTGAAGTTCTTCTACGCAGTTACAATGATCTGTCATGGATAGCCTGCTTACTTTCGCGATTGCCGCCGCCATTTGCCTGTTCTTCCTCTTTGGCTATTTGAGGAAACTCAAGACGCGTGAAAAACGCGCGCACGAAGCTGCCAAGAAAGGGACGATCTATTCCGAAGGCCCTCGCGCGCAGCATCCCCAAATCGACGCGAACTCCTGCATCGGTTGCGCGACCTGCACAAGCGTGTGTCCCGAAGGCGATGTTCTCGCGATGGTGGGCGGCAAGGCCGCAATCGTGAACGGTTATAAATGCATTGGCCATAGCCTTTGCGCGGAGGCCTGCCCAGTGGGCGCGATTGCTATGGTCATGGCCAGCCCGGGAATGTCCGCAGACCTGCCTGTCCTATCGGCACAGCAGGAAACCAACGTGTCCAACTTATTTATTGCCGGTGAACTCGGCGGACTCGCTTTGATCAAGAACGCCATCAATCAGGGCCGCGATTGCGTCGACACCGTGACCAGCAGGATGAACAGGCATCGTGGCAGTTCGGCTCCCGGAGTCTTGGACTTGCTAATTGTTGGTGCCGGCCCGGCCGGAATCAGCGCCTCGCTCCGCGCCATGGAGCGAAAGCTCAACTATCTGACCATCGAACAAGACGAGGTGGGCGGCACTGTTGCGAAGTATCCTCGCCAGAAACTGGTGATGACCAGCCCAGTCGAGCTACCACTGTACGGCAAGTTCAAAAAAATGGAGCTCTCTAAAGAAGATCTGATTGCTTTGTGGAAATCGCTTCTTGCACGTTCTGATTTCAACGTGCGCACGGGCGAAAAGGTGGAGGATATTCAAAAAGGGGCCGACGGCACCTTTACAATTGTCTCCAACAAGGACCAGTACCGCGCTCGCGCTGTGATTTTAGGATTGGGCCGCTCCGGAAATCCACGCAAGCTGGGTGTGAAAGGCGAGGAACTGCCCAAAGTGATGTATCGGCTGATCGAAACGGATCACTACATCAACAAACGAATACTGGTCGTGGGTGGCGGCGATAGCGCCGTCGAGGCGGCTATGGGTTTGGCAAATCAAAAAGGCAACAGTATTACTCTTTCCTACAGAAGAGAGAGTTTCGGTCGGATCAAGGAACGAAATGCCCAGCGCATCCAGGAATACATGCGTTCTGGAAGGGTGAAAGTTTTGTTCAATTCCTTGCCTACCGAATTTCGGCAGGATAAAGCATTCTTGCAAATCAATGGCGGGGTCCACGAAATTCCCAACGACTACGTTTGGGTCTTCGCCGGAGGCGAACCTCCTCGTGCTTTCCTCGAGAAGATCGGCGTCGAGCTCGGAAATCGCGATATGACCCTTGAAGCCAGCAACGAGGCCAGACAAATTACAGTGTCGATATAAGGATTAAGGATAAGGTGGACAAAGCGTGCAACGAAGGGTACACAGGAGGTACACGGGGAAACCGAGTGCTGCCACGTTGCTGAAACTAAACCACTAAAAATGGTGGAGGCGGGGGGAGTCGAACCCCCGTCCGAAAAGCGCTACGGCTCGAAGACTACATGCTTATCGCATTCGATTTGGTTCGCCAGCGGCGCTTGGAACGCGCAAGACGCGCTGCCGACTAGTCCGATTAATCTCGCCGGAAAACCACGGACCGAGGTCCGCCGGCCAGCCTACTGTGTGACGCCTCGATCCCAGCCCGTAGGCGAAGCTGGGGGAAACGGGCTACGCTAGGTTTTTCTAGGCAGCCAGAGCCAACTCATTGTTGGCAGTTCTGTTTTTTCCACCCGATTGCGGGCAGGTGGCGCCCGGCATGCCTTCGAGTCGCCACAGCTTCCGTCGAAACCGTGTCGCCCCCGTTGGTGATATTAATTATACCACCTGGGTATCAAGGCTTCCGGCCGGACAAAGCCTTTGATCCGCCTATGCCAACCCAAATCTGAGTAGCGCCTACCTCGATACGTCCTCCCGCTCTCGCTGTTGACAACGGTTTTCCAGCCTCACAATAATGCACTTATGGAAGTATGCCGACGAGGGCATCTGTGACTCGGGGTCCCCAGGACGTTGAAAAAGCCGTTTCTCGAACCCTGCGCGAAACGTTGAATACGCTTCAGCGGACCGCCGAGGACCTGAACCAAGCCCTCAACGACCTGGTTGCGGCCTGCGGCAGTACGCGTTCGACCAATGCGCTCCCGCCCATTTTACGGGCTCACACCGCCGCTGCATCGTTGGCCGCATCCCTGGACGTGCTTTCCCGATTCGTGGCGTCTTCTGCAAGCCACCCGGCCGTTGGCGGGTTATCGGAAGAAGATGAGGCCTCAGCTACTCCTGCTGGTGCTTCTTCGAGGCAGGAAATACCGGCAGCTCCTGCCAAGCGAGGCCGCACGGCAGCGCCGCCAATCTCTGCAGCACCCGACGTAGATACCGCGCCGGATATGAGCGAAGACCTATCGCCGGTTCAGGAACCTGCCGTTGAAGATTTGGCTACCGCTGAAGTCGAACCGCAGATAGACTCCCCTTCGGCGCAAACGTTCGGGCAGGGTCGCGCATCTGACTTGGCGGAGCAGCACTCGGCATCGTTTAGGGAGTTTTCTCAGGAAATTTCGGCTGGGCCTGCCGGGCAAGCGGCGATCAATCCCATTGAGGAATTGCCGGCCGCCTCTGCGTCTTTTGATATTTCGACGCTGCAACCGGAGGAACAGGATCTGCACCGCCGGGCGAATCGCGTCGCCAAAGTTTCGATGCAAGATATTAAAATGCTCCGTCCCAATGAAGTGCGTTTGGGGCGCGAACATAAAGACATTTGCCTGCGTTTGCGAGATGATATTGAGAAGGCACATAAAGAATATGACCGGCGTTTTCAGTCGATCCTGGTCCATCCCGTCGATTACTTCTATGACTGGATGGTTCAAATCCTGGGCGAAGGCGACCCAGCCGCACTCGGCGAATATCCATATCCCTCTCCAGTGCTGCGGCGCTAATTCGCCGACCTCCGGCATGCATAGTAGAAAGACGTCTGCCTCTCTGCCCGCCCCGCTGGAAATATTCCGTGACTTTTTCGCGCTGCGTATCCTTTTGTCCAGCGCGCTGTTTTTCTGCTTCTCAAGTGTGAGCATCGCCAGGCCGCGCGCGCAGCAACCGGCGCCCCAGAAGCGCACGGCTGTCAGGAAGAAGAAGTCTTCAGCAACTCCAACTAAGCCGCCCGTTGGTAGCTCGCTTGCAGCGACGCAGATGGAAAGACTGGCGCGCGATCTGCACGAGCACCCCATTGGAATGGCCTACGAGCGGTTGGTGCAATTCGCGGAACGAGAAAAAGGCACCGCGATCGGCGCTCGGGCCGCGCTGGCTTTGGGTTATTACGATTACAGTCGCGCACACTTCACGGAGGCGAGGAGCTGGCTGGAAAAGGCTGCCGCCGATCCACTGCTTCCCGATTACGCGATGTTTTGGGAGGCTCAAAACGATCGCGCGGCCGGGGCCGTGGATATCGCTCTCGTGGAATTGAGGCGCTACCGGGAACGCTATCCCGACACAGCCATGAGCGATTCGGCGGTCGAAGCTCTGGCGCAAGCGGCGATTGCCGCGGGCCAGCCTGCCGACGCAGTGGCCGCGCTGCAGGCGTATCCGAAGACAACGGTGAAAGCGCCGCTTCTTCTATTGCGCGCGCAAGCGAATGAAAAAACCGCTGTGGCCAAAGGCGAGAAACCGATTGCCGCGGCGAACGATTACCTGGAGGTAATTTACCGCTTTCCGATAAACGACGAGGCGAAAATCGCAGTCGAGCGTATTCCTTACCTGCAGGCAATGCTCGGCGAGCAGTTTCCGGGCACGCCCGTGGAAACGGAAATCGCCCGCGCTGAAGCCCTGTATGACGCGCGCCGCTGGAAAGACGTTCGCAAAGCCTACGAGGATCTGCTGCCCAAGCTTTCCGGGGTAGCGCACGATCGCGCTGCGCTGCGGCTCGCACAGGTTCAGATTCAATTAGGCGGCAGCCCTGACGCGCTGGAATCTCTGAAGCTCACCGATCCCGAGCTCGATGCGGAACGCATCTTTTCTCTTTCGCAGGTGCAGCGGTCGGCGAAGCTGGAAGCGGAGATGCTTGCTGGGATCGAGCAGGTGGTTTCGACCTACCCGCAAAGTCCCTGGGCGGAAGAGGCGCTCTTCGCGGCCGGCAATTATTACTGGTTGAGTTTGGATCGCAGCCACGCGGCGGAGTATTACCAGAGAATCGTTTCCTCCTTCCCGATGGGAAAGTATGCGTCGATTTCACAGTGGCGCATCGCGTGGACCTCATACATGCTGCGGCAGCCCGAGGCGGCCGGCCTTTTCGAAAAGTATCTGACGAAGTATCCGACGGCACCGCAGGTCGTGAATGCGCTTTACTGGTTGGGCCGGAGCTACGAGCATTCCGGTAATGTCCCGCATGCACGCAGTTTTTATTTAGCTGCCGTGGAGCGCTTCCCGCAAACATATTTTGGCGAGAAGGCCTCGCAGCGCCTGCATGAAATCGGCACGCAGCCTACGAATCCCGCTGAAGTCCTTTCGGTCATCCCGCCGGCGGCGCCTTTGCCTCCGCTCGATGGTCCTCTGCCGGCAGCCGCCACACAGCGCTGGGCCCGCGCTCAGGCGCTGCAAAACATTGCCTTCGACAGCTCCGCCGAATTGGAATTGCGTTCGGCTTATGCCGATACGCATGCGTCAGCCCTGCTGCTGGCAATCGCTAAAGCCGCTGAACAAGCAGGACATTACGGCGCTGGAATCGTCACGACGCGCCAGGTTGTCACGCAATTCGAAGCGCGGCGCTTCGATCAAATTCCTGACGAAGCTCTTCGAACTGCCTATCCATTGCCCTTCCGCGATTTGATCGAGCGTGAATCGCTGCACTATCATCTCGATCCCATGCTCGTTGCCGGCCTGATCCGGCAGGAATCGGCTTTTGCGACGGATGCCGTCTCTTATGCCAATGCAGTCGGCCTCATGCAGCTCTGGCCGCCTACCGCGACGAAACTGGCGCGCAGCCTGAAATTCAGATATGCGCGAGGTCGCCTCTTCGATCCAGAGTACAATGTGAAGCTTGGCACGCTCTACTTGTCCGATCTGCTGATGGCTTTCGGCACGCCGGAAGCGGCACTGGCCGCATACAACGCCGGCGAGAATCACGTTGGGGAGTGGAGCGCCGGGCAAAATTATCAGGAAACGGCGGAATTCGTTGAATCCATACCCATCACCCAGACTCGCGAATACGTTCAGATCGTGGCGCGCAATGCCGAGCTTTACCGGCAAATCTATAAGCGAGGACCTGCGACGCTTGCCAAGGCTTCTTCACCCACGGACTCCGATACAGCTCCGGCGTCTGCTCTACCGGAAGGTATTCACCCGTAAACTTCTTCGCGCTCTCTAAAATCGATATGACAAGTCCCGCTGAAGCAAAACCGACTCCCGACAAGATCGCTAAAACCGCGAGATTGATGCTTTCCGAAAAGGCCGAATACTTTACCGAGTCGGTCATTCGCGAAATGACTCGCCTGGCGTTGCAGTACGACGCCGTCAATCTGGCGCAAGGATTTCCGGATTTTCCCGCCCCGCAGGAAGTCAAGGAGGCAGCCCGCGCTGCCATTGCCGCCGACGACAATCAGTACGCCATTACCTGGGGAGCAAAACCCCTGCGCGATGCGATTGTCGAGAAGTTCGCTCGTACGCAGGGCGTTACCGTCGATCCGGAACGCGAGATCACCGTCTGCTGCGGTTCCACCGAGGCAATGATTTCGTCCCTGATGGCCATTATCAATCCAGGCGACGAAGTGGTCGTCTTCGAACCTTTCTACGAGAACTACGGCCCGGACGCTATTCTTTCCGGCGCCAAACCCCGCTTTGTCCGCCTACAGCCGCCGAATTGGGAATTCGACCGTCAGGAACTTGCGCGCGCCTTTGGTCCTCGGACCAAGGCAATCATTGTGAATAGTCCGAACAATCCGACGGGTAAGGTTTTCACTCGCGAGGAATTGGAATTTATTCGCGAACTTTGCATACGCTGGAATGCCTTTGCGATCACCGACGAGATTTACGAGCACATCATCTATGACGGCACTCGCCACATCTCTATGGCGTCCCTCGAAGGAATGCGCGAGCGTTCCATAACTATCAACGGAATGTCGAAAACCTATGGCGTTACGGGATGGCGAGTGGGATGGGCCATTGCTCCACCCGGGCCAACCGAAGCCATTCGCAAGGTACACGATTTTCTAACCGTCGGGGCTGCAGCGCCTCTGCAAGCGGCTGGCGCATTCGCACTCAAACTGCCGGAATCTTATTACCAGCGCCTCGCCGAAAGCTATCGCGCCAAGCGCGATCGAATGCTGAAAATTCTGGAAGACGCCGGGTTCGAATGCTTTCGTCCGCGCGGCGCCTACTACATCATGACGGACATCACGCGCTTTGGTGCGGCCGATGATGTATCGTTCGCGCGCGATTTGGTGCAAAAAATAGGAATTGCCGTGGTTCCTGGCTCGAGCTTCTACAATAATGCCGCCGATGGCGCGCGCCAGGTGCGCTTCACGTTTTGCAAGAAAGAAGAGACGCTCTCTTCCGCCGCAGAGCGCCTTGCGCGTCTACGCGCCTCCTGACCGAGGCGGCGCAATGGATGTGCTAAAATTCGACGCTCCCGAGGAGAGGACCTTATATGGCAATGGAGTTCGATCTGATTCCCTTCGGCACCAGAGTCGAAGAGAACGGTGCAGGAGAGAAAATTGACGTCAGCGCGAGCTCCACGCGCACATTTTTTTGCGTCATGATCATCAGCGATCAGATCGAGCAAGAGTCCATCGACGTTTCGATCTGGGGCTCGGCGGATGGCGAGAATTGGGGCGCGCATCCCATTCTCAAACTGCCGCAGCGCTTTTACCGCGGTGAGACGCGCGCTGTCCTCGAGTTGGTTTTAGTTCCAGAAGTGAAATTCATCCGCGCCCGGTGGGATCTGAACCGGTGGGGGCGCGTTGCGCCCCTGCCTATGTTCCAAGTTGGTCTACACCTGGAAGAAGTTCCCGCCATGCCTCAGCAGGTCAGTCCCGCCAGCGTTTCCGCTGCAAAATAAACCGCACTTGTCGTTGTGGACCCGGCTGGCGGAGGGTCACGCGCGTCGCGTGGCTTTCGTCAGAGAGATTAGGGTCTACGAGTTAAGATCAAAACTCTGGAGATAATTCGGCAAGGTCACAGGCCAGTGCAACTCCGACTGAACGGCTGACTGCAGCGACTGGGCAGCCGCGGGCTCACCATGCACCAGAAAAAGTTGGCGTGGCGGCGCCGGAATTCCCTTAAGCCAGCGCATCAATTCGCTGCGTCCGGCGTGCGCCGAAAATTGCCGCAGGTTTACGACTTCGGCCTGTACCGGCACGCTTTGCCCGTGAATTTGGATCGACTTCGCTCCTTCCTCGAGCGCGCGGCCACGAGTTCCCTGAGCCTGAAAGCCGGCCAGCAGTACGCAATTGCGCGGATCCGGCAGGCGCTGCGCCAGATGGTGGAGCACGCGCCCGCCAGTCGCCATTCCGCTCGCCGAAATAATGATCGCCGGCGTGTTCACGCTATTGATCTGCTTGGATTGCTCCGGGCTGCGCATCACATGCACTGCCGGTATTGAGAACGAATCTGCTTGAAGTTCCTGCGTGCCAATCTTCAAGTCCTCACGATGCCGTCGATAAATCTCGGTAACGTCGATGGCCATAGGGCTGTCCATATATATCGGCAGCACAGGAATGCGCTTCGATCGTTCCAGCCGCCGGATGTCATACATCAGCAGCTGCGTGCGGTCCACAGCGAATGCCGGTACGACAATCACGCCGCCGCGGCGCGCGACGCCGTTGATAACTTCCGCCAAAGCCTCATCAGGTGGTGGCGTCGTAGGATGATCGCGGTCGCCATAAGTCGATTCGCAAAGCACGAAATCGGCTCGAGGCGGCGTCTCTGGATCTTTTAATAGCGGCTGGTCGTAACGGCCTACGTCCCCCGAAAAAAGTATCGTCGTATTCTTGCCGCCTTCCGTGATTACCAATTCAAGACTCGACGAGCCTAGAATGTGGCCGGCATCATGCGAGCGGATAAGAAACTCCGGGCTGATCCGGCATTCTCCGAGCCTCGGCATAGATGTAAATCGCTTGAGTGTCGCCAGGGCTTGTTCTTGCGTGTACAGCGGCAGAGCAGGCTTATGCGAACTGTAACCGTGACTCGTGGCATGTTCAGCATCTTCTTCCATCAGGTGGGCCGAATCCGGAAGCAGCAGCGCGCAAAGTTCTTGCGTGGCGGCATTAGCAAAGATCGGCCCGCGAAAAGCGTCACTCACCAGCCTTGGCAGATAGCCGGTGTGATCCAAGTGCGCGTGCGTGAGCGCGACAAAGTCGATCGTGGCGGGATCTTGCGGAGCCGCTGCCAATTGCGCTGGGTTAGCTCGTCAGTGCCTTGAAACAAACCGCAATCGATGAGCAAACGTTTCCCATTGGCCTCGACCAGATACTTGGAGCCTGTAACCGTACCGGCGGCACCCAGAAATGTAATCCGTGGCATGAGCCGCCTATTGTAATCGCCTACAGCCCCGTGGCAATGCCGCAAGCGACAGAGGTTGTGCGTTGATTCAATAGGAGGGTAGCCGAAGAATTTGGTGGAGCCG
>CAWEFX010000012.1:0-873641 GCA_963808465.1 uncultured Acidobacteriota bacterium
TTCGCCTGCGCGAGTAAGGTCTTTTCCAAGATGCGGAATTTCGCCTCCGCTCCATTGGCTTCGAGCAACCGATAGCGTAGATCAACACCAGCGGCACCCCACAGGTCGTCCAGAGCAACGTGCATGTCCCGCAGTTCATCGGCGGGGAGCTTCAGAAATGGAAATGCTCCGCCGGGCTTAAAGTGGACGCCGATGACAGATGCCTGCTCAGCAGTGTCGATAATGACGAATCCTGAATGAGCACCGGAAATTATGGAGCCTCGAAGAGTCTGGCACTCATCCGTGTTGTGGTTGTCGTACAGGCGGGTGATGTCGTCGCGGAGATTGATTACCAACTGCATCGAGCCATCCGGCAGAATGCGCTCCTTCGCGTGAGCCGGAGCATAGCCGTCATAGAGCCAGAACACATTCACGAAGTGCGATAGCGGCGGCGGGGGCACATATGTGCCGCAAATCATTTACGCGAAGAAAATCAAAATAGTCGCGGGATGTCAAGCAACTTGGATCGAAAGGTCTTCCCTTCACGCGGGGCGATGGGCGATCGCCATTAGGTGGGCGCTAGCACCTTTCACCGAAGGTTCTCGCTCGATCATTGACAAGAATTCCATCAGGCTTTGACGCTGCGCTGGCTCGTTCCAACTCTCGGCGAACTGAGCGGCACTCCATGCCGGACCTTCGACCGCGAGTGTCTCGACATCGTCAAAGCCTGCACTGCGAACTTCCTCATCCAAGTCCTCTGGACGGTGAAAGTAGGCTGTCGTGAAATAAAAAGGATTGCTCGTCGGGTTGCGATGCTGACCTGAGGCGAGATCGGTCGCAACGATGTTGCGAAACTCGGCGTCTCGAAAGAAGCCACTTGCAAGCCCATCCATGAGTGATGCAAAACGCGAGATCGCAGCAGCGAAGAGGACACCTCCGGGCTTAAGGATGCGATGAGCCTCACGCAGCGCCTCAAGGCGATCCGCACGCTCAACAAGATGGTATAACGGGCCGAGCAGAAGAACCGCATCTGCATTGTCAGAAGGGATATCCAGCCGCCGAGCGTCGCCCCGTGTCATCGATTTCAGGCTGACACCGGACGACAGGGCATAAGCCTTGGCTTGTTCCAGGTGCAGTTCTACTGGATCGACCAGATGCACTTCATATCCCTGCTTGGCGAGCGGGAAGGCATAGACACCCGCTGCACCGCCAACGTCAAAAATCGTCGCCGGTGCGCGAGGAAGATAACGGGCGAGGATTACTTCAGTCCGAAGCCGCTCCAGTTCGCCTCGATCGCCTGACAGCCGTTCGGACTCCTTGGTCTGACGGTAGTGCAACTCGATGTCTTGGGGTAGCACGGGACTCAACCCATCAGTGGATGCGACGAACCCGCATCATTTCGTTGCCGCCTTTTTGGAACTCGTATGGTACCTGCTTTATTGCGCATTCGTAGCCTTCAGCACTTAAACGGCTCAAGACTTCGGAAACGCGGGGCGAGTATTCGGCACCGAACTGCCCAATCAAGGGAAAGATCCGCACCTCAGAAGCTACCCGGCATAGCTCTCGAATCGAATCGAGGTGGAATTGGAGGCTCAAAAGATTTGAATACGTAAACAGGAAATGAGAGCAAAGCGACAGATCGAATTCACTGTCACGGAATGGAAGGTGCGGCAACTCGCCCACTCGATAGCGGCCTTGGAGAACTCAAGGACCCTGGTGGCGAGCCGTTGGATCGGATTCTTGAGCGGGACCAGGGGCAACCGCTCGACCTGACTCGCTTCCTGCGCACTGCCATTGGGTTGGCAAAAACACTCGGTCAAGTCCATCAGCACGGCCTCATACATAAGGACATCAAGCCTGCGAATGTCTTCGTCGACGACACCGGCAACGCGTGGCTCACCGGGTTCGGGATAGCGTCCCAACTACCGCACGAGCACCAGTCGCCCGAGGCTCCCGAATTCATCGCGGGAACGCTCGGCTCTTCGACATACGATTCAAAAGCCAGAATGTTTATTCCACGCTGCGCAAAGGCGAGGAAGCACTTACCGAGAGCGCCCGGTTTGTCTTCGATTCGTTACGGTAAACTCCCTGGCCTTCGCCATCCCAGTTGGCTCCTTTTTTCTCAAAATTGGCAGACCGGCGGCCGCGATACTGCCGGACGAATCTCACACGCAGGTCAGAAGTTTTCTTGTAAGAGTCTCAGGATTTTATCCCAAGATTTGGCTTTTAAGAGTGTAGTTCGTTCACACACTAGAAATCGCTTTACCGGATGGCCTAGAAGGGGCATATCGTTCTGGCGACGTTGAATCGGTGGAACTCGGCCAGTTGCCGATAATCCGTTTATCGGGAGTTAGGCGATCTGAAGTGGCGCCCTCGATCCACAGCGTAGTTCCAGTATTGCGCGGCCTCAGAAAATGAAACGGCGGCAGAGGTTTTTCTCTCGCCGCCGTCTGTGGACTGCTGATTCTCGAAGCGCTAGTCGCCCAATGCAGTTGCGGTTGTGGTGCTGACTGGACTCTTCGGTATGCTGATGTAGCCGCTGATCTTGTCTTTGCCTACGGTGTTGACGACAAACTCGTCAGCTTGGTGCGTGCCGTGTGGATAGAAAACGATGGGCTGATTTGACAGACGATTCTTGTTTTCTGTTCGCACATCGTCGACGACCAGGACGACGCTAAACTGGTTTTTCTTCGTGTTGACCGAGCGCAGCTCAACGGTGATGTTGCCGATCTTCTGGGGCTTATTGCGACCCTGAACCGTAAACTCGACGTAGTCGCGCTCGCCCATCCGGCGCAGCACGTCGATCTCGTCGTGGTTGCGTGCAATGAGCGTTCCCAGTTCGCTGCGCGCCATCTTCAGATCATTCTTGGCGCCTTCGAGGTCCGTCTTCACGCCCCTAACGTTACCGTTTACGGTGGTCAGATCCTTGTTCAGTTCATCGGTGCTGGCCTTGGTTGCGAGCTGCTTCTTGACGTCGGTATCCATCTGCGCCAGCTTCTGCGCATCCTCGTCGCGAACCTGTGCTGCCACCTGCGCTGCTTCGTCGCGGGCCTTCTTCAACTCACCCTGCGTGAGGCCAAGTCTCTTCGTCACCACGACAAGGTTGCTTCGTAGTTCCGTGTTCGCGGCGTCCGCTAGCGCCTGCTTCTGCTCCAGTGTCGCCACCTGCTGTGTGGTGTTCTGCTCTGCCGTCTTCAATTGGCTGCTGGCTTGCTGTGCCATCTGCAGCTGGTTCGAGTCATACCACGCAAACCCCAGGCCGGCGATGGAAACGATGGCCAAGATGACCACCGCTGGCACGAGCCAGCCAGGCGTACCTTTGTTAACTTCTACCACTTCCGGATTGTTATCCATAGTCTCTATTCTCCCCAACGAATTTCGTTTACGCCGAATCGGGTCCCACTATCCCTTTTGTTGATAAGCATGTGAAGAACGAGCGTTCCTTTCTTCTGCACCATCATGAGCTACTTAACTGACCTATGTCAAGTACTATTGGCCATCTATTATATGGCTTGACTTATATAGGTTAAGCGTCTACTGTGTTGACAGTCCAATCGACAAATGAATTTAGGAGGTACAAGAACATGAACACGATTACTCGTTGGGAACCTTCCCGGGGCGGACATCTTTGCAGGACCAGGTCAATCGTTTATTTGAGGACACATTGACTCGCGACCGGTCGGGTCAGGCTGACCTTGCGACCTGGGCGCCGGCTGTAGATATATACGAAACCGAGAGCGAGCTGGTCGTAAAGGCCGACCTGCCCGATCTTCAAGAGAAGGACATTGACGTTCGCGTCGAGAACAATACGTTGACCATCCGCGGAGAGCGGAAGTTCGAGAAGGAAGTCAACGAGGACAACTATCTTCGAGTTGAACGCGCCTATGGTTCGTTCATGCGGAGCTTCTCCCTGCCGAACACGGTGAAGACCGAAGGCATTCGCGCCGAGTATCGCAACGGGGTCTTGACCGTGCGCATGGCCAAGCGTGAGGAGTCTAAGGCGAAGCAAGTCAAGATCAACGTCTCAGGAAACGGCAAGTAAGCTGAATATCATTTTGCGAGGGGCCGGTGCCGCGGCCCCTGTACTGACAAGGAAGGAGGTGGCCATGTCTGGACGCAAAGAACGATCGGGAGAAGAGATCGCTCGCCGGGCTCATGAGCTGTATGTTCAACGCGGCGGCGAACACGGAAAAGATCTTGAGGACTGGGTCAGGGCCGAAAAAGAGCTGAGCGACGAACCTGTCGTGGGACCAGCCATAATGAGAGCCGCCCTAGCGAGTCGTTGGGCCGTGAATTGATGCCGCGTGAATGACTAAGCATCTGTCGTGCGAGCGCGGCGAGTGAGACAACAGCCGCCTCCACGGTTTGACGGCCCGGCTTATTAGCCGAGAACGGACAGATCTTTTCGTTCGGAAAGGGGCGGGCCAGTCGGCCCCTTCACTTGTCCGGCGAAGGGGAAAGCTAGAAGAACACGCGCGAGTCCGCGAATTGCGCCGCAAAAAGAACCGCCGCGGGAAAATTGTCAGAAGAGACGGACAGGTACGCGAGCATTCGCTAAACGAGGATATATGCACTTTCTATCTTGGATCATCGTTGGATTGATTACGGGCTGGCTAACCAGAAAAGTCCTGAAGGAAGGCGGATACGGGCCGATTGTGGACCTCGTAGTGTGTATTGCGGGGGCAGTGGCAGGAGGTTTCATCGTGCTTGTCGCAAACTTCCCGGGCCATGGCGGGCTTGTGTATTCGACCCTGGCCGCGATTCTGGGTGCTGTAATTCTGAGAGAGTTCACTGGTTATGCCACCGACAGGAAGCGATACGCCTGACATCATTTTAAGTTTCCACAATGGAACTTCGTAGGGACCCCATCACTCGCAGTTGGGTCCGTGTGGGCCATCGGGAAGACCTCCCGATGAGTGCCGACGGCTGCCCACTTTGTCTGGGCCGCAAGGTCTTGCCGGCGCTCCTCGAACTGCCAGCGCCGGGTGCGCCCCAGGTGTATGTCATCCCGCATTTCCACCCGCTTTATCGGATTGAAGGCGATGCCGAGCGAGAGGCTGATGGGGTTTACGATCGCATGCATGCCGTCGGAGCTCACGAAATCATCATCGAATCTCCGGATCATGACCAGTCTCTTGCGCGCATGAGCGACGATCAGATTGAGCGCGTTCTCGAGGCCTACGCCCTGCGTATCCTTGACTTGAAGCGCGACCCGCGCTTCAAGTACGTCACCGTTTTCCAGAATCGCGGCGCGCTGGCCGGCGCCGAATGGGAGCATCCGTATTCCGAGGTCACCGCCACGATGTTCGTGCCGCGGCGCATCCTTTACGAACTGTGGTCGGCTCGCCAATGGTATGAGGAGAAGGAGCGGTGTGTGTTCTGCGATACCCTGCGCCAAGAGGAACGGCAGGGCCGGCGTGTCGTGGACACGCAGGGCGACTATGTGGCTTTCTGTCCTTACGCCTCACGTGTGCCCTTTGAACTCTGGTTGATGCTGCGCCCGCACAACCATTTGTTCGAGCGGCCGCGGCCCGTTGCCAAGCGCCATGATCTGGCCGCCCTGCTCGGGCGAGTTCTTCGCCGCCTGACGCAGGTCTCAAGGTCGTACCACCTCGTCCTGCACACCGCGCCGAGCACCAGCCATCAAGAGAGAGAGCCGGCCGCATATTGGCGCACGTTGGCGGAAGATTTTCACTGGCATATCGAGATTCTTCCGATTGTCGAACAACGGAGCAAGTCCTACAGCATTAAGGAAGTGTATTTCAACGCGTTCCTGCCCGAGGAGGCAGCCGAATGGCTTCGCCAGCTCGACCCAAACGTGGGGCGGAAGCCATAAGATTCGCAAAACAACGGTTAAATTAACAGCTTCTCGACAAGAACGACGGAGCATCCAACAAGCTATCGGGCTCTGCAGGAGAACAATAGTTGTGGGAGGAAGATCCTTGGCACGAACCGCAAAAAGTCGCGTCTCCTTTGATGAGCTTGCAAACAGCGTCACGTCACGGCATTGGCTTGGGGTTGAGCATTGCTGGATTCGCCGCCTTGCTGGTCCTAGCTATCGTGCGCGGCGGAGCTTGGCAGATCGTGAGTTGCGCGATCTATGGGGTCACACTGATTTGCGTTTACGCGTCCTCGACGCTGTACCATGGGCTGCCTTCACGAAGGGTGAAGCGCATTTTTAGGATTTTCGACCACTCGGCGATTTTCCTTTTGATTGCCGGAACATACACACCGTTCCTGCTTGTCAATTTGCGCGGAGGCTGGGGCTGGTCGCTGCTCGGAATTGTCTGGGGCCTCGCGGCGGCAGGCATTGTTCTCAAGGTCTGGTTTGTGGACCGTCATCCGATTTTGTCCACGGGAGTCTATGTCCTGATGGGATGGCTGGCATTGATTGCTGTGAAGCCCCTCTTCCAGGCCGTTCCGACCATCGGGCTTATCTGGTTGCTGGCTGGGGGATTGATGTACACGGTCGGAGTTGTGTTTTACGCATGGAAGAGGATTCCCTACAATCACGTTGTCTGGCACCTGTTCGTGATGGCGGGCAGCGCCTGCCATTACTTTGCGGTGGTCTACTCGGTGATCCCGCAAGCCAGAGCCTAAACAGCTCTCCATTTTCCCCTTCACTCGGGCCCAGCGACTTTACCTAGCCAGGCAGCACAAGTCCCTTCTTCAAAGGCCACGTGCAAGCTTCCGCGAAGTCCATGAACAAACTGCAGGATAGTTGCTGCTTTCGTTTCGAGGATGGACTCCATAACCAACTTTCCGGTGGAATCCAAAACCGCTGCGGAGATCGTTGCTTGGTGAACGTCCAGCCCAATATACTTGGCATCATTCACGAGGGTGCTCCTTCTTGTAGGCGTTGATGCGAGCGATCAAAACCTACTCTAAGGGCGCCCTTTTATAATGCGTTTATCAGGCCCTATCCGGTTTATGTCGGGTGGAGGATCGCTTCCGAGCAGGGGACGGCGTTTTGCGCCGTCTGTGATGACAGGAAACAAACGACTTACGCGTATGTTTCCTGGAGAGTACGCCGTGATCCAGGCAGAATCGCAATTTCCTCGTGCTTTTTCCGGATAAACTGAATTGAATTCAGCCAACGCCGCTCCAGGATGGTCAGCGTCTCGGGCCCGACGAGATCGCTGAGCGGAGTATCGGTAATACTCTACGCGGGACGTATTCCCGGCGCCCAGGAGGGCAACCGCAGTGAAAGCCATCAAGTTCGGGAAACTCTGGGACGGCCATCGCGTTATCACCAAAGCCGTCCTGATCATCCAGAATGACAAGGTTCAAAGCGTCACCGCGAGGGGCAGAATCCCCGTGGGGGCGGAGGTCATCGACCTAAGCCGATATACCGGTATTCCAGGAATGATCGATTCGCATACACACATGACGTATTACTGGAATGGTGCGCTCGGCACTAGTCCTCTTTATCCGGGAATGGAGGCATCGCGCCGCCAGCCGCCGCGCCATGTTGCGGCAACCGTTTTCCTTGCACAGGAAAACGCGAAGAAGACGCTCGAGGCGGGTGTGACCACGGTGCGCGATTTGAACGCATTCTATGGCATGGACATTGACATGCGCGATCTGATCAACATGGGCGCTATGATCGGACCGCGAATGTTCGTGTCCGGAACAGGCCTACCGGATCCGTTACACCAGGCCGATTGGCGGAAAGAGGATGCGGCCAAGCACGCCAAAGCCGTAATTGACAGCGGTGCCGACTGGGTGAAGATCTTCGTTTCAACCGGCGGTTTTGATGATGTCACTGGCGACCAGACGGTGAGCTACGAGGAAATGAAGGCAATTGTCGATATGGCTCACGCGGCTGGTCACAAAGTCGCGATTCACTCCTACGGCCCGGCTGGGGCGCGCGATGCGATCCGCGCGGGGTGCGACACGCTCGAACACGCGACCGACATGGATGACGATACCATCGCGGAAATGGTCCAGAAGAAGATCTGGTATGTTCCCACAATCGATCACAATCAGTACTACATCGAAAATGCGGATGATGTTTACAAGTTTTCGGCTGGCGCGAAGGAAAACCTGAGCAATTATATTCAGAGGAATTTCGAAACGGCGAAGAAGGCATATAAAGCCGGAGCACGTATGCTCGTCGGCTCCGATGCGGTATATAACGGATTCGGGCTGAACATGCGGGAGCTCACGTGGTTCGTGAAGCTCGGAATGACCAACGAACAGGCGCTGCAATCCGCGACCGTTCTGCCGGCCGAAATGCTCGGCATGGAAAATAGCCTCGGCTCCATTGCCCCAGGCTGCTTTGCCGATATCGTCGCCGTAGAGGGCGACCCGCTCGCTGACATCCAGCTCGCCATCAAAAACGTGCGTTGGGTCATGAAGGGCGGTGCCATCGTTGTGGATAAGACGCGGGCGGCCGGCAAAAGGGACAGATGACTGCGAACGCTGCTGAGTTAGGCAGTCACATGCTCCGTGCTTGTAGCAGGGTCTTTGACGCGCAGAAATCGTTCTGAACCTGCGCTGGATTTTCAGCAAGTTAAAAAGCTACTGCGGCAGGGGTTTTTGGTGGAAGGTTCGCCGCGATTTTAAATGGGTCCGGCGGCTTTGGCGGTGCTGTCAACTTGACCTCGAAATCCAGGCGGGTTAACGCCTGAAGGCGGCGCTTGCGGCGCACTTCGACACGTACCCGGTCCCCCGGCTTTTTATCCCAAAGGGCTAAGTGAACATCGGCGATCGTTTTGACAGTCTGAGCGTCGATCGCGACCACGACGTCTCGCTTGCTCAGTCCAGCCCTTTCCGCGGCCACCCGGACTCAATGAACCGATGCGGCATTCCCCACCCTTTTCTTCCAGGTTGACACCGAGGATACCAGCTGGGGTCGGTTCCTGTTTGTTGCTGAGCAGAAGATAGTCCGCCATGTGCGGTTCGATCTCCTCTCCGCTGTTAAGTACGATAGCGTATGTTACGTTTGCTCGCCTTTCCAGACGCCTTGGAATGCCGGGACCGAATTCCACATGCCCAGCACCGGCGAGGATCACCATTTGGCGGCCTCGGTTAGCGTTCAGATAGCCTCTCATCGGAGATGGGCTTCATGAACTCGACTCACCCAACATTGTTGCGTTCTCCCTTCTGGTGTCCATGTTTCACAAACTCCATCAAGAGACCGGAGCGAAGGTAGAATCCTTCGTCCACGACGAACAGGACCAATTTGGGCGATTTTTGAAGGAGCACTACCGTATTTTCAAGAGCCTTGATTTCAAGCGCACCATCACTGCCAGCCTGCTTGACCTTACGGAGTTGCCGACCTTTGACTGCGAGCTAGTCATGCGCTCGTCCGAGGCCTCAATCGGCTTGCAGTTAGCAGATGTGGCTCTTTGGCTCACGAAGCGGTTCCTTGAGACTCGTGGTGCAATCCATGGCAAATGTCGAGACTTGGCTGAACTCATCGTGCGCAGAGGCGACATTGAACCATTCACATTCGATGATATGCAAATCGGCATCGCCGCGATGATGGAACAAATGGAGAAGGAAATGCCGTGGCCCACAGACCCGGAGACGATGCAGTCGGCCCAAAAGATCAAGCAGCAAATTGAGGAAAATCGGCAACGCCGAATGAAGGAACACCCTGACGCCGACTAAGGATGCATTCACCCAGCAAAATAGAAGGCCGCTGCGCTGGGAGCCGCACGTTCGATTCTTCCTGTCGCAATGCTCCGATAATATCCATGAAACCTCCGGCAGGTATTAGACACGCACGAATGCTAAAGTTCAAGAAAGGCCAGAATGAGTCATCGACGTGATCCGGAAATGGAAACCGTGAACTGACTGCCCAGCACGCCTCAAATCGCCGCGTGAGAGGAAAAAACAATGATGTCTGAACAAGAAGTGGATGAGCGAGAAAAGGCTCTCAGAGCAGAGATCAAACGCGTATTGCCCGACTTCGTAAATTCCTGCCGCGACGACACCGATGTAGTGATTATCCATCAGGACTCGTTCGCAGCGGATGTCCTGCGTCAAATGAAGCTGCTAGGCTCAACCATGGTGTCCCGAGTTGAGACATACTGCGGTGAAAGGGAATGCGGGTTCACGCGGGAGGGCTATGGGTGTATAAGGGGCGCATCCAAAGAGGCCAAAACTGAAATTCTGGCCAACTGGCGAAAATGGATGCCAAGTCAACAAGCCCATTTCAACGAAGTCCAATTTGTACTCTTGCCTGCGCCGTGGTGTTTCTGATTGTCCCCTGCCTCCTGGGACAGGATGATTCGTCGCCGCCAAATCCTCCTCCGCACGCTCCCGCATCCTCGCCGCTCACCGCGTCTTCGAGTGTACGTGATATCTCTTTGCGCCGCCTGCCCATTAACATCCTACACGATCAGAAAAACATCTGGCTGTTCCCGGTTCAACTTGCAAAGGGTCGGCATTGGTTGCCCACACTTGCCGTCGTCGCCCCAACGGCTGGATTGATCGCGGCTGACCCATATGTGGAGCCTGCCTTTAATCGCACTACGGCTTTCCGCGGCTTTGATCGGGCGTTTAGCAGTCGGGTGACAGGTGACGAAATAATCGCCGTTCCGACGGCCCTGTATGTCTTCGGCCTGGCCAGCCGTGATTCATATATGCAGAAGACTGCACTGTTCGCCGGGGAAGCTGTCTTTGACTCCGAGGTGATCCGTGAGGCGATGAACAGCTTGACCACACGTTTAAGCCCCTCGGATGTGGCCAGCCAGAAAATCTATAGTGACACCTTCTTCCGCAGCAAAATCCACAGCGGCAGCAGCTTCCCCTCGGCACATACCATCGCAGCTGTTTCCATCGCCACTGTCGTTGCACGCCGCTACGGCAAACACCGCTGGGTTCCGTGGGTCGCGTACGGGTTAGCGGGAACGATTGGCTTTTCGCGCCTCACCTTACTAGCTCACTTCCCGTCCGATGTCTTCGTCGGAGGTGCGCTGGGCTACGCTATCGCTCGCTATGGCGTCTTGCGGGATCACTAACAACAAACCGAGCACTGCCCCTAATATTCCAATCGGCGAGTAACGCCAGCTGCACTTCAACGTGAGCAGGGCTAGCGGTCCCCCCTGATCCCCCTAGTTGTAAGATCACGCGACGAAAAACAATTTGGTTCACGCGGAAAGGCGTCGGGTGTATAAGCGTGTCCATCCCTGCGGTTAAAACGAAAATCCTGATTAAGAAATGTGCGATGTACGAGCTACCGATTCCAAACCCAGCAAAACTATCGGCGAGTGACCGCAACTAGGAAGGAGGGCCATATGAAGAGAGTACTCTACGTCGTCTTAGTGTTGACAGTACTGGCGATCGGCGCAGCCACTGCCCAGGATCGTGCACCTTACTTTGACCATCATGCGTCCTACCTTGCGCTCGGAGATTCCATTCCCTTTGGTTTCAATCCATTCGTACCGCTAACCCCTCCCCCTCCCAACCTTCTCCATTACTATCATGGGTATCCCCACTACGTATCGGAGTTCCTCAAGCTCGACCTAGCGAACGCATCGTGTCCTGGCCAAACCAGCAGCAGCTTTCTCGGGTTCCCACCCGATAACGGGTGTAACCAATACCGTAGCGCCCAGCTGCCGCTATTTGTTACGTATGCCCCCTTGGAAACACAAAAGGAGTACGCGGTCTCTTTTCTGGCGGCACATCGGGACACGCGATTGGCGACTATCACCATCGGAGGGGACGATCTCCTCATCCTTTTGAAAACTTGCGGCAGTTCGGTGAGCTGTATAGAGACCGACTTGCCAGGAGTCTTGGCTACATTCACGACAAATTTGACTGAGATCTATGTGGCCATTCGGAGTACCGGCTACGAAGGGCCGATCGTAGCAGTAAACTACGCTTCTTCCGATTACAACAATGCGTTGGAGACTCAGGCGCTGAGCCAATTGAACTCGGCTATGTTGAAGGTGACCGAGTCATTCAACGGAAAAGTCGCCGACGCGTTTTCTGCTTTTGAGAAGGAGAGTGTTGTGGTCGGCGGACTTCCCTGTGAGGTTGGGTTGTCTTTTTTTAACGCCTCGGGTACAGGCTGCGATGTGCATCCAACTCCGTGGGGACAGCTAGTGATCGCGAAACTCGTTCTCCATGCCCTGAAAGAGGATCGCTTCCCAGTAGATTTATCTCGGTTGTACGAGAACCATTAACTGAAACCTGGAAGGAAGGAGTCGCTCCTTCGGGCAGCGCTTTGCTCCTCGTTCGAAATAAACACGTCCGCGTATGGAACTATCACGAAAGGCTCTCGCAACGAGAGCCTATAAGTGAGATCTGAACTTCAGGGCGACAAATTTCTCTTTTGCCGTAGCCTATACTTATCCGTTTTGCTTACATGCTGACCAGCGTCGTAATGGGCAGATCGGTGTTGAAGCAGTGGCCGACCATAAGCCACGTACCGCCTTCACGGCGCAGGCCCACGATCCATTTGCCTTTGTCGTCCAGGCGTGCGCCCCGCGGCGTCCGTACGTTCATAGTGTACGTGCCCAAGCTGAAAGCGATGTTGCCGTCAACTTCGACGTGCGTGGTTTCCACTTTCAGGTCGTGCGGATCGTACTCTGTGATGAATTGTTGTAAGAGATTGCGCAGGGCGGTTGTTCCTTCGGCGGCTGGACTGTAAGGAGCGAGAGTGCGGCCGTCCTTCGCAAACAAGTTGACCACTTTGTCGAGGTCGCGAGCATTGTAGTATCTGACGTACTCCTGAGCGAGAGCACGTATGGTTTTCTCTGCGTCCGTGATCGGTTTGGGCGTCGTTGCCATAACAGTGTGCCTCCTAGCGTTCAGATTTTCTCGGTAGGCTTTCACATCAACGGTTGGAGCACAGTGACGGAAATCACAGGCTCCGATAGGGAGCGCCGCGGACCTGGACACTCGGATTCTCAGTGCTCATGTCGCTGAAGCTTTGGCTCTAGGTTTAACTAATACCTCCAATCCCCATTGGATACTGACAACGTCATGCCCGATGATGTTATGCATCACCTTGAGACATATGTTGTTCCCGCCGACAATTCACCCGTGTTCGTGTTTCTTGGTGCTTTATGGGAGCCACAAGAGGCATCGCAGAAGAAAGATACTGAATACCGGCGCGTCTTTGATGAACTACTACCGTTTTACCAAGCTTTGATCCTGATGGCTGGTCGCCTGGAGTTACAGCATTAGTTAGTGGTCGTGGTTTGTCTCCTCTCTGAGGACGTGCCTCTCTACGCCCTCGCCGGGCGGCGCTTGCTTCAGCTTTCACCGCGCATGATCACGTCAAAGCCCAACGCACGTCAACCGTGAACTGAAGCAAGCCACGCAACTTCAGGAATAGTTTGCAGGATGGCGGGCAGGCTGGTCAAAAAACTCCGCATTGCCCGCGAACCACCGACCCGCATTCAGAGGTCATTCCCCGCATATCGGGCCTCTCTGCGGCTCGTGGAAGAAGACAGCAAGAAGAGTCGGTTGGGGGTAGTGACTCATTTTGATTTCGGGTGTTACGACGTTACGCAATTTGTGGCATGATTGCGGCATGGTAAAGAAGAAGCCGTGTGCCTCGCCAAAGCTTCGTCCGAATGAAAAATCGTGCGACCCACCGGCGCGAGCCGCAGGGCAGAACTACTTGACAATAAGACGTGCACTCGAAAGGTTGGGGGTTTTTGAGCCGAGGGCTGAATTGTGGCGCAAGCCTGCTGGCAAATCAAATCCGTTCGCCGGTGTGCCGGTCCTTATTATTAGGCAGCTCGGTCGTAGCGATGGTGCAAGCCGCCCAGGCGCGCTTGAGACACGACTGTACCCCGATCCGTGGACCGAACTCTGCCCGCCGGCGTTTCCTTTCTTAGGCCCAGGTGCGTGCGGTCTTCATGGTAATAGCGAACATAGTCCGACAGCAGGCGCTTGAGGTGGCGTTCATTGAAGGCAATAACGTGATCTAACAAGTCCCGCCGGCAACTCTCGACCCAGCGCTCAGCAATTCCGTTTTGCCAGGGACTTTGGAACGACGTGCGAACCGGCCGGATGGCCATCGAGCGTACCGCGATCGGGACCTCCAAACCATATTTGGCGTCCCGATCAAAGATGAGGAACCGAGGAGCCGATTGATACGGGAAGGCCTCGCGCAACTGCTGGATGATCCAACCGGCGGTCGGATGGGACGTAACGTTGAAATTCACGATACGCCTGCGACCGTGGCCGATGATGAAGAAGCAATAGAGCACACCGAAGGTGATGGTTGGAACGGTAAAGAAGTCCATCGCCGCGATGGCTTCCCGGTGATTTCGAAGAAAGGCAAGCCAGCGTTTTGCTGGCTCCGGGTCTCTCGGCGCTCGTTTCATCCAGCGGGAAATCGTTCGTTCCGAGATATCGAAACCGAGCATGAGAAGTTCGCCGTGAATCCGTGGCGCGCCCCAGGTGGAGTTCTCCGCGACCATCCGAAAGATCAGATCGCGGACTTCCTTGGAAGTCCTTCTCCGGCCCACTATCCGGCGGCCTCTGGAAATTGCCCGCCAATACATTGCAAACCCAGATCGATGCCAACGTACAACCGTCTCCGGGCCCACTATGATGAGAGCCTGTTTCCATTCGGACCAGAACCTTCGCACCAGGACCCAGAAGAGCTTATCGAGGGCTGCCAGCCTTGGCCGGGCATGCTTTCGCTTCAGTACTGCGAGCTGCTGGCGAAGAGCCAGGTTCTCAAGCAGTAGTCTGCGACGAGTGCGGATGAGACGCAGGATTGCGCCTACGAATAGCCGAATGGCGTCGACCATCCGAGGGTGCTATCGCATTTCGCCTGTGGACGGCAACCCTGTATCCTGTTGAAATCGCTGTCGGACAGAGTTTTGGCGAACCAGTGTGTCCAGCGAAGGCTGACATGTTCAGTGGGAGATAGTCCCACCGGGGTAAGAGTCAGGAGCCCCGTAGCTTGGGTCGCATCCGTGGAGGAAACGAAGCGGATGAAGCCGACCGACAAAGCCATCCTTGGGATGGTGAGCGAGTCACCGGGCCGTAACGCAAGTGAACCCACAGGTGGCCTCGAAAAAAAATAGATCCGGAGGCCGAGCCCTCTCGTTCGGGGCGAAGGCAGCATGGCATCGTCGCAGACTGACTGAAGCGGCGATGACACTCCGGCGGGGTGGTAGGGACAGCACGGTGACAAGGGCATGTCGAGCAACTGGAGAAGCCCTCCTCGTCCCGTCGAGAAATCGGCGGAGCAGGAAGCCGTATAACCGGAAACACCGGGAAATCGGTGGAAGACGAGAGGGTGGCGGAGGGGCCCGTAGTAGCGAAGAAGCGGAGTAATGTCCGTGGAGCGAAGGGGCCCTGCTGTTTGCAACGACTCCGACAACAAGGGAGGCAAGGGTGAGATGACAAAGGCACCCATCAGTTTGCAGGACCTGAGGAGGAGCTATACGTCAAGGCGAAGGCTGAACCGGCCTGGCGCTTCTGGGGACTGTACGTCCACGTCTGCAAGATGGAGACGCTGCAGCGAAGCCTACCAGATGGCCAAGAAGAACAACGGGGCTCCGGGAATCGACGGGGTCACGTTCGAGGCCATCGAGGAAAGCGGAGTGGAGAGTTTTCTCGCAGCAGATCCGGGACGAACTGGTCAGCAGCACGTATCGGCCCATGCCGGCTGCGGAAGAAGGAGATTCCGAAGGACGGGGGCAACAAGGTCCGCGTCCTTTCGATTCCTGCCATCCGCGACCGCGTGGTCCAGGGGGCGCTCAAGCTCATCCTGGAGCCGATCTTCGAAGCCGACTTCCAACCGGGGTCGTATGGATACCGACCGAAGCGGACAGCGCATGAAGCGGTATACCGAGTGGCTCGAAGCGATCGTCGAGAGCAAGACCCGAGTCATCGATCTTGACCTGCGGGCCTACTTCGACAACGTGCAGCATCGATCTGCTGCTGGAGAAGGTGGCGCGACGGGTGCAAGATGACGAGGTGATGCGGTTGCTCAAGATGATCCTGAAGGCGACTGGGAAGAAGGGCGTTCCGCAAGGCGGGGTGATTTCGCCGTTGCTCAGTAACCTCTACCTCAATGAGGTGGACCGGATGCTGGAGAGGGCGATCAGCCACCACGCGTACGGGACAATACACCTACGTCGAATATGCACGGTTTGCGGATGATCTGGTGATCTTGGTGGACGCTCATCCGCGGCATGACTGGCTGCGTGAAGGCGGTGGAAAAGCGGCTGCGGGAGGAGTTGGCCAAACTGCAGGTGGAGATCAACGAGGAGAAGAGCCGGATCGTGGATCTAGCAAAGGGAGAGAGTTTCGGGTTTCTGGGCTTTGAGTTTCGCCGCATCCGCAGTCGTAACGGGACGATGGCGGCCGCTACTACGCGCCGAAGCTGAAGAAGCGGACGGCGCTGCTGGCAAAGCTCAGGGAGATCTTCCGACGAAATGTCAGCCAGCCCGTGGAGCGGGTGATCGAGCAGATCAATCCGATCCTGCGCGGCTGGGTGAACTACTTTGCGGTCGGCCACTCGAGCCGGTGCTTTTCGTTTGTTCGAAGACTGGGTAGAGAAGAAGATTCGGCGGCATCTGATGCGTGCCCGGGAGCGCAAGGGCTTCGGCTGGAAGCGGTGGAGTAGGGAGTGGCTGTACGGGAAGCTCGGGCTGTTCAACGATTACCGGCTTCGTCGACCATGGTCATCTCCGAAAGCGCAGCCAGCCGGATAGGTCTCATAACCCTTGATCGCGAAGCGAGCAGGAAAGCCCAGTGCGGGAAATCCGCACGCTGGGTTTGACGAGGCGGGGGCTGGAAACCGGCTTACGGTTCGGCTAGTGAGGCACTCCCAGAGGAAACGGGGAGCAACAGATAGGCCGAACCTACGGAGCACGGCGCCAGTCCTCGACCCTACCCGCAGCAGGACCTTCATCTGGTTGTTCGACATCTTGTATGCGAACCCTATGTAGACGCTCACCGGAAAATTGGTGGCCGTGAAGAGACCCCCGTTCGGGTAATAAAGATCGCCAGGCCCAGAGGAAAGTTGGATTTCGGCGTGTCGCCGGATGGTGGGAGCCAAGACTTGTTTTGTTTGACTGACGCGGCGTCGAAGGCCATTTTGCCCCCTGCCGCCGTCTGCCAATCGGGGTTCAGCGGTGTGGTCGGCGTTTGGGCTACACTCGTACGCGTTGCAGCGAAGCACACAGAAAGCATAAGTACGAGAACGGCTACCCATCTTATGAGAGGAAGTTCCTTTGGTCTGTTCGGTATCCCTCTAACATGGTTTCCCATAGTTCACTCCAATCTCGACTGAGTTTTGAACCCATGGGCCTGGCTGCATACGATAGCAGAAAGGGATTCGAATATTGAGGTCCTCTCCAGGACCTACTGCTTGTTTTAAGATACGTCTTCGAAGGACGTTTTTAAGCTGGGTTCAATCGCCGTCTTGATGGCGTCGCTATGCTCGATGATTCCTTCCTGAACTCACCGTGCTCGCGCTTCCGTGCCGCAATGGTTATTGTTGTTGTAACCGGCCACCATTATTTCCTCTTTAGCCAGAGGTTTTTCTCGCGTGGGTTTGGAGGCGACTGTGCGTCGGGCGTCGGAGATCAATTTGAATCCAGACGATCGCCAGCGAGCTTTCCGCGCTACGACCGTATCAGCGGTAGACCACACAACCACGTGCTTCAAGATCGGCGATCCAGGCGAGTGGCGCCAAGGTCGTTACCCAGCGCAGATCCAGTTTTTCCAGTCGAGGTAGTGTGGCGAGCGCTGCCGGCAAATCGGTCAGCGGGTTGCCACGCAGATCGAGCTGCCGTAATTCCAGGAGTGTGCCAATCGATTGCGGGAGGGAGATCAGCCTGTTGTTTCTCAAATGCAACTCTCGCAGCCTCGACAAGCGCCCAAGAGACTCCGGGAGCGAATTCAATTGATTGTCGCATGCTCTAAGTTCGATGAGGCCCACCATACCGCATATGCATTCCGGCAAGTCTTCGAAGCCGTTGCTGCTGATGTTCAGATACCGTAGCTTCGTCAGCCGTTCAAGGGACGGCGGTAACGAGATCAATCGGTTGTCGTGAAGATAGAGGAAATCGGTGAGATCGTCGAGATCGGCTAATGCGTCAGGCACGCTCCCCAACCTGTTGTGGCCGAGATCGAGCATGCGCAGCCTCCGCAGGCAGCCGATCTGTTCGGATAATTCGGACAGGTCGTTGTCGGCCAGCACCAGGGCTTCGAGCTCGGTCTTTTCCCATACCGACTCCGGCACGCAGCCGAGTCGGTTCTTCCAGAAACTCAAGTACGTTGTCGATTGATCCGGCATCAACGTGATCGTATTCGAAAGTATCAGGTCAGTGCACCGTGATGGTAGCCTTGATTCGGCTGATGAAGGGAGGTAATCACATGTCGCACATCACTAAGCGAACTTTCGGTCCTCTGCTATTTGCCGGAGTCCTGATTTGTTTTGGCTATATCGCTGCTCAACAAAACCCAAGTCAACAGTCTGGGAGAACGCAGGGCGTCAGACCGCAGCCTACTCAGGCGACGCCACAGCAGCAGACTGACCAGCTTCGCGATCAATTGACGCAACTGCAAATGCAGGTCAAGGATTTGCAGGCCGCAGTTGACGATCTGAGGTCGGGACAACAGGCGATCGGAACCACAACCAAGGAAACCCACGAACTCGTACTGGATAGCCGCGTGGTGCAGACGCAAGGCCGCGAAGAATTGAACTCGTTAGCAAGGACCGTGGGCCGCAACGAAAAACAGATCGACCAACTCGGACAACAAGTGAGCAGCATGATGCTGGATTTGCGGCGAGTCAAAACAAAGGTGGGACTGTATTAGTCTTCCACGATTGGGGACACGCTTGGTCTTTCCGGACCTATGATCAGGAAAAAGATGTTTCTTTGAGAACCCTCAATGCTGATAGGGCTTTTCCTATCGCCTGCCGCTCTGTATCTGCGTCCCTGCGGCCAAATATCGCTCGCATCCTCTGGCGGATGGCCGCCTCGGCAGCGGCAACACGTTCGAGAAGTCTCGCTTGATCAACCTCCAGTAAGGCGGCTTTGTATTGTGGCTCCCACTCGGGGAATTCGAAGCCCACTTTCATGATCGTTTCTCCATTGGCCTCGGACATGCGCCTTTGTAGATAAACTGGGAACAGGAACCTTCTACGGCCGGCCTGTATCTATGGCACAAGAACCGTCGCAAACGGAGCGCACAAACGGGGGTGTGTAATTGAGACTCAAGAAGTATACACCTGCGGATGGACAGAGGGACGCGCCCCGCTAACGGTGTTTCTGAATGATCTCGTCGATCAGGCCGTACTCCTTGGCCTGCTGAGCCGACATAATGAAGTCGCGCTCCACGTCCTGCTCAATCTTTTCGATCGACTGCCCGCTGTGGTGAGCCAGGAGTTGGTTGATCACCGACCGCATGCGCAGAATTTCCTTCGCGTGGATTTCAATATCGGTCGCCTGACCCGACAGCCCCGACATCGAAGGCTGATGAATGACGATGCGCGAGTTAGGTAGCGAGAAGCGTTTCGCGGGAGCACCCGCAGTCAGCAGCAAGGCGGCCATTGAGGCGGCCTCCCCGACGCAAGTCGTCACCACGTCGGGCCGCACGTACTGCATCGTGTCGTAAATCGCCATCCCGGCCGTAATCGAGCCGCCCGGCGAATTAATATAGAGCTGGATATCGCGCTCGGGGTCTTCAGCTTCCAGAAACAACAGTTGGGCCGTCACTAGATTGGCGACGTGGTCGTCAATCGGAGTGCCGACAAACAAAATGTGGTCCTTCAGCAGGCGCGAGTAGATATCGTACGCGCGCTCACCTCGCGTGGTCTCTTCGATGACCATGGGAACGAGCATTGAACCTGGGCTCCTCGCGCCACAACTGAATATTTCATCCAGAATCTCAGATTTCGAGTTTAGTCTTCGTGCAAAATCATACGTGCCAGCCATTTCCCTTGCCTCAGGCGCGGATCTCTATATCCTCTTGCCGCTTTGTTCGGGGTCTACTCCCGCTTTCTCCATACAATCACTGCGCCCGCGATGACGACGATTATCACAACGAGCAGAACTGTCTCTGGCCAGCTCATGTTGATCACCCTCGGCAAAGAAGCATCCGCGGCTCAGTAATTCAGTCAACAAAGATTCAGTGACCTTGGTGGAAGCGCCTCACTTCGCAAACAGTAGTGCTATTGTGATGCCAAGCTGGCAGAGAACGGCGGCAAGAAAACCGTAGGCTCTTCCCCTCGCATGAGTAACCAGTCTTTGAACCGGCCCTGCCCGTCCCGCCCAAACGTGTGCTTTTCTTAACAAGTTCAGGCCCGCAAGTAAATAGAAGATAGCCACCACGAATCCCATGTAAGGTGCCCCCGACCTTGCCCGAGCGTTATCAGGAGCAGCGGCGAGCGTTAGTACGATCCAGCCGAAGGTAATGATGCCCGGTACCAAAACCTTCAGGAATGACTTCCAGAACGACTGCTCGAGCGATGGCCCGAGACCTCGGACGTAAAGAACATGGCCGTTCGGGCAGTAGCGCCATCCCGACCACCACCGCTTCTTGGGTTGGTCAACTAGACTGTTACATTTGGCGCAGACGTACATACCCGCATTTTGTTTGTCGTGGGTTGCGTTGGCGTTTCAGTTGTTCGGCACGCCCAGGGGCTGGAAGGCGGCCTGGAATTTCGGTTTGCGCGCGGAATAGAGCGCGTATCCCGCACCAACCAAAGCGAAGATCAAAGATAGGACCCCGCTTCCTTTGGTTTCGATATCCCACAGATGCACGACAATTGTACTGAGGAGTTGCCCGGAGAACGGGATGTGCCGATCCTTCATCACGATCAGCGTATAAAAAATGGCATCACCGGAGAGCACGCTGGCGACTGTTAGAACCGGAATCAGCACTTGTCCAAAGCGCGTTACCTTCCCCGTGCCTTTCAGCACAGCCGCAGCTACCACGTAGCCGATGAGAATTGCACCGTAAAGAAAAATGTAATTGATGGCGTAGGCCACGACGCCCCATGCGACTCCGCCGAGGAGCGCCGCACCAATTCCGAGGACCAGCCCGTTGGGATAGTTAGGCACGATTTCTTCATAATTGACCGCTGTCCGGTCTGTCTCGTGCCGCACTTTTTCCTGGCAGCCGGCGCAGATGAAAACTGGGAGCCCGTTCATGAGCGTCAACGATGGCGTGGATGCAGATGCGCATTCCTGACAGCGCCCATCAAAGCCGGGCACGATGGGTTTGATTGCTTCGCACAAGGTTTCGGCGAGCTTGGCCACTTCCTGAGCCTTGGGCTTTGCGAAGGAATACTTCCATTCCCAGCGTAAGAAATCTGCTCCAACCTCCGCGAGCTTTCCATTTTTCTTGGGTAACGCGGCGTTTTGCTTCAAAGCAGACTTAAGCAATTCGGGTTCCGGCTGCTTCTTGAAGCGCAGCAGGATGACGACCACGTCGCCCTGACGGGTGCGGTTGAACCCGATGATTGTGATGTAACCGTCGCGGGTGCCGACGACGCTACCCGATTTCCTGCCCCAAGGTCCTTGGAGAGGGTAGTGCTGGAACCCCGATAGAGTGGCGACCTGTTTCAGATAGTCGTTTTCGGTCATGGGTTCAACTCCTTGACGGCCCGAGACCACAAGGCCAGCATTGCCACCGTTGCTCTAATTCCCCGGGATTGGAAAACTGTAGATCACGCCGAGAGAAAGTTCTGTAGCTCAGTGGTACTGATTTAGGAAATGCGCATCCGAAGCAATAATGCCGGTTTAGGAACTTTCTGGCGTGGGGATAGATTCGATCACCGGCAAGTAGCGGGCGGAATCAAGATTGGCCTGCTCTTGGTGGGCTCCTGTGATGGGGGAGGATATCAGCTGGGTTGCTGGGGAGTTCGACGCACACGTCTGCGCCGATCACCCACCGTTGAACAATATTGAGAAGCCTTCAGCTTCAGAATAGAAAAACCTCCTGCCAGTCGACCCCGGCCCAGCGATTTCCCAAAATAGAGGGCTGTCGCACTTGATTGGAAATGGAAAGTCCTTGCTCGATATCGGGTCAGCGGCGCTAAGGTGGCGTCCAGTCCTGCGGCGGAAAGGTTACGTGCCAGCACTTTGGATTAGCCAAAACAAAGAAGACACCGACTTCCGTCCGATCAGCCTGCCGCTGGCCGACGTGAGCGACACCACACTCCGCTTCATCGCCGGTGGCTACGTTCACAAATTTCAGCCGTTGGCCGTTTTTAACGGATACAAAAAGCAGAACGGAAGCTCCGTGTGCATTGACGGAGAGCGTATGGGTTTGCTCGTCAAATTGTGAGCCATGCGTATTCTGGCCTGAAACCTTTACAGGAACTCGCATCAATACTCGCTGCGTTCGGCGACGATTCAGAGTGAGCAATTCCTTTTCACGTAGTGGTCCAAGCCAAGTTTCCAGAATTTGAATCTGATCCGGAGTGGTTTCGGAAAACGCTAGACCCATGCCTTTAACTGAGGAAGACACGACTCTGGCATGTGCAAAAAAGGAATCTGGCCCCTTGTGAATACTCACCCCGAGTTCTGTCCCTAGTGAAAATCCACGTTCTGTTTCCACGTGACAGCCCCGCTGACTGATATCAGCGACGCGTGCTTCGATCCGGGTGCCGGACTTCTGTTCGACAATGTCAGCGACAGCCGAACTTGTAACGCGGCTGGCTTCGTCGTTCAATGTCACGGCCCGTGATTTCGGTACCCTCCGTTTCGTTGGAAAGTCAGTGAGTCGACGCCTTGACCCAAAGGTAGATGGGGACGGCCGCCATAATGCCCTGAACTGCTAGGCCAGCACCAACCACACGAGGCCCACCAGCAAATCGCGCCAATGAGAATCACGCGAATCGTCCCAATCAGGCATGTCTATATCAGTAGTACTACTTGGTGTCTGCTGAACCGATAGCCGTTGCAGGCATCAGCCTCATACGTAATCATGAGTTCAGGCTGGGAACTGCTCTTCAGGCACAAGATTCCTACGCGCTTGCGTTTCTGAGTTTCTAAGCTCGCTTCATTAATCACGCGATAGCCAGACCTTAAGGCTTCTGCGAATGAGTGTGGGAGCTTTGCCGAGTTTCCTCTTCGTGGCTGACCCTCCTCATATACTAGAATCGTCCTTAACCATTGTTATAGCTGGTGCAACGAAGCCGTTATTGCCCGTCGAGACGCGGAGTGAATTGGGGGGCCTGGCAGTTCCTCCCCCTCAGTCGGTGGTAGGGAGGTCTGTGAGACTTTTACTAGGTACGCCATTCCCTAAGGCAGCACTCAGCACACCATATTTCGTCCTTCGCAAGTTCTGTCTTGGCCTTAGGACTACCCTTTTGGAACGCCCACTCTGCGAAGTGCCGTGTCATTTGAAAAACCATCGAATCTGTCGCCTGGCTTCCCGCTGTGAAGGCGACGTTGCCGTTTTACTGCTACGGCTTGGTTTTAGGGCCGTATCTCTGCGAAGTCTTTAGCTTACGCCCTTCCGCAATGTCTCGTTCATTCCATCGCCACAGCTTGCGCCCGTCACCCAATTCGATTCCGTAAGACTGAATCTTCTGTGCCGCCAGCCAACGATGCAGGGTTATGACGGACACACCCATCAGCTTGGCAGCTTCGGGCGTGCTGTAGGTTTTTGGCCTCTTGCTCTTCGACATTAGGCGATCGTGGATATGAAAGATATCAACATCCGAAGCCACAGCAGAAGCTTTATTGTGATGGGTGACGCATATCACAGACATCTAAGCATCCCCGCACCTAGCCTCTGAAAATGAAATTCGGGTTCCGAAATGGTGGGCGAGACCACGAACAAAGCGATAAGTACTGCCTTGGGTGCGCCGATATGGCAGGGGAACGCTACCCACGGTGGCACAGGTCCTACCCCGGTTCAACGTGTCTCGGATTGGTTCACGCCGAAGACTTCAGAGACCCAGCAAAGACTGTTTACCTGTGTGACGTGTGCTTCACTAATCCTAGATGGCTTGGTCCGGATTACTAGAGATATCGCAGAATGCGACTTTTGATTATCTGGGGAGGGTCAATCCGATGTCGTCTCACAAGCACAAATACACCATCGCCGATGAAGAGGCAGTTCAGATGCTCGTGAAGAAACTCGTGGCTGGTGGTCCGCACCAACAGCGCCGGGACAAATTGCTGAAGGCGCTCGACCAAGCCGCGCGGTCCTACGGCGATTCCAACCAAAAGCAGCGGCAGGCATTCTTTCACGGCTTGCTAACGGGCTACGCAGTTGCGCTAAAACTCTGGTAACAGCCACTCGTCATGCCGACTCAATACGTCGGACTGTTCTGTCCTAACGGTCATTTCAACGTCTTGGAGACTTACCAGGTTGAGCATGTGAATGCTCCATTCGTGCTCCTCTGGATAGTGGATCGCCAGACAGAGCTTCAGTGCAAGAATTGTGGCAGCACGTTTTCATCCCAACAGAGCGAGGTTGTGCATTCAAATTGGCGAGACGGTAGGGAGCCTCACTATCCCCATAAACGTTAACTCCGGTCGGCAACGTCCGGGCGTCCATACGCGCGCTTGACGGCACCTGCGATCGCGCGGAAATATGGGGCACAAGCCGAGCAGCACGAATACGAGAAGGCCGTCCCTTTTCGCCCGCCCACCAGCCCTCGCCCGACTTTTCTAAGGTGCGATGTGCTCGCAGTGCACCGTCACTCCGCCGCCCGGCGTTTCGACGACTATCACGCTCAACTTGAAGTTTGCCATACGCGCAATCGTAGCGCTGTCATCCGTGCTTCTCACCCAGCCAGGTGTCGAGGATCGCTTGGTCTGTAGCTTCAATTTCGCCAAACGCAATCCCCATTCCCTCGGAGGCTGAGGCATAGGCCACCCAACCAAGGGCTGCGAATGTCGCACCCCGGTGTGTGATTCGCAATCTGACCTTCGTTCCTGTATGGAAAGGAGTGGCGGTTGCCACAAAGCAACCAAACAGGCTGAGATTGCGGGCCAGTGTTGCGATTTGCTTCTCCGTTTCCAAGTCAGTCACCTCGACAGCTCCTCCGAGGAGATGGCGAGGTGCGCGACGGTGTTCGGTGCGCATGTTTTAACCGCAACGGTAATTTTAAGCGCAGAGCATGCGACAAAAACATCTGAGTCTGTTGAAAAAGGCTTGGGAGCAGATCTAGCTTGCCTCGCCCTTTGATGGGCATTCCGGCATCGCTGCCGTCATCGCCAAAGGCTTACCTTTGTGGGACGATAGCGTGGACAGAACCTTGGACGTGCTGGACGCGTCCTATCACATGGACGAAGCGAAGAGGCCAAGGTTTTATCTGCTAGTCAGCTCAAAGCCTCGTGCGTGAATGGCCACGTATTGCCCCAGCGAGGCTGACTACTGGGCAGTATGGGCGCGCGGCATTCGAAGACTTGTTTGCCGCAGTCATCGGCACGCTCTCGAAAATAAACCTTGGAAGGAAGCGCAGGAGATATTTTCGAGTAGCTAAGGTGGGATGCCGGGGGCTCAAGAACGAAATGGTCCTCCGGAATTGTTTTAAGCGGATTCTGGAGTTGTGGCAGATGCGATCGCGTTGCACCTACGACCCGATTTGGTGCATATGCGAAATTCAGGAGCGGGCCGCGCGAACTCGATAGCCACCTGACCGATATCGGAACCTATCGCTGCTTCACACCATGCCCAATGCACATTCGTAAAGTACTTCTTCAATTCGGCTATTCTGGAGACTGTGCGGCACGCGCGTGTTATAAGTCAGATAATTTTCGCCACTTGTGGTCCAATACTTCAAAATGCAATTTCTTGGTTTTGCCATTCTTGCCGGGACTCTGAATGTCCAAGCTGTTTCCGTCCAGTATGCCCTGATAGTCCCCGTTCAGATCGAGCGCCGTGTCCCCCGTGATGCACCACTGCCCATTATTTTTCGCGACTGCCTCTGAGTTATCAGCAGTCACGGTCACATTCATGAACCAAACCGTGGCGAGGAACGTGTTATAGGGTGTTGCTCCACTTTTGGAGAGCGAGTCTCCAGCGCGATCCTTCCTGATTCCCTCACTCACTTTAACGTGTACATCCACTTTAGGCTTCGCGCAAAGAGGGGCCGCCGTTAACAGGACCAGGAGGAACCAGGCCAGGTTTTTCACGGGTTGTTCCCTCCTTTATAGGTGTGGACGGTTAGGGTTCGTTGCGGCCCTAATGGTTTTCAATTGTGCGCTTCTCTGCGTCTCGACACAACGAATTGCCACCAGATCACGCCACCGGGGAGGAGATCGCACGGTTGCGAAGTCCAACTCCCGAAGAACGGGATTTTCGGAAGGTGGCGTTCCAAGGTTGAAAGTTGACATAACATCTAAGTGGCAATTCGTTTTCTGGAGCGTGCCGATGCCGAATGGAAAACCGGGCGACCATCCACTCACAGATATTTTGGTTCACAAGCTTAAGGTCTACGGGCGGGAAGCGGATGACCTAATCCGAAGGATTGCAGAGCTGTGTAGCCGCCGAGAATTAGATGAATGGTGGCAGCGTGAGATCGGCTGGGCGCCTGATCCTCATTCGATCATCAGCAAGGCTCAGATGCGCTTGGACGAGTTATTGCAGCGTGCAAAGCAGGGCGGTTGGGAAACAAGGCGATAGCCTGCCTGCACTGCCTGCTTGTCCTAAGTCCCGAGAAACGTTAGAGCTTTACCGGATGCGCGTTCCTGCATGACCCACCACGCCGGGTGCCCAGAAATTGGCTAGGGTGAGCAAATGCCGCCGTTGAAGAGGCGGGAAGAAAGGATTTGTTGCGTGACGGGGCAGAGAGATACGCAGCGCGCCGAAGCATGCGGAGTGTTCGCGTTGCAGAGAGTGATTTCATGCGGCAGAGCAGACCCGTGGTGGAGACCGAAATTGGATTTCGGCAGCGGTGAGCCGTTCGATGACCTTCATTGGCCCTCCACACTTAGGACACTGGTAAAGATCAGGAGCGTCTTCGGCGGAGCAAGTGTGTTCTTCGGCAGGCGCTTCTTGTGTCGCACCCAGCAACTGGAAGCAAAGGGGCAGAAGCGTAGTGCGTTTGCGGTTGGCTAAGAAGCCAAAGTTACGGATGCGCACGAAGCCTTGCGGAAGCAGATGCAGCAGGAAGCGGCGCAAGAATTTATCGTGTGACAAACTGGCGAGCTTCTGTTCGTTGTGATGAGCCGAATCGCGCCAGCGAAAGGTCACTTGGCCATCGGCAAAGGAAACCAAGCGATGGTTAGAGATAGCCACCCGATGGGTGTAGCGGCCGAGATAGTGCAGCACATATTCGGGGCCACCGAAGGGGCGTTTCAAGTAGACCACCCAGTGTTGTCGAAACAGTGGCCGCAGCCAAGCGGCGAAGATCTTGGGTTCGGAGAGGAGCTGGAAGCTTTCGGGAAAGCGCAGCTCGCCATTCTGGAAGGCCTGCCGCAGAGCCGCGACAAACTTGCCACGAAAGACCTTGCCTAGTACCGCTTTGGGCAGGAAGTAGTTGTCCGGCGAGTGCACCCAGCGGGTGTGATCGAGCGAGAGACCGCCGGCGGGAACCACACAATGGACATGGGGATGAAGCCTGACCTTTTGATTCCAGGTGTGCACACGCTGAAAAAACCAATCTCTGCACCGAGGTGTCTGGGATCACGCGCGACTTCGAGGAGGGTTTCTGCACTGGTGCGGAACAGAAGATCGTAAAGGACCCTCTTGTTCTGTAGGACCAGTGGTGCCAAGCGGCGGGGGAGCGTGAAGACCACGTGCAGATAGCGCGTGGGCAGAAGTTCTCGGCGACGAGCAGCAATCCACCGCTCGCGCGCAGCGGTCTGACACTTCGGGCAGTGGCGGTCACGGCAGCTGTTGTACGAGATGGGGGTACGATGTCCGCAGCGGGTGCACTCATCGAGATGCCCGCCGAGCGCAGCCGTGCGACACCGCGCAATCGCCAGCAGCACTTTGACATGCTTCCAACGGATCCACTGGCGGTTTCGCTCGACGAAGGCAGCTCCAGCAGTGCGGATGAGATCGGCAATCTCGAGCGCCGGCGGGTTCACGGGAGCACCTCCTCCCCAATCGTGACCACACACTTATATCAAAACCCCTTGGCAATCACTGCTCCGCTCGCGCATGCGTAGCGTCCGCCGCCGGGCGGCTACGTCCAAACGGTGTTCTCAGCAAATGAGAATCGGGTACGAACCACATTGAGCTTCCGGGCCTGGCTGAGGTTGACAGCAGAGGGCGAGAGGAATAGGGTTTTGCGGGCAGAAGGAATCAGGAGGAAGCAAGTATGAACAAGATGAGGAAACTGGTTCTGGGGATGGCGGGGGTTGCGGCGCTGGTCTCGTTTGGCACGCTGGCGAGAGCGCAACAGCAGCCTCAGCCGCTCAAAGTGACGCAGATCAAGGACAACGTTTACTGGGTCCAGGGTGGCGTGGGTTCGAATGATGGATTCATCGTCGGCACCACGGGCGTCATGCTCGTGGATACGAAGACCACCGTGGATTCGGAAAAGGGAGTGATCGCCGAAATCGCCAAAGTCACTCCGAAGATGGTGAACACGGCGATCATCACCCATAGCGACGGCGACCACGTGAACGGGCTGGCCGCTTTCCCTGCGGGCTTAACCATCATCGCGCAGGAAAATTGCAAAAAGGAGATGGAGGCTTCCGCCGGGAGCCGCAATCCGGCGCCGCAGGATCGCCTTCCCACCAAGACCTACGCCAAGACGGATAAGCTGACCATGGACGGCGTGCATATCCGCCTGTACCACTGGGCGCCTGGGCACACCAGCGGCGATACCGTCGTGTATCTTCCCGACCAGAAAATCGTCTTCGGCGGCGACCTGCTGGCCGGCGCCCCCGACCGGCCCGAGACTCTAATTCACTTGGAAAAGAATGGCTCCGCCGCCGGCTGGATCGAAAATGCCAAGGGGATGCTCGGCCTCGATGCCGATACCTACTTAACCGGCCACGGCAATATGATGACCAAGGCCGAAGTGCAGAAAAAGCTCGAACTCATTCAGGACAAGTACAACAAGATCAAGGCCATGGTCGCGCAAGGCAAATCGCTCGACGAAATCAAAACCTCGCTCGGCGAGCCCACCGCCGCGCCCGCGCCAAACCCTAATGGCGCGCCGCCTGTCCCGACCTTGACCGAAGTGATCTATAAGGAAATGTCGAAGAAGAGCTAAGCGCGGGTGAGACTTTCGTCGGGCGCCCGTCCAGCCGTGGGCGCCCACCCCAATTTTCGTGGCACCCAAGGTGCGCTGCGCGACGGACTGCGGTGACGGGCCCGAATCCGATAGCGCCTGATAAACGCATTATAAAAGGACTGAGGAGGAGCGCAGCCAAAACATTGCGCATATTGATTACTTGTTTTCGTTGCTGCTCTTGCAGGTCCGGCGTTACGTGTACTTCCACCTGTTGCCGCATTCAAAACTCCTCTACCCCATCGTCACCCAAGAAGCGCCGGTCTGGGAAAAGGCATTTGTGGCCCTACTCTACCCAGTTTGGCGGTGGCTTATGGGGAGGGGGCTCGATCTTTCGCCGAATCTCGTGGGCCAGGCGCCATCGGACATCGACCGAGCGTTTTCCTATGTCGAACTCCTTCTCGCAGATGGACGCAAATTCATCACGGGTGAGCGGCCAGGTGCCCCTGATGTGGTCTTCGCATCTCTCGTTTCACCGCTCGTCCTGCCTCCAAATTTCGGAGCGCGGCTCCCGAAGTTCCAGGAACTTCCGGAGGCCCTTCAGAAACTGACGACTGAATGCCGTGGGCGCCGTGCGGGCCAGCTTGCTTTAGAAACCTATGAGCAGTATCGGCCGACACCGCAAACAGCTCACTTTTCGCAAGTACGGGTTGCCCCTGCGATTTCTTCTGTTCGGTCCTCGCGTGCAGCTCCGTGCGGCAAATCTGCTGCGCCGCCTGGCACCTCGTTTGGTGCTGGGCCGCTTGGCAATTTTCTCTACATGGAACGATGTCCGGGAGCTATTGTCACGCGATATGGAGTTTCTTATCGCACCCGTGAATGGTCCAAAGATCAATGCTCTTACCGGCCCGTTCGTCCTGGGTCTAGATCGCAGTGAGCAACTCGTTCGGGAGCGCGGCCAGATGTATGACGCGCTGGCCGAAAGGAATTTCTCATTTGTATACAAGCATGCCCAGCACGAGGCGCAACGCTTACTCGCTGCGGCCAAAGCGGGCAGTGGCCGGATTGACGTCGTCAATGGCTACGCTCGCCTTGTCGCTGCACGCACGGCTGCACGCCTATTCGGAATCGAGGGGCCCGCCGAGGCCGAACTCATGCGCGTGGCTCGCGTTGCGTTTCACTATATTTTCTTAAATCTCGGGAGCGGCAATGGAAAACTGAGGTCAGAGGCGGTCGCAGGGGCGCAGGAACTGAAACGCTGGATTGGAAAGGAGATCGAACAACGCACCGCGTCAGGTTGTTTCGGGCACGACATACTGGGCACGCTGCTCGTTCGCCGAGATCAAGACCCGGACGCGCTCGACAACGATGGCGTCACCCGCACGGTAGCGGGCCTTTTGATTGGTGCAATTGATACCACGGCAACGGCGGTTTCCCAAATCGTGTCCGTTCTGTTCCACGATCCCGATCTGTTGCACGGGCTGCAACAGGACATCGAGCAACCGGATCGGGTTCTTGGCTGGTGCTGGGAGGCTTTGCGCGTTTGGCCCCATAACCCTCTACTGCTGCGACAGGCAAGTCCCGGGACCCGTCTAGCCGATAAGACATTCACAAAGGGCACGACGGTCGTGGCGCTCATCTTGTCGGCGATGAACGATCCTTTCGCTTTCCCCTCACCAAATCTCCTAGATCCGTCTCGTCCGCGCGACCGTTACTTTCATTTTGGTGGCGGACTGCATCCTTGTGCTGGACGGTCCATCAATGCCATCCAGGTGCCTTTGCTCGTTCGCGAACTCGTGAAAGCCGGCGGCAACCGCGCTGCGAGTCCGCGCTTTGACGGTCCTTTTATCGATCGACTTGTGGTTGCTTTGTAAATACCAAGGAGAGAAGCGGACATGTCTCATGCCTTTGTGACCATTATTGCCCCCGTCCGTTCTGCCGACATTGCCCAAATCCGGTCCGCCATCGAAACTCTCGGGAATCCGGCGCGATCCGACATCACCACCGCCCTCAATGCCTTGGGACGCATACATTTTGCGAGCCTAAATGTCTTCCAAGCATCCTCGGGTCACGGCGGACATCTCGTGCTCGAATTTTCAGGGGATGGTGCCCAAGACGAGTTGCTCGCAGAATTCGCGAAAGCCGTAGGCAGTTGGCTCGCTCCCGTTTTCCAAAAAACGGAAGACTTTTCGCCAAGTCAAGATCTCGTCACCTACTGGCGATCCAAGGCAATCCAAATGGGCCAATCATATTTCTCAACGACCGGTTTAGTGTTCACCGGAACGCCTGGCATGTCCGTGATGCGCATCTGGAAGGAGTCGGAACTCGCCAAGCATGTCGCCGGAATACTGCCCGAATTTCTGCCTACCGACTCCGCTCTGAGGACTCTCGAACAAGTTCGTGACTTTCTTAGGCCCAATCCTTCCTTTGACTGGATATGGCAAGCGAAACCGACTCCATTGCTCGCCGAAGAGACTCCGCTCGGAAAAGTGGTGCTTCCCGTCGCCGGCCTCGGAATTAGGGCATACCTCTGGCCTCTCGCGATCCCGGCGGTCGCTGGTGCCGTTCTGGATGCGCTGTTTCGAAAAAGCTGGCTTGAGTTCCTGGCGGTCTTCGTATTGGTATTGGCCGTTGAATTGATTCTGCTTGGATGGGCGCTCTACAAGTTTACACAGGCCGAACAGTCTGACGCGGTCGATAATAACAATCCCGGGACCGCGAAGATGAGTGAAATTATGAAGCTCGAAAACCACTGTGCACAAAACCATCTGGATGTGCACACGGTTCTCAAAGACGAGCCGCTCCGTGGAATTGCGCTGCGTGTCGCTTTCTTCGTTATCGGACAACTCTGCGCACGGCAATTCAAGCCTGGATTCCTGGGTTCCATCGGGTCAATCCATTTCGCACGCTGGGTGCTCGTTCCCGGAACGCGCGATCTATTATTCTTCAGCAATTACGGCGGAAGTTGGGAGAGCTACCTCGAAGACTTCATTACGAAAGCGCATGCGGGACTCACTGGAGTATGGAGCAATACCCTCGGCTTCCCGCGAACGCGTTTCCTGTTCCTGCAGGGAGCCACCGACGGAGACCGCTTCAAGCGTTGGGCTCGCGGGAAACAGATACCCACGTATTTCTGGTATTCCGCTTACCCCCACGTGACGACGAGCAATATTCGCATCAATGCTATGATTCGCCAAGGGCTCGCTGGGGCTTCTACCGAAGAGGAAGCGCGCGAGTGGCTGAGTTTGTTCGGCTCGGCTCCACATCCGGCCGTTTCACTCGAAACCGAGGAGATTCAAAGCTTACTCTTTGGTGGTCTCTCTCCCCTCGAGGAATCCGAGTGCATCCTGTTTCGCCTCGCCTGTGGGTCTGAAAGTCCTCACGCTATCCGACACTGGCTTTTGCACGTGCTCCCGGATATTTCGTTCGGCGAACGCGTTCCGGAGAACAGTGCCCTGATCCTTGGCGTTACCCGCTCCATGCTCGATCAATGCGGCCTTCCGCCCGACGCGCTAGCCTCGTTCCCGAATGCCTTCCTTCAGGGAATGACTGAGCCCTCACGCTCGCGAATTTTGGGGGATGTGCGAAACAATGAACCGGCAACTTGGACTTGGGGAGGGCCGAACAACGACGGCTTCGATGGCGCCGCGATCCTCTATGCCAAAGACAAACAAACACTCGGTGCCGCTGTAGGACGCTTTGAAAACGGTTTGGAGACGTTCGGCCACCTCGTCGTTTGGCGCATTCCCCTCAAGTGCACTCCGCCTCACGGCAACCGGAAGGAGCCGTTCGGCTTCCGTGACGGCATTTCACAACCGGTCATCCGCGGCACATTCCGCACCCAGCGCCCATTCGATCGAATTCATCTGGTCGAACCCGGCGAGTTCATCTTGGGCTACGCCGACAATCGCGGGTATGTCCCGCCCACGCCCGAGATCTCTCCCATGTTTGATCCCGACAATCTCTTGGCGCTTGTGCCCGGAAACTACGACCCACAGGTCGGGTTCGCGCACCCGGTCTCCGAAATCAATCGCGATCTCGGTCGCAACGGCAGCTTCCTCGTGATTCGGCAACTTGAGCAGAACGTGAAAGAGTTTCGTACCTTCCTCGCACATGCAGCCTCATCTCAGTTCGCTGGCCAGCCTGTTGGTGCCGTGAGCCGCGAGGAGTGGATCGCGGCGAAAATGTTTGGCCGTTGGCCCGACGGCTCCTCGCTGGTGCGCAACCCCTCCTATCCCCTGTCGAACAAGCCAAGTCGGTCGAACCCGCCGCCACCCAGGCCCGATAGCAAGCCCACCGAGCCCGATAACGCTTTCCTGTTCGGCGTCGAAGATCCACAAGGACTCCGTTGCCCGTTTGGCGCGCACATACGGCGCGCCAACCCCCGCGAGAGTTTCGATCCCGGCTCAACGGAACAAATTGCCATTACCAACCGGCATCGCATCTTGCGAAGTGGCCGCCACTACGAAGAGCGTGGCAAAGAAGGATTGCTGTTCGTTTGTTTAAACGCCGACTTCGAGCGTCAGTTTGAATTCATTCAACAGACATGGATCTTGAATCCGCTGTTTCCAGGACTCGCCGGGGAAGCCGATCCGTTATTGAGAGGGGACTACTCCGGCTTTTTTACCGTTTCCTCGGAATCGGGACCGCTTCGGATCGAGGGCCTTTCCTCGTTTGTCCGGGTCAAAGGAGGAGGATATTTCTTCGTGCCCGGCAAGCGGACGCTTGCCTTTCTCGCTCAAAATGTGACACGGCGGTCGAATGCAGCGCGTTAGCTTGCTAATCAGGCTTTGCCTCAGTTCGCAGCGGTGCGGTTGGGCGGCTGGGGTCTTGCACCGTCTCGCGTGTGAAGTCCAGTACATCCGTGAACAGCTTTTGATGCTCTCCCGTCAGGTTGTACGTACCCTCGATTGGGTCTCGCTTGGGGAAACGCACTTCGCCCGGCCACGCGGCGAGGACATCACCTCGTGTCCGCTGAACAAACTGGCGAGCAAGAGACCGACGTTGCTGCTCGGTCAACTGCTGCATATCAACGTGCTCGAATCGGTCGTTCAACAAGCCCAGAAGAGAACGGAAGCTTCCCTCGATGCCACTGTGCGGGGTTGCGGTGAGTAGCAAAAGGTGTCGCGCATGATCTTTGGCTACGTCGTGGACGAGTTCATGGCGCTGCTGTTGTTCGCGGGAACCGACGAAATGCGGGGCAGTTTCTTGGTCTTCTCTTCTTCGTCTTTTGCTTCTACTTCTGCTGCCACTCGTTTTCTCAATTCCGCTGCCGCGAACTTCGTGAATGTGAAGGCGAGGATAGACCCCGCTGGTTTTTTCAAGTCAACAAAGAGCCGAACAATTCTACGGGTCAAAGTGAAAGTCTTACCTGTTCCTGGACCTGCCAGCAGCCTCGCATGGGAGCCTCCGTGAGAAGCTGCTTTTTTCTGTTCGTCAGTGAGACCGTCTTGCCAAGCCATCGCCTTGACCCCTCCGCGCAGAGCCTAACATAGGCATCGCCGTTCCCTTAACCTTCGCTCGCAGGGTTGGAGCAACAATGACGGAACCCGGTGAGGACGACGAACCCAATCTGCTGTATCACTACAAAACTCCCAGAATCCAGCATTCAATCTCAGCCTTCTTGCGCTCGCCCGGCTCCAGACGCGGACTCAAATACGTTTCGAGGCTTCCGTCGCGGTTCGCTCCTTGCAACCACTTCGCTACCGCAAACGCATCCTGCTGATCCGGCGTGGGCCCGCCTGTGGGGAAAGTCCTGCTCCAGAGCGCAGGGTAGACTCCAGCGACTACCGAGCGATTGGGCGGAACGCTCTCTCTGTTAAAATGCCGCCATGAAAGACCGAGTTCGCGTTCGGATGCTCAGGAGGCAACGCTCAGGGAGGACGCTGGTCAAGATCACGGACGGCTCGGACTGGTCATGGAAAAGACAGAAGTGGGTCCACCTCAGACGCGTCGTCAACCGAGGCATGGACTGGTACAGCGAAACGGTCACCGACCCGGAGTCGGGGGAGATTATGTGCTACGAACCGCTGAGCGAACACGTCGGGCATGGTACGGCGAAACCGCCGTTGCCGCCAATAGACGACTTCACACGCAAGCCGATCGAGTTATGGAAGTGCTGCAACGGGTGAGCGCTGCTGGCCTGTCTGCTCCGTTGGAAGGCGAGAGCGAAGATTTCGAAAGCGGCGAGTGATGCTGCCAGCGTGAGCAGATTCGCCTTCACCTATCTCCTATACGAAAACCACGGGGTTCATATTACTCCCCATTCCGCAGTCGGCTAAAATACGCTTCAAGCAATGGACGATCACCTAAAGCGCAGAATCCAGGAATACGTTAACAACGCCTATTTAGCGGCCTTGCAGAAGAGCCGCCTGGAAACAGCGCAAAAGATTCAGGCGACAACGGCAAGCCTCGCTCAACGGGGGGTCATCCTGTCTGGTCGCACCGTTTACGAGATCGCGAAGATTCAGGGCGATGCAGTCAACGCCTTGGTCCAGGCTAAAGCAGACGCTTTGCTCGACGCCTACGAATTATATGGTGCGGAGATCGGCGATGAGATTTTGGCCGAAGTGCAGTCCCTCCGCGTGAATCTGACTGCTCACATCACCACGAAAGACTCTGGTCTTCCTCCCGGCGTCCCTGCCGCGAATATGTTCAAGTCGATGCTCGAAGACAATACCGGAGCGATTGTGAATACGATTGCCTGTCAAATCGAGCAGCGCAAAGTGGCTCCGAAGTTCAAGAGATCAGATATCGATCGCGTTTTCGAGAGAATGGCGATTGAAGAAGCGAGGCTGAGTGTTGCGGAGGACGAGAGAGCCCACCCGAAGGTTGGAGCGGTCGTCGTAAAGGACAGCAAGGTCGTCAGCAAAGCGCACCGAGGTGAGAACCCAAAATGCCATGCCGAGTTCATCGCTCTAGAGGCCAAACTTCCTGACGATTTGGTAGCTGGATCGACCGTCTACACGACTCTGGAACCTTGTACAACGCGAAAGCATCCCAAAATTCCATGTGCGGAGCGGTTGATCGAACGTCGGGTTGCCCGTGTCCTCATCGGAATCCTCGACCCGAATCCCGAAATCAGGGGGTTAGGAATCCAAGCTCTGAATGATGCAGGCATTGAGACACAACTTTTCCCCCGTGACTTGCAGAGCCAGATTGAGGAAATCAACCGAGATTTCATCCGAACCCAAAGGGAAAGGCAGACAAAGGCGAAATCTTCACCACCACAAGTGATTCCACCAGCGCCTCCAGCGCCTACAGCGAGTCCATCACCGGACGAACTCAAGGTAGCTGAAATCCTCAAGCACAAAGGAAAGGAGGTAATCGTCTTCAATCGGCAGAAATACGGAAATGGCTATCTTGAAGGTTACTGGGCCAACGGTGCGGTTGTAGTTGATTGCACGCCACTTTTTGTTGTGCTCCAGGATGGTGTTTCGCAGAGTAAGCAGACATTCCCTTTGACCAGCGTGGAAGTGGGGTTTGACTTCGAGAAAAACCGCCTAAAGCTGACTCTGTACCGATGAGTTGGAAGGTGCGCGAGAGAATTCAGAAGCGTCTATGTGTTGCCAAGGCCTGAGCCGATACTCACTTGCTCCTGTCAAAATCGGAGGGCAGAAGTGGCGTGCCTAAAAAGGTCTTTGATTCCACGTTCCCGGTCGTCTTGTCCCGCGTCGAGATCGTGGTGATGTGGCGAACGACGGAGACATTGGCGGTTTCATTCAAACCGAAATAGGTTTCCCGCCAGCCAAGCTTATTTCTCGTTAAGAGTCAGTCCAGCCTGCGGCGCAGGCACCATGTCGGGAGGGTCGTCCCTGCCCATAATCGGCACTGGGCAGGTCAGTCTGCCGTTTATTGCCCGTCCATTCCTAGAATCTCCGCTTCCGCCTGAAGCCAATCGTCCAGTGCAAACCCGTTTCTCCTGCCTTGTTGTACGTAAAGCCAGTAGGCACGAAGACGGATTTCGTCCTCTACATGAATGGTTTTGGATACGGTAAGTCGGAGCCATTTTTCGGGCGGCGGATAGGCATCGCTCGGGATTCCTTCGACGTTCTCCCTGTTTGTGAACAATACGACATTGCAGCCCTCATGCCGTCTCGAACTCGGATAGAGAACGCCGTTCACGCGGTTTCCATCCTGATCGGTGAAACGTAATTTTATGAACTCTGACACAACCTGAGTTGGGGCATACTCGACATGGACGCGCTCGTCCGGTACAACAGCTTCCGAAATGTCGCTTCGAAAAGAATGCAGGAAGCGAAGTGGCAAACGCAGGTCGATCTTGCTCTCATCGAAAATGCTTGGAACAGGCGGCAGATTCCTCAAATCCAGCACTCGCGCTGGGCGGGTTAACACGAAGGTTCCGATTGAGGCGCATGGCGCTCTGTGAGCAGTCTCAGCCAAGGCGGTGATCTCATCCAAGGCAGCATAGAAGACGACAATCCCGGCAGCATTCATTCTTCCTGCCTTGGCACGATCCTCCGAAGGAGGGCCGAGGTCAGCAGGGGTGTTGTAGCATACTCCGCGACCATGGGGTCTGGCTCGGAATATGGTCGTCCCAGCCGGGATTTCCCGAATCAAGCCCGCGCTCTTGACGGCTGCTCCGATTTCCTCCAATAGTTTTGCGGGATGAACATAGTGGGGTTCTTCGCCGGGCTCAGGAAGTTCACCCGGTGCCTGCTGAGGTGGGGTCTCGAAAAACAAATATCGAGTTTTGTGTTTGACTTCCTCGCAGAAGTCTTTCCATCCTGCGACCAATCCCTCCTCCGGCGAGAGGATCAAAGGATTTCGGTCGCACCATTGGCGACCGTCGTTGAAAGAGTCCACGATCCAATCCAGAACACGCTCACTTGAAGAAATGTCGGTGAATTGGTCGTGCACCAACTCCCAGATTCCATAAACCGGAACAATGTACTTGCCCTCCTCTTGGTCAAAAGGAAGAGAGTGTTTGCCCACATCATCAAATTCGGAATCTATGCCCCGTAAGAAGAATTCCAACACGTCTTCGCCGGGAGCCGCGATGGCCTTGCGCAGATTCCTTCGCCCACAGAAGGAGCATTGTTTTTTCACAGCGTGCGCCTTGATGAATTCCTTGATTGCATAATCGTCGAAGCATCGAGCGCACACGAATAATTCAAGAGTCGAGGCACGCGGCACGTCTTCTTCTTCCAACGTTTACCTCCGATAGAGAGTCACTTTCCCATCCACGACGTTCGCCACGTAGCGACCCTCGCTGAGAAACTGCATCACTTTCTTCCCCGACCGCGCCAGCTTCGCCCAGGGGGATTTGGTCTGAGGATTCTGTTCCAGTCCTCGAATCTCGGTCCCCTCGAACACGACATCCACCTGCCGCAAGTGGCGCTTGGGAGTTCGCCGAACAAGGTAACGCTCTTGCCCTAACGCAACGGATTTCGCGTCCTCGACGAGGGTCTGCCGCCAGACTTCGATGACTGTCTCTTAGAACGAAGATTTCACGGAGTCGAGACTCGATTATATGCAGAATGGCAACAGCGAAGTTGCGAAGAAGCAAATCGAGCCAATTGGAGGGCGCAGCAAATCCGTGGCAAGATAGACTTGCGGTTTCGGGAGCCGAACGGATGGAGGCTCATCTCCGGTCTCGCACGGTTTGGGCAGAGCGGCACGTCGAGGAATTCCTGTCGCTGCCGCTCGTGTCGGAGTTCGTGTTTCGTAGTCCGCAGACCTTGGACGGAAGCCAGCGCGAAGTGGCCGACTTTCTGGTGACCTGTGATGCGCCCGGAATCTTGATTTCCCAAAAGTGTCAAGAAGACCCGACCAGCCGAACCGCAGAAAAGCTGGAAGGATGGGCCGGCAAGCGAGCAAGGAAGGGAGTTTCACAGCTAATCGGAGCACTGCGAACGGGGTCACGCAGACCAATGTGGTGTGAGCATCCCCGCCGAGGGCGAGTGGACTTCCCCACGGGGCTTCCTCAGATAGCGCATGGTGTCGTCCTCATCGAGGTCTTCGAGCCGGTCGCCCTGCGGCAGGACGACGAGTTTCCGTTGGAATTCAACGGCATCCCGATTAGCTATTTCTCACTGAACGATTTCCTGAATCTGACCGTCCAGTTGCGCACGGTGCCAGAAATCGTCGAGTACCTCGACCGGCGACGCGCTTTACCTTTTGCTGACCTTCGCACCATTGGCGAAGAGCGGTCACTTTTCACGTTCTATCTTCTAAACGAAGGTTCGTTTGCGGGCTGTTTGGGAATTGCTGACACCAAGATTGCGGCAGCGGCACAGGCAGAACGTTTTGAAGCGGCCCTTCGGCGAAAATTGGATTCCGACCGATACAGCGGGCTGATGGAACACATGGCGAATGAATTGGCGACCCGGCTTACCAGTTACGCTGCGGGACTTTCGCCCCGCGTGCTCGATGCGTTCGACCCATCCGAACGAAGGCAAAACTACATCAACATTCAGCGCGTTCTTGCCAACCTGCGACTCCGCGAACGTGCTGAATTGGGGCGTGCCTTTGACAGCACGACGGAGAAGCTTCGGGGCAAAGCACAGGGATTTGTCTACAGAGCCATGCGTCTCGATTCGCAGCCAGAGTGGGTGTGGGTTTTCGGCTCGTCGAAAAAGGTAGAACGCCCCGAACTGTTGTCGCGGTTCGAACCGCTTATGCGGGGTGCGCTGGCTTATTTCGAGAAATCTCGGTGCTTGCTCGTGGTAGACCGCGAGGGGACTGGATACGAGGTTGGACTCTCACGACCGGGCTTCCGACCGAGCCTGACCGACTGTGCGCTCGGCGATAAATTCTTCGGTAGTTTGCGAACAGAGAGCCGTGCGTTTAGCCTCGTTCCGTAAGCAATGTGAGCGCGGGAAGCTACCTGCTTCGCGACCACTTTCGATTGTTTCTTATCACACTTATCACACATTTGGGGTAGAATCCGGGCTTTCGAGGGCTGCAACGGACTGTAATCCGCTGCAAATCAACTCTCGATAAGCGGTTGGAAATCAGCGAATTTGACGGGTTTTCCTGTAGTTTTTTAGCTTGGCGGGGGGAATCCCCCCTTCTCCGCCATTGCCCAAGATCCCGAAGAAAAACGCAAGGATTTGACACCCTTGGTTACCGCTGCCGATTAGGTCGGAAGTAGCATCAAGTTTCTGATGCTGGCGCCGTTTCCTACTACCGTTTTAATACCGATTGGAGTATAAGAATGCTTAAAATCGCTTCCTGTGGCTTAGACAGGAAACGTGCTAAGTCGTTGGGAACACTGGAAACCAGCGATTTCAGGGGCTTTTTGAGCATACGGGGTTAATCTTCGAATCCTTCCGCCCCAGCCATCTATCCGGTGGCATCCTCTCCAGGCTTCTCAACGGGGTAACCGGCCTCGGTCCATCCGCGCCAGCCGCCATCCATCGAGATGACATTCGCGTAGCCCATCTTCTGCAGGTTGTCGGCGACCAAGGCAGAGCGGAATCCGCCTCCGCAATAGAGCACGAGGGGAGCGTCTTTATCGGGAAGTGCCTCCTCGATATCCCGCTCGATGATGCCCTTGCCAAGATGCACGGCCCCGGGCAGGTGTCCACGGGCCCATTCGTTGTCCTCGCGCACGTCGACGAGCGTCAGTTTTTCACGGCCGTCCAAGCGCCGCTTGATGTCGCGAAAATCAGCCTCTTTGACGCGCGATTTGGCATCATCGACTAACTTCAGAAAACCGGGAGAATGCCTCATGGACTTCGCCTCCGAGCGATCGGCACCGGTTGATGGCGCTACGAACCGCTACTTCATGTCTCTCCAGTTTGCACCGGACTTAAGGTCGACGACAAGAGGGACACGTAGCGTGTGGACATCCTCCATGGCGGGCTGCACGATCTTTTGCAATTGCGGGAGTTCGTCCGGGGGCGCTTCGAATAAGAGTTCATCGTGTACTTGCAGGATCATCCGCGACCGTAAACGTTGCGTCTCCAGTTCGTGCTGAATCTTGATCATGGCCAGCTTGATAAGGTCAGCGGCCGTCCCCTGCAACGGCGTATTGAGTGCAGTGCGTTCGGCAAGACTCCGCAGATTGAACTGGGGCGAGGAAATCTCCGGAATTGGCCGGCGACGTCCGAAAAGAGTCCGGGTGAAGCCGGAACGCCGCGCCTCCTCAAGGGAGCGATCGAGATATTCCTTCACGCCACGATAACGCTCGAAGTAGGCGGCGATAAATTTCGCCGCCTCTTTCTGATCGATCTGCAAATTTTGCGCCAAGCCGAAAGGAGAAAGGCCGTAGATGATGCCAAAATTGATGACCTTGGCAGCGCGGCGATGCTCGGCCGTCTGCGCCATGGGGCCGACGCCAAAGACTTCCTGCGCGGTCCGCGAGTGAATATCCTGGCCGGTGCGGAAAGCTTCCACGAGCACAGGGTCTTCCGAGAAATGCGCCAGAATGCGCAGCTCGATCTGGGAATAGTCGGCAGAAAGCAAAGTCCAGCCCGGGTCGGCGATAAAGGCAGCGCGAATCTGCCGGCTCAGTTCGGTGCGCACGGGGATATTCTGCAGATTCGGCTCGGAAGAACTGAGCCTGCCCGTTGCTGCCCCCGTCTGGCTGAAGCGCGTGTGCAGGCGGCCCGTCGCCGGCTCGATCAGCGGCGGCAAAGCATCCACGTAAGTGGATTTGAGCTTCGCGAGCTCGCGATATTCCAGAACTTTCCGCGGCAATTCGTGCAGCAGGGCCAGTTCGGTGAGAACGTCCGCGGCCGTGGAGCGCGAACGCGCTCGGCTACGCTTGGCGGATGGCGCGAGATTCAGTTTGTCAAAGAGGATTTCCGCGAGCTGCGGAGGGGAATTTATATTGAACTCTGTCCCGGCCAGCTCCCAGATACACGCTTCGAGCGTACGAATCTCGTTTTCCATGGACGCAGACATGGTTGCAAGAGCAGCAGGGTCGACGCGAATTCCGTGTCGCTCCATGGCAGCCAAGACCGACGCGAGAGGAAGATCAATTTTTTCAAAAACCGGAACCAACTCCTGGGTTTCAAGTTCCTGGCGGAGCAAAGGCATCAATCGTTGCAGGAAGTCTGCGTGCTCGCCGGGGGCGCCAGAGAGACTCAGATTCAGGTGGCGGAGAGCTATCTCTGGCAGACCATGCTGCGCGGTTGTGGGCCGCAACAGGAAGGAGTAGAGCATTACGGCATCGCTCGGCCCGCGAAGGGGCCCGATTAAGAGCTCGATGAGTTTAGGGTCGTGGACGATTTTTCGTCGCTTGGCATCCGCGAGAAATTCACGCAGCGGCGCGATGATGTCGCCTTTGGGGTCGCACCACGCAAATCGGCCGACACCCGGGCCTGGCGATAGTTCGAATCCGGCGACGCGAGCTCCATAGCCTTCGATCTCGCGTGCACCCGAATCGAGGACAAGGCTCACGGCGATGGGGCGATCCTGCGGCTGGGCGGCGAGAAATTCGCGGACAGCGCCCGCGGATTCGAGAGCCGCATAATCGGTTGCGATGGCCGAGGTTGTGGCAACAACAGGCAAATCCTTCAGGAGAGAAGTGAAGCCTAACTCTGCATAGAGATCACGCAGCGCCGCCCAATCGGGTTCGCGACGTGCCAAAGCATTCCAATCCAGTTCTATAGGGACGTCGCCGGAAATGCGGGCAAGCTGTTTTGACAGAAGCACCTGCTCGCGGCAGTTGATGAGCGCCTCGCGATAGCGCTTGTTTTCAACCTCGGCGGCGCGATCGAGTGCCGCCTCGACCGATCCAAAACGGCGGATCAAATCGCGCGCGCCCTTATCGCCGATGCCCTTGGCGCCGGGAATGTTATCGATGGAGTCGCCCATCAGGGCCATCATGTCGGCAATTTGTTCCGGGGGGACGCCCATTACTTCCTCGACTTTGGCGGAATCCAGAATAACGTCAGGCTTCGCTGGTGGCTGGCCGGGCCGCAGGACGCGAACTCTGCCGCCGACGAGCTGCATCATGTCTTTGTCGCTGGTGACGATGTAAACGTCGACGTCACGGCGAGACGATTGGCGGGCGAGGGCGCCAATGACGTCGTCGGCTTCATAGCCGGCAACCTCGAGTATGGGCAAATGCATAGCTTCGCACAGGCGCCGAACGAAAGGAATCTGTATAAAGAGCTCGTTGGGCATTGGCTGGCGCTGAGCTTTGTACTCGGTAAAAAGCTTGTCGCGGAAGGTTGGGCCGGAGGGGTCAAATACGACGGCAACGTAGTCCGGCTGCAACTCCTTGGTGACACGCCGGAGCATGTTGGAAAAAAGGTAGGGAACCTTCGTGGGGACGCCATTGTGCTGAAAGCTCGTTCCGATGGGCACGAAGAAGGCACGAAAAATGAAGCCCATGGCGTCGACCAGGAACAGTTTTTTCGGGGATTTGGGACTCACCGAAGGAGTATAGCAGAGCGTTCTTTCCCTGCCGCCCAGAGCGAGAAACTGCAAGTCCTAGTGAATGCCAGGCAAGGCGCACGAGATTAGTCCCTGGAAATCCACCGCACGAATCAATTCAGCGGGTTCTGTTCGGGGGGTGTGGGGGTGCATCTCTCCTTCCTCTCGCCCCTACGTGTTGCGTGATTTTGGCCAAATCGCCATACACATCGAGTCGAGGACTGCTGTACTTTTTTTTCTTAGGTTTATGGGATTCTGGGGGCTTATCGGGAAGATCGATCACAAACACCAGCCTCTAGAAGATTATGGGAACTTCGATGGGAATTTTGCAACCAATGATTCAAGCTGCGTATGCGGAGCCTACCCTCAATGTCGCGTGAAGATGGAAGGCTAAGGAGGCGCGGAATATCGACATATTCATGAATCTGAGCGGTGGGCACGAAGAGCATACTGGCAGAACACCGCCCAAAAGGACTCTAAGGGGCGCTGGTCTTCGATGGCTTTACGGCGACATAAGACTTCTTCGGGGAGCTTGCCGTGCATCGCCCTGCGTAGCAAGTATTTCGACCGACACCAGGGAAGCGATGGAACGGCGAGCAGAAAACGAAGCATGCGGATATCAACGTACGGATGCCTTACCTCAAAGGAGCTTTTTGTCACGCCTGAATCAAGAGCCTCGAACATGGTTTGCCAAAGGGGAATCTGGAGAGACACGTAGCCGGTAGGCCGATAGGGATGGAGGCCGACAGATGAGGTGTTGAGGCTCTTCCAGCGTACGCCGAGGCCTAGTCGCATTTCAAAGGATGCGTTTAACCACTCCGGATAGACGGGTTCTCCCTCTTTCGCAAGGTATCGGCCTCGTTTGAATTGTTTTGAAATCCTGCCCCAGAACGGCGGGCGCTTTTCGGCGAACAATGTCGCGATAGCCGAAGAAACCAGTTGGGAGTAATTTCGCCTCAACAAATAAGCGAAATGGCGTTTCCATTCGCAACGGAGAGCATTGTCGGGCCCTTCGCCGTAAAAGAATACTCGGCTGTAGCGTCCAATTCTGTGCCAAAACTTATTTTCGCCTGGGACCATCCAGGCGGTAGGACTGGGTTCCGGCGTCGAGAATGGGATTTTTTCCCACCTCAGATCAGCATCTTCAGTCCAGGAGCGATAAAGGATTGGAATCCCTAAAAATTTCGCAGCCGCTCCCGCATAGCGGGCCTCGGACGGCGCAAATGAATCGATCTTCGTGAGCGCGCGCAAATCAAAATTCGAGTACCGCGCTTGCATCAGATCGCGCGCGGTGGCGGCTAGGGTGGGCGAATCCAGGCCGCCGCTCATGAAGACCCAAACTTGCCTGGTGCGCAGACGGTCAGCTACACACTTCCGCAACAGATCGTGAAAGTGATCGGTGTAATCGTCGGCCTGCTTATAAAAAATGGGCTCATCGACGGGCATAGACCAGTAACGGCGAATGCTGAGACCATCGGCCGACCAGGTAAGGGTATGGGCTCGTGGAATTCGCTGAATCTCGGCGAAAGATGTGGTTGCCGACTCCTGGTTGAAACCAAACAGCAAGAAATCGGCAATAGCGAGATCGTTCAGCTTGTCAGAGACGCGTGGATCCTGACGGATACACTCTAGAGTGTTGCTGAAAATCACGCAGGAGCCGAATTGGGCATAATAGAAGGGCTTGACGCCCATATGGTCACGGGCGCAGAAGAGTCGTTGCCGTTTGTCATCCCAAATTCCGAACGCGAAATCCCCAAGCAGGTGCTCGACGCAATCCAGTCCCCATGCTCGATACGAACGCAGAATCAATTCGGCGTCAGTCCAGCCGGATGGCGCGATATCGATCTCTCCGGCGGCCTTGAGTGCGACGAAAAGCTCTTCACGAGCATCGATCCGCGCATCCGCGACGATCCAGGTTTTGCCATCCAGGGTCAACGGCTGTGAATCACGTTCAGATTCTTCGGTGGTTTTAAACAGCGTGTGAGCCAATCCAACGTTGTCCTTGATCCACGTCTGCTGAGCGTCGGGGCCGCGGAAAACGAGGAAATCCGTGAGCTTTCGGAGCAGCTCAGACTCAACTGGCGTTCCATCGAAGTGAACAATACCGACGATTCCGCTCATCGTGATGGCGATCTCATAAGCTTGTCAGAGGGCGCTCGAACTGGGGAAGAGGTCGACCTCAGGATTCTAACTTCAGGAGAGCCGTGTAATTTCCCATCTGCTGACCTCCAATCAAAACTTCGTTCTCGTACACGACCCAGGCATGCGCTCCAAACTGGTTGCATTCATTTTTCGCGACACCGATCGTAAGGAGTGGCCGATAGCCGTGTCGTACCAGCAATGACTGTGCAGCAAGTGCCTGCACCAAACAACTGGATCCAAGAACGAAGCGAGCGGCTGACCGAACCGCCCACACGATTCGATCAGCACTGAGAGACTCGTCACAACGCCAGGTTATGTTAACGGCCAGACGATGAACGGTTCGCAGGGAAAACAGGGCGAGACTCAGCCGAATTAGATACATCGCAAACACAGCCTGGAATACGAGCAATCGCTCTTGTTTGGACAAATGAAGAAATCGCTTCAACGCTTGCATGCGGCAATCTCTGACTTGTCTGCGCAAAGATCGGAGAGAATGGCTTCCCGGACCAAAGGCAGATGCTCCAAAGATCTCGGATAGGAAAGCTTTCGTATTGTCATGACGTTGGCAAGGGCTTGCGCGGCGTCAAACTGGCGGCGCAAGCGGTCCGGGTCGACGATCACGCGATTAAACGTGTTACTCAGTAAAGTAACGAAGGCTTCCCTTTCGGTTAAGGGCTTGATGCGGACACTATTGTCATTTGCCTTGTTTGGCGGAGCGAGAACATAAATGACAGCGAGAGGCACGGCCTCGGAGGGGACCTGACTATTGTTCAGAGGAATGATCTGTTTTTGCGCTTTCGGGTTTAGGGGAACGCCGCTTGAAGCGTCCGCCAAAAACCTGCGAGCCACTTTGGGAAAGAGTTTTATGCGTGCCGGGCCCGGAAACGCGACGATTGCTCGCGTTCGTGTTTGTAGCAGCAGGAGGTCGTCGGTGAGAAGGCGATGTCCCGCTTGTAGAAAGGCAGCCGCCAAGGTGGATTTGCCGAAGCCGCAATCACCTATGAAGGCGATAGCCCGATCGTTCACCGTGACGGCGGTAGCATGCAGCGGCTCAAAACCACTCTTCACCAGCGCGAAAGAAAGCGCCTGCCCCAACAGGTAAACGTAGAACGATTCCCAATGCCTCTTCGGGAAAGGACAGCAAGTGATTAGCCGCCCATTTTTCGAAATCAGAGCCTCTCCAACGCCGTCCCAGCGCACATAGCTCGATGCATCGGAAAATTGACCGACATCAAATCCAGACAATGGATTGCGTTGCAGTTTAACTCCTTCCGGAATGACGCCGGACAGGAACCCATTGGATGCACGAATTTCGAGTTCAAAAAGCGCTGACCTTATCGGTCCTCGCATTTCAGGCAGGGGAAGCGGCAGTTTGCTGCGTATCGCAACGCCGTAAGCGCAATAACCGCGAAACTCAGGTGTGGACCGCGAAGTTCGATTCGCCATATCTGAAAGCGCTTACCCCAGCCGCCGGATGAGTCGTGGGCGAAAGGCAATCTTACGCAAGATGCTGATCCATAAGGTGTTTCGTTTGCTGGCCAAAGAGTATAGCCTAGGCTCAACCTTGCGGCGTAATCGTTATCAACGATCACGGCAATCTAAGGTGATTCACGGATCGTCAGCTATACCTCTTACGTTAATATCCTAAATAGTTAATCCGTATCGGAGTGGCCTGTGTACGGCCACCTCTCCAGGCAAGTCCTTTAACTCCGAACCTAAAGGAGTGTGATGAATACAAAGCATCACGTTGGACCTGCGTCAAGACCTTTGATGACGGCTGGCAGCCTCTCGTTTTTCGTTGTGATGGCATTACTGGCGGGCTGCGGCGCTGGAGCGGGAAACGGAAATGGCGGGAATAACATCTCCGTTTCAATCAACAATAAGGTGACGACTCTACAGGCGGGCACCGCCGCGATTTCATTCAGCGCCACGGTGCAGAACGACTCCAGCAATAGCGGCGTCACTTGGAATCTCACGGCCAACGGCACCGCATGTTCTCCAAACTGTGGAACGCTATCGCTAGCGACTTCCTCGACCGTGACGTACACCCCTCCTGGTTCTGGGCCGAGTGCGCCGAACAATCAACCCACACTTACCGCTACGTCGGTGGCAAAAACAAACAAATCGGATTCTGACACATTCACCATCACCCCCGCGCTGGTGGTGAGCATCACGAATAAGTTTGTGTCTGTGAATACGGGAGCCAGCGCGTTCGTCGTCAATGCGATCGTACAAAACGACTCCAGCAACAGCGGAGTTAGCTGGACGCTCACCGCCAATGGCGCGGCCTGCACGCCTGTCTGTGGCACTCTTTCCGGCGTGACAACCACAAGCGTGACTTACATGCCGCCCACGTCCATTCCGCCTGTCCAGCCGACTCTCACGGCTGCCTCAGTGCACGACACATCCAAATCTGATTCTAATAGCTTCACCATTCAGAAGGCGCCGATCTCAGTAAGCATTGGGAATAAAGTCGGCACTGTCTATGCGGGCGGCAGCCAAATATTTTTCGAGGCCAACGTACAAAATGATCCCTCGAACAGCGGGGTCACGTGGACGCTAACTGCGAATGGTTCTCCTTGCAGCCCGGCGTGTGGCAGCCTGCCGAGTCCTAATCCGGGCCTAGAAAGTGTGGCGTATATATCTCCAGGTTCAGTTCCGGCTTCGCCAAACAATCACCCTACCCTTACTGCCGTCTCCGTTGCCGACGGTACGAAAACCGATTTAGACAGCTTTACGATCAGTGCCCTTCCGGCCGTCGTGGTTACGATTACAAAGGTCAGCTCGGTTTTGGCGGGAGGGAGCGGGGTGAACTTCAGCGCAAATATTCAATATGATCCGAGTACCACGCCCACTGTGAACTGGACGCTTACGGCCGGTGGCTCAGCGTGTTCGGCGGCCTGCGGCTCCCTAGCCAACGTAACACCTACGAGCGTCACTTATCTCCCTCCCTCTTCAGTTCCTACATCACCTAACAATCAGCCCACAATCACGGCAACCTCTGCCTACAATGCCAGCAGATCCGACTCAGACCTCTTCAGCCTGACATCAACGGTCGCGAACAGTTGTGGTGCGGCAGGAGGTCACGAATCCTTGCTGAATGGCCACTATGCGATTTTGTTGCAGGGTTACACGGGAGGCTCAGGCGCCATACCCCTGGCCCTTGCAGTCAGTTTCGCGGCGGATGGGACTGGCAAAATTAGCGGCGGGGTGGAGGACATAAACGACTCGATTTCCCCGCAAAACCTAACTTTCAATTCGAATGGAAGTCTTTATACGGTCGGCTCCGATAATCGGGGGTGCCTGCAACTTACGAATTCAGGGGGTACGACGACTGTTCTCCGGTTCGCTCTGGGCGGCATCACCTCCGGCGTCGCATCCAAGGGACGTATTGTGGCGTTCGATTACAACTCCGCCACCGGGACAGGGAGCCTAGGTGCTGGCATTCTGCGGTTACAAGACCCTAACGCATTCGCGCTCACTGCGCTGGCATCACAGTATGCATTCGGCGTGGACGGCTGGGCCGAAAACAACAATCAATTCGTGCACTTAGCCACGGCTGGCGCGTTCAGCAACAGCAACGGAACGCTCAGCAATGGCGTCTATGATGAGAATTTCGCGGGCGCAGTCTTTCCTGAAACTACGGTTCCGAACGGCTCAATCACTTCGATGTCTGCTACGAGCGGGCGGGCCGTCGCTCAATTTGACGTCTTCGATTGGGCGCTGTATGTGATCAATTCGTCTGAATGTTTTCTCGTAAGCACGGATCCTCTCAGCGTAAACGCAATAACGGCTGGCCGGGCTATCGTCGTTCCCACTTCGCCCGGCGCAAGCACGCTTTCGGGCAATTATGTTGTGCATGCGACGGGGAACAGCAGCGGCAGTGCTGATGTGAATCTGGATTTGCTGACGACGGCGCCCGGAGGAGCTCAGGCAGGTACTCTTTCGGGTACTGTCTATTCCTACGGTGCGGGGAATGGAGCGCAAACCACTACGCTAAGTGGCGTTACTTACAATGTGGATGCGGGTTCAGGGCGAACATTGTTGGGAAATCCGGGCGACAATCTGCCAGTTCTGTACCTTACTACGCCAACTGACGGTATTGCCGCTTTCGTGGTAGGCGTAGGTGCGGACGCACTCTTCGGCGCGGCTGAACCGCAGACAAGCGCAGCGTTTTCTGCGGGGACTTACATTTTCGGCACGGAAGCTCCTGCCGACAACACTGTGGCAAATAAAGCCGGTGTTGAAACGATAGCCAGCGGTGGCACATTTACCGGCACATACGATCAGAGCACTACATCAGCATTGTTGAGCGGCCAAAACTTCAGCGGTGCAGTTGCTCTCGGTCCCAACGGGACCGGAAATATAGGCCCCAGCACGGTGGCGATTTCCCGCGGAAGCAAGCTATTTTCAATCGATGAGTCCGGCGGACCATCCGGACCCGCAGCGATCGTAGTCGTGGAACAGTAGCCTTCCTTCAATACGCAAAGCCCGCAGGATTATCTCCTCTGTTTTATTTTGTAAGTGCAATTCGCCCGCAATCCGCTTCGCTCGGAGTTCGCTCGAACGTTGTGTTATGGTAGCAGGGCACGAATCGCGCTCTCTGGATGACTCCTTCCGCTAAAGCTTCTGCCTCACCGGCGCCTTCACCCACGATGGCTGATGTGTTTGGTCCGGGCGGAATGATCGAGAAATGCATGCCCGCCGGCTACGAACATCGTCGCTCGCAGCTATGTATGGCCGAGCTTGTCGAAGAGGCTTTTCGCAACAAGCGTCATCTCCTGGTGGAAGCAGGAACGGGCACGGGAAAGACCCTTGCGTATCTGATTCCCGCTATTCGCAGTGGCCGCAGAGTGGTGATTTCTACAGCGACGAAATCACTTCAAGAACAGCTTTTTACAAAGGACGTACCTTTCCTGCAGAAGCATTTTGCGCCCGACCTGAAAGTGGCAGTGATGAAGGGCCGCTCTAACTTCCTCTGCCGGCAAAAAGTGCAGCAGATGGAGGGACAGCCGATCCTGAAGGGCATGGAAGAACTGGATTGGTTTACTCAGATTCGCGATTGGGAGCGCTTGACCGAGACCGGAGACCGCGCAGAGCTTACGTTTTTACCGGATGATGCCGATCTTTGGTCCAAGCTGGATGCGCGAAGGGAAACTTGCACCGGACAGAAATGCGCGCTGTTTGAGAGGTGTTTTGTCACTGCGATGCATCGCCGGGCGGCCGATGCGGATTTGATCATTGTCAATCATCACCTCTTCTTTGCCGACTTGGCGCTGCGCCAGGACGATTTCGGCAGTATCTTGCCCGAATATTCAGCCGTCATATTCGACGAAGCGCACGAAATCGAAGATGTGGCCAGCGATTACTTCGCGCGGCAAGTTTCGAATTACCGTTTTGAAGAACTGGCTCGCGACGCCGAGCAGGCCATGCGGATTACTCAATTGGGGAAGCTTCCTCTGTTACGCCGCGTGACAAGATTGCGGGAAAAAGTTCATGAGTTCTTCGACATATTGCCTGGCAAAGAGGGCCGTTCCGCGATGGAATCAGGCTCCCGCGAGGCTTTTCTGGAGCAACACAGATCGCGTTATGACGGTCTAATCGGCGCTCTAAAGGCTCTCGAGAGCGAGATAGCTGCGCTGCCTTCCAAGCCGGAGGAGCTATTGGTCATCGCGCGCAGGGCCGCCGAGCTGCGCGGCGAGACCGCGTTTCTATTCGAGTCAAACGAAAAGAACTACGTGTATTGGCTCGAGCGGCGAGGCAAAGGCGTGTTTGTCGTGGCTACGCCGATCGACGTCAGTGCGATCCTGCGCGAACAGCTTTTCGACGCCTTCGACACGATCATAATGACGTCCGCGACTCTGGCTGTGAGCGGCCGCTTTGACTTTCTGAAGCAGCGGCTTGGAATGCAGGTAGCGCAGGAAACGGTGTTGCCGCACGAATTTGATTATGCGCGGCAAGCCCTCCTGTATGTCCCCGCCGGATTGCCCGACGTACGCAATCCCGCGTTTGCGCAAAAAGCAGCGGAGGAGATTTCCCGGTTACTGAAGTTGACGGAGGGGCGGGCATTTTGCCTGTTCACCAGTTACGGCCAGATGAACCAAGTTTTCGAACTCGTGCGCGCCTGCGTGCCATTTCCCGTGTTTCTCCAGGGAACGGCGCCTCGCATGGCGTTGCTGGAACGCTTTCGGAACACACCGGGTGCGGTTCTCTTCGCAACTTCGAGCTTTTGGCAAGGCGTCGACGTTCCCGGGGAGCAGCTTTCCTGCGTGATTATCGACCGGCTGCCGTTCGCTGTTCCGACCGATCCCGTAGTGGCTGCGCGCGTGCGTATGCTCACTGAGGATGGCCGCAACGCTTTTGCCGAATATCAGATTCCTGAAGCGGTGCTGGCCTTAAAACAGGGCTTCGGCAGGCTGATACGCACACGAACTGACCGTGGTGTGCTGGCCATTCTCGATAACCGTATCCAGCGCATGCAATATGGTAAGATTTTTATCGAGTCGCTGCCGGAGTATAGCCTCACCCGGGACATCGCTGAAGTTCAACGCTTCATGAAGGCGCCGAGTTAGGCGAATTTCCCACCGGGCCAGCCGATCAGCCAAAAAATGTTTCAAGTCAGCGTGGAAGAGACATTTTCTGCCGGACACGCCCTGCGCGGATACAAGGGCAAGTGCGAGAATCCGCACGGTCATAACTATCGCGTGCGTGTTGAAGTTGAAGGCGAACAGCTTGATTCTATAGGCCTGCTCTTTGATTTCACGCACCTCAAGCGGATCCTGCGGGATCTCATTGGCGACATCGATCACAAGTTCCTGAATGACCAGGCTCCCTTCGACGCGATCAATCCATCCGCCGAAAATATCGCCAAGTTTTTGCATGATGAGACCGTCAAACAGATGCGCCAAATGAGCCACGCTCCTCGAATCAGAAGCATCACGGTCTGGGAAACCGACCAGACTTCAGCGACCTATATACCCTGAGAGAAATCACGAAATGAGCCGCGCGTATTTTCTAATTTTGATTCCCGCAGCTTTGGTTGGTGTGGCCTATACGATTCTTCTGCACTATCTCAGCGTGCCGATTCATGTGGGGCCTTTCCTCGGCGCCGGGGCCGCTGCGATCGCCGCGATATTGATCGTACGTCACTATCAAAGGCGCAAATCCCGGCGGCAGAGCAATTCATGATGCAGGTAACCGAAATCTTTCGCTCTATTCAAGGCGAAAGTACATACGCCGGGCTGCCGTGTATTTTCGTGCGCCTTACTGGATGCAACCTGCGCTGCACCTGGTGCGATACGGCCTACGCGTTTTATGGCGGAATGAGGATGAGCCTTGACGACGTGCTCGGCCGCGTCAAGGAACTTTCTGCCAGCACTGGCCCCCATTCTGCTTCCGATGCAAACGTCGCTTTACCGGTGGAGAAGCCGATCTTGCTTGTGGAGTTGACCGGTGGTGAGCCTTTGCTGCAACCCGATTCAGCTGGGCTCGCGCAACGGCTGATGGCTGAGAACTACACGGTGCTTGTGGAGACCAGTGGTGAGCGTTTCGTGGGCGTTCTGCCGCAGCAGGTAGTGAAAATCGTAGACGTGAAGTGCCCGGATTCGGGTGAAGGCGGCAAATTTTTACTCGATAACCTGAACGCGATCGATACGAAAGACGAGGTAAAATTCGTTATCGGGAGCCGACGGGATTACGAATTCGCAAGGGACTTTTCCGCCACGCATCAGTTAGCCCGCCGCGTTCGGCAAGTGCTCTTCTCGCCGGTCTTCCCCGATCCCAACGGATACTGGAAGGGACTTGATGCGCGAATCCTTGCGGAATGGATTCTGGCGGACCGCCTGCCGGTACGCCTGGGATTGCAGTTGCACAAATTCGTTTGGCATCCCTCCACGCGCGGCGTTTGAAGTCAGGGCACGGACGACATGGCCGAAAAACCGAAAGCGGTGGTGCTTGTCAGTGGCGGGATGGATTCGTGTGTAACCGCAGCCATCGCGAAGACGTCACATCGGCTGGCGTTCCTGCACGCCGGTTACGGGCAGCTTACGGAGAAAAGGGAGCGAGAAGCGTTCGAGGCGATTGCCGATTTTTTTGGCGTCCGCGAGCGGTTGATTGTGCACCTGAATCACTTAAAGGAAATCGGCGGCTCCGCGCTCACGGATGAGCGCATGAGCGTGCCGGAAGGCGATCCGCACGCACCGGTCGCTGGAAATTCTATTCCCTTGACGTACGTTCCTTTCCGCAATGCCCATTTTCTTTCCGTGGCGGTGAGCTGGGCAGAAGTAATTGGCGCGCACGCTATTTTTATAGGCGCAGTGGCGGAGGATAGTTCGGGCTATCCCGATTGCAGGCCCGAGTACTATCGCGTCTTTGAACAGCTGGCGAACGTGGGGACGCGTCCAGAAACGCAGATAACCATCGAAACCCCGGTTATCGGGATGAAGAAAAGCGCAATTGTCCGGAAGGGGCTTGAACTGGACGCGCCGCTTCATCTCACGTGGTCGTGCTACCAGTATGAAGATGGCGCCTGCGGAGTTTGTGATAGTTGCCGGCTCAGATTACAGGCATTTGCAGAGGCAGGGGTTCCCGATGCGATACCCTATCGCGTACGGGTTGCAAGATGAACCAGTTAGGCGATAATAGGGGAACATATCGCCATTATCCGGCGTACCTGCCGGGAGGAGGAGGAAATCGATCTATGAAGCAGATAGAGAGAATAAAGATCGTAATGGTCCTCGTGTGCGCGCTAACCCTCGCGGCAGGAGTTGCCATCAGCGCGGCAGCACAAGATAAAGAAAAGCCAGCGAAAATTCATGGCCAGGTGTCTGATGTCTCGGGCAATCCGTTCGGGGGCGTGGTCGTATCCGTGCGAAATAGCACGACGGGCCAAAGCATGGATTACACCTCAGATTCGCAGGGCCGCTATCGCAGCGGTAACCTAGCCGCCGGCACTTACTCAATTGACGTCAAGGTGCAAGGCAAGTCGGCTTTTTCGCAGATCGTTCAACTGATGGCCGGCCAGGATACCCAGCAGGATTTCAATTTCAAGGAACTGCAGAACCAGCAGAGCGAGCAAGCGGCCGAAGCGGCAAAGAAGAACGAAGAAGCCAAGGTCAAGTTTGCGGCTATGAAACAGCATTTCGACGCAGGTAACGCGGCGTTGGACCAGGCTAAGCAAACGCGCGCCCAGATCGACAAGATGCCCAAGGATCAACAGGCAGCGGCGCAGGGTCAGCTCGATCAGGCGGACACGACGGCCGTGACCGAATATAACGCCGCACTCGAACAAACAGCTGAGACCGACCCGAACCGCAATATCGTTCTGGCCAGGTTAGGCGAGGCCTATGAGGTAGACAACAAGTTTTCAGATGCAGCTGCAGCGTACGCAAAAGCCGTTGCGCTGAAGCCGGACCCGAGCTACTACAACAACTTGGGTAACTCGCTGGCGAGGACTGGGAAGATTGACGATGCCCTGACGGCTTACCAGAAGGCTATCGAGTTAGACCCGATGAATACGGCCATGTATTGGCGGAACTTCTCAATTGGACTTTACAACACCGGCCGTATCAGGGAATCAGTTGACCCTCTCAAGAAAGCTACGGAAGCCGATCCAAAGAACGCGCAAGCATGGTATCTGCTTGGCGCGGCGCTCGTGAATACGATGGAGTTTAAGCAAGAGGGCGACAAGATGGTGCCCGTATTGCAGCCGGGAACTCAAGAGGCCTACCAGAAAGCTATCGCACTCGACCCGACTGGGGTTTGGGGCGCGCAGGCCAAACAAGGGCTGGAAGCTCTGCAGGCGATGGGTTTGGGCATCGATACCAAGGTAAACACAAGGCCAGCCCAGCAGCAGAAGAAGAAGTAGAGCACTTCCAAAACAGCGATTCAGAGACCCCGCGGGTTCGTGCGCGGGGTCTTTTATTAGCATAGAGATGATTCCTCGGGATGACAGTGAATGAGCCTTTCAGGGCAATCCGTGGTCACGGTTACAAAAGATCAGGTATCGTGTAGTCTCGGGCCGGAGGCGGCCATCTTGAATATGAAAGATGGCATTTATTATGGACTCGACCCGGTGGGCGCAAGTATCTGGAAATTGCTGCAAACGCCGTGCAAGGTTGCCGATATTCAAGTAGCTTTGCTGCAGGAATATGACGTCGAACCCGAGCGGTGCGAACGCGACCTAATGGCCCTGCTCGAAGGGCTTCTGGGAGCGGGGCTGATCGAGGCGCGATAGTCGGCAAAGGCCTCGACGCAGAGTGTTGTTCCAGCAATCACCGAATCCCACGTAAACAATTAACCTTTCAAGAGTTCCCTTGAGGGATGTACCTGTGGTACATCCCATCCCGGCGGCGAAATGGATGTCGACTCTGGAAATCAATTCGAGATGGCGATGGTTGATATTCGGCGTAATAGCTTTTGCGGCAGGGAGTTTGACCTTTGCAGCAGTGCGTCACGAAGTCGCTGCCCGTTGGGCCGCCTCTGCAAGTCCGGAGATGTGGCTTCGCGCTGCCGAAATCGAGCCGTCGAATGCAGATCTATGGTACCGCCTGGGCCGCTATCGGCAACTCGATTTCGCGTACACCGATCTGCCGTTAGCGATCTCATATTATCAGCGTGCCACCTCCATAAATTCCGGCTCGTCGTTTTACTGGATGGATCTTGCCGGCGCGTATGAAACAGCAGGCAATGTCGCGCAAGCGGAGCAGGCGTTTCGAAAAGCGCGGCAACTCTATCCTATTTCCGCAGAGGCGGCATGGCGCTTTGGGAACTTTCTGTTGCGCCAAGGCCGTGTGCCGGAGGCCTTTCAGCAGATTCATGACGCTGTTGTAAGCAATTCTAAACTGACGGCGCTTGCCGTTTCGCTCTGCTGGCGCAGCACGCATGATATCGATCAACTTTTGAAAACCGTCTTACCAGACGAGCGGGAGCAGAATTGGGGGGCCATTCAGTCTTTTGTTCAGGCGCGTGAGCCAGCGCCGGCGATGGCTGTGTGGACTCGCATCGCCGGTCACGGTGCGTCCTTTCCGGTTTCAGAAGCTTTTCCATTGCTGGAAATGCTGATCGGCACCGGCCATGCCGAGGATGCGGAAACGGTGTGGAATCAGGCGCTGCGGCTGGGAGGAATGGCACCGAAGCCAGACCCACCCGGCTCGCTTGTTTGGAACGGCGGATTCGAGCAGGAGCCTCTAAACGGCGGATTCGATTGGCGCGTCAACCCTGCTGCAGGCGCCGAGATGGCTTGGGATGAGCAGATCGTGCATTCGGGAAAGCGTTCCCTACGCGTGGATTTCGACGGTACGGCCAACGTGGACTTTCAAAATGTTTGGCAGTATGTCGTTGTTCATCCGAGCACACGATATCGTTTTAACGCCTTCCTCCGCACGCGGGATCTAACTACAGATAGCGGAATGCGGTTCGAAATTCGGGACATTTTTAGCCCCGGGAATCCAGCCCATTCCACTTCGAATCTCGTGGGCACTCAATCGTGGACCGAAGCGAACACCGAATTTGTTGCCGGCGCCGACACGAAAGTTTTGCAAATTGTGTTGCGACGGACCCCCAGCGACAAATTGGGAAACAAAATTCGAGGAACAGCCTGGGTCGATGACGTAGCGCTTTTGCAGCTGCCGCCCTTGCCAGAGTCACGGAGATGAAGGCGCTTCGCATAGGGATATGCGGGCTACTGGCCTTCAGTGTGCTAGCTCACGGCGTGGTTGAGCCGTGGTCAGAAGCCGTTCTTGAAATTGGTGCGGCCATATTGCTCCTGTGGTGGGGTCTGCTTTTCGCCTGGGGAAGCGTGCCTGTCCGCTGGCATCGCATGCTTTGGCCGGTTGCCGCCTTCTGGCTGTGGATTGCAGTGCAGTACGGCGCCGGCCTGACGGAGGTGAGATTTTTAACGAAGATAGAACTCCTCAAGTTCTCAGCCCTGGCGCTCTTATTCTTCCTCGTCGTGCAGGCTTTTGAGACGCTCGAAAATTGGAACGCTTTTGCATGGTTTTTGCTCGCTCTCGGATTTAGCGTTTCGGTGCTTGGGATTCTGCAGCATTTCACATTCAACGGGAAACTGTACTGGTTTCGCGAACTGCGTTACGGCGGAATTCCATTCGGGCCGTACGTCAATCGCAATCACTTCGCGGGACTCGTGGAATTGATCATCCCCATGGGCCTATCGATCGTTTTATTACGAACTGAAAACCGCGACCGTATGTCACTGCTGATGGTCTTGACGCTCATGCCCATCGGCGCTCTTTTCCTTTCTGCTTCGCGCGGCGGGATAGCGGCCTTCTTCCTGGAGGTCGGCCTCGTCGTGATCTTGGCGTTTCTCCGTGGACATGGACGGAACCAACTCGTCGTGGGCGCGACACTGCTGCTTCTGGCGTGCGGTTTTGTGGTTTGGCTCGGCGCCGGCCGGGCCATCGCCCGATTTGAGGCTTACCAGAAGCTGGAAGTTAGCGAAGCCAGGCGCGCGGAAATGCTCAGAGATTCCTGGCGAATCTTTATGGATCATCCCCTTGCGGGCACGGGACTAGGGACAGTGGAAGCTGTTTTTCCTCGATATGAAACGCTTTATGACGGGTCGATCGTGAATCACACGCACAACGATTATGTCGAGGCGCTCGCGGAAGGTGGCGTAATCGGCGGTGCCATCGGCATCTGCTTTCTGGCGTTCTTCTTTCGTATGGCATGGATGTGCATTCTGGAGGCAACAAATCGGCTGGAACTGGCGCTTCACATTGGAGCGCTTTCGGCGTGTTGTGGCCTACTGGCTCATAGCCTTGTCGATTTCAATCTACATATTCCTTCGAATGCGCTTTTGTTTCTGATCCAATCCGGACTGGCGACTTCCGCGACACCCACTCGGGACAGTACCTCGATCCCAGGGCCATCCGGGGCGGGAGGCAAAATTGAATATGAGGCGCACCGTTCAGACGGTATAATTCCCGGCGCGTGGGAAAGACCATCTGATGGGCGCTAAATGTGCTGGTGTATCCGGCCAGCTGTGGCGGAGGTTTCGCTGCTGCGGCTTCCTCTGGATGTTCCCAATATTGTCTGGTCTAGCCTTTGCACAAAATCCGTCCCAACTGCGCGAAATTGCCGAAGCGCAAAAGTTGCAAACTGCTCGCGAAGCGAACGACCGCATTGCCCAACTCGCCCTAGTTGAATCGGCCCAGCACAGGGACTACGTCATCAGCAGCGGCGATTTATTATCGATAGAAGTCTTTGACGTTCCTGAACTATCGCGTGACGTACGGGTAAGTGAGTCCGGTTTTGTGGCCATCCCGTTGGTTCCCGTCAAAGTACAGGCCGGCGGCCTAACGCCGTTTCAGTTCCAAGACAAGCTGGCCGAATTGCTGCAGGTTAATGGCCTGGTGACGCACCCGCAGGTTACCGTAACGGTCAAAGAGCAGCATAGCGAACCGATTACCGTTATCGGTGCTGTGAGGAATCCGCTGACGATACAGGCTGTGCATCAGATGACGCTGCTCCAGGTGTTATCGCAAGCGGGCGGAATTTCGGATGATGCGGGAAGCAGAGTGCTGGTCACGCGAAAGCCGCGACCGTCCGAGCCCGATAATACTCCGGGCGAAACACCGTTAGCAGAAATGACTAAGACGCAGCCCGCGAATATCCCCCCAGGCGCCGAAAACACGACCATTATCGACCTCAATCAGCTGCTCGACAGCGGCGATCCTAAATACAACGTGCCCCTTTTTGGTGGTGATGTCGTTACCGTGCCCAGAGCTGGTGTTGTGTACGCTGTGGGTGCTGTGCAGCACCCCGGCGGATTTGTGATGCAGAGCGATCGCCAGCGATTGACGGTTCTCAAGGTACTGTCGCTTGCCGGTGGGCTGACCAGTACCGCAAAAGGGGGAAATGCAGTAATCCTGAGGCAACCATCCGGAAGCGAGGAGCGCGAGCAACTGCCGATCGACGTGAAGAAAATCCTGACTCTCAAACGTGAAGACGTTTCGCTACGGCAGAATGACATCCTTTATGTGCCCGATAGCACAGGCAAACATGCGCTCCGCCGGTCGGCCGAAATAGCCATAGCCATTGCGTCAGGAGCCGCGATTATCCGGGTGGCTCAGTGAGTCATTTTTACGGGGCATGCGTCGAAGAGAATTTGTAAGCTCGGCATGAACGAACACACCAACCTGATTACACGTGACCATGCGGTGACCTTCAACGGTTTGGCCGCTCGGGAGCCTTTCGTCACGTTGGACATGATGCCGCGAGAAAGGCATCTGCTCGATTACCTGCTGATCCTGCGGAAGCACAAGTGGCTGATCATTTCATTCCTTCTGGCCCTAGTTACAGTAGTTACCATCGCCACCTTCCGCATGCAGCCGATTTACGAGGCCAGCACACGAGTTGAAATTGATCGCGAGACCTCGAATTTCCTTCCGTTTGCGGGCACCGATCCTTACGACTTGTACCAGGATTTAGAAGATTACATCGAGACGCAGTCGAAAATTCTTGTGAGCGAGACCCTGGCCATCCAAACAATCAAATCTTTGCATTTGGATCAAGATCCGCGATTCGGCGGGCACGTTCCGAGTCCCGGCACGCTGGCAGTGATTGCGCCGGAGAGCGGCCTAGCGCCACCGCCTTCATTAGGCGCGTTTCTCGGCGGCTTATCGGTGAAGCGGGTGCCGAATAGCCGATTACTGGACGTGACGTTTGCAGCTTCAGACCCAAAACTGGCGGCCGCCGTTGTCAACGCTCACGTGAATAACTTCATCGAGCAAAACTTTCGCAGCCGCTACGAAGCGACAACTCAGGCCTCGAATTGGCTGGCAAATCAGCTCGACGAGTTGAAAGGAAAAGTCGAGGCTTCCGAGGATGCCCGTATTAAATATGAACGGGACAATCAGATCTGGACCATCGACGAAAAACAAGATGTCACCACCCAAAAACTGGCCGACCTTAACCGCGAGCTGACAGAGGCTCAGGCCGATCGTATAAACAAAGACGCCGTCTACGAACTAGCCAAGGCTGGCAATTACGATGCGATCCCCGCGGTTCGCGAAAGTCCCGTGATTCAGGAAAGCCTCAAGCGCCAGGGCGAGCTCAGCGATCAATATACTGAGGCTCTCAATCAGTACGGACCGAAATTTCCCAAGGTGGTCCGGCTCGAGGCGCAGCTCAATGAGAGCCAGCAGCTCATAGAGGGCGAAAAGAAGAACATCGGAAATCAAATCGAGGCCGAATATCGGGGATCGCGTCAACGAGAAGTGCTGCTGCAACGGGCGCTTGATCAACAGAAGAATGAAGCTGCGTCGATGGCCGATAAGATGGTCGAATACAACATTCTGAAACGTGAGGCGGAGGCCAACAAACAGCTTTATGACGGCCTGCTGCAGAAGCTTAAGGAGGCAGGAATTAGCGCGGGGCTGCGTTCGAGCAATATCCGCGTGGTGGATCCAGCGCTGATACCTACGACGCCTTCGCGGCCGAACAAATCGCGCAACGTGTTTTTGGCGATCTTAGTAGGGCTGATCGGCGGTATAGGACTGGCTTTCGTTCGCGAATATCTCGATAACACGGTAAAAAATCCCGAAGATGTGCAGAGTTTGTCGCGCCTGCCTTCGCTTGCTGTGGTGCCCGTGTTTACGAGTTCTAACGGCGTTAGCCGTGGCCGCTTGCAGAAGCTCTTACGCGGTTCGGGGAACGGGTTTCACGAGCGAGTGGCGTTGCTCTCTCATTCTGAGCCTCAATCGCAGGTTTCTGAAGCTTTTCGGGCCCTGCGAACGTCGCTATTACTTTCGCAACCGGACCACCCGCCACAATTGATTCTGGTAACGAGCGCGCTTCCAAACGAGGGCAAGACTACGGCGAGCGTCAACATCGGCGTGACTCTGGCGCAGCTTGGAGATAACACCCTGCTGATCGATGCCGACCTGCGGAAGCCGGGTATCAGCCGCGCTCTGAGCATGAACGACGGTAAAGTGGGGTTGAGTTCGTACCTCGCGGGCGTTGTTGGGCTTGATCTCGTTACCATTCCGCATCCGGTGATCAAAAATCTGCATGCGATTCCAACCGGGCCCATTCCTCCAAATTCCGCCGATCTACTTTCCTCGCATCGCTTGGTGGAAATGATCTGTGAGCTCCGTAAACGATATAAATTCATTGTCATCGACTCTCCGCCGATCATGGCCGCTACTGACGCGGTCATCCTTTCGGCCCTGGTGGATGGCGTGCTTCTGGTCGTGCGAAGCGGTGAAACCCCGAAGGAAGCTCTCATGCGCACTCGGGAGTTGCTTCACAGCGTGAAATCGTGTGTGCTGGGAGTGGTTTTGAACGCTGTAGATTCGAGCTCTCCCGACTATTATTACTCTTATCGGTACCACCCATACGCTTATGGCGCCAATGGCTCTGATGAGGGAGCAAAATCCAAAAACGGCAATGGGGCTTCGACGCTGGATGCCTGAGCACACTGGAAAATCTCTGTTCCACGAGGGAGGTTTGTGCGCGCTCTGATTACTGGCGGTGCGGGCTTTATTGGCTCGCATCTGGCGGAGCGATTACTCGCTGATGGCGATGAAGTCCTGCTACTCGATAATCTTTCGACGGGCAGCATGGAAAATATCCGTTGCCTCGAGAAATATGACCGCATGCGGTACTTTCTCGACCCAGTCGAGAATTGCCGGCTTTTGGCGGAGTTGGTGGATGAAGCGGACGTCATATTCCATCTTGCCGCTGCCGTTGGCGTTCGTCTGATCGTAGAAAGTCCCGTGCGCACGATTGAGACAAATGTGACGGGCACGCTTCTTGTTCTGGAAGCGGCGGCAAAAAAACGCAAACCGGTGTTCTTCGCGTCTACATCTGAAGTCTACGGGAAAAACGCAAACGTTCCATTTGCGGAGGATGCGGAGCTAGTTCTAGGGCCCACGGATAAGGGCCGATGGAGTTACGGAGCTTCAAAGGCCATTGGAGAATTCCTCGCCCTGGCGTATTGGAAGGAAAGGAAGCTGCCAGTCATTGTCGCGCGGCTTTTCAATACGGTTGGGCCACGGCAGACTGGCCGATATGGAATGGTCGTGCCCACGCTGATTGGCCAAGCAATCGCAAGCCTTCCGCTCACAGTATTCGGCACCGGCAACCAGAGCCGTTGCTTTTGTTATGTGGAGGACTGCGTTGAGGCGATGCTACGCCTGGTAAGAGCGGATAGAGCAGTGGGAGAAGTCGTCAATATAGGAACGAATGAAGAAATAAGCATTGAAATACTTGCCGAGCTTATCCGAGAGCGTACGCGGAGTCGCTCTCCTATCGCGCACATCCCGTACGATCAAGCTTATGAGCCTGGGTTTGAGGATATGCAGAGGCGTGTGCCTTCGCTGCAAAAGTTGGAACGCCTAACGGATTTTCGGCCGAAGACGACTCTTGCAGAGATGATCGATCGCGTGGCGGCGTATCTGAGTGAAAAGCAACAGGCGCGCTTAGTCGCAGCGTCTTAGTCGCCGCAACAAAGGCGAATGCCAGGTGCCCGCGCAGTGTGCTGGCGGCGGCATTCCCGAGTTGAAGGATCTCATCATTGTGGCTAGCGTAGTCGCACGAGCCCCTGTTGTGCCGATACGGATTGCCCCTTCGCGCCGGTTGTTTAACCTCCGCCTACGGGAGTTGTGGGCCTACCGTGAACTGCTTTATTTTTTTGTCTGGCGCGACGTCAAAGTCCGGTACAAACAAACTGTTATTGGAGCAGCTTGGGCTTTGCTCCAACCTACCCTGACCATGCTCGCTTTCACCTTGTTTTTTGGCAAGTTGGCAAAGCTGCCGACAAATGGAGTGCCGTACCCTCTTTTCTACTACTGTGCGGTCCTGCCGTGGACCTACTTCGCAACGGCGCTGCAAAATAGCACGAACAGCATCGTCGAACAGCAACGATTGATCACGAAGATCTATTTTCCCCGTCTCGTGTTGCCGATCTCGGCAGTGCTGGCTGGCCTGGTTGATTTCGCTGTCGCGTTTGGCGTTCTGGTAGCGCTGATGGTCTACTACCGTGTCGTCCCTTGGCACGCGGTGCTGTTCCTCCCGGGATTTTTGCTCCTTGCTCTTCTTACCGCGCTGGGCTTTGGTCTTTGGCTCTCGGCCCTGAACGCGATCTACAGGGACGTGCGTTACGTCGTGCCCTTTCTTGTGCAGTTTTGGATGTTCGCTTCACCTGTGGCCTACTCGAGTTCGATGGTTCCGGGACGGTGGCGTTGGGTGTATGGCCTGAACCCGATGGCCGGTGTAATCGAAGGATTTCGCTGGGCGCTTACGCGCCAAGAACTGGCTCCCGGGTCCCTTTTTGTTGCGTCCGGGTGCGGCGTCATTCTCGTGCTGTTGGGTGGCATGGTTTACTTCCGCAGAATGGAAAGCACGGTTGCCGATGTCGTCTGAAGCATTGGAGCATGGAAAATTGATTCGCCCTGAGTCTAAGACTTGAGGCCCGCTATTCGCGCGGAAGCCCTCGGAAAGCGCTACCGCATCACTCGGCGGCAGCGATATCTCGCTTTGCGAGACCAACTGGACGAAGTGTTGCGTGCACCCTTGCGTCTTTTAAAACGCGGGTCGACCAGCGTTTCACACGAACAAAGAGAGCTTTGGGCGTTGCGAGACGTTGCTTTTGAGGTTAAGCCCGGCGAAGTAGTTGGCGTGATCGGCCGCAATGGCGCGGGCAAGACTACCCTGCTCAAACTTCTGTCGCGCGTTACTGAGCCATCCGCCGGCTGGGCCGAAATCTGCGGATCTGTGGGCAGCTTGCTGGAGGTCGGAACGGGATTTCATCCGGAGCTCACCGGACGCGAGAACATCTATCTGAACGGCGCAATTCTCGGGATGAGCCGCCGGGAAATCGGACGGAAATTCGATGAGATCGTTGCGTTTGCCGAAATAGCTGAATTCCTGGAGACTCCGCTCAAGCACTACAGCAGTGGCATGCAGACACGGCTGGCGTTTGCCGTAGCCGCGCATTTTGAACCCGAAATCCTTCTCGTAGATGAAGTTCTCGCAGTCGGTGATCTTTCTTTTCAAAAGAAGTGCCTGGGCAAAATGGATGACGTAGCCAGGGATGGGCGCACCGTCGTTTTTGTCAGCCACCAGATGAACCAGATACGGCGTCTGTGCACTCGCGTAATCTGGATAGATGGCGGCCGTCTGCGCATGGATGGTCCGGCGGCGGAAATTGTGAGCTCATACGAAAGCGCGATGTCTAGGGGGGATATTGGCGAGGGCGAGGAAAAAAGAGAGTCCGGGACGAAAACTCGATTTTTGAAGTGGCAGTTAGCGCGTTCGGTCGAGAGCGCGAATCCTCACCTTCTTGATTCGTTCGGAGAGGCTACTGTTCATTTCGATTTCTGGGTCAATGAGACGCTTCATCGCGGCCATCACGGTGTGGCCCTGTTCAGCCCTGACCGTGAACTCATTTGGGGCAGAGCCATTGACCACCTCCAACTTCAGCCCGGACTGCATAGGATTTCCTACACGTTCCCCTACTTGCCGTTGCGTCCTGGGCCTTATTTCTGGCAGGTAAGTCTTTGGCAAGAATACGAACTCTTTGATCTTTGGGATTGCCTTCCGGAAATGATCGTTGCCACTCCGAACCTGCAGCATCCGCGAGATGAATGGAGCGGCGTGCTAAATATCCCTTCGGAAGTTCACCTCACCCAGTTGGGAGAAGTTGAGTGCGCCGAATCATTGGAAGAGAGTTAGCAGCCCGTTTCTGGCGTCGAGCGATAAACACATGCTAACGATTTTCGCCACACCGAAACCCTTCAAGGGTCACGATGGCATTATTCAAAGAAACGCGATCGGTAGTTGGGTGCGCTTGCATCCCGACTGCGAAGTGATTCTCTTTGGAGATGAAACTGGCACGGCCGAAGTCGCGGAGGAGTTGGGCGCCCGTCACGTTCCTCATGTGCTTCGCAGCGAATTTGGCACCAAGCGTCTCGATTATATCTTCGCGCGCGCTCAAGAAATATCCAGGCACGACCGTTTATGTTACGCAAATTGCGACATGATACTTCTCCCGTCTTTTTGTCAGGCATTCGACAGTGTGGCCCGTTGGTCGCCCGAATTTCTCATGATCGGTCGCCGTTGGGACACGGCTCTGGCGGAGCCGATTGATTTCGAAGCGATAGATTGGGGTTCACGGCTGCGAGAGTTCGCAATGCACTCAGGGAAACAACAGCTCGCTTACGCGGTCGATTTTTTTGCTTTCTCGCGAGGCTTGTATGCCGATGTGCCGCCTTTTGTCGTGGGGAGGGTCTATTGGGATCATTGGATGGTTTGGAAGGCACGCTCCATGAAAGTGCCGGTCGTGGACGTGACGGCCGACGTATTGGCAATTCACCAAAACCACGATTTTGCCTACCATCCAGACGGACTGGCAGGGATTAAAGCTGATAAGGAATCAAAACGAAATCGCGCCCTCGCAGGCGGTCAATTGCAACTTTACACTATCGACCACGCCACACACCGGCTCATCGAGGGGCGCATAACGGATCGGCCAGGCCGCTGGCACGTCCCTCTAAGCTATTTACTCCGCGTCTACTCAATTCAGGTTTGGTATTGGCTCTTGGGAGCAACATTCAGAGCACGGCGCGCTCTTGGTCTGTATAGGGGCGCCTTCGAACAAATGCAGAAGCGCGTCCGATCGCTCATTGGTGAGTGAGGTAGCACACATGCAACCGCTCTTGCCGAACTTATTAGTTGGCTACCCGGAGCGATGCCGGTGAGTGAGCGCGTTTCAGTTCTGATCTGTACGTATAATCACGGCCGCTATTTGCCGCAGTGCCTTACGAGCGTCTTGAATCAAACGCGTTCGCCGGACGAAGTTATCGTTGTCAATGACGGCTCGACCGATGGAACTGCGGAAGTGATGAGCAAATTTCCGGAGGTCCGCTGCATCCATCAAGAAAACACCGGCAAGGCAGTAGCATTCGGACGGGCTTTTTCGCTCTCTACGGGCAGCATCATCTGTCACTTGGATGCGGACGACTATTGGGAACTCCAGAAGCTGGAGCATGTGCTGCATTGTTTTGAGGAGAATTCAAAACTTGGCGGCGTCATCCATGAGGTTACTCACGTAGACGCGTCAGGGCAGGCCATTCAATTTCCCTGGACCATACGGCACCGAACCGAGCCGACAATGCTGACGCTCGATGAGAGCGAGGACGTGGGCTTTCTCTATCCTTTACCGAAAGCGCGTGGGCGTTTTTGGGGCGTGCCCGGTACGACATGCATTCGCAGGCGTTTTCTTGAGGATCTTTTGCCCTTGGCCCCCGGAATAGGCGGATCGGTAGACGGCATATTCATTGCTGCGGCCCTCCGATATGGCGTGGCTTACCTCCCGGACGCTCTCTCCGCTTACCGGATTCATGGAAGCAACACGGGCTTCGGAAACGTCGCAGCGACTCAACAAACGATCTGCATGTGGGAATTTCTACTCGCGCATCCCAACTTTCGGCCGTTCTTATCGAATCGCCATGCAGATCTGCTCCGCGCCAAAATCCTGGAGAGAAAGGCTTACATGGCCAGCCGGACTGGTCGCAGGGTGTTCTCCGGAACCTGGGCCGGCATTCGCGTTCCATGGATTCTCGCCACCAATGGATACCGGTGCAGCTGGAAACATCTGGCTTTACCCGTCACTTGCCTGCTACCGATAAAGCGTACGCGCACGAGGCCACCGCAAAAACGACAGCATTGCTTCGAACACGAGTCGCCAAATTCTTCGCCAGCGGCCGTTGAACGGCAATCCTGGAATCGCGGATGATCACAGCCGCTGCCATGCACTTGAGCGAACGGATCCTGAGACGTCGAACCACATTCAGGTATTTTGCAAGAAAAGGCTTGGCCAGACTTCCTTTTCTTCCGGTGCCGATACGCGTCAAGCTTGCCGACGGGGCAGAGATCAACATCTGGTGGTCGTATATGCCGGGAAGCAATATTGAGGGGCTGCCCCTGACCGAGTATTGGTCGTCTGATCGGAGTGACTTGCAATTTGTGTGGACTTTTCTGCAGCCCGGAATGACCTTCTTCGACTTGGGCGCTTATCACGGTATTTATTCAGTGGTCGCTGCCAAGAGGCTCGGGTCGCAAGGGCATGTCATAGCCTTTGAACCTTCTGCACGCGAGCGACGCCGGCTCGGGCTCCATCTCCAAATGAACGGGTGCCATGTCTCGGTTGAGCCTTATGCAGTCACTTCCCAGGCGGGAAGGTTCCAGTTTTTCACAGTAGCTTCGGGTTTCACGTCTATGAATAGCCTGGTTTACCCCCCGACCGACAATCCTGTGTCTGAGACAAATGTTGATGGCATTTGTCTCGATCAATACCTCGCGGCCAAGCGGGTTGCAAAGGTCGATCTGATTAAGCTTGATATCGAGGGAGGAGAACTGGATGCGTTTAGGGGCACCCGCCACACGCTTGAGGTTATTCGTCCCTTAATTATTTGTGAAGTGCTGGACTGGGTGACGCGTCCGTGGGGATACCCTGCAAGGGCAATCGTTGAGTCTCTCAATAGGCTCGATTACCAATGGTTTGATTTTTGCGAAGACGGGACTCTCGGTGCACACGCCGAAAGAGACGAATATCCAGACGTCCAGAATTATCTGGCGGTTCCCAGAGAAAGGCTCCCGCAGATCGAATCATGGCGCTGCCCATGACACCTGGTGTATCGATCATTATTCCTACGCGAAATCGCGCTGCGATTCTCGTGCGATGCCTCGCTGCCCTTCCGGCTGGCGTACGCGGAATAGAATTCCCGCAGGTAATCGTGGTGGACGATTGTTCGAACGATGATACGAGCAAGGCCGTCGACGAATTTTCAAATACGACTGGCTGGCAGGTGCGTTATTTGCGCCAAGATCATCCGCTGGGAGCCAACGCTGCACGGAATGCCGCCCTGCAGGTTGCGCAGGGTGAGCTTATCGTCTTCATAGACGATGATGTGCTCGTCACCGCAGGTTGGCTTCGCAAACTCTTGGCGGGTCTGTCGGAGCAATTCCCCGTTGTTTCGGGTCCCGTTCGCCTGATGACGGACGGTCCGATTCCCGGGAAACATCGCGAAGAAGTCAGCAGCTATTTATCGGAGATTCTCGTACCTGTACGCGGCTTACAGGACGAAATTGTTCCGATAGCCTGCAATATGGCCGCTTACCGATGGGTGTTTGATCGAGCGCGCTTTGACGAAAAAGTGCGTCCTCCCGTCGAAGAAAATGACTGGCTGGAACGTGCCGGCGTTCCTGCAGGATTTGTGCAGGAAGCGTGGGTCTTGCATTACAAAACTGCGCAAGAACTCAGACTGAGAGGGCTGCTGGCGAGCGTATGGCGTCGAGGTAGTGAAAGCGGTTGGTGGCTTCGAGAGCGTTTGAAAGTTCCAGCGCGCAGGCGCCGGTTCCTGGCGAGATGTTCGCTGCATACGTCTTTTCGCGCCTTTGGGCATGCGATCTTACGGGGGTGCTGGGGCGGAGTTGTGGTCGGCCTAGGTGAACTGTCCAAGGCGTTGGCTCTCGCGGGCTTTGTGAATCGAGAACCGCGATCGCCAGAGAGTTGGCGATGATCGACTGCGCAACGCTCAGAAAAAGCGGTGTCGCTCTCTTGGCCAGCCGCATTTGTCTATTGGGCGATGACCCTTGTGGTGGATCTGAAGTTGTACTGTGGGAGGATGCCCGCATTCTTGAGAAAGCTGGCATTCCCGTGCGCGTTTATGCACGCGCAGCGCTCAAGCACGCATCTGTGAACCTTATTCCATTCCGCACCCGCACAGCGCAGCTCAACACGATTGAATATGCCCGCGCTTTGCTGCGTAATGAGCCGCAGGCTCTAATTCTTGCTTACAATGAGCCCGCGCTCGCGGGTTATGCTCCGGATCGTTCCATTGTGCGGTTCGATTGGACGACCCCGCTGCCACGTTATTGGAATTGGCTCTTATGGCGTTCAAGGTTCCAGCGCGCTCGGTATCTTTTCCCCAGCGAAAGTGAACGCAAGATGTTTCTCGAGCAAAACGCGCGAATCCCGCCGAGGCAGGCCACGGTCATACCCAATGCGGTTGATCTCGAATTATTTCAGCCTTCCAAGCGAGCGCACCGCGAGTCGAATGGCTGTCTACGCGTAGGCTTTGCCGGACAGTGGATAGCGCGAAAAGGTATACAGGAATTACTGGAAGCATGGCAGGCTCTCAAATCTTTGCTCCCTGGATGTGAACTTCACGTTGTGGGCGGACCTTCCGTATGGAAAAACGTTTCCGGCGTGATGGGCGCTGTGGAGGTTGCAAGGGGCGTTCGGCACATGGAGCGCAGGGAATTAGTACACTGCGTCGGTGCGCTGCCTCGTTCTGCGATGCCTGGATTCTGGAGTTCCGTCGATGTGGCTGTTGTGCCATCTCTCTATGAGCCCTTCGGGCTCGTAGCCCTAGAAGCGCTCGCGTGCGGTGTGCCCGTAATCGCTTCCGCCTTAGGCGGTTTGAAAGAGATTGTCGTGGATGGCGAGTGTGGATTGCTCGTGCCACCCGGCGACGCTGCCGCGCTGGCGGGAGCATTGCGTCTGTTGCTCACGAACGAAGCATTGCGCCGGCGACTGTCCGCCGGTGCTCGGCTCAGGGCCCAGCAGTTTTCGCTGCAGCGTCGATCGCGCGAGCTATTGACGCTGATACTCGAGCGAACGGTCAAGGCGGCATGATCTTAGAGGAAAAATCGAAAGAGTCGGCCGCTGCTTCAAGAGGGCCGCGTCTTTCGAAACTGAGACGCGTTTCTGTTGCTCTGAGATCGAGGCGCGATCCAGAAGACCTTTTGGGGCTCGTCATGCTGTTTGGCCGCCGCGATCAACCAACGGACGCCGTTCGGGATTACGCGAACTGCTTGAGCAAGGCGCTGCGGGGCTATGGGATCTCCTGCGAAAACTCGGAAGTAAGCTGGTATGAAAATGGCTGGCTCTCCGCATTGGCGAAGTTATGGAAGCAGAGCCGCGACTGGCGAGGGCGACGGGTTGTATTCCATTACACGGCGTTGATGTGGTCGCGCAGGGGCTTTCCGCTTGCCGTCCCTCTCGTCCTGGAAATCCTGAAGGTCCGCGGTTGTCGGACCGTCGTAGTGTTCCATGATGTGTATGCCGTAGCGGGTTCGCGCTGGATCGATCGGTTTCGTCTCTCCCTCCAAGAGCGAATTATGCGCCACTTAAGCCGAAAGGCTTACCGTGCGATCCTTCCCGTTCCCCCTCACAGCGTGCCCTGGCTGCAGGAACGACAAAAAGCGCCCGCCGAATTTATCCCGGTGGGAACGAACGTATCTTCATTGGACGAGCTAGCGCGCGAGGGATTTGTTCCCGTTCACAATGGAATGCCGACCGTAGCCGTTTTCGGCATTCCCACTTGGCCCTCGGCGCAAAAACGGGAAGTCGAAGCAATTGTGCGAGCGCTCCGAAAAGCCTCCACGCATACGGGTGAGCTGCAGCTTTTGGTGCTGGGTCGTGGCGCAAAAGAAGCCGAATCCTTGCTGCGTGCCGGGCTCTCAGGTACGCGAGTAAGCTTGAGAGTCGATGGCTTGCGCAGCAGCCGTGAAATTGGCACAGCTCTGTCGTGCTGCGATGCCCTGCTTTTCGTGCGTGGTGGTTTTTCCAGCCGGCGGGGCAGTGGTGTGGCTGCCATTGCTTGTGGATTGCCCATCGTGGCATATCAAGGGCGCGAGAGCGGATATCCGTTGACAGAAGCGGGAGTCCTTTTCGTGGCGCAAGATGATGCCGATGGTTTAGGGAAAGAACTCGCCCGGGTTCTGCTGGATGGTGAACTCCGCCTGGCGCTCAGGCAACGTAATCTCAAGATTTTTCGGGAGAATTTTTCTTGGGACCGAATCGCCGAGCGCTGGCTCAAGGCGGTTGAAATTAACATTGAGGATTTCTCAGAGTGTCCAGAACCCCAAGAAGTGTCCTGATTTACAGCGTCGATTTTTGGCCCACACGCGGAGGTGTGCAGTCGGTTGTGATGACGTTGGCGCGAGGTTTCGCGCATGGAGGCCCGGCGTCGCGCAGGGTGGAATGCACGGTCGTGACGGAGACACCGGCCGATAGAGCTGCGGATTCAGAGTTACCTTTCCGAGTCGTGCGCAATCCGAGGTTTATTGAACTCGTTTGTCTAATCCGAAAGTCTGATCTCGTCCACGTAGCGGGTCCTGCGCTTCGCCCGCTAGCGATTAGTTTTCTTCTGGGTAAGCAAATTGTCGTGGAGCATCACGGCTTTCAGACGGTTTGTCCCAATGGATTGCTTTTCCATGAGCCGACGCGCACCGCCTGTCCCGGATATTTTGTTGCGGGACGTCACGGCGAGTGCTGGAAATGCAACGCTGCAGCAGGATATTCGCGGAGCTTAAAGCTGTGGGCGCTCACGTTTCTTCGCCGATGGTGCTGCGGGTTTGCGGCTGCAAACATCGCTCCCACGGGCTGGCTGGCGCGCTTGCTACAGTTGCCCCGGACTTCAATCATCTCCCACGGCGTGAAGGTTCGACCCTGTTCACCAGTTACTTCTGGGAAGAGTCCCACATTCGCGTTTGTGGGAAGGCTGGTAAGTACAAAAGGAATTGAGGTTGTACTCCATGCTTGCCGTGAACTATCGAACAAAGGATGGGAATTCCGCCTCCTGATAATTGGCGGCGGGCCAGAACGCACGGCCCTCGAACGGCTAAGCGGTCAGAGTGGAATTGGGTCCAGGGTTGATTTCGTTGGTGAGATTCCGGACGAAGAAGTCGACGCGCTGGTTAGTGATGCGATCGCTGTGGTTATACCGTCGTTGGCAGGAGAAGTCTTCGGTTTAGCAGCGGCCGAGACCCTGATGCGAGGGCGCGCGGTTATCGTTCCTGAGGGTGGAGCGCTAGCGGAAGTTGCCGGCAAAGCCGGATTAACATTCGCAGCGGGCGATTCGAAGTCACTTGCGGCCAGCATGGAGCAACTCTTGCGTTCACCCGAGGCGGCCATGGAACTCGGAGAGCGCGCCCGGAGTTATAGTCTCGATCTCTTCAGCTCGGAGCGAATGCTTGACCACCACTGGGCCTTATATCAGAAGGTATTGGGGTGAGCGCCAAGAGTGACCCCGGCACGACAACAGCGCCGGGCCTGCACGAGTTTCTCCTCCAGCGGATTTTTCCCCGCTACATGTGTGCCGCAGGACGGGCTGTGGACTTAGGTACGGGAAGCGGCGCGCTCGCGCTTCGATTGCGCGATGCAGGTTGGGATGTGCTCGCCTCAGACGTGAATGCCGCGGAATACAAAGCTTGCCTGCCTTTTTTGCAGCTTGATTTCAATCGGCAGGATTTCGCTTCAGAACTTGGCCCCGGCACCTTCCGCATGGTTACTTGCGTTGAAGTAATCGAACACGTCGAGAATCCCATCGGTTTTTTGCGGAATGTGAAGCGCCTGCTAAGTCCCGGTGGAGTGGCCGTTTTGACCACGCCGAATGTGGATAGCACTCCTGCGCGAATCAAATTTCTTCTGCGCGGAACCATCCGCATGATGGATGCGGCTAGCGAGAAAACTCACATTACGCCGATTTTTTGGGATCTTTTTACGCGTCAGTATTTGCCGCGTTCGGAATTACAGTTACTCGAACATTACGTTTATCCCGTACGGGGTTACCAAATGACGCGTCCGGTCTTAGCCGTCCCAATGAGGCTCATCTCTTTGTGTTTGGGAGGCGCTTGCCTGCAGGGTGATAATCACGTCATTGTCCTCGGCGAGGAACGCAATGGCGCGGCCACGTAAACAGAAAGGGCCCTCCTATGCGGATGTTTTTTCCTTTCACTGATGGGGCTCGTAGGCAATAATTCCTTACTCGGAAATAGCTTCTTTGCGCCTCGAAAATCAGATGATCGCCGTGCCGATGGTTCACGATAGCCCGGGTCGGAGATAGCAACCAAGCGGGCAGCAAGAGAGCTGAAAAAAGGAAATGAGTACGCGGCCTTTAGAGGGGTTTTGCCAGGCGAGGCAAGTGCGAGGGCTGTTCTTACTTGCAGGCCTGATGGGGATTGTGTGGGCGCTGGCGAACTGGATCGTAACGGGATCCGCCGAGATGTTGGTCGTCGGTGCGATGGCCATTGCACTTGCTATAGCCGTCGTGGCCACACTAATCAACTGGCGCGCGGGAGTGTTGCTCTTTGTCTTCTGGTTGTTATTTGAGGATCTGGCGCGCAAATACTTAGGGAATGGATTGATACTCTTCTTCGGAAAGGATGTGCTGGCCGCAATCACGTATTTATCAATGTGGAGCTCGAAGCGGCGGAGCGAAGTTCCTTGGTTCAAGCCTCCATTTATCGTGCCGCTGGCCTTATTTTTTGCCCTGGCATTCGTCCAAGTGTTCAACACGTGGACCCCCAGCATCCTCTATGGTTTGCTGGGGCTGAAACTTTATTTCTACTACTTCCCGCTAATCTATGCAGGATATGCACTCATACGAAACGCCAATGATCTGGAACAATTCCTTCTTTACAATCTCGGCTTAGGTATGCTGATCGCCATTCTCGGAATCGTCCAATCGATCGTAGGATTGAAGTTTCTGAATCCGATGGCGCTCGCTCCGGAACTCGAGACCCTTGGTAACCTGACGCGGTTCTCTCCTATTACACACCAGGCCGTTCCGCAGCCAACTTCAGTGTTCGTGAGTACGGGCCGTTTTGCCTCCTACATAATTCTCGTAGTCATTTTGGCTTTGGGCGCCAGCGCTTATCTGTTGGTGACGCGTCGTCGAGGCGCGGCATACGGTTTGTTGGCCGTCGGCATCGCGGCCGTGGCAACAGTGCAAACCGGTTCGCGCGGATCGCTGATCTATGTGGCCATGAGCATGCTCGTCTTATCCGCAGGATTCCTTTGGGGGGCGCCGTCGCGCTGGGGGCAAGCGCGCACCCTGGTCAAGGCAATGCGCCGAGCGTTTCTCGCCAGTGCCGTGGGCCTTTTCTTCATGATCCAGTTCTTCCCAGCCTCTATTGGCGCTAGCTGGGCCTTTTATTCGGAGACACTGTCACCCACAAGCTCAGCTTCGGAACTGCAGAATCGGACGTGGACATATCCCCTAGATAATTTGAAGACGGCCTTGCAACACCCCCGCTGGCTATATGGCGACGGCACCGGCACCGCGTCATTGGGCATGCAGTACGTGGCTAAGATCCTGGGACAACCCCCAATCGGATTTTGGGTGGAGAATGGCTGGGGCACACTCATCTTGGAGATGGGAATCTTGGGGCCAATTCTTTGGATCATTTGGACCTGTTCACTCCTGTACTTTTCCTGGAAAATCGTACGGCAACTACGCGGCACGATGTATTTCCCAGTGGCGCTCTCCATTTTCTGGTACGCCTTCCTGCTGTTAGTCCCTTTCTCCTACAACGGCATGGCGCCCTACCAGAACTACGTCATGAATGCCTACTTGTGGCTTTTGATCGGTGTACTTTTCCGCTTACCCCATTTGGCCGTTGATGAGCAAGCTGTGCAGCGTCGAACCCACATGACTAACCTTCGGACCGCCTCGGCATACGCCGGAGCGGTTTAAGCCATATGTGCGGTATCGCCGGAATTGTGGGCGATACTTCCGTGCAAGCACTGCTTCCGGCGGCACAAAAGATGACCGCTTCCATGCGTCATCGTGGTCCTGACAGTTGCGGAGTGATCTCCTTGGGTCACTGCCTCCTGGCCAATACCCGGCTGGCAATCGTGGACCTAAGCGAGCGCGGGCGCCAACCGATGTCGAACGCGGCGCGAACAGTTTGGATCACATACAACGGCGAGACTTACAATGCATCCGAACTACGCCAGGAGTTGATCGGAAAGGGATACTTCTTTCAGTCCACAACCGACACCGAAGTAGTCCTGCACCTGTACGAGGAATATGGCGATGATTGTGTCGAGAGAATACGGGGTATGTTCGCCTTCGCCATTTGGGATGAGCAGACAAATAAACTTCTGCTGGCGCGGGATCGCTTAGGAATCAAGCCTCTCTATTTCGCGCAGCAGCACGGGCGCCTGATTTTTGCTTCGGAGCTGAAGTCCCTGCTTGCCTCCGGGCTGATCGAGCGGCGACTAAATCCCCAGGCCTTGCGGGTATATCTTCAGCTCGGCCATGTTCCTCCGCCCTGGACAATCATAGATGGAGTCGCGCCCCTGCAACCGGGACATATCGCCACCTGGCAAGACGGCGAATGGAATATGCGACCGTACTGGAGCCTGAACCATTGTCGGCGTTCAAAGACAGGTCTGGCCGCTGCTGATTTAGACGAAAAACTGGGTGATGTTCTTTTCGAGGCGATGCAGAGGCACCTGGTTTCCGATGTGCCGATCGTGCTGTTTTTAAGTGGCGGTGTCGATTCCGCATGCCTCGGTGCGCTTGCGCGTAGCGCTGGAATGGAAAACGTTAGCGCTATGACTATTGGCTTCGCTGACAGAGAATTTGATGAAACGGCGCTCAGCGCGCAAACAGCCCGAGCGCTGGGGCTTCCTTTCAAATCGATCTTAATCTCGCCGGAAGGCGTCGCGGCCGATATCGATGCTTCCGTTCGGGCCACTGATCAACCGAGCGTGGACGGACTTAACTCGTATTGGATTTCAAAGATCGCCGCCAAGCAGGGTTATAAGGTCGCTCTCTCCGGCCAGGGTGGGGACGAACTTTTTGGTGGCTACACGTCCTGGAAATGGTTCGAGCGGTTCGAAAAGATCGGTTCCTGGACTTGCCATTTTCCCTCGGCATTGTCTCGATTTTTTGATCGTGAGCAAAGACCTTACAGGTGGCGCAAGCTTTCTTATCTTTTTGGGGACCGCGATTATGCGCTGGCTTCGCAATTGGCTGTAAAGGTCCTTTTTCTGGAAAGCGATGTTGGCCGCTTACTCACTCCGGACGTGGCTGAACGCAGCATCGGCGGCGATGTTCGGGAATATTTGAAAAATTGTGCTTCTAATGTTCGCCAGAGAGATCGCCGGGAGATGCTGGCGCTTATGGATATCCAAACTCACCTTCAACCAAGGTTGCTCCGAGATCTGGATGCCATGAGCATGGCTCATAGCGTGGAGGTCCGGCCCGTTTTCCTTGACGACCGCGTGGTCGAATTAGTGCTAGGGCTGCGCAGTGCATTCCACGGGAGGCCCAAGGAGTCGCTGCTTAAAGCCATGAACCGCTTTCTTCCGGCGAATCTTCTTTCGAATCTGACCTTGCGGACGAAACGCACATTCACGTTTCCGTTCGCCAACTGGCTGGGACGCGACTTGAAGCCCGTGCTCTCAGAGACGTTTTCTCCAGAACGCCTCACGGGAAGAGGAATTCTGCAGCCTGAAGCGGTCGGCCGAATTTGGGAGCGATTTCAGCGATCCCCTGGGGCCGTCGGTTGGTCTCGCATCTGGAATTTGTTCGTCCTCGAGCGTTGGTGCGAACTGATGGACGTCCGACCGTAGCGCCCAGTCTCGTGCCCCGCATGCGGATCGCAGTCGTCTCACCCTCCATAGATAAACGACACGGCACCGAGCGCCGCGTGGCTGAATTTATCTCGCGCCTTGCGGATCAATACGAATTACACATCTACAGCATGCGCGTGGAGGACATCGACCTCAGCCGGGTGGTTTGGCATCGAATTCCTCGATTGCCCGGGCCGTACTTGCTCACTTATTTGTGGTGGTTCATAGCCAACCACTTTTGGCGCCGGCTCGATCGTAGCCGCGGCATCGTTCCGGACGTGGTTTATTCGCCGGGAGTTAATTGTCTGGATGCAGATGCCGTCTCCGTTCACATTCTTTTCAACAGTTTTCGTGAAAGCGTCCACGATGCGCTGAAATTAAGCCAGAATTCGATTGTCGATTGGCCTCGAATCATTCATCGCCGGCTGTTCTATCGGCTTATAGCGGTCCTTGAGCCCTATGTTTACGGCCGAAATTATGTATGCATCGCAGCGGTATCGAACCGAATTGCCGCCGATTTGAGACGATTGTACCGCCCCTTGGGTGAAGTCAGCGTGATCCACAACGGGATTGATCTGGACTGTTTCTCGCCGGAACATCGCGCCCGCTTGCGCGCCTCCTTCCGTCACGCGCTTTCCATTCGAAACGACCAATTCGTTCTGCTCCTTATTGGTAATGATTTTAGAAACAAAGGCCTAAGTTGCCTTCTCAACGCTATGGCTCAAGTTGCGGATTCCCGCTTACACGCGCTCATCGTCGGGAGTGATAATCCCGCGCCCTTCCGCCATCTAATTACTGAATTACGTCTGGAAGGACGCATTCAGTTTTGTGCGCCACGAGCTGATGCGGAGCAGTATTATGCTGCCGCCGACGCTTACGTTGGCCCTTCGCTCAACGATGCGTTTGCTCAGCCCCCGGCTGAAGCGATGGCCTGTGGGCTTCCTGTGATCACTTCGCGCAAAAATGGGGGATCGGAAATCATCACACATGGATGCGACGGCCTAATTCTTGAGGATCCCACGGATGCAAGAGGGCTTGCAGATATGATCCGCGATCTGATCGATGATGCATCGCTGCGGAATTGCTTAGGCGCTGCCGCCGCCGAAACAGCGCGCCGGTTCACCTGGGAGCGGAATGCAGCGCAGATGCGCGATTTTTTTGAAAAGGTAGCGGGGCAAAGCTCGCGACGATGATTGTCGGCCTCTTCCCCGACTTATCAACCACGGGCGGGATCCAGCGCTCCGGTTGTTTGACGGCGCTCGCGCTGGAAACCTTTGCGGCGAAACGCGGCGAGACTTGCCGATTTATTAGCTTGAACGACCCGGCCGGCCTGCGATCGTTAAGGGTCGGCAGCAGAGAGATTGTCTTCACCGGTTTTGACCGCTCGAAAACACGCTTCGCTGCCACCGCGCTGAAGATCGCCGCTCATCAGCCCAGCATTGTTCTGGCACTGCATCCAAACCTGGCGCCAGTGATTGCGGCCATGAAGATCTTGGCTCCAGGGATGCGGAGCGCTATTGTGGCGCACGGTGTGGAAGTTTGGGCGCGATTGCCCATTGTTCGACGCTTGTCTGTGCAATCTGTGGATCGCGTGCTGGCGCCAAGCGAACACACATTGACAGCGGTTATAGGAGAGCAGCGCTTGTCATCGGATAAAGGACGGGAGCTTGCCTGGAGCCTTGGGCCGGAATTCGATCCTGGTGCGGCTCCTCTCTCCGGATCGTCGCGGCCAGTCGGGTTTCCGAGCGGCCAGATCATACTGACGGTCGGTCGCTGGGACGCAAGCGAAGCCTACAAGGGCGTGGATCATTTGATTGCGGCACTACCAATGTTGCTTAAAGACTTTCCAGACGTGCAGCTGGTAGCCATAGGGGAGGGAACCGACCTGCCGCGGCTGCAGTCCCTGGCGCGGGAATCGGCTGTTACTGACCGGGTTCATTTTCTTCCTTTCATGAGCCCGGACGGACTGCCGAGCGCCTACGATCATTGCGAAGTTTTTGCCATGCCAAGTCGAGGGGAAGGTTTTGGCCTTGTGTTCATCGAGGCCATGGCTCGCGGACGGCCGGTGATTGGTGGCGCGCACGGCGGGACGCCTGAAATCATTGATGACGGAATCAATGGATTCCTTGTTCCCCACGGGGATGTAGCGCAGCTCGTGGACCGTCTCAAGCGGCTGCTCGCAAACGATTCGCTGAGGAGAGAGATGGGTACGCAGGCGCTCGACAGGGTGAAACGCGATTTTACCTTCGGCCGGTTTTCGTCCGAACTGGTGGCGATTCTTAACGAGCTGCTGGACTGAGATTCGTTTCGGCCACTCTGCCTTGAAAAGCTGGGAGAAACTGCTCCGCCCGGAACATCGAGGTTATAATTCAGGGCGTTCGGAAGACGAATCATCGTTCTTAAAGCTTGCCCACAAGCGAAACGTCTCCGATGCGAAATTACGTGAACGCTGGCGTTTCTTCAACTCAGGCCCGTCTCGACGCTGCCATTCGCGCTGTCGCTGCTGATTCGCGCAATGACCACGCGCCCGCGCATTTGCGCCTTTTGATGGTTACGCAATCCTATTATCCATTCCTCGAACGCGGAGGATCGGCCGCAACAGTGCAGGCGCTGGCGCAGGGGCTGGCCCAAAGGGGTCATTCGGTAACCGTATTGACTTCGGATCTCGGGATTAGCAGGCAGCCGATGCCCGTTCCTGCGGTTGTTAAGACAACTGAAGGTTGGCGATATGACCAAGATGGCGTGGAGACTATCTATCTTTCGTCGCGGGGCGGCTATCGTGCTCTTACCTGGAATCCAGGAATTTTTGCATTCTGCGCCAACCGCCTGAGTTCCTTCGATATCGTTCATATCTACGGGACCTACGATCTGCTTGGCCCAGCTGTGGCGCGCGCCTGCCGCCGAGCAGGAGTCCCGTATGTCTTTGAGCCGATGGGGATGTTCCGGCCGATCGTTCGCAATCTTGTTCTCAAATCGGTTTATCGGCAGCTTTTCGGAGAATTTGTCGCTCGCGGCGCGGCCCAGCTAGTTGCGACGTCGCTTCAGGAGCGAAGAGAGTTGATCGAGGAAGGAATCGCTGCCGAAAAGATTACGATCCGGCGAAACGGAATTGATTTGCCCACGCTCTCGACCACCGGGGCATTCCGCCTTCAATGGAAAATTCCCCAAGATGCATTTCTCGTGCTTTTCCTTGGCCGGATTGTCCCCAAGAAGAGCCCGGAATTGCTGTTGGAGGCCTTCGCCGGATGGCGGCGCTCGTCAGCAGCGGCACTGCCATCCTTTCTCGTTTTTGCCGGGCCGTCCGAAAGTGAAAGCTACCTTCGAAAATTGAAAGCGGACGTGAAGCGGCTGGGTTTAAGTGAATCCGTGGTATTTACCGGAGCCGTGTATGGCGACGCGAAATGGTCCGCGCTTGCAGATGCCGATATTTTCGTCCTTCCATCGCAAAACGAAAATTTTGGGAACGCTGCGGCGGAGGCGATCGCTTGCGGAACTCCTGTCGTCGTTACGGATCGATGCGGAATAGCTCCCCTGGTTGAGGGTCGTGCGGGACTCGTCATTTCCCACGAATGTGAAGCGTTGATCCGCGCCTTGGATCAATTAAGTGATTCAGGATTGCGCATGTGCATGAAGCTGGGTTGTAAGGAGGTTGCACGCGGGCTCGTTTGGGAGCAGCCTCTGGCCGAAACGGAAGCACTCTATGCCCAGTTACTGAGCGATTTGAGCGCAGCGCGAACGCGCCCAACACGATTCGAACCAGAACGTTCAGCGCGCCGGGATCTTTCATCGTGAATCTTCTTGGCATCAATGCCTATCACGCGAATGCTTCAGCGGCATTGGTGTGCGATGGCCATCTCGTTGCGGCGGCGGAAGAAGAGCGATTCAACCGCGTAAAGTACGCCGCAGGATTTCCTGTGGCTGCGATTCGTTATTGCCTCAAAGCTGCAGGCCTTGCAATAACCGATATCGATCACATTGCTGTTCCGCGCAATCCCTGGGCACGAATGGGTACAAAACTGCTTTACGCGATGCGCATGCCTTATTTCGCGCGAGAACGTGCCAAGGCATGGGCTTCCTTCGCGGATATTCCCCAAGTTCTAGCGAAATCTTTTGAGATAGACCCCCAGCGGATTCGCGCGCACTTTCACCGCGTTGAGCATCACCGCGCCCACCTCGCCAGTGCGTTTTTTGTATCGCCGTTCGATCGAGCGGCCCTGCTTTCGGCGGATGGTCTGGGGGACTTCGCCAGCACGATGTGGGCAACAGGCGAGGGCAGTTGCATGCGCATTCATGGCAGCATCGCCTTCCCTCACTCCTTAGGCATTTACTACACCGCGCTAACGCAATATCTCGGCTTCTGGGGGTTTGGCGACGAATACAAGGTGATGGGCTTAGCCGCCTATGGCGATCCCACATATATTGAAGAATTTCGTCGCATAGCGCAGGACGATGGCGTGAGTTTCCGTCTGGGCCTTGAATACTTCAGCCATCATCACCATGGTGCCGAGATGAGTTGGAGAGAGGCAGACAAAACGCCGATGCTCGGACGTCTTTTCTCCTATTACCTGGAGAAGCGCCTTGGCCCCGCGCGTCGGCCCGATGCTCCCCTCGAACAGAAACACAAAGATATCGCTGCCAGTTTGCAAGCAAGGTTCGAGGAAGTTCTCTTCCAAAAACTAAAAGCGTTGGATGAGCAGACAGGCGCCAAGGCGCTCTGTCTCGCGGGCGGCGTGGCATTTAACTCCGTTGCTAACGGGAAAATCTCCAGCCGAGTGCCTTTCGAAAAGGTCTTCGTTCAGCCCGCGGCAGGGGATGCGGGTCTCGCGTTGGGCGCAGCGTTTTACGTTTGGCACCAAGTTTTGCGCCAACCGCGTAGTTTTCAAATGCGACATGCATCCTGGGGACCGGATTATTCATCGTCGGAAATACGAAAGGCGATGGACGAAAAGCAATTGTTCGACGCCCGCTTTGATGTATCGGAGTTGTCTGAAGGAAAACTCATTAGCGAGACTGCCCGGCAAATTGCCCAAGGCGATATCGTCGGATGGTTTTCGGGGCGGGCGGAATGGGGGCCACGCGCGCTCGGAAATCGCAGCATTCTTGCAGATCCGCGACGGCCGGAGATGAAAGACATCTTGAATCGGCGGATCAAACACCGCGAATCATTTCGGCCGTTCGCTCCTTCCATTCTCGCCGAATCGGTCGGGGAATTTTTCGAAAACGCCCAACCATCGCCCTTCATGACTTTCGCTTATCCTCTTCGCCCCGATCAGCGGCAAGCGCTTCCTGCGGCCACCCACGTGGATGGCACGTGTCGCCTGCAAACGGTGGCGCACGATGAGAATCCGCGGTATTGGAAGCTTATTCGCGAGTTTGCTAATCTGACGGGCGTTCCCGCAGTCGTTAATACCTCCTTCAATGACAATGAACCGATCGTGTGCTCACCAGGAGAGGCTATCGATTGCTTCCGGCGTACGCATATGGACGTACTGGTTATGGGAAATTATGTCGTCCGCAAGCGTACGTCCGCAGACGGCAAGCAACTTTCGGAGTTCGCCTCGTCGCTCGAGCCGAACGTCGCTAGCCGCTCCCGCTCCTAGCGAATGCGTCCGTTGCACGTCCTCCTGCTGAACGAGTATTTTCCACCCGATACTGCCGCAACCGCGAAAAACGCGGCGCTCGTCGCCGAGGCGCTTGCGGAGCGCCATTATGTGACGGTGCTCGCAGGCCGCCCCTCATACGACCCTTTAGAGCACCACCCTCCCTATCTACTGAGGCGTCGAACGGAGGGCAATTTGGCAATTGAGCGTGTCGGCTCAACTGTCTTCTCGCGCCTGCATATGAAGGGGAGGCTGGCGAATTACTTGAGCTACCTGGCGCTCTCGACTCCGCGGGCGCTGTCAATGAATCCAGATGTTGTGCTAGCCATGACGGATCCGCCGATTGGAGGCATAGTAGGTGCCTCCGTCGCCCGATTCTTGGGCCGCCCCTTTGTCTACAACATTCGCGATTTATATCCTGATATGGCGTTGGCGGCAGGAATTGTGCGTCAAGGAGGTTGGACCGAGATCTGGGAGGCATCTCATAGGCGGGCTTTACGCCAGGCGGCGAGAGTAATCGTCTTGGGCGAGGATATGCGCGAGCGTATCATCGAAAAAGGCGTCGATCCTGCCCGCATCGTTGTGATCAGGGACGCTGTGCCCTTTCCTGAGGTTCTGCCACCCATCGACCAGGGCATCGTGCGCGAGATTCGAGGCGAATTTCGCTTTGTTTTGGTTCACGCCGGCAATTTGGGTTTTTCTGGAGCGTGGCAGGCGCTGATTCACTCTGCGCAGATGCTCGAATCGGAAGGCGTGGGGCTGGTGTTTATTGGAGAGGGGGCAATGAAGATCCGGATCCAGGAGGCCGCCCAGAACTGCCGAAACATACGCTTTTTACCTTTCTTCCCCGCTTCAGGAATTCCTGCTGTCATGGCCGCTGGCGATTTGCACGTGATCACGATAAAGCGAGGGTTGGAAGGCGTGATTGTGCCTAGCAAGCTATACAACGTTTTGGCGTATGGCCGACCGATCCTGGCTATGGCTACGGAACTGGCCGAAGTGGCTCGCCTGACTCGAAACTATGAATGTGGCATTACTGCTGATCCGGATGATCCAACTCAGGTAGTACAGGCCGTGCAGCGCCTATTACAGGCACCGGAACGTCTCGAGAATATGAGTCAGCAGGCCCGTAAACTCGCAAAAACCTATGATAGATTGGGTGAACTTCGGAAGTACGTCGAAGTAATTGAAGAGGCTGCGCGAGCCAAATCAGGCACTTAACGGAGCGATCATCGGTTTGGGACGGACATGGCTGCAGGATTCCTCACCTTCACAATCGCGCTGATCACGTCTTTAGCGGCCACTGTTCCGGTGCGCCAATTCGCGGTTCGTATCGGGATGGTCGATCGACCTGGCCCACGAAAAATCCACCTGGAACCGATTCCCTTGCTGGGCGGGGTCGCCATCTATGCCGCCGTGATTCTGGCGGTGCTCGTGTCTTACCCAACCCAAGCGCTCAGCGAGATTCTTGGAATCCTGGCTGGCGCCACATTGCTGCTCCTGGTTGGCACATTAGACGACCGCGGCTTGTTGCATCACCAAGTGAAGCTTTTTTTCGCCATGCCGGCCGCTGGTTTAATTGTGCTTTCGTCTGGAACACGCGCAAACATTTTTTCTACCGTTCTTCCCGGGCACCTTGGTCTCCTGGCTGATGCTGCGCTCACCGTCTTTTGGCTCACTGGCATCACTGCAGCTTTCAGCATCCTTGATTATATGGACGGCGTCTGCGCGGGTATTGCCGCAATCGCATCGTTATTCTTAGCTATTCTGGCGAGTCTCAACGGACAGGTGCTGGTCACCACGCTCTCCGCGGCGGTCCTTGGAGCCACGCTTGGGTTCTTAAAATGGAACTTCAGTCCCGCAAAAATCTTTATGGGCGATGGCGGGGCAATGCTATTGGGTTTTTTGGTGGCTACTTTGGCCCTAAAGTTACGAGTAAGCGCTTTTTCGCCACACGCAGCTTGGCTTACACCCGTCCTCGTTCTGGCAGTACCCATTTTCGATACTGCTCTTGTTTCCGTCTCGCGCTTGCGGCGTGGCTTGGTTCCCTTCACTAGCCCCGGCAAGGATCATACCGGCCACCGGCTCGCAAATTCAGGGCTGGGCACCCGAGCTTCCGTTCTTACTTTGTATGCAATGGGCATTAGTTGTGGATTTATGGCAATCTTGTCCACGCGCATCAATGCGTATTGGGTCAATAGGTTAGCCGTGCTCTCTGTCTTGGGCCTGACCGGAGCCATCGCAATACTGGAGTGCTTACCTTACGAACGGCAAAATTCGCAGCTCAAGTCGTCCTCCTGACCTCCTTTTCTGCAATCGGCCAACGGTTTCTTTTGGAGCTATTGCCCCGGCGAGTACTTTCTGCAGCCAACGCCCCTTCGCTATACTGCTTTCCCAGCGCGGGTACTGTTCCGGAAGGTTAAGCTGCAAGATTCAGCCAAACACAGCAAGGTTCCATGCCCGACGATCCGATAGGGATTGTTGGTGCCTCGGCCGCCGGCTTGTTCACAGCGCTCCTCTTTGCTCGGAAGGGCCGGAGCATACGGCTGTTTGAGCGCGCAGAACGGCTCGACCCCGCTTTTCGCACTCTGATTGTCACCGATCGAATCCGGAAGCTGCTGGACGCTTCCGCTGAGAAATGCGCCATCAACGAAATCCACGGAATTGAACTATTCACTGACGGACGGGCAGCTCAAGTTCAACTCGACTGTCCTGACCTCGTAATCGAGCGTTCGCGATTGATTCGCGCCCTTGCCGACGAGGCGCTAAGCCACGGCGCGCAGCTTGAATTCGGCCGCCGCTTTGCGTCGCTCCAGGCCAGCCATCAAGGCGGCATTGAGCTGACATTAGCCAAAATCGGTCCGCGAACGAAAGCGGCACAATATGAGCGTGTGTCGTGCAGTGCGGTCGTAGGCGCTGACGGCGCCCATAGCGGTGTGGCTAGGGCGGCCGGCTGGCCTAGATTAACCACTGTGCCCTTGGTGCAAGCCCTCGTGGAGCTACCTTCGGGTATGCCTTCCGATACGGTCCGGGTCTGGTTTATTCCCGACGACACGCCATATTTTTACTGGCTCATTCCTGAGTCCAGAGAACGTGGAGCGCTTGGGCTTATTGGTGTGGATGGTCACCAAACGCTTCGCTGCTTACAGCGTTTCTTGGAAAAGCGGCACTTCAAGGCTCTCGGATTTCAGGGCGCTCGAATCCCAATCTACGAAGGATGGGTCCCTGTTGAGCGCCGAGTCGGCAAGGGGAGCGTGTATTTGGTAGGGGACGCCGCGGCGCAAGTCAAAGTGACAACGCTCGGAGGCGTCGTTACGGGCTTCCGTGGTGCCCTAGGCCTAAGTGAACGGATGTTGAACGGGGGCCTCAGCCGGGAATTACGCGCGCTCCGGCGCGAACTGGATCTCCACAGGCTGATTCGCCGCTCGATTCATGGATTTCGCCAGTCCGATTACAGCCGCCTCGTGGATTCGGTGAATAACAGAATGCGGCGCTCGTTAAGCCGCCTCAACCGGGACGAGGCTGCCCGGCTGCTCTGGCACATCTGCCGCGACCAGCCTCGCCTGGTTTGGCTAGGCCTGCGCGGATTGCTAGCCCGCCCGCCCGAATTATCAAAAGACAGCGATTTGTCGGCTGACCTGTCCGTTTGTGACCCTTCCGTTATCCAACGGTAAAGAGGGCACAACCAAGGAATTTGTAGCCCACGCCATATTCGTGTAAGTTGGTTGCACCTCTAGGTTTGCTGCCTGGAAGAGGCATGGTCCCGCAGCCGTCACTTTGAGGGAGGTTATTGTGCGTCTTGCCGTAATTGGTTGTGGATACGTGGGATTGGTGACGGGCAGCTGCCTTGCCGAGGCAGGGCACGAAGTGATGGCCACGGATAACGATCCGGTCCGTATAGGGATGCTGAATGCGGGTCGCCTGCCAATCTATGAGCCCGGCCTGGACAAAGTCATGGAAAGCGCCATTGCTGCCGGCCGGCTGCGGTTCACCTCGGATTGCGCACAGGCGGTCAGCCCTGCCGACGCCATCTTTATCTGTGTAGGCACACCGCCGCTTGATTCGGGCGAAGCCGATCTTTCCGCAATCGACAATGTGGCCCGGCAGATAGCGGCTGCTTCTCGGTCGCCCAAACTTGTAATCGAGAAGAGCACCGTACCAGCCCAAACAGGCGAGCAACTGCGTCATGCCCTTCACGTTTATGGCCGCAGCAAAGGCGCCACCTTTCGCGTTGCTTCCAATCCGGAGTTCCTGCGAGAGGGCACGGCTGTCGCAGACTTCTTTCATCCTGACCGCATCGTCGTAGGTGTGGAGGATGCGGAATCCGAAGCGCAATTGCGCGAGATCTACAAACCGTTCCTCGAGGGCAGGTTCCATTGCCCGGTTCACGAACCGAAATGTCCGGCCGGCCCTGCGCCGGTGTTTTTGGTGACTACGATTGCCAGCGCCGAACTGATCAAGCACGCCTCCAACTCTTTCCTGGGCCTCAAGATTTCATACGCCAACCTGATTGCCGATCTTTGCGAGAAGCTCGGAGGAAACGTCGAGGAAGTCACTCGGGCCATGGGGCTTGATCCGCGCATTGGGCCGCATTTCCTCAACGCCGGCTTAGGCTTTGGCGGGTTTTGTCTGCCCAAGGATATACAGGCGTTCATTCGCTTGGCCGAAAAGAATGGCATCGAGTTTAGTCTTCTCAAGGAAGTCGAGGCGGTCAACAAGCGCCGCATCGACCAGTTCGTGGAAAAGGTGCGCCGCGCGTTATGGGTTGTGAAGGAGAAAACGGTCGGAGTCTTGGGTCTGGCATTCAAGCCGAATACCGATGATGTGCGCTTCGCGCCGGCGATCGAGGTGGTGCGGCGCTTACTCGCCGAAGGCGCAACGGTTCGTGCCTCTGATCCCGTTGCTATGGAACGCGCACGCCCATTGCTGAACGGCGCCGCTTTCGTGGAGGATCCCTACGAGGTGGCTCACGGGGCGGACGCTTTGCTCTTGCTGACCGAATGGAAGGAATATCGCGAACTCGATTGGAAGCGCATCTACCGGGAGATGGCGCGACCCTTGATCCTCGACGCTCGAAATATGCTGCCACCTGCAAAGATGAAGGAGCTCGGCTTCGAGTATCACAGCTTTGGCCGGCCGGACCTGACCGCCAATACTGTGCTCACGCTCTGAGGATTTATCGCGCCGCTGGCTCTGCGGCTACCTGCTGCCGGAAAAAGTCTAACGTCAGCTGCAGCCCCTCATTCAGGTTGACCTTCGGTTCCCATCCGAGCAGGCGCTTCGCCTTGCTGATATCCGGGCAACGCTGTTTGGGATCGTCCTGCGGAAGCGGCTTGAAGATGATGGGTACGTCGGAACCCATGAGCGCGCGAACGCGCTCAGCAAATTCCAAAATCGTGATCTCCTGCGGATTCCCGATATTTACGGGCTCGTGCTCGTCGGAATTCATCAGCCGATAAATCCCCTCGATGAGGTCCGAAACATAACAAAAGCTCCGAGTTTGTTTTCCGTCACCGTAAACAGTGATGGGCTGGCCACGAAGGGCTTGGTACACGAAATTCGGCAGCGCCCGGCCATCGTTAAGGCGCATACGCGGCCCGTAAGTATTAAAGATTCGCACGATATGGGTATCCACCCCGTGAAAACGGTGATAGGCCATCGCCATGGCTTCCGCATAGCGCTTGGCCTCGTCGTAGACGCCGCGCGGACCGATCGGGTTCACGTGTCCCCAATACGTTTCTGGCTGTGGGCTGATCTGCGGGTCGCCATAGCACTCGGAGGTCGAAGCCAGAAAGTACTTGGCCTTTTTCGCGAGTGCTAAGCCGAGAGAGTTATGAGTGCCCAACGCGCCAACTTTTAGCGTTTGGATCGGAAGCTTTAGGTAATCAACCGGGCTTGCCGGGGAAGCAAAATGAAGAACGTAGTCCACGGGCCCGGGCACATCGATATAGTGCGAAACATCATGGCGCATCATCCGAAAACGAGGATGCTTGACCAGATGCGCGGCGTTCCCTTCGCTTCCGGTGACCAGATTATCGATCGAAAGCACATCCCAGCCGTGCTCGATAAGGTAGTCGCACAGATGAGAACCTAAAAAGCCCGCACCTCCTGTGATAACAGCGCGCAAGCTCCCTCCTCTCGGGAAATCCTAATACACGACGGGCCCAAACAGAATGAATCTCTCGTCCTAGTTTCGATGCATTCTAAGGCCCAGACAGCTGGGGACCAAGTAGAAGCAGAGTAACTGATAATTTTGGGGTCAGGTTCCTTGGGCCAAAGTCGGCCACGCAGGAATCTCGAGCGGCACCGATGGGTTTTCCGCGGAAGCACGCCCAGACGCCACCAACCTTGGCGCCTCAGCAGCGGTCCCGCAATGATGGAGGGATCTCGGCGGAAGCATGTAGAAAGTAAATTCGCGGGCACCCTGCTTAGCATCTAATTAATGGGAGAATGAATATGAGACTCACGAAATTATTGCCCGTTGCCGCTGCACTTTTAATGGCAACGTTCTTGCCGAGTCTTGGCTTGGCACAAAATCAGAATGGGAATCCGAACTCACGTCCGGCGCAGCCGGGCACGATTAACTACGTGGAGGGTCAAGCTTCCATCGACAATCAGCCACTCAGTGCCAATGCAGTAGGCTCGGTTCAACTGCAGGCTGGGCAGTCGCTGAATACGCAGGCAGGTAAAGTCGAGGTTTTGCTTGTTCCGGGCACCTTTCTCCGTGTTTCCGATAACAGTGCCGTGAAGATGGTGAACCCCGGGCTCGCCAATACGGAAGTCGAAATCGACAAGGGCCGCGCCATGTTGGAAGCGACGGATATCAACAAGAACAACGATATCCGGGTAGATGTAAACGGCGTGACTACCAAAATCTTGAAGAACGGCTTGTATGACTTCGACGCCGATCAAAATACGATTCGTGTCTTCAAGGGTAAAGCCGAGGTCGTCGCTAAACGACAAAAAAATCGATCTCGGCAAGGAACGCGAGCTTGTGCTGAATGCGAACGCCAAGCCGAAGGCTAAGGACTTCGACGCGCGCAACTACGAGGATGATTTCTTCCGTTGGTCGGCATTGCGTTCCGGATATTTATCCGAAGCCAGTGTGGATGAGGCTCGTATTTATGTAAACGGAGGTCCTGGCTGGCTCGGACCCGGCTGGTATTGGGATCCCTGGTTTAGCTGCTACACCTTTATTCCAGGTGCCGGAGTTTTCTATAGCCCATTTGGCTGGGCCTTCTACTCGCCATTTGCGGTCTATCGCACGCCATTTTTCTACGGCGGTTACTGGGGCCGCCCCCATGGATTCGGCGACTATCATTATCCATACGGCCACGGCATTGAACCGCATGGTGGATTCCGCGGTCCAACTGGGGGATTTCACGGGGGTGGCTTGCGCGGGGGATTTGGTGGCGCGCGTGGAGGCGTCGGTGGAGGTCGCCGTTAAGGCTGCGTAAAGAGGCCACTCACTTGCATCGGCCGTAAAAAAATCAGCCGCAGTAAGTGACCTGCGGCTGATTTTTTTGCTGCGAGTTATTTAACCGGTACGAACCTCTGCACGCGTTCGCCTGCAAACACCTCGCCGGTATAAATGTCGCCCTTTGAGTCCACGGCTTCCATGTGCAGGCCGAAGAACTGGCCGCCGTTTTCGCCCATACTGCCCATCTGGCCCAGGATCTTGCCGTCCTCACGATTGAGGAACCAGATGTGATTGTTTGTCAGATCGGAAATGTAAAGGAGCCGCTGTTCCTTATCCGGTGAGAACATCACGCCCCCAGTGGAACCGCCGACGCCTGTCCATTCGGCCATCTTGAATTCCTTCACGAACTTACCGTCCCTCGTGAAGACCTGAATGCGGTTCGCCATGCGATCTGCGCCGTAGACGAGCCCATCGTGGGAAACGTTCAGCGTCAGATGGCCCCGGAACTCCTTGGGCATCGGCCCGTTCGGGGTGTATTCGCGATCTTTGTCGTCAGTGGTGATCTCAGACAGCTTGTGCCCGTAGGCGCCCCAGCCGCGCTTGAACGCGAAGCTTTCCAGATCAAACACCATCACGCGCCCGCCTAGGTAATTGTCGGCAGCATAAAGCTCGTGATTTGGTTCGTCCAATCGTACTTCTTCGATTCCACCCACAATCATCGGCGTCGTCGGAGGATATTTCTCGCGAAAAGCCTTTGTTGCCGCCTGCCGAGCAGCTTGGGCCTCAGGAGAGAGTTGAGGCCGAGCTCCAGCCGGCCGGATGAATCCCGCCACCGGTCCTGCGGTACCGTGCCCAGGCACGTGTTCCGAAGTCAGGGGGCCGCCATCGCCTCCGCCCCCCGGGGGCATTTCAGGAGTGTGAGGCAATTCGGCTATAAGTTTGCCGGTCTTCTCGTCATACTTGCGGACGTTGCCTATCCCGTGATCGACATTCCCGATGTACGCGAATCCCTTACTGTCCACTGCCATGCCATGTCCCTGCGGCGGGTCGAAGTAACCGATTACATTGCCTTCCTTATCGAAGTGGATCATCGACGGAGGTCGCTTGCAGCAATCCGCAATTGGTGGGTTCAGCTCGGCCTCGAGTTCGATATCGGTCAGATCGTTGGGGCGATCGAGAGCCCAGACGTTATCGTCCTTGTCCACCGCCAGGCCGGTGACACCTCCCATTTTCCATTTGTTCGGTAGCGGCTTGGGCCAATCGGGATCAAATTTGAATTTTGGCGCCGTTTCCGTCGGCGCTCCTCGCAGCGCGCGAAAAACTCCTGCCCCAAAGAACACGACAAAAAAAGCCAATAGCGCGAAGCCGGCCAATCTTACCCAGGCGCTCTTTCCTATCAAACGCATATTCACGATCCCTCCTCTCACGTGACCTCTTCACGCGAGCCTATCAGAGCACTCTGGGCGCGAGTCTATTCTTCGGAATTCCTCGTGTCAACAAACCACCATGGCGCTGGACCACTCATCGAGAGCACACATATATCGCTCTAGAGCAAGAGGTCCCTCGGGCGTACCCGCGATGAATGCGACTGGGATAGCTAGGGGCGTGCGCGAAATACCATTTCCGAGCTCTGCATCAATGGCTCAGCGCTTTGAAGTACGAAGTAACTTTCAGCAGAGAAAAGTGATTTGCAGCTAGGACAGATATTACTTATTAGAGGGCTGGCCGAAGACCCGCTGTTTCCACTTCCAGGATCTTCCATTTGCTCGATTATAAATTCGGAACTGCACGAACCGCATTTCCTGCAGAGGTAAGCAAACATTGTTGGTACCTCCGATAAAATTGGTCGAGCGCAGCCGAAAAGGCCGAGACTCAAGGCTTCCTTTCCTCGGACGTGTTCAGCCCCGCCTGGGCCACGATTTTGGCGCTGGCCGCATCCCGAATGAAATATTTTGCAGGTACGGTCCGTGCCAGCGTGTCTAGCTTTTCCCGTGCCTCTTCTAGCGTACTCGCTTGCGCAATCCACAACGGTTTACCGTCGCTTAGCTCTCGAAAAATGTCATAGCCAAGACCCATATTCTCCCCTGCAGGGCCCCAATATTTGCTGCCCCTGTCAGCAATGAAAATCCAGTACTGAGAGATGGCTGATCTCGAATGCCCCATTTCTTTCCCGTTTCTCGCGCTGGGCTCGTTGCAGCCCGATTTGGATCAGAGCAAGGGCAGTGCCAAACACCAGGTCATTTCTAGCTGCGTGCGAAAGTATGAAAGCGAAAGGGTTACAAAGCTGCTCAGAATTCGATGGGCCGGGCTACGGTGTTTATGTATTCACAGATACACCATAACGCTGAGACAAACTATTCTCGTTCCAGGCAGTTTTGCCTCAGCGAGTCTCTGCCGCAGACGAGCGTGCATGGTGTTACTCAGAAACTTGAGGGGATTCTTTGTATTGGCGCTTACGTCTGGTCGTGGTCTCTTGGAAGTAGTATTTCAGACGCTTGCTCGTAGTCGCCTTGGCCTAGCTACACGGCCGATCACTCCTTTGGAGTGAAAGGAACGTATGTCAGTCCGGATTTTGGTTGTGGACGATTATCAAGTAGCCAGAAAGACGATCCGCTCGCTTCTTAACTGGCATTCCATGCACGTTTGCGGCGAGGCTGAAAATGGCAAGCAGGCCGTGGAGAAGGTGAAAGAGCTGAATCCCGATCTGGTTCTTCTCGACATCAATATGCCGGTAATGAATGGGGTTCAGGCTGCGTACGAAATAAGGCGAATCGCACCTTCCATAAAAATTATTTTCTTCACCATTCACGACTCTCCCGAATCAATCGCTGCAAGCAGAGCCATCGGCGTCGACGCCTTCGTACCGAAAGCTGCTGCCGGAACGGATTTGATTCCCACCGTGCAGCGTGTTCTCGAAATCGCATGAGAGGCGACCCCGTCGATGGGACGCGAACCTATTGGCTGCTGCGGGCTCATTTTTGTAGTTAAGTCGATGCCTGACCGATGTGCCTCTCTTGGGAATGTGACTCTTCAGCAAGCGGAGCATCTAAGTGCAATAACCCGCAACCGACAGCGTTAAAAGGAGAACCTCATGCCATACGTTACAGTTGGCAAAGAAAATTCTGGTGACATCCAGCTTTACTACGAAGATCACGGCTCAGGCGAGCCGGTGGTTTTAATCCACGGGTATCCTTTGAGCGGAGCTTCCTGGGAAAAGCAAGTCTCCGCGCTTCTTTCTGCTGGCCGTCGCGTGATCACCTACGATCGCAGAGGCTTCGGCAAATCCAGTCAGCCAACCACTGGCTACAACTACGACACTTTCGCCGAGGACCTGCAAAAGGTCGTTACACATCTTAATCTTCAGAATTTCGCTCTCGTGGGATTCTCGATGGGAGGCGGTGAGGTCGCGCGTTACATCGGGAAATACGGATCCAAAGGCGTGAGCCACGCGGTTTTCATCTCCTCTGTCCCGCCTTTCCTTTTGAAGACTCCTGACAATCCGGAGGGCGTGGACGGCAGTGTGTTCGAAGGCATCCAAAAAGCCGTCGCTGCGGATCGCTACGCGTTCTTTACTGCATTTTTCAAAGATTTCTACAACACTGACGTTTTTCTGGGCAAGCGCGTGAGTCAGGAGGTAGTTCAGGCGAGTTGGAACTTGGCGGCCGGCGCCTCAGCCACTGCGAGTCTCGCATGCGTGCCCACCTGGCATGAAGACTTTCGGGCAAACTTGGCTCGCGTCGACGTTCCCACGCTCGTCATTCACGGCGACGCGGACCGCATCGTGCCTTTCAGCGCCGCCGGACAAAAAACGGCCAAACTGGTTAAGGGCGCCCGCTTGGTGGTAATAAAAGATGGGCCGCATGCCGTGAATTGGACCCATGCGGATGAGGTCACTCCGGAGCTCGTCAATTTTCTGGGCAAGGGCGCCACGCAGCGAGTAGCTTCAAGCTCGTAGCAAGACTTACCTGAGTCCAGCGATCGGCCGAACAAAAAGCTGCGGCGAAATTACTGCGGCGTAGGTCCGCGGACGATTTGCACAAAGTCGTCAGGGCGAACCCATTTGGCAAAGGCCGCGCGAACGTCATCGGCGGTAAGTTCGTAGAACCGCTTGGCGGCGTGGTCAGCCTCATTGAGCGGTAGTCCTATTTGCGCCCTGCGCACCAACGCATTGGCGACGCCGTCTTCACTCGATTCGGCCAGCGGAAGCTGCCGCAACACTAAAGCCTTAGCCAGCTGTAGTTCTCCCGGCGTGACATTATCTTTCTGCATGGCAATCAAATCGCGCTGAATCAACTGCCGTGCCTTGGAGACGTTCTGTGGATCGCAGGCGTAATCCACAGTGAAGATAGTTCTGGTTTTCTGAGCATTCAGCACAATGTCGACGCTATACACATACCCCGTCACTTGCCTCAAATCGTGATAGAGGCGCGTCGCGTAAAAGCCGCCACCTAAAACGTGATTGCCAAGTTGAAGCGGGTAATAATCGTCATCGAACCGCGTAATGGGAATCGTCTCGGACAGATTCACAGAATCCTGAAGCTCATTGGGGTCCGGCACGTTTTGCGCGGAAGGCTTATTTGCCGGGACGCGTGGAAGATCGACTTCGGGTTTCGGGCCGGCAGCCTTCCAATCGCCAAATGATTTCTCAATCGCAGACCGTGCTTCCTCCGGCGTGATGTCGCCAATTACAGCAATCGTGGTGAGGTCCGGCCGCATGGTCTTTGCGTAGTACTGCCTTATGTCATCCAGCGTGAGCGCAGACACTGTCTCTGGAGTCGCTTGCCGCAGCGCGGGGTCCTTGGGAGGAAACAGCGCTACCTCCAGCGCCCGTCCGGCGCGATAGCCCGGGCTCTTCATTTGTCCCGCGACGAACTGCGCGGTTTGAGGCTTTAGCACGTTGAAGGCCTGCTCTGGTAGCGCTGGGTTCAACTCATTGTCGGCCAGCAGTTGCACGCCGCGTGGGAAGTCCTGCTTCAAAACCTGAAGCGTAAATTCAAAACCCCCAGACTCTTCCGCGGCGATATCGTCCAGTGCCTTCTGGAACGCAATCCGATCGAGATTTTTGGTTCCGTAGGAAAACAGATTGTCGAGAACTCGGGCTATGCCATCTCTTCCAGCCGGAGCTTCCACTTGTGGATCGTGCCGTATATTTCCAACGACAGTAACCGTTGGCGTGACCTTAACGGTTCGAACGATCAGCCTCAGACCATTGGGCAGCATCATATCCGTGGAGGTTGGCTGCGCAGGCGGCAGTTCCAACGTGAGAAGCCGGGAACTCGCCCAGGACGGCAACTCCACGGGCTTCGTAGGAGCCGCGGTTAATTGCTCGTTGCCCCCGAATCCGTTCGACGCCACCGGTTCTCCCGAAGGCGCGGGCTTCAACTGCGCCGTTATCGATCCCTGGTCCACTAAAAATGTCTTTGCCACCCGATTTACATCTTCGACGGTGACCCGTTTCATCGCCTCGACGTCTTCATCCGGTGAATTGCGTCCTTCCGCCGCCAGTGCATCCGACCAGGTCTCTGCCAAACCGGGAATAGAGTTGCGGCGAAATTCAGAGGAGGCTATTTCCCGTCGTTTTGCGGCCTCCACCAAATCCGCAGGCACGCCTTTGGCGGCATAATCCGCCAGGATCTTGCGCATCTCCTGAATCACTGGAGCCGCATCCGCCGCCGCGGGCAAAACAGCAACGCTAAAAGCCATGCTGGCCTTGGGGTAAGCCTCTGCTAGCCCGAATTCTGTCTCGAGCGCCTTACCCTGCGGAACGAGTTCATACAGATTCCCACGCTGGCTTGCCAACACATCGCTCAGGATGTGTGTGGCCGCGAAATCGGGGCTGTCCGTGCCGGGCATGCGGTAGGCGATGAACGCCAGCAAATACGGAAGATTGCTGTCGAGTGTAAACGACTCCGATTTTACGGGGCTTAAATTCACCTCCGGCCTTGCCGGCAGCGTTTTGCGCGGGATCTTTCCGTAATATTCCCTCACTTTTGCCAGCACGGCATTCGGCTCTACATCCCCGGCAATGATCAGGATGGCGTTGTTCGGCGCATACCAAGCCTTGTAGAAATTCTTCAGCATCTCGCCGGTAGTCGCGTCGAAAGAGTCTTTCGTCCCCAGGGGATCGTGGCTGTAGGGCGTGCCCGAGAAGAGGTCCTGACTGGCACGAGTGATGAATTTGTAGGTGGGATTGGATAGGTCGCGCGCCACTTCCTGTTCGATGGCGCCTTTTTCCTGTGCCCATTCGCTTTGCGAATCCTGAACGTCTTGCATACAGGCGGCGTCCACGCGCAGAGCGACGTCCAGATCGCCCGCGGGAAGCGTTACGAAATATTGCGTAATATTCTGCTGCGTATCGGCGTTATCGAATCCGCCAAGTTGCGCATAAATCGCGGAGATTTGATCGGCAGTTAAATCCGCGCAGCCCCGGAAGGCCATGTGCTCCTGGGCGTGCGCCATTCCCGGAAAACCGGCCGGCGTTTCGTCGCCGCCCACCAGATAATTTTGCTCCACCGTAACCACGGGCGCGAGCGGATTGCGCAGAATCACCACGCGCATGCCGTTATCCAGTGTGGCGCGCGTGACGTCGCTGCCTTGCGGCGGCGCGCTGCTTTGCGGCGGCGGGTTGCCTTGAGCAAAAAGCAAAGCTGCTGCCAACAATGAAACCGCCGTCATTCTGATTATGGACCAGACCATGGCATTACTCCTGACTGGCTTACAAAAAGCTCCACTCGATTCGATCCTTTGATTGTCGCCGCGGGTGATCGAATTCGCAAATCCCTATTTTCCCCGATTCAGAGGCCCAACTCCAACCAGTTACCCGCTCAGGCATTAATTAGTTTAGGTGGTGGCACGGCCGCTTCTTTGGCTCTGCGGTAACCTCTGTCGATGGTTCGCACAGGCGGCTTGCCCATCCTGCAGGACCTGCAGGTGAGCAGATCTTACCGCCGGCTCCCAGGACCGCCGATAGCTCAAACCTGTGCTAGTTGGAGGGCTGTCGCCCGAGCACCAGGTAACGCGCGATGACGTAACCAAGAGCGCCTCCGGCGAAGGTGTCGGAGGTGAAATGCGATTGCAGCGTGACGCGAGAGAGTCCCACGGCGGCGGCAAGACCGTAGGCCAGCCAACGATGCCACGCCGGATGGGGATAGCGCATGGCAAATGTCGTAGCCACGGCCATGATCGCGATCTCGTGCCCCGAAGGCATGCTCCCCAGGCCGCCCATCCAGCTGCTTCTATTTCCGTGTGTCACTTTGAACCAGCTATCCGTGAAAGTACCGTTCGCCGGATACGAAATCGGAGCCATGCGCCCATCGATGTCCTTCATCACAGTTGTCAGAATCTCCGCGTCTATAACCGCTTCGCCTGCCAGCATGAACGTTTTCTGATCGTAAACATTCCTGCGTGCGATTGCCGCAAGGTAAAAGGCGCCTGCGAATGCGTCCGTAGCCGTAGCGGTATTGTAACCAGCGAGGGTGTTGTTGAAGCCGCTGAGTGGTTGGATATTGTTTCGCGCCCATTTTGCATCATGTGCGTCGATCGCTGTGAGCAGAGCGGTGGCGCCGACTAACGCGAGCGTGGGCTTGAGGTGATGCCCGCGGACTACGGAAAACGGAAAGAGGTAAATGCTCTTCTGATCGTGCAGCAGGTCCGGCCCGAGGCTCTTCCATTGGCTTCCAATAATGCGCCACTCCGAAGGCGCGCGCCGAAACGCTGGCGGCTGTATAAGGTCCGGATCAGCTGGCGTGCTTTCGGCCGGCGGTTCGGGATCCTGGATCGGGATCGAATCCACCGCTGTCGGTTGCATTGGCGATTCTGGAGCCAGCGTGGGCGTAGTATTTTCCGAGGCAGCGTTCTGGCCGGCGCAAAACGGAACGATTATCAACGCGGCGCACAGCAGCAAAGCGGGGGAGAGCCATTTTGCCATCTGGAGCTCCAATCGAAACGAGCTATGCTGGCGCCCAATTCTGCGGCAGCGGAACGTCAAGGAAACGCGTACGAAGAGAAGTGCTCACGACCGGCCAATTGTAGGGCATTGCGGTCAATTGACCAGCACTTTTCGTTCACACTCTCCAATTTAGATACTAGAGTCCCCGGTTAGATACTAGAGTCCCTGGCGCGCTTCCGAAGAGCCAAGCACGGACGCCCCAGCGACAAGAAGATGTGATAATGTGTCCTTCAGTTTACGAGGCAGTTCAAAACGGCAGGGTCAATAACTTCGGCAACTGCTAATCGGTTTAAGTACGGGAGAAAGTCATGGCCATTCGAGATTCCTGGATTGAAAAGCGCCTGGCGCAAAGCGCCGCCGCAAACGGCTCGCGTAACCTTTCGCAGATGCACTTCGCCCGCAGCGGCGTAATCACCGACGAAATGGAATACGTTGCCCGCCGCGAGAAAATCGAACCTGAACTGGTGCGCAGCGAAGTGGCCCGCGGCCGCGCGATTATTCCCGCCAATATTAATCACAAATCGCTCGAACCGATGGGCATCGGCGTGGCTTTCCGCTGCAAGATCAACGCCAATATCGGCAATTCGGCGGTTACCTCCGAGATCGCCCAGGAACTCGAAAAGCTGCATCGCGCCGTTCATTACGGTTCCGATACTGTGATGGATCTTTCGACTGGCGGCGATATTCCGAGTATCCGCCGCGCAATCATCGAAGCTTCGCCCGTTCCCGTAGGCACGGTGCCGATTTACGAAGCCCTGTCTCGCGTCAAGCGCACGGAAGATCTTAGCGCCGAGCTCATGCTGGAAGTCATCGAGGAGCAAGCCGAGCAGGGCGTGGACTATATGACCATTCACGCCGGCGTGATGCGCGAATTCCTGCCGCTGGTGCGCAATCGCATCACTGGAATCGTCAGCCGCGGCGGCGCGCTGATGGCGCAATGGATGGCTACCCACAAACAAGAGAATTTCCTCTACGAGCGCTTCGACGACATCTGCAAAATTTTCAAGAAGCACGACGTCAGTTTCTCACTGGGCGACGGCCTGCGGCCCGGCTCTATTGGCGACGCCAGTGACGCCGCGCAGTTTGCCGAACTCAAAGTGCTGGGTGAATTGACCGAAAAAGCCTGGCAGCACGACGTGCAGGTGATGATCGAAGGTCCGGGGCACATTCCCATGGACCAGATCGAGCTGCAGGTGAAAAAGGAAGCGGAGCTGTGCCATGAGGCGCCCTTCTACACTCTCGGTCCCCTAGTGATCGATATCGCTCCTGGCTATGACCACATCACCAGCGCTATCGGTGCGGCCATGATCGGCTGGTACGGCGCTTCCATGCTGTGTTACGTCACGCCCAAAGAGCACCTCGGGCTTCCCAATGCCGAAGATGTGAAGCAAGGCGTGCTGGCCTATAAAATCGCCGCGCATGCCGCCGATGTCGCCCGCCATCGACCCGGAGCGCGCGATCGCGATGACGCCCTCTCTTATGCGCGCTTCCTCTTCGACTGGAATAAGCAGTTCGAGCTTTCTCTCGATCCCGAAACCGCCCGCACCATGCACGACGAAACTTTGCCGGACGACTTCTATAAAGAGGCCAAGTTCTGCTCCATGTGCGGGCCCAAATTCTGTTCCATGAACGTTACGCAGGTCGCCGAAGCGATCGGCGGAATGGACCAGGCAGAGCGGGAACAGCGCTTCGTGCAACTGCTCGCCAAAGTCGAAAAATAGATCGCGTCGGAACCAACCACGCGGCCGCGCCATTCATCTTCTTGGGCCCATTGGAACGATTTTCTCAAACAAAGATACAGGAGCGCTGCAATATGGCAATGAATCAGGCACTACTGGGCGAATTCGATCACGAGATGGCCAATACGCGGAAGAGTCTCGAGCGAGTGCCGGACGGAAAATTCGATTGGAAGCCGCACACCAAGTCGATGACTATGGGGGCGCTGGCGGCCCACATCGCCTTTATTCCTCACTGGGGCAAGCTGACGCTGGATACACCCAACTTTGACGTAAATCCCCCCGGGGGGCAGCAGGCGCGGCCACCCGAATTGAAGACCAAAGCCGAAGTTCTGGCGTTTTTCGATAAGAATGTGCCTGAAGCTCGCGCCGCCATTGCAGCCGCCACGGACCAGTCGATGATGGCGCCTTGGACTTTGCTCAACGGCGGGAAAACGATTTTCACTATGCCGCGCATTGGCGTCTTGCGCGCTATGATCATGAACCACATGATTCATCATCGTGCGCAACTCGGAGTCTATCTGCGTCTCAATGATGTCCCCGTGCCGTCGATCTATGGCCCTTCGGCTGATGAAGCCGGCATGTAGCCGCGCACCGAACATCCCGGCCGAAAAACTATTACGAGCGGAGTAAAAGCAACCACGGATTCTCGAAGTCATTCCGAATCGCTTCGTCAGGAATTTAATCGCTGGGCGGAAGCGGGCCGCGGCGAGGGCATGGAGCAGGATCATCTGCCGATTGTGCTTCCGGTGCTCGACCGCATGCGCCTGTCCCCTGAAGATAATGTGTTGGATGTCGGCTGCGGCGCTGGTTGGCTTTCACGCCTGCTTGCCGAGCAAGTGCCTGAAGGTCGAGTTGTAGGGGTGGATATTTCTGACGAGATGATCCGGCGCGCTCGCCGCAACAGCCCCGATCTCGAAAACGCTATGTTTGTCATCGGAGCGGCGGAAGAGATTCCTTGGGATGCGAACTTCTTCAATCATGCGATTTCCGTGGAAGCCGCCTATTATTGGCCCGATCCCCTGGCAGCTTTGCGCGAAATTCACCGCATTCTGCGCGAAGCTGGCAAGGCTTGGCTGCTCATCAACTACTACAGCGAAAACGTGCACGCCCATCGGTGGAGCGAAATTCTAAGCATTCCGGCGCATCTGCGTTCCGCCGCCGAATGGGCGGCGCTATTCACCGCGGCCGGATTTTCCGAGGTGAAGCACGACCGCGTGCCGGATCCCACGCCCGCGCCTGAAAAATACGAAGGCCGCTGGTTTCGGGATGCAGCCCAACTCCGCGCTTTTCGCCAGGAAGGCGCGCTCCTGGTTTCGGGAATTAAATCGGAAACGTAGGTTTGAGTTAAGCGCCCGAGCGATCAATATGTGCAGATTTTATTTCTTTGGCTGAGGGGATCCAGGACTGCTGAGCGCGCGCAGAAGATTTTGTGCCTGTGTATTCGCCGGATCCAGTCGCAGAGCTTTCTCTGCGTCGTTGCGGGCCGGCGCCGTCTGGCCCTGTTTGTAATGGATCACTGCGCGGTTAGACCAGGCCCGTGCGTAACTTGGCGATTCCGCGATCTCCCGGTTCAGCACGTCCAGGGCGCCGTCCAGATGATTGCCCTGCATTAACAACGCGGCATAGTTAACCGCCATGAAATCGTAGTTGGGATTGTCGCGATGGCTCATGTAATACGCGCGTTCCAACATGTGGCCGGCAGCCTGATCGTGCCCTCTCCACGCTTCTAAAAGGCCGTAAGCGGCAAGCACGTCGGGATAGTCCGGATTGATGCGCAACGCTGTTTCATACTCGCTCGCCGCGAGATCCCACTGCACGGCGGCCTGGTATTCGCCTCCTAAGTTGCCGTGCATCTTTGCGCTTCCCGGCGAGACGCGGACTCCAGCCGAATAGAGGCTCATATTGTCCTTCCAATCCAGGTTGCGAACCATCGTACGCATGCCAAAGGCCGCGATAATAGCCGCCGAGGCCGCTACTGCCACCGTCCTCTGCCGGCCGCGCAGCCAGTTCCATCCGAGTGCCGCCAGCAGGCAAAAACCTGCGGACGGAAGATAGGCCAGTCGCTCGCCCATGATCGTTCCTGTAGGCATCAGGATGTTCGCCGTGACTGCAAAGCCTCCTAAGTAGAGCCCGCCAGCCAGGATCAGCCCGCTGCGCCGCTTCCACACTGTCCATATCCATGCGCCGATCGCGGCCATCGCCGCGAGCAACGCCGGCAGCGTATGGCGCCAATCCATATAGATCGGAATCGTATTGAACGAATAGTCGCAGGAAAGTTTGGCCGGATAGAAATGCAGCTCCGCATACTTCCATGCCACGCGCAGGGCGTTCAGAACTCGCCATTGTGGAGGGATCACGGCAAGCGGGTTATCGAGCTGCGAGATAGTGACTTGGCCGAATCGTCCCCCCTGAACCTTCCAAAGAATTCCCAGGTAGAGCACCGTTATGCCTGCAAAAAAGGCGTAGCGTACGATCGGTTTCCATTTGCCGCGCGCGTAATCGCCAACCAGCAGGAGCGGCAGAAAAACGACAGCCGATTCTTTTGAGAGCAGCGCCAGGACAAAACAGATTAACGCCGGAATTTGCTGATCGTTGAGGTGCAGGATCCATGCCGCAAAGAGAAATCCAGCGGCCAGCAATTCGGCGCGACCTGAGATGGAGGCGACGGCCTCCGTATGCAGGGGATGCACGGCGAAAATCAATGCTGCCGCAAACGCCACGATTTTGGCTTGGGGCGATGCACCGAGCAGCTCGTCTAGAAGCAGAAATAGAAGCCATGTGACGCAGGCGTGCAGGATCAGATTAAACAGATGAAAGCCAAAAGGCCGTGCCCCGCCGAGCCGCCAGTTCAGTGCCAAAGTAGCGAAAGTTACCGGCCTGAATACGTTGCTGAACTTGTTCGGAGTGAAGAACTCCTGCACCGAAGCTTGAGTCACCTGCGGATTGCGAAGGACGTAGATTCCGTCGTCCATCGTGAACTCGTTTCGCAGCGTGTTGCCGTATATCAGCGCCACCACTGCGAGCAGCAATCCGATGCGCAGAGAGTCCTTCATCGGGGAAGGTGAACCAATAGGATTTGCCATACCATGATGTTGGCAACCACAATCCAAAATACCGCGAAAACCCAATCGGCATGGCCGCTCGATTGGTGCGTGTTCCTAACTCGTTAATTTACGGCAGGGCAATCTGCCGTGTGGTTTCTTGACGTTAAAAGCACATTTGCACACCGCCAGCGAGTCCTTAGGACGCAGAGGACACGGCACCCTGGCCTTGATACAGGGACAACAACGGCGCTATAGCCCTGACTCCGATGCAGTGGAAACTTCGACAATTGCGACGTCCCAAGGGCACTTTAAAGCCGATCTACGGCATGTATTGTATTGTGCAGACATGGCCCCCCGCGTATCTATATGCTAGCATCGTTGGGTCGCTGCCCACCGCCTCGTCGTTGCCTGAAGGTCCCGTGCTTCCACTAGCTAAAATTCTGGTTGCTGACGACCAGCCCCTTTGTCCGGCGCACTCTTCGCTCGCTGCTGGCCGAAAAATCTCATTGGAAAATCTACGAAGCCGAAAATGGCAAGGTAGCTCTTGAGTGCATTAAGAAAGAAAATCCACAAGTGGCCGTGCTGGATATTGTCATGCCCGAAATGGGCGGCATCGAGACGGCATACGAGATACGCCGATCAGCGCCTGAAACGAAAATCATCCTCATGAGCAGCTACTACACCGCGGAAGAGGCGGCTCATTTAGCTCGCCTGTTCGGCGATGGTAATTTCATCGAAAAGTCCCAAACTGGCACCGAGTTGATCCCGGCAATCAACCGTCTTTTACCCGAAGAGAGTCAGGCGCATTGAAATGTCCCTCTGGGATAAAGGATTAAGAAGTGATCCCAACAGAGTTTCCGGGAGATAAAATTGCCAGCGCGAATACTGGTCGTTGACGATAACTCCGCCGCTCGCGCGGCCATCCGTTCGCTCCTGGACTTGAATTCGTTCAAGGTCTGCGGCGAGGCTCAGGACGGTGCCGAGGCTCTCGAAAAAGTCGGCGAGCTAAGACCGGATATCGTTCTGCTCGACATCAATATGCCCGGAATGAATGGCGTTACAGCTGCTGCCCGGATTCGGAAGATGTACCAAACGAAAATTGTGTTCCTGACAATCCACAAACTTCCGGGAACGGTCCTCGCTACGCGACAATGGTCGGATGGATTTGTGTCCAAATCTGCTGCTGCAACTGAATTGATCCCCACGCTGATTCAGGTCGCGCGAACCGTCGACGGATTTACGAAACGAACGAGATCAAAACGCGGCCGCGCCTCTTAATCGTAACTAGCTCCCTGGACAATCACGGTTCGACGCCGGACACGGGCTGGGTCCAGTCGGTCGGTGGAAAAGCTACGCGCCAGAATTTCGGACTGGCCAAAATGAATTCGACGCCCACTTCGATGTGGTCGCCCTGCCGCTGCCCGAGGTAAGCTACAACACACTCTGCTTTGTCCCCTGTCGCAACATTCAAAACCTCCAGCCGTTGTCCCTTGGTTACGGATCTTGATAGTGGAATCGATGCCCCGTGTGCGTTGATCGCGAGAGTATAGGTTTCTTCGTCAAATTTCGAGACAGGAGAGCCTTGAGATGAAACGCGCACACGAATCCGCATCAGAACTCGCTGTGTCCTGCGGCGATTCCGAGTCAGCCAGTCCCGCTCGCGTGACGATCCAAGCCAGCTTTCCAACATCGGAAGCTGGTTCGACGGAATATCGGAAAATGCTAAACCCATGCCGTTTCCGGAGGAATATACAACCCTGGCTTGGGTCGCAAAAGAATCTCCGCTCTTCCTGATCAGGATCTTCGTCTCTGTTCCGAGAGGAAAAGGCTCGTTTGTTTCGGCGTGACAACCTCGCTCGCTGATATCGATGATATTAGCTTCGACGTTCTTTCCCGAAATCTCGTGGGTAACCTTTGCATGAGCGGTGAACCGATAGCGCGGCTGACTTCTGCGGTCGGCGGCTCCGCGCTGACCCGGAGGTCTCCCTGATGACTTGGTTTCATCCACGATACATGTGATGCCAAATATCTGCTGCCAGCGTTACTGATGAGGTCAGCATAGAACATCCCGCCGGAGAGGTGCTATTTGAAACTGATCTGGTATTGACTCGGATATGACTATCGCCGCATGAGTTCGCCTCGATCGGGTATCCTTCTTTTGGAACGGCTTGAATGCTATGAATATGTCTATGGCCAGTCCGCCTCGTTCGGGCAGCGATTCCGTTCCAGGTAAGTTCATTCAAAGGGCCATACGGCTGTCTGGTCGCATTCTCCTCTCGCTAGGCCTGATTGTGGTAGTCACCTTTTTGTCTTTTCGTCTTTTGCCGGTCAATGAAATAACTGCAGGCTTTCTCTACCTGGTTGCCATCCTTCTTATCGCCACGGTCGCCGGCCTCGTTGAGTCCACCATAGCTTCGATTGCCGCCATGTTGTCCTTCAACTACTACTTCATTCCGCCGATTGGTACTCTGACAGTTTCAGATTCAAGGAATTGGGTGGCGCTCTTTGCCTTTCTGGCTACCTCTCTGACGGCCAGCCAGCTTTCGGCACGAGCAAAGCGCCGTACGCGGGAAGTTGTCGACCGCCAAAATGAAATCGAGCGGCTTTATTCCCTCAGCCGCGCTCTGCTGCTTACCGACGCAACACGTCCCATCGCCAAACAAATCGTGGAGCAAATCGCCCAGGCATTTGAATCCCCAGCCGTCGCTCTTTACAACCGCAGCACTGGTGAAATCTTTCGGGCTGGATTTGACGATCCGGCCGCCATCGATACGGAATTAAAGGACGCCGCTGTTCGATCCGAGTTCCTTCGCGACGAGCATCGAGGGCTCACCATCACCCCCATCCGTCTCGGCAGGCAGCCGATCGGCAGTCTGGCCGTTCGTGGCGCGTCCTTGTCCGATGCGGCTTTGCAATCCCTCGTGAATTTGGTGGCCATCTGGCTGGAACGAGCGCTTTCGGAAGAAACACTCAACCGCGCGGAAATTGCCACGCGCAGTGAAGAGTTGAAATCCACGCTTCTCGATGCCATCGCCCACGAGTTCAAGACGCCGCTGACATCGATCAAAGCTGTTACTACGGATTTGCTCTCCGATTCGGCCGTTGGGCTCGAGCAGCATCAGCGCGAGTTGATCTCCATCGCGGACGAAGGCGCGGACCGCTTGTCCACGCTCGTTACGCAGGCCATTCAACTCGCACGAATCGAAGGAGGTAAGTTTCAGCTAAATCGCGGAATCCACCTTCCGGGTTCGCTGATTTCGTCGGCGCTTCGGCAAATGAAATCATTGACCGATGGCCGAGAAATAAAGGTTTGCGTTGCGGAGGAACTTCCTCTCGTGTCCGTGGATGCTGAGCTCGTGCAGATGGTGATTGCTCACCTGATCGATAATGCGCTGAAGTATTCGCCCCGGGGAACTCCCATCTCAATTGGGGCTCGAATGAGCGATGGCCATGCCATTATTTACGTGGCAGACCGAGGTGCGGGAATCGGCGAAGAAGAACAATCGCGAATTTTCGATAAGTTTTACCGTGGCCCAAAGGAACAACACCTGAAAGGCACAGGTATGGGTTTGGCCATCGCGCGCGAAATCATCCACGCACACGGCGAAGAGATCCGCGTCAGCAGCAAACCAGGCGAAGGCTCCGAGTTTTCTTTCTCACTCCCGCTCGCTCCTCGGGGCGGCGAATGAGCGCCGGCCGGATTCTTGTGGTCGACGATGATCCCCAGATTCGCCGCGCTATGCGAACGACTCTTACCGGCCGCGGCTATGAAGTCGCAGACGCGCGTACCGGGGAAGAGGCCCTCGAAGCGCTAAGGTCCGGCAACTACGATCTGGTGCTCTTGGATATGAACATGCCCGGAATGGGCGGCATCGAAACCTGCCGCTTGATCCGCTCGACCTCCGAGGTCGCCATCATCATGCTCACCGTCAGCAATTCGGAAAAGGACAAGGTGGAGGCTCTCGACGCTGGTGCCGACGATTACATCACCAAGCCATTCAGCACGCCGGAGCTGCTTGCGCGCATTCGTGCCACTCTGCGGCGCTTGCCTCATGCTCCCGAACATGGGGACTTGAAGGAGCTGGACCACCGCGGCGTTGAAATTGATCTGGCGTCGCGACAGGTAAATGTGCATGGACGCGCCTCTCGCCTGACGGCAAAGGAATTTGACCTGCTCTCCTACTTGCTCGCGCGCCCCAATAAAACAATCTCACATCGCGAACTCTTGCAGGCCGTTTGGGGCCCGGATTACGGCGACGAATTGGAGTACCTGCGCGTTTTTATCAATCGCCTTCGCAAAAAGATAGAACCCGATCCCTCGAAGCCTGAATTCCTGGTGACCGACGCCTGGGCCGGCTATCGTTTTCAGCTTCCTCAGTAACCTCCAACGCTACGCTATTTGTCCATCTCCATTGCTATCAGCCTGCTACGGGCGTGAGTCAGTAGGGGTATCTACCTTGTTCAGTTTATGCCGTTCTTAGGGGGCGTTTATGTAACGTTTATGAGTTCGGGAGCAGGATTAGGATCGGAAGTAAGATCAATGAGCAGCCGATACTATCAAACGACCACAAACCTTCCTGGGAAAGCGATAGCCCAAGAGATAGCCCCGGGGTTTGCTGCGGGACCGCTCGAGGTGAACGTCATCTTCACCGATCTGCAGGAAACGGCCGCCGCTTTGAAGTTCGCGCAGTCCTTCGCACATGAGCTGGGAGCGCATATCAGCCTCCGAGCGGCAGTCGCAGTGCCGTTTCATTTGCCACTCGATCAGCCGCCGGTTTCCGTCGCTTTTCTCCAGGACGTTATGCGGAAGCTCGTGGAGCAACTGAACAGGGAAGCGTTCGATCCAACACTCCATTTATATCTCTGTCGGGATCGTGTTTGGGCCCTTTCGAAGGTCCTCAAGCCGAATTCTCTGGTGGTGATCGGCGGACGAAAACGCTGGTGGCCTACCGCGGAAACGCGCATGGCTCGCGCGCTTCGGGACAAAGGTTATCGGGTTGTTTTTGTCGATTCGAGAGCCCGGGCAGTTTCGGAGCGGCCGATTTTCGCGAGGTGATCATGTTGATGGATATTTTTTATATGGGAGTGGTCATTGCCTTTTTCGTTTTGCTTTGGGGTTTCGCCAAAGCCTCGGAGCGCCTTTAGGAGGATTCGATGGAATACGCCATTGCGGGAATCGTGGCGGCGGCTCTGTTCGTTTACTTGATGTACGCTCTGCTTCGCCCAGAGAAATTTTGAGGTGCTGAGATGACTTCGATTGGGATTGCGCAGATTTTAGTTTTTTTCGCGATCGTGCTCGCCATCACCAAACCAGTTGGCACATTTATGTATCGGGTCTTCGAGGGTGAGCGGACATTCCTGCACCCCATTTTTCGGCCGCTGGAGCGAGTGATTTATCGGCTTGTCGGAGTCCGAGAGGATGTGGAGCAATCGTGGATGGGCTACTCGGCGTCTATGATTTCGCTCAGCATCTTCAGTTTCCTTGCCGTTTACCTCCTGCAACGCCTTCAGGGACATCTGCCGCTGAATCCGATGCACTTTTCGACCCCCCAGGCTCCTCAGAGCGCCACGCCCATGACGCCGGACTTGGCTTTCAACACGGCCGTCAGTTTCATGACCAACACGAACTGGCAATCCTATTCGCCGGACACAACGGTGAGCTACCTGACACAGATGGCAGCCCTTGCGGTGCAGAACTTTGTTTCTGCCGCAGTTGGAATCGCTGTCGCGATTGCCCTGATTCGCGGATTTGCGCGCCACACGGCGAAAACAATCGGCAACTTCTGGGTCGACGTGACGCGCTGCACACTTTATCTCCTGCTTCCCATTTGTATCCTGGCGACTCTATTCTTCGTTGCGCAAGGATCCATCCAGAACTTCAAAGGTCCAGTCAGTGCGCAGACCTTGGAAGGCACAGCCCAAACGATTGAGCAAGGTCCGCTCGCGTCACAATTGGCGATCAAGATGCTGGGCACCAACGGCGGGGGATACTTCAACGCGAACTCCGCTCATCCCTACGAGAATCCCACTCCCCTCTCGAATTTGCTTCAGATGCTCTTGATCTTTTCTCTTGGCGCCGGATTGACCTACACCTTCGGAAAAATGGTCCGCGACACGCGCCAAGGCTGGGCAATTTTTGGAGCTATGGCCGCGATGTTCCTGATCGGCGCTTTTGTGTGTTATTGGGCAGAACAACGTGGCAATCCCATGCTGGCCAGTGCGGGCATCGAGCGCACCTACACGGGAAGCCAGCCGGGCGGCAACATGGAGGGCAAGGAGGTCCGATTCGGAAACGCCATGACGGCGCTCTTCGCCACTGTCACTACAGATGCCAGCTGCGGAGCCGTCATCGGCATGCACGATAGTTTCACGCCAATCGGCGGGCTCGTTCCTCTGTTCAATATCCAGACCGACGAGGTGATCTTCGGAGGCGTCGGCGCGGGCCTCTACAGCATGTTGATCTATGCGGTCATCGCCGTCTTTATTGGGGGGTTGATGGTCGGGCGCACGCCCGAGTACGTGGGCAAGAAGATCGAGCAAAAGGAAGTCAAAATGGCCATCATCGCGGTCCTCGCGACTTCCCTGGTTATTCTCGGCTTCTCCGCCCTCAGTTCCGTGGCTCCCTTTGCTAAGAATGGCTACTGGAACCCGCCTGGGCCCGCGGCGGCCAATACAAACAATAACGGTGCGCACGGCTTCTCTGAAATCTTGTACGCATATTCGAGCGGCGCCGGAAATAACGGCAGCGCCTTCGCCGGAATCAATGCCAACACACCTTGGTACAACCTGACTATGGGTGTTGACATGCTTGTCGGGAGATTTTTGTTCATCATCCCGGCTCTCGCGATTGCAGGCAGCCTGGCTGCAAAGAAACTTGTCCCGGTAACGAGTGGCACTTTGCCGACGAATGGTTCGCTCTTCGTTATCCTGTTGGTCGGGACCGTCATTATCGTTGGCGCGCTCACCTATTTCCCGGCGCTTTCATTAGGTCCCATCGTGGAGCATTTCCAAATGCTCAATGGCAAGCTGTTTTAGCGTGATGAAGGGATAAGGAGCTGGAAATGTCTACTGTCACTGTTCCTCCGGTCCAACGCAAACCGGAGATCAAAGAGCAAGAAGCGACGACGCTCATCTCGCGGGGTGTCCGGGCGCGCCCCTTGTTCGATCCCGAAATCATGAGGCGCGCCATCCGGGAATCGTTTATCAAGCTCAACCCGGTGCTCGTGGCGAAAAATCCCGTGATGTTCGTCGTCGAAGTGGGAGCTGCTCTGACGACCATATTCGTCGTCAAGGATGCGTTCACTGGCGCAGGCGGCGCTTTGTTCGGCATTCAGATCGCGCTGTGGCTGTGGTTTACGGTAGTGTTCGCCAATTTTGCCGAAGCCATGGCCGAAGCCCGCGGCAAGGCCCAGGCCGATGCATTGCGCAAGACCAAAACAGACACGATGGCGCGCAAGCTCCTGCCCAATGACAAATTTGAAATGGTGCCTGCATCGAAGCTCCGTGCCGGAGATGTCGTCTACGCCGAAGCGGGTTATCTGATTCCTGGAGACGGGGAAGTCATCGAAGGCATCGCCAGCGTCGATGAGTCCGTTATCACCGGCGAGAGCGCGCCTGTCATTCGCGAATCCGGAGGCGACCGCAGTGCCGTAACTGGCGGAACAAAAGTCCTGTCCGACCACATCAAGATCCGTATCACCTCGAATCCGGGAGAAACATTCTTGGACCGCATGATCGCTCTCGTCGAAGGCGCCGTGCGTCAAAAGACGCCTAATGAGATCGCTCTCAATATTTTGATTGCCGGCCTGACGCTCATTTTCTTGTTGGCTGTTGCCACGCTGCCTCCCTATGCCAAATATGCGATTCAGGCCGTGGGCAGCGGCAGCGCGCCTACCGTCGCTGTCTTGGTTTCGCTCCTCGTTTGCTTAATCCCCACGACGATTGGGGGATTGCTTTCCGCTATTGGCATCGCAGGCATGGACCGCGTGATGCAGCACAACGTTTTGGCCATGAGCGGGAAAGCGGTAGAAGCTTCTGGGGACGTCAACACGCTGCTTTTGGATAAGACCGGCACGATCACCTTGGGGAATCGGCAAGCCGTGGAATTCATACCCGTCGAGGGCGTCAGCGATAGCGAACTGGCCGATGCCGCTCAGCTCTCGAGTCTTGCCGACGAAACGCCCGAAGGGCGATCGATCGTCGTGCTGGCCAAACAGATGTACAACTTGCGCGGCCGTGAAGTGGGCGAGCACGAAGCGAACTTCATTCCGTTTTCCGCCTATACGCGGATGAGCGGCGTCGATCTCGATGGCCGGCGGCTGCGAAAAGGCGCCACGGATGCCATTGCGCTTTTCGTAAAAGAAGCGGGTGGAACTGTACCTCCGTCGCTCTCCGAGATTTCCGATCGCATTTCCAGGAATGGTGGCACTCCCCTTGCCGTCGCCGATGGTGCGAAAATTCTGGGAATCGTTCACCTCAAAGACATCGTTAAAGGCGGAATGCGCGAGCGCCTTGCCTCGCTGCGGGCGATGGGAATCAGTTCCGTGATGATCACGGGAGATAATCCGCTCACCGCGGCGGCCATCGCGCAAGAAGCGGGCGTCGATGACTTTCTCGCGCAAGCCACCCCCAAAGACAAGCTCGAATACATCCGCAAAGAGCAAGCGCAAGGCCGCCTCGTGGCAATGACCGGTGACGGTACAAACGATGCTCCGGCGCTGGCTCAAGCCGATGTGGGCGTCGCCATGAATACGGGCACCATGGCGGCCAAGGAAGCCGGCAACATGGTCGACCTCGACAGCAATCCCACCAAACTGATCGAAATCGTCGCCATCGGCAAGCAGTTGCTGATTACCCGCGGTTCTCTGACCACTTTTTCCATTGCCAATGACGTCGCCAAATATTTCGCCATCATCCCGGCGATGTTTGCTTCGATCTATCCGGAACTGAACAAGCTGAACATCATGGGCTTGCATTCGTCTCAGAGCGCGGTGCTCGCAGCGGTGATTTTCAATGCTCTCATCATCATTGCGTTAGTTCCCTTGGCCCTGCGAGGCGTGCAATACAAGCCCGTCAGCGCGGGCCAGATGCTGACGCGCAACCTGCTTGTCTATGGCCTGGGCGGGATCATCGTGCCATTTCCCGGAATTTGGCTGATCGACAAGATCCTGGTCGCGCTGCATCTCGCGTAAAGGAGTAAGTCATGCTCAAAGAACTTGGACCTGGATTGCGTTTGACCATCGTTTTCACGATTCTCACCGGCATCGTCTATCCCGTGGTCATGACCGGCATCTCGGAGGTCATTTTTCCAAAGCAGTCGAAGGGCAGCTTGGTCACGGTCAATGGAAAGGTTGTCGGATCGAGCTTGATCGGCCAGCCCTTCGCAAAGGCGGAATATTTTCATCCGCGGCCGTCAGCTGCCGGGAGCGGATACGACGCGAGTTCTAGCGGCGCCACGAATCTCGGCCCCACCAGCTCCAAGCTCCTGCGCGGCACCACAAAAATGGACGACAAGAAAAACGAAGTCGTCGATTTCGACGGCATCGCCGATCGTATCGTCCATTACTGCGTCGATAACGAAATCCCCTACGAATCGTCGGTGCCCCTCGACCAATTTAAGGATTCGCACGGCGATCTCGACGACGTAAAGTTGATCAAGGCCTTCAATGACGATAAGGCGCCCTTGGTATTCATGCCGAAGACGCCGATTCCGCAAGACGCCGTGACCGCTTCGGCTTCGGGTCTCGACCCGCACATCACTCCTGCTAACGCCGAAATACAAGCTGCGCGGGTTGCAAAAGCGCGCGGCGTTTCGGCGGATCAGGTAAGACAGGTAGTCGCGCAATTCACGGAACGTCCTGATTGGGGCATTTTCGGCGAGCCGCACGTTAACGTCCTCTTGCTGAATGTTGCGCTCGACCAGCACTTTCCCGTTTCCAAATAGGAGGCGCGATCGCTAGGGCCTCGCGCATATACTGCGGCTTCGTAAAAATGTCGGGTTTTGTTGCCAGAGGTGCCACTGCGGTTCGATCTTGAACTACCGCCTCAAACTTCTCCTTTTCGTTCTGTGTGCGCTGGTTATTTTTTTTCTTCTCAACACGGGTTATTCCGCACTCAACACGATTTCACGCCTGGATCAGGTGGAAACGGAACGCGATCGCTGGCAGCGCCCTGCCGAAGTGTTGCACGCGTTGGATATCAAACCCGGCGATCTTGTCGTCGATCTGGGATGCGGTTCGGGGTATTTCGCACTGCGACTTTCTCCCCAGGCGGGAAAGGGCGGCCGCATCTTGGCGGAAGACATCCGCAGATTGCCGCTGGTATTCCTCTGGTTCAGAACGATTCTGAAGAACGAGCGCAACATCACGGTAATACATGGCGATGTCACTGACCCGCACTTGCCTCAGGAGCGCGTAAACGAGGTGCTCATTGCGAACACATATCACGAACTGACGGACTCACAAGCCATCCTTAGGCATGTCCGGGAATCACTTATTTCCAGCGGCCGGTTGGTGGTGGTCGATCGTGCGCCGAATCCGGCAGAAGCCGGTGCTTCTGGCTGGCCGAGCATGAGATTTCAGCCGAGCAAGTCGAAAAGGAACTCCGTCGGGCTCAGTTTGAAATCGTAACTCTGCAAAATAATTTCATCGACAAGGATCCCGATAATGAAAGTTGGTGGCTTATCGTGGCGCGCAAACCGTAATCGAAGTTCTGAGTCCCCGGGGAACGAGCACCTATGAGTATCCTCACAGTCTTTGGCTTGATCGCGGTCACGTTGATGCTGCTTTTCTATGCTCTGGAAAAGCGCAGCCGCTGGTATACGCTCGGGTTTGCCGGCAGCGTGTGTTTTGGGGTCGGTCTACGGATTTCTCCAGGGCGCTTGGCCATTCGGACTCGTGGAGGCCGTATGGTCGCTTGTTGCAGTCCGGCGCTGGTGGCTGGCTGCGGAATCTTCGCTTTGAGCTGGTGCGCCATTTCCCTCTTGTCGTGCCCTCGATAGAATGGTTCTTAATGGCTACCGATTCGCCACACCGGCCTAGTCCCGACCAACTGCTGGCGGAAGTCGAACGCGAGGAGGTTCGGCAGCGGCGTGGCCGTCTTAAGGTTTTCCTCGGCTATGCTTCGGGCGTAGGCAAATCCTTCCAAATGCTGGACGAAGGCCGCCGCCGCCATGAGCGCGGGGAGGACGTCGTCGTTTGCGCGCTGCAGCCGGAGTATCCCCCGGAAGTGCAAGCCGTATTGCAACAGCTCGAGATCATTCCGATGTTGAAGATGGGCGGCGAGGAAATAATAAATGTTCCCGCCGTAATCGAGCGGCACCCTCAGGTTGCTCTCATTGATGGTCTCGCTTATGACAATCCGCCCGGCAGTCCAAACTGTCATCGTTGGCAGGACGTTGAACAGTTGCTCGATGCTGGAATCTCCGTCGTCGCCACCGTAAACCTCCAATATCTGGAGAAACTTCAGGATGAAGTCGAGCGCATCACCGGTAAGCGAGCCTCCTACACCATTCCTCGCGGCTTTCTGGATCGCAGCTCAGACGAAATCATGGTAGTTGATGCTCCGGCGATTGATAGCTTTTCGCGTGGAACCGGTGGTGAGGACGATGCCATGCGGCTCGCCGAAGAACATAAACTTTCGCGGCTTAGGGAACTTGCCCTTCTCGTCGCCGCGAGTGTCATCGACCGGCAACTCGAGAATTATTTGCGCGCGCACGGTATGGATTTTTCCTGGGGCGTGCAGGAGCGTATCCTGGTTTGCGTTACGCCGCGCTCTAGCGCTGCGCAAATGCTGGAAAGCGGCCGCCGGAACGCGGTCCGCTTTCAGGGCGAATTCTACGTTGTCTATGTAAATCAGCCTGCGCTTTCACAAGAGGATCGAGCGATCCTGGAGCAAAATCTCAACTACGCACGCCGGTTGGGCGCGCAGGTGGAAACCCTCAGCGGCCTGGATGCGGCCGAAGCCATCCTCAAATTCGCGCGCGAGAAGGGCATCACACAGATTTTTATCGGCCACAGCATGCGGCAAGGCGCCTGGCGCCGGCTTTGGAGTAACTTGATCGAACGCATAATACGTTCCGCGGAAGGGATCGATGTCGTCGTCTACCCCCACCAGCGCTGAAATCCTCAGGGATGGGCAACCCAAGCGCGGCGTGCATTTCCGCGTGTTTCTCGGCTATGCGCCGGGCGTTGGAAAGACGTTCCGCATGCTCGAGGAGGCGCAGCATCTTAAACGACAGGGCAAGGACATCGTTATAGGCTACTTTGAACCGCACGGACGCAAAGACACCATCGCCAAGACCGCTGGGTTGGAAATGATTCCCACCCGAATCATCAACTATCGGGGCGTGGACTTTCGAGAGATGGATACCCACGCCATCATCCGCCGGCATCCGGCCATTTGTGTTGTGGACGAGTTGGCGCACACCAATGTGCCCGGTTCGGAACGCGGCAAGCGCTGGGAGGACGTGCAGGTGCTGCTGGATGCGGGTATCGATGTGATTACGAACATGAATATCCAGCATCTCGAAAGCCTGAACGATCACATCTTCAACATCACCGGCGTCCGCGTCCGCGAAACCGTTCCCGACTGGTTTGTGAAATGTGCCGATGAAGTTGTGATGGTGGACGCGACCACGGGCGCTCTTCTGAACCGTTTGAAAAGAGGCGACATCTACGCGCTCGAAAAGGCGCAGCAGGCGATGGAGAATTTCTTCAAGGAATCGACCCTGGCAGCGCTTGCGCGAACTCGCCTTGCGGCAGACCGCGCACGAGGTGGAATGCAGGGATATCGCCGAGATGCCGGAGCCGCCAGAGGGGCTCTCGACACTTTCGTCCCCGCCGGGCAAGGAGATCCGCGATCGGATTTTGATATACGTCACCGCCGATCCTTCCACAGCCATGCTGATACGGCGCGGCCGCAGAATGGCGGATTACCTGGGGGCGGATTGCTTTGCCGTCTCCGTTTCGTCGCATCGCGGCGGCCGCCGCTCGGTGACGCAAGACCTTGAGGGCATACAGAAGCATATGAACTTCGCCAGGAATCTTCACATCGAGAGCCGGACTTTGGAGGGCGGTGACCCTGCTGAGACCATCGTGGATTTTGCCCATCGCAATCTGGTCACGCAAATACTGGTGGGCCGGCCCAAGAAGCAGGGCCTGTTGAGCCGGCTGTTTTTTGCCGACCTGGTTTTCCGGCTGGTTCGCAAGGCCAAAGATATTCGCGTGATTATTGTGGCCGACCGCCGGCGCCAACATCAGGCCTCCGCGTAACGGATTGGCCGCGACTTTGATGCGGCATAGCTGAATCCGAAGCAAGGCACCCCCCCTCCCCATTTTTGCGCAAGTGCGCATTCTAAAGGACTTGGCCGAGTGCCTTCGTAAGGAGACTTGCGCGCCGCACTTCTGCGTTTTTGCAGGCCTCAGCTTTCGATCAGATCGAAGTTCTCTAGGGCGGGGGCGCGATGGCTTCTCCGGGCGGGCTGTGGGATCGGCGTTGGCGCGGAGAAACAGGAGCGAAGCGAGGAATTGCGAGACCAGAGACTCGAAATCGGATGGGTTATGAACGGAGAAATTGAGAGAGATTGCCAAGGAACATGGGGGACTATAGCATATTATCGTTTAGTTATCAATGCAAGGTATGGTTACCCACAAGTATTCGAACTACAAGGGAAGAATCCATTCGAAAGAGTTGACAAAAGATTGCCCGTGGACGCGACGGCGGGCAGGGAAGGGAATTGGTTAGATTCGAGATTGTTCGAACGGGTTCCAGTGTGAGAGAGTCCGAATGACGGGCAAAGTGTTTTGACGTTCTGGCGCGGGCTTTCGGGCGGGCGCCAGGTCATTCGAACGAGGAGGATGAAATGCCGAGCCGCAGAAATTTCCTAAAGACTTTGGCGGGCGCATCGGCCGGAGCTTTATTGCTGCCCCGCAATGGCGGTGGCGCGCCGCAGGCGCAGCCACGCCAGGGCGCGAAGCACGCGCCGGTAACGATTGCCGGGCGGCGGGTGAAAACGATCGACGTGCACTGTCACATTGATGTGCCGGAGATGGCCGATTTTCTCAGGGGCACGCCTTTGGAAAGCGCCGTCAATCGCCCGGCACCTACCGGCAAACAGCGCCAAGGCGTCAGCGACTTCCATATTGACTCTCCGCTCGGAGCGGAACGCCTGCAGAAAATGGATGAAATGGGCATTGACGTCCAGGCCGTGAGCATCAATGCGTTCTGGTATTCGGCCGATCGCGATCTGGCCTCGCGACTGATCGATTTTCAAAATGAAAAACTCGCGGGCATGGTGAAAGCGGCAGATCCCGGGAGATTTGTGGCCTTTGCCTCCGTGGCACTGCAGTTTCCCGAACTGGCCGCGAAACAATTGGAAGAAGGCGTCAAGCGCTGGGGATTCCGCGGCGCGGCCATCGGAGGAAGCGTTCAGGGTGAAGAACTATCCTCGCCGAAATACGAGCCCTTCTGGGCAAAGGCTGAGGAGATGCAAGCCCTGATCTTCGTGCATCCGCAGGATAGCGCCATGGGCACCGGCATCTGGAACCGCGTACAGGGAAATGGCGTGCTGGGGAACGTGATTGGCAATCCGCTGGAAACCACGATTTTTCTCTCCCACATGATCATGGAGGGGACGCTCGACAGATTCCCTAACCTGAAGATATGCGCAGCTCACGGCGGCGGCTACCTGCCTTCTTATGCCGATCGCCTGGATCACGGATGCGTGACGTTTCCGGATCAATGCAACAAGAAGCTGAAGAAAAAGCCGACGGAATACCTGAAACAGATCTATGTGGATTCACTGGTGTTTTCGCCCGAAGCCCTGCGCCATCTGGTTGCGGTAGTTGGCCCCGACCACATCGGCCTGGGCACCGATTATCCCTATCCCTGGACAGACACGCCGGTGGATCACGTCATGGCCACGCCAGGACTGAGCGACGCAGAGCGCACGGCCATCCTCGGCGGCACCATGAGCAAACTACTCCGAATCGGTACTTAGCGCCTAGCGGGACTGTTTCAGATGGGACTTGTCCGAAGTGGCACTGAGAGTTGGAGGCTTGATCAGGAGGTTCCGATTGGCTGAAGTATTTATCAGCTTTATTCACGAAGAAGTTGAATATGCAGATGTTATACAGGGATTCCTTTTGCAGGTCACCCATGGGGAAGTCCCAAGGCCTTTTCTTTCTTCTGACCGATTACAGGTTTATGCCGGTGAAAAGTGGCTGGAGCGAATCATAGAGGAGTTAGAAGGAGCAAAAGTCGTACTCCTGATGCTGAGTGACGAATCCGTGAAAAGACCTTGGGTCAACTTTGAAGCTGGCGTTGCATGGACAAGGAAAATCCCAATAATACCGATATGCTTTCGTGGATTAACTAAGGATGATCTTCCAAAACCCTATTCAAGTTTGCAGGCAGTCGATCTTCAGCGCTATGGGGACGATGAGTATCTCGCGAAGTCTGTCGCGCATTACCTTGGCATTGAGGAGCCGAAAGGACGCATTTACGGAGCAGCATATGGAAGCTTCTTGGAGGACCAGAAGCGGCGAAGAGGGCAAAGTTTGAGCAGCATGCATATGAGGAACTTGAGAGGAGATTGAAAGAGCTAGACCATATTCATTTGCCTCGCGCGTTTTGAGTGTCACGCATGAAGGCGTCTTCAGGAAGCATGTAAGTGTTTAGCATCGACGCGTCAGTCCGTCGCGCTATTCGTCTTGTAGCATAAATTCCTTAGACTGCTCAGCAAGACGATCTATCTCTTTAGTCGCAAGCGAAGCGCTTCTCTCAGAGATGTGAGGTTTTAGACGAATGAGTTCCTCGGCCCGTTTTTCCCTCGATTTGATTTCCGAATGTTTGAGAATAAAGAGGGCGGTTGCGATTTTTTCAAGTTCGCCAACGTTCTTGTCGGCTAAGTATTTGGCGACGAACCCTGCTTGAGCCTCATGCGCTCCGACCGTTTTTGAGAATCGCTTAAGAAATATATCAGCGAATTCGGTCGGCAAATAGCTCGGACCATATTCGGGATGTCTGACAACTAGCTCGAGCAATCCGTCAGCTTGCATAGAAGCAAGATCGTCTCGCAGATCGAAAGAGAACGGCCCATGTTTATATAGAATGAAATCATATTCAGTCTTGGCGCCGAGTAGTTCTTGAAGGACAAAAGTGGCTTTTTGTAAGTGGGTCTCGCCACACCAACTGCCATGTTGGAACATCTCTCGATCGAGTAGCGTTATGATCGCTAGTCGTTGCGCTCGAATCACTATTTCTCCTCTTCTTCCTGTTCTTGTTTTGCGGCAGATTCCAGGATGTTTTTTCGTTCTTTGCGAAGCCAATCCGTCGGGTCATTCAAGACATCTGGATCGATAAAAACATAATCGATAGCCGTAGGCTTCAGCTTTGCCAATACCTCCGAAACCGTAATGGCAGGTGCGATCCGCCCGTCCCTTGTTCTCACCGGAAAATCAGCAGCAATGTTTTTGAGTATTGGCTTACTGTATCGAACCGCAGCCACTCCGAATTTGTCCGTTGCTGCATCGGAAATTGCTTCGCCGGGATTCGAGTGTAGCAGCACGTCCTGTGGATTTCTTTCGTACAAAACATGAAAATGTTTGCGCTCGATGATTCGCCTCGCTGGATCATGCCCGGCTGCCTTAGGGTTGTACGCGGCTAGGAGCATAGCGGCGTTCACCTCATTATCTGTCATTTGAAGATGTTCGTGAATTTTGATAGGAAAAGTTCCTCCGGGCAGAAGTTTCCCTTCGGCCAACCATTTGATCAGAAAATCTTTAAGGTGGTTATCGTAGATCAAACGAATCGGATGATAATAAACTTGGGAAAACATAAAGTACCGCGCCAAAGTGAGAGCCTCGGCCGAATAAATGCCGTCTTCGTCGATCCCGAGAGCAGGTTCAGTGGAACCTTCGTTTGAAGGAAGTATTCGTATTTCATCAATTAGCCTGTAGTGGTCGAACTTGCCATAAGCTACCCCTGTATGATGGGAATCTCTCAAGAGGTAATCGATCCGATCAACCCCGAAAGCATCGCCGACAATAATCTCAGAGAGAATACGCTCCCACTTAGTGAAACTTAGGTCCGGGGCTTTCCTAGCACCTATCGCCAATTTCACGATGTGTTCAGGGTCGAGAGGGGGCCGCATCCCCTTCCAAATGGGAACCATCAGATCGCTCTCGATCAGAAGTCTTGAGAGCCTTTCGTGTGACCATCCTGTCGGCAGTAAATCTTCTTCGGCCGCATGGGAAAAGGGGAGATGACCGATGTCGTGACAAAGTGCGGCCATGCGGAGCACCCGGCGCCAATAATTCTTTTCATCTGGATTACCTATCTCAGGGACAAGCTGTCTAACTTCATGGGAAACGTTTTGATCGGAGATGATCGTATCGAAGACACGACCCGCAAGTTCCATTACACCCAAAGAGTGTTCGAATCGCTTGTGAGTTGCTCCCGGGTAAATCAGAGAAGTCAGTGCCAGTTGAGTAATGTGGCGCAGGCGCTGGTAAGGGCGCGAATCCAAAACCCTCCGTTCAGTTGAGTCAAGACGAACGAAGATGTGAATCGGATCTCGTATTTCGTGCCAAAGCTTAGTCATTGTGAGATGGGCCGGTTATAGAATAGGTGCGAGTTTCGTCTTTTATTCGCTCCTTGTCAAGTTTGGACCGCTGCTGTGTCGCAGCAAAATGAGAATGTCCGGTTTGTGCAAAGTAGAAATGTCCGGTTTCATCCAGGGCGGGAGGGGGGATGGGACCGGAGCGAATCGAGTTGAGCACGAAAGAGCGGGAACGGTTGAAGGTCTTACAGCAAGTCGAAGAAGGCCATCTAAAACAAATCGAAGCGGCCCGGAGACTGCATTTAACCGACCGGCAGGTGCGGCGTTTGCAGGTCCGGCTGCGCAGCCAGGGCGATCGCGGAATCGTGCATCGATTGCGAGGTCGCGGATCGAACCGGAAGATTCCCGAGTCGGTGGAGCAGCATGCCCTGCGCCACTTGCGCCAGGCGCGCTATGCGGGTTTCGGTCCCACGCTGGCGGCCGAACATCTGGCGCGTCGGGGCACGAGCGTCAGCCGCGAGACGCTGCGGAAATGGATGAGCGCCGCAGGATTGTGGCGGCCGCGAAATCGGCGGCTGAAAACGGTGCACGTATGGCGACCGCGGCGCAGTGCTTTCGGCGAGTTGGTGATGATGGACAGCTCGCCCTATGGCTGGCTGGAAGAGCGCGGGTCGGCCTGCCATCTGATCGCCTTGATCGATGATGCCAGCAGTCGTGCCTGGGGCCGCTTGGTAGAGCACGATTCCACCGAAGAGAACTTGCGCACCTTGCAAGGTTGGCTGGAACGCCACGGGCGACCGCTGGCGCTGTACACCGATAAAAACAGCCTGTTTGTGACTTCCCGCCCGGTGCAGTGGCAGGAGCAGTTGCGGGGGGAACCGGCGCGCACGCAGTTCGGGCGGGCGCTAGGGGAGTTGGGTATCGAGTGGATCGCCGCGCACTCGCCGCAGGCCAAAGGACGCATCGAGCGGCTGTTCGGCACCCTGCAAGATCGTCTGGTGAAGGAGATGCGTATCCAACAGATCGCCACGCTGGAGCAGGCCAATCGTTTTCTGGAGATGACCTTCTGGCCCGCTTGGCAAGAGCGTTTTGCCGTGCAGCCGGTGATGGCCGTCAATGCCCACCGGCCACTGGAGGGCACCCATCGGCTGGAGGAAATTCTGAGCGTGCGCCAACCCCGCACGGTGGCGGCCGATCACACCGTGAGTTGGCAAGGACAGCGCTGGGGAGTCTGGCGCGAAGACGTTTGCCCGGGATTACGCGGGGCGCGGGTGGAGATCGAAAGACGCCTGGATGGCAGTCACTGGTTGCGCTTCCGCAACCGTTACCTGCCGCTGCATCCCTGCCCGGCGGCGCCGCGATCGGCAACTCCTTCCGGCCTACGGCCTGCAGGAGTCGCCGATCAAAAACGCAAAGCAGCCACCCAGGTGAAAACCAAATACATTCCCCCGCCCGATCATCCCTGGAGGAAACCTTGGAAGCGGACATTTCTATTTGGCAGGGAACCGGACATTTCTACTTTGCGTTGACAGTTTGGACCGCTGCTGGTCGAAGCAGTATTTCCCTGCAGGCTTTATAACCCGAGGTTGATCCTGGGGTTATTGCGCTTGTCGAATTACTGCGATGATTTTGGGGCTTCGGCTGCCGGGTTCTCTGGGGTGCAGAGGGCTTAATTCCCCTCCCGGCAGGCCTATTTGTTTATCGGGTCATCGCTGTTCGTCATCGGGACCACTGCAATCCGAGCCTCGTATTGGTCAGGGGATTAGACTGAAAAGAGTCAGGGCGATTTGCGAGATGATTATATCGCGCACACTGCGGCGTTGTGTATCGCAGCCGTGGATTCTTTAGCCGCGCACATTAGTGTTTAAATAATGTTGCGGCGTTATTTGCCATCATGAATATTCCCAGGACAATAATGAAAACGGCGAATGCTTTGCGGAGTTGCGCGGCGCTAAACCTTTCTGAAAGCCGAACACCAAAGTAAGTCGCAACGATCGAAGGCGCCGTCAGTTCGACCAGAGGTATCCAGGCAAGCTGCAACGAATGAAGACGGCCGAACAAGGCCACAGCACTATTGGCCGCAATGACCAGGAGAGAGGTTCCGCACGCCAGCTTCATAGGCATCTCAAGAAACAAAACGAGTGCCGGAACAATCAAGAACCCTCCGCCGATACCCAGAAAGCCGGTTAATAATCCGACCGCTGCGCCACTTGCGATGGCAGGCCCGATGTCATGTTTGCGCGGAGCGTCTTGATGATCCTCCCGCTTGCGGAGCATCGCAATACCTGCAATTCCCATCACCATGCCAAAAAGCAGGAGCAAAAGCGGGCCAGAAAAGCGCCGCGAGAAATAGGCGGCGACCAAATTCATGGGCGCGCCGAAGCTGGCAAAGAGCAGCCCGTCTTTCCAGTCCACGCGCGCTTTACGATTGTGAAGGAGCGCTGCAACAAAAGCGGTGCCGCCTACCAACACGAGTGAGAAGGCAATCGCTGCGTGAGCTTCAATGCCGAGGACGTACACCAAGATGGGCACCGCCAGAATCGAGCCTCCTCCTCCGAGAAGGCCCAAGACCAGGCCCATCACGCCGGTCAATAAGGCGGCTATCCACAAATACAAGCCAAGTGCCCTCCTTCGCACGCGTGAAGCCGAGCTTTATACTTCGGGGATCTAATCCGCACAACTATACAGCGGCGGGACAACGCTGCGATCCTGAAACTCTTTCGCGGCGGAAAGAACTCGGTGTAGATTCAGTTCGCCGCAGTCGCTGGCGATAAATATTTTGCAGCGAGGCGGACTTTCGACGCGAGGTTGACACACTCTTGGAATCCGTTAGTGCAGTGGCGATTCCCAGCCGGAACTCGGCAGCAATCGCCATCCTGGTGGCCGGGGCGTTTTTCATGGAGAACCTGGACGGCACGGTCATCGCCACGGCGTTGCCCCAGAATGGGGCGATCCTTCCACGTGAATCCCGTCGATCTCAACATCGGGATGACCGCCTATCTGTTGATGCTGGCGGTCTTCATTCCCATCAGCGGTTGGGTCGCGGATCGCTTTGGAGCACGCACTGTATTCGTCTCCGCCATCGCCGTCTTTACCGGGGCCTCGATTCTCTGCGGATTGAGCACCGGATTTTGGCAGTTTACGGCGGCCCGCGTCATCCAAGGCATCGGAGGCGCCATGATGGTTCCTGTGGGACGGCTGGTGGTGCTGCGCACTACGGAGAAACACGATCTGATGCGAGCCATGATCTATATTACGTGGCCTGGACTCATCGCTCCCGTTGTGGGACCTCCGGTCGGTGGATTCATCACCACCTATGCTTCGTGGCATTGGATTTTCTTTCTGAATGTGCCGCTTGGGGTGATCGCGATGGCCTTAGCCGCATTGTGGATCACGAACCTGCGGGAGGATCGAGCGAAGCCGTTCGATTGGATCGGCTTCGCCCTCAGCGCGACGGCCTGCGTAAGCTTCATGTATGGGCTCGAATTGATCGGGCGTCAGAACACACCGTGGCTGACAACTGGACTCTTCCTGGGATGCGGAGGCGTACTCGGGACGCTGGCGCTTGTTCATTTCAGGCGCGCGCCGGCGCCGGTGATCGACCTTTCCTCACTCAAGATCAAAACTTTTGCGGTTACGCTCGGGGGAGGATCGCTATTTCGCATGGCGATCAGCGTATCGCCCTTTCTGCTTCCTATGATGTTTCAGGTGGGCTTTGGCCTGGATGCATTTCGGTCCGGCCTTTTGATGCTGGCGCTTTTTGCGGGCAATCTAGGAATGAAAAGCGTCACCAGTCCTGTCCTGCGGCGCTATGGGTTTCGGTCTGTGCTGATCGCCAACGGAATACTGACGGCGCTGGGGATTCTCGCTTGTTCCGCGCTCGCGCCACAGACGCCCAGGATTGTGATCATTGCGGTGCTGTTTGCGAATGGCCTGTTCCGCTCGATGCAGTTTACCAGCCTGAGCACGCTGGCCTTTGCGGACGTTCCGAAATCGCAGTTGGGCTCGGCCACGAGCTTCTTCAGCATGGTTATGCAGATGACGATGGGAATGGGGGTCGCGCTTGGCGCAATCGCGCTGCGATTGGGCGCGCTACTGGACCGCCATCGAGGCGCCACTCCCAGCGCTACAGACTTCCGTATCGCTTTTGCCCTGGTTTCTGTCTTGGCATTCGTGGCGGTGATCGATTGCTTCAGTTTGGCGCCGGAGGCGGGCGCGGCAGTTACGGGCCATCGCGTGAGATAGGAGGGAGACCAGGCGGCACCGAGTAGTTGTTGCCGAAGGCGAGAGCGCCGCCTCGTCGAGTTATTTCGATTCCGACTGGCTGGCTCCGGCCGCGGCTCTCTCTGCGGCGCGGGCGCCGGCGAGAATGCCGCTCATGGCGTAATTTCCCTCATGGCACGCGTATTCATAGATCGGGTCGTCGCTCTTCGTCATCGGGATAACCGCCGTCCACGGGCGCGTCCACATCGTCGGATCGTCGACCGTGAATTCGTAGAGGAGCGTGTTCGCGTCAGTGCGCGTGAAGCGTTCGACTAGATGCGTATTGGCACTCGATCCGGGCAGGCTCGTTTCGCGCTTGAAGTTTATTGTATCGACAACGAGAGTATTGCTCTCCCAGTGCCCAACTGAATCGCCCTTCCATTGGCGAACACTCCCGTGCGGACGCCCATCCAGAGGGATAATGCGAGCGCTGTGGACCATTTCGTTGAGAATCACAACGGATCCGGGAGTCTGGAGCAGCTGGACATCATTGTTGTAGGCGCCCGGAACCATGGGCGGCCCGGCGTTGAGGCCCACAAGGCAACGCTCCTGCAGTGGGCGATCTTCCCACGAATCGGCCGCTGGATGTCCAAGCTGGTCATTACGCTCCGCGGCGGCACGAAGGTCCGCTTCCTTTTGCCCCTCCGGCGTCCAAGCGGGAAGGCGGCCGTCGGGCGGATCCACGATCAACGACGTGCGCTTTGTCCCCGCGACTTTGTTGCCCCGGTCATACCAAAATTCGTTGTAAGGAACGACGCCGCCCGGCGGGTATTGCAAACCGCCCGTCTCCGGATCGATTAAATCGCGATTCTGACGCTGATTCTCGGTCTTCTCGTATTTGGCGGCTTCCTCTTCGGTGAAAAACGCCTTCGTCCCCAATTCTTTCGGCCGTTCCAGAGGAGTGATCGTGCGGTAGTCCCATACTCCCTGCAGGTCCGGCTGGCCATCGGGAGTATGTGGTGGAGTCCACGGCTTCGCTGCAGCCGCGGTCTTCGCCGCAGCGGCCTTTGTCGCGGACTCGGTCTGGCCCGCGAGATTTCCAGGCTCCATCAACGCGGCCACAATCACCAGTGCCATTACGCTCGTTGCAGCGAGAAATCGATGGTTCATTCCCAACCTCCCAAAGCCGCCACTCACTTGCTTTTCTGTTTTCGAAGAGGCCCGTACAGAAGCTCTTCGGCGAATTCGACGCACTGATATTCCAAAAGCTGCGCATCCTTTTCGAGGTGACGATAAAGCGGCATTTTCATCTTCCAGGGCCGCGAAAAGACTTTTGGGTCCTCGATGGTGGCTTCGTAATCGAGGGCGTCCGGGCTCATGGGCGTGTAGCGTTCGACTACATGTAACGCGTCACTATGGAAATTGCCGGCCCTATCAAACCAGGTCTGGTCGTTGAAGCTCGTCACGTCGACAACCAACGTATCGCCCTCCCAATGCCCGACCGACCAGCCCATCCATGTGTCGCTGGGACTTTTCAGCTTGCTATTCATGTAGATGTTTCGAGTGGCGCCCGCGAACTCATAGGCCATGAGGATGTGCTGCGGAGTCTGCACTATCTGAAATGGGTACGGCATATACGTCGCGCGCGGCACGCCCGGCATATAACACTTGATTTCGGGGTCCGACGTCAACCAATGCTCAGCGTTTTCTTTCTTTTTAGCCGCTGCCTCGGGCAGGTACGGAATCTCGTTGCCTTCCACTACGCCTCGGCCAGCGGGAATGCTGAAAGCCGCGCCCAGCGCGACTACCGGCCCCATGCGCGCCGCATGGTCCTGGATATCCCAATTTGCCGTGTTGAGGGTCTGCCAAATGCCGTTTAAGTCTGGCTTGCCATCTGCGGTCCGGGCCCCCTTGTAGGTTTGGGCATAGCTCACGTTCGGTAATGCGTTGAGCCACACCGCCGCAATCAAACCTCCTGTTAGTGCGGCTTTGGAGATCGCAGACATCTCGACTCTCAACCAACTTTGCATGCGTGGGCCCTTCGACACCTGGGTACCTGCCTTCGGGGAGTATAGGCTTTTTGAGGTTGGTTCTGCAGCTTGAAACAGCGAATCCTCGCTTACGATTCGGGAGCGTCGGCGCACAAAAAACGCGCGCGACAGTAGGTTCGAAATGGCGAGTGGAAGGCGCTAGCCAAAAAAGCCCCAGGGCCCCCGCAAAAAATGGCGGGGCGCCCTGGGCTACAAACCGCAGTCCGGTTAATCCTTCCAGGCGGAGTAAATCGGCTTGGCCACGACAAACGCGGGATTGGCTCCGGCCTTCGGAGCGAATTTCTCCACGCGTCCGTTATCGACCTCGGCCAGGTAGAGGTTTCCGTCCTGATCGACGCTCAACCCATGAACGCCCCACAGAGCGCCCGGGAAATTGCCCATCGTTCCCCAGGCATACAGCAGGTGTCCTTGCAGGTCCCACTCGACCATCTTGTTCGTGGTTCGGTCGAAGGTCCAGATGGTGTTGCCCGAGCCGATGTAGAGCAGGTGCAGGCTCGAGGGGCTGGCGTCCACCTTCCACTCGCGGAGATACTTACCGTTTTCGTCGAACACCTGAATGCGGTGATTGTTGCGGTCGTTCACGAAAACCTGGCGGGTCTTCTGATCGATGGCGATCCCGTGGACGTTGCTGAAGTAGCCGGGACGCGTTTCTACCGGTTCGTTGTCTCCGCCGCCTCGCGGGCCGCCCTTCATGCCCCAATCCATGATGAACTTCCCGTTCTTGTCAAATTTTGCCACGCGGGTTCCCGTGTAGCCGTCGGAAACGAAGAAGGTCCCGTCGGGCAGCCAATCGAGATACGTGGGCCGATTGAAGTGATTGGCGTCCGCGCCTTCCTTTTCCGGGGTGCCGATGGTCTGCAAGAGCTGCTTGCCATCGTGAGTAAATTTATAGATAACCTGCATATTGTCATCTACCACCCAGACGTTCCTGTCCGGATCATAGGGGCTGATATAAACCGAGTGCGGGCGGCGGAAGAGCTTGTCCCATTGCTTCCAGGTCTCGATGATGTTTCCCTGGCCATCGACCACGACGAGGCAATTCTCCCAGTTGGCGTCCACACCCATTTTTCGATAGGGCGGGCCCTTGATGCCGATGTCGGGCGCTTTGCCTTCCCAAGCGGTCATCCATTCCGCCATGTTGTTATCTGTCCCGCCCGTTCCTGGCGGAGAGGCCGTGGTGGTGTCGCGCCACAAGCCGGCAACCGGGAAGCTGATGCTGGGGCCCACCTCCGGCAACAGCCTCGCTTTGGGCGGCGCCATCTTCGGCAGTTCGCCGCGGAAGAGCATGTAAACGCGATTGGGGCTTTCCGCAAAGACGCCCTCAGCCGCGCCGTAAGTCCACTTTTCATTTCCCGGCAAAGTACTTACGTCCTTTGGCCAACCTTTCACCACCTCATAGGGTCCGTCGACATCTTCGGAACCCAGAGATCCTGGAAGGGCGGCGAATCCGGCTCCAGGCTTGGCCTGTCCCTCGGCAACGGACGCCCGCCTGTTGGAGATCCAGAAACCGATCCCCGCGCCGATCGCCAATAGAACAACTATCAAAGCAAGCTTTCGCATGTCATCCTCCGAAAACCGAAACCTCAAAATCTGTCGAGACGTGTATCCCTAAGTTGAAATTTATCTGCGGCCCCGCTCCAGCTTTTGCGCGCTAGTGGGCAGGGTAGTAACGTCAGCGTGCGAAGTCTACATCCATTCGCCTTATTGCGACAAATGCTTAAGTGGGGGGCCAGGCGTGACAGGTGGAGCAGACGGTGGGAGCGTTATGCGCCTGATGACAGCCGATGCAGCTGGCCATCGCCGTGACACTGGTGTTCTGTGCCATGGCGTCGACTTGTCCGACGTCGCCATGGCACATAGTGCACTGCATACCCGCTTGCAGATGCGCGCGGTGCGTCCAGGTAACGCCGGGAGTTACTTGATAGACGCGCACCCAGGGAATGGGCTGATTCGATTTTGCAAATTCGGCCAGCTTCATAATCGCGGGCCGATCTTTTGCGATGGTCGTGTGGCACATCATGCAAGTGGTCGTCGCGGGGAACGTCATCTGATCGCCGGGATCCGGATTCGTGTGGCAGGTCTGGCATCGCACGCCTCGAGACACGTGCAGCTTATGGCTGAAGGGAATTGGCTGCTCGGGCGCGGGATGCGGCGCGATGTTGTCCGGAACTTCTTGCTTCGCCGGGGGGCGTTGCTGAGCGCCCTGCTGCGCCCTCGCTGCGAAGCTCAGGAAAAGGAACACCACTGCGAGTGAGATGAGCAAACCGGCGAGAGCTTTTCTGTTTTTCATGAACTCACCTCTCGCCCGCCCGCCATTTCCGCGGCCACTCTACGCATCCTTCTTGCCCGCCTTATTCACTTCTTCAAGGCTCGTACCCAAGTCGCTGAGCAGAGCCGCAGCCGCGTTACGTCCCGGAATAGCCGTAATCGAACCGCCTGGAGCCGTGCAAGCGCCCGTCTGATACAAACCGGGAATGGGCAATTTGTAAGGCACAAATTGAGGCAGCCGCCGGTCGCCATGATGCGCGCTGCCACGCCACATTGCGGGATTCATGCGCTCGATATCGAGCGGGCTTTCGAGGAACTTGCCGAGGATTTTGTCGGGCGTCAGATTGGGCGCGGCGCGAGTGAGACGCGCAAAGACCCTCGCAGCGACTTCTTCCTTGATGACGTCCCAATGCTTGGGGCCCTCTTTGAGCGCGTAGGGCATGGTGCCTTCGATTTTTACGGTGTGGTAACCGGCGGGAGCGCGCGTCGGGTCGGCCACCGAGGGGCTGACGATTTGCAGGGGCATATCTTCGACGAAAGGAACGCCGCGCGCATTGTAGTCATTGAGAACGAGCACGCTTTCGGGATGTTCCATAAGCGCCGCTTCGGTTGTGGAGATGGTTTGGCCGCCGCCGAGCGGATATTTAGGCGCTTCTGAAGTGGCGTAGTGAAACGAGAACATGGCGTGCTCGGGTTGAAAAATCTCGATGTCCCGGTTGAACTCGTCGCCCCAGAGCTCGCGCGGCGCCATGTTGATCAGGTGTTTGACGTGGATAGTGGAAACCACTGCCTTCTCGGCGCGGTATTTGCTCCCGTCGACGCATTCGACGCCAGTGCATTTCCCGCTTTCGATGATGAGACTTGCGACCGGCTTATTCGTCAAAACCACGCCGTTGTGCGCTTCGATGAAACGGCCCAGAGCCACGCTGAACATACCCGAGCCGCCCTTGGCCATAGGTCGCCCGTTGAGTTCGACCATCATTGAAAACGCCTGGCCGCCTGTGCCGATATCGCCCCCGGGGACTCCACCGAAGTGGCCGGTGGAGAGATTGGCGGCCTGCATGTGTTCGCTTTCGTACAGCGCCTTGACTGCATCGTAACCGGACATTGCAGAAAGGCGCTGGATGAATCCGGCAGGCGCGCCGTTCCTGCGTCCGCCTTCACCTGCGGCATTGCGCTCGCTATTGCGAAATTCGGGCACGAGCCGGCGGAATGTCTCGGCGTCCTTCTTGGAAATTTTCGCAATCGACTCGCAGGTGCGATCCACATCCTGCCAGACCGTGATGGATGCGCCGTCCAAAAAAGGAATGTGCATGACCGGATCGGGCTCGAGATATTCCAAGCCGTACTCCTGAAGACTGAGTTCGCGGTAAACGGGGCTTCTTACAATATTGCCGTGCACGCTCGAGCAAAGATCTTCTTTGAAGCCAGTCAGGCAGACTTCCTGCGTCTTACAGCCGCCGCCGATCGTCGGACGGCCTTCCAGAACGAGCACTTTGTTGCCCGCTTTTGCCAAATATGCCGCGCAGACCAGGCTGTTGTGCCCGGCGCCCGCGACTACGACGTCAAAGCGGTCCCCTGGCGCCCTAGTCGCCTGCTGACCTATCGCCGGCAGAGAGGACAGCGCAAGCGGCCCAAGCGTGGCACCCTTTACGAATACTCGCCGACTCATTGGGCTCATTAAATCCTCCGTCTTGCCTGTTCCGGGCCGCTCAGACGGCCTGAATAGCGCTCCTGCGTGATTATGACCATGTTGCCATAATCCACTTTTGTTCGGCTCAAGAATCTTTGCTAAAATGCCTCCTCCAATCAGACAGGAGCTTTCATGGCCCAAAGATGCCAGATTTGCGGGAAAGGCCCGCACTACGGAAATGTGATCAGCCACGCCAACAATACGCGGCGCCGGCGGTGGAATCCGAACTTGCGCCGCGTCCGCGCGCTTGTGAACGGCGCGCGCAAGCAGTTACGCGTCTGCACCAGTTGCCTGCGATCCGGCCGCGTGAAGAAGGCCGCTTGATTCGGCGTATCGATTCGGCCAGTAAGGTTGTCACGTGGTAAGAAAAGTATTTTCAGCGGCACTTCTGCTTTCCGCGCTGGCTGCGTTCGGTTGCAAACGCAGTGACGTGGCGCCCACGGCCGATGTGTGGGCCATTGTCAACGGAGATCAAATCCATCGCGCCGAAGCCGAGAAGTATTACAAAAGCCGGCTGAACCCGCAGGCGCCCACGCCTTCTCAGGAAGAGGCTCTGTCGCTCACGCTGAACGTCCTCGATGAGCTAATCAATAACGACATTCTGATTCAACGCGCCAGGAAACTGGGCATGGAAGCCACCGATGGCGAGGTCGAGGACAAGTTCACGGAATTCAAGACCCCTTACACAGAAGACGAATTCCAGCGGCAGCTCAAAGATCGCGGCGTCACCACCAACGACCTGAAAGATGACCTCCGCCGCCAGCTTACCGTGCAAAAATTGTTGAACCGCGAGGTGGTGGGGAAAATCTCCATCACCGATCAGGATATCTCCGACTTTTACAATCAGAACCGCGCGCAATTCAACGTGGCCGAGGCGCAATACCGCATCGCGCAGATTCTGGTCACGCCGCACAAGGATCCGCAGCTGCATAATCGGAAGAATGACGACGCCACGACCGACGTGGAGGCTCGCCGCAAATCCGCGGCACTTCTGCAACAGCTCTCCACTGGAGCCGATTTTACGCAGTTAGCCATGGATTATTCCGAAGATCCGGCCACGGCATCTTCCGGCGGCGATCTCGGCTATGTTCCGGAATCTTCCTTGAATCAAAGCGATCCAGCGCTGAAACGCACAGTGGTTAGCCTGAAAGTGGGACAGGTCAGCCCGATCATTTCGCTCAAGGATGGTTACCACATTCTGAAATTGATGGCCAGAGAGTCGCCCGGACAGCGGCAGATCAGCGATCCTCAGGTGCAGCAGTCCATTCGCGATACGCTCCGCAATCGCAAGGAGCAATTGCTGCGCGCGGCATACATGGCCGAGGCCCGCGACGGCGCCAAAGTGACAAATTACCTGGCGCAGCAGGTCATCGAATCGAACGGGAAATTGCCTGAAATTCCCAAATTCGGCAGTGCTTCCGGGGCTCCGGCTCCTGCAACCACGCCTGCTCCCGCAAATATCCCCGCCGCTTCGCAGCCCTGAATCGAGAAACCGTACGGCGGTCGATTCAATTGATGGTGACCAGCGCGTCGCCCGCCGCGACTGCTTGTCCTTCGCTAATAAATATCCGGCCGATCGTACCCGCTTTTGGCGCGCGAATTTCGTTCTGCATCTTCATTGCTTCCACAACCACGAGACCTTGATTGACTTCAACGGTGTCACCCGCGCTCACGAGAACTCGTACCACCTTCCCCGGCATTGGTGCGGTGACCTGCTGCTTGCCTTCCGCGCTGAATAGCGCCCCACGGCCGCCCCGCCACGCGCGAGGATCGGAAACCATGGCATGGAATTCGCGGCCCGCGCAGCGGACCAGAACTCCTTCTGCTGCGGGTATGACGATGGCTTCAAATGCACGCCCATTCACCAGGATCGAGTAAGTATTCGGCGCCACTTCGACCGCATCAATTTGGGCGCCGTCGTCTGGCACGATGGCAAATTGATTCGGGCCGCAGCGGCGGACTTCGATCTGGCGGGTCAGGGTTCCGATGCGCACGTCGAATTTCATTTCGCGTGCCTCGGAAGTCGAGTTCGTCGAGTACATACAGTTCGTGAAATTCTCGGGCGGGGAGGTGTCATCGTCAGCGGTCGGGTGTGCGCGAGATCTGTTTGCGCCGTCCGTCGTCACGCCAACGGGAGACGGACTGGGCCGGTTCTTCGTTCGCAGATTTGGCCTGGCTGACGTGCCAGAGAACGGCGGCGATCATGGCAACTTTCGTCTCAAGCGTTTCGCTTGGACTGTCGGCGTCCGATAGGCGCGCGGGCAGAAGCGAGGCAAGGCGTTCATCGAGCCATCGGGTGTGAATTGCACCTTCCTGAAAATCAGCGTCAGCGAGAATTTTTTCAAAGAGGACGGTATTGGTGCGAATTCCGGTGATCTGGAATTCTGAGAGAGCCCGCTGGAGACGGGCTATCGCTTCCGTGCGGCTGGCGCCCGAGGCGATCAATTTTGCAAGCAACGGATCGTAATCGCCGGGCACGGTCCAGCCGGAATAGACGCCTTCGTCCAGGCGAATGCCCGGACCATGCGGCGGGTGCCAGGAGATGATTTTCCCCGGGGAGGGGAAGAAGTGGTTCTCCGGATCCTCCGCATAGATGCGGCATTCCATGGCGTGCCCGCGCAAGGTCACATCCTGCTGTGTGATAGGCAGCCGCTCGCCCGCGGCCACGCGCAGTTGCAACTCAACCAGATCCAGTCCCGTGACCGCCTCTGTTACCGGATGCTCGACCTGCAAGCGCGTGTTTACTTCAAGGAAGTAAAAATTGCGATTTGCATCCACCAGGAACTCAGCTGTGCCTGCGTTCGTATAACCCGCTTCGCGCGCTAGGCGAACGGCAGCCTCGCCCATCGCTCGGCGCAATTCCGGCGTCATGAATGGCGACGGCGCTTCCTCGATCACCTTCTGATGCCGTCGCTGCACCGAACATTCGCGCTCGCCGAGGTAAACGACGTTCCCATGCGCATCGGCGAAAATTTGCATCTCGATGTGCCGGGGCCGGTCGAGATATTTCTCGATGTAAACGCGCTCATCGCCGAAAGCGTTCAGCGCTTCGGAAGCTGCATCGCGCCACGCCGAGGCTAGTTCATGGGCGCCAGCCACGACGCGCATGCCCTTGCCGCCGCCTCCCGCAACGGCTTTCAGCAATACGGGGTACCCGATCTCATCGGCAACGCGGCGCGCTGCTTCAAGCTGCGGGATTGGTTCGCGAACGCCGGGAACCATCGGCACACCGGCGCGAAAAGCAAGTTCGCGGGCGGCCGTCTTTGCCCCAAGACGCTCCATCGCCTCGGCCGGCGGCCCGACAAATGCGATGCCTGCTTTGGCGCAGGCACGTGGCAGTTCGGGATTTTCCGCGAGGAAACCGTACCCGGGATGAAGCGCGTCGCAGCCGGATCGCTGCGCGACCTCGATCAATTTATCGATGCGCAAATAGCTTTCGCGCGAAGGCGCCGGCCCGATCGCGTAAGCTTCGTCGGCCATGCGCACATGCAACGCGGCGCGATCTACGTCGCTGTAAACAGCGACGCCCTTGATGCCCAAGTCGCGGCAGGCGCGCAGAATGCGCACCGCGATCTCTCCGCGATTGGCAATGAGCAGCTTTTTAAACATGATCCGGCAGCCGAACGAGCGTGCATTCTAGCATTACAGCAGCAGTTCACTCAGGCATGGGAATGCGCAGGTCGCGGCAAATCTTTCGGGCGAGATAGTCGTTGATCTCACTGTGACGCGGAACGGTCGACGTTACACCTTCACGCGGGTTGTGGAGACGGAGTGCCGCGAACCTTCACGAATGAGGATGCAGCCGTGAGCAGCGAGATGCCGGAGCAAATCGCGCCGCTTCATACTTGGTTTTCAGACTTCCACTGAAACCACTTCGCGGCGGGCACCTGCCGATGATTTTGAAAGAAGGCGATTTTGTTCCAAAATCAGCTGGAGAGCTTCCTTCAGGTTCCGGCGTGCTTCCGCCAAGGTTTTACCCTGCGTGTTGACGCCCGGAATTTCTTCCACCCAAGCGACGTACCATCGCCCTTTCTTTTCGATCACGGCAGTAAATTCTCTTGTCATCACAAGGATTTTAGCACGCCCGCTGAAACTGGGCTGACCCGCTGACCGCGCAGGTTTTCTAGATGGCATGCACAAACTGATATGTTCCCCAGGCAATCAGGAGGATGCCGGCGACGCGACCGACCAGCAATCCCTGTCGCCACAGCTTCTCCACGAGCACGAACACTGCAATGGCTGCTACCCACAGCAGGTTCATTACGCCGGCGACGAACAGGAGCGCCATTAAAGCCCAGCAACAACCGACGCAGAACAGTCCGTGAAGAAAGCCCATGCGCAACGCTCCTGCGGACCCTTCCCGCCAGTGCTCAGTTAGAAAGCCCAGAGGCGAGCGGCAATGGGCGAGACATGCGTTCTTCATGGGCAATAACTGATAGACGCCTGCAATGATGAGGATGGCTGCGGTCAACATGCCCGATTTGGTCACCATAGCGGCCGAGAGCAGGGCCGCACGATGAAGCGCGATTTGTCCCGAGGCTGCGGCCAAGCTGAAGAGGGTCCAGGCCAGTAAATAGCCGCTGACAAATAACACGCTGTTCAGGCGCGTGTGACGATCGTCTCGGCGGCGATAGACTCCGAGAATTAAGAGAATGAGGGGCGCCGCTGAGGGCAGCATCATCCCCACCATCATCACCGCCCACATAACAAACAGCGCAACCAGCTCGCGCGTCCAGGACTGCATCTCCGGCATACCCATGGCGGCATGCATCTCGCCGTTGCTGAGCATGGACTGCATCCCAGCGCCCGTTCTCACGAGATAGCTCCACGAAAGTGCGAGTACTGCAAGCAGCCCGAGCGCCACGATAAGCCGATCCTGGCGGATCATGCGTTCGAGGGAAGACGTATCCGAGACGCCTGCACTGCTCATCGGATTATGTTTGGTTGGTCCAGTTCACTTCGGCGGCGGCAGCATAGCGGTTCGGCCATTCCAGCCGGAAGTCGCCATGTTCGGCGCGCATCGTTTCTGTAGTCGCCATATTCCCGTCATTCCAGAAAAAGCCGCCCTTGGGATAAACGATATGCACTTCTTTTTCCTGACCTGAAACAGGGTCGCGCAGCGGGGTGAACTTCATTTCGACGGCGCCGGGTACGCGCAATTCCGATCGCACGCCATTCAGGCGCATCTCGATGGGTTTTCGAATCGGCCCTTCGAACCGCTCGATGGTTCCGGCCAGCGCCTCCCACGGCATTCCACCGATTTTGCCCGACAGGATCGTAGTAAACGCATCCGCCTGCTCCTGGCTCGCTTTATCGTCCACGAAAAGGATGACGTGCCCGTGTCCTTCGTGAATGGCTTTCGGATATTTGAATGCGACCACGGCGCGAAGTCCATTCAAGGAGATCTTTCCGAATCGGCCATCCTTTACCTGGAAGCCGATGATGGCTTCACATTTACCTTCGTTGGGATAACCGCCGAACTGACAGTTGCAGCCGTGCTGGCAGTTGCACGCCTCAATGCTATCCGCTTTCACGCGAAAAGGAGTCTTGCCGTCATTTGCTTTCTCGGGTGCCCTCTTCTTCGCTTTTGTCTTTGCAGGCATTCACCACCTCGACCAAGGGAAAATTATGAGCGATCATATCCAGCCGTTTTGCGGTTCGTCAATTGCTGTTGTGGGGTTAGAGTGGGATATTGCCGTGCTTCTTTTTCGGGTTTGTGTCGCGCTTGTTTTCGAGCGCGCGCAAAGCTGTAATCAAGCGTAGGCGCGTCTCGTGCGGCTCGATCACGGCATCGATGTAGCCACGCTCCGCTGCGATATAAGGATTGGCGAAGCGAGCGCGAAATTCGGCGATTTTTTTCTCTCGAAGCTTTTCGCGTTCCGCCTCCGGCGCGCTTTCGATTTCCCGCTTATACACGATGTTTACGGCGCCCTCGGGGCCCATCACCGCGATTTCCGCTGATGGCCAGGCGAAATTCGCATCAGTGCGGATGTGCTTGCTGGCCATAACGCAGTACGCGCCGCCATAGGCCTTTCGGGTGATCACCGTCAGTTTGGGCACGGTGGCCTCGGCGAAGGCGAAGAGCAGCTTTGCGCCGTGCCGGATGATCCCGCCAAATTCCTGCTGAGTGCCGGGCAGAAAGCCGGGGACATCTTCAAACGTGATCAGCGGGATATTGAACGCATCGCAGAAGCGCACGAACCGTGCGCCCTTAACCGAGGCGTTAATGTCCAGCACACCAGAGAGTACCGCCGGCTGATTCGCGACGATGCCGACGGGCCTGCCATCGAGGCGCGCGAAGCCAATCACGAGATTTTTCGCGAAGTGTTCCTGAACCTCAAAAAAATAATGATCGTCCACGGCGGCCTGAATTGCCTCTTTGATGTCGTAGGGGACGCGCGCATCGGCCGGAACGAGCTCGTCCAGCGAGGCGTCCGCGCGGTCGGCGGGATCGTTGGAAGTGCGCCGAGGCGGGTCGTCCAGATTATTCGACGGCAAAAAGCTCAGCAGTTCGCGAATCATGGCCAGACAATCGGCGTCGTCGCGTGTGGCAAAGTGCGCCACGCCGCTGGTGGCGTTGTGCGTCATGGCGCCGCCCAGCTCTTGCTTTGAGACTTCTTCATGCGTGACCGTCTTGATCACGTCGGGGCCGGTGACGAACATGTATGAGGTTTCGGCGGTCATGAAAATGAAATCCGTAATCGCGGGAGAATAAACCGCGCCCCCCGCGCAAGGTCCCAGGATTGCGCTGATCTGCGGAATCACGCCGCTGGCTAAAGTATTGCGAAGAAAAATATCCGCGTAGCCTGCCAGCGACATCACTCCTTCCTGGATGCGCGCTCCGCCGGAATCGTTTAGCCCAATCATCGGCGCCCCTGTGCGCATGGCCAAGTCCATCACCTTACAAATTTTCGAGGCGTTCGCCTCTGACAACGATCCGCCAAAGACAGTGAAGTCTTGCGCGAAAACATAAACCAGCCGGCCGTCAATCCGGCCGTAGCCGGTCACGAACCCGTCGCCAAGCGGCCGCTGCTCCTCCATGCCAAAGTCCACACAGCGATGCGTGACGAATTTGTCCAATTCTTCGAACGTGCCTTCATCGAGCAGTAGATCGATTCGTTCACGCGCCATCAGCTTCCCCGCTTTGTGTTCGCGCTCGCGCCTCGCGGCGCCTCCCCCCTCTTCCGCAGCGGCGCGGCGTCGGCGCAGTTCGTCTATTTCGTGGCGTGTCTTAGCTTTGGTAGCCATTCGGCCCTCGCCGTAGGATTCTAACCTAGCAGAGTCTAACTGTGGTGTTAGCGGGAAGTGACGGGTTAGCTGGGGGACGAGCGGTCCTTGCCGAAGATCAGCACCGCGAGATGCGTGACGATATAGACCGTTCCGACGAGCCACAACATTCCGGTGAGCAATTCCGCCACCGTGGCCAGCGCCCGCATGGCGGGATTAGTCATTCGTGAAATCGTGATGCTGGCGCCTACCAGGACGATCACCGATCCCAGCGTGAGCGTCACCGCCAGGGCGGCTACAATCACGAGCGCAGCCCATTTCTTCAGGTCCGCTTCTTCCGCCCACTTTTTCACGAATGGTTAGCGCAAACCCGACCAGTCGTCCGCGATCAGGATGGAATTGCTGGGATTGGAGGGATCGTATTTGATACTGGCGGGAAGTCCGGTGATGATGCGCTCCATCCCGGCGTGGCCTTCCAGTTTGGTGATGTCCTGCGCCGTTTCGTAGCTCACGCCGGAAATCGAATAGCTGTAGCAAACCAGTTTGCGGCGGCCGTCGACCTCTTTGGCGCTTTTGCGCCGAGCCTTGTCTTCCGCGACTTCGACCAGGTCCGTGATCTGCCCTTCGACGATACGCCCGATTTGATTCAGATAAGCACGCCTTTGCCGCTCGATCTCGTCGGGGTGGGGCGACCGCCCCAGTAATTTAGAGATAAAAGCGCCGCCCACCACGGCCAAACTCGCCGCGTGCAGGGCCCACACCTGCCAATTTAGCTGTGCGTGGCTCAACGGCCGGCTTTGCGTACGGAAGGCTCGACAATATTGCCGAGCACAGCGCGCGCCTTCTCCCAATCTTTGAGGAAGCCCTGGAGCCCTTTATCCGTCAGCGGGTGCTGGAACAGTTGCTGAAAAACCTTAAAGGGCATCGTGCCAATGTGCGCGCCCATTTTCGCCGCTTCCACGACGTGTATCGGATGACGCAAGCTGGCAGCAAGCACCTGCGTCTTGAAGTTGTATGCGCGATAAATCTCCATGATGTCCCGCAGGAGCGTCAGCCCATTTTCAGAGACATCGTCCAGCCGGCCGAGAAACGGGCTTACGAAATACGCGCCCACTTTGGCGACGAGCAGCGCTTGCGACGCGGAAAAGCACAGCGTCACATTCACGCGAATGCCTTCCTTCGAAAGAATACTCAGCGCGCGAACCCCATCCGGGATCATGGGTATTTTTACGACGATATTCGGATGCCAGTTGGCGATCTCCCGGGCCTCCCGCAAAATGTTGTCCGTGTCTGTGGAGACGACTTCCGCGTTTACCACGCCGTCTTTCAGAATTTCGCAAATATCCAGTACGTGCTCGCGAAACGGCCGATTCTCTTTGGCTACAAGGGTGGGGTTCGTGGTGACGCCGTCCACTACGCCCAATGCAACGCCTTGCCGGATCTCGTCCAGGCTTGCCGTATCGAGGAAAATTTTCATGAGTGCAAACTCCGTCCTAGGGTGCCTTCGTCTTTTTGATGTCTCAATTTTTGCGCGGTTCCGCGCCTCATGCAACTGCGGGATTACCACTGTGTTCCGGCCCGATAACCTTAACGCCCTAAGGCTATTGCAGATCAGTGTGCTCGCCGCGCGGGCACCGCGGGACTATGGCACAAACCTAGTACCAGCTGTGCGACCCAGAGCAGGGCTGAAGCCAAACCCAGGATTAGCGCGCCCAGCATAAAAAAGTGGAAGGTCCCCATACGTGCTGCAAGGCGCGGAAAGGGAATCTGCAAAATGGCATAGATCAACGTCAGGATGGACCACGCTATAAGGCCGGAGGCGAAAACGTGCGAGGGGTGCTTCCGGAATCGGCAGACCGGCACAAGCATGAGAACGACGGCTAGCGTTCCTGCCGCGATATTCCGCAGCATTGCCAGGTGATCGAGAGACGGAAGGCGATTGGCGATGAGCAGCCAGGCGATTGCCACTCCCGACAAACCCGCACCCACCACCACACCGAGCCATAATTCGGCTCGTGATAATCGACGAAGGTGCGCAGCTTGCGGCTGAGGGGGCATGGGGTCCTCGCCTTGGTAGGCTGTTGATTGGCTATGGCCCAGGGACTTGAGCTTCTACTGGCGAGCTGAGAGGGCTTTCATTCCCGGATTGATCGACCGCTCCCACTCGATAGAAATAACTCTTACCCGGCATGACGGAGATATCACGGAACGTCGGAACAAGCAAGAGTTCACTATTTAGTTTCTGCCCCGGCACTTCCGGATTTTCGCTTCGGTATACATTGTATCCGGCTAAATCCGGTTCCGTGTTGATTGTCCAGGTTAATTCTACAGATGCAGGGGTCTCCTTGGTAGTTGCCACGCTGACAGCTTCCAGGTCGCGCGGCGCCGCTGGCGGAAATATGTCCTTGGCCGTTAGAACGGCCGGAGCGGAATCGGCAGATTCGATTGTCGCGGGGCCAAGTTGCTCGACTGCGCGAACCCCGTACAGATAGGTATGCCCGAATTGAAAGCTCATATCGCGGTATTCGGCCGCGCTAGTTTGCGCAAGCAATTCCTCCGGAGCGATCAACTTCGCTTGCGAAGGATTGAGAACCGCGGCCGCCGCTGTTGTGGGATCCACTTCTGCGCGATAGATGTGGAATCCCGCCGGCTTGGCGCCGCCCGCTTCGGCCACCGCTTGTGGAGCGCTCCAGTTGAGCACCAGCGCGCTTTCCGTAGGTGTGACGCGCAAATCCTGAACGGTCGCGGGAGGCGGATAAACACGCACGGCAACCGCATTGGAATCGTCTGAGGCCTTCGCCCGAGATACATGCGCCCGCACGGTGTAAGTGAGTTCTGTACCGCTTTCTGCGGTCAAGTCGCTCGCGTTCAGTTTGTCTGGAAAGTCGATACGCCCGCTTCTCCGGTACTGCTCGACCATCTCCGAAGGAATCGTATCCACGAGCCGCTCAGTGCCTTTATTCTTCGCGTGTGATTTTGCCGTAGGGGCCGCGGTTTGCGGCATATTCCGATAGACCTCCACCGACGGTGTCTCCATAAGAGGTTGCAGGTCGGTTGAAGCCGTCGGGAGCGTGAAATTCAGGATAATCGTGTCGCCCACCTGCCGCGCGCTCAAATCGCTTACCGGCATAGGAACGATGGCGTGACGTGGAGTGGGAGCGTTGGGAGAAGCGCAGCCAAATAGCAAAGCGCTGGCGACGATTGCCAGCGCGGTTTTATAAGCCGGCATGGGCCAAGCGGCGCGTACCGCCGATCATGCTACACGAAACTCCCAGTTTCGGTCCGGCCACGCGACCACTCCGCCCTGCTGTGGCGGCTCGAAAGGCATCATCGTTGCGGGAATTAGAGAATATAGCGGCTCAAATCCTGGTTCTTGGCGATTTCGGCAAGCTGTTTGGTCACGTAAGCGCCGTCGATCTTCACGTTTTTCTTTTTCAGTTCCGGCGCCTCAAACGAGATTTCGTCAAGCACGCGCTCGAGAATGGTATGCAAACGGCGAGCGCCGATATTTTCCGTCTGCTCGTTGACCATTACGGCGAAGCGCGCCAGGCTGGCGATGGCATCGTCGCTGAAGACGAGCTTGACACCTTCGGTCTCGAGCAGGGCGATGTACTGCTTGATTAGCGCGTTCTTGGGCTCGGTCAGGATCCGCACAAAGTCTTCCTCGGTAAGCGCACTCAGCTCCACGCGCAATGGAAGCCGCCCTTGCAGCTCCGGAATCAGATCCGAAGGCTTGGTGATGTGAAACGCGCCGGCTGCGATGAATAAGATGTGATCTGTGCGCACCATGCCGTACCGCGTGTTGACGGTCGTGCCTTCCACGATCGGCAAGATGTCGCGCTGCACGCCTTCGCGCGATACGTCCGGTCCGTGACCGCTTTCGCGGCCGGCAATTTTATCGATCTCGTCGATGAAGATGATGCCCATCTGCTCGGCGCGCTCGGTGGCAATACGCGTAACGTGATCCATATCGATGAGCTTGCTTTCTTCTTCCTGGATCAGATAATCGAACGCCTCCGACACCGTCATTTTTCTCTTTTTCTTTTGCTGCCCGAAAAAGCCCGAGAGCATGTCCTTGACGTTGACGTCCATCTCCTCGATGCCCTGATTGGATACGATTTCAAACGCGGGCATGGAGCGCTCGCGCACTTCAACCTCGACCATGCGCTGATCGAGCTTGCCCTCGCGAAGCTGCGTTCGCAGCTTGTCGCGCGTGCGATCCGTTTCGCGTCGCGTGCTTTCCGCTGTCGGGTGCCCGGCTTCGGTTGGGGGTGGCGATGGTGGCAGCAGCAGATCGAGCAGCCTTTCTTCGGCCGCCTGTTCCGCACGCTCGGCGACTTCGTCCAGTTTTTCCTCGCGGACCATGTCGATAGCCGTCTCCACCAGGTCGCGAATCATGGATTCCACGTCGCGGCCGACGTAGCCAACCTCGGTGTACTTGGAAGCTTCCACCTTCACAAACGGGCAGCCGGCCAGCCGCGCCAGTCGGCGTGCGATTTCCGTTTTTCCCACGCCCGTGGGGCCGATCATCAAAATATTTTTGGGAAGAACTTCCTCGGCCATCTCGGGTGGCAGTTTCTGCCGTCGCACTCGGTTGCGCAACGCAATAGCCACGGAGCGCTTCGCTGCCGCCTGGCCGACAATGTATTTGTCGAGCTCGGCCACAATTTCACGCGGCGTCAGCTCGTCGAAAGAAGGCGGTGCTTCCGGTTCCGTTTGCCGTTGTTCCCCGGGCAAGTAGATCACCATGTCCTTGTTTCCCGATTGTTTCACAATTCTTCTACGGTGAAGTTGTTATTCGTATAGATGCAGATTTCGCTGGCGATGCGCATGGATTCTTGAGCGATCTCCTTGGCTCCCAGTTTGCTGTGCTTGGCCAGCGCGCGCGCTGCCGCCAGGGCAAACGGCCCGCCCGAGCCGATGGCGCACATCCCGTCATCCGGCTCGATGACGTCGCCATCTCCTGAGAGCACAAAAGTGCCCTTCGCATCGGCGACCACGAGCAACGCCTCCAGATGGCGAAGCGCGCGGTCCTTGCGCCATTCCTTGGCCAGCTCTACAGACGATTTTGCCAGATTCCCGTGATGCTCCTGCAACTTGCCCTCGAAACGCTCGAAAAGCGAGAGGGCATCGGCGGTCGAGCCGGCAAATCCTGCCAGCACTTTATCATTGAACAGGCGGCGAATCTTCCGAGCGGAATGTTTCATCACCTGTTGTCCCATGGTCACTTGGCCGTCTCCGGCCATCACTACTTTATTATCGCGGCGCACGCACAAAACTGTAGTGCCGTGCATCCGCACATGCGATTCCTCTGTTGGCATCTGGGAATTATACCGCGTGCCGGAAGAGCGCGCTGCCAACCTATTTCTTCTTCTTTTTTCCGTGCTCCTGGCCGAAGCGCTCGTCGAGTGAAGCCCGAGTAAAAAGGTTCTGCGGTAGATCGACGTTATACGCGCAACTTTCCCAGAAGACCTGGTAGACCTGCCTGCCATTCAGGAAGCGGGACTCACGAAAGGCCGTCTGAATGCCGTCAATGGGGTGATAGGTCGTGTAATACGTGCTGCGTTCTGTTTTCTCGCCGGTTTTCGGGTCCCGCGCCATCAGAACGGAACGAATCGGCAAATGATCGTTGCGGCCCACCGCGATGCGCAGCGTACGTCCCTGGTCGCCGATCTCGACCCAATCCGCCTCTTTCAAGTCCACGACGTCACTGCCGCCGTAGCGAAAAAAGAGCCCGCTCTCATTCAGGCGGTTGCGAAGCACGTTGCCCATTTGGATCCTGAGCTGCTCTTGATAATCGGCGATATCTTCCGCAGGAAGCTCGGAAACGCCGCTCCGGTCGAGACTCCAGCCCTTATCCCCGGCGTAAATGTTGACGATTATGGCCTTCGGATCGTACTCCATCCGAAACTTGTCGGGCATCTCCCGGTATTCGCGCGCTGCGATATAACCGCCAATATCGCCGGAATGCTGAAATTGGGCTAAGCGGCCGGTGCAATCTGAATTATGTAAGTTCAAGTAGGCTGCGCCGCCTAAACCGTCGATCGCTTGCTGCAGGATGGCCTTTGCTTTGGCCGCACTCGCCGTGGGCATCAATTCGTCCGGGTTTTGCGCGCGCCCGGCCGAAACGAAAAGCAAAATCGCCAAACCGGCGAAAACCGCCGAGAGTTCAAACGCGAGTTTGCTCGATTTTATCCGCACAGTACCGCTCCGCCATTTATATTGAGCACTTCTCCCGTCACGAAGGTTGCCAGATCGGAAGCTAAAAATAGGATCGGCCCCGCAATTTCCGCCGCCGTGCCCACACGGCCCAATGGAATTGCAGAAGTGGCGAACTTTGCCCCCGCCTTGGTCGCCAGCACCGGGCGTGACATATCCGTATCCACCCAGCCGGGCGCCACACAATTCACCAGAATGCCGTGGGGCGCCAGTTCGGTCGCCAGGGACTTGACGAAGCTGATCACCGCGCCTTTACTCGCGGCGTAATGGGAATGAAAGGCCTCGCCGCGTTGGCCCGCCGTCGAGCTAACCACGATAATTCGGCCACTTTTCTGCGCGATCATCTGCGCCGCGGCATAACGCGTAACTCCGTACGCGCTCTTCAGGTTAACGCGAATCATCTCGTCCCAGTCGTGCTCGTCCAGCGCTTCAATGGGAGCATCTTCGGCATTCCAGATGCCCGCGTTCACGACGACAATGTCGAGGCGCCCCAGCCGCCGCACGGCATAAGAAACGAGCTTTTTCGCTTCCGCCATCCGGCCGAGCTCGGCTTTAAGCGATTCAATGCGCGTGCCATGCTTGCGCGCCTCAAGTTCGACTTGCCGCGCCGACTCGCGATTTCGATGGAAATTGAAGACCACATCGGCGCCCGCTTCGGCGAAAAGCTTCACTGTCGCGGCCCCGATTCCCCGCGAGCCCCCCGTAACCAGCGCAGCCTTGCCCGCCAAGGAGATCATCGAGAGGACTTGCGCCGCCCGGCACGACGCGCATGCCCAAGGCGCGACTTCGGCTTTTTCCGGTCGCCTTGCGCCTCTTTCACCAGGCGCCGAAAGAGCGCCGCGGCGAAGGCCTCGCCCGGCATGCGCTCGGGATGCCATTGCACGCCGAGAGCCCAGCCCGGCCCGGCGGTCCACTCTAGCGCCTCGATGACGCCGTCAGGCGTCCGCGCAGCGACCCGCAAGCCACGCCCCGGCTTGTCCACGGATTGATGATGCGAGCTGTTTACCTTCGCGGTCGGTCCGCCCGCCAGTTCCGCGAGTTGGCCACCCGCAATGCGAATAGGATGCAGCGCCTCATCTCGACCGGCGCCGCCGTCGTGGTCCATGGCATTTCGTATTTCGCTGGGGATATCCTGCACGAGAGTGCCATGCAGGTGAACGTTCAGAAGCTGCACGCCATAGCAGATTGCCAGCACAGGTTTGCCACTCGCGAGAGCGTGTTCCAGCAACCCGTCATCGGTGTGTTCCCGTCGCTTATCGGCATGAGTATTTTGGGGATGACCTGTACTGCCAAAACGTCGCGGCTCAATGTCGGCGGGACTGCCGGGCAAAACGAACCCGTCGAGCGATTCCGCCGTCTGTTTCAGTTTCGCTGGTGGAAGTGAAAGTGAAATTTCAACCGGGTCGCCGCCGGCTTCGCGTACGGCCCGCAAATACTTCTCGAAAGCCCTGCGGCGTCCCCGAAGCTCCTCAATGGTAGTCCGCCAGGGCACTCCGATGCGCGGCCGATGATTTTTCTTAACTGGCACACCGTATCGTAGCATCCGTTTTGAAGGAGCGGCAAACCCGGCCCAAAGTTGATTAGGGCGTCAGAGCTTTAGCTCTGACATTCAGACTGCCGTCGGTTTTTGGGGATTCAGAGTCTGTGTGAGAACTCCAGTTGACGCGTCTCTTATACTGCACGAGGGAGGAGACGCGATGGCGAAATTTTTGGATTACAACCCGGACCAGGCCTATTTGCTGCCGCCGAGCGTGCGGGATGTGTTGGGTTCGGGCCATCTGTGCTTTTTTGTGCGACGAGTGGTGGCCAAACTCAACTTGGACGCCTTCCGAAACGAGTACGGAGAAGAAGGCGGACCGGCCTACGCGCCGGAGATGTTGGTTTCGGTTTGGCTGTACGCTTACGCGCTGGGGTTGACCAGTTCGCGCCGGTTGGAACAGCGCCTTCGCGAGGATTTGGCGTTCCGTTATTTGGCCGGCGGGGCGGCGCCGGATTACTGGACGCTGAACGCGTTTCGGCGGCGCCACGCCAAGGGGCTGAACGATTTGTTCACGCGCGTGGTGGAGCTGGCGCGGGCCAGCGGACTGGGTAAGTTGGGACACGTGGCGATCGATTCGACACGCATTGCGGCGAACGCTTCGCGGAATCGCATCGACACCGAGCAGGCGCTGCGGAACGCGCGGGCGCGCATTCGGCGGGAGATTCGCCGCTGGCAGAAGCAGTGCGATGCGGACGATCCGAACGAAGGCGCCGGCAGCGAAGTGGGCAGCGAAGCGCTCCGGCGACTGGAACAGCAACTGGAACGGATTCCAGAGCGTCTGGAGCGGCTGCACAAATCGGGCCTGAAGAGGGTTTCGCGGACTGATCCGGACAGCCGTTTTCTGCGGGAGCGGGGAGGCTATGCGCTGGGGTACACGGCGACGCTGGCAGTCAGCGAGGATCATCTGATCGTGGCGCAACAGGTGACGCAGGACACCAACGATAACGAGGCGTTGCTGCCGATGGTGGATAGGGTGGAACAACAGTGCGGAGAGAAACCGCAACGAGCCAGTGCCGACAGTGGATTCTTCTCGTTGGAGAATTTGAAGGCGCTGGAGGAGCGCCAGATCGACGGCTATGTGCCGGACTCGAACCTGGCGCGCTGGTTGAATCGAGGCGGACGGCTGCGGCAGAAGGCCCGTAATCCGGCGCATCACAGAATGCGGCGGAAATTGCGTGCGGCCGGCCGAAGAATTTATCAGCGACGAAAAGCGCTGGTGGAACCGGTGATCGGAGTGCTGAAACAACAAAGAGGGATGCGGCGGTTCGCTCGTCGCGGGTTGTCGCAAGTGGCGGTCGAGCTGGCGCTGGCGGCCACCGCATACAACTTGACGAGGATTTGGCGGGCCAGCTAGCCGCCCGTCCACCGTCGATTCAGAAAAAAGAAACACAGAGCAGATATCTCATGACTCAATTCGCAGTCTAAATCGCTGAGGCCTGAGTCTTCACACAGACTCTTCAGCCCCTGAAGCTTTGCAGAATCGGTGCTCGATTTAGGAGCTGACGGTCTTTCCTGACTCTCGTGCGTATTCGGCGGCTGTGTGTGCGTCCCAATGGCGGCGCAAGTCTCCCACCAGATAGAGCGAACCCGTCGCGAAGATTACGTCGTCGAGTTTGGCGATTTCGAGCGCCCGATCCAGTGCTGCGCCGGGCTCGCGGATCACTTCCACGTTTTTCGCAAGATGCGAAGTCATCTCCGCGAGCGTCTGCGCTGAAAGCGAACGCGGCTGCGGCGATTGGGTCAAAATCACCGTTGCGGCGTGAGGGAAGAGCAGGCCGGCAACTTCATCGATCGCTTTATCGCGCATTGCGCCATAGATCAGGTGTATGCGCCGGCCGGCCAGATGTTCGCGCCAGAAGGTCAGCACCTCTCGCGCGCCTGCGGGATTGTGCGTGCCATCGAGATAGACGGCGGGCCTTTCCTGCAGCCGCTCCAGCCGTCCGGGCCAGCGCACGGATTGGATTCCGTGGACGATCGCATCGTCGCTAATCGCAAATCGACGCTGGGCCAGCAGCCGAGCGGCTGTGATGGCTGTAACCGCGTTGCGCACTTGAAAGCGCCCGGCCAGCGGCAAGGCAATTTTCAGTTCTCGCCCAGAGCCGGTTCCCAGATCGTCCGCGAGGCGCACCTGAAATCGATACCGCCCGTCTTCCGCGCTCAGGTGGGAAACCCGGCAAATCTCATCGATCTCTACCAGACGCGCTCCTTGGTCGGCGGCGCGGCGCCGAATCACTTGTCTCGCTGCCGGGTTTTCCGCCGCGCTCACCACCCATGCCCCTGGCTTGATAATCCCCGCTTTCTCCGCGGCAATATCCTCGATGGAATGCCCCAAAAAATTTTCGTGGTCGAAATCGATTTGTGTGATCGCAGCAACTTCGGGAACAATCACATTCGTCGAATCCAGCCGCCCGCCCAAGCCCACCTCGATAACCGCAATTTCCACGCTTGCGCGCGCGAAGAAGTCGAAAGCCATTGCCGTGACACACTCGAAGTAAGTGGGATGGGCTGCCAGCGTTCCGGAAGCCAGCAGCTCCTCGACGCTCGCGAGAACTCGCGTGAATGATTCCGCGAAATTGCTCGTCGGAGATATCCGCGCCGTCCATGCGAATGCGCTCGTTGATGCGCACCAGATGCGGAGACGTGTAGAGCCCGCAACGTAATCCCGCCGCCTGCAATGATGCTCGCCAGCATGGCCGCCGTCGAACCCTTGCCGTTGGTTCCCGCGATGTGCACCGAAGCGAAATGCCGCTCGGGGTGGCCCAGCCGTTCGCAAATCACTCGGATATTGTGCAAATCGAATTTTGCGGCAAGCGCCTGCTGCGGCGAAGCAAGCTCGCGGCCCAGCGTCAGCAAATAGCGTACTGACTCGTCGTAGTTCATATTTGAAATTTAGGCGCTAAGACGAGGAAGGAGTCGAGCGCGTTCGCGATGTAGCCTTTCAGCTCTTTGCGGTGCACCACGGCGTCGAGAAATCCGTGCTCCAGCAAAAATTCGGCGCGCTGGAAGCCCTCCGGCAGTTTCTGGCGAATGGTCTGCTCGATTACGCGCGGGCCGGCGAAGCCGATCAGCGCGCCGGGTTCGGCGATATTGAGATCGCCCAGCATGGCATAACTGGCCGTGACGCCGCCCGTGGTGGGATCGGTAAGCACGGAAATAAACGGGACAGCCGACTTCGTCGAGCTGCGCCAGCGCTGCCGACACTTTGGCCAATTGCATCAGGCTGAGCGTGCCCTCCATCATGCGCGCGCCACCCGAGCAGGACACAATCACCAGCGGCATTTTGTGCTCCAGGCAGCGCTCGATCGCCCGCGTCACTTTTTCGCCCACCACCGCGCCCATCGAGCCGCCGATAAATCCAAACTCCATCGAACAGCAGATCACCGGCCGTCCCGACAGCAGGCCCTCGGCGGTCATCACAGCGTCGTTCATGCCCAGTTTGCGGCGCGCTTCTTTCAGGCGCTCGGCATAAGGCTTGCGTGTCCGACGAAATGCAGCGGATCGTTCGAGGCAAGCTGCGCGTCGTGCTCGATCCAGCGGCCGTCCAGCAGCAATTCCAGCCGCTGCCGCGCGTTCAGGCGGAAATGGTGCTGGCATTTCGGGCAGACGTGCGCGTTGGCTTCCAGGTCTTTTTTCCAGACGATGGCCCGGCAGCTGGTGCACTTGGTCCACAGCCCTTCGGTCTTTACGCGCCGCTCGTCGGGCGGCGTGGGCTGTTCGATCGATTTTTTCGAGCGCTTGAACCAGGCCATGAACTCTTCTCGCTTCCACCAGAATATACCGATTGCCTCAGTAATCGATTCCTCGCTGCGCCAGAATGCCTTTCGTATAAGGATGCTTCACTTCGCGCATCTCGGTCACCAGGTCGGCAGCTTCCACCAGTGCCGGATGCGCATTGCGTCCCGTGCAGATCACGTGCACGCCCTCGGGCCGCGCCACGAGCGCCGCCACCACTTTTTCGGCGTCCAGCATGTGATAGCTGATCACGTAGTTGATCTCATCGAAGATCACCAGATCGTAACGCCCGCTTTGCATCTGCGCCCGGCCAAATTCCCAGGCCTCTTCGCAAAGCCGAATATCCTCGGGATCGGTTTCCGCGCCGCCGATCTTCACGAACCCCCGGCCCATGGCGCGAATCTCGAAATGATCCGTGCCCAGCATCTCCGCCGCATCGAGCTCGCCGTAGTGCCAGGAACCCTTGATGAACTGCACCATCAGCACGCGCAGCCCCTGGCCCACGGCGCGAAAGGCCGTGCCCAGCGCGCAAGTCGTTTTGCCTTTGCCCGGGCCGGTATAGACGATGAGCAGGCCTTTTTGTTCGGCCATCTCGGGAGAACACGGTGATTGCAGCTAAAAAGGAAAAAGAATACTGACGGCGGGTCGGGCAAAGGTCAAGCCCGGCCATGCAGCTTGCCAACGCAGGTCAGGCGTCCAGATTTGCCAACAGATCCGCGGGGGTGAAGGTACGCGAACTCTTCACAGAAACGCCAAACAGCCTGCGCGGCTCGCTGGCGCTAGGATAGGCCAGCGAGTATTCGCTCCCGCGAAACAGCTTCTTGAAAAATGCCTCGAAATCCGGATGGAGCGCTTCGCGAGTGGAATCGCGATTCGGAGCCAGCAGGCGATCATTAACGAAGAACTCCATCTCCTGGCCATTGAACTGGAGCTTCCGTTCGAGGCTGGGTTCGCCTTCCAGGCGCTGGCAGGCAATCAGGCTCGCACGCGCCGCCTGACGGAGAGCGTCCTGATTGCCGCCGTCCAGTTCGGCTTTGCGGTTGTAGCGCACTCCCAGGCGATCGTCGGTGTCGTCCACGCTGTAATTGGCCTGGTGCCCGATCAGCACCACTCCCGGCCCGGCGGGCACGTGCCGGTAATCGGCGACATCCAGCAACAGTTCTCCCAAAACTTGCCCTTGAATCCAGCTGTGAAACACCGGAATCAGCGGCTCCAGAGGGACCTCGTCCGGGTTTTTGACGAGGAGTTTGACGTTGACGTGCTGAAGCTGCATAAGTCCGCATCCAATACGAGCGCTAAACGGCGACCGGCTTGCCCATGCGCTGGTAGCAGCTGTGGGCGGCCTCGACAAATAGATGAGCCTCGTCGATCAGATAGCGCGCCGAATCGGCCGTATGCGGCTGCTGGCTCTTCTCCTGCGCGGCGAACAAATAGTGCGCGAATTTGCCGCCGGCGAATGGATCGAAAAATTTCTGCGTATCGTAGAACCGCGTGCGGAATTCGCCGATGACCTGATCGCTGTCCTGCGAGATATTCGGATACTTCCAGTTTCACCAAACCCCGGGCGGCTCGCACCATGGCCTGATAGGGCAAGTTTGCCCGCCCTGTCTGCCTGGCCGCTCTCCAATGCGACCTGCGCCTCGAAGACTTCCCTCTCCGCATCCGCGAGATCGAAATCGATGGCGGAAATAACTTCTCCGGCGCATTCGCCAACTCCTATATCCTCCAGGCTGTATTCCCGGGGATCGCCCCAATCGGTGAAGATGGACCGATCCGACGGATCGGCAGGAGGCCGCACCAAGTCTTCCAGCAGAGTCTTCAGTTCCGCTTTGCCCATGCGCTTGATGAAATCTTTAAAAATCTCGCCATTCTTCCGTCCGGTGGCATAGCGATCCACCAGCCGCGTGACGACCTCCGGAATGTGCTTCGACGGAATAGCCATGACCGGCATGCCATAGGATCCGCCGTTGTGGTTCCATTCGCCTCCCAGAACCACCTGGAAGTGCGGCACCGCGTATCCGGCCATCTTGCGGCTTACGCCGTAAAACCCCAGATCGGCCACGTGATGCTGGCCGCAACTATTGAAGCAGCCGCTGATTTTGATGTGCAGATTTTCGACGGCTTCGTCGAACTGAGAATTCTTTTCGCCCAGCCTCTTGCGCAGTTCGGCCGCCAGTCCGCGCGAAGAGGAGATGCCCAGTTTGCAGGTATCCGTGCCCGGGCAGGTGGCGACGTCCAGGATCGTTTCCGCGCTCGGGTCGGCAAGTCCCGCGCCCTGCAGCGCCTGCCAGACCGCGCCAAGATCATCCTGGCTGATCCAGCGCAGCACGATATTTTGCTCCACGGTCGTGCGGATCGTCTCTTTTGTGAACCGCCGCGCGATATCCGCAAGCGCCCGAAGCTGGTTGGCTGTGATGTCGCCCAGCGGAAGCGCGATGGTGACCACGGCATAGCCCGCCTGCTTTTGCGGACGGGTGTTCGTTTTGAGCCAGCGCTGGAACTCCGCGGAACCCAAAAGCGGCGTCTTCCCGGCCGGTTTCAGCGGCGCTTCGAATGCGGCCGTTGCGCTCTCGAGATATTCGGTCCAGCGAGGATCGGGCGGCAGGTTCTTGCGCTCTTCCAGAACCAGCTCGCGGAATTTCTCGATTCCCAAGTCTTGAATCAGGAACTTGATCCGCGCCCGGCTGCGATTTTTCTTCTCGCCAAGCCTGGCGAAAACGCGCGCAATTGCCTGCGCTAGTGGCAGCAGTTCTTCCGGCGGGATAAACGAATCAAAAAGTTTCGCCTGATAGGGAACGGCGCCCAGCCCGCCGCCCACGAGCATTTCGAAGCCAATTCTTCCTTTCTCCGTTTTCGGTTCGTTCCCTCGCGATCAAGCCCAGGTCGTGCATGCTCGCCAGACCGCAGGCGTGCTGGCCGCAGCCGCTGAACGACGGCTTGAACTTTCTGCCGAAGTTCTGGCAATCCGGATGGCCCAGCAGGAATTTCGACAGCGCGCGCGCATACGGCGTGACGTCGAACACTTCATCGGGGCAAACTCCGGCGTAGGGGCAGGCCGTGACGTTGCGCACCGAGTTTCCGCAAGCCTCGCGCGTGGTGATATTGGCCGCGGCAAGGCGGCGCATTATGGTGGGCGTATCGTCGATGTGCACGTAGTGAAGCTGAAAATCCTGCCGTGTCGTTACGTGCGCGATGCCGTCGGAATATTCCTCGGCTAGTTCGGCGAGCGTTTCCAGTTGATCGGCGTTCAGTCCGCCGGCGGGAATCTTGATGCGCTGCATGCCCGGCGCATCCCACATCGTATGGGGGCCCTTCGTCAACGCCCCCGAGGGATAGGCGATCTCCTGAACTTTTTTGCCGTCGTGCCTCTGGCCGTTGTCGTACCGCTGGCCATAAACTCCTCTGCGAAGCCGTGTTTCAGCGAACAGGCGCTCTTCGACCTTACCCTGCTTGCGCAGCGCGATTTCCGTCTCGAAAATATCGATCTCACGTGCGAGAGCCTCCGGCATCTTTCCGGCCAGCTCTTTTTGCCACAGCGAATTGGAAGCCTTCATTTTTTCTGGCAGTCCTTAACAAAAAACCCACCGGCGAATTTGCGTCCGACGGTGGGCCCGAATGAGTGCGAATTGTAAACAGGGCTAGCCGGCAGACCTTGGCGCTGTCATCCGACAACAACACGCGCAGATTGCCGCACAATATGCCATATCTAGAGGCTACCTACCACTACAACGGCTGTCAAGTTCGTTCCCAGGGCCCGCGTGGCATTATTTTGGATATGGATGCCCGGAAAGGATCGCAAAGGCGCGATAAATTTGCTCCGCCAGCATCACGCGCGCCAGTTCATGCGAGAACGTCAGCGGCGAAAGAGAAATTCGCAGCGACGCGCGCTTCGCCAGCGCCTCCGGAAACCCTTCGGCGGCTCCGCATAAAAAAACGATTTCGCGCTCGCCTCGATCTCGGCATGATCTGATCCATTCCGCGAATTGCTCTGAGCTGAACCGTTTCCCCGCAGCATCGAGCAGCACGACCACGCTTCCCGCGCCGGTATCCACGCGCTTCACACTCGCCGCCGATTCCGGCCGTAATTCCCGGATCTCGAGCTCGGCGAAACGCCGAATCCGCACCGTGTAGTCGTCGACTAACGCACGGATCTCCGGCCTCCGCGTCTTTCCCAAAAATATAAGCTGAATTCGCACCGCGCTTGGGACGGTTTACTGCAATCCGTATTTCTTTCGTTTGTCGAGCAGGGTCTTCCGGCTGATGCCGAGGATCTCGGCGGCGCGCGTGATTTTGTAATGCGTGCCTTCGAGGGTCTTCTGGATCACTTCGCGTTCCATCTCTTCCAGAGAACGCATACCCGCTAGGGCTCCGGAATCCGCCTTGCCAATGCTCTCTGGCAAATCTTCGTGGGAAATGATCGGGCCTTTGCCGAAAATCAGGGCGCGCTCGATGGCGTTCTTCAATTCGCGAATATTTCCCGGCCAATCGTAGTTTTCGAGTACGGGCCGCACCTCATCGCTCAGTGCGGTGTCGTCGCGCCCGTGCACGGCCGCCAGCCGTGCCAGCATATGCTCGGCTAATGGAACGATGTCCGCGCGCCGCTCCCGTAGAGCGGGAACGTGAATCGCCAGCACACTCAGCCGGTAATATAAGTCTTCGCGAAAACGCCGTGCCGCGACCGCGCGCTGGAGATCCGCATTAGTGAGCGCGATGAGCCGCGCCTCGATGGCCAGCGTTTCCGTGCCGCCCAGCCGCTCGAAACTTCTCTCTTCGAGCACCCGCAAAAGCTTCGCCTGGGTTGCGGTGGAAAGCGCGGCCACTTCATCGAGCACAATCGTTCCCGCGCCGGCCATTTCCAGGCGTCCCAATTTGCGTTCCCCTGCGCCGGTAAACGCGCCTCGTTCGTGCCCGAATAGTTCCGATTCCACCAACTCTTGCGGCAAGCTCGCGCAATCGATCTTTAGATACGGTGCGTCGCGTCGCGGGCTCAGTTCGTGGATGAGCCGCGCCAGTTGATCTTTCCCCGTGCCGCTTTCGCCCGTGATCAGCAGCGTGGTCGATGTTTCCGCCACCTTGCGAGCGATCTCCAGCACGTGCTGTGAAGTGGGATCATGCGCAATCCAGATGGGGACGTCGCTCACGATGAACGGCCTCGGGCCGCGTCGCCAGAATCGCTAGCGGCGGAGGATCCGGGCGTGCTGTCGTCAAAATTAATTCGGCGGGCCACGCGCCAAAGGCGCTCGAGATCGTAAAAGAGCCGCAACCGCTCGGTGAAGATGTGCACGATAAAGCCGCCGTAATCCAGCAGAAGCCATTCGGCGCCGGAACGCCCTTCGCGGTGTTGCGGGCGCAGCCCGCGGGTTTTCAACGCCTGTTCGACAGCGTCGCTGATGGCTTCCACCTGCGGTGTGCTGTATCCGGTTAAAAGCAGAAAGTAGTCGGTGAAGGCTCCCAGGCCGGTCAGGTCCAGCAGGGTTATCGCGCCGGCTTTCTTGTCTTGCGCGGCCTCGATGGCAGAGAGCAGTTCGGGGCGAACGGTTTCCGTGCTCAAGTGTGAATGGTCCGTCGGTAGAGCGCCTGTTTGGTAATGTATTCCTCTACGCGGGGCGGCACAAGGCCGCGAACCGGCCGGCCTCGCTCGATTCGCTGGCGTACGTCCGTCGCCGAAACGTGGCTCGCTACCGTTTCGAGCAGATAGACAGCGGTATCCCGCAGCGGAATCACGCGCGAATCGCGTTTTTGGTTTGCCTGCGACGGCGCCAAAAGCGCAGGCGGTATCACCTCGCGCAGCCGCTCGATTCGGAATCCGGGACGGTTTGCCACCACAAAATCGCATAGTTGCAGGAGCTGGTCGTAGTCTTTCCAGGCGTGCAGATCGAGAAAGGAATCGGCGCCCATCATAAAAAATATGCGGTCGCCGGGACGATTAAACTCCTGGCGGAAATGCCGCACTGTATCGATGGAGTAAAAAATCCGGCCGCTTGCGCCATTCATGCTCGCTTCCGCCAGCGAAGGCACAAACCGCGGATGCGCCGAGCACGCCAGCGCCACCATTGCGAAGCGGTGCTCGTAGGCGCAAAGCTCCGCGGCTGCTTTGTGAGGCGGCCGGCTCGAGGGGATAAAGTAAACGCAATCAAGGTGAAAGCGGCGCTCGGCGGCGCGCGCCACGGCCACATGTCCGAAGTGGATGGGATCGAAGGTGCCGCCAAAAAGCGCGATACGACGGCCTGCAGCCGTCTTCCCGCCGCGCGCCGCGGTCCTCTTGGACTTCAAATTTCCTCCGTGGCCCTCAAGAGATCTCCGCGCCCGAAGCCTTTTTCATCTTTTTGCCGGGCGAGTGTGACGCATTGGCATCCTCTTCGCCGAGAGAGGAAGCTTCGCTTTCCTCCACCGGCTCCGGCGGCGCAAGCCGCTCCAGTGCGTCGGCCATGCCTCGTACAAGTTCCTGGATGCCTTCGCCGCTTGCCGCAGAGATCGCGTAAAAATCGAGCTTGCGCTCCGCGCAGTGCTCGCGCAGCCGCTCCAGCCTCGAACGGTCCGTAGTGGCGTCCAGCTTCGTCGCCACCACGATCATCGGCTTGGCCGCCAGCGACTCGCTGAAGGCAGCGAGTTCGCCGCAGATAATTTCAAAATCGCGCACGGGATCCCGGTCCGAAGCGTCGCTAGTGTCCACAAGATGCGCCAGCAGGCGCGTGCGCTCGATATGGCGCAGGAAGCGCGTCCCGAGCCCCACGCCTTGATTCGCGCCCTCGATTAGCCCGGGCAGATCGGCCACGACGAACGTCCGGCCGAGATCACGGTGCGCTTCGCCTGCATCGTTTCCGCGCAGCTCCGCTGAGACGACGCCCAAATGCGGTTCGAGCGTCGTAAAGGGATAATCCGCAATCTTCGGCCGCGCCGCCGAAATGCGCGAGATCAGCGTGGATTTGCCCGCGTTTGGGAATCCGACCAGGCCTACATCGGCCAGCAGCCGCAACTCCAGCCTCAGGTGCCGCTCCTCGCCGGGTTGGCCCTCTTCGGACTCGCGCGGCGCCTGATGCCAGGGCTTGGCGAAATGCTGATTGCCGCGCCCTCCGCGGCCGCCCCGGGCCACGGTCACCTGCTGTCCCGGCTTCGTCAGGTCGGCCAGCCGATCGCCGCTCTCTTCGTCGATCACCACGGTCCCGACGGGAACCGCCAGAAGCATGTCGCTGCCGGAATGCCCGGTGCGGTTGGAGCCTTCTCCATGGCGCCCCCGGTCGGCTTTGAATTCGCGATTGAAGCGATAGCGCAGCAGCGTATTGTCATGCTGCGTCGCTTCCAGAATCACGCTCCCACCTGCGCCTCCGTCACCGCCCGAAGGCCCGCCGTGCGGCACGTATTTCTCCCGGCGAAAGGCCATGCAGCCGTTGCCGCCGTTCCCTGCCTTGACGTAGATTTTCGCTTCATCGACAAACATGCTTTGTGCCTTTTTCGCTCATTGAAAAGCATACGACACTGACGGGGCGAATTGAACTGCCGTTTGCGCAGGGAAGTGCGCCAGATAGCGTCGGCCAGATAGCGCCCGGAAGGTTCGGGTCTGCTCTGTCTGAAGTCCGGAACGTAGGGAATGTCACTTCGAGCAGTTAAGAAGGCCGCACAAGTGTGCGGCCTTCGCGGAAATGCGGATCAGTCGGCAATGCGATCAGTCAGCCGCGGGTGCTTCCACAGCCGGCGGTGCTGCCGCGGCGGGTTCAGGTTGCCGAACGGCTTCAGCGGCGATCTTGCCGGGAAGTACGCTGATGAACCGGCCCGAGCGGCCCTTATCTTCAAAGCGCACATAGCCAGTTATGGATGCGAATAGAGTGTCGTCTTTCCCGCGCCGCACGTTTAGGCCCGGCTTGTGCTTTGTCCCTCGCTGACGAATCAGAATGGTCCCGGCATTGACGAGCTGCCCCCCGAAGCGCTTCACACCCAGCCGTTGTCCGGGAGAGTTCCGGCCGTTTACCGAAGATCCGCCACCTTTTTTGTGTGCCATAAGAAATTACCCACCCTGAAGTTCGCCTGTTGTCGGGCGAGAAAAGCGCGTGCCAAATCACGCGGCTTTTGTCGCTTAAAAAAGTCGACTTAAAGTGCGATATCGCTGACTTCAACCGCCGTGTAATTCTGCCGGTGCCCGCGCTGGATCTTGTACTGCCCGCCCGTCTTGTACTTCAGCACCGTGACCTTCCGATGGCGTCCCTGCGACACAATCTTGCCCGTAACTTTAGCGGCTGCGGCGTCCTTGCCCGTCAGGACCTTCTGGTCGTCGGTGCTTACGGCGACCACTTCGCCAAACGTAATCTTGCCGCCTACTTTGCCGGGTAGCGTTTCCACCTTCACGGTTTCGCCCGGCGCGACGCGGTACTGCTTTCCTCCACTGCGGATCACGGCGTACATCCTGCCTCCAGTTGCAAATGGGAAACCACGATTATACGGGCCTAACGCGGGCGCGTCAATTACGTGTGCCCATCGAAGATTTGGTTCAGGTGGTGGCGTAAGTGCCGGACGTAATCGTTCATCAGCCAGTCGAGCGTGACGGGCTGGTCATCCCCAATTACGCATTGCGCGCTCAGCCGATCGGGCGAGACATTTGCCATCACATGGGCGATATGGCGGTTCAACTGTTCCCATAACTGCGTGAGCTCAGCCCAGGGACGCTCGCGATATTTTTGGACCGAAACCCAGCGGTCTTGCTCATAGCCTGGCCAGACCAGGCGGTCGGTCATCTGCGCGCGCACGAAGCGCTCCTGGTTATTGAGGGCGGAGTCGACGAGGTGACCCAGAATCTCCTTTTTCACCCATTTGCCCGTACCCCGAGAGCGCATGACTTCGTCTTCCGAAAGTGCCTGAAGCTTTTTTGAGGTGTCGGAAACAACCGCGCGAAGATCCGTGGCCGCCTTCGTCATTTTTTCCCGCGCTCGTCCATCCAGGCATACATCCGCCTCACGCCGCGAATATCCGCGCCCGGTCCGGTAATCTGCGGGAAATCGGCCTTATGCGCGGTAAGGTCGACTTTTTGCGCGGCTTCGTCCGCGTTAATTCCTTGCGCCCGAAGCTTCGCAACCTGCGCCGTCAAATCTTTGAGATAACTCTGATACGCGGTGATCAGTGCCTTTTCGTGGAACGGCACGCCGTGTCCCGGCAACACCGTATCGAAATCGAGCTTCTTCACCGCATCAAGCGTGGTGATCCATTCATCGAAGATGCCGTCGCCCATGTAAGCCAACCGCGACTCCATCAGATCGCCGGTGCACACAATCCGTTCCTTCGGCAAAAAGACCACTGTGTCGCCCGGGGTATGCCCGCGTCCCAGAAACAGGAGCTGGATTTCGCGCTGGCCGCGATGCAGGGTCAAATGCGACGAATAGGTCATCGTCGGAGGCGTTGGTTTGATCTCGGCGAATTGCTTCTGCTCGGCTTCAGTGGCCGCAATCTGCTGCCGCAGCGCAGCGCGCTTCTGCGCATCCGTCTCGGCGCTCGCCTGCTTTTTCAGAGCCTCGATTTGACCCGGCAGACTCTCCTGCGCGGTTTTAAAGGGCTCGCGGTGAAGCACGTCCAGGTTAAGGACGGCGTAGCGGATATACTCATGCCCGATGATTTGCACGTCAGGACCGAAGACGGAATTGCCGTCGGTATGGTCATAGTGAAAATGCGTGTTCACCACCCAGCGAATGGGCTTATCGGTGAGCAGCTTGACGTCTTGCACCAGCGCTCGCCCAACCGCCGGCGTGACGCCCGCATCCACCAGCAGCACGTCGTTGTCGTTTACGATCACCACGTCGTTGCTGCCTGTGATCATGCTGCCGCTGGCCGTGGCGTAGTAAACGCCGTCGGCGATCTTTTCGAAATTGAGAGCCTTGCCCTTGGTTACCGGCCCCGACGTATACGTAATACCTGCGTTGCCTTGCGCCTGTGCTCGGGCCGTGAAAACCCAGCACGCCGCTATAAGCATGGGCACGACAGTCAGCATTCTGCGCATTTTCATTTCGACCCTCGCTGCTATTTTCAATCTTTGGCTTAGGATTCCCAGGTCAAACGTGTCCCGCATTCTATACAGACTGACGGCCGCACAGTAGCCCTTATTTGACCCTTATCCGACCCTTATTTAAATTGTTCGTCGATTTCGACCTGGTAGCCTGCTGCCAGCCGGTTCGTTTCGTTGGCCATGCCCACCACGGCCATGAGTTCGGCGAACATCGCTTCAGACATGCCTTTCTTGCGCGCCGAGGCGGCATGTGAAGCAATACAGTACCCGCACTGATTGGTCACGCTCACGGCCACGTAAATCATCTCTTTGGTCAGCGCATCCAGCGCTCCCGGCGCCATGATCTGCTTGATCGATTCCCAGGTGCGCTTCAGCGTCACCGGGTCGTGTGCCAGCGCCTTCCAGAAATTATTCACCCAGTCGGTTTTGCGCGTGGCCATGATGTCGTCGAAAACCGCGCGTACTTCCGGGCTGGCGTCTTTATATTCAATCAAGCCACTCGTAGGCATGCACAGACCTCCCTGTTTGCGTTACGTCTCGTTACGTGAGAAGGCTAGTAGGGAAGTATTGTGGCTGAAGGCGCTAAGCGGGTACGCGGAAGCTCAGCGCGCTCCGCCTTGCTGGTTGGGTGTCGCTTCGGCTGGCTCGTGAGGGCGCCGAATATCGCGCGAGAGCATCAGCTTCAACGTCACTTTATCCGTCGCTGCCGTTAGTCCAAATCCGATGCCCGCCTCCACGTCCAGGACTTTACTGGTGTGATCGACCACCGCCCAGAGCGCATGATACTGATCCCTTACGGACGCGAACTGACGGACCGGGCCGTAATCGGCGTAGTGCTCCGCTGCAAAAGTCCACTTAGGAGAGTAATTGTATGCAAGCCGCATTGACGGCGCGAAGAAGTAGTTGCTCACTCCGGTCCAGTCCGTATCCAGAATCGGATTAATGATGATGTCCACCGGATGTAGGTGCAGTCCGATGATGGGCCGGATTTCAGAAGTGAAATGCCTGCTCTCCCAGTACGAGGCGTTATAGCTGAACTCGAAATTCACGCCGTAAAAGAACGTGTGATCCCCCGCATGCGGCCTCACGAAAAGCTCCCGCAATTTGACGCTATCGAGCGTTGAACCGCGCCCTTTCGAAACGCTATACACCGGGAGGTAAAGCCCCTGCTCGAACCAGGGTGTGATTCCGAAGGCAAGCTCGGGGACCCCATTGTAGGAACGATCGGAAATGATCGCGCCCGGAAACGCCGGCTCTTTGATCCCGCTCGGCGTAAAGTTCTGATGCCACATCAGGTTGATCACGCCGGGCTCGGCAATCTCGGCGTCATACACCTGGATCTCGTCCGTCTGCGCGCAGCCCACTCTGGGTGCGGCAATTGCCGCCAGGACTACGGCCAGGAACATCAGGGCTTTTCGCACAGAGAACCCGTGCGGGAGGATAAAGTTGAAAGTTCGTTTCATCTGGGCCAACACCCCGGCCTAAGCGGGCGCCAGCATACCTCAAGAGCGCGAATTTTTGCCTGTTAAATTAGCGTTAAAGTGCCGATCCAAGCAGGACCGGCGTCGCGAGCGAGAAACCAGAGCGACGTATCTCTCCGAAATTTCCCGGTATTTCAGGCGTGCGGGTGCGCCTTGTCATACACCTCCATCAATTGCCGGATGGAAGCGTGCGTATAGCGCTGTGTGGTGGAAAGCGAGCTATGGCCCAGGAGTTCCTGAATGGCGCGCAGGTCGGCGCCATCGGCGAGCAGGTGCGTGGCAAAGGCGTGCCGCAGCGAATGCGGATGCAGGTCCCAATTCATGTTCATCAGGCGTACATATTTTTTCACGATCCGTGTTACCGAACGCGTGCCCATTCGCCGCCCCTCGTGGTTCAGAAAAACGGCGCGTGCGCTCGCCGCTGTTCCTCGGCGCTGTTGCAACAATTTCCCGCGAACGGGCCAGTAGCGCTCGAGCGCTTGCTCCGCCTTCGAGCCGTAAGGGATGATGCGCTCCTTGTTGCCTTTGCCGAGCACCCGCAGCATCTGCTCCTTGCGATCGATGTCGCCAGGTTGAGACCGGTCAGCTCGCTCACGCGCAGGCCCGAGGCGTAAAGCAGTTCGAGAATGGCGCGGTCGCGTTGCAGCAGCAGGCGCTGCACTCTGCTCCGCTTCCGAGGCCCGTGCGGCCGCGCGTCTTGGCTCGGGTCTCTGGACGTTGGCGAGGCTGATCGAGGAAACGCGTTCATCTCCTCGGCGCTCAGCACCGCCGGCAGGCGCTTGGGCAATTTCGGCGTGGCCACCAGCCGCGCTGGATTATCCCGCACCATCCCTTCGCGCGCGCAAAATTTGAAAAACGACCGCAGCGCCGCCAGCTTGCGCGCCATGGAACTTTTTTGCAGTTGCTGGTCGTGCAGATGTCCCAAGATATTCGCGGATCACGCGATGATCGATGTCTGCGACGCTTACCGGAGCGCTATCGGGCGGCGATGAGATAAGCGCGAAACTGCTCGAGATCGCTCGCGTAATTCCGCAGAGTGTGCGCCGAGGCGTTGCGCACCGAACGCAGATACGCCAGAAATTTCTCGATCGCCGCTTTCATTCTTCAGGGTATTCCGAAGCCCCTTACGTCCACCCGCTTCAATTTGTCATTCTGAGAGTCCGCCTCGGCGGACGACGAAATCCTCTTCTTCGTATCGCCGCCGCGCCCCGTCACGGCTTGCCCGCGCCGACCTCTTCCGGAGTCGCTTCCTCTGCTCCGATTCCGGCGCCGCGATTTCCCAATCGCAGCCTTCCTTCAAGCAGGCGCGCACGTGCCGGTCTTGCTGCGCTTTTCCACGATAAAGGGAGCGCCGCACTTCGGGCAGGGCTCCGCGATTGGCCTGTATGGCGTGGTGAAATCGCATTCCGGGTAGCGATTGCAGCCGTAGAAGACGCGCCGCCGGCCTTTCTTGGCCATGCGCTCGAGCAATTCGCCGGTGCCGCATTTCGGGCAGTTGATGCCCAGCGTCTTGGCGCGAATGAATTTGCACTTGGGATACGCCGAGCAGCCGATGAATTCGCCGTACTGCCCGTGCTTCAGCACCAGTTGCGCGCCGCAATCGGGGCAATTTTCGTTCGAGCGGATCGTCCGGCTGCCGCGCCGCGCGCGTGCCGGCAACCAGCCGCCGCGTCGTCTTGCAATCCGGATAGCCCGAGCACGCCAGGAACGCGCCCCAGCGCCCGCGCTTGATCACCATTTCGCTTGCCGCAATTGTCGCACGTCGGCGTTTCCGCGTCGCCGTTCCCCGCTGGAGCTCCGGCGAAAGGTCTTCGATGAAATCGCATTCCGGATAGCGCGAGCAGCCCAGGAAAAATCCCAGCCGGCTGATGCGCTCGAGCAATTCGCCCTGGCCGCATTTTTCGCACTTCTTGCCCGTGGGGATGCCGGCCTTGTAGGACTCCATCTCGCCTTTGGCCTGCTCCAGATCCTCCTCGAAGCGCGCGTAAAATTCCTTCACCGACTCGCTGCCAGGGCAGCTTGCCTTCTTCGATTTCGTCGAGCTCTTCTTCCATGCGCGCGGTGAAGCTCACGTCGAAAATATCCTCGAAGCTCTTCACCAGCAGCATCGCTCACTTTTTCGCCCAGCATGGTCGGCGTAAAGCGCCCCTGATCCTTGTTCACGTACTCGCGCTCGACGATCGTGGAGATGATCGAGGCGTAGGTGGACGGCCGCCCGATGCCTTTTTCTTCGAGTTCCTTCACCAGCGTCGCTTCCGAATAGCGCGGCGGCGGCTCGGTGAAGTGCTGGTCGGGCCGCAGCGTCTCGAGGCGCAGCGTTTCGCCTTCGCGTACCGGCGGCAGCCTGCGGCCTTCGTCGCTTTCGCGCGTTCGTCGTCTTCGCGTTCGGCCGAGATCTGGTACGCCGCAAGATAACCGTCAAATTTCATCACCGAGCCGCGTGGCGCGGAAGAGTGTAATCGCCGGCGGTGATGTCGATGCTGGTCTGGTCGAAAACCGCCGGCAGCATCTGCGAAGCCACGAAGCGCTGCCAGATCAGCTGATACAGCTTGAAAAGATCGTCGCTTAAGTAAGTTTCGACGTCCGCCGGCGTGCGCGTCACGTCCGTCGGCCGCACCGCTTCGTGCGCTTCCTGCGCGTCTTTCTTCGACTTATAGAAGTTGGGCTTTCTCCGGCAGGTAGTTCGGGCCGAAGTTCGTGCCGATCAAGTCGCGCACTTGCGCCAGCGCGTCGTTCGAGACGCGCACCGAATCGGTGCGCATGTAGGTGATCAGCGCGACCGAGCCTTCCTCGCCCAGCTCCACGCCTTCGTAGAGCCGCTGCGCCAGCGCCATGGTGCGCTTGGCGGTATAGCGCAGGCGGTTGTACGCCGCTTGCTGCAGCTTGGAAGTGGTGAATGGCGGCGGCGCGTGGCGCCGCTTTTCTTTTTGCGTGACGCCGGCAATCTGCCAGCGCGCTTTTTCCACCGCCGCGATGATCGCGTCGGCTTCGGCCTGCGTGTGGACTTCGATATCTTCGCCCTTGTGTTTGGCCAGCTTGGCCTCGAACGACGGGCGGCTCGGCCGCCGCAAGCTGCGCGTGGATCGTCCAGTATTCCACCGGCGTGAACGCGCGGATTTCGCGTTCGCGCTCGACGATCAGCCGCAGCGCCACGGTCTGCACGCGCCCGGCCGAAAGGCCGCGCCGCACTTTATCCCACAGCAGCGGCGAAATCTTGTAGCCCACGATGCGATCCAGCACGCGACGCGCCTGCTGCGCGTCCACCAGGTTTTCGTTGATCTGCCCGGGATGCTCGAAAGCCGCGCGAATAGCCTTGCGGCGTGATTTCGTTGAACATCACCCGGAAAATATGATTTTTCCGCAGTTCCGCTTCCTCTTGCCCCTTGCGCGGCTTTCCTTTCTTTTTCTTGCCTGCGCCATTCGAGCCGCTCTTCCCGTTCTTGGCGGCCATGGTCGGTTTCAGAACTTCCGCCAGATGCGCGCAGATGGCTTCGCCTTCGCGATCGGGGTCGGCCGCCAGGTAGACGGCGTCGGATTTCTCCGCTGCCTTTCGCAGGCTCTCCACGACGTGCGTCTTGTCGGGGATGATCTGTAGGTCGGCTCGAAGTTGCGCTTGATATTGATGCCCAGCTCTTTCTTGGGCAGGTCCATGACGTGGCCGTAGGACGCCTTGACCGTGTAGTTGCGGCCGAGATATTTGTTGATCGTCTTCGCCTTTGCGGGCGACTCGACGATGACTAGTGATCTTGCCATAAGCTTTGTTTGTAAACCGAAACGCCCGTCAGCGGGCGAATATATGTCCTTCCGCTACCTAAAGCCAAACTGGTTACTAAAGCAATACCCGTGATTCCGCTTCGTTATGTCGGCTCGTCATTCTGAGTGGAGCATCCGATATTCCTTCCGAAAATCCGGTTTCTGGATTTCCGATCGGATGCGCAGTCGAAGCGCGTATTTTGCCGCCGATGACTTTCGGCGAATCCCTCTTCGTCTTTGTCCGCGTCTTTATCCGCATGCTCCTTACAGTAACACCCGCACAAACTGCTTTCCCGGCATCTGCCGGATAATCCCGCGCATCTCCATCTCACACAGGGCGGCCAGCGTTTCCGAAGAACTCAGCCCCGTCGTCTCCACCAGTTCGTCCACGTGAATGGCCTCTTCGATGCGGATCAGATCGAAAAGTCTCTTCTCGATGGGCGAAAGGTTCGCCTCAAACAGTGACGCGCGCTCTTCCTGTGTGGTTGCTTCCACCGGAAAAAGCTCCGCGCGAATCTCCGTCGGCAACTCCTCCACCACGTCTTCCCAGCCTACCACTAGCTTCGCGCCCTGTTTGATGAGCTGGTTGGGCGCAAAGCTCGCAGGCTCGGTGACATTTCCCGGCACGCCATAGACTTCGCGGCCAAACTCCATCGCCAGCCGCGAGGTGATCAGCGATCCCGAATACTGCGCTCCCTGCACCACAATCACTCCTAGCGCCATGCCCGCGACCATGCGGTTGCGCACCGGAAAATTCTCTGGCGCGGGATAGGTCCCCATGGGAAATTCGGTAATGATCGCGCCGCGCTTCTCGACCTCCTCGAAGAGTTTCCGGTTCTCTTTCGGATATACAACGTCGATACCGGAACCGAGGACGCCGATCGTTCCTCCGCGCGAAGCGGCGCAGGCGCCGCGGTGGGCTGAGCTGTCGATTCCTCGCGCGAGTCCGCTGGCAACGATCAGGCCATGCTCGGCCAGGTCGCGCGCCAGCCTTTCCGCTATTTGATTACCATAAGGGGTCGGGCGTCGCGTCCCCACGATAGAAATTGTGTAACGGTTCAGAACTTGCTCATTCCCCCGGACATACAGCAACGGCGGGGGATCGTAAATTTCCAGTAGACGCTTCGGATACTCGCTTTCCTCCCAGTGTATCAGGCGGCAACCGGCCTTGCGCACCTGCGCCAGTTCTTTCTCCGCGTCGCGAAAAGCGGCCTTTGAAAAAGTGGCCTGCGCCGCCGCCACGGGCAATTGGCAGGCCTCCAGTTCCGTCAGCGATGCGCGGAAGATTTCCTCAGGCGAACCGAATTGCCGCAGCAGCTTTGCCGCGAGGCGCGCGCCCAGCCCAGGCGTGAGACGCAGCGCCAGCCACGGAAGGGAGTGGTCCAGGTCCACAGCGCCGCGAACCCTATTGCAGAGTCAGTACCGCTGTCAAGTGACCATCCGACTAGGATGGTCATCCTGAGCGAACAACGTGAGGGAGGGACCTCTCTGGAACCACCCTCGCCAGTCAGTTACGGATGAAAGTTCCTGGGTGTATACTCCGCGCTGAATCCGGGACCCATCCAGAAAATCACCGCAACTGCCGGAGAGAAATGATGATTTCACTTCTCCAACCTCGTCGGTTAGCAGCTACCCTCGCGCTATCCGTATTCGGAATCGTGTTGGCATCCGCCGCCCATGCGCAGGAGACAGCCCCACTCGGTCACAATCAGACCCAGCCTCCGCCTCTCGTGCAGGCAAACAAGATGATGAAAGTGTCCGATCATGTCTACGCAATTCCTGATGGGCGGGTGAACCTGGTTCCCAACATCGGCATCATCGTGGGTACTCGAGCAACGCTCGTGGTGGATGCCGGCATGGGTCCGAGAAACGGACAAACGGTGCTTCACGAACTCGCCAAGGTGAGCAAAAATGCCGACCTGTATTTCACCACGACGCATTTCCATCCGGAGCACGTCACCGGCGTTCAGGCATTCCCGGCGAATACCAAAATCATTCGCTCCGAAGTGCAGGAGGAAGAGTTAAAGCAAAAACAACCCGAGTTCATCAAGAATTTCAGTAAGCGCACGCCGGAAATCAAAGCCCTGCTGCAGGACGTCAAGCCTCGTCCGCCCGAAATTCTCTTCGACCGCGAGCTAAAGCTCGACTTGGGTGGCGTAACGGCCCGCTTGTTTTTGGTTGGGCCGGGACACACTCGTGGCGATACCGCCATTTATGTCGAGGAGGATAAAGTCCTTTTTACCGGGGATGTGGTGGTCAATCGCTTTTTCCCGATCTTTCCCGACCAGGACGCCAGCGGGAAAAACTGGCTGGCGATCATGAGCCGATTCGAAGCCCTTCAGCCGCGTACGGTTGTGCCTGGGCACGGGGAAGTCGGCGATGCTGGGCTCATCACCGCGCAAGAGTCGTATCTGAAGGCGCTGCGATCGCGCACCGCGGAACTCAAAGCCCAGGGAAAATCGTCTAAAGATGCCGCGCAATTGCTAACCGCGGAATTCAAGATGAAATATCCGAATTGGGATAATCCGGGCTGGATCGCCGACGCAGTCGAACACTTCTACTCCGAACCCGGCTGATTCTCTCAGCGTAAGCGACGTGCTTGTAAGGATTGGGAATTTTCCTAGCGAAAGAGCCCGGTGTGGCCCAGCGAGTAGCGGCCGGGTTGCGGATAAACGCACAGTCCGTGCGGACCCTTGCCCACCGGAATTCGCGCGAGCAGTTTTCCTGAAGTCGTATCGAATGCGTAGACTTCCGCGTTGTATCGTCCGGAAATCCACAAGACGTTTCCGTCCGCTGAGATTCCGCCCATATCCGGGCTGCCGCCATGCGGGATTCGCCACTTGGCGATAATCTTCTCGCTGGCAAGCTCCATCACGGAGATGCTTCCTTCACCGCGATTCGAGATATACAAAAATTTTGAATCGCGGCTCACCAGAATTCCGTGCGTGCCTTTCCCCGTCTTTACGAACCCGATTTTCGCGAAGCGTTCGGGATCGATCACGTGGACACCGTTCGCCTCCATATCAGCCACATAGAAGGTTTTGGCGTCTGGAGAGGTCCGCACGTCTTGCGGCATGTCATGCGGCCCTAGTTCGATGGTGGCCAGGATCTTTCGCGAAGCCGTCTCCACCTTGAGCAATTTGCCGTCGAATTCGCAACTCGCTATGAAATAGCTTCCGTCCGCCGAAAAGTCGAGGTGATTGACGCCTGTGCACGGCACTTGCAGCGAAAAGTTGAGCTTCATCGTCTGCGGATCGCGAAAATCCAGCCGATGCAGAGCCTCGGCTACCACGATGGCTTCACTGCCGTCCGGCGTGAAATAAAGATTGTAGGGATCGTCCACCGAGACAGTTTTGTCCACTTTGGCGGTCGCGGGATCGATCTTGGTCAGCGCGTAGCCCTGATCGTCCAGCACCCACAGCGTTTTCAGGTCGTAAGAGGGCACGATGTGCTGCGGTAGCCGGCCCACCTTGAAGTGATCCACCACCTTGTACGTCGCTGGGTCGATCACGTCTACGCTTGCGCTGTCGCTATTGGGCACGTAAACCCGGGAAGGGAAGTCCTTTACTACGGGACTCAGTTGATTCGGCCGATCCGCCGCATAAATGTCCTCTGTATGGAATGCCTTTGCGGCGGCCCTAAGCGCTACATTCGCTGGCAGGGCGCCTTCCTGGATTTTTCTCGTTACCGAGGATACAAGCAGTGCCGGGTGCGCAAACAACAGGCCTGCCATCACGAAAATCAAGGTGATGAGAAGCAGACGAATTAGGCCGGAACGTAACACGACTGGGAATTCTAATTCAGAAAATTTGCGTCCGCGCGGCCGATTTACGCGCGTGTAACGCCAGTATAAACGGCGCCTCATCGAGCTTCAAGGAAGCCCTGAGGGCGATCTTGCTGGCGGAGAGTCGCAAATTCAAAAGCGAAAGTTCGTCTCGACGTAACCGGAGTTGAGGACCTTTACCACCGGAATAAGTACCACTCCTTTGCGCCGAGTCTTTCCCCTCGCGCCCTTTCGAGAGCGCATCCCATCAATTTTTAACGCCAAAATACGAGATTACTGTTGACATATCCTAGGGGGGTAGGGTACCAACAAAAAGTTGGAGATGTTGCGTTCCTAATTCGACCGAGGAGAGTGGGATGTGAAACTCATAGTCAGAAATGCATTGTTAACCGCCGTTTCGTTCTTTTTCCTGCTGAATATTGCGCAGGCGGACGTGGGCGGCAAGATTACGGGAACCGTGAAGGACCAGACGAACGCCGTCATTCCGGGCGCTACTGTAGTGGCGTTGAATACGGCGACGGGAGTAAAGCAAACGACAAAAACCGGCGAGCAGGGGAACTATTCTTTTCCCGTCCTTGCCGTGGGCCAATATGAAATCGACGTTACTGCGGACGGTTTTAAGCCAAGCAAAACGCAAGGCCTGATCATCAACATTAATACGGCGCTCATCGCGGATATCACATTGCAACTGAGCGCGCAGGATCAGAACGTGACCGTTTCGGAAAACGGGACACGCATCGAAACTTCCGATACACAAATCGGCGAGGTCATCGAGAGTAAGCAAGTCACCGGCATCCCGCTGAATGGCCGCAGCTATACGGACTTGTTTGCCACGCAAGTCGGCGTGACGCCGCTCACGACAAGTGGTGCAGGGAATAGCACTTCAGGAGGCGGTTTCGGGACCGTCCCTGTCGCAGGCAGTGCCGACACTGGCCAGTTTTCGATTAACGGCCAGCGAGAATCGGCCAATGGATTCACGCTGAACGGTGTAAGCGTTCAGGAGACGATTGGACAGCAGGCCGGAATTATCCCCGATCTCGACTCTATCGCGGAGTTCCGCATTCTGACCGGTAATGCTGACGCAGAGTACGGCAACTACAGCGGTGGACTCATCAGTGTGGCAACGAAGTCGGGTGGAAATCAGTTTCACGGCGACCTTTTCGAATTTCTGCGAAATACCGCCCTGGACGCGCGCGGCTTCTTCGATCCCGCTCGTTCGGTATTCCAACAGAATCAGTTTGGCGCCACGCTGGGTGGACCGATCAAGAAAGATAAAATTTTCTTCTTCGCCGACGATCAGGCACAGCGGACAGTTCAGGGACTGGAAACGGGAATTGTCAGCGTGCCCTCTCTGGCGAATCGGGCCGGCGACTTCTCCGATTCTGCCAATACACTCGCTGGCAAGGTCAACGGCGCTTTCCTGGCGCAGACTCTCTCGAATCACCTGGGATACGGCGTCACGGTGGGCGAGCCGTTCTACATGCCGGGTTGCCTGTCAAACACTCAATGTGTATTTCCTGGTGCGCAAATTCCGCAATCCGCGTTTGCCGTTCCTGCAAACAGGATGTTGCAGTTCATTCCGGCGCCCAATTTGGGAGCAAACGAGTTCTCGAGCGGGGCGGACAAGCAGCGCCTCACCGATGATAAGGGCTCGGTGCGCCTGGACATCAATTCGTCGCGGTTCGGAACCTTCTCGGCCTACTATTTCGCGGATAGCTACAATCTGGACAACCCTTATCCAAGCGGTTTCGGCGGAGCCACACTTCCCGGCCCCAGCGGTCCGTACAATGCGCTTTCTGCCGGCAGAGACCAAATGATCGTGCTGAATAACACCAGGACTTTCGGCACGAATCTGGTGAACGAGGCGCACATCGGTTACGTACGGTTGAACAATAATCTCGGCGTTCCAAAAGGTGGCGTGAGCGTCAGCCTGGCAGACCAGGGCATTGCTTCGGGGCCGCAAGGCATTCAACAGGGCTTCCCGCAGTATGCCGGTGTGGAGATGCTGTACTTCAATTCCTTCGCCGTCGGCACGAATCCTTTCTTCCTGGCGCAGTCCAACAACACCATCGATTCCAGCGAAGCCCTCTCAAAAGTTGCTGGCAACCACACGATGAAGTTTGGCGGGCAATATATCTGGTATCGCGTGAAGCAAGCGCCGGATTTGGTCGCCAATGGCACGTTCTCGTTTTTTGGATCGGGCGCTCAAACCACCGGCAACGGCTTCGCCGATTTCCTCTTGGGTTTGCCCGATTTCTATTCGCAACAATCCTCACCGCCCTTCCACGAGTTTTCGGCCACGGGTGGCGTCTTTGCGGAAGATAGCTGGCGCCTACGGCCCAACCTCACCGTCAATTACGGGTTGCGCTGGGATTACATTCGAGGATGGTCGGAACTGAACAATCAAGGAACAACCTTGATTCCTGGTGCGCAGTCGCAGACTTTCCCCGGCGCTCCACTCGGCTATGTGGTGCCCGGAGATCGCCTGCCGAATGGTCAGATGGTTCCTTCGACGCTCTCTCCCACGCCGATTGACGATTTCTCCCCGCGGTTGGGAATTGCCTATTCCCCGTCTTGGTCCAAGGGATTGTTGGGCAAACTGACGGGCGGGCCCGGCAAAACCAGCATTCGCGTTGGGGCGGGGCGATACTTTACCGCCATCGAGGGACTGACCATCGCTTATCCCACAGGAAATCCGCCGTACGGTCTGACGTATACGAGCCCAGAGCCACCCGTGATGGCGACACCATTCGTCGGCGCACTCACGGGGACGCAATTCGTGCAGCAGTTCCCCGTCGAGGTTCCGGCTTATGGGCACTCGCCCTCGAATCCGGACCCGAATGTTCCTTGGTCGCGTTACACACCCATCAGCGGCGCGGTCAGCTATTTCCATCAGAACAAGACACCATATTCGATGGCGCTCAACTTCACCGTCGAACGCCAAATCACACCGAACACAGTAGCGAGTGTCGGATACGTTGGATCGCTGGGCCGTCATCTCATGACCGTCGTCGAAGCAAATCCCGGGGACCCGGCTCTGTGCCTCAGCCTCAGTCAGCCGCAAGATGTAGCCCCAGGCACTCCGGCGTGCGGGCCATTCGGCGAAAATCTCGTCTACACCAGAGCGGATGGCACGGTGGTAAACGGCACGCGCAACCTCGCGGGTTTTCCCAACACCATCGGCACGGATGCATGGTTCAAGAACATGGGAAATTCGAACTACAACGCTCTCGACTTAACCCTCAAGCACACCAGCCGCCGTCTGACGCTGCTTGCGAGCTACACCTACGGGAAGTCGCTCGACTGGTCTTCAAATCTCCAGGAACAGGCCAATCCGTTCAACTATCGCGCGGAGTTCGGGATCTCCGCCTTCGACATCAAGCACAACTTCGTTCTCAGTTACGACTATGAACTGCCTCTGGAGAGGCTGTTCCATTCGGCCAGCCGCTTGACCGAAGGATGGTCCATATCGGGGATCACCCGGTTTGCAACTGGGCTGCCTGTTACCCTGGCCAGCAACGGTGATAACTTCCTCGTCTACGCTCAAAACAACGGAATCAACTCCACCAGCATTGATCTGCCCAACTTGTCCCCTGGGGATCTGCAAATCAACGGCAATCCCCGAAACGGACAACCGTACTTCAATACGGCGCTATTTAGCCCGAATGCTCTCGGCACTCAAGGAAACGCGCCGCGCAGGCCTTTCTACGGCCCCGGCGTCAACAACTGGGATATAGCGCTCCATAAAGTGACGAAATTTACGGAAAGCAAATCACTCGAACTGCGCTTGGAAACGTTCAATGCGTTCAACCATGCCCAGTTCTATGGAAGCAGTTCGGTCGACGGCAACATCAGCGATGCCACCTTTGGGAAGGTCTTAAGAGCGGCGCCGCCACGCATTTCTCAACTTGCGCTGAAGTTCCAGTTCTAGCACAGAGGCCAACGCGAACTCTTGCGGAAGCTTTTGACTTAAAAGCGAAAGTTCGTCTCGGCGTAACCGAGCTGGGCATTCGTGCCGGCAGGATAAATGCTGGCGATCACGCTTTTGCCCCACGCGTGCGCATAGTAAAGCGTCACGCTGAACCCGTTCTGCGCAGCTACAGCGGTACTCAGTCTGAAGTCGATGCTAGGCTTTGAACGCGATTGGTCCGAACTCGAGGAAAGCGCGTCGGTCACATCAATTTGCGGACGCGCGAATAAGGTGTTAGTCGTCGCTAGGAGAAGCAAAGAAGCGAAGCATATGGCCCGCAAACTTCCTCAACCTTTCGTCAACTCAGCTCAGCTCAGCTTGACGACCTTCATCTCTCGCTTGCCAAGCCGCCGCGCACCATTCTCCGTAACCACGATGGAATCGCCAAATTGCGCCGTGCCGCCGCTCTTCAACCGAAACGCCGGCTTCACGTCGAAGACCATGCCCGCCTGCAGCACAATCTGTCCCGTGGCTCCAGCCGAACCGCCGCGTGGCAGCGTGCCCAGTCCGCCGGAATGAATTACCAGCGCCCCGGGCTTATCGCCTCGCGCCACCAGCCGTTTGTCGTAAGGCGCGCAGATCTCCTTCACCATTTTCCCTGGGGCGATGGCCGCAACCATCTCTTCGAATGTATCCAGGCTATCTTTTGCCGCGGCCTTCCAATCTGCCGGAGCCGGAGAGCCGACCACCACGGAGTGATTCACCTGCGAACCATACCCGAGCACGCATCCCGAGCACTCCTGGCTTAGCACCTGCCCCGCGCGCATCACTTCCTCGAGCGGCCGATTCAGCGCGCTATTGCCCGGCCCATCTGCGCGCACCGAAACTCGGAAGGGCCGCTCGCCGGACGCGTTAACCATGGCGTTGAACATCGCCAGCCACACGACCCGCTGCGGCACGCCCGGCCGTGCCGTCTCGAACATCGCCTGCAAACCCAACTCGCCGACCTGCGTCGTTTTCTCCATAACGGCGATCTCCTCGGCACTGTGCAGCACTGCCACGCCATCGATCAGGTAGCTGGCCGGCTGAAATTTTGCCTGCGGAAACGCCTTCAGCACGCGGTCGTAGGTCGTGTAGGTCACTTCGCCTTCTGGTTGCCGCGAAGCGTCCAGCAAATCCGTCACTCCGACGCGACCCTGCCCCACGTTTGCTTCCTTCATCGCATCGATAATTCCTTCGGACCAAACATCGATCACACGCACATCGATTCCGCGCTCCTGCGACAGCTTTTCCTCGCGCGCGCCTTTGATCTGGTTGGTGGAAAGCGCCGTCACTTTGCCTTCAAGCGGCAAAATAACCCACTTGTATGGCAGCGAAATTCCCGTCAAGTACTCGATATCCGCGTCGCCGTCCTGCCGCTCGGAGATCATCTCCCCCGGATGGTGCTGGCACACCAGCAGGCAATCGAGCTGCGCGTCCTTCATCTTTTGGCGAACCGCCGCCCACCGGCGATGAATCTCGTCGACCGACCATGCTTTTGGCAGCGAATCCGGCGTAATCGCGCCCGGCTTTTGCGCTGCGCCCGAACCGCGCTCCGTTTGCGCCGCTCGCGCCCAACTCGAGCCCGCAGACGTCAGCAGCGAAGCTGCAATCCCCGCGGAAGCTCCCTGCAGTAGCTTCCTGCGCGAAAATGAGCTGTTTCCGCCCTTGCGTGAGGATGTTTTCACTTTGCACCTCCGGAACGCGTCGTTCGACTTATCCGTACGCCTTCTATAGCAACTCCCCGCCTGCGTCAAGCCGCCTTCCGCCGCGTCGTCTTAGGCCTTGCGGGCTAAGCCTTCCTTCATCCAACTGCGGTACAATGCCACCAAGGTGCGCATCAACGATAGGGACTTCGCAAAGAAAGGCCTGCCATGAAACGAACATCCCGAAAACGAGCTTTCTTCCTGTTTCTTACGGTTGCAGCGCTTGGCACCGGAATTTCCGTGGCCCTCGCTTGGCCGCCGGCTGACGAGCCCGTAAACACGTTGACGGGCTCGGCTGCATTCGCCACCGTCGCTACGGAAAAGCCTGGCACGTTCCGCAAGATTACGGCAGACGATTTGCCGGCTCCCTTTTCCACACCGTCCGTTGCGAACCAAAGTCACATCGTTCCGCGCCCGGCGAACGCCTCGCTTCAGGTGCCACCCGGCTTCCAGATCGCGCTTTTTGCCTCTGGCTTCGATCAGCCCCGCGAACTGCGCACGGCCCCCAATGGCGACATTTTTTTGGCCGATAGCGGCGCGGGCGAAATCAAAGTGCTGCACGGTTTGAAAGACGGCAAACCCGAAAGCACCACGGTCTTTGCGAACGGCTTTACTCGGCCTTTCGGCATGGCCTTCTACCCTCCCGGATCGGACCCGCAATACATTTATGTCGGCAACACGAACTCCGTCGTCCGCCTGCCATATCGCAATGGAGATTTAAAGGCCCGCGGCCCCGCCGAGGTAATCGTGAAGACTCTGCCCAGCGGCAATGCGTCCGACCCCTATGGCGGCGGCCACTGGACGCGCGATGTCGTCTTCTCGCCCGACGGCAAAAAAATGTTCGTCGCCGTGGGCTCTCGCTCCAACGTCGACGACGCGGACAATAATCCCGCCGAAGTCCACCGCGCCAACGTGCTGGAGTTCAATCCCGATGGCACTGATCTTCGCGTCTACGCTTCCGGCATCCGCAATTGCGTCGGCGAAGCCATCCAGCCGGAAACCGGCGACCTCTGGTGCTCAACGAATGAACGCGACCTCCTCGGCGATAACCTCCCGCCCGATTACATCACACACGTCCAGGAGGGCGGCTTTTACGGCTGGCCGTGGTATTACACGGGCGGCCATCAGGATCCGCGCCACGCCGGCAAGCATCCCGAACTGAAAGACAAAGTGATCGTTCCGGACGTCCTCCTGCAGCCGCACAATGCGTCGCTCGAAATCGCGTTTTACGAAGGGAAGCAGTTTCCGCCCGAATATAAAGGCCAGATCTTCGCCGCCGAACACGGTTCCTGGAATCGCGCGAACCGCACGGGATACGAAGTAATCCGCGTGCCGGTCGAACACGGCAAGGCCACCGGCGCGTACGAAGACTTCGTCACCGGCTTTGCCACGCCCGATGGCCAGGTGTGGGGACGGCCAGTCGGCGTGACCGTTGCGAGCGATGGTTCGCTTTTGGTCAGCGATGACGGTTCGAAATCCGTCTGGCGCGTCAGCTACTCCGGCCACCCCGGCAGCAACTAGACGCTCGCCGGATCCTTCTGTCGGGCTTTTGTAGCGCCGGCTTGCGCTGAGTTGCGAAGTGGCTTCAGCCCGGCATTCGCGGATTTTTGTGACGCCGAGCGGGCTTCCGGAGGCCTTGGCAGGGGTCTGACCTTCAGGTCCGACTTAGTACCTGCCGTTAAGAGGCTTTTTAGGCCCTGAAGCTGCGCCAAGCACACATTTGACATGCCGCGCCGAAAATAACATGCTTCTTTCAGCCATGCCCCAAACGCTTCGCCACCACTCGAACGTCGCGCCGCCGCCGCGCCGCACGCTTCTGCATTTTGCCGTCGCCGCCTTTCTTGCCCTTACCGTCGCCGCCACGGCCCCCGCCCAGGCGCCTACACAAGCGCCCGCTCTTGGCAAAGCCGACGCCGTCCGCTACCTTGACACCGACAAGACGCTCGCCTCTCCGGAAATGGAGGGCCGCGGCGCCGGCACCAAAGGCATCGAACGCGCCGCGCATCTGCTCGAGCAGCGTTACCAAAGCCTCGGCCTCGATCCCGCTGGAACGCAGGGCTTCTTCCAGCCGTTTACCGTGACTACCGGCGCGAAATTAGTCTCGGGCAACGATCTCCAGGAAGACGTCGGCGGCAAAAAGAAAATCCTCAAGTTGAACGAAGATTTCGTCCCTTTCAGCTTCTCCTCGTCCGGTCAAGCCGCCGCCCCCGTCGTTTTCGTCGGCTACGGCGCCACCGCTGGCGAGTTTGGCTACGACGATTATGTCGGCCTCGACGTGCAGGGCAAGATCGTCGTCCTGCTGCGCTACGAACCCACCGGCTTCGCCGCCAAGGGCGGCCACCAGGGGCTCACGCAGCACGCCGCCTTGATCACCAAAGCGATCAACGCGCGCAATCACGGCGCCAAGGCCGTCGTCGTGATCAACGGCAAGCTGGGCGACGGCGAAGAAGATCTGCTCACGCGATTCGGCACCGTCAGCGGCCCGGAAAATGCCGGCGTCCTGCTCGTCCAGGTCAAGAATAAGGTCGCGGACGATTGGTTCGCCGCCGCCGGCAAATCGCTCGCCGCCGTGCAGGATCAGATCAACTCCAGCACCAAGCCCGCATCCTTCGCCTTTCCTGCCACGCTGCACCTGAGCGTCGACGTTCATATCGATACGCTCCACGCTACCGTCAACAATGTCCTCGCTTATCTTCCCGGCAAAACCGACGAATACGTCATCGTCGGCGCGCATTACGATCATCTCGGTTACGGCAACGCCGATTCGCTCGCGCCATCGCAGATCGGGCAGATTCATCCCGGCGCGGACGACAATGCCCGCGGCACATCCGGCGTGCTCGAGCTCGCGCGCTTTGTTCGCTCCGTACAAGGGCCAGCTTCCCTGCGGAATTCTCTTCATGTCATTCGCCGGTGAAGAACTCGGCCTGCTCGGCTCCGCCGCATTGGACGCAGCAGCCCACGCATCCGCTCGACAAAGCCGTGGCCATGATCAATATGGACATGATCGGCCGCATTAAAGACCAAAAAGTCTACGTCGGCGGCGTGGGTACCGGCTCCACGTTTCAGGCGATTCTCACTGCCGCGCAGAAAAATTCGCCTTTTCACTTCGAATACTCCCCAGGCGGCTACGCGGCCAGCGACCACACTTCTTTTGTTGCGCGCAAAATTCCCGTGCTTTTCTTTTTCTCCGGATTGCATTCCGACTATCACAAGCCGTCTGACACCTGGGACAAAATCAATGCGCCGGACGCGGCGCGGCTGCTCGATTTCATCGCCGGTGTAATTTCGCAAATCGACACCGCCCCCGAGCGCCCCAAATTCGTCACCGTCGCCGCTGACGATCCGCATAGCGGCGTCACAGGCACGGGCGGAGGCGGCGGCTATGGCCCCTGGTTCGGCTCTATTCCTGATTTTGGTGAATCCGAAAGCGGCGTACGTTTCAGCGATGTCCAGCCCGGCTCGCCCGCCGCAAAAGCGGGCCTGAAAGCAGGTGACGTCCTCACCGATTTCGCCGGCAAGCCCATCCGCAATCTCTACGATTTCACAGACGCGCTGCGCCGCAGCAAAGTCGGCGACGTCGTCGCCGTCACCGTCCTTCGCGACGGCAAGCCCCTGAAAGCCTCCGTGACCCTCGCCCAGCGCCGCTAAAATCCCCACTGCACACGACCTGTCATTCCAAGCGCACTGCGGCGCGCGCAGTTGCGCGCCGCTCCTTTCCTCAGTGCGCGAGGAATCCCTCCTTCTTTTGTTCCGCTGACGTTGCCGCGCAAAACTGCACTCGCCCTTGCGAACAATCCCTCCGCATTTCCTGCTAGGATTGGGAAACCGAAGGCAATCCAGGGAGACCGCTAAATGCTCATCGATCTGAATCTGCTCCTCGAATACACCGATTGGGAGCGCCAGAAGTGGCGCGAATCGCTCCGCCAGCACGGCGATAGGATTCTGCTCACCACCACCGGGGCGAATAGCGATGCCCGTTTCGAAACCGTCGGCGATTTGATCAGACACATCTTTTCTGCGGAAAAGCGTTACGTGGAGCGGCTCTCAGACAAGCCGCTGACCGATACCGCCTCGCTTCCAACCGAGAATATCGAAGTGCTCTTCGAGTTCGGTCAGGAAAGCCGCAAAGCGCTGCGCGAATTTATCGACACGCTTCCCGCTCAGGAATGGGATAAGCCCAGAGACTACACGATGGGCACTCATCCTTTAAGAGCGACTCCGAAGAAATTCATCATCCACGTGCTGCTGCACGAAATCCGTCACTGGGCGCAGATCGCCACGTTGCTTCGCCACAATGGTATCAAGGGCGACCTTCATGACTTTCTCTTCAGCCCCGCCTTGGGCGGCGACGCCCGCCTGCAGCAAACCAAAGCCTGAACGCATTAGAGTGTGACGAGCCGCTGCCTAGTTTGTCATTCTGAGCGCAGCGAAGAATCTCTCTGCCTCTTTGGCTCTTGGGCGCGAAGCGCGCGGTGCCCAGACGCGTTTGGTGGAATCTTCGTTTAACCACATCGCGCACCCGCCGACACTATCCCCTGTAGCTCAGGTCGCGGCTGCGATCTGGGCAGGCGAGACCTGAGGCCGTTCCGAGCGCGGTTCCGGAGTGGGCAATTTGAATTTTGGGCTACGACGCTCAGCAGCCCTCGGATCAAGATTCTCTCAAGTCGAGCGACATGAAGACGCTATTTGGGTCGAGCACATAGTCGGCAAACGGCGGGCAGTCTACGAAGCCGTGGCTTCTATAGAGTGCCCGCGCGGGCCGAAAATATTCCGACGCGCCCGTTTCGAGGCTGAGGCGCGAAATGCCACTTGCTCGTGCTATCGCAATAATGTGGCGCAGCATTGCCCTTCCCACTCCCCTTCTTCGAACGGCCCGAGCGGTATGCATCGACTTGATCTCACCTTGATCGGCAGAGAGCCGCTTCAGCGCACCGACCCCCAAGAGCGTCTCGTCGTCCCATACCGTCCAGAAGCTGATATCGGGCGATTGCAACCCGTTGAGGTCCAAGGCATGTGCGCTACCGGAGCCGTTTGCGACCTGGCACTCTTCAGATGGATGTGAAGAAGCTCGACCACGCGCGGGTCGCTGAAGTCGCCTTGTATGATTCGCATCATTGCGGCCGCCCCCTTGCCGAAATTCAAACTGAGTCACTACCCGGGTTCCGCAGCGCTTTACTCGTGGAGTAAAATAGAGCAAGCTCGAAATTTGTCCAGCCAAACTGAACGCGCCATTTCGAATTGCGCCGAAATTGGTGACGGTTGAGGCATGATCGAGCCGCGAAGCGCATTTTTGCTAAGCTCAACAGAATCAGCACTTGCGTAATTTGCAATACAAGTCCCGTAGATTCAGCACTTACGAAAATTAAGGACTTAAAGCACCTTTAGAATCAGCACTTGCAGAAAAATTTTGGGGTGGGCCATATCGGGGATGCATCCCCGAAGGAAAAATCGATGCGCAAAGTTAACCTCTCGCTGATCGGCCTATCGCTGCTATTGGGAATAGCTCTGCTTTTCGCTTTGGCTCCGCGAGGCGGAGCCCGGCAGACAACGCAAAGCAAAAAATCTGCCGACGCAAACTCCCATGCCTTGCGGTTTCCCGGCGAAAAGCATCTCGCTAATATTCGCCAGCTCACTTTCGGCGGACAAAGCGCCGAAGCTTATTTCTCCGCAGATGACAAATATCTGACCTTCCAGCACCAGGGACAATTTTTCGATCCCCGGACGCACAGCCCGGTCGGACCCAACATTCCATGCGACCAGATTTTCACGATCCCGGTCGACACTCCCGACGGTAAGCCCGCCACTCCAAAGATCCTCAGCAACGGCAAAGGCCGCACCACCTGCAGCTATTTCTTTCCTTCCGGCGACCGCATGCTTTATTCCTCCACCTTCGCCGCGAATCCGGCGTGTCCGCCCCCGCCCGATTATTCGCTCGGCTACGTCTGGCCGATTTACGACACGTACACGATCTATACGGCGAAGCCTGACGGCAGCGATCTTCGCCCGCTCAGCACAGCCCATGGCTACAACGCGGAATCCACCATCACGCGCGACGGCAAGCACGTCGTCTTCACCTCCACGCGCAACGGCGACCTCGATGTCTTCACCATGGATGCCGACGGCACAAACGTGAAGCAGCTCACGCACGAACTTGGTTACGATGGCGGCCCGTTCTGGTCTTACGACGGCAAAAAGATCGTCTACCGTGCGGAGCATCCGCAAACGCCCGAGCAGATCGCCGACTACAAAAATCTTTACGCGCGCGGTTTGATTCGTCCCGGGAATCTGGAAATTTGGGTCATGAACGCAGACGGCTCCGGCAAACATCAAATCACCCATAACGGAGCTGCGAATTTCGCACCGTATTGGTTGCCGGATGGCAAGCGCATCGTCTTCGCCTCGAACGTGACCAACACAAAAGACCCCGCGGGCTTCGATCTCTACATCGTCAATGAAGACGGCTCCGGGCTGGAACGAATCACCTACTATCCCGGATTCGACGCCTTCCCGATGTTTTCCTCGGATGGCAAGCGGCTCGTATGGGCCTCGAATCGCAACGGCACCGTCGAGCACGAGACGAATATCTTCATCGCCGACTGGGTCGAATAAGGTGCGTTTTCAATGGCACTCTTGGCTGTCCGCCAGGCGCCAGACGTAGTATTGACGGTTGAATGAGGGGAGTGCTAGTCTCCCCATCAGATAGCGGCCAAGTACCACTAGCTAGGGAAGATCAATCTATGTCAAAAATTGCGCTGTTTTTCGCTCTGCTGCTGGGCTTGTTGACCCAGATTCCCGCGCGCGCACAGGCCGGCAAACCCGGCTCGCTCGACTACGACTACTTCAAGGCTAAAGTGCAGCCAATTTTTCTCGCCAAGCGCACGGGCCGCGCCCGGTGCATCTCCTGTCACGTAACTCCCACCGGTGCCGTTTTCCAGCTGCAGAAGCTCGCGCCGGGAGAGACGACCTGGAACGAAGAACAAACCCGCAAGAACTTCGAGGCTGTGACCCAGGTTGTCGCATTGCCCGGCAATCCGAAGAGTCCTTTGCTGATCCATCCACTGGCGGAAGATGCCGGTGGCGATTTCTTCCATAGCGGCGGCAAGCAGTTTCCATCACAAAATGACACGGAATGGAAAACCATGAAAGCTTGGATCATGGGTGAAACGGGCAGCAAAACTCAGGCGCGCAATTAGGTAAAGGTTCCCCTTAGGATTTCTCTTTTTGTGGAGGCGACGATGATCACGAAGCGGCTGTTTCTCCTGTGTGCCATAGTCCTTTCGGCTGTCGCGTTGTCCGGCTTGACGTGGAGCGCGGCGGGCAAACCGAATCCGGGCACCCGAGTCGCCCGCATCATTCAAACTAATAGCGCCGGAGACAGTGTTGACATCATCGATCCCGCCACCAATAAGGTCGTTGGGGTGATCGAGGGAATCGAAGTGAACCATGGCGCTGGCGCAGCGCCCGACGGCAGCCGAATTTATGTCAGCGATGAAGCGCAAAGCACGCTGGACGTGGTCGACGCCAAAACTTTGAAAGTAACCAAGCGCATCCCTCTCACCGGCCATCCCAATAATGTTGCCGTGGCGCCTGACGGAAAGCGGGTCTACGTCGCAATTGCCGAGGCGCCTGGCGGTGTGGACGTGATTGACACCACTTCTCTCACGGATATCAAAACCCTGCAGACGAAGGGGCCCATACACAACCCCTATGTCACGCCGGATGGCAAGTATGTGGTGGCTGGTTCGATCAGAGGCAAATCGGTCAACGTCATTGACACGCAGACTGACCAGACCGCATGGACGCTCATGATGGATCTCGGTGTCCGGCCGATGGCCTTCGCTAGAAATTCCGATGGCTCGACCAAGTGGATCTTCGTTCAATTGTCTGACTTCAATGGATTCGCGGTGGTCGATTTTGAGACGCACAAAGAGATCAATCGCATTCATAATCCCGACCTGCTTTCCGGAAAATCAAAGGTTACCGCCGGCGCCGATCCGTCTCACGGCATGGCCGTCACGCCGGACCAGAAAACGCTGGTCGTCTGCAGCCGGGAAAACAACGAACTGTTCGCTTATTCTCTGCCGGATTTGAAAGTGATCGGGCGCGCCTATTTGGGTGGAAAGGGCGCTGCCTGGGTCACGCTCACGCCGGACGGCAAGACGGCCTATGTGGCCATGGCGGTTACGAACGACGTCTCGGCCGTGGACGTCAAGTCGATGAAAGAGATCGCGCGCATCCCCGTCGGCTATGTCCCCAAGCGAAACACAACGGGAATGCTGCCCGCGCAAACCGCGGACTAATTTTCGATCGCAGGCCAACCGAAAACTCCGCCGCGAATATCCGGAAACTTCAGGTTTCCTGAGGAGATCCCATGTCCCGCATGAGGATACCGTTTTATCTGTTCGCTTTTGCCTGTCTGCTCCTTGCATCCGCTTGGACCTGGAATCTCGACGGCCAACCTCCACAGTCAAACACCACGGTCTTTGAAGGCGCTCGCCTGATCAAAGGCGACGGCAGCGCGCCCATCGAGAACTCTGCGTTCATTGTTACTGGAGACAAACTTACGCAGGTTGGCCGGCGAGGTGAGCTGCGCGTCCCCCCAGGCGCCGCGCATGTTGATCTCACTGGCAAGACCGTTATGCCCGCGCTCGTGGATCTCCACGGCCACATCGGATTTCAGAACATCGTCGAAGGCACGATGTCCAAATCCACCTACACGCGCGAGAATCTGATCGACCACCTAGAGCGACTTGCATACAACGGCGTGGGCGCCACGGTCAGCATCGGCGATCTCGAGGACCGTTCCGATATGCATGGCGGAAGAACGCATTGGGGCGACGTTCCTTTGCAGGTGCGAAAGGAGGTCATTCCCAACGCCGCGCTATTTCGTACCGCCGGAACGGGTATCGCCTGGCCGGGATCGGGTCCCCAAGGCGATCCCTCGCAGAGTTGACGTGCCTTATCCGATCACTACGCCCGAAGAGGCGCGCCAAGCCGTTGACGATTACGTGAAGATGAAACCCGAATTCGTCAAGATCTGGGTGGACGATAGAGAAGGAACCAAGAAGACGCTCACGCCTCCGTTGTATCGGGCAGTCATCGAGGAGTCGCACAAACACAATGTTCCCGTAGGCGTCCACAACGTCAAGTTGGCCGATGCCAAGGAACTAATGCGCGCGGGAGTGGACGGCTGGCTTCACGTGCCGGTTCGCGGCGGTGAGGCCGTTGATGACGATCTGATCGGCATTGTGAAACAACGCATAGCCCAGAATAATCGCCCGACGATGTGGATGACGCCGGCCCTGATCACGGCGTGGATGGACACTCAGGGCGGCACACGGCCGGCTTGGCTCGATGATCCGCTGCTTCGCGATCTCTACTCTTCCGATCAGATCGAAGAATACTGGGGACGGCCTCTCGCTAAGAGGACACCCGAAGAAGTTAAACGAGCGCGACAGGATTTTGAGCTACAGGCAAGTAACGCGATGAAACTGAGAGCGGCAGGCATGCGCATCGTGAGCGGAACCGACACCGGCCAGACTCGATTCTTTATCGGATACTTCAATCATTTGGATATGGAGAGCATGGTCGCCATGGGCCTGACGCCTTCTGAGGCCATTGTCGCGGCCACGCGCGATGCCGCCGATATCGCGCATATCAATGCAGGGCTGATGGCGGCGGGCAAGAGCGCCGATTTCATCGTCCTCGACGCGAATCCGCTGGAGAAGATCGAAAATGCGCGGCGCATCAACGAAGTCTACCTACGCGGACAGAAAGTCGATCGCGCCGCGCTCAAGGCCAAATGGCTTGCGGAGCGAAACCGCAAAACCACTTCATCGCTGAAATAGTTCCCGGCGCATTACGCCGCAAAAAAGAAACAGCCGCCAAGCGCATCGCTTGACGGCTGATTGCTTGGATCGATTTTCTTATGGCGCTATGAGGCGCTATGGTTATGACTTCGGAGCGACGGAAGTCACCATCATCGTGTCGCCGTCAAGAGTTCCTTTTACGGTCACGTTCTCGGCGGCATATTTATCGAGGTCTTCCTCGTGGCCCTTCAGCTTGTAAACCTTATCTCCGACGACGAGAGCCCAACCGGCTTTCTTGGCGCATGCACGAGCGCAATCTGCCGCACTCATGTTCTTCATCTTGTGCTCGGCGCCGCAAGCGACGTCGCTGACCTTGCCGGTCAAAGTGGTTTGCTTGCCCTGAGGAGCGGCAGTAGTGAACGCAATCAATGTAAAAGCGGCGGTTACCATCGCGGACCTGAGAATTTTGTTCAACTTCATTTCGCGTCTCCTTTGAGGCTGGGGAAAATCCCTATCAGCTTACACCCGATTCAACTTGGCAGTCACGGCCAAGTGGCGGGCGAGGATGGCGGCGTCAGGATCTGTTTCAGCAGCGATTTCTCGCGAGCCAGCATGGCCGCTTCCCGTTGCTTGATTTCCGTGTCGCCGAGCCATTCGGGCTGGTGGCCCGTGATCACGACGGCATCGATCGGCGCGCCAACGCCATTTACGTATTGGGCGGCCTTGGAGATGAGATAAATGCCTAAATTCTTAGCCGCTTCGAGAGTCATGGAAGGCGAATAAAGATTTTCGGCCAGATATCGAATCAGAGAAGACTCACCCGCGCCGACGCACGTTATGCCCGCGGCCCGGTGCATTGCTCCTTGATCGAAAACGAACAGCTCCGGAGAGTTGAACACGCCGCCGATGCCGATCAGCATCTGCAGGTTTGACGGCCGGCCCATGCCCGTGAACACTTCATCCGCGGTATCGTAGATTTGCTGAGGAATTACGCAGACGTCGCCTTCCTCTTCGGGGCCCTGGAGTTCCAAGAGCCTGCGCGAGATTTTCTCTACGGCTTCTTTCCACAAGTCGGACGAGCCGCCATAACTCGATACCAGCGCTGAACCAAACAGGTCTACGCAGGAGATTCGTTCTTCGTAATACTTGTCTCCGCCTCGGGCTGACACCTCCTGGTCTGCGCAGATCAGTAAGCCCTCGCGCGAAGGCAAACCCAGTGCGATCGTCATTCGGCCTAAACCTCTGCGCGCTCCCGTGTCAGGAGGTGGGATGCTTCCGATTCGGCGGGCTGCCAACTAGAGCTTCGCCAACCGGTGATTGCGGTTGCAATGAGTCCGCAGACCGCCGCCGCGCACAGCCAAAGTGCGGGCACCGCCTGGTTGCCGGTGACGTGAATCAGGTAAGTGCTGATCGCCGGCGTGAAGCCGCCAAAAATTGCGGTGGCCAGGCTGAATGCCAGCGAAAAGCCGGAAGTGCGCACATCCATCGGCATGATCTCGACAAGGAACGGGATCATCGCTCCGTTGTAGCAGCCAAAAATGCAGGAGAACCAGAGTTCGACGAGCAGCAAGCGGGTCGTCGAAGGATTGCCGACCAGCCACGACATCGCGGGATAAGCCGTGAGCAACGTCGCCACAGTGAAGAAGTAGAGCAGTCGCCGGCGTCCAACCTTGTCCGAAATGGCACCACCGATCGGCAGCCAGATGAAATTGGAGAGGCCCACGAAGAAGGTTACCAGCAAACTCTGGCGGTTGGTCAAAAGCAAAACCTTTTCTCCAAATGTCGGCGTATACGCCGTTATGAAATAGAAGCAGACGGTTGTCATGGTAGAGAGCAGCATTCCGACGATGATGATTTTCCAGTTTGTCACAAGCGAAGCAAAAATCGCGGACATCGTGGGGCGAGTCTTACGGGCTTTAAAGACCTTCGTTTCTTCCATCGAACGCTGCAACCAGAACAGAAGCGGAATGATGAGACAACCGATCACGAAAGGTATTCGCCAGCCCCAAAGAGCCATGCTTTGCGGCGGCAGAATCAAACTAAGGACCACACCTAGCAAAGCAGCTGTCATAACCGACACCTGCTGGCTCGCCGATTGCCAGGCGCAGTAGAAACCTTTGTGCCCCGGCGTGGCGATCTCCGCCAGATATACGGATACTCCGCCCAACTCCACGCCCGCGGAAAATCCCTGCAGCAATCGGCCTACAACAACAATGAGGGGAGCGATGATGCCGATCGTCCGATAACCGGGCGTGCAGGCAATCGTGAAGGTGCCGACGGCCATGAGGAGCAACGCGAGTATGAGACCGGCGCGACGCCCATGCCGGTCCATGTATGCACCCAAAATTACGGCGCCCAGCGGGCGCATGAGATAGCCGACGCCGAAGGTTGCCAGGGTCAACATCAGCGAAGCGAAGTGATTGTTCGAGGGGAAAATAGCGTTGGCGATGTACGACGCGTAGTAGGCGTACACCATGAGGTCGTACATCTCGAGGAAATTACCGCTGGCTACGCGTACAACGGAGCCTATCGTTGCTTCGGTTTGCGAATTTGTCAGATCGCTAGTCATTGCTACTTATTGCTACTTATTGCTACTCACGTTCATTTAAGTACCGCCACGAATTTTCAAGCACCGGCGCCTGCGGTGGTCGGTGCGCTACGACGTGCGCGACGCGGGCGCTCGACGGCGTGACGCAACAATGCGGCAGCCCGATAGATTCCATGGACGAATTTGCAATAGGGCAACATCAGGAAGAGCGACACAATAACGCCCAGATGTATCGCCAGCAGAGCGCCCATTGCGGCGGTGCTCCGCAGGGCAAGTAGCAAGAGGCCGGTCGCCGCTGCTACGAACAATAACACCAGGAAGCAGTAATCGATATCTATTAAAAGCCTGGAGGCGGGCGTCCGGTCGGCTGTGAGTTTGATTTGCACCAAACCGGCGATACCGATCAGCATGGCGACGCCCCCTACCGTGCCTAGCAAAACGGGAAGACTAAAGAAGGGATACGGGGCGACCCATCCGAAGACGTGCTCGTACATCGCGGCGGCGCAGGTGGAAGCAAAACAAAAAAGGAACCCGTAGAACAGGGCATGATGAAAATAGCGGCGGGATTGGGAGAAGGATTCGTCCTTATTATTGCATCCATCGCCGCCACCGCCGAGGTTTTGCAGAGTGAGAACATCCGTGAGCGCCGCTAAAAACGATGGAGCATCAAAAGACGAAGGGCTGCTTGTGTCGCGCCAGAAACGAATCGCGCCTATAGCCAGCGCCAGCATTGCAAAAAGAAATGCGGCTCCCATGATGGCGATCATTACGTTTTCGGGTATGACGGCATAAAAGGCTCCCGTGCTTTGTTGCGCTGCAGGCGACGATGCTTTAGCCAGCCAGACGAAAAGCACACAGCAGAGTAAAGCCAAAACAGATGCCGCCAAACCGTTCCGCCGAAATAATGCGGCGAGAGGCCGGGGCCAGGCGTAGCGCTCATATGTTTCCAGGCGAAGATCGGCAAAAGCTTTTGGCAAATTCAGAGCGAACTCGTGCGGCGGCGCGTATTGGCACGAGTAATAGCAGCCGCGACAGTCGTGGCAAAGGTTCGCGAGATAACTGAGATCGCCGGCGGTGAATTGCCGCCGCAATTCGATGGCGGGGAAGACGGCGCAATACCCCTCGCAGTATCTGCACGCATTGCAGATCTCGACGAAACGCCGCGATCGTTCTTCGAGTTCAGCCGAGAGCAAGTTTGGCCGCCTCTCTTCCGGCGATCCGGCCGAAAACGGCGCCGATAGCCATACCTATTCCGGCGATATAACCTTCGCCGAGGATGTTGCCTGCCATAATTTCGCCCGCGGCAAATAGATTGGCAGAAGGACGTTCGTCTTGCATCACGACCCGCGCATTCTGATCTACTTTCAGGCCCAAATACGTGAAGGTGATGCCGGGACGCAGCGGGTAGCCGATGAATGGCGGCACATCAATCGGCCGCGCCCAATGCGTTTTCGGCGGAGCAATTCCTTCTGTCCGGCAATCATCGAGGATGCCGGGATCGAATTTGCCGGGACGCACAGCCCGATTGAATTCCCGTATCGTCGTTTCCAAGCCCGCCGCATCGACGCCAAGCTTCCGGGCTAATTCGTCCATGCTTTCAGCGCGTATGGGAGGAAAGGCGGAGGGCATGAAGAGCTTCTCCGACTTGGCATCGGTGATGGCGTAAGCGATTTGCTCCGGACACTGAGCCACCAGACGTCCCCAAATCGCATAGCGCTTGGGCCAGATGTCTTCGCCTTCATCATAAAAGCGGCGCCCTGCGCGGTCGACCACGATGCTGAAAGGAACGCAGTCCAAACGCGAGACGATTCCGCCGTCGAATTTAGGCGCGCGGGCGTCCACTGCGACAGCATGGCATTGCGTCGGATCACCGACCGGCGCAGCACCGTGATCGAGAAGATTTTTCAGAACCACGCCCTGCGCATAGGGCGTGCCTCGCACGATGAAATTGCGGGCGGCATCTCCCCAATACTCACGCAGCCACTCGATGTTGGCCTGGAATCCTCCCGAAGAGACGACGACCGTTTTTGGCCGCACGATGCCGGATGCACCATTTTTTGCGGTCGATACTTCCCGCACCGCGCCGTTGACGAGACAAAGCGATCGCACTTCCGTGTCGTAGGCGACGCTTATTCCCAGGCGTTCGGCGGCGCCGTAGTAAGCGTTCATCAGAGCTTTGCCGCCGCCCAGAAAAAAAGCGTTGGTGCGGGAGAGACTTAAAGTGCCTTCCAATGCGGGCTGGAAGCGCGCGCCGTGCGCGTGCATCCACGGCAATAATTCGGAGGTCGCATCGATGGTCATGCGAGCCAGACGCTCGTCTGTTTTGCCGTGCGTCACGCTCAGCAGGTCGCGCCAATAATCGGAGCTCGAATAGCTGCCCGTGAGGGTCGCGGTGGGGGATTGATGCATGAGCCGCAGGTTGCGGGTGTGGCGGCTGTTGCCGCCGCGGAAAGCTCTGGGCGCATGCTCGAGCAGCATGACCGACGCTCCCGCTTCGCGGGCGGAGATCGCCGCGGAGAGGCCCGCATTTCCGCCACCCACAACGAGAACGTCGCACGATTCCATCACGTGCGCTGCAAAAGCGGGCGCAGTTCGTGAATGTCCTTCACGCTTTCCAGCGCGAGGACTTTGTCGATGAGATTTGTGGTGGTTGTCGCGCCGAGGGTCGGAGCCATCAAGTCACGCGCTTTGGCCACGACCTCGTCCCGGCCCATGGGGTTTTGTGCGGTGCCGCGCACGGCATCGACGCGCTCGCTCAGGCGAGTTCCGTCAGTGAACGCGACTTCCACGATCGACACGCGCTTGGGCAGCAGTTTTTCGAGTTCGGCATCGGGTACGAGCTGGATTTTGGCGCGCTCGCGAAGGACTGCGGGATCCTGCATGCGGGCTTTGTCATGCGCGGCGCGGAAGGACGCTGTTTTGTCGATGATCATCACAGCCAGCATGTATTGCAGGCAAATGTCTGGAATATCGCGGTTATTTACCACACTGGCCTCATCGGTAGCGATGCGCACCGTGAGCTGCTTTACCTGGTCCGGCTCGAACGGGTGCTTTTTGCGAATGCTTTCGAGCGCGTCGAGCGGCGCCTGAATGGGTGAGCCGACGGTCCACTTCTTTATATTCGTGCGCGCGACTTCGTAGCGCTCGCCCAGCTTGTCGACGAGCCCTGCCGGGTCGGCCTTGGGCAAGCTGGCAACGAGGAAATTATCGGCGCCGGAGAAGGCGTCGTTGACGCCGGACCAGCCGGATTGAACCAGGATCGCGGCGGTGACGCCATCGCGCGCCGTCATGCCTCCAAAGACAAAAGCCTTTTCCATATGTTCGGAGTCGCGCATCCAGAAAGCGATGCCGGAGGATTGCTGCGCGGCATAATCGAGCAGCCAGCGCATCTGCCGCTCATTGAGATTCGCCGCACAGCCTGCGGCAGCGGCCGCGCCGAAGCCTTCCGAAAGGCTATGGGTATCGCGGTGTGTCTCGTCCATGAAATTTTGGCCGCCCAAGGTCATCGAGACGCGCGTGCCAACGTCATATCCCAGTGCAATTGCGCGCAAGAATTGCGCCCCATTCGTGGGAAAGCGTTCTCCCGCTGCCAATGCAGCGGGCACAACGGCGCAGCCCGGATGCGAAAGCGACGGAGCGTGCGAATCATCGGTTTCGTCCGCTTGCGCCAGAACTCCATTGGCGAGCGCGGCCTCGATCGGGCCGCAGAGCACATTGGAAGCAACTACTGTGGCAACTTTCTCGCCGCCATATGCGCGGGCGAATTGAATGGCGGCCTGACCGGGAGGAAGTTCGGCGCCCGAAACCATGGAAGCGATGGTGTCCAGCAAGTGATGCTTCGTTTTCTCGATGACTTCTTCCGGTAGCGCACGAGTGCGCGCCTGGGCCATGTAAGCGCTAAGCTTGGACATCGCGGGACTGACCTGGTCCGCCGCCAGCGCCCGCCAGGGCCTGCATGCCGCGGCGATCATCGCCCAGCCCGCCTGTTTCAAAATGCGACGGCGGCTTAGATTTGCGCGGCGATCGCGCGCCTCGGTCGTTTGCACTTCATGTGGCATATCCATCCGCCTTTCCGGGATCTACTAATCAGGCTTATTAATACCACGCGACTTTATTAACATCACGTGACATAGGCAATTTAGTCTTCTACACCTGGATTGCTCAGTTTCAAACGAAAAATCGGCGCAATGCAGTCCAGGGAACCCGGATTAAGGCTGGCTTCAGCTTCATCCGATTATGTAATGCCAGGATTGTAGATACGCGTCGGAGCAATCAAAAAAGTTTAAAGCAAAGTGTGACTGTGCCAGCATGGTAAGCTGGTCTATATGGCGGGGATGACAAAATGAATCCGGCAGCATTTGTCGCGGAAGCGATAGCCGACTTCGGCACAGTTGGCGCGATCGCGCCCAGTTCGCGGTATCTGACGCGGGCCATGCTGCGGCCGCTGCCACTGGAAAATGCGCGGGTGGTGGTTGAGTTGGGGCCGGGCACCGGCGTCATGACGCGCGCCATGCTGGACGTCATGCCCTCTAATGCGACTTTGCTGACGTTCGAGATCAATCCGCGGTTTGCTCGACACCTGAGATCGACGATCAAGGACCCGCGCCTCGTGGTCATCCACGCGCGGGCGGAAGATCTGCTCGAAGAGCTGAGCCGGCGCGGGTACCGGCACGTCGATGCGATGCTCTCGTCACTGGCGATGGGCTTGATGTCAGATCGCGAAAGGCACGCGTTACTGGGCGAAATCAGTCTCAGCCTCAGGAAGAGGGGCACGTTCACGCAGTATCAATACCTGCATGGTTTGCAATTCAGGGACCGGCAACTGAGCAAGTTCGATATGTTCGGGCTTCTGGTCGCGCTATTTTCGCTCTGTGCAACGGACGATTACCTGGCGGAACCTGCCGCCCGCCTTCGTCTTCACCTGCCGAGGAGCCCGGCTCAGCGCCCCGCATGACTCAATCGAAGCACCCGCATTCATGAAAAAGTAAGCCGGCTCTCGCCGTTGCGTCTTGATAAATGGCGCCGGTTGAATCTACTTTGGCCTGCCGGAAAGCTGCTTCGTCTCCTGATCCGCTTGCGTCACGTCATCCAGCCTGCCCAGATCACGCCATTGATACTCATCGGAACGAAACGCGATGATTTTTTCGCCCTGTGCGGCAAGGCGCAGGTATGGCGCGATGATGGAAAACACGCCTTCTTCCGTCATCAGCGAGAAAAGGCGTGGAGAAATGACGTGAATGCCGGAAAAAGCCAGCGCCTTGGGGTGCGATGAGCTGCGAACCAGTTCGGCCTGGCCGTCCCTGCCCGATTTGCGGCCGCAAAGTTGGAGCTGCTCGTCAAACAGCAGATAGCGGCTGGTGGGGCGCTCTTGTACTGCAAGCGTCGCGAGAGCGTGATTTTCGGAATGAAATTGCGCCATGCGGAGCAGATCGATCGTGCTGATCACGTCGACGTTATGCAGAATGAATGGCTCTTCGGGAGACTGCGAATTTTGCAAGAAGAAGTGAGCGGCTTTTTTCAGGCCGCCGCCGGTGTCGAGCAAAACGTCTTCCTCGCGGGAAATTTCGACGCGCATGCCGAAATTTTTGTTCGCGTTCAGGTAATCGACGATCATATCGGCGAAGTGATGCACGTTGACGATCACTTCGCGAATGCCGAAGGAGCTCAAGCGCGCGAGCGCGATTTCCAGCAGCGTGCGCCCTCCGACTTCCACCAGGGCCTTGGGGCGATGATCCGTGAGCGGCCGCAAACGCGTACCCAGCCCGGCGGCCAAAACCATGGCCCTCATTTGCCCTGCTTCTCGAGTTCGATGTGGCGGACGACTACGTTGATGCCGTTGCGGGCGCGAAGGCGTTTTGCCAATTGCTCGGCTAGATAGACCGAGCGGTGCTGGCCTCCGGTGCAGCCGAACGAGACCATCAGATTCTTGAAGCCGCGGCTCTGGTAGTTGCTCAAGCTGGCGTCCACAAGCGAAGTGGCGCTGGCTAAAAACCGATGCACGCTTTCTTGCCGATTGAGATAGTCGATCACCGGCGCGTCTTTGCCGGTGAGAGGCTTGAAGCGCTCTTCGCGTCCGGGATTCGGAAGGCTGCGGGCGTCAAAAACGAATCCGCCGCCGTTTCCGGTCTCGTCTTTTGGCGAGCCTCGGTGAAAAGAAAAGCTAAAAACTCGCACGGTCAGGTTTTTTGTCTCGGCGGTCGATTCCGGCTCAGGCGACAATGTCTGCAATTTCTCGGAATTCAGCATGCCTCTGAACGCGGCCATTAAGGTGGGCAGCGCGATGGGCAAGTCAACGTGTTCCAGCAGCCAGCGCAAGCTTTTCAGCGCATAAGGGACGCTTTGCAGAAAATGGGTCCTCTGCTCGTAAAAACCGCGAAAGCCGTACGCGCCTAACGCCTGCATGAGGCGGATGTAAACGTAGGCGTAGTAGTAGCGCATGAAACTATTGCGGTCCAGGTCGATAAAAGCCGAGAGCCGGTCAAGATAATTGTCGAGCAACTGCTGGCGGAGTTCGGGCGGCAGGTCGGCCTTGGAATCAAACAAAAGCGAAGCGATGTCGTATTGCAATGCGCCTTTGCGGCCGCCCTGATAATCGATGAACCAGGGGCAGCCGTCGCGCAACATGATGTTGCGAGACTGGAAATCGCGGTAGAGGAAGTAATCGCCGTCGGCTTGCAGCAGGAAGTCGGCGAGGCGGACGAAATCGTCTTCGAGCGCCTGCTCGTTGAAGGAAACGCCCGCCAACCTGAGAAAATAGTATTTGAAATAATTTAGATCCCAGGCGATGGACTGGCGATCGAAGCTGGAACGCGGATAGCAGACGCTATAGTTCAAACCGCGGCCGGCTTCGACCTGGAAGCGCGGCAACACGGCGATGACTTTGCGATAGGCTTCGATTACGGGTTCCGCAATCCTTTGGCCGGCGCGATTTGCGGATAGAAACTCAAACAGCGTGGTGTCCCCGAGGTCTTCTTCGAGATAGGCGCCCTGGTCCAGATCGTACGCATAGATTTCGGGAACCGGCAGCCCGTGGCGGCGGAAAAACTTAGAGAATTCGATGAACGCGGCGTTTTCTTCGCGAACGTTGTATAGAACTCCGATCGCTTTGACCTTCCCGTTTGTGAGCCGCACAAGCTTGCGTCCCGAACCGCCCAGGCGGTCATCGACGGGCTGCACCCGATCCGGCAATGAGTGGAAGCGCTCTTCGAACAGTTTGTTTAGCACGTCCATGGAATGTTTTCAGGCGATCGTGTTTTTCGGGTTATCGGGTCCTTACAACTGCCCGCCACGGCACTTCGAACGACGATTAGTTCTTCGATTTTGCGGGTGAGTCTTTATCCAAATGAGCTTCATCGTTGCCGGGCAAAAACTCGTATTTTTCAATTGCCGCAGCCATGCCGGATTTCGCGCCTGGCGTCGGTTCGCAGCGCAGAATGCGGCCCAGGCAACGCACTCGTACAGGCCCGGCCAAGGTGATTTGGTTCGGTAAAGTCATCTCCACCTCGACCGGTGTGCCGTCTTTGATGCCCTCGGGCAAAACGAAATAGATGCCGTTGGAACTCAGATCCTCGGAAACGGTGAGGGCTTCCCGCATGTCAGCGCCGTCTTTCCAACGAACGACTAGAGGCGACTGGAGCTCAAAACGATGAGCACGGCGACGTTCGATAAATGACACGACAGATCCTCCCAAACAGCCTAGCAGGGCCGAAAAGCCTATCAGGGCGAGATTACACCGTCGAACGAACTGCGAGTTAGCTTAGCACCCGTATATCGAAATCCCGAGACAGCGACTGTTCTGCGTCCGCAAATCCGGTCATAGATTTCGTTGGCCGGCGAGCGAAGAGATTGCTTGCGCGCGGCGGGATTGCTTTGCCCCGCGCCGGTCAACCCATACCAGCAGCACAAGGGCCGGCAGAGAAGCCACCGTGGTGAGCACAAAGAAGAGCACCCAGCCCGTTGCTTCTGAGATGACGCCCCCCGTTGACCCTACGACGGTGCGTCCCAGCAGTGCGAGCGAAGCCAGCAGCGCGTACTGAGTTGCCGTAAACTCGGGCGAACACAAACTTGAGATATAGCTGACGAGAGCAGTGCCTGCCATGCCCGTGGTTATATTTTGCGCGGTCACGCAGAACGCGAGGTACCCAATCTTATGGCCGCCCACGGCTTGGAGCACGTAGGTCAAGTTTCCGAGCGCCTGTACGATTCCGCAGAAAATCAACGAGCGGACAAGCCCAAAACGCACCGTAACGACTCCGCCCAGGAGGGCCCCTAAAATAACCGTGAAAGGACCGAAGAGCTTGGAGATTACGGCGATCTCGTTCAGCGTGAAACCGACGGCAATATAAAGCGGCGTCGACATTACAGCGGCCATGCCCTCGCCCAGCTTGTAATCGAGAATTACGAGCATGATCACAAGCCAGTAGGGTCGGCGCATAAAGTCCGAGAACGGCCCGATTACGGCCGTCGAGAACCATTCTTCGACCGCCTTCCACCGATTGGTCTGTCTCTGATGTTGACGATCAGAGACTGCCGCTGGTATTGCAGGCTCGGGGCCGAGCAAAAACGTCAACATACTGACTGCAAGCAGGGCGGCCATAGTAGCGTAGGCTGCAAACCAGCTAAAGCGTGCGGCGATGGCCAGGGCACCTGCGCCGGAAGCCAGCATGCCCATGTAGTAGCCGGTTTGGATCATCGCGGCACCCGGTCCTTGAAGGTCGACCGGGAGGATTTCGATTCGCCAAGCGTCTATGACGATGTCCTGGCTCGCAGAGAGGAAGGCCACCACGACAGCCAAAATAGCCATGGTGCCTAAACTTCGCTTGGGATCGGACGATCCCAACGCAAGAATTGCCGCCACCAGGGCGATTTGGATGCTCAAGCCCCACCCACGCCGCCGTCCGAGCGGCAGGGGTGGCGGAAGGCGGTCGATCAGCGGCGACCACAGGAATTTCAGTGCGTAGAAAGAGCTGACCAGAGCAAAAGCCCCAATCGCAGCTCGCTTGATGCCAGCGGTGGCAAGCCAAGCCGAAAGGGTCACAAAAATGAGCATCAGCGGCAAACCGCTGGAGAAGCCGAGCGCCAGCACCTGGAGCACGTGGCGGTCCGTATAAGCTGCCAGCGAACGCCGCCAGCCGGTTATTTCTTTGTTGGGCTCTTTGTTGGGCGATTTATCCTGCATATCGCACGGAAGCTCGCAGGCCCTGCTTTGTTTGGGCGCAAACGCTCATTTTAATTGCGCTTCTCAATTTGAACCGAGGTTTTTAAGGAATCGGTCCTTAATGGGTACGTGGCCGTCGAGTTCCCGATCGCTCTCAAGACGAACTTTTGCGCTTCTTTGCCTCTCTAGCCCTGTGGACACGTTCGGAAAGCAGCGATTTGGCCCGATTCAGCACGGCACGCCTTTTGGGGCTCAGGTTACGTCCAGCGCGGTTGATGAAAAAGGTGAGCATGCGCATCCCGGAGCCGGGCCCTTTGGGTGAGACTCTCTTGGATGCCAGCGTCCGCGCGATCGTAGCCGCATCTTTGTTAAATAGTCCGGCGGGTGGATGAGTCGAATCTGTTTTGACATTTGCGCTCCACTTCCTTTTGGTGGGCATGACTATTTGCCTCCTTCTTCGGTTAGATGCACAAATTACGTGCCGACCAGGTATTCTGGTTTTGAAAGGGAGCTCTGAATTGGGTGGGGTGGTACTTGTAGGCAGAGGCTAAGCATCCAACCTAACGGACCTGGCGGAGAATGGTTCGCCCGCAATTCCGCTGAATCGAGGAATCGTTGAAACAACACTCGGCAGATGTCTTGAAGATATTTTCGGATATGCAACGCGAGCGACTGGACCTGCACGTTATCTTCGAAAGCTCGGGCAATGATCCAGCGGCACGAGCGCAGGTACTTGACGCGGTGGACGACCTGATACGCGAAGGGCTTCTAGAATCCGCCGGCGGCGATTTTTATCTTTTGACCGAGAAAGGCAAACAGGCGCTGGCCCTATCGAAGCGGACCAAATAGCACGTCTTATCGAGCTCCCCGACTGCTCAGGCCGACGCGCCGCTCGCTTGATTCAGTTTATTCCTTGATCGAAAACCTGAGCTGCACGCCGCAAACCTCGATCAAGTCGCCATCGGCAAGCAGCGTCGGAGCCCCGACAGGGATGCCGTTCATGGATGGCACCTTATCGCCGCGGACAAGATAGTAGCCATCGTCCCGGCGGTTAATTTGAGCGGCCATTTTCGGTTTGAACCAGCCGCGGAGCCGAATGGTAGCCATCTCGGACTTACCGATCACGGTAAGCTTTCCAGTGAGCGCATATTCGGCCTGGTCGATTTGCCCCTTGACGCGGACGAGCGTGGCGACGCGAATTCGTGAAGGAGTGATTTGCGAACGTTCGCCAGCGGCGGCCATATCCTGCATCATCTTGCGGCGTTTTTCGGTATCGAGGACCAGTGTTTCGTCGACCCGAGGAGTTACCTTGGCGTTCGCAGCGGGCCGGGTTGCGGCCGGCGCTTCGCCGTGAGCCGTTTCGTCCACCTGAATCGAATGCTTGCCGATCGAAACCACGTCGCCATGTTTCAAGGCGCTGCGCTTGACGCGCTGATTATTTACAAAGGTTCCGTTCAGGCTGTTGAGGTCCTCGACGACGAGGCCGCCCTGTTCGGACTTGATTTCGGCATGGCGATTGGAGATGGCCAGATTATCGATGGCGATGGAATTGTCCGGGGCTCTTCCAATCGTAATCGAGCCTCCGTTTGTGGCGACTTTCTTGAGAACCGAGCCTTCAAATTTCACGATCAGCACGGGCATTTTCCTCACCTCCAAAATTGATCAAAGATTCGAGCTGCACCAGGGAATGAACTTCGCAAACCAACTTCTCGGCTTGTTCATGCGAATGACAATGACGGTAATGTTGTCCTGACCGCCGTGTTCATTTGCGCGGCTTACCAGCCGTTCTGCGGCGATCCGAACACTGGGAATTTGAGTCAGAATCGAGGCAATCTCGTTTTCCGGCACCATTCGCGTCAGTCCGTCCGAACAGAGCAGGAGAGAATCGCCGATAAACAATTCAATTTCGTCAGCGTCCACGGTTACGTTTTCTTCGGTTCCCAACGCCCGCGTCAAAAGGCTCTGCAGTTCGCTGGCGGCGGCCTGCTGATGACTCATCAGCCCGTGGCGCACTTGCTCGGCGACAAGAGAATGATCCGAGGTCAATTGCTGCAGCGCATGGGCCCTGAACAAGTAGGCGCGGGAATCGCCGACATGGGCGAGGCTCAAACGCGTTCCGCAAATACGCGCGGCTACGATTGTGGATCCCATTCCACGGCATCCCGGATCGCGCGTTCCGTGTTCATGGATCTCTCGATTGGCCATCTCGATTGCACGGACCAAAGAGTTTGTCCCGTTAGAAGATTCCGAATATGAAGTGAAAAGCTTTGGCATGCCATTCGCGGCATTTTCGCGAAGCGACCGAAAAACGGTCTCGACGGCGATTGCACTTGCGACTTCACCTTTGGCGGCGCCACCCATCCCATCCGAAAGCACAAACAGGTTCTGGTCCGGCGAAATGCGATAGCTATCCTCATTGATCGGCCGGACCCGGCCCGTGTCCGTGCAGGCTGCAACGTCCAGATGAATTTGTTTCCCGTTCAATTTAGAAGCCACCGCGAAACCGATAAGAAAGCGCTTCCATCTTTAACTTCCAGATTTCTTCAGGGCGGAAGGAATCAGTACGTTTATGTACCGCTCGGCTTCCTTTGCCCTGAGGCCACCCGATTCCGCGATTCGCTGAAAGGCACTCAATACGCGGCCGCGGAGCATGCCTGTATTTTGCGTGGCGACTGCGCGGTCGTAGTCTTTAACGGCATGCTCGTAATCCGCATTGGCGGACAAATCGGCGGCGTCAGCAGCGAGGTTATCCTCGATCTGTTTCTGGGCCTTGGGGATTACGCTCGCGAGGTAATCGCGGGCGTCCATCGCCAGAGGGCCACCGGCGTCGGCCAGAGCTTTGAACTTCGGCCGCAACTCCTGCAGTCCTTCAAGTGCGGAAGCGTCTCCTTTTAAGGCCAAGTTGCCGAATTGAGTTTCCAGCTCGGCCAATTGCGCTTCGTAGCCTTCGGAAAGCGTTGGATCCACCAACCCGTTTCTGCGGGCGTTCTCGCGTACCATTTGCCGGATCACCGTATTTCGCTTTTGGCGTGCTTGCTGTTCGTGTGCTCCCCCCACGGCCATAACGTCGTCGAGCGCCTTGATTTCCTTGAGCAGATGGCCACGCTCGTCGGAGCTGGCTTCCATTTGGGCTTCCGCCCAAAGCTGTTGTTCCCGGCGGCGCTCAGGAATCACCTGGTCCACGTATCGCTCGGCGTCTGCCCAGTGGTGGCCTGCTTCAGGGAGCAAGAGAAGGTCGCGGAGCGATTTTTCGGCTTCATCGAAGCGCCCGTCCTGCAGTTCGGCCATGCTCTGATCCCAAAGCGTTTGCTCCTCGCGTGCGGCACGTTCCAGCTCCGCGCCATAAGCCTGCTCGCCGAATTGGCGCTGCAGATCGGCAACGAGCCCATTAAGAGGGCCGTTCAGCCTGGCGGCGGTGGTGAGGTCGGTTTGTGCCGATTTGTAGTCGTGCTTATCCGCGGCTTCATGGGCAAGGTCGATCAAATGACGCTGCTGGTCCTGGAGCGAGGGCGAGGACGATTCAGCGACGGGAATGGATGCAGAAGTGGATGCCGGCGTCGGTACGGGCGTCGATGCCGGTGCTGCAGGTACGGGCGGTGCGGGCGTGGTTACGTTAAGCCTGATGCCCGGATCTGCAGAGGTGGTGGCAATTTTGCGATGGCGAATGAGGCCCAGGGCGACAAGCAAAATTGCGGCTACAGCAGCGTAAATGGCCGCCGTTTTGAATCGCGATTGAGTTTTTCCAGGCGGAGTCGAGCGATTCTGCGCGTGCGGCGCATCGGCGTTAGAGCATGCACTGGGCTTTGAGATCGGACTTCCATTCGAGGCACGCGGCGCGGAAGAAACCGGGCTCTGCTGCTGTGGCAGGGAACGAGCGGCGGACGCGTTGGGCTTCGAACCAGGCATCTTTTCCGCATCGTTCAGCGCCTGCATATCGATACGTTGCGTTGCCGCCGGCGTGTGTTGGGCATTCGGCAGCGGAGTAGGCTTCGAGGCGGCTGCCCGGGAGACTTCCCTGTCGAGTGACGGCGCAATTTTTTCGAGATCCTTGAGGAACGCTGCCATCGTCGAATATCGTTCCCTGTGGTCTTTGCGCAGAGCACGCGAAAGGATGCTTTCGAGTGCGACGGGACATTCAGGCACGATCTGCCGTATTGGCGGCGGTTCGTTCTGCAGGATGCTCAGAAGCACAGCTGCGTGATTGTCTCCGGTAAACGGCCGCCGATAGGCGAGGAGTTCATAGAGAACCACGCCTAGCGCCCAGATGTCGCCCTGCGCATCGGCGTGCTGGCCGCGAAGCTGTTCCGGAGGCATATAGGCGAGCGTGCCGAGCATTGATCCCGTCTGTGTCTTGGAGGTATCGGCGATGCGGGCAATGCCGAAATCCACGACTTTGACCATGCCATCGCCGGTGACCACGATATTGGCGGGCTTGATGTCGCGATGGATGACGCCGCGACGATGAGCGAAATCGAGCGCGCGGGAGGTTTGGATGACGTAGCTGACCTTCGTGCCGAGAGGCAGCGCCGCCTTGCGAGCGACCAATTTCTCGAGGCTCTCGCCCTCCAGATACTCCATGGCTATAAAGGGGGAGCCGCCCGATTCCGCCATTTCGTAAATGGTAACGATATTGGGGTGCTGCAAGCCTCCAGCAGCCCTGGCCTCGCGGTAAAAACGCTCCAGCAAGATCGACACTTTCGGCCACGCCCGACGTGATTGTCTTCACAGCCACGGCGCGTCCAATGAGCGGATCACGCCCCTTGAACACCACGCCCATGGCGCCGCGGCCGATCTCCTCCAGGATTTCGTATCTGCCGATCTGTTGCACAGCTGGGGCTCCCTGTAGGGCTAGTTTACCTAGGGGGTCCGGGTGCCCTTGAGGGGCTTAATGGATGGCGTAGCCGAGGCGTTAACCGTAATCATTTGGAGTCGTTCCCATTGACCGCAGGCGGGTACTAGCAGTTAACTTAACCTTACATCTCACGACACGCCGCAACTAAGGCCTAGCCTCTCAATGGGTACACTGCTCCGCGTTTAGAATTCACATGAATCGGCAATCTGGCCGGCAATGCGCTGGCGCCTCCGAGCTTTGTAGCGATGTATACTGCTGCCGCAAAAGGACCCGAGGAGTTCGTCTCATGCATAGAAATGCCGCAGGTGTGCTTAGTGTTTTAGGCGCGGTGGCGATTGCCGTTTGTCTTTCGACTTTTCCTGTGCTTCTGCATGCTGATTCGTCGAATGCGCAAGTCGATGTCGTACACACGTCACGAGGTGAGCTGCGGCTCAGGCCGCTGTATCACGGCAGCGTGATGCTCGAATTCGAGCGGCAAAGTGATTCACGTCGATCCCTGGAGCCAGGGAGACTACACGGGCGTTCCGCAGGCCGATCTGATCGTGGTGACGCACACGCACGCCGATCATCTGGATCGCACGATGATCGACAAACTACGGAAGACCGGAACGATCATCGTTGGGCCGCCTGCAGTTATCGACACGCTGAACTGCGCGCCCGCCTGTGGCGAGGTGGAGGCGATCAGCGATTCCGAGCAGAAAACGGTCATGGGCATCGAGTTCGAGGGCGTGCCGATGTACAACATCGTGCGCGGATCCGGGCCGGGGAAGCCCTTCCACCACAAGGGCATCGGAAGCGGCTACGTTCTGAATTTTGGCGACACGCGCGTTTATTTTTCGGGCGATACGGAATGCACGGCGGAAATGAAGGCGCTCAAAAACATCACGGTCGCCTTCCTGTCGATGAATCCGCCCCGAACCGAATCAACGCTCGAAGCGGCGGAGTGCGTGAAAGCGTTCAAGCCGAAGATCGCCTATCCCTACCACTATCGCGGGTCGAAACCCGAGGAATTCGCGGATGCGCTGAAGGGCACCGGTGTTGAAGTCCGAGTGCGGAAGCTTGAAGGCGAACCGTAAGCAATCGCCCGGCATGAAATCCTCAAAGCTGGTCAAGAGTTGTCCAAAGCTCGCGAGAAATGTAGTATCAATCTGATCCGCGGCACGATAGCTCAATGGCAGAGCGGCGGTCTCATAATCCGTAGACCAGGGTTCGATTCCCTGTCGTGCCAAACCCTTCCCTCCAATCGAACGTAAAGCTCCGTGGGATGATCTCGGGAGTTGACGGTCCCGTCGCGCCGTTTGGCACGCAAATTCGTTGAATCAAGGCCGCTTGAGGCGTACGATGCGCGAAACAGAGGTCCAACCGAAAATTCAGCATCATCTAGCTCCGAAGAACGCTCGGATGGCAGAGGGAGACACGCAATGAAGCACCTGATCAAACAATACCTCGATAGCCGAATATCCCGGAGGCAACTGCTCTCAGGTTTAGGGACCCTTGGAATCACAGCCGCCGCGGCAAATTCCATGGCGCAGTCGCTCGCTCCGTTTCTTCCAGCGGCTGCGGAAGATGCTGCCGCAAACCCGCCGTCAGGATCGTCAGCATCGCGAAACGTACAGGGGACTGGCGGCGCGCTGCTTGTGGCGCAACTGAAAGCGTCCGGCGTCGGGCATATATTCTTCAATCCTTCTTCCGGAGCCGCTCCTTTCTTTGACGCGCTGGTGGACGAACCCCAGATGACTTTGATCAAGGCGCTTCAGGAAGGAGCGCTGGTGGCCATGGCAGACGGATACGCGAAGGCGTCGGGCAAGACTCCATTTGTGATTTGCGCCAGGCCGGGGTTTCCGAATTCGATGACGCAGCTATACAACGTCTGGAAAGACGAGATTCCCATGGTGGTGGCGGTAGACTACGTGAACCGCGCGACGCAGGGCGAAGATGGCTTCGAGGATGCCGACCATCTGGAAAGCATCGCGCATCCGATCACGAAATGGAATTGGGTGGCGCAGTCGGCGGAGAAGATTCCGGAAGTGACCCGCCGTGCCTTCAAATTTGCGTCCACGATGCCGAGTGGCCCCGTTTTTCTTGCCTACCCGGAAGACATTCTCGACGATGAAGCTCAGGCGGCCGTAATCGATCAAGCCAAATTCGAAGTGTCGATGAGAGTGCGTCCCGATCCGGATTTGATCGAGAAAGCCGCGCGCATGCTTCTCGATGCGCAAAGCCCCGTTCTTTATGTCGGCGACGAAATTGCTCGCTGCGGCGCGCAGAAAGACGTTGTGGAGTTGGCCGAGCTATTGGGAATGCCTGTAACGCGTGACGGCGGCACGATCGGCTGGTCGAAAGCCTTCCCGACGAAACATCCCCTGTATCTTGGCGCGGCCCTCCGGCAGATGCGTTATCCGGCGAATGTAGACGTGATTTTGAACCTGGGGAGCCGTCTTGCCTATGGCGAGAGAATTCAGCCGGGCATAAAACTGATTCAAGTGCGCATGGATCCCACTAACCTCGCCCGCACTGCGCCGACGGACGTTGCGATTTTCGGAGACTTGAAGCTGGCGACCGAAGACCTGATTGCCGCGTTGAAGAGTATGGCCACGGCAGACCGGCTGCGGCAGATCAGCCAAGACCGCACTAGGAAGACTCACGAGTACACTGCGACGATGGCCAAGTTCCGCGAGTCGCTTGGGCGTGAGACGTGGAATCACAGCCCCGTCAGCTACGAACGGCTGGGCATGGAGCTCGAGACCGCTTTGGACAAAGACGCTTGCGTGGTGGCGGAAAGCGATTCGGGCCGGAAGATGGAAGACTTCATGTCTTTCGGCGGATCAGATAAACAATTCTTCACCACAACGGGAGCGGCGCTGGGATGGGGATTGCCGGCGGCGTTCGGCGTGAAACTGGCACATCCCGATTTGCAGGTGGTGTCGGTGGTTGGGGATGGCGCGTTCCTCTTTGCCGGCCCGCAACCGCTGTGGAGTTATGCCCGCTACAAGGCCCCGGTGACGATAATCGTTTGCAACAACCGCAGCTACAACAACGAGCGCAACCGCATATGGAACATCGGCGGAAGGCAATTCCAGACCGGCCGCGACATGACCTGCTACCTCGGCGATCCGGATATCGATTACGCGAAACTTGCCTCGGGATTCGGAGTCGAAGGGGAAATTGTCGCCGAACCCGCGCAGTTGCAGGCGGCGCTGCAACGCGCAAAACGCGCTACGGCTGATGGCCGGCCTTATCTGCTCGATGTCCACATTGAGCGCAACGGCATCGGCGCGACGTCGACGTGGTATCCGCCGTATTCCATCGCGGATTTGCGGCAAAGGAAGGTGTGAGATGCGTTCAGACGTGGCACTCCGCTTCCGAACGTATGTCGCGCGGCTGTGTGCGCTCGCGGTTTTGGCAATCAGCTTTATAACGCCGATTCATGCGCAATCGCAGTCGCCCGCCAATAGTTTGCCCGCAGGAAACGGAAAAGACATCGTCGCTGTAGCATGCACGCAGTGCCACGGCTTGAAAATGATCGTGGCGCTGCGGGACGGGCCTGTGGGTTGGAAGCACTTCGTTGACGACATGGTCTTGCGGGGGGCGCAGGTGACGCCCCAGGAAGCAGACACCGTAGCGCAATACCTCACAAAAAACTTTGGGCCAGGCACGTCCCCGATGCAAAGCGGCCTGAAAACTGAAGCCCTTCCCACAGGCGATGGCCAGAAACTCGTCGAGTCACATTGCGCTCTCTGTCATGACTTAGGGCGCGTCACCACGATTGGGAGAAGCAAGGACGAGTGGAATAACACCGTAGGCAACATGATGGCGCGCGCAGGCACAAACGTCGCAACGCAGGAAGAAATTTCGACGATGGCATCTTATCTGGCGAGCAACTTCGGCAAGAAACCGAACTAATTGACCTTCTGCCGTGCTGTTATCTTGGGCGGTGGCCGGGCCGCGCGGACATGGCCGCAACCAGTCATTTGAGGTTGAAATTATTTCTCTTGCATCCTTTTACATTAGCGGATATGTCTATAGCCCATTAATCGTAATTATTCGGGCCACTTTTTGTGGCGTTAAAGTTGTTTGTCGGGCCCTTTACTGCGGAGATTAAATCCAGCAAAGATCATAGACTTGCTGAATGTTGGTTCGTATTTGGGATTCGAACCCTGCAATTCTTTTGTGCACTACGGGCCCACTGAAAACTAAGCCGGGGCGCAATGTCAGAGTCAAACGGGCAAAGATCTCCCTCTGTTTTGATCGTCGAGAGAAGTCAAATGAGCTCCGAACTGATGGCTGCAGCCTTGCGCCGGAGCCGCTACCGGATGGAAGTAATTGGCTGCACTAACGACAAGGCCGGGATTCGATCCATCCTCAGCAAGAAAGCAGCGAGCGTTGCGCTTGTCGGAGCGCTCAAGGATGGACATAGAGCCGCTTTCGATGTGGTGCGTGAACTGCGAGCTTCTAACCCTGACATGAGCATTATTATGTTGCTCGATTCCATGGAGCGCTCCGCCGCGGTCAACGCCTTTCGCGCGGGGGCCGTCGGTATCCTCTGCCGAGACGAACCCTTCAATGTGCTCTGCAAGTGCATACAGTCGGTACACCAGGGACAAGTATGGGCTGGCAGCGAGGTGCTGAGGTTCGCGCTCGAAGCCTTGGCCCAGACGCCCTCGATTTCCAAATTTCGGAGAAATCCGTCAAAGGCGCCGAAGACACTACTAACGAAGAGGGAAAAAGATATCGTTGACTCGGTTACCGATGGCCTAACCAACCGCGACATTTCCAGGCGGCTCAATCTGAGCGAGCACACCGTCCGTAATTACCTGTTTCGGATCTTTAATAAGCTAGGCACTTCGAATCGTCTCGAATTGGCCCTTTATGCCCTCCACCCCGACGCGTGAATCAATCGGATACCACTCTTGTGAGTGAGGCTTCTTAGCCAATCTCGAACCGTTGATGGTTTTATGCGCGCCGGTATTATGCGGGCGCGTCAGCTAAGACGCCTGCCACGCCAGCGATAAGGGTTAAGCTGTTTTTTTTCCCAATGGGCAAACGCTGTTACCGCTTGATCCTGAATTGCGCAACTCAGCGGCCAGCGCTGCGGCGCTTTGCCTCGCCTCCCGAACTGGCGTCAGGAACCTCTTCGCCAAGCGCGGTGGCCAAATCAATTTGGTGATCCTGCTCGTTCACCAGGATTTGGCGGATCTGTTCGGCCATTGCGTACTCTCCAAGCTGTTCGCATTGGCGAACGCGGTCGCGATAATTGCGGATCGTGTCATTCTCGTTTTGCAGATCGAAACGGAGCATCTCACGAGGATCTTCCGAAGTCTGCACGGGCTTCGGATTTACGGTGGGCATTGCGCCCAGATAATCGATTTGCCGGGAAACAATCAACGCGTGTTGCAACTCTTGCTTCGCGTGCTCTTCGAGCTGATCCGCGATGTTCATGAATTCCGCGCCCTTCAAGACCTGCGAATAGACGACGTAAGCGATGATGGCTTGATATTCGCGGGAAAGATCCTCGTTCAGAAGTTGCGCCAGGCCCTCTCGGGAAATTCCGTTTTCGCTGGCGACGGATTTGGGTTCGGCCATGTGATCTCCTTATATTGAGCTGTGGATTTCCAGCTATCGTTGGATGCGCCCAATCCGTGATTGGCTAATGCATTGTGTGCTTCGTCCTCGGCCCTAACCTGCGACAGTGCTTTCGATGGGTGTATATTTGCCCGGGCTGGAGGTCGATGCAGATGCTTGCTGAAAAAATAAAACCACAACTGAATCGCCGAAGTTTTCTTCGCACATCCGGCTTGGCGGCTGGCGGCGCCGCGAGTATCGCTGCCTTAGCGCCTTTTTCCTCATTGACTGAGGACGGGCAAAACGCTCCGCGTGGGATTCCGCAAGATAACAGGCAAGCCGCGACTGCAACGCCATCCCTTAGCCGGCAGTTCGCGCGCTGGGTTTCTGCGCTGCGGTATGAAGATCTGCCGCCGGCGGTCGTAGATCGAGCCAAGGGCGTGACGCTCCAAGCTCTTACCTCGGCGCTCCTCGGCTCTCAAATGCCGGCGGGACAGGAAGCTGTGCGATTGATGCTCGAAGAGGAAGCGGGCGTGCGCAATGGCGCGACCGTCATGGTGAACGGCGCCAAGGTGACGAAGGGCGGCGCGGCATTTGCAAATTCGGAGATGATGCTCGCCGGCGGGAAATGGGACACCTTCCGCATGCTCACGCATCCGGGCACCAGCATCCTGCCGAGCGCGCTAGTGGCCGCGGAGGTCCAAGGCGCCTCCGGAAAAGAGTTCATTACCGGCCTCGCAGCAGGCTACGAGGTGATGGAGCGGATGGCGGCGGATTTCATTCCCACGGTGATGGCGCGAGGCTTCCACGCAGGTCCTGTGTTTGGGATTTTTGGCGCCGCGGTCGCCGCCGCTAAGATCATGCACTTCACCGAGAACCAGATTACGGACACGATCGGCCTGTGCGTGAATCTTGCCGGAGGAAATCTCGAGAGTGCGGCCCTGCGCGAGGGCGCCGCAGCACGAAATGCCATGCTGGCGGTTCTTCTGGCAAAGCAGGGACATCCAGGCGGTGAGACTGCCCTTGAAGGCAGAGCGGGCTTCTATCACGCTTATGCCGGCAATAATAGAGGACAGCTCACTTATAGCTTTGTTGGCGACACGCAGACCAGCATGGCCAAAATTGCCGCCAGTCTCGGCAAAGAATGGATATTTCTCGAGACGCTCTATCGCATCTATTCGATTTCCGGTTACAACATCGCGCATATCGACGTCACGGCGAAGCTTTGCGAGGAACACAACATCCGGTACGAAGACGTCGATCGCGTGGAAGCCGTGGTCAACTGGCTCGAGACGCAGTATCCCAGCCCCGCGTTTCCGACGCGAAGGGAAGACATCGGCGAAGCAAAGCCGGGGAGCTCGCGCTACTACAGCGCGTACGGCGTTGTGAAACGCGGCTTCCCGCTGCTGCCGACGGGTGCCGATCCGCCGGAAGTCCTTGACCTCATGAAACGCGTGACGATTATTCCGTCGCACGATATGCCTCTTTTCGCTCCGCGGATCACCATCTTCACCAAGGACGGCAAGAGTTATACGAAGCAGGCCACGGGGCGCGAATTCATTTGGGATTTCAGTGAAGAGGCGCGCCGGATTCGCGAGGTGATCCCCGGCTTGCCTATATCGGGTAAACGATTTGAAGAAATCATTGCCACATGTCTCGGCCTCGAGCAACAGGAGCGAGCCGACCGCCTCATCCAGTTGACTCTGGAAGAGAATGCTTCCGCTGCGCTGGCAGATCTTGCCGGCGCTTGACAGGTGAAATAGATCGGCGATACATAGCGCCTGCTCACTGCGCCATCCTTATGGAACATTCGAGACGTTACGAAAACCAGCTAGTCCTGATCCTGTTTTTTACGTGGGGCACAGTCTTTCTTGACCGCATGTCGCAGCTTTATCTGGCGCCGTATTTCGCTCCTGAGTTTCATCTGACGAGCGAGCAAATTGGGTTTCTGGCCTCCGTAGTGTCGGTCACGTGGGCTGTGTCGGGCTTGTTCTTTGGCGCATTGTCCGATCGTTTCGGGCGGCGAATCGTATTGATCCCGGGTGTGATTTTGTTTTCGGCTTTGTCGTGGCTATCGGGGATTGCTCATAGTTTCGAGCAGCTGTTGCTGATCCGGGCGCTGATGGGTGTTGCCGAAGGGCCCTGCTGGGCCGTGATCAACGCGATTACGGAAGAGTCTTCTCCACCGAGCCGCCGCGGACGCAATGTGGGATTCGTCGTCAGCGCGGGCGCCCTGGTGGGGCTTTGCGCCGCTCCCATTTTGACCACTCAGGTCGCCTCGCGTTGGGGCTGGCGTTGGGGATTTTTCGTGACCGGCTTGCCGGGGATCGTCATGGCGATTCTGATCTGGAAATTCGTTCGCGAGCCAAAGCGAGCTGAAGTAGAGGGCCAGCGACACGGCCGCGTGACCATTCGAGGTTATTTTTCGATTCTGCGCTATCGCAACGTTTGGCTCTGCTGCATCGGCGCCAGCGGTTTTATTTCCTGGCTGTTTCTGCAAAATGTATTTGCCCCGCTCTATATCACGGAAGTCATGCACCAACCTGGAACGACGGCGGGCTTCCTGCTTGGCGCCGCCGGACTCGGCAGTTTCTTCATTGGCCTGGTTTTTCCGGGCTTGTCCGATCGCTGGGGACGCAAGCCTACGCTTCTATTCCTGGCCTTGCTGTCGACGCTGCTGCCCATTGCGCTGTATCTGCCATTTTTCTATGCCCACTTGTGGTTATTGGCGGCGATTCTGTTCCTGACGCAGGGAGGTCAGGCGATCGCGGCGCTGATCATGGTGCTGGTGCCGGCGGAAAGCGTTCCGCCACAATTCTCAGCCACCGCCATCGGGCTCGCAACCCTCGTGGGAGAAATCATCGGCGCGACAATCGCGCCCGCCGCCGGAGGGGCAATCGCGCAACAGTTCGGTCTGGGCATGCCGCTATTGATGGGTGCGGCCAGCACTGTAGTGCTCTTTCTCGCAGCTCTCTTTATTCGGGAGCCTGGGAACTTGCAATTGCGGCGAGCCCCTGGATTGACAGCAGTGCCGGCGCAGTGATCCATCCTAATGTGTTAGCGCGTAACGATCCGGAAGAGCGCTGCTGAAATAAACCTGCCAATCCATCTTCCTCTGCTTGCTGTATTTACCAACGTAATCGTTGTATCTGCGAACGGCTTAGCTTTACTTCCAGGGGCTTCCCGGAGTGGAGCGATTGCATTTACGAATATGCGCTACAACTTATCCAGCTTGATCTTGCATCGACATCCATACGGTGTATGGTTGAAGGAGAGCAATCCCGCTTGGAAACGGGTGTCCCGGCCTGAGCGAGCAATGGTGGAGCAAAGCAAAATGAAAATTACAAACACCTCAATTTACGTAATTTTCGGAGTTCTGGGCGCAATCTCGTTTCTCGTCCCTGGTCGCGCCATGGCGCAGGCAGCGCCGGGCCCGTTGCCTCGAGGACAATCAAAGTCGCAGGGGCAGACGGCAGAGCCCCAGGCGACACCGGTAGCCAAGCCTCAGGAGCCGGCCGTGCCGCCCAGAACGACCTTGCCGGAGCTTGGAAACTGAATCGCGACCAGAGCGACGACGGGCGGCAGAGAGTTCGAGTGGCGGAAAGCGCTGGCAATAATTATCCGGGAGGAGGTAGTCCGGGCGGAGGCTACCCTGGCGGAGGTTATCCCGGCGGTGGCTATCCAGGCGGTGGCGGTTATCCGAGGGGTCCTTGGGGAGGTTCTCCGCGCGGCGGTGGCGGAGGCCCCAATGGCGGGCCGAGATACGACGGGAAAGACATCGAAGATAATCCGAGAATCCAGTCGCTCATTTACCCGGCGGGGTCGCTGATGGTGGATTTGAAGAATCCGGAAATCGACGTTACGGACGATCAATCCCGGAAACTAATTCTCTACACCGACGGGCGCCAGCTTCCGAAATCCACGAATGACAGCCATCAGGAGGTAGCGGCACATTGGGACCGCAGCATGCTGGTTTCGGATGAAAAGAGCCCGCTAGGCGGGAAGATGACCCGGACTTTCGAATTGTCGCGAGATGGCCGGCAGCTCTATGAAAGTCTGCATATCGACAACGGCCGTTCGTCAACGCCGATCACGATCCGATATGTCTACGATATCCCAACGTCATTACAAATGCAGAAGAACCGCGAGGATTCTGACCCGAACCGCCCGGTCCTTAAACGGCATTCTGACGACAACGACAATTCATCCCAATAACACGAAAGCCGAATCCAAGAAGCTTCCAGCGCTCTTCGCTTACGGCGCCAGCGGTTCTATGTGAACGAGTGTGCCGCCGTGCTGGTCCCCCAGCCACATGCTGGAAAGGGCTCCTGATTTCTGCACTTCCACGTGACGAACGTTCGTTTCGTGTGGCAGCAGGTACTCGGTGAATTCGCCGGTCTGGGTATTCAGTCGCAGAGCAATATCGTTGTCCATTCCCGCGCCCCAGTCGTAAGTTTTATCGTCGAACTCCGCGTCATAGGGACGCGTCCACTGCGTGGGAGCCTTCCATTCGGTGATCTTCTGGGTTTTCGGATCGAACATCACCAGGTCGTTATCGTTAAACCCGCCGCACCACAGTCGATCTTGCGAGTCGATGTGGCCGCGCCGGCAGCCCGTCTCCCCAGCCGGCATGTCATACCACACAGTTTTGAGCGTTTTGCCATCGGTCTTCCATATCCTGGGATTGGTGAAGCTCATCCCGTACATATCGTTCTTGGAATCGGCGACGACGTCGTAGGCGCGCGCGGACGGGCTACCGGAAGGGTACGTAACCTTAGTCCACGTGTTCGTCGCAAGGTCTACGTGCCAGGTGCCGCCGGATTCGTCGGTACCGTCGGCGACATTGACCCATATCTTGCCGTCCACCTGCTGGAACGAGGGGTCGATCATCGTAAGATGGCCGTCCCCAATATTCGCATCCGCGATGGGAGGCTTGAACGTCTCCATTTTTTCTGTCTTGGGATCGAACCGGACGATCTGCAGCTGCGACATGTTGCCGAAATAGACGCGCCCTTCCTTATCGAAAGCGATCTGCAGACCGCCCTGGGCGACCGGGCCGGTCCGGGCTAGCGGAATGGGATACTCCACCACTTTGCCGCTCTTCGGATCGAGCTTCCCAAGAAACTGCGAATCAAAATCGGAATACCAGACGATCCCTTGCGCGTCGAGCGCGGCGTCATGCGGCGCCGCATCCGCTCGCGGCAGGTCGTAGGTCGTGTAGATCACCTCGGTGGCCTTGCCTTTGGGCCGCGGCATCGTCTTCAGCGGGAATTCAAAGCTGTCCACCGAGCTCAGGTTAAGCGTGCTGAAATATTTGGCGGCGGCGATCTGTCGTGCTGTCGGCGGGCTTGCGGGCCTGGGAGGACGCATCCAGGGATGTAACGGCGAAGAGTTGTTCGTGTGCATGGCCATCCGCTGCACGACCGGCGCCATGTCCTCCGGGTTATAGCGGGAAAACAGCACGCGCTGCAGTGTGTGGCAATTGACGCAATTGCCGAGGGCCATCTTGTCGTCCCAGGTTCCCGGCACGCTGTTGAGCAACTCACCGTTCGAGAGCTGCATGACGAGCTTCGAATTGCTGGTTACCTTATTGAGTTGTAAATCCTGCTGCGAGGGTTCGGCCGTCACGTCTACGGAAGTTTTCGGCAGCTCATAGCCTACTGCCCGAATGCCGATCGCGTATTTGCCCGGTTCCATCCTGTCACGCGGGAAACTGTATTGACCCTGGGAGTTGCTCACCACCCAAGTGGTGACCGTGGAGCCCTCTTTCTTTGCGCCAACGATCACGCCCTCCATGGGGCCTTCCGCCTGCGACGTCACCTTGCCCGTCAGCGCTGAATGCGCTGAGGGGGCGGGCGTTTCCGCCATCACCAAACCAACAAGTGTTAGACCCAGTATGGCCGTTGCCGCCAGTATCCCGGAAAGAAGCTTCGCCCTAGACATGACAAGCCTCCCTTGGTTTCAGCCTGAATCTCGTTTTTGACCCTGAAAACTGAGGGCCATTGTACACCTGTATGTCCCTCCGACAGGCTTCGGATCCTTGTTGCCTGCCGATGTGATCGCGACCATGGAATTTAGTGATCTAGCGCACATACCGCGCATGAATCGAAAAGTAAGCTAATCGTGGAGATTTAAAAGGGGCCCTTATTAGATGTAGGAGGGGAGAGGCAAATAATGGCACGCAATGTGGGAGGAATTGATCGCGGCGTAAGGGTGTTCGTCGGTTTAGTGTTGTTGGCTCTTGGCTTTTTCCATATCGTCACCGGAATCCTGGCGATTCTCGCTTATGTTTTCGGCGTAATCGTTCTAGCTACGGCCGTGTTCGCTTTTTGCCCGGCATGGGTGCCGTTTGGAATTAACACCTCCGGATCGAAACACGTCCAGGCTGGTCCCGGGCATTGAACCAAAAGCTTGCGACGGTAACTTACCCATCAGGCCGAGTGCGCTTGAAGGTGACGGCCGTTTCCGCCATCACAAAACCCCATCGCAAGACCTATCACAGGCCGCATCACAAAACCCTCGCTGACTTGTATCTCGCTGACTTGTATAGAGACGGAACCCGTTGGCCTGTCCTTGTACCTGATTATGCGTCCCCCGGTTGGAATATCGCGCCTGCCGTTGACGCATTGCGCGAAGTTTTCTTCCGGAGAACCAATTGCTAGTGGCGTTGTCTGGCCTTCAGTTGGCGAGCCATCGTGCACACGCACTCGCATTCCATGCCAAAGACCACCAACGATTCTGAATGTTTGGATGGGAATATCCTTACGGTCGATCTGCCAGCCGGCGGAGGTGAATACTTCGCGCCAATCCTCTGCATACCTATACGCCTCTTCGTTGTTTGCTATGGACATGATCGAGAATCGTCCCGGCTCTTTTTTTAAGCACGCCGCCAACTCGCTTTTTGTCATATCGGACAGACGGCGGGGCGGCTGCGATGCTCTGGCCTCTCCGGTGGCGGTTTGGCCCCGACAAGGCAGGACCATTAGCACAAGCATTAAAAGAACCGCTCCATACTTCACGGCCGCTCCTTCCTGCCGAACGATTGACGCAAAGGAAGACGAGCGCTTCACAACCGGCTTCGCCAGCTGATCGGGCGCCGGCGCGCTTCGTTATCCAATGACAATAGAATGTATACGAATTTCGGTCTTAGGATTGGAACATCCGGCGCGGTCCGAACTTCAGAGATTCTCCTCGTGTAAGTCTCTCCAGGTGCCCCGTGACATAAACTTGAATCGCATTTCGATCCTGCAATTCCAACCCGACGAATTCCACGCCAATGCGCTCGGTTCCTTCTTTACGGATGACCCGCGCCTTCGCTTCGAGTGAGGCGCGAATCTCGGCAATCTTGAACTGTAAGCCCACTTCCTGGCCTATTTGTGCATCAATTGCGGGTTGAAGCAACATGCCGCTCTCGCTGATATTCATACTTCGCAAGGGAAACTGTTTCCCGTTCCACGTGCAGCTCACTTCGGTAAAAAGGGGCAATCGGGCTGCATGCCTCTTGGCTTTCCAATCTGGCAGGTCCATGGCAGTGAGCATCCGGCGCAGGCGGTCCGCGAGAACAGGCTTTCTGAGAACATAGTCGGCACCTTCGCCGAAAGCCTGCCGCAGGCTCGCAACATCGTCCGTGTCACTGAGCATCACGATGATAGTCTCGCGGTTGGGCTGGGACTGCCGGATTCGGTGGGCCAACTCGAGCCCGCCGACTTGTGGTGATCGCATGCCCACAAAGGCTACGTCAAACCGCTGCGTCTCCCCCCTCTTCCCAGCTTCCTGATAGTCCCCAAACGGCAACACAATATGACCTAGGGGAGTAGCCAGAGACCTCATGAGTTGCGTGGTCTTTGGTTCGTCGTCTGCGACCATGATTTTTAGCGACATGGTTCCGCCTTTTCCTCAGTTTCGGTCCGGTCTTTCAAGGCAAATACTTCCAGGCAAAATATGAGTAAAGGATACGCCCGAGACGGTGCTCCGTGGGGATCACTTACACCGGGAAATGTCCAAAACGTGAAGCCCCAGGCAATCAGCTGACCGGCAAGCCGAGCGCCGTATGGGGAGCATTTCAAAGAGTTTAGTTAGCGGTACATTGCGGCCAAGCCGTGCAGATTCTAAAGCCGCCGACTTATCCGAAACCACGGTACACTCTGAAGGTCGTACGCCGATCAGGTAACTTCAGCGTGGTCGAGCGGGCATCCGACCAGCTTAGGAAATGCATTTGCGCTTGAGCAGAAACTTTGGATTGCTCTTACTCGTGGTTGGTTTGGCCGTTGTAGTATTTTTATCCAAGCCCACGGCGCATTCGGTGGATTTCCTGGTTTATTACCATGCGGCGCGAGTGCTGGTGGACGGCCACGGCGCGCTGTATGGCCCGCAGAGCGGTATCGGTTGGCCGCAAATCTTTCGCTATCCGCCCTTATTTCTTCTCGCGTTTCTTCCCTTTGCGCTGCTGCCTCTGAAGACGGCCCTGGTCCTCTGGGTAGCATTGAAATGCGCCGCGCTGTTTTTTGTGGTGAAGGCGCTGGCGGTCCAAACCGAGTTTCCGCGAACCGGATGGTGGTGGCTCATTCCTGTATGCGTTTGTGGCGGATTCCTTGTGCAGGAGTTCCGGTTCGGAAACGCTCAGTTCCTGATTTTTGTGCTTGTGGCGGCGGCCCTTTGGAGCCTGCGGCAACGCCCGGTTTTGTCAGCTTTTCTGCTGGCGCTCGCAGTGAGCCTGAAAGTCTGGCCGCTGTTTTTTCTGCCCTACGTAGCGGCGCGACGACATATGCGCGTGGCGTTTTTGACCGGGGCGTTCGTCATCGGCCTGACGCTTTTGCCGGCCGTCCATTTCGGCTGGCGCGGCAATATTGCCCTGCTGCGGCAATGGACGGCGCAGGAGTGGGGAACGGGCAGCCTTGGCCAGCAGGCGTGGTTTCCCAGCCAGTCGCTCGGCGGTGTATTGCAGCGATACCTGACGGCGATGGATTTTTCGAACTGGCCCGATCCGAATTATCCGCACGTCAATTTCGTCGCCATGGACCCTCGCATTGTGCGGGTCATCTGGATGCTGCTGACCGTGATCGGCTATGGCGGTTTGCTGTTGCTGGCCCAGGCGGCGCCCGCTCGTCTGGACTCGCTGACGGACGCGCTATCGTTCTGCGCGCTGCCACTTCTGCAGCCGTTTGCGTACCGCCCCGAGATGGTTGTGTTGCTGTGGCCCGCGATGACGGCCGGTGCGCTTTTGGCGCGCCGGGAAGCGTTCCCGAGATGGCCAAGAATGCTTCTATGGGCCGCGGTGCTGCTCGAAGCGCTCGAGCCTCTGACTCCGGGATCACAGATGCAGCGTTTCTTTCAGGCCGCAGGTGTCGATTGCTGGGCTACGTGTCTTCTGGCCGCCGGACTCCTGGCCGTTTGGCTGCGATCGCGCCGGGCGGAAGACCCAGCACTAAACAGCAGCCGCTCATTTGAAGTATCGGCTGCGCCGGTTGTCGGACGAGGAGGATGACAGCCTGCGGTTTTCTGGATGCAATCGAGCGGCAGGGAAAGTCGGTCAGAGGCCGGATCGTTAGGCCGGGATATGCTTAGCTTTGTTCTTTCTCTCGTCGCCACGTAAAAACTGTATTCACTCCATAATTCCACACTGAACTCACCGCAACCCCGCAAATCGCAGCAAACCACCAGATCACATGCGACCGAAAGAGGGAATCGGCAACGCTCAGATTGATCAACGCGCCCAATGCACAGGCCGCATAGAAAGTTAGCAAGCCAGTTAAGATGTGCCAGCCTCTGAGCCTCTTGTCTCGAAATGTCAGCACGTTATTCAGCAGAAAGTTCAAGGTCATGGCGAAAAATGTCGCTACCCCTTGGGCTTCGACAAATCCAATTTTGGTCCGGTGATAAAGCAGCGTTGAGAATTCCAAGGTGAAAGATCAGGCCAATCGACCCGACCAGCGCAAAAATCGCAAATCTTGTCGGCAGAACCCTACCTAGTATTTTATCGAGGAGCAGATACAAATATTCCGCTTCCACCCGCGTGTCGAGCTTGCTTTCGCCCCAATGCCGTTTGCGAAATTCGTACGGCTCCTCGCCGATGCGAATAGGTTCCCGGCTCGTGGCCAGCAAATCGACCAGGATTTTGAACCCTGTGCCACTCAACCGCGGTGCCACTCGCCTGAAAAAGGCCGCATCGAGCAAAAAGAAGCCGCTCATGGCATCCGTCACTTCATACCGGCAAACGAGCCGGCTGATCTTCGCGCCAAGCAGGCTCAGCCGAATCCGATGCTTCGGGAATTCGCCTGCATTTCCGTCACGAAGCGCGCGGCTCGCGATGACAATGTCGAGTTTTTCAGCTTTGATTCGTTCCAGCATTCTTGGCAGAAGCTTTTCGTCGTGTTGCAGATCCGCGTCGAGAATGGCGACGTAAGGCGCCGCCGTCGCCAGCATCCCCTCGATGCAGGCCGAGGCGAGGCCGCGGCGTCCTATCCGTTCGAGCACCCGAACGCGCCGATTTGTTTGCGCCGCCTCTCGCACTGCGTCGGCTGTACCGTCCGCGGAGTGATCGTCCACGAAAATTACTTCCCATTCGACGTCTTCGAGGGCCTTCGCCAGAGCGCTTAACATGGGCCGGACGTTTCCGCGCTCGTTATAAGTGGGAATAACTACCGCCAGCTCGACCGGAATCTCCGGAGCTTTGGCCGCATCGAGACGCTCGCCGTCACCTTCATCGGCCACAGCGTTGAAGCCTGAGGATCTCCGGTGCTGGAGAATTTGCTCGGCCCTTTCGATCCGTGACACTTTAAGAGGAGTATCCATTCGCACTGAATAACTACGTTTCCGATCTAGATTGCTGCCTTAAGCATCGTACGCTTCACTGGATATAGAACAAAATAATTACGAGCGATGCCTTATTGACAGACACCACAGCTTAACCCGGCAATCTCGGTCGCTCGCAGCAGAAGTGCGAGTGCGTCGCGGCAGTACTGACCGCAGTAACCGCAGTACGTGAACACCGCCGCGCTATCGTGAAGTGGAAGACGTCGGCTGGCCCTTGAACACCGCGTCAATCGCCGCCTGAGCGCATTTCTCGCCGTCGGCGCCGGAGACGCCCATCGCTCCTACCACCTGGCCGTCGACCGTTATGGGAAGCGCTCCGGGTTGGGGGAAATCGCGCATGAAGGTCGGCGCCAGATTTTCGCCGCTGCGCACCATCTTGTTTGTCTCCGAAGTAGCGCGCCGCCAGCGCAACGCCGACTTGGCTTTCAGCAGCGCCGTGTCGATCGCGTTCATCGGCGCGCCCTCCATGGCGTGCGATTCAACGAGGTTCCCGCCCCAATCCAGAATCGCTATCGCCACGGTTTGCTTGTTCTGTTGCGCCCAGGCCGAACAGGCGTCCACCAAAGCGCGTGCGCCGGCGCTCGAGATGATCTTGATGTCTCTCGTTGCTTGCTTGGCCGGCACAGAGGACGCCTGAGCGTGCGATTGCATGGGTACCCACAGAGCCAATCCAACGATGGTCACTGAAATCGTCAGAATTTTCTTCATCTCATCCTCCTCAAACTCGTAAGCCTGTCGTGCTGCGCCAATCCCGCCGGTGCCAGAATCGCGACCCCGCTGCCAGCGGAAGCAAACTAAACTCCTTGCATAATCTCCCTGCGCCTGGATTTTCCCTTTGGACGGCCGAAGCTGCGCCCGAATATACACCACATCCGCCTCGCCGGCGTTGCGTCCCTTGCGGTGGCCGTGCGGGTCTTTGTAGCGGTTGCTTGCCCTGACTTGTCCCGAGTTTCGAGGAAGCTGCGAAGGGCCCGCAGGCGTGCCGGGTTCGTGTCGCATGAGCAGAGGGAAGATGTCGGTACACAGTTTTGCCGGCTGATCGTCCCAGTCACCGTCCCAGGCGAGCCGAGTGGGTGTATGGAGCATGGGAACCCAAAACGGGACTCCTGCATCATAGGAGTTATCGTGGGAGTGATGATGCGTAGTTTTTACTCGGGCCGGAGATTTACCTGCCTGGTGCTCCTCGCACTTTTTCTGAGTGCTCCGATCTCCCTGCACGCGCAAACTGCATCCTCGCCGCAGTCGCAGCCGGCACAATCGGCGCCCTCCGCGCCGCCGCCCTCAGCGCAATCGCAAGCCGCAGAGTACGCCTCCTTGCTCCGACGGTCGTCCCATTTTGAAACGAGGCACACAGCCGGCTCTGCCTCCCTGTCCTGACCCGCCGCCGGCCGCGCCGCCCCCTGCGGACTCCGTACCCACGCGTTCGCTGAGTCCCGCCGAATCCTTGATCGAAAGGGCCAGAGAGGCGGCGTTCGAGTTTTCAGAGAAGCTTCCCAACTTTATTTGCCAGGAGTTCATGTCGCGGTTTACCCAGCGAGGCCGCGAGGAGGAAATGCCCCTGGACGTGGTTTCGGCTGAAATCATTTACGATGACGCGCAGGAAAGTTATCGTAACGTGAAGATCAATGACCGCCCCACGGACAAGGGCCTGCAGGAAATCGGTGGGTCCTGGTCCACCGGAGAATTTGCGTCCACACTGCTGGAGCTTTTTCACCCCGATACGGACGCGCAGTTCCGGTCCGGCGGTGCGTCTTCCATTTCGGGTTTCAGTGCCCAGGTTTACGACTTTCAAGTGCGGAGTGAAAATTCACACTGGATGGTGCAGTCCGGCTCTCAGACTCTGACTGCGGCTTACGGAGGCTCCGTATGGGTGGATCCGAAAACCGCGCGCGTCCTGCGAATCGAGATGCAGGCCCGCAACCTACCGTCAGATTTCCCGATGGATACGGTCGAATCCGCGGTTGATTATTCCTACGTGATGATTGGCGGGACATCGTTTCTGCTTCCGGTCCATGCCGAGAGCTTGGGTTGTGAACGGGGCACCAGCGACTGCAGCCACAACATCATTGACTTCCGCAACTATCACGAATTCAAATCCGAAATCAAGATTGTTCATTGATTTCGCTCGGACCTCTCATCAGTGCGCTACTCGCCCGTGCCGACCCAAACTCCAGAGCAGTGCACGGTCTTCGCATGATGAAATTTTAGCCAGTTTACCCGCGCTATGCCCATAAGGCCTGAGAAACGGCCTTCTCGGAAGTTGGCTCCCACATGACGAGAAGGTGACTTCTCGGGACTTGGGATGGCTTGAACTTGAAATATATAGGCAATCCGCAGTGAGCACAGGGTCGTGCAGGCAGAAGCGAAGGCGTGACGGCCGTCACTGCAGGGGCAGTTTTCCTATGTTTCGATAAAGGCACCCTTCTCTGTCATGCGGGCAGGTTGGGGATACTACGTCATGGGGATTTTGTAATGCAACCACCGGAAACCAACCGAGGTGTTAAGCGTTATTCGGAACCGCGTTTTGAAGAACTCACTCGCCATACGGTTGAACACTCCAAGGATGTTATTTTCATGGTTGATTCCGAACTGCGGATAACGTACTGCAACCCAGCGTGGGACGAGTTTGCACTGGCCAACGGCGGTGAAGACGCCGTGGCCGCACGCGTGCTCGGGACCGATCTGATGAACGTCATTCCCGAGCCGCTGCGTGACTTCTACAGCGAAGCGTTCGAACGTTGCCGCCAGCGTCACCTTACCTTCGACATCGACTACGAATGCTCCAGCGCGCAACTGTACCGCCTGATGCACATGAATATTCTTCCACTGAAGCGGTCGGGCGAACTGGCGTTCGTCAACTCGACACGTGTGGAGCACATCCACGGAGCTGAGCGAACCCCTTCGTCCGCCACCGACATTTACCTCAGCGCCCGCGGAATGATCACTATGTGCTGTCACTGTCGGCGAACACGGCGGCAGGATCCATCGGACGTGTGGGACTGGGTGCCGGCCTTCGTGCAAACGCGAAAATGTACGATCAGCCACGGCATCTGCCCGGCGTGCGCCTCATATTATTATTCGAAATACTTCACCGCAGACATGAGTTCTCGCCCAGCATAGTGCGGGAGCCTCGCATCGTGAGACGGCGAGTCGGAGACCTACCTGAATTGCTAATGCGAAGGGGGTTTGTCGTCAACGGGATTCATTGCCGACGCATCATACGACTCAAGTCCTGAGAAACGGGGTGGTCTCAAGGGGTCGATGCAACACTGGCCTGCAGTCTATCCGCTGGAGTGTGAAATCCCAACGTTTCTCGTGGGCGTTGATTTAGTCGCAGAGCGATCTTGTCCAACTCCGATTGAGTGAACTGAGATAGATCTGATTTCTTCGGCAGATATTGTCGCAGTAGGCCGTTTGTGTTTTCGTTTGAGCCACGCTGCCAGGGACTTTGCGGATCGCAGAAGTAAACCTGTACGTCGGTAGCCATCGTGAAGCTTTTGTGTTGGGCCATCTCGTGTCCGCGGTCCCAGGTCAGCGAGCGCCACAGTGTCGCGGGCAGCCTCCGTACGTGTCGGCTCAGAGCGGCGACGACGGTAGTGGTGTCTTTGCCGGATACCTTTAGGAGCATGACAAAGCGCGAGCTGCGCTCTACCAGCGTGACCACGTGGCTGTTGCGCGCCCCGCGCAACAGATCGCCCTCCCAATGGCCGGGAATAGCACGATCTTCGACTTCCGCAGGTCGCTCCCGGATGGAAATGGCATCGACGATCTTGCCTTGAGAGTGCCCGTGAACGCTGGCGTGCCGCGAGCGGCGGATCCGCCGCTTGGTTCGCAGGTGCTGAATCAGCTCTTGTTTGAGCGTTCCGCGCGCTTGAATGAACAGGCTGCGATAAATCGTTTCGTGCGACACGCGCAGGCTCTCGTCTTTGGGATACTCAGTCTTCAACCATCCGGAGATTTGTTGTGGTGACCAGTCCTCGATCAGTTTACTCGCAACGATGGTCCGAAGCTTCTCGTGGAGGGCTAAACGGCAGACCTTGGGGCGCAGAGCCAACTGCCAGGCTCGTTGGTCGGCGTCACTGGCCCGATACTGCGCGCGCCCGCCATGGCGGGCTACCTCTCGGCTTACCGTAGAGGAAGTGCGACTAAGACGTTGAGCAATGACCCGCAGCGAGCAGCCGCCGGCGATTCCGCGGGAGATGTCCTCGCGTTCGGCCAAGGTGAGTACCCGCCGCGAACGGCGACGGACTCGCGGAACGATCCCTCCGTGACGCGCCAGCAGGAAATGGATGACGTGTTGGTCCTTGCCGAGCGCTCGACCAATCGCATTTAACGACTGCCCAGCCTTCCACCGGTTCCACATATCGGCCCGCTGAGCCGACGACAGCTTCCATCGTCTCTGCATGATGAACACCACCTTTTAGAGCAAAGAGTTATATCAGGTGGTGCATCGACCGGTTGAGCCGGCAGGTGATATCGGAGACTGGGAATCGGGTTCAAGCCACAATTCAAGAAGACAACTTATCGGACGATCAATTTTAGTCTTGGTCATTCTTACCTGGCTTCCAGCCAGGAATAGTAGGCAATCGGGAACTTTTCCACAGGCCTGTAGTTATCCACATAGTTAACCATTGACCATAGTGTACTTAGACGATAACATTTCATATGACTACCGTAAAAGAAGCACCCAACGGCTCAAAATCTCCTTCCTTTTTCAGATCTGTAGTCTCAAAACTGAAGCCGCCCGTCGCGCCTGTTTCCCCAGGCACGCAACATCACACACCCTCACCTCTGAAATCTCAGATTTCAGATACGCAATCTCCTGAGAATGCCTCGCGCTGCGAATTCACTTTTTCCGACGGTCGGCGCTGCCGCAATCAGCACGCACAACTTTGCGGCCAGCACGCCTTGAAAGCAAAAGCTGGCCGCCGTGCGCGTAGCTCTGCTCTTGAGATGCCCGCACTCGAAGCGCTCTGCGGCGATCTCACCACCGCCACCAACATCAACCGCGCCCTCGCCCAAACCTTTCTCCTCATGGCGCAAGGACGCATCTCCCGCAAAGACGCCGTCGCCTTCGGTTATCTCTCCCAACTCCTGTTGCAAACCGTCTCCGGAGTCCGCGCCGAATACGTCGCCGCCTTCGGCTATCGTCAGTGGGAGAACAAACTGAAATCCAGCCTCGGGTCGAATGAAAACGACGCCGACGATCCCGGCTCCTCCAGCAGTGGGAGTGAGAATGTTGGGCACTCACCTAATGGTGTTGCCGAGCCGAAAAAAGCCGAGCGCCCTCTCGCCGAGCGCATCATGGGCGAGCCCGATTACGCGAGCCTCCTAACCCGTTCGCTGGATATGCTCGACCGTAAATACGACTTCACCCCGGAAGGCCGCTGCGAAGCCAATAAGCTCGCACTCGAACTCGAACTGATGAAACCGGCTCCTGCCAAACCGGCGAAAGACTTCTTCGGTCAAACCGTCGCTCTCGTCCGCCGCTTCCGCGACGCCGAGGAACGCAACGCAGCAGATGATCCCGAGCCGTCATCACTTCCCCCCGAAGCCTTCCTGAACTACTACGGCCATCCCATTAAACTTGCCGTCCCGTTCGAGAGTGGCAAAGCTACTCCTGGCTGCGTGCATCCAACCCCGTCTCCGTCACGATCCCAACCGCCGAGCGTACCTGATCCGCAAACTTGTAGCTCAGGGCGCGGCGCAACAGTCCATGAGGCGCAGCGATCTTGCGCACCTTCGGCGAGCGACCCGGCAGATTTTGTAGCGCCGCCTTCCAGGCGGCACCGCAAACCTCGTTCGCACTCCAGCGCTCCCAGCTGCGCGCCGCATTCCGAACTCCCTTTGCCGCTTCCGATTTCCGCGACTACCGCTAAGCCCGATTCGGTCGGCGGCCCCGACGACAAACACCGCGAAGGCCACCGCACCGACTGGTATGCTCCGCCGTCATGGTCGAAGATTAGGAAGCCGGACCCATGTCCGAGCCGCAAAGAAAAGCTCCGGCGCAAAATTCGCGGCATGACCAACTCCGCATTCCGCCGCTTGCAGCACCAAAACTCTCGCGGCTTTTGGACCAAACCGCTACAAAAGTTGACTCCGTAAGGACGTTTGGAATGAACACTTACACAAAAATGGGGGAGGGGGTCACCAGCGACTTGAGCAACCCAGTGCGGTCTAAAGCGGCTGCGCGTTCGGGAGGAAATGGGCTAGGGCGCGGCGGTTTCCGCGGCGGTGCGATAGGTGCCGAATTTTTTCGCCACTTCCTTCAGCGTGGGATAAAACTGCGCGAACGTGTGTTCGACCGCGGCGTGATCTTCGTGGCATTGCCAGCACGCCGCTTTCGGATTTGCTCCGGCAGTTTTTGTGTCTGCGCCAAAATTGAAATACGCCCACTTTTCGGGGAATCGGTTTTCATCTTTCACTTCCACACCAATCCCCACGAATTCAGTTTGGAAATGGCCCGTCTTGTTAATGGAGCCATTGGTTTCCGATTGCCGCTCCTCGACAACGAAGATGGATTTGTCCGGCCACTTTCCAGTGGCCAGGAATTGACGGTAGCTCCACTGAGGAACGAATACATTCGTGAACATCTCGCGTCCGTTGGCGGAGGGGTTGTAGTTCATTCCCAACCCGGAAGAAAGAAAGATCCATTCCCGGTAGTTTTCAGGCCGGATCAGACTCTGTCCGGTGTATCGAGGGATTGGATTATTAGCTTGGGGCCTGGCGTAGAGCGAAACGAAACAAAGCGCAAGAACCAAGCTCAAAGAGATTACGTGCTTTGCCATTTTGCCTCGCACTGAAGCAGAGCCGCGGCCAACGCTCTTCTGGTATTGGGGATTATATAGTGAACCCTCCGTGCCTGACTCATTGCCGATCATCTTTGCCAAAGTTCATTGCCCCATCGCCGATGCCCCATCACCATCATTGATTTTGGTGGGCCGGGGCGCGTATAACTGATCAGCAGCAAGAGGCGAATATGGCCCCGTGCCAGTTCGACGCGTATTGCTGGTCGGCGTATCCCCTGGGTTCGGTTCCGGCGTTCACAAATACGGGCGTGGTTTGACCGTGCGAGGAGGTCTGAGGTCATGAGCAAGAGATCTTTCTCTCGATTTTTGTATTCGGGAATGGTGATCGTGGTTGGCGTGGTTCTGGCCGCTACGCTGGGCGGAGTGCGCGCGGCCCAACGCAAGAGCGGAGCTGTCCGCGTTGGCAATGCCGACATCGGCGGCGTGGTGACGCAGCCCCAAGGGGCCCGAGGCGGGCGTCTGGGTGATCGCGGAAACCACCGACCTGCCGACCAAATTCGTCAAGATCGTCGTCACCGACGATCAGGGACGCTACCTGGTGCCGGATCTTCCCAAGGCGAACTACAGACGTGTGGGTTCGCGGCTACGGGCTGGTGGATTCGCCGAAGGTCAAAGCCACGCCGGGCAAGACCCTGAACCTGAAGGCGGTCGCTGGCGCCGGACAAGAAGGCTGCGGTCGAATACTATCCCGCGCTGTACTGGTTCTCTTTGCTGCAGGTGCCGCCCAAGAGCGATTTCCCGGGCACGGGGCCGAGCGGGAACGGTATTTCTCCCAGCATCAAGAGCCAGGGCGAATGGATTCGCGAGATCGTCAACACGGACGGCTGCACCGGCTGTCATCAGATGGGCGACAAGGCCACGCGCGAGATTCCCGAGAGCATCCTCAGTCAGTCGCGAAGGACTCGAAAGCCGCGTGGGATCGCCGGATTCAGGCCGGCCAGGCGGGCGGCGGGATGAGCTGCCCGCTTCAACCAGGTTGGCCGCCAGCGCGCGCTGGCGATGTACGCGGACTGGACCGACCGCATCGCCAACGGAGAGCTGCCGTCTGCCGCTCCGTCGCGTCCGCAGGGCCGGGAGCGGAACGTCGTCGTCACGATGTGGGACTGGGCCGATCCGAAGGTCTATCTGCACGACGACATCGCGACCGACAAGCGCAATCCGACCGTGAACGCCAACGGCCCCATCTACGGAGCGCTCGAAGAGAGCGGCGATTACCTGACCGTCGTCGATCCGACGCACAACGCGACCAGCCAGATCAAGCTGACGGTTCGCGATCCGCAGACGCCGAGCTCCGCGGATACGCCGCCGGCGGCGCCGTCGCCGTACTGGGGCGACGAAGCGATCTGGAACAGCCAGACGACGGTCCACAGCTTCGCGATGGATAAGCAGGCCGCGTGTGGGCCGCGGCGCGCGTCCGCAAGCCCGAGACGCCGGCGTGGTGCCAGGCGGGATCGGATCATCCGTCGGCGAAGTTGTTCCCGATCAACCAGGGCCAGCGCGGGCTGGAGCTCTACGATCCGAAGACCAAAGAGACGACCACGATCGACACCTGCTTCACGTGGGGCCACGTGAATTTCGACGACAACGATGTGCTGTGGTCGTCGTTCGGGCCTGCCGGCGTCGAGGGCTGGTTCGACACGAAGATCTGGGACAAGACGCACGACGAGAAGAAGGCGCAGGGCTGGAGCGCGTTCGTCCTCGATTACAACGGGAACGGGAAGCGCGACGCCTACACCGAACCGAATCAGCCGGCGGATCCGACCAAGGACAAGCGGATCAACGTGACGTTCTACGGCGTCTCGCCGGCGCCGGACGGCTCGGTGTGGGGAACGGTCCATGGGAATGCCGGGCGCGCTGGTTCGCTTCGTCCCCGGATCGCATCCGCCCGAGACGGCGCTGGCCGAGTACTACGAGGTGCCGTGGAACAACCCGAAGGCGCCGGTGCAAGGCTTCGCGCCTCGCGGCATGGACGTCGACAGCAAGGGCGTCGTCTGGACGGTGCTCTCGAGCGGACATCTCGCGAGCTTCGACCGCAGCAAGTGCAAGGGCCCGCTCAACGGCCCGACCGCCGCGACCGGGCAGCACTGCCCGGAAGGCTGGACGCTCTATCCGTTCCCGGGTCCGAACTACAAGGGAGCGGTGGAGAACGGCAGCGCCGACTCGGCGTACTACAACTTCGTCGATCGGTTCGACATGCTCGGCGTCGGCAAGGACGTGCCGCTTGCGACCGGCAATCTGTCCGAAGGATTGCTGGTGCTGGTCGACGGCAAGTTCATGACGCTGCGCGTGCCGTATCCGATGGGCTACTACGCGAAAGGCCTGGACGGCCGCATCGACAATCCGAACGGCGGCTGGAAGGGGAAGGGCATCTACACGCCGATCTCGACGCGAGCGCCATTCCACATGGAAGGCGGCAAAGGGACCACGAGCAAGCTCGTGAAGTTCCAGATGCGGCCGGATCCGCTGGCCAACTGATCGCCGAAAACAAGAAACCCAACTCCCAAGTTTCAAACTTGGGAGTTGGGGCTTGCTCGCCCAGACCTCGGCCACTTCTCCAGTGCGCACCGATATTTTTTGACGTGGCTTTCGTAACGTAGCAGGTGGTTGAAAACCACCGCACGTGCGCAAAATCCACCGGACATCACCGCCCGTTCTGTATTTTTCCAGAACCTCACCGTACGGCTAAGTGCCTAACTGACAGTTACTTAGAGCGCATCGCTCTGCCGGGCACTGTTTGGCATAAGCCCTGCTGCTACTTCTTACGTTATGGCACACAGCTTCAGAGAACCAGGACACATTGATGGCGAGATGCGTGAAGCTGACGCGATCACCATGGCTCGTGACGGGAACGCTCATGCCTTCGAGTGCCTTTACAGATTGCACAGCCGCCGAGTGTATAGCTTGTGCCTTCGGATGGCCGGCAATCCGGCCGAAGCGGAAGATCTAACGCAGGAAGCCTTCCTGCAACTGTTCCGCAAAGTGCATACTTTCCGGGGAGATTCGCGCTTTTCAACGTGGCTTCATCGGCTGACCGTCAATGTTGTTCTCATGAGCTTTCGCAAGAAGCGGCATTTGGAAACATCGCTCGATGCGGCGCTCGACCCAGACGAAAGTTCCGCTCCTCCCCTCGAATTCGGCGTACCGGACCTGCGGCTCAACGGCATGCTGGATCACGTGAATTTGCGCAAAGCGATCGATCAACTGCCGGATGGATACAAAGAGGTTTTCATCCTGCACGACGTCCAAGGATACGAACACCAGGAGATCGCGAAGATTCTGGGATGTTCGATCGGAAATTCCAAATCTCAGCTTTTCAAGGCGCGCTGCCGGCTTCGTGCATTACTGCAGGAAGCCCTCCGCAGTCGTGAGCGGCAGAAACGCGAAGCGATGCGGATTTCCGTTATGCAGCATAAGCGAGAGAAGAAGTTTCAGTACGCCAAAGCCTGAATAAGTTCCGGAATCGCTCCGTCAAATCAGCGCCGAAGTAGTCCTGTCCCTGCAGGATTTGCCTTAGCGAACCGCGTCTTCCATACGACGAGAGTCCCGATTGATCCCGCATTGTCACTGCGCTGTGCTCGGCGTGATAATGAGTCATGGCCGAGAGCACTGCGTTTGCAAAGAATCGTTTTATCAACACGCCTGAATTTGACCAAAATCTCGATCGTCTGGCCGAAGTCGCCGTAAGAGTCGGCCTGGGGATCGCGCCGGGGCAAGAGTTGGTGATGACCGCCACGCTGGATGCGGTTCCACTGGCACGGCTCATCACGGCGCATGCCTATAAAGCGGGTGCCTCGCTTGTCAGTACTCTATTGACGGACGAAGAATTGACGCTGCTCCGCTTTCGCTACGCCGCTGACGCCAGCTTCGACGCAGCTCCGTCATGGCTTTATGAAGGCATGGCACAGGCTTTCCGGAAGGGATCGGCACGGCTGGCGATCACCGGCAACGATCCTTCGTTGCTGTCGCAGCAGGATCCGGAAAAGGTGAGCCGGATGAATCGCGCCACGTCCAAGGCATACCGGCCGGCGCTGGAATTGATTGCCCGCCACGAGATCAACTGGACGATCGTAGCCTGCGCCACTCCTGCTTGGGCAGCAGCAGTATTTCCCAATCTGTCGCGAGATGAAGCGCTGGCGCGACTCTGGGATGCCATCTTCGCCGCATCGCGCGCCGACCAGCCAGATCCGGTGGCGGCGTGGAAAAAGCACGACGCGGACCTGCATGCTCGGGCGGAACGATTGAATGAGAAGCGCTATTCAGCATTGCATTTTCGCGGGCCGGGCACGGATCTGCGCGTCGGTCTGGCCGACGATCACCTCTGGCTGGGTGGCGGCACAACGGCCAGAAATGGGCGGTATTGCATTCCCAATATGCCGACCGAAGAGGTTTTCACGACGCCGCATAAAGATCGGGTGGAAGGACGAGTGACCAGCACCAAGCCGCTCTCTCATCAGGGGACCATGATCGAAGACATATCCGTGCGGTTTGAAGCCGGCCGGATTGTGGAGGCGCATGCAGCGCGCGGCGAGCAGGTCCTGCGGCGGATGATCGAGACGGACGAAGGGGCCCGGCGGCTGGGCGAAGTATCTCTGGTGCCGCACTCTTCGCCGATTGCGTCAAGCGGATTACTCTTCATGAACACGCTTTTCGACGAAAACGCCGCCTGCCATATCGCTTTGGGGCAGGCCTACAGCACCTGCCTGAAAAATGGCGACAGCCTGACGCCGGAACAACTGGCGTCGCGCGGCGCAAACGAGAGTCTGATTCACGTCGACTGGATGATCGGATCGAATCACATCGACGTGGATGGGATCAGCGCAGAAGGAAATTCGATGCCTGTGATGCGCGCGGGCGAGTGGGTTTAGCTTCGAACCTTATGGCAACGTACGTAATGAGGTGAACTCATGAGCGCCATATGTAGAGATGGCAAGAAGCGATTCACAAAACCAAATACAGGCATGTTGTTTCTAGGAATTGCCGCACTCTTTTCGTCTGGCAGCGTGGCGGCGCAAACGTCCCAAAAGTCGCCTGTATCCGATGCGTTGCATCAACTGAATGCTTCGATCGAGTCGTTGGTTCAGCGCGTGTCTCCGGCAGTCGTACAAATCATTGTTACCGGCTACGGCTCGACGGAGCAGAGCGATCGGGGCCAGACGAGTGTGGTAATTGGGAGGCAGCGAGCCATCGGCTCGGGAGTGGTCGTCGATGCCGAGGGATATATCGTTACGAATGCTCATGTTTTGAATGGCGCGGAAAAAATTGAAGTGTTCGTGCCGCCTCAACCAGGAACGACTGGGAAGGTCGATGCGAATTACGGGCCCCAAGGAAAAAGCTACCAAGCTCGCATCGTCGGAGTGACACGGGAGATCGATCTCGCTGTAATCAAGATCGAAGCGCACGGCTTGCCAGCGTTATCGCTCGGCAAGCCTGGCCTGCCCGCCCAGGGCGAAATGGTGTTTGCTTTCGGCAGTCCGGAAGGGCTCCGGAATACAGTGACGATGGGTGTGGTGAGCGCAGTGGCGCGCCAACCCGATCCGGATAGTCCGCTCGTCTATGTTCAAACGGATACGCCCATCAATCCAGGCAACAGCGGTGGCCCGCTGGTGGATGCGGACGGCAATCTCGTGGGAATTAACACTTTTATTTTTTCTACCTCGGGCGGCAATCAGGGCCTGGGCTTTGCTATCCCTGCCGGAGTGGTGGCATTTGCATATCCACAACTCCTGAAGTATGGCCATATTCATCAACCTGAAATCGGGGTAATCGTTCAAACGATCACGCCAGAATTGGCGGAGGGATTACATCTGAAGAGGGATTTCGGGGTGATTGTATCCGACGTCGTGCCCGGCAGCCCCGCGGAGAGCGCGGGATTAAAAATTCAGGACATCATCATCACTGTCGACGGCGCACCGACAGCAAGCCTGCCTCTATTCACTAACAGCCTGTATATGCACGGAGCCGGCGAGCGCGTGAATCTGCAAGTCCTGCGGGGCTCGGACCAAGTGCAGTTACAGGTCCCGCTGATGGAGCGGCCACACAAAACCGACAACCTGACGGACTTGGTCGACCCGGAGAAAAACCTCGTCAGGCGCCTGGGTATCCTGGCAATCGAGCTCGATCTGAATCTAGCCCAGTCGTTGCCGGATTTACGCATTCCTACGGGCGTGATCGTGGCAGCCAAAACTCTGGGAGCGCAGCAAGAGGTTCCGCTTCAAAGCGGGGACGTCATCCACGCGTTGAACGGAACGACCATTACTACTTTGGCCGGATTACGTGACGCCTTGACAAAGTTGCAACCGGGCGATCCTGTCGCACTACTGGTGGAGCGCTACGGTCAACTGCAATATGTCTCATTCCTGCTTTAGAAAACGCTGAGCGAAATCACCCTCGGTTAAGAGGCTAGGGCCTGAGGCCGGGAATATTTACCCGGACGCGCCACAAGTTCTTGGCACTGACGAGATACAAAGTCTTGTCGTCGGGATCGCCGAACGCAAGATTGGCGAACCGGATCCCCTCGGGAGCGGGGACTTTACCCAGGCGTTTTCCCGCGGGCGAAACAATCCACAAGCCGCCTGTGGCTGCGGTGTAGACATTGCCCTGGCGATCGACGCGGACGCCATCCGGTCCGCCCAAACCTTTTTCGCCGGCCAGATCCAGGAACAGGCGGCCATTCTTCACGGTGTCGTCGGGCTGGACGTCATAGGCAAAAATCTGCTTGAACATCGGAGCGTTGGTTACGTACAGGGTTTTTTCGTCTGGAGAAAGGGCGATGCCATTGGGCGGGGCGCCGCCGGGATCTTTGTCCAGCAGGGTCACCTTGCCGGATTTTACGAAGTAGAAAGCGTGGAAGGGCAATTCCTTTTGTGGACTATTCTCTCCGCCGAGACACCCTAACGGACCATCGGTGAAGTAGACGGCTCCATCGGATTTGCCGACGATGTCATTGGGGCAACCAAGGCGCTTCCCTTCGTAACGATCGGCCAAAATGGTGCGGTCACCGTTTTTCTCGACACGTTCGACGGCGCGATCGCCATTGGCGTCGATGAGCAGCCGATGTTGGCGATCTAGCGTGAGACCATTGCTGCCACGAAGCGGCGCGCCGCTGGAATCCGTTGCTCCGACTTTGGACGCGTCTTTATAGCCAGCGTGTTCGAGGAATACGGTGAGCTTTCCCGTTGGCGCGCAGGGAGACTTCGCACAGTCGGGCGCCCACTTATAGATGCGATTTGCGGGAACATCACTAAAGAGAAGATATCCCGCCTTGCCTCCCGAAACCCAGACAGGCCCTTCGCCGCCCTGAAAGCCTTCGGCAGGAAGCATCTCCAGCTTGGCATCTGGGGACAAAATCGCATTCAGCGCGGGATCGAATCGCATGACGTCTGTTGCGGTTGGCGTCGCACTTGGCGCTTGTGCCCGCGAAAAGACTGCGACAACCGCAAGCAGCAACGAGGAATGCAAAAGGAATCGGAAAAGCCGTGTCATGTTTATGGGCTCCCTTGAGAATCGAGTCATCCTTGAGAATCGACACATTCTTGAGAATCGACTAACGGCTGCTCGCAATAGCGTTCGGGTGTTCGCGGCGAAGAACGGCGACGGCTTCGTCCGGCGAACCGATGTGACGGTAGTCACTGACGTCCATCCGTTCATGCCCGCTCAAAGCACCGAATAGAAGCTTGCGGCCCTGGTAGTCGTACGAATACTGCACCGGTTCCCAGATGCCGGACGCTACCTCCTGCTGCCGCAAACTGGCCTGCGCACCGCGATCAATTTTGACGATCAAGCCTGCTGCAATGGAAATGTCATCCCTAAGACTGGCATCGATACGAACGACCTGCCTATTCGCTTCGTCCACCCAAACCGTTCCCACCATATGCGCGTACACAATCGCAAAAAGTTTTGAAGATTTGTAGGATGGATCGGGCTCGAAAGAGAATTCGAGGACGCCACGGCCGTCCTGGTCGGTGCGGCCTACCCAATGAAAACGGAAGGCGTGGGCCACGGCATCAACCATTTCATATCGGTCTTGATACCGGGCGTGCTCGCGACGATCTCCGCGGTCCTCATCTGGCTTTGCGTTCGGCTCGTCAGTTTTGGCGTCTTTTGTAAGCGACTGTGCGGCCTGCCGCCACTGCGCCTCGAGACTGGTTGGGTCGACAGGCTTGCCATCGCGTTCCAATTCGACGCGAATGCGACGATCGCCTGAGGGAATAACTTCCGTGGTCCATTCGGTTGCAACTGGAGCCTTGCCGCGCTGACTGACAATGCGTTCTTTCCGCTCAAATTGCGCGAGAGCGAGATCGTTGCGGTGCTGATTCTCGATGGCGCGAGTCAGAAGCGCCTGAATTTGCTTCGGCGTGGGCGGCGCGTTCCAGGGCGGAAGGTCTGCCGCTGAAGCATTAGCAGCCACGGCGGGCGTGGGCGTTCGTTGCTGCGCCAGAGCCAAGGTAGTAGCGAAGAGCGCTAGCAGCGCGAGGAGAGCGAGGGCAACAGTAGCATGCTGCTTTTGGTTCATAGGGCGGCGCGTCGGGCTCCATTATCTTGATTTTTAGGTTTAGGGTCCAGCAGAGGGCCACGGGTCGTTAATTGACGCCAATACTTGGCGCATCACGGAGACGTGCTCAGGACATCTGTGGCGAATGCGGAGGAGGGCGGCGTGGCGCATTGAGCGCAAGCTTCAGCGGTCGTACACGGGAAGAGAGGAACCGGTATCGAGATCGAGTCCCAGTTGCAACTTGGCGGCGTCGGACATGCGGTTGGGAGTCCAGGGCGGATCGAAGACGATCTGCGCGTGGACTTCTCTTACTTCGGGCAACTGCAAGAGCTTGCGTTCGATATCGGAACGGAGCACGTCTCCCATGCCGCAGCCGGGGGCGGTCATGGCCATTTTAATTTCGATCTTGTGGCCGCCGGTTTCGGCGGGCACGATCTGGCAGGAGTAGACGAGCCCGAGATCCACGATGTTGACCGGAATTTCCGGATCGAAAACGGTTTTCAGCTGGTCCCAAACCAGTTTTTCGCTGAATTGGGCGGGCGCCGTCTGCGCTTCGGTTGGTTGCGGCGTGAACCCCAGGGCATCGGCATTTTTGGCCTCGATGCGCATCATGGAGCCACGTTCGGTGGAGACCGTATAGGTGCCGCCGAGCGACTGCATGAGTCTTACTTTTGTGCCCGCGGGAAGGACCTGCACGCCGCCATAGGGCACTTCGGTAGCTTCACAGTCGCGAGTTAATTCAATCACATTGTTTTGCATCGGGGTCCCTACTGTTCTATTCGGTTGATACGGCGTGCTGCTCGCCTTGCAGCGCCGCGCGCAAAGTGTGCCAGGCGAGAGTCGCGCACTTCACGCGAACGGGATACTCCGAAACTCCCGCGAACGCCTCGAGTTTGCCGAGGTCGTGCGATTCGGTGCCGTTTTTGCCTGTCACTACGTGGTGGAATTTCTGGAACAACTCTTCGGCTTCCTCGGTGCGCTTGCCTTTCACTGCTTGCGTCATCATAGACGCAGACGCTTTGGAAATGGCGCAACCGGAGCCTTGGAAGGAGATATCGCGAATCTGGCCGTCTCCAATCTCGAGGTAAACCGTGAAACGATCGCCGCAGAGCGGATTGAACCCTTCCGCTTTGCGATTGGCGGTTTCGAGCGTGCGGTAATTCCGAGGACGCTTGCTGTGCTCCAGGATGATGTCCTGATATAAATCGCCCAGTTCAGCCATCAGGCAAAAACCTCTCTGACCTTTTCAATGCCACGCGCGAGCGCGTCCATTTCCTCGACGGTGTTGTAAAGCCCGAGAGAGGCACGTGCCGTGGCCGGCACGCCAAAGCGCTCCATCAGGGGCTGCGCGCAGTGATGACCTGTGCGAATAGCGATGCCTTCCTGGTCCAGAATCGTGCCCACATCGTGAGGATGAATGCCTTCGAGCACGAAAGAAAGGATGCCTTCCTTTTCTTTCGCCGTGCCGATCAGCCGCAGGCCGGGAATCTCCAGCAAACGCCTGGTGCCATAGGCGAGAACTTGCTCTTCGTGCCGGGCAATGCGGTCGAGGCCGAGGGAGTTGACGTAATCCAGCGCAGCGCCCAGTCCGATGGCGCCGGAGACGTGCGGCGTGCCCGCTTCGAATTTGTAGGGCAGACGATTGTATAAAGTCTTTTCGAATGTGACCGAGCTGATCATGTCCCCGCCGCCTTGATAGGGCGGCATGGCTTCGAGCAGTTCGGCCTTGCCGTACAAAATGCCGATGCCCGTGGGCGCATAGATTTTGTGGCCGGAGAAGGCGTAGAAATCGCAATCGATGGCGCGCACGTCCACGGACATGTGCGGAACAGCCTGGGCTCCATCCAACAGCACGCGAGCATTCACACGGCGAGCGGCCTCAACGATTTTGCGCACCGGATTCACCGTGCCCAGCGCATTCGAGACGTGGGACATGGCGACCAGCTTCGTCTTCGGTCCAAGCAACTTTTCAAATTCGTCCAACAAAAGCTCGCCCGCATCGTTGACCGGGGCCACTCGGAGATTCGCACCCTGCTGCTCGCAAAGAATCTGCCACGGGACGATATTGGAGTGATGCTCCATGCCGGAAACGACGATCTCGTCCCCGCTCCGAATGTTGGCGCGTCCCCATGTCTGGGCCACGAGGTTGACGCCCTCGGTGGCTCCGCGCACGAATATGATTTCCCGGGGATCGGCGGCGTTCAGAAACCGCTGTACGGTCGCGCGCGATTCCTCGTAACTTGCCGTAGCCTCTTCGGAAAGAGTGTGCACGCCGCGATGAATATTGGAATTTTGCGCGGTGTAGTAGTAGATCAAGGCATCGATGACGGCCTGCGGCTTTTGTGTGGTGGCGGCGTTATCGAGATAGACGAGCGGCTTATTGTGAATTTTTCGCGCCAGGATCGGAAAATCGGCGCGCACTTTATGGACATCGAAATCCGGCTGCACGGCCGCCTGCGGCCGAAAAGCCGTGTTTGCGGCAGGGGTCATCCCACTTCCTCCCAGCGTCTGGCGACTTCACCGGCAGGCGCGCTCTTACCGTTGGTCGAGGCAGAGGTCCCGGGCAGCCAACCCTGAACCAAGTCCCGCAGGTAATCACGGACCGGTGCGGACTTCATGCGATCCAGGCACTCATTGGCAAAGGCGAGCAGCAGCAAGCTGCGAGCTTCGGTTTCCTCGATGCCGCGAGAGCGCATGTAGAAAAGCGCATTCTCCTCAACTTGGCCAATGGTGGCTCCGTGAGTGCATTTCACGTCGTCGGCGTAAATTTCAAGCTGCGGTTTGGTGTCAATCTGGGCGTCATCGGAGAGCAGTAAATTACGGTTGGTTTGTTTCGCGTCGGTCTTTTGCGCGTCTTTGTGAACGATGATGCGGCCGTGGAACACGCCGTGAGAATGGCCATCGAGAATGCCGTTGTAGAACTGGCGGCTCCCACAATGCGGGCTGGCATGTTCGACCAGCATGTAATTATCCATGTGCTGGCGGCCATTGGCGATAAAAAGCCCGTTGATCAGGCACTCGCCGCCCTCGCCGGCCAGCACCGGGTGAATGTTATTACGCACGAGGCCTCCGCCGAGAAGGATCGAATGCGAACTCACGTTTGAGCTGCGGGCCTGCTGGGTACGAAGCGTCGAGACGTTAAAGGCCTGCCGATCTTCGCGCTCGATCATGTAATGCGAAATGACGGCATCTTCGCCCGCGACCAATTCCGTCACGACATTGGAGAAGGAAACACCGCTGCCTAGCGAGACGTAATCTTCCACGATGCTGGCTTCGGTGGCATTTTCCGCCACGATCAGATTGCGCGGGTTGGTCATCTCCGGATCGTTGCTGGGAAGGGAGATGAACAGAAAGCAAATGGGAGCTTCGAGGACGGTTCCGCGCGGCAAGTAAACGTAGGCACCGTCTTCAATGAACGCCGTATTCAGGGCGCAGAAGGCATCGCGCTCGATATTGAGGTACCGGCCGAGGTGCGGTTCAAGCGATGCGCTATCCTGCGCAATCGCCTGCGCCAGGCTGCCGGCGCGCACACCCTGAGGCAAATTGCCTGAAATCCGACAATTCGGAAGCGAATCGGCCGTTGAGAAAGACGAGCTGACAGGCCGCACCGGGAATCCGGCAGGCGTCCAGTGTGTCGCTGTAAGTTGCTTCAGATCGCCGGGCGTCGTGCGCGAGCTGAAAAGGCGTTTGGGCAATGGCGTTCACATTTGTGAAGCGCCAGTCTTCATTCTTCGTGGTCGGGAAGCCAACTTCGCAGAAGCGCGCAAACCCGCGCTCGCGCAAACCTCGCAGCCACGCAGGCTGGCGCGACGCGTTGGCTCCAAGCATATGGTATGCGTCCAGATAGTTTCGAAGCCGTTCTGTTGCCGCAGTGGCCATTTCGAGTGATCCTCGTTAATGCGGTTTAACGCGCAGCGGCGGAGGCAGGCTCGGTCGAGGCATAGCCCTTCGCCTCCAACTCGAGCGCCAATTCCTTGCCGCCGGACTTCACGATCCTGCCGTCCACCAGCACGTGGACGTAGTCCGGAACGATGTAATCCAGCAGCCGCTGGTAGTGGGTGACGACAAGAATGGCGCGATCGGGGCTGCGCATCGCGTTGACTCCCTTGGCGACGATCTTTAGCGCATCAATATCGAGCCCGGAGTCGGTTTCGTCCAGAATCGCCATCTTCGGTTCGAGAACGGCCATCTGCACGATCTCATTCCGTTTTTTCTCGCCGCCCGAAAAGCCTTCGTTGACCGGCCGGTTCAGGAAGCGCTCGTCCATTTCCAGGAGTCGCATCTTCTCTTTCAGCAGCGGAAGGAAATCCATGGCATCGAGCTCTTCTTCGCCGCGGTACTTGCGGATGGCGTTCAACGCCGCGCGCAGGAAATACGCATTGCTGATCCCGGGAATCTCCACCGGATATTGAAAGGCCATGAACAAGCCTTCGCAGGCAGCCTCTTCCGGCTTCATCGCCAGAAGGTCTTTGCCGTTCAGTAGCACCTGACCTCGGGTAACTTCATACGCTTTCGCGGCGTGCCAGCACTTGCGCCAGCGTGCTTTTGCCTGAGCCGTTCGGTCCCATGATGGAGTGCATCTCGCCGGCGTTCACCGTCAAGTTCAGTCCCTTGAGGATTTCGTGATTATGTATATTCGCGTGCAGGTCTTTGATTTCGAGTATGCTCATGTTCCTTTATCCCACGCTTCCTTCCAAGCTGATGCTCAGCAGCTTCTGTGCCTCGACCGCAAACTCCATCGGCAATTCGCGGAATACCTTCCGGCAGAATCCGTTGATGATCATGGAGACGGCTTCCTCGGCGCTGATCCCCCGCTGCCGCAAATAGAAGATCTGATCCTCGCCGATTTTCGAAGTGGAGGCCTCGTGTTCCATGCGCGCGCTGGAGTTCTGAACTTCGATATACGGAAACGTGTGCGCGCCGCACTTATCGCCAATAAGCAGCGAGTCGCATTGAGTGTAGTTGCGCGCTCCAGTGGCGCCCTTCAGGATTTTGACCTGGCCGCGATAAGTGTTCTGGCCGTGACCGGCGGAAATTCCCTTGGCGACCACCGTGCTCGTTGTGTTTTTGCCGATGTGGATCATCTTCGTTCCGGTGTCAGCTTGCTGATAATTATTGGTCAGCGCAACGGAGTAGAATTCGCCGACCGAGTTATCTCCCACCAGAATGCAGCTCGGATATTTCCAGGTGATGGCGGAGCCAGTTTCGACCTGCGTCCAGGAAATCTTCGAATTTCGGCCGGCGCACTTGCCGCGCTTGGTGACGAAGTTGTAGATCCCGCCGCGGCCTTCTTTATCTCCCGGATACCAGTTCTGAACCGTGGAGTATTTGATCGTGGCGTTCTCGAGGGCGACCAACTCGACCACCGCGGCGTGAAGCTGATTCTCATCGCGGATCGGCGCCGTACAACCTTCGAGATAGCTGACGTAGGCGCCTTCGTCGGCGACGATCAGCGTGCGTTCGAATTGCCCTGTTTCCGCGGCATTGATGCGGAAGTAAGTGGAAAGCTCCATCGGACAGCGCACGCCTTTGGGCACGTATACAAACGAACCGTCGCTGAATACAGCCGAGTTCAGCGAAGCGTAGAAGTTATCCGTGTAGGGCACGACCGAGCCCAGATATTTTTTCACCAGATCGGGATGATTCAGCACGGCTTCCGAAAACGAGCAGAAGATCACGCCGGCTTCAGCGAGTTTTTCCTTGAAGGTCGTAGCTACCGAGACGCTGTCAAAGACCGCATCCACCGCGACGCCGGCGAGCTTTTGCTGCTCGAGCAGAGGGATTCCCAGCTTTTCATAGGTTCGCAGGACTTCGGGGTCGACCTCGTCCAAGCTCTTCAGGTTCGGCTTCTTCTTAGGGGCGGAGTAATAGACCATATTCTGGTAGTCGATGGGCCCGAACTTCACATTCGCCCATTTGGGCTCCGCATGCGACTTCTCCAGCGACTCCCAATGGCGATAGGCCTTCAGGCGCCACTCCAGCATAAACTCCGGCTCACCTTTTTTAGCCGAGATCAATCGGACGACGTCTTCATTCAAGCCCTTTGGGATCTTGTCCTCTTCAACCGAGGTGACGAAGCCCCACTTATATTCTTGGTTGGTGAGGTCTTGAATGGTGTTGATGGTGCTCATTATGATTTTCTCCTGAGCCAAAAGTGATCGATACGGTGCCGCCGTTTCTCGAACCAGACTCGCGCATTGGTTTCGTCAGGTCTGAGAGCCGGATGCCCTCCAACGCGTGCTGCAGAGCTTTGCCAATAACGCCTGAGTTGTAGCGGACCGTGCAGGACCGCTCCAAATCGCAACATCCCGGCGTCGTATTGCACTCGGTAAAGCCGATCGGCCCTTCGAAGGCGCCGATAATTTCAGCCACCGAAATCTCTCGGGCGGGCCGCGCCAGAGTGTAGCCACCCTTCATCCCTCGATGCGAGGTCACGAGATGGCGGTCCAAAAGCCCCCGAAGCACCTTCCCGACTGTTGTCAGCGGCAATTCCGTGCCACCGGCCAATTCGCGGGTGGTATGGAGGGAGTCGTCAGGGCTGAGCGCGATATGCGTCATCAGCACAATTGCGTAATCCGTGAGTTTATTCAGCCGAAACATCGGTTTTTCCTAAACTCTCTGTCTTTTCGGCCCCGCGCTACCGGCGCATATTGAATCTTGACTAAACTAGTCTACATTCCATTTTAGCTGCCCCGGCGAAATCGTCAAGCCACAAATGAAGGGAAATCTAAAAGAAATCGCTATTCTGAACTACGGGGCAACCGGCCAGTGCAGTCTATGACTCAAACTCTCAAAGCACGGACATATTAGATTGTTACTCCGCGAAAAAGTAACAAAAACATTTTCGTATTCGGTCCGTCTAATCCAGTGGTACACGCGGTAGAAATGCGCAACCATAAGTCGGGGTGGCGCGTTATATAATGCAAGGAGGAAGTCGCCAGTCCGCTCCTTACGGTCTGCGCCTCAAATGATAGGCGCTCCGGAAGATAATGTTTCTTTGTGGCAATAGATGGCATCTAAAATACATGAGTGGCGGCGCCGCGCGCGTTTCCGGTAGGATTGGCCTGAGAATGCGGCCTGCGCAGAGCGCCTTAATTGACGCAGTTTCTACCAACGAAATCCAACTAGATGTCACACATCAACCCTGGTTCGTAGCTAGGGAGGCTTCAGTTCATCAAGTGGCAGGAGGCCATTGATTATGAACACACGATTTCTGCAGATTCGACGTTCCGTAGCGCTGGTCTCCCTGGCCGCGGCTGTTGTTATCGGCGGCGCGCTGGCTTGGGTGGTGGGCTCGGGCGGTCACACAGTGCTAGGCGCCGGCAGTCCGGTAACGTTGCGCATTGCCGGGAATTCGCCGGCGGGTCCGGTGAATTTCAACGAAGGCTTTTCAGCGGTGGTCGAGCCACTGCTTCCGGCAGTGGTGAATATATCGACTTCCAAGGTGGTCAAATCCCAGCGCAGTGAGAATCCATTTTCAAACGATCCTTTCTTCCGTCAATTCTTCGGAAATCCATTTGGTGACGGAGATGAGCAGCAGCCGCGGGAGCAGCGGGAGCATAGCCTGGGGTCGGGCGTAATCGTGAATCCCGATGGCTACATCCTCACGAATAATCACGTGGTGGACGGCGCGAGCGACGTACAGGTTACGCTGAGTGATAAGCGCCAGCTGAAGGCGAAAGTCATCGGCACGGACCCCCGCACGGATATCGCAGTATTGAAGATCCCCACTTCCAATCTGGCGACTGTAACTCTCGGAGACTCGACCAAGGCCAAGGTGGGCGATATCGTGCTCGCGATTGGCGATCCTTTCGGTATTGGCGAAACCGTGACCATGGGAATCGTCAGCGCCAAAGGACGCAGAGACCTGCGGCTGGAAGGCCCCGAGGGATATGAGGACTTCATTCAGACCGACGCTTCGATCAATCCCGGGAACTCCGGAGGGGCGCTGGTCAATACGCGCGGCGAGCTGATTGGCATCAACACCGCCATCATCAGCAATGGAGGCGGAGGCAATCAGGGAATCGGCTTCGCCGTGCCGGTCAATATGGCGCGCACGGTCATGGAGCAGATTCTCAAGACCGGCAAGGTTAGCCGGGGATTCCTGGGCGTAAGCATTCAGGAAGTAACGCCGGACCTTGCGAAGGCGTTCAATCTGCCTTCGGCGGAGGGCGCGCTCGTCGGCGACGTAACACCAGATAGCCCCGGCGCGAAGGCGGGCCTCCAGAAGGGCGACGTCATCACCGCCCTCAACGGGCAGAAGGTTTCCGATTACCATGATTTGCGGCTGCGTATTTCGCAGACACCGCCCAACACACCGGTAAAGCTTGATGTTTACCGCAACGGGCAGAAGCAGGAAATGAGCGCGACGCTGAGTGAATTCCCGGAGAAGGCGCAAACCGCTGAGAATACGCCAGGACAGGGGGAAACCCCCGCGTTGGAAGGCGTCCAGGTGGAGAATCTCACTTCGGAGATCACACAGCAGTTGAATCTGCCGCCTGGCACGCACGGCGTGATCATCACCCGCGTCGATCCCAACAGCACGGCGGCTGAAACGGGTCTGCAGCGGGGCGACGTGATCCAGGAAGTGAACCGCAAGGCCGTTAACAATGTGGAGCAGTTCCGGGCTGCTGTTCGCGGTGCTTCGAACCAGCCATTACTGCTGCTCGTGAATCGCGGCGGCAACACGCAATACGTGGTCATCACTCCCAACAAATAAGAACCGCAACACTCCTTACTGGTACGAGAAAGGCCCGGCGCTCAATCGCGCCGGGCCTTTTTTGCTTTGTTGACAAGTTTTGAATCTCGGAATGACAACGCAGAAAACGCAGGACCCACCCTTCGCGCTCTTAACGCTCGAGCGCTGCCTGCGCTGGAGCGCGAAGGATGGGGCACCCGAAAAATCGATTCTTCGATTCCTGCAGCGACCTCAGAAGCGATTTCCTTGGCAAGCTATTCAGCCTGCCGCGGAAGTGACAGCAGGAACCGCGAGCGGCAGGCGCACAATGCGCGCCTCCATTACGTTTGGAATCGAGCGGAGCAGGGGCAGAATCGATTCAGAGACTTCGCCATCAAGCTGCACAATCGCCAATGCTTCGGCGCCGAGGCTGGCCTCGCGCCTTCCGAGAGCGAATGAGGCAATGTTCAGGCCCTGGCTGCCCAGTAAGGTGCCCACCTGGCCGATCACACCGGGAACGTCGCGATTGGTCATCACCAGGAGATTGCCTTCGAGTGGAGCTTCGCAGGCGATGCCGTTGATTTGCAACACGCGCGGCGTGGTGCCGTAAAGAATCGTTCCGAGGGCGGAGAATTCGCGCCGCTTTCCATCGGCCGCCGAGTACGCGGCGATCTCCAGCACGTCGGCGATACCGCGCTCGCGTGGCCGCCGGCCCTCCTCGATTTCCAAGCCGCGTTCCTGAGCACGCGCTGAGGCGTTTACCAGATTGACGTGCTCGTCAAGTACGGCATTCAGAACGCCGGCCAAGGCAGCGGTGCGCAAGACGCGAGTGCCCAATTCAACTGGTTCGCCAGCCGCGGCGAGGCGCAGCCGCCGCGCGGGAAAGGGCGCGGCTTGGGCCACGAGCGAAGCCATGCGCTCCGCCAGATCAAGATACGGACGAAGCCGGCGATATTGTTCGGGCGGAATTGGCGGCAAATTCACCGAGTTGCGCATCGTGCCGTCCTGCAGGTATTCGCGCACCTGCTGGGCGATTTGCACGCCGACTTCTTCCTGCGCCTCGGCCGTCGAGCCGCCCACGTGAGGCGTGGCAATCACGTTGGGCATCTGAAGCAGCGGCGAATTGCGCGGGGGCTCTTCGGCGAAGACATCCAGCGCGGCCGCGGCAAGGTGCTTGGAACGCAGCGCCTCGGCCAGGGCCGCTTCGTCGACGAGCTCGCCACGCGCTGCGTTGACCAGGCGCGCCCCGGGTTTCATTTGCTTTAAGGTCTCTGCATTGATCATGCGCTCGGTGGCCGGCGAGAGCGCGGTGTGAAGCGAGACGTAGTCAGATTGCGGGAGAAGCTCCGCTAAAGGCACCAGCTCCGCGCCCCATTCGGCGGCGCGTTCGGCGCTGACATAAGGATCGTACGCGATCACGCGCATCTCGAGCGCGCGCGCGCGGCGGGCCACTTCCGCGCCAACGCGGCCGAGGCCGATGAGGCCGAGCGTTTTGCCGCGAAGTTCAACGCCGGCGGAGCTGGACTTTTCCCATTTGCCGGCGTGCATGCTGGCATTCAGTTGCGGGATCGAGCGCGCCATCGACAGCATCAAGGCCAAGGCATGCTCCGCTACGCTCGGTGCGTTGCCTCCCGGCGTGTTCATGACCAGAATGCCGCGGCGCGTGGCTGCATCCAGATCGATATTGTCTACGCCGACGCCGGCGCGTCCGATGACGCGCAGTTGGCGCGCGTGATTCAGCAGTTCGTCGGTTACGCGGGTGGCACTGCGCACGACGAGCGCATCGGCGTCAGCCAGTTCGCTTGCGAGCGAAGCCGCAGCCGGCTGCACCACCTGCCAGCCCGGGTCGGCCAGCAATTTGACGCCGTGTTCGCTAATGCGATCAGCAACAATAATTTTCATGGGTCAAAAGCCTATCGGCCACGCCCTCCGCTGTCAAACTCATGTGTTATAGTTTGCGGTCGCGGCAAAGGCTGGCGACACAAAAATTAGCATGGCATTCATCGATCGCATTCAAAAAGATCTCACCGAAGCGATGAAATTGAAGGACGAGCTGCGGCTAAGCGTCCTGCGCATGGTGAAGACCGCGCTGAAAAACAAGGAAATCGAGAAAATCCGCCCGCTCGATGACGCCGAATCGCTTCAGGTTTTGCAGACTTTGGTGAAGCAGCGCAAAGAGTCTGTGGAGCAGTTTTCGAAGGGCGGCCGCAAGGATCTGGCGGACAAAGAAACGCGAGAAATCGCCATCATTGAAACTTATCTGCCCGCGGGCGCAAACGAAGCAGACATGGATCAAGCCATCGAAGCGGCCATCGCCGAGACCTCCGCTAATTCGCCGAAGCAAATGGGCGCCGTGATCAAGGCGGCGCGGGCACGTCTGGAGGGAAAGACAGTCGATGGCAAGGCCCTTTCCGACCGCGTGCGCGAGCGACTTTCCCACACGTAGCATTGCCACAGCGAAGCGAGCGACTCTTCTAACAAAAGGTACAAAGAAAGAGAGATTCTTCGTCGCGGCGCAAAGGGCGTCGCTACCGCGCCAGCACGCGCAAGGGCACGCGCGCCGGGAATCGGCAACGCGATTCTTGGGGTACAGGCTGGTGCCTTGTGGATCGTTGATTGCCCTCGGCGTTTCCTGAGCTAGGATTCAGCTATGCCGCTGCCCGAGGCGATTCCCGTCCGCTACACCGAAGAAGAAGCGGGCTACGTCAGCTTCCGCCCCGTCGTGCGGCAGAGCTTTCGGCCCGACCAGCTTCTCGATATGGTGCTCAGCGTCACGGGAAAGGACGCCGCGCGGATCAAGCAGATTCTTCGCTCGGGCACGGTGGTTTTTCATTTTTACCGCTATTGGTGGACGGGCTTTGATATCGACGCTACTGAACTGAATGGCCTGCTTGCGCGCTTTCCAGATCCCGATCCGTCGCGCGAATTTAGCAGCGTGGAGTGCACTATGATCGCGATCGAATCCGGAGCTATGCCTCCACGGCCCATGATCGAAATCGCAAAGCTGGCAATCTCGCGCTCGGGGCTGTTTCGCCGCCGAAGTTTTTGGGATGCATTGCTCGCGGAGGTTTCCTCGAGCCCCGTCGCCTATCAGGGATATTCCTTCGCACACCACGCCGATCTTTACGGACTGGAGCTCACTGCGGAATCCCGCGCGCGGCTTATCGCCGCCGCGGCGTCGCTCGCTCCGCGAGCCATGCGCAAAGAGCTGCAAGCCTTCGGCCAGGCTGCGCGAATTGTATTCATTTGCCCTCGTTCGGTCGTGTAAGCAGCAGCGTATTCATGCCAAAAGCAGATCCCCGGGTGCTTGCGGCGCCCTCGCGATGACAACAATGCGACATGAACCGTGAAATGGCGTGTGACAAGCGGCGGCGTTTCGGTTAACGTCAGTGATTTCGCTATGACCTCAGATCGCGGCACTTTCGTAGACTTGGAACACGCTTCTGTAGCTCGCGGGGAGAAAGTCGTGCTTCGGGATATTTCTCTGCAAATCGCGAGCGGCGAACACATCGCCATCCTCGGCCCTAACGGCTGCGGCAAGTCCACCCTGATCAAAACGATGACCTGCGAATGCTATCCCATCGCAGGCGAAGGAGTCCGCGCCCGCATCTTTGGACGCGAGCGCTGGGACGTCTTCGAGCTGCGCAAAAGGCTCGGCGTGGTCGCCGCCGAGTTCCCCAGCGAACGAACGCTGCACACGCTGGGCCGGGACGCCGTGATCACCGGCTTTTTCTCCAGCTCCACGATTTGGCCCGAACTGCATGTGACTGACGCCATGCGGGAGCGGGCGGCTGCCGTGCTCGATCAGCTCGAGGCGGGGCATCTTGCAGATAAGCCGGTGGGAGAAATGTCCGCGGGGGAAATGCGCCGCGTGCTGATTGGTCGCGCGCTCGTGCACAGTCCGGAGATGCTGCTCATCGACGAGCCCAGCAATGCGCTCGATCTTGCCGCGCAAAGCGAGCTGCGCCAGAGCTTGCGGGGGCTCGCGCAGCGCGGCGTGGGAATCGTGCTGATCACGCATCACCTGGCCGATATCCTGCCGGAGATTGACCGCGTGGTGATGCTGCGCGAGGGGCGGATCTTTGCCGATGGCCCCAAAGCGGAGTTGCTCACCGAAGAGCGGCTGCAAAAGCTTTTCGGCGTGCCTGTGACTGTGGGCCGCCGCGACGGCTTTTACCACGTCTGGTAGACGGTCCAGCCCTCAGTTAAAAGGTCTTCCCGCCGCCGTAAGTTAACGCGCGAGCGCGCAGGCGACGGGACGACCTGACCTACAAGTCTTGTCCCCACGCGAGACGTGGCCAAGCAATCCACTACTCCGCGTACTCCTTTTAGGTGATAATGCGCGGCGGCGGTGGCCGCAGTTCACGGCAAAACGCTTGGTCGGCCATTGAGGTGACGCTTGGCGACAAAAACCTGGAGCTCGACGGCACCTCCTGAAGAGTTTCAGCCCTACATCGATTCCGAAGCAGGCGTTCCCGAATTTACTTTGCGCGCCATCCTGGCCGGCATCGTCGCCGGGCTTTTTTTCGGCGCGGTCACCGTCTATGTTGGGTTACGCGCCGGGCTCACGGTCTCTGCATCCATCCCCATCGCGGTGCTTTCGATCAGCATCCTGCGAGCCTTCGGCAAAGTCACCATCCTCGAAAACAACATCGTTCAAACCACCGGCTCGGCAGGCGAATCGATTGCCGGCGGCGTCATCTTCACGTTGCCGGCGCTTATTTTTCTGGGATTTCCGCTGGAATACTGGGGCGTATTTTTTCTGGCGCTGATCGGCGGATGGCTGGGCGTGCTCTTCATGATTCCGTTGCGCCGCCAACTCATCGTCAAAGAGCATGGCAATCTGCTCTACCCGGAAGGTACGGCTTGCGCTGACGTGCTCGTTGCGGGTGATCGCGGAGGTTCGTTCGCCAGCCGCGTTTTCTGGGGACTGGGGCTTGGCGGGCTGTACTCCGTGCTGATGAATACGATTGGCGCTTGGCGCGATACGCCGATGTACAACCCCAAGTGGCTGCCCGGCGCGTCCTTTCGCGCGAATATCACGCCGGAATATCTCGGGGTTGGCTACATCATCGGCCCGCGCATCGCGGGGATTCTCCTTTCCGGCGGTGTTTTTTCCTGGCTAGTGCTGATGCCGGCGATTCGTTTCTTTGGCTCGCTCTCGCCGAACCAAGCGCTCTATCCCAGCACAATCCCCATTCCGCAAATGACTTCCGACCAGCTGTGGGCCAGCTATATCCGGCCCATGGGCGCGGGCGCTGTGGCTGCCGCGGGAGTAATCACGCTGGCGAAAACGATGCCGACGATTTGGTCGGCGCTTACCACGGGACTAAAAGAGATGAAGGCTACCCGGGAAGGACGGGGGCGCATAGCCAGCCGCATCGAACAAGATCTGCCGATGAAGTTCGTAGTTGTGGGTGCTGCTGCGGTGGCGGTTATGATTTGGGCCCTGCTTACGTTCCGACCCATTCCCGGTGCGAAGACGGGCCTTTTTGCCAATTTACTCGCGGCCATTTTTGTTCTTGTTTTCGGATTTTTATTCACCACGGTCTCTTCGCGTATCACGGGGCTGATCGGCACATCTTCGAATCCGATCAGCGGCATGGCCATCGCCACGCTGATGGCAACCTGCGCGATTTTTCTGCTGGCTGGCTGGACTGGCGGAACCTATTCCGCGCTAGCTCTCACCATTGGTGGCGTGGTTTGCGTCGCGGCCGCAAATGCGGGCGGCACTTCGCAGGATTTGAAAACAGGATTCTTGGTTGGCGCGACGCCCTCAAAGCAGCAAATCGCACTGATCATCGGCGCAATGGCTTCGGTTTTCGTTATCGGCGGCACACTCAAGCTGATGAATCTTGGCCTGGCGGAATATAAACCCATACAAATCGAGGTGGATATCGCGCACCTGCCTTCGGGTGTGCAGGTGGAAGATCCAAGCTACGTCTACCAGGGCAAGACCTACACGCTAATCAACGCTCTCGGTTCGGGCGTCATCCCTGACGGCAAATATCTTTATGATCCGGATAGTCGTCGCGTGGAGATTCAGTGGGTGCAGGGGATCGGCAGCGACAAAGCCGCCGCGCCTCAGGCCCGCCTTATGGCGACAGTGATCAACGGCATACTCAACCGACAACTCCCGTGGCGGCTGGTGCTGCTGGGAGTCTTTCTGGTCTTTACTGTGGAGCTGCTCGGGATTCGTTCGCTGCCCTTTGCGACGGGCGCATATCTTTCCATCGCCACGACCATGGCCATTTTTGCCGGCGGCGCGGTGCGCTGGCTCGTGGAACGAAGTCGCGGAGCCGCTGCGGGAAGCGATGTGGGTCCCGGTCCTCTTTACGCCAGTGGCTTGATCGCTGGCGGCGGCGTCTTCGGCCTGCTCGGCATTGTGGTCGCTCTGCTCGAGGATCAGGAGTTCCGCTACCACATCTTCCGCCCTGGCTTGTTTCAGTTCGGCCCCAAGATCATGGGTAGCCTGGCCGATAGTCACGTTTTCGCCGTTTTCATGTTTCTGCTGCTCGCAGCCTCGCAGTTCTACTTCGCCCGCAAAAAAATGGAGTAGTGCTCCCCGGCCGAACGTAAGAGTAGGATACTTTTCTGTACGGAATCATTGTCAATTGAGGCTTATTTTATGACTCAAGAGGTTTGGACTGCCGTGGACAGCTACATCACCGACCTGTTTGTGCCACCTGACGGCGCGCTGAATGCTGCGCTTCAGGCGAGCGAGACAGCGGGCCTGCCGACGATCAACGTGTCGCCGCCACAAGGTAAATTTCTGCAGTTACTGGCGCGGGCTATAGGAGCCCGTGCAATTCTGGAGATGGGCACGCTTGGCGGCTACAGCACAATCTGGCTGGCGCGGGCGCTGCCCGCCGACGGACGCCTGATTACCTTGGAGGAGGACCCCAAACACGCGGAAATCGCACGGACAAATATCGCGCGTGCAGGGCTTTCCGGCGTGGTTGAGTTGCGTTTGGGACGGGCCCTCGACACGCTGCCTCAGCTCGCCGCTGAAGGCCGAGGGCCATTTGACTTTATCTTTATCGACGCAGATAAGCCCAGCTACGCCGATTACTTTGCCTGGGCGCTCAAGCTATCGCGTCGAGGGACCATAATCATCGGCGATAACGTTATTCGCAGAGGAGCCGTGATCGATCCCGCCAAAAGCGATGACCCACGAGTCCCAGGCGTGCTGCGATTCAACCAACTTGTCGCCGCCGAGCGGCGCGTGAGCGCCACCGTGATCCAGACCGTCGGCGCGAAGGGTTACGATGGCTTCACCTTTGCTGTCGTAACCGACTAGCTCCGAGAGACGCTGCGTTGGATATTGGTCAGCAGTGCCGTGGGACCGCTGATCTCAGTTGCCGCTGAGCTGGGAAGAGCTCGTTCCCGCCATCCGGAAATGCGCTCGCCGATTTTCCTGCCAGCAGGATTCGTTCTCTTGCGCGCAGAAGGGCCGCTCTTTTCCATAGCTGACGGTTTGAATGCGGCTGACCGCCACACCCTGCGATACCAGAAAATCCTTGGCGGCGTCTGAGCGGCGATCGCCCAGGGCCACGTTGTATTCGGTGGAGCCGCGCTCGTCGCAATGTCCTTCGATCACAATGCCGACGCTGGGATAGGAACGCAGGAATTCAGCCGTGACGGAAAGCGCGGAGCGAGCGTCGTCTCGAATACTAGCTTTATCGTAATCGAAGAACGCATCGCGCACTTCTTTGTTGAACAGAGCTTCCAGTGAAGGCTGCGGCGTGGAGACAGCCGCCGATGGGACGGACACGTTCACGCTTGCACTCGCTGTGGCCGTGCCACCCGGGCCAATGGCCGTTGCGATATAGGTTGTGGATTGCCTCGGCGTGACGCTGGCGTTGCCTTCCGCCGCGACGCTACCGACCTCGGGCGTCACCCTCACAGAATTCGCATTCGTGGCGGACCAGCGCAACGTGACGGACTGGCCGCGGGAAATATCGCCGCGTGACGCTTGCAGAGTCACGGTGGGCTGTGCAGGAGGCGGAGTGACCGCGGGCGCGGCCGGAGCCTTGCTTGCCACTTGATGGCGGCATCCTGCGCTTACAACGAGGACGCCAAGCAAACCCAACAGCAGTGCATTGCCAAATCGAATTCTCATTTGAATCTTTCCTCCTCAATCCTGGGCTAGAGAGAAGCTCCTCGGGTAATCGGCCTAAGTATATCGTGGTACGATACTACTGCGGAGGCAGTATTGGAGGCAAGCGGAAATACAGGGAGAGTTCCTATTTCAAACCGGCAGCAGCTTTGGGTCGCCCCCACGAGGGCGTTCAGGTGAGAGTTCGGAGGCAGCCGGGTTGCCTTGAAGGCTAGTTGCTGCCCAGACGGCCTTGCCGTAAGCGTATTTGCGAAGAGGTATAGGTGAGGCGGTTCTGAAACGACTCAGGATTCGGGCTTCTTATCGGCGGCTGCGGCGGTTCCGAGCTTCGAGGCCCAATTGTGCCACACGACCTTATCCTTATCGAAGATCGGTCCCGATAGGGCCATGCCTACGGGAGTCCAGGACCTGCTGCCCACTTGCGCGTATGCGGCCTTTGCCAGCGTCCCCTGCGGCGTAAGCAGGAAGTAGTACCGATCCACAGCGGTATCGCGCTCCAGCACCAGCACGTCGGTTTTTTTGTCGTCCTGCGTGAGGAATACACCGCGTAAAACGGGTTGGCCGCTCTCCGTTGACCGGGGCAGCGCAACTACTTTGACCGCGCCGTTGCAGACCTGGAGGATGGAGCATACGTCCGACGGGATTCCGTTCGGCGCCGGTTTCCAGTTGAGCATGTCTTTGTGGTCCATAATCTCTTTGACTATGTTGATCTGGCCGGCCGGCGCCGCTGGCTTCGCTTGTGCGGACAAATCCGCCGCCGGCTGCCAGGCAATCACGGCCAGAGCTATAGGTGCAAGCCACACCAGGTTGCGAAATTTTTTGGTGTTCATGGTTACTTCCTCCGAAGTATAGACGGACCGAAAATTATCGCAGTTTCGATCAAGATTTCTGCGACGGCCAAGCCACTTGGCTGAACTCGGATGAGGAGTAATCATCTCAAAGTTAACAGCCGCAGTTCAATGATTTTCTATTGAGGCGTGCAGCCAGGTTGCTTGACACTTCTTCCGCCTAGCTGTTAGTTTTGAGCTGTTCTTGGTAGAGGTGCGGAGGCCATCAGTAGCCCGGGCCAGCGTTTCCGAGGCGCTTCGGAGGTCCGCGCGAAAGGGGCCGGGAAGCAGTTAAAGCCTGCTCCCGCCAAAGGTTCCGCCGAAATCGCCGCCGGAGGCGCGTTCCCGGGGCGGTTGGGAGACGAGCCTAAGACTCGTCGACTGTCATCCGCTATACGGCGCGAGTCACCTACGGGATGAGCTTTCGCCGGCTGAACGGATGGAGCGCTATCGGGAAGCGAAGACCGCGGCTTTTCTCCTCGTCCTTCCTTCTCCGCGTCCATCTAGAATTTAGCGGAACTTAGCAGGCACAAAGCGCCATGACGGACGTCTTCAAGCTTACGCGCCAACTCGTTGATATTGAATCGGTGACCAACCACGAGGCCACGGTAGGGGAGTGCCTCCTGAACACCCTCTCGTCACTGGGCGCCCGCTTTTCGGGGAAGGTGGAGCGCTGCCCGGTCAAGGCAGACCTCTTTAACGTTTTCGCGCATTGGGGAGATCCTCTCGTTACACTTTCGACCCATATGGACACGGTCCCACCATTCTTTCCTTCGCGCGAGGATGCGGAGTTCATATGGGGGCGGGGTTCCGCCGACGCCAAAGGCATTATCGCCTCAATGATCGGGGCCGCAGAGGGGTTGCTCGAAAGCGGCGTGCGCAATTTTGCGCTGCTTTTCGTGGTCGGCGAAGAGCGCAATAGCGCCGGAGCCATTGCTGCCGCCGAGAGCCCAAGAGGCTCCCGTTTTCTGATCAATGGAGAGCCGACCGAAAACAAATTGGCGCTGGCGGCCAAGGGTCTGGTGCGCTTCGAAGTCGAAGCACACGGAAGACTGGCGCACTCTGCCTATCCGGAGTTGGGTGAATCGGCGATTGAGAAACTCCTCGATGTGCTTCAGGAGATTCGGAAAATCCGTTTGCCCGAAGATCCGCTGCTGGGACGAAGCACCATGAACATCGGCGTCATTTCTGGCGGGCGAGCGCCCAATGTCATTCCCGATGCGGCTATGGCCGAAATAGCCGTGCGCCTCGTCGGCGATGCCGCGCGAATTCGGGAAGCGATAATCCGTGCAGTTGGCGATCAAGCCGAGCTACGCGAAGTTCTCAACATCCCGGCAATTCGTTTTGACCGGCTCGATGGCTTCGAGACGTCCGTCGTTGCGTACACGACGGACGTGCCGGTCTTTGGCAATAGTTGGGGCAAACCTTATTTATTGGGTCCGGGGAATATCCATCTGGCGCACACGAGCGAGGAGCGCGTGCCCAAGAAAGAACTCCTGGCCGCGAGCCGTATTTATCAGGAGATGGTTAAAAAGCTTCTGGCAGTGGCATAAGTAAACTTGGCGCACAAACGGCGACGGTGATAGCAGCATGATTGTGATGAAATTTGGCGGCTCGTCTGTGGAATCGGCTTCCGCTATCGAGCGCGTTGCGGGAATCGTCAGGCGGGCGATGGCCCGAAACCCCGTTGTGGTGGTTTCAGCGATGGGTAAAACCACCCAACAGCTTTTGAATATGGGCGAGGAGGCGGCTGCCGGAAAGAAAGAACGGGCGTTCGAAAGTCTGCGTACTCTCAGGCAAATGCATGAGCGCGAAATCGGCGCGCTGCTTCCGGCGTCGAGCGAGAGTGAAGTCCGACAGATTCTCGACGGCCATTTTGACGACATGGGTGACCTGCTCGAACAGTTGTTCTCTGAAGGCGAATTCACTCCCGAATCCGTCGATGCGCTCTCGAGCTACGGCGAGCGCCTTTCCAGCCGCTTGATCGCGCTGGTATTTTCAAATGCAGGAATGAACGCTGCGCATGTGGATGCGCGCTGCGTGGTTCTTACCGATGCGCGGCATAAGGCAGCCACTCCGTTGTATCCCCAGACGTACGCTCGCGCTCGAGACAAAATAGTGCCGCCGATCGGCCAGGGCAAAGTGCCGGTCCTAGGAGGCTTCATTGGCGCAACGGAAAGCGGGGTGACCACGACGCTAGGCCGCGGCGGCTCCGACTTCAGCGCCGCCATTATCGGCGCGGGCATCGGAGCCGAGGAGATTCAGATTTGGACGGACGTCGATGGCGTCATGACCTGCGATCCTAAACTCGTTCCCGAAGCACGGCGGGTGAAAACGATCTCCTTCGCGGAGGCGGCGGAGCTGGCTTACTTCGGCGCCAAGGTGCTGCATCCTTCGACTTTGGTCCCTGCGATCGAAAAGAATATTCCCGTGGTGGTGCTGAATTCACGTCGTCCCGAGATCGCCGGGACGCGAATCGTTGCGGAGGCGGTGCCGTGTTCGAATGTGATCAAGGCGATTTCCTGTAAGCGCGGCATTTACATCGTGAATATGCGCTCCACTCGCATGCTGATGGCGCACGGATTTCTTAATCGCATCTTTGAGATTTTCAGCCGCGCGGAAACCGCGGTGGACATGCTGGCAAGCTCGGAGGTGAGCGTTTCCTTGACCATAGACGATCCGGCGCGGCTCACTGAAATTTGCCAGGCGTTGCGGGATTTTTCGGAAGTCAGCGTCGAAAAGGACCAGGCGATCGTCTGCATTGTCGGCGATAATTTGCGGGATACTCCCGGCGTGGCCGCGCGCACGTTTGGAGCTTTGCAAGGGATCAATATACGCATGATCTCGCAGGGCGCCTCGCTGCTGAATCTTGGTTTTGTCGTGGCGGCGCGCGATGCGGAGAAAACGGTGAAACTTTTGCACCAGGAATTTTTCCGGTGCGCAGATCCGACGGTTTTCGATTAAGAAAAGTTATGAATCTGGCAATCATCGGATACGGCAAAATGGGGCATATGGTCGAGCAACTTGCCCCGGAGTACGGGTTTGCGGTTCCGCTGCGCCTCGATATTGCCGAAAATGAAAATGGAAAAGGCATAACTCGCGAAGCTTTTCGCGGGATCGACGTAGCCGTCGATTTCTCTATTCCCGCAGCGGTTCTGACGGATATCGAGCGGCTGTCTGCCGCCGGCGTCAATGCCGTGATAGGCACGACCGGCTGGACCGATCACATGGATCGCGCCAAAGCGGCGGTGGAAAAGGGCCGCACGGGTCTGGTTTGGAGTCCGAACTTCTCGATTGGAGTTAATATCTTTTTGCATCTGGTCAGGGAAGCGTCGGAGCAATTTGCTCCCTACAAAGAATACGGGGCGTGGGCCTGGGAGATTCATCACTCTACGAAAAAGGATGCGCCCAGCGGCACGTTGCTGAAATTGGTGGAAGAGATGAAAAAGGCCGACCCGAACCGGCGCGTGGATGTAAGCTCAAACCGAGCGGGCGCTCATCCCGGCACGCACGAGATCGGGTTTGATTCCGCGGCCGAGACGATTACATTGCGCCATACTGCACGCAGCCGCGAAGGCTTTGCGCGCGGCGCGCTCACTGCGGCCAAGTGGGTAATTGGGAAAAAGGGCTGGTTTGAATTCAGCGAAGTTTTGTTCGACGGGCGCTAAGGAGGGCGAAATGTTTGCAGGATGCGGCACGGCGTTAGTCACTCCATTCCGGCGCGATTCTTCGCTCGATGAACGGACGCTCCATGTGTTGGTGCGCCGCCAGATCGATGCGGGAATCGATTTTCTCGTGCCCTGCGGCACGACGGGCGAAAATCCCACGCTAAGCCGGGAGGAGCACCTGCGGGTCGTGGAAATCACCATTGAAGAGGCGGCAGGCCGCGTTCCGGTACTGGCGGGAGCCGGCGGCTACAACACCGCGGAAGTTGTGGCGCTCGCTAAGGAACTCGAATCGATGCGCGTGGACGGAATCCTCTCGGTAACTCCGTATTACAACAAACCGACGCCGGAAGGCCTGTATCAACACTATAAAGCGATCGCTTCGGCAATTTCGCTGCCTGTAATTGTATATAGCGTGCCTCGAAGGACGGCCACTAACGTCGACGTCGGCACGCTCAAGAGACTCGCGGAAATCGAGAATATCGTTGGAATCAAGGAAGCTTCCGGCGACATCAGCCAAGTCGCTTCCATACTCGGACATCTGCCAGAGAATTTTGTAGTGCTCTCGGGCGATGACGCCCTTGCGCTGCCCATCATCGCTCTCGGAGGCAAAGGCCTGATCTCTGTCGTATCGAACGAAATTCCTGCGGAGACGACTCAGCTCGTTCACTATTGCCTCGAAGGCGATTTCGAGCGAGCGCGGCATTTGCAGCGACGATTTTTGCCGCTGATGGAAGTGAACTTCGTGGAAACGAGCCCGATTCCAGTGAAATCGGCTATGGCCGCCATGGGCTTGCTCGATCCGGTATGGCGGCTTCCGCTGTGTCCTCCTCGCCCCGAAAATGAGGAGAAAATCCGCGGGGTGCTGGAGTGCTTAGGGCTTGTCGGAGACAGGCATGTTGCAAGAGCAAATTGAGTCGCTCTTCGATAAGCCTCCAGAGCGATATAGCGACCAACACCTTCGGCTCTTCCAGCAATTCAAAGATGGTTTGAACGACGGCAGCATCCGCGCTGCCGAGCCCGATGCGAGTGCACCCACGGGCTGGCGCGTAAACAGCTGGGTGAAAAAAGGGATTCTGCTCGGCTTTCGCATGGGCGCGGTTGTGGCCATGTCGCATGACGGCGCGGGCCAGGCATTCTTCGATAAGGCGACTTATCCGCTCAAGAGCGTGAGTTTAACGAATGCAGTGCGCATCGTTCCAGGAGGATCGAGCCTGCGCGACGGCTGCTTTCTCGGCAAAGGCGTCACCTGCATGCCTCCGATGTTCATCAACGTAGGCGCATACGTCGGAGAGCAGACCATGGTTGATTCGCATGCGCTCGTGGGAAGCTGCGCGCAAGTCGGCAAAAGCTGCCATATTTCCGCAGCGGCGCAGATCGGTGGAGTTCTCGAACCGGTCGGCGCGATGCCTGTAATCATCGAAGACGAAGTGCTCGTCGGCGGAAACTGCGGAGTCTACGAAGGTACCGTCGTCAAACGCGGGGCTGTTCTGGGTACGGGAACAATTCTGAATCGCTCCACACCGGTTTACGACGTCACAACCGGAAATGTGTTGACCGCGAGCGACGATCAGCCTTTGATCATTCCAGAAAAAGCTGTGGTTGTGGCCGGCTCGCGCGCCATTTCCAAAGGCCGGGGCAAAGAGTGGGGGCTTTCGCTTTACACGCCTGTCATCGTGAAGTACCGCGACGCCAAGACCGACCTGCGTACGCAACTCGAAGATCTGCTTCGCTAATCCCTTAGCGCTGCTTTCGAACGCGCGATTCAGCGGCTTCAACCGCGTGCAAATCTCCCGATAAAACTTTTGCGCCGCTATTGTCCGCTTTCAACGCGACAGACCGGGCGTCGGTTCCCTTGCGCCGGAATTCTTCTACTAATGCTTCGCCGATTTCTTTCGAGCTGTGCCGTGCGATGGCCATTACTGCGGAGCCCGCGCCGCTCAGGAATATTCCGGCCAGACCCGCATGCCGGAACGCGAGACATTCTGCAATTCCCGGAACCAACGGCGCGCGATAAGGCTGGTGGAGCCTATCATTGAACAGTTCTGGCGAGAGTTCGCCGCCGGAGAAGAAGCGCGCCGCAAGTAAAGCGGTGCGCTGCAGGTTGGCGACAACATCGCTGCGGGAATATTGAGCGGGCAGGACGGCGCGCGCCTTTTCCGTCGGCAATGGGACATCGGGAATCACGGCGATGAAGTCGAGAGCCTGCGAGACATTCGCCTTTGCGACCAATACGCTCGCGGCGTCTTGCGGCGTCGCGGCGACCACAAAGCCGCCGTGCAGAGCGGCGGCGACATTGTCGGGATGGCCTTCGATTTCGGCTGCGACGCGAAGAGCATCCGCGAACGAGAGTTCGTTACCGGAGAGCTTTCCGCCCAAGAGAATTCCCGCGACGATCGCGGCTGCGCTGGAACCAAGGCCGACGCCGAGCGGGATGTCGTTCTGCACGTCGAGCTGCACGGCAGGAAGTGAGGCGTGCACGGTGGACGCGGCGCGTTGCATTGCCTTGACGATCAGATTGCTTGCGTCGAGCGGAATCTGATCGGCATTCGGACCGCGATAGGAAACCAGGGCGGATTTTGCGGGCGTGGCTGAAGCGCGCAAATAAAGATTCAGCGCGATCGCGGCGCAATCGAAAGCGCATCCGACGTTGGCGCAGGAAGCGGGAACGACAACAGAAAAAACGGAGCCGCCTGAACTGGAAGAATCAGGCGGCACGACTACGAGACGGCAGAAACGGCCATAGCCTGGCCTATGTATTTCTCAAAAGCGGCCAGGCGCGGCTCGATGGCATCCTCGACAGCGTAACGGCCGGCGAGCGCGTCGGTGGTTTTTAGGCCGTTACCGGTGACGCAAAGGACGGTTTCTTCATCGGGCCGTATGCGTCCCTGTTCGATCAGCGACTTCGCGCATCCGACGGTCACGCCCGCAGCGGTTTCGCCAAAAATTCCCTCCGTGGTGGCGAGAAGCTCCATGCTGGTTACGATCTCTGCGTCCGAAACATCCTCGGACCAGCCACCACTCGAGCGAATGGCGCGGGTGGCGTAGAGCCCATCCGCGGGATTACCGATGGCCAGCGAGCGCGCGATGGTAGAGGGCTTCTGCGGATCGATTTCGTCTGCACCGCGCTTTACAGCGCTGGAGATAGGTGAACAGCCGGTGGCCTGCGCTCCGAAAAATCGCACCGTCTTGGATTCGACGATTCCGAGCGCGATCAATTCGTTGAAAGCTTTATAAATTTTGGTAATCAGCGAACCGCCGGCCATCGGAACGACGATGTTATCGGGGAGCCGCCAGCCGAGCTGTTCAGCAATTTCGTACCCCACGGTCTTTGACCCTTCCGCGTAGTAGGGACGCAGATTGATGTTCACGAAGCCCCACTGAAAACGCTCTCCAATCTGCGAACAGAGGCGGTTGACCTGATCGTAATTTCCGGCAATGCGGACCAGGCGCGCGCCGAAAATTTGAGTGCCAAGGATCTTCGCGGGCTCGAGATCAGCGGGAATGAAGATCCATGCGTCGAAGCCCTGCCGCGCGGCCTGGGCCGCAACGGCGTTAGCGAGATTCCCCGTAGAGGAGCAACTGACTGTCTGGAATCCGAAGGCTTTGGCGTTTGCCAGAGCCACGGCCACGACGCGATCTTTGAAAGAAAGCGTGGGGAAATTTACGGCGTCGTTTTTTATATAAAGGCGGCGCGAGCCAATTTGAGCGCCGAGCCGGGCCGCCGAGACCAGCGGCGTCATGCCTACGGGAATTTCGGGCTTGTATCCTGCCGGAATCGGCAGCAGTTCCGAATAGCGCCAGAGGTTTACTGGACGGCGGGCGATATTATCGCGCGTGAACGTCGAGCGCGCGGCGTCGAGGTCATATTTGACGTCAAGCGGGGCGAGGCAGTCTTCACAGATCGAGCTGGGACGATTGCCCCAGTCGCGGTTACATTCGCGGCAGCGCAATGTGTAGTGTTCGGTCATAGCGGTCTCCGGGCTACGCTGGGCCCCTGCGCGCCAAAAAAAAATGCCCCGTTCCGGGTGTGGGGGAACGAGGCGAAAAGCTTATTACCGAGCTTCATGTCCCCCGCAAACCGGGCGGGAATTGGCACCTGCGACCAGTTGAACTGCGCTGGTCCGGTTGTCGTGGCGTCGTCGGGCCCGAACCCCTCAGCCACTCTGCATGAAGATCGCTCCGCGCAACTGCATCGCGGATGAACAATGGTATCTAGGCTGCCGAGCGTTCGTCAAGCCCTTAGGCTGTCGGCCTACCGAGCCTCCGAGCGAACATGTGGCCAGTCACCCGCAAACGACGGCTGCTTGCAGCTTAAGGTATTTGTGGGCGGGTCCTAATCTCTTTCGGGTATCGACAGGGCGGGCGTTCTCGATTATTTCGAGTAGGCACTGAAAAGGAGGCAAGGAATGAAACGTCTTTCACTTATCGTGACCCTAGCCGCATTGTTTGGGCTGGGAGCATATCAGGCTCAGGCCACCACCCCGCAGGATGCCGGGACGACGGCCAAGCAGGATGCCAAAGAAGCCGGCCACGACACGAAGAACGCGGCGAAGAAGACCGGCAGCGCAGTGAAGAAGGGAAGCAAGAAAGTCGCCAATACGGGGGCCAAGGGCGTGAAAAAGGGCGCACAAAAGACCGAACAGGGCGCAGGGAAGGTACAAGACAAGACGCAGTAATTCACATCAGTCCAGCCGAGAGTTACAGCTCGAAAACCAACATCAACGGCAGATCCCTCGGTCAGTATGAGGGCCGAGGGGACGGCAACATGATTCATGACTATCGATGCGGTGGTGCAGGAGCGGAGGGGAAGATGGCCTCGAGAGCGTTCGAATTATTGCCGAGACCGGTAAGGCGGCTGATGCGCAGAAATGAGCACAGTGCGTGGAAGGGGCTACTGGCGGGCGCCGTAGGAGGGTTGGTCGGAACGATCGCGATGACGGAGTTTCAAAAGGGCTGGCAAAAAGTGGCCGAGAAGAGGCGCTCCGGCGATCGACGGAGGGAGCAGAAAACGTCGCGCGCCCGGTCTTCCGAGGAGAAGGAAGATGCGACGATGAAAGCCGCTGGGAAGCTGGCACAGGCAGCCGGCCGGGAACTGACGTACGAAGAAAAGAAGCGAGTTTCGCCGCTCGTTCACTACGGATTCGGGACGGCCATGGGCGCGCTCTATGGCATGGCGATGGAGACATCGCCGCGCGGGGTGCGGGCGCAACGCATTCCCGTCTTTGGCAGCCTCTTCGGATCTGCGCTTTTTCTCGGAGCAGACGAGATGGCGGTGCCTGCACTGGGTCTGTCCGAGGCTGCGGAGAGTGCGCCGTCGCATTTGTACGCTTGGGCTTCCCACCTGGTTTATGGCTTGACGGCGGAATTCGTGCGCCGGCAGGTGCGGCAGCGGATTTAATCGAAAGTACTTCTGCGCCGCGGCTGGCATGGCGCAATTCGGTTCCTAGTGCTCGGTCAGGCCTTGCGTTAACTACCCCCTCCCCCTCTTCCAAATAGTTCTATAACTCGTCATAGCTACGGTATATCCCTTTGGAACATGTGTCGGTCCGGTTAATTGACCGGCCCTGAGGTGCAGTCTACCCTTTACAAACTTGCGCTGTCTCTTACGCCGGCCGCGTCCAGCTCCGGTTTAGCTCCTGGTCCGCGCGAGCATCTGCCAAGGAGAGCGTGGTGTTCCCTTTTCGAAAAATGGCCTATGGGTTTGGTGCATTCATTTTTATTCTTAGCCTGCTTCCGAATGCTTCCGCGCAACAAAACAATTGGGATGAGCTAAACGCGCGCGTTGATTCGCTTTATCAACAGGGCAAATACGAAGCAGCGGTCGCCGCGGCCCACCAGCTGGTGGATTTTGCGCAGGAGAAATTCGGGGCGGAGGCGCCTAACGTCGCCGCGTGCCTGAATAAGCTGGCTGTTTTGTATGAAGAGGTGGGAAATTTGGCCGATGCCGAGCCGCTTTACGAACGGGCGCTGGAAATTCGCGAGCGGTTTGCGGGGCCCGACAATCCGGAGGTAGCTGCCAGCCTCAATAACCTTGGGGCGCTTTATGCCGATCAGGGCAAGTATGCGCAGGCCGAGCCGCTTTACGAACGCGCGCTGGCGATTCGCGAAAAAGCGCTTGATGGGAACAATCCCGATCTAGCGACGAGCCTCAACAATTTGGCTGTGCTTTACGATTTCGAGGGACGTGAAAACGACGCGCTGCCGCTTTATGAGCGCGCGCTGGCGATTCGCGAAAGGGCGTTTGCACCGGATCATCCCGAAGTGGCCAAGAGTCTGGTAAATCTCGCGGGCGTGTACCGCGAAGAGAATCGATATTCGGAGGCTGAGCCGCTGTATCGCCGGGCGCTAGCCATCGATGAAAAGACTTTCGGTCATGAAGAGCCCGAAATCGCGACGACACTCGACGATCTCGGAACCGTCTACATTGCCGAAGGGAAGTACGCGGACGCCGAGCCACTCTACAAACGCGCCACCGCTTTGGCGGAGAGAAATTTCGCCAAGCAGCCGCTGGCGGCCACGATATTCACTGACTTTGCCAAGCTGGATGTAGCTGAGGGGCGTTATGCTTCGGCCGAACCGCTGGACATTCGCGCTCTCGCCATCCTAGAAGAGCATTTCGGTTCGAATAGTCCGCGACTTGCGCCCATTCTGGGCGGGCTGAGCGAAGTTCTGTACTTGCAGGGGCGTTACATGGAAGCCACGACGGCACTGCAACGCGAGCTCGAGATTCAGGAAAAAGCTCTCGGCAGGGATGATGCAGCCCTGCTTCCCATTCTCGATAATTATGCCAGCCTGCTGCTGAAAACCAATCACACTGCGGAAGCTGCACAAGCCGAGGCACGCATAAGGGCCATTCGGACGAAAGCGAACGCCACAGCAAGCAGCGACCCCGCCAACTGAAAACGCACTACACGTTTCGTTCGCTCTGGAAGAGCTTGCTCGCCATTCGGGCAGGGACTATATTCTCCACAATATTCATAGGCTGGAATCTTCGTCCGGTCTTGTCTAATTCCGGCTTTTCGGTTAGGCCGACATAACCTGATTGTATCGGCCGCAGGAGGGATGAGCATGAGAAAGCGGATATCGAGGCTGCTCGTTGCGAGCAACGCGCGGCTCTTGATGTCGAAGGTGCATGCTGGCACAAGCCGGCGGCTTTCCCGAGTGTGGCGCTTTCCTGCTTTGCCATCGTGAGTGGATTGGCCGCGCAAGACTCTCCTGCTTTGACGCCTAAGACTCCAATCGCGTTAACCAAGGTCGAAGGACGCATGGATCATATGAGCGTCGACGTGAAAGGTCAGCGGCTCTTTGCCACTGCGTTCGATAACCACACGCTGGAAGTGATCGATCTGAAGACAGGCCGGCAAATTCACACCATTTCCGGTTTGGACGAACCTCAGGGCGCGTATTTTGATCCCGAGACCAATCGCCTGTTTGTGGCGTGTGGCGGGGACGGCACGGTAAAAATCTTTGACGGCAGCACGTTTCAGCTTCTGCAAACGGTGACGCTCGACCTCGATGCCGACAATGTCCGATACGACGCGCGAGGCAAGCACATTGTGGTCGGCTTCGGAGGAGAGAAGTTCCTCGCGGGCAAGGTAACGCGACCCGGAGGAGGCGGCGCGCTTGAGGTTCTGGACCTGATGGGGAAGAAAGTCGCGGAAATACCCACGGATGCACATCCGGAATCCTTTCAGCTGGAAAAAATGGGAACGCGGGTTTTCGTGAACGTTCCGGATAAGCAGGAAGTGGAAGTTGCCGATGTTGGGAAGGGCACGGTGCTGGCGCACTGGAAGGTCAGCTGTACCACCAATTTCCCCATGGCGCTCGACGAAGCGCATCATCGGCTGTTCGTGGGCTGCCGGATTCCCGCGCGGCTGGCCGTCTTCGACACCGCGAGCGGGAAAATTGTGGCTTCGCCCGAGATTGTGGAACATACCGATGACCTCTTCTTCGACGCGAGCAAAGGCCGGATTTACATTCTCGGTGAAGGCTTCATCGAGGCTTGGCAGGAGAAGGATCCCGACCACTATGAGCGCATCGGGCGCTATCCTACTCCCGCTGACGGGCGCACTGGTTTGTTTGTGGCGGATATGGGAGAACTTTTCGAAACCATTCCCCACCACGGGCAGCAGGGAGCGGAGATTCTGGTTTATTCGACGAAGTAATTGGGGCAGTTGAGATTCAAGCAAGGAGGGTCAGCGTCATGCGAGGGAAGAGCATCGCTATTCTCGGGCTGGCTGTTGGAAGTTTGTTCGCGGTTTTCTCCGGCGCGATACCGGCTTGGCCCGGCCCCTCGGGCTATCACATCCTGAAAACAATTCACCTGCGCGGCACTGAGGGCTGGGACTATCTCACGATGGATAGCGCCGCGCGAATCCTGTACATCAGCCGCGAAAACCATATCGACGCGGTGAATGTCGATACGGGCACAATTGTGGGCAAAGTGACCGGTTTGGAAGGAACAAACGGCCTGCTACCCGTGCCTGAACTTGGCCGCGGCTTTGCCACTAATGAAGACAAGAGCGAGGTCGTGATTGTTGATCTCAAGACTTTACAAAAACTCGGAACCGTAAAGACGGGCAAAGCTCCGGATTCCTTTGCGTACGAGCCTGTCACCAAGCGCGTTTTTATCATGAACAGCGCCGGCGCGAGTGCGACCGCCATTAACGCGGCCGAGGGCACGGTTGCCGGAAACGTACCACTTGGCGGGCAGCCCGAGTTCGTCGTGGCCGACGGCAAGGGCAGCGTGTTCATCAACATTACCGACAAGAACGAGGTCGTTGAAGTCGACGGCAAGGCGCTGAAGGTGCTTCATCGATGGCCGCTCGCCCCGGGCGAAGGACCTTCCGGTATATCGATGGACCGAAAGAATCGGCGGCTCTTCTCAGCCTGCGACAATCAGAAAATGATCGTGATGAACGCGGACACAGGCAAAGTGGTGGCGGCGTTGCGCACGGGGGCAGGAACGGACGCTAGCGTCTTCGATCCGGATACGATGAATGCCTTCGCGCCGGCGGGAGGTGCGGGGACTCTAACCATCATTCACGAAGATTCGCCCGACAAATTCAGCGTGTTGGAGGAAATCGACACGCAATCGGGCGCCCGCACAGCCACATTGGATACGAAAACGCACAATGTGATTACCGTGACTGCCCGGCATGGCCACGGGTCAACGCACAACGACGTTCTGCCGGATACATTCGTCGTGCTGGTCATTGGCAAGTAGTTCGGATGGAAGTAAAGCTGGCAGATTCCTGCGGCAAAGCGTAACGCTGTGTAGGGCCTAAACTTAGCGCGAAAAGGGCGAGCAGCGGCAAGCTCAACCCTATTCAGGTTAAATTTACTTAAAGTCCCAGTTACCATCCCGGGTGTAAGCAGTATTCCGCCCTTAAGCCCTTCCCGGTACCTTCCTTTAGGTCTCCGACTGCATTTTGCGAAGAAGGGATCGATTTCTCCACTCAAGCATGCGAGCGATTGCCTGGCTGATGCTTTTGGCGGCGGTGCCGAGCGCCGCACTCAACGCGCAAACCTTTCTAACTACTCCCGTTAATCTTTCGGCCACCGGCTCTGGCTCGATGCCGGCCATCGCGGTGGGGCCCGGCGGCGATATTGACGTGGCGTGGCGTGATTCCGGCAGGATTCTCTTCAAGCGATTGGCTAACGGCGGGCAAACGTTTTCCGTGACTATGACGGTCGCCACGACGAATCTTTCTTCACAGGCGTCGCAGCCTCAGATTGCGGTGAATTCCGCGGGCGTATATGTCGCGTGGGCGGGAATCAACAGCAGCGGCGGGGGGGACATTTTCTTCAGCAGCCTGGCAAATGGCTCGAGCAGCTGGCTTTCCCCGGTGAACGTGTCGAGCGGAAAGGGCACCGCTTCCGGAAGTAGCGCTCCAGTGCCGCACATGACAGTGGATCCGAACGGTGGCGTGGACATTGTGTGGGGACAAAATGGGGCATGGTTCTGGCGCTCGCGCGATGGGTTGAGCGTTCAGCTGACGGCATCGGCGATGGCGAGCCAAAGTCCGAGAATAGCCATAGATTCGCTCGGACACATTTTCGTGGTCTGGGAAAATGCGGCAAGCTGCCCGACGATAACCGTTGGCCGATCGACGGACGGCGGCGCTAGTTTCAGTGATTACTCGGTGGCGGACAATCTCACCGTGAACCAGCAGCCCGTGACCGGCTGCACTTCGGACGTGCAAATTGCAGTTGGAGCAAGCAACACCATTCACCTTTCATGGGCCAATGAAAATCCGCAAATCCGAGACCTCATCGTGACGTACGCGACGGACGACGCTAGCTCCTTCTCAGGCTCGAGTTTCCCGGAAACTCAAAGCACTTTTTTTAACATTTCGAGTACAGCGTCCTATACGCCCGAAATGGCCGTTGATGGGAACGGGAATATCGATGTCGTATGGATGGGCGACTACAAACAAAATGGTGCGCCGCAGGCTGTTTATTTCAGCCGCTCGATAGACGGCGGCAAGAGTTTCAGCACTCCGTTGCCGCTCACAACTCCGCCCACATCCGGAGCGAACGCCGGCTTTCCACAGATTGCGGCAGAGTCGAGCGGTGCTATTGATGTGGTCTGGCAGCAGGCCAGCGCCGCGAGTCCGAGCAGCGCGTTCGATATTGTTCTGGCGCGCTCGACCGATGGCATTAGTTTCACGAATACGATACTGAACAGCGTGCCCACGACGCAAAGCGGCAGCGCGCAGATCGCCTCTGATACGAGCGTAAATGTTTATGCCACGTGGCAGGGAAGTTCCGGAAGCGGTAGCGATGTCCTTCTTAACGGCGATTCTGCCGGGCTCCAGGCGTCCGCTACTTTTAACCTCACCGCAGTGACAGCTTCGGTCTCGCCCGCATCGGCGGTCATCAATGTTGGCGGTTCGGCTACTTTTAATTTGTCAGTGCATTCGACGAACTCGGTTCCGGGTACTGTGAGTTTGGCCTGCGGCGGCGTACCGTCCGGAGTGAGTTGCAGCTTCAACCCGAGCTCGCTAAGCCTCGCATCGAACGGGACAGCATCTTCGGCGTTGAGTGTGAGCGTTTCTCTGAAGCCGTCAGCATCGGTTGCGCAGCACGGTCCCAGTTCGAATTTTGGGCCTCAGCCGGACGCGACGCCGACGACGGCTATCTGGATGTGGGGCATTGGTCTCGCTCTGTTTGGGACGATCTTAATTGCGAAGCCTCTGATAGCTAAAACTTCAGAGCTATTGGAGCAAAGCCCGAACCGAGGCGCCCTTCGCTACAAGTGCGCTGACTGGGCTCGCGCGTTTGCGTTGACGCTGCTGCTGGCCGCAGCGGCCGCGGGGATGCAGTCTTGCGCGGGCGGAACGCAAAGCGGCGGAGGCGGCGGGGGCGGCGGTTCGATCACATTGCCGCTGCCGCTGCAGGCGCGGTCGAATTCGGCGACTACGAACTTGCAAACCATTACTATCACCGTGCCATAGCGAACACGTCAGCTGATCGGTAATAACAAAAATTTCGAATAGTGTCCCGCCATAGGGGAGCGTAACGTGTTCCCTGCATCTGCCTGAGAGATTCGAGGTATTTCGTTCGCTCCCCGCCTGAGCAATTCTCCCAGCGATCGAGTTTTCCGACTGCACTCCAGATGAATCGACCGCCACTGTGCACGGCCCATGAGGTCATCCGCCGTAAGCATGCCGGCGCGCGGGGGCTGTGGATCGCAATATTGACGACCGCCGTTCTTGCTTATTCTGGGGAAGCTGCCAGGGCGCAAAGCTTCACTCCTCCGGTGAACATTTCCAGTGACGGGGCGGGCAATTTTCCCCAGGCAATTGCGGATTCAGACGGAAATCTGGATATCGCTTATTTGGATTTCGTCAGTGGAGAACCCACGAACGGAGTGTGGTTCGTGCGGGGGGCTTTCAGCAGCGGGACATTCCATCCCGCGTCTTCGCCGGTCAGGGTTTCCAAAAACGCGGGCGGCTCTTTCAGCATGGCGGTGGAATCGAGTTGCGTCATCGACATTGCCTACATGGACCAGGCGTCGCCGTTCGGCAGTCAGGGCGACATTTTCTTCGCGCAATCCAGCGACTGCGGGGCGAGCTTTACCTCCATCAACATCACGAATAGCGCGCTCACCTACTACTCTCATCGCGGGCCGCAGCTCGTCATAAACAACGGAATAGCGCAAGTCGTATGGACGTCCACCATTGATCCAAGGAGCACGAAGACAACTCTGTTTTACGCACAACGAAATTTGGCAAGCAATTTTACCCCGCCGACGGCATTGGCTACGTCGCCCAATGAAATGGAGTGTCTGGAAGCAGCGGCCGTGCCCAACAGCGGCAACACGGACATCGTTTGGTGCGACGGCAATGTAGAGTTTCTCAATTCAGTGAATGGTGCGCGGCCGATTACGATAGGATCGGGCGGCGAAGCTCAGTTCGCGGTCAATTCGGAAGGCGACGTCAATGTAGTTTGGGCTGAACCCAGCTCTGGCGGCTCGATCGAATTCAGCCGCTCTACAGGACAAACGGGAGTGTTTTCGGCGCCCAAAACTCTGTTTGCCGGATATGACCCCGAAATCATCGTCGACAAGAACGGCAGTCTGGATCTGGCTTACTGGGCCGGGCGAGGTGCTGTCCTTTTCAGCCGCTCGACAGACGGTGGAAACAATTTTTCGGCGCCGGTGACGGTAACACCATCGTTCTTTGGACTCGGCTCTCCCGCGGTCATACAAATGACGGCGGATTCCAAAGGTGTGGTGAATTTGACCTGGGAATATCCGCAAGCGCCTGAGGGTATTCTCTTCAGCCGCTCTGACATTCAGGGCACATCTTTTTCCACTCCGGTTGCAGTCTCCACTAATGTGAAAGCCGCTCCCTCAGGCGTTCAAATCGCGACCGATGCGAGCAATCATGTTTTAGTGCTGTGGTCGGAGAAAGATGTGTTCCTCTCCCAGGGCGATGCAACGAATGCGGCCAATGGATTCACGATCAGTGCAACGCCTGCGTCGCTAACGGCGCTGCCGGGAGGTTCAGCGACCGCGAAGGTGACGTTGACGGCGGCGACTGGGTTCGATCAGGCTGTGAATCTGAGTTGCGGCCAGTTGCCGGCAGGCGCGGGGTGCTCCTTCTCTCCGGCATCGGTAACGCCCAGTACCTTGGGCACGATCGTAAATTTGACGGTAACGATTCCGAGCACGCTCTCGACACCGGGTTTCCCCTTTACCGTCAACGTGGCGACTCCCATGATCAGCCAGTCTCAGGACATGCAGATCACGGTGGGGCAGATGACGTCTTCCGTGACACCCACGGCGGCGATCATCGCCCTCGGGGGTAGCGCGAGCTTCGCAGTAACGGTGGCAAGCACTGGCGGCTTCGCCGGACAATTCAATCTCTTCTGCAGCGCGCCCGCGGGCGTAACGTGCGCGTTTTCTCCCAATTCAGCCTTTCTACCCATCAATGGCAGGGTTCAGTCGATAATGACGGCGCAAGTTTTGAGCTTACCAGCCGGAGCCATCCCGTCTAGCGATCCGCGGGACAACGCCCCGTCTTCGCCGCCGTTGACGAAGGAGATTGTGACGATCTTAGGCTTGGCATTATTGCTCTTGAGCGGTATGGCGTTCGCGTGGTTGCGCGGAAGCGATAGCAGCCACGTCGTGCGGGGGCGAATGATGGCGAGCATCGTCGTGAGGATGGGAGTGACCGTGGCACTGGCGGCAGTGATGCTTTCCTGCGGCGGCGCGACAACGACCACGAGAGTCACCGCCGGAACAAATGGCACCTCAGTAACCACTGGCGACACCGCTGGAGTTTCCGGAACAGGCGGCGCCGGTGGCACCGGAGGAAGTGCGGGCGCCGGCGGTACTACGAGCGGCGGTGTGAACATGCCTGGAAGCACGTCCGTCACTTTCCCTCTGACCGTGATGGCTCAATCAGGCGCGAGCGTAGTCGAGGTGGGAACAGTTTCCGTTACGGTGCCCTAAAAAATCGCGACCGCCCAGTGGAAACGAATACGTTTCCTAGTTCTTCGCTCCCTTCGAGAATTTCGGGCTCTCGAGCGTTCCCTCGATCCGGAACGGAAACGACAACTTGCCTTCGGTCAATTTGGCTCCCGCCAAAAACCGAGCGAACGTGTTGGTCAAGAAGCCCTGCTTCGTAGTAATTGCCGCCACGCCCTGATAGTTCAGATCGTCGGAGCCAGAGACGCTCACACTCCCCGACCCATCCACGTCCACTCCATAGCCGTCGATATCAATCGTCTTGCTCGTAATCCGCTGGTTCGCCAGCTCCAGGTCCGTGGAAATCGACGAGAACGAATCGGGATTCTCTTTCGCGGGGCCAAGATCGTTGAAGTGCGCCAGCTTCATCAAGTTTGCGTTGAGCATCAGGCTCGGCACCTTGCCGTTAGTCACCTTTACGTGCCCCGTCCCATGCATTCCCGCCAGCGGGCTCTGAGTGTGCTCGATCTCTCCGGCGAGCTTCAGGTCTCCTTCCAGTTTTCCTGTCATTCTTCCGCGCGTTTCGTGGAACGCCGCCAGCAGATGGTCCATATTGATTCCGCTCATTCGCGCGTCCGCTTTAAAGCTGGCGTTCTTTTTCGCCACGTTTACGGAGAAGTCGCCCGTCGTTTTACCGCCATACACGTCTGCTCTTACATCCGTGAAAAAAGCCGCCCTCGACTCCAGCCGGAACTTGGAGTTCACATTTGTCGTCTCCACTGCACCGAAACGCAAGCGGCTCGCCTTCCAGTTGCCCTGGCCGGCCAGCGAGGGAGAAGCCGGATTGACGATTGCAGCCAGGTCCACCCGATCCAGTTCACTAGTAATGTCGTGGGCTTCGAAGAAGACAGGGCCCGGCGCATCCGAAGGGTCCAGCAGATTCGACGCGATCAACTGTCCACGATTAATCACCACCTTGTCGATGACGCCCAGGGGAAAGGTGTTCTTCGAATTCGTTGTTTTAGGATTCTCGAAGTTCCAGGGGCCATCAGGGTCCGACACCAGATTGATCTCCGGGTCCTCCAGCACGAGCGAGCGGATAACCATCTGCCGGTGCAGCAGCGCCCAAAAGTCGAGTACGGCATCCGCCCGCGCCACTTTAACGATGTAACTGGGCGGAAATAGCGGAGGGCTTTTCACGCCAAACTGCTCGATGTGAATCGTTACTTGAGGAAAGAAGGTTAGCGCCAGGCGTCCGATTTCCACTTTCTTTCCGGTATTCTCTTCGAAGTAGGAAATCACCTCGGGCCGGTAACGATCCAGGTTGAAGAAAACAGGCAGTAAAACCAACGCAGCCAAAAGACAGCCGGCGATGACAATCAGACTAAAAGCGATCCTGCGGCGGGTAATCATGCCAAACTCCATACTCTTCCAGGATTTCTGCGAGTGCAGTCCCAGACTTTTAATTCTACTCTGCCCGTTTCGCCCGTGGCGGCTGGTTGCGGCGCGGCGGGAACCACCCTTTTGATGGCTTCAGGGACCCGGGCGGACAGAAGAGAAGATTACTTTGCACCGCTGACGATGCGAGCGTCTGTCACATACAGCACGTCTCTGAAAGAAAAAATGGTCCGGGAGCTAGGAACTCTCGGATTGCTGACTTCCTGACTGAGCCGCTGCGACTATTTTGAGGAGACCGCCGCTTAATAGCGTACGACGCACGAGACAGAGGTCCAAATCGGAGATTCCGTCTTAAGTGAGCTATGCTTTGAAGATGACCCATCCTTCAGAGTCCGAAGTTAGACCGGCCACTATCCTTATAGATATGCAGCTCCAGAAGACGCCCGCCGAAGAGCACGATGCGTCGCTTCAGGAACTGAGGCAACTCATTGAAACGCTGGGGTGGGATATCGTCGGCGCGCTCACGCAGAAACTGCATTCCCCTACGGCCGCGTCTCTCATCGGGCCGGGAAAACTCGAAGAACTGAGCGAGCTCGTGAAAGCGCCCCGTAAGGCCGAAAGCGTGGTATTCGATCACGAACTAACCCCCACACAAGTGAGAAACATTAGAGAAGCGACAGGCGTGGAGGTTTACGATCGGCCGGCCATCATCCTCGAGATTTTTCATCGGCATGCTCGCACCAAAGAAGCGCGACTTCAGGTGGAGTTGGCAAGGCTCAAGTACCTCGCACCCCGCGAGAGCGTGTCGGGGGCCAAAGAGCGAAAGGGTGGAGGACGTGGCGGCCGAGGGGTCAGCGAGTCCTTTCACGAGACCGAGCGCCGGGAAGTACGGGATCGAATCAGCGAACTGCAACACGAACTCAAAGAGGTCCATCGAGAGCAAGTCGAGCGCCGTCGCCATCGCGAAGGTTTGCCCAAGGTCGCCATCGTCGGCTACACCAACGCCGGAAAGTCTTCACTCATGCGGGCGCTCACCGCGAGCGAAGTGCTCGTGGCCGATCAGCTCTTTGCGACCCTGGATACCACCGTGAGAGCGTTGCAGCCGGAGACTCAACCTCGCATTCTCGTTTCCGACACAGTGGGTTTCATTCGAAATCTTCCTCACGATCTGGTGGCCTCATTCCGGTCGACTCTCGATGAAGCGCTAGACGCCTCCCTTTTGCTCCACATCGTGGATGCGGCGGATCCCGCGTTTCGCTCCCACATTCAAGTGACGAAAGAAGTGCTCGAAGGCATTGGGGCGGGAAAGCTCCCGGCTCTTCTGATTCTAAACAAGATTGACGCCGTCGATATTTCGCAAAAGGCAATATTAAAAAAAGAGTTCCCCGAGGCTATTGCGATGTCCGCGCTGAACCCTAAGGACATCGAGGCACTTCGCACCCGTCTCGTCAGTTTCTTTCTCGATAACATGGCTCAGGTGGAGCTCGTCGTTCCCTACGGCAAGGAAGGCGTGCTCGCCGACATCCGCAAGAACATCCAGGTGCTCAGCGAGTCGTACGAGGAAAAGGGTGTTTGTCTCAAGATAAAGGCGAACCCCGGCACCGTTACCGCCTTGAAGCGACGACTCGCGTCGTAAGAACTCCGGCGAATTCCACAATGCGGTCGCAGCAGCGGCCCCACCTTCTAACGGAACTCCTGATTCGTTACCAAAGCAGCTTCAGCCCGAATTGGAGCTGGCGCGAAGTGGTGGACGTGTTGGTGATGACGCCAGCCGTCGGGGAGGGCCCTCCTGTAGCCGCGGTGAAAACGACCGGATTCGGAGCATTGAGGTTGGCGCGATTGAGCAAATTGAAAGATTCAGCCCGGAACTGCAGGTTGAATCGCTCTGAAAGTGCGAATCTTTTTGCGAGTGACAGGTCCAGTTCCGCCAAACCGGGACCCTGCAGGACATTGCGTCCGACATTTCCGTAGGTGCCGGGCAATGGCTGAACGAACGAGTTGGGATTGAAGTATTTGCCGGGAAGCCCAAGGATGAGCGGCCCGGTGAAAGCCGGATTCCAGGAAGGTCGCACAGGATTGCGGGTATCACCGTCGTTGGACGGGTTGTAAGAAAGTTGGGGCGTGAACGGCAGGCCGGATTGAATCGTTTCGATTCCGCTGAGCTGCCAATCTTCAATCAGGCGCGTTAAACCATAAGCGCGTGCGAACAACGCTGCGCCCAAACGGAAGATCATAAGTTGCGTTGATGACCGCGCTGTGGCGAACGTCAAATGACGCGCGGCCATAATCGGCCGTTGGCTGGAGCGGATTAGCGACGAATGCCGGGGAATTCGTGGCCACGCTGGTGTTCATGTTGTCGCCATCGTCGAGCGCCTTGGCAAAAGTGTACGCCCCGCGGAATTGCAGGCCGCGCGCTACGCGGTGATTTACGTCGACCTCGAGACCGTTATAGGAACTGACGCCTTCGGAGAACCAGTCCGTCGTGTTCCAAACCGAGTTGTTGGCCAGCCGTGCGTTAGCGGGGAAGTAGTAGGCGCCTGCGGGATAGCCGGTGGGGCAAGGCGACGCAGGGCAGATCGTCGGAACAGGAAGATTCGTGTCGAGCGAAAGTAATTCATGATAACCGTGCGAACCGATATAGCCCACGCTCAAGACTGTGTTCGGTGCGATTTGCTGCTCAATCTTGAATGTATAGGACTCCACTGTGGGCGTCTGAAGGTTTGGCTGCACGCCGCTGGGAATGACTTTCGCGCCCGTATAGGTTTTGCCGGGAGCAATGCTGAAAAACGGAATGTTCTTCACCGCGTAGACCGTGTTATCAGGCGGATTTTGGTCCAAGCGATAACTAAGATTGTCGAGCAGAGCGTAGTAGACGCCAACGCCCGCGCGAATGACCGTCTTTTTTGAGGCAAAGGGAGCCCAGGCGAGGCTGAGACGCGGTGCCGGCAAGAATTTGGCGTTGTTTACCGCCAGCGCAGAGCTGCCTACGGCAGGCGGAGAGAGAATGACGCCGACGGAGCTGTAGGCGTAATTCGAAGCGCGGCCATGGACCTCATTCCAGCCATTGGTGAATTCGCCTCGAAACCCGATGCGCAGCTCGAGCGAAGGCCTTAATTTGACGGCGTCTTCCGCGTAGAACGCGCCTTCGGAAGAACGCCAGCCCAGTGGCGTATAGGAGGGCGCGTACGTGTAAGTGCTTACGATGCCTTGCTGAATGAATGTCTTCAGGCTGGTGAAGGAGATTTGACCGTACTGATCCTGCACAAGGCTGTCGTTTGATTGCAGGCGCTGAAACCAGACGCCCAGATCGAACAGATGATTGCCATGCGTGAGCGTCAGATGGTCCTCGGCGGTAAAGAGATTACGCGCCGCGCGGAGATTGCTTCCAGCGTTCGTGCCGCCATTGCTGATTTGCGAGGCTCCGTTAAGTGTGGTGCCGCCGCCCACGACTACAGCGCCTACGGGCTGACCGGCATTCACCCAGGAGGGCAAAGTCACCGTGGTTCCGCTATTGAAATAGAAGCCGCCGCGGGAGAAGCCAAACGTGGCGCGATTGAGCACGCTGGCAGAGAAGATGTGCGTCTCACTGAGCGAAGCCACCTGCTCGCGCAGAAAAATGTCGTCAAGAGTGAAAGGATTGTTGCTCGGCGAATGCGCCGTGCTGTCGTCGACAGTGTAAACAGCGGCGAAGGAATCTTTGCTCGTGAAGGTATCGTCAAACCGCGCCGTTCCGAAATCTTCACGGACGTGCTGCACGGGATTGGTCAAAGCTTCGGCGATTCCGCTTGGCGCTCCCGTGGAAGTCAGAAGTTCAGGGCCATTGGCTACGGGCCACAGAGCGAGCAGCGGGCGTATACCGGCAACTGCAGCGGCGCGCGAGGAGGCGTCCGGCACGAGCGTGACGTCGCTTAAGCCCAGGTTCTGGCGGAACCCTTCGTAATTTACAAAAAGAAAGGCCTTGTCTTTCTTGATCGGTCCGCCGAGCGATGCGCCAAACACATCGCGTTGAAACTGCGGAATGTCACCGTGATCGAAGAAGTTGCGCGCGTCCAGCGTGCTATTGCGCAGAAATTCATACGCGCTGCCATGGACCCCATTTGAACCGGAGGCCGTGACGATATTTATTTGCGCCCCGGGGCGCTTACCGTATTCGGCCCCATAGTCGTCTTTTACCACGGAGAATTCTCGGACAGCATCGACGCCCAGAAGTTGACCGCTCGCTCCTCCCGGAGTGTTGTTGATCTCAGAAGCCCCCGTATACTCGACTCCGTTGAGCAAGTAGAGATTTTCCTGGGGCCGGCGGCCTGATGCGGAAAACATGTTGCCCACGACTGAATTTGAGGTCCCGATACCTCCGGCACGCTGGGAAGTGTAGTTCACCACCCCAGGATTGAGCGTCACCAGTTGATCGTAACTGCGGCCGTTCAACGGCAGATCCTTCACCTGGCGCTCGCCCACCAGTCCGGAGGTTTCCGTAGTAGTCACATCGGCGGAAATTGCGGTCTCCTGAACCTGGACGTTCTGCTGCAGTTCGGCGACCGCAAGCTGAAGATCGACGGTGGCCCTTTGCCCCAATACCAGGTTCACTTTGGCGCGCGCGGTCTGAAATCCGGCTTTTTCGGCTGAGACTTCGTAGGCGCCCACGGCAAGAGCGGGAGCGTCGTAACGGCCGGAATCGTCGACGGTCAATGTGCGAAGGGAACCGGTTTCAAGATTCTTGATTTTTACGGTGCCGCCGGCGATGGCACTGCCCGTTACGTCGCTCAGAGTTCCGCGAATGGCCGCGTCATACTGGGCAAAAGACGGTGTCGTGCTGAAAGCACCTGAAATCAAGACAACCACGAAAGATAAAAGCGCGGGATACCGCAATCTGTGTGGTGTCACTCCTGATCTGCCGCTTAGCATTTCGCAATTCCTCTCAGTGCTGAATTTGTACTGCTGGCGCGCTGAGTGCCGACGTCGCGATGGAATTGGCACTCGATGATGGGTTCAACAACAGCGCCGAGAGGTGTCCTCTGAGAGGAAGGAAACGGTCTGAGTTGGGCCTAGCTTGAATTCGTTATACGGCTTCACGATCAGGTCCCTCGATTACAAAACAACTGCTAGTGCTTGCTTGGATGATGGCAGAGCAGGTCTGCCGGCTAGGGACGGACAGCGATTAGAAGCGACAACAACAGCGGCTTGCGCCCGTAAGGGCGTGAGAAGAAGCGAAGTTTGCTTCGACGGGCGTCATAAAGTCGGTCGAGAAACACTACTTTGTGCCATGTACTTATGTCAACGGCAATATGGGGAGATAGCGCCACCCTTGATTCGCGTGCTTATCATGAATTCGCGTATTCTCATGGATCAAGGCGGAGGAAGCTATGAATCCGAAAGAAGCACCCAAGCCAGAAGTGAGAAAAGTAGCGCAAGAGATTCCCGGATATACATATGGCACTCGAGAAGCGGCCAAGTCCCCTGTTTCGCTCAGCGACTTGGAATTGCTGAAGAAGGCCGTGAATTTCACTGAAGAGGACCAGAGATATCTGCGCCAGGCCGGTGAGGTACTTGCGGAGCAAACCGAAGAAGTCATCAAGAAATGGCGAGGCGTCATCGCCTCCAACCCGCACCTCGCCCAATATTCTTTCGGATCCGATGGCAAACCGGATGCGCACTATTCAGCTGAGAGCGGGTTGCGGTTCCGGCAATGGATTCTGGACACCTGTTTCCGGCGTTACGATCAAGATTGGCTCGATTATCAGCAGGAAATCGCGCTGCGCCACACCAGCGTAAAAAAGAACCAAACGGACCACGTGGAATCTGCGGCGCACATTCCACTGAGGTACGTGATCGCGTTTACGGCAGTGATCAACGACGCCGTTAAGCCATTTCTCGGCGCGAAAGGACACTCGCCCGAGGATGTCGAGCGGATGCATCGCGCCTGGTGCAAGTCTGTGCAGCTGCAAATCGCGCTGTGGAGCGAGCCCTACGCGGACAGCAAGTTTGCGCCCGATGAGTGGTGATCTTTACGGGTCAGATTCGCGGGTTCCAGAAATGCAGAGGCCGGAGAGTTTCGCAACAACCGCGGCCTAAGCGCTTAATTCTCAATTATCTGCAGCTTAAAGGGGGATGCTCAAAGTCTTTACCAGCATCACCTGATTGTTCGATGCGTAAGGCGCCTCTAGGCTGGAATTGCCAGGAGGTAAACCGAACTATGGCAAAGAAAATGAATATGATCACTGGCGTCGCGGCGTTGGCGCTCGTTTTTGGCGCAGCTCCGGCCTTCGCTCAATATGGTGGAAGCAGCGGCACGACCCGGCAGCCGCAAGGACGCCAACAGGATTCCACGACGAGCCAAGAAAACACGGACACGAATTCGGCAAACACGAAGTCATCCGCCGATGAGAATTTCGCCAAGAAGGCGGCGCAAGGCGGAATGGCCGAAGTAAAACTCGGTCAGCTTGCCGAACAGAAGGGTTCCAGTCCAGAGGTGAAGAATTTCGGACGTCGGATGGTGCAGGATCACTCGAAAGCTAACAATCAGCTAAAGGAAGTCACTTCGCAGGAGAACATTCCTCTGCCGAACGAGCTGGATAAGTCAGATCAGGCCACATACGACCGTTTGTCAAAGCTTTCTGGCGACGCTTTCGACCGTGAATATGCAAGAGACATGGTGAAAGACCATTCGAAGGATGTCTCCGAGTTCCAAAAAGAAGCGAAGAACGGGAAGGACGAGTCCGTAAAGAATTTTGCGGCTCAGACTTTGCCGACGCTGCAAAACCATCTGGATCAGGCTCGTCAGATGGAACAGGCGGTAAACGGCAATACCGGCTACGGCGGAAATTCCGGTACCGGCTATCCCACTAACAATCGAACGAACCCAGGGACGACGTCGGGGAACTCGCCCTCTCGGTAGTCAACCTGGCTTCATCGCATGCGTATGAATCGTGCCGGCCTTCCTCTACTGGAAGCCGGCACTTTCTTTTTGAGAAGCCCGGCTTCAACCTTCTGCTTTAGAGTAAGATCAAGTTAGTCACAAAATGTAAAACGGAACCTCACGGAAACAGATGTTCACAATCGAAAAGAGCTAATTATGCGAGCGACTCTCCTGGCGGTTTTTTTTCTCCTGCTATTTCTCGGCGCTCGATTTTCCGTCATCGTAACCAGCGCACAAAATGCTCCGTCGCGAAACGCGCAGGCTCAAGTTTCGCAAGGACGCTATCTGGTCGAGGAAGTGGCGAAATGTTCGGAGTGCCACACGCCGCGCGACGCTGAATTTCAGCTCGATCCGTCGCGATGGCTTCAGGGTGCTTCGATCTGGATCGTGCCGGTGCATTCCATCCCCAATTGGGCGCAATTTGCTCCGCCGCTCGCGGGTTTGCCGGGCCTTAGCGACGAGCAGATGGAGCGCGTTCTGGAAAAAGGCGAAGCGGCAAACGGGCGAGAGATTCTTCCTCCGATGCACGTCTATCACCTGAACCATGCGGATGCCCAGGCCGTCATTGCCTACCTGCGTTCTCTGCCAACCGTAACGAGCCGCTGAGACTCCTCACAAAATTGATTCGTCTGATTTCTGTCAAGGTGTGGACAATGCACCTTAGCGGTGTGTATTCTTCGGCCTCCTGCCACGGATCGAGTTGTAAGTTCACATCTGAAAAGCGGTAATTCTAAGATTCTCTCGGGAGGAGCATGATGGAAATTAAGGGCGAGTTTGTTACGACAAAAGTGAGCGACGGGAGCTCGATGCGGCTGTATGTGGCGCGCCCTGTTGGCGCGGCCGCTAGTCGTGGGCTTCTGGTAATGCAAGAGGCGTTCGGCGTGAACGCACATATCCGTGATGTTACCGAACGGTTCGCGCGCGAGGGATTTTTGGCTGTTGCGCCGGAACTCTACCATCGAACGGGCGCCGGATTCGAGGGCAGGTACGACGATTTCCCCTCCGCGATGGCTCACCTGAAGGAACTGCGCGATCCGAACTTGGAAGTGGACTTTCGAGCGGCATACGATTGGCTGCGGGCCAATAGCGTTGCTGCTGGTTCCCCGATCGCGGCGGTCGGTTTCTGCATGGGAGGGCGGGCGGCGTTTCTTGCGGCGATAACGCTGCCGCTCGAATGCGCGGTTTCGTTCTACGGCGGCGGCATTGCGCCGAATCCCATGAATCCGGGATTGCTGGGCCGCGTAAACGATCTAAAGGCTCCGGTCCTTCTCTTCTGGGGCGGGCGAGATCAGCACATTACGCCAGAACAAAGAAACGCGGTGGTAGATGCTTTGAAAGCGGCGGGAAAGAGTTACGTCAATGTGGAATTTTCCGATGCCGACCACGGATTTTTCTGTGACGCGCGCCCGAGCTATAACCCGGTCGCGGCCGCACAGGCTTGGCCGCTTACACTGGCATTTCTTAATACGTATACGGCAGCACGGGAACAGCGCGCTTCAGCGCGCTCGTAAATCTTTGAGGAAACGCTGCGTCCGCGAGAGGCGGCCAAACTGGCGCGAACTTTTCGCGGCCGGCAAGCGAGGATCAAGCTTTCAGTGTGTCCAGCCGGGGCGGCATGTCCAAAAAAGCACGCGTGACGTGCCATAGCTGGTGACGATTCAGCCCGAGAACGAGCGAATGCGCCATACCCGGCAAAATCGCAAACTGCCGGTCGGAATTGGGCAACTTGCGATAAAAATTGAGGCAGTCTTCGTCGGTGGCAATGCCATCGTATTCGCCGCGCGCGACGAGCACCGGCGCATGAATTTTCTGCGGATCGATGACCGGCAGGTTGGCGGTCATATCGAGATACGTTCCGGTAGGAACGCTGTCACCGAAACGCAGCTCCGCCTCGGCGAGGGCATCTCCAACGGCGGGCTCGGAGGTGCCGCTCTTATCGCGCGTAAAGATGCTGTGGATCATCGCGCCGTCGCGAGGACGGCGGTTGTGAGTGCGATAAAACTCGAGCTGCTTGGCGCGGTCAGTGAGTGTTGGTGATCCTTCGCCTGTATAGGTTAGCGCCGCCAGAACAAGGCGGCTGATACGCTGGGGCTGCTCCATCGCGTACGCGCCCACCCGAAGCGCGCCCGATGATTCCCCGAAAAAATGATAGCGCTGCTGACCTGTTTCGCGAGCCACTATTTCTACCGCCGCTTTGAGGTCCTCTACACCATCGGCAATGTTGGAGTTTCCTTCGCCGACTGATGATCGGCCATAGCCCGAAAAATCCATGGTCCAGACATCGAATCCATATTCGGCGAATTTATTCATCAGAGAATATTCACCGTGGCCGGGAACACTGAGGTCGAAGGTGGGGCGACCGGAAATGGATGAGCCGTGCACGAGGAAGAGAACCGGCTCTACGCCTTGGCGCGAATGCGGCGGATTCAACCGCTTTCGAAACAGGTAGAGCTTCAGATTGCCGCGCTGTGCCCAATACTCATTGCTCCAGAGTTTCTTATCCGGCGTAGCGGAGGGCGCCTCATCGTCTTTTTGAGCAGCTGATTTTTGCGCACCCAGCGTTTCTCTTGCGACAGCGCTCAGGAGCGCCGGAGCGGCACCTGCGAACCCTAAGCGATAAAGAAAGGAGCGGCGGGACGATTCTGGCATTGCAGGTGCCATGATTGCCTCCTAACTAGAAAAACCACCCGGCTTCAATCGGGGAAACGTAGATTGAGCTGCCGAAGGCTACGATACTCTCATCAGTAAGCGAACCGCAACACCCGACGGCGCATGGAAAAGCGCGACAATAGAGGTATTTAGCGGCCACTTTTTGAAGTTTCGGCTAAGGTTTGAGGCGGCTCGATTTCCTCTGCCGGTTGGCGCGCAACTGTTCCCTGCGGCGCGGCTCGCAGATACTGCGCGGGCCAAGATATTGGCTTGCCAAGCTCGGCAGCGGCATGGAGCGGCCAATAGGGATCACGCAGCATCTCGCGAGCCAGCAGAACGATCTCCGCCTGGCCCTTGCGGATGATTTCGTCGGCCTGATGCGGATCGGTGATCATGCCGACTGCTCCCGTAAGAATGCCTGCGTCCCGGCGAATACGCTCCGCAAACTGCACCTGATAGCCCGGCCCGATCGGAATCTTCGCGTCGGCTACGTTTCCTCCAGAGGAGCAGTCCACCAGATCCACACCCAGAGGGCGCAGGCTTCGGGCCAATTCAACGGCTTGCTCGATATCCCAGCCGCCTTCCACCCAGTCGGTTGCGGAGATGCGAATAAACAGAGGCAGCCGCTCCGGCCAGAAGCGGCGCACTTTGGCTACTACTTCGCGGACAATTCGCGTGCGGTTTTCGAAGGAGCCTCCGTACAGATCCGAGCGGTGATTGCTAAGTGGCGAGAGGAACTCATGAAGAAAATAGCCGTGCGCTGAGTGAATCTCAAGCACGCGAAAGCCTGCTCCGAGCGCTCGTTGCGCAGCCTTTCCGAAGGCGTCCGCGATTGCGGAAATACGCTCGACTGTCACCGCAGCGGGCATGGGATAATTCGGAGCAAAGGCAACGGCGCTCGGCGCGACGACGTCGCTCCAGCCACCGTCCTGCGGGGTGACTTTGCCACCGCCCTCCCAAGGACGCGCGGTGCTCGCTTTGCGGCCAGCGTGGGCGAGTTGGATGCCCGCCACGCTGCCCTGGGAATGTATGAATTTCGCGATTCGGGCGAGCGGTTCGATATGCGCTTCGCTCCAAATCCCCAAATCTTGAGGGCTAATACGGGCTTCGGGCAAAACAGCCGTAGCTTCTGCTATTACGAGCGCCGCCCCCCCGATCGCGCGGCTGCCGAGATGAACCAAGTGCCAGTCTGTAGCGAAGCCGTCTTCACAGGAATACTGGCACATAGGCGAAACAGCGATACGGTTGAAAAGTCGGACATCCCGGATTTTGAGTTCGTCAAAAAGTCCCTTTGTTTGGGCCGGTTGAGCCATCTACACGCTTCCTTCCGATGAGTTTAGGATCATGACCCTCTCAGGCTATCTGCTAATTGGCAAAATGAAAAGGGTAGCAGGGTTTTGCGGAAGAAAGCTGTGAGGATGGCCTCAATCGATTAGCGACAGCCGGTCCGATTCAGCTCGTGGAGCTTTTGCATCGCTTCGGGATTGCCTTTTTCGGATGCCACAGATAAGAGAACGCGGGCCTGATCGCAATTTCTGGCCACACCGTCTCCGTGCAGATACAGATCGGCAAGGTCCATCTCGGCAGCGGAATTCCCCTTCTCGACCGCTGACCAAAGGAGTTGAGAAGCTACCGTTGGATTGCGCGGCTGGACACGGCCGTCGAGATATTGGCGCGCGAGCATGAGTTGCGATTCGCCGGCGTCGGGTGGCAGAGAAGGCTGAGTGGCATTGTTTTTCGTATTTTGCTGCGAAGCAGCGGCTGCAGATGTTCTGTCAGTGCCAGGCGTCACAGGAGGAGCAAGTTGCGCTATGGGAGCTTGCTGCGATGAAGTTTGCGCCGAAGTTGATGCTTGAGGAGCAGGAGCAACCCTAGGCGCCAAAGGAACTGGCGACACGGTGTTCGAACGAGCCTGCATGGTCGGATCGGGTGGGACGCTTGGGGCAATGGAAGGCGAAGTTTCCTGAGGAGCCGCCGGTTGTCCCTGGTCTGCTGGCAGTGAGTTTGCTGTGCTTGCGTCGGGTGGCAGATCGGATGTCGCCGGATCGTCGTGAGGCACGACAGGGCTGGAAGCGACAGGATTTGCCGCCTGGGAATTGCCGAACGGGTTCGAGACATTTGGCAAGACATGATGACGGAAGCCGAACCACGCCGCAGAGCCCAGCAATGCACAAATTAAGAACCCGCCGAGCACGCCTCGAAGAAAAGATCCCTCTCGCGCCGGAGGATCAGGATCAAAATGCGTGATCCACGGCATCGCATTCGGCTGTTGTGAATCGTCCGGTCTTACCCACGGTTGCTGGCGCGCCGTGGCCGGGCCGGGCAAATTCTGGGATGACGGCGCAGTTGTCTCCGGGCGAACCGCCGGCCGTGCCGAAGGAGGCATCCAGGGCGAACGCGTGTTCGTTTCAGGAGCAGCTTGCGGCGGTGCCGTCTGTGCCGGCCCTCCGTTCAATGTGGGACTCGCCGCGACATTGTGCTGATCCCTAGCTACATTGAGCGTCACATCGGGTTTTGCTTGCGACGGGGGCGTTGAAGCCTGATTCGGAATGGGTCCCCCGTAGGCACCGCTCCGCCGCGCCGAAGTTGCCGCGTCCACGGTGTTTAATGCTTTTGCCCAATCGAGAATCTTTTCAGCTGCTCCCGCCGGCAGAACAGTAAATCGCACGCCACCGACCTTGCGGGATGCGTCCATCCAGACGAGTTCGCCGACCGCATCCACGTGGTTCGCAGCTCCCAAGAGAATAGAGAGACGAACGACTCCACCCTGGTCAACCGGCTTGACCATATGGAACCGCAACCCATCGGAAGAGATGTCGGTGATTACGCCACCGTTATCATAGGGCTCCAAATTGACATACGCGAGCCGACGAATTGGAGTTCGCGGGTTCTTCCTGCGTTCCGTATGGTTCATGAGAACCGTCTGACCGGGTCTTTCGTCTGCGATCATGGAGCGCGATTCCGTTCCCTCGGTTGGATGCGACGGTGATTGCTCAGGAAGCCTCATTCTTCCCATCCCCCACGTATCCTAAAACATGGTTTGCGATTGGAATTCCCATCTATACACCTATAAAGGGCTTCTTCTCAATACAGTAAGTTCCCCTGCCATTTAATGGTTCAGCGGATAGGCGCAATGACGCGCATCACCAAGGATGGGATCAGATGGACTTGCCTGAATGCAGGCCGTAAGTAACTGTATCTAAAAGATGTTGAGGAATGCTGCGAGCGAATCAACGAGCCTGATTATGGGGCCTGACCCGACGGCGAAAGTCGTCGTCGTTTCAGGCCCCATTGCTATGCGCCAGAAGTCCTCAGAGCGGAGTTCGACCGCAATCGGTCGCGGCAACCGCGCAATATACGGATCAAATCACTTCGCGAACTTCATCAGACGCGATGGTCAGGGCCGTCTTAAGCCGATTAGGCGTTCCCTTGGCCAGAGCTTCAGCTAGTTTGGTGGCCTGCTTCCAGTCAACTTTTGGCGGCATGGGCGGCTCGAAAGGATCCACGATCGCGTCGACAATGACGGGGCCCGGTTCGCTTAGCGCTTCGTCAAGCACTTCGCCGCAGATCGAGGGATCTTCGATGCGATAGCCCTTGCCTCCGCACGCGCGCGCAAAGGCGGCGTAATCGATGGGGCTCAGGTCGGTGCCAAATTCGGGATTGCCTTCCATGACCATTTGCTCCCATTTGATCATAGCCAGCGTATTGTTATTGACCACGACGACCTTGATGGGCAGCTTGTATTTGACGGCCGTGGCGAACTCGGCCATGAGCATGGAAAATCCGCCGTCGCCGATAAAGGCAACCGATTGCCGATCTGGGAAAGCCACCTGAGCGGCGATTGCATATGGCACTCCGTTGGCCATGCTCGCCAGCGTTCCCGAAAGAGAATGTTTCTGGCCGCGTTTTGCGGGGATGTGCCGCGCAAACCATGTGGCTACGGTTCCGGAATCGCAGGAGACAATCGCAGTGTCGGAAAGCCTTTTGCCCAGTTCCCAGGCGACGACCTGCGGCTTCATGGGTTTATCCCGGCGCGTGCCGCGCTCTTCCATCAACTTCCACCACTTGGCCATTTCCTTTTGCGCCTTTTCCAGAAATCGACGATGGGTGTTGCGGTCGAGCAAGGGAAGAAGAGCATCGAGCGCTACGCGGCTGTCCCCAACCAAGCCGACCTCAACGGGGAAACGCAGCCCGATCATTGCCGGATTGAGCTCGATCTGCACGCAGCGAACTTGCTCCGGGTCGGGATAAAACTCGATGTAAGGAAACGATGTGCCGACGAGCAGCAGCGTATCGCAATCTTCGAGCGCTTCCTGCGATGCTTTCGTTCCCAGCAAACCGACACCGCCGGTCGTATAAGGCGAGTCATCAGGCACAGCAGCCTTGCCGAGCAACGCCTTTACGATAGGAGCTCCGAGCCTTTCAGCAACTGCCTCCAGTTCGTCCGTGGCGTGGAGCGCGCCCTGGCCGGCCAGAATCACGATGCGCTTGCCTGCATTCAGCACCTGGGCCGCGCGTTTGAGTTCGTTTTCGCCCGGCATGCGCGCGCTGGCTCCGAGAACGGCGGCTGTATGATTCTTGACGTTGCGCATGGAACGCTCGTCGCATTGTCCTTCCTGCGTATCTTTCGGGAAATTGATGTGGGCCACAGCGTGATAGCTCAAAGCCGTGCGGCAGGCCAGGTCCGTGACATTTTTCACGTGCGAAGGGCCCATGATGCGCTCGCTATAGGCGGCGACATCTGCGAAGACGCGATCGAGGTCCACGTCCTGCTGCGTGTAGGTGCCAATAAGATCGTGAAATGTGTGGCCGGTGATCGCGAGCACAGGCTGGTGATCCAGCTTGGCGTCGTAAAGTCCATTGAGGAGATGGATGCCGCCCGGGCCGGAGGTTCCCAGGCAAACGCCTAGCTTTCCGGCATATTTGGCATAAGCGCAGGCCATGAAAGCCGCGGACTCTTCATGGCGCACGTGGATGAAACGAATCTTGTCCTGACGCTTGCGCAACGCTTCCATGATTCCGTTTATGCCGTCGCCGGGAAGACCAAAAATGACTTCGACGCCCCAGTCCATCAGCGAATCAATTAGAACGTCTGCGCTTGTACGGGCCATTTGTCCTCTCTATTCCGCGCCGAGAGACCCGGCGCTGAACAACGTGCTGGTCTCCTGCGGCCTGACCGCGGAGCGCTACACCACTGCCTGCCCGAAGTCTAGGAAGCGACTCCGAGACAGCAAATCAGCAATAGCCTGTAAAGAAAATCCGGAAATGGAGTACCGGAAATTTGGTCAGGGACCTGAAGTATTTATCCACGGGCGGGTAAAGACGTCGGCCAGCGTGAACGAGATCATCAGCGCGAGCCAGAAAAATCCTGCCAGCACGACAATCCGGTTGAGCCCTGGGGTGTACCACAGGTGCATAAAGAAAAGTCCGACCAGGGACATCTTTACGACTGCAATTGCCAGGGCGATGACGGTATTGAATGGTCCGAGATCAACGTAAGCAATCCCTGTGGTGAGCGCAGCCAGCACCAAAAGCGCCACGAATACGAGGATGTAAGTTCCCACGGAAGGATTTTTTTCGCTCATTTGTAACGCCCGCCAATGAGATAAAGCAGTGGAAAAAGGTAAATCCAAATAATATCCACAAAGTGCCAGTAGAGACCGGAGACTTCCACGCGATTGTAGTTTTCTCGCGAAATCTTTCCCCGCCACGCGAGAACCGCCATAACGGTCAAGAGGCCGATGCCGATGATCATGTGCAGCGCATGAAGGCCGGTCATAAAGAAATAAAAACACATGAACAATTCAACGGTGCGCTCCGGAGCGCCACGCAAACTCTCCAGAGCGGGGTGGAAGTTCAGCCCGGGAACCATGTGTTCCTGCCATTTGTGAAAATATTCGGTGAACTTCATCCCGAGAAAAGCGATCCCGAGAATAATGGTGGCGGTGAGAAATCCGATGAGTGGCCGGTGCTTACCTTCACGCGCAGCGTGGACGGCCATGGCCATGGTAAAGCTGCTGGCCAGCAGCACAAACATCATCGCAGCTCCGAGATCGATTTCGAGCCCGTGACTTCCGGCAGCGAATCCGGAGTAATAAAGCGATCGGTAGATGATGTAGCCGGTAAAGACGCCACCAAAAAACAGCATCTCGGTGGCCAGGAAAACCCACATGCCGAAATTGCCGGCGTCGCGCTGCTGTTCGATATCTTCGAATTGATGATGCAGCGCCGGACTGGCGCTATGCGCCGACTCGCGCGGTGGTACGGCCAAAGGGCTGCTGGCTGCGCTTTCAGACATGCGCGCGCTCCGGCTCGGCGTAGCCGTAGGGCTCTTCGGTCACGATTGGCGGCTCTTCAAAATTGTCCGTGGGAGGTGGCGATGGCGTCTCCCATTCCAGGCCCTTCGCGCCCCACGGATTCGCTCCAGCCACGGGCCCGTAGCGGATAGACCAGAGAAGATAGACAAATGGAATCAGGTAGCCAACGCCGAGAATCGAGGCGCCGGCGGAGGACATCACGTTGAGCACTTGGAACTCAGCAGGATAAACGGCGTAGCGACGTGGCATTCCCAAATAGCCGAGCATGTATTGCGGAAAAAAGGTGAGATTGAAGCCCACAAAAATCACCAGCGCCGCGAAGCGCGCCCAGCCGTCGTGATAAAGCCTTCCTGTTATCTTCGGCCACCAGAAGTGAATGCCTCCGAGATAAGCCATGACGGCCCCGCCGACCATGATGTAGTGAAAATGCGCGATGACGAAGTAAGTGTCATGCAGATGGACATCGGTTGCGAGTGAAGCCAGAAAGAGGCCCGTGAGACCGCCCATGGTGAAAAGTCCGATGAAGCCGAGCGCGTAAAGCATCGGCGCCTGGTAGGAGATGGAACCTTTGTAAAGAGTCGCGGTCCAATTGAAAACCTTGATGGCCGACGGAATGGCAACCGCGAAACTGAGTGCCGAGAAAATGAATCCTGCATACACGGATTGTCCGGACACAAACATATGGTGACCCCAGACGAAAAAGCTGATTAACGCAATTGCCAGGCTCGAATAAGCGATAAAGATGTAGCCGAAGGGCTTCTTTCTGGAGAAGCACGTGACCAGTTCACTGACCACACCCATTCCCGGCAGAATCATGATGTATACAGCCGGATGGGAATAGAACCAGAAGAGGTGTTGAAATAGGACCGGATCTCCTCCGATGGCCGGATCGAAAATTCCTACGTGAAACAGCCGCTCGAGACCGAGAAGAAACAAAGCAATAGCGATTACCGGCGTGCCCAGAACGAAGATGACGCTCGTGGCGTACATCGACCAAAGGAAAAGAGGCATGCGTTTCCAAGTCATACCCGGAGCACGCATTTTGTGAATGGTAACGATGAAGTTGAGGCCCGTCAGGATGGAGGAAAATCCGGTAATGAACACACCGAGCGCAGTGGCGATCACATGCGTGTTGAGATAGTGGCTACTCAAGGGAGTGTAGAAGGTCCAGCCGGTGTCCACTCCGCCAGAAATCAGCGCATAAAGAGTGAAGGCCGCGCCCGTGATGTAGACATACCAGCTGAGCAGGTTCAGACGCGGAAAGGCGAGGTCACGAGCGCCGATCATCATAGGCACGAGAAAATTGCCCAGGGTCGCCGGAATGGAAGGAATGAGGAAGAAAAAAACCATGACCACGCCGTGCATGGTGAAGAGCTTGTTATAGGTTTCGGGCTGAACCAAAGCGCCCGCCGGTTCAATCAGGTGCAGCCGCATCATGACCGCGGCAGCGCCTCCGATGAAAAACATCAGTGTGATCGAACCGAGATAGAGCAGCGCGATGCGCTTGTGGTCGGTCGTAAAGAGCCACGACTTGACCCCGTAGTTAGCGTTCAGGTAGTGAATGCGCGATTCGACCGGGACTTCCGCTACGGCCGTGCTCATGGCGCCTGCGTCCTTTCTACCGAACCGAGCGATTTGATGTAAGCGATCAGTTGCAGAATCTGCTCTTCGCTGACTTGTCCGCGAAACGTGGGCATGACGGGCCGATAATTGGGCAGCCGCAACGAGCTCGGATCAAGGATGGATTGCCGGATATATGCTTCGTCCATCACACGATTTTGGCCGTCTCGCAGCGTCACCTGCTTCCCGAATCTGCCCTGAAGCGCGGGGCCGGCGCCGCTCCCGTCCGAAAGGTGGCAGGTATCGCAGCCCAGGCGTGCAAAGAGCTGTTGGCCTGTTTGGGCCATGGATTCGGTGGTGGCATTGTCGCGAAGCCACTCTGCATAATCGGTCGGAGTCATCACCTCGATCGTTCCCGTCATTCCCGAATGCAAAGTTCCGCAGTATTGGGCGCAAAAAAGGTGGTAACTGCCGGGCTTGGTCGCTTGAAACCATTCCGAGGTGTAGCGGCCGGGTACGACATCCATCTTCACGCGGAATTCGGGGACGAAGAAATCGTGGATTACATCCTCCGAAGTCATTGTGAGCCGTACGGGAACGTCTACGGGGATATGCAGATGATTTATTTCGCGCGGTCCTTCGGGATGTTGTAGGTGCCACATCCATTGCTTGCCCACGACAAAAACTTCCATCGCGCCCTGGGGCGGCCGGGCTTCGGCAAAGAAGAGGCTGGCGCCCCAGAAAAAAAGACCGACACAGATCAGACTGGGAATTACAATCCAGGTCATCTCGAGACTCATGGACTGCTCGGTTGCCGGCGGGCGCTCTTCCTCGGAGCGGCGGCGATACTTGATCATGAAATAGAAAATCGTGGCGAAGATGAGAAATGTGAAAAACAGGGTGATACCGGTTAGGAAGAAATATAGATGATCGACACCGTCAGCCGACGTGGACGCGTCCGCGGGGCGAAACTGCGGCCATTGCGCCATGAAAATTATCGTCGATGAGGCTAAGGCACATGGCTATCTGCTATCTCCGCCTCACGTTTAAACGACGCGCCCGCGCAGGCCATAATTCTCCCGACGAAAAAGGATGGCGATCACAAAACCGAGGCACAACACAGTCAATGCGGCCGCGGCCTTGATCACGCGAGAGATCAATAGACCGTACTTTCCCGTTGCCGGATCGTAGTGGTAGCAATAAAGCAAAATCTGATCGACGGGAGAGCCAATCTTGTTTTGCGACGCTTCGATTAATCCCAGCCGCAAATCACGCGAAGGATAACCGATGCCATAAAAATAGCGGGCCAGTTTGCCCTCGGGCGTGAGCAGCATGATTCCGCTCGGATGTGCGAACTGGCGGGATTCGGAATCGTAGGCGTAACGGAAGCCAACGGCCTGGGCGAGGGCTTTTATCTGAGCTTCGTCGCCCGTCAAAAAATGCCAACCCTGCGGACCGCCAGGTCGCCCATAAAGCCCGGTATAAAGTTCGTGCTTCACGCTTGCGAGGACCGGCCGCTCCGTTGGATCGATGCTCACCGTTACGACGGTGAAGTCCTTCCCGATTTCCAGGGGCAGGTCTTTTGCGCTGCGGAGAAGCCCGTTCAGCACCTCGGTGCACAACATCGGGCACTGGTAGTACACGAGCGTCAGGATGACTGGCTTCTGTCCAAAAAATTGGCGCAGCGTGACATCGTGGCCGTGCTCGTCACGAAACGTGAGATCGAGAGGAATGGAGCTTCCGAGCCGTTGATCTAATCCGACATCGCGCAACAGCGCAGGGCGAATCCCAGCTGTCTGGACCGGTCTGTCGTCCAATTGAGCACGCGCTCGCCCGGCTCCAAAAAACCCCAAAACAAAAATCGCGATTGTCACCGATCGCATGACTAGCGACTTCATCGTGCCGCTCCTTCGGGCTCTGCGCTATTGAACGAACCATTTTTTGTTTTCAGAGGCGGCCCTTCAGTTTGGTGTGTGTTGGCCGCTCGGGTAGGCAGGCCACGCTCGAGAAGCAATTCCATGGCGCGATCAACGGGCAGGCGAACAATCCCGTTCTGGCGATCGATCCAGCCGTAAGAGTTGAGAAGGCTCTGCTGGGATTGCAAGTAACTTTGCATGTCCAAGGCGGGATTTGGCTGAATGCGCGGTGGTGGTGGCAAACGGCGCGTGCCGGAAAAGGGCGCTGCCACGAACGATCCGGGGTTTTCCGTTTTCTCGTAATGCTTGAACAGCCAGATCAGCGACACGCAAGTAGCAGCCAGAATCGCCGCCATGGCAAGAGTGAAATAGACCAAGCTACGGGGATTGGCATCGCTTTTTTCGTAGCCTCCGGAGCGCGCGACAGGGGGGTTAGTCGCCATGTTGGAGCGCCCCCTCAAATCGCGGATCGTGCAGAGGCAGCAAGGGGCGGCTCTTGAGCTGCGCGACAAAAGTGCCCACCCAAATGCCACCGATCCCGACGGACAAGAGAAAATCAAGCAGATAAAAACGCGGGCCGGCCTTTTCGAAAGCAGGCACGACCATCCAGTAGACATCAACAAAAGTAACGAGAATCAGCGCGCCGCAAAGAGTGGAAAGAGTCTCGACTCGCCGCTTGATGGGGCGCATAAGCAGAAGAAAAAAGGGAATGGCAAACGAGAGGAAGATCAGAAGAAGCGCGATCATCGCCCAGCCGCCTCGGGCTCGCGTCAGATACCAGGGGATTTCGTTGACCAAATCTCCCGCCCAGATGATCAGAAATTGAGAGAACGAGAGATAGGCCCACAGCATTACGAATGTGAGCACGAGGTTTCCGAGATCGTTGAAGCGGTCCGAGGTGATGACACTGGCAATCGGCTCGTATTGGGAAAGGAACCCGGCCACAAAGACTGCCAAGGCGAGCGCGCCGAGCACCTGCAGGACCATGAAAATCATGCCAAAAATTGTCGAGAACCAATGAGGCTCGAGAGACATGATCCAATCGATCGAAAAGAAGGTCATGGTAAGGCCGTAAAGCACTAATCCCGGCCCGCTCATATTTTCAAGACGCAAAGCAAGACGTGGATCACCCGTACGATCCTGTTCGTCGGACCAGCGGTTCAACCCACGAACCAGAGCCCACCACACCGCGAAATAGATCACATTGCGAACCAGGAAGAACGGCAGGTTCAAATAGATCTGTTTGGATTTGAGAACATCATCCGCGGCAACGAGGTTTGGATTCGTCCAGGAATACAGCCGTGTGAGGCCCAGGAGAAGGGGAAGAACTAAAGCTGTGATCAGCGGAAGGGTGCGCGTACCAGCTTCCAAGGGACGGCGAATCGGAAGGCCCCAGAATCCGCCCGTTAGATGGTGAACCATGAGAAAGGCGGCGCATCCCAGCGGAAAACCAAGCCAGAAAACGAACGCCAACAGGTACGAGCGGAAAAACTGCTCGGGCGCTCGTATGCCGTCGAGCGCTGCTAGGACGAGCGCGGCAATCCCGAGGACGAAGGCGCGGCGCTGAATGCGGTCGAACCGGCCGGCGAGGGTTTCGGTCGGAGTCATTGTGGCTGTCCCGTGAGGGCGAGCCTCTGAGATTCGGGAACGTCTTCCGCCGAACCGTGCCGACTTAACTGCAATGCGCGGATGTAAGCGGCGATACGCCAGCGATCGTCGGGCGAAACTCGCGAGGCATAGCTGTACATGAGCCCGAACCCGTTAGTCATCACCTCGAAGAAATGTCCTGCGGGAGCTTGCCGCAGGCGGTCTAAATGAAATGACGGGGGCTGCGGAAACCCGCGTTGCACAATCATCCCGTTTCCGCTTCCGGTGTAATCGTGGCAAGGGGAACAGTAGATGTTGTATCGCTCTCGGCCGCGGCTCAAGTCTGCGGCTGTGATTGCGAAAGGGAAGAGATCGGCGACGGCGCCATTGACTCGGCCCGTATAGAGAAGCTCATCTGTGCGCAATTGGCCCCGTGCGACGGTTCCCTCGACGGGCGGCCGCTCGGAACGTCCGTCCGCAAAAAAAGCGCTGGGATCTTCGGGTTCGTATCTTGGCTGAACATGCATGTCTTGACGGCAGCCGGCAACCAAGATTGAAGCAAGAGGCGCGCACACCCAGAACGCCACTTTGGCGACGAGAACTCTCCTGCGCAATTTAGACTTCGGCTTCATAGACCCCAAATGGTTTGAGGTTCTCCAGGAATTGCCTGGTAGCCCCCAAATCGAATTTCTTATCACGGGCCTTGATACAAAGAAAAAAGCGTCCGCGCGTGGCCAACGCGAAGCGCGGCACGTTGAAGAGCGGATGATAGGGCGTCGGCAATCCATTCATTGCCAGCATTCCGAACGTGGTCGCCAGGGCTGCACAGAGAATCGTCAACTCGAAGGTGATGGGAATGAAGGCAGGCCAACTATTGGGTGGCTTGCCGTCCACATTGATGGGGAAACTCACAACATTCGCATACCATTGCAGGAAAAACCCGGCGGCTGCTCCAAACATTCCCGCGAACAGCACCACCATAGGTAGCCTCGTGTTACCGAAACCCACGGCTTCCGCTAATCCTTCCACGGGCATAGGTGAGAAAGCATCGATGCTCCGATAGCCGGCTTCACGCGTGCGATGAGCGGCGTTGAGAAGCTGGTCAGGGCTTTCGAACTCCGCCACCAATCCGTAAATTCGTTTCCTGGCCATGTCAGTTGGTGTTGAATATTTCCTGCCGCTTGATGGTCATGTAGTCGAAATCTCCGGGTTTGGATTCCGTAGTTTTGCCAGGTAGGTCGTTCGCGGCCGCGTATTCAGTTCTGCGAGCAAGCTGTAGTCGCGCGTTTGGTGTTTTAGCTTGGACACGCGGCTGTTGGGATCGTTGATGTTGCCAAAGACGATCGCTTGCGTCGGACAGGCCTGCTGACATGCCGTCTGGATCTCACCATCGCGCACCGGTCGATCTTCTTTTTCTGCGTTGATTTTTGCTTCGTTGATGCGCTGCACGCAGTAGGTGCATTTTTCCATTACCCCGCGGCTCCGCACGGTTACGTCAGGGTTGCGAAGGCCATAAAGGCTGGGGGTCACCCAATCGGAATAAAGCTTGAAATTGAATCGCCGCACTTTGTAAGGGCAATTATTCGAACAGTAGCGTGTGCCGACACAGCGGTTGTAAACCATTTGGTTGAGACCTTCGTGATCGTGGAGCGTTGCGCCGACGGGACAGACGAGTTCGCAGGGGGCTTGCTCGCAATGCATGCAAGGCACGGGCTCAAAATACGTTTCCGGATTTTCGAGGCTGCCGCGATAGTAATTGTCGACCCGAATCCACTGCATGTCGCGTCCGGCCATGACTTCGTATTTGCCGACGACCGGGATGTTATTTTCCGCGTAGCACGCGATCACGCAGGCTTCGCAACCGGTGCAGCGGCTCAGGTCAATGGACATGCCCCAGGCATAGCCTTCGTACCTGGATGGCTGATTTAGCGAGAGATTCCTGGCGACATCTTCTGCTAAATCTTTTGCAAATTGCGGATTTTTACGAAATTCCTCGAGCGTGGCGATGCGCACGAGGTCGCGCGCAAAAGCATTTTCACTCTCTTCTTCGACTTGCTGATTGTTGCGATTGATTGGGTGATGAATCTGCGTTTCGGCAAACAGATAATTTCTGCCGCTCTTTTCGATCTGAAGGCCGTTTGCAATCGACGGTGCCGCCGATGTCCGCAGCAGATAGCCATTCAGGCCGAAGCCGGTGCCCACATGGCCCGCGCGCCTGCGCCCATAGCCCAGTGTGACCGTCGCAGAATTGTCGGCGTGTCCCGGCATAGCCACTACCGGGCCGCTTGCTTTCCAACCGCCGAGATCGAGACTCACAACATCGCCGGTCGTAAGCCCCAGACGCCAGGCCGTTGCGGGGCTGAGCGCAACGGCGTTGTCCCAGGTAAATTTTGTGAGTGGTTTTGGCAGTTCCTGGAGCCAGGCATTATTCGCCCAGCGGCCGTCGCCAATGGTTGGATCGGGGCGGAAGACGACCTCGATTGCTTGCTGGTTGAGCGCGGGATCGGGCAATTTTCCGTAATCGATGCTTAGCTTTGGAGAAACAGCGGGAAGAGCGGTCCCAGCCATTACGCCATCGTGCAAAGTTGTTTCCCAGAAACTTTCAAACTGGTCTCGGGAAGACTGCGAGCGTTGCGTTCTCCAATAGTCGCGGACTAAATCGTGGTCGGATCTTCCGATATCGCCGGTGAGTAGCGCGAGACCTTCATGGAGCGAGTGGCCGTGATAAAGAGGAGCAATCAACGGCTGAACGATGCCCACGGTGCCGTCATAGGCGCGCGCGTCACTCCAGGATTCCAGAAAATGTGTCTGCGGGATGTGCCAGTGGCAGATCTCGGCGGTCTCGTCATCGTAGAGGCCAAAGTGAATACGCTGGGGCACTTTCAAGAGCTGTTGCGCGAACTGCAGATCCGCAGGCGCGGTAAAGACCGGATTGCTGCCGAGGATGAACAGAGTCGAAACTTTCCCAGCTTCGATTTCTTTCACCAATTCCGGCAGCGAATCGTTTTCCGGGCTTACTTCGATGGGATCGGTATAAATGACGGTCTGGCCGACGTTTCCGAGAGCCGCATTCATGGCATGCGCTAGCGCGTGCACAACCGGTGGCTGCGAAGCACCGGCCACAACCAAAGAAGTCCCGCGATGGCTTTGCAGGTCTCGCGTTACAGCCTTCAGCCATTGATCTGGAACGTGAGAATTCGAGGCTCCCGAGCCTGTGCCCTGCAGCGGAACGCCAAGACCAGCGGCTAGAGTGCGTGCGAAAAGTTCTATTTCGCCGCAACGAATGGGAAGCCTATGGTCGGCCATCGCGCCCGTCAGGGTGGGCGTGCTTTCCAGCACATACAGCCGGTTCATCTGCGCCTGCGGCGTTTCGATTCCGCGCCAGTTCGAAAAATCGCGCGCGTAACGGACGCTCGCCGCGCTGTCATTCAAAAAATCGGAATCGAGAGAAACGACGACGGCGGCCTTATCGAATCGGTGTACGGCATTCACATTGCGGCCAAAGGCCAGCCGCGCCCCCTGTTGTGCCGCGTAGTTTCCGCACGGTTCGTGCGTATACCATTTTGCATTCGGGAATTGCTCGAGCAGGGATCGCATTTGCGCGGCGAAAGTCGGCGACGAGGTCGTTTCGGTAAGAATTCGCAATCCCTCGCCTTTCGAACTCGCTAAATTGCCGCGAAGATCGTTTGCGATGGCAAGGAATGCCGGCCAATCGCTGATGCGCCCTTCGCGCAAAATGACTTGCGAACGGTCCGGGTCCCAAAGTGAAAGCACGGACGCCTGGCAGAAAATATTAGTGCTGCCCAAACTGCCGGGGTGCTCCGGGTTTCCCTCCACTTTCGTCGGCCGGCCCATATGGCTCTCGACCAGTAGACCGATTCCGACGCCTCGATCCATCATCGATGTGGCATAAAAGAGCGGTTTGCCGGGAATGACTTCTTCGGGAGCGCGAACATAGGGCACAATTTTTTCCGTTGGCAATTTCGTACAGGCACTGAGTCCGGAAAGAGCTGCTGACGCGGCCATTAATTTCAAAACTTCGCGCCGATTCAGCCCATTCCTGGCAGGGTTCTGTTCTTTTTCGGGGTCGTTTGGAAATTCGTCGTTTAGGAATGCCTCGTATTCGGGCGTGCAGGCAACTTCCTCCATGCTGCGCCACAAGCGCCGCGCGCCGTCGCGCTTGAGCTTGGCAGCAATCGCTTCAAAATCGAGAGCCGTTTTTGATCCTGAAGTCATTTTCAATTTGAATTCGCGGCGATTCCTTTTGACAATCTTTTGCCATCAGCGATGGCACGTCCAGCAGTCCGTAAGCGAATAGATCTTGTATTCCTTGACCAGCTTCGTACCGAGCTCCTTCTGATCAGAGGGCGGCTGATACGCAATGCTGAAAACTTCGTCCTTCGGGCGCACGTTGTTTTCCGGATGCCGGTGGCAATCAAGGCACCAGGACATCTTCAGCGAGTTCTGAGCCCAAGTGAGAGGCATAGACCCGATGGGGCCGTGACACGTCGTGCAGCCAATGCCCTTGGCCACATGAATGCTGTGATCGAAATAAACGAACTCGGGAAGCGCGTTCACGCGTATCCATTCGATCGACCGATCCTCCCGAAAGCTTTGGCGAACGGGCTCCAGCATCGGACTATTTCTCCAAATCTGCGAATGGCAGGTCATACACGTTTCCGTCGGTGGCAATCCGGCAAACGAGGATTGCTCGACCGAGGTGTGACAGTAACGGCAATCGATTCCCAACTCGGCGGTATGGTGCTTATGGCTGAATGGCACTGGCTGCACTTTCGGCACGTTAGCTTCCGTGACGTACGGGGAACCATCAATCCAGTAGGGAATGAGGCCGGCTATCATCACGAACAGAAAGAAGCCATAAATCGTGAGCCGCGAAATCAGATTCGTGCTGTGATGAAAGACCTGGGCCATATCCCTGTCTCAGTCCGGCTCTAAGTTCTTTCTCCTTCGGTTTCAGCGACGAGGCTTCTCATTTCAAAAATCGAAATCATTGGCAAATAACGGATGAATAGGTAAAGCAGCGTTAAGAAAAGTCCGATGGATCCGAAAAGGGTCATCCAATCCCATCTGGTGGGCGCGTACATGCGCCAGATGGAGGGCATATAGTCGCGGTGGAGGCTGATTACCACAATGACGAAGCGCTCGAGCCACATGCCGCAATTGACAATCAGCGCTACGGCAAAAAGGGCCGGCACACTGCTGCGAACACGACGCGACCAAAGTGCCTGGGGAATGACGATGTTGAACGCAATCAATGACCAATAAACGGCGGCGTAAGGGCCGGTCATGCGGTTCAGCGTCGCATAACGGTCATATGTATCCGCGCTATAGAAGGCCATGAAGGCTTCCATCATGTAGCCGTAAGCCACGATCAACCCCGTCGCCAGCATGATCTTTCCCATGTTGTCGAGATGGCGCATGGTGATGAAGTCTTCGAGTCCGTAAAATGTGCGCAGAGGAATCGCGAGGCATAGCACCATGGCAAAGCCCGAGTAGATTGCGCCCGCGACGAAATACGGAGGAAAGATTGTCGTGTGCCAACCGGGTACGATCGCCACGGCAAAGTCGAAGCTCACGACAGTATGAACGGAGATGACCAACGGCGTCGCCAGTCCGGCAAGGAGTAACGAAGCCGTCTCATAACGTTTCCAGTGCACGGCGGAACCGCGCCAGCCCATGGCCAGGAATCCGTAGACGACCTGCTTCAGCCGCGTGCGGGCTCGGTCGCGCAATGTGGCCAAATCGGGGATAAGCCCGACGAACCAGAACAACAGCGAAACGGTCAGATAGGTGGAGACCGCGAATACGTCCCACACTAAGGGACTGCGAAACTGCGGCCAATACCACATCGTATTGGGATACGGGAACAGCCAATAGGCGAGCCACGGACGTCCGAGGTGGAGCACCGGAAACATACCCGCGCAGAGTACTGCGAATATGGTCATCGCTTCGGCGGTACGGTTGATGGACGTGCGCCACTTCTGATGCAGCAGCAGTAGGATCGCGGAAATCAGCGTACCGGCGTGCCCGATACCGATCCACCAGACGAAGTTCACAATCGCGAAGCCCCAACCGACGGGAATGTTTACGCCCCAAATCCCCACACCAATCGCGAAAAGGACAGTAACTGCATAGAGAAGCACCAGGAGCAGCACAAAAGAGACGGCGAACCCCAGAAACCATCCGGGCCGCCTTCGCTGACCCAAAACAATCGAGCTGATCTTGTCGCTTACGGTCGAGATCGTATAGCCCGGCTCGATCACCGGTGGCTGATTGATTTCGGCCGCTCCATCGAGAGGATCTGATTCCACGTGGATTGTCCCCGAGGGGAGATGATTTAAACAGCTGTTTGGGTACAAGGAAGCTTTGCTGCTTCCAGTTCGAGTGCAGCCGACGACGTTTTTACCTCAGCCGGCTTTGCGACGCTGCCTGCGTGCCACGGCGGCGGGCGCTGGGCGACTCATCTCTGGCCGAGCCTCTTCTTTCTTGTTGCTGGCGGCCAAACTCTTTTTCAGGGCCTGCATGATATCGATCACGGGAGCCCGCGGCGCTTCCGGCGCTGCGGCTATCGACCGTCCTTTCAATTTGGCTTCGATCAAGGCATTGAGCCGCTCCTGAAATTCGTCTCGGTATTCCTTTGGATTGAAGTCCGCGGCGAGGCTTTGCACCAACTGCCCGGCTAATTTCACTTCCTGTGGATTCAGCTTCGCGTCTTCGTTTTTGCCGTACTCCGCTACGTTAGCGATTTCATTGCTGTAATAGATCGTATGGAGCGTCAGGCCATGTTGCCTGGGCCGGAGAAAGACCGTGTACTCGCGCTGATGCATGGTTAGCTTTGCCACACCCATGCGGTTGGTGTCCTCAAGCGCCTTGGTGAGCAAACGATAAGCCTTTGCGCCCTGAGGCTCTGGAACGGCAAGAAACGAAGAATCGAAATAGATGGGATCGACCTGGCTTTCGTCGACAAAGGCCAGAATATCCATGGTCTGGGCGGACGCGGGGGTAATTTTCTTGATCTCGTCAGGCTCGATCAGGACGTACTGTCCTTTTTCGTATTCGAAGCCTTTTACGACTTCGGAGCGCTCAACGAAACGATTACAGGTAGGACAAAAGAGCGGCTGCTTGAGCCGCGTGTGACATTTGTTGTGAAGTTGATGGAGCGGGATTCGCCGAGGCCGCGCCGCTGCATACAGGCGAATGGGAATAGAAACCAAGCCAAAAGTGATGCTGCCCTTCCATACCGTCGTCGCCATCGAGAATTTCCCGTCAAAAAGCTTACTGGCTCCCCGAACGGACTCTATCCGTTGAAGACTGTATTTTCCCTCTTAGCCCGCAGATCTTTCAAGACGCGCAGCAACTTTTCAATGGTGGCTACATTGAAGAGTTGATTGGGCAAGTCGCGAGACAAGCTTACCCTAACGGGAGAAGGTTGCTGCTTCAAAAGGAGGAAAGAATGGACAAAGACGGAAACACCTTGAGGGTTGCCATTGTCGCGACCGATGACTTTGAAGAAGCGGAGATGACCGAGCCACGCAAATTCCTGGAGGCTCAAGGCGCTGAGACAGTCTTGATCGCACCACATCCAGGAAAAATCCAGGCCATGCGCCACGACGAAAAGTCAGAAAAATATGACGTCGATCAAACCCTGGATGAAGCAAATCCCGAGGACTTTGATGCGCTCTTGCTTCCGGGCGGAGCCCTCAATGCGGATAACCTTCGAGTGGAACGAAAAGCCCAAGAGTTCGCGCGCAATTTTGACCGCAAGAACAAACCCATTGCCGTAATTTGTCATGGTCCCTGGCTATTGGTTTCGGCCGGACTGGCCAAAGGAAGAACACTAACCAGTTATCACACGATTAAAGATGATCTTGTGAATGCCGGCGCGAATTGGGTGGATTCCGAAGCTGTCGTGGATCGCAATTGGGTCTCCAGCAGGCAGCCCAGCGATATCCCCAGGTTCAACGACAAGATCAAGGAGCTCTTCTGGGGAGGCAGCCGCGAACAGCGACCCCGTGCCAGGGCGGCCTCTAAATAGGCGTCTACTCACTTAAGTCACGCTCCGGGGATAAAATAATGGGTCGCGCCGCCAAATAGTCCATAATCGCGCGACCCGTTCTTCTTTCGGGAGCAACCTTGGCCGCCAAGCGTCAAAGCAAACTCGACTGGATGGATTTGCTTTGGCTCTTGTTCCTACTGGGATTGGCATTACTTCCTCCCGTGGCCGAGGTCCACAAGCAGATCATTCTCCTGGCGATCGGCGTTCTCCAGCTCTTGGAAGGGCGGCTGGTCGAGCAGTTACCGAAGAGAGGCAAAAGCTATGCGGTATTGCTAAAGATCTTGCTTGCCATGCTCCTGGTCAGCCACACAGGAGAAGTCGGCATCAACAGCAGTTACTATCCAATCTTTTATCTCCCGATTGTCACCGCCGCGATTTATTTCGATGCATGGTTAACGCTCGCTTGGACTTTCATTGCCTCAGCCGCCTATTGCTCTTATCTCTTGCCCGCTCTGCAGGAATACGAACTCGCGCCAGGTGCGATGGCCGAACTCGCGCTGCGTATACTGTTTTTCTTTCTCGCCGCCATGGTGGTGAATCGATTCGCTACAGAGAACAAACGGCAGACACGGCGCTACCAGATGCTTGCGGAGGAATTGGCGAAAACGAATCGAGAACTCGAGCGAGCTCAGGCGGAAGCTCGCCGTTCGGAACGTCTTGCCGCCCTCGGCCAGCTATCGGCTGGCTTGGCGCATGAGATTCGCAATCCTCTGGGAATCATCAAAGGCTCGGCGGAAATGCTAAATCAAAGGATGCGAACTGCCGAACCGTTGGTCGCCGAACTTGCGGGATACATTTCCAGCGAAGTGAATCGCCTCAGCGCTTTAGTTAGCCGATTTCTTGATTTTGCCCGGCCGTTGCGTATTGAAACGCGGGCTTGTTCGGTTGCTGAAATTGTGGATCGGGCGCTGCGGGCCGTCGCCGCCAATTGGAATGGGCCGGAGATTAAGATAGACCGCCGTTATGACAGAGAGCTACCGCCGGCGGCGGTTGATGAAAATCTCTGCGAGCAGGTTTTTGTCAATCTGGTACAAAACGCATACGATGCCATGAGCGAGACGGGTGGCAAACTCGGCGTTTCCATCGCGAACGGTGTGAGAGGAGATAGGCGAGGCATTGAGGTGCGGGTTTCGGATTCTGGCCCGGGAGTACCTGTCGAGCTGCACGAGCAAATTTTCAATCCATTTTTCACGACTAAGAAAACCGGTGTAGGTCTCGGGCTTTCAATCGTGTCGAAAATTGTGGACGAGCATCGCGGCTCTATTGAACTTGTCAATCGTCAGACGAGACCTGGCGAGTCCGGAGCTAGCTTCGTCATATTCCTGCCGCTCGCCGAACAGGCAGTAATCTCTGAGGCGGAAGCTGCATCCAGGGCATAGTCACATGGCAACGATCCTTATTGTCGAAGATGAGGCCCGAATGCGCCGGCTGCTCGAACTCGACCTGAGTGAGGCCGGGTATCAGACATTCTCGTCTGCCGATGCGGAAAAGGGTCTCGACCTGCTGCGCCGGGAGCAGATCGATCTCGTGCTCACGGATTTGAAGTTGCCGGGGCAGGGCGGGCTGGAGTTCCTTCAAGCCGCCAAGCGGTTGAACGGGGCCTTGCCGGTTGTGGTCATGACGGCATACGGCTCAGTCGAAACCGCTGTCGAAGCGATGAAAGCGGGGGCGAGCGACTATGTTTTGAAGCCATTTGCTCTCGCGGAGATGCGCTTAGTAGTGCAAAAGGAGTTGGACGTTCGGCATCTGCGGGAAGAGAACCGCAACCTGCGAGAGGCGCTGGGGCGGCAATACAACCACCCCAATATCGTGGCCCGCAGCCCCAAAATGCAAGAAGTCCTGGCCCTGGTGGAGCGGGTGGCGGCGACGCCTTCGACGGTGCTCATTGGTGGCGAGAGCGGCGTCGGGAAAGACTTGATTGCGCACCTGATCCACCAACGATCCAGCCGCTCCTCGGGACCCTTTGTGAAGATCAATAGCACGGCAATTCCGGAAAACCTGCTCGAAAGCGAGCTTTTCGGCTACGAAAAGGGAGCTTTCACCGGGGCTACCGCGAGCAAGCCCGGAAAATTCGAGCTCGCGGACAAAGGAACGCTGTTCCTCGATGAAATCGGCGATGTTCCGCCAGCCACCCAGGTGAAGCTCCTGCGGGTCTTGCAGGAGCGCGAATTCGAACGGCTGGGTGGCACGCGCACCATAAAGGTGGATGTGCGCCTCATCGCTGCAACGAATCGCGATCTGCGTGCTGCGCTCGAACAGGGAACTTTTCGCGAAGATCTGTATTACCGGCTCAACGTCGTGCCCATCGATATACCCCCGCTGCGCGAGCATAAGGAAGATATTCCGGATCTTGCGAATCTCTTCCTGTCACGACTCGCGCAGAAATCGCAAAAGAAGCTGGAGGGCATCAAGCCCGAAGCGGTTCGAAGGCTGATGGATTTTCATTGGCCCGGGAATGTTCGTGAACTAGAGAACATCGTCGAGCGTGCCTGCGCTCTGGCCCCGGGTCCCTTCATTGAACCGAGCGATATCCAAATAGATCACGTTGTGAGCCGAAACCACTCGGGACAATCCCCGCTTTTGCCCGAAGGCAAGACGCTGGATCAGTGGGAGGACGAACTCATTCGCGAGGCCTACCGACGCGCCAATGGAAATAAGAGCGAAGCCGCCCGCATGCTCGGTCTTTCCCGCAATGCGCTCCGCTATCGATTAGAGAAAATAGGCATCCCGGATGAATCCTCGAAAGCGCCACAGGAATAGTTCCCAGCGAATCTTAAGCTGCCACAAGGGCAGGCTCGCCTCCGATCACCTATGCCGGTGGTTGAAAAGCACCACTTGGTGAATTCCGGCCAGACGCCAAAAAGCGCGGCATCCTACGATTGTCGTAAATCACTGAAAACGCATAGCATAAGAACTATCCGCATTTGGGGTTTTGGCACAGAGATTGCTTTTCTCTCATGGGGATATTGGACGAGGTGGCCCATGAGGATGAGCAGCACAACTTGGCTGGCGATTCCGATCCTAACGCTTTTCGCACTAACGTCCGCGGGGGCGCAAACGAACGGTCCGCTGCCGGCTCCGGGACCAGACGGAGCGCAAGGTTCTAGCCCGTCGGGAACGCAGAATGAGCAAGGCGTGGCCCGAATTAGTTTTATCCACGGCGATGTGACTATGCAGCGCGGCGATTCCGGCGATGTCTCGTCGGTGACTTTGAACACGCCGCTGATGGCCGGCGATAAGATCTCGACGGGCGATGGCTCCCGAACGGAAGTCCAGCTCGACTACGCCAATATCCTGCGCTTGGATCGAAATGCCCAAGCGACCATCGCAACGCTGGATAAAAACCGCATTCAAGTCCAGATCGGCCAGGGGTTGGCAGGCTATTCCGTGCTAAAGGGCTCTGAGGCGGATGTGGAGATTGATACCCCCAACGTTTCTGTCCATCCGGCTCGGGAAGGGCGCTATCGCATTCAGGTAAATCCGGATGGCGACACTTTCGTAACGGTCAATGACGGCGAGGCGCAGGTTTCAACCTCGGAAGGCAGCACTACGGTAAAGAAATACCAGCTCATTACTGTTAGGGGAACGGGCACAGATGCGCAGTACAAAGTCACCGAGGCTCGCGACGGCGATGATTGGGATAAGTGGAATAAGGATCGCGACAACGTCATTTACAACGCGAACGGGTATCGGAAGACGAACCGCTACTATACCGGTGCCGGCGATCTAGACGAGCACGGCACTTGGACCGAAGTTCCCGACTATGGCCAAGTATGGGTTCCTCAAGTTGATTCCGGTTGGGCGCCCTATCGAGATGGCCGCTGGGTCTGGGAGCCGTATTGGGGTTGGACTTGGGTTTCTTATGAGTCCTGGGGTTGGGCGCCGTATCACTATGGCCGTTGGTTTCCCTGGGGCGGATCGTGGGCTTGGTGGCCCGGACCGGTGTATCCGGCTTATCGCCCGATTTGGGCGCCTGCATACGTTTCCTTCTTCGGATTTGGCGGAGGCGTGGGCTTCGGCGTCGGGTTTGGGTTCGGCTCTATTGGCTGGCTGCCCATAGGACCTTGCGACTTCTTCCATCCCTGGTGGGGCGGTTTTCGTGACCGCTTCGGAGTTGTAGGATTCGACCGAATCGGCGGCCTCCGGGATGGAATCGCGCCGCTGCATGGCGGCAATCAGTTTTCTAATCTTCACAACGTGCTCGTTAACGATCGGATACGTGCAGGTGTCTCGGGCGTGCCGGCGGAGAGCTTCGGGCGTGGCACAACCCTAGCCCGAGGCGTGGGTGCCGCTGACTTGCGTAACGGGCGCATGATGACCGGCAATCTGCCCGTGGTTCCCACTCATGACAGTCTACGCGTGTCTGATCGGCCCGTTAGCCCGGCGGCCGCAGCACGAATGGGTACGCAGCGCAGCTTTCTCACCAAGAGCACACCAGCAGCGCGACCGGAGCCGTTTTCTTCGCAAGCCGCACGAGTAAATGAATCGATCCAGCGCAACGGGCAGTTCCAGGCAATCAATGGGTCGAGAGTCGCCGACAATCCGGGTACGAATCGCCCAGGGTTCGCCGGCCAATCGGCCATGAGATCACAATCCAACGTGGGGCAGCAGCCTAACTCCGCGGCGGGAGTTCGCAATCCTGTCCAGTCGCAGATACGGGGCGGCCAGACTTTGGAGGGACAAGGACAGCGTTCACAGGCGACGCAAGGTGCAAATGGCTGGCAGCGGTTTGGCGCACAGCGCGGCGCTACCAACAATCAATCGCCCGTAGCCCAGCCGCAAATTCGGTCAAACGCGCAGCCGGAATTTCGCAACAACGCTCCTGCCGGGCGCGAAGCTCCTAACGCCAATGCTGGCCAGGCATCCGGCTGGCAGCGCTTCTCTGGGTCCAATGGGCCTGCGGCGGCTCCGTCGAACGGCGGTTACCGTCCGCCACCCAGCGGCGCCGGTAGCCGGCCGACGCTGGATATGAACAAGCCAATCGTGAACGAACGCTCGTATCGCAACAATGGCGATAGCTACGCCGGGACCAATCGCGGAGGCTCCACGCCCGCGTATCGTCCAGCACCAAATTATTCGGCGCCGACGCCTCGCAGCTCTCCATCCTATTCGGCTCCGAACTATCGCAGTTATCCTTCGAACCCGACGCCGACTTATCGTAGCGCTCCCGCGCCGCGGTCGTACGGCGGAGGCGGTGGTGGCGGCAGCTACGGCGGCGCTTCTCGCGGAGGTGGCAGTTATTCTGCCGGCGGCTCTCGTGGTGGTGGGAGCTACGGTGGTGGCTCCCGCGGAGGCGGTGGCGGAGGAGGATCTCGCGGCGGTGGCTCTTCTGGCGGGCATTCGTCCGGAGGCTCCTCGCGCGGACGCTAGGAGTTAAGCAGAGCAGTAGCAGAGTGGCGCGGCCTTCCGGTTCCGGAAGGCCGCGGTTCCTTTAGTGGCAGTTTTAGCTTCGATTCGCAGACTAGATGCCCCATCGTCTAACGTCCGCTATACTGCTTCGTTAGTTAAAACGTGCTGCTTGTATCCCTTCATCCACATCGGTCCTTTGACGCTGGGAACTTACGGAATCATGGTCGCCACCGGCCTGATCTGTGCATTCTTTGTCATACGCGCCGACCTGCGACGCAGGGGCTACGGTGCCGACGCTGAGAATATTATTGGCACCACAGGCTTGGCTGGCCTTCTCGGAGCACGGCTTTATCATCTGCTGGAGTCGCCGTCGGAGTTCTTCGCGCACCCCTTACCGTTGCTTTTCAGCACCATGGGCTTCGCGTGGTTTGGAGCGGTGATTGGCGGTTTTGCGGCTCTGGTTTTATTGGCGCGGCACTACCAAATGAAAATTCTGTTGATGCTGGATATCGCCTCCCCAGCCGCCGCGATTGGATACGGCATTGGCCGCATCGGCTGTTTGATTTCCGGAGATGGAGATTACGGTACTCCTACCTCGCTTCCCTGGGGAATGAGTTTCCCCAACGGCCTAGTGCCCACGACCGAGAGAGTTCACCCCACGCCGATCTATGAATTCCTGGTAGCTATGTTGATTGGCTATATCTTGTGGCGCATTGGGGCGCGCGCCGTCGGTGGATTGCGACCCGCCGGAGAAGTCTTCGCTTACTACTTGATTCTGACAGGAGTGGCGCGCTTCCTGGTGGAGTTTATTCGCATCAATCCGCATTCGTTTTTTGGTTTGACCAACGCACAGGCCGCGAGCATCGCCTCGATTCTGGCGGGAGCAATCCTGCTATTGGGGTTGGTGCGAAGGATTCGCCCGCAGACGGTAATCTGACTCGCCTGTCGGGTTGTGAGAATCTAGACTTCCGCTCCGAGCAAATCTAGAGCATCTGCCGCAGGACGTAAGGCAGAATCCCGCCATGGCGGTAGTAAGCAACTTCTTCCGGTGTATCGGCCCGGGCCACGACTTCAAAAGTTCTTTCTTTGCCCCTATCGTCGCGGGCCTGCACGCTAAGCTTCGCTCGAGGCGCCAGCTTGCTGACGCCTTCTACGCTAAACGATTCGTGGCCGGTAAGCCCGAGCGATTCCGCAGTTTCGCCCGGCTTGAATTCCAGCGGCAGCACGCCCATGCCGACCAGATTGCTGCGGTGAATCCGTTCATAACTTTCAGCAATTACCGCGCGTACGCCTAGCAGGAGCGTGCCCTTGGCAGCCCAATCGCGTGAAGAGCCTGCGCCGTATTCCTTGCCGGCCAGGACCATGAGCGGCACGCCTTCCTGCTTGTAGCGCATCGCCGCGTCATAGATCGTCATTTTTTCGCCGCTGGGCTGATGCAGAGTCCAACCGCCTTCGGTCCCAGGCGCAAGTTGGTTGCGCAGGCGAATATTTGCAAATGTGCCGCGCACCATTACTTCGTGATTCCCGCGGCGAGCGCCATAGGAATTAAAGTCCGACGGCTTCACTCCATTCGCAATGAGGTATTTGCCGGCCGGGCCATCGGGCTGAATCGAGCCGGCGGGGGAGATGTGGTCAGTCGTGACGCTATGCCCCAACACAGCCAGCACACGCGCGTTGAGAATATCGGAAAGCGCGGGAGGATTTTTGGGCATGTCTTCGAAAAAAGGGGGGCACTTGATATATGTGGATTTTGCGTCCCAGGCATATAGATCGCCTTCCGGCACCTGTAGTCCACGCCAGCGTTCATCGCCTTCAAAGATTGCGCCGTACTCCTTAAGGTACATATCCGTGGTTACCGCCTTGCGCACGGTTTCTTCCACTTCTTTGGGAGTCGGCCAGATGTCGCGCAAATAGACCGGTTTGCCGTTGCGGTCATTGCCTAAAGATTCGGTAGCCATATCGAAATCCATGCGGCCGGCAAGGGCATAGGCGACCACAAGGGGCGGTGAAGCTAAATAATTTGCGCGGACAAGCGGGTGAATGCGTCCCTCGAAGTTACGATTGCCGCTGAGCACAGACACTGCGACGAGACTGTTTTCCTTAATGGCTGCACCGATTGCTTCGGGAAGCGGGCCGCTATTGCCTATGCATGTCGTGCAGCCGAAACCCACCAGATTGAATTTCAGTTTTTCGAGATAGGGTGTAAGACCGGCCGCCTTGAGGTAGTCCGTCACTACCTTGGAGCCCGGCGCAAGGCTCGTCTTAACCCACGGTTTCGATTCCAGCCCGCGCTCGACCGCTTTTTTCGCCACAAGTCCCGCGCCAAGCATCAGGGAAGGATTTGAGGTATTCGTGCAACTCGTAATCGCGGCAATCACCACCGAACCATTGGAGAGTTCGAATCGGTCTCCGTTGTTCTTTACCTCGACGTGCTTCGAAGTAATTCCCTCCATAGCCTTCGCGAAGGAGCTCTTGGCTTGGCGCAGCGGCACGCGGTCCTGGGGCCTCTTCGGTCCCGCCAATGTTGGTTCGACTTTGCCAAGGTCCAGTTCGAGTGTGTCCGAAAACAAGGGATCCGGAGTTTCATCGGTGCGGAAGAGACCTTGCATTTTGGTGTAGGCCTCGACCAATGCCTGGCGCTCGGCGCTTCGTCCAGTAAATTTCAAATAGGCCAGCGTCTCTGCGTCGACAGGGAAGAATCCCATCGTGGCGCCGTATTCAGGCGCCATGTTGGCGATGGTTGCGCGATCCGGCAACGTTAGATTCGAAAGGCCGGTTCCGTAAAACTCGACGAACTGCCCCACCACGCCTTTCTTGCGCAACATCTCTGTTACCGTCAGCACCAGATCGGTTGCCGTTGCGCCTTCCGGCAAGCGGCCATGCAGCTTGAAACCGACTACATCGGGAACCAGCATGGAGAGCGGCTGGCCGAGCATGGCCGCCTCGGCTTCAATGCCTCCTACGCCCCAGCCGAAGACGCCCAGTCCATTGACCATCGTGGTGTGGGAATCGGTGCCTACCAGCGAATCCGGATACGCCGCGGCTCGGCCATCCGGTGCGCGGTCGCAAACCACGCGCGCCAGATATTCGAGATTGACCTGATGGCAAATGCCTGTGTCTGGCGGCACAACTGCAAAATTGCGGAAACCGTTCTGGCCCCAACGCAGAAATTGGTAACGCTCCACGTTGCGCTGAAATTCCATTTGCGCATTGAAGGCAAACGCCATGTCGGTGCCGAACTTATCGACTTGCACCGAGTGGTCGATCACGAGTTCAGCAGGCAGCAGGGGATTGATTTTTTTTGCGTCGCCGCCCATCTTCGCGATGGCGTCTCGCATCGCCGCAAGGTCCGCCACCGCTGGAACCCCAGTAAAGTCCTGCAGCAGCACTCGCGCGGGCATAAAAGCGATCTCAGAGCGCTTTGGGGTCACCGGCTGCCATTCCGCCAACGCCTCAATGTCTTTGGCGTGAACGAATCGGTCGTCCTCCTGGCGCAGCAGGTCCTCCAGTAAAATGCGAATCGAGAACGGGAGCTTGGCCACGTGGCCGATTCCCCTGCGTTCCAGCGCCTCCAGGCGGTGTATCTCGTACGATTGACTACCTACAGTCAGCGTATCGCGCGCGCCGAACGAATTTTTCGAAGACGCAGGCATGTTCTAATCCTCTCTGACCACCGGACCTATTAGGGTTAATTTAACATTGCATCATAACGCAAACAGCGAGTATGTGTGCAGCGCCGAGCGCCGCTCGCTGGGTCCTACCGACCCTTTTCGCCGATGTTAATGCAGATCGTCTAGAATGATGTGAGCGCGGCGCATCGGACTTTGTCGGGATACGCGTTTTTCAAGGTGGAGTTTTGGTGAAGGTCGTCCTGATCTCAACGTACGAGCTTGGTCACCAACCTTTCGGGTTGGCTTCGCCAGCCGCGTGGCTGCAACGCAGCGGCGCTGAGGTTACTTGTCTCGATTTATCGCGCCAGCCTTTTCAGGAAGACGCAGTGCGTGCCGCCGATGTGGTGGCGTTCTACGTCCCCATGCACACAGCTACCCGGCTCGCGATTCGTCTGATCGAGCCCGTTCGGCTTTTGAACGCTCACGCGCATTTATGCTTCTACGGTTTGTACGCTCCCGTGAACGAGGCTTATTTGCGAGAGCTTGGAGTGCAGACCGTCGTTGGCGGGGAATTTGAGGCACTTTTAGCGGATCTCGTCACGCGGCTTGGTCAGCAGAACGGCAACGGAAACGGCTCGAGTGCGAACGCTCGGCCCGCGGGGCTGCGCAATCCGTCAATCGCTTTAGAGCGGTTGCAGTTCATTCCCCCGGATCGGAGCCAGCTTCCGCCCCTGCGCCAATATGCACATCTGTTGATGCCCGAAGGGGGCTTTAAAGTTGCAGGCTACACGGAGGCCAGCCACGGATGCAAACATCTCTGCCGGCACTGCCCCATCGTTCCCGTGTACAACGGAATCTTCCGCATAGTGCAGAAGGAAATAGTACTGGAAGATATTCGCCAGCAGGTAGATGCCGGCGCCGAGCACATTACGTTCGGCGACCCGGATTTCTTCAACGGGCCGGTGCACGCGCTCGCCATCGTTGAGTCCCTGCACCGGGAATTTCCGCAACTCACGTATGACGTCACGATCAAAATCGAGCACTTGCTGCGGCATGCAGAATCTTTGCCGAAGCTCCGCGATACTGCCTGTCTTTTTGTTACCAGCGCCGTCGAGTCCGTCGATGACGCCGTCCTCGCACGATTGGCAAAAGGCCATACGCGTGCGGATTTTCTCGAGGTCGTCGGACTTTTTCGCGACCTAGGCCTGATCCTGCAGCCGACGTTCGTGCCTTTTACACCCTGGACGTCACTTTCGGGATACCGCGGGTTACTGAGGCTCATTGGGGACGAGGATTTGATCGAAAACGTGGCGCCCATCCAGCTTGGCATCCGTCTGCTGATTCCGGCAGGCTCGCGTTTGCTGGAGCTCGATGAGATTCGCAACATGATCGGCCATTTCGAAGCCTCCGGACTCGTCTACCCATGGAAACATGCCGATGCCCACGTGGACATTCTGTCCGAGAGTATTCAGGAATTGGCGAATGCCGGGGATCGGCTAAAGCGCTCGCGCACGGATACGTTTACGCTTATCTGGCGGGCTGCGGCCGAGCTAGCCGGAGAGAACGGGGTCCTGGATCCCGCTATGGCAAAGACCTCCACGCAAGGGATTCCCCACTTCACTGAACCGTGGTACTGCTGTGCCGAGCCAACCCAGGATCAATTCGTCTCGATCGCTTCGTATACCCGGCCGCAGACACAATCCGATACGTTCTTTTGAATTCCGGCAGAGGCGAATGAATTCCAACGAACGACCTTGGCTCATCCTCCTTGCCAGCAAGCTGGGCTACCAGACGCGAAGCTTTGTAGAAGCGGCGAAGCGCTTGGGCGTTAGCGTGATCATCGGCAGCGATCGATGCCATCAACTCGACGATCCTTGGGCCGATGGTGCCGTCCCCCTTCACTTCGAGGAGCCTGAAACTGCCGCATCAAATCTCGTTGGGGCCGTTCAGCGCCGCCTCGATGAACAAAAGGTCGGGGCGATTCTGGCGCTGGGCGATCGGCAGACCGCCACCGCTGCCTATGCCGCGAGTCTCTTGCACCTGACTTACAACTCGCCCGAATCGATCGAAAATTGCCGCAGCAAGCTCCGTCAGCGCGAGGTTTTGCAGAAGGCGGATCTTCCCGTTCCCGATTTCTTTTCCTTTGCACTAACGGAGCCGATCGATTCCGTGCTGCAGCGCGTTATTTTCCCGTGCGTCTTAAAGCCGCTGCGGCTCGCGGCAAGCCAAGGCGTAATCCGAGCCGACAATCCCGCCGAATTCGGTGCCGCTGTCGAGCGCATTGCACGATTGCTGACGTCGCCCGAAATACAAGTCACCAGGGAGTCCGATCTCGATCGATTGCTCGTGGAGCGCTATATCCCCGGCACTGAAGTTGCTCTTGAAGGCGTCCTCGACGACGGTCAATTGCGCGTGTTGGCGTTGTTCGATAAGCCCGACCCACTCGAAGGCCCTTATTTCGAGGAATCTATTTATGTGACGCCGTCGCGCCTGCCCGACAAGATCCAGCAAGAAATCTTTGGACGCGCCGCCAAATGCGTTCTAGCGCTCGGCCTCACCGAAGGACCCGTGCACGCAGAGTTTCGCGTGAATGACCAGGGACCTTGGGTGCTCGAAGTAGCACCGCGTCCCATTGGCGGCCTTTGCTCGAGGGTGCTTCGCTTTGGCCCGCAGCGAATCTTTCTGGAAGAATTGCTGATCCGCACAACCTTGAGGCTGCCCGGCGCGGAATGGCAGAGGGAACCAGATGCCGCCGGCGTGATGATGATCCCTGTGCCTCGAAGCGGGGTGCTCGAGGAGGTTCAAGGAACGGAGGAAGCACTCGCCATCGCCAGTATTTGCGAAATTCAAATCACGGCTCGACTGCACGACTTTATCGCCGTTTGGCCCGAAGGTTCGAGCTACTTGGGATTCATTTTCGCCCGAGCAAAAACACCAGACTTGGCAGAGGCTGCGCTGCGAAAAGCGCACGACGCATTAAGATTCACGATTGCTCCCCGATTGCCGGTGGCGCATCCGGTGTCGGGGCAGACCCTTCCCTGATCGTCTCCTGAGCTTTCGCCCTATTTGCTTAACGACTTGAAGCGAGAAATACGGAAGGCCTAACCTTTCGCACGCGGCGCGACGTAACCTTCGGGCAGCTTGGCTCCTTCGCCAAAAAAGAACTGGTCCATCTGTTCTTCCATAATTTTTTGGGACTGAGGGTCCAGCGGGTTCAGCCTGTACTCGTTCATGATCATCTTGGAATGTTCGATCCACATCTTCCAGGCTTCTTTGGAGACATTTTCATAGATCTTCTGGCCGAGTTCGCCCTTCCAGGGCACCCGATCAAGGCCCTCCATTTTCTTTCCGAATTTCACACACATCACCGTGTGCGCCCCGGGCTGGGTTTCAGCCATGTTCGCCTCCAATCGAGATAACCAATCTCCATTTTCCTTCTCTAAACATACTGCATTGATGGAGAAATTCCTAGGACCGACAGAATGGCCGATTTCTGAGTCGTTGAGAATGCCGGCGCAAGGCACGCGTGTTGCTATATTCTGCTGATTCTGCCAAAAAGAGATAATCTGGCTCGGGCCTCTTGCCGCGGCCTAGAGGACACCATGCCCCTCACAGCGCAGCGAATTTCACCAGGTTATCTGGCAGACGTGTACCAGGAAGAGTCGAATCGGCTTCGAGCAGGCGAAGCGGTTCAGAAACTTTGGACCGGACAGCCCAGCCTTTGGAAGGACGACTCCGAACACGCCCGCACGATTGCCAACCGGCTCGGATGGATCGGCGTACTCGATTCCATGCGCGCCGAAGCGCCCGCGCTGAAGGATTTAGCGCGCGACATCAGAGATTCCGGCGTGAGCGACGTCGTGTTGCTGGGCATGGGCGGCTCAAGCCTCGGGGCAGAAGTTTTCGCCCTGACATTTCCCGCGCCGTCAGCGAAACGCTTTTTCATACTTGATTCAACCGATCCCGCCGCGGTCCAGCAAGTGGAACGGTCCATTGACTTGTCCCATGCCTTATTTGTGGTGGCCAGTAAGTCCGGCAAAACAATCGAGACGCTGTCTCAATTCTTTTATTTTCATCGGCGTCTTGTTCAGGCAGGTATTCGGCCGGTGGGCCGCAGCTTTCTCGCGATCACCGATCGCGGATCCTATTTGGACCATTTGGCCGAGGAATATGATTTCCGCCTGACCTTTCGCAATCCCGAAGACATTGGCGGCCGCTATTCGGTGCTCTCCTACTTTGGGCTGGTGCCTGCCGCGCTTTGGGGAGTCGATATTGCCGCAATGCTGGATGGCGCCATCGAAATGCGTGCTGCCTGTAGTCCGGAAAGCGAAGCCGATGCCAATCCGGCGCTGCAGCTGGGCTCTTTGCTTGGTGCAGCCGCCCGAAGGGGCGATGACAAACTCGTTTTACTCTCTACCCCGAAGTTGGCGCCTTTGGGCGATTGGATCGAGCAACTCATCGCAGAGAGTACGGGAAAAGATGAGCGGGGGATTGTCCCGGTTGCGGGAGGCGTTGCCCTGCCCCTCGATGTTCTTGGGAGGGGATGTGTTATCGCTGCTTTGTCCCTTGAGGGCGATGATCGAGCAAGGTTGGAACGGATACTGCGCGCGCTGAAACTGCGTGGCGCGCCTGTCGTGGAGATTGAGCTGAAGTCTCCGGCGCAATTGGGCGCCGAATTCTTCAAGTGGGAGATAGCAAGCGCGCTGGCTTGCGCTTCGCTGGCCGTCGATCCGTTTGATGAACCCAACGTCCAGGAAAGCAAAGATAATACCGCACGGATTCTGGAGATCTTCGAAAGCACCGGGGAGATGCCCCTTGGCTCTCTGCGCCTGGCGGAATCGGGAATCGAACTTTACGCCGAGGGCGCTGCGCGCGTCGCCATTTCTACCCTGCAACTCAGTGCCGCGCTGCGGACTTTTTTTTCCGAACGCCGCCCTGACGACTACGTTGCGATACTTGCGTACGTGGCGCGCGATGCAGCTAACAGCTCCGAGCTCAATTCGCTTCGCGCGACACTCGCGGAGCGTCTTAGCCTGCCGGTGCTCCTCAGTTACGGGCCGCGCTACCTGCACTCGATCGGGCAGCTTTATAAGGGCGGACCGGACTCCGGCATATTCTTGATGGTCACTTCAGAGAAATCCGAGGATCTGCCCATACCTGGCGCGAAGTATACGTTCGGCCAGTTGCAAATGGCCCAGGCCCTGGGTGACACGCAGGCGCTGGCGAGAGTCGGGAAACCGGTGTTGCGTCTGCATCTCAAAGAGGGCGCTCCCGAAGGGTTATCCACGTTGCGCAGATCTATCGACCAGGTGTTTTCCGCATCGCGGTCAGCTACTTGACGATTGGAATTGATGATGCCGGGGAAATTTACGCCCGAAAGGGAACAGGGAATACCGAAAAGAATCGCATCCCTGCCGATTGACTAGGCCATGGACAATATCGCCGCAATATTCTGGGACATCGGAGGAGTGGTACTTTCGAATGGCTGGGATCAGTCTGCGCGGACTGAGGCCGCAAAGCGTTTTTCTCTGGATGCGTCTGATTTGGAAAAACGGCACCGCGCCGCAGAAGTCGAGTTTGAAACCAGGCAAATAACCTTAGAAATGTATCTCGACCGAACAGTATTTTTCCGCGAGCGGCCCTTCACCAAGGATGAGTTCAAGAACTTCATCTTTGCGCAGTCGCGCGAGAACAAAGAGACGCGCATTATTCTGGACGATCTGACTGCCAGCCGCCGTTACTTCCTGGCCACTCTGAACAACGAATCGGAAGAGCTGAATGTCTACCGTATCCGCAAATTCGACTTGACGAGGAACTTTGCTTGCTTTTTCGCTTCTTGCTATCTGCGAGTCCGCAAGCCCGACCCGCTCATCTATCAACTTGTGCTCGGAATCACGCAACGTGCTCCGGAATCGTGCATCTTCATAGACGACCGCCCTGCGAACCTGGAACCGGCCAAAGCGTTGGGTATGGTTACGATCCTCTTCCAATCTGCGGAACAGTTGCGCGCTTCATTGGCGGAAAGGGGCGTCGCACCGGCCTTTGCAGGAGGATGATCTCATGGCTTCGATTACAAATGACATTGCCGAAACCACAGCTCTGGACGCGCGAAGTTCGGTCGCAGTAGCCGATCCCTGCGCGATCGTGATTTTCGGCGCGTCTGGCGATCTCACCCGCCGCAAGTTGATCCCTGCACTCTTCGAATTGGCGGCTTGCCATTCGCTCGCCCGGCGATTCTCAATAATTGGCTTCGCCCGCAGTGAAATGAGCGACGCCGCGTTTCAGGATTCCGTAGCGCGGGCCGTGCGCGAGAACGCCACCTGTCATATCAAGGACGAAGACCTTCGCAGCTTCGCGCAGTCGTTTGTATACGTCGCCGGGGATTACGATCAGCCGGATGCGTTTACAAACCTTTCGCGCCGCCTTGAAGAACTCGATCGCGAGCGCCACCTGGAGGGCAACCGCCTGTACTACGTCGCGACGCCGCCCGCCGTTTATCCCAAGGTGATTGGCCAAATCGGCACAGCGGGCTTGGCGAAGCCAGCGACCGATCACTCTTGGGTCCGTATCATCGTCGAAAAGCCCTTTGGCCACGACCTTGCATCTGCCCGAAAGCTCAACCGCACAATTCTCGAAGTCTTCGATGAGACGCAGGTCTATCGAATTGATCATTTTCTGGGGAAAGATACGGTCCAAAATCTTTTGGCGCTGCGATTTGGGAACGGAATATTCGAGCCGCTTTGGAATCGCAATTATGTGGACCACGTTCAAATCACCGCTGCGGAGACCCTCGGAGTGGAGCAGCGCGCCGCCTTTTATGAAACGACCGGCGCCCTGCGGGATATGGTTCAGAGCCATCTTTTGCAACTGGTTTCGCTGACGGCGATCGAGCCGCCCTCGAATTTCGATGCCAATGCCCTGCGCAACGAAAAGTTGAAAGTCCTACAAGCCCTACGGCCTTACACGCCGGAGACGGTGGCGTCGAACGTTGTGGCAGGCCAATACACTGAGGGCCAGATCGATGGTGAAGACGTAAAGGGGTATCGTCAGGAACCCGGCGTCAAACCCGATTCGAAGACGGAGACCTTTGTCGCCGCTAAAGTATTGATCGACAACTGGCGCTGGGCCGATGTGCCTTTTTACATCCGCACCGGCAAGCGCATGGCCCGCCGGGTCACCGAAGTTGCCATCAATTTCCGGCGCGCGCCCCATTTGCTTTTTCGCGGTCAGGAGCTCGATACCAATACCCTGGTGCTGAATATCCAGCCCGAGGAGGGCATCTCTGTCGGCTTTCACGTAAAAGTGCCCGGACAAAAATTACGCTTGTCGAGCGTCTCGATGGATTTCAGCTATCTGGCCGCTTTTGGCGCCAGCGAACGCAGCGCTTATGCTACGCTTTTGAATGACTGCATGCGTGGGGATGCCACCCTTTTCGACCGTGCTGATGGAGCTGAAGCTGCCTGGGCTTTCGTGCAGCCGATACTCGATGCATGGGAAAACCAGGGTCGCTCCGTACACCCCTATCCCGCTGGGAGCTGGGGACCGCATGAAGCCGACGAGCTGTTGAGCCGCGATGGACGGCACTGGCGCAAACCCTGAGATGCTTCCGCGCGAAATCCTACCTGGCGTATTCGTTTGCGCTGACACGCCCGAATTGGCTCGCTTCACGGCGCGCCGATTTGTAGATTGGGCTTGGCAAAGTATCGCCAAAGACGGCAACTTTTATGTCGCGCTCTCGGGCGGCTCAACACCCCGCGAGCTCTATCGCGTTCTCGCCACTCCGGAATTCCGCGCGCAAGTTGATTGGCCTCGCGTCCATCTTTTCTGGGGCGACGAACGCGCCGTGCCGCCGGACAGTACCGAAAGCAATTACGGCATGGCCCGCCGTGAACTTCTCCTCCGCGTGCCCATACCTGCTGCCAACGTTCACCGCATGGAGGCCGAAGATCCCAATATCGGGCGCGCCGCTCACAATTATGAGGCCGTACTCCGTAAATTCCTGCCCATCGACGATCGTGGCTTTCCGCGCTTTCACTTGATTTTTCTTGGCCTCGGAACCGAAGGGCACACCGCCTCTCTCTTTCCGGGTTCCAAAATTGTGCGCGAAACCTCTCGCTGGGTTAGCACTCCGTTGGTTCCGAAACTAGGCGCCCGGCGCATGACGCTCACCCTTCCTGTCCTCGAAAGCGCCCACCGCATAGTTTTCCTGGTCGCCGGAGCCGAAAAGGCCTCGATCCTGCACAAAGTGCTTTGCGAACATTCGGATCCACCTTTGCCCGCCCAGATGGTCAAGCCGCGCGATGGTGAAAGGCTTTTTTTTGTGGATCAGGCAGCGGCAGCGAAGATTATGGCCGCACAGTCGCAGCCAATTCCGAAGGGAAAATCGTGATTCTTGCGGGGGACATTGGAGGCACGAAGTCGAACCTCGCCTTAATGGAAAAAAATGGAGATGGTTTCCGTCCAGTTTTCATTCACCGTTATCCCAGTAACGACTTCACATGTTTCGATGACATCATCGAGGATTTTCTCGCTCGCGGAAAAAACTTCCTCTCCGCTTCGCCTCCGGGAAAGATTGTCGCTGCGGGATTCGGCGTGGCCGGCCCCGTAATTGGCCGCGGGGTTCGCATCACCAACCTGAGTTGGGCGATCGACGGCGATGCTCTCGAACGCCAGCTTGGCACCCGCCACGTTGTGCTGCTCAATGATTTGGAGGCTACTGGCTATTCTCTTGCCTGCCTCGCACCTGCGGAGCTTCTGACTCTCAATGAAGGTTTGCCCACTCCTCACGGTACGCAAGCGCTGATTGCTGCTGGTACGGGGTTAGGGGAAGCCATGCTGACGTGGAATGGCAACCGTTACATCGTCATGCCAAGCGAAGGTGGGCATGCGGATTTTGCTCCGCGAACTGAAAGAGAGATCGAATTGCTGCGGTATTTGAAGACATTGTATAAATTTGTCAGCTTCGAGCTGATTGTTTCCGGCCGCGGTTTTCTCACATTGCACGAATTCTTGAACAAAAGTGTCCGCCATTCCACGTTTGATCAGCCCGGAGCGGACCCTGCGCCCGAGATCACGCGCCTGGGTCTCGAGGGTACTTGTCCCGTCTGCGTCGAAACGCTGGATCTTTTCGTCACCTTATACGGCGCCGAAGCCGGCAACCTGGCACTTAAGGCGCTTGCGCGCGGTGGCGTCTTCGTCGCTGGCGGTATTGCGCCTAAGATTTTGCCCAAGATCCAAAATGGCAATTTTTTTGCCGCCTTCTGCGAAAAAGAAAAATTTCAGGAATTGCTTTCACAGATCCCCATCCACGTTGTGCTCAACGAGGAAGCTCCTCTTCTCGGAGCCGCTGCCGAAGCGGCAACACGCGAATTGCTCGCTGCCAACGCCGGGGCCTATTAAAAAAGGGCGGGGCCCGGTAATTCATTCGAGAAGCCACACTTTCGAACCATTCTGATCCAGGTTTCTTTGCTGTACTATGGGGCGACTCGCCGGTTCTGAGCACTTCTCCGCGGGTAATACTACGTGTCTCTCAAATGTGCAGCCGAAGCGTGTCCCGAAGCCCCCGTGGCTTCGCTGGATGAGCGTGAAGTGTGCCGCATGCACTTCCTGGCAGGCGCTTACCGGCATCTGGAGTTCATCTCCGGGCAGATTCAGGAGCCGGAATTCCACACTCAGCATGGGGAATTGGCCAGCCGCTTCCTGGAAGAGTGTATGCGGGAAGCGACGAATATCGCTTGCGCCGCGGAAGTTCTCAATAATTTGGAGAGGGCTCAGCTGCTTGATATTCTTTTGTGGGCCTCGGAACTCTATGGACGATTGCGCCGCGGAACTCGCGTGCGCGCCTGCATCCCGATTCTCGTTCGCTCGGAAGATGCTGATCGGCCCTGGGAGGAGAAGACCGAGACGCTCCAACTGAGCGTGCACGGCTTTTGCTTCCTGTGCCGGCATGAACTGCATGCAGGTGATGCCCTTACCTGTGTTCGTCTCGACAATGGCCGCCGGTTGGGTGGGCGCGTAGCTTGGGCACGCGCTAAGGACTCTGGGGAAACCGAGGCAGGGGTGGAATTTGTTACCGATGAGGATTTTTGGGGAATGGAAGCCAGCCTCGCGGCGCCGGTTCTTCCTTCCAAGCACCGTTGAATCCTCATCGCACCTTGATGAAGCGCTCTCTAGCCTGGTCTAGCCACATTAGTGCAAACTAGATAAGCAACTTCGAACTTCCATTGCTCATTTCAGGAGTTCTTTGCTTGGATTTCGGCCGCAAATTGATTGTCCCGCCGGACAAGAAAATCAAACTAACAAAATTTGATCCAGCCGGCACCCTGGGTTATGAGAACGACCACAAAACTGAAGACAAACTCGAAAAAACGCTTAAGCGCCTCGACGATTTGCAGGATTTGTTTTATGCCGAAAAAAAACGTGGGCTCCTGATTGTTTTGCAAGGGATGGATGCTGCCGGCAAGGACGGAACCATTCGCCATGTGATGTCGGGCGTTAGTCCGCAGGGCTGTTCGGTTACCTCCTTTAAAGTTCCGAATAGCGAAGAGTTGGCCCACGACTTCCTCTGGCGCATTCACAAGGCAGTGCCCGAAAAAGGCATGATCGGGATCTTTAATCGTTCGCACTACGAAGACGTTCTGGTGGTTCGGGTGCACGAACTCGTTCCGAAGGAAGTTTGGAAAGCTCGATATGGCGAGATCAATAGGTTCGAAAGAAACCTTGCGGAGAATGACGTCAAGATTCTGAAATTCTTTCTGCACATCAGCAAGGAAGAGCAGGAGAAGCGTTTTCAGGAAAGGCTTCATGATCCGCGCAAAAAGTGGAAATACTCAAAAGCGGATCCCAAGGAGCGAAAGCGGTGGGATGATTACGTTAACGCCTACGAAGCCGTGCTTTCCCACTGCAGCACGGAATACGCGCCCTGGTTCATTATCCCCTCTGAACATAAATGGTTTCGCAATCTCGCGATTTCCCGGATAATCGTGGAGACTTTGGAAGAATTCGATATGCATTACCCTAAATCCTCGCAGCCGTCCTGACTCTCTGCCCGCAGTTTTGGCTTTCATTTTGCGCCTCGCCTTCCTCCGGTCGCACTGCTCAGATGCGCTTGACCACTGGCTCCTTCGCCAGTTACATTCACGTTCGGAAGCTCATGAAAGCCGCGAGTTACCAGCGCGAACCCGCCGGAACGCAGCCGAATTATTCCTACCCGGCGTACGTTTCGACGTCCAAACGCCATCCGAAACAGCCTCTGATTTTGTTGCCGTACACCTTGTCTGAGCTGACTGGCCCCGTCTTCGGCCATAGTGACATCGGCGAAAACGATAACGATCTCACGCGCCAGCACAGCGGTGAAGCCGTTGGGGAACGCATCATCGTGAGCGGGCGAGTACTAGATGAAGCAGGGCGCGCGATCTCCGGAGCTCTCGTTGAGGTTTGGCAAACCAATGCGGCTGGGCGGTACCGCCATCGCGTGGATCAGCATGATGCCCCGCTGGACCCAAATTTCACGGGCTGCGGACGTGTGCTGACCGATACGGAAGGCCGTTATCGTTTTGTTACGATAAAGCCCGGGGCGTACCCTTGGCAGAATCATCCGAACGCCTGGCGCCCGGCGCACATTCACTTTTCGCTCTTTGGTGCCGGGCTGCTCTCGCGCCTGGTCACGCAGATGTATTTTCCCGGAGATCCTCTGCTGCCGTTCGATCCGGTTCTTAACAGCGTTCCCGACGAGAACGCACGCAATCGCCTGATCTCTCTTTTTGACTGGGACACCACGATGCCCGGTCATGCGCTGGGATACCACTTTGACATTGTTCTCCGCGGCCGTCTGGCTACGCCCGTCGAGGTACATGCGTGAGCGCCTCCGCATCTTCGGAAAATTGAGATGACCACGCCGCCAACATCGTCCCAGACGGTAGGCCCATTTTTTCATCTCGGCATGGTTTATCTCGAAAGAGATAATTTCGTTGCCGAGGACGTTGCCGGTGAACGCATCGCCATTCGTGGCAAGGTCCTCGACGGAGATGGGCAGCCCGTTCCTGACGCTGTGCTCGAAATCTGGCAGGCCGATTCCGCGGGCCGTTATCCAAGCGAGTTTTGCCCGCGGAATTCAGCCTCTCCGCGCTTCCTGGGTTTCGGGCGTATCGAGACCGATGATCATGGCGAGTTCAGGTTCACGACTATAAAGCCCGGGCGTGCGCCTGCGCCGGACGGCTCTTTGCAGGCTCCGCACCTCGTGATCACACTTTTTTCTCGCGGGCTGCTCAAACCGCTACGGACTCGCCTCTACTTTCCGGATGAAGCCGGCAATGTCGATGACGTTGTTCTAAGGCAGGTTCCAATGGCGCGGCGTTCGACACTCATGGCGACGCGTGCCGGAATGCGTGGCGCTCAGAACGTACCCGAGAACGTGTTCGATTGGAATATCGTGATGCAGGGCGATGGCGAGACCGTCTTTTTCGACTACTAGAATCCGTCCGCAGTTATAGTTCAAGGGATGAGCAATTTGGCTGCTCCCGAACCTATCCGCCTCTTTGATCCTTTGTTCACCTCAGACGCGATGCATCAGGTCTTTTCCGATCGTCACCGGCTCCAGTGCATGCTCGATTTCGAGGCCGCCCTTGCCCGGGCGCTCGTTGAAACCGGCATCGCTCCAAAAAGTGTGATTGCGGCGATCGAATCCCAATGCCGTGCCGAATTATTCGATATGGAATCTCTGGCCCGCGCAACCGCGCTTTCGGGCAACGTGGCCATTCCGATGGTCAAGTCCCTGACCGAGCTCGTAGCCAAGACCAATCCACAAGCCGCTTCCTTCGTCCACTGGGGCGCAACGAGCCAGGACGCCATCGATACAGGCCTTGTGCTCCAAATGCGCGAGGCACTCGATTTTCTAGACCGTGATTTGGCGAGTCTCTCAACGTCTCTGGCCCGGCTTGCTGAAGCTCACAAATCCACGCTGATCGCCGGGCGCACCTGGCTGCAACAGGGGCCGCCCGTCACCTTCGGACTCAAAGTAGCCGGCTGGCTGGATGCCATCGAACGCCACCGCGATCGCGTGAGCCACGCGCGGAAACAAGTTTTGGTTCTTCAGTTTGGCGGCGCCGTCGGAACGCTCGCTGCGGTTGGGGACCGTGGCTTGGAATTAGCGGCTGCGCTTGCGCGTGAATTGAAGCTCGACTTGCCTGAGGTCCCCTGGCATTCGCATCGTGATCGCCTGGCGGAGGTTGCCGTATCGTTGGGCTTGCTGGTGGGCTCGCTCGGCAAAATCGCGCGCGATATGTCCCTGATGTCCCAGACCGAAATCGACGAAGTTGTTGAACCCTCCGGGCCTGGCCGAGGCGGTTCTTCCACCATGCCCCATAAGCGCAATCCTGTGGGCTCCGCAGTAATTCTCGCCTCCGCTCTTCGCGTTCCAGCGCTGGTGTCTACGGTGCTGACGGCTATGGTGCAGGAGCACGAGCGCGGCCTGGGCGGATGGCATGCTGAATGGGAGACGTTGCCTGAGATTTTTCGTCTCGCAGCAGGAGCTCTTGCGCGCACCAACGAGATTATCGCCGGCCTCGAGGTTCATCCGGAAAAAATGTCGCGGAACCTGAATGTCACGCGCGGTCTGGTTCTTGCCGAGGCGGTCGCCTTTGCATTGCGAGAGCGGCTCGGCAAGGAAAAATCGCACAAGATCGTCGAAGAAGCCGCAAGGCGCGCCGTCAAGGACGGGCGCGATTTCGCCGACGTGCTTCTGTCCTACCCGGACGTCAGCAGTCATATTTCTCGAGCCGAACTTTCTCGTTTGCTCGATCCCGCGAACTATCTCGGTTCTGCCGAGGAGATGACCGAAAAAGTTTTGTCCGCTCGCATCGGCGCAAAGAAATGAATGCCCGATCGAAAATCGATTGAGGATCATCCGTGCCTTTTATAGAAGCGAATGGCGTCCGTATTCGTTACCGCCTGGAAGGGAAGCCGGGCGCGCCCGTAATTGTCTTCTCCAATTCGTTGGGCACAAATCTGTCGATGTGGCATCCTCAGGTCGCCGCGCTGCGCGACGAATTTCGAATTCTCCGTTACGACACTCGCGGCCATGGTCTTTCCGCCGTTCCGCCCGGGCCTTATTCGCAGGAGCAACTCGGAAATGATGTTCTTACGCTTATGGATGCGGTCGAAATTCGCCACGCGAATTTCTGCGGTCTTTCCATGGGCGGGCAGGCGGGAATCTGGCTGGGCGCAAATGCTCCGGGCCGCTTCGCCCGCCTCGTCCTCTGCGATACGGCCGCGCACATTGGCAATCCCGAGATTTGGAATGCTCGCATCGCGGCGATTCGGGCGGGCGGCATGCCCGCAATCGTTTCTGGCGCGATCGAGCGCTGGTTCACGGCAAGATTTATTGGGCAATCGCCGGACGTGGTCGCCTGGGTCCGGGGGATGATTCTCGAGACGCCGCCGCAGGGGTATATCGCGTGCTGCGAAGCCATTCGCGATACCGACCTCACCGAGCAGGCTTCTCGCGTCAACGCACCCACTTTGGTCATTTCGGGCACGCACGATCCCGCCACGCCTCCCGCGCAAGGACGCTTGCTCGCCTCGACGATTCGCGGCGCCCGCTACCTCGAATTGGATGCATCGCATATTTCGAATGTTGAAGCAGCACCCCAATTCACCTCTGCTCTCCGCGAATTCCTTTCCGGAGCCGCCGTTCCTGCGGGATAAAGCAGCCGCCCGGACAATATGAAGCAGATCCGCACTCAAGTCGGCATCGTCGGCGCCGGTCCCGCCGGGCTCGTGCTCGGCCATTTGCTGCATCTGCAGGGTATCGAGTCCGTCATGCTCGAATCACGCAGCCGCGAATATTGCCAGGAGCGCGTTCGCGCCGGCTTGCTTGAGCAAAACACCGCCGACTTGCTTGTCGAAATGGGCGTCGGGGAGAGAATGAAGCGCGAAAGACTGGTGCACCACGGCATCAATCTACGTTTTTGCGGCCGCACGCACCGCATCGATTTCGCGGACTTGACCGGGCGCTCCATCACTATCTACGGACAGGGCGAAGTCATAAAAGACCTCGTCGATGCGCGTCACGCGAGCGGCGGCCCAATCTTCTTTGAAGTAGAGAACGTGAGCGTGCACGACTTTGAATCTGACCATCCCCGAATTCTTTTCCAGAATAAAGAGCAGCCAACGGAGTTGATCTGCGATTTTATCGGCGGCTGCGACGGCTTCCACGGCATCTGCCGCCCGTCGATTCCCGCGAGCGCTCTCACCGTTTACCAGCGGGATTACCCCTTCGGTTGGCTGGGTATTCTCGCCCAGGCGCCGCCATCCTCGGAGGAACTGATTTACGCCTATCACCAGCGCGGCTTCGCCCTGCTCAGCATGCGCACGCCGCAGATCAGCCGCCTCTATATCCAGTGCACGCCGGACGAGGATCTTAGCCTTTGGCCTGACGAGAAGATTTGGCAGGAGCTTCAAATCCGCTTGTCTTCCAAGGAAGGCTGGAAGTTGATCGAGGGGCCAGTCCTGCAGAAAAATGTCGCGAAAATGCACAGCTTCGTCGTCGAGCCCATGCAGTACCGTCGGCTCTTCCTTGCCGGCGATGCGGCCCATATTGTTCCCCCCACTGGTGCCAAAGGCTTGAATCTCGCCGTAGCGGATGTCCGGGTCCTGGCTCGTGCCTTCACCGAGTTCTATCGTTCGGGACGGAAAGACTTGCTCGAAAAGTATTCGCAGACCTGCCTGGACCGGATTTGGAAAGTGCAGCGCTTCTCCTGGTGGATGACGTCGATGCTGCATCGCTTCCACAACGACAGTGCTTTCGATCAGCGCCGCCAGCTTGCCGAGCTCGAATATGTCATCAGTTCGCGCGCGGCGTCGCAGTCGCTCGCCGAAAATTACGTCGGCCTGCCGATGGATTGACTTATCTCAGCGCCGCTGATAGCTTCCACCGCGCTGGCAATAGCTAACACATTTTTGCCCGTTTTGGGGTGAAATAGTTCGAGGCCTTGATGAAAATTGATATCTTCTGCCACGTCTTTCCGAACAAGTTCTATGACCGCATGTTGGCTCTCCCGGAGCGTGGTGTCACGATCAAAAAGCGCGTGACCGAAATTCCTTCTCTCGTCGATCTCGATGTTCGCTTCCGCATCATGGATGAGTTCCGCGACTACATCCAGGTGCCCTGCATGCCCCTGCCGCCGATCGAAGCCCTTGCCGATCCGCAGAAATCGCCGGAACTCGCCGAAATCGCCAACGATGGTTTAGCCGAGCTGATCGCCAAGCACCCTAATCGCTTTGCCGGATTTGTGGCCTCCTTGCCGATGAATAATCCCGCTGCCGCAGTGAAAGAGATCGAGCGTGCCGTGAAAAAACTTGGCGCTGTCGGCGTGCAGATTTTCACCAACGTAAATGGCCGCCCGCTCGATGAGCCTGATTTCCTGCCTATCTTTGAGAAAGCGGCCGAACTCGATGTGCCGATCTGGGTGCATCCAGCGCGCGGCTCGGGCTTCCCCGATTATCAGACCGAGAAAAAATCGAAATACGAGTTGTGGTGGGTTTTCGGCTGGCCTTACGAGACGAGTATTTTTATGGCGCGCATGGTTTTCGCCGGCATCTTCGATCGTTTCCCCAAAATCAAAATCATTACGCACCATTTGGGAGGCATGGTCCCTTATTTTTCAGGACGCACCGGTCCCGGCCTCGATCAGCTCGGCGCGCGCACGGAGGAAGAAGATCTGACGGTTTATCTGCGCCGTCTGAAAAAACGGCCCCAGGAATACTTCAAAATGTTTTATGCGGATACGGCCACGTTTGGTTCTGGTCCCGCAATTCGCTGCGGATTGGATTTCTTTGGCGTGGACCAGGTCCTTTTCGCTTCCGACTCTCCGTTCGATCCCGAAAAAGGTGCCGGTTATATCCGGGAAACGATTCGCTGTGTGGACGTCCTGGATGTTTCCGAGGAAGACCGCCGCAAAATCTACGAGGGCAACATCCGCCGTCTCATTCGGCTGAAGACGCCATAAGAAATGAACTAATCCGGTGTCGCCTCTAGAGACGGTTCAGGCAACCAGAAGCTGGCCACAAACCCGGCCACATACGACAGCAATCCCACAATGCCTGCGGCATAGGCCAACTGCCGGCTCGCGTTGCCGCCGGGCATGAATCGGACCATCGAAGTAACAAGCAAAGCCGCCGAAGTGCCCAGCATTCTGCCGCCGATATTCGCGGCAAAAGCTTCACCCGTGCCCCGCAAGTACGTCGGATAAACCAGCGGCAGATAATTTCCCCAATAACTGAATTGGGCTACGGTCAACAACCCGACCGCAAATATTCCCGCCGTGGACATATCTCGATCCCGCATAGCCGGCAGGAACATCACTAGAGGAATTAGCACAAATGCGGGAATCTGAAACAGCCGCAGCAAGCGCCGCCGGCTCAAAATGTGCACGGCCAGAAAAGCCATCAGGAAGCGCCCGGCTAGCCCGCCCATCTCCTGCATGCCCTGCAGAAAGCCGACGCGCTGCTCCTGCGCCGCCACGGGCAGGATCCGCACGCCCGGTGTGCCTGGAATAATTCGGGCGAAGTGCTGCAGCATCCCAAACGATCCCGCATAGGAGCACGCCATCATCAGGCATGTAATCAGTGCCGTCTTGCGAAATGTCGGACGGAAAAGCTCCGCAAAGCTAGGGCGCTTGAGCGTCCCATCGGCTTTCTTTCGTTTCCAGATCGGCGATTCCGGAAGAAATGGTCGCAGCACGATCAGAGGAATCGCCGGAATCAGTCCGGACATGGCCGTATAACGCCAGGCTTCGTGTCCGCCGTGAATCAGCGGCAAGCGCGAACTGTAGGTTACCGCGAGGTAATATGCAGCGCTGATCAGCAGCCCTCCGGTCGAGGCAAATCCCTGGGTAATTCCGATCACAACTTCGCGCTGTTCGCGCTGCGTAAACAGCTCCGCGAGCCATGCCGTCGCCGCCACAAATTCCACGGAGACGCCGACGAACGTCCCGCAGCGCAGGAGTAAAAATTCTCCTGGACTCGTAACGTAAGCGGTCCCAAACGTGCACACGCCGTAGAGCAAAATGCTCCACATCAGGATGCGCCGGCGCCCAAGCAAATCGATCAGGTAGCCGCCGAGCAATCCAAAAATCCCGCCGGCAATCGCCGGAACATAAAAAAGAATTCCCACCCACTGATTGAAAACGGCAGGCCCGGCGTTGGGCGGCAGCATTTCGTTGAGCGCGGGCCGCACGATCAACGTTAAAACGAGCAGTGTGTACGTATCAAAGGCAAAACCGACGCAAGCCACCGCGCAAATCAGCCATTCTGTCGCAGTTAACTGCCAAATTTTGACTTTGGCCGGCGTGCCCCGGACCTGTGCGGTTTCCGTCGGATGTGCGCTGCTTGGTGCGGTGGTCATCGCATTGAACCGTTAGAGCGATGCATAAGCCTTCGAGCCGGTCTAGGCGGCCCAGTATATGCGCGAATCCGGGTGCCGCAAAACCAGCTTTTGACGACAGCCAAGCCGCGCTTCTGGTGGTAACTCCACGAACGCTATACACTCTGTGCTCAAAGGGAGACCATCTGTGGATAGCGCCCCCACGAGAGCGCTCACCGTAAACGAGATTATCGACGAGCGCCCGCTGAGCCGGTTTCAAATCTCCACGATTGCCTTGTGCGGCCTCGTGCTCTTGTTGGACGGCTTCGACACGCAGTGCATCGGTTTTCTCGCGCCCTCCATTTCAGAAACTTTGGCCATTCCTCTCAGGAACTTCGGGCCTGTGTTTTCTGCTGGGCTGATCGGCTTGATGATCGCGGCCATGGCGATGGGACCCGTCGCCGACCGCTGGGGGCGCAAATGGCCGGTGGTGCTTTCAGCGCTGACCTTTGCTGTTTTCGCGCTGCTCACGGCTCGCGCTGTTTCGCTCCAGCAATTGATCCTCTTCCGCTTTCTGACCGGACTCGGGCTTGGCGGCGCGATGCCCAACGTGGTCGCGCTTACTTCCGAATATTCGCCCAAGCGTCTGCAGGCCGTTTTCGTCGGCGCGCTTTTCTGCGGCATGCCGCTCGGTGCTCTCGTCGGCGGTTTGGCTAGTTCCGTGATGATTCCGCTTTGGGGCTGGCGTTCCGTTTTCTATCTCGGAGGCTTGTTGCCGCTCGCCATTGCGATCATTTTGATCAAAGCTCTGCCCGAATCCGTGCGTTTCCTCACCGCGCGCGGAAAGGACGCACGCGAGATTCCCAAAATCATGCGAAAAATCGCTCCTGAAATCAGCGCGGCAGAGCTCAATCTATCGTCGCCTGCTGTTGCGGCACGCGAGGAGCGGGACGAAGGCCTTCCCGTCCGCCAGCTTTTCACCCAAGATCGTGCCGCCGGGACAATCCTGCTCTGGATTCCATTCTTCATGAATCTACTGATCCTCTATTTCATTGTGAATTGGCTGCCGGCCCTTTTGCGGCAGTCGGGTCTGGCCGCCTCTGCGGGAGTGATCGCGGTCTCGCTTTTCAGCCTCGGCGGAATTACCGGAGCGCTCACTGAGGGGCGCGTGATGAATTCTTTTGGCGCTTATGCGACACTGCTGGCGCAATTCGCGATCTCCGCATTGCTTATCGGCTCGTTGGCGTTTTTGACGCGCTCGTTTGCCCTCATGATGACGGTCACATTTGTGCTCGGCGTGGCCATTCAGGGAGCGCAGGCCGGTCTGAACGCGCTAGCCGCAGGTTTCTATCCTACGACTGTGCGCTCGACGGGAGTCGGCTGGGCATTGGGAGTCGGCCGCGTGGGCTCCATCGTCGGCCCGGTGATCGGTGGGATGTTGCTCACGATGGGCTGGACTCCGCAGCGAATCTTCCTCGCGGGAATGGCGCCCGCGCTTTGCGCTTCGATTGCCATCCTCGGGCAGCAGTCGCCTTCGCGGCCAGCCGACCGCTTTCCGCGCCCAAATGGATGTCCGCCGGGCGTGAATCCTCGCACTGCTATCATGCTCGCAGGAAACTTTGGCTCTCGGGCGCGCCGATGTAATCCGTTCTTGCCCCAGGTGAACTTTAAAACTGAGTTTAAAAATGAGTTTTAAAAAGAAGATCAGCTTTTGAAATCGGTGCCCAAACCGAGTTCCCGCCAGTTTTCCATTTCCTTGCGGAAGTCATCGAGTTTTTGACTCATGCGGTCGTAGGCGAATTTCCCCAGTATTAAATGCAGTGGCGGGTTCGGAGACGTGACAGCCTGAACGATGGCGTCCGCGGCGAGGGCTGGGTCGCCCTGCTGCTTTCGATTGCGTTCAGCGGCGCTGGCGCGCGTTTTTCCAGCGGTAGCTTCGTAATCCGGCATTTTGTTTGCTGCCTTCACCAGGGAGCCGCCGAGAAAGTCCGTTCGGAAAGGGCCAGGTTCGACAATCGTTACACCAATCCCCAGTGGCGCCAATTCTGCCGCGAGTGCTTCGGAAAGACCTTCCACCGCAAACTTGGTGGAATTGTAGATTCCCCACCCAGGCATGCCCGTGAGCCCGCCAATCGAGGAAAGATTAACGATGTGGCCGCTATGCTGCTTCCGCATGTGAGGCAAAACCGCCCGGGTAACGCGAAGCAGCCCAAAAACATTCGTCTCATAAACATTGGCGATTTCTACGTCGCTGGCTTCTTCGACGGCGCCGGTCACACCGTAGCCCGCGTTGTTGACCAAAACATCGATGCGGCCGAATTTCTTAATGGCGCGGTCGACAACGATGGAAATCTCAGCCATATCGCGCAGATCCATTGACGCTGTTAGCAAGCGATCCGATGCACCCGGAAACGCTGCGGTCACCGCTTGCGGGTTTCGTGAAGTCGCCATTACGGAATCGCCGCGTTGCAGCGCGGCACGCACGAGTTCGCGGCCAAAGCCTTGCGAAGTGCCGGTTATGAACCAAACGCGATTTCTGTTGGACTGGCTTGTCATTGTTCCTTACCCGTAGAACTTTTCTCGGCGGTTGGAATTTCCTGGAGAACATCGGGGATGCTAGCATGCGCACTTCGATGGTCGCAAATTGGCGCCCCTGCAACGTGGCCTTCCCGCGAGCGCCCAAATCGTTTTCTGGAACCGTGACGCGCCAATACCAGACGTGCTAGCATGTCCCGCACTGGCCGCACCATGCCGCTCTTTAGTGCTGCCGCGAACGGAAACATCCGGAGGCGATCTATGAGAAATTTCCGCGGTGCTGTGAATTTGGGTTTGGCCCTCGGTTTCGCCTGTGTTATTACCATCGGCGTGCTCATAGCTGCGACTGAGCCGCCTCCTCCTTGGGCTTATGGGTTTACAACTCCACCCGGCGAACAGGCCAGTGCTCCGCCGGCCGCCGCTCCGGTCAAGGATGACGGCACGCTCCGGCATCTTAACGGCAGCACACTGGCTTTCACGCTGACTCAGATTCGCGATAATGGCGGACCGGCCGACTGGTATCCCGGCGACCATCCTGCGATGCCGCCCATCGTGGCGCACGGGCGGAAGGAAGCGAATGTTTGGGCCTGCAGCCTCTGCCACTATCCGAACGGCAAGGGCCGGCCGGAGAATGCCGGTGTCGCGGGTCTGCCTACGAGCTATTTCATCCAAACCATGAATGATTTCAAGAACGGTGCCCGAAAGAGCGCCGATTCCAGGAAGGGCAACACCAATCTGATGATCGGATTTGCAAAGGCCATGACGGACGATGAGATCAAGGCTGCCGCCGATTATTTTGGCTCGATGAAATGGACTCCGTGGATCAAAGTCGTGGAGACGAACACCGTCCCTAAGACGCGCACTGCGGGAGGCATGTTCCTGAAACTCGAAGGCAACGACAAGGAACCCATCGGCAAACGCATCATCGAAGCTCCTGATAATACCGAGGGCACCGAACTTCTGCGCGACGACCACTCGCCCTTCACCGCCTATGTTCCTGCGGGAAGCGTGAAAAAGGGCGAAGTGCTGGCCAATGGTGGCGGCGGGAAAACGATTGCCTGCGCGAACTGCCACGGCGCGGATTTGCAAGGCTTGGGCCCGGTGCCAGGGATTGCTGGCCGTTCGCCCAGCTATCTCGCGCGCCAGCTCTATGACATGCAACAAGGCGATCGGCACGGTATTTGGACGGAGTTAATGAAGCCTGTTGTCGCCAAATTGACCAATGACGATATGTTGGCGATCGTTGCGTACGTCTCTTCGCGTCCGGTTACCGCCGACAAAAAGGAAGTCAGCAGCGCCAAGCGTTAGCAATTGCAGATAATCTGAAACCAGCTGCGGGGATTCAGAGTCTATCGGCTTTGCGGTATTCTTTCGCTGCCGAAGGGATGCAGGCTGTCTTCTTGTCTTAAACATCACGCTCGCAGAGCGACGACCATCAGTCAGGAGGGTGCATGAAATCGAAAGCAATTTTAGTCCTTGTGGTTCTGCTCATGAGTTCAATGGCAGCTTTTGCCCAGGAAGGCGACCAAGGCGGCGGGCGAGCCCGCGGTCAAGGTCAAGGCCGAGGTGCGGGCCGCGGCGAACAACAGGAGACTGTGGTCGCGACGGACAAAGTCACGCCGGACGTCCCGGGTGTCGTGAAGGCTGGAACAAAGATCGAAGTCGTGAAAAATGGATTACGCGGCTCCGACGGTGGAGTCGGTATGCCCGATGGCAGCCTTCTGGTGACGGCAAATGGTGGTCTCGCCAAAGTGGATGTCGATGGGAACGTGACCACGTTAGTGGATAACTCCGAGCAGGCCGCGGGCTTGGCGATGGACTCGAAGGGCCGCATTTTTGCGGCGCAATACACCAAAAAGGTCAGTCTGATCTATCCCAAAGACGGTGCCGAAACGCTCACCGACAGCTTTGACGGCAAACCGTATATCCGGCCCAACGATCTGGTGGTTGATAAAAAAGGCGGGATTTATTTCACCGACTGCTATCAGGTTGGCGCCAAAAAATCACCCGACGATTTGCCGCAGGCGGTCTATTACATCCAGCCCAACAGTAAGAAAGTCATCCGGGTAGCCGACGACATCAATCGCCCCAATGGCATTACGCTCAGCCCGGACGAAAAGATCCTTTATGTCAATGACTGGGATGGTTCCTATCTGCTCACCTACGATGTGCAGTCCGACGGAACGTTAAAGAACCGTAAGAATTTCGGCAAATATACCCTGAAGCAGGAGACCGATCACGGAATGGTGAGCGGAGCCGACGGCCTCTGCATTGACAGCCAGAGCCATCTATACGCCACCACGCCCGCTGGCGTTCAGGTGTTCAACTCCAAAGGCGAACACCTCGCAGACATTGAAGCCCCTTACGAAATGCCGCCGCAGAACTGTGGCTTCGCAGGTCCCGATAAGCACTATTTGTATGTTGTCGGACGCGGCGTCGTCTATCGAATCCGTACCGAACCGACCGGATATAAAGGCCGGGCGAAGTAGAGAAGAATCCCCGAATCGCATAGCGAAATAACAAAAAGGGAAGCCGCCTCAAACTGAAAACGCAATTTCGCTGAAAAAAGTCGACGGGCAATATCCCTAGCTCTCAATATCCGCCTGGAGGATTGAACATGGTTAACCGGCTCTTTCTTCGAAGCGCGGCGATAACTTTCTTGTTTGCGGCAAGTTCCTTGTCGGTGCTTCCCCAGGACCAGGGTCTGCTGACGCAGAAAGCGATTTCCGCCGACATGGCACTTGCAATGGTTCGCGGTGCCCTGGAGAAGTGCCGCGCCGATAACTATCGCGTCAGCGTTCATGTGCTCGACGTGGATGGCCAGGTTAAGGCCTCAGCGCGAGATGATGGGAGCAGTGAGGTCAATTACGAAGTGAGCCGTCGTAAGGCTTACACCGCGCTAACCTATAAACGGCCGTCGAGCGAGATGGAAAAAGCGATGGCTAATATGTCGGCCGGCCGCATCATTCCGGATACTTTCATGGTCGGCGGCGGAGTTCCGGTCAAAGTCGGAAACGACACGATCGGCGCGATCGGAGTCGGCGGTGCCCCTGGAAGCGATAAGGACGAAGCGTGCGCTGCTGCCGGGCTTGCCAAGATCGCTGACAAATTGAAGTAAAGTCGAGGCCTAACTAACCGCTCTACCACGCGCTCTGGGGCTAATTTGCTGCTTCTCGCGGTAGTTTCGGAGTGCGGCTTCGATAACAGGATACGCCTTGGCAGCGGGCTAATGGCTAATACCTCGGAACACGTGTTGGAAATGCTTCTAAAAAGTGAAAGGGACCGGATGGTGCCGGTCCCTTTCTAGCTACAAACAACTGAAATCGCGTAAATTCGCGAACTACTTGACCCCGGTATCGGCGCGCCCGCCATTGTCTGCGCCCGTCTGGCTGTCCCTTAGCAGGCTGCCATCGGCAAGAACAATCTTATTGATGCGCCCTACTGGATTACCATTTTTGGCAGGGAACATGTAAACCGTGACGACATCGCCGGCCTTAAGCGAAGTTCTGTTCCAGCCCATCAGGGCAATCGCCGATGGGCTGCCGAGCTCCACGGACCAGTGTGTGGTATCGCCTTTGTCATTTTTGGCGTCGAAGAAAACAAGCGTGTGAGGGTTCGCCCAGATATATTTCGTTACAACAGCGTCTTTCATGACTACGGGCTTACTCATGTCGTAAGCCGCCGCCCCGTGATGTGCGAAGGCAGCGCTAGTCAGGACAAGTAATGCGCCCACCAAAAGAAAGGGTATAAGTCTGTTTCGCATGCGCCACCTCGGGAACGGAATTTGCCTTCAACCAGCGTAGTTCAGAGAATATAAGAGTCACTAACCTCAGTCAATCGAGGCGCCGTGTCAATGAGCAATTAGGGCCATTCCCACGGGCATTGCGTGTGTGGGGCGGCCGAGTGTATAGTGTCGAACCGGCGTAGCGAAAAATTTTGCAGGTGACTCGTCCAGCACAATCGAGATCTGGAGAAAATTCGCGAGCGATGAGATCGGCAGGACGAAGCTCCGCAAACTCGGCAAAAAGGGAGGGTACATGAAATTCGGATCGAGGGGAGCGATCCGCGGTGCGGTGACCACGCTGGCAGTCTGCCTGATAGGAGCTGGATTGGCGCGTGGCCAGGAACAGAAGCCGCAACTGGCGGAAGATGCCTTCAAGAACGTGCAGGTGTTGCGAGGCATTTCCGTGGATCAGTTTCTGGGGACCATGGGCTTTTTTGCCGCCTCGCTGAGCTTGAACTGCACCGATTGCCATACGGCGGAAAGCGGGGGCAGTTGGGCGCGCTATGCCGACGATACGGCACTGAAAAACACCGCGCGCCGGATGGTGGTAATGGTGAACGCCATCAACAAAGCGGATTTCGGAGGCGAACGCAAGATCACCTGTTATACCTGCCATCGGGGCAGCCAGAGGCCGGAAGTGACGCCGAGTTTGGCCGAGCAATATGGGACGCCGCCGCCGGAAGATCCCGACAAAGTGGAGATCCTGAACCTGAACGGATCCAACCAGCCGACTGCAGACCAGATTCTGGATAAGTATCTTCAGGCTCTGGGCGGAGCGGCGCAAGTCGCCAAGCTGACGAGTTTGGTGGGCAAAGGAACGTACACGGGATTCGATACCGATTTTGCCAAGGTGCCGATCGATTACTACGCCAAGCCGGGTTTGCGCACGACTGTGGTCCACACGCTGGCCGGAGATAACACCACGGTCTATGACGGGCAGCAAGCGTGGGTAGCGGCGGTGGATAAGCCTGTGCCGCTGATGCCGCTGACGGGAGGAGATCTGGAGGGGGCCCGCGTGGATGCGGGATTGGCGTTCCCGGCACAGATCAAGCAGGCGTTCAAGAACTGGCGGAGCGGATTTCCGGCCATCACGATCAACGATAAGCCGGTGCAGGTGATTGAGGGGACAACGCCGGGCGGCTCGGCCATCAAGCTGTACTTCGACAAGGAAACAGGTTTATTGGTGCGGCAGGTGCGTTACAACAACACGATCATCGGGCTGACGCCTTCGCACGTGGAATACTCGGATTATCGAGTGGTGAACGGAGTAAAGGTGCCGTTCCACTGGACGACGACGTGGGTAGACGGCCAATCGACGACAGATCTGAGTTCAGTGCAGGCGAACGTGCCCATCGACGCGGCCAAGTTCACCAAACCGGCTCCAGCCGTCCCTAAAGCCACGAGCGCTTCGCGCTAAACTGAACGCGAGCATCAGCTTATCGCACATGATGAGTCTTCCAGAGCGCAAGCGAATTTGCCGCGCGCGCCTCCACTGAACGCGAGTTGCGATCTCGCAGAACTTCTTGTTAGAATCCCGCCATTGTGAAGTCGCCGATGCCGGGCCGTTCGCTTACAAACTAGGGAGGCAGTTATGAATAAATCGCTGGTGAAGGTTTCCCTCATGGCTGTTGCACTCTTAATGATTTCAGTTTCGCTTTTTGCTCATCACGGTAACGCCGCGTATGACAGCAGAACCGTCACCGTCAAGGGAACCATAACAGCTTGGGTTTGGACCAATCCGCACAGCTTTTTGAAGTTCGACGCCAAGGACGAAAAGGGCAATGTCGTGCATTGGCTCGGCGAATGGAACGCTCCCTCTACGCTCGTCAATTTTGGGATTACGGCAAAGTCGTTTAAGGTCGGCGAGGAAGTCACTGTCACGATGGTCGGAATGTCTAAAACAGGCCAGCCGGTTGGCCGCGTGACAAAAGTCATTCTTCCCGATGGCCAGGAACTCAGCATGGGCAGCGAACGCTAAACTGGGATAGCGCGCGTGCTGTTGTCCTCTGCGCTGATTGATGCACAAGTCCGAAACGAGATCCGAAAGTAAGCACGATCATCGAGGAGAGAATTCAGAAATGTCAAAGCGCTTTTTGGCCGCAGCGATATTACTTTCAGCCGTGGCGTTTTTGCCTCTCATGCGCGCTCAAACGGCCCAGCAAAGGGAGTCCGGCAAGAATATACATCGCGACGGTTGGGACCGGATTGTCCCCAACGCCCCGAAAGATCAAACGTCGGAACCCGCTCCCGTTCGCGACCTGAGCGGAATCTGGGAGCCCACGCCAGGTTACCGGGACGGAGTCTTTGCCACTGGCCCGAAAGAATACCCCTCTGATACCAAGCCCGAACATGAGTTACCTTTCACTCCGTTGGGTCTGAAGACTTGGAAGGAGCATAAGCCCGGATTCGGAACCACCGCCGTTCCCATTGCGCAGAATAACGATCCATTTGATATTTGCGATCCAATCGGATTCCCGCGCCTTGAGCTTTTCAACTTGAGAGCCATTCAGATTTTCCAAACGAAGAGCCAGGTCGCCATCATCTACCAGAATGATCAAGTGTGGCGCAACATCTGGATGGATGGCCGAGAACTCCCCAAGGAGATTTTGGAGCCGCGCTGGTATGGCTACTCCGTCGGCAAGTGGACGGACGACTACACGTTTGTCACGGAAACAGTGGGCTTGGATGAAAGAACCTGGATCGATAACGTGGGCCGGCCCCATAGCGACGAATTGAAGGTGACCGAAATCTGGCACCGCGTGAACCATGACATCATGGAATTCACGATGACGATTGAAGACCCCAAGATGTATACCAAGCCGTGGAATCCCTTGAACAAGTTCCGCATGCGATTGCAACCCGAATGGTTCGACATTCGGGAGATGATTTGTTCCGCTTCAGAAGCCCAGGAATACAACAAGACGATTGCCGAGCAGGCTGTGGCGGAGCAGAAAGCAAAAGCAAACAAGAAGTAGTCGTCTACAAATGCGAAATTCCTTTACGAGCGCGGCTTTAGTTTTCATAGCCGTGCTCGCCTGTTCGCGCTTTACCCTCGCGCAGGACGTCTATCGGAATACGGAATACGACAAACTGAATCTAGGCCCTGGTGGTCCTGCACCCAAACAAGACTTCAGTGGTTCGTGGGCAGGGCCTGTAGCGATCGACAGACAAGCGGAGGTGACTCCTCTTACGCCGCTGGGCCAGAAACTAATGGCCGCGAATAAACCCGAGCCTACCTTTCACATTGCCGGCACAAATGATTCTTTTGCCAGAGTCTGTGATCCCTTGGGTTTTCCTCGGAATATGGTGTTTGAATTGAGGGGAATTGCGTTTGCCACAATGCCGGACCGAATTGTCGTTCTGAACCAGTACCAGCGCGCGTGGCGGGAAATCTGGATGGACGGGCGCGAACTCCCCAAGAACGTGGGCGCTACGGCGAAAGATGCGCCTGATCCGCGATACTACGGGTATTCGGTCGGTCATTGGCAGGGAGACAATACGCTGATTGTGGAGACCACCGGGTTGGATGATAGAACCTGGCTGACACGCATGGGATATCCGCATAGCATGGATGCGCGCGTGACCGAACGCTTTACCCGCCCCGACCACAACGACCTGCATCTGACGATCGCCGTAGACGATCCAAAGATATACACAAAGCCTTTTGTCCTCGGGACCGTAAATTTTAAGTGGGTACCCGATCAGCAACTCGCCGAACAGCTTTGCATACCTTCAGAAATGCTGCAGTATTTGAACCTGGTGGGAGATCCTGCCGGTAACTCAGTTCCGCCGAGCAATTAAGCGCGAGCAGATTCCTCGAATAATCCCGGTCGCGAAGTGGAACGCTTGCGTTTGTCAGGATGCTAACGCGCGCTTCCCGCCCTAAGATTGCACCGCGCAACAAAGAAAAAGCGGCAGGGAAAGATTTGCCCTGCCGCTACAAGAAAGGCCGCCCAGTCAAGGGCGAAAATGTTGTCAGTACGGCTTTTCCGACTTCTCTTTGCTATCCGCGTCCCCGAGTTGGCTATCCTTTAACGTTGTCCCGTCGGTCAGAACGATTTTGTTCAGGCGCCCTACCGGGTTGCCGTTCTTGGATTGGAACGTGTAAACGGTCACGACGTCGCCGGGCTTCAGCGAATTCTTGGTCCATCCGATAAGGGTGAGCGCCGAAGGGCTGCCGGCTTCCGCCGCCCAATGACTGACGTTGCCTTTATCATCCTTGACGTCGAACATGGCGATCGAGTGAGGGTTCGCCCAAATGAATTTCGTTATCGTGGCATCCTTCAGGACAACCACCTTTTGCGTGTCATACGTTGCGCTTCCATGATGTGCAAATAGCGGAGCACACGTCATCAGAAGACCCACAACCAACCCTACTCGCATTTTAGTCGAGACCATTGCCCCTCCTCTGGATTCGTCCCAGAAACAGCTGCCTGCGCTCAAATGCCGCCTTCAGCACTAATAGATTCTGTGGGCGGATGCTCAGATCTTTCCAGATCATCCGCAATGAAGCACATTGGACCATTGCGAGAGCGGCACTGTCAAGACGGCCTTCAGCATGATAAGCACCGAGCGAGGTAATCTAGTACAGAACAGAACCTTGATGAGACCTGAAATAAATTATTGTCGGGGCGGTATGCTTCGGAATGAACGACCTGCGAAGACTTTATTCGAGGGGGCGATTTTCACGCCCCCTCGAACCCACGACTTCTGACTAGAAGATTAACTTCAGTCCGAGTTGCATCACGCGCTGGCTTCCCGAGCCGACCAGCGGATTGCCCGCCGCGAAGTCCGGCGTCAAGCCCGAAAAGCCGAGTGGGCCGCCCCCTTGAAACGCATTCCCGGCATTGACGAAGCTTGAAGCTCCATAGGGGTTGGCAGCAATTGGAGTATTGAGCACGTTAAAGACCTCCCACCGGAACTGGGCGCCGAACCGCTCGGTGAAGTGGAAGTTCTTGAATACGGAGAAGTCCCAGTTCTTGTACCCTGAGTCTCGGAAGATGTTCCTGCCCATGTTGCCGAACTGTCCCAGCGCGGGAGGCACGAGGAAAGACTTGCCGTTAGCGGAAGCGAAACACCCGGCGGTTGCCAGCGTACCTGCACTTGGGGCATTGGCCGCACACCCGCTCAGATCGCTCGCGGTCTGTGCCGCCGGCAAAGGAAACGTGCCGTAGATGGAGGTAACCACACAGCCAGCCGCTGCTGTACCGAAGCCGTTGCAGTAGGGAATGCTGTTTTTGCCGGACGGGAAGTCGCTGCCGCTGCCAACAATGTTCCAGCGATCGGCGTTTTCCCCTGTCCCGCTGAGATTGTCCCCGGCATCCCACGCTGCCCACGGCTGGGCCGTCTGAAGGGTGACGATAGTGTTGATCTGCCAACCTTCCAGCACCTGACCAAAGCCTTTCTTGCCCGGAATGTTGTAAGTGACTGTGAAAGTAGCGTGATGACGGATGTCGAAGTCGCTGGCTGCGTATTCGGCGGCCAGATCATTGCTGTTCTGTGGCAATCCCCCGAACCGATTCAGGGAGCCGTTGTCGAGCGCATGAGCGTAGGTGTATCCGGCCGTGAATGACAAGCCTTGAGACATCCGCTTGGTCAGGGTCACCTGCGCGCTGTTGAAGTTGGAATGGGACCCATTCGTCGCGAAGTTGATGAATCCCAGGTATGGAAACTTGGTATAAAACGGCCGAGCTTCCTGCACGGCCAGTGTGCTGTATGCCGAGCCCGGCGTTACGCCTTTGCAGGCATCCGCGAGCTGCGCCGCCGTAAGCGCATTCAGACACCAGCCTGCGCCCAGAGGGGCTTGATTGATGTCGTGAAAATTAAGCAGTTCGTATCCGTGATTGCCAACGTAGGCAACTTCGAGCGAAAAGTTGGAGCCAAACTGGTGCTGAACGCTCAAGTTGTAGTTCACGACGTAAGGTAAATGGAGTTTGGGGTTTGCTCCCATAATGTCGCATGGGGACGCGTCATGGCCGCTGGGACGGGCCGCATTGGTCAGGCCATCACCGCATTGCACGCTGGCCACCGGGAACACCGTTTTCTGGCCGCTTGCACAAGCGGTCGTGGCCGCAGGGCCTGTCGTGAGGGCGGGGTCCCAGCAGAGTTGGCTAGGAGCGAACGTAGCCGTGCCAAGACCAATGGTCCCCCCGCCAGTGGCCGGACAGCCGGTATTAAAAGCCGTGCACTGAATGGCGGCTCCGGTGGGTACGGCGGCGATGCTCGTTGCACCGTCGTTTTGCAGCCCGAATTCCCCATCCCAGGTGAGCAGAGGCCACTGCGTGTAAATGAGACCGACCCCGGCCCGGACTACAGTCGTTCCCTTGCCTGTAACGTCCCATGCAAACCCCACGCGTGGCTCGAAGTCGTGAGGATTCGCCTTCCACACACTCGGGATTGCGCCGCCCTGCTGCACCATTCCCAAATTCGGATCGAAGCTGCCGAAGTTATTGTTGGCCGCCTTCATGGGCGTAACGTATTCGTAGCGCAGCCCCATATTGACAATGACCTTCGGCGTAACGCGCCAATCGTCTTGAATGAACCCGGCAGTCGATGTCCAATGCGCTTTGATATTTGCGTTGCCGCTGAGGAGAAATCCGTTCGTAGGAGTTCCGGCAAAGAATTCTTCGAGCGCCGTGGAAGGACCACTACCGACTGGGAAAACGCCACCGTTGAAATTGAAAAGGCCCCGGCCGTCGACAAAGATGCCGCTATCCGCCTCGATGTGCGTGAACTCTCCACCGAACTTGAGGGAGTGCTTGCCCTTCAAATACGAAAAGGAGTCTTGAAGATCCCAATACGGGTTGGGTGAATTAAATTGGGGGCGGTTTGCGGCCGTGCCCAAGGTTACGCCCGCGTTCACGAACCCGGAAATCGTGACGTTCGGAAAACCTCCAACGGTGGCGCCAGTGTTAATAGGGTAGTCCGTACCGTTAGCAAATTTGTTGATGTCGACGTTAACGAAGTTAAAACTTATCCGGTCGTAGCCAAACCGCGCCTCGTTCACCATGGTCGAGTTGGGCGTGTAAACCCAGCTCTCGACATCAGACAATGTGCGGATTGGAGCATTATCCGTATTGGCCTGATTCAGGAACGGGTGATCTTCCCCCACCGAATCATAGTGGCCGTAGAAGAACGTTCCGAAAATCGCGTTCTTATCATTAAGGTGGTAGTCGATTTTGCCTATTCCGTTGTCGCTCGTATTGATGTTGGGGAAGGTGCTGAGGAAGTTGTTGGATGTACCGACATTCGGGAACTGGCCGCCTGTGCACGCTGGAGATGGACCTGTGGTGCATCCCGATATGGCCAGGCTAACTGGGCTTACGGGTACGCCGGCCGCTTGCAGAGCCGTGATCGCATCCACCATGCTCTTCGACGAATCCCCGGTACTTACGGTCGCGGGAGTATGCGCCACGGCTGCCGCGCCCACGGACGAACGCGAGCCTTCATAGGCGCCGAAATAGAAGAGCTTGTCTTTCTTGATCGGCCCGCCTACCGTCGCGCCGAACTGCTCCAAACTTACTGGCACCTTATTGCAGGCAGACACAAGAGTGGAGTTAAGCGCGCAGACTCCATTACTTGCTGGGATGTTGAAGTAGTTGCGCGCATCCCAGTCGGAGGTTCGGCCGAATGCGTAAGCCGTACCGTGAAGATTGTTGGTCCCCGATTTGACGCCTACGTTCACCACCGCGCCAGGCTTCCAACCGTACTCTGCCTTCGGGTTTTCCATGAGGTTGAATTCCTGGATGGCGTCGATGGGCAGAATCGTCGCCGAATCCTGGAACGGGCTGGGCATGCCGGCCACAGGGCGCGCGTCAAAAAAGTTAGCGTTCAGCACACCGTCCACCATCCACACGGATTCGTCGGGGCGGACGCCGTTGGTGCTCTGAGTCCATGGTCCACCACCCGGCTGGAGCATGACCCCGGGACGCAAGCCCATCAGATTCTGGTAATCGCGGCCGTTGAGTGGCAGATCGACAATGTCCGTGTTATTGAGCGTGCCGCCCAGCGTGGCATTGGTCGTCTCCACCAACGGAACCGATTCAGTTACGGTGAGTGTCTGAGTCTGCTCGCCGGGCTGCAGACCGAGGTCAACCCTAATTTCTCTGCCCACCTCCAGAACAATATTCTGCCGCTCAACCGTCTTAAATCCCTTATCCTCAGCCCGCACCGTGTATGTTCCGGGCAGCAGCGTTGGGGCGACGTACTCGCCCGCGTCGTTGGTGGTCAGGTTTCGCGAAGTGTTTCTTTGCGTATCCGTGACCGTCACGGTTGCGCCTGCTACCACACCGCCGCTTTGATCGGTGATCGTTCCGAGAATAGTGCCGAAATTGCCTTGCGAAAAAAGAGGAACACAAATCAAAAGCGCGCCCAGCGTTGCACTCAGCAGCACTGCGGCTCGCCTCGCCGACCTACAAATACAGAATGCAAATCCTCGTTGGAAGGAATTCATAGAAGCACCCCATTTGCCACACTATTGGAAATTGGAAGACTTGGCCCAACAGCCCCAGGGAAGGGCCCCACAGCTATGGCGGAGACGCTAGAAGTTTTCAGGAGGAAAGTCAATACGGTACATCGTGAAGCGACTACTCGTTCCCGAAATTTACAAAATGCTTACAAACCCGATACATCTTGCGGATTCACACGCGCTTATTACGGAATTAGCATTGTCGCGCGTGCGCTGCCATTCTTGCGCCCTCAAGATCTTTTGAATCCAGAGTCCCAGCGTTAAGATTGACCGTATTTCTCTCCCGGGGAGGTGGTAATGTCCAACTCCACTCGCCGCGAATTCACCAAAAACTCCTTACTGCTCGCGCTCGGCCCTGTCGCTGCGGAAAACGCGCTTTTTTCTTCTGCGCTACCCGCCTCGCCTGCCCAACCTCAAACGCCCGCCCACGATTTCTTCGCAGGCTTCAAACGCGAGCAGATTAAGACGACCGGCGCGACGATCAACGTCGTTCACGGCGGCAAGGGCTCGCCCGTGCTGCTTATGCACGGAATCCCCGAAACGCACCTGCTTTGGCGCAAAGTCGCGCCCATCCTGTCGCAAAATTTTACGTTAGTAATTACGGACCTTCGCGGTTACGGCGATAGTAGCAAACCTCCCGGCGGCGCCGACCACTTCGGCTACTCCAAGCGCGCCATGGCGCAGGACCAGGTCGAAGTGATGCAGCATCTGGGGTTCCCGAAATTCGCAGTCGTGGGGCACGACCGCGGCGGCCGCGTCGCTCATCGTATGGCTCTCGATCACGCCGAACGCGTCACCAGGCTCGCCATCCTCGATATTGTGCCCACCTACAAGTGCTATCAGGCTGTGAACCAGGACTTCGCCACGGTTTTCTTCCACTGGTTTTTGCTCGTCCAGCCGCCGCCGTTCCCCGAAACGATGCTCGGCAATAGCGCCGAGCTTTTCCTCAAGATACATGTTGTTCCGTCTTGGCGGCGAAGCTCCCCGCGAAGGCCTTCCCGAATGGGTCGATCAGTCCGCCTATAACGAATATCTGCGCTGCTTCCGCGACCCGGCCGCGATTCGCGCTCTCTGCGAAGACTACCGCGCGGCCGCATCCATCGACTTGGACCATGACAAAGAGGACCTCAACAAGAAAATCGAGTGCCCCTTTCTCGTCCTCTGGTCCGAAAAAGGGCCGTTCCATCGCATGTACGACGTTCTGCAGACTTGGAAAGAGCGCTCCAGCCACGTCGCCGGCAAAGCTCTTCCCACAGGCCATTTCCTTCCGGAACAAGTCCCGGATCAATTGATCGCCGAGCTCAAACCGTTTTTAGGAGCCTGATTGAGCCCGCAAAAAAGCCCGTTGCTTCGTCTTTGCAGAAATTCTGTTTGCAGAAATATAATGCTATAGTCAAAAGATTGCCGGTCCCGTAGCTCAACTGGATAGAGCGCCTGCCTACGAAGCAGGAGGTTGGGAGTTCGACCCTCCCCGGGGCCGCCACTCTAAATCGGTCGCCAGAATTCCGAAAGCCACCAATTCTGGTGCCGCTCAACCGCGAATCCTATCGTCCCCGCAGCCTCGGAATCAGAATAAGATTCACTCTCTCGTTCGCGCGTTTCTCTGCTGTCCGAATGACGCATGCAGGGAAAGCGTGATCACCTTGGCGCCGCCATCGAGCGTGATGGGCTCGAGCCTGCACTCGAACTTCCTGCGCGCGTCCCCGTCCATCTTCAACTCCACGGTAAAGGGAGCGCTCGCGGCACCGGTCTGTTGAGCCTTCTGCAGAGCTTTTTGGAGCTCCGGGTTATCGGAGAGGAAATGATTCTGTTCGTGCAGCGGGCGATTCTGCACCGTTTCTGGGCTGACCTGAAAGGCCCGATAAAACGATGGCGTCGCCGCCTTGACTCGCAAGTCCGGGTCGAGGACCAGCATGAATTCTCCCGCCTCGCCCGCCGCACTATCTTCCGCGTGTTCTCCCTCTCGCAGCGTCTGAGGCATGCCGATAAACGTGATCACCGCGCCTTCAATTTTGTGCTCGCTCGTGCGATAAGGCGTGGCCCGCAAAATGTAGGACTTCCCGGATCGCACGCGCACCTCGCGCTCGAACGGAATTAGCTCGCTAACCAACTTCACGATCAGGTCATGCAGATTGGGGATATTCAGGCCCGCGTTGATGTCTCCGAAGGGCCGGCCCACGTCGGCGGGAATCAACCCCAGGATTTTTTGCGCCTCCGGAGTGAACCGCCGAATCTTCAGATCGCTTCCCAGCATGACCACAGCGACGTCAATACTGGCCAGCAGGTTGAGCAAGTCGTTATTCGATTGCGTGATTTCCAGGTTGCGGCTGCGCAATTCATCGTTGACCGTGGATAGTTCCTCGTTCGTGGATTGCAACTCTTCTTTGGCGGTCTCCAGTTCTTCATTGGTGCTCTGCAATTCCTCATTGCTGGAAAGGATCTCTTCGTTGGCGGACTGCAACTCCTCGTTGGTCGCCTCCTGATTTTCGATCACCGTGTGCAGATACTCGGTGGTCGCCGCCAATTCCTGTTCCACTTTGGCCAGGCGCTTCGATGAGGTGTCCTTTCGAAGCGCCACCACGCGACGCTTGCCCACCCGTTGTTTCAAATCCGCGCCGGCTTCCTCGAATACGATCATTAAATAGGGTTCGCGCGTATTGGCCACGTGCAGCGGGATCACCTCGAACGTTACGTGGCGAACCGAGTGATCGCTCTTCACCTCCACGTGTTCCCGGCGAACCGTCACGTTTTCCTTTTTTGCGCGCGTGATGGCATTGCGCAATTCGAGTAACAGCCCTTCCCGCGCCATCTTCAGGATGCTCAGCGTGGCCCGCCCCGAGGAAAGCTTCAAATAGCGGTCCACATTTCCCCGCGAATGAACCACCTCGAGCCCTTCATCGACGAAAACCGCTGCGGGTCCGAATTGCTGCAGCAGCCGGCGGTCAAATTCCTTCTGCGCCTCGGCGGCGTTCCACGACGGCTCCTTCATGGCCACCAGATGAGGCTTCGTGCCCGGCCCGATCCTCTCCGCATAGCGGCCCAAGGAAAACGCCACCGCGGGCCGGATGGCCGTCGATCGCTTCGCGTAAATCTTGTTCGCTCGATCTTCCAGAGAAAACAGATTGCTCAGTGTGCCAACGCTTTCGGCACTCCCCAAGGTGAGAAATCCGCCAGGTTTGAGTGCGTAATGGAAAAGAGAGACGACGTTCTTCTGAACCGGAGCTTCCAGATAGATCAGCAGATTTCGGCAACAGATCAGGTCCATTTGCGAGAACGGTGGATCGACCAGCACGTTCTGTTGGGCAAAGATGCACATATCGCGAACGATCTTATTGATGCGGTAGCCACCCTCCACCTTCGTAAAGAACCGGCGTAGCCGTTCCGGCGAAACGTCGCTTTGAATATTTTCGGGGTAAACGCCGTTACGCGCTTTGTTGACGCTGGTCTCGCTCACGTCCGATCCGAAAATCTGCAAAGGCAGGGAGGAGACCTTCTCGCCCAGGAATTCCAGCAGCGCGATGGCCAGTGAGTAAGTTTCTTCGCCCGAGGAGCAGCCGGGCGCCCAGACGCGGATAGGGGAGTTCGCGGGGTGCTTCTTCAGGAGAGTGGGGAAAACGCGCGCCTTTAAGGCCTCGAAGACCGAGGGATTACGGAAGAAGCTGGTCACATTGATCAGCATGTCCTGGTAGAGGGCTTTGAGCTCAGCTGGGTTCTGTTGCAGGTACTTGACGTAACGCGGGAGCGTGTCCATTTTGTGAACGATCATGCGCCGCTGGACGCGGCGCCGGATCGTGGTGTGCCGGTAATGCGTGAAGTCCACCCCGGTGCTCTTGCGGATCAGTTGGAAAATCGTGTTCAGCCCAATGTGCTGTTCGGGCACAAGGTCGGCGGCCGTTTCTTTTCCGTTATGAGCGATGTATGGATGGCTGGCAATGCGCGTTAACTCACGGGCAATCTCGCTGGGCGGCAGTACAAAGTCCACGCAGCCCGCGGCAATGGCGCTGCGCGGCATGCCGTCGTGCCTGGCAGTCGTTTCATCCTGGGCGAACGTCACTCCGCCTTGCGCCTGAATCTCGGCCAGACCCAGCGTTCCGTCAGTCCCTGATCCGGAGAGAATCACACCGATGGCATTATTGCCATGTGCCTCCGCGAGGCTCCGCATGAAGTAATCCACGGCCATGTGCTGTCCCCGCGTTTCTTCGCGCGCCGTGAGCCGCAGCGTATGGTCGTGGATAGTCATCGTCGTATTCGGAGGGATAACGTAGACGTGGTCCGGTTCGACGCCCATTCCGTCTTTCACTTCCAGCACGGGCATTCTCGTGGAACGGGATATCAACTCCGTCAACATGCTTTCGTGCTTGGGATCGAGGTGTTGAACGAGCACAAAGGCCATTCCGGTGTCCGGAGGGAGATGGGAGAGCAGCTCGGTGAAGGCCTCCAGCCCGCCGGCTGAAGCCCCAATAGCCGCCACCACTACATCCTCTTGATCCTCTTGCTGGTTCGCTTCCGGGCTTGAATTCGCAGCGGTTGGTTTCGATGGCTTTTCGTCGTGGGTCCTGTTCTTGGTGGATGTCTTTTGTTTCACCTTGACCTCCGAGAGGCACCCCGGCGCCTTGGGTGCGCGGCTCGGAATTCCCGGCCTTCTCTTGTCGCCTCTGCTCTCCCATTCGTTCCAATGGCCACATTGTCAATGCGAAGATCCTTTATTTCCAGCCGCTTGCCCGCAATTCTCGATTTGCGCTCTTCGTCCTCGTCTCCTGTTTGTGCTGTTTGTGCTCGCTGCAGTGGAAACACTGCGGATACCGCAGTGCCCATCCCGCTCGACTCAATTTCCAGTTGCCCGCCCAGTTCGCGCACGCGCTCGTACATTCCCCGAAGCCCGATTCCCTCGATGGTCCTGCCTTGTTTGATCTGTTCGATTATGTCCGCGGGTACGCCGACTCCGCTGTCCGTGATCCGGAGCTCAGCTCGGTCTTTGTGCTCGGAAAGCGTCACCCAGGCCGCATCGCTCTTGGAATGCCGCTGCACGTTCGTCAGCGATTCTTGCACGATGCGGAAAAGCGCCAGTTCCATCCCCTCAGGCAGTCGGCTGAATTCCTGAGGCGTATTCAGATTCAGTTCAATTCCGCTGCGTTCCGCAAATCCCGCCGTAAACCAGCGCAAAGCCGCCAGCAGTCCCAGCTCATCGAGCAGCGGTGGGTGCAGCAGATAGGAAACCGAGCGCACTTCCTGCACGCATCTATCCAGCGTTTCTGAACTCTCTGCCAGCAGCGCGCGATGCCGCTCCTCGAGCACTGTGCTTTCCCTCTTGACCAGCTCCACATTGATCTTGATGCTGGTCAAGTACTGTCCCAGGCTGTCGTGGAGTTCCCGGCTGATATGGCGGCGCTCATCATCCTGCAGGCGCATCAGGCGCGAAGTAAGCGCGCGGATCCGTTCTTCGGCCCGTTTTAAGTCCGTGATGTCGTTCATCACGCCGATCAGTTCGGGCGGCCGGCCGTGTTGTTCGGCAACTTCCGCGGCTGCGTGGAACCAGACGATCTGGCCGTGCACGCCGATCATGCGAAACTCGAAGTCCCGCCTGCTTCGCTCGCGTAAGATCTTTTCGCATACCCCGGCAACTCGTTCGCGGTCATCGGGGAAAAGATGTTTTTTCCAAAAATTCGTCTCTCCCGTCCACCGTTCCAGCCAATAACCCAGGATCGCCCGCGCCTGCCCACTCACGTAGGTGAACTGCAGCGTCTCGGGCTCGGCTCTCCACAGGATCGCTCCGACAAACTCGCAGGTCTGCGCCAATTGTCTTTCCGCCAGCGCGTGGGCGCTGCGGCCGGAAACATCTTCGAATAAGATGCCAACACGCCGAGTGCCTGCTGGAAATGCCGAAACCATAGACAGGCGCTCATTCTGTGTAGCCGATCCTCTGCTCTCGACGATTCCAAGCGTTCTGGGGCGCCGCTTGCTGAGGACCTCGCGGTAGAGGTTCGGCAGGTCTACAGACGAACCCAGGTGCAGGCTTGCGCTGGAAAGGAAAGTTTCAATCGATGGTGCGACTAAACTAGAGGCACGACCGTTGATTGAGGCGAGCTGCCACGTCGATACGTCGCTTGGATCGGGAAGATCGAGCAGGGCTACACCCATCGGAAGGCTTTCGAACAACTCCTCCATGGGCGTCCTGGACGCACGATGTCGTTGCCTTGTCATCAAGTACTGTGGCCCAAACCAATGATTTAGCGGAAGGGAAGAAAGAAGAGTAAGCCGCACACTCTTCTATGGTTACGGACGCTCAGTTTAGCATACGCGATCCGCTACCGCGACGCAGCCCTGCCCGCGCTTCGGCCCCTAATCCAAAGATGCCGGTCCCGACTCCCCGGACACGTTGTGCATTATTGCTGTGTTCGTAGTGCTGTAGCTCAGGTCGCGCGCCGGCGCTTTTCGGAGCGAGACCTGAGGCATTTTCCTTGCTGCGGGAACACGGGTTTGTAGCGGCCGCCTTCAAGCGGGCGCCGGTTTGTTCCATCGAATCCGCTGCCATCCCCGCCCCTTGTCATCCTGAGGGGCGCTCTTTGCCCCGAAGGATCTCTCCTTCATTTTGTCGTGTTCGCATCGGGCGCATTTGCTTGCCTCTAGCCCAGGGCGCGCTCGCGGCCCGGCGCGAATGCGCCATTCATAAAAGTCGCCGAGCGGCCCTGGGGATTTTTCCTCTGTTGTAGCTCAGGTCGCCCGCGCCTTTTCGGCGCGAGATGCGGGGTCCTCAACACGCGCCCGCTTTGCGCGTGCTGGGGTGTAAGACCTGAGGCATTTCCCGAAATCGCTGCGGCAACATGGTTTTGTAGCGGCCGCCTTTAGGCTGCGAGCGAGGGATCTGCAGTTCTCATAAAACCAATGTCATTCGAACAAATCTCCTCATTCGAACGATGCGTTCCATAGAATACTAAATGGATAACTCTTGGTAACCAAACGATAATATGCTATCCTCGCCCATGCTTTTCGCTAATCTGGCTTTTTGCCCGGGCTTGGGTGCATTTCTCCTGACGTCCATGCCGCTCCCTGCGCCGACGACCCGACAAGCTTCTCCGTTCCGATCCATCGCGTCATCCCACAATTCTCAACTTGCAGCGCTCCAATCTTGCATATCCAACTCGCCCAGGCAGGGGGCTTGCATGCGAAATCAACGGCAACGGCGCTTGGAATGTATCCAACTTAACTCTTCTGGAATGAATACTTGCATAAAAAGGGGGAGGGGGGTGGGACAGCCGTTTTTAGGCGCTCACCGGAGTTTCAACGCGCGCAGGTTCCACGAAACTGCGCCCGCGTCGCTCCGGTCCAAAGGCAACGGCAATGCCCAACACTACGATGGTAAAGATCTCGAACCCGGCCAGGGCCCAGCCGTAGCCGACGCGATTGCTCAGGTTATGTTCCGCAACCGGCGTCCGCGCGGCAAGGACAATTCCGAGCTGATACGCGAGCCCCGGAACAAGCCCACGCGTGGAATCGGCGGAAAGTTCGCTCAGGTGGGCAGGGATGATGCCCCAGGCGCCCTGCACGCCCACCTGCATCAGAAACGCGCCCAGCGCCAGCATCTTCAGAGAGCTGCCAAAGGCCCAGAGGGGAATTACGGCCAGCGCGAGCACCAGCGCCGCGATCAGGCTGAGCCGGCGTCCAGCTACATTCGAGAGTTGGCCAAAAATAATGCCGCCCAGCATGGCGCCGATATTTCCCAGGATCACGATGTAGGAAACGATCGCCACGCCGGCGTGATGCTGCGATTGCAGGAAGTCGGGGTAAAGGTCCTGCGTGCCATGCGAGAGAAACATCATGAAGGTCATGAGCAAGAGGAGATACAGGCACAGCTTCCATTGCTGAGCGACAGCTCGCAAGACAGCACCCGTGGAAGGCGCGCGATGATGTTTCCAGGCTTCAGACTCCGGCACCTTGGCGCTGATATAGAACGCAAGCAAAGCTGGAATGCCGCCGAGCCAAAACATCGGCCGCCAGCCCCAGGCCGGAAAAGCGAAGCGGTACGCGACCGCGGCAAGCAGATACCCCACCGCATAGCCATTCTGCAGAATTCCGCTCAGCACCCCGCGCCAGCGGCTCGAAGTCGCCTCCATCACCAGCGACGTGCCGACGCCCCATTCGCCGCCCATGCCGATGCCGTAGAGAATCCGCAGAATGAAGAACACCGTGTAGTTTGGCGCAAAGCCGCAGAGAAGCTCGACAACCGAGAAGAAAACGACGTTGGCGATCAGCGGAATGCGGCGGCCGTAGCGGTCCGTCAGCAGGCCGAAAATCACCGCGCCCACCGGACGCATGAGCAAAGTCCAGGAGACGGTGGCGATGATGTCTCCTTTGGTGACGTGAAACTGCGCCGCGAGCGAATCGAAGAGGAAAACGACGACAAAGAAATCAAAGGCGTCCAGCGTCCAGCCGAGAAATCCGGCGGCTACGGCGTGGAACTGAGCTCTGCGGCCGACGTTCAGTGCGGCAGTCATTGGGAATTTGTGGGCCCAAGTTTGTGCGAGGCCAGAGCCGGTGTCAACTTATTCTCGACGATGCGATCGTTTGTTGGAGGCGAATCGCGCTGCGAGGCTGCAAAGAAGGAGCCCCGGATCCGGTAGGGGGGACCGGAGCCCGGGGCTGTGGGGGTGTGCTGGGCCGGAAGGAATTCGCCTGAATTGTTTCAGATAACGATGGCGCTAAAAGCCACTCTAAGTGTGAACTTCCGCTACTAACCGGCAGAGCCGGTATAGTTCGGCATAGGTGAAGACGAGTCCGGCGCCGCCATTATCGGCATCGGGATGACCTAACCCGGATTGCTCGGAAAGCCAGCGCAGTTTTTGCGCGCTCAGGCCCAGCAGTTCGGCCGCGCGGCTTTCGTTCACTTTGCCTTCGGTTCGCGGACGCGATTCCATCGCTTGCGCCTGTATCTGCATGGTCGTTAGTTGACCAGGACTCTTGTCCAGCGGTCCTGCTCCACCGCCAGAATCATGCTCTTGTAGATATCAATGTCCCAGGCTTGGTCGACGCGAAAGCGGATGAAGTCGTCGGTTTCCTCGAGGATCATTCCGCGCAGAGGAACTCGCAAATCCGCTGCCGCTAATTGGAGGACCACTGGCTGCCCGATCCAGACTGCGTATGCGCTTTGCATGTTGCCCCCCTCCGCAGTTCAGTTGCTCTCGAACAGTTCACATTTTGGGCGGGAGCGCTGCCGCGGCCAATGGTACGCAGGCGTCATCGTAATGAGACAAAGGTACTGTTGGTTGATCCGGCACAGGCCAGCCGGTGGTTTCATCAGGTCGGTACTTTGGGTGGATTGGCCCCGCACTCCGGCGCAGCGCATCATGCGCCCATACGAAGGCGATCCTTACCAAACGGGCCAGCAGCAAAGAGGATCGCTTCCAGGAGCCCAATATGTGGGTTGGCGTCCGGGACGTACAAGTTATCTCTCCAGCACGCTTTCTCTCCCTTGTTGCCATGCTGAATCTTTGGTGGCTGGAATGTGCGCAAAACCCGGCTGTTTTCTGCTACCGTGTTGGATGGGACCTGCTGGCTCCCCTCTGCCAATCGCGGCACGGCGGGAGCCCACCGCCGGCATGCTCGAACTAATCCGAAGCGTTCTCCATAACCTCTACGATGTGCAGGGTTTGATCCAATGGGGTGGAACCCTGTCGGTCTGCATTATCGTTTTCGTGGAAACCGGCCTGTTTGTCGGGTTCTTCCTGCCGGGGGATTCCCTCTTGGTGACGGCAGGAGTCTTTAGCGCAACCGGGGTCCTGAAAATCGGCACTCTGGCGCCGCTGGTTACGTTATGCGCCTTTGCGGGAGACCAGTTAGGTTATTGGATCGGGCGCCGTGCGGGGCAGACACTATATAGTCGCGAGGATTCAAGGTTTTTCAAACGCCGGCACTTGGAGCGCGCTCACGCTTTTTACGAGAAATATGGCGGGAAGACAGTCATCCTTGCGCGCTTTGTACCCATCGTGCGAACGTTCTGTCCTCCGGTGGCCGGAGCGGCAGGGATGCCCTATGGGCGCTATGTCGCTTACGATATTGTCGGTGCCTGCTGCTGGGGTGGTGGCCTGACCTTAGGTGGTTATTTCGTAGGCAAAGCGATTCCTAACGTTAGCCAATATATCCACTGGGTAATTGCGGTCGTCATATTCCTCTCTTTCCTTCCCGCCCTGATTGGGGCGATGCGTGCGCGGTCACGCCGAATCTCAAAACCGGAAGCTTTTCCTCTTGGCCGCTCGACGCAGGAATAAGATCGAAAACCAGAAGAGATCGCGGCTTCCCTCCGTCAAGCGCGCGGTTTCAATCCCAAAAGCAGTGATCTTCGATATTGGACGTGTGATCGTGCGCTTAGATCCAAAGCGTGCCTTCGCGCCAATCGCTGCGAGGATTACCGATGCCGCCAATTCGCGAGCCAAACAGCTATCAGCAGATCAAGTCTGGAAGCTCATTTGCGCCGATGAGCATTGGCAAGAATGGCAGGAAGGCCGACTTTCTCCGGCAAAATGGCATCGGCATCTCATGCGGCGACTGAAGCTGTCGCTGACTTATGGCGAATTCCGCGATGCCTGGAATCGGGTCCTCGATCCGGAGCTGATCCTGCCCGAAGAGCTCTTCGTTCGGCTCAGCGCGCACTGCCGACTCGCGCTCCTTTCCAATACCGACCCGATTCACGCCGAATGTCTCGAGCGGCGGTTTGGCTTTTGGCGTCACTTTCCCGTTCGGATCTATTCCTGCCAAGTAGGCGCAACGAAGCCCTCTCCTGCTATCTACGGGGCGGCATTGGAGTCGTTAGGTGCGGCCGCTTCCGAGGCACTTTATGTCGACGATATTCCTGAATTTGCCGAGGCGGCGCGGAAAATCGGGTTGGATGCTATTTGCTTTAAAACCAGCGAGTTACTGGAAGTTGAACTTCATCGTAGGCATCTGTGCTGAAGTACAGGCGCTCTGACCTGTACAATCGGGCAAAACCCGTAAAACGGCTCACATCCAGCCGACGAACACAAAGAGAAAACTACGAAAGTGCGTAAAGATTTCTGGTATTAGTACTGTCCCTTTGACCAGTTGAGACATTGCTCGCCGACTACAAATCCTCAGTTCTCTTAATGGTAGCTCCATTGCACGGGCGCAATTGACTTGGTGATTCACGTGCTTAGTTCAATGTGGGCATAGCCCAGGGTGAGGACAGTATGATGGGGAGAGAGGTTTATGATCGATAATTCGGAACAGGTAGTGGAGGAAAATCACGGGACCCCAGGTTGGGTGACCGCAGCGATCGTGATTCTAGCGATCGTTTCGATCGCCGGGCTCGGACTCGCCTGGCACAACTCTACGGAGTTGCAACAGGCGCAGCAGAGCTTCACGGGACAGATGAAGACGGCGGCTCAGGCGAGTAGCGAACAGGTGGCTGCGCTGGAACAGAAGCTGACGCAGGCTAACGCTACAAGCACCGGATTGCAGAGCGATCTGGGAGTCGTGGAGAAGAGACTGCGGGTAACGCAAAGCGATCTGAAGAAAGCGCGCGACGAAGAGGTCAAGATTCGCGAGGAAGATGCGCAGAAGCTGGCGCAAATGGATACCGACGTAAAGAGCCAGCTTGCTACCAAGGCCAGCACGGATGAACTTAACACCGTGAACGGCAGCGTCAACAACGTGAAGACCGACCTCGAAGGGACCAAGAACGATCTGAAGATGGCCCGTAGCGAGCTGGGTACGTTGATTGCTCGTAACCACGAAGAGATCGACGTTCTCCGCCGCATGGGCGAACGCGACTACGTTGAGTTCACCATCGACGGCAAGAACAAGCCGCAGAAGGTGGGTGCCGTCACCATCGAACTTCGCTCGGTGGATACCAAGAAGAACAAGTTCACCGTCGCCTTGACCGTGGACGACAATCGCACCGAGAAGAAGGATCGATTGGTTGACGAACCAGTTGTCTTCTATCCGCGTGGCTCGCACCAAGCCGACGAATTCGTAGTGAATTCGGTGGCCAAGGACAAGATCAGCGGATATATCAGCGTGCCGAAGAACCCGCCGGCAACAACGGCCAACGCGTCAGGCGGTTAATTTAATAGAGTTAGCTGAGGGTGAAGGACGATGGCGGCGAGGCGACCTCGCCGCCATTTTTCTTTTTAGGCGCCTGCGCTCCGCCGTCGCGCTAAACTTTCCTGCGACATGCTAGCGCCTCGAGTAATCATCTTCACGCCCGCAAGCCTGCTCGGTTCTCCAACGCGCACGGGATACCCGGCTTCAGAAGCACTGGCCGAGATTGAAAGGCGCAAGATTCCCCTGGTGCTTTTAACGCGCGGCACACGTGCACAATTGGAAATTCTTAGGCGCAAGATCGGGCACGGTCACCCCTTCATTACCGAAGGCGGAGGGGGGCTCTTCCTCCCTGACGGATACTTTTCCCTGCGCCTCGAAGGCGCGAAGCGAGCAGCCCGCTATTTATGCGTCCCCTTCGGGCGCACGTCGGAAGAAGCGGGCGCAGCCGTAGAAGAGATTGCCGAGCAGGCAGGGGCGGAAGTCGTCCGCTATGCGGACATGAACGTGCGGGAAATCAGCCGCAATTCCGGAATGAGCGAACGCGAGGCGGAAGCATCCCGCGAACGAGAATTCAGTGACCGCTTCTTTTTTGCGGGGAATGCCGATCTGGCCGCTCCATCGTTTGAAAAAATAGCCACCGAGCAGGACTGGCGGATTCGTCACTGCGAGCCCTTCTGGGAGCTTTATTCGGGCAATGATGAGGGTAAAGCGGTTCGCTATGTGACCAGATTGTATCGGGAAGCTCTGCGCTCGCGGCTGCGATCCATAGGCATCGGCGCATCTTTCGAAGATCCCAGTCTGCTAACGGCGAGCGATCAAGCCTTCATCTTACCGTCAAGTGCCGACCACTTCGATGAGAGGCTAGTCTCAAAAATCCCGAATTCCGTCCGAATTGATGTCCCAGGAGCTGCTGGCTGGAATCAAACGGTGCTGGACCTCCTAAGTCGTGTTTGAAATGGTGGCTTATGTGAGCACTTTCCGGGCAGAAAGAGCAATCTTTTGCGCCTTCAAACGACTTGGGGGCTTACCAAAGTGCACTTACCGGGCTTGTATTGTTTAACTTACAGGGGACGTCTGACGGTTCAACTGTGGAACCGAAATTGCGTTTCTCGTCAATCAGGAGCGTGCCCGTGAAACTTCTCCGCCGCCTGCAGGTCCCAGCGACCGAGTCTCAGCTCGCGCTAACGCTCGCAATTTCGTTGGTTATGATGGCGGCGTTGCTGCTCGGTATCCTTTGGCAAGCCAACGTGATCAATTACCAGAAGGAAATGATCCGCGCGCTGTGGAATTCAAAGTTCGCGGGCTAACCCCTCCCTGGCATCCCTAACTGTTGAAATTCAGGCAAGCGACGCCCAAAAGGAACGGGAGCCTGGCGGCTCCCGTTGCCTCACTTTCCTTGTGCTCGACAAGCCTAAAAGGCTGCCGGCTTAAAGCACCGCAGCAGCGGTGCCCTTTAAATTTGGTTATGTTCTAAAGCCGGTGGATTCATTCTCCCTCCCGCTTCAGAGCCTAATCTTTTCTAACGCCATTTGCGCACGGATGCAAGAGGAAGATTTTCCCGCCTAGTCAGCTACGTTGAGCCAAGCCCTATTTGACGAAAACACCTTCACGCAACTGGTCGCGTCCTACGAAGGTCTTCGAAGTGCGGAACTTTTCGAAGAGCTCCTGTATCTCGCGGTTCTGATAGACGTGCTGCGGCTGAACTAAAGCAGGCGAGGGCACGAGCTGCAAAGTATGCGCGTCCATGACACGGTAGCGGTTAAATTCCGCGGGAGGGCGCGTGTGGAAAATGGCCAGAACGGCACCGCCTTCGCGGACCATAGGCACGATGCGGGGCAAGAATTGTTTGGCTGCATCGCGATCCATATAGTCCAGCAAATCCCATAACAGGACGGCATCGAAACTATCCGCGGGATAACGAAGGTTGGAGGCAAGGAAACGGCCGGCGCGGGCTGCCGGCGAAAGATCGGGCCGTTCGACATCTGGTGGGAGCAACGCGATGCGCTGGGAATCTTGTTCCAGGAACGCACCCCAGGCGGCCATCAGATCGTCCGTGTAGACCTTGAAATTATGTTCAATAAAGTAGGTAAGAGTAGCCTGAGAGACGGCACCGAGATCAAGAAGACTCCCTCGTCCGATACCTTCGAGCTGCCAGAGGAATTCCTTTAACCCATTGGAGAAGCGACCGGTGGTTTCCTCGCCCGCCCGCGCTGGAGCCCCGGACGGTGCATGGAGAGGAACGGGCGGTACGCGGAGATCGCGGCCATAGGACGGACGCACCGCAGGGGCACTAGGATTTCCCAAGTAACTTATGGGGCGAAACTTGCCAAGGAAGCTCATACGTGCACCTGTGAAATTTCTTCGGACATTGGAACTTGAGTTTTGGTATCGGACGTTTTGCTATCGGGCTGGGGATTGGCCGGCGGAGCTGTCACCAGACGAGCGCGTTCTTGCTGATCGAGGTTCACTCGCAAGCCGTGAACTACGGCACCTTCGTCAATCGAGATGAGCCGTGTGCGGACCTCGCCTTTCACTTTGGCTGTCGCGCCGATGTGAACGCGATCATGCCCCTTGATATTTCCTGAGACTTCTCCGTGCACGACGATCTCCGGAGCCTCGATATCCGCGGCAACGCGGCCATCGGGTCCCACGGTCAGCTTGCCTCCCTGGAGGCGAACCCTGCCGCGTACTTCGCCATCGATTACGAGATCATCCTGTCCGGAAATCTCGCCTTCAACGACAAGCGATCGAGTCAGACGGGCTTCCAACGCTGGGCTGGCTGGCAATGTTGTGGGCTTAGCCTGATCGAACGGGTTTTGCGAAGCGGTGCTCACGGGAGCGGATTTCGTAGGTGCAGGCAGAGAAGGAGCTTTTGGCTCGTCCTTTCGCCACATAAGCGCCTCCTTGCAGGCGGTTAAATGCCTAATAAGTCGCGGATTGGACTGCTTGGCTGGGACGGTGACTATAGTACAGGATTTTACCGATGTAAACGGAAAAGTGACTGATTATTCGTCTACTTAGGTGACGTGGCAGTCACTATGGCGACGGCGAGGTGAGTCCGAGAGCCGCTTTGCCACCAGACGATCTGGGGTGCTGATCGCGCAATTCCCAGATGGCCACGAGGTACCCTACCGTCTCCAGAAGAAATGTTTTCCTGCCTTGTCGCGATTGCCACCAACTGGCCGGTTCGAATTCGGGATCGAACGCGCCGACCACCTCTAAGCTGACATTGGACGGCAACACCTTCCGAAAGATATATCTGGCGCGACGCGTGTGATAGTTCGAGGTGACGAGAAGAATTCGACGCCAGCGGTTTTGCGCTATCAGAACTTGCAGATCCTTTGCTTCTTCGAGCGTGTTGTTGGCTCGATGGGAGAAACGCACAATCGCCTTGGCGGGAACGCCTCGGGATTCCAAATCTCGCGTCATCAGATCGGCGATCGTGGAATAGGGGCGCAGCATGCGGCCGCTGGCCACAATCAAGGGAGCCCAGCCTCCGTGAAAGAGGGCGGCGGCTTCGGTAGCCCGATCAGCAGTGAAGTCGTCGTCCCCGATTACGATAATGACGTCGGCGGGTTCCATGCGGTCTTCGACGATCCAAAACCCACCAGCGGCGCGGAGCAACGGATTTCGCGCAAGATAAATTATGCCCGCAAACAGGCAAAGCATCAGAAGAGCCAGCAGGCGGAAGATGATGCCGCCGCGCTGGCCGCCCCTCATTTGTTTGGGTCAAGCTGACGCAGCCGTTCGGCGGCTTGCTCTGGCATGAGCGCGTTGAAGTAGACTTCCTTGATGCTATAGGACTTGCCGCTCTGCTGGACGATGGGAAGAATTTCGATATGCCAATGAAAATCGTCGGCTAAAGTACCCCAATATGAGGCGAGCGCTCCCTTTGGATGAATGGTGTTTGGAGCGGTGTGAACCACCAAGTGATAGGATCCCGAAACCTGTGTAAGACGACGAAGGGTACGGCCCAGAAGCGCGGCCAGATGCCTCATATTTGACGTTGCGGCGGCTTGTTCGAATAGGTGACTGTGCTTTCGCCCAATCAGCCAGACCTCAAAAGGCACGCGCGAAGCATATGGGCAAAAAGCGACGTAATCGCCCTGGGAATCGACGATGCGCCGCGCCTGCTTTTCTTCCTGGCGAAGAATGTCGCAGAAAACACATCTTTCTTTCTCTTCGAACCAAGCCATTGCAGAGCGGAGTTCATAGAGAACGCGGCGGGGCACAAAGGTCGTCGCCGTTACCTCCGAATGCGGGTGCTCCCATTCTCCACCGGATAAAGCGCCCCTGTTTTCAAATACCGTGACGTATTTGAATCGCAAATCGCGCTTCAAATCGGCAATGCGCAGCGCATAAGCCTGCAAGACACATTCGATTTGTTCGTCGCTCATGCGAGCAAGGGCCAATTGATGATCGGGCGATTCGATGATGATTTCGTGCGCACCGAGCGGCCTCATGCGGTCGTAGATGCCGTCTGGCATTCGGCCCGGCTCGCCTTCAATACGATACAGCGGCTGAAAATGGGGAATGACGCGAACTTGGGCCAAGCCATTCGCAGGCAGCTCCAACAAAGGTTTCACGCTTTGTGACTGATTTGGGCAGAGGGGACAACCTTCCTGGGCGATCGAATCTTCACGATGGCCCACACGTACCCAACTGCGCGTGATCGGGTCCTTACGAAGTTCCATACAGGAATTTAATGGCCGAGCGAAAGGCCGTGCACATTTATTTATAACGCCGGGTGCTTGGGGGGCGCAAGAATGCAGGAGCCAGTATAAGCACAGAATCCTGCGAAATCAGCGGACATATCTTGTCGGCGTAGGTCCTTCCTCCAGCCGATGGCGGTCCCAAATGGCTCCTTCACGGGTGTAGGTGGCCATCTCGAAATCCTGCGTGAGTTCCAGACAATCCGTGGGACAGGCATCCTCACAAAGGCCGCAAAACATGCAGCGCGAAGTATCGTAAGTAAATGTAGTCAAGACTTTGCGCCGGGTGGCGTCGTCACGTTGCCAGCCGACTACAATCAGATTTTCCGGGCAGGCTAATGCGCAAAGATTGCAGGCAATGCATAGCGTTTCGCTTGTCTCCGGATTGTTGTTAAGCCGTGGCGCGCCGCGATAGCGTTCCGCAACCATCGGCCGCTCGAGTGGATATTGCTCGGTATAGATGTACTTTGGGTTTTGCGACCGGAAAGTGAGCGACAGACCCTTCCAGAAGTCCACCATAAACATGCGCCGAAGTATTTCCATCATAAGCGCTTAGTCTGTGGTTTCAGTACCGGTTTGTCAAGGCGCAGCGGGCCTCGAAGGCTATACTCAGGAGCCTGTTTATTGCAACTGTACGCGTGTTGCGGGTTTTACTCGGGTGGGCCAGAGACCCAGGCTGAGATGGTGAGTCCAGCATCATTAGCTCATCTCGGATGTTAGAATCACGCGATGGCCACTCCCGAGCAACATCCTCATCTGAACATTCGCCCAGCGCGTGAGGATGACGCGCCGGCTCTTCGTGAAATCTGTAATGATGCTGTCGAAGACGGACTCGCCACCTTCGATAGCGGCTTGCGTTCGATCGAAGATCAGAAACGGTTGATTGCCGCGGCGGGGCAAGATGCGAGGCGTCTCTTGCTCGTCGCTGAAGTGCGGAATTTGGTTTGCGGTTTCGTTTCCATTGAGGCTTACGAAGAACGGCTCCACAACGGCGAGATGGCCGAAATTGTCATATTTGTGCGACGCTCTTTTCGGAGCTATGGGGTTGGCCGTCAACTGATGCGCGTAGCGCAGGCAGAGGCGGGAAGGTTGGGATACCGCAAGCTCATCGGGCGGGTGCTTTCTGACAACGAGGACAGTTTGCGGCTCTGCAAAGCCACCGGATGGCGGGTGGTAGGCGCACACGAACGGCATGCCCGGCATGGCAGCCGTTTGCGGGATGTTACCGTCGTTGAGTTGCTACTTCCGACGCTTTCTGGAGCCGAATGATTACGGCGATCTTGAATGGATGACCTTGCCTACATGGAACTAGCACTCGCCGAAGCGCAGGCCGCGGCGGGAAAGGGCGAAGTGCCGGTCGGGTGCGTCATCGCGCTTGGGGACCGCGTACTGGCACGCGCGGGAAACGAGACGATTTCGGCATGCGATCCGAGCGCTCACGCAGAGATCGTGGCGTTGCGGGCTGCGGCCAAATCGGCAGGGAATTACCGTTTAATTGGCGCCACAGTTTACGTTACGGTCGAGCCGTGTGCGATGTGTGCCGGAGCGATGATTCAGGCGCGAATTGCACGTGTCGTGTACGGGTGCGACGATCCGAAAGGCGGCGCGGTGCACAGCTGCTTTGAAATCTTCAGCCATCCCGCGCTGAATCACCGCGTCGAAGTTCTAGGCGGAGTGCTGGCAAACGAATGCGCGGGGGCAATGCAGACATTTTTTGCCCTGCGCCGATAGCGGATCGCGCGGATTGCTGAAAGCATCCGGCTTCGCTAAAATTTCCCGTTGGAGAGGTGTCTGAGCGGTTGAAAGAGCCCGCCTCGAAAGCGGGTAGCCTGGCAAAACCGGGCTCGTGGGTTCAAATCCCACCCTCTCCGCCATACTTTTGAAACCCTGTAACCATCGTACTAGTGACATTGTGCTACCCGCTTGCTACCGTTTGGACCACATTTGAATACTCCCAAACGGAGCGGCCATGGCCATCTACACCCGTCAGAAGAATGGTGCAGGACAGTGGCGCTACCAGCGCGTCAACACCGGCAAGGGCCGCAACCGAGCCGATCTACAACTTCCCTTTTATTTCCGGCACGCTCTCGGCGGGAAACGGGTTTGGACTGAGCTTAAGGCAGCTGTCCTGTCGGAGGCCAAAACTGAAGTGGATGCCATCGAGACGGCACTCAAGGCACAGGCCAAAGGACTGACCGTTGCCGAGCTCGCCGAAAGCGATCTGAGTCGCCTATCGCTGAAGACGGCCATTGAGAAGTTTCTCGACGTTAAACGCAGCAAGGCGCCGAGGACCCTCGCCCAATACACATTGGTTTTGAACCAGTTTCGGGAACTCGTACACGGCAGGGTTCGTTTCATCGACCAAGTCACCGATGAAGTGCTTGATTCTTATAAGCGGTTCCTGGAAAAGGAAGGCTTTGCCGCCAGGACCATCCGCAATCGACTTCTGATCGTCTGTTTTCTATTGAAGAAAAATGGGATCGCCAATTCCACAAAGCTCGTCGACATGCCTACGATTGACGAAGAAATTCCTGAGCCTTATAGCAAGCAACAACTCGACGCCCTGTTCGCGTATATGGACAAGAAAGGGCTAAACGAAGAGAAGCAACGTTACAAATTCTTCCTGGGTTCTTCACTCCGGGAGAGAGAGGTGACGTTTGCCCAGTGGGACGACCTCGATTTCGAGAAAGGGACGATTCGCGTTCATGCTAAGAAAGATGTCGGCTTTACGGTCAAGAATCATGAGGCGCGCGTAGTTCCTCTGCCCACTGACCTAGTCGAAATGCTCAAAGCCCGCTATGAGAACCGTAGACATGACCGTTGGATTTTTGTAAGTGAGACTCGGAAACCTGAAGGTCATTTTCTGCGCAAGCTCAAGACCTTAGCTTTGCGTGCAGGACTCAACTGCGGTCGTTGCCGTACGGTCATCGTCCGGGGGAGTTACGACCATAAGCGCCGGACTGAGGTTACCTGCAAGACGGACAATATTTGTGACCAGTGGAAGCTCCATCGTTTCCGCAAGACGCGGGCGACCCGCTGGATGGAGAATGGAATTCCCATCCGAAACATTCAGAGATGGTTAGGACACCGCAGTTTGGAGACGACAATGGTTTATCTGGGCCTTACCGGGGTGGAAGACTTGCGGGAAAAGATCGATGCCGCCTGAACAAAGGCCGGCAAGACTCAAATGCAACCTGGCGTCTCGGGTGTCATACCGGATCCAGGTCGAGATGGGCCACATCCTCGGCCGTAATTTCCTTTATCTCGATGTTCGCTTTCAGGGTCCGACGTCGGACCTGTTGGATACTTGTCCTAAATGCCTCGGCATCAGCTCGACTAGTAAAAAGATAATTCTCGGCGTCATTTCGCCAACCAGAGGCGGTGAATCTTGCATTCGCAATCAGCTTCGCGTCCAGAGTCGGGAACTTTTCTCGATCGGTAGGTATGCCACGTCCGCTGGACCATCGTAATGTTAACAATGCGAAGAGCGCTTCGATAGCCACCTCTAACGTTTGTGAGTGCCCCTTGTTTTCGGCATCAACACTGCGTCCAACACTATAGACGAACTGAGTTGCGCATAAAGATTCTATCCGTTAAGTGAGGTGTGATCTAAACCTGTGTCCCCGGCTCCACTGAAACAATCACGGACGAACCGGATAGCCGGGCTTATTTGCCCCCCTTTTCCCCTTCGCCTTTTCTCTAACCCATACGTCCAGAAGGATGGTCGGCAGGGGCGGTGGGGGTCGAAAACGACCACCGAACTACAAAGTCCCGTGGATTCATGGCGTTGCAGGCGCCCGCCAAATCCAATTGCTGATTCTGCTGACTGATTCCAAATTGAGACGACGTTGCGCATGTTTGGGGACTCGAAAGGAGTGTAAGCGTTGAGCCTAAGAGGGAAAGGAAGGATTTGAACCACCGACCTCCTGGTCCCGAACCGGAGTGTCGGAGAATCTAAAGCCTTGCGGGTGTCGCACTTGCAAGCACCGGCAGCCCAAAAATCCTGCCTCAGTTGGTCCACAGTTGGTCCACAAAGTGCCGTTGGTGGTTCCGGGCATCTGCAACGTTCCGAAACCGTCATTCCTTATCTTGGCTTTTAGATTTAGCCCATTCACGGAAGTTCGGACTAAAGTAGGAAGTCGGGCAAATGAGTGGTTGGGAGCGGGCAGTAGGACAATTTCAGCTCGGCACAGAATTTTGGCGAGCGACAACTCACAAAAGAAGCCGGATAAAACTACGGTCCCGGCCTGGCCGAGAGAGTCACCACGGTATAGTGCTCGATCCGGCCCAGGGTGATCTCGCTGACGCTCCCGTGCAAAGAGAGGCCAGCGAACTGAGGCTGGGCCGCGTCCGGCGAAAGAACTTTAACCTCCCAGCGGCTCAGGTCCTGGACCAGCCCGCCCAGGTCCAGCCGGACTTTCACGTTCTCTGCCGGGGCTTGGTGATCGTAGTTGAGCAAGTGGAGAATCAAAGTCCTACCGTCGGGCTTTCGAGTCAACTGGGCTAGCACGTAACCGCGCGGCTCCAGGCTGAGGCGAGGCCCTCCGGCCGCGGCTTCGGCGCGCGCCGCAATTGCCGGCCGCGACCATAATAGGTAGCTGCCTCAGTCGACATTGTGACCATGATGCGCACTCTCCGGTCCTGCAGCGGTGGGCCGAGTAGCGCTTCCGTATTCTGTTCAAGAAGGTTTCTATCTTCTCCAAATCCAATGACCGGCTCGGCATTTGCTGGCTGCGCCCAGGCTATTGAGAATTGCAAGCATCGAGTGGATTCCGCTCATCACGTGGCCTTCTGTCCGACCCAGTGATGACAAGCCCAGTGATGCGAGTTGTTTTTGAATTTGTCGGATATCGTCACGCCGTAGCGCAAGATGGTGCACTAGGTTTCGTGCGCTTTTGTGGTGGGCACGTGCAACCGAAGCGGTTCGGATAATATCTCCGATTCCAGTTGCAACATGTCCGACCACAGGTCGGTCAGCTCTCGACCGATCTGCTGTAGCTCACTCTGATTCAAGTCCATTGATTCAGACTTTGCTCAAAATAGCCGAGGCAGCTGTCGCAGGTCAGCCTATCACCCGAGACGTAATAGCGGAGGCCGCCGCTGGTACAGAGCCTCTGGAGATGGCTCGTCTCCGCTGGCGGTTCCTGAAATGCCGCGAGGTCTTCATACCGATGAATTTCGCCCTCATCTCGTTCGTCAGCAAGAGCGCGCGCTCGTACTTAGCTTCGCTCGTGGCCCTCAGTTTCGGCAACAGCTTGCATTTGGCTCCGTGGCCAAGTGTCTTCGATGCAATCGTTACGAGTTCCTCCCAATCGTGCCATTCACCGATGGCGTCTTTGACCTCTTGAAGTTTGCCCACAAACTCCTGCTTGTCGGCTCTGTCGCCTAATTGCAAGACGTATAGCAACGCTTTCACCTTCAGCCGGTAGGGATGCAGATTTTCCTTGTTGAGCCGGACAGGCGTTTTGAGTTTCTCCACAAGCTGTAGGGCTTTTGCTGTGGCTTCTGTCAGGCGGCGAGGCTTAAAATCGCCGCGCTCTTGCGTCTCTTTCACCAGGTTGTCAAGCTTGGATAAGCTTAGCTTCAAGCGGCGCCGAAGCTGCGACCGAGAGTTCAGCACGAGCTTGCGCAGCTTCTTAACATGCTTCGCGCGATTCATCCCGAACGCTTCCATCAACTCGACGATGCAGTTCTGTTCGCCGTTGACATCCAATCCCAGTAGGTGACCTGTCAACACGTCGAGATCCCTGATTTTTCCGGCACGCTTCCTGATCTCACGCAGATGAGGCAAAAGGCACCGTTCGTTGGGCTTGGAACTCAGGCCGAAGGCATCGACTTCCGTTTCAAAACGCCGTGAACTGGTGCGCAGGTCATGAATCTGTTCGATCCCAGGCCTCTTAGGCACTTTCTTTAGGAACTTCCGCAGGGTGCGTATGGGCTTATCAATCCGGTCTCTATCGAGGGACCTGATTCGCGGGCTAGTAATCAAATCCGCAAACTGCGAAGAGGTCACAGTCGTCACCATCCTTCTCCTCATGATCACGGCTGGCTGGCCTCGGCTCATCAGCCGTCTCGGCCCCAAAGAGCCTGACGTTAACTAAACTCTGGAGGCCAGCCTCAGACTTAAAGTCTCAAGTGAAGGGAAACAGATCAGTGATGCGGATCACTCAAGCCCGCAAGATTTGTAAAGAACAGTTCACGTCACCAGCTGCTCGATAGCCCTTCGCTAGAATCTGAGCCTTCCTTCCTCGTCGAATCCAATAACGACCCGTCCTCCAGCAACAATGATCGGTCGACGGATCAGACTCGGCTCCTTGGCCATCAGCCTGATCGCTTTCCGTCGCGATGGCGACTCTTCCTTCATATTCCTCTTGCGGTAAATTTCGCTTCGCGTGTTCAAGAATTTAGTGTGGTCGCGACGGCCAATCAGTTTCTCCAACTCCGCTGCGCTTAGCGGTTCTTTCCAGATGTCCCGAAATCGCAGACGATATCCGCTCCTTTTCATAACGTTTCTAGCTTTGCGGCAGGTCGCGCAGTCCGGCACCTGCAGGAATTGAACGATCTGTCCTGAGTTCTTTGGCCTGGCCTTTTTTTTGCCTGCCTTCTTCATCATCCGTCGTGCTCCTTCCTCTCCTTTTGAATCGTTCCGTTCGCAGTCGCCGCTCTGGCACGTTGCTCATATCAGGACAGGTTGTCACAAAGTGTGGCCGAATCTTTGAAGGAGAGCTTTGGCTGGGTAATTACGATCTCCGACGGGACGCGCGAACGACACCCGATTTTCCCTTTCACCACGCGCCTAGTCCACTGGAATGTTGCGGCTCCAGCCAGCGCCGAAGGCTCTCTGGAAGAAAGATTAGAGCACTTGCGCCGCTTGCGGGATGAGATCAAAGAAGAGGTCAGTCAATTTGTCTCAGAGAGCGGACCAACCGGCGAAAGTGCTGCATTTGCTCCTGGCTCACTCCCTTCCGTCATTTGATCGAAACAAATCGTGTTTGATGCTCTCGCAGGCTTTACGGCCATGTAAGTGACGCAGGTCACATCCCAAAATTGGGCACGATGCCCGCCTTTGGGTGGTCGGTGCCACATACTTTCCCCACTGCACGTTTGGGGGTGATTAAAAGTACACGCGCGACCAGTCTTGCGTTTTGCGAGCACGCTCGAACAGCCAGGAACATTTGTCGGCGGCAGGAATCGAAATCTCATGCGGTCCTGCGCATCTTCCCACATCAGCTTGTGACAGAACGCACAGCTTTCCACCGGCCAGTCGGAGAAAGTGAAGCGAGAGGAGAGTCAACTACAATGTTCTCAGTTCAGTTAACGAATAATCTTATTCCAGCCGCAGTTCTCGGCATGTATTTGCGGGCGCCTCACTACGTCCTCGGGTTGCTGGTCTTCCTCGGTGTCGTGTTTTGGATTTTCTTCTGTGTATTGGTCGCCGTCTACGCCGGTGCAAAGGGGCGAAGCGGAATCGGCTTCTTCTTACTTTCGGTGTTTCTGACTCCGCTGATCGGCTTCATCATCGCCGTCATCATGCAGCCCCACCGACAAAAGATAGCCGCGCACTCTGCATGAAGAAATGACGTAGGCAGAGCGGCCTTCTTACCGGGCCAGGTGGTCACCGCAGGCGTGGCGATGCGCGCTCAAACGAAGAAAATCCCATGATACGGTCGAAGAAGACAAACGAGTGACGTGACGCAGGGCATTGACTCGATCCCGACGCGGTCATCAAGACGACCATTCGGCTCGCCGCTGCCGAAGAGCACATGGGCATCTTAATGCGTGCCGCTGCACCCTAGAAGATCAAGGTGCGCGACCTTGACCGCCTCTCGCTAGAATCCGAACGATTTCAACGGAGCAGTGAGCGTAGCGAACAACTGCTTCCGACACACTACCCATCAACAAATGATCAAATCCCTTTCGCCCGCGTGATCCAAGAACAATCAAGTCGGCATTCCACTCGCCCGCAACATCAATGATTTGTGATTTTGGATCGCCTTCTACTAGGGCGCCAGTAACATTCAAACCTGACCTGCGCAGCCGCTCTGCCGCGTTCGCAACCAAAGTCGTAGCCTGGTCTCGAAGTGCTTTCCAAACCGCCTCGAATTGTGGGTCATGAGCGGCTATTTCACGACCCAATAGGAGTGAAGGTGGCTCCAACACGTGCAAGACTCTTACCTCTGTCGCCGGTGGCCATGACCCTGCCGCCACGCTGTGCACAGCAGCTTCTGAGAACTTGGTCTCATTGGCTAAACATTAGTCCGATAGGATTCGAGCATTTCGCCAGCCGAAGATACTCCCAGTCTCCTCCTCGGAATTCAGTCCTTCCTTCGTTATCTAAGCTCACTACTGTTGCCACGCCCAAAATTCACCGGCAGATGCAAGGTTGGAGGGCTCTGTAGCCCGTTTTGCTACGCTTCAGAGAGCTCCTCAGTCCCGACGCCAGGCAGGACGTGCAATTTCAACGGAACAGCGGGCGTATCGCATGACAGTATCCGAAGTGCTGCCGAGCAAAAACCGTTCTAACGCTGTGTGGCCGCGGGAGCCGAGGACAATCATGTCTGCTCGCCATTCTTCAGCGAGATCGAGGATTACCTCCCTGGCATCCCCTTTGCACACGCTACACTCGACTTTGAAGCCCGCACGGCGCAGTGCTTGGCTGAACCGAGCTACCAAGTCTCGCGCCCGATTTTGCTGGTCCTCTGTCCACCCGAGTGGCTAACCGAGGATCTCTTCTTGCTCCACGATATTTAATACCATTACTTCTGTGCCTGGTGTACAGAACTGCGCGATCAGGGCCTGCGTGGCGCTCTCTGAGAATTCGGAGTGATCGATTGCCAAAAGAATTTTCATCTATTCCAAAGTTCCCAGCACAAGTCCGGATATTCGACACTGAGTCCAGCTGAGGCGGTCAACGATGCTAACAGTACAAACGACCCCCGGAGCCGCTGCCAGCCTTCCTCGTTTTAAGGTAACTGCTTAACTACGTCGTGAGCGGCCAGCGAAAAAGCCAACCGAGAAACCCCGCTGAACAGCATACTGATCCCCACAAGGGTGCCGATGTAACTGCTCTTCATAATTTTTCGTGTGCTCTGGGTCACGATGCCGCGTGTGCCGCCTTTCGTCGTTCAAGAGCCTGGCTGAGCCTCTCCGCTCTCGCTCGATAATCGGCGCGAACCTGGGCGACCCGCTTTTCGAGCTGAGCCTTCGCTTCATCGTTTGCCGTGGTCATCTGTCCCTTTAGCAAGGCGAGCTTTTCTTCGCCCTCCTCCTTCACGGACTGTATCTGTGCTGCCAACTGGTCCTGCTTTTCCTGAAGCTTGCGATTGGCAGCATCGATTTTTGCCTGGAGTTTTGCATTTCTTTCGGCTGATTTTTTCGCCTCTTCGGCCTTGAGTTCGTCAACTCTTTCAGCTTCGAGATTGGCGAGCTTCGGCTTCCTGCGTCTCGATGTCTTTTTCATAAAAGGCATCTTCGACCTGTGTCAGACTCCGACGCAAAATAGTTCTCCCAAGTGCTTGCAGTCGGGTGTCGAGTGGGATTTCCCAAGACTCGTCAATGTCGGCAATGACAGCGGCTTTGCCAGGAGGTGTTCCCTGACATAATCGACGAAATCTTTCCCAACTCCTGCCCGAGTAAGATCAAACGCAGCACGCATAGCGCCGCTGGCGCCGTTGTCTACGGCAATGGCCACGGGCGTGCCAAGGAGGCCCACGAGACTGCCAGTGACCAGCCCTGTCCGTGCCCCGAATGGACCAGCGATGGCAGGCTCCCGAACGGCCAACTTGCCGCTCGAGTCCTTGGTGATGATCGCATCCGCATACAAAGTAAGACTCCCGTCTCTGTGCATTTCGCGCAGCGCCTGGTCTCCTTTATATGCATGCTTCTCGTCATTGAACCCGATGAAGATCAATCGACATCACGCCTTCTTTCTCTCCTGTTGTGCAAGAGTTTTGTTTCATCGGCCGGACGACAGAGTGGCCAGCGTGAGGTCCTGCCGATGCATTAGAACTAAACTGCCCCATTAGCGTTCGCAGTGATTTGGATCACATCCCTGCGTTGACGATGTAAACCTGTCGGTAGCAACCTGGAGAGTAAGTACAGTCCACACAGGAAAGGAACCGCCATGCCATTTGCGTGGGACTTACGAACTGCGATGTTTGCGGGCGAGCAGCTTTTTCGCATCGATCCAAAAAGAGCCTGCCACTGCAGAACAAATGACAAGCAGCCATTCCCTGACGCTCAGCAGGGTGACCTTGAATAGGCCGTGAACGCCAGGCACGAGCATTACAAAGAGGAGCAATGCGAGTGTCGCCGCAGCCCACGCAATCATAACGCGGTTGGAGAATAACCCCAGACGAATCAGCGGTTCGCGTTCCGAACGGAGATTCAACGCCAGGAAAATGTGGCCCAACAGCCAGGCGGCAAAGGCCATTGTCTGCGCCCTCGTCAGATCATGCGTGCGATGCCAGCCCATCAAGTAGGAGATCGAAACGGCTGCAAACAGCCCAACTGCTGCCGACAAAATGCCTACTAGCATCGACCGATCCATCAATTTAGCTTTGGGATTTCGCGGAGGGCGCCGCATCAAGCCCTGTTCTGCAGGCTCAGCGACAAACGTCGCGGAGGCGGCCAGATCCATGAAGAGCTCCATCACGATGATCTGAATCGGTGCGAATGGAACCGGCAGACCTAGGAGCACCGGGAGCAACGTCGCGAGGACCAGCGCAACCTTGCAAGCCAGGTAGTAGCGAAGACCCTTCTTGAGGTTTTCATAGGATATGCGGCCTTCCTCCACCGCGACGACTATTGTGGCGAAATTATCGTCGGCCAAGATCACGTCTGCGGATTCGCGAGCCACATCGGTTCCTGTTTCACCCATCGCCACGCCGACATCTGCTGCAGCAAGTGCAGGGGCATCGTTGATGCCGTCGCCAGTGACAGCCACTATCTCTCCGCGTTCGTGAAGCGTGTCGACAATCCGCAGTTTGTGTTGAGGTGTGGTACGGGCGAAGACCGAATTCTTGTAGACGACTTCCCGCAGGGTTCCATCGGACATCGAGTCAAGCTGCTCGCCGGTCAGAACAGTGCTTGCCCCATTCAAACCGATCTGCTTGGCGATGGCGCGGGCGGTAAGCGGGTGATCTCCGGTAATCATGATAGGGCGAATCCCAGCGGTCTTACAGGAAGTAATGGCTTGGGGTACGTCCGAGCGCGGTGGGTCCGCCAACCCGGCCAGTCCTACAAACATCAGTTCGGTTTCAGCTTCCTGCTGAGCTTTTGGGATGACATCTGCGCTTCTTTCAGCAAAGGCTAGAACACGCATGCCCTGTTCGGCCATCTGATCGGCGTGAGCGAGAACCTCTATCCTGTCACCCTGCACGAGCGGCTGAGCCATGGACCCATTCCATCGCGAAACGGACTGCGTCAGAACAGCCTCGGGCGCACCCTTCACATCAATCGAGAAGTGGCCGTCCTGTTCGTAGACGACCGACATCCGCTTGCGCATATTGTCGAAGGTTGACTCACCCCGCAGGTGTTGCACATTGGCGGTCACCGAGTTTGCCTTTGCGGACCGGAGCAGCGCGACATCGACTGGATCGCCGCTTCCATTAGCCGCGGCATCATTGCAGACAACGCCAATTTCGAGAATTTTTTGTTTAAACTCCTCGGGATAGAATCTCTGTACTTCCATCCGATTCTCGGTCAGCGTTCCAGTCTTATCTGTGGCGATCGCGGTGATTGCGCCAAGCGTCTCTACAGCCTCCAAATGCTTTACGATCGCGTTTTTCTTCGAAAGGCGATACGCACCGAGAGCGAGCACCATGGTAATGATGATCGGCAACTCTTCGGGAATCACGGAGAAAGCTAAAGCCAGGCCGGTAAGAATCATTTGGCGCAGCGGCTGATGGCTCAGAAACCACCCCAATAGCGGCACCAAGACGCTGAACGCAATTGCGATCCAGGCTAGAGACTTGGAAAGATCTCGCATCAGGTTCTGCAAGGGCGTGCGCTTCACTTCCACCCCGCGAGCCAGCTTGGCAGTTCGCCCCAACTCTGTTTGCATGCCTGTGGCGACGACTGCTGCCGAACCTCTCCCACGCACAGCCATCGTTCCCGCAAAAACCATATTGGACCGTTCTGCGACCGGGGTATCGGCAGGCAAGGTCACGTTAGCGTCCTTCTCCACCGGCGCGGATTCCCCAGTTAGTGCCGACTCATCTGACGCTAAACCGTAGGTTTCCACTAGTCGCGCGTCGGCGGCAATTCTCCGGCCTGTTTCGACGAGAATCAGGTCTCCCGGCACGACATATTCGGCCCGGATTTCCAGGCGCCGTCCGTCGCGCCAAACTGGACTGGTCGGCTCCGCCAATTTCGATAACGCCGCAATCGCAGTTTTCGCGCGGCGCTCGTTCAGCACCTCAGCTCCGACCAGCGCTAGGATTACGAAAAAAATTGTTAGCGTATCTCCAACTTCGCCCCATATGGCATAGAGGACGCCCGTGACAAGCAGCAGGAGAATCATTGGTTCGCGGAGCTCCTCAAAAAAGATGTCCCAAATGCTCTCAGTTTTCTCCGCGACAAGGCGGTTGAGGCCATATTGGGCCTGCCGCTGATGCGCATCTTCCTCGCTCAGCCCAGAGGCAGCGGTCGTACCAATGCGAGCGCACACTTCATTGGCAGTGAGGGTGTGCCAATCTGTACTTGAAGTGTTCCCAATCATCGCTCAACTCCTTAGCTGTTCTCGACACCTACTTCGCACTGTGGAGAAGCTTGATTAAAAGCTTGATCTTCCCCATGATTCTTCCTCTGCCGAGATGGCTCTTCTTCCGGTCACTCGCTGCTCTGCTGAAGTCACCATAGGGAGTCGAACAAAGTAGCCATCGCGATTCCCACAGTTTATTGAACGATCGAGCCACATCTTTTAGCGACTGGCGATTCTGAATGAAGTCACTCCGGGATCGCCACGTTCGAGCCGCCTTGCAAATTCCCCTCGTAGAAATCGGTGGGAGCAAAAATATTTCTGATTGTTCCCAAGCGCGTTCCAAAGCCTTCATATTGACATCCATGGTTTCTTCCCGCGTCCTGTAGGTCGTGCCGTCGGGATACAAGGGGCGAGTAGTTGGCTGTGCTCACCGGCCTCAAACCAGAAAGTACGCCGATGTTTTTTCGTTCCCTTGGGTGACATTCCTTCTATCTCCTTCAACCTCCTGATTGGGTGATCTTCTGTCCGCATCCCGAGCCGCTTCACCCCCGGATCGAGCGAAGGTCCCGTTCTATTCGCCTTCTGCTCGGCTTTGCTTGCGCCGGGCGGCTCCGGTGTCGCAGCAAAGTGACGCTTCTTCCGGTATTCATCGAGTTTCATACGACGCTTATGCATTTTCCCCTTTTGGCTTCGAAACCGGCCCCGATAGCGTTATTTCGTTCACCGGTTAACCGGGTTTTGTCGGGACTTTGGCGCCTTCTTTGCGCGCTTCCGATAAGCCTATAGCGATGGCTTGCTTTCGAGACCTGACGACCCTACCCTTTCCGCCTTTGCTGGAATGAAGCGTGCCGAGCTTTTCACGATGCAAAGCGCTTTCGACGCTCCTGCTCGGAGCTTCACCATATTTTCTTTTGGAACCTTTTTTCTTTGGCATCTGATACCCTCCTGACGGATGGATTGCACATCTCTCCTAAATTTACTTACTCATTGGGCTCATTTAAGCTGGCTTCGTCGCTTTGGTCGGCAAGGCCCGCCACCGATACAGCGCGCTTTGTGTTGGGCGCGCTGCCAAGCTCTGGGGGAGCCCAAGTAAGCCACGACAAAGAAACGTAGGGCGCGACCCGCCGTAGGCGCGGACACGAACTTCTTGGCCGGATACTGCATGATCCCGGCGGCCATCAGAACCGGAATGAAAGGAAACGGCGGCGGCAAGATCGAGCCTGTAAAAACGGTGACGAACCCGCGTTTCTCGAACCGGCTGTAGACTTTTTCTGTGCGCGATTTCCCTACTTTCTTCTCCAACGTCTTCTGGCCGCCTTTTTCGGCCAGCCAGTAAGTCAGATAGCCGCCAAGTACTTCTCCCAATGTAGCCATGAACGCGTAATAGGCCCACCACTCCTGGCGGTGCGCAGAAAGCAGGATGAGGACTACCTCCACGCTTCCCGCCGGGGCAGAGATGCCGGGGGGAGCGTTGTCCGCAATGCCAAGCAGGATCAGCCCAGGTCCTCCCAGGCGGTGGATCCACTTCCAAACCGACTCGGACATCAACAAGTTGAATGGCATTCCCACCCTGCTGGCATCAGCCCTTCTTGTGCTTGAAGAAATTCGACCTGGCGGAGTCGCTTCTTGGCCTCTTCTTGCGTCTTGTAGAAGAGCCTCAAACTATGCGGTGAAGACAGTCCCCATACTCCCTTGACCGAGATGAATCAGATCCTTAATGCATTGCGAGGGCCAATACGTAAGCTCTTGAAAAGATTGGGAGTGAGGATGACAAGACAAACAATTCTTTCGTGGATTCGCGAACTTCGCGAAAAATGAACCCGACGAGATTGCCGTTTCGCGAGGTTCGCGAATTCATGAGGAAATCGCGATTCATTATTCACGCGTCGATAGATTTTCAAGAGCTTAGGAGTGGTCTTCCTATTGCACTTAGAATTTGTAAGGGATTGGACGGAGCTACAGGCGTGACGACTACTCGCGATCAGGTCCAGATCACAGAGGCCAAGAGTCGATGTCTACCCATGAGCTAGCATTTCCAATAGGGACCGGAGCCACCTCAGCCTCATGCAGATCAGTCCAGAGACTCGTCAAGTGATCGATGGAGAAGTCCAGCGTCGTGACCGAACAATACAAGCGTGCCCAGGAACTGTTGAAAACGCATCACCCGGCGGTCAAGACGTTGGCCCGGCAACTGCCAAAGCAAGGAACGGCGAGCGGTAGCGTCGTGAAAGAAGCTCTGAAGAATGGCCCCAGTTCAGAATCTCCTACGGAGGGCGCCCATCTTGAAGAGAGTCACGCCAAAGGATGAACGGCTGAGCTTGGTGGGCTTCTGTCTGGGTCTGCCCCCGAAGAACAGGGTATGAGATGCACAAAATCGTCCTGCTTCGCCACGGAGAGAGCGTCTGGAACAAAGAAAACCTATTTACCGGTTGGACGGATGTTGACCTATCGCAGAAGGGCAGACAAGAAGCCAAGAAGGCAGGTCTGATGCTTAAGAAACAAGGATATAGCTTCGACATCGCCTTCACGTCACTGCTGAAACGGGCGATACGCACGCTGTGGATCGTAATGGACCAGATGGACCTCATGTGGATTCCCGTTCAACGCGACTGGCGGCTTAACGAAGGCCTCAACAAAGCTGAAACGGCAGTAAAGTACGGAGAACAAAAGGTGAAACTCTGGCGCCGGAGTTACGATATTCGTCCGCCTGCGCTCGACGAGGCAGACCCACGTTGTCCTGGAAAGGATCCACGCTATAAAGACATCCCACAACGACAACTTCCCCTCACCGAATGTCTCAAAGATACGGTGGAGCGCTTTTTGCCGTGTTGGCATCAACTTATTGCCCCTAGCATCCACTCGGGCAAGCAGGTATTGATCGCGGCCCATAACAACAGCCTGCGGGCGCTCGTGAAGTACTTAGAGGACATCCCAGAGCAGGAAATTGTTGATCTAAACATTCCCACCGGTGTACCGCTAGTGCAGGAACTGGATGACGACCTTAAGTCCCTTCGTCATTACTATCTTGGAGATCCCGCACAAATCCATCTGGCGATTAACGGAGTGGCGACCACAGGTGCAGCCCATAATTAGGGGATCGATTGAACGTAAATGGAACTTCATTCCTCCCAACCGCGAGTAACAGAATCAAATAAAAGTGCAAGAATGCAAGCACCCTCATGAAGGATGGCTTGGCGGCATGAAAACTAATTGACGTGAAAACGCTGCAGGAGTCCATACGGGCTGATCTTGAGAGCGTAACGCTGCGGCAACAGATGCCGCCGGAGAGGTATCTTCAGATTCGCGAGTGTCGATCGGGGATGCGCACAAAAAGGCGCGTCCCGATCGACGTTCAACTGGTGGCGATAAGCAAACTCAATGAGTACCGGAAGAAGCGTGACTTCGGTCTGACGCCGGACATGCCCAGAAACGATTTCAGATGGTGAGGAGCCTGTTCACATGCTGGTTAGAGAGATGAGTCGAAAAGAATGTGAGGATTTGCTGGCTCGGCTAGGTTTTGGACGGCTAGCCTGTGTCCGCGATAATCATCCATACGTCGTGCCGATCTATTTCGTGTCCGAATCCGGTCGCCTATATGGGTTTGCCACTACGGGGCAGAAGATCGAATGGATGCGCCTGAACCCGTTTGTGTGCGTAGAGGCCGATGAAGTCTTAAGCCATACCGCCTGGAGGAGCGTCATCGTCCAGGGACGTTATGAAGAATTTCCCGACACACCCGAGTATGCTGAACTGAGGAGACTGGCTCAATCTCGGCTAGAGACGATCAGATCCTTGTGGTGGCAACCTGGATTTGCCGCCGCTCAGACTCGCGGACGATTCGATCGGGACATTTCACTTTTTTATTGTATTCACATCGAGGAGATCAGTGGTCGTCTTGCTTCGCCGGACCCCGTTGAACACAGATAGCCACTAACCGATTTTCAGCGCTCGTTGAGCCGAGAAGTTTATCCATTTTTGGGTTGTTCCGGAGGGGCTGCAGTTGAGCATATGAAAATGCCCAGAGACGCCTTTGTCTTGCGCTTATTGTCGCGGGACATTTGCGGGTCCTGGCAGGGCTTCCTAAGCGTTCGAATCAAATCTCCTTGAGTGTCTGATCGAGAATGGTGTCCGGCTCGATGTTTTATCACGTACCGAGCAAAGCCATCATCGATGATTGGATACGCCGCCGGTGCGGGTAGGATTTCGTCCCCTCCCACCACCTTGCACTCCAAAGTGCACAACGCCTTCAAGGACTGCGCCCAAAGCCGAATAGTGCGTGATAAACGAAATTCTCGAAGCTCAGACCGCCGGCTCTTCTCACTTGGGTCACAAAAGGCGAGGCTTGTACAGCTTTCCGGTTCAACTCCAGCCAGCCCCACCATTAATTCACAAAGCTTCCTTTTCCGTCACCCATTCCCATTCGAGTTCGTCCTCCGCATCGAATCTCTCATCAATACACGCTAGCATGTCATCTACGTCCTTACGCAAATCGTTCGCGGCCCTCGCACGCTCCCGAGGATCATCGGCCTCCCTTGCGCAGCGCAGATGTTTTCGATGAGACCGCACTGCCTCGGCGAACTTACCCATAGAACTCTCCTTCCCTTGGCTCTCACGCGGCCGTATTCGGCAGATTCTACCGCCGCGCGGCGTCGCGTAAGTGTGAGCGCACAACAAAAGAATCATGTGCATGTCCACCCACATAGGCGAGACCTTAATCACACGGTTTCCAACGCCTTCCAGCAGTTTCATCGCGTGCCTTGGTTATGGGCGATCCGGGCCGCTTCTATCAGGGTGGCTAACCGGAGCTGTCCATGTAGACGCCGGACGCCGGACAGATCAACCGCTACGCTCGTAGGCTTGGTGCGTAACGCATTAACCAGGCTGTGCGCATCTGGTCCGAGTTCTCGACCGTGACGCGGCCTTGAATGGCGAAACTCTTCTCGGTGTCTGTGCCACCCGATCACGACACCTATCTCGCCAGACATTGCAGTTACCTTGGGAACGGGACGCTTACCTTGTTCATTTTCATTACCTCGCATTCCCGCTTAAACGCCCTTCTTAGTACGCCCGTTTGGTGTCAAAAGCTGTGATTGCGATCACATTCGAAAGTGCCGCAACAATCGCCTTTGTTCACGTTGTGACCTTCGTCACAGTCTCCGGAAACGTTCTGATTTCTATTTGAGAAAACGCTATGGCGTCACAAATAACCAATCGCGAGCCCCGTGCGGTCGAAACTGTTGGCATCACCGGCTTAACCTCCGAGGAGGCGACGAAAAGGCTTCAAGAGGTCGGCCCAAATGATCCCGCGCCTCCGCGTCGCAGGTCAGCTTTGCTCGATCTCCTGCGCCTTTTCTCGAATCCTTTGGTACTGGTCTTATTGATAGCTGCATCTGTCTCGGCTTTTCTGGGAGAAAGGATCGATGCCGCAATCATAATAACCATTGTTCTTCTTAGCGTCTTAATCGACTTTGGTCAGACCTATCGATCGACCCGCGCGATCGAGCAATTGAGGCAACGCGTAGCGCCGAGCGCGACCGTGCTGCGGGATGGGCAATGGGAAGAAATCCACCGAACAGATATCGTTCCAGGCGATATCGTACGGCTTTCGGCCGGCGACCTGGTTCCAGCCGACGCACGACTGTTGATTTCCCGTGACCTCTATATTCAACAGGCGGCATTGACTGGCGAATCCCTTCCCGTGGAGAAACAGGCAAACGGGACAGAAACTTCCACGCGGCCTGATGCGCCCAATATGGTTTTCCTTGGAACCTCCGTCGTGAGTGGCAGCGCGACCGCGCTTGTTGTGGCCACGGGCGTGAGGACGTCCTTCGGTGACATCGCAGCCCGGCTGAGCTCAACCCCGGAGGAGACAGCGTTCGACCGGGGTCTGAAGGATTTCAGCCTGCTGCTCACTCGAACGGTGTTTTTCCTGGTCCTTTTCCTGCTTGTCGTTGGCGTGGTTCAGCATCGAAATCTGCTGCAGTCGCTTCTGTTTGCCGTTGCGCTGGCCGTCGGCCTGACGCCCGAATTCCTTCCGATGATTACATCCGTGACACTCTCCAAGGGTGCCAGGGTCATGGCCCAAAAGAAGGTGGTCGTTAAACACCTTTCGGCAATTCAGAATTTCGGCAGCATCGACGTACTCTGTACGGATAAAACTGGGACCCTAACGAGCGGTCAGATGAAACTTGACCGCTCCCTGAATCCTCTTGGAAACCCATCCCAGGCAGCTTTCAATCTGGCGTATCTCAATAGCAAATTCGAGACAGGCATTCGAAGCCCTCTCGACGTGGCCATCCTGCAATGCCCCGAGCCAGAAGGGACAAACGGCTACGAAAAACGCGACGAGATTCCCTACGATTTCGAACGCCGGCGCCTTTCGATTGTTGTGGAACGTGACGGTACGCGTCTGCTGATTACCAAGGGCTCACCGGAAGGCATTTTCCCGCTCCTGGTTTCCTATGACGTTGAAGGCCGAACCATCCCAATTGACCCGAATGCTCTGTCACGCTGCTCAAAGGCATATCGAGACCTGAGCGTGCTTGGGTTTCGCACCCTCGCCGTCGCATACGTTAAAGTCGACACCAAGCAAAACTATTCGGTAACTGATGAGCGAAATCTAAATCTAGCTGGGTTCATCGCTTTCGCAGATCCTCCGCTGCCGGACGCCGCTGAGGCTCTTGCTGCACTGCGGAGGGACGGCGTCGAGGTAAAGATCATCACAGGAGATAGCGACTTGGTAACGTGCCACGTATGCGATCAGGTTGGTCTGGAGGCCGGAAAAGTCGTGCTCGGCGATGAGCTTGATCGAATGACCGATGGCGCGCTGTCACACGACGCACAGACGACCACGACTTTCGCGCGAATCTCGCCAGCGCAGAAAAACCGAGTTCTTCTTGCGCTCAAGCATACCGGCCATGTCGTTGGGTTTATGGGGGACGGGATCAATGACGCTCCTTCGCTTCACGCTGCTGATGTGGGCATTTCCGTGTCCACAGCGGTAGATGTGGCCCGCGAAGCCGCAGACATTATTCTTGTTGAGCCCGGGCTCAACATTCTGGACAGCGGGATCGTGGAAGGACGCAAAGCTTTTGGCAACGTAATGAAATACCTGCTGATGGGCACAAGCTCCAATTTCGGAAATATGTTCAGCATGGCCGCTGCCTCCGTCTTCCTGCCATTTCTCCCCATGCTGCCGACGCAAATCCTGCTCAACAACTTTTTGTACGATCTTTCGCAGATCACCATCCCAACTGACAACGTCGACGACGAATATCTTCGCAAACCGCAGCATTGGGATGTTCACCTCATCCGCACTTTCATGCTGCTCATTGGGCCGATCAGCTCGGTTTTCGATTTCTTAACGTTCTACGTCTTGCTCCACTTTTTCCATGCGAATGAGGCACTTTTCCACACGGGCTGGTTTGTCGAGTCGATTGCCACCCAAACACTGGTAATCTTCGTGATTCGCACGTCAGGAAATCCGCTACGCAGCCGACCAAGCCGGCCCTTGATGTCAACTGCACTAGTTATAGTGGCCATAAGTGTTCTTCTGCCGTACACGCCGCTCGCGCGCCCACTCGGTTTTGTGCCACTTCCGGGAAGCTATCTCGCTTTTGTGGCAGCGGCAACTCTCATCTATCTTTGCCTGGTCGAGGTGGGCAAGCGAGTCCTGCTGAGACCCGCCGGTGAAACACGTGGGCCAACCGTGCGGCGATCGACGTAATCCTGCCATTTTGCGAAAGGGACGCTCTCTCGCTCAACGGCTCTGTTTGGTCTTGAAATGAAGCAATAAATTCTGCCATGCACCGCGGCTTTTGCTGTGATCAATGTCACAGACCGAAAGGAACAACATGGGTGATAAACATTACGTTTCCTAATGTTAGGACACTGATCACTCGAATAATGGAAGAGTAAAGCGAGGCGACTTATGCCGGAACCCGAACGATCACACAGGAAGACAAGCCCCAAAGAAGAAAAAGAAGAGGCCCGACGCCGAGCTCGCTACAGTATAGCTTACTTGCTGACAAGTCTGTTTTTCATCTGGCTCTTTCAAGTAGTGGTTCTGAAGCCGCTGGTGAACCGGACCACTGAGATCACCTACAGCGACTTCAAAAAAAAACTGGCCGATCACCAGATCGTGGACGTGACCATCGGTGACACTAGCATTCAAGGGACAATGAAGAACCAGACCCCGGGTGCATCACCGGAAACGGTTCCCTTCAACACAGTCGTTTCCCGTACGAGCGATCCCAAACTGCTCGACGATTTGCAGAATGCAAACGTCTCTTATCGTTTCGAGCGGCCACCAAACCCTGTTGGGTCCATGTTGGTTTCGTATATTTTGCCTCTCGTTCTGTTCGGTGGCCTTTGGTATCTGGGTTATCAGAGGACGATGGGAAGTGCCGCCGCAGGCGGCTTAGGTGGGATCTTCGGGGTTGGGAAGAGCAAAGCGATTGAAGTGAAGCCTGAAGATGTCAAAGTGACTTACAAGGACGTAGGCGGAGCCGACGAGGCCATTGCAGAACTTCAAGAGATCATTCAGTTCTTGAAAGAACCGGAGCGCTTTGCAACCCTCGGCGGTCGAATTCCGAAGGGCGTACTGATCGTCGGACCGCCGGGCACCGGTAAGACGCTTCTTGCCAAAGCTACCGCCGGCGAAGCGCAGGTCGCCTTCTTTGAAACGAGTGGCTCGGAATTCGTCGAGATGTTCGTGGGCGTAGGCGCAGCACGGGTACGCGATTTGTTCGAGCAAGCTCGAAAATCAGCTCCATCAATCGTCTTCATCGATGAGATTGATGCTATCGGCCAAAGCCGGGGCGGGGTCGTGCGTCTGGGAGCCAACGACGAACGTGAGCAGACCCTTAATCAGCTACTGGCCGAGATCGACGGTTTCAAGACTGATACGAGCGCACCGGTCATCATCATGGCAGCTACCAACCGTCCGGAGGTGCTCGACCCGGCGCTTCTGCGCGCCGGCCGTTTTGACCGGCAGGTCGCGATCGGCAATCCAGATCTCATCGGCCGAGTCCAAATCCTGAAGATTCATAGCAAGAACATTAAGCTCGCCCCAGACTTCGATTTCGACGCGGCCGCTCGCATGACTGCTGGCTTTAGCGGCGCGGATTTGGCGAATGCGATGAATGAAGCGGCCCTTGTGGCTGCTCGTCGCAAGGCCGTGGCCGTGGCGCTGACTGATTTTGAGGCTGCGATAGAGCGCGTGATCGCCGGCTCAGAGAAAAAGAGTCGTGTGATGAATGAGCAAGAACGAACGACAGTCGCCTATCACGAATCAGGTCATGCTCTAGTGTCCGCACTCGTGCCGCATGCACAGCCGGTGGCGAAAATCAGTATCGTGCCCCACAGCCGCGGTGCCCTAGGCTATACCATCCAAAGGCCGACGCCCTCATAGTTGGACGCAGCGTACGTTACTTAGGAGAAGCCCTTTTAGGTAAAAGATATGGGCAAGCCGTCATTGACTTCTTTTTGAAGTATTGTCAATCGACGCTGCTTATTCTCATTGTGCTCGTCATATTGGGCAGCATCGCTGCTCTCGTCTATTTCAAGTGGTATGAGCCTCGCGCACAACGCAAATCCCATAACCAAGTTTCAGGTTTGACGCAGACGTAACCCTTTGTTCCATATCTCCTCGCGACGAAGTACGGTTCAACCCATCGAACGTGTGATGCGTGTCACAGATGTATGCCGATCGCGAGTGTTACAAAACGAGGCAGACATTGGGCGGAGACCTGAATTGGGATTCGAAAACCCTGGATCGTAAGGATTGGAAAGTGAGCGACTTCATGAACGACTTAGTGTTGATGGTACCGCCGACGGATTCGAAGGATGGCGCCGCTGAGGCTTTGGACGTGGCGAAGAAGCTCGACCATGAGGATTGGATCAAGCTAATCGATTACAGTCTCTTCAAGAAAGACGAAAAAGGACACGTTAGCGTCCGGCGGATGAGTGATGAGTTTTCCGAGAAGGTCGCAGCTGCAGCAGTCGGCATCACTGGTGGCGTCGTTGGTGGCGTCATTGGAGCCCTGTGGGGGCCGCCGCAGGAGTAGCTGCCGGTGCTTTGGCCGGAGTGGGATCCGAGCGGCTCTTTGAACGTATCGACCATGAGGAACTCTCAAAGAGCATCCCAGCCAGCCTGACGCAAGGGACCTCAGCGCTCGCCCTACTTGTCGAGGATCGCTTTGCAGAACGGCTCGAGGAGGCGTTCGAGAGACTAGGAAAGACGGTTCGCAAGGAACTCAAACGGGTCGAGCGGTGACACTCGGATTCGTCGAAGGGCCTTTCGGCGAATCCGAGCCCTAACAAAGCACGGGGAGTACAGGGTGGCAACGGTAATACCTTTATCAGATGTGTCGCGGCGTCCGAGAAATTTCCCCATCGCTACGCTGCTCATCATCATCATGAATGGGGTCGTGTTTGCACTTGAGTTGATGCGTGGCGAGGCCTTTGTGCTCAAGTGGGCGGCCGTTCCCGCTGACGTTGTCGCCCACCACCACTGGATAACGATGCTGACCGCGATGTTCATGCATGGTAGCTGGTCCCACATCATCGGGAACATGGTCTTCCTGTGGGCTTTTGGCCCTGAGATGGAAGACGCCATGAATCCGGTGAGGTACGTAATTTTCTACCTTTCCGGAGGGGTGGTGGCGATGCTGGCTCAGGTTGCAGTCAGCCCGCATTCTACCGTTGCGTGTCTTGGGGCGAGCGGCGCAATCGCCGCAGTCATGGGCGCGTTTATCGTTACTTACCCTGGCGATGAGATTCGTTGTCTGCTGGTCATATTTTTCTATGTGCGGGTGACGTTTATTCCCGCCGCTATATTGATCGGGATCTGGTTTCTTATGCAGGCCGTGAATGCCGGCGCGGTGGCAACGGTACAGACGGGCGGCGTGGCGTACGTGGCACACGTTGCCGGCTTCGTCTTTGGTACTCTTACCGCGCGACTGTTTGAGGGTTCTCGGCTCCTGGCTGAGCAATAATGAAACGGGTGAATGCGAATACGTCTTACACTACGGACAAGAATGCGAAATATCATCATGCCGCTTGCCATGCTGGTTACCGTGGCTGCGGGAGCTGAGGCGCCCTGCCGTTCGCAAACGCCCCCGGACTTGCAAACCTTTTTCCAGGCGAATATCGGTCTGAGCAAAGAGCAGATCGCTTCGATCAACAACGGGCAGGCAGTTTCGAAGGCGCTCCCATCGCGCGCGCCCAAGGAACTCTTTTTGTTCGGTGCGGTATACGTCAATGGCGCTCCGGAAAGGTACCTTGAATTAGCTCGAGATTTCGAAAAACGTCGCACGCTTTCTAGCTTCCTTGCGCTCGGCGTTCTGCGCGATCCTCCGCAGCTTTCTGATTTCAACGGCTTCTCGTTCGACAACGATGACATTAGAGCGCTGAACGGCTGCGAACTTGGAAATTGCCCGATCCAGTTGCCCGCGAGCGCCATCAAAGATTTTCAGGAAGCGGTCAATTGGTCTGCGCCTGACGCAAACGAACAAGTCAATCAACTCCTGCAGAAGAATGCTCTGGAGGGTGTGTTGACCTACCAGCACGAGGGCAATCCATCGCTCGGGGTGTACAACGACAAGGACAGCCCGACCGAAGTGCCCCGGCAATTTGCCTACATGCTGAGCTATTACAATGCCTTTCCAGAACGGCTGCCTGATTTTTATCACTACCTCCTCGCATACCCTGATGCAAAGCCCGCAAACGTCGAGGACTCCTTCTATTGGGCCAAGGTTAAATTTGGATTGAAGCCGACCCTGCGCTTGATTCATGTGGTGATCATGCACGTAGATAAAGCGAGCGGTACGGCCTGCGCGGTCGCTGAAAAACAACTCTATTCAAGCCACTACTTTGAGACCGCACTGGACCTCACATTTTGTGTCGACACTAAAAATCCAAGACAACCTGGCTTCTATCTAATCAAGGTCATGGGTTCCGAACAGGCGGGGTTGACGGGCTTCAAGGGCTCGATGGTGCGAAGCGTAGCCGTAGATCGGTCAGTCTCCTCGCTCCAAAAATCGTTGATGGCTATTAAGAAGATGTTGGAGGGGCAGGTTGAGCACTGAATGAGACGGGCCCTGCAGGCAATGACGGGTGACTTCCACGAAGCTGCGTCGCGTTGCTAACATAAGCGCTGCTGTTCTTCTGATGGAGATAGCAGACCTTGCAAATGTTCATTGGCAAACGCCGCACCTGGGGCGGACATTGCCCGCATACGGGCAACACGGCCGCGGCACGATCCGTTCTGTCCCCCTAAATCCAACAACTTGCAAACGGCACCAGTTGGCATGCCCCCTGCATTACTCACAACCGGGAACCATGAGTCCGCGGGGGGAGCAATGCGCTGTCCGTGGTGCGGCCAGCCAACCAAGGTCTACCAGACGCGAACGTATCCCGCAGTCGTGTGGCGGAGGCGTCGATGCAAAGTGTGCAAGCGCACCTTCCGCACGACCGAATCGGCCATATCTGTCCCGCCAGCTACTAATAGCCCGGAAACCGCCTCCCAAGCGCTGATTCGCAAGTGCGTGTGACCTGCGTCACTTTCATAGACGCGATTGTGGAAGCAGAATCGCCCCGTGTTTCCGATAAGTACGTTTTCTTGAGTTGGTAACCCAAATCTAAAAAGATCAGAAAGGAGTAGCGCCGTGGCTCAACAGACTGCGGAGATGAAGGCATTTGAAGAGAAGGTCAGTGCGCAATTGCAGGAAGCCAAGGCAAAGATCGACGAGATCGAAGCTCAAGTCAAAGGAAAGTTGGCCCAGGCGGAGATCGATGCGATCAAGTTTTTCAAGGCTACAAGACAGGAAATTGATAAAAAGCGCCAGGAGCTCAGAGCATCCGGCGAAACAAGAGCGGCGCAACTCAAGGCGGAAATCGAGGCGGACGTGGCCAAGCTCAAGACCTCATTGGAACAATTCAGCACAAAGGTGAAGAGCCAAGTTGCCACCATGAAGTAAGAGGGGGGCCGGGTCACCTGTTAACAGAGGATCCAGGCCTCAGTTGCTCTCAAACAAAAGTGTCGGATCAGCGGGGCCGCTCGGGAGAATCTGAAGGTGAGAGGAGAAATGTCATGAACAAAGAAATTGTCCGCTCGGGGTTAAATCTTTCCCTGCGGGGATCGCCCCAAATTGATCGGCATTGCGCAGTGGCATCGCCGGTTGAAGTTATTTCTTCGGGAGGTCGCTATGAACTTAACCGATGTTCCGGATCCCGACAATGAAGTGTATTTCGATGAACAAATCCGTCCTGAGAGAGGCTTTCCGAGAATCGTAGGGCAGAGTCCAGCCCTGCTGGAGGTCCTGGATCTCGTCGATTTGGTAGCCCCAAGCGATTCCACCGTTCTCCTTTTGGGAGAGACAGGCACCGGCAAAGAACTCATCGCCCGCGCCATTCACAACCGTAGCCACCGGAAGAGCGGGACATTTGTAGAGCTTAACTGTGCTGCCCTGCCCAGCGGATTGCTCGAAAGCGAACTCTTTGGCCACGAGCGCGGCGCCTTTACCGGCGCTATCTTTCAGAAGATTGGTCGGCTCGAGCTAGCTGACCAAGGCTCGCTGTTTCTGGATGAAATTGGAGATATCCCACTGGAGCTGCAACCGAAGCTCCTGCGGGTGTTGCAGGAGCGGGAATTCGAGCGGTTGGGCAATGCTCCGACGAAGAAGGTTGATGTTCGGTTTATCGCTGCGACCCATCGCAACGTGGAAGAGATGATCCTGGAAAAACAGTTTCGCAGCGACCTTTACTACCGACTTAACGTCTTTCCGATTTCCATTCCTCCTTTGCGCGAACGCCCCGAAGACATTCCGCTGCTCGTGTGGCACTTCGTCCAGCAGTTTTCCCAACGCATGAACAAGAAAATTGATGCGATTTCTTCGGAGACGATACAGGCGCTGACTCGATATCCATGGCCAGGGAACATCCGCGAGCTGCAAAATGTGATCGAACGGGCCGTGGTCGTCTATGACAAGGGAAGCCTCTCAATCAAAAAGAGTTGGCTATCTCGCGAATGCCTCCACACCGAATCGCCAACAGCCCTGGCCTTCGAGCGGCGCGGGACGAAAGATCGTGAAGTGATTTGCGCTGCCTTGGCCGAAACCAGAGGCCGGGTATCTGGGCTGTCGGGTGCGGCAGCCAAGCTCGGAATTCCGCCATCGACTCTGGAGTCGAAGATCCGGTCGATGCATATCAACAAGTATAGCTTCAAGGCCTTCTAGCGGGGCACGGTCCATCTCCTCAAGATTTTCGCGAATTCACGAAGAGATTGCGGAGTTCTGAAGTGCGGGTGTTGCCGTTTTTTGAAGAGCTTAGCGATTGGCCCGTGTATTGCACCGATTAACTTGCAAGGAGACAGAAAAATGGAAAGGAGCACAGCCGTCATGGACAGAATGCTAGTAGTCGTGTTCGACACGGAGCCCAAGGCTTACGAAGGAAAGAAGACTCTTCTTCAATTGGAAAACGAGGGCAGCATTGTGGTCTTTGCCTACGCTGTCATTGGCAAGAATGCGGCCGGCGACGTAACGGTTAAGCAAAGTGATGACCCAGGGCCAGTCGGGACGCTCGTCGGAACTTCGTTGGGAAGCCTCATCGGTCTTCTCGGCGGGCCGACTGGTTTGGCGATCGGCGCAGTTACGGGCGCATTCGTTGGGAGCACAGCGGACTTGAGCAATTTCGTTGGGAGCACAGCGGACTTGAGCAATGCGCGCGTGGGTGTTGACTTCATCGACGACGTGGCCAACAAGCTGACGCCAGGTAAATTCGCAATAGTCGCGGAAATACAAGAAGAGTGGACGACTCCGGTCGACACTCGCATGGAAACGATCGGCGGGATCGTATTTCGGCGGGCACTATCGGAGGTAGAGGATACACTTCACGACGAGCACGTCGCGGCCATGAAAGCCGACATCGCACAAATGAGAGCAGAGCAAGCCAAGGCTCGCGCCGACCGAAAAGGAAAGCTCCAGGAGAAGATCACCCAGCTCGACTCCAAGATACAAGCTCGGCTGGAGAAAGCCAAAGAGCGACGCCAGGCTGCGGAGCAACGCGCAAGGGCCAAGGTCGAGATCCTTAAGACCAAGGTGGCCGCTCTAAGAGCCAAGGTGGCGCAGGCTGGCGATGTAGTCCCAGACTAGCTTCGGACGGAGGCTTATGTTGTGCCTTTGAAGAACCTGCCAACAACGGAGCGCTACCTCACACGCAAAGCCTATTCTGCGCTGCTGAATCTGAAAACTTTAGTCGAATTGGCCGTCAACGAGACGTACGCAAGCATGGAAACAGTAGGTTGAGCGTGCCTCCCTTGCGCGAACGCCTCCGCTGTGCCTCGACACTCTTCAAATGGGGACCGCATGAACTTCGCTAGCCCGTTCAGCGACCTCGGGAAAATACTTCTTGTGATCGGCATCGCTCTTGCAGCGGTCGGCACGTTGCTGCTTTTTGGGCTGAAGCTGCCATTTCGTCTCGGGCGATTACCGGGCGATATCGCCTACCAGGGGCGTCACGGCAGCTTCTATTTCCCCATCACCACCTGCATCATTCTAAGCTTGGCCCTCACCCTGCTGATGTGGATCATCAATTTCTTCCGGCGCTGACCAACTGGAAGCCGGAAGGTGACTTTCCGCAGTACCACCGGAGATGACATCGAGCGGAGACTCGGCTCGTGCAAGCACGGACTTTTCCTTCCCGATACTCATAGGACTAGCTGAAGCAACGCCCGATTTGTTTTCAGTCCCTCTGCCTTAAGTTGCTCGCCTCAAGAATCAACCCGGATTTTTCGCGAACTTCGCGAATTCACGAATAAATCCCGATTACCTGTCGAACGAGCCCTTGCGATTTGAAGGGATTACGAGTGGCGCTTCGATTGCACTAATGAAGCTGAAGGATCGAATCCAAAAGGAGTAAAGCCATGATCGACAGAATGCTGGTCGTTGTTTTTGACGATGAAACCAAAGCGTACCAGGGTAAGAAAGCGCTTCTTGCATTAGAAAACGAGGGCAGTATCTCAGTTTACGCTTCCGCAGTGATTGCCAAAAATGCAGATGGCACGATAGCTGTAAGGCAAGTTGACGACGCACCTCCGCTCGGCACTATTTTCGGAACGCCGCTCGGAAGCGTCATAGGCCTTCTCGGAGGACCAGCTGGATTCGCTGTTGGAACCGCTGTCGGTTTTCTTGCCGGCCTCACTGCAGACCTGCACAACGCCAGAATCGGCGAAGACTTCATTGACGACGTGAAAAAGGACTTGCTACCCAATAAGTGGGCCATAATCGCGGAGATTCAAGAAGACTGGACGACTCCGGTCGACACTCGCATGGAAGCGATCGGGGGAATCGTATTTCGGCGGGCACTATCGGAGGTAGAGGATACAGTTCACGACGAGCACGTCGCGGCCATGAAAGCCGATGTCGCGCAAATGAAGGCAGAGTACGCTAAGGGTCACGCCGACCGAAAAGGAAAGCTCAACGAGAAGATCAGCCAGCTCGACTCCAAAATACAAGCTCATCTGGAGAAAGCTAAACAGCGACGCACGGCAGCGGAACAGCAGGCAAAGACCAAAGCTGAAGTTCTCAAGACGAAGGCAGCCGCTTTGAAGGCCAAGGCAGCAGAGACACACAACTAGCACGCGGTGGGAATGATCGGTCCTTCAGCCGAGACAATCGAACTAGATGGCTTACTCAAATCCAACATTGGTAAACGAGGATCCCATGTCTGCACCAGGGAATATGACGGGCCAGATTAACGGCCAAGGAGGGGCGAGCGCCGTCATGGGGACCTTGATCGCCGTCCTGGGTCTGCTCGTCATTTGTTACCCTGTGACTCCCGCAACAATGAGGACGATGCTCCTCGGATGGATCATGGTTGCGGCCGTTATCACGCAGCCCATTTTCGGGCGACACTTTCTCGCGACGGGGGTCTCCGGTCACGTTTAAGGAGAGTGCCCGTACGCTCGACGGACTGCCTGCCGACTTTGCCGATTCAATTGACACTCGGGAACATTCGCGGACAGGAGAATAACCGTGGTTGCGTATAAACCAGTTCGAAGTCTGCTGATGATGACTTGTTGGAGTTTCGTTATGGTTTTGGCCCCCGCACGAGTCGGTGGCGTCGGCGACACGTTCAAACAATCGGCGGAGCTTGGAAAGAAAACGGCGAAGACGTCTGAGGATGTGGACAAGTACGTGACGCAGCTCGACAAAACCGAGCAGGCACTCTCATCGGTGAGCCAAGCCCAGCGAAAGGACTTGAAGAAGCGCTACGAGTCCTTCTCCAAGGAAGTAGATAACCTCGAAGAGGCGCAGAAACACGCAACGACTGACATCGATGAAATGAAATCGACTGGCGCGGAATACTTTGCAGCCTGGGACACATCGATCACCCAGATGTCAACTCCGGAGCTCAAACAAGCCAGCACGGAACGGCGGTCCAAAGTCATGAAAGACCATGACGAACTCGCCCACACTCTGGGCGAAATCGGAAGCGAGCTACAGCCCTTTATGAGCAACCTGCACGATCTCAGAGCGTTCATGGAGACCGAGTTGTCAACCGAAAATGTTGGCAAAGCCCGTGAAATGATTCAGAAATCTCAGGGTGACGCGCAGGCTTTGAAAGAACAAATCGCAGGCGTGCAAACGACGTTGAAGCAATTCTTGAGTGAGGCGCCCAAGTAGGGCCGAGGGTGTTAGTCGATCGGACGATTCGAAAAGATGAGGTGAACCATGAAATACATCATGGATATTGATACTCGCCACAAATGCGCTTATGAGCAGTGCCAGTGTCAGATTTCAATCACGCAGGAGTATTGCAGCGACTATTGCTCGGACGCGGATGACATCGAGGAGGTTGAACTGCAGTGCGACTGTAAACATACGCCGTGTGCGTTGAACCGAACAAATGCTGCAGCGACGTAGATCAAGAAAGGCCGGCTGTTTGGAGGGATAACCTATGCATGCACTTGAGGTAGTTCGAAAAGGACTTTTGTGTACCGCGGCGGGAGTGCTGTTTTTCGCAATCTTTGGAAGAGCAGGAACACAAGCGCTGGCTCAAACCTCCGATCAGGACGAGGAACTCCAAATGGGGCAGGACGTCTTCGACGAACTAAAGGCCAAAGGCGAAATTGTCGAATCTTCTCCTCTGTACGACACGCTGCGACCCATAGCAGACGCCATCACGCGAGTGGCGCAACCGCGATACAACCACCCGTTCAAGTTCTATCTGGTCCACGAAACTAAACCGAATGCATTCGCAACGCCAGGCGGCAACGTATACGTCGTCGATTCGCTCCTTTATTTCGTGAAGAATACCCAAGAGCTCGCGGGAACGCTGTGTCACGAAGTATCCCACACGATCCATCATGACACCGTGACCTTGATGGAGGAGCGGGAGAAAACCCAGGCGCGGGAAATCGTAGCCACCGTGCTTCTGGGCCATGCATTGGCTATCGCCTTGCTCGGTCAGCTCCATTCCCTCAGCTACTCCCGAGATGTGGAATCCCGAGCCGACCTCACCGGTTCAGACATTTGCGCTGCCACCGGATACAACCCGTGGGGTTTGGTGTGGCTTTTCCAAGATTTCCAGAATGCCGATACGCGTCAAGTACCACAACTTTTGTCGGATCATCCCGGCAATGAGAATCGCGTCAAGGCTCTAGAGAAACATTTCCGCGAAAATCCATCGGTTTTTGGCAAGTTCAACTCCGATCCAAAGTCGGCAACACCGATCTTGGTTCCGAAGAATGCTCCCGAGGTTTTCTTGCATTAAGACCTCCTCGTGTGAGATTCCTACGCGGAAGGCATTCGATCCCCGGTCACACCCCCTTGTACCAACTCATAGGTGGCGACTACCCCGGTTCATTTTTAGCGAGGTTCGCGAATTCACGAGGAAATCGCGACCTTATAGTTGGTGACTCTTTGTGTTTTCAATAACTTAGGATTGGCCTTCTTATTGCACAACTAAGGAAAGATCGAGGAGAAATCACAAGGGTGAAGAAATCTCTCGATGACGTGAACTGACACAAAACTGAAAGGAGAACAATCGTGGCAGAACTGATAGCGGTTGGCTTTAAGAAGGACATGTACCGGGCTTCTGAGGTTCTCAACGACTTGCTGCGGCTGAACGATGATTGGGTGGTTGATTTGCATGACGCCGTCGCCGTCTATCGCGATTACAGCGGCAAACTGCGAGTCGATCAAAGCTACCAGATGACTACGGGTGAAGGTGCAGGATGGGGCGCCTTGTGGGGCTTGATGATCGGGTCTCTTCTCGCGATTCCCTTCACAGCAGGAGCTAGTGCAGCTGCGGCTGGTGCGGCTGTTGCCACAGGGGCGATCGGCGGTACGGCTCTCGGCGCGGGGCTCGGCGCCGTCGACGCATCGTCGTGGAAAGACGAGTTCGGCATTCCCGACGATTTCGTCAAACGGGTTGGAACCTTGGTCCAACCAGGTGATTCGGCCATCTTCGCCATCCTTCGTGTGGGCAATCCCGACGTTGTGGCCGATCAGTTCCGCGGCTACGGCGGAAACATACTGCGCACGACCTTGAACCGTGACCAGCAGTCCAAGGTAGAGAAAGTTCTCAGCGCAAGCGCTCGGTGATTTTTTCTTACTAAGGAACAGGGCAGGCACAATCCAAGAATGAAAATGAAAGGAGTCATACGATGAGTGAACAGAGTGCAGGGATCAAAGCGTTTGAAGACAAGGTCAGTGCGCAGTTGCAGGAAGCCAAGTCAAAGATTGACGAGATCGAAGCTCATGCCAAGGGAAAGATGGCGCAGGCGGAGATCGATGCGATTAACGGTCTCAAAAGCAAGAGGCAGGAGATCGACAAGAAGCGTCAAGACCTGAAGACGTCCGGCGAAGCAAGGGCGGCGCAAATCAAGGCTGAGATCGAGGCCGATATGGCCAAATTCAAAGCCTCGTTGGATCAATTCGGCGCGAAGGTCAAGAGCCAGGTGGCCACGAAGTAAGCGAGACTCCGCGTCAACCAGAAGGGAGGGAAGCACAGCTCCAGGGTTGCGGGGTCCGCAGAATATGTATTTCGGATGAGCGGCCGCCCGCGGAATGGTCAGACCCACCGACAAGGAGGCAGAAAACCCCTTGTGGACGGGCACTCCCGGGCGGCTTCGCTTAAGCGCAACCAGTCGCAGCACCTTGCAAACTTAGGTATGTTTTCTTGCCAGAACTCCTGGGAGCGGCATTGAGAACGAGAAAAATGGGTCGGATCTTGCTTGTCTTAAGCGCATTGTTGGCCGACATTCTCGCAGCACGGCCGGCGAATGCCTTGCCCGCTGGGATTGACGCGCCTCCGCCGGGAATACAGGCACTCTACAATACAGGGCAGTATCGCCAGGCTGCAGAGGCGCTGCAAGCCGAAGTCGAACGAAATCCCAAGGACGCAGGACTTTATTTTTGGCTCGGCCGCTGCTTCTTTGAGCTTTGGGATTTCTCACGCTCGATTTCAAGTCTCGAGCGCGCCGTTGCGTTAGATCCCGACCACTCCGAGTACCACGATTGGCTTGGGAGGGCGTGTGGTCGCAAAGCCGACGAGAGCAGCCACTCCAACGTGGGTTTGGCCCTTTCCATGGCGCGCAGGACCCGCCACGAATTCGAGGCCGCAGTTCAGTTAGACGCCACCAATATCAATGCCCAGCGAGACCTAATTGAGTTCATGGCGAATGCTCCTGGCGACCTCGGAGGCGGCGAAAAACGTGCACTGGACCAAATTCGGGCTCTATCAGCCGTGGACCCGCTGGAAGGGGCGTTGGCCCTAGCTAATCTATACGCGGTGCGGAAAAAGTTCGAGCAGGCCGCCGAAGAATACCAGAAAATCCTAAACTCCTCGCCAAACCGCATCGACGCATATCTCGAAGCTGCGGATTACTATCGCGACCGAGGCGACGCCGAGCATATGGAACAAGCCGTCGAGGCAGCCTCAAAAGTTGACGCTTCAGACCGCCGGCTCAGCTACTACCGCGGTGTCGCTCTGGTATTAGAAGAGAAAGATCTGGCGATTGCCGAGAAGGACCTTCGCGCCTACATCGATACCGTGCCCGACAATTCCGAACTCCCCGCGCACTCTTCTGCCTACGAGTGGCTTGGGAAGCTATACGAAAACGAGGAGAAGACAGACTTGGCGGCCGAGCAGTTTAGAGCTGGCTTGGCGCTCGACCCACAGAACAAGGCCCTGCGGGAAGCGTTAAAGAAGCTCCAGAAGAGATAGCTAACGTTCTCAAAAAAAAGTCGCTGGCGTCGCGTTGGGGCGCAAGGCTGGTTCCCGGAACGATGCCTACCCGAAGGAAGAGACACGACGGGTCAGGTCGGCACTTCGAACTCGCCTCGTTAATCAACCTCGTTTCTCCTGATTGCCGCAGGTCCAATTTTGCGAAGTTCGCGAATTCACGAAGGAATCGTGGTCGTACCGTCCGTGCACTCAAACATTTTCAACAGTTTAGCTGTGGCCTTCGCATTGCTGTACCACAAGGCGTGGTTTCAGAACGATTGCAGTCAACCAAATATGATAAGCGAGGAGAAGAAAAATGAGCACCGATGCGGAATTAGCGAAAAAGGCGATCCACGACAAGCTCGAATCCCAGATCAATACCGCCGAGGCGAAGCTGGACACGCTGAAGGCGCGCGCTCAGACGGCGAAGGCGAACGTCGAGCTCAAAGCAATCACAGAGCTCCTAACCCAGAAGCAGACGATCGTGCAGAAGCTGCAGGAGCTGAAGAAGTCGGGCGCAGATCGGTTCGAGCAGGTGAGAGCCGATGTTGAGGCACGGATCACAGACTTTGAGAAGTCAGTGAAGGGGATCGAATCCAAGGTGAAATCAAACTGAGGAGCAAAGCGTGCGCGTGATGTTAATCGTCGAACCAAAGTCTATCCCCTTCGTACACGGAGAGGGTTAGGAGGGTTATCGTGAATCCCAAGAATCAGAAAAGAGTCCTAGTCCTTGCCGTTGCGTCACTCGCGATTGCAGCGTTCATGTCAGTGACACCCTCAGCGAGCTCAGGCGACGACCATGCGGGGAAAGTCAAGGAAGCGGCTGCGCAGTCCGCCAAAGCTGCGAAGGTATTCGACGAAATCATGCAGGCCCCCGACAAATCCATTCCACGCGATCTATTAGCGCGGGCGAAGGCAATCGCCGTCTTTCCGCAGGTCATCAAGGCGTCATTTGTTATCGGCGGCGAGGGCGGGCGCGGCGTCGTGAGCCGTCGCACCAGTTCGGGCTGGAGCGATCCCGTGTTCTTTCGTGCCGGCGGTGGCAGTGTGGGGTGGCAGATCGGCGCATCGGCAACCGATTTCGTTCTTCTGTTGATGAACGACGAAGCCATGGGCGCGTTGATGAAGGACAAGTTTGAGCTCGGAGCGGAGGCTGGTGTTGCAGGCGGTCCGGTCGGGCGCGAAGCGAGTGCCGGAACTGACGCACTGATGCAGGCAAAGATTCTGTCCTACTCGCGCAGCCGCGGTCTGTTTGCGGGCGTCAGCCTGAAGGGCGTCGTCATTCGGCCAGAAGACGATCTGAACCAAGCCGTTTATAGCAGGACAGCACGCGAACTACTGAGCGACGACAAGCTCGCTGCTGCTAACAAGGGGGCTGGCCTACCGGCGTTCCCCCAGGCGGTTGCTCGGTACGCACCGGCCTCGGGCACGGATCATTAGCCGCTGGCTTAAAAGTCGAACTGGGAATGGGCTCGAGGTAGCGCCGCTGGTGCGGCCAAATTCGAGTGGGAAGGACACTTACCGTTATGGATCGAATGCTTGTGGTTATTTTTAGTAACGCGCAACAAGCCAGCGAGGGATCCGAGGTTCTTCGCCAACTCGATTACGACGGTTATATCGCCGTATATGACGCGGCGATCATGGCAAAGAGCCCCAACGGCACGACGACGGTGAAGCGCAGTGGCGAATACGGCCCCGCGGGAACTCTGACAGGGCTTGCGGTCGGCAGTCTCATCGGTTTGCTCGGCGGTCCAGTTGGAGTGGCGGTGGGTTTCGCCGGTGGCACTCTGATTGGCGCGCTTTCAGATTTAGAGAATGTTCGCGTGGGAAGCGACTTTATAGAGGATGCCGCGAAGGAACTTGCTCCCGGCAAAGTGGCTTTGGTTGCTGAGATTGAGGAGGACGAGATCACACTCTTGGATATTCGAATGGAAGCGTTGGGTGGCCACGTCCTGAGGCGTTCCCTTCGCGAACTCAAACACGTGCAGAACGAGCAGGACCTCGCGACGCTCAAGTTGGAGATCGCGCAGTCGAAAGCCGAACACGCCGCGGCCAGGGCGGAGCGCAAGGCGAAACTCGAAGCTCGAATTGATGCACTGAACGCGAGACTCAAGCAGAAAAGCGATCAAGCCAGAGCCAGACGCGAAGCCCTACGGCGCCAGGCCGAAGCCAAGATCGAGGCTCTGAAGGCAAAGGTTGCACAAGCGCGAGGAAACATCAAAGACAGGCATGAAAAACGCCTGGCCACAGCGACGAAAGAATTCGATAAGGCGGTGGAACGGCTGGAGGAGGAACGAGCCCGTGAAGAGCTATTTTTGTAGTGCGGAGCTGTCTAGTTGAACTCCGTAAGAAGCTGATGTACTCGGTGACAACCCGCAAGACCCTGAAGGCAATTGCTGATGACAGGATGGAATGACGCCCGGCCCTGGGGAGCACCCAGAATTCGTGAACAGGAGAACTGAAAATGATCGATGTAATCGTTCGAGTCACACCGGAGATGATTCATCACTGGGGATGGTTCCTCGCATTTGGCATCGTGTTGGTGTTGCTTGGCATCGGAGCAATTGTTCGGTCCGTCACATCGACGGTGGTTTCGATGATCTTCTTCGGATGGCTGCTTATATTCGCGAGCATCATCGAGTTTGCGGATGCGTTCATGGTTGGGAAGTGGGCAGGGTTCTTCCTGCACCTGCTGGCCGCGATTTTATTCGGAGTCGTCGGTGTACTGATGCTGGTGAGACCAGTCATAAGTGCCGAGGCTGCGACTTTTCTCATGTCGATGTTTTTTCTGGCCGGCGGACTGTATCAATTCATTTACGCGTTGTGGACTCATCTGCCGGGCTGGGGGTGGCAGGCCGTGAACGGGGTCGTCGCATCGGTTTTGGGTTTTCTGCTCATGGCGCAGTGGCCAGTGTCGGGGCTTTATGCGATCGGTCTTTTCCTCGGAATTGATCTGATTTTTTACGGTGGGGCCTGGATCTCGCTAGCTCTTGATCTGCACAAGTTGCAGTAGGGCGAGGAGCTATCGGGCCACGGATAAAGGAATGAATGAGTCTGAGGACTTTGGAGATCGTTTGTATGGCAACGTCGCAAGCATGTTCATTAAATGTCCGGCCAACGGCCGGTGCTCCACGATTCCTCGTAAAGGTACGAAGAGGACGACGAGGGAAGATTGCCTTACCCGCATCGGAGCAACTGCATTCCGATCGAATCATTGCTCTCCGCCATATGGGCAAGGAGTGGGCCGTCATACAGCAAGCCATGGCCGGGAATTCTGATGCCCAGGAACATCTCTTCACCCGTCACACCAGCAGGCTCTATCGGACCGCATTTGCTCTGCTGCGCAACAAAGAAGATGCAGAGGATGCCCTGCAGGACGGCTTATGCAAGGCATTCACCAGCCTGCGCTGCTTTCAGTGCCGGTCGTCGTTTTTCACGTGGCTTACGCGCATCGTCATAAACTCGGCTCTCATGATGCGACGCAGGAAAAGTTTCCACCCGGAAGCTTCCCTGGACGAGATTCTGGATAATCAGCCAGAGCGGTTATTGCGGGGAGTCATTGATAGGCGGCCCGACCCCGAAAAGCTCTGCTCAGAGATGGAGATCACTGCCCTGATCGAAGAGCAGGTCCGTCAACTTCCGCCGCTTCTGCAAACTGCATTTCGCCTCCTTGCGACAAACGGTCTCTCTTCCACCGAATCAAGCGAGACGATCGGTATCCGGGCGGGTGCATTTAAATCGCGGATCTGTCGGGCGCGACGGAAGCTTGCAGACGGCCTGCAACAAACGCTTGAGATGGGCCGGTCCATGCGAGCGTTTCGCTGAAGCTGCGGTGGATCCCAAGAACGTTCTTGAGGAGGCCAAGATGGCAGCTGCCACCACGAATATAAATTCCATCGACGGTCTTCTGGATATCGATTCGAAGAATATCCGGAACTGACTCCGATCGTCGTTCAGCGGATGGATCAGAAATCGACGGGTGCGGGCGAGGAAGCATGTGCTCCATGGCCGCTGCTATAACGAATGCCTTTTTCGAAGCGACTGGCACGCGGTTACGAGAATACCCGATGACGCCGAATCGGGTTTTAACCACGCAAGGCCATGGTTAGTTCGCCGTTTCTGTGATCTGTGACTATCGACGCCGGCGGCCAACTTAGGGTAAATAAGACTGCTCGTCTGAACGTCTGTGGGCGCGTCGATTTCGAAGCTAACACGATTCGCTGCCCACATCAACGCATCACCGACAATATGGGCGTTTACGGTGCGTCCTCCGCACGCACACTGTTCTCAGCCAAGACCTTCCGACTACGCCAATCCCACCCTTCTCGACAATTGCACGGCAGTCCGGATTGAGATGCCGACTAGCCATTTGGAACGGATAGCGCGTTTTTCGGCCAAGTGCATCAATCACGATCTACAAGACGCGCTCTTTGGTCAAACCGTGCTGCTCTACGCATGTTGTGCAACCTAGGCAGGCATGAATTGCCGGACTACCCGCGAATGAAAAGCTTTTCTTCTCCGGGTCTGGATAGTAACCTACTCAGCCTCATTGATCGCCGTGGACCGAACCACCGAAGCATCACCGCATAGACGAACAATTTAACGCTAGTGGTCAGCTATGTCAGCAGAAACCAGCGCGAGGCTAGTACCCACCGATAGCAGGTATCGAGCCCTGCTCGATGTGTCCAGCGCGATCGTGCAGCAACCCACGGTCCAAGCTATGCTGCACAGTGTACGTGGCGTTCTGTCGAAGATCTCTGGTGTTTACTCGGCCGGACTGTACCTACTGACGGACGACGGCAAAGCCTTGAAAGTGATTGGATTGGATCGCGCCTCCGAGGGGACGCCCATCCCGATAGGGACCGAGGTTGCCTGTACGGGTGTGGCCGCCCAGGTATTGCAGACACGCAAACCTGTATATCTTCCCGACGTGGCGGAGGAGATGCTGAAGTTCCCGCAGCTTGCACCATTCGCATCCAGAGTTCGTGGGCATCACTGTTATCTTTTCCAGCTTGCGACTTCGCGGAAACAGTACGGTTTCATAGCCTTCACCGGTGAGCAAGGCCGGGAGTTCGGCGTGGAAGATGTGGAATTGATGGGAGCACTTGCGGGGCATGTCGCTGTGGCCCTTGAGTCGGCGCTGGCGACAGCTCGGGCGGAGAGTTACCAGCGCGAGCTTGCCAGCGAGCGCGACCGCCTTCGGCTGCTGCTGGAAATCAACAATCACGTCGCCACGAAACTGGAAATTGACGACCTGTTTCGCTCGGCCTCGGCCTCGATTCGTTCCTATTTTGGCAGTGATTTCACGGGGTTCTGGGTGCTCGAAAAGGGCTCACATCAGCTTCATAGTGCGGTGCTCGATTTCCCAGGCGGCAAGGGCGTGTTGGCCGATGTCGGCTCGACCGATCTGACTGAAGCTGAGTATGAGAAGCTGCGCACGCGCCAGTCCGAAATCTGGTCACCCAACCATATGGAGAAACTTCCGGCGAGTATTGCCGAAACGTTTAGAGCCGAGTCCATAACATCGGTTGCCGTTGCCCCGCTCGCTACGAGTAGCGGTCCCTTGGGCATCCTGGCGATAGGCAGCCGCAAGCCCGATGCTTTCAATCAGGGGGACCTGGATTTACTGACCCAGATTAGCATTCAGGTCTCGCTCGCGTTGGATAATGCGCTCGCATATGGTCGCTTGAACGCATCCGCAGCTCGGCTTGAAGACGAACGCGTATACCTTGAATCGGAAATCAAGTCCGAGTACAACTTTGGGGACATCGTCGGCAAGAGCGCCGCTCTCCGCAACGTGCTGGACCAGCTTGCGATTGTCGCCCCGACCGGCTCAACTGTGCTCCTGCATGGTGAGACCGGCACCGGTAAGGAACTGTTCGCCCGGGCGATTCATAATCGCAGCCCGCGTCGTGAACGCACTTTCGTTCGACTGAATTGTGCAGCCATCCCTTCCGGGCTGGTGGAAAGCGAATTGTTTGGGCATGAAAAGGGGGCTTTCACTGGCGCGCTGATGCAGAAACGAGGCCGCTTCGAGTTGGCGGATCGCGGTACTTTCTTCCTGGATGAAATCGGTGATATCAGTCTCGACCTGCAGCCGAAGCTCCTGCGTGCCTTACAGGAACACGAATTCGAACGCTTGGGCAGTACGAAAACCGTCCATGTTGACGTTCGCTTGATTGCCGCAACGCACCGCGACCTGCAAAGCATGATTCGCAACAACCAGTTCCGCGAAGACCTTTTTTACAGATTGAATGTTTTCCCAATCGAAATCCCTCCGCTTCGCGAAAGGCGCGAAGATATTCCGCTACTGGTCCATTTCTTTGTTTTGCGCCTCTCCCGCCAAATGCAAAAGCGCATTCGGTCCGTTCCGAAACAGGCGATGGAGGCGCTGGTAAACGCCGATTGGCCGGGGAATATTCGCGAGCTTGAAAACTTTATCGAGCGCTGCGTCATTCTCACGCAAGGGGACGAGTTGCATGTCCCGCGCACCGAGCTGAAGAGAGTGTCGAGCCGGGCAGTGGCCTCGGACAGGCTCGACATTCGAAGAAGCCGAGCGGCAGGCAATTATCGGTGCTTTGAAGGCCGCCTCCGGAAGAATATTCGGCAAAGGCGGAGCGGCAGAGCGCCTCGGACTCAAACGAACAACACTGCAGAACAAGATGCGTAAGCTAAACATCAGTCGACCTGATTATTCCAGCTGACTGTCCAGCATTCGGCTTCTGCTGCGGCTGCCGGCGTCTGTTTCAACTTTCTTCAAGGCGGCCAACTCCCATTCTTGTCTTTCCCCATGTGCCCATATGAGGGCCATTGCCCATTCTTGGGCACCTTGTTCTTGAACCATCTTTTTTTCTTTGTTGAGTCATAAGGACTTATCAGAATCGGCGCGTGGCAACAGACCTGCAGACTTTCACCGTGGAAGCGGCTAACCAGGAGGTTTGGTGAAACGCGTGAAGAGAGGTCTTGATTTTACCTTCGGGCGTCCTTACCTCCGCGACCGCCAGTTCATTGCTGCAGGCCCTTGTTCAGTTCACTTGGCCGCCCGCCAGCTGTTCTCAATTGCTCAAATACGGTAAGGAGACGAATGCTGCGCGTCGATATAGTTGATTCAGCTGGCACTCGGCGCATCAAGCTGGAGGGTAGATTAGCCGGCAATGATGCCGAGCACACCCGGACAATCGTGCGGCCCCTCGCAGCCGCCATCGACCGCGGCGCCGACGTAAATCTAGTGGTAGACCTAACCGAAGTCATGTTCATCGATGCCCTGGGGGAAGAGGTGCTTTCGTCTTTTGGCCGGTTGGGGGCTAGGTTCATTGCGACTACATCGTATGCAGTCGACGTCTGTGAGCGCCTGCATCTCCCTGTCGATGGAATTGGGCATCCCTGTCAGGGCACTTAGGCAGTTCTCCGAAACGTGGCAGCCAATCTGGTCGCGATACAAACCCGAACCAAGCTCTGACGGGCAAACTCCCTCGGCGTTAGTGCGAACGATCCCGCCTAGGCTGTATCCCTTTCGATACGCCATGCCAGTGTTCCCCAGATGAAGACGGCGGCCCCACTTACCGCTTCCGGTTACCGTTGTAGGGACCGGTTATCCCGCAGAGGGAAAAAACCAGAGAGGCTGAGCCGTTCGCCGGACTGCCCATCTGGCGGCGCTGCCCGCATACGGGCAGCATAGCGCCGCCGCGCTTGATATCGCCTTCCAAATCCAACAACTTGCAAGCCGCATAATCTGGCACGCTGCGTGCGTTCTACTTCAATGCGGGCGATAAAAGACCGCGAAAAAGAGAAGGAAATGTGATTAGCGTCACCGAAGGAAATGCTTCTCAGCAATACGATTCGAAGATTCCTTGGGGGAATCTGCAAATGAAAAAGGAGGGTGCCATGTCGAGAGAGGGATATGCCGAAAATCCGCTTCTGGCGGGCTTGGAGGAAGTTCGAAGTTCCTGGGGCTGGTTTCTGGCTCTCGGAATTCTGCTGATGGTTCTGGGAGCCATCTGCATCATTGGAAATGTCACCGCTACATTTGCGACCGTCCTGGCTTTTGGATGGTTGCTGTTGATCAGTGGAGTCATCGCTTTGGTTCACGCCTTTGGCACGAGGAACTGGAGCGGATTCTTTCTTCACCTCCTCAGCGCGCTGTTCAGAGGATTCACCGGATATCTGCTCATCCGTTATCCGCTCGCTGGAGCTGCAAGCCTCACTTTGATTCTTGCGAGCTTCTTCGTTGTGAGCGGAATGTTTCGAGCAATCGCGGCGGGAATGATGAAGTTTCCGCGCTGGGGTTGGGCGGTCTTTTCAGGAATCGTTTCCGTTGCGCTGGGAGTCATGCTGCTGGCGCAAATGCCACTTTCGAGCATATGGTTCATCGGTTTCGCAATTGGTGTTGATTTGATTTTTGACGGTGCATCACTGGTCGGTTTTGGGACGGCGATTCACCAGATTTTCCCGAAGCCGAAGGCCTCTCAAGCTGTCTAAATTCACTAAAAGGAGATTTCTCATGGAAGAGATGCTAGTTGTAGTGTTCGAAAATGAAGCGAAAGCATACGAAGGCGCGCGTAGTCTCAACCAACTCGATGCCGATGGGCAGCATCACCATCCACGCTGAATCGGTCATCAAGAAGAACGCCGACGGAACGGTTTCTGTACTTCGGACCGACGGCGACTTCCCGGTTCGAACGATCGGAGGTACCGCCATCGGCAGCCTAATCGGTCTCCTGGGAGGGCCTGTTGGCTTCGGCATCGGGGCTCTCGCCGGAAGCTTCGCGGGAATGATGGGCGATATCTACGCTGCCGGGGTCAACACGGATTTCGGAAGTGACGTGGCCGCTGCCCTTACGCCCGGCAAGTGCGCCGTAGTCGCCGATGTTAGTGAAGAGTGGGTGACACCAGTGGACTCAGCGATGGAGGCTGCGGGTGGCGTTGTTTTTCGTTCAGTCAGAAGCGCGGTTGAGGACGATCTCAGAGCCAGAGACGTGGCAGAACTAAAACAGGAAATTGAGCAAATGAAGGCCGAGCATGCTCGGGCGCAAGCTGATCGAAAGGCGAAGTTGCAGGCCAAGAGGCGGCCTAGGACAAGAGCACATGTCAAGTCAGCATTTTAAAGGCGCGGGTAGTTGGTAGAAACTCCTCTCCGACGGGCTTCTGGCGTTTCATTAGGAGTCACGACCGCTTTCGTCCCGAGTAAAACGCCGTGTTCTCAATCGATGATCGCGCAGGGAATATAGTTACCACTGTAGCGCTCTTTCTAGCCGCCGCAGCTATCCTCTATCTTGCACGTACCGCTTTCCTGATTTTGTTCCTGTCTGTTTTCTTCGCGCACTTGCTCGAACCCGTCGTCGCATGGATTCAAGAGCGCTCGCCGCTCTCGCGGAAAAATCGCTCTTTCGCGATTGTCCAGGTTTACCTGATCGGAATCCTTGCTCTCGGCAGCCTGGGATACGAATTGGGCCCGCGCCTCGCGGCACAAGCAAGAAGCTTGAATGCAACCGTGCGAGAGTTATTGCAAGGTCTTTCCAGCGGTAGGGTCGTGGCTGGATCGGGAGGTGGACATGGCTTGAGCGCTGCGCAGCAACTGTGGATACGGGACCAGTTGGCTCGTCACCAGGACCTCATTGTCCGTCTTTTCGAGCGGGGTGCGACCTCCGTCGCTAATGTTGCTGCGAGTTCTATTTGGCTTTTCGCCATCCCGATTCTGGCCATCTTCATCTTGCGTGATCGGAGTCGAATCTCGGAAACGCTCATCGAAGGGTTCAAATCGCGAGGGGATCTGCGGTCCGAACGAATCCTCGCCATATTGACAGAATGCTTGCCAAATATATTCGAGCGCAGCTTGCCCTCGCGGGCCTTTCCTTAGTCTTCTATAGCGTTTGCATGCTCGTTCTGGGATTTCCGGATGCGATCGCACTCGGACTTGTAGGAGGAGTTCTGGAATTCCTTCCAGCAGTGGGATGGATCGTCTCGGCCGGAGTTATCCTAACGGTCGGCTTCCTGGCACATTCCCACTGGATCTGGATGGCGGCATTGCTGATTGTGTGGAGGCTTTTGCAGGACTACGTGAACTCGCCTCGCATTATGGGGAAGAATCTGGAACTTCCGCCTTTGATCGTCGTGTTTGCGCTGATGGTGGGAGGTCAAGTAGGAGGAATTGCGGGCGTATATCTCGCGGTTCCAGCCATCGCCGTGCTCCGAATCGTGTGGCTGGAGTGTTTTCCGGCTCAGAATTTCCAGAAACTGTTTCCGATCAGCCAATCATGCAAATGAAGGCATGAATGTAAGGTGTCCACGCACTGGCTCCTCGAAACTGATCACTTCAGCCGAGAGATTCTCGTTGTTTTCGACCCCCTCCGCCCTGCCCATGAAGACGGTGGGAGTGTCGTTCAATCGAACCATACGTTGTACTATTTGTGCCGATTGAACTTGACGTGTGGGTGCAACGCCGTTGAAACACGGGACTTGTAGAATAGTTTCTCAATTCGACTCCCACACGCTTCCGCCAAACTAGCTCAGCCCGAAGCATTTGCGTGTGCAGACTTCGCTGCAACTGGTAAAGACATGATTCTATGACGGATGGTCGATCAGACCGGGGTGGGCTGCGGGGAAATCGGCTCGAACTAGCACAAAGCGGCGCACAAAATGCAAATGCCCTCATAACGAGGAAAGGCGCGTGGCCGTCTGCGCTGTCAAGGGCCCGCAGTCCTTCCTCGCCAATAATGATTCGTGTCACTGAGAATGCAGAACCTAGGAGCTCCTTCCATTTTTGAAGGCACTCTCTGGGGCGCACTCATTGCTTCTTCTCCTGCATATTGTGGGCAGCCACTGACCAGACGCGCTGCGACTTGATCACAACATAGGTATCGACCTGCAAGAACGGAGGAATACGTTCTCCATCGACAAGCAAGATTCCTTCCGCAAACTGCCAAGACACCTGCACCAGCGCGACATCGGGCCGGAGAAGCTGAATCCGGTCAATCGTTACAGTTGGTGGAGCGGTATTCCTGGAGACTATCGCGAAGCTATCTGACCATAGCTGCTCGTTCTTATCTCGGCCAAATGGTAGATGCAGTTCGCCAAAACGGTCCACGATTTCGATGTCCGGTATTTCAAGAGCCGCTAGTCGCTTCGCATCGAGATGGTGATATGCCTCCACCCACTGTGACATCAGCGTCCGAATCGCACTTTCTTCACTTGTCGAAGATCGACGCTGATGGCTGGCAAGAACCGATGACGATAAGAGCAGCACAGAGGCAATTCCGAGCCACGCTACATTGAGAAATCTGCCACGCATTTGCTATTCCGTATTTCGAAGAACTTAGGCTAGACCCGCTGTAGCGGCGCGCAAAAATCGACAGCGTGGCCACTACGTGCAGAAAAGAACACCAAGGAGAAAAATGTCACAGCTCACCTCCGGTAAGAGGCGCGGCTCCGGCAAACGCAACCGCTCCGAATGGTTCTCCTATTCATCTCGACCTTTGTCTCCCGTTTGCGAAGGTTCCCTTTTCTGCAGTAAGGAGGTTGCCTTGCGCGGCGCATGCTCTGCCGCCGAGCTGCCGCAGCACCTGTTTCGCGAACACGCTGCGAGAGCGGAACTTGACCCCTTCGTCCATCAGCGCAGCTAGCAGGTTTTCGGCTTCCTGGCTGATGACCGTTAGGTTCTTCAAATCGACAACGAGTTCACGGCCCCCCAGGTTCTCCCTGGCGTTTTCGCATGCGGTCCTGAGTTCGGCCGTCCAGGGCGTGATGAGCTTGCCTTCTAAGACCAGCTTGCGCTGCCTCGGTGTGTCGATACTGGAGATCTTCAACATCGTGCTCCGGCCTCACGCATGGGAAAGCAGTACGCGTGCCAAACGCAGACGCGCTGTAAACCCATGAGTTTTCAATGGGCGATTGGAACAGGCGCTGTTGACAGTCAATGCTGTCAAGAACACGATTGACTGCTGGACCTGGTTCAAGACGCGAGCTGAGGATTCCTGGCTAAATATAAAAAGGAGGGAGTGATTCACGAATACTGTCTGGGGTCGATTCCGAACTTCTTGATGCGCGCAAGCAGGGTTGTGCGATTGATACGCATTCGCGCAGCAGCTCCATCCGCGCCGCCGACCCGTCCCTTGCTTTCAGTAAGCGCGCGGACGATATCCTCGCGCTGCTTCCTGGCAAATTCATCGCTAAAGTCTTTCTTACCGTTTAGAGCACTGATCGTTTCTTTGACGATTCGGGCAATGTCGTCTCGTGGGGGCTGTGCAGCCGCAGGCGGCGCGTCAAAGCCCGGCCTCCGCAGCTCGGAAAGCGGTGCCTCGAGCGACTTGCCTCGCGTAAGGATCACCGCGCGCTCAATGAAATTCTCCAATTCGCGTATGTTCCCGGGCCATTCCCAAGCCGTTAGTCCCTTCATTACAGCAACAGGAACGGCATCGATTCTCTTCTGCATTTGTTTGGCAAACTTTTGGACGAAGTAACTGACCAGCAGGGGAATGTCTTCCCGACGGTCCCGCAGCGGCGGAATACGAATCGGAAATACATTCAATCGATAGAATAGGTCGCTGCGGAATTCGCGGTTGGCGATCATCTTCTCCAGATCGCGGTTCGTTGCCGCAATCAGGCGAACATTCACTTTGCGTGTCTGCGTACTGCCCAGCCGTTCAAATTCCCGCTCCTGCAATGCGCGCAGCAGCTTGGGCTGGATCTCGGTGGGAATGTCTCCTACTTCGTCCAAGAACAGCGTGCCCTGGTCCGCCAATTCCATCCGCCCGATTTTTTGGCTGATTGCACCGGTGAACGCGCCCTTTTCATGCCCAAACAGTTCGCTTTCCAGTAGGCCGGTAGGAATCGCGGCGCAATTCAGCTTTACAAAGGTTCGCTCCTTGCGCCGGCTGCGATCGTGGATTGCGCGTGCGATCAATTCTTTTCCTGTTCCGGTTTCGCCCAAAAGCAAGACCGTGGAATCGCTAGGCGCGACGGTCTCGACGAGCTGCAGGACCTGCTTGAGCGCCGGACTGTTCCCCACGATCTGCTCGAAATTCATCTCGCTACGGATTTCCTCTTCAAGATAGAGCTTCTCCTGGGCCAGCTTGTCTTTGAGTTGGGAGATTTCCTGGTACGCGAGCGCGTTGTCGATGGCGATAGCGATCTGACCCGCAGCCTGGCTGAGGAATTCGACATCTTCTTCTGTGAACGCGTTCTCGGTTGCGCGTGCAAGACTCAGATTTCCGAGCGCGCGGCCGCGATTCACCAGCGGTATGAAGCATACGGTCTTTATGCCTTCAAGGGTCGCTATTTTGTGGCCGTAGGTGTCGTGAGGACTGGCAGTTGGGGTTGAGATCACCGGTTTCAACGTCTCAAACGCCCGCTTCGCTGGACTGCCTTCGCTCGGAGTGACGATCTGTTCTTCCTTGACGAATCCCTTGCTGCCGGGAAAATCGACCGCATAGAGGCGGAAAGTTCCTGGCTCCGGGCCGGGCAGCGAAATGTTTGCCGCATCGCAGCGCATCACCTCACGAACGCTCGCGGCGATCGCCCGTAGGACCTCCTTGAGGTCCAAATTCGAGGTGATGCTGTTCGTCAGCTTCAGGAGCAACTGCAGCCGATCATTTTGCCGTTGTAGGCGGTCACTAACCTGTGCGTTCGTCCTGCCTTCCGTGTTTTGCGCATCTCCACTCATAACGTCGTTCGGAACGAGCCAAAGATCCTGAGTAGTGGGAGAAGTATACCGTAATAAAACAGATTCATGTCTGCGGCCCAGTTGCGCTTCAAGTGTTAAAGAGCAATTGACAGTTTTAACCTTCAACACCTCCTCGGGCATCGCTTCGCCCGCATCCCGCTTAAATTCCACGATCTTATAGGCACTCGTGTTCTGGCATGGAAGTTGCCCTTTAAGAGTTCGCAGGCGGCGAGGGCTGCCGCAGGCAGAGCCACCCAGGAGAAAACAGCAATGAGCAGCACCCAAGCCGTTGTCCAGACCATGGCGTCAGAAAAGCCGGACCTGTCCACCCTCCGCATCGAGAATGATAAGCGGAAGACCTCGGGCGCCGGCGGGCGCGTCGGAACCGTAATTGCCGTCTTGCTTGGTGCACTGGTTATTGCGGGCGGCGCGTACGTCTACATGCATCAGGTGCCGGCAGTCGAAGTCGCGGTGGTGCAGAGGCCGAACACGGATACACCGGCATTGCTGAATGCAAGTGGCTATGTAACCCCGCAGCGGCGAGCGACCGTGGCGGCGAAGATCACCGGGCGGGTCACCGGCGTGTTCTTCAGCGAGGGGCAGTACGTGCACGCAGGATACGTGCTGGCAACCTTGGACGATTCTGACGCACGCAAGACGCTGGCCACCTCAATCGCGGATCGCGATGCCACGCAGGCCGGGCTGCTCGACCTTCAGGTGCAATTAAAGAATGCCGAGATCCAACTGCATCGCGCAGAGACGCTCCGAGCTGCCGGAGTACAAACGCAGGAAGCGCTCGACAACGCCACCACTACCGTCGACAGCCTCAAAGCCAGAATTGAACTCACGAAACAGCAGGTGATCACGGCCGAAGCGCGCATTCGCGAATCCCAGCAGTCGGTGGAAAACACCGTCATTCGGGCGCCCTTCGACGGAGTAATTGTGTCGAAGGACGCGCAGTTCGGCGAAATGGTGTCGCCGGTGTCAGCGGGTGGCGGCTTCACGCGTACCGGCATCGCCACCATAGTGGACATGAAATCGAACGAGATTGAAGTGGACGTGAACGAGTCCTACCTCGCGCGCGTCCTTCCGAAGCACGCGGTGACAGCGGTCCTCGATGCCTATCCCGACTGGAAGATTCCGTGTCACGTGCTCACGATCATTCCGACGGCTGACCGGCAGAAGGCGACTGTGAAGGTGCGCATTACTTTCGACAAGCTCGATCCACGCATCCTGCCCGACATGAGCGTGAAGGTGGCCTTCCTGGGCGAGAAGTCGAAAACGTCGGCGAAGTCATCCGCCGCTCTCCTCGTGCCACAGAGCGCGATCCGCGACGATGGCGGCCAGAAGATCGTTTACGTGGTGAAGGACAGTCGCGTCCAGCGGCGTTCCGTACGCCTCGGTGCGAACCTGGGATCGAATGCGGAAGTTCTCGCTGGCATCACGGCGGGAGACAGCGTCGTGGTGCATGGGCCGGCGAAACTGCAGGATTCCGAGACCGTTGAAATCAAAGGGCAGCACTAAACGAATATGACAGGAGCGATGAACATGGCACGCGGAAATGGTAACGAGAAGAATGGCAGTTTGATCCAGGTTCGCGGGATCGACAAGACATATCAGCGTGGGCAACAAGAGATTCACGTCCTGAAGGGCCTGAATCTCGACGTGGACGAGGGACGTTTCGTTGCTTTCATGGGGCCCAGCGGCTCGGGAAAAACGACCCTGCTGAATCTGCTCGGTGGTCTTGATGTTCCTACCCGCGGCAGCATTACGGTGGCAGGCGACGAGATAACGCATATGTCTCGGAGCAAGTTGACCGAATGGCGCACCCGGCATGTCGGATTCGTTTTCCAGATGTATAACCTGATCCCCGTCCTGACGGCTTTTAAAAATGTCGAGCTGCCGTTACTCCTGACGAATCTCTCGAAGGCGGAAAGGCGCAAGCATGTGGAGACCGCCCTCGCAGTCGTCGGACTGGCGGACCGGATGCACCATTATCCCCGACAGCTCTCGGGTGGGCAGGAGCAACGCGTTGCCATCGCGCGGGCCATCGTCACCGACCCCAGCTTTCTCCTGTGCGACGAGCCTACTGGGGACCTCGATCGCAAAAGCGCGGACGAGATCATGGCGCTGATTCGGTCGCTCGTGAAGGACCATGGTAAGACCGTGCTGATGGTGACGCACGACCCGATAGTCGCGCGCCAAGCCGATGTGACCTTCCACTTAGACAAGGGCGTGCTGGTGGAAGACGGAGCACACCTAGTCGCAGGAGAACCGGCATGAAATTCAGCAGCCTGATCTTCGCCAATTTATTGCGCAAGAAAGCGCGACTCATACTTACGGTCGGCTCTTTTGCGATCGCGCTTTTTCTTTTTGCCTTTTTGGCCGTTGTCCGCGCCGCCTTCAACCAGCAGGCCGATGTCGCAAGCGCGGATCGCCTGATCTCGCGCAATCGCATCTCCCTCTCAGAACCACTGCCGCTTTCTTATCACGAGAAGATTGCTCGAATCTCCGGGGCCGCGGCCGTTAGCCATTCCAACTGGTTTGGAGGCATCTACCAGGACGAGAAGAATTTCTTCCCGCAATTTGTAATCGATCCCGAAAATCAACGCCAGGTGATGCCGGAACTCATCGTGCCCGATGATCAGTGGCAGAGCTTCCTCCACGACCGGCAGGGTGCGATCGTCGGGGCAAAAACCGCCAAACGCTTCGGTTGGAAGGTCGGCGATCGCATTCCCATTCAGAACAACCGATACGGCCCAACTGCCACGTGGGACTTCAACATTGACGGTATCTATCACAGCAAGAATCCGGACGGCGACGAGACCCAGTTCTGGTTGCAGTGGGACTACTTCGAAGAGAAGGTGCCACAGGATTTCAAAGGCAGCGTCGGATGGTACACGGTCAAGCTGAACAACCCTGATGACGCGTTGCGGGTCAGCAGCGCTATCGACGAAATGTTCGATAATTCAGCGTACGAAACGAAAACAGAGACGGAATCGTCTTTCGCGGCGAGTTTTGTCAAACAGTTCGGCAACATCGAGGGATTAATCATGATCATCGGCAGCGTCGTTTTCTTCACACTGCTGCTGGTGACGGGAAACACCATGGCGATCGCGGTCAGGGAGCGGACGGGAGAGCTGGCGGTCTTGAAGGCTATCGGTTTCAGCGACCGCGCCGTGCTGTTTTTCGTACTCGCCGAGTCGCTGCTAATCGCGCTCATCGGAGGTCTGCTCGGACTTGGCTTGTCAGCATTGGCGATCCCCGCCCTGGGCAGTGCTTTGAGCGGCATACTTCCTCCCTTAAACCTGTCCCTGACAGTCCTTTCTTTGGGGCTTGTGGTGGCGCTCGTGATTGGAGCCGCTGGCGGGATCGTGCCGGGCATCGGCGCGATGAGAATGCGCGTGATAACTGCGTTGCGGAGGATCTGAAATGGCTATTCCTATCATTTACAACATCCGAAGTGTGCAGGCACGATGGACTTCCACGATTGTCGCTGTGCTCGGTATCGCTGGGACTGTGGGTGTCTTCATCGCCATGCTGGCCCTGGCGCGAGGCTTCGAGGCGACTCTCGTGGCATCCGGATCGCCGGATAATGTCATCGTCACTCGCGCCGGTGCAGGCTCGGAGATGTTGAGCAGCATCGACCTTAATGCGATAAAGATCCTGGAAGACCAACCGGGCGTGGCCCGCAGTAATGCTGGCCCACTCGTCACGTCAGAAGCGGTAGTTGTAGCCTCCCTCCCGCTGCGCTCGAGCGGCACCGATGCGAACGTCCAGGTACGCGGCGTGTCGCCCAATGTCTTGAGCATTCGCCGAAATATCAAACTCGTGCAGGGAGAGACGTTTCATCCGGGGCTGGCCGAGGTTGTCGTCGGCAAAAATGCGAGCGCGAGCTATGCAGGCCTGAATGTTGGAAATACCGTGAAGTTCGGCGGTAGCCAGTGGAAGGTCGTGGGCATTTTTGACGCTGGCGGCAGTGCCTTCGATTCCGAGGTGTGGTGCGATCCGCGCGTTCTCGACGACGCGTACAAGCGGCCTTCCAATACATTCCAATCGGCGACTGTCCATCTCACGTCCGTGGATGCCTTCCAAGGCTTTAAGGACGCGGTCCTCGCCGATCCACGTATGAATGTCCAGGTCGAGCGCGAGATTGATTACTACTCGAAGCAGTCCACGGCGATGACGCGCCTGATCACGGTACTGGGCGGACTGGTCGCCTTCATCATGGCGATCGGGGCGGTTTTCGGGGCACTGAACACGATGTACTCCGCCGTCTCGGAGCGCGGACGTGAAATCGGCACGATGCTGGCCTTGGGCTTCGGCGCCCCCGCAGTGATTTCTTCATTTCTGATCGAAGCATTATTCATCGCTGCGATTGGCGGCATTGTTGGATGCATAGCCGTGCTGCCGCTGAACGGACTCACGACGGGAGCCATGAATTGGCAGACCTTCTCCCAGTTGGCCTTCGCGTTTCGAATCAGTCCACAGCTGCTCGTAGCGGGAATCGGTTTTGCCCTTGCGATGGGCTTGTTGGGAGGCTTGCTCCCCGCCTTGCGCGCGGCGAGGATGCCGGTGGCGGCGGCTCTGCGGGAACTCTAACTGTGCGTGCTCCGGCCTGCTTCCAAAACCGCGGCAGGATCCCCGTTTCTTGTTGCAGTGATGAAAGACTCATTCATTTGGGCTGGCCGGGGCAAAGTTAACTGGACTGTTCCATTCGACGTAAAGTGATCCTTGCCGCATGCATGTGGACTTGCGCAAATCGAGAAGTTCCGAATAACCCCAGACAGCATGCCTAAAATCGTCCGCGTCCTTTAGTTCTCAGAGCGCGTCATCCGAACTGAACCCTCCCTTAGCCTCTAGCGATCAAACAAACCGACCTGTCAATCGTCCTTTGACAGCATTGACTGTCAACAGCACTTCCTCCGATCCCGCCTTGAGAATTCATCACTTGCACACGATTACGTTTGGAACGTGCTTTGCCTTAACCAATGTTGCAGGTGGTTACACAAGCTCTTATTTGGATGGAGATAATCGAATGCATTATCCGTGTTTGACTTCGGCTGCTCGCCTGTTGCTGGCACTGGGATTGGCCACACTTATCGCTTCTGGTGCATGCGCACAGCAAACAGATCAGCAAGATACAAAACCGCAGTCGGCTCCGCAAAGCCAGCCGTTCACTACGATTTCGGTCGAGAGACCGCAGCCGCCAAGATTCCTGTCCCAGGACTACACGAAACCGCGCGGCTATTTTCCCAATCCGATTGCACCATACTTGGTGCGCACTTTGCCGGCGCCAAATCTCTCCAATAGTCCTCGAATCAACGATCTAATGCGTGATGGGAAGCTATACATCTCCATGGACGACGCGGTGTCCCTTGCGCTGGAGAATAATCTGGATATCGCCATTCAGCGATACAACCTCAACATCGCCGATACAGACATCTTGCGTGCCAAGGCCGGGTCCAGCATTCTCGGCGTCAACAGCGGCGTAGTCCAGAACACGCCCGGCGGTGGCGTGGGAGCGTTGGGCAACCAAGTCGGATCCGGGCAGGGCGGAACGACTGTCGCAGGCGGCGGAGCTGGAACCGGTGCCGGCGGTTTGGTCGTATCGACCCTCGGCAGCGGGCCGCAGATCACGAGCTTTGATCCCGTGCTGAGTGGAACTCTATCGCTCGACGGTCAGCATACGATCTGCACAAGCCCGTTCTGCGGCAGCGACCAGAATACAGCGACGATGGACTTCTCATACCTCCAAGGATTTCACTGGGGAACCAATTTGCAGGTGACTTTTGATAATACGCGCCAGACGACAAACAATCCGTTCACGACTTTGAGTCCTACGCTGAACTCCAGCCTCCGGGTTCAGGTCACACAACATTTAATGCAGGGCTTCGGCTTTGCTCCGAATGATCGCTTCATTCGCATTGCGAAGAACAATCGCGAGATTTCCGACATTGCGTTTCGCCTCCAGGTGATTACGAGCGTTGATCAGATCGAGAACATCTATTGGGACCTTGTTTATGCGTACGAAAATGCGCGGCTGGCGAAAGAGAACCTGGCCTTTGCAGAAAGGACGCTGGCCGATACTCAGCAGCAATTGCAGGCTGGTACTCTGTCTCCAATCGATGAAGTGCGCGCGCAGAGCGCCGTGGCCAGCGATCAGCAAGTCCTGACGGTAGCCATGACCAACCTTCAGCTGCAGCAACTGCTAATGAAGAACGCGCTCAGCCGGACGTTGGTGGATCCACAATTTGCGGACGCCGAAGTGATTCCAACCTCAACCATGGAAGTACCTGCTACAGAGCCTGTCGCGCCGACGGAAGGCCTGGTCAACGATGCTCTGAGTCATCGTGCCGACTTGGCGGAGGCACGCATTAACTTGACAAACACGGAAATCAGCAACAAGGCGGTCCGAAATTCTTTGCGCCCTTCGCTCGATTTGTCCGCGTATTACACGGGAACCGGAATCGGTGGCGCGCAGAACCCCAGTTACATTTGCGCTCAAAATCCAACCGGAGTCTTCTGCGGATCGGCTTATGCTCCGGCGCCGAACGTGAACTACTCCTCTACTCTGAACGAGTTAGTGAACTCCACCGCGCCCGACAAGGGCGTCCAGCTGACGCTGAACATTCCCATACGCAACCGCACTGCACAGGCCACGCAGATCCGCTCGGAGCTCGAATACCGCCAGTCGCAAATGCACGTCCAGCAACTGGAAAACCAGGTTCGGATTGAAGTTCGCAATGCTCAATTCTCGGTTCAACAAAACCGCGCCAGCGTGACTTCGGCCCAGGCAGCCGTTAAGTTAGCCCGCCAGTCGCTTGATGCTGAGCAGCAGAGATTTGCGCTGGGCGCGTCCACGTCCACACTAGTCTTGCAGAACCAGACTGCACTGACTCAAGCCGAAACCACCCTCCTCTCGGCAATGGCGGCCTATGAAAAGTCGCAGGTGGAGCTGGAGCGGTCCACCGGTCTATTGCTGGAGCACGTCGGTATCAAAATTGCCGATGCGGAGAAGGGAGATGTCACGGGAAAGCCGACGATTCCGTACGTCGCTCCGCGATAAGGTCTCGGAGTGTCGACTGCAAAACCGTCCCTCCGCCTCAGACGCCGCCTGCGAATCAGCCGGCAAATCCTGCAACTCAGCTCCAAACGCAACCTCAGCAACTCTGGTCCGAAATATTCATTCGGCTGCAGCGCGAGAAATTCCAGGCAGCCGAGCCTAGCGGTCGGTACAACTTCGGTATATTTGAGCAGAGGAAAGGACGGCAACCTGGATCGTAAGCGACACCGAAGGAAACGGCTTCAAAATTTTAAGTGAAGTCGGAACGTTGCCTTGCCAACTTCCCAGAACCGTGCAATTGGACTGAACTTTTTGCCCTCCGAAGATGCCCTAGTTTGTGAGCGTGCCAATTGTCGCTGAAAAAGCAGAAACAACGAATCATGGAGATACCGTTGTGCTCGCCGACGATGCCGGAGCTCTTGGTAAGCATTGGGCCGTTAGACGGGACTAATCCTCATTGAGATCACAACCAGGCCCCCAACTTCCGGGTTGCCCGTAAACAAGAACTAATCTGGTTCTCTTAGTTTTGCGGGTTAGAATTGTTAGTTGCTCGTTGACAGTTGAAAGGGCAGGATAGAATCGTCCACGAAACCAAATGACCATGCTCATCGGTTTCATTGCGGTAGACTCTTCCCACTTCTCCGTGTCGCTATTTCGAATTGTGTATGAGCGAAGATCTGGAAAAAGCGCACAACGGCAAGAGCGGCGCTGAATTCCTGCGGCAGCAAAATGAGCGGCTGGAGTTGCTACTCAAGCTGACAAATAGCATCACGTCGAACCTCGCACTAGCAGAAGTGCTACATACTGTGGCGTCGAATGTGCGTGAGGTGATGCACTGCGATGCGGCCAATATTGCGTTGCCTGCGACCGAGCCAGGAACATTCCGCCTCCACGCTTTAGATTTTCCCGGCAGCAAAGGATTCTTCAAGGAAGAGCAGATCATCACTCCGACTGACGACAGTCCGCCGAAGCGTGCATTGGCTATGTTGAAACCGGTGAGCGGGCGAGTGACTTCTACGCGCGCAGCCGCTGAAGGCCTGAAGACGGTCTGCTTCATTCCGTTGGTGAATCATGGCCGCGCATTGGGGTACATGTCGCTTGCGCGCGCGACGGAGGACCCATTTACCCAAGATGATGTCGAATTCCTCAGCCAAGCTGCAGGTCAGATCGCTATCGCCATTGATAATGCTTTGGCATACGAAGAGATTTCAGAACTGAAAGATAAACTCGCGCAAGAGAAGCTCTACCTCGAAGAGGAAATTCGCAGTGATATGGATTTCGAGCAGATTATTGGGAACAGCCCGGCGCTCAAGCATGTCCTGCAACTGGTCGAGACGGTAGCAGCTAGCGATTCCACGGTTTTACTTCTAGGCGAAACCGGAACCGGTAAGGAACTGATCGCACGCGCAATTCACGAGCGCAGTCGCCGGAAGCAGCGAACGTTCGTCAAACTCAATTGCGCCGCAATACCAACGGGCTTGCTCGAAAGCGAGCTGTTTGGGCACGAAAAGGGCGCTTTTACGGGTGCGATTAGCCAAAAAATTGGGCGAATGGAATTGGCCGATCAGCGCACGCTGTTTCTGGACGAGGTTGGAGATATTCCGCTCGAAATCCAGCCGAAACTGCTGCGTGTGCTGCAAGAGCGAGAATTCGAGCGGCTGGGCAGTACGCAAACACGCAAAGTCAACATTCGCCTGATTGCGGCAACGAATCGCGACCTGGAGAAAATGGTCGCCAACCGGGAGTTCCGCAGCGACCTATATTACCGGCTGAATGTCTTTCCGATTCGTATTCCGCCGCTGCGGGAGCGGCGGGAAGATATTCCCTGCTGGTGAGTTACTTCGTGCAGAAGTTTGCGAAACAAATGCAGAAGAGAATCGATTCTATTCCTGTCGCTGTAATGAAGGGGCTGACGGCTTGGGAATGGCCGGGAAACGTCCGCGAACTGGAGAATTTTGTTGAGCGCGCGGTGATCCTCACGCACGGCAACTCGCTTGTGGCGCCGCTTTCGGAGCTGCGGGGACCGGTCATTGATTCACCGCGTCCGGCGGCCGCGCAGGACGATATTGCCCGAATTGTTAGAGAGACGATCAGTGCTCTCGGCAACAAAAAAGATCTTGCGAACGAACATTCTAGAAAGCAGCGCGAAGAGATCGTGCGAGCACTCATGGAAAGCAAGGGACGTGTTGGTGGCGCGGATGGAGCTGCTGCGCGAATGGGTATCAATCGCACAACCCTGCTCGCCCGAATGAAGAAGCTCGGAATCGACCCGAGACAGTATACTTGAAATGCCGTCTTTCTTGAGCTTTTCGTAGCTTCCTTTCCAAGTCGCCCTCAATTCGGTCCCCTCTGAAGCTGTCAATTCTGCTTTGACACAGTTGACTCTCGACAGACCTCCTCCGAATCCCGCATTGAAAACTCATGGGTTTACAGGTTTCCACGTTTGGAACGCCCGTTGCCTTACCTCAAGTGCGAGATAACGGCCCTTGTTGAAGATCTCGATCGTCGATTCGGATAAGGAGCTACGGTTGATTGTAGAAGGCAAACTCATCGCGCCCTGGACTACTGAACTCCAGAAGGCGTGCGACGAAGCGAGACGGAGCCTGCGCGGCCGTGAAATCGGTCTTGATTTGAAGGACCTAACCGTCATCAGTCAGGAAGGCGAAAACCTGCTAGCCGCGCTGATGAAAGAAGGAATCAAGGTTCGCGGCTGTTGCGTATTCGCGAGAGAGGTTCTCCGGAAACTGCGTAGCAGAGCCCGTGCGCAGCATCAGGACCCAATATTGTGAAGGCTAGCTAATTCAATTGAGGAGGTGTCGAATGCCAACTCTACTTCACGTCAGCCCTCGTGGAAAAGATTCGATATCGCGCCGCCTCGGCGACGCCGCTGTCGAGGCGTGGAAGGCGAAAAATCCCGGAGGTCGGGTCATCGAACGGGACTTAGCCAAGACACCGCTCACCTTCGTTGATGTCAACTGGATTGCCGGCGCCTTCTCTCCGCCCGAATATCATACGGAAAACCACAAGAACGCGCTCGCGCTCTCGAACGAACTGGTTTCGGAACTTCTCGAATCCGACGAAATCATTCTCGCAACTCCCATGTTCAACTTTGCCGTTCCTGCTGCGCTTAAGGCGTGGATCGATCACGTTGTTCGGGCGGGGAAGACTTTCCGGTACAAAGCTGACGGCACACCCGAAGGCTTGCTGGCCGGCACAGGGAAGAAGGTGCTCGTGATCGTCGCAAGTGGAGGCAGCTACCCCGAAGGTTCGCCAATGGCCGCGCTCAATTACGAGATTCCTTACCTGCGTTTCATCCTTGCCTTTATGGGCCTTACGGACGTTCGTTTCATCCATGCAGGAGGAACGGCGAGCGTCATGCAAGGCCGAATCTCCCCCGAGGAGTTTCTCGCGCCCTATTTGAACGAAATCGCCAGAATGGCCGGGAAGACAGCGGACCAGTTCGCTGTCAAGGTTTGATGAATGAATTGACACGGTCGCAACTGACATTTCTCACGAAAGGAGAACGAAAATGAATACCGAAGTAACAGTTCATCCGAAGTTGCAGCATTACGGGCTCGTCACCGCAAACCTGGACGCCATGACGGAATGGTACCGGAAGGTGCTCGGCATGACCGTCAATCATCGTTCGAAGATCCCAGCAATAGCACGCATCACACATCAAGGGCCGCCGTTTTCCGCTTTTGCGTTCGTCAGCAACGATGAGATGGATCATCGTATCGTGTTCTTCGAAATACCTAAGGCCGTGGTCGATCCGGACAAACGTCAGCACACCGGCCTGCAGCACGTCGCCTTCGAATGCGCGACCCTCGACGATTTGTTGGGCACCTATATCCGGATTAAGGGTTTAGGCATTACGCCACTGTGGGCCGCCGACCACGGAGTTGGAACTTCGTTCTACTGGCAAGATCCTGACCGGAACGTGGTCGAAATCTACGTCAACAACTTTGGCAGCCCCTGGACGGCTACGGAATTCCTTAAATCGGGCCATGCCGGGATACCCGCTCAGATCGATCCTGAAAAACTGGTTGCGGCGCGCAAAACCGGCGCATCGCCTTGGGAATTGCACGAGCGTGCTATGGCCGGGGAGTTCGCTCCGGCGAAGCCATTCGATCCGACGACACATTTCTGAAGCATGTAACTGTGCATCCCGCGTGTCTGGAGCGCCTTTATTTCGGTGCATTGGAATTTTGTGTGGTCTTTGCGTTAGCGATGTTGGACAGCAGAACTGTCCTGAATTCACAAAACTTCAAATCAAGGAGGCAAAAATAAGATGAGCAACCCAATCCTCGAACCGTTCACGCCGCAGAACACCACGATCATGATGGTGGACTACTCCCTGGGGTTCTTGAACAGCTTCCGTTCGCACAACGTGAACGAGCACATCACAGCCACAGTTGCCCTCGCCAAGACCGCCCTGGGTCTTCGTTCGGGCTTGGTGGTAAATCTCGGCGCGGGACAAACGCCCTATCCGCAACTCGTCAAGGCGCTGGGCGATTATCCGATCATTTATCGCGGGGGCGAGTACAACGCCCTCGACAACCCGAAGGTCCTGGAAGCGGTCAAAAAAACTGGCCGCCAGCGCCTCGCGATCGCCGGGATTTCCACCGATGGCTGCATCATCGAGACTGCGATGGGCGCGCTTCGGCTCGGCTACACAGTGGGTGTCGTTGAGGACGCCACTGCGGGCCATTCCCGCGAAACCCACGATAGCTGTATGCGGCGGATGGCGCAGGCCGGGATCGTGCCGCTCACCTGGTTGAGCCTCGCCACCGAATTCCAAATGAACTGGGAAAACAAGGAAACTGCCCAGGTCTATTTTAGTCTCATCGCCGAGGCTGACCCAGGACTCACCGCGAACATTCAGGCCGAACACGCCACCGCCGGTAAGGGGAAGTAAGTTCCCACCCGATCGACGGCGTATCAAACGAGCGCCAACCGCGATTGAGGTAATCGGGAGTAGGCCCGGTCGCCTCAATCGCAGAGAGAGACCAGCTGAGAGCGACGATACCCAAGGGGATAAATCATGGCGCACTTCCTAGTCCAATTCAGCTACGCATCGCGTTCGATCAAGAGCCTGGTTGATCGGCCGGAAGTCGATCATGCCGGACAGGCTTCGGCAATGGTTGCGTCGCTTGGCGGAAAGCTCCTCGGCTATTGGTATTCGTTCGGCGACTTCGATGGTGTGGCGCTGATCGAGGCGCCTGATAACAGCGTCGCCGCTGCGGTTGCGATGGCCATCGGAGGAACCGGAGAAGTATCCAGACTGCAAACGAGCGTTCTGCTGACCATGGACGAAGCCTGCAACGCGATGCACAAAGCGGCGACCGCGACCCATCTGCCGGCCGGGGACAAGGCAGAACGATGAACGTCGAAACCGTTTGAGATGGAAAGAAAAGCTTCATCTATCAGTACAAGTGTGACGGTCCAAGAGAGGAGGACTTATGGCCAAGCAAGCGGTCGTTCAGCAGTTGGAATCGAAGCAGGTAAGCCGGAACGAAAGCAGCCCCACGCACGAGGAGATTGCCGCCTTGGCGTATTCACTCTGGGAAGCCAGGGCTGTCCTGAAGGAAGTCCCGAGGAAGATTGGTTCAATGCCGAGCGCGCGCTAAACGAACAGCAAGGCGCAAGCACTCAGAAGTAGGGTCGACGCGGGCGAGTAAAAGCGAGGCAGCGCCACTGACCCCGCTCCGCGAAAGGGGGGATTGATGAGCACAGCAACTCAGCAATTGAGAGCACCAATCGTTGCTCCGAACGGGATTACCGAGATCGCCGGCGGCGTTTGGGTGATCCCGGACTCGGATCACACGCTTCTCGTTCCGAACGTCGGGATTATCGTCGGAGCGCGGGCCACTCTGGTGATCGACACTGGCTTTGGCCCTGATAACGCGCGCGCCGTGATGCAAGAGGCGCGCCGGCTGAGTGCCGGACGCCCGGTTTATCTCAGCCATACGCACTGCCACCCTGAGCATGGCTTCGGCGCAAACGTCATCGCCGGAGAAGTAACGATCGTCTACAACGAGGCGCAGTGGAACGAGCTACAGGAAAAAGGCCCGGTCCTTCTGCGGATGTTCAGGAAACAGATCCCTGCCCTGGCCCCGATGCTCGACGGAGTCGAGTTCGTCCGCCCCCATATTCGATACACCGGTTTCCTAACTCTGGATCTCGGGGATGGACAGACCGTCGAGTTTCGCGAGTTCGGCGGCGCACACTCGCGAGGCGACCAGGGCATCCTCGTTCGGGGATCAAAGTCGGTGTTATTCACGGGCGACCTGATCGAAGAGCGCTACTTCGGGATACTGGGGGACAGCGAGTCGCACGTACTTCCGTGGATTGACCGGCTCAACTGCTTCGAGCAGCTAAACCCAGATGTGGTAGTGCCCGGACACGGCCACATGGGCGGGAGGGAGTTGATCGCTAATTATCGCGCGTACTTCGAGCATGCCAAGCGTCGTGTAGATGAACTTCGTGCAGCCGGCGAACTGCCAGAGGCCGACATCGTTGAGCGTGTAACCGCTGAGTTGCTCGACCTCCACCCGGACTGGCAGAACCAGAACTGGGCCAGGAAAGCGGTTTCAGATCTCAGCTGGCCTGCCCGCGCATAACCAAGGAGACATTATCATGAGCTCTGAGCTTATTTCCTTCGGTCCGGTTCACCTTGAGATCCGCGATCTCGATCAGTCGGTCGGTTTTTGGCAACATCTCGTTGGTCTCCACCAAGTTGAGCTCACCGCCAATTCCGCTGTGCTGGGCGTCGATCGTACGCCACTCGTTGTGCTGCACAGCGTGGCCAAGAGTCCGGCGCAGCGTGGCTACAGCGGTCTATTCCATCTCGCCATCCATCTGCCAAAAGAGCCCGAACTCGCCCGCGTTCTGGCGCGACTGCGGGCTTCCGGTCAACATTTTGGAGCCAGCGATCATATCGTCGCGAAATCGCTTTACCTGAATGATCCGGATGGAATCGGTCTGGAAATCGCATTCGAGACGCCGGAGCGCGTTCGCTCGTTCCGATGGGATGAAGGAACCGAGGGGCCGCTGGTCATCGATGCGGAGGGACGCAGACGGCGTGGTGTCGAGCCGCTGGAGATCCAGGAACTGCTCGCCAAGCTCCCAAACGGCGATATCAAGCGGCCACTTCCGTCGGGCACGATCGTCGGGCACCTGCAGTTCCAAGTCGGAGATCTGGAGGCCTCATACCGCTTCTACCGCGACAAGATCGGCCTGATCCCCAGTATGTACGCACCATGGTCGGGCTACGGGGACCTAGGAGCCGGCGGGCGTGTCGCACACCGCATCGCGCTCAACACGTGGCAAGGAGCGGGCGTGCCGCCAAGACCCTTCGGAATGGCGGGTATGCGCAGCTTTACGATACGGTTCCAATCGCCGGAGCGCCTCAGGAATGCGGTGGGCAGGATTGGGAACACTGAATCGCGCAATAGCGAGTATCTCGCGCACGATCCGGACGGGAATGCGATCGCAATGCTGTAGGAGATCACGATGAAAACGGTGGCCGCACACATCCGGATCACAAGCCTGACGCTGGCCGCATGTTCCGTTGCTGGCCTTCTACTGGCCGCTGTCCAGGTGACGCGCGCCCAGACCCAGGCGGTGGCGTCCGCCCAGGCAAACACTCCGGTGCCCGAGAATGCACCTCAGACCAGCGCGGCGGCATCGGACGCGCTCGCCCAGAGTAACGCGCCAGGGCCGCAGGTGCCCGGAACGCCAACGCGTCCCGAAATCAACTGGTTCTACCGATCGCAGGAAGACTGGTCTGTGCTCGCTGACCCCGCGCTCCGCACCGACCCGTTCGACCCGATCAAGTACATCCCGCTCGGCTCCGACCCGAAGACATATCTGTCGCTTGGAGTCACGATTCGGGAGCGGTTCGAATCGGTCTCTTTCTTCATGCCTCCTGTAGTTCAGCCCGACAATTACTTGCTTGACCGGGTGCAGTTGCACGCAGGCTTGCATCTCGGGGCTCATGTGAGGATCTTCACGCAGGCAATCGACGCGCGCGCTCCCTGGAAAGCCGTGCTTGGGCCCATCGATCAGGACAGACTTGATCTCGAGCAAGCATTCCTTGAGATCAGCGTTCCCGCGGGAGAGGGCGGGTTGAAGATCACCGTCGGGCGCCTGGAGCCTTTCTTTGATCTGCAGCGGTTCGCCGCTATCCAAGAAGGCCCGAATGTGTGGCAGCCCTTCGATTCTGTCGACGTCGGCTACACGCGCGAGGATTGGAGTGCCGCCGCCTTCTACGCGCAGCCCGTGAATACGCTCGACAAGCGTAGCTCACTCTTCTCTACGAGTTCAAAGACCTTCAGCCTCAGCGGCGCGCGTATCGAGCGCCGCAACCTCGGTCTTGGAAAGCTGTCGTTCTTTGCCGCACAGTTGCGCAACGACGACGCGTTTTACCTCTCCGGCTTTGGGCATGAACGGCGCAACATCTTCGATATGCATTACGCTGGACGGGTGGCGGGCTGGGATTGGGATGTAGAGGGCATGGGGCAGACCGGGCACGTCGAGGAGAAGAAGATTCGCGCGTGGGGGGGCGGGGGCCTTTTCGGCTACACGTGGGCATCCCGGCCGTGGTCACCACGGCTGGGGTTTCAGTTTGACGCTGCTTCGGGCACCGGTAATCCGAACGGCAACACGTTGGGGACCTTCAATCCGCTGTTTCCGAATGGCTTTTACGAGATGCTCTCCGGCTATCCCGGATACGCCAATTTCGTGCACCTAAGATTGCCGGCGATGGTGCATCCCACGAGAAAACTCTCCGCGCTGTTCGACGTGGGCTCCCTATGGCGCATGACCACCGCTGACGCTGTGTACTTTCTGCCTGCGATCCCGGTGCTCGGCACAGCTGGCCACGGCGGCGCCTACTCCGGCACCTATGGCCAGATCCGGCTTGACTGGCACATTTCGCGGCATTTGACCGGCGCCCTCGACAATGAGTACTTCGCGCACAGTCAATCGCTTCAGCAGGCGGGCGCGCGCAATGGCCATTACATCGGCGTAGAACTCAATTTCGGAATTTAGCGGGCGAGTCCCGCGCCCATTATTAGAGGTGAGTAGAGATGAGTTCCTCCAATATAGCCGCGCGGTCGAAAGAACAACTGGAACGGGGGACCGGAGAGCCCGGACACTCCGACCCGGCCGCAGCAGGCGCGGCACAGGAGGCGGGAAGGAGACGGACACGAAACGTACTCCATGTGCTGGGGAACCGCGAGTTCGCGCTCTTCTGGAGCGGACAGTCGGTTTCGCAGACCGGTACCTGGATGCAGCAGTTCGCCCAGGGCTGGGTCGTCACGACTCTGGCCGGGTCCGCACTCGCGCTGGCGTCGGTCAACTTCGCGGCGTCGATCCCTATGTTGATCCTGATGCCGTTCGGCGGGGTTGCTGCGGATCGCATGGAGAGGCGCCGGATCCTGCTAGTTACGCAGTCTGTGATGGCTGTGCTCGCCGTGTTGCTGGGTGTGTTGATCCAAGTACATCACCTCCGCCTCTGGCACATCTGGGTCATAGCGCTCCTGCTCGGCCTCGCCACTGCTTACGACCTGCCGGCTTACCAGTCGTTCTATCCGCAACTCGTCGAAACGGAAGACCTGCCCCAGGCGATCTCGCTTAACCAGGCGACCTTCCACGGCTCTCGTATAGTCGGCCCGGCCATTGCCTCCTGGTTTGTGGCCCTTTGGGGAATGGCGGCCGCCTTCTTTGCCAACGGCGCCAGTTTCCTCGCCGTGATCGGCAGCCTGCTACTGATAAAGCGCAAGGCCGCGACCGCTGCCGAGCCTGTGAGCACGCGCCACTTTATGGCGGAGGGAGTGCGGTATGTCCGGGAGCGCCAAAACATAATGGCTCTGTTCGGGCTCACCGCCATCACAACGATATTCGTGTTCCCGAACGTGGCGGTCCTCATGCCGTTCTACGTGAAGCACGTGCTTCATCTCGGGCCGACCGGCCTCGGCTGGATAATGGCAGTTTCGGGCGTCGGCGCGTTGTTGGGCGCGACGTGTCTGCTCGTCCTCCCGCGCAGCGTTCGCATCGGGTGGACCATGACTGCACTGGTCGTGGTTACCCTCACGCTCTCCGCACTCGGATGGTCTCGCCACCTGCCTCTGTCTGTAGCAGCTGCGGCGATCGCCTCGTTCGGCGTCGCCAGCTCGCTCGGGCTAGCGTCAATCATGGTTCAGGAGGGTGTTCCCGACGCGTTGCGGGGCCGCGTGATGAGTCTCTACTCGCTAGCGTTCACCGGCGTGATGCCGTTTGCGGCGTTGGGCGTCGCACGGCTAGCCGATGTAATCGGAATGCGCCGCGAGCTTCTGTTTGCCGCGGTGGCCTATGCCATCTGCGGCATGCTACTGATGCCAATGCTCCGCAGAACCAATCGCGAGACGCATCCTGACGCGGCACAGGGTCTCGCCGAGAGAGATTCAACTTGAGCCATGTAGCCGCTTTCCCGAGTCGCCTAAGCGAGGTGCGGACCCGCCGCTTGTGCTGTCCACCAAACCGGCGATTGCTAGTGAGTTGTCGGTCACTCGGAACTTATCTCCTGACCTATTGCGTGGGAGCCGTTGCTTATTTGTGGGCGGTAAGTGGAGAGCCAGAAAACTCCAGCTCCGCGCAATCTCAGGCCCCTTCCAGGATCGCCCGAAGGACCAGACTGTCTCCAGCTCTGCTGCCTGCGTCCGTGCTACACGTCCGCGGGCGAGTGCTCGCAGCAGAAAGGTGCCGGAGTGGAGAGGTAGCTTCTAAGAACTTAGCGATGTATTTCAGCGGCGAGTACCTCTGTGGGACAAATCAAGGGGCCTTTGAAAGGCTAAGTTATTGCTTTTGAAGGGGCAGCTTCGTCGTTGGGGGCAGGTTAGGGCTCCCACGTTTAATTTTGCGCGTTGTTTCTTTAGCTAAGTAGCGATTTCTCTTGCAGATGCATTTTCCCAAGAGCCAAAAAATTGTTCGAAACTGGCCGTTTTTTGCTGGTAAGGTACATCGCCAAAAATTCTAATTTCGCGCGCACACGCTTGCGACTGGCCTTGCGGACAACCGTATCACAATTGAAAATTTTTGGACCCCCATATCCCCTTTGGGGAGGAGGCTCGGCGTTTTTTGATCCGCAAGAGATCCAGGATTCAAAGCCACACGGCCACACGCGATGAAACACCCAGCGAAAGCGCGTGCGCTTTCGCATGCCAGCTCTCTAGATTCGGGTAATATGGCGGAACCAGAGCCGCGGATCGTAGCTTTTCTCGCGGCAAAGCGCATTTTAAAAAATCTCGGTTAGTATTTTCAGTGAGTTAACCCCGAAAAGAGGCATTTTCCGTGTCGAAAAATAGGGGTTTTTTGTCGAAATTTGCTGAAATGCCATTTGAATTCAGAATCCACCTAACATTATGTCCTGCAATGAGTAATGGCTCAGTGGAGAACAAAAATCAATTTTCGAGCTTTCATGTCGTTTTGGCTTCCGCCGGTCCTAAAAATCTGACTTCCTTCCAGAGCGAACACTTCGCCGTCCGTAACATCCGGCGAAGGCTATCCCAGATCGAACGCAGCCCGATGGCAGCCGCGCGCCGATGGGCGCAATCGACTCGTTCGTCCTGAGCCGGCGATCAGCTGAGATCTTCCTTTGGCGGCAGAGATGATGCTGGGTCCGAATACAGAGCGAGTGCCGCCTGAGATTCAAAACTGTCCGCCCGGAGTACACTTCCGATTTTCCAAAATCTCCAATTTCGGGGAGTTGGCGCTGAAGCTGGCCCGGCGGTAGTAAACGGCGGTGCAAAAGAAATCTGCTCCCCCATATCCTTATATAGAGGACGCCGGTGCTCTCTTCAACCAGAGAGCTGTTGGCCTGTAGCTAGGTGATGCCGGCCCCGTTTTTTTCGCCCATGCTGGCCGGTGTGCCTTCCGGCTTCGCTGGCCGCGAGGTGCTGGGAGTGAGTGTAACGGGCCGCCGGTGTATCGGGCCTTCTGGTGCAGTGAGCAATCAGGCCGGTGCGGAAATCTTATCGACGCCGTTACGGCTGGTGCCGGCTCATCCGGCCATGGCTTTTGCTTTCGGCCCCGCGCTAGGTGACGACGCTCTTTGGCCGCGCGCCGCTGGCGTCGCCGACGGGACGAACCAAAATGTGACCTTCGGGTTATGAGAGAAGAAGTCAAAAACTAGATCTCGTTTGTCTGGTGTCGCTTCCGAAGGTACCCGCGCCGCTTTCGTGCTTTTACTTGTACCCAATAACAACCATTCTGTACCCAACAACCACGTTCCAGATTCTTGACTCTGGATAAACCCTCTCATCTCGCGGGGCGGTGGTGGTCGAAACTAAGTAGGGACAGTGCTTTCAGGGAGTTACAAGGAAGGCCAAGAAGTGCAAAGCCGTGAAAAGGAAGGACAAGAAACTTACTTGTTCCCTGATTGTGGGATTCTTGAAGACACCTGCAAGACATTGCTCCAACGGTTCGAAAGGCGTGCTCGTGCTGTAAATCCCGTGACGAATGAAAGAATGAAAGTAAGAGGTTCCATTGCAAAGCACCATGTCGAACGTTACCGAAGGTCTCATCGAGATCGGCAAGTTAAACCATGAATCATCCAACGGAAATCGGTACGAGACCCAGATAAAGCGAAGCGTTCCGATTTAGATAGGCGCGCACGTAGCCGTGATCGACTCGAAGAACATTTGGGTCTTTAGCTAGAACTTACCTACTGAAACGCGAGCATGTTTCCTTCCGCCGGAGCACGGACGCTGTTAAACATGATGACAATCGAGATCACGTGCTGCAGCACGATTGCTATCAGAAACAAGTTGTCGCGTTTGAGCGGGACGTGGCCGGTTGCAGCCGAGTATTGCAACAATTCTCCGAGGTATCACTGATCCAAAGGCTACCACGATAAGGATAGTAACGATTCCTCCGATCAGTGTATTCTTTGTACGACGTGGTAAAAAGCGAAGGGACCAAGCCAAAAAAGTCTGCGCAGCCGCGAAGATCGGCGGCGACGGACTGTGGAAAAGACGGTGGCTCCGCCACCTTGGAAAACGCTCCGCGTTTCCCACTTTCCCCCAGCCACGACGGCGGCGGAAGGGTCGCTAAGTTGGCTGTTTTGGGGGACCGCTCAAAACCAGGAGAAAGTCTCATTATCTTTGGACTAAAAATGGGGGGCAGGTCAAGTTTGGACTCAGCTGGGGACCCTACAATCCGAACCTTACAACGCCAGGTCGAATGTCTGTATGCGATCTCACTTCAAGAGCGCACTAGACTCAACATAATACCGGAATAATTTCAGAGCACCCGTCGACTTTATCCAGGTAAACGTCTCGACTGCTGTCCCATCGGTAAACTGGGTGTTATACCGCGCCGTGATGAAAGTTCCATTTGTAGTTGCGTTGACGCCAATATTGAGAAGCTTTTCACTACCCGCAGAGCCCAGTTTCGCATGCACCCCTTGGAGAAGCTTTACTGTTTCTTCGTGTGTGGCAGATCCTGCAAACGCTTCGCCTGCTTCCTGACAGATTAACTCGTACTCGCCTGCATTTAGCTTTTCATGGAACCGGCGTACAGCCTCGTTCGACGAACGCCGCCCCTGCAGAAGTCCCGAACCGCATTGCCACATTAAAAATGCAAGAACCAAGGCCGTAATGAAAAATGACCATTTCCACAGCACTTTGACGGGCTTTTGGATCGTTTCAACACTACTAGGTGTAATGGTCGGCGTAGTGGTCATCATTGCCTCCGCGTACGATCACCGCGATTCTAATGGGCGAAGAGTGCCCTCGCACAAAAAGCCGCGAGCTAATGTCTAACCCTACACCGTTCCGAAGTACAGGCTGGACGCACGCGCCACATTAGAACCTCGGTGGGCTATTGCCGACTCTGCGTTTCGAGGACGGACTGCGGGCAGCAAGGTCGGAGTGATGACCCGAAGTTTGCAATCCTGCTAGAATTAGTCACTTCGACAAAATCGTGGTTAATCCGGCAGACGCTATAGCCCAGGCCGGGAGAAATAATCCTTCCGGCGTGCCCACCATCGGCCCCAATACCCTGCAACTGCGGAGATTAGAACAGCTGCTATAGCTGAGAAGATCCAACCGCCAGGGTAGGGAGTTTGCCCCAGAATCGATTGCAATGTTGAAATCAAAAACTCAGAGAACACTAAGATCAGCAAGACCCAACCGATTGTCCAGGCGATCGCCAATCTGCGCTGCATTCCGTAGAAGAGTCCACCCATCAAGAGTCCATCCAACAATGAGATCGCCCGATGCAGGCGATCGTCTGGAACAGCGGGTACGAAGTGTGTCGGGTGAACTGGAAAAATTACGCCCACCAACGACAAGACAAAACCCAATAGGCAGATTAGCTTGAGCACTTGAATACCGAAGCCAGCCCGATCTGTGTGAGACGTCATAATTTTTGTGAGGCCATTTTGCGGCGTCGGCTAACCGTTTAAACGATTCCACGAGTGCATTGCCTCAGAACGCCTCGCAGACCTACTTTTTCCTTCCACCAAGCCCACCGCCTCCGCCAAAACCTCCGGCTCCACCAGCTCCTCCGGCCCCACCAGCCCCACCAGCGCCACCAGCGCCACCAGCGCCTCCGGCCCCACCAGCGCCTCCGGCTCCACCAGCTCCTCCACCCGCTGTCCCACCTGAGGAGGCCGAACCCGGCAACGTTACGGTGCCTCCAATCCCGATGGCTCCTCCGGCTCCACCACCAACTGTCCCATGCGCTGAGCCGGGATCCGAACTCCCCGGCAACGGAATCGTAATGGCACCAGCACTCCCCGGGACCGGGATAGTCACATTCGCATTACCGGTGAGGCTAGGTATGTTCACCGTACTGTCCACACCAGCGTGAACCGACCCGGAGCCGACGTCTGCGGTCCCGGAAAGCCCAGGCTCAAACCCGGGCGTCCCTGCACCTGTGTCCGTAGGATCATAAGAACCGGATATTCCGACTCCTGCTCCTACATAAGCTCCGACGCTCAACTGCCCACCGTTATACCCTATAGTGATTATCCCACCGAAACCCCAGCCACCTGCTATAGTGAGCTGCGATAAGCCAAGAGGATCGACCGCTCCCAGGGGATTGTTGCCGACATAGGAATACAAATTGATTCCGCCTGCGATTCCGCTGGGGTCTTCGGACACGAATCTTTGGAGCTGCCCGTTGTAATACCGCGCACGATAAAAGTATAGCCCTGCGCCGTCATTTTGCCGGCCGGTATATTCGTAAGTGTTTGCAGAGCTGCCTGACGTGACCAACGTATTCCCAAACGGTTCGTAAGAATATTGAGCAAGGGCGGATCCGCTGGAATTCGTCAGCTCCACGGTGCTGCCCAAACCGTCTGCAAGGAAATTCGCGGTGCCGCTTGCGTCTGTGCTGGTGAACCGTTCGTCAATTCCAAGCCCGGTTAGCAGGTTCGCAGTGACCGTCGTGCCGGACAACTCCTGCACAATGTTTGCGCTATCGTACAGGTAATTGGTCGTGGTACTCGAGATTGTCTTACCGACTCGGCGGCCATATCCATCATAACTGAAGCTATTTGCCCCAAGATTCATCGAGGCCAGCTGATTGCGAGCATTCCAGGTATACGAGTTAACGCCGTCGCTCGTCATATTGCCGTTGAGGTCGTAGTACAGCGACGCGGTGCCCCACTCGGTCAGTTGGTTATTTGCGTTGTATTCGGCCTCGTTTATCGCTAGGGGCAGCGCCATTTGTGCCAGGCTCCCACCCATGCTCATGCGTCGTCCGGCCAGATCGTAGCCGTACGTCAGTGAGCCCAAATTCGTACTCCCATTCGTATAGCTGATCCCGGTGAGCTGGGACGCGTTATCGTAGCTGTAGCTCATTACGATTCCGTTCGGCAGCGTGAGCGACGTCCGCCGATTCCCCGCATCATACCCAAAGGATACCGTCGCGCTCCCCTGAGCGATCTGCGTCAGCCGATTTGCGTTATCGTAGTTGTAACTGACGAAAGTCTGACCTGCCACGGTCATGCTCGTCCGCCGGCCTGCGGGGTCGTAATCATAGCTGACCGTGCCCTGCTGTGTCTGTTCGGAGATGAGCCGGTCGAACCGATCGTATTTTGGCACGATGGCCCCCGCAACAGAATCGACGACGCTTGCCAGGCGGTTTCCCTCATCGTAGGTATAAGTGATCGAACTTTCGTAGCTTGGCGGCGTGCCGGTCGCCATGCCAAATCCCGCGAACGTTCTGCGCCCCAAACCATCATACGTATAGGTTGTGATTTTGCCTCGCCGGTCTGTGAACTGGGAGAGATTCCCTGCGGCATCGTATTGATATCTCTCAGTGTTGCCCAGTGGATCGGTCCGCGTCAACAACCGGTCCATCGTGTCGTAGGTGTATGTCGTAGTGTGGCTATTGGCGTCGGTAAGGCTGAGCAGGTTGCCATTACCATCATATGTGAAGTTGGTGACATTGCCCGCTGGATCAGTGACGCTAGTGAGTTCATTCAATCCGTCATAGGCGTTCCGACCGGTCTGCCCGAGAGGGTTCGTCAGGCTGAGCAACCGGCCCTCATTGTCGAGAAACTTTGACGTGGTTCGACTCAAAGGATCTGTCACCGAAACCAAGTCTCCGGAATCGTACGCGAATGTGGTCTGGTTATTGAGTGCGTCGGTCGCCGTCAACGGCTGTCCCGCAGCATTGTACGTGAACGTATTCTGATGATTCAGCGGGTCTGTCGTGGTGGTCAGATTGCCGTTTGAGTCGTAACTGAGCGAAGTCACGTGATTCAATGAGTCGGTTATGCTCGTCAAATGATTGAACGTCGGTTCATAGGTGTAAGTTGTTGTGACCGCATCAGCTGTTCCACTGAGGCGAGTAGCTTGTGTGAGATTGTTATTCACGTCGTAGACAAAAGTGGTCGTCCTGTCCAGTGAGTCCGTTGTCGATTCCAAAAGGTTGTCCGGAAAATACTCGAATGTAGTGGTTTGCTGTTCCGGTTGGTCCAGAGCACGAGTGTCACTCGTGGGATAGCCGTTTGGACCGAAGATCACGCGACGCACAAAGCCGCGCGGGTCTGTGACGTCTACCTGTGCGATCTGCGCCGAATAGCCTTCCGAGCACCCCTGGCACGCGCGAAAACCACTGACGTCTAGCGCGGGTCCCGCGCCCGAATAGGAGCCTGCCAAAGCGACGAAGTGGGACTGAGTCGAGCTTGTCGTCAGCGTATAGGCGAACTTGTAGGTACTACCATCGGCCAAGGTCTGCTTGATCACCCGATTGTGCGAATCATATTGATTGGTGAGGTAGGTGAGGCCTTTCGGGTCCGTGATCGTCAGCATGTTCGCGTTCGAGTCGTACGTATAAGTGGTTACACCGCCGTTGGCGCTTGGTAACCGTGGACAGCCGTCCGCCCGAGTCATAGGTGTAGGTCACGGTTTGGCCAATGTTGTTTTTTGCCTGTGTGATGCGGTTGCTGGAATCGTATGTGAACTGGATCCAGCGGCCGTTGGGCGACGTGATCTGTGTCGCGTTGAAGTTGCTGTCCCGGGTGATGCTGATAGTGTTTCCATAGCGATCGCGGATTGTGTTTACTGCCGCCTGCTGTGGCTTCGTCCCGCTGAAGCTATCCGGGAAGACATATACAGTTCCGTCCTTCAGCGTCAGATTCCAGCCATTTCCATTCCATGCGATCTTCGAGTCGTAGTAGCGGGTCGCTGTGGAGGAATGAAGGTAGACTGCGTCAGTGTAGCCGGTGCCCGAGGAGATTCGGTTGTACCGGATGACGCCTCCATCAGGAAGGACCAGCTCTTGATAGGTGTAAGGTGACGTGTCACCGACGAGGTAAATGTCGTAGGGATGCATTGAGCCAACGCCAAAGGCTCTGGATATCGAATCGGCTTGCCGATACGTCCTTGTCAGGGTAATGGGCAACACATCGTTCACCACGAGATCTGTCTTCGTGTACACAAATAGGCCCGTAGATAGATCGATAGGATCCGCGGATGGAGGAGCGGGACTGCCTTCGGGTGGAAAGGTTCCAGCCCTGTTGCTACCGCTTTCAACCATTGCGCCAGAGAATTCGTAAATGACCACGCTGGGATCGGGGGCAACCTCCTTGCCATCGGCCGTTACCTTCCCTTGTCCATACACATACCAGCCCTTTGAATCGGGATTGTAGTTCCAGAAGTTGAAAGGTGTCCCGGGCGCCGCGTTGCGTGCATTGGGATAGTAAAGCTGCGCGCCCTGAGGTCCTCCCCACCCACCGTTCACCGTAAGGTATGCCGCACCGGGTTGTATAGTGAAATAGAGCGGAACCTTAATGCCATCAGGTAATGGGAATGGCGGCTGAACAGTCGAAATCGGCGTAATGCTGATCTCTCGGACGACCTTCCCGTCGTGGTCCGTAATTACAGTTCCCTTGGGGATGTGTAATTCGAGGCCTGGTAGCAAGGGAGTGCTGACAACCATGTCGCCGGGAGTCGGTGAGGGGATCTTGACAGCGTGTAGCGTATCCAGCGGAGTCATCCAAATCTTGTAGCTTAATAGGCTGGTTTTGCCGGCTGCGATATCAACACCGATCTCGTACGTGCCATAGACTTGCCCCGCGCTTCTGGCTGTTCGTCCGTCGACGAACAGAACGTGATGGCCAGCGCTGAGGGGCATCAATAAGAATCGGCCCGTATCATCGGTCTCCGCCTTGACTCCAGAGTCTTCGTCCTGAATGGTCAGATTTTCTAGAGGGGAGCCATTCAGTTTGAGGGACTGACCCGAAAGAGCGGTGACGCCTGGGGCGGCTTGCAGCGGAGGCAAATCCTTCGATTGGGCGTTGACCGGCTGATTCCCGTCACTCCCCGTTCCCGCAATAATTCCGCTACTCACACCTGTGGCGCCTGCTGTAGTGAAGTTAATGGTGGTTTGAGGCAACCCGTTGCCGGAGGAGTCGGTGAGGCCAGAGAGCGTAAGAGAATAGCTTGTAGCGGGCGCCAGCGGAGACTGAGGGGTAACAAATGCCAGCACACCGCCTTCTGCGGGCACGACTTGCGTTGGAATTGTCCCGGAAGCGTCTGAAAGACTCACCGTCATCACGTTAACGCTCGTGACTAAAAGTGGTTTGGAGAATCGAATCGCGACGATCGTGTTTATAGGAACGTTCTCGGCGCCATCCGCGGGAATGGACTCCTCAACGCGTGGCGGATCGTTGATCGCTTGCAAAGGTGTGGTCTCTAGCCTGAACGTCGATGTCCTGGGATCAAATAGCTCGCCGTAGGTGATCGCTGCGCCGTTGCGGTCCAGTCCGCCCCAGAACAACACTTCGCCATCTGGCAATAGTGTCGCGGTGTGATCGCGGCGCGCAGTTACGAGACCTTGGGACAGGGATGTCCCAGTAGAAGTTTGCCAATTCCACGAATCAACTGTGAAGAGGGTTTCTCCACTATCGGAGACACCGCCTACAATTAGCAAGCTTCCATCTGTCAGGAGCGTAGCTGTGTGGTGCGCTCGCACAGTCACGCCCGGGGTGCTGAGGATTTGGAACTGCTTTGTTGTCGGATCAAATACCTCGGCAGTTGAGACAACTCGCCCGTTAGCTCCTAAACCACCAAAGACGAGCACGGTTCCATTGGGCAAGAGTGTCGCTGTATGCCACGCACGTGCATGCAACAGGCTCGACGGTAAACGGGTGAGAGCGCCTGTTTTCGAATCCTGAATCGCAGCCGCACCGAGTACGCCTTTCGCGGTCTCACCGCCGATGATCAACCAACGACCATCGGGCATCAGAGTCTTCGACTGTCCTGCCGGAGCACTATCTCGTTGCGATCCTGTTTCAGAGGGAACACTCGTCTGGCCGGCGGATTGCCTTACGCGAGGCGGTACCACGATTAACCATAAAGCTAGAAACGGTAACAGGCTAAACAAATACTGCTTTTTCATCGTCGGCTCCGCGTACAGTCAATCTCGGTTACGGAGTCGTCACCGAGATAGTGATGCTGCCCGTATTTGCCTGATTGGGAAGGACGGAAATGGAATACGTTCCCGTCACAGGCAATGCTACGGTCGACAGATTGAAACTGCTTGAACTTGAGTTCTGCGTTGTAACAGTGCCGCCATTTGGATCCTTCAACGTAAGCGTGACGTTCCCAATGCTGTTGCTGGTTGCGTGCACAGTGAGCAAGTGCGCGGCCGTTCCGGTAAACAATAGCGTGCCAATCTGTCCGGGACTCGTGATGCTCACCGTGAGTCCAGTACCGTCAACATTGATCGATCCCGTGATATCGAGTGAGACGTCGTACAGAGCCAGCGTGATTGAACCGGTTGCCCCGCCGGACGGCTGTACTACGATCGTGTAGGTGCCTGTCGTTGACAGTTTTTGAGGACTAATAAAAGGAGCACTGGTTGTCACGCTTTGCGACATTAGCGAGCTACCATCGGGATTGTTGATCGAGATGGTAGTTGCCCCGCCCGTACTCGTCATCGTGTTACTCGACGTGAGCAGGCTGAGCCTGTGACCCGCTGTGCCATCAAAAATAACCAATCCGATCGTGTTTGCTGAGCTGATCGTAACAGTCAGATTTCCTCCGACGGATACCCGACCGCTGTAGCCCACAGACGACACGCCAAAGCCGCTTGGCGGCACAAAGAAGTCGCCGCTGCTGAACACTGTTCCACTAGGTGTCGTTACGACAAGATGCCCCGATGTGGCCTTGCTGGGAACGCTTGTGGATATAGTGGTGGACGTTACAGTGGATGGAAGTGCCGGGCCCACGTTGAACTTCACCCGGTCGTTGGCTAACGTCGTATCGTAGTTTGTTCCGCTAATGGACACAGACGTACCTGATGTCCCGATAGAAGGGGTGAAACTAGAGATCGTTGGTTGCCCCGCACCGGCCGTCGTTACCGTGAAGCTCGCGCTGCTGGTGGCTGTGCCAGCCAAGGTCGTAACACTGATGGTCCCTGTTGTTGCTCCCGACGGAACGGAAACGACTAGCGAAGTCACACTGGCGCTCGTAACCGTAGCCGTGGTTCCATTAAATTTCACTGTGTTCTGCGACGGGGTTGTGCTGAAGGCAGTGCCGTAGATCGTCACCGTACTTGCGACAGAGCCGGTATTGGGGCTAAACGTGATGACCGAAAGCTGTTGGGCAGTTCCTCGTGAGATTGAGAGAATGTTTCCAACGGCGTCATACGCGTAACCTGCAACGTTCCCGGCTTGATCGATTGCTGCCGTCAATCTGCCGAGTTGGTCATAGACATAGCTAATTGGCTGAGTGCCCACTGCATTCAAGCTGAAATTCTCAGTTGTCGTGTTCCCGCTTGTAACCGATACGCCGCTCAGTCCTTGATTGACATAACCGGATGCAGATACCTCGACTTCATAGGAACCCGCACCCAGGTTGGATACCGAGTAGTTCCCGTTGCTATCCGTGGTTGCGCTGCCTACGGTTTCGCTGCTTTGGAGAACGGAGACGGTCGCGCCTGAGATTGCGGTGACTCCGTTGGACTGCGTCACCTTGCCTGAGATTGTCCCCGCACTGCCAAGCACTTGGTTCAGCGTCGCACCGTTCGCGGGCACGGTCACGGCGGACTGTAGAACGGAGCCAAATCCTGACGCAGAGAAACTCACGTCGTATTCTCCGGTTCCGAGGCTTGAGACCGAATACGTTCCGTTGCTCGCAGTTGTCGCGGTGGCTATGACGGCTCGATTTTGGAGAACCTGAACCGTCGCGCCGCTAATGGCCGTTCCGTCACTCTGACGCGTTACGGTACCGGATAGATTACCGGTGACAGTGAAGGTGGCGGGATTGCTTGGTATGCCCGAGACTGTGACAACGACGCTCCCTGTGGTCGCACCGGAGGGCACTGGTACAGCGATGCTCGTGGAACTCCAACTGGTTGGGCTTGCGGCAGTACCGTTGAACTTTGCGGTGCTCGTTCCCTGGCTTGCCCCAAAACCCGCCCCCGTGACTGTTACAGATGTGCCGGAGCCCCCTGTCGCTGGCGACACGCTCGTGATTACTGGACCTCCCATGTCAACTTGGGAAGCCACGCTGTAGAAGGTCGAAGGGCTGTTCTGGTTATTGTATTCTGTCGCGATCCAGTCGGCCGAACGGGCGGTATTGGATACACGAGCCTCATCCAAACCCCCGTTGAAGTTGTACCCGGAAAGTGTGGGGTGCCCACCTAACGAGTACGCCCGCATCAGCGAATCCAGGTTGTAGAAACTCTGCGATGAACTGCTGCTCAGCACTCCATTCACATACAGTTTCAGATTGCCAGAACTGTCGGAGGCCCCCACGATGTGGGTCCAACTGCCGGTCGGCACCGAAGCCGACGAGACCAGATCGGTCCCGCTTCCGTTGATCTCAAACCCGGCCTTTCCGGCGTTGACGTCGATTACGTATGCGCCTTCCAGAGAAACGATGTGGCTGGTTCCCGAATTCGAAACTGGCTTGACCCACGCCGAAAGAGTCAAGCCGTTGCTGCTGAAGGTGCTGCTCGTGTACGGATTGTTTGCAGTATTGATCTGATGACCGCTTCCGCCGTCTCCAGACGCTGCTCCGTCCATCAATCCTGCTGTCGCAGTCAGGCCAGAGTTGGTTCCGTTCACCGCGTTGGAGCTGGAATCCGCCCCAGAAAGGCTGGTTCCGTTCGGTAGGTGCCATACCGCTTTGAAATTGCTGTCCCAGGTGCCGTTCTTGTTGGATTGATCAGTGGTGACTGCGGAGTTTCCGTAGAACATGTAAATGATCGTGTCGGTGGTGTGCGACAGTGTCGGAGCCTGAACCCAGTAGATCACCGCTCCGGTAGAGGCGTTATAGCTCTCCCGCTCGAAGGGGAGCACATTCGAACCAGCGGCGTCGGAGGTGAAGATGATGTCGTAGCCGTTGGAGTTGGTGACGTTGCCGCCATTCGAGGTAGTCGCCAAATAGGAATAAGTGCCAGAGATAAAGACGGGGAAATTCGTCCGATCGGTATTGGGCACCTTGGTGTGATCGACGGTGATAGAACGCCGGAACCTATAACCGATCGACGAAGATCCAGGGACCGTGAACCAGACGGAGTTGCTTGCCGCGCCGGACACGGTCACGATTACGTTTCCGGAAGTTGCACCAGTCGGCACCGGAACGCTGATGCTGGTGGCGCTCCAACTTGTCGGCGTCGCCGTCGTTCCGTTAAAGGTGACCGTGCTGCCGCCTTGCGTGGAGCCAAAGAACAGCCCAGCTATGGTGATCGTTGTTCCCACGGTCCCAGAAGAGGGCGAGACGCTCGAAATGCTAACTGGATCTGCCGGACTAGTATTGTAGAACGTCGACGGACTGTTCTGGTTGTTGTATTCGGTGGCGATCCAGTCGGCCGACCGGGCGACATTGGAAATCTTGACTTCATCCATGATCCCGTTCAAGTTGTATCCGGACGCTGTAGGGTGCCCCCCTATCGAGTACCCCCGCATCAGCGAATCCAGGTTGTAGAAACTTTGTGATGAGCTGCTGTCCAACGCTCCATTCACATACAGTTTCATATTGCCGGAACTGTCGGACGTCCCCACGATGTGGGTCCAACTGCCGGTCGGCACTGAAGTCGACGAGACCAGATCGGTCCCGCTTCCGTTGATCTCAAAACCTGCTTTCCCGGCGTTGACGTCGATAACGTATGCGCCTTCCAGAGAAACGATGTGACTGGTTCCCGAATTCGAAACCGGCTTCACCCACGCCGAAAGGGTCAAGCCGTTGCTGCTGAAGGTGCTGCTCGTGTACGGATTGGCTGCAGTATTGATCTGATGACCGCTTCCGCCGTCTCCAGACGCTGCTCCGTCCATCAACCCTGCTGTCGCAGTCAGGCCAGAGTTGGTCCCATTCACCGCGTTGGAGCTGGAATCTGTCCCAGAAAGGCTGCTTCCATTGGGCAGGTGCCATACCGCTTTGAAATTGCTGTCCCAGGTGCCGTTCTTGTTGGACTGATCGGTGGTGACCGCGGAGTTCCCGTAGAACATGTAAACGACGGTGTCGAGGGTGTGCGACAGCGTGGGAACCTGAACCCAGTAGTTCACCGCTCCGGTCGAAGCGTTATAGCTCTCCTGCTCGAAGGGGAGCACATTCAACCCGGCCGCGTCTGAGGTGAAGATGATGTCATAGCCGTTGGAGTTGGTGACGTTGCCACCATTCGAGGTTGTCGCCAAATAGGAATAGGTGCCAGAGATCAGGACAGGGAAATTGGTCTGGTCCGTGTTGGGTACCTTGGTGTGATCGATCGTGATCGTCCGCTGGTAGCTATAGTGGTTGGACCACGTTCCAGGCAATGTGAACCAGACGGCGTTGCTTGTGACTCCGGACACGGTCACGATTACATTTCCGGAGGTCGCTCCCGTCGGCACGGGGACACTGATGCTGGTAGCGCTCCAACTGGTCGGAGTCGCCGTCGTTCCGTTGAAGGTAACCGTGCTGCCGCCTTGCGTAGAACCGAAAAGCAATCCTGTTATCGTCACCGTCGTGCCAACAGCACCTGTCATTGGAGACAGACTGGTGATGGTTGGAGGGTTGGTAGCTACACTGTAGAAGGTCGCGGGACTGTTTTGGTTGTTGTATTCCGTTGCGAGCCAGTCTGCAGAACGGGCGCTGCCTGACAGTCGAATTTCATCTATCGTTCCATTGAAAGAGAGCCCTAACGTCCCCGTGCCGCTGAAGCTATTGGGAACTCCTCCTGAGACCGACCCGTCACTTACGCCATCCTTGTAGAAATTCTCCGTAGATCCGTTCACGCTCACGGCAATCAAGTGCCAATTGTTATCATTTACGGCGGTGTTAGCTGATTTCCAGGCCGTGCCGTTCCAAAAGTCAGTCTTTCCCGCAGACTGATTCCCTAACCCGAACTCATATCCGTTATTAGGAGAGGAGGAGTTCGAATGGCTCACAATTCTGACATCACCCGTGGCATTGGTTTTTACCCATGCTTCGATGGTCAGGTTGCCGGTTATGTTGAGCGAATCTGTGTTTCCCAAGGTTATGTTCGTCGACCCGTTGAACGAAGCCGCACCATCGATTTGACCCGTCGTCGCGCTTGCCGCATTGTTGGTCCCGTTGTTTTCATTGGTGGTAGATTCATTGGGACTGAGGCTGCTTCCGTTGGGTAAATGCCAGACACCAACATAATTGCTGTCCCATACACCGGTCTTGTTCGATAGGTCTGTCTTAACTGCGGAATTTCCATAGAACATGTAGAACATGGTGTCTGTGGTGTGCCGCACCATTGGTATCTGGACCCAGTAATTTACTGCTCCGGTCGATGGGTTATAGCTTTCCTGTTCAAATGGAAGGATATTCGCGCCGGCTTCGTCCGAGGTGAAGATGATGTCGTATCCGTTTGCGCTTGTTACGCTGCCGCCGTTCGCCGTTGTTGCCAAATAGGAATACGTGCCAGATACCAGAACGGGAAAGTTCACCTGATCGGTGTTGGGCACTTTGGTGTGATCGATCGTGATTCTGCGCCAGTTCGTATAGCCGTAGATGTTGGTCGACGAAGACCCAGGGACCGTGAACCAGACAGAGTTGCTTGCCGCGCCGGACACGGTCACGATTACGTTTCCGGAAGTTGCACCAGTCGGCACCGGAACGCTGATGCTGGTGGCGCTCCAACTTGTCGGCGTCGCCGTCGTTCCGTTAAAGGTGACGGTGCTGCTCCCCTGCGTTGAACCAAAGGAGAATCCCGCTATGGTGGCCGTTGTTCCCACGCTCCCTGACGACGGCGAGATGCTACTGATGGCTGGACTTACGACGTAAGCCTGGGAAGACATGCTGTAGAAGGTCGAGGGGTTGTTCTGGTTGTTATATTCTGTTGCGATCCAATCGGCCGACCGGGCGACATTGGAAATCTTGACTTCATCCATGATCCCGTTGAAGTTGTATCCGGACGCCGTAGGGTGCCCCCCTATCGAGTACCCCCGCATCAGCGAATCCAGGTTGTAGAAACTTTGTGATGAGCTGCTGTCCAACGCTCCATTCACATACAGTTTCATATTGCCGGAACTGTCGGACGTCCCCACGATGTGGGTCCAACTGCCGGTCGGCACTGAAGTCGACGAGACCAGATCGGTCCCGCTTCCGTTGATCTCAAAACCTGCTTTCCCGGCGTTGACGTCGATAACGTATGCGCCTTCCAGAGAAACGATGTGACTGGTTCCCGAATTCGAAACCGGCTTCACCCACGCCGAAAGGGTCAAGCCGTTGCTGCTGAAGGTGCTGCTCGTGTACGGATTGGCTGCAGTATTGATCTGATGACCGCTTCCGCCGTCTCCAGACGCTGCTCCGTCCATCAACCCTGCTGTCGCAGTCAGGCCAGAGTTGGTCCCATTCACCGCGTTGGAGCTGGAATCTGTCCCAGAAAGGCTGCTTCCATTGGGCAGGTGCCATACCGCTTTGAAATTGCTGTCCCAGGTGCCGTTCTTGTTGGACTGATCGGTGGTGACCGCGGAGTTCCCGTAGAACATGTAAACGACGGTGTCGAGGGTGTGCGACAGCGTGGGAACCTGAACCCAGTAGTTCACCGCTCCGGTCGAAGCGTTATAGCTCTCCTGCTCGAAGGGGAGCACATTCAACCCGGCCGCGTCTGAGGTGAAGATGATGTCATAGCCGTTGGAGTTGGTGACGTTGCCACCATTCGAGGTTGTCGCCAAATAGGAATAGGTGCCAGAGATCAGGACAGGGAAATTGGTCTGGTCCGTGTTGGGTACCTTGGTGTGATCGATCGTGATCGAGCGCCGGTTCGCGTACCCGCTCGTGCCTGTAAACTTGATGCCGTTACTGGAGATGCTCGATACCGTGACCACGACGTTTCCGGTGGTCGCACCGGAAGGCACCGCCACGGTGATGCTTGTTGCACTCCAACTTGACGCAGTCGCTGAAGTGCCGTTGAAATTAACCGTGCTGCTGCCCTGCGTCGTACCGAAATTCGCGCCCGTTATTGTGACCGATGTTCCAAATAATCCTGAGCCTAGCCCGCTTAATTCATGAGAGCTGACGATTTGTTTTTCTGCAGTTGAATTGTCGAATTCTCGGCATTCGGGGATTCACGGCGGCGTGCAGAGCTCGCGGATGAGAGAGAAAAGCGGTTTTCGACGAAGGCTCCGCCCTAAACTCACGGGCGCAGAGATGAATTCGGAGAGGACAGGAGCAGGCTAGCCGGTGTTAAACGTCAAGGAGAGTTCGCAGAACAGAGATTGCCACGGCCAGCCGGTGGCCAGGTGGACGCGGATGCAGCGGGCGGTCTGGCGGACGCGAGCACCGATTTTGAACAGGCGAGCACGTAGAGTTTCGATCTGCGCCGAGCGCCACGGCAGCGGAAGTTGCAGCAGACGAAACAGATTGACCAGGTTGTAGGCAAAGCCATGCAGGAGCAGACGGAAGGCGTTGGCCAGAAAACGATGGCAGCTGAGCCGGTCGGCACGGAAGCCGTTCTTGAACTCCTCGATGCGGTTCTCGCACTCGCCGCGATCGTTGTAAAACGCAAAGACCTGGGAAGCGTGGCCGGGGCAGTTAGTGATGAGGAAGCGGAGGTTGGTTCCTGTGGCGGTGTGCTCGGCCTTGTAACAGATGCGACGCTGGCGTGACCAACTGCGGGCACGATGGCAAAAGCTGGAGAAGCTGCGCTGCGGGATTCCGGTGTGGCGATAGCGGCGGGCGAGACGTTTCTGCCGGAGCTTGGCTCGGCGTTGGAAGACCGCGTTGGCAGCAATGCCGAATGCGTACTGGATGCCGAAAAACTCGCAGAACTGGTAGAGCAGCGGCAGAGCGAAACCAGCATCGCCGCGCAGCTTGATCGGCACGCCGGGAAAAGCGGCTTCTAGACGCGGCACCAGCCGCAGCAGCATCGGAACGATGCGCGCATGACTGGAGGCATTGCCCGGTCGCAACCGTACGGCCAGCAGACATCCGGTGTGGCGTTCGAAGACGAGCATGGGGTGGTACATATGCTGGTCGTAGGCTCCGTTGAAGAAGCTGAGTTGTTGCTGGCCATGGGTGGGATCGTCGGTGGAGTCGATGTCCAGCAGGATCTCGCCGCGCTGGCGGACCTGCTTTCCACAGAGGCGCATGAACTGATCGAGCAGGGCATCATTCAAGCGCACCAGATCGCGGGCGGAAGGCGCATTCTCCCAGCGGCTGAGCGTGGGCTGGGAGCCGAGCGGGGCTCCCAGTTCTTGATCGGCGACGATCTGCAAAGCGGGATCATGACGCAGACGGTCGGCATCGTTGGCGTCTTCGTAGCCCGCGACGATCTGGTAGATGCGTTGCCGCAACAGGGCCAGTGAGTGATGGAGCACGCGATGATCTTGGCGTGGGTCGCTGAGTAGTGCGGCCCAATCGTTGGTCAGATGATGCTGCTCGTCGAAAGCGCGCAGTGGCAGAAGGCCCGCGTCGCTGGTGATTTGCCCGCCGGAAAAATCACAGTGAATGGGATGGCGGCGGTAGAAGGAGAAGCAGAACTGTGATATACGAGTTGTCACCTTTGGGATGCTCCAAAATGGTGTACTGGGTTCTCAGAAAACCCAGTGTTCATGCACCTTTTAGAGCATCCTTTCTTTTTTCGCCACCAAATTCAGCGAATAATCCAGGCTAGGGATAAGCTTGTAAGGTTCGGGCCGCCGCTCGCGTCTGTCCCGATCGTGTAAAAGGCCGAAGGTGTGCTCTGGTTGTTGTATTCCGTGGCCACCCAATCTGCGGAACGGGCAGAATTTGAAATGCGAGCCTCGTCCAGGACACCGTTGAAGTATTCGGAAGATATCTCCGTATCTGAGCCGATCACAAATGGCGTGGTACTGCTCGCAATATTCCCCGTTTCAGATGAACTGCTAACTTGTGAGCCGTTGGCGAACAGCTTTATTGAGCTGCCATCATAAATGCCAACAATATGAGTCCAGCCGCCCGCTAGCAGAGATCCACCCGTTACGGAGGTGAGCGAACCAGAGCCACCAGTAGATACGCCGAAGGCGACTTGAGAACTCCCATTCACACGCCAAAGTCCATACCTCATGTACGGGTCAGCGTCGCTCGGAACCTCCTTCACGAGTAGGCGCTCAGAAGAAGCCGGAGTGGAGTTCGTCGGTTTGACCCACAGCTCGAGAGTGATTGTGGAACTTTGAATGTTGAGCGAGGTATTGTTGGATATGCTGGAATAATCGCTGCTTCCGTTGTATGCCAAACTTCCACCAATAGCTCCAGCGGCTGTCTTGTTATTAGTGTTGGACTGGTTTGTCAGGTTGTTAGCGTTCGAGGTTGAATCCGTGACCGCGGTATTAGCCGCATTGTTCGACAGGTGAGACACAAGGACGTAGTTGCTGTCCCATACGCCGGTCTTGTTCGATTGATCGGTGGTAACAGAAGCATTCCCGTAGAACAGATAAATCACGGTGTCGGTGGTGTGGGAGACTGTGGGGACCTTCACCCAATAATTCGCTGCTCCAGTGGAGCCGTTATAGCTTTCCTGCTCAAAAGCTAGGGTGCTCGTGCCAGCCGCGTCAGAGGTGAAAATGATGTTGAATCCATTTGCGTTTGTTACGTTGCCGCCGTTGGCCGTAGTCGCCAGATAGGAAAACGTGCCGGAAATGAGCACCGGGAAATTCGATTGGTCTGTGTTAGGAACCTTTGTGTGATCGATGGTGATCGAGCGCCGTCGGGCATAACCATTGGACCAGGATTGAGCGGCGACTGGGGCCACCCCTGAAAGAAAAAAGACGAATGTAAGAAAGCCAATCAGACTCCGAATACGCGCGGACGTTGCAACTATTGCGTTAAGGGATGACGATCCAACCGGAGAGAATGTAAACGTCGAAATCGGCGCGACGCAATCTCGAAGGTCCTTGCCTCGCTTCGACACACGTGTCATGACGTGCCTCTTCCGGACTTCGTTCAGTCCAACAAATCAGCACTCGCGGTCAGAAGACACTTACTGCCTGAAGTTCCAACTAAAAACTGGGGCGGACTTATAGCATCATTACAGAGCATGTCAAGTTAATACCTGATACACTGTGGAAAAAACCTGCATACAGGGGATCAATTTTTCAGGTTAAAGCTTTATTAACGTGGTAAGTACCTGCAAAATAAATGCCGAACCACAAGAATCGTCGTACGGGCTGACGAGAGTCGCTTCGGCCATGTTCTGACGCAACACGAGCGCGATGTGGACCATCTCCTCTTTAGGGCTAGTTCAACAAGCCTCAGGTGGCTCGCCCCTACCGCTACGCCGAGTGGGTTTGGGGTCGGCAGCAGCTTGATTTGACGATCACTTACGCAGCACTCCTGTTCACGAGGCAGGTGCGCCCCGCCTTGGCTCTCGTCCCATGATCCAATGAGTTGGCTTGGCAGGGAGACAGGCCTTTCACCTAGCGCCTTAAATCACTAAATGGCCGGATCGAACGCGGGATTCTGGTCTTACTTGACCGATCTTGTACCCAAGGCGCCAACATCGGGACTTGATCGATTCCAGATAAGTTCTTCAACAAGCATGGCGATGCGTCGCCCAAGGGCCTACGACCTTACGAAGCCTGCTATCCTAACGCGACTCGCCAGCTCTTCTTTGATTGCTTTGGTCCAGGGGGCGTCTCACCGCATTGTTACCGCGCCTCGCGAATTATGCGCAGGTTGGCTAGACAAGTCAATTATTGTGGAGTACATATCCACCTGTTTACGGTCGCTATCATAATGATGATAAGCTCTGTCAGAGCGCGGTCCATTCCCCATGCCAACATTTCGTCCACTCCTGGTCCAGTCGAATGCTGTCTTACCGGGTTGTTTCGTTCGGAGGTTGACCTGTGAATGCAACGAAACCAAAATTGTTCGTGGGATCATCAACAAAAGGTCTGCCTTATGCCCGGGCTCTGCAAACTAATTTGCAATATGAAGCTAGAGTGAGACTCTGGCCCCAAGGTATTTTTGGCGTCGGTCAGTATCCTCTCGAGTCATTAGTGGCCGTCCTCGACGATGTAGATTTCGGAGCTTTCATTTTTCTCCCAGAAGACACTCTGATAATGCGCGGCACACAGTCACTGGCAGTAAGGGACAATGTATTGTTTGAGCTCGGAATGTTTATAGGTAGGTTGGGGCGTGATCATAGTTTTCTTATCAAACCAATAGGTCACGACCTGCACCTACCCACCGATTTAGCCGGCATAATTTCGGCCGAATTCGATTCGGAAGATTCTAATGTCGCATCCGGAATCGGATCCGCGAGTACCAATATTCTCAGTCGCATGATTGATATTGGACCGCGAACAAGCACACGAATCGTAATGCCCGCATCGCTTCCAGGCTATGACAGAAAGCAAGCCTTAGAGGTCGCGATTCAAAATACTAATCGCGACTCAGCACCTCTGATCCATGGCAAGAAGTACAGTCGCAACGAGGTAATTAATGAATCGGGTGATTCGTGGGCGGTTGAGAAATTCGAGGGTATTGAAGCACTATCCTCACCGGTATCTGAATTGCCCACAAGCTATGCATCAAAATCTGGCAGGCCGACTGTTTGGCGCTGTGAGTCCTCTACATCGTATCAAGAAGTAAGTTGCACTGTTCTCGAGCCAGAAAATGACGAAAACCGTCTGGGCGTGTACGTGTTCACTCCTGCACTCACGAACGTACGCCCCGTTTCTTTCAAAGCCGAGCGAAATGTATTAAACGCAATAAGTTTTGCTCGTCAGGATGATTCGACACAATTCGAAGAATCAATTCGGCTGAGTTTTCGTCATCTGTACGATGCCTGTATGTTTCACCTTAGTTTTCCTCAACGCCATTTTCCAAAGCGGTTTCGAATAGCTGCTTATCGACAACCCAAGATCCGGGATGAAGAAGAAAGTGCATTCGTTGAAAATCAGGTAGACATATTTCCGGAAACGGCTAATTTGATCCTAAACATTCCCACGCCTTTCCCTGGTTTTGTCTACGAATTAAATTGGGAACTACCGACCGAGGAATCAGAGCTACGATTTACTCCAATCCAGCTTGGGTTCGTGGAGGAGATGACACGTCGCCTTGGTGGTCTCCGCATCGTGAGCGGTTCTCATGCACAAGGAGTAAGAAAAGCACTTAGTGCGCTGCGAGAAAACATTTTGGGGTCGACGGCAGCAGGTGAAAACATTGAACTGACACTATATAGCTACGATCGGCAAAAGAGTGGTCTGATCTGCGTGGCATCGGTGGACGCGGACGAAGTCGAACGTGCCTGGGCAAATTACCTCTTTAAGCCGGGGCGTGGCGTAGTCGGCTTTGCGTTTCGTAAGCGGCAAATCGTTGCTTACCGACGAGAGGAAGGCGACAGGTCCCCTCAAACAGACCGGTATGAGTTTGTGGCAGGTGAAAACAAAGAGATCCGGCCTTGGTTTGTGATTGCCATTCCGATGTTCTATGCAGGATGTCGCGATAGGTGTGTTGGTATTCTATCGATCGCTTCTCGCCATCCTCACTCTCGTCTCTCCTCAACTGCCTCGGAGGTGGACCGCTTCAACTCTCTAATTGACATAGTTGAAAAGTGGTACAGCACCGATCTAGCTCAGGCGTTGGGTATTATTCCAACATCTGTTTTTTGGAATCCATCTGAAGTCGGTAGCTGAAATGACTAAATTATTTCACTTCAAGCGTTACTTCTTTATTGCGGTCGTCCCCGACTTATCCTTAACCTGAATCGTAAAAGGCGCCTCGGTAGGTGCTCGGAGTCGTGCCGCTCAAAAGGCCACCAGCGGCACTCAATATCAATCCGCCTGGTGGCGGAATTACAGAATTACACTCAGGTCTATCCTGGGTACTCCACCTTTGAATCTTTCTACCGAACCTTGACCTACGGCTGCGGCGTCATGATTTCTTGAGAGTGATTCGTAGTGGATCGAAGGAGAATCGAAATTGCCTTCGTAGAGGAGTGTTCCGTCTTTACTAACCTGGTGGAGTTTTTTGTACCAAGGCGAGTGAGTGAGTTTACAGTGGTGGCGGTGCAAAAGCTTCAGAATGGTAGTCGGTGAAACGTAGGCGTGGTAGTGCCGTTGAAGATACAAGCTGGTTGGGACTGCCCCGTAACGCCGTTCCTCCCGAATCCTTAAGATCAGCGAAACGATCGCCGGCGGGATTTGATAACGGCCATCCGGCCCCCTTCTTTTCGAAGCGCTTCTTCCAGATGTAGTACAACGACCGAGAAACGCCAAAGAACCGGCAAGTCTGACTGACGTTCCCGCTCGGGCGCTGCGCATGCTGCAGCATGCGCAGTCGGGCTCTCACCTTTCTCGCCTGGATCTGCTCGTAGGCTGTATTGCCCATGCCGAACCTCCTGCGGTGAACTCGGAGAATAACCCACCTGTCCGGTGTATTAGCAGCTACAGCTCCATCTCGGGTCGGTAAGACATCCTCACTTTCAGCGCTTCTCGGAAATGGTTCGTCAATAAGGACAATATCTAAACGACACGAAAAAGGGTTGCCCAGCCTGGGAAGGGCAAGCAACCCGCGCCGGCTTACGGATGGCTTTCACGCTTGAAGATTTGCCTGAATGATGTTGTCCGTAATCCACCCTAAAACTTCGGTGTTCGGCGACCCATCCGCTGTAACAAATACGTCCTCGCAGTGTTTGGTCTGTTCCATGGCAGTCTTGGCGTCATCAAGGGTCGCATCGGCCTTTACGGTCGCGAAGCTAGTAGCGAACAGCTTTTCCAAATCAGGCTGTGCTTTAAAGAGATCTCCCATAGTTAGCGTACTGACATTTTGGCCTCCAGCACCCCGTGCACTATCAGCAAGGAACTTATCCAACATGCTTCGATGGATTATGTACTTGGGCAAATTGTTGGCTGTTAGTACGGGGATTCGGTCGCCTTTATTCTTTTTCTCTAGCTCGGCGATAAGATCGGATATCTTGATTTGATCGATTGGTAGAACCTTAAAGAACATGCTATCCCTGGGGATCATTTTGTCGCGCACGCCGATGGACTTAAGATTGCCTTTCGCACTGATCTCTTTTGCCATATTGGAAACACTGCGTGCAGCTGACTCAAAATTCTCCTTCGAGAAATAGAACGCCAGCACAGTACCAACCCACGTTCCGAAAAGGGGCAGAACTATTGTTAATACATCTTTGGCTGGCCCATTTTGTTGGTCCTTCCATATGACAGCGATCCCCAGCGCAATTACTCCTGCGAGCGAAACTAAGGAGACAGTAAGCGCAAGGAATTCGCGAACCTTGTTATCAGTAGGCGCGGGGTCTGCCATTAGCAATCCTCCCTACACGCTTCAGCGTGCGTGGTCACGCGAGTTATTGCATCAAGGCGAATTCAAGGTTAATTTCATCGTTTCCGTCTGTGCCTTCCCGAGAACTTCATACCGTAACAGCAAGCCGTAAAACCGCCACAAGGTAAGAATACGCGGCTCACATATATGAAGAGATGTAATTTGTCAATTGGTATATGGACGCGAGGGTTCCTGCTAGGTTGCTTGATTCTTCCACCTCTGGCTCCTGGACTGCTATGAGCGAGAGCGCTCTTGGAGTTCACTTCGTTTTTCACTCGTCACGGTCGAACCGAGATCGTCGCGTCGCTGAGGGATCGCGCAAGCTGACTCAAGCAAAAAGAAGACAGTTGCGGCTCGAAATGGCCGCAGCCTTAAATGATACGCCGCATGCAGTTCGCCATCACAAGAGCGACAGATATAACTGGTACCGCTTCTGGATATCCGTTATCTCCGACACAAAAGTGGCGGGTGAACTAACGCCAAGCGGCCGCACAGCGCTCGTCGGTTGCAGGCCGCCTGTCCCCGGGGCCTGTAGCCGCCACGGAGCACATCCGTCTTCACAGCTCATGACTGTGGTATAAAGCTCTCTCACTCCTGCTGGACTAAAAACCCGGGCTTGCCACGCCTGCACCTTGCCGGCGCCGGCCCACGTTTCAAGGGAGGCCCATCGATGTTCCCCATTGAAGGCGAAGTTTCGAGCAATCAGAAATATGCAAGAATTGGCTGCGAGCCTTTCACCCGCCGCCCGGATCATAACGCGCCGAAGAGGAGCGGCTGAAATTTTATGATAATGCCCAAGAAAAAATCGCAATGATCGAAATCGCAGCAGCAGTTAAGTCGGCAACGACAATTGAGAGTGCCGTCGGCTCGATCGCGAAGATCGCAGGAAAGCTCAAGACCCAGCCTGACATCGCCGCGCAGAAGCTCGCTGGCGCCCTTGGAGAGATTGCTAAAACGCTCCTGGTAGTAGACCAAGCGACCAGCGAATACCTGAGCTTGGGAATAGACGAAGGAGCGCTGACGAAGAATTCCAAGCTTCTGCTCGACATAGATGGGGGAAGTCTAAGAACACAGATTGCTTCTGGTCGTGGGCACTGCCTGGTAATCGACAACATCTATCGGAGATATCTAGACAAATGGTTCGTCAGAGTTCTCAGTCCCGAAGAATATGCCTCGGTTTACGCGGTATTTCAAAACCTCGGAAATGCGGACCTCGATCTATTTAAAGACATGGAGGAATTAGGCACAAAGCTGGAGCGGGAGGCTAGCGCCGTTCTCCAACTAGTGGTGAACTCCGACGAAAAGAGTGCGCGCGCCCTCGTCCTGTCGGCCTTTCCGGTGCTGAGGCCACTACGCAAGGCGATCTCGAACACGATGCAGACTATCTATTCGCTGCAAGGAGAATTCGTTGGTCTTAGCGGGTCAGCGTAACAGTGGCTGATGAGCGAGAGCGCTCTTGAAGTTCACTTCGTACTTTTTCACTCGTCATGGTCGAACCGAGATAGTCGTCGCTGAGGATCGCGCAAGCTGACCCAAGCAAAAAGAACACAGTTGCGGCTCGAAATGGCCGCAGCCCTAAATGACCGGAGATACCTATTCCGGAAGGAACCTTACTAGTTGAGCCGTCGAGGAGGTCCGAGACCGATATGACAGTCTCCGCCCGGGTCAGGGTCTATGGGATCGATAGGAGGATCAATAGGAGGGTCGACAGGAGGTGCGAATGGGGCTGGCGCCACAGGAACGGGCTCGGGTGGGTCGGGCGGAGGTTCAACTGGAGCGATCGGTCCCACGCCAAAATCTGGAGGCAGAAGAGGAGCTGGTGCTGCAGGAGGCAAACCGCCAAACGGGGCAGGGCCCTGAACAGGCAAAGGCATCGGAGCAGGCAACTGAGTTGCGGCTAAAGCAAAAGCTGGCGGCGGATCACCTTCGTCGACTCCCTTGTCACCGCCTCCGAGCTCGGCATCAATTACATTCACCTGCGTTACAGAGCAGGCGTTTGGCGGAATGGCTTTGGCAATGTTGGCCTTCGAGATCGTCTTCGGTTAAATAGCACTACCTTCGAGTAAATAGCACTAAACGTTAACGAACCAGCGAACAAGTACTTTTTAAGACGCATATTGACGCCGACGTTTATAACGATTATTGTCATCGCATTTTACGGTTCCCGTGCAGGAGAGAGCCGAGCTTAGACCGTCAATGAATCCCGTTATAGTGGCCTGGTACAGCGTTCGAGGGGCGATACCTCTGGCGGATTGGTGGTAGCACAAAGCGGCGCGAGCGGTCGGGCAATTCGTGGAGCTCATAGTAACCTGTTCTTGGTCTGCCGAAATAGAAGCGGGGGTTCGGCGCCCCCAAACTGAGGGATCCCAATGGTTACTAACGAACCTGAGTTTCTCCATAGACTGTCATAACAGACCCCAGAAGAGTTTGCCAAAGCGCTGCGCAGCGCCGGTGTTCAAAAAGAGGGCGTGTTCCGCATTTGCTTGGGTGAAGCCAGCTTTGAACACGTCCATGACACTGCAATCCCTACTCGGAGCGGCGGGACCTCCACGGAAAAGCTAGGAAACGTGGTTGTGTTGTTCGGAATCATGGGTCGGATGTTTAACCTCATGCGCGTAGGGTATCAGAGGCTCATCGCCAACAAGTTTGACGGATCAGCGTTTTGCCAACGGTTTCACGAATTTACACACTGAAAGGAACTCATTTATGGCCGATCAATCAGCGGGACCAGGAGCAGCGGGAGCAGCAGGTGCGGGAGCAGCAAACAACGCACCGGCGGCGGGAACCGGCTCACAAATTGCGATTAAGGTCGCGTTCGAATTGGACACCATGGACGGTCTCAGGAAGGTCATCTTTGGTCTCGAAATGGACACAAAAGGTACTGACAAGATCTGGACGATTCATTTCCAGCTACAGGAGCGGACCACCAATACGCCGGCAACAACACCGTTTATCAACGTTGTGACCCTGGACGTTACCCTGGACGACGAGGCGCTGCATCCGGCAGCTGCCGCAGCGGCGAAGAACGGGCTGACTCCGCCTCAGGCCAGCCATGCTTTGGGAGCGGCGGCGGACGACGCCAAGAACTCCACCACGCCCGAAAATGATCCTGACCACGTCGATACGGAAGACGCCAAAGGGACCGTCGCGAATACTCTGGCTGCCAAGTAAACGAGTCCCAGATTAATGAACCAGTTCGCAACTGGTAAAATGTTGGTTGCGGTTGCGCGCAGCGTCCTAGCTGTTTTCATGATAGCTGGCTGCTGCGCCAGCCAGACTGTGGCACCGAAGGACAAGGTGTTGCTCGCAAAGAGCTGTCTGGATTCCAGCGGCAACCCTCTCGACTTGGAGCACCCGCCTCAGTTTCCGTCAACAAACCCTCCATACGCCGTTTCCAGTTCGAAGGTCGATAATCCATTCGATTTTTTGCCGTGGGTCCACGCCCAGGACCAAGCCGCCGCCCAAGAAATCTCCAGTTTGGTCGACCATCAGCCGTTTACATACGATAAGGCTATCCGGCAAGCCGTCGAGAAGATCGAGGCCCAGGGAGTGCTACCACAAACTTCCGGGTTCAAGGTTAAGATCGTTCTTGAGATCGTGTCCGCCTTCTGTACGGGGACAAACGTGGATCTCGTTTACCACGTCTATTCGTCGCAGGTGGCACCCGGCGAGAGCGCTACTCCGGAGGCGCAGGCGACAGCCCGAAAGACTCCTCAGAATGCCGCAGGGGTCGCGGCTGGATCGTCCACGGACACGGTCCCGATCCCCGCAACCTTGGTGCCCACCTTTGGTTTCGACTCAACGGACAAGCTCTATGCCGGTGGCGATCTCACCTTGGGTCCGTTCGCGGCAAGCAAAATCCCTGTGCAGTTCACCGCCGAAGGGCAGGGATCGCAGGCCATGTGGACTTTTCACGCGGCGCTGAGCACGAGTCAGAACTCCCCGGGCCCGATCACGCGTTCTGTCTATCAGCTCAACTACAATCAAAGTGCCCTGCCGACAGGGGTGGGTGCAATACAACAGACACAGGCCTCGTTACAGTACACCGGGACGAGCCAGCCATTTCTGAAGGGGAACGTGAGTGCCCGATTCGGAGGCCTCGCTGGCAAAGGCGATGCGCAGGCTCTGCTGAGGTTACCCGCACAAACCGGAGCGTCGACGGCTTCGGCAGTGAACGCCCTAAAGCTCTACGGGGGCCTCGATTCCCGGTTTTCGCACAATGTCGTGGCTGAGTCTTTTGGCCTGGAACTCGGAACTGCCAAGATTGGTGACGGCTTCCAGTGGGAGAAATACGTCGGCGACGTTCATCACGATTTCTGGCACACGTTGGGGGATCATCATACCTTCGACCTGGACTCCCGGCTGACAGTTGGCCGAATTGATGGCGGATTCGCGATACCGATTGCGGAACGTTTTTTCGGCGGCAATTACGAGCAGAGCTTTATGCCAAACGACGCCTGGCAGATCCGTGCCAACCCGGTCATTCGCGCGATTCCGGGTAGCCGTTTCTTCCAGACGGCGCAGGGCGCCGGCGCGGACCGTTTTTTGGCCTACAACCTGACAGCGGCGCTGAGTGCTTGGCAGAAGCCCCTCGTACCTGCTGAGGTGAGAAATAACCACGAGCTCACAGATCTCCTCAACGGACAGATAACGACGGCAACGTCGATTGAGCAGAACTACTATGCTATGAAGGACTCGAACTATGGGAAGATCGTTGAGGAATTGCCTCTGATACTTTCAACGTTGCAGACTCTTGGCCCCCTTGTCGCCGCTGCGCAGGCTGCGCACACGGGGCAAGCGGCAGCCCAGTTTAAGGCATGCGCCAGCGCTGTCAGAACCGCGACATCCAGGACAAAGAGCGCTGCCGCGTCCAGCGGTGCTCAGCAGTACGACCGGATGGTGAACCTGCTTACGATCTCGGCGCCTCAGGGAGAGGACCGTTTGACGAAAGTGATCGCTAGCTGCGATCAGGACTTAAACTCCGCTCTGGGTCCGCCGAAAGCGCTTGACCTGTCGGCTGTGATCGCCGAGCAGACGGTGATTGAGGCCGACTTTGAGGCGATCAATAACAAAGTCGCTAAGGCGAAAGCCGATGCGGATATGTTAATCGTACGGCGAACGCTCTATACTCTTTTCAAAGAGATAAATCTGATTTCCGTAAGTCCGGTATTCGTCTTTGATATTGCGAAAATTGGACCCGCCGGACCGTTAATTAACGGAACCCGTTATGGACCGGGGGGCGGCATGAGGCTCGAACTGGCCAACTCGGTGAATTTCACTTTCGGCTACGCCCGAAACGTAGACCCCGGACCTGGTGAAGGCCAGGGCGCGTTTTTTTTCTCAATGGGTGTCAGGGATCTCTTCCATTAAGGTGACGCTGCGTTAGACGCAGGTGCTACGAAGCTGGGGAGGAGGCTGTGCCTTGCAGGCTGGCGAGCGGCGGTACACCTTTCACCTAGCGTCCTTCACGCCGGTGAGGCAGCTAACTGTTGACCGGTTGTATGAGCCGAATTTGAGTCAGCGACCTTCGGGTAGTGGACCCAAGGGCAAAAGGTTTGCCCTCTTCGAGCAAGCCCTTGCGAACAAACAATATGGCTGGTTGCGGGGACGGGATTTGAACCAGCGTCCTTTGGCTTATGAGAGATGAAGTAAAAAACTATGTCTCGTTTGCCTGGTGTCGCTTTCGAAGGCTATCGCAGGATTTCGACGTTTTACTTGTACCCAATTCTGTACCCAGAATTCCTTGAGCCTCGAAGGTTGACGGGGCGGGATAAGCGACCGGCCTCCTGGTCCCGAAGCCCGATTCGCCACTTTCACGCAACCCTCGTGGATTCGGATACCTGCAATCGGATTCGTTTCTGCCACTTTCGGGAAACTTCTGGAAAGCTGTTGAGAGTGGAAGCAGCTTTGTGCAAGCGCTACAAAATTATCTACAAGCCCCTGGCTTTTCGTCTACAGTGGCCCGCCTTTCCGCGGCCCGGTGGAGCTGCCGCCCTCAAGGGCCGTCATGTCCATCAAGATCGTCCTTGCTTAGAAGAATGGTCGGGGCGAGCCAAAAAGGCAATCCGCACCTCGTGGGCCAGAACCATTTCCTTTCGGGTTGCTGACTCTGGCAACGCGTAACCGATCATGACAAGCGCAATATCGTTCCGGCCTAAGTGAGCCCGTAGTTTTCGCTAGATCGTCTAGGCGGCAATGAATCAGTCCGAGTTCCCCTGACTCGGAGCCGAAAGCCTCGAAGACGGCGCAACAGGTCCTCGCCCACACGAAGGTGATCCTAGTGATTCAGCGACGACTCCGTCGGCCTTAGCGCCGCGGCTCCGAAATTCACGCTGAATCGTTTGCACCATATGGACACTGCGCGGTATTTCGCCAGGTCCAAATCGTTGCTAAGCATGTAGTTTTGGTCGCCGACGTTTCCTTGACGTCTCCCAGATCGACGAAACCGGCCTTTTGTACTGTCGCAATGTCCTTTGCATCGTCGGCGGCAACCATGTAGACGTGCACATCAGGGCCGTTTGATGTGCTGAAGTTCGTAAAGCGAAGAACACGAGTACCGTCTGGCATCTGGTAGATCGTTGCGGTTCCCGCCGTCGGGTGAAGAATGCCGTAGAACTGCCCCGACACAAGAGGCTGCGGCTGCGAGGCGCTTTGTTCTGACGGCAATGCTTCGTCAACATGTCGATTCACCACCAGGCGTTCTGGCCGAAATGCATACCAGGCGGCGAGAACCACGACTACCACTGCTGGAATCACAAGTTTTTTCCACTGATTCATTTTCGCATCTCCCCAGTTCCGAACTCCGGGTTAATCAGTTTCAAAATGAGCAGCTCCAAGAAATTCGCGATGGATAGACTTACGCTGCAAGGAACTGCCTCACGAGAACCGCGGTGTCGTCGGGGTTCTCCTCAGGGAAGAAGTGGCCACCCTTTATCGCGTGCCCTTGCACCTGCGGAGCCCATTGCCGCCATATGCCGAGCGGACCGCCGTCTTTTGCATAGTAAGTGTCAAGCCAACCACCCTCCGCCCACAGGTGCAGCATCGGGCATTCAATTCTTTTCGACGCTTCTTTGTCCGCGCGGTCGTGTTCGACATCGATCGTCGCCGCAGCTCGATATTCCTCACAAATGCCATGCACGCGGGCGGGATCGCGATAGGTTGAAACGTACTCTTGCAAGACTTCTCGGCCGAAGGAACCTTCGCCGAAGGGGTTATGGAAGACGGCCTCAGGAGAGCCGAGCAGATAACTCTCCGGCAGCGGTTGTTTCTGCGACAGTAAACTCCAGGGCCAGTAGGTTTGAGCGAAAAGCGCATCTGACCGGTTCCACGCTTCCAGAATCGGGATCACGTCAAACACTGCCAGACGTTCCACATTCTTCGGATGATCCAAGGCCATACGGTAGCTGACGCGTCCACCGCGGTCGTGACCGATTAGCGTGAAGGTCGGAAAGCCGAGCTTGGCCATTACATCAACCAATTCCTTCGCCATGGCGCGCTTTGAATAAGGAAAGTGGTCGTCGGTGGACGCGGGCGTTCCACTGCGGCCGTAGGCACGCAGGTCCACGCAGATTACGGTGTGATTCTCGGCAAGCCGGCGGAACTTAGCTCCCAAAGCGCTTTGGCTTCGGAGTAGGGCCGAGGCCGCCAGCCGAAGCGCGGTAGAGGCGCGATTAACTACGTGCCGGGTGCCGCGCTTGAGCACTTTGCCACCGCTGATGCGATTGTCTGGGCACAAACCTAGCCAGGAGGCGAAATGCTTTTCGGTCTTCAAGCGACTCATGTCGACGCCCACTTCGGAGACTATGGTTTGCGCATTCTGCACTTCAATGCCGTCGATGCGCGTGAGGTCCACGCCCGTGATGCGGTACAACTGTCCGCGAAGGTCAAAACCCGATTGATGCCCACGCGCGTCTTTGCCTCGGCGCGGTTCCGGAATGGGTTCGCTCAGCGGGTCGATCCTGGGTTCCATGCTTCTCAGCTGCCCGTCGATGCGTTCATCGCATGTTTGAATCTTCTGCTGATAGGTCTGGTAAAGATCCAGAGATTGTTCGAGGACGAATAACAACTCCTGACGCCACGTGCCTTCCAGGCTGCGAGCAATCTCTTGGCGGCTGGCACGAATTCGGCTGTGCTTGTGCATCGCCAGCTTATAGGGGTCCCGCTCACCCCGGACGATGTCGCACAGAATGGCCAGGCCGGTAGTGCCGCTGATATCGCTAATTACGTTGGCCAGCTGGATGTTCATCTCGGTCAGCGCCTTTTGCATATGCTGGATACAAGTCGCAGCTGCCGCCACCAGATTTTCCCGTTGTCGTAGGTAGCCGCGAAGCGTGCGGATCTCCTCGGGTGGGCGGAAAGAGTTGTTCAGCAGGCCAAAGGTGTGCAGCTTCTGCAACCATTGGCATTCCTGCACGTCCGTTTTGCGTCCTAGCAGTGTTTTGGTGTGGCGTGCGTTCGCTACGTTCACTTCGAATCCGTGACTCTCCAATACGTCGTGGAGCGCCATCCAGTAGACTCCGGTGGACTGCATGACTACTGTCGTAATGCGACAGTTCTTCAACCAGCGCGCCATCCGATGGAGGTCTGCTGTGAAACTGCCGAACTTTCTCACCGGCTCTGCATCCCGGTCCGACGGAACCGCCACGTAGTGTTCAGCACTTCCTACGTCAATCCCCGCTGCATGTAGATTCAGCAGTGGAAGTCCCTCGGTTGCATCTGCTTTCGCATCCTTCTTACGCTTACCACGCTGCTTTGCCATGTCGTCGTCTCCCAAAAGTGAAGTTCGACGGACTCGGCCCGGTTGCGAATCGGTTTTATGAAACTCTCTCACGGGGTCGAGCCAACTGGCCGAAGCCAGTCGACTGCCACCAAATCACTGATCGCCAGAAACCGGAGCCATACTCGGAAACGGGCACCTGTGGCGCCATATAAGCCTCGGCCTAAGCTGCCGAGCCACGTCCGCAACAGCATCTCATTCAGAAAAAGTTTCTGGCACCACTTACAGCGCCCCGCTGTCCCCTGCTCGGAAGTTATCTCCTGACCTACTGCGTGGGAGCCGTTGCTTATTTGGGGGCGGTAAGTGGAGAGCCAGAAAACTCCAGCTCTGAGCAATCTCACGCCCCTTCCAGGATCGCCCGAAGGACCAGATTGTCTTCAGCTCCGCTGCCTGCGTCTGTGCTGCACGTCCGCGGGCGAGTGCTCGCAGCAGAAAGGTGCCGGAGTGGAGAGGCAGCTTCTAAGAACTTAGCGATGTATTTCGCCGGCGAGTACCTCTGCGGTACAAATCAAGGGGCTTTTGAAAGGCTAAGTTATTGCTTTTGAAGGGGCAACTTCGTCGTTGGGGGCAGGTTAGGGCCCCAACGTTCAATTTTGCGCGTTGTTTCTTTAGCTAAGTAGCGATTTCTCATGCAGATGCATTTTCCCAAGAGCCAAAAAGTTGTTCGAAACTGGCCGTTTTTTGCCGGTAGGGTACATGGCCAAAAATTCTAATCTCGCGCACACACGCTTACGACTCGCGCGGCTGACGCCGCATCAGTAAAACTTTTTTGGACCCCCTACCCCTCTGCGTTCAAGCTATGCTAGGGTCCTCCGATAGACGCGCAAGTTTTAAAGTAGTCATTACCTCATCGCGCCGGAGGCCAAACCCACATGGCGGCGATAAATGTGGACTCTCCGGCGTTCGGCCCGTCGGCCCCTCGTCGATTAGGATCCGTCTTTTGAGGATTTTCGTGTCAGACCGCCAATCAGGAAAAGGGAGTTTCTTTGAGAACGCTCAATGCTGATAACGCCTTCCCTATCGCCTGCCGTTCCATATCTCCGTCGGAGCGACCAAATATCGCTCGCATCCTCTGACGGATGGCTGCCTCTGTGGCGGTAACTCGTTCGAGAAGCTTCGCTCCGTCAACCTCTAGTAGGGCGGCTTTGTATTGTGGCTCCCACTCGGGGAATTTGAAGGTGAGTTTCATAATCGTTTCTCCATTGGCCTCAGGCCAGGTGCCTCTGGTGGGCGGAAGCAGTGCCTCGGTCCCTAGCGAAACGATAGGTGTGGCCTAGAGAAGCTAGAACAGGGAATCCCGCATGGTCGGCCGGTATCTGGTGGTACAAGAACCGTCGCCCAGAAAGAGCTCGGCGGGAGGTGTGTAACTAGACTCGAGGAGTATACACCTGCGGATGGTGGACGACTAGATTTCCCAGTGACGTTCGAATGCTTCGAGAAAGCGGGGCTCGATCCCGCACAAAGTGGTAAGAGGCGATGGATCTGAGCTTGACGCGAGAGGGCGGCGCGCGCATGATTTTTCGCAAAGATAGTGTTTGAAACCGGAAATTCCAGATGAAATATTCAGACGAACCAGCCCCTCGCGCCACGACGCTCATCCCCATGGTCGTCGAACAGACCACGCGGGGCGAGCGCGCGTACGATATCTATTCGCGGCTGCTGAAAGACCACATTCTGTTTATCGGCACTCCGATTGACGACCACGTCGCGAATCTGGTGACGGCCCAACTGTTGTTTCTGGAAGCGGAAGACCCCGAGCGCGATATCCAGCTCTATATCAATTCTCCGGGCGGATCGATTACTGCCGGCATGGCGATTTACGACACGATGCAGTACGTCCGGGCAGACGTGGTGACGACCTGCGTTGGGGAGGCCGCCTCGATGGCCGCCTTGCTGCTGACTGCGGGTGCTCCCAAGAAGCGCTTCTCGCTGCCCAACTCGCGCATGCTCATCCATCAGCCCTCGATGTCCGGGCTGTCAGGCCAGGCGACCGATATTGACATCCACGCGAAGGAGATTTTGCGCATGCGGTCGGTGATCAACCAACTCCTGGCTGACCACAGCGGGCAGCCGATCGAGAGAATCGAGCAAGACGTGGAGCGCGACTTCATCATGTCGGCTCAGCAGGCCAAGGAGTACGGTCTGATCGATGAGATCATTCACAAACACCGCTAGCGAGCAGCAGGTTAGCGTGAGTAGGCGACAATTTTTTAGCCCCCTTATCCCTTCCGGCTCAATGGCATCCTTTCGGTTCGCATGACTCGAATGAGATCCCAGGCGCGGCGATCTCCGCCTAATGGCAGAAATTTTGTTGAGGGGTCATATCGCCTGGGTCGCCGGTCGGCCATAGATACCCAATTTTAGAAGCCATTGCGTTGGGAATTGCCGATCCGCGGAGCCGTGAAATTCATTTTGCGCGACTTCTGGAGGCGTTAGTCACCCGTTTTCAATAGGTTCTAACTTTTCGGGTACTCGAGAATGGCCCTTTTTTGATAAGAAATCGGCTGCAAAACGGCCCCTTTGAGGCGTTCCGACCCCGTCCAAGCAATCGAGATTTGCCCTGGGGACGGGCGACGGCCGTTCGACATTCTGGCGTAGGTCAGGCGCCCCCGTTCACGCGGCCATCGGTCCGCGGGTCATTGTACGCCCCGCGTACATTCTGGATTCCCGAAAATCTCCAATTTTGCGCGCGCGGTAGTAAACGGCGGTGCGAAAGAAATCTGCTCCCCCTTATCCTCTTATAGAGGACGCCGGCGCTCTCTCCCACCAGAGAGCTGTTGGCCTGTTGGCTGGGTGATGCTGGCCCCTTTTTTTTTCGCTCATGCTGGCCGGTGTGCTTCCGGCCTCGCTGGCCGCGAGGTGTTGGGAGTGAGTGCGACGGCCGCCGGTGCATCTGGCTTTCTGTGGTGGCGGGGATCAGGGCCGGTGCTGGAATACTTCTCGACGCCGTTGCGATGGTGCGGCCTCATCCGGCCATGGCTTTTGCTTTCGGCCATGCGCTGGGTGACGACGCTCTCCGGCCACGCGCGCTGGCCTGAACTCCCCGAGCGAGCGCCTCGATCAATCGACGGCGGGGAATCGGCTTGGCCGTTACGGCCCAGCGCGGTTCTTCGGTGAAGGCTGCTTTAGAAATCGGGTGCACCCATGATGGCCGTAACGCCGCGAGAGCTTCTATCGGCCTTTCAGATCGCCCCGGCCACTTTCCGAAAAAATCCCAATATGCGCGTGCGCGACTGTGACTCCCGGCGGGTAAGGCAGCATTAATAGAATTTTTCTTGACCCCCATATCCCCTGTGGACAAAGACGTCTCACAAGGAAACTTTCCGAGGCACATTTGAAGGCGCCCGGGTGATTGCAAGCCGCGGACCGAGATCCCCAAGGCCGACGATTGATGAACCGCGCGCCCTAACGTCGCGAAGCTTTCATTCTTGGAATCCAAGGTGTACGAATCGAAGGAATGCCGAGCTGTTTGCAACATTGCCCATGACGCCATTCGCCCGTTCGCGCCAGATCAGTTCGCGCCTGGTCGGCATTGCGGCGAGTAAACATCGCATGAACCCCGTTTCGAGGTCCTAATTCGAGGTCGATGGAGCCATTTTCAATTTAGCGCGAAATTTCCCGTACCGACATTGTGTTAACGCCTTTGGAATCAGTAGAGGCTTTATTCAAGGCATGTCGGTTTTTAGCGGTTTTTGGTCGTTTTTGGGGGTGTTTTGGTCGAAAAAGAAGGGTCCCATTCTTAGAGTCTGAGCGGGGGCGAACTCCATCGCGATCACAATTCGGTGGGCTGTGTGTACGCCACGCGGACGCTCTCATCTCGAAAATCTCTAATTATGCGCGCATGCGGCTGTTGCTGGCCCGGCGGTATTCAACGGAGGTGCAAAGTGAATCTGCTCCCCCATATCGGGTTCAGGAGAACGGCCGTGCCCTCTTCCAACAGAGCGCAGTTGGCCTGAGCGGCGGCGGGTGAGGCCGGCATTCTTCTCGGCCATTGCGGGCGGCGCGACCTTCAGGCTTCGCTGGCCGCGAGGTTCTGGGAGTGAGTGTGAGGGCCGCCGGTGTATCGGGCCTTCTGGTGCCGTGAGCAATCCGGGGCCGGTGTTGAATCTCTCTCGACGCCGTTACGGCCGGTGACGCCTTCTCTCCGGCCATGGCTTTTGCTTTCGGCCATTCGCTGGGTGACGCCTTCTCTCGGGCCGCGCGCCTCCGCTGGCCTGAACTCCTGAGCCTAGCATCGCGGTGAAGGACGCGGAAGCTGCCTCTTCCCGCCTCCCATAAACACCCCATCAGAAAGGCCTTCGGAACGAGCGACCTTAGATTAAATACGCAGTGCGTCCGCCGAGTTAACACGGTCGCACGGTAATTCCGAATTCAGGACCGGCAAAAAATTCTCAGGCGCGCACCAATCTGCGACACCGCGTCAAGAGTGGCTTGTAGCTGGTAGGCGATCTGCATGACCTGCGGGCTCGGATCCTCTTTTTGCATTTCTTCGAAATACTTGCAGAAACGAAAACCGCCGCCGATCACCATCCAGACTTCCATGACGGTCATCGGATCCTCGCGCAAGTGTTTTGCGGTATTCCAAAACTTGGCAGCAGTAATCTTCGCCGGTCGTCTCAGTCGTGCACTCACGTAATCGCCCTTGCGAAACAACTTGAGTGCCGGACTCCACTTCTTGTCCCATAGGGCTAAATTTCCTGGCACTTCCGTCGAATAACGATGAGCAAACCCCAGATTCTTCTTGACCTGCCCGCAAATGTCGTGGAGCGAAGAGGCAGATAACTCTCCTTTGCCGTCCTTCGCATGAATGAATACGAGTCTGCCGGCATCTTCGTCGATGCCCCAGAAATCGCTCACTTCATCATTTTGATCGTCGCAAACGAGCCACGGCAGTCGAATGAAGCCCTCTCGACCGGAACCGGTTAAGTCATCGATGATCCCGAAGAGTGTATTGTCCTGCCAGGCGCACCGGGAAATAAACAAGAAAATTGAACGGTACTTTGCTTATTCAGTTCTCGCCGATTCCTCAGGAATCTATGAAAAAATCAAATTGCTCGGAAGCTCTGTTGATTCAGAGGAATACCTCAAGAGCCTGAAATCGAACCTACGCGAAGTGCTGCTCTCGCATAGAGGGCAGTACGAGTCGTTTGTGCTGCATTTGACTTTCAGCATGAAGAAACGGGAAATCGATGCAATTAAGGAGCTCTTACACGAATTGAAGGAAAAAGACTCTCCTGAGTCTGAATTTGTGGCCTTGAAATTCAATGATCGTAACGATTTCTTTGGGTTTTCGGTAGATCACAATAGCCGTATTCCCTACGAAGGCACCGTAGCGCCCTTGTCTCGAAAGGACTGCTTGTTGTGGTTTTCAGGGCTGGGTCTTGAGGATCGCAAAGCGCCAAAAAAGCCAGAGCGGCCTGTTCACGTCAAGGTTTTGTACCCTGATGACGCACTGCCAGAGAGTGATTTGAAGCGTGTCCTTCAGGATTCCATGAATATTGCCGGGGCGAACTGGCGTGGCTTCAATGCAAAATCTCTGCCGATTTCGATCTATTACGCAAAACTCATTGCAGATTACTACGGGCATTTTCGCGAAGCGAACTTAGCCGAGCTGGATCTCGAAACTCTGTCTCCGTGGTTCCTATGAGCACTCAGACAATCACATTCAAGAAAGATGAAGTAGTAGTTCTATTAGGAGCAGGCGCGAGTGTGGATGCTGGTATTCCCCATTCCGCCGCTATGGTCAATCAGATCGAGAAAGCTTTGACTGCTGAGTGGAAGGAATTCAGAGACCTTTATAACTATGTTCGGAGCGCGATTTTCTATGCGGATGGGATCCAAGGAACGTTTAACAACCATGTATCGTACAACATAGAACGATTGGTTGTTGCTCTTGATGAGCTTTCGCGGCGGGAAGAACACCCTATATATCCTTTCGTAGGCGCTTGGAATCCGCGATTGACGCAGGTTGCGGGTGAGAATTTTGAGAAGGTTAGCAACTTTAGGACGAGGATTCTGGAGAAGCTGCGCCACGAGTGGATTGAGATCGCCAATTATGATACGGCCGCCTACTTTAAGGGCCTGATCAATTTTCAGAAGGAGCTGAATTATCCTCTACGGATCTTCACGCTGAATTACGACCTTTGCGTCGAAAAATCTTACCAGTGTGAGTACAACGAATTTCCCGAGCGTGGCTTTGACAAGTTCCGCTTCTGGAACCATGATCTGCTAGAGGACACCTCGCCAGCTCAAAGAAACATACTTTTATATAAATTGCATGGATCGATTGATTGGACTCGCGACGCGACAACCAGCAAGCTGACTTTTAGCGACAGCCCATCGACAATCCGAATCGAAGAAGGAGTATTGATCTTCGGTACCACTTATAAACTTCAGTACGTTGATCCATTCCTTTTTCTTGTCTACCAGTTGCGAAGACTTTCGCTTGATGCGAGGCTCCTGCTTGTTATTGGCTATGGCTTCGGTGATGTGTATTTAGCTGGGGATGGGCGGACACCGAGCGACCCCGGTGGTAGCCGATCATAGCCTACGCGGCCTCGGGGTTCACCTCCGATCGACGCATCGCTTCGACTCCGTCTGAGAAGGCCTGGTAAGGCGTACGCCCCTGCGTGCGGTAGCCTTGATGGGCACGCTCGCGGTTGTAGAAGGCAACATAGCCATCCAAGTCGCGCTGCAACTGTTCCAGCGACTCATAGAACACTTTCCGGAAGGCCACGGCGTAGAACTCTTCCTTCACCGTGCGATGGAAGCGTTCGCAAAACCCATTGGTCTCCGGCGAACCGATATCCGTGCGTCGGTGCTCGATCTGCTGAATGGCCAAGTAGAGCTCAAAGGGATGGCCCACCGGCCGCCCGCAGTATTCGCGCCCGTTATCGGTGAGCAGGTGTTCGACCTCCACGCCCTGCTCTTCGTAGAACGGCAGCACGCGGTCGTGCAGTACATCGACGGCGGTCATAGGCACCTTCGACAGATACAGCTTGGCGAAGGCCTGTGAGTTGTGGGCGTCGATCACCGTCTGCTGGTAGATTTTTCCCACGCCTTTGATGGTGCCCACGAAGTAGGTGTCCTGGCACAGCAGATGGCCGGGATGAGGTGCTTCGATGTGCTGCTCGGGATCGGTTAGCCGACCGCGGGCTTTGCGCAGCAGCCGCATCTGGGCCTCGGTCAACACGCCACCGCGCTCGGCCGTCTTGCGCTCCAGCCACAACAGTCGTTGGTAACGCACCACCAGTCCGTAGCGCTGCCACACGCAGCGTACTGCCGACGGCGACGCCCCAATCCCGATCAGTTTGAGTTGCTGGCTGATGCGGAGGTAACTGTAGGTCGGATACTGCTCGGTCATCTCCAGGATCTGCGCTTCCAGCTCGGGTGGTGTCTGGTTGGGCATGCGCGGTCGTCGCCGCGGCTGAGGGGCTAGCCCCTCAGCTCCCCACTTCTCAAAGGCCTCCTTGATCTCGTAGAAGTGACTGCGGGAAATCCCAGCGCGTCGGCAAGCCCAACTGATGTTCTGCAACTCCTCGGCCAGAGCTAGCATTCCCAGCCGAGCCTTGATAAGTTTCTCGCGGGTGCTCATGGTTCTCTCCTTGTGGTGAGTTTTCAGTCTTTGCAAACCGAAATCCTACCACCGGAGTCCCCGGGCACCCCTTGCCCCTACTGCTGCAAGTCAGTGCAAACTGTCCGCTGATCTCCAACTAAGCTCAGGTGATGAGCACATAAATGGAATCTTGGCGCAGGCTCTCCGCGGTGACCAAGGCAAGCGCCTAGTGGCGGTGATGTTCTGCGGTTCGGAAAACTCAGAGGACTCTCTTCGCAAATTCGTCTCAGCGCAGTTGGGCCTAGAAAAGGATGACTCACGTTTGGTCATCAAAATCTCTCGTGCACGAACATTCCTAGAAGAAACGCTGAATCTGGCCGAATTGAGCCGTCATTTTCCGCCGGAGGAGGGTATCTTCGAAGAAGTCAAGCCAGGACAGTAATTTTCCATGATCCTGAGAAGACCTTTTTTTGCTACTCCCGTGCTACTGATTTTGAGGATTTAAGTGTTTGGAGGCCTCTCCGAAACTCCGATCCTGCAACGGCTTCGGAGCTGCAAAAATAAATCCTTCAGAGTCGATAACTTGCAGCAGCGAACCAACACGTGCCAACGTGTAGCAACGCTAGAGAGCGTCGGTGATAATCCCAGCCTCTCCGCCATTTTCCGGCGACGTAATCCAAGAGCGAGACGGCGGGCCTGGGACTTTGTTCGAGGCGCTACGCGCAGTGCGGGCTCTTCAAATCCCACCCTCTCTGCAAAGTTTCTAAGTCACTGCCGACAAATGAGTCTCTTATTGGACTAATCCCAGTTGCTGCTGCAAGTCAAGTTGCCTTCCATGTGCCAATTCTCGTGGCAGAGGGTTCTGATCAAAAAAATGGACCGGCTAAAGCGTTTGTCGCGGTTAAGGTCGGCTTCGCGCTTCGGCATCTGCCAGCCAACCACGCCTTAAACTCTCCGGCGAAATATTCGATAGGTAGGGTTTGATATCGAGAATCGGAGTGCGATCGAGCATATCGACTCCGCGGACGTGAAGGCGGGGGCCCTCGCGGCGGAGCAGTTCGACGACCGTCAAGCCTATCGGATTCGGGCGCTTGGGTGATCGCGTTGCGAATACACCGTGGGGCCGGTTATCGCTCGGTGGCATCCCCACCAGTTCGAATCCTTCGGAGCGATCAAAGGCCCAGATCACGAACAGGTGAGAAAAGCCTTCGATATCCGTGAGGCCAAGTTCGAATTCCGGCTTGATTTCGAGAACGCCCTCCGCGCTATGCTGTGTGCCTAAGCCTCTGGGAACTTCTCGAGCATCCCTGTAAGGGCTTTTCACGTATCCGATGGGCTGCATGGAAAACGTGCTCACCGTTATCCTTCACTTTCTATTCGCGGGCGATTCCGGGCGGCGGCGATCAGAAAAAGGACCCGTCGAAAGCATCGGGGAGCAAATCGGACGTCCGGCGCACCGTCATTTGCCCACCGAGGTTTGCCAGAATCACATCAGCGTCACGGCAAAATTCCCACAGAATCTGCCTGCATGCGCCGCACGGAGGAGTTAGCCGCTCTGTGTCGGCTACGACGGCCACCGCATTGAACCCGCGCTCGCCTTCGGAGAGAGCCTTGAAAACAGCCACACGCTCTGCGCAAAGCGTTAATCCGAAAGTCGAATTTTCGATATTACAGCCGGTAAAGATACGGCCAGAATTCGCTCGAAGCGCGGCTCCGACGCGGAAATGGGAGTAGGGTGCGTGCGCGTGTTCGCGCGCTTTAGATGCGGCAGCAATAAGGTCCGTTCGTTCCTTGTCCGTCATTTCACTATGCGCTCGCGCCTGGGGCGCCGATCACTCTACGTACGAGCGGCCGCCGGGTTGGAGCTTCGCGCGTGATCTGAAAGCTGGCCGCAATCAAACGTCGCGCATCATCGAGGCGTTCCAGAGAGTTGTAATGGATTGTGCAAAGAACCTCGCCCTGCCGGACGGCATCACCTCGTTTTCGATGAAAGACCAACCCGACCGCGGGATCGATGGCATCCTCCTTGGTGTTGCGACCGGCGCCCAAGGCGATACATGCGAGCCCTAATTTTTCGCAGTCGGCGATTTGCGCGTAACCATTCGCCGGGCTGGTCACCTCCGCAGTATATTGCGCTTTCGGCAAGCGCTCCGGATGGTCCACAACACGATCGTCCCCGCCTTGCAGGCGGATGATCTCACGGAATTTGTCTTTCGCGCGGCCAGAGGCAATCTGATCGGCCGCAAGCCGCTTGCCTTCGTCTACTGAGGCGACCCGCTCGCCAAGATAAAACATCCATGCGGAGAGTTCGAGACATAGCTCGCGGAGATCAGCAGGGCCCTTGCCGTCGAGAATGTCGATTGATTCCGCGACCTCGATCGCGTTGCCCGCGGCGCGGCCGAGCGGCTGGTCCATGTCCGTGATGAGCGCCACGACTCGCTTGCCCATCCTTTTGCCCGTTTCGACCATGAGTTCTGCAAGACCGACGGCTTCTTTTTCAGATTTTAGAAAGGCTCCCGAACCCGTCTTGACGTCGAGCACCAAAGCGTCGATTCCCTCGGCCAATTTCTTGCTCATAATTGACGCGCAGATCAGGCCGGGACTCTCCACGGTAGCGGTGACGTCGCGCAAAGCGTAGATCTTCTTGTCAGCCGGTGCAATTTCGTCGGTCGCACCTATCAACGCGCAGCCACATTTGCCAAGCACGCGCCTGAAATCGGCAAGCGAGAGGTTCACGTTAAAGCCAGGAATCGATTCAAGTTTATCGAGTGTGCCGCCGGTGTGGCCAAGCCCGCGGCCGCTGATCATAGGCACGACGAGGCCGCCGGCAGCTACGATGGGAGCGATGATCAGCGACGTCTTGTCTCCCACTCCGCCCGTCGAATGTTTGTCTACTTTCTTGCCGGGCAAATCGGAGAGGTCCAGTGTGCGCCCGGAGCGAAGCATGGCATCGGTGAGGGCCGCGGTCTCCGAATGTGTCATTCCGCGCCATACAATGGCCATCAGCAAGGCCGAGATTTGATAATCCGGAATCTCCTCGCGCGTATAACCGTCGATAAGAAAATTGATTTGCTCGGGGGTGATTTCCGCCCCCTCGCGCTTTTGGCGGATCAGATCAGCGACGCGCATAGACTCGAGCGCCCAAGTTTATCGAATCTGTAAGGGAACCACGAATGAAGGCACCTTAGCTGCGTGATGATTGCTCGGCGTACGTTTGCTGAAGTTCCTTCAGTATCGACACACTTTGGCTAGCGCCGAGCCTGTCCGCGCCTGCGCGCAAGAGGGCTAAAGCCGTGTTGAGATTCCTGATTCCGCCGGCAGCTTTTATTTTCAACCTGCCCCGATGGCGATTCATTATCTCCACAGCTTCGATGGTGGCGCCGCCAGCCTTGCTGAAGCCCGTGGACGTCTTGATGAAATCCGCACCGCTGTGATTCACAATTGTGCAGGTGAGTTCGATTTCCGCGGCATTCAATAGCCCGGCCTCCACGATCACTTTACAGATCCTGCCATCACCGGCCGATTGGACGTTGCTCGCGATTTTCTGCAGCTCCGTTTCAACTTCCGCAATCTTGCCACTCTTGAAAAGACCAACATTTATGACGACGTCGATCTCGTCGGCTCCGTCGTGAAGAGCTTCTTTTGTTTCCGCCAATTTTGTTCCGGTGGTATTGGCGCCCAGGGGGAATCCTACAACTGTGCAGACTTTGACAGAGGTTTTGCGCAACAGATCTCGAACGAGACGAACATAGGAAGGATTAACGCAAACTGCGAAAAAGCCGTTTTCGGCTGCCTCTTTGCATAGGAGCGTAATATCCGATTCGGTTGCCTCCTGCTGCAGGTTGGTATGATCGAATTTGCGAGCGAGTTCGTCTTTAGAAATCAATTTATCTGTCATCACAGTGCTAATGAACGGACAAGAGTTTCACGAATTCCCTCAAAAGATTCTGAGCCACATGCCGCCGATAATTGGCCGTCGAACGCATGTCGTCTATCGGCGCAACCTCCTGCGCTAGTTTCTCGCTGGCGGCGCGCCCAACAGCGGGAGAGATTTTCTCGCCGCGCAATAATCGTTCAGTTTGCGTTGCGCGCAAAACGATGGGAGCAACGCTGCCAAAGGCGAGCCGGACGTCGGTAATGCGGCCACTTTCTAAACGCGCGCACTCTGCGAAGCAGACTTTTGAAATGGCTTGAGCTCTCCTTGTTCCCACTTTCCGATAATAGGACCGCCAACCTGATTGAGCACGCGGCAGCCGGATTCGCCGAATGAGTTCGTCGCTGCGCAGATCCATTTTCTTATATCCGGAGTAGAAGCCGTGAAGGGGCCGCCACCTTTCTCCACGGGTCGAAACCAGCTCGATTTCGGCATCGTAGACGAGCAGCGCGGGCGGGGAGTCGGCGGCAGGCGAAGCGTTGGCGATATTTCCGCCAATCGTTCCTCGATTTTGTGTGGCGACCGCGCCCGTTTCAGATGCGGCTTGGCAGAGCATGGGAAACTCGCGGGCCAGCGAGCCGTTGCTGCGTAATTCTGTGTAGGTCGTCGCGGCTCCTATGGCGACGAAGTCAGGTGTAACTTCAATTCCTCCCAACTCCGGCAGTTTCCAAACGTTCAGAAAATATCGGTGCGAGAGTTTTCCTGCTTCGAGCAGGACCATCAGATCCGTTCCTCCCGCGAAGAGTTTCCATGTGCCTGGATCCTGGCTGAGCCTGCCGAGAACTTCATTCAGGTCGCGCACTGGCTCGAGGTGATAACTGGGGAGTTATGCCCTCACGAACCTCGCTCCGATGAACCTCGGGCCGATTCGCGACACGCCTGAAGAACCGATTCGAAAATCTTTGTATAGCCTGTGCAGCGGCAAAGATTGCCGGCAAGTGCCACATGGGCCGCGAGCATAGAGGGATATTCTTCTTTCCCTCCGAACCCACCGCCCGTTTCGGTCTGCACCATGCGAATGCGTTCTTTCGGAAGGCCAAAAAGCTGCACCAGCGCTTTATGCACGTAGTAAGGGCATTGCAAGGAACCCCAAACCGTAACCCCTTCGGCTTCGCTGGCCCGCGCGATCATTCCTTGCGGCTCGATGTAAAGCTGCTCCTGCGCCCCAGTTTCGTATTCGCCTTCCACAATTAAGTCTGCGGAAGCCCATACGTTATCGACGTTGCCCTTCTCGATGAGGAAAGACTTAAAGATATTGTCGCGGCCCCAGATGATTTCTTTCTTTGCGAGCGAGTCTTGCATCGTGAAAACTGCGGGGAGTGGCTCGATATCGATTTGCACCGCACGACGCGCTTCTTCGAGCAGATACTTGTCCGGATGGGCAAGCAACAGAATCGGTTCTTCGGCGTGATTCACGATTTCGCCGGCGAGGCAGGGCTGGTCATCGACAATCAGGGCAATGCAGTTTTTCCCAGGAATATCTTTTGCCCGCACGATCGTGAACTCGTCCCAGGGGATATCTTCCCCGAACTGTATTGCTTGAATTCGCCCGCGGGCGACAGGGCTGCGAACCGTGATGCCGTGCAGCATGTCGGGAAATGTGAGGTCATCAACATACTGCGCGGCGCCAGTGACCTTTTCCCGCCCCTCTTTTCGTTGCACCGATTTTCCGATGAAGTGTGTTGCCATCGTCTCTAGTAAGGCGTCTTATCGCTTTTCTCTTCCCAGGCGCGAAAAGCTTTCAGGGCTTGCTCGCGCATCAGGGGGATCATGGGAATCGTACGCTCGGAATGCGGCCTCGCTGCCTCCTTGTAGATCAACGAATCGGCAAAACCAATCCTGGATGCATCCTCCGCGGTATTGCCGAAGTACACGCGCACGGGCCGCGCCCAGTAAATGGCTCCCAGGCACATGGGGCACGGTTCGCAGGGTGTGTAAAGCTCGCAATCCTTCAGTTCGAAATCAGCCAGCTTTTTGCAAGCTTCTCGAATTGCGACGACTTCAGCGTGCGCGGTAGGATCGTTGGTGAAAGTCACCTGGTTCACGCCCTCTGCGATGATTTCGCCATCCTTCACTACGATGGCCGCAAATGGCCCACCTCGTCCCGATCGAACATTTTCAATCGACAGTTCGATCGCGCGAGCCATGAAGGAATTTTCCTGACCGTTCAATTCGATCCGTCCGACTGAAATTACAGGAATCTCGAGGGTCCAGCCATTACTGGCACGGAATGCAAAGCCGCCACTCTTTTCTGGTACGTATGCGCTTTCTCGAGAATTTCTTTCTCGTTCAGTGTCAACGTACGTCGGTCCTCCATCACGAGCTTCCCATCGATCACAACGGTTCTCACGTCCGAACCTTTCAGGGCATAAACAAGCTGCGAATAGACGTTGTACATCGGAGTAGCATGCGGCCCGTTCGCATCCACCAGGATCAGGTCCGCTTTTTTCCCCTCCTCAAGAGAGCCGATCTGCTTCTCGAGATGCAGCGCCCGAGCTCCGTTGATGGTGGCCATTTCGAGGGCTTGCTTTGCGGGAAGGACGCGCGGATCCATTCGCGCAATTTTCTGAAGCTTGGCGGCGAGATCCATTTCGTCGAAAAGATCCTGGCTGTTGTTGCTGGCCGCGCCGTCGGTTGCCAAGCCCACGCGGTTGCCTGCTGCCAGCATTTCGACAACGGGCATCACGCCGGCAGCAAGTTTCATATTGCTGGAAGGGCTGTGGACGCTACCCACGTCGAATTGACGGAGCACCGCGATATCGGCCGAATCCACCCAGATGCAATGAGCGCCCACCATGTCGGGCCCGAGCAATCCAATCCTGGAAAGATACGCGACAGGAGAAAGACCATGCCTGGATCGGCTTTGCACCGTCTCGAACGGCGCTTCAGCGATGTGAATGAGAATTGGCACTCCGTTGCGGCGCGCGAGCGCGCCCGCAGCCTGCAAATTCGCCTCCGAGAGTGTATAAATCGAGTGCGGCGCCACCGCCGGAGTGATCAGCGAATCATTTTTCCATTTATCGATGAACTTCTGCGTGTATTCGAGCGCTTGGGCTGGCGTCCGATGATCTGGGGCGGGAAAATCGACGATCGTCTCGCCGAGAATTCCGCGCATCCCGGCCTCTTTGGTGACGCGCGCGACCGCATCTTCGAAGTAGTACATGTCCGCATAGGTCGTGATCCCACCACGGATCATCTCGACCATGCTTAGGCGGGTTCCCCATTCGACGAAGTCTTCCGTCACGTTCTGTGCTTCGGCGGGGAAGATGTACTTCTGCAGCCAGTCGTTCAGGGAATGGTCGTCGGCGAATCCGCGAAACAGGCTCATGGCGGCGTGCGCATGGCCATTGATCAGCCCCGGGAGGACCAGAGCGCCGCTGGCGTCGATCATTCTCCGGGCCCGATGTCGCGATTCAATGTCGCCTCGCTCGCCGATTGCTGCAATAAACCCATCGCGTATAGCGGCCGCGCCGTCTTCGATCACACGGCTCTTTGCGTCCATGGTGACAAACGTGCCGCCGCTAACAAGCAAATCTGCGCTATTCATTGGCCGGAACTCCTATCCCCTTCGGATGGGAGATCCCGCCGTCACGGGTAAGCCAAGGCGTGTACATAGGATGGAGACGGAGAAAACCGCGGTGTGCCGTTGAAAAGGCAGGACTAAATCGCGCGAGATGCGTTTTAGCCATTGCGAATCTTACCAGATTTTTGTTCGTGAAATGAGCCCCTGACACCGGAAATCAGGAGGTTTGGGCTGCTAGGTTGCGGGCGCTTTTTCCAAATCCTTGGCAATGCGCGGAATTACTCGTCGTAGCAGTGCGACGAATTGAGTCCTCACTCGCTCTCCGGTTTCCATTACCTCGGCGTGACTGATCGGTTGATCCAGGATTCCTGCTGCCATGTTTGTTACACAGGAAATTCCAAGCACGCGAATACCCATGTGGCGCGCCACGATGACTTCCGGCACGGTAGACATCCCTACCATGTCGGCTCCCAAGGTTCGAAGATAACGAATCTCCGCAGGCGTTTCGAAGCTCGGCCCCGAAAGGCCCGCATACACGCCCTCCTTTACGTCTATGCCGAGTTTCCTTCCCTCCACAATGGCGATCTCACGATACTTCGGGCAGTACGCTCGGCTCATGTCCGGGAATCTCGGGCCGAAGCGTTCTTCGTTCGGGCCGATGAGCGGGTTGACGCCATTCAGGCTGAGGTGATCGCAAATAGCGACCAGTGCTCCCTGGACGAAGTTGAGATTTATCGCGCCAGCAGCATTGGTTAAGATGGCGGCCTGAATTCCCATCTGCCGCAGCACACGCATGGGATAAACAACGTCCTTAACGGAGTACCCTTCGTAGAGATGCACACGCCCCTGCATGGCTGCGACCGGAATTCCGTCCATTTTCCCGATCACAAGCTGACCGGCGTGTCCTTCAACCGTTGGCTTGGGGAATCCGGGGATTTTTTGGTAGGGAACGCGGGCTGGAGTTGTCAAATCGTCCGCAAACGCTCCCAGGCCGGAACCGAGGACAACAGCAATTCTCGGACGCAATCTGGATTTCGAAAGTATGTATTTAGCTGCTCGCCGCGAGCGTGTGAAGTCACTGTGTGGGTCCCGCCGGGCACGAGCGGCGCTCATTACATCATGATCCCGACGATGGAGGCGGACATGAGATTGGCCATCGTGCCCGCCATTAAAGCGCGAATCCCAAGTTGCGCCAGCTCTGTGCGCTTATTTGGAGCCAGAGCGCCGATGCCTCCAATCTGGATGCCGATGGAGCTGAAGTTCGCGAAACCGCAAAGCGCAAAGGTGGCAATGGTGTAGGAGCGTGGGTCGAGCGTGCTTTGCATCGGTCCTAGCCGCTGGAACGCGACCAGTTCGTTCGTCACCATGCGCAGGCCTAGCAGATTGCCAATAGTTGGGCAGTCCCGCCATGGGATGCCGATGAGCCACGCAACGGGCGAAAAAATCCAGCCAAAAATCTGCTCCACACTCGAGGGAAACCATGCGACTCCATGCGAAGCGAGTACGTTGTGCGCTGCGCCGAAGCATCCGTCTACCAGGTAAATGAGAGCGATGAAGGAGATCAGCATAGCGGCCACATTGAGCGCGAGATGCAAACCGTCGATCGTACCGCGCGAAATCGCTCCCAGTATGTTCGCATCGCGCTCCATTTGCACGGTCTCTACTCGGCCCGCAGTCAAGGGCTTCTCCGTTTCCGGCACCAGAATTTTGGCGAGTAGAATGGTGCCGGGCGCTGTCATGATGACGGCCGCAAGCAGGTGCTTGGCCTGAATTCCATATGCGATGTAGGCGGCCATCATGCCGCCCGAGACGTGAGCCATCCCGCTCGTCATGATGGTCATCATTTCCGACCGCGTCACCTTCGGTAAAAACGGGCGGATTGTAAGCGGCGCCTCCGTTTGGCCCATAAAGATGCTAGCCGCGACGTTCAGCGACTCGGCTCCGCTGGCGGCCATCAGACTTGTCATTACGCGAGCGGCTGCCTTGACAACCAGTTGCATGATTCCCAGGTAATAAAGAACCGCGAACAAAGCCGCGATAAAAATGATTGTGGGCAGCGCTTGAAATGCAAAATAAAAGCCCCGAGGGGAGTTCTTCTGCCCCAGATCTCCAAAGACAAACGCCGTGCCATAGTAAGCAAAATCCAGCAGCCAGTTGGCCGCTGCGCCTAGCTTCTCGAAAAAGAGCCGGCCGTATTCCCACCGCATGATCAGAAAAGCAAAGGCAATTTGCAGCCCGAGCCCCCACGCCACGGTTTTGTAACGAATTGCCTGGCGATTGGCCGAAAACGCGTAGGCCAGTCCCAACACCGTCAGCATGCCCAGAATTCCCGTGAAGCGATCCATTTGATGCACTCTTCTTCAGCCCTGTACTGCGAATGAGTTCCGGTGGATAGCGTTAGCTAACAGCTTCAAATGGCGCTTCTGAGCAGCGGCTGTGCTCATTCGCGCCCGAGGAATGCGTACCGAAGCAGGAAAAGCACCGATAAAACCCAGATCAACGGCTTGATCTCGCGATAGCGCCCGGTTCCCAACTTGATGAAGGTGTAAGAGAGCATCCCGAGACTGAGGCCCGTGGCGATGCTGAAGGTCAAGGGCATCGCAACCATTGTTATGAAGGCTGGAAAAGCGTCCGTTAAATCATTCCACCGGATTTTGGGAATTGAGCTGCACATGAGCGCGCCAACGAGAACCAGCGCGGGCGCCGTGGCATACGAGGGAATCGCCCCCACGATTGGCGCACAAAACATCGCCGCGGCGAACAGACCAGCGATCAGAACGTTGCCCAGTCCCGTTCGCGCGCCAGCCGCAACGCCTGCGGCGCTTTCGATATAACTGGTAACCGTCGAGGTTCCGGTAAGGGCGCCGGTTATCGTGCCGAATGCGTCCGAGAGCAGGGCCCGGCTTGCGCGGGGGAATTTTCCATCCCGCAAAAACCCGCCCTGTTCGCAAACGCCCACCAGGGTGCCCACGTTGTCGAAAAGGTCCACGAAGAAGAACACAAAGATGAGCTCGCCGAGCCCGAGATGGGTTGCCGCGCGCAGGTCCAGTTTCATGAACGTGCCCGAAGGATGCGGCAGGGAAAGAAGGTGAGCCGGCCAGTTCGTCAGTTTTAATGGTATGCCTGCAAGCGCAATCCCGATGATCCCAATCAGAATCGATCCCGTGACCCGTTTCACCATCAGGATGACGATTACAACCAGGCCTAATAACGCCAGAAGCACTTGCGGGTCACCCATCTTGCCAATTCCCACGAAAGTCGCGGGATTCGCCACGATCAGCTGAGCGTTGCGCATTCCGATGAACGCAATGAAAAAGCCGATGCCCGCCGCTGTGCCGTGTTTCAGACAATCCGGAATATCGTTTACGATGTTTTCCCGAACCTTCGTGAGCGTCAGGATTAGAAAAATCACTCCCGATAGAAAGACCACGCCCAGCGCCGTTTGCCACGGAACGTGCCTGCCAAGGACAACAGAGTAGGTAAAGTAGGCATTCAGCGACATTCCCGGCGCCACCGCAATTGGGTAGTTCGCCCATACCCCCATCACAAGCGTCGCAATCGCGGTGGAAATACAAGTGGCAAATAGCACGCCTTCCACGGGCATGCCCGCTTCCCCGAGAATGCGGGGATTTACCACGATCACGTAGGCCATAGCCATGAAGGTCGTCAGGCCGCCCAAGAGTTCGCGCTGAACCGTCGTTTGGTTTTCGGTGAGGTGAAAGACGCGGTCGAGCAGGTCGTTTTGAGCAGGAAAAGCCGCGGCCTGCGTTTGCGCCATCGAGAGAGGATAAGGCTACTGCCCTTTTACGCCAAATGAGATTTTTGAATGAATGCTCGCCAGAGATTTGATCGGATTCGAGCAGCACCTTGGAATAGATGTCCCTTGCGGCTAAGCGAGGACCCCGCTATTTTACTGCATGGCTAGTCGGACGAAGTTCGGCACGGCAGACCATTCCTCGCATATCCCGCTTGACCCGACTCAGCCTTCTTCCAAAGCGTATGGCTTGCGTCGCGGGATTCTTTCTCCCTTCGAGACGTTGGCGCAATCCGTTTCGACGATTGCTCCCACTGCGACGCCGGCCGCGACGATACCTTTGGTCTGTGCTCTTGCGGGCAACGGCACCTGGCTGGCATGCAACCTCTACCCGGTGCCCGAAGGCCCGTACGGAAAATTACCTTATATATATCTCGGGTACCTGGGGACGGGGATGCTGTGGCTCCTCTTTCGTGGGAACAGCAAAGCCAGTGAAACTTCGCAGACCTAGAGCTGTTCAAATGACTGTCGAAATCTAGCGCACGATGACTGAACACAACCTCTCGGCTCGGCCTACACATTCCCGCTGGAACCGTGCTCTGCCGCCACGCCTTACGATCGAACCGGGCGACACAGTCCATTTCGAATGTCTCGACTCCAGTGGCGCGCAGGTTCATCCACAAATGACCCTGCCCGAGTACCTGAAAATCGATCGCGGACTGATCCACGCGCTCACCGGTCCGGTGTTCGTAAGCGGCGCCGAACCAGGCGACGTGCTCCAAATAGATGTCCTCGAAGTGGCGCATAAGGGCTGGGGATGGACGAGCGTCGTCGAAGGCCTGGGATTCCTGAAAGAGCGATTCTCGGATCCATTTCTCTTTTTATGGAAACTCGAACGCGAAGTCAGCCGCTCGCTGGCTCCGGCTGTCGTCTCCCTTCGCCCTTTCTGCGGAATCATGGGCGTTGCGCCAGATGCAGACGGCGAGTTCCGCACGCGGCCTCCGGGCGTTTTCGGGGGAAACATGGACGTTCGCGAGCTTTGCAGCGGTGCCACTCTTTACCTCCCTGTTCTGAATAACGGCGCCCTTTTTTCAGTAGGCGACGCCCACGCCGCGCAAGGCGATGGCGAAGTTTGCATCAATGGCATTGAATGTCCGGTTGACGTCACCTTGCGCTTTCACCTGCACAAGCGCCGCCCATTGCCCGGGCCCATCGTTGAATCCGCTCCGCACACCAAACAGGATCTCGAAACCGCCTGGATCGTCATCGAATCGGGCACCGACGCGACCGTTGCCGCCCGCGCGGCCACCTCCCGCATGATCGATTTGCTTGTGGACCGCTGGGGTTTTAGCGACGTCCATGCTTATTTGCTCTGCAGTGTCGCGCTTCATCTGAAGTTCAGCCAAGTAGTCAACGAACCCATGTTCACCGTGAGCGCTTTAATACCGAAAAGTGTGCTGCCAGCAAGGAGAATGTTCTAATAGAAGTGGATGCCGACAACATAGGAACAGGAAGCGCCGTTGTGCTGATGCGAACGCGGTATCCTAATTTCTACGCTAGCGCTCCGCTGTGGTTTCTCCTTTTGTCTTTATCTTCCCCCGCTTACGCCCAGACGAGCACCCCTCCCTCGAATCGCGCCAAAACTCCCGAGCAGCGCGCCGCACGCGCTTTTGAAAAAGTTCGCGCCAATCCGCTTGCACTACGGGCCTTTCTCGAGGGCATGCCCAAAGGCGGCGACCTCCACAATCATTTGGACGGAGCCGTATACGCGGAATCAAGGATCCGGGCCGGGACGCAAGACGGTCTGTGTGTAACGCTCGAAGGATTTTCGTTCGGGAAACCGGAGCGCCTGACACAGAGCGATTCGCCCAATCCCGTTTGCGCCGATGGTCAGGTCCCGGTCGCACAGGCCTTTCGCGACCAGCACTTGTACGACGCTATCGTTGACGCTTTTTCGATGCGGGGCTTTGTGCCTGCGCCGGGACGCACCGGTCATGACCATTTCTTCGACACGTTTGCAAAATTCGTAGGCACAGACTCACCGCATATCGGCGAATGGCTCGACGAGATTGCGACTCGTGCAGCCGCGCAGAATGAACAGTATCTCGAAATCATGCCCACGCTCGATTTCACTCACACCCCCTCAATCGCCAAACAAGTCGGTTGGCGTGAGGACTTGGCCGGGGTTCGCGGCGATTTGCTTGCGGCGGGATTGCGCGACGACATTGCCGTCGCTCGCGCCGTTCTCGATAACGCTGAAAATCTGCGCCGCACGCGGGAACGTTGCGGCCAAACGGATGAGGTTGCCGCCTGCAAAGTTCAAATGCGCTATGTGTATCAAGTGCTTCGGGGGTTTCCAAAGGAGCAGGTTTTTGCGCAGACGCTGCTCGGCTTTGAAATCGCCGCCGCCGATTCGCGCGTTGTGGGCGTCAATTTCGTAATGCCGGAAGACGGCGCCATCTCCATGGCCGATTACGAACCGCACATGCGCATGATTGGCTTCCTGCATGGCATATATCCGCGAGTCCACATTAGCCTGCACGCCGGCGAACTTGCCCCCGGCCTGGTGCCGCCCGAAGGGCTTTGCTGCCACATCCGGCTGGCGGTCGAGCAGGCGCACGCCGAGCGCATCGGACACGGCGTCGACGTCATGCATGAAGACCGTCCCTACGAGCTGTTGAAAGAAATGGCGCAGAAACACGTAATGGTTGAGATCAACCTTACAAGTAATGAGGTAATTCTGGGCGTGAGCGGCAAGGAGCACCCGCTGCCACTTTATCGCCAGTATGGCGTGCCTGTGGCGCTCTCCACTGACGACGAAGGCGTCTCCCGCATTGATATTACGCACGAGTACGTCCGTGCGGTTGAAACGTATGGTCTGAGCTACGCGGACCTGAAGCTGATGGCGCGCACAAGCCTGGAACACAGTTTCCTGCCCGGCGTGAGTTTGTGGAGCGCGAAGGACGTATTTGCGCACGCACTCGCGGCGTGCTCGGCGGATTCGCTCGGTGCCAATAAGCCTTCGAGCGCCTGCGTAGCATTCTTGAAGACCAGCGAAAGAGCGCAGCAGCAATGGGAGCTCGAGCGACGCTTCCGCGAGTTTGAATCGAGTTTCTGAATCGTCAGGCGTAGTACACGAGATGAGCGGTGATGCCTCCCGCCAGAATCAGCGCGGAAAGAATCTGCCAGTTGTAGCTGCTGCCATAAGTTCCAGGGAAGTGATTGCTGATCATGAGGAAGATCACCGGGAGGGTCATGTAGGTATTGTGGACGGTGCGCGCTTTCGCGCGAGCGCCCAAGGTCATATCGGGCTCGCGGCCCTGTTTGACGGCCGTGAGCATCTTGCGAGATGCAGGCAATATACACGCCCAAACGTTCGCGCTCATGATCGTGCCAAAGAGCGCGCCTATATGGATGTATGCGGCGCGGCCGCTTAGCAGATGTGCTAAGCCATACGCTAGCGCCACGATGAGCAGGTAGCAGATCGTTCCCGAAACAAGCGGAATACGGCCGAGCGGTGAAACCCAGATCAGGTCGTACACAATCCAGCCGACGATAAGCGTGCCGATACCGATCGCGATGCCCGCGCCCATGCTGATTTGCGAGACGCTGGAATCGAGCAATAGGCCATCGGAATAGTAAAGCAGCCCCAGCAAGAGGAAACCCGAAATCCAAGTAAGCAGCGCTTCCCAGCGGAACCAATGCAGTTTTGTGGGCAGCAATTTGGGAGTGGATTGACGCTCGGCGATGGAAAATCCGCCGCTGTGGACCATCCAGACTTGAGCGGGGCCGCCGTCCGCGCGCGGGTTCCGTTCCGCCTCGTTCAGGCGCAGGTCGAGCTTAGTGAAGTAGTAAGTTTGGCCTATCCAAAGTATCGCCACGAAGACATGGATCCAGCGGAGAATGAGGTTCGACCATTCGCTGATTTCGGGCGGCATCCGTTAGCTACCCCGATAAGTGGTATAGCCCCAGGGGCTCAGCAGCAGCGGCACATGATAGTGCTCGCCGGGATTGCGCACTTCGAAGGTGACGCTGACTTCGGAATAAAGGGTCTCCAGGCCTTGTGCGCGAAAGTAAGCGGCAGCATCAAAACGCAATCGGTAAGTGCCGCGCTGAAACGGCACGTCGAAGGGAATCAAATTGCCGGCGCGGCCGTTTTCATCCGTGGTGGCATCGGCAAGACGCGTCCAGTTGTCTCCTGCACGTACCTCCAGCGAGAGGGATATGCCCACGGCGGGACGGCCGCGGGCGGTGTCAAGAACGTGAGTGGATACGCCGCTCAATTTTCTCCAAAGGACCTTTGCTGCGGCCTTTGCAGAACGCTCTTCTACCGCGTCTCCGCCGCAAGCAGCTTTTCAAGACGCAGGTGCGTGATCCGGCGCTGCTCTTCCGCCGCGATAGTCAATTCAGCGGAGGCGTCATTTTGAAGACGCCGTTCAAGAATGGCAAGCATCTCCTCGGCCGTTTTGCCCGTGGCGCAAACGATAAAGATGTATCCGAAGCGCTGCCGGTAAGCGCGATTGCCTTCCGCCAGACGCGCCACGACGTCTGCCGAGTTGCGCCGAGCCCCGGATTGCTCTTCGGCCGACCAGCGGCTCGAGATTTGCCGGCTCGCTTCGGACTTGATCTGTTTTTCCGCCGCTTTTTCGCCAATTTGGGGATGCCTCGAGAACGCCTCGAGCCGGTCTTCGCGGCCCAGGCTGCGCCATATTTCGTCAGCCGCCTCGAAAACATCGGCGACGCTGCCGAAGGGCCGTCGAGCCACTAAGCCCTGCACCCAACGCGAGGCCCCGCAGCACGCCAGTAATTCGGCTTCTGCTTCCATGGCGGGGAGAGCATTCAGACGCTTCAGGGCATTCTCCATGGCGAGCGTAGGATTGTAGCGGAAAGTGGCCGATTTTCGGCGCCGACGGCAGCACATGAAGAGGTTAGGGACAGAACCGAACCGTCATGCCGATCGTAAGAGAAGGGATCGAATAGCGCGAATGACCGACAAATGTTACAACGGCAAGTCCGGTTCGACTCATGGTTCACACTGTAAAGCCGGACGAAATCATTGCCCGCTGCAAAGCTATAGCGGAGTTGAGCGAGCAGCCAGGCTGCACCACGCGTACCTTTCTATCGCAGCCGATGCGGGAAGTGCACCGCGTCCTTCGAGTTTGGATGGAATCGCTGGGTATGAGCGTTTCCGTGGATGCGGCGGGCAATTTGCGAGGTTACTACGCTGGGATCCATCCGAACGCCCCACGGCTGCTCATTGGCTCCCATCTTGACACCGTTCCTGCGCTGGCGCTTTCGATGGCGTTCTAGGAGTGGTGCTGGGCATTGCCTTGATCGAAAGCCTCAACGGACGGCGGCTGCCGTTTGCGATCGAGATCGCCGGTGAAGGGCGTGCCGAAGACCGTGCTCTCCCGCGGACGCGTCATCGTCGACAACGGAAAATTTGTCGGGCGCGCCGGATCGGGCGAATTCATTCGCCGACAGGCGATCACTCGTTTGGCACGATAGCGAGGGCGGCCTCACACAGAGGCCGCAGAGACTACCCATTCATGGCCACCGGCGAGAGCCTGAACCCGCCCGCATCCACTCACGTTCTAAGTGCCGATGCCATTCGCGCGAGTTCCCTCTACAACGACGATCTGGCGCCCGTAACTGCGGAACGTCGCAGTTGGGGCACGTACAACTATGCGGCTCTGTGGGTCGCCATGAGCGTCAATATCCCCACTTATCTGCTGGCCAGCGGGATGATTGCCGGCGGAATGAATTGGAAGCAGGCCATCTTCACGGTTTTCCTCGGCAACGTGCTGGTGCTGATTCCCATGCTGCTCAACGCGCACGCAGGAGCACGCTACGGCATTCCTTTCCCTGTGTTCGCGCGCGCGTCCTTTGGTGTGCTCGGCGCCAATGTGCCGGCGCTGCTACGCGCGCTGGTGGCTTGCGGCTGGTTCGGCATCCAGACGTGGATCGGAGGCCAGGCGATCAATGCGATGCTGGTGGCACTCAATCCCCATTGGAGCGAGGTTCGCTGGGGTGTGCCGCTCTGCTTCGCGGCGTTCTGGCTTCTCCATGTGATTGTGATCGCTCGCGGGATCCGCACCATCCGCTGGCTGCAGGGCGTGACCGCGCCATTCTTGCTGGCGATCGGCATGGCACTCCTGGTCTGGGCCGTCGTGAAGGCAGGTGGGTTCGGGCCGATGCTTGCGACGCCGTCCAAGTTCCGCAGCTTCGGGGAGTTTTTCCGATTTTTCGTGCCGTCGCTCACCGGAGTGGTCGGCTTTTGGGCCACCGTTGCGTTGAACATCCCCGATTTCACGCGTTATGCGCGTAGCCAGAGGGCACAGGTGCTGGGCCAGGCTCTGGGGTTGCCGGCGACGATGACGTTTTATTCCTTTATCGGCATCGCCGTGACGTCCGCAACGGTGCTGATATTCGGTCAGGCGATCTGGGACCCGGTTGCCGTGCTGGCGCGGCTGGGCAATCCGGTCGCAGTGGTAATCGCCATGCTCGCTTTGCTGCTGGCCACGCTCAACGTCAACGTGGCCGCGAACTTGGTCTCGCCCTCCAACGATTTCTCGAATCTTGCGCCCCGCGTGATCAGCTTCCGCACCGGCGGACTGATTTCCTGTGTGATTGGCGCGGCCGTATTTCAGCCCTGGAAGCTGCTGGCAAGTTACAGCAACTACATTACGGGCTGGCTGGTGGGGTATTCGGGTTTTCTTGGGCCGATCGCCGGAGTGATGATCTGCGATTACTTTCTGATCAGGAAGAAGATCATCGTTGTCGAAGATCTATATCAGCGGCACGGATTCTACGAGTTTACGCGCGGCGTCAATTTGCGCGCGATCGCTGCGCTTGCGGCGGGCGCGGGCGTAGCATTCATCGGCCTTTTTGTGCCGGCATTGCGAGCGCTCTATGACTACGCCTGGTTCGTCGGATTTACGGTGAGTTTCGTCGCGTATTACGTGCTGATGAGCAGAAAGCGGTCTGCAGAATCAGTGCCGGGACCCGCCTGAATTCATCTCAGGGTCGTTGCTTCAGATGATCGTATGTGGTCGTCGCCGCCGCCGAAATTGGCCTTGAGTCAAGGTCTCGTAGTCCTGGAGAATGGAGTCCCTAGACGCTAAGCCGGGTCCCGAAAGGAGCCGTTATGAAACCCTTCATCACCAAAGATACTCCTGTGACGGATGAGGTCTTAAACACCATTGCTCATCTTCCGACCAAGAGTCTCCTGAAGATCATCGATGACGGCTTCTTCAAGAAACTTTCGGATCGGGACTTCATGCGCATCGCCTTTCTTTTGGCAAAGAAGGGATATGAAGAGGGCGGCTCTCCTATCGGAGGCGTAATCATTAGCGATGAAACGCGTCAGATTCTGGGGAAAGGGCACAACACGTTAGTCCAGGAGAACCATCCTTACAATCACGGTGAGACGTCCGCCGTGCGCGATGCCGGTCGCCAGGATTTCAGCCAAACGACAATGTTTACCTCCCTGAGTCCTTGCGACATCTGCGCCTCCCTGATTTACATGCGCCAATTCAAGCGACTGGTCGTCGGGGATGTCACAAATTCTTCCGGTAACGAGCCTATGCTCCGGCAAAAGGGCGTGCAGGTAGATATTTTGGAGGACCCAGAAGGCATTGCCTTCTATGCGAAGTACCGGAAAGAAAAGCCGGAACAGGACCTCGAAGATTGGAAAGGTCTCGCTGCTGTACGCAAAGCCTCTGCCGCCAAACCCTAGACACCCCAGAGATACCCCAGGTTCCTTAAGCTAAAAATTCAGCGCGGGATGGGTGCAGGACTGTTAGCCGCCAAGTCCGTCTTCTAGAGATCGGCGGCGCGAGACCGAGCGTTGCTGTCGAGCGAGACTTCCTGGGGCACAAACATTTCGCTCGTGGAATAAGGCGCTTCTTTGCGGCAGACGTGGCAGCGAATGAGGGCAATCCCAGGGCCGGACTCCGGCTGATGAGCGGTATCGCGGGTCGCGGAAGCTGGAACAAAGGTGCGGGCTCCACAAAACAGGCAGACGACTCGAGCATTTTCGTTTCTTGACTGCTGGGTCATACGACCCTCCCGACAAGGATTGGAGCTCTAGGGGGTGCGATGGTACAACCCTAACTGTAGCATGTCTAGAGGGTATATGGCAGTAAGCAGGCCATGCAGTGATTTACCTCGCCTACAGCATCTTACACAATTAAAGGCAGTTAGCTTACTTATCGGTTAAAATCGAGGTACAAATACACGAACACTACTTGAGTAAGACTAAAGGAAAAGCCGAAACGCCAAATATCCAATTAGCGCCCCCATCATACCTCCAACCACCACATCCGTAAGGAAATGCATGCCGACGATAATCCGGGAGAGCGCGATAGACGCCGCTACCGCCAGAAGGCACGGCTGATACTGAGGATAGAAACTGCCCACCGCGACTGCTATAGCGAATGAAGTCATCGCATGACCGGAGGGGAACGAAAACCGATCCGGCGGTGAAATCACGGCCCAGCAATGCGGCTCAATCTCGCAGGGGCGCCGCCTTCGGCTGAGCGGCTTTACGCTCTGAAAAATCAGGATCGCAACGAGCGCCGAGAGCATTCCGGCAAAGAAGGCGCGGTAACGATCGTGTCCGCCGCAAATGAGTACAAGGATGCCGAGCGAATACCAGAGCCAGCCGTTGCCTAGGCGGCTCATCATCAGCATAAAAATGCGAATGGTCCTCGGCGCCCGCCAGCGATGTAGCCGGCGCATCAAACGAAGGTCTCGCTGTTCGATGTAACCTAAAACGGCCCTGGCTACGGCCATGCGCAAACCTCCGCGGACCGGCTCGCCAACGATTCCATCGATTCAGCGCGCGGCCTTTGCGAATCGTTGACGCGGGCGCTCCAACGGCGGGCGAATATAGCCTCATCCAGGAAGGTGGCGAACGTGACCGCTGGAACGAGCAGGGTAAGAGGGCTCAGTAGCAGCGTCCAGGGACGCTCTTGAAACATCTTCGCGGTCATACAGAGGACGTCGCGCGTGATTCGAAAATAGCCGCCGCTCGTGCCATGAGTGAGAGCCGTGTGGGCCATCAATCCGGCGAAGAACTCTTCTTTGTTGCGCGCGCTGGGCACCTCCGTGTACGCCGATCCAAGCGAAGGCAGCACATGAGAATCGCTTCCGCCCAAACCAGCCTTGCCCAGGCGGCGGGCGAGTTGCGCGGCTTGGCGGTTATGAAAGGGCTGCATCTGCCCGCTATACACCTCGAGCGCCGGAACGTAGGCTTCGATCCAGGCGAAATCGTCCAAGACGCGGCGTCCCGTAAGGCTGGAGAAGATGTGGTTCACGCTAAAGAGCAAACGACGCTCGGTGAGATAGGCCAGCAGGCATATGAAGTCGTCGCGACGCCGTTGAATCTCGACATGCTGGCGTTCGGTGAGGTCGTAAACACCGACGTGCACAGTGGTGCCGCTAGGCATCGTGCAGGTGACCTCTTCGCTCAGGAAGAAATCTGGGTGGCCGTGCAAAGCTTCAGCGGCGCCGATGGAATCGTGGTCGGTAAGCGTGACCAGATCCATGCCTTTGTTCTTTAGAACTGAGTAGACTTCCCGCGGATCGTTGTACGATTCACGGCAAACGCGATTCAGCAGGGGAACAGTGCACATCCCCGAGTGGATAGAGTGGACGTGCAGATCGCATTTCATCAGCTATCACAATGAATTGATAATGTTACAGACAGAAGAATGCCCTAATAAAGGGCAATTAAATAAACCGATTGGATAATACCCATTTGCATAAAATCGTAAGGCCCAAAAGGCCAATTCCGCCGCACTCGCGTGCGAGAATCTGTTCCAGATGACGCGGATCGCCTTGGTTTACTTCGATGCGGGCGGGGGTCATCGAAACGCCGCGATGGCTCTCGAACAGGCCATCAAGCAGCTGAATCAGCCCTGGGAAACACATCTAGTAAATCTCCAGGATATGCTCGACTCCCTCGACATTATCCGCAGGTTGACTGGCCTGCGGATCCAGGACGCCTATAACCGCATGCTGCAAAATGGGTGGACGCTGGGCAGCCCTCAACTGATGCGCATGCTGCAAGCGCTGATTTGGGCCTATCACGGGAAAACAGTGCGGCTACTCGAGAGCTACTGGCGGGAAATGAAGCCGGACATGGTTGTCTCTCTCATCCCGCATTTCAATCGCGCGCTTTGCGAGAGCCTGCGCAAAGCCCGCCCCGGCAAACCGTTCGTGACGATTCTGACCGACATCGCGGATTACCCGCCGCATTTCTGGATCGAGAGGCAGCAGCAATTCTTGATTTGTGGTTCGGACCGCGCCGTGCAACAGGCGCGGGAACTCGGCCATTCCTCCGAGCGCATCTTTCAAACTTCAGGAATGATTCTCAATCCGCGCTTCTACAACTACAGCCCGATCAATCGCGATGCGGAAAGGCTGAAACATGGCTTGGAAGCTGCGCGTGTTACGGTGCTGGTGCTTTTTGGAGGTCAGGGAGCGCGCAAGAAGATGCTGGATATCGACCGTCGTCTGAGCGAGTCCGGACTGCCCATTCAATTGATCCTGATCTGCGGCAAGAACGAGCGTTTGCAAGCCGAACTGCGTGCTCAGGTTCGGCCGATACCCCGCCTGATCGAAGGGTTTACCACGAACATCCCTTATTACATGCAGCTCGCCGATTGCCTTGTGGGCAAGCCGGGACCCGGAAGCATTGCCGAAGCTTTGGAGATGGGTCTGCCGGTGATCGTGGAGAGAAATGCGTGGACGTTGCCTCAGGAACGCTACAATGCGGTTTGGGTTCGCGAAAAAGAAGTAGGCTTGGTGGTCAAGAATTTCGATCATATTGTTGACGCCATCAAACAACTGCTCGAAAAGGCGACTTTTGACAAGTTCCGCTGCAATGCGAAGAAGATGCGCAACCGCGCTTTATTCGAAATTCCCGAGATCCTGTCTCGCATCCTCCAGGAATCTAACAATTAGAGGTTCTTTGCCCCGAAATGTCAGCAGGGAGAACTGAGCGCGTGGCGGAACCGATTCGCGATGCGCTGCTAATTTTTAATCCGACCGCAGGCCGTGCACGTGGCGTCCGTTCCGGAGCGCTTGAACGCGCACGCAAGGTGCTGGCGCGGCAGGGAATCGAGTCGGAATTGGCGGCGACCGATGGTCCGGGGTCGGCTCCGGGACTGGCGCGTCAGGCAGTTCGCGACCGAAGACAGATGGTCATCGTTTGCGGAGGCGACGGCACGCTGAACGAGGTGGTAAACGGGCTAGCCGGAAGTTCGGTTCCGCTGGCTTTGCTTCCGGCGGGAACCGCGAACGTCTTTGCCAAGGAATTGGGGCTCCCTTGGAACATCGAGCGAGCCGCTTCGCTGATCGGGGCAAGCCGGTTCAGGCGCATCTCTTTGGGGCATGTAAAGGCGGAAGAGGGGGAAAAGGATGGGCGTTATTTTCTGTCGCTGGCCGGCGCGGGCCCTGACGGGGCCATCGTTCGAGCTGTGAACCCAAGTCTGAAGGACACGCACGGGCACGGTGGCGTTTTGGATAGAAGGATTCCGGCAGCTCACGTCGTACAGATTTCCTCGATTCCGCGTAAAGTTTGAGAACGAAACCCTCGAAGGGACGCTCATCATCGCAGGCCGCACCAAGCATTACGGTGGCCCGGTCAAAATCACCACGCGCGCTGACCTTTACGGTCACGATTTTGAGCTGATGCTCTGCGCTACGAGCAGCCGCTGGAAATATTTATCGTATATGCCTCTCCTCCTCTCAGGCGGGCTCCGGCATGTCCGCGACATCCGTTTTGTGAGGGCAACGGAGATGCGCTGCGAGCCGATCGACGCCGAGCCGATCTGGGTGCAAGTGGACGGCGAGGCTGCCGGGCGGTTGCCGGCAGAGTTTCGCATCGTTAGAGATGCGCTGACGCTCGCGGTTCCACCGAAAATTGCCTGAACTCACATATACGCACCGCTGTGGTCCGAAACCTTTCAGAATCAGATCGAATTGAGATATATTCGGCTTTAGCCAACCTTGAAGTTAAGGCAGCCGCCCAGCGGGTATTAGATAAACTGAACGTCCTTTGCGTGAGCGCCCGGTCGAATCGTAGGAATTAAAGATAACCGGGCATAAAACTCTCGAAGATGGAGCGGAAATGAAAGGTGTGGTGCTTGCGGGCGGTACAGGCAGCCGTTTAAATCCCCTCACGCGCGTTACCAACAAACATCTGCTTCCCATTTACGATAAGCCGATGGTGTATTACCCGATCCAAACCCTCGTGAATGCGGGCGTTCATGAAATCCTCTTGGTTACCGGCGGCAAAAACGCGGGCGATTTTCTGCGCCTTTTAGGCAACGGCCGGGATTTTGGGCTGAAACACCTGAACTACACCTATCAGGAGGGTGAGGGTGGCATTGCGGACGCTTTGGCATTGGCCGAGCATTTCGCCGACGGCGATGCCATCTGCGTGATCTTGGGCGACAACATTATCGAAAACAACATTTGTCAGGCCGTTGCAAACTTCAAGACGCAAAAGGAAGGCGCGAAGATCCTCCTGAAGGAAGTCACGGATGCGCAGCGGTTCGGCGTCGCCGAAGTGCGAGGCAATCACGTCGTCGGCATCGAGGAGAAACCAAAGCGCCCGAAATCCAATTATGCGGTCATTGGCATTTATCTCTACGATCACAGTGTCTTCACGAAGATTCGCCGGTTAAAGCCCTCTGGCCGCGGTGAATTGGAGATAACCGACGTAAATAATTTCTATATCGAAGAGGGAAAGCTTACGTACGAGATTCTTGATGGCTGGTGGACCGATGCCGGCACTTTCGAATCCTTGCTGCGTGCGAACACCCTTGTAGCGGAAACTGGCGCGAATAAGCTCGCCCGGAGCGCTGAGGAGCAATTCGCAACCGACCGGGAAGTGCTCCGGTGAAAATTCTGGTTACGGGCGGGGCCGGATTTATCGGCTCCAATTTCATCCGTCACGTCCTCGCAGAGCGCAAGAATTGCGAGTTAGTCAATCTCGACAAGCTGACCTACGCTGGGAACCTGGCCAATCTCGAAGAGGTTGCGGAGCATCCGAACTATACATTCGTCAAAGGCGATATCTGCGATGCCGCCGCTGTCGAGCGAGCGATGCGCGGATGCGATGCGGTGGTGCATTTCGCCGCCGAATCGCACGTCGACCGGAGCATCTATGAGCCCGCGCCCGTCATCGACACAAACGTAAAGGGAACATTTACGCTGCTCGAAACAGCGCGCGCGCTACGCGTCGGCCGCTTCCTGCAAATTTCCACGGACGAAGTTTACGGCGACCTTACTGCCGACGCCTTTGCGGACGAATCCTCCCCTTTGCGTCCCAGTAGCCCCTATTCGGCTTCCAAGGCCGCCGCGGATCTTCTGGTCCTTTCCTACGTTCGGACTTACGGTGTGCCGGCGTTAATCACGCGTTCCTCAAATAACTACGGCGCTTACCAGTTTCCGGAAAAATTTCTTCCCCTGATGATTACCAACGCGCTTGACCATAAACCGCTGCCTATTTACGGCGATGGAAAGCAGCAGCGCGATTGGCTGCATGTGGAAGATAACTGCCGCGGAATTTTGTGCGTACTCGAAAAGGGACGCCCCGGCGAGGTTTACAACATCGGCGGCTCGGACGTCGAAGAGAATTTAAGCTTGGCCAGGCGTCTTCTGAAATTGACGAATCGGCCGGAATCGCTGCTCAGCTATGTGAAAGACCGTCCCGGACACGACCGTCGCTACGCTCTCCGTTGCCAGAAGATGGAGGATGAATTGAACTGGAAGCCGGAGATTTCGCTTGAAGACGGTTTGCGCCAGACCATCGATTGGTATCGAAGCCATGCCTCCTGGCTCGCTGGCGTGCACGGCGGCGAATACCGCTCCTATTACGCAAAGTATTACGAGCACCGCGATTCCTCGCTGCGTGAGATTGCGCCCTCAGTATCCAAGTGACCCAACGCTGGACATAAATCCTCAGCTTTCGAAATCAGCCAGCCCGCCTCAGCAAAGCGCAAAAGCTAAATGTGCGCAGACGGCCCGAGGCAGAGTTTAAATTTTAGGAGGAAATGGCTTCAGTCCGAAGCCATAGGAACATTCACAGGCGGCCGGGCGATTTCTCCAGAGCGCTTGGCGGGCAGTCCTGCCTGACGGATCTTGTATAGCAGCGCGCGATAGCTGATGCGCAGGTCGCGAGCGGCGCGTTTCCGGTTCCAACGGTTTGCTTCCAACGCGCTGAGGATAATTTTCCCCTCGAACTCCCGCACGGCCTTCCGAGTCACATTTTTCAGGTGAATGGGACCGGTGGCCGGAAGTTCGGGCGTGACAATGGCGCGTTCCCAGTTAGCCAGCTCTTCACCGATGGCTTCTTCGGATCCCAAAATCACATAGCGCTCCATCAGATTTTCGAGCTCGCGAATATTTCCCGGCCAGGTGTGTTTCTCCAAGAGCTTTAGCATAAGCGGCGAAATTGGACCGGCCGAGCTGCTCTTGTGTCTCTGGCGGAGACGATCGTAGAAGTGTGTGGCAAGCTGGGGCACATCTTCAAGACGCGCCCGCAGCGCTGGCAGTTCCACTCTGGCAACGTTGATCCTGTAATAGAGGTCCGCACGAAATCTTCCGGCGGCAATCTCATGCTCCAAGGGACGACCCGTGGCGCAAATTACTCGGATCTGCACGGAAATGTCTTCCGCTCCGCCGATCCGCGAAAACTGCGAATCCTGCAGGAGTTGGAGCAGCTTAGCTTGCAAAGCCATATCGATTTCGTCGATTCCGTCCAGGAAGAGAGTACCCAGATGGGCCATCTCGACGCGTCCCGGCTTGCTCGCATAGGCGCCGGTAAACGCCCCTTTTTCATAACCGAAGAGTTCGCTCTCCAGCAGGGTGCCGGGAATGGCGGCGCAATTGACATTGATAAAGGGGCCGGCGGCGACGCTTGACCGGGAATGGATGTAACGCGCCATAACACCCTTGCCCGTGCCACTTTCGCCCTGAATAAGAAGCGGAACACTCGTGCCCGCGAATTTCTTGATTTTTTGGCGGAAGTCCTGCATAGCCGCCGATCGGCCAAAGATAACTTCCTCTGGTGGCAGCCCGTCCGTGCGTAGCGTGAGCGGAACTCTCTGTGTACTGGCCAAACCCACTCTGTTTAACTCCCCAGGAAAGGAAAACCCCTCGAACTTGCCCGGTAGAGTCTAAAGCACACGGAACACCAAACTGCCAACGCAGCAGGCAATGGCAGTAACCGGGGCCGATGCCCTAGCTCCAGCTTAAGTTTCGCGTGCTCAATAAAGTGCAGTTTCCAACGATGCGCCCATCATCAGCCGGTCTGGGAAGTCCTTTGAGGGAAAACGTTTGCGTATATTAGGAATGTCGATTCCAGAGTCCCTTGCTGTGGGGCGAATTAGAGAACCCGAGAGCCGGTTGGATGTCGAGCTTACAGGTCGGGCGGGCGCATCTAATTCCGCGGGATGGCAAGAAAGCTGCTCACAATGAAGGACTCACGGCCTCTGTTGAACCGGCAGTCCCGGCCGAGCGAGCTATAATTCGAAGAATATGGGCTTCCTGAGCAATTTACTACGGCTGCTGCGTGAAAGGCGCGGCACGGATATGGATTTTCTCTGCCATCATCTGCTCTCCGAGCGCGGGGAGGCTTCACAGACGGTGCTGGCTCAGCAGATCATTAAAGCCTACGGCGCGATGAACTCAGGCGAGCGCCATCATTTTTTCGAAATGCTTTGCCGAAACTTTGGGCCCGACCAAACTGCCGTCCTCAACGCGGCAGCAGCCTACAAACGGGCTCCTGGCCCGGCAAGCCTCGCGGCGCTTTCCGCCGCTGTTGAGGCGCCCCGCCAGGAGTTGTTGCGCCGCATCAATACCGCCACGCACGGAACGGAAACGTTAGTTGCATTGCGTGGGCACCTGCTCGAAACAGCACCGAATGGGACGGATTTCCAGCCGCTCGACGCCGACCTCAAGCATCTTTTCAGGTCCTGGTTCAATCGTGGGTTCTTGCGCATGGAGCGGATCACTTGGCATACCTCGGCTCTAACGCTCGAAAAGCTGATGGCCTACGAATCGGTACATGAGGTCAACGGCTGGCCGGATTTGCGCAGGCGTTTGGAAGCCGATCGGAGATGCTTCGCCTTCTTCCATCCCGCGCTCGCGGACGAGCCCATCATCTTTGTGGAAGTGGCGCTGACAAAGGGGCTGACCGGCGATCTGGGACCATTGTTGGATATTCACGCGCCGGTGCTTCCGCCGGAACAGGCGGATACCGCAATATTTTATTCCATAAGCAATTGCCTTAAGGGATTGCGAGGCATTGCCTTCGGAAATTTCTTGATTAAGCAGGTGGTCTCCGATCTCGCCGCCGAATTTTCGAACATCAAAACGTACGGCACGCTCTCTCCGCTTCCCAACCTATCCAAAGCATTACAAAATCAGGCGGACGACAATGGCTTCACGCGCGAGCGCCTGTCGCGGTTACTCGGCGATTATTCGCAGCAATTGGCCGCTGCCGGCGGAAGGCGAGATCCCATCGAAGCTTTGCTTGGTTTGCTGAAGCAGCCCCTGGAGAATCGAGAGGCGCTCGCAAAGCCTCTCGAACGGCTGGCGCTCGCATATCTGACGCAAGTGCATCAGAACGGGAAGCTCTGCGATCCGGTGGCGACTTTTCACCTTTCGAATGGCGCGCGTCTCGAGCGCATTCACGCGTTTGGAAATGTGCGGCCCTACGGGTTAAAAGCATCTTTCGGTCTGACAGCCAACTACCTATATGTTCCTTCTGAGCTTGAAGATAACCACGAGCGATTCGTGAGCGAGGGCGAAATTCGCGTCTCACACGACTTGGAGCGCGAATATAGGTTCGTCACAGAAGCATGGCGAGCCGAGCGGCACAAAGTCAAAAAGGCAACGATCAGTTAGCTATTCCGAGCTATCTGCGCACAGCTTGTCCGTCTTCATGTCCGAGCTCTCACCGCGAGGCCGTCTCCTTCGAAGCCGTTCCGCGTTTTGAGGTCGGAGGCGGAGCAACGACACCGGTGAGCTTGCGGATCATTCCGTCCGACTTGCTCAAGACGTAAAGTTCGCCGTCGCCCCCTAACGCCATGCGCGTGTCCGCGCGTCCGCCACCGTAGGCGACGCCCTCTGGATCCATTTTGGCTTCGGCATGCGCCGGATCCTGCGAACGAGTGGTGGCTGCGGCATTGCCCGGCAGCACGTGGTCGGCGGGTGGCATTCCTCCCCTGCTCGCGTATGTTTCGGCAACGATGTCAAACATTCTGCGCCTGGTCCCGTGACCGGAGTCCTTCGGACCTTTGTAGACGATCTGCAATTCGTGAATTTGTGCTTGCTGGTTGCGTTTGCCGTGAGCCGCAAGCATTTCCGCAAAGTCGGCGTAAAATATCCTCGCTGTAGTCATGTCGTTGAAAATATATTTCCCCCGCAGTTGCGGCATTAGCTTTCCGCGGTAAACGAAGCCGTTGCCCATCGAATCTCCTTCGCGATGGCTGTACACGGCGACCGGGTATATGGGCGCAACTGGCTCTTTCAGCCCATCCACCTGCAGCAGATCGTTCTGTGGGAAAGGGACGGGCGGATTCATCAAGCTGCCCGTCTTGCCCGCGTCGTTTACGAAAAACTGTTCGTCGCCCTCGCGCTCCGCGTAGCCATAGTTGCCGCCTTTGGTGACGATGTCGACCTCTTCCCAATAATGCACGCCGATATCGTCTGCGATCAGCGTTTTCGTTTCCGTATCCCACTGTAAGCGATGCGGATTGCGAAAACCGTACGCGTAGATCTCGCCGCGGGCGCCAGCGACCGATATAAAGGGATTCGGGTCCGATCCGCTGGACGGAATCCTGTATCGCCCATTCGCGCTGATCGTGTCCTTCGGACGCAAACTGATGTCCGGGGTGATTCTCAGAATCTTGCCTACTAGCGTGTCCAGCCTTTGCGGCAGATTGTGGGACGGCCCGGGAGTTTCCCCAGCGGCCCCGTCGCCTATCGAAATGTAAAGATTGCCGTAATCCGCGTCGCCGGCTTTGGCCAGAGGATTGAAGATTAAGTCGGCCATAGGATGATTGCGATCGTAGCCGGTGCGCAGGATTTCGCGCGCCGTTCCTTCAAACGTGGCATTGCGAATATTTGTGTCGGTCCACTCGACAAGTACGGATTCCAAATGCGCAGGGCCCGCAGGTGGATTCACCACGGGAGTCGTGGAGTAGCCCTTCAGATCCAGGGTCGAGAGCCGCGCACTGGTCGGAGCCGCCGAGCCCTCCATATCCGGTTTCTCTGTGTGCACCGTATAGAACTTGCCGTTCTTTGCGTACGCTGGATCGAAGGCAAATGAAACAATGCCGGCCGTGTTGCCTAGATCGGAGGCGAACTTCGGAAAAATCTCCGCGAAATTAAGATACGGCGTGAATGTCTTAGAGGTCTTATCCACGATGTACAGAATCGAACTCTGATCGTCCACGAAAAATCGGGAATTCGCGAGCGGGGCGTTTGCGGGCTCCGAGCGTAGTGAATTCACGCGGCCCAATTGGGCCTTGTAATCGATTGAGCGAGCGGCTGCGCCTCCGTGCGTCGGACTCGAAATCGGCAGGCTCACATAGTCTTCCAGCAACACTGCCGTGCCGTTTTTGCCGACTTGTGATCGCGAAGGGTATTGCGCGAATAAGACGGTCGCACTCGCGACTACGCCTGCAACCAGCACGGACCAGGAATAAAATCCGCGACGATTTCGGGCTATCTGCTCTCTTGCCATGCGCCCTCCTCTTTCTTCTTCATCGGTCTGCGGCCTGGGCGTGAAGGTGTCCAAACTGTATTACCGCGCTGCCTCATGAGTCAATCGGGCCGCGGCTCAACGTTCAGCGAGAGCGTGAAAAACCCATGCCTCTCAGTTTCGAATAATACGCCAGTCGGTTCGACGACGTGGCGCATTTCAGGTGTTATTGGCGTAGACGAAGCGCCAGAGCTTGCCCTCCATAATTCGGGGAAACATAATAATTAGCCGCTCGGAGAGTGCTTCGATGAGAGCTTCGTTTTCGATGTTCCTGGCGACAACTTGTCTCACTACGGTATCTCTCGCCCAGAGCCCACCAGTTTCCAGGCCGCCGGATACGCCCAAGCGCCCCGTCACGGATGTATATCAGGGACTCAAAGTCACGGACGACTATCGTTGGCTGGAGAACTGGGAGGACCCGCAGACCAAGCAATGGAGCGCCGCCCAGAATGCCCGCAGTCGCGAGTATCTGGACCACCTTGCACTGCGCCCCGTCGTCAAGGATCGGCTCACACAGCTGGCCAGGTCCAGATCGGCGAGATACTTTGATCTCCAATTCCGCGGTGGAATGCTGTTCGCCATGAAATACCAGCCTCCGCAGGAACAGCCCATTCTTGTCGCTTTGTCCTCCGCCGAAAATCCCGACAAGGCGAAGGTCGTCTTCGATCCGAACAGCGCAAGCAGCAAGGGATCTGTCTCTGTGGATTTTTACGTCCCGTCCCTGGATGGCAAATACGTTGCTGCCGCGGTCTCCGAAAATGGCTCCGAAGACAGCAGCGCGGTCATTTTCGAGGTCGCCAGCGGCAAGAAGCTTGCCGATGTTGTTCCGCGCGTCAATTTCGCCACTGCCGGCGGCAGCATCGATTGGAAAGCAGACAGTTCCGGCTTCTATTACACGCGCTATCCTCAAGGCAAAGAGCGGCCGGTCGAGGACGCAGATTTCTATCAGCAGGTCTACTTTCACAAACTCGGTACGTCCCCTGCGCAAGACGTCTACATGATCGGAAAAGAATTTCCTCGCATCGCGGAAATTCAGCTTCGCACCAGCGATGATGGGCGTTGGTTAGTAGCCTCGGTCGCGAATGGGGATGGGGGCCAATTTGAGCATTACGTGATGGACGCGTCAGGCCACTGGACCCAAGTTACGCACCTCGACGATGGCATCGTAGCTGCCAAAGTTGGGCCGAACGATGCGTTGTACCTGTTGTCGCGTAAAGATGCGCCGCGCGGAAAGATTCTCCGGTTGTCCGCGCCTGATGGTCCGCTCTCGCAGGCCAAAGTCGCTGTTCCGGAGAGCTCAGGCTCGGAGAGCGAAGAGGGTGGCCGTGCTTCGATCGAGAGTTTCGTCTCCGCGCCCGGCCGCCTTTATGTCATGGACATGATGGGTGGCCCATCTCGCGTGCGGGTCTTCGATGATCATGACCAACCCTTGCCGGCCCCGCCGCTCCCTCCTGTCTCGGGCGTCGATGAAGCTGTCTCCATCGGCGGCGGGAATTTGCTCTTTCGCGTTTCGACGTATCTGGCGCCGCCGGCTTGGTATCGTTTCGACAGCGCCAGTGGCAACTCCACCCGCACCGCGCTCAGCGAAACCTCCGCGTTCAAGCTCGACGATTTCGAAGTCGTGCGCGAATTCGCTGCCTCAAAAGACGGAACCCGCGTCCCACTGAACATCCTGCGCCGCAAGGGCACGAAGCTCGATGGCAGCCACCCCACGCTTCTGTACGGTTATGGAGGCTTCGATATCAGCGAAACTCCGCGCTTATTCAGATTCCTGACGGCTATCTGGCTCCAGCAAGGCGGCATCTTCGTTGACACCAATCTCCGCGGCGGTGGGGAATACGGCGAAGAATGGCATCAGGCTGGAAAGCTGACTCGCAAGCAGAACGTCTTCGACGATTTCATCGCATCCGCGCAATACCTGATCGATCACAAATACACTTCGCCTCAGCATCTCGCGATTTACGGTGGCAGCAATGGCGGACTGCTGATGGGCGCCGCGTTAACGCAAAGGCCCGATCTGTTCCGTGCCGTGGTTTCAGTTGTTGGCATCTATGACATGCTGCGCATCGAACTCGATCCCAACGGCGCCTTCAACACAACCGAATTTGGCGCTGTGAAGGATCCGGCTCAATTCAAAGCTCTCTACGCTTACTCCCCGTATCAGCACGTAAAGCAGGGAACAGCCTATCCCGCGATTCTCTTCATGACGGGAGACAACGATCACCGCGTCAACCCGATGCAATCGCGCAAGATGACCGCCCGCTTACAGGCGGCGAGCAGTTCCGGACGTCCCATCTTGCTACGCACGAGTGCGACGGCAGGACACGGCTTCGGCACCGCTGTCGACGAAGTGATCGAGCAGGACGCTGATGTCCTCAGCTTTCTCTTCGATCAGTTGGGTGTGCACTATACGGCGGGCGAAAAATAACCACCGGCTGTTCTGTCAGCGGCGGCCTGCTTGCGGCGGCTTCGATCTATCGCGTTTCTTCCGCCATGGACTGCATGGAATTATCCGAAGGCAAGAGCGTGAACACCGCTTCTTGCAGATCGTGAGCGCTGGCAGCGTTTTCGGGCGGGTTCACAATATTAATTTTGTAGGAAAATCGATTCGTGGCGCCGGCTGCGTCGGATAGTCCCTCCGCAACGCGATTGGAGATGATCTCCGCGACACTCCGGCTTACCGCCGGCAGGATGATCCCGAAGCAGTGCGGATGCAAAACGTAAAGCGAATCCTCCCCGCGCAGCTTGCGGGAAATTGCCTTGGCAGCATCGCTCAGCAGGGATTTGGCAAAGGGCGTTGAGGAAACCTCTTCCGGCAAGATCACGGTAATCACCAACACGGACAATACCTGATCGGCCGCCGCCGCCCGGCGATACTCCATGGCCAGGCGATCCTTGAACGAGCTTAAGTTCGGTATGGCATTCAAGAGTTCTGCACTCGCTTCCATTTTGGTTTCCGCCGCGCGCGTGCCCGCTTCCGCAATCTCGCGCCGAAGATGCAGGATTGTGATCTGTCGATCCACGAGATACATCGCCAGTAGCGCAGAAAGTCCGCAGAAACCGTAAAATGTATTCCGCAGCACGACGCTGGAATAAGAAAACACGACCGGGTACATCAGCAGTGCCAGTCCCGTCCCCAAAATCAAAATAGCCGAGCAGGACAGGATGGTCAGCTGCAATTCACGCCGATCCAGGTGCTCTGGATTGATTTTGTCGAAAAGAAACAAGTGTGGTTCCTGTCCCTGCTTAAATCCCTTCTTTTGGTTTTAAGCACACCGCCTGCCATCGTTATCGCTAGCGGACTTTTCGAATCAGCGAGTTACAGGCAAGGCGGTGAAGCTTACGGGCAGGGTCGTCTCAATCTAGGCCCCTGTGTTCGAAACGTGTCCCAAAATGGACCGAGTCCGGACGCGCACTTCTTCATCCAGCTCGACTCTAATGGCGCGTCCCGCTCATTTCCCGGATGATATCTCCCACGAAGGCCTTCGCGTCTCCGAAAAGCATCAGAGTGCGATCAAGGTAGTAGAGCGGATTGTCGATTCCCGCAAAACCCGGGCTCATGCCGCGCTTGATAACCATAACCGTGCGGGCTTTGTCGACATCGAGGATCGGCATGCCGTAGATAGGGCTCCCCGCTTCGTTGCGCGCCGCGGGATTTGTGACGTCATTCGCGCCAATCACGAGCGCAACGTCGGTTTGCGGGAATTCACCGTTGATGACGTCCATATCCAGCAGCTTGTCGTATGGAATATCCGCTTCGGCCAGCAAGACATTCATGTGTCCAGGCATTCTTCCGGCGACCGGGTGAATCCCGAACTTGACGTCGATGCCGCGCTTCGTCAGCGCATCGTAAAGCTCGCGCACCTTGTGCTGCGCCTGTGCCACGGCCATTCCGTAGCCGGGAACGATGACCACCTTGTTGGCGGCGGCGAGAATCGCGGCAGCTTCCTCCGCTGTGGCGCTGTGTACGGGGCGCGCTTCGGCTTGGCCGGCTACGGCCGCCTGTTCTTGTCCGAAGGCGCCGAACAGCACATTGGAAAACGACCGGTTCATCGCTTTGGACATGTTGACCGAAAGAATGAACCCGGAGGCGCCATCGAGTGCGCCGGCGATGATCAAAAGTTTGCTGTCGAGCACAAAGCCCATCGCGGCGGCGGAAAGCCCCGCGTAGGAGTTCAATAAAGAGATCACCGTGGGCATGTCCGCGCCGCCAATTGGCACGATCATTAGCACTCCGAAAACGAGGGGAATGCCTATGATTAGCGGAAAGAGGTTCACTTTTTCCGGATGAAGAACTAGCGCCACAGCGATCGCCACTGCGACCGCCAGCAGCGACAGATTGACGATATTTTGCCCTTTGTAGGTGATGGGTCGCTGCGGCAGAACTTCCTGCAGTTTGCCGGCGGCCATCAAGCTGCCTGTAAAGGTAAGCGCGCCGAGGATCGTTTCCAGCGAAAGCACGGCCATCATGAACCGCGGCACGGCAGGCGCCCGCAGGTAAAACTCAGCGGTGCCGACCAGTGTCACGCAGAGTGCGCCGAAGGCGTGGCTGAGCGCCGTCCGCTGCGGGACGGCCGTCATGTGCACCATGCCCAGCGGCACGCCAATAATCGAGCCGAGCACCAGCGCAATCGCCACCCACTTGTAGTCGACGATGTCATGGCTGAGCAGCGTGCCGGCAATGGCCAGCAGCATTCCCACTTCGCCCGCGCGCACACCGCGCCGCGCGGTTACCGGCGAACTCATCCATTTCAGCGAAAGAATGAAAAGAGCCGTGGCGATCAGGTAGGTGAACTCGATGAAGTTCGCGGCGCCCGGCATGTTGGTCATGATTTCTTGGTGTTACTCGCCTTGAACATCCTGAGCATGCGGTCGGTGATCAAAAATCCTCCCACCACGTTACTGGTGGCCGCGATGATCGCGATCACGCCTAGTACGGTAGTGAACGTGTTCTTGTGTTCTCCCGCCAGTAGGATTGCTCCCACCACGGCAATGGCATCGAGAGCGTTGGTCAGAGACATCAATGGGGTGTGCAACAGCGGCGTAATACGACGAATGAATTCAAATCCGATAAACGCAGCCAGCATGAAGACGTACAGGCTGGTCAGCAGGTCCATCTTGGGCACCGAATACTCCTTTCTTAAGCCTTTGTTTTGGGCCAGCTTTATTCTTCTAGCTGGACGCGGCAAGCGCTGGCAACGAGAAAAACTCCCGCACTCTCTTGTTCACCACTTCGCCGCCCTGAGTCAGCAGCGTTTCACGGACGATTTCATCGCTGGTATCCAGCCGAAGCTTGCCGTCCTTTACCATGTGCATCAAAAAAGCACTGACGTTGCGTGAGTACATCTGGCTGGCATGGTAGGGCACCGAACTGGCGAGGTTGAACCTGCCAATGATGGTCACGCCATGCACCACGATCTCTTCGCCCGGCCGAGTGAGCTCGCAATTCCCGCCGCGCTCGGCGGCTAAGTCCACGATCACGGAACCGGGCGCCATGCCCTTGACCATATCCGCAGTCACCAGCAGAGGAGACTTTTTGCCCGGAATGACGGCGGCAGTGATGACCACATCGTTTTCCGCCACTACTTTTCCCAACAGCTCGCGCTGGCGCTTATAAAAGTCTTCTCCCTGCGCTTTGGCGTAGCCGCGAGCATCCTCGGCGTCCTTCGCCTCGATCGGCAGCTCGACAAAGCGCCCTCCCAGGCTTTGCACTTGCTCCTTGGCCGCTGGCCGCAAGTCGTAGGCCGAAGTCACCGCCCCCAGGCGTCGCGCCGTGGCGATCGCCTGCAGGCCGGCAACGCCTGCGCCAATCACTAGCACTCGTCCGGGAGTGATGGTTCCCGCAGCGGTAGTGAGCATGGGGAAAATTCGCGGCAATGTGTCTGCGGCGATCAGGACGGCCTTGTATCCGCAAATCGTGCCCATGGAAGAGAGCGCGTCCATACTCTGCGCGCGTGTGGTGCGAGGAATTAATTCGACGGCGAACGCGGTCACGCCTTTGGCGGCAATCTCCTGTAACGGCTTCACGGCGCCGAGAGGACGGAGAAATCCGATCAGTGCCTGGCCGCTATGGAAAAGAGGTACGTCCGCCTGTCCGGTCTTGTCGTTTGAGCCGTAGCTGAGCACCTGAACCACAATGTCAGCGGCAGCAAACACATCCCGGCGTTCCGGGATGATCTTTCCGCCTTTAGCGACGTACTCTGCGTCAGGATATCCGGCCTGAGCGCCGGCGCCCGCCTCCACGATGACTTCCAGTCCGCCCTTTGCGAGCGTTGGAATAGAGCTTGGCACCAGAGCCACGCGCCGTTCCCCGGGGAAGGTTTCCCGGGGGACTCCCACAATCATGCAGCCCCTCCGCTGTTACGAAGTGAATTCGAGCCGGCAAATTTATCGACGCTGGCCGGGCGCCCTGTGCAGCTTTTCATTCTGCAATACCTGCTTGGAACATTCTACACGTTGCCGACGGTCATCTGCCGTAAGAGGCCCTACCCTTTTGCCGGTAGTCGCCGCAGCGCCGCCGCCGGTATTTCGCCTTGCCTTACTCGCCGCGCAATGCGTGTGCAAATGAGAGCGCACCAGGCGAATCGGCGAACTTACTCTAGCGCGATTTACACTGCTCTGCCCTGTGGCTTGGATTTTTTCCCGTATTTCGCCTCATCGTTCGTTGGTGTTCCTTTGAAGGTAAGCGGTCCCAGCCCGCGGATGCCTACGGAGTGCCGGGACCTGCCGATCGGAGGATTCATGGCTTGGGATCAAATTGAAGTTAAGTGGGAGCAATACAAAAGGCGCCTTCGAAAGCAGTGGGACAAGCTGAGAGGCACACTGCGAGAGCGAACACGGCAAACGTAGAAATCGAAGTTCATCGCGTCATGTCGTGAAAATGATTTACCGGCGTCTTGTGCCAAAAACAAAAAAATCAGGAGGAAACATGAAAATAAAGAGTCTACGAGATCTATTCGAGATCAAGCTTCGCTATGCCTACGATTGTGAGCAGAAGCTGGTCAAGAAAGGTTTACCCACGATGATTGAGCTCGCGAGCTCGTCAGAGCTGCGGAACGCACTGGAACAGCATCTGGAGCAGACCCGAGAGCACGTTACGCGGCTTGAAGAAGTATTCGCATTCGCGGGTACCGAAGCCGATACAAAGGGAAACGACGTTTTCGACAAAATGGCCAGCGCCGCCAAGGATAACGAAGACATTGATTCTCCGCCTCTCCGCGACGCCGCTCTAATCGCGAGCGGCAACGAAGTGGAACATTACGAGATCGCGCTATATGGGTCATTGGCGGCTTTTGCGCAGCAACTCGGCCTTCAGGATGCCGTCAATTTGCTCAAGCAAACGCTGCAAGAGGAAAAAGACGCTGATGCCAAGTTGACTGCCATCGGCCAATCGTCGGTGAACCCGCAGGCTGCCCAGGAGCGGCGGGCAGCGTAGAAAACTTTGCTGGCTGCGCGGGTATTCGGAGGCGCCTCATTGTTGTGGAGTCGGATCTGTACTGCCAGAGGATAATTTCGAAGGCTAGGACAACTGCGGTTCCAGGGAGGAGACAAGCGCGTCCCGGAGCTTATGAAGCAGAGTGTCCCACTCGAAGGGCTTTGCTAGAAGGACGCACGGAGCTTCCAGGATTTGCGACTGCTTGAAACCCGCGTAGCCAGACATATATACGACTTTGAGTTCCGGCCTTAACACAGTCAACTGTTGCGCCAACGCACGGCCATTCATTCCTGGCATGATCACGTCCGTTAAGAGGAGGTGGATTGGCCCCGAAAATTGCTTCACGAGAACGAGGGCTTTCTCAGGTGACTCAGCTTGCAGCACGTTGTAGCCGCTATTGACCAGTAGATCTCCGATCAAAGTTCGGAGTGCGTCCTCATCTTCAACGAGCAGAATTGTCTCCAGGCTGCCCATTCGTCTTTCGACGCGAGATTTCGGTTTTTGCTCCCGAACAGGCTCCTTCACCGTCGGCAAATAAATTCTGAAGCTTGTGCCTTCTCCGACTCGGCTAAGGACCTCGATGTGACCCCCGCTCTGCGTTATGGCGCCGTAGACAGTTGACAAACCTAAACCAGTACCTTTGCCCACTTCCTTCGTGGTGAAAAACGGCTCAAATATGCGCGCCTGCGTATCGGCATCCATTCCGATGCCGTCGTCAGTGACCGACAATCCCACGTAGCACCGTTGTGGGTAACCTCGCTGTTGCGCAAACTCATCCTCCAATACGACGTTAGAGGTCTCTATGATTAAGCGGCCCCCATTGGGCATCGCATCTCGCGCATTCACCACCAGGTTCATAAGAACCTGTTCGACTTGACCGCGGTCGGCCTTCACAGGCCCTAACCTGGAATCCAGCGAGATTCTGAACTCCACATCTTCGCCGATCACGCGCTTGAGCATTTTCTCCAGATCGACGACAACCGCATTCAGATTCAGAACCGTAGGTTCCAGCACTTGTTGGCGGCTGAAGGTCAACAGCTGGCGGGTGAGGCGGGCGGCGCGTTCGCCGGCCTTCTTGATCTGCTCGCAATTTTGGCGTGATCTGTCATTCAGGTCCAACTGTTCGGCCAGCAGCTCGCAATGTCCATTAATGACGCTGAGCAAGTTGTTAAAATCGTGAGCGATCCCGCCCGCGAGTTGACCGATTGCTTCCATCTTTTGTGCTTGCTGGAGTTGCTTCTCCAGAAGCTTGCGGTCGCTTACGTCCCTCGCAATAGCTGCGGCGCCGATAATCTGTTCATGCGCGTCTTTCACGGGCGATATCGTCATGGACACGTTGATGCGCCGCCCGTCCTTGGCGATGTGCACGGTCTCAAACCGCTTGATTCGTTCTCCCCGCTTGAGCTTTTCCACGATGTCGGGCAGGTCGTCGGCTTGATCGGAAGCCATCAGGAGCCTGCGCGGGCGGCCAAGGATTTCGCCTCCCGAGTAGCCATAGATCGTTTCCGCTGCCGTATTCCAGCTGACGATCGAGCCGTTTAGCGTGAAGATAACGATGGCGTCGCTCGAATATTCGATAATGGACGCCAATTGCGAAAGCCGCTCTGCGATGCGTTTGCGTTCCGCCACCGCGCTTTTCATCTCCTGGTGCGCGCGCACGAGCTCCCGTGTGCGATCGACCAATTCTCCCTTTTTCTCGCGGCAGCTCGAATTCGCCTGTGCCCGCAGAAAATGTACAAACGCTTTCCAGGAACTGTTATCCAACAGCAGGGGAAGGACTATGTTGGAAGTGGCGGTCACCGCGTCGAAGCGTTTTCCTCCAACTATCGATTGCAGCGATTCCGCATAACCGTGAGTGCGAGACCATGATGAACTTGCCGCCGCCAGCAGCTCGCGTTCCTTATCGCCTTCGACTAAGCTGAGGAGTCGTTCAATCAGGCTGGAAATGATCGAGCCGTTTTCAGACAACTCCTTCAAATGAGTTCTGAGGTCCTGTGGAGATCCGACCAGAATCCCCATCGTAAGTTCGATATTGCGGTTGGAATAGCTAAGAATCTGCTCCGCCAGATCGCGTTTGGCTCCGGCCATTCCAGTGTCCTGTGGTTGGTCGCTTTGCACGGCACGCTTTAATGAAAAGAGATTTATGCTGGCTTCTTTTCGAGCAGAAGGTTCTCTATTTTTTGATGCAAGCGCCCAAATTCAATCGGTTTGGTCTCGTAGTCGTTGCAGCCCATTTCAAATGCTTTCTCACGGTCGCTTATTAGTGCGTGGGCGGTCAGAACGATAATTGGAATATGGCGGGTGGCGTCATTGGCCTTGAGAAGCTGGGCCACTTGCCAGCCGTTCATGCCGGGTAGGCTGATATCCATTAAGACGAGGTCGGGTATTTCCGATTGGGCTAGAGAGTATCCCTGCTCGCCATCGTTGGCAGTGATTACCTGATGGCCTTTTCGTTCCAGGCGTCTGCGCAGCAGATCCCGATTTGTTTCATTGTCTTCAACCACCAGGATCTTTGGCATGTTCGTTTCTCTTTTTATGTCTCTTTCCGCGAATACGGAATAGAACCTTGGTACTTCGACACAGGTACGAAATGTCTAGACGCACAATCTTGTTCGAATAAGTCTTGTGGAATCAGTTGATGCGGGTGATTTCGCATTCACCTCGATGCTCTGTCCAAACTTGCTAGAGATGGACGCCTCTCTGGAGTCTCTGCCTGCCTCATAAATCATCTCATTGCCAGGTAAAAACTTAGCGAGGAGCTACCCTCCTGCTGACGATTCTTCTAATTATTGATTATCTTGCTCTTGGCCCTGGTAGGCGCCTTTCCGGCGTGGCCTTATAGCTAGCGCTGGTTGGGGTTATTACCCAAGCGGCAGTTTGGGCCTGCTTCTCTTGATCCTTATCGTGGCCCTACTGGTTCGCAGGCGGCCGGCACTTTAGGCTCTGGCGAATCCGTTTTTAAGGTACCCGCTCGTCGAGATTCTTCGGCCGCCCTCCCGCGGCCCAAGAACCTCCTTCTTCAATCCGCGAATCGGCGCGTTCATTCGAACAAGTTGTGTGCAATGAAACCGATCCTCGGGGCCGTGAGCGTCGCTTTTGGAAAAAGATTTCACACCCGTTCGAATGATCCGTTTTTATGAATATTGACTTAGTAACTAGCGGTTTAAGTTTTACTTAACGGTATGCTACCGTACTTTATGCTTTCCGGCACTCGCGTCAAGGTTGTTCGTGTGTGCGCTCGATCTTTTCTCGACTGGTTTGGCATTTCCGATCTCTGTGTCGCAGCGGCGTTACGATCCGCCAGCCGAAACTTCCTCACCCTAAGCTTCTCTGAAATCCTCGTTCGACCGTTTTCCGGCAGCCGAGTTGGAACGTGCTCTTACAACCCGGATGTACTGCTTGTGCCAAGCCCTGCCTCTCCCAACTCCGGCAGTCCCAAAACCACTAGGCTATCTCCTGCAGAATGTGCACTTGCACAAAAAGGGTGGGGGGTGGGGTCTCGTACTTTCGCTGTCTTCTATCGGCTTCCCGGCGATATAATGCTCGGCCAAGCTACGAGACTTCGGAGGTGAAGCCGTGGGTAGAAAACTATCTTTGACCTTTGCGCTGTTCGTCGGCCTTTTGCTGGGCCTGTGCTTCTCGGCAACGGCTCAGGACGCCAAGACCGTTTTGCAATCGGCCAGCAAGGCCATGGGCGACGTGAAATCGATTCAGTATTCGGGCAGCGGCGAATTCGGCATCCTGGGGCAGGCGTATACGCCCGGAGGGGCTTGGCCGGTAAACGATATTAAGTCCTATACGCGCACGATTGACTACGGCTCCAAGTCTGCTAAGGAAGAGATGACCCTGGTTGAGCCCACTCCTATCCGCAAGGGCGGCGGCGGACCATTCGCGGGCGAACAGAAGCAGGTCAACCTGGTGAGCGGCCAGTATGCCTGGAACCAGCCGGGCAATGCCGCGCAACCCGCGGTGGCCGCGGCGGAAGAGCGCCAGCTCCAAATCTGGCTCACTCCGCACGGCTTCCTGAAAGCTGCCATGGAAAACAACGCCACGGCCAAGAAAGGCAGCGGCGGCACCGTGGTGTCGTTCACTGAGGGCAAGTTCAAGATAAACGGCACGATCGACGGTCAGGGGATGGTCACGCGAACCGAAAGCTGGATTCCGAACCCGGTTCTCGGCGATATGCCCGTAGAAACGACGTATACGGGTTACAAGGATTTCAGCGGCGTGAAGTTTCCGGGCATGATCGTGCAGAAGGAAGGTGGCTCACCCGTACTTCAGCTTACCGTCAGCGATGTGCACGCCAATTCCGACCTCGCGCTAACGGTGCCCGACAACGTGAAAGCTGCCAAGATCCCGCCGGTCAACGTCACCAACCAAAAGCTGGCGGACGGAGTCTGGTTCCTGGCGGGCGGAACGCATAACAGCGTTCTGGTGGAATTTCCCAATTACGCGGTGATGATCGAAAGCCCGCTTAACGACGCCCGGGCCGCAGGCATAATGGCCGAGGCTAAGAAACTGATTCCCGAGAAGCCCATCAAGTATCTGATCAATACGCACGCTCACTTCGACCACTTGGGCGGTGTGCGCTACTTTGTCGCCGAGGGCGCGACCGTCATTACCCAGGAAACGAACAAGTCCTTCTACGAGCAGGCCTGGAAGGCGCCGCGAACCTTGGAGCCCGACCACTTGGCGCAGAGCCCGAAGAAAGCTAACTTCGTCACCTTCAAAGACAAATACGTTCTCAGTGATGGAGGACGGGAGATCGACATTTATCGCATCCCCGGCGATACCCACAATGTCGTCATGTCCCTGGCGTACCTGCCGAAGGAAAAAATCCTGGTGGAGGCCGATGACTTCACGCCGGCGCCTCCGAATGCGCCGTCGCCGGGACCTCGATCTCACGCCGGTACCGTGCTCCTGTATCAGGACTTACAGCAGATGAAGCTGGATGTGGCCACTATCGCACCACTGCATGCTTTTGTGGTGCCGTACGCAGAGCTGCAAAAAGCCGCTTCGACCGAGGTGAGCAGCGCATCAAAATGACGATCCGACCAGGATCGTCATCCCGTCTGGCGGCGAAAGTCACCAACAGGATGAGCTTTCGCCGCGTGATAAAGTCGAACCGGAGCGAAGGATCTCTCCGGGTTTTCGCCGCGTAGTAAAGGGACCCGAGGCCGAGGCACAAGAATCAGAAGTTGTCACCTGCACTCAGGGCGCTCCGAGTTGATCGGGGCGCCCTGACGCTTTTTCGTCTGCTACGATAATGACTATGCCCATCGAATTCGCAACCGCGGAGGAAGCCGCCGAGGAATTTCGCCAGGGCCGCCAGATCGTTCTGGTGGATGACGAAGATCGCGAGAACGAAGGCGATCTTGCTCTGCCGGCGGAGAAAGTGACTCCCGCGGCGATCAACTTCATGGCCAAGCATGCGCGCGGCCTGATTTGTCTGGCGCTTACCGAAGAGCGTTGCGACGAGCTAAATCTGCCGCTGATGTCGCCGGTGAACACCTCAAACTTCGGCACAGCATTTACCGAATCCATCGACGCCGTGCGCGGAACCACGACGGGCATCAGCGCCTCCGATCGCGCTATCACCATCCTGGCCGCGATCGATCCTGGCACGCGCGCGGCCGATCTGGCGCGCCCCGGCCACGTCTTTCCGTTGCGCGCGCGGCGCGGCGGCGTGCTGGTTCGCGCGGGGCAAACGGAAGCTTCCGTGGACCTGGCGCGCATTGCCGGCCTTTATCCCGCGGGCGTGATCTGCGAAATCATGAACGATGACGGCAGCATGGCGCGCCTGCCGCAGCTCGCCGAATTCTGCCGCACACATGGGCTGAAGCTACTGACGGTCGCCGAGTTGATCCGCTACCGCATGCGGCACGAGCGGTACGTGCGGCGCGTTGCCGAAACCGTGTTGGCCACGCGCTACGGCGATTTCCGCATGATCGTCTTTTCGAGCGAAGTGGACCGCGAACAGCACATCGCGCTGGTGCGCGGCGATTTGTCCGGCGCTCCGCCGCTCGTGCGCGTGCATTCACACTGCCTGACCGGAGATGTTTTCGGCTCGAGCTCCTGCGACTGCTATGAAATCGTGGCGCGCTCGCTCGAAGCCATTGTTCGTGAAGACCGCGGCGTATTCGTCTATTTACACCACACCGGCAGAGGCTTTGGTTTGGAGCAGCCGCCTGCCGGGTCGGGCGAGATGGCTCGCGTGCTCTATCACACTCGCGGCCAGCTCGATCAGGATGCGGCGCGACAGCGCCTGCTGCAACATGAAAGCGGCATCGGCGCACAAATTCTGCTCGATCTGGGCCTGAGGAGTTTGCGCGTGCTCACCAACCATCCGCGCAAAGTGGTCGCGCTCGAAGCTTACGGGCTGAACATTACAGATCAGGAGCCGCTGCCGATCACCCCCGGCGGAAGAACCACCCACCAGCGCTTCTGACGAGGTCGGCGCTACAAATTCCGGTGCTAAGCGCTGAAGATTGCCGATCCGCGGGAACTGCTTGGCCGGCGGGGTGCAGGCTTGGAGACGTTGACGTAAGGGCGAATCTGCTGGAGCTTGCGCGCGCTGATGCCGTGAATGGCAAGCAGATCTTCGATGCGCTCGAACGGGCCGCTTTTCTGACGGAACTGCACGATGGCTTTGGCGCTGGAGGCGCCGATACCGGGCACCTGCGCGAGTTGGGCGGCCGTTGCCGTATTCAGATCGAGCGGTGCACCAGGAGGGATTTTCTTGCCGATAGCGGCGTGAACGGCAAGCAAAATCCAGCAAAGCAGAAGAAGCGAGGACGCGCGCAGGCGAGATCTCATCGTGCGACTCTCTGTCCGCGGCGCGCGATAACGAATGCCGCTACGCATAGCCCCGCCGCCACGCCTCGCAGCACATCGGTGGTCAGACGCGAAAGGTTGAGCCTGGCCAACACCACGAGAAGCGCAAAACCCAGCAAGAATAAAACGAACGAAATTCCCCAAGGCTGCGCAGTTCGCTGGCGATCGCGTTGAGCCCCGGGCGAAGTTGAGGCGCCAGTTTCGTGGCGCTGGGATTCTTGGCCCCGCGTCGGTTCGTTTGCGCTCCGTTCATTCAGGCTCTGCACTGTATTCCGTGACCTCGCCGAAAAGCCTGGCCTGATCGCCAATCTGTCCACGATCGCCCACGATAGTAATCTGCGCATTTGGCGAATCGAAATAGGCGCGCGCCGCGGTCAGCACATCAGCGGCGCTGAGGGCGCGGACGCGCTGGCGATACGTTTCCAGTTCATTGTCGGGAAGCTCGTTCAGATATACGGTCGAGAGCTGCGAGGCGAGACCGTCTTGCGTAGCCAGCCCGAGCGAGAAAACACCGCTCATATAAGTGCGCGCGTCGGAGAGTTCGTCTTCGGGGACGGGAAGCGATCGCATGCGATCAATCTCGTAGAAGATTTCCGTGAGCGAAGCAGCCACTACGTCGTTGCGCACCGCGGCGTTCACGGAGAAATATCCATGCTGGCGGAGGGCATGCACGCCGCTCCGCGGGCTATACGTGTAGCCCTTCTGTTCGCGAATATTGATGATCAGCCGCGAGTTGAAAGCTCCTCCATAGATGGAGTTTGCGAGCGCCAGGCGCAGCCAATCCGGATGCTTGCGCGTGATGGCATGATTCGCCACCACGACTTGGGTCTGCACCGATTCCGGGAGATGCACCAGATGCACGCGCCGGCCGTGAAGCTCCGGGAGGGTTGTATCCGGAACGACGGGGACGGTGGCCGGTTTCCATGAACCGAAAATGCGTTCGATCTGCTCCATCATTTGGGGCGAAGCGAAATCGCCCACGGCAATGAGAAGTGCATTGCTGGGTGTGTAGTGGGCGCGATAAAAGTCGACCAGTTGCCCCAAGCGGTATTCCTTCACTTGAGTTTCCGTTGGCGCGATGATGGCGTAAGGATGCGCACCAAACAGGACGCGGCGCATGCGTTCGCTGGCGAGGAATGAAGGCGTGGTGCGCGCGATGCGCAGGCCTTCGATCATCTGGCGGCGCTCGCGCTCAAATTCGTCCGCGGGAAAGGAAGCCTGCTGCGCCAGTTCGGCAACCAGCTTGAGCAAGTCCCCAGAAAACTCCGCCAAACCGTTAAAGCCGATGGCGGTGGTGTCGGCGCCGGCACTTGTGCCGACATCCGCGCCGATGCGCCGCAGATCCTCTTCGATTTGGCGGCTGGATCGCTTTTCGGTGCCCGTGCGAACCACCGTAGCGGTAATTTCGGCGAGCCCCGGGGACTTTTGCGGTAGCGGCGGCAACTGCATTGCCGCTGCGGAAATAGAGTTCGCCGGTGAATTTGGGAATCGTATGCGATTCGACGAGAACCACCTCGAGGCCGTTCGCAAGCTTGCGGCGCGTGCGTGCGGGCCAGACAACCGGACGTTCGGGGCCTAGTGACGGAACTTGCGCGAAAGGATCGGGCATCTGTGCGGTAGCCATTAATCCGCCGCCTTTTTCGTCGGTTTGCGGAATACGATGGCGCGCCGATTGGGATCAAGGTAGCGCTGCGCGGCGGCGCGAACCTGCTCCGGGGTAACCTGGAGGAACCCTTCAAGAATGGAATTCACAAGCGACGGATCATTATCGAAAAGTGTGAAGCAGGCCAGATAATGCATCAGGCCGTATCGTGGAATCGAAGCTCCGTGCCCACCCTCGAGGGACGAGACATATTCGGAGCGAAACTTCACCTTTACCTGTTCGAGTTCGCCCTGTTCGATACCGCGCTGCCGGACGGCGTCGAGAACCGCGTCAAAGGCCTCGAGCGCCTGATCAGGGCTATATTCCGGCTTATGCAGCACACGCGAGACCAGCAGCGTGGGTCCGTTGTAATCGAATAAATCGCCGACTGGATATTGAATCCCGCCGGCCGTATCGACGGCGACCTGCTGCTCGAGCACCAGCTGCCGATAAACTCGCCCGGCGCGGCCGCCATGGAGCGCATGATCGAGCATGGCCAGGGCGTACCAGTCGGACGTTCTCCGTTCGGGCGCGCGGTAACCCACGGCAAACGCGGGCAACGTGCCGAATTTCTCTTCCACCTCGCCGCGGCGCACACCTTCGAAAGGAGGTTCACCGACATCGGCCTTGGGCAGCGGCGGACCGGGAGGAATGCTCCCGAAATAGCGCCGCGCAAGAGCAAAGCCTTCGTCGGGCGTGACATCGCCGACCATGAGCAGCACCGCATTGGCCGGCGAATAGTACGTGCGGAAGAATTGCTGCACGTCATCGAGCGAGGCGGCATCCAGATCGGCAAAATCGCCGTAGAAATTGTGCGCGTTGGCCCAGTTGCGAAATGCGATTGGAGGCAGGTCGAGCCAGGGAAAACCGCCGTAGGGCTGATTGAGGACGTTGACGCGAACTTCTTCTTTTACGACGTCGCGCTGGTTGCGCAGATTTTCGTCGTCCACTTTCAGCGCGCGCATGCGGTCTGCTTCCAGCCAGAGGACGCGTTCGACCGCGTTGGATGGAATCGATTCATAATAATTGGTGACGTCGTAATGCGTCGAACCATTCAGAACTCCGCCCGATGAATTGATCAGCTTGATGTGCATCATCTTTCCGGCATGCTCCGAACCCTGGAACATCATGTGCTCAAAAAGATGCGCGAATCCGCTGCGGCCGCGCGGCTCGAGACGAAAGCCAATGTTGTAGTAAACGCCCAGCGTTGCTACCGGAGCTGTGCGATCGGGCGATATGACGACGCGGAGTCCGTTTTCGAGCTTGGTAGTTTCGAGAGGAATATGCAGTTGGTTCAATTTCGCTCCTTGATTCGTATCATCGCATCCGTGCCCGGATGTTTATGCCATCGTTTCGCACGCCGCCAGAAAATCCGATTCTGTAGCCAAGCTATTTGATTCGCGCCAGCGTTTGCCTGAGCAGCCTCTTTTTCGAGCCGCCGCCATTTGCCAAGACATTGAGGCCGAGTCTCGAGAGCGCGTCATAAGCCTCCCTATATTCTCGCGGAAAAGGGCGCAAAGCCTCAAGGTGCCGCTCAATAACGCCAAAATCTCCGCGGCTCAAGGGACCCGTCCACGCAGCGCGAGCGCCAACGCGTTCGAAATTCGCCAGCGTTTGCCGCGTGAGCGGCAACAGGGCGCGCACGGCACGCTGCCGGGAAAAGCCCGCGTTCACGAGAATGCGCACTGCCGCTTCGATTACCGCGAGAACGTGCCCAGCCGACAAGGCCGCGGCGGCATGATATGCGGCTTTGCGACGCGATGGGAGCACCACGGGGACACAGCCCAGTTCGCGGCTGATCCGGCGCGCCATACGCAGAGCTACGGGAGTTCCTTCGATTGTAGAAGTGCAACCGGCGAATGAAGGGATTATGTGGCCACTAAATGTCTGCAGCGGATGCAGGGAGCCGATTTCCGCTCCTCGAAGCGCCAGCGGCTTGAGAACATCGCTGCCCAACGCGCCGCTCGTATGCAAGACGATTTTCCCGCGCCAAGCCTTGCCGCTTGCGATTCGGGCGAGAGCTTCCGCTGTTTGCGCAATCGAGCGATCTGGAGTAGCGATTAGAATCAAATCGGCTGCCAGCAGGGTCTGCGACAATCCGACTTGAGGCTGGCCGCTTCCGATGCGCCGCCCAGCGTCATGTGCGGTTCGCATGGAACGCGTAACTACCGGCCCGATGCGCCAGCCCTTTCGATGCAAAAGCCTTCCCAGCGCGGATCCCACGCGCCCCGCACCCACGATCCCGATCATGGGCAGGCCGGCCTGAAACCGCATACTCGATTCTGAGCGGCTTGTCGCCGAAAAATCCACGGTTTGTCATTCTGAGGAGCGCAGCCGGGTTTTGCGCAGCGACGAGGAATCTTCGGTGTGGTTTGCTTCTTCCCCAACTGCAGATCCCTCGCTCCTCCAGTCGATAGGCCGGGGATAATGATGGGCTCGTGATGACAACAGGGGCATATGGCTGCATGGCTAGCCGGTTTTCGATTTTGCCGGCGTCGGTTCTGCTGTTGCAGGCGCAGCGGCAGGCCGCGCTTCAGGTTTTTGCGCTGGCAGCGGCTGAGGCGACGCATCGACTGCCGACAAAAGCCCACCGAGCTCGCGCTGCTGCAGGGCACGAATTCTGTCGCGCAGGCCTGCGGCGCGTTCGAACTCGAATTTCTTGGCTGCTTCGCGCATCTGGGTTTCCATTTGCGCGATCACCTGGCGCAATTCATCTTCACTGTGAATCTTCTCCGGCAGCACATCGTCCGTGGGGACGGTGATGTAATCTGCCTCCACAATGGCGGCGAGCTTCATATCCACGCTCTTGACAATGCTTTGCGGGGTGATGTTGTTGGCTTCGTTGTAGGCAAGCTGCTTGGCACGCCGCCTGATAAGTCTCGTCGATGGCCTGTTTCATGGAGCCGGTCATGACATCCGCGTAGAGAATAGCCCGGCCGCTGATGTGACGCGCGCAGCGGCCGATGGTTTGAATCAAAGCGGTTGCGCTGCGCAGATAGCCTTCCTTATCCGCATCGAGAACGGCCACGAGGGAAACTTCCGGCAAATCCAAGCCCTCGCGCAAGAGATTGATGCCAATCAGCACGTCGAATACGCCGCGACGAAGATCGCGCAGAATACGGACTCGCTCGAGCGTCTCGATTTCCGAATGCAGATAGCGGCAGCGCACGCCGACTTCGCCGAAATATTCGGCGAGATCTTCCGACATTCGTTTGGTGAGCGTAGTGACCAGGACGCGCTCGCCCTTTTCGGCGCGAGTGCGAATCTCTTCGAGCAGATCGTCGACTTGTCCCTTGACCGGGCGCACTTCGACTTCCGGATCGATCAGACCCGTGGGACGGATCACCTGCTCCACGATCACACCAGCCGAGCGCGTCAGTTCATATGGACCGGGAGTGGCGGAGACGTAGATCACCTGATTGGTGCGATGCTCGAACTCCTCGAAATTGAGCGGGCGATTATCCAACGCAGAGGGCATGCGAAAACCAAAGTCGACCAGAGTCCCTTTCCGCGAGCGGTCTCCGTGATACATGCCGCGCACCTGCGGAATGGTTTGATGCGATTCGTCGACGAACAACAAATAGTCTTGCGGTACGTAATCGAGCAAAGTGGGAGGCGCTTCGCCGGGAAGACGGCCGGACATGTGGCGGGAGTAGTTTTCGATGCCGTGGCAATATCCGATTGTGCGCATCATCTCCACGTCGAACATGGTGCGCTGCCACACGCGCTGCGCTTCGATGTATTTGCCCTGCTTTTCGAGCTCGGGTTTCCACCACGCCAGTTCTTCGAGAATGCCGCGGATAGCGCGCTCTTTCTGTTCGGTGGGCAAAACGTAATGCGATTTCGGATATATCGGCAAACGGGTCAGCGGCTCGCCGCGAATCTCACCGGTTAGCGAATCGATGGCGCGCAAACGGTCGATCTGGTCGCCCCACATCTCAATGCGAAAGGCGTGGTCTTCGTAGGGAGGACGAATTTCGATCATGTCGCCGCGAACACGGAAGGTGCCGCGGCGAAGGTCTTCGCTGCGCTCGTATTGAATCTCCACGAAGCGGCGGAGGAGCGCCTCGCGTGCAATTCGTTGTCCCGGTTCCAGCATGACGAGCATGCCGTAGTAGGCTTCCGGCGAACCCAAGCCGTAAATGCAGGAGACCGAAGCCACGATGACGACGTCGCGGCGCTCGAAAAGCGAGCGCGTGGCGCTCATGCGCAGCTTATCCAGCTCATCGTTTATCGTGGATTCTTTTTCGATGTAGGTGTCGGAAGCCGGTATGTAGGCTTCGGGCTGATAGTAATCGTAGTAGCTGACGAAATATTCGACGGCGTTCTTCGGGAAGAAATTGCGAAATTCGTGGAAGAGCTGGGCGGCGAGCGTTTTATTGTGCGCGAGCACGAGCGCGGGCCGGGCGGCCTGTTCGATGATTTTGGCCATGGTAAAGGTCTTGCCCGAGCCGGTGACTCCGAGCAGCACCTGATGTTTCTCGCCAACTTCGAGGCCGCGGACGAGTTCCCGAATGGCTTCGGGCTGATCGCCGCATGGCTGATAATCGCTGGCGAGATGAAATTTCTGGAAGTCCATCATGACGGAAAGCACAGCTGAGAATTCGCGCTGCCGCTTAAACCAACAATTATAGCGCAGCGGAACCGGGAGCGCGTCGGGGCCGGTAGCTACCGAGAAGCGCCGTCGCCTGCCGGGAGGAGCGCAACGCGGGAGTGCGTCTCGATCTTTCCGGCGTAGCGGATCGATTGACCGGAGGGGTTGGTTACCGTGAAATCGATTTGCTGAGAGCTATCCTGCGTCACGCTCACGACCAGGTGCGTTTGCAGAGAGACATAGCTGAGGCTTTCTCCGGAACCTGCCCAGCTGCCCGAGGTGTGCAGTCCGTTGCGGCGATAGTCCTCGGGAGTGGGATCGCGCAGTTGCTTTCGCGGATCAACGGATTGGCGCGTCAGGATCACGGCGCAGAGTTCGCCAGCATCAGCCGACGCAAGGGATTCGGCAGGCCGGCAGGACTCATTACGCACGTACGCTGAATTGCTGCGCCAGACGAGGCCTGCAAGCGGCATGGACTGCGCGGGTTGCGCAGAATTCCAGGATTGGCCAAGGGCCACGCCCGCGGCGGCGACGGCTGGTCCGGAAACCTGGGCCACCCATTGCTCGGCGGCCTGCCGGACTTTATCGTCGTCGATTATGCCTTCCAGCCCATGCACATCCGAGACGTGGCCGTCCGTTCCCAGCGTGAATTCGATAACCTGGCCCTCGAGCCGGCTATAGCTTCGCTCGATATCGTCTGCCTGTGGATCCGGGCTATCGCTTTTGACGGAGGCGGCGGAGTGCTCGTAGGTGGTGCGGATGCGCAGGGGAATCGAGGGGGCAGCCGAAATCGTGCGGGCTTTCTTGTTTTCAGCCGGCTTCGAAGGCGGCGAGCTTGCGGCCGGAAGGTTTGGTGTGGCGAGCACTTCCAGTTTGATGGTGGCTCCCCACGTGACCGCCAACTGGGAGGGGCCTTGCGGATCGGAGATGGCGCCAGTGCGTTTTGTGTCTGTTACCGTCTGGAGCTGGACTTGATAGCGGAGTACTTCACCGGGAACGAGCTTCGGCCGGAGATCGATGCGCTGTGGCGAAGCTTTAGAAGCCGGCGGCGTCTGCGAGGATGCGTTGGCTGAATATACGAGTATCGCCGCAATCGCAAGCGCAGCTAAGTATGCGAGACGGAGCGAACGAATAGCCGGCAGGGAGCTTGCGCACATCTTTAACTTCGGCGGGACCATGTGAGTTCGATGCGAAAAAGCGATGCGTTGCCGTCAGGCTCAGCGCCGGCCAGTGTGCACAGCGGTCTGATTTCCGGCGGAGACCCGCTCTTCGCGAATGATCTGCGGGGCGTCCAACGTGCCGCCGAGCACCCAAACGTCGTCACCGGCAACCTCCGAAGCCGAACTGATACGATCCGGCTGCGAGAGGGAACGAACTTGCAAATTAAGGCGGCGGCTGAAATCAATATCGCCAACAATCTCCAGTTGTTTCTCACGCCCGGAGAGCAGCCAGGGATCGACCCGAATCTGGCCGTTTTCGACACGGAAGCTGACTGTGCTGTTTCTGAAACGATTGCGTGCGATCTCCTGAAAGCTTGTATCCGCTGAGTCCGAAGGCAAATCCGGAAGTTCGACTGTCGCGTCTTGAACGTGGAGGAAGCCTTCGCCTTCGAGCGAAGCAAGCAGCGCCTGCCGCCCCAAACCACGTGCGGAAAACGCAATTTCACCCGAGCCGAGCCCGCCGAAGCCATGTTTAATCGAGGTAACCGCGGCCAGAGCGGACAGGTCGGTTCGGTCGACCTGTCCTCGGAAGCTGTAGCGCAGTTCCGTGCCCAGTTCGGCGCGGAATTCGCCGCCCAGGCGGCCGCCGTATAGATCGGCTTGGGCCCGGCGCAGAGTCAGATTGCCGTGTTCCAAATCCGCCGTTGCGTCCAGATTGTCCAACCGCGAGGCCCCGATTGCCAGCTCGTCCAGATGCAAGCGGCCTTGGGCGCTGATTCGAGCAATCGCGGCTTCGGCTTGAGGCGCCAATCCCGCAGCGCTGCCAAACGGCAAGAGCCAATAGAGCAAACCTTGCCTGCTCTGCGCAAGCCCGTGGCCGAGTTGCTCAAGGTCCAGGCGGTCGGCGGAAAGATCGAACGTCCAATTTTCGTTTTCCGATTTCCGCTGCAGAGAGCCCTTCCAGCTTCCGTCCAGGGCTTCCATGCCGGCGATCTCCACGCGTCGCTTCCCCGGCGAGAATTCCACGGTGGCTGCCGAGACCACTATGGGTTCCTCTATGGCGCTGTTCGTCAGGCGCAGGTTATGAACGTTGAGCTGGCCGTGAACGAGTGCAGTATGCGGCTGTAGCACACCTGAGACCACCAGCAGCAGGGAGGCCGGACCGTCCACGTTCCAGGTGGGCGCGAATTGCCGGCCAAGAGCGGCGAGCACTGCCCTTACGTCCTGCAATCTCGCAGTCTGGCCGGAGATTGTCGCGCGGTAGGGCCACTCTTTTAGGGAATCACCGGCGTGAATGGGTCCGAGAACACCGTCGATGTGAAATAGAGCGGCGGAGACGGGATCCGACTGCGCGCCGCGCGGGACCCTAGTCGATGCCGAGGATAGGAGTCGCACAGCAACTGGCTCAAGAACGAGCGAGGAGTGACTCCAGGCGGTGTCTACCTGGCCGACCCGAATCGGAGGCAGCCCGCCGTTATTGCTCCGGACGGACGCGCCGTCGGAGCGGACGGTCAAATCTTCGATACGCAGCGGCCAGCCGCTAAATTTTCCTTCGAGGGCAGCCGTGCCGGTCATATCCAAATCCTCAGCGCGGCTGGGAAAAAAAGCGCGGCTCCAAGTGACGAGATCCGGAAAGCCAATTGAAGAAGCGAGGAGGCGTACTTCTGGATTAAACCCGTGAGACCAATCGACGTTGGAGTCACCATCCAGATTCGAGTGGGGCGCTTCCACCAGCCAATGGTCGATTTCCAAGCGCGACTCGCCCGGATGCAAAACTGCCGTTAACTTAACGTTTACCGCGGGATTATCAGAGTGGCCTGCGAGATCCCACCTGTGAATGCCCTGGAAACGAAGCCCTCCTTGTATCTTCCAAGGGCTGCCCACTGCGCCTTCATCTGCGCGGCTGATGTGGGCGGAGAAATCGGCGTCGAGCACGCCACGCAATCCGTAATCGGTTCCGCGCGCGAGACGGGCGGCGTCTGCAAGGGAGGCACTCTGCCAACTTAATCTGAGGTCGGCGGGCTGCAAACGTGCTGAAGTTCCGCCAACGGTACCCTGCATGTGCAGCGTGCCGGATCTTTGGAGGACGACGGCAGCGCGCATGGGCTGGGCTTGCAGGTCCAAGTGCCAGCGCCCTGCGCTTTGCAGATTCAAAGAGCCGGAAACGTCGACCAAAGCAAAGGGCAGCTTTGCCGCGCCCTTCTTGAAATTAATTCTTCCCGCGTCGATATCGATTTGGGAAGCATGCGCGGCCAGTTCAGCGGGGGGACCGTACACATGAGCGGGCATTTGCGCGTCCGTCGGGGGAAGCCACGTTTGGACATTCCATTCGCCGTTTGCCGACCGAACCAAATTAAGGCTGGGGCGACTAAGAAACAGGCGGTCAAACTCCATGCGTCCGTGGAGTAAAGCCCCTAATCTCAGGCGGGCGGTCAGACGGTCGGCGCGGAGGAAGTACTCCTGGCCGAAACGCGGATCTTCACTGACGGTAACGGAATCTGCCTCGAACTGGGGACCTCCCACAATCGTGAATCCGAAGTGCGCGACTTCAACCGGACGCCCAAAGGTTGCTGTGAGCCGCGCGGAAAGGGAACGGCGCAACCAACCGGCTTGCAGGGCAAAGGAAAAGGACCAACTCGCGACAGCGATCAGGAGAATGGGAAGGGCCGAACACCAGAGGAGGCGATTGCGCAGCATGGATAAGGATTGTCGCAGATCAAGAGATTGAAACAAAGAGATTTAGGCGTTTTGAAACGCTGCCGCCGCGTTGGGGCAGCTCTAGTGGACCGTGCGGAGCATGCGGTTCCAGCGGGTTCGCGTGGGTATCTCGATGAGCGTGCGCAGGATGCCGACAATACTGGCGCCGAAGGAGTGCTCGCTATATTCCTCTTCGGAACTTTGCACGGACCAGTAGATCACCACGGGACCGCCCATGATGGCTTCGCGGCTTACAAAGCCCCAGTACCGGCTGTCCCAGCTATGGTCCCGATTGTCTCCCATGGCGAAATAGTTTCCGGGGGGCACCACGATTTCTCCATTTTGGACGTACTTGAAAATTTGATCGGCCCACTCAGGTTGCATGCTGGAAATAATGTCGTCGTGGCCGGCGGGCGGGTAATTGTAGAGAAAGGCGTCATAGGGAGCGGCCGAGTCGTGAACGGCATAGGGCTCAACGAGCTTTTGGCCATTGCGATAAACCTGCTGGTCAACGATTTTGATACGGTCGCCGGGCACTCCGATGACACGCTTCACATAATGCGGATGATCCTGGAACGGAAATTTGAATACGATGATGTCGCCGCGGCGAACGGAACGATAGGGCAGCAGTTTTTCATACCAGGAGTCGCGCCCGCCAAAAATGAACTTGTTTACGAGAAGATGATCGCCCACCAGCAGGGTGGGTTCCATGGATTGGGAAGGAATCTTAAAAGCCTGGACGACGAATGTAGTCCCAAAGAGCGCCAGAATTACGGTGACGAGGAGCGATTCGATATATTCCCGTATGGAGGTGTGTGGGCGCTCCTCCGCGCGGGCGGCAGTGGTACGGTGTTCGGCAACTGGGGCTACTTCGGTCATTCTTTAACTCTAAACGATCTTAGGTTATTTCACTTTAGTTCTTATTACGTCCTCGGCGCGGAGCAGTTCGAGCGCTTTCGCCGCCGCGGATTGTTCGGCTTCTTTTTTATTACTACCGGTACCGGTCGCGTTTACGAGCCCGGGAACATCCACTTGAATCCAGAACGTTTTCTGGTGATCAGGTCCCGCCTCCCGAATGACGGCATACCGTGCTGGGGCCAGACCTTTGGCCTGAAGTAATTCCTGCAATGCCGATTTATTGTCCGACCATCCAAGCCGGCTGCCCTCCACCTCGACCGCTGTATCCAGCAAAGCGCTTTTCACGAAATCACGGGCCGCAGGCAATCCTCCATCGAGGTAAATGGCCGCCACGATCGCCTCAAAAGCGTCTGCGAGCAATGCCGGCTTCTCACGTCCGCCCGTTTTTTCTTCGCCTTTACCGAGGCGCAGGTAATTGCCCAAAGCCAGACGGCGTGCGGCCGCATAGAGGGAAGCCGCGTTCACCAACCGTGCGCGACTTTTTGACAATTGCCCCTCGCTCCATTCTTCGAAGGCGCTGGTCAGATACTCACTGACAAGCATTCCGAGCACGGCGTCGCCCAGATACTCGAGTTGTTCGTTATCGCTGCGAATCCGAGTGGCGGCATCTTCCGGAACGGCGGAACGGTGAGTGAGCGCCCGCTCAAGGAGATTCGGCTGGAGGAACCGGTAGCCGATTGCTTGCTCTAGTTCCTCCACCCGGTTTTCACGCATCGGCGCGACTGAATTTATTTGGGGGCCTCCAGGCTATTCTGCGACTTCTTCTTCACTTCATCGAGACCGGACTTGCACTGCGCCTGCAGAGGGCCCGCGGTGGAGCACTTCGTAAATGCAGCCATCGAGTCTGTAAAGTGACTCGTCAGCTGGTTTGCGACACCCAAAAGGTAGAAATCAACAGGATCGGGCGTGGCGGACAACTCTACGGATTGGTTGAGCTCGGCAATAGCGTCATCGTATTTACCGGTCTTTACCTCGGCAACGCCGATGCCATCGTGGCACATCGCCAACTTTTCGTTCTTGGCCTTGGTAAATGCGGCATCGTCCATTTCCTCGGGTTTGGGCATCGTCGTTAGCAGCTGGATGCCGTGCTTCGCATAATCCTGAGCTTTGGCGAGTTGTTGAGCGGCGTCGGGCGTCTGAGCGGTAATGCGCCGAGGTATGGCCCAGGCGAGCAGCGGCAGAACGTCAACGTTGTCGGGATTAATCTCTACAGCCTTCGTCCCAGCGGTCACCATCTTGTCGGGCTGGTTCGTATTTAGATAAGCCGAAGCCAGTTCGGAATAGACCGCCCCGGCGTAGATGCTCATCGGATACTTGGCGAGAAAGCCCTCTCCGACCTCGATCAAGTGCGCAGGGTCTGCACCGCGGGCGTCGTATACTTCCTTGTAGGCCTTGAGTTCGTCCTTACTTGCGCCCCCACTGGCATCCGGCTTTTCCTGATCGAGCGAAGTGCCGCCCTGACCTTTTTGGTCTTTTTTATTTTTCTGATTCTGGTTCTGGCCCGATGCTACAGAGATCAAGGAAAAACTCAGCAGTACGAGTGCGCTCACCTTCAGTATGGAATGCTTCATTTACAGCTCTCCTTCGCTAAATTTCCGGGGCCCGATGGGATTCGAACCTCGGCCCTTTCTTCCATCTTATAACTGGACGCACGTCATTTCGGCAATGAACGGCTTACCGCCGGTTGGTACGCTTCCGCAATGCCGCGCTGAGCTGCCGAACGCGCCGTTTCCGGCGAATTGCCAACGGCCAGGGCGGCGCGATACTCCTCAAGTGCCTGCTCGCGATCATCCTGCAAATCGTGCATGCGCCCAAGATAGATGTGCGACCACGCAAGGGCACTCGGTTCGGGCCTCATCTGTGGCGAATCGGCCTGAGCCGCGGCCACTACCTGATCGAACAACGCGATCGCACGTTCGGCGTCGCCCTGCAATATACATGCAACCGCCAATCCGTACAGCGCGCGCGGCTGCCCCGGAGTCTGCAACAGGATTCGTTCGAATGCCCGGGAAGCTCCCGCCCCGTCTTGCTCCGCAATCATACGCTCGGCAGCACTCAATTCCGATTCCAAATCGAAAGGCGCATCCGCGGCTTTGTCCTTTTTTTGTCCCCACCCCTTCCGCTCTTTCACGGGCCTGCTGCGAATCGGATGCGGGCGCAAATCTGACACTTTGCAATCGCTGCTGTTCCGCAACAACGTCGATCGAGCGCACCAAGTCAGGGAAATACAAACTCATCGATGGTTCGGAGCTCTCAAATTTCGCGAGTGCTCTGATCAACGGCGGGATCAGGACGTAGCCATTGGCCTCCGCGGAACTCACTTCCTGGGTCAGTTGCGCAGCCGGCAACCGTCGCACTCTAAATTCCACGGCACGCACGAGACATTCGTCGAAAAAGGAGGCGAGATCGGTGCGGTATTCTGAGGGAAGATTGGGGGCGCGGTCCGCGATGAACAAAAGGGGTTGTTCACCCAGAAGTTTGTCGCGATACCGAATCGGCAAAGGGTCGAGCAAATAATGCAGGAATGCGTGGCGCATCAGATCGTAAGAAGGGGACGCCGGATTGATGACCACCACGTACCGATCGCCTATATTGCGGACGTTCGTTTCGTTGCCGACCATAGGCTCGATATAGACTCTGAACGTTCGCACTCCCGGACGGAGGATTTCGCGGAGATACGCGGTAGAGGACACGACGATTTGTCCGAGAGGCTCACGGATACCGATAGCAGCGCGCTCATATATGGGTTCGAATTTGTGCCAGAGCTCTTCGATCTGCGCTTCCTCATAAAAATTGGCGAGAACCTCGCTGAAGCCATTAAGCGCAAACGCGCCTGGAGGGAGTGCCTCACCCTTAAGCACAGGTTCGAAGTTTGGGGCGGGGCCGGCGACCAAAGCAAAGGTCATGAAACGGGAGAGAGTGGCGCCGGAATCGGCGAGTGCGTGATGGCTATAGAAATCACGCAATGCCTCCGCAGCAGGACCGTGAAGGGAACGCAAATGTGTTCGCAACTGGGCTAAATCCGGATCGGCCGGCACCGAATCGGCTTCAAAGCCAGCGGCGACGAGCGCACACATCGTGGCAAAAATCTGAGGGTTGGCTTCCACCGCGATCGGACCTGCCGATTCGGCCTGAGGGGAAGCCGCCCGGATGGAAGCTGGAGCCCCGCACAGACAACAGAACACCACCAGCAAAAAGAACGTCCCGATCCAGTTTAATCGGGCCGACCCAACAGCGCGGTTGATTCTTGGGGAAATGTCTGACCTCATACCACCGAACATTTCTTCTATCGCCCTTTGCTGGGCTTTCGTGAGGGTCCTTTGCTGAGGGGCCATACTAAGGTTCAGCGGCGAAAACACTCAGGCCACTCTGACCCCACGATGCGCACCAAACACTCGCGTGCTTCCAATTTACAAGGCGGGTTCCATAAGGTCAAGAATTAGGGCGAATTGGAACTCCACGTCTCCCCCTCGAGTTAATTGCTTGAGTGAGAAGAGGCTGAAGGAGATGGCCGCCCGGCTGGGGGGAGAGCCGGGCGGCGCGCGGCGGCTAGAATTGCCGCGTCGTGGTTACTTCCGCTCGCTATTTCGATCTGGTGCGTGAAATGAAAAACGCTTACAACCATCGCCTGCGTCTAGTGGAGAGCGCCAAGCAACGGGGCATCAAGACCACGGCGCGCTTATTTGCCACCACCGTGCCCACCGTCCGCAAGTGGCTGCGCCGCTACCAGCAGCTCGGCGCACGGGGGCTGGCCGAACACTCCCGCGCGCGGCATCGCCAACCTCATAAGACTCCCGCTGACAGCGAAGTGCCACTGCTCGAACTCCGTAAAACGCTGCCCACTTTTGGCTCGCGCCGCCTGATTCGTGAGTTCGACCTGCGGATCGGCCACAACGCACTGGAGCGCATTTGGAGGGAGCATGGGCTTATCAGAAAGCGCCGCCGCAAATACCAGCGCAAGCAGGATCTGGCACACATCAAGGCGCAGTGGGCCTTGTTTCAGCAAATCAGCGCCGATACCAAGGATCTCGATGATATCGCGCGCTACTGGCGACAGGCGCAGTGGTTGCACTTGCGCATCATCGAGTACACCGCTCGGGAAATCCGCAGCGGACTGCTCTTCTGGGCTTTCGCGCAGGATCGTAGCGCTTCGGCCAGCGCTGTCTTCGCTTGCGCATTCAGCAGCACCTCGATCGCTGCGGGGTTTCGCTGCGCGACCTGGTCTGGCAGAGCGACAATGGCGGCGAGTTCAAGGGTGATTTCCCCAAAGCTCTCGGCGACAGCCAACATGTGCGCATCGCGCCGGCCGCGCACACCTATCAGAGCGACGTGGAAACCGTGCACCGACTCGAAGAAGACGAGTTCTTTGATCTGGAGGACTTCGCCAGCCGCGGTGACTTCCTGGCCAAAGTGCACACCTACCAGCTTTACTTCAACTTGGCGCGTCCAACTCGCACAAGGAAAATAGAGTCTGGAGATATCGAGCGATGCGGGTGGTGAAATTGCTTGTGGTTTTTGATTATACCTAACGTACATCGAACCCTTGAAGCCGAACCAGGGAGGACATGAGACTTCTGTGGCAAGAGTGCAGGAACAGGTTTCCGCTTCCAGACTCGCTGAAAATTGCAAAAAAGCTTAGCCGTGAACGCGGATCTGGCTGAAGCTCAAGATCACGCGGCCTCCGGAAGTGGGACGACCGAAGCTCATCTGAGGGCGGAATCGGGACAAAAACAGGACCTGATCGAGTTCGCGCTGCATGTTCTCATCCAGCTGGCCAGAAATCACACGATAGCTGACCGCCTGACCATCGGCATTTACCATGGTTTCGACGAGCAGGGGATGTTGGCCGCCGGTGCGCGTCATCTCCTCTAGTTTGGACATCTGAAATCCCGCCAGGACCTCGAGCCGAGCCGGTTGAAGCAGATTTGTCGGCGAGTCGGGCGTGGCGGCACTTACGGGCATACCGGTGCCCAGAACCTGGTAGACCAAGGCAAAAACCAGCAAGGCCACGACGATCCCACCGGTCGCCGGCAGCGCGAGAGGCTCAAATATATTCTTGAGAAGAAGTTCGAGGCGGTCCTTGGTCCGGCGCAGGCGTCCCCCAAAACTGCCAAATGCTCGCGCATTGGATAACGCCAGGAGAATGCGGACGCCCAGATCCCGGGGAGGCGTGGGGCGGTTGGAGACGGACATCACTCGCTGTATGTGTCGATAGCGCTCCAGCTCACGGCGGCAAGAGAGGCAAGTGTCGAGATGCGAGGCGATATCCGCATGGCCCTCGGAACCCAGCCTTTCGGGCAGGGCGCCGTCCAGATACCCGGGCAACAGTCCAACGATGCGACGGCAGGTCATATTTTAATCTCCATACTTCGCGCGCGAGACCGCCAGAAATCCCGCACTAGCAACCGACTTTCGGGGCACCAATACCGGCTCGAGAATTTCGCGCAGCATCCTGCGACCGCGCAGGATGCGAGACTTTACGGTACCTACCGAAACGTCCAGCACTTCGGCCACCTCTTCGTAAGAGAGGCCCTCCAGATCGCGCAGGATTACCGCCGCTCGAAAGACGGGAGGCACTTCCCCTAGCGCGTGCTGCACAGCCACCTGAATTTCGCGGCTGGCGAGTTCTTCGAATGGCGAAATGCCGGGGTCTTCGAGTCCAAGACAGCTCCCCAGCGGCTCATCTTCGATAGAACTCTGGAATCGCAGATGGCGCCAAAACCAGCGCCTGTAGTTCAAACTCTCGCGCACCGCGATGCGATAGAGCCAGGTCTTCAGCGAACTGCCGTGACGAAATGAGCCAATGCCGCGAAATGCTTTGAGAAAGACCTCTTGCGTCACGTCGGCCGCATCGTTCGGATTGCGCAATATTCCCACTACGACCGCATAGACCGGTGCGTGATAGTAAGTCACAAGCCAGTCGAAAGCCGTTTCGGAACCGCTGCGCAGCTCCGTTATGACCTCGGCTTCGTCCTCAGGCCAGGTTAGGACGCGCGCCAAGTCAGACACGCCAGCCACCTCTCTGCTCCGCCAGCACCGAAACAGGAGCCCAACCTTTCGTTGGTCCTGTGCCGCCTGATTCCGACGCTGCGGAAAGCCTCTGAAAACTTAGACACCAAGCGTTCGGGGATGTTCCCCCGCTTATCGTCATTGTCCCGCGGCTGTGACCTATTTGCAAATAGCCCAGCCGTCCAAACGAGGGGTAACTCCGCGCCCGAAACGGTCGAAGACATCGAGAGACCGAGCCTTGAGCAGCCTCCTTCTATTGAATGAGCTTTAGCGGTTCTGTTTCTTAGCTGACGGTCTTAGTTGGTTCGTGTGTTTGTGGTGCTGGTTTGGGCGTTCAGGTAGCGCTTAAAAAACGCTATGGCTCGAGGCCAGGAATCCAGCGTGGCTACGGCATTTTCGCCCAAAGTCTGGTGCTCCAAGAACGCGTGAGTGACGTTGGGATAGATTTTGAATTCGAAGGTCTTTCCGAGCTTCTGCATATCGGGTGCAGCAGCAGCCACTTTCGGAGCCAATCCGGGGTCTTGGTCGCCCGCGAAGGCCAGCACAGGAGCTTGTATTTTGGCCATCGTGGCGAGGTCGGGAGGTGCGCCGTAGAAGCTTACAGCGGCGTTGATCCCGGGTATCTCCGCGGCGCTTTCCCACGAATAACCGCCGCCATTGCAGAAGCCAGTGATTCCGCTCTTGCCGTTGGCCCGCGGCAGCTTGAGCGCATAGTCTCGCGCCGCTTTTAGGAGCTCTATCTTTTCGGGGACGGGACGCGTGCCCAAGGCCTTGGCCAGATCGTCGGGATACCGGAACGAATCGAAATTACCGCCGTTGGGGCCGAGACCTGACGCCAAGTCGGGCATGATAACGATGAAGCCCTGCATGGCGAGCTTATCCGCCACTCCGCGCATCCAGTTTGCACCAGCACCTTTGCGTGGCGTGTCAGCATTGTCCATGCCGGGACCAGGATGAATGAGCACGACCACGCCGGCCTTGTCGTTGCCGAGCGGCTGAACCAGCCAGGCATGCAGCTTGACCATTCCCTGCGAGGTGCTTGCCGGGATATCGACCCACTCGCCGCGACGTGGCGATTGATCCACCACTTTTTCGGGGCCGCCGAAACGTCCCGGCACGATGTCATCCCGTTTGGCGATCTGCTGGGCGGCATCGCGCTGACGCGCGGCAGAAGCGGCGGAAGCAGCGTCGTCTTTAAGGGGAGGCATTGCCGAATTGCCTTGAGGCAAAGCTTCGGGGCCAGCCAGATTGCCGAGGAGTGCGAGAGTATTGTGCCAGGCATGTTCGGTGAGATCGAATTTGACTGCGCGCTGCTCGGTTGGACTACTGATGGCAGCGTCGAGCCGATTTTCAGTCCAGTTGAAATCGAGAATCGCGCTCTTGCCGTTAGTGCCGGGTTGGGCCACGAAATAGTTGCGAACTGCTACGGTGCGGCGCTGAATTTCGGCTGGGCCTAATTGCGCAAATGCTGTGGCAATGGCTTCAGGGTTGGCGAAGGAATCGGTGCCGCCGCCGTTTGGCCCCAAGCCCGACAGGAGGTCGGGAACGATCGTGATGTAGCCTTCGTTCACAACTTCAGTGCCGACCGCGCGCGCCCAGTCACTCAGCCCTTGATTGTGCGCTGTGATCACAGCCACTGGCGCTTTGCCGGCTAAGTCAGGAAAGAGGACAAAAACTCGAATCTTTGCGCCGCCCATGGGCACATCCAGCCATTGGGGGTGATGTTGCGGCAACGACGCATCGAGCACGGCCTTTGCGGTGTCCAGCGAAGGCAAACCCAAGGGCATCGCCATGGTCGCGACCGGATGCGCGATAGCGCTGCTACTCGGCGCCTTCTCCGCAGCGAAGGCGGCTCGGACGCCGTGGTGGCCGGGGAGGAATCGACCGCCGAACGCGAATAAAAGCGCGGCTATGGCAATCGTGGCTCCGCCAAACTTTATCCGTCCAATCGTTTTCATAGGCTTGTCTCCTTAGGAATGCAGTTATCGCAGCGCGTCACTGCACCTTTTATGGGCTGCACTGGGAATTCCAGCTCTGATCGGCCAGATGGGCTCTTATACACCCAAGGCCGCTTGCGAATGAAGTGAATTGCGTGAATTGCTCGCGGCCCAGCCTACCCAAGCCGACAACGGTGGGAAGGCGCCGAGAGCGTTTTTTGGAAGCTGGACGAAGCGCCGGCCAAATGGCAGGCGCTCAGCAGCGCACAGCCAGGAGTGGCTGAGCCACTGTCAAAGCGACCAACGACGAGAGGGGCGAATATGCCGGCCCAGGCAGAAAGCGCGCAAAAACAAAGGCGGTCCGGTTTCACCCGGACCGCCTTCTGTTTTCGCCGAAAGGTGACAGCGGTTTAGTACATTCCGCCGCCGGGCATGCCGCCGTGCGGAGCGGCGCTGGCTGCCTTCTTGTCGTCCTCGCGGATGTCGGCCACCAGAGCTTCGGTGGTGAGCATCAGTCCCGCGATGGAAGCGGCATTCTGCAGGGCCAGACGGGTGACCTTCGCGGGGTCGATGACGCCCATCTTGACCATGTCGCCGTACTCGTCGGTTTCGGCATTGAAGCCGTAGTTTTCTTCCTTGGACTCGCGGACCTTACCGATTACCACTGCGCCCTCGAACCCTGCGTTGTAAGCAATCTGCCGCAGCGGCTCTTCGAGCGCGCGCTTGACGATATTGATGCCGGTGGCCTCGTCGCCATCGGCCTTCAGTTTATCGAGCGCGGGAACGCAGCGCAGCAGGGCCACGCCGCCTCCGGGCACGATGCCTTCCTCGACCGCAGCGCGGGTGGCGTGCATGGCGTCTTCCACGCGAGCCTTCTTTTCCTTCAGCTCGGTTTCGGTTGCCGCGCCCACCTTGATTACGGCCACGCCGCCCACGAGCTTGGCTAGCCGCTCCTGGAGCTTCTCGCGGTCGTAGTCGGAAGTGGTCTCTTCGATCTGGGCGCGGATCTGCTTCACTCGGCCTTCGATCTCGGAAGCCTTGCCGCCGCCTTCGACGATGGTGGTGTTGTCCTTATCGATGGTGATCTTCTTGGCGCGCCCGAGGTCTTCGACCTTCACGTTCTCGAGCTTGATGCCCAGGTCCTCGGTGATGGCCTTGCCGCCGGTCAGCGTGGCGATATCCTCCAGCATGGCCTTGCGGCGATCGCCGAAGCCTGGCGCTTTCACGGCCGCGCATTGCAGCGTGCCGCGGAGCTTATTGACCACCAGGGTGGCCAGCGCTTCGCCTTCGACGTCTTCCGCGATGATCACGAGCGGTTTGCCCATCTTGGCAATCTGCTCGAGCAGCGGAAGCAGGTCTTTCATAGAGCTGATCTTTTTCTCATGGATCAGAATGCGGGCATCTTCGAGCACGCACTCCATGCGCTCGGGATCGGTGACGAAGTAGGGTGACAGGTAGCCGCGGTCGAACTGCATGCCTTCCACGACTTCCAGCGTGGTCTCCATCGTGCGGCTCTCTTCAACCGTGATCACGCCGTCCTTGCCCACCTTATTCATGGCTTCGGCGATGATGCCGCCGATCTGCTTATCGTTATTGGCGCTGATGGTGCCGACTTGCGCAATCATCCCGCCCTTAACGTCGCGGTGCTGCTTGCGGATCTCCTCGATGGAGGTTGCCACAGCCCGCTCGATGCCGCGCTTGAGCCCGGTGGGGCTCGCTCCGGCTGCGACGGTCCTGACGCCTTCGCGGAATATGGCTTGGGCCAGCACGGTAGCCGTGGTGGTGCCATCGCCGGCGACGTCGGAGGTCTTGGAAGCGACTTCGCGCACCATCTGCGCTCCCATGTTCTCCAGCGGATCCTTCAGTTCGATCTCCTTGGCCACCGTCACACCGTCTTTGGTGATGATCGGCGCGCCAAACTTCTTTTCGATCACCGCGTTGCGCCCCTTGGGGCCGAGCGTGATCTTCACGGCGTCAGCCAGCAAATTGACGCCGCGCAAAATGGACTGGCGGGAATTTTCCCCAGTCACGATTTGCTTTGCCATTGCATCCTCCTAAGAATTTTTACTTCCTGACTTACTATCTGGTTCCCTCTTTAGCGAGCGCGACCTTTTGAGGCAAAAGCTAAAACAGTTCCCTCGCTCGCGACACTCGCTCGGCACGAGCATCCTGATCGGATGCTCGGTTAGCGCTTGGACGAGGCGACCTTAGCCGCCGCGCCGAGCTTGGCCAGAATCTCTTCTTCACGCAAAATCAGATACTCTTCGTCGTCGAGCTTGATTTCCGTGCCACTGTATTTGCCAAAAAGAATGCGGTCGCCGGCTTTCACGTCCATGTGGACACGTTCGCCCTTTTCGATCTTGCCTGCGCCCACTGCGATCACTTCGCCTTCCTGCGGTTTTTCCTTCGCGGAATCGGGGATGATGATTCCGCCCTTGACGGTCTCCTTCTCCTCGATGCGCTTCACCAGCACGCGGTCGTGCAGGGGAGTCACGTTGACTGCCATCTTGAGTTATCCTCCGTGCGATATTCGGGGTGACCTGCGAGGGTGTTTTAGCACTCCTCTGAGGCGACTGCTAATATAAGCAGCTGCGTACCCCCTGTCAAGTCTAGACTCGGGCTTTGCGGTGTCGGGCCCTGTGAATTTCCGGTTTTTTTTGACGGACGCACCCTAGGGCACCCATACCGGCTTCATCGTATTGCAAATAAGCCGCTTATTTCGTGTTTTCTGATGGCCGTCTTCAAGCAGGCCGTCAGTCGCGCTCATGCTTTACTGCGCATGCAGAACTAAACCTCGCCGCTAAAGATGGTGCTCACCGCTTAGAATGGACAACGGCAAAAGGCATGGATCATTACATCGAGTTCCGCGATGTCAGTAAATCCTTCGACGATCACGCTGTGCTCGATGGTGTCAGCTTCACGGTGGATCCCGGGGAAACCTGCGTGATTATGGGACGCAGCGGCGTGGGCAAATCGGTAACGCTGAAGCACATCATGGGCTTCCTGAAGCCAGACTCGGGCCGCGTGCTCGTTGCGGGCCAGGACATCACGGATTGGCCGGAAAAGGAATTGGCCCAGATTCGACGGCGCGTGACCATGGTTTTTCAGTCCGGCGCGCTCTTCGATTCACTCACCGTCCGCGAGAATATCGAATTTCCTTTGGATGAACGTACCGACCTTACCCAGGAGGCAATTGACGCCCGGGTGGCCGAGCTGGCGGAGATGCTGGAGATCACGGAGTTCCTGGATAAACTACCCGACGAGCTCAGCACCGGGATGAAACGCGCCGTAGCCATCGCGCGCGCGCTTGCGCAGGATCCCGAAGCGATCCTCTTCGATGAGCCGACCACGATGGTGGATCCGCTGGCGGCTTTGCACACCATCAATCTGATCCTGAAGCTCAAGCAGGCCACGCACAAAACTTCTGTGGTAGTCACGCACGACACGCACCTTGGCAAAAAGATCGCCGATAAACTCGTTTTTTTGCGGGACGGCAAAGTGGCGTTTTTCGGCACCTGGGAAGAGTTCGAGACTTCCGAGGATCCGTTCCTTCGCAATTTCCGCCTTCAGGATGAATTGATTCCCGAACTCGATGTGACGATCTAGCCCGAAGTCTCAAAAGCAGATTCCTCGCCCGCACCCCAACAGGCGCAAAATCGGCGCCCGTCGGGGACCCCGCGTTGTCGCCCGCGCGATGGGGCAAACGGCGCGCCTTGCGCGGGCTCTGACAGCTTTCATCCACATACCGCGAGGTCGCCGCTACAAACCGGGGGAAACTCTGTTATCGTTCCCGCCGGCAATGGCTGCTAGTTCTGAATCCGCGACGTCCGCGGTGCGTCCGCAATTGCCCCGCGTCATGGGCTTTTGGGATGTGTTGCTTTTCAATATCGCCACGGTGCTTGGCCCGCGCTGGATCGCCGCCGCAGCACACAATGGCGCCTCTTCGATCAGCCTGTGGGTCATCGCCGCGGTCTTTTTCTTTGTGCCCACGGCGCTGGTGATCGTGGAGCTTTCCAGCCGCTTCCCGGAAGAGGGCGGTCTCTACGCGTGGTCGCGAGACGCCTTCGGGGAATTTCACGGCTTCGTGGCCGGGTGGACGTATTGGGTCTACACGCTTTTTTATCTGCCCGGCCTGTGTTTTGCGAGCGCCTCGATGAGTGCCTACGTGGGCGGGATCGGCGCGGCCAGTCTGGCGCAGAGCCGCACATTTTTGCTGGTCGGTTCGTTCGTGCTGCTGTTCGTGGCTGTGTATCTGAACATCATCGGCCTGCATATTGGCAAATGGCTGCAGAACGCGGGCGGCCTGGGCACATATCTGCCGTTGCTCATACTGGTGGCGGTGGGATTCGCGATGTGGCGCACGCACGGCTCGGTGACGCACTTCACCTGGGACGGCATCCTGCCGCGTTGGAATTGGGACACCGCGAATTTCTGGCCGCAGCTGGCGTTTGCGTTTACGGGATTGGAGCTGGTTTCCGCGATGAGCGACGAGGTGCGCGAGCCGCGCAAGACTTTGCCTCGCGCGATTTTTGGCTCGGGCGTACTGATCGCCCTGATTTATATCGCCGGGACGGTTGCCGTTCTGGTGCTGCTGAACGATACGGCCGTCGATCCCAAGAGCGGCGTTTTTCAGGCGATCACGGCGGCGTCGGCGGTTCTAAAGATCGGCGCGATCGGCATCATCGCCGCGCTGCTGGTTACCGTGGGGAACGCCGGCGGCGTGGGCAGCACGGTCGCGGGAATTTCACGCGTGCCCTTCATGGTCGGCGTAGACAGGTATTTGCCGGCCGCATTCGGGAAAGTTCATCCGCGCTGGAAGACGCCGCACATTTCGATCCTCGTGCAGGCCATTATCTCCGGCGCGATTCTGCTGCTTAGCCAAATCAGTGAGACCACCGTCAGCGCCTATCAGATTCTCGTGGATGCGACGGTAATCCTTTACTTCGTGCCGTTTCTCTACATGTATGCCGCGGTGATCAAGCTGGCGTATCGTCCGGATAGAGAGAATACACCCGGCGCGGTGCTGATTCCGGGCGGCAAGCTCGGCGTATGGATTGCCGGCGGGCTCGGATTTTTGGTTGTGCTGCTAGGGATTGTGTTGTCGTTCATTCCGCCCGGCGAAACCGCGAATAAGCTGCTCTTCGAGGTCAAACTTGCGAGCGGCACGGCGCTTGCGGTGTTGTTTGGGATTGTGCTCTACGCTCGCGGCGCGCGAACGAGATCGCGCGAACGCGAGACCGCTGGCCGAGCCGCTCGGTGAGTTAGAGCGCGTGCGTGTTCAGGGCTAGTAAGTAGCCCAGATGCCGGGCGTCGCAAGTTCCACGAGATGACCGTCGGGGTCGCGGAAATAGAGGCTTTCGCCGCCACGCGACCATTTCACGCGGCTCTCGAGTGTGATCCCAGCCTCGCCGAGACGTTGCTCCCAAGCGCGAAGATCTTCCGCCGGAATGGCGAAGGCGAAATGCAGGTGGCCGCTGCCGCCATGCGGCGGAATCACGCCGCCGGGTAGCGTCACCGGTTCCGAAGTGCCGCCGCGACGGAACAGGATCAGGACGTCGCGTCCGGCAACGTCGAAAGCGCAGAAACGCTCGTCGGATCCGAGGCGGCGGAATCCGAACAGGCTCTCGTAGAAATGCGCGGAACGCTCGATATCCTGAACGTGAATGCAGGTTTCGAGCACGCCGGTAACGTGCGGCATTGTTTTTTCTCAGAAGCCTTCTTCGACAAGACGTTCCACGGTGAGAGCAGACACGGCGGCGGGGCGGCGGGCTTCCAGAATTCGTTCCACATATTTAGCCAGGATATCGGCTTCGAGGTTGACGGCGTCGCCCACGCGCAGCGACTGCAGATTCGTATTCGCGTACGTGAAGGGAATAATCGCCGCTTCGACCGTATCGCCCGCGAGATTCGCCACGGTGAGGCTGATTCCATCGATCGAGATCGAACCTTTCATGGCCACGTAGCGTGCCAGCTCTCGCGGCACGCGCACTCCGAGCCACCAGTTCGCGCCCTCGGCTTCCCAGCGCGTCACGCGGCCGATTCCGTCCACGTGGCCCTGCACAAAGTGGCCGCCGAACTCCTTGCCCGCCGTCAGGGGGCGCTCGAGATTCACGCGCGTGCCGGGTTTGATCTCGCCGAATGAAGTGCGGCGCAGCGTTTCCGAAGAAAGATCGGCGGCGAAGGTTTCGCCGCTGATCTCCACGACGGTGAGACAGCAGCCGTTTACGGCGATGCTGTTGGAGACGGCGAGCGAGGCCGCGAGCGGCCCCGCGTTCACGCGCAGGCGACTTGACTGAGCGCTGCCGTTGAGGGCGCTGTCGATCGAATCGACGCGCCCGACGTGCTCAACGATTCCGGTAAACATCGCGGAGGTATCCTTCGACAGCGAAGTCAGGGCCAAAATTTTCGGTGCGCACGCTGAAGAGCTCGCGAACGCGAGGCATGCGTGAGCGTTTGCCCGCGGGCAGGCCCGGCAGGGAACTGCCGAGCCCGACGAGCGTGGGCGCGTAGAACAGGCGGACTTTTTCGACGAGATCGGCTTCGAGCGCCGCCTGATTGAGCATCGGACCAGCCTCGAGCATGACACTGAGGATATCGCGGCGGCCGAGCTCTTCGAGCACGGCTTGCAGGTCGGGACGGCCGCGGCGTGCGCGAACAGGAAAAACTTCGACGCCGAGCGCGCTCAGCTTTTTGGCGCGAGTGCTCGACGCGCTGGCGCAAGTAAACACCAGCACGTCGCCCTTCGCGGAGCGCACGACTTGCGACTTTGGGCTGAGCCGCAGCCGCGAATCGAGCACCACACGCAGCAGCGGCCACCGGCGCGGCAGGCCGCTGCGATCGGTGAGCAGCGGATCGTCGGCGAGGATTGTGCCGATGCCTGTCATGATGGCGTCAGAAGCGTGACGCATGCGATGGACTTCGGCGCGAGAAATCTCCGAGGTGATCCATCGCGACTCATTTCCGTTGTGAGAGCGCGGCAGGACGAGGCTGCCGTCGAGCGTCAACGCGGTCTTCAGCGTAACCAGCGGACGGCGCTTGCGAATCCACCAGGCGAACGCCTCGTTCAGGCGTCGCGCTTCGGCGCATGCGCCCGAAGTGCAACTGCAATCAACCTGAATTCCGGCGGCGCGCAGCTCTTTCAATCCGCGGCCCGCAACAGAGGGATTGGGATCGATCATGGCGGCGACGACGCGCTCGACGCCTGCGGAAATCAGCGCGCGCACGCAGGGGCCGGTGCGTCCCGTGTGACTGCACGGCTCGAGATTAACGTACAGGGTTGCGCCGCGGGCTTGGTCGCCCGCCGCTTCGAGCGCAATGATTTCGGCGTGGCGAAGGCCGTCGTAAGTGTGGAAGCCTTCGGCGATTACTTTGCCGTCGCGCACGAGCACCGCGCCGACCATGGGATTCGGGCTGGCGAGCCCCCGCCCGCCCGCGGCGAGCTCCAAGGCTCGCGCCATGTATTTTTGATCGCGAGAGAGGTCGCGCTCCTGCGCGTCCGCAGCGCCTCCCGCAGTTTTCATCTCAGCAGTTTCGCGCGGCATGGCGGATTCAATCAAAGAGGGAATTGACAAAAGTTTGCGCGTCGAAGGGCACAAGGTCATCGGCCGTCTCGCCGGTTCCGACGAACGCCACCGGCAGGCCCAATTCGCGCACGATGGGAATGACGATGCCGCCGCGCGCGGTGCCGTCGAGCTTGGTGAGCACGATGCCAGTAACGCCGGCGACGCCGGTGAATTCGCGGGCCTGCGCGAGGCCGTTTTGCCCGGTGGTAGCGTCGAGCACGAGCAGCACGTCGTGAGGCGCGCCGGGAATAAGCTTGGCCGCCGTGCGCTTCATTTTTTCGAGCTCCTGCATCAGGTTGGATTTGGTGTGCAGGCGGCCGGCGGTATCCACGATGACGTAGTCCACGCCTCGCGCCCGAGCCGCAGCGAGCCCGTCGTAGACGACGGCCGCGGGATCGGCGCCAGGCTTCTGCTTGATCAGCTCTGAACCGGTGCGGCCTGCCCATACGGCGAGTTGTTCGATAGCGGCGGCGCGAAAGGTGTCTCCGGCGCAAAGCATGACGGTGGAGCCGCCTTCGTGCAGGCGATGCGCGAGCTTGCCGATCGTCGTGGTTTTGCCGGTGCCGTTCACTCCGACGACGAAAATCACGCGCGGATGCGTATCCGCATAGGTGCCGTTTGATTTTGCGGGAACCGCGGTCAGGATTCCCATCAATTGCTTTTTCAGCGCGTCACGCAACTGGCCGGCATCTTGGATTGGCTCGCGGTCGGCCGATTGGCGAACCGCGTCCAGCATTTCTGTAGTCGTGCGCACGCCCAGATCGGCGGCCAGCAGCGCGTTTTCCAGGCGCCGAAGCTGCTCCGGATCGAGCCGCCGGTCGCCCGCAAACATTCCTTCCACGCGCGCGGCGATTTCCGAGCGCGTTTTGCCGACGGATTTTTTGAGCCGGTCGAGCAGTGACGGCGGGGGGTCGTTATTGCCGAAAAGCGTGATCATGTGTGGGCGAGGACCTAAGTGCGATTCTAACAGAAGGGCAGGGGTGCCGCTCGGAGGCGCATCGGGCGGTCAGGGCGTGGTCCTGGGAATGCGGCTGGTGAAAAAGAGCGCGAGCAGCCCAGCCCCGAGCACGATCATCTCGAGGTTCACCGAAATGCGATGGAGGCGGTCGAAGGAGGCGCGCAGCTCGTTTGTGGCCGGCGTCGCGGCCACTGAACCCATTTGCGAGCGCAACGCGTCCATCGTGCCGCTCACCCAGTACTGCGAAATGAATGTCAGCACCACCATGATCACCACCAGCAGCGACGCCGGACGCAGCAGCGCCGCCGCCGAGCGCGCCCAGATCGCCGTCACCAGAAGATAAATCACGCCGGCGACAATGCCCATCAGGTGCAGGCGGCCGAGCGTCAGGCCGACCAGCGCGCCGGCCTGGTCCGGGGTGAGCACGGAGAACGCTGCGGGAGCCACAATCGCGCCGAAGTAGAGCAGGGCGCCAATCCACGTGCCGAGCGTTAAGAACTGGAAGAATCGAACTATCGTCGCCATCGCCGCCCCCGCTTTCGCTCTCTCAAATAACGGCCAATCCCTGCGGATACGCGCGCCATTATATCCGGCGGTGCCGCGCTTGTATTCGCCGAGTTTGGGCACGCTAAGGTGATCACGTGCGGGCCGTTCGGGTGTGGCCGGATCGCGCCCCGGCCCAAGGGGCCTCGCGATGGCATCCAAACTGAGCACGCTCGCGGTCGGCGCCGCCAGAAAAGATTGGGCACAACCGGGGGAGGATTGGGTTCCCCGCGGCGAGCAACGATGGCAGAATGGAGAATCCGGACGACGTTGGAATCCGGATGGTGGGCGATCAAGGACTTGAACCTTGGACCTCTCCCGTGTGAGGGGAGCGCTCTAACCAACTGAGCTAATCGCCCGCGTTCCTCGTTGTAGCAGAAGCTTCAGGAAGCGTCAATGAAGGCGCCAGACATCACTATGAGCACTGCGGCCACGTCATCGCTGATCTCGCAATTGCAACGCGCCATTGCGCGCGTGATTCGCGGCAAAGACGACGCCATCGAACTGGCGCTCGTGGCCCTGCTGGCGCGCGGGCATCTGCTGATCGAAGATGTGCCGGGCGTAGGCAAGACGACGCTGGCGCAGTCGCTGGCGCATTCATTCCACTGTTCGTTCCAGCGCATTCAGTTCACTTCAGACATGCTGCCGAGCGACGTCGTGGGTATCAGCGTCTTCAACCAGATCGAGCAGCAGTTTGAATTCAAGCCCGGGCCGATTTTCGCCAACATCGTTCTGGCCGATGAGATCAACCGCACCACGCCGAAGACGCAATCGGCGCTGCTGGAAGCCATGAACGAAGCGCAAGTGACGGTGGACGCGCACACGCATACGCTGCCACGGCCATTCATGGTGCTGGCCACGCAAAATCCCATCGAGCATCACGGCACTTATCCGTTGCCTGAATCGCAAATGGACCGCTTCCTGATCCGCATCCGCATGGGCTATCCCTCGCGCGAAACGGAAAAAGAGATTCTGCGCAGCCAAGCCAACGCGCACAGCGGCGCAGGCGTCCAGCCGGTGATGGAGGCAAGCGATGTTTTGGGGATGCAGCAGGCCGCCGCCAGCGTGCGCGTGGACGAGAGCCTGCTGGACTATGCCCTGGAGATCATCGAAAAGACGCGCCAGAACGAACGGCTAATCCTGGGCGTGAGCCCGCGTGGCTCGCTGATGCTGCAGCGCGCGGCGCAGGCGCGGGCGTTCATCGAAGGACGCGACTTCTGCCTTCCCGACGATTTCAAGCAACTGGTGCTGCCCGTTTTCGCGCATCGCGTTGTGGTAAACGCGCGGTATGCCACCACCCAAAAGAAAACGTCGCAGGCCGAAAGCATCCTTGCCGAGATTGTCGAATCCACGCCCGTTCCGCTGTAGGCTCCGATGCTTTTAGGGTTTGATTCAAAAAAAAAGCAGACCCCTTGGCCAAAGGCGGGCCTCGTGATGACAAATGTGTTGGGGCCGGCAGCCGAATACGCCGGCCTAAAGGCCGCCGCTACAAACTCATGTTGCGATGCGGAATGTAGCGCCGGGCTTCAGCCCGGCATCACTCTAGAACTCGGACGCAGGTGCTGCCCTGAAGGGCAGCGCTACATTTTCGGCGGCTTACCACCCGGTGTTATCCCGAGGCCGTCTTCTAGCCGACGGATCCGCTTTTCAAACCCAAGGCTGACAGCAGATTCCGCGGGCCTAAATGCCGCCCTTGACAGCTCCGTGTGTGCGTGCTTCGTGCCATGAATAGTCCCGCTATTGCTCGGAATCTGCGCGCGTTTGCCAAACGCACGCGTCTCGATTCCCTTGCCTCGAACGCGAGTCGCAAAATCGACTGGTCGGGCTGGCGCTCCTTTGCGATAGCGGTTGTCGCGCTCGGCGCTGCGCTGCTGCTGGCACTGTATTCGAGTGTGGCCGCGGAAGATGGCAGGATTTGGGCTGCCGGATTCTCCGCGCTCAGCGCGCTGGCGGTTTCCGGGTGGGTGGCCTTCACGGTAGTCCCGGCGCTGGCTCGGCGCACGCCACTGCGCTGGCTCGCGTACCGCATGGATTACCGCGTAACGCGAGAAGGGATCGTCTACCTGGCCGGAATTTTCGTCATCGCCTTGGCCGCGCTCAACACGGGAAACAATCTGCTTTTCATGACGCTGGCATGTTTGCTGGCCGGAATCCTAATTTCCGGAATCATTTCGCAGGTGGTGTTGAGTGGCGTGGAACTGAGGCTCGATCTGCCCGAGAATATCTTTGCCAACCAGCCAGTGCTGGCGCTGACGGAACTGGAGAACCACAAAACCGTGCTGCCGTCATTTTCGCTGCGCCTGGTGGGCGCGAAATCGCCGCGACGGCGGGATAGCGCGTCGCGCGCCGCAAAGGCGAATTCAAAGCAGAAAAGCGCATCGCAGCGTGCCAGCGAAATTCTCACCACGCCGGTTTATTTTCCTTATTTGCCGCCGCAGCAGAAAATTCAGCAAGCCGTCGAGCTCGTTTTTCCGCACCGTGGCATTTACCGGCAGGATAGCATCGGGCTGCAAACCAGGTTCCCTTTCGGTTTTCTGGAGAAAACGCGCCAGGTCGAATCCAGAATGGAAGCTCTGGTCTATCCCTCGGTAGCTCCGAGCGAGGAGTTTTACGAAATCCTGCCCCTCGTGACGGGCGAACTCGAGAGCTTCATGCGCGGGCGCGGTCACGACCTCTACTCTATCCGCGAGTACCAGACTTCCGACAGCGCGCGCCACGTGGACTGGAAGGCTTCGGCGCGGACCGGCTCGCTGCAGGTGCGCGAATTCGCCCGCGAAGACGAGCGCCGGGTTCTGCTGGTGCTCGATACGGCAATTCCCGCAGGCAAGCCGCGCGAATCGTATGAGGCCATCTTCGAGCGCGGCGTCGCGCTTTGCGCCAGCCTGGCCTGGCATTTCTACGAGATCAATTCCGTGCTGGCGTTTCGCAGCGGGGCCTTCGAGACGGCGATGGCGCCCGCCGGCGAAAATATCTACGCGATCCTACGTTGCCTCGCTTCGGCCGCGCCGGCCGAATCTGATCTCTCCGTGCTCAGCGAGCTTGTGGACTTGCCCCAAACATTCAAGATTATCCTCACTGCTCAGCCGCGCGGCTCGATTCCCACCAGCCTGTGGAGCACGTCTTACATCGCGTTCCTCGAATAGCCGGCAGAACAGCGCGAATTTGCGAAAAGCCTCGGGTCTGGCCCGACTGCTGGGCCGCCCCGAGCTACAAAGCTCGCTTTTGTAGCTCAGGTCCCGGCTGCGGGTTATGTGGCCAGGCTAAAGCTTTCGACTTGCGCTGCGTGCGACAATGGCGCGATGCCCGCCGCTGCCGCACTACCTTCTTTCGCGCGGCGCTCTGCCGCCCAATGTAAAAACGAAATCATTCCGGCCGCGGAGCTACCGGCTTTTCAGGCGCAACTGCTCGGCTGGTTTGCCAAGGCCAAGCGCGATCTTGACTGGCGCAGAACTCGCGATCCCTACCGCGTATGGATCTCCGAGATCATGCTGCAGCAGACGCGCGTCGCCGCTGTGCTTCCGTACTACCGCCGATTCCTGGAGCGCTTTCCGACGGTTGACGCGCTCGCTCGAGCGCGGCCGGAAGCCGTGCTGCGCTCGTGGGCAGGTCTCGGCTATTACAGTCGCGCGCGCAACCTACATCGCGCGGCAAAGGAGATCGCGGCCCGTCATGGCGGCGAATTCCCGAGACGCATCGACGACGCTCTGGCGCTGCCGGGCATCGGGCATTACACCGCCGCGGCCGTGCTGAGCATTGCTTATGGCGAGCCGCACGCCGTGCTCGATGGCAACGTCGCGCGTGTGCTGGCGCGCTTAGGGGCCATTCGCGGAGATCTGCGGCGCCCGAAGCGATGGCGCGCACTAATCGTTGCGGCGAATGGACTGCTTCCGGCGCAAGGCGCTGCGGCTGCAGGCGCGCTCGCTACGGGGTCAGGTGACTGGAATCAGGCGATGATGGAACTCGGCGCCACGCTCTGCACGCCGCGAGCACCGCAGTGCGCCGCGTGCCCCGTGGCGCGATGGTGCCGCGCGCATGCGCTCGGGATCGCACTGCGCCTGCCCGCGCCGCGGCGCAAGCCCAAACCCGTTCGGCTTGCGCTATCGGCAGCCATTTTGCTCGATCCGCGCGGCCGCACGCTGCTGTTGCGGCAAAAAAGCGATCACAGCAGCTTATTTTCGAACTTGTGGCAGTTCCCCGCAGTCAAAGCAACGAGATCCGCGCCCGAAAGGCTCTCGCGCTATCTGCAATCGGCTTTTGGCATAACCGCGTCGCTCGAACCCCTGTCGCCCGCGCGACACACAGTCACATTTCGAAGAATCCTGCTTGCCCCGTTTCTGGCGCGGGTCGCCACATTGCCGGCGCCAGACTCGGCATCCAATTACTCGCCTAGCGACTCACGCATGCCGCGGCTCGCCGAAATCGAGCGCCTACCGATTTCGAACGCTACAAAAAAAATCGCCGCTGCCGCTCGCGCCGCCCTCGCCCGCTAGGCTCCCACGCTGTCATCATATGTTCGTCCGCCGTCATTGCGCGATTACTGATTGGCGCGGGGGCGCAGGCGCTACCAGCGCGCGATGCTAAACTGGACGAACGATGTATGCGCCAGCAACGATCGAGCGCGAGCCCGGCTCAGCGCAGTCTTCCTCTGCGCTGAATCGCTATTTTGAGACTTCGCTGTTCCTCATGCTTCTGGTCAGCGTGCTCTCGCTGGTCTCCACCGGAAAGCTGGACTTGGTCACCATCGTTATCGCGCCGGCGGCCTTACTGGTCAAAGGCTATCGATGGTGGCATGGCCATGGCCCCGAACTGAATCACGGCACGGCCACTTTCCTCGTGGTCGTCTACTTTCTTTATTTTCCCGTGGATTTGTGGTGGGTGTCGCGCATGCTTTCCAGCGACGCGCAAAATCCGGTGCTTTTTTCCGCGCTGCTCGCGGCGATCCATTTGCTGCTCTACGCGATGATCGTGCGGCTTTTCAGCGCCGGCACCACGCGCGACTACCTCTTTCTGGCTTTGCTGGCTTTCAGCGCGATGATGGCCTCCGCCATCCTCACAGTAGACACCACGTTTTTGTTCTTTTTCCTGGTCTTCCTCGCGCTGGCGATCTCCACGTTCATTGGACTGGAGATGCGACGCAGCGCCGAAGGCACCGTGCATCCACGCATGGCGCCCGGTTCCAGGCCTGCGCGCAAGCTCCAAACGGCGTTAGGAATCACCTCTGCCGTTGTTGCGGTGGCGGCGCTTTTGGCGGGGGCGGTAATTTTCTTCATCATTCCACGCCTGAATGCCGGCTATCTTTCCGGCTTTAATCTGCAACCTTCCTTGATTTCCGGCTTTACAGACGATGTTGAACTTGGCCAAATCGGCGAGATTAAGAAGAGCAGCGCCGTGGTGATGCGCATCAAGGTGGAGGGCAATCCGGTTGTCGCTCGCAACATGCATTGGCGCGGCATCGCCCTTACCACGTTCGACGGACGCCGATGGTATACCGAAGGCCATGAGCCGATGGCCCTGACCGAGGGCTATGACGGCTGGATAACCGTGCCTCCCAGCTCAGGTGCCGATCGTCGCTACTCGCTGCCTTTCGAGTACACGGTAATGCTGGAGCCGCTCGCTTCGGATGCCCTTTTCGTCGCCCCGGAACCCGCCCGTGTGCATGGACAATTCTTTGGCGGGGCGCTCGGAGGACCTCGGAGCTTGCGCCGCAGTTATCTCACTCTGGACAAAACGGGCTCGCTGGCTAACCCCTTCCACAATTACGCCGACCTGCGTTACGACGCCATCTCCGACGTGCCCAACGTTCCGGCAGAGAACCTGCGCAAGTCCCCGCAGACCTATCCGGAATCGCTGCGCGCGCTTTACCTGCAATTGCCCAAGCTCGACCCGCGCATACCGATTCTGGCGAAGACGATTGCTTCCCGCGCGACCAATCCCTATGACAAGGCACGCGCCGTGGAAAACTACCTGCGAGGAAACTACGGTTATACGCTCGATCTTTCCGGTACGCCTCCTGTCGATCCGCTGGCTTATTTCCTTTTTGAGAAGCGCGCCGGCCACTGCGAATATTTTGCCGCGGCCATGACGGTGATGATGCGAACGCTCGGAATTCCCGCGCGCTACGTGAACGGCTTTCTTCCCGGAGAGTACAACGATGTAGGCGGCGATTACATTATTCGCGCGAGCGACGCGCACAGTTGGGTGGAAGTCTTTTTCCCTGGCTACGGTTGGATCACCTTCGACCCAACACCTCCAAGCGACGACCATCCAGCCGGGCTCCTGTCACAACTCGGCTTCTACTGGGACTGGTTCCAACTGCAATGGAACGATTGGGTGGTGAACTATGACTTCATCCACCAATTCACGTTGGCTCAGGGCGTCCAGCGCGTCTCACGTCGCTGGACGGCAAGCCTGCGCGAACGGTTCGAGCGCGCGCGTTCGGCCGGCGCTACGCGCCTGCGGTACTGGGCGGAAGATGCGAGCTCGGTTCCGCCGTGGATGCCGATCCTCGTCGTGCTGCTCCTGGCGGGCGCGCTCGTCGTCTGCAACCGGCAGATGCGCGAACGCCTGGTGTTTGCGTGCCGGGTTAAATTGGGATTCGAGGCGCCGCCAGAGCAAGCCGGCTCGCTTTTCTACCACCGCATGCTGCGCCTGCTCGAGAGGGCTGGATGGCGCAAATCGCCTTCGCAAACTCCGTCGGAGTTTGCCGCTTCATTACCGGCAGGCGAAATCGCCGCGCCGGTCGCCCGCTTCACCGATCTTTGCATGGCGGCAAGATTCGGCGGGCGTAGCGTCGAGGCTTCTCGCTTTTCAGCCTTGCTGCAAGAGATAAAATCGTCTCTTCGGGCACCCAGCCGCGGCGGCTCGCGCTTTTACCCAACCGAACAGAAATAAGCCCAAGCCAGATAGTGAGCGCGCCCCACGAGGTGAGTGCGGTCGGGGCAGACGGATCGCGTATGGTAAACTTCACTTCGTTGTCTGAAGATCGAGCCATGCCGAAAGTCGGATTCATCAGCCTGGGATGCCCCAAAAACCTCGTGGATAGCGAGGTGATGATGGGCATTCTCGAGCGGAGTGGTTACGAGCTCACCCCGCGAGCCGACGATGCCGACGTGCTCGTGGTGAACACGTGCAGCTTTATTGAGGCGGCCCAGCAGGAATCCGTGGACACCATCCTGGAGATGGCTGAGCACAAAAAGTTCGGCCGTGCCCAGAAGTTGGTGGTTGCAGGATGCCTAGTCGAGCGTTACCGCGAGCAAATCAAGCAGCAAATTCCTGAAGTCGATGCGGTGATCGGCACCGGCGAAGTGGAGCACATTCTCTCCGCACTCCAAGGCGAACTCCGGAAGACGGCACAGGGCGCGCCGTCGTTTCTCTATCACGATGCATCGCCGCGTGTGCTTTCCACTCCGCGTCACGCCGCTTACATCAAAATCGCCGAAGGCTGCGATCATCCGTGCACGTTTTGCATCATTCCGCAGCTGCGCGGGAATTTTCGCAGCCGCCGCTTTGAATCCGTCGTGCGCGAGGCGGAAAATCTCGCTGCGGCTGGCGTGCGCGAAGTTACACTGATCGGCCAAGACACCACTTCTTATGGTGAGGATCTTTCCCTGCGGGACGGCCTTGCCGAATTGCTCGCGCGGCTCGCTCAAGTCGAAGGGCTGAACTGGGTGCGTTTCCTTTATGCGTATCCGAATCGCGTCACGCAACGCTTGCTCGAGACTGTGGCCGAGCATCCGCGGCTGGTGAAGTATTTCGATATGCCTCTGCAGCACGCCGGGCGCGGAGTGCTGGCGCAGATGAAACGCGGTTCAAGCGGAGCGGCATTCCTGCGTCTGCTGGAACGCATTCGCGACACGATCCCCGGAGTTATGCTGCGAACTTCCTTCATCGTCGGCTTCCCGGGCGAAACCGAAACGGATTTCCGGGAACTATGCGATTTTGTGCGTGCGGCTGAATTTGACTGGATGGGCGTCTTCGCTTATTCGGATGTGGACAATGCTGCCAGCCACGCTCTGGGCGCGAAAGTTGACGCCGAAACGATCGCCGAGCGCCGCGATACTTTGATGAAGCTGCAGCGCAAAATTTCCGCACGGCGCCTGCGCCGCTTTGTAGGTCAGACGCTGACCGCTTTGGTCGAAGGCCCTGCACGGGATCAGGAATTCGTTTGGGAGGCGCGCCTGGGGGGCATGGCTCCTGAGATCGACGGCAAACTCTATCTTACGGACATCCAGCCGCAGCCCGACGTCGCTCCGGCGCGTACTGGAGACATGGCCGCAGTCGAAATCACCAAATCACTCGATTATGATTTGGTCGGGCGCGTTGTTTCGATAGAAGAGCGCCTCGCCGATCCTATCGCGCCCCTGCCTGTGCACGCCGCGCGACAAATTTCGACTGGTACTCCGCTGCGCATCCTGGCATAGCAGGCCTCTTCAGCCTAATATTAAAGAAGGGCGAATCTGATAGACAGTAGTGTCATGGTCCGATGAAGCACAATTGCCCCATCTGCCGCAAACCGGTAGATTCCGACGTCGATCGCGATTTCCCTTTTTGCAGCGAGCGCTGCCGCCTGCTTGACTTGGGAAACTGGGCATCAGAGAAGTACGTTGTCTCCGAACCGCTCTTCGACGAAGAAGGAGACGAAACGCCTGGACCCGACAAGCGAAAAGGTGATGACGAGCATGAGTAGCGGCGCTCGCAAGCCGCGAGTGGCGCTGGCAATTGCCACGGCATTCGGGCTGGGCTACCTGCCTAAAGCGCCGGGAACGTTCGGTTCACTCGCGGGCGTGCTACTGGGTTGGATTCTCCTCAAGCTTTGGCCCCGTATTTCTTTATGGGAAGCATTCCCTCGCCTCGGAAACCTTCCGATCCCGTACATTGTCGTGGCGCTCGTTGTGACTGTGTCGATTGCACTAGTGGGGTTATGGGCTGCCGACAGCGCATCAAATTACCTGGGTGCTAAAGACCCGCAGATCGTGGTAGTGGACGAAGTATCGGGACAAATGCTGGCGCTTCTATTCACATTCGGCTCGACGGAGCGATATGTTGATGGCATGACGAATTTTCATTACGGCTTTTGGTGGCACGGAGACCCCAACTGGAAATATTTGATTGCGGGATTTATACTTTTTCGCGTCTTCGATATTTGGAAGCCGTTTCCGGCGCGCCGCGCGGAATTTTTGCCCGGCGGCCTGGGCATCATGGCCGATGACTGGGTCGCAGGCGCTTATGCCGCACTCGGACTTTGGCTCCTCCGAGCTTTGAGATTCTAATCCGCTGTCTTATCCTAGAAATTGCAGCAGGCTGCACGGAATTGATAAGCGATTCCACACCTCGCGTCGAGAGCATTACACCCTCCGCCGCAATTCCGGGCGGGGAAATTGCCATCCGCGGTACAGGCTTTGCCGCGAACCATAACGCGCGCCCGCGCGTGATGTTTGGTGATACGGAGGCGAGCGTGGTCATCGCGGCGGACGGTTATGTGGTGGCGCGCGTTCCGGAAGGCGCTGCCGGAGCCAGCGTGCGTGTGGCCACTGTGCGGGGAACAAGCCCGCCAGTTGAGATGCAACTTGGCGTGCAAATCGCAGAGAATTTGCATCCAGTGGCGAACCCCGCCGTAGATGGCGAGGGCAATATATATGTTACCTACAGCGGACAGCGCGGCCAGAAAGTTCCTGTTTCGCTCTACAAAATCACGGCCAATTACGAGGTGAAGCCGTTTGCCACGGACCTTGTAAATCCTACCGGCCTGGCTTTGGACCATGAGGGAACGCTCTACGTTTCCTGCCGCAACGACGGCACGATTCATCGCGTCACGCCGGATGGCCGCTCGCAGCTTTGGATAGAGGGCATGGGCATTGCAACGGGTATTGCCTTCGATGCGGAGAAAAATCTGTTTGTGGGCGACCGCAGCGGCACCATTTTTAAGATCAGCCCAGACCGCGAGATCTTCGTTTTCGCCACGCTCGAGCCATCCATCGCTGCCTATCACCTGGCTTTCAGCCCCGCGGGTGAACTCTACGTATCGGGCCCCACGACATCCAGCTACGACCGCATTGCGCGTATCAATCGCCAAGGCGAGGTGAGCCTTTTTTTCCGTGGTCTGGGGCGCCCGCAGGGCTTGGCGTTTGACCGGCAGGGAAATCTTTATGTTGCTGGCTCGCTCAATGGGCGGCGCGGAATCATTCGAATCACCGCCGAGGGTGCGGCAGATTTCGTGCTTAGCGGCATGGGACTCGTCGGGTTGGCGCTCTTGCCCACGCGGCGTGCCGTGCTGGCCACAAGCAGCGAGCTTTTCAGTGTTGACTGGAATATCGAAGGCTTGCCTATCCCGCTATAATCCGCACAATATGACTCTCAACGATGCAAGCTGAAATCATTGCGGTCGGTTCGGAACTTCTCACGCCGGACCGAATCGATACCAACTCACTTTTTCTCACCCAGCGGCTCAATCATCTGGGCATAGCCGTGGCCCGTAAGACCGTTGTGGGCGACCAGCACGAGCACGTTCGGGACGCCTTCCGCTGCGCCCTTGATCGCGTCGAACTTGTGGTGGCCTCGGGCGGACTTGGACCTACCCTGGATGACCTGACGCGCGAGGCGGTTGCGGAACTGCTGAGCCGCAAACTCGTGCTCAATACTTCTGTGCTGCAGGGTATTGAAGCGCGCTTTCGCCGCCTTGGCCGGACCATGCCCGAAGTGAATAAACGGCAAGCGATGGTGCCGGAAGGCGCCGATCTGCTCGAAAATTCGCGCGGCACTGCTCCCGGACTCTGGCTCGAATCGGCAGGGCGCTTTATCGTGCTTTTGCCCGGCCCTCCACACGAACTGCAGGCCATGTTCACGGATAAAGTCGAGCCTCGCCTGGAACGGCTGGCCGGGGCGACGCGGCTTTTTTATCGTGAAATGCGCACGGCTGGGCTTACGGAATCGGAAGTCGAGCAGCGCACCGCACCGATCTACACCCAATACGAGAACGTTCAGACCACCATTCTCACAGCTCCCGGCGAGATTCAGCTTCACTTGCGCTTATGGTCTTCCGATTATGCCGCGGCGGAACACACGCTCGAGGAAATGGTCGAGCGTATCACCTTCGCGCTCGGCGAAAATGTATTCACTTCGAACGGCCAGAAACTCGAAGAGATCGTGGCCCATGAATTGACGCTCAACCTGGCTACGGTGGCGACCGCCGAAAGTTGCACCGGAGGATTGCTGGCGGAAAGGCTCACGCGCGTACCGGGAAGTTCCTCGTATTTTCTCGGCGGGGTTGTTTGCTATAGCAATGATTTGAAGACGGCGTGGGCCGACGTGCCCGCTGAGCTGATTGAATCCAAAGGCGCCGTCAGCCCGGAAGTCGCGCAGGCTCTGGCGCAAGGAATCCGCCGCCGCATCGGCGCGACGCTCGGCATCGGGATCACCGGAGTCGCGGGTCCCTCCGGCGGTTCGCCCGAGAAGCCCGTCGGCCTCGTTTACATCGCCCTCGCCGACGCCAACGGCAGTCGAGACCGCACCCTGCGCTTTCCGGGCGACCGTGAACGCATCCGCTGGCACGCCTCTCAGGCTGCGCTGGACATGCTGCGCCGCTATTTCATTTATGCGCGCCACAACAAGCCCTCCTGGCCAACCGTGGTTCAGACCTAAGGTGCATAGATAGCGTGCGCGTTTTTGTCGCGCTGGACGTTCCCGAACCGGTCCGTGCGAGCCTTGCCGAGCTCAGCGAACGGCTGAAGAAAGTTTGCCCAAACGCGCGCTGGGTACGCCTCGAAGGCATACATATCACGCTAAAATTTATCGGCGAGGTTCCGCCAGAGAAGCTGGAACAGATTCGTCAGGCGCTCGGCGAGCTTCCGAGTTTTAACCCGATTACGGTGCGATTCGCGGGGGTGGGCTTTTTCCCCGACGCGCGTAGCCCTCGCGTCTTTTGGGCCGGCGTCCAAGCTGATCCGACGCTTGCTGAACTCGCCGCAGCCATGGAGATGAAACTTGAGCCGCTCGGCATTGCTCCGGAAAAACGCGCCTTTCACCCTCATCTCACACTGGCGCGCTTTGAATCTCCGCAAGGCGCACAGGCCCTCATGGAAGCAGTCGAAGCTTTGGGAACGCCTGAACTCGGAGAGGAAACTTTCAGGGAATTCCATCTCTACCAAAGCGTGCTGAAACGTTCCGGGGCAGAGTACACTCGCCTCGACACCTACCCTCTTTCCGGGGAGTCGACGTCTTGAATCCATCGTTCACTTTTGTGCCGAGTGCGTTTTCGAGCATTGCCGCTCAGACCAGCCCAATCCAAGGCGCGGGAGGACTCTGGTGGCTTCCTGTTGTCGCTTACCTGCTCGGCTCGATCCCGTTCGGATTTCTGATCGTGAAGCTGATCGGAGCAGGCGATATCCGATTCCGCGGCAGCGGCAACATTGGCGCTACGAACGTGGCGCGCGAGGCGGGCGCGCTCCCCGGGTTGGCCACGCTCCTGCTCGATGGGGGCAAGGGCTATTTCTCTGTTTGGCTTACCGCTCGCCTAACCGATAGCAATCCTCGCTGGATGATTCTGGCGGCGGTGTTGACCCTTGTGGGCCATACATTTCCCGTTTGGCTGAAATTTCAGGGTGGACGTGGTGTGGCCACAGGCGCGGGCGTTTTCTTGCCCATCTGCTGGCAAGCCGTTGTTGGCGCGCTAGTCGTGTGGGTCGTGGTCCTGGCGTTCTGGCGCTACGTCTCGCTGGCTTCCATTTCGGCGGCGGCCGCTGTTCCTTTCCTCATTTACGTGCTTTACGCCCCAGGCCATGCGCCGCCACAATTCATTTCCGCCGGAGCTTCCTTTGCCATGATCCTGATCATCGCTCGCCATCGCGCCAATATCATCCGGCTGCTCCGTGGAACCGAGCCTCAATTTACCTTCCGAAGCGGCTCGCGTTCTCCGAAACTGTGAGCAAAATCGCCATTATCGGTGCCGGTAGTTGCGGAACCGCGCTGGCAATTGCGCTGGCGCGCAGCCGCGAGCACCATCGCCTTTCGCTTTGGGCGCATGGCTCCGATGTGCTCACCGAACTGCGAGACCGCCGCGAAAACTCCGTTTATCTGCGGGGCATGCGGATTCCCGATGAAACCGAAGTGACCGGCAATCTTGGCGAAGTTCTGGCAGGCGCGCATATCGTGCTCGGCGTGATGCCTTCAGCGCACGCCCGGGCTGTCTATACCGCCATGCTGCCCTATCTTGATGCGCCCGGAGCAGCACAGATGATATTCGTCAGCGCAACAAAGGGTCTGGAGCACGACTCTCTAGCACGGATGAGCGAAGTGATCCGCGAAGTTATCGGACAAAAGTGCGTGCCTCGTGTGGCCGCTCTCTCGGGCCCCAGCTTCGCCTTGGAAGTGGCGCGCGGCGATCCCACCGCGGTCGTCATCGCTTCCGGCGATTTGCACTGCGCTTCAGAAATTCAGCACGAATTTTCCGGTTCTACACTGCGGCTCTACACCAATGACGATATTGTCGGCGTAGAACTGGGAGGGGCGGTAAAGAACGTTATCGCTTTGGCCGCCGGCGTCTGTGCGGGCCTTGGTTTGGGCGCAAATACGATCTCCGCGTTGATCACGCGAGGGCTTTCCGAAATGACCCGCCTGGCGGTGGCGATGGGCGGCCGGCGCGATACGCTCGCAGGTCTCGCCGGCCTCGGCGATCTCGTGCTCACGGCGACCGGAACGCTAAGCCGGAATCGCTCGGTGGGCGTGGAACTTGGGAAAGGGCGCAAGCTCCCAGAAATTCTGTCCCACATGCGCATGGTGGCCGAAGGCGTAGGCACTACCTCGGCAACCCTGGCTCTCGCTCGCAAGCACAATGTCGATATGCCCATTACCGAGCAAATGCACGCGGTCCTACATGAAGATCGCGCGCCAAGCGCGGCGATTCGCGAGCTTATGGAGCGGCCACTCACAAAAGAGTAGATTCGCGCAAAGGAGATTCTGAATGGAACCGCAAGAATTGGCCGAGAATACGGAAAGGGCGAAGGAAACAGGTCAGCGCGCCATCGGGCTCACTATGGCGATTCTCGCGGTGCTGCTCTCCGTCTCGACTTTGTTGGGCCACCGCGCCCATACCGAGGAAGTTCTGCTCGAAACGCGCGCCACCGATCAATGGAATTATTTTCAAGCCAAGAATATTCGCTCGCACGTCTATGACGCAGACGCCGAGATTGCCAACCTTTTTGCGGAAAAGGGCGCGCAAGCCGCGGCCGATTTCCACGTCAAATCCGCACAGCAGAAAAAAGATTCTGAAGAGATTCAGGCTGAGGCGGAAAAGCTCGGCAGGGAAGTAGCCATGACGACCCGCAAGGCCGGATTTTACGACGGCAGCGAGCTATTCCTGGAAGTTGCCATCGTACTCAGCTCGATTTCGCTGCTGGCCAAGAGTAAGGTTTATTGGCAAGCTTCCTTTCTGTTCGGTCTGGCTGGAATCGCCATCGGTCTATGGGGACTTCTGCGCTGATCAGCGGCGCCGCGCAGAGAAAGAAGCCTTCGAGGCTGAGGATTCCCTAATTTTCTATTGGGTCCATCAAATAGCAATGGCCGGTTGGTAGTCGCACAAATTCAAGTGACGGAGCGCGACAATGAAAGGATTCAAGCAGTTTTTGCTCCGGGGCAATGTAGTCGATCTGGCCGTGGGCGTGGTGATCGGGGCGGCCTTTGGCAACGTCGTGAATTCGTTGGTGAAGGGGCTGCTCACGCCCTTTATCGCCGCTGTGGTCAAGCAACCGGATTTTTCGTCGATCAGCTTCACGATCCACGGCAGTAAGTTTCTTTTTGGAGACTTCGTCAATTCCGTGGTCTCTTTTATCATCATTGCCTCCGCGGTGTATTTTGCCGTCGTGTTGCCCATGAACGCGCTGATGGCAAAGGTTCAGCGCGAGGACAAGCCGACGCAACCCAGTACCAAGAAGTGCCCCGAATGCCTGAGCGAGATTCCCATTGACGCGCGACGTTGCGCCCACTGCACTCAGCCTGTTCCGGAATCGGTCCCGCAACCCGGCTAGTCTGGCCTTCAGGCCCGATTTGCCGGTGTTTGAAGCGGTCTTAGCTAATCGGCAACGGCCGCTTGCTCTTTTTTCCCGCGACCCCGGGTGCAAAGTAAAATAGATATTGCCTGGCCATGCCTTTTCAGCAGCGCAAATCCGCCCGTAGGTATCGTCCACGCCTATTACTATTGGTTTTGGGCGCGATGCTGTTGGTCAGCGCTTTGCCCCTGGGGCTGTATCACTTTCAGGTTCTTAGGCTTAGCCAGGAAAAGCTCACCGATACGGAGAGTGTCCAACAAACCGAGCTGACGCGGTCGGTGGGCCAGGAGATACAACTTTTCGACGTCAACCTTTATCAGCAGCTCATCAGTGAGCGTCAAATCCTGGCCCTTACCGGGCTTCTCGATCATGTGAACGATCCCGTGCGCGGGCCTCAGGTGACCCGCCTGCTCGAGAACTTCGTTGCGAGCAATCCCAATATTCTGTATCTCACGGCCGTCGGCACGGACGCTAAAGGCGCCGGTGCGGGGAACTTCCGGGCCGACCAGGACCCCTTTGTAGGCAAGGCGTTGCAGCGCGCTTTTGCCGCCTGCCTGCAGTCCGTCGTATTCCGCAGCGAGCCGCTGGCGCTCGGACCCGAGAATCGGCCCGCCTTTGTAATGGCGATACCCTTACAAGTCAGCGACCAGTTCAGCGGCATGCTGGCAGCGATAGTTTCGCTGGATAGCGTCTTGCGGCGCCTGGAAGAGACTAGTGTGCGCGGCCGAACGGTATTCGTAGTGGATCACAGCGGGCGCGTGATTGCGCATCCGGATACAAGGCGATTTGTTCCGGGCACCGATCTGCGGAGTTCCTACATCGTCGCGCAGGCGTCGGGCCTTCCCAAGGATTTGCGCACCACGGCAACTGTGCAGCACTTCAGCGATATCGAACAGGGGCACAAAGCGGAGTTGATCGGCACATATAGCTCGATTCCGGATTTGGGTTGGACGGTAATCGCTCAGCGCAGCCTGGAAGAGGCTCGCGACGATGCCGGAGTCAAGGAGCTGAACGCCCAGGCGTTGACTTTCGTTTTGGTCGTCACGGCCGCCGCCGTTATTCTGGGATACCTTTTCGCCGTCGGCATCAGCACGCCGATCCGTGCGCTAGCGGCTTCCACGCGCGCCATCAGCCGCGGAGAGTTCCACGAGCGGGCCCCCGTACGTGGCGCCGCGGAAATCAGCGAATTGGCGCAAACCTTTAACAACATGGCCGGCGATATCGAAAGCTTTATCGCGCGTCTGAAGCAGGCGGCCGAGGAAAACCGTGAGCTTTTCTTGGGCTCCATTCGTATGCTTGCCGCGGCCATCGACGAAAAAGACCCCTACACGCGCGGCCATTCCGACCGCGTCGCCAAATATTCGGTCATGATCGGCCAGCAGCTGGGCCTATCAGCAGAAGAATTGGACAAGCTGCGCATCTCTGCGCTGCTGCACGACGTTGGAAAAATTGGGGTGGACGATCGCGTTCTGAAGAAGCCCGGGGCGTTGACTGCTGAGGAATTCCAGATCATGAAACAGCATCCGAGCAAAGGCGCGAACATCATGCGTCCGGTTGCACAGCTCAAGGAGATGCTGCCTGGGATTGAGCTGCACCACGAACACGTGGATGGCAAAGGCTATCCCTATGGACTCAAAGAGGCGGACATTCCTCTGATGGCGCGCATCATCGCTGTCTCCGACACGCTGGATGCCATGACCACCAATCGTCCTTATCAATCCGCGAAGGAAATCGACGACGCGCTGCAGGTGATTCGAAAATTAGCTGGAAGTAAATTCGACCTGAAGGTAGTAGCCGCGCTGGAGGCTGTGGTCCAAACGGGGAAATTGCGCCTCGCTCCCGCCCTGGTCGAAGTCTAAGCCCATCTGCCGGAAGTCCGCGTATCGCCCTCGCAAATTCCCAACGGAAGCCTAGCCAGGCGGGGTGCCGACTCGTAAACTTGAGAGGCCTCGCAGCATCTCTCGCTCGTCGGGTGAGAGCCCGTTCATAAAGGATTCATCGTTGAGTTTGGAGGCGCGTTCAGAGTCGCTCAAGCCGTGTAGATCGCGAAGCCTTCCTAACACGACCTGACGGCGTTCCGGCGGGAGACTTTGCCATTGCGGCAGCAGGGTTTGGCGCACATAGCGGCGCTGCTCGGGCGTCATTTGTGCCAGAACGCGCTCGCGCTGCTGGAGAGTTTGCCGCTGCTCGGGCGAGAGATTGTTCCAATTCTGCAGTCGCTGTCGAATCCGCGCCTGTTGTTCCGGAGGAAGACTTCGGAAGCGCGCGTTGTTGTTCAGGAATTTCTCCTGCTCCTCCGGAGTCATCCCCTGCAGGCGCTCAACCCATCGAGGCGGCAAACCGGCCCTGGCCTCAGGCGCGGGCCTTTCCACGGGCGCCCTTCCTTCAGGCATATGAGGACGCGGCTTTTGGGCAAAGAGATTCGTTGCTGGCAGGCAAGATGCCAACGCCAGCAGCGTCATTCCGAATTGACCGAATCTCCTCACGAGCTGGGTTCCTCTCTTTTTCTTGCCGTCTCCCTACATTTGATTCGACGGCTGCGACTGCGAGCTTTGCTGCGCCGGCAATTCCGAGAGCGCGTCGAAACTCGTTACCACATCGTAATCTTCCAGCACAGGTAAATCTTTGATCATTCCGAACTCGGCCTCGGTATTCTGAAAAGTTGGTCCGACCGGCGGATGCATCACAGCCAGCCGCCCTGGCTGAAACGAAGACAACCAGATCGAAGCAATGAGGAGCGCCGTCACGGCGAAAGCCATGCGCGGCGAGGGGACGATCCAGTTCCAGAAGCCTGCTCTGATGGGCTCTTGCCGCACGCGCTCTCTCACGCGATTGTCGAACGCGGTAGAAGGCTCCAGCGCCGGGAGTTCATCGAGCACATCCCAAACCGAGCGGAATTCCGCGGCGCGTTCCTGGCATGCTGTGCAAATGGCCAAGTGAGCTTCCATCTGACGCCGCTCTGCGATGGCAAGGTTGCCATCCAGGTAGGCGACCAGCTTTTTTTCTATGTGTCCGCAGTTCATATTGATGACCTCATTTTCACGGCCCGGCTGCTCTGAGATTGCACCCGCGCAGCTTGCACCAACGGAGCCAACTGCACTCGCAGCGCCTCGTACGCGCGGAAGAGCAAGGATTTCAGCGCACTCTCCGAGCAGCCCAAAACCCGGGCGATTTGATCGTAATCCATCTCCTGATACTTATGAAGCAATACCGCCGCGCGCTGCTTTTCGGGGAGCGACTCGATGGCGCGGCGTATCAGATCGGCGCGATCGCGCTGAATCAAATCCACCTCGATGGTAGGCTGCCGGTCGGCTATTTCCATCGCTGGCTGCTCAGTTTCGCCATCGCCCGAATAACCACCTGCCGACTGATCAATAGAAATTTCCATATGTCGATGGCGACCGTCGCGCAAGGCGTTCAATGCCAGGTTCGTCGCGATGCGAAACATCCACGTGGTGAACTTGGCCGTCGGCACATACTGGCCACGGGCACGATACACCCGCAGAAAAACCTCTTGCGCTAGATCCTCGGCTGCGCCAGCATCCCGCACCATGCGGTAAAGGAAGTTGACCACAGGCGTCCGATACTTAAGCAACAGAAGCTCGAAAGACGAATCGTCTCCGGACTTCACGTCCAGCATCAATTGGACGTCGGACCTGGCCATAGCCTCCACATTGTATCCAACCCTTTCGCCATCAAAAAGTTGCGCTTTAGCGCAGCCCTGTCTAATGAGCTATCGACGGTTTGATTCGCCACTATCCCCTTGAATTTATTGCCTTAAAGGAGGCTCGGAGGCGTCAGGCAATGAATCCAATTTGAGGGGAGATCAGAAACAAGAAAGGATCGAAAATGCCTGAAAAAGCGACGCTAGAAAAGGCCAAAGAGGACCTGTGGGAGGGCAAATCGCCCTCAACGGCCGCAGGTGAATTCGTGCACGAAGAGATCGAGCACGTCCGTCAGGGCAAACACGGCGCGCGCTCGCCCCAGCAAGCCATCGCAATCGGCTTAAGCAAAGCTCGCCGCGCTGGAATACCTTTGAAGCCGCCCCGCCGCAGCCAAGCGTCGGAGAGTACTCGGACACACGCCGAACGCGATTACCGGCGCGGTAGGACCTCGCCCCGCCGCAAGCCATCAGGTCGTCGGTCGCGTGCTACTCAGGGGGCGCTGAAACGTGAGCGGCGCAGCAGCGCGTCGCGTTCGGCTTTATCACAGCAGGGCCGCAGCGCGGCTCGGCGTCGCAGCCGGTCAAGCCGCTCGAAGGCAGCGCGTCGCGCCGCTTCGACCCGCGCGGGGCGTTCGCACGGTAACCGTCGCGCGCGGCGCAGCCGCTAAAACGGACGACAGCGGGTTCGGACGGTGTTTTAAAGCGAGGACGAGAATCAGCCAGAGTGGCGGAATAGGACTACGTCGCCTTCTTGGACGATGTACTCTTTCCCTTCGAGGCGTACTTGTCCTTTTTCGCGGGCCGCCGGCCAACTACCCGCGGCCAGCAAATCTTCGCAGCGCACCACCTCTGCGCGGATGAAATTGCGCTCGATATCTGTGTGGATCGCTCCTGCGGCTTTTACGGCGGGGGTGCCGCGGCGAATCGTCCAGGCTCGCACTTCGGGCTCTCCCGCTGTAAAAAACGAGATCAATCCCATCAAATCGTATGTGGCGCGGATAAGGCGGTGCAGGCCTGGCTGCTTTAGGCCGTAGGCCGTCAGGAGTTCGGCCGCTGCAGCGTCGTCGAGTTCCGCGAGCTCGGCTTCGATACGGCCGCAGACCGCAACTACCGCGCTTTGCGGCTGTCCGCGCAATCTTTCCAGGCCGTGCCGCTCGACCGCTGTATCCAATTTGTCTACCTCGTCCTCGCCGAGGTTCAGCACATAGAGCATCGGGCGAAGCGAAAGGAACATGAACCCGGTCAGGATTTTCCGCTCCTCAGCGGTGAACTCGAGCTCACGCAACGGATGTTCACTCTCGATGGCAGTGCGGCAGCGCACGAGCAGGGCGTGCTCGTGCTCAGTTGCGGCGTCTTTTTTTCTTTTGAGGTCTTTTTCGACGCGCTCGAGCCGCCGTTCGATTTGTTCGAGATCGGAGAGCATCAGCTCGAGATCCAGAGACTGGGCGTCTCGCAGAGGATCGATGCTACCCGCGGGGTGCGGCACCGCCGGATCATCGAAAACGCGCAGGACATGCGCCAGCGCATCGACCTCACGCAGAGGAGCCAGCACTGCTGAATCGCGTGCGCGATCGCGCACGATGCCACCGACGTCCACGTACTGAACAGTGGCATACGTGATTTTGCGCGGCTTATAGAGTGCGGCCAGATGATCGATGCGCGGCTCAGGGACTCGCGCTACGCCGACATGTGTCGCGCCACGAGCGGCCTTTTCGTCCAAGTGGGCTCGCGTGAGAATGCGGAAGAGAGTTGTTTTGCCGACCTGCGGTAAGCCGACGATACCGGTTTGCATGAATCGCGCATCGTAGCATAGCTATGAGCTATGTGCTGAGATCGAGGCCGCTGATTGGCCGCTGATTGGCTCATATGAATTCGGCTACTGACGATCCCCGAGTTTCGGAGGTAACTTGACCATGGCCACCGGAAAAATGCCCGTAGCGGGTGAGGTCGCGTCGGAATTCGAGCTCCAGGATTCCACGCAAACGCCGCGCCGGTTATCGGATTGAGTTTCGCGAGGCCGTCTGGTGCTTGTCTTCTATCGCGGCGATTGGTGACCATTCTGTCTCCGCCAGTTGGCGGATTACCGCGATCATTACGCAGAAATCCGCTCGGCCGGGGCGGACGTGGTGGCCGTATCCGTCGATCCGCCAATCAAATCCGAAGCAGTGCGGCGCGAGTTGCAGCTGCCCTTTCCGATTTTGTGCGATACCGAGCGGAGGGTGATCAAGGATTGGGGCATCTACAATCCGAAGGAAAGGGGAGGCATCGCCAAGCCTGCGGTGTTCGTCATCGATCGCGATCGGACCGTCCAGTATGCCAAAGTAGATGGCCTCGCGACACGGGTTCCAGCAAGCGGAATCGTTCGCATTCTCTGCGGCGCTGCAGAGCACGAAGCTCAGCGCAAAGTTTACATTCCTCGCGTCAGCGATTTTCTTCGCGCGATCCGAAATATGATTCGCTCATAGCCCCAAAGCCCACCTTCCCCACGAATTCCCGCGCCCTCGTCGTGCCCACTTTACAAGCTTTCGCCTTTCGGTTGCCAAATATTACTCATTGGACACACACCAATTGATCCGCGCCAGAAACACGCAACCAACATATTCCGCCGCCCGCGCAGTTACGTACAATAGCTGGTAGTTTTGCGCTGCACTGGGCCCAAGCCGCGCCGATTTCCTCACATTCCTCGCCTCGTCTTCGTTTTCCTGTTGACAAGCACTGAAGACAGTCTAAGATGTGGGGCCACGTGGTAAAAAGTGGCGATAAGTGATGTGAAGTGGTGAGAAACGAACTGAATTCCCGGTTGCGTGGCGATTTCTCCAGTGCTTCGTGGCAACTATCCGGCGAGGGTGGACGAGAAGGGCAGAGTGAAGATCCCAGCTGCCTTCCTGGAAGCACTGCGCGAATACGGGAACAAGTTCTACGTGACGAGCGAAAACGGCGATTACGTGCGCGTATATCCGATGAAGATTTGGAACGAGATTGAGGAAAAGCTCGCGCGCCTTTCGTCTCATAACCGGACGAAACAGAAGTTTCTGACTCGAACAAATTATTACGGGCAGCTTGTGGAGCTCGACGGGCAGGGGCGCATCCTGGTTCCACCGATCTTGCGCGAATCCGCGCAGATGCGCGGCGACGTGGACGTGCTCGGGAACTTGAATTATTTGCAGATTTGGAACCACACGCGGTTCCTGGACAACTTGAAGGCGAGCCCGATCACGGACGACGATGAAAAGACGCTGGACGAGCTGGGAATTTAGTCGTGCAGTGCGGCCCTAGAGGCCCTGGCGAACACGGGATCGCAAAGTTTTGACGGCAAGTCATACGCCGGTTCTGGCCGAAGAGGCTCTGCGCTGGCTGCGGATTGAGCCCGGTGGCACGTACGTAGATGCAACGGTAGGGCTTGGCGGGCATGCCGTGCAGATCGCGGCGCAGCTCACGACGGGGCGGCTGATTGGACTGGATCGCGATGCAGGAGCGCTGGCAATCGCGAGCGAGCGGCTGAAAGATTTCGGGGGGAAAGTCGTGTTGGTGCAGGCGGATTTTTCGAGGATTGACGAGGTGGCCCAGGAATTGAATTTGCCGCCGGTGCAAGGAATTTTGGCGGATCTGGGCGTTTCGAGCTTGCAACTAGACACGGCCGAACGGGGCTTTTCGTTTCGGCTCGCGGGACCTCTTGACATGAGAATGGATTCGAGATCGGCGACCACGGCGGCGGATATCGTGAACGAAACCGCCGAATCAGAGCTCGCCGACCTGCTCTATCGCCTGGGCGAAGAGCGGGACTCCAGAAGAATCGCCAGGGCCATCGTGCGTGCGCGGCCTATTCGTAGCACCGAACACCTGGCAACGGTTGTGGCAGGGGCTCGTACTTCAAGGGGAAGGCAGAAACTGCATCCCGCGACAAAAACGTTTCTGGCGCTGCGGATTGCGGTGAATCGAGAATTGGAGGCACTCGGGCAGTTTCTTAAGCGTGCCTCTGCCACATTAGCTCCCGGGGGACGTTGGGTGGTGTTGAGTTATCACTCCCTTGAAGACCGCATGGTCAAGCAGGAATTTCGCCGCCTTGCTAGCGAGGGAGTGTTGAACGTGCTGACGCGTAAGGTGCTGCGCCCGAGCGATGCCGAAATTGCGGCAAATCCGCGCGCGCGCAGCGCAAAGATGCGTGTAGCTGAGAAACTCATGCCGGTTACGCCGGCGGAAAAGTTGGCGTCGTGACCCGATCTCGCACTGTGAAACGTACCGAGTTCCACACCGTCAAGCGCATCGACAATTCGCGACTGGCGCGCCCGATCGCGTCGGACCGGCTGCGAGAGATGGCGAGACTGATTGCGTTGGGTGCGCTGCTCGCCGGTGCGGCTCTGTTTTACGCGTGGCAGCACTTCGAATACTTGCAGCTGCGGTATCGCGTGGAATCGCTGAAATCGGAGCGCTCGCAGGCTTCCGAACTGAACCAACAACTGAAATTGGAAATGGCCGGTTTGCGTGCGCCTTCAAGAATAGACGAGATTGCCCGGCGGCAACTCAGGCTTACGGCGCCGGTTCCGGGCCAAGTGGCGCCGCTTGACCAGCCGGTTGAGCCCGTGGTCGCCCAGGCCCGCCCCTCAGGAAGTTTCCGCGTTCAATGAATTCGCGGCCATGCCCCGTAAACGCGCGGCTTGGCCCATTTAATTCGCTGACAAGCGAATCGCTTTCTGAAGAATTCCAGGTTGAATTGAGTTGAAGGAATGCACGGCCGGGGTACGGGCATGGATTTCCGCAGCCCTCAGATCCGCTTACTGATCGTGACAGCGGCGCTTGGGCTTTGGACTGCCGCAGCTCTCGCGAGGCTTGCGGATTTGCAGCTGTTGCACTATAGCGATTATCTCGCTCGCGCCGAACGCCAGCAGCAGCATATCGTCGAAATCAGCCCCAAGCGCGCTGACATTCTCGACCGCAATCAGCAAGAGCTGGCCATGAGCACCTCGCTCGACTCATGTTTCGCGGTCCCGGCGGAAATCTCCGATAACGATCATGTGGCGCGGCTGCTCGCTCCCTTGGTGGGCCTGCCGGCCGATGAGATTTCGGCGCGGCTTAGTTCTTCGCGTTCGTTCATTTGGATTGCGCGCAAGCTGCCACCGGCCACGGCGGCGCGAATTCGCCAGCTCAATCTGCGGGGAATCTACTTTCAGAAAGAAAATCAGCGCTTTTATCCGAAGCGCGATTTAGCGGCGGCCGTTCTGGGCTACGTCGATATCGACGAAAAGGGCATCGGCGGAATCGAATACCAGCTCGATAGCCGCATCCGCAGCAAAGCATCCCGGATGCTTATCCTTACTGACGCGCACAATCGCTGGTATGAAAGTGCGGACAAGACTCCGGAAGCCGGCACCAGCGTCATTCTGACGATCGATGAGAATATCCAGTTCATCGTCGAAAAAGAGCTCGCTGCCGCGATAGAAGAGACGCACGCCAAGGCCGGCACCGTGCTCGTGCAGGATCCGTCTAATGGCGAAATCCTGGCAATGGCGAGTTGGCCGAAGTTCAATCCCAATGCTCCGGGCGGCAGCCCTGCCGAAGCGCGCATGAATCGAGCCGTTGGCGCGCTCTACGAGCCCGGTTCGGTTTTCAAAATTGTGACGCTCTCAGCCGCCATCGATCAGGGGATCACCACGCCGGAGGAAGTCGTGGATTGCCAGATGGGTGCAATTTATATTGCGGGACACCGCATCCGCGACCACAAAGCCTATGGCCTCCTCACGGTTTCGCAAATCCTGGCCCACTCGAGTGATGTAGGCGCAATCAAAATCGGGCTGCGCCTCGGCGCGCCCAAATTCTATGAGTACATACGGGCCTATGGATTTGGGGATGCCACCGGTATCGATCTTCCCGGGGAAAATCGTGGGCTGCTTCGACGCGTGGAGAATTGGACCCCAGTGTCAGTGGGATCGATTTCCATGGGCCAAGAAGTCGGCGTCACGCCTTTGCAGATGATTAACGCCGTGTCCGCAATCGCCAACGGTGGATTGCTCTATCACCCTCACGTTGTGCTGGCGCTGCGCAAGGGATCTGAGGTTGAGCAGGAGTCGCAGCCTCCGCCGCGGCGCGTCGTTCGCGAAACCACGGCGGCAGCCATGCGAGCCATGCTCGAAGGCGTCGTCCTGAACGGCACAGGCACGAAGGCGCAGCTTGATGGTTACACCTCGGCAGGAAAGACGGGGACGGCGCAGAAAATCGATCCCGCCACGGGTCGCTATTCCGCCACACAGCTGATCGCGTCATTTGTTGGTTTTGCTCCCATTAACAATCCAGCTGTCACGATTCTTGTGCAGCTCGATTCCCCGGTGGGACTGCACGAGGGCGGATCGGTGGCGGCTCCTGTCTTCAAGCGCATTGGCGAGCAGGTGCTTCCTTATCTCAATGTGCCTCACGACATTCCTGTGTCGCGAGCTACGCTCAGAGCCGCTCGCCGTTCGCAACCGAGCGGTGCCGCCGACGTTTCCGATTTCGATGTGGCCCAAATGAGTTCAGTCACTTTTAGCGATTCGGCCCAAGCCGAACCTATCTCCGCCGCAGTGTTGCCGGTTTCCGCCACCGCGCCCACTGTAGAGTTGGCGGAAGGCGCGGGCATATCGGTTCCGGACTTGACCGGCAAAACGGTGCGGCAGGTGACGGAGATTTGCGTGCAGCTCGGCGTCAACCCGGTGCTGGTCGGAGCGGGCACAGTTCAGGAGCAGTTGCCGCCACCCGATACTCCGGTTCGCCGTGGTAGTTCGGTAATTTTCCGATTCGGGCGACCGGTGTTGAAAAAAGCGCAACTCAGGACACAAAAGCAGGTCCGCAAGGCGGCGGCCCGATAATGCCGCCGGCGCGTCGAAGGTCCCCCCGAAGACCCCCAGTGGTCTCTTCGGAACATCAGATCGCTGCAAAATTGAGCACACCCCGTGCGCGTCCTATACTTACCAGCGCGGGAATGAAACTGCAGGAACTGCTAGCGGGTGCGGGGGCGCAAGGGCCTTTGGCGAACGCCGAGGTGCAAATCTCCTCGGTCGTTTACGACAGTCGCCAGGCCAAGGCGGGCTCGCTTTTCGTTGCCATTCACGGCGAGAAGACCGACGGCAATCGATTCATTGAGGCGGCCGTAGAGCGCGGTGCCGCAGCGGTCGTCAGCGAAATGCCGCCGCCAAATCCGAATGGCTATTCCCAAAGCACAAAAACGGCGAAAGCTTTGCCAGCCAATGTGGCATGGCTGCAAGTGCAGGATGCGCGCAAGGCGCTGGCTACCATTGCGGCGAATTTTTTTGGGCGCCCCGCCGACAAGCTGAACCTGGTAGGCATCACTGGCACGAACGGCAAAACAACGACAAGCTTTCTGCTCGATTCCATCATCCGCGCAGCCGGTTTCCGCAGCGGTCTTTTCGGCACCATCGAATATCGCACTCCGCTCGAAACTTACCCGGCAAAGACCACCACACCGGAATCTCTCGACCTTCATCGATTCTTTTCCGAAATCGTTCGCGCAGGCGGCACCCACGCGGTGCTGGAAAGTAGCTCACATGCATTGGCGCTCGATCGTCTGTGGGGCTGCCGCTTTGCTGCCGCCATATTCACGAATTTGACGCGGGACCATCTCGACTTCCACAACACCATGGAGAACTACTTCGCCGCCAAGCGCCGTCTGTTTGAAGGCACCGGCGCCGGGCGCCCTCTTCATGGCATCGTGAACATCGACGATCCCTATGGCCCGCAGCTTCGCAATCTGGCGGAGCAGACGATCACCTATGGTTTGGGTTCGGGAGCCGAAGTCACGGCAAAAAAAATATCGCTGGCGCTGCGGGGGCTCGATTTCACGGCTGAGACTCCGGCAGGCAAAATCGCAGTTCGGTCGCAGCTCGTCGGCCGCAATAATGTTTACAACATCCTCGCCGCGATCGCGGCCGGCGTTGCTTTAGGTTTTTCCCGCGAAGCCATCGAAGGAGGTCTTTCGGCGCTCGCCGCGGTGCCGGGCCGTTTTGAGCGCATCGATCTGGGGCAGCCTTTCATGGTCGTCGTGGATTACGCGCATACAGACGATGCGCTGCAAAAGCTGCTGGAGACGGCGCGCGAGCTGCATCCCACCGGCCGCATGATCACGCTTTTCGGCTGCGGAGGTGAACGCGACCGCAGCAAGCGTCCGCTGATGGGCGAGGCTGCTGGGCGATTGAGCGATGTGGTCGTTCTTTCGAGCGACAATCCGCGTAGCGAAGATCCGCTCAAGATTATCAACGACGCGTCGGTGGGCCTGCAGCGCACTTCCGCAAAAGTGCTGGTTGAGCCGGATCGCGAACGAGCGGTGGAGTTGGCGCTCGAACAAGCCCGGCCCGGTGACATGGTGTTGCTCGCCGGCAAAGGGCACGAGACAACTCAAGTGTTGAAAGATCGCACCATAGAATTCGACGACCGTGAAGTCGCGCGGCGCGTTTTGCGCCAGCGCGGTTATGGCGGCTAAGGAATGATACAGACGCGGTGAGGGCCAGACCGCTGAGGACGATATGCGGTGGACGGTTCAAGAGATTGCTCGCGCTTTGGGTGTCGCAGTTCCCCCGGGGCTCTCCCCCGTGGAGCGGCTGGCCGGCGTCTCGATTGATTCTCGCGCGGTGGGCCGAGGCCAGTTGTTTGTCGCCATCCGCGGGCCGCGGCACGATGGACACGATTTTGTCGCCGCTGCTTTGCAAGCAGGAGCAGAAGCTGTGCTCGTCGCGGCCGATCGCATTTCCAGTTATCCCGAGGAGATTCGCGGCCGGGTCTTCTCCGTCCCCGACACCCTTGCGGCGCTGCAGGAATTGGCGCGAGCGGTTCGGCGCGCGTGGGGAAAACGGATTGCGGCAGTTACCGGTTCGGTGGGAAAGACAACCACGAAAGAGATTCTGGCGGCGCTGTTGGGCGCGAAATTCCGCGTGCTGAAATCTGAAGGAAATCTGAACAACGAATATGGCCTGCCGCTCACGTTGCTGCGGCTCGAGCCTGAAGATAAAGCCGCCATCGTGGAATTGGGAATGTCGCATCGAGGCGAGTTGCGGCGTCTTGCGGAAATTGCCGAGCCCGAAGTGGGCGTCGTCACGCGCGTGGCGCCCGTGCATCTGGAATTTTTTTCTTCGATTGATGAGATTGCTCTGGCCAAACGCGAATTGATCGAAGGTTTGGCCGGGCAGGATCGCGTTGCGGTCTTGAACGCGGACGATCCGCGCGTCGCGCGCTTTGCGGAAGTCGCGCGCGGACGCGTACTCACGTTCGGGTGTAGCCCAGCGGCACAATTTCGAGCCGAGACAATTCAGGACCGCGGCGCCGCCGGCTCGGAGTTTGAATTTGTCGGTCCGGGTGAACGCGCACGCCTCACGCTCGCGCTTCCGGGCCGTCACAGCGTCGAAAATGCGCTCGCGGCATTGGCGGCGGCGAGTGTCTGGGGCCTGACTGCGGCGGACGCTGCGAACGTCTTGCGCAACATCAAAGTTGGGGAAATGCGCGGCAGGTTGCTCCAGTTCGCCGCTGACTTTGCCTTGATTAACGACAGCTACAACTCTAATCCGGTGGCGCTGGCGGCCATGATCGAACTTCTGGCCAACACGGGGGATGCAAAGACTGGGATTTACCGCCGACGCATCCTCGCCGCTGGCGAGATGCTGGAGTTGGGCCGGGATTCCGCGAAACTTCATCGCGAGGCGGGAAGCTGTGCTGCGTCGAGAAAGCTTGACTGCGTCGTGGCCGTCCAGGGCAACGCCGTGGAAATCGTGAATGGCGCAATCGAAGCGGGAATGCCAGCGTCACAGGCCCATTTCTTTGACGATTCGACCGCCGCCGCCGCATTTCTTGCCGATTTCGTGCGGCCGGGCGATTTGCTGCTGGTGAAAGGATCGCGAGGAGTGAAGATGGAGCGCATTGTCGAAGCGCTGCACGCGAAATATCCGCTCGCGGATGAAGAGCCGGCTTCATCGGTCTCTCGGGGCCACGACTGAAATGCTCTACTACCTTGTCTATCACGTTCCGCCGCGAGCCGAGCACGTCCTCAACGTCTTTCGGTACATCACCGTGCGCACTGCACTCGCCAGCATCTCTTCCTTATTCCTCGGGCTGATCCTTGGACCATGGATGATTCGGCGTTTGCGCGAATTGCAGATCGGCCAATTCATCCGGGAAGAGGGGCCACGTTCGCATCAGGCAAAAGCCGGCACACCGACGATGGGCGGCATTCTGATTGTGACCGTCACGATAACCCCGGTTTTATTCTGGGCCGATCTCTCGAATCCCTATGTGCTGCTCTCAATTTTTGCCATGCTGGCGTTCGGCGCCATTGGCTTCGCCGATGATTACAGCAAAGTGGTGAAGCATCGCAATTTGGGATTAACCGGCCGCTCGAAACTAATACTCCAGGTGCTCGTCAGCTTTGCCGCGGCGCTCTCACTTTTGTTGATGACGATCAATCGCGTTTATTCGACGCAACTGATCGTTCCGTTTGTTAAGAATTTTCGTCCCGACCTTGTAGTGCATTCGCTGCTGCGGAGCCGTTATTTCTGGCCGGCGGCATTTCTGCCGTTTTTGGCTTTCGTGATTCTGGTGATGGTCGGTTCATCAAACGCCGTGAATTTGACCGACGGCCTGGACGGCCTGGCGATTGGCTGCGTCGTTGTAGCCGCGGGTGCTTTGACGATCTTGACTTATGTCACGAGCCACGCGGGATTCAGCGCCTACCTCGATATTCAGCATATCCCGCAAGTCGGGGAGCTCACGATCTTTTGCGGCGCTCTGGTCGGCGCAGCGCTCGCGTTCCTTTGGTATAACGCGCATCCCGCCGACGTGTTTATGGGTGACGTGGGTTCGCTGGCGATTGGCGGCTCTATCGGCGTTGTTGCTGTCGCAATCAAGCAGGAAATTCTACTGTTCTCGATTGGCGGCGTCTTTGTTCTCGAAGCGATTTCAGTGATTTTGCAAGTGGCGTCGTTCCGGCTGACGGGCAAGCGCATCTTCCGCATGGCGCCGCTGCATCATCATTTCGAGCTGGCGGGCTGGAGCGAATCGAAAATTATCGTCCGCTTTTGGATTGTGGCGCTGGTGTTCGCGCTATTCTCGCTCACCACGCTGAAGTTGAGGTAGCTGTGCGTCCAGGAATCGAATTAAAAGACAAACGCGTGCTGGTCTTGGGACTGGCGCGAACTGGAATCGCCACCGCGCGCTTCTGTATTGCGCGCGGAGCACGCGTTACCGCAGTCGACGACCGCGGTGCGGAGCAGCTTGGCGAAGCCGTGGGCGAATTGCAAAAGATTGGCTGCACACTCGCTTTCGGCGCGGATCAGAGTCATCTCTTCGGGCAACAAGATCTAATCGTGCCCAGTCCCGGTGTTCCCTCCAATCACCCTGGATTGATTGCTGCGCGCAAGGCCGGAATACCCGTGTGGAGCGAAATCGAGCTTGCGTGGCGGTTTTTGAGCGGGCGCCTCATTGGCGTGACAGGGTCTAACGGCAAAACGACTACCACCTTGCTGATCGGCCACATTTTGGCTACTTCGCGCAAATCGTTCAGCGTCGCGGGAAATATCGGGACGCCTTTAATCGCTCACGTCGATGAATCAAAAAACGACAGCATCACCGTCGCAGAACTCAGCAGTTTCCAGCTTGAGTTGATCGATTCGTTTCGGCCGGACATTTCCGTTTTATTGAACGTGACTCCTGATCACCTCGACCGGCACCCTTCGTTTGAAGATTACGCGCGGGCCAAGTCGCGAATCTTTGAGAACCAAACCGAGCGCGATTCCGCCGTAATTAACGCGGACGATCCCGCAAGCGCCGAACGCGCCCCGTCGCGGCCGCAGGTATTTTGGTTCAGCAGAAAAAAGCGCGTCGTGAGCGGCGCGTACTTGCGTAACGGCCAGATCGTCTTTAGGCGCGATGGAGAAGACACTGCGCTGCTCGATCGAGCCGACCTTGGTTTGCGCGGCGAACACAATCTCGAAAATGTACTGGCGGCAGCCTCGGCTGCGTTCCTTGCGGGCGTTGCGCCCGGGGAGATCGCTGCCGGTGTTCGCAGCTTCCCTGGCGTGGAGCACCGGCTGGAATTTGTGGCTGAGATTTCCGGCGTGAGTTTCTTCAATGATTCCAAGGCCACTAACGTGGATGCCACAATAAAAGCTCTGGAGGCTTTTTCCGGGGGTCTATTCGTGATTCTCGGAGGCAAAGATAAGGGCAGCGACTACGCTCCATTAGTTCCGCTACTACGCGAACGCGCCAGGGCGGTTTTGCTCATTGGCGCGGCAGCGGAAAAAATCGCCACCCAACTGGAAGGCGCTGTGCATTTCGTCCACGCCGGCACGTTGGATAGGGCCGTCGAGCTGGCCCACGAGTGCGCACGAGAAGGCGATACGGTATTGCTCGCGCCGGCCTGTGCCAGCTTCGATCAATTTGAAAATTATGAGCATCGCGGGAGCGCTTTCAAGGAACTCGTGCGCGCACTCAAGGAAGCGCCGCGTGCCTTGCACGCCCGTGGGCGCGAGGTCTGATCGATGCTGCGAAGAGCTGAAACCGACCGCTGGTTGTTCGTCGCCACGATCACCCTTTGCCTGGCCGGAGCCGTCATGGTTTTCAGCGCCTCGGCGCTCACCGCGCGCGAGCAATACGGTACCAGTTATCATTTTCTGCTTCGTCAGCTGCTTTGGCTGGGACTTGGGCTTGTTGCGATGTTCGCCATGATCAATTTGGATTATCGTCGCCTGCGCCAGCCAAAACTCGTGCTGACATATTTCTTCCTCGTGCTGATCATGCTGATTGGTGTTTTCTTTCTGGATAAATCCCACGCCACGCACCGTTGGTTCCGCGTGGGTCCGATCAGCTTGCAGCCTTCGGAATTGGCGAAGCTGGCTGTCATTCTCTATCTCGCCTGGTTTCTCGAATTGCGCTGCCGCCCGCGCAGCTTCGGCGTAAACGACCTTACGCACACACTGGTGCCGGCGTTGGGCCTCGTGCTGATGATGGCGGGCTTGGTCGTTTTGGAACCTGATCTCGGCACGTCGCTCGAGATTCTGATCATCGCCATGGCCATGCTGTTTGTAGCGGGGCTTTCGGGGAAATATATCGGTGCCGCTGCGGCGGCCGCCGTTCCGGCGATCTATTTCGCAGTTGTCCACGTTTCTTATCGCTACGAACGCGTAATGGCTTTTCTGCATCCGGATGCCGACCCCCTCGGCCACGGTTTCCAACTCATGCAGTCACTCATCGCAGTCGGGTCCGGCGGGCTAACAGGCGTGGGCCTGATGGAGAGCCGCCAGAAACTTTTTTATCTTCCCGAGGCGCACACCGATTTCATCTACGCGGTCTTGTGCGAGGAACTCGGCTTTATCGGCGGTGCGCTGGTGCTTGGCCTGTTCGCCGTGTATGCCTGGCGGGGCCTGGAAGCCTGTTTTCGCGCTTCCGATAATTTCGGCCGTTTCCTGGCTTTGGGAATCACGGTCATGGTCGCGAGCCAGGCGCTGATCAACTTGGGCGTTGTGCTGGGCATGATGCCGACCAAAGGAATTCCGCTGCCGTTTATGAGCTACGGCGGTTCAAGCCTTTTTGTGATGCTCGTGGGCACGGGCGTGCTTTTGAATATCAGCCAGCAGACTGGTGAAGGAGTGCGTGGATAGCCGGGGTAGTGGCGGCTTGAAATTGCTGATTGGGGGCGGCGGCACGGGAGGCCATGTGATTCCCGCGATCGCTGTCGCGCGGGAATGGCTCAGACGCGATGAAAGAAGAGATGTCGTTTTCGTGGGCACGCAGCGAGGAATCGAATCGCGGCTTGTGCCCGAAGCCGGACTCAAACTGGAACTGATTCGCTCGGCGGGACTCAAGGGTATGCGTACGGCGCAATTTATTCACAACATTTTGTTGCTGCGTCTGGCGTTTTGGGATTCGCTGGCCATCTTGCGCCGGCATCATTTCGCGGCAGCTTTTGGCGTTGGCGGCTATGCAGCGGGCCCGGTGATGCTCTCGGCCATAATTTCCGGATTGCCCAGCGTTATTTTCGAACCGAACGCGGAAGCCGGTTTTACCAATCGCGTCCTTGCCGATATGGCCACGCGAATCGCGGCCGGATTTCCCTCCGTCGCCGAACGCTTGGGGCGCCGGGCCGTAATGACCGGATGCCCCGTGCGCGGCGAGTTTTTCGATGCTCCGCCGCCGCATCCCGCGCCGCCTTACCGAATTCTGATTACCGGCGGAAGCCAGGGCTCGCGCGCTGTGAACCGCGCAGTTGTCGACGCATTGAAGATTCTTTCTTCTGACAACAGGCGCTTGCGAATCGTTCACCAAACCGGCGAGCGTGACTACGACTCCGTGCGCCAAGCTTACGCAGCCACGAATATCGAAGTGGAAATAGCCCCGTTTTTCGCCCGCATGGCCGAACGTTTCGCCGAGGCCGACCTGATCATCTGCCGTTCCGGCGCCATCACCGTCTCCGAAGTTGCCGCCGCTGGCCGCGCCGCCATCTTCATCCCCTTCGGTGCTGCGACGGATAGCCACCAGATGCGCAATGCCGAGGAACTGGTGCGCGCCAGTGCGGCCAGGTTGATTCCGGAGCCGGAGTTAAGCGGATCCCGCCTCGCCCGCGAGATTCTTGCGCTCATCGACCATTCGGCCAGTCTTGTGCAACTCGGTACTCGCGCGCGGCAACTGGCCCGCCCGCACTCCGCCGAGAAAATAGTGGATTTGATCGAAGAGGTGGCACGTCCATGACCGGACCCTTTCACAATTTCAAGCGCATTCATCTGGTGGGCATTGGCGGCATCGGCATGAGCGGCATCGCTGAAGTGCTGCTTACGCTGGGATACGCCGTATCCGGTTCGGATGCGCGCCTCTCGCCGGTTACAGACAGGCTGACGAATCTCGGCGCGCAAATCTATCAGGGCCATTGCGCCGAACAGGTTCAAGGTGCGCATGTGGTGGTGGCCAGCTCAGCCATTCGCCGCGACAATCCCGAACTTGTGGAAGCTACCCGCCTAAAAATTCCCGTAATTCCTCGCGCCGAGATGCTGGCCGAATTGATGCGCTTGAAATATGGCATCGCCGTCGCCGGCGCGCATGGCAAAACGACGACCACCTCCATGGTCGCCGCCATCTTGGGAGCCGCTGGCCTGGACCCGACTTTCGTTGTAGGAGGCCGCGTAAACCACGCCGGCACGACCGCGCGGCTCGGCCGCGGCGAATACATGGTCGTCGAAGCGGACGAGAGTGATCGCTCCTTCCTGCTGCTCGCTCCGGTAGTTGCCGTGGTTACTACGATCGATCGCGAACATCTCGACCATTACTCCTCCCTCGAAGAGATCCAGTCGGTCTTTGCGCAATTCGTAAACCGCATCCCGTTTTACGGCGCGGCGGTCCTTTGCCTGGATGAACCGAACGTGCAGGCGATCATTCCGCAAGTTACCCGCCCGGTCATTACCTACGGCACCTCGAGCCAGGCCGACCTGGTAATCAGCGAAGTGGACCTGCGCGGCTTGGCCAGCGAATTCCATCTCACCTATCGCGGTGATGATTTGGGGAGGTTTCGCCTGCCCAGTCCTCCCGGCATTCACAATGTCCGAAACGCCGCTGCCGCCGCAGCGGTTGCCCTCTATCTCAACGTCCCTGCCGATCTCATCCGCGAGGGTCTCGAGACCTTCACGGGAGTAGGACGGCGCTTTGAGGTTAAAGGCACGATGCGCGGCATTACTTTGATCGATGACTACGGCCATCATCCTGTGGAAATTCGTGCCACGCTCGAGGCCGCGCGCGGCTGCGGCTACGACCGTCTGCTGGTGCTCTTTCAGCCGCACCGCTTTTCGCGCACGCAGCACCTGTGGGACGACTTCTGCCGCGCCTTCAATCAGGCGGACATGCTGATCGTGACGGATATCTACGCCGCGAGCGAAGCGCCCATTCGGGGGATCACAGGCGCGGCATTGGCGGAAGCGATTCGTGCGGCCGGTCACAAGAACGTTGCTTATTGCGCCACGCTGCAGGAGAGCATCGAGCAGCTGCTTCGCGAAGTCCGGCCCGGCGACGCCGTGCTCGCGATTGGAGCAGGGAACGTCAACCGCGCCCTGGGAGAATTCGCCTTGCTTCTCGGCTCGCAGCATTTCATGCCGAGCCGCCGTGAAAGTTAGCGATGAGAGCTGCGATTAGTCTAGTTATGAACCTGAGCCATGAAACTTAGCGATCCGCGCATCCTTTCGGCTCTGCCCGATCTCGGCGTCGAGCGCGTCGGGGGAGCCTCGCTCGCCGAGCGGACTTCGCTGGGCATTGGCGGCATCACGGATTTGCTGCTGGTTCGCCGGCACGGCGCGCTGCCCGACCTGATTGCACTTCTTCGCGGTGCGGGTGTCGCCTATAAATTCCTTGGCGGCGGCACGAATTTGCTGGTGAAAGACGGCGAACTGCCATGGGTGGTTCTTCAATTGGCCCACCATGAGCCTAGCGTGCATCTGGAGGCGAATTCGGCTCAGGTCGATGCGGCCGCGGATCTTGGCCGCACCGTCACTTTTTGCGCCAAAAATGATCTCGGCGGCATGGAAGGCCTTATCGGTGTTCCTGGTACCGTCGGCGGGGCCTTGCGCATGAACGCGGGCGCGTACGGCATGCAAATCGGCAACTATGTCCGAGAGGTGAAACTTTACCGCTCGGCCGACTCGCGAATCGAAACGCTGTGGGAAAATCAAATTTCCTTCGAATATCGTCACACATCATTTGCGCCCGATGATATTATGCTCGCGGTGAAACTGGAGCTCCCCTCCAAGCCATATCGCGAAATCATCGAAGGCATTCGCGTCTGCAACGAAAAACGCCGCTCCAGCCAGCCTCTCAACCAGAAAAGCGCCGGGTGCATTTTCAAGAATCCTCCGGGCGGGTCTGCCGGAAGGATGGTCGATGAATTGGCGCTCAAGGGATTTTCCGTCGGCGACGCTCGGGTGAGCGAACGGCACGCTAATTTTTTCGTGAATGCAGGCCACGCCACCTGTGCCGACATGCTTAGTCTCATCGCCCAGGTACGCGAGCGCGTGCATGCGGCGTATGGCGTCGAACTCGAGAACGAGGTCATTTTATGGACGCAGTAACGGCTGATAAATGAGCACGGGTCCCGAAGTTTATCCGCCCGAGGCTCTGGCCGATGACGAACCGCGTTATCTCCGGCGGCAAAAGCCTCTGGAGATTCGGCGCCGGAAATTCGGCAGAAAAAGCTGGCCGGCCTATCGCCGGTGGACGCTCATCGCTGTGGCGACCGTGGGCGCAGGCTTCATCGGCTATTACAGCTTTCGTTTTCTTCTGTTCTCGCCCAGCGTCGAGTTCGCCGGATCTTACCAGGTTGAGATCGTCGGAAATCAATTCGTAGGCCGTGCCGCCGTGACTGATGTTTTTTCCTCCGACATGGGAAAAAGCATTTTGCGCGTGCCGCTCGATGCTCGGCGCAGACAGATCGAATCCATTCCCTGGGTGGAAACGGCAACCGTGGAGCGTACGCTGCCGGATCGTATTCGTGTCGAGCTCGTGGAACGAACCCCGGTCGCATTCTTGCGTACGGGCAGTGAATTGCAGCTCGTAGACGTTTCGGGAGTTGTTCTCGAACGCCCCTTGGAGGCCGGCTTTCATTTTCCGGTCGTTAGCGGCTTCGACGAGACGACCCCAATCGTCGAGCGCAAGGAGCGCATGGCTCTCTTCGTTAATTTCATGAAAGAAATTGAGCTGGCGCACGCCGGCGCCGGCGAGCAGATCAGCGAAGTGGACTTTTCTGACGCACAGGACGTTCGCGCCATGTTGGCGGGTCTGCCCGGACTCGAAGGGCAATATCCGATTTGGGTGCACTTCGGAAATAGCGACTTTGTGAATAAGTATCGATTGCTCGTCGAAAATATCACGCAGTGGCGGGCTAGCGCCGGGCGCGTGGAATCGGTTGATCTCAGATTTTCGCGGCAAGTGGTGGTCAATCCGGAGCGCGAGCCGGAGCAGGCGAAGCCCGTTGAGGCGGCCGTTCGTTCTTCGGGCGCCGCCGGTGCCCACCGTTCGTCAAGCCGCAGGAGCAATTAGTGGGCAAGAAAGAACGCTATCTCGCCGCGCTGGATATCGGCAGTTCCAAGACGTGCGCGTTGATAGCGGATATAGAAAATGGAAGTTCCAGATTTCTCGGAATGGGTGCGGCCGAATCCAAAGGGTCGCGCAAGGGCCTGATTGTCAATTTGGACGCCGCAGTAAGCTCGATTCGCCGCGCTCTCGAGGAAGCCGAGAGCGTTGCCAATGTTCCCGTGGAATTCGCCGTAGTCGGGATTGCGGGCAACCACGTGCGAGGCGTGAATAGCCGCGGAGGGATATCCCTTGGAGCCCGGCCGCGGGATATCGAAAAAGAACACGTCCGGCGCGCCGTTGATGCCGCTCGCGCCATCACGCTGCCCGAGGATCGCGAGATCCTGCATGTCCTGCCGCAGGATTTTTTGGTCGATCACCAGGACAACATCCGTGATCCGATCGGCATGGTTGGGCAAAGCCTGGAAGTGAATGTTCACATCGTCACGACCTCGACCACCGCGACTCAAAATGTTGTGACCGCTGTCAATCGTGCTGGCGTAGTCGTCAGCGACACTGCCCTCGAGCCTTTGGCCTCGGCCGAATCGGTCCTCACGCAGGATGAACGCGAGCTCGGCTGCTGCCTGCTTGATATCGGCGGCGGTACAACTGAGCTGATCGTTTATTCCGGCGGAGTGGTTCGTCATACCGGCGCCGTTGCTATTGGCGGCGATCACTTCAGCAACGATCTGGCCGTTGGTTTGCGAACACCGATTCCCGAAGCGGAGCGAATTAAGCGCGAACACGGCTGCGTTTTGCGCGACCTGCTTGCCGAAGATCAGTCGATACAGATCGCCAGCGTGGGGGATCGCCCGCCACGCACCGTGTTTGTACGCATGCTCAACGAGATCATTGAGCCGCGCGCGCAGGAACTTCTTACGTTCGTACTCGACGATTTGAAACGTGCTGGCATGGACACGCAGATACCCGCGGGCCTTGTCCTCGCGGGAGGCGGTACACGTTTGAAAGGGCTGCCCGAATTGGCGGAGCGCATGTTCACTTTGCCGGTACGCTGCGCGGCGCCGCGCGGGCTTGAAGATATGCCCGAAGAACTTTCCCAGCCTGAGTACGCAACGGTTGTAGGGCTACTGCTGTACGGAGCGCATGCTCGCCGCATGGCGGCGCAGCGCCCCGGTACATTGGTGGCGAAATTGAAAAGCATGTTTGCCGGCCAGTAAACTGAAGCGCGCCACTGGCGGGCAAAGGGGGAGCAGGATGACGCCAAAGGAGTCAGGAATCAGACTATCGTTCAGCGAGGAGCGCCTTGAAGGCGCGAAGATCAAGGTCATCGGCGTTGGGGGTGGCGGATGCAACGCCGTGAACCGCATGATCCGCGCCAAGGTGGAGGGCGTCGAATTCATCGCCGCCAATACCGATCAACAAGCGCTTAAATTGTCTCAGGCGCCCGTGAAGTTGCAGATCGGCGCCAAACTGACCAAGGGACTCGGCGCCGGCGCCAATCCCGAGGTCGGTCGCAAAGCCGCTCTCGAAGACACGGAGAAGATCATCGAGGCGCTCGAAGGCTCCGACATGGTCTTCATCACCGCAGGACTCGGCGGCGGAACAGGCAGCGGATCCGCGCCAGTCGTCGCCTCGCTCGCCAGCGAACTTGGCGCGCTCACGGTTGCCGTAGTCACGAAGCCCTTCGCTTTTGAGGGCAAGCGCCGCCTCACGCAGGCGGAACACGCGCTATCCGAACTGGTGAGTTGCGTCGACACAGTCATCGTCATCCCCAATGAGCGCCTCATGGAGACCGTTGAACGGGGCACCAGCTTTTTCGAGGCGTTCCGTATTGCCGACGACATCTTGAGGCAGGCCGTACAGGGCATCAGCGACATCATCACGATTCCCGGCATCATCAATCGCGATTTCGCCGATGTGAAAACGATCATGGCGGGGCAGGGCTATGCCGTCATGGGCACAGCCGTGGCCTCGGGTTCCAATCGCGCAGTGGATGCCGCCAATCGCGCCATTTCCAGTCCTTTGCTGGAAGACAATTCCATCAACGGAGCGCAGGGGATACTCATCAACGTTACGGGCTCTTCAAGTCTATCGCTGCATGAAGTCCATGAAGCTTCTTCGATCATTCAAAAGGCCGCGCATGAAAACGCCAACATCATCTTCGGCGCGGTGATGGACGATGCCATGAAGGAGTCCGTCAAGATTACCGTAATCGCCGCGGGTTTCCGCGAGGCCGGCAAGAAACAGCAGCAGCGGCCCTCCTTTATGCCCCAGACGTGGAAGGCGGCTGCAGTGCCCGAACCCGAGCCTGTGCAGCCGGAGGTAGTGCAGGATGAAAAAGTGATCATCCCGCCGCCTCGGCCCGTTCCGACCGTAATTCAAGAAGCGGCTGCTGACCCGCTGGACCTCGATGTACCGACGTTCCTGCGGCGTCAAGCCCAGAAAGCTTAGCATCGGGCGTCGCGGCTGAAGTCAAGTAAGGCTCGGCCTGCAGCTTTGTCATTCTGAGCGGAGTGGCCGCGTGGTTTTTGTCAGGACGATCTCGCGGTCCGCGTGCGGCCATGAAGCCAAGAATCCCTCCTTCGTTTGCCAACCGATGAATTGGATACGTCTCGGTCTTAGTGCACGCTATGGTGAGACAATCGGCGGATGGACGATCTGGTCAGAATCGAACGAGGCGTTTTCGATCGTCTGCTCGCCGACGCCCGCGCAAATCCGAATATCGAATGCTGTGGGTTGCTGGCCGGCCGCGAAGCGGTCATCTCTGCGATTCTTCCGGCGAAGAATGCCCTGCAGAGCCCGAAGGCATATGAGATAGCTCCGCAGGAACTATTTGAGCTTTTTCGCCGTATTCGTTCCGCGGGATTAGAACATTTGGGCATTTATCATTCCCATCCCAACGGCGAAAATACCCCTTCTCCGCTCGATATCGAGCGCGCGTTCTATCCCGAATCTGCCTATCTGATTATCTCTATGCGTCCGGCTGCAACTCACCCGATTCGGGCTTTTCGCATTGTCGAAGGGCAAACCCGCGAGCTCTCTCTCCAGATTATTTGAGCTTGATGGATTTTGATTGCTGCTGGATTATGCGGCGTCGGTGCGAACCAGAACCGAATGATAGGCGGCGTGAACCAAGCGCGCCGCGTTTTCCCAGGAATACATTCGCGCTCGCTCATAGCCCCGCCGCCGGAGTGTCTGGCGCAAGGCATTTTCCGTAAGAATCTGCCGGATTCCGCGTGCGATATCAAAGACATTCTCGGGATTCACCAGCAAGGCGGCTTCCTGGAATACCTCGGGCAGCGAAGACACATTGGAGGTCAGCACCGGCGTTCCGTGAGCCATGGCCTCGAGCGGGGGCAGTCCGAAGCCTTCATAGAGCGATGGAAAAAGAAACGCTAAAGCGCGCGAATAAAAAACACGCAGCACTGGGCGGGGCACAAAACCAAGGAACCGGACGTCTTCTCGCACGCGCGCGCGCACGACGGCACGGCGCAAATCAGCGTGACGATTGAGAGATTCCCCAATAACCAGCAATTTGAGCTGATCGAATTCGGGATTTCCGCGCAGTTCGGCTTTCGCAACGGCGAACGCTTCAATCAACCGAGGCAGATTTTTCTGAGGACGGATATTCCCGGCATAGAGGACGTACGGCGAGTTCACGGCATGGCGTTCCAGGATGCGGTCCGCGTCGGCCGGGAGCGGCTCGGTCAGGAAACGTTCATCCACGGCATCGTAGACCACCGAAATTTTCGATTCCGGAATGTGGAAAAAGCGGGCCAGATCGCGCTTGGATGCATGGGAGACCGCAAAAATATGGTCGGCGCGGTTCAGGGCGCGGCGAGCGAAGAAAAGCCGTCCCGTCTGCACCGGGGGACTTGCGCCAACCGGTGGCGCGAGAACGTCACTCAAGTCGTGCACAGTAATCAACAGGCGCGAAGGAACGATTGCCGGCGCATAAAACCACGGCATGTGCAGAATGTCCACTCGGCGCTTGCGCAGCAGCCAAGGCAGGTGCAAATGCGTGCTAAACGTGCCAGGTTGGTGGGCATATTCGAGCAGTTCGAAATTATTAGGAAGCGAATCGAACTCCGCGAGATGGCGCCTTTCGCCAATCAGCAGGTATCGCGAATTGTCGTCAATGCGCGCAAGCTGATTGACGATGTTGCGGATGTAAGTGCCCAGGCCGTAATCGCCTGCACGACGAATATCAATGGCCACGCGCATGGTTGTTTTTTATTAGGAAAATGGAACTTGGCAAAAGCTAAGCGATCCCCGCACTAGCGCGCCACCGCCGCATGTAGAGCGGATATTCCGCCGTCAGTCGGCCGACTTCACCGCGCACGCGCTGCTCGGTAGCAGGATCGCCCACATGTTCGAGCACGTCGCAGATCCAGCCCGCGATCCGCTGCATTTCGGGTTCACGCATTCCTCGCGTAGTTACGGCCGGGCTACCCAGACGGATTCCGCCTGCAGTCATCGGTGACGTTGGGTCGAACGGAATCGCATTTTTGTTGACGGTAATGGTCGCCCGATCAAGGGAAGCTTGTGCGTCCTTGCCAGTGAGCCCGCGGGAATGGAGATCGACGAGAAAAAGATGATTATCGGTGCCGCCGCTGACGATGCGGAATCCGCGCTGCGCCACGCCCGCGGCCAGCGCCTTGGCATTCGCCACTACCTGTTTTTGGTACTCCCGAAATTCCGGTTGCATCGCTTCTTTCAGGCAGACGGCCTTGGCCGCAATCGTATGCATCAGCGGGCCGCCCTGAGTTCCGGGAAACGTGATCCGGTCGAGATCCTTGGCCCATTTTTGTTTGCAGAGCACAAGGCCGGCTCTCGGTCCGCGCAGTGTTTTGTGAGTCGTAGTGGAAACAAAGTCGGCATGTGGAATCGGGCTGGGATGAACACCTGCCGCCACGAGACCCGCGATATGCGCCATATCCACGAAAAAGACCGCACCCGCTGATGTGGCGATGCGAGCCATGCGTTCAAAGTCGATGATTCGTGAGTAGGCGCTCGCACCAGCGACAATCATCTTCGGCTTATGCTCCCCCGAGAGCCGCTCGATCTCGTCATAATCGATCGTTTCGGTATCCTTGCGCACGCCATAGGCGATAAACTTGTACGTCTTGCCCGAAAAATTCAGCGGATGACCGTGAGTAAGATGGCCGCCATGCGCGAGGTTCATGCCGAGTACCGTATCGCCCGGCTGTAGCGCAGCCATGTATACGGAGATATTCGCTTGCGTGCCCGAATGTGCCTGCACGTTAGCGTGCTCGCCACCAAAAAGCTGCTTGGCGCGGTCGATGGCTAACTGCTCGGCTCGGTCCACGAATTCACAACCGCCGTAATAGCGTTTGCCCGGATAGCCCTCGGCATACTTGTTCGTAAGCACCGAGCCCACAGCTTCCAAAACAGCTTCAGAAACGAGGTTTTCCGAAGGAATCAACTCCAAGCCAGTGGCCTGCCGCCGCGCCTCGAGTTCCAAAATCTCCGCAATCTCCGGATCGACTTCGCGCAGCGGCCGATTCATCCGTTCGAGTTCCGCAGAGATGCGTTCCGTGGTCTGTTTTGTGCTGCTCATGCCGTATGTTTAGGCTCCTGATCCAGTTCGGAAATCTTGTCGACGCGGCGCTGATGGCGCCCGCCCGCGAAGTGCGCGCCCAGAAAACTCGCAACCACCTCGATAATTTGATGCTCGCTCAGTACTCGCGCACCCAGCGTCAGCACATTGGCATCGTTATGTTCGCGGCTCATCTGCGCGGTAAGCGCGTCATGCGCCACGGCCGCGCGAACGCCGCCAATTTTGTTTGCCGCGATGGCCATGCCGATTCCAGTACCGCAAACCAGAATTCCGAGATCGCTGTGGCCTTGCTGCACGTGCCGCGCAACCTTGACGGCAAAATCGGGGTAATCGACTGATTCCTCTGACGACGTTCCTGTGTCGCTTACCCCGTATCCCGCCGATTCCAGATATTTCTTAACGTTCTCTTTTGCCTGGAAGCCTGCATGGTCGGCGCCCAGCGCGATTCGCGGTTTCTCTGCCGAAGATTTCCGAGATGACTCCATGATTAAGAGGGGAGAGCGATTCTATCGGTTCGCGCGATTGTTTGCAAACATCGGCAAAGCGAACGCACGGACTTGCATTTCCGTCCTGTTCGGTCGGAAAATGCCGGGCATGGCGCTCGAATTCACAACTTCCTTTCTGAAAGATTCCATCGAAGTCTTACGTTACTACAAACGGTTGGGCGAGCGTGCCATAGGGCAGGTTCCTGATGAATCGCTTCTAGCGGCGCCCGATCCGAATTCCAATTCCATCGCCATAATGGTCAAGCATCTGGCAGGCAACATGCGCTCGCGCTTTAGCGATTTCCTTACGAGCGACGGCGAAAAGCCCGACCGCAAGCGTGATAGCGAATTCGAAGTGCCCCCGAAAACGCGAGCCGAGTTGCTGGCCATGTGGGAGGCCGGCTGGCAGCACGTTTTCAGCGCACTTACGCCCTTGACCGATGCCCACCTCAGCCAAAAAGTTTATATCCGGTCAGAAGCCCACTCCGTTACGCAGGCCATCAACCGGCAGCTTGCACATTATGCCTATCACGTCGGGCAGATTGTCTACCTGGCAAAGCACTTCGCTGGCGCCAATTGGAATTCGCTCACTATTCCTCGTGGCAAATCCGAAGAGTTTACGAGCAAAGTAGCTTCGGGCAAAGCTTCCCAGCGCTAGCGTTCGTTTTTGTGCCGCTCCGGCGCAGCAGGGCGATTAGCGGCACCTTGAATTTCCGGGACTAGATCCGGCCATCTTGACTGGCCATATAAATACCAGCCTGAAGTTCCAACCATCCAGCGGCAACGGGCTTAAGCCTCTGCTACGATTAGGAGAGGAATTTTATCTTGGGATTGCAGCGAAAGATGCCAGGAAAAATAACTAGTGCGTTGGCGGTAGCGGTGACGTTTCTGTTGGCGGCCGTGCGGATAGGCGGTCAGGCCGAATCGACACAGAAGCCGCTGATGGCCGAGCAGTATTTCAAAAACGTTCAGGTCCTCCGCGGCATTTCGGTAAAGGAGCTCATGGACACGATGGGCTTTTTCGCCGCGTCGCTGGGTGAAAACTGCACTTTTTGCCACGTTGAGGAGAGCAGTGGCGATTGGTCGAAATACGTCGACGATAACGCCAATAAGCAGACTGCGCGCAAAATGATCCTGATGATGAACGCCATCAACAAAAGCTATTTCGGTGGGCGCCGCATGTTGACCTGCTACTCCTGCCATCGCGGCGGTGAAACTCCGCGCGTTACTCCCAATTTGGCTGAGCAATACAGCGCTCCAGTTCTGGAAGTGCCGGACGAGATCACCGAGCAGGCTCCAGGCGCTCCTTCGGCCGATCAGATTCTAGACAAGTACATTCAGGCGCTCGGTGGCGCCCAGAGGGTGGCGAGCGTCACCACCTTCATCGCCAGAGGAACTTATCAGGGCTACGACGATCCCGAGAAGCGCCCCGCAGAAATCTATGCGAAAGCTCCGGATGAGCGCGCCCTGGTCGTGCATACTCCTAACGGCGAGAGCACCACCACCTATGACGGTCATTCGGGTTGGATTGCCGCGCCGGATACTGATCAGCCCATGTCGGTGATGCCTTTAACGGGAGGAGATCTGCAAGGCGCCAAGGTGGACGCCGCCTTGGCATTCCCCGCCGGAATGAAACAGCTTTTCAGCCAATGGCGCGTCGGCTTTGCGACCAACATTAACGATCACGATGTCCAGGTGGTGCAAGGAAGCAATCCTGGCGAATCTCCCGTAAAGTTCTATTTCGATCAGCAATCAGGACTTCTGCTACGTGTATTGCGTTACACAAATTTGCCCGTCGGCCTAAATCCCACGCAGATTGATTTCTCGGATTATCGCGACGTCTCCGGCGTGAAGATACCTTTTCACTGGACGGTAACCTGGACCGACGGCCGATCGATCACCGACTTGAACCAGGTACAGCTGAACGCACCGATAGACGCATCCAAGTTCGCTAAGCCCTCTCCACCCGCCCCACTAAGGCTGCAAAGCCCTAGACCCGAGTGAAAGTTGGCCGTCTAAGGTGTAGCGTTCATCGAAGCATGTTGAGGACGCCTTAGCGATTCGCGCTCCCAATCAGTCGTAAATTAACTGCAGGGCTTGGTTAATACTCACCAAGCTGCGAAAATGTAAGCCCCGGAGAGGTGTCCGAGCGGTTTAAGGAGCACGCTTGGAAAGCGTGTGTTGGGGAAACTCAACCGTGGGTTCGAATCCCACCCTCTCCGCCATATTCAAGTTCCCTAGTAAATTAGTGCTATTGACCGCATGCTACCACGCTGCTACCGTTTCTTGAATATTTCGATCCTGGCGCAGGGAGCGGAAACTGTGGAACTGGCCATCTATGCGCGACAGCGTTATCAGCGAATTGAGCAGGGGCCAGGCAGGAAATATGGGCACCTCAAGCCGCCATTCTATTTCCGGCCTACTTTGCCCAACGGGAAACGCTCCTGGATCGAGCTGAAAGCGAGGAGCTTTGCCGAGGCTAAGGCGGAGATTCCGAGCGTAGAAGCTGCACTCGAAGCGCAGAAGAAAGGCCTCACTGTCTCAGAAGCCGACAACATCACTAACCAAACGTACACCTCTGAAGCTCGCCATTGAGAAGTTCCTCGATGAAGAGACATTGCGCAATACAATGTCGATTCCCGTGATGCACGATGACCAACATGGAACGGCCATGGTTTCGGGAGCCGCACTCCTAGGTGCTCTGGAAATCGTAGACAAGGAAATTGATCGGGTGAAGGTCGTGTTTGTGGGCGCCGGAGCAGCGGGCATTGCGTGCGCTGAGCATTATCTTCGATTGGGTGTTCAGCAGGAACATATGATCATGGTGGACGCAGAGGGTGTGGTTTATACCGGTCGCACGGAAGGCATGAATATCTACAAGGCACGGTTTGCTCGGCAAACCAAACTACGATCGTTAACGGACGCCCTGCGCGATGCTGATGTGCTCGCGTCGGACTCTCGGCGAAAGGCGCAGTGACTTCAGGCATGCTGAAGGTCATGGCGCCTCGTCCCATCGTATTTGCTTTGGCCAATCCGGATCCAGAGATTACGTCCGAGGGAAGCGCGCGGCGCTCGCAAAGATGTCGTCATGGCTACCGGGCGGTCGGATGCGCCTAATCAGGTCAATAATGTGCTCGGCTTTCCATTCATTGTCCGCGGGGCGTTAGACGTTCGCGCCAGCGTAATCAACGAAGAAATGAAGCTTGCTGTGACTCATGCGGTTGGCTGCTTTGGCCAAGGAACCAGTACCGGATTCGGTTTGCCGCGCCTATAGCGTGCAAGAACTCCAGTTTGGGCCGGAGTATATTGTCCCGAAGCCATTCGACCCGCGGGCCTTGGTGTGGGTGGCCTCAGCTGTAGCGCGCGCAGCAATGGACTCTGGGGTGTCGCGACATTCGGTTGACCTCAAAGGAATACCGGAAGCAGTTAGGCCGGCTGGCAATGCGGCTTGATCGCGGGCGGGCAGCAGAGTCCCAGAAGGGGCAAGGGGCGACTACATTTTGCAATCGCTTCGAGTGAAATAGTATTTGGTGAAAGGAACGACCGGTCAATTCAACACACATATGACACCCACAGTCTGCCCTGTATCGGCTTTCCGCTATCGCGATTAAAGGCAAGATAATCGCCAGGATGGTCCGCTTCAAGGAAGAGCAGTTTTATCTGGGCCTCTTCTAAGCTCTTCGTTTCGTCGACGCAGCGATAATTCCAGTTCGGCAGTTTGCGAGAAATGCAGTAGGTATCCACCGCTACCTCTTTAGCAGATCGCCCGTTTTCTGAACACAGCCTGAGCCGCTCAACGGTTTTGCGCCGCGATCTATCTCACAAGTGCTCGTGAATTGAGTTCGGGACTCATATGTGATTTGTCTCACACGGAGCTGTAACGCATCACACTGCCCGATCAGCGTGGATGGGCTGAAATAAATCAGAGGTGAACTTAAATGACTAAGAAGGCAGGAAGAAAGAGGAGCGTACGCAAATTCGCGGGACGCAAGATGATCACCCGAAAGCCCAAGCGAGTCCACGCGTTACCCGAAGCACGAACGTATGTGACTGAGGAGCATTGGGAAGTGTGGTAGCGCACAGCAAGGATGGCATGGTTCAGAGACCACAAAGGAACAACACCGACGAATTGAAGCAGGTCTGCAGGGAAACGTAGGGGTTTAATATGATTTTTGCGAATCGGGCGGAAGCGGGGCGAGAGCTGGCAGGAAGCTTGAAAAAGTACGCGACTCGTGAAGATGTGATTGTACTTGGAGCACCACGCGGCGGCGTTCCAGTCGCCTTTGAGGTAGCGACTAGCCTTGGAGTGCCGCTCGACATTTTTGTTCTGCGAAAGCTTGGTGTTCCAGGGCATGAGGAACTCGCGTTCGGTGCCATCGCGAGCGGAGGTGTTCGCATTCTCAACCGGGAGACCATTGAAGCGCTCGGGCTGACCGGGTTAGATATCGAGCGAGTCACACGAAGAGAAAGACTGGAACTGCAGCGCCGGGAGACAACCTATCGGGGCGGGCGGCCTCCGCTCGACGTGAGTGGGCTTATCGTGATTCTCGTAGATGATGGCATCGCCACTGGATCGAGTATGCGTGCTGCGATTCGTGCCCTGCGGCAAATGAACCCCGCTGTGTTGGTAGTGGCGACCCCGGTCGCCCCTCGCTCGACTTGCAATCGGCTCAGGCCTGAAGTCGATGAACTGGTTTGCCTCGAGATGCCAGAGCCGTTTTACGGAGTCGGGCAATTTTATTACGATTTCTCAGAAGTCTCGGATCAAGAAGTAACAGATTTGTTGGACAGGGCTTGGGGACGCGCCGAGGGAGAATATCAGGAGGCGCCGTCCCCGAGAGGCAAAGGTCACTCGGCCCGCTTGGTGAAATGAAGATCTGCCAGTCGGCGGCTCTAGGCACAGAGGTGTAACAATGCCCCTTAAGCACGATCAGAGTATCCTGACGGCAATTCGTCATTCAGCTCATCCGTTGACAGGAGAAACGACGGACTTCGATCCCTTGCTGAAGACGATTGGCGACGCCCGTTTCGTTCTGATCGGAGAAGCGAGTCACGGGACTCACGAGTTCTATCGCCTGCGGGCTCAGATTACTAAGCGACTGATCGCAGAAAAAGGATTCAGTGCAGTCGCCGTCGAGGCAGACTGGCCGGATGCGTATCGCGTAAACCAATACGTGCGATTTGAGAGCGAAGACGAGGACGCCATCGATGCGCTTGCCGGTTTTCAGAGGTTTCCTGCATGGATGTGGCGCAACGCTGACGTGCTGGATTTCGTGGGCTGGTTGCGAAACTACAATGAACACCGTCACTCGCAACGCGTGGGTTTCTACGGTTTGGATCTCTACAGTTTGCACGCCTCGATTCGAGCTGTGCTGGATTTCTTGGACAAGGTCGATCCTGATGCCGCGCGCCGCGCAAGATATCGTTATTCTTGCTTTGAAAACTTTGGCGAGGATACCCAGGCTTATGGGTATGCTGCCAGCTTTGGACTGAGCAAGAGTTGTGAAAACGAGGCAATTGGTCAGTGGATGGAAATGCGGCGTCGCGCGGCAGATCTGGCCAGGCGTGACGGCCGAGTCGCCCGGGATGCGTTCTTTTTCGCCGAACAGAATGCGCGCTTGGTGAAAAATGCGGAAGAGTATTATCGCGCGATGTTTCACGAACGGGTTTCATCTTGGAACCTTCGGGACAGCCATATGGCTGAAACTCTGGACGCGCTGACACACCACCTTGGGCCCAAGTCCAAAATCGTCGTATGGGCGCACAATTCTCACTTGGGCGACGCTCGCGCCACCGAGATGGGGCAAAGAGGAGAACTGAATCTTGGGCAATTGGTACGTCAACGCTACGATAAAGATGCCAGGCTAGTGGGATTCACAACTTATCACGGCACGGTGACGGCAGCTTCCGGGTGGGATGGCCCGGCTGAACGTAAGCATGTTCGGCCAGCGCTGCCCGGCAGTTATGAGGCGCTCTTCCATGAAACCGGAATCGCGAATTTTCTGCTGTTGCTGGGCGGCAAGGAAGGGACCATCTCGCTCTTGCAGGAACCGCGCTTGGAACGAGCCATCGGTGTCATCTATCTGCCTCGATCGGAGCGCGCGAGCCACTACTTTCACGCCCAGCTTACTGATCAATTCGATGTTATTTTGCACTTCGACGAAACGCGTGCAGTGGAGCCTCTGGAACGCACAGCAACTTGGGAAGCCGGCGAGGTTCCCGAGACATACCCCTCCATGCTGTAGTAGGTCACCGCAAAAGCTGCCGTTGACCCTATCGCTACTCAGGGTTATGTGTGACCCACGTCACGGCCTAGAGCCTAAGCCGCTAGCGATAATCGCTAGCAACTTAGGAGATGGGGTTTATGAAGAAGATCGCAATTGTGACCAGCGGGGGAGACGCTCCGGGGATAAACGCCGCACTCCGAGCCGCCGTCCGTACTGCAATTGATAAGGGTTGGGAAGCCTTTGGCGTCCGTCACGGCTATGCCGGTTTCGCTAGCGATGACTTTCTTCCGCTGGGCCTTCGAGACGTTGGTGGAATCATCCAACATGGCGGAACGATCTTGGGCAGCAAGCGATATCCTGAATTCAAAACCGATGAGACGCAACTGAAGGCAATACACTTTCTCCGCCGGCGTGACATCGATGCTCTCATCGTTATTGGCGGCGATGGGTCGCAAGCCGGCGCGTTTGCTCTCGCACAAAAGGGATTTCCCGTCGTTGGGATTGCCTCAACGATTGACAACGATCTATGCGGTTCTGAAATCACGATTGGGGTCGACACGGCGCTAAACGTCGCCTTAGAGGCGATTGATCGCATCAAGGTCACCGCTTCCTCTCATGAGCGAGCATTTCTGGTCGAAGTCATGGGCCGTGATTGTGGCTACCTCGCGCTCATCTCAGGTATTGCCGGAGGCGCCGAATGTATCGTTCTCCCTGAGACGCAGAGCGATCCGGAGTCTGTGGCCTGCGATTTGCGTGCCGCCTACGAGCGCGGGAAAGCACACGCCATCGTTGTGGTTGCTGAAGGAGCTTGTTACAACGCCGAAGGGCTCACACACTACTTCCAAGAGCACCGCGAGCGGCTTGGCTTTGAATTGCGTGTTGTAAAGCTTGGTCACGTACAGCGGGGCGGGACGCCAGGAGTTTTTGATCGGCTACTGGCTACGCGGATGGGCGCGGCCGCTACAGAGTGCATCGCCCGCAATGAATTTAATGTGCTCGTAGGGCTCATCCAGGGCGAGATTGCGACAACGCCGCTGGCAGAAGTTGTTGGGAAGCGGAAGAAGCTTGATCCGCATCTGTTGAGTCTGGCGAGCGTCCTTGCGAAATAGGGAGCTGGTCAGGATCTCCAAGGCCGGCGCTACCTTGCCTAGCGCCTTATTGTAACAGCAGCAGCTTGGTCGACCTTTTGAATTGGCCGGCCTCGGCTCATCAGCCTTCTCGGCCCGTCCTGCAGCTCGATTTGAAAGGATTTTGGAATAACGCAGTGATGTGGGTCACACGGGCACTACCATCGGCCGCCATGCGTCGTTGTATATGCCACGCCAGAAAGCGAATCGGCAGAACCCGCATTTCCATGATCCGCTCGAGCTTGAGATAGCCGATTCGATGAAAGAGATAGGCGACGCCAATGTCAAGCGCAACTCCCATGGTGATCAGGTGCCACAGTGCTGAGTCGGCAATAAGTGCTCGATCTCGCTTGGCGAGACTTAGGTTGGCGCCATTGGAAGCAAGTCTAGGAATTTATGAGTGGGAGCTTTCTCCTGCTCAACTGTTTCTCGTTTGTCAACGAGGAGTGGGGATTGAGCCTCGACCGCCGAAGACAGCCAGAAACCTACCATTGCCATGTTCGCCATTCTGCTTCGGAACCGCATACCGTGCGATGTGTGCATATTTTGGCGTTTCCATCGTCTGCCCCCATGCCGTATATGGATGCCCCAGTTGGCATACTTGCAGTACGCTCATGTCTGACCAGCGTCACGCGGGGATGAGTGTGTGCCCATCCAGTAACAGAGCACACGTCCGCAGGCATAAGGATGCTTACCTGTGATGTAGGTCACAGTCTGAAGAACGAGTTTCCATTATTAATGGCAGTCTCGTGGCGCAATGCACTTCTAGCAGAACCCATAAAATTCACGACTGGAGGCGTTATGGTTGGTGAAGAAACGTTGGAAGTGGCAAACCCGGCTGAAGCTCTGCGGAATCAGAATGGAAAATTCAAAGTGACCTCGCCCAACGGGTACATCTTTCAGGTTACCTGCCGCAAAGGGACCGAGATACGAATTCGCGAGATCGGTGAGTCACAACTTAACGCATTATCGCAGCTTCGGGGATGGCGAATCGAGAGGATTGCCTGAACAACAATTACGGAAGGAGGGAATTTCCAGTGCTCGCTTGGCCCAAAACTCATCCCCGCACAACGTCGTCGCCTGAAATTGCCGCCAAAGATAAAGAACTCGAAAAGCTTTTGCGCCTCGCGTCCATCCATCAGAAGCGTATCAAGCGATAGGTTAGGGGGACAGATTCGTGCGCCGGTTGATCGAGATCGGCCGTGATGAAAAGCTCGAACGGATCGTCGCCAAGATTCTTCCAGAAAACGAAGCGATGCTGTGCCTCGCACGACACCTTAATTTTCGATTTGAGCCGTCCTTCGAACCGGACGCTTTGACGGTTGTTCTTGACCTCCAGCCGGTTTCGGCGTCATGGGAGACAACTCACAATGCAGCGGAAGCGATGTCTTGACTTGACTTTCGACGTGTCGATGCCCGCTGAGGTTTGACGGGAATCGCTGTTCATATTCAGGTTCGGAATCGACATGGCGTTCTCATCTGAACTTCTTGGCGTCCATTGCGCGGATTTCGCTTGTTCAATGGCCCTCCGCACAAGGATTCACATGGTCATGTGACCTGTGTCACAGCCGCAAGCCGCCGCTGCGCTCACCATAAGTCTTAAAGAAGGTAAGACATGGCCACGGCGCCCACGCAGATCGGACCACTCCCGCTACGCCCAAGCATCGTGACTGGGCCGCATTACAGCAAGCGTTCTCGATCGAAATGGATCAGATGGGGGATAGTGACGGGTCTAGCTCTCGCATTAGCCGTCGTGGGCGCGCTTTGGCGTGCGCATCTGCAGAACGCCATCACCTACGAAACGGTTCCAGTTGAACGCGGCTCTATTCAGGCTAAAGTCACAGCGACCGGCAACCTCAACGCCGTTGTGGATGTGCTCGTAAGCAGTCAGGTCTCCGGAAACATCAAGGCTCTCTATGCGGATTGGAACAGCAAGGTCAAGAAAGGCCAACTAGTCGCGCTTATAGACCCTGAGATCTTTCAAGCACAAGTGGATCAGGCGAGCGCGACGTTTCGGTCCGCACACGCCGCCACCATCACCGCGCAAGCACAACTGGAGAAGGCAAGATCAGATTTGAGCGGCGCGAACGCGGCGGAAAAGAATGCCGAGGCCGTTGCTGCAAAGGACCTTGCGAATGAAACTAATGCGAAAGCTCAGGCGGAAAGAGCGGAGGTACTGCTTCGCGACCAAATCATAGCCCAGCAGGACTACGATACAGCTAAAGCGAATTACGACGCTTCCCAAGCGCAAATGACGGCCGACCAAGCTCAAATCGAGGCCGCCAAACAAAACATAAAGTCCGCACAAGCCTCGATCCAAGTGGCACAGAGCCAATTGGCGACCACACAAGCGCAGGAGCGCCAGACACAAGCGGCACTGCAGCAGGCGCAGATCAATCTTGACCACACCCGCATTATGGCTCCCGTCGATGGTACGGTCATTGCCCGCCGAATGGACGTGGGACAAACAGTGGCGTCGACACTCAACCCGCCAACCATTTTTGAAATCGCTCAGGACCTGACCAAAATGCAAGTGGATACAAACGTGGACGAGGCTGACGTGGGAGCCGTAGCCAAAGGACAACAGGCTACCTTTATTGTCGATTCCTACTCAGGTTTGACTTTTCATGGAGTGGTGGCCGACATACGGAAGGCGCCTATCATCACGCAGAACGTAGTTACCTACGATGTGGTGATTACCGTCGACAATTCGGACCTCAAACTGTTTCCTGGGATGACCGCCAACGTCACAATCCTGGCGGCCAAGCTCGATGACACGCTCAAGGTGCCCAATTCCGTACTGCGTTTCCGGCCCTCATCAGCGGTGATGAAGAAGACAGGTTTGCTGCCAACGCAAGCGGACAAACAACAAGTCTACGTGCTGGCAGGAGGAAAGCTTGACGCTGTGCCCGTCAGGTTTGGTCTTTCAGACGGCAGATACACGGCTATTACGTCGGACCAACTTCAGCCCGGCGCACAGGCGGTTGTGAGGGCAACCGTCAGCGGGAGCTCATCGAGCGGTTCATCGACTACGTCGGTGCCCATGGCTCCGAGGATGTGAGAAGCGCCATGCCCGAGCTCATTGAAACGGATCGGCTCACGAAAATATACGCACTCGGCGAAGTGACGGTCAACGCCTTGCAAGCCGTCACGCTTAGGATTGAGCGCGGTTCGTTTGTAGCCATCATGGGGGCATCCGGTTCTGGCAAATCGACGCTCATGAATCTCCTGGGCTGTTTGGACCGGCCCACCTCAGGTCGATATTGGCTCGATGGTGTCCCAGTCGAAGGGCTAGATCGCGATCAGCTCGCCGAAATACGGAACGAGAAGATTGGCTTCGTCTTCCAGAATTTCAATCTGCTGCCGCGCATGAGCGCCATGGAAAACGTTCAGTTGCCCTTGTTGTATAAGAACGGCGATATATCGGATGCTGATGAGCGGGCGAGGCGCGTCCTGGCCTTAGTCGGCTTGGCGGGAAGGGAAAACAGTTTGCCAACCCAGCTCTCGGGAGGACAGCAACAGAGGATAGCGATCGGGCGCGCACTCATCAACGAACCGGAGATTCTTCTCGCCGATGAACCTACCGGGCAGCTCGATTCACACACCAGTGCGGAGATTATGGGAATTTTTCAACAACTGAACCGAAGTCACGGAATTACGATCATTGTCGTAACGCATTCAGACGAAGTGGCCAGTTATGCGAGCAGAATTATCACTTTCCGGGATGGCCGGATCGTCGACGACACTCGAGGACAGAATCCTCAAGCAGATGGCCCGAGGGCGGCGAGCACTTACGCGCCCGTCGAGGTATCTCCATGAAACACTTCGTCTCAGCGATGCGCATTGCATTCCGAGCGCTCGAGGTGAATAAGCTCCGTTCCGCGCTCACGATGCTCGGAATCGTCATCGGAGTGGCAGCGGTCATTGCGACGGCTGCTATCGGTTCAGGCGCAAAGCAGCGCATTCAGCAGCAGATCGCCAGCATCGGCAGCAACACCATCATCGTCCTGCCCGGAAGCCTCACCAGCTCCGGATTGCGCATGGGAACCGGCAACGCTGTAACCTTGTCAGAGACAGATGCGCGCGAACTTCCCGCTCAGTGCCCGGACGTCGCTCTTGCCGTGCCACTGGTGCGGGGCGGAGCGCAAATCGTCTATGAGAACAATAACTGGGCGACGATCATTTATGGGACTACCCCTGGGTTTTTGGAGGTGCGCGACCTTTCTGTGGCCGAGGGCTCTCCGTTTTCTCAACAGGATGTGGATTCGGCCAACAAGGTCGCATTGCTCGGCAAGACTGTGGTAACTAACCTTTTCGGCGACATCGATCCCATCGGCCAGTCGATTCGCATCAAGAATGTGCCATTCACCGTCGTCGGGGTCCTTGAGGCAAAAGGGCAATCGCCCACAGGACAGGATCAAGACGATGTCATCCTGCTCCCGATTTCTACTGCAAAGCGCAAGGTCCTCGGCATTAACTCCGCTAATGCCGATGCTGTCAGTCAGATTCTGATGGAGGCGAAAAGCGGCGACCAGATCCAGGCGGCGCAAGACGAGGCCAAAGCACTTCTGCGTCAGCGGCACCATCTCACGTCAGGCTGAAGATGATGATTTCTCCATCCGCAATATGGAAGAGATCTTCGCCGCTCAAGAAGCCTCTTCGCACATCATGTCGCTCATGCTGGCGGCAGTGGCATCTGTTTCGCTGATCGTCGGTGGCATCGGGATCATGAACATCATGCTCGTTTCGGTTCGAGAACGGACCCGGGAAATCGGGCTTCGGCAAGCTGTTGGCGCAAAGACTCGCGACATCTTGACGCAGTTCTTGGTCGAAGCTGTGGCACTGTCGATTGCCGGTGGATGTGCCGGAATCATTCTTGGGATCGTCGCGTCCGCAATCATCTCGCGCCTGGCAAGCTGGAATACAGTAGTTAGTGTGGGTGCGGTGGCGCTCGCCGTTTTCTTCTCCGCGCTGGTGGGGATTAGTTTTGGATACTATCCTGCGCGAAAAGCTGCCTATCTTGACCCGATTGAAGCTCTGCGCTCTGAATAGCGGCACCCGCAACGCCGTTTCAAGGCCGCGACTTGCCACGCCGGCGGGCCGCAGCAAAACGTGTGTTTGTGTTCCGCTGATATTCAGCTGGAGGCCGACAAATTCGGCGCTGCCGCCTCTATTTCGTTTGTATGGATTCGAGGTAACGGATCATGTCGGTAACCCGCATCGTCACGACGCGATGGGTTTTGATGTCTGCGAAGGTCGAGCCCCATATCGGCATTTCAGCAGTTCCGTGCGCCGGTACGTCCACCCCGTTCTTCAGCACGCTCGCTATCTGATCCGCGGGAAACTTCCCATTGTTGCGTTTCGACAGGGTTGTCAAATCTGGTGGCGGCACTTTGAGCACAGCGGCCATTGGGCCTTTGCCCTTGGCATCGCTTCCATGGCATGTCGCGCAGTAGGACTTGAATATCTCTCCTCCTGATAGTTCGGCGGAAGTGGTGCTCACGGTCTTCTTCGGAGCTTGTTGTTCTCCAGCCTTGGCGATAGAGCTCGTCACACATAGCAACGCCATCGACAAAAAGAGATTTCGCATAGCTAGCAGGGTCATCAGGAACCTCCTTGTTGCCTCGTCAGAACCACTATCGCTTCACTAGATCGCCCTGGCATGCGCCAGCGCGCCGCTGCGCTGTTCGGCAGCAGCCACACGAAGAGCTGTCTTGATGGCCGTATCGGGATTGAGTGAGATCGAGTCAATTCCCTGTGTCACGAGCCATTCAGCAAATTCGGGAAAATCAGATGGCGCTTGCCCGCAAATTCCAATGGGCTTGTTTGCCTCATGAGCTGCGCGAATCGCCTGAGCGATCATCCTGCGAACTGCGGCATTGTTTTCATCGAACAGGTGAGCCACGGTTGCGGAGTCGCGGTCAAGGCCTAGCGTAAGCTGTGTCAGATCGTTCGAGCCGATGGAGTAACCGTCGAAGATTTTCAGGAATTCATCCGCCAGGATCACGTTCGCGGGGATTTCACACATGGCGTACACTTCGAGCCCGTTTTCGCCCTGCCGTAAGCCATTGCTGGCCATTTCATCGATCACCTTTTTAGCCTCTTCCAGAGTGCGGCAGAAGGGAATCATCACCTTCACATTGGTGAGCCCCATACTGTTGCGCACACGCGCCAGCGCCGCGCACTCGAGCGCGAATCCCGGCGCAGTAGCGCGGATCGTAATAGCGCGATGCGCCGCGAAAGCCCGATCATCGGGTTTTCTTCTTTGGGCTCAAATTCGGCGCCGCCCAGCAGTCGAGCGTACTCATTGGTTTTGAAATCACTCGTTCGAACGATGACGGGCTTCGGGTAAAAGGCCGCCGCGATTCTAGCTACCCCTTCGCTCAGCCGCCGAATAAAGAATTCGCGAGGGTCTTCCTCGGCGATCCTGTTCCGGATCTCATTGATCGCTTTCAAATCCTTCAGATTCGGGAACTGCGCCAGCGCCATCGGGTGGACACCGATCTGATTTGTGACGATGAATTCAATGCGCGCCAGACCGACCCCTTCGTTTGGGATGGCCGCCAGATGAAATGCCTGGGCCGGATCGCCGACGATCAACATCACCTTGGTGTGGGTCTGTGGGGAGCTTGCTTGCTTCCACATGTTCGACTTCGAATGGCAGGCGGCCATCATACACGTGGCCGTCGCTTCCTTCCGCGCAGCAGACCGTTACTTCCTTGCCCGTAGAGAGGGCGCTGCGTTGCGTTCCCGGTTCCGACGATGCAGGGAATCCCAAATTCGCGTGAAACAATCGCCGCGTGTGCGGTCCGTCCGCCCTGATCGGTGACAATCGCGGCTACGCGCCGCATCACTGGTTCCCAATCGGGATCCGTATTCTGCGCGACGAGCACTTCCCCCGGTTGGACCTCCTGCAATTTACTCACTTCGGTCACAACATGAGCGCGTCCCACGCCGATCTTTTCCCCCACAGCTTGCCCCGTGAGCAGCGGCGTCCCGGGCTGGGCCTTGAGATGATAAACCTCGGCGGTAGCCTCGATTCGCTTGGCCGAATGCACTGTTTCCGGCCGCGCTTGCACGATGAACAGCTCGCCGGTGACGCCGTCCTTAGCCCATTCGATATCCATGGGCTGAGAATGCTTGGCCAGCGTCGGAGTAATGCTCCTCGATCAGGCAGGCCCAGCGCGCCAGCTGGAGAACTTCGGAATCGGAAAGGCAGTAACGCGCCCGGTCCTGCGGCGGACGTCGCTTCGCTCCGAGTCGAGCGCGTGCCCGTCGCATAGACAAGCCTCACTCTCTTTGGAGCCCAGAGCTCCGTCCCACAATGGAGTCGAATCCGGCGCGCAACGTGGGTTTGAATACGCAGCCATTCGTCCGGCGTGACCACGCCCTGCACAACCAATTCGCCCAAACCATACGAGCCGGTGATGGTGACCACATCGCGGAATCCGGACTCGGTATCGAGCGTAAAGATCACGCCAGAACGAGGCCAGGTCCGATCGCACCATCGGCATAACACCCGACCGACAGAGCGACTTTCAGCTGCGAGTAGCCTTGGCGCGCGCGATAGCTTATGGCCCGGTCCGTAAATAGGGAAGCAAAACATTGGTGCACGGCACGAAGCAGCGCCTCTTCGCCGCGCACGTTAAGAAACGTCTCCGCGGCTCCGGCAAACGATGCTTCCGGCAGGTCCTCTGCGCTTGCTGAAGATCTCACGGCCAGCTCAGTCTCGCGACCCATTCGTGCGACGAGCGCACGGTAAGAATCGCGAATTGCGGATTGGAGAACCTCGGGCAAAGGGGTCTGCAGAATTCTGGTGCGAGCTTCATGGCCTTTGGCTGCGAGCTGTTCCAGATTTTCTGGATCGAGCTTCGCAAAAATATCTTTCGAGTTCTGCACGTAGATTCTGTTCCTCGAGCAAGCGCCAGTACGCATCCGTCAGTAATGGCGAATCCGTCCAGCACGCCAACCCCTTTCGGCTTGAGCGCGCTGAACATCTCCCCAAGTGAGGCGTTTTTACCCCCTACCCGCGCCACATCTCCCATGCGAATCTCAGAAAAATCCACAGTATAGGTCGATTTCATGACGACTCCTTACTCGCCGCGAGCCTCGGTCTCTCGAATCACTTCCACAGAGCAGTGCGCATGCATCGCCACCGATTCCGAGACGCTGCCCAGCATGAGCTTGTCGATGCCGTGGTAACCGTGTGAACCTACGACGATCAGGTCCGCACCCCAATCCTTCGCTTCTTCTAATATCACTTGCCTGGCATCGCCTATCGGCAGAAAACCAGTTTTGACGGGCTCAATGTGTGCTTCCCTCAAAATCTGATGCGCGCGCTCGACGGCCTCTTCGGCCCGGCTTCGTGCTTGGGTCTGAAGTGTCTCGAAGACATCGCTCGGGAGATAAAAGGGAGGTAGTGGATGGGAAGCGCCGACAGCAAGAATAACTGGAATTGCGCTGATCAGACGTATCTGGCTTCCGTTAGGCCAAGGGCGCCCGGCGACGGAAGTCACTGCCGCCATGGAACATTCCGAGCCGTCCGTCGCAAGCAAGATCTTCATGCCGCTCGAAATCGCTGCTGACTCCTGGGCAGCCCTTCGCACGATTTCAACCGAGCAGGGCGATCTGCGCAGGGTCGCCTGTGCAACGCTGCCGAGGAGAAAACGTGCCAAGCCGCTGGCACCATGCGAACCCACCAGAACGAAATCAGTACGCCATTTCTTAGCGTAATCGGCGACTGCAATTCGAGGGTGGCCTTCCATGATCTTCGTGGCGGTCTTTAATCCAGCCTTGCAGAGACGATTAGCAGCCGATTCAACCAAAAGATTTGCTGATTGCTTCAGTGTCTGGATCAACGACGCACTGCTCGGCAACTGCAACCAATCGATGACGTGGAGGATACATACAGTCGTTTCCGACGGCCATGGCCTTCTAGCGATTTCGTCCAGCACTTGTTGGGAGTATGGCGAAGAATCGATTGCCGCCAATAATTTCAATGCTTTCCTCTAAGAACCGCTGCTGTTTACCCGATCAATGTCCCGATTCAAGTTGAGCAACAGTCATCGTATCCGCGCGCTCGCAAAGCATATGTGTATTTGATCGCCCTTGAATGTGACCCGTGTCACATACGCAATTCGGCGCAAAAGTTACAAAGGTCACAGCAATGTAGCCGAGGATACAAAACGAAGAGGCCATTTACATGAACGCAGATCATTTCAACAAAATTCTCGCCGCTACCATCGCGGTCGGCTTGGTTGTAGCTACGGCGGAATTCTACGTTGTGCGGGAGCTCCTGGCCGCGTTGGTGATTTTTGCTGTGTTGTTCAGTGCGGTGGGGATGGCTCTCCTGATCATGGTGGCAATTGAGGAATCGATCTTAACGGGAATGATACATCTTGAAGCTCGCTTGGTTCGCGTGCGAGCGCAGGGATCGAGAAAGGTGAGAATAAGACCATGGTGAGACGATTACTACTGATTTTTGTGGCGGGCTTCGGGTTGGCCACGATCAGTTCCTTGGGCGCCTGGGCCCATGATGCACATCCCCCACGGCCGGGCAGCATTAACTACGTAGAAGGCAACGCTTGTATTGGCACGCAAGATTTAGGACCAAACTCTCCCGGTGCGGTTGAATTGGAGAAGGGGCAGACCCTCACGACCGAAGCCGGTAAAGTGGAGGTTCTTGACGCCGAGTTTTTCTGCGAGTTGCCGACAACAGCTCTGTGCGGATGCTCTCGCCCGACCTGGCCAATACTGAGATCGCGGTCGAGAAAGGCCGCGCGGCAGTGGAAGGTCTGGACATTCGCAAAGAAAACAACATCAGAATCATCCTGAATGACACAAACACAAAACTCGTTAACAACGGTTTGTATGAATTTGACGCAACTCGAAATGAGATTCGGGTATTCAAGGGCAAAGCAGAAGTATACGCGAATGATCAGGAGATCACGCTGACCCGTGAACGAGAAATTGACCTGAACGGCGAAGGCAAGCTGAAGGCGCGGGATTTCGACGCCCGGAAATACGAAGACGATTTCTTCCGCTGGTGAGCTTTGCGATCTGGATACCTGTCTGAAGCAAGTGTGGATGAAGCGCGTGTCTACGTCGGCATGGGACCCGGCTGGTATGGACCTTATTGGTATGGCCCAGGCTGGTATTGGAATCCCAACTTCTTCGTTTACACGTTCCTTCCTGCGAATGGGATCTTTTACAGCCCGTTTGGCTGGGGGTTCTACTCGCCGATAATCGTATATCGGTCGCCCTATTTCTACTGGGGCTATGGCCCTGGGCCACGCCGTTTTGGAGACTTTCATTACCCGTACGGACATGGCTTCGAGCCTCGCGGTGGATTCAATGGTGGCGGCTTTCACAGCCCCGGCCCCGGGAGAGGCCGTCGCTGAAATGGTTAGCCACGGAGCACTGGCAGCAAGAATGACGCGCTGGCGAAGACGGCAATGAGCGGGTGAAGTTTTTGTGTTCGCAATTTCCCCGCTAAGTTCTTACAGTGGGTTTGGAAACGCTGGAAACGCTGGAAGTGCGGGAACCACCGCCGGCGGAAACATAAGCGAAGCAGCCAAAGCCCCTATTTTTTCGATGGAAGTCGCGCTCGATCCGTCGATGCCCACTTAAAGTTCATCAACCCAACTGCGGGCTCATCGAGAAGCACACGTTCGGACCTCATCCGCCGTTTTTGTAATCGTGAATATTAGGTCGTTTTATTGCTGGAGACCCGCACAATTTGTACCGAGCAATCCGCATGGCGGGCTACGAATTCGGCGACACTCCCCAGGAGAAATCGATTCAGGCCCTTACGACCATGCGAACCGAGGACAATCAAATCCGCGCGCCATTCTGCGGCTTGGTCAATGATTTCGGCTCGATGATCGCCTTCTCTTATTTTCGTATGTACCTTGAAGCCCGCTGTGCGAAGCAATTGCTCCGCCCGAGTCACCAGTTCTTCACCATCCTTGCGAAGTTGTTTTTCGGATGCCTTAAGCCCTTCGAGATTGCCTAATCGAAACTCCGAGATGAGGAGCAGAGGTTCGACAATATGTAATACGCATACTTCGGCTTGCTCGGGTCTTATCTGCCGAATTACCGCTTGCGTGGCGACTTCCGAGAATCTCGAATCATCGACTGCCAGCAAGATCTTCAAGATGCGAGCCTAACGGTACAGGCATTGCCATATAACGCCTGCAGGGGTTCCGCAACGGTGATCGAAGCGATTCGGATTTCTTCCAACATCTGATCCAGCACGGCTACAAATTCCCTAGGTCGAAGCGCCGCAGTTCCAAGGCATTGCTGGCCATCTTTCATAAGCGGCAGCCACCAGCAGCCCTTCTCTACAGGGTGCGCGTAAAAGACACTACAATTCGATTGCACTAACAAATTGATTATCCGGGCCGCCTGCCGTATCGGTCTTAAGCCCAGAATCAACTGAAACCTATGTTGCCGGAACAGCAGAATGCCTTCTTCAGCGCTCGTAGCGCACCAGCAACGGCAACCACGCTGCTCCAAATAAGACAAGAGATGCGCTGAAGCTTTTGCATTTTCGGCCAGCAGGAGCACCCTAACAGCGGCTCGATTCATGTTATCCCTTCGACTTCCTTTGCGGCGACTGGCGATTTCTTGGGAAGGGAGGCAGAGAATTGCAAGCACTTCTGGAATTGCTTCTCCCTCGCAGGCTTCATCCTCCGAGGAATCTTTTGTACTAAGTCCCCTGGGAAAAGAATGTGATCTAGATCACTGCCGTAGTTATGGTGCCGTACCAAAGTGAATGCCGCATTCGAAAGCGACCTTCCCTTAGCTTGGTGCTTTGGCGGGTCGATGGTAAAGCACATAGTGCCCGATAATCTGCCGCTACGGAGAACAGATAAGGAAGAGAGGGAGGACATCCGTTCCTTCTATCACCTTGTGGGAGTGGGCGAGGCCCGCGAGTTCTGTCAAGGGACGGCATGTTTTGTGGCCCGGCATCGGAACCCGGGCCGCTGGTCGGCTGCCACGTCTCAGGAGAACCGCGTGTATTGCCTCGGAAGTTGCTTTGTAGCCCCCTCATCAAGCAGTAAGGTCTCTCGTCCCAGGATGGCAATTCGCTCGCGTGAACCGATTGTTCTCGGACCGATAATCGAGGCTCCGATCTCTTCAATTTCGATGTCCATTGCCAGGGGCGGCTACCGGGCGCTTGAAGAAGCGCTGAATCAGACACCGGCAAAACTCGTGAGTTCGATTGAAGTTTCAGAGCTGCGCGGGCGTGGAGGCGCAGGTTTTCCCACGGGTAGGAAGTGGCGCGCGGTTGCTGAACAGGAGGGGACAGACAAATTCGTTGTGGCGAATGCCGACGAGGGGGATCCCGGAGCTTACATTGATCGCTTTCTGCTCGAGGATGATCCGTATCGCTTGCTTGAAGCGATGGCCATCTCCGGATACGCAATTGGCGCAACAAAAGGCTACGTATACTTGAGGAAGGAGTATCCCCACGCTCGCATTGCTCTCGAGCGGGCTCTCCTCGAGGCTCGCCGAGAGGGTTTCCTGGGGGAACGGATCGTCCGTAGCGCTTTCTCCTTTGATGTTGAGCTCGTCATGGGACAAGGGAGTTACGTTTGCGGCGAAGAAACGGCACTGCTGAATTCAATTGAGGGGCGCAGGCCCGAGGTCCGGTTGCGGCCGCCTTATCCCTCTGAGTACGGCCTGTTTGGAAAGCCCACGCTGATCAACAATGTGGAAACACTTGCCAATATACCCTGGATCGTCCGGAATGGTGCCGATGCATTCCGCCGCCTTGGCTTCTCGAACAGCCGCGGCACGAAGGTGGTGTCGCTCAATTCTCTGTTCCGAACACCCGGTCTTTACGAAGTCGAGTTCGGGATTAGCATCCACGACATCGTAGAGGAATTGGGTGAAGGACTAAAGAGCGGAACCCTAGAAGGCGTAATTATCGGCGGCCCGCTGGCGGGAATTATTCCACCACATCTTTTTGACACCCCTCTTGGCTTTGAGGAACTCGCTAGGATCGGCGCCAGCGTAGGGCATGCCGGCATGATTGGCTTTGATAAACACACGTCAATTGCGGAACTGATACACCATGTCTTTGACTTTGCTGCGTATGAGTCCTGCGGCAAATGTACGCCGTGCCGACTGGGCAGCCGGAGGATCGAGCAAACGTTTAAGCAAATCGTTAAGGCCGGCTTCGTTCCGGCACAAGAAAAGCAAGAATGCATGGAAATTGTTTCTGCACTGGCGGCGACGAGCATTTGCGGGCTCGGAACCGGGCTCGCTGAATTTGCTCGAAGCGTGCTTCGCCACTACGCCGAGGAATTAGAACCTTGCTTCAGATAACGATCAACGGGCAACGGCATCAATTTCACGAGGCCCTCTCGATTCTCCAGGCCTTGCGTTCGCTGCAAGTCGAAATACCGGCGATCTGTTATGACGAGCGCATGAAGCCTTTTGGTGGCTGTCGTCTATGTGTCGTACAGGTGAACGGCAGTGCGCGCCCCGTGATTGCTTGCGACACGAAGATTTCTGACGGAATGACCATCGAAACTCATACCGCAGAACTAGAAGAATGTCGGCGATCCCTGCTCAGACTTCTCGCTCAACAGTATCCTTCCGATAACATGCGCCAATTCCCAGACAAGGAGTTCCATCGACTCCTCCACGCATATGGCCTTGAACGAGAATGCTCGGGCACCAGCTTGCCGGATCTCGTCGACGAATCGAATCCATATATTCGTGTGGACATGTCTCAGTGCATTTATTGCTACCGCTGCGTGCGCATCTGCGATGAGGTGCAGGGGCAATTTGTTTGGCATATCTGGAATCGTGGCGATGCTACCAGGATTCGGCCGGATTCAGGAACGACTTTGCGAGAGAGCTCCTGTGTGAGTTGTGGCGCTTGCGTGGATACATGTCCTACCGGGGCTCTAGAAGACAAGACTGTCTTATCCATCGGAACTCCGACCAAGTGGACAAGGACTACGTGCGCCTACTGTGGTACCGGATGCGAAATGAACGTGGGACGCGTGATGAGCGGATTGTGGTCATCAAACCGGTCTTGGATGCTCCCGTGAGCCGTGGTCATCTTTGCTCGAAGGGACGTTACGCGTTCGATTTTGTGCATGCCGCCGATCGCGTGACCCTGCCGATGCTTCGAGTGGCCGGCGAATGGGAACCGGTCTCCTGGGATGAAGCAATCTCATTCACGGCGGCTGCGCTGAGGCGACTTGTCGCGCACTATGGTCCAGATAGCATCGGGGTTCTGGGATCCGCGCGCGCCACCAACGAAGAGAACTATCTCGCTCAAAAGTTCGCTCGGGTTGTTGTAGGCACAAACAATGTAGATTGCTGCGCACGTGTTTGCCACGCTCCTACAGCAGCAGCGATGAAATCAATGTTGGGCGCCGGCGCTGCAACGAATTCTTTCGAAGACATAGAGAATGCCCGAACGATTCTGGTGTGTGGTGCGAACCCAAACGAGAACCATCCGATCGTTGGAGCACGGATAAAGCAGGCGGCATTAAGAGGATCGCATTTGATTGTTATCGACCCTCGCAAGATTGAGTTGACGCGCTACGCAACGGTGCACTTACAACTTCGTCCCGGAACGAACATCCCTTTACTCAACGCGATGGCGTGCGCGATTTTAGACGAAGGTCTGCACGACGGCGATTTCTTGAGAGAGCGTTCGACCGGTCTGAATGAATTCCGGCGATTTGTTCAATCTTGGTCCCCGGAGAGAGCAGCCCCTCTCTGCGGCGTGGAAGCTCAGCAAATCCGCGAAGCGGCGCGCATCTATGCGAGAGAAAAACCCGCCATGTGCATTCATGGCCTCGGGGTGACGGAACATACTCAGGGAACCGAAGGCGTGATGTGCCTCGTGAATCTGGCCCTGTTAACGGGAAACATCGGCAGGCGTGGCGCTGGCGTCAACCCTTTGCGCGGGCAGAATAATGTTCAGGGTTCCGCACATATGGGATGCGACCCCGACAGTCTGACGGGCTCAGTTTCGCTTGCGGACGGTAGTGACCTTTTTTCGAAGACCTGGCAGGCTCCCGTTCCGACGCACAAGGGTCTTAACCTGCTTGAAATGCTAGACGCCACCGAAAGCAAAAAGTTCAAAGCCTTATGGGCGATCGGTTATGACGTCTTCCTGACCAATCCTAACGCCCATGGGACAAAGCGCTCTCTGGAACATCTGGAACTCGTCATTATCCAGGATATGTTCCTCAATGAAACGGCCAGGGAGTTGGGCACTGTCTTCCTGCCGGTGGCGTCGTCGTTTGAAAAAGACGGTACTTTCATGAACGCGGAGAGGCGCATCCAGCGAGTGCGAAAAGCAATTGAGCCTGTCGGCGCATCGAGGCCGGATTGGGAGATCATCTGCGACGTTGCTCGCGCTATGGGCAAAGGCGAGCCTTTTCACTTCAGGTCCGCAGAGGAAATCTGGAACGAGATTCGCTCTGTATGGAAAGCCGGTGCCGGCATCAGCTATGGGCGCTTGGAGCGGGAAGGGCTGCAGTGGCCTTGTCCCTCCGAAAACCATCCGGGCACGCAGGTGCTTCATGCTGATACTTTTCCGGGTGGCAGAAGAGCGGGATTTCGCCAAATCGAATATCGACCCACCGGGGAGACTGCCGATGGGGAATACCCTTTCACGCTGATCACGGGGCGCACTCTGTACCAGTTTAACGCTGGCACGATGACCTCGCGAACCGCCAACAATTTGCTCCGTCCGCACGACTGCCTTGATGTGTCAGCCGAGGACGCCGTGAGACTCGGGCTATCCGAGGGCTCACATGTCCGAATCCGCAGCCGCTACGGCGAGGCAATTCTTCCTATCAAAATTGAGAACGCGGTGCGTCCGGGAGAGCTTTTTGCCAGCTTCCATACGCCTGAAGCCTTTGTGAATAATGTGACCAGTCTGCACCGAGACAATTACGTAAGCACGCCGGAGTACAAAGTAACAGCCGTGCGGCTGGAGAAAGTCTACAAATAAGTCTCAGATGATCATTAAGCGCGATATGCGAGCGCGTGAGGGCAGTACAACAACTGCCAGGGCGCAGGAATAAGTATTGCTCGGAGTGCTAGCCCTACATGGCGCTAATGGCACAATACATGGGACGTGCTGTAAGAGGCAGAATATGAAAGCGCAAGCCTATACACCGAAGTTCCTGATTTGCGGATAGGCCGCAAACATGCCGTGGTGGTCGGAATGGGCGCCAACTCAGCGAGACCGCCTATGAATAGAAAGTTTGGCGTCCATCCTGACGTGCTCAAGTTGGGTGTCGTGAGTTTTCTCACGGATGTCAGTTCCGAGATGATTTTTTCCGTTTTCGCGATCTTCTTCACGACGATCGCTGGGGCATCGAGCGCTTTGCTAGGTCTGGTTGAGGGCTTCGCCGATTTCTCGTCATCGTCGTTGGACTATGTCGCTGGCTGGTTGTCGGACAAGACCGGCAAACGCAAGGCCTTTGCTCTTGTCGGATATGGCTTCTCGACGGCTGCAAAAGTCATTCTTCTGTTCGCTAATTCCGTTATTGCCTTGGGTCTCTTCCGAGTCATCGAACGCCTAGGCAAGAGTTTTCGTGGCCCGCCGCGTGACGCCTGGCTGTCGGCTATCGCTGCCAAGACATCCGAGGATATTCGTTCGGTGTGCACAAGGCATTTGACAAGGCGGGAGCCGTTCTCGGTCCGCTTATTGCCTATGGTTTACTTTCGTGGCTCGGAGAAACGGCCTCATCGTTTCGAGTGCTGTTCTGGGTCGCGTTTGTTCCTGCGGTGCTTGGCGTTTTCGCGCTTGCCCTGATCAAGGATCAACCGGACGTTCAACACAGACACGAGAATATCTTCGGTGCATGGAAGACACTGAGTCCCGGGTTCAAACGCTACCTTGTCGCAGCGGGGATTTTCTCACTGGCCTACTTCAGTTTCGGCTTCCTGCTTTTGCGTGCGAATGCGTCGGTTTCTCTGTAAAGGATATTGTATTGCTCTATGCGTTGTTTAATATCTCGTTCGTCGTCGCTGCACCAGTCATCGGCAAGCTCGGCGATCGGATCGGAAGGACGCGCATCGTCGTGTTGAGCTACCTAACCTACCTTGTTATGAGCGTCGGCTTCGCTTTCGCGACAACGAAGTGGCAGATCGTTCTACTGTTCGTCATCTATGGAGTTCTTCTATTCAATTGACGAAGCTCAAAGCAAGGCATTCATCGCGGATGTTGAGCCCGAACGACGCGCGACGGCGATAGGTGTATATAATTTTGTGACAGGAATAATCTACCTGCCTGCATCGCTCATAGCGGGAGCGTTGTGGGCAGTGCATCCAGGCATTGTCTTCATCCTAGCGGCGTTCCTCTCGCTTGTGGCAATCAATGCGATTCGTGTTCTTCCGGCCTGCACGACAATAGGAATCTGGGGCTAACAAGGGTCGGCAACTATTTCGCTTCCTCGATGATCCCCAGGACCGCCTTTTCCACTTCCGCGGCAATTTTCTCTATGCCTGCCTTCGGGAAGAACTCTACAAGCGTCGTCGGCAGCAACGTGCTGATATGCGTCTTCCCGCCCTCTACGTAAACGCTGATGGGACATGGCAGCATCAGCGCCAGCTTCACGTCTTTGTCCAACACTTGGCTGGCGTACTTTGCGTTGCAGATCTCGATGATTTTCAGCGGTTCTCGCGTGAAGCCTTTTTCAGCCAGGGTCGCTGCGACATCGTGGGTATGGAGTACTCGGAACCCTTTCTCTGCCGTTTTCTTTTCGACTGCCGCGACAGCGTCATCAAACGATTTATTTGTGCTGATGGTCTTCTCGAATGTTTCCACCGCCGCCTCCTGAGGGGTCGCTTAACTGCAGCAGAGCCACTCTTGGCTGTCGTTTGTCTGTATGAGTGCCTGCGCTACCAAGACCGGCCGGCAAACTGCCTTACGATCTACTTCCGCAAACCCTCTAGTTTGGATTCGTATTCTTCTTTGTTGATTTCCCCTCGTGCATAGCGCCTCTTAAGGATCTCCTCGGCTGATGGTTGCGTTTCAGAGGGTGTGCGTGGCGAACCACTTGCTCTCTGGAAGAGCAGCACCAAGAGTAAGATCACGAAACCCCAGAAAAACCACATCCAGCCCATATGCCATCCGTTCCAAGACACTAAAATAACCCTCCGCAACAGATGCAAACAACGATTGCTCGTTAATTCTCCCCGCCGAAAGCCCCTCTCAATTTTCTTCTACATTGACGAGGACTTGTGGGTAAGCGTGGTGATCCTGTTCAAGTTGCCGGATCAGCGCCATAACTTCCGGAGATCGGCAGACATACTCCATACTCGCGATCCACTTCCTCACCTCTTCGAGTAAAAGTTCTCGTTCCTCCTTCATAAGGTCCTCCAGTCCTTCGTGTGTTTGCTGTCAGCGGTTACCACTGTTCCCAATGTGCTCAGTCACATAAGTCCTGGGCTCTGACAGTACAATCGGTCTACTTCGCCGCCCGTTTAACTCTGCTCCTCGTCGATCTAAGCAGTTTGCGAACCCTCCTCGTTTTCGCGGTCTTCTTAATCATCTGACTCCTCCTTCGCTCTTGACTGACTCCTGCTTGTAACCGGCTCCCTTGCGAGAACCTGATGACCCGCATGATCGCCATGAATCAGGTGGTAAAGGAATGCTGCGAATAGCAAAAACGAGAACAGGCGATCCATAATCCCTTCATTCCGGCCTCGGTGACCGCCAGCCTTATGCTGATCCGAGGGAGCGGGGAAGAATGTAGCCTCAGTCACAATTTAGTGTGATCTGGCTTCGCACTGAACCGAGAGGAACTTGGAGGAGAGGCTCTCTTAATCGGCGTGTTTGGAACTGCTATGGATGAGCCAGAACCCTATTCTCAGGATTCTGAATGACAAGTCTCTGGCCTATTGTCACCCTGGATGCCAAAGCCACGAGGACTCCGTGGACATTTACAGAGATTGTATAGGTCTGTTCTTGCAAGCGTCCGCTGTCTCCACAAACTACAAGGGCGAAGCGGACGGGAAAGCGAGTGCTACGACGACGTTCCAAATATGCAGCCCGAACAGATCGAGTGGACATGATTTCCTCACACGTGCATCGGTACTTGGTTAATGTCTTTCAGTCGGGCGCGGGCATTTCGATTACGTATAAGTGAATTCGTGAATCTTCTGACGTGATACCCAGAAAGGGCGGAGATCGCCACACCGTGCCCACCCAAGTAGCCAGGAACACGTTGGTCTGCGGAAATTGTGCGGATCGGCTCATGACCAGGATTTTGTCCGGTGAAAGATCACAGCTAAGTACTATAGGTCTGTCGAGAAAGTTCTTCTATTGCCCGAGCGAACTCAACGGGCTGTGGAGCAGGGCCCCAAGACAAGTTCTTCCGTGATCGAGCACAGGTATCCAGAAGCAACTATTTTCAACTGGGGAGGATGAGAATGCTCTGATTGTGAATCCTGCTTAGCGATGCGACGAATTGGAACCCGTTCCCGTCGGGCAGATGTTTCGCAGTGAGTAAGATGTCGATCTTGGCTGCCCCGATAAGCTGGCGAGCGGTCTTGCTACTGCTGGCCAGGTGGCATCGGAAACTAGAAGCACCATACGTAAACCCTATGGGGTCTCTATTTTCCGGAATGCACGAACCATGCGATATTACGCCTGGGATTCCCCGAAACTGAAAGACCGCGAGAGAAGACAGCGGCTCATAGCCTTGTGGCAGCAGCGATTCCTACCAGAAAAACGCACAGAGGACAAAGTCTTGGCCTTCTGTGGATGGCTCGAAGAGAATCACCCACAGTTGCTGAAGCGTGGCCACGGTGATCCGTGTCAGCAGTTAAAAATAGACCTTCGTCACTATCTTCTCACAGGGAAGGCGGAATGATCCCAAACGAGCAAAATTGTACATTTCCGCACCCGAACCAAACCCACGGGATAGACCGTTTAGTCCTATCTTGACGCCTGAGCCTCTGGCGCGAAGATATTGCTGCATTCCCTTGACGCGTGCCCATCCTTCATTTCCTTCACTCCATCGGCGACTTCCAGCAGGAGCTTGGCACCAAAGGCTCATCTCAATTCTGGCTCTTCGCTGTCGTGCAGCAAACGTTCCTTCGTTCGAATGCGCCGCAAATTCTCTTCGTGGAACTCTTCCTGAGCTTTTATGAAGAACGGACGCTCGACGGCCTCCAGCATCGTCAGGCAGACGTCGCAGAACGGGCCACCTTTGCGTGTGGGAATGCCGCAGCTAATACAATTGTTCATGACCGCGCCTCCTCCTGGTAGCAAATTGTGGCTGGCTTCCTTGAGGCACACGGTGTGACGTCCCACAGCCCAGAGTGCGCCCAGTCACAATCCACGACTCCGCCCGACTGTCGCTGTAAGGACGCCACGCTCGGTTCGGCCCCCAACCGACAGATGGTCCTTGACTGCGCCCTTTAGCAAGTCACATGCAGAATGGCGTTGGTATCGGCAGGCTCTTTCTTCAGCAGGTCAATGGCCTCGGTTGTGGTCAAGATGACCAATTTGATTCCGCGGCGCTCTGCTTCCCGTTTCACTTCATCCATAACTCGCAGCCTGCCTGTCCCAGTCCCGATGACAAGGCAGCGGCACTGCCAGGGTATTTTCTCCTCAAGCGATATGGGCATATGTCCGAAGGAATCTCGGAATTTCTTTGACGGTTTTTTCTTCCGCCTGCGTACGTCGCCGTGACGCGCTGACGCTCTTCGCATGAGGAGTGGGGATTTCATTCGGATGGTCAGGCCGAAGGTCTGTTCGTTTGCTTAAAAACCCTAAACCGAGATTCCCAAAATGAAGAAGGCGGCTGCAACTTCCAGCCGCCTCTAGTGAAACCCCGAATTGTTCTCTCGACCTCGAACTCCGCTCGCATTCCCCGAGGAACCAGTTAACCGATGTTTGTTTCGCTAAACCCGCTCAACGAACTCTGTCTCGTCCTCGGTGCGGCTGGCAATAGATGTTGGTGAAATCACATCGGCCCGTCCGCCAGAAATGAGAATCTTTTTGTCCGGGCGATCGGCATGCTCAATCACGGCGACGCGGCGTCCGTTACCAGCCTCCACCGCGCACATAAGCCTAGCGGCCCGGCGCCGAGAATTAATGCATCAAACTTGTGACTCAACGAACGTTTCAATGCACCGCTCAGCTACAACCGCTGGGCTTTCAAGAGTAGATAAGATCGCCCGCTTATTCGTCTTCGGCAATCCAAAGCTATTGCGCGTCCTGGCTGTCTACTGGTCCCGTGTGCCAAACCTCTTGGCAGTATTCCCGGATGGTGCGGTCGGATGAGAACTTGCCGATGCGTGCAGCGTTGAGAATCGACATTCGGTTCCATTGATCATTGTCGCGGAAAACCTGGCTGATGCACATTTGGCAGTCGATATATGCTTGATAATCCGCCAGCAGCATGTATTCGTCATGGTTCAAGAGAGTGTCCACCAAAGGGCGGAACAGGGTAGTATCGCCACGCGAGAATTGTCCGGAGAGCAGGGCGTCCAAAACCTCGCGCAGATCTGAATTGCTACTGTAGTATTCCCTGGGATTGTAGCTGCTCGCTTTCAGTAATTCGACTTTCTCTGCTGTCAGGCCGAAGAGAAAGAAATTCTCCGCTCCAACCTGCTCCCTAATCTCTATATTCGCGCCATCTAGCGTCCCGATGGTCAATGCTCCATTCATCGCGAATTTCATGCAGCCGGTACCCGAAGCCTCTTTTCCGGCGGTAGAAATTTGCTCGGACAGGTCGGCCGCCGGATACACTTTCTGGCCGAGCGAGACGTTGAAATTAGGAAGAAACACAACCTTGAGGCGCCCCTTGACCTTGGGATCGTTGTTCACGACTTCCGCCACCGAGTTGATGAGCTTGATGATCAGCTTCACCATGAAATAGCTCGGGGCGGCTTTTCCCGCAAAAACAAAAGTGCGAGGTGTCACATCGAAGTTTGGGTCCCTCTGGATCCTGTTGTAAAGCGTCACGATGTGCAGCACGTTGAGGTGTTGGCGTTTATACTCATGCAATCGCTTAACTTGGATGTCGAACATAGATTTCGCGTCGATAGTGATGCCCGTTTCCGCAAGAATGTAGGAGGCTAGTTCGCTTTTCGTCTCCTCTTTCGTCTGCCTCCACTCTTGGCGGAATGCCGCGTCATCCGCGTACGATTCCAGTTTCCGTAGCTCGTCGAGTTGTGTCACCCAGCCTGAACCGATCCGGCCGGTGATGAGTTTGGCGAGTCGGGGATTGCTTACGAGCAACCAGCGCCGCGGGGTAACGCCATTGGTCTTGTTACTGAAACGGTCGGGATACATTTCATAAAAGTCGTGAAGTGCACCACGCTTGAGGAGTTCCGTGTGCAGCGCCGCCACTCCGTTGATGGCGTGACTGCCTACCGCTGCAAGATTGGCCATCCGCACATATCTCTCACCCGTTTCGTCAATCAGCGACATCCGCCGCACGCAGTCTTCATTTCCAGGATACTTGGCGCGGACTTCGTCCAGGAAGCGCCGGTTGATCTCGTAGATAATCTCCAAATGCCGCGGCAACATGCTGGAGAACATGGGCAGCGGCCAGCGCTCCGAGGCTTCAGGCAGAAGCGTATGGTTTGTGTATCCGAAGGTGTTCCGGGTGATCTCCCAAGCAGGCTCCCACGCCATGGCATGCTCGTCCATCAGCAGTCGCATCAACTCCGCCACCCCAATCGAAGGATGAGTGTCATTCAACTGGATCGCCCATTTCTTGTCGAAATGTTCCAGCTTGCGTCGCTGGCGTAAGTGCAGATGGATAATGTGCTGCAAAGAACAGGAGACGAAGAAAAATTGCTGCGCGAGCCGCAGGTGCTTGCCTTGGATCCTCTCATCGTTGGGGTAAAGAACCTTCGAGATCGTTTCGGAGGCCATCTTCTCGCGCACGGCGCCGACGTAATCGCCTACATTAAATCTTTCGAGGTCGAGGGATTCCGTCGCTTCGGCACTCCACAACCGCAGAGTATTCGCGATGTTTGTGCGGAAACCTGAGATAGGTGTGTCATACGGTACGCCCTTGACGACATGGTCGGGTACCCAGCGCACCCGGTAACGGCCTTGATCGTCGGTGTAAGGCTCCGTGTGGCCGCCGAACTTTACTTCAAACGGGTGGTCGGAACGAGAAATCTCCCACGGATTACCGAATTGCAGCCACTTGTCCGTAAGCTCCACCTGCCAGCCATTCCTGATCGCTTGGTTAAAGACACCGAACTCGTAGCGGATTCCATAGCCGATCGCCGGAATTCCTAGTGTGGACAAAGAATCAAGAAAGCAAGAAGCCAGCCGCCCTAGGCCGCCATTGCCCAGGCCCGGTTCGGGTTCCTCTTCAACCAGCTCCCGCAGACTTAACCCCAGCTCCGCAATGGCTTGGCTGGCCTGGTCGTAAATTCCAAGATTGATGAGATTGTTCGCCAAGTGCGGCCCCGGTAAGAACTCGGCTGACAAGTAACATACCGCGCGAACATCTTTCTTTCGATAGGTCTGCATCGCATTGATCCAACGTTCCATGAGACGGTCGCGGACCGTGTAGGCCAGAGCAATGTAAGAGTCACGCCGATTCGCGATGGCTGGATATCTGCCAACGGTGTAATACAAATTGTCGATGAACGCCCGCTTCAGGGCTTCGACACTTGAGCCTATGTGGCTGTCTCCTGGGGCAACCCGATCCGGGCGCCCGGGACTCATCTTGGCTGCCTCATCCATGTGTATCCTCGAATCGGCAATTCATTTCTGCAAGCTGGCTCAATCCTCTCCTATGAACATTAGAAATGCGCTTCAGCGGCAACTCTGGTACGTAATCGCTGTATTGGTGTTGCTGCTGATTATTCACTGCAATTCACGTGACACAATTATGTTTGGTCCTGGCTGTGTGTGCGTTGTCGGGACGGGACACTCAGGACGAGCCACGATGACCAAAAAGTGTGAAGAATCCGGCGAGCATCAGCGCCCACGCCGCTCCGAGCGAGATGCCGCTCACGACGTCAGTCGCATAATGAACGCCAAGGTACACGCGTGAGGCACCAACCATGATAAGCACCGCCGACACGGCCAGAAAAATTGCGGCTCTTGCGCCCGAGTGCTCTACATAACGGCCTGCGATGATCGCGATCGTCAGGTAAAGCGCGGAGGTCGAAACCGAATGTCCGCTCGGGTATGAGAAGCCCGACACTACGATCAGCTGTTGGGCCTCCTCTGGACGGATTCTTTCGATGATGTCCTTCGTCACGAGCGTCAATATTCCTGCTCCCGCCGAAGCCGCGAGCAACTGGAGGGCGCCCAGTCGGTCGCGCAACACAAGCAACACCACGAGAGTGAAGGCGGAGAACAATACCACCAAGGTGATCGATCCCAGCGCTGTCACATCGACTGCCGCGATCGTAAGCCATGGCGTCCGCTTTTTTGCCACAGCAAGCAGGATCGCGCTGTCCACGGCACCGACATCTCCTTCGATCAACTCCCTTGTAATACGGACGAACATCAGCAATGCGAGCGCAGCACCGCCCAACCACAGAGAGAGGCGCCCTGCGCGGGCCGAGAACAAAGGTCGACTCACGGACTCAACCTCAGGAACAAATCGCGACTCATCAAGCTGGTTACGAATCGGCGTATTGTGAGCAAAACTGCGAGAGCTACAAACTCTTGCCTTCATCGCGCCGCCGGAGGCTCCTGGTCGGTGGGAATTCCGACTAGGTGGCGATAGAACGCAACGGCCCGGTTGACCGAGGAAGACTCATTTCCCGCGATCAGCCGGTTCGCGTTCTTTCCTGTGCGCACGATGCTGTAGTAGCGCCAGACGTTTTCCGATTCGCGATCCAGAAAGTAGATCGACTGCATCTCACCCGGGTGAAGGATAGGTATGAAGAGATAGCGCATCGTGCTGACGTTCTCGACATCGAAGACGAGCCGGTCCGCCGAAGCCTCTGCAATGTGCATTCGGTAGATGGCTTTGCCAGAAAGGTTATCGACCTGTTCAAAGTAGAGTACCTTGCCTTCCTTCATCTCATCGGGCGTGAAGTCTTCGCGGCGTTGACCAGGCTGCGAGCCGGTCAGAGCGTAGGCGTCCACAATTAGTGTTTGCCACTGCTTGTGAGTGGTCGACCAGTAGCGCATGCCCGCGAGTTCTGAAATTGCCCCGATGTGGCGAAGCAAGCCCTCAGCTTCCGAGGTATGACGAAATCGCGCGACTGTGGTTACCAACGTTGTAAAGCCCACCGCAGCCCAACCGGTGCACGCGGGCGGTCTCCAGTCGCGGCCGAAATCAGACTTGCTCCATGACTTCACGATGGCCGAATCATCCAGACCAGGATAGGGCGGAACGGGTTCCTTTCCGCATGGCGGCTGCGGTCCTAATTGCGCATAGCCGTGCGCCTGGCAGAGCAGCATTGCCAACAATACAAACCGAACGCGGCGCCAGGTCCAAGTCCGGACAAGCGTCTGACGCGGATCTGCGCTCCTGGATTAAATGTAGTAGTTTCTTGACTGTCATCAGGCAGGTATCCGGGCATCGGGTTCACGGGATCACCGGATCTCTTATCGGGGGCACGCCGGCTTGCGGCAGCTTGTATTCCGAGTAAGTCAGGACCCGATCGATCACGAGACTCTTCACGAAAAAGATTTTCGCGGCCGCTCGCACTTCGACGCGTTCCGGCATCCAGATCCCATCGTCGACGCGCGTCTGCTCCATCGTAATGCTGCGAGCCGCGCAGCACGCGCGCCAGAAATAATCCAATCGAGAACGGCTGGATCACCTGCCCGTCGACCTTGATCCACCCGAGGTCCTGTTTGTCGACCCAAAGCTTGCCCTCTACCTTGGAGAACATCTTGCCGTACTTGCCCTGCGCTTGATAGCCGGGGTGCGGCGTCGCTTGAAGTACATAGGCCGGCCTGCCGTTGACTGCCTCTTCGCCCACGAGTTGGAAGTCGAAGGCCTTGGGCACTTCCCGGACGAGCGACGCGTTCTCCTCCTCCTGCTTGCGTATTCGCTCGGCCCGCTGCTCTGGCGTTTCCCGCTTCAACTTGTCGAGCTTCTCTTTCTGTTTCCGTTCCTCCTCGGCCGAAGGAGGCTGCCCGTTGCGTTCCACGAGTTGCTCGAACGGAACGCCGTTGACGAGAATCGTTCTCGAGACATCCACATCCTCCGACTTCACGCGCCCAGCCGGGTCCAGGCGCCGATCCTCGTCACGCTCTACATAGGTGTAATGGAGCCGCGCCTGCCAGTGACGCTGCGTCGCCGCGATCGATGACTCCACGATCTGGCGGACGTCCGGTACGCTGGAATGATCTTGAGATTTGACCGAAACTCGTCACTTTGAGCAAAGAGGGCGAATGAAGCGGCGAGCATGATGATTGCGTTTCTATGCTGGCTGATCTGCATCATCAGAGGTCCTTGCGGGAGATCCTCAGCCTCCGCATCATGGCGTTCCAGGTCGTGCGTGGCACACCGAGATGGGTGGCTGCAGCGCTGATCACGCCACCGGTCTCCCGGAGAACGCGTCATCCTTCATTTCGTCATTTAGTGACAGCCTCAACATATCAGACCTTGTTCGGAAGAGCAGCCTGATAGAGAAGGACCGTCCGTACCTCCCGCAACCACCGCCGATCCTGCCTTCTTCAATTGTGCAAGTTGGGCCCAGGCTTTTGGATTTTGCTTGGTCGCATACGGAGCATCCCTATGCCCGTAGAATTCCAGGATTTCGGCCCGAAGCTCCGGCGAAGCACCGTTCAGAAATCGCAGCTCCAAATGGGCCTTGGATCCCAGAAGCTAATCATAGGCTACTGAGACCGCATTCCTCCTGCCCGATTTGCGCGATGCTCCTGCCATTTGACAAACATCTTTTACTCGACTTCAGATCGACCCTAAATAGTCTATTCCGTAAGACGGATGCGTGTAGGATCCGGTAAGCTTGATGGGCACTACCTCACCGGCATCTTTCTTTTTCAAGAAGGGCTCTACAGCCTTAAGCAGAAATGATCTGATTCCCTTCGATCCCTTGGAAAGCCTAGAATCGAGTCGCAGAGTTCCGTGGAGATTGATCTGCTCGTTCATGAGGCCGTACGTTCCATGCATCTGCGCCAGCGCGCCCGGAACGCTGAAAGATAGAGTCGAGAACGTCGCTATCCCGTTCTTGAGCTCGACGTGTCCCTTCAAATTGGAAATGACATTCTCAGGATCGCTGTCCTCCTTCTCGCCCTGGGCTCGTTCACTCAGGGAGTTGACGTTCGCCTGGGTCTCGGAACTGGTGAAGCGCATCGTGTCGATTCCGAAGTCGCCCTGCAAAGTGATCTGGTCTAGGAATCGCCCCTGTTCGAACGGAAACCCGACTGTTGCCCTGAAGTTCATCGATCCGGTGAGCGCTGGGCGATTCGACTTGGCGAAGAGGCGCAACCAATCCTCGATACGGCCTTTTGTTTCCGTTATGTCAATCGATACCGTCTTGCCTGTCCCGTTCCGCTTTCCGGCCACTTCGCCTTGCGATGCCACCGACGTTTTCTCGAATTGCGCGTACACCGGCTGTAGAGCAACATTGCCATCGGTGCCGTTCACAACGGCGTGGAATTGCGTATGCAGGTGAACTGGATGGCCGCTTGTCTTCACTTGGAAATCTGGTACGTCGGTTGCGCCTTCGACGTCGATGTGCTCCAGCACACCGTGAAATGTGCCATCGGACGACAGCGTTCCCGCAATGCCGGGAAATGTGCCCAGGTTCGCGTGCTGAAACCCGTACGAGCCGGACAGAGCGAGGTGGTTAAAATCGCTTGACTCCAAGGGACCAAACTGACCGTCGGCGCGTACTTCTCCTGGGGGCTCGGGATTCAGTAGGGTCACATGGAACGACATAGGCCGGTCGTCGGCTACGGAGCCTAACCTCAATTGACGAATATCGAATTGGAGGGGCTCCTTTGGGTTTGTGTCGGACGCAAACTGCACCACCGCACCATCGGCGATGATCTCGCCAATGATCAATGTCGACTCTGTGGTATGGCTAGTTCGTTGCGTCTCATCCTTGCGCCCGCTGACCGATGGTACGAGTATGCGCAAACCCTTTACTGTGACCCGTCCAATACGCTTGGGACTAGTGAAAAGACCGATGTATCCGCCTTGGATGGTGAGCTTCTCTACGGTGGCCAACGGCTGGGCGTTTCGATCGTTGTCGCGGCGGAACGTGATTTCTTCGGCGACGCAGCCCGGGGTGAGGTACATGCCGCGAAACGTCTTCAACGTGACCGTACTGGAGAACCTTTCCTGCAATGCCGTGATGACGGCGTGCTGCGTGAATGGCCAGCGGCTCGCCAGCAACACAAACACAGTGCCGACGATAACAAGAACCGATGATCCGGCAATCTTGATCCAGCGGTAAAATACTTTATGCTCCAGCTTCAAGAAGTGCATAACGCCTCCCACTCGCGCCAAGCGGAGACGTATCCGCTATTTTCCGAGGACTTTCTCCACTTGGCCGATTTTCCTTTGGACCTTCCCACCTATCTTTTCGACCTGGCCCTCGGCTTCCAAGTCGGGATCGTTCATCGCTCGTCCGACCTTCTCTTTGACTTTGCCTTCCACCTCGTGAAACCTTCCTTTTGCTCTATCCTTAGCCCGCTTAATTCATGAGAGCTGACGATTTGTTTTTCTGCAGTTGAATTGTCGAATTCTCGGCATTCGGGGATTCACGGCGGCGTGCAGAGCTCGCGGATGAGAGAGAAAAGCGGTTTTCGACGAAGGCTCCGCCCTAAACTCACGGGCGCAGAGATGAATTGGGAGAGGACAGGAGCAGGCTAGCCGGTGTTAAACGTCAAGGCGAGTTCGCAGAACAGAGATTGCCACGGCCAGCCGGTGGCCAGGTGGACGCGGATGCAGCGGGCGGTCTGGCGGACGCGAGCACCGATTTTGAACAGGCGAGCACGTAGAGTTTCGATCTGCGCCGAGCGCCACGGCAGCGGAAGTTGCAGCAGACGAAACAGATTGACCAGGTTGTAGGCAAAGCCATGCAGGAGCAGACGGAAGGCGTTGGCCAGAAAACGATGGCAGCTGAGCCGGTCGGCACGGAAGCCGTTCTTGAACTCCTCGATGCGGTTCTCGCACTCGCCGCGATCGTTGTAAAACGCAAAGACCTGGGAAGCGTGGCCGGGGCAGTTAGTGATGAGGAAGCGGAGGTTGGTTCCTGTGGCGGTGTGCTCGGCCTTGTAACAGATGCGACGCTGGCGTGACCAACTGCGGGCACGATGGCAAAAGCTGGAGAAGCTGCGCTGCGGGATTCCGGTGTGGCGATAGCGGCGGGCGAGACGTTTCTGCCGGAGCTTGGCTCGGCGTTGGAAGACCGCGTTGGCAGCAATGCCGAATGCGTACTGGATGCCGAAAAACTCGCAGAACTGGTAGAGCAGCGGCAGAGCGAAACCAGCATCGCCGCGCAGCTTGATCGGCACGCCGGGAAAAGCGGCTTCTAGACGCGGCACCAGCCGCAGCAGCATCGGAACGATGCGCGCATGACTGGAGGCATTGCCCGGTCGCAACCGTACGGCCAGCAGACATCCGGTGTGGCGTTCGAAGACGAGCATGGGGTGGTACATATGCTGGTCGTAGGCTCCGTTGAAGAAGCTGAGTTGTTGCTGGCCATGGGTGGGATCGTCGGTGGAGTCGATGTCCAGCAGGATCTCGCCGCGCTGGCGGACCTGCTTTCCACAGAGGCGCATGAACTGATCGAGCAGGGCATCATTCAAGCGCACCAGATCGCGGGCGGAAGGCGCATTCTCCCAGCGGCTGAGCGTGGGCTGGGAGCCGAGCGGGGCTCCCAGTTCTTGATCGGCGACGATCTGCAAAGCGGGATCATGACGCAGACGGTCGGCATCGTTGGCGTCTTCGTAGCCCGCGACGATCTGGTAGATGCGTTGCCGCAACAGGGCCAGTGAGTGATGGAGCACGCGATCATCTTGGCGTGGGTCGCTGAGTAGTGCGGCCCAATCGTTGGTCAGATGATGCTGCTCGTCGAAAGCGCGCAGTGGCAGAAGGCCCGCGTCGCTGGTGATTTGCCCGCCGGAAAAATCACAGTGAATGGGATGGCGGCGGTAGAAGGAGAAGCAGAACTGTGATATACGAGTTGTCACCTTTGGGATGCTCCAAAATGGTGTACTGGGTTCTCAGAAAACCCAGTGTTCATGCACCTTTTAGAGCATCCTTTCTTTTTTCGCCACCAAATTCAGCGAATAATCCAGGTTAGTGCTTTGCTTCATGGATTGTCTCCTTTGACTCCATCGATTTGCGCGTCCTCGCGAAGAACTTTTAACCGCTCGTGCATTTGCAAAAGCCCTCCCCTCGATTTCAGACCGATGCCCAGCGAGGTCAACGCAACGCGCCGGCCAGGTACAGAACCACCGCGATGAGCAGGACCGTCCCGACAATCCCCAGGCCCCCGCGTGATCCCCATCTGGAATACCCGAAATAGCCGCCGCCTCCGCCGAACAACAACAGCAGAACAATAATCAGTAGTAGCATCGAAGATCTCCTTCCAGCTTGTGACCCAGGATTCCTGTCATAGACTTCGCTCCGTTCGTGCACTGGGTTGAAGGCTTCAAGCCCGATCCATCTGCCGGGCTACGACTTGTTCCTTGCCCCCATGACCAGCAAGACCACGCCTCCAGCCAGTGCGAGCCCTCCAATTATCGGAGGAAGGGGAATTCGCTCATGAGTTTCTGCGGTAAGATGCACCGATCCCACATCGAGAACTCTTTTCTCGCGCGTGTAGTTGATGCCTTGATAGGTAAAGACTAATGCGCCCAGAACGATCAACAAAATACCAACCCAAATGATCGGTTTCATGTTTACGTCACCTCAATTCCCGACGCGGATCTTCGAGAGACTATGAAGCAGTCCGAACACATTCAGAAGCCATACCACAACAGCGATGACCACAATTGCATTCAAGATGGACTTAATCGTCCCCTGCATTGGTATGAAGTTGTTGACCAGCCAAAGCAGGACGCCCACCACGACCAGAACGACTAGTATTTGAAGTAAGGGCATAAGCTGTTGACCTCCTTTTCTTCGCAGGCAGGCCCAACTGGCCGCGCTCCACGGTGTTGCGCCACAAATCCCTACTAATCAGACTTGTTCTTCGGGGACTTCCTGTTGAGAGTGGAAACGAGCAACTTCGCCGAGGCGGGCGCGTGGATCGCACTATTGATTACGATGTCCTTCGCCGTGGTTCCTTTGCCATAGAGCCTCTCGTTGCCATCGTTATCGGGGCGGAGAGTTGAGCCTTCCAGTGAGATCCCGGCGAACAATCCGCGCGAACGCGAATACGACAGAACTTCCGCCCGCATGGTGACATCCGTGGAGGCTGCAACGTCGCGGCCCTTCGGTCCGGCCGCAGCAGCCACGTCGGCACCGAGTTTGACCTGGCTGGTGAGTATAGAATTAGCCCCGCGCGGATTCATCACCAATAGGACGAAGTCGGTGGCTTGGCCTCCCAACTGGAAGCCGAAGCTGCCACCTTCGAGCGCCATCATGGAAGGTGCACTCCAAGGTCCACTGAACTCCTTGCCGCTCCGGCAAGTCATTACGCCGCGACCGTAACTGCCCCCGAACCCAATCGCAAACTTGATCACCGAAGGCAGAACGATGACGCATTCTGCCTTGTCCAAGAGATCCTCCGGAATATTGTCGGGAACATTAAGAATCTCAACCATCACTTTGCCGGCATTCTCAATCCGATTGTTTTCGTCTTTTTGTGCAAATGCAGGCAGGCCCACTAACACCATTACAGCCATTAACAAAAATATTCTTTTCATCGACGTGCTCCTTTTCGTCCTGTCCTAATCATCAGTTCAAATATCCTGGGGACATTTGATCCGGTCCGGCGGTCCGCCTGCCGACGTCCTATTTTTTAGTTCTTTATGCTGTCATCGTCGGTGATATCGGTCACATGCCGAAGTAACCTGTACGGGACAGGACTGCATAAAAAGAGACAGCTGATCTGAAAGCTGTAGTCGGGTATTCCTAGAATGTGACAAAGATATCGGCTCGCGTCGAAAACAGATGGGGCCGTTTCGCGGCGTTCGAGACAACCACAACAAGTGCGCCGAATCGAAGACGGAACGCAGATTCCGCTTACGAGGATTCGCTATTCCGGCGGAATGGTCCAGCCCCGAACACCCGAAGATCATTTAGCGATGGCTGAGCTGGTCTGGCGAGGGTCCAACTGGCGGGCGCGGACGATGAAGCGATTCGGCGCTGCTCCTACATAGTAAAACGGGAAACAAGTGATTAATGTAAGCGTGCGCTCGCTCGATGCCTGCAAAACGCTGATGTCGCTAGGCGGCACGACGGCGGTGGATTCCACCCGATACCGAAACTCGCTATCGAATGTCTTGAATGTAATCGCATCACCCGACCGAATATTGCGCAACGGGCGAAAGAAAGTGTCGCGGTGGCCGGTCAGGGCGACATTGCCTGATTCTCCTGGCAAAGCCGTTTCGCGAATATGGCCAACCGCGCGCCGTAGGATTCTGGGTGAATCGCCTTGGACGACGATGACTTTCAGTCCGAGGCGTGGGACCTCCATCTCACCGATCACTCCGCCTTCGATAACCAGAGGCGGTGCTTCACTCCGGCTCACATTCTTGACCCGTGACTCTTCGAGCGCTCCCAGTTCACGAGCCTGATAGTTGTGTGCATCCACAAAGATATAGCCAGCATACGTAAGTCCGACAATGCCGCTGATCAGAAACACGTAGTACGCAGCGAGCAGAATCGATGTTCTCAACTTGTGCGCGTTGTTCGTCCCGGCGCCATCAGGATTCATGACGCACCTTTTCCAATTCCAAGCTTCGCAGGAGTCTCTGAGTCGAAGTATCCACGTCGGGTTCGCACGCGAACCTTGCCGCGGCCCGGAGCAGTGACCTTCACTTCTATCCTTCGAAAAGAATGGCGACTGTCTGTGTGGTCCGGCGCGAAACCGAGCGTGTATTGCTCACGGAGATCGTGCGCAATGCGTACGGATACGTCCCTGACGGACTCCTTGGCTTCGGGGAAGAAGGCGATCCCGCCGGTGTCATCGCAGAGCCGCTGGAGAACTCTTGGGTCTTCTTCTTCGTTGGGAGCGCCTATGAGACCAATAGAATAAATAACCGTTTGTGATCGCCGGGCCAAAGCCAGAACATCCGCATACTTATGTTGGCTTGCATTGTCACCGCCATCGCTGACGATGATCAGGGCTTTTTTATCGCCACGGGCAAGCTGTAAATGGTTGAGTCCCTCGTTCACCGCATCATAAAGCGCGGTTCGCCCGCGCGCAGAAACCGCCGAGACGGCTCTTGCGAGTTCAGCGGGGTCGTGCGTAAAAGGGTTCCCGCCGGGCAACTCGAGCGAGACGTCGTCGTTGAAATCTACGACGAACATCTCATCTTGAGAGTTGCTCGATTGTGCGAAAGAAACAATCGCAGTGGCCACTTCGGCGAGTTTGGGGCCCATGCTGCGGCTGTGGTCAACGACCAAGCCCACGGTCACAGGAGTGTCCTCCTGTTGGAACAGACTAATTCGTTGCAGCCGCCCGTCCTCGTACACGCGGAAGTTTTCCAAACTCAGCCCGGAAACAAAGTCTCCATTCACGTCGATTACTCGAACGGCTAGCACGACCAGTTCCGTCTGCACGGCGATTGTATGTGGGGCAGCTGGAGAGGGCGGCGCCGGCAAGGATTGCGAATAGCCGCTAAGGCCATAAAAGAGCAGAAGAGCGGCCAAGGAACAGCAACTCCGGAGTCGTTCGGGCTCCTGAGATCGGACTGTGAGAGTCACTGGTGAATTTCCTTGCGCCGCGGGATAAGAATCATGAATCAGTCCCCGCGGCGCATTGGAGTGCGACATCTATTCTATGAAACTGATCCCGCAATTCGCTTAAGGACGAATGCGAAGCCGAGGGAAGCCAAACCAAGCATCACGATGAGTGGGATCAGGCTGGCCGTCCGCGGCAACTCATTCTCTGCCACGAGCGGAGCGGTCTGTATCACCTCAGCTACCGGCACTTCCTTCTGCTCCGGGGTAACCGCGATAATCGGAGCCGTCTTCAATTCGGCGACCACAGGGAGCGTATCGGTAGTGAGTGCAGGAACGGGTTCCTTTTCCGCTACGGCTAACTGAATGGCACGGCGCTTCGGATAAACGAATTCCTGACCCCAGTTGTTGTTCGGATAAAACCACGCCTTGAGGGCATCTGGGGCATCCGCAGGCCGCTCGGAGAACAACATTACGGTCTTGCCGGTGGCCGTGAACCGGTAGTTATTGATCGCCAGGATTGTGGCGAATATTTGAGTTCCATCTGCGTTGAAGATTTGCACGATGTGACGGTCGGATGGGGAATCCATCAACTTGAAAGTGTACGTCCCTGCGGGAAGAACTTTCCCGCCGGGGATTTCGAAGGGTTGGCTGAACGTTATAACAGTCTTTTTGTCCCCTTCATCGGCTCGAGAGCTCGGAACGAGAAGGGTGCCAAGGAAGGAGAGTGCGAGCACAACTAGAACTGTTTTTACAATCCTCATGTTCATTTCCTCCTCAAGAACAGGAACTTACTGGCATTGACCGGCTCCTTTAGCCTTAACTAAGGGCCGCCTGCCGACGCTCTATCTTTTAGTTCTTTGTGCCGTCATCGTCGGTGATATTGGTCACATGCCGAAGTGACCTGTACGGGACATGGCTATATACAAAGGGACAGCCATCTGAAAGCTGTGGTTCGCGGTGTTCGAGACACTCACCAAGTGCGCCGAATACTGAGGCACACTCTGCTCAGTAAGCGCTATTTAGGGGAAATAGCGGCGGCAGGAACCTTGAGCTTGGCCAGCTCGCTGGCAAAGAGCGGGTTCTCGGGGAATTCCATCACGAGTTCGCTAAGTTGAGCGCGGGCTACCTCTAGTTTCTTTTCGCGCAGGGCCGCCAGCGCCAGCAAGATCTTCGCAAACGGCCGCAGGTAGTGGCCGTGATCGGCAGCGATCTCCAGCTGCTGGATCCCTGCGTTCTTGTCGCCGTGGATTCCAGCGAAAGCGAGGAAAAGCCTCTTGAATCCCGGCAGACATCCGATGATGTAATTCGCCGCCCCCAAGGTGAGATAGGCATCGGCAGCTTCCGGGGCGATTACCAATAGCTTCTTGGCGTACCGATCAGCATCTCGGATCATTTTCAGGCTTTCCACCTGATGCTTATCGATCAGACTGGCATAGTCGGCCTGCATACCCACGCTCAGGGTCATGGCGAACAGGGCATTCGTATCGTCCGGGTTCGTCTTCAATCGCAACTGCGCCAAGTCCTGCGCCTCTTTGTCCGTAGCGAAAAAGGCCGCACGCAGCTCCGGGTCCGGTTTGAGAGGGATCTTGCCTAGAAAACGCTTGTCGTCCAGGAAAAACTCGGAGGTCAAAACACCCTGACGGTAGCACTCCTCAAACAGGTAAGCTGCCGCTTCCGAGGCGCTGCCAAGAGGATCTTCCGGGTGGGACTTCTGCCAAGCCTCAAACTGGCTGCGGGCCTTCTCAGGCTTTAGTTCGTAGAGGAGGTGAAAGCCAGTGTCGAGTTCCGGCACGTGCAAAGGATCAATGGCAATCTGTCCGGAGGCTGTCGGTACCGCTCGAGCATCAAGGAGCCCTGCCATCAACGTGCTGCATAGAAGCACCGATCATTGATACGTATGCGCGACGGCCAGCATCGTTCCAATCGATCAGGCTCAACTGGTCTTCTTCAGAGTTTGGCCGCCACATGGTGTTCGCTTCAGAATTGAGAAATGTATGTGATTCGCCTGTAGGTTAACTCCAGAAGTTTCGTACGTAGCAATCTTTCGCTACTCGATGCATTAATCCTGTAGGACGACGCTCAGAAGCGATTTGTTGATCTGCAGTATTCGCAGCCTGCTGCCATACTTGATGAAGCCCAATTTCTTGAATTTGTTCACGAACAAATTGACTCGGGGCCGCGTTGTACCAATCATCTCCGGCAACATCCCTTGCGATACATTGGGAATCATCTTTTGAGGTGGGCCTTGCTCCTTATAGCGAGCGAGCAGAAGAAGAGCCCGCGCCAGCCGTTTCTCGTGAAGCGCCGTGATAGTCACCAGATCAATGTTGCAATTGCGCCGGCAGAACACCCTCAACCCCCTGGGAAAGTCCGTATTTCGCGCGCGCTGGAGCTATGCAGCTGTGATCACCCGCGGCAGGAAGTTCTCGTGCCCTACTATAAGCCGTAGCCTGATCAGTACTCCGTACTCCTTGTGATATCGCAGCGTATGGGTTTCTGCGCAGCGACCGCATAGCCAAAAGTGCTGAACTGAGTGCGCGTTGGCAGGAGTCTCGTTCGCGGCACATATCCTGCGAAAACGAAAAAACCGCCCTTGCTTATAATCGAACGGCATCAAACACTCCGGGTTCGCACATTTGTCCAGCATCAAACTTCCTCCTGATTCGAGATCGTGCTCCTTGAGGCTGTGGCATGCGGCAGCCTTACTCAGAAGAGCGGCTTGATAGAGAAGGATCGTCCGTACCTCCCGCAACCACCGCCGGGCCTGCCTTCTTCAATTGTTCAAGTTGGGTCTGAACCTTCACCCACGCTTTGGGATTTTGCCTGGTCGCATACGGAGCATCCGCATGCCCGTAGAATTCCAGGATTTCGGCGCGAAGCTCCGGCGAAGCACTGGTAAAGTTTTGCTTGGCGAGCGCATCCAGCAACTCTGCGTGCGTCTCATCGTTGAGCCGATATTTTCCGGGCCCCGTTACTGCACCGGTGTCAAAATTGTCGTTGGGCAAGTCCGGCTGGCCAGTGCCTACCTGGCCTAGCAGCTTCCTGTAGCGATCTAGGGACGCGTTGAAGCTGGCTTCGAAGACACGTTCGGTCTCCGGAGTGGGCGTCGGAATCTGTAGCACTCTTAGCGGACCGACCTTCGGGATAATCCTCGTAAGAAAAGCGAGGAATCTTTCCCGAAAAGTGGGTGGCTGATATTTGTTTCCCCAGTATTTCTGATAACTTGCGCGCGAAAGATTGTAAAGGAACTTCTTTCTCGTGACGCCGGGCTGGTCCTTCACGATCTCGTTTTTCTTCAGGCTCCAGGCAATGCGCGTCGCTTTGGGGAGAAGCTGGCTGACGTCATAACGATAAGAACCGAGCACCTTGTCTTCGTCCGAGAGCACGCTCTTGAGATCCAAGCCGTACGTTTCCTGAAACGCCTGTTCCAGCAACGAAACGGAAACTCCGAAGCCGATAAAGTCGTGATAGCTATCCGGAGCGTAGCGACCCTGTGCTATCTGCAGAACGTCGAATCCAAATTCTGTCTTTACGTGCGCGAGCGGGTCTTCTTCATACGTAACCGAGTCGCCGTACTTCTTTTTCAACTTGGGATACAGGACGGGGACCGCACGATTCACGCCGATGAGGTGGCCATCGTTATCCGCGGCGTAGTGAGAGAGCGCCCCGAGCGCAAAAGCGTAGCCGTCGACGTCCTTGGCATCGCGCAGCAGCGCCAAGACAAAGTCCCCGCTCCGCACATAGTGCGTCAAGTCGCTGAAGAAATGACTTCCGTGCGGGTAATAACCCATGTCCTGGATAATGGCGCCGCCATATGCATACCCGTGCGCTTCTTTGATTTCTTCCCCCGTAGCGTCGGGAAAACGCTTCAAAAGTAACGGGCGTATGTTGGTGTCCCATACGCTGTCGATGATGGCTTCATGCGCAAGGACGGCGTAGGCCGCGCTCTGTGCTGGCCAGCCAAAAAATAAGAAAAGCGCCAGCACGAAGGCACACATCCTTGAAAACCTTGTCCTTCCTCCGTCACGTCGCATCCTACTCATGTCCTCCTGTTTCCGGGCCTTAACGTCTTCTCCGTGTTATTCCCGCTGTCGAGCCGGTTTCCAAAAGGCCTGACACAGCGTCGAATCTAATCATGGCATCGCTCGCGGAGCAGTTTTCAAATGCTAAGCCTACTCCTTTTTGGTCTTGGTTCCTTTGTTTGCTCCTTCACCCTGGGTGCTGATCAGGGCTAAAAAGTCTTTCGCGTTGAAGGGGTACTGACGTTGGGACTGTTGTCCCGTCGTACTCAGGACGACGTCAACGCGCCGGTTGCTGGCGAGGATAATCGCGCGCATGTTTTGGAGAATCTTTTGCCGGTCGTCTGCACTCAGCTCGGGATTCTGCTGAACCGCTTCTTTCACCTCGTCGTCGGTCAGATTTTGTGTCTTCGCCAAACGCCTTGACGTCAAGGTTTGCAGCGGGAACACCCTGTCCGATCAAGAAGCTCTTTGTTCGATCTACACGGCGCTCGGTAAGGACCTGGTTGTATTTGGCGGAGCCACGCGGGTCGGCATGTCCTTCGAGGGTCAGGTGGGCTTCCGGCCTGATCCTAAGATATTGTTTGAAATCGCTGGCCAGCGTATTGAGGATTTGCTGTTGGCTGTCGAGCAGGCCGCCAGTGGGATCACTGAGCGTAGGCCGGGCCGTTTGAAAGTAGATGCTGTGGAGGGAAAGCCTCGTTTCTAGCTCCTTAACCTCTGCTGGAGGCGCGGCTGGCGGAGGGGGAGGTGGCGGCGGTGGTGCTTCTACCGTCACGGTTGTCGCCGCGGAAGCCGTGAGCGCAGGATTGCGGTCATCGCTTACAGTGCAAGTCACCCTGATCGGGCCCGGCGACGCACCTGCTGTGTTCAGCGTGGCGGTCGCATCAGTGCCGGAGACGTTGCCCGCGCTCGCGCTATAGCTGTAGGTCAGCCTGCGGTTATCGGGGCTATTGGCGTTTGAGCGGATCGTAGCGGTGCCGCCCGTCCTTACGGTTCCTGGGTCTGACGAGCATGCAATCTCAGGCGCACGCGGCTGTTTCACGTTGAACCTGGCAACGCAAGAGGCAACGCCATTCTTGCTGCCATCGCTCAAGTTTGCATTTACTTGGTAAGAGCCGGGCTGTAATCCCGTGGTGTCAATCTGGGTGGAAGCATTGGTACCGGCAACTCTCACTCCGGTGCCACTCCATTTGTATTGGACAATGCGCTTGGGATTGAAATTGGATCCAGTGGCAGTCGCCCTCACCGGCTCGCCGGCAAAGACTCCACCGGTTCCACCGAGCAAGCCGCAGCCGCTGGTGCTGGCGGGGTACCCATCGCGCCGAAGCGAAAGACGATTCCCGCCGAGAGGCGTATGTTGTTTCGAAAGTGTCTCTTTTTATACAGTAGAGTCCGGAACGAGACACTTTGGCATGTGACGAAGGTCACCGCTGACGAGTGGGTAAAGCGATTAAGAACGGAGCGTTGGGCCACGCGAGAATTCGTCGGGCCGCGCGAGAATTCAACCCAAAGGAGACAACTCTCATGAAACCAGTTCGACTCGTCAGCACGGGAGTTCTGCTCATTCTTCTCGGCACTATTGGTCCCACGTACGCACAGCAGGAGCAACGCCAACAAGACGGTAAAGCTCCAAAACAGGAGCAGCAACAGCCGCAACAGGCAGCCGCAGCCCAGCAGCAGCGCACAGCAGCAACAAGAGCAGCCGCAACAGCGCGCCCAGCAACAGCCACAGCAGCAACATCAGCCGCAACAAGGGCAGCCGCAACAGCGCGCCCAGCAACAGCCACAGCAGCAACATCAGCCGCAACAAGGGCAGCCGCAACAGCGCGCCCAGCAACAGCCACAGCAGCAACATCAGCCGCAGCAAGGGCAGCCGCAACAGCGCGCCCAGCAACAGCCACAGCAGCAACATCAGCCGCAGCAAGAGCAGCCGCAACAGCGCGCCCAACAACAGCCCCAGCAGCAACGCGGGCAGCCGCAACAGCGCGCCCAACAACAGCAGGCCGGTCGGCCTTCACAGCAAGGGCAACGCGTGCAGCAAGCTGAAGAGCGGGGCGTCTGGCAGCAGCATCGCGCACGTAGTTGGCAGGCCGACCATCGCACCTGGGAGCAACGCGGCGGCTACAACGGCTACCGCATTTCTGAAGGCAATTTCCATAGCTACTTTGGTCGGGATCATGGGTTCCGCATCTACAGCTACCCCATGTTTGTTGTTGGCGGGTATCCCCGCTTCCAGTACGGCGGCTTTTGGTTCAGCGTCGTTGACCCGTGGCCGGAATACTGGTCAGACGATTGGTACGAAACCGACGACGTATATATCGACTATTCCAATGACGGATATTACCTCTACGACTCAAGGTATCCCGGCGTCGGAATTGCAGTCAGCATCTCCGTGGACTAATGGGGACAGTAGTCACAAACTGAAAGGAATCTTTCGATGCTACTACTAATTATCATTTTGCTGCTGTTGTTCGGCGGAGGCGGCGGCTATTACGGATATTCCAGATGGGGGAGAGGCGGGGGCCTGGGCATAGTCGGGACGGTCCTGCTTATTTTGGCGATTGTGTACTTGGTCGGCGGATTTCGTTGACCTCGCTGGGATTGGTCTGAAATCGAGGGGAGGGCTTTTGTAAACGCATTGGCGGTTAAAGGCTCTTCGCCGGGACACGCACATCGATGGAGTTAAAGGAGAGAACAATCCATCAAGCGCACTAAGGACAAAGCAAAAGGAAGGTTTCACGAGGTGATCCCGACTTGGAAACCGAAGGCTAGTTCGAGAAGACAGGTGGGAAGGTCCAAAAGAAAATCGGCCAAGTGAGAAAGTCCTCGGGAAATAATGGGTACTTCGTCGGCGCGGGTCGACAATCGCCCGTTCTACGCCGCTGGGAAAGATTCCCATGAGGAAACGTCTTTTTCAGGAGTGCACCGACCTATGAAACGCATGAAGCAGAGGGCTTCCCCCCTTGGTGGTTTTTCTTCAGGAGCCAGCCTGAGCGGCAAGGTCTCACGCTATCGGAACAAAGAGAACATCGTATAAGCAAGGCGCGCCTGCGTACACGCTCTTTTACATTCAAGAAGGAGGGGTGCGGCTCACCACCCGAACGAAACACCAACCATCCGCAGTTATCGCCATCTTGGGGGTGGGTGATTTCTTCGGCGAGCTTTGCCTCGCAGGCTATCCCCGCCGTATGTCCACTGCTGTCGCGTTGACCGCCAGCTCCATACGTACGATTCAGAAACAAAAGATGCTCCAAATGCTTCGCAAAAAGAATAAGGCGTCAAATGCCATGGTGGCTTATCTGCTGTCCAGCGTCCAGAAGTACAAGGATCATGTGGCGGAACTAATGACTTCTTCTGCCGAACAACGGCTGGCGCGCGTGCTTCTGCGGCTGGCGCACTTGGATAAGAGAGGTCCAGCGGCGGTTGAGATTCCCATCCTAAGTCACCAGGTGCTGGCGGAGATGGTCGGCACCACGCGCCAACGAATCAATCTTTTCATGAACCGGTTCAGGAAGCGAGGATTTATTGACTACAACGGCCGAATAGAAGTACACAAGTCCCTGAAAAAAGTTCTGCGGCGCCACTAGACGGCCGCGCTGGAGAGATTATGTAAGTTTCGCTGGCCGGGCCGAGCCATGTCGAATTCAACGTGGGGAGGTCAGCATGAAAGCCAAATGCCGCCCAATGCAGGGCAAATGGCACGAGATGAACCGGAAGCAACGGCGGGAGACGATGCGGAAAATCCAGAGCGATGACCTCAGGTTGGAGGTGGTCCATCCCGATGCCGCGGGCATTGATATCGGCAACGAATCCCACTATGTGGCCGTATCACCGACGCGGGATACCCAACCGGTGCGACGCTTCGGCCGCACCACCTGAAGGCCATGGCCGGATGGCTAAACCAATGCGGGATTCGGACCATTGCGATGCAGTCCAACGGGCGTGTACTGGATCGCCGTATACGACATTCCCGAAGCAGCGGGTTTCGAAGTGTACTTGGTGAAATGCACGGGAGACGAAGAATCTGCCGGGACGCAAAAGCGACGTGCAGGAGAGTCAATGGCTGATGAAGCTGCACACCTATGGACTGTTGCGCAATTCGTTCCGGCTGCCGCGGGAGATCCGTACGATGCGAACCTATTGGCGACAGCGCAATGATCTCGTGCGAGCGGCATCGCGTCAGAAGGCACTGACACAGATGAATATCCAATTGGCGAACGTGTTGAGCGATGTCAGCGGAATGACCGGGCAGGCAATCATTCAGGCCGTTCTGGCAGGCGAACGCGATCCGCATAAGCTGGCTGCATTTCGTGATTTTCGGGTGAAGGCGAGCAAGGAGCAGATTGCACGGAGCCTGGAGGGCCATTGGCGTCCCGAGCTGGTGTTTGTGCTGCAGCAGGAAGTGGACCTGTATGACACCTATCAGCAGCGGACCGCCGAGTGCGACCAGCAGACCCTTTCCAACCTGGCCCAGGCTTAGGCTATGGCAACCTTGGCGTAGGCACTTTCATGTCACCAGGGCAATACAACTGGGATATGTCTATCGCCAAATTTATCAAGATTCGAGAAGGTCGGATTCTGGTCGGCGGTGCTCGCCACGCTGGGCGGAAATTGCATAACTCTCGAGAAATCCTCTTCTCGGATGCGGTTTGAACCCGCCCCTAGTCTCCGATAAGGCCGTCTTTGCAGGACTTACCATCAGCCCACGCGGCCTGCTAAGAAAGGCCACCAAAAATAACCACAGCACTTGAATTCCCAATTAAGAAGGCGGTGATGAGGGTCACAGACATTGTCGAGATGCTAAGGTGAAAATCTACCGGTGCATAAGGAGGGGCCGTGAAAGTTCTCTTGGCTATCGACGATTCGCCGTTTTCCGAAAATGCAACGCAGTTCTTGGCAAGCCATTATCAATCAAGCGAGACACAGATTGTTGTCTTGCACAGCACCGGATCTCTCACTGAGACAGATTTAAGCTATAGCTGGGCTCCAACACTGGATTGGGAAGGCGTGCAAAAAGCGGAAGGACTGGTGTCTCGCGCAGCTCACACTTTAAGTCAAGCAGGCTTTAAGGTCACCACGCGAGTGGAGGGAGGCGATCCTCAGGTTAAAGTCGTCGAGTCGGCGAACCTTTGGCCTGCGGACCTTATCGTCGTTGGTTCGCACGGGCGAACGGGGCTAAACCGCCTGTTTCTCGGCAGTGTTTCAGAGAGCGTCGCGCGGACCGCCCCATGTTCAGTAGCGATCGTGCGGATGAAAGATGGAGCGACACGGCCCGAAGCGTCCCGAGCAGAGACGGGATTGAGAATCCTGCTCGCAATTGACGATTCAGCTAGATTTTCCGAAGCTGCGGTTCAGGCGATCATTCAACAATTCCGGCCTGGCAGGGTAGAGGTGTGCATCATGCATGTGATCGAACCACAGTTGCTCACGACCGACGCTGAAATGAGTGTGCGTCTGGCGCACGGCGAAGAGTTAGTCGCACGCGCCAGGCGCCTCTTGGGCGAGGCGGGTTTCGAGGTGCTGACGCGGGTTGAGGATGGCAACCCCAGAACCAGAATCACCGACTATGCTGCGAACTCGAAGGCTGACCTCATTGTGGTTAGCTCCCACGGGAAGACCAACTTGGATCGACTCCTTATAGGCAGCGTCTCGGAATACGTCGCCCGACATTCATATTGCTCCGTCGAGGTTGTCCGGCCTAGGGCCGTAATCGCTTCTGTTCGGTCGCTGGCAGCTGCGGTGTCGCCTGCTACATCTGCGGCGACTCCTTGAGGATACCCGACGAACTCTAGCGACTCTGGAGATCAGAAAGGACAATACGATCCTATTTTGCCCGAAGTGGCTTGATATAGTTCGTCAGGTTTGTAATCCGCAATGCCACAGGCTGACTTGATCCGTTCCCCAGATAGGAATTTCAGCCGGCCCATGCGGTGGCATTATGACGCCGTTCCGCAGCACGTCCTCGAGGTTCCCGCTGGTATGGGCAAAGCAAGACAGGAAGTCCGCGTCATGATGGCTGATGACCGGAGGTCTCGGAGATCAGGCGCGCTCCGTGGCATCTGTGTTTTGCACGAATGTAAGACGCCTCAGCCTAATAATGACGCTCCGGCAGTTTGGTTCTACTGTCGGTTTTTATGTCATGCCTAAAAGATTGACTGCGAAATTCGTTTCGCTCCGGACGATCCCGGCCACAAAAGCGGCAACCCCGGGCCTCGGTCTTGATGAGTTCAGCGCAAAAGGGGCACTTTCGAGCGCCGCCAGATTGTAGCTGTTCCTGTTCGATCCGCCGCGTGATCAGCAACGAATAGCGCAAGGCGATAATGAAGAGTGCCGCCCCGTAGATCCACCATGCAAGGAAATTGTGCCCCTTTGACTGGGCTATCGAAGCCGGGAGCACACCCATACAAATCGCTAAGAGTACGAATCCCATTTGATCCTCCCCGTCCATTAGCCGAAGGGTGAGTTACATGTACTGCGGTAAATGCCGCCTGGGATGTGCTTTCGGTCACTAGTCAAGGTGAGCCCGAGAAGCGCAGACCTTGAATATTCCGGGCACGGCAACCGGACTTCTGGGAGGTATGCGATGGGAGTTGCAGAACGCTGCTTATCAAATCCAATGCGAGCGGTTTGGTTTATCGAGGGTCCAAACCTTCACCACCCAGTTGCCGCAGCTCCAAACGATCCACAAACTGTCGCAGACTGAAGGCGTACAATCTCTGCCGGTAGTGGTCTCGGAGTTCATCGCACAATCTCGCCACCTCCCGATGATCGTGATTCTTGGCAACTGGGAATTGGGTTCAAGCAGATCAAGACGACTTTTAGGGAGGTGATCTGTCTCTGCCTTTCACCGCCAGCCCTTGCTTGGCTCCAGAAATCAATCGACTGTCAGCGGCGGTGACACACCCAGTGTGTGATCTACATTACAGACCTGCCCACGTCCACTGTTCACACTAGTTTAGGGAATCGTTAAGGGCTTGCGAAGCAGAGTGGCGGGAGGAGTACATGAAAGTCTTATTGGCAATCGATGGTTCGCCGTCTTCAGAGGCGACTCTGCAAGCCTTAATTGCGATGGTACGCCCCCAGGGGACCGAAGTTCGGATCTTACATGTGGTCGAACTTTGGCCCGTTTACGTTCATAGTTCGGAGTGGGACCGTGAGCTTTCCGTTCCACGCCGGGCAACATGGACCCGGGCGGAGGAAACTGTCGCCGTTGCTGCGAGGAGTCTAGAGAAAGCGGGATTCAGCGTAACGACAGCCGTTAGGGAGGGGGACCCTAGAAAGGAGTTAATCGACGCGGCGTCAGAATGGCACGCGGACTTGATCATGGTCGGCTCGCATGGTCGTACCGGACTGGACCGGTTTCTCATGGGAAGTGTTTCGGAAGCGGTGGCGCGCCATGCGCCGTGCTCGGTGCAAATAGTGCGCAATTCCCCAGCACCCACGCATCTCTCGGCCGGCCCAAACGAAATGAGTGAGGATGTTGGCGTACTCCCAGGTAAGACTTGGACACCGACCGCAACGGAAGCCAAGGGTCGCAAGCGGGTTTGCAATGTCTGTGGCAAACCGTCTGAAGATAAAATCTGTCCGACATGTGCAGATAAGATTCGCGCCGGAGCTGTGGCTCGGAAGAAGCGAGAGAATAAGGGCGAAGAGTGAGGTGCACTGTTTGTTTTTCCGGCCACTCTACCATTGATCTTCGCTACTAATCATGCAGATCTCATGCAGTGATCTGAAGCACTTGGAGCGGCCCTCAGCCGGGGGAAAAAGGAGAAATCCATTATGACAATCGCCGCGGAGAAGAAGATAGCCAGCATATTTCTTGAGTTGAGCCGGGCCTCGATCGAACCCTTGGTACGGCATGAGGGAAGCCTCGCGGTCTCCCTCTACATGCCTGTTCGATTTCAAACGAAAGAAGACGCTCGCGAAAGCGCGGTTCATCTGAAGCATCTCCTGCAAACGGCGGAAGCACAGGTACTGGCCTGCGAGAGTGTCGAAGCCAAAGCACGCGCGCTGCTGCGTCGTTTAGAGCAGTTTGCAACAGGGGAAACGCTGCCGGTCACCGCACCTGGGATCGCCCTCTTTGCGGCCCATGATTTTTTCCGCACGTTTGAGCTGCCGACTCAAGTTGCGGAACAAGTGACTGTGGGCCCCCACTTCGAGGTCAAGCCGCTGTTGGGCCTGATGAGCGTGGGTCCCTTCTACGTTCTTGCACTCAGCCAAAAGCATGTGCGCTTGCTGCGGGCGACCTCGCACGGCATTGAGGAGGTCGAAGTGCATGACGCTCCGGAGAATCTCTTCGGAACATTCGAGAATGAAAGCTTCGAGCGCCAACTGCAATTCCATACCGCCTCTCGCCCGGACATGGTGAATGCCCGTATCTCGCATGGCGGCGCGCGGGAACCCAAAGACCGTATCCTTGAGTTTCTCCGCAAAGTGGACCAGGGCCTCACTGAGACGATCCAAGATCACACCACCCCTCTAGTGCTGGCCTCTGTGAATTTCTTGCGGCCGTTGTACCATGAAGTCAGCGCGTATCCCGCCTTGCTCAAGGAAGCAATTTCCGGCAACGTGGACCATCTGAAGGCAGAAGAGCTGTTGGCGGAAGGTCAGGCGACCATCCGCCGTCATCTCGAAAGCGAAAACCATACTCATTTTGCGAGCTACCAGCAGCTCAAAGGCACAAAGCGGGCCTCTGGCAACTCACGGGAAATTGTCGCGTCTTCCGATCAAGGCCGCGTTTTGTTCTTGTTTGTTCCCGAAGGAGCAGTGCAGTGGGGCAGGGTCGACGCGCTCGGGGAAGTGCATCTTCACGCCCAGTGCGAAGCAGGGGACGAAGAGCTCGTCAACCGCGCCGCGTTGAAGACGTTGGCGGGTGGAGGACAAGTACGCGTCTTGCGGCCCTCCGAATTTGACGAAGGCGTCCGGATGGCGGCCATATTCCGGTATTAGCTCGCGTCGGAAGGCGTCCACCCCGGCGCGGGGATGTTCTGCGCCGCCCGCATTAGTCCTTCCATGAGAAGGCCGGTGCGAGTCAAGATGGTTTTGTTTTTTCTTACGCGGGTTCTTTGCGGCTACTGTCCCCAATCAGTCACACGTTGCGCGCGCGAGCGACGATGACTTCGTGCCCCAACCGAGCCAAGTGTCGGCTGACCCAGGCGAGTGGGTTCCGGTCTCGAGCGCGACCCGGTGCGCGGGATCCTGCTGAAGACCTCGTCGATCCCTTTCGGCGTCGTCGGTAGGTTGCGCTCCCCAATGACGTCGCCCACTTCATTCAAAATGTACTAATGGCTGAATCGGTCTCCCACATCCAATCCGATCGTTAGCTGGTGATCTTTGAAATTCTCGATTCTGACTGTCGCGGCAGTGCTAATCTTCTTCATAAGCCGGTCTCCTTATCTTGCGCCTCGAGCGCGTCGATCGTTGGGAGCGTATCGCATCCCGACTGGAGACCGGCCTTCTCCCTCATCCCATCTGATATGGAGATACCCTTCGTTTCTTGCCCACCCTTATTCTTTATTCTTTTGCGGAAATTCGTGGCTGTTGAGTATCACTGGAACGTGTGACAGCCGTTACATCGCTACATACATTCATGAGAGCGAAATGTAAGAGGGTGCACGATGGTCACAATCCGTTCTGGAGGGAATATGGGTTTCTCAGCGATCTCGAACGAAAGCCCCGAGGAAACCAGGCGCGCTGCTAGTAGGGGGGAGACATTGACCCTGAGGGAGTCCAGACGACGGACACAAGTGTGCAATGTCTGCGGTAAGCCATCTGTTAGCAGTATTTGTCCCGTCTGTGTGGACAGGATTCGCGCGGAAGCGATTGCGCGGAAAAAGAGGGAAGACAAAGGCGAAGAATGAGGTTTCGCAGGAAGACCGCCGGGTTCTGAGCGTATAAGTCATGAGCACTAGGCATGCAAACGCAGAAGGGAAAGGACAATGTCAGAAACAAGCAAGGCCGAAATGATCCCGATCGATAACGCCTTTCGGTTTGCCGTGATTCAGGGATGGGATGACTTGGCGAAAGTTACAACTCCTCGTTCCGTAAGCGTCGAATACCTGTGTGAACCTGGAGCACCCTTGGATCACGCGAGCGTCTGGCTCATGAAAGCCGGAGGTTATCAGGACCTGGTGTGCGACTGCTGGAGATGGGCCTCTTTGGCCCATCCAAGCGGGGCATGCTTCGCGAACAAGCACTACTCTAACAGGTTGGCTCAGGCCCTCGGCTTCATCATGAAGAACCAGAGTCTGTTCACGCGCCCTGCGGATGCTGGCCGCCATGGCTTGGTTCTGATTCATCCGCCCGAGGCAGAAGATCGTACAGAAGCCGCAACCTGGATGAGAGTTGTCGAAGGGTTGGAAAGCGAAATAAGTGGAGGAGAAGCACCGCCCGACGATCACCGTCAAGACGAGGAAGCCTGGTCGCGAATGGATGATGAAGGGTATCCCCACGAACGTAGCGCAATTCTGCCCGATCCGATGGGATCCTCCAAAATTGGGGAGGCTAGATTTGGTGGGTAACCATTTCGCAATGCAAAGTCTGTTGTACGAATTTGCCAGTGTCGACGCCGAGGAGACCTTAAATGCCACAAAAAATCGAAACCGGGGCCATCCTGATCAAAGAGGGCGCAGCCTTGCCGAAAGCCGTGCGGCTGGAGAGCGAACCATACGTGGCTGGCTGGAGAGTGGCCAAGAATCTCGACGGGTATGAATTGGGTCTAAAAATCCACCAAGCAGGATCGACCTTCTTGTGCCACGCAGGTAAGGTCAAGGCGATCACCTTCGGTATCGACGAAGAAGAGCTGACCCGCCGGGCAGTCAAGCGGATCCTGGCGAAAGTGGAGCCGGGGAAATTCAATTGTTTGGAGATCACGCGAGTAGCCAATCAATGGTTCCTCGGGGTGCCCTACGCGAGCGTCTCAGCCGGCTCACGACATATCCAGGAAAGTGTGTTTCTTTTCGAGACCAAGGAGCTTCCGCGGAGAGACCGGGTGCTACTGGCTGCCGCTTGAACCAAGACGGAAGGCGGGCACGAGCAAAGAAAGATCGCGAGCGGAAGACATGATCGTTCAACTGGATCTCAGAGCGATGTCAATTTGCTGAATTTATGGAGGGAGGGGCTAAGTGAAAATAATAAGCCGTGGAGCAATTGCCTTACTGATCCTGCTTTCAGTTCCTTTGATTTACGGACAGGATCTGTCTAAGTATCGGACCTTTTCGCTGGGAACGAACTTAGCCGATCTCTCGAAGCAGCTCGAACCTGATTCATACAAGGCGAAGACGACTTTAATCCACCAACGCCCTGCAGTCATCCAAGAGATGTCTTTCTGGGTAATGGGCCGTTCTAGCTCGGAGGAAAAAGCGGACCCGGTTTCGGAGATACTATTCAGCTTCTACAACGGAACGCTCTACAGGATTTTAGTGATCTATGATCAGAAGGCCACAGAGGGCCTAACTGCCGAAGACATGGTGCAGGCCGTGTCGGCCCAGTACGGAACCGCCACTCGGCCCAAAACTGACATCAGCTTCCCAACAAAGGCTTCCTACGAATCGAAAGAAAAGATCGTCGCTCGCTGGGAGGATTCGCAGAACTCTGTAAACCTTTTCCGTTCCGGCACGCTAGACTCTTTTGGACTCGTCCTGCTTTCAAAACGCCTGGATGCAGAGGCCGAGGCTGCCATCATCGAATCTGCGAAGCTGGAAAAGGAAGAGGCTCCGCAGAAGGAGGTCGAGCGCCAGAAAAAAGAAGCCGATGACCTTGAAGTAGCGCGACAGAAGAACAAGAGGACTTTTCGTCCGTGATGCATGGCCTCACGACGAGGCCACCGTCCGAGTCTTCAAATTGATTAAGCGGGCGGAACGAGAAGGACTGTCTCCGGCAAGCACTCCTGGCCGGTCACCTTTAAGTGCGACTGTGGACTACTGTGACGCTATAGTTGTCAATCTCACCCGCAGCAAGCTTCGCCCCTAAAGGGAGCCAAAGAAAAGATGGCACTACCGGATGCGGATAGAGCGACAGGAGCTTTGATCGACGCCGGAACTTCAGGCCGTGGGGCCGCGGCTCCGCCCCACCTGACCGGCCCCTTGATTCCTGCGAAGTCGAAGAAGCAGAACATTCATGTTTCTCCGGCAGTCCTCGATGCCGCCCGGAAGGGTACGGCGAGCAACTGCTCCGCGACTTGCAAACGTCTCTAGGCGGCCTAAGTGAAGCTGATGCCGAAGAACGGGCGCGCACAGCAGGGCCGAATGAGGTCGCACAAGAGCGGAGGCAAGGCTGGTTCGTCCGTCTTCTGAAAATCACCCGCAACCCGCTGGTGATCCTGCTGACGACCTTGTCGGCGGTTTCTTTCCTTACAGGCGACGCGCGTGCCGGCTCCGTGATGGCCATGATGGTGGCGCTGAGTGTCGGACTCCGCTTCTGGCAGGAAGCCCGTGCGGACGCCGCAGCAGAGAAGCTCAAGGCCATGATCCACGTTACCGCTACGGTCGTTCGCGACGGCGAGGCAAGGGAGGTACCGCTAAGGGAGTTAGTACCCGGGGACATCGTCAGGCTCGCCGCCGGCGACATGATTCCGGGAGATGTGCGGCTGCTGTTGTCGAAAGACCTCTTCGTCAGCCAAGGCAGCCTTACGGGTGAGTCGCTCCCGGTCGAGAAATTCCACGACCCCGAAACCAACGAGGAGGCCTCGCCCACTGAGCTCAAGAACATTTGCTTCATGGGGACGAGCGTCGAAAGTGGCACGGCCACGGCAGTGGTGGTCACGACGGGGGTACAAACCTACTTCGGCAGTATGGCCCGCTCGATTACCGGGGAACGAGTGCAGACGAGTTTCGACCAGGGTCTCAACCGCTTCACTTGGCTAATGATGGAGTTTATGGCCGTGATGGTCCCCCTCGTTTTCCTCATCAACGGTTTCACCAAGCACGATTGGAAGGGAGCGTTTTTCTTTGCGTTGGCCGTGGCGGTTGGCCTCACTCCCGAGATGCTGCCTATGATCGTTTCTGTCTGCCTCTCGAACGGAGCACTCGTCATGAGCCGCAAGAAGGTGATCGTCAAACGGCTCAATTCAATTCAGAACTTCGGGGGCATGGATGTGCTGTGCACCGATAAGACGGGTACGCTGACTGAAGACCGCGTGGTTCTCATGCGGCATTGCAACGTCGCTGGACGGGAAAGCGATGACGTGCTTCTTGACGGGTATTTAATCAGCTACTTCCAGACGGGCCTCAAGAACCTGCTTGACCGGGCGATTCTGAACAGCTCCGACTTCCACGCGAAGGCGGTTGTAGAGAAGTATAAGAAGTTGGATGAAATCCCGTTTGACTTCACTCGACGCATGATGTCGGTCTTGGTAGAGAGCCCCGAAGGTAAGGCAATTCTCCTTACCAAGGGAGCTCCTGAAGAGGTATTCCTCCACTGCTCTCAATTTGAACTCGATGGCAAGTTGTCGACAATGGACGCGGATCAAGTGGCCGGACTAAAACAAGAGTACGACAGCCTCAGTGACGACGGCTTCCGCGTGCTGGCGGTGGCAACAAAGGACCTTTCTGGGAAACAAATTTGCGCGAAGGATGACGAGCGTGGACTCATACTTAGAGGATACGTCGCGTTTCTGGATCCACCTAAGGAGACGGCGGCCCGCGCCCTTGCGGCCCTGCACAACCATGGCGTGGCCGTAAAAATCCTCACGGGCGATAACCCCCTCATCAGCCGCAAGGTCTGCAAGGACGTAGGTCTGTCGGCCGACCCCATGCTCCTGGGCGGCGACGTAGAGAGGATGTCCGACGCCGAACTCGGCGATGCGGCCACGAAGGCGGTGCTCTTCGCCCGCCTCTCTCCGGCACACAAACAGCGGGTCATCCGTGTCTTCCGGGGCACGGGGCATGTCGTCGGATTCATGGGCGATGGCATCAATGACGCGCCCGCCCTCCGGGCGGCGGACGTCGGCATTTCGGTGGACACCGCCACTGACATCGCCAAGGAGTCGGCGGACCTGATCTTGCTTGAGAAGGACCTCACGGTGCTGGAAGGAGGCGTAATCGAAGGCCGTAAGGTCTTCGCGAACATCGTTAAATACATCCGGATGGGAGCTAGTTCCAACTTTGGGAACATGTTCAGCGTGCTGGGGGCGAGTGCGTTTCTTCCTTTTCTGCCGATGGCCCCTATTCAGGTGCTGACGAACAATCTCTTGTATGACTTCTCGCAGGTACCTATCCCCGCGGACGCTGTGGACGAAGAGCAAGTAACTCGCCCGCGGCCCTGGAATATTGGGGAAATCAAGCGGTTCATTCTCTTTGTCGGCCCCATCAGTTCGATTTTCGACTACACGACTTTCTTCGTCATGCTATACATCTTCAACTGCTGGGATCCGTCACGAGCGCCTCTATTCCAGACTGGCTGGTTCGTCGAGTCTTTGATGACGCAGACGCTCATCATCCACGTCATTCGCACGAATAAGATTCCATTCCTACAGAGCCGAGCGAGCTGGCCGCTGACGGCCACAACATTGTCCATCATGGCTTTTGGGATGTGGCTGCCGTATTCCCCTCTGGCTTCGGCGTTGGGCTTCACGCATCTGCCGCCGATGTACTGGCCGATCCTGTCGCTTATTCTGCTCGGCTACGTGAGCCTGACGCAGATCATCAAAGTGTGGCTGCTGCGGAAGCGATGGATCTAAGCCGACGTTTCCGGCGACGGCACCCAGTTTACGGGAGGCCTCAAGAATGCTGACTACGCGCGGCAGTACTGGCGAGCCAACGACTGTCGGCAATCCGGAGACTATCTGAGGAGATACGCGCTTTGTCACAGAACCAACACCATTTGACTACATGGGCGGAAACTGGCTGCCGGCCCAGCAATAGCAAGCCTTCCCTGTTCGTGCGGCAGCGCCGGATAGCTATTTCTCGCGGCGCAGAACTAGGAGGGTGAGGTCATCGGCCTTCGGTGCGCCCAAAGAGAAATCGCGCAGTTCTTTCAGGCATGCGCCTGCCAAAGCTTCGGGAGCGAGCGTGCGCTGGCTGCCGACGAGCTTGGCCAAGCGGTCCACACCATATTCCGCGCCTGAGGCGTCACGTACCTCAGATGCACCGTCGGTGAAGAGAAAAAGAGAATCGTATATGGCGGCGACAAGGCAGACAGCAGAGTAGGTTGGAGTACCGCCGCCGTTTGCCAATGGACTTGTTGCCTGCGCTTCGCGATGCCGAAGGTGACCTGGCCAATTGGAGGCGTTCTTCTCTGAGGCCATTGCTAGATGAAGTGTCGAGCCGAATTGATCGCGACGCTCTTGAAGGGATAGCGGAAAACATCTCGGAAGCCACAGAGGCGCTTACGAATACGGAAGAAGTGAGAGTACTCGCGGATGAAATTACTGCGCGGATGACGGCCATGGTTGGGAGCGCTCAGGCACTCGAGACGACCCTCGGTTTTTCCGCAACTGAAGCTGATCGGCTAGTCCGTTCGCTTCGGCTGTTTATTGATGATGGGAAACGTGGCGTCGGTGATGCAAGTCTCGGTTCCGCGAACCTGCTCTATTTGGCGCTGAAGGGTCTCGAACTGGAACAACTTGTGGAAAAAGGAAAACGTGACCACACATTCCTGGCAATTGAGGAGCCGGAAGCTCATCTCCACCCTCATGTGCAGCGATTGGTGTATCGCGATTTCTTAAAACGGCGGGTAGGCTCATCAGGAACGTGCTGGCGGGGAAGATACCCGAAATCATATCCCGAGCTACGGCTTGAGGCTTTGAGATTCCTTGAGGTCCACGCCCACGGTGAACATTGGCACATAGACTTGGACGAAGATCCTATTGAGGGTTTGGGCGACTTTGATGAGGCGGAGCGCCCCGCTCTGTACTTTGTGAAGAAGGTCAAATTTGACTCGGCCATGAGCCCATTCTGCAAGTTTATCTTGGAATATGTCGATGACCCTCCCAAGCAACTGCCCATCCGAGTGTGTAGGAGGTCTGGCTGCAAGAGATTTTTGCTTCCTGAGAGGGCCGGGCGTAAAGAGTACTGTTCGTCCAGATGTTGTGCTCTGGACCACAGACCTACGCCCAAAGAAAATAAGGATTACATGTGGCTCTACCGGCTAAATAAAATCAAAACTGATGGAACACTTCGAAGGAGATTGAAAGCGGACCCGAACGCCATAAAACGTTTGGATCAAATCGAGAACCGGTGGAATAAGGAACAGAAATTCAGAGAGAAGATCGATCAAATACGAGTGCGGGCACGGCTGTGACCGCATTGTGCCGTGCTACATTTTTGCTCCAGTTTTTAGGTATTTGGTCTGAGGTTTTAGCGTAAGTCCAAAGGCGGCAGACGATTGGAGACAAGAAGTCAAATAGTTTCAGCTGCTTACGGCAAGGTATCGAAGCAAATGCCAGCAAACGGAAACACCGCTGGAACAGCCCGGAGTCGAATTCCACCCTCTCCGCCATCCAGTCCTTGCTTTTCTTTCCCCTAGTTGGTTTTCAGCTGGAAAGATCGAAATAGGCGCCCATAATGTCCCAAAAGCGAGGGTGCCAGCGTTGACTGATGCTCTCGAGGGCCGAGAGACCATTCAAATCAGGCCTCATTTCTCCGCGACGGTACTGCGTAGTGGAGTTTCAAAAGACAAACTCACCTACGGTTCGCATTGACTACGCTCTACCGTCTAGTCCCAGATGCTATAACTCTCTCATGGCGAAACTGTATGCAGAAAAGGACCGAGCAAATTGGCACCAATAATCAGTGCGCAAGGACTCTCGAAGAGATACGGGATTGCTCCGCTCTTCCAAAATATCTCGTTCACAGTGTCCGAAGGCGACCGGATCGCTCTGATCGGCCCCAATGGTTCGGGCAAATCAACGCTGCTCGAAATTCTTTCCGGCCGCGTAAAACCGGATAGCGGGAATGTCGCCATACGTAAGCGTACCAGGTTCAGTTATGTCCCTCAGATTTCGGAGTTTGCGCCAGGCGAAACGATCCGATCCGTAGTCGAGAGAGCTCTCGAACGATCGGCAGTGCCAGACGCGGAACGACTATCGCAGACCGCCGAGACGCTTGGCCGTGCGGGTTTTACGGACTTTGAAGCGCACGCAGCGGCGTTGTCCGGTGGCTGGCGCAAACGATTGGCGATTAGTGTCGGATTAGTCCAGGCACCAGACGTTCTTCTCCTCGACGAGCCAACCAACCATCTGGACCTCGCAGGGATCGAGTGGCTCGAAACGGTTCTCCAAAGCGCGGCGTTTGCGTGCGTCGTGGTCAGTCACGATCGCTATTTTCTCGAAAACGTCGCCTCCGAGGTGGTTGAGCTGAACCGCATCTATGAGGATGGCTATCTGCGCGTCCAGGGAAATTACACCAAGTTTCTGGAGGCGAAAGAAGAATACCTCCATGCTCAGGGGAAGCGGCAGGATGCCCTGGCGAACCGTGTGCATACTGAGACGGAATGGTTGCGCCGAGGTCCTAAAGCGCGAGCCACAAAATCGAAGGCGCGGATTGAGAAAGCTCAAGGAATGATCAGCGAACTGGCGGCGCTGAACGCCAGGAGCCAAACTTCCACTGCCAGGATTGACTTTTCCGCGACGAACCGGCAAACCAAGCGGCTGATTGAACTTACTGGCGTTGCTTACACCATCGGCAATCGCACTCTATTCGAAGAACTTGATTTTTCGATTACGTCGGGAATGCGAGTGGGACTGGTTGGCCCGAACGGCAGCGGAAAGACGACACTGCTCCGTCTGCTGCGGGGCGACATCCAGCCTACGGGAGGCGAGATCCACAAAGCTGACTCATTGCGGATTGTGTCCTTCGACCAGAACCGCGAACTCGATCCAGACCTCACTTTACGGCGCGCGCTCGCGCCGGATAGTGATTCGGTCATTTATCAGGAGCAAGTGATTCACGTTGCTTCGTGGGCAGCCAGGTTCCTCTTTGCGAGTGAGGACTTGAATCAGCCCGTCGGCCGCCTCTCCGGCGGAGAGCGGGCACGTGTATTGATCGCGCGGCTCATGCTCCAGCCGGCAGATGTTTTGCTGTTGGATGAACCGACCAACGATCTCGACATCCCCACACTCGAAATACTCGAAGAAAGCCTGCTGGAGTATCGCGGGGCATTGGTTCTGGTTACCCATGATCGCTACATGCTGGATCGTGTCTCGACCGTCGTACTTGGATTCGACGGTATGGGCGAGGCGGAGCGTTTTGCCGACTACTCGCAATGGGATGTTTGGCAGGGCTCGCGACAGTCGAAGGGGAAACCCAACGTGGTGTCTCGAAGCCAAAGCTCGCGCGCACCAGCAGTCGAAACCAAGTCAGCAGCGGTTACAAAAAAGAAGCTCTCATATGTCGAGGCCCGCGAGTTTGCAACCATCGAAGAGCGTATCGGCAAGGCGGAGCAGGAACTGCTCGCCAAGCGTGCCGCTCTGGAAGATCCAGCTATCGTGAGCGATCGCCTCGATTTTCGGGACATTTACGCCCAATTCGAGGAGGCCCAGAAGGCTGTTGATCGTCTCTATGCGCGGTGGGATGAACTGGAAAAGAAAAAAGGCTGACCCATCGGATTCTCCAGGTTTCTCTGCTGCGCTCCGCGTAGGGAGTTTCAGAAGGCAAACTCAACTTCGAGTTCGCATCGACTGCCTTTTCTTTTCACCGCCCGGGATCCAAATCTCTCATGACGACGTGGAGCACCTGCCCGGCCAGTCGCGCATCGCGCTCCGAAACCGTGATATCTGAGCCCAGATCGCTGCCGGCCACGTTGAGATCTCGATATCTCCGCGCGACTGGCGGCAACCGCGCGCATCCGCTGTGAATGAGTCCCACTCTCTCGGCGACGGCGAGGCGCGTCTCGAACGACCAATCCGCGATCTTGCCCTCGGGCGCGCCAGCAGCAGCCACCACGCTGAGCCCTTTGTGTTCCAGCGCGTCAGTCACGATCGCCTCCAGGATCCCGCAGAAAGTGAGCAGCGCCGGGCCATAGCGGCGTGCCTCGAGTGCGCGCCGGCTCTCCGCGTACGCCTGCTCGAGCACGGGTCGGAGCTGCTGATTGTTAACGAAATCAAACCGACGCGAAGGCGGCGCTGCCTCCGGCGATGCAGAAACGGCCAGGTCACTGCCCATTTGGGACAGTGAGGAAACTGCTTGCTCGAGGACATAGACAAGTCGATCGGCGATCTCCGCCGGTGCCGCCGATTCGACGGCGCTGCCGGCAGTTGAGCGCATCAGGAACGCTTCACTGAACGACCGGGCGAGCCAATGGGCCTTGCTGCCACCGGACAATTGATTGACCGTTACGCCGCAATCTTGCTGCCAGACGCGGGTGGCCAGGAGCGCTGACTTGCTGGAGGGATCTGTCGCCAGGGTGTCGCGAAGCTGACGTCCGCGGCGGATCAGGTCTGCTAGATGGGACAGATACGTGTCGATGTGGGCTTGCAGGCTCTCATCCATGAGAGGGGCGTCCCCCTTCTCACTCGCCGGGCTTGCTGACAAGCTCTTGGGACTGGAGCTGCAGATCGGCGATCTGATCTATGTGCTTGGACATGGCTTGGGCGGCGGCTTCGGCGTCTCGCCGGCGCAAAGCAGCAACCACTGCCTCGTGTCCCGCGACGGATTGTGCGGGACGGCCCTGCTGTTTCAACGTCAACTTGCGCGATTCCACGAGCAAATCGTTCAGGGTTGCCATGATGCTCACAGCCACACGATTGTGCGTGGATTTCGCCAAGGCCGCATGAAATGCCGTGTCCTCAACAATGGTCGATTGACCAGTCTCAAGCTTCCGCCGCTGCGCATCGAGGATATACTGCAGACCGGCCAAATCTTCGTCGGTCACACGCGTGGCCGCAACACGTGCGACGGCAGGCTCGAACATGCGTCGGACATCCATAAGTTCGTCCCGCAGGTCATGCCGGTAGGTCATCACCGAGGCCAGAGGTGCGACCAGACGGTCTACCGTCAACTCGTGCGGAAAGGTGCCTTGCCCGTGTCGCGTCTCGAGCAGCCCGATCATCTCCAGCATGCGAAGCGCATCGCGGAGCGATCCGCGACTCACGCCGAGGCGTTTGGTCAGCAGGCGTTCCGACGGCAGCGGATTACCGGGCGGAAATGTGCCGTTCAGGATCAACATGCGAATACGATCGGCAACCTCCTCAGCGATTCGCGTTTTCTTGATCGGCTCGATGAAAAGAGTGTCGCCGCGGCGGGGATAAGCGATTTGCTTGACAGTCCGAGGCATGGATGCTAGATTCCGCTCAAGTGGTACGATGACTGGGCCAGTGTACCACACCTTGTCATGGGTGAAGAGATCCTCCAGTTTACTGCCAGCGCCTCCCCGTCGGTCGTCTCCCGTGCGATCGAACGATACGCCACCGGCCAAGGGAGGCTCAATGCGCTTGTCGTGCCGTGGGAAAGCGATCCAGTCACTTTGAGCATGGCGGTCACTGCGGTTAAGAGCGACGGGTGGGCTATCGAGCATACCAACCTGGGAACGATCCGATTAACCGACCTGGGAAATGACTTGACCCTTGTGGCTGTCGTGGCTCACGAGCCGGACCACGCAGAGAAACAGAAGTTGGTCATGCTCTTCGACGCATTCGCCAGAGAGATCCAGAGCATGCTCAAGGTCACGCCGCAAGCATGAATGAACTGGTCACACCGCCTCTCGCTGCAACCGTGACGCTGCGTGTCGCGGAGGCTCGCGTCGAGGATATTGGGCATGCTCTTGCGCGGCTAGCGCCAGCCGACCTGACGCGCATCGGCGCGCGAGTTGGCGATGTGCTGAAGATCACCGGCGCAACCGTCTCCGTCGCGCGCGCCGAGGTTGCGGACGAAGGACACCACGGCGTGATCCAGATCGATGGAACGACTCGCAGTAATTGCGGCGCGGGCTTGCAGGAGCAGGTGACGGTAACGCCCATCGAGCACGCCCAGGCTGTAAGCGTGCGCTTGGCTCCATTGTGGGTAGGGGCAGCACCAGTAATCATCGCACCCGAACGGATGCTCGAGGATCTGGAGGGCGTCCCGGTTGTTACGGGCTGTGTGGTGCGTGTGCCAACGTTCGCCAAGGCCCTGAACTTCCAGGTGGTGCGCACGATTCCTGCGGGGCCAGTGATGATCGGAAAGCGCACCGACATCCGCGTGGTGGAAGGTGAGCAGACGGCGGCGCGAGCTCCGGCGGTGTCCTACGAAGATATCGGTGGCCTGGAGCGCGAGGTAGCTCGGGTGCGCGAAATCGTCGAACTGCCGCTAAAGCATCCTCGCATCTTCGAGCGGCTGGGAATTTTGGCGCCGAAGGGCGTGCTGCTTTACGGCCCGCCGGGCACGGGCAAGACCCTGCTGGCCCGGGCTGTCGCGGCCGAGAGCCGCGTGCACTTCATTCACCTCAACGGCCCCGAGATCATGAGGAAGTTCTACGGCGAGAGCGAGGCCAAGCTCCGCGAAGTATTCGAGGAAGCGGCGCGCCACGCGCCGGCGATCCTCTTTATCGACGAGATCGATGCAGTCGCTCCCAAACGCGCTGAAGTGACCGGTGAGGTCGAAAAGCGCGTCGTGGCGCAGCTTCTCAGCTTGATGGATGGCTTTGTGTCACGCGGCCAGGTGATCGTCATGGGCGCCACGAACATTCCCGAGGTTCTCGACCCGGCCCTGCGACGTCCCGGACGCTTCGATCGCGAAATAGAAATCGGAGTTCCCAACACGCAGGCGCGGCTGCAAATTCTCAAAATCCACACACGCGCCATGCCGCTCGCGCCCGACGTCAATCTGCAGGAGATCGCCGAGCATTCCCACGGCTTCGTCGGCGCCGACCTGGAAGCGCTAGGCCAGGAAGTCGGCATGATTGCCTTGCGCGGCTTCCTCTCGTCGTTATCCATCGAGACCGGCGGCCCGGCGGCCGCCGATCTGGGAACGCTGCAGGTCACGCGCAACGACTTTCTCGCCGGCTTGAAGGAAGTGGAGCCCAGTGCGACTCGTGAATTTTTTATCGAGAAGAGCACGTCTACATTTGCGGACCTTGGTGGTCTCCAGCAGGTGAAGCGATTGCTCGATGCCATAGTCGAGCACTCTCACATGCACGACGACATCTATGAGCAGGTGGGGCTGGCGCCGCCGCGAGGTATTCTGCTGGTCGGACCGTCGGGGACCGGAAAGACCGCCATGGCGCGAGCGCTCTCGGGTGAAAAGCAAGTCCCGCTCATCGCTATTGATGGCCCTCAACTGTACTCGAAATGGTTGGGCGAATCCGAGAGAGCGCTTCGCGAGGTTTTCAAGAAAGCGAGACGTGCAGCGCCTTGCATCCTGTTTTTCGACACCATCGATGCGGTCGCGCCAAAGTTTGGGGCCGATCAATTCGGCGCTGACATCTATCAAAGAATCCTGAGCCAGCTCCTGCGTGAGATCGATAATCTGCGTGACGTCAAAGGGGTGATCCTGCTGGCTGCCACCAACCGCCCCGAACGGGTGGAGCCGGCGCTCCTGCGTAGCGGACGATTCGACTATGTCCTTCCGTTCGCCAAACCGGACGCTGCCGATCGGGCGGCCATCCTGAAGCTCTGCTGCCGGCGGGTACCGCTCGCGGCGGATGTCGATATGGCGGAGCTAATTTGTCGGATGGAAGGGCTCACGGGCGCCGACATTGAAAGCTTTTGCAAGAAGGCGACGCTGTTAGCGATTGCGGAATTGCAGGACCGCACTGACGGGGCGCCGTTCGTCGTCCGGAGGAGCGATTTCCTGGCGATTTTGGACTCCGATCGCGGCAGTCCTGGGCCGTTAAAAAGTGCGGACGTGCTGAGCAACAGCGCATTGGCACATCCGAATGGGAGCGAGGGCTGATCATGAGCTATACGGAACTGACGGTATGGACGCGCGGCATCATCATGGATAAAGAAGGTCGTGACATCGTCAATTCTGTCTCCGCTGCCGCCCGGCTCGAGGGCAAGTTCGCGCAGGCGATGGAAAACTATGTGGACAATCCCGATCGCACCAACGCCCCGACACGCAAGTACTGTCGGGTGAGCGACGACGAGATCGAAAATGCGCTTACCTACGAAAACGATCACCCCAACATCGTCGTACTGGTCGAGCAGACCATGGTCAAGGGCTGGGATTACATGCGCGGAATGCCTCCAGGTGGAACGTTAGTGATCAACACGCACTATTCACCCGAGTACATGATACGTTTCGTGCCGGGATCTGAGCGGCTGGCCCAACTCGTGTGTGTCGATGCCGCGAAGCTGGCTGACCACAAGTGGCTGTATTACCGGCTAGGCGAGCTCGGCCTCGACCGCCTTTCCACGGAAGGAGCCGCCGAGCGAAGCAAGGCGATCGCACCCGACATTGCCGCTCCGCTCATCGCGGCAGTAGTCAAGACGACGGGTATTGTAAAGCTCGAGACGATTGAACCAATGATTGCAAACAAGGCGGCATTTCGCACCGCGATGGGCGAACTGCACATCCTGCCGCTGAACCCTGTGGCTGCATAGAAAGGTATCCCATGTCGACCAAAGGTACGCACATTCCCGACTGGCTTACAGTGCCGTTTGCCGGCATCACGCCCGCACCGTCGCAAGACAAAGGTCAGGACCTGTTTCCTACCGGCAATTGGCGCGCGATCAGGCCGGTGTACCGCGACAAGTTGCCACCCTGCAACAACGCCTGCGGAACCAACGAAAAGATTCAGGGCTATCTCGACCTGGTGAAGCGCGGTAAGTACCTGGACGCGTATGCGCTCATTAAGGAAGACATGCCATTCCCGTCGGTCACCGGACGGGTGTGCTACCACCCATGCGAGCAAGCTTGCAATCGTGGACAGTACGACGAGGCCATCTCGATTCGCGCCGTCGAGCGGTTTCTCGGCGATTTAGGGCAAGCGTTGGCGCGCGACGTCGTAAAGGCCGGGCCGCCCAACGGAAAGAAAGTCGCCGTCGTCGGATCGGGTCCGGCCGGCCACAGCGCCGCGTATCAGCTTGCGCGCCTCGGCTACGCGGTGACCATCTTTGAGAAATCGCCGAAGGCAGGCGGACTAAATCGGGGCGGCATTCCAGACTGGGTGCTCCCGCAGCACGTACTCGATCGCGAGATCGAACGCCTCATCGAACTCGGCGTGACCATCAAGACGAACACCGAAGTTGGCAAGGACATCACCTGGGACGATTTGAAGAAGAACTACGACGCCTGCGTGCTGGCCGTAGGCCTCACCGAACCCAATAGCGTGCGAGCTGAGGGTGAGACGAAGCAGGGGGTGCTTTACGGACTTCCATTCCTTCGCGACATCGGCATGGGCACTTCAAAGGTCAAGCTAGGCCCGCGGGTCGCCGTCATCGGCGGCGGAAACACGGCAATCGACTGTGCGCGCGAAGCGCTCCGGCAAGGCGCCCAAGAAGTGACCATGATTACGGTAGAGGCCAACACTGGCGAGATGCCGGCCGTGCCCGAGGATCTGCACGACATGGTAGAGGAGGGCGTGGAGCTGTTGCACGGGCGAGCCATGACTGCTGTGCTGGGCAATGGCAAGGTGGAGGCACTGCAACTGCATCCGGCGCGCTTCTCTGGCGCCATCAATGCTTCGCCCATCGTCATCGACCGGGAGGCTCCTGCCGAACGTTTCGCCGTCGACAATGTGATCATCGCCGTGGGACAGCGGGCGTCGCTCGGTTGGTTACCGGACGACTTCAAGACTGAACGCGGCACGATCAAGATCGACCGCTTCGGGCGGTTGGGCGACACAAAGTTTTTTGCCGCAGGCGACGTCGTGCAGTTAGGTACGGGTCAGCCACTCATGGTCGTGAATGCCGTCGGCGACGGGAAGCGCGTGGCTTTCAATCTGGACAAAGTGCTCCGCGGGGAGCCGCTGCAGCCGCGGACCGTCGCGGTCGACGTCATTGTCGATCTGAACCGCATGAACATGACGTACTTCCCGCACTTTCCGCGTGTCCGGCAGTCGATGTTGCAACCGGCGAGCCGGCGCAGCACGCAGGAGGAAGTCATTCAGGCGTTCTCGGAAGAGCAGGCCCTTGAAGAAGCCAGCCGCTGCTTTAGCTGTGGCACCTGCAATGCCTGCGACAACTGTTATCTGGTGTGTCCAGAGCCCTGCATCGTACGTTCGATGCGTTCGAACGGTCTCTATAAGATTCTGGTCGATTACTGCAAAGGTTGCCGCGTGTGCATCGAGGAATGCCCGACCGGCTGCCTCGAGGGCGTGCCCGAACTCGACTTCGATACCGGGGTGGTGCGGATGGACACTGCGTTCGCCATCACGCCAGGGCTACACGGACGGCAGGCAACAGAACTGGCGAACCTTGCCGAACGGCCGGCGAAGGACATTTAGAATTGGCACTAGGTGTGATGAAGTCGAACAGTAGGTGTGAATCGATCGCGGCGTCTGCGTAGCTATCAATCGTCGTGCCTGACTTCAGGCGGACTGTACGGAGTGAACCATGGCAACGGTTAGCGTTAGTGAGAGAAAAAAGAAGAAGACGGTCCGGATGAATGGCTGCGTCGCATCGGCGCAGGCCGCCAAGTATGCCGACGTCGATGTGATTGCGGCCTACCCGATCCGGCCTTACACGGCCACGATGATGGCGCTGGCACAAATGGTAGCCAATGGGGAACTCGACGCCGAATACATCGTGGCCGACAGCGAGCACTCGCAATTGAGCATTGCGCACGGTGCTTCTTCGAGCGGAGCGCGCGTTTTCACGGGCAGTTCGGGCGTCGGTGTGCAGTTCGCTTACGAGCTCTATTCGCCGATCTCGGGCAGTCGTATGCCGGTGCAGATGATGATCGCCGACCGGACGCTCGATCCGCCCGGCGATTTCGGTTCCGAGCATACCGACGCGCTTTCGACGCGTGATATGGGATGGCTCATGGGTTGGTCGTGCGACGCTCAGGAAGCGTTTGATAATCACCTGATGGCATTTCGAATTGGCGAGGACCCGCGCGTACTTTTGCCCCAGATGGTCTGCCAGGATGGTTTCTTCGTCTCGCACATCACCAGCGATGTCGATTTGCCCGACCCGGGTCAGATGAAGGAATTCCTGCCACCCTACAAGCATCCGTATCCGCTCGATCCGCGGCATCCAGTGTCGCACGGCCCGCAGATCATGCCCGAGCAGGGTCCTCCGCTTCAGTTGGAGCGTGCGCGCGCCATGGAAGGTTCGATGGCGGTCATTGAAGAGGTCCACGACGAGTTCGCGAAAATCTTCGGAAGACGGTACGACCCATGGGTAGAAGAATTCATGACCGAAGGAGCCGACGTCGTCTTTTTTATACAGGGCGGCCATGCGGTGACGGCGCGTTACGCAATTCGGCACATGCGTGATCGCGGCGCGAAGGTCGGCATGGTACGGCTGCGAACCATCAGGCCTTACCCAACCGATCAGGTGAGGGATGCCCTCAGCAAATTCAAAGTGGTGGGCGTGATCGAAACCAACATGGGACTCGGCAGCGTGAGTAGCGGCGGTTCGCTATACGCCGAGGTCTGCGCGGCGCTCTACGAGAGCCAAAAGCGCCCATTGGTTGTCTCGTTCATGGCTGGAATGGGCGGCGAGGCGATCGTGCTGAAGGAATTCTACTGGATGACTCAGAAAATGATTGAAGCGCAAAAGCGCGGGGCCATCGAAAAGCGCACGCATTGGGTGGGATTCGAAGAGTAACATCGTCAAGTGGGACTCAAAGGTCCGCATACAACACGAATCGTGCGGGATCTTGGGGCCCGCCAACGGAGGAACGGATATGCCAGTAATCGAGGTTGAGCGACAACTGCTGCCACTTCTCGACAGTCCGAATCAGGGCGCGCGCTTCTACAATCCTGAATTACCGTCGACCGAGCCGTTCGTCCCCGGCCACCGCACGTGTGCCGGCTGCGGGCCATCCATCCAGTACCGAATGACGAGCAAGGCTGCGGGTGACAATACAATTTTGGTCGGACCCACAGGGTGTATGTACGTCGCCAATAGCTCCTATTTGTGCACGCCCTACAATGTGCCCTGGGCGCACACGCAGATTGGCAGCTCGGGCAGCTTCACCGCAGGCGTCGCCGCTGCCTATGAGGCTATGATCCGAAAGGGAAAATGGAAGGGCGCTTTTCCAAACATCATCTGCGAAGCCGGTGACGGCAGTGCGTCCGATATCGGCCTGGCCTCGATTTCAGGCGCGCTCTATCGCAACCATGACTGCCTGATTATATGCTATGACAATGAGCAGTACGCAAACACGGGCATTCAGGCTTCTTCGCGCACGCCCTACGGCGGAATGACGACCTTCTCTCCTCCCGGGCCGATGGTTCCGGAGGGGAAGACACTGTTTCCCAAGGACCTCGCGCGCATGATGGCTGCCGGCCATCCCCACTGCTACGTGGCGACCGCGAGCGTGGGCTATCCGATCGATCTGATGAATAAAGTACGCAAGGGGCTTAACCACAAGGGCGCTGCGTACCTGATGATCTACACTCCGTGCCAGAAGGGCTTCGTATATGAGACGCCGCGCTCGATCGACCTCGGCCGGCTGGTCGTCGAATGCGGGCTCTACCCTATCTGGGAATGGAATCCTGAGAAGCGCGCGTACGATTACAGCTTCCGCCCGCGGAACATGCGGCCGGTATCGGAATACTTAAAGCTGCAAGGACGTTTCGGCCATCTTCACGCCGAGCACATCGCCAAGCTGCAGAAATTTGCCAATGAGCAATGGGGAATGATGGGCGTTCAGCTACCCGAGGCCCTGATCCGGGCCGCGGATGCGAAAAACCTGGTAGATATGGCATCTGCGGAACAAGCCGCAGCCATTGCGCAAACACTATGAGCGACCACGACCACGCAATTCATCCGCCTGCCGCTCCGCAAGCCCAGGAAAGCTACATCGTCAGCGAAGGCAAGAAGCGCGGATCGACGCGCGATGTGCGGCCCGAGGCTGCGTACGACCGTTACTACACCGTTCTGCGCGTGCATCCAGGTGATGCCATCCTCACCGACAACTGGCATACGCGCGAGGTACTCGACCACACGCGCAATAACTTTGAGGGATACACCTTCGCGATGCGCACACTCGAAGCCTGGGGCGCGATGATCGAGAACGATCATCGGGCCTACTATACGGCCGGAGGCCGAGTGTGGGTCTTGGATTTGGAACCGTCCGCCGGCAAGAAGAAGCGCCTGCCTGGTGCAGGGATCGGCAAGAAGTAGTCTTCTGTTGCGACGCATCCTGCTCATCGACGACACGCCCGAGATCGCTGAGCTATTGACGTTTGCGCTGCGTGATCGCGGCTTCGACGTTTGCTCCGCGGGCTATAGCGCAAACGTCAACGAGCTAATTCTCAATCAACATGCCGATGCTCTCGTGCTCGACTGCTCCGCTTTCGACATGAGTGAGTCGCTCTTTGACGCTGTGCGTGACCACCCGCCGCACGCCGAGTTTCCGGTGATCATCATCAGCGACACGCCGGAGGAGGCTGACGCGAGCCTTCGTTCCCGGCAGGCGCAGCGAGTGTTGCTGATCCCGAAACCATTCACCGGTGCGCAGGTCGCAAGAGCGCTTGGTGAGCTGCTGGGATAACGATGCCTTTATGGAGCATGGACGACTGGCAATACGTCGAGCGCCAAGTCGTGACCGACCCCAAGGGCAGACAATGGTCTGTCGCGCTGATGGATGTGCTTGGACAGACCGGCGACCCAGACCTGCCGAGCCGCTCGCTTGAACTTCAGTATGCTTCGGGCCGGTACTTCACACTCATCTACTCGGCCGGTGGAGCGCTTCAGTGGGAACGTGGCCACGCATCGCTGGCAGAGGCGGAAAGCACGTACGAACGGCTGCTCATGGATGTCATCGACGGCCGTCTTGATCCAACCCAGCCGGTGTTCAGGCAAGACCTGGATGACTAGTGTCCCGATCCAGCGAGGATGGTTGTGATAACCGTCCCGGCCCTTTAGTTCCCGTTCGATCCCGGCGATCCTGGTCCCGCAGTCGGTCCCAACACCCAGAACGGTAAAGATCGCCTTCGTTCGCCGCGTCCACAAAGCCTGTCCAATATCCATTGGCATCCTTCGCAAGCAGGAGATCATCGGTCTGTCCTGCTCGCGGCGTGCCGCCAAAAGTGCCGTTGAGATATACAGCCGCGGCGAGCGGCGCCCAGGCGCGAAAAGTCGCGCCGCCTCCACTGACCAGGTTTGCACCCATGGGAGTATTCGGCGAGATATTCTTCTGCGAAAAATCATCCCCGGTTACCTGCCGGCGCTTCCATTGAGCGGAGCAACGGAAAAACGAATGCGGCTAAATGCTACCTTGAAACGATGCCTTCCAGGAATCGCTTGTGGTTTACAATCTCTGCTCAAGGAGAACAAACATGTCACAAAATCGCGTTCTGTTGTGTGCCCTCAGCTCCGCTTTCTTGTTTGTAGGGGGATTGTTGTTTGCGGGGCGGGCCGGCCGTGCACTGGCTGCAATTCCGCCCGCAGACAGCAAAGTTGAGGCCGATCAACAAGTGCTGAAAATGAACGCAGAATGCAACGACGCCGAATTGCGGGGAGATGTGGCAGCGATGGACAATTGCGAAACCCCGGATTTCACTCATATCCACGCCAATGGCATGGTGGAGCATAAGGCCGAATATCTGAAGGGCGTCGGAAGCGGAGCCCACAAGTTTTTGGCTCTGGATCTGTCCGACGTTCACGTCCGTTCCTATGGTGCCACTGCGATTATCGAGGAGCATATGCACTTGCGCGCGGATAACAGCGGCAAGATCGCCGACGTCAATAATCTGGTCATGACAGTGTGGACCAAGGAGCAGGGCAAGTGGCGCGAAGCGGCCTGGATGGCCGTCGGCCTGCCCGGGAGCCGCTCTGCCGCCTTGCAAGATAAGTGACGCCAAAATCATTCCGCGAGATAGAGACGCCATGAGGACGTCCTGATCTCTGATCCTGTTCCATTGCAAACTGAAGGTCTGGAAACTTCAGGCCGTCTCTTGAGTGCCCCTGTTTGGATCGCACACCTTAGGAAGGATGGATATCGCTCTTCAAGTCCATTGCTACAGAAGGTTCGGAGCGCTTGAAATCGTAACCGCCCACCAGCCGCCAGGATGTTATCTATTTCAAAAAGGCAAAACCGAGAAAGGCCTTAGTGATGGACAAATTCACTGAACGGAGAACAACTGGCCCGCTTAAGGATCTGAAGGTGATTGATCTCTCGCACATCATGGCGGGGCCTGCCTGCTCCATGTTGCTTGCCGACATGGGAGCCGACGTCATTAAGGTTGAGAGAATGCCGGATGGGGACGACTCCCGCCGCATGGTGCCGCCCACCATCGCCGACCAATCCGCGGCGTTTCTAATGATGAATCGCAACAAGCGCGGAATTGCTTTGGACCTGAGGACGGAAGGCGGGCGCAACGTCCTCTCTCGTCTGCTGAAAAATGCTGACGTGCTGATAGAGAACTTCCGCCGCGGCACGATGGAACGAATGGGCTTGGGCTATGATGCCCTGCACGCGTTGAACCCGAGGCTGATCTATTGCGCGATTTCGGGTTTTGGCCGGACAGGGCCCTATGCCGATCGCGGCGGATTCGATCTGGTGGCCCAGGGCATGAGCGGTTTGATGAGCATCACCGGAGAAGGCCCAGGACATCCGCCCGTAAAAGTAGGGGCACCCGTTACGGATATCACAGCGGGCATTCTCGCGTGCGTGGGCATACTCGCTGCCTTGCACGCTCGCGAATCGAGCGGACAAGGACAAATAGTGGATACGTCGCTCTTTGAGGCGGGAATTATTCAGACCTACTGGCATTCAGCTATGTGTTTCGCGACGGGCCGAGCGCCGGGCCCGATGGGCACTGCACACCCATTGAATGCGCCCTACCAGGCCTTTCCAACTTCGGACGGCTGGATTACCGTCGGTGCCGCAAATCAGGGGAATTGGCTGCGCTTGGTGGAAGCGCTCGAAGCGCCGAATCTGCGAGACGACCCCAGTTTTGCGACAAATGCCGACCGCATGCGTAACCTCGAGATGCTGACTGCGACGCTGACTCCACTATTTAAGCGCCGCAGTTCCGCCGAATGGCTGCGTCGGCTTGAGGAAGCAGGTGTTCCGGCGGGCCCGGTGCTGGAAGTTGGGCAAATGCACGTCGATCCGCAGGCACTTGCACGTGAAATGATCGTCCAAACTGAGCATCCTACAGCCGGACATGTGAAGGCGATCGGTCTACCTATTAAATTCTCCGATACCCCCGGCGGGGTGCGCCGCGCCGCTCCGCTATTTGGGCAAGACACACGCGAAGTGCTTCACGAGAACGGCTTCTCCGAGTCCGAAATTGACCAACTTACGGCAGAGGGCGCTATTCAGATGCCGGACTCAATTCAGAAAGGCACAACACGGTGAGCGAGGAGCTTCTCTATGAAGTTGCTGATGGCATCGGCCGCATTACTTTTAATCGCCCCGAGGCCCGAAATGCCCTCACCTTCCGCATGTATGAACGTCTTGCGGAAATCCTTCGAGAGGCGGAAAACGATTCTTCCGTCAAAGTTCTGATATTGACGGGTGCCGGGGACAAAGCATTCGCGGCAGGAACGGACATTTCTGAGTTCAAGGCCTTTTCGAGCCCTGAGGACGCGCTGGGCTATGAAGCGAAGATGGATCGCATTCTCGACACTGTGGAGCGTTCACGTGTTCCGACCATCGCAGCGATCGGTGGAGCGTGTACCGGCGGCGGGGCCGCAATTGCAGCTTGCTGCGATCTTCGCATCGGCGCCCAAAATGCCCGCTTTGGCGTTCCGATAGGCCGCACGTTGGGGAATTGCTTGTCGATAACTAACTACGTGAGGCTTATATTCCTCATCGGTGCAGCGCGTGTAAAAGACATCATTTTCACCGGACGCTTGATCGACGCCGCCGAAGCCCACGCCATCGGCTTACTCAGCGAAGTACTCCCTGATTACGCAAGTTTACAAAAGCGTGCGAACGAGCTTGCGCGAATCGTAGCTTCACAAGCGCCCCTCACATTGCATGCCACCAAGGAAGCGTTACGCCGCATTCGGGAAAACATCAGCTCGAAAGAAGATCGCGATCTGATTCTGATGTGTTACATGAGCCGCGATTTTCGCGAAGGTATGGACGCATTTCTGAATAAGCGCACCCCCAATTGGACCGGAACGTAGCGGCGTCGTTACTCGGGGCTAGCCCTTACTTTCCGTGGGCCTATCGTGCTGTCTCGCGAAGGGAAACGGAGGGCAAATATTCGCCTGCTAGCAAACGGATCCACCATTGACCAGTCGCGCGCCGCTCCTTCGCTGTCGCAAATCGATAACGATACAGGCGTGCCCGAATCATTTTTGGCCCTCGAGGAAACGGATTTGCGGCCAGAAGGCTTAGTGTCGAAGAGTCATTTTGAAGCAGTTTCTGTATGAGAATGATGAACCACGGATGCTCGAGATAATTGTAAACGGGCGACATCGCTGCAAACCACATCAGCCAATCAAGCCGCAGATGATACGGAGCAACTTGACGGGGCCGGCGCTTCGGATCTCCGGGCTTGGCCTTGAATTCGTATTCTTTCCATTTCGTTTGCTCCTGTACGGCCTCATCTTCCGTGCCCTCAATAACAATTTCGTAGCGAGCTTTGGTCACGCTTCCGAAGGCTCCATATGTGTTTACGATGTGATAGGGATTGAAGCTGGTGTTCATCATCTGCCGGCGTGAAAGCATGTTATGCACCGGCCAGTAGCTGAGCACGATAAGCACGGCACTGAGCACCACAATGGCCCATTCGTATGCCACTGGAGACGAGAGGCTACCCGGCATTTGTACCCGCATAAGAGAGTGGAGCCGCGTGTTGGTGAAACTGGGAACAGCCAACACCATTGTCAGCAGGTTGAGCCAGGAATAATTTCCGCTGATGAAGAGCCACAGCTGCGTCAGGATGATCAACGCTCCCGAGATTCCGGCGACGGGTTGCGGAAAGAAAAGCCCCCACGGAACTATAAGCTGCGCGGCAAAATTTCCGACCACTTCCAGCTTATGAAGTGAACCTGGCAAATGATGAAAATAGGGACTCAGGGGATTGGGCAGAGGCTGCGTTTCGTGATGGTAGTGGAGGCAGGTCAGATTGCGCCAGCAAGCATCCCCTCTCAGCTTAATGAGTCCGGCCCCAAATTCCACCCGAAAGAGCATCCATCTGAGAAGGAAGATAAGCGGCAGGGGGACAGCCATTCTGTTGGAACCCAATAGAATCGCCAGAAAGCCCGCCTCCAGCAGCATGGATTCCCATCCGAATCCGTAGAACGTCTGGCCCACATTCATGAGGGAAAGATAGAGCAGATAGAGCGAGCTCCACACAGCGATGGATATCCAAAGGGGGCCGCGCTCAGACAATGACGCGAGTGCGATCATCGATAGCAAAATGCCCGCTAAGCTAACGCCGGTGAAAAAATTATCAGAATAATAGAGGTGAAATATGCTCGGAGCTTTCCTGAAATTTACGAACCTCAGGAATTGCGGAATTGGAAGAAGTCCCTGCTCCCCCAAAAGTGGGCGAAATTGGTTGAGCGCCACGAGGAAAGCGATCAGGTAGATCAGCGCGAGCCCGCGCTGAAATGCAAATCGTGCCAGCCAGTATTCCGATCCAAACAGGCTTTGCCAGAACGCGTTGGGCGCCATAAATCTAAAACTCCGTCAACAAAACAACCCGGCAGACGGCATCCCAACATACTCTGGAAGCTCTATCAATACCGCGAAGACGGGTTCAAAGAGCGGTTCACGGCCGCAGCAAAAACGCCAAGACGCCCTTGAGGGCGATACTATAAGGTGATGTTCCGCCGGATTCCTCGGCGCCCAAACCTAGGATCGTTCCGCTCTCACACTTTCAGCAAGCGCTCGGCGTTGCCGTGACTGATTTTTTGCAGATCGTCGTGGCTCACCGGCAGGGCATCCAGGAATTTTCGGCCGACGGTGTTCGGGCTGTAAGGATAATCCACCGAAAAAAGGATGTGGTCCGCTCCGACCACCTGCATTGTGCATAGCAGGGGCGGCACAGTGAAGTATCCACTCGTGGTTATATAGAAGTGCTCCTGAAAGTATTCCCCAAGCCGCCGCTTGAGATGGTTTACGCCGCGCGATAGCACGGCTTCGGCGCGCGCAATCGAGAAGGGCAAGTCCTCACCCATGTGCCCGATAATGATGTTCAATCTGGGAAAGCGATCGAATAAGCCGGAGATCATCAGCCGGAGGCAGTGCATTCCGGTTTCCACGTGCCAGCCCCACCCGGCCGTCGAAAGCAGAAACCCGGTATCGCCCGGCAGCCCGGTGAAGTAGGCATCCTCGACCGATTTCGGAGGGAGCGTTGGGTGCAGGTAAATGGGAACATCGAGTGCCTGTGCCGCTTCAAAAATCGGAGTGAACCGAGGGTCGTCTAAAAATATTCCTTTCGTGGTTCCATGTATGAGAGTGCCCTTGAACCCGAGTTTCCGCACACACCGCTCGAATTCGGCGGCCGCCTTCTCCGGCTGCTGCAAATCGAGTGCCGCGAAGGCGGCGAAACGCTGCGGATAAGCCTTTACTGCGTCGGCAAGCTTGTCATTGGCATCGTGGGCCAAGGCCGTGGCGGTCGGGCTGTCTAATTTATCCAGACCGGCGTTTGTAAGCGACATTATCTGCAAGTCAATTCCCGCTGCATCCATGTCGGCGATGCGGATTTTGCCGAGATCCAGCAACTTCTCTTCTACGGCCTTCACAAAAATATTCCGGGACGCGGGCTGTATTTCGGTAGATTTCTTCAAGATTTCGGGCGTGACGAAGTGCTCTTCGAGAGTGATCGTTCGCATGGATTCAGGTTGTTCGCCTCCGGGCCCACACTCTATCACGCAGGCAACTCCGGCACCGAATGAGCACAACGGTGGCAGGCAGAATTCCTTAGCGAACGGAATCCGGCGTTCTCAGATGGTGACGTCCGCGTGAATCAGGGATTTGCGGTTTTGTCTTTGATCGAAAGCAGTTCGACTTCAAAAATGAGCGTGGTGTTGGGCCCAATCACATTGCCCGCGCCGCGGTCACCGTAGGCCAAACTGGGAGGAATGAAGAACTGCCACGTGGAGCCGACCGGCATAAGTTTCAGAGCCTCTTTGAAGCCAGGGATGACCATCCCGACCTGAAACGTGGCTGGCTGGCCGGCTTGGGATTTATCGAATTCGGTTCCGTCGATAAGAGTGCCCCGATAATTGCACGTGACCGTGTCGGCATCGGTTGGTTTTTTACCCTCGGCCGGTTTTACGACCTTGTACTGCAATCCGCTGGGCAACGTAACGATGCCCTCTTTCTTTCCATTATCGGCCAGGAACGCGTCGCCGGCTTTCTTGTTGTCATCGGCTTGCTTGGCCCGTTCCTGCATTTGCTTCTGCGTGACTTCCTGCTGCAGCGCGGCCATCGTTGTATTCAGGTCCTCGTCGGACATCAGTAGCTTTTGGCCGGAGAGCGCGTCCCGCAGGCCTTTGATCAGCAGATCAGGATTGATGTCGATCCCTTGGCCTTTCAAGGTTTTCGCTACCTGAACCCCAATTCCGTAACTTACCTTGTCTTTTTGTGTTGTTGGTGCCGCGGAATCCTGGGCGCCGGCCGGGATGGCCAATAGCCCGAGCCCCACAACGAGTATCCATTTCGCCGTCATGTGTTTCTCCTCATCTGGAGGGAATCCGTACGCTGGAAAATTCCTATGTCGCCCTTCGCCGGGCCTATTCTTTCTTTGATGAACCTTGCGGCGAATATTGGGCCAGAATTCTTTCACCACGTTGGTAACCGTATCCCAGCCCATCATCGTACCCCACGTCTGTCGGGTGTTGGGGAAGATTTCGGTCGGTTAGGGAAAAGCTAATCACTATCTGGAGTCGTCGCGGTTATGCGAGCAAAATTAAAAGCCGGTAAGTCATCCGAAATGAGTTAGTTCAGATACCTGTACCGCTGTTCAGTCCGCCGTTATACCAGTACCCGAACGTCACCCGAACGCACCCCACAAGCATTGCTCTTTTATTGAACCGCTCACCAGTTCTCGTGAATTCGTGGGGATCACTACTCTTTGCTCGCCCACAAATTTCCTCCCGAGGTTCACGTGTATTCGTCCAAGTTTCCCAACACTGAAAAACAAACCGATTTCAAAAAACAACCACAAACAAACCCAAGTTATTAGAGCCACTATTCCATCATCTCTCGACTTTTTCTCGCTCGGTTTCCTTTTCTCTTCGCTCTCATTTTAGTCCTGTTTGGCTGCGGAGGGGGAGCGGCGGGTAACCTTTCGTCTGCCCCATCAGGGGCAAAGTCCGTTTCCGGTTCCCCGTCGGCCGATTCGGCAATCTTGAATCAGTCTTCGGTTTCTTTGTCGAATTTTGGCAGAGCCGGCTTTGGCGGAGACGAGGCCCTCTTTCTTTCGAGAACGGAACTTGATCAGCGATCTCCCCGATCAGGCGAGTGAATTTTACGATTGCGCGACGCTTTTTTCGCGTAGAGCTCCTGGTCGGCGGATTCGAGCAAATGCTGCACAGACGTGCCGCTCGACGGGTGCGTAGCCACGCCGACGCTTACCGTCAATTTTGGCTCCTCCGTGGCAGCCTCGAGATGTTGCTTAATTCTAGAAGCGACGCGCCGTGCCGCGCTGTCGCTGGTCTCCGGCAGCAGCAGCGCGAATTCATCGCCGCCGTATCGCGCAGCAGTATCGATAGCACGGCAATGCTGTCGAAGGACCTCCGCAACGCGGCAGATGGCGCGCGTGCCCGTTTGGTGTCCATAACGGTCATTGATTTCCTTCAGCTTGTCGAGATCCATCAGCAAGACCGAAAAATGGCGATTGGTTCGCCCCGATCTTTCCAGTTCACCTTGCAGCAGTTCGATAAAGCGCCGGTAATTTGCCAATCCCGTCAAGCTGTCGCTGATCGCTCGGTGGCGGACCTGTCCGAAGAGCCGCACGTTATCAACCAGCGTCCCTCCCAGCAAAATCATGTAGCTCACGCAGTTCAGCATCTGCGCGGCGAGCGCCGGGGTATCCAGCAACTGAGCCGATTGGGATGCCATAAGATGACAAGCCGCATTCATTCCCGCCACCCACGGTAGCGACGCTCCGAGCGCAGAGGTAAGCCGGTAAGGATTGCGATACAAAAGGATCGTGCCGGCCAGGAACATCGCCGCAGGCAGCAAGTCCCATGGACGGGGCATCAGACTCGCGCCATGAATTAGAGGCCCGTGGCCAAGCGCAAGACAGAGCAGCCCCGTCAACCCGGCAATGGCGCCCACGACGCTCAACACTGCAAGAATCGTCTTGTTGGATTCCCTCTCCCTCGGCCAGGGCAGTCGGCCGTCGAGTCCAATCGCCGCAACCAAAAGAACACCCAGCAACGTCCCGCCGGCCATCCAGTAGAGCGGAACACGTGGGGCGCCCCCGACGCTCACCAATTCCCCATGAAGGCCCAGGATCCCGGTAAGCTGAATCAGACCGGCCATCCCGAACGCAGCGCCTAGAAACAGCGAGAAGCGGTCGCCGGTTCCGTGAAATCGAACCAGAATATTTGCCGCGATTGTGAAGCCAAGAAGCGCCGCGATGATTTCGGCGCTGGCCCAAAGGACCGGATTAAATGAAAGTCCAAGGTGCCGAAGAAAATGCGCAAGTACCTCGACGCAGCCGGATGAGGCCGCGGCAATTGCGAAAATGCGCAGACTTCGTTTTGAGATCGCGTTGATCATTTGCCTCGAATAAGTCCATATAATGTCGTTACTGTTCCATTTTGATGCAGTTTTGAGGCGAAGATAGCCTGTACTAAAGGTCAGGAAGTGGACACCTGTACTTTTTTTTCAAACGATTATTCACATCTTTTTCCACACTGGGAGATTCAAGTTCGATCCGCGCGGCATCCTTTTGCCGTGACAAACTCGCTTCGGCCGGCTCGCCAAATTTGGGGAAACCATCTGCTTTTGGCTTGCATCTATCCTCAAATGCTGGTGCTCTCGAAGTAAATTCTGGCGAAAATCTTCCATTTTTGGTTTGCTTCTTTACAATAAGGGAGTACCGCGACATTCGGGAGTATCGCCGCCCAGTCATCCGCGCGGCTTTGCGTTCGGAGGTTACCGTTGATTGAAGTGAAGGATTTGACGAAGAGTTTCGGAGAGCGAACCGCGGTGGACCACGTGTCCTTTGTGGTGAACCGAGGGGAAATTCTCGGATTCCTCGGTCCCAACGGCGCAGGAAAAACCACCACTATGCGCATCCTGACCGGTTTTCTGCCCGCCACCAGCGGAACGGCTCAGGTGGCTGGTTTCGATGTCTTCAACGACTCGCTGGAGGTCCGTAAGCGCATCGGATACCTGCCCGAAAACCCGCCGCTCTATCTTGATATGAGCGTATCCGCTTATCTCGAGTTCGTCGCGCGCATCAAGAACGTGCCGGCGGAAAAGCGCCAGGCCCGCGTGGATGATGCCATGGCGAAAACGAACATTACCGATAAGCGCCACGAGCTCATCAAGCGCCTCTCCCGCGGATACAAGCAGCGTGTCGGCTTAGCCCAGGCGCTCGTGCACGATCCAGAAGTTATCATTCTTGACGAACCGACAGTGGGACTCGATCCCAAGCAGATCATCGAAGTGCGCCACCTTATCAAGGGCCTTGCCGGCAGCCACACGATCATTCTTTCGACGCACATTCTGCCGGAAGTGAGCATGACTTGCGATCGCGTGGTGATCATTAATCGCGGCCGCATTGCCGCCATCGATACGCCGGCGAATCTCACCCAGCAACTTAAGGGCGGTCAGAACGTGCTCCTGGAAGTCGCCGCGGATCAAAATGCCGTGTCCGCCGCGGTTCGAGAAATCCCCGGAGTGCGCAAAGTAACCGCCGAACCGGCCGGCGGCAATGGACGCGTCGCGCTTATGGTGGAAGTTTCGCCGGGCCAGGACGTCCGCAGCCAGATCGCCGCCAGGATTGTTGGCAAGGGCTGGCCGTTATACGAATTGCGCGGCGTGAATTTGAGTCTCGAGGAGATCTTCCTCGAGCTCACCACGGAAGATTCCGAACACGCTGAAGCCACTTCAAACTGAGGACGAAGCCATGAAAGGAATGTACGCCGTTTACCGCAAGGAGATGAGCCACTACTTCGTCTCGCCCGTGGCTTATATCATTGTCGCCGTTTTCCTTATTTTGACTGCCTATTTCTTCAACCGGCTGCTGATCCTGATTATCCAGGAAGCGTTCCAGGCCAGCTTTGAGGAAGGGCAGTTCGGAGGAGGAGCGGCTTTCGACGTTCCGTCCCTGGTGATGCGCAATTTCTTCGGCGTTCTCTCCACGCTTCTGCTCTTTCTCACGCCCATGCTGACCATGAGCGTTTATGCCGAAGAGCGCCGCCGTGGGACGATGGAATTGCTGATGACTTCGCCGGTAACGGATTTGGAGATCGTCCTCGGCAAGTTTTTCGCCTCGCTCACTTTGCTCGATCATCATGCTTCTTCCCACGGCGGTTGGGTTCGCTTACATGCTTCGCCATGCCGAGCCGGCGGCGCCCTGGCGTGTTCTGGGCAGCGAGTATCTTGGAGTCTTGCTTCTGGGCGGAGCGCTGCTGGCCCTCGGATCATTTTTTTCTTCCATAACCGAAAGCCAGCTCATTGCGGCGATGCTAAGTTTCGGCGCGATTCTCCTGCTCTGGGTGCTCGATTTCGGTTCGCAGACGGGTTCCAGCGCCTGGGCGTCCGGTCTCGAATATCTTTCTGTTTTTCGGCATTACGACGATTTCACCCGCGGGGTGATCGATACTTCGAACGTGATCTTCTATTTAAGTTTCATTTTCCTGGGAGTTTTTCTCACGGTCCGCAGTGTGGACTCCATGCGCTGGCGACGCGCTTGAGCTCCGCCGCGCTATTTACAGATTTCAGGCATAAGGAGGGGAAATGCCAATAAAGCTGGACTGGAAACGAGAGCGGCGTTGGCTCGCGTCCTTCGGTCTTGCGTTGGCCGCAGCCGGATTGGTCCGTTATTCCACGCAGGGCGAGCTCACGCGCTTGAGCGAGATTCTACTGATCGGCGGCGGGGTACTATTCCTCGCCGGTGTGGTGCTGAGCTATCGCGATTTCGTAACGTTCTTCAGCGCCCGCTCATCCCGCCTCGGCGCCAACGCACTCACCGTCACCATCCTGGTGCTTGTTGTTCTCGGCCTGATCAATTTCCTCGGCTTTCGGCACAAAAAACGCGTGGACCTCACCAGCGAAAAGCTCTATACGCTTTCCGACCAATCCCGGCGCAGCGTAATTGAGCTGAAGAAAGATGTAGATATCATTCGTTTCGCGCGCACGCCGGATACGACGTTCAAGGATTTGGCCACTGAATATGCGAATGCGGGTTCTCACGTGCACTATCGCGAAGTGGACCCGCAGGAAAAGCCCGAGGTGGCGCGGCAATATAACGTCACGCATATGAACGATATCGTGGTCTCTTCCGGCTCTCATAACGAAACGCTCACCGGAACCGGAGAGCAGGACCTCACCAACGCCATTATCAAAGTGACGCGCGATACCGTGAAAAACATCTGTTTTGTCGAAGGTCACGGCGAGAAATCGATCGCTTCCGGCGAGCAGGACGGTTTGCAGGGTGACGACAAAGCGCTAAAGAGCGAAGGATATCAAACAAAGACCGTCAATCTTGTTTCCTCTGGCGAAGTACCCTCGGACTGCAGCGTCCTGGTGGACGCGGGTCCGAAGCAAGCGCTTTTCCCGCAAGAGGCGGGTATCATTTCCAAATATCTCGACGGCGGCGGCAGAGCTTTACTTTTGCTCGACCCCGAAACCGATCCGAAACTGGATAGCGTTTTGGACGCCTGGAATATCGCCCTGGGCAGCAACGTGGTAATCGATGCCAGCGGCGTCGGCCGTCTCTTTGGCACTGGTCCCGCTGTTCCTCTCGTCGTGGACTACGGCCCCAGCCCCATCGTTCAAAACTTCACCGGAACGATGACCTTTTTCAACTTGGCTCGAACGGTTTCCTTGAAAGATAAGGGCAAGAGCGATCCGCAAGGCACCGAGTTGCTCAAGACTTCGCCACGCAGCTTCACGGTTCCGAACTTGAATACCAAAGAGGTTCGCTATGATCCCGCCAAGGATCAGGCCGGACCGCTCTCTCTCGGCGTCGTCGCCGAGCGCCATGCGGCCGGCGCGGGCGATGCCAGTAAGAGCGCGCGGCTCGTCGTCATCGGCAATTCCGCGTTTGCCACCAACCAATGGGCAGGCTTGCAGCGCAATGGCGACCTTTTCGTGAACACGGTCAATTGGCTGGCTCAGGATGAAGATCTTATTTCCGTGCGGCCCAAGAATCCGACGAACCGGCGCGTCATCCTCACGGAAACGCAGCAGCGCGAGCTGTTTTTCGCCAGCATGTTCTTTCTGCCCGGCCTGGTGATCATTTCCGGTGCCATCATCTGGTTCCGGCGGCGCTGAAGCGCGGAGAACGCCCATGAAGCGTAGCACCGGAATCGTTTTCGTACTGGCATTAGCCCTCGCGGCCTTTGTCTATTTCTACGACGTGAAGCGTAAGCCGGCAACCGAAGCTTCCTCGGAAAGCTCGAAGCCCGCATTCTCACTGACATCGACAGACGTCAAGCAAATCAAAATCCAGCGCGCGGGCACGGCCATGAGTTTCGAGCGTAAAAGCGACGGCTGGTACATGACCCAGCCGCGCTCGCAGCGCGCGGAAGGCTCGGCGCTCGACGGCCTGGCCAGTCAGCTCTCCTCTGTCACCGTGGACCGCACCTTTCCGGCCACTCCGGATAGTCTCAATTCCTTCGGCCTGAAAGATCCGGCCGTGACCGTGGACTTCACACTGAATAACGGCGCGAGCCATGAACTGCGTTTTGGATCCAAGGATTTTTCCGCGTCATCGATTTATGCGCTCATCGATGACGGGAAACAGATTTCGCTGATGCCGGATTCGATCTACAGCAGTGCAACAAATCGCCCGACGATTTCCGCGATAAATCGCTAACTGCTGTGGCGACCGGTGACGCCAATTTCTTTGATCTGATGAATTCTTCGGGCGAAGTTTCGGCGAACAAAGAAAGACAATAACTGGACGTTGAGCAAGCCCCGCGCCGTCGGTGGGGACCGCAGCAAAATCGATGCATTGCTCGGCGCAGTTGCTACCGGGCAGATCACCAAGTTCGTTAGCGATACGAATGCTTCCCTCGCGAAATATGGGCTCGATAAGCCCGCCGTCCGCTTCCAGGCTAAGTTGGCCGATGGCAAATCCGTGCAATTAGAAGTGGGGAAAAAAGAAGGCGCCGATTATTACGCTCGCGATCTCTCGCATCCGGGCGTATTTCAGATCAACGACAACCTTTACTCTATTCTGAGCGACAAATACATCGATTTACGCGATAAGCAGATTATCCACATGATGCCCGACGATGTGACCCGCGCCGAAGTGCACAATCTGAATGGCACGTTTGCTTGCGTCAAGGGTTCAGGAAGCGGTCTCGTCCTGGAACAATCTGGCGACAAGAAAGCGGAGCCGCCCTCCTGCCCTGATATTATCGGCGAACTCGGCGAGGACCAGGCCGACGAGGTCTACGACAATCCCCCTGCGTCAGTTGTCAAAGAGCTTGTCAAGCCCGCGGTGCAAATCACCATCACCGACAAGACGGGCAAGAAATCGCAGCTCGTATTTTCCGGCATCACCGGCGATTCCATCTATGGCCGCAACGACGCGAGCCCGGCCATCTACAAATTCGCCAAGCGCGTCTTCGACGAAGTCAATTTCCCAGTCCCAAAATAGAAACGCCGGATAGTCGTTCCCTCTGATCGCCAACCGCGCAAGAGGAGCCCCCAGGAGTCTTGCGGTCTCGTTCTGCCACTGGCAGAATACCGATAAGCCCATTCTGATAGCGGCAAAGTGCATCGGCAGAAAGCTAATTTGTGGCTTCCGGCGCACGGATTCGCATACGAATCGGCACAGAGGAGAAAAGCCATAGGAACCGCGAAATCCCAGCGGACTGAACTCTCGCCCCGCGAACAGGTTGCCGCTTCCAGACGCGTCGTCGTCAAAATTGGCACCAATGTGCTGATGCGCGATGACGGAGGCGTCTCCATCGGCGCCTTTTACGGCATCGCGGAGTCGCTCGCCAATTTCCGCCGTGCAGGACGCGAAGTTCTTCTCGTTTCCTCAGGCGCCGTTGGATTGGGTGTTCAGCGCCTGGAACTTTCGGCGCGCCCTTCCGAGCTTGCCCTCGTACAGGCCTGTGCGGCCGTCGGCCAAAGCCGCCTGATGAGCATGTACGACGATGCCTTCGAAAAGCTGGGCTTTCGCGTGGCGCAGGTGTTGCTCACAGAAGACGATTTTCTCGATGCGCGCCGCCATGAGAATCTGCGCGCCACGCTCAGCACATTGCTTCAACCTCGGCGTCATTCCCGTGATCAACGAAAATGACACCGTCTCCACTGCGGAGCTCGACAGCCCAGCCGGCGGGGCCGAACGCGTTCGCGTATTTGGAGATAACGACAAGCTCTCTGCCTTGGTGATGACGCACATCGACGCCGATCTGCTTGTGCTGCTCTCCGACGTGGATGGCCTCTACACGGACGATCCCCAGAGCGAAAACGCAGCGCTCATTTCCGAATTGGACTCGCTCGACGAAAACATTCGCGGCTATGCGCGCGGCGGCAATGGCCGCGGACGCGGCGGCATGGAAACGAAACTGGAGGCCGTGCGCATCGCCAATGAAGACGGCCGGCCCGCCATCATCGCCAACGGACGCACCCCCGGCGTCCTCGACTCGATTCTTGCCGGCAAGCCGATCGGAACTCTCTTTTTCCCCAGGAAAAGCCGGTGAGCGAAGCCGTCCGCGCTCTCGCGCAAGCGGCCAAACAGGCCGCACGATGCATGGCTTCCGCTTCCATCGAGCAGCGGAATCAGGCTCTGGAGGAGATCGCCCGCGCGCTCGAGCGAAGCGCGCCCGAAATCCTCGAAGCAAACGCGCAAGACGTTGCCGAAGCAAAACCCGCATTCGAGCGGGGCGAATTGTCAAAAGCTCTCGTCGATCGCCTGGAGCTTTCCGCGGAAAAACTTCAGGCGATGATCGAAGGCGTTCGCGCTGTAATCGCGTTGCCCGATCCCGTTGGACGCGTGCTCGATCGCGTCGAACTTGACAGTGGCCTCGAACTTGAAAAAGTAAGTTGTCCGCTCGGCCTGCTCGCCGTGATTTTTGAGGCACGCCCCGACGCGGTCACGCAGATCACTTCTTGGCGATCAAATCCGCAAACGCCGTAATTCTCAAGCCGGGACGCGAGGTCGAACGAACTGCGCGCGTTATTGTTGACGCGATTCGCGCAGCCCTGCGCTCGCAATCGATTCCAGAAGCCTCGGTCACCAATATTCAGCAGCGTGCGGAAGTTCGCGAACTTCTGAAGCTCGACGACCTGATCGACTTGGTGATTCCTCGTGGCGGTTACGATCTGGTCCGCTACGTGCAATCCAGTACGCGAATTCCTGTTCTCGGGCACGCCGAGGGCGTCTGCCACATCTACGTCGATGCCGCGGCGGATTTCGACATGGCTCTCGAAATCATCGATGACGCAAAAACGGATTATCCCGCCGTTTGCAATGCGGTGGAGACCGTATTGGTCGACCAGGCGATTGCTGCGCGATTTTTGCCTCTCCTCGCTGCTCGGATGAAAGAAAAGGGCGTTCGCTTGCGTGGATCCGTTGAGGTGGTGAGCGCAATTCCTGAAGTTGCCGTCGAACCAATAGCTGAAGACGAGTGGCACACCGAGTATGGCGATCTGATCCTGGCGCTGAAGATTGTTCCCGGCGTTAACGAAGCTATCGACCACATCCAGCGCTTTGGCTCTGCCCACACGGATGCAATCGTCACGAACGATCCCAACACCGCGCGCACCTTCTTGCAGCGGGTGGATTCCGCGGGCGTCTTTCACAATGCATCCACTCGCTTTGCGGATGGCTATCGATATGGATTCGGCGCGGAAGTCGGCATCAGCACGAGCAGGCTGCATGCTCGTGGCCCGGTGGGATTAGAAGGTCTGACTACATACAAGTACGTCTTGCGCGGGCAAGGTCACGTGGTGCGCGATTATCGCGGCCCCAAGGCGCGCCCTTTTCTCCATCGGCGCCAGCCAGGCTCCGATTCGACCAACAATACTCATGACTAAAACGAAAAGATGACCGAAGCCTCCACGCTCGAGCTGCTATCCATGATTCGCGAGGCCGCCGACCGCATTCGCGATTCGATTTACTATTCGCCCTGCCCTTATTCCGCGGAACTTTCCGCATCCACCGGCCAGCAGGTCTATCTGAAGCTCGAAAATCTGCAGATGACCGGCGCCTATAAAGAGCGCGGCGCTCTCAACAAAATCCTGTTGCTCACTGCCGAAGAGAAGAAGCGCGGCGTGATTTGCGCATCCGCGGGAAACCATGCGCAGGCCGTCGCCTATCACGCGACCCAGCGCAAAATCCGCAGCACCATCGTCATGCCCACTACGACGCCGATGGTGAAAGTCGCGGCGACGCAAAGCTACGGAGGGAATGTAATCCTTCATGGCGTGAATTACGACGAAGCCTGTGAGCATGCCTTGAAGCTTGAGCGCGAACAGGGACTCACCTTTGTTCATGCTTTCGACGATATCGCTGTAATCGCGGGGCAGGGAACTATCGGCCTTGAATTGCTCGAGCAGTGTCCGCAATTGGAGGCAGTGGTTGTGCCTGTCGGGGGCGGTGGCCTCATTGCCGGCGTGGCTTGCGCCATCAGGGAATTGCGTCCGGAAGTGAAAATCATCGGCGTCGAGACGGCGCGGCTGCCCTCCATGATGCTGGCTCTTGAGAAGAATCAGCCTCTGACGATTCCCGCCGCTTCCACCATCGCTGATGGAATCGCCGTGCGCCGCGCCGGCGAAGTCACTTTTCCCTTGGTCTCAAAATACGTCGACGAAATCGTAACGGTTGAAGAAGAGGAGATCGCCAGCGCCATCTTGACGCTGCTCGAACGCGAAAAGACCCTTGCCGAGGGCGCGGGAGCTGCTGGCGTCGCCGCATTATTGCAGCACAAAACTTCGCTGAATGGTCAGCATACAGCTGTCATTGTCGGAGGCGGAAATATCGATGTTTCGCTTCTTAGCCGGATCATCGAACGCGGGTTGGTGAAAGATGGCAGGCTTGTGCGAATCCGCATCTATCTGCCCGACCGGCCCGGCGCGCTCGCGGACCTTTCCTCCGTGATCGCCGGCCAGCGCGCCAATATTGTCGAGTTGCTGTTTAATCGCGCCTATTACGGAGTCAGCCTCGGCGATACCGCCATCGATGTGACCGTCGAGACACGCGGCGCCGAACATGTTTCCGGCTTGCTGGCCGCCATCAGCAGCGCCGGCTACACCCACGAACGAATTCTCTAGACCTTAACCGTAGCGCTTAAACGCGTTCTTTCCGGACGATCCAGCTCTGCCATCAATTGCGCGAACGCCTTCAAATCGAGTGACTGTGGCCCGTCGGAAAGTGCGCGCTCCGGGCACGGATGCACTTCGATCATGATGCCGTCGGCGCCTGCGGCAATCGCCGCTCGGCTCATCGCCGGAATCACGCTGCGCCGGCCCGTGCCGTGAGAAGGATCGGCAACCACCGGGAGATGCGATAACTCCTTGGCCAGCGGTATGGCAGCTAGATCGAAAGTATTGCGCAATTCCGATTCAAACGTTTTGATTCCGCGCTCGCAAAGCACTACGTTGGGATTTCCGCCGGTCAAAAGATATTCCGCGGCGAGCAGCCATTCCTTCACCGTGGCGGAAGGGCCGCGCTTCAGCAAAATAGGCTTCTCGATACGGGCCAGACGCCGCAGCAACGGAAAATTCTGCATGTTGCGCGCGCCCACTTGCAACATATCCGCGTATTCAGAAACCACATCGACGTCTTCGGTGCTCATTACCTCGGTCACGATCGGCAACCCTGTCTCTTCGCGCGCTTCCTTCAGCAATTCCAGCGCTTCCACGCCCAGCCCCTGAAAATCGTATGGCGAAGTGCGGGGCTTGTAAGCGCCGCCACGCAGGATCGATCCGCCCGCATCCCGCACGGCGCGCGCGGTGGCCAGCAATTGTTCCCGCGATTCCACCGAGCACGGGCCAGCCATCACGACATACTGTTGGCCTCCGATCGGCACGCCTCCGACATGGACCACGCTTCGTTCCTGCCGAAGCTGCCGGCTCACCAGCTTGAACGGCTGCGAGATCGGGACGAGTTCCTCGACGCCGGGCGCAGCCTGCAGCGCTTCCAGCTCGCCGCGGCGGCCGCTGCTTCCGACGGCGCCGATGACAGTGCGCTCAGAGCCACGGATGACGTGCGCCTGATATCCGCATTCCTTGACACGTTCCACTACATGATCGATCTGTTCCTGCGTCGCGTTTCGGCTCATGTTGACGATCATTCTGAGAATGCCTCCTGTGTTTTCGCCGCGAAAAGTTTGATACCAACAAAAAAGCCAGCTTCACCCATTCGGGGAGCTGGCTCGGTAGAAACTCTTTGCGGCTTTTTTGGTCCTAGATATTCAGGCGACCACCCGCAATCGCGCCTCTACTTTGCCGCTCCTCCGCCAGAGGAAGCGGCCCGTAAAGGCGAACCGATAATATCGAATCAGTTTCATCTAGAAAATCTCAAACTGCGCCATAGCATATCCACGGCGCGGTGATAATGTCAAGCACCACGGTCGATTGGAAGAGCCCTGTCACATCGTATCCCCCTGGCGAGGTTGAAGTGCTTGAGTGAGAAGAGGCTGAAGGAGATGGCCGCCCGGCTGGGGGGAGAGCCGGGCGGCGCGCGGCGGCTAGAATTGCCGCGTCATGGTTACTTCCGCTCGCTATTTCGATCTGGTGCGTGAAATGAAAAACGCTTACAACCATCGCCTGCGTCTAGTGGAGAGCGCCAAGCAACGGGGCATCAAGCCCACGGCGCGCTTATTTGCCACCACCGTGCCCACCGTCCGCAAGTGGCTGCGCCGCTACCAGCAGCTCGGCCCACGGGGGCTGGCCGAACACTCCCGCGCCCGGCATCGCCAACCTCATAAGACTCCCGCTCACAGCGAAGTGCCACTGCTCGAACTCCGTAAAACGCTGCCCACTTTTGGCTCCCGCCGCCTGATTCGTGAGTTCGACCTGCGGATCGGCCACAACGCACTGGAGCGCATTTGGAGGGAGCATGGGCTTATCAGAAAGCGCCGCCGCAAATACCAGCGCAAGCAGGATCTGGCACACATCAAGGCGCAGTGGGCCTTGTTTCAGCAAATCAGCGCCGATACCAAGGATCTCGATGATATCCCGCGCTACTGGCGACAGGCCCAGTGGTTGCACTTGCCCATCATCCAGTACACCGCTCGGGAAATCCGCAGCGGACTGCTCTTCTGGGCTTTCGCGCAGGATCGTAGCGCTTCGGCCAGCGCCGTCTTCGCTTCCCGCATTCAGCAGCACCTCGATCGCTGCGGGGTTTCGCTGCGCGACCTGGTCTGGCAGACCGACAATGGCGGCGAGTTCAAGGGTGATTTCCCCAAAGCTCTCGGCGACAGCCAACATGTGCGCATCCCGCCGGCCGCCCACACCTATCAGAGCGACGTGGAAACCGTGCACCGACTCGAAGAAGACGAGTTCTTTGATCTGGAGGACTTCGCCAGCCGCGGTGACTTCCTGGCCAAAGTGCACACCTACCAGCTTTACTTCAACTTGGCGCGTCCCAACTCGCACAAGGAAAATCAGAGTCCCTGGCAGATCATCGAGCGACTCGCGCCGCGCTCGCCGCTGAAACTCTGCTTGCTCCCGCCCGTCTTTCTGGATTACTACCTGAATGATTCAGGGGGATACGAGTGCCGGGGCATCAGCACCACGGTCGATGGTCTATTTTGGGGCCGTTAGGAATAGGTACGAAACGCATACAGCTGCTGCGATGACGAAAACACCAAGGATTCGAATGGCCCACCGTGGGTATCTGGAAAAAGGATGCTCATAACTTGCCAAATCGTCTTTGTAGCGCTGGGTCCTGAGGATAAGGTGGCTTCCGGTCCAAACCGCGAGTCCTGCCATCAGTAACATGCCAACAATTTCGGGTGCGGGTCTAGGCATTGATCTGCTCGCGCAAAATGCCGAGCATGCGCCGCAGGGGTTCCGCGGCGCCCCAGAGGAGCTGATCGCCCACGGTGAACGCGCCCAAATACTGCGGCCCCAGTTTCAATTTGTGAATGCGGCCGATCGGCACATTCAACGTTCCGGAAACCGACGTCGGAGTCAGGCAGCGCGTGGTCGCTTCTTTGTTATTGGGGATGACGCGCACCCAAGGATTGGCGCCGGCCAGCATGTGCTCGATCTCTGCCAGCGGCACGTCTTTCTTTAATTTAATGCATAGGCCCTGGCTATGACAGCGCATAGTGCCCACGCGCACGCAGATTCCATCGACGGGCACCGCCGGATTGAGGCCCATAATCTTGTTGGTCTCGGCCATGCCTTTCCACTCTTCCTTCGTCTGCCCCTCGGGCATTTCTTTATCGATCCAGGGAATCAGGCTTCCGGCGAGCGGAGCGCCGAATTCCTGCACGGGCAGCCGCTGGCGAGCGCTGTTCCTGAATCATCGCGCGGTCGACCTCCAGCGCATTTTCCGAAGGACTCTTGCGCGTCGCGTCGGTCAGAAATCCCATTTGCTTCACAAGTTCGAGCATCTTCGCTGCGCCCGCTCCGGAAGCGGCTTGGTACGTCATCGTGGTCATCCACTCGACGAGGCCTGCGCGGAAAAGACCGGCGACCGCCATGAGCATCAGGCTGACGGTACAGTTTCCGCCGATATAAGCGCGAATATTTTTGCCCAGCGCACCGCGGATCACGTCCGCATTTACGGGATCGAGAATGATTACGGCATCGTCGCTCATTCGCAGTGTGGAAGCCGCATCGATCCAATATCCGTTCCAATTGCCCTTGCGCAGCGGCCCATAGACTTCGCTGGTGTATTCGCCGCCCTGGCAGCTGATGAGGATTTCGCAACGCGCGAGATCGTTCAGATCGGAAGCATTTTTGAGCGTGCCGCCATCGCCGGCTTCTTCGGGCGCTTCGCCCCCGGCATTCGATGTCGAGAAAAAGACGGGATTGAGTCCGGCGAAATCTTTTTCTTCGCGCATCCTTTGCATCAGGACGCTGCCGACCATGCCTCTCCAGCCAATGAATCCAACGCGTAACATCGGATCTCCCTGGGTTCAGTTTTGAATTTCGGGGCATCGTCCAGCGAAATTGCGCGGACGGATGGTCCATTAGGGTCCTTATTATATCCTGCGATTGAGGAAACTTATGTCTTGGAGCAAGCCATAGGTTTCGACAAAAGGAAGCGGGGTGGCTCTATCCTTATTAGCTTTACCGATTGCAGTAGAGAGCGCGCAAGCGGCGTCTCTTCCGGAGCGTGATGCGAGCCGCTACGCCGTCGTCTGTTCCTCCAGGACGTACGAGGATGTGAGCTGGATCGCCTTATGTAAAGTCCGATACAGTGGACAGCTCATCGCGTAGAGGCCGTGCACGCGCTCGATAGTCTCGCGAGACGATGCCGGTGCGGCGAGGTGCATGACCACATGGATGCGCCGGATAACGAGAACGCCTTCCTCCGTTTCCACTTCGCCGGTTATTTCAGCTACGAGCTTCCCGTTGCTCGCATCGATTTTGCGCGCCTCCAGCGCGCCCCCGAAGGTGCCGACCATTCAACCGGCGGTTGCAGCGATTACGTAGTCGATCGTCGCAGCATGGGATTCTTTCAGTTTGGCGGGGTCGACTTTGTAATGTTCGGCGATCGCACCATGTACGCTAAAAATGACAGGCTGCAGTTCGCCGGGCAAATAAGCGATGCGAAGCGGACCAACCTTGCGCTCGATTCGAACTTTAGAGACATAGACTACGTCAGACACTGTCCCTCCTGGCCGCAGCAATCATTCGTTAACTGCAGGCGCCTATTTATGTCGGATATCTTCCGGGGCCCTTTGGCGATCAAGCGGCAGCACCTGCAACTGCCACTGCATCGGCACCGACGCCGGCAAAAAGCAAATCTTACTGTCGCATGCCTGATATTCGAGCTTTCCCGTAATCGTGACTGTTTTTCCGTCGGCGGCCAGCGAACCGCTGAAATCCGCTGCACTGGATACCTGCAAATCCTGGGTTATGCGGAATCTGCCCTCGAACACCGGGACGCGTTCCTTGATGGCCGGCAGAAATAGAATTTTCGAGCGCGGATACATCGCCGGCTCGAGTTGCACTGAGGGCATCGCATCAATCACAAGGTTAATCGGCTTGTAGTCCTTCGTGCCCGGCGCATACACGTGCACGTCGGCCGGAAGCTGCACTTCAGCAGTTAGGGTCACGCGCCCGCCGGGAAAAGCAGTGCGATCGGATTGCCCAACCGCGAGCTGAATGTGGGGTGCGTCAACCGTACCCGTGACTTCCTGGCCCAGTTCCGGGAAGAGTTTAGCTATCACGTTGTTTCCAGAAAGCCGTTCGCGGTATTTGGCTTCGAAGAATTTCTCGCGAATCACGCCGCTCGTGTCGATAAAGAAATATCCGGGACGTGCCATGCCCTGAAATTGTCCTGTGGCTTCGCTGTTCAAGACTTGATAGGCGCGAATAATTTTGGAACCGGGATCGGCAAGCAGAGGAAAATCAATTTTGCGGCGATCCGCGAAATACTTCAGTATGGCTTCGCTATCGTAACTGACGCCCGCAACCTTCAGTCCCTGTTTTTCGAATCTCGCCTTGGCGTTTTGCAGCTCGACCAGCTGCCCCTTGCAGTAGGGTCACCAATCTGCCGAACGAAAGAAGAGCAAGACCGTGCCATGTGGTCCCTTCAGGCTCTCCAGAGTCCGCTCGTGTCCAAACTGGTCGGCCAGCGAAAAAGCAGGAGCCTTCTGGCCGACCGGTAGTCCGATAGAAGTTAGCAGCTCCAGGGAAGAGACCCGTATTGTATTGCCCTCGAGAGTGCCAGCGACGGTCACGCCGTCTCCCAGATGCCCAATAGCTTTGTCTTGACGATCGAGATCAAACATTTGCCTGGTCGTATCGTCGTATAACACCAGCTTCCCGCCAGGCACTTTGTCCGTGCACTTCGCGGCTTCGGCGAAGGCCTCGTCAGGAGTGCAACCGCTGTTGATAATGACGCCCGACCATGAAGTGGAATTGTGCATATCGCTTTGTCCGGAGACTGGCACGCTAAGCGCGAAAGAGAGAGCGAATGTAAGACCCCAGAGAGCTCTGAAGGCCCAAGCCGTCACTCTCGATTCGATGATCATCGAACAAAAACCTAGCACAGAAATAAGCTTCTTACAATCGAAACTGTGCTGCCTCAAGGGCCAATCCTTCGCAAACGCCGAAGATATTCGCTCCAGGTTTTCTTCTGCATTCGCAAGTACATGTACTTGGACTGCCGTCGTATTTCAATCAGGCGTGCGTTGGCAAGTTCCTTGAGATGATGGGAAAGAGTTGCCCTGGAGATGGGAATTTCCGCCCTCAAGTCACGGCAGGAAATTTCGCCTTTTACAGACGCGATCCGTTCGAGAATTTCGAACCGCCTACCGTCCACAAGAGCCCTCGTTATCCGATGCAGCGTTCGTTTGTCCATTACGGAATGCGCCTCAAGAGCGCCGCACGCGTTGTGCCTTGGTCAGAATTCGTCCCAAGTTGCATTTTCGCAGATTGCAGTAGGTGCTGTTCAATTACTGCGCGTTTACGGGTTTGACTGCCGCGGGCGCCGGCTTGGCAAACTTTGCTCCGTTGATCGCCACATTTGGCTTAATTTCACTCATTTCATACTCGGACCGGCCATCCGTCCAGACGGCGGTCCATTTGAAAGGCACTTTAACTCCGGCGACGTCTCGATAATCGGAGTAGTCGATCTCTCTTGGATTTAAGCCGATGACCGTGTTGGTGAACATCACCATTCGAACAAGCAGACCCGAGTCTTTTTCGAAAAACAATTTGACCTTAGAGCCTGCCGGTGCGGTCCCCTGGACGACTACGGCGTTGTGATCGTCGACCATGGCGGGCGGAAAATCGGCGCGCCAGTTGCTGAGGTACTGCTTGATTTTAGCGGGAAAGGCCAGCTCCGCCTCGATCGCAGCGGCGTCCAACTCGCCGCCAGTCAGCGTAATCATGGGCAGCAGTGAATTTGACTCCGCGATCCAGCCGTTATGCCCATCGTATACCGTAGTGCCTTCTCCGATCGGCGGATGTATCACGGTGGTCCGCAATCCCGGAGCTTTGGCATAGATTTCCGCAGGCTTCTTGGCGAAATCCGTATCGTATCCGGAATACGTTCCCGTAGCGGTAAAGCTGGTTAACCCGGCCAGCCGCTGCGCGCCGCCCACCGCCTGAATGTATTTATCCAGGATCTGGTCGGCGGTCGGAGCTTTGGGGTCGGGCTGTTGCGCAACGTCGATATCGTTGGGATCGCGCTCGGGCGGCGTACCGTATTGCTCTGCCAGGCTCGGCGTGAAGCGAGGAGCTACGTCACTGCGGTGGCACGTATAGCAGGTGACAGTACGCACGCCTCCGAAATTCTGCGCGTTGATCTGTTTCACCATCAGCAGCATCCTGCGCGCGGTCTGCTTGATGGGCGTGTCGTCGGCATACTTCGCGGGATCGCGGCCGCTATCCTGCGTGTGGCAATCCAGGCAGTTCAGGCTCAGAGAAGCGGCGATGAACCCCATCGTGGCCATGAATTCGTCCACGGGAATTCCTCTGAGCACTTGGACGTTTTTGAAGACCTCCTCCGCCATCGGCGGCTTCGCTCCTGCAGCTTGGCCGCTTGGGCCCGGCTGGCCGTTAGCGGGCAAAGCGCTTAGTGGCCCATTCAACAGGCACATGACCGCGATTCCCACAAAACCAACGACCACTCGCCTCGATCCGCGCTTCATATCTTCTCCATCCATTCCTTGGTCTGCGCGATTGTGAGCCAACTCTTCCGAGAACCCGTTTTGGCTCTCACGCGCAGTACCCCATTTCAATGTCCAGGCGATGTCCCTAGGCCGCAAAACGGCACCATACTACACCCGCGCGGCTCATTTGGCGGGGCTGACAAACGATTTCTCGAGAGCGACCCTGATCTCTCGACATCAACAAAAAAGTCGCGCCGAGTGCGCGGCAAAATGCGCGCGGAATCCGTCGCGTGGTGTATGATCTCCTCACCTGCACGCTTTCGTTGGAGACCGCTCGATGCAAAGGCACTTTCGATACCCAATGGTTGTGGTCGCGACTTTGGCCGCGGCGCTCTTTTTGCTGACGGCCGTCAGACCCGCAGCGGGCCAAGCCTCGGCAAACGGTCAAGCTTCAGCCGGTGCCTCTGCCACGGCGAGAACACCAACGCCGGGGCAATTTCCTCCTTACCGCCCGCCGCGCACAGCCGACGGCAAACCCGACATAAACGGAATCTGGCAGGCCTTCGTTACGGCTGACATAGATGTTCAGGACCATGATGCGCAAGCAGGTGCCCATCCGGACATCATGGGCGCGTATGGCGCCTGGCCGGGTGGACAAGGGATCGTTGAAGGCGGCGAGATTCCTTACAAACCCGAAGCGCTGGCACAAAAAAAGGCCAATGCCGAAAAGCGCATGGTCGTGAACATCACCAGCGATCCCCATCGCCATGACACTGGAGATCCGGAGCTGAAGTGCTACATGCCCGGAGTGCCGCGCGCGAACTATATGCCTTTTCCGTTCCAAATCCTGCAAACGCCGCATGTCATTATGATGGCTTACGAGTACGCGCGCGCCCTGCGAACGATCTATATGGATCCGAATGACAAGAGCATCCCAAAGGAAGCTCCTGCCGATACTTGGATGGGATGGTCAAACGGGCACTTTGAGGGCGATACTCTGGTTGTGGATTCCAGGGGATTTGTCCCCTACAGTTGGTTCGACCGGGCCGGGGATTATCACAGTGACGCTCTGCATGTGATCGAACGCTATACGCCTGTGAGTCCATACCACATGATGTACGAGGCAACCATCGAGGACCCTAACGTCTTTACGCGGCCTTGGAAGATGAGCTTCCCGCTGTATCGCCGCATGGAGAAGAACATCCAATTGGTGGATTTCAACTGCACGGAATTCGTTCTCGATTTACTTTACGGCCCATACAGCAAGAAGTAGCTAAGCCGATTTTCGGAAGTCCGTGAGGAGGCCGTCCACATGAAAAACCGCGCGGAGATTTCTTCGACTGCTTTAGCCCTAGCTGTAGCCACTCTGCTATGCGCGCCGATATTCGCCCGGGCCCAATCCTCGTCAACGACGGCTACATCCAGCACAAAAGCGGCGCCTAAGACGTCAGGCAGGACGGCGGCAAATCCCGCCGGCAAAACTCAAACCTGGGTCACGCCTCGTATGGCCGAGGGTCATCCGGACTTCAGCGGCTATTGGAACAACCTGACCTTCACACCTCTGGAGCGTCCCGCAAAGTACGGGAATCGAGAGTTTTTGACCGACGATGAAATGAAAGCCGTTTTCAAGTCGGGCGTGAAGGGGTCGTTCGATCCAGGCGCTCAGGGCAGTAAGGATCGCTACGGCGGCGAACTATTTAACCCGGATTCTGTCGATTACGACGCGACGACCTACGGCCTTAGCCCCTGGCAAAATGGCATCCAGCCAAATCCGCGCACGTCGCTCGTCGTGGATCCGCCGGACGGCAAAATTCCTCCGATCACCGCGGAGGCCAAGGCTCGCATAGCTAAAAGCACAACTCCGGGAGGAGGCTTCCCCTACGTTGTTGACGACCACCACGGAGGGGCGATCGTTCACGCCGATCGCGCAAAAGACCTCGGGCAGAATACAAGTTGCGTCACACAATCGGGTGGCCCTCCGTTGATTCCTGCGGAGTACAACAGTGGTTTGTTCATCGCGCAGAATTCGTCCTATATGCTGATCGAAACCGAGCAGGGAAGCGAGTTTCGAATTATTCCTCTGGATGGGCATCCGCATGTCTCGTCGAATATCCACCAGTGGCATGGCGACTCCCGCGGACATTGGGAAGGCGACACGCTGGTCGTCGAAACCACGAATCTCCGGCCCGATCACACCTATCGCAACGGTGACTACAAAACCCAGAAGATCACGGAAACCTTCAAACGCATCGATGCGAAGACGATCGAATACAAGTTCACCATCGACGATCCCTCCACCTGGACGAGGCCTTGGTCGGCGATCGCCCCGTTGAATGCCAGCACGGGGCCGCTATTTGAGTACGACTGCAGCGAGAACAATAACGACGCAGTCAACATTCTTGCGGGCGCTCGAGCCTCCGAGAAGAAGGCTGCGGGAGAACGGCCGATATCGCAGAAGTGACGCCTTGTTATTCGGCGTCAGGGTTCTCGAGCGCAGCCCCACATCTTAGCCGCTGCATATTTTCCTTGCTCGCTCACGCGAGGGGCTGCTCTTCACTCTCATCTTCAAATAGGCGCTGACCTCATCCGTTCACCATTTCGCTTGACAAACAGCAGTCCCTGCTATAAGTAAGCCGCCATTACCGGGCGGTAAGCCGCCTTACCGGGCGTAGAACGTTACGGACAAATCAGACGGCGTGAAAATTAACAGGGAGGGTGTGTGTCTTATGAATTTCAAAAACATTTGGGTTTTGCTTTTTGTCGTCACGCTGCTTAGCTTTCAATCGCTCGGAGCGCAGACGGCCGGCACAGGTGCGCTATCGGGAACGGTCAAAGACCCGTCAGGCGCCTCGGTTCCCAATGCCACGGTAACGGCGACGAGTCTCGATACCGGTGCGGTGCGAATGGACATGACGGGGGCGGACGGTTCCTACAGGTTCAGCTTGCTGCCGCCGGGAAATTATCGCGTCAAGATCGAAGCCAGCGGCTTCAAACCTCTGGAGATTCCTTCTGTAGTCGTTGCCGTGACGGAGACCGCGGTGTTGGATCGCAATCTGGAGGTTGGCGCACAAAGCCAAACGGTCACGGTCGAAGGCGAGGTGGTGGCAATTCAGACCACCAGTTCCGCGCTCGGCACAGTGGCCGACGCGCGAACCGTGACGGAACTTCCCTTGAACACCCGCAATTATACAAATCTTTTAGCGATGTCTACCGGTGTGGCCGCCAACGTCAGCAACGCCACCACCATCGGCAAGGGCGCAACGAATATGGCTGTCAATGGCGGGTCCACGGGCCAGAACACCTATCTCATGGACGGGGTGGTCGTAAATAACTGGACGGCCCTGGGCGGCGTGACCGAAGGAACGTTGCCGGGAACCTTTGCCATGCCCAATCCGGACGCGATCTCGGAATTCAAGATCCAAACCTCGAGCTACGATGCCGGTTACGGCCGCAATCCTGGCGCCAACGTGAACGTAATCACGAAATCGGGCACGAACCAATTTCACGGAAGTGCATTTGAATTCTTCCGCAACACGGCTCTGAACGCGAATGATTGGTTTCTGGCGGGCGAGGGCGCGCCTAAGGCGGTCCTGAACTCGAACGTCTATGGCGGATCCGTGGGCGGCCCGGTGAAGAAGGACAAACTCTTCTTCTTCGTGAATTACCAGGAGAGCGATCAGACGAATGGTTATGCCAGCTATAGCCAATCTCAGACCTTGTTGCCTCCGATTCCCACCGGCGATCGCGGCACTTGCGGACCCGCGGGGTTTACATCGATCGCATCGTGCGACGCTGCTGGGGCAGCTTTTGTGAAAGCACTTGGCGACGAACATGAGCGCGCCGGCTTTCGCACCGACAAAGGGCACCGCTGTGATTCAGAATCCTGCAACCTGCGGGGCCGCTTGTGACGCCATGGGGCTGTATAACATCAATCCCATCGCCGTCAGTATTCTTCAACTCAAGCTGCCCGGCGGCAGCTATTTCGTTCCAGGATCGGGCGATTTTTCGAACTGCCCTTCCGCTACTGCGTTCTGCAGCCACCGTTTCGAGAATCCCGCCTCGTTCAAAGACCACCAGGGCGTCGGCAACGTCGATTACGTGATCAACAGCAAGAACACGTTTTCGGGCCGCTACGTCTATGAAGCCGACCCCATCAATGCCAATTTCCCGGCGGTGAATGCGCTGGAGCCGGGCAATGCCGTGCCGGGTAACACGGTTCAAACCCAAAGATCGAATCAAGACGCCGTGGCGAAGTTGACCACAGTCGTCTCGAACAATGCCGTGAATGAATTCCACGTCGGCTATCAGCGGAACGTGACGAGTAATACCGAAGCGGTTTTGTTCCATAACTCGCAATTGGGCATACAGGACTTTGTCTCGCCGTTCACTCCGGGCGCGGCAGTAGACAATATGTCCTACATGAACATCGGACCCGGGTGGCGAGCTTTATGGACTTCGGCGTGCACCCCTTCTTTGGTTCTCACGCCAATTTCAATCAATTTATCGTGGGTGACCAGATTTCCGTCAGCCACGGTAAGCACACGTTCCGAGTGGGGTTCGACATTGAGCGCGTGCAGGGTGAGTCGGTTTCGGGAACAGGGTCGGTGGGACAGCCTGCATTTCCGACGTTCTCCGACTTCCTGATCGGCACGGGCGGGATGCACGTCACTCGTGACTGGAGGCGCGTCTGCTCCGGGCGAAGATCCAGCCAATCCTGGAGGATGCAATGGCGGGCCAGCAAGCAACATAACCGGGACGGGAACCACCACGACTGCAAATTCCTTGGCTGCGGTGAATCCTCGCGTTCTTTTGCCCAGCGCCTTTGTCCAGGATGATATCAAGGCTAACCCCGCGATTCACCTTGAACCTGGGATTGCGATGGGAACTCGATCAGTGGCCGACTGAGAACAATGGAAACTATGCCACGTTCTGGCAATCTCTGGCCAGCAACTCGGCGCCGCCGATCGTCGCGAGTTGCCCGATTGGCGCGTGCGCCATCCGCATGTGCTGGGAGAAAGCTTGGTTGGCTACGTCGTACCAAGCAACTACACTGCTCTGATACCGATCGGGAGTTTATCAAAAAGTCACGCCTTACTACACTCGGGTCCCCGCTCCGAAGGATGATTTTGCACCGCGGATTGGGTTCGCCTGGCAGCCAACCTCCAGCGATAAATTGGTGGTGCGTGCTGGCGCCGGATATTTCTATGACTTGCTCTCGGGGCAATATACCGGCAATTTTGGCCGCGCTAACCCGCTCTTTGGACCACCGGCAAGCGGTTCGTCCGCAGCGACTCTACAGAATCCATGGGCTATTCCCGGGGGAGTGGTTTCCGCCGGTCCCGGCTACTTCGGGTTCGTGCCTGGGTGGATCATCCCTGGGAATTGCGCTACCGCTGTGGGCAAGTGCACCGGCAAAGGTTCTAATACAAACGTAACTTCCTACCAGGATCTCACTGTTCCACTGACCTATGAGTGGAACATGAACGTCCAGTATGAATTTCTACCCAGTTGGGTGCTCGAGCTGGGATACGTTGGCTCGCATGGTATCCATCAGGCGTCTCCGGGCGCAGTGCAAAACAACACCGCCGATGGATCGCCGATTACCATTCCCTACAACGCCGCGCAACTTCTGGGACGGTGGCCCCTGCGCGAGCTGCGCAGCCAACGGTGTTACCGTCAATACCCCGCAAAATACGTTCCTCCGCGTCCCGGCGCTTGGCATACTTTCAAACGCCGCTCAGTTGGAGACTATAAGCAATTACAAATTCAACAGCCTGCAAGCCACGGTGCGGCATCAGTTCGCGCACGGATTCCAGCTGCAGGCGGCGTACAGCTGGAGCCGCGGCTTCGAGCAAGTACCCACCGGCAGTCAACACATATCCCTATGTAGTCGAAGAGTACGCGCCGGAATACTTCGTCCGGCCACAGCGTCTTGTCTTGAATTATGTATGGAACCTGCCGGCCCCGCAGATGAATGGCATCCTGGGCAAAGTCGTCGACAATTGGTCGTGGTCAGGCGTGGTGACGATCCAGAATGGCCAACCGATTGACATCGTTGATAGCAATGACGGTGCAATCTTTGGGCTTGCGCCACAGGCAGGAAACATCGGCAAGCGCTCAACTCTGCCCAGGGATGACGGCTCGCAAATCCTGACCGGGCAGCACAACTCAGCGAGTTGCGAATGGGTTGACGATCAATCCGTTGACCGGCAACTTTAATGACGGATGGCTCAACTCCGCAGCGTTTACCTCTTGCGGCGACGCTGTTCCCAACAATCGGGGCAGTCAACGGAAAAGGGGGCGGGACTGGATTCGGAAACTATGGCTTCGGCAACATTCTCGGACCGGGGCAGGCCAATTGGGATATGTCTCTGGCGAAAATGTTCAAGATCCATGAAGCTCAGTCGCTCCAGTTCCGCACTGAAATCTACAATACCTTCAATCATCCACAATTCAGCAACTTGCCGAGCAGCGACGTCCAGTACGGCACGCAAATGGGCCAAATTACCACTACCTCCGTCAACCCGCGCGTGATTCAGTTCGCGCTGAAGTTCCTGTTCTAGGAACTCCAGGGAAGACGAAGCACAACTTCCGCGCGGCCAGCCATCACGGCTGGCCGCGCGTTTTTATCTCCGTATGGCGGGGCTGTCGATGTATTACAGGGGTGCGGTGCGGCTGCTGTCGTCGATATAGGGTTTATCGCTGTCGATGCACGGCACGTCCGTCGGCAGCGAAGCATCCGGCCCGGCGAGGATCCGTGTTACCGGATAGCTGTTCCAGGGTTTGGCGAGCACCTTGGGATCTTCGACGGTGGCCTGGTAGGTGAGCGTATCGCCCTTGCGCGTAAGCCGCTCAGTCACATGCATGGCGTCGCTATGGAAACATCCTTTCATGCAAAACCACGTGGACTCGTCGATCTTCGTTACATCCACCACCAGCGTATCGCCTTCCCAATGACCCACGGAATCTCCCATCGCCGAAGGATCTACATCCTTGCGGTGAGGCCGCCCATCGGTGGGAATCACGCGAAAGGTGCTCCCAGGCGGAGAGGCCTCAAACGTTTGCTGGTATAGGAAAATTACTTCTTTAGTGGTTTGCACAATCTTATCTGGCGCGCCGCTGCGCGGAACGCCGGTTTCCTGGCAACTGTAACGAGCCGGATCGGAATGATTCGCGCTGCCGTCCAGTTGCTTACGCTTGGCTTCCAGTTCCGGCTTGTTATAAGAGGGCAGGTTGGGCGTTGGCGATTGGCCCACAAAACCTCGGCCATCAAAGTAGACGGTGTGCTCTTTTCCGTCCGGGCTCACCTCGCCTGGAGGGCCGCCATAGCCAAACGCGTTGCTGACGATTCCAGGCAGAAGCCAAATCCCATTCAGATCCGGATGCCCGTCAGGAGTGTGTGGCGTCGGTTTCGCGCCGGCGGCCTTCACCATGTCGGCTGGAGACGGCGCTTTCTGCTGAGCTCCGGCTTGATTCGAAACCAGGCCAAGAGCCGCGACCGCCAAAATGCTGTAAGTGAATGGCTGACTCCGCATTCTTGCACCTCCTGCTTGGCTACTTTACTGGCGTAGCGACGGTCGTTCCTTCACGCTCATTCATCTTCAACTGAATTACGTGGCCATCGGGAAAGGTGAACTTGTGCCCAAGTGCGCGGTCGGGCATCGTCTTGCCGATAATTACGTCGATCGTAATGTTATCTCCGGGCTTGCCGGCGAGTTCTCGAGTCACCTTGGCGTTGCGCCATTCCGCGGGAGAAGGGCCCTCCACCTGCCAATGCTTGACACTTCCATCGGCATTCTTAGTATCGACGTACCAGAATGTGTGCGGATTGATCCACAGAACGCGCGTGATCACGGCGTGGAGCGTGACCGGATTCTTGCTATCGTACTCGGCAAGCACCGAGTGGTGCGCCAGCGCAGGGGCATCCGTTCGGAGTAGAGCTATTGCCAGCAAAAGGACAAGAGGAAGCTTCTGCCTCATCGGGTGGTACCTCCAATGATCCGCTTGCGACGGTTAGGTTGGCGCGAGCGTGGCATAGGAGGTTTCCCATTGTCAAGGCTCTTGGCCTCGTCTCGGCGATTCACAAATAGCGATTGGATGCCCGGTATTTTGCTCCTCACTCTTCCCGTGATTGGGGGGAAGCATTTAGCTTGACAAAAAATGGCCCGCTACTATAACTAGCCTCCTATCCATTCTCTAAGCACAGTGATCAAGGAGCGGATGATGAATCGGGGATTTGGCTCACGTGTGGTTTCGTCGTTAACGGCAGCAACCGTCTGTCTGCTCGGCGTGACGTTGGCATATGCCCAGGCCGCGCCGCAGGAAAAGCCGCTGATGGCCGACGACATCTTCAAGAATATCCAGGTGCTCCGCGGCCTTACTGTGGATCAATTCATGGGCACGATGGGCTTCATCGCCGCGGCCTTGAGCATGAATTGTTCTGAATGTCACCACACGGGAAGCGCAGCAACCTATGCCGACGACACCCCGATGAAGCAGACCGCCCGCAAGATGATCCTGATGGTAAACGGGTTGAACAAAGCAAATTTCGGCGGAAAACGGATGGTCACCTGCTACTCCTGCCATCGTAGCGACGCACGGCCCAAGGTCACGCCGAGTTTGGCCGAGCAATACGGCACTCCGCCGCCCGACGATCCGGATGAATTGGAAATTCCCGACGCACCTTCCGCGACGGCGCCGAAACCGGATCAAATCCTGGACAAATATATTCAAGCTCTTGGTGGGGCGCAGCGGCTGGCGAGCATAACCAGCGTCGTCGGTAAGGGAAATTACGAGGGTTTTGATACCGAGGGAGACAAATTCCCGGTCGAAGTTTACGCCAAGGCTCCGAACGAGCGCACCACGATCGTTCATCTGCGAGCAGGGGACAACGTCAGGACGTACGACGGCCGGAATGCCTGGAACACTTCGGCAGGCACACTTTTGCCCGTCCCGGTATTTTCGTTAACGGGAGGCGATCTCGAAGGCGCCAAGATCGACGCGAGCATGTCATTCCCGGGGCAGATCAAGCAGGTGCTCAAGGATTGGCGTACCGGTTTCCCCAGCGCGTCCGTTGACGATAAGGATGTGGACGTGATCCAAGGCGCCAGTGCTGACGGTACGCCCGTGAAGTTGTACTTCGATAAGAAATCGAGCCTGTTACTGCGGCAGGTGCGCTACACGGATACAGCGCTTGGCCTTAACCCACGCAGATCGATTATTCTGATTACCGCGACGTTTCAGGGGTGAAGATGCCTTTCACTCTGATCACTACGTGGACCGACGGGCGCTCAACCATAACTTTCAGCGAACTGCGCGCGAACGTTGCGATCGACGCCGCAAAGTTCGCCAAGCCAACAGGCAACACGCCGCCAAAGCCTTAGCTTAAGGGCCGGGTTATTCTTCGATACGGCGCAGCGGCGCCGCCATCACTTTATGTTTTGAGTCTGGGAAGTAGTTGCAGCGCGTTGTCGCGGTTGATGGCCTGCATTTCGGCTTCAGTGAACCCGCCGTTATCAGCCAAGCCCTTCGCTACCTGAGCTGCCGATCCGCCGCCCAGAGGGTAATCGGTTCCGAACACGATGTGGGACACAGGAACCAGTTTTTTGAATGAAGGCATCGTGTAAGGACTAAACGCCTGCGCCGTATCGTAATAAAACTTCTGCAGTTCGGGGATAAGGCCATTTGGCAATTTCTGCGCCGCACCCGCCAGGCGGGTGGTTATATACGGCACCGTCCCTCCGCCGTGCGACCAGATAAAGCGAATATCAGGAAAGCGCGTGACGGTTCCTGTGCTCAGCAGGCTCAGGATCGTTCTCGTCGTGTCGAAAACAAACTCCACGCCTCGATTCTGCCCGTCGCTAAGATTTGCGTCCGCGTCACAGGCCGCACAGAACGGATGGCAGAAGACGACAGCTTTGCGGCGGTTTAATTCCTCCATCAGCGGAGCGTAATAAGGATTGCCGAGGTACTTGCCCCGATAGCTGGAGAGGATTCCGATTCCATCCATTTTCAGCGTGTCCATCGCATATTCGACTTCCTTTAGCGATCCATCGACATCCGGCAACGGAAGCACCGCAAATTGCCCGAAGCGCCCCGGATAATCCTTGACGACTTTGGCGCCATACTCATTGCATTCGCGCGCCAGAGCGCGGGCGGCCGCATCGTCACCGAACCACACGCCGGGATCGCTGATGGATAAAACAGACGTGGCGACTCCGCCCTGATCCATCTCCTCGATGGATCTTTCCGGGGTCCAGCCTTTCAGAGTGGGCTGATTGACGCCCTTAGCTGTGCTCAGCTCAAATAGTTTGGGAGTCGTGAAGTGATGATGCGTGTCAATTCGGGAGCCTTTGGTCGCAACTGCGGCCCCGCCGCCTTGCAGGGCTGCGGCGCGTTTTGAAAAAGCGGCGATTGCCCCTGTTGCTGCGAGTCCAACCAGAAAAGAACGCCTCGATGAGCCGGATTTCGAGCGCTGAGGTTGCGTTTCCAGTGCAGAGTGGCTCTTTTCCGCCGGGTGCTTGGTGTCCGACATCGCAGCCTCCTTGAAGTCGCCTCGGTCTGAAACTTGTGTCCAGGATCATAGCGGCAGCCTCGTCCGCTTTCAAGCTCGGCGAAAGATCATCACGAAGGATGCATCTGCGAGAATAGTTTTGATATTGTGTGAATTCAGATGAGGCCACGGATATGAGGCAAAAGATATGAGGCAAATCGAAATGCGATTCAACCCAATTCGGAATATTCTGCCATGACTCAGCTTGAACCGCTCCGCAATTACGCTGGCTCCTGGCGCTCCTCTGACGTTCAGGATTGCGCCGATGTGATCAACCCCGCCACCCGCGAGAAACTGGCGCGCGTTCCTCTCGGATCGAAGAAAGACGTAGACGCCGCGGTGCAAGCCGCAGCTTCGGCATTCCCGGAATGGCGCCGCACGCCGGCCGAGGAGCGCATTCAATATCTTTTCAAACTTAAGCAGGTCCTCGAAACGCATCTCGAAGAGCTGGCGCAAATCTGCACTAAAGAAAACGGAAAAACCATCGCGGAGTCGCGTGGGGAGCTGCGTCGCGCCATCGAAAATGTCGAAGTCGCCTGCGGCGTTCCCACCCTCATGCAAGGCTATAACCTCGAAGATGTCGCGTCCGGCATCGACGAGATGATGATCCGGCAGCCGCTCGGCGTAGTCGCGGCCATTACGCCATTCAATTTTCCGGCGATGATCCCGTTCTGGTTTTTGCCTTACGCCATCGCTTGCGGCAACACCTTTATCCTGAAGCCATCCGAAAAAGTGCCGCTCACCTCGCAGCGCGCATTCGAATTGATCGAGGAGCTCGGCTTGCCTCCGGGCGTGGCTAACCTGTTACACGGCGGCAAGACCGTCGTTGACGCGCTGCTCGAGCATCCTCAGGTCCAGGCCATCAGTTTTGTTGGATCAACGCCCGTCGCCAAATACATCTACGCCAAAGCTGCCGCACAAGGTAAGCGGGCGCAGTGCCAGGGTGGCGCCAAAAATCATGTGTTGATTCTTCCGGATGCGGATCTGGCTGCGGCCACTCGCATTGTGACGGATAGCGCCTTCGGATGCGCGGGCCAGCGCTGCCTCGCTATCTCCGTCGCCGTGGTGGTCGGTCAAGCGCAAAGTGAATTCACCAAGGGCATGTTGGGTGCCGCGGGATCGATTCGTGTCGGCAACGGGCTCGATCCTGCTGTCCAAATGGGACCGCTGATCACCCATGAGAGCAAAGCCCGAATCGAAAATCTCATCGGCCAAGGCGTTAAGGACGGGGCCAAGCTGCTGCTTGATGGCCGTAACGGCGGCAGCGCTCCATCCGCCGGCAATTTCCTGAATCCGACATTGCTCGATTGCCTCCCGTCTTCGAGCGCGCTGTCTAGCACTGAAATTTTTGGTCCGGTTCTGAGTCTCGTCCACGCGGAAACATTGGAAGAGGGCATCGAGATCATGTCGCGAAATTCGTACGGTAATATGGCCTCGATTTTTACGACGAGCGGAGCCGCCGCGCGCAAATTCCGCTACGAGGTGCCCGCGGGGAATATCGGAGTCAACATCGGTGTTGCCGCGCCCATGGCCTATTTCCCATTTAGCGGCTGGCGCGACAGCTTCTTCGGAACCGTACACGGGCAGGGCCGCGATGCGATCGAGTTCTACACCCACAAAAAGGTTGTGGTCGAGCGCTGGCCAAAAGAATGGTCTCGCAAATTCTGAAGTGAGGACGCAAGCCTGGTGCGCCAGGCGTGCGGGTGACGGTTAATTTGTGGTTACTTTTTAGGAGCTTCCGTCAGCTCCCGCAGAGACTTCAGCGCCTCTTCTTCCCGGTTATTCGTGCAGTAATACTCCTGCAGCCCCTCGTGTCCCAGGCTCCAAGAGCGGGGAGCTGACGTCCAGGGCTTGGTCAGAACTTTGGGGTCCTCAATTGTGACCTGATAGGTCAGATAGTTCAGGCTGGATCGGGTGAGCCGCTCGACCACGTGTTCCTGGTCGCTGTGAAACCAGCCCACAAAATTGTTCCAGGTCCTTTCGTCGATAGCGATTGTGTCGATAACCAGTGTATCTCCGTCCCAGTGGGCAATACCCTCGCCATTAAATGTAGGATCAGGATCATTCGTGTGCCGGCGGCCATCGGTGGGGATAATGCGGAAATTGTTGTTGAGCTCGTCGAGTTGGATCAACTCCGTCTTGGTGAGAACAAGCTCGATCGGATAAGGATTCGTTATAAACATGCCCGGAACGCCGCGGGGCATGCAGTTCACCGATGGCCGGAGTATCTCCGCATCCAGAGTCGATAGCTTCTTCACTCTCTCCGCCGCCCAAGGTTGGTAAGGAGGCTTTTCCTCGGGCGTTGCTTTAGGATCGAACTGAAGCCGCGCGGAATCTCCCTCTGCTGTCAGATCTTCTCGTCCCATCTTGCCCGGAAACCAGACGCCCGAAAGGTCGGGATGGCCATCGGCCGTGCGTGGAGCGGGTCCTCCGGGGGGCAACGGCTTGGCATTCGCTTTCCCGAACCCAGGCACAGAAACCTGGCCAGCTCCATTCTGGGCTCTGGCGGGAACGCCAACGATATAGAAACCGGCAAAAAAGATGACGGCAACAAAGACATAAGTGCGCACGCGGCGTTTCATATGCGTTTCTCCTCCGGCGTCGTTCAACCTTTAGTTCTCTCCGCCGCCCTTGCCTTCACCGATGAATCTCTTTCCGCCCACCACGACTTCACGTCCATCGGGCAGCTTGATCGTCTCGGCGGCGCCTTTGGCTGTTCCGTCCTTCCCAGGAACGGCTCTGACGGTGACGGTCTTCCCGATATTTGAGGTAAAGTCGGCCCGAACTGTGCCCGTGCGCTTCACGGCGATGGGGGAAGCGCCCTCGAACGCCCAGGTAGTCACCTTCCCATTGTCATCCTTGGCTTCCACCCAAAAATACGCGTGGGGATTTTCCCACTCGAGCTTGGTAAGAGTGCCAGTGATGTAAATCACCTTGCTTCCGTCAAACTCGGCTTGAAATCCGTGGTGCGCAAACGCCGGCAACGCATTGAGGGCGAAAGCAAAAAGCAAAAGCACACTAGTCGCAAAGATCACGTTCAGCACACGCTTCATAGCTCGGCTCCTTAAGGGTACAGGTAGGCTCGTTTCTGCTGGCGAACGATACCATGGTTGGCAGGGGACTTTCAATTTCCGTGGGCGTCTGGCGCCGAATTCTAACCGCAACGGCATCGTCCGGCCAGGCAGTTGAAGGCGCTGGTTTTAATGTGCTATCTTACGGCCAACGCTGAAGTAATACTCACAGCCGAGGCGATTAGGGATTCAGATTCTCGTGGAACGCGGATGGGATCTCGAACGTCTAAAAAGTACATCCCTCGTAGGAGAGCCAAGGAGGCAGCATGAGGCGTTTTAGTTCCGCGGTGAGCTTTGCTCTGTTGACGGTTTTGATGTTCGCCGGAGTTGCGTCAGCGCATCACTCCGTGCAGTCGCAGTTCGATATTCACAAGACGGTTACTGTCTCCGGAACCGTCTCTAAGGTCGAGTGGATCAATCCGCATTCGTATCTCACCCTCAACGTAAAAGACGCCAACGGCAACATGCAGAAGTGGGCATTCGAGCTCGGCGGCGCGGGCGCTCTCCGCAGGGCAGGGATGAGCAGGGCGGATCGCGGCGGGCTGAAGCCTGGCGATGAAGTAACTGCTACCGCACTAGCGGCTCGCGATGGCTCCAATAGCGGCTTTCTGCAGGAATTGAAAGTGGCGGATGGACGCACATTCAAATTCGCCACAGACGCCAACGGCAACTAACCGACGTAAGGTAGGAGGAGTTGCATATGCGTTTTTATAGGCAGACCTTGGTCGCTGCTGCGGCTCTTCTTTGCCTGCTTCCCGCGGCCGTGCGTGCACAGGAATTTTCGGCGATGAAGCGCAACATCAACGCCCCGCCGAAGCCTGCAGGAAGCACGCCGCGAACGCCTGATGGCCACCCCGATCTCACGGGCGTGTGGAATGGTTTGGGAGACAATCTGCTCGGAGTCCCGAACCAGATGGCGAATGACGGCATTTCCGTGGATAGCGAAACTGCCGCGCACGACATTGCCACCGGCACTCAGATCGCCGCCTTTCCGCGTAATAACACACATGGCCTGAATAATGAACAGGCCGAACGCGCAGCCTCGCTGTTGCGCCGGGTGGGTTCTAACAGGCCAGTCTATAAGCCGCAATATTGGGATATGGTCAAGGAATTCGACCAGAATGCCAATGAAGAAGATCCCTCCAATAATTGCATGCCTGCGGGAATTCCCCGGGCCGGCATTCCTTCTTACATCGCACAATACCCGAACTACTTCGTCTTCATCTACCCGGGCCAGGGCGGATCTGATCGCTACGCAGACGATGTATCGCATGATCCCGGCCGACGGGCGTAAGCACACGCCTTTGGAAGATTTGGACGGCACCTACACTGGAGAAGCCATCGCCCATTGGGACGGAGATACTCTGGTTGTAGACACCTGGGGATTCAATAGCAGCACTTGGTTTGACCAGATCGGCGGCTACTTCCACAGCGAAAATATGCATGTAACCGAGCGCTTCCACCGAGACGGCAATACGCTTACCTGGACCGCCACCGTGGAAGATCCGGATGTGCTGCTAGAGCCCTGGACGACGACTCCCCGAGTGGCGCTGCTCAATCCCAAACAGGATGCCATGCTGCCGGAATCGCTGCCCTGCAGTGAAAGAGATTTGACGCACACGGTTACCAAGGAACATCACTAAACCGCTTCTTGCCGTTGCCGGGATCTTCTGAGGAGAGGGCATGCCGAAGAAAATAATTTTGCGGATTTCGATGATCGCTGCCGCGGCGCTTGTTTGCCATTCCGCTGTCGCGCAGAACGAAGGAAAAACCGGCTCTGGCGCAGCAGAAGCAAAGACCGTCCTCAGAGCTGCGGCAGACGCGCTGGGAATGCTGCGATGGTCGGACATCGGTGCCGGGGCAACGCATCTGCCGGCAATTGACGTCGTCACCACAATGGAGATTTTCGCCACTGGTACGGTTAATAACGCCGGTCAATCTTCGCCTGCTGAATACCATGCCTCACTGGCTTACATTCCACCGGCAATGCGCGTGGAGCTTACGCGTAAGGGAGCTGCCGATGCGCACACCATTCAAACCGTGCGCGAAAACTACGCCTGGAACGAATCTGAAGTTGGCGGCGGTTTGGTTCCGGGAAAGGGCACGGCCACACCCGCGATGCCAGCGGTCAAGGCGAGGCTTTTGCAACTCTGGATTCTTCCGTATGGCGTTGTCAAAGCTGCCATAGCCGCGGGCGACAAGACGAAGATCACGATGGAGAACGGGGGCACGGTCCTTACTTTTCCGCTGAGCGGAAATCTCGCTGGCATTACCGTCACGGCCACGCTGGATTCCAAGAACCTGATCACCAAGGTGGAAACTCGGCCGGATAATCCGGCTCTCACGAATCTAGTGACAGAAACGGAATACTCTGATTACGCCGATCACGGGGAAGTTCTGACAGACATAAAGTCGCCCGGGCATATCGTTGAGAAGCAGGGAGGCAAGCCCTTCCTTGACCTTCAGGTAAAGATGGTAAACGCGAACGATCCTTATTTGGTGTTCCCGGTTCCACCGAACGTGAAGTCGGCGACAACCCAGGCTTCAGCTAACACTTCGGGCGCCAAGTAAACCCAGCAAATAAGGGTCGCTGAAAAACCGCTGAAAATTACAGGCAGGGAAACTACACTCGTCACTAGCGTCTGCCGCGAAGTTACTTACCGCACGTCCAATTTCGAGGAAGAACTCTCAGCGAAGCGTGTCGGCGTACGACTGAATGTAGCGTCCCAGAGTTATCACGGCAAACCATAAGAATAGAGCGGAGCCGGCGATAAGCTTGGCAAACCGTGGCGCATCCTCTCCGGATCCAAGCTGTTCCACGCTGTGAAATGCGTCCGTCAAGTAAAAGACCGCAGCATTCAATCCCAACAGCAATACTGCCAGAATCTTTAGCCAGAAAGCGACGTCGAAGGCGTAGTAAGAAGGCATACCGATAAAAGCCAGGGTGCCGGTTAGTACGTTAATGCCAAATCCCGCCAACGCCCACGGCATTAGCCGGTGCAGAGAGGCTCCCGTCAGTCGTTTCTCAAATCCAAGCACGCGTAAATTAAGGATGCCAACCGTCCCGATTAGCAGCGCGAGCCCAAGGAAATGCAAATCCATCATGAAGGCCCACCAGTACTTGCTGACCAGCATCAAGTCGGTGAACTTGGTCGGCGTCGGCTCAAACATATGTATAAAGGCGGAGATCCCGGTTTCCTGAGTGACATCCTTCACGTCCCATATCTCGGGATGCCGAATGTCACCACCTGTTGTGCCAACTCTCGCCATTACGCCCGTTGTAAGCAGTGAGAAAACCAAAATCGCCAACAAGGTTCCCGACCAGGGATTTTCCGTGACGATGCGGCGGCGCCGCCAGAGTTCAGCCAACGCGAGAGCGCCGGTGATCAACATTAAAAACATAGCCAGGATCGCCGCGCCTTCGTGACGATCGATTACCGCCGTCAAGACACCCAGATCTTTCCTGACCGCTCTCTGCGCCCCGATGCCGCTGAAAAACGCGGGGAGGGTGATCAGGGCCATGGCCACGAAGATAATTAGGGCCGAGCGCTTCAGATCGTCGTTTTTTCCAATGAAGGAAGTGATGAACAGTCCAAGGGCAACGATTGTGCCGATGATTGGAAAATGATTCAGCAAAAGATGAAGGTGCGCCAAATTCATAATGGGCTCCTGAATCTCGACACCGCAAATCTCGCCTGAATCGTCAGCCCCCGAATCGTCAGCCCCATCGTCAACATGGATACGTCAAATATTTGTAGGTGTATGCCAGGAGGCGTCCCGCACTAATCGCTCCGACCCACAAGAAAAGCGACCATTTGGCCAGGGTCGCGCCGCGCGCCATCATCGCCGTCTCGTCCAGGCTGGCGTCGCCGAAAACGCGATCCCTCAGCAGCGTGACGATCCAAATGGCCAAGGCTATGAGCGTCAATTTCGTGTAAAACACCGGGTTGGTAAGGGCTTTTGTGGGATACGCGAGGATGAGTAAAACGCCCGTAAAGGCATTGATTCCAAACCCGATCCACATAATGCCAAACAAGCGCTTGAGTGGGGCAAGAGGTATCTCACGTGCCACGCCGAGAATGCGCAGGTCCATTACTGCATTCGCACCCACCAATAAGGCTAAGCCGAAGGTGTGAAATAGGAGAACAAAATAAAATGCGAACGGCGACTCCGATTCGCGCAGCCATGTACTGAAGCCGCTGTCTTCTAAGCTCCGCAAAAATGTCGGTGGGACCAAGTCGTCTCCTTGCCGAAACAACGCTTCTGTTTTTTCCAGCGCCGCGAAGGATATACACTAATTCGCTCATAGGCAAGCCGCAAGATGAAGCCGCTTAGTGCACGAAAATCAACGAAAGATAAGCCAAACTAACCGGCCGAAGCATTGGCATAAGCCTGGGTTTGCACGCTAACCGTGGGTGGCGGCGAACCGCTCGCCCCGCTCAAGATCTCGCGAGTAGATCGGAAAATTTGAAACTGGCCTTCAGGTTCCATCGTCCTAGAGATGTTGACGCCATAGAACCAAGATGGGAGAATACCGCCACACGAGGTGAACCCGATGAAAGCCAAATTGTTCGCGGTTGTAGCTGCTGTTGCTCTCCTAACTGTTGCGGTTCCTGTCTTTGCTCATCACGGCACGGCCGCCTATGATACGAGCAACGCGCTCACCTTTAAGGGCACAGTGACCGAGTTTCGCTTCATTAATCCACATTGCCAGATTTACTTCGACGTCAAGAACGATAAGGGCGAAGTCGAACATTGGCAGGGCGAACTCACGGCTCCCAACAAACTCGCCAGAGCCGGATGGACGAAGCATAGCCTGAACCCGGGCGACCAAATCACAGTTTCCGGCTTTTCCGGCAAGTACGGCGGTCACTCGCTTTGGATCCGCAAGCTCACTGGGCCTGATGGCCAGTCCATGCAGCTATTTGAAGATTAAGTTTGCTCCCACGCTGATTACTTTTACTGTGCCGTATAGACGCGCGCAGAAGACGATGCGGAAAGGATCGAAGATGCGTAAACCCTCTCTGAATGCAGTTGTGATCGCGCTGGCGCTGCTCGCGATTCCCTGCGCCTCGTACGCCCAGTATGGCGCGGGTAAAGCCATTCCTCCCACGGGCGGCAAGCCTGCCACGGACAAGGCTAATGCTGCGCCTGCTCCCGCGCCGGTTCACGATTTGAGCGGCGTTTGGATGATGCGCAATCCGCCGGGTTCAAACCGCGGATATACGAATTACACCTATACCGATCCGAAGACAGATCCACCTTCCTGACCGCCTGGGGCGAGGAGAAGTTCAAAGAGGCCAAGGATTCAAATGGCGGGGCCTATACTCTGGATCAAACGAATGATCCGGTTCTCACCAGGTGCTATCCGCCCGGCACACCGCGCGTTTACTTTCATCCTTACCCGTTTGAATTTGTGCAAGGCGCCAAATTCATGCTGATGGTTTTTGAATACGACCATACGATGCGCCGAATCTACACGGATGGCCGGCCGCTTCCGTCGGATCCGGATGCGAGTTGGATGGGATATTCGGTAGGGCATTGGGATGGAAACACCACCTTCGTGGTCGACACGGTGGGTTTCAATGAAAAGACGTGGCTCGATCGGCTGGGCCATGCCCACAGCGAGCAACTTCATGTGACCGAGCGTTTCCGCCGTGTGGATCGCGACCATCTGCAGCTGGATATCACGATGGCCGATCCGAAGGCGCTGGCGAAGCCCTGGACCACAACCTTCTACTACGAAAACAGGCCTGATTGGGAACTTGGGGAAATCTCCTGCTCGGGAGACTACCTGGACTTCAACAACTTCGAGAGCTTCAGCTTCAAGAAGAAGGACGACGCAGCGAAGTAGCCTAAGTTTGTTTCAGCTCTCGTCCTTCTGCACCCAGAAGGGATTAGCTTTGCTGGGCAGCCTATAGCCCCATCCCTAACCGCCGCTGAACACCTTCTTCGTTGAACCTTCTAGTTGCGGTCGTCGTTGACCAGGTGATTGTAGTCGTGCTCGACGCAGGGAGCTTCTTCAAGAGCGTGCCCACCCTTTAGTCCGTGGATCAAGTGGCGTTCAATCACCCAGGGACGGGTGAACATCTTCGGATCTTCGATCGAAATCACCCAATCGATAACGTTGCCTTCACGGGTCAATTTTTCGACCACGTGCATGGCATCGCTGTGGATGGCGCCATTCTGGCTGAGCCATGTGTCGTCGACAAAATTGGTGACGTCGATGACCATGGTGTTGCCTTCCCAATGGCCGATGGAGTCACCGTAGTAGGAGGGATTGAGAGACTCGTCATGCCCGCGCCCGTCGGTGGAGACGATGCGGAAGGCATTTTGCTCCGAAGAGTTAACGGTATCGTAGAGGAAGACGACCTCGTTAGGGACCTGGACGATCTCGGTGGGCGGACCCACACGCGGAAAGCCTTTTGGCGCGCACTTGAAGGCAGGGTCCTCATGACTTTGATGCTCGCCGAGATATTTCACTTTCTCTACGAAGTCAGGTTTGTATGGGGGAAGATTCGCGCCCACCAATCGATTCGCCAACTCGCGCTTTTTGTCGGCTGATTGGGCCGGACCCTCACCTCCGCGCTGCGTATAGCGGGTTTTGCCGTCGGCGCTTACGGCTCCCTGAGTGACGGCGTAGCCCCAGCCAGCAGGCGCCCAAAACCCTGTAAGGTCGGGATGACCGTCGGCTAAGTGCGGCGTTGGCGCATTCTTAGCCGCCTCCACGTCTGCAGCGGGCGGCTCCTTCCAAGGAAGACCGGTCCCGTTGGGATCCGCTCCGGCGAACGGTTGATCCTTGTCCAGACCATAACCGACCGGCACGGTCTTTTTATCATTACCGGCTTTGGCCTGGGCTCTGGCTGACGCCGGAACCAGGCACAAGACGCTTGCGGCGAGCCCAATGGCAGAGACCCAACCAATCACTCGAACGTTCATCGCTTACTCCCTTTTCCAATTCGGCTGTTCAAGCATGCACATATGCCGGTTTGAGCGCTAATTTTTGCCTTCGCTGTCTTCGGCCCTGCCAAACAAGATCTGATGACCATCGGCAAAACGGACGCCGTGCAGCAGGCCCAGGTGCTTGGAGCCATCCTTGGCGATGTACGCTTCGATCTCGACGACGTCTCCGACGTTGAACATGGTCTTGAGCACGCCTGCTCTGCGCAGGTTGCCTGGAGGCCCGCCCTCAAATGAGTACGGCGTGACGGTTCCACTGTCGTCCTTCACGTCCGCGTACATGTATATGTGCGGGTTGACCCACTCGATTTTCGTGATCGTGGCTTTCACCGTAAACGATTTCGAGCTATCGAACTCCGCCGTGACCGAATGATGGGCCAACAGCGGAATCGCTGAAGAGAACAATGCCAGAGCTAACGCGAAGGTGCCGAGAGGCCTGCGTGTCATCGTTATTTTCCGTCCTTTTGCTGCTTTTGACTGCCGCCTGATTCCTTATCCTTGAGCGCTTTGTACTGGTCCACTTCCTGATTGTTGGTGCAATAGTATTCAAGCAGATCTTCGTGGCTGAGCGTCCAGACCCGGGGCGCTGAAGTCCACGGCTTAGTCAGCACTTTCGGGTCTTCGATGGTTACCTGCACAACGAGATAGTTCATCGAGGGACGGGTGACGCGCTCGATCACATGTTCCTGATCGCTGTGGAACCAGCCGGTAAAGTTGTTCCAGGTGCGCTGGTCGATACCGATCACATCGATGACTAAGGTATCGCCGTCCCAGTGCGCAACTTCGTCTCCATCGAACGAGGGATCCGGATCGTCGCTGTGCGGACGGCCGTCGGTGTGGACGACTCGGAAATTGTTATTCAGCTCGTCCAACTGGACGAACAAACCGGGAGTTTGCACGATCTGGAAGGGATAAGGATTGATCAAAAACATGCCCGGAACGCCACGGGGCAAACAATTCACAGACGCGCGGCCGAGTTCAAAATCCGTTTGCGTCATGGACTTGATCTTTGCGGCTGCCGACGGCTGGAACGAGGGAGGCTCTTCCGGTGTCACCTTAGGGTCAAATTGCTTTCGGAGTGCCGGGTTATACGTGAAACCGCCCGCAGTGCCCTGAAACCAGACTCCCGAGAGATCGGGGTGGCCGTCTGCCGTGCGGGGTGCCGGACCGCCTTTGGGCACCGCCTCTTGCTTGGATCTAGTGGGTTTTGAGGCATTTTCTTCCTGTCCCGCCAGCGCGGACGGAATAGCCAAGATTCCGAGCAAGACCACCGCAACCGTCAGGTAACACGCCAAGCGTTGCTTCATTTGATTCCTCCTCAGCGCCGGGAAATCGAGCCAGGAAAGCGCTCGGCGTCAGTATGCGCTGAACTTCCCTTCGACGTCTTGGCCGATTCTGTGGACCTGGCCGTCCGGCATCTTGATCGTTTCGGCCGCGGCGCGGTTCTTCGCACCATTCTTGGCCAGGCAGGCCCTGACGGTGACGCTCTTGCCGATGGCGTTCTCGAAGTCGCGCCTCTGAGTTCCGCTCCTCTTCAGAGTGGAAAGAGAAACGGTTTCAAAAGTCCAGGAGTTTACGGCGCCACTCGTGTCCTTCACGTCCATATGAAAATAGCCGTGCGGGTTCTGCCACTCGTAACTGGTGAAGGTGCCGGTGAGATCCGTGCACTTATTGGCATCGAACTCTGCCGCGAAGGCGTGATGTGCGGGCGCGGGTTTCGCCAAAACGAGCAAACCGAAGGCGACTACCAGACCACCGTAGAACATGCGTCGCATGAATGTCTCCTTAGAAAAGCTGCTGGTTCCCCGAGTACTTGTCCCTTGGACGCGTATCTTACTATGCCTGTTTCAGAATTTTGTATATTTCGCCCTTTCGAGCCGCGGCTCGTCTTAAGCGGATGCCCTCGCAAAATTTTTTTGCAAGTGTTGATGGCAGGAGGGTTAAAGTCCTTATTTTTCGCAAGGGCAATAATATACTTGACTCAGTAACTTTCTTTGGGCATAATCTTTGGTGTGGAGACGCCAATGACAAAGCCCAATACTTTACAGCAAGCCATCATCTACTTCTCCGATCCTGACAACTGCCAGAAGTTCTTGGTGGAACGGCACTGGCCTAATGGTGTTGTGTGCCCTACCTGTGCCAGCAAAGACGTTCGCTACATCGCTACTCGGCGTCTCTGGGAGTGCAAGAACAAACATTCTCGGAAACAGTTCTCCGTCAAAGTTGGGACAATCTTTGAGGATTCGCCGATTGCCTCTGGACAAGTGGCTTATCGCTATGTGGATGATTGCCAACTGCAAGAACGGTGTCAGTTCTTACGAAATCGCTCGCGCTCTCGGCGTCACTCAAAAGTCCGCTTGGTTCATGCTTCACCGCATCCGTCTTGCGATGCAGAGCAATTCCTTCGTCGAAGACTGGGCGGCAAAGGCGGCGAAGTAGAAGTAGACGAAACTTTCATCGGCGGCGCTGCTCGCTTCATGCACCGAGACAAGCACTACCGTCGCATTACTGAGACTGGTAGCAAAGGACAAGACTCCGGTAGTCGGAATGCTGGAGCGTGACGGAGAAGTTCGCGCCACTGTCGTTCCGAATCGCCGCAAGAAAGTAGTTCAAGACGAAATTCTCGGAAATGTCGAAGCAGGGAACGCAGGTTTATACCGATGCGCTTTTGTCCTACATGGGGATTGGAGGACAAGGGATTACGTCCACAAGGTTATCGATCATGCCGAGAAGTACGTTGACGGTCGCGTCCACACAAACGGAATCGAAAATTTCTGGAGTCTTTGCTCAAGCGCGGATTCAAGGGAACTTATGTTAGCGTCGAACCGTTTCACCTGTTCCGCTATCATCGATGAACAAGTGTTCCGATTCAACTATCGGAAAAAGCCTATGGACGATTTCGCTAGATTCAAGCACGTAGCCTCTCACGTCATCGGAAAGCGCCTCACCTATGCCGAAGTCACTGGCAAGGTGGGTGCGACGGATTTCCTGCCCAACTAGGCTCCCTCGCGGGAAGCGTAAACCCCTAACAGGCGTATAATCTCCGGGCTGTCGGATGGCGTCCGGCTGGGCTCCTTTATGGGGCCTCTCGACTCAGCTCAGCTTACCGGTCGCCCCTCTGAGGGGAAGTCTTCTGGACCTCCTTTCAGACGGGCGAACCGCGCTAGGTCTGACCCGAGAAAGGAGGTCCTATGAAGACCTGTCCTGCAGGTTATCGGGAAGTCTTCTGCCGCTACATTACTGTGCGTGGCAAGAAGATTTACCCGAAAAAGTCTAAAGTTTTTCGCTTCTTCGTGAAAATGAAGTAAGTGACATAACCTAAGACTTGCCGCCGACAGCTTTCTTTTTACGCATCCTCCCTCCCCTGGCTTTCTTTTCCGCATCTAACTTGGTTTTAATTTCGCTGTGCGGAACCGTGAGCACTCTGTCTACTAAATCCTCAAAGTTTTCGTATTCGGTTTTCTTTTTCATTCCTTCACTCATGCAGTTTGGTTGCAAGATGACGCATAAATGACCTAACGGAGATCAATATCTCTTCGGCTCGTTCCGGTGTATAAGTCTTTTCTACGTGCATTGTGGGGTTTCGCCAAGCCCGCCGAACACTATCAAACATTAGGTGAGCTTCTGCATAAAACTGCTCATCTGGCGTTCGTGCGCCCGATGCCTTCATTCTCTTAGTCAGTTCGGCTTCAATCTCTTTTAAGTATCGCCCCCAGTCATTTTGATGGGGAACTGTTAAAGTAGCGGCCAAAGTTTGTAGCCCAACTTCCACAACTCTCCCCAAATGCATTACGCAGGCAGTAGAGCGACCGCAAGCAAGGCATTTTCCTGCCTCGGCGATATCCTCCCCAGCCGATGGAAATTGAACACTCACCTTATTAGCCTTTGGTTCTACGGGGTCAAAGAATTGCGGATTAGAAAAATACTTACTATAGTCGGGTTCAATCTGCATCAGAAGATGTCGCTTACATTCATCTTCGATACGATTCATAGCCTCCGGAAATAATTTCCATACCGAAGAAAACTGACTGCCCTCCTTAGCCAAGCCCTGCATTCTTTCAAGTTGATCCGCCGCGCTTGGCAGAAGGCACTCATTACACAGTCTCTCGATATTTTTTAGGCCAGTAAGCAATAGTTCTACATCCGCTTTTGTCATTACTTGAGCAGAGGTTGATGCTCCCGCTTTTTCGAAGACACGGAACAGCTCCAAAAGCCTCTGTACTGGAAATGGCTTCATATCCCACCAACTCAAAAGGCGGTATCGTTCCCAACCAAAAGCGCATGGTTCTACGTCTAGAACTGCACTTGCAAAGGCCATACCAGAGAATCTCTCTTTCTCTGGCAACTAATAGGCTCGCTCAGGGTAGCGAGATCATTCCACTGAGTCAAGTATATTATTGCCTTCGCAAGTGCTGATTCTGCGAACGTTATAGCCCTACTTTTTGTAAGTGCAGAATCTGAAGGAGTTGAGTTTTTGATCGTCTGGAAGGGAAGAGAATTGCCACTGCATTCGAAATGATCGCGCCTGCTGAGTCGGCAAGTAGAAGACGGTCGACATCTTGGCGTCGATCGATGCAGTCTAAGACGCATCGCTCAACTGGCACCTGCCTTGCGAGTGTACGCAAGCGGACCTGCAAGCGATCGGAGCAAATTCGGGCAGCTCCGCGAGCGTTACATCTATTATTTATTTTATCGCGCGCGTCAAACGGCAGTCGTCAGTCTCCGTCTATAACGGCGTCGGCGTTGTCAAAAACTTTTTCAAGCACACCCCTACTTTTGCGAGCCGGAAGCGGCGTCAAGGGCGGTTCGACCGTTTTTGTCGGACCGTTCATCGCCAGACCCTTGACGCAGCGGACGGCTCGCTACCATCGCGTCCGGACGAAGCGACGCTTCGTCCTTACTCAGGATTCCTTTGCGGCGTCTGACCAAGACTCCTCTCTTTGAATCCTGCGGGGGAAGTCAGCTTCCCACCAACCATCTATGCGATCCTCAACCACGGACCATGATTCACCTGTTCGAACTCCTCCGTCTCTTTCCAGAGGAGGCAGGGCGCTCAATCAAAAACACGATAGGCTTTCGCCTACCACGGAAACTGCCGGGCTGCCCTGCATGGGAGCCGGCGGCACGGGCTGCGCTGCTTCACGCAGCTTCCTATACAGCCGCACCGCCAACTTTCGTGCGATGGCTACCTTTGCCACCCCACGACCGCGGCGGAATTTCAATCGCTGATAGTCCCGCCGCAATTCCGGATCGTATATCGAGGCCGTCTGGGCTGCTTCGACCAGCAAAAATCGCAGCATGGAGTTGCCTTGCTTACTGATCGCACCGAGCCGCTGCCGGCCTCCGCTACTCTCCTCACTGGGATTTAGGCCCAGATAACTCACCAGCTTCCTGCTCTTCGGGAAGCGTTCCACTGGCCCAATCGTCAGTACGAACGCCAGGGCCGTCACCGGCCCCACGCCTGGCTGTGTCATCAAGCGCACGGCCGCGGGGCGCTTCTCTGCTTCCTGGATCACCGCTCGATCCAATTCCTCCATGACAGGCTCGAGCTGGTCCAGCAGCTCTAACAGTTGCTGCCGGCGACGACTGGCCCAGGGACCGAGGGACAGACCCTCTAGTTCCTTTCGCCCCACGGCCGTCCACAGCTTCTTCTTTCGGCAGATGCCCTGGCTCATGGCCATGGCATGTAATTGGTTCTTCAAGGAAGTTCGCAAGCAGACCAATTTATAGCGGTGCCGCAGCAGTTGTCGCACATCGCGCTCCTCCGTGGACGGAATCCAGATCCGCGGAAACTTGTCTCTGAGCAGCAGGTCCAGAATATGGCAAGCATCACGCGAGTCACTCTTCTGCTTCCGCACCATCGCCGCACGGATCTCCGCTGCATCTCCTACCCACAACTGATGTCCTTGCTCAGCGAGCATCCGTTCGAACCATTGTGCATATCCGGTGGCCTCCATTCCTACGCGCGCCGGAGTGGCAAGCCCGGCGTAAAACTTCCGAGCCTCACCGTTCTCGTGTTCTAACCGACGCTCGATGACTTCACCGGTCTGCGGATCCAGCATCGCAATTTGCTGGAAGCGCGAATGGAAATCGCATCCTATAATCAGCATGCTCGGCTCCTTTCCTTCCAAGTCTTGGTCAGTTACCGCTACCAACTTTACTCGGTCGGGGGGAGCCGACGCCGTTATCTAATCAATAATGCCGTTTCGCGGGGGTTGGCCAGGCGAAGTCTGAAGGCATCTTCTTATTATTATGACTGAGGGGAACATGAAAGCTCGGAGCGCACTTCTTGTGGCAATGCTCACGGTCTTTATCCTTGCAGCGATTGCCTTAGCGGCACTCGTTCGGCGGGGTTTTCGCGCCACTACGGCGCCCTCGGGCTTCGAGACAGTTGTAGCTCGCACCGTGAGAAATTTCGCAATCCCCAGTCGCGCTCGCAACGAGCAAAATCCCTTGGAAGACACTTCAGAAAACTTGCAAGAAGGCCGGGAAGATTTCATAGCCCGCTGTGCGAGTTGCCATGGAAATGATGGCAGCGGAATAACGCAAATAGGCCAGAATCTTTATCCGAGGGCGCCTGATCTGCGCGGACAGCAGACACAGAACCTCCGCGATGGTGAAATTCACTACATCATCGAAAATGGAGTCCAGCTTACCGGAATGCCAGCCTGGAGGAATCCGCACGAAGAGTCAGGTGACGATAGTTGGAGACTTGTTCTCTTTGTCCGAAGTTTGCACTCACCTACGAACAAAGAGGAAGCGCAGCAAGTATCCAATGCTTCCTCAGCGCATTACGTCGGCTCGCAAGCGTGCGAGAAATGCCATGGGCAAATCTATGACCACTGGAAAAAGACGCCGATGGCTAACATCGTACGCGACCCACAAGAGGACCCCGACGCGATTATTCCTAATCTGGCCACGAATACAGTAGCCAAGTTTACAAAGGAGCAAGTCGCGTTCGTTTACGGCAGTATTTGGAAGCAACGCTATTTCACCAAGGTAGGGGACGACTATTTCCCTTTGCCAGCCCAGTGGGAAATCGCCAACCATAAATGGAGCAAGTATCTCGTACCGAACGGAGGAGATTGGTGGGCGCAGTTTTATCCTCCCGACAACATGAAGCGACCGACCGGGCCTACATGCGACGGCTGCCATTCCGTCAATTACGATATCCACACCAAACAGGTGAGTGAGTGGAATGTTGGCTGCGAACGTTGTCATGGTCCGGGGAGCGAACATGTCGCCCATCCCTCTCGGAGCAACATTCTGAACCCCTCGCACATGGATTACGTCGCGGCGAGCGACACGTGCATCCAGTGCCACTCACAAGGACAACCGCTGACGAATCCAATCGAAGGAAAGTATTACGACTGGCCGGTCGGCTACCACGTCGGGCTCAAGCTCCAGGACTTCTGGAAGCTGGAAGATCGCAAGCTAGGCGAGACCAACTTCTACTATTTCGCAGATGGCACGGCGCACAAAAACCGGATGCAGGGGAACGATTTCGTGCAGAGCGTCATGTACCGCCGTGGGATTACATGTTTCGATTGCCACAATGTGCATGGTACCGATAACTATGCGCAATTAAGAAAACCCGCCGAAAAACTATGTTTGGACTGTCATGGGCCACTATCGCCGAATGGACCTCGTACCACTACGCTTGAAGAGCATACACACCATAAAGCTGGAACCCCTGCAAGCCAATGCGTCACCTGTCATATGCCGAAGATCGAGACTGAGGGAGTGCCTGGCACTTTCGTGCGTGCTCACACATTCAGATTCGTCACACCAGAGATGACGGATAAGTACAAAATCGCCAACCCATGCACGTCCTGTCACACCGACAAATCTACCGCGTGGGCAACCGAAGCAATGAGTCATTGGGCCGAGCGTTCCCCGTGGCGGCTTGAGTAATCCCGATGGCCGCGTGCCCTTTCGCCGGCAGTTGGTTAGTGGCGCCTAGCGTGAGCGCAGTAAAACATGCAGGCCGAAACCTAGCACCGCACTGGCGAAGATCAGCATCGCGATTCCCCAGACCGTTGACTTTCTCATCAGGGACGTAGCCTGCGCGATCAAATTTTGAGAGGTAAAACCGTTCGCGAGCTTGAGGCTTGATGAGCCGATTGTCCCCACATGCCCGCGTCGACTAGAATCCAGACCAAAAGGAGCCCAACGATGAGCTCGTCAGCGAAACCCGGCAGGAGAGCGTTTGTGAAGTGGGGACTCGCTTCGGCTGGAGTTCCTTTGGTTTCGGATGCGTTAGGGACACTGGCCCACGGGAAGGCTGAACCACTCGATAACGGTGAACGGGGCGGCTCGACCGTTTCTGCCGGTTCGGGAATTCAAATGTACTACAAAGAGGATTGGCTGGGCGCGCCATGGCTTGACGGCGAACCGGCTCTCCTGTTGCACGGCAATCTTGAAACAAGCGAAATCTGGTACGGATGGGTGCCACGGATGGCGCAGCAGTTTCGTTTGTTTCGTCCCGACCTCCCCGGATTTGGGCGTTCGACGGCGCCTCGTGATTTTGAATGGTCGCAGGCGAACTTCGCGAAAGTAGTGGTGAATTTTCTGGACGCGATCGGTGTCGCGTCGGCACATATCATCGGAGCCAAGACGGGAGGCGCAATCGCGATGCAGTTTGCGGCCACCTATCCGCAGCGCACGCGTACTCTCGTGGTGGCCAGCGGTCCATTCAGCTCAGTGGATCCGGCAACGGACAATAATTCGCAGCAGGTACGGCTGGGCTCAGCGGCCTCCAAGGAAGAGATGGTCTATTTCGATAAGCTGAGGGACGAGACGAGTCCGGAAACAAGGCGGGGAGTCGGGAAGATGATGTCGAACTTCAGTCTGGAGAATCTGCTGCCGCAGATCAGCGCTCCCACGCTCATCATCACTTCCGATCGCAGCAAATTGCAATCCGTGGAGACCGTTTTACGCTACCAACCGAAGATTCCACATTCCAGATTGCTCGTCTTGACTAGCGATGCCTACCATGTAGCCGTCGCCAAAGCCGACGAATGCGTAACGAACGTTCTCGCTTTCATTCGGGAAACCAAGGAGCCCTGATTGTGTTGAGGATGGCCTTTCCATAAGCGTGCACACTAAACGGCGCAATGGATTTGCCGGCCGATTGACTGGCGATTATGAGGACGACATGAGCAAAAAGACGAAGACACGTTCTGTTGGCATCGTAGGGTCATGCACGGCATTGGCGCTCGCGTCTGGAATTCTTTGTTCGCCCCCGTTGCGGGCGCAGAGCAGCGCGCCTAAATACGAGGTCGATCTGTCTTGGCCGAAGCCTTTCCCCAACCAGTGGATACTCGGAGGGCTCGGCGGAGTATGTGTGGATGCCCAAGACCATGTATTTCTCCTGAATCGGCAGGACGTGTTGGACGGAGACTTGAATGCCGGGTCATCTGGCTCCTCCGATCATCGAGCTTGATCCTGCGGGCAACGTGGTTAATTCCTGGGGCGACTTGAGCGTCCTCGACCCCCGCCTCCACAGTTGTTTCTTCGACAAAGACAACAATTTCTGGATAGCGAGTGCGCCGTCCGGCATGGTTCAGAAATACACTCACGACGGAAGCAAGCTCCTGTTCCAGATCGGTAAAAAAGGCGTCTTGGATTCGACGGATGGCACGGAGAAGGGTAAGCCGCTCAATTCGAACGCCGCGCAATTTTTCGCACCCTCCAGCATTTGGGTCGACCCGGAAAACGGCGACGTTTACGTGTCCGACGGCGAAAGTCGCGGTACTAACCGCCGCGTGGCAGTGATCGATCGGACTGGGAAATTCTTACGCCAGTGGCAGCCCGAGGGGATGGAGTACGTGCACTGCTTGACCGTGGACCGAGATGGTTTCGTCTATGTCTGCAATCGAGAGGGATCTCGGATACAGGTGTACGACAAGATGGGCCACTTCATCAAGAACATCGAGGCCCCGTGGAAGCCGGTCACCCCGCCACCTGACGGGAAACTGAAGCAGAGTGGAGGCTCCGCGGTGGCGCTCGCCCTCTCTCGCGACTCCAATGAGACGTTCATGTACCTGATCAACCAGAACAATGCGGAAGTCGAAATCCTGGACCGTCAGACCGGCAAGATCCTGTCGAGTTTCGGCCGCGCCGGACACTTCCCGGGGCAGTTCGACCAGGCTCATGGCATCGCGGTGGACTCCAAAGGCAATGTCTACATAGCTGAAAACCGTGGCAAGAGGATCCAGAAGTTCAAAATTGTTGGTCAATAGCGCGAGACAGATGACCTCAATATCGCTTGGCTGAGCAAGTGCGGTCCGGTAGGACGGTAGTTGTTCCTTCCGTCCGTTTTAAACCGAATGAACGTGTCTCTAGCGCTCCTGTCAGAGGTACAATGGCTGCCTCGAAAGAGGCCATCTCAGCGTGGGAAATGGCGGAACGATATTAATATCCTACTGTACAACCCAGATAACGAAGTTACGAACAACTTCATGCCGCACCTCTGGATGTTCCTGCTGAAGTCGCTCACACCATCCGAACACCAGGTATTTCTACTCGACGGCAACGCGCGCCGGATGAACGAGCAGCAACTCGTCGAGTACATCCGAGAAAATCAAATCGGCCTGGTGGGCATCGGCGCGATGACCCGCATGGCCGCCAAAGCTTACCGCATGGCGGATGCCGTGCGTGCCGCGGGTGTTCCTGTTGGTGATGGGAGGTCCGCATATTACCGAGGTGCCGGACGAAGCCCTGGGGCGCGATGGCGGGCGTTCGTCACGCCGACGCCATCGCGGTCGGCGAGGCCGATGAAACCTGGCCGCGAATCGTGGCTGATGCCGAGCGCGGTGCGCTGAAGGAAATCTATGCGCCCGTAGACGCTTTCGGCCAGGAACGAAAGCCTTCGCTTGACCAGCTATCCGGAGATCCCGTGGGAGCGCATGGACCTCGATCAGTTCGACATGATCGCTCATTTTCCCAAGCTCGTCCGGCGCATGTGCAACGCCCTGGGCATGACCTGGCAAAGCTTTCATCTGATTCCCATCGAGTCTGGCCGGGGCTGTCCGTATGGCTGCGAGTTCTGCACCGTGACCGGCTTCTTCGGCGACTCCATTCGTTTCCGGTCCAACGAAAGCGTGGTCAATGAGCTTTTGGCGCTGAAATCCCTTGAGAAGCGGAAAAAGGGGAAAATCGCCGTCTTCTTCATCGACGACAACTTCGCCATCAACATGCGGCGCACGAAAGCGCTGCTCCGGGAGATCATCGCCCGCGGGGCCCAGGTTCCCTGGATCGCGCAGATCAGCATGAATTTGCTTCGCGACGAGGAGTTGGTTTCCCTCATCGCCCAAAGCGGCGGCAAGTGGATTTTCATGGGCCTGGAATCGATCGATCCAGAAAATCTGAAGAGCGTGGCCAAGGACTTCAATAAGCCCGCGGAATACGCGGCCGTCTTGGAACGGCTCGCGCGGCACAACCTGTACGCCATCACTTCGTTCATTTTTGGAATGGACGGCGACCGCCCCGGCGTTGCCGAGCGTACCCTGGAGCAGATCCGTTCCTGGCCGCCGGGCCTGCCCGTATTCGGTCTCCTCACCCCTTATCCGGCGACGCCGCTTTACGACAAGCTTGCCGCTGCCGGGCGTTTGACCCGCCCGAAACACTGGCTGGACTTCAAGCCCTTCGCCATGGCTCACTCGCCCCTGGGGCTTTCCGCTGCCGAGGCCGAAGCCGAGGTCCGGCACGCCTGGATGGCGTCATACTCCCCCGCGGCGATTGCTTCCGCCATGAAATGGCTGGAGACAAAGTCCCTCCCCGACCGGATCATCCACCTGTGCTCCCGTCTGGCATTCCGGGGAATTTATTTCCCGCAAATGAGATGGCGGCAGTGGGTGCGAGTTCTCTTCGAGAATCAAGGACCGATTTTGCAGGTGGCCGCCGGTGCATTAAAACTGAAATTCGGAACGCGGCCTAATGAGGCCCATCCCGTCGATACTCCCGAGCAAGAGCAACTGCCCGCCTGATCTGCGTTCCTGAAGAGCGCTGCAGCTCCGAACGTCACAGGCGTCCCTCATTGCGGGCGCCACCAGCCTACGCGAGAATGAACTTACGCTTCACCCGGCATTGAGGAGAAATCGTATGCAATCTTTGGGCGTGATTCGCCAGCTTGCACGGTACCCAGTCAAGTCTATGCAAGGTGAAGCGCTGCCCTCGGCTGCGCTGACTCTTCAAGGTTTCGCGGAGGACCGACGCTATGCGTTCGTCCAGGCGACCTCTCGAAGTTCGTTTCCGTGGTTCACCGCGCGCGAGTTGCCGGAGTTGCTCAATTACCGAACCTCCGTCGAAAAGGCAGGCACGCCGGAGGCGGCCGTGGCGGTGGCGACAGCCCATGGAGAGAATTGGCGCATCGAGAGCGACGAGCTCCGCAAAGCGCTCGAGACGAGATCGGGAAGGTCGCTCTTTTTGCTGCGTGACTACCGCGGATCGTACGATGTCGCGCATGTCTCCCTGATCAGCCGGCAAACGGTTGCGCGCATCGCGGAAGAAAGCGGAACGAAGGAAAATTCGTGGCGCTTTCGTCCCAATCTGCTGGTTGATCTGAAGGACGACAGACCTTTCGACGAGCTGCAGTGGGTGGGCAAAACTCTTCGAATCGGAAGCGCGGCGCGAATCGCCATCACTGAAGTCGATCAACGATGCGTGATGATCACCCTTGACCCGGCAACCGGCGAGTCGAGTCCAGAAATTCTGAAGTGCGTGGTTCAGAAGCATGGGCAGAGCGCGGGTATCTATGCGACGGTCCTCACGCCCGGCGAAGTGCGGGCTGGCGACCCTATCTTGCTCGAAGCGTAGCGCGACCGTATTTGCCTACGTGCTAGAACAATTTATACTGGAGTTTACTACTGGCAGGCCGTGCTCCTTGCTAGTAGGCGCCTCGTGGCTCGGGAACGGATGGTCTGGTACCGCTACGATTTAGGTTTTGAAGCGGGGGAGCAGGGCGAGCGCGTTTTCGCGGTCGATCTGCTGCAGTTCTTTAGCGCCGAACAGGCCGCATTCCTTCAGCCCTTTGACGTGATCGGCGAAAGTGCGCGCCGGGTAATCCGTGCCGAACAGGATTTGCGACAGGGGGACGACCTTGATGAGCGCGGACATCGCCGGCGGATTGGCGACCTGCGCGGTGTCGTAGTAGAACTTGCCGGCTGCAGCCTCAAATCCTCCGGGAAACTTCGATGCAAGCCTTGGCGATTTCGCCATGCCGGTGAAGCGCTCGATCAGATAAGGCATGGTGCCGCCGCCGTGGGACCAAACCATGCGCACATTGGGATAGCGTTCCTGAGCTCCGCCAAAAATCATTTGCGCAATCGCGCGGGTAGTGTCGGTCTGCCATTCGATGGCGCCATCGCCGATTCCCTTGATCAAGTCCTTGCAGCAATCGGCGGTGATGGGATGAGTGAAGACGATGGCTTTGCGGCGTTCGAGTTCTTCGAAAACTGGATTGAAGTACGCGTCGCCAAGCCATTTGTCGCCATAATTTGTATACATGCCGACGCCGTCAACCTTGAGCGTATCGTAGGCGTATGCGATTTCGCGGAGAGTGATATCGATATGCGGCAGTGGCAGGAAAGCGAAGACGCCAAACCTGCCCGGGTGATCCGCGGCCAAACGAGCGGCCCATTCGTTGCAGCCGCGGGCGATGCGGTCGACGGTCGTGGGATCGTAATGCGGCGGAACGGAAAGTACCCCGGTGCTTACGCCCGATTGGTCCATGGCGGCGAGCGCCTGCTCGGGTGTCCACTTCGCGAATCCGCCGAGCGCTTCGGCGCCGACCGTTTGGAGCAAAAGCGGCGGCGTCATGTGGCTATGGATATCGATGCGACCGCCTTTGGGGGTGGAATCGGAGGACGCAACTTGCGCAGCCGAGCCGGTCGTGGAGGCGATCGTAGGAAGAATTGCCCCGGCGCTTAGAACCGCAGCCGAGCGGAGCAAGTCGCGGCGTGAAATACCGCGATCAGATTGGTGTTGATGCACAGGGCCGACCGCGGATCTGAATTCACGTTTCATAGATGCCTTCTTTCCGGAGAGATTCTTCGACTGCGCGTCCCGACAGGAAATCATAGACGGCCGATTTCCTGAAGAAACAAACGTCGGGACGCTGCGCTCAGAATGACAACTTAGCCTACTCGTGGGGACGTGAGCGCTTGGCTTTGTCACCGTTCATGAGCACAAATTTCTGCACTCGTTTTCCGGTGTCCACTTCGCCCGTATAGAGGTTCCCGTGGGAGTCGATGGCGATGGCGTCAATCCAGTGGAAATAGCCGGCCATGCGGCCATTGTCTCCGATCGAACCCGCAAGCTCGCCTGTCTTGCGATTGTGGATCCAGACCTTGTCGTTGGTTCCGTCGGCGATCATTACATATTTCTCGTCGGCGTCATGCGAAAACGTCAGATTGTAAGTGGTGCCGCACATGCCGAACATCGTGCTGCCGGGACCGCCGCATTCCGGCCCGCGCGAGGGCGTGGAAGGATGGACGAAAAAGCTGCTGACGAATTTGCCTTCTTTGGTGAAAACCTGAATGCGATCGCTGCCGCGTTCGCAAACGTAGACGAGCCCATCGGTCGAAAAGTGCACGCAGTGAAGCGCGGGAGCGAACTGCTTCTGGTCGGGCGGTCCTCCTGCTTTCCAGTCGTAGGGCGGGGTGGGATCGTTATCGATTTCGCTCAGCGGGATGCCGTGGCCGCCCCAGCCGCGCTTGAATTTGCCTTCGTAGTCGTACACGAGAACGCGCTTGGCATCGACGATGTAGATTTCTTTGGCGTCTTCGTCGAGGTCGAAGAAGAATATGCCGGTGGGGAAGATATCCGTGTCCTGATTATTTTGCTTTGCAGGGCCCGCGGCTTCGCCTGGTTTGGGACGCGGTCCGCGATGGCCGAATTCCCACAGAAGCTTTCCATCGCCCGAAAATTTCATGATGGTGTCGCCCCGCGCGCTGCCGGAAATCCACACGTTGCCTTCGCGGTCTACCAGGATGCCGTGTTCGGCTCCGGCTCCCGGGCGCGGATTACCTTCCGCAGGCCAGCCGGGAACGTAGCCAGGCCCTCCCCAGCCCTGGAGCAAATTGCCTTCGGTATCGAATTCGAGAACCGCCGGTGCGGCGACGCAGCAGTCGGTTCGCGGAGGGTTGGAGGCGGCGCCGATCTCGTCGGGATTGACGTCGCGGGGACGATTCATCACCCAGATGTGATCGTCCTTGTCGACTACCATGACCGGAACGCCTTGCATGAGCCAGTGATGAGGGAGCGGCTTGGGCCAGAAGGGATCGACCTTATAGACTGGCGCGTCCTTGGCTGCTTCTTTCGTGGCGTCTTTCGCTTTGGCGCCAGCAACGACGCTAAAAGCGCACGAAATGCCTATCGCCAGAACAAGATTTCTGGTCCATTGCTTCGAAGCGCGTTCAAAAATTGGCATTGGCCACTCCTCCGGATGAGGGACGAAACGATGCGCGGAGTCTAGTTCTCGCTCGGCGCGAAGTCAAGCAAAGGAGGGGGTATATGGCAGCGCCCCCTAAAGTTGGCCCACCTACTTAAAAATATGCCTTTCCCAACGGAAGTGGAGGGAAATGGCAGCTGGTCCCACCAGCAAAAGGGCCTAGCGAACATCGTTCAGCTCAGGCAAAACACTTTTAAAGCGTCGCTCGGTTCCCTGATCCATGAAACAGACGTATACGCCTTGATGAGCACGAGATAGCAAAACACGATAGACATGTTGCAGATGGCGAACCAAATCAGGGTTATTGCGCTTCACTTGAGTGTCATACGAATTCTGGGGAACAGCTTGCCAATTTTGAGCACTCCAATCATAAATCAGGTCGTTTCCGAAAATGACACCGATATAGTCGAACTCGAAGCCCTGGGCCGTATACACGGTTCCTACCTGTTCCATGCCGGAGTCATCGGTCGCCCATTTCCAAAAAGTATCCTTTTTCTCCCACGGCATTGCGAAGTCACCAATCCGCACGTCATTGACAAGGCTGCCGTCACGATTAGGAGAACTCCAAGGCCAACAGAATCCAGCCACAATACGGGCGGAGTTCTTTTCTCGAAGTTTTTCTTTCGGATTTCCTGCATCATTTCTGCCGGATTAGCAAAGATCTCAAATTTCATCCGCGCATCGAACGTGAATTCTTCAGAATCTGTGATTCCCAAGAGCTTGTCTAGCCATTGCAAATATGCGTCTGAACCGGAACACCGAAATTGTGTCTTCAGCTCAAACTCCGCAATGTCCTCGCCTGTAATTCCGGCGCGCGCTGCCGCTTCTTTGATAAGTCCAACGGTTCCGATTTCCTGGGGCCGAACGATCTGATTCTCGTCGATGAAAAAGATGCTTAATTTGGCTACGCCAATCAACTCATCTATCTGGGGACGATCAGACCGGTTCTCACGCCGCGTATACCGGTTGTTACTGCTCCTTCTGATTCGGTGAGCTTCGTCAAAAACTAACACTTCGATTGAATTTGGTTTGGTAGCACTGAAATCATGTGAGAACTTGAATAGTCGTTCGGCTCGTTTCCCCACAAGTTTTCGCAACGTTTTCGTGAAAGCGCCCGATCCCGTCGCATGAAAAGCCGTCCTGCCTTGGCGCATCAACTCACCCATCACTTCCAGTGCAATTACCGATTTACCAGTTCCAGGTCCACCTTTTACGATGACGACCGACTTCCTATCCGTCTGAGATAAGCGTTTGGCCTTGTGCATAATGGAGTTGTAGGCGGCGATCTGGTCATCGATTAAGTTGAAGACTTGCTGCTTGTTAATCATTTCGCTCGTATGTGCAAGCAGCATCTTTGAAGGGCGAATTGGACTTCTGACAAATCGGCCAAACAGTTCAAACCCATTTCCGTGCGAGAGCCGTTCTTTCAAATATGTACCCAGCGCCTGGACATCTTCCTTGGCGAAAACCGGGAAGCTTTCGATTTCCTCCTTAAACTTTGGGAAAAATAGGACTGGATCTGGTGCTTGCCGCGAATAGTTATGACAGTAGGCGCACGAATCTAAGGCTATCCCGGGCTTGTCTCCGAAAACGGTTAAGAAATCTTTAAGATCATAGTGATAGCCCTGGACCTGTAGGGAGGGATGAGCTTGCTCTTTCCAGAATCGACCATAATCAACGATTATGTTGCCTTCTGAAGGACAATCGGAAACGTTTTCGTTAGACCATTGTTTAAGCTCAATCAGGACAACGCTGTCGTCGTTGTGTTGGTCGCGTCCGAAAAGAAGAACATCGATGCGACGTGTTGAATAGGGTAGCTCGTACTCAATGATGAGCGTATTTTCTGCGAGGCCTGCGTATTCAAATGAGTTTCTAAGAAAATTCAGAGATTGCTGCCATGATCTATATTCCGGTTGCCCAACACGTCTCCGATAGTGGCGCTCATAGCTAGCTGCAATGCGATTGGCAACTTCGTTCTGCAACACCAACTCTTTGAATTCGCCAACAGTCCCTTCGTATAGACGCATGGTTTGGGGTCACCTCGGCCTGGCGTGGCGTCAAGCGTGTGATATTGCCATCGATCAGGCTGATGTCAAAGAGCACAGGTAGCTTCAGCGGCTTAGTAGGATCGGGAAAAGCAAGTTCCCCGTGACGAGTCTCCTCCTTTTGTGACTTGCATCACAGACAGGTACACTCCGCACCTTAGAATCCTTACATTCTCAGGATTAGGGAGCCAAGCCCCATGCCCAAAGCCCTTAATCTTTTCTTGGACGTTGAAACAGAATGTACTTACGAAAACGGCTGGATTCACGAATTGACAGTAGTCGGATTCCGTTCTTCAAAGACTGGCGTGGTCCAGTTGGTAGGCGACGAAATCACAGCTGGTCGGCTTCGTCGGTTACTCCCGAAACGTGGACGTTTATTTACGTTTGGTGGCCATAGTTTTGACCTTCCGCGCATTCGCCGCGAACTGCGATTGGATCTACACGATAGATTCGATTGCTGCGATCTTCTGCAGATATGCCGTAGCAATCGGATAAAAGGAGATCAGAAAAAGTCGAGCGCCGCGCCGGTTATCGTCGGACCACCAGAGGCTTGAGCGGCCGCGACGCCATCCGGCTCTGGGTCAGATACAAGCATGGTGACCAAGAGGCACTTTCTACGCTGCTTGACTACAACCGAGAGGATCTACAAGGACTCATTTATATTAAACGGCATTTGGAATCCAAAGGTCTGATTTCCTGGGTAGGATGATGGTCCGGAACTCTTTTTGCCATTTCCTAGCTGGCTCCCATAGAGAGATATTTCAATTAGTATATTGACGAGTGACTTATAAAATAATTACTTCCCATGTGAATACTCTCGGGATAGACTTCAGCCACTTCTGAGCGGAAGGGCAGCCAATCATGCAAAATGTGCAGCAACTCCTCCAAAGTGACCCCCTAGTAAAGCTCATTCAAAAAGATAACTTCGTCGGCTGGATATACTCAATTGATTATGATACCGCTCTCGTTATGACAAACGACCTCTGGAAGGCAAGGGCGCTAGGCATACCTCACAATTGCTTCTTGGCGGCGTCATGCTTTAATCCCGACGAATTCGCAAACGTGCAATTCGCTGATCGTGAAGTGATCCTTCTTCGCGTAGTGGGTTCTTGTCACCTTCCGCAGGATGATGATTTGGTCCGCACAAAAATCGATCACTTTCAGAGCCAAACAGCTGTATTTGGCGGAAACGGCCAAAAGGATTACGACGATTTGACCCTCAATCAAATTCAATTCGGGGGTCTTCAATGTCGCGTCTTAGGTACGTTCTACACCAAAGATGGTCAGCTATGGCTGGGAAGCGACTTGGAATCTTTTTCTTCAGCAACTCGTCTGAACGTCTACCGACCGAGGGGAAGCGCACTTGAATTGATCGTAAATCATGTTGATCCGCTACGCCGCACGAATGCCATTGAGGAGGCAAAACAACTCGGCATCGCGAAACCAATATTGCCATTCCGCATTGGAACCGTTCGTTACACATCGAGTGATCGGTTGCATCGCAGAGACCAGGGTGAGCAAATCGCAGTTCACATTCAACCGTCCGACTTTTTGGCTCGAAGGGACCGCCGTGCTTGGTATGACTCGGACTGGCAAATCGAACATGATCAAACAACTCGTTTCGGTGGTGAAACGAGTTGCAGATGACGGGAATGTGAAGATTGGGCAGATCATTTATGACATAAACGGCGAATACGCCAACGCAAACCAACAAGACAAAGGGTCTATTGCCGACATTTATCCCTTGCAAACAGTTCGTTATCGCATGTTACAGACGCCTGGCTTTGAGGAGTTACAGAACAACTTTTATATTCAGCTAAGCGACGGCTTCAACACAATCCGAGAGGTGTTGAAGGAAAAAGGCACGTCCAATGCGGCTGATCTCAACGTCTTCCTTAACACTTCATTCGATGAACCAGATCCCCAAGAGCAGAGCACCTACCGGCGCTGGAAAGTGCGTGTCGCTGCGTATCAAGCGATGCTATACAAGGCTGGTTTCGAGCCTCCATCGAAGCACCGGGTAACTTTCGATGCCAACAAATCCGTACGAGACGCTGTGGATCAGGAAGCAAAGGCGAAACTGAAGGATCCTTCATCAGGTTTGACACTCCCTGAGGCGGTGGATTGGTTTTTGAACGCGCGTGCAGCAAACGGAAACAATCCACTTCGAAGCAGTAGTAGTGGCAAAGCGTGGCTGGACGACGACACGACAGCCATTCTTAACATGCTGGCCAACAAAAATGCGAATGATTCGTACATAAATGGGTACAAGATACTCGCAGATGTTCGGAAATTTCACTCTTCTCGTCGTGCACAAGAGGTGGGGGACGAAATCTATAAACATCTACGGGATGGCAAGATCATTATTCTGGACCTCTCCGTGGGTGACCCGACTCTTCGGGAAAAAATCAGTGAGCAAATTGCCAGAGCGATCTTCTCTAAATCGATGCAGATTTTCGTTGCTGGAGAATTACCTCCGAACATCGTAGTCTACATTGAAGAGGCTCATAATCTAGTCGGAAAGAACCACGAGTTGACAGAGACGTGGCCCCGTCTTGCGAAAGAAGGCGCGAAGTACAGGATCGCGCTTGTCTATGCGACACAAGAAGTTTCCTCAGTCCATCCGAACATCTTAGCTAATACCGAGAATTGGTTCATTTCGCACCTGAACAATGATCGCGAGATTAAAGAGCTTGCGCGTTTCTACGACTTTGATGATTTCAGCCGGTCGCTTTTGCGAGCGCAAGATGTAGGTTTCGCGCGTGTCAAGTCTCTATCCAGCCCATTTGTTGTCCCAGTTCAAATCGACAAATTCGATCCGACCGTGGAAATCGAAAGAATGGCGGACCTAAACAAAGGTGCAGCGAAACCTGTACAGGCTGTACTCGCTGGTAGTAAGAATTAGAAAGGCAGGGCATGCCATACCAGGGAGAGTTCGCCAACAAATCTGCGCACTTCGATATCGTCAAAAATCCAGAAGTGGCTAAGTTCCTAAGTGGTTGCTCATACCTTCAGCCACCTTCTGACGAAGAGATTCAAAAACTCGCAGCCAAGTTCGTATTACCGCCTAGCTTCGATCCGACGCTGCTTCCAGAGCGTGTAATCGCCGTCGATGGTAGCCTTCACGAGTCCAGTATCAACGATAAACTACCGAGCACGAAAATCGGTTACGTCAAAATCGGCTCGGTCTTGATCGATATGGCGCGGTACGGTGCACTGAGAGTCGACGGTGGGCGCTTCGTCGACCCTTTCCGGGTTGCCGAAATTGAGAACAGCAACTCACCTCTGACGTTTTCGTTACCCAGTGCGAACATCCGAACACACGGAAAAAAATCGGTACGGGATAGCTTTAGATCAACTATTGACGAACACCTTTACGGTACAAGAACGCGTTTCGTCGACTCTGATCCCAAGACTAGCTTGAGGTCTACTCTTTTTCATCTTGCCGCTGAACGTCTCGGAATATTGGGTACTGGAGACCCCCAAAAATTGAAGCTTCATAAGTGCCCGGAATGCGAAAAGGGGCCCATTGAGCTGCTCGACATTCCAGACCAACAGAAATGTCCACATTGTTCAAACGACGTGTATCCGTCGGACTGTCTACGGGTATGGGAAGAGGTAACCGATTTTCAATCGAATTACGAGGCGATGTCGCGATTCATGCTTCAAGTGGAGCATATGCTCCCGATACATTATGCACGTTTCTTGTTTAGCCAATCGCCTGCGTCACTTTCATCCACGGTGTTTTTCCTCGATGGCCCGCTCGCCGTGTTCGGGAATGGAGCATGGCTCCACGCTGCCATTTTGCGTTACCTCGACAAGCTCAGGATTGAACTTGCGAAGATGAATTACTCACCGGTCTTGATAATTGGCTTACAAAAAACGGGGCAAGTTGCGGATCATGTCAGCTTTATAGAGAGATTTCTCCCGGCAAATCGAATCTATGCCATTGAAGATGAATATCGATACAAGTACATCCTCGCTGGACGGGACCCTTCGAGCAATGGATTCGGATCTGAGACTTATTACGGACAGGATTTTATTTACAGAACTCTGTCAGACCGAAGCTTTGTATTTGCAATTCCCTATCCTTTTCCGACTAAACAAGTGTCGGGCATGAATTTCACTGATGCAAAGGCGGAAATCGCGCGTTATTCCGATCTGGCAAAGGCACTATCCCTCATCAATCATTTCGAAACTGACCTTTATGAAAACGCGGTTGTGCCCATCGCCTTGGCACACAGGTACACAGCAATAAGTCTATCCCCTGGCGGACGGGTACTCGATTTATTGACACGAAAGGCTCTGGAGGAAAAGGGCTAAGTTCATGAGAAACTCAAAACCACCACAGAAACATAGATTGCATGCCTTGTGTCCGTACTTCGCTATGTTTCCGCCAGATTTTGTTCGAAAATACGTCGAGCAATATTCAAAACCAGGTGATCTCGTTCTGGACCCGTTTTCGGGTCGGGGTACGACGCTACTAGAATCCCTGCTTCTCGGCCGTCGTGCTATCGCTGCTGACATAAACCCTGTTGCCTTTTGTATCTCCGCGGCAAAGGCAAATGTCCCATGCTTGAACGATATTTTAGCCGAGCTTGATAGGCTGGAATGGATACACCTTCGCCGCTACTATGACCCGCCCGTTCGACCCGTTCTACCAGAGTTCTTTGATTATGCCTTTCACCCCGACACTTTGGAGCAACTGCTATCACTGCGGAGGACGTTGAATTGGAAACATAAGATAGTTCATCGATTTATTGGAGCTCTGGTTCTTGGTCATCTTCACGGTGAGGCGGATCGATCGATCTACTATTTCAGTAATCAGATGCCACACAGCATATCCACTAAGCCAGACTATTCTGTACGTTACTGGCGTGCTCACAATATGACCCCACTACGGCGCGACGTATTTGACATCCTTCGAGATCGGGCCGAATTCAGGCTTAAAAAAGGGCGCCCAGACGGGACAGGACGCGCCGCCCTTTGTGATGTCCGGCAAGTTTCCGCAGCATTTCCAGATGGACACAAGAAAGTGCGCATGGTGATTACGTCTCCACCTTATCTCGATGTAACCAATTTTGAAGAAGACCAGTGGTTAAGACTCTGGTTTCTGGGAGGTCCGCCACATCCAACATACGGGCGCGTATCAAAGGACGATCGCCGCATTGGTGCATTAGGCTATTGGGAATTCATCAAGAGCGCATGGCTGGGAATCGCTCCTCTTCTAAAGAAGAAAGCCATCCTCGTTTGTCGGATAGGGGCTAAAGGTCTTGAGCCCGATCAGTTACGAAAGCGGTTTGCCGAATGTGTGGCGAGCGTGTGGCCTAAACACCAAAGACTGTCAGAACCGTCGCTCTCGGAAGCGGAATACAGCCAAATTTCTGTGCTAAATCCTGACGCATCCGGATGTCATTATGAGATGGATTTTGAGTACGCGGTTGGTTAAGGCGTCAAGTACTCCGCAGCTAGGATGGTCCATCGTCTAGTTTATCTCTCGTAAAACAGCATCTGCATAATGATTTGCCCGCTGGATCAAGGAGGACAATCTCGATTCGGCCTAATCGCGGCCCTGATAGTCGCACCCTCACGTGGCCTTCTTGGTTTTCATCTGTACTAAATTTTGGCACGCTGAGTGCCTAAATTAGCGGGAGCACCACATTGGAAAATATAATCCAGACAGAGCAAGACTTGCAGCAACTGATAGGACAATATGAATCCATAAGATTGGACTTCAAGGCATCCGCGCTGCTAGCGCAGCCTTCGGAGCAGATTGTGAAGCAACTCACTGAAGATGTTTCTGGATTCGCAAACACAGAAGGTGGGGTGATCGTTATTGCCATCCGTGAGGGAAAAAGTGGCAAGAAAAGTATCGCAACCGAAATCGACGAAGGTGTTGATCCGACGGATATGTCGCCCGAACGACTCGAGCAACTCATTGCATCGAATATCAGTCCCGCGATTCAGGGTCTGACAGTCCGATCTATCTCACTGTCGGGAGCAAAGGCGGGGCGAGCCGCCTATGTGGTGACCGTACCCAGAGGTAACACTGCCTACCAAGCGAGACATTCTTGGCGATACTACGGTCGCAGGGAGTTTGCTGCATATCCGCTAGATGACTCTCATATTCGCCTCCTGATGGCACGTGGCCGCGTCCCTCAGGCCCGTGTTGATGCTTCACGGTGTGGTGTGGTCACGGCAGACCAAGAGTTGGCGGTGCGCCAGTCGAAACTGCAGGAGATATCGGCCAGGCGAGAAGCAGGAGAAGTGCTGATACACGGCCATGGTGTGCCGAAGCGCGAATATCTCGAAGCCCCGAAACGAGATTACGACCAGTATGAGTTTCAACTTGCCATCGCCAATGCTGGCGAGGTAACACTTCGTGACTTTCTGTTGCGCCTCGTCTTTGCTACCGACTTTAGGTTGTATACGCCACTAAACCAAGCTCTGTCGCCGGGCGAATCGCTTCAGGAAGTCGCAAGCGGGAAAGAACTGAGATATCGGTTCGCACATGGTGAAGTAACGACAGTAAGCCCCGGGTGGAGGAACTATTTGCCACCGGAACGGAAACTATTCCCAGGCGACCGAATCAAATTTCCCGAACACCCCTGGTTTATCCATGTGCCAGCAGGAGCACATATCCCGAGGCGTACTGTTCGACTTTCGTGGACGATTTACTTGGATGATGCCTCCCCCAGCACAGGAGAAATAGACATAACTGATTTGTTCTGAATGAAAATCGTGCCGCACCTTGGGTTCTTTTACAAGCAGAGACTACTAGAAAGCCCGGCGAGCCGCGCAAGCTTCTCCCAATGCCGTGCATGGGGCCTCCGTCGCCCTCTGCGAATATCCGACGCGTATGAAGCGCACACGTTGAGCGCCGACATTATCGTTGGAATCGTCACACCAGCTAGACGCGGTTGAATCTCGTTGCGATAAACTTCGTCACCAATCTTCGGCTGGCCCGATTGTTCCCACACAAGTTGAGCGTTAGCATTGCGACGCTGCGTTTCAGTCCTGCGAGCTTGAGCGTCGCGACCTTGAGCCGCTATTCGGCCACGCTTTGCGCTCTTAATAAGTTCATCCCTCGCGATGTCCGCGCCACAGGATGAGCAAAAGTTCTTGCCATAAAGGATTGGAGCGCCGCATCGTCGACAGATACGGAATGGCTTAGGTGGTGCCTGGGTTGGAAGAATGCCAGAAAGCCCTTTTGCCTCGCGTTTATGGCTCTGAGTTAAGCGAGTGGGGGGTAGGCGTTGGCGACTCGGTTTCTGAACCAAGGACCAAAGTTCACGAACCACCCATTCAGCGATTGGGGCTACGGCACGTCCCCAAGTCGTGGCTGTTTCAGCGAGCCGAGTAGCGAACGACGCCATTAAACGACAATTTCCGTTCCGTTCCTCGAAAAACCATTCACGGGGGATAGCTTCGCGAGTAATCCAATCCAAGACATAGGCATCAACGAGGGGTCGAATCGCTTCCATCAGATCACAAGCCAAGCTATCGCGCGCATCAGTATCGACGTGCATTAAACCTATCCCTGGATCGAGACCAAGTGCAGCGGCGGCGAGGCGTGTTTCCGATTCAAGGATCGCATAGAGGTAATTGAGCATTGCGTTTGGTGGATTTACTGACAGTCGCGGCGACCCCGTCAGTGGGGAGATTCGCGCTCCAAAGCGTTGCCAATGTTGCGGTATCCGCGAGAGATCCTTCTTCGGAAACGTGATCGGCACATTGCGCCATGAAGACCAGTAAGCGAGTGCGGCTCTCAATTCAGACAAGCGCAGACCTTCAATCGTTTGTGCTTCATTAACTGCTGCTTGGTTGGCTGCAATCAAGTCTGCGACTTTGGAATCGCGTAGTTTTTCTCTAGCGAGTTGCTCTTGAGCGTTCAATTTTTGCTGAACCAGTTTCTTCGAAATGTTCAGTGCCACTTTACTCGTGCCCGCAAGGGCTTGAGCACGTCGCAATCGAGCATCCGAAGGACGAACGGGCCCTGTCGTGGCAAGCACCGATCCATCGCGTTCGAGCATGACAAAAGCTGCATCTTGATCCGCAAGCCAACGAAGAGCTGCCAGCGAGACGAATCCGTCAGAGCCGATTACCACCAGGCGGCGAAGCCCATGACCTACACGCGGGAGTCGGGCTTCGTGGCGGTCACTGCCGATACCATCCTTAAGGACGAGGTGGCCGCGATCCACGCATGCTGTGATCCCGTAGCCGTAAAGGGTTATGACCCCATGTCGCGGAGTGAGTAAATTGCGGGACTGCGGAAGTTGAGATACCGTTGCCGAAGTTGCCATTGTGCCTGCTTTATCTACACTTCACTAGGTTTGGATTTGTTCATTGAGACGCCTGGCGCGCTTTCTTTTTCTTAGGGTGATATTTCCCCCAAATGCGATAGATAGTCCTCTCGCTCGCCTTCCGCCTTCGTGCAACCTGGCGAATCGCTTCTCGCGTGCCATATTCAACGATGTTTGCCTGGATTTCTGCACACACGGCCATTTCTTCTGCAAGCTTCACCTTTCTAGGAGGTCCACCTGGCGAATGTGGCAGCTCTTTGACCTTGTGTTTCATCCAAGATCGCAAGTTTTGCGGCGCACTTCCGAATGCATTGATCATTGTCAGCAGTTGATCCAACTGAGCTTTGCTCGGCTCCGGCATTTCTCTGAACTTTTGGGTTAAAAATGCCTTATATCCCATTTGTACGAGCTTCTGTTCTTTCTCTGGAATCGGAATCCCCAGCATGGCCCCCGCGAATTCAGTAGCGGATAAACCCACAGTTTCGAGAGTCCGTGCTAGCGCTTCCGCTAATCGAACAGCTGTCTCTTGCTTCAAAGCATCTCCGCCTTTACGAATTGCCACAACCCTGAAGCCGTTTGTCAATTTTATGCCACACTAGATCGATTGTGTCAATTTATTGACACACTGCTGGGCCTTGTGCTGGCAAGAGCATTTGGCACATTGGCGGTATGCGATACCGCGACCGATACCGAATGGACGAACGCGAAGCTCGTGACCGTTCGCTGGCTACATTGGCTCTGGCAAGACGCGAAGGCTTGCCACTCAGTCACGCCGCAACAATCCAAGATATCTCCCCCAAAACGGTATTGGAGTATGCCAGGCCTGCATTCCGTCGCGACCGTCACGGAGAATACTGGGCGCTTCCGGACGATCACATTCGCCGCACGCTGAATTTCCTGACGCCGCGAGGCCCAGTCCCAGTCACCGTTTACGACTCCCGTAGGGCAACAGATATCGCTGAATATATGAATGCGGTTCGGAAGTACGTGAGGACCGGCGATACATCCAAACTCGAACGGTTCAAGGATAAATCATTCGTGACTGCGGGAAGGGTTCGTCGTTTTGTGACCGATCCCGACGTTCTAGATGAACTGGCCGATGCCGGTTCTCTCAGTGCAATTGAAAGCTTGTACTACGCGCGGGTGGCATCGTGAAGGAACAGGACCCCATCGGAAACGATGCCAGGACTGTCGAGCGATTTAAAAAGCTGGGTTCAGGCCCACACATTTGCTTGTTTTGTGGGTTGCCTCAGCCAGAAGACCTCATTCCTGTTACGCCCGATTGGTTTTTGCTTCAGGTGCCGAGGAGTGTGCTTGAGAAACATCACGTTTTTCTCAAGGATTTAGACCCTCATTCACTTGTGCTGCTCTGTGTCTTGTGCCACTTCAGAGTCAGTCAGGGATATGTGCGCGCCGGTATTGATTTCAGGCCTGAGCCTGACCCCCGAAAACGGGTTGCGCTGATGCTGAAAGTGCTTTCGGTTTTCTTCGAAATGCTCGCGAAAGTTCTGTTGCAGTGGAGTGAACTTCTATCAAAAGGAGAAAAGCAGTGAAAGATACAAAAGTCGTAGAAGTACGCGCTCATACAAAGGTTATTGGGATGGCCGAGTCGGTACAGAAAACTATTGCCGAATTCGCTCTGGCACCCGACAAATGGCCGGAGCGCGCTCTTATTCTAGACTGCGAAACAACTACTGATCAGAGCCAAGCGCTTTTATTTGGCTGTTTCGTGTACTGTCGGCTTCAAAACGGGCGGTATGCTCCCGTCCTTGAGAGTACGTTCTATGCGGACGACCTCGATAGTCGCAGCGCCGCTATTGTGAAGGATTACTGCCGAGCGCAAGATCTGCGTCCTCCTCTGACCCGTAAGCAGTTCATCAAACAAATCTTTTTGCGTGCCATTCGTGCCGAAGCTCTGATCGTGGGCTTTAATCTCCCGTTCGATTTGTCCCGTATTGCGACAGAGGCTTGCTGGTCAAATCGCAACGGTGGGGGCTGGTCATTCACAATGAATCACTTCCAGGATAGAGAAGATGGCGAATCGCACGAAGATCAGTACGCGCCGAGACTTGTAATCAAACCCAAAGACGGAAAGGGTGCATTTTACAAACTGACGAAGGTGGCTCCGTCTTCTGAGAAGCGGCCCAGAGCCAGCAGACAATACCCACCAATCCGTTGTCTTGACCTGAAGACTCTGATCTGGGCGTTAGATAACAAATCGCACAGCCTGGGTTCTGCCTGTGCAGCTAAAGGTATAGAGGGAAAGGTCGTCGGATACACACCGTCAGGCCGAGTTTCAGCCGAAGAAATTAACTATAACCGGCAAGACATTCGAGCGACACTTGCACTGCTCAACGTTCTTCGGGCTGAATTCGATCGACATCCAATAGATCTGAATCCTGCACGCGCGTATTCCCCCGCTTCGATTGCAAAAGCCTATCTAGAGTCAATGGGCATTATTCCACCGATGGAAAACTTTTCAATTCCACCTGAAATCCTTGGTATAGCAATGCAAGCATATTTCGGCGGCAGGGCCGAATGTCGCATTCGCCTCACACCAGTCCCGATTGTCCATACGGACGTTCGTTCCGAATATCCAACGGTCAACACTCTTCTCAACCTCTGGACTTTCCTAACTGCGGATCGATTGCGCTTCGAAGATGCCACTGAGGACGCGCGTCAGTTGATCGCTAACCTAACCTTTGACGAAACATTCGATCCCGCATTTTGGAAAACACTTGCTTTCTTTGCGTTGGTACGTCCATCAGCTGAAATCCTTCCTGTCCGCACAAAATATAACGGGGCGACACACAATATAGGTATTAACCCGTTCACTTCAGAGACTCCGATGTGGTTTGCGGGTCCAGATCTCATTGCGGCGAGGCTCCTTACCGGACGCTCTCCCGAAATCCTGCGAGCCATTCGTGTCGTCCCTGAAGGACAGCAACCCGGACTGAAGAAAACAGCTCTGAGAGGCATGATCGACATCGATCCGAGAACGGATGACTTCTTTAAGCTTGTGATCGAAGCGCGCGAACGGGTTCGAAAAGACCATACCTTGACCCCCATCGAGCGTGGAGCTTTGCAATATTTTCTTAAGATCCTTGCCAACGCCGGATCATATGGTCTTTTTGTCGAGCTGAATCCCGAACGCGTTGGAACAGATCCTAAAATCGGAGGACCTGCCAGAGTGAAGCTGCAGGTGTTTTCCGGGGAGCGCCAATTCGAAACTACTTCGACGATCATAGAAAGGCCGGGCGAATGGTACTGTCCTGTCTTTGCATCGCTTATTACGTCAGGTGGGCGGCTGCTACTCGCAATGCTCGAACGTGCTGTCAAAGATTGCGGCGGAACGTACTTACTTTGCGATACGGACTCAATGGCCATTGTTCCTTCTGAATCTGGCGGGCTCGTTCCATGTGTTGGAGGACCGTACCGCGTTGATGATGGACGCGATGCTATCAAAGCTTTGACGTGGGAGGTAGTTCGCAGAATTGTTGGAAGATTTGAACAGCTGAATCCTTACGACCGGAGTTTCGGTCCAGCCTCAATTATCAAAATCGAGGATGTAAACTATCAGGAAGGTCAGCAACGACAACTTTTCGGATATGCGATTGCAGCGAAACGATACGCGTTCTTCACGCGAACATCGGACGGAAATATTCGAGTTGTGAAAGCAAGCGCTCATGGGCTTGGATTCCTCTACCCGCCTAAGCGAGAGCACAGCAACGCCGATGCCCCGTTATGGGTAGTAGAAGCTTGGGAATGGATTTTGCGCGAAGCTCTGGGTCTTCCAAATACAGAACCCTCTTGGTTCAACTTACCTGCGATGATGCGTTTTACAATCTCGACGCCGGAAGTTTTGAAAGTCTTACAGGTACGACAAAAAGGGCTGTCGTACCGCGACAGAGCCAAACCTTCCAATTTCGTCTTGAGTCCGGTGATAGACCCGCTCGGTGGATATCCAGTAGGTGTTGATCCAAAGGCTTTCACGTTAATCGGATCTTTCACGTCGGATCCATTGTTGTGGCATGAGATGAAATGGATCAATCTGCACGATGGCAAAACCTATCAACTGGCCAAAGCGGGTAATCGGTTGCCCTTTCAAGCTGAAGCGCGTACTTACGGGGACGTAGTTCGCGAATACCGGAAGCACCCGGAGGCTAAGAGCCTCGCTCCAGACGGCAGCAAGTGTGCTGCGCGCACCGCTGGTGTTCTCAGGCGTACGGCCATAATGGCAGCGCGCGAATTTGCAACAATCGGTAAGGAAACGAATCGCCGGTGGGAACGCGAGGACGATATCAGTTTGCTGGAGAACGACACGATCGAATATCGGCCAAATGAAACTGAAAACCTCGTTACGTCCATCGACCTTCAGCGGGAGCTGCAAAACCGAAAATTCTCAATAAGAACAATCGCAAAGTTCGCCCGGGTAAGCCCGGCGACGGTCAAAGCAGCAAAACGAGGTAGGCGAATTCGAAAGGCAACTGCCATAAGGCTAACGCAAGCATTGAGAGATCTGTTTCACCTGAGTCGTAGTTAAGGCGCTGGCGCTAAAATCCGAATCTGTTCTGTTCCTACATATTCTGGGATTGATTCTAAGCTCAATTTTCTAATGAAGAGCTCTCGCATATGATCTGCAGTTCGCGACAAATGTCTGGGTCATGCTGGCCAAGATAGCGAGACACTCGTGTATTGGCTAGTAATTTTGTGACGTACCCTCGTGCCAACACCAAATTTAGAACTTGGTTTCCATGCGATTCCTCACATCGGCAAGTTCGCGCTGCAAATCCTCCATCTCCTTTTCCATTTTCGCGATTTGTTCCGGGGTCAGGCCGTCGACACCTTTGTGTTTGTCGGGATCGACAAGCATGTCAGGGCGGGTCGCGGCCAGCAGCGCCTTGACGTAAGGCACTGAGAAGTTCGTCGTGGCGGCCAGCAGCTCGGCCACCTCGATCTGGCGCATCGGTTTCATCTTTCTTAGAAACTGAAAACACTCCGAGCGACACGTGCTTGTTCTTGAGGATATCTGCTGCCTCCTTGCAGATGCCATTCAGCAGATCTCGCTTCTGCTCGGATTTCGCCGACATCTAACTCGGAATACCTTGGCGATCCGTTCTTCAGAGACACCGCTCCGATGGCTTTCAGAATCATCGCGTGTTCTTGAATCGTGGCCATTCGGTTCACGCGCTTGTTGTATGTGTACGTCTCATCGTCAGTCGAAATCAGGCAACGGGCGTGGGTTTCGCCGAATTGCTTCAGAACTTCGAGCCGAACATGGCCGTCCAGCAACAGATATGCGTCGACTGTCCGTTCTGCGGGAACACAATCAATGGCTCGATGATTCCGACTTCGCGCACGGAAGACAAGGACTTGTTGGTATTTTTGGCTTGACCTCACACCAAGCTTTAGCTGCTTGAGTGGCAGGATACTCGCAATCGGCACGATCATCCCTTGGGGATCAAATGCCAGCGCGAACTTGCTTGCCATGTTCAACCTTTTCTGCGATCTGGATTTTTTCGGCCAAATAAGCGGGAGTGTCCAGCCCCTCGGCGCGCAACAACGTCACGAAGTTCTCGTCCCGGAACAGGTTCTTCAGCGCGGAGACGATAAACAGCAGACGGTGTTCTGTCAGTTGCGACTTCTTGACCAGCAGCTTCTGCCGGTCGGCTTCTTGGCGATAAACGCGGACCAGTCCTTCGGCTGATTGCAAACCGATCACTTTTGCGCCGAACGCCGTGGTTTGAAACGCTTCCCTTTGGCTTTGCGCATTTCGATGATGCGGCGGACGGTAAGTAGCTTGCGGCCGCGTAGGGTCTTGTCTTCGTATGCCTGGCAAAGAGCTTGCTGAATACCCTCCTCATCGGCGTTTGCGATCTGCATCGCGACGATACAGCGGTATCCGTCCCTTCTCGACGGCACGTGAGCAAACGTTCCTCGCCGTGCTTCAGCAGATGAATGATTCCGGTGACATAGCTCTTATGGACATCAATCTTCTTCGCGATCTCGGCTGTGTTATAACCCCGCGATTTCAGGTTACTAATTTCCCGCAGCAATTCGAGCGGGCGAAGTTGCCGTCGCGCAATGTTTTCCACCAGACTCATCAAGAAGACATTCTTCCTTCGAGGCTTCCTTAACAATAGCCGGAATCTCCGTCTGCCCGAGCGCGATGAATGCTTCAAGACGACCTTGGCCGCAGACAAGATCGTATGCTTTACCGTCCGTCGGCTCCGGCCGACGAGCGACGGTAATGGGTCTCTTTAAACCAAGATTGGAAATATTCGAGACGATGCTTTGAAAGACGATTTTGTTGCGGCTGCGTGGATTGAGGATATTGATTTGATCGACTGGGATCATCTGAACGATTGGAGCGTCGAGTCGTTCATGCTGCCTCCCGGATTCGCGTTCGTTTGGCCATGCCAAAGAAGAAATCAAGCGTGTCAAAGCGATATGTATCCAAGGCTGAGCGCGTTATCTTCCGCTAGCAACAGCTTCTCAAACGTCATATCAAGTCTTGGCAGAAGATAGTAGTCGAGCGGGCTCCGATTGTCGGCGTCCATTCGCACGGCGACAGTGATGTCCGGGGTCAAGCCAGCATCAAGCCGAATGAACCAGCGAAACGCACCGGACTCCGTTCGCCGGCACCGGGCGATGCACGAGGGATGCCGTGAATTCATCATTCACCGTCAGCAAGTCGGTAGTCGGGATCACGTATCTACAACGCCTCCCAGTTGGCGAATGCGTTCGATCACATCACTCATGACCTTGGGATGCATCAGGCGCAGTTGCCGGTTTGTTTCAATGAACTGGTAATCGCGTTCGGCGTGTACCCGATCAGCTGGTATGCCCGGATCAGGCTGCCGAACCGGTTTCGATAAACGGAGCTGGAAGGCATGCCCTCGCTTCGTCGATGAGAAGACCGGACAGACGGCCCTCGCGCTCCAGGAGACTGCGAAGTTGGTCTAGCAATTCGTCATTGGTGAACCTGCGACTGCGTTCGCGAATGATTTGCTTGTGCTTTGATGAAGAAGTCTCCGGGAACGATGGATTCAAATGCTGCATCCCTGCGAATCCACATCTCAGGCGGATTTACAACGCGCTTTTTCTTCAGCTTGAAGGAGATTCGGTTGTAGACGTTATTGCCGACGTACTTCTCGTTCGTCAAAACCTGATGGACGGTGCCTCGGGTCCAGGGCCGACCCAAATCTGTCGTAATGCCGCGCTCGTTCAGCGTTCTTGCGATCTTCGATTCAACTATTCTCTCTTCGACAAACGATGCGGTACATCCAGCGAACAATCTCCACTTCCTCCGGCGGGCCAGGAACGAGAATGACGCGGTCTGTTTGAATGCTCTTTTGCTCTCCTCGCTTAAGCACTCCCTTGTGTTGACCGCTCACGTCGCGCAGCATTCGACGAAGCCCAAAACCGGGCGAACCGCCCTGGCGGAACCCAAGTTCGATAAGCCGGCATTGCCCGATGAAGACCTTGGCGGAGAGCTCGCGGCTATATTCGCCGGCCATCGCCCGCTTGACGCCTTTGACGATCGTCGAGACGGGACTGCCGTCATTCTCAAATTGCTCAGCGCAGTAATGAACTTCGATCTTCGCGCGTCGGCAGATGTACTCGTAGTAGGCACTCTCGTCCGCATCCTGGAACCGTCCCCAGCGGCTGACGTCATAGACAAGAATCGCGCTGAAAGTCGGCTTGCCTGTTCTCCACATCATGGATCAATTGCTTTAGAGCGTCTCGCCCGTCGATCCGAAGGCCACTTTTGCCTGCGTCTGTGTATGTCCGAACGATCGATCATTCCTCGCTTCTCGGCATATTGCCGAATGACTTCCCGTTGGTTTTCCGTGGAGTATTGTTGGTGTTCGGTCGACATGCGAACGTATTCCGCGGCCCGCCTTGCCGCAGGTTCGGGCGGAGATGAACGGTTCAAGGGTTGTTCCCTTGGCTCGGAGCTTTTGCGTCTGCATACGTCCAGGCGACAATCATCTCCTCGTTGCTCCGCATATTGACGAATAACTTCCCGCTGATTTTGAGTGGAATATTGTTGGTGTTCGGTAGACATCCGAACGTATTCCGCTGCGCGCCTTGCCCCTGGTTCGGGCGGAGATGAACGGTTCAAGGGTTGTTCCCCTGGCTCGGAGCCTTTTGTATTAATAGAGAGCGACAGGTTGCGCGAAAGTTAATTCGCGCGTGGAAAATTTAAACGGTAGCCATATCGTTTGATATCGGGACAATCCTTTACAAAACCTCAGAACAGCCATTTTTTTTTTCAACAGGAGTGGGCCAACTTTAGGGGGGTGCGCCCATATACCCCGTCAAGCAAGGGAGGGGGTAAGAGATGGCGGTGGCTGAAATTGAGCCACACTAGGGAAATTTTGGAACTGGCTTTGAATGCTTTTTTTGTGGTGGGTGGCCACGCATTATAAAAGGGCGCCCCTTTTGGAGTAGGTTTTGATCGCTCGAATCAACGCCTACAAAGGAGCACCCTCATGAATGACGCCAAGTATATTGGGCTGGACGTTCACCAAGCAACGATCTCCGCTGCCGTTCTAGACTCGACCGGCAAGCTGGTGATGGAGTCGGTCCTGGAAACGAAAGCGGCTACTATCCTCCAGTTTGTGCACGGACTGCGCGGAAGTTTATGGGTGACGTTTGAAGAAGGAACCTGGGCAGCTTGGTTGTACGACCTGCTGAAGCCGCACGTCAGCAAAATCGTGGTGTGTGATCCACGAAGGAATGCCTTGCTGAAAGAGGGCAACAAGAGTGACCGCATCGATGCCCGAAAACTGGCCGAACTGCTGCGCGGAGGCCTTCTCCGGCCGGTCTATCACGGAGAGACGGGCCTACGAACGTTGCGGGAGCTGGCCCGCAGTTATCTGACCATCAGCAAAGATCTCACGCGAGTGATGAATCGGCTCAAGGCCCTGTACCGAGGCTGGGGCATTCCCTGCGCGGGCACGCAAGTCTACGCCCCGCGTCATCGTTCGGAATGGCTTGGCAAAATTGCAGAAGCCGGCGTGCGCCGTCGGGCCGAGCTCTACTACCAACAACTGGACGCGCTAGGGTTCTTGCGTCAACAAGTACGACGAGATCTGTTGACCGAAAGCCGGAAACATAGCGCGACAAAATGGCTCCGCCAGATCCCGCAGATCGGTCCGATTCGCGCCGCTCTGTTGATCGCGCTGATCCAAACGCCCTGGCGTTTTCGCACCAAGCGGCAGCTGTGGGCCTACAGCGGTTTGGCGATCGAGACGCACAGTAGTGCGGAATACCGCTACGTGGAAGGTCAGCTACGACGTTCCAAGAAATCCCTGATGCTTCGTGGTCTCAATGAAAACCATAACCACGATCTCAAAGCCATCTTCAAGAGTGCTGCGATGCGAGCCAGTATCTGTGCAGGACCCTTCCAGGATTTCTACCAGGCCTTGCTGGCCAAAGGAATGCGGCCTTCGATGGCGCGCCTCACGCTGGCGCGTAAGATGGCGGCCATCACCTTGACCGTCTGGAAGAAAGGAGCGCGCTTCGACGCCGAACATCTGAAACGACAAGCAGCTTGAGCGTCTCTGGCGAAGCGCCTGTTCCATCTCCGGGTAATCGTCTCTGACGATGGCCAGTCGGATTCTCGAGACGCTCGGGTTCGAGGGAGAGTATCGATCGGAATGTTAGTCCCTGCATCCCTAAGGGATGAGAGTCTCCGGAGCCACCCTATGCCCCCTCGGACAACCCAAGAAAGCCATAGGCCACGAGCCTCTGATAGGACCATGGTTGGCAACGCTGCGACCGTCACGGCTTGTTCAGTTTCGGGAGCCGAATCAGCCCATCACGATTGCAGGATCACCCAGGAGGAGGAAGCCAATCGCTCCGCTTCGCACAGAGAAGCAAACGGGAATTGCACGTCCAAGCAGGGGCTGGATGCAGCCAAAACAGTTCTGGCTCCCGGCTCAGGGAGAAGTGTTTTTCCCTTGACATCGCCTTTTATAGGACATTCCGAGAAGGAAACTTCTCAGGGCCTTCGTAAAAACCAGTGCTCTAGAGCCCACACATTCGCTAATGTGGCCCCTATCAAAGGCCCGCATGCGCTTTCTTAACACCGAGGCGGAGTGCAAGGGTTTCGGCGATTAATTTCTTGTATGCGGCCCATCGAAAACTTCCGCTTGCAAAACCAAAGCCTTACCTCTAACGTGACGGACCGCAGATCCGCAACATTCGGCCCCTGAAGCGTACTCGGTATTCCGGTTGGCTGTACTAACTCGGGATATGTATTAGCTAAGCGAACTTCCAAAGGACAACGTGCGTGCCGTTGATTTGTTCAGGAGGGGGGACGGGCAGATGCTGGTGGATACCTAGCCCTCGGGCAAGTAATAGGACTTTAACTTGACGCGGAATTTCTGGCCCTGGCAGCTTGCTGAACGGAATGAAAACGGGATTCGATCTGGTTGGACTTATTTACGACGCCGTGGCGGATTCGGCGCTCTGGCCGGTTTTTCTGGAGTCTCTCGCTCGCTCGACGAACTCAACGCTCGGCTCGCTCACGCTGGGGACGCCCAGGATCGAGCAGGTCGCAATTGTCTGCTGGTATGGATGGCGCGACGAGGATCAGCCTCTGTATATGGACCGCTACATGAGGGTGGATCCGTGGGCAAGAGCTTCTCTTTTCCTGACAGAAGGAGTGGTTGACACAAGCGAGAATCTCTGTGCGCCGCAGGAATTGGAAGCCAGCGCCGCTTACCGGGAATTCTATGAACCCAGAGGCTGCCATCATGGCATGGGAGGGTCCATCCTTCGCAGTGCCACGAGTATCTCGTTCGTAATTGTGGCCCGGGATAGGACGGTGGGCCCCTTCGGAGAGAGAGAACTCTCGGTGCTGCGTCCGCTCATGCCGCACCTCCGGCGGGCGGCTCTTTTACACGGAGAATTAGCATCGCTGCGGTCGCAACTCGCCGCGTTTTCAGGCCACTTGGATCGGTATCCGCAGGCGTTCCTTATAATCGACTCCGAATGCCGCGTCCTTTACGTCAACGCGGCCGGACGTGAGGTTTGCGAGCAGCGCGACGGAATTACGATCCAAGGTGGGCAGCTGCTCATCATGTCGCGGTCCAATGATGCGCAAATGCGAACCGCAGTAGGTGAGATCGCGGCACGCCGCGATTTGTCCTTCCATCGTGTCGAAGTCAGGCGGCCCTCATCGATGTCGCCGTACCGGGTATTGCTGATGCCTGTGCCGGAGTCCGGCGCGATTCCCTTGGGCGTCGTACAGCCTGCGGTGGCGGTTCTCATCCTTGATTCCGGCTCCGCCTCGCAAATTGACCCCGCCGCGTTGCGGAACCTCTTCTCTCTCACGGCCGCTGAGGCTCGCGTCACCGCTTTTCTTGCTGGCGGATACAGTTTGGCGGAAGCGGCCTCCAAATTGAATGTGTCCGTCGAAACGATCCGTACGCACACCCGCCGCGTGCTCTCAAAAACGGCAACGAAGAGACAGGGCGAATTGATCTCTCTGGTTCTGCGTGCTGTGCCATTGCGTCCAATTTGAAAAATACTCCATTTGGAGGACGACAGCCGCCAGTGAAGGTGGCTATGCTCCGCGACTGGCGAGAGGACCCTCTATCAGCAGCCAATGTAATGCCGGATACATAGGGACTCTGTCAGTTATTGTCCGCAGAAAAAGAGGACGGGCGGACGCCCGATCCTGGATTTGCGCGTCTAGCGCCCTGCTTTGGAAGCGTAGGATAAGGGCAGCCATGGTGGGAGCGGGAGTTCCCACGGCGGCTTTTCTGTTTTGCATTGCCCTGTTCTCGCAAAGTAATAAGCCGATTTCTCGGGACACATCGAATACCAGTGCCGGTTCGTCAAGAATCGCCGAGAGCGCCAACCCCAGTGTGTTTACTATGCAGAATAGTCCGGGCGAGCAAGACTATAACCGCGCTGCTCGCTTATTTGAGAAAGGCCTCTATAGTGAGGCTGCGGCTGCTTACAAACTGGCCTGTGACAAACTCGATGCCAAAGCTTGTACGGATCTCGGCGTGATGTACAGGCGCGGGCAGGGGGTAAGAAAGAGCTACCCGCGTGCCGCTGAACTCGCTCTGCGCGGTTGCGAGGGAGGGAACGCACTGGGATGTAGCAACCTCGGATTCATGTACTGGAATAATTTCATGCCTAAGGACGACAAGCACGCGGCGGAGCTTTTCCAGCAAGGTTGCGATGGGGGCGACCAGAACAGCTGCCGCGCTCTCGGCTTTATGTATGAAAACGGTCAGGGCGTCACGGAGGACCTAAACCGCGCCGCGTTGTTTTACCAAGAGGCACGTGAGCATCGAATCCCATTCAAAATTAAGGACGGGCTGATTCTTGTCGAGACCATATTTAACGGCGTGCTTGTGAAGCTCATCGTCGACACGGGGGGCACCACCGCTTTCGGAAAGAGCTTTCTGCCCCCAACGCAGGCCCTCGATTCACCAACTAGAACGCTCGAGTCGGTGCATGGTAGCTCGCAAGTCTATCCCATAACGGTCGTATGGAGTTTCGATGGAAGAAATAGGCAGGTGGCTGCCGTCGCAGGCGACCTCAGTCTCCCAAACGACTCGGATGGAATTCTCGGAGCAGATATACTGAAAACCTTCAAGTCGGCGCGATTTGATTTTCTAAGTTCCGTCCTAATTCTTGAGGACCAATAGCTCGTTGCCGAACCGAACGCACCGGAAACGATCTAATCACAGTAGTCTTTCCGTTCGTTATCATTTGTCTGTTGCTTGTCGGCACGAGTTTCTGCTTTGCTCAAGGCCCCGCCGCTTTAATGCCTGGCAAGAGCGAGCAAGCTCAATTCTGGGCTGAAGCCTTTGCGCGCATAGCGGCCATCTCCTCGCGGTTCGGACCATAGAGCCCGGGCGCCTGGCCTCCCGCAAGACGACACATCAACGCCAACTGCCCGCGATGATGCACACTGTGACAAATGATCATGTCCCACAGGATGTCGCGAATCGCGAAAGATTGGCCAAAAAACGGAATCGTCCGATCCAGGTCAGCGGTCGTGAGCTTTTTGATCCGAGCAACGGCTTCCTTGTGAATGCGTTCATATCCGGGCGCTAGCCCTTCCACTTGGCGCGGGCGCTCGATGTTCGGTGGTTTCAGGTCCATCCCGAATTGGCCTTTCTCGATCCCGACACTCATGTAAGCATCGCCTTCAGCCAGATGCCAGGCGAGCTCACCGAGTGAACGCCCGCCCTGATCAGGGCGGAAATCGTATTGCGACGCAGGGAGTGCTCGCAACAACTTCAGCGTATTCTCGGCTTCGCGATCCCAGGTCTTAAGGAACCTCTCCAGTTCATTAATCGGCATTGTGACGCCTCCTGTGATTTACCGCAGAGCGGCTAGGGCATGGAACGCACATTCTAACTCGGCTTGTGGCAGGACCAAACCGCAGTTTGCGAGAAGCGGTTAGCGGGACTTGCAGCGCTTGTTTGGCAAAGGAGCGGCTTTGGCCGACAGAATCACGCTATATTCAATGGGAGAGACTGCTGATATTTTCACGCTGGCTTCGAGGTTGACATGAATTGGTTTTTCTGGGCACTACTCTCGGCTCTTTTCGCAGGCGTAACGGCAATCCTGGCAAAAGTTGGCGTTCAGAACGTTTCGTCCAACCTCGCGACGGCTATCCGCACCCTGGTCATCTTCATATTCGCGTGGTCGGTTGCACTCCTTACTCGTCACCAGCCGATTGCAAGTCTAGGAAAGCGCACATGGCTCTTCCTGATCTTGTCCGGTCTTGCTACGGGGCTTTCCTGGCTTTGTTACTTTCGAGCTTTGCAGCTCGGAGAAGCTTCGCAGGTTGCTCCAGTCGATAAGTTGAGCGTGGTTATCGCGATCGCCCTAGCGGCGATTTTCTTGCACGAGCGCGTAACCTGGATCCACTGGGTGGGGGGATTGCTGATTGTAAGCGGATCGATAATTTTGGCCTACGCGTGAGCGTAGGTTGCCGATGACGTACTCCGGCTGCGGCTCAAAGTTCAGAAACTAGCGGGAAGTCGTTTGCTGGCCGGTGACGGGCACGAATTTCTGGATGCGTTTGCCGTCTTCGACTTCGCCCGTGTAGACATTCCCCTTGGAATCGATGGCTATCGCGTCGATCCAGTGAAGCTGTCCGGCATAATGGCCATTGCCGCCGAACGATCCCGCCAGTTTTCCGTCCTTGCGATTGAAAATCCACACCATGTTGTTGGTGCCGTCGGCAACGAAAATATATTTCTGCTGGGGATCAGTGGAAAGCGCCAGGTTATAGACCGTGCCGCAAGGCGGATCGGTCATGCTCCAGATTCCCCCGCAGTGCGGGCCGCGCGATTGCGTCGAAGGGTGAATCCAGAACTGCTTTACAAATTTGCCCTGCTTGGTGAAGACCTGAATCCGGTCGCTGCCGCGTTCGCAGACATAGACGAAGCCGTCCTTCGAAGGATGCGCGCAATGCAGCGCCGGGGCGAACTGCTTTTGATCCGGCGGCGGACCGGAGACGTCGTAAGGCGGCGTCGGGTCGTTGTCGATCTCGCTTAGCGGGATGCCGTGGCCTCCCCAGCCGCGCTTGAACGCGCCTGTATCCATGTCGTAAACCAGCACGCGCTTATTCAGAAATCCGTCGGGAATATAGATTTCGCGCGCATCTTCGTCGAATTCGAAGGCGGCGATGCCAGGCGGAAAGATCGCGGTCTGCTGGTTATTCTGCTTCACCTGGGATGCGGGAACTTTGGGCCCACGATGGCCGAAGTCCCAGAGAAATTTGCCGTCTTGCGGTGAACTTGATGATGCTGTCGCCGGGCATGGTTCCGGAGACATACACATTCAGGTCTCGATCCACGCCAAGGGTTTGCAATCGGCCCGGCCAGCCCGGGACATACGTCTGCGAGCCCCAGGACCTGAGAACGTTGCCGTCCGTATCGAACTCAATGACTTCCGGGCCCGAGGACGCAGCATTCGATGCGTGGCGGCGTGGTCATGGCGCCCAATTCGTCGGGCCTGGCATCGTCTGCGCGATTGATGGCCCAGATGTGGTCGTCTTTGTCGACGTAGATGTCGACGATCTGCTGCATGCTCCATTTGTTGGGCAAGCGCTTGGGCCAAAAGGGATCTACGCGGTAAACCGGGCCTTGCTGCGCGTGCGCTGCGGGAAGGACCAGAGCGGCGAAAAACGCTAGTATAAATGCGACAGCGAAAACCTCTGGCCGATTGATTCCGCATACGCATGGCGGGCTCTCCTGCTCGCCTTTTCAGCGAGATTTTCAACTTACCAGTGCTGTCGCTGAGGAACGGCGCGCTTCAATTCGTTTTTACCTTAAGGAAACAGCCTGCTCTGGGCGCGGATTCTCGCATCGCGGTGCAGAGGGTGTCAACGGCAGATAGTAATTGGCCGGGCTGCGTCGATCTTCGGGTAAAAACGAAAAGGAAGAGATTTAAGCTTGTCTTAAGGTTATTTTAATGTTACATCCTGTACATGCACGGCCACCGGGACGTACGTTCTTTGGATTAGGGGTGAGGTCGTCTCAATTCAAGGAATTGTTTTTTCAATAGGGGAGGACTACGAAGTGGAGAAAACGTCAGGGGAGAGGTGTGTCCGATTCAGGAGTGCGGCATTTGCTGTCGCCGTATGCTTGCTGTTCTGCGTAGCATCGTTCGCGCAATTACCCACTGCAAAGATCGTCGGGACGGTGAAAGACGCGTCCGGCGCCTCTGTACCCAATGCCTCAGTAAAAGTGACCAACGTCGATACCAACATCACGCGCACATTAACGACCGATGCCGACGGGTCTTACAACGCCCTCGAACTGCCCACCGGTAACTACCAGGTTGAGGTTACCGCTTCCGGCTTCAAGTCCGCGATACGCAAGGGGATCACGCTCCAAGTGACCGACGCGCCGGTGATCAACTTCAGCCTGGAAGTGGGCGCCACCTCGCAACAGGTCACCGTTACCGGCGAAGTGCCCCAAGTCGATACGCAGGATGCCACGCTTGGCAATATCGTGGGCCAGCAAAGCGTACAAAACCTGCCGCTGAACGGCAGGAACTTAGTGGACTTGAGCATACTGCAAGCCGGCGTCACCCCAGATCGAGACTCAAGCGGGAACGGAGCGACAAGTTTCAGCGCCAATGGCGCTCCCCCGCGCTCGAATAACTTCACCCTTGATGGCAGCATCACCACCACCCAGGAGGGCCGCAATCCTGCCAATGCCGGAAGCACGCTTGGCGTGGATGGCGTCAAGGAATATCGCATCATCACCAACGGAATCTCTGCAGAGTACGGAATGGCTATGGGCAGCCAGGTCGTGATGGTGAGCAAGAGTGGAACGAACCAGTTCCACGGCGATGCTTTTGAATACGTCCGCAACAGCGCTTTCGACGCGAGGAACTTCTTCCTGACCCTCGCTGGGCAGCCGAACCCGGAGTTTCAAAAGAACAATTACGGCGGCGCATTCGGCGGCCCGATCAAGAAAGACAAGACGTTCTTTTTTGTCACTTATGAGGGACTGCGGCTCAATCAAAGCGTGGCGCAGAACCTGGTCGTTCCCGCGGCGGGATGCCACGGTCCCGCCGGCGCCCTGATCACTCCTGCCGCGTGCCCCGACCTTACGACCGCGACTGTGATTAACCCCAATATCGCGCCGTTCCTGGCGGAGTATCCCCTTCCCAACGTCGTCATCGGAAACTCCAGCCACGATATCTTCGCCACCAACAACAGTACACATCAGAACTATGGCCAGATTCGCATCGACCAGAATTTTTCGGCGGCGGACTCACTCTTTGGCCGCTATACCGTGGATAATGCCGTGGTGAATACGCTCGCCAACCCGGCCAGTTCATCCGTCTATTTTCTCCAAGGAGACGTATCCCAGGCGAACGATCGCAACCAGTACATAACCTTGTCCGAGACTCACATCTTCTCGCCAAGCGTGCTCAATACGGCGCGGCTCTCCTTCAGCCGCACCCACCCAACTTCGGGTGGCACCGATGCCACTCCCGGCCCTTCGGTCATTGGAAACTTCCCCATGGGCAACATTGGCATTGGCGGCGGCACCGGCACCAATGGCACCTACGTTTCGCTGGAAACTGTCTCGCCGATTCCGGGCGAGCAGCTTCAGAATATCTACACCTTCAGCGACGACCTGAACTGGACGCGCGGCAAGCATTCCTTCAAGTTCGGCACGCTCTTCAATCGTTACAACGAAGTCGTAAATTCACCGGGTGGCAGCGTGGACGGGCAGATCATCTACCCCGATTTCCCCGGCTTCCTGGCGGACAACCCCAACCTGATCGAGTTCAAGACGTTGACCTCGGTGAGCTATCGCTTCACTGTTTTCAATACCCTCGGCTTCTACGCGCAGGATGACTGGCGCGTCTCGCCGCGGCTCACCGTGAACCTGGGCTTGCGATACGAATTCATGACCGTTCCGCGCGAACTGAATGGGATTCAGTCCCGGACCATCAACGACTTTACCGATCCGTTCACCGTTGGCCCGATTATCAAGAACAACAGCCTCCATGACTTCAGCCCCCGCATCGGCGTGGCCTACGACCTCTTCGGCAACGGCAAGACCGCCATTCGCGCCGCTTTCGGGAAACTCTACGACATTGGGAATATCGGCCCCTCGCTGGAGCAGGACGTGATCGGCAGCCCGCCATTCTCCGGTCTGACCGACATCACGGCGCAATCGGTGCCTTCGATCAAGACCTATTCGCCGCTCGTGTTTCCGCTCAGCCAGCCGATTCTGAACACCACGGGCTCGGTTACTCCGCAATTCATCGATTACGATTGGAAGACTTCCTACATGCTCCAGTGGAACGCCAGCGTGCAGCAGCAGTTGCCCTGGAATATGGCGCTCAGCGTGGGCTACGTCGGAAACCGCGGCATCCACATTCCTACAGTTCGTGAGTCCAATCCGATCATACCCACGTCGTTCGGGCCTTGCGGCGATCCCGCGAGCCTCTGCGTCGCCGGGCAAGTGCCGTTGTGGAACGTCACGTCGCCCGCTTATACGACCGTGAACCCCTTCTGCGGCACCGTTCTTTGTCCACCTGGTACACCCGGACCCAGCACCATCAACGTCGCTACCGTCGCCGATTCCCGCTACAACGGCTTGCAGGTGGTTTTCGCCAAGAGGGAAAGTCATGGACTCGGTTTCCAAACCTCCTACACGCTCAGCCGCGTGATGGACGATACTCAAGGCCAGGAAAACGTCCGCGATTGCTCCGCTTCGGCGGGACTCCAGGGGACCTACCCGCTGGATCAGCATGTGGACTGGGGCCCATCTTGCTTCAACGTGGCGGACTATTTGGCCCTGAGCCTTACCTATCACCTGCCGACGATCTCGGGTGGCAACGCTTTCGTGAAGAAAGCGGCGAATGGATGGTGGCTGGGCAGCATCGCCATCATTCAAACCGGCTTCCCCTTCTCGGTGGTGACCTCGAACAATCGCTCCAATTCCGGCGTGCTACAGGGCCAGAACGACTACACAGATCTGAACACCCCGGCTATGCTGGCCGCGTATCCGTGCACCTCATTGCCGGGCCAGCCCAAGGCGGGGAACAATCCGTGTCCCTTTTACCAGCCGGTTGCTTACAATCCCAACACCGTGATCACGGGATCCTTCAAGCAATGGTACAACCCGGCCATGTTCTCCATCGCGCCAAATTGCACCGGACCGGGGTTGACGGGTTGTTCCGCCAATGTGGGCCAGTTGGGCGATTCCGGCCGGGATATCCTAACCGGGCCGCACTTCAGGAATTGGGATTTCTCGCTGGTGAAGGACACCAAAGTGGGATTCCTCGGAGAGGCCGGCCTGATTCAGTTCCGCGCCGAATTCTTCGACTTCCTCAACAACGTCAATTTCGCGCTGCCCAATGGCGTGGCTTACGCGGGTAACCCGGGCGACCTGACGCCGTTCTCGGAAAAGCCGTCGAAGTCGGCGGGATCCATCACCAAGACGATCGTGCCTTCCGGTGGGACCGGAGCGCGCAACATCCAGTTGTCACTGAGGGTGGAATTCTAGATTCACCCTTGAGGGCTACAAACCGCGGGAGTTTTCGAGCTGAAGAAACTCGGAAACTCCCGTGCTCTTTTTTGGCCGTGGCTGCCCGCAGCGTCCCTCTTGCGAGCCGGTTGTCAAAATCAATGGCGCCAATCGAATTTGTGCGGGCGGAGCGCGGCGAGGTTTCGGCTATAATCGCGCGCCATGCGTCGCACCCCGGAAAGCCGCGTTGCCAAGGCTCCCATATTCGAGCCCCCGCGCTACATAGCCATCGAAGGGCCCATTCGCGTGGGCAAATCCACGCTGGCGCGATTTTTGGCGGATCGCATGCACGCTCGGCGCCTGATGGACTGCGAAGACAATCCTTTTCTGGCCGATTTTTATCGCGAAAAGCGAGGCTCGGCATTCAGCGCGCAGATGTATTTCCTGACGGAACGGCACCGGCGGGTGCAGGAGGCATTGGCCGCAGCGGGAACCGTCATTGCGGATTTCTTGTTCGAAAAAGACAAAATTTTCGCCTATCTAAACCTCGACAACGAGGAATTGAAGCTGTATGAGCGCTACTTCGAGCGCTTTGCGGCCGAATTGCCGCGACCCCAACTCGTGATTTACCTGCAGGCTACGCCGGAAGTTCTTCGGGAGCGCATTGAAAAGAAAGCTGCGCCGGGGGAATCGCGCATCTCGCAGGAATATGTTGAAGAGATCGCGCGAGCTTACGACCATTTCTTTTTTCGCTACGCCTCGTCCGATCTTCTGGTGGTGAACACGTCGGAGATCGATTTCGTCAATCGCAATGCAGATTTGCAACAGCTTTTACGGCGGCTGGAAGAGCCGGTGAAGGGCACGCAGTATTTCCTTCCTCTGGGCGGCGGCTGAGACACGGGCTGACGTGCCGCAATCCCGCTGTTAAAATGTGCGGCGCGGCCGTTTACGCATCTTACGGTTGCATTCTCTCGTTCAATGGACCGAGTTAACGTCGTCATCATCGGCGGTGGTGTGGTGGGTTGCGCCATCGCGCACGAGCTTTCTACCCGCATCGAAGACGTTTTCCTGCTGGAGCAATCGCCGCGCCTGGGCATGGCCACCAGCACGCGCAATAGCGGCGTGATTCATTCCGGCATCTACTATCCTCCCGAGTTCCTGAAGGCGCGCTTTTGCGTGGAAGGGAATCGGTTGCTGAAGGAGTTCTGCGCGGCACACGGAGTGCCGCACAGCAATTGCGGGAAAATTGTGGTGGCCGCTCACGACTCCGAAATTCCGGAGCTCGAAAAGCTGGCGGAAAACGGCAGAGCGAATGGGGTTGAGGGGCTCAAGCTGGTGGGGCCGGAGCGAATCCGCGAGCGCGAGCCACATATCCGGGCAGCGGCGGCGCTGGAAGTGCCGTCGACCGCGATTGTCTCGGCGGAAGAGCTGGTGAAAGCATTCGCGCGCCTGGCGAGCGATCACGGCGCCAGTATATTGACGAACGCTCGCGTAAAGAAGCTAGAGGCGCGGGCGGATTGCATCGCGGTGACGGTTGAATTCGGAGATGCGGCGGACCGGCAGAGCGTTACGAGCGAAGTCGTCGAGGCGCAGTGCGTGGTGAACTCAGCGGGGCTCTACGCCGATGAGGTTGCCGCCATGCTCGGAAACAAGAGCTACCGCATTTATCCGGTGCGCGGCGAATACGCGGAAGTGGTGCGCACGCGAGCCGATCTGGTGAATGCGCTGGTTTATCCCCTGCCGCATCACGACAGGCTGAGCCTGGGCGTGCATCTCACGAAGACATTATGGGGAACTGTGCTGGTGGGGCCTACGGCGCACTATGTGGCCGATAAAAACGACTACGAGCACAATCGGTTGCCGCTCGAGGAATTCCTGCACGATGCGCAGGGACTACTGCCTGAGCTGCGCATGGAGGACCTGCGGCTGGCGTATTCGGGGCTTCGTCCCAAGCTCGTGCCGCCCGACGGCAAGGGAATGGCCGATTTCGTTATCGCCCGAGATCCTGCGCATCCGCGAGCCATCCACCTGGTGGGAATCGAGTCTCCAGGATTGACCTCGGCGCCTGCCATCGCCAAGTACGTCGCTCCGCTGGTTTCGGAAACTTTGGATTGATTGGAGCCCAGCTGTGAAAACCACCCGGCGTCGGACAAAACCTACTATTACGCATCTTGGCTGAAGCCGCGACCGACAAGAATGATCACGTGACTTCGGGACGTCTTCGCTACTAAGCCGCTTTGCGCGTGTCGTTCTTCAGGATATCGAGCGCCCGGTGAACGATTGGATCATCTTTGGAAGGCAATTGATTAAAGCCGAGCGGCGCCGGCGCCTGGTCTTCGCCTCCGAGCTCCGGAGGAGTTAAGGCCACCTCCGCCGTCGGCACCACACCATTTTCGAGAATGGATTTGTTTTCCGGCGTGTAGTAGTAGGCGACGGTGAGCACCAGCGCAGCCCCGTCTTCGAGCGGAATGATCTTTTGTTCAGAAGCAGCGCCGAAGGTGCGCTCGCCAACCAGATCTCCCCGCTTATTACCACCGACCGCGGCGGCAATGATCTCAGCAGCCCCAGAAGTGCTCGGCGAGATCAGGACTGCGATCGGGCCGTGCCAGACGACTTTGTCCGGGGCGGCGTCGAATTCCTGCCGGGAAACCGTTTGCCCCTTTAGCGTCGCGATCGTGCCGGAGGGAATCAGGAGCTGGGCGGCTGCAATTCCTTCCGAGGCAGGCCCGCGAGCACAATCACGCAGATCGAGCACCAACTTACGCAAGCCTTGCTTATCCAGCTGCTGGAGCTTATCGCGCAACTCGGCGGCGGCCCCCGTTTGCAGGGAGGAAATGTGAACGTATCCCACGCCATCCTCAATTTTGTCGGCTGTGATGTGAGGTGTCGGGACATTCGCTCGCGTGAGTGTGACGGGCTGGGGCTCGGTTTTTCCGCGGCGGACCAAGGCGACTTTGACAGTTGTAGCCGGAGCACCCGCAAGCAACGAATTCGCCTGCCCGACAGACATCTCGCGAGTGTTGAAATCCGCGATCTCTTCGACGATGTCGCCGCTACGCAAGCCGGCTTTTTCGGCGGGGCTATCGGGCAATACGGATACGATCACAATGTATCCAAAGCGCTTGGCTACAGTCGCACCAATTTCGCCACGCGTGTTTTTTTGCTTCTCCTTGAAATCGGCATATTCGCGCGGGCTCAGATAACCGGAGAAGGGATCCAGCGACTCGAGCAAGCCGTGAAGGGCACCCGCGGTCACGTTCGAGAGGTTGGGCTCGTCGACATAGTCTTCCTGCACTCGCTGCAGGACTTCGCCGTATACGGTGAGGGAGCGGTAGGCCTTGTCATCGTCGGACTTGCCCAACATGTAGCCCAAGCCGACATAAGAAAAAATCAGCAGCGACAAGGATACAACTGCAATTTTGGTAAAGCGGCTCATGCGATTTGCTCCCGATCCCGAGTTGCGGCGGCGAAGCAGGGAACTATGATGGACGGTCCACCACCCGCCAAATCATTGTATCACGAAGAGATGAACTCACTTGGTTAGACTCAACCGGCCGCATCCTGGCTTATCCATCGAATACGCCGGGCCGGGAATTATGCGGCCGGAGGGAGCCGGAACGGTCGTGCCCTGTGCCGTGCGCCGCGTTAATTCCGGGGCTCAGGTGCAAGTGCCGTTCCACCATCCTTTAATTCGCGAACGTCCACCACACCCTCCGCCTCTACCAAAGCGAGCTTGGAGAGCGAGTATTTTTTGTCGTTGGGAAGCAGAGAGTCCGTCGCCAGGATCACCACGCCTTGTGCGAACTTGAACTTATCCCATTTGGTGAGTTGTATTTCGCGCTTCGGGTAGTAAACGCGGTCAGCATCAGAACCTACAAACAGCCTCAGTCGAGGCCGAACGGGACCGGTGCGGCTGAACTCTTGCTCCACGACCTTACACGCCGATAGATAGATCGTTAGGGCTTCAGAAACCGGTATGGTCCGGTTTCGGGGATTGTAAATTGTCAACAAAGGACTCTCAGCCGGCCGTGACTCGCCGGCCATTAGTTGTTGTCGACCTAGATCCGGGATAGTCGTTTCCAATTGAACCTGCGCTAACATTGGAGATGGAATGGCTGTGCCGATTAGAAACACCGCGATGCCAATAAGGAAGTAATGCTGAATGAAGGAGAGCAGGAGTCTATTAGGGTTTGTTTTGTGCCAAGAGAACCGCGTGCCTGTCAAACGAGCAATTGGATTCAAATAGCCTGGATCCATGAGCCTCACTTCGAATTACCTCCGCATAAGAGCTTCACTGCTATGAACAACTAGTAATACTCACTTACGATGGCACACCTAAATCGGCGCGGTCCAACTCAAAGAACGCGCGTGTGCAATTGAAGAAACGCGGAGTAGGTATTTCTCTGTAGGATTAGGTTGTTGAGATCGCGTCTACGGCACTGGACAGCGTTGAGATTTTTTAGTTCGTTGCATTTGGCTCGCCGCAGGGCTCGCCAACGGACCCGGCATCCGTCGTGATACAGGTTTGCGAAATGCGATCGTGCCAGGAAAGCCGATCCTCGTCCCAGAGGGTCCAGAGAAAACCAAGCATCATGGTGCCCGCCGAGATCAGATAACCCACGCTCCGCCAGAGCAGTTGGCGAGGCGAAGGATCAAGCCCGTCCAGACTGGTCACACGAAGGCCTCGCAGCATCATTCCCGGCGTGGCCTGCGCGAAATAGGTGAACAAAGCTACGTATTGGGCATACAGAAGTCCGAGCGTCGCTACCGTGACGAGAACATCGAACCTGCTAAAACTGAAACGGCCGCCGAGAGTGTGAAAGAGCATCAGGAACCCGGCGAAAGCGAACAGCAGGAAAGCGATATCGAGAGTCCCGGCCCGGCGTCGCTCCAGAAGTGGAGCCACCGAAGGCACTGGCGAATCGTAAGACGAGACAGCAGCTTTCGGATGGATATGGGCGCTTTTGCCGCTGAAGTCGAAGGAGGGTTGCTCCACTTCGATTTCCATGCGCTCCACGCGGGCGGGGCGAAAGCGCCGTGTGGCTATGGTGGTTGGGGCCGCTTCAACGCTATGTATCGCAGGGCGTGCTGCGGCGGCGGGTTCGGGTGAATCCGGCTGAACAAAAGCCAACTCCGGTTGGAGCCGGTTCTCGCGAGGGCGTCCGCGGCGCACGTTGTAGGCGTCCACACGCTGGAAGACTTCGCTGCGCCAATCGGGCTCAACGGCCAGATTCCCTGCGCTCCTCAGTTGGGCGGGAGCAGGGACAGAAATAGCGTCAGGGTTTTTCGAGAGGCGCGTATCGCAAAGGCAGCAGGTACGCGCTTCGGCGCCATTAATGGCGCCGCACTGCAAGCAAGTTTGTATCACCGTCACGTTTTGCGCTGCGGACGGTGCCCGAAGCGGAGCCTCGGGGCGGGTACATTCTATAGCGGCAGCTTTGACTGCAAAACGAAATGTCGCGGAGATTGTCTCCAATCGTGCACGGTAGTTACGTGCACAGACGAGTCATTTCCAGTCAAAGCGACGAGCTTCATAAGGAAAAGAACACAAATAGGGAGGCTGAGTTACAATCTGCCGCTCCACAATGCGAACCCAATCCATGCAAGAGCTCGAGTATGCAAGCATAGAAGCGCTTTCGACGCTTCTGGCGAAGAAGCAAGTCTCGCCAGTAGAACTAACGCGGCTCTATTTGTCGCGCATCGAGCGGATCAATCCGATGTTGAATGCGTTTATAACCGTGGCCTCGGAGAGCGCCCTTGCGGAAGCGCGGGCTGCGGAAAAGGAATTGCTTCGAGGACGGCGGCGAGGAGCGCTTCACGGCATCCCGATCGCGCTGAAAGATAACATCTATACGCAAAATCTCCTTACGACGATGGGCTCGCTCCTTCTGAGGGATTTTGTGCCATCCGAAGATGCCACCGTGGTTCGGAAGCTGCGTCGCGCAGGCGCTATTGTGCTCGGCAAAACGAACCTCCACGAGTTTGCGTATGGGGTGACTTCGGAGAACCCGCACTATGGGGCGGTACGAAATCCGTGGAAGACGGACCGCATTTCGGGTGGTTCGAGCGGAGGATCAGCCGTTGCCGTAGCTGCCGGTTTGTGTACAGCGGCCATCGGCACCGATACGGGAGGTTCCATTCGCATTCCATCGGGGCTGTGCGGCGTCGTAGGTCTCAAGCCTACGTTTGGACGCGTGAGCGTTCATGGCGTTTTCCCGCTGGCGGCGAGCTTCGATCATGTGGGCCCGATCGCGCGAAGCGCTGTCGATGCCGCGCTGATACTCGAATGCATCGCGGGGCGCGATCCGCTGGATCCCACAAGCCTGGCGCGAACCGAGAAAAGTTTTCGGTCCACGCTAAAGCGAAAGCGTGTGCTTCTGGGGCGCCCCAAAGAACATTTTTGGGTCAACATGGATCCTGAAGTTCGCAGGATCACAGAAACGGCGGTCGGCGATTTCGTAAAAGCCGGCGCTGAGCTGAGAGAGATCTCGCTGCCGACCGTTGTCGCGGGCGTCGAGGCGGCCAACTTGATCGCTGCGGTCGAAGCGACGCAGTTGCATGAGCGCGAAGGCTACTTCCCAGCACGCGCGAGCGAATATGGAACCGATGTGCGCGGCCGTTTGGAGCAGGGCGGCAAAGTACGGGCGATCGATTATTTGAACGCGCAGGAAGCGATGCGGCGGGCGCGAGATGAGGCGGAAGCTCTCCTGAAGAGTGTCGACGCGATTGTCATTCCTACTTCGCCGATAGGCGCTCCGCCGGTGGGATCCGATCCCATTCGAATAGGCGATGCGGACGTGGCGCTACGCGCCGCACTGGTGGACCGGAATCGTTTCGGAAACCTTACCGGATTGCCGGCCATTTCCATGCCTTGCGGAATTACGCGAGATGGCTTGCCTGTTGCCTTGCAATTCATAGGGAGACGTTTTGAGGACGCGCAGCTGATCGCCATGGCGCAACGTTTTGCCGAAAACCAACGCGACTGGAAGCCCAGGCATCCGCCGGTTGATCGAAGGAATTAGTTGCCTCTCGGACTAACTCGCTACGGAACGTGCAGAGATGACCGGTAGGGCGCGGCGGAGTCGCGACACGACGCGTTCTTTCCTCAGGACGACCATCGTGTCAAACAGCGGCGGAGCTACAGGCTGTCCCACTAGCGCGACGCGAGTTGCGTTGATCAGGAGCCCGGCTTTCACGCCCGCTTTTTCGGCCACTTGGCGCAAGGCGTGATCGCACGCATCGTGGTTCCAATCCGGCAACGCCGCCAGCTCATCGGTCAGCCGCGCAAGTAAATCCGGCAGGCGCTCATCTTTCCAGAATTTTTCGCGCGCAGCGAGGTCGTAATCGAAGTCGTCCGTGAAAAATGCGCGGGCCCAATGCGAGAAATCCGGGAGAAGGCGGGTCCGAGGCCGCAGCAAATCCACGGTATGTGCAAACCATTCCTTTTGAGATGAGGCCCACTCGGGGCGCCAAAGACCGGCTTTTTCCAGTTCGGCCTGGACGGCAGGAAGCAGTTCGTCGATCGACAGCTTCTGCAGATACTGCTGATTGAACCATTCGAGCTTGGCGCGGTCGAAGACGGCATTGGTACGGCTGACACCACTGAGGGAAAAGCGCTCGATTAGTTCGGCAGTCCGAAACATTTCGGTATCGTCACCGCTGGACCAGCCCAGCAGCGCGAGGAAGTTGCGGAAAGCTTCAGGCAGAAAACCTTCGTCGCGATACGAGCTTACGCTTGTCGCGCCGTGACGCTTGGAGAGGCGAGTGCGGTCAGGACCCAGAATAAGCGGGACGTGCGCGAAAATCGGCGGCGTGGCGCCGAGGGCCCGGTAAAGCAAAATCTGCTTGGGCGTATTGGAAATGTGATCGGCGCCGCGAATTACGTGCGTTATACGCATATCAATGTCGTCGACTACGGCGCCGAGTTGGTACGTGGGTATGGGAGTTCCGCCAGCGGTTCGGGCAGAACGGAGAAGGACGAAATCTTCGATCTCGTCATTCTGGATTTCGCGCGGGCCGAAGACGGCGTCTTCGAAACGGGTCGTTACACCGAGAGGCACACGGAAGCGCACGGCCGGATTCTGATCGCCGCTCGCAGGCTTCCCGTCACGGCAGGAGCAGCGAACGATTCGCCGTATCTCACTTTTGCCAGCGGCGCCGTCATCCGCTGAATCGCCGCCGGCTGTATCTTTCAGGGGGGCAGTAACAGAGATAAGCCGCGCCGGTCGAAAGCAGTTTCTCTGCCGCGGCCGCATAGCCCGGGAGGCGCTGCGATTGATAGAAGGGGCCCTCGTCCCAATCGAGGCCCAGCCAGCGCAGGCCGTCAAGAATACCCTCCACTAGTTCAGGGCGATTGCGCTCGACGTCCGTGTCTTCGATGCGGAGGATCAAGGTGCCGCGCTGATTTCGTGCGAAAAGCCAGTTGAAAAGCGCAGTTCGAGCGCCGCCAACGTGAAGATAGCCGGTTGGCGAAGGGGCAAACCGCACGCGGACGGCTTCTCCACCCAAATCTCCGCCGCTTTCAGGGTTTTCTGAATCTTTCACGGTCATCGAGTCGTTTCAATCGCAACAAAAATTTGATGATAGCCGATGAGTGAGCGAAAGGCGAGCCGACGGGAATCGGGTAGTGGGTCGGGTTCCGATAATGCGACCTCTCGCAACTTGGGAAAGCACCTTGGACGGAACCTCAAGAGATTTGCCGGTGTCTAAGGAAGTGTGGACCTATATGTGAGCGAACTGCAAAGACCGTTGCCACTGAAGTTCCTCGCGAGACTTGCCTTTGCCTTTTTGTTGGCGTACGTCCCTTACGCCTCAGCGCAGCAAGTCACCGGCCGCTTCTATCCAGAAAAGCAGCAGTACTTGGTCGGTGAGCCAGTTATTGTCGATTTTGAAGTGGTCAACGGCAGTTCCACAGTAATCGAAACCAGCGAGGACAATTGTTTTCACGGTTATTTCGAAGTTGACAATGCGGCCCCTGAAAAGCGAGTACGTCTTTTTGGTTGTCCAAAGCCCGGCATGGTCGTCGACTGCCTGATAGTTACCCGTCAGATTCCTGCAGGCCAGACATATCAAAAGCGCTTCCTGCTTGAGGGTCCGTTCGAGCCTCGCTTCGGCTGGGACCTACCATGTGCGAGCAACGCGTAAGCAGGCTGTTAGAAGTGTAGAGACAAATGCGCTACCCGTTTACGTCGACGTCCAGTCAGAGTTTGATATAAGGCTTCGTGTGCCCGAGGAAGGTGAGCTCGAAGCGGCTTACCAACCTTTACTGAATGACCTAATGAGTCGGGATTTGATGGTACGACAATTCGCAGCCTCCGCCATAACTCAAAATCCCCCTCGGTTTGCAGAGGCAGCGATTCTGGTGCTGGCGGACGACAGACCGCTCGCAGATCTGAGCATTGATGGCCTTAAACGACTGGCGACTCCGGCGGCCCGAGCGAAGCTGCTGCAGATGGGATCGCTGAGCTCTCCTGAATCTACTCGTCAGCCAGCAATCCGGGCGCTCGGTGAGATCGGAAATTTCGAAGACTGCGAGGCTATGCTGGAGATCGCGGGGCAGAACAGCAACTACACCCAAGCGGAGGCATACATCATAGCTGGCCACATTTGTAAGGAGAGAGCAATCCCGGTCTTGTACAGCCTCATTCCGGCCGCCGGTTCGCAGCTCCTTATGGGGATTGTGGGAGGTCTTGAAAACACTTCCTCGCGCAGAGCAGTCCCAGCGTTGATCGGTTTATTGCAGAATCCTGATCGGAATATACGTCGCGATGCGCACGAAGCGTTGGCCACGCTGACCCACCGGACAGCGAAGTACGGAACGGCGGATGAGGACTCCGCCAGGAAATCCTACGGCCAATGGTCGAACTGGTGGGCGGCAAACGGCAGGAAGGCACGGATATACAGTTCCGATCAATGCATCGCTCCGCAGCCGCTCCGCTGACCGATTAAACTCGCACCGTTTGTCGGGCACTGGGACTTCACGGCGAGAAAGGTCCTTGATTGCTCCAATCTGCTAGACTCTGGCACCCCCGGCCGGCATCGCGGCGGCATCGCGAAAGATAGGTGTGCCGCCCGAGATTTGGAGGAGATGATAGCCTAATCGCGGTATGACGATCGACATCCACCCCCACGTGATCAGCACCGATACGCAGCGCTATCCGAATGCTCCGCTCGGCGGTCATAAATCCGACTGGTCGCGAGGAAAGACCCGTAAGCGTGGAGCAGATGATTGCCGCGATGGATCAGGCGGGCATTGCGAAATCGGCTCTGGTGCAGGCTTCCACTTGTTACGGTCACGATAATTCTTATATTGCCGATGCCGTAGCCGCCCACCCAAACCGTTTCACGGGCGTTTTTTCCGTGGATGTTCTCGCACCCGACGCTCCGGAGAAGATCCGATATTGGGTAGGTCGGAAGCTAACCGGAATGCGTTTATTCACCGCAGGCAGCACGATGCCGAATCAGGCGGACTGGGTCGACGATCCGCGATCCTTCCCGGCCTGGGAGTGCGCGGGCGAACTCGGAATCCCCGTGTGCATGCAAATGACAGTGAAGGCGATTCCGCAGCTCATCCGCATGCTGGAGCGCTTTCCGAAAGTCCCCGTCATTTTGGATCATTTGGCAAAGCCAACCCTATCGGACGGACCTCCTTACACCGGCGCGACCGATGTCTTTCGATTGGCGGATTACAAGAACCTGTACTTGAAATTGACCCCGCGCACCGTCGCGGAAGCCCAGAAACGGGAAGGCCACTCACGCGACCTTCTTCCCGCTGCTCGTGTCGAAATTCGGAGCTTCGCGGATCGCCTGGGGATCGAACTATCCGGCATCGGAAGGAACGCTCCCGGAACTGCTGAAGGTTTCCCAGGCGGCTTTGTCCGTGCTGTCCGCCGAGGATCGCGATTGGATCTTCGCCAGGACGGCGCTGGCTCTTTATCCCGTGCTGGCCGGGAAGTAGAAGGAAATCGATGCCCGAAACACGGCCACCACGGCGACTCTCCAGACTTTGTTGGCTGCGTACCCGAACACCGGCGCCCTGAGAAGCAGGGAGAACTGCGATCGCCGCTCGTAAACTTTGCTTTTGCGGACGTCAAGATCGCCAACAAGGCGTTCAAAGCCCTGGTGCGGGAGCAGAAATTCGATTTGGGCGAGCTTGCCATCGTCACGTTTTTGCAGGCGAAGGCGTACGGCAAGCCGTATGTTCTGATGCCTGCTGTAGTCGTGGCGCGCGGCCAGCATCACACGATCTTTTACAACCCGGAACGCGGTCATCTGAATCCCGGCGATCTGAACGGCCGCAAGGTGGGCGTCCGCGCATACACGCAAACGACTGGCGCGTGGGTTCGAGGTTTCCTGCAGGAAGACTACGGCGTCGACTTCCGGCGCGTTCAGTGGATCACCTTCGAAGATCCGCACGTCGCCGAGTATACCGATCCGCCCTGGGTGCAGCGCGCGCCGGAAGGCAAGCAGTTGTTGCAAATGCTGCTCGATGGCGAAATCGACGCGGCCATTTTCGGAAGCGAAAATCCCGAGGGCACGCCGCTTAAGCCGCTGATTCCGGATGCGGCAGAGGTTGCGGCGCGTTGGGCCGAGAAGCACGGCGGCGTTCCGATTAATCACATGATGGTGATCAAAGAATCGATCACGCGAAGCCCGCCCGGACGTTGTCCGCGAGGTTTACCGTATGCTCAAGGAGAGCGCGGCTGCCGGTCCCTCGAAAAGTCCGGGCGCGCTGCGATTCGGCGTCGAGGCGGTACGCAAGTCGCTCGAAACGATCATTCAATATTCCGAATGCCAGGGTTTGATCCCGCGCCGCTTCTCGGTTGACGAATTATTTAACGACGTCACGCGCTCGCTCGACTAGATGCCCACCATGCAAACGCCAGCCGCAAAGCTAGACGTTACCGAGGTCAGCCAAGTCTCCGCCGACTCCGCGCGCGCGTGCCTGGTACAAACATCTCTCCGTCCAGATCTTGCTTGCGATGGTGTTGGGCGGAATCGTCGGCTACGTGTGGCCCCAGAGCGCCGATGCCTTGAAGCCTCTTGGCGACCTGTTTATTAGACTCGTGCGAATGCTCGTAGCGCCGATCATTTTCTGCACGGTCGTGCACGGGATCGCGAGCGTTGGCGAAGCGAAGAAGGTCGGCCGCGTTGCGATTAAATCGCTCGATTTATTTCGAAGTGGTGACGACCATCGCTCTGATCCTTGCCTTGCTTCTGGTCAATCTCTGGGCGCCCGGCGCGGGCATGCACGTGGATTTGAAGACGCTGGCCGATAGCGGCGTGAAGGCGCCTGCAAAGCCACTCACCTTCGGTCAGTTCATGCTGAACCTGGTGCCCGCAAGCGCCGTAGGAGCTTTCGCCGACGGTGAAGTCATTCCGGTGTTGTTTTTCTCTCTGATGTTTGCCTTCGGATTGCTCGCCTTGGGCCCGAAGGGCAAGCCTCTCGTCGACAGCATCCACTCGATCGCGCAGGTGTTGTTCAAGATGATCGGCTTCGTGATGTGGGTTGCCCCGATCGGCGCGTTCGGAGCCGATCGCATTCACCGTCGGCAAATTCGGGCCGTCCTCGCTGGTCGCCCTGGGAAAACTGGTCTCGGAGTTCTATGTTTGCTGCTTGCTTTTTGTCGCAATCGTGCTGACGCCGATCGCATGGTCCGTCGGCGTAAACATCCTGCAATTGATTCGCTATTTCGCGGCCGAACTGATGATCGTCGTCGGCACCAGTTCCGGTGAATCCGTGTTTCCGAGCATCAATCGCCAAACTGCGGCGGCTCGGCGTGGAAGAATCCATCGTCGCTCTGGTGCTGCCTGCCGGTTACTCATTCAATCACGACGGGACATGCCTCTACTGGGCTACCGTCTCCGTGTTTCTCGCGCAGGCTGTCGGCATTCATTTGTCGATCGGCCAGCAGTTGGGGCTCCTCGCGACTATGTTGTTTACGTCAAAAGGCGGTGCTGGCGTCGCCGGTTCGGCGATCGTCGTTCTCGCGACGACGCTTTCGGCGACGGGCGTGATTCCCGTCGCCAGTGTTGGGCTCATTCTCGGCGTTCATAGTCTCTTATCGTCGGCATTCGTGCCGGTGAACGTACTGGGCAACTCGCTCGCGACCATCGTGATGGCTCGCATGGAGCGCGCCGTCGATTTGCCGACGCTGCAATCAAGGCTTCAAAGCGGTCCGGAAGAGGCTGTGCCCTCTGGACTTTAGGCTTTGCGTCATCGTCAAAGGCTCTGCCGTGGTACATCAGCTGCCCGGTATGAGAGAAGAACTGCTTTAACTTAGGATTGTCGTTGGTGATGTTCTGTCGACCTTGTCCGCCATAGCTCCTCGCAAATCACCCTATGATGATGTAACTCCGGAAACTGACCCACTACGGGAATCGGCTAGCCGCTGCGAATAGCCGCCTTGAAGACACAAGGCAAGAGGCTGAAAAGTCCACGAAAACGGTGTCCAATGGAGTATAGACAATGTTCCTTATTTAGTACCCCCGTACCGTTGCTCGCTCGTGGAGCGTAGTCTATATTCAAACTCAGACTCGGGTGGGAACGATTGCCGATTTTTCAACGACTCGAGCCGCGTGGGAAAAGGAACCCGCTGGCTGCGACGCCTTTGGATAACCCTTCAAAAATCTGCGTTTCGAAAAAGTGTGAGGAAACCGCCCGGTGACAGAAGGCACTCTCATCCATATTGGCGTCCTCACCTTCAGTATTCTGGCGGTCCACGCGCTTGCCGCGGGCTTCTTCACCTACCTTCAGAGGATCAAACCGCAACCATACCTTCAGGTTTGGACGATTGGTTGGTACCTGCTCGTACTTCATGATCTGACGCTTGGACCTAGTTACTGGCTGGGAATATCGGGCCGAGGACCGTCCAATTGGTTGCTGTTATTCGACAGGTCTTTCATCGCGGCGAGCGGAGTCGCATTCTTCTGCGCGGCCCGGCTCTATATCAATCGCCGACCTTGGACGCCAGCCGCGTTTCTAATGGGCGCGTGGATCGGACTGTCAGTGCTTTCTTTGCACTACGAACTCCTGCGGATGGGTCCGCAGATCGGTACGATCGCCGTGTACCTCGCGGTCGCCTATGTTTTCTGGCAAGCGGCGCGCCGCCAAGAAAGTCACGGCGATTGGGCTTTGGCAGCGGCGTTTGCAGGCTGGGCTTTGCTACCGGTCTTAAGACTCGCTTTCGGGCCGCTGAACAGGCCCTCCGATACAGATTTCCTGGTGATTGCCAGTTTCCCTTCCCTGTTGGCTGGCGTTGTGATGGTGATGGTCCTATACGAGGACCAAAAGCGGCGGGTGCAACTCAATATTCTCGCGCTCTCCAGTTTGAACCTCACCACGTCGAGCTTCATGAGCGGTGAAATACAGAAGTCATTGGTGGAGGCACTCGAACGGGTCCTGAGCGTCGTGGGCCTGCCTTGCGGACTTCTGAGTTTGCATCGGCATGAAACACAGGAACCGAGCGTCACTGCCTCAGTCGGCATTGATACGGCGTTTTGCCGTGCAATTGGGGAAGACCGCCTGGACACAGAGTTTTTGCAATTGGTTTCCCGGCTGGGAGGGATGGTTGTCTTCCGCGAGCTTGAGCACGATGCTTCCTGGCGCGCGCTGGAGCATGAGCCGGTATTTCTGCGTTTTCGACATTTGGCGACAACTCACGGCATGCAAACCGTGATCGCCATTAGCCTCCAAGCCAAAGAGGAGCCTTTCGGGCTGCTACTGCTGAGCAGCACAGAAAATCGCCACTTCACGCAGGCAGAGCTACGCCTGCTGCTGACGCTCGGGCACCAGATCGGCATGGCCGTGGAGAACAGCTATTTGATTCAGCAGACGACCCGGCGCTCGGAGGAGTTGCACCTGCTGAACGAGATCGGGCGCGCGCTGAGTTCTACGCTGGACGTGGATGAGCTCTTCAATAAGATTTTTGCGGCTCTGAAACGGATGTTTGACGTCAGCAACTTTTACATTGCAATGTACGACGCTGGGGAGAACCAGATCCGTTTCGAATTGGAAATTGCCGAAGGGATTCGCTTGCCCAAGCGCAGCAGGCCTTTTGGCGATCATCTGACCGAATATATCATCCGTACTCGGCAGCCTTTGTTGATCAGCAAGAACCTGATGCAAGAGGCTACCAAGCTGGGCTTGCGGCCGATTCAGGAGACAGGTTCATTCTGCGGGGTTCCTCTGATCGCCTACGATAAAGCCATTGGAGTGATGGCGCTGAGGGCGCTTCAAGAGAACCTGTACGACGAAGGCCACCTCGAGATGATGCGTGTATTGGCCAGCGAAGCCAGCATCGCTATCGAAAACGCGCGCTTGTTCAGGGAAGAGCAAACAAAATCACGTCATCTGGCGCTGCTGAATAACATTTCACGGAATGCCATCACTACGCTCAATCCGGAGGAAATGTTAGCGAGAGTGGCCGAGCAGCTGGAACGCGGCCTTTCTTTTGACCACGTTGGCATTGGCTTGCTCGATTATGCGAGTAAGGAAGTTGTCATCCAAGCGGAGGCTGGCCGCCGCCGCGGCGCTCTGGGGCGGCGCTTGCCGTTGGGAGAAAGCATTGTCGGCAAAGTAGCTCGAAGCGGACAAATTTGTGTGGAACGCGATCTCGTTGGCGCGGAAATGTCCGGCACGGTTCTGCAAGGATCCACTTCGGTGATCGCCCTGCCCGTGTTTTATGCGGATCAGCTTCATGGTGTTCTTTACGTGGAAACTGCCGAGCCAACAGACTTTTCCGAAGAAGATGTACGGCTGCTGCATACACTCGCCGATTTGATTTCGGTGGCGCTGCACAACGCCCTGACTCTGCAGAAGGCGCAGGAGCAGGCCATCACCGATGGTCTTACGGGAGTTAAAACTCACCGCTTTTTGATGGAAGCGCTTTCGGCCGAATGGAAACGCGCCACGCGGACGAGCCGCCACTTTTCCGTTGTTCTTATTGACTTGGACCGTTTCAAATTCGTTAACGACTTCTATGGCCATCTCGAGGGCGATTTAGTGTTGCACCGCGTAGGCCAGGTCTTGGAACAGAACTGCCGGCGCTCCGACGTGGTCGCCCGTTACGGCGGCGACGAATTTGTTATTCTCATGCCCGAGACCGACGCTGCGCAGGCAGTCCAGATTGCCGAGAAGCTGCGGCCCGCAATCAGTGAGGATCCATTACTCCGCGAAAAAACCATCACCGCGAGCTTTGGAATCGCCAGTTTCCCGCTGCACGGTTCGACGCCGCAGGAGCTGATCCAGGTGGCCGACGCGTCCATGTATATCTCAAAGCATGATGGCGGTAATACCGTGTCGACAGCGGACCATTGTGACGCGACTGAAAACAAAAAATGGAAGCGCGAAGTCCTAGAAGCTTATCTTGGGGTTACCTTGAAGCGGCTTTTCTCCACGGGTCCTGAGGCATTCACCGAGATTCGCGAGCGTCTGCACCAATTTGCCGCGTCGCTTAGCCCATCAGAACTGGAGCCCCAGAGTGGGGATGGCTATCCCGGCTCGGCGGGGCTGTTTGGCAATCTGCCGCCGGCATTGATCGACACGGTGACTTCGCTGGCGCTGGCCATCGACTCCAAAGATCACTACACGCAAGGGCATTCGCAAAAGGTGGCGGCGTATGCCGCGCTCATCGCTGAGGCATTGGGGCTTAAGGAAGAGGAGATCGGTGAAATTCGCCTGGGAGCGCTGCTTCACGATATAGGAAAAGTCGGCATTCCTGAACAAATTCTCGGGAAGCGCGGTCCTTTGAATCCGGATGAGTGGGAGAAGATGAAGGAGCACGTACTTTTCGGCGATCGAATGCTTGAACCGCTGCGAACAATCTCCCACATTCGAGAGATGGTTTGCCATCACCACGAGATGTTCGACGGCTCGGGCTATCCTAGCGGCCTGGTGGCGGACCAGATACCGATAGGCTCACGCATTATCGCTATTGCCGACGCCTACGACACCATTACCTCGGACCGAATCTATAAGAAGGCGCGGACTCCAGCCGCGGCGTTTCAGGAGTTAGAACGTTGTGCCGGTTCGCAATTTGATCCTGAACTGGTCCGTGTCTTCATTCAGGCTGTTCAGCAGCTGCCGCAACGGACTCCGGAACATAGCGACATTCCCGCCGAGCGAAGCGCTCGTTAATCCGAAATTCCGCCGAGTGTGTACAGGTTTGCTTGTCACCGAGTTGACGATTGCGTAGAATCGCGCTCTTTGTACGTCGCGAAACAGTTTAGGTCTAAATCTCAGAGGGATGGCTGATGGGCAAACGCCTTGCTGCGAAAATCACAGGGGTAGCGGGGTATGTGCCGCCGAAAGTGCTCACGAATGCGGACCTGGGACGTATGGTGGACACGACCGACGAATGGATTCAGCAGCGCGTGGGCATACGCGAGCGGCACATCGTGAACGATGGTATGGCCACGTCGCACCTCGCCACGGCCGCGGCTCAACAAGTTCTGGAAAAGACCCAAACCAAGCCCGAAGAAATTGATCTAATTATCGTCGCTACGGTTACGCCGGACATGTTCTTCCCGGCCACGGCGTGCCTGGTCCAGACCCGCATCGGAGCTACGCATGCGTGGGGTTTCGACCTTTCCGGTGCATGTTCGGGATTTGTCTATGCGTTGACCATCGGCGCCCAATTCGTGGGGGCCGGCACTCACAAGAAGGCGCTGGTCATCGGCAGCGACGTAATGAGCTCCATCATTGATTACAAGGACCGCAATACCTGCGTGCTTTTCGGCGATGGCGCCGGCGCGGTGCTCCTGGAACCTTCAGCCTCGGAGGGTGAGGGCATTCTCGATTTTGATAACGAGATTGATGGCTCTGGCGGTGAATACCTCTATATGCCCGCTGGCGGTTCAAGGCACCCGGCATCACACGAGACAGTCGATCAAAAGATGCATTACGTGCATCAGGACGGGAAGCAGGTTTTCAAATACGCTGTCCGGCGAATGTCCGAAATCGCGTGTGAGCTTCTGCAGAGGAATGGATACTCCCATAAAGATTTGGCGCTGGTTGTCCCCCATCAGGCAAATCTACGCATCATTCGCGCCATGCAGGAGCGGCTTGGTCTGGACGATTCCAAAGTAATGATAAATATCGATCGATTTGCGAACACCACGGGAGGCACGATTCCTTTGGGCCTTTGCGATGCCGTGGGGCAAGGCCGGTTGAAAAAAGGCGACCTGGTATTGCTGGTGGCAGTCGGTGCTGGCTACACGACCGGCGGCGTTTTGATCCGATGGGCTTATTAGCGGGCTGAGCGGCGATTTTCGCCATATTCCACTGGTTCGGCAATTCACGATTCCAAATCTCCCGATGCCGAGCACGAGTTATCTACTACTTGGAGCTGCCAGGCGCGGCGCCATTGCTGGATGGCGGAGTGGTATTTTGGCCGCAGAAGTATTGTCGAATCTCGATGCGCCATGCCGTCCCTGAAAAATTGGGGACGAAACGCTGTTTCCACATATAAGCAGGATCGCGCGTCAAATAACGGGTGATCCGGTCGCCACATGCCTCGCTAAGTTTTTCACCCACACGATTCATCGCAGCTAATTCCTCGGGCCGCGAAGAACCGCGAATCCAAAGCACGGTGGCCGGCTTCGGGTTTCCCGCTTCTTCCCACTGCTGCGGATCCCACACCGAAGGATACTGGACTTGCCGAGGCAATGAACCCCTGAAGCGCCAGGACGAATTGGATTGCGGCGCCTTGGGCGCGTAAGTGAGATAAAAAAAGAAGGAGCTGTCATTGCCGATCACTCCGGAGCCGTTACGAAGGGCATCCGAGGCATCCTGGGCAACAGTGTTCCATGGCTCGAAGAATCGGGAGTCGGCGTAATATCGCCGATTCAGGACTCCGAACCAGCCAATCGCGGCGACCGCGGCGAGTGCAATGGCCATGGGAATGCGCCATTGCCATTTCTCTATGGTCCCCAGCGCAATTGCCATCGGCAACAAAAACCATGGGCCCAAGAGAAGTAGCTGCTCGGTTTGCAGGATTCCGGTGAACGCCATAAGGACAAACAGCAAGAGGGAAAAGATCAGAAACCGCCGGGCCAGGCCGCGGATACCGGCGAATACAAAGACCAACAGGGCGACAATGCCGAGAGTCGCGGGAATGCTAAGCCTCCAGAACCATGGCGCAACTGACTGGCTCACGAACAAAACATAGAAATTGTAAGCTGCGTTCAGAAAGAGAAACCGAGCGGAAGCAGGCAGAACGAGGTGCGAAGGTATTTCGCGCAAGAGCACCGGCCAGCGTGGCGCGAAGCCTAAAACTAACACAGCAGCGGTCACCAGGATCGCCTTGATCTTTCCCTCGGTGGTCAGCCGTTCTCTTTCCTGAGCATCGCTTTCTGAACTTCGCCGCCAATAATCGATCCCGAGCAGGATGATTAACGCCCAAGCGAAGTCATTGGTATAGAGCAACATCAAAGACAAAACGCACAAGGTGACCCAATCGGATCTGCGTCCACAACGAATACAGCGAAAGTATTGCCAGGTGACCGCTGCGATCAGCAGAAATCCGAACGAATAGGGTCCGGCAAGGCGTCCGGCGTGAAATCCAAACGGCCACAGCGCGCCTAACCACACCACCGCGTTCCCACTCTCTTCGCCACCTAATTGGCGCGCCACGCGGGAGAGGAACCATAACCCAAGCACAAAACAAACAATGGCGGGAGCGCGCAACCAGTCGAAAGCACCGCGGCTGATCCATAGCCATACATGCAGAAGGAGTTCGTATAGCGAGGGATGCGCGTTCCCGACGGAGGACCGCGCGGCGGAGAGGATGGTTGTGACGTTCTGAGCCGCTGCGCTTAGAGCAGACGCTTCGTCGTTTGTCAGCGTGAGCCAGCGGTTCGTGTAGGCCAGCGCAGAGGCGAGCATGAGGAGCGGAGCGGCATCGCGAAGCAGTGGCGTAATGGATCGCTGCGGCTTGGCAGACCGCATTTGCGCTGGATCAGGGTGGGTAGGCATTCGGCCAGGAGTGGAGGCTTTCCCCGGGCAAATGCTATCCGCGTATCGCTTTCAGGTCAAACCTGGCACCGAGGGCCATCCGTTTTCGCGCGAGAATCCAGCTGCGACTCTTGCGAGGCCGCGAAGCATGCTTTACCAGAGCAGCTTCAGCCCGAATTGAATCTGCCGCGAAGTTGTGAATGTACTGGTAATGGCTCCGGCCGAGGCAGTCCGTAATCGGAGCGGTGGGAGGCGCTAAAGACCAGCAGGAGAACCGGGTAGGCGCTCAGCCTGCCGGCGCGTGGTTGAAAGGCGCCGGCAAGCTGGAGCAGAGCAGAGTGGTTTATTTGGCGGGGTTAGCTGAGGGAATGAGCTGGGATCGTGCGATCAGTTGATCCCAGCGTTTTACGTGGTTCGGTAAACCGCCGTGACCACAAGCAGTGAATTCAATCGCGATAGCTAAGCCGAATTTGGCAGCGAGTTTGTCTGGAACCGGCGTGCCGTGTCGGCCTCAGCCGGAAGCACAATTTCTATGCGCTTCGTGGCGCGTTCAATGGCAGTCGAAAGAGTCATTTTGAAATCATCGGAGAAAACCGTCGTATCCAGAAAGGAATGCTTGCAGGGTCCTACTCTAAAAACGGAAAGGGCCGCGCCGTTTTCATGGGGGGGTGTGATTTGCAGAGAGTGTTGCCAAACAATACGGCTATTCCCGCGATGGCGGGACCAGCAAAAGAGCAAATGGCCATTGGAATCAGGGCGCAGCGGTCGCATCCATCTCGAGGGCACCATTCCAGAGGCAGGTACCTTCAGGCGAATGCCGTCAATCCCGATAGGTTGCAGATTCTCTTTCAATACCTGGCAGATGGATCTGAAATCAGCGCATCGTTCGAGCGAAACTGACGCCTGGCGGATGCATTCTTGCGCACGGGCAATTTGACGGCGCCGCAGATACGGACGCAGGCCCAGCCAGCCTCCGGAGAATTCCGCATAGCGCAACTGTTGTACGCCTAGACCAACGCCGAGGGCGGTTGCCATCAGCACAGGAACGAGCATTTTCTCCTCGCGGATCAAGAGGATGCTGGCTACGACGAAAGCTGCCGTAGCGCCATACAGAATAAGCACTGCATGCTGCTGCGTCAGACCCCGTTTGAGGAGCTTGTGGTGCACGTGATCCGCGTCAGGCCGGAAGAGAGGCTGATGCCTGAGAAAGCGGCGGGCGATCGCCAGCGTGACGTCGACGATCGGCAAGCCGAAACAAAGAATCGGGACTGCCACGCCCAGGACGGACGGTCGTCCGGTCCAGCCGTTTAGCGAAAGCGCTCCCAGAGCAAAACCGATAAACAGGCTGCCGGAATCGCCCATGAAGATGCTTGCGGGATGGAAGTTGAAGGGCACGAATCCGAGGAGCGTTCCAAAAAGCGCGCAGGAGAGCATGGTCGCCAGATCGTTGTGCCGCACCAATGAGGTGGCGATCACAACAATGGACGAAAGCAGGGCAGTACCTACGGCGAGCCCATCGAGGCCGTCGATGAGGTTAAAGGCGTTCGTGATCAGCAGAATCCATCCGACCGTGATCCCAAATCCCACGGGTTGTCCGATCGGAACGCCAGCGATCGAAAGATTCACATCATGAAGTCCGAAGCCAACGAAATAGAGGAACGCGGAGGCGAGTATTTCGAAGATTAGTTTCGATTTCGGCGATAAGGATTTCAAATCGTCGCACACGCCCATAGTGAAAATGGCGCTGGTGGCGATCAGGAATCCGATCATCGTACGAGGAGCGAAAATGTCGTCTCCCCATTTCGGTATGGCACCGAAAGCGATGACGGTTATCAAGAAAGATGCGTAGATGCCGACGCCGCCAATTCGGGGCAATGGTTTGGTATGTAAGTGCCGGTCAGAAGCTGGGGGAACGAGCAAGCCGCGGGCGACCGCTGCTTTGTGTACCCAGAACGTCATGACCATGGACATGGCCAACGAAACAATAAAGCTCCATACGAAGAGAATCACAGCTAGGCCTTCTCCCTGTCTTCCGGATCTTTCGCCGGAAAACTGAGTGTCATTTCACATTTAAATCAGACTGCTAGGCTAATCACACGCCGTTCCGCGGCGATTGCTCACTCGAGCTGGGAGATGGACTGGGGGTTGAGGAATCCGATTCAAATGTCGTGGGCGGTCGCTCAGCAGCAAAGAAACAATCCTTGAGTCTCGGCCGGTCGATTTTTCCATTGGCGTTCTTAGGAAGTGTTGGATATTGCATCCAGCGGACCGGCAACATATAGCCAGGAACGAGTTTCTCCAGATGTCTGCGCAGTAAAGCTTGTGTGACGTCCGCCCCGTTGCGCGGCACGTAAGCGCAGCAAATCATCCATCCGCCGAAGTTTTCGGCCTGGATGGCTACGATTGCGCACTCTTGCAGTGCCTCGCAGGAATTCAGCGCTGTCTCTATTTCACCCAGCTCGATGCGATAACCGCGAGATTTGATTTGAGTATCGGCGCGCCCGACGAAATAAGCGCAGCCGGATTCGTCCTGCCAGGCCAAATCGCCCGTGCGATAGAGCCGCTTGTTTCTGTCCGGCGCTCCCGAGCCCGCCGGCGCGCCTGAACTGCGCGGATCCTCCAGGAAAGCGGCGGCTGTTTTGTCCGGGTCGCGCCAATAACCGGGGCTCAAGCCTGCGCCTGCGATGAACAGGTTTCCGGTCTCGCCCGGCGGCACCGGTTCCAAATCGTCGTTCAAAACAAGCAGCTCTTCGCCCTCGCAGGCGCGGCCGATGGGAATCTGGTCCTGCGGATTTTGCGGGCACGCCTGGACGTCGTAATAGCTACTCGCGATGGTCGCTTCCGTGGGGCCGTAAAGATTTGTAAACCGCACATGGGGAAGATGCTTCATCCAGTAGACCAGCGCGGGTGTGGGCAAAACTTCTCCACACCACAAAACACGCCGCAGCGATGGAAAATCACCCTGACGCAGGGCGTTGAATTTCGCAACGTAGTTGAGCACCGAGGGCACGGAGAACCACTGCGTGAGCTGCGAATTGCGGATGAATTCCACCAGCTTTGGCGGCAGCAAGGCTACGCTTGGCGGCACCAGGTGGAGCTCGGCGCCGGCCGCAAACGTCCCGAAGATATCGAACGTGGAAAGATCGAAATGAAAAGGCGTGTGCCCGGAAAAGCGATCGGTATGGTCGATGCCAAAGTGTTCCAGCGCCCAGGTAACAAACGCAATCACATTGGAATGTGCGATTACGACGCCTTTGGGGGCCCCAGTCGAGCCGGATGTAAAAAGAATGTGCGCGGGATCGCTGGAGTCGCATTCCTGAGGAAGCGCACTGGCATGCGCATGTTGCAAATCGGCGCGATAGAACGCCGGTTGGAAACTGCTCGCTTGCGGCTTTTCGGAATCCAGCCACCCGACGGAAATACGTCCACGAAATCTTTCGTCCGCCAGCAATTCGTCAAGAAGGGGAACCACTGGTCCGGCGGCTAATATCCAGCGAGGTTCGCAGGATTCGAAGATGCGGGCGATGCGCGCCGCGGGACTAGCCGAATCGATAGGGACATGCATGCAACCGCTCTTTAATGCTCCAATCATGCCCAGAATGGCTTCTGGAGATTTCGGCATCAAAAGGCAGACCCGGTCGCCCTTCTGGCAGCCTCCCTCACGCAGCAGATGCGCGAGCTGATTGCCTTGCCGGTCCAGTTCCGCGTACGTGAGACTCTCGTTCCCGAAGACGATGCAGCGCGCGTCAGGACGAGATTCAGCCTGTCGGGTTACCCAATTGTGCAGCAGTTGCTTCATAAAGTTACCGCGCGCGAGGCATGATCAAAGGCGGCACGAACGTGGTTCAGTTCCTCGCGGGCCGGCGGAATGTCCAAAATGAAAGTGTGATAGCCGCTGCGGATGTAACGAGAGAGTTCGTCGGCGACTTCCTCATAGTTGCCAACGAGGTAAGGGCAAAACGTCTGGTAATTTTCGAAAGGCCACATCCAGTAGACGCCCTGCAGGTCGCCATTTGCCTGCGCCATTTCGGACAGCTGCTTATGCCAAACGGAATCGGATAGGCGCATCGCGAGTTGGTGAGCGAGTTGCCCTTTGCGGTCTCCGGGAAATCGTTCGATGGCGACGCTCCAGGCTTCCGCGCTGGTCGGCCTTGCGATGATGCCCACGCGAATTCCCGCCTTATCCGAATTCCGCGGCGCGGATTCATACTCCTTGGCAGGTTTCGGATATTGCACGGGCGTTGCGCCGATGGCCTTCGCCGCGGCAAGGCCGGCTTCCGAGGAGCCGGAGATCAGCAATCCGGGAAATAGTTCCGGGTCCAGCGGAGGCGTCATGCGGAGCCCCTGTACCTTGTAATACTTGCCCGTGAACGTGACAGGATCGGGACTCGACAAAAGCATTCGGATAATCGTGGTGTATTCGATCAACCGGGTGTAGCGCTCGTCGTGCGGCGTAGTGTCATTCAAGGCGGTTAGGTCGTTTTTAAACCCGCCGGCAACAAGATTGAGGTAAATGCGCCGCTGATAAAGATGTCCGAAGGTCGAGACCATCTTTGCCACCGTGTAGGGGTGCATATAAACGGGCTGCACGGCGACTAGAGGGCAGAGTTTCTTGGTGTTCTGGATGATGATCTGGGAGACGAGCCAGGCATCAACCAGGGAGTTATCCGTGTAGACCAAAATCGCCGTACACCCGGCTTCTTCGCTCCACCGGGCTACGTCGATGATCTGCTGGACATACGTTTCGCGCGGACGATCCTTGGATTGCGGCGTGGTGGAGAAGATCTCGATTTGCAACTCATCGCTCGCGGCCATTCCGTTTCTCCTCTGTCTTTACGTACTTGAACAATCGTTGGACTCGGCAAATCCTCACAACTACCCAGATCGCAGGTACGGGAACTCCCTGATCTTTTCAGGTGATCTCGCTATGTTAGACTCGCGGCCCGCTCTAAGGGGCAAACCAATCATGAACAAATCTATGCTGCGAAGCTTTTTGGTTTTCGCTGGATTGTCCGCGGTTCTGGGTCTTCAGACATCTGTTTCGCATGCGCAGTCCGGTCCGACCGTTTGGGTTGTGCCGGCACTCACGCGCGTCGCACGCGATGAAGCCCCCGGGAATCGGCGAGAAATCGAGCTTTGGGCTGCCCGCGGCGAATTCGAATCTTTCCAGGTGGTTGTGCACGCTCCGGCGGGCGGGCTCAAGAACGTAAACGTTGCGATTTCCGATTTGGAGGGCGAACGCGGCCGCATTACTAAAGCCAGTCTGGCCCTTTATCGTGAGCATTATGTGCAGATCACGCACGGCAGCCCCGATCGCGGCGGAACGAACCGGCCGCTCGGCCCCGGTTGGTATCCGGATGCGCTGATTCCATTCGCCGCAAAGGGCGGGATGCTAAGAGCAGCGCCGTTTGATGTGGCGCAATCCAGTAATCAGCCGATCTGGATCGATGTCTTTGTCGAACAGGAAACACGGCCGGGCAAGTACAGGGGGACAGTCACGGTCACTTCGGATCAAGGCAAAGCCACAGTGTCGCTCATTCTGAATGTGTGGAACTTTGAGCTGCCCCGCAGTCCATCGCTTCTGTCCGCGTTCAATATTTACAACGATACGAATAGCAATCCGCGTATTTTCTACGGCGATGAGAAACAGAATCAGGAACTGCTGCTCCGGCACAAAATCATGCCTGTATCAGTCGATCCGCGGTACGAGACGCAGTTTATGGAGCAAAATGGTCTGAAGATTGCGCGTCTCGAATACTTTCAGCACGCCACTTACGGCAATTGCAAACAGCCGCCCCCGCCTTCGGTAACTGATCTTTTGTCGCTCAAGGCCAAGCATCAGCCCGACCTGGCTCTTTACCTCCATCTTGGCGACGAAGTTTCCGACTGTCCGAATATCTTCCCGATCCTGAAGCAGTGGGCGCGAAACGCCCGTCAGGCCGGTTTGACTACCCTTTTGACAGCGATCCCGTTGCCCGAACTTCTTGACGATGGCTCAGGTACCGGCCATTCCGTTGCGGATATTTGGGTTCTGCTTCCAAGGCAGTTCGTTTCGAATGCCGCGGATGTTGCCGCCGCCCTGAAAAAAGGCGACCGCGTTTGGTCCTATACGGCTATTGTTCAGGATAATTTCTCGCCCAAATGGGAGATCGATTTTCGGCCGATCAATTACCGCATTTACGGCTTCCTGAACCAGAGCGCTGGCGCGACTGGATTGCTCTACTGGTCTGTGAATTCGTGGGCCGTCGGTCCCACAAAGGATCCGTGGAACAACATCACTTATATCGAAAACGGCAAGCCTGAACCGCCGGGAGAAGGCTGGCTCGTTTATCCTGGTGACGAAGTGGGCAGCCAAGCCTTTGTCCCTTCAATCAGGCTGAAATGGATTCGTAAGAGCGTGGAAGATTTTGAATACGTCGAAATCCTGAAAAAGCTTCATCGAGGCGATTGGGCGCTCGCTCTGGTCAAAACTGTAGCCGGGGACTGGGCTCACTGGTCGCAAGATCCCGAGGCTCTCGAATCAGTTCGCCATCAGCTGGGAGTGGAAATCGATCGGATCTCCTCAGGCTCAAAAGCTCCTAACGGCGCCGCCTCAGAGAAGCGGCGTTAGCGTTCATGCGCCCTCAACCGCTCAGCATTTATCTGGATCCGTGCCGCTGACATGCGTTCGGGATTGATGGCCATGAGCGAGGCGGATCCCGCCGCAGTTAAGAAATACCTGCTCGCTCGCCACATTCTGCCCGAGATCGTCGATTGGAAATATTTCGATCCGTCTTTCAATCGCCACCAAGAACGGGGCGTGGTGTTGGTGAGAGAAAATCAGGTCGCGGGCTTTCTGGGCCTGATTCCGTTTCGTCTCGAGAAAGGCCAAGTTCACGCCGATTGCGCCTGGTCTTGCGACTGGTCCGTAGGCCCTGGGCAGGGCGGGATGGGACTTATGCTGGTGAAGCGAGCGCGCGAACTCTACGATGGCATCTTCAACTTAGGCGGCAATGAGAATACCCGGCGTCTTTTTCCTCGTCTGGCCGATCGCACAGTTCCAAACGCGGGCGTCAGTTTCGTCTTGCCGCTGCGGCTGGGCAGCATATTTGCGCGCTTACCGAAGGGAAGGCTTCGAGACCTGCTGAACCAGCAGCAAACTCTGCAGCAAATCCCGCTGCGTTGGGTTCGCGGTCTGAACAAAACTGCAACTACGATCGATTCGGGGCTTTCACCTCGCGTGAGCTCGCTCGTCGACGCGGCTCGTCAGGGGGATTGGCGCGCCTTATATGATTCCGAATTTCTTCAGTGGCAGTTTGGTCAATGTCCCGCCATCGCGTGCTGGAGTTGCTGGATATCATCGGAGTCGCCGCTGCGAACAGCAGCGCTAATTTGGAGATCGCAATCTTCGACAAAATTCTGGCGCTTTGTGATCTGCGGCGAGACGCATGATTTGGAGAAGATGAAGAGGCTCATCGGCGCGATCGTCTCATTCGTTTACAGCCAGGGATGTGTCGCGCTATTCGCAATCGCCTCGCACAAAGAAAGCGATTCCGTTACGTTGCTTCGAAGGCAGGGATTTCTTCGATACGGCAATCTTCCTTTCTACGCCATGCGAGGACGGTGCGCCGAATTGCCGGCAGATGAGTTTTCTGCCCTGAGTTTTCTCGACGCCGACCTTGCGTATCGTTTCGAGCACGATGACGATTCGTAGGAATCCTGGAACTTCGCCTCGCACATACTCCTACCGCCGGACGGTCGCGGTTGAGGGCGCCCAGATCGTCGACGCCTGCCGTGCAGGAGCGGGTATGTTGGCCAGGGCTGCCATCAAGTGCCTGTCCAGTTCGTCTTTGCACATCGGTGTGCCGCAGAGCTTCAGGAATTGCAGATTGGAATATCGAGCGTCCCGGTAATCGGTGATGAATTTGCTTTCAAAGGCGCGCTTGATTTCGCGGATGCCGTCCTCGAGAGTCCATTGGCATTCGAAACCGATTTGATTGTGAATCTTTTCGAAAGAAACCCGATAATTTCTGCGATCGGAATTTTCAACGTACTCCACACGCGTAGCAGGGAACTCCGCCGACACCTTCTCAGCGAGTTGTCCCAGCGTGAAATTCATACGTGAGTCGCCGAGATTGTAGGTCTCGCCGCTGACCACATCGATTGGGGCCGATAGCGCCTGGCAAATACCGTTGGCCACGTCCTGTACGTGAATGAACGGGCGCCATTGCGTCCCGTTGAAAATGGTGATCATGCCTTCCGCATGGGCTTTCGCCGTGAGAAGGTTCACGATCAAATCAAATCTGGTGCGGTAAGAAAGACCAAAAACCGTAGCCAGCCGCAGGATGACGGGGTGGAAATCCGGAGACCGCGCTTCAAGGAGTGCTTCTTCGGAATCCACTTTCGTCTCTGCATAGAGCGAGATCGGTAACACATTCGAATATTCATCCATGAGCAAGTCGGTGGCGCCGTAGACGCTGCAGCTCGAGGAAAAAATAAGCCGGCAGTTGCCGTTCCCCTTGGCCACCTCGATGAGCATTCGAGTCGCAGCATAGTTGATTTCGCGGGATGTCTGACGATCCACCTCGCAGGCGGGATCACCCACAATTGCCGCCAGGTGAACAATGGAATCCGTATCTTTGACTGCAGCGACCAAATCCTGCAGTTTTCGGCAGTCGCCCACGCGCACTTCGAGGTTCGGGTGCCCGATAACGTCATGCAGCGAATAATCGCCATAAATCAGGCTATCCATTACGCGGACTTTCCGGCCCTCTGCGAGTAGCTTTCGGACGAGGCAGGAGCCGATATAGCCCGCGCCGCCTACAATCAACACAGTTCCATCGTGTTTTGGACGCCTCACTAGATCGCTCGCTTTCCTTGCAGATTTGCGCTGCAATGTGCCTTTGACAATCCGGGGCAGCGACAACGAAAGAATCGCCAGTCCGCAGAACAGTGGGATGTAACCCTGCGGCGTTTGCTGCCGGCGGTTCAGGGCAAAACTAACGATCGAGAAAAGTAAGAGGCTAATTGCAATTCCGCGGAAGAGCGTTGTGCCTTTCGGAAGTCCGTCGGTCGACGAGTTGCTATACAGTCCGCTGAGCAGAAAAATTGCAGGAAACAGAAGTGAGAGCAGGAGGAACACCGAAATGTAATAGTGAACGGCATCCTCCGGACGAAGTTGCATTCGCGTCGAGATCAGGCCAGGATGCAAAACGCTGATGGCCAAAGCGGCAATCATGCACAGATGAATTCTTGTGAGGTCTGAAAGCACACGCATAGCGATGTGGGAGAGCTTGAAATCAGCTTGCATTCGTAAATAACCCTCTTCTTCCGTTATCCGGAAAACGTGTGGTCACGTGCAGATTGATCGAAGATGACGGAGACAAATGCCTTCGAGCGAGACTTTAAATCGAAGCTGGAGAAGTCATTCGATAGCGTTTTACTCTTCCATAGGGTTTGAGCTCTTTGGGGACCCAGTCCTCGTCAATTAGCTTAACCGCGGTGTGAAAGAGAATTTTTAAATCCACAAAGAATGAATGGTCCCTTACGTAGAGAAGTTGCAGGGCGAGCTTCGTCGGACGGATCAGCTCCTCATAGGTTCTCTCAGGGTCGCGACTTCCTTCGAGCACAGCTGCTTCGTTTGAGTTCCAAATCGATGCCCAATCCGTGATTCCGGGGCGAACCGTAAGAATGGCCTTTTCTTCAGGAGAATAGAGGTCCACATATTTTTGGACTTCCGGCCGCGGACCTACCAGACTCATATCGCCCAACAGCACGTTAAAGAACTGTGGCAACTCGTCGAGCTTATATCGCCTGAGGAATTTGCCGAAGCGAGTGATGCGTGGATCGTCGGCCGCAGTCGCGGAACCGCCTAGAGATTCGGCATCCACTACCATGGTCCTGAATTTCAGCATGGGAAAAAGCTTTCCGTTCAAACCTACTCGCGTCCCCCGGTAGAACACCGGTCCGCGTGAGGATAATTTGACCATCAGGGCGGCCAGCGCCAATAGTGGCGCGGCGATAACAAGCGCAATCGTCGCAACCATCACGTCAAAGCTCCTCTTTATCCAGTTTCCTTGAGATTCCATCTAGTTCCTCGGGATCAGGATCTACCCTGCGATCGCAGCTGAGCCGGGAATGCAGAGCCCGGAACGCTGCGCAGCTTTTGCTTTGCCCTGGTTGGCGCTTGACTCGGAGCCCGAGGCCCAATAGAAACGGCTCGCAAAAGATCGCGGTAGACGGCCATGAATTGGGAAATGACCAATTCCTGCGAAAATTCCTGGACTGCGATCTGCCGGTTGTTAGCGCCCATGCTGATTCTTGCTTCCGGATTCTCGATCAGAAAACGCAAAGCACTGGCCAAAGATGAAGTATCCCGGGAGGGCACGATGATGCCGTTCACGCCCGGCCGAACGAGTTCCCGGCAGCCTGGCGCGTCGGTCGTTACAATCGGCCGTCCAGCCGCCGCCGCTTCGATCAAAATGCGAGGAATCCCTTCTCTGTACGAGGGCAGGCACACAATATGCGACTTTGCGAGCACACCCGGCATTTCCTTGGAATCCTGCAATCCCCACCATTCGATCTCCCCGGATTCTTGCCACACTTCCAATTGTTCGTAGGGGATCGCAGCCGGATTATCGGGATCGGGGGCTCCGGCTAAAGCGAATCGGGCTTGTACCCCTTGGCTTTTCAAGACTCGCGCGGCTTCGACGAATTGCGCTATGCCTTTGTCCCAAAGCATGCGCGAAGCCAGAATCACGATGGGCACGCCGTCGGGCTCGGGCGAAGGACGATAAACCGAGAGATCTACTCCAGAGCCCTTGATCACAGCTGCTTGTTCTCCGGTGAGAATTCCCGTGCGAATGAATACCGCCCGGTCATCCGGATTCTGAAAGACGACTCGAAGATTGGGGTGACGGAATGCGCGCCGGCACCCCATCTCTACCCATTTACGCACGGCGCTCGTTTTTTCCGATCTTTCCGTGAAGAGAAATCCCAGACCGGTAAGCGTATTCACCACGGCGGGAACCCCCGCCAACTTTGCGGCGAGGCTTCCGTACAATACGGGTTTGAGCCGCAAGTGGTGAACGAGACTCGGACGCAGGCTCCGATACAGGCGCAGCAAGGCCAGGACCGTTGCCGGCTCTTTCCACATGCTGGTGCCCTTGCGCGTCATGGGAATGGGATGAAATGTAAACGCCTTATTCACGGGATCGGCGTTGGCGCGGCCGCGCGGGGCGGCCACGTGAATTTCCAAGCCAAGATCGCGTGCGGCCTGCACCAATTGCATACGATCTCGCTGAAACGATTCGAAGCTATTGTCCACGAATACAATTCGCGGCTGGGGTTTCATGCTAGCGGCCTCCGCACCGTCCAGGGCAAAGTTGAGCGATCTGTTGAAGAAGGTGAATTCACTTGTTTATTTCGAGAAGGAGCAGTTGTTATACGCTTCGCAGGTATCGGCGTTACCTCGTCTAACTCGTTACAGAGGCTTCGGGTTTAGCCAGAGAGATTTTCTGCTGGCCGCAGATTCGGCTTCCAACATTTCGATACAAAGCCTGGTATCGCTGCGCGAACTGCGTCACGCTGAAATGTGTGACAACTCGCTCCCGCGCCGCAGTACCCAACATTTGCCGCGTTTCTGCGCCTGCATCGATCAATTCGCGCCAAGCCGATGCCATCAAAGCTGAGTCCCGCGCCGGCACGATTCTGCCGGTGTCGCCAACGATGGCAGGAGAATCACCCACATCGGTTACTACGCAGGGAATGCCGCAGGCCATGGCTTCGCCGACCGCCAGCGGAAAAGCTTCGCTCAAAGAGGAATTTGCAGCGATATCCAGTGCGGCGTAAAACCCCGGCATGTCACGCTGCAGCCCTATCAGGTGACAGTGACCCTGCAGGCCATCAGCGATCTCCGCAGCTAGTTTGGAGTTGTCGGGCTCCAGGCCCTCGCCGCAGAGAACGAAGTGGACCTCCGGAAGCTCGGCACGGAGCAGACGGGCGGCCGCGAAGAAATTTTTATGATCTTTATGGCGATGCAGTCGCCCGGCCATACCTATCAGCAAAGAGTCCGGCGGTATGCCCAAGCGAGAGCGTAAGGCCTGCCGCGCCTCTGGGTTAGGCTGAAAGATTTCGCTGTCGATGCCGTTATAAATTACCTCCATCTTCTCGGCGTCATACCCCAATTGGATATGGGCTAACTCAGAGGAGTTGGCACAGCAGATGATGCGAGTGGGCAATTGTTTGGAAAACCACGCGCACGCGCGCACCGTCCAGACGGTAAAGCGCTTCGTATCGCTGGAATCGATTCTGGAGTGATGAATTCCCCAAATCACTGGAATTCCTCCGGCAGCCTGCGCTGCCAGTCCCCCGAGCAGATTGGAGTGATACATCCAGGTATGCACAATGTGCGGACGCGAACGCCGAAGTATCTTGGCGATGCGGCGAATAGCCAGGGGGTTGGGAACGCTCCGCATCATGCTCAAGGCGCGAACGGGAACGCCTAGAGATTCGATTTTCGGGGCAGTTGCACCTCGGTCGGTGAGCGAGATAACTTCGCTCTGATACTCCTCTCGATCCAAGGCAGCCAGCAAATGATAGAGGACGGTCTCTGCGCCGGCTGCAGCCAGACCCGTGATGATGTGTGTGATTTTCATGCGGGCACCGATTCCTTATGCGCTGTAGGCGGAACTCTATTTTCATGTTCAACAGTAGGGAGCCGAAATCCTTCGCGGACCATGCGCGCGACGCCATCCATGGAAAGGGAACGCATGCCGTAGCGCTCCCGGGCAAACGCGAATTCTTGAAGAATTGTTTCCAGAACCCGAAGGTTCTGTTCCAAGTTGACGCCAAAATTATGCGGATGGAACCAGATATGGAAGATGCCATCTTCCAGCGCCGCGAGTCTGACCTGATCAATCATTCGCTTCAGGCGCTTTTCCTCCAGTCCCTTCAAGCCTGGCCGGTAAGGCCACAGGAAACGGCTGGCGCGGACATTGCACAATCCGCTTGGCTCGAGAATCTCGTTCCAACGGGCAATCCGGTTCCCGGATATATCGATATACGTATCCGCCACGCGTGCCACGCGCAAACCAAGCGTCCTCTCGCGACGCGTAATTCCGCGATGCATCCACCCCTGCTCCGAGCCTCGGTAGCAGGTAATTCCTGTATCGAGGACGGCCTGTGTGTACTCCGGATTCACCTGATTGCGGGGAAAAATGATGGAGCGAAATTGAATTCCTCGCTCCGCCCCGATGGCTATAGCACTGTTGAGATCGGCCCTGAAACTGTCGACTGTTTGCCCAGGTTCCCGGCAGTAATGATGCGAAAAGGTATGCGTGGCGATTTCTTGTTGCGGGCAGCGCTGTATCTGGTCGATGAGGCTCGGAGCGAAGTGCAGCGGATCGTCGTCTTCGCCGTTTCCGATCGGCTCCGCGTATGCGTCTAGAGACTGATCGTAATAGCAGGGACGCAGTGCAGGTTCGAATTTGCGCCGTTCTTCCCTCGACGTGGCAAAAAGAAAACCAACGATCGCCCAAGTGGCGGAAATGCCATAGCGTTCGAACAGCTCGAGCAGACGTGGAATAGCTTTCCGGGCGCCAAGCAGGTTCGGGCCGTAAGGTCCATTCGGCCGCTCATGGTCGCGAACGCCCCAGTGGAGCTCAAAATCGAGAGAGATTACAAAGGCTCCATAGCCCGGCCCTGCCAACCTGGAGTGAACTGAAGATTCCATTTGGTTTGTCTGTCGTCCTTGGGAGATTCGCTCGAAACCTGCGAGTAATTAGTATTCGTCGTCTATGCCCAGCGGATGGGAGGCTGCAACGCGCAACTCCGGCAGTTCGGTTCGGGTTCGCCGGAAGTTCTCGCGTATTGGCCGGCCGATACGAAGTCCAAAGTCCAGCAGCCTGCCGGCGCTGAGATCCAGCCAATTGCGGCGGCGTTCACGATAAGACTTCAGCACCTCAGACACAGCGGTGAAGTGGCGACGGTATTTGCGCAGATCCTGCCGGAATCGATCCGTTTCGGCCTCGGTCCAGGAGTTGAAATGACAGCAAATGGTCCACACACCGAAGGGCAGTTTGCGGAATTTCCCGAACTGCTGCGGAATCCAGGTGACTCCCTCGTCATCCTGGTAGGGATAGATCGCATAGCCGTCGCTGATAATTCGCACGCCTAGCTCGGAAAGAATGGCCACAGTCGTAGCATCGAAAGAATGTGCAGGAGCTACCCACACTTCCGGTGAGACTCGTTGTTCACGGAAGATGCGGACGGCATTGCGCAACTTGATCTGCTGAATTTCGTACGGCAGGCCCGCGAATTCGCTACGTGGGATTCGGCCGTACATACCGGTCAGGTTTGTGAGGTAGCGGTGTTGATAGCCGTGCAGACCGATTGTCCAGCCGCGTTCTTGCCATGCGCGCACGCTGTTCCAGAAATCGTCGACGCCAGGAGCGCTGACCATTAACTCTCTGTCGCGATTGTCCGGGATCACCGCCATGAGCGGCTTAATGTTCAGTGCATATAAATCGCGCTCCAGAAGACGCCAGATCCGCCAATTCATCGTCGGGCAAATATCATCGAACCGCAAAATGAATCGTGTTCGCATAGGCACTCTCGTCAGAACCAGTGCTGGAAATGGGCCGGACTCACTCGAGCAAGCAGAGGAACAATTATTTGAACGGCGGTACCGCTTTTCTTCTGTGTCTCTACGAGGAAACTTTCGATGTTGATGTCTGCAAGTCCGCTCGGCTTGCGGCGCCAGAATGCCAGCGCCAGGCGCTTTCTATGATGGTCTCCAATGATGAGTAGTAAGGTTCCCATTGAAGCAATTCGCGCGCGAGCTTCGGACTCGCGACCAAAACTGGCGGATCGCCGGGGCGGCGAGGAGCCTCGACGCTTGGGACCGTTTGCCCGCTCACGGTTTGCACCATGGCGACGACTTCCCGCACCGATGCGCCTTTGCCAGTTCCAAGATTGAAGGCGCGGCTTGCGCCTCCACGGTTGAGATATTGCAACGCACAAATGTGTGCGGAGGCCAGATCGGCAACGTGAATATAGTCGCGAACCGCGGTGCCGTCCGGTGTGCGGTAATCCGTTCCAAAAATTTGCAGGCGTTCACGCTGCCTCAAAGCTGCGCCAATCGCCAGAGGAATTAAGTGAGTTTCCTGCTCGTGCTCTTCGCCCAGTTCGCCTTCCAGGTCGGCGCCGGCGGCGTTGAAATAGCGCAGGGCTACCCAGCGAACCTGTCGAGCCTGCCCCATCCACTCGAGAATTCGTTCGATGGCCAGCTTCGATTCGCCGTAAGGATTAATCGGTTTCTGCGGCTCATCTTCTGTAATCGGTACGGTTTGTGGCAAACCGTAGGTCGCGCAGGTAGATGAGAACACAATGTCTTTGACACCGCTATCCAGCATAGCTTGAAGCAGGCTAATGGTTGAGCCGACATTGTTTTGGAAATAGGAAAGTGGCCGAGTTACCGATTCGCCCAACAGGGCGCTCCCTGCAAAGTGGATCACCGACTCGATTTTGTGTTCCTTTAGAACATTGCGAATGGCGCCCGTATCCGCAAGATTTGCCCGGACGAGCGTTCCCCACCTGACATTGTGCGCATGGCCCGTCGAGAGATCGTCAATAACAATGGGCCGGTAGTGGTTGCCCGCCAGGGCTTTTGCCGTCTGGCTGCCAATGTACCCAGCGCCGCCGGTGACTAGAACATTCATTGGATTCTCACGCTCCAAGGTCCTCTCGCGTGGGCGTCGATTTGGAACCGAAATGAAAGGGGCCCCAGTTTCGGGAAGGAGCCGCTACTTCGTCGTAGAGCTCCTCGTAGGCTCTGACCATTGCGGACACGTCAAACTTTGCTTTTGCTCTCAAGGCGGCGGCACCGCCCATCATCCGACGTAAGTCACTATCGTTCAACAGGGTCACCATCGCTTCAGAAAGCCCATCGGCATTGCCCGGCTGCACGATAAAACCTTCCTTGCCGTTTTGCAATAACTCCGGCACGCCACCCACCGCAGTGCTTACTATGGGCAGTCCGGCTGCCATTGCTTCGATAACGGAAAGGGGATTGCCCTCATAGTCCGAGCTTAGAACGAAAATATCCGAGGCGCCCAGGACGTCGGGGATATCTGTTCGCAGCCCCAGGAAATGCACACGGCTGGTCAGGCCCAACTGATTCACACGCACCTGCAATTGAGCTCGCAGCACCCCCTGCCCGGCAAGTACCAGATGGGCCCTCGGATCCGAAGCAGGCCCTTTGGCAAATGCGCTGATGAGCAAGTCATGATTTTTTTGCGGCGCGAATCGTGCGACACACACGAGAAGAACGTCTTCGTTCGAGAATCCTTGCTTGGCGCGCCATGCTCCGCGAGGAGTCTGTGGCGATGCGTACAAATCCGTCGGAATGCAGTTCCAAACTACGCGAGAATTGCCGATTCCGTACACGCGTTCCAGGCTTGCAGCGACTTCCCGTGCTACAGCCACAGGGATCACGCCTCGCCGGTAAGCGAGGCTTTGCAGCCAGCGCGCCCGCGGCTCGATTTCGCATTCTGCGATGTTGTTTACCGTATGCACCATCAGGCGCGGCTTGAAATACACCAGAGATGGGAAGGCATATCGCATCACGTGGACGTGAGTATGGGCGGTGTCCGGCCGGAACTCCTTGAACACGCGATGCAAACGATAGTAGGTTCGCCAATCGAATCCCGGTCCTTTGCCCAGGAACCAGGTCTTTACACCGGCTTGATCGAGCTGCTGTTCCAAATCTGAGCCGTAGCGACCACTGAAGGCGACCACCGCAGGTTCAAATCGCTGGCGATTCAATCCAAGAACAATGTGAACCGCCATTCGCTCGGCGCCGCCGGCGCCCAAGTTTGCCAAGACGTGAAGAACCCTATGTTTCATTACAATCCTTGAGAACCCGAAAACTCAGCCGGCAAAGCCGCCTGTGCACACACTTCTTGATGCTGGTATATCTGATCGATCAATTCGGAAAATGAACGGGTCATCTGTTGATTTGGGCTTGCCAGCGCGTCTGAAGCAACCTCGCGATCGGGTCAGACGCGCTGCTGAAGGCCTTCACTGTCATGCTGGGTTGTACTTATAGGCGTCGTTGTAGGCGTAAGCGTATGGCGAACGGGGGTTCTTTAAGTCCCAACTGTTGAGAATCGAGCCCAGTACGCAAGTGCCGTCTTCGTCGAAACGCTGACGAGCCAGCATGGCGGCGTCGCGCTTGGTTTGGCCGGAGCGCAGAACCAGAATCACTCCGTCGGAATGGCGGCCGAGCACGCGAGCATCCGCGAAATGCAGCATCGGCGGAGCGTCGATTAACACCAGGTCAAACTCCTTCGCGACGCGCTGCAGGAACTCGGTCAGCCGCGGGGAGTAGAGCAGACTCGTGAGTCCGTCTGTCGTCGGGCCACTCGGCACCAGAAAGAGACCTGGAATTTTGGTTTGGCGCACCAACTGGTTTACCGGGATGTCTTCCAAGGGTGTGGTTATTCTCAAGATATCCGTGAGTCCGAAGCTATTCGGGATTTCGAACAGGCGATGCAGGCGCGGACGTCGCAAATCCGCATCGATGAGCAGGACACGGCGGCCGATTTCGGCTGTGGCCATGCCCAGGTTGCTGGTGACTGTCGTCTTGCCGGCGCCAGGATCAGGACTCGTGAGCACAAGAACCCGCGGGCCTTCTCCATGCAAAGTCGGCAGCAGGATAGACGTCAACGTCGCGCGATAGGCTTCCGCCAAAGTGGCATGTTCCCTGGATGCGCCATTTTGCTCGCCGCCTTTTAGTTGGAGCGGCACTCTAGTCGATGCCGGGAGCCATGCAAAGCGGCGCGAAGCCAATCTTGCCGCCGGAATGACACCTAGTTCGGGAATCCTCAGATATGCCTGTGAAAGGCCGGGAGATTCGATATTCCGGTTAAACCGGTCGCGCATGAGCACAAATCCCACGCCGACAAACAGGCCGGTTACGAGGCCCAACGCCGTGTTCATCGGGAAATTGGGACGGTACGGCAGCACGGGCGGTTTTGCTTGATCGACCACCACAACATTGCTCGAGCGCATGGCAGCCGCCAGGCCGGCCTGTTTGATCCTTAGCAGCAGTGCGTCGTAAAGCTCGCGGTTGGTATCGACCTCGTGCTGGAGGTTTTGGTACTGAATCGTTTTCCCTGCCATGTCGGACACGGTCCTGGCCTGGTCCGTGTAGGCGGTGGTCAGCATGTCTTCCCGTCTCTTTGCGGCTTGAAAGTCCTCCTGGTTATGCCGGAGGATGCCGGCACGCTCGGCGTCGATGGATTTCTGCAAATCGGCGATTTGCGCCTGTACCTGAAGCACTTTGTAGTGTTCTGGAGTGTATGTGGCCGAAAGATTGGCGAGTTGGCTCTTCAGGTCCCCCATTTTTACGAGATAGTTTTGCAGTGTTGGATTATTGAGGGTCGGCGAGAGCGATTCGACAGGCATATTTTTGATCGTCTCGTAGTCCGCTTGCTTTTGGGTTCGGTCTGCCTGTGCGCGGGAAAGCTCATCCTGGATTTGCTTCAGCTTATCTTCGGAGATGTTATGTCCGGCCACATCCTGCTTATCGGAGGTGAGCATGATACCCGTGGACCGCGCGAAGTCTTGGAGTTTGGCTTCGGAACCGTCCAGGCTCTTCTGCAGCTCTTTCAAATGGCCAGTCAGCCACTCGGCTGTATTCTGCGTGGAGTTCCAGCGGATCTCGCGACTCTCGTCAATGAACGTCTGCACGAGCGTGTTTGCTACGTCCGAAGCAAGCTTGGGATCAGGCGAGTCGTAATAGATTTCTGCCGTTCTCGATTCTCCCCACGCCTGCACGGTCAGGTTTTTCTGAATGCCATCCACCACTTGCTCCCGCTGGAGAGCAGGATTCGGCTCTGCGTTGTGATGAATCCATCCCGACCAGAAATGCTTATGCGGAGCCACACCCTGCATCAGATTGAGCTTGTCGATTACCAGCTCGATCATCTCGCGGCTCTGCAGAATCTTGACCTGTGTCTGGAAATAGGATTCCGCGGACGGAATCTGCGCCGTGGGGTCTGAGTCCTTTAGGTTCTGGAAGTTTTCGTTAAGATCCTCGACCTCGAGGCTCGTATGAGCGCGGTACGTCGGCGTTTGGAGAAAACTCAGAATGAGCCCGCCCAAGGCTCCCATGGCCACAAATGCGAGAATCACGAACTTGTAGCGCCGGATCCCTTCCCAGTAGTCCATCAGGCTGAAGCTCGGATTTTCGTCTATCACCTCGGCCGGAGCCCACTTGGCCGGGGTATAACCCGAAGGCACAAGGTGGCCTCCGGCGGGCAGTAACGGCACAGCTCTTGGGCTGTTATTTGCATCGGATGAATTCATGCGCATGTCCTCGATATCTTTGGATTTGTGGTCCGATTTGTTGCGATTCGCTGGATTAGAAACGCCCCCAAACAGCCATCCCGGTCGCGGTCTGAATGACGGCCTCTACGGTTCTGACTCCGGCTTTCTTACTTAAGCTGCCCGGCACAAACAGGATGTCGCCTCCATCGAGCGGCAAATCTTCGGCCTTACCGGCCAGAATCATTTTCACGTTCACTGGGGTCTCGCTACGCAGGCTTTCGTCTTCAGCGTGATGAATGATGCGGGAATGCTTCGAATCGGAAGTTCCGTAGATGCCCTCGGCCATTGCCACGGCCTGCAGTACGGTCATGTTTTTGTGTTCGCCCAGCACAAATCCTCCCGGTTTGTGTACATCGCCCACGACGTAAACGGTTTCGGCAACATGAACGGTGATGACGTCATTGGGCATGATCAGGATATTGAGCTGAGGATGCCTCCCCTGCAGTAACTCCGAAATGCTGATTTCGGCAACGCTGTACTTACCTGAAGGATCGGTTTTGGCGTTCGGTAGCGGAATAATGCCCCATTGTAATTCGCGCGCAATGCTGAGCCTGTTTCCAGCATCAGTGCGGAATCCGCCCACCATCGAGATCACTTGCATCAGCGTTTTCTTGCCTTGCAGCTGTTGCGCGCCCGGTTGATTCACCGCCCCCACGACGGAAATAGGTTGGCTGTGAAATTCCGTCACGCTCGCGACGAGCTGGGGATTGCGAACATATTTAGAGGCGGTTTGATTCATCTGGGTCTCAAAATCGCCGAGAGTCATACCCCCCGCTTTGATCCTGCCGAGCATGGGCACACTGATGTACCCGTCAGGATCGATCCGATACGGCTTGTTGACGATTTCTTCCATTTCGAGGCCTTGGATCATGATCTGATCGTCCGGTCCCAGGAGATAGGTTGAGGGCGCCGTTTCCGGTGCCGTGTTCTGACCCGTGGCTGGGGCAGTTTGTGAAACAGCAGGGAGGCCAGCCGGAACGGGCTGCACCGGCGTAACTCTCTGCTGGGCGCCCAAATGGATGGTGGCCAGCAGAAGAACGAAAAAAACTGTCATGCACACTGATTTTGCGTTTTGCATTTTCCTCACCATCAATTTGTCTAGCTAGCTTGCTCCGGCTCTTCGAACCGGATCGGCCGCTGTAATCGAGTGCCAACAACCCTGGAGATAAACCGAACGTTCAAGCTGCGAGGACGGAGCCGGGGCCATCCATGGTGCTTACCCAATCGGAATCCACTTGCACTGAGACGGATCTTTGCAGGAGCGTTGCATTTACGTAAATCCGATGCTGATCGGCGATTTTGGTGACCACGCCTTCAATCCCGCGGAGCGGTCCCCGCTCCAGGCGAACCTTCTGCCCGACAACAACGGAAGGCCACGGCAGGGATGAAAGACCGGAGCGCACGATCGATTGAATGCCCATCACTTCCGTTTCGTCTATCGGTTCCGGAGTCATTCCCTTACCGACCAGATAGAGAAAGCCCGGCGTCGTCAACAGCGGCAGGCGCTTGCTCAAATCTATCCGGCAGAACAAATAGCCAGGAAAAAGGGGAAGAACGAGGACCTTGATCCGATCGGACCATTGCCGCCTGGCGCGATAAGTAGGCAAAAACTCCTCGAAGCCTTTGCTGCGGAGCATGGCCGATACGGGCTTTTCGTAATTGGACTTCACTCGGACGGCGAACCAGGGCAGATGAGAGCTTCGCCCTATCGCTTCGCGACCGTTTTCCGAACGTGCGATATTGAGGTCCATGGACAAGCTACCGCCCTTTGAGTCCCAAATTTCCCTTTCCACCATACCCGCCACCTGAACGCCAAGAATTCCGTGCTTTATGACTGCGGGCATGAAGCCCTTCTCAGGTGCAACTCGCCCCCGAAGCGAGTTCTGTTTGGTAACCGCCCTCTAGAACACTCAAGAACGATGTAGCCCGATGTCTTGGACTTTCTGCTGGGTCCGCGAGCGCTGCACCGTGCCTTCTTTCTGTTCGAGCACGTGCTCCAGGGGCTCGCGAATAAGAACCGTCCGGTTCATCGCCGCAAATCCGCAGACCTGACCTCGCGTGCCCTGGTCGACTCGTGTAACTTGACCCTTGGCGTGAATCTCGACCGCGCGAATATCGATTGCGGGTTGCGGAAGAAATACGTTCATCTCCACCGAATTTCCCGGACGCGGCGCGCATTTCGTTTGCACGTAGATACCGCGGCTGCTTATGTTGCAGCTGTAGCCGTCACTGCTTTGCAAGATTCCGTCCTCGTCGCGCCAGGAGAAGACCACGGCGAGGCGCAGGCGAAAGCGCTTCGAATTTCGTCGCTCTTTTACAGTTTCTTTCATGCCGGCGTGTTGCTTAGGACCGCAGTTAAAGCGTGGCCGCAGTGGGTGCGCACAACCGCAACTCTACGCCGGCGCCGAAAACTGTAAAGATGACGATAGTGGAGTGCGACGAACGACCCCGATCTACGGGCTTTAAAAATCCTTCGGAACCGGGACGCTTTTCTCTGAATTGGCAGGTAGATTAGTCTCTATCGCGCGACACTTCTTCAAGGATTCCTGGCGGCCATCTAAGGGAGTTCGCCAGATGAATCGGGCTGTGCGGCGGGGCGCTTCGAGATATGACTTGTTTTGAGCCTGACTTTAGGTCAATGGAAATCGGCCGAACTACTAATACGAGCTACTAATAGAAGACAGATGAGCCAGTAGAAGACAGATGAGCCAGGCAACAACACGCTAATCTTCAAATAAAGGCTTGGGAAGCAAGGCATCTCTAAGGCGAATGCCTTCTTGGGGTTTACCCCCAGCGGCTTAAAGCATATTCCCCCCAGATTGCTCAGGTGAACACGTTATTGTGCCAACCCTCCTTCTCCCTACAATAGACCCTACCCGAACCAATATGCGAAACCAGACGGCTATACTCATTCCAGAGCTGAGCAAGCGAAACCAATCGCCTTTGATACCAGAGTCCGAGAGACGCACCCAAATCACCGTGCCGGAAGCGGGCAAAAGAAATCAAACTACAGTCCTCATTTCTGAGCCCAACAAGATGTATTGCGACCTTCTCAAGAAGGCCTTCTACGTGGTGCGCAACCGGTTCCAGGTGGTCGCTACTGCTTCGACAACTGGTGAGATCCTCATAGGTATCGAGGAGACTCGCCCGCATGTCGCAATCGTGAGCGCCAATCTGCAGGATGGACCGCTCACGGGCATTCGCCTGTTGCCTGAAATACGCCGGATCAATTCCGATACGCGGACGCTCGTAGCGCTCGAAGCTCCCGAGCCTGACCTGGTTATCGAAGCATTCCGGTTCGGCGCCGACGGCGTATTTTGCCGAAATAGCCCTTTCGATTTGCTTTGCAAGTCCGTGGAGGCAGTTTCCCAAGGTCAGATCTGGGCCAGCAATGACGAGCTCAGATACGTGCTCAATGCGTTCGCGAAATCCTCCAAGCAGCGCAAAATGGATTCCAACGTAGAGAGCCGCATGACCAAGCGAGAGGCTGAAGTAGTTCGGCTGGCGGTCGAAGGCCTCTCCAATCGAGAAATTGGCCAGCAACTCGGACTAACCGAGCACACCGTAAAGAATTATTTATTCCGCGTCTTTGATAAGCTCGGGGTTTCTAACCGCGTGGAACTGGTTCTCTCCTGTCTCCGGCAGGAGGAAGATGCGCGCGAAGATGTGGGCGCCGAACAGAGAAACATGGCCCCGCCCCGCTAGAGTTGTCGCTTGGTCTTTATTCGTTTGGCAGCAAATAATCCCAATAGGAATAGGCCCGATAGGAATAGGATTGATGAGCCAAGAACAATTGCAGCAGCTCGTTATCGATTGGATCAAAGCCAACAAACGTACTTCGAATCACGTTGAAATCGCGGGCGACACGGAACTCCTGGGAACCGGAATTCTCGATTCCTTCGGCTTTCTCGATTTGATCGTGCATATCGAGGGCAAAACCGGCCTTCAGGTCGATTTGGCCGACGCCGATCCCAGTGAATTTGCCGTTGTACGCGGTCTTTGCAATCTCGCGCTGAGAAGCCAGGCGGCCCAACCATGTCCACAGGCATAACTCCCATAAATCCCGTAAATCCGATCGTGGAGACGTATTCGCGGCTCGCGTGCGAATACGACGAAGACGCCAACTTCCTCTCGTGCTGGGGCCGCGCCTCAGAACGCGCGCTCTCTATGATTCGCCTGCGTGACGATTACAAGCTTATCGTCGATATGGGCTGCGGAACTGGCAGGGCCGTCCACGCGTTGGCTTCGGCAGCGGCGCCCAACGCGCACCTCATCGGTGTCGATCCTGCCGAGAATATGTGCAGGATAGCCGCTCAAAAAGCGGCCGAACAGAAAAACGTGGAGATTCGGCAGGGCGCTTTTGAAAAAATTCCATTGGAAACGGCCTCGGTCGATTATCTCTACAGCATTCTGGCCTTTCACTGGGTGACGGATCTGGCCGCTTCAGTTGCTGAGATCGCCCGTGTGCTGAAACCCGATGCGGAAATGGACCTATTCTTTATCGGCCGCGACAATGGCCGCGAATTCATAAAGAAGACGAGCGCCATTTTCTTGAAGTATATGGGACCGGCTCTTCTTTTGGATTCGGCGCGCCTGCGAAAACAAATTACGCGGGAAACTGCTTACGAACTATTTTCGAAGGCCTTCGAACCATCTCGTCTTTCCGTCGAAGAATCCTTTACGACCTACTACGACACTTTGGAGGGGCACTGGTCCTGGTGGGTACGCGTCGAGGGCCACTTCGTCAAGATTCCCGCTGACAAAAAGGCTCAATGCGACCGCGACGTGCGGGCTGCGCTGCAATCACTGGCAGAGCCGGACGGAATTCCGTACACGATTCATGAGCTCCATGTGAAGTTGCGTCGCCCAGGCCTTCTCCACTAATCCATCTGAGCGATTCGCTTTTTGCGTGGGTGCAGCCTGCACGGAGTCAAAACCCGAGCGGTAAAACGACCAGGTCGCGCACCCACACATTTTTGGCCTTGTTCTCCACGATGTAGACGATGGCATCCGCAATTGCGCTTGGTTCGAGGTAGCCTTCGTGTTTTGGCGTGGCGATGTTCGTTTTGGTGCCGCCAGGAGCGAGGAAGCTTACTTTGATTCCTCGATCTTTCACTTCCATGGCCAGCGCCTTCGAAAAAGAGTGTATGGCTCCCTTGCTGGCAGCATAAGCCGTGGTGTTCGGATGCGGGTCGAGCGCCATGCGCGAGCTGACGTTGACGATCAAGCCTTCACCGGCTGCCAGCATGTCTGGCAGCACAGCGCGCGTCATATGGACGGCGCCCATAACATTCACGTTGAACATGCGCAGCCACTCGGACGGCTCGATCTCCAGAAATGGTGCGAATCGGCCGATGCCCGCGCAATTGATGAGAGTGCCGGCGCCTCCAAATTCGCTGCGGATTTGCTGCCATGTACGTGTCACGGCCGCTTGGTCAGTCACGTCGCACGTGAAGCCTCGCGTTTGTGCGGAGCTCTTTTGGCAACTTCCGACGACCTGATCGAGCGGTTCCGGATTGACGTCAATTAGAGCCAGGGCATGTCCCTTGGCCGCTAACGCTTGCGCCGACGCCCGCCCGATCCCGCTAGCAGCGCCAGTTAAGAGAATCGGCCGTTCAGACGGCATTGTCATCCTCCGGATTTCGCCGCGGTTTGGCCGAATCCCATCGGTAAGCCGCTTCGAAAGGTTGAATAGCCGAGCCTAATATATAATGACGGGTTTTGCGGTCGAAAGAGGCGCTCCCGTGACGACGGCTTCAGTCGAATTGCCGCGCATAAAATCCCGTCTGAATGGTAACCAGATTCGCAGCTTCTGGGCCGCCTGGGGCGGTTGGACCATGGACGGCATGGATTCGTTTATCTACTCGCTTGTCCTGGTGCCCGCCCTGCGCGAGTTACTGCCAAGGTCTGGAATCGCAGCTACCACCGCGAATGTAGGCCTTTACGGCAGCTTGCTCTTCGCTCTTTTCATGGTGGGCTGGGGAACGGGGATGATTTGGGGACCGATCGCGGACCGCTTCGGCCGCGTGCGAACCATGATGTTCAGCATTCTTTCGTTTTCGCTGTTCACGCTTCTCGCAGCGTTTGCCAGTGGTATCTGGAGTTTGGCCGTGTTTCGATTCTTGGCTGGGGTTGGCATCGGCGGAGAGTGGGGAATCGGAGCAGCCCTTGTTTCCGAGGATTGGCCCGAGGAACGCCGTACCATGGGCGCCGCCCTGATGCACACGGGCTACTACATCGGATTCTTCTTGGCGGCTGCAGCGAATTACTTTATCGGTAGCCGTTACGGCTGGCGCTATATGTTCGTCGTGGGCGGCGTTCCGGCGATTTTCATCGCCTGGATACGAAAGAACGTGCGCGAGCCGGCGCGCTGGGAAAACAAAGCCGAGCAGTTGGGCGAAAAACTGTCGATGCGCAGCTCTTTTTTCGTGCTGTTCTCGCCGCAATACCGCAAGCGCACGATCGTGAATTCGATGTATCTCATCGTGTCGCTGATCGGTTTGTGGGCTGGTTCCGTATATACGCCGGCAGCGATGACGTACATCGCCGAACGCTTCGGCCGCACCGAAATGCAAGTCGCCCGGTTGGCATCTTATTCGACGGCATTGCTGGGCATCGGCACGGTAATCGGCGCCCTGATTGTCCCGTTTCTGGCTGACCGGCTTGGGCGGCGTCCCACCTTGGCGATTTTCTACGTAATCATGTCGCTCTCCGTTTGGTTTGCCTTTGGCCACGTGTTCTACATGGAGATGCATGCGATCGGCTGGTTCATCTTTTGTTCATTCTTGCTCGGTCTGGGGGGCGCCAACTTTATCGTCTATTCATTTTGGCTTCCGGAACAATACGGCACGGAATGTCGCGCCAGCGCGTTCGCCTTCACTACGAATTTCGGACGTTTCGCTGCGGCGGGTTTCACTTTTCTGGTGGGCGCGGGCGTGAATCACTTTAAGACTCTGGGCACACCAGTCGCGCTGACGGCGTTGGCTTTCATTGTCGGCTTACTGCTCTTGCCTTTTGGCGAGGAGACTAAAGGCAAGCCTCTGCCCGCCTGAGTGCGACGGGGCCCTGGCTCCTCAGTTGGCCCAAGTCACGCCCGAAATCATCATTAAAGTACAGTGCAACGAAAGAAGATGCCGGGGCAACAGAAGATCGTCGTGTCCCACAACCCTGTCCGCAGGATTCTGTTCCCGTCGAGCGCCCGAGCGTCACTTATGCACTTCGCGGTTGCAGCGCTGTGGATTGTGCTCCTCTGCGCCACGCAACCCGCGCAGTCCCAAACTCAGGCTCCTACCGAGATGGTCAATGTTGATCTCTCCGCAGGCGTTCATCCTTTTCCTCATTTTTGGGAACGCATGTTCGGATCGGGACGCGCGATCCTCAGCCTGCGCGAAAGTTATCGCCGCGATTTGCACGACGTCAAGCAAATCACCGGATTCGACTATGTCCGCTTCCACGCAATTTTTCACGATGAAGTCGGGACCTACAGCGAGAACGTCCACGGTGCGCCTGTTTATAACTTTTCTTATGTCGATCAGATTTACGACGGGCTGGTGCAAAACGGCGTGCATCCCTTCGTGGAACTCAGTTTTATGCCGCAGCAGCTCGCCGCGGCACAGATTTACCAGGCTTTCTGGTATAAGCCGATAATTGCGCCTCCCGAAAGACTGGTCGAAATGGGGAGATCTGATCTCGCATTTCGCCCAGCATCTGGTCGACCGTTACGGCATCGAAGAAGTCTCTCAGTGGTATTTCGAAGTTTGGAACGAGCCGAATCTCGATTTCTGGGCGGGAGATCCTAAAGAGCAGACTTACTATCAGCTCTACGACGTCGCAGCCAGAGCGATTAAGGCCGTGAATCCGCGGTTGCGCGTGGGCGGACCGGCCACAGCCCAGGCAGCGTGGGTGGACCGCTTCATTCAACATGTCACAGACGACAAGATACCTGCCGACTTCGTTTCCACTCACGTTTACGGCAACGACTCCGCCGAAAACGTACTTGGCATAAATGAAGCCGTGCCGCGCAACCAGATGGTTTGTCGTGCCGCGCGCAAAGTACACGATCAGGTTGCAGCTTCGCCGCAGCCAAATCTGCCGATCATCTGGAGCGAATACAACGCCAGTTACAAAAATGAGCCGGACGTCACCGACTCCACGTTCATGGGTCCTTGGCTCGCCGACACCATTCGCCAATGCGACGGCCTTACGCAAATGATGAGCTATTGGACTTTTTCCGACGTCTTTGAAGAGCAGGGAGTCGTGAAGGAGCCCTTCTACGGCGGTTTTGGTCTGCTGGCGGAACGCGGTTTGCCAAAGCCTGCGTTCAATGCGTTCAAGCTGCTTCATTATCTCGGCAGCGAGCGCATTCCTGTCGATTCCAATGACGCGATCGTCACGCGACGCATTGACGGCAGCCTGGTGATCGCTCTCTGGAATTTGTTTCTGCCTGAAGAGCACGGGCACGCGAAGCAAGTGTCTCTTTCGATTAGAGGATTGACCGGCAGCCATCATGCCGTGATCTCTCGAGTCGATGACACACACGGATCGCTTCTAAACGCTTATGAGGCCATGGGCCGGCCTCAAAGTCCAACATTGGCCGAGATCGAGAGGCTTCGTGAAGCAGCCCAGCTGGGATCGCCGGAAACTCAGGATGTCGAGGGCGGTCAGTTGCTAATTACGCTTCCACCGCAGGGTCTGGCCGTCATCGAAATTCAGTGAAGTGTCAGTCAGTGAAGTGTCAGAGTTGAATCTTGCCTTGCAGGGTGCTAGCGGCTCGCCGAGTTTTCGCTCGGCAACGATAAACCCGTCTCCTGAGTCAATGAGGGCTGATAGCTGTGGAAGCCGGCGCGTTCCATGGCGTGCTGTGCCTCGGGGTTCCTCATGAACGTATCCCACACAAAACCGGTTCGCGCATTTTCCGCCATAACCATGGTGATTCCAGTATCGATTCCGATCACATCGCTGTCGTACCAATTCTTCAGCGGGTTGAAAGCATCCACGAATCCGTAGCGGCTCCACGCTCCCGCGCCGTATTGGTTCTTGATCGTTCGCAGCACGCGCATAGCGGGCTGCGGCAGGAATGGCAGCGAACCCGCTGCCGCGCAAGGCACGATTGTGCCGTCAATGGGGCCTGTCAAAGGCGGCCCGCCCCACACGGCATAACCGCGTATTGAATCCGAAGCCGTAATTCCCCAGAGATCGTCGCTGTAATCGGGAAATTGTTTAGCGAGCTGCAAGCAAAATCGGCGATGTACGTCGGTGGCGAGGATTGAATTCTGAAAATAATCCGCGTAGCGGTCGCGCTTGTCCCGGAAATCGAACCAGGCCTGCGAATATTGGTGGATGAACAAGGGCGCGAACGAGCCGATGTATCGGATGCCGTCATACTCGAATGTCGTTCGCTTCCACGCGTCCCACGCGGGAGGTTTTAACGGCGTGCGTTGGCGACCCCAATCCCAGCAAATACATCATCATCATTTCGCTGTAGTCGTCCCATCGATAGGGCAGGAAGCCACTTTCCGGTGTCCAGCCGTGCGGCAGGATTGGCGTATCCTCCGAGAGCCAGGTCCAATCGATGCGGCTGTAAATGCGATAAGCAAGTTCGGCGATTTCCGGATGCTGGCGAAAGTGCTCCCGGCAACTCAATACGCCGCACAGGAGGATGGCGGTATCAATCGATGAAACTTCCGATTCCCACAGCCGTTCGCCCGAATTGATGTCTGCCCAATGGTAGAAAAAGCCGCGGTGTTGCGGCAATTTCGTCCACAGGAAGCGCAAGGTCGTAAGAGCCCGGGCGCGTGCCTCGTTGTAAGAGATAAAGCCCCGTTTGTCCCCAATGCATAGCGCGGTCAGGCCAAAACCGGTCGCCGCGATGCTGCTGAGCACCGAACTGGCGGGATTACGGACGTTGGCACGATCTCGAACCATGCCGGTTTCGGGATTCACTTGCTCCCAGAAATAGAGAAAATTTGCCTTTTCCAATTCTTCGAGGAAGGCCTCATCGTCCGGAGAAAATGGACTTTGCTGGATGAATCTCGACGCCTGAGCCGCCGGTCGGGCCGCCTGCAACGCTGGCATGCCTAGCTCGGCCAAGGCCAGATAAAGACCTGCTGTAGAGGTCTTCTGCAGCCATTCACGCCGGGTGAGCTTATGTCTGGGATTGCTGCGGTTCACCTGAGCCATCTGAAAAAACAGTGTTGAGCGTCTCTAGACGCAGCATTTTTCGTGCGTTCAAAGAGTTAACAGGTTGGACGACTTCATCCTAGCACAAACCCAAAGCCTGAGGTACCTTTCCAGGGCCAAAGTTGTCCCGCAGATTTAGCCGCCGTTGGTAGCTGAGTTGCTGGGAATTGCCCATCGCACATACAGTTGCGAGATGTGGGCCTGAAATAACTTAAACAGGTGATTGCATGAACGTTACAAAGAAGGTGGCCCTGGTTGCTGCCGTGTTGGCTGTTCTGGCCGGGGCCATCGGTAGACTGCCTATCTCAGGCTGGTCCCGCCCGACCGTTGCGGAGCCTCTTTACATTCGGGGAGCCGTCGTTGAGCAGGAGAGCTGATCCCGCCAAGCAGCTCCCGATCTCTGATGTGGAGGTGACTGCCACCGATAATGCGGCCGTCTCCCGTGTGACTTCCGATAGTTCCGGCTTTTTCAGCCTCTCGTTGCGCCCCGACGTCAAGCCCGGGACCCCGATCAGTCTGAAATTTCGCAGTTCTGATTATAAGCCGCTGGATCTGAACGTAGTTGCGGGTGATGAAATCAACATCGCTCGCATGGTTCCGGTCCGCCAGGAAGCTCAGAACCGCGGTCCTGTGGTGAGCGTTACGGGCATTTCTGTGCGGTATTCGATCGAGACGACAAACGCAGTCAATGTGGGAAGCGCGGTCAAGACTTTTGAGGTCATGAATACGGGGAATCTCCCTTGCGCCGGGAAACCCCCTTGTTCGCCAGGAATGCGGTGGAAGGCAGCTGTCGGTTCGGCAACGCTTGATGCAGGTGAGGGCAAAGAATTTCGAAACGCCAGATTATCCTGCATTGCGGGCCCGTGCCCCTTTACCACCGTCGAATCGGACAATTTTTCGAAAGGGGGCCGCACCATCAGCGCCTCTGTTCGTGATTGGTCGGATACAACGACTTTTCTGCTCGAGGGGGACGTTTTCCGCAGGCAGATCGCAGACGTGATCCGCCAGGCTTTCCCGGTCATTATCGATCAAGCCATGAACTTTACTCTGCCGGCTTCGGCCGAGGGAGCAAGCATCGAGGCAAAACTCGACGGATCGCCAATCGTTTTCCCCATCGGGCCTACCCCGATATTGAGTTGGGCTAATTGCAGCGTCCGGACCGGCCAGGACCAGGCGCGAGTTTTCTGGTGCCAGCTCAAACCCGGCTACCGCTTTCCTTGATTTTTTCTGATTACTTTTGCAGACCGCAAGAATCAAGCTACGAATTGACGGACAAAACAAAAGGCGGGGCCGCCCTCGCCACGTTGCTTACGCTTGGTTCCCGTCTAATAAACGCCGGAGGTCCAGCGGGGGAGTTCAAAAAATCGGCACGAACCTAACTATCAAAGCCTTGCAACTCAACCTCTAATTCCTCATTCGGCTTGATCTCGATTTTTTTCGTGAGAGCAATCTCGATCACCTTCTCCGAATGGTGTCCTCTAGGCGGCTCGTCGTCTTATCATCGGAAGAATCTGATAGCCGCTACCGCCCTTTAATCTACAAGGTCGAACAAGAAAATCTTGGTTTGCACTCAGATCGATTGGATCGAGTCCCGGCACTCTCTTGTTAGGCAGGATTAACGGTTCATCCGTTCCTCGCGGCAGTTGGAAATTGATAGTTCCTTGCCACAAGCCTAGAGACTCGTAAAACTTAGGACGCAATCCTGAATGATTACAGCCGGGAACATAAACGTCCTCTGACCATGCTGTGAGCCCATCCCTTTCCCACATACTTGAAACCAATTCCGACGCCTTCTGGATTTCCGAGTTCAGTCGGCGTAAGCATCGTTCCTCGTAATAATACGCGGTTGAAATGCGCTCGGCAAATCGCAGAAACGGCAGGATAAAATAAAGGGAGGCGACCCAGGTCAAGCCGCCTCCCATAGTCCCCGGTGAGGGACTGTCCATGCCCGTCGGAGGAGGGCAGGGACTTGTGTGTGCTAGCCTACAGACTTAGAACCCTGCGGCCGGCGAAAAGTTTCGATAAAATTTGCGGAATTACCGAAAACTCTCCCTTTTCGTTAAGTCCCTTCTCTAGAGTATCCTGCATATATGTCGCGAACCGAGACTTTCACCCAAGAGGACGTTCTAAGCTTTCTCGGCAATGCGCAACATCCAGCGTCCGTCCGGGAAATCGCCTCAGGCTTGAGCTTAAAGCACGCCGCGAGGCGCGCCCTCGCTAGCGTGCTATCGCGATTGAAGCGCCAGCGCCTCGTGGAAGAATTGAGAGGCGGCCAATATCGTCTTGCAGGCTCGCGGCCTGAATCGCGCGCGGCAACAAAGCCCACGGCAACTCCTGACTCACACGCGAAGCCAGCCAAACGCGATCCTAATCTGCTCACAGGCAGGTTGGTAGCGCATCGCGATGGATACGGCTTCGTAGTCCCGGAATCTCCCCGAACCGACCTCGATGGCGATCTCTTCATTCCTCCGGATCAATTGGGAGACGCCATGCACGGCGATCGGGTTCTCGCTCGCATCGAACGTCGCGACACTCGCCATGCGCCCGGCTCTCCGGCACGTGCTGAAGGTCGCATCGTAAAGGTCCTGGGCCGCGCTCATCCTACCGTAGTTGGTCTTTTTCATTACGGCCACCGCAGTAACTTTGTGACTCCTTACGAATCTCGTCTTCATCACGAGATCGTAATTCCATTGGGCGAGGAGCTTACGCCTGAGCTCCGTGCCAAGCACAAAGCCGAGAAGCTCCCCAAGCCGGGGTTTTTGCGGCTGCCTGAATTGGAAGGCGCGGTCGTAGACGTTGAGATCACGCAGATTCCCGCGAGCCGGCGTTCCGGCGAGCTGGCCGTGTCGTCGAAGTCCTCGGAAAGCCGGGTGAATTCGGTATCGACGTGGAAATTCTCATTCGTAAGCATCATCTGCCGCACAGATTTCCAGAAGATGTCATCGAGCAGGCCCGGCAAGCTGCCCGGCCCGTCGGGAACGCCGAACGTGAGGCCCGCCGCGATTTTCGTCATCTGCCGATCGTAACCATCGACGGCGAAACAGCGCGCGATTTCGACGATGCGGTCTACGTCGAAAAACGCCCTGAGGGCTGGCATCTTCAAGTGCACATCGCCGACGTTTCCCACTACGTCGCGCGAAATTCGCCTCTCGACCTCGAGGCGCGTTTGCGAGGCACTTCAGTCTATTTTCCCGATCGCGCCGTTCCGATGTTGCCCGAGGAACTGTCGAACGGCATTTGCTCGCTGAATCCTCAAGAAGATCGCCTCGTGATGAGCGTGCTCCTCGAACTCGATCATCACGGCGAAGTCAGGGATGCAGAATTCACGCCGGGCGTGATTCGCTCCGCGGAACGGATGACTTACACAGCCGTAAATCAGGTAATCGAGGGTGATCCTGTTGCCAGTTCGCACTATGCGGCGCTCGCCGGCCACTTTCGCGATATGCGCGACCTTGCGTTGATTCTCAATGCCCGGCGCACGCGGCGTGGCTCCATGGATTTCGATCTGCCCGAGCGCGTGCTCACCTTCGATGCCGAAGGCCGCATGACCGGAATTGTCCGCAGCGAGCGCAATATCGCGCATCGGTTGATCGAAGAGTTCATGCTCGCCGCGAATCAGGCCGTAGCGACCTACTTGGAGCTACGCGGGATCCCCTCGCTTCACCGTGTTCACGAAAAGCCCGATCCCAAAAAAGTCCTCGAATTTGAAGAGCTGGCGCACGCCTTCGGTTATTCGCTGGGTGTTCCCGGGCTCGCCGAGAAAAGCATCACCGTTCGTCATGGGCGGGTTGCCGCGCCGGGGCGGGGCCGACGGGACGCCGGCGCGCGAGAGCGACATATGGTCGTCAGGCTTCCGAGCTCGGAGAATTTTCAGATTACGCCCCACCACTATCAGCGCCTCACCCAAAAAATTGCCGGTAAGCCGGAGGAACGAATCCTCTCCTATCTAATGTTGCGGTCGCTGAAGCAGGCGCGCTATGCCGTCGCGCCGCTGGGTCATTTTGCGCTCGCCTTCGATCAATACACTCATTTCACTTCGCCCATTCGCCGTTATCCCGATCTGATCGTCCATCGCGCACTCAAGTGGGCTCTCGCGCATCCCGATGCGCGGTTTAAAAAGGACCATCCTGATGCGCGATTTAAAGAAGCCCACCCTGATGCGCGCTCGAAACAAGGATCGCACTCTGATGGGCGGGCCGAACGAAAATCACATCGTGAGCAGTCTGCCACAGCGCATTCTGATGGAGGCCCTGGAGAGGCTGCAGGCGTCGGTCCTTACAGCCAGGGCGAGCTCGCTGCGATTGCCGCCGAATCTTCCGAATCCGAACGGCGCGCCGACGGAGCCGAAAGAGAGTTGATGGATTGGAAGACGGCGCAATTCATGGAGCAGCATCTTGGCGACGAATATGACGCCTTGGTTATCTCCGTGCAGAAGTTTGGTTTCTTCGTGGAACTGATGGAGATTTTTGTGGAAGGGCTTGTGCCCATCAATCGCGTGGAAGAAGAGACCGGGTCGCATTGCCTATACCGCGAACGCGATCATGCCATCGTCTGCGGCCGCGGCGGACATACGCGCATCTGGAGCCTCGGCGATCGAGTGCGCGTCCGCGCCGACCGTATCGACCCCATGCGCCACCGCGTCGAATTCGCCCTGGTGACATGATTCCGCGCTTTTCCTGCACCGCCTATTGCGATATCTTTGTGTGCTTTTTCACGAGGTGAATAGTGGCCATTCGAATGTGCCCGCATTGCGGAAACACAGTCCCTGCGGGCCCTGTTGTCGCGTTTTCCGACGGTTTGGAATGCCCCCATTGCCAAACGCGGCTGCAGGTGACTGAGGGAAGCCGTATGATCGCCGCAGCGATGGGACTCGTTGCCGGCTGGATCGCCTGGTGGGTGACGCGCGCCTCGACCAATATACTCGGCTTCGCCCTCCCCGTTTTGTTTTCACTTGTCGCCTTCGGGATCGTTTCGCCGCTGGTCTTAATGTTCACCGCAACATTGCGCATCGCGCCCGGCGCGCCCGTTTTTGACCTTGTTCCCGCTCACGGCCACGCAGCGAGTGTGCACGGTGACGCGGGCAGCCATCATTAAGGCCATCGCTAAGCATTAAAGTCATTAAGATTGATCACAGTAGATTTGTTTGCTGCGACACAAGATTGCAGATACAGGAGGATCGGTGAAACCTTCGGTTGGACTAATTGGATTGGGCTTGATGGGCCGCCCCATAGCGGCGAATCTTCTGAAAAAGGGATTTTCTCTGACTGTGTGGAATCGCACAGCCTCGCGCGCTCAGGAGTTGGCATCGCAGGGCGCGAAGGTAGCGGCCACGCCTCAGGAAACGGCTGCTGCTTCAGACGTGCTCATGATGATCGTGAGCGATCCGCCGGCGGTGGAGCAGGTGCTGTGGGGCAAGGATGGCGTATTCGCCGGCCTGCGTCGCGGAAGCGTGCTGGTGGATAGCAGCACGGTTTCGCCTGAACTCGCCCGCCGCAGCGCGGCCGCATGCTCGGAACGCGGCATTGAATATCTCGATGCGCCCGTGACTGGCGGAACGTGGGGCGCGGAGAAGGGCGAACTAGTGATGATGGTCGGCGGCGCCGCAGAAACTTTGAAGCGCGTCGAACCGGTCTTCGAAGCCATCGCCAAGCGCTGGTTTCACCTCGGTCCTGCGGGCGCCGGCCAAACCGTAAAACTCGCCATGAATTTGCTGCTCGCGCTCGAAGTCGAGGCCTTCGCCGAAGCCCTTGCGCTCACCCAGGCCGGAGGCGTTGCCGGCGAGCGTCTGGTCGAAGTTATGCAGGCCAGCATGGGACGCGCGCCCGTCCTTGACGTCAAAGCGCCCCTGCTTCTCGAACGCAAATATCCCCCGAGTTTTCCTCTGCGGCTCATGCACAAAGATATGGTCCTCGCGCTGGAGCTTGCGAAACAACTTGGAGTCTCCTTGCCCGCGGGCAGTGCGGCTCGCGAGGTTTACTCCAAGATCTTGAACTCCGCTCGCGAAGACGTGGACTACGCGGCGATCGGCCGATATTGGGATAAGGCCGGCGCGCAGGGACGCTAAATCTCGCGCAAGGGCGCTAAACCTAAGGTTTGGCCGTCGCCGGAAAATAGCACAACGGCAAATCGCGCGACGTCTTCAGGCCTGCGGGCGTAGCCAGAATCGCCGGTATCGTATTTACCACTAGCGCCGCGGTCGCAATGTCTCCGTGCGTCCCGCCGGGAATAGTCAAGATAAGGTTCGGCTCGCCGCGCAATTCAATTTGATCTTTTGACTCCGGCGCGCCCACGTACATCTGCAGCTCCATGTAAATCTTTTCCTTGCCTCCGGAAATCCCGCGGGCAATCTGGTGCACTCCCGCTGCTCGCCCAGCCGCCACGTCAATGAATTCGGTTCGAAAAGCTTCGCGCGCGATGAATGGCTCCACCGTCTCCGTGATTTCATCGATCTCGAATCCAAAACCATCGGCCACCATCGCGATGGATTCGGGCAGTCCGTGATGCTTGATCGTGCCCGCGGCGACTTGGTCTCTGAATTCCTCCGCACTCAATCCTGCGCCCACTTTTTTCTGCAGCGGCAGCCTCCGTTTCGCCGCGTCCACGATGCGCGTTACGCTCACTGAATCCACTCGCTGCGCCGCCGCGCCCAATGTGAGCACAAGCTTATCCATCACGAACCCGGGATTGACGCCCGTGCCTACCAGCGCCACGCCCCACGATTTCGCCTCCGCATCCAATTTCGAGGCCAAATCCGGATATTTGCGGTAAGGATACGCAAGCTCCTCGCACGTTGAAACCACACATGATTCCGACGCCAGGCACGCTGAGAGCTGATCCATCACAGCAGGCAAATTCGAGGAAGTCGAGTGCACCACCACGTCCGCAGCCTCGCCGAGAATTTCGGTATCGCCGCTGATCTCGATCCCCCATGGCGCGTCGCTCGCACCCACAACTTCGCCCAGGTCACGCCCCACCTTGGCCGGATCGGTATCGATCGCGCCGATCACCTCGATCGCTTGCTTTTCTCGCATTAGGCGCACCAAAGATGCACCGATGGGCCCTACGCCATACTGGATGGCACGAATCTTCTTCCTCACGTGAACTCCTGTGGTCCTCGATCGGTCAGGTAAGCGCCGCTGCCAGACGAGTCAATTAAGGTAAAGGAATCGCCCGCATCCTTCAACTGTGGAACCCGGTTGCTCGCCGGGCGAGGGCGGCGGGATAATCAGAAGTTGACTGAACATCGACGAGCCGAGGTCGCCCATGCGCGCCACAAAAATGAATGAGCCGGAAATTGCTGCTGAATTGAAGAAGCTGAAGGGCTGGACCGTGGAACAGGGAAAGCTTCACCGCGTTTTCGAATTCCGCGATTTCTCGCAAGCATTTGGCTTCATGGCTCAGGTGGCGCTTGCCGCCGAAGCCATGGGTCATCACCCCGACTGGTCGAATGTCTGGAACAAAGTCACCATCGATCTGACCACGCACAGCGCGGGAGGCCTGACACAAAACGATTTCGGCCTAGCCGGCAAGATCCAGCAAATCTCGTCTGGAACTTAGCTGTCTGCCTTTGCCGGGTGTCTGCGCGCGGCGAACGCGGCATCGGATAATCTTGTATGCTGATTTCGAGTCAGCCCTGAGGATTTTCACATGGCCGAAGTAGCCTCCAAAACCACCGCGCTTTCGTCCGACGCAGCAGATCAGCGCGAGCTCGTTTTCGATAAATTTCGCCGCTGGGGCTATTTGGCCGCCCGGCTCGATCCTCTCGGATTTTTTTCCGTCGCGTCTCCTGCCGAACTCGACGACAAATCTCCCTGGTCCTCCGAAGCTCGCTCCATCTACTGCGGCACGATCGGCGCCGACTTCATGCATATCGCCGATCGTGATCGGCGCGAATGGATCGCTGCCCGCATGGAACATCCGCCTTCCGCAAAACCCGACCAGCAGCGCATTCTCGAGCGGCTCCTTCGTGCCGAACTCTTCGAGCAAACTCTTCAGGCGCGTTTCGTCGGAACCAAACGCTACTCGCTCGAAGGCCTTGCTGTCCTGATTCCTTTGCTCGATCGCGTCGTGGAAGCGGCCGCCGCCTCCGGCGCCGAGCAGATGGTTATCGCGATGAGCCATCGCGGGCGGCTCAATGCGATGGTGCACATCGTCGGCCGTCCCCCGTCCGAGATTTTTGCCGACTTCGAAGACGTGGACCCGCGCAGCGTGCTGGGCGGCGGCGACGTGAAATACCACGTCGGCGCCACCGGAGAATATCGCACGGCGTCTGGACGCAGCGTCGAAGTTCATCTCGTCTCGAATCCGAGTCATTTGGAAGCCGTGGATCCGGTGGCGATGGGCCGCGCGCGCGCCAAACAGGCGCGCATTGGCCAGCAAGGCTGGCAGCGTGTGCTGCCGGTCACTCTGCACGGCGACGCCGCTTTTGCAGGGCAGGGAATTTGGGCCGAAACGCTGAATCTCGACGATCTTTCCGCGTACACCGTCGGCGGCACGATTCATGTCATCGTCAATAATTTACTGGGTTTCACCACGCCGCCCGGGGAACTCCACTCCTCGCGCTTCGCCTCCGATCTGGCCAAGCGTCAATCCATCCCCATTTTCCACGTGAATGGAGAAGATCCCGATGCCGTCGTCCGCGTGGGCGAAATTGCCGCGGATTACCGAGCGCAATTCGCAAGCGACGTGGTGATCGATCTCATCGGATTCCGCCGCCACGGCCATAGCGAAGTAGACGATCCGACAATCACGCAGCCGCTGCTCTACGCAAAAATTAAAGACCATCCGCCACTCTGGCAGATTTATGCCCGCCAGAATAACTTGGATGCCGCTTCGACCGTCGCGCAGGTGCGCAAGGAATTCGACGAATCGTTCGCGGTCGGCAGCAAAGCCACGGAAAAGCCGGTGCACCACCAGCTGCCGTCGTATTGGGAACCTTACGAACGCGGCTGCTACAAACCGGAATACGAGGTCGGCACCGGCGTCGATAGCGCGCGCCTCGGCGAAGTTGCCGCCGCGCTTACACGATATCCCGAAGGGTTTGCCATCCATCCCAAGGTCAAGCGGCTTCTCGATCAGCGCTTGGAGATGGGTCGCGGTTCGCGTCCGGTGGATTACGGAATGGCGGAGGCGCTTGCATTCGGCACTTTGCTTCTCGAAGGCATACCCGTCCGGCTTACGGGGCAGGATACTCGCCGGGGAACATTCAATCAGCGGCATGCCGCATTGATCGACACGCAAAACGAAGCGGAGTACGTGCCGCTCGAGCATCTCGCCGCAAATCAGCCGCGCTGTGAAATCTTCAATTCGTCTTTATCGGAAGCGGGTGTCTTGGGTTTCGAGTATGGCTACAGCCGCGATTATCCAGAAGCGCTGGTCGCCTGGGAAGCGCAATTCGGAGATTTCGTCAACGGTGCGCAAGTCATCATCGATCAGTTCATTTCCGCCGCCGAAGATAAATGGGACCTGCCCTCAGGCGTCGTTTTGCTGCTGCCGCATGGTTACGAGGGGCAAGGTCCGGAACACTCCAGCGCGCGCCTCGAACGCTTTCTGCAACTGGCCGCCGAAGACAATCTGCAAATTTGTCAGCCCTCTACCGCCGCGCAATATTTTCATTTATTGCGCCGCCAGGCGCTTCGCCGCTGGCGCAAACCACTGGTGGTTTTCACGCCGAAAAGCATGCTCCGCAGGCCCGAATCGGCCTCCTCCCTCGCGGAGTTCGCGGAAGAGCGCTTTCTGAATGTCGTCCCGGAACGCCAGATCCAGGACGTGCGGAGAATTTTGCTTTGCACCGGAAAAATCGGACACGAACTTCGCGCGGAGCGCAAGCGTCGCGGCGATACCGAAACGGCCGTCGTCTTTCTCGATCAGCTTTATCCCTTTCCTGAAGCCGAACTCACCGCCGAGTTCGCGCGCCACACGCAAGCGAGAGAAATCGTTTGGGTTCAGGAAGAGCCCGCCAATATGGGCGCGCTTTTTTACGTCGTGCCGCGCATTCGGGAACTCGCTGGGGATGTGCCGGTCCGTTCGATCAAGCGCTCGGCCAGCGCCAGCCCCGCGACCGGTTCGGCAAAAGCTCACGATCTGGAACAAAAGACCCTGCTCACCTTGGCCTTCACGACCTCGGAAAATTAATTCGCTTCTTCGCACTTCAGCTTGCACCTTCGCTGGACAACCTGCTGCTCTCGCTGTAGCGTATCGGTTTCGTCCCCATGTCCCGTCAGGTCATCAAGCGCCGCTCGCGCGGCTTTATCTGCGTCAACGCGCATCCCGAGGGCTGCCAGCTGAACGTCGAACGGCAGATTGCTGTGGCCGAGCAGGCGCCACCCGGCCGCGAACGCGCTCCTCGCAATGTCCTGGTCATCGGCGCCTCTACGGGCTATGGGCTTGCCTCCCGCATTGCCGCGGCGTGGGGATATGGCGCGCGCACGCTCGGCGTCTTTTTTGAACGCCCTCCGGACGAAGACAAAACAGCGACGGCCGGCTACTACAATACGGTCGCATTGGATCAGCGTGCCCGGCGCGATGGCTTGCTGGCCGCGCACATCAATGGCGACGCCTTTTCCGACGAATGCAAGCGCAAGGCCATCGAACTCGTTCGCCGCGAATTGGCGCCCCTCGATCTGATTATCTACAGCCTGGCATCGCCAAAGCGTGTGCATCCGCGCACCGCAACCGTACACAGTTCCGTGCTCAAGCCGGTTGGCCAGCCTTATTCCAACCGCACCATCGAGCTCGATTCCGAAAAGGTGGTGAACGTCACTCTCGCTCCGGCAAACGAAAAGGAGATTGCCGATACGATTGCAGTCATGGGAGGCGAGGACTGGCGAATTTGGATTGATGCTCTCGCCCAAGAAGGTCTTCTTGCCCCTGGCGTGCGCACGCTGGCGTATTCCTACATCGGCCCGGAAATGACCTGGCCCATCTACCGCGACGGCACCATTGGCCGCGCGAAGAATGACCTCGAACAAACTGCTCGCTCGCTCGACGCTTTCCTCTCACCAAAAGTTGGCGGCCGCGCGCTGATCTGCGTGAATAAGGCCGTCGTCACACAAGCCTCCGCCGCAATCCCTGTCGTGCCCTTATATATAAGTTTGCTGCTCAAGGTGATGAACGAAAAGCGGCTCGAAGAGGCGCCCATCGATCAGATGTGCCGCCTGTTCTCCGATTTTCTGGCCACGAACGCCGAGCCCAAAACCGATGATGCCGGACGATTGCGCCTCGACGATCGCGAGATGCGTGCGGATGTGCAGGCCGAAATCGCGCGGCTCTGGCCTCAGGTGACCACCGAAAATCTGCGCGCCCTCACCGATTTCGCGGGATTCCAACGGCAATTTCGTAATCTGTTTGGCTTCGAGGTGGAAGGAGTGAACTACGAACGGCCTGTGGAAACCAATACCGAATTGCCGCCGGAAAACGAGCGCGGCTTGTCCGCGTAATTCTCGGCTGTTGCTCGAATCTCTTCCTCAGTGTGCGACGATGTCCCCGCGACGCCTCGGTTTTCTAATCAGGAATACGAACGGGATCATGCACATGGTCACAATCGCGAGCACGTGGAAGTTGTCGATATAAGAGAGCATGGTGCTTTGCCGCTCCAGCATTTGCTGCAGAAGGCCATAGGCTTGCTTGGTCGCGGCCGGGCCGCTCCCCGCTCGCAGAGCGCCGGAGGCGCCTTGCAACATCTGCTGAACGCGCGGATTTGCCGGGTTCAAATGCGCGGAAAGTTGCGCCCGATGAAACTGCTCACGCCGAGCCAGCATGGTGGTAACGAAAGATATTCCCACGCTGCCGCCAACATTGCGGGCCAGATTGATCAATCCCGAAGCGGCGTTATTTTTCCCCGGCGGCAAATAGGAATAGGCCACCGTATTGATGGGCACAAATAGGCACGCCAGCCCCATTCCCTGAATGACTCGCGCCAGTGCGGCAGTCTGGAAGTCGATTTGCAAATTGAAATGCGTCATGTAGAAAAGCGCAAGGGTCAGCATGGTTAAACCGAAAATCATGATCCTGCGCGGATCGTACCTCGACAAAAGAAATCCTACGATCGGCATGGACGTCAGAATCACCAGGCCCCCCGGCATCAGCGCAAGCCCGGCCTTTTCCGCCGTATATCCCAGCATCGTTTGCGTAAAGAGCGGCAGGAGCAGCGTTGTCCCCAGCAGAATGAACCCCAGCATGAACATCATCGAATTTCCGATGGCAAACGAGCGGTCTCGAAAGAGTCTCAAATCGATGATCGGATGTTCCGTCTTCCATTCCCAAACAACGGCGGCGGCCAGCGCCGCAGCGGCCACGATAGTAAGAATCAAGATCATGTGCGATTCAAGCCAGTCTTCCCGCTGCCCCTTGTCCAGCACTACTTGAAGCGCGCCCAGACCGATCGCCAGCAATCCCAGGCCGATGTAATCAATCGTGATTCCCCCCTCCCGTCGTGCGCCGCTTAAATGCGGCGGATCTTTGATCACGCGAGAAGTCAGCAGCATGGAAATAATTCCGATGGGAACGTTGATATAGAAAATCCAGCGCCAGCTATAGTTGTCGGTAATGAATCCGCCCAGGGTGGGGCCAATTGCCGGCGCGACGACGACGGCCATGCCGTACACCGCAAAAGCCATGCCGCGTTTTTCCGGCGAGAATGTGTCGGCTAGGATGGATTGTTCGCTGGGCTGCAAGCCTCCGCCACCGGCGCCCTGCATCACCCGAAATAGAATCAGCGTAGCCAGATTCGGCGCCAGCCCGCAAAGAAATGAGCTGATCGTGAATAGCGCCACGCACGACATGTAGAAGCGCTTGCGTCCGATCAAGGAGGAAAACCAGCCGCTCATCGGCAGCACGATGGCGTTGGATACGAGATATGAGGTCAGAATCCAGGTGCTTTCGTCAACGCCGGCCCCTAGTCCCCCTGCGATGTGTGGCAACGAAACGTTGGCAATGCTCGTATCGAGCACTTCCATGAACGTCGCCAGCGTTACGGTCAGCGCGATAAACCAGGGGTTTATCTCCGGAGGCACATAGACTTGCCTCGCCGGCAGCGCCGCCGCCTCGCTCATTGCACCCAGACCTTCGGTTCCACGGACATTCCCAAGCGCAGCAGGTGATCTTGATTCTGGCCGGAATCGAGCACAATTTTCACAGGAATACGCTGGACTACTTTGACGTAGTTCCCAGTGGCGTTCTCCGGCGGCAACAGGCTGAATTGCGCGCCCGTAGCGCCTGCGATGCTTTCCACGTGGCCCTGGTACTCGCGGCCGTAAGCATCCACTGCAATCGTCACACGCTGGCCGACCTTCATCCTGCGCAGTTGAGTCTCTTTGAAATTCGCGGTGACCCAAATGTCGTCGAGGGGCACCACGGCGAGAAGTGTCTGGCTCGGCTGGACGTTCATTCCGACTTCAACTTTTTTGTTGACTACGCCAGTCACCGGAGCCGTAACCGTGCAGTACTGTAAATCCAGCTCTGCCGCATCGAGTGCTGCGCGCTTCTGCTGCACGTTCGCAATTGCCGCTCGCGCCCGCGCCTGTGTGGCGGCTACCTGTTGCGGACCGGTGTGTGAATATTCAAGCGCTGCCTGCGCGCCACTGACGCGGCTCTCCGCTTGCGCCACCTGCTCTTGAGCTGCCGCTACGGCGGCGCGCGCGCCTTCTACCGCAGCCGCATTCGCCTTCGCTGTCGCGTTGGCCTGATCGTAGACTTGCCGGGAAACCTCGTCCTTTGCCAGCAGCGCACTGTAGCGGGCCACATCGGCCTGTGCTCGCGCATTATTGGCTTCCGCCTGCTGGAGTTGAGCGCGCGCGGAATCGAGCTGTTGCTTTGCGGCGCCAACACCAGCTTCAGATGCCTTCACATTTGCCTCTGACGAAGACACCTGCGTCGTCGTGCCGATCGTCTCCACCGGTACATTCAGATTCATGGCTTGGGCCGTCGCCTCGGCATCGGCCAGTTCGGCCTTGGCGCGCTCGAGCGCCACCTGGTAATCGCGGGGGTCGATTTCTACCAGCACCGCGCCTTTTTGCACGGATTGGTTATCGTCAACGTTTACATGCAGCACGTACCCGGAAACGCGCGCGCTGACGTTGTTGATATGGCCATCCACCTGCGCATCGTCTGTAGCTTCGTAGGTGTTCAGATAACGCCACACGAAGAAACCGGCTACCGCTAGCGCAATCACCGCTCCCAGAGCGATCCAGCGAACCGCAGTGCGCCTGTTCGTGGCCATCTCTCGCTCTCTGGAAAGCTTCGGGCTGGGCATCTCCCCCGTTGACGTAGCGGTTGTGTTCTCGGTCGGTACGTCCTCCCTATCCACTTGCGCCCTATCTACTTGCGTTTGTTCGGCCATGATCTACTTTCCCTTCCAATATTGGCGGAAACCGCGTTCCGCGGAACCTGTTGCCCGCGCGAGTTCGACTCGCGCGAGATTGTATGCGTATAGGCTCGAAATATAAGATTCATTAGCGCCCGCCACCGCTTCTTGTGCCTGCACAACTTCGATGTTGTCCGTAGCGCCACTGGCAAAACGATCGCGCGCTTGGGTCAAGGTTTGCTCGGCGAGATTCACATTGCTCATCGCCACGGAAACTTGATCGGCGGCCGCTTGCAGGTCGAGCAGGCCGTCGCGGACGTCCTGTTCGATCTGCGCTTTTATGTTTTCAGCCTCCTGCCGGCTACGATTCAGTTCTGCCTGGGCGACCAGAGCATCGCCGTGGGCTCGCCCGCCGGTGAAAATAGGTATGCGAAGCGCGGCATACGTCGTGAAAGTGCCGAGCAGGGTGGAGGGCGTTCGGCCGATGCCACCGTAATCCGCATAGATCGAGAGCGAAGGAATGTGCTCTGCGGTGGCTGCCCGCACAGTCTGTTCCGCTGCGCGAACCTGCGAGAGAGCCGCTTGATAGTCCGCGCGGCTCTTCAAAGCTTGATCGAGGGTCTCTTCCACCGTTATCGGTTCAGGAGCCTCGTAGGGAATTTTCTCCGTCAGAGTGAAGTCTTGTGCGAGTGGCAGGCCCACCGTGCGTGCGAGCGCCAGTTTTTGCTTGGCAAAATCATTCCGCGCGGCGATGAGCTGCTGCCGCCGGCTCTGGAGTTCCACCTGGGCCCGCAGCACATCGATTCCCGCGGAGATCCCCACGTTTCTCATGTCCAACGCCTGATTGTAGAGCGCTTGCGCGCTTTGGACTTGAGCGTCGGCCGTATCCACTCGTGCCGCAGCCGCAATGGCCTGAAGATACGTGGCGCCGACTACCAGCACCACTGCTTCGCGCATGTCCTGATAGCTGAGCTTGACAGCGGCTGCATTCTGCCGCGCGGACCGTTCGCTGGCAAGCTGGTTCAAATCCAGCAGCGTCTGCGAGAACGAAACGCGCGCGTCAAAATATCCGAAAGGCCCCACAAGCAGAGGGAAACCTGGGAATCGTCCCGCGATTTTCGAGAAGCCCTCCGCGGCCAGGTTAACTTTCTGCGCGCTCTCTGAGATCCTCGCGGAGAAGTCCGGCAAAAGCGGGCTGCGCGCCTGCCACAGTTGCCCGCGTGCGGAGACCTGTGCATCGTCTGAGACCAATATCCCCAGATTCTGGCGCAGGCCGCGCTCGATCGCGTCAGCAAGGGAAAGCGAGATCGGCTGCGCACTCACTGTGCCCGTCGGCACGCTGCCCAGGATCTGGTTCTGCGTCGAGCTTTGCCGCAGCGCGCTAGAGTTCACGCCGCCAACGTAATTCTGCTCGGGCGCTATGGTCTGGGCGGACGCGCCCACTGCAGCCAGCATCATGTAGACAACTGTCGCGATCACTTTGCGTCGATCCATAAGCCTCTCAAATCTGTCATACGGTTCGGTTTACGGTAGCTGCCAAAATATTGGACCCTTAGATTACAAAAGCGTCTGAGAAGGTACAAACTCTATGGTAGGACGGCATATATCTCCCCGCTTTTGATGAACTTACTACGCGTCCCTATCGCCCATTCTTTAACCTTCGCTAGGGTTTCGACGGTATATCCCGCCGAGATGTAAGCGCTTATACGTTTAAGAGCTAATTTCTCCGCCCACTAGATCTATGTGTGAACGCAACTCTGCGGACGGTCAACATCAGCGGTCTTCGGTGGAAACGCAAGCAAACAGGAGGATCTCAATGAAAAAAATTCTGATCATGGTGTTTAGCGTCATGGTTCTTGCCTCTCTGGGTGGCTGGGCCCAGACCGGCTCTCAAAAGAGCGACAAGAGTTCGGCCAAAACGATGACGATCACCGGCACGGTGAGCAATGACGGCAAAATGATTGTCGCTGACAAAGACAACAAGAGCTGGAAGGTCGATAATCCAGAAGTCCTGAAACAGCACGAGGGGCATCACGTCAGCGTGACTGCGAACGAGGATCCCGCTACCGATACCCTTCACGTGAACTCCGTGAAGATGTTGGGCAAGGGCAAGTCGGGCACGCCATCCAATAGCGGCGGCGACAATTCGGGGAATAAGGGCAGCAAGTACTAGCAGCCGCTCCCTTCGTTAGCAAATTCCGCCGGCCCATAATCGGAGAGCCGGGATTCCGAGAGGAATTCCCGGCTCACTCGCCTTAAGCAATCCGCTCACTCCACGTAAACATTTCGCTTCCTTCTCGCCTGAAAAAGGGGCAGTATAGCGGCTCCTTTTTCATTCCTAAATTTTGGAGGCGAAGTTGAATAATCAGTCGTGGCTTGTGTGGCGGAACCGGCTCACCTTCATTCTTCCGATAACCGGCGGACTCATTGCGGCAGCGGTGGGAATCCGCATGCTGATTCTCACGAACTTTTCTAATTCCGGCTGGGAGTTCATGGGCCGCTGCGGAGCCGACTCGCTGGGATTCTTTCTGGTCGCCGGCATCTGCTGGCTGAAGGCGCACCCCGAGCTCGACAGCAGCCAAGACCAGGATTAAGCAACATCGGCCTTTGTAACATCGATTTTTAACTGCGGCCGGCCGCCGGCGTTTTCCCCAATCATCTCCTGGAAAGTCGGGTCCTGGCGAAAATTGGGATGCGCCCGGCTCCGTGTCAGTTCCCCCCAGGATTCTTCTTGGACTTCGATCCGTTCGACGCGCCGTTAGCGCCATTGACACTCGATCGCTCCGATTGCGCCGGGTGCCCCTTGCCGCTTAATTCATCCACCAGCGAAGTCGCGCCGTAGATATCCCGCAGCGCTTCCAGAATGCCGCGCGAATCGACGTGGATGGAGCGGCCGATCGTATCGTCGTAGACGAAATCCCACGGCAGCGACTGAATATTCCCATCGAAAATGATGCCGACCAATTCGCCGGCCCGATTCAGCACAGGACTGCCCGAATTGCCGCCGATGATGTCGGCGGTCTCGACGGCATTCAGCGGAGTATCGAGCTTGATCTTTGATTTTGCCTTCACCCAACTCGGCGCCAATTCGTAGGGATCTTTGTTTCCGTGCGCCTCAGCGTGCTCAAAGGCGCCGCGGAAATTGGTGACGTAGGGCAGCTTCGTTCCCTTGGGCGTGGTGCCCTCGCCATTTTCCGTGTAGCCGCGAACCACGCCATAGCTCAGCCGCAGCGTGAACGTGGCATCCGGATAGGTCGCCGTGCCTTCGGTGGCAAAGCGAATCTTCGCCACGGTCGCGCCATCCTGCCGCACCACCGCGTCGACCTGATCGTCGTATCGCTTCCGCACTTCGCGCGACTCCGGCTCGATCTGCTGCATGAGCTTGATCAGCGGATCCGTGCTCGCGTCGATCGCGGCTTGGCCGCCTTCCCAAAGCTGTTTGCGCACGGCGACGTCATCGAGTTTGGTGTTGTCGATTAACGATTGTCCCAGTTCGGCGGGAGCTTTCCCGTTCAATACCTTATTGACGAGCGGGTCATTCGGCAGTTTCTCCTTCATCTCCGCCAGCGAATCCCCCAGCTCGACGCGCTCCAGAGACTTATAGATCGGCGCGGTGGAGAAAAGGTCCTGCTCGAGAGACGGCAACGCGGAATCGCGATACTCGCGCAGCCGTTCGGCATTGGGTTTGGGACGCTCTTCGGCGGCGCGCACCAAAATACGCGCATAGGCCGCCAGTTCTCCGCTGAAGCCGGCGCGCCGCTCGAAATAGGTGAGCGGCAGATAGAACTGCTTTTCGGTGTCCATGGCCTTGGCGATTTCAGCCCAGGGATCGCCGAACTCCTTTTGCTTCGCCGCGTCCCCGGCGACGGCCTGGCGCATTTTGTTCTCTTCCGCGGACTTCTTGGCCATCAGCGACATATCCTTCAGCCCGGACTCATAGCCGCGAATGGCCTTCAGCGAATTTTCCACGCTAAACAGATCTTCGTGGGCAATCTTGTCGTTCTCCGCGGATTCGGCGCTGAATTTCTTCAGCAATTGGTCGCGCCGCGCGAGCCGCTCCAGCACCAGCGGATAGCCCAGGTCGCGCAGGAATTCGAGTTGCGCCATCGTGTTCAGCCTGCCCGTGGAGCCGGGATTCCCGGAGACAAAGATCAGATCGCCTTCTTTGACGCCGGCCGGGGACCATCTGAGGTAATTATCCAGATGCACCGGCTTATCGTTTTCGTAGATGCGGAAAAAGCAGACGTCCAGATCGTAGCGGGGATACTCGAAATTATCGGGATCGCCGCCGAAAAACGCGGCCTGGAATTCCGGCGCGAAAACGAGGCGCACATCGGTGTACTTCTTGTATTTGTAGAGGTGATACATGGCGCCGGAATAAAAGGTGACCACGTCGCAGCGCAGCTTCGTTTCGGTGGCGCACTGCTGTTCGATGGTAGACATGGCGGCGCGCTGCGCCTGCCCCTGATCGGCAACGGACGTGCCGGGTTTCACTGCGGCGTTCACCTTCGCGGTGACGTCTTCGATCTCTTCGAGGACGTTCAACTCGAGGTCGGGGCACTTGGCCTCTTCGGCCTCGGTCTTGGCGTAAAAGCCGTTCTTCAGGTAGTCCTTGCCGCCGGTGGAAAGCTGCTGGATGCATTCGGAGCCCACGTGATGGTTGGTAAAGGTGAGGCCATCCGGTGAAATGAACGAACCCGAACCGCCGTTATTAAAGCGCACCGAGGAAAGCTGGGTGTGCTGCAGCCAGGATTTGGTCAGATCGAATCCATATTTGGATTTCAGCTGCTGCGTCGGGGGCAGGTTGAAAAGCCACATGCCCTCGTCCGCGGCGGCGATTCCCGCCAAAGTTAAAAGAGCGATAACGATCAGGATCGGGCGTTTCATGAATGCACCTCTTGCGGCGACCTTCATTTTTGCTACGAAGTCTTGCTGCAAACATTCGCTTGTTGCTGTAAAGCTCGTTTTGCTGCGACCTTCGTTCGTCTTACATGCAAAGCTCGTCTTGCTGCGACTTGCGTTTTGCAACAAAGTCCGTTCCGCGCCGTATCCATCGAGCATACCGCCGGCCCGCTCCCGACGAAAGCAGGTAATCCTGGGGTTTCTCGCAGCGGGTGCATTGCCTTTAATGTAGCGCCGGCTTGCCCTGAGAAGCGCGAGGCGAATCGAAGGGCTTGCCCTGACTTGTCCCGAGTTTCGAGGGAGCCTCGAAGGGGGACTTCAGCCCGGCATCTCCGGCTTCTTCGGGTGCCCCACCCGCTTGCCCTGAGAGGCGCGAGGCGAATCGAAGGGCTTGCCCTGACTTGTCCCGAGTTTCGCGGGAGTCCGAAGGGAGCCCTGAACTGACTTAGCGAAGGGTCGTACCTAAGGGTGGGTCCGTGCACGCCTTTGGCGCGTGCACGCCGATCCGATGCCGCGTTGTACCTTGCTGCCGCCGAAGGCGCTTGTAGCCCGGGGCGCCGCGACCTGCTTTTCCGTCGCGGGCCCTGGGGCCTTTCGCCGTGTCTTGGGTGTCATCACGACGAACGTAGTGACGAGGGATCTGCTTTTGCCTTTTTCGGGTGCCCCACCCTTCGGTGGTAAGGGTGGGTTCATGCCGCAGGGACTCGCACAGGCTGGCGGGGTCTGCCGCGCCGCAGCAAGAAATATGACCGGAAGGAACTGGGAAGAGCCTAGAGAGGGGACCTATTGGTCAGAAAGCTTTTTTTTCAAATCGGCAACAAGTGCTTTGTTCCTTGGATCGACCGGATTGCACTCAAGAGCAGCCATCGCCATCTCATAGGCATTTGTGATATCGCCTTCGTGATAGAGGAGCCGCGCCAATCTAAAATATGCAAAACCACTGTTCGGATCGGCTTCGATAGCGCGCCGGTAATAGTCTTCTGCCCCGGCTGGATCCCCTCGTTTTTCTTGCAGAGATCCAAGTTCCAATAACGTAGGGCAGTGCTTCGGGTTAATCTGTTCGGCCTCAAGCAACAGAGCCTCACCCTCGGCGACTTTGTTCCCGCGAATCTTGGCCGCCCCGTACCCTTGAAGGATCCAGTATGCCTTAGGCTTGAGATCGATTGCTCGGCCGAAATGGAATTCAGCGTCACCCCACTGTGACTTTCTTGCGTAGATTAACGATAGATGGAAGTGCGCGTCGACGTCGGCTGTATCGAGCTCAAGTAGCACCTTATAGTCCTTTAACGCTGTGTCCAAATCCTGTCTCTTGAAGTGCTCCCACGCCACCGGTCTCAATTCCTGACTGTAAAAAGCCAAACCCTTGACTGTCTGTCTATCGCCTGCAGCGAGGAAATGATGCACAGACTCACCTAAGTACTCAGGTACGATCTGTTTGCTTCTGTCTTTTAGGCTATTAAACTCCTGCAGGTAGAATTTTGCCGCGATTTTGTGGAATGTCTTTGCCTCCTCTATAGAGAGACCGTTACTGAAATAACTGCGAATTAATGGGTGAAGCTGATATCCCTTGTCAGATGACTCGATCAGAAATTGCCCGGCGAGCGAGCTGAGCAGATAGCTGGCGTCTTCCTTTCGCCATTGAAGAAAAACCTCTCTTGACACTGCCAATCTAAAAATTGAGGCGAACGCAAGCAAGTTCTTTTCCGCCTGCGATAACGTGAGTTTTTCAAGAATAAAGCTAACGATGCTGTCCCGGAATTTTCTAAATATCGAAAAGTCCTGGGAAATATCTGCCGTAGGGTGCTCTGCCCAAAGGCGCGCTGCAATCCGAGTTGCAAGAGGATGGCCTCCTAAAACGGAAACGAGTCGGTCAGAAGGCGAAGGCAATTGTCCGGCAAGATCATCTCTCCCAAATTGAAGCCACTGAACGAGCAGTCTCTCAGTATCCCGTGGCTCGAGGCCCTGGAGTACGTAGAAGAGGCAAAGATTTTCCAGCATCGGGCCCAATCTCGGGGATATATGCGAAATTAAAAAGAACTTCGCTCGCCCTATGTGTCCTGTCTCAAGGAGCCCTACTAGCAAATCACGAACGGCGGCGTTTTCGATCTCTCCCGAAGAATTTAAGAGAAAATGAAAATCATCGAATACAACTACGGTTCCGGGGCCCTGCCCAAGGTATGACAAGATACGCTTCTTAATTTCGCTTCGAACCGTTGAGTCTGCTAATTTCAGGTTATCAGGGATACGCAGATTACATCCGTACGCCAACTCCGCAAGGAGCCTCTCATAAGAAATACCTTCGGTCATCTGAAGCCATACTCGGCGCCGCGGTGGAATCGCTTGCCGAAAGGCCTCCTCGACTAAGGCACTCTTGCCGATGCCGCGCATTCCACCGAGAACAAAAGCCGAGCTTTGTTGCTGATTGAAAAAGCGTCGAATCTTGTCAAATGCAGAATCCCGGTCAATGAATGGAGATCTCGTATTAGCAGGCCGGGCTGCCACCTCCGACTTGTCGGCCGCAGGTGCGCTCTTCGGTTGAATCAATGTGGAGAGTTCGCCTTGCCGGGACAATAGATTAATGTAGACCTGCGAAATTTCGACAGCTTTATGAAGATATTTCCCGGACGCGAGAAGCCCGTTAACCGTTTCCATTGACTGCTTACATAATTCCCACCGCAACAGATCAGTAGACGGGGTATCGGGAATTACCACCGGTGTAATCCAACCGATCGCATCCTCAGACGAAATTGTGCCCGCCGGAGCGATGTGTCCCGTAAAATGCGCCAACTTCTCCTGTAGGAGCTTAGGAAATACCTTCGGTGTCAAACTCGTGAAGGAGGCAACCTGCGTACTAATTTCCAAGAGCTTAGGACCCACAGCGGCACAAACGTCTCTATAATTAGAATATTGTTGCGCCTCGACAGAGTCCATCGTGTAAAGCAACGGATACAACCGAACATCTGTAACTGCAGTAGATTCCTCCGTCGATTTCCTAATCTCGAATTGTTTTTCGAGGTCAGCCTCCATAACCAAGAGCGCCTCAGATCCTTTCGGAACCGCCTTCGTGCCATCCTGTTCCGTGAACCAGAGACTCGCATTGTCAGCTCTCGCAAATAGTCTCGAGCCCCCAAACTCAGCGACGTTAGCAAAGAGCGTGCATTTTCCTTGCAACAGTTCACCACGAGCTTCGCCATAGAACGGCTCGGCCTTTGGCGTGAAAGCTGGAACAACAATGAGGCGAGGACTGCCACGCTTAGCTTTTGTGGTCCTATCAGAAAGCGCCTCAAGACAGATGAGAACCTGAACCTCCACGCGACCCGCCTTAATACTCATGTCAAAAGAGTGAAATGCAGGCGAACCCTTAACTAAGCACGTCTCCCATTTGGACCGCACGTACTTTGTAAAAGCGACCGGTTTCTTTGCCGGCACGAAAACAACACAAACAGCCTGGCGTACTTGCTCTTCCGCAGGTTTCTGGGTGTCGGGGAACGTCAACTCCAAGTCGCGATAAACCTGCTGGGCAGCCTCACTGAGGGTGACGACGTGGCTTCCGGCAATAATCGCCATCCCTAATTCCTCCGAAAGGGCATCGCACAGGGGCAGAGACTCCGGAGGGATTGAATATTCCGGGAACACCAAGAGATCCACCCGTTCCTTAGCTGCGAATCGTACGACCGCTTCGATCTTTCGGTTTAGATGAGCAACGTATTGCTCTGCGATGCGCTGGCGTAATCGGCCGATCTCTTCGAGACCGGCAATGGCGAACAACCCAATCTTTTCATTTTCTGGCGGGAAAAAAGGTTCCTGAATGGAAGCTACCAACTCGTCTGCATATGCGGGGTTAAAAGAAATCTGTGCTAGCGCAACTCTGCAGACGAACGATTTCGCCAACTGAAAGCCTCCGAGCCCAATAAGTCTACCATCTTTGGTGAGCCGCTCGCCCTCATGGCGCTACGGCCGACGCCCAGATGTCACAGATTCCGAAGCGCAGTCCATTCGAATCAAGTTCTAAACAGTTTCCACATCGTTCGAACAACCCTATGCAGCAGTTTCATTCGAATGATCGTATAGTAAACACAGTATTGACATTTGTAGATACTATTAGGGTAACATTGCATATGACTATCGCAAAAGAACCGCCCACAGGGCCCAGACCTGCTTCTTTTTTGAAGTCCGTAATCTCCCAACTCAAACCCCAACGCCACTCAGAAGCGCCCGCCAACAAGCCTTCTGACAAACTCGCCGATCCGACCAGGATCGGCGTCCTGAGCGACGAACCGGAGCGAAGGACCTCTCTTAACGCTTCCGCTTCGCGCTGCCAGTTCACTTTTGCCGATGGACGCCAATGCAAAACGCCGCCGAGGCACATTTCTGCGCTCATCATTCGCCTAAGCAAAAACGCGGAGCCAAGCGCGTATCTGACGCATCTGCGCTCGAAGCGCTCTGCTCCGACCTCACCACCACCACCAGCATCAACCGAGCCCTCGCCCAAACTTTTCTCCTCATGGCCCAGGGACGCATCTCCCGCAAAGACGCCGTCGCCTTCGGCTATCTCTCCCAACTCCTGCTGCAATCCGTCTCCGGAGTCCGCGCCGAATACGTCGCCGCCAACGGCTACCGCCAGTGGGAGAACAAACTGAAATCCAGCCTCGGGTCGAGTCAAAACGACGCCGACGACCCCGGCCCCGCCAGCGGTGGCGGCGAGAACGTCGAGCACGCCGTTAACGGTGTTGTCGAACCGAAAAAAGTCCGAGCGCCCTCTCGCCGAACGCATCATGGGCCAGCCCGATTACGCCGATATCTTGTCCCGTTCGCTGGATATGCTCGACCGAAAATACGACTTCACCCCGGAGGGCCGCTCTGAAGCCCAAAAACTCGCGCTCGAACTCGAGCTGATGAAACCGGCTCCTGCAAAGCCGGCGAAAGACTTTTTCGGCCAAACCGTCGATCTCATGCGTCGCTTCCGCGACGCCGACGAACGCAGAGCGACGATCCGACCAGGATCGTCGTCCCGAGTAACCAACGGGAGCGAGGGACCTCTCCGATCTCCGGACTGTTCAGGCACCGATGCTAACTACGGCCATCCCATCAAACTCGCCGTTCCTTCCGAGAGTGGCACAGCCACTCCTGGCTGTGCGCATCCAAACCCATCCGCCTCGCGATCCGAACCGCCGACCGTGCCTGATCCGCAAACTTGTAGCTCGACACCCGTCGCCACAGTCCCTAAGGCGAAAACATTTTGCGCACCTTCGGCGAGCGACCCGGCCGATTTTGTAGCGCCGCCTTCTAGGCGGCACCGCAAACCTCGTTCGCACTCCAGCGCTCCCCGCTCCGCGCCGCATTCCGAACTCCCTCTGCCCCTTCCGATCTCCGCGACCACCGCTAAGCCCGATTCGGCGGCCGGCCCCGACGACAAACATCACGAAGGCCACCGCACCGACTGGTATGCGCCGCCCTCATGGTCAAAAACGTAGACCGCCCGACCCGTGTCCGAGCCGCAAAGAAAAACTCCAGCGCAAGCTTCGCGGCCTGAGCAATTCCGCCTTGCGTCACTTGCAGCACCGCAACTCTAGAGGCCTTTAAAATGAACACTTACACAAAATAGGTAGGGGGGTGGCTAGTGGGCTTCAGCAAGCATTACTGGTGTTGTCGAGCGATAAAAGCGTGCTCCTCGCGCGAAAGTCATGGCGATCAGGAGCTTTCGCGCGTTAACGAGTCATCACGGCGTTTTTTCGGCATAAAAGAGTCGCTACGGCGACTGGCGCGCCTTCGCGACGGCCTGCGGCAGCAGGTGCCAAAGGGAAGCGAGTCCGCTACGGTTTCTCACGTATTGTGACCGTGTAACTAAACGAGATATACCTCAACGTTCCTATTAATCAGGATGAGGCGAAGGAGAGTGCCTACGTGTGTGCAGCCCGCATATTAATTGCAGACGACCATGACATCGTCCGAAAAGGGCTCCGTGCGCTTGTAGAGGAGGAGTCCAGTTGGCAGGTTGTCGCCGACGTACAGGACGGAAGAAGCGCCGTCGTAAAGACTCAGGAGTTAAAGCCAGACATCGCCATTCTGGACATCGCCATGCCTTCGCTGAATGGCCTTGATGCGACGAAGCAGATCGTGAAGATCAATCCCGATACCAAGGTTTTAATTCTAACCATGCACGACTCTGAACAACTGATTCAGCATGTCCTTAACGCCGGTGCTCGTGGATATCTGATGAAATCAGATGCGGGCCATGATCTGGTAGTGGCCATACGGGCATTGCTGTTGGGCCAGACCTATTTTACACAGAAAGTCGCGCAGATCGTCCTGGACACATTCACCGGCAAGAAAACGACAACGAGTGAGGGCGACATTCAGTCGCTCACGGCGAAGGAGAGAGAAGTCGTACAATTGCTCGCTGAAGGTAAAAGCAGCAAGGAAGCTGCGGACGTGCTCCACGTGAGCACGAAGACCTTGGAAACGCATCGGTCCAATATTATGAGGAAACTTGGTTGTCATTCGGTGACTGACGTAGTCAGATATGCCATCCGCAATCACCTCGCGCAGGCGTAGGCGCGGACGCCGTGAGACGTTCGACAAATTTCACGAGCGGCGCGAAATCGCTTCGGTACGCCAAGGAATGCAAAGCAGTCCATTCCCAAACGGAGCATCACAGTTAGGGTAACCACACCAGCGGTGCTGTCCATCTCCCAAGCTCTTGTTCATTCGCCCGAATAACAGAGTTCACAGGAAAAAGCCCCGCCACGGAGTGTGTTACCACAGGTAGCGGGGCTTGTTTGTTCCCAAGTAGGTGGTTACTGTTTGGACGGTATGGCGCCGCGCACGGTTACAGGCGAGCATTTGTGACATACTCCCGGCATGATCAGCAGAGATTATCTGCCCGTTAGCCCAATGACGTTGGCGTGCCCGGTTTGTGGGGCTAAACCCGGCCACGATTGCAAAACACCCTCCAAAGGTCGTCTTTATATTGTTCATTTGGCCAGAGTCAAGGCAGCAGCGCAGATGGATAAGGATGCCAGGAAGACTCACGGCTGAATTTTGTCGTGCGATCTTGGCCTTCCGTGCGTAGGTGTATCGAAACGGAACACCTGCTTCATCGGTCCCACCAACAATTCCCAGACATCATTAATAATGGAACTACTTCATAGCGCAGCTACTTCACGGCGCAAGGATCGGATTGGAGAGTGGATGGCCAGGGATAAAAAGACAAACGGGGCAGATGTATCGGAAGAAGTGGTGAACGCATTTGAAGCCGGTATCGTTTTCGGCCGAATGGTGGAAAGTAGACGACCAAAGCGCCACCCTCTGTGGTCTGACGACGAATGGCTTCAAGCCCTAATCAAAGCGGTCGGGAAGAAAGCAGGATCCAAAGTTCCAGAGCGAAATGGGTGGCTGTGATCAGGCCGTGGCTGACGCGAGAATTCCGGCAGAAGAACGTCTCGTGTCTGAGTAACGCCTCAATCCCGCTGATAATCTGCCGACAATCGTATTTTGAAACCGTACCTTGTATTCCACAGCCCTGTGCCATGGAAATCAGAGACGCCGGGAGGGCAGTAGCTGTACAGAGAAGGATGGGGAGACCGGGTACGAGCTTAGTGATTGCGCGAGCCGCCTGGAGTCCATCCATTACGGGCATGAAAAGGTCGAGGATCAGGATGTCCGGGGCCAGGAATTGGGTTTTCGTGATTGCATCGCAACCGTTGAGCGCTTCTGCACAGACCCAATCAGCGTGCTCTTCAATCAATTGGTGCAGCCCAGATCGTATGGAGTCACTGTTATCGGCAATTAGGACCCGAACCATCATGGGGAAGTCCAGTGCCGCCAGGTTTTCACCATTCGTGGCCGCAGTCGATCAGGCTAACAGGGCAACGGGGCTGTTAACTTCCCCTAGTTGCCACCGCAACTCCCCTACGGTCTTTCCTTCCACGTCGACAGAAGTGCGTGTCCTGAATCGGACAATCCGCGGAACTATCCGCCGAGATTCATAGCGGCATGGAATCGATGTAGGCTTTCAGTATGCCAGCCGAAAAAGTCTGCCTCCGGGCGGTAATGACAGTCCGGGAAGGCAAACGCATATGGACCGGAGAATACGCCTGTTCGATCTGCGGTCTGCGCTTCCGTCCCGATCCAGCCGATCCAGCCAGGCTTTCTCTTGATTTCTCAAAACATCAGGACCAGCATGCCGCTGTAACAGGCAAGTAAGAGGACTTCCATCCAATTCCCGGCACCATCTAGTACCATTACCAAAAATTAAAGGTCATGCTAGATTTGATAGGGCCATCCCCCCTCGACCCCACGGCCTGAAGTAGAGGCCTGAGAAGGAGGCGCAGATGGATACAGCTTCCAAAAAATTAGACCGTATCCATCAGCTGTGGAAAGAGCTAGAACGAATGGAGCCGAATACCAGCGAAGCCGAAGCGCTGATGAAAAAGATTCGTGCCCTGTCGGCGGAGTATGAGGCGCTCACTGACGCGACTCAAAAGCGCAAAGCATCAAAATGAGTCGCTACCCTTTCACGCCGTTCGATGCAAGCCGACGCTACATTTAAGTAAGGCAAAAAAAGGCAGAAGCAGATCCCTCGCCTGCACCCCAACGGGCGCTGAACCGGCGCCCATTGGGGACTCCGCCTCGCTACGCTCCTCGTGATGACACCGAAGGACACGGCCTGCGGCATGAACCCACCCTTAGGTACGACCCCTCCCTAGGTCGGGGCAAGAGGGAGGGGCACCCGCCCGAGGATTGCATTCTGTGGGCGTCAGTTGTATGTTGCGAGTCAGTGTTGATGCCGGGCCGGAAGCGGTTGAAGTCCCGGATCAAGTGCCAATTCTTGCGGTCAAACCAAAAAAGCCAGGGTTAGACTTTTCAATTGAAGGGTCAATTGAAGGGCCAATTGAAGGCAGTGGAGGCAGGTATGGCGCAGCGGAGAAGACTTGAGAGTTTCGTCCTGCGAGCGACGGGAATCGTCGGTTCTCTAATCGTCCTGTGTCTAGTCTTCTCTTTTACAATCGGAGCGATTGCGCACGCTCGACAAGGGAGCCAATCTGGTTCTGGGGGCGCCGGGGCGCTCGGGGTGAAGTTGGACAGCGATGACATCGGTGGAGTGGTGACGAGCTCCAAGGGACCCGAAGCGGGTGTGTGGGTGATCGCTGAGACGCATGATCTGCCGGTGAGATACATCAAGATCGTGGTCACAGACGACCGCGGGCGCTACCTGATTCCCGAGCTGCCGAAGGCGACATACAGCGTGTGGGTGCGCGGCTACGGATTGGTGGATAGTCCGAAAGTGATGGCCGAGCCGGGCAAGGAACTCAAGCTCACTGCGACACTGGCTCCGGACGACGCTGCAGCCGCGAAATATTATCCAGCCGTTTACTGGTACTCGATGCTCAAAATTCCGGCGAAAGAGGAGTTCGGGAAAAATCCCGGTATCTCGGCCAAGATGACGCAAACCGAGTGGCTGAACGACATGAAAAATAACGGCTGCGTCGGCTGCCATCAACTGGGCCAGCTTTCCACGCGAACGATCGAGCCGCAGCTGGGCCACTTCTCCAATTCCGAACAAGCTTGGGCGCGCCGCGTGCAGTCCGGGCAGGCCGCGCAGTTCATGATCGGCCAACTGACTGAGATGGGTACGCTTTCCATCAAGAACCTGGCGGATTGGACCGACCGAATCGCCAAGGGCGAGTTGCCACACGCCAAGCCGCAGCGGCCGGAGGGCCTGGAACGCAATATCGTGGTGACGCTGCGCGACTGGATGGACGAGAAGCACTACCTGCACGACTTGATTGCCAGCGACAAACGCTATCCCACGGTCAATGGTTATGGCCCGCTATACGGGTCGCCGGAGTACAGCTCCGATAACATCCCGATTCTCGATCCGGTGAAGAACACCGCGACCTCGTTCCATGCGCCCGTGCGCGATCCAGACATGCCGCTCAGTTTGGGTCCCGGTCATATCGCAGCGCTGAAGCCGCTCATGCCGTCGGCCTATTGGGGTGACGAGGCCATCTGGAATCAGAGAATCAATAATCACAATTCGATGATTGGCCGGGACGGCAGACTGTGGCTGGCGGCGGCTGTGCGCGGGCCGAACAATCCCGATTTCTGCAAGGCGGGTTCGGATATTCCTTCGGCGAAGCTGTTTCCGCTGGAAAAGAACATGCGAGAGATCGCCGTATATAACCCGAAGACGGGAGACTATCAGTTCATCGATACCTGCTTTGGCACGCATCACGTGCAGTTCGGGTTTGACGCGAACGACACGCTGTGGGCGAGCGGCGGCGGTCCCGTTGTAGGTTGGCTGAACACGAAAATGTGGGACGCCACGCACGACGCGGCCAAGTCGCAGGGCTGGACCGCGATGATCCTGGACACCAACGGGAATGGCAAGCGAGACGACTACGTCGAGCCCAATCAGCCGGTCGATCCGACAAAAGACAAGCGCATCGTGGCCAGCTTCTACGCGGTGATGCCGAGCCCGACGGACGGGTCCGTGTGGGGCGCGAGCCGCGGAAATCCTGGCTCGGTGGTCAGGATTGCGCCGGGCCCGCATCCTCCCGAAACCGCACTGGCAGAAGTTTACAACGTGCCGCTGCCCGGTTTTGGCGTGCGCGGCGGCGATATCGATTCCAAGGGCGTCGTGTGGGTGTCGCTTGCCAGCGGTCACTTGGGTAGCTTTGATCGCAGCAAGTGCAAAGGTCCGCTCAACGGGCCCAAGGCGACGGGCGATCACTGCCCCGAAGGCTGGTCGTTCTACAAATATCCGGGTCCGGGATTCGAGGGCCTGGGAGATAACAGCGCGGAATCGAGTTACTACACATGGGTGGATCAGCACAACATTTTGGGATTGGGCAACGATGTGCCGATGTCCACCGGGAACCTTAATGATGGGCTGATCGCTTACGCGAATGGGCGCATGGTGGTGTTGCGCGTGCCTTATCCGCTGGGCTTCTACGCAAAAGGATTCGATGGGCGTATCGACGATCCGAAAGCCGAGTGGAAGGGACGCGGACTGTGGGCGGCGAACGGCGATCGCGTTCCCTGGCTCATCGAGGGCGGCAAAGGGACCAAGCCGCTCGCGGCGCACTTCCAGTTGCGGCCGGATCCGCTCGCGAAGTAGGCCGCGCGGACGAATTTACTTCCAGTTTTGTTTCCCGCAGGCGGCGGGAATGCTGCCACCTATAAACCATGCACATAAGGCACACAAGAACTCTCGAGTGACAGGACGGGTGTATAGTAGGGGCATCGCAAAGCTGGTCCCAAGGGCACATCTTCGAAAAAGCCTCGAGCGCACCGCTCGAGAATGAAGGTTCTTCGACGGAAGGACCTGTGAAACGGAGTTCACCATGGCGCAAATCACCCTGAATGTGAACGGCAAATCGCGGATGGTCGATGTAGATCCCACCACACCGCTTCTCTACGTCTTGCGGGACGATCTCGAACTGCACGGGCCGAGATTCGGCTGCGGACTTTCGCAGTGCGGCGCCTGCACGGTAATCATCGACGGCAACACAGTGCGTTCGTGCAGCTATCCGGTGAGTTCGGCAAAAAATAAGCAGATCACTACGCTGGAGGGTCTGGGCTCGGTCGCTCATCCTCACGCGCTGCAAGCGGCATTCATAGAAGAGCAAGCTGCGCAGTGCGGCTATTGCATGAACGGCATGATCATGACGGCTAAAGTTCTGCTGGATAAGAATCCGCATCCGAACGACGAAGACATCAAGCGGGCATTGGAAGGCAATTTGTGCCGCTGTGGCAGCCATCTGCGGGTGATCCGCGCGGTGAAGCGGGCGGCGGGTGAGCGCACACAGTTGGCGTGAGAACTCTATGATGCCGCGCTAAAGACCGCGGCGCTACGTTTAAATCTTCGGACCAGATGTCGAAAAAGAGGAGAGCGCAAATGGAAACGAGCACAATCTCCCGCAGAGAGCTTCTGAAAGGAACCGGCGCGCTGGTGGTGAGCTTCAGCTTGTTTGGCCCGGCGGCGCGCGCTTTGGCGCAAGCGGCGGCCGGAAGCGGCGAGCCAGAGGCGGCGTCGCTCGACTCCTGGCTGGCAGTCGCGCAAGACGGAACTGTGACCGTCTTCACCAGCAAGGTGGAGCTGGGCACGGGGACGGAAACGGCGCTGGCGCAGATCGTGGCCGAAGAGTTGGACGTGCCGTTCAGCCGGATTCACATGGAGGCAGGGGACACGTCGAAGACGGTGGACCAAGCCGTCACTGCGGCGAGCAGAACCATCGAGCGCGCGGGACCGCAACTTCGCCAAGCTGCGGCGGTAGGGCGGCGCGAACTTGTGCGGATGGCGTCGGAGCGGCTTAACGTTCCCGCAAATCAGCTCAGTGTGGTTAATGGAGTGGTGAGTGCGAATGGCGACTCGTCGCGAAAGGTTTCGTACGCTGAGCTTATTGGCGATAAGCGATTCAACGTGAAGATGCAGACGAGCGGAACCGGCTGGGACCTGAAGATCTCTCCCGATGTTCAGGTCAAGAATGTAAACGATTACAAGATCGTGGGAACGTCGGTGCGGCGCACCGACCTGCCGGGGAAGTTTACGGGCGAATTCACGTACGCGCAGGACGTGCGCGTTCCGGGGATGCTGCACGGACGCGTTGTACGTCCTCCGGTGGTGAGTTCGAAGCCGACGAATGTGGATGAAAGCTCGATCAAACAGATTCCCGGCGTGGTGAAGGTCGTACAGGATGGAAATTTCGTCGGGGTGGTCGCGCAAACGGAATGGGCGGCGATTCAGGCGGCACGGGCGCTGAAAGTAACGTGGTCAACGCCGAGCACAAGCCTGCCGGCCAATCCGGATGAGCTCTACGCATATTTGAAGAATACGAAGAGCTACAACGATCAAGTTACGGTCAATAAGGGCGACCCGGATGCGGCGTTCGCGCAGGCGACCAAGAAATACGAGGCGACCTACCGCTGGCCCTTCCAATTGCATGGCATGCTCGGACCATCGTGCGCGGTGGCGGATGTGCGCGGGGATTCGGTGACGGTTTGGTCGGGGACGCAAGGGCCTTTCCGCACCAGGAAAGCGCTGTCTGACCTGCTGCATATCCCAGAAAAGAACATCCGCGTGATCTTTCGGGAAGAGTCGGGATGTTACGGGCGGCTGAGCCCGGACGACGCGCCTCACGATGCCGTGCTTCTTTCGCGCGCGGTGGGCAAGCCGGTTCGCGTGCAGTGGACGCGCGCCGACGAGCATGGTTGGGAGCCGAAAGGGCCGGCACAATTTATCAGCGTGCGGGCCGGAACGGATGCGCAGGGTAATCTGGTGGCCTGGGATTATATGGAACGCGGCTTCCCGTGGACCGAGTCGGCGGTGAATCCGCTGCTCGCGGGCCGGCAAATCGGTATGAAAAGCGTGAATCCCGGCCAGGGTAATGGAAACGCGGGCGGCGGGGAAGCGTACGAATTCGAGAATCAGCGAGTTGTCGCGGCGTTGATTCCGTGGTCGCAGGATCCGCCGACGCCCTTACGCACAAGCAACCTTCGCGCTCCGGGAGATTTGGCGCGCACGTTTGCGAGCGAATCGCTGCTGGATGAGATCGCCGCGGATGTGCACGTGGATCCGGTGCAATTCCGGCTGCGCTATCTGAAGAACAACAAGCGCGTGACCGACGTGCTCGTGGCCGCGACGCAGGCCGCGCAATGGAAAGATCACGTTTCGCATTCGACGCCAAGTTCGGGCGCAAAGGCGATGGGCAGGGGAGTTTCAATATCCGGCCGGGATGGCACTGTTACGGCGGCGGTGGCCGAAGTCGAGGTGGATAAATCTAACGGGGAGATTACCGTCAAGCGCGTCACGCTGGCGCACGACTGCGGCTTGATCGTGAACCCCGACGGCCTGAGGAACCAAATCGAGGGCAACGTCATTCAGGGAGTGAGTCGAACGCTGCTGGAAGAAGTTCGCTTCGATGCGAATGGCGTGAAGAACCTCGATTGGGTGAGCTATCCGATCCTCACCCATCGCCGCGTGCCCGATGTGCAGATCGTCCTGATCAATCGCACAGAGATGCCCGCGCTGGGCGGCGGCGAACCTTCAACAGTGCCAGTGCCTGCAGCGATCGCCAATGCGGTTTATGATGCGATCGGCGTGCGCGTGCGAGAGGTACCGATGACGCCGCAGAAGGTGCAGGCGTTGTTGCGGTCCAAGTCTGCGGCGCAGAGCGCGTGAGTTTCGCAGCGAGGATGAGAAAAGCCCTAGGTCACCCGACAGAAAGCGTCGGGACGACCTGAGCTACGAACCATGCCTGGTCGGATTGTCAGGCGCGGCGAGCGGTTTTGCGGCTGCGGCGCTTGGCACGCACGGGGTTGACGGGCGCGTCGCCGATAAGTTCAGCCGACATCATGCTCGTTACGAAGAGCTTACGACCGTGATCGTGGAACTCGACGGCGGTACGTTCGGGATCAGATTCGGCGACAATTCCGAGACCATACTGCTGGTGCTTAATTTGCTGTCCAGTGGAAAGAACCTGCACGTTGCCTCCTTGAGCGCTTTGCCTCTTCCAGGACCTTGTTTCCCGCGGACTTCGGGCAACACGCGCGGAAATTAGGGGCCCGTCCCCAAACGGGCCCCATAAGGGTTAGAGGCCTACGACGTTCTCCGCCTGCAAGCCTTTCGGGCCCTTGCGGACTTCAAACTCCACAGCTTGGCCCTCATTCAAACTACGGTATCCATCCGCCTGAATGGCTGAGTAATGTACGAATACATCTTCACCGGTTTGACGCTGGATAAAACCATAGCCCTTGCTGGCGTTGAACCACTTCACAGTTCCTTGTTCCTTCACTTCTTTCGTCCTTTTCTTTCTTTAATAAGCTGTTTGTCGGCTCTCGCCTTTTTCCAATCGAAAAGCGGTTGGCGCCTCTAACCCGCACAAAAATGGGCTGCAAGTTTGTTCCTGCAGCCCTCTGAACGAGTCAAAAGGAATGTCAAGAGCAACAAACGCAACAACATGCTATCACAATTTGGGTTGAGTTGTCGATGGGGGTAAACTGACTGGTTAATGCGTAAAGCTATGATTGTATTGCATTTGGGGCACTTCTTTGTTGCCTGCGTGGGCGTGGGAGCACCTGAAGTTCAGAGCTTTGTGTCACGAAGGATTCATATGCCGAAGCCGTCGCTTTGGTAATATCGGGAGTCTTCCCGTGTAGTGTTCTAAGGGTGTTCTGAGGGTTTCTGAAAGCGTTTTTTGGGAGCATTTCGAGGCGTTCTGAGGGGTGCGGGCATGGGATCAGGACATGCGCGAAGCTGGCCGCGGCTCATTTTCCTTGCTTTCGCTTGCTCTGTTTTTGTGGTCGGAGGGGGCACACTGTTTCACATTGAAGCAGGCGGCCTGCCTGACGATGACGATGTGAGGACCGCCAAGCCTGCCGATTTGCCGACGGGCATGCGTATCACTCCTACCGCGGTTCCCGGCGCTCATTTTTCCACACTCAACCCGAATCTGCCCGGCGCGCCTGAGTTCACCGCCGGTCAGGCGGTCGCCACGGCCGTCAGCCCAGACGGAAATACGCTGCTGATTCTCACGAGCGGATACAACGTTCTGTACGACGCGAGCGGGAATCTGCTTCCGCAAGATTCGAATGAGTACGTCTTTGTTTACGACATCACGGCTCAGGCTCCGAAGAAGATACAGGTTGTGCAAGTGCCGACCGCTTTCAACGGGCTGGCCTGGAATCCGAATGGGAGCGAGTTTTACGTTTCAGGCGGCGAGCAGGACACGGTACACGCGTTTGTCCGACTCGGCACTGTGTGGCACGAAGCCGGGACAGCCGTGCGCTTAGGCCACGCGGGAGGTCTAGGGCTGGGAGTTCGGCCCGAAGTTGCCGGCATTGCCGTAAACGCAGCGGGGACACAGTTGATTGCCGCGAATTACGAGAACGATTCGATAAGCGTGGTGGATATCGGTTCACATGCCAAAAGTGCCGAGCTCGATCTGAGACCGGGGAAGAGCGATCCATCGAAAAAGGGCGTGGCTGGCGGAGAGTATCCCTTCTGGGTGGTCATCAAAGGCAATGAGAAGGCGTACGTCTCGAGCCTTCGCGACCGCGAAATCGTGGTCGTGGCGCTGAAGCAGGGCGGAAGCGATGCCGCGCCGCGCGTGGCGACTCGAATTGCCGTTCGCGGGAATCCTAACAAGATGATTTTGAACCACACTGGCTCGCGACTCTATGTCGCGTGCGATAACAGCGATTCCGTGGCAATTGTGGACACGGAGAGCGACCGGCTGATTTCGCAGTTCGCGGTTACCGCGCCCAAGGATGTGTTCGCGAATCCGCGCGGGTTCAAGGGAAGCAATCCGAATGGTCTGGCGCTTTCTCCGGACGAGCGCACGCTCTACGTCACCGAGGGTGGAACGAATGCCGTAGCGGTGGTGAAACTGGATGGAGATATGGGGCGAGTGGCCGGTCTTGTTCCCACAGGGTGGTATCCGAATTCTGTAAGCGTGAGCCGAGATGGGACGCGGCTTTATATCGTGAATGGCAAAGGCCCCGAAAGCCCGAATCCGACTGGCTGCGGCTACACGCCGTCGCCTGCGGCATGTCACGAGAAGAATGCGTTCATTTTTCAGCGCAACCGAGCCGGTTTTCTTACGCTGCCTGTACCGCCAGATAAGGAACTCAGCGCCTTGACCGAGCAGGTGGCGCAAAACGATCACTTCCGCGCGGTGGGGGCCAAAGATCAGGCCATGATGCAATTTCTGCGCGGCAAGATTCACCATGTCGTTTACATCATCAAGGAAAACCGCAGCTACGATCAGGTGCTGGGCGATCTCGAGAAGGGAAACGGCGATCCTGCGCTGACTTTGTTTCCCGAGCGCCTGTCGCCGAATCATCATGGGCTGGCGCGCAAGTTCGTGACGATGGACAACTTTTATACGAGCGGGGAAGTAAGCGGCGACGGCTGGAATTGGAGTACTGCGGCGCGAGCAACCGATTCGGTGGAGAAGACGGTTCCGGTGCAATATGCGGGCCACGGCCTTGACTACACATACGAGGGCGGAGAGCGGAACATCAATTCAGGCATCGCGTCGCGAGCGGAACGGTTGCGGGCCAATCCGCTTACGCCGGGGGATGAAGATCTTCTGCCGGGCGCCGCAAACCTGAGCGCGCCCGATGCGGCTGACGACGATGACAATGCCGCGGGCGCCGGATATCTGTGGGACGGCGCGCTCCGGGCCAAGTTGACGCTGCGCAATTATGGATTCTTCATCGATCTGTTGCGTTACCGGTTGCCGGACGGTATTCCCGGGCAGATGCTGCCCGTTCGCGACCCGCGAGCCGAGGGAACAACCGTAGCCTTTGCGACGAATGCGGATCTTGCGCCTTACACAGATCCGTTTTATCGCGGCTTTGACGAGCGCCTTCCCGATTATTGGCGGTTCAAAGAATGGGAGCACGAATTCGACGATTACGTTCGCAACGGCAACCTTCCTGCGCTCGAACTGGTGCGGCTGGGAGGCGATCATTTTGGCGATTTCGCGCGAGCGATCGACGGCGTGAACACGGTCGAGACGCAGATGGCCGCCAACGATTATGCGCTCGGGATGGTGATGGAAAAGATCGCCCACAGCCCTTACAAGAGCGACACGCTGGTTTTCGTGGTGGAAGATGACGCGCAGGACGGCCCGGATCACGTGGATGCACATCGCAGCCTGGCGCTTGTCGTGGGGCCCTATGTGCGTCAGAACGCCCTGGTTTCCGAGCGCTATACGACGGTGCACGTGCTCAAAACGATTGAGGATATTCTGGGGATCGAGCCTCTTGGATTGAATGACAGCTCGGTTGAGCCAATGACGGCGGTTTTCGACCGGGCCGCGGAAGTTTGGGATTATCGGGCCGTCGTACCGGCGGTGCTAAAAACGACGCAATTGCCTTTGCCCACGGCAACTGCAGCGACATTGAGCCCTGAGAACAACGATGTGAATTCGGATCCGCGGCACGATGCAGCTTACTGGGCGGCCAAGACGGAGGGGATGGATTTCTCCGCGGAAGATCGCATCGATACGCCGCGCTTCAACCGCATTCTCTGGGCGGGCCTAATGGGCGACGCCGTGCCGTTTCCGGAGAACTCGAAGCCTCGAAATCTGCGACGGCGCCGTGCTCGTCTGCTGCGGCGTTTGGCTCAACGTAAAGTTGCTGCGGCGGCTCGAGCTCACACTCCGGCAGAAAAGAATTCCTAAACCAATTCGCCGAGGCGGCTGAGAGACGCGCCGGAGATTTGCTTGGCGCGCTTGTGTTCATACATCAAGGCATCGGCGCGGCTGATCTGCTGCGCCAGTTCACGATGGCCCGCCACATTCACGATGCCCAAGCTGACGGAGAGCGCATAAACCCGCCGGGAATTCTCATTGTTTCTCCCAATCAGGTGCGAGAGGCGTTCGCGAACCAGGAATTCAGCCATTTCGCTCGAGTGGGAAAGCAGAACACAGAATTCATCGCCGCCAAGCCGCCCGATAATGTCGGATTGACGAAAGCACTCTCGCAGCAGACCAGCAATTTGCTGCAGGGCGTAATCGCCTTCGCGATGGCCGAAGTTGTCGTTGATGTATTTGAGATTATCCACGTCCATGAAAATCAGAGTGGAGCGCACGCGTTGGCGCGAAGTTAGTTTCAGGTGCTGTTCCGCGAGGCTGACAAAGCCGCGGCGGTTATGCAGGCCGGTCAGCTCGTCCATAAGCGAAAGGCTGCGGAGGTGCACTTGGGCTTGCTGACGGGCAATGGCAAACGACAGGGCTCGCGCGAGCTGGCCGGGGTTGATCTCGGACTTCACCAGAAAATCCTGAGCGCCAAGCTGCAGGGCCTGGGCGGCGAGAGAATCGTCGGCCGATGCGCTGAGCGCGATAAATGGCACGTTTGGCGCCGTCTGCTGAGCTTCGATCAGGACTTCCAACCCCTGAGCGTCCGGGAGCGATAGATCGACGAGCGCTACGTCGGCCCGGCCATTTTCCAGATGGCGCTTGGCTTGGTGGAGTTTCTTGGCGCGACGCAGGCGAAAGTTGGTCGCGCCTCCCGCACGCAGCATTTGTACCAGACGGCGCGCGTCAACGGGATTCCCCTCGACCAAAAGTATTTGAATCTGCTGGCTGGGCATGGCACCCCTCGATTGAGTTTGTCATCCGCTTTTTCATTGCATGTGCAGCCCGAAAGGGCTTTTTCTGGCACGCGGAATGAAGGGTGTTTCTGCAGGCCAAGTGAAACTAGAAGAGCCAAAGCGATTGTAGCTTTTGCGTATAACGGGTCAAGAGTGACGGCGTGCGATGCTGTGCATGTCTAACGGGCTTTTCCACCGGATTTCCCTGGGTTTTTCCGCGATATATCCCACAATGGGAACGAGCGCGGGCCAAGCTCGAGGGCTTTTGTAGAAGAGAACTAAGAGCGCTGGTCCATGGGGATATAGGACCGCCTGTCGTATCCCTTAAAAATCTGGCGAGGGCGGGCGATCTTCTGTTCGGGATCGAGCAGCATCTCTTCCCATTGAGCGATCCATCCGCTCGTTCGCGGAATCGCGAAGAGCACCGGGAACATGGTGACCGGGAAGCCCATGGATTGATAGATCAAGCCGGTATAGAAATCGACGTTGGGATAGAGCTTGCGGCTGACGAAGTATTCGTCCTGGAGAGCAATGCGCTCGACTTCGAGCGCGATATCCAGCAGCGGGTTGCGGCCCATGACATCGAAGACTTCATCGGCGATGCGCTTGATGATGCGGGCACGGGGGTCGTAGTTCTTATAGATTCGATGACCGAAACCCATCAGGCGCTTTTCGCCGGATTTGACGCGCTTTACATATGCAGGCACGTTGGCGATAGACCCGATATCCATGAGCATGCGCAAAACTTCTTCGTTGGCGCCGCCGTGCAAGGGGCCGTAGAGAGCGGCAGTGGCGGCCGCCGTGGCGGAGTACGGGTCCACGTGCGAACTGCCGACACAGCGCATGGCGTTGGCGGAGCAATTCTGTTCGTGATCGGCGTGCAGAATGAAGAGAATGTCCAGGGCGTGCTCGAGCGTGGGATTGGGCCTGTATTTCAATTCGGTGGTCTTGAAGAGCATGTTGAGGAAATTGCCGGGATAGCTCAGCTCGTTGTCAGGATAAGCGTAGGGCATTCCGAGGCTGTGACGATAGGCGAATGCGGCGAGCGTCGGCATTTTGCCAATTAAGCGATAGGTCTGTTTGCGGCGGGATTCGGCATCGAAGATATGGCGCGCGTCAGGGTAAAAGGTGGAGAGCGCGGCGATCGTGGAAATCAGCATACCCATCGGGTGGGCATCGTAATGAAAGCCGTCGAGAAATTTCTTGATGCTCTCGTGAATGAAAGTGTGATGCGTGACGTGATAGGTCCAATCCTCGATCTGCTTGCGGGTAGGCAGCTCGCCAAAAAGAATCAGGTAAGCGGTTTCGAGATAGGTGCTGCGCTCGGCCAACTCCTCGATCGGGTATCCGCGATAGCGCAGGATGCCGGCATCGCCATCAATAAAGGTAATTTTGCTCTTGCAGAGGGCGGTATTGTTGAAGGCGGGATCGTAACTCATCATCCCGAAATCGCTCTGGTTGACCTTGATCTGGCGGAGATCGAGAGCCCGGATCGTATCGTCGGTGATGGGCACTTCATAGGTTTTACCGTTACGGTTATCGGTAATGGTGAGCGAGTCCCGGGTCATTCGGTTGGCCTCTCGGACGGTCGATTGCGCCACTGGTTCGACTGGATTCATGTTCCCTGCCTCAGTTTAAGCCCTGAGAGCAGTTCGTCAATGTACACCAAGTTGGGGCGTTGCGGAATAGCGCCGTGAGCAGTGCTGAAGGGAGCGCGAAGCGACAATGCAGGGTTCCGATCAACGGTAGATCAGCGGCGGTCGGCGGCGGCGTGGCGGACGTCATGGCCTTCGACCATATAGATGACGTCTTCGGCGATGTTGGTGGCGTGATCGGCGACGCGCTCCAGATTCTTGGCGACGAGGATCAGCTCGAAGGCCTGAAAAACAACGGCCGAATCGCCCATCATGTAACTCAACAATTCGCGGAAAATTTGATCGCGGAGGTTATCCACCTGGTCATCGCGGACGAGTACGGAACGAGCAAGGGTGAGGTCGCGGCGGACAACAGCGTTCAAGCTATCGCGAACCATTCCTTCGGCAAGTTCGCTCATGCGGGGAAGATCGACGTACGGCTTCACACGGGGATGACGCAGGATGCGCTGTGAAGATTGGGCGATATTGACGGCCTGATCGCCGATGCGTTCAAGGTCGTTATTTATACGCGAGATCGAGAGTACGAAGCGCAGATCGGCAGCCATCAATTGATGGAGCGCAAGCAACTGCATGACGCGATCGTCAATTTCCATCTGGAGCTCATTGATGGCAGGCTCTTCTTCCAGAACGGCTTCGGCCAAGGAGGCATCCACATCCAGCACGGAATGGATGGCCTGATGGACCGCGCGCTCGGCCAGGCTGCCCATCCACAGGAGCCTTTCCTTTAGCCCATTCAGCTCGATTTCAAAATGTCGTTCCATGGTCTGCGCCTCTTAAGATGCCCACTGCGACAAACTAGTAAAGTCTCCTCATCCGAAGCGGCCGGTGATGTATGCCTCGGTGCGTGGGTCCGAAGGAGTGGTGAAGAGCTGTGGCGTCGGTCTGAACTCGATCAACTCACCATTGAGCAGGAAGGCGGTGGCGTCGCTGACACGCGCGGCCTGCTGCATGTTGTGGGTGACGATGACCAGGGTGCAATTCTGCTTCAGATGGAATAGCAACTCCTCGATCTTAGCGGTATTGACTGGATCGAGCGCGGAGCATGGTTCATCAAGGAGGAGCATTTCCGGGTCTACGGCCAGCGCGCGCGCAATGCACAGGCGTTGCTGTTGCCCGCCGGAGAGCGCATACGCGGATTTGTGCAACTGATCCCTTACCTCGTCCCATAGCGCGGCGCGGCGCAAGCTGTGTTCCACAGCATCGGAAAGGCGGCCATGGCGGGCGGCAGGGAGTCCATTGATGCGCAAGCCGTAGGCGACGTTTTCAAAGATGGATTTGGGAAAGGGGTTGGGTCGCTGAAAGACCATACCGATGCGGCGACGGAGGCGGGTGACGTCTTGCGCGAATACGTCTTCGCCGTCGAGCAGGATCTCACCGACGAGTCGGGTGCCGCGCACGGTTTCGTGCATGCGGTTGAAAGTGCGGATCAGAGTAGATTTGCCGCAGCCGGAAGGACCAATGAGCGCAGTGATGCGATTGGCGGCGATGTTCAGGTTGATGGCGTGCAGGGCATGCAGCTTGCCGTAGTAAAAATCGAGATTGCGGACTTGCATTCGCAGCGGCGCTTCAAGCATCGTTTGCGAACCAGTCGGGATAGGCGGTTTGAGAACAGTCTCCATAGCTCCCGTCACCGAGCCCTCTGAGGCTTCCCTATTGTAAGCAGCTTTCGCTGAAGTCTGGGTCATATCTATGACCTCTGCGGGGACGCTCCGCGCGAGAGCACCGCCCGGACAACAATGTTAGTGACCAGCACCAGGCCCAGCAAAACAAGGCCCGCGGCCCACGCCTGCCGGTGCCAATCGTCGTAAGGTCCGACGGCGTAAGTAAAGATCATAACAGGCAAGGAAGCAGTAGGTTGGCTCCAGCCAGGGCTCCAGAAGCGATTACCGAAAGCGGTAAAGAGCAAGGGAGCAGTCTCGCCAGCCACCCGGGCAAGGGCCAGTAAAGCGGCGCTCAGGATACCGCGCGAGGCGGCCGGCAAAACGACGCTGGAGATGGTTCGCCACTTGCTAGCACCGAGGGCCATAGCGCCTTCGCGCAGGGAACGGGGAACAGCATGCAGGAATTCCTCGGTGCTGCGGAGCACGATCGGAATCATCATCACGCCAAGGGCAAAACCGCCTGCCAAGGTGGAGAAGTGGTGTACCGGCATGACTACCAGGGCATAAGCAAAGATGCCGATGACGATGGACGGAACACCGTTCATCAAGTCTGCTGTGTAGCGCACCACAAAAGGCACGGCACGGCCGCCGAATTCGGCCAGATATACGCCGCCAAGTAAGCCGACGGGAACGCCGAAGAGTGCCGCTGTGAGTAGAAGCTTTCCGGATCCAACGATGGCATTGGCCATGCCGCCGCCGGCTTCTCCGACGGGCTTAGGCAGCTTGGTGAAGAAGTCCCAATTGACGTCTCTGCCGCCGTGGTAGACGAGATATCCGAGAATAAAGAAAAGGACCGAGACGGCCACCAGTGCGCACAGTCCCGTCAAACTGAGCATGATTATGTTTACCGATTTGCGCCAAAGCATACGCAGGCTCATGTGCGCTCCGCGGTGCCGCGCCCGGTGGTCAGGAGTATCAGCAAGCGCGCCAAGCCATTGAGCACGAAGGTAAGCAGAAAGAGCACCAAGCCCAGTTCGACGAGCGCACTGAGGTAGAGATTGCCGGTGGCCTCGCTGAATTCATTGGCCAGCACCGCGGCGATGGAATAACCGGGAGAGAAAAGCGAGGGCGAGATGGTCGGGTTATTGCCGATGACCATCGTCACAGCCATCGTCTCGCCGAGGGCACGGGCGAGCGCGAGAAAGATCGATCCCATGATGCCCGTGCGCGCGTAAGGAACGACGGCCCTCCAGGTGGCTTCCCAACGCGTGGCGCCGAGCGCCAACGCGGCTTCGCGCTGGTCCCCGGGGACGGCCAACAGGACTTCGCGGGAGACAGAAATGATGAAGGGAACGATCATAATGGCGAGCACCAGACCCGCCGTCAACAATCCAATACCGTACGCCGGGCCTCGAAACAGAGGGGTAAATCCCAGAGTGCGCTTCAGAGCAGGTTGAATTTCCGTGCGCATGAGAGGCACGAGAATGAAGACCCCGAGCAGACCATAGATGACGCTGGGAACGGCTGCGAGCAGATCGATCAAGAAGGTGAGATTATCGGAGAGGCGCCGGGGCGCCAGTTCCGCAAGGAAAATAGCCGCACCGAGCCCGAGGGGAACGGCGATCAATAACCCAAGCGCCGACGTAACCAGCGTCCCGTAGACGAAAGTCAGCGCACCAAACTGACCCGCCACGGGATCCCAGGTAGTGTTCCAGAAAAAGCTCAGTCCGAAGCGATGCCGGGCCTGGGCGGAGTTTGTCCAAAGCTGATAGACCAGCAACACCGCAATCAAAACTACGACGAGCGCGAAGACGAGAGTGATCAGGCGGGCAATTTCGTCGCCGCTGCGCGCTCGGCGGACGAGCGCGCGCGGGCCCCAAGGGAGACCCGCGGCGGCGGCTGTGCTGGGCGCAGTTGCCATTTCATGAGGCTGGCGCTATTGAATCAGGGCGATAGCCTTTTGCTCCTTCGCCACGACTTCTTTCGGTAGTTTGGCATAAGCCAAGGGTTCGCAGAATTGCTGACCGGAGGTCAGCATCCATGTCAGGAAATCCTTGATCGCAGTCTTCTTGGCAGGATCCTGGATTTGTGCCGGAATCAGCAGCCAAGTGAAGCTGGAGATCGGATAGGCGTCCTTTCCGGGAGGGTTCGTAATGGAGACACGGAAATCCTCCGGCATAGACTTGGCCGCTCCTGCTGCTGCGGCCGAGACACCGGCCAAACTTGCCTTGACGAATTCTCCGGCTCCGTTCTTAACCGTGCCGTAGGAGATACTGTTCTGCACGGCGTAGATCAATTCGATATAACCAAGCGAGTTGGGCGTCTGCTTGATCAGACCGGCGACGCCTTCATTTCCCTTGCCTCCCAAACCGACCGGCCAATTGACTGAGGTGTTCTTGCCTACCTTGCTTTGCCATTCGGGGCTGACCTTCGAAAGATAATCGGTCCAGATGTACGTGGTGCCGCTACCATCGGAACGGTGCACGACCACGATATCTTCGGCAGGAAGCTTAATGCCAGGGTTGGGGCCGGCTATGGCGGGGTCATTCCACTTAGTAACTTTCCCGAGAAAAATTCCGGCAAGCGCCTCGGGGGTAAACTTCAGCTCTACAGTGACGCCCGGAATATTGTAGCTGGGCACGTCGGCCCCAAGGACGGTAGGGAAGTGCAGGACCTTGAAGCCAGCCTGTTGGAGCTGTTCGTCCGTCATGGGGCCGTCGGAGGCGCCGAAATCGACGGTTTTATCGAGGAGCTGGCGGATTCCTCCGCCCGATCCGATGGACTGGTAATTGATCTGAACATTGGGATGCAATTTATGGTACTCGTCAAACCACTTAGAATAAATGGGATAGGGAAAAGTAGCGCCCGCCGCATTGATATTCTGGGCCCAAGCCGGGGCCGCCGCCAGCATCGCCAGTAGAGCGAAGGCGATTAGCTTACGCATATTCATATAAGTCATCTCTTTCTAGAGTGTTGTCGCTCACTCTGTGTTACTGGACTGTTACGTTATTGTTACAGCCGTGTGAATTCGCCATTTCCTATTTGGGCACCGATAAAAGATAGCCGAAGGCGGTCAATCCACCTTCAATACGAGGTGAATTTTGCGTGACGCCCACGCTCGTGTTATGCGAATTGCCGCCCCCGGCCCTGTTCCAATTGCTCATGTGACTCCGTGTGTTTAACTACCTTAACTCGGCGGCAGCAGGAGCAGCGCCTGGCAACGTGTAGCGCAAGTTAAGGAATACGATGTTCAACTTGGCATTGCTGGGGCCGGTGGCCACTCTCCATGGGTCGCGCGTTAGGTAGGAGTACTGCCCCATGAGGTTAAGTGCACCGTACTTGTTGTCCCGCCAAAAGGTTTGGTTGAAGCCGACAGTACCCTCTTGAATCGTGCGGTTTTGGGTTATCGCCGTAGCGTAGTTGCTGCCTGGGCCAGTCGCATCGACGCCGTAGCCATACTCCGCCCCGTTAACGAACCTAATGTCGCGGGAAGCGTAGATGCCGCCGTAATACACATATAAAAAGGTGTTCTTGTGAGTATATTCAATACCCGTGACGGTCGACGAAGCCTTGATGGGAGAGAGGCTGCCATTGGGATTGACGATCAAGTCCGGCACTTGGCCGAAAATATAGCGACCACCAGCTTGACTCCAGAAGTTATTTGTGAGGACGCGGAAGCCCGGAAACAACTGAAAATTGAGGTTCACGAAGCCTCCGCCGCCGCTCAGCCGTTGGTGAACGACGGGCGAGGTATTGGAGGCCGTGCTGCTGACGGCGACACGAAATTGGCGTTCTACTCCGCCGATCTCAAAGTGAAACTTAGGAGTTGGATCAAGAGCGATTTTGACGATCACATCGGGAGCGAGCTGGGGTGCGTTCACGGTAGTGGTCCCGTCATTCAGTTGGGTGCCTGGCAGGGTTGACACTCCGTTCACCACCGTAGGGCCGGTCGGAAGTACGGGCTTGGGGCCGCCAGCGGAGCCACCCCAGTATTGTTCCTGGTTGTCCAAGGCGACTGCGATAGCCGCTTTGTTCGACGGATGGAATACGAATCGAAACTCTGGTATGCGCCCCCAGACCAAGCCAGCCTGGTAGTTCACGTCAATATCTTGAGAATAGAAGATGTTCCCTGGCAGAGGAGAGATGCCGACGCGGCTCGGGGTGATCAAGCTCCAGGTTTGGCCACCGAGGAATTCCCACTTGTTCCTAGCCACGTCAACCCAGTACACGCGCGAACGCAGCGTATTGCTGTTGCTGCTCACGGCGATGTTGCCCCCCGTCGTACTCGAGTTGACCCCCAGGAAGTCTGTCTCCACGTAGCCCATCACGTGGGCACCCTTCACGAGCGCGTCGATGCGAACGCCGAGGCGGGAGTTCTGCATGCTCAGCCGGGCTTCATTCACATGATTTAGAAGGTTGATGGCCCCTGGAGCAGTGGGGTAATCGTAGGGAATCGACCCGAAGTTCGACCCGATGCCACCTCCAGCGTTGTGATTACGGAATACGCCGGTAAAATCCATGAATCCGATTGGAGTGAAAAAGGCGGAACCGAGGCGGAACTGGAGCGGTGATTCCGGAATGGCATTGTTGGCCTGAGGTGTCGCCGTCGGGGCGGGCGCAGCTTTTGACGCTGCCGGAATGCTCGCCGAGGGCGTGGCGGAACTTGGCATTGCGGAACTTGGTGCCGGCTGCGAGGCCACGGCCAACTTGCCAGGGGCGGTAGGCGCATTCAGGTGCTGTTCGAGCTTCTGCATTTTCTCTTGCTGCTGCTTCAACTGGTCACCTTGAGCTTGCAGTTGCTGGGTTTGGCTCTGAAGAAGGTCGCGAAGCTCTTCGATTTCGTCTGCCAAGCTGGATTTTGCAGGTTCGGCGGACTGCGTTCGGCTTTGCGGCGGCGTCCGACGCATCGTTTTTAGACGAATCAGCGGCCTTTTTGGCTGCGGCGCCATCGGACCCCGCAGCATTTGCTGTCGGCATGGCGGGCGAAAGAGCCAGGGCCAGAGCCAGCATACACCCCAAAAATAATCGCATTCATTCCTCCCTTTGAATTGAGCGCTAGGTCGGCCTGGAAGCTAACGTGAACACTCCGATTGCGCAGAACGCCCCTAAACGCGCGCAAATTAAGCCGACGCAAAGCTATTCGGACGAAGTAACTTGTTTGTAACAAATATGTTAATTCTGTGTTACATGGATTCCTGTATGTGGATTTCGTAGAAAACAAAAGGGCCGGCACCAGGGGAGCGCCGGCCCTGAGGGGTACTTGGTTTTGAGGGTTAGGCTCTGCGGGACTTGGGCAGAGCCTTGTATCTGCGAGGGCGAAGTTAACAGCCAGGAATCACAACCGCATCACGACACTATGAATTCTCGGTAAACGGGGCAGTTTGCGCGTTCAAATTGGCGACGCGACCGTGGCGCACGTCAAGGCCACGCACCCAGAAGATTATGTCCTCCGCAATATTCGTGGCGTGATCGGCCAAACGTTCCAGATAGCGGCTCGCAAGCACGAGTTGAAGATTTGGCGCGACGTCGCCGGGAGACTGCCGCATACCGTCCAGAAGACGCTCAAAAATTTCATCGCGGTAACGATCCACTAGATCGTCGCTTTCCAGGACTTCGCCGGCCAAGACTACGTTTTTGAAAATCAACGCGCCCAGGCTCTTTTTGATCATGGCGCGGACCGCGGTAACCATGGGCTCGAGTTCCGGAGGAGCGGCAACGGAGTGCATCTCTGCGAGGGAGATGATCCGTTCGGCAAGATTGACGGCCAGGTCGCCCATACGTTCGAGGTCATTGGTAATTTTGAGAGTGGCGACAACCTGACGAATCTCTTCCGAGGATAGGTTTCCCGCCCGGAGCATGCGTACAGCATGTTCGTCGATAACGATCTCCATCTCGTTAACGCGAGGTTCCATCAGGAATATCTCACTGGGCGATTGCCGGCGGTCGGAGGAGCCAATTTGCAGGATGGCCGTCAAAGCGCGATCGACATTCATTTCCACGCTTCGCGCCATGGAAACCAGGTAGTTCGTAAGAAGTTCAAGGTGAACGGACTGTGTTGACGGTGCAGGTGTGGCCATTTGTTCCTCCCGCCTTCGCGCGCGGTCCCGCCTGGAGCGATCCTCGCTAATCAGATCGTGGGTGCGCTCCAATTAATCTAGGACGCCGAATATTACAGGCCGGTAACGAGGGGATGAATGCTGCGAAAAGTGATTCAAGAAGAAACGGGAATACTGAAATGAAAGCGCGATCCTTCCCCGACAGCACTCTCAACCCAGAGGCGTCCACCATGGGCCTCCATGATGTGGCGGGCGATGGAGAGGCCCAGGCCGGTGCCACCAGCTTCGCGGGAGCGTGCGGCGTCTACCCGGTAGAAGCGCTCGAAAATTCGCTCCTGCTCTGCCTGGGGGATTCCAATACCCGTGTCGGCGACGCTGACGGTGACGTGGCCATTCGAGCAGGACGCAGAAACCTCAATTTTCCCTCCGGCGGGCGTGTATTGCAGGGCGTTGTCCAGGAGATTTTGTAGCACCTCCTGAAGAGTATTGGCGTCCCCGCGCGCGGAGGGCAACTGCTCAGGCAAGTTCACGTGGAGGGCAAGTTGCCTGGGGACAGCTTTGAGCTGCGCCGTTTCGACGCAGGATTCGATCAACTGACTCACGGAGACGGGCCGAAAGTCGAGCTTCAACTGCCCGGCTTCGATGCGGGAGAGCTTCAGCAAATCCTGGGTCAAGCGCGCGAGGCGCATGGAATGTTCGCGGATAATCTCCACGAAGCGGCGGCGATTGGCAGGATCATCAAGCGCGCCAGCCAAGAGCGTTTCGGCGAAACCCTGGATGGCCGTCAAGGGCGTGCGGAACTCGTGCGATACATTGGCCACGAAGTCCTGCCGTACACGCTCCAGGCGACGCAGGTCAGTAATCTCGTGCAGCACGAGAACGGCTCCCTTGTGGCTGGAGGCCTGCACCGGGGCGGCCGTCACGGCGAAGCTTCGAGGGCGAACTGTACCCACAACGATCTCGCTGGTCACTTGTTCGTGACCGCTCAGGGCCATTTTGATGGCCGCCAAAAGGTCGGATTGACGGGCCACTTCGAGCAGGGGACGGCCTTCAATCTCGCGAACGTCCTCCAATCCGAGAATTCGGGAAAACGCCTGGTTGGAAAAGACAATGCGCTCGTCGTTCGTGATTACGGCGACGCCTTCGATCATGCTGCCCAGGATTGCCGAGGAGCGGTTGCGCTCGTCGGTCAATACGCCGATGCTAGCGTCCAGGCTGGCGGCGGTCTGGTTGAGTGCGCGGGTGAGTTCGTCGAGGGTGTCGCCGGCAGGCGTTGCATTCACCGGCCGGAAGTCACCGGCGGCCATGCGGACGACGAATTCTTTGAGGCCGCGAATCCGCCGTGACGTGCTATTGAAATCCAGCAGTGCAACGGCGAGGGCGGCAGCGAACAAGATGAGGAATGCCGTCCAGACAGGCCGACGCATGGCGGAGAATTGCCGGTCTAAATCGGGCAACGGACGGCTTAGAAGGAGAACGGGCGTAGCGGAAGCCACAGAAGGAGCGGGCAAAGCTGGGGAATAGGCGACGGCGTAGTAGAGAACGTCGCGATCAATCGCGCTGTTATGCCGTATCGATCGGCCTTCGCCGCCTGAGAGGGCCTGCTGGACCTCAGTGGCTTTGTTATCGAGGCTCACGCTGGAGTTGGGCGCGGAGGCGGCCAATATCTGGCCGTCGCCTGCCATGAGAGTGGCTTCTGCGCCGGCGTTACCAATCTCCGCAATCCAGCGATGGACAGCCGCTGAATCATTGAGGTCGGGCTGATGGGAATGCGCGAGACGCGCTAAGGCGGCGAGCTCTTCGAATCCGGCTTCCTGTGCCTGGTTTCGCACAGCGCGCCAGGAATACAGATCTCCACCCGCCAAAACGATAAAGACCAGGATGAGGAGGGCAAGATTGGATCGCCAGAAAAAATTCAAGTGCGGTAACTCCTCTGCCGGACTCTGGTGAGACTAGCTCGGCCGGAATGCAGCAGATTCAAACAAGTAACCTGCGCCGCGAACCGTCTTCAAATGAACCGGATTTTCGGGATCCGTTTCTATTTTTTCGCGCAAGCGCCGAATGTACACGTCAACGCTGCGGGGTGTTACGAAGCGATCGGTGCCCCAAACAGCGTCGAGCAACTGATCGCGCGTAAACACGCGGTTGGGGCGGGCAGCCAGGTAGTAAATCAGGCGAAATTCAAGCGTGCTGAGCGTGAGCGCTTTGCCCGCTCGTGAGACACGATAGGAAGACGGGTCGATCAAGAGACGCCCTACTTCGATGGCGCGCTCGACTTCGCCGGCGGGTTCGGTGCGGCGGAGCAAGGCTTTTACTCTGGCTGCCAGTTCGCGGGGACTGAAAGGCTTAGTCACGTAATCATCCGCGCCCATTTCAAGCCCAATAACGCGATCGGCTTCTTCTCCTCGCGCCGTGAGCATGAGGATGGGCAGACGATTGAGCGCTGGATCACGCCGAATCTCTTTGCAGACCTCGAGCCCGGGCATCTTGGGCAGCATGAGGTCGAGAATCACGAGATCGGGCGCGCTTTTGCGTAACAAAGACAAACCCGCTGAACCGTCAGCGAGGGCAGTGACCTCGAAGCCTTCGTTCGCCAGGTTGTAGCGCACCAATTCCACAATATCCCGGTCATCTTCAATGATGAGGATACGTTTCAAGTGTCTGCCTCCCTATCATCGCCTGGGAAAAGCTATCTTACACGCTAACCCAGGTTAATCCACGGCACGGACCTGCGGCCGGGCGCGCAAAGCATATTGAAGGCTTGTTACAAACTTGTGAACGAAGCGGCCAAGGCGGGGACGGGGCTTCCGGCGAGAAGTTGATGCGCTTCCGGAACGGCAAAGATTGGCATCGGTACGGGCTATAAAATGCGTTGACTGGAGGGCGTGATAGCGACACTATCGTCACCACGGGCCATCCAATTTTCTTCTATAGGGAACTGCCTCTGCAGCAGGAGGCGGCAAAACAACGGATGGCAATCCCCCGGCCCGGAGAACGTGTATGTCGGAACTCTCAGCCGCAGAGCCAGCCTATTCGAGCGCCACTGATACGAGCGGCGCGTTAGCCTCTTCTGGTTTTGGCTCCAATCCATGGGTGCAACTGATCTTTGGAGTCGTTTGTATGGCCATGGTGGCCAACCTCCAATACGGCTGGACGATCTTTGTCAATCCGATCGATGCGCGCTATCACTGGGGCAAAGCAGCGATTCAGGTAGCATTCACCCTATTCATTTTGCTGGAGACGTGGCTCGTACCTTTCGAGGCTTACCTGGCCGATCGTTTCGGACCGCGTCCACTCGTGATGGTTGGAGCGGTTTTGATCGCGCTTTGCTGGATTATTTATTCGCGCGCGGCAACGCTCAGCACGCTTTACGTGGGCGCGGCAATCGGGGGCATCGGAACGGGCCTGGTGTATGGGACGTGTATCGGGAATGCGGTTAAATGGTTCCAAAGGCGGCGCGGATTGGCCGCTGGCCTGACGGCGGCGGGATTTGGCGCGGGCGCGGCGCTTACGATCGTGCCGTTGATGCGGTCACTAAGTGCGTCGGGATATCAGGCCACCCTTTTCAAGTTTGCGCTTATCCAGGGAGGCGTGGTCCTGGTCGCCGCGCTTGCACTTAAAAAGCCGCCGAAGGGGTTGGCACTACGGAAAGCGAATCCGCGGCTGTTGCAAACTCAAGTGGACAGCACGCCGATGGAAACGCTGCAGAGCGGGCTTTTTTGGGTCATGTATGCGGCGTTTGTGCTGGTGGCGGCGAGCGGATTGATGGTGACGGCGCAACTGGCTCCGATCGCCACGGGCTTCAAAATCGAAAAAGTTCCTGTCACTTTGCTGGGGTTTACAATTCCCGCGCTTACCTTTGCGCTTTCCCTCAACAACTTGATGAATGGCGTGGGAAGGCCCGTCTTCGGGTGGTTATCGGACGTAATTGGGCGCGAATCGACACTCTTTTTAACATTTCTGGCGGAAGGTTTCGCGGTTCTGGCGCTGGCACGATACGGAGGTAATCCGGTGAGCTTTGTGATCGTGGCCGCGCTGACGTTTCTCGTATGGGGCGATATCTACAGCATCTTTCCAGCGCTTACGTCGGATCAATTCGGCAGAAAATACGCGAGCACAAATTACGCGCTGCTGTATACGGCCAAGGGTTGCGCGGCGCTCTTTGTGCCGCTGGGCAGCCTGATTGCTTTGCGGACGGGGAGTTGGTTCCTCACACTTGTGGTGGCGGCAATAGCGGATATTGTGGCTGCGTTTTTGATGATCGGAGTTGTGCGGCCTCTCCGGATGCGCGAAGTGCATAGGCAGCAGGCCACCGCGCTGTCGCCGGCAGACTAATTTCGGCCACAAGCTTGGATAGTAAGGTTTGAAAATAGAAAGGCCGCTCGGCGATGCGAGCGGCCTTTTTGTTTTGGCCGGCGCCTGCGCCTGACTATGCTTTGTCGAGCTCCGCACGGAAGGGAATGATGCCGGGATACAGCCACTCCTTTCACATCTCGTCAATTTTGCTCTGGAAGTAGTCGAAATCTTCATCTTTAAGGTGGGCGAAACGGCTTGCCTGAGCAGGTAAGGTTGGCGGAAGATTTTGGCGCGGCGAAAGAAAATTATTGTGGCGGGACAGTACCAAAGAAAAAGCTGAACCTGCGTACCTGTTCCGAGTTTGTCCGTTTGGCCAGTGGTTTCCACAGCTTATGGATTGTAGGCTTCAATTGTTCGTTTCTTATGCGTCGTGGGTACCGGAGGCACCATGCTTGACCTCTTCGCTTTCAGGGAATTTCGAGAAGGACTGGCGATGATGCGAGATGGCGAAGCGGAAAAGGCTATGGCGCTACTGCGACAAGCTTCGGAACGCGATCCCGAAAATCCCTATTACCTCTCCTACTACGGCTTGAGTCTCGCTTACGCCGAAGGCAAGTGGGCGGATGCTGAACGGCTCTGCCATACGGCGGTTTGCCGCGGACGACGTCAGGCGCAGCTCTATTTGAATTTAGCCGAAGTCTATACGGCTTCGGGGCGGAAGATGGCAGCAGCCGATACGCTATCGCGAGGTTTGCATTACATGCCGGACGACATGAGGTTGCAGAGCGAAATCGGCAAGCTTGCTGTCCGCAGGCCTCCCGTACTGAAATTCCTGCCTCGGGCTCACGTATTGAACCGCGGATTCGGATTTCTTCGCCACAGTATGCTCAGCTATATCCCACGACGGCGATGGCTGGCTGTCAGCGAATCGGAAGCCTAGTTTCCTCTTTTCACTCCACATACTTACTGCTCTGCCGCGCAGCACGCGTATCGTGTGAGCGTTTTCACGCCGCGGATATAATGGCGGCGCCATGCCGTCTTCACCCGCAAAATTGGTCCACTGGCTCTTTGCTTCGGAACAGGCTTCAGCTCAGGCGCGAGCACCGCGGCGTCTGGCAGCGCGCTGGCTTTTTCTTCGCGCGCTCGGGCTGATTTTCTTCTCCGCGTTCTACTCTCTGCTGCGACAAGTTCCAGGATTGATTGGTCCAGACGGGCTGCTTCCTGCACAGGAATATCTGGAAGGGATTCGGAGGTTCGCAGGGGCGTCGCGATTCTGGTACGTCCCCAGTCTGCTTTGGCTGAAGAGCGACTCGCGCTCGCTGCTCCTGCTCGCCTGGATAGGATTGATCGCTTCGGTTCTACTCGTTTTGAATTTGTGGCCGCGCGGGACGATTTTCGTTTGCCTGGTCGTCTATTTGTCGTTTATCAGCACGCTACAGGCATTTTCGTCCTATCAATCCGACGGAATGCTATTGAGCGCCGGGTTTATCAGCTTATTTTTTGCGCCGCCAGGATTCAGGCCGCGATGGGGCGAGCGTCATCCGCCTTCGCGGGCGAGCCTTTTTCTGCTGCTTTTGGTGTGGTTCACGATTTACTTCGAATCCGGAATAGCCAAGATCGCCGGCGGCGATCCCGAGTGGCGCAATCTGACGGCGATGGACGACTACTATCAAAACGGGCCGCTGCCCACCTGGATCGGCTGGTATGCGCAACACCTGCCGCATTGGTTTCACGCGGGGACGGCGGCTTTCACGTTAGCGCTGGAGTTGGTGCTTGTGTGGATGGCAGTGCTGCCGCGGCGATTTCGCATCGTGCTGTTTTGGTTGATCGCGCCCTTACAGATTGGAATCATCATCACGAGCAATTATGCCTTCCTGAATTATCTCGTTCTGGCACTCGGAATCCTGCTGCTCGACGACGACTACCTCGCTAGATTCCTCCCGTGCCGTCTGCGTGAGGGTGCAAAAACCCCCGCCGATAGGGCGCAAGTTAGCGCCTCACCACGAGATGAGGGTGCAGACTATCGCTGGGCCCGTGTGAGAAGGATATTTTCTGCCTCAGGTCTGTGGGCGGCGGCGTTTTTCCAGACATGGGTTTTTTACGTCATCGCGGCGCAGCTTGTATGGATGATGATTCCGCAGGTTCCGTTCCCCGCATCGCCTGTATTGGCATTGGAGCCGTTTCGGATTGCGAATCGGTACGGGCTGTTTGCGGTTATGACTCGAGGGCGCTACGAGATCGAATTTCAAGGTTCGAACGACGGCAAGACGTGGACACCCTATCGTTTTCGTTATAAGCCTCAGGATCCGCGGGAGGCGCCTGGGATTTACGCTCCGTATCAGCCGCGTTTCGACTGGAATCTATGGTTCGCATCACTCGATAACTGGCAACAGAATCGATTCGTGATCTTTGCCGAAGAGAGGCTCCTGATGGGCTCGCCTTCGGTGCTGGCGCTATTCGCGGGAAATCCGTTTCCGAGCGCGCCGCCCGCACAAATACGGGCCGTCATCTGGCAATACTGGTTCAGCAACCGATCGGAAAAGCGGCAGGGATTTTGGTGGCGACGCGAACTGATGGGCTTGTATGCGCCGGCTCTCGCGCATGAGCCTGACGGAAAGTTTGTCATCACGGAGATTCCACAGCCCGGGCAACAGATTCGGCGATAGATTCCTGGCGGTATTCGATGATCGTGAGTGCCACAGGGGCCATCCATTTTGTCTAAACGGTTAACCCCTCTGTGCCACATTGAAGCATTCGCAACCGGAATCGGTTATATACTCCGCGCTCAAAATTGCTGGCCAACGGATTCAGGACCGTATGGCACGAAGGTCCTAGAACCGTGGTAAGCAAATCTGAAACTGAGCGCCCATTGGAGCTAGCGGACCCAGCCACTATTCTCCTTCTCGCGCGGTGCGTGTCTGCTCTTCCCGGATCGCTCCTGCGTAGAGGGGGTTAAATGTTGCTAGCCGCAGCGGTGCTGTTCTTCCAATTTCCTGTTTTGTCCGCGTCGAATCTTTCAATTTCAGCAAAGGCTAGCGAGCCCGCGGCTGTTTCGAGAGTCGCGGATGACGCCACTCCGGTCCCGAGCACGGAGGCCGGCGCTTCTTCTTCCGCAAAAGCGGCTGCCAAGTTTGAGGTCGCGTTTGCTGACGCAAATTCAAGTTCCATGAGCTTTGCCCCCGGACGGTTGGTTGCCGAGCCGATAACACCATTGAATTCAGCAGTATCTGCGGACGCTGCTGCCAATGCGGACCCTTCGCCTGCTCCCGCTGCTGCTCCCGCGGCGATTGAGCCGACGCCCCTCATATCCTCATATCGTCCCGTCTACGGCCCCCCAGTAATAGCGGTCTCCGACCGATGGCAAAAACGGGAATGGCTGGCCCTGAGCATCGCGGCACATGGCGCTGCCGGATTCGATGCCTGGACGACGCGCAAAGTGCTTTCCTCCGTGCCAAATGCGCAGGAATCGAATCCCCTGCTACGCCCTTTTGCGGGGAACGCTTCGATGTACGCTGCAGTTCAGGTGGCACCAACGATTCTTGATTACTTAAGCCGCCGAATGATGAATAGCCGCCATGACGTCCTGCGGAATACGTGGTGGTTGCCACAGGCGGTGAGCGCCGTGGTGTCAGTGGCTAGCGGAGTGCACAACCTGGGCGTGTATAACTCCCGGTAGCGATTTCTGAATTGCCGGAAGTTCGAGCGAACCGATCTTAGTGGAAATCGTGCGAAGTCGTTTCCGCCTGGGTGATGTTCAGTGGACGTACGGATTCGGCTTTGACCGAGACGACGTTTTCCTGATTCTGTAACTTTCCCTCAATCACTAAAAATTGCTGGTGCACAATCACGACATGGCTCAGCTCGAAAAGCTGTGGCGTGATAATGGCGTTAGCGATTCCTGTCTCGTCTTCCAGGCTTAAGAAAACAAAGCCCTTGGCGGTTCCAGGCCGCTGGCGGGCGATCACGCTGCCGGCTATACGCACCGGAGCGCCGTCAGGGAGGCTGTGGAGCTCGATGGCAGAGCGAATCCCTTTCTTTTGCAGGTTGCGGCGATGATAGGCCATGGGATGCGGCCCAACCGTCATTCCGGTTCCGCGAAAATCCGCAACGAGCCTTTCTTCCGAAGTCATGGGCAGCAGAGGTGAACTTGCGCCAGGCCACAGGGCTTCCGACAGCGATTCTGGATTGAATCCCAGCTGACTATATTCGAGCAGGGGACCTGCGCTGCGGGCCGCGCGCTCGACTTGCCAAAGGGCTTCACGGCGATGCGAGCGGCCTTTTGTCGTTTTGGCTGGCGTCGACGGCGATTCGATAAAATTCAAAGCGCCAATTTCGGCCAGCGCCGTCAATTCGGATTTTTGCAAGGCAGGTACGCGCAGTTTCAGGTCGTCGATAGAGCGAAAGGGCCGCAGGGCGCGCTGGCTGACCATTTCCTGCGCAACATCTTCGCGCAATCCTTTGACGTAACGCATTCCCAGACGAAGAGCAAAGCCGGAGCCATTGTTTTCCAGCTTGCATGACCAATCGGAGCAGGTCACGTCGATGGGCCTGACTTTCAATCCGTGCCGCTGAGCATCTTTGACAATGGTGGCCGGATGATAAAAACCCATGGGCTGATTATTCAAAAGCGCGGCCGTGAATGCGGGTAGGTAATGGCATTTCAGATAGGCGCTGGCATAGGCAAGCAAGGCGAAACTCGCCGCATGCGATTCCGGGAAACCATATAGCGCAAAGGAAACAATCGATTGCACGATTTTTTCCTGCGTCTCGGGATCGATGTGATTTCGATCCATCCCCCGGCGAAGTTTTATCTCCACTTCTTTCATGCGCGCTTCGGAACGCTTGAATCCGAAGGCGCGACGCAATTCTTCCGCTTCGCCACCGCTGAATCCAGCTGCAATCATGGCCATGCGTAGCAACTGTTCCTGAAACAACGGCACGCCTAAGGTGCGCTCGAGAACAGGTTCGAGCGAAGGATGAAGGCAATTGGGCGGCTCGCGTCCCTGACGGCGCTTCAGGTAGGGATGCACCATTTTGCCCACGATAGGCCCCGGCCGAATAATGGCGACCTGCACCACAATGTCGTAAAAACATGTTGGCCGCAGCCGCGGCAAGCAGGCCATTTGCGCGCGGCTCTCAATTTGAAACATGCCGACGGTGTCGGCCTTTTGCAGCGCGTCATAAACGACGGGATCGTTGGCGGGCAGGCGTCCCAAATCGATCTCTTCGGAATAATCCTGCTTGATGATTTTCAGCGAATCTTCGAGAACGGCCATCATGCCCAGGCCGAGGAGATCGACTTTAACGATGCCCATATCGGTGCAATCTTCTTTATCCCATTGCACCACCACGCGTCCGGGCATGGTGGCCGGCTCGAGCGGGACAACCGAATCGAGTTGGCCCTGGCAAACGACCATTCCGCCGGAATGCTGGCCCAGGTGGCGCGGCAAATCCTGGACGAGCACGCAGAGATCGAAAAATTTGCGGATCAGCGGATGGCGGGGATCGAGGCCGGCATCGTGAAATTGGCGCGCGAGAGTGTCATTGGCATCTTTGTATTCCCAAGCCCCCACCAGACTGGCCAATCGGTTCAGCATCTCCGGCTCGATGGATAGAGCTTTACCGATTTCACGAGCCGCCGAACGGCCGCGATAGGTGATTACATTGGCGGTCATGGCAGCGCCCAATTGTCCATAGCGCTCGTAGACGTATTGAATGGCGCGTTCGCGCTTATCTCCGCTGGGAAGATCGAGATCGATATCGGGCCATTCGCCGCGTTCTTCGGAAAGAAATCGTTCGAAAAGCAGGTCCATGCCAATAGGATCGACCGCAGTAATGCCCAGCGCGTAACACACGGCGCTATTGGCAGCGGAACCGCGGCCCTGCACGAGAATATTGTGGTCGCGGCAAAAGCGGACGATATCCCATACGATCAGAAAATATCCGGGGAGATCGAGTTTTTCGATCAGGTCCAATTCGCGTTCAATCTGCTTGCGCACGCGTTCGTTGCCGTCGGCGTCGGGTGATCCATAACGCCTGAACATTCCCTCGTAGGTGCGCTCGCGCAGGAATTGCATGGGCGATTGGCCCTCGGGCACGGGATATTTCGGGAACTGGTAGCCCAGATCCTTCAAAGTAAATTTAAGGCGCGAGGAAAGAATCTGCGTGTTGGCGATGGCTTCGGGAAGATCGGAAAAAAGGCGGTTCATTTCGGCAGGAGATTTCAAATGGCGTTCGGAATTGCGCGCCAGGAGGCGGCCTGCGGTATTCAAATTGCGATGGTTGCGAAGGCAGGTGAAGACGTCCAGCACTTCGCGCTGGTGGGGAAGCGCGTGGCACACGCCATTGGTGGCCAGCAGAGGCAAAGATAATTTGCGCGCGATTTCGATGGCCGCGTGATTGCGGGCTTCTTCTTCGCGGCAGAAATGCCGCTGCAGTTCAACGTAAACGTTTTCGCGGCCAAAGAGACTGCAGAGTTGCTGAACGCATTGCGTAGCCTGTTCCATTCCTCCTTGCCTGAGCGCATGCGCCAGAGGACCTTCTTCGCCTCCTGTAAGGCAAATCAGGCCGGCAGCGCGGCCGGCGAGGTCTTCGGTCGCGATGCAGCCCTCGCCTTTTTTCGCGTGCAATTTCATGTGCGTGATCAGACGGCAGAGATTTTGATATCCGGCGCGGCTCTTTGCGAGCAATGCATAACGCCAACCGGCGGAGGACGTGACCTCCGCACCGATGTGGGCTTTGAGAGAAAGCTTTTTGGCTGCTAAATGAAAACGCGGAGCGCCATAGACGCCGTCGCGATCGAGGAGGGCCATTGCTCCCATCTCTTTTTCGGCGCAGATGCCGGCCAATTCTTCGGGGATGGAAGCGCCTTCGAGAAAGCTGAAAGCGGAGCGGGCGTGTAGTTCAGTGTATTTAGTCATACATTCCCGCCACAAACCAAGCCTGGCGCAGGTTGTCGAAATAGATCCGGTAAACGCCGTTTTGCGGCTCCGCTGAAGGCGAATGTTCAAAAAGGTTAGTGTTCGAGGCGGCGGGCCGATGGATTTCTACATCCCATTCCTCACGATGCCAGGCATCTTCGCGCCACCATTCGCCCGAGGTGCGCCAGGGGCCGGAGGCGGCAACCACTTCGCCATGCATATTGGGAAAGGAAATGTGCACCGGGCCCCCTTCACGTAAAGTCACCTTAGCGCGCGGAGCAGGACGGAAAACGCGGAAAGCTGCTACAGGTTCATGACTTTCTAGCTCGCTGAGACTTTTTTGACGAACTTCCGGCGCATTATGCGAAGCAATGAAGCGGCTCATCTCAAAGGCATCGGGCCGGTAACTATCGATCAAGCGAGGCGAGCCAACATTGGAATTGCCCACCACATTTGTAAGCCGCGCGATGGTGAGCTCCAGTTTTTCGGGATCGGGAGAAGAGGGCAGGAATAACCCTTCCTGTCTCACGCGTGGCGCGGCAGATTCTGCGCTCAAAAAAATACGAACAATCGGGGCACGCGGGGGATCGGATTGCAGGTGGAGGCAGAGGAGCCTTAAGAGCATTTTGGAGTCGCGCATCGGCACGGGCAGGTTGAAAAGCTTTTCGTAAACTTTCTTTTCGATGGGCTTTCCGTCTGGACGCTCGTTCGGGATTTGGGCTGGCGAAGCTTCATTCGCAGAAGAATTGTCCAGCTCGAATCGAAGATGCAGGGCGCAGGCGCTCAGCGAGCGTGCCGAAAGCCGCGCGCACAATTGATCGAGCAGACGCCCCAGCAGAAAAGCCAGCGGCTCAAGTTCCTCGACGGCATATTCGAGTGCCATCTCTTCCTCAAAACAAAGCTTTGGCTCGGCCAAAATCATGGAACGCACGCTTGTGCCACGCGCCCATTGATGAAGCTGAACGCCCTGCTGTCCCAGCCGTTCGGAGAGATCCAGAAGGGGAAGCTTTGCAAGGGCTTCGCATGTGCGTACACCCCAGCGCTCGAGCGTTTCCATCATTTCAACTGGTGGAGAAAACACCTGAATAGGCAGCACGCCCAGGCGCCCGGATTCCTCGCCCGGCGGGATCACGGTTATACCGGCAAACCCGCGCGCTGCGTGCAGCGCTACTTCGAGATTGGAAGAGACCGCTACCTGGACGACCAGACCTAAATCGAAAGCACGCTGCGCCAGAAGATTGGCAATCGCCTCTTCCGAACCAAATAAGGAGGCGAGCCCGGTGAGATCGACCACAATCGAATCGGCGGCTGTATCTTCCACGCGCGGAGAAACCGACCAGCCTAGATCGAGCAAAGCCGCATGCGAGGATTGTTCTTCAATGGGAGAACGCTGCCGGATTTCGATGGAAGGGAATTGCGCGGCTTGAGCTTTGGTCATGCCCAGATCGAGCCCGGCTCGCGCGGCGGCTTCATTTATGGCCACAACCCGCTCGAGCGGCGGACATCCTTCTATAAGGGCTATGGCGCGCTGACGGAGGGTTGGTTCGGCGCGCACCACGGCTTGAATCGAAAAATCGGGAACGTAAATGGAAGCAAAAGCCATAAAAAGCCGATAATTGCGAACGAAATCCTCGCGTTTTGATTGGGCTCATTTCGGTTCGATAAATGTTTCGCTGAAGTCACTCCACTTTGTTTTCGTTTTGAAATTAGCTACAGCGTTCGCCTCAGCCGCGCGCGCGAAGCTCTGGAATTTGTGTCCCCCGGCTGCCGTTTTCAGGCGAGAACGAACCAGTTCGACATGAAATTGCGAGCCATCGAGCAAACGGGCGCAGGAGGGAGAAGCAAGCTCGTGCTGTGTTTGAGGAGCCGACCAGCGGAAAGGTTCAAAGCCCAGCCGCAAAACGAGAGATGCGCAGCTTCCGGCGTTAGACTCCCGATCCAGCAGAAGCAAAATCGTGGGCGTATTTTCCACGGCGCGCCGGAAACGAAACCAGACGTTAAGCGGAACGTAACGAACCGTTTTGGGCGGGAGAATGCTCAGATCAAGAGCAATCAGGCCAAAGCCTCCACCTTGCAAAAGAAGATCGGTGGCCCGCAGGCATTGATCAATGTTGCGGCAGCGCACCCAAAGTAATCGCTCAAGCTTTACGCCGGCGGCTTCGGCCGAATAAGGATCAAAGGTATCGCGGCCATCCACAAGAGCGCATGCATGGGCGTGGGCCGTTCTGGAAGCCAAGGCAGAAAGCAGTAAAGCGGCGCTGCCGGAAGAAAAAGGGCCACAGATTTCTGTCAGCGCACCTTGGGGTAATCCCTCGGTCAGTGCGTCGACTTCCGCGATATTAAAAGGCGCGGTTTCGGCCTGAACGGACCGGCGGGCGAAGGGCGCCGGGATGCGTCCGGCGAGAGCGGTTTCGACTTGGGAGCGTAAAGCAGCAACGTTTACAGCCATGGTGAACCCAGGAGGCGAGCGGGGACGAGTTTGTTTATTTATATTCGCTTTTTATTCGCCTTGAAGAATAGTGGCAGGAGTGACGGCCGTTGTCAAGCATGGGCAGAACTTGGAAAAGCGCAGTTCCTGCAAAATCAAATTGCCGCCTTCCAGGATTCCAGGCGCATCAATGAAATATGGCTAAGCAGTCGTCTAAATCGGCCGAGCTTTTGATTCCGCCTCACCCCACCCTTTCGGCGCTGCAAAAGGCGGCGAAAAACTGCCACGCTTGCGACCTATGGAAGCGCGGAACACAAACCGTATTTGGCGAGGGCGGACCGGGCGCCAAAGTTATTTTCGTAGGGGAACAGCCTGGGGACCGAGAGGACCTGGAAGGCAAGCCGTTTGTTGGTCCTGCCGGAGGATTGCTGGATAAAGCTTTAGTCGAAGCGGGAATCGATCGAACAAAAGTTTACGTTACGAATGCCGTCAAACACTTCAAATGGGAGCCGCGTGGCAAGCGCCGCATTCACAAAAAGCCGAATGCTGCTGAGATTGCCGCCTGCCGTCCATGGCTGGATGCGGAAATTGCCGTCATCAAGCCTAAGGTAGTGGTTTGTCTAGGGGCCACGGCGGCGCAGGCCCTCCTCGGACGCGATTTTCGCGTCACGCAGCATCGCGGGGAGTTTGTTAAGTCGCCATTGGCCCCGTTTGTGATGGCTACAGTTCATCCTTCGTCGATTTTGCGAGCGCCCGACGACGAAACGCGACATGCGGAGATGAGGCGTTTCGTCGCCGATCTCAAGAAGCTCTCTCCTCTTCTTTCCTGACCGAGCCCCTCCTCTTAGCGTTAGCGCGAACCCGACCGCGACTTGCGGCCGGTGGAGCGCGACTAGCGGCCGAAGATTAGGGCAGGGACCCGGTCTCGCCGGTTTCTGGTTGAGTTGCGTTACTCTTGAACCTTCGCCTGTAGCAAGACCTGATCGGAGGGAGTTCTCGTCGTTGGGTCGGTTTCTGCCGTCACGAAAATGTCGAAGCTGTGTAAAGGTGTGGTGGTCCTCAATTGTCCTCGAAGATCGTCGCCGACCTTCAGTATTCCCTGATTTTCAGGGTCGGATCCAGGCTGCTGAAACCAGACGACGTACATGGTGGAAGGCGGCGTGAGCATAGTGGGCTTCGCCAAGTGCTCGACTCGCAGAGTGACGACAGCGTTGCCGTTTTTGTCTTTGCTGACATCGACATCGCCCATTGCCGAAGGATCAATCTTCGTCGAAGCGAAGTGGTAGGTTTTGGCCCAGCCTGCCAGGGTAGCGAACATCAGTATGCCAAGACACACCAGGGCCGTCGGTAGGGATTTGTTTGTGCGCATTTTCTTCTCCTTGGGCAGGTTCGCCACGGGGAAACTCTCTAGCGAAGTGCCGTGATCGGAGTATTGGAAAAGAGAGGCTTTCGAGGAATCGAGAGTTTACGTTAAATGGGGTGGCAACCTACATTAAACGCGTAAGCGGGCCGGGAGAGTTCGGGTAGTCGCTTACCATGATTACCGAGCCCATACTCAGGTCATCGCAAGAGTTTGAACAGGCTGCTGTAATCGTCGGTCCATGGCCGGACTACAATGTTGGAGCGGCTCCAGTGAGGCAAGGCTGCATCGTCATCGCTTCCTGACGAGGGCATTCCCGGGCGATAGAGCAAAACCCAGGTGGCCGTGTAGATGTCGTTGTTCGCATCGGCCACATTGGTGATGGACTTGGTCTTGGCGCCAAATGACTGAGCTGCCGCCTCCACGACTGGCTCCAAATCGAGAAATTTGTTGGAAATGTGAATTGCAAGCAATCCATCCGGTTTCAGGTGGTGGAAATAGAGCTGGAAGCTTTCGCGTGTAAGGAGATGGACCGGGATAGCGTCTCCCGAGAAGGCGTCGGCTAAAAGCACGTCAAAGTTTTGAGCCGGCTGGCGTTCGAGTGAAAGGCGCGCGTCGCCGGGAACAATTTCGATGCGCGCTTTCGAATCGCGCAAAAAATTAAATTGGGAACTGGCCGTTTGAATAACGAGCGGATTTATTTCATAAAACGTGAAGCGATCGCCCGGCTTTCCGTATGCGGCGAGCGTGCCGGCTCCTAAGCCGATTATTCCCGCATGAACACGGCCGTGTTTGTGGGCTTCGTTTAGAGCGATAGCGGCACCGGATTCCGCACCGTAATAGGTTGTGGCTTCAGACATGCGCCCCGCCGCGAGGATTTCAATGCCGTGCACGATCGTTCCATTAAGCAGATCTCGGCGCGCGGGCTGATTGGCGGCTGCCGGATCGTTTTGCACTCGCAGAACACCATAAAAATTCCGCGACGCGATGCTCATTCGACGCTGCGGGGCCGTAAGATAAGGGAGAACCGCGAACCCGATGGCGAGAATTGCTGCGCTGCCAAAAAATAAGACGCGGCGTGAGTGTGTGGCCACGAGCCTGGAGTCGGCCGGTGTGACGCAAATCAAGATGACAACTGCGCATCCAGCCAGAGCGATGGGCAGTTCGTAGAAATCGTGAAAAATGCGCGGTGCGATTACGCCAACGAAGATGCCTCCCAAGGCTCCTCCGGCGGCGATCATCAGATAAAAACTCGCCAAATGGCAGGGATCGGGTTTGAGGCGCGCGAGCTCTCCGTGGCAGACCATGCAGCAGACAAAAAGGCCCACGCAGAAGAGCGGAATTTTCAGGGAAGGTCCGGCGTTCGCGAATTCGGGAGCGAGGGAGTAAATCATCCCCGCGAGAGCAACTGCCAGGAACCTGAGGAAATAAGAGCGTCGATACCAACGCTCGTTTTCAAAGCACAGGATCAAGGTAAGCAGATAAATCGAGAGAGGCACAATCCAGATCAGCGGCACTGCGGCAATATCCTGCGAAATATGGTTCGTGACGGCCAACAGGAGAGCGGAAGCATCCGCGGCCAAGCCAGCCCAAAGCAACAGTTGTTTCCAGTTCGGCGCGTGCTGCGCGTCAGAATCCTGAGTGGCGGACAGAGCGCGCCGTGTTCGAAACGCGATCCACGCACAAGCGGCTACGAAAAAACCGTAGGCATAAGACCATCCAAGCGCCTGATGGCGGCTGGTCGAATAAGGTTCAACGAGAACCGGATAACTGAGAAGGGCCAGAAGCGATCCCGTGTTGGACAGCGCGTAAAAGCGGTAGGGCCAATTTCCGGGCCGGCTTCGCGCGTACCAGGCTTGCAGCAAGGGGCTGGTCGCGGAGAGGAGCAAGAAGGGCAAACCGATCGTCGCAGTTAGCAAAGCGAAGATCCGCAAGGTTGGGCTACCAGGGGCGTATGGCTTCCAAGCGATGCAAGGCAGGATCGGGAGAGATACAAGGCTTAAAGCGAGCAGCCCAACATGAATTCTCGATGCCCAAGGGGAACTCGGATGGCGGAGCAGCCAGTAGGCGTAAAGATTCCCGAGCAGATACGCTATTTGGAAAAATACCAGAGTGGTTATCCAGACGCCGGCTCCGCCTCCAAACCAGGGAAGAATGATCTTCGCCAGCAGGGGCTGCACTTGAAAGAGAAGAAATGCGCTGAGGAATATAGTCGTGCCCCAGATAGCCATATCATGCAGGCCCTGCGAACGAACGCCAGGAGGGGCGGTGTCTGCAACTGAGAGGGAACTTTCGACCGCTGAATTCATAGGTACGTGAGCGGAAAGCACGCCTTGCGAACGAGAACCCTACATGTTACAAGCGGCCAAGGCAAATCGGGAGCGCCAAAGATGAGAATCAGCGGAAAAATTTCTGCAAGGGGCGGCGGTCACGTCGCCGGGCACTTAAATAGTCGACTTTTCTTCACGAGCTTCGTGCTGGGCGTTTTATTTTCGATCTTGGGTGCCAGCCAAGCCCGCGCTGAGCTTACGACCAACGGAGAAGTTGCAGGATTGAGAGCGCAATTCGTGGATGTAAATGGCATCCGCACGCGCTACTACGAAATGGGCGAAGGCGAGGCCATGGTGTTAGTGCATGGGGAAGGGTGGTCCGGGCATTCCAGCGCGAACGTCTGGTCGAAGGACATTACCCTGTTTGCGGAGCGGTTCCATGTTCTTGCGCCCGATAAACTCGGCTCGGGAATGACGGAAAATCCCAAGGACGATAACGAGCTCAATATTCAGGGCGAAGTGGACCACATCTATGACTTCATTCGGGTCATGAAGCTGGGGACGGTGCATCTGGTGGGGGAGGGGCGTGGGGGCGGTTGCGTTTTCTTTCTGGCCCTCCAGCATCCGGAGGTCGTTCGGGATCTCGTGATTGTGGATAGCAATACGGCGGCTCCCGAAAGCGCCGCCACGCATGCGCAGCCTCCGAGTGAATGTCCGAAGGAGCCGGATTGGGAAGCATGGAAATGCCGGACTCGGGCAGCGAGTTATATGCCCGACGAGGCGTTTGACGACGAATATTTTATGGCCGGCAAATATATGTCGCTGCTGCCCAAGTCACTGGAAGCTGCGGCCAAATTGAAGGCCGGCGCAGGCGGCGAACTGGCAACCACTCAGGGTTTCAATGAATGGAAAACGGAGTGGTATGAGCGCATCAGGAAAGAGGGGGTGCTGCAAGTGCCGGTGCTGATCTACTGGGGACTAAACGATCCCGTCTCGCCTGTCGCGAATGGACAGGTTCTCCGTGATTTGATCGCACAGCAAAATCCGCGGGTTCGAATGATCACGGCCGAGAAAGCAGGACATTTTCTCTTTCGCGAAAATGCGGACGAGTTCGTGAAAAACGTCACGGAGTTCATCGATTACTTTGTGGCTCACCCGGATGGCACGCAGATCAGCGCCAATCCGAACTCATCGGATCAGGCTCACTGAATCGACGGGCTCGATTTGGGCAAACGCCCCCGGAAGAAGGTGTGTGCGCCGATAGCGAGCTGAAATTCGATTTATCGTTTAGAAGACTAGCGAACGATTAAAATATGTGATACAGTGTGGTTGCGTTTGTTGCTCTTGTAAAACCTTTAGATTTGTTTAAAGGGGCTGCGAGTTCAATACAACTCACGGTCCTTTTTTGTTTTCTGCTGAGGGCGCCCGAGAAGCATCAGATAGCCCAGTTAAATTAAAGAGGAAAATTAAGTGAAAGAACAAGGAACAGTAAAGTGGTTCAATGCCAGCAAGGGATTTGGATTCATCCAGCGCCAATCCGGTGAGGATGTTTTCGTGCACTTCTCCGCAATTCAGGGAGATGGGTACAGGTCACTCTCCGAGGGGCAAGCGGTTGAATTCGATGTTACCAAGGGTCCCAAGGGCCTGCAGGCAGCGAACGTCACCGCCCTCTAAATCTTGAGTTGCGAGTTTCCATCCCCGGCCGGGCCGGGGATGGAAACTAAATTCGAAGCTCTCCCGCATCATCCATCTTGCGCTTCTCTTTATTCGGGAAGCGATCCCCCCAAAATTCAGGTAATAGCAGCTGTGGCTGGAATTACGTGCTGCGAGAATTGTAGACGGCCTCTGCGTCGCTGGTGCGCGGCCGCTGTTGCATGTGTGGCCGGCTTCTTTCGGCTACAGTTCGCCGGTACCACGGTCCGAGCACGCGGTTCCAATACATCACGAAGCCGGTGACAAGCAGAGCCAAAGGTATAAGTCCGAAAATCGTCCAGAGGATCTTCAACGGCAGCCAGCGAAATCTGCCGAAATGCATCCGCGCCAGCCAAGCCAAAAACTCATCGCCGAAACGGGAAGTTCTAGACTCCGGCGGATTGAAAAAGTCCACAAAGCCATTAAACGGACTTGGCCAGGAAAGATAGATTCCTGAAATTCCCCACATGAAAATAAACGCGAACGACCAAAAGCCCAACGCGCTGTGCAGCGACCAGTTGAAGCTTCTCAGGTTCGATTTCCAATCGATGGTCAAGCTCCGGCGCCATTTTTTGACGCCCGGCCACCAGATCACGATTCCCGAAAGACAAATTGCGGTTACGCAGACCCCGCCGACAGCATTGGCGAGATGCCCGGTTCTTCCAGACAGCAGATTATCGTGGAGGTCAACGAGCCACAGGACGAGGCGGAATCCCAGGTTCAACGAATTGCCGAGGTCTGCGCCGGTATAGGGATTGAAGAGGCGCTGCATTTTCGTCGAGCCGCGGTCCAGCCAAATTTCCGTGGGCTGGTCCGCGTTTCTCGACTGGAAAACGCGATTGACCTCATAGCCGGGATGAGTGCGCCTGGCGACTTCTGTGAGTTCCGCAATAGTCATGCGGGGACCGGGCCCCGCTATGATGTGCGGCTGAGTGGAGAAGGCCTTTGCCAGTTCACGGCGATAGATGAGGACCGTGCCCGTGACGCTCATCACCAGGACGTAGAGCGCGAGAATCAGGCCGCTCCAGAGGTGAATCTGGAACAGCGCCTTCCGTAGCCCCACGCCCTGGGGGTAGCGCAGCCAGCGTTGCGCCAAGGTCATGTGGTTCTCCGCAGTTCAGAAGCGCGATGAGGCGCGCTTCTGAGAATCATTATTACGATTTTCCGTAGGTGACCGTGAGCTGTGCCTTTCCAAGGCCGTTCATGTGCACCATGTAGCCGACCATTGCCGGACTCACCTGGTCGTCGAGATCCAACTTCGGCACTTTTAACGCGTGCACTGTAAAGATGTAATGATGAACGGGCCCTGGCGGCGGCGCGGCTCCGCCGTACCCAGGCTTGCCAAAGTCGGTGCGAGTTTGTACCGCGCCAGAAGGTAAACCTTTGCCGCCGCCTGCACCAGATGGAAGTTCCTTCACGGAGGCTGGGATATTAATCACGACCCAATGCCACCATCCCGACCCGGTCGGGGCATCGGGGTCGTAACACGTCACGACGAAGCTCTGGGTTCCTGCAGGAGCACCGTCCCAAGCCAAATGGGGAGAGCGATTACCGCCGGAATAGCCCATTCCATTGAATACTTGCGCTTCGGGCATTTTCTGCCCGTCCTTCAGATCGTTGCTCGAAAGGCGAAAACTCATCCGTCATCCTCCGCGGCCGTCAGTCGATTTTCGTGCTTGCCAGATGAGTCTACAGCAGAGGCCGCGGTGAACGAAATCGGATTTACCAGCTAGCGGATTCGCGAGGCTTCGAGCAATAGGGCATGGTATTTTTGTAATCAATCGGCTGATAATTGGGAGCGCAGTCGATTTTCGATTACAATCGCCGAAGAATTCGAGGTAAGCGCGATGGATGTTTTCGATTGGCAAGCGTTTCGAGCGATCCCGCTGAGCCGCGACCCGTATGAGCACGTCGTTGTTGACGGATTCGTGAAACCGGAGGCGCTCGAGAAGATCAATGCCGATTATCCAGCCATCGAAGACACCGGGAGTTTCCCCGTAGAAGGCCTCCACTTTGGCCCGGGTTTCCAGTTGCTGGTGGATGCCATGGAATCGGAGCCTTTTCGTAAGGCGTTCGAAGAGAAATTCCAGGTGGATTTATCGGGGCGTCCCACGACGATTACGGTCCGCGGGCGCTGTTCTGGCGGTGACGGCCAAATTCACACCGATTCCGTCGGCAAAATCATCACAATCCTGATTTATTTGAATCCGCTCTGGGATAACTCCGGGGGGCGCTTGCGTTTGTTGCGTACGAAAAACATCGAAGACGCGGCGGCGGAAGTGGTTCCCGCTAAGGGGAATCTGATCGCGTTTTTGCGCTCGGACCACTCCTGGCACGGGCATTTGCCGTTCAGCGGCGAGCGCCGCGTAGTTCAATTCAACTGGGTGGTGAATAAACGCAATCAGACGATCGTGCGGCTCAGGCATCGTCTCTCCGCTTCCGTCAAGCATCTGCTGCGCAACGCAAAGTCCTCGAAGGCCAAGCGGCAAGACTAGCGTGTCGAATTCTCGTCCGAACCGGCTCCTCGCCGTGCGGCTCAGCTCCCTCGGCGACCTGGTGCATACCATTCCGGTAGTTCCCGCTCTGCGTTCCGCTTTTCCCGATGCACAACTCGATTGGCTCGTGGACTGGAGATGGTCGCCACTGTTGAAGCTCGTTCGTGGGATCGATAAGGTCATCACGCTGCGACCTTCTATGTCTGGCTATTTGCAGTGCATGAAAGAAGTGCGGCAGGCGGGATATTCCTGCGCGATCGATTTTCAGGGCATTTACAGGTCAGCTGTACTGGCGTGGATTTCGGGTGCGGAGCGTCGCATAGGCCGTGATCGAAGCTCTGCACGCGAACGCGGCGCCGCGAGATTTTACACGGACCGCGTTGCACCTTTAGGGCAACACGTCGCGGAAATGAGCATGAGCCTGGCTTTACGTGCCGGCGCACAACGGCCCGCGGAGATGCAGTTTCCCATCGACATCCCTGTGCAGGAAATGGTCCAACTCCGCGAAAAGCTGAGAGGTCAAGGCGCCGAAAGCTATATCGTTGTGAGCCCGGGAGGCGGCTGGAAATCGAAGTGCTGGCCGGCAGAGCGCTTTGGCGCGTTGTGCGCAGAGATCTGGCAGCGCCACGGCGTACGCTCGGTAATAAATCTCGCCCCTGGTGAAGCCCAATTGGGCGAAGCCGTGGTTGCACATTCACTTCCGGCGAAGCCGATCGTTTATTGTCCAGCTTTGCCGGAGCTGGTCGCGCTGCTGTCTCGAGCGCTTGTGGTAGTGGGGGGCGATACGGGACCGCTTCATCTTGCGGCCGCGCTCGGGACGCGCGTAGTGGCCTTATTCGGTTCCACCAACGCCTCCCGGAATGGACCATTGCCGCGCGGCGTGGTCATACAAAACTCTTCCTTACTGCCACCTAACTACCAGCGCGGGGATTATGTTCGGGGCCGATCCTATTCACCGGAAATGCTGTCGATAACTATCGATCAGGTGCTCGCAGCAGTGGAGCAAGAGCTGAGCAGGACGTCGCTTGCTCCTCTGCGCGAGTAAGGATCGCCCTTAAGGATTTACGCGGTTTGAGGCGAACTGCAAATCAGACAGGGGGCTGGGCTGACGGTTGGAGCTTGCAATGTGATTGCCGAGCCCGTCAGGAAACCCTCCGGCAGGAGCTCAAAGCTGAACGGCAACACGAAGTGGAATCCATCCCAAAACCGGATTTTCTTCTCGACGCTCTTTGGAAAATAGAGTTTCACGTATTGGCCATCGACAAGGATTTTTGCGTCCCTGTAGCCCACGCTGGCGTAAGAGATTCCAAGTTCCCGCTTTAGCGCCAGCGCTACCATGCACGCTGTGGGTTTGCCAGCTTTTCCGTTCCTGATGTCCTGTCGCGTCACATTAATTTTCATGTCGTTCCCCCTGATTGCTGGGCTGAACCCCAGCATAGCAGGGGACAATTGTGCAGAAAAGAGTTTAAGTAAACTGCGTGTTTGTGTAGAGATCGCAATTGTCCCGCCTTTTCGGGACGAGCTGAATGCACTAACGTAGAGCGCCGTGAAACGGGAAGCCGCAAAGACTACGAAGCGCTACGGCCAGATCTCGGCTTTTATCCTTACTGGCGGTGCAAGCTCGCGCATGGGCAAAGCAAAAGCCCTGCTCGAGTTTGGCGGGGAGCCGCTCATTATTCGAATCGCCCGCACGATCGAGCCGCTGGTGTCGAGCGTGATCGCTGTCGGTCCGTCCGAGCGTTACGCAGCTCTCGGACTGCAGGTAATCGAGGATCAGCAATTCGGCATTGCTGACGAACGCGGCAAAAGTCCGGGGCCGCTGGCGGGCATCGCGAGCGCGCTGAGTGCGAGCCGGACGGATTGGAACCTTATCTTGGCTTGCGATTTGCCTTACCTTAGCCGCGAGTGGGTGGCGTGGTTATTGGCTCGCACGAACGCTTCGAGCGCGCAAATCATAATGCCGCGCACAGAGGGAGGCCCTGAACCGCTTGCGGCCGTTTATCGACGGGAGTGCGCAGAGCCGATCATCGCGGCGCTGCACCGGGGAATCCGCAAAGTAACGGATGCGATGGCGCAATTGCGCACCGATTTCGTCACGGAGCGCGAGTGGCATCACATCGATCCGGACGGACGCATGCTGCGCAACATGAATTCTCAGGAAGATTATGAAGAAGCGCGCAAATGGCTGGAAGCGCGGAGTCTGTAAGCAGCAGCGGTCTTGGCGTTCACCCATTACGTAGGGCTTGCACTCTCTATGCCGTGGGACGTAAAATCCGGCCCCGATGGGAATCGTTCTGATCATCGCCGATCTGCTGGTTCTCTTGACGATCGTGATTAGCGTTTCGCGCGCCGTCCGCGGCTCTGGTTCACTGCTCCTGACCGTTTGCATCGTGATCGCCCTTCTGGTTTTCGCTACGGTCTCCTTTACGGCAGCGTCCGGCTTGGCCCAAAGTTCCGCATTTAATCAGGGAGTTCTGCTCGCGTTCCTTATCGCGACGGCAATCGTTGCGCGCGTCTCATGGGCGCCAAAGTCGTAATCTGTTCTGTCAACTCAACGCCAGCGGGCATATCGTGGATGTGCACGACAATGCCGGTGGGCCGTCCCAGTTTGAAATCACACGACGGGAGATTCCGATGAAAATACGTGCACTTGCGGCAGGCGCGATCGCGATCAGTGGAATTATTTTGCTTTTTGCTGCCGGGGTCCCAGCACAAGCGCCGGCGGTTCGCGTATTCGCCTCTAACGGCGTTCAGGGGGCGGTGAACGAAATCATCCCGCAATGCGAGCACGCCATCGGTCATCCGCTGGCCGTGGAATTCGGCACCACCGCTTCCATTAAACCAAGGATCGAGGGCGGCGAGGCGTTCGGTTTCACCATCCTGACCGCTGATGCCATCGATGCCTTGATCAAAGAGGGGAAGGTCGCCGCGGACTCACGCGCGAGCGTCGCCCGTGTCGGGATTGGTATCGGTATCAAGGCTGGCGCGGCCAAGCCGGATGTCAGCACGCCCGAAGCGCTCAAGAAAGCGCTACTGAACGCGAAATCGATTACTTACGCTGCGGCGGGCGCCAGCAGGCCTCCGACCGACAAGATGCTTGGGAGCATGGGAATTGCCGACGCGCTCAAGTCGAAAACGCTGCTTTTGTCGGGTGCTGAAGAGACGGCTGCGGCCGTCAGGGACGGCAAAGCCCAAATCCTGATCACTCTGATCAGCGAGATCATGTCTGCAAAGGGGCTGGAACTGGCCGGGCCGCTCCCGAAGGAGTTCCAAGCCTATATTGGGTTCGCGGCGGGCGTCAGCCCGAACGCCAAAAACGCCGAAGCGGCCAAGGCGGCGGTGAAATATCTGACCGGCCCAAAGGCGGCAGCAGCCTATAAGGCCAAAGGCATGGAGCCCGGCAAGTAGTTCGGGCTAAATCCTACAGCACGCACTTCCTTGCAAGATCTTCTACTGCACGACTGTGAACGGGATTGATGCTTCGGTCGTCTCCCACAGCAGCGCAAGAGTTCCTTTATTCCCAGACTCGGGCCGCAACTCTATTCTGAACTTCTCCACCGGAGCGGCCAGGCTCTTGACATTCATTTTGGTGCGGCCGAAATCGCGAGAGGAATCGTAGTTCAGATGAAACTGGCCGGTTTGCTTGTTAATGATGAGCGTCCATTCGTTCTGGTTTGGAACGGTCCAGATGCTGTAGCTTCCGGCGGGCAGCTTCAGGGTGCCGATTTCCAGGCTTCCCTCGGTTGTGATTTTGGTCGCCCAGTTAGCGCCGGTACACCATACCTCTCCAAACGGAACTAGCCCGTCCATAACTTTGCGGCCGTGCATCGATGGGGCGTAATAGTCGATGCTTATCTTCTTGCCCGCAATAGTGGTCGCAACACTTTCGGGCGGGCTTGTATATCGTGAACCGAACTGCAGGTGAGACGCTCTGGTCACGACTCCCACAATTCCCACGACGATCACTCCACCGATAATGAGGATTTTGGTTTTGATTGTCATCGTGGGCTTCCTCCGTTGCACCCATCCTACACCACTAGAGTGAAAGATAGCCCCTGCCGAGGATGTCAAGTTGAGGTGCCAGAATTCAGGCAAGTGCCTTGCGGCTGGCACCAAGCGCTTGGCATACCTGCATGAATGAGCCGTGCCGCGTCCCCACATTTCGCAAAAACACAGGGAATTCAATGGTTTGGGATAGGCGCCAAGAGTTGGCAGCCAGGATGCAAACGACAGACTGTATCCCATTCGATCGAGAGGTAACGGGACATGGTCGCGAACAGTACCGGCACTTTCGAGCTTCAAGCAACAGACTTCGGACAGGCACGAATCGATGAAGCTGCCGTCTCAAACCGAGTTTACTTCTTGTCGATCGTGCTGGCGTTGTTTGCCCTGGTCTCGGCTCCTGCATCATCAGCGGGAAATGATTTGAAGGAGCAAACACTGGCTGCGTGGGATGGCTACGTTAACTCGACTTGCTCGCGTGCAGAGGCACGCGCAAAGGAATCTCCTTTTCTGCGAATAGATGACACGCCAGAGCGGCGGCTTCAAGTGCGAGCAGGCGAAACGACGGTTTGGCGCGAAAGCGAAAAGCATCCAGCAAAGGTGCCCCACGGGCTCATTCATGATTGGATGGGCGCCATATTCATTCCCAAAGTAACTATTGCCGACGTCCTCGCGGTCGTCCGCGATTACGATCGGTATGCAGAGGTTTACACACCAGCTGTAATTCGGGCGAATCGGTTGGGTTCGGAAGAAAATGCCGACAGGTTCTCAATGCTACTCATGCAAAAAGTGCTGTTCGTGACCGCGGCAACGAAAGGCGAATACGAGACGCGCTATGTTCAAGTAGACGCAAAGCGCTGGTACAGCATCTCCAAGAGCACTCGCTTGCAGTCGATCGAAAATTTCGGTCAGCCGGATATGCGCGAACTTCCTCCTGATCAAGGGTCCCGGCTATATTTGGCGGCTCTTCAGCTTTACCAAGTTCGAAGAAAGCGATGGAGGCGTGTTCATCGAGCTGGAGGCCATCGGATTAAGTCGTGATGTTCCGATGTTGGTCCGCTGGCTTGTGGATCCGATTGTTGAGCACCTGCCGAAAAATTCGCTGGAGGCAACTCTCGACGAAACAAGATCCGCGGTGGTTGCTAGGAACAAACGCGAGGATATGCCGCTTGTCTCCGCGGCTTCGAACGCGCGCTAAGAGTAGAGACCGGTCACCGAACTCCCTCTCGCCGCCGATCGGACGGTCATGCCCCGCATACTGGTCGCTTCACCCGCCGATTAAAGCGCGATCCAGCCAGAGCTGGCGGCTGCCTCTTTTTACGGAGCGCCATTTTTTCTTCCTTTACAGTCGTATAGCTGTGGCAGTAGCCTCCCGGCAGTCTCGAACTGTCGGTGAAAGCTGCCGCTGCAAAGGTTGCATCTCGGCATCCTAGCGAATTAGGCCACCTGTTATGCGATCGCCGCCACGTGTGGCGACTATACGACCAGGAGGAATTATGAATATATGGGAAGTGCTATTGCTGGTGGCGCTGGTGATTGGAGGAATCTATTACTTTACGAAAAGGAAATAGTGTGGTTTTGAGCTGGTCCGTCAATCATACTCGGACGTGCTGAGACGCAATCGTCGGCATGACGTTTAGCAACGACATTCACTGATCGAGATATACAAGAACCGCTGTAGGTGCGGCATCAGGCATTTCACGACTTCCCTTGGCCTCACGACGGGAGCGAAAATCAGTTTGCTAATTAGCAGCCGTGCGACAAAGCGAAGCGAAAGCTAAGCCAAAACACGAAAATCGAACGCGAGATTAGGGCGGCTCGGCAACGGGCCGCCTTTTTTATGTCCGCTTGCAGAAAAGTCTCGAGTATGGTTGCCTTGGCGGATGACATCGAACAACCGCTTGGCAAATACGACGTGGCCTGTGACATTCGGAAACGCGCGGACCAAAAGTCGCGAGCACATTGGTGCTGGAGCATTCTGGTTGACGAGAGCACGATCTGTAGCTGCCGCTGTTGGGACTGACGTAAAAGGTAAAGTTTCTGTGTTTCTATATGCCATCGCCGTGCCGCTGGCATTCGCGAACCGGTGGTTGGCTATTGGCCTCTACGTCGCTGTGGCTGTGATGTGGTTAATTCCCGACCGCCGCATCGAGCGGACGCTTGCCTGAAAATACTTGTGGCAAAGTAAACCACTCGGACCTGAATACTGTGGAGTGCTACAGAGAGGCTTGATCAGAGTGCTGTAAAAACCGCGCTAAGAGTTCTTAACGTCAACTTAACCACGTAACTCTCGCGTGACAAGTAGAATCCGGTCGTCAATCCCGGTACAAAAGGCGCCTCGTTCGGTCCTGTGCTGCGCGGGGCGCTTTCTTGCAGAGCGAAGGCTACAGCCGCGAGCTTCGTTAAGTGATTCTTCCTATTTGGCTCAATTTACAACGAGTATAATCAGGCCATGATTACACGTCGAGATACGCTCGCTGCGGCTATTGCTTTGCTATGTGAGTTGGGCGCTGCAAATGCCCAGACCCGAAACGGAACAACGGCTCAACAGGCCCCACGAGCCACCGGCCCTGTCTTCAAACACGACCTGCCGAACATCACAATGGAAGACTGGGAGGTAACAGTCAGCTATGTGGATTACCCGCCGGGAAGAGTCGGCCAGGCGCATCACCATGCGGGCTTCGTCCTCGCTTATGTGCTGGAAGGGGCGATTGTGACCAAGATCTCCGGGCAGGAAGAGAGAACTTATCGAACAGGAGAGATGTTTTTTGAGCCGCCCGGGAGCACCCACGAGGTATCCAATAACGCCAGTGCAACGGAGCCGGCAAAACTCCTCGCCATGATTTGTGCGAAAAAAGGGGTTCAGTTGACTATGCCGGGGCCGGCTTAGCGTTTTGGTTCCGTGACCGCATAGATTTTTGTATCCGGATGGAATTCCGACCAGGCAAACCAATATTCCGGCTCTAGTATCAGTGATGTGAGTTGCAACCCCTTGAATGCGCCAGAAATGCAGTCCCCGTAAGGATTCCACCGCGATTTCGTTTGCTCATCGATCAGTTCGGTGGCATCTGCATTCGCAGCGCGGAATTTCAGCCGCGTGCCTTTTACACGCGCGATAAAAGCGGTGGTGGTGTCTGATGAGGGCTGATGCACAACTAGAACTGGCTGGCCGCCGATTTGCTCGTTGATCACCCGCTCCTGCCGAAGAATGGAGAGCGGAAATGCCTCATCGGATCCGCCCACGGCCAGACCTAGAACCATCGTTTTAGCCTTTAATCGATCGTCCACGCGGAGCACACCTGGAGGCGCTGAACCCTCGCCCGATAGTCCTTGCCGAATCGTTTCATTTCTTTCCGGGATGCGATCCGCATAACCCGGCAGAGGTTTCAGCACGACCGTATCGGGATGCAGGCGGCGCCACTCACCCCAATCCGTGAGCAGAAAAGGAGACAGCTCGAGATGCTCGCCTTTTAGAGGTCCCGAAATCGCTTCTAGGCTGGACTGTTGCCAGCGGCTGTCTGTTTCGCGGTCTTTGAAGATTTCGTTGCCACCAATGACGCCTGCATTTTCGAACTGAAGCCGGCGCCCTTTTGCTGCGGCCCTGAACACGAGGGCCGTGTTGCAGAAGCTTCACCAGGTGATGGCAATGGGTCCAGACGGTGACTGATCCTCGACAAGGCCATGCTGTGAAAGGATGGCGGCCGGATAGGCTTTAGCCACTCGTCCGCTAACCACGCCAATGACACGGTCGGGATCATGTAAAAAGATTGCGGAGGACGCGGAAATAAATTGTGGATCGTGGATCGCGGTATATGGCAAGCGCTTTTCCGGTTGCTTCTGCCCCGCCCAGCTTGCCCCCAGGGCCATCAAGAGAATCGCAAGGACGGGCAAGCTTTTCATGACGAGCTCCTTTTCTTCGAGATCGCAACTACACTTTGAAGCTATTTTCCGCCATCCGACGCGGTGCTGCAACTGCCACGATAAAGATCTCGACTACCATCCACACCTGCGATTGCCATTCTGTGACCCAAATTGAGATGTGTTCCTTTTTGGACGGAAGCGCTTTGTCTCATTGTCTAAGATATGGTCTTGGACCACCCGCCGTTGATTCGAAGCTAGGAGAAACGAAAGGGCGACTGCAAAAGCGAATAAATGTACATGCACACCCCGTTTGTTCGTGCGTGACAACCTCGGGCCAGTACTGCAAGAGCAAAACGTCTTAAACCAGCTAATCAGGATCAAAAGAGAGGTGAAACTCCATGGCACAACCAAAGAAGAAAGAGTTACAGATGAGCCCCGTGGGACACGCGATGATTGGGGACACGCTAGGCACACCCATCCTTCAGTGTGATCTTCTTGAGGAAATACAAAACTTGCACAAAGAAGAGGCGTGGCTGCAGGGAACTGGGCCTAGTTCAAAGACTCTTGTGAAGCATCCCGACCTCAGGATCGTCCTACTGGCGATGAGGAAGAAGATGTGCATGCATGAACACAGAACGGCGGCAAGGATCTCGATGCAGACTCTCGCAGGGCACATTCGCCTTAGGCTACCGGATCGCATGGTGGAGCTGCCCACGGGACAGCTGCTTGTACTCGATCAATCTGTTCCCCACGATGTCGAAGCGGAGGAAGATAGCGCCTTCTTGCTTACATTGTCGTGGCATGGTCAAGGATCTGATACCTGCGAGGCTGATTAACAGAAGTAAGTGTGTCCTCTCGAGTATTGGTGAAGGCTGGGCCCCAATTGGAAGTCGTAGCCGGATCAAGATCCTCCAATGGAGTCCTTATAGTGGGATGATCTACTTTCATTGCCTGCACGGGTTGGTGGGAAAGGACCCTCATCGTGAGAAAGGTCAAGACCGAAAACCCCGCTGTCTTGACGATTGGGCATTCGACCCGCACATGGAAGGACTTCCGCGATCTTCTGCGGGCGCACCGCGTCAAGCGCGTCATAGACGTACGCAGTATCCCCCGATCGAGACACAACCCTCAGTTCAACCGGGAGACCCTGTCGAAAAAGTTGCGGGCCGCGAGGATCGGCTACGTGCATTTGCGAAAGCTCGGGGGCTTGCGCCATGCACGACGCGATTCGCCGAACATGGGCTGGCGCAATGCCTCATTTCGTGGCTTTGCTGATTATATGCAGACCTCCGAATTCGAAGCAGGGTTACACCGATTGATGAAATTGGCCGGGCAGAAGCGGAGCGCGATCATGTGTGCGGAAGCGGTTCCATGGCGTTGCCACCGTTCGCTCATCGCCGATGCGCTGACTGTACGCGGAATTCGGGTTGACGACATTATGAGCATGAAACGTTCCCAGGTTCATTCGCTCATTCCTTTTGCACGTGTCCAAGGTCATCGCATCACGTACCCTGTCGGGGATCGCGGCGGCGGGCGAGTCAAGCGACAAAGCGGAAGTAGCGTCGTCGGGTAGATAGTGTCGGCACGGTCTGGCCGTTCGAGACTTCTTCTGGAAGGTCGGAGGTTGAAATGGACCAAGTGTACAGTGACAAGGAGACGAACTCTGAATGAAGAACACGAAACTGCTGGTTGTCGTGGATGAATCGCCGCGCAACAAGACGAGCGCTAAACTACGTGGCTCAAGTGGTTTCTCGACGCCGAGACTTCCGAGTCTGCCTGGCGCATGCCCTTCCGTCACCTCCTCCCGAACTGGTCGAGTTCAGAGGCGCAGAGAAGGACCGTCTCCGAGCATATGAGCGCCGATGGATTTCCGTGGTCGAGATGACGGAACAGCGCGCCTTGAACCGCGCCAATGCAGTTCTGCGCCGAGGTGGTCTGGCAGCGTGGGGCAATCGAAGCCCATTATTGCTATCTGGTGGACGGGAGCCGAGCGACCCAGGAAATCTTGAAACTCGCACAAATGCGCAAGTGCGACACCGTCGTCATTGGAAGAAAGTCGCTCTCGTGGCTCGGTGAACTCATTGATGGAGATCCTGCAGAGGAACTTGTCCGCGAAGGCAAAGGATTCACTATCTGGGTCGTCGAATGAAGCCTTGGACTCCCCCCAGTTCGCTTTTCGAGAGAGATTGCGGGAGACCGACAAACCAAGGTTTGAGAATGTGATCAATAGATGCCTCTTGATTATCCATTTGGCTGCGGGCGGCGCACTTCTTCAATTTTCTTCTCCTGTCGCTTCTCGTTCGGAGCGGTCTCGAGATCTTGAGTGCACATCCGAGACTTTACTGGAACGATCACTGCACGCCGGGCAGCGAATGGCTCAAGTTCACGAAGAAGCAGCGACCTGAGGACCGGCTCTGGACCGCGAGTGACGAGGAAACATCATTCCCGTCCGCGGTTGCCCTGCCGGGCCACGAAAATCTAGGTCTCGGACGGCACTGGCACTTTCTCGCTGATTTCGCGTGGCTGCTGACAGGCTTGACATACGTCGTGATGCTCTTCGTCACGCCGGAGTGGCGGCGGCTGATTCCGACTTCCTGGCAGATTGTCCCTGACGCATGGCATGCAATGCTTAGCTATCTGAGCTTCCACGTTGTGGAAACGCCGGGAGGATATAACGCACTACAGCAGTTGAGCTATGCGGCAGTGATATTCCTGCTCGCACCGTTCAGCATTGCGACCGGAGTAGCGATGTCCCCAGCCGTCGCCGCTCGTTTTCCGTGGTATATCAAGATCTTTCACGGACGGCAAAGCGCGCGGAGTCTGCATTTCCTGGCTCTTTGCACGTTCATCGTATTCTTCATCGGACACGTCACGATCGTGGCTCTGCATGGTTTCCGGAGAGAGCTGGCGCTGATTGTTCTAGGAGAAACGCACGGTCCGCATCTAACGCGCGCTCTGTTAGTTTGGCTGTCCGGGTTGACCGGCATCCTGATCATCCATGTCGTGACAACCGTGTGTTCGCGCCGTCGTCCGCGCTTTGTCCAGAAAGCCACTCAGTCGATCACCGATCCGGTGCGCACACTGCTTTTTGGCCATGAAATCTCTGCACAGCATTACTCCGCTGCGGACATCTCGCCATACTTCTGGGTAAACGGGCGGCCACCAAAAGAGGAGACTTATCTGGCAATGGCACGCGACCAATTTGCAAGTTACAGCTTGGAGGTCAGCGGATTGGTCGAAAGACCGCTGTGCCTGACGCTGGCTGACCTCCGCGCGATGCCGAAACACACTCAAATTACCAAGCACTGTTGCATCCAGGGCTGGTCAGGTGTTGCGGAGTGGGGCGGTGTATCTCTGCATCACATCGTCGGACTGTGCCAGCCGCTTCCATCCGCTCGATACATCGTCTTCTACGCGTTCGACAATAAATCCACATCGGAGCCACACGCCCAAGGACCGGGGTACTTCTACGGCACGATTCGCTTAGAGTTGGCGGAAGATCCGCAGACGATTCTTGCCTACGAAATGAACGGCCAGCCGCTGCCGATTAACCACGGAGCGCCGCTCCGGCTTCGCGTTGAAACGCAGCTTGGATTCACGATGGTGAAGTACATCCGCGCAATCGAGTTCATCGAGGATTATAAAAACATTGGCCAGGGTCAAGGCGGCTGGCGGGAAGATTACCAGTATTTCAGCCAGGAGGCGGGGATCTGATTCACGAGGTTTGGCAGTTCCCCGAAGGAAACGAAGACAGGAATTGCTCGAGGCACGCGTCCGAAGGAGACCAATTATGAGCACTGCAGCGGCGTCACCGGGTTTCATGTGCAAACTGAAAGATCGCAAGAAAGTTGCGGAAGGCGCCATGGCCTTCCGGTTCGAGAAGCCATCAAGACCGGCCAGTATCTCGATATGACTCTGCTTGATCCTTCGGAGACGGATTCCGAAGGAAATGTGCGCAGTTTTTCGGTCGCAAGCGCCCCTCACGAAGAAGCCTTGAATGCTTCTTACGAGAAGAAAACACTAGGAGGCTGCGTGGAATGCCTCACAGCACGGCAGCATTGCTGTTACGGTCGTACCCTCCGGGCCGGACGCGATTTCTAATTTACCTGCAAACTGCCGTACCCGTTCTTGCATACCGCGCAGACCCACTCCCGTCCCTCCGACTGTTCCAGCTTTGCCAAAGATTCCTTGCGGCATGCCTTTTCCGCTGTCCTTGACTTCTAAAAATGTGCGCCCGTTCGAAATTCTGAGCCGAACCCCAGCAGTTCGGCTTCCCGAATGGCGATGAATGTTTGTCAGGGACTCTTGGAGGATACGGAAAATCGTGAGTTCCACCTCTCGCGGTAATCTGCCGACATCATTCGGCATTTCGAGGTTAGTTTTGATTCCGCTGCGTTGCTCGAATCCACTCACATACCAAGGTATCGCAGATTCCAAGCCCAGTTCTTCCAACAACGGCGGGTGCATCAGATGTGAGATGGTTCTTACCTGCGAGATTGCTTCATCAGTGAGCTTGAGGCATTCTTCAAAGCGTTTATTAACGGTTTCGCTCCCTTGGGGCAGTAGAGATTGCAGAAGGTTGACACTTAGCTTCAGGGCTGCCAGGCATTGCCCCAATCCGTCATGAAGCTCCCGCGCGATATGGCGGCGCTCATCGTCCTGGGCGCGGAGCAACTGAGTTGAAAGCTCACGTAAATGACTCTCTGATTCGATCAATCTATGTTCAGCCTGAATCTTCTCCGCGATCCGCTTGTGCAACTCATCATTTGCCGTGGCTAGGTCGGCGGTACGCTCTTGGACACGACTTTCGAGTTGGGCATAACTTTCTTCCAATGCACGCTCCGCTCGCTCCCGCTCAGCGATGCTGCGGTCGAGGGACGCAAGAGCATGCAAGCGAAGGTGTACTGGGATTGCTGCGAAAGCGAGGGCTGTGGCGGTCATGCTGCGATTCAGCCAATCTACCCAAGTTACCAAGTTTGCCATTGATGCTGGAGCCAAAATTATTCGAGCGAATGTCAGGAACATAAAAATTAGGGTGGAACTCCACAACCATTTCTCTGATCGCGTCCACAGAGTCAGCACAATCAGAAGGAAATAGAAAATCGCGATATTAATATTCGCCGGCACCAACAAATCGACCGCCGCAAGTAGAGCACCTAACATACATATAAGGATTTTGGCTTGTTTTGGAGAGTCTTTAGAACCACGCGGCTTGGTTGGTCTTCCACGGGGTTGAATACAGAACCTCGGGAGTATAGGTTCTGTTTGCGAAGTGAATCTATCAAAGGCGGATGCCCAATTCAAGTATATATATCGTCTAACGATGTGTACCTTGCGATAGAATCGGTTCGCGTTGGCTTGAGAGTCTTTTATGCAAATCGCAAAGCAAGAGCCGTATTTGGGCCTTCCGGAACAGTGGCGCGCCACATTCCAGCGGGATCGTGACAGCTCCCCAGCGATCTCAGCGCGAAGCCGCCGAGTCGTTTGTGAAAGACTGGAACGAGATGCTAGCCTCCATTACATCGAAGAGCGCCGCATTCAAGGCTGCCGGGTAGGTTACGGCCTCTGTCCGACTTTCGTAAGTCGTCTCATCAATGAGCCAGCAAGCGGCTGTTGTGGCGATTACAAAGACTTGAGATATTCCACCAGGTCGTGGACCTGCTGATCACTCAGACCGAGTCCAAAGAGATTGTCGTAATGCCGGACGACGTCATCAAGCGTGGCGAAACGTCCATCATGGAAAAAGCCGCGCTTCGTGTGTGTCCAAATCCCCTTCAGGGGAGCCGTACGATAGCGCTTGTCCGGCGCGCGATTGGCCTGAAAATTGTCGATTCCAATCTCTTCGGGCGTGTGCAGATTCCATCCCGGTTCGGTAAACAGCGGCGGAACATGGCATGTCGAACACTTTGCCTCCTCCGAAAATCTCCTTTCCACGAGCTGCAGCGTCCTCATCGAAGGTTCCTTGGGGTGGCTTGGGGGCGGGTATCGCCAGTTGGTAAAAATGCAAAGCGCCGAGCTTCGCGGTGATCAGGTCGGGAGTATTGCGGACGTTGCCGAAGCCCGCTGCAGCCGCGACGGGGAATTGAGTGGCATCGTTAAGCCGAGGATCGAAGAACGTCCCCTTCCCATGCATCTCCAGATTCCCACCCAAAGCATTCCAGTAGGTCACCGAACCCCATCCTGTCCAGGTATGCAACC
>CAWEFX010000013.1:0-7110 GCA_963808465.1 uncultured Acidobacteriota bacterium
TAAATGTTTGCGATATTTCGCAGCGCATCGGAACGCGCTGGCCGTAAGCGCCCGCGATAAGAAACTTTAATGCGGAGTGCCTAAAGGCATTAGAAAAAGGAGGAGAGTCTATGCGGCCTTTGAGCAGGATGGGTGATCGTCGCGCCTTCTTAACCTACCTGGCGGCTAGTCCAATCCTCGCCTGTGCGGGGCTCTCATCTCGATGGGTTGAAGACTTGATGGCCGAAACTGCCGCCGCCCAGGATTCGCCGGCTCTGGATCGACAGAATGAAGTCATCATTAAGTCCGTCAAAGAGGCGCTCAATGTCTTCGATTTCGACGCGGTCGCGCGGACGAAGCTCTCGCCAGCTCACTACACTTTCATCACTGATGGCTCGTTCAATAACGAAACTCTTCGGGCGAACCGCGAGGGCTTCTCGAAATATGCGATTCGTCTGCGCCGCCTGACTGGCATCACCAAAGTCGATCAGTCGGTTCGCATTTTCGGGATTAACTGGGACTCCCGATCTTCCTGTGCCCCGTCGGCCGAATGAATGCATATTACCCGCAGGGTGCCATAGTTGTCGCTCGAGCCGCGAAGGCTACTCGTACGCTACAAGTGCTGGCCGGATCCCAAGTGATTGTCTCTGATCCCAAGGCGATTGAGGACGTCGTCGCGGCGCGCGGTGAACCGCTCTGGGTGGCAGGATTGGGCGATACGTTGGACGCGCCCCTGGTCAAGCGCATCGAGGCAACGGGATGTCCCACGCTGATGTGGACGATCGATGACGGGGGAGGCAACACGATCGGGGCAAAATCGGTCCAACGTGCCGGCGTAGCAAATCTTGACCGCGAGGCCGACTCGCGGTGCGTGGGATGTCACGGAAATCTGCCGAAAATCACGAGAGTTGCGCCAGGCACGCCTATGGACGTGCTGGGTGCAATCGGTTCCCTCCGAGGAGAGAACAGTATCAAGTTGAATTGGGACGATGTCCGGCGCGTGCGGGAGATGACTCGCATGAAGCTGGTGCTGAAAGGAATCGTAACTCGAGAAGACGCGGAGCTGTCCGTTCGGCACGGAGTGGACGGAGTGCTCATTTCCAATCACGGCGGTCATGAGGATGCCAGCGGGCGGGGGACGATTGAATGCTTGCCGGAGGTTATGGCAGGTGTCGCAGGCAAGATACCCGTTTTTATTGATAGCGGTTTTCGATCGGGCGCGGATGTTTTCAAGGCGCTGGCGCTCGGAGCGACAGCAGTGGGAATTGGAAGGCCCCACATATGGGGCCTTGCCTCATTCGGCCAGGAAGGCGTTGAAACGGTGATCGAGCTGCTGCGGCGCGAACTGCAGGTCATCATGGGTGAAACGGGAGCGGCGTCCATCGCAAATATCCGCCGCGATTCGCTCGTCTCGCGAGCTTAAGGCGTTGCGGTCACTCTGCGCCGCCCGGCCCTGACTGCGGGTCAGCCTTTACATCTATTCGAAAAAGCTCTGTTCTAGGCGGGGCCTGCGGTTCGGTTCGTTGACTTCTGCTTCCAGCGAATCGCCGATTCCACTTTGCGAACGCGGAAACTTGACCAGGAAAACGGTTCCGGTTTCCCCGGTCTCTTCGACGCTTATCGATCCATAGTGGTCGTGTACGACCTTGCTGACGATCGCGAGACCCAGCCCCGTGCCATTGGACTTGCCCGAACTGATAAACGGATCAAACAAGGTGCTGCGAATCGCTGCGGGGATGCCCACACCATCATCGGCGATACGTACCTCAAATGAGCTATCCGAGCTCTTGATCTCGATATTGATCTTTCCGCGATCCGAAGTCGCTTCGCAGGCATTGAGCAGCAGATTGAAAAAAAGCCGCTCGATCTTTTTGGAATCGAAAAGACCCGTCGTGTCGGAAGATGCCTGGATAGAGATCAGGCGGTGGCGGAATTCGGGTCGGGCAAGGACGGCATCGGCGGCATGTCTCACAACCGGTTCCAGAGACGTGGTGACTAAAGAGAGCATGCGATGTTCTCGCGCCAGCTCTCGCAGGGAGTCCAGCAATTCGGTCATCTGCTCCGAGGCGATCTTGATCTCGTAGAAAATTTCGTCCCGATCCAGCTTGAGCTTATCGGCTTCGTAGAGAAACTCGGCATTGGCCACAACAGCGGCAAGAGAGTGCCGCAAATCGTGAGAAATTGAACTGGCGGCCCTGCCTAGTGCGGCGACCTGTTCGGTCTCGATTTGCCTTCGCTGCGATGCGAGCAATTCCCCTCGCATCTTTGAAAAGGCGTTCCCCAGTTCAACAACTTCGCTGCTCCCGCGTGGTGTAATGGCAAACGCATAGTCGCCGCGTGCCAAGGCACGCACCCCGGCTAGAAGATTGTCCATCGGCCGCGTAATCGTGCCGGCGACAAAGCTGAGCAGCAGCGTGGCGCACACGAGGGCCGAAATACCAAGCGCGAGAATGGTGCGGTCCAACTTGCCGATAAAGTCCATGGGATGGCGTAAAGGTATCAGTACGTAGCACTGCACGGGCGTCCTTGGATCTGCATGCAGCGAAACAGCGGCCACTTGGTAGGGCTCTGCCGCCAGATTTACTTCCTGCGTTCCCGAATCCAAAAGAGCCGTATAGTGCCCGAGGTGATTCTGCAACTCGCTCTCTTCGCGCGATGAAAGCGTTGATGCGATAACCTTACTACCGCTTACCAGCACGATCTTGCCGCCCGCTACCAGAGCAAGCTGCTCCGCAACGGTCGAATCCACCTGATATCCGACGGCAAGCGCTCCGAATTGTTTGACGTCGCCTCCCGAGCCGGCCGTCATCGGACGTATGAAGACCCAATACAATTGATCGTCCGCGTACCACCACGCAGCGTCCTCATTCTGTTCGATCGATCTCGAAAGATCCTTCTCAACGTCCGCGCCATTCAATCCTGATTTTTTGGCGTGCAGGGCCATGACTTCGCCCTTGGTATTAGCGAGAAGAAAAAGATCGCTGCCGGAAAGCTGCCAAAAAGGCTGTGAACCGTCCCGAATCGTCGGAGCGTGATTCGTGGTCATCAGCGCTTTCAAAGTGGGAAGTTCCGCCAGCATAGCAGTAGTTCGAGAGAGTTGGTCCTGCCGCTGGTTCTGAACGCTCTCGAACGCCCGTACAGACGCCGCCACACTATCCCGCACCTGATCGTCAATCTCCGCCCGAACCGTGTGGCGCACGATCAACAGCATCGCTCCCGTTAGGGCGCAGATAATCAGCAGCGTCGAGATCAGTAGCTGCGTCTTTAGGCGTAAGCGTGACATCAGCAATATTGAGCCTAGCTCTGCTTCCCGCTCGCGGCAGGCGCGGGCACAAATTTATACCCTGCGCCATGCATCGTCAGAAAGAAGCGTGGATTCGCCGGATCGGGCTCGAGCTTCTGCCGCAAACGAAGGATGTGGTTATCGACCGTACGAGTCGAGGGATAATTCTGGTACCCCCAGACTTCATTCAGCAGCTCCTCGCGCGAAATCACGCGTTCCGGGGACCGCGCCAGATACTTCAAAAGTTTGAATTCCTGGGCGGTCATGGGAATGGGCCTGCCGCCCCGCGTCGCCTCCATGCTCGTGAAGTCAATCTGTACATCCTTGAACACGAGCATCTCGTGACCAACCTCTTGAGCCGCAACATTGGACACCATGCTTGTCTTGGCTCCGTTTCGGCGCATCGCTCGCCTCACTCGTGCCAGCAATTCGCGCGGGCTAAAAGGCTTCGTAACGTAATCGTCCGCGCCTAACTCGAGCAGGAGCACCTTATCCTCAATCTCCGCATTCGCGCTCAGAACTACGATGGGAACCGATGGCATATGAGCTTTGAAGGCCCGGCAAAGCTCCTTCCCTGAAAGCCTCGGCAGTTTCAAATCGAGCACGACCACCCGCGGCGTTTGCTTCTTAAAAATTTCCAACCCCTCAACGCCATCCGAAGCGATTTCCACCGCAAGAGAGTCCGCCTCAAATAAGCGTTGTAGTGTCCTTTGCATCGCGCGGCTATCTTCAATCACTAAAACGGTATCCATTATCATTCCTCACTATTCAGTACGCCGGAACTGACGCTTTGGGATCGTAATCGTTTCCATACTTGTCTTTATGAGACCAGTCGTGCTTTGTCACTGGAATGGAGATCGCCGGTAAGGCATTTTCTCCGGGCCCAATATCAATCGATCGTTGTGGCACGTCGGCGAAGTTCGATGCTGCGCCCTCGTACCAGGCATGCATCGCGTATCGGCCGGCCGGGACGTGCGGAATCAAAATGTGGCCGGCCTTATCGGAAATAGCGAAGTAATCTGAATTCACAGTAAGAATGACTGCCGTCATCTGCGGATGGATGTTGCAAAAAAGGAAAGACGGCCCCGGCCGGTCGAACACAACTTCCTTCTCCGACCCTGCCTGATACAGCCCCAAATCGAAGCGCTTGCCCTGATAGAGCGAAAAAACGTTATGGAACCAAGGGTCCAGGTTTGGAAAGTCCACAATACTGCCCAGCGGCACCACCAATAACTTCGGTTCGAAAGTCTTGTTATGTTGCAGGATTCGGTAATGAGGCTTCGCTGCGGCTGCGGTGGCGGAGCCTTCCCCGACACCCGGAACAGCAACCAGCCAAACCACCACTTCGGAGAAGTCTGTCGCAGCCCTCTGAGACTTGCCTTCAACCAATCTTACTTCGCCGGTCACATCGACCATACCTCCAGCCGCATTCGGCGGAGAAGCAGCCAATGGACGCAAAACAAAGACCGCCAGCATCGACGCAGCTAAAAGTTTGCTCGCCATAATCAAAAGAGGAATCCCGCCGCCAATCCAATTTGCCCCGCGCTATACGACTCTCCTGGAATTTCGTTGGTATGAAAGCGGCGATACTCTGCGGAGAACAGCAAATCGCTGCGCGGTCGGAAAATATAGTTGAAGAAAAAGCTCCGATTGCTCGGGGGAACCGACAGTAGAAGCGGATCGTACTGTGCTTTCGCCCGCAAGCGCCCGGCCTCCCGCTCGCCCAATCCCGCTGCCGCATTGAATTCGCTGCGGCTATTCAGTGTGAACTTCAGTTGCGACCAGCCGCCGATCACAGGGATGCCCGCAAGCGTCGGTGCGGTGACATAGATGAAATGTTGATAATCCTGGGCCTGTACGGCAGGCAGCGCCAACCCTCCAAACCCATCCAATCCTTTTCCGGTGAAGAACGCTCCGCTCACCTGAAACCTTCCGGGCAGCGGAAATTTCCAATCGGCGATCGCACCCGAGCCAGACACCGTCTCCGTGTTTGGGAAACGTAATGGGACGTATATCCCCGAAACGCCGAACGAAATGGCGTGATCTTCGCTTCTGTTGTTTCCGGAAAGCCGCACGGCATAAACAGGCTGCCTGGAACTTTCGCCCGGTGTCGGCAAGCGCAGAGTAGAACCGCTCACGGAATAGCCTGTCGAATCCAAAAGGCCCGCCTCGACCTTGAATTCCGACGAAGTGAAATCAAACCTCCGTTCCGCCCGAATTTCAGGAGTCCAGTTCCACAGGTTGCCCGCGGAAGAAAAAGCGGGCACCGCCAGCGACAGGTAGGACGTCGGCATGTTAGGCGAAAAGAAGGGAGCTTCCAGTCCTCCCGTTACCGAAAAGTTGCTCCAATCGAACTGCACGCGCGCAGTCCTCAGGCCCACTTGACCGGCGCCTATTCCACCGTAGGGGCCCGCCGCACCGTTGAGAAAATCTAGATCCAGGTCGGCGCTCGTTCTTGCTCCGAATACGGTCGGCCCTATTCCTCTCAGGCCCACAACCGATTGCCGGAACGAGGCTCCGACGCTGCCAGTACCGGCGTATGGCGGCGGCTGTACTGCCACCGTTGGCGCGTCCAGATTGTCGAGCTGTCCGGAGGTATCGAACACGTTGAACAAAACGATCCCCGATAATTTCAGGCGGAACTTGGAAGAGCTATCCACCTTCACTTGCTCGTGTTCTTCCACCCTGGCATTCAGGACTTGCCAGTCGTCTTCCGCGATTCTGGCGGGAGGCGCTTCGGGCTTTTGAGTCTCTGGGCGCAACGCCGCGTGTTCATCTGGAGGAATCGCACTTGGAGCGTTCGGTTGAGTTCGAAGCAGTTGCGCGAGCATATCGCGGAGCTGCTGAATTTCTTGCCGCGATTGCGCCAATTCGCTCTGCATCTGCTCGATCGAACGCGTCATCACTTCAATCTTTGCGCTTAGATCCGCTGAACCTGCCTTCCGCTCAGGATCTGTCTGGCTTTGGGCATGGGCGTAGACACCGGCGAGTATCACAACCCACAGGAGCGGCACGAATGAGCGAAGCGGTCTTTCGATAGTCGCACACATAGAATCTCCTCTTTCTGCAACGAACGGGCGAATAGAGGCCGGCGTTGTCATGTTCGAAGGAGTACGGGGAGATTTCATGTTGCCACAAGAGCGGCGTTTCGCGGCGGTTTTCAAAGGCTAAGCAGCCATTTTGGAGCGATCATCTCTGTTCCGACTGTCAACGAAAGGAGATCCCTGTTCACACTAGTCTGAATGTTTACAAAATTACCTTAGGCTAAAAACCGGCATTTATGCGGGCTTGGGACAAACACATTACAGGAGGTTTACAGCCTGTTTACAATTCGGTGTACGGCCCCATCCCAGCGTGAGGCCGTCCCTAGGTCGAAGCCTCTACCACGTCTTTGACCTTTATTTCATTTGCGGAGCGAGCGCGCTCCCGGTGCCGGCAGTAGCCTGCGTATGGCACTCGCCGAAGTCCTTGGCCACTGTTTTCACCAGGAACCTCTGATCGCCCGTTGCGTTCTTCTTGAATTTGCCTTTGAGCTCGACCCTGTCGCCCGCTTTGACATCTGCCTTGCCGGGAACGAGCATTAAAGTCTTCTTGGTCCTATCGTCGATCAGGTTTAGTCCATCATCGGACGTCTCAACGCAGCCGCTGATCTTGCTTGCGCGGTGAGTCATAAGATAAACCGCTCCGGCGCCGATCGCCGCAGCTCCCACTCCCGCACCGATCGCGGCACCGTGACCGTAACTTCGGCCCGCTGGGCTGTATGTACTTGAGCTCGTGGGCGTGCCCATGCCGCCTACCGTGCCGCCTCCGCCATATTGTGCAAACGCCGCGGTCGATAGCAGCAAAAC
>CAWEFX010000014.1:0-220735 GCA_963808465.1 uncultured Acidobacteriota bacterium
GGCTTCGCTACCCGCACCTGGAACGCGATGGCACCGCGCCCGCGCGCCTCGATCAGATCCTCACCCCGCGAAAATAAATGCTATCCAGCGGGCCGTCTCTCTCGCTCTCGCTAGCCGGGCAGGCCGTCTTGCAGCAAAGGGCTTAATCCGCTAGATTTGCACTCAAGCGCCGGAGTGGCGGAATGGCAGACGCGGCGGACTCAAAATCCGTTGGGCGCAAGCCCGTGAAGGTTCGACTCCTTTCTCCGGCACCACCTTCTCAAAACCTCAGGAATACTGCGGTTTTTGCAATTTACAACGGTTTTTTCGTGTTCAACTCTGCAACCCGTTGCAGCCGAATGAAGCGAAAATCGAGGTTTTAGGGATTATTGGATACACTGCATACAGCGCCATTGATCTGAAGTTGAGGGACTGTGGCTAATACGGCTACAATTGAAGGAATATGGGCCGTCGCAAACGCACGAAACTTTACGTCTCGCTGACCTACGCACCGACTTTTATTGTTTTGGAAAACAAAAGAAATTGGAGATATGACTTCGGCATAACGGCAAGTGGGAGTATCGCGGGTGCTTTAGCGGTAGCAGTTATATTAGGTCTGCTTGGAAGAATCCAACCGCCAATTGTTGAATATGCTCGTCAACGGGTAAGTGCTCAGCGACAGGTTCAAGAGAAACCTTCCTCAACGCAGGTATCAAATCCATTGTTAATAGGTCGTGCTTATTCGGTTCCCCTGCTAGAGAATCTAACAACCACTGCGACTATATCTGCCATCGCAACTCCAATGTTGACAAGTGAAGTTGTAGCTCCGCTCACGTTCCCAATTACTGGCGATGCAGTTCAGGCAATCGTTCACCGCAATTCCTTAGACAATCCTTTGGAACTTCCTGTGGCTTCAGTACCTAACCTGTTGGTTGGGAGTGGTTCCGCTCTTCTGCCGGTTGTTCAGTCGAATATCCTATCCAGCAAAACGAACTAGCAGTAAAACTGGCAGCATTAGCATGCCTTGTCTATATCGAAATCAATAGCTGTGGCAAAAAATGACTTCCCCACAGCGTCTCCAAAAAAGCCCTTAATTTTGATGCTGCCTGAAAAACCAGACTTACGTAGTCGTTGGCTTAGGTCTAGCGGATCAACCCAAACTTGGCAGCTTGTCCCCGGCTCTAATTGATGCGGCAGACGTATTTCCCTAAGGGCATCGGAATTACGGCTAGCCGTCCGTCTGGTAAACGAAAGCCGACGCTGTTAAGAGTTACCGTCTTGTGCCCCGGATTTATGGCTTTAATAAATAGCATGTTAGAACTCGACTCGCCCACGCCGGAAGCAATGAAGCCCCAATTTACTTCTACTTTTAGATGCCGTCTGTTTGCATTCCAGCTTAAAAGAGCGTTGTACGTCGAAAGCGCAGCACCATAAATGGCGATGATTGTTGTTATCACTTTGCGTTTCCGGCCAGAGGACTAAGGTAAAATAACACGCTATGACTTTCTCAGAACGACAAGGACTCGTACCTAAGAAGGTACTGCAAACGGATTCGATAGATGAAGGACTTCGTAACCGTCTGTGGAACATCTTACTATCTTGCTTCGACTGTAACGCTCAATATTATCTATCGCATAGAGAGAACGCTAGTTTTAGGATACTTTGCGAGAGATTGTGGCACGATCATTTCAAACTAGCCATAGATACGATTCCTGAGTGGCCCCTGCAAGCTATCCAGCAGATTCGTCAGCGTTTTTTTCAGTGCGAATGGAACAAAGCTTACGATTTCGCTGAATTTGTAGCAGAACACTCGAAATTCGTGCCAGTCATATCTAAGTGCAATCAGGTTCTTGAAAGCGAACTATCTGCTTACAGGTTTGTTGCTGGCAAGCTTGTTCCCATTTCCTCGGAACGAGAGAACCAGACTATCGAAACTGCTATCGCTCAGACTTCGGATAAATATAAAAACGTGTCCGAGCATCTGCGGCAAGCGGTCATCTTGCTAGCCCGAAAGCCTACGCCCGATTACAGGAATTCGATTAAAGAGTCCATTAGTGCAGTGGAGGCCCTTTGTGCCGAGATTACCGGCAAGCCCAAGGCAACGTTAGGCGACGCTTTGAAGTTTATCGAGAATTACGCACCGCTACATGGAGCACTGCGCGATGCTTTCAACAAACTTTACGGCTACACAAGCGATGCAGAGGGAATCAGGCACGCCTTAATGGGAGAGCCCCATCTTCAGCAAGAGGATGCAGTTTTCATGTTGGCCGCTTGTTCGGCTTTCATTAGCTACGTTCTCGCAAAACGAGCACGCAAGCCGGTAGCAAAAGCTCAGAGGCGCGATTAACTCCCGAATCGTTCCAGCAAACCTGCGTCCTTGAAAGCTGATTGGATCAATTGCTGGCTTAGTAATCGAGGATTCCCGATATCAATGGGTGCTGACGGCGCACAACTCTCCGGCACCAATCTTTCTTATCACTTAGTAGCTTTCCTGAAATCGTGCAACCCTATAAGCATGGCGAAATTGCGGACTGCCCCCAACGGGGAAAATCGAGCTTATCTTTCTTGAAGGTATGCAGAGCGTCCAATGCTTCTTTAATCGCCAGCTTTTCCGACTCTCGTCCCGAAGTTCTGGACAGCACTTCTAATCGTACAAGAATGGCTCTTTCTGCAATGTCAACGCGTTCGCGTAAGTTCCCCTGTGGAATCTCTGAAACCGCATCCAAGTAAGGCACCTGCCAGGTTGCGAACTTTAAATCCATGAACACCTCACCATCGCATTTAATTTTCAGACTCTAGCTGTTGGGCTGAGGCCCCAAGTGCTCCGTTTTAGCACAAGGGCCGTCGGCAAAGGCGCGCCGGCAAGTGTGTTAAAGAGAGAGGTTACAGTACATCTCTGTAGCCAAGTCATCCATACTTATAAGCCCGTAGGACAGTGGTGGAAGATCGTCAATGTCACAATCGGCGATGCTTTCTTCGCCTTCGGCTATCTCGTGTCGCGAAATCGCGCGACCGAGTCTTATCGGCGACGATCCGCCAGAGTTTCTAGTTGACGACGCCAAGCCTTCAACAGCCTGAGATTGGAAATGAGATTTCTCACTTTTGCCAGATTCACAATCAGCTGAAGCTCCGCCGGTTTATCGTCAGGATCGAGAACGATCAAGTCGCCCCTGAAATCGAGCCGGGAAGCGTCGCCGCGCAATGCAACAGCGAGCGCCTCCATGCTGCGCCCCATTTCCTTCGCCTCGTTGGTCCATTTTTGAATTTGCCGCTCGATCTCCGCTAATTCGACAAGGTCTCCGACGGCAGCTCGAGAGAATTGAGTCTTTGAGGTTGACATGCGCGCGAACCCCCGAAGATTCGACGAGGAATGTCGCACCATACAGGGGATACCGCACGGCCGCCTATAGGTAAATTAGTGTACGAAGGCGTAAGGGTAGATAAAGTTAATTCAAAAAGCGTAGGGCTCGCCGCCCGGCTTTTGCTGCGATATCAAGCCTCGATGAGCCCGTTGCGTATGGCGTAGCGCACTAAGTCCGCCGTAGAGCGACAGCTTACCCTGAGCATGATATTGCGTCTGTGCGTTTCCACCGTCTTCTGACTGATGCCAAGCATCTCGGCAATTTTCGCGCTACTGCGTCCCTGGGAAAGAAGTCTGACGATCTCTTTTTGACGATTACTCAGTCGTGGCGTTGGTTTTGCCCCTTCAGTCTTTCGCGGTTGGTGGACGGCAGGCGTCGTCGCTGCTGGATAGAAGGTTTTGTTCTTGAGCACAGTTTTAATCGCGGATAGGAGATCGCGGTCGGGCGCGCTCTTCAGGACGTACCCGTGTACGCCCGCTCGTCGCAGCTCGGCGATTAACTCGTCATTCTCATGAACTGTGAGGATCAATACTTTTGTGTCTGGCAGGTGGGTAAGGACGTAGCGCGCGGCATCCAGGCCGTTGATCTCGGGCATACTGAAATCCAGGATGGCCACATCCGGCTTGCAGAGTTTGGCCTGCTCAATCGCCTCTCGTCCATTGCTTGCCTCAGCTACGACGGTCCAATTCGGATAGTTTTCAACGAGGTCACGAACGCCTCGTCGAAGCACGTTGTGGTCATCCGCAATCAGAAAACGAAGTTCAGGCACCTGCTCCCCCTGGGTAGAGAGCCGAGGCGACCCCAAAAATCGGTGCGTGCACCCCTTGCTTCGTTGATGCCCAGCGCGTCTTTAGGGTTTCGGGTTTCTCCTGTATTCCGAAGACGTGAGAGCCGTAACTGTCATTCTGATCAGTGGTTCCACGCCGTGGTTCCAAGCCGCAACCGAAGTCTCCCGATGCATTTCTTCCGGGCATTTACTAAAGGATGGGATCCGTGCGGGCTGAAAATACGACGCAGGAAATCGCAGGGCTTACATCCACCCCAAGTTGTCTCTGAGCGGAGTGTCCCGATGCATTTCCTCCGGCATTTACCAAGGATCGGATCGGTGCGGGCTGAAACAGGGAACTTACATCCACCCCGAGCTGTCATTCTGAGCGAAGTGTCCCGATGCAGTTCCTGCGGAAATTGCGTTTCTGCAATTTCCGTCGGGACACGAAGTCGAAGAATCTCTCTTCGTTCTTTTCAAAATCCGCCTGGCCTCCTCCATTCGAATACTTGCCCCGCGCATCTTGAGGCTTTCGTTCCCATTCGAATAAATGGACCCCTGCGATTGTTCGAACGAATCAGCGTTCTATGTCGTTCGAATGACTCAACTAGTTAACACTGTTGAATTATAGTACTATCTGTGCTATAGTCAGTTATGTCTGTTCGCCAAAGATCTCCTTCGGCGCCATTCCATGACCGAACAATTTGTGCCGCCGGTCTTTATCCGGGTCCGCTATTCGTCCTGACGGGCCGTTGTCCGCGAGGCCGCGACCGCCGCTCGGCGAACGTCACCGCCAACCTGCCGAACCATTCGTTCGCCGTTACGAGTGGTTGCACGCGCGATGGGCACAAAAACGCTGACGCGAACGCCCGTTTCTTGCCCGATCTAACCATCTTTAGAATGAACACTTGCACAAAAAGGGTAGGGGGGTGTCGAATCTTAGCTGCTACTTCAACTCTCTTCGGTTTTGGGTGCCGCACCCTTCGGTTTCAAGGGTGCGGTTTTTCCACGGCCCAACCCCGGCTTGGCGTGCAATTGCACCCCCAGCGCGATTGCGCTACAGTGCGGCTCAAGGTTCCGGTGACAACTTCTAGGGAGGCGGCGGTCCCATGCGCACACATATGAAGCCTTCGCGGATACTCCTGGCTCTCCTCTCGGTGGCCCTTGTAGTGACGGTCTTCACTGCCTCGGGTGCCCTCGCTCAGGACCGCAATCAGGGCCGCTCCATGGTCATCTCGCGCAATGGCATCGTCGCGGCGGAATCTCCGCTTGCGTCCCAAGCGGGCGTGCAAATGCTCGAGCGCGGCGGGAATGCTATCGATGCCGCCGTCGCCGCGAACGCCATGATGGGCCTGGTTGCGCCGATGTCCAACGGCATCGGAGGCGATCTTTTCGCCATCGTCTACGACGCCAAGACGGGAAAGCTCTACGCCTTGAATGCCAGCGGATGGGCCCCGGCCGGTCTGACCATCGAATTCCTCAGGAAGCAAGGTCTTCAAGACATGCCCTCGCACGGCATCCAGAGCGTGACGGTGCCCGGAGCGGTGGACGGCTGGCAAAAACTCCTGGATCGTTTTGGAAAGAAGAAAATGTCCGAAGTGCTCGCGCCGACGATCCGCACGGCCGAAGACGGCTTTCCGGTCACCGAATGGACCTCCGGACTTTGGCGCGCCAACGCCGATTTCCTGCGGGGAAATGAAGCTGCCACCCGGACGTATCTTCCGGACAACAAACCGCCTGTTGTCGGACAGATTTTCCGCAATCCGGATCTGGCGCGCTCGCTCCGCCTGATCGCTCAGGGTGGCCGGGATGCCTTCTATAAAGGCGAGCTTGCCAAAGCTATCGTGGAGACGTCGCATCGGCACGGCGGCACGCATGCGGAAAAGGACTTTGCCGACTATTCCAGTGAATGGGTCGAGCCGATCTCAACCACCTATCGCGGCTGGACGGTGTACGAGCTGCCGCCCAACGGTCAGGGCTTGGCCGCGCTGGAAATGCTCAACATCATGGAGACATTTCCCCTCGACAAATACGGCCTGAACTCGACCGCCGCCCTGCACGCCATGATCGAGGCGAAAAAACTGGCATATGCCGACCTCGTCCGCTACATCGGGGATCCGAAGTTTTCGACTCTCCCGGTCAAGCAACTTCTCTCCAAGGATTTTGCCGCCGAGCGTGCCAAGCAGATCGATCCAAACAAGGCGAACTGCAGCGTCGGCCCTGGCACATTGCAGCCGGGTAGCAGCACCATCTATCTCAGCACCGTCGATCGCGATGGCAACATGGTCTCGCTGATCCAAAGCAATTACTCTGATTTTGGCTCGGGCGTCGTCGCCGACGGCACGGGCTTCATATTGCACAATCGCGGCGCGCTCTTCACCCTGGAGGCCACCTCGCCGAATGCGCTGGCTCCCAGAAAGCGGCCCTTGCACACGATAATTCCCGCCTTCATGGAAAAGGGGGATACGCGCATCGCATTCGGGATCATGGGCGGGTGGAACCAGTCTCAGGCGCACGCGCAATACGTCTCGCATATTGTGGACTTCAATCAGAATATCCAGGCGGCCATGGAAACGGCGCGCTTTACGAAGCTCGGTTTTCAGGGCTGCGAGCTTGACCTGGAAAATCGCATCCCGGGGAACGTGAAAGCGGAACTCGAAGCCAAGGGACACGTGCTCCGGATGCATAGCGGCTTTTCCAATACCTTCGGCGGCGGCCAGGCCGTGATGCGCGATTTTGGGACGGGCGTCAACTACGGCGCTTCCGATCCGCGTAAAGACGGCGCTGCCGTCCCCGAGCTCCCGTCGGCTGATTCTTCCAGATGATGTCCACCAATTTGCGAACCTTTCAGCGGAAGAAAATTTCACTCATAAGGAAACGCCCTTCACTTAAAAGCGGTGCGCTGCGCCGCTGCCCGCTATAGAGGCTCGCCAAGCCGGTGATTCTATGACTGTTCCCGCTGAGGCTGCGATCCAGGATGGTACTTTGTGTGCACTCGTTCAGTGCAGTCGATATCGCGACTATTGGAGCCGGCCCAGTTCAACGTCATGCGGACCCCTCGGAAGTTCCTCGCTCTACTCATCGCGCCCTTCCTGCTCGCCAGCATTAGTTCGGCCGCTCCTCCGAAAGGGCAGCAGAGTCTCGACGGCAACTACCAGTGCGTGCGTCTCGAGTTCCAGGGGCAATCCTCGCCCTGCCAAAGCCCACCGCTCGTCCTCAACCAGGATGGAAGCTACGACATCTGGGGTGAGCACGGGACCTATGAAGTCGTTCAGGGCCGCTGGCTGGTGCTATCGCATTCCAAGCGCCGCGGCTTGGGTCACTTCGTCAGCGCGCATGAGATCGTCTTTGAGTACCGCGTAGGGAGCCGTGTCTGCCGGGTGACGTTTCGGCGAGTCTTCGACGCGCCGCCCGGTTATCGCTGGGGCTAGAGCAAGTCTCTCTGGAAGGTTGGGGAGGATCTGTGGGTCGCACTCCTCGCGTGCGGTGACGCCGCTAAGAGTCACTCGGTGTGAGCCTTCCTGGCTTCCTGCTTCATGGCGTAGAGGGCTTCGTCGGCAGCCATCAGCAGGCGTTCCGCAGTCTTGCCGCTTGACGGGTATACCGCCACTCCAACGCTGACCGTAATATTGGGCTGTTCCGCCTGCTTCGCGAGGCGCTCGCGAATGCGGTCAGCCACAAACCGCGCCGCATTAGCTCCAGTTTCCGGCATCACCAGAGCGAACTCATCACCGCCATATCTCGCGGGCGTATCCACCGCGCGCGAATGCACGCGCAGCACCTCCGCCAGGCGCCGCAGAGCTTGGCTGCCAACGAGATGACCAAACCGGTCGTTGACACTCTTCAGACCATCCAAATCGAGCAGAAGGACGGAGAATTCGCGTCCAGTGCGGCCGGAGCGCTCGATCTCCGCTTCCAGAACATCAATCAGGTGCCGGTAATTGGCCAGACCAGTGAGCGGATCACTGATAGCCAGCTGCTGCACTTGCACAAATAGGCGGGAATTATCCAGCAGGGTTCCCCCCAGCACGACGGCATAGCTAGACACTCGCAGGATTTGCGCCAGGGTGAAAGGCGCGTCGAGCGCTTGCAATGACAGCATAAGGACAATGTGCGCACCTACATTCATCCATGCCGCGATCGCCAGGGATTGATCGAGGCCGGAAGAACCCGTTTTGAGACGCTGACTAAAGGCAGCAGCGGCCAGCAGAAACAGCAAAGCAGGCAGTAACTGCAGCGGTTGCATGATGGGGCCCAAAGGCCAAACTTCGGGCTGCCGCGAAAAGAGCAGCAAAAAGAGGGCGCCAGCCGCATAGGCTACGGTACCGATCAAGGCCATCAGCGCGAAGGTCTTTCGAGGTATATCCGCAGACTGGGGGTAAGGGCGTTCCAGAGCCGAAGCCAGGAGCATCGCTTCGGCCAGCAGCATATTGCTTTGCAGCCAGAAAGGACGCAGAGAATCGAGCAACCGCACCGCGGAATCGAGATTATGGAAAAGGTGCAATGCCAGCGCCAGCTGCATCAGCCCCACCACACCGAATCCTATGGCGAGGACCAGGGACACCATGTCGCGGGTGCCCCGGAAACGAACCAGAGCATTTGCCGTAAATGTGAAGGTCAGAAATGCGCCAATCGTGTCGATGCTGGCGCACAGGGAAGGATCGGCGGAAAAGGCAAAACCTCGAAGCTGCAGCGCGATGACACAAATCACCACCCCGCCTGTGACCGCCGCGAGAACCGCTCGCGTATTATGCTCCCGCGCCCGTTGCATGCCCCACCGCCAGTGCACTGAGGAAGCTACACTTATTATCCCCAGCCTTGTTCTCAGCCGCGCGGGGAAATGTCAGACGCGTCGCCGCTTGTTAACTACAGGGTATACCGGACGTACTCACTGCGCGCCCGCGGATTTTAAGGGCTTGGACTCCTGGCCGCGCTCAGTAGCCACTGCCCGGGCGTCCTCGGCAGCTTCGGTTGCTTCGCGAGCTTTTTGTTTGACATCCGGAATGTCCTGCCCGTGCTTGTGGGAGAAGATGCTTTCAGCCTGCTGCAGAAGCTGTAACGCCTTGTGAAAGGGCTCAGCCGCATAGCGCTCCGCACCCGCTGAACGGGCAATGCGAACGGCATTGCGGGCCTCATAGATGTCGAGAGGCGTCTTTGAGTCCATGCGCAGCGGCAGTAAGTCGGCTCTCAAAACGTTGGGATCCTCGGCGGGACCACGAAGAACGTTTTGTAACACCAGGAGTGCGCTTGGCTGTTTAACGGCGAAATACGGCTCCGCAGTCACGATCATGGCGAAAGTAGCGAAGTTGGTAAAGGTTGTGAGGGTGCCCTCGTCCCCCTTAAGGACAAGCTCTCCCATATTTTGAGTGCTTTTCTGATTCAAGGGTATGGCCCATAAAACATAGGTCAGAAAGGAAGGATCGACCTGTGAAGCAGGGCCAAGGCCTTCGACGTGAACTTGGACTTTAAAGCCTCCGCGAGCGCTCTCGACTTTGGCAGTTCCATGAGCCTTTGGCATTAATGCGGTGCCGGCAAAATCGACGTCGGTCTCGGGAGGACGTTGAGAATAATTCTCGACGCCGACTGCGTGCGGGCCTGACATGAGACGAAGAACCGGCACTCGATTTTCGCCAGGCATATTTTGAGCCGCGGTACCGATGCAAATGAGGCAGATCGGAAAAAGAATAGAGTATATGGGTTTCATAGGGTGACTTAGGAATCCGATTGGAATTTACTGACGGGCTGGGCTGATAGGGATTTGGGCTGGGTCCTCCCGTAAACACTGACAGGCCGCCCAAAGAGCAAAATTGTCATGAGCGGCTCCTTACTAAACTAAAATTAGATAGCGAAGGACGATTTCGTAATCGGGGAGCTCTCGTAGGGCCAAAGCGCTCGTCGTGTAGGGAATAAGCGGAAAATCGGTATGCGTCGAACGCCTCGGAAGAAGGTTATGCGGAAAGCTGGAAGTTACACAAATAGCGTAGCTTGAATCCCGATGTGACTCAGCGACGGCCTATGCTTGCGCCCCAAATCCCGGATCAGGCCGCGCTTACTTTCTGCTTGGCTTCTTCCGGTCCAGCACTCAATCCGGCGTTCAGACGAGATATTTCAGTGAAGGAAGACCAATCGCGCTCACCCAAACCATGGGCCTGGGCGGCGATAATTTTGTCACGCACCACGCTGGCAAACGGCAATGGAACCTGAAATTCTGCCGCCGTTTCTGTAATAAGCCGAAGGTCTTTCGAGCCCACGCCATCCAGAGTCGATCCCAACACCTCGAACTCACGGGTTCTGATTTTCTCGATGTACTTGGGCATTGCAGGGTGCTGGAGCAATTCCCTGATCATCAAGCCGAGAGTTTCCGAGTTGAGGTCTTGTTTTTCGGCAAAAGTGAAGGCTTCGCCCATGGTTTCGAGAAGACAGGCGGCGAAGAAATTCACCACCAGCTTGAAACTCGCGGCCATCGCCGGTTTCTCCCCCAGGACTAAGAGCTTTCCCGTATAGGCTTCCAGAACGGGCCGGGCGCGTTCGAGAATAGCTGGATCGCCCGCTACGAAGCTCATGAACTTTCCCGCGGCAGCGTGTTCCGGATGACCCGCAAACGTTGCAGCCAAGTAGTGGCTGCCATGATCCGCGTGCAGTTTTGCAAAATGGGTAGTCGCTTTTGGCGTTACCGTTGAAGTGCCAATGTGGATGGCTCCTGGGCGCATTCCGGCGAGTATGCCGTTTTCACCCAGCATATTTTCGAGCACCGACTTATCGTCCATCAGACAGGTGAGGACAATATCCGCCCCTGACGCAGCCTCGCGAGGCGTGCGAGCGATCGTCGTCTGTGAGCCGGAAAAGCTTTTCGCTTTCTCGGGCGTGCGGTTGTACACAGTGAGCCTATGCCCGGCGCGCTGGATGCTCTGAGCAATGCCCACGCCAATGCGGCCAAGGCCAAGGCACGCGACTGATAATTGTTGTGCGCTCATGATTTCCTCCGGCCGGCAGTAAAAACGTGACGCGGATTCTAACATTAAAGGTTGGTGCGAGTATGGATTCGGGTGGTGAGAATCTCAGTGACGGTTCGGATCTTGTGAGGCACACTTTATCGATTAAATGTTTTCAGCGAATATGCGATTGCCCAGGGCACTGTTTTTGTTAACGGCTGTTTGCACCTCGATTTACTTTTCCTACTACTATCCGTTTCTGCCCAAGGTGGTCGCTTCGCACTTTGACCTGCACGGAATTGCCAACGGCTGGCAGACGAAACAAGGTTTTTTCGAGGTTCTTGCGGGAACGACGGTCTTGTCGGCCTTTCTGGTATTCGGCATACCCACCATGATCGCCGTTATGCCCAGCCTCATTAATCTGCCGAATAAGGGTTACTGGCTCGCGCCAGGGCAGCGGGCGGCGTCGCTGGAGTTTCTGAGTGGCTGGTTTGCGTGGTTTGGCTACGCGGTATACCTCGTCATCATTCTGGCCTTCGATTACGCCATGCAAATGAATTTGCACTCGGCAAGCGGACCAAACCCAGCGCGCCTATGGTACACGCTCGCCGGCCTTGCGGCGTTCACAGTCATTTGGACGATTCGACTTTTCGGCCGATTTGGCCGATTGCCGCGCACACCTGACCGTGAGGGCGGCGAGGCCCCTGCCGCACGGGAAAAACTCAGGGGCTAAAAAGCCCCCGACATAGCGCAATGAGTTGTCGCGGCTATGGATTCGCTGCGCTCACCATAAAAAGCCGCGACCCACAAATCTAGAACACGCCACGCAAACTTCGCCCGGCGGCGCGGAGGAATGTACACCGGCGTGATACGATTGTTTGACTAAGGAGCCACAAGAATTTGAGCAAGCCTTCGCTGTGGGCAATTCCCCTGGGCGGACTGGGCGAATTTGGCATGAACATGCTCGCTCTGCGCACAGGGAATGACATCCTGGTGATTGACGCCGGCATGATGTTTCCGGAAGCCGAGTTGCTTGGCGTCGACATCGTCATTCCGGACATCACTTACCTAAAGCAGAACCGCGAGCACGTGCGTGCCATCGTTCTGACGCATGGGCACGAGGATCACATCGGCGCGCTCCCCTACATTTTGAGGGATCTAAACGTGCCGGTCTTTGGCACGCGATTCACTCTGGCGTTGGTCCGCAAACGACTGGAAGAGCACGGGCTACTGGAAAAAGCCGACCTGCGGGAAGTGCTGCCCGGGCGGCATGCGGAGATCGGCCCATTTGAAATTGAGTTTATCCATGTCACGCACAGCACGATCGATTGCGTGGCACTGGCGATTCGTACGCCGGTGGGAGTAGTCATACACACGGGCGACTACAAGATGGATCCCACACCGGTGGACGGCGAACCATTCGATCTGCACGCGTTTGCGCGCTACGGCCAGGAGGGCGTGCTGGCGCTTTTCAGCGACAGCACGAACGTGGAACGGCCGGGTTACACGCCTTCAGAGCGAGCGGTTTGGAACCGCCTGGAAGAGCTATTTCGGGCGGCGCCACGCAAAGTGCTGGTTTCGTGTTTTGCCAGTTCCGTCCATCGCATACAACAGGTAGTAGACATCGCCGCGCTGGTTGGCCGCAAAGTCGGGTTTGTGGGTCGCAGCATGGTGGATAACGTGGAGATCGCGCACGGACTGGGCCGGTTGCGCATTCCCGATGGCTTGGTGGTACGGCCGCAAGATTTGCGGACGTTCCCGGCCGAAAAGATGGTTGTGCTGGTAAGCGGTAGCCAGGCGGAGCCGATGTCTTCGCTCTCACGCGTGGCGGTGGACAACCACCGGCTCGTTAGCGTCGATCAGGACGACACGGTGATCCTCTCCGCGCGCATCATTCCCGGAAACGAGAAGGCTATTTTCCGCATGCTGGACCACATGTTCCGGCGGCGGGCGCTCGTCTATTACGACAATAATGGCGGATTGCTGCACGTTTCCGGTCATGCCAGCCAGGAAGAACAGAAGCTCATGTTGAATTTGGTGCGGCCGCGCTATTTCATTCCGATGCACGGAGAATACCGGCAGCTCTTCCGCCATGCGGCGCTGGCGCAGCAGGTGGGCACGGTTTCGGGCGAAATTCTGCTGCTCGAAGATGGGCACCCAATCGAATTCACCGAAGACGGAGCGTACCGGCGGGAACCAGTGCCGGTGGGACGCGTGTGCGTGGATTCGGGATCGCTCGAAGAGATCGAGCAGGTGGTGATCCGCGATCGGCAGCATCTGGCCGAAGACGGCATCGTCGTGCCGATCATCGCCATCGACAAACATACGGGGCGCATGGAGTCTCGGCCGGAGATGGTTACGCGGGGATTTTTGCCTCCGGAAGACGGGACAGAAGTGCTGGCGGCGGCGCGAGAGGTGATTCTGCGCACCATCGAGCAATCGAATACGGAAGAGAAGAAGGACTGGGGCGTCATCAAAGAGAAGATTCGCGTGGACCTGAAGCGCTTTCTGAATAAGCAGACGTCAAAGCGGCCGCTGATTTTGCCGGTGATTTTGGAAGTGTGAGCGGCCAATCCGACGTCACGAGTTCCTCACGAAAAGCAGATTCCTCGGCCGCCTTTGTTAACGCGCGAAAGCTCCTGATGACTTCTTTAACGCCGCGAAGCTCATCCTGTTGGTAGACGTTCGCGGCGAGGATGACTTTCGCGCGAAGAGCAGCCTCGGGATGACAACGGGTCGTTTCCATGGAATTTACGCTGCGCGATTATTCCCCAGCCGATTTTGAGACGCTGTACGAAATTGACCAGGCCTGCTATCCGCGCGGGATTGCGTATTCGCGGCGCATGCTGCAGTGGTATTTAGGTCAGCACGGGGCGTTTTGCATTGTGGCTGAGGCGACGGGCGAGCCCGAGCTCCCAATTATTGGTTTTCTCGTCGCGGATCATCGCGGCGAGGAAGGTTACATCGTAACCATTGACGTGCTGGCGGAGCAGCGGCGCTCTGGGGTGGGAACGGCCCTGCTGCAGGAAACCGAGCGGCGGTTGGCGAAGATGGGCGTGCGCTATGTAGAGCTTCAAACGGCAACAACCAACGAAGCGGGCGTTGCCTTCTGGCAGCGGCACGGCTATCGTAGCTCCGGTGTGAGCCGGGGTTATTATCTCGGGCGCATCGACGCGTACGAAATGATCAAGGAATTGCACCAGCCCGACAGGCCGGCGACCGCATGACCCTATTCCATGCGGTGGTGCTGGCCATCGTTCAGGGACTCACCGAATTTCTTCCCATCAGCAGCAGCGCTCATCTTTGGTTTTTTCCGTGGGCATTGCATTGGCCCGACGGAGGCTTGCCGTTCGACGTGGCGCTGCATGCCGGAACACTTATAGCCGTAGTTCTCTTCTTTCTGGGCACGTGGATCGCGCTCATCCTGAATGGCTTCGGCATTCACTACCCGGCGCACGCAAGCAGCGAGCAGGTGCAGACGAATCGGCGGCTATTCTGGCTGCTGGTGATCGGAACCATTCCCGGCGGGATCGTAGGATTTCTCTTCGAGCGATTCATCGAAGAGACCTGGCGCAATCCGGGGCCCATTGCCGCAGCCACGATCGCAGTGGGATTGCTGATGTGGGTCGCGGACTCGACGACCGGACTGCGGCGCGTACTGGAGCATGCGAACCTGGGCGACGCGATCGGAATCGGCTCGGCGCAGGCGCTGGCGCTTTTTCCGGGCGTTTCGCGGTCCGGAATTACAATCATCGCCGGACTCTGGCGCAAGATGACGCGGGAGACGGCGGCGCGTTTTTCATTTCTGCTGTCTACCCCGCTGATCGCAGGCGCAGCGCTCAAGGAAGTGCCGCAATTGATGCGGATGCAGCGCTCAGGCGCGGTGGAACTGCCGCTTTCGACGCTGCTGATCGGTATCGCCGTATCCGCGTTGGTGGGGTATGCGGTAATCGGCTTTTTGCTGCGTTATCTGCAGACGCGCACACTCAAGATCTTTGTTGTTTACCGGCTAATCTTTGGTATATTCATCCTGCTCTTGATGTTCCTCCACAGGTGAACCGCGCGACCAGCGCCCGCGCTTCCTGTGCGATACGGCTTTGTCCTTCCCCAGAAACCAGGAGACTGCTGTGCGCTTACTGACTCCGACGGAAAATCGCCGATTCAATGAGCTAATCGGTTTTCTGGGTATAACCTTGGCCATTTTGATGGCCCTGGCGCTGCTTTCCTATAGCCCTCGCGACGCATCCTTTAATGTTTCCGCGCAACCGTTTGGGACGCGTCCGGCGCAGAACTGGGTTGGACCGGCAGGGGCCTACACCGCGGATTTCGTGTTTCAGGTGCTTGGCTATGCGGCGTTCGTGGTGCCGATGGGGATTTTCGCGCTGGGATTGCGTTGGTTTCGCAGCAAGCCGATCGATTCGGCGATTGCGGCACTCATCGGTTACGCGGTGCTGGTGCTTGCTCTGCCGGCGCTCCTCAGCTTGTGGAAGATCCCCGATGTGCGCGACTCCATTCCCCCGGGCGGCTTCGTGGGCGGAATCGCGGCCGAGGGGCTGCAGCACGCGTTCAATTCCGTAGGCGCGCACGTCGTGGCGCTGGCGGCCTTTGTAGCGGCGCTTTTTCTGACTACGCCATTTTCCTTCACCGCCACGCATGCGCTTCTGCGCGTTCCCGCCAAGAAACTGGACCCGATTGGGCGAATAAAAGCGCGGTGGTCGGCCTGGCGTGAGAAACGCGAGCAGGAACGGATGCGCAAGCGCGTGGAAGCCAACAAGGTAAGCGGACGCGCGCCCGTGCCGCCGCAAACGCTGGGAGCGAAGGACCGCAAGATCGCGGAAGGAGAGCAAGACGAAGAGCCAGCGGAAGACGAAGAAGAAACAGCCGTAGTGCGAAAGATGTTGCACGTTCCGGAAATTGCGGCGCCTATGGTTTCGGCGTCGGCGAAGAATTCGGGGGCCGAACCCAAGATCTCGCGGGGCGCCGCAGGCTTCCGCCTGCCGTCGACCACTTTGCTGCGCATGGCGGAGCGCGGCGAAAAAGTTCAGGAAGATGAGCTGAAGGAATGCGCGAAAGCGATTGAAGAGAAATGCAGCGAATTCGACGTAGGCGGTCACGTCACGCAGATCAATCCCGGGCCAGTGGTGACGACTTACGAGTTCAAGCCAGAGGCGGGGATTAAGTACAGCCGCATCACGGGGCTGGCAGACGATTTGTGCTTGGCACTGCGCGCCGAATCGATTTTGATCGAGCGCATTCCGGGGAAGTCGACGGTGGGAATTGAAGTGCCGAACCAGCGCCGGCAGACGATTACGCTGCGCGAAGTGATCGAGTCGCCGGATTTTGTCAATTCGCCATCGAAGCTGACTCTTTCCCTGGGCAAGGACCTGATCGGGCGCGTGCGCGTGTCGGATCTGGCGCAGATGCCGCACTTGTTGATTGCGGGCTCAACGGGAACGGGCAAGAGCGTCTTTCTGAATTCGCTGATCGTATCCATGCTGTATAAAGCGACGCCTGAAGAGCTGAAGCTGGTGATGATCGATCCCAAGCGGCTCGAACTCGGATTGTACGAAGACGTTCCCCATCTGCTGGCGCCCGTAGTCACCGATCCCAAGGTCGCTTCGAACGTGCTGCGCAACGCCACGCGTGAGATGGAGCGGCGGCTGAAGCTCCTGGCAAATCGCGGGGTGCGGAATATCGAGCAATACAACCGCACATTCGCGAAGGGGCAATCGCTCTCGCTCTTCGAAAATGTCGACGACGAGGAACACAAGCCGTTGCCGCTCATCGTCATCATCATCGACGAATTGGCCGATCTGATGATGGTGGACACGAACAACGTGGAAGAATCGATCACGCGGCTGGCGCAGATGGCGCGCGCCGTGGGCATTCACCTGATTCTGGCCACGCAACGGCCCTCGGTGGACGTCATCACCGGGCTGATCAAGGCGAACTTTCCGGCGCGCATCTCGTTCCGCGTGGCGAGCAAAGTGGATTCGCGGACGATTCTGGATGCGAACGGCTCGGAATCGCTGCTGGGCCGCGGCGACATGCTGTACCTGCCGGCAGGGTCATCGAGGCTGCACCGCATTCATGGGCCGCTGGTGAGCGAAGACGAGATCGTGTCCCTCTGCGATTTCTGGCGATCGCAGGCCAAAGCCATCTACAACCAGAAGCTGCTGGAAGCCCCGAAGGAAGAAACGAGCGCTCAGGCTGGCGGTGAGGGAGGCGAGGAAGAGGTCGATGACGAACTTTACCAGGAGGCCGTGCGCGTGGTTTGCGAGATGGGGCGCGCTTCGACTTCTACTCTGCAACGGCGGCTGCGCATCGGTTATGGCCGGGCGGCGCGGCTGATCGACATCATGGAGAAAGACGGCATCGTCGGTCCCGCAGACGGCACCAAGCCCCGCGAAGTGCTGAAGAAGAAAGACTGGATGCGGGAGTTCGACGAGTCGGTGAAGTAAGCCTTCACAACCCAAAACATTCCCACGGCGGATTGCGAGACGAGTGGATTCGGTCTCGACATCGCAACTCCGCGCCGCTACAATTTTTGGATTCCTCCGGTGCCGGGGTAGCTCACCGGTAGAGCGCGGCCCTGAAAAGGCCGGCGTAGGCAGTTCAACTCTGCCCCCCGGCACCATCCCAACGTCCGTTCTAAGCTGCGAGGGTTTCGCAACTCTTGCTTTCATCGCGCCGCGGGCGGCTCCTGGCCAGTGGGAATTCCGACCAGGTAGCGATAGAACGCAACGGCGCGGTTGACCGAGGAAGACACATTTCCCGCGATCAGCCGGTTGGCGTTCTGCCCTGTGCGCATGATGCTGTAGTAGCGCCAGACGTTATCCGATTCGCGATCCAGAAAGTAGATCGACTGCATCTCACCCGGGTGAAGAATAGGTATGAGGAGATAGCGGATGGTGCCGACGTTCTCGACATCGAAGACGAGCCGGTCCGCCGAGGCCTCAGCAATGTGCATTCGGTAGATGGCTTTGCCGGAAAGGTTATCGACCTGTTCAAAATAGAGCACCTTGCCTTCCCCCATCTCATCGGGCGCGAAATCCTGGCGGCGTTGACCAGGCTGCGAGCCGGCCAGAGCGTGGGCCTCGACTATTAGTGTTCGCCATTGCTGGTGAGTGGTCGACCAATAGCGCACGCCCGCGAGTTCCGAAATTGCCCCGATGTGGCGAAGCAAGCCGTCAGCTTCCGAGGTATGACGAAATCGCGCGACTGTGGTTACCAAGGTTGTAAAGCCCCCCGCAGCCCAACCCGTACACGCGGGCGGTCTCCAGTCGCCGCCGACTTCAGATTTGCTCCACGACTTCACGATGGCCGAATCGTCCAGAACAGGATAGGGTGGAATGGGTTCCTTTCCGCATGGCACCTGCGGTCCTAACTGCGCATAGCCGTGCGCCTGGCCCAGCAGCATTGCCAACAATACAAGCCGAACGCGGTGCCGGGTTCGAGTCCGGACATGCGTCTGACGATTGCCACCTTGATTCAATGTAGTCTCAGATCGACCCTAAGGACATCAACGCAACCCGCCAACCAGATAAACGACCACCACGATGAGCACGACCGTCCCGACAAACCCGAGGCCCCCGCGTGACCCCCATCTGGAATACCCGTAATATCCGCCGCCTCCGCCGAACAAGAACAGCAGAAGAATAATCAGTAGTAGCATCGAGGTTCTCCTTTGCGTTTGTGACCCTGATTTCCTCTCATACACTTCACTCCGATCATGCCCTTACGCTTAGAGGCTACAGGGCCGATTCCTAGTCCGGGCTATGACTTGTTGCTTGTTCCCATAACCAGCACGACGACCCCTCCAATCAACACCAGCCCTCCAAGTATTGGCGGAAGGGAAAGTCGTTCGTGAGTTTTTGCCGTGAGGTGCACCGACCCCACATCGAGAACGCTCTTCTCCCGCGTGTAGTCGATGCCTTGATAGGCGAGGACCAGTGCGCCTACAACGATTAACAAAATCCCAATCCAAATCATCGGTTTCATTTTTGAGGTACCTCCACTAGACAGCTCTTCGGCCTTGAACGAGATTAATTACGAGAACAGGGACGGCCCGCACAAACAGGATGCGGACGAACCCACCCAAGGTGCACGAAGCGATCACTCCCAAGAACGAAACTTCGCCAAGTCCTGACGAAAGGGAACCACCCCGTTACCAGTGTCGCGACGGGCAGAAATCGAGAATTTCAAAGATCGCAAGCTAGCGATCGGAGGGGATCGATAAGAATTTGCCGGGTTGTTTACCGTACGGGCCCGGGCAGACCTGGCCCGGCAGCAACTTCCGGGTTGGCAACGATATCCCCGGAATGTCTGCCATTTCGTCCGTCAAGCCGACAAGTGCTGCTGGACAGGATTCTCTTTGGCTATGTTGTTAGACATGAACGGATGATGTCATGTTGGCAAAAGCAATGCAGTGCCATTCAGCACAGTTTCATCCAAGACCGATCGGTTCAGTTTTCAAGGGTGAAACGTTGAACGGTTGGGAGCAAATCTGTCTCGGCCTTGCTTTTTGGGACAAGCGCGTCGGCACCGACCATCCTTGCGGCCTCCTGTGCTTCAGGAGTGTCATTGATCGTGAAAAGGATGATTTTTGTCGATGGCGCGAAGCGACGGATTTCGACCGTGGCCCTCAGTGCTTGAAATAGCTGGTTCGGGAGCGGGGAAGAGAACTCCGACCTGGCATCTTCACGAATTCCTTCAGTTACAGTTGTTTAAAGTGGGTTATACAGCAAGATGATCCGGGCGGGCAAGTTTGGCGCGGTATGGCGATTTCCCCGATATCGACTAATAGTAGCTGAGGGCTAGCATTCAGGCCCAGGAGGAACGCGTCATGTTCATAGCACTATTTTTTGTTCTGCTGCTTTTGTGGGCAGGCGGTTTCCTGGTGTTCCATGTAAGTGCAGGATTGATTCACTTGCTTTTGCTCTTTGCGATCGTTTCGTTGTTTTTCCATTTGTTTCGCGGACGCGGGCGTACTGCTTAAAGATCAGGGTGAACCCCGTCTCGTCCGAAGCGGGAGTAGTGTGGCGTGCGAAGTCGCCAGCAATGAACGAGTCTGTAGCTGCCATTACGGTGCTAAGGATCATGCTGGTGAAGTAGCAACGGCATGAATGAAAGGAATGGAAACTTATGGGACTGCGAATGAAACAGTGTGTTTGGATTGTGGCGATGAGCCTGTGTATCGGTATCACAGGAGGCGCGGTACGGGTCGCGAGCCTCTCCGTTACCACAGGAACAACACGACCAGGATTATTCGAGAAATAAGAACTACAAGACAGGTATGCGCGACGGACGCAACGATACCGCGCATAATCGTGACCACTCCAAGAGAAGGAAGTTCAAAAAAGACGAAGACCGGAGAGCTTACGAGGCCGGCTATGAGGCCGGCCACCAGGGTGGTTCACGAGATCACAGATAAAACAAGAGTGAATAATCCGGCGAACCTTGTTCGCCGGATTCAAGCCGAGGCGGGAACCCTTTTGCGAGAAGCAAGAACTGCGGGTACGACAACCTCGAAGGTGGGAGCTCAGGAGAGAATTGAAGCCCACTGAGATGCGCACTGCCAGGTTGGATACATGCCGTTCAAGAACGTATCGCCGAGATGCAACACATCGCCCATCACGAAATGCGCGTAGATGTCAGTATCGTCATGCGCTCGCGGAAGGTATCCCAGGTCGACGTATTCCTCTAATCCTGGCGGCACTTCCAGCTTGACGTCGCGGAATTCCGTAAAGGTCTGCGTTGGTAATGCAGCCTGGGGCGCCGGTGTGAAGTGCATTCCGAGCAGATCGTGCGTCTCCGACAAGCGGCGTTTCGTGTTTTCATGCGCCACGATTTCAGCGCCGGTTTTGCGAAAGCTTTCGTTATTGTCCGTGTGATCGAAAAGCCAATTCGTGTTGATCACGTAAAGGATCGGCGCATTATCAATGGCGTCGAGCCGCTGTTTCAGCGCGGGGAATGCACCTTGGACAAACGTATCCACCACGACTTTGTCAAAATCCCCATGTCGCACGACCACGTTTCCGCCCGGGCCGCATATCCGTAGTGGGTCAGTTTCAAATGGGCCGCTACTCGCTGCGTAAGCTTGACCGCATCAATCTCAATCCTATAGTCTGGCGCCACGTTGGGGCTTCGATTCGCGCTGGCTTGCCGGCTTGCCGACACCGAGAAAGGCGACTAATGCGAAAGTTTGGTCTTATTCTTCTGCTCTTGTTGTTCGGCTTTGCGCTTAGAACTCTGGCGCAGCAGCCTCCGCAACAAGCGCCGGACTTGAGCAAGGTTCAAGTCAAGCTCCAGAAGCTGGCGGACAATGTCTATGTGTTGCAGAGCTCTGGAGCTCAAGTCGGCATGGGCAATATCGGCGTTTTTACCGGCGACGATGGAATCGTGCTCGTGGATTCGCAGCTTGTGGAGCTTGGGCCAAAGATCGAAGCGGCATTAAAGACGGTCTCGGACAAGCCGGTTAAATACGTGCTGAATACGCACTGGCACGGCGACCATACCGGCGGCAATGCCTACTTTGGCAAGACGGCTGTTCTGATCGCGCAGGATAACGTGCCGAAGACGATGCAAAAGGAACCCGATCGCCGCATTACCAATCTGCTGGTCTCGCTTCCGGCCATGACCTTCAGCAGTCAGTTGGCTTTGCATATAAATGGCGCAGAGATTCGCGCTATATATTTTGGCCGTGCGCACACCGATGGCGACGTTGTGGTCTTTTTTCCCGGAAACAGCGTGGTTCATATGGGGGACGTATTCACAAACTTCGATCCTCCGCATTTTCCGGCAATCGACAACGATAATGACGGCACCGGTGGCCCCGAGGGCGAGGTCGCCGCGATCGAATACGTGCTGGCACATGCCCCAGACGATGCCGAAATCATTCCGGGGCACGGCGCTGTGGCTTCGAAGGCCGAATTACGGAAGTATCTCGACGTGGTTAAGGCGACGACCGCGGTGGTCCAGGCCGGCATCAATCAGGGCAAGAGCCTGGACCAGCTCAAACAAGAAAAGGTTCTGGCCCAATGGGATTCTTTGGAGTCGCCTCCTATTAAGGAAGACGTATACCTCGAACGCCTTTACAAGAGCTTGAGCGCAAAGAAGAGTGGTGGAGCGGGCGACGGCCGGTAAGCCGATCGATTCGCTATAAGGCGATTGGAGACGCGAATGACGAAGCGCAACGTTCACAATTTCCTCATGGCGACCGTCGCGTTGCTTTGCGTCGCCATACCGGCACTCGCGCATCATTCCGTTACCGCTGAGTTTGACCCTGGTAAAGAGTTCACGGTGACGGGCGTGCTCACCAAAGTGCTTTGGGTGAATCCACATGTTTATTGGTTTTTGGATGTGAAAGATGAGAGCGGAAAAGTGGAGACTTGGTCTTTCGAAGGCAATCCCCCTGGCATGTATCACCGCGCCGGAGTCAGGAAGGATGACTGGAAGGTTGGAGAGGAAATCACCGTGACGGCGGTAGCCGCCAAGGATGGGAGCAAGCACCTCGGCTTCGCCAAAATGTTTAAGTACCCGGACGGCCATTCGATCGTGCTGAAAGTCGGAGGAGAGTAGCGGTCCGAATCGGGGCATCCTTTTCGCTGGCGTTCTCGATTCGGCGAATAACCGATTCGAATCAAGAGGAGATTTAAGGTGAGATCTCACTACATTCTGCAAGCAGCCGCCTTCTCCGCTTTCTTTGGGCTGATTTCACTGCCACTCGAGCGCCCTGCGGCAGCGCAGAATTCACCGCAAAGCGCCAAGCTTCCCGATATCGTGCAAAACAACGAAGAACTGCAGAAGCTCTATCTGCAAAGCTCTTTGGCCCAGACGCGCACGCCGCGCACGTCCGACGGGCATCCTGACCTGAGCGGCTTCTGGTACAACGATCTCGCCAATCTGGGCACGAGAGACGCCAACGGTAACGTGAAGTTTGATCTCGGAGGCGCGAGAAACCGCAGCAAGCCGCCGCGCAAATATCCGGAACCGTCGGAGCCCTCCTACAAGCCCGAATATGCGGCCAAGGTCAAAGCCATCGTCGAGGGCCAGTATGGTCCCACGACCACGGACGACCCCAATTTTGACTGCCTCCCTAGCGGAGTGCCGCGCGCCTCAACGGGCCCGCTGCAAATTGTGCAGACTCCAAAAATGGTCGTGATCCTCTACGAATCGAATTTCGTCGGCGAAAGTTTTCGCGTGATTTATACCGATGGACGCCCGCATCCCAAAGACCTCGATACTTCGTATCTTGGGCATTCCATCGGCCATTGGGAAGGCGATACCCTCGTCGTGGATGTGACTGCCTTGAACGATGAGACGTGGCTAGGCGGCGGTCAGGGGCACACCGAGCCGGGGCTGGAGCCGGGCGAAGGCAATCACCAGATCACGGAGAAGTTGGCCTTGATTCATAGCGATCAGGAGCATGCAGTCGAACGCTTTACCCGTCGCGGCAACATGCTTTTCTATGAAGCTACCGTCGATGACCCCGTCATGTTCACCAAGCCGTGGGTTGTTACTCCTCGGCATTTGGTTCTTGGCGGCCCCGACGAGGAGCTATTCGAAACGTTTTGCGTGAGCCAGGATAAAGAACACATCATCAAGCCGACGAACCAGGATTCCTTCACCTGTAACTATTGTAAAAAGCCCTCCAATTAATTAATCACGTCGTTGGGGTTGCAGGCTTTTAAACCATTTAGGTAACTTTAGGTCTTAAAAATCAGACGAATCGGTCTCATTGCCAGATCCCGCAAGCGGCACGCAATTAGCAATAACGTTCCCCGAAAACAAAGAGCAAGCAGCCATCGTGCGAATTCAAGATAGTCCCACCACGATTCGGCACCGTGGCGCAATCGCCGAGTTGGGCGCGAGACGACCGGGAAAGTAGTCGAATGCCAAACGTACATTATATTTAGTACCTTTTTCCCCAATTTGCGAGAGACGCGTGAAGCGGCCACGCTTCGCGGCCCAAGCTGCCTTGCATCACTACAGACGCACGGATTCGGAAAATATTCCCGCGCCCACCTAGTAAGTCAGTTCCGAGTGCGTATTCCTCTCATGCCCCTGGGGTTGATCCCATCCCACCATCCCATCGTCATTGACACAGCGGTAGCGATGGCGTATACCCAATCAAATCCATCTATAAAGGGAGCAAGCGATGGCAGATCACGAGGTCGAAAACCCCGGCGCTTCAACTCCGTATCTCGTTTCGAGACGCGAGCTGATCAAAGGCGTCATCGCGGCAGGCGCGGTGTCTTCGGCGAGCTATCTATTTCGCGCGCCCTCCGTTTGGGCGCAGGCATCCGCTCCCGGTGCCGTGGAACGGCTGGTCACGCTAACGGTGAACGGCCAGCAGCGGCGCGTGGACGTGATGAAGCAAGAGACCCTGCAGGCAACCCTGCGCTACAAGCTGGGGCTGACCGGTACGAAGCTCGGCTGTGACCGCTCCGAATGCGGAGCTTGTACGGTGCTGATTGACGATGTGCCGCACTACTCCTGCTCGATTCTCACGCACACGGTGCGGGGCAAAAACATCGTGACGGTTGAAGGCCTGGCCAGCGCGGATGGCAAGCTGCACCCGGTGCAGCAGGGCATTATTGATGAACAAGGCTTTCAGTGCGCGTTTTGCATGTCGGGTTTCATCATGGCTACGGTGGGCTACTTAAAGACAAATCCGAACCCGACGCCGCGCTGAATTGGCTCATGGGATCTCCGGAAACCTGTGCAGGTGTCAGGACTACGACAAGATTCTCAATGCCATGATGCGCGGTGCGGAAAATCTGCGGAAGGTGACACATGCCTGAATCCAAGAATGTGCCCGCGACCAAGTACAAACTGATCGGGAAGAACTACACGACGCCCGACCTCTATGCGAAGGTGACGGGGCGTTCGAAGTATGCGGAAGATTATCGCGCGGACGGCATGCTTTTCTGCAAGCTGCTGCTCAGCCCGATGCCGCATGCGCGCGTCCGGAGCATTGATGCGCGCGCGGCGCTGGCGATGCCAGGAGTGAAGGCAATCTTGACCGCGGACGAACTGCCCCCTCCGGCCGACAGTATCAACGATAACGGCACCGTCCTTCTGGCAAATAAGCGCGGAGATCGCGGACTCACGATGGAGCCGTTGTATCAGGGCGATCCAATTCTGGCTGTAGCGGCGGTCGACGAGGTGACTGCCGCGGATGCGATCGAAAAGATTCGGCTGGATCTCGAGCCGCTGCCGTTTGTGGTGGATCCGCTGGTAAGTCTGCGGCCTGGTGGGCCGAACGCGAGAACGGAGGGCAATGTTTGGGTGCGGGGTCCGCAACCGCCTCCGACGCCTGGGCGTCCGCCGGCCATTGTTCCGCCAGATGTGGCAATGGTTAAGTGGACCGAGGCAGACTTCGCAGAATATAAGGAAGGCCGCCTGCCGATGGGCAAGGCGACCGACGAATGGACCGTCGGCGATCTCGACGCTGGATTTAAGAACGCAGCGCTGGTCATGGACGAGACATTCGTCACCCCGAATTCGAGCCACCAGTGCCTGGAAACTCGGACTGCCATGGCGTACTGGCAGAATGGCAAAGTCTACGTGCATAGCGGCGCGCAGAGCACCGCCCAAGCCGTGCCGGCGATCGCGCGATGGCTGGGCATCGATCCCGAAAATGTAGTTTTTATCAGTGAATACACAGGCGGCGGGTTCGGCAGCAAGATAACGGGTGCCATTTCGCTGATCATTCCTGCGCTGCTGGCGAAGAAGACCAACATGCCCGTCATGATGCGCATCAGCCGCGAGGAGGAAAACTTCATAGGCAAAGGGCGGCCAGGCTTCCACGGCCGCATGAAGGTTGGCTTCACGAAGGAAGGGCGGATCACTGCGCTCGATATGTTCGTGATTTGCGACAACGGTCCTTACGATCAGGTGGGCGATGCCGCGTCGTCCGGCCGCATTGTTTCGCTGCTGTATCAGCCGCTGGCGATGCGTTGGCGCGCGGTAACGGTTCTGACGAATACACCGCCTCGCAGCGCGCAGAGCTCGCCGGGCGGTATGCAGGGAATCGCGCTAATGGAGCCGCTGCTGGCGAAGGCCGCGCGCAAGCTCGGAGTCGATCAAGTCGCGATCCGGCACATCAATGCCCCGGAGGGTAAGGCGAAGTTCGGGCCGCTCGTCGCAGGGAAGCAGCAATATGCCACGAGTGCTTTCCTGAAGGAGGCGCTCGACCGCGGGGCTGAGACGTTCAACTGGGATGAGAGGAAGGCGCTCCCGAAGCGCAGCGGGACGAAAGCACGCGGCGTCGGTGTATCGAGCAGCTGCTATGTAGGCGGCTCGATCGGTTTCGACGGCCTTTTCCTTATCAAGCCCGATGGGCGACTCTACATCCAGTCGGGAATCGGTAATCTCGGAACGGAGTCAGTACACGACGTGCACCGCGTGGTCGCGGAGTTGGTCGGCGTGCCCTGGGATAAATGTGAAATTACCTGGGGCAATTCGGCAAAGAACCTGCCGTGGGCTTGCCCCTCTGGCGGCAGCCAGACGACTCATGCGATGACGCGCGCTGCGCATGCGGTAGCGATGGATGCCATCAAGAAGCTGCAGCTGATTGCGGCGAAGGATCTGGGTGGCAAACCGGAGGACTATGAGGTCGCGAACGAGCGGGTCTTCCGCAAGGGCGGCGGCCCAGGGATGAGCTTGGCTCAAGCGGCCAAGCGGGCGATCCAGCTCGGCGGCATCTACGACGGCCACGAACTGCCCAAGGAGATCAATAAGTTTACGGTCGCGTCGGCCAATGCGCTGGCCGGTCAAGGCTTGATGGCGGTCGCCAAAGACAGCTATCCGCGCGATGGGGTCACGCATTCCTATGTCGCCACGTTTGCTGAAGTCGAAGTCGATCTCGAAACGGGGCAGTATCGCATCGTCGATTTCCTGGCATACGCTGATGTCGGCACCGTGATTCATCCAAATGCGTTAGGCGGGCAGATTCTCGGACGGTCGATATTAGGAATAGGCCACGCTATCGGCCAAAAGTGGGTTTATGACCAGCACTACGGCCTGCCGGTAGCCAAGCGGTTCCATCACACCAAGCCTCCAACGATCTTGGATGTACCGCAAAAGATGCAATGGGCGGCGGTCGGCATTCCGGATCCGGAAACGCCGATTGGTGCTCGCGGCATTGGCGAGCCACCGGTTGGGGGAGGCTGCGCCGCGATCTTGAACGCCCTTTCGGACGCGCTGGGTGATGAAGTCTTCCGGCGCGCGCCCGTCAACGCGGACACGATTCTGGCATCGCTGGAAGCGGGCCGGCCGATGCAAGAACCTTTGACCGCGCACATTTAATTTAGCTCTGAGTTCGATGGAAACAGGGAAGAACCAGCGGAGAGTACGCAGGAGGACGCGAAGATGGCTGTGATACGGGATGTGATGCCGGCGTTCGAACTTTTTCAGCCGCCGACGATAGACGACACGATGCGGCTGCTTGGTCAGTACCGTGCAGATGCCTGGGTGATGGCGGGTGGCCTGGACACGTTCGATTGGCTCAAAGATCGCATCAAGCGCCCGAAAGTGGTGGTGGACCTGAGCCAGATCGGGGAGTTGAGAGGTATACGCGTACTGGACGGCGGCGGGCTTGAGATCGGCGCAACGACGACGTTGACCGAAGTCGTGCGACATCCTGTCATCCGCGAAAAGTACAGCATTTTGTCGACGGGAGCGGAAGCGGCGGCCTCGCCGCAGATTCGCAACCAGGGCACGCTCGGCGGAAACGTTTCGCAAGATACGCGCTGCTGGTACTACCGCGCCGGCTGGCCTTGCTATCGTGCGGGGGGTAACACGTGCTTTGCCGATACGCCTACGGCGATTAATCGCGAGCACGCCATTCTGGGGGCGGATCGTTGCGTTGCTGTGAACCCGTCGGATTCAGCGCCCGCTTTGATCGCGCTGGACGCTAAATTTGTGATTCGCACGCCGAAAGGCGAGCGCGTGGTGAACGCCGAGGACTACTTTATTGGCCCGGGAACGGATATCACGCGCATGAACATTTTGCGGCCGGGAGATCTTCTGACGGCCATTCGGCTGCCCGCGGACTGGGCAGGAGCAAAGTTCTACTTCGAGAAAGTGCGCGATCGCAACGTCTGGGATTTCCCGCTGATGAATGTGGCCGCAGCCATGGTGGTCACGGACGGCAAGATTGAGCGCATCCGGCTGGCTGTGAACGCCGCAGCCGCTCGGCCTCTGCGCCTCACGGCTGTGGAAGACGCAGTGCGGGGCAAGGAACCAAACGCCGCTACCGGTGAAATGGCCGGCCGGCTGGCCATCGAGGGCGCGCGGCCTTTGCGGTTCAACGGCTACAAGATTCCGCTGATGAGAAATCTGGTGAAGCGCGCCATCGGCGGCGTGGAGAAGGCAGAATGGGCTTAGTACAGTGGGCGACAAGTCCGTGGGGTAGGGAAGTTCCCATCCACATTGCATTTGGTCTCTTGTGGGTGGCAATAATTGCGGGCGTCCTCTTTCTGATCGCTCACGCCCTGTACATCAGCTACTGGGTGAAATCCGCGGAATCGCATTCGGGCGCAGCGATGGGCACTGCCCCGATAGCCGGTATTCCCGAACGCGTCCCGCGGCATTCGCTTGGCGCCCGGCTGTTCCACGCAGTGATGGCGCTATCCATGTTGACGCTGCTGTTTACGGCGTTTCTGCCCAAGATGGGCGTCAGGTTCGCCTGGGTGACCTACCACTGGATCGCGGGCATCGTCCTCACGGTATCCGTGATTTATCACCTCTTCCATGCAACGTTTTGGCTCGATTTCTGGTCCATCTGGCCCGATCGCGTCGACATTGAGGACGCTTCAAGACGAGTGCGGCGCGCGCTGGGGACGGCGGCTCCTGAGCCGAGGGGGTTCGGCAAGTATCCGCTGGAAAATAAGCTTTACCACCTCGCCATCCTGTGTGCCGGGCTCGCCGTCATCGGGACCGGCCTGCTGATGATGAACCGAGTGCAGACGCCTTTGTTCACGCGGAATCCTTATCTGTTTGGCTTCAGTGACATGACCTGGGGCTGGATGTACGTTCTGCACGGTCTCTCCGGCATTGCGCTGGTGGGGCTGATCATGGCCCACATATATTTCGCGGTCAGGCCGGAGAAGCTCTTCATCACAAAATCGATGATTTTTGGCTGGATGAGCCGCGAGAAGTACCTGGAACATTACGATCCGCAGCGCTGGGTGATAGACAAGCGAGCGCCCGAGCCAGGGACGTCGGGAGGATCGAAGTCCAGGGTTCCTGCCTAGATGGGCGAGGATATCAGCGCCCGCTGCGACGCCATCGAAAAGTGCTACGAGTTCATGCTGGCGTATGCCGGCCAGGGATTGGGCGGCAACGAAGGCAGCAACTCGAGCGCGCAAGTGCGTGACTATCTTGAGCGCGCTGCCGACGCGATTTTGGGTCTCGCAGATGCGTACGCCGCAGTTGTGAAACGAGAAAGCTCGAACGCGGCGGGCCACTACTCCGCATTCCTTGGCGTATTGGAGCGAGACGCGCGGGATTCACTCGCCGCTATTCGAGCTTGTTCTAGCGCAAAACACGATCAGTTCTCAGCTAATCGACAATTTGAATGCTTCAATCCATCTCCGAGCGCTGCTCACGGATCTTTTTCTGATCGACGAAATCTTGAAACCGCAGCCTACGCGGGAGAAGCCAGCGACTGCGGAATAAGCGAACTTCTGTGCTTGCTTTTAGCAAACAGAGCAGGTACAGTGTGGCCTTCATGATTGCGAACTCCACTATGTTTATGGGCTGCCAGAGCTGTTGTTGTACTTGTTGTATGCCTACCTCTGGCGGGTTAAGGTGCGTTCGCGACTGAACTGAACTAGAGCACCGGGATTAAAACCCCACCGCCAGACGAACTGGTTGGTGGGTTTTTTGTTTTTAGGGCATTCGAGGAGCAATTGGATCATGACAACGGAAGCCGTCGCGCCGAAATCGTTCGCAAAAGCCGGGACGCTGGTGAATGCAATTATCCCGGCGGAAGCTCAGGCCGAGGCTCGAACAAAGGCGCTGAGGCTGCCCGCAATCGAGCTAAATTCACGCGGAGCAAGCGACCTATTGCTCCTGGCTGTGGGCGGATTCAGCCCGCTCGACGGCTTCACGGACTTTCAAACTTCCTCCTCGATTGTCGACGATATGCGCTTGCCTGGTGGCGGCATTTGGGCATTCCCCATTCTGCTGCAGACTGAAGATGCGAAGGTGCAATCCCTCAAATCCGGTGCAGAAGTCGTCCTTAGGTATCAAGGTCACGATCTCGCGTTCCTGGAAGTGGACGAGGTCTTTGCCATACCGTTACGTGATTGGGCTAAAAAGCTCTTCAGCACCGATGATTCCGCACACCCGGGTGCGGCAGGAATGCTGAGCGGCGGCAACTTCGCCGTGGCTGGCAAGATTCAATGGTTCGGTGATGCAAGTGTCCTCGGTGTCGGTAGCCACTGGCTTACGCCCGCGCAGACGCGCGCCGAAATTTCCCGCAGGGGCTGGCGCACTGTCGCCGGATTTCAAACCCGCAATCCCATCCACCGCGCGCATGAATACGTTTTGCGTACAGCACTCGAGGTCACGGATGGATTGCTTTTGCATCCACTGGTGGGCGAAACCCGGGCAGAAGACATCCCGGCCGACGTGCGCCTACGTTGCTATCAGGTGCTGCTGGACGAATATTTGCCGCGCGAGCGGGTGCTGTTTTCGGTGTTGCCCGCGTGGATGCGCTATGGCGGTCCGCGTGAAGCCCTCCTTCACGCGCTGGTACGGAAAAACTTTGGCTGCACCCATTTTCTGGTGGGCCGCGATCACGCGGGCGTTGGCGGATATTACGGCCCTTACGATGCGCAACATTTGCTTCAATCGCTGGCCGGCGACGGCCTGGGCATCGTGCCGATCTGCTTCGATGAAGTCTTTTACTGCCGGCGTTGCGGATCTATGGCCAGCCGGCGCACCTGCGCGCATTCTTCCGAGCACCATCTGACTTTGAGCGGAACCGAAGTGAGGAGGCGATTGCGTGATGGGTCGCCGATTCCCGAGGAATATACGCGGCCGCAAATCGCCGCGATTTTGGCGGAGGCATCGCGTTGAGAAGCTGAAACCTTTATTGAGAGAGGACACAGATGGAGACGATAGAAGCACAAGCACAGGTTGCAGCGTTGCAGAGCGAAGCTGAAAGTTGGAAGCCCGATCAGGCCCTGCGCTGGGGATTTTCGCAATTTGGCCCAACGCTGGCGATTGCCTCGAGCTTCGGAGCCGAAGATGTAGTTCTTATCGACATGGCTTCGCGCCTGGCCCCAGCATTTCGGACGTTTACGCTGGACACGGATTTTCTTTTCCCGGAAACCTACACGCTTATCGACGAGATAGAAGAAAAGTACGGAGTGGAAGTCGAACGCACCCGTTCGGAGTTCACGCCGGAAGCGCAGGCTGTGCAATTCGGCGCGGCGCTTTGGGCTTCGCAGCCGGACAAATGTTGCCAGTTGCGGAAAGTCGAGCCGCTGAAGAAGAAGTTGGCGAGCTTGCAGGCCTGGGTTACAGGCGTCCGCCGCGATCAGGCGCCCACGCGCGCAAATACAAAAAAGCTTGAATGGGACGCGAAATTTGGCTTGGTGAAGCTGAATCCCATTGCGGACTGGACTTCAGCGCAAGTGTGGGACTATATCCGCGCGAACGACGTGCCCTACAATCCGCTGCACGATCGCGATTATCCAAGCATCGGTTGCACCTACTGCACCCGGCCTGTGAAGCCCGGAGAGGATCCCCGAGCGGGGCGCTGGTCGGGATTCAATAAGACAGAGTGCGGACTGCACGTAAAGGAGTAGGCGGAGCAGCCGATGGTATTCATTATAGGATTCCTGATTGCCGTGGCGGTTGGGCTCACCGGAATTGGCGGTGGCAGCTTCACGGTGCCTTGTCTCGTTCTCTTACTTGGCCTGGCGCCCAAAACCGCCGTGGGGACCGCCTTCATTTTTGCCGGTGTGCTCAGGCTGATCGTCGGACCATTTTATCTTTGGGGCAAACAGGTTCGCGGGGCATATGTGTGGCGCCTGTTACTGGGTGCGGTGCCTGGCCTATTGATTGGCACCTATGTTCTTCGTCTGCTGAGCGCCGATCTCGGCAACCCGGTGATCGTAATTGTGCTCGGCGTGTTGTTGGCAGCTTCGTCGAGTTTGACTTTCGTCCGCCGCCTCCACAATCCCGAATTCGCGCGAAAGAATGGCCGCTGGCTCCCCTGGTTTGCGCTCCCCATCGGTATCGAGTCGGGTTTTTCGTCTGCCGGGGCAGGGGCGCTGGGTACCGTTTTGCTGTTGAATTACTCTGAGATGTCCCCCTCCGAAGTCGTCGGCACCGACATCCTTTTCGGTTTGGGGCTTGCCGCCATCGGCAGCGCAATTCATCTCAAGCTCGGTTCCGTCAGCTCCGCCACGCTGCTTCAACTGCTCGCGGCTGGGATCCCCGGCGTGTTGCTGGGATTTGTTCTCGCCCGGCGCACACCTGTTCGGAAACTCAAGTCGGCCATTGCTCTTATCGCCATCCTTGCCGGACTGCAGTTGGTATGGACTGGCGGACGATCCTTGGTGATAGCTTCAGCCGCTCAACGGGCAGCGTCGCAGGCGTTCGCGCGTGCGATCCAACCCGGTACGACGGGCCGAACAATTGAGCCTGATGCGAAAGATTTGCGGACGGCCGGCATTAAGTTCCGCCAATCGCAGTTGGAAAAGGCAAGCGCCTACTAGGCGCCAGCTGAATTGCGTGAAGGGAAATCGTCCTCCGGCGACACGAGCGCTGCTCTTGGTCGGCGGTCCCCCAGCTTGATTTAGCTCTTTCTTGCCAGGCTTGACCAGCAGTAGAATTGCCCCGCCATATTTCTCCAATTGTTTAATCCGGAGGTCGCAAATGAGATCGTCTCTTCGGCTACTGATTTTGCTGCTTGTTATAGGGGTGGGCGTGACTCTGGGTTACGGCCTCAACAGCATGCCGCCACAAACGGATTCGGGAAATCGTTCGTCGAAGGCCGCCTCTTCGTTTCCGAAAGACGTGCATCCCGAAACCGGCAATCGCCTTCCACCCATCAATCGCGACAATTTGGATGACGCAGCTAAGAAAATCTACGACGCAGGCGGCAACGCGGCCGGAGTTAATTACGGACCTCAGCGGCTGCGGCTTTACAGCGGCGGCGCGGAAGTATTTTCGAGCGGCCTAAACGATTTTCTTCGCCACAAGTCGGGTCTCGAGCCGCAAGTAGTCGAGTTGAGCATTCTCGCCGCGGTGCGAGAGATGGATGGGGAATATGAGTGGACGGCGCACGAGCCCGCTGCGCTGAAGGCCGGAGTAAGTCCTCAGGTTATCGACATCGTCAAATACCGTAAGCCGCTCACGGGAGTTCCGGAAAAGGAAGCCACCATCATCGAGCTCGGCCGCGAGGCGGTGGGGAAACATAAGGTGAGCTCGGAGACATTCGCCCGTGCGCTCAAGATTTTCGGAGATCGCGAGCTTGTCAACATTGTTTGCCTGATGGGCGATTACGCCTCAACCGCGATTATGCTCAGCACAGTTGATCAGCATGTGCGTCCAGCCGATAAGCCATTGCTGCCGATTCCTTGACGAGGGCTAAGAGCCGGGCAGCTCCCGCTCTTATTGCGTTGGCAACATCATTTGCGTGAAGCCGACCGTGTTAACGGTGCGCAGCATCGGCGTGAGCGGCGGCAGCAAGCTCGGCGTCAAGAAGTTGGTGTCGAACTGGTAGCCACGAGTTGGGGGGCTGTACACGGTATTGCAGCACTTATAGAGGCCCACCGCCTGATGGTTGTAATACATGCCGGCGATCGAACCTTCGTAGTAGAGCGTCTGGCCGCCCCAATTTTCCAGATAGCGAAGGAAGTTGTGCACGCCACCGTCAGTTCCGAAGTCACGCGCCGTTCCAGCAGGTTGCTGGAAGGGAACGCCCTTTCCGGCCATAACAGCCATCCGATAGGTAGTCGTCACTGCGGTGCGCTTGTTGAGGTTATAGGGAAACGCGAACGAGTTGACGTCGTTCCAGTCATCCGAAAGCAAGCTGACGGCGTCGCCGATGACGGAAGCACCCACGCTGGTGGCGCTCCAACTAATTGAAGTCATGCCGCACTGGCCCGGGTTGTTGTAACAACCCTGCACATAGACTGGATTTTCGGAGACAACGGCCAAGCCGCAGGACACGCTGTTGCAAGTGCCCAGGCTGATGGTGTCGCCGTGGACGACCTTGAGAGCGCCGCGGAAGAGCGCCGGCGGGTTCTCGCGCAACTCCTGAGGCTGGTTGGCAATCGCAAACGGCCATGAAATACCGGCTGCCGTGCAGCCAGGGTTATTCGAGAGTACTGTCGCAGGTGTCGCGATCGACTTAACAATGCTCGTGGCAAGGGAGTTGTCCAATGTCGGGTTGCCGCCGTAAGTGCGCAGGGCCGGAGATGGATCCACGCCATTGATGTAATCGCCTTCGACGTCTTCCCCTTGGTCGAGCGTGCCGTTAGGGCATCCGCCGCCGCTTGCGGGATTGACGAAGTCCTCATAGCCGAAGCCACCGGTCAGGGTCGCCGTAGTGGAGACCGAAGGGGGTGGCCCGCCGGCAGTATTGTCCACACTTTCGCCGCGCCGGTCGGAGAAGTAGATCGAGTATCCATTAGTGGCCAGAACGTTTGCGCCATTCGTGCCAGTCGCACCCGTGAACCATTTGGCGAGGTTCGCGACATCAAGCTCGACGTAGTGCATGGCCCCCGCCAGCGTCAGCTGCGTGTTGCCTAGAGCCGTATCGCGCAGCAGCGCCTCCCGTGTGTCATAGAGCACGTTGGGCCAGTAATCAGTCCCGTGCTGCGACGCCGTGCCGCAGCCGGACCCGGAGGAGGGATTGTCCCGCACCCGCGCAAGCCGGAACACAGCGTTCGTGCTTGGATCCGCGCACCCGACCGTCGCGACACCGCTGTGAGCCGTTGGTCCTTGAGCGTTCTGCTGCGAGCCTGGCAGAGCCGAGAGGGTCGGTGGTGCTACGAAACCGCTTGAGCCCTGCGGATTGATATTTCGGCCCGTGTAACCCAGGTTCAGGATTTCCGCGGTGACATCCACCCATGTGCCGGGCGTAGTCTTGCTTTGATAGTCGATCTTAATGCAGCCTGTGATAATCGGGTAATACTGCTTGATCCAGTAACCGTCACCGGGAGTATACGAAGTTCCTCCCGTCGCACCCGAGACTGGAAGAGGGAACGTGCTTGTCCCAACACCAGTGACCCATGAAGGCGCGGTGCTGTTCTGGGGAGCCGTTCCCGACGCGCTCGAATCCCAGGCGAGTGTGGCCAGATCAACCGGCGTAGCAGGACTGGTGCCGTTCGTGGCCAGATTCGGTAGTGCCGTGGAACTGGTGCTGCTGATATCGCTGTCGGTGCATCCATGGGACGGCCCGTAGTCGGATAGCAGGACGCGCAAGCTCACCTGGCTGTAGTATCTCTCCGCAAGCTTTGCGGAATTGCTGGTGTTCTCGTTCGGCTGAGGCCGCCGGATCTGATCGATCGGCTGTCCGCCAATTGCGGGGGTTGCGATGGATATATTGAGCGGCTTCACCCCGGTCTCTTTGACCGCGATGTTGTTATTGTATTTGCTGTTGGCCATACCCTTGAAGCCGGTGTCGTACGGCCCAATGTTACCGACGTAGTTCGCGTTCCCGAGGACGCTCTGGTTAGGAGTTTGGGAAATGAGGTTCGCCACACCGGAGCCTGTCGTGATCTTGACGGCGCCTTGATAGTTGGAGCTTGTGGCCCAGCCATTTTCCAGATTCTTGGTAATGATTTCACCAGCAGCGGTGACCTTTTGACTCATGGTTAGGGTGTTACCGTCGCCTTCCGCCAGCCACAAGTTGCCGTTTGTGTGCACGCGTCCCCCAAAGTTAAAATTGGGGCCCGCGAAGAAGTCCAAATCGGTTTGGGAAAAAACTCCGAACTGAAAAACGGGAATGCCCACGGTTTGTACGACGCGCTGGAGTTTGACTTCCGATCCTGGCGTGGTGCGAGCGGTCACCGTGAGAGTGTACGGCGTCATAAGGCCCACCAAGCCGCCATATGTGCCGCTAGGAATCGTGCCGAAGCTGCTCGTGGGCAAATTTGCATTGCTAGGACTCGGAGTGAAAGTGATCTGGTAACCAGAGCCTGGCGTACTGCTGCCGGCCGCAATGTATTGAACGCCTGAGATATTGGCGGGCGGGCCGGGATTCGTAAGTAAGTTGTTAATGGCCGTTTTGTTCGGAGCATAATTGGCGTTGAACAGATTTTCGAGGCTCGCCGTCAGGGACTCCATGCCCGCTTCGGCCCCGTAAAAAGCACGCTGGCGGTCGCTGTTGTTGCCACCCAGCTTTTGGTCGTCGAGTACGAGCCATGAGACGCCGACCGTCATGGCTGAGAGCAGCAACAGGACGATCATCGTGGTCATCAGGGCTATTCCCCGATCGCCATGTTTCCTCACGGATTTTTCCCCTTGCGTTCTTGAAACGATGGATTCATTAGGCTTTGGCATCATGCTCGTGCTCCTCGATGGCCGTTCACTGGAATTCGTTATAGAAATCCAGGCCTCGAATGCTCACGACGGTTTCCAGATTGTTCCGGAAATAGGTTTTGTTTTGGCTATAGGGATTCTCGGAGCGCGCATAAAGGATTATGTAGGCATCTCGAATATCGGGCAGTTGGGCGTCGGTGGGGTTTTCCTGTCCAGCGGTGACCGTAACGGGACTCGAACCGGCGTTGAGGATGTCGTAAAAAATCTGCACGTTCTCGATCACTTCGCCGACAGCCTGAGGCTGCTTTAGATTCACCTGGCGCATTAGCTCCGGGCGGTTTGGATTCGAATTGTCGATGAAATATGTGATCATCCAGACCCGAGTGGCCGTGGTCGTTGGATAATTCCCGGAATTCGGCGGAGACTGGATCTGCGCGATGGTGCCCGAAGTCGCGCCCGATGCATTCAGGCCAAATGAGTCCGCTGGGCTGAATGTAATCGAATTAGCGGCTACGTTGACTGACGATACGCAGAGCAGCACCATGTGACCGCTCGAATCGCTGGTGGCCGTGTCGGTACCGGTAATACTGCCGTCTCCCAGCGTGTTATTGTTCTGGAGAAGAATCAGGTCGCCAGGACTGAGACCCTTGTTGCCGTTATTAATCACGATACAAGAAGCATCGAAAGTGACGGTGGTGATCGAGCCTGCGGTCGCGATACTCCCGGCGGGTGCTGGTGTTGGGTTGCTCGCCGCGCACCCTGCCGTGCCTCCGCCCGCGCTCAGAAAGATTGGGAATTCATTGAGCCAGTGCCCATTCGCGTCTACCAGTGTTGTATCGGCATAAAGCGCGGTAACCATGTCCGAACCCACACCCGATGTTGCTGTGGTTGGCCCCAACTGATATCCCGAGATGATTGCGGGCAGAGCTGTCCAAGTCGTATTGAACGTGCCGAAACTTGCCCCTGGTGTACCGGGACCGGGCCGTTGTACGGCGGAGGTGCCGCTGCTGTTGGGTAGCGTGATGCCACCTAACGGGATGCCTTCTCCGGCTTGAAGAAGATCCCGAACCATATAGTTCAGCCCGGCACGCAAATTTTGCTGTGTGTCCGCCATCAAGCTCACTGCTTCAGTGGCATGAAGGCTATTCGTCAGCGCGCCCAGGGTAGCGGCTACGACGAGAGCTAACACCGCTATGGCTACCAGTACCTCGATGAATGTGAATCCCTTATCGTGTCTCATGTCGTTTCTCTGTCTCGTCACGAGAAGTTCGAAATATAGGCCGTGAGGGTGTACGCGCGATTGGCGAAACGGCCAGAGACGTAGGTCACTGTCACCTGGATCTGCCGAAGGTTTGCGATCGGGTGTCCATTTGGGTCGAGTACAGGAGTGATGGTGATCGTGCGATTGAAATTGGAAAGGGGCACCAGGTTTCCACTGGTGCTGTTGACGACCCCAGTGCTGTTCGGCAGGATGAGCCCGTCAGGCGCCGCCAGTGGCGGCCCCGCGCAAGCGTTGCCACTAAAATCATCCGCTGTACCGAGGATCCCATCGGCGCCGGGACCGCACAGCGGCATGGCACCGGTGACGAAAATTCCGCCGGTGCAGAGCGTGGTACCGGTGTTGCAGATCGTGGACCAGGTTGCTTGGCCGATGTCGCGGGCCGTGAAGATCGATTCCACAGCCTCAGCGGCCTTCTGCTGCGCAATGTAGTCGTATTGAGACAGGTTCATGTAGGCCATGCCATCTGCAAGCACGGCGGCCAAACCGAGAACCCCGATCAGCAAGACAGCTAGCGAGATCATGGTCTCCGTCAGCGTGAAGCCGCTGTGCGACGAAGCGTATCGGTGAATTCCCATGCGTGCGTTTTTGCTCATCGGAACCACGCCGTTCCAGTGCCGTGATATGCAAAGACGCGGCCCGTATTGCCCAGGATCGTGACGGCTCGCGCCGATGAGGGTATTCCCGCCTCCCCAAGAAATATGCTCACGTTAATCGGATTTCCGTTGCCGTCGGTGAACGTTCCGTCGCTCTGAAAAGCCAGCCCTGTAGTCGGAGCGCTGGCGTTCGAGCCAGAGTAAAGGCCGTTTGGAGCCGCTGGCGAGGCGCCGATGAATCCATCCGGCGTGTCAGGCTCACCGGCGAAGCTCAGCAATTGCACCCTGTTCTCGATGGGAAGCACAAGCAAAGGAGTCGTAGCCAAGGTTTGCGTCGGCGGAGCAGGGGGGGTACCTGCAACGACAATCATTTGCGTCAGGGCAATACAGTTCAAAATGCCACCATCTGGTAGGCAGGAGGTGCCCGTTGCTGCGGTTAGAAACTGCACCACGATCGTGCGCCGGTCCGAGATCGCCAATTCACGAGCCTGCCTTAGCGTGCTTTTCACCTGATCCAGGCCCGCGTTCGCCTGGATCTGTTGCCACATTGGCTGCATCTGGAAGACAGCCATGGCCGAAACCACGAGGAGGATGATTACGGTAGTCAAGAGTTCGACTACGCTGAAACCGCGCATGCGTCGTCGAGGATCGACAGTTCTGGTCGGGTGGTTTGAACCGCCAAGCCAAGATCCGATCTGCCCTTGGCTCGCAAATAAGACGATACGGGTTGAGTCAAACATCAGAATGACCCCCCTTTGGAGTCCCCTGTGCTTTTACTTGAGAGTAATTCTCACGAGAGACCCGGAAACGGGCAATGGTACGGGTGTGCAGTGCTCTAGAGGTCCGGGGAGGAACTGTCCTTCCGTGCAGTATCGGCCATTTGGGCGCTGGCCGGAATAAGTGGCGTGGCTATTTGCGCTTCGGCGCTGGGTGCGAGAGGCGGAGAGCAGCAAAGCGCTGGCTAGAACCAATTTATTGGGAAGACTATATGATTCGTGCCAGCTTTGGCTATTGGCTGAATTTAGGCTTGCCTGCCTGAATCCAGCCGATCTGCGCTTCGTTGCACTCCAAAGCAATCATCATGTAGCGGATATAGGTGCTTCTGCCGAGCCAAGGACTGGGATCGCCAGGCTTGCGCATCCGGTTCTTGCTAATTTTGTCGTCCTTACTGTTGAGGAAGGTTTGGTCCCGGTAGGGATGATTGGCGATGAATCCGTCGGCTCCGCCGTCTTCGCCGATCTTGATGAAGCGCTCGAGCGATTGCTTGTAGATTAGAAGGCCCATATCTGTGGCCCGAGCCTCAAAAGCCCCTGGTTCGAGCGTGCGTGGAAGAGCGCTTCCACCCCAAAACGAAAGCACGTGTGGCTTGCCGTTGTCCGTTACGGGAACCAGGAATGAGACTGTCCCCGGCGTGTGGCCGGGTGTGATATAGAACGTTAAAGTCGTATCGCCCAGTGTCAGCTTGTAGCCATCGGTAATATCGATGTCGCGCGCAGGCGGCGGCCCGAAACCTGGCCGTGAGTCGTGCAGTTTCCCGATCATGTCCCAATCCGGAGCCCCCATCAGCAGGCGCGGGTGATAGGTCTCTTGCAGATACTTGGCACCGCCGTAGTGATCGTCATGGCCATGCGTGAGAACGAGATACTTCATTTGTGAGGGATCGAGGCCGAGCTTCTTATAACCGCCAATGATGACTTGCTGAGCTTCCTCGGGATTATCCAGGCTGTCGATCTGAATGATGCCGGCGCTCGTCACCAGGGCCCACGACGCCACGATGTCAGTTCCCAAGTAGTAGAGCTGATCGAAGACCTTGGTGGGCGGAGCCGTTACGGGTTTGTTTGTTGGCGCCGCGCTGACGGGAGGCATTGTGCAGTCCGATAGATTCCTTCCGGTCAAATCGCTGGCCGCAAGAAGTTTGGCGTTATTTATGTGATCCTGAAAAGACATCGAGTCGCTATGTGCCGAACCGGGTTGCTGCGCGTCAACTCGAAGCGAGAGCGTGGCCACGGCAAATACTGCGACAATCGCGATCAATATCGTCTTCATCTTACGCATAGCTCTCCTGTAGGAGCCTGGGGCCGAAGATCAGCAAGAACACGCCCAGATTCCCAACGTAAAATCCATCTCGGTAATATATCGCACCCCTGCCAATGTCAACTGCGGAAACTGTGTTGTCGCAGCAAAATGAGAATGTCCGGTTTGTGCAAAGTAGAAATGTCCGGTTTCATCCAGGGCGGGAGGAGGGATGGGACCGGAGCGAATCGAGTTGAGCGCGAGCGAGTGGGAACGGTTGAAGCTTCTGCAACAAGTCGAAGACCAGTTGAGGCAAGTCGAGCAGCCCAACGGGTGCGATTAGCAGGCCGGCAGGTCCGCCATTTGCGAGTTCCGCTGCTGCGCGAATGGCTAATGGCGTCGAGCTTAAGCAGCAAATCAAGTAGCCGCAGTTGGGACGGGCCAACTTCGCCTGCGCGGGCCGTATACTCTCGCGTTCCTTGACACCTTCTCGCGGCAGCCAGTAGACTCGAAATGCGCACGTTTTTCGGTGGGGTTGGGTGACGATGCTGTTATCACGCGATTTCGTGGGGTATATGGCGAACGAGGTTGTCAAACGCCTCATCGCTAACAAGATGGTCGAAGCCGGCAATCCTGCTGTTCTGGGAGAACGCATCCGTGTGAAAATGGCCGAGGAGCTGGGCATTGAAGACCGCTTGAACGAAGAGGTTCGCGAGATTCTCAGCCAGCATGCCGAAGAGATGCGCCGCACAGGGGTCTCTTACCAGGAGATGTATAAAAAGGTGAAAGGTGAGCTGGCGCGGCAGCGCAAATTGATTCTGCGCTGAGCGCCCTACGCGCGACGCAACTTGCCGTCCGATGCTGTTCGCGCAATCGTATGCGATTAAGCCGAGAAAAAACCGTTCGTTTGTCCCATATCATTACTGACGTTCTCGTAGCTGGGGAGGACGTCGAGTTCATCGAGGACCGCGCCACCATTCGCCAGAATGTGGTGGAAATCTTGATTAGTTTGCTCAAAGAAGAAGAGCAAGTGGACGCGCAGGTCCGTCAGAAAATTGGTTCGCAGAAGAAAGAGATTCTCGAGGGCAGCGAGGAGTGGGAAGTCCTCTATCGTAAATATTACGGGGAGGAGATGCGTAGGATGGGCATCGCGCATCAACCAGCCGCGAGCGGCACATCATAGACTAGAGTTGGGGTGCTGCGGAACCGCACTCTCTTCCCGAAAGAAATTCGCAGCAAAAAATTAAGGGGCGCTCGTCTTTAACGAGCGCCCCTTAATTTTAATCTCTTCCCTTATTGAGTAGGGGTGCTCTGCCCATTCGGATCATCCTCGGGACGCCGCTTTAGCGTTGGTCGATCCGGATCTTCAGAAGGAGAGTTGTCGCCGCCCTGCGCCCCGGGCTGCTGTCCGCCTTGGCCTGCTTGTGGCTGGCCACGTTCCGTGCGCGTACGCAGCGTGGGCCTATCCCTGGTTGTCTTGTCGTCGCGCAACTTATTTCGGTTCTCGATGCCACGCAAACGCGACTTCACGGTGTCAAATTCCGAAGTGGTCACGATGTACTGATCTCGCGCCGGCAGCACGTTGCCAATTTCTTTTTGAATGGACACCACGCGCTCCGGCGTCGGCGGATGCGTTGAGAAAAACTTCGGTACTGTCCCCGGCTGGCGCTTTTCTTCCGCCTCAACCTTTTCGAAGAAGGTTACGAACGCGTTCGGGTCGTACCCCGCCGCGTACATGTATTGCAACCCGAGGTAGTCGGCTTCGTATTCGGCGTCGCGCGAGAACTTCAAGAAAGACATGGGGATGGCGAAGTTCAATCCTTCGTAAAGTCCGTAACCCGCCCAGCCGCCCGGACCCAATAAGATCAGCGGGATAGTCGCCATTTGGGCAATCTCGCCCTTTGTGGCATTCTTGGTGCCGTGCCGTGCCGCCACGTGCGCAATTTCATGCGCCATCACGCCCGCCAATTCAGCCTCTGAATCGGCGCGCAGGATCAAGCCGCTATGCACGTAGAAAAATCCGCCGGGCAGCGCAAACGCGTTCACCACATCGGAGTCGATCACTTTAATGGTGAAGGGAACCTTGGCATCCGAGTTGCGCACCAGGTTCTGGCCGACGCGGTTCACATATTCGGAAACGACCGGGTCATCGATCAGCTTCGATGAGCGCTCCACTTCCTGAGCGAGACCCTTGCCAAGCGCCATCTCGCGCTCGAGCGAATAGAAGTTGACCCCTTTGCCCACTCCGCGGTTGCCAATGGCATCTACGTCTGCTTTGGTACCCGGTTTTACGTCGGGCTTATCCTTTTGCGGAATAGGAGTGTCGTCTTTTTTCTTGGCGTCTTTTGATTGCGATTCCTTAGAGTCGCTCGGCGAAGTTTGCGTAGGAGCGGGTTGCTGTGCCGGAGGCGTCGTCTGAGGTGCAGGATTGGCGGGTGGCGGCGCCGGTTGCGAGGGTGCTTGCGCCCCGGCTATGACGGGGAAGACAAGTGCCCCGGCCAACGCCAGCCCTAAAATATTTCGGCTCCAAAAGCCGCTGCTAATTACGATACGCGACTGTGCCATGGTTTTGCCCCCACCGCTTCGCTCTGTCGAATTATACATCCAGGCGAGCCCCGCGAATACAAGTCCCTTCCTTTGATGGCTACTATCCGACCCGGGTTTCCCGTCTGCTAAACAATTGTAGCTCAGGGCAGTCCCGGCATCAGGCGTTAATCCCGAAAGCAAGAGCTGTACCTACGTTCAGTTGACAGCCCTCACAGCCTGCCCCCAAGATTAAGATGCAAAGGCGAACCTGCCTAAGCTGTCCGGGATATAGGTCTTTAGCACAGGCCGCGAGCCGGTCTGAACGCCGTCGGTCTGATAATTCAAAAATGTCCGTTTCCAAGGTACAGGTAGGCCAGGTTTGGAAGAAGGCAGGCAGCGACGAGAGCTTCCTGGTGACCCGCCTTTATAGCGAAGCATTAGCGACTTTCGCCGTTCTTCGCCCTGCCGGCAAGGAAAACGCTGCCATTCTTCGCATTAAGGTGGTTCGAAAAGGCGCGGGCCAAGCCATTCCTGGTTTCTCTATGGCCCAGGATTCTGACGAATTCTAGCTAGACTCCCTAAATCGACCGCACTGGCATCTCCACCACATCTTCCACCTGCATAACTTCTTTCGTCAGGAATGGCTCTGCATATTCCACGCCGACCATTTCGCCATAGAATCGCGCCACTAGGTGAACCTCGTGCACCAGCCGGTCGAGCGGTATATACACTTTTGACCGCCGCTCGCGCCCTTTCGGACGGAATTGCGACCCGTAGGCCAAAATCGCCCGCGTCCGCCGCGAAAACTCGCCCGATATGTCCACCACAAAAGAGGGCCGGACGGTGCGATCATAGGTCGTCGAGTAGAGAACTTTGAATGGCCGGTAAGCCTCGCCCTCTAAGTCCAGCCTTTTCAATCCAGCCAGAAAGCAACCCTCGTAGCCCAGCCGCGACGCCGTGTAATGATCTGGGTGCCGGCCTTCCCAATAGGGCAATATCACCGTTCGTGGCCGTAAGGCGCGAATGCGCCCCGCGATAGCCATTTTGTACTCCATGCGCATCTCCAGGCGCGCATCGGGCAAACCGAGGTTCTCGCGATGCGCCACGCCCAGAATTCGGCCGGCCGCTGCAGCCTCTTTCCAGCGTGTTTCCGCCGTTCCGCGCGTGCCCATTTCTCCGCCGGTCAAATCCAAAATTCCAACGGAATAGCCGCGCCGCGCCATTTTGATTAGAGTCCCGCCACAGGTGAGTTCCACGTCATCGGGATGTGCGGCTATCGCCAGCAGGTCCAGTTTCATCGCGCCTCCAATGGAAGTAGAAGCGGCCCGATTGTAGCGCACGGCGCTCCCGGGCCATTCTGAAGTGTGTGGCTTGAGTTAGATCGCGACCCCTTGCGAGCCGCCGCCTTCGGTATGTGCTACATTCCTGCCTCGGCATGAACCTTCACGGGCAAGTCGCGCTGGTTACCGGCGCAGGACGTCGTATCGGCCGCGCCGTCGCTCTGCGATTGGCCGCCGAGGGCGCTCGCATCGTCGTTCACTACCGCAGTTCGCGCTCAGAGGCCGAGGCCGTTGCGGCGGAAATCGTCCGTAATGGTGGCGAAGCTAATTGCATTCAAGCTGAGCTCACCCGCGTCAACGAAATCGATGGCCTGTTCAAGCAAATCGAAGAGCGCTTCCGGCGTCTCGATATTCTGGTGAATAACGCCGCGATCTTTTCGCCAACGCCCGTTGGTTCCACCGAAGAAGCACAATGGGATGCGATCCTCGATACCAACCTCAAAGCGCAGTTCTTTGCAGCTCAGCGCGCCGCGCCGCTGCTGGCGCAAAGCGGACGCGGCCGCATCATTAATTTCGCTTCGCTTGGGGGTTTGTTGGCCTGGCCCACCTACACGGCGTATAGCGTTTCGAAGGCCGGGGTGATCATGCTGACGCGCTGCCTGGCACGCGCGCTCGCTCCGGCCGTTACCGTAAACGCCATCGCTCCCGGAACGATTTCGTTCCCCGAAGATGCGCCCGATATTGCCGAACGCGCCATTCGCACGTCTCCGCTTCGACGCACTGGGTCCGTAGATGACATCACCAACACGGTCATCTATTTGGTTGGCGCGGAATATGTCACAGGTCAAGTTCTGGTTGTCGACGGCGGCGCTTCAATCCCATCGTGAATAGGTCTTCGTGCCCCGGCCTTTTCACAGGCGCTAAATTTCTCCTCGCACGAGTCGCGAGATCACCTGCCGATCAGCGGCAAGAAAATCGTAGCGCGGCAATTCCGGCCGTTCGGCCCACACGATTCGTTCGAATGCGAGATTTCTCGGCATTCCTTCAAGTACAGCGCGCAAAAACGAGATCTCCACCGGTTTACTCATCTCCGCATACCGATGCCGAACGATCTGGACCAATTCGCCAATTTCCGGCGACGCGCCCAGCTCCTCGCGTAACTCGCGCTCAAGGGCCTGGCGCGGCGTTTCGCTAGGCCGCATTTTTCCGCCAGGAAATTCCCACTTACCGGCGAAGATGCGGCCCGCCGGCCTTTGGCAGATCAGCACGCGCCCGTCTTGCTCGATGATCCCCGCTACCACCCGTATCATCGCGGTCACACTACCACAGCCGCGAAAGGGGGCACTTTGATACAATTGCGCAGGAATGTCCCGCCGCTGCGTTCCGGCCACTGCGCTTGCGGTTCCGCTGAGTCCGCGAGCTCATCCTATTTTCGCGATTTCTTCCCGGATGTTTGAACTTCTAGATCAAAGACTAGATCCGCCGCGCAAAACCGCGAGTGCAACGCTTCTGTTCTTTGTGATTCTGACCCTGGCATTTTCTTTTTCCTCGGCAGCAAACGCCCAGACCAGCCGGGTTTCGAATCCCTCTTCCCGTCCGCGCGTGATCGAACTGCGAATCGGCGATGAGATCGAGCCCATCATGGCCGAATACGTCGATGGGGTCATCGCCCAGGCAAGCCAGCAGCACGCCAGCTTAGTTCTTATTACTATGGACACGCCCGGCGGCCTTGGCACATCGATGGAAGATATTATCCAGCACATTCTTTCTTCGTCTGTGCCCGTTGTCGTGTACGTCTCTCCGGCGGGAGCACGCGGCGCATCCGCAGGCTTTTTTATTCTTCTCTCGGCGGATGTGGCCGCTATGGCTCCGGGGACCCACGCCGGCGCGGCATCGCCCCTGATCGCTATTGGCGGCGTGCCGTTAAATGTTGACGAGACCCTAAAGAAAAAGATTCTCAACGATGCTACAGCCTTCCTGCGCAGCTACGCGGGAAAGCGCGGCCGAAACGTGGAGATTGCGGAAACGGCGGTCACGGATGGCAAGGCTTTCACGGAAACGGAAGCGCTGAACGATAAGCTCATCGATCTTATTGCCAATTCGCCCGAGGATCTGTTTGCCAAACTTGACGGAAAGACGATCAAGCGATTTGACGGTTCCGAAACGCGCCTCAACCTGAGTAATCCAGACGTCGTGACCATGGAGATGTCCGCGCGTCAGCGATTTCTGTCGCGCATCGTGCAGCCCGACGTCTTTTTCATTTTGCTGATCGCGGGTGTCCTCGGTCTTTACGTCGAATTCACGCATCCCGGAATGATTGCGCCGGGTGTGATTGGCGCAATCGCGCTCGTGTTAGCGCTGTTCGCCATGCACATTCTTCCGGTAAACTTTGCGGGCCTGCTTTTGATCATCGTGGCGCTGGGCTTGTTCATTTTGGAGGCCAAGTATACGAGCCACGGTGTTCTGGCTGCCGGCGGCATTATCGCCATGCTGCTGGGCGCGCTCATGCTGATCCGCTCGCCTCTCACCGGCGCCGGTGTCAGTTTTGGCGTGGCGCTTGGGGTGACCGCGCCGGCGGCGTTCATCACAATTTTTCTGATGCGCCTGGTCCTGCGTTCCCGCACTTGGAAGCAGTCCGCCGGAGCGGAACAACTTGTAGGCGCGCCGGCAGAGGTCACGATAACGTTCGAGCCCGTGAGCGGCCAGGCCGTACCTGCCTCATTTCAGGGCATGGTGCGCTTGCGTGGAGAGCTCTGGCGCGCCGTATCTCCGGTGGCCATCCCTGCGGGCGCACAAGTTCGGGTTGTGCGGGTGGCGGGGCTCACGGTGTACGTCACGCCCGCGGAGTCTGCGGCGCGCTGATTTGGACGAGCTATAACGAAGCTATAACTGGGGAGCATGGGTCGCCGCTGATAGCGGCTTGCGGAAGGAGACGACGATGGACTTCAGCTTCACCGGACCGCTCATTGTCATAGTCATCTTTTTGATCTGGTTTTGGAACTCTCTCTATGTCATCAAGGAATGGGAGCGCGGAGTGGTTTTGCGTCTGGGACGCATGCTACCCGAGGCGAAGCCCGCGGGATTGCGCCTGGTCTTCTGGCCCATCGAGACTCTTTACCGCATCTCGTTGCGCATCGAAACTCTCGACGTGCCTTCTCAGGACATCATCACGCGCGACAACGTTTCCGTTAAAGTAAACGCGGTTTGCTACTTCCGCGTGGTGGACGCAAACTTGGCCCTTTCCCAGGTGCAGAACTATCTCTATGCCACTTCGCAGAAGGCGCAAACCACTTTGCGCAGCATCGTCGGCCAATTCGAGCTCGACGAAATCCTCGCCGAACGCGAAAAGGTTAACACCAAGCTGCAACTGATCCTTGACCAGGACACCGAGCCTTGGGGTATTAAGGTAACCAAGGTGGAAGTGAAGCAGGTCGATATTCCGGAACAGATGCAGCGGGCCATCGCCAGGCAAGCGGAAGCCGAGCGCGAGCGGCGCGCCAAGATCATTCACGCCGCAGGCGAATACGAAGCCTCCACCAAGCTCGCCGAAGCTGCCGGTGTGCTGGAAACTCAGCCGGCCGCTATCCAGCTCCGTTACCTTCAGACGCTCACCGAAATTGGCGCGGAGAAGAACACCACCATCGTTTTTCCGCTACCCATTGATATCATCAACGCCTGGGTGCAGAAGACACTGGAGCCGAAGCGCTGATGGCATCGGGCAATCGTCGCAACAAGGATTGGGTACTCGGAGGACGCCAGCTTGTCGGAGTTTTTGTCCTGCTCGTCGTGCTATTCGGTATGGTATTCACCCTCGGCTACTTGCTGGGACGCAACCAATACGATGCGCAACTTCGCGCTGCAGCGAGCATCCTTCCCGGCAGGCCGGACAGTGTTATCGACAAGCCTGTCAAATCGGTCAAGCCCGTCCGCGGTCCGGCTGGTGCGGATGACATTGAAAAGCCCGCGGCGCCGCCATCGGATTGGGATTTTTATCATTCCGCGGAGCCGGCGAAGCCGGCTGTGCCTTTGGCAGAGCCGAAATCCTTAGTGCCCGGCCGCACCGACGTCCCTGGGGCAGGGAGGTCGGCTCCACGCATTGACTCCGCTCGATCCAACATGAAATCCGTAAGCCCGCCGATTATCCCGCATGGCGCCACGGTCTTGCAGGTAGCGGCGATGGCGCGCCAGTCCGATGCAGTGTCGTTGGCCCAGGCATTACAGCAGAAGAGATTCCCCGCCTTTGTGCTGCCGCCTGGCGCTGACCGTTATTATCGGGTTCAAGTGGGACCGTACACCGAACCTCAATCCGCCAATCTCGCCCGCCAGAAGCTTGAAAGTCAAGGTTTCAAGGCCATCACCCGGCGTTGACGTGCGCCGCTCTGCGGGGATAGCGGAGCCGATCCAACGCAGCCAGCAAAGACAGGAGCACGCATCAGTCCCGGTGCTCTCGCGCCGATGGCGCATATTGCTCTCGTTCGCTTCTGGAGTCCTGCTGGCGCTCGCTTTTCCGAATTTTAATCTGCCGTTGTTGGCCTGGGTCGCTGTCGCCGTCCTGATTTTTGCTTCCCTCGAGGGTGGCTTGGGCGAAGCCGCGCTGCGCGGCCTCCTTTTTGGCGTCGCGTTTTACCTCTTCTCCACTCCTTGGATCTACACGGTCATGCACCAATACGGGCCGTTGCCTCCTTGGGAAGCCGCGGGAGTAATGGCCTTGATGATCCTGGCGGCATCTCCTTACTTCGTTGCGTTCACGCTGTTTGTGACTTGGATTGCGCGGCACGATAAGAAGCTGGCCATATTTGCCTCGCCTTTTCTGTGGGTTGCCCTCGAACTCGCTCGCGCTCGCATGCCAGACATCGGATTTCCCTGGAACCTCCTCGGCTATGCCGCCGCGGGTAATCTTGCGTTCCTGCAGATGACCTCGGTGACGGGAATCTATGGCTTATCGTTTGTGATCGCCGCTTATAACGCCGTTGTGGTCTGGCTTATTGGCCGTTTAATGGGCTGGCTGCCCCGGCCGCGAGGGCAAATGAATTCGCACTTGCCCGGCGCAGTGTTGGCGGGCTTTACTGCGCTGCTTCTCGCTGTCGCGCTGATTGGCCCACGGTTTGTCCCCAAGGCGCAGGCTTCGCAAGTCGCGCACCTCGTGCAAACCGATCTGCCTCAATCGATGGAGTATCCGGCCAATTGGGACGCCCTTCACGCCGGTGATATGTCCGAGCTCGACCGCATCAGCATTGCAGCGGGCCAGAAAGATCACGGCCTGATCGTTTGGCCGGAGGTGCCCGCGCCGTTTTCACTGTCCCAGGGGGATTTCGCGCGTCGCGCGCAGGAAATTGCGCGCAATTCGCAGAGCGACTTCCTGCTCGGCGTCGTCGGTTTGGAACCCGGCGCCGGTGGCAGGCTCGCTGCCTACAACAGCGCAGCCTTGCTCGATCCACAGGGCCGCGAGCAATTTCAGTATGATAAAATTCATCTGGTCCCCTTCAGCGAATACGTGCCTTGGCGCGATTTTTTCTGGTTCGCCAAAAATCTCACGGGGCTGGCTGGTGACTTTCGCAGCGGCACCCGCTACGCGGTAGGGAACTTACCCGGCGGCCGATTTAGCATTTTCATCTGTTACGAGGCGGTTTTTCCGAATGAAATTCGCCGGTTTGTTCTGGATGGAGCGAACCTCCTCATCAATATCTCGAATGATGGCTGGTTCGGGCGCTCCTCCGCGCCCGCGCAACACCTCCAGATGGCTCGCGTACGCGCCGTAGAACATCGGCGCTGGCTCCTGCGCGATACGAATAACGGCTACACGGTTTCAGTGGATCCTTATGGGCGAATCGTTGCGAGTCTGCCCGTGGATGTCAGGGGAAAGCTCGACGCTCCTTACGCATTTCGCAGCGATACGACTTTTTACACGCGCTGGGGCGATTGGCTTCCGGAGATTTGCAGCGTAGTGAGTCTGGCTTTGCTGATTATGGCGTTGCGTCGCCGCACGCACGCCGGGATACAATAGATAATAGATAAAGGACAAATTATGGTCATCGAAGATCTCGAACATCGTTTTCAGGAACTCAGCGAACGCATCGCACTCGTGCGGAGCTATCTTTGACGTTCCCCGCCACCGCAGTCTTCTAACCGAACTCGAAAAACGCAGCTCCCAGCCTGATTTCTGGCAGGATCAGGAAAAAGCACAGCAGGTCCTGCAGGAGCGCAAAAGCGCCGAAGGCCGCGTAAGCGCCGACGAGAAGCTCTCCCGTATTTCGAGCGACATCGAGACTTATTTGCACTTGGCGCACGAAGAGAGCGACGTCGCGCAGCGCGAATCCGTGCTCAAGGATATCGAACGGGAACTCGACGCCGCCGACCAATACATCGCACAACTCGAGACCGAGACCCTTCTCTCTGGTGAAAGCGACCGTCTGAACGCCATTCTCACCATAAAGTCCGGCGCGGGCGGCACGGAATCGCAGGATTGGACGGAGATGCTTTTGCGCATGTACCTGCGCTGGTGTGAGCGCAAAGATTTTCACGCTTCAGTGATCGATTCGCAGCCGGGCGAAGGCGCCGGGCTCAAGTCCGTGACCGTGCGCGTCGAGGGCGAAAATGCATACGGGTTGCTCTCAACCGAAACCGGAGTGCACCGGCTCATCCGTATTTCACCATTTGACCAGGCGGCCCGCCGTCACACGTCTTTCGCGTCTGTCTTTGTAATCCCCGAAATCGACGACCGAATCGAAATCGATATCCGGCCAGAGGACCTCAAAATCGATACCTTTCGCGCCGGCGGCCACGGAGGCCAAAACGTCAACAAAGTCGAGACCGCTGTGCGTTTTACGCACTTGCCGTCCGGTATCGTGGTGCAATGCCAGGCGGAGCGCAGCCAGCATAAGAACCGCGAGCTTGCCATGAAGCTCCTGCGCTCGCGACTGTATGAAGCGGAGATCGAGAAGCGGCAACAGGCCACCCGGAAGCTCGATGAATCCAAGTTGGAAATTAGCTTCGGCAGCCAGATTCGGACCTACACCTTGCAGCCTTACCGCCTGGTGAAGGATCACCGGACCAAGTTCGAAATGGGGGACGTCGATCGCGTCCTCGATGGCGATCTCGATCCCTTCATCCGCACCTTTCTCCTTGCCCGCGCGGGTCGAGTGGTCGCCGTCAAGGCCGGTGCCCCGAATGGGGATGAGGACGACCGGGAATAGGGGCTTCCCGCGGCCCGCTAATGTGACCGCCGCAGCCGAGGTAGCTTTGTCGTCCCGCGTTGACTGTCTCAAGCCCCCTGTGTTAGCGTCGCATTTGCACGATTTTCGTCCTCACTCATCTAAGTTTTGTCAGGCACTTAGTTCCTGAAGGAGTAATGGCTTGAGCCAGAAGAAGCGGAGTTTTCTGTTCACATCAGAGTCCGTGACCGAAGGTCACCCCGATAAGATTGCCGATCAGATTTCAGATGCCGTCCTGGATGCAGTTCTTTCCCAGGACGCCATGGGCCGAGTCGCCTGCGAAACGCTGGTAACGACCGGCTTAGCGATGGTGGCCGGCGAAATCACCACCTCCGCAGTCCTCGATTACAGCGAGATCGTCCGCGAGGTGATTCGCGACGTCGGCTACACACGCGCGAAGTACGGGTTCGACGCGGACACCTGTGCCGTCATCTCGTCACTGAAGCGCCAGTCTCCCGACATCGCTATGGGCGTCGACACCGGCGGAGCCGGCGACCAGGGCTTGATGTTTGGCTATGCCTGCGATGAAACCGACGAACTGATGCCATTACCCATCGTGCTCGCGCATAAGCTGGTGCGGCGCTTGGCCGAAGTTCGCAAGGCCGGACATCTCCCGTTCTTGCGCCCCGACGGCAAATCGCAGGTTACGGTCGAGTATGTCAACGGTCAGCCGGCTCGCGTTGATTGCGTGGTGATCTCCACACAGCACAGCGACTCGGTATCCAATCGCGAAATCCACGACGGCATTATGAAAGAAGTCATTCAGCACGTCGTGCCTCCGGCGCTGCTGGATTCTCGCACCAAGTTCCACATCAATCCAACCGGCCGCTTCGTCGTCGGAGGGCCCATGGGCGACGCCGGTCTCACCGGCAGAAAAATCATCGTGGATACCTATGGCGGCTACAGCCGTCATGGCGGTGGCGCGCTATCGGGCAAGGATCCGACAAAAGTGGATCGCTCCGCCTGCTACATGGCTCGGTATGTGGCCAAGAATCTCGTTGCGGCTGGGCTGGCTCGCCGCGTCGAGGTTCAGCTTGCCTATGCCATCGGCGTAGCGGAGCCGGTCTCGGTGATGGTCGATACTTTCGAAACAGGCACGATTCCGGACGAGCAGATGACCGACTTGGTTCGCTCCGTCTTTTCGCTTACGCCTCGGGGCATCATCGAGAGCCTGGATCTGCGGCGTCCAATCTATCGCCCAACGGCTGCTTACGGGCATTTTGGCCGCAGCGAACCGACGTTTACCTGGGAGCGTTCGGATAAAGCCGAAGCGCTTCGCAAAGCAGCTGCAGGCCGCAATGCTGAAGTCGGCGCCCGCAGCTGACAAGCCCGGGCGTGTCATTCTGAGGAGAGAAGCGACGAAGAATCTCTCTGAAGCCTTTGTCACCCGATAAAAACTTGCAGCGAGCAACTCTTGCTGCGCAATTCAGTTCAGCATTCCTTGGGGGGAATCGTGGCAACAATGCATTCGCTCACCGGCGACGTCAAAGATCTGGCCTTGGCCGAGAGCGGGAAGCGCAAGATCGAATGGGCCAATCAGCAGATGCCCGTTCTGCAGTTGATTCGCAAGCGATTCATTAAGGAGCAGCCGCTCAAGGGCCTGCGGCTTTCGGCTTGCCTGCACGTCACCAGTGAGACTGCCAATCTCGCCATCACGCTTCGCGATGGCGGCGCCGAAGTCGCGCTCTGCGCTTCGAATCCTCTTTCCACTCAGGATGAGGTAGCGGCTTGCCTTGTGAAGGACTATAGCATCCCCACATTTGCCATCAAGGGCGAGGACAACGCTACCTATTACTCGCATCTTGGCGCCACACTGGAGCATAAGCCGCAAATCACCATGGACGATGGCGCCGACCTCGTTACCATGCTGATCACCAAGCGCCTCGATCTGGTGCCCAACGTCATTGGCGGCACCGAAGAGACCACCACGGGCGTCATTCGCCTGCGCGCCATGGCCAAGGATGGCACGCTCAAATATCCCGTCATCGCCGTGAACGACGCTCTCACCAAGCACCTCTTCGATAACCGTTACGGTACCGGCCAATCCACCATCGATGGAATCCTGCGTGCCACCAATCTGCTCATTGCCGGTTTGAAATTTGTAGTCGCGGGTTATGGCTGGTGCGGCCGCGGGATCGCTATGCGTGCGAAGGGCCTCGGCGCAGACGTGATTGTTACTGAAATCAATCCCGTGCGCGCTCTCGAAGCCGTCATGGACGGATTCCGCGTGATGCCCATGCCGGATGCGGCCAAGGTCGGCGACATCTTCGTCACCGTCACCGGGAATAAATCCGTAATCGCCGCGGAGCATTTCGAAAAAATGAAAGACGGCGCCGTGCTTTGCAATTCCGGCCACTTCAACGTGGAGATCGATATCCCCGCGCTCGAACGGCTCGCCACCGCCAAAAAGCCCGCGCGCCCGTTCGTCGAGGAATTCGCCATGAAAGATGGCCGTCGGATCTATTTGCTCGGCGAAGGCCGTCTCATCAATCTCACCTCCGCCGAAGGCCATCCCGCCGGAGTGATGGATATGAGCTTCGCCAATCAAGCGCTTTCCGCCGAATATCTGGTCAAGCACGGCTCTGAACTGAAGCGGCAGGTCTATCCGGTGCCTGATCCAATCGATCGCCAGATTGCCAAGCTCAAGCTCGAATCCATGGGAATCCACGTCGATAAGCTCTCTCCGGAGCAGGAGCACTACTTGGCTTCCTGGTCCGAGGGCACCACCTAAGACGGCGCCTGTGCCGCGCTCTGCGAATTCAAAAAAGGTCGTTCCTCCTGAAATTGTCTCCGCCGTCGTCGGAGATATGCAAACGTGGACCGCGCTTGCGCTCGACACCGCGAAAACTCGCGGCGCCTCTTTTGCCGATGCGCGTGTTGTGGATATGCGCCTGCGCGACCTCAGCACCAAAAATGGTGAAGTTGGCACGTTGGCCGAAAGCGAGTCGCTGGGACTCGGCATACGCGCCCTAGCCAACGGCTGCTGGGGTTTTGCATCGACCGACGTGCTCACGCGCGAAGGCGTGCAGGCCTGCGCCGCTCAGGCAGTAGCCATCGCGCACGCCTCCGCGATGGCTAAGCGCGCCGATGCCGAGATGGTCCCGGAAAAAGCCTACGTCGACACCTGGCAGAATCCCTATGTCAAGGACCCATTCAAAATTCCGCTCGAGCGCCAGTTGGATTTACTTTTCGCCGCCGATTACGCCATGCGCCGCGTGAAGGGCCTCACGCTCGCGGAAACGTCCATGCAATTCCGCCGGCAGGAACAGTGGTACGCCTCCACTCTCGGCTCCCAGATTCATCAGCTCAAACTGCAGTCCGGCGCCGGCATTGTCGCCACCAGTTTCGTGAACGACGAAATTCAGAAGCGTTCTTACCCGAATAGCTTCGGCGGCCAGCATCAGCTTGCCGGCTACGAACTCGTCGAAGCGCTCGACTTGCCCGGCAACGCGCAACGTGTCGCCGAAGAAGCTCTCGCCCTGCATAAAGCTGCGCAATGCCCGCAAGGCGAGCGCACCATCATTCTCGAAAGCTCGCAGCTTGGCCTGCAAATTCACGAATCCATCGGCCATCCCATCGAACTCGACCGCGTCCTCGGCATGGAAGCAAACTTCGCCGGCATGAGCTTCCTCACGCTCGAGAAATTAAACAAGCTGCGCTACGCGTCCGAAATCGTCAATGTGGTCGCCGATGCTCGCCTGGAGCACGGCCCGGGTCTGGGCACCTTCGGCTATGACGACGAAGGCGTTCCCGGCAAGCGCACAGACATAATTAAGAGCGGCCTTTTCACAGGCTATCTTTCGAATCGCGAGACCGCAGGAACTATCGGCTTGAAAGAATCCGGCGGCACGATGCGCGCCGAAAATTGGAATCGCCTGCCGATCATCCGCATGACCAATATCAGCCTGCTGCCCGGCACGTGGCGTTACGAAGACCTGCTCGCCGATACCGACGACGCCATTCTCATGGAAACCAATCGCTCCTGGTCCATCGACGACCGGCGCTACCATTTCCAGTTCTCCACGGAGATCGGCTGGGAGATCAAGCACGGCAAAAAAACGCGCATGCTCAAAAATCCCAGCTACAGCGGCATCACCACGGAATTCTGGAATAGCTGCGATGCCATCTGCTCGCGCGATTATTGGACCTTATGGGGCACGCCCAACTGCGGCAAGGGCCAGCCGCAGCAGACCATGGGCACAGGCCACGGCGCCTCCCCTGCGCGCTTCCGGAAGATTCGCGTCGGCATGGCTTTCGCCAAATGAAAACTAGCTTGGGCAAGTTTTGTCATTCTGAGTCCGCCTTGGGCGGACGAGGAATCTCTGTGAACCAGCCGTGAACACACGAACAAAAAGAGCCCGTGCCTCGCAGCCCGTGCGACGGCGCGCCTCCGGTGCCGCCGTCGCAGAAGCTCATCTTCCATCAGAGGCGGAGTTGCATCACCTTGCCGAGCGCGTTCTCCGGCTTTCGGATGCCGACGAGACCGAAGTGCACATCGATTTCGTTGCCGACGCGCTCACACGCTTCGCCAACAACACCATTCACCAGAATGTTGCCGAGCAGAGTCTGAGCGTTTCCGTCCGCACCGTCTTCGACGGCCGCACCGCCCGCGCAAGTACGAACAAAACCGATGACGAATCGCTGCGCCGGGCTGTGGCTGCCTCAACCACGCTGGCGCGCAGCCAGCCAAAAAATCCCGATCTGCTGCCGATGCCCGGTCCCCAAACTTACCCGAAGGTGAATCGCTATTTCCCTGAGACTGCGGGCGCTACTCCCAAAGATCGTGCCTCCGCGGTTGCCCGCGTTACCGAGCTCGCGGAACAAAATAAGCAGACCGCCGCCGGCATTTTTGCCACCGGCGCGGCGGTCATGGCAATCGCCAATTCCAAAGGGCTTTTCGCCAGCTATCGCCAGAGCCGTGCAGAATTCTCCATCACGATTATGGAGCAGGATTCCTCCGGCTGGGCCAAGGCCAGCGCGCCGGATCGCGGCCAGATCGACACCGAACAGCTCGCCCAGCGCGCCAGTGAAAAGGCTGCCGCTTCTCGCCACCCCAAAGAAGTCGAGCCCGGCCGCTGGACCGTGATTCTCGAACCTGCCGCCGTCCTCGATCTTGTAGGTTTTCTCTTCTACGATTTCGCCGGAACTGCCGTGCTCGATCAGCGTTCCTGCTTTACCAATCGCATTGGCAAGCAGGTAATGGGCGAAAACGTCTCCATCCACGACGATGTCACGCACAAGTTCCAGTCCGGCCCGCCGTTCGATGGCGAAGGGATGCCCCGGCAGACTGTGTTGCTTGTTGAGCGCGGCGTGCCGCGCCATCTCGTCTATGCGCGCTCCACGGCCAAAAAGATGAAAACCAGGCCCACTGGTCACGGCCTGCCTCTCCCGAATCAGGATGGCGAAGCGCCCTTCAATCTCGTCTTCGCCGGTGGCAATACTTCTTTGGAGACCATGGTTGCGACGACCGATCGCGGAATTCTGTTGACCCGTCTTTGGTACATTCGCGAAGTCGATCCCTACGAAAAAATTCTCACCGGCATGACTCGCGACGGCACTTTCCTCGTCGAGAACGGGAAAATCTCCAGCGGCATCCGAAATTTCCGCTTCAATCAGAACATTTTGGAAATGCTATCGAATGTGGGGCAGATGAGCCCCGCGGTGCGAGCGGCTGGGGAAGAGTCCTTCGACATGGTCGTCCCCGCCATGAAGGTCCGCGATTTCCACTTCACCGAAGTCACCAAATTCTAGCCCCGACCATCAGTTGGAGCGCGCGACTTACGCGCGTTGAGCCGCTGGCGAATTGGCAATTTAATCGTTGATTCTCGTCGAGTCGGCTGGGGTCTACGGTGTCATTCTGAGCGTAGCGAAGAATCTCTCTGCGAAGAAACCAGCTAATAACGGCTGCGATCACGCGATACCAATTCCGCGCCGCTCGTCTTCATTAGTTTTCCGCCGTAGAGTTTCTTCAGCCGCGCAAGAAAGTCGGGCCGCGCGGCACGAGTGGCAGTTTTGGATGGAGCACGTTTCGAGGTTTCTCGTCTACGTTTGGTAATTTGAATCTCCTGTTTTATCGAAACTGAACCGCAACCCCCGCACCCCAGCTGCGCCGACCCATTCTAGCATCGCTACATTTGGGCAGAGTTTGTTACTCTTTCCGTTCGGTGGCATCTGTACCCTATACGAACGGAACTACTGGAGGAGAGCGATATGCTGGAGCAGCAGGCAGTACACGAGCACAAGAAAGTCTCCGGCGAGTGCCTGGATCAATTATTCCTCAAGGCGCGGAGCCATTGGGTCTGGCGCCCCGAACCGGTGCCCCTCGAGCTGCTGAAAGAACTCTACAACGTGGCCCGTTTCGGGCCCACCAGCGCGAATTCCTCGCCTGCGCGGTTCGTTTTCCTCACTACGCCCCAAGCCAAGGAACGGCTCCGTCCGGCGCTTTCTCCCACCAACGTCGAAAAAACCATGACGGCCCCGGTTACCGTGATTGTCGCCTGGGATACGGAGTTTCATGAGAAGCTCCCCCAGCTTTTTCCCGCCCGCGACATGCATTCTATTTTCGCTGGCAATGCCGCGTTGATTCACGAGACGGCTTTTCGCAATAGCACGCTTCAGGGTGCCTACCTGATGATAGCGGCGCGCGGTTTGGGCCTCGATTGCGGACCCATGTCCGGATTCGACCAGGAGAAAGTTAACGCGGAATTCTTTCCCGACGGCAAATGGAAAGCCAATTTTCTCTGCAACATCGGCTACGGCGATCCAAGCAAGCTCTTCCCACGCAACCCGCGCCTCAGCTTTGACGAAGCCTGCCGCGTGCTTTAACTGATCGCCTCGGGCCTTCCGGTCGCTCAAGTTCGGAAGGGAATCAGTGCGCCCAGCCGGCTTTCACGCAGGAAGATTCCCGTCCACGTCAGCGCCGCGAAAACGATGGGGGAAGAGCGTATTGAACATCGCGCTGCCGATGCGCAGGTTCGCCGCAACCGCACCGCCAAGATATCCGGTGAGCAGGATCGTTCCCAGAACCGCCGTCTGCGGAATCACATAGAACACCGTGCACACGAGCAGGATCACCCCAATGGTGACAATTGTGCTCACCGGATATCCGAGCTGCGCTGAAGCTTCGAGTCACGGGACGCACCTTGATCACCTTCGTGATGCTGTCGAATAGAAGGAACAGCACAACCACAGCACTGATAATCCGTCCTGTCCAGAGTCTTCCCTTTGAAACAGGACCCGCCTGCGTGCGTGATTGCACGATCCGTTCCTCCCTTGTAGCTCAGGGTTCTCCGGCACCCTTTGCCGGAGACCCTGAGGCTTGGCTCTGAGTGTGCTGAGCCTTTTTTGTCGTCCGAAATTATCAACGGCGCCGCAAACCGTCACGCTCGCGCCAGATACTCCCCAAGCCGGTCCAGCGTCTGTCTCCAGCCTTCCGGAGCACCGCGCGTCGCGTCGGATTCAAACGAATACGTCTGTTGCACGGTAACTTTCGTTTTGCCGGCATCGTCGATAAACGTCACCGTTGTCCACACTTGATGTCCCGGCTCATCGTGGATTACTCCCTGAAACACGATGCGCTCAGGCTCAACGATCTCGAGATATGCGCCCTCAAACGGATAATCTTTTCCGTCTGGTCCGCGCATCACAAAGCGAAACTTTCCTCCGGGCCGAAATTCCATCTCGCATATTGGCAGCGTGAATCCACGTGGCCCCCACCAGTGCGCGATCTGTTCCGGTTTGGTCCACGCCTGAAAGACAAGCTCGCGCGGAGCGTCGAACACTCGCTCGATTGTTAGCTCGCGTTTCTTGGACCACCCCGCTCCGGCAGCGCCTGTCTCGCGAGCAGTCGGGCCGTTCTGCGCGCCTGTTATCCTCGACAGATATTCGCCGAGCACGTCGAACGCACTCGTCCAGCCCAGTCTGTGGCCGTCGCGCGATTCGGCAGATTTGAAGCCACTTTGACGCAGCGTCATTTCGGTTTTTCCTCCACGTTCGATAAACGTCACAGTCACCAACGTCTCCTGGCTCGGCTTTCCTGAGGCATCAAGCCATGCGTGCGTGAAAACCAACCGCTCCGGCTTGACGATCTCGCAATAAGAGCCTTCCAGGCGGTGCTCTACACCGCCGGGTGAGCGCATACAAATCCGGAAGCCTCCGCCGGGGCGGATGTCCGATTTCTCCGTTGTTACGGTGAAACCACGTGGCGCTCCCTGCCAATGCTGCAGGTGCTCGGCCTTCGTCCAGGCGTCGAAAACAAGTTCACGCTGCGCGTCAAACACGCGCGTGATGACCAGATGTGTTTCTTCCGTTGAGCCCTTACCCATCTTTGCGTCGCTTGCCGCCATTTCTTTTCTCCTTCTTTTGCGATTTCTGTACGTCGCGCAAGTAGTCGTCCAAACGATCGAAGCTCTCTGTCCAAAATCTTCGGTAGTGCTCGACCCAATCGGCAACGTCCCGCAGCGGGCCCGCCGAAAGCCGGCAGGGACGCCACTGCGCGTCGCGTCCCCGCGCGATCAGCCCCGCTCTCTCCAGCACCTTCAGGTGCTTGGAGACGGCGGGCAGGCTCATCTCAAAGGGCTCGGCAAGCTCCGTCACCGAAACTTCGCCGGAAGCGAGCCGCGCGAGAATCGCGCGCCGTGTGGGGTCGGCAAGGGCTGCAAAAGTGGTGCTCAACTGATCGGCTGTTGCGAATGCTTCTGTCATCTTAGTTAACCTATAGGTTAAATACATTGCCATCAGCCCGCTGTCAAACTGTTTCTGTGCGATTCTTAAACCTCATCTCGTTGAAAGGATATCTAGGATTGGTCGCTCATTTATGAACTCCGAAACTGCTCGTATCGCTGACCAATTGCGCCGCGCCTTCAGAGGCGAAGCTTGGCACGGACCTTCTTTGCTTGATCTGCTGGCCGAAATCACGCCTGAGCAGGCGCGCGCCCGTCCGTTGCGTTCGGCACACAGCATTTGGGAACTGGTTCTGCACATCGACATCTACCTGCGGGCTGGTTTCGAAGCAACTCAAGGAGCTCCCATGCCAAAGCTCTATGGCACCGAGGAGAGATTGGCCCGCCCTGCCAGCGACTCGGCCGTCGCATGGTTTGACGCGCAGGATAAGTTGTTCCGAAGTTGCCGAAAAGCTGGCGCACGCTATCGAGAGATTTGACGAAGCGAAACTGGCGGACACAGTTCCCGGACGCTCTTACGACTTTTATCGTCTCTTTCACGGCATTGTGCAGCACAGCCTTTATCACGGCGGCCAGATCGCCATTCTCAAGAAAGCGGTTATAGATAGTTAGCCGCGGTCGGTCCCGCCGTTAAAAACGGCGCGGCTGGTCTTCCGCTTTCCAATCCTCTCGCCGAGCGAGACAATATCAGTATCGGCAGGAGGTCCTTCGAACGATGGACCGGCGCAGATTTTTCTCCATGGCGGCGGGCGCGGGAGTTGGCGTGCTGCTGCCCCTCACCGTCTACCGTTACATGATGAGAGGCATGCACACCGGCTATGCCAATGTGCGCGCCTATCTGAACGACGGGCCCGAAGCCGCGCTCCGCGCCATTACTCCCAGCGACGATTTCTATCTGATGTCCTCCCACGGCGAACCCGCGGTCGATCCCGAGAAATGGTCGCTCACCATCGACGGCCTGGTTGATCATCCCTTGCGCTTCGGCTACGACGAAATTCGCCGCGAGCCGCCTTACGAGACGCCGCTCACGCTTGAATGCATTTCGAATTCCGTCGGCGGAGGCTTGATCGGCAATGCCGTATGGCGCGGCACACGCTTGTGTTCTTTGCTCGAGCGCGCCGGCATCAAGCCGCAAGCGAAATATGCGGCTCTTTACTCCGCCGAAGGCTATAGCACCGGCCACACTCTGGAGCGCATCTTGCACGCCGGAGAATTTCCTCGCCTGGGAGATGAATGGCGAACCTCTGTCGCGCCGCCACGGTTTTCCTCTGCGCGTGATTCTGCCGGGGAAATACGGTATGAAAATGCCCAAATGGCTGACGCGCATCGAATTTGTCGATCACGAATTTCTGGGATTCTGGGAATGGCAGGGCTGGTCGAATTCCTCGGAGCGTCAATTGCAAGCCGCCATCGACGATCCCCGCGACCGGGCGCGCGTCTCAGGAACCAATTTCGTCATTAGCGGCTGGGCCGTGGCGAACCAGGCAGGCGTGAAAAAAGTCGAAATTTCCACCGACGACGGCGACTCCTGGAACGACGCCCCGATCTTCAGCAATCCCTTGCCTTCGCAGGTGTGGGCCTTTTGGAAATATGTGTGGATCAACCCGCCGAAAGGAACACACACGATCGCGGTTCGTGCCACCGACGGCAATGGCAAACTCCAGACTTCCTCATCCTCCGGCGAATGGCCCGACGGCGCCACCGGCTATCACGAAGTCACCGTCGAAGTGACCTAGGCGTTTCCCAAATTTCGCGCCATTGTTCTAAACGTGTCATTCCAAGCGGAGCCTCGCCCGCTGCTCGCAAATTTTGGCGCCGAAGGCGTAGCGAAGAATCTGCTTTTCTGAAACAGTAAAAGGATACTGCTCGTGTTGTCGATTTACTGCGGCGAAAGAAACTGCAGGCTCGCGATCGTCTTCGCGATCACGTTTTCCTGAATCTGAATCAAGTCGGAATCTGCTGACGTCATCCCCAAAATCGTGAACACGTCTTTTCCTCGCGCCAGCATCGTAAACGTGACTGACCAGTCGTGCCCATCGAGGCTGCCGTAGAATCGCTGCTGGACGGCGGGCAGACCGGCGACGGTGATTTGCTTTTTGCCAATCTGGCGGTAGTTCTCATACACATCGCGCAGCGTGCGCTCCCTCTTTGCCGCCATCGTCTCCAGGGAATCGCTCAAAGGATCGCGCCCGACGACCAGCAACGTGTTTTGGTCCTCGGTGCCCAGCGCGCCTATAGCGTTGGGTAGTTGATCCTGGGGATTCTTAATCACCTGCCAGGTTGGCGGCTTGTACATCTGGAAGCCGTAGGTTTGATTCACGTAGACATTGCCCCGCACTGCCTCTTGCATGGGTTGAGGCCGCGGATCGGCGGCTTCGCCCGAAGGCAACAGCCCTGAAAGGTTGAGCAGGAGCGGGGAAGCGGCGCTTGCCGCAATCGCGGGCGGCGCAGCGTTTGTGCTCGCCGAGGCGGGCTTGCTTGGAGCGGTCACATACTTTGGGATCGGTCGCGGCATCGGCGATACCGCCGGTCCGCCGCTCGAAGTGCCAGTCGTAAGCGCCGAAGGCTTCAAAGCGGGTGCTGGCTGCACGGAATCCGGCCCGGTTTTCTTCTCTGCCGGAACGATTTCGGCAATGCTCTCCTTCCGCACGTACGCAAAGCCGTAGGTTGTTTGCACTTTGAACGCGCCGTCTTCGAAACCAACGATGGTGCCGATGATTTTCGAACCATCTTTCAGGTGAAATTCGTCGGCGCGAGCTGCGCCCGCACCCGCCAGGAACGCGATAACAACCGCGAAACCCGTCAGGAACAAGCGCTTATGATTTGCCCCCCGCATAAACCCAGTATTCCAAAGGGCTTCCGCGTAAACAACCGTGCTGCGGCGCTCGATGCCCCAAACGGCACGCCCCCGGCTTCAAGGCAAATCGCGCAAGGAAATCGCAGGTTTGGTCTGGCTTCAGAGGGGATTACAGGCAGGAATGAATTCGGGAGGAACCTCGGCGATCCCTCCCGATTCATGAACTTAGTTTTTGCTTTGGACGGATGCTCGTGTCGGGCGTACTTGCAGTTGATCGTCCACCGAGAAAACGTTCGGTACCGACTTTGCGCGTATCTCCGCGACATTTTTGTCCATTTCGTTATCGACTGTGCCAACCAGCGTCACGTGTCCGCCTTTCACAATGATGTGAATCGACGGCAGAACTCCCATGGCGTAACGTTGCAGTTCAGGCGCACCGTAGATGGCCCGGTACTCAGCGCGACGGATTTCATCATCGAATGGGCTGAGCGGCAACACTTCAATATTGTTGTTTACTTTGGTCACGCCTTCGATTCCTTTGACCGCAGTTTCCGCGTCATCTTTGGTCACCGGCTGCCACACCTGGCCCGATAGCGTCACTTCAGAGCCCTTGACGCTGTATTGCAGGTTGTCGAAGACGCTGAGCCATGGCACTTGAACCAGTTGGTGGCCTACTTCGCGCGTCAGCCATCGTTCATAGTTTTGGCTACCACGCTCTGGGGGCGCCGCTCCCTGCGCGCTTCTACCCGCAGCGAAAGTACCCATAGAGGCGATAACGCTCAAGACAGTAACTACCAAAATCGATTGGATCGAGAGGGACCGAATTGTCGTAGTCATTTCATCCTCCCATCGTTTATCGTTACCTATCGGTTGGATGTCATTTACTTAGACGGCGATGCATCGACGGGCGTGAGCGGCACGCGAAAACGTTAGAGTTCTGGTAGGATGAGCGCCCGGCAGGAACCGCATCAACCGCTAAATCTTATAGGACGTAAGGAGCCAGGCTTCATACGTGTGGGTGATCGCGCATCGGGGCGCTTCGGGACTTGCGCCGGAAAATACTCTTGCCGCCTTTCGCAAAGCAGTCGAATTGGGCGCCGGCTTTATCGAAACTGACCTGCAACTCTCACGGGATGCGCGCCTTGTCGCTTTGCACGATGACACGCTGGAGCGCACGACAAACGGCAGCGGCCCGGTTTCCTCCAAGACGCTCGAAGAATTGCGCAAGCTCGATGCTGGTAGTTGGTTCGGGGCTTCCGGCCAGTCGACGGGCACTCGGTTTTGCCGGCGAACGCATCCCCACGATCGAAGAGATCCTGGCATTCGGCCGCGAGCACGAGATCGGTCTCTTTCTGGAAGTTAAGCCGACCGGGCCGAGTGGTGCGGAACACGCCATCGTCGGCGCCTTGCATGCCTGCGGCGAAGTCCCGCGCAGCGTGGTTCTTTCTTTTTCGCCGAGCGTTCTCAAGCGTGTACGGCAGCTCGATCCTTTGGTGGTGACCGGCTTTCTCTTCAGTGATCGCTTGCCGGCAGCCGTCGCTACCGCCGTCGATTCCGGAGCCCGTCAGCTGCTGCCGCGAACCGACCGGGTCACGCCGAGAATTAGTCACCGAAGCCCACGCCCACGATCTTAGGGTGGTCGCCTGGACGGCCAATACGGTCGACGAGATGCAGAAACTGATCTCCGCCGGCGTCGACGGCATCATCACGAATTATCCGGACCGGCTGGTCGAGCTCCTCCGCGAAACGCCCAAAGCGAAGCCGTAATGTAGCCCAGGGTGCCCTCGCGCCGTTGCGAGAGGCCTCGGCGCCCATTCCCTAAAACCCCTTCATCGCCGCAAACAGTCGCGCAAATTCCGCCACGCCGATCTCCTCCGCCCGGGCGTTCGCTGCGATTCCGCATTCGCGCAAAAGCGCCGCAGCTGCCTCTTGCGGCATAAGTGAACGCAGGTTGTTGCGCAACGTTTTTCGCTTCTGTGCGAAGCAAACCTTCAGAAACTTCAGAAATCCGGCTTCATCGCTGACCCCGAGCTTTGCTCGTTCTCCCGGCAGGCGCAAAGCCACCAATGCTGACGAAACTTTAGGCGGCGGCTGAAAGGCGCCCGGCGGAATGCGCAGCAATATCTCCGGACGCGAGTAGAACTGTGTGAAAGCCGAAAAATAACCAAAATCACGAGTGCCTGGATCGCGCCGTCATGCGCTCCGCGACCTCGAGTTGCACGACAAGGAATGCCGCCTCGAGCCGATCGGCTAGTGCCAGCAACCGATGCACGATCGGCGAGGTAATGTAATAGGGCAGATTGCCATAGGCGCGGAAGCGCTTGCCTTCTGTAAGTTCCCCCAGATCCAGCGCCAGCACGTCGCCCGCCGTGACGGTGACGTTCGAAAGGTGAGCTGTTTGCTCCTGCAAACGCGGCAGCAGCCTCGGGTCGAGCTCAATGGCGATCAGCCGCCCGACCTGCGCGGCCAGCAGCGAGGTCATCTCCCCATGGCCCGCCCCAATTTCCACCCACAGATCCTCTCGGCCGCGAAGCGGCCTCTGGCTCGGCAACCTTACTCCGCGCCGCAGCCGAATTGGCGCCCAGCACGAGCCGGGCGATCCGCTCGCGCCACGCCGCGCTGGCGAGAAAGTGCTGACCAAGACGTTGGGGTGCCACGGCGCGCCAGTGTAGCAATTCCCCCACGCCCGCGCGCCACCGGCGATGACGTTGATCGTCCGAACCCTATCGAAATTTTAGTCGTGTCACGAGACGCGGCTAGCGCTACGATCCCTAGAGGAGATTCAAATCGGAACTTCCGATTTGAAAACTGGAAGATGAACGACTTTTTTACTGAGTCGCCGAACCCCACAACACCAGAAGATCGGCCTGCGCCTCCCAATGCTCCCGGCAAGGCTGGGGTGGTCCTCGGAGCGATCGCCGTCGTCCTGATCCTCGTTCTTGGTGGTGGGCTTGTATTGATGCTTAGTCGACTGAACCGCCAAATGGCCCAAATCAGCCAGCAGACGGCGCAACTCAACACTCGCATTGGGACCGTGGAGCAGCAGTCACAGACCTCCGCCCAACAGGCTTCGCAAGCCGCGGCGAACGCCCAGGCCGCCGCCCAGCAGCGCGACGAAGCGAAGCAGTTGGAGGCAGACTCGACAGCTCAGGCGCAGTCCGCCCTTCAGGCCGCGGCTACCGCGGAGCAACAGGCCAGTCAAGCCGAACAGAAAGCCGAGGAATATCGCAAGCAACGCGAAGAAGAGCTCCAGCAACTGCAACAGGTCCTGGGACAAATTGCCGAGACACACCGCACCGCATTGGGGCTGGTAATGACGCTCGGCGAGAAATCGATCCGGTTCGACTTTAACAAGGCCGATATCGATCCCCAGTACCGCGACATCTTGAACCGCATTGCCGGCGTCCTGATGACGCTCCAGGGTTATTCGATTTACGTCTACGGCTATACCGACGACATCGGCACACAGGATTACAACCTGAAACTCTCCGGCCGGCGTGCCCAGGCGGTCCGCGACTCCCTCGTCCAGGCCGGCATCAATCCGGGCCTTATCACCACAAAAGGCTTTGGCATGTCCGACCCGCGCGTCAAGGGCGATACCGCGCAAGCCCGGGCAGCCAACCGGCGCGTGGAGATCGGCATTGTCGATTCTCGGCTGCTCTTCGATAGCGAAACTCAACCTAAAAAATAAGCCCTGCCTTTGAGGCTACTCGCATCGAGGCATCGTCTTGACGTCACGGCGCTCAATTCAGTACCGTCAAAGTTTGGCTTAAGGTACCGATGCGAATCCTATTTGTCGCTTCCGAAGGTTTGCCGTTCTCAAAAACCGGCGGCTTGGCCGACGTCGTGGAGGCGCTTCCCAAGGCTTTGGTGTCGCAGGGACATGACGTGGCTGTGGTTCTGCCCCGTTACCGTACTACCCAGATCAAGAATGTCGTTATCAAGAGCCTTACTGTGCCCATGGGCACTTCGTTGCGTTTTCCTGCCATTGCCGACGGAGGAAGACTTTCCGGCGTGCAGTATTTTTTCGTGGACGACCCTCATTATTTCGATCGCGATCAGCTCTATGGCGTTGGCGGCCGGGATTATCCGGACAGTGCCGAGCGGTTTGCGGAGTTCGCGCGCGCGTCAATCGAACTTGCCAAGCAGCTCTGGCTACCCGATGTGATCCACTGTCACGATTGGCAAAGTGCCCTTGTTCCTGTGTTGCTGCGAACAGCTTACGCGGCGGATCAGCAGCTTTCGGCCGTACCCGTCGTTTTTACCATTCACAATATGGGCTATCACGGTTTATTCCCCCGCGACGTCCTCGCGCGCATCGGCTTGCCCGATTCGCTATTTCGCATGGACGCTTTGGAATTCTTTGGCCATGTGAACTATCTGAAGGGCGGTCTGGTTTTCAGCGATTACTTGACTACGGTCAGCCGTAAATATGCGCAGGAGATTCAGACCACCGAATACGGGCACGGCTTGGACGGCGTGGTGCGCACGCGCGCCGACCGTCTGGTCGGCATATTGAATGGCGTCGACTATTCGGTTTGGAATCCCGAGGTGGATAGCCTGATCGCGGCGCGCTACTCGGCCAAGGACTTGAGCGGAAAGCAGGTTTGCAAACGCGATCTGCTCGCCCAATTCCAATTGCCCGAAGGAAACCTCGAGCGTCCGGTGATCGGCATCGTTTCGCGTTTTGCGGATCAAAAGGGCTTCGATCTCGTGGCCGAGGTCGCGGATGAAATCATGGAGGAAAACCTCGCCATCGTGGCTCTCGGATCGGGCGAAGCAAAATACGAACGCATGTTCCGCGAACTTTCCGAGCGGCTTCCCGAAAAGCTCGCCGTGAAGGTTGCATACGACAATACTCTGGCGCACAAAATCGAAGCCGGCGCCGACATGTTTCTGATGCCCTCCCGTTACGAGCCCTGCGGCTTGAATCAGATCTACAGCTTGCGCTATGGTACGGTGCCCGTGGTGAGGGCCACGGGCGGCCTCGACGATACAATCGAGCCTTTCGATCGCCCCAACGGGCGCGGTACAGGCTTTAAGTTTTCCGAGTATACTGGCCCGGCCCTGCTGGCGGCCTTACGCGAGGCGCTCACCGCCTACGCTGACAAAGCACTCTGGCGGCGCTTGCAGGCCAACGGCATGGCCAAGGATTTCTCATGGAATGCCTCGGCGCTGGAGTATGGCCGGCTGTATGATGTGGCTCGAAAGGGAAGAATCCGAACGGCTGCGGTATCATCTAAATATCAGCCAATTGGCAGCGCTTAGCGCGCAAGCGAAAGCACCAAGCGAAAGCCCAATTGAAAGGGAGACATGGCAGATACTATTTCGAGTGTTACCGACGTTAGCTTTCAGGCCGAGGTTATCGACGCGAGCAATGCGCAGCCCGTGATGGTCGATTTCTGGGCTGATTGGTGCCGCCCGTGCCATATGCTGGCGCCGACCGTGGCTGAGATCGCCGCTACCTATGCGGGTAAGCTCAAAGTGGTCAAGCTGAACGTCGATGAAAACGTCAATTCCGCCGGCCGCTACAATATCCGAGGTATCCCCACGCTCTTGATCTTCAAGGGCGGCCAGGTCGCCGACCAGATCGTGGGCGCCGTCCCCAAAGAACAAATCTCCAAGATTGTCGACCGTCATCTGAATTAACTGCCGGCGTCGTTCCTCCGTGCCGTTACGTTGACTATTGCGGGTGCCGCACTTTTTTACCCTGAGCCTCGAAGGGCTTTCCTGCTTGCCCTGAGAAAGTCGAAGGGCTCGCCCTGCTTGCGAGTCGAAGGGCCCTGAGTTTCGAAGGGAGTCTCGAAGGGAGCTAGCGAAGGTCGTTTTTAAGGGTGCGGCTTTTAATATTCATCCCTGCGAGCTCCTCATTGATCTCTCTGAGACGTTCTCCTTTACTCGTGCTGTAAAATATATCTAGATTGAATGTGCGGGTGGCATCCTGACGGCTTTGTCGCTTCTCGCTAAAAAAATAATCTTTCTCGACCCATTCAATTTCCCTCCCGGACTTATTCGAACAGAGCGGACACTGTGTTCCGTTTCACACTTGCAAAGCCGCAATCTGGCGGTTGCGAACCTTCAAACCCTAACCTCCACGGAATCTGCACTTACGAAGGTAATAATATACTTGACTGACTACGCCCAAACAGCTATATTTAGGGCATGAAAAGCCCAAAAACACTCCAACAAGCCATCCAATTCTTCGGCGATTACGAGAACTGCCGCCAATTCATGATCGCCGTTCGCTGGCCGGATGGCAAGGTGCGTTGCCCGCAGTGCGGCTCGGAGAAGGTCACCTATCTGGAGAAGGCGCGGCTCTATCGCTGCTACGGTGCGCATCCGCGCCAGAAATTCTCGCTCAAGGTCGGGACTATCTTTGAGGATTCGCCAATCGCCGCTGGAGAAGTGGCTTCCCGCTGTGTGGCTGCTGGTGAACTGCAAGAATGGAATCAGTACCTACGAGATTCACCGCGCTCTTGGCGTCACTCAAAAATCCGCATGGTTCATGCTGCACCGCATTCGGCTTGCGATGCAGAGCAAGTCATTCGTGCAAACTAGGCGGCAAGGGCAGCGAAGTAGAAGTAGACGAAACCTTCATCGGCGGCGCAGCGCGATACATGAGTCCATCGCGCCGCACGCGTCTGATTCCCAGCACTGGCGTCGGAGGCAAAACTGCCGTCATCGGCATCCTGGAGCGCGGCGGCGAAGTCCGCGCCACTGTCGTTCCCGGTCGCCGCAAAAAGAATCCTGCAAGGCGAAATTCTGCGCCAACGTGAAGCCGGGGAGCGACAGTCTATACCGATGCGCTTCTCTCTTATCAGGGATTGTGGCATTCAGGATTACGATGCACCAAGTCATTGACCATGCCGAGAAATATGTGGATGGGAAGATCCACACCAACGGACTCGAAAACTTCTGGAGCTTGCTCAAGCGTGGATTGAAGGGAACCTACGTTAGCGTCGAACCGTTCCACTTGTTCCGCTATCTAGACGAACAGGCTTTCCGGTACAATAACCGCGCTACCGAAGATAATCCGATGAATGATGGCGATAGATTCAAACTAGCAATGTCTCAGATTGTGGGAAAGCGCCTTACTTTTGCGGAAGTGACCGGCAAGGTGGGGGAAACGACGAACTAACTCTTTGAGATTGACGCGTGGGAAGCGGAAGTTCCTTTAGACTTTCGATTCCGTTTCTTAGCCCGTTTTTCAGCGTCCAGTTTGGCCTTAATCTCCGAATGAGGTACGGCCATTAGACGCTTCATAAAATTCGTGAATCTGTCGAACTCACCCGCAGCATTCTTGGCGGAAGGTTTCGGGTGGCGCGACGTGATGGCTTTTTCCATCGATAGTCGTAGTGTATCACGGCTACGGCGGAAAGGTCACCACATGGCGGAGGCCATCGTAGCAGCGCAGCCGTTCGATGCAGTCAAGGATTACAAGATGATCAAATCTCTGACCATAGAAAACTTTCGCTGTTTCAAGAAGGTTGAGCTACACCATCTCGGAATCATCAATTTGTTGGTGGGGCCAAATGGGACAGGCAAGACCACATTTCTCGAAGCCCTATATCTCGCAATTGGTTCAGGACCACAATTGGCACTGCGCATCCGAAATTGGCGTGGACTCGGGGGAATTATTGCGTCGGATCGCCTTTCGTTTGAGGAGGCATGGGCTGATTTATTTTTTCACTTCGACCGAGAATCGCCAATAGTCATCACCGAAATTGATTCAAACCGAAGTACTAGGGCGCTGACTATCGCGTTCAAGGCTGACGAGAACTACATTCTACCATTAGGGGAGCAAGGCGAGGAGTTAAGCCAGTCAAACCAACCTATACCATTGGATTTTGAGTATCGAATCGATGGAAGAGACCCAGAACATGCCACTATTAGTCTTAACAAGGATGGAATGACACTTGGCGGAATAAGAGACACTATCCTAGGTGTTTTCTTCGGCGTCGGTGGACATCACGGTCCCAATACAGTCAAGCGATTTTCGGATTTGGTAAAGGAAAACAGGGAAAGTGTCGCCGTGGAAGCCCTTCAAGCTGAGTTCCCACAAATAAAAGGCATTTCGGTCGCTGAGCACCTTGGCCAACCCATGCTGTTTGCCAATGTGGTCGGCATATCAGAACGCAAACTGCCGTTGGAGTTAGTTTCTATGGGCATACACAAGTACTTCGGTCTATTGCTGTCCATTTTGGCCAGTCCGAAGGGAGTTGTTTTGGTAGATGAAATAGATTCTGGGGTGCACTATTCCAAGCTCGTCACTATGTGGAAGAGCTACCTGCGATTTGCGAAAGATAACCGGGCACAAATAATCGCTTCAACTCATTCTGCTGAATGCATCGCGGCATTAAGAGAAGCAGTCAGTAACAGCCCCGATGACTTGGGCATCATTAATCTGAAGAGGCAAAACGGGGAGAGTCTTGCTGTCAATTTCTCCGGTAAGGATGCGCTGTGTGCGCTAGAACAAGGGTTCGACATAAGGTAGGAACAATAGAAAGAAAGCCGCTCGGTAAACCCTACCTAATCGTTTGTGAGGGGCGCGGAGACGCAGAATTTATCGCGGCCCTTCTCGCCGCTAAGGGACTTAATAACTTTGATGTGGACTACGCGATTATTTTGGACGATGAGGGCAACACGGGCGGCGGAAATTGTCGATTTGGAGACCTTCTTCGCGGTCTGCGTACGGGAATTTGGGAAAGCTGCGCAACCGACGCAAGGAATTATCGTTCTTTGTGACAATGATGCTAATTGTGCAGCCACGCTAACACATATTCGGGAACAAATTCAGAGTAGCGATCAGGACGGATTTCCAAAGTATGGAGTTCCAGCGGAAGCCCTCCAGTGGGCCGAATCGGACGCGGGACTACCGAAGGTAATGATACTTCCAATTCCGTGGGTTGGAGTGGTGGGAGAGTTAGAGACACTTTGCATGCCTAGTGCCTTACAGTCGATGGGAACCACGAATCCCTGCGTGGAGCATTTCGTGCAGTGCATGGCTGCTGACCATAGTTGTATACGCCCCAAGACCCGTTTGCGCATGATGCTCGCGGCCGCATGGCCCACTAACCCCAACGTGGCTCTTGCTACAGTATTTGAGAGCGCTAAAACCAGTCATCTAGTTCCACTAAATAATGCATGCTTTGATCAATTGGCGGAGTTTTTGCAGTCGCTGTAGACCATTAAAGTCAGTCAAGTATATTATTACCCTTACGAATAGTGCGGAGCTAACGTGCGCGAAATCAGCACTTGCAAAAAATAAGAACTTAAAGTTGACTGGAATCAACACTTACAAAAAAAGTTTTGGTACACCTCGTTTTCGGACGGTCGTCCTTGCCTTTCGCGTCGCCCGGCGAGTACGATATTCCTCCGCCGCAAGCCTTGAGAAGCTGGCGATCCCATCAGGATCGCCGTCCCGAGCGACCAACGGAAGCGAGGGATCTCTTCGGAACTGCCGCAGCTCAACGCGCGGTCAGTTCTCGCGAGGCAGAGTGCGGCCCAAATACCGGCTAAAGAAAGGGAACTAGAGCGGGAATGAAATCGATCGTCGTAGTGGGCGCGCAGTGGGGCGATGAGGGCAAGGGCAAAGCGGCGATCCGATCAGGATTGCCGTCCCGAGCGACCAACGGAAGCGAGGGATCTCTCAGGAAGTGTCGCACTCAATGCGGTTGGGACTAACCAGGAAACAGTGAGCTTGATGCGCGAGCGAGAAAGGGAATTCGAGCGGAAATGAAATCGATCGTCGTAGTGGGCGCGCAGTGGGGTGATGAAGGAAAAGGCAAAGTCGTCGATTACATGGCGGCTTCCTTTGACTACATTGCCCGCTGTGCAGGCGGCCACAATGCGGGACATACCGTCATTTTCAATGGCAACCGTTTTGTCCTGCAATTAATTCCGTGCGGAATCCTTCGGCCCGGCAAGCACGCCGTCATCGGTGCAGGCGTCGTGGTAGATCCGGCTGCTTTGGTAGCCGAGCTTGATAACCTCAGCCGCGCTGGTATCGACGTGCGGGGCAGGCTGCATCTTGCGACCCGCGCGCATCTGATTTTTCCCTATCATCGCCAGATGGAAAAGGCTGCGGAAGCGGCGCGCGGCGCGGCCAAGATTGGCACCACTTCCCGCGGTATCGGCCCCGCCTACGAAGACAAGATGGCACGATGCGGGTTACGCGTTTGCGATTTGCTGGAGCCGGCGCGTTTCCGCGAAAAGCTGGCTCACGTCGTTGCGGAGAAGGACGCCATCTGCCGCGCGACTTATGGAGTGCCGCTCGAAGTCGAGGGTCTGGCCGAAAAGTATCTCGAATATGCCGAGCGCCTGCGGCCTCTGGCGGTCGACGCCTCCTCGCTTGTGAACCGCGCGCTCGACGAAGGCCGCCCGGTGCTTTTTGAGGGCGCTCAGGGCACCATGCTCGATATCGATTACGGCACCTATCCCTTCGTCACCTCGTCGAATGCAACTGCCGGCGGCGCGTGTACCGGTTTGGGTGTTGCGCCTACCCGTATTTCCGGAGTCGCTGGCGTAACCAAGGCTTACACGACTCGTGTGGGCAGCGGTCCGTTTCCCACGGAGATGCCCGATCTCGACGCGCGCGAAGTCCGCGATCGCGGCAAAGAGTATGGTGCGGTCACGGGCCGCCCGCGCCGCTGCGGATGGCTGGACCTCGCCATGCTGCGCTATGCCGTTATGATCAATGGAATCACTTCGCTCATTGTCACCAAGCTCGACGTTTTCGATACGCAGCGCGAAATTCAGGTGTGTGTCGGCTACTGCTATAAGGGAACTCCTATTCACGAAATGCCCGCTTCCGTCGAAGATTTCGATCACATTCGCCCGGAATACCGCACGCTCCCGGGCTGGCAAGCCTCTACTGAAGGCGTTCGCGACGCCAAAAACCTGCCCGAGGCTGCTCTCGACTATCTGAAATTCGTTTCCGATCAACTCGAGGTCGAAATCGGGATGATCTCCACCGGACCGGAGCGCGACGCCACGATCATCGCTCCCGGGACGCAGTTCGCCTCTTGGCTCTAAGCACAGAAAAATGCTCTCGTACGAGCAAGCCCGCGAAAACGTGATCGCTACGGTCCGCGCCCTGCGCGGCCCGCTGGCTACGGAAACGGTCGAGCTCTCGCGCGCCTGCGGTCGCGTGTTGGCGTCGCCCATCACTGCGGATCGCGACTATCCTCCGTTCGATCGCTCGATTCGTGACGGGTTTGCCTTGCGCGCGGATGACGCTGTGCCCGGCGCCACGCTGCGCTGCATTGGTGAAATCAAGGCCGGCAGCGGTTTCGATGGCGTAGTTGGTCCCGGCGAGTGTGTGCAGATCATGACCGGAGCGGCCGTCCCGGCAGGCGCCGATGCCGTCGTAATGATCGAGCACGTCTCCATTGAAAGTGAGCGGATCATGCTGAGCCGCCCCGCGACGCGCGGCCAAAGCATCGTCGCGCGTGCCAAGGAAGCGCGTTCCGGCCAGCAACTGCTCGCAGCGGGCACTCGCCTGGGATACGCCGAGATGGCGCTGGCGGGCCAGGTTGGCGGGCATCATTTGAGCGTTTTCAAACGTCCCCGCGCCGCCATTCTCTCTACTGGGGACGAAGTGGTGGATGTCTCCGTCACTCCGGGGCCTTTACAGGTTCGCAACGGTAATAGCATTGCTCTGGGCACGCTTGCCGTACTCACGGGAGCCGAAGCCGAATCACTGGGAAATGCGCCTGACGAAAAAATAGAATTGCGCCGCCGCATCGAACGCGGCCTGGAAGCGGACCTGCTTATCATTTCCGGCGGCGTCTCGATGGGAAAGTACGATTTGGTAGAGATGGTGCTCGGCGAATTAGGCACTCAGTTCGTTTACGATTCAGTGGCTATTCGGCCTGGCAGGCCCGCCGTCTTCGGAGTTTGCCGAGGCAAACCTGTCTTCGGACTGCCAGGCAATCCTGTGTCGACGATGGTCACGTTCGAGTTGTTTGTAGTTCCGGCGATCGACATTCTTAGTGGTGCGGAGCCGCGGCCGCTGCCCATCTTCCGCGCGCGGCTCGCTCGGACGGTGCGCGAAAAGAGTGAATTGACTCATTTTCTTCCGGCTCGTGTTCAAACGGTGCGAGGCGAGCCTGAAGTTGCCGTTCTGCCATGGCAGGGTTCGGGCGACGTCGTCACTATGGCCGAGTCAAATGCGTTTGTGATTGTGTCTCCCGAGAAACTCAATTGGGAGGCAGGCGAAATGGCCATGGTTCTGCCTCGTCGTGGCCTGTTATGAAGCGTCTTTCCCATTTCGGCAAAGGCGCCGAAGTCGCGATGGTCGATGTCAGCGCCAAAGCGACAACTGTGCGCAAAGCGACCGCGCACGGATTTGTGCGCATTGGCCGTGCCGCTCTCGAACAGGTTCGCCAACGCAAAACTCCCAAGGGAGACCCTCTGGAAATCGCGCGGATCGCCGGAATTGCCGCTGCAAAGCGCACTTCGGAGTGGATACCTCTTTGTCATCCTCTCCCCATTACGCACGTTGATGTGACTGCGCGCCTATGCCAGAATGGCGTGGAAATCACCTCAAGCGTCTCGGCCGCTGCACAGACCGGCGTGGAAATGGAAGCGCTTGTTGCTGTTACGGCTGCAGCGCTCACCGTCTACGACATGTGCAAGGCCCTCGATAAGTCGATCGAAATCATGGATATTTATTTGCTCGAGAAGACCGGAGGTAAGAGCGGCGACTATCGCCGGAAAACGCGAGTCAAAGCGTAACGGCCGATGAATCCTTCTTCCAAGAGCGGTGTCAATGTCCTCATCGTGGACGATAATCCACTGATCCGCGAGCTCATGGCTCAGGCGCTCGATCCCGTCTGCAAGGTGATCATCGCGTCTGATGGCGCAGACGCTCTTCTCAAAGCGGTAGACGCTCCTCCCGATCTGATCATCACCGACTTCAAGATGCCCGGCCTCGACGGGCGGCAGCTTTATGAAAGGCTCCGCCAGCGCGAGGGCACGCGCAACACGCCTTTCATTTTCGTGGCGAGCCAGGGCGACATTGAGGAAAAGCTCCGCCCGCTGGTGGCTGCCGAAGACTTTGTCACCAAGCCATTTTTTGTGGCCGACCTGGTGCGCGTGGCCAGAAAATTTGTCGATCGCTTACATCTGGAAAAGCTGCAGCAGCGTGCTTCGCGCCCCGGCGTCATTCAAGGGCGCCTGGAAGAGATGGGTGTCACGGAACTGATGCAGTCGCTTGAAATGGGCCAGAAGTCCTGCCGGCTGGCTCTGCGCCGCAGCAATCAGACTTGCGAATTATATTTTTCCAGTGGACAGTGCAAGGATGCGCGGCTCGGCAAGCTCGAGGGCGACGCAGCGGTTTTTGAAGCCGTCAATTGGACCGACGGAGAATTTGAGATCGATTTCTCTGCTGTTTCAGATCGAACCACCACAACGCGTTCTACCACCGGACTGCTCATGGAAGCCATGCGTCTGATGGACGAAGCCACTACAAACGGCGTGAAAAGCTGAGCGGCAATGCGCGTCGCAGTGCTCACGGTTAGCGATTCCGTCTCGCGCGGCGAGCGCCAGGATCGTTCTGGGCCGGAAGTGGCGGAGCGCTGCCGGGCGCTCGGCTGGGAAGTCATTTCCTGCGAAGCAGTTTCGGACGATCGAGATGGGCTTGAGAAGCGGCTTACAGCGTTCGCCGATTCGTCTTCCGTGGATTTAATTCTCACGACGGGCGGCACAGGAATCGGGCCTCGCGATTCCACTCCGGAAGCAACCGCGGCAATCTGCCAACGGATTCTCCCCGGGCTCGGCGAGCTGATGAGAGCGAAGGGACGCGAAAAGAATCCTCGGGCGGTGCTTTCCCGCGCCGTAGCGGGAGTTTGCAACCGAGCGCTGATTGTGAATCTGCCGGGCAGTCCCCGAGGCGCGGTGGAGTCACTCGATGCGGTGGCCGATCTTCTGGCTCACGCAGTCGAAGTGCTTCGCGGAGCCTCTCACGACTAAGTCAGTGCGCGGCGTTGAGTATCTCTGTGAAATGTGGCGCGCAGATTTTTGATTTGGACGATCGGCATGAGCAAGTGGACGGCCCTCCGTTGGGTGAATGCCCTAGTCCAGTGCAAGGAGGTTCAAGTATTTGCTGTACGCACGGTTACGCATGTCCGTGAGGGCTTTTCCACAAACTTTTCAACATTTTTGTTGAAAAGTTCCGACCGAGGCGGCGTTGTGAATCGTCGAGAGTTGCGAATGAGGGACGTTATGTTCGGATCGAAAAAAGAAAAACTTTTCCACTCGCCCTTGCGCCGTCGCTGTTTGGCATTAAATCATTTTCGCTGTGCTTTTTTGACGCTGCCGTCGTCCGAATGTTAGAGTAATTTCCCCATTGGAACCCACGAACCTTGGCCTCTGAGCAAAGCCCAGCGCAGATTCATCCCGCCAGATTCGTTTACTTCGATCTGTTGTGGCGGAATCTGGGAGTGCATCCTTTGCGCTCCGCTTTCAGCGCCGCCGCGATCGGTCTGCAAGTCTTCTTGATTCTGCTGATTGTTGGTTTGACGTCGGGAATTTTGAGCGACTGGCGGGCCCGAGCCGAAGGCGTTGGCGCAGATATCATCGTGCAGCCGCCGAACTCTTCGATATTTTTTTCCTTCTCAAGCGCGGTGATCCCGCAATCGCAAGTGGCGCGGATCGAGAAGCTTCCCGGAATCGATGAAGTCGCGCCTGTGGTGGTTGTGGTCGATACAACGACGTTGGGCGTCATTTATGGGATTGATTATGCGCGGTTTAATGGATTGAGCGCAGGCTTCACGTTCGTTTCGGGCGGCCCTTTTGCCGGTCCAGACGACGTCATCGCCGACGACCTGGCGGCACAAGCACGCAAGCTGCGCGTCGGTTCCAATGTTTTCCTGATGAACCGCAACTTTCGAGTGAGCGGAATCGTCGTGCACGGGAAGGGCGCTCGCTTTTTTGTGCCTATGGAGACGGCCCAAGAAATTGCCGGCGCCGCGCGGCGCGTTTCAATGATCTACGTTCGCAGCACCGGCAATACCGAGCGAGTGCGAGCCGAACTCATCCGGCTTCTCCCCAGTTACCGCATTCGGTCCATGGCAGAATTTATGTCTCTGATGACCTCTTCCAGTCTTCCAGAGCTGCGCCCTTTTCTGCGCTCTTTCGTGGGACTGGGAGTGGTGATCAGTTTTCTGGTGGTTCTGCTGACGATGTACACTCTGGTGCTGGAGCGGCGCCGTGAAATCGGCATTTTGAAAGCCATTGGGGCGTCACGCCTGGAGATTTGCTGGCTAATCGTCGCGGAAGCTCTGATGTTGGTGGCGCTGGGCGTGGTCGTCGGTTTGGCCGGCACCTATGGAACAACGTTGCTCCTACATCACACCTCGCCGACGCTTCAGATTCAAATCACGGCGGACTGGATTTTCCGTTCCATTTTGGTTGCGATTGCGGGAGCGCTTGCGGGCGCCGCATATCCGGCGATTCGCGCTGCGCAGAGCGATCCAATTGCCGCTCTCGCCTATGAGTAGCGTCCTGTGTGCAAGAGCCGTCTAAGAGCCGCGTTCACGGAGAACCCTTGGAGAATCCAAATCAGAAGGATCTGGCCAGCCAGAAATTCTATGCGGCGCGAATCGTGCAACGCAGAAGCGTTGCCGAAGATTTGTGGTCCATTCGCGTGCGCCCGCCAGCAGAAATCTCCTTTCTGCCCGGCCAATACGCCACGCTTGGAGTCGTGGCGGCGCACAAACACATCGAGCGACCCTACTCGATTGTTTCCTCGCCTTATGAAGCGGAACTCGAATTCTTTTTTGAACTCGTCCCCCGCGGCGAGTTGACTCCGGCGCTCTACAAACTGCAAGTCGGCGACGAACTTACCATTCGCAAAGCCGCCAAAGGCCGATTCACTCTCGATCGCGAGGTCCATCAGAATCATTTGCTTCTCTGCACAGTTACCGGCGTAGCTCCATTTGTCAGCTTTATACGAACCCTCTATAGGGATGCGCAGCAAAATAGATTTCCAGAGGGCCACCGGCTTTTTCTTTTGGAAGGCGCCAGCCGCTCGTGGGAGTTCGGATACACCGAAGAGCTCAAGCGCATTGCAGACGAAGTCCCATGGCTCGAATACGTTCGTACAGTGAGCCGCCCCTGGGAGGATCGCAACTGGACTGGAGAAGTCGGCCGCGTCGAAGACGTGATCCGCAAATATACCGATCTGTGGAAGCTGACTCCGGAGACAACTTCCGGCTATCTGTGCGGTCATCCCAAAATGATCGAGAATAGCAGCGGCATTTTGGCGCGCCGGGGCTGGGCCAAGGAACACGTCAAGCAGGAGATCTACTTCGTTCCCAAGGAGCGCGTCGCCACGATCTAGGGAGTTGGGTTTTCGTTCTTTGGCGATGCTCAGGATCCAACGCAGCTTCCCCATATTTCAATCTTCTCGCTCAGGTGTAGAATTGGCGGCCATGAAACTGCGCAACACAGCTCTGGCGATAACGCTATTCATAGCGCCGGCTGGATGGCCGATCTGTACCGCTTCGGCACAGACATCCGAGCAACTTGCTCGCAAGGGCGACCACGCAGAGTCACAGGCGTTTTCAGATGCCGGCAAGGCTGCGCTATCGAAACAGTTGAGCGATGCGGTGAATCGCGGCGACACGCCGGGCGTCGTCGCCGTGATCGTGGACCGCGATAGCGTGCTTTACGAAGGCGCTGCCGGGAAGCTGGACGTCGCGCACAGCGTAGCGATGCCCGTGAATGCGATCTTTGCGATCGCCTCCATGACCAAGCCGGTGACATCGGTTGCCGTCATGATGTTGTACGAAGAGGGCAAGCTCAAGCTCGACGATCCGGTCTCGAAATATCTGCCAGGGTTCGATCACCTGCAGGTCATTACCAAGTTCAACGAAAGCGATGCAACTTACAAAACGCGGCGCGCGAAGCGGCCGATGACGATCCGGCATCTGCTGACGCACACCTCGGGCATCGGGTACGCGTTTACAAATCCGATCGAGTTCCTGCTGACGCAAGCGACGAAGAAGAACGAGTGGGAGCTGCCGCTATTAAGCGATCCCGGAGCGGAGTGGCACTACAGCGCCAGCACGCGGGTTCTTGGGATGATCGTCGAGAAGATTACCGGCATGACGCTCGAAGCTTATGACCAAGAGCGGATCTTCAAGCCACTGGGGATGGTGGATACGTCGTACGCGGTGCCTGCCGACAAACAGTCGCGTGTGCCGATACAGTACAGCCGTGTAAACGGTGTGCTGCAGGAGCCGGCGCAAACCCTCATTCCCTCTACTCCCACGGCTCCATTTCGAGGCGATGGCGGACTCTATTCAAACGTGCAGGATTACGGCAAGTTCGTGCAGATGATGCTTAATGGCGGCCATCTGGGGTCCACGAAAATCCTGAACGAGAGTTCGGTGAAGACGATGGGCGAGAACCAAATCGGGCCGATCTTTGTGGGGCTGCAGCCCGATGCCGATAAGCAGCGCACCAAACCGTTTCCGCTTGGCGCCGGGCACGACAAATTCGGACTTGGTTTTCAGATTGCCTCAAAGAATCCGGAGTACGCGGAATATCGCAGCGCGGGCAGCATGAGCTGGGCCGGCATTTACAACACTGAATTCTGGATCGATCCGGTCAAGCACATCGGCGGAGTTCTGATGATGCAGGTGCTGCCGTTTTATGACGACGGCGCGCTCCGCACGTTGCGTGACTTCGAGAAATTGGTATACGAGAACCTGAGGTAGCAAGAGCGTACGCGGTGCGTTCCGTTCCGGCATGGTCCTTCCCGGGCGTCACCTTAGGCTTTCGATACAGGCGGCCAAATTCTGAGCGCGCTATTGGGTCCGCCCGGTGCGTGGACCAGCATGGGAACCACGGAATGTCCATTCGTGCCGAGAGGCGATTTCGCATTCGCGGCCTCGTAATCGCGCTCGAAACCTTCCTGCGATGCGAACTCATAGAGAATGCCGTGCTTGGCCCATCCGGCAACGGAATTCAGCTCGCGGGTTCTGATACAGGAAGCTGTCTCGCACATTGCGGGCAGGCGCTGCTGAACGTATCCCGCGTGCATCTCCTCTTCGTATTCAACCGGGCAATTGAAGCTGCCGATCTGAATGTAAGGAGCGCCTGTCATTCCTTCCTTGTAGGCGACACTCCCATGGCCCTCGCAGCGGCCAGCTTCGGTCATCAGGTTCACGCGCTCGCCGGTGCGCATCGCAAGCATTTTCCGGCCTTGCTCAGGCAGCGCGGCGTGAATCGCACTTGGAATGGGATTGCCTAACACCAGGGCATCCATGGCACCGATCAGAAGGATGTAGTGAAAGCCGGTGGGAACCTTGGGCTCTTCCGTGTGATGAATCTGGGAAGAGCCGCCGCTTGTGCGCGTGGCGTAGTGCGCCGCCCACAGATAACCGGGCCGGTTCAGCAGATTGGGGAGATACGTTTGGTGCAACCAGGCGAAATAATCATCGCGGCCGGAGTCCGGCAGGTCGTACCAGGTGATCCAAAGAGCCCTGTCGATCGGCCCGTTGCGACGATTGTTCGGGCGCGCAGCAGCTTTGGCGTTTGGGGCTTGCGCAGCGGCGTTCTTCGCGGCAGCGAACGCGATTGCCATGCCTCCAGCCGCTTTCAGAAAATTACGACGATCCCGCCGTTTCGTTTCATCTGGTTTGACCATGGTTCCCCCTGCTGAGAGTGCAGCGCGTTGTGCGGACATTATCACCCCTTCTGCGGATCATAAAGAGCGGGTCGTTCAGGTGCGCAAAGGGAGAGCCGTATTCGCGTCTTTGCTCTTGCCTGCGGCCATGGTATATGTCGTCCACACAATTTCACGACCGCACCGCAGCAACATAGGAAGCGAAACATGCCGACACGCAGAGAGTTCCTGAGAAATTTTTCGGCCGCGACTGCAGGAATTGTTTTCACCGGCTGTTGTGTGGATCCTGTTTTCGGTTTTGCGCGCGGCGCGCAGCAAGGTGCCGCGCGGCCAGCGGCCGGCTCCAAGCACGCTCCTGTAATTATTAATGGCCGGCGCGCCGTCGTGGTTGACGTTCACTCCCACGTTCGCGTGCCGGAGGCCTGGGAACTCGTCAAAGATCGCATTGGCCGCGACGGCCACTATGGCGACGCTGCGCAAGCCAACCCGGATAACCTGGGAAACATTCGCAATGTCGATAAGCGGCTGGCGGATTTGGATGTGATGGGAATTGATGTGCAGGCCGTCTCTGTAAATCCCTGGTGGTATTGGGCGGACGAGTACCTGGCACGCAAGATCATCCAGATTCAGAACGAGAAAATTGCGGAGCTTTGCGCAGCGCATCCGGACCGTTTCGTGGGTTTGGGCAGCGTGGCTTTGCAACACCCCTCGCTGGCGGTTGCGCAAATCGAAGAAGGCGTGAAGAAGCTGGGGATGCGAGGGTTCGCGATTGGCGGCAGCGTGAATGGAGACGATCTTTCCTCAGCCAAGTTTAATCCGGTTTGGGCCAAGGCCGAGGAACTCGAGGCGCTGATCTTTATACATCCGCAAGTTTCCGGTACGCCGATAGACGAACGCAGACTGCAGGGGAACGGGAATTTAGATAACGTAATCGGGCATCCGCTGGAGACTACCCTCGCGCTCACGCACCTGATTCAGGACGGCACTCTCGATCTTTTCCCGAAGCTGAAGGTTTGCGCTGCCCATGGCGGCGGGTACCTGCCGTCGTATTCGGGCCGAAACGACGAATGCCTGAAAGCATTTCCGAAAGACTGCCGGCCGTTGAAGAAGCTGCCCAGCGAATATCTCAAGCAGCTTTATTACGATTCCGTGCTCTTTACGCCGGAGGACATGCGGCATCTGATCGCAGTGGCTGGCGTTAGCCAAGTCGTAGTGGGAACCGATTATCCCGCACTGTGGAATCGCACGCCTGTCGACCGCGTCCTTGCCATTCCAGGATTGAGTGACACGGAGCGGCTAGCCATTTTCAACGGCACCCTCGCTCGTTTGCTCAAGATCAAGGTTTGAGACCGGACGATCGGCCCAGTCGTTGACAGCGTAGCCTACGAAGACTACATTCGCTTCACCTAGAGAGCCTACGCCTTGTGTGCGTGCTCTCGCACTTGCAGTGTCCCAACTAAGGAGCGCCACGTATGAAATTTTTCGCTCTGCTATGCCTCGCCGTAGTCCTTTGCGTCCCCGCATTTGCACAGAATCGGATGCCGGAAATCCCGGCAGATAAACTGACCGAGGCCCAAAAGAAGGCGTTGGACCAATTCATTTCAAAACGAGGCGGGCCGCTCGTGCGTGGACCTTTTTTGGCGCTCCTGCGCAGCCCCGACGTGATGACGCCTGCTGAAGTCCTGGGGGAATACCTGCAGTTCAAGACCGTGCTGCCGGCGAAACTCCGTGAATTCGTGATTCTCATCACGGCGCGGCAGTGGACGCAAGATACGGAATGGAACTCGCACGTCGCCATTGCCGAAAAAGCCGGAATTAGTCCTGAAATCGCGACGGCGCTTGCTGCGGGTCAGCGCCCGTCTGGGATGGACGAAGGCGAGCAGGCCGTCTATGATTTTTGCGACGAACTTCACCGCAATCAGAGCGTCAGCGACGGCACTTACGCCAAAGCGCTCGACAAATTCGGCGAACAGGGCGTGGTCGACATCATTAGCGTCAACGGCTACTACACCTGGTTCGCGATGATTATGAATTCAAGCCGCACTCCGCCATATCCGCCGATCGCGGGGATGCCGACGATGAGTATTTTTCCTCGGAGTAAATGACGCGAATGGTTAATGCGCGGCAGGGGTTAAACGCGCCTGAGGTTAATTCTGCGCGTTCTGGGCAAGTTCCTGGCCGTTGGCAAAGACCACTTTGGTGAGATGCAAGAAGGGCCTGCCGTCCTTGGCGCGATTGCCCATGATGGTGATTTCGTCGCCCGCTTTTACGGTATCTCTCCTCCAGCCAGCGCGGGCCAGCATGCCCGTGCTCGCCATTTCGACGCTCCACTTTTCAGCCGCGCCCTTCTCGTCTTTAACGTCGACATAGATGTAGACATGAGGATTGGTCCAGTCGAAGCCGGTCACGGTGCCCTTCACGGTCATAGATTTGGTCATATCGAACGACGCCGTAGCGTGATGCGCGTAGGCCGACACTCCGACGGAAAGCAGCAGAAGAACGGTGGCAAGGGTAAGAGTTAACGGATTATTCCTCATGTTATTCTTCATGGCGGGTCGCTCCTCTCTTTTCGCGCATTCATTTTGCCTGGTAGGTGTACTTATTGTTTTCTTCGCAGACGTATTCCTGGATCTCCCAGCCTGGCTTCAATTTGTAGACCTGCTGAACGGCGAAGGGCTTCGTGTAGGCCTTTGAGTCATCGATAGTCACGTCGTCGACGAGGGTATCGTGGTCGGTGCGCCGGATGCGTTCGATTACGTGCATGGCGTCGCTATGGGGGAGGCCGACTGCGTCCAGCCACGTTTTGTCGTTGAATCCGATCGTATCCAGGACGAGCGTGTCGCCTTCCCATTTGCCGACCGAGTCGCCCGAATAGGTGGGGTCCAAATCCTTGGGGTGCTGGCGATTCAGGTAGATTTCGCGCAACGCCTGTACGCCCTCGTGAATGATGACCACACGCGTAGGCGTTTGAACGATCTCCAGCGGGAGAGGTACGAACATGAGCCGCGGGACCCCGGTCGGCAAACAACCGAGATTGGGATCGTTCGTCTCGGCGTTGGCCGTCTTGAATTTGGCTTCTCCCCAAGGCGCCAAAGGCGCGCCGCCGTTCGGAAACATCCGGGGTTGATACTTTGTGACCTGCCAGACGCCGGAAAGATCCGGGACTGATCCCTGGTGAGCAGCGTCCTGGCCACGCGCCGCAGGTAATAGCGCGAACATTGCCGCAGCCGCTGCGGCTGAAAAGATCACGCGATTCCGCATCGACGCTCCTCCTCGATTCTCGTTTGGTCTGGTCTGCCTACCGGGGTTTGACTGCGAAGAATCTACCACGGCGTCGTGCTCCCATCCAACGATGATTGCTGTTGTTGAGGGGGAGAGGAGTTGTTTCGCGTTTGGCAGTGCCTTTCGCATCATCAGTTGGGCAGAAATTCATGGCCCTATCGCTTTGCTGTCCCAGAATGAGAATGGAGGCGCTATTGGCCGTGCGCAGGTTGATTCTGCTTTTCGTGTTGCTCGGAGTGCTTTTCTCGGGCTGGTTTTTCTGGCGCGGGCGATCATCGCCCGGGGCGTCCGGGAAAATGCCCATGGCAACGGTTACGAAGCAGCCGATTAACTTCGCCAGCCGCACATTTGATTCCAACAACCCTCCAGCCGAAATGCCGCCCCTTGGCACGGGAGAAGAGGCGGAGTGCGATTCCAATTTTTTGTCCGACGCCAACGTCGCGGGGCAGACTCACAAAAAGGATGCCACGCACGCTTTTGTTACCATCACGCAGATCAACATGACTTTGCAGCTCAACGTCACTATCTGGGCGCCCGCCAATGCAACTGCACACGTGATCGAACATGAAGAAGGTCATCGGCAGATTGCCGAATACTACTATCAGACCGCGGACAAGATTGCCGAGCGGATTGCCGACGAATATATGACTCAGGTAGTCGAAATCAGTGGCACGGATCTGGAAGCGGAGTCGAACAAGGCGCTCCAGCAAATCGCCACCGAAATTACGGACCAAGACAACAAGGAACTAAACCCGGGACCGACGCAACTGCTGTACGATTCCATAACGGACCACGGCCGGAATGAGGTCGTCGTGAAAGATGCTGTCGCTTCGGCCATCAAGAATATTGCAGCGGAGTCACCTCGGCCCGCGGCAGCTCCGGGAAATTGACCTCCGGAGTATTTTTAGCCGAGTTCGGGGGCGAATGGAGACCCCGGTATTCTTGCCGCACAAGGCGAAAATCAGTATTCTGCTAGCCAACTTCCAGAGTCGAGAGAGGAATAGCCAATGAGCACCGCGACGGAGACCCTCAAGAAAGTCCGCGTTTCGATGATGAATGCCATTCACGATTTGCCCTTGCTCGTGGCGCGCGACGAAGGGTTTTTCAGGGATGAGGGGCTGGACGTGGAGATTCTCAAGACTCCGGGCACGGCGCAGCGGCGAGCCGACCATCAGGCGCTGCGAGACGATGTGTTCCAGCGCACCATGGAGTCTCTCTACGACAAGGGCGCCTGTGACCAGTTTCGCATGTGCGAGTGGGGCGTGATGAAGCGCGCGGTGGAATCCAATGTGACGCCCGGACACCGTCCCGCGAAGATCGTGGCGTTGGGATCGGCGATGTCGACTTTTGCAATCGTGTCGAATCCTAAATTCGGCATCTATGAACCGGAACAACTGAAGAACAAACCCATCGCCGTCAGCCCTTACAATGGCTCGCATTTCACGATGTTGAAGATGCTCGAGGGCTTTCTAAAGCGCGAGCAGATCAAGTGGGCGAACGCTGGAACTCATGAGGAGCGGCTGGAGGCTTTGAGCAACGGGCAAGTGGAGGCCGTCAGCTTGATGGAACCCTGGATCAGCGTTGCCGAAAAGCGCGGGCACACAGTTTTGATCGAGTCGCATTCAACGCGAAGCGAGGCCGCCGGCGACGAACTGGATGGCCCAATGCTGCGGAAGATGTTCAATGCCGAGGCGGAGGCAGCCGCGGCGATTCAAAAGAACCCCGGGAAATATGCGCATTACCTGATCGAGGAAGCCGGCGGTGAGCTCGAGCCGCGTGATCTGAAGCTTTCTCGAATACTGAACGCGCCGCCCCAGCCTTACACGCGCGAACGCTTCGATCACACTTACCAGTGGACGCTCGGGTGGGGTTTAACTGCGCCGGGCGCAACATACGAGAACACGGTCGACAATCGAGCCTGGGCGTAGCTGCTGGGACCGAATCGCTTTTGATCTGGGAATTTACCCCTACAAATACGAGTGAGTTTGCCGTCGGTCAGATGCCGGCGTACCAAGAGAAGCCGCGCTCCACGCCTCCGGCTCCGAAGCCCTGGCCGATGTCCTTGACCGTCTCGGTCAGGGTGATCCACGAAAGATACTTTGTGCTCTTGCCCCCGAGTTGGCGGGGTATGCGCAGGCGGAGCGGAGCTCCATGGCCGGGCGGGAGGAATTCGTGGCCATTCATGCCGTAAGCCAGCAGGGTTTGCGGATGCCAGGCGTCGGCCATATCGATGCTATTCCACTTGCCTTTGATTGATCGCTTGTCCGCTGCGTCAAAATTGGTGTCGAAGCCAAAGAACACAACGTACTTCGCCCGCGGGAGCACGCCGACCAGATTCAAGACGTAGGAAAGAGGGACGCCGATCCATTCGGCAATGAAGGACCAGCCCTCTTCGCAGGCTTGATGATAGACATGGCTCTCGGCGGGAAACCGTTTTAGTTCCGCGAGAGAGAAAAACGATGGGCGAGCAACCAGGCCGTCGATTTTGAGCCGCCAATCTGCGAAACCTCCGGCCAATAAGCGCTGATAGGTTTCGTTCTCGGGAGGCTCGCCCTTTACAGGCGCGACCTTTGAGATATCGCTGCGGGTGTATTCCCGGGCGAGTGTGTGGTGAGTCAAGAGCCTTTGCGCGGCGTAAGTCATGGTTTCGCCGACGCCATAGATTCCGCCGTCGTCGGGAGGGATCAGACCATAGCGGTCAGCGAGCCGGGCGGCGATTCCCAAGCCTGTGGCGCCCGCGGCGGCAGCCAAACCCGTAGTGATCAGCTTTCGCCGGGAGAGTCGGTCGCTCATGATGGCTCCTTTCCGGTTGGGGTGTGGCCCGTGATCATCGCCCGCACGCGGTTCGTGAAGCCTGCCAGCGCAACCATGATGACATGCACGCAAACAAACAGGACCAAGGCTAGCGCGACAAAGAAATGAATCGTGCGTGCGGATTGCTGACCGCCGAAGCTCTCTCGGAGTATGGGGACCACCGATGCGATCGCCGGAGACATGGCAAGACCGGTGAGGATGATCAGCGGGAACAGCACGAAGACAACCGCGAGGTAGGTGAGCCTTTGCACCACGTTGTACGCGAGCGCTTCTTCTTCCGCGGGACGCTTCAGACGCAAATCATTTGAAACGAGGCGCCAGATGCGAGCCCAACTCAGATCAGACTTGGCTGGAAGCAAATGTTTGCGGAAATGTGGCGTCACCAGGCCATGGATCGCGTAAACCACGCCGGCGAGCACGCAAACCCAGGCAGAAAGAAAATGGAGATATCGACCCCAGCCGGAGTGGCCAATCATGAAAGGAATTGGCAGGTCGATGAGCGATGGAGTTCCTACGCCGCCCGTCTCACCCCAGTAGAGGCGCGGGTGGGCTATCAGAATTGCGATACCGCTGACCACGAAGGCACCGAAAGTGGCTGCAGTGATCCAGTGAGTGATGCGGACGACCGCAGAATGCCGCGGAGATTCGAGGCTGTCAGAGGTAGCGGGGCCTCGGATGGCGAGCCCTGGGAGGTACGTGGTCTCGGCCATAACTGACGGCGATATTAACACACGACTACACACGGCTACACGGAGAATGGGCTCGCGCAACCGGCGTTCCTGCAGGGGAGAAGCGAATTACAGCCCGGCTTCGCGCGCCGCGACGCGGGCTACGCTCGACCAATCCATCTCGGCTTGCCCTTGTGCCATGGCGGCGACCATATGGTCGTGGACCAGACTGGCCAGCGGCATCGGCGCAGAGCGTTCATCGGCCGTGGCCAGCATCAGGCGAAGATCTTTCAAGCCTAAATGCAAAGCAAATTGAGCCGGCTCGAACTGCTCCTTCGCGATGATGCTTCCGTAGTTGGCAATGACCGGGGACCCGAATAGGGCATTCATGATTTCGAGGAACGTTAACGGAGCAACACCTGACTTACGCAGCGTGGCGTACGCTTCTCCGAGTGCCTCAATGGCACTGCCGATCATGAAATTGCCGCACAGCTTAGAAACATTCGCCTGCCAGGGCTCGGCCCCGACCACGAAAGTCTGGCGGCCGATGGCGTCGAAGAGCGGCCGGCAGCGCTCCACCAGTTCATTGCGGCCGGCAGCCACGACCAGCAATTTCCCGGATTCCGCCGCATCGGGGCGCCCGAAGACGGGTGCGCTCAGATAGCCCTGGTTCCGCTGCGCATGTTCGGAGGCCAACCTGCGAGCCAGTGCTGGGCTGATCGTGCTATGCGAGACGTGAATGCAATTTTTTTTCATGGCCGAAGCGATGCCGTCACGTCCGAAGACGATCTCTTCGACGGCGGGATCGTCCGCGACCATAGTCATGACGACTTCCACGTCGCGACACGCGTCCGCGGGAGATTCGGCAACACGCGCGCCTTCGCCGGCGAGCGCTTGCGCCTTTTCGCGGCTCCGGTTGTAAACCGTCAACGTGTGACCCGCGCGAAGTAAGTTGCGAGCCATGCCCCTGCCCATTCTTCCGAGTCCAATGAAAGCGATATTCATGCGCGCGACCTCATTGTTGAGATGCTATTTGATGTTGTGCGCCTGCTATTTGATATTGTTTTCTTTTCCTTCCTTTACGTAGGCGATCGATTCAGCAATGTGATTTCTGCTGTGGATGGATTTCTTCTTGGCCAGATGCGCAAACATCTGGATGCCAAAGCCACCGTCCAGATCGTCCGTAATCCTCTTTTTCCACGGGCGCCGGATAATTTGCGTGGTGAGACGGCGCGTGATGCGGGGTTGGGTCATGATGAAGTCAGCAATCTTCCAGGCGCGGTCGAGGAGCTTATCGCGGGGCACTACTTCGTTGACCATGCCGTACTCCAGCGCTTTTTTCGCGTCGATGGCTTGGCCAGTGAGCAAGGCATATGCGCCGCGCTTGACGCCCAGTAACTCGAGAAAGCAGCTGTGAATGCCGTCGCCGGGCACGGAGCCGATAGGGTAATGCAAATCAAAAATGATGGCGTCTTCACTGCAAATGGTGATGTCGCACATGAGGCAGATTTCCGTGTGGAAGCCGGGGCCATTCAGAACGCCAATAGTGGGAATTTCCAAGTCGTTTATCAGGGAGCTAACGTTGATCCTGCCGTCCTTGTAAGCATATTCGTATGCCCAATGCTGAAGGTCCTCCTCTTCAAGTTTGAAGCCTTCCGGATCGGCGTCCATCATGAAATCTTTGCCCGTGCCGGTGAAGATCATGACTTCATTTTCGGGGTCGGCGCCGATGGCCTTGAAAAGCTGGCCGACCGAGCGATGATTTTCCACGCTGAGCTGAATGGGTCCGCCTTTCGTGTGCGCTTCGACGAGAATGACGCCGTCTTTGCGGCGTTCGAGCTTGTAATGTTGCTTGAATCGCTCCTTGTATTCCTCGAATTTTGGGGTGGCGACAAAATCTACCAATGACATAATGGATTCTCCTTTCGTGGGCCGATCAATTCTGTGTAGTAGCGCGAGGCAAATGTATCGCGCGGGAAATCTGTCGAGTTAGGTCACTGAGCGCTCGACTGCGGGACGTTACGTGAGGCGGAGGTCTGAGTCAACGGCGTGAGAAAGATTTTAGCTTGGAGCGACTGTTCGTTTTTCTTTACCCAATTCCCGATGGCCTCCGGTTATGCCAATCGGTGGCCTGCTCGTAAGCGTGGGCGAGCTGCAGGACGACTGCATCTTGCCCCAGCGCTCCGCTAATTTGCAGTCCGATGGGGAGACCCGAAGCGCTGAATCCGCAGGGCACGGAGATCGTCGGCCAGCCGTAGACGTCGAACGGCGATGTAGTGCGTATATTACGGTTCATGAAATCGACTGATCCGTTTCTATCGCCGGTGAATTCAGCGATAGCGGGCGGCAGGATAGGACTCGTCGGCGTGATCAGCAGATCGACGGTTTGAAAGATCTGGCCTATGGTACGGCGGGTGTGCTCCAGCTCTCGCCGGGCTTGAATATAGGTTACTGTGTCGATGTTTGCTCCTGGCCGTAACCTCGTTAGCGTTTCCGGCTGATACAAGCCGGGAGTCGCTGCCATCATCTTTGCGTGATAGGCATACGCCTCAGCGAGCCGCACGGTCGATCGCAGCTGCTCCTGCGTACTCGCTGATATGGCCACGTCTTTGATACCGGCGGTCAATTTTGCCAGAACGGGCAACGCCTGATTCACCGCGCGCTCAATCTCCGGATCCAAGCTTTCGAAGAAGAATTCGCGTGCGATTCCCAGTCGCAAAGGGGTCGGCGACGTCCGCAAGGCAGCGGTATAGTCTGGAATCTTCATCGATACGCTGGCCGTATCCTCCGGATCGTATCCAGCAATCGCCCGGAGCAAAAGTGCGGTGTCGCCGACCGTTCGAGCCAGAGGCCCAACATGATCGAGCGACCAGGACAGCGGAATCACGCCTCGGGCGCTGACCAAACCGTACGTGGGTTTGAGGCCGACGATGCCGCAGAACGCGGCAGGCTGCCGGATCGAGCCGGCCGTATCCGATCCTAGCGCGCCATAACAAAGGCGCCCTGCGACCGCTGCAGCCGAGCCACCCGACGATCCGCCTGCAATATGCGCGCGCTCCCAAGGATTATGCACACCGCCGAAATACGTGACGAGGGAACTGCCGCCGAAGGCAAACTCGTGCATGTTGGTCTTGCCCAGAAACACCGCGCCTGCCGCTTTGAGCCTGCGCACAACTTCGGCATCTTCGGTTGGGACACGATCCTTAAAGACGCCGCTTCCCGCGGTCGTTCGAACACCGGCTGTATCGAAGAGATCTTTTAGCGCGATGGGAATGCCGTGCAGAGGGCCGCGCCATTTCCCGCGCTGAATCTCGGCCTCGGCCGCGCGAGCCTCGGCCGCTGCGGATTCCGCGGTGACGGTGATAAACGCGTTGAGCGCTGGGTTTAGTTTCTCGATTTGTGCGAGGCAGGCATGGGTCAGCTCGACGGGTGAAACTTTTCGCTGACGCACCAACTCGCTCGCATCGCGGATGTTCAGATCGATAAGCTCGCCACCCTGGGTTCGGCTAGGGGGTTTGGCGCTTCCGCCGAACTGCTGAGTCACCGCCGCAGCTCGCGATTGGACCGCGATTAAAGCGGCACCGCCGGCGATCGTCTCCTTGAGAAAGGCCCTTCGAGAAAGATCGGTTTCGCTAGCGCCGGCTGTCGTCCCTGAATCACGGGCCAGGGCGGTATTTTTATGCTTTTCAATTTCCGCATCATTTTTAATTTCCGCATCGGAGGGCATGGAATTGCTCCTGAGCCAGACGAAGAAAGTGCACGTGAGTGCGGGCAAATCTTATCACCAATAACTTTTGCAAGACCTAGCGTATTGCCTTGCTGAGTTTGTGGAGATTCTCTTCGGATGAAGCGAGAGAGCCTTTTATTGCCGCTTGAAATACAGCGCGGCGAGGGGCGGTAAGCGCAGGGGCAGGGAGTAGTCCATGCCCATCCATGGCGTAGGCTCGGCCATCACTCCTCCGCCGTTGCCATAATTACTGCCGGCGTAATACTGGGCGTCGCTGTTGAAGAGTTCGCGGTAATAACCAGGCTCGGGCACCCCGACGCGATAGTTTTCACGCGCTATGGGCGTGAAGTTTGCCACTACGACCAAATAATCCTGGGGATTTCGGGCGCGACGGATAAAGGAAAGGACGCTCGCGTCCGCGTCGTTACAATCGATCCACTGAAATCCCTGCCAGTCGAAATCGACCTCGTGCAGTGCCGCTTCACGGCGATAGATCGCATTCAGGTCGGCCATGAGTTGCTGAACACCCCGATGTTCGGGGAAAGCGAGCAGATTCCATTCAAGGCTGGCACCGTGGTACCACTCGGAACGCTGCGCGAACTCTCCTCCCATGAAGAGCAGCTTCTTCCCTGGATGCGCCCACATATAGGCGTAGAGCAGGCGCAGGTTCGCAAATTGCTGCCAGAGATCGCCGGGCATTTTGTCGATCAGGGAGCGTTTTCCGTGTACGACCTCATCGTGCGAGAGCGGCAGGACAAAATTTTCCGTGAAAGCGTACAGCATCGAAAATGTCATGCGGCTGTGGTGGTACTTGCGGTAGATCGCGTTTTGCGAGAAGTAGCTGAGCGTATCGTTCATCCAGCCCATATTCCACTTCAGCGTGAAGCCTAACCCGCCCAGATAGGTCGGGCGGGACACCGCAGGCCAAGACGTGGATTCCTCGGCGACCATCAAAACGCCAGGATGCCGTTCGTTGGCGACTTCATTGAGGCGTTTGAAAAATGAGATCGCGGCCAGATTTTCCCGGCCGCCGAACTCGTTAGGAATCCACTCGCCCGCATGCCTGGAATAATCGAGATAGAGCATGGAGGCCACAGCGTCCACGCGCAGTCCGTCGAGATGATATTTGTCCATCCAAAAAAGGGCGCTGGCCAGAAGGAAACCGCGCACTTCGGATCGCCCGTAATTGAAGACGAGCGTTCCCCAATCAGGATGCCGGCCCTGCTTCGGGTCGGCGTGCTCGTACAGATGGGTGCCGTCGAATTCCGCCAAGCCGTGCGCGTCGGCGGGAAAATGCGCCGGCGTCCAATCCAGCAGAACGCCGATATTTTCCTGATGGCAGCGGTCCACGAGATACATGAAATCTTTTGGCTTGCCATAGCGGCTGGTGGCCGCGAAATACCCGATGGTCTGATATCCCCAGGAGCCGTCAAAGGGATGCTCCATCACCGGCATCAGTTCGATATGTGTGTAGCCCATCTGCTTTACGTAAGGGATCAGTTGATCGGCGATTTCGCGATAGGTGAGCCAGCGATTGCCCTCTTCGGCAACGCGCCGCCACGAGCCCAGATGTACTTCGTAAATCGAAATGGGCTCAGCCAGCCATTCCCGTCTTCCGCGCGCCTTCATCCATGAGTCATCTTCCCAGCCGTAGCCCTCGAGCGTCGAAACCACTGAACCCGATTTCGGCCGCAGCTCCGCTTCGAATGCATAGGGATCGGCCTTCAAAAACGGAAGCGCGCCGAGCCGCGAGCGAATCTCGTATTTGTAAACCATGCCTTCTTTCAACTCGGGAATGAACAGTTCCCAAATGCCCGAATTGCCGCGCGAGCGCATGGGGTGCACGCGGCCATCCCAGCGGTTGAAATCGCCCGCAACGCTGACACGCAACGCATTCGGGGCCCAGACGGCGAAGTGCACGCCTTGTGCGCCAGCGATCTCGCGGACGTGAGCGCCTATTTTCTCGTAGCTTTGCCAATGTGAGCCTTCGCCAAAGAGATGGAGGTCAAATTCGGTAAGCAGAGGAGGGAAGGCGTACGGGTCTGCGATTTCGGTGATGTCGCCATTGTCCCAACGTATGCGCAGGCGATAATCGCGTGCCTCCAGATGCCGATAATCGGCTGGGAGCAAAGCTTCGAAGATTCCTCCGGGCTGCACGAGCTCAGCTGGGAAGGCGCGGCCCTCGACGATCACGCTTACCGAAGCGGCGTACGGCTGAATCGTGCGAACGACCACGCGGCCGCCTTCCACGGTGTGCGGGCCAAGGAGACGAAACGGCTCGCCATGTTCTGCTCGCGCAAGCGCGGCAAGCTCCATCGCTAAGTTGGACGCCGGTTCGCCTGGTATTCCCTGACTCGCATTTTCCGCTACTTTGGTCAAGTCAATGCTCCCTTACCGATGTAATTCTTAGACGAATCCCGCCGTTCTGTGGGGAATCGTCTGCGCCGTGTCTACAGCTACGAATAATAGGCAATACTTACGACCGCGGCGGCAGGAAAGCATCTCTTTTGGTTGGATCCGCTGTAGAATCGCTTCGCCGTGAAACCACTCACTGTATACCTCGGCAAGTTGCTCGGCCTTTTCACGCTGATCACCAGTTTTTGGCTTTTGATCGAGCGGCAGACGGCGGTGTCCACGATTCCGGCGCTTCTCGGGGATCGTCCGGCTATGGTGATCTTCGCCATCATCGCTCTCGCAAGCGGGCTCGCGATCGTCTTAGCTCACAACATTTGGTCCGGCGGCGTCTTGCCAATCCTGGTCACATTGATTGGATGGGTTATGGTGATTCGCGGCGTGCTTTTTCTGTTTCTGCCGCCCGAAGCAACCTTGCGGATCTTGGCCACGATGCAATTCGGGAGGCTCTTTTATGTCTATCTTGGCATTCCCTTTGTACTCGGCATCTATCTGACGTACTTAGCTTTTACGGTATCCTCACTTCCGCCAAGGCATTGAGCGACTATTGAATTGGCAGCGCTTGGGCAAAGTTCGAAACAGCATATAATGTCGAAACAGCATATACTGTGGTGAAATGAATTTGCTTCCGGCGGGCCCAGTTGTGCTTCGATGGTGCGCCTTGCCAAGGAACGTTTCGGAGTGAACACGATGAAAAACATTAAAACCCGTGTGCATCTGGCGCTGGCTATGTGTGCGGTCTGCGGTCTGGCTTTTGCCGGCTTGGTGAGTTTAGCGCTTGCGCAGCAGCTTGGCACGATCACGTTTCCCACATCCGGCGCTTCCAATGCGCAGCCGATATTCCTGGAAGGCGTAAAGGATCTGCACAATTTTCAGTTCGATGAAGCCGCTGTGGCTTTCCAGAAGGCCGAGCAGATCGATCCGAATTTCGTGATGGCTTACTGGGGCGAAGCGATGAGCCATAACCACCCGCTGTGGGCAGAAGTGGACGTCCCTGGCGGCCAGAAAGCTCTGGAAAAGCTCGCGCCCACTCCTGAAGGACGGATTGCAAAGCAAAAACCGACAAGGAAAAGGCCTATTTTGATGCCGTGAACCAGCTCTTCTATGGGTCAGACGACAAGCTCGCTCGCGACAATGCCTATTCTCAGGCGATGGCCAAAATGTACGATCGCTGGCCTGACAGATCACGAAGTGGACGTCCTATATGCCCTCTCCCTGCTGGGAACCGTGCGACCCGGCGATGAAGGTTTTCGTCGCCAAGCGCTTGCTGCGGCCATCTGCCTGAAGGTCTTTCAGGAGAATCCGAACCATCCTGCCGCCGCGCATTTCATCATTCATGCCTTCGACGATCCCGACCACGCCATTCTGGCGCTTCCTGCCGCGCGCGCGTATGCGAAGATCGCTCCGTCGGCGGCTCATGCCTTGCATATGCCGTCGCACATTTTTCTGCGGCTCGGCATGTGGCAGGACGTAATCAAGTCGAATATCGCGGCCTATCAATCCTCGATTGCGCTGATCCAGCGCCTGCATCTGCCCGAAGGGCGAGAGGATTTCCACACGCTTTCCTGGCTGCAGTACGCCAACCTTATGGTGGGCAATTTTGACGAAGCGAAGAAGGATCTCAATCTCGCCAAAGCCGCCGACGACCGCAATCCTAACAGCCGGCCTGTGCACCAAGGCTATTTAGGAATGCGCGCCCGGTACATTCTGGAGACGGGTCAATGGGAGAAGATTCCGCTCGAAACACCGATAGCGGCTGGTTCTGCAGGCGCGCCGATGTACGGTATGGACATGGGGCGCGGCGCCGATAACGGCGTCTGGACGTTCATCGCTGGTTACAGCGCGATCAGGCTGAACGATTTCGCCACAGCCGACCAAGCTATAGGCCAGCTTCGCGCGTTAGGCGAAAAAGCGGGTGGCAACGCCTATGCGGCCAAGCCATTCTCCATTATGGAAAAAGAACTCACAGCCGAGGCTGACCTCGCCAGAGGCCAGAAAGATGACGCCGTACAGGCTGCCAAAGCGGCTGCCGATATCGACCGAACATTGGCGCCACCCTCAGGTCCGCCCGATCCCATCAAGCCCGGCCTCGAGCTTTACGGGGACGTGCTGCTCGCCACCGGCCACGCGAAGGAAGCTGCCGCCGTCTACGAAGAGCAACTACTGCGTACGCCAAATCGAACACCGTCGGTCAAGGCGCTGGCCCGTGCCAAAGGCGCGCAAATCTCCATGGCTACGCCGCAGCCTTAATCGAAAATTGACGCAGTTCGTCGGCAGGACAGGCCTCTCCCCGACGTGCGGAAATGGAGGCTAAAAGCGCCGGCTAAGTGCTTCAGTTATTGCCCTCAGGGGCAAGTAGGGGAGATCATCTTGATCGACGTCAACTTCATGTAGTGCGGAGCCTTTGGCACTTTCGGGTCCGCTTCTGCCTCGGCCTTAGGAACGGCTGTGCCCGTAACTTCGATCTTATGGCCGACGTGGGGCGCCAGGTTGGCCGATGAGGATACGATGCCGATGGACTTCGGTCCATTGCCTTCCACATCGGTGACCATGTAGGTCCCAGCCTCGTCGCCCTTCTTCAAACATCCCGTCATGCTGTGCTCTTTGGGAGCCTGCTGGGCCTGAACGGCGAGCAGAAAGGCAAACGCGCACGAGACAACCGCGGCGGCCATGATGAAACGCTTCATGTGAACCTCCAATAAGTGAGTTATGGGCCGGATTGGCACAGGATGGTAGCACAGTTCTTTATCTATGGTCGCTGCCGAGCCGATCCCAGATCGACTAGATCGCTTCTCCTTTCAGCTTGCAGCCGCTATCAATTTTCTGAAAACTCGCCGCGCGGCTCAGAAGAGCCTCGAATTCTTGATCTCTCCCCGGGATCTCCCCGACCGCTACCATGCCTCGAATCTCAGTAGCCTTGATTTCATGACCAGTCTCCGTTTGCGAAACGCGTCTTTTCATCATTGCCTCTCCTCTTAGTTGAAGCGGTGCGGCGCCCTATGGGGTGGGCATCGTGCTTCACTGAGTAGAGCGAAAACGAGACACGGAGTGGCTCAAACAATCGTCTGGACGGGTTCGGCTTTCGCCCTGGTGGCTTCTGTGACTCTCTACAGGGTCAAGCAGGGGTGGTTCGAAGCGGAGGTATCGATCATACTAATGCAAATTCCAAGCAGGACATGAGGAGGAGTGAGGGTGAACGAGAAGAACGGTTTCGCTACGCCGATCCGGGACTCGAAGATCGAGGCTGTTTTAGGGCGCTTGCATGCGGTTGCCGACACACAGGAAGAGGAAGCGGAGTTAGCCGCGCGCCCTCGTAACCTGAAGAATACTCAATGGGGGCCGGATTTTCTTAAGGACAAGATGATCCCCATCCACCGCGAACAGGGCTCATTCTTGTATCTCCTTGCCCGTTCCATTCGTGCGAAAACCATCGTTGAATTTGGGACTTCTCACGGGCTTTCCACGATCTATCTCGCCGCCGCCCTCCGAGACAACGGCACCGAGGGACAAGTCATCGGAACCGAGTTCGTTGCCGAAAAAATGGCCCAAGCAAAGCGCAACCTGGAAGAGACTGGCCTCACGCGCTTTGCGAAAATCCGAGAAGGAGACGCGCGGGAGACGCTAAAGGAACTTCCGGACGGGATCGACATGTGCTTGATGGATGGATTCCCACCCTTCTCTTTAGAAGTGTTTAAGCTCATCGCGCCGCGCCTGAGAAAAGGCGCAATTGTGGTTGTCGATGGAACCGAGACGCTTCGCAAGCCGCAGGCCGATTTTCTAGCCTATCTGAGCGATCCAGCTAATGGATTTCGCTACACCGAACTCTCTTTCGGCGACGGCACGGGGTTGGCCGTCAAGGATGTTTAGCGCCAGCAAGTTTAATGAGAGGCAAGCTCCGGGATCGGAAAGTTACGAAAAGAAAATGTGGTCCTGGTCGTATCGACTGATGTCGATTATGCTGCGCGAACGTGGACCGTCATCTCCCCAACGTGTTCGATGATGGCATGCATGACGTCGCCGGGCTGGATCGGACCCACTCCCTCGGGCGTACCGCTGAGCAGCACGTCGCCCGGCAGGAGCGTATAAAACGAGGATGCAAATTCGATCAGCTCGGGAATGCCCAGGATCAGATCACGCGTGTTGGCTTTTTGCCGGAGTTCGCCGTTAACGCTGATCTGCAGGTCGAGATGCGAAGGATCGGCTAACTCATCCGCGGTAACGAGCCATGGGCCAAGCACGGTGTAGGTATCGACCGATTTGCGCAGGCTGCGTTCTTCGGGACCGCGAATGGAAATATCCAGGCCGATGCAATAGCCGGCGACGTACTCGAGTGCCTCGGCTGCAGGTACGGCTTGTGCGCGCCTGCCGATAACAACGGCCAACTCTACTTCTTCGTCCGTGCGCCGGTCGGGATGGCGAATTACCACGTTGTGTGAGGGGCCGACGACCGAGCTATTGGCTTTCAGAAAGAAGCCCGATTGATGGATTGCCTGCATGTGAGCCTTATTCTGGTGATGCAGATTGGGATCGGCGGTCACTTCATTCAAATGCTTTTGGTAATTCACAGGCGCGCCCATGACTTTGCTGGGATTGGCCACGGGACTCAGCAGGTGCACGTCGGAGAGTCGTTTGGCGGACGCGCTACGCGCCGCAGTAGTGATGGCTTCGCGAAGCGACGGCAGCATCGCAATGAAAGAGTCACTCTGTGGAAACGGATAGCGGTGACTGGGCAGCTTATCAAGAACCGAAGTCACGTCGCGTACGGACTCGTTTTCGACCAGGCCGAGCCGATTTTCGTCAAATTGGCAGAGTCGCATGAGCAGGGGATAGTACACGGAAGTCCAGGAGCGCGCGAGCGACCGAGCCGCACTATTCTCCGGGATGGCAGTGCGCACAGGGCTGATATAGAATTCGACCGCGCCGCATCCCGCTCGGCTTGCGTCCCTGCGCCAGCATTCCGGAGGTGATCCGTGCACGAGCCTGAGTTTGAAAAGCTCTATAGCGATATGGAGCAGTGTCACGTCAAGCCTCTGTGGCTCGCGGAGCGAAGCGTAAATCCGCCGCAGCCGCAACCAAAAACAGTACCGTGGCTTTGGAAATGGTCGCAGCTCTCGAATTTTGTCTGCCGCTCGTGCGAACTCGTGACGCTGGACCGCGGTGGCGATCGCCGTGCCATGGGTTTGGCGAACCCGGGTTTGGGAGGCGCTCCTTACGCTACAAATACTCTCTGGGCCGCCGTGCAGTGCCTTAACGGCAGGGAAGTGGCGCCCGCGCATCGCCATACCGCGCAGGCGATTCGGTTCATGATCGATGGGCGTGGGGCGTACACAACCGTGCAAGGCGACAAGATTTATCTTGAGCGCGGCGATTTTGCCATCAATCCTCCCTGGCATTGGCATGACCACGGCAGCGAGAGCGACGAGACGGCCGTGTGGATGGATGCTCTCGACGTGCCGCTGAATAACTATCTCGATGCGCCGTTTTTCGAGCACGCGGCGAACGACGTCCAACAGGTGACCACCGTTGTCGACGAACCCGTGTTGAAGTACGGCTTCGGCCAATTGCGGCCTGCCTGGGAGCCGCCCGCCGCGCGCTATTCCCCGCTTTCTGTCTACAAATGGCAGGTGACTGAGCGCGCGTTGAACAATCTGGCCAAAGTGGGTGCGAGCCCGTTCGATGATGTGGCCCTCGAATATACGAATCCGCACACAGGCCGGCCGGTGATGGATACCATGACCTGCTGGATTCAGATGATTCGGCCCGGCGTGCATACCAAGGCGCACCGGCAAGTGAACAGCGCGGTTTATCATGTTCATGAGGGCCGCGGCGCGACAATTATCGGCGGCGTTCGTTTCGATTGGGAGCAGGGCGACATTTTTGTGATTCCGAGCTGGACCTATCACGAGCATCTCAACGAATCGAAGAGCGAAAGAGCCATCCTGTTTTCCGCGCAGGATACGCCCGTGCTCGTTGCGCTGGGCAAATACCGGGAAGAGGCGTTCACGGCGAATAATGGCTTCCAGACGGTGAAAGAGACATTCGACGTCGATAAGGCGCTGGCATACGGATGAGGTATTCCAGCAGGTCGATCAGATCGTTTGGCGGGGCGTACTGAATTTCTGCTAGTGGTTCAGGCACTCGGATCGCGTGCGAGTACCCTGAATTCGGATGCGGGTGCAGGGAAGAGAGGGAAAATGGACCGACGCAATTTTATCAAGGTTGGAGGAGCGCTCGCCGGAGGTTTGGGGCTCGGCAGATTGCTGCCCGCGCAGCAATCACCGCAAATGCCTCAAATGCAGGGGCAAGCCCAAAATCAGAACTCCGGATCACAGACGCCCGCAGATTTCACGCTGAAGATCGCGCCGATCCTGGTAGAGCTCGCGCCTTACCGATCTCTCAGCACCATTGGTTACAACGGCACGTCGCCGGGCCCTCTGATTCGCGTGCGCGAGGGCAAACCTGTAACCATCGATGTGATCAACGATACGGATACGCCGGAGCTGGTTCACTGGCACGGGCAGCTAATTCCTTCTGAAGTCGACGGTGCGGAGGAAGAGGGCACGCCGATGATTCCGCCGCACGGGCGCTATCGATATCAATTCACGCCGGGGCCCGCGGGCTCCCGCTGGTATCACACGCACACAATGGCCGGCTCCGATCTGCATCGAGGCACTTACACAGGGCAATACGGATTCTTTTACATAGACTCCGGCAAGGATCCTGGGAAATATGACCAGGAACATTTCCTGGCGCTGCGGGATTGGGAACCTTTCCTGGCAAACGAAGACGAAGATGACGAGGACGAGGATCCCAACGCACCGAAGCCGGAAAAGCCAGAACGCATGCCTCGGGGCGCCAATGGCTACGAGGCCGTGTATCGGGTCGTCTCGATCAACGACAAGCTTATGGGCGGCGGGCCGCCGATTCAGGTGAAGCAAGGACAACGGCTCCTGTTTCACTTCCTGAATGCCTGCGCCACTTCTAATCGGAAGATCGCTTTAACCGGCCACAAATTTCAAGTTTTTGCGCTCGACGGTAATCCGGTGGCTAATCCGCAAGCGGTGGACGTCATCGCGATGGGTCCTGGCGAGCGCGTGGATTGTTTTGTGGATATGAACCGGCCGGGCGTATGGGCTCTTGGTGCGACCGCTGATGCGGATCGCAACGCTGGCTTAGGCATCATCGTCGAGTACGAAAATCAGAAAGGGCAGCCGCAATTCTTGCGGCCAGCGAATCGGGTTTGGGACTACACAGTTTTTGGCCGTCCTACCGCGCCAGCCGCGCCCGCGGAAACGATCGACATGATTTTCGAAAAGATTCCGGGCGGTGTGCACGGGTTCAACCACTGGACCGTTAACAGCAAGGAATTTCCGCACGAAGACGAATTCGTGCTGCGGCCAGGCTCGAAATATCGCATCTTCTTTCGAAATCGCACGGATGACGACCATCCTCTGCACATCCATCGGCATCTTTTCGAGATAGTGGAAATAAACGGAAAGCCGACTAGCGGCGTTATGAAAGATACTGTGGTGGTGCCCAGTTTCGGGCGTGTAGCCGTGGACCTTATGGCCGATCAGCCTGGCTTGACGCTTTTCCACTGTCACAATCAGATGCACATGGATTTCGGCTTCAAGGCGTTGTTCCGTTATTCGTGAACTGGAATCCAATAGTCAGCGACTGCAGGATGCGCTGACGCGATAGGTTGGAGAAAAGCGCCGGATTTTGATACGCTGCGGGGAGAGCTTCCATTATGAAGTTGCTGGCGCGCGGTTTGCTGCTGCTGATGTTTGTGGGTACCGGTGCCACGTTGTTGGCGCTGCAGCAGGGATACTATGGCGGCGGGGGTTATGGCGGCCGCGGCTATCGCGATAACGGCGTAGAACAGAAAGACGAATTCGCTTTTGCCCGCCTTCGTTATCCCGTCCGCATGGCCAGCTACGGAGGTTTCGGAGGCTTCGGGTATTTCCGCAACGGCGGCTGGTCCGAAGACTATCCCAGAGCGGATCGGCAGTTTGTTCAAGGCGTTCTTCGTCTGACGCGCATCGACGCGCGTCCCTACCAGGAAGTAATCGATCCCGATAGCGACGAAATTTTCAATTGGCCCTGGCTGTATGCCGTCAACGTGGCCGATTGGGACTTCAATGACGATCAGGCCAAGCGCATGCGCAGCTACCTGCAGCGCGGCGGTTTCCTGATCGTGGACAGCTTCCATGGCGCGGCGGCCTGGGCAAGCTTCATGATCGGAATGCGCAAAGTTCTGCCGGACCGGCCTATCGAGGATTTGACGAATAAAGACGAGATTTTCCACGTGCTCTACGATTTGGACGAGCGGCCACAGGTTCCCGGGTATCAATACATCTATACGGGCAGGACCTACGAGAACGACGGTATCTATCCGGAATGGAAGGCCATTCGCGACGAAAATGGCCGCATCATGGTGGCCATCTGTTTCAATATGCACATCGGCGATGCCTGGGAGCATGCCGATGATCCGCGCTATCCGGAGCGATTTTCTTCCTTTGCCTATCGCATGGGTATCAACTACATCATCTATCCCATGACGCACTAGACGGCCCTGAAATCCCCCGCGCGCTTTTCGCCTCTGGTCTTTCAGACTGCTGCGTTTGCCGCTCACTTTGCGGAAATAATCAGAACGCCATGAAAACGCTCGCGTAGTGGATTTGAGCGATTAGGCCGGTGTTATAATTTTGCTATCGTGAGAACGCTCTTAGCCCTCTGTGTTGCCGCCCTCGGAATATCGTTGGTGTCGCCGCCGAGTGCTTTTTCCGCTTCAACCATTGCCGGTCTGTGGGATGCGAAGATCGTAGCGAATCAACTCGAAATTCCGTTCCGCTTCGAGATCGCGCAAAACGGCAATCAGGTGCAAGGATTTTTCTTCGAAGGCGACCGGAAAATCGGATCGAGTTCGGGCAGCTTTTCCGGCGGGCATCTGATACTCGAATACGATATTCTCGAAACGACGCTTGAGGTTACCTTCCTGGACGACCAGTTCGCCGGTACGTACCGGTTCAACCGATCTGGAAACGCACTGCTGATCCGTGCGCATCGCTTTGCGCCGGCTTCGGCGGATACGGCGGCTGCTCCGCAGATTTCAGGCAGTTGGGATATGCGGCGCGTACCTCAGGAAGTAAAAACTGCCAGCGATAATCAGACTTGGAATTTGTTTCTGCGCCAGTCAGGAGCCGAAGTTTCGGGTTCAATTTTACGAGTGGACGGCGACACCGGTTTTCTCATTGGCCGTTGGCAAAGCGGCAGGCTCGTTCTAAGCCACTTCGCCGGGCAAGGTCCGCTGCTCTTTGAAGCCAAACTGAATGCAGACGGCACGCTTGCGATTGCGTTGAATCGCGGCGGCAACTACATAGCTGTGCGTAAGAGCGAAGCGAGGGCAAAAGGCGTTCCCGATCCTCCTGATCCTACGCGCTACACCAGCGTGAAAGATCCAACCGTGCCTTTCCGATTCAGTTTTCCGGGCCTCGACGGCAAAATCGTGTCGAATACCGATCCGCAATTCAAGAGCAAGGTGGTGATTTTGGCCATCGGCGGAAGCTGGTGTCCGAATTGTCAGGACGAGGCTCCGTTTCTGGTTGATCTGTACAAGGAATTTCACTCCCAAGGACTTGAAATCGTCGGCTTGATGTTTGAAGCGGATGCAGATCCGGCATTGGCGCGGCCGCGCGTGCAGACTTTTATCAGGCGCTTCGGGATACCGTATCCCATGCTGCTGGCCGGAATTCCGGATGACATCAATAAGAGAATTCCGCAACTGGTGAACTTTGGGGCGTACCCCACAAGCATTTTTCTCGGGCGTGACGGCCGCGTGCGGAGCGTGCATGCGGGATTTGCGAGTCAAGCCACAGGCCAGGAGTATGTGCGGCTGAAGGGCGAAGTGCGGAGTCTGGTGCAGCGGCTGCTTGCGGAGAATTCTCAGACAAGTCGGGCGGCGGCTGAAGGATTGTAGTGTTCCCGGAAGGATCATCGACATGTTTTTGAATTCACGGCGTTTTTCAATTGCTTCAGTGGTTCTGGCATTAGGTTTCGCCTGTGGTGGAATCGCCGCGGCGCAGTCGTTCACGGCGGCTCATGCGAAGGTGAGCCTCATTGCCGAAAACAATTCGCTGCAGCCGGGACAAAGTGCCTGGGTGGGCGTCTTATTCGACCTTGAGAAAGGCTGGCACATTTATTGGGTGAATCCGGGCGATTCCGGAGAGCGGCCAAAAATTCAATGGCAGCTTCCTGCCGGCTTTCAAGCCAAAGAGATTCGCTGGCCGACGCCAGTCCGGCTGGGCACCGGGACGGTAATTGATTACGGCTATGAGGGCCGCGTGCTGCTTCCCGTGCCGATGCAGATACCGACCGACTACAAATCCGGCAAGCCGGTGATGCTATCCGCGGATATCCGCTATCTGATCTGCCGCGAAGTGTGCATCCCGGCGAAAGCTCAGGCAAGTTTGGCGATTCCGTCGGCCAATTCGAGCGGCGTTGCTGCCGATCGCGAACTCTTCCGGAGCACCTTTGAGAATTCGCCGAAACCGATGCCAGCTGGATGGAAGGCCCAGGCTAGCGACATGGGGGGCTTCTTCCAGCTTTCGCTGGATACTGGAACGAGCGAGAGCAAGGCGGCGTTTTTCCCGTTAGAGGAAGATCAGGTCGATAATGCCGCCCCTCAGGGCGTGACGACGACACCTCGAGGAGTGCAGCTGAAGCTAAAGAAATCGGATCAGCTCTTGAAGCCGATCGCCGTGCTAAAAGGCGTAGTAGTTCTGAGTCCGGGTCGCGCGTATGAAGTAACAGCGGCGGTAACGGGGCCGGTAACGAGAAAGAAGTAATCGAGGATTTATCTGAAGAGGTTCAAAATTGAGCCTCGAAGCCGTTTGGGAGGTGCGAGGATGAAACGAGCGGCGACTTCATGGATGATCGTGGCTGCGGCTTTGCTCTGTGCGTTGCCTGTGGCGCGCGCTGCGCGCGTGGGCGAACACGCCCCCGATTTTTCTGTTACGGACACGAATGGCAAAGTGGAGAAGCTTTCCGATTACGCAGGGAAGTTTGTAGTTCTGGAATGGAGCAACCGCGGTTGCCCTTACACGCAGAAACATTACAACAGCGGGAATATGCAGCGTTTGCAGCAGGAGTGGACACAAAAGGGAGTAATCTGGCTGACAGTGATTTCCTCCGCTCCCGGCAAGCAGGGATATGTAACGGCAGCGGATGAAAATTCCTGGCTCAAGCAGATCAATGCCGCGCCAACTGCGGTGCTTTTAGATCCAACGGGAACTTTGGGGCACCTCTATGACGCGAAAACAACGCCGCAAATTTTTGTAATCAGTCCACAAGGAACGCTCGTTTATGATGGGGCGATCGACGATAAGCCCTCAACCGATCGCGCGGACGTCGGGCGGGCGAAGAATTATCTTTCTCAGGCCCTCGCGGAGGCTACGGCGGGCGAGGCGGTGAGTACGCCGACGAGCCGGCCATACGGCTGTTCAGTGAAATATCCAGGGTCTTGGTTTTGACGCGTAGTGCAGGGGCCGGCAGTCTATAGGTGCAAACTTGCGAGTACTGGTGGTCGAGGACGAAAAACGGCTGGCGGAGAACGTGGCGCGCGCGCTACGAGAGAGTGCTGGCTACGCCGTGGATATAGCCAGCGACGGCGAAGAGGGTTTGTACCTGGCTGAATCCAGCGCCTACGACCTCATGGTTCTGGATCTCATGCTACCCAAGCTCGACGGGCAAAGTTTGCTGACCCAATACCGCAAAAAAGGTCATGCCACTCCTGTCTTGGTTTTGACCGCCCGGGACGAAAAGGAGAATGTAGTGCGCCTTCTCAACGCAGGCGCCGACGACTACGTGTCGAAGCCTTTTGATTTAGGCGAATTCCTGGCGCGAGCCAAAGCTTTGGTGCGACGCGGGAAGGGGCAAAGGTCACCCGTGCTTTCCGTGGCGGACCTTCAACTGAACACGATTGAGCGAACCGTGCGGCGCGGGCAGAAAGAGATCGCGCTCGTCCCGATGGAATATCGCGTTCTGGAGTATCTGGCGCACAGGCCGCGCGCGGTTATTTCCAAGAGTGAACTGCTGGAGCATCTCTACGATTACAATTGGGAGAAATTCAGCAATGTGATTGAAGTTTACATTTCCGGCCTACGGCGCAAGATCGATAGCAACCATCCCGTCAAACTGATTCATACGGTGCGCGGGCATGGTTACGTGCTGCGGCCCGATCGTTAACAGCGCACCATTCAGTTCAGGAAGATCAGGAGAATTCAGGAGGAAGGATTCAGTGGCATCGGGAAGCTGGCCCCAAACTGAACCGGCGGTAACTGGCGCGGGCGCCAATGGCAAAATAGTGCCCGGCACATTCGCCTGGCTGCGGCGGAAAACGAAAATTACGGCCAAGCCTTTCTCGCTGACAGGTCGCATCATCGCCGGCGTTATTATCTGCCAACTGGTTTTGACCGCCGCGGTCACGATAGTTGCCATGCTCTATGCGCGACGCGAGTTGGGTCGCGGATTCGACGCAGCGTTGAATGGATGGGCCGTTAATACACTCGCCGCCGTGCGTTATACGGATACTGCAGTTCCCGATCTCCTCTTCGACCCCGCACTTATTCCTGAATCGTCCAGCGTGAGACATCCCGATCTTTTCGAAATTCGCAGAAGCAATGGCGAGATACTGGCTCGATCCGGTGGGTCACTTCCCAGGGAATTGGGGCAAGGAAGCAGCACGTTCACCAATTTTGTAATTCGCGGCGTTCCTTACAGGGCGATTGTTTTGCGCCAAGTGCCGGTGCTTGATCGGGAAGACAATCTTAGCGTGCAGCAGCGAGTCACGGTCGTTTACGCGGCGTCGCAGAGAGCCATGCACGAGCAGCTTGTGGAATTGGGTTTTTCTGTCGTAGGAGTCAGTTTGCTTTTGCTTTTTGTCGTCAGCGTAGTGGCTGCCTTGGGTGTGCGCCGGGCGCTAGAGCCGCTTCGAGAGCTGGCCGGCCGAGCGGGAGCGATATCCGTGCTGAACTGGGAGTTCCGGCCGCCCGCTGAGGCGTCTATGGCGAGGGAGTTGGCTCCTCTGACGAGCGCGATTGAAACCGTGCTCGAACGGCTGCGGGAGTCCTTTCGGCAGCAACGCGATTTCACTAGCGATGCCGCCCATGAGCTGAAGACTTCGGTGGCGATCGTCAAATCGACCTTGCAAACTCTGTTGCAACGGCCACGCCCGGAGCAGGAATATCGGGCGGGCCTGGAGAGCATGCTGGAAGATTGCGGGCGGCTGGAAGACCTTCTCGGGCGTTTATTGCGATTGGCCCGGATCGAGCAATGGGTTGAGAACGGGATGAATCGCAAGTTGGGCGTTACCGAAGTTACTTCCACTTGTGAGGCTGCAATTTCGCGAATCCAGGCCCTAGCCGAGGCGCGCGACATCCAAATTGAACTAATCGCCCCGCAAGAGGTTCAACTGCAGGCGGATCCCGAGGATTTGGAACTGATCTGGGTAAACCTGCTTGAAAATGCAGTGCAATACAGCCCTGCGGGATCGAAGGTGGCGATTCACGTGGACTGCAACGGCGGGAGCACCGCGTGCGTTTCCGTGCAGGATTCTGGTCCCGGTATTCCAGAGGAGCAGTTGCCCCACGTTTTTCAGCGATTCTACCGGGGCGATCCATCGCGATCTCGCGCTACAGGAGGATTTGGCCTGGGACTGGCAATTTGCAAGGCAATCGTGACGGCTTATGGCGGGCAAATTCAGGCCACAAATCGCAACGGTAATGGAACCCAGATGAGAGTTGAGCTGCCGGTCGGACCTGCTGGTACGTCTACCTAAATTCCACCCCTGTTGAGATTAAGATCGATTTCACTCTGGGTTAAGCTCCGCTTAACGTCGGCGATGGCAAATTTCATTGCATTGAGACCCCGGTAAATGACGCCCCGTTCGGTCCCTGTGCCGGACGGGGCGTCTTGTGCGATGGGGCGGATTATACGTCTTAAGGTTGGCTTAATCTAGAATAGTTTGGTCTATGTGGCCTGCACATGCTCGGATTCGAGCGAGCATTCATGTTCCGTTCATGTAGAACGAGACAGAATCCGCGAGAGGTGGGAGAATTCGTGGCACAAATTTGGGGAATGGGAGGAAGGGCGACGTGATTGCTGCGCATGCGAGGTTTTTGGTTACTGAGACGAATTCTACGGGAGCGCGCCGCTACGTTTATGCTCGTCCAGGTCTTTATTCTCTTCTGGCATTCGTTGTGATTTGCGTGGGGACATCGTTTGGCAATGCGCAGACTGCGGCCCCTCAGACCACTCCCGAGGCACCGGTACAGCTTGTCTATCCGCCGAAACCGGCGGGGGAAACCGGTCCGCCAGCCACCATTACCCTGGCGGATGCGCTGCAAAGGGCGCAGAAGAATAATGCCGAATTCCTGTCGGCTCTCTCCGATCAAAGAGTGGCACAACAAGATCGTTTGCAGGCGAGGAATGCGCGCTTACCGCAACTCGGTTTTAGAAGCGAGTATCTGGGTGATGCAGGGAAACGGAAAGACTCCCAATGGAAGATTTGTCACCCAGGATGGCGTCCATGTCTATCGGGAGTGGGCTACCGTGCATCAAGATCTCACGGCGAACGTACTGATAGGGACCGATTACAAGCGGTCTCAGGCCGCGGAGGCGATCGCGACCGCCAAGGCAGAGATAGCCCGCCGTGGGCTGACGGTCACGGTGACGAAGAGTTTCTACGGGCTGGTGGTCGCGCAACGTAAGTATGCAACCGCACAAGAAGCCTTGGCACAGGCACGGCGGTTTCTCCAGCTAGCAGAGGACACGGAGCGAGTGGGTCAGGCTGCTCATAGCGACGTGATCAAGGCGCAAATTCAAGCTCAGCAGCAGGAGGCGGCGTTCACGGAAGCTAATCTAGGAATGGAAAATGCGCGGCTGGATCTTTCGGTGCTTATCTTTCCGACGTTAGACGAGAATTTCACGGCGGTAGACGATTTGAATACGCCGCGGCCCTTGCCGACGCTTGGAGAGGCGCAGGAGATGGCAGGGAGGATAAATCCGGATATCCGGGTGGCGACGGAAACTCTCCGGCAATCGAATCTGGACGTCAGGAGTGCGAAGAATGCATTTCTGCCTGCAATAGCGCTTGATCCTGTCTGGGGTCTTGAAGCGAATTGCGTCGCGACACACTGCGTATACACGGCCATTCCAGAGGCTGGGGCGACTCCGACCTTGGGCTACTTTATTCAGGCTTCGTTGACTGTTCCGCTGTGGGACTGGGGAACGTTGCGAAGTAAGCTGCGCCAAGCCGACTTCAAGCAGGAGCAGGCCCAAGTCTCGCTGAGCCAGACCCAGCGGCGTATACTCGCGGAGCTCTATGCAGCATATAATGAGGCTCTTGTAGCGCGCGAGGAGGTTGATAAACTCCGGCAGACTGCAGACCTCGCGGGGGAAAGTTTGCGCCTGGTTACGTTGCGGTATCAGGGAGGATCATCCACGTCACTGGAAGTGGTCGATGCGCAGACGACTTTAATCACGGCCCGCAATGCTTACGACGATGCGCAGGTTCGTTATCGAAACGCGCTGGCGAATTTGCAAACGTTCACGGGAAATTTCTAGGAAGAATAAAGGTAAAGACAGGAAAATGAGCGCGGATAAAAACGCAATATATAAATCGGTTCTTCAGATGAAGGCTCGTGGTGTTTACGGCTGGGGGACGGGCATCCTGCTCGGCTCGGTAGTGGCGTTGGGTTTGGTGGCATCCGGTTGCTCCAAAGGCGGAGAAGTGGAAGCGGCGCCGACAGTTACCGTGCAGGTGGGCGCCGCGGAGAATCAGACAATCGAGCGGAAAGTTTCCGCCGAGGGGACCCTCTACCCGTTGGAACAGTCCGCGATCGTGCCGAAGATCAGCGCTCCGGTTAGGAAGTTCTACGTGGAAAAGGGTAGCAAGGTGCACGCGGGCCAATTACTGGCGGAACTCGAGAATTCGGACTTACTCGCGAGCCAAAAAGAAAGTGAAGGCACCTATGCTCAGGCTGAAGCAAGCTATGAGCAGGCAGTTCAGAAGGCGGAACAAGACCGCACGCTGGCGAAGGAAACGTTGGACGCTGCTCAGAAACTCTATAACGCGCGGCAGGAACTTTATAAACAGGGAGCGGTTTCCGCTAGAGACGTCGATGACGCCAATGTTGCATTGATTCAAGCGAAGAATGTGTATGAAGCATCGCAGAAACAGCTCGACCTCAAAATGGCTGAAGGTCAATTGGCAGCGGCGAAAGGTCATAGCGCAGGGATCGAAGCAAGTGTGAATTATTCTAAAATCGTGAGCCCCATCGACGGTGTGGTCACGGATCGGCCCGTTTATCCGGGAGAAATGGCATCGAATTCGGGGCCTATTATTACCATAATGAATTTGTCGCAAATCGTCGCTCGCGCACACATCGATCAGGCCGAGGCAGCGCAGCTCAAGGTGGGTGATCCCGCGACGATTTCCGTGCCGGGTCAGCCTGGTGCGCTTAAAGGCAAAGTAAGCTTGGTTAGCCCGGCACTCGATCCCAACAGTACAACGGTGGAGGTGTGGGTGCAGGCTCCGAATCCGGGCGACCGTTTGAAACCGGGAAGCAGCGTGCAGGCACAAATGGTAGCGCAGGCAGTCCAGCACGCCATCGTGATTCCCGCCGAAGCCCTTCTGACTGGTTCGGATGGCACGACCTCCGTAATTGTTCTGGATACCGATAACAAGCCGCACAAGAAAAAGGTGAAAGTGGGGATTCGAGATGGCGGCGACGTGCAGGTCACAGAAGGTCTGCAAGGCGGAGAGCGAGTGGTGACAGTGGGCGCTTTTGCGCTTTCGCAAGAGGACGATCCCGTCCTGGCGAAGACAAACATCCAGGTTCAGGCTCCGCCGAATATTCCCGACGAGGATGACGAGGATCAATGAGCCGATGGCGGGCACCTCGTTCCTAGAGTTTAAGAATCAACCGACAGCTCGACGGTACTTCCATGGAAAATAAGACGACGACAACAATCAAGACGGTGACTTTGCCCCCTCCTCCGCGTATTGCGCCGACAGATGATCCGAACCACTACTGGTTTTCGCGCCATTCCAAATCGATCATCTTCATGATTCTCACGCTGGCGGCGATTGGAATCTACGAAGCTTTTACGCTTCCCATTGCCGTGTTTCCCACCACGAACTTTCCTCGAATCATCGTGGGCGTGGACAATGGCGTGATGCCCATCAATCAGATGGAAGTGACGATCACGCGGACAATTGAAGAGGCGGTCAATAGCGTGCCCGGTCTTCAAAACGTGCGCTCGATCACGAGCCGCGGTTCGGCTGAAATCGATCTGGACTTTAGCTGGGACGTTGACATGGTCTTGACGCTTCAGCAAGTGCAGTCTGCCATTTCGCGTGTCCAGAGCACCCTGCCGTCAACGGCCCAGATCGACGCGCATCGGCTTGATTTTGCGAGCTTTCCGATTCTGGGCTACAGCATCACATCGGACAAAATTCCGCAGACCCAACTTTGGGAACTGGCTACGTATCAACTCAAGCCCCGCCTGAACCGGTTGGACGGGGTGGCGAGCGTTCTGGTCCAGGGCGGGCAGCAGCCGGAATTTCAGATCGTCCCCGACCCGGCGCGAATGTTGCGGACCCACGTGGCGCTGCAGGACATTCTCGATGCGGTGAATCACACGAATTTGATTGATTCTCCTGGCTTGCTCACCCGCAACCATCAGCTTTTCCTGGGCCTCGTGACGGCACAAGCGCAGAATCCCGATCAAATCGGCGATATCGTGATCAAGACGAACGGCGACGTCCCGGTACGAATAAGGGATATCGGCGAGGTATCGCCTTCGTCGGCGCCGACGTATACCGTAGTCACAGCGAATGGCAAACCGGCTATTCTGGTGAGCATCAACCGGCAACCCACCAGCAACACGGTGCAAGTAGCCAACGAAGTTCACCAGGAGATTCAGAATATAACGCCCAGTCTGCCGTCGGGTGTGGACCTGCGGGTCTTTTACGACCAGTCCAATATCGTCAAGGGGTCCATCGGCAGCGTGCGCGACGCGATCATCATCGGGCTGTTCCTGTCCGGGCTGATCATCTGGCTCTTCCTGCGCGACTGGGGCACGGCCATCATGACCGGCTTGGTCGTGCCGGTAACGATCATGGTGACCTTCATCGTGATGAAGATCATGGGCCAGAGCTTCAACATGATGACGTTAGGCGGGCTGGCCGCCGCCGGCGGATTGGTGATCGATGACGCGATCGTGGTCGTGGAGAATATCGTTCTCCACCGCGACGGCGGTGAAGGTCCACTGCAAGCCACCTCGAGCGCGCTGAAAGAACTCACGATTCCTCTGATTGGTTCGACGCTGACTCCGATTGTGGTTTTCTTGCCGCTGATCAGCATAACGGGTGTGACGGGAACGTTCTTTCGCGCTCTGGCCATCGCCATGAGCGTTTCACTGTTGACGTCGCTGGTGCTGGCACTTTGCTGGACGACGAATTTGGCAACTTTTCTGATCCGCCGGGGCAAGCATGGCACAGTACCCGAGACAAACGGAACGAATGGAACGAACGGAGGCCCGGAGGAATTTGGTAGTGGCGCCGACGGGCCGCGGGGTGCCGCTCCGGGCATGGAGCCGGCCGGCGCCGACTCCGCTGAGATGGAACAGATCAAGCGCATGATGGCGGCGGAGGAAGCCTCTCTGAGAGGAGGCTGGTTCGAGCGCATTATCCAATTCTATGAGCGTTGGCTGCGCCGGGCGTTTGCGCATCCCTTTGTTTTAGGAGGGTTGTGCGCAATTCTGATCGTCATCTCGTACTTCAGCTACAAGGCACTGGGCAGCGATTTGCTTCCGCACATGGACGAGGGTGGCTTCATTATCGATTATGTGACGCCCCCGGGCAGTTCGCTCCAGGAGACCAGCCGTATGGTTTCGCACATGGAGCAAATCGTGCGAACGCTGCCGGAAGTCGAGAGCACTTCGCGACGCACCGGCCTGCAGCTTGGCCTCGCGGCGGTCACGGAAGCGAACACGGGCGACATCTCGGTCAAGCTCAAGGATCAGCGCAGCCGCAGTGTCGACGAAATCATCGCGGACGTGCGGGGGAAAGTTACGGCAGCTGAGCCCGCCGTGGACGTCGATTTCCACCAGGTATTGGAGGACATGATTGGCGATTTGACCGGGGACCCGAAGCCGGTCATGATCAGGCTCTACTCCGACGATGTGGAAGCCTTAAAGCAATGGGCGCCACGCGTGGCGGATACCCTCGAAGGTGTTTATATCAACAATAAAAAACCCATCGTCGACGTGGACAACGGCATAGACAGTATCGCGAGCGGTCCAGCCGTGGTTTTCACGGTAGATCCCGTACGAGCGGCGAAGGCAGGATTCACGACCGACCAACTTTCTATCGTGACCTCCGCGATCATCGACGGGGAACCGGCAAGCACTCCCGTGGTAATTAACGATCGGCCGTACGTGGTGCGGGTGCGTTACCCCAAGCAGAGCCGCTCTTCGCTGGAATCCATGAAAAATACGCTGCTGGTGAATTCAAATGGGGGTACCGCGACGCTGAGCGCAGTGGCGGATATCAGTGAACTTCCGGGGCAGATCGAAGTCATTCGTGATAACTTGCAGCGAGACGTGGTGGTGGCGGCGCGACTGGAAGGAATCGATCTAGGGACCGGTGTTAACGCTGTGCAGAAAGCGGTAAACGACCTGAAACTGCCGATACGAGTGGAATACGCAGGCACCTTTAAGGAGCAGCAGAAATCGTTCCGCGAGTTGGAAACGGTACTGCTGCTGGCCCTGGTGCTCGTTTTTGTGGTGCTGCTGCTGGAGTTCCGGGCGTTTTCGGCACCGCTGGCGATTTTGTCGTCGGCAGTGCTCTCCACCTCTGGCGTTTTCTTTGCACTGTTGATCACGCGCACGACATTCAACGTGTCTTCGTTTATGGGACTGATCATGGTGATCGGTATCGTGGCGAAGAACGGTATCTTACTACTAGATGCGAACCAGAAATTCCGCTCCGTGGGCTTCTCTGCCGAGGAGGCCATGGTACAGGCGGGACGGCGCCGGCTTCGCCCCATTGTGATGACAGCAATGGCCGCCGTAGCTGGGATGTTACCGTTGTCGCTAGCGATCGGCGCGGGTTCGCAGATGCTTCAACCTTTGGCCATCGCAGTTATTGGAGGCATTCTGATTTCGATGGTCCTGTCGCTCGTCATTACCCCGGCGATGGAGTTCTTCATGACTCGGAAGAGCGACCCCGTGGCCGAGGCGTAGAAGTGAGGGATGAAGTCCCTATTCAGTGTGCGGGAAATGATCGGAAAGAGGGTTCCGAAAATGGTGTATCGGGGCTCATTCCGGCAATTCAAGTGAGGAGGAGTATATGTTGCGTCGAGGTTTCTTAGGAACGTTGTGCTGGGCCTGCATTCTTTCTTCTTCGCTGGTATTCGTGTTCGCGGGTACGGCATCTGCTCAGAACAATTACAAAGTGATCCGCAGAATCCCGGTTGGAGGCGATGGCGGATGGGATTATCTGCGGGTGGATCCCGATGCAAAGCGCGTCTATATTGCGCGCGGCGATCACATGATGATTGTCGATGAGACCAGCGGCAAAGTAGTGGGCGATCTGCCGAATACGAAAGGCATCCACGGTACGGCCCTTGCGACCGATCTGGGCAAGGGCTACACCAGCAACGGCGGGGCGGGCACAGTGACCGTCTATGATCTGAAGACGCTGAAGCCAATGACCGAGATCAAAACGACGGGCGACAATCCAGATTCCATTATTTATGATCCCGCAACCAAGCGCGTCTTCACGATGAATGGCCGGGGCCTTAACTCCACCGTGATCGATGCTACCACCGACAAAGTGGTGGGCACAGTGGCTTTGGGCGGGAAGCCGGAGGAGCCAGCGCTGGACGGGCGCGGCAACATGTACGTTAATCTGGAAGACAAAAGCTCGATCATGGCGTTTGATACGAAAACTTTGGCAGTGAAGGGGACCTGGTCTCTTGCGCCGTGCGACGGGCCCTCGGCTCTTGCCGCGGACACCAAAAATCATCGCTTCTTTGCAGCTTGCAGCAAGATGATCGCAGTGTTCAACGCTGACACGAACAAGGTAGTGGCGACGCCGGCAATCGGCGGAGATCCGGACGGCAATGGCTTTGATCCGGGCACAGGCCTGATTTTTGCCACCTGCCGTGAGGGGTTGCTGACCGTAATTCATCAAGATGCGCCGGACAAATACACCATCGTGGGTAACGTCAACACTCAATTTGGCGCTCGTACGATGGCGCTCGATCCCAAGACGCATCACGTTTTCACCGAAACAGCAGACTATAAGCCTGCGGGGGCACCGACCGCAGACAACCCCCGTCCGCGTCCGCAAGTTATCCCCAACACATTTGTGCTTTTGGAAGTGGGGCCACAGTAGTTTCGTATTGAGATTTGCGTTTGGCTCCCGCTCACGGAGCAAGTGAGCGGGAGCCAGACGGCCTCAAGTTGGCCAGAACCCTCGCGTACTATCTTTGCTGTATCCTCAACAAAATAAGGCACTCTTGGTCAGGCCTGGTGTATCCTGAGTCAGGCGGACTTCGTAAGGGCCGTCGCTGCCAAGAAGGGCTTACCTCAGAGAAGCCAGGAGGACGCCATGCGGCATATCCGAGCAATCTTGATCGTGCTGACGGGAATTTCTTTGGTTTTGGTCCCGAAGCTACGTGCTGACAGCTTGCAATTAAAAAGCGGCAATTTCGTGCAAGGCAAATATTTGGGCGGCACGGAGCGCGCGGTGCAATTTGAAGTGAACGGAAAGATTCGCCTTTATGGCATCGATGAAATCCTCTCTATCAGCTTCGCCGCCGCATCTGCCGACGGAGGCATTCCCTCGAACGATGACGACCAAAAGCTCCGCACAAACACAGAATCGAATTTCGTCGGTAGGCGTAACGGCGGATTCCGCGCTGCCCCGGTAAGCCAGGCGAATGCGCGCAAGCCTCTCTCCCCGGCGATATCGCGGATCGAAAGTCACAGCGGGAAGTGTCAACATCAAGAAATGCAGACCGGCGGATCTCCGCGATCCAACTGCACCGATTTGGCGCCGAATTCGGATTCTAAGGCGCGGATCGTCAAGGTTTCGGTGCAACCTACCCGCGTTTTAGCCGCAAGTTCCTCGACCCTTTCCGATTAAGAGCCATATTCGCGCTACCAGAGTGAGTCTCTGAGTCTCCTCATCCGCGTAAGCTGTTGTCCCATTCTGCTCAAGACGCTCGAATCCCGTGTACTCATGCGCACCGGCGCCTAAAATCCTCTTGCGCGCTGGTATTGGCTTGCTTAAGATACCGCACGTTTCTAAGATGCTGAGCGTTTAAAGGAAAAGAGTGGATGCCAAAGGAGAAGCCCAAAGTTAATATCGGTGAGGTTATCCGAAGTTACCGCGGCCAGCGAGGATTATCGCAAGGCGACATTGAGCGCCGCACCGGGCTCCTCCGTTGTTATCTCTCGCGAGTCGAAAACGGGCACACTGTGCCGTCTCTCGAGACCCTGGCAAAAATAGCGGAAGCGATGGAGATCAGTTTGGCCGATTTTTTCCCAGGGACAGAAACAGCGCATGACCGTGACACGCAGAAAATGTTGGGCGAGCTCTCCGAGGATGAGATTCGATTCCTGTCGGAGATCAAACGATACAGCACCAGCCTGTCGGACGGCGATAAGCGTCTCGTCCTAGCCATGATACGGAAAATGGCCAGCTTGATTCCTCCGCCGACGCGCAAGCCCGCCGTACGCCGCACCGCGTTCTAAACCCAAACTCGCCTTGGAACTTTCGTTTGTAATCCCGCAGTTAAGTGGCACACGTGCACTCGCTTACGTCCGCCCTAACACCCAATTTTCGGGGCGTGCTGGCCGGAATCAGGCATCTTCGGGGCTGGGCCGCGGGGATTTGACCGGGCGGAAGACGCTGTCCAGCACCTCTCCCAAGGTAGTCGCGAATTGTTTCCAAAGGCGCTTCTGAAGGGATGTGTAATTCTGCGCTCCGCAGAAAAGATCAGCGATAAGCTTGCTGAATGTGGTGCTGCGGTCAATAAACTGGATCATGCGGGTGGTGACGGAGCCGCCCAAGAAGCGCCCATGATAGAAGGTGCGGGCGATATGCGCGGCCACTTCCAGATCGGCGGAAAAATCGTCACGTACGCGGCGGGGATAGGCTTCGGGCTCACCGGAAATCAGCGATTCTGCCAGGAGTTCTCCCGAACGCAATGCGTAATATAGGCCTTCGCCTGTAATTGGATCGACCCAGCCGGCAGCGTCTCCGATCAGGGCCCACTTGTGCCCGGCCACACGACGTGAGGCCAGGGTATGAGCGCGCGGGGAGGGTAAAACATGACTATAGAAACGCGCTCCGTCGACGGAAATGCGTTCCTCGTGCATGAATTGATCGAGATGCCGATGCAATTCGCGGCTCGTGTGCCGGTTCAGGCTGCCGCATATTCCGACGGAGAGATGGTCGCAGCGTGGGAAAGACCAGATGTAACCTTGCAAGCCTCGCACGAATTTCACCTGGATGCCGTCCGCGCAGGAAGGAACGAAATAACCAAGCGTCATCTCGAGGTCCGCAGGGTCTAAAGCGCGAGTGGCAGGAAAAAATGAGTTGCGCGCGCCCGAGGCCAAGATAAGGAAATCGGCGTGCTGGACCACATTTTCGGAGGTAAACGAGGGAGATTCCGCGCTGACGTCTACCGAGCCCACCCGGGAATGGACGATACGGCATCCGGCCCGTTCTGCACGCTCCAGGAGAAGCCCATTCAGCACGGCGCGAGAATAGATGACGATGGGATGGTCCAGGCACAGGTGGGCGCGATGGCCATTGGGGGAGATGAGTTCGATTTGTTGAATCAACTTCTTGGATTGAGGACCATTGAGCAGAAAAGGATAATTGACGAGGGCTTTGTGTGTGAGGCCTCCGCCGCAGGGTTTCTCCCAAGCGAGGTGCTCATCGAAAATGGTGACTTCGAAACCGGCGGATGCAAGCCGTTGACCGCATAAAGCGCCGGATGGCCCTCCACCCACAATGGCAATTCGCCGCACAGGCATGGTTCCAACCCTCTTCCACCGCGGATGGGGCCAGGATGGGGCGGGCTCGGTTGACGTCAGCCGTCGCGAGCATCCTATGGACGATGGAGTATAACGAGCAGTTTAATCAGCAACCTGGCTGAGTATATCACCGGAATACGAATGTGACCGGCAGGTGCCGCGCTCCGGCGCGCAAAAGGCACGCGTGTTAATATTTGGTATCTGAGGGCTTGCCACTTAAGAAACCGATGGGCCGTATCGTCTCGCAAGAAGAACTGATCGCGCTTCTCAGCCGTCCCAACCGCGGCTCGCGTCGAGTTGTGTTTACGAACGGCTGCTTCGACCTGCTGCATCCTGGGCATATCCGCACGTTGGAGGAGGCGCGTGCGCTCGGCGATCTTCTCGTTGTCGCATTGAATGAGGACGCTAGCGTGCGCAAATCGAAGGGGCATTCGCGGCCTGTTATCGCTGAGAACGAACGGGCCGAATTATTAGCGGCGCTGGAAGCAGTCGATTTCGTGGTTCTCTTCGGCGAGCCCACACCGCGCGAACTGATCGCCAAGTTGGTGCCCGACGTCCTCGTCAAGGGCGCCGATTGGGGCTCAACGGAGATAGTGGGCCGTGAGGAAGTAGAAAAAGCCGGGGGGCGCGTCGTTTCCATAGCCTTGGAACCGGGATATTCCACAACCAGCATTTTGCAGAGGGTTGGCAAGCTCTCACAGAACCATTCTCGTCCGGCGATCCGCTAATGCTTTTCCCAGCCGTCACTGAGCTTTTCGGCCATTTGGCACAGCTTCCCGCTTTGGACGAGGCGTTTGAAGCGCTTCGGCGTGGGTCCCCCGCCGAGGAGCTAGCGGGGTTAACCAATCCTGTCAAAGCCCTTGTTGTGGCGCTGGCGGCGAGAGAGTTGCGAAGGCCGATTGTGGTGCTGGTAGAGGACGAACGCCGAGCCGCATCCATTCTAGAACCGCTGCAGTTTTTTCAGCGCACGCTGAGCGGCAATTCCGCCGGCCCGGTCTTATTGCTCCCCGCACTCGACAAGCTGCCGGGATTGGGCGCAGGTCCACATCCGGAAATCCTCGAAGAGCGTGCCTCCACGCTTTCGCGCTACGTTAGCGGCCAAAGCTCGATCATCGTGGCGCCGATCGAGGCCTCGTTGCTGGGTTTCGCTCCTACCGAATTTTATGAATCATTGTCGCTCTCGCTTGAGCGAGATGCAGAAATTTCTCTCAAGGAAGTTATCGCGCATCTTTCAGAAACGGGATACATCCGCACCGAACTGGTGGACATGGAAGGGCAGTTCAGCGTGCGCGGTGGAATACTGGATGTTTTTCCTGCCGAAGCGTCTAAGCCCGTGCGTATCGAGCTTCTGGGAGACACGGTCGAGGCCTTGCGCGAATTTGATCCGGAGACGCAGCGCTCTACAGGACCGGTTAGCCGCGCGATTTTGCCACCGCTGACCGAGTTTCCCCTAACTCCGAATCAGCGTGAAGACGAGGATTCGAAATCGTCCCGATTTTGGCCCGCACGAGAGGCCAGCGAGAAACCAACGACGCTTTTTGATCTTCGCGAAGACACTTTGGTCGTCCTGGATGAACCAGAGCAAATCACTCAAAAGGCGGAGAAGTCTCGGGATCGCCTGCTAGCCGATTCTGCTTCGCTGGGCCGAGATGGAGCGGTTCCTTTGATTTTGCCCGAAGACGGGTGGAAGCAAGCTCTGGAGCACCATCAGCGGTTTAGCCTGGAGGAATTGGGGCTTTATCGGGACGGCCGAGAGCCGCGCACACTGGTGGTTCAGCCCACGGCACGTTATCACGGACAAATCCAGCCCTTTCTGGACGAAATTCGCAAAAGACTGAGCTCGGGAGAGGAAGTCTTAGTCAGCGCGGCGAGTTCCGGCGAACTCGAGCGGCTGGCCGACCTTTGCCGTGAATATGATGTGCCTTATCGCCTGGGCGAACTCGAACAGAGTGCAACCGGAGCGAGGCTGGTGGAAGAAGTCACCTCCGGAAGTGCTCCGGCAGCAGTTTTGCTGCGCACTCCGCTGGCGGAGGGTTTTGTAATACCGGAAGCGGATCTGGCGTTTTACGGTACCGGAGATCTCTTCGAGACCGCTCCGGTGCACGAACGGCCAAGGGCACGTCCGAAAACGGCGGGTTTCTTCAGTGACTTCAGCGAACTCAAAGCCGGGGATTACGTGGTGCACATGGATCACGGAATCGGCCAATTCGAGGGCCTGCAGACAATCGAGAACGACGGCCGCCGCGGTGAGTTCATGCGCTTGCAATATGCGGATGACGCGCGGCTTTATGTACCCTTGGAACGCTTGGACCTGGTTCAGAGCTATCGCTCTCTGGAGGGTGCGAAGCCGCAACTCGACCGCCTGGGTGGAACGGCTTGGGTGGCACGCAAGACTCGCGTGCGCAAATCAGTCACCGATCTCGCCGACAAGTTGTTGGAATTGTACGCGGAGCGGAAAACGGCCCCGGGTTTCGGATTCGCGCCTGACGTACCCTGGCAGCATGAATTCGAGGATGCGTTTGAATTTTCGGAGACGCCCGATCAAGCGACAGCTATTGCCGATATCAAGCGCGACATGGAAGCGTCCACGCCGATGGATCGGTTGCTTTGCGGTGACGTGGGGTACGGGAAGACCGAGGTGGCCATGCGGGCGGCGTTCAAGGCCGTGGCGAATTCCAAACAAGTTGCAGTGCTTGCGCCCACTACAGTTCTGGTTTTTCAGCACTACGAGACATTTCGGCGCCGCATGGCCGCATTTCCGATGCGCATCGACATGCTGAGCCGCTTCCGCAGCGCACGGGAGCAAAAGGACACGCTGGCGGCCGTGGAGGCGGGCAAGGTCGATATTTTGATTGGCACGCACCGTCTGCTTTCGCGTGACGTGCATTTCCACGACCTGGGTTTGCTGATCGTTGACGAGGAACAACGTTTTGGCGTGACCCACAAAGAGCGGCTGAAGGAAATGAGCCGGAACGTGGACGTGCTGACGATGACCGCCACTCCGATTCCGCGCACGTTAAATATGTCGCTCGTGGGCCTGCGGGACATGTCGGTAATCGAAACGCCACCAAAAGACCGGCTTGCGATTCAGACGGTGGTGGCGCCTTTTTCGGAATCGATTATCCGGCGAGCAATCTCGGAGGAACTTGAACGCGGAGGGCAGGTATTCTTCGTGCATAACCGCGTGGAATCGATTTATTCGATGGCAGCTTTGATTCAAAAGCTGGTCCCGAAGGCCGGGTCGTGGTCGGACACGGTCAGATGGGTGAACGCGAGCTCGAGAAGGTGATGCTCAAATTTGTTCGTGACGAGGCCGACGTGCTCGTATCCACCACGATCATCGAAAATGGCCTCGACATCCCCCGTGCCAATACCATTATCGTGAATCGCGCCGACCGTTTTGGTCTCTCCGAGCTCTACCAGCTCCGCGGCCGCGTGGGGCGGTCCAACCAGCGCGCCTATGCGTACCTGCTGGTGCCTCCGGAGGCCTCGCTGACCCCGATGGCAAGGCGCAGACTTGCTGCGTTGCGCGAATTTAGCGAGCTTGGCGCCGGCTTTCGCATCGCCGCCCTCGATCTGGAATTGCGCGGCGCGGGAAATCTGCTGGGCCGCGAGCAGCACGGACACATCGCTGCGATCGGATTCGATCTCTACGCCCAGATGCTGGAGCGCGCCGTATCGGCCAAGAAGGGAGAAGCAGAGCAGCCGGAACTTCGCGCCACGTTGAACCTTGGCATGGATATTCGCATTCCGCCCGAGTATCATGCCCAGCGAGAGCCTGCGATTGCGCACCTACAAGCGGATCGCCGGAATACGCAACGAGACCGAGAGGGAAACGCTTCGGCGGGAACTCGCGGATCGATTTGGCCCGCCTCCGCCTGCCATCGACAATCTATTGGACTATGCGGTCCTGAAATCTCTGTGCGAGCGGCTGCAAATCTCATCTGTGGATCGCCGCGGCGAATGAGGTCGCCATCAAATTCCATCCCGACCACCCCGCTGCAGCCCAGAACGATTGGTGCGTCTGGTGCGAAAGCAAAAGGGCACGCGACTTGATCCCAGCGGCGTCCTGACGATCACCTTGGAACGCGGTGATGAGAGCCTCGCAGAGGCCATCCGAAACGTATTGCTTCCACTGGAAACGGGGAGCTAGAATGCCGAATGAGCAAAGGAGAAAGATGTTAAGGAACGGATGCTTATCTGGGCGGCGTTGATCCTTATGGCTGCCGGCGTTCTGCTGCTGGCGCAGAGCAAGGGCGTGGTCGTTGAAGAGGTGGTTGCGCGGGTCAATAACGAAGTGATCACTCGTAGCGACCTGGAGCATGCCCGACGCGCAGATGCGAACAGGAGGCCCAGCAGGATTGCCCCACGTGCACGCCCGAGGAGATTAATGAAAAGGTGGCCGCGCGAAGAAAGAACGTGCTGCGCGACCTGATCGACAATTCTCTGCTGGTTCAACGCGGCAAGGACATGGGCGTTAATGTGGAAACAGACGTGGTCAAGCGTCTGGATGAGATCCGCATCCAGAATAACATCGCCGACGATGGAAGAGCTGGAGACAGCAGGTCGACAAGAGCGGCGTTCGATTTCGAGGATTTCAAGAACAACATCAGCGAATCAACTGATCCAGCAGGAAGTGATTCGCCACGAAGTCGGCTCGAAGATCATCCTGGATCATGCGCGAGGTGCAAAAGTATTACGACGAACACAAAAGCGAGTTCGCGCGTCCGGAACAGGTTACGCTGCGGGAGATTTTCGTAAGCACCGAAGGGCAAGCCGGAATCCGAGACGCCGGCGCTGAGAAAGAAAGCCGATGGATTGCTGCAGCGGGTTAAGAACGGCGAGGATTTCGGCGAACTGGCCAAGCGATTTTCCGACGGCAGCACGGCCAAGCAAGGCGGAGATTTGGGTAAGTTTCGAGCATGGCCAGCTTGCCTCCAACATCGAAGCAGCGGTGTTTGCGCTGCAGCGACTTCAAGACGACCGACGTGATTCCGACGAAAACTGGTTTTTTGATCCTGCAGGTGGGGGAACACTACGCCGCCGGCGCAGCAGCCGGAAGACAAAGTTGAAAACGAGATAATGGACCGCCTTTACAACGAGCGGCTGCGACCCGGCGCTGCGTGACATATCTGGAAACGCTGCGCGAGGAAAGCTATGTTCTAGTCAAGCCCGGATATGCGGATACCGCAGCCGTGCCTTCCAGCACCATCGAAGAGGTTCCTCCGACGCCTGACGACGATAAGAAAAAGAAGAAGTCTGCGCCGACGCCGAACACTGCCCGTGCCAGGCAAGTAAACCCGACTGAATGAAAGCCGCCTACGTTTCTGATCTGACCCCGGACACCACCATCACCTCTTTTTTTCTGGTGTGCGAAAAAGAGCTGCGCTCGACCCGTGAAGGAAAGCTTTTTTTGCGGCTGGAGCTGAGCGATCGGAGCGGAACGATCGAGGCGCGCCTTTGGGACAACGCCGAGGCGTTTGCGGCGCTCTTCGATCGCGATGACATCGTTAAAGTTCAGGCGCGCGTTGAGAATTATCAGAATCGAGTACAGCTTGCGGTCGACAGGGTTCGCCGCGCCGAGCCCGCTGAAGTGGATTTAGCCGATTATTTTCCTCACACCGCGGAGGATATCGAGCAGCTTTACGGGCGGCTGCGTGAACATGTCGCAACGATCAAAAATCCCTGGCTAAACCGTTTGGTCTCCGGAGTAATCGAGGACCCCGCGATATTTCCGCGCTTGAAGCGCGCCCCGGCGGCAAAAATGATGCACCATGCTTTTGTGGGCGGCCTGCTGGAGCATATTGTCAGCCTGTGCGATCTGTGCCGATTGGCTGCTCGGACACTATCTTGAACTGGACCTCGATCTGTTGCTTACAGGCGCGGCTCTGCACGATATCGGTAAGCTGGACGAGCTTTGCTATGAACGTGCGATTCACTACACCAACGACGGTCAACTGCTGGGTCATATCATTCTGGGGCTCGAGCAGGTGACCGAAAGAGATGAATAGCGATCGAGGGCTTTCCGCCGGACTACAAGACGCTGGTGAAGCACTTGCTTATTAGCCATCATGGGCAATATGAGTTCGGCTCGCCAAAGCTGCCGATGTTTCGCGAGGCGCTGGTGCTCCATTACCTCGACGATTTGGATTCAAAAATGGGCGCAGCGCGTGCTGTTCTCGGGGCGGATGGAGGCGAAGCCGGTTGGACTGCTTTTAGCTCCGCGCTGAATCGCAGGCTGCTTCGGCTGGACCAATTTCGCGTACCTCCAGCGGAAAAGGCCACGACGGCCGCGCCGGAAAACGACGAGAAACTCGGCACGGAAACGCTGCTCAAGACGAAGACCGTCTAGAAAGACGGATCCATGTACACTTCACCCGCCCGTGGTATTCGCCGTTCCATACTGGATCTAGCCCCTTTGGAACTCGATTGTATGAATGCTTTGTGGCGCTTGGGCGAGGCAACAGTCCGTGACATTCACGCGGCAATGGCGACCACCCGCCCGCGAGCGTACACCACGATTATGACGATCCTCGATCGCCTGGCGCAGAAGGGTGTGGTGGAACGGCAAAAATCCGGCCGTGCTTGGCTTTATAAGGCCAATCTGTCGGCTGATCAGGCCCGCACGCATGCGGTTGCGCGACTCGTGGAAGGATTCTTTCAGGGTTCTACGGAAGCGTTGGCTTCACATATTTCGACACTGAACAAATCGCCGCAACCCAACATCGCTCGTAATCCCGAATAACTTTCGAGCTACAGACTTGGAAATGATCAACATAACACGAATGGCCGATATGCCAATGCGGCGTAGCTTTCAGATCCGCAATATCGAAATCGACCCCGCGACGGTTCTCGCGCCAATGGCCGGCGTTACGGATACGATCTTCCGTCGCATGATCCGAAGTCTAGGCGGCTGCGGGCTGATCATGACGGAATTCACAAGCGCGGAAGGCGTAACCAGGCAGGCAGCGCGAATCATGAACTACCTTTACTTCGAGCTTGACGAGCACCCGATCACGGCCCAGTTGTTTGGCGCCAATGCCCGAGTTTTGGCAGACGCCGCGAAGCTTGTAGAGGATCTTGGGTTCGACGTAGTCGATATCAACCTGGGCTGTCCAGCGAAAAAAGTGGTGAAGTGCGGAGGCTCGGGGCTGCTGCGCGATCTTCGCGCGCTCGAAGAGCTGTTGCGCATGGTCCGCAGTGCCGTGCAGATTCCACTTACGATTAAGACGCGCGCTGGCTGGGATGAGAAGAGCATCGTAGCCGTTGAAGTTGCCCGGATGGCAGAAGGCGTTGGAGTGGAGGCCATCGCGGTGCATCCTAGAACGCGTGAGCAAGCTTATAACGGATCTGCCGATTGGAACCTGATTCGTGCAGTCAAACAAGCTGTGCGCATACCTGTCATTGGCAATGGCGACATTCGGAGTCCCGAGGATGCAGTGCGCATGATCAACGAGACAAAGTGCGACGCAGTAATGATCGGGCGTGGGGCAAGTACAAATCCGTGGATTTTCAGCCAGATCGAGCAATTCATCGCTACTGGACGCTATGACGAGCCCACTGACCGTGACCGCTACGATTTGCTTTCGCGTTACTTCCGCCATCTGCGTGACGCGGGGTGGCCGGACGCGATTGGGAAAATGAAGCAGTTCGCGTGTTGGTTCACTCACGGCATTCGCAATGGCGCCGAGCTGCGGAGGCAGGTCACAAGGGCAGAGTCGGCGGCGGAGATCCTCGATCGCGTCGACTCCTTCTTTGCGGTTGAACTCGCCGCGAATCGAAACGCCTAGCTGGCAAGTATTCCGGCTATTCGGCCAACCTCGCTTCTACCAAAACATCTAATTACGCGCTGCTTAGCAGTTGTTTGTAAGCTTCACGTTTGGTGAGGCCGCGTTCGCGGGCGGCAAGTTTCAAAGCGGCCTTGCGATCGATTTGTCGCTCGCGCATGATCTGCTCCACGCGTTCACGCAAAGGCGCGGCAGACAATTCATGATTCGTTTCTGCTCCGGGCGTCGGCGGCCCGATAAGGAGGGTGATTTCCCCGCGAATTTGTTGCTGTTGCACGCGAACGAGCAGTTCGGCCAAATCGCCGCGCAGAAATTCCTCGTGGACCTTTGTCATTTCGCGGGCAATAACGGCCTGACGGCGACCCAGCGAGTTCAGTGCATCCGAAAGCGTGTCCACAAGGCGATGCGGAGCTTCGTAAAGGACCAGGGTGTGGCTTTCTTTGGCGAGGTTATCGAGTATCCCGCGGCGCGCGGCTGAGCGGGAGGGAAGGAAACCTACAAACAAGAATTCCTCGGACGGCAGCCCTGAGACTGCGAGCGCGGCGATTACGGCTGAAGGGCCTGGAATTGGAACTACGGGAATTTGTCTTTCGAGACATAGACAAACCAATCGGTAGCCGGGATCAGAGATAACCGGCGTTCCTGCGTCACTTACCAGGACAATCTGAGCCCCTTGCTCCAGCCGCTCCAGTAGCTCGTCAGCTCTGGAGGCTTCGTTGTGCTGGTGATAGCTGAGCGTCGGCTTACGAATCCCGTAATGATTCAGGAGTTTTACCGTGTGCCGGGTGTCTTCGCATGCGATCAGGTCTGCTTCGCCCAGAAGACGGAGCGCTCGCACGGTGATATCTTCCAGATTTCCTATCGGCGTAGCCACCAAATAAAGCGTGCCTTTGCGGTGAGAGGACCTATCCGGCAGCGAACCTGACGTTTCTGGCATGTGTCAGCCAGTCTAGCATGAGCGCGCCGCCCGCCTTCGGAGCCGGGATTGTGATCCATTGAGGCGTGGAAGAAGAGTCTCTGCGCGTAAGAGCGGTACCCTCATGGTAAAATAGTGATTTACGGAGACAAACAGACGTGCCGTTATACGAGTACGAGTGTGAAAAATGCGGTAAGCACTTTGAGAAAATCGAGAAGCTGGGAGGGCCGCACTTAAGAAAATGCCCCAGCTGCGGCGGTCGGGTCGAGCGACTGATGTCGGCGCCTGCTATCCAGTTCAAGGGCAGTGGCTGGTACGTGACCGATTACGCGCGCTCGTCTAACCGAGGCGCCGAAAAGAACGATGGCGGTGGCGCTTCCGACAAATCCGACAGCAAGGCTGAAACGAAGACGGATGCCAAAACAGAAACGAAAACGGCATCGGAAAGCAAAGAGAAGAAAAACGTCGCCAAAGAGAAGTAATACTACGGCCTAGAGCTTAAGCTCGCGAAGATAAGTGCGAAAGTCCTGACCGAATTCGCGATTTTCCAGAGCAATTTCCACGGTAGCCTTTAAGAAGCCCAGTTTATCGCCCGCGTCATAAGATTTGCCCTCGTACTCTAATGCGTAGAGTCCGTACTCCTGAGCTAACAGCCGCAATCCATCCGTGAGCTGAATTTCCCCTCCGCTTCCCGGCGAAGTTCGCTCGAGGCAATCGAAAATCTCTGGCGGGAGAACGTAGCGGCCGGTGACCGCCAGATTCGATGGCGCCTTTCCCGGGCGGGGCTTTTCTACCAGATCGCGCACGCGAAGCAATCGGTCGCCCCATTTGGATTTCCCGGCCGGCTGAGTGTCAATGACGCCGTACAGATGAGTGCGCTCCATCGGAACGGGCTCAACGGCAATCGTGCCAATGCCCGTTTCTTCGTAAACGTCGGCGATCTGACGTGTGGCGGGGCACGGGCCTGGAATAATTACGTCGCCGAGAAGAACGGCGAAAGGCTCATTTCCCACCAATTCGCGCGCTGTCAGCACGGCATGCCCAAGGCCCAGCGGTTCTTTTTGCCGCGTATAGCTGAAGTTCACCATATTGCTGATTGAGCGCACCATCTCAACTTGCTCGGTCTTTCCTTTGCTCTCCAGGAACCGCTCCAGCTCGGGCGCATTGTCGAAATGATCCTCGATAGCGTTCTTGCCTCGCCCTGTGACGATAATGATGTTCTCGATTCCCGAGGCCACGCATTCCTCGACCACATATTGAATGAGCGGCTTATCAACGACGGGGAGCATCTCTTTAGGTTGCGCTTTGGTGGCTGGCAGAAATCGGGTGCCCAGACCAGCGGCTGGAAGGACGGCCTTGCGCACGCGTCGGCTCTTATTTGTCATAGGGTGATTCCGGAAGCTATTCCTGTATAGAAGATTGGAAGTCAAAATTGCGGTTGTTCAATAGGCCAGAACGACCTCGCTCCTTCGATGAAGAGAAGGTGATTTGCGGACACGGTTTTCGTCCATGGCCAGCGGGTGAGCCAGAGCGGTATGCTACCATACGAAACCGCAATACACGCGAGACCGCATGGCTAAGCGTATCCTGGGTATTGAATCTTCGTGCGACGAAACTGCGGCTGCGGTTGTTGCCGACGGCCGGGAGATCCTGTCCAGCGTCATCGCTTCTCAGATTGCAGTGCACCGGAAGTACGGCGGAGTGGTGCCGGAATTGGCGTCGCGCGAGCATCTTCGAAGCATTGTGCCTGTTGTGCGCGAGGCGCTTGACCGCGCCGGGATGAGCTTAAGAGAACTGGATGCTGTAGGAGTCACATACGGACCAGGGTTGGTCGGCTCCTTGCTGGTGGGTTTGACGTACGGGAAAGTGGTGGCAAATGCGCTAGGGAAGCCACTCATAGGCGTCAACCACCTGGAAGGTCACGTTCGAGCGGTGTTCCTGGAGGCGTTTCGTTTGGGCCGAGAGCCGTCTTTGCCGGCGGTTTGCCTTATCGTTTCCGGCGGACATACTTTGTTGTACGAAGTCAGGAATAGCGGTCCCGCCGGAATTCTAGCCGCAGCCCTTCTGAACTATCGGAAGATCGGCCAAACGCGTGACGATGCCGCCGGCGAGGCATACGATAAAGTTGCAAAGCTTCTGGCCTTTGGATATCCGGGCGGGCCGATAATCGATCGCCTGGCGGCGCACGGCACCGAGCTACCTTCCGCGCAGAAAGAAGCCGTTGAGTTTCCGGCTACGAAGATCAAAGGGAATCCATATGATTTCAGCTTCAGCGGGATCAAGACGGCTGTGCTGTATTACCTTCGGGCGCACCCAGAGCTGCAGCCTGAGATCGATGAGCGCCGCCAAGCGCTAAGCAGAGGTGAGCGGAGCGCCGATCAGTTGCTTCCCTTATGCAGCATGCAAACCCTGGGATTACTCGCGAGCTTTCAAAGACGAGTTGTGGCCGAATTAGTCAGGCGCACTCTGCAGGCATCTGAGGAGGCAGCGGCTCAGAGCATTCTCGTTTCGGGAGGTGTGGCTGCAAACAACGAATTGCGGAGTTCATTCGAACGTGAGGCGGAGCGGCGCAGCTTCAAAGTGTTTTTCCCCAGCCGCGAGCTCTCTACGGACAATGCTGCAATGATCGCTGCGGCGGCTTACCCCAAGCTTCTGTCTGCGCAGTTCGCCGGCTGGGATCTTAACGCCGAAGCGGTCCTACCGCTGGCATAAAAAATACCTTAAAACTCTGTGCCCAGGTGCTGAGCGCTTGGATTTCAAAACAGGCAATACGTCGGAAAGCACGTAGCTTACCGCTGGAGGTTCAAACAAACTGTCGCCGAAAATCAGTCTGCGGCGGTGGCTTCGTCACCGGTAGGCGGCATACGCAAACGCGCCTTTGCCAGGGACTTAACAAGCACAGATTCCATATTTTCGGGACTGGAGTTACGGGCGGTGGCGAGTTCGGTGATCAGGAGGTATTTAGCGCGCTCGAGCATTTTCTTTTCCCGAAATGAGAGTGGCTTGCTGTGACTCAAGGCCACAAGGCTTTTCAGAACTGCAGCAACTTCGATGAGTGACCCGGTTCGCATGCGCTCCGAATTTTCCTTGAAGCGATGCTTCCAGTCATGGTGTGAATTGAACTTGCCCTTTTCGAGATAGCCGAAAACTTTGCAAGTGTCGCCATTTCGAATAACTGGACGAAGTCCGACTGCTGCTGCGTTCGAACGGGGAACCATAACCTTGAGGGAGTTGGAGGTAATTCGTAACATGTAGTAGGTTTCGGTTCGGCCTTCGAGCATGCCATAACTGATTTGTTCAATTACGCCCACGCCGTGATTTGGATACACTACCTTGTCGCCTATTTTAAATTCCATGGCAGGAGTTCCCCCTAAGACAAAGCACGATGCACTCATTTTAGGCAATTCATGTACGGATAGTCAATATATTTCTCGTAGAATCAGGTAGTTATATAGAAATTCCAATACGGGATGGAACTAAAATTGCTTGCAGATCCGGCCGATTCAGGGCGATGTTAGACCTACACGACAGCCACTCGGAAATTTGAAGAATGCTGATTCTTGCAGTGGACACCAGCGCACAGTCAGGCAGTCTCGCGTTGCTTCGTGACGCGACAGTTCTGATGCATCGGGTAATCTCGTCCGAGGAACCGTATTCTGCCAGCCTTCTTCGTGAGGCAAAGAAAATGTTAGACGGAGCGCGCATCTCTTTCGAAGAGATTGACTTATTTGCCGTGAATGCCGGCCCTGGCTCCTTCACGGGATTGCGAGTGGGTTTGACAACCATAAAGGGCTGGGCGGAAGTTTGGGGCAAGCCGATCGCGGCGGTGAGCGGACTAGAGGCAATAGCGGCTCAGATTTGCCGTTCAGTTGCGCCAGGCTCATTCATCGCAGCCGTAACAGATGCTCGTCGTGGACAGATATTTGGGGCTTTATTTCGTTCGCGGGACGACGGTTCTGGCCTCCTTGACCGCCTCGGAGATGAAGTTCTAGCTAACGCCGCAGAGTTCCTACAGTCTTTGCCGCCACATGTGGGAGGCGACGATGTGTTAGTCATCGCGTGCCTTCAACCCGAAGCGGTGCAGCCAGCAATTCAGCGACTGGCCTCCCGGATCGAAGTCGTGTCGGATGTGCTTGCCCCGTTTATTGGCCAGCTTGGTTACGCTAAGGCACGGCGAGGGGATGTGATAGACGCGTTGCATTTGGACGCCAACTACATCCGCCGGTCCGATGCGGAGATGAACTGGAAATCCGACTGAATCTGGCGGCATCTTTGCGGACTTCTGATTCCACAAACATGATTCGGAACGTTGATGCCACCGATCTCGAGCGCGTTCGGACGTTGTTGGCGAGTGTTCCCGAAGCTGCGCGGTGGTCTGCCGATGAGTTCCGAATTGCGTTGCAGGGGGACCTATCAGGGCGAGTGGCAGAGGAGGAGGGAATCGTGTATGGATTGGTCGTTTTTCGAACAATGGTGGATGAGGCAGAAATTCTAAATCTAGCCGTAGATTCGACCAGGCGGCGCCGGGGAATCGGCTCACGGCTTATGGAAGATGCGTTGGCGGCCTGCAAAACGGCGGGAGTTAAGAGAATATTCCTGGAGGTTCGTGATTCCAACGACGCCGCCCGAAAGTTTTATTTGCGGATCGGCTTTACCGAGATCGCGAGGCGCCGCAAGTATTATTCCGAGCCTATAGAGGATGCTCTAGTACTGGCCCGTACAGTCGAATAAGTACGGAAAAGTTCTTGTGACACGAACCTGCGTATGTTAGGTTCCGCTTATGTAAACCCTAAAATACTCAGGAGGCGCATGATGTCTTTGCTCCGGGAAGTTCGTGAACAACTGCTGGCCGGCGACGCAGAATTCCGACACCTGGTTGAAGAGCATTCACGCTACGAAGCACAGCTTGAGCAACTCACCAAAAGTCCCTACCTGAGCGCGGAAGACATCCTCCTGGAATCCGATCTGAAAAAGAAAAAGCTTCGCGTGAAAGATGAGATCGAACGGTTGATCGCGCGGCGCACTAAATCAGCACACACCCATTAGCACGCAGCTCCGCAGTGTCAATTTATCGTAGAATGGTAAAGGTGTCGTTGTGCGCTTTTAGCGCATGGGCTTATGGCAGGGAATGGTCAAAGACGGTTACAAGTTCGTTCTCCCGCTTTTGTTTGCGGGGATTGTGGTGGCGGCTCTCGGCTGGAGAATTCCCGGGGCCGTGCTGCTGTTTGTCTGTGCCGGCGTGGCTTTCTTTTTCCGAGACCCAGAACGGCTTCCGCCCGCTGAACCTGGAGTTGTGGTTTCACCAGCGGACGGCAGGATTACGGACGTATCGGAGGAGGCCTTAGGTGACTGTCCGGGTCGCCGAATCAGCATCTTTTTATCTATTTGGGATGTTCATGTGAACCGGTCGCCTATGACGGGCCGGGTTGCCGACGTGGAATATCGGCGCGGCCGTTTTTACAACGCCATGCGCTCCCGGGCATCCGTTGATAACGAGCAGAACATCATTCATCTGCAAACAGAGCGTGGGGAGATGATCTTCAAACAAATTGCCGGCGCCATCGCCCGGCGCGTGGTCTGCTGGAAGCGGCCGGGCGAGACGGTAAAATTGGGGGAGCGAATCGGGCTGATCCGGTTCGGTTCACGCGTGGATGTCTGGCTGCCGCAGGACGCTGAAATCGTTGTGCGTCCTGGTCAGCACGTGGCGGGAGGAGTCAGCGTGCTGGCGCGGTGGCGATGAAAGAACCGGACCAGCAGGAATTATTCATTGAGCCGCGCAATCATCGCTTGAGGCGCGGCGTTTATCTCCTTCCCAGCGCATTTACCGTCGGCAATCTGTTGTGCGGCTTTTATGCCGTCCTGGCTACGGTGAAGGGCGGCATTGTCGATCTCGATTACGCGTCGCGTGCGATCGGTTTAGCCATTGTTTTTGATGCTTTCGACGGCTTTGTTGCCCGGGCTACCCACACCAATACGGAGTTCGGCAAGCAGCTTGACTCCTTGGCCGACATGGTTAGCTTTGGAGTTGCGCCTGCGATTCTGGCCTACACCTGGGGCGTCCGCACCATCGCTCAAAGCGAAATCCCTGAAGCGCGGCATATTTACGATTTAGCGTGGGTAGTGAGCTTGGCGTTTGCTCTGTGCTGTGCGTGGCGCCTGGCGCGCTTCAACGTACACGGGATGGCGCCAGCAGGTGGCCTGCGCTACTTTGTGGGCATGCCATGTCCCGCGGCGGCAGGAATGATTGCGGCCGTCGTGCATGCGTGGAAGGTTCCCATCGAGGACTGGCGCTGGTCCGCCGCTTGGCTAACACTGGTTCTGCTCCTAGCCGGACTTATGGTGAGCACGGTACGTTACTTCAGCTTCAAAGGAATTCCCTGGGGCAGGCGCCAGCATTCATTAATTATCGTTGCAGTGGGCTTGCTTGTCTGGTCGGTTGTGGTTTATTCGGAGATTGTGTTGTTGCTGATCGCGGCCGCCTATACTGCTGCGGCGGTCACGATACACGTGGTGCGCCTTGTTCGGCACCGCCTCGTTTCGCGTACCGCCTGAGCGATGCCCCTTCCAGAGCACTCGCTGCGAGTGGCCATTGCCGGAGCCACCACGCTACGTGGAAAAGATTTGAAATATTGGCTTGAAGAGGGTGGTTTTCCCGCAGGGGAAATCAGACTCGTTGATGAGGAAATAGCTTCAGGGACGCTCACGGAAGTTGCGGGCGAGCCCGCCATCGTTCAGTCCATTAACGAGAGCAGTTTTGAGGGTCTGCGGTTCGTCTTTTTTGCTGGTTCGGCGGCATTTGCGGCAAAGCACGGGCCGGCGGCCGACAAAGCCGGAGCTTCGGTGATTGATATGACGGGAGGGTCTTGGGCCGCCTCTCGCGCACGACCATGGATACCCCGGCTCGATGCATTGATTTCGCCTCCCACTCCCTCTGCTTTGCCGAACGATCACTATCACACCTGGGTGGCGCCTTCGACCCCAGCGATCGTGGCATGTTCGCTGGCAGCCGCCTTTGCCGACTTGTCTCCGGCGCGTGTTGCGATCACATTTTTTCAGCCGGTTTCCGAACGCGGCGATGAGGGCGTAACTGAATTGGAAGGACAAACGACCAAGCTGCTCTCCTTTCAACCGATGCCCCAGCGAGTTTTCGATACACAGGTAGCGTTTAACCTTACGGCGCGTTGGGGCTCGGAAAGCACAGAACGGCTCTCCGACGCGCGAGCCGCCATTGCCCGCGAAATACAACGATATCTAGCGGACCGCATCTCACTACCTGCGGTTACCCTTATTCAGGCGCCGGTCTTTTATGGACATGCGTTTGCAGCGTGGGCTGAGTTCAAGGGCCCCATGAGCGAAGAAACTCTAACCACGAAGCTGAAGACCGCGGGATTTAATGTAGTTCCTCCGGATGAGCCAAGCCCGTCAAACCTCACTGCCGCCGGGGAAGCGCAGCCGTTGATCACTGTCCCTGAACGCGACGCCAACGTCGCCAACGGATATTGGTTCTGGGGTGCGGCTGATAATTTTCGATTGGCCAGCGTGAATGCAGCTCAAATCGCAGAGAGGCTCCTTGCGTCCTAGCCGGAGCTTCATCTGCGCACCGATACGTTGGATGCTGGTGGCTGTTTTGGCCGCAAGTGGTTGCGGCTATCGCGTTGTGGGCCGGACAAATACTCTGCCGGAAGGAACTCACACGATAGCCATTCCGGCGTTTGCCAATCGGACGACCCAATATCGAATCGAGCAGATCCTGACGCAGGCCGTGACGCACGAGTTCATCGCCCGGACCAATTATCGGGTTGTTCCCGACGCCGACGGCGCTGATCTTGTGCTCCAAGGAGAAGTGACGAATCTAGTGAGTGGCGCCGTTCTCTATGATCCTACAACGGGTCGGGCGACCACAGTGCTGGTCACGGTAAACCTCAGAGTTTCGTTGCAGGATCGCGCCGGCAAAAATTTATACCAGAATAATAATTTCGTATTCCGTGAGCCCTATGAAATCTCTGTGGATATTCCTTCCTTTTTTCAGGAAGAAGGTCCGGCACTCGATCGCATGTCGCGGGATTTTGCATCGCAGCTTGTATCCGACGTTCTCGAGAACTTCTGATGCCTACAATCTCCGCCGAATCTCTAGTTACCCGGCTGACCAAAAGCAAGGCCGGGTCTTCGCTCCTGCTGCTTGGTAAAGACGCTTATTTGCGGGATGTTTTCCGGGAGCGCGTGATCGAGACATCGACCGATCCTGCGGCGCGGGGCTGGGCGGTATCGCGGTTTTCAGCCGATGAAGGCGAAATGGGGCAGGCGTTGGCGCAGGCCCAGACCGTCCCCATGCTGGCACTCCGGCAAGTTGTAATCGTGACGCAAGTCGAAGCACTCGAGCAAATGCCAGAGGAGCGGCGAGAAGCGGAAACGCAGAACCTGGCGGATTACTTAACCGACCCCGCTCCGTTTACCGTCCTGATTCTTGAGGCCGGGGAACTGGATCAACGCACGAAATTCGCAAAACTGCTGCTGGAAAAGGTGCTGGTCGTGGCGGCGGAGCTTCCGGAGGATCCTCACGAGCGGGCACGAACAGCAGCAATGCTAGCCAGCCAAATGGCGCGCGAACGAAATTCCGTTATTGAAGACCAGGCGGCGGAGGAACTCGCTGATCTTTGCAATTGTGATCTCGGGGCTATGCGAAGCGAGATCGAGAAGCTGGCTTCGTATGCGGGGGTGGGACAGCCCATTCGGCGCGAGGATGTGGAAGCGCTCGTCGTTTCGGAGAAGAAGTATTCTGTGTGGGAGCTGGCGGAAGTCTTAGCCAGCCGGCAGCGCGCCCGGGCATTCCACTTTTTGGCGAACGTGCTGGAGCAGGGAGAAGCGGCCCCCGCACTGATCGGTGCAATGGCCTGGATGTATCGAAAGTTGATTGAGGCGCAACAGCTGAGTCCGCATACTTCGTCGTTTCAGGCCGCGGGCCGCCTGGGCATGCGAGCCGCCACGGCCGAACTGGCAATTCGTCACGCTAGAAAAATCCCACGCCGGCAACTCGTGGAAGGATTGCGGGCACTCTACGACACGGATAGCAGGCTCAAAGCGGGTGCGACCAACGATCGTGCAGTGATGGAGTTTGTGGTCGCCCGACTTACGGCTTAATGAGAGCCCACACGACTACTGATTTAAAAATGGGCTGGTGAGTTATGCTCGTGCTTGCGCTTGCAGATTGTTGCAGGCAACCGAGAGGCGAGACTTATAACGATTTGCCGTATTCTTGGTGAGGACGCCTTTGGCAACGGCACGGTCAATGGATGCAACGGTAGACGAAAGCAGCTTGCCTGCCGCTGCGCCGTCGCCCGAATTGATAGCGCCCCGCAGCGACTTGATCATAGAGCGCACACGGGTACGGTTCGACCGGTTAATTGCGGAACGCTTGATCGATTGCGCCGCGCGCTTCAGTACGGATTTCTTGCGCTTCTTTACCTTAGTGGCTGTTCCCTGAGCCATCCATTGCTCCTTTTTTCAACGCGAAGCGATTACGGTAGCCGACGACAGCAGCTTTGTCAAACACGCGGCGTCGCGGTCCTGTTATACGCAGCGCTTGCTCTAACGGTCGTTTTCTCGACCCGTTCCGTCTCGACTCTCGCGGCCGCTGAAAAGGTCGAGCAGCTCTCACCGCAAGGTTACGTCAACGATTTCGCGGGCGCCATCGATTCCGATTCGCGCCAAAAGATTACAGCTTTATGTGAAGAATTGGACCAAAAAGCGGATGCACAGCTTGCTGTGGTCACCATCCACACGCTCGAAGGCGATACAGCTCAGAACTTTGCGAACCGCTTATTCGAAAAATGGGGGGTAGGGCCCAAAGGCAAAGATCGTGGCGTGATGGTGCTGCTCGCGGTGGACGACCACAAATATTGGACAGAAGTCGGATACGGGCTGGAACCGATTCTGCCCGATGGGAAAGTAGGTGGCTTCGGCCGCCAGATGCTGCCGCTCCTCAGGCAGAACCAGTACGGCGCTGCGCTCTTACAGATTTCGTCTCAAATTGCATCCACAATCGCCCAGGATCGTGGTGTTACCCTCGCCCAAGGAACACCGGATGCCACACCTCCATCCGAGTCTCCGCAGCCGTCGCCTTTCGGAATTCCACCGGCATTGCTGAATCTACTTATCCTGCTGCTCATTTTCGGTGGCTGGCGCCTCCTGGCTTTTTTATTCGCCCTCGGCGGATTATCGCGATATCGACGCGGAGGCGGATATCGGGGCGGGTGGGGGATCGGTCCCATGGGGGGCTGGGGCGGTGGCGGCTATGGCGGAAGCAGCGGGGGCGGAGGTTTTGGTGGCTTCGGTGGTGGAGCGTCGGGAGGTGGAGGAGCGGGAGGAAGTTGGTAGTATCGAAGGGCAGATGGACAAAGAAAAGGATCTGAACGAGCTTATTGCGCGCCTGAAGCAAGCGGCAGGTTCAAACCTGAGCGCGGTGGTTCTCTATGGCTCCGCTGTCGACCACGATTTTCGCGAACACTCGGACCTCAATATTTTGTGCCTGCTCCATCGGTTGGGGGCCGCGGTCTTGGAGAGCCTGCGACCCGTGGGTTTATGGTGGTGGCACAAAGGCCATCCTCCGCCGCTGGTTTTTACACTCGCAGAATTGCGGAATTCGGCCGACGTATTCTCGATCGAACTTCTAGACATGAAAGCACGACATCGCATGTTGGAGGGCGCGGATTTCCTGGCTGAGCTGCAGGTACCTATGGCTCAGCACAAGTTGCAGGTCGAACGGGAACTGCGCGTTAATGTCATCCGCTTACGCCAATCGTATTTGCGTATTGCGGGCCGGCGCTCCGAGCTCGCGGAATTGTTGATTGCATCCGCCTCTTCGTTTGGTACGCTTTTTCGTCACGCGCTGATCGCTCTGGGGCAGGAAGCGCCCAGTTCGGCCCGTGAAGCGGCCGATCGGTTGGCCAAGCTATTCTCTGTGAGTGCGGCTGCTTTCCATCTTGTGTTGGACCTGCGTGAGGGCAAGAGTGCAGGTGGAGAAATGAACCTGGAGGCGGTCTTCGCGCCATATTTGGATTTGGTTACACGCGTGGCCGAAGAGATCGACCGGCGCCTAGCGAGTTGAGCCCAATTCAGATGAAATTGTTATTTTGTGTTGATCGAATATTGTGAAGGCGAGTTTGCTCGTTTCCAGCGATCGAAGGTGAACGTATGAAAAGAGCGTGGACTGCCGTGGTTTTAGTGGGTGTTGCGGCCCTGGCAATTGGGTTGATGTACGTTGGACGCCGCAATCAAATGGTGGTGAAGAGCCAGGCGGTTGAAGCCCAATGGCATCAGGTTGATGTCGATCTCCAACGGCGGGCCGACCTGATTCCGAACCTCGTGGAGACGGTCAAGGGTTACGCCGCACAGGAACAGACCGTTTTTGGCGATATCGCCAAAGCGCGTTCGGCGCTGCTAAGCGCGCAGTCTCCGTCAGAGCGTATTGCTGCCAACGCGCAACTTGAGGGCGCGCTCGGGCGGCTGCTCGTGATCGTAGAGAATTATCCGCAGCTTAAGTCGAACGAAAATTTCCTGCGTTTGCAGGATGAGCTCGCAGGAACAGAGAACCGAATTGCTGTGGAACGCCGACGATATAACGGCACGGTGCAGGATTACAACACGTATATCGGCCTTTTCCCCAATAATATTTTTGCGGGCTGGGCCGGGTTCAAAACAAATAATGCGTATTTCTCGGCAACCGAAAGCGGCAGGGAAGCGCCGAAAGTCGCATTCCCCGCGCCAGCCGCGAAGTGAGCCATTCCGGTACATCGGTTCAAATCGATGTACTGGAAACACAGGGGTTACAACTGCCCTTATTGACCGCTCCCAGGCGTTCGGCTAGGCTGAGGTAAGTTCGGGCGTAGATCGCTCGGAGGAGATACAACAGTTGCGGCTTGCTGCCGAAACGCAATTGCCGCAAATTTTATGAGACGTACGGTACAGATTGCCGGGCAAGTTGAAAACCTTTTTGGCACTCTGGACGAGAACCTGAAACTCTTCGAGTCCGCGCTTCACGTAACCACTTTCTTCCATAATGATCGCTTGACAGTTGAAGGCGAGCCCCAACAAGTGGATCGCGCTGTTCAAATCCTCGATCAATATAACGATCTGGTGCGCGAGGGCCGGCGGATGGATAACGGCTCAGTTAAGGCTCTGCTGCGTGTGGCAGCCGAGGATCCCAAGACCAGCCTTCGTCATATCCTCGAGCCGGGGCAGCCTGCGCAGCCGCGCCACTTTGGCAAGAAATCGATCACTCCCAAAAGCGCGAATCAGCGGCGCTACATGGAGGATATCGAGCATCACGATATGGTTTTTGCCATTGGCCCGGGAGGCACAGGCAAGACATATCTGGCAGTTGCCATGGCCGTGTCGGCACTGTTAGCGAAGCAAGTGAACCGCATCATCTTGGCGCGACCGGCAGTAGAAGCCGGTGAGCGCCTCGGTTTTCTTCCCGGCACACTTCAACAAAAGATCGATCCCTACATGCGTCCGCTGTATGACGCGCTTTATGACCTTCTGGACACGGATAAACTTGAGCGCTTCGTTGACAAAGGAATCATAGAGGTGGCGCCCCTAGCTTTCATGCGCGGACGAACGCTCAATGATTCGTTCGTTATTCTGGATGAGGCTCAAAACACGACCAGCGAACAAATGAAGATGTTCCTGACGCGCCTGGGCTTCAACTCCAAGGCCGTGATTACCGGGCGACATTACGCAGATCGACTTGCCCTCGGGCCGCCGTTCCGGTCTGATCGAAGCCATCGACGTGGTTGGAAAAATCGAAGGCATCGCATTCGTCTACTTTAACGAGCGCGATGTTGTGCGCCATAACCTGGTGCAGCAGATCATAAAAGCGTATGACGAGTTCGCAGGCACGCCGGCGCGTTCTATTCCGGCGCCGGCCGAGCCTGGAAAAAATCCTAACCCGGCTCATTCCGACGTAAAAAGATAGCCTGGCTCTGCAGGCATGATCCTAAATCGCCAGCGACGCATACCATTAGCTGTAGGCCCATTGACCAGCTTCTGCGAACGAGTACGGCGCGAATTGGGTTTCCCTGAAGAAAGCGTCACCGTGTGTTTCGTAAGCGATCCGGCGATTGCTCGGATGAATCGAAAATTTAGAGGCAAACAGGGGCCAACTGACGTGCTCTCGTTTCCCGCTCACCGCCTGAGAGCTCGAGGGGCGCGTTTGCTGCGGAGAGCGCAGCCCAGGCCGGGTCATTATGTCGGAGATATTGTCATCTCACCCGAGACCGCGCGGCGATATGCGCGGCGCCGCTCGCACGGACTGGCCTCGGAGCTGCGGGTCCTGATCCTGCACGGGATGATTCATCTGGCCGGTTTCGATCATGAAAACGACAGTGGCGAAATGTTGCAACTAGAGCGGCGCCTGCGCCGCCGGCTGGGCCTGCGCTAACTATGTCCATGCTTGGCTATACGCTGGGCGTGATGGGGCTTTGCCTCATCCTCATCGTATTTTCATTCATAGATCGCGTTTACAGGCAGCTGGGCCGGGTCGCCACGGGCACTTTGCGCGCACATGCCGAGATATTTGAATCGGAGATCGAGCCGCGATTCAAACTTGACCGGCGCCACGCGAGTCAGGCATTTGCGATCCTGGCGCATCTTTCGCTGGTATCGGTGGCCGTGGAAACGGCACGGGGTGTGCTTCTTTTCGTTCCGGTCGCTTGGCAAGCGGCCGTTCAGCTAATCGTCTACGTCATAGTGGAAGTGCTGTTGTGCATGCATTTCGTCCCCGAAATACTGATGGCACGCACCAATACGCGTTGGATCCAGCCCTTGGTTCCCGCACTGCGAGCTGCTTTGATCGTCATCTGGCCGCTGCGAGCCGCCCTGGATTTGGCGATTTCCGTAGCTCGCATCTCTGAAGAGGAATCGCAGCCGGGAACACAGGCTCAACAAGAAGGGATCGAGGCTCTCGTAGAGGCAGCTCAGGAGGGCGGCATTCTTGGAGGAGACAAGGCTCAACTGATCGAGCAGGTGGTTGAGTTCAGCGACAAAAGGGTCCTGGAAGTGATGACTCCGCGGCCGGACATCGTCGCGATTCCAGCGAACGCGACCATCGAGCAGATGAGAAGGTTATTGGTGGAGACAAAATTCTCACGATTGGTGGTTTATCAGCAAACGCTCGATGACGTTGTAGGCATCGCGCACGTGCAGGATTTGCTGCAAATTCCGGATAGCGAAGCCAAGCGTCGCACCGTGCGGGAATTGGTTCGGCCCGCCCTGTTTGTACCCGAAACGAAGCTTGGTTCCGATCTGCTCAGGGAGATGCGGCGGCAAAATCAGCAGATGGCAATCGTCATTGACGAACACGGAATGGTCGCCGGGGTTGTGACGGTTGAGGACTTGGTGGAAGAGATTGTCGGCGAGATGGGTAAGGAAGATGATCATGTTGCGCCCGATATCGTGCGGGAGAGTGATGGAAGCGTGATTCTGCGCGGAAGCGTTTCTGTCAGTAAACTGCAGGAGCTATTCGGGATCGAGTTTGCCGACGAATCGGATCAGGCAGCGACCACCGTTGCGGGGCTCGTCAATCAAATTGCGGGCCACGTCCCTCGTGCGGGCGAACAACTCAATTACGAAGGTCTGCACTTCGAAGTAGTAGAAGCAAACCAGCGGAAGGTCCTGCGCCTGCGCGTGCGGCCGCGCCTCTTGGCGGCGCCCGTTTCTTAGCCTTTTCAGCTGACCAGCCGGGCCAGTCCAAAAGCGGCGGCCGCCGCAATGCCCCCCGTCACCACGGTTTGAAACGCACCTTTCCATGGCGATATTCCAGTGAAGCGGCTCTTCACAAAGCCGAACACTGCCAGCGCCAGGATGGTAATCGCCACGGAAAACCTTAGCGCGGAGATCACGTTGTCCAGCGACATGTACGGAGCAAGCGGAATTAGCCCTCCCACGACGTACGAGGCAGCGATGGTGATTGCACTCCGATTTGCCCGCCCAGGTTCTGGCGGTTCCAGCCCCAGTTCGAAGCGCATCATGAAATCAACCCAATTTTTCTGGTTGCCACAGATGGCTTGCACTACCGGCGCCATTTGGGCTTCACTCAATCCATATTCCCGAAAAATCTTGGCTACTTCCTCTGTTTCGACATCGGGAAGTTCCACTGTCTCGCGGACTTCCCGCTCTCGTTCGGAGGCATAGTGCTCGGAATCTGTTTGCGCCGCCAGATAACCGCCAAGGCCCATGGCGATCGAACCGGCTACAATCTCCGCCAGCCCGGCCGTAACGACGAGATGTGTCGCGTTGGCGCTGGCGGCGACCGCACCCGATATGCCTGCGGCCAGCGCAAAGGGAACCGTCAGGCCATCGGCCATACCGATGACCACGTCCCGCACGCTGGCGCTTGCCGTGAAATGGGACTCCACATGTGGAGTTGAGGGCATGGATTCTCCTGACGTCTACGAATTGAAGCCGCCGAGTGTAACACGGCCATTTGGGGGCGCAGCAGCGAGGAGAGCGCTGTGCCTTTACCTAGCTTGTAATATGATGAGTGATCATGGCTTCTACAAAGAGATCATTTCGCTCAGGCTTTGTTGCCGTACTTGGGCCGGCCAACGCGGGGAAGTCCACATTCGTAAACCGGCTCGTGGGCCAGAAGGTGGCGATTGTGACGTCGCGGCCTCAAACCACGCGAAACCGGATACTCGGAATCATAAACCGTCCGGATGCGCAAGTCGTGCTGATCGACACGCCGGGTATACATCGCGCCAGCACAGCGCTTGGAAAGCAGATGATGGCCGAAGTGACTCAGGCGGTGGAGGGAATTGACATACTGGCCCTGATGATCGACGCCACCAGCGGATTGAAGGCAGGAGACCGCCTGAGTTTCGAGCACGCGAAGCAATTCCGCGGACCGGTGTTTCTCTTGCTCAACAAGATCGATCGGATCGCAAAGCCGGCGTTGCTGCCGCTGATCGAGAGGTACTCGAAAGAATTTGCGCCCACCGAAATCATCCCTATTTCCGCTCTTACTGGCAACGGCGTCGACCTTGCGCTCGAAAGGCTCATTGCTCAGCTGCCCGAAGGTGAGCCTTACTTTCCGACGGATCAAGTTACCGACCAGCCGGAACGTTTTCTGGCTGCCGAAATCATCCGTGAAAAAGCGATGACCAGCACCAAGCAGGAAGTTCCCCACGCCGTAGCCGTGCTGGTGGAGAGTTTCGAGGAAAGCGAGAAATTGGTGCGAATTCGCGCCATAGTTTCTGTCGAGCGCGAGGGGCAAAAAGGAATCCTGATCGGCCGCGGGGGCGAAAAACTGAAGGCCATTGGCACGGCGGCGCGCGAGGAACTGGAAGAGATTCTCGGCGTAAAAGTGTTCTTGGAAATTCGAGTTAAAGTCGAACGTGATTGGCGTCAGGACCCGCGCCTCGTGCAGCGGTTGGATTGGCGACGCCAGCTCGAACGCCTCGGAACGGGCGAGAAAAGCTGACCAATTCTACTCTTCAGCCGATATTCCCAACGATTTCATCTTGCGGTAAAGATGGCTGCGCTCCAGACCCAGAGCCACAGCGGTTCGCGTCATATTCCATTGATTCTCGCTGAGCTTGCGCAAAATGAATTCGCGCTCATAGGCGCTGCGGGCTTCATGTAAGGTCGCATTTGGTTTTGAAGAGATTGCCGGAAGTCCGCGAAAAAGCTCCGGAGGCAGATGGAGCGGCTCAATGCGCGAATGCGGGCAAGTGATCATGAGCCGCTCGATCAAGTTGCGGAGTTCGCGGACGTTGCCCGGCCAATTGTAACGGGCAAGCACAGCGAGAGCGGCGTCGCTGATCTCCTTCGGCTTGCGGCCGTAAGCTGCCGCGAATTCCGTGAGGAAATGGCGTGTCAGGATGGGGATATCTTCGATACGCTCACGCAGGGCCGGAACCGTGAAGGGTATTACGTTCAGCCGATAAAAAAGGTCTTCGCGGAAAAAGCCTTTGCTAATTTGCTCCTCGAGTTTCTTATTGGTCGCGGCGATCACCCGCACATTCACGACTGTGGGGTGATTGGAGCCCACGCGCTCGAGCCGTTGCTCTTCCAGTACCCGCAATACCTTCGCCTGCGTACGCAGACTCATATCGCCGATTTCGTCCAGAAAAAGCGTGCCGTTATCGGCCTTCTGGAATTTCCCAATCTTATCTTCACTAGCTCCAGTGAAGCTGCCCTTCACGTGGCCAAATAGCTCTGACTCGATCAACTCTTCGGGAATCGCCGCGCAATTGACCTCCACAAAAGGCTCGCGACTGCGAAGACTGGCTGCATGCAGCGCATGTGCGACGAGTTCTTTGCCAGTGCCGCTTTCTCCATAAATAAGCACGCGTCCGTTAGTCGGGGCAGCGAGCGCGATCTGCTGGCGCAGAGCCTTCATCGGAACGCTGTCGCCTAGCACCTGGTAGCGTTGGCCGAGCTCCTCCCGGAGTCGCCGATTTTCCAATTCCAGGCGCAAAAACTCGAGAGCCCTCTTTACGGATTGCGTGGTCTTTTCGAGGGATAGCGGCTTTTCGACGAAGTCAAAAGCACCCAGCTTCGTAGCCCGAACCGCTGTCTCGATATTGCCGTGCCCCGAAATCATGACCACCATAGGAAAATGTCCGTCGCGGCGCATACGCTCCAGCGTCTCAATTCCGTCCATTTTCGGCAACCAGACATCGAGCAGCACCAAATCTACGTGTTGTTTTGCTAGGCGTGACAGGCACTCCTCGCCTGAACCTACCGATTCGACTGCATAGCCTTCTTCCGTCAGAATAGAGGAGAGAGAATCGCGTATTCCTGCTTCATCGTCGACGATAAGGATGGACTGTGGCATACAAAATTCAGGGGTGGGCTAGTCCCGGAAAAGCGAATTCGACCAACTTCAAGAACCGAGATTTGCTCAAGAATACAATCTGCAGCGACGAGCTCCTAAACTCAGAAATCCGTGTTGGATGATGTTTGAGCGTAAAACGATCATCTGCTTCGCCCGATTTTAGCCTTCCGCGGCCATGGATACCGGCGCCGCATCGGCTGCAGGCAATTCGATCACAAATCGCGCGCCTGTGGGCATGTTGTCTTCTGCACGAATTATACCGTGATGCTCTGCAATGACTCGGCTGGCGATTGCCAATCCGAGTCCGGTACCGCGTTCCTTGGTCGAGAAATGCGGCAGGAAAAGCTTGTCTTTGTCCTCCGGAGAAATTCCGTAACCACTGTCCGCGATGGTGATCTCGACTGAATCATGTCCCGGGTGAAATCGGGTGCTCAATACCAGATTTCGCACTGCCGAACTCTCCATTGCCTCTGCCGCATTGTCGATAAGATTCACCACCACGCGCTGCAACATTTCTGAATCTGCCCTGACTCGAGGCACTCCCTCGGCTAGATTTGTGCGAATATGCACGTCGTCAAGGCGGCCTTTGAAGACGTCCAGTGCGCCGAGCACGATGGCGTTGGGATCAGTAGGCACGAGCCGGGCGACCGGAAAGCGGGCAAACCTCGAAAATTCGTTGACCAGCGCCTCCAGCGTGCCGACCTCGCGTCCTATGAGCGCAGCGCATTCACCTACCAGGCGTACAAGTTCCGGCGCGCCGCGATCACCATTGTGACGGTTAATGAAGCGCAAGAGACGCTCGGCAGAAAGTTGGATAGGCGTGAGCGGGTTTTTAATTTCATGCGCAATGCGCTGGGCGACCTCCTGCCAAGCCGCGGCCTTTTGCGCTCGCAGCAGTTCGGTTAGATCGTCCACGACGACCAGGTATCCGGCACTGCTCCGCCGTCCGCCAAGCGCGCTCACGGTCACGGCAGCGTGCACCATTCGCCCTCTTAACCGGAACTCCATTTCCTTTGAGGCGGTGCCCATCCGCAGCGAACGCCGGATCAACTGCTGCACATCCCGCGTGGCATCTTTGCCAGCGAGAGCGATAAGGTCGGACGCTTCGCGAGCGCTTTCTCCAAAAATCTCGCGGGCGGCTCTATTCATGCGCGTGATGCGGGCGTTCGGATCGAGCGCTAGAACGCCGGTTGGAATATTCTCGAGAACTGTTTCGATCAGGGTGCGGCGCCTGTCCAGTTCCTGAACGGCTTGTTGCAGACTCTGAGTAAACTCGTCGATCCGCCTGTGGCTATCCGAGAGTTGGGCCGTCATTTTGTTAAAGGAACGGACCAAGGTTCCCAATTCATCCTGAGCCCTGACGTGGACCTGTGTATCCAGATGTCCGGCTGCGATTTCGCCGGTAGCTTCCGCCAAGGCTTGAATTGGAATCGTGACTTGCTTGGACAAGTAGAGCGCCGACCACGTGGCGGTAAAAAGCAGCAGAACAGTGAAAAGCGACAGGGTTAACAGGATCTGCCGTTTGAATGTGCGAATACCCTGGTTCTCTACGGAATACGCAGCTGTCTGGCGTTCAATGTTGCTATAGCGTGCCAGAAAATCGGAAGGCAGACGGCGTGCAATAAACAGGAAGCCCGAGCCAAGTGGGGCGCGAGCGGCGATAAAGGACCCGGAGCGTGACCCCCAGAACTCCCCTCCATTCGGAAGCGCACTTTGGAATTGGAGTGTAGGGTCAACGATTACGGGGAGCGAAAAGGGGTCGGCAATGGGTACTGACGTTCCTGCGGAATTGATCGCCCAGATTCCTTCCGCGCCTTGGCTCGCGGCAAATCGTGCGACTGGCGCGAGGGACAATGCAAGGTCATCTGAACTCCCTGTTGGAACTGACGCGGCGGCCCGATCGGCCAGGGACTGGAGCCGCGAATACTCCAGGTGGCTTACCTCACTGAGCAACGCAAGCGCCTGCGAATTGGCATCCTCTAATTCTTGGGGGAACCAGCGGTTCAGTGTGCGGTTCATGAGCGCATAGCTGATGAAAAACAGAAAGACCAGAGGCAGCAGCGAGACGGCCATGGCGCCCAGAACCATCTTGGTTTTAAAGCGCGACCCAAGTTGTTCAGCCCTACGTTCCATCCACAGACGCACCAGAGCGCGACCGAGGATGAGACCAAAAACCAGAAGCGCCACGACAATGAAAGTGTTGACGGCAAAGAGAACGACCTTCTCGCCCCAGGTGCGTGGTTCAAACGGGACCCTAAGTGAGCCCAGGGTGATTACCGCTGCAAGCAGAAGAGCGAGAAGAACGCCTCCAAGAACCAGGAACAGCCGCGAATTACGTGGGGAATCGCTCATTGTGAAGACCCTAATTCGGAAGCGCTCGAGCTCTAGCTCGGCGGATTGCTGGCCAAAGGGGGACCGCTATCACACTGTGCAAGATATCTATCGCTAAGCATGCAAGTCAAGCCAACGTTGTGTCCAAATTGCCACAGTCATTTCGGGTGTGTTAGGTATTAGCGCTTTCAATACGATAAGCAAAACGCCTCCTGCGGGCCCGGGTTTGCTTCTGCTACTTTCCAAATTGAGGTCTTTCCGGCCTCAGAGGCTCTCCATTCATGTCTTCGCGGCTTGGCGAAATCCTGGTCAAAGAAAACCTGATCACGGCCGATCAGCTTAAGCAAGCTATGGCCCATCAGAGGCAGAACGGGGGGCGGCTGGGAACTGCGCTGATGAAGTTGGGGTTTGTCAGTGATGACGAAATCACCGAGGTTCTGTCTCGCCAGTACGGCGTTCCTTCGATCAACCTCAAATATTACGAAGTCGATCCCGCCGTCATAAAGCTTATTCCCCAGGATACGGCGGTTCGATACCAGATCGTACCGCTATCTCGTGTCGGCTCAACACTCACCATCGCGATGATCGATCCCACGAACGTTTTTGCGATGGACGATATCAAGTTCATGACTGGCTTCAATGTTGAGCCGGTGGTTGCTTCGGAAACGTCCGTCAACGAAGCGATCTCCAAGTTCTACGGCGAAGTGGAAAGCGGCGAAGAACTGTCCAAGGTGATGAAGGACCTGGGTGCCGAAGACGGCGGCGATGTCGAACTTGCAGCGGAAGAACAGGAAATGGATTTGGCGGCGCTGGAAAGAGCCGCCGACGAAGCGCCCATCATCAAGCTGGTGAATCTGGTTCTTACCGACGCTGTAAAGCGGGGCGCCAGCGACATTCATATCGAACCCTACGAACGCGAATTGCGCGTGCGGTTCCGCGTGGACGGGCTTTTGCAGAGCGTCATGAATCCACCGATGAAATTGAAAGACGCTATCTCCAGCCGGGTCAAGATCATGGCAAAGCTGGATATCAGCGAGAAGCGGCTTCCTCAGGACGGCCGCATCATGATCAAGTACCGCAGGGAAGGTAAAATCAAAGAGCTCGATTTCCGCGTCTCCACGGTCCCCACCCTTTTCGGCGAAAAGATAGTCATGCGCTTGCTGGATAAGGAAAATCTCCGGCTGGACATGACCAAACTCGGATTCGAGCAAGAATCGCTGACCAAGTTTGAAAAAGCGATTTTGCGGCCTTACGGCATGGTACTCGTCACGGGCCCGACCGGATCCGGTAAAACCAATACGCTTTACTCCTCAGTGGCCCGCCTGAATACGCCTGACACGAATATCATGACCGCGGAAGATCCGGTTGAGTTTCAGTTGGCCGGCATCAACCAGGTGCAAATGAAAGATCAAATCGGGCTCAATTTTGCTTCCGCCCTGCGCGCCTTTTTGCGCCAGGACCCGAACATCATTCTGGTCGGCGAAATCCGAGATTTCGAAACGGCCGAAATTGCAGTCAAGGCCGCCCTGACCGGGCACTTGGTTCTATCGACCTTACACACCAACGACGCTCCTTCCACGATCAGCCGGTTGATGAACATGGGTATCGAGCCTTTCCTGGTAGCCACATCCGTCAATCTCATTTGCGCTCAACGGTTGGTGCGCCGGATCTGTTCCAATTGCAAGGAACCGTTGGAAATTCCTGAGCAAGCTTTGCTCGATGCGGGCTACAGCCCGGAAGAAGCCAAGAAGACCACCGTTTATCAGGGGAAAGGTTGCGGTACCTGCAATAAGAATGGCTATAAGGGGCGCGTCGGCCTTTACGAAGTAATGGAAATAAATGATGAATTGCGCGAATTGATTCTCGTGGGTGCCTCAGCCTTGGAGCTTAAGAAGAAAGCCCTCGATATTGGCATGATCACTCTGCGGCGCAGCGGTTTAACCAAAGCAGCCGCGGGCCTGACTACTTTGGAAGAAGTCCTGCGCGAGACCGTGCTGTAAGGAGAACTGAGTCATGCAAGGCGTCACATTAAGCGAACTTTTCAAAAAGATGATTGAGATGGGCGGTAGCGATCTTCACATTGCCACGAATAGTCCGCCGCGAGTTCGGGTCCACGGCAAACTGCGGCCCCTCGACATGCCGCCTCTCACCGCTTCGGATACCAAGTCCCTGGCCTATAGCGTGCTGACCGATGCCCAGAAGCATCGCTTTGAAGAAAATCTAGAGCTGGATTTCTCTTTTGGCCTGAAGAATCTGGCGCGCTTTCGCGGCAATCTCTTCAATCAGAGGGGCGCGGTCGGTGCGGTATTTCGAACGATTCCCTGGGAACTCAAAGGATTCGATGCGCTCGGATTGCCTGCCGTAGTGAAGGGGCTCTGCGACAAGCCGCGCGGATTGGTGCTCGTGACTGGGCCTACCGGCTCCGGCAAATCGACCACCCTGGCCGCCATGCTCGACAAGATCAACAACGAGCGTGAAGAGCACATGATCACGATTGAGGATCCGATCGAATTTTTGCACAACCACAAGAAATGCTTGGTCAATCAGCGCGAAGTGCATGCCGATACGCATTCCTTCGCCAATTCGCTTCGCGCCGCATTGCGCGAAGACCCGGACGTCGTGCTGATTGGAGAAATGCGCGACCTGGAAACGATCGAGTCGGCCCTGCGCATTGCTGAGACCGGGCATTTGACGTTCGCTACTCTGCACACCAACTCGGCAATCTCCACCATCACCCGAGTTGTAGACGTATTTCCGGCGCATCAGCAGCCGCAGATTCGCGCGCAATTATCGCTCGTTCTCGAAGGCGTCCTCTGCCAGGCGCTGCTGCCGCGGGCCGATGGTCGGGGTCGAATTATGGTCATGGAGATACTCATTCCCAATTCCGCGATCCGCAATCTGATTCGCGAAGACAAGATTCACCAGATCTACTCGGCCATGCAGACGGGGACGGGGCAGACGGGCATGCAAACCTTTAATCAGTCCCTTGCCAATGCTTTTGCGTCCAAGTTAATCACTCTGGAAACAGCGCTTTCGCGTTCGTCCAATCCGGACGAATTGCAAGATATGATTAACCGAGGTGTGGCAAGCCCGGCAGGTGCCGGCGCGCGTGCGCCCGTTCCGGCGCGGCGCTGATGGTTCAGCTTGGTCTAAACCGAACTCTGAAATAAGGCTTAGTTGAGGAGGAAAGACAATGCCGGTCTATGTCTATCGCGGCACGAATCGCACGGGGGGCTCTGTCAGTGGGGAACAATCCGCCACGAATAAAGCGGAGCTCATCAATCTGCTCAGGCGGCAGCAGATCAAAGTCAGTAAGCTCTCCGAGAAGGGGAAGGAGTTTAGCTTACCTACCTTCAAAGCCGGCGTTAACGCCAAAGATCTAGCAGTATTTACTCGCCAGTTTTCGGTCATGATCGACGCCGGTTTGCCGCTTGTGCAATGCCTGGAAATTCTAGCCGGACAACAGGAGAACAAGACGTTTGAATCGGTATTGACGACCACGCGAGCCTCGGTTGAGGGTGGCACGACTCTTTCCGCGGCGATGCGGCAGCACGAGAAAGTTTTCGACGCCCTTTATGTCAACCTGGTGGAAGCTGGAGAAGCGGGCGGCATCCTAGATACGATTCTTCAGCGACTCGCGAACTACATTGAAAAAAACGTAAAGCTGAAGAGGGCGGTGAAATCTGCGCTGGTTTATCCGGTGGCTGTGCTCGGTGTCGCCGGGGGCGTCATCACTCTTTTGCTGTGGAAGGTTGTGCCGATTTTTGCCACGTTGTTCCTGGGACTGGGCGTGGCCCTACCCCTGCCTACCCGCATTGTGATGGCGCTGAGTAACTTCGTAGGGAGCATCTTCGGATTGCTGATTTTGGTCTTTCTTGTCGGCCTGGTCATTGGGCTGAAGCTTTGGCACACAACGACGAAGGGCCGTTTCATCCTCGACGGCATACTCCTGAAACTGCCGCTGGTAGGCATACTCTTGCGCAAGATTGCTGTGGCCCGGTTCACGCGTACGTTGGGCACCCTGATTTCCTCGGGCGTACCCATCCTCGAGGGACTGGACATCACGGCGCGGACGGCAGGGAATGCCGTGATCGAAAAGGCTCTCGGCCAGGTTCGCAAGGCTTTGGAGCAGGGTAAGAATCTGGCGGACCCGCTCAAGGAAACGAATGTGTTCCCAGGCATGGTGACACAGATGATCGGGGTGGGCGAACAAACGGGCGCAATGGATGCGATGCTGCAAAAGATCGCTGACTTCTACGAGGAAGAAGTGGACGCAGCGGTAAAGGATCTGCTCGCAGCGCTAGAGCCGGCCATGATCGTTATTCTGGGTGTGGTGGTGGGCGGAATCGTCATTTCCATGTATCTGCCCCTCTTCTCCCTGATTGGCCAGCTGGCCGGCGCTCACTAACACGCGTTCAGATTCCCCAAGCGGGATGCGGCGCCCGGCACGAAGGCAAGCGAGGGCCAGCGTGCACATATCCGAGCCTGAAGTTAGTTGGATGGAGAATCTTCCGCCCGTTCCGCTGGTGCTGCGATGGGGCTAAATCAGAATCTGGGCGATTGGCTCCGGTGGCTTAACCGCGTACGCTTCCTCGTAATCACGCTGCTGCTGGGCATCGTCATTGTCCTGGAGCAATATACTCAGGTCGTCGTACCCCTTCGTTATTTTGTTCCGCTGGTAATTCTCTGGTACACCCTTGCCCTGTTTTACGTGATCCTTTTGCATTGGGTGCCCATCGCGGGCTGGCACGCTCCCCTTGAAATTATCTGCGATTCGCTGCTGGTCACCGGCCTGGTTTATGTCACCGGGGGGCATGAAAGCTATTTCATATCGTTGTATCTGCTGCTCATTATTGTCGCCAGTATTCTCTTTTCGCGCCGTGCAATGTTTCTGGTAGCCGGATTCAGTTTCATTCTTCTGGGAGGAGTGGTCGAACTCGTCTTCTACAACCTGTTACCGAAGACGGCCGTAGGCATGCCGGGCAGCAAAACCCTGCAGACCTGGATTCTCAGCAATCTCTTTGCTTTTTTTGCCGTTGCCTACCTCTCGAGTTTGCTCACCGCCAGCCTCCGGCGCCAAAGCGCAGAGCTCGAAATGAAGCGCGGCGAGCTACAAGATCTCCAGGCTTTTAATGAAGACATCATTCATTCCATGCGCGGTGGTTTGATCACCACGGACTTAGAGGGCCGTCTGCGGCTGCTGAATCGGACGGGAGAAGAGATCTTAGGCTTCAAATTCGATCAGGTGCGCGGGCACAAGCTTTACGAAGTTGCGCCAGGTATTTGGCAAATGACGGAGGGCTGCGAAGATGGCGCGCTGCCTCAAAGGCGGGAAGTCGAATTCCGCACACCCGCCGGCCAGCAGCGCTATTTGGGACTTTCCGTCTCAGTTTTGCGGACGGCCGAGCGCTTGGGGGCAGGTTATGTCATTAATTTCCAGGACCTCACCGAGCTGAAGCGGCTCGAACAGGAGGTCGTCACCAAAGAGCGAATGGCCGCTCTCGGACGGCTTTCCGCCGCCATTGCCCACGAGATACGCCAGCCATTAACCGCAATGGCTGGAGCTGTCAAAGAGCTCGGGCGCATGGTTCCTTTGCAGGAGGACGAAAAACATCTGGTAGACATTGTGAGCCGTGAGTCGGAGCGGCTCAATCGCATCATCAGTGATTTCTTGAATTACTCCCGCGAAAAAAGCTACGAATTTGCCGAGGCTGACCTTTCGGAATTGCTGGACGAGACGCTGACGCTCCTCGAAAGGCATCCCCAATGGCAAGGCAAATACCAAATCGAGCGCGTCTTTGCGGCAAAGCCGGTGCGCGTGCGAGCGGACTGCAATCGAATCAAACAGGTGTTTTGGAACCTCTGTGACAATGCGTCGCGTGCCATGCCGCAAGGCGGTACCTTGACGGTAAAACTCGAAACTGGTCCGTTCTGGGTGCGCATCCGCTTCCGTGACACCGGCATGGGGATCGATCCGGCTCAGCGTGTGAAGATCTTCGAGCCGCTGCAATCGGGCTTTGTGGGAGGAACCGGATTGGGGTTGGCTATTGTGTACCAGATTGTACAAGCCCATAGCGGGCGCATAACTGTGACGTCAGAAAAAGACCATGGGGCGGAGTTTACGGTCGAACTCCCGCGGGTGGCTTGAAATGGCTAATATCCTCATCGTCGACGACGAAAAATCCATTTGCGAGCTTCTCGAGATCACCTTCCGGAAGGATGGACACCGTGTGGAGATCGCCACAAGTGGGGAATTGGGGCGTCGCCGCATCGAATCGAAGTTATTCGACATCATCATTTCCGACATCCGCATGCCCGATATGAGTGGCGTCGACTTGCTCGCTTATGCCAAAGAAGTAGCTCCATCCACCGTCTTCCTATTGATTACAGGTGTGCCAACGGTGGAAACGGCGATCGCCGCAATCAACGCAGGAGCGGATCGCTACGTCATCAAGGACCACGAATTGGTTGACCAATTGCGTCGCGCCGTCAGCCAGGTAGACGAAAGCCTCCAGCTGAAGAATGAGGCCGGCTATTTGCGGCGAGAACTAAGGCGCTTCACTGGGCACGACAATATCATCGGCCGCAGCCCGAAAATGCGGGCTATTTTCGACCTGATCTCCACTGTGGCCCCGCAGTCCAGCCGGATTCTGATTACCGGGGAAAGCGGGACCGGTAAGGAATTGGTGGCACGAGCGGTTCACGAAAATAGCACCCGCGCTCAGGCGCCCTTTATTACCGTCAATTGCGGCGCTTTCCCCGAAACGCTTCTCGAATCGGAATTGTTCGGCTACCTGAAGGGAGCTTTTACGGGCGCCAACGAGAATCGGCAGGGACTTTTCAAGGCCGCGCACGGCGGGACTCTTTTTCTTGATGAAATTGGCAACATGAGCCCGCAGATGCAGGTGAAACTCTATCGTGTTTTGCAGGAAAGCAAGGTTCGGCCATTGGGAAGCACCGAGGAGATCGACATCGACGTTCGCGTTATCGCCGCCACAAACCGCGATCTGGAAAAGGCCATAGCCGCCGGCGAATTTCGAGAGGATCTCTTCTATCGCCTGAGCGTTATCCCGATTCACTTGCCGCCGCTGCGCGAGCGCCGCGAAGACATTCCCTTGCTTGCGCGCGTCTTTTTGGAGCGCTTTCGCAAAACCATGGAGAAGCCGGTCGAGGGCATCGAGCCGGCTGCGATGGCGCAAATGGAAATCTACGATTGGCCGGGCAACGTTCGTGAACTGGAAAATACCATGGAGAGGTCCGTCGCTCTGGAGACGGGGCGCTTGATCTCCTTGGCTGTCCTGCCCGAAAAAATCCGTTACGGCGCCTCTAGTGTAACTGGAGCGGAAACTCTCAAGAACGGGAAACCAGTGCTACCCGAGGGTGGTCTCGATTTGGAGAGTTACATTAGCGATACGGAGCGCGCCTATCTGATGGCTGCTCTAGAGGCTTCCGGTGGCGTCGGAACTCGTGCCGCGGAATTGCTAAGAATGTCCTACCGCTCTTATCGTCATTACGTCCGCAAATACAACATTACATAAAGCAGAGCGCTGGCCCCCATTTTAAACTCTTTGTGCGCGCCGCTAATCCGTTGTATTCGTTGCTGGAATGCGAGCATGAAGGCCAGAAACGCGCTTCAGCAAATGAGTCAGGGGATATGCGAGCGCATAGACGGCAAGCACCAGCATCACCGGGTCGATGGGATGCCGATAACGCGAAGAGGAATGAGTGATATAGAAAATAAGCGGAAAGAAGAGCATAACCGAAGCAAGCGGCCCTGCAGCCTCGTTGTTCGAGCGGTATGCAAGCAACACTCCCATCAATGAAAGGAGTGGGAATACGCTGTCTCCAAAAATAATGAGCTTCACCTGCAGCGGCACCTGGTTCCAAATTTCGGCCGGTGGTTGATCCAGTCCGATCCAATTATTTGAAAAGCGGTGCAAAGTGAAGTTCAAGGTCTCCAGCGGGTGCGTGCGAATAAATCTCCAGGCCTCTTGCTGCTTCTCCTGCATGTAAGGAATCTCGGTCATGCGCACGTACTTTGCGGCCTCAGACGGATCGTCATTGGGATGGAGCCAAGGCGCCCATGAATCCGGCACCGCCGGATTATTCCCCAGCCAGAGTTCAAGCGCGAAATTCGAGCGAAATGGTATGAATTTGTGGAACACCATGTAATTACGGACGGTCCAAGGCATAATTCCCGCAGCGAAGATCAGCGAAGCTGCTACAACCAGCCTGCCTGCGGTTGCGAACCGGTGCCGCAATGGCCATATCGCCCAAAGCGCCAACGCCGGAAGAACTGAAACGACCGCTGGATTCACCATCGATCCGAACGCCCAAAGCGCACCATAGCCCATCCAGGAACTTAAGCGATCCGAGCCCCGCAATTGCAGTGTGGCCGCGACAATAAGGGCCATGGCGAGGGCTGATAGCGCGGTGTCCCATACCCAAACTGTGGAAAAGAATAGTGACAAGGGAAAGACGACCCATAGCCACGCGGCCGCCAGGCCGATACGTTTATTGAAGGCTTTTGCCCCGATCGCATAGATCGGCCAACACGTGCACGCAGAAAAGATATTGTCGACGAACCGAATCACCAGGTTGGACGTATAGGTGTATATGCCGAAAAGTTTGAAGATGCCCGCGAGAAGGTAAGGATAGATCGGCGTAAACCAGACCGTGGGTCCCGTCTGTGCCATCCTCAACGGGGAACTAAATCCTCTGCCTTGGGCAATTGCCGCCGCCACTGCCCCGGCTTCGTATCCGAAAGGAATGTTTTCGCGGATCACTCGCTGCATCGACGAAACAAAGAAATAGCAGATAAAGCCCGTCCGAACGAGAAATGCCATTACAACGATGAAGCCGACCGAGCGGAGCATCAGCTTCAGTTTTTCTCGAAATGGAGAGTCATGTGGCATGCAAGCTCCTTGGCAGATTCGCTCGTTGCAACCTCACATAAATCTGAAGACGGGCAGGACTAGCATATAGGCAACGTGCCAATTACCCGCCACTAGGCGATGCTGCTGGAAAAAGCTTAGCAAAATGCCTCTTGCTCAGTTGCGCGAGCGGGTAGGCGATTGCGAAAACGGTCAATATCCCCATAATTGGGTCCATCGGATAGCGGTAACGTCCGCTCGTATGCGTTACGTAAAAAACCACAGGGAACATCAGCATTACAGAGGCAAAGGGCAGCGCCGCTTCGCTTCGTGTCCGATAGGCGAAGAGCGCTCCGGCAAATGACAGTAGTGAGAATAGACAATTCCAGATAATTGTCAGCCTCATTGAGGGGGGCATGAATCTCCACATGTCGCGCGGAGCGTCCCAAATTCCCAGCCAATTGTCTGCAAATCGCCGAAAGAAGAAACGCATCGTGTCCCGTGGATGCGTGCGCATAAACGCCAGGGCCTCGCTTTGTTTCTCTTCCATATAAGGAATCTCCGTCATGCGCGCGAATTTGGCGGCTTCCTTCGGATCTTCGGTAGGGTGCAGGAATCCCGCAAAGGTGTCGGGGACTTCAGGACTGTTGCTCAACCACAATTCCAGTCCAAAGTTCGATCGGAAAGGAATGAACTTGTGAAAGACAACATAATTACGAATGGTCCAGGGGGCAATTCCGGCCACGAAAATCATCGATGCGGCTAACCCTACCCTTAGGGCGCGGGTGAGCTGGTCGTGCAGAGGCCAGATGGCCCAGAGTCCCAGAAATGGGAGCACGGAAAGCACGCAAGGATTCACCATCGCGCTGAAGGCCCAGAGTGCGCCATAGCCGATCCATGACGACGTTCGGCTGGATCCCCGAATTTTTAATGTTGCTGCGAAAAGTGTCGTCATGCACAAACCTGTTAAGGCCGTGTCCCACACCCAAAAGACGGGATAGAAGATTGCATCCGGAAGCAGCGTCCAAAACCATGCCGATGCTGTTCCAACCCGTTTGCCAAAAGCAATTGTCGCGGCGGTGCGAATCGGCCAGCAAGTGAGAGCCGAAAAAGCGATATCCAGCATCCGGATAGTGAGCAGCGACTTGTAGCTGAAAATTCCGGCCACCTTAAAAATTCCAGCTAGCAAATAGGGATAGATCGGTGCCAACCAGGCGGTTGGTCCCGTACTGATTTTTGGAAGAGGTGAGCTGAAACCCTTCCCCGACGCAATCGCGGCGGCAATGGCGCCCGTCTCGCCGCCGTAAAGGTAGGTACCTGAGAACGGGGCAAGGTCCCGTCCGCAGTAGCCCACTCGCGCTACGAACGCAAAGAACACGATAAACCCAGTCGTTCCGGCTATCCGTGCCAATCGTTTCAGCAAATCGATTTTCCTTTAGGAAATCACCTGAACTGCGTTGCTCGCGAGTATTTCGTCATTCAGTGTAAGAAGAGGATTGCCGCGGTAGCAACAAACTAAGTGTCGACGTGGAACCCAGGTTGTTCATTCCGTTATGAAAGCTTCCGCGCCAACGTGAGTGAGAGTCCCTGGCGGGACGTGTACACAACTTTTACGCCTTGACCTTTTGCGGCAAAAAGCGATGACATTTTTTGTCAGTTTCGTGCGATGCGGAAATTGCAACCGAGCTGGAAAAACCGGTCCGACATTCAGTAGTGTTGGTAAGCAGCTCTTATCACAGCACTTGCTATCTTTGTGTCCCATTGATCATCTCGCAGGCCCATCTTGGTACGGGGCTTGCACTTAGAAGGGCGTTACCCGGTGCGAACCTTAAAACGCCCAAGGAGATATCATGCGGAACAAGCAGAAAGGCTTCTCATTAATCGAGCTTTTGATCGTGGTGGCGATCATTCTGATTATCGCCGCCATCGCCATCCCGAACCTGTTGCGGTCGAAGATCGCCGCCAACCAGGCTTCGGCAGTGGGTTCGCTGCGTACGTTGAATACTGCGTGCATCGCGTTCTCCACCAGCTACGGCTCTTTCCCGGCGGCGCTCAGCAATTTGGGCCCGGTCGGATCGGGCGGTACGGCCAGCTCCACGTCAGCAGACTTGATTGACTCCGTGCTGGCGGCCGGCACCAAGAGCGGCTACGTGTTTGCCTTCGGTGCGGGCGCGAGCAACCAGTCTTACACGATAACGGCTACGCCCATCACTGCGGCCACCACCGGACAGAACATGTACTTCACCGATCAGTCCGGCGTGATCCGCGTGGATACTTCCGGTTCGGGTGCAAGCGCCACCAGCACTCCAATTGGATAAACAATGAGAGACTTGGGAGGGAGGGAAACCTCCCTCCTTGAATCTCTTAACTTCGGATCCAGACAAGCGGCATAGCAGCGAGGTCTCAAATGAACACCTCGAAAAACAAATCGGCAAGCAACGCAAAGAGCAAAGGATCGGCCGGTTTCACCTTAATCGAGCTCTTGATCGTGGTCGCGGTTATCATGGTCATCGCAGGCATCGCCATCCCGAATTTCATTCGCTCGAAGATGCGTGCCAATGAAGCTGGCGCAGTCGCCAATCTGAGAACCATCAGCACCGCTAGCGTTGTCTACAACACCACGTATGGCGCTGGTTTCGCGCCTTCGCTGCCAGCTCTCGGCGGCAATCCGGCTACCCCGAGCTCCGCGCAGGCCGGCTTGATCGATGCAGTCTTGAGCGCTGGAGTAAAGAGCGGGTATATCTTTACATATACGGTTGTGGCCACCGATGCCGCCGGCAATGCCCAGGCATACGGCGTAACCGCTGACCCCATTACACCCGGTACCACGGGTGACCGACATTTCTACACCGACCAGACCTCCATAATTCGCGAGAATCTAACTGCCACTGCTGGAGCGTCTGATTCTCCCATCCAGTAGCAGTTCGCCCCCCTTACTCTAAGAGCGCTTGACGGGATTTCTGCTGCGTTCCGGCGTATCTCGCTCCGTTACACTCAAGAGCATGATCAGGCTGCCAGCGGAAAGACGGCATCGTGTGCGACTCGTAATCGGAGTCCTGCTTCTGCTTGTAATTATGGCAGCAGAACTCGCGCTTTCTGTTAAGCAGCAATCGCAGACCTTTGACGAGGCTTGCCATATCTTCGCTGGGTATCGTTATTGGAAAAATTCGGATTTCGGAATTAATTTCGAGCACCCTCCTCTCGTCAAGCTGGTGGCCGCTGTTCCTCTTTTATGGCTACCTCTTCGAGTTCCGTCCGTCGCCAACGGGTACTTCAAATTGGTGGAATACGGAAGCGGTCGCGACTTTCTCTATTCCAACGACGCGAATTCGCTCTTGTGGAGAGCGCGGCTCGCCGCTGCCGTCTTTACGATTGGCTTAGCTCTCAGTGTTTTTCTAGCGGCATATTCAATGTTCGGTACCGGGCCCGCATTTCTGGCGCTCACCTTGCTGATTTTTGAACCCAATATCCTCGCTCATGGAGCGCTGGTCACGACGGACATCGGCGTCACCCTCGGCCTATTTCTGGGCGTCGTGAGCTTCTATTGGTATTTGAAGAAGCCTTCTGCGCTGACGTTAACTGGTGCGGGGCTTGCCGCCGGTCTCTGCATTGGGGTCAAGCATTCGGGAATCCTGATCTTCCCGATCCTGTTATTTCTTGCGCTCGCCGAGTTGTTTCCCTTTCGCGACCAGGAGACGCGGCAGTTTACTTCGGATCTGCGCGGCCGTGCTCTCCGCCAAGCCGCGTCGATGACGGTGATCGCGGTGATCGCCTTGATCTCGTTGTGGTCCCTCTACGGATTTCGTTACGCCGCTCGGCCATCAGGCGCTAACGTGAGTCCTCCTCTGGCGGAATTCGCGAAACAGCTGAACCCCGCGTCGGCCGCAGTTGTCATGCAGGTTGCTCACTGGCATCTAATTCCAGAATCGTATCTTTACGGTGTTGTGAACGTTTACTCGCTTGGCGGGCTTCCTTCCGTTATCTTTGGCAAATATTATCAGGCTTCGCAATGGTTCTATTTTCCGGCAGTCTTCATCATTAAGTCGACCCTGGCTTTCCTGCTTCTTTGTGGTCTGGCGCTCCTGAGTGACGTATTGTGGCGCAAAGAATTCCGCAGGGAAGTGCTTTTCCTGCTGATTCCCGCTGCCTTTTATCTGAGTGTCGCTATGTTTTCGGGTGTCAATTATGGTGTGCGCCATCTTCTGCCTGTGTACCCGTTTCTCATTGTTCTTGTTGCGTTCGGTGTTTGGAAGCTTGGCCGCCGAAATAGGGCGCTGGCGGCGCTCGTTGCGATTCTGCTCCTCTTCCACGCGATGTCGTCCCTTCGGGCTTTCCCGAACTATATTCCTTACGCAAATGAATTGTGGGGTGGCCCAGGAAATGTGCACCGAGTTTTAGCGGACTCCAACGCTGACTGGGGGCAGGGACTGAAGGCCATGAAGCGGTACATTGACCGGCGTGGTATCAAGGAATGCTGGTTCGCTTATTTTGGCTCGCTGCCCGTCGACGTTTCTTACTACGGAATTCCTTGCAAAGGGTTACCCACGTCTTTTGCCGACATCATTCAATTACCAATGCCAATTGTTCCGCCGCAAGTTGCCGGGCCAGTTTTCATCAGCGCCTCTGAGGTTTCGGGAACCTATTGGCGGTCGGATTGGATCAATCCCTACTTGCCGTTTCAACGAATGCCTCCATCGGCTTTGATCGCTGATTCCATCCTTGTCTATGATGGGAACGTCGATATTTCTCAGGTATCTGCGTTGACTCACGAAAGCCGCGCTATGCAATTGATGCGCGCACAGAAGTTGGATCTGGCACTCGAGGAGGCGCAAACGGCCGTCGACGTCGCGCCGAACAGGGCGGCAGCGCATGCCGCTCGAAGCACGGTCCTGGCGGCCATGGGGAGAGCCACCGAAGCAGGTGACGAAATAGCAAAGGCCCGAACGATGGCGGACGCTATTGCTGCCGCACGCTAGCGGGGCAGTGTAAATCTGTGTTTCATGACTCTGCTAGACTGTTTAAGTGAAGCCAACGGCAATTTTCTTTATTTCCCTCGCGCTGGCTCTCTTTGTCCCCGTTCAGCCGGCTCGAGCCGATATTGACCCGCGCGCTGCTGCCGCTGCCCGCGTACTTGAGGCCCGTTATCACGACGCCAAGACACTTGAGGCGATTTTTCTCGAGCGGTATAGCGATAGTCACCAGGGACTCCAAGCCGAATCAGGGAAGGTGTACTTCAGCAGACCCGGTCGGATGCGATGGGAATACGAAGCGCCGGAGCAGAAGCTCTTCGTCTCTGATGGTAAGACGGTGTGGTTTTACGTTCCTTCCGATCACACCGTAACGCGCGCTCCCATGAAGCAAAGCACGGATTGGCGTACGCCACTTGCACTACTTACCGGCAAGGCCAAGCTCTCTCAACTCTGCGAAAAACTCGACCTCAGCGCAAACCCGCCCGGCAAGCAGGGCAATATCGTGTTGAGTTGTCGCCCTCGAGGCGAAAAAGCGAAAACTAAGGCTGCCTCCGGCGACAATCTGGAAGCTTCCATAGCCCCAATTGACGAGCAATTCGATGAAGTGTTGCTGGAACTCGATCCCGACACCGGTGAACTGGCCGACATTCATGTCCTTCAGCCGGGTGGCATCGAATTGGAATACCGATTCGGAAATTGGCAAGAGAACCTGCCCTTGGCAGAATCTCTTTTCCACTTTCAGGCCCCTGCCGGCGTTGCCATCGTCGAACAGCCTAAATAGCTTGTCCTTCAGTCGATTTGCTCGGCCACCTGTTGAATCCAGAGAACATCGTCGCGAACGCCAAAGTTCCGATGCGAGTAGCTATGAGGTAGACTGAGGCCATGGCAGAGTTTATATGCAAAGTGGCGGACACGGCTGGGCGCGTTTTTTCCCAGGTCGAGGCCGCCCAGTCCGTTACGGAAGCCCGCCAAAAGCTTTCTGACCGGGGCCTGTACGTCTATTCTGTGGCGCCTCGGGGCGGTCTTCTCGGCCGGAGGGTTGGCGGCAGCAAGGGGCGTGTTCTTAAGAGCTCCGATTTTCTGATCTTCAACCAGCAACTGAATACGCTGATCAAAGCCGGCCTGCCTCTCCTGAAAGCCTTGGACCTCCTTGGGGAACGTGCTGCCTCACCGAGCTTGCAGCCGCTGCTCAGGGCTGTCCGCGACCGAGTGCGCGAAGGCGCTGCACTCTCCGAGGCGCTCGACCAGGAGGGGCTTTTCCCCAAAGTGTATGTCACCTCCGTTTTGGCCGGTGAGAAGAGCGGAAATCTTTCCGGAGTATTGGAGTACTACATTGCTTATCAGAAGTTGTCTACGGGCGCCAAGAAGAAGCTGATCGCCACGCTAATCTATCCCACGATTCTGGTCACTGTCGCCACGATCATTGTGACCTATCTGGTTACTTATGTTGTGCCGCAATTCTCAAAGCTCTATTCGGATATGAACGTGCCATTGCCGACGGTGACGCGCTTGCTCTTGACGCTCACCGTGAGCTATCGATATCACGTGCTCATTGCCGTAGGTTTGCTGATCGCCGGAGGCGTGGGTGTCTTCCTCTGGTCGAAGACAGAGCAAGGTGGCACCGCCGTTGATCGCGTTAAATTGAAATTGCCTGTTATTGGCGAAACTTGGATTAAATTTCAGGTAGCTCAGTTCTGCCGTACTTTATCCACTCTGCTTGCGGGTGGTACCCCTCTCGTCGCTGCGCTTTCGACTTCTGCGGAGTCAGTGCGCAGTCGTTTGGTTTCCTCAGCCATAGAAAAGGCATCTGCTCTCGTACGGGATGGTCAATCTTTGCATGCGGCACTAAAAGGTATCGGGTTCATGCCGGCTATGGGAATCGAGATGATCGAAGTCGGCGAAGCCAGCGGAGCGCTCTCTCCCATGCTTTCCAGCATTGCGGAGTTCTATGAAGACGAAACCAACCAACGGGTCGGAATTCTCATCGCAGTTGTGGAACCGGCAATTTTGGTCTTCATGGCGATTGTGATAGCCTTCATACTGATTTCGCTGTACCTGCCTATTTTCTCCTTTTCGGTGGGCGCTGGACCCGGCTAGCGTCAAGCGGAGTCATCCCATATGGAAGCCAGCGACTACAACGTAACCTCCTCCGCGCTCCAGGATGTGCACGCCGAACGTGAGCGCAGCCAAAGAACGGCGGAACGCTACCGCTGTCCATTCGTCGATTTGAACGAAGTCCGCATCGATCCCGAATTATTTCGCAGCATTCCCGCTGAATTGATGTTTCGTTTTAATTTCGTCCCTCTGGAGGCCCGCGAAAATCAGTTGATGGTCGCTGTGGCCGACCCCAGTCACGTCCTCTTGAGCGACGAATTACCGCTGCTATTGGGTAGGAAGTTGGTTTTGAAGGTGGCCACGCCCACACAAATTAGCGATCTGCTCAAGCGCACCGAGCAATCGCAGCGCGTCCTCGAACAAGCTACGGAAGCCTTCACGCTCCAGGTTGTCCAGGATGAGGACGAAAGCGAAGAGGCGCTTTTCGCCGAACGGCTCACCGAAGACGGCGGCGTCAGTCCCATCGTGCGCCTCGTGGACACGGTCATTTTCACGGCACTCGAGCGGCGCGCCAGTGACATCCACATTGAGGCCCGCGACATGGAAGTGATCGTGAAGTACCGCATCGATGGCATTCTCGTGAACGCCATGCCGCCCATTTCCAAGGAGTGGCATTCCACTATTCTCTCCCGCATCAAGGTGATGAGCGAACTCGATATCGCCGAGCGCCGCGTGCCCCAGGATGGCCGCTTTCGCGTGCGTTACAAAGGGCGCTTCGTGGATTTCCGCGTCTCCATCATGCCTTCTATTCACGGCGAAGATGCTGTACTTCGCGTTCTCGATAAGGAGACGCTCTCCGAGAAATTCCACAATCTCAGCCTCGAAGTGGTGGGATTCTCCGATGAAGAGCTGCGCAAATTCCGCCGCTACATTCGTGAGCCTTACGGCATGGTTCTGGTTACCGGACCCACCGGTTCCGGTAAAACGACCACGCTGTATGCCGCCATCAACGAGATCAAAACGGATGAAGATAAAATCATCACCATTGAAGATCCGGTGGAATACCAGGTGCGTGGCATCACCCAAATTCCCGTGAACGAAAAGAAAGGCCTTACATTTGCCCGCGGCTTGCGTTCCATCTTGCGTCATGACCCCGACAAAATCATGGTCGGCGAGATTCGCGACGAAGAAACCGCCCAAATCGCCATCCAATCGGCACTGACCGGACATCTCGTCTTCACCACCGTGCACGCCAACAACGTTACCGACGTCATCGGCCGATTCATCAATATGGGCGTCGAGCCCTATAATTTCGTCTCTTCCTTGAACTGCATCATGGCTCAGCGGCTCGTCCGAGTCGTCTGCGAGAATTGCAAAAAATCTGTGCATTATCCTGCAGACCTCTTGCGCACGTCCGGGTTTGATCCGGACGCCTGGGCGGGGGTTTCCTTCGCTGAAGGTGCGGGATGTCTGGAATGTTCGGGCAGCGGTTACCACGGCCGCACCGCGATTACCGAACTTCTCGACCTCTCCGATCGCATCCGGGAAATGATCATCGCACGCCGCCCGACTTCTGAAATCAAGCGCGTCGCGCGGGAAGAGGGGATGACTTTTCTGCGCGATTCGGGAGTAGAGAAAGTGCGCGCCGGCATCACCACGTTAAAAGAAATTAACAAGGTCACGTTTATCGAATGAGCGGCGAGCAGACTTGGCAGAGTGCCCCGCACAGTTCGAGTTAACGATCTTTCGCTAATGCTAACAGCAGAAGGAATTCGTCAGGGACTTTATCGCAGCGAAACCGTGCGCCGCTTTGCGCAATGGTTGGATGTGGCGCCCCATCCGCTCACGGCTTGCGAAATTGCGGGTGGATATATTGCTGCAGCACGATGGAATCGTGCGGGTGCCGGTATTGAGTCCTTGGCCGTCGAACCGCTTCCGCCCGGTGCAATTAAGCCCAGCGCTGTGGATATGAACGTGTCTAATCCCGCCGAGGTTCGCTCTGCACTCGAAAAGGTATTTGCGCGGGTGCACGCGAAGACTCGCGATGTCGCTCTTTTCTTGCCGGATCCAGTCATTCGCGTCTTTATCTTGCATTTCGATGTTTTTCCTCGCGCAGTGGACGAGGCTTTGCCCCTATTGCGATGGCGCGTGAAGAAAAGCGTTCCCTTTGAAGCCGACGAAACGGTGATTTCCTACATGCGCCAGGCGCCGCGCGAAGATGGCGTCGACGTCGTAACCGCTATTGCTCGGTTGCGAGTCGTCCGCGAATATGAGCAATTGCTCGAATCGCTCGGCGTGTCTCCCGGAGTTGTTATGAGTTCCACTCTTGCCGCGCTTCCGTTGCTGAACGATCGCAAGCCAGCGCTGCTGGCACGTGTTGCTGGCAAGGCCTTGACGGCTGCCATCGTTCGCGAGGGACTCCTTTGCGGCTACCGTTGTGTTGAACTGCCCGCGGATGAAACGGAAATCACGCCGCAAGCTTTGCTCGATGAAATTTATCCTCTTACCGCTTATTATCAGGATTCCTGGCATGAAGGGATCAGCATGGTCGGCTTGGCAGGGCTGGCCGGACGAATCGACGAATTCCGCGAGCCACTGGAGCGCGAATTGCGATGTCCGGTCGGCGGTTTACTCAGCGCTGCTGCCAGCGAAGGTCACATCAGTAGCGAGTTGCGGCCCTTGGTGGAAAGAGAGCTCGATGCTTTGGTTGGATGGACGCTTTATCGCGGCTCGTGAGCGGAGTCTGATTCGGGAACGCGTATGAAAGTTCGACTCAATTTAGCAAGTGCGCCGCTCGAAAAGAACCGGCGTTTTGTCGTTTTCTCCACGGTAATCGGCAGCGTCGGATTGATCGCGATGCTCCTGCTCTCCTGGAATGTTTACAGCATGCGGCGTTCGAACACCGCCATACGGCTCGAACAGGCGCGCATGGAAAGCGACATGCAAACGCTACGCCGCCGCCGCTCCGAGCTGGAGGTGTTCTTTAATCGCCCTGAAACCATCCAACGTCGGGACCTCTCCGCTTTTCTTAATGGCATGATCGCACAGCGTGCTTTTCCCTGGACGCAGATCTTTATGGATCTGGAACGCAACCTTCCGGACGGCGTGCGGGTTGTGAGTATCGAACCACGGCTTGCGGGAGATCACCTCGAATTGAGGTTGACCATAGGAGCGAAGACCGACGAGGGCAAGTTGAAGTTTCTAAAAGCGTTGGAGGATTCCCATGAGTTCTCTGACATCGAAGTTCTTGGCGAAAACCGCACCGGCGGCCGGTCCGGAGATGATCAGGTCATGATGGCTCTGAACGCGCGGTATTCTGCCAGCTAGAACCATGACAAAGAGAACTAAAATAATCATTCGCGCGCTCCTCGGTATCGTCATAGCCGTTGATATCGTGTTGGCCGGCATTAATTGGCAGATGGCCGCTGCAAACCGCACACCGCAATCGGAACTGATTGCACTCAAGCGCGAGCACGCGTTGATGACCGCCGACATCACCCGTGCCGAAACGATTCGCACCACGCTGCCTGCGATTGAGCAGCAGTGCGACACCTTTTTCGGCCAGAATTTCAGGCCAGTTTCCTCCGGGTATTCGTCGGTCATTTCGGACATTGGCTCGCTCTCTCGCGGCGCTGGATTGCAGGCCGGGAATCTCAGTTTCCATCAGCACGAACCCGATAAACGCGGCGTTACGCAGGTGGATATCTTTGCCGTTGTGGACGGGGATTATTCCAGCGTGGTTCGTTTCGTCAACGATCTGCAGCATTCGGATACGTTCTATGTTCTCGATGGTCTCTCTCTGGCCGCCGCCGGCTCTGGAGGACAGTTGAAGCTGAATCTGAACCTCCGTACGTATTTTCGCAACTGAGTATGTCGACTAAGCAAAAGCGGATCATTCTGCTGGCGGGACTGGGCGTAGTGTTCCTCTACATCATTTATATAAGCAACCGGCCGTCCGAGATCGCGCAAGTCGTCTCGAGCGCAGATGAGAAGTTTCGCCCCATCGCCGTTGAGAATCCGGCGTTGAAGCTGGAATTGCTGGAACGTTTGAAAAAGCTTCAGTACCAGGGTTCGCACCGAAACATTTTCAGTTCCGTGGCCCCGCCGCCTGAGTCGGCCGTACCCCCTCCGGTGATTGCTCCGCCGCCTATCACGGCGCCTGGCGGCCCTTCCGGACCAGCGCCGCTGGTTGTACCGGCCACTTTCTATGGATTCGTTACCGATGCGCAGACGGGCATGCGCCGCGCATTCTTTATGGAAGGCGAGAATGTGTACATTATTGCTGTTGGAGAAATGCTCCTGGGCCGCTACCGGCTGATTCAGATCGGCAATAGCAGCGTCGAGCTGGAAGAAACCAGTAGTGGACGGCGGGCGACACTAACCATGGAGGAGCCCAACCCTGCGTGAAAATGAGCCGCTCTAGTCACAAAAGACCCGAGGGGGGCTACGCCGTCCTTCTGGCTATTTTCATGGTCGCCACCATGGTGCTGCTGGCGGCCGCGGCCACGCCGAATATCCTCACTCAGGGACGGCGCCTGCGCGAGCAGGAGGCCATTTGGCGCGGCAATCAGTATGTTCGCGCCATTCGCCTGTATTATCAGAAGAACGGGAAATATCCTTCGAATCTTGAAGATCTCACCAAAGCGAATGCCGCCGGAGTCCATTTCCTCCGAAAAGCTTATAAGGAACCAATGAACAGCTCTGATGGGAGTTGGCGCCTGATTTATGTCACTCCCACCGGCCAGCTCGTCGGTAGCGTGCATTACCACAACTTGCAGGAAATGGCTGTAGCCTCCGCTTTCGCGGGACAGTTACCGGGCAGCGTCGCAGGGCTGGCCAGCCAGCTTTTCGGCCAGGTGAATCCGGGTCTGAATGGCGGAACGCAGTTCGGCGCGCCAAGCCAAAGCGGTGCGCAGCCCGGGCCGCAAAACGGTCTTCAGTCCGGTCAAGTTGGACAGCCGGGCCTAGGCGGTCAGAATGCACAGAATTCTATAGCGAGTTCGACGCAACCTGCGCCGCTCGAGGCTGCCGATTCGCCGGTCTTTGGCGGTTCCGTGATTGGGGTGGCCAGCAAAGTGAAACAACCCTCAATAGTGGTCTATCAAGGTGGCAAGACCTATCTTGACTGGGAATTCATCTGGAATCCGCTGATGAATGGAAACGGCGCCCCCGGCCAGATAGCGGTTCCCGGCTTGAACGCTCCGGGGCAGCCGGGAGCAGCGCCCAATCCCGCGGCACTTCCCGGAGGTGCGAACGGGACGAACAATGCTCCCGGGGCCGTTCCCCTTGGGCCGCAAGGTGGAAATCCAGGCGCGCCGGGTTCTCTGCCTCAGTCAATGCCTCAGAACTGACATCTCAGGCAGCTCGTTTCACAAAGGCAGAATTCCCGCGCCGTTGAAATCGAATCCGTCTGCCGTGCTTATTTCGCAGCTGCGAAAGGTGGGAGAGTTTGGCTCGTGGGTGCGGGGAAGAACTGCTTCATCAAGTCAGGTTTGTCTTGTAAGCGCGAGATCACTCGGTTGATATAGGACCGTGTTTCGGCCAGCGGCGGGATTCCACGATAGAAATCCACGCGTTTCGGTCCGGCGTTATACGCCGCAAGCGCCAGCGAGAGATTCTGGCCGTAACGATCGAGAAGCTGTTTTAGATACCGCGTTCCGCCGTTAATATTTTCCACCGGATCGAAGGCGTTCCGCACCGTCATCTGTGCCGCGGTTTCGGGGCGCAATTGCATCAATCCCACGGCTGATTTCTTCGAGACGGCTCGAGAATTAAAATTGGACTCGACGGCGATCACGCTGGCGACAAGCGCGGGATCGAGGCCATAGGTACTGGCCGCGTTCCGAATCTGCGTGGAGTAAGGGACATCGGCATCGCGTTGCGCGCTCTCGCCGAAAAGTTCCTCAGGTTCAATTCTGCCCAGGTCGGCAGTGGGTATCGTGACGCTTCCGCCCGCTAAATCCAGCCGCACCGTATCTCCCAGGTTCTGCCATCCAGTGATGTGCAGGCGCTGTCCGCTGCGAAGCACGGCGTAATCGGCTTTAGCTGGTTGCGCCGCGAACAATGCAATCAAGAATACGGTTCCGGCCAGCGGACGTGAAATCGTCCACGAACGTTCACCGGGTTTTCGCAAACCTTGAATTACAAATTCTCCAGCGCGTATTCGCGGATGGCGGCCGCTACGCCGCCTTCATCATTGGAAAGCGTCTGACGCCATCCCAAGCTTTTAAGCTCCGGAATGCTGTTGGCCATCACTACAGGAAGGCCGGCGAATTCCAACATTTCGCGGTCGTTGAAATTGTCCCCGATGGCCATCACTTCTTCGCGCGCAAAACCGCGCATCGCCACCCATTGGGCCAGTGTGGCGCCTTTCGAGCAGTGCAAGCGGATGACGTCGACCATGGCAAAATCGCGCTGTTCGTAAAAAGTCATCGCCAGCGAAAACTCCAACGAGTTCGTCAATTTGCGCAAGGCCACGCTAGCATTTCGCATTTCCGCTACTGAGCCACTATACATCACCTGTATTGGGTCTTCGGTCAGGCAATCCTCGAGCGGACAAATCTGCGCGATAAATTCTCGATTTCGTGCGTAGTAAGCCTTACGCCGAGGGTCCTCCCAGTCAATCTTTTCGTAAATCACCTGATTGGCGCGCGGCCGGTCGAAAACCACGGCAGCGCCGGCGCGGTGCTCTGAAGCGAACTCGAGTACCGCCCGCGCCGTTTGGTGGGGTAGCAGGTGTCTGAAGTGCGTGGTCCCGTCCTTCGACTTAACCAGCGCCCCATTATTGACGATCATCGTGAGCGCGCACGGAATCTGCCGCGCAATCGGAAGCGCAAAATCGAAGCGCCTTCCGGTGACAAGAGCAACCTCGATGCCTTTCTCTACAGCGGCCTCAATAGCGTGCCGGTTAATCGCAGGCACCTCGGAGGCGCTATCGAGCAGCGTCCCGTCGATATCGAGCGCAATCAGGCGCACGCTCATTGGTCTATCCCATTGCGGAGCATCTGCTTATTTTACATGCACCAAGCTCGCGCCGCCGCTTCCACTCAAAACATGTTCCGAAAGTGTACGCTGAAATTCTTCGCCGGCACCTTGGTCGCACTCCGCCGTGCCTGTGAATTCCTTCGTAATCCCTCGCAATCACTTCGCGAGTGGAACTCTCGCGGCATACGCAGCCGCTATACAACAATCCGACACACAGCCGAACGCTTGACATGCTCGTTTTGTGGGCGTATCTTCGCCGCAAATAACAGCCTTCTGATCGGCAATTTGGAGGTAGATCCATGGCTCACAGTCCAGCCGTTGATCCGGGCTCCTCTCCGTTTGATCGCTTCTCTGGGGTGGAGAACGGAACCGTCCGCCTTGGCCGTATCCGCACGTTTCTTAAGATCGGCTTCGTCGCGGCATTTCTCCTGCTTTGCCTCGCTCCGCGAGTCGGGGGACAGAATTCCCCGAAAATAACCACCGTGGCGCCGGCGACAGGCAAGGTCAACGACAGCGTTACGTTGACCGGCGAAAATCTGGGGAAAGACTCTGTTTCGGCAGTCTTTCTTTCCGATGACAAGGACGATTACAAGGCCGTCCTTGTCGAGCAGGGCAGTGCCAAGATCATCTTGAAAGTGCCGCAGGTGAAGTCTGGCGGCTATAACATTTCTATTCAGGAAGGTGACAAGATCCTCATCCTGCCCGTACGCTTCACAGTGCAGAGTTAGCGCCGCCGGGCCGCGATGCGTCGCGGCCTCCACACCCGCCTCTGGAACATGCGGCGCGGCACTCGAATCACGCTGCCGCGAACATCCGAGTTGAATCAAGTTGAATGTTGTTTGTAATGAGTGGAGGCCGAGGGGAGGGATACCCCTCCCCACCTTTTTGTGTAAGTGTTCATTGCAGAGGGCTTAAGTGGCGAAGTCGCCGGGTGTGATTTCCGTGCGTGAGGGTAAAATTACGGTTTGCACTGTATAGGAAGCGGCGGCTATGCACGATATACCTGAGTTCGTCGTTTTGGAGGCGCGGGCCAAACTGAGTCAAAAGCGAGACGAGGACGAATGCCGCTGCTGGGTAATGTTCGAATGTTGGTCGCGGACGATCACGAGTTAGTTCGAAGGGGATTAGTGACGCTTCTATCCTCCCGGCCCAACTGGATTGTTTGCGCCCAAGCTTCCACAGGGCGGGAGGCGGTCGCCCTGGCTTCGGAACATCGGCCGAACATCGTGGTGATGGATATTGCCATGCCTGGCTTGAACGGCTTGGAGGCAACGCGCAAAATTCGCAAGATGCTTCCGAAGACCGAAGTGGCGATCTTATCGCTTCACTATTCCGACCAACTGGTCCGGGAGGTCCTGGATTCAGGAGCCCGTGCTTATATATTGAAGTCGGACGCCAGCCGGGACCTTTTGAGCGCGATCGACGCTCTTATCAATCGGCAGGTGTTCTTCACATCGGGCGCCACTCAAATTCTTCTCGATGGATTTTGCGGCCCACCCTATGCACAGCGGCCTGCTTTGATGCGCACCACGCTGAGCGCCCGAGAGCGTGAGATCGTGCAGCTCCTGGCGGAGGGAAGTAGCAGTAAAGAAGTCGCTGCCGTTCTGGAGATCAGCATTAAAACAGCAGAAACACATCGCGCAAACATCATGCGCAAGCTGGAAATGCATTCAGTAAGTGAGTTAGTGCGTTACGCGGTAAAGAACTGCATGATTGAACCTTAGCGCCCGCCTTAAGCTTCCCCCGTTTCATTTAGGGAATAGACTCAGGGAAGACAACTTTTCGAACATTTCTGTATTCGGCAAGAATCTGGGCAAGAGACAATCTGGGATATCTGGAGTCTGTTCGTTCCCGGGGCCAGAGGGAAGCTTTGCAGTTATGCACACACGGAGACCACATAAGCAAAGCGTTGCGGGCGAACGTCACGCGTGGCCTGAGCGCGTCGTTTTAGTCCTGGGTTTTTTATCGGCTCTGTGTGTGCTTCTATTCTTCGCCTGGCTTGCTGAAGAGATGATGGAAGGAGATACGGCTCGTTTCGATTCGACAATAACATTGGCCGTGCACCAACACGCTACGCCTCGCCTTACGACGGTTATGAAGGCCCTGACGATGTTGGGCTCATCGGTCGTAATGACTCCGCTGGCTATTCTTACGCTGGCGCTGTGCTATTTCAGGCGTGAGTTTCATGCGCTCAAAATCCTGGCAGTAACTTTTGGCGGGGCTTTGCTATTGGAATTTGTTCTGAAGCTCACTTTCCATCGACCTCGACGAGTGCCGTTTTTCGATCTCCCCGCGCCAGCATCTTTCAGTTTCCCCAGCGGCCACGCTCTTTTCTCGTTCTGCTTTTTCGCGGGAATAGCCGTTTTACTGTCGCCGCGATTGTCGAGCCAGAGAGCCAAGCTGGGTCTTTGGAATATCGCAATCGCATTGATCCTCGGCATCGGGCTCTCTCGCATCTACCTCGGGGCGCACTATCCATCGGATGTTCTCGCCGAATATGCGGCAGGTATCGTGTGGGTGGCTACAATGAAGTTCGTAAATGAGATACATCACAAAAACGTGGAACGCGAATGGATTCCGCTGGATCTTCCCCAACTGAAAATCCACGCTAATGCAGAGCGGCTCCGATCCAGAGTCTGGGCCATCTGATGAATAAAGCCGCGTAATAGCGACCGCTAAAGCTCCTCCTCGATCGCGGCAACCGGTGTTTCGGAGTGCCGAGTGGCCAACAGTCTATTCAGCTTGAGAGGTCTGCCGTTGAAAGAAGTTGCCAAGCGCACCTGGGCAGAAATCCTCAATGATGACGTTTTCGGGCGTGCCGCCCAGCTTGCATATTACTTTTTTCTCGCCCTTTTCCCATTCTTGATCTTTGTCATTGCGAGTCTCAGCGTGTTTGGATCTGCTGACCGGGGCCGCGAGTTGCTGTTTCGATTCTTCGCCGAGGCTCTGCCGCCTCCTGCCTTCAATGTCGTCGCAAAGACGTTCGACGAGATCATTCGCTCGAGCGGCCCATTAAAAATGTCTTTTGGGATCGTGGCCTCATTATGGTCCGCATCGATGGGTATGATCGCGATCATAGACACGCTGAACGCAGCTTTCAAGGTGAAGGAGACCCGCTCGCTATTCAAAGAGTACGCAGTGGCGATGGGTCTCACGGTGGGAATAGCTCTTCTGCTGGTAATTTCGGTGGCGATTGTCGTCTTCGGAGACGCAATCATCAACGCACTTTCGCCTGGAAATATTGTCGCGATTAGTTGGAGGATTGGACAGTGGCCCTTGGTGTTCGCGCTGATTTTATTGGCTTTCGCTATTATCTACTATTTCGCTCCTAACCTGCGCAATCGGCAATGGCATTGGGTCACGCCTGGGGCAATTTTGGCTGTGATATTGTGGATGGTGGTCTCGGTTGGATTGCGGATCTATCTGCATTTGTTCAGCACCTACAGTGTTGGGTATGGCTCGCTAGGTGCGGTGATCGTATTGCTTCTGTGGTTTTATCTGAGCGGAGTAGCGGTGCTTTCAGGGGCCGTGCTCAATGCCGTTCTCGAAACGCCGGCTGTTTCAGTGGACCGCACACAGCAAAGAGATACGTCTCCCTCCAGAGCGGCGGCATGATGTATAGATCGCTCGACGTAATGGCGCGATGACAAAAGACTCCTATCGAAGTCAGGTTTTTTTGGTGTGGAACCGCATTGTTTGCAACTTGGCGCTCCTGCTTGTGATTTCGATTCCTATGCAGGCCCAAAAGGCTTCTCCTGATGCTCAGGAGGAAAATCCTGCCGGAGGCCTGATTACGAAGGGGCTTGTGGCCAGAAAGCCATATCGAGCGATCACGGGACGAGAGCGTATTCAATGGGAGTTGAATGGTACCGTGGGGCCGGAGAGTCTCATGGCAGGCGTGTTGAGCGCCGGAATGGGGACTGCTGTGAATCGACCCAGCGAATATGGGCCATCCTGGGGAGGTTTCGGCCAACGCTACGGGATACGGCTAACTGGGGTCGCCACGGGAAACGCGATCGAGGCTGGATTGGGAGCAATCTGGGGTGAGGATCCGCGATACGACCGGTCGCCAGGCCAACCGTTCGGCAGCCGCGTGCGAAATGCGATCAAACTTACGTTCACAGCTCGATACAAGGATGGACACTTGGGGCCGGCATATGCACGTTTTGTTGCCGACGCAGGTAACAATGTGCTCTCAGATCTGTGGCGTCCGAAGAGTGAGACTGATCCAGCGGATACCCTATGGAGGATGGTCTCCGGACTTTTGGGCCGGATGGCCGGCAATACTTTTATCGAGTTCTGGCCTGACGTCCGCAGACACGTTCTCCATTCAGCTGCCGAAGAAGAGTAATTTGTCACGGCGCACGCCTGCGTTTTGGGGATCTGCGCGCGGATGAGATTGATTCGCGACGAACCCGATACGCCTTACAGGCAAGGGCGCGAGAGGTGACGGCCGCCGACATGTCTCCGCAGCCTTGGCTGCGGAGACAAGGTACAGCACCCGGCAGCGACGACAGAGCTAATTTTCCGAAGACGCAGGAACGCAAATTCTATCCTGATGGATGAAATCGACGCCGCGAATTTCACTGGATACTTTCACCGGCTCGGTTCCAGCTTTTTTCTGAGGCTTGGCAAGGAATGAGAGCAGGAATTGATGCGTGAGCCGCTGGGCCATCTGATTGAGATATGGCTCGAAAGACACTGGCGCCTCTGCCGCCCAAAAAATAGTAGGACTCACCGCCCGTTTCTTCAGAAAGCTGAGCCAGATAATTCTGGCCCCAGTAAATTCGCCAGTAGGTGTGAGCGAAATGGCCAGCCGCCGGCGTATAGATCGAATACACGACGACAGCGGCGCACTGAGCGTCCTGAATAGCCGTATCCACATACGGGTCGGGATATCCGCCACCATAAAAAGTGTCGATGCCACTAGTGATCATGAGAACTTCGCGGCGAGGTACTGCCGGGTTGGCAGGCCACTTCTTGACGAACTCGGACAACGAGAAATAGGGACTCGCCTCGGCACCGACGAAACCTTCGGGTAAGCGCAAAGATTTTGCCGCTGCGGCATGATCCTGAGTGAAATTCTGCAGCAGCGACACGGTACCATTGTGCATATAGCCAACGGCGACCAAAGTGGTTGGCGGCTGCTCAGCAATAAAAGATCGGATCTCATCCATTTGAGAACCAAAGCTCACGCCGGAGCTATCGTCTACGAGAATTGCTAATTCCAGCCCCGCATGGGGTCCTGCCGCCGGCACCCAGCCGCTGACCGGGCGGCGATCGCGTCCCTGATTAACAATCAGGTCCTGCTGGGTGATTTGCGGCAATTCATTGCCATGCTTCGGTTCCGCGGTCACAACGATTTGTACGGGAACGCCTGCATCCGCTTTTCCTTCTTGAGCAGCCCCAAACTTCGGAATAGACAAAAGTGCTATAGCAAAACAGATTCGTGTAATAACGCGTGGTGGCACATGCATCGTGATTTCTCCTCATAGTGACTGATGATTTCAGGAGCCCTTTTGTTGCGTTTGCTGGGCGGTCCCGGTGTCTTTTTTAGGGGTGCTACGATTTCTACCGTGCCGTTGCTGTAGCGCGCCGTGAGCTTTTCCACGTCTACGCTGTTGGGAAGTCTGACGGTCCGTAAGAAGAAGATGACTGTTACAAAAACCCAGAACGATGCTCAGGGGACACCGGTGTAGATATCGAGGTCTTTGACAGAATCTAGGGGACAGGGGCTTGTGTTTCGGGGCCCAGCCCACTCACGCTTGTCATTAAATTGACACTACTTTGAGAGGACGCGAGCCTAGGCGAGAAGTTTCTTCACTTCCTCGATGAGGTCGGGAATAGCCCTGGACTTACTCACGTAGCCGTGCGCCCCGCGGCGAAAGGTTTCTCGCCGTAATTCAGCGGCGTCATCCATAGTAAATACGAGGATTTTCACGCCGGGGGCTGACTTGACGATCTGTGGTATGGCTTGCAGGCCATCCATGACCGGCATGGAAAGATTCAGAATGATCAAATCGGGCGTCAGATCTTTTGTCTTTGCGACCGCATCCAGCCCATTGGTGGCCTCACCACAAACTTCGAAACCAGCAGTTTCTAATACAGAGCGCACTCGGCGCCTTATGCCTTCATGGTCGTCCGCGAGCAGAATCCGACGCGGCATAGACACTTCCTCGTTTGTCTGGGGGGACGGACCAGAGGGCTACTGGTTTAGATCTGGGGACTTCTAAAGCAGACTGAGCGCAGTATTATCAAGTTAAGTACCGGAGTGAGTCAAGTTAATTCTTTTGATATATCTGCCACGGCGAGGTCATTTGCAGTGGCGAGCGCCACGATTGGGTGTCAGGTTGCTTCCAGTAACCTTCTTACTTCCGTTCTGGGCTCTCTATGATAAAGGAAACACGGCTTCCAAGACTGTCCGATTCTTTCCAATATGAAAATCCAGGCGCCCACCGACGTGTTGAACGCGCTCATGCATGCTGCGCATACCCACGCCAATCTTGGCCGGTTGGATACCGGGTTGGCCCCACAGTAAATCGCGCGTTGTCTCATTTTCGACGCTTAACTTTAATTCTGTCTCCGTCGTCCTCAATTTAACATCAGCAGTCGAACTGCCTGAGTGGCGGCGCGCATTTGTAAGAGCCTCCTGAATTACCCGGAATACTGTACTTTCGAGGCGGGTCGGAAGCTTGGGGCGGGAGACGGGGGCCTCCAGATGGACGTGCATACCGCTCCGCTGAGAGAAGCCCTCAATAAAAATACGTAGAGCTGAAACGAGACCAAGCTCGTCGAGCATTGGCGGATGGATGAGATACGAAAACGAGCGTATTTCCTGAAGACTCTGCCGCGTTAACGAAAGCGATTCGGAAAGTGCATGACGCGCTTCAGGCGTCAACACGTCTGCGCTCCTACCGATCACACCAAGATCCATAAGGATGGCGGCAATGTTTTGGGCGGTAGTATCGTGTAATTCTCGAGCCAACTGACGCCTTTCCTCATCTTGGACTCGGAATAATTTATTCGATAAGCGTCGCACACTTTCATCGGCCTGCTTTTGATCAATAATCTGGCCAAGCCTGGCTGCGAGGCTCTCCATAGTATTCAGAAATAACGGCCCGCGATCCATTGGCTGATCAGAAAAATATTGGCACACGCCTGCGATTTCCCCGCCCACGAGAATGGGCATGACTAACGCGGAACTCAGGCCGGCATTCTGAACTTCGAGTTTTACAAGAGACTCGGGTTGGCTATCGAAATCGTTGACCATAATTGCCTGGGACCCGGCCAAAACGTGGGAATACCATTCTTCGGGAAAAAAGAACTGCTTTGCACCGACCAATGCTTGGACCGTTTCGGCAAGGTCATGCAAGCCAAAATGCCAGATATCTCTTGGAACACGGGCAGATAAAACACGTTCGGAAAATATATGGGAATGCGCGAAAACCCAGTGAAAATAATCGCAGATCTGACGAAGGCAGAATCGAAGTGCATGTTCGACGCTGGGCGTCGAGGCGGCACCGGCCGCGACCGCATTCGAGAAACGCAAAAAATGCGCACCCGATCGCAAGAGCTCCGTCAATTGTCGTTGACTGGCGTCGTGAATGGTCGCCAGGATGTGAGGTTTGCCGCCAATTTGAACGACCGAAGTAACGATGTCACGAACGATAATCCGTCCTGACTTCAAACGGCAACTCATACCCCGCAGCCACTTTTCACGCTTATTCCTAACCGAGTCCAACAGGAGCTTCCATTCATCCTCATGGATGCAGATCGATCTCCGCGGAGAAAGTCGTAAGAACTCCTGGCGTGAATAACCGAACATAACGGAGGCCCGGGGATTAACGCCGACAAACTCCCCTGCCGTTGGATTCAGCAACAGTATTGGATCGTTCGATGCAAGAAATAGTTTTTGAGCTAAGTCATTGCTTTCGGGGAGTTCATACGGATCGACGTGGGACCATGACTCGAAGTGAAGGCCGGTAAATTGCAGTGGAGGCATCTTGCACCGCCGTTAAGGGATACGAATCGCCCCGCTTTGTGAATTTATAAACGGGGTAATACCGATCGGTGTAATCACCACTTTGCACCGACCAGGTTCGGTAAGTATGCACCCGAACGTGCTGCCTTGGAATAGCCATAAATCGTGCGGTGGAAATCTACTTTGTAAAAGTTACAGGTATGTTAAGAAATCAATTTTCAACCAGACGGCCTGGCTACTTGGCGTACCGTCACAGCGGCTTAGGCAGGATCCGATTTTGCCGCTGGACCTATTCCTTAAAACTCTGCATCCTGTACATCGAGACTCGCAGCAGTTTCAGTCTCCTTCCCCAGCGAGAGGACTGAAGCAATGGACGATTATGCATGTCCGAGATGCAAACGGAGAGCTATCACGGTGAGATACCGCGAACGGCAGAAGGTGAAGGCTGCATCTGAATGGATTATGGAGTATCGCTGCCCTCGTGGACACAAGTGGTTTCGTGTCATGGATCCCGGCCGATCGAAAAAGAAGGCGTAAGAGCATTTCCCAGCTGGAAAATCGCGACCATAAATTCACGAGCCTCGCTGAAAAACGCAAAACAGCGTTTCCACGCCTAGTATCTCCGCCCGTGAAAACTGATCGCTCCGTGTCAAGTGCGTGACGTATAGCGATGTCGGATACGACCTGCTTTCTGGGGACACTCCCAAGGATTTCGGGTATTAGGCAAGTCTCGGGTCTCTCATGCGCTGGCCGCTGGCGCATTCAGTGCGACAGGAAAAGAAGCCTGCAGGACGGTTCGGCTTTTACCAATATCAAGCGTCAGATGTCCTCCGAGCTGTTCAACGCGTTCCTGCATACTGCGCATGCCAACTCCGAGTTTGGCGGGATGGGCCGGAGGTTGGCTCGCCAGGAACTGGCTTGTAGTTTCGTTTTCTAGACGCAATCTCAATTCACCCGGCTCAAGCCTGAGACTGACATCTGCAGTGACGCCGTCGGAGTGCCGTCGAGCATTCGTCAATCCCTCTTGCACCACGCGAAACAACGTGATTTCCAATTCTTTCGGAAATTTGGGACAGGCTTTCGGCAGATCCAGGCGTACCTGCATGCCACTTCGCTGAGAGAAGCCCTCAACAAAGATACCTAAGGCCGAAACAAAGCCGAGCTCGTCGAGCATGGGCGGATGGAGGAGATACGACAACGTACGTAATTCTGTAAGACTTCGCCGTGCGAGGGAGATGCATTCTGAAAGAGCGTGGTGCGCTTTGGGCGGCAGCGGATCGACGCTTTCGATCACACGCAGATCCATAAGGATGGCCGCCACATTCTGCGCGGTTGTATCGTGCAGCGCCCGGGCTAGTCGACGCCGCTCGTCGTCCTGGGCCTGAACTAATTTCGTAGATAAACTGCGAACAGCATCATCGAGCCGTTTCTGCTCAACGATGTGACCCAGCCGCCCCGCCAGATGGCTCATCGTATCCAGAAATATCTGGTCGCGGTTCATCGCCTGATCCGAGAAATATTGGCACACCCCTACAATTTCTCTGCCGACGAGAATCGGCACTACCAGCGCGGATTTCACTGATACAGCCTCAGCCTCCAGGCTGCCTGCGAAGTCGAGTTCAGCCTCTAAGTCTTCTTCGACAAACGTTCGGGCGGTCACAAGGACCCGGGAAAACCATCCGCTGGGGAAAACGAAACGCTTCGAGGCAAACATCGCTTTCAGGGATTGAGCACGTTCATCGAGGCCAAAATGCCAGATATCTACTGGAACTCGTGCCGCCAGGATCCGTGCGGAGAAAATGTGGGCGTGTGCAAAGACACAGTGAGCAAAATCGCAAATCTGATGAAGGCAGAATCGAATCGCGTGTTCAATATTGGGCGCTTGGGCAGCACCGACCGCAACAGCGTTAGAGAATCGCGTGAATCGGGCGTTGGCGCGTAGCGTTTCGGAGAGTTCCCGGTAGCTGGCGCCATGAAGTGTCGCCAGGATACAAGGAGTTCCGTTTATACTCACGAGTGAGGGAAAGATATCTCGAAGGATAATGCGCCCTGACCTTTGGCGACAGGCCATTCCTCGAAGCCATTTATCCCGTTTACTACTCACAGAATCCAACAGCAATTCCCACTGGCCCTTGTCGAGACAAATCGTGCGCCTAGGCGGCAGTTGTAAGAACTGCTGCCTCGTGTATCCGAAGATTACGGATGCTTGGGGATTGAGCTCCAGAAATTCGCCAGCCGTTGAACTTAACAGGAGAATTGCGTCATGCGAGGAGACAAAGACTTTTCGAAAAAGGTCTTCGCCCGAGGCGAGGCCATTATTACGTTCACGCTCAAACAATTGAGGACGCAGATCAGTGGATTCGGCGGGGAACACGATTGCCACCTCATACATTCGATTTACATGAGAGACTATAGACCAAAGTTATCGCAAACCTATCAAGTGATCCTGGTAGAGTTGGGTCGCGAAATCCACAAACACATGTCAGCGGTTTCAGACTCTCGAAGTCTTTCCATTCCGCGAGCTTGGTAAGATAGCAGCTTGAGTTTATAGCTTTGTACGATGTCCGGTTCCGCCTGAGATGTGGTCAGGACAATTATGGGGATTGTTCTAAGCCAGGGTCTGCCTTGACGTGAGCCAGAACTTCAAGACCATCCATCTTAGGCATCTGCAAGTCCAGCAGGATGAGGTCAGGGCGAGGTGCATCGAGATAACGCCCCTGGTACTTTTTCGGAGTTCCAGCCCGCCTTTAGGTATAGGTATAAGTGCATCGGCGAGCCCATGAATAACATTTACGCTGGGTCAATTTTTCGCTGCTTCGATTGCTAGACGCATGCTCATCGATGGAGGGCAGCAGTCGTCTCGGGAATTCCTGCCTTGAGCAAGATGCCGAATTGGCCGGGAGGCACCGGCCGTCTGAAATAGTATCCTTGCGCCTCTTCACATTGGCGAGCCCGAAGAAATGCCAGCTCTTCCCGCGTTTCGACACCCTCGGCAACGACTCGGAGATTCAGGCTGCGGCCCATGCTGATCACCGCGGTCACGATGGTCGTATCGTCCGGAACGGAGGTGATTTGCCGGACGAACGATTGGTCGATTTTCAGCGCATTGATCGGAAACTTTCTTAGATAGCTCAAGCTGGAATACCCCGTGCCAAAGTCGTCGATGGCTATCTGCACGCCCATGGCTTTCAGCTTAACCAGGGTGACCACAGCCGCCTCCGCGTCATCCATCAGCACGCTCTCGGTCAACTCCAATTCGAGATTCTGAGGCTCCACTCCCGTAGCAATCAACACGGCCTGAACGCCTGACAGAAAATCCTTGGCGCCGAATTCGGCCGCGGACACATTCACCGATACACGCACAACCCCGAGTCCCGCATCCAGCCACGCCCGCGTCTGTTTGCATGCTTCCACGAGCACCCACTGTCCAACGGACAAAATCAACCCACACTCTTCCGCGATGGGCATGAACTGCACCGGGTAGATCAATCCCCGCTGCGGGTGCAGCCAGCGGATCAGCGCTTCCACCCCGGTGATCTGCCCTGTCTGAAGATTAAGTATCGGCTGGTAATGCAGCACAAACTCGTTTCGCCCTAGGGCGCAGCGCAAATCCGCTTCCAGCGATTGCCTCTCTGCCAGTAGCGCGTGCATTTCGTGGCGGAAGAACTGATAGTTATTCCGGCCGCGTTGCTTGGCTTCGTACATTGCGTTGTCGGCCCTATTCATCAAGCTCTCAGCGTCTTGCCCGTCTACAGGGAAGGTGCTCACGCCTATGCTCACGTTGATATCAAGACTCTTGCCATCGATCGTATGCGGCGCCGTTAACGCCCTAAGGGTTTTTCGAGCACAGATGGCTGCGTCTTCCGCACGCTCGACTTGGGAGAGGAGTACCACGAATTCGTCCCCGCCTAGCCGGCTTATCGTGTCCGACCGCCGCATACACGCCTTCAATCGCCCGGCCACCGACCGCAGCAGTTTGTCACCAACATCGTGGCCCAGCGAGTCGTTGATCTTCTTGAAATGATCTAAATCGAGAAACATCACTGCGAGTTGCTTGCCCTGACGGTCCGCCAGTGCGATCGCTTGCGTCAGCCGGTCGTTGAACAGCACCCGATTCGGGAGATCGGTCAGGACATCGTGTTGCGCCAAGTGCGACATTTCGAGCGATTTGGCTCGGGCTACGCTCACGTCGCGGAAAGCCACGATCGCGCCGGTTGCGCACTTATCACGCTCATAGATGAGTGTCGTGGTACTTTCGATGCCAACCTCGAAGCCGTCGCGTCGAACCAGAATGCAGTTTGGGCAGGTGGCCGTGGAACTCGCAGTCCCGCCTTCTTGCGTTGCCACTCCCAGGGTATTGTCAACTGCCGCACGGCTGACGCCATCGATAAGCCTGAGCACGTGCGACACAGGACGCCCTTGTGCCTCCTCGCGGGACCACCCAGTCATCTTTTCCGCGATTCGATTTAGATACGTGATGTTGCCCTCTAAATTCGTACGCAGGACTGCCTCTCCGATGGAATCCAGCGTCATATTGGCGACTTCGTTTTCCAAAAACACCGCTTCGGCGGCACGGCTATCCAGCATGGTACGCACCGCGCGCCTCAACCGGTAGCCGTCGGACGGATTCTTAACCAGGTAATCTCGGGCCCCGCGCTGTAGTGCTTCCCTCGCGGTTTCTTCCGCATCGGCTCCGCACAGAACCAAAATTGGCACGCGAGGCGCGGCCTGAAAAAGCTTGTCGAGCATCTCCATACCACCGCTATCGCGGAATGTCAGGTCAAGCACGACGGCGCCAACCGCGTTGCTGCGCAACCGCTCGATTCCGCTGGAAAGTTCTCTGAGCCACTCTATGCGGACTGGTTCGTCCCCTGACGAACCCAACTCCCCTAAAACTCCAGCCGCTTCGCCTGCCTCATCCCCTATTAGCAGAACGCACTCGTCTCTGTCTCTCGTGGTCGTTGGTTTCACAGTTCTCGGCCCTTGATTTGGCGTCCAACTTAATCTGAAAAAAAAGGGTTACTTACCCTTGCCGATCTTCGCAGCATCCGCTGCCATGAACCGCAGCATCTGTTCCTTCAACTGCGCGTCCACCTCGTCCGCGATCGTCACAATGTCGGGAAGCAGCAAGTTGAATTCCAAGTTCTTCACATTTTTGTGCAGCGTCGAAAAAATCGTGACCTGCAGTAGACGCGATTCCTCCACTGCCATCGCGACCGTGTAGCCTTGTTTGCGTCGCAAATCTCCGTGTTCGGCCGCAGCTTTTGAAATCGGGGCTTTCGTCCCGACGTCAAGACGTAGCCGCCCAATTACATCATGCAAAAGATGTGGAAGATGGCCCGTGCGTTCTTCAAAGTTAAGCGGAATACACTTGAGGTCCGGCTCTTGCTCGACTCGAGCAAGCCAATCCTCAATCACAGATTGGAGTTCGCGCTCAAGAATGTCCGCCACGCTCTCAATAGTGGTAGACTCCCCGCTCTTTCTGGGACCCGTCGCAAACTCTAAGGATTTGCCCATTCCGTCCTCCCCAGGGTCAATTTGTGTACGATCTCGGTAATTTCCTTCCGGAGGGTACTTTGCAGTTTGTTTGCAACAATGAGCCACCCGGCAGTGACTCTCAAAGCGATCCCAGGTCATGCACCGTAGGTTTCTCCGACTGTGCTGGTTCTCCCAGGGCTTGCCGTATGACCGCCAAAAGTTCGGCATTATCCACGGGCTTTTGGAGAAAGGCCTTCGCGCCTGCCTTCAGCGCCTGGCTCATATTTGCGTTGCGATCGCGAGCGGACACGACAATCACCGAGATCAAAGACAGAGCATCGTTTGCTTTCAACCGCTCCATAACGCTGAAGCCATCACCGGCCGGCAAGCCAAGATCCAGGATAATCAAGTCCGGCATGTGTTTCCGCGCTTCCGCGATACTCGCCATTCCATCGGCCGCAAAAATGACATCGTAATGGTTTGCTTTGAGGCGCACGTGGAGGCCCAGCCGCACATCAGGATCGTCCTCCACAAGGAGAATTTTCTTATTTCCCATTTTCCACCATCCTCGATGAGATTTCCTCGTTGATAAGTTCCTGAATTTTATTAGCCACCTTTTCCACAAAGTCTTCCCCTGATTCACTCGAGTTTTCTTTGATCGCGTCAAGTGATCGGTAGGACGTCGAAAAGGTCAATCCTGCTTGCTGCATATGTTCGCATCTGTCCAATTGTTCCCGAATCCTCTTCGTAATCGCTTCACCGCCAATTCTGTCGGTAATGGCCACGATAAAGAAAAGTTCTGCCGGTCCTGTAAAGCCCATCTTGGGCAAGAGAACGTCCAGATCGGAATGCAAACACCGTCGCAGAAGGTCGCGGACGCCATGAGACTGTTCCGCGCGCTCCTCGTCGGAGAGCCAGCCGGTCCGTGAACCTATTTCTGTCACCACCACAGTGAAGGGACCTTCCGTACGTCTTTGTCTGAGGGCCGGGGCGAACAGGTTAGGTAAAGAAAAAACCGGCAATGTAACGGAAAAGACGGCGCCTTGTCCCGGTGCGTTCTTGACCCATATTTTTCCGCCTTGTCGCGTAACTAACTCTTTGCAGATGTACAACCCCAAGCCAAGGCCTTTACGACCCGTCAGAGCCGGGTCGGATGCCTGAAAGAGGCGTTCAAAAATCCGATCGGTCATGTCCGGGCTGATCCCGCATCCTGAGTCTGAGACTTCCAGAATCAGGAAATTCGGATCTTCCGCGAGCATACGAGCGCGAACCTTCGCCGCGCCTCCTGCCGCCGTGAACTTGATTGCGTTATCAACTAGAATGATAAGGATCTGTCGAAGGCGCGTTGGGTCAGCGCAAACCGATGGCAACCGGCTCTGTATATCCGACGAGAGAGCGATTCCCTTGGCTGTGGCGGCCCGCTGAAGTGTGTTGACGGTGTAGACGATGGCGTCGGAAAGCGAAGTACATTGCAGGTCGATCATCAGTTTACCCGCCTGCACGCGGGTGACTTCGAGTAAGTCAGTAATCATTGATTGAAGCTGCTTCACATTCCTCAGAACGATTTCCAGGTACTCGCGCTGTTCCGGATTCAATTCGCCGGCCAACTTGTCCAGAAGAATGGACACAAACTGATAGATCGCGGTCAGGGGTGAACGAAGCTCGTGCGACACGTGGGAGAGAAACTCATCCTTGAACTGCATCTGATGTGTCCGGATGAGGTCAGTTTCTGTTTGCATGCGGTGGCGCTCAATGGCGTGGCGAAGAGCCCGGGGAAGCGCGCGATTTTCGATCTGGCCTTTGATCAGATAGTCTTGCGCGCCCTCCTTCATAGCCCCGGCGGCCAGTGCCTCATCGTCCAAGCCCGTCAGCACGATCACCGGGATGCTTGGGGCCGCCGCGCGCGCCCGTCGCACGGTATCGAGACCGTGCCCATCGGGCAATCCCATGTCCAACAGGACGATGTCCACACCGCCTTTCGCAAGATGAATCACGGCATCACTCATGCGCAACAGGTGCGTCAATTCGAAACTGTCCGCTTTCTCCTTCCTGAACATCTCGCGGAGCAAGCGGGCATCTCCCGCGTTATCCTCAACCAGAAGAACTTGGAGCGCCTTTCCTTTCATGAACGTGCTTCGCGCGGCAACCTGACGACGGACAGCCAGAAACTATCTATGCTCTTCACGACTTTGAGGAAGCCATTGATGTCCACAGGCTTGGTGATGTAACAGTTCGCATGGAGAGCATAACTACTCAGGACATCCACCTCAGACGCAGAGGTCGTCAAGATCACAACAGGAATGCTCTTTAGCGTCGGACTATCTTTGATTTCCTTCAGAACCTCCCGGCCGTCTTTCTTGGGCAGGTTAAGATCGAGCAAGATCAGGTCCGGGCGAGGAGCATTGGCGTGCTTCCCCTGGCGCCCCAGAAAAGCCATTGCGTGTGCCCCATCCGACGCGACGTTCAAGTTGACGTGCACTTTGGCGTCTTTAAACGCTTCCAGCGTGAGCCGCACATCGCCGGGACTATCCTCAACCAAGAGAATTTCGATAGGTGCCGCGTCCGTTCCAATCGATTCCATCATTTCCCATCTCTTTCCGGCAGGGCAAAGTAGAAGGTCGAGCCCTTTTCCGGTTGCGACTCGACCCAGATCCTCCCTCCCAGCCGTTCTAACATCTTCTTGCAAATGGCCAATCCGATTCCCGTACCTTCAAACTCTCTTCGCCCGTGCAACCGCTGGAAAAGGATGAAGATCCTTTCAAAGTACTGTGGATCGATTCCCATACCGTTGTCTCGCACGGAAAAAATCCATTCCTTACCACCGTTTTTGGCGGCCGACACATGCACGTGCGGCACCTCGGGGCCGCGGTATTTGATGGCGTTCCCCACCAGGTTCTGGAATATCTGAGCCAATTGCGTAGCGTCGGTCGTGATGGCTGGCAGCGAATCGTGAGTCACCACAGCACCGCTCTCCTCAATCGCTGCTCGTAAGTTTGTAAGCGCCTCTTTGAATGCGTCTTCACTGGAAATTTCGCGGAGCACCTTTCCATTTGTCCCCGCGCGCGAATAGGCCAGCAGATCGTGGATTAACGCCTGCATGCGGTTGGACCCATCTACTGCATAAGCGATGAATTCATCGGCATCCGAGTCCAAACGCCCTTTGTAACGCTTGGCAAGGAGCTGCGTATAACTGGCCACCATGCGCAATGGCTCCTGAAGATCGTGTGATGCGACGTAGGCAAATTGCTGCAGTTCCTCATTGGAACGCTCTAGCTCCTTCAAGGTCTTCAACAGATGCTCTGCGGATTTCTTGCGTTCAGTAATGTCCCGGGTCACTTTGCCGAAACCGCGCAGTTGACCCGTCTTATCATGCAGCGCGGTGATGACTACGCTGGCCCAAAAACGGGAACCGTCCTTCCGCACGCGCCAGCCTTCCTCCTCAAAACTCCCTTGTTCTGCGGCGATCTTCAATCCTTGGGAAGGCTTGTCACTTGCTACCTCTTCCGGCATGTAGAACTTTGAGAAGTGCTCGCCAATGATTTCCTCGGCGCGATAGCCGTTGATGCGCTCGGCCCCCTCACTCCAAGTCGTGATTCGACCCGCTGGGTCGAGCATCAAAATTGCGTAATCTTTAACTCCATGGACCAATAGGCTGAGCCGTTCCTCGCTCTGCCGCAACGCTTCTTCCACTTGATTGCGTTCGGTGATGTCCCGGATCGCTGCAGTGACCAGGATTCCTTCTGGGCTTTCCAGCGGGCTCAAGCTGATCTCGACGGGAAACTCGGTGTCGTCTTTCCGCAACCCGCGCAGCTCGAGGCCTTCACCCATTAACCGGTTGCGGGGATGCGCGATGTACCCCTGTCGATGTTGCGGATGCTTCCCTCGAAATCGTTCCGGCACCAGGATTTCAACGGGTCGCCCGACCAGTTCGTCGCGGGGGTAGCCGAACAGGCGCTCTGATTCTGCGTTTACAAGAACGATGCGACCTTGCGCATCGGCGATGACCATCGCATCGGGCGCGGACTCGAGAATCCCACGGAACTTGACTTCGCTGGCGCGCACTGCCACCCCCTGCAACGTAAGCGTTTCATTCACCTTATGCAGATCACTGACGCTCGGAAACTTGAGGGCTTGTGGCACGAGCTGAACGAGAAGTATCGCCGTAAGGATGGATGCCACTGCCGTCACGCCCTTCACTAAGCCAGCGAGCCAGTACATCGCATGCCATATGTTCCACACCTCCATTGCGTGCGTCAGCCCGCAGGCCACGATGAAAATGCCGAAGCACACGAAAATCCAACTGAAGGGCAGATCTTTCCGGCGGCGCACAACATATAACAGCGTGCACGGGATGGTCATGTAGACGAGGAAAATCAGCGAATCGGAAATGACGTGCAGCCAAACAAGCCCCGGCACCCACATATAGCAGTAACCATGGGGCATGAATTTGCCGGGTATAAATAACCAACTCAGAACTTCCATGACCATACCTCTAACAGGCCGAGACTTGTTGCCCCAGCGCTGGGCAATTCGTGACGTTCTCGTGTCGAGCCAGGGGGCACGAAACCGCACCGACGACGAGCGAAGCCAAAATCGGCGGCTCCGAGCGCGAGTTGCAGCTTGCGCCTCAATACAGACTTCTTCTTCATCGCACACCTAGTGTGAAAAGGGGGGCTATTCCGGACGCGATCCCGAGGGCTGAAAGAGGGCAGCCTGCAGCCGCGTGCCGATTTTAATTGGAAGGGGAACCTAAATTTATACCGTCCCTACGCCCGATCTCAAAACGTTTGCAGGAAGGTGGCCAACGGGCTACGGGCTTATCCCCCCATTCACGTCGGCTGCAACGAGTGGAACCGCGGATCCCCGCGGCAAGGTGTAACAGTTCGCTTCCGATGTCACCAAGGTTCGCGCGACGGCGGCCGAGTCCAGCGGTCTAGAGAAAAGATATCCCTGGGCAAATTCGCAACCAAGCGATTTCAGCAAGGTCATCTGTTCACAGGTCTCCACTCCTTCCGCCACGACCTTCATGCGCAGGTTTCTTCCAAGGCTCAAAATAGTCTTTACGATCTCCTCGCTTTCGCTGTTGTTTAGCATGTCGGTCACAAAGGACCGGTCGATTTTCAAAATATCCAGCGCAAAGCGGCGCAGATAGCTCAAGGACGAATATCCGGTTCCGAAGTCATCGATGCACAAACGAACGCCCAGTTTTCTGAGTTCGCTCAGAATGCGTGTGGTGCGCTGCTCATCGCGCATGGTCATGGTTTCGGTAAGTTCCAACGTCAGGTTTTCAGGGGCAAGGCCAGTCTCGCTCAGGACCTGGCCGATTTGGCTGACTACATCGACTTGCGCAAACTCCTTGGCAGAGATATTTACGGCAATCGTGAACGGGGGGAAACATGGAAATTGCAGGTTCCAGGCGCAGACCTGGCGGCAGGCTTCCTGCAAAATCCAGTGGCCAATCCATAGAATCAGGCCGGTATCCTCAGCAGCTGAAATGAACCCTTCTGGCATTACCAGCCCAAACTTCGGCCTCTGCCATCGCGCCAGCGCTTCGAACCCTGTGATGCGAAAATCGATCAACGATACGATCGGCTGGTAATGAACGAGAAATTCCTGGTTTTCCGTCCCCAGACGAAGATCGGTTTCCAGCTGGAATCGGCCCGCCGCCGTGGCGTGCATCGATGGATCGCACATTTCATACCGCGCCTTGCCAAGAGTCTTGGCCCGCGCCATCGCAGTGTTTGCATCGTCGAGCATATCTTCCGCCGCGCTATAGCCGGTGCCGCTAAACGCAATACCGACACTCGCCGTGGTGAACACCGTCTGTCCGTCGATCTCGAAGGGTGCCTTAATGGTATCTTGGATTCGTTCGGCCACGCGAATTCCTTCACTAGCATTCCGGATGTTATCCAGCAAGATCGTGAATTTATCGCCCCCCACTCTCGCCAGTATGCCAACGTTCCTTGATTGACCTGCCATGCCTCCCACTTCCGCTGTACGCAAAATCGCGTCATCCCGACGGGTGGATCCCAGCAGGCGTTCCGCGATTTGCACCAGAAGCCAGTCGCCCGCCGCAATACCCAGACTGTCATTCACGACTTTGAACCGATCCATGTCGACGGATAACACCGCAAATTTGTATTCCGGATGGAGGATTCCCCAGCTCACGCACAGCGTTAATCGCTCCAGGAAAAAGGATCGGTTCGGCAGCTGCGTGAGCGGGTCGTGAAGAGCATCGTAGGTCAGTTTGTCTTCCAGTTTCAGGATGCGTTCACCGGCGCGCAAGCGTGCTTTCAGTTCCTCCGCGTCGCAGGGCTTCGTAATATAGTCGTCGGCGCCCGCTTCGAGACCAGTGACGACGTCCTCCTTTGAAGTTCTCGCCGTCAGCAAAATAATGTAAGCATATGGATATTCGGAATGCCTGCGCATCTCACGGCAAACTTCGACCCCGTTGAGCCCTGGCATTAGCCAATCCAAGAGCGCCAACCGTGGTCCATCTGTGCGGGACAGACATTCCAGAGCCTTGCGCCCGTTCTCGACCACCACAACTTCATAACCAGCGTGCTCCAACGTTTTTTCTAGAAGACGTCGTGTGACGGCGTCATCTTCGGCAATGAGGATCTTCCTTGCCCCATGTTTTCTTGCCAGCCCCGATCTCAACTGCATGCCGGCCTCCGAAGGCTCTCAAGATGTCCGTAGTTAGTATCGGAAGCCGTGAAGACGGGCATGATGTCCGCGGGCTTCCGGGCCGATCGCCCAGCGTCACGCAGGTCAGCAGGCCGCGACGGGACAAAAAATACGCCGATACGGCTCTCCAGTTTTGCTAAATCCGTCGCTATCTCGGAGACGATTTTGCCGGTTCTCGTCTTCAATATGCTCTCCCGGAAAGTCCGGTGACACCGAGGCAACGCGCGCGCGCACGCACTTGCAGGCGCACGACGTAAAATTACATGTGGGACATTCAGTTTCTATAAGCTGAGAGAGAGAAGAAGCGCCAGCCGAGAAACGGATTGTTGAAGGGTAGAACCACTATCATCCGCGGCATAGTAGGAGTCAATGATTATTCTTCGGTAGGTATCTCTCTCTATAAGATCGGAGCTAGTACAAACGGTGAAGGCCCGAGTTCATCGCATCGCTGGTTCCCGCAGGAAGAAGATCAACACCCCAGAAGAACTTTCGATTGTGAACACTCAAGGTTGTCGCGATGATGTCAAGCGGGCTGCACACGGACTCCATCCGAGTCCGGGCGAACTGATTCAGAAATTGCCGAAAAGAATGGTGGCCTCTACAGTTCGTAGTGGGTTTCGGTCACATAGTTCTTGCACTCAGTAAGCGCGCTGCTCCCGACCACTTTCGACTGCACCGGCTCTGGCGCCCTTTGCCTTGTGGGTGACTTAGCTCTCATAGTCCTTATTCGAACCCGTCTCTTGCGCATTGTTCGTTCCTTTTCGAGAATCGATCGGAGCAAAGGGAGGAGAGAGGAGAGGCCTCCTCCTACCCCTTGCTCCATCCAGACTCTTCATAAGGACGCGACGATCTCCTGGTCCGAGGCGATCAGGATTTCGTTTTCTACGTGCGATACGCCTGGAGCAGCCCAGGCTGCCCACTCCGCTTGTTCCCGCTCTGCCCATGAATCCACCGTTCCCCGTAAGATGACCTTACCGCCTTTCGCTTCAACCGAAATCATTTCGGCATCGAGATCGGCAGCCCGTTCGAACGCCTGCTCGATTCTATGCTTGATGTCCTTCGGCGAAGTTTGCGGCGGTTTTACGCTAATCAGGTTTGTCACGCCTTTGACGCCGATCAATCCGCGCACCGCATATTCGGCCGCGACTCTCTCGTAATGAAACTGCACAGTACCTTCCAGGTTAACCCAGCCGTGAGCCACCACAACTTTCACATGACCTCGGGGTACGGAGGCATTCCAGTCCAAAGCGTTGACTACTGCCCGCGCGATTTCCGTGTCGCTGAGTTCGCCGCCTCCGGGAAGCTTCACTACGATTTCATCCGTGACCGCCTTTACCCCATAAACTCGCTGCGCAGCTTTCTCGGCTGCCCATTTTTGTGGCAAGCTTTTCACCATGCCGCTCAGCGTAACGATCCCGGATTCGGCGGAAACACCGATTTCCGCGGCATCAACACTGGGTTCCCAGGTCAGCTCTTCCATTACGGCATGTTGCAGTTCGGTATCTGTTCTCATAATTCCTCCTTTCCAGGCATTTCATCGCTTTGAGTCCTGCTGCCACTTATCTCTCCTTTCGAGTCTCCAGGGAGTATCCCCAACATCCAGACTATTTGAATCTTGCGATTTTGGCTGTGATTCCAATCACAGGTCTGGATGGCTCGCACAGTCAGTGAAGTAACCGTAACGGACAATTGGAGGGTGCAGCCAAGCCATAATTTGTGCGTCTTTAGCAAATTCGCGGCTAACGAATCGAGGGTAATAAGACGCTACAGAAGGTTGAGCTAGGGCCTCACCGCTGCATTGTGAGCCGTCTCGCATGACGAGGGCACACGCTGGAGGTCGAGAACAGCCGTTAAGGAGTCTAGTTCAGGGGAGGTCTCAAACCGAAAATTGAGGCGCCGTGCGAGTGCGTGCATCGCTTCATTTTCTGGCAGAATCCTGGCGACAATCCGTTCGAGCTTTTCGTCCCGGGCGACCTCGATCAACTGACGCACAAGCTCGGTCCCCAAGCCTTTACCTTGGTGGGTGTCGGTCACCACAACAGCGACTTCCGCTTCCGATTCACCACGCATTTTAGTGAGTCGGGCTACGGCCACTATTTCGTGCTCATCGGAACCCGCCTTCTGAACGTCGGCTACCAGCGCCATTTCTCGGTCATAGTCGATAAAGCACTGCTGCATCAATCGGGTGTGCGCCACCCGCTCGTCCAGGCTCACCATGTGAAAATAGCGGAGGAATACGCTGGCTCTGGAAAGGCTCTGATGGAATTTCACCATAAGTGGCTCGTCCTCGGGTCGGATTGGCCGAATCAGTACCGAGGCCCCGCTTTTAGTCTTCCACCCTCTGACATATTGACTCGGATAGGGCCGGATAGCGCTTCTGGGTAAGCACTCCAGCGCGGTCTCTGCCGAATGGAGAACGATTCGTGCGTCCAGGGCGAGTATTCCCCTGTCGGACGCGAGCAAGGGATTGACGTCTATTTCTTTGATCCAGGGCTGCTCGACGACGAGCCTGCTAAAGCGAACAAGGATTCGTTCGAGTGCGTCGACGTCCACCGGCGCGCGGCCACGTACGCCATTCAAAGCCGTAAAAACCCGCGTCTGCTCCATCAAACGCCGCGCTAATGTGGCATTGAGGGGAGGCAGTGCGAGGGCGCGATCGCGGTAGACCTCAACGAGCTGCCCACCAGAGCCGAAGAGAACCACAGGACCAAACTGCGCGTCCACACTACTCCCGAGGATCAGCTCGTAGCCGTCGAGATGTACCATCGGCTGGACGGTTACGCCTTGGAATTTGTCCGCTCCCACTTTCTCCCGAACTGCTGATTCGATCTCGCGGTAGGCCTGCCGGACAGCTTGTTCATCGGTAAGATTCAGCTTTACGCCTCCGACATCCGTCTTGTGCGTGATTGTTTCGGAGTAGACCTTTAATACAATTGGGAAACCGATTGAACGGGCAAGTACGACAGCTTCTTCCTCGGTACGTGCCAGCCGCGTATCCACAGTGGGAATGTCGTAACGCCCAAGGATCTGCTTCGATTCGATTTCGGTAAGCAGCGTGCGGCCGCTGCGTCGAGTGGCTTTGAGAATTCGCGCAACAGCTTCACGCGACGCGTCTCCCTCCTTCACTTCTTCTGCAAGGCTCGGCGTCTCGTAAATGCCGCGCAGGTTATAGCTGTAACGCCACATGTAGCAAAACGCGCGAGCAGCCGTATCGGGATATGCGAATGTCGAAATTCCTGCTTTGTTCAATATTGCCACGCCCTCGCTAACGAGCTTTCCTCCCATCCAACTCGCAAGCACTGGCTTCCCAGATCCCCGGGCATATGCGTTAAGGTGCTCGGCGACCAGCGCTGGATCGGTCATTCCCTGGGGAGCGAGTATGGCAAGCAGCCCATCGCTGTTGGGATCGTGGATGGCGATTTCCAGAGCGCGCGCGTAATCGTCGGGAGCGGCATCTCCGAGGACATCAATCGGGTTGGCGTGGCTCCAGTTAGGCGAAAGGAACTGACTAAGGGCTTGTACTGACGAATCAGAGAGGGGCGCCAGCTCACCACCATTGGCAATCAGCGCATCCGTAGCAAGAACAGCCGGTCCCCCGGCATTGGTGAGAATCATCAGCCGGGGGCCTTTCGGCCGTGGCTGGCGGTCCAGCGTTTCAGCCATGTGGAAAAGATCAGAAATGCTTTGGACGCGTAAGACACCGCAGCGACGAACTGCGGCATCGAACACCTCATCGCTGCCGGTTAACGCCCCCGTGTGCGAAGTCGCCGCACGAGATGCTGCATCGGAACGCCCCGCCTTGATCACAATGATCGGTTTCCGCAGCGCTACTTCTCGGGCGGCGGAAAGAAAGGAGCGCGCATCGCCGACCGACTCCAGGTACAACAGGATGCTGTGCGTATTTTCGTCTTCGCCGAAATAGTCGATCAAATCACCCCAGCCGACATCCAGCATCGAGCCTGTTGAGACAATCGCGCTGAAGCCAACCTGTTCCTTGAGGCTCCAGTCGAGAATGGCTGTTTCGAGAGCCCCGCTCTGGCTTAGGAACGCGACACTCCCCGGCAATGCCATATCATTCGCGAAGGTGGCATTGATACCGGCGATCGGATTCATAATTCCCAAGCAATTGGGACCGATGAGCCGCATTTTGCTGCCGCGCAATTGCTGCCGGACCTCGTCTTCAAGCTTTGCGCCCTCAGCGCCTCGTTCCTTGAAGCCTGCGGAGATCACCACGGCGCCGCCCACTCCCGCCCTCACGCATTCACCAATCAGGCACGGAACCGTAGGGGCCGGAGTTATGACGACAGCCAAGTCCACTTTTTCTGGAAGGCTGGCTACATCCCTGTAGCAGCGCACTCCCAAAACTTCTTCGTGCTTGGGATTGACTGCATACAATTTTCCGCGATATCCGTTTGTGAGATTTTCAATGACCGTGCGTCCTACGCTGCCCACTCGGGCTGTAGCGCCGATGATCGCGATTGACTGGGGATCGAATATGCAGCCAAGCCCTGAATGCCGGTTCATCATCACCAGTATGCATTCCGGTGGCGATTTTCACTGCATTTCTTATTTTGCCTGGAACGACTTGATATATTCAGTCAAGTCTCTAATGCGCGCTGTTACTTGGGCTGGCTCCAACCGGTCCCCCGTTCTGAATTCTTCGCCCCAAACGGGCATCTCGGCCGGGCCATGTGCGGGTAGGACCACGCCATTTCGCAGCACTTCCGACACATAGCTATCAGGGAATCTGCCGCCATGACGCCGAGCGAGGGTGGTGAGGTCAGGCGGCACCCTGTAAGGAGGCGGGAAAGAACCATTCCCTTTTAGATCGCTCCCATGACAGGCGACGCAGTCTTGGTTGTACAGTTCCGCCGCTGAGGGTGGACTTGCAGCCGGGACCGACTGAATAGATTCCAAATACTTCACCAGATTTGCCAACCTGACATTTCCAAAATCCTGGTCCTCCTCAATCTGGTGAAAGATCGGTCCCCAAATTGGCATCTCTCGCGATCCATGTGCGGCCACAACTTGATTGCCCATGATCATTTGGCGGACGCGCAATGTAGTAAACTGCCCGCGATTGTTCCGGGTCAGAACAGTCAAGTCTGGCACTGCGGCCTTCAACGCTCGCGCGGCGGGACCGGTACCTTTGGCATCCAACCCGTGGCAGGAAGCGCAATAGGCTCGGAACAAGTCCGGCCCTTTGACAGAGCCAATGAGTGGCGTGAACTGCTCTTCCGCAGTCGGCTGAGTTTGCTTGCCGGCTCCAGCAACAGCGAACGTAAGCACCAGTATTAGCCACGCCAAGTAGAAGCTTCTGTCTCTGCTCTTCATTGGGGCACCTCTCGCTAACTTTCAGAAGACGACTTCTGCGTGTACTGCTCCTTCTGCCTCTGCCTTTTCCATGGCGTCGATCGTCTTGCGAAGCCAGCCGCGCATGGCGCGCTGAATTTCGAAGTTGTCACCTGAGCCAGCAATGCTATCCACCGTGTCTCCGCGGTCGTTTAGCGGGATATAGTGGCAAGGAACTGCTTCCTCCCGTTTCTTTGGCGGGACGAAATCGATCAGGAAACATTCCGCGCACGCGTGTGTTTTCGTCGTTGCGGCATAGTTGGGACATGAAGGCGAATCCTGGAAGATCGACAACGCCGTCCTGGGTTCTCGCACAGATGGTTCGTAACCGCCGCGTTCCAGAAATGTGAGCTCGAATTTGAGGGCGTCAAGGACATCCCGTTGATAGCCAGTCATTGTGCACCTCCCATTTCATCTCGATTTTGATACCGATCTGGTTATGGCCGCCATATAACGTGTCACTGCTCGTTGTGACGGCGGTCACAAGATAGACAAATTGGAACTCAGCGCTAGAGCCGGATATTCCATTGGCCCATTCAACACGAAGCCAGAGACCATGCGGGATCGCTGCTTGGGAGAAGCCGGTGAGCACACTCCGACGAGTGGGTGAGAATCGCGAAGAAATCAATCGCTAGTCTGATGCTTGGTTGGTCTTGAAAGTGATCATTATCGTCTTCGATTCGTTAGGACCTACCGTAATGGTCTCTTCGCTTGTGCCATACAGCTCATGCCACGCTAAGAGCTTATATTCTCCCGGCGGCACATTCTTAATCTCAAAAGATCCATCCTCGCCCGTGACTTGGAAGTACGGATTCGAAAGCACGGCCACGTATGCCTTCATCCAGGGATGGACGTTGCACTTCACCTGAATGGCAATTTCTTGGTGGGAGAAGCTTTGAATAATCGGTGCGGTGCCAGGGGATTGTGAGTCGTTTCGCGGCCGATTGGCTTTCGCAAGCGAGTGGATATTATGGGTGGCTTGATCAGAGTTGGTCACCTCTAGCGGCTGGCCCACCATCAACGCAATCACGTGGGGTTTGTAAATGCAGCCGTTTTGATCAAGCTTGACTGACGACTCGGGGACCTTAAAAGCGTATGAGCCGAGATCCCCTTTGAGATAGACGATGACATTTTGGAGCGTGCCGCCGTTGCCGGGAACGACCTCCTCAGTCAACGCAGGCGAAGAGTGTTGTTTGCTGCAATTTGGCACCGCTGCCATGTTGATCTGTCTTCTGCCAAGCGGATTGCCCTGCAGCCTCACCGTGCCACTGACCGACCCCGCCGTGTCTGCATCAACCGGCCTGCCCGAAGGATTAATATTGCCAGCTGGCGATATCGGTGATGTCCTGTCAAGCGTATTGTTTCCGCAACTGCTCGCCATCGCCATTACGAGAATCGTCATGAGTGCGAGGAAGAAGAATCTTGGGATTCTCATAAAGCACGCAACTCTCCGAGCAGAACGCCACCAACGCCCACGAACGAAACTGAGTCGCATGACCCTACGAGGCCGGATTCGAGGCCCCGATGCGAAACTTCACGGTCGCGTTCCATTTGATAGCTACCGCCTCTCCATCCAAGTATGTCGGCTCAAACTTCCACTGCCCAAGCGCTTTCATTGCGGCGCTGTATAGAAGCGGCGGGCCAGAGACAACCTTCATGTCCACAACGTTGCCATGGCTATCGATTACCGCGGAAATAATCACTTCGCCCTGTATGCCCGCTTGATGCGCGAGCATCGGGTACTCTGGATTTACCGTATACATAATCCGTGGCGGCTGGACATTCCCTCCCACGGGCACAGGCGCTCGTGGCCCCTCGGCTGAGGCGTGAGGCGGCGGGGGAGGCGCCTCGGGGACTCTGATGGCGTTCAGCATGCCACCGATTGCTCCACCCGTGACTCCTCCCGGCACGCCTCCGAAAACGCCGGCGCCTTCCGGCTCGGGCGGCAGAGGTGCTTCTTTCACCATTGCGACTTGCCGCGGGATCGCGGTCGGCATGAACAATTTGCCCTGCGATGTGAACACACGACGAGCTTGCTTTGGAACAGCCGCGACAGTTGGCGGTGGAGAAGGCGCCGCTGCGGCGGGCGGGGCCACGAGCAGCGTTTGCGTATAGGTTCGAAGATCCAGGGCATCTGTAAACCACGCCGAAACTAACAGAGGAACACCGATCAAGATGGTGTGCAGCACGATCGAAGTGGTCACCGTTCGCTTGCGTGAGGGCGACCCCATCAGATTTGCAGAAAGAAATGCATCTGAGAAATCCGTGTAGGCGGTAGAGGCGTGGACGGGCACCGGAATTCGCGTGACTGCAGTGGTTTTCGTTCTTGGCACCCAGCCGAAGAAATGCTGGTTCGGTGCTGGCGGTACTACCGTCGCCGTAGCCATTGCGTACCTCCTCGTATTTGTCGGGCCTGGTGACTCGACCAGGGTCACCGTAACCGCATATAGCGTGACGCGACGACGGCAAAGCCTCAGTACCGCCGCTCACGCCGATGTGTGACCACGATCACAACCGGATCGGTTGACGAAAGAGCTCGCCAAACCAAGCCGCGCGTGTGATGGCCGTCACGCGTTCTTGTCTGTAATGGCACAAGGCTTCGGCAATTCTGCGCAAGAGGTAGTGACGAGTATGGGCGCGAGCTGTGACTTACATTTCTTGAGTGCTTCGCAAACAACCGCATTGGATAAAGGGGGGAAGCCAACGATAATCGATGTGTTTCTGGGCGAACTCGCGGCCTTAAAATCCACGAGCTACTAAATGGAATCAAAGGCTGTTACATGGCAGGTCAGCTTGACCAACCGGCTCTCCTGTACTAGGGTTTGAGCTTCTACTCGACTCGGCGCATCGTCTCCTATGGCGGAGCCATCAGTTCGAAACATCCGACTCACATACAGCGAAGCAGTTTACGAGCGGCTCTTTGAGTCTTTACCCTATGCCATCCTGGTAGTTGACTCTGGCGGGAAGATCATCCGGGCGAATCCTCAGGTGGAACGCTATTTCGGTTACACCAACTCGGAACTGCTGGGTAATCTCGTCGAGATCCTGATTCCTGCACGGTTTCGGCAGGTCCATCCCGCGCACCGCACTCATTTCAATGAACAGCCGCGCATGCGGCCCATGGGAGAAGGCCTCGAGCTCTATGGCCTCCGTAAGGACGGAACCGAATTTCCGGTAGACATTATGCTCAGCCCGGTCGACACGCCAGAGGGCCCACTATCCTTGGCCGTAATACGCGACATTACGGAGAGCAAGCAGATTGCGGAGGCCTTGCGCGAGAGCGAACAGCGATTCAGGTTGCTCGTCGAAGGCGTAAGAGACTATGCAATTTTCATGCTTGATCCCGAAGGCAGAGTGTCCACCTGGAACGAGGGAGCGGAGCGTATAAAGGGCTACTCTTCCGGCGAAATCATTGGCCGGCATTTCTCGCGCTTTTATACGCAAGAAGACGTGAAGAGCGGCAAGCCTCATATGGAATTAGAAGCAGCAGCCTCCCAGGGGAGATTTGAAGACGAGGGTTGGCGCGTCCGAAAGGATGGTACTCGCTTTTGGGCGAACGTAATGATCACTGCGGTTCGGGATGGTGGCGGAAAGCTTCTGGGATTCTCAAAAATCACACGCGATTTTACCGAACGCAAAAAAGCCGAGGAATCTGTGCGCGCGAGCGAACAACGCTTTCGGTCGCTTTTCGAATTCTCTCCCGACGCCATTATCGTGACCAACCATCAAGGAAAGATTGCCGAAACGAACGGACAGGTCGAAAAATTCTTCGGTTATTCGCGCGGTGAATTGGTCGGCCAAGCGATCGAAATTCTCGTCCCGGAGCGATTCCGCCAGGGACATCCTGGTCATCGGAAGGAATACAGCGCCCAAGCGCGAACCCGTCCCATGGGCATTGGACTTGAACTTTACGGCAGGCGCAAGGACGGCACGGAGTTTCCCGTAGACATTATGCTCAGCCCGGTGAAAACCGACGGCGGCGAATTGGTACTGAGCGTCATTCGCGATCTTTCGGAAAAAAAGCGAGCCGAGGAAGAGTTGGCTCGCAAGGAAAGAGAAAAACGTTATCTCGAAGAGGAGCTGAATACAGAGCACCGGTTCGAAGACATTATTGGAGAAAGCGTCGCCCTGAAAAGGGTCCTGAAACAAGTGGAAACAGTTGCCGAGCAAGATGTGACCGTTCTCCTTCTTGGCGAGACCGGCACCGGAAAGGATCTGATTGCGCGGGCCATCCACCATCTCAGTCCTCGCCGCGAGCGAACGCTAGTGAAGCTGAATTGTGCCGCCATTCCTACGGGTCTGCTGGAGAGCGAGCTTTTCGGGCATGAGAAGGGCGCCTTCACCGGCGCCATTTCGCAGAAAATCGGACGCCTGGAACTGGCCCATCAGGGCACGCTATTCCTGGACGAAGTCGGAGACCTGCCTTTGGAAATTCAGCCTAAACTGCTGCGTGCTCTGCAGGACAAGGAGTTCGAGAGGCTTGGGGGAACCCGCACGATTCCGGTTGATATACGACTCGTAGCGGCCACAAACCGCAATCTTGAGAAAATGGTAGCGGATCGGGAGTTCCGCAGTGACCTCTACTATCGTCTCAGGGTCTTTCCTATTTCCATTCCTCCCTTGCGCGAGCGCCGTGAGGACATACCTCTGCTGGTTCGTTACTTCGTCGCGAAGCACGCTACCCGAATGGACAAGAAAATAGAGTCGATTCCTCCGGAGGTCATGAAGGCGCTGACGAAATGGGACTGGCCCGGCAATATCCGAGAACTCGAAAACTTCATCGAACGCAGCGTAATCCTCTCCAAAGGCCCAGCTTTGCGAGCGCCTCTCCCAGAACTGCAGGTCCTGGAGGAAGCGCCCATCGAGGAAGAGGACGTGAGCCTTGAGGCTGCTGACAGAGAACATATCCTGCGTGTCCTGCGCGAAGCAAAAGGGATGATCGGCGGGCCAGATGGCGCCGCCGCGCGCCTGGGCCTGAAGCGTACTACCCTGAATTCCAAGCTAAAGAAGCTGGGAATCACGCGCCAAGACTATATCTAGTCTCCAAGACGATTAGTCGTCTCCGTCACGTCGTCACTTTCGCGAGATAATTCACGTCAAAATCCCAACAATAAATATAGATCCTTTATTTTCTAGTAGATGACACCGTCTTCCGTGTCGGAGCGCACTTTGGTTCCTCGATTGCCACATAAGAGTACGTGCTGAGAATCACAATCCACGAAGAAGCGACCAAGGTGATGCTAAAGATCGAGGGAAGGATCGTGGGGCCTTGGACGACGGAGCTTGATCGGACTTGGCATTCTCTCGGTCCTTCCCTCGCAGGAAGAAAGCTATCCGTCGATCTTTGTGGAGTCAGCTACATCGATCGCGAGGGTCGAGCGGTTCTGGCTGACATCTATCGCAAGACGCAGGCTGAATTTCAAACGGACACGCCACTCACAGAATACTTCGTTCAGGAAGCTAGAAACGACCGTTCCAGGAATGGAAACGGAATCAAGAAAGGAGCATTAAAATGAAAGGTCCTTACGGTTTCGAGCTCAACGATAACTGCCAGAACTGCAAGATTCGCAGGAATGGTTTTTTCTGCGAATTGCCGCAGGCTGCGCTGAAGGACCTGAACGCCATCAAGTTCACGTCTGCGTATCCCGGCGGCGCCGTTCTTTTCATGGAGAAGCAAACGGCGCGAGGCATCTATTTGCTCTGCGAGGGAGAGGTGAAGCTCTCTATCAGCTCGAGCGAAGGCAAGAAGCTGATCCTGCGCATTACGAAGCCCGGCGAAGTACTGGGATTGGTCTCGGCGCTCGCAGGGAAGCCCCATGAAGTTACGGCGGAAACACTGCGGCCTTGCCAAGTGGCCTTCATTCCGCGCGATGCGTTCTTGCAGTTTCTCTCGAAGCACCCGGAGGCCTATCCTATTATTGCCACTCAGCTGGGTTCGCAATACCACGTCGCCTGCGAGCAGCTGCGCACCTTGGGACTTGCTACTTCCGCACCCGAGAAACTAGCCAAGCTTCTGCTAGATTTCGCAGCGACAGGGCAGCAAACCAAGGAAGGAACTCGCATCAAGCTTCCATTGACCCATGAGGAAATCGCCGAATTCATTGGCACCACGCGCGAGACGGTCACGCGCACGCTAAGTGAATTTAAGAGCCAGCACCTGGTTGAGCTTCACGGCTCTACCCTGGTTATAGGCGACCGCGAGGCTCTCGAGGAGTTCGTTACGGTTTGAGTTGTTGCGAAGGCGAGATATCGAAGGACGATACGAGATGAAAACCGGCCGATTGAGGTTAAGGATTCTAGCCGATTCCGAACCGGAGCCGGGCCGCACCCAAAATCTTCCTTCAGCAAGACGGCAGCGGCTCAGAAGCGAAATGTACGCCCATGCAGTTCCGCCATAGGGTTGTCGGAGGCATTTCGCACCCGCTGGCTCTTTCAACTCCGAAACTCCCCTACGACCCGATTGATTTCGGGTCATGATTCGGCAACTATCGCCTGATTGGAATAGCAATCGGGTGTTCAGTTGGGGGACAAATAGCGATCGAAAAATCGAAGGAAGAGCTCGAGCCCAACGATCCACACCACCGCCACTAATCCGAGTGCGATAGAAGGAAGCAATTTGAAGTTGCCCATAATTGCAGGCATCAATTGGGCCCCGGCAACGCCCAAAATAGCAATAATCAAAAGCGCCCAGCCGATAGCTCTTCCGACCCAAACGGCTAGATGGAAAATCCGATGTTGTCCTCCCGCTGCCATAGTCCTAGTTCGCACGATCCACCTCCAGACTCGCGCTTCAGATCCTCGTACGGTGGCTCGCTAAAGTTCTCCGTACGCGCGCTTGCTGCACCATGCTCTTTGCGTGCAACTCGAAGAACCCGAGTATCGCCTCGCCGCCGCGGTCCAAGACGATCAATAGAAGCACAACTGCTGCGATGCAGCTGAAGAAGACAGCAAAAAGAACCAAAGCGGCCATCATCTCTTGTATGTAATAAACACGACTCGCCAGAAACGCCGCGCAGCCGGCCAGCAACCACCTTACCGGCTTCCAAGGAAATGTTTTTACGATGCTCACCTTGCTCACTACATCAATGTGTCTCGAAGAGATTCGTCTGTCTGTGACGGCGATCACCACGTCAGGTTGTATTCCTTGTTATTTTTGGGATGGAAACTGTGAGCGCTCGCAGTGTTTTGCGTTTCCTAAGCCGCGCGAACAATCAATACGGAACAATACGCTCCACGCGCTACGGATTCCGCAACGCTCCCCAGCATGAATCTCTGAAGTCCTTTTCGGCCGTGGGATCCGAGGACGATCAGGTCGGCGTGCCACTCGCTCGCCAGGTCCAAAATCCCGCTGCGGGTTTCCGCCTCCAAGACACGGCCCTTGGCGTTGAAGCCAGCCGCCTTGAGCGCGGCTGCCGCGCGGTCTACCGTCTGTTGCGCATTCTGGAATTGCTCTTTCATTATCTCAGCTAGCTCGGGCTCATATCCCGCGGCCATCTGCGGCGGCGTAGAAAACATTCTCGGCTCGACCACCTGGAGAACGAGCACGTCGGCATCTTCCTTGCGAATCTTCGATGCCAGCGCTTGAACCGCAGCATCGGAATATTTTGAGCCATCAACGGCAAGCAGAATTTTCATAGCCACCTCGTATCATTCTTTCTTTCGCTGACACTTTTTGTCCCGGCTGGACCGTTTGAGCTCACTGAAAGCCTTCCCATTCCTGGAAACGCACGAGTTTCATACTTTCTTCCGGCCAGTTTTTGCCCTCGTGCTGGATGGCCACCTTCAGCAATACGCCTTTTGGCGATGTCCAGATGACGAGTTCGGGAGACAACGCTACTTTGATGGAAAACTTGAACGCGCGATGCGGCTGCCCCGCAATGTCAATGTTCTCGCCCCCAAGGTAGTGGAGATCTCCCTCGCGTATCATCGGATTCACCGGAATGTCCGCGCTTGGCTGCTCGATGGAAACAAGCTGGACTCGTGTTGGCTGGTGTGGATCACGCTCTGCCTCGCGCGTGATGCCGCTCAGTGAAAACGCCGAAATCGGCCAGAAGAGTCCAAAAGGATGCTCCATGGGAATTTTAAGATCTATGTTGTTTTCCCGATCTTTGGCATTTGACGAGCAATCAAACTCCTTCGGCAGAAACTTGCACGTGAGAGGCCCCGAGTCCCGCCTCCATCTCAATCGGCTGAACTCGGTTACTCCGATCAAAGTCAGATCACGCGAAAGCTGAGCCAAAAAACGAGCAGAGCGCGTTACGTCCTTTGGCGATTCGAATAGCCTCTCCCCTTCGACTTCATAACCTCCCTTTGCAGTCCGCCATAGCGTCCAGGTTTCGTGAAAGTTGTAGATCTCTTCTCCAAATGGACCAACGGCCCCACCATTCGCTCCTTCCAATACGACGTATTCGCCTTCAGCGACCTTCGTGCGCTCGGAGGAAGGCTTGGCCTTTTCACCTTGTTGCTGGTTAGCCTTGCCCGCAGCCGCATGGACGCACACGACAAAAAACGAAGCGGCTAGCAAACGACTCACTATCGCCCATCGAAATGTGTTTGTATGCATCGCGTAAACTTTCTGTTTGCCGCTATTGCTCCTGCAACGATTCCAGGTAGCTGCACAGATTCCGTATCCGCTGCTGCACAGCCCTTTCGTTCTGCTTGTCGTAATACCGGAAGATCGGACCCCATGCGGGCATGTCCGAGGAGCCGTGAGCCGTCGGGCCCGGTCCAAATTCAAGCACACTTGAGACGTATTCCGTCGGGAATCTTCCGCCGTGATGTTTTGTCAGTAGCGTTAAGTCCGCAGGCGGCGTTTTCAGAACCGAAGCAAGAGGCCCATTCCCCTTGGCATCGACGCCATGGCAGGTCGCGCAATGCTGTTGATACATTAGCTTACCCGAAGGCACGTAATTGGGAGGGAGTGTTTCCTCCACGGTCGCCGGCGTTGTTGCTCCTGCTATGAAAATTGCCAGAACAGCTGCTAGCAAACCGCCATAAAGTGTGTAACGCATCATCTGCCCCCCTTTCCTGGAAGCGTTTTGATCTTCTATCCATTCTTGGGTACGCGCGGTGACCACGAGCGGCATCGATTGTGATCTGTATCACAAGCCCTTCCAGCTTGGGCAGAATCCGTTTTTTCCGGATGGGCCAAGAGGAATGAACGCGCCTGTGATCTGGATCACATACGCTCGTGCCGGCATGCACAGACCAATTTCCCGTACTGAATCAAGATGGCATCGGTCGAGCAAGAGTGCCGGCCAATTCTGCCAAGGAGGATACGATGGCTCCCGAATCAATGGTTTTGGAATACTTGCTTGCGGCTTGGATTGGGGTTACGGCAATCCTGACCGTCCTGGTGATTTACGGGAACGCCTTGTCCACAAGGGAAGATGATGAGCTTTATTTGAATCGCGCAGAGCAAGTCATGATGGCTGCCGAGCAAAACGTGCTGATCAGCAAGATGCACCGCCTGCTGCATGTGATTATTGGGTTCGCCGTCCTGTCAGGCTTGTTGTTCGCGGTAGCGGCCGGCCTGTGGGCTTGGATCGGATTGCACAGCTAACTCGCGGACCCACTGAGGGAGAAGGGAGGTCACCATGAAGGTCGCATCAACCGCACCACGAGTTGCATTCGAGAACGTGCTCGTAGCAACGGATTTTTCGTCTCTCTCGGAGCCAGCCTTGCTTTGGGCCAAGGCAATTGCGCGGCACTACGGATCCGAACTTTATGTGACCCATGTCATTTCACCCGCAGAAACGGCCCTGGTGCCGCCTGAATATTGGGGTTCCACTCAGGAAGCGATCGAAGAGGCAGCCACCCGCGAAATGGAAGGCTTGGATACGAGTCTACGAGGTGTAGCACACAAGATGCTGTTGCAGCATGGAGGCGTTTGGGAATCGATCTCCGCAGCCATCCAGAAATTTGGGATCGACCTCGTCGTTATGGCAACGCACGGCAGAGAAGGCCTGGGGCGATTGATAATGGGCTCGGTAGCCGAAGAGGTTTTTCGGCAGGTACCCTGCCCCGTTCTCACCGTGGGACCAAAGGTGACCGCGCAGGTCATAGGTGGGCCGGAATTCAAGCAAATTCTCTTCGCTACGAATTTCGGCCCCGAATCTCTTGCTGCTGCGCGTTATGCAGTTTCCCTAGCGCAAGAGTTTGGAACGGGGCTCACACTGTTGAATGTAATGGATGAAAAAGACTTTGAACCGCCGGCTGATCCGCAGGTGGTCCTGCAAAATCGGATGGATCGTCTGCACAAAGTCGTACCCCCTGATGCCGAACCATGGCGTGAACATGAGTTTGTAGTGGAGTTTGGCAAAGCTTCCGAACAGATTCTCAATGTGGCTCAAGAGCGGAATGCTGATTTAATCGTGCTCGGCGCCAAGTTTGCTGCGCACGGAGGCGCCGCCACTCACTTGGCTTTGGCCACGGCGCATACCGTCGTTTCTCACGCGACTTGCCCCGTATTGACTGTTCGGGCTTAGGCTAAAGCTCCGATATTTAACGGGAGAGACGTGGCCAGTTCCACTTCTCTCCCTTTTGCTGCTACCTTGTCGAGAAGAATGTTTTGTGAAGTGTCTAGTTTTGGACAGTATTCGATCTCGTCCCCAGTTAAAGTAACGGTGCTTTTTCAAAACGCAGCCGCAGTTCGAAATTACAGCCCCTTCCAACTTGTTCTTACAGTTTCAACAGGCCCGTCCGGAGACGACGCACAAAAGGGTGAGCTGAGTGAATTTTCGAAAAGTGCCGGCGCTGACGATCTTAGTTTCTTTCTTCTGGTTTTGTCTAGTTCCAGTCCAAGCTCAGCAAAACGCCGCCACCCAGGCGCCCACAGCCGCCGGTTACGTTGGCGCGGAGGCCTGCAAGGACTGCCACGCGAGTGAATACGAAAGTTGGTCGAAGTCACGCCACTGGGCGACCTCGAATAACACGCGCGGAGGTCCGGCGAGGCAAGGCTGTGAAGCCTGTCACGGACCAGGGGCCGACCACGTGGCAAACCCGGCGGATACCTCAAAGCTGTTCCTTTTCACAAAGGCGACTCCGAAAGCAGTCAACGCCCAATGCCTGAGCTGCCATGCGAGTGGGACGCAACAGCGACACGTCATCAATTCGCTGCATTCCAGAAACGACATCTCGTGTACGTCATGCCATTCGGCCCACCACTCGGAGACTCGCGAATTCTTACTGGTGAAGACGCAGCCGGAGCTTTGCTATACGTGCCACCAGCAACAAAGGCCGCAATTCTCGATGCCTTTTCGACATCGCGTGAACGAAGGCCTGATCAAGTGCTCCGATTGCCATAACCCGCACGGCACCGAGAAGCTCGCATCAAGTGCGCACGTCCGTCACTGAGGACCAGGTCTGCTATAACTGCCACGTCGATAAGCGCGGACCATTCGTATACGAACATGAGCCCGTGAGAACCGAGGGCTGCGAGTCATGCCACATGCCTCACGGCTCTCCCAATGTCCATTTGCTCAAAATGAGCAATGTGAATTTGCTCTGCCTCTCGTGCCACACGACTTCATTTGCAAACGCGCCCGGCGCCCCTTCTTTCCATAACCAAGCCGCGCAATACCAGGCTTGCACGCTCTGCCACACCGCGGTTCACGGCTCGAATACGAGCTTTGTGTTTTTCAAATGACGAGGATGCCGATGGTCTTCTCTCGATCCGCACCAACTGCGAAAGGCAAGCAGCATTTCCGGGGCATGGGACTGCTTTGCGCAGCATGCCCATGGCTACATCCCGCCAGCCTAATATTCGTTTTCGTGCTGGCTCTGATTTTCGCGACGGCGGCGAAGGCTCAAAATCCCCAACTGCCCGACCAGGGGCCCATGCAGCAGACCAGTGAAACGTCGGGAAAAACCAGCGCCAATTACAACACGCAGCAGAATATCGAGTTTGGGTACCGGGACAGCTTGATTCACGGCAATCTGAGCAACTATGACACGTTCCTCAATTATGGCAGCGGCTGGCGGCTTTTTGACTACGACCTCGATATGCATTCGGCCAATCACCGCGGCCTGCTCTTCGACGATTTGAGCTTTCAGAACTTCGGCTATGGCGGTGACCCCAATAGTGTCTCGCGCCTGCGCGTTGACAAGAACAAGTGGTATGACTTCCGTGGGACGTATCGGCGCGACGAATACTTCTTTAATTACAACTTGCTTGCCAATCCGCTGAACACCACGAGTTTTCCTACCCCGGTGGCGATCGCGAATTCTCCGCAAGCCCTGAATTATGACCGGCACATGCAGGATTACGATCTCTTGCTTTTACCGGAGTCACGCCTGCGTTTTCGGCTGGGTTATTCGAGAGTGACCACGGGCGGCCCAGGGGGAGCCGGATACGAGCCGACTACTGCGGCGCCGGGAAGTAACGTGGAGGCGATTACGAACGAGTACCGGCTAGGTCTGGATTATCGCGGATTGCCTCGAACGACACTTTCCTTCGACGAACTGCTCAGCTTCACCAGGGTGAACACCTTCGTGGCGGATCAGAATTTTCCTTTCCAGCTTGCCAACGGCATGCCCGTGGACTTAGGAGTGGTTTTTCAGGGCACCACGCCCTGCGCCAGGCCTGTCATCAATCCAGCGACCGTGCCGCCCACCGTGACGCCGAATTGCAGCGGAATCCTCTCCTATAGCCTTCTGGACACGCCGCGAGCGAGGTTCCCCGTGGAGAAGTTCAGCTTTCAGTCGGATTATTTCAAGAATTTCGAGATGTCCGGATCGGCCGCTTACAGCAACTCCAGCAACGTAATGACGGATCTGAATGAACTATTCAACGGCTGGGTCAGCCGCACCGTTACGCGCGTAAGCACAACCGCGGGCCCCAGCGAGGCAAAGCGCGTGGTTGCCGACGCAAATTGGGCCGGAGATTATCACATCACAGATAAGCTCAGCCTTCGGGACGAATTCTATTACCACAACTGGCGCATCCCTTCGAGTTGGGCCACTTCTCAAACTAACCTGTTCGCAACTCCGCCTGGTCCCGGGCAGGCGGGGTTCACACTACCAATTTCGCAGGTTACTCCTGCGAACTTCGCCGCAGTTTGCCCGCCGCCTTTCACGAGCGCGAGTTGCCCACAGCACAGTGCGAGCTCGGGTCCTGACGTATTGAATGAAGCCGTCAGCCAATTCCTCGGGCAAAATCTTCGCAATAACCTCGTCGAGCTGAAATACAACTTTACAGACCACTTCAGCGCGTACCTCGGCTACTTTTACGAAGCGCGCACGATCGACGATTTTGCGGCAACGTTTGACACGGGCGAAATCTACCTCCCGGGCGGCAGGACCGGCACTGCAGGTAACGATTTTCTGGCGGCACGCGCCGACTGCGCTATTTCCGGCGGTGTGCTTCCCTCTGACTGCTCGCGTAATCCAGCTACGGGCGTGATCACGGAAATCGGCCCAGAAGCAGGTAACAATACAGCGCTCAATTATTATTACATTCACGAAAATGCCGCGGAATTCGGACTATCGGCGCGGCCGACCGATAAACTGCGAGTCAATGCCGACGTCATGGCAGGCTACAACGACAATTCCTTCACCCGAATCAGTCCACGACAACTCCAAAGTTACAAGATCCACGCCACTTACGAACCAAAACCCTGGGCTAACCTCTCTGCGGCAGTGGATATTCACGAGAACCGCGATAACGTATTTACGGTAAACAATATCGAGCATGGGAGAACTTACAGTCTGAGCGCCGCGCTTTCTCCGCGCAGCGATTTTACGGTCGACTTTGGTTACAGCTACATGGACGTTTACACGCAAACCGAGATTTGCTTCCCCGATAGCTCGGCTCTATTCACGCAGCCATGTCCGGTATCCGGCGCGTCTTCGCCGCTCGGCACGCTATCGTTCTATGCGAGCAGGGACAACTATGCTTATGCCGACGTCATGGCTAAGCCCCAGAAGCGAGTCACGTTTCTGGTGGGCTACCTGGGCAGTATCGTTCGCGGCAGCACCACGTTTCTGAATCCACTCACCCCGACGGGCACGCTTGACTTCGATTACTTCACCCCTTATGCGAGCATCACGTTTGACATCTATAAGGGTGTCAGTTATCGAACGGCGTGGAACTATTATGGATATCAGGACCACGGAATCGCCAACCCGCCCGGACTCGTCCCGCTGCCTTCGCAGAATTTCAATGGGAACAATGTTACCTTTGTTCTGCGATATGCTTTCTAGAGTAGCTGCAATTCGATTCGAACGTGGTATCCAAGGAGCGTCTGATGAATCGCGTGGCTAGTTACAAGATTCAGCTCATGTTTCTCACGGCGTTTGCGTTCTTATTCTTTACGTTGCACGCGAGGGCGCAGAGCGAGGCGGAAAAGACCTACAAGACCAAGTGTGGGGCCTGCCATGGGGCAGATGGCAGCGGCAGCGAAGTGGGAAAGAAGCTGGGCACGCACGAGTTCCACTCAAACCAGGTGCAGAGCGAGTCCGACGCCGACCTCACTCAAATTATTGCGAAAGGCAAAAACAAAATGCCAGCTTACGAGAAGACGTTGAAGCCTGACGAGATCAAGGGGCTTGTGGCCTACGTGCGCGGCATGGAAAGGAAATAGACCCGGTCACGAGTTGTACAAATTCCCGAACGGTTTCTCGCCCAAGGTCCTTAATGCAAATGTTGACGGTTCCCGGCCCCACCGCGCTGCTCTATGTGCTTATTGGCGTGGCGGTCGTGCTGGTTGCCACGATCGTTTTCCGCCCGTCGCTTACAGCCACACGCGGCGGCAAACAATTCGCGTTCGTCGTTTATCTTCTGCTGCCGATAGTCGTGGCCTCCATGGGCGCCTCGGAGCATATGGAGCGTTCCAAACAGACGCAATTCTGCCTCTCTTGCCACGTGATGAACCCTTACGGCAGGAGCCTTCATATTGATGATCCGACGTACGTACCCGCCGCGCACTTTCAGAACGCCCGCATCCCCCGCGAAGAAGCTTGCTACACCTGCCATACCGACTACGTCATGTATGGATCGATTCTCGCGAAGCTTCGCGGCCTTCGTCACGTTTACGTCCAGTACCTTGGAACCGTTCCGAAAACCATCCAGCTCTACAATCCCTATAACAATCGCGAATGCCTGCATTGCCATGACGGCGCACGCTCCTTCGAGGAAGGCGCCGTGCACAGCGCCGATCCCTCGATCATGGCGTCGATCAAGTCTAATCAGCTCTCCTGCTTGACGAGCGGCTGCCATGAGAATGTTCACGCGGTGGCGCATCTTTCCGAGTTGAAGTTCTGGCAGCCGAAGTGACCACGGCCGCTCTGATGGAACACCGGCTTCGCATCTCAGGAATGTTGATCGTGCTTGAATTGCTGGTGGAAGCGCTATCGCTGATTCGAATTCGCCCGCTGTCATTTCTCGGGTTCATGTTTGTGGGCGGCGGATTGCTTGTGGCCGGTATAGCAATCTACTTGTACTCGCTTGTTTCGGTCACGTCGCCGCCTGAGAGTTGTAAACGATCTGTTGCTCTACTTATCCTGATGACTATGAGTCCGGCGCGCCCTCGGAGGCGCGTGCGAACATTTCGATCGTGTGCAGGTGAATGATCTCTCCCGTTTCCGGATTCATTTCCGCCGTAATGCGATAAGTCTCTCTCCGTGCAATGTAACCTCGGGTTTCGAATTCCAGCACACGATTGTGGAATGCTTCCGCTCCCCATTCTCGAACTAATACGGCCTCGCTCATAGACTTCACCTGTACGTAACCTTTGGCGTCAATCCGCAGGACTCAACGCAATCTCATGCCCATCGGCCGCGACGATCTTCGTAATCCACAACGTAGATGCGCCACTCTTTGCTCTGAGACCGCTGAAAGTGACTCGATCGCCGGGCTTGAGGGTTCCCTTCGTCCAGCCTGTTCTCATCAGGTGATTGGGCTGGTGAGCTCGCCCTGCCACTTCTCGATTTCGCCCTTATCGTTCTTCGCTTCAAAGAAAACCATCACGTGGGGATTGATGAATTCAAAGTCCGTAATCGTACCCCGGACCATCACCGTTTTCGTTGTCTCGTACGCGGCGTTTCCATGATGCGCAAACAGAGGCAGCGCGATCATCAGAGCAATGACGGCTACGAAACTCCCACGGTACGTCCTCATATGTTCCTCCGCTACGAGTAGCCATCAACGGCCGCGGGCTCTCGCGACGCCACTAATCTTCTCACGCGGTGACACCAGCGAATGTAATGCTCATCATCCTTAGTTGTGATCTGCGTCACCGAATTCGAAACGCGTCACGAGCAAATTATCCAGGAGGAAGAAAGAATGGCGACGTTATCAACGGTGGAACATAAGAGCAGCAGTCGCTCTAAGGCACCAGCCGAATGCATGAGGGCGCTCGTTTTTCGCGGACCTAATCAGATCGGAATTGAAAGCATCCCAATTCCCAAGCCGGACTATGGAGAAGCGGTTATACGGGTCACTCTTACGACCATTTGCGGCACTGATGTCCACATACTGAAGGGCGAATACCCCGTTAAGCCGGGTTTGGTGATTGGCCATGAGCCGGTCGGCGTGATACATGAACTTGGCCCGGGTATAAAAGACTACGCCGTCGGCGACCGCGTCCTTGTCGGCGCGATTACACCTTGCGGCCAATGCGAATTTTGCCTTAGCGGCAAACTATCCCAGTGCGGCGGTCCGATCGGCGGCTGGAAATTCGGCAATACGATCAATGGCGCACAGGCTGAGTACCTGTTAGTGCCCAACGCGCAAGCCAATCTCGCTAAAATTCCCGACGAACTGACTGACGAACAGGTCGTACTTCTCGCTGACATTGCCTCGACAGGCTTTTCGGCCTCCGAATCGGCCGCCGTGCAGTTTGGCGATTCGGTCGCCATCTTCGCTCAAGGACCCATCGGCCTATGTGCCACCGTTGGCGCCCGGCTCAAAGGGGCGGGCTTGGTGATCGCTGTGGAATCCGATCCGGTTCGGATCGCTATGTCTAAGCGCATGGGCGCGGACGTCATGATCGACTACCACAAACAGGACGTCACGGATGCAGTACGAAGGTTGACGCGAGGACGTGGCGTCGATGTAGCCATCGAGGCCCTCGGCACGGCGCAAACTTTTGAAAACGCTCTTGGAGTCCTTCGTCCGGGTGGCACTCTTTCCAGTCTGGGTGTCTATTCCGGCAAGCTGTCCATCCCACTCGAACCGTTTGCAGCCGGACTCGGGGACCACAAGATTGTCACCACACTCTGTCCAGGCGGCAAGGAGCGCATGCGCCGCTTGATGGAACTGGTAAGGCATGGCCGAGTGGATCTACGGCCTTTATTGACGCACACGTTCACGCTCGACGACATCACGAAAGCCTACGACGTATTCGCTAATCGAAAGGATGGCGTGCTTAAAGTCGCGATCAGGCCCTAGGATATTTCGCCAAGTAACACAAGTACCGGAAGGAGGGAATAACAAGATGCAAGGCCATAAGAAAGTTAATGTCTTGATCGTTGATAACGACGATCAGATCCTGTGGAAGTTTCAACAACTGCTGGAGGACGCCGGTTTCAACACGACGGCGACATGGAGCGGTCATGAGGCGCTGGGTTTACTTAGATCGGGAGTGTTCGATGTTTTGCTCGTAGACGATTATCTTCCTGATCTTCACTCCCACAATTTCCTCGAACTGGTCAACCGTTTACCCATTCAGCCGTCGATTGTCGTAATGCACAGCGACACGCCGAAATCGGACGATTTGCGGTGCTACGAATGTCTTGGAGTCGCGCAGTTAGTCGATAAACGCAACCCGATAAGCGTGTGTCAGGCGGTTTCGTTCTGCCCTGCCGAACAGCCGCTCGCCACCAAATCGGTGAATTGACGGTTGGTTTTGCCGGAGAAAGGAGGAGGGAAATGACCAACTCTGTGCTGGAAACTACAGGCGAGACAGTGAAAATCTGGAATGAGTTTTGGAAATTGGGCGAAGCTCGTGCCAACGTGCCCGGCATCCGCGCTCGCGTCACCCTTACGCATCCCGGGCAGACTAACTGCAGGCAATTTAAAGTTGAAACCGGCAGTGGCCATCATTTTCTCGTCGATGATATTGCTGGCGGCACGGGGCCAAAGCCGATTGAACTCGTTGGCGCCGCGTTGGCCGGCTGCACGGCTTTCGACGTGATTACAATCCTTCGCGGTAAGAAGCGTCAGCTCGTCACGGGCTACGAGGTCCAAGTGGAGGCCGAACAAGCGGAACGCCCGCCGCAGGTTTTTGTTGCCATACGAATTCATCATATCGTGAGGGGCCACGACATTGATGCAGCTGCGGTCGGCGAAGCCATCCGAATTTCGGAAGAGAAATACTGTTCGGTAGAAGCCATGCTCAAGCACAGCGCTGTAGTCAGAACAACGTTCGAGGTCATCGACGAAACTGCCGCGCCACCCCCTCAAGTTGGCTGAAAAACCGTTCTTCCCAAAGGGAAGTTCATAGGGGCCGACTCGGAAACTAGCCCGCTGTCGATGGGTACTCGGCTAGAATGTGGCAGATTCCCAGACGCTTGGCGAGATTAGTCGTTCCCCGGCAGGTGTCTGAGGAAAAGATAGCCGAAGTAGAGTGCGGCTCTCAGCGCCACATCCCGCGGGTCTCTGGTTACCCTGCACGGAGATTTATTATCCTCGATAGGTGGAACCAAAGTAGAACCCAAACGGACTTAGCGCTGCCCGTTTCTAGGAAAACCTCGTTTTTATAAGTGATTTTTGGTGGACGGCGCGGGACTTGAACCCGCGGCCTCCTCGTTGCGAACGAGGCGCTCTTCCAACTGAGCTAGCCGCCCACGAGGCCATTTTACACTACACAGCGAGTTCATCAGAAATTCCGGAGAGCGTTCTGTGATCTGGTTTGGGATGTGTGGAAGGGATTCTCAGTCAGATCAGACCAAATCGAGGGAGGAACCTGGCAGTTCCTCCCTCGTGACGGGCGGGGGCGGCGCGGGAACTTGTTGCCGAATTTACTTTTTCGCAGTAACTACCGGCACAGTATTGATCTGGCCCGCCTTGGCGTAGGCTTCTCGTTCGCTTTTCGTAAGCGGCGCGAAGACGATCACCTTGCCAAGCTGAGGCAGGTTCAAGGAACGAACTCTCCGCTGGTTTGCTTGATTTGTGACGATTAGGTACATCCCGCTGGTGTGGCTATCTTCAACGAGGGGATACTCCGTATACACGCCGGCACTGCTACCGTTTGCCGGGCTAATTTTGGCTGGAGACGCTGTCGAGTCCATCCGGATCACATAATCTCCCGCCGGAAGCACTGCTTGTCCCCAGCGAACTTCGTAGGGAAGCGTGAACTTGCCTGCGAAACTTGGCTGCGCATTTGCAGCGGCCGTAAAGACAAAGGTGGCTATCACAACGCCCAGAAGGAGCCTCAACGAGGCCGGACTGGTCACATGCTTAATTTTCATCGTTATTCTCCTTTTGCTTGAGTTGATGCTTTTTATTGGCGGCCGTTTGAAGGCTGCATCACGCCTTCACTCTGTAAAGCGAAAAACCGCGCCAGAGTGGCTCACCTATTTGTCAACATGGGCGAAAAAGGGGCTCCTCCTGCGGGATTGCGAAATGGGGCAACATTAGAACGAGTGCTTTAGTTTAGAACCAGTGCTTTACTTTGCAGACTTGTGGCGTTAGCATCGCGCCAATTTCCACGAGAAGCCCCAGTGGCGGCGAAACGTGTATCCAGCATCATCCGAACGGGTCAGCAAACTTCTCCTGAATTGGGGTCAAGGGGACCAGGGCGCGCGCGAGGCACTGATTCCCCTGGTCTACGACGAATTGCGCCGCCTGGCGCGACGTTACCTTAGGCGGGAACGCCGCGATCACACGCTTCAAAGCGCAGCGCTGGTCAACGAGGCCTACCTTCGTCTCATTCGGCAGGAGCATCCGCAGTGGCAGAACCGCGCTCACTTTTTTGGCGTAGCGGCGCAGCTCATGCGGCACATTCTGGTGGACCACGCTCGAAATCGGGCAGCTGCCAAGCGCGGTGCCGGCGCTCCGCGACTGACCCTGGACCCAGATGTCGCTTTGCCACAGGAGCGAGATGTGGATCTGATCGCGCTTGACGATGCCTTAAACCAACTCGCTGCCCTAGATCCACAGCAGAGCCGTCTTGTGGAGTTGCGGTTCTTTGGCGGCCTTTCTATTGAGGAGACTTCGGTCGTGCTGGGTGTTTCGCCAGCAACAGTGAAGCGTGAATGGGCAACGGCACGCGCCTGGCTGAAACGCGAAATGAGGAACAAGGAAACAAGCGCATGACACCCAAACGGTGGCAACAAGTGAAGGCGATGCTCGCCGCCGCGCTGGAGAAAGCACCGGACGAACGGAACGACTACCTGAATCGGGTTTGCGTGGAAGAGTCCCTGCGAAGCGAGGTCAAATCGCTGCTTACCGCTCATTGCGAGGCGGATAACGGTTTTCTCGGACTTTCTGACGGAGAGTTCGACGCGCTGCCGACTGGCACGAGGCTGGGACCGTACGAGATCCTGGCACCCCTCGGCGAGGGCGGAATGGGTAAGGTTTACAAAGCCAGGGATACCCGACTGGATCGCTTGGTGGCCATAAAGTTATTGCAAGCAGACATTGCCGATCGCCCGGAACTTCAAGAGCGTTTTGAACGAGAAGCTCGTACCGTCGCCAGCCTCAATCACCCACATATATGCACGCTCTACGACATTGGTCATCAGGACAATGCCGATTTCCTGGTGATGGAATACCTCGAAGGCGAGACGCTAGCTCAGCGGCTCGACACAGGACCACTGCGTCTGGAAGATGTTTTGCGGTATGCGATAGGGATTGCCGACGCCCTGGACAAGGCCCATTCGAAAGGCGTGATTCACCGAGACTTGAAGCCTGCCAACATCATGCTGACGAGTACAGGTTCGAAACTCCTGGATTTCGGACTAGCTAAACTCAGGCGGGAAGCCGACCCGTTTGCTGTGCTCGCTGGAGTCCCGGTAGCGGCGGATACGATCAGCACACCCGGGGCGGTTCTCGGCACGCTTTCGTACATGGCTCCAGAACAGTTGGAGGGCAGGGAGGTGGATGCCCGCACAGACATCTTTGCCTTTGGAGCCGTCGTGTATGAGATGGTGACCGGGAAAAAGGCTTTTGGAGGACAGGCCGGAGCGAACGTGATTGCGTCCATCTTGAAGGAAACGCCGTCTCCGGCTAGTCACAGTAATCTACAAGTGCCAGCTGAACTGGAACGCATTGTGACGAAGATGATGGCGAAAGATCCCAACGAACGCTACGCGACAGCGGCCGACGTTCTCTTGGACTTTCGCGCTCTCGAGCGCTCGTTGGTGGAACCTTCATCTTTCCTTTTCTGGCCTACGAGGTTGAGGAGCGTGTTGGCAATCGCGGTCATGGGCATCGTGATTGCGACGATTGCTGTGTTAGCGCTCCTCTTTCCTCAGGCGCGTCAGCGGCTTAGAAGTTGGTTTGGGACTACTCCGCTGCCACGAGAGAAACTCGTGGCCGTCTTGCCATTTACGGTCATGAGTAGTGATGCGAAAGAGAAACCTTTCAGCGATGGCCTTACCGAGACGTTAACAGCCAAGCTTACTCAATTGACTGTCGACCCGACGTTGCAAGTAGTACCGGCTCCAGAGATTCGAGCTAAAGGCGCGAATACGATAGACGACGTTCGAAAAGAGTTCGGAGCGACGTTGGTGGTCGAGGGCGATCTGCAACGATCCGGGAATCGAGTTCGGATCAACATTGCCATGGTGGATGCCGGAACCCGCCGCCAGCTTAGAGCAGAGAGTTTGACGGTCGCGGCGTCCGATCCTTTTGCGGTTCAAGATCAAGTGGTTAATGCAGCCATCGGGATGCTGCAACTGGAGGTGCAGCCCGGCGAGCGCGAAGCCCTGGAAACGCATGGCACGGAAGTGGCCAGCGCATATGACTTCTACTTGCAGGGGCTGGGCTATCTGCAGAATTACGACAAAAAGGAGAATATCGAAAGCGCGATCAAAGTTTTTGATACTGCCCTTCAGCTCGATTCGCGGTACGCGGGGGCTTATGCCGGGCGGGGCGAGGCATATTGGAAGATGTACGAAACAGCCGGGAGCGGTAAAGACATGCAATTGATCGAAGGCAGCCGGCACGATTGCGAGCATTCACTGGCCCTGAACAAGCAACTGCCATCCGCGCACGTTTGCCTCGGGACTGTTTACAAGGGAACCGGGCGTTACGAGGATGCTGTGGCACAATTTGAGAGCGCCGTCATCGTCGAGCCGACTAACGATGACGCTTACCGCGGCCTCGCAGATGCATATGAGCGTCTAGGCAAGCTCGCGGACGCAGAAAAGACTTACCGGCGAGCGATCGAACTGCGGCCGCACTACTGGGCCGGCTACAGTTGGCTAGGAACGTTTTATTATCACCAGGCTCGCTACGCTGAGGCGGCGTCGATGTTTTCCGAGGTTGTCGCGCTGGCCCCTGACAGTATTCGAGGTTATTACGATCTGGGCACCGTCTATTATTCGCAAGGGCGCTATGACGACGCAATTGGCATGTTGCAACATTCGATTGCCATACGGCCCACCGCAGAGGGCTACAGCAACCTTGGCAATGCGTACTTTTATCTACACCGGTATGATGAGGCCGCGGGCGCTCAGGAGGAAGCAGTAAAGCTCAACCCGACTGACTACATGCCCTGGTGGAACTTAGCAGACAGTTCTTACTGGGCGCCGGGAAAGCGAGCACAGGCTTTTGAAGCCTATAGGCGCACCATCTCATTGGCTACGGGGGGACTACGAGTAAATTCCAGGGACGCCTATCCACTCGGCGTCTTGGCTTACTGTCATGCGATGCTCGGAGAGCGAAAGCCAGCCCTCGAATATTTACTGGCAGGACTTAAGCTGACCCCTGACGATTCCGAGATGCGTTTTAAGGCCGCGTTGGTGTATAACCAGTTCGGCGACACCAGTGAGACACTGACTTGGTTGAAAAAGGCGCTCGCCTCGGGACTTTCCGTTGCCATCGTACGCGACACACCAAATTTTGATTCTTTGCGGCCCGACCCCCGGTTCCAGGAGTTGATTCAAGCGAAGTGAGACGATTACGGAAAAGAGGAGGAACTATGGCGACCACCGCTCCAAAAATTAACTCCCAAGCTGGAAGCATAGTGACAGTGATCATTCCCGTCGATAAGCACGGAGAGGTCGAACGCGAGCCTGCACCGTTCACGATCTTTAAGAGTTTGCATCAACAAGTGCTGTGGCAGGCCAGCGACGGGAAAGCCCAGTTCAACGTCGAGTTCAAGAGGACTCGCCATTCGACTACACTCAGTTCAGCAACGTTGAGCCTTACTCCGGGTTGGTCAGGCGCGAAGTCCTTGGAGATCCGGGCAGGTACTATAAGTATACAGTGCGAACGCCAAACAAGAGCATCGATCCCGGCGGCATTGTAAAAGCCTAAAAATTGGAAACTCGCAATGCTTACGCCCGGGCGACACCCGATGAGGTGTGCGCGAATAAAGCCATCTCATGATGCGCGGAAGCCATTCCCAAGGAATATTTCCGCGCTTTTCTGCCTTTATTTATTGCAGCGGTTGACCCAAAGTACGCTGCGCCATTACCTTGCGAACATTCTGATATAGCGAGCGAGCCTGTGGTAAAGATTCGACGGCTCGAACGACTTGCGGATCGTCCTGCAGGTCTACCTCGAATCCCGCGGGAAGACCGAACACGGACATAAATACTTCCTTCCTGATTTCACGCTTGATCCAGTCGAGGTTTTGCTCGATATCCCCGTCCGTGTAAGAGATTTTTTCCTTATCCAAATCGTGGCGGAAGAGCGCCAACACGTTGTCGGTCACCGTGAAACTCTTGGTGATCTCCGGCTTGGTACCCAGATAATAAGTGGTGAAGCTCCCGACGCCGCCCTGGCCCTGATAGGGGAAGAAAATATCGCGGCGGAGCAGAAGCTGCTGGAAGTCGTTGGGTTTCGGCTCACTGACGACAACGTCAGGAGTGATACCACCACCCCCGTACACCTGGCGACCGCCGTCGGTGAGCTTTACCTCCGTCGGCTGCGGGTTTTTGTGATTGTAAAGGTAGTCATAAAGCGAAACGTCTTTGTAATCACGCTGAATTAACCTGCCGCTCGGCGTGTAGTAACGGGCAGTAGTGAGCGCCAGGCCGGTGTTCTCACTGAACGGCGATACGGTTTGCACCAGCCCTTGCCAAACGTCTGCTCACCGACCACCAGGCCGCGATCTGATCCTGAATCGCGCCCGTGACGATTTCCGAAGCCGAAGCGGACCGCCATTGACCAGCACAACCACCGGCACTGCACTCCGCGATTGCCCCGCACCGCGAAGAGCGCCGTTCCTGCGAAGCACGCCCGTGATGGGAAACGATGAGCTGATTTTTATCGAGGAACATGTCCGAGACGGAAACCGCTTCATTGAGCAAGCCTCCGGGGTTGCCACGAAGGTCCAGAAGTCAATCCGTCCAGGGCGGAAAAGTCGAGTTGCTTCAGCGCTGCCGCAAGTTCGGTGTCGGTTTCTTCGTTGAAGGACCGACGTGCACATAACCGATTCCTGGCGTATCGTGAAGCAACGTCCACAGAATGCTTCGGAATTTCATCGCGCGTGATCCTGAAGGTGAGCGGGTCGAGCATAGCCTTCGCGAACCAGATGACGTTCACCACGGTCCCCTTCGGACCTTTCAACAAATCGGCAACTTCGGAAGTGGTCACCCATCGACGGCTTGCCATCGACAGTATGGATGATGTCACCGGGACGAATCCCTGCTTTCGTGGCAGGCGAGCCCGGCATCGGCGCCAGCACCACGGTGTGGTTTTCCTGCGGACCAACGTTCATGCCGACGCCGTAGTATTTGCCGCGCTGATCTTCACGCAATAGAGCGTACTGG
>CAWEFX010000015.1:0-99599 GCA_963808465.1 uncultured Acidobacteriota bacterium
CGTGCATCAACCTGAGGAACATCGGCCTATTCAAACGCAGTCTGTCTGCCGCAGTGTCGGTCTCGGTTTCACTTGATCTAACTGCGAGGCGCGCCACAGCTTCGCGAAGATGACCTCCTGCCAGTTGCGGCTAACTGAGAACGTCCCAACACGCCAAGGTCACGAAACACTCGTTTCTGACATCAAATACGTTGCGGCGAACGATCCTGAATCCGTATGCGTGCCCGTCTCATTTTTTTCCTATCTGCGCTTGCGCTGTCGCTGGTTTTAATCGCTTGGCATTTTCAAAGCGTAAAGTCGGCCACGAGGTCCCCTGCTTCTGCCAGCGCCCCGGATTCGCCCGGCACATCCTCTGCGCCAATAGGCACCTCTCCGAACTCTGATCTCACCAACGTTTACGCGCACAATCTTATGCTTCGAAAGGGCTCGGCGGGGTTTCGTATCTATGTTCGGTGGCTGCGCGGCGAGATCATTCGCGTCAATCGCGGTATCAATCCCTCATTCGACGAACCGGATTCGTTCGTCCTCGACGTAAAAACTGGAGTTGTTCACACGAACGTCGGAGATCTGACCAACTTTCTGAATCAAGGCCTTACGAACTCTCCCCTAAAGAACGTTACTCTCTCCGGCGACGGCGATCAGATCAAACTCCACGGAACTCTCCACAAAATCATTCCGCTTCCCATCGAATTAACGGCGACTATTGCGGTTGCTCCCGCTAACCGTATCCAGTTGCACGTCACCCAACTCAGCGTCTTGAAAATGCCGGTCAAGGCTCTGCTCGGTGAGTTTCATCTCAGCCTCTCGAGCCTCTTCAGTCCTGGGAATATTTCCGGGATCGAGGTCTCCGGCAACGACGTCTTCTTCGATCCGGTGAAATTGCTGCCTCCGCCTCACATCCGTGGAGAGCTTACGGGCGTGCGCATCGTCAATCCGGACGTTGAGGAAGTGTACGGAAATGCGCAAGAGGACGTGACGCGTGTCGAGCAATGGCGCAATTTCCTGCAGCTTCGGGGCGGTACGATCGATTTCGGAAAACTGACCATGCACCACGTCGATCTGATTATGGTCGATCTGTCGAATGACGCCTGGTTTGATCTCGATTTAGCCCATTACCAGGAACAGCTGGTGAATGGCTATACACGCATGACTCCCGAAGCTGGGCTGCAAATTTTTATGCCTGACCTGGACACCATCCCGAAAACCAAGCAGAACCAGAACATCGGCATGGAGTGGCTCAAGAATCGCAATGTTGCCCCTCCGGCTGATGTCACCTCAAGGTAAGCGGTCCGTACAAACCTGAAATAGCGTTGAGATGTACTCGCTCATCACGCGAACTCTAACTCTATCGCCACGGCGTAAGTGTATGTGCTTGTGACGTGGCGATTCGGGCGTCGTTTGGTCTATGGCGTTGTGATCGATATTGTGCCCAGGTTTGTCGTCCCGTTCGCGGCTTGAGCCTGAACCATAAATGTTGCGGTAACAGGCGTAGTTCCGCCGCCACTTCCACTTCCGCTGCCGCTTCCGGTGCCTGTGCCACTTCCGGTCCCGGTGCCGCTGCCGCTCCCGGTGCCACTGCTAGTGTTTGTCGCCGCGTTTGACGGAGCCGCCGCGCCGCCGCCGCACGAGATCAATCCGGTTGCCAGCACCAGAGTTAGAGCCATCACCGCAAATCCGCGCACCAGGACTAAGGAGCTACCTCCTTCGCGGCGTCCGCCGAAGACCAGCGCCATTGCCAAAAGACATAGAGCTGTCCCGGTTATACTCCACAAGAGAACGTTCCTTTGTCCGGGCAAACCGCGAAGAGACGGCGGATAACTCAGCAGGGAGCCGGTCGGTGCGGAAACGACTTTCACCGTCAAAACCGACGAAGTGCTCGATGACGAATTGATCGAAGATGGATTGAAGCCGCATTGAATCCACGCGGGCTGGCCATTGCAGACGAGGTTCACGTTTCCTGAGAACGCATTGGAATTGATGCTCACGTTGAAGGTTGCGGAGGCGCCCACGCCAATATGCGCCGAGCTTGGCTGGACCGAGCCTGGCGCACCGGGTGAACCTTGGCTAGTGAACGCTACCATGACCCGGTGAGTGGTTCCCCCGCTTGTTCCGTTGATCGCAAACGAAACCGTGTTGGCCGGCAAATTCGAAGGTATGGTCAGGTTAACCGTTGCCGAATTCCCCGCAGTGAGGATTCCCGATGCTGGCGTGAATGTGCAGGAAAAATCTGATCGGGCGACTATCCCCCCTTGCGTACCTGAGAGCTCCGGAAAATCATTACAACCCAGCGTGATGGGACTATTACCGAAGGTGCCCGTGGCCGCCGCCGTCACGTTGTAAGTGACTGTCTGACCCGAAAATGCGGTGGGCGTTGGTGAAGTGACGCTGATACTAAAATCATTCGTGGGCTGCGTCGCCACATTAGCGATCGACAAGTCAATGCTGGCGTTTGAGCCCGAAGAACCTGGATTATCCACCCAGGCGATGTCGGCGTTGGAATTTGCGTCGAGCCCCATTTGCACAGTCCCGCAGGTGGTCGTGTCCGGCGTATTAGGAGGAGTGTTGCCGGGCAGCGTTGCCGGAATGCACAGCACAGAAGGAGTCGTCGGTACTTCTCTTATCGTGGGAAACGTGTCGCCTCGATCTGTCGAGCGCGTAAAGAACATGTGATACGTGTTGCTGCTGCTCGCGGTAATCGGTTGGTCGGCTTGCTCCCAGACGATGTCGACGTTGCGATTAGAATCGACAGCGATCTGCGGGTAGGCGGGCGATATCGCGCCAGGGGTACTGACGACCGTCGCTTCGGGTGAAAATTTGGTGACAAAATTGGCGCCGTCATCGTCGGAGCGGGTGAAGTAGATGCCCTGTGTGGTCGAAGGAGCCTTTGCACCTGCGGCCCACGCGACGTAAATGCTGCCGGCAATATCGGTGGCCAGGCTTGGAGAACTTACTCCTTCACCACCACCGAGCCCGATGGGAAATGTAAACTTCGGCGGGCCATTTGTTTGCGGTACGGCTGTGCTGGTAAGGAGATCCTCTAACGGCTGCTCATCCGCCCAAAGCAGGTGCAGATTGTCGTTTTGATCGAAAAAGAGATGGAGAGTGTCGTAAGAGCATCCGTAATAACCATTGGGATAGCTTGGATCGGGACCCAAAAAGTCGGTGTTGGAGAGGTTCCGTGTATTCGTGCTGGAAGGCGTTGTACCGCTGAGAGTCTCGTTAATGTAATAAGTCCCGCCGAAAGGGTTGGTATAGACCTGAACTCCGCTCTGGTTGGTGTGCGATATCGGATTGGTGCAATAGTTTCCCGGTTGGTTTTGATCTTGAGCCAGGCGGTCCGTCCAGGCTACGAAGATATTCCCTGCTTTGTCCACAGCGATCCGCGGCCCGCCTGAGTCTTGCGCAGCCATCGCGAGAGGTATCGGTGCACCAAAGGTTACACCGTCCGTTGATCGGCTGATCCAGGTGCCGTCGTTGCCCCAGACCACGTCAATTCCCGCACCGTCAAAAGCCAGCCGAGGTGCACTGACGAGTGCTACCGAAGTTGTGGACACTTGTACTGTGTTTGTGGGAAGAAAAGTTGCGCCCCCGTCGATCGAGCGGCTCACAAATACATCGAAGGTCACATTGGTCGCCGTGGACGTCGCACTCGGCTTGGCCCAGGCGATCTCGATGATGTTTCCTGTCGAGTCCACTACCATCTGAGGCTGAAACGCTGCTCCGACGCTGATCGCTCCAACAAGCGTGGGAACGAAATTCTGGCCTGTGAAACTGGACCGGGCAAAGGTGATTCCCGAAACGCTGTCTATCCAGGCCACATTGATATGGCCAGCCGCGTCGTCAACGATCGCGGGATATACCGCATTACTCAGAGCGCTGGAGATGGCCTGGGGCGTCGAGAAAGTCTGGGCGTGCACAGCGGTCACATACACTCCCAGCGCCAGCGTACAAAGCGACGCGATTCGGCAAAATCGCCCCAAGCAACTGAAAATATTAGACATAATACCTTTCCGGCAGGCTGGTTTGCCCCAAACTTCGGTCTTCAGTAAGATCGTGCACGGGACTGCCTGACCGTACCCAAAATGAGGTACGGGAGGAATCAGGGCACCTCCTGAGGGAAGCCGCCTTTTTTACCGGAGGCTCTCTAAACTGTTTCCCCTACGAAACCCTGGAATTGGCTTATCGCGGAGCGACTGCTTGAAAGAAATTGGAGAGGCGCACGCCAAGTGGGATCGACAAACCGAGCGGAACATGCCCCGCGCTCCAATCCTCATAGAAAGCCCCCAACCGCCCTACAGAATCCGTTTTAGCCCCGCTACGGACGACGCGGGATAGACCCCGGAGGCAGTATCGGGTTTCATTACACGAGAGTCGGAGAGTGCCCGGAACTCTTGGAGCCAGGTCGAGACTGGCGAACTGCTCCTGCAGCGGCACTTCAATGAAAGTAAGTGTGATTCGAGACGTGGTGTGAGCTCGAGTGTGTCTATACCCGATCAAGTGCAAGCCTCTGCTTCACACCGCTTGCCGAGAACAGGTCAGCACACTCGGTGAAACTCAAAACCTGAATTGCCCAAGGGAGGACGGTCGATGTCCGTGACGATGAATCCGAAGTCAAGTGCCTCAGATCCGCTTCACCGCGAGGCTCGCGCTTTTGAAGAGCGATTTCCGTTCATGCGGCCGACTTTGCCTGATCTTAAGGACGTCATCGAAGAATATCAGTCCGCGTATCAAAGTGGGCTCCTCACGAATTCCGGAACAGTAGCTCGTCTCGAAGCGGCTGTTGCCGAGCGCCTTGGCGTGAAACATTGCGTCGCGGTTTCGAGCTGCACCAGTGGCCTGATGATGGTCCTCCGCGCACTGGGACTTTCCGGCGAAGTCATTGTCCCCACTTTCACATTTTTCGCCACCGGCCACGCCGCCCTTTGGAACGGCCTGACCCCGGTATTCGCAAACTCGGAGCTGGACACCTGGAACGTGAGCCCGAGCGATATCGAGCGCAAAATTACCGAAAAGACTTCAGCCATCCTGGCCGTACATCTCTACGGAAATCCGTGCGACATTCCCGCTCTCGAGGGCCTTGCGCAACGCCATCGACTCAAACTGATTTTCGACGCTGCCCACGGATTTGGCAGCGCCTATCGTGGGAAGCCCATCGGCTCTTTCGGAGATGCAGAGGTATTTTCGCTCTCGCCGACCAAGCTTCTGGTTGCCGGCGAAGGCGGCCTGGTCACCACGGGCGACGCCAAACTTGCCGCAGCTGTCCGCGCCATGCGCAACTATGGCGATATCGGCGCGTACAATCCGGAATGGCTGGGCCTTAATGCCCGCATGACGGAGTTCAATGCCGCTCTCGCCTTGCGCGGTCTTCCGCTCATCGATGCGAAAGTCCGGCGGCGCAATTCTATTGCTCAAGCCTATACCGAAATACTTTCGTCCTTGCCGGGAGTGGGCTTTCAAAAGACTCATCCCCAGGACACCAACACCTATAAGGACTACTCCATCCACATCACTCCAGAGATCTTGGGTATGACGCGGGATGAATTGGCCAATGCTCTTCTCGACCAGAACATCGAAACCAAAAAATATTTCTACCCTCCTCTTCATCGACAGTCGCTCTATTCCAGGTTCCACGACGCGGCCCGAAACGATTTGAGCCAAACCGAATTTCTGGCCGACGGTATTCTCAGTCTTCCCATTTACGAATCGCTTCCCGATGAGACGGTTATCGCAGTGGCAGAAACCCTCAAGCGCATCGTTGATTCCAACCGGGACGGTCGGGCTCCCAGCATGGGACCTACTCCGCGTCGCGTTCCTGCAAAGGCTTCGCGCCGGGCCGCCGCGGGAGGATGACTTCCGAACGGCCACCGCGTAAGTGATTACTGCTGGATTCGCGAAGGCGCCCTTCAGGGCCTTCGGGTATTTTTGGCTTTCTCACAATGACGAGTTGCCCCCGCTCGCTCGCCGCCCATCTTATTCAGTGCTGGACAATCATAAGGTAAGAGAGTTTGGGATAAGGCTGCCACACGAGCATAATTACCTGTGCGGTCACTTGTTAAAAGGAGCATGCGGTACCCATATGTCGGCTATAAATCGGTGGCTTCGGTCCAAAATATAAGCCGCATATCGATTTCGTTGTGCGGTGCTGATCTGGGAGGGTTTTTCTGATGCACTATTTGGTCACTGGAGGCGCCGGTTTTATCGGCTCGAATACGGTGGACGAATTGGTACGCCGTGGCCATTCTGTCACCGTGCTCGACGACCTCTCCGCCGGTAAAGAGGCGAATCTCGAAAAAATCCGGGAGAAGATCACTTTCATTCGCGGCACCATCACCGACCGCGAAACCATCGAAAAAGCCTGTCGCGGCGTCGATTACGTTATCCATCTAGCGGCGCGCACTTCCGTGCCACGCTCGGTAAAGCAGCCACAGGAGACAAATCAGATCAACGTAGATGGCACGCTCAACGTCCTCGTTGCCGCGCGAGACGCTGGTGTTCGGCGCGTCGTCTTTGCCAGCTCCTCTTCCATTTATGGCGACACGCCAACTTTGCCGAAACATGAAGGCATGCCGCCCGCGCCGATTTCCCCCTACGGCGTTACCAAACTTGTCGGCGAACTCTACGGCCGCGTATTTCACCGCACGTACGGGCTCGATTTCGTTGCGCTGCGTTATTTCAACGTCTTTGGGCCTCGCCAGGATCCGGGTTCGCCGTATTCGGGCGTCCTATCGCTGTTCATAAGCGCCATGCGCAATGGGGGCCAGCCTTCCGTGTTTGGAGACGGAGAGCAATCCCGTGATTTCACGTTTGTCGACAATGTAGTGGCCGCGAATTTGCAAGCGTGCGAGACGCCAGGCATCGCCGGCCGCTCCTTTAATCTGGGAACGGGCGGACGCTACACGCTCAACTATACGTTGAAGTTGCTGGAGGGATTCTCGGGGCGCCAGGCCAAGCCAAAATATGGTCCTCCGCGCGAAGGCGACATTCGCGATTCACAGGCCGATATTTCCTTGGCGTCGCAGGCGTTTGGATACAAAACGACGATCAATTTCGAAGACGGCCTGCGCAAAACTTGGGATTGGTATTCGTCGCAGCCCTAATCGCCGCCACGCGTGCGCCAGCCGTAACTCCGCGCTAGCCGCAGAGGCCGAAGGAGCGCATAAACAGGCTCTAGATAGCGCGCGTGCCCGCCTCTGTCGAATTCGGTAGGCATGAGCGCCAGTCGAACTGCATACGGCAAACCGTGTGCCAGCGGACCTCGCATCCTCACTCGAAACGCAAACCGGTTGAACACTCCCAGCTCTGCTGGCTTGGCCGCGAAGATTCGCCGGCAAATTCCATCGATCAGCCCGCGCGCAGTCGCATCGCTTCTTAGGTAATCCTCCACTTCCTTTGGCAAAGGCGTCTGGAAAAGCTGCTCCGCGAGGCCCGCTCCGAGCAAGACCATCCGCCGAATTCCCCACTTCCGCGCGCGCTCCATCACCGTTGCCCAATCAAGCGGCCGCGAGGCTCTGCTTAGCGCGGCTATATCCGCGATCCAGCCAAGGCGTTCCCAGAAATGTTTCGAGCCGTGCACGCACAGCAGCAGGAGCGTGTCCTCCGGCGAAAACGTCAGCACCTGCCGTCCCGCAATTTGTACACGTTCGCGGCGCTCAACAAGCTTCGTCAGATCCAATCCCCGCGGAAAATAGCGCAGCGTGAGCTCCGTATGGAGCTCCACCAACGTTTGCGTGTGGTTCCGATAAGCGTACTGACCGGGAACTTGCCGCCCACCGGCTTGAGGTTCAACGCCGCTGATCACCGGACGGAAGCCGAGCGCGAGCAATGCGTCATGCGCTGCGACGATCTGCCGTTGCGGAACGATGATGTCCAGGTCGGAAAATTGCCGCATCGCCGCATCGCCGTAGGCTTGTGCCGCGAGGACCGGCCCCTTGTACGGCGTTGCGCAAACGCCACGGCTCTCCAGTGCCTCAAGGACAAGGAACAACTCTGCAGTCAGCGCCAAATTGCGACAGGAATTCCGAAGAAATTCTTCGCTAAAACGGTGACGCAACGAGGAGGGCAAAGCCTCTCCGCCATACTCCTCGATATTCCTGCAGAAAATCGGCGTCAGGCTGTGTTCGGAGGCCGCCTTCAAAATCGCGTCCCAGTCGGGCTCGCTGGCGGCGAGTGTCACAATTTGTTTCGAAGTTTCACGATCGACGTGCGTTTGCGCGCACTGCAGCACCGAATCTAAATTCCCGGCAGTGCCTCTCCGCACGGATTGCATCATGAGCGATTATCGCTGGAGAGTTGCAGGATTTTCACGTTTTTCGTTACAGCGGCCATCCAAACGGGTCGCGGATTACTTCGCCAGGGCCGTTCGTGTCCATTGGCAGATCGTCTCAATGTCACCCTGCGAGAGGCTCGCCGCTCGGTGCACCAGAAGATACGAAAATAACGGCATGTTGCGGGTCTCCACCTGCTTGCATATCGCCTCGAAGCGTTCGCGAGTAAATTCCGCGGGACTCTTCGTGTTGGGCCGCAGCCAGTCGGAAAAGTCCACGTGCCTGCGTCCGCTATCGACGTGATCGATGACAAACCACGAGATCGGTGCCACGTTGCTGTACCACGGCCAGCGCGTTTGGTTCGAATGGCAATCGTAGCAGGCGCGCTGCAATATGCTTTCGACTCCCGGCGGCACGGGCACCACGGCTTCGAGCGTGTGTGAAGGAACTACAGGAGGATTGATGCGCGTAGGTCGAATCAACTGAATGCCAACCACCAGAGCGAAAAATCCGAGTAGTGCCCCTCGCCAGAATTCCTGCAACTATGATTGGCTCCCAAAAGCTCTTGTTGGCTGAGTTCGCCTCTGGTCTAAGCATTCATCTCGCTAGGCCGCAGAGCCAACGCGAGAACGGCGCCCACCGCGCATAGCAGCGACATTTGTATTACCCCGGCGAATAGCCAACCGCCGTGCGCCGCCAATGCGCGGATCAGATAACCGCCAAAAGCCGCGCCGCCATACAGGCTGGTTACAAACATGCCCGACCCTTTGCTGGCCAGGCTGCTTCGCAACGATCTTACGTGGTACGCGGCAAGGCTTACGTAAAGAATTGCGCTGCCCACCACGCCATAGGCGCACGTCAGGATCTCCCGTGTCAGGGGCGATGGCGCCGCCTGAAAGAAAAGATACCCGAGCCCAGCGATGCAAACGTAGGCTCCGCTCAGCACGATTCGCGGAGAAAACCGGTCGCCTAACCAGCCGCCGGCGATCGAAGCGAGCGCTCCTATGGCAAAAAAACCGACCACGAACCCGGCCCGCGTCGGCGTGTAATGCAGAGTCTCCTGCAGAAAAGACGCATAGCCTCCGAGAAACCCATACATGCTGAGCCCATGAATCACGCTCAGGATCGTCAGGAGCGCGGTATTTCTGTTCAGCAAGCTTTCGGCGCCACCGCTGGCCGCAGCACGCGCTTGCGCTGCGCCGCGTGTCTCGCTGAACCACCCCCGCACCGTGGCCGCGATGATCGCGATCATCACAAATCCAAACAGCCCGAAGACGATCATCGGCGCGCGCCAGTTTGCATACTTAACCAGCAGCACGCCGGCCAGCGACGATCCTACGAATCCGCCGATGCCATAGCAGAAGTTAACCGACCCGATTGCCGCCGCCTTGTAGGTCACAAAATAGCTCGCCGCCAGCGCAAACATCGAAGTGGCCAGCATGGCCATCCCGATTCCCTGTGCCGCCAAGCAAAATAACATGCCCCAGAATCCATGGATCACGCTGGTAAGCGCGGTAGCCCCCGAAAAAATCGCAATGCCCACGAGCATGGTCGATTTCCGGGAAAAGCGCGAAAGAATGTACCCGGTCGTCAAGCCGCCCGCGCCAAGGCCAAGCGTGAAAATCGTGGTGAGCAGACCGGTAAGCGGCGCCGAAAAGCCGAACTCGCGCCGCACGTACGGTGCGATCACCGGAAAAAGATAGCGATCCGCCGCCATTAGCACATACGAAAGCAGCAGGATGCAATACATCGTGATGGCCACCGAGCGCGTTCCGGCTCGCTCGCGCGGAGCCGCAGTTACGTCGAGAGCCGATGCTTGCGTATTATTCACGTCAAAAATCCTTTGGTTGGCCGGAGTATACGCCACAACTCAGCATTTGGGAAACGCCTGCTGGCGCGGACTTTGGCCTAGTCTCCGCCTTCGTGTTGGAAGCGAATTTCCTCGCCAAAATAAAGAAGTAGTGTACGCAGCACCAGTTCTCTTGATACAAATCCGTCGTAACCGGCTCAGCAGAATTCGACGTGCGCTCAGGAGGCGAAAGATGCGCTTAGCCCAGGTTCTCGCAGCCTTGTTACTCGTCGCCGCAAGCGCGGCCCCGTTCGGGCCCAATCTTTTAGCGCAAGTGCCTTCCGGTACGAATGGCGGCGCCGCCTTGGAATCCGAGGCAACTCTTCCCAAGGACGTCTCTCCGGATTCTCGCAGCCGGCTTCCTCTGATCAAACGCGAAGCTTTGGATGAACGCGGCAAGAAAGCCTATGACGACGCTGCCGCTTCCAACTCCGGGTCCGGCGTGCCACAAGGCGTGGCCGCGATAAGGCTCCACAGTTCAGGAGTGGACGTTCGCTGGGCTTCCCCGCTCGGGCGTCGCCTCACGGAATTGGCTATCGTGGCCGCGGCGCGCGAGTGCGATCAGCCATACGAGTGGTCGCTTCACGAGATGGAGGCTGTCGCCGTCGGATTGGATCCGGCCGTCATCGATTTGGTCCGCCATCGCAAACCCCTGACAGGAGTGGGCGAGCGGGAAGCGGTGATCGTTCAGTTGGATCGTGAAATCATCGGCAAACACAAGCTAAGTTCGGAAACGTATGCGCGTGCCCTGAAACTCTTGGGCGAGCCCGACCTTGTTGACATCGTTTCGTTGGAGGCTCAGTACGCGGGCACGGCCGCGAGACTCACGGCATTCAATCAGCAGATGCCGCCTCAGATGAAGCAGTTCCTGCCGTTGCCTTTCACTCCCCCGGATGACATCCACCCGGATTCGAGAAGCCGCCTGCCCTTGATCAAGACGGCACCTCAAGCGCCCGCGGCTCTCTACGGACGCGAGCTTGCGCCGACGGGCACGGGGCCCGCGGAGATCAGACTGCACCAGGGAGAACGCAAATCGCTGGAAGCTCACGTCGGCCCGCGTTTGATGGAACTGGCGATCCTGGTGACGGCCCGCGAGCACGACCAGCAGTATGACTGGACCATGAATGAGCTTGCGGCGCGCAAGGACGGCCTGGACCCAATGGTCATTGACATTGTGCGCGACCGCAAACCGCTTGCGGGAGCGGGCGAAAAAGAGGCGGTGATTATCGAATTTGGTCGAGAGCTCTTCGGCAAGCACATGGTGGCTGCGGAGACTTACGCTCGCGCCCTGAAAATCTTCGGCGAGACCGATCTGGTGGATTTGGTTGACCTGATGGCGGAACACGCCACTGACGCGGCATTGCTTACTGCCTTCGATCAGCGCCTGCCCGCGGCGCAGAAGCCACTGCTGCCGATACCCTGAAACTCGAATGCTCAGTGGGCACTGTTTTAGCGGCAACAACTCCGCTGCCTCGCGCCCCATTTCGTCATTCTGAGCGAAGCGTCCCGACCTCCTTTGTCGGAATCGTGCCTTGGCGATTCCGGTCGGGACGCGAAGTCGAAGAATCTCTCCTGAATCTCGCAGCGCCAGCAAACTAAAAACGAATGCAAGCGAGCTCTTCTCACTCGGCTTCCCGGGTGCGACAAGTTCCGATTCAATCGCTGCTTGATTTACCTGTGGCTTGGCGCTGCGCTTCCCCACCGGGAAAGATGTCGTACACATAGTCGTGCGCGGAAAGAACAGACTTGTCCATCGCTCCCGCCTCAACCCGCCTAATCAGTTCGTCGCGCGAAAGATCGAAAATCGCGTCCAGGATTTGCGCGCGTTCCGCTTGTTTCGCCTGCGCCACAACGAACAACACTCGTGCGCTGTGCTGGATGTACTTCGGCGAAAGCAGTTGCCGCTTCAAAAGCTCCATGATGATCGGAGCCTTGCCGCGGTCGAACCGTCCCGGATCGACCCGCCGGTCCAGTTCCGCGAAAAACTCGGCCGTCCACTCATTGTGGAATTCCCATAGCTTGAGAAATACGCCCTTGGTGAACGCCGTTCCGGCTTTCACCTCAAACGCGTTCACCGCCGGCACCACACCGTCCCGCGTGAGTGATGGCCGTTTCAGATAGCCGTCCTTTGTAACGGCAGCGTGATGCTGCAGCAGGGTCCAAAGCCAGGACACGTCGATGCGATACGTGGCGAGGTCATTCATGAAACGCAGCGAAAGTTCGTAATCGTCGATGGCCGCGGCGAAATTGCCGTTGAGGATTTGGAACCCGTAATTCGCCGCCATATAGAACGCATGTTGGATGCGCTCGATGGTGATATCCCCTTTGGGTACTCCGTAGATCGCCTCCCACAGCGGCTGCGTGAGTAATTTCTCCGGCGCGTCCAGTTCATTCTTCGTGATCACCCAGGGCGTGATTTTGCCGCTCGCGCTCAGCAGGCCGCGGGATTGCAGCAGCTGCCGTTCGGCCTCAACAAGACCGCTCGCGACAGTGGGCATGCGCTTACCCGCTGCCTCCGTCATTTCTGCCGGCGCATCGAGAATTGTCTGAAGCTCGCTTACACGCGCGCGCAAGGGCGCATTGCCCGCGGCCACATAAGCGGGCTCCGGACTCGCCACCCAACTTTGCCGGTAGGCATCATAAAGGCGCCCCTTCGCGCGCCCCGCAAGAATCTCCTCCAGCGTCGGCCGCTCCTCGGAACCGAGCGCCGCATCAGGCACAAACATCAGTCCCAGCAGCCGCTCACGCAGTTTATCGATGACCATGGCCCGTAGCGCCAGCGGATTGTACTGGGAACGCCCATACACATCGCTTGGCTGGTAAATCATCACGGCAGCCATCCCGCCGATCGGTGCGCCTTGGCTGAGTTCGCCGTTTTTCATTCCCGCCATCAGCATGACCAGCGCGTTGTACTTCTGGTACGCGATCATGTTCGGCGCGGACATCGTGATCGACTGCGGGTCTGGGAACACGCCCTGCGGATCGTCTTTCCACATTTCGATAATGCTGGCCAGATAATCCCATCGGCCCACATTCGTTCCCAGCAGGCGTCGCCGCAAAACCCACGCGATGGCAGGCAGGAACCGGCCCGCGTTCCCCTCTTCGTACAGCACTTTGATCTTGATCGTCCCCGGCTCGGCGCCGATCAACTTTTCCACCCCGGCCAGGAGCTTCTCCACGATCAACGCTTCCTGCGGCGTCTGGATCTTGGGAATGTAGAAGTACACACCTGTCCCCAGCCGCTTCAGCGCGTCGAAATTATTCAGCGCCCAGATCAACGTCACCGGGATCAAAGCCGGGACCGGCTGCCCGTCCACCGTTATGTAGTCGTAATGAATGTGAATACTCGGCGGTCGTGCGAACCGCGTCGGCCATCCTCCCGGCGGCTTGGTAATGCTGTAGGTCCGCTTCTCTCCTTTTTTGGAAACCTCGTAGGCGCGCTCCGCCCAGCGGCCTTCAAAAATCTCCTTGGCGTTTTGCAGGGCCGCAAAAACGCCGACGGGCTGCTTTGCCGGCGTGCCATCGGGGTGAAAGTGTGGGGGCGAGGCGTCTTCGAAATCGGGCATGTTCATCGGTGCCGGGCTATTCAATGCGTTGAAGGCCATGTCCAGCGGATGCCACGGGCCGGTAAGCTCCAAACCCGGATTGCCCAATGGACGCGCGTCCTTGGGGATTGGCACTTCGTCATTCAAGCGCCAGCTCCAGTCGCTCTTCCGACCGAGAAAATTATCGATCATGCCTTGTACGATCTGCCGAAACGTCCAGAACTTCCCGCTTACGGGATCCTCAAACTTGTCGTCCCAACTTGGCCACGCATATTTCTTGTTGACCGGCGCCCGGGATTGCAGAAGTTCGCGCCGCGCGGCCAACGCTGTAGCGATGGCCGGCCTCAACTCTCGCGTAAGAGTATCGATCGCCTGTTCGACATCGATCGCGCGGCCATTAACCTTCTTCGTCCCAAACAGCTCGGGAAATCCCTTCAGTATGTCGTCACGTATCATGCCTAATCCTCAGATACTCCCAACGCCGGGCGCGGTGCCGAATCTTCGGGCCGCGCCTGCACCGAAGTCAAGCCATTAGTGGCACAGGCACTCCTGCGTGTGCTGCTTTGCAATTGTTGTCATTTCGAGCGCCGAGGGATCTACAAGTTGGCTTTCTTGGGTGCCGCACCCTTCGGTTTCAAGGGTGCGGTTTTTCTTCATGCTCGAGTGGATTATCAGCGCTGAGCCGTCAAGCCGATACATCGGACGGCTGCACTCCACGCCCGATCCTGATAATCTGATGGCTAGGCGTCCTCAAATTTAAAGCGGACAGAAATATTTTGAGCTTGCCGACTATCCGCGATGCGCTTTGGTTGAATCGAATACTGGAATGTCGTTCTTTGGCATTCGCTAACCACAGATGAAACTCGCAAACAAGATCTTTTCGTTTGTACTCGTGGTGCTCCTGGTCGCGACCATATATGGCCTGATTCGCACCGGTGGCGAGACCGGCATTCCTGGCGCGAATGGAACAACCGCGCCAACTGGGTCTGCGGCCGCCACGCCGGTGGATCAGACGCCCCTGCTCACAGCACAAGCGTTGGCGACCATGCCCACCAGCGCGGTGGAGCTACCATTCGCCCGCCAGGCTCTGCAGCTTGGGGATCAGGAAATGGATTTGGCGTTCGCGCTGGCCGTGCTCGACGCGACGCAGCATCCGCCCGCATTGACCGCCAAAGCCAAGGAGATACAGGCTCGGCTGCAAAAGGCTAAGGACGCCCTCGCGGCGGACCAGGCGCGCGTCGCACAGCTCACGGCCGCGGAGGCCAAGGCCAGCGGAGCCCAGAAGGATAAGCTGGACGACCAGCTCAAACTGGCCCAGGCGCAGCTCGAGCTTGACCAGGACGAAGTGGACGATGGGAAGGAGGAGTTGATCCGTGCCGGCGGCAGTCTGCAAGACCGCATTCAGGCGATGTCGCAGGAACACGACGCGGTTTCAAAGGCCTCGGATACTACGAAGGTGGACGTCAGCGCACCCGTCGAGCCACACGGTTTGATTCAGCGCTTCCAGCAGTGGTCGGCGCTGCATCAGAAACAGTTGCAATTGTGGCGCGCGAAGCAAGAGGCCCTCTCGGCGGCAGCGGCGCTTGCCCTGAAGGACAACTCGCCTGAGCGCCAGCTTGGCGCGCAGGCCACCGGCGCACAGAACGATACGTCGACGGGCCCGGCTGTGGCGGCTGCTCCGCCATCGACGCCCGTCGCGGGTGGAAAGAGCGCTACCCCCGGCAGCGCCCCGAGCGGCGCCCCCAGCGGCGCCTCCAGCGGAGAAAGTTCGGCGACACTACTGGAAACAACGCAGCGCCGCGCCGCCGATCGCAAGACCCTCTCCACTCTGGCCAAACGCATCGACAACGAAACCCAGCTGGCCAACACATACGGCCAATGGATCGGCATGGTCGCGGCTGAACAGCGCTCTCTCGTGAATGGAGCGCTGCGCGGCGTCCTGGTCATTCTGGCGATCGCCATCGTCGCGGTTCTCATTGATTATGCGATTGGAGCGCTCGTCCGAAAGACCTCCATGGACCGCCGGCAGGTGGCCACGCTGCGCACGGCCACGCGCGTTACGCTGCAGATTGTCGGTCGTGCTTTTGATCCTGCTGGTGATATTCGGCCGGCCCACGCAGCTCGGAACGTTCCTGGGGCTTGCGGGAGCGGGCCTGACGGTCGCGCTGAAGGATTTCATTATCGCCTTCTTCGGCTGGTTTGTGTTGATGGGAAAAAACGGCGTCCGGCTGGGCGACTGGGTGGAGATTAATGGCGTCACCGGCGAAGTCGTGGAACTCGGAATGTTTCACACCGTGCTGCTGGAAACCGGGAATTGGACCGACTCGGGCCATCCAACCGGCCGGCGGGTGACTTTTACAAATGGCTTTGCGGTCGAAGGTCACTATTTCAATTTTTCGACGTCCGGGCAGTGGCTGTGGGATGAGCTGCAAATTGTTTTGCCCTCCGGACAAAATCCCTATCCCGTCGTCGAGGCAATCCAAAAGATAGTTCTGGAAGCGACCTCGGAAGGCGCGCGGCAGGCCGAGCAGGAATGGAAGAGTGCGGCCAAATCCCGCGACATGAAGATCTCGGCGGCGCCCGCGATCAACGTCAAACCCATTATCGGCGGAGTCGAAATTTCCGTGCGCTATGTTACTCGCGCGAACGAGCGATCTCTATTGCGCGCCAAGCTTAACCATGCCGCGGTGGATCTGCTTGGGGCGCGGCCCGACTCGGGGCCCGTCTCGGGGCCTGACGTAGTTCATCCAGCCGTGCCGCCCGTTGAAAAATCGGTCGATCAAGCATTGGCTCCGCAGCCTGATTCCGATTCACCGAAGCCTGCGCTCACCTCAAAGTCCCGATAGAAGGGCAATTCGGCAAAACGTCCAGCGTGAACGGGTGCTTTCATGGGTGCCGCACCCCTCTTGCCCTGAACACCGAAGGGAGCTGGTGAAGGGCCGGTTTTAAGGGTGCGGTTTTTCGTTCCCGCTCGGGCGCCCCCCTGACTTGCTTGCCCCGAGCTGCGAGGGGCTTGCCCCCGTAAGGGGGCCCTGAGTCCCGCGGAAGCCTCGACGGGAGCCGTAAAGGGTCGGTCCTTTGTAGCCCAGGGCGCCCGCGACCGGCGCGAAGGCGCACGCCTCAACAAAAGAAGTTGCGGGACCCTGCTTGCCCTGAGAGGCGCGAGACGAATCGAAGGGCTCGCCCTGCTTGCTTGCCCCCGTAAGGGGGCCCTGAGTCTCGAAGGGAGTCTCGAAGGGAGTCTCGAAGGGGGGCTTTTCTCCCTCGTTTGTTTTCGCTGTCATTCCGAGGAGCATAGCGACGAGGAATCTGCTTTCTCTCTTTTGCCTTTCTTGTAGCCGCGCCTTTACCCGCCGCCCTTCCGTTGCGCACGAATGATCAGAGCGTTTGTCGTCACGTATTATGCCCAATCCCCAGTTACGCAAATCGCCGAGCGCGGTGTCGAATCTTCGACCGCGCCTGCACCGAAGCCAAACGACGAGTGGCACAGGCACTGCTACCTGTGCGGGTTCGCCGCACCGGCAGCGCGTTTAAGAGGGATTGGCGAGATTAGCCGCACGCTTCGGTCGCGATTATTTCCGAGTAGCTGACGATACGCCCAGAATCGTGGAATCTGCTACGCACCGGTTCATCATCACCGAATTACGGCGTATCATTGGCGCGCATGGCGAAACTTCGGATGGCGCGTGAACGCGTTGAGAAGATGCTCGCCGAGCGCGTTCGAGTAGGCGAAGAGCTCGATGCGAAGGTAAAACTCACGGAGAAAACCGGAGGACACAGCGATTGGCTCCATCTTCTCGAGGTCTGGCGTAAGGACACAATCACCGACCTCAAGGCTGCCTATGAGGGGAAAGACATCGCGTTTGAGTTTGAGGCCGTCACGATGATCACGGAACACTCGTCCCCACAATTCACGTTCGAGTACAGCAAGAGAACGGTTCGTTACGGGATTATGAAACTCGAGGGTCTGATTGAGCGGCTGGAGCTCGCGCTTCCGGAGTCAGAGGATGTCGCTGGGATAAGGAGCCTGCATCCCGAGATTTACTCACGATGTCGCACGCTGTACGTTGGCGGTGACTACGCCGAGGCGGTCGAAAAGGGCTTCAAGGTTGTTCGAGATAGGCTCCGCTCTTTGACAACCTACGAGACCGGATCGGAAGCGTTTGGAAAGGGGAAACTCTATGTGGAAGGAGCTGCAGCTCCACACGTCGACGATGATTTCCAGAATGGCGTGAAGTTCCTTACCATGGCGATTGATCGATTCCGAAACGAAAAGAGTCACACTGCGGACGGAAACATCAGCGACCCGATCCGCGCTTACGAGTATCTGCGCCTCAGCAGTCTGGCCATGCACCTTTTAGACCGAGCAATGATCCGCTAAAAACCAACGCCTGTAAGCTGCAGCCGCAACTCGCCTTTGATCATAGCCATGAAGTTGTCGCAACGAGCTATGCGTATAGAACTGCGTTTCCCCGCGGGCGCCTCTCGGACGTGCCGTAGCGTACTGGGAAGCGATCTACCTTGCCATCCGATCCGGTACGGTGATACCCTTGTTTCGCTCTACCTTCGCCTCCAGGAACTGATCAGTCTGGCAAAGCTATCTTAGGTCTGGAAGGTGATTTGTGGCCTGCGCAAAACAGATATTCGACCAGATTACGCAAGAACACTTCGGATCCATAGTCCAGAAGGCTGCCGAGGCTGGCCTTCCGCTTGCTGGCAATGCTGGACAAGCTTCGAAAAGTGGCTTCACCGTCGTTTGGCAATATGACCCTGTGGGTCAGCTCTTGGAAATACAATGCCTCGATGCGCCGTTTTTGGTGCCGTGTTCAATGATCAACGGCAAGATACACGATTTGGTTGACAGCTGCGCACCTGGACCGAGCCAGCCCAAGTGACACACATTTTCATAGCTAGGCTGAGCAACTACTTACCCAACAGACAACGTCCTTTATCTATCGCGTCGCCTGTGAGTAAGCGACAAGATACCCGCATCGGATGAGGACAAAATGGACAACGGAAATATCGTGGTGACTTATGCCCACATACAGGAAGCATTCGATAAGAACCCCGACCAATTTCAACAGTCCGTCTACGAAGCCGCCGACAAGGCTGCCGGTGGTGACCCGAATGAGCGAGCGCTGCTAATTGACTATTGGAACGAAGGGCTCACCGCTTTTAAAGACGACAGCAAAACCGCGCGGTCAGATGTTATGTCCACGCCACGAAACGCAGTGGCGTCGCGCCTGCAAACGATGCTGGCCAGACAAGCCGAGCAAGCTGTCCAAGCCGGAGAGACAGGGAAGCTGTCGGTCATTCGACCGGCCCAGGACATCCGTACAGATAAAGGGGAAAAATTATCGGTTCCGAAAGTCGAGGAGGTGAAGTTCGACAATGATGATCTCTTCGGATGGCTAGGGATGGCATGGAAGTTCATCTTCAAACCGGATTTTCATCCGTGGCTATCACCGCCGCCCGTACCAGAGGCGATCCCCGACGACGCTCACATCGCGCTTTTCGCTGACTGGGGAACCGGACTTTACGGCGCACCTGCAATCGCTAAAGCGATTGTTGCGCTCCCCCGCTGTGATGTTGTACTTCACCTCGGCGATACATATTACTCAGGTGCTGACATTGAGGTAACCCGCCGACTCGTCGGAGATTGGCCATCACGCGGCGGCATCACGATTAATCGGTCTCTGAATGGCAATCATGAAATGTACTCGGGCGGACACGGGTATTTCGGCGCACTTGGGTCATTTTTCCACCAGCCCGCAAGCTGTTTCGCCATGCAAAATTCCAATTGGGTTCTCGTCTGCCTCGACACTGCCTACATGGACTTCAATCTAGAACCAGCCCAGGTGGCATGGTTGAAGTCAATCGTTGATGCGGCTGGAACTAGGAAGTTAATTCTCTTTTCTCACCATCAGCCGTTTTCGCAACTCGACTCGCAAGGACCCCATATTCAAAAGGCTCTGGCGGACCTCTTGAACAAGCAACGTATTCACGCGTGGTTCTGGGGTCATGAGCACCGTCTTGTACGATATGACGCACACTCCAAATGGGGCTTCAAGGGTCGCTGTATTGGTAACGGAGGCTTTCCAGCTTTTCGAGATGATCTCATTAAGCCCGAAAATACCTACGTGTGGGTCGATGTGCCAGCACGGCCGTCGGGCGTCCCTGCGGCGAAGGTGCTCGACGGCCCGAACTTCTGGGTGCCGGAAGACCCAATGAAATACAGCCCGCACGGTTTTGTCACGCTCGAATTCGACGTTGATAAGGTGTGGGAGACTTATTACACTCCGAACCACATTTCAGTCACTGCGCGGATGCAACTCTAGTGATCGCGAGGTATCAGGATTTGGTTACGGTTCCGTAAGCTTCGCGTTTGGTCGGCGAATCGCAGAAGTACTCAAGACATCTCACGCTTGCGATTGTTCCCGGGTACCGGCCTACTCGGAAGTAACTCACGCGGCCTAAGTCCCGAGACGTGAAATTACCGCAGAATTGGCCCATCACCCGATCATTACTTGTTTGACGATGGCGTTAAAATATATACGCCCGCCTCGCGTAAGCCTGCGGGACGAGCCCTGCCGGCGTACGGCCGTGCACAAGCGGGCGGCGCAGCATGGTTGATCCTCGCCAAAAATTTAACCCTCCCGAACCGACCGACATCCCAGTTGCCCTTAGTTCGAACGCGGTGGCAGAAATTTTCCATTTCCGCCATTACGCTCTCGCTCGATCCAGAAACGTTGTCATCACGAGCGAGTCCGCCCTTCCGGCGGACGAGAGAGGGGTCTGCTTTCGGTCGAAATTCGCGCCGCCCATTTGGGGAGATTTGCCTTCTTCGGGCGCCGCACCCGTGACGGTTGGGTGGTTTTTGCTTAGTGGGTCGCGCTTCATGAGATTCGTTTTTGTAGCGGCGCTTTCATGCGCCAGCCATCACACACGCAAGAGGTGGTGCTAAGTCATGCATAATGAACACTTGCACAAAAACAGGGAGGGGGGTGGGTGTCGTGAAGGCCTCTTACCGAGGACGAATGGAGAACTCAGTCGTGGCAAACCGGGAAGCTAAGCCCCGTGGATTGACATCGTTGCACCAAGATGCGAAGCAACTCCCATGGAATGATATTCTTGCGGAAAAACATAGGGGGCGGGGGGTGGCTCAACTGAAACTTCAAGTTTCTTCGCCGTGAACGTCTGCGCACAGGATCTTCGGGTTAAATGAGGAGCCTAATTCTTGTGAACCGAGCTTGTCTGAGCGGGCACCCAATCGGGCTGCTTCAATTCGACGCCCCAGAAATGGGGAGACGGGGAAACGAATTCGACGCCCACGCGCTGGCCCTTCTCGGCGTCATCGCCGAGATAGACCACTCGGCATTCTTGCTCTTCCTGCGTGGAGGCATTGGTGAGCACGAGCAGCGATCCCACTTCCAGGTCCTGCTCGGAGTAGAGCAAAGCGCCATGGGCATTGATAACAATCGTCTCGCAGGCATGCTTGAACCGCCGGCCCTGCTGATTCTTGCCCGCGAGCTTCACCCGGACTCGCATGAACATTCGGGAGCTGCGTCGTTCGCGTTCGTAGACGGCTGTATTCATGGCACAACTATGGTCGGCTACGGCGTCTTATGCGGTCAATTCTTGCGCTGGCTTCGCGTGCCTTGGGGGGCAACTGCCCTTTTGGACAATGTTTGGACCACTTATGGACAAGGGGAACTCCGCAGCCGGGCCGCTTTGCGCGCTGCAAAACCGGCCACGCGGATCGCGCCCGCCTTGCACCGCAAGGGCTGCGCTCCTAGAATCGGAGCGCCGCTTCAGGAGGGCCGATGGAGCTGAATGAATACGTCGAACGAAAGCATAACGAGCATCTGACCGATCTCTACGAATTTTTGCGCATACCCAGCGTCAGCGCGCAGGCCGAACACAAGCCGGACGTCGAGCGTGCCGCGCAGTGGGTCGCGGACCGGTTGCGCCGTGTTGGCTTGGACGCCGTCGAAATCGTGCCGACGAAAATGCATCCCGTGGTTTACGGCGAATCTCTCCGCGCGCCCGGCAAACCCACGATTCTGTTTTACGGGCATTACGACGTGCAGCCTCCTGAGCCGCTGGAATTGTGGACTTCGCCGGCCTTTGAGCCGACCATTCGCAACGGCAATCTCTATGGCCGCGGCACCGCGGACGACAAAGGCCAGGTGCACATCCACCTGCGCGCGATGGACGCCTTGAAGCAGACGGCGGGAACGCTTCCGATCAACCTCAAGGTGATCATCGAAGGCGAAGAGGAAGTCGGCAGCGAAAATCTCTGGGATTACGTCAATCACAACAAGGCCAAGCTCAAAGCCGACGCGCTGGTCGTCTCCGATACCGCCATGCTGGCGCCCGGCGTCCCCTCGATTACGTACGGCTTGCGCGGTCTGAACTACTACCAGGTGGATATCACCGGGCCTGCGCAGGATTTGCATTCGGGAGTTTTCGGCGGCGCGGTGCCGAATCCGCTCACCGTGCTGAGCGAGCTTTTTGGCAAGCTGCACGACAAAAACTTCCGCGTTGCCGTTCCTGGTTTTTATGACGACGTGGCCGTCGTTTCTCGAGCCGAGCGCAAAGCGCTCAACAAGCTTCCCTTCAAGGAAAAAGAGTTCCGAAAGACCGTCGGAGCGCCTGGGCTATGCGGCGAAAAGGGTTACACCCTCGTGGAACAGCTTTGGGTCCGGCCCACGCTGGAGCTCAACGGTATCTGGGGAGGCTATATCGGCGAAGGCGCAAAGACGGTCATCCCCTCGAAAGCGCACGCCAAATTTTCCACCCGGCTCGTTCCCAATCAGGATCCCGCCAAAATCGCGAAACTGGTCGAGCGCCACATACGTAAGCTGCTTCCCAGGCAGGTTAAGTGCGATTTCCAGCTTTTGAGCAGCGGCAAGCCCTGGGTAGCGCCCTATACGCACCCGTTTTTTGAAGTGGCGCACAAAGCTCTGGAAACCGGCTTTGGCGAGCGCGCGGTTTTTATCCGCGAAGGCGGCTCGATTCCTTTTGTCACTCAGATGTACGACACGTTCAAGGTGCCTTGCCTGTTAATGGGTTTTGGCTTGCCCGACGAAAATGCCCATGCCCCTGACGAGCACATTCTGCTGGAAAACTATTTTGGAGGAATCAAAGCCATGGCCAATTTTTATCAGTCCCTGGCCAAACTCTGACGTTCGGCGCAGCTCTGAAACTCAATTGCGGGCGGCTGGCTCTCGCGTGCCTGCCCGGGTAATAAGTTTGCCAACTGTACCGGAACGGTTCTGATCGAATGGGAGAAGGAGAAAAAATCTGACGTCGCAATCGCCAACTATCGATTTTCCGGGGCTTTTTTGCATTTTCTCTTGCGTTGCGCAGGGACTCTCTTTATAGTGTCGCGCGTGCGCGGCCTGATTCGGGCCTCCACGAAGGCTCGAAGGAACCGAACGCTACAGGAGGATAGAAGAACGAGATGGCAAAGCCAATGAGCAAGTCCAAGATAGTGGGCCATCTGGCGGAGAAGTGCGAGACGCCGAAAAAGACGATAAGTACGTTTTTTGAAGAGCTCTTCAAGTTGGCGGTAAAGGAATGCAAGGGCGGCGCGGGCAAATTCGTTATTCCGAACCTTGGACGCGCAGTCAAAGCCCATCGTAAAGCGCGCATGGGCCGCAACCCCCAAACCGGCGAGCCCATCAAGATCAAGGCGAAGACGGTAGTACGTTTGCGGGCCGCAAAGGCCTTCAAAGACGCGGTTCTGGGCTCCTAAACACGAGCGAAGCCCCGAACGATCCGGATCATCCCAGCCTGATCATCAATCGGGAAAAGTTTTGGCCATAGCAGCCGAAGCCACAGGGCGTTGACTGCCTGGACTCTGGCGTCGCGCCGCACCTTTTTCGATGCGGCCCTGCCAGAGGCGCAATCGGTGGCATAATGGTCCGGTAACTTTATGCCAACCGTCTCGCAGTCTTCCGGTCTGCTGGCCGATCTGTATGAATTGACGATGGCGGCCGGGTACCTCGAAACCCACTTCGAGGCCCGCGCCACCTTCGAGCTTTTCGCCCGCAGCCTGCCCCCCAAGCGGAATTTCCTGATTGCAGCCGGCTTGGAGCAGGCGCTCGAATTCCTGGAGACGCTGCGCTTCAGTCCTGAGGATATCGCTTACCTTCGCGAGCATCCCGCTTTCGCCCGCATCAGCGCGAATTTCTTCGATTATCTCGCCGGCTTTAAGTTCACCGGCGACGTTTGGGCCATGCCGGAGGGGACAGTCTGTTTCCCCGGCGAACCCCTTTTGCGCATCACCGCGCCAATCGCGGAAGCGCAGATCGTGGAAACTGCGCTGCTCGCGACGATCAGTTTCCAGACCATGGTCGCCTCAAAGGCGGCTCGTATAGCCAAAGCCGCGGCCGGGCGGCCCATCGTCGAATTCGGCACGCGCCGCGCTCACGGCATCGAATCCGGCGTGCTGGCTGCTCGCGCGGCCTATATCGGCGGGTGCAAAGGAACCTCGAATGTTCGCGCCGGTCAATTGTTCGAGATTCCCACGTACGGGACGCAGGCTCATTCCTGGATCATGGCCTTTGACAGCGAAGAAGAGGCCTTTGCCCGTTTTATGGATATCTTCCCGCATCATTCGGTGTTGCTGCTGGATACGTACGACGTTCGCGCCGCCCTCGAAAAGATCATCGCGATTGGACGGAAACCTCGAGGTGTACGGCTGGATAGCGGCGATCTAACCGCCGACAGCATCTGGGTGCGCCAGAAGCTGGACGAAGCGGGGTGGGGCGACGTGGAGATCTTTATCTCAGGCGATCTCGATGAAGAACGGATCTTCTCGCTGCTGGATGCCGGAGCCCGCGTGGATACGTTTGGAGTGGGCACTTCGCTCTCGACTTCTTCCGACGCGCCGACACTGAGCGTTCTTTATAAGCTCGTCGAGGTCGAACGAGACGGCGAAGTACGGGAAGCCGCGAAATTCAGCGCTGCGAAGGTAACTTACCCGGGCCGCAAGCAGGTCTATCGCGATATCGATTCTCAAGGCGATTACGCGGGCGACGTGATTGCTCTCGAGGAAGAGCACATGCCCGGCGAACCATTGCTAGTCCCGGTGCTTCGGGCGGGAAAGCGCGTAAGCGATGCCCCTTCTTTGGCGGAAATGCAGAAGCGGTGTCAATCTCAAATAGAGCGTTTGCCCGCTCCACTTCGAGGCCTCGCGCCTTGTGGCCTGGCATATCCCGTGCGGCACAGCGCGCGCCTGGAAGCGCTGCTCGAGCAGGTTCGCGAGCGCATCACGCGGACGGTCTCACGGGCCTAGGAGTTCTGGGTGGTTTCCCGCCGCATCATTTTCTGGGACGTCGACACGCAAACCGACTTCATGCTTCCGGGCGGGAAGCTGTATGTTCCCGGCGCCGAGAAGTTGATTCCGAATTTAAACCGGCTCACGGAGCAAGCGCGCAAGGATCGCGTTTTTCTGGTTTCGGACGCGTGCGTCCACACGCCGGACGATCCGGAGTTTCAGCGGTTTCCACCACACTGCGTGCGCGGCACTACCGGCGCGGAAATTATTCCAGAGACGATCGCAAAGCGATTTCTGATCCTGCCAAACCGGCGGGAAGCTTCGGTTCCGAACGATTTGTCGCTTTACCAGCAGGTGATTCTCGAAAAGCAGACGCTGGACGTTTTCGATAATCCGCTCACTGAAACAGTAATCGAGCGACTGAAACAATTTACGGACGCGGATGCCGAGTTCGCGGTCTTTGGAGTGGTCACAGAATATTGTGTGCGCTGCGTCGCGAAAGGCTTGCTCGAGCGCGGGCGGCGCGTCTCCCTGGTGGGGGACGCCATCAAGACATTGAAGCCGGAAGATGGAGACAGCGCTCTGGCTGAAATGAAATCTCTGGGAGCCAGAATGACGACAACTCGCGAGGCAATCGACTCGCTCCTGGCGGCGAAATCAAAGGAGGCATGAGGCTCGGCGGGTGCATAGGCTGATACCTATCGGGTCTTTATGTAGGAAATCAGTTCGCGAATCTGCCCGGGTGTGATGTCGTCTTTGAAGCCGGGCATGTTTTTACCTCCGACTTGGATCCACCTGGTAAGGCTCGCGTCGGTGACCCTCTTCCCGTCAGAAAAAGTGAGCCGCCGATAAAGGTCTTTGAGGCCTGGTCCAATCTTCTGAGCTGTGGTCTCCGTAAAATGACACGAGGCGCAATGTTGGTTAAAGAGTTCTTTGCCCGCAACGGCTTGTTGAGCCTCTGAAGCGCTAATGGCTGGTTTTGAATCCTTCCGCAAAGCCTGAGCAGAAGCGGCGACTGGGAAGAAGATGGCGATCAGCAGCGCAGCTAGCGACATGGCTGCGGCGCCGCCGCTCTTAAGAGCGCCCCTCTTTCCACAAAGGTCTCGTTCCAAAGATCCCTCTCAATGCTAATCGGCCGGCGGGGAATCCGCGGCCGCAACTGGTTTGAACACCATATTGTAAATCCACATCAGCAGCGTAGTCGCGAATCCAATCGCGGAAATCACCCACCACATCTCGGCGGGCCGATGCAGCACGTCACCAAAATAATGAACCAGATATCCGCCCAGCCTGCCGCCAATCAGATAGCCAATGGCGACGGGGAGAAAAGCGTAGCCCATGTAAGTGCCTTGCTGCCCGGATGGCGCGAGTCGTGAGACATATTCGTAAAATCGAGCCGATTGAGTGATTTCTCCAAGTGCGAGGATGAAAAGCGCCGCTATCACGAAGCCTGTGCTGGCGTGCAGCAGTAAGACGAGCCATGAAAAGCTGGCAATCAGAATGCCGATCGTCATTGCGGTAAACGCCGGTACCCTGCGCGTGAGATAACTCACAACAATCTGAAAGAGAATTACCGTGGCTGGATCGACGGTCAGCAAAAGATCGACGTTGGCATTGGGATTGACGTACCCGCGCAGAAAAAGCGGCAGGGCGATGAACTCCTGCCAAAAAACAATCCAGAAACCCGAGAAAATCACTAAGAACCACATGAAACGCGACAGAGTGGCTAGGGTGAGGACAAGAATAATCAACCAAAACCAAAGCGGCAGACTAAAGTGCCTCAGTAAGCTCAGGACTTTGGCGAAAATGGCTACTCCACTTATCGTCAGAAACAATTTGTATTTCCCAAGCACGACTAGCATATTCCGAATAGCTGCGACGACGCTTGGGACGGCCTGCTCACCCGAGCGGCGCGGCTCTTTGTAAAAAGCGAGCGTGGCAAGAAACATAAGGAAGACGAAAAGAGCCGAAACGCGAAAAACATTTTCGATCCCGAGCGACCGCCGAACGAGAAAAGCCACAAAGGGACCAAGCATTCCGCCGATATTGACCAGCGTGTAATAAATGGAATAACCGATGGAGCGCACGGATTCGCTCGACGCGCGCGCGGTGGTTCCGGCGACGACCGGCTTTACAACTGACGGGCCCAGCGCCGGAATCATCAGCACCAACAGCACGACCCAGAAAAGAGGAAGGGCCTGGCGCAGCGGAGCCATCCAACTTGCGCTGAGCGAACCCATCAGGAAGTACCCGACCGCAAGCGTCAGGTAAGCCAAAGCCAGCGACTTGCGGAAACCAAAACGATCGGCCAGGCTGCCGCCGAGGATTGGCAGAAACCAGACCGCGAAGCCAACCCAACCCATCAGCGTTCCGGTTTGCTGGATCGAAAGGTGTAAAGATTCGTGCAGGAAAATCGCGAGGACGGCAGCTTGTGCGTAGTAAGCGACTCGCTCGAAAAGTTCGGTGATGTTCGCAACCCAAAAGGCAGGTTCAAAACCGCGGCGAATTTCGAGGAGCCGATCCTGGAAACTCAAGTGTTTCGCGTCTTTGTTGCTGATGCGTGCCGTGGCCATCTTATGCGTTTCACATCTTATAGGATAAGCTGAACCAAGGGCACACAGAGAAGCCTTCGACGAATGAATCAGAAACTGCCATCCATCGTTATTGTTGGGCGCCCCAACGTGGGCAAATCGACGCTTTTCAACCGGCTCACCGGCACGCGGAGGTCGATTGTCACGGACGAGCCGGGAATCACACGCGATCGAATTTACGGCACCGCGGTGTGGGGCGGGCGACCGTTTGAAATCGTGGACACCGGAGGTCTGCTGCCGGATGACCGCGCCCTCATCCCACGTGAAATTCTGAAGCAAGCGCAAACGGCAATTGAGGACGCAACCTCGCTGGTGCTGGTCGTCGATGCTCGCGCCGGTGCGACTCCGCTCGATTTGGATCTCGCTCGGCGCTTGCGGAGGACGGGCAAGCCTTTCGTCGTGGCAGTCAATAAAGTCGACACGCTGCGGCAGAAGGATCTGGCGGCTCAATTTTATGAAATTGGCGCAGAGGTTTTTCCCTTTTCGGCGGAGCACGGGCTAGGAGTGGACGATCTGCTGGACGCATTGACGCGCGATTTTCCGGCGCCAACAGAAACGGAAGGCGCTCCGGAAAAATCCGACGTGCAGGTGGCCATCATTGGCCGGCCGAATGTCGGCAAGTCGACGTTGCTGAATCAATTGGCCGGCGCGGAACGCTCCATCGTGTCCGCCGAACCGGGAACCACTCGGGACGCGGTGGATACGGTCGTCCTCCGCGGCGGGAAAAGGTATGGCTTCATCGACACCGCGGGTATCCGGCGCAAAGGCAAAACAAACCTTTTTGCGGAAAAGCTCAGCGTGATCATGGCCCGCAAGCATCTGGAACGCGCTGACGTGGCGCTGCTCGTGGCCGATGCAGCTGTCGGCGTCACCGCGGGCGACGCAACGATCGCCGGATACGCCCAAGAATCGGGCCGCTCGGTGATTGTGGTGATGAATAAATGGGACCTTGCACTGCAAAAGGCTCAAGAAGCGGCTGAAAATGCACAGAAGCAGCACGTAAAACAGCCGCAAGGGCGACGACCTCGAAGTGCAAAGCAACTCCCGGCTGGCCCTCCGCGATTAGCCTCTGAATATGAGGTGCTGATCCGGGAAAAGCTGAAGTTTTTGCCGTACGCGCCTATTGTTTTTATTTCTGCACTGACCGGCGAGCACGTCGAGAAGCTCTATACCTTGATCGATCGCGTCGCCCAGGCGCGCAAGCGGCGGATATCTACGGGGGAGCTGAATCGCTGGCTGGCCAGCGTCGATCTAGCGCGCGGAACTTCACCCTCGGCTCACCGCGTCAAAATCTATTACATGACCCAATCCGGGGTGTCGCCGCCGACTTTTATTGTCTTCACCAACCAGCGTGAAAGACTGCATTTCAGCTACGAGCGCTTTCTGGAGAACCGTTTGCGCGAGGAGTTCGATTTCTTTGGGTCGCCGATTCGCTTCATCCAGCGCTTTCGGGAGCGGGCGCGTGACGATAGGGAACGTCCAAAGCAAAAGCGGCGCAGAGCGGATTGACTTGCCTGCAAATCGGCATAGGATAAAGCGGTAATGTCCAGTAACGGCCATCAGGAAATCACGGAAAAAAATCTTTATCGCATTGGCGAAGTCAGCCGCATCACCGATACGAAGCCCTTTGTTCTGCGCTATTGGGAAACGGAATTCCCCATGTTGCAGCCGGTGAAGAGCCCGAAGGGACACCGGCTTTATCGTCGAAAAGACGTCGATACTGTGCTGCTGATAAAGCGGCTGTTGTATGACGAAGGCTTTACTATCGCGGGCGCGCGGCGGCACCTGCGGGATATCGGCGAAGATCCGTCGGAAGCGGCGGCTGCGAGCCCCGCCGAGCCTCAGCAAGCTCCAGCGCGCCAAACGGAAACTGCCCCGAGTATCAGCCGCAAAGTGCTGCTCGACCTGAGGGATTCGCTGCGCGCATTCTTGACGCTGCTCGAAAGCGAGTGATAGGCTCAAAGGGCATAAGTCAAGTCCTGGCGAACGTCTGAGGACGAGCGCTTACTCGACCGGTCGGGACGTAGCGCAGCCTGGTAGCGCGCACGCTTGGGGTGCGTGAGGTCGCTGGTTCAAATCCAGTCGTCCCGACCATTTTTCGCGGTTGTTGGATAGAAGATCATTCGGATGATCGGCCTCAGCTTGGTTGCATTCGACCCCGTCGGCCGCTCGCAAGTAAAGTGCCTCATATCCTGATCACAAATGACGATGGAATTCATGCTGCCGGTCTGCGCGCATTAGTCAAAGGCCTCGCCGGATTCGCCACGGTGAGCGTCGTCGCACCTTCACAGGAGCGCAGCGCCGCGGCGCAATCCATTACCGTACGCCAACCCATTTTCTGCGAACAGGTTGCCGAACGCGAATGGGCAATCGAGGGAACGCCGGCCGATGCGATGATGGTGGCGCTACACAGGCTCTTCCCCAAACCCCCGGATTTGGTGATCTCAGGGATTAATAGAGGACCGAATCTAGGCGAAAACGTTTTCTATTCCGGGACGGTCGGAGCGGCCACCGAGGCCGTTATCAACCACGTTCCGGCCATCGCGATCTCCCTGGCCCACCGCGGTGAGGGATTTGTGTACGACCGCGCGACGCAATTCGCCAAACGGCTAGCCGAACTTATTTTGAAGAAAGGCTTGCCGAAAGGAGTGCTACTCAACGTCAACGTGCCGCTCGAGTGGAACGGCGGGGTGCGGTTCACGCGGCAGTCAGCCAAGATAACCAGGACCGTGCTGCAGGAAGGGGCCGACCCCCGAGGTCGAGTCTATTTCTTTCTGAGCGAGGAGCCGGTGGACGGTCCCGTGGACCCTAAGTCCGATTACGCCGCCGTGTTTGCCGGCTTGGCATCTGTAACCCCCATCGAATTAGAGCGTACCCACCTGCCCTCGTTGAATCACCTCTCTCACTGGGCGAAGCTCCTAGGGTCGAGCCCCAAGTCCAAAGCCAAGCGTAGCTAAACACCACAATATCAGCAGGATAGATGTAAACTACTGAAAATGCGTGGTTTTTGTCTTGGCCCACGTCGGCAGGACTGACCCGTGATCGCGTGGGACAATATAATGCATATAGCCAATAGTTTCATGTACTTACCAGTAGTTGCATCGCCTCTCTTCCTAGTACCCCCGTACCCGACAAAATGAAGCTTTCCGACCATAGGCCGACGACAGGGGTGAAAGGTAAATTATTTCCCATCGAGAGGGGTATCCGGCCTCAGCGGTAAGCAGTCAAGGCAATGCCGACGAGGCGGGAAAAGCCAAGAAGGGCTGTCCCAATCTTGATGCGGGGAATCGAAAGGCTAATGGAGGAGCCGAGGTAATCCCGCCCCAGAGCTGCCCAGAAGTTACCGACTCCGGAGGGTCAAACATGCAGACGAAGCTACGAACGACGTCATTAATTTTCGCAGCAAGCCTGCTCTCGGCTTCCATGATTGCGGCCGTGTCTCATGCCAAGACGCGGACGGTTAAGAAGGAATCACACTTTGTAGGAGTCGCCTCCTGGTACGGGCTCCAACACCAGGGCCTCAAAATGGCCAATGGCAAGAGGTTTGACCGCCGCAAAATGACCGCGGCATCGTGGTATGTGCCCCTCGGAACCGTACTTCGCGTCGTGAATTTGGAAAACGGCAGAGTGGTCACAGTCACTGTAACGGATCGCGGACCCAATTTCCGCCTGCATCGCGTCCTGGATCTCTCCGAAGCTGCAGCCAGGCAGCTCGGTTACGTCGAAAAGGGCCTGACCCAGGTGCTCATTACTCCTATGCCCCCTTATCAGCCGCAACACGCCGAGCTGCGTCGCCGGCTGACCGAGCCTTCGCAACCGCAGCTCGTGGCCACTGAAACGGCGCCGGTATTCGCCTCAGGAATCTTTCCGCGGCCCTGACTCTTCCGGGAGTATTCCCTCAGACAATCGACAGCTGCGCCTATCGGCCTAACTATCGGGCCGCGGTCGTGATCAATCGGGCGTTCCAGGGACGCGGAGCAGCAGGGCCAGCATTCCCGATAGGACCATACAGACCAGAAGAAAAATCAGTCCCGGCGTGAATGAGTTCGTCACCGTCCGCAGATAACCGATAAGAAAAGGACCGGCGAACCCGCCGAGGTTGGCTACCGAGTTGATCAATCCAATCGAGGCGGCCGCGGCGGACTCCGTGAGGATAGCCGTGGGCAGGGCCCAGAAGCTGGGCATGAACGCCGTCGTACACGCGCCCGCGATAATCATGCACAGAAATGCCAGCGGCAGATGAGCGCTCGAACGTATGGCCACTGCGAGGCACGCCGCGCCGAGAAAAAGAGGAAAGGCGGTATGCCAGCGGCGCTCAGCAGCTCGATCGGAGTGCCATCCGTTCCAAATCATGGCGGCAAGGCCGGCCACGTAGGGTAAGGCCGAGAGCAGGGTTACAGCCATGTTCGGAAGGTTTGTGGCGCGCTGAACGATCGTGGGAAACCAGATCACGAATCCGTAGATTCCGATAATTGCGAAGAAATAAACCAGCGTGAGCAGAATCACCTGGCGGCTGGAGATGGCCTGCCAGATGGTCCAGGCGCGGACTTTTGATTTTGCGGCTTTCTCGCGCTGCAATTCGGCGTCGATCCAGGCGCGTTCGTCGACGGCCAGCCACTGCGCTTGCCGGGGCCAGTCCGTCAGGTAGATGAGAGTGAGGACGCCAAACAAGATTGCCGGGATTCCCTCCACGACGAAAAGCCATCGCCAGCTCGCAATCCCCGACCAACGATGACTAAGAATCCAACCAGCCAGCGGCGATCCGATGATGCTGGACATGGGAATCGCGGCCATGAAGATTGCGCCGGCCTTGGCGCGGTCCCGGTAGCGGAACCAATGCGTGAGATAGACGACGATGCCGGGGAAAAAGCCCGCTTCCGCAACTCCAAGAAGGAACCGAGCCAGATAGAATTGGCGCGGAGTGTGAACCGCTGCCATGAGGATGGTAACGATCCCCCAAGTCACCAGGATTCGGGCGATCCACTTGCGCGCGCTCCAGCGTTCCACGATCAGAGCTCCGGGGATTTCGAACAGGAAGTAGCCGATGGAGAAAATGCCGGCGCCCAAGCCAAACACCTTATCGCTGAAGTGCAGGTCGCGCGACATCTCCAGGCCGGCGTAGCCCACGTTAACCCGATCCAGAAAGGCGATGACGTAAAGGACGAAAAGAAACGGGAGCAAGCGGCGAGCGATGCGCCGCGTGGCGCGCTGTCCTACGTCCGGCAAAACAGCAGTGGCAGACATTTCGGCCCTGCGTTTGTAGCATAATTCCGTCGTTTGCGATGCGGCCGGAAGAGGTTGATGGCTGCGATGCGGTGCGGCGATTGCGGCGGTACAAAGAGGCCCGAGTCATGACCCGAGTGGCCATTCTTGACGATTATCAGAACGTAGCTCTGGCGGTGGCGGAGTGGCGGAGCCTCGGCCCGGAAGTCACTGTCGAGGCGTTTCACGAAAGGCTGGGTGGCGAAGATGCCTTGGTGAAACGCCTGGCCGATTTCGAAGTAATCGTGGCTATGCGCGAGCGAACCCAGTTGCCGCGTTCAGTTCTCGAGCGACTGCCGAAGCTCAAGCTCCTGGTGACCACGGGCATGCGCAACGTGGCGATTGACGCGAAGGCAGCCGCTGAACTGGGGGTCGTGGTGAGCGGAACGGGGCTGCTTACGCCTCCGACCGCCGAACTTACGTGGGGACTGATCCTTGCTTTGGCGCGACACATTCCGGAGGAGGCGCAGCAGATGCGCCGCGGAGGGTGGCAGACCACGGTTGGCGTGGGCCTGAACGGAAAAGTGCTGGGCGTGTTGGGCCTGGGCAAGTTGGGTAGCGAAGTGGCGAGGGTCGGCCGAGCCTTCCAGATGGAAGTGATCGCGTGGAGCCAAAACCTGACGGCCGAACACGCTAGCGCGCTGGGCGCAACGCGGGTGGAAAAAGACGAACTATTTCAGCGCGCCGACTTCGTGACCATTCACCTGATTTTGAGCAAGCGAACACGCGGGCTGGTGACGACTCGTGAACTTGCACTGATGAAGCCGGGGGCATACCTGATCAACACTTCCCGGGGACCTATCGTTGACGAGAGCGCGCTGATCGATGTCCTCAGGAATCAGAAAATCGCTGGAGCGGCGCTGGACGTCTACGATGAAGAGCCTCTGCCGGACGAGCATCCGCTGCGCAAGCTCGATAACGTTGTGCTTACGCCGCACCTCGGGTACGTGACGGCCGAAAACTACCGGAAAGCTTACAGCGAGGCCATCGAAGACATTCGCGCGTTTCTCGCCGGTCACCCGATACGCACAATTTCGGCGTAGCGAGTGGCCGCAAGGGAATTCTATCGTCCCGCGGTAAAACCCTAAACTAATTCGGCCTGGTCGAGAAGTTCGCCTGTATAGCTGTAGGTTTCCAGGCTGACGCGGGGTCCGCGCACTTGGATCAGACAATAGGACCAAGTGTGGGCCACGAATTTCTTAACGTTTTTTACCCACGGCGCGGTGTAGTCCTGAGGATAGAAAGGCGCGCCGGCAGCGCCTTGTGTAATCTGCCAAGTCGGCTTGGCAAACTGGGGATTAGGCGTGCCATCGCGGTGTACGGGCGTTTTGCCGTCAATCAATGTGCGGCTGTAGTTGTGTTCGTGGCCGGAGAAAACCCCGCTGGCACCCGCCTTAGTAACAATGCTCCAGAAGCGGTCTCGCACGGTCGCTCCTTCCGCATCGCCTCCACCCCAAAGCGAGTCTTGCATGTGCCCGCCATTTGGAAACGCGGGCTCGTGCACGAAGACGAAAATGTGGCGAGCTCCGGCAGAGCGTGCCGCCGCTAAGTCTTTCTCCAGCCATTCGAGCTGGCCTGGAAGCAATCGACCAAAGGGGTTGCCCTCATGCTCCTGGGGATGGCTCGAGTACCAATAATCCGAATTCAGCTGCGTGAAATGGCAGCCGGCATAATCGAAGCTGTAAACGCTGCCCTTATATGGCGGAAGCCCAGCGCGTTCAGGCTCAGGTCCGTTCATCGGGTGTACAAACTCGGAGGCGAACACTGCTTCGGCGCTTTGCTCACCCTGCTTATCCACTTGCGTGCCATCTTCGACAATATTGATCAGCGACTCGTGATTGCCCATTCCCGTATAGATGGGAACCTCGTGCCAGAGGGGGCCGTAGATGCGTTTCCAGGAACGCAATTGCGCGCGGAAGTCGTCCTCGCGGGTGGTGTAGCCGTTGATGAGGTCGCCGGTAAAAATCAGCAGGTGCGGCGAATGGCGTGCCATCTGCGCGGCGAGGGCGCGTGCGGAGATTCCGTTGATGCCCTCGAGCGCCGAGTCGCCGCCGCCGAGGCCGCCCGTTCGGCCGTCGCAGGTGAAGACGAATGAAAATTCAGGCTCCCGAGTAGACGTTCTCAACGTGTAGGCACGCGAACGAGTCTCGCCCTCCGATCCGGTGCTAACCACGAGGTAGCGGTATTTCGTATTCGGTTTAAGCGCGCTCACCCGAACGACGTGACGGCTCGTGAGCCCTGCATCGCTTGGGATGGTGGCTCCGTCAATCACCCGGACCTCGCCTTTAGTGGGCGTGTCGGTAACCCACCACACGATCGCCGAATCCACGCCGATCTGGCTAAGGAAAGGTCCTTCCAAAATCGTGGGAGTCTTCCGAAATTGATCGTGATCCACCCGAAAAGAGAAATGGCGGTCGATAAATTGCGCGGCACCTTTTCGCGGATCGAAAAGCTCCAAACGATAGGCAAGAGTGCCGCCATCAAGCAACATGCGCGCGGCCGACCGAGTGGCGTACGCACGGACATCGACGCGCGCGCTGTGTTTCAGCCGAGGGCTTTCTTCAGCTATGGACTGGTTCGCATTGTAGATTGGCCAATCCAATGCGATTTCGTCGTTCGGAACGCCAATGTAAATTGTCCCGCCTTGCGTGGGGACAATGGTCTCCCACTCGATGGTGGCCTCGCCTTCGGGGCTAAGCGTCGCCACCGGCTCGGATTGCAGCAGGCGCTCCGGAGCTCGCTCGATTGGCGATCCGGGTACATGCTGCCTTTGCCGATCTGCGGCTGTGTTTTGCGCTAGCCCGAGTTCGGGCAAAGCTCCGGCGAGAGCCGAAGCGACGGCACCCGAGCCGATAGCCTTGAGAAGATCTCTGCGGTCAATAGTCATGGGTCTCTCCTGCGGCGCTTCATAGCGAGGCGAGTAGGGTCCGCCAGCATCCCGAATTGCTGATGGGTCGGATAGAAATTTTGAGTGAAGGCCCTCACGTGGCGGCCTGTTAGAGTACTACACCGCCTATGGAAGCCGCACGTCCGCGCGCTATGATTCCGAGCCTGTTTGCCGGTTACGACCTGGGGAATTTCTACGACGAAATGTTTTTCCGCCCGGGCGAACCGCGACGCCCGTATGCCAAGGTTTTTGAGAGGCTTGCGTCAATTTCGTCCGAGCAATTCGACGAGCGGCGCAAACTTGCGGATCTTTCCTTCCTGATCCAAGGGATCACGTTCACCGTGTATAGCGACGGCCGCGGTACCGAACGTCTCTTTCCCTTCGATCTGATCCCTCGGATCCTCCCGAATTCGGAGTGGCGTCATATCGATCGTGGCCTCACCCAACGCGTTTTGGCGCTGAATCTTTTCTTGCAGGATGTGTATGGCAAGCAATGCATTTTGAACGACGGCAAAATCCCCCGCTCGCTTATCTATTCGTGTCCCTATTTCGTTCGCGAAATGGTTGGCGTGGAGGTTCCTCGAGGAATCTTTACGCACGTTTGCGGCATTGATTTGGTTCGAGACTCCAAAACGGGCGAGTTTTTCGTATTAGAAGATAATGTGCGAACCCCCAGCGGCATTTCCTATGTGCTGGAGAACCGGCTGGTGATGACGAGGATTTTCCCGGACGCTTTTCACGCCTCCGAAGTATTGCCCGTCGATCACTATCCCGCTGAGCTTTCCCGAATCCTTCGCAGCATCTCCCCTCGCGGGGAGGATGATGCCCAGGTCGTGTTGCTTTCCCCGGGCATTTACAACAGCGCCTATTTCGAGCACAGCTTCCTGGCACGCCAGATGGGCATCGAACTGGTTGAGGGCCGTGATCTGATCGTTGACGGCGGCATTGTATTCATGAAGACCATTCGAGGACTGCAGCGGGTCGACGTCATCTACCGCCGCATGGATGACGAATTTTTGGATCCGCTGGCCTTCCGTCGCGACTCCCTGCTTGGCGTACCGGGATTAATGAGCGCTTACCGGTCCGGCAACGTTGCCCTGGCAAACGCGGTTGGCAATGGAGTCGCGGACGATAAAGCGATCTACGCTTATGTTCCGGAATTTATTCGTTACTACCTCGGCGAAGACCCAATCCTGCGAACCGTCGAAACATATATCTGCGACAAACCTGGCGATCTGAATTATGTCCTCGCTCACCTTCCCGAGCTGGTAGTGAAAACCGTGGGAGAATCCGGCGGCTATGGAATGCTGATCGGACCAACGGCCGATCGCAAGACGCTCGAGCTGTTTCGAAAACGTATCTCCCAAAATCCTCGCAATTACATTGGCCAGCCGGTGATCCCTCTCTCCCGGGTTCCTTCCTATGACGTATCCAGCCGCCGTTTGGGCGGACGCCATGTGGACCTGCGTCCTTACTGCCTATTCGACGGAAAGAAAGTGGTTATCGTGCCGGGAGGATTGACGCGAGTTGCATTGCAGCGGGGCTCGCTGGTGGTGAATTCTTCGCAGGGCGGGGGCAGCAAAGATACCTGGGTGCTGCGAGCGGAGGGTTGATGCTGTCACGCATTGCCGACTCCCTGTTCTGGCTGGCGCGTTATATCGAACGCGCCGAAGACACGGCGCGCATTCTGGACGTGAATTATCACATGCTGCTCGAACAATCGCAGGATTCCTATCAATTGCGCTGGGAGCCGCTCATCGTGATGGCCGGAGAAGAAAATCTCTTCCGGCGCCTGTATTCGGAAGTGAGCGCCGAAAACGTCTTCGAGTTTCTGGCATTTCGTCCCGATAACCCCAGCTCCATCATTGAGTGCATCTCCAAAGCTCGCGAGAATGCCCGCACGATCCGGGATTGCATCTCGCGCGAGATGTGGGAAGACATCAACGGGCTTTATCACATGGTGGGCCGCTTCAATCCACGAGAAGAGATCGTCGCCGGCCCACATCGCTTTTGCGACAGAATCAAGTTCGGCACGCATCGCTTCCACGGTGTGACCGATGCCACTTTGCCGCGTGACGAAGGCTGGCAATTCCTGCGCATCGGGTGGTCGCTCGAACGCGCCGAAATGACCTCCCGATTGGTAGACGTCCAGTACCAGAATCTGCTCGACGAACTACCTACGACGGGGACGCCCGATAATCACCAGTGGATGGCTATCCTGCGATCGGTGGGGGCTGTGGAGGCCTACCATCGCCAGTATCATTCCGCTATCGAGCCCGAAAAGGTGGCCGGCATGCTCATACTTAACCCACAGCACCCGCGATCGATCCGCTTCAGCACTACGGAAGTTCAATCGGGCCTGCGCGCCATCAGTGGCAGTGACCGTGGCTACTATGCAAATGAAGCCGAAAGGCTCGCAGGCAAAGTCGTGGAGAGGCTCAGCTACGACAGGATCGAGGAGATCTTCCAGCAAGGACTGCACAGCTATTTGAATGAACTCTCCGCGATGTTTGCCTCGATTGGGAGCGATATCGCCCGCAACTATTTCTATTACTCGGTGGTCGCGTGAACCGATATCGCCTGATCCACGTCACCGAATTCGCCTATGACGGACCCGTTTCAGAAAGCTATAACGAGGTTCGCATGCGGCCCATTCACGATGAGCGGCAGAGTTGCCTATCCTTCCGCATTACTACTACGCCGCAGGCAAACGGCACGTCTTACCTCGACGCTTTCGGAAATTCCGTATACCAGTTCAACGTCCTTCGCGAGCATCAGCGGCTGACGATCGAGGCGGAGTCTATTGTTTTGACGCACGACTTGCCCGAGGCCCTGGCCGAATCGCCGAGCCTGGCGGAACTGGATTCGCTGAAAGAAAGCCTGCGGGAGGAACGCTTCGAGTTTGTCGCACCGACCGAATACGTTCCTCACCTGCCGGAACTTGGGGAATTCATCGAGGCTGCCGAGAAGATGAGCGGCGGAAAGGCGATCGGCTTCGTACAGAGTCTTTCCGATCTGATTCATAAACGCTTTCAATATGTGCCGGGCGCCACCCACGTGCATTCATCGATCAAGGATTCGTTGTCGATCAGCGCTGGGGTTTGCCAAGATTTCGCGCATCTGCTCCTCGGTGCGGCGCGGATGCGCGGTTTGCCGGCTCGGTACGTCTCGGGCTACTTGGTTCCCGCCGGTGCCGCAACTCCGGAGAGCAAGCAGGAGGAAGTGATCGGGGGCCAGGCGTCCCACGCTTGGGCCGAAGTTCTGATTCCGGGAAGAGACTGGATGGCATTTGACCCCACGCTCGGCGGACCCGTGGGCCTTCGCCACGTTCGAATTGCATATGGGCGCGATTATGGGGACGTCGCGCCAGTTCGCGGCGTTTACAAGGGCCATGCCGGGCAGCGCCTTTCGGTCGATGTTCGCGTCCGGCCGGCGCTCGATGACGAAGGCCGAGAGCAACTCGCCAAGACCACCGCAGCCCCCGTGGCACCCCCCATCATCGAACGGGCCCAGCAGACCGCACAACAACAATAGCTCGAACCCAGCCGCCACCTAGGTTTGCCCGATCTATTCCGCGATCGGCGCAAGGATCATCGACTTTACTCAGCAGAACCTCGGGTGTATAAGTGCGCCAGTCTGACGGGAGGGTGGCATGCGAAGTAAGTTCCTTTTCTATTTTGGTTTGGGTGCGGCGCTTTTGACGTTTTCCGGGCTGGCGTTCGCGCACCACGGTTCGGTCGTCTCCTACGACACAAACAAAATGGTTACCGTGGAAGGCACCGTGACGGAGTTCCGATGGCGGAATCCGCATGTCTACGTCATGTATGACGTGAAGGACGCAGAGGGAAAAATCGTAAATTGGGGAGCCGAAACGCACTCGCCGATCGTGTGCGAAAACCAGGATGGGTGGACGAAATCGACGCTCAAGCCCGGGGACAAGATCACCATTTCCGTTTTTCCTTCCAAGATCGGCACCACTCGCGGGCTCCTGGCTAAAATCGTGCTCGACGGCAAAGTAATCATCGACGATACGGGACGAGGAGCGCAGGTAGGCCAGTAACTCGCTGCAAGATGAAATGAAATTACCGGCTGCGGGCCAGGAGCTCCCAGATGCAAAAGTCCTTAAGCAAATGCACGATGGTTCTAGCGGCTGCGCTGGCGTCATCGATGATTGCGTTCGGCCAGAGCGAGGAAGGCCAAGCCAGCCAGCAGGCAGCAAATCAAGGCCGCGGACGGGGGCGCGGCGAAGCCAATGCCCCGTCTCCTACTGCGAATCTGCCGTATGATCCGCACGATTTTTCTGGGGTATGGATGGGGCGCGGCGGAGCGTTTAACAGTTTAAGTAAGAATCCTCCGCCGATGACGGCCTGGGGCCAGGCGCGGTATGACGCCGCAAAACCGGGGATTGGCCCCCGAGCGCAGCCGCTAGGCAACGATCCGATGATGGGCTGCGATCCGATCGGCTATCCGCGCATCGCTTTCTACAACGCGTACCCCATGGAGTTCGTGCAGACGAAAGACCGGCTGATCGAGTTTTTCGACTTCTTTTACACGCACAGGACGATCTACGTCGATGGCCGCAAGCTTCCTGACGACCCGGAACCGACGTGGTATGGCTATTCGGTGGGTCGCTGGGAAGCAAATGTGCTAATTGTCGACACCATTGGCTTCAACGATCAATCCTGGCTCGACAATGACGGACACCCTCACAGCGAGCAGATGCGGCTCCAGGAGCGCTTCCAGCGAGTGGACCATGACACGATCGAATCGACGATGACGCTGACCGATCCGAAGGCCTACACCATACCCTGGGTCAGCGACAAAAAGACCTGGAAGCTGACACCGAAGCAAACTATGCGCGAAGACGTCTGCGCGCCTTCCGACGAAGAAACATACCGAAAAGATATGAGGGAACCGGCCGCGGATAAGAAGTAATGAAGACCGCAGAGCACAGAACCGCGATATCACGCTCACCGAGCTGAGCTTTACTTCTGGTCTTTGTTGGCTTTGCCGCCGTTTGGGGCTTTGCCGCCGGACCACGATGGATCGATGATCGACTTCTTGAAGGCGGCGTTGTCTTCCTGAAGGCAAAACGCTTCCACAAGTTGCCAATCTGGATGCCAGGCGAGCTTTACGGGTCCCGATGTCCAGGGTTTGGTATAAGCCTTGGAATCGCTGGCGGACATGCTGAGTTCCAATGTGTCCAGATCAGAGCGCCGGTATCGCTCCACGAAGTGCGCCGCGTCGCTGTGGGGCATGCCATTGAGGACCGTCTGATCGTTGAAGCCGACGGTGTCGATGACCAGCGTGTCGCCTTCCCACTTGCCCACGGAATAGCCGAAGTAGGTGGGATCGGGATCCTTCGGAAGCTGGCGGCCATCCATCCAGATTTCGCGGAACGTGTGCGCGTACTCGAAGAACATAAAAATGCGTTGCGGAGTTTGGACGATCTCAAGCGGCTTTTGCTTGGTGATGAAATCCGTTAGGCTGATTTGACTGCAGCTGATGTCGTCGTCCTTTCCGAGCGCGGTGCCGCCACCAGCATGGCCGCCAGGCAAATCCTTGCGAAGCGATAGAGGCTCCGCATTCAATTTCGCCAGTGCCCAGGGTTGCAGAAATGTGTTGGGGGCTTCGTGGATAGGCGAGAACCTGAAGTCTTCGCTGACCATCCACACTCCTGAGATATCGTGTGGCGGCACGGAACCTTCGTGATGTTTGCCCGAGTAGATGGCCTGATTGGCGGCCTTCGGGTCCGGTGGAGGAGTCGTCTGGGCGAAAAGAGCGCGAGAAAAGGCAAGCGCCGCCGCGAGCGCAAGAATTGAAGTGAGGAATCGATCACGCATCTGCAACTCCTTCGGGACGAATGCCCTTTATGGCTGACGAGGATCGATGAGATCCGGCCGTCCATCAGCGAAAACTACCCGCTGGAAAATTCCCAACTTCGTTCCGCTCTTGGTGGGATGAAAGAATACAGTGACCTCATCGCCGGGTTTCACGGAGTCATGATGCCATCCGGATCTCGTCAACATTCCTGGGCTGGTTAATTCCACCACCCAGTGCTCGGCCGCGCCAGTTTCGGATTTGACGTCCCATGCCAGCGACACATGCGGATTCACCCACTCAAAGCTGGTGACAGTTCCTTTCAGCTTTAACGTTTTGGCGGGGTCGTAAGCCGAAGTGCCGTGGTGTGCGAGCGCGGTGCTGCCTGCGGTAAGCAGTGCACCCACGAAGGCGAAAGACAAAAGGAGCGGATTCTTCAATCGCACCTCTCGGGCAAGAAAATCACCGATTGAATAAAATATTAAGCGGAGAATATGGTTGTTAATGTTCGGTGTCAAGCGGCGCCTACTGGCCTGAGAACGCTGTTGAAACGCAAAGTGTCCATTTCGCTTATTCGGACATCCCAATTTAGGGAATTGACCCAAGAATCTGAGTGTGCGACAGCCAAATGTATGAGACAATGGGTTGCGTTTGTTGCTCTTGTAAAAACCTTTTGATCCGTTAAAAGGGGCTGCGAGCCGATACAACTCGCGGCCCCTTTGTTTTTGCGGCTGAGGCTGCGCGAGAAGCGCCAAATAGCTCAAGAAAAGAGAAAATAAGTGAAAGAACAAGGAACTGTGAAGTGGTTCAATGCAAGCAAAGGTTTCGGCTTCATTCAGCGCCAGACCGGTGAGGACGTTTTCGTGCATCACACGGCCATTCAGGCGGAGGGTTACCGCAGCCTGAATGAAGGGCAAGCTGTGGAGTTTGAGGTACGTAAGGGCCCAAAGGGCTTGCAAGCGGAAAACGTAGTCGGCCTTTAGTTTGAGAAACGGGCGGTCCTATCCGGCCCGCCCTGCTTTTCCAGGGGATAACAGCCCTGAAAGATGGGCGGCCAATGGCAGATCAGTTTATTGTGCAGTATGTCGGGTTCACAGTCGGCAGTCTCGCGCGTGAATACAGTTTTGTTGTTCGCGACGCAGCCGGGCAGCCCCGTGATTACACTGTGACCATCACGAACGAAGCATTCGTATCCCATCGAGCGCGGTATCAGGACGGACCTATTATTTGCTCGTTGAGACTTCACCGCGAACTCGCCACCAATGCCAGTGATCTTTCCGGAACAGAGTTTTGCATTACCGACTTGGAGCTGGCCGATTACCACAGCCACAGCAGCCCCAAGGCAACAAGCTACTTTCAGAAACGGCAAGAGTAACTGAACGAAACGGAGGGCCTTTGTCGCAGGCACTGGAAGAGAAGTATGAGCAGATGCGGCAGCTCATCGCGCTGGGCAAGGAGCGGGGCTACCTGCTCTTCGACGAAGTGAACGACATCTTGCCTCCCGAAGTCGATTCACCCGAAGAAATCAACGACCTGCTCTCAACGCTCGAGCGCTACGGCATCAACATCTTTGAAGACCTGGCGGCCGCCCGGGCTGCGGGGTCCGCGCCGGAAACCGGCGAAACGCTGGAAGCGGAAGTAAAAGAGGAGCATGCCTCCGAGCAGGAGGTCGAGGTAGAACTTGACCTGACACCGGGCGTTTTCGACAAAACGAACGATCCGGTGCGAATTTATCTGCGCGAAATGGGCTTGGTTCCGTTGCTGACGCGCGAGGGCGAAGTTGCGCTCGCCAAGCGCATTGAGCGCGGCCGGCTTGTCGTGCTGAAGACAATTACACGTTCGCCCATCGTCATCAAAGAGCTTTTGGAAGTATTGAAGAGCCTGCGCGAAGGCACCCGGTCGATCAAAGAAATCGTGATGTTCGATGAAGAGGAGCTAACCGAAGAGAAGCTGGAGAAGAAGGCGCGGCAGATTCTGAACATTCTGGAAAAGATCGCCGCTTTGTATGAAGTCTCGGCAAAACAAGCTGCGCGGCTCGCGAGTACTCCCAAATCGAAGAAGCGTCCGCATCTGCACGCGCGGCACAAGCTCGCTCGGACCCGCATTCAGATGTCGCAATTGGCGCGATCGATTGAGTTCACCGCACGTGAGCGGAATCGACTGATCGCCAAGCTGCGGCAGACCGTGGAGCGCCTGCACTCACTGGAACGGGAAGTTGCCAAACTCGAACGCCGTGCCGATCTAACCAGAGGCGACGCGGCTGGTCTACGCCGCGAGCTGGGGATGCGCCGCGGGGACCTGGCGGAAATTTCCGACGCGAGCGAGGTTGGCCTGACGGAGCTAAAACGGGCGCTGCAAAGGATCCAGTCCGGCGAGGCTGTCTCCCAACAGGCAAAAAAGGAGCTCACCCAGGCAAACTTGCGCCTGGTTGTGTCCATCGCCAAAAAATATACCCACCATGGCTTGCAGTTCCTGGATTTGATCCAGGAGGGCAATATCGGCCTCATGAGGGGCGCCGAGAAATTCGAGTGGCGCCGCGGCTATAAATTTTCGACCTACGCCACGTGGTGGATTCGCCAGGCGATTACACGCGCCATTTCCGATCAGGCGCGCACCATACGCGTGCCAGTGCACATGGTCGAGCACATCAACAAGATGATACGCGCCAGCCGCGAGATGGTGCAGGAACTCGGCCGCGAGCCCACGTCTGAAGAACTGGCCGAGCGCCTGGAGATCCCGGTCGACAAGGTGCGTCAGGTAAAGAAGATCGCGCAGCAACCGATCTCGCTCGAAACACCTCTGGGCGAGGAGGAAAGCTCGCACCTGGGCGACCTTATTGAAGATAAAGCGATCGCGTCACCCTCCGATGCAGCCATCCGACTTAATCTGCAGGAGCAGACGGCATCTTTGCTAAAAACGCTGACCCCGCGCGAGGAGCGCATCATCAAGATGCGTTTTGGCATGGAAGACGGCTCCGAACACACCCTGGAAGAAGTGGGGAATACATTTGCAGTCACGCGCGAGCGCATCCGGCAGATTGAGGCCAAGGCCCTGCGGAAGTTGCGTCACCCGGCACGATCAGACAGACTTCGCTGCTTCCTCGAAGGCTGATCTTCGAAGGCTGATCGGGCCCGTGGTTTGCCAAGGAGAACACGATGAAAAACCTGTTTATCGGCAACATGAGTTTCCAGACAACGGAAGGCGATCTGCGCACGCTGTTTGAGCCATTCGGAGAGATCACCCGTATTCACATTGTGCAGGACCGCGAAACGGGACAGCCGCGAGGGTTTGCGTTTGTGGAAGTTGCCGACGATGCCGAAGCAGCCAAGGCAATATCCGCTTTGAATGGGAAAGAAGTTGCCGGACGCGCTTTGAAGGTGAACGAGGCGACACCCAGGCCGGAGCGCAGTGGGGGTGGTGGTTCACGCGGCGGCGGAGGCGGAGGATTCAGGGATAGAGGGGATAGAGGCAGAGGCGGACGATACTGAACTTAGCAAGCAAATAGTCCGAAGGTCATACGAAGGTTGTTGCCAGGCGTGAGGCGATGCTTTCGGACTTCTTTTCCCGCCTCTCGCAGCTCTATTCGCAACGATTCGTCCCAAATATAGGAGATGGTTATGGGCAGGATAACGTTCCAAAAGCGTCAAAAGGAAATGAAGAGGCAGGAAAAGCAGCGCGCGAAGGCCGAGCGCCGCGCCCAGAAAAAGCTAACCAAGAACACGGAAGGCGGGGCACCGATAGAGGCCATAGAGCCTATGGAGCCTATCGAGCCCATGGAGACCGTCGAGACGGTGCCGGTTCCTACCGATTCAGAGCCGTGAAGTGGATTGGATCTTCCTATTGCGCATGGACAGCAAGGCGGGCCGACCACTCGAAGCCTTACTGGGCCTTACTGGGCCTTACTGGGCCTTACTGGGCCTTACTGGGCCTTACTGGGCCTTACTGAGCCCTACTGAGCCTTGCTGAAGATTTACGAGCACCACGTCCTCTTTTAACTCCTGGCGGCACTGTTGCGCGGTGCTTTATGCCAGGACTTCGCGAGCCATTCCATTAGATAGCACTGTATTCTCCACGTGCGTTCCGGCTCCACGAATGCAGGGGCGATCACCATCGATGCGAGAACGTCGGCGATGTAGTGCTGTCCCGTGGTAATGCAACTCACCGCAATGACCGCTACGTAGGTCCAGCCGATCCAGCGCGGCTTGAAAGCCCGCGCCAGAAAAACCGCCCACAGCACGTGAAAAGAAGGAAACGCCGCAATGGGAGGGAACGCGGTTCGCTCCACACCCAGGATTTGCGTAATCGAATCGTGGCCCAGCAACGGGCGACGCGGAGCGCTGGAAGGAACCACCCAATAGAATGGAAATATCACCGCCATGGACATCCAGCTGGAAATCATGAGCCGGCGGAGATCTCTTCGCGTCCGCACCCACCAGGGCGCGAGGGCAATCACGACGTAGATGCTCTGGTACAAAAGTGCCGTCCAGCCGATGATGGGCAGGCGGTCTTCAAAAGACATACCGAAACTGGTGCCGTGCGAGGCGAGCTTGCTGGTGAGCGCGTACAGCATGAGCCACGGGATAATCACATAGGGCACAAATCGGAGCCGCTCCGCTGTCGATGGAGCCGTCTCCTCATCGGCGGGGAGCAGCCACGCTGCGCTGCCGAGGCGCCGCGGGATTTCCTGCAATGTCAGCTGCGTGGCCAAATCACGCTCTCTTAAGAAGTCATCGGCAGTTTTTCAACTCTTCCAACACATCCTTGATGTAAAAGCCGCTGGCGATGAATTGCGCGCCTTCGTTGGACATGCTTCGTAATAGCTCTTCGCCACCCTTACCGACGCAAGTGATGTCTGTGAGGTCGACAACGCAATGACAACCCTCGTGGGTTCGGCGAACCTCGTTCCAGCTTGCTTTCACCTCAGTAACCCAAGGTTCCGCCAAACGGCCCTGCAGAACCCAGCGCATTTCTTCAGGCGTTTCGGTGATGGTGATCTTCAGCACTGCAGACTCCCCACTCCCCAAGCCTTAGAGTGAGCACCCCATGTGCCAAATTTTGTTCTCTCTCGAGTGGGCCGAATCTGTCTGAATTTGAATGACATAACAGAGACGCTTGGCAAGCGTTTGGATTACGGTGCGAGGCTGCCAATGCCACCCAGATGGTACCTGCCTATTTTTTGGCACGACCTGTTAAAACCAAAGTTCGAGGAGGCGGTTAAAGTTGCCGTGAAGGCTTGATAGCTGAGGAGAAAAGTGGCGCTCGAGCTCAGGTTCGAACAACATTCAATCTATATGAAGTTTTCGGATCGGACAATGTGGCTCTGATCTCTCGGACGGCTAGCCTTCGAGGCAGGGTAACCCAACTGAATCTCCACGCCCATAGCGCTGACCCGCATGGGAACACTCCGAGCAATCTTCATCTTTACGTGGCTCAACGAGAGTCCGTGTACCCTTCAGAAAATGAAAGTGTTCGTAGTAAAGTGTGCCACCGTCGGAACGAAGTCCGAGGTAGTCAAGCAGAAAATCATTGACGGCATGCGCCGCAGAGACTGCGTTTAGGCTAATGACGCTCGGATTCGGCTCTTCGACGCCATAAGCCTGGGCTTTGCGTTCTTCGTCCGTCTTCGCTTCTTTAGCAAGCTGGTTTGAGTCAATAAGCTGATTGCACCACAAGCAGCCATGTCCAGGGCGGACCGGTCGATTTGCGCTCATTACCTCCTCGAGTGCCCCTGCGGAGTCGGAACGAATCTTCGCGCCAAGCTGGACGCCCGGAATAAGGTACTGATGGACAAGTGCGTTAAACACTAACCGCGCCCGCATTGAATCTGCAGCAAGGAACAGATAGTCGCAGGACGTGAGCGCTTTTGCGACTGACTCCTTGGCCACGTCGTTCGCTATGAGTTGGATGTCCGCCTGATTATTGGCCAGAAGAATTAGGCGGTGCGCGACCATCACCTTAGTAGTTCCACTGAGCGCGTCCAACGATGACGCTCCGACGATCCGGGATAGATTCGACTCCTCCACACAATCGTCATCTACAAGACAAAATCTTCCTACCCCGAGTCGCGCAAGATACTCGGCAACAAGGCTTCCAATGCCACCAAGTCCAATGATCCCTACGCGACAATTTGCAAGTTCTGCTTGGCCAATCTTTCCAAACATTCTTATCTGGCGGTCATAAGCATCCGCGGTGTCGACAAGCTTCCCTTTGGCTGAGGGTGTGAGACGCTGGATCGTGTTGCCTACCACAACTGCATCATCGAGACTTAGCCGAGCACCATTTGGGAGCCAGATGTCTGCCTGAATAGACCGACGCCCAAACACGAGGGCACCAACTGGCATGCCCCGAGCAATCTGCAGCAGGGCGGGATAACCGCGCTCATGTGAATCAAGATCGATACAACTAAAACCTACTTCTCGGTCACTCCCGTGATTATGAACAGCAAGGTAGACGAGTCGCTCGTCGCGAGCACGCGTTATGAGTCGATGGATGAATTTGGGCGCAACCGCGCGGTAGCCAATCTTGCCCTCGACATAATCAATGCCTTCGCGTGCTAAATGAATCTCGCGTACATGCAGCACGAGCTGCCCTCCAGCGTGCGACACGCCCGCCAGAAGAACAGCGCCGTGCTCGTCTCTATCTCCTGGAAACAGATGACTGGTTAATGTGTCGAAGTCTTTCCGAGAGATCCGGAGACGGCATTTATCCATCATGGCAATTTCTCCAAGAAGTCCAATACCTTCAGAATCTTTGTCGCCACTTTTTGCAAACCGCTTTGCGCAGCTCCATACCGTCTTGATACTTGAATAGCCGGTCTTCCTTCGAAGTGGTGTCCTGATGTTACTGGAGCAGCTAACGGAATTCCGTCAGCACGAGTGACGTCCCCTCCGATGAAGACTGGATATATGTCAGCGTACGGATATTGCGCCGGGATTTGAAATCCAACCCAAGTGACCGTCGGCCGATACCTCGGGCCTAATGTTACAGGTTCCATTAGCACGTAGGCCCCACCAAGACCGTCTTCACGTACGGTGAAAGACGAGGTGCCGAACTGCTGCTTCAGTTCGTCAATACCAGTTGAGACTTCCACTTTCATAAATGCCCCGGATTACGAATTGTCGTCTGGCGCGATCGCGGTGAAGCGCAGATGTTCACGCAAGTGCACTTTGTCGTGGTCCCCAACGATACGGCTGGTCCCGTTCGGAAGCTCTTCCTGCAACACGAAATTCAGCTGGATATGCACGCCTTGTGCAATTGCTGCGGCTTTGATCTCCGCACCGGTCGCACTGTGGCCATTAAGCTTCACGGGCTGCTCATTAACTGAGACGGTGACTACTTGATCCCGGTCCTCGTGCTCCTTGCCTTCATGTTCTTTGCGGTCGTATTTGGCGATTGCATCCAGTTCCATTGGCTTTCTCCTTGCCATTTAGGCATTCACTTGCTAATATGCAACTACAGGCTGAAGTCTACACTTTACCTATATAGAAAGTAAATTGCTTAATTGCAATTACAAGAGCAGACGAATGATGGCTGAGGATAAGGGTTTTGATGGTAACGCATTTTACCGTGCACTAGAGAACACCGTAGTTGCACGATCCAAGAATTGGAAACAGGTTGCTGCTGAAACGGGGATCAGCGCCTCGACACTGACTCGTATGGCCCAGGGACGAATGCCGGATGCAGCTAGCTTAGCCGCTCTTTCCGCATGGGCTGGGCTCAATCCGTCCGACTTTGTCCACGCCCCTTATAAGGGATCGCGGCCCGAGGCCATAGCCCAAATTTCGACGCTTCTACGTACAGACCCTAATTTGGACGCACAATCGGCAGAGGCGGTGGAGGCGATTGTGAAGGCTGCGTATGAACGGCTTCGCAAGGTCGAGGAGTAAAAGCATCCTGCGCTGTCCATCCATTCTTAACACTTCAATTGCCAATGCCGACTTTCGGCAGCGAGCAAACGACGCTCCTCCACGACCCTGACAATTTCTGGAATGACCTCTTGGTTCATCGTTTGCTTAAAATCGGCGAGCGCACCTGGGTCCACTGGAGTGAATCCCTCAATTAGATCAAAAACGCTGGCGTCCTCTTTTTTATCGTCTACTTTTACTTTTCTGTCATCCATTGCGTGCTCCCGTAGTTGGCAAAGGTAATGTTACATCGTGTCGCGAGCCGCGAACTCACTTGGGTTGGGTAGACCGCAAGTTTTGATCCCAACGTGTGAACGCGGTCTGGTCCATACCCGAAAGTGCCAATGCCCGAATACCGTTGATACCGGCGCCAACCTTCCTACGGTCAAATACAAGAGCTTTCATGCGGTTGTGAAACAGCCAAAACGGCATATCCTCCCTCAAACTTGCGGTAGCGTCAAGGACAGCGCGCGCGGAGATTTGCCCCTTAGCCCAATCAAGTGCGGTTGCTACCTCAACAATCCAAACGAACTGAGCGAGCGGCAGTGTCATCACGGTCTGGATCAGCTTAGGGTCGAATTCTGATTCTCGTTTTCGCATGAACTGTCGAAGTGCAGAACCCGTCGTTATGAAGTACCGGATAATCGCTTCGTCCTTTGGTGGCAATCCGAGCAGGGCTCCAAGTTTAAAAAGCGTGGGGGCCAAGCGATCCACGGCGTCCGCCGGGTAGAATATCTTCTCCGGCAAGGCAACAATGAAAGCGTCTATATCTTCAGCCGAATAATAAGTCCCACCTTGAATAGGAATCGACAGATACGGCAGATGGTTATCGTCGACAACGACGACTGACTTAACCTCGTCCCAAGCGTACCTCATTTGTATAAGAGGGCTGCTGACAGGCGCTCGCCATTCGTATCCTATGACCGCGATCGCATGTCCTTGCGCATGCATTGCGGCAAAGAGGGGGAACCCGGATTCCACATACGCATGTAGCTGACGGTAGAAAGAGGGGTCAGGTTGACCGGCACGTGCCACATGTACTGGAAATGTACCGGCCTCTTGAAAAACACGTTCTGCGTGCGACACCTCTAGTCCCTTGGATGGAACGAGGCCGCCCGGATTGAACTGTTGCGCCATTAAGGTGATGTCGTGCGTAAGAAACTCTCGATAGATACTGTAGCGCTCACTGTAGTGCCGCAGAATGGACCAGCACGCAGCATGTGCACAAACTGAAATGTCGATGCTGTCCATCGAGGGGAATCCCCGGATGACCAATTTATAGCCAAGCAGGTGAACCTTATAGTCCGCCGCAATGACGAAACCGCTCGCGCCCCTTCTGACATCAGGCGACACGACGCTACGACCAATGGTGGCGATACCTGTAGGACGTAGCACAATGTACCCGAAATAATGATGCTTGAGCTTCCTGATCTTGGCAGGCCAATTTCAGGGTTTTCTGGTCGAAGGTAACCGTCTCGTCGAAAAAATGAAGCCGCACGCAGTCGGAGCGATAAGATTGGCCTTTCTTCGCATAAAAATTGTAGTACGTGCTTCGGTAGTCCTTGTCGATGTAGTTCCGCTCGATCAATACTGCCTTAACTGCGTTTGACAATCCTGCAGTCAGTTTCTTAACTATGTTCTGGGGATCGTATTCCGTCGAAATCTGTGTGCTGAGTCCTGCCAAATCGGCCATCGAATTAAGCGGTATCCACGTGTACATATGAACTACTGTACCTCGAGTAACGTCCCAGGGTTCCGAGCACCATATATCACACCGATGACCTTTGTTGCCACCGCCGACGACCTTTGCTTCGAACGCTAGGTTCAGTCCGTTGCCCAGGCTGAGCATCCCGACCGTCTACAAATTTATCTACAGTGCTGTGGCCGAAGAACCAGTAATCCGATGTATCACGGCCTACGCACGCAAGAGAGTTAACGTTCGCAAGCACCTGCAGGTATCATTGGCACCAATTCGGAGCACCAATTCGGGCGGAGACCCATGGCGATTCTCAGTGGCAAGCGCGTCGGGCATTATGAAATCCTCTCCGTGACTGCTCCAGCCCCAAACACTTAAGCGTCTGATTCGTGGAGAAACCGACAACCAGAACATCAAACGGAAAGGATAAGGCCAATGAAGCGTCAATGGCTGTTCTTGGGAGGGTTGGCCGCGATGGCGGTTATCCCCGCGATCGTTTGGGCACAGGGACAGGCACCGGCACCGCAGGGACCGGGACAGGGGCGCTCGTTTGCACAATGGGACAAGATCCAGATTTCGGTGACGGCCAAGCTGGCGCCGAACCTTTACATCCTGCAGGGTTCGCCCGATCTTGACACGAACCACCCTGACGCGGCGGGCGGCAGGATCGCCGTGCTCTTCGGCCCTGACGGCATCCTGATGGTCGACTCCCAGGACGAGGAGTTGCACGAAAAGGTTCTGAAGACGATCAGAACGTTCAGCTCCGCGCCCATTCGAATTCTGGTCAACTCGCACATCCATTCGGACCACACGGGCGGCGATCCCTTCTTCGCGAAGCAGGGCGCCTTGATCTTCTCGCGCGAGGAACTGCGCGATGAAATGCTGCACCCGCCCCGCCAGGGCAACGGTACCCCGGCTCCGGCGCCCGATCCGGCCGGCGTTCCCGTCGTGACCTATCCGTTGGGCACGCCGGGCGCTCCCGCTGTAACGATCCATCTGGATGGAGAAGTGGTCGATTTAATTCCGGTTCCGGCATCTCATACCGGCGGCGACACGGTCATCCGGTTCCAGCATGCAAACGCGATCTATATCGGCGATTTCTACCGCAATTTCGGTTATCCCTTTGCCGATCAGGCCAATGGCGGCTCGATCAGGGGCATGATCACCGCGATCGACATGATCGCGAAGACTGCCGGTCCCGACACGACGCTCATCACCGGTCACGGCACGATGGTCAAGAAGGCGGACCTGCTTCCCTATCGCGCAATGGTCGTCGATATCCTGGCAAAGACGAAGAAGCTGGCCGATCAGGGCAAATCGCTGGACGATATTCTAGCCGCGAACCTGACCGCTCCGTATGACGCGACGACGAAGGGCGACACGCCAGCGAGCAAAAACCGGTTCATCACCGAAGTGTATAACGAGGTGAAGGACAAATGAGTAACCAGTTCCCGTTGAGACGGCGGGGATGAAATTCCCCCGGTTGCCGACCGGATTTTTCAGTCGCAGCCAGCGCGGCCGGTGCGGGCAATTCTCCCGGCGTTAACACCAGCACAGCTCACCGGAGCCACACTCGGCAGCACCCTCTGCAAGATGCGCGGGATTTACGCAGGCTAGGGCAGCGCGGTAATCCCCATCCAGAACATGTTTCTGCTGCCAACGGCAACGTCGTATTTGCGCGACGAAATCGAGCTTTCCGTCGGCGCGCACACGGAATACAGCGAGGCTCGCCGGAACCGTGCTCACACCCTTTGCGTCGCGCACGGGAAGCTCCATCATGTTGGCGGCGACGAGAATCCTTCCGCCCGGATCCAGGGCGAATGTGCGCGTGTGAATTCCCCTTGTATCGGCGTTTTGGATGAGGGTTGGCTCGCCCGTATCCTGGTTGATCGAGAAAACGGCGATGCTATTTTCTCCTCCAACAAAGACGCTCTGGCCCTGGAAATCCGTGATGCCGCTTGCCCGGTTGGCCAGGTACACGAACCTGCCATTCGGATGCACGTGAATCGTCCCCAGAGCTTGCCCGGGTCGAACATTGGAGGGATCGTTCAACGTGTCCTTGGAAAATAGAGGAGTGCGGCTCAGGGTTCCGTCTTTCAGCCTCTCGAAGACGTCGAGCTTGTTTTGCCGTTCGAGCGAAAGAAAGACCCACGGGCGGGACGGATGGAAATCCAGGTGCCGACTTTGAAAATTAAACCCTCCTTCAGGAGCAATCGAAAGCAGGTTCGTCAGCAATCCATCGTTGTAGCCGAATATTTTCAGCGCGCCGGGATCTTCCCGCGTGGTGGCAGTCGGGCCATTTCCCCGAGTCACCAGGATTACCATTTTGTTCGAGGGCCGTTGCTCCAGGCGATGTAGAGGTACTGCCGCGAGGGATGCGCCACCGCTTCCTGCACGTTGGCCGGAAGCGTTATGCTGCCGCGCTTGACGAGCGTCGCGGTATCCACGTCCACGTCATATTGCGTGAGTTCCGCTCCCACAGCAGCGTAGAGCACCACTCTGCCTGATGCTGACCCATTGCCACTTGCCGCCGGCCCGCTCGCAAAATCCGGATTGGCTAGAAGGGCGGCGTGTTGAGCATAAATTCCAAAAACAAGAGTGCACACGGCGAGCATAGGAATCGCGCACAGGCGCTTTTTCATGGAACCTCCGGCAATCGATGAGTCTCAGTGCAGAAAAGTATGCACCAGCCTCCAATCGCAGGAGCCTACGCCCGCAGGACGGCCGGCGTAAACATGAAATCTGCGTTCGAGCCGCTGCAAGGGAAACCGAAGCCTGCTTTGCTCACACCACCGCGGCTAACAGCATAGTAAATCGCATACTGAAGATAGAGGCCCCTGAAAAGAATGGTCGGGGCGAGAGGGATTTGAACCTCCGACCCCCTGGTCCCGAACCATGACAGTAAAAAATCTAAGCTGTTGAATTGGCTCAAGTTCCCCTGTGCATCCCTCTCACTAAGTGCGCTACGATTTGCGATACGACGCCTTTTCCGTGCGATTCATTAACACCCGCTATGCACATGCGTTCGCGTCGTGTGTTAGCTTGTTACTTAAATCTGGCGGAGAGGGGGGGATTCTGCCCGAGCCTCCTAGGAAATTCTCAGTGGCGATGGTAAAACTCAAGTCCTTTGTAGTCAACGAGCGAATTGGCGAAAAACGATTTTGCCAGTGTCATTGGGAAATCTGAGGTGTGGAATTTCGTTCGAAGTCTTAGGAAAAGCTTAGGAAATCTCCCCCGAGGCGCAACTACCGAACGGTGCCGCAGACTTCACAGACAGACCTAGCTTTTTGGTACTTTGTGCCGCTGATTTTCGCGGCGGTACGCATCTGGGTTGGTTCCATGGAGGTTTCCTCTCGCAATCATTGAATTGCGCCTTTAACGTAATTGATTTGCAAAAAAAAAATCCTGTGAGGCACATCACCTAGCCCTGCAGCCTGAATGCGTGCGTAAAATAGGGTCCTCGGCGTAATCTTTTGAGGCATAAGTTGTGTTTGGGGTAAGCCTTAAATAGCTAGGCCAAAAGCTCTTTTTTCCTTTTGTGACGGAGGTCACAGACCGAAAAGCCTGTCTCAGATATCAATGCGCCTCGGGACGCAACTTGTAGGATCGGCTCAAGTACGGTAAGTGCTGATGCTCTAATCACACAGAGGAGGTTGATATGCCTGCTCCATTGATCGGAATGCCATTTTCTTCCTTCCTGGTTTTGCTAATTCTGAGCGCGATTGGTGCTGCCGTAGTGCACTGGGGTTTTCGCTATCGCTTGTTCATGGGTATCGATGGGTTTCTCGGCCAGTGGATGGTGGCATGGGTGGGAGCGTGGCTCGGCCCCGCCGTGCTGGGCCATTGGTTTGACTCCGCCATGGTATCCAATATCTATGTGATTCCGGCGTTGATCGGGGCATTTGCCGGTGCCTTCGGCGGCACCATAAACGCCAAAATACTGGCACGAGTGACGTCGGCAAGGTGAACGTCGTGAACGTTCTCCTCAGGCCGGTGGCAGAACCGTCACCATCGAGATCGTTGCTGAGGAAGCTTGCAGCCGTATCGTATCGGCTCGTGAGTCGGTCATCCGCTCGCAAGGAGGTGAGTGAAGCGGTTGCGACGCGGTTTCACTTTAACCTCAGCCCGGAAGCGGTCTGGAAGCACGTCATGCTTTATGAAGAAGTTCCGGGACACCCATCGTTCTTTCTACGCATAGTGCTACCCCGACCTGTCCGAACCGAAGGAGACAAGACCCGCGTTGGGTCCACGGTCCGATGCGTATATCAGGGAGGAGATTTGGTAAAACGCATTACCACTGTCGTACCCCCGCATTCGCTGCAATTTGAGGTCATTGAACAGAATTTGGGGATCGAGGATTGCATTCGCACCCGTGGCGGTTCATATCAAATCCTTAGCTGCGGCGATGCGAGCGACGTGGTGCTGATCACGAATTACCAGGCCTACCTGCATCCTCGCCAGCTGTGGCGCCCTGTGGAGGCGCTCCTCATCAGGCAGCTCCACAGACACATCCTTCGCGGCATCTGCGCGGCAGTCCTTCCCAAAAATCCAGCGATGAGCTTAGGGGGTGCGGAATCCTTCGCAACACCGTGCACCTGCCCCGGAGTTCTTCCGTGCACCATATCGCAATCGTGTTCCCGCCGCTAGTCGTTATACGCGCCAGCGTCGCGGCGGTCTGGCTGTACGAGGGATTATGGTGCAAGATTCTCGGTCGCGTGCGATCGCAGGCCGAAGTGGTCAAGATGGTGCCACGTCTGGGGCTGAGGTTTGGAGGGCCTTTCCTCAAGGCACTCGGTATCTTGGAGGTGGGGCTCGCAGTGTGGGTGATGGCCGGAATTGCTCCAGGAATGTGTGCGATGGTACAGACGGCTTTGCTCGTCGTGCTCAATGCGAACGGGCTTGTCTGGGCCCGGCGCATCATCCACGAGCCCGCCGGCATGGTCGTCAAGAATGTTGCTTTCCTCGTACTGGTATGGGTATGTGGTGCCATTCCCGGGGGCCGCATCTGAAGCCGGAAACAGCTTGGCAGGAGGGGCGCCTCAGTTGGTGGAGCCGCCGACACCGGCTGCTCTTCGGGCGCATGCACGAAGATGCAGAGATTGAGCGAGCGGCATTCCAGGGCAAAGGCCGTGTGTTTTGCATCGCATCCGCTGGCGATACTGCGCTATTCCTTGCCGACCAGCATGAGGTGGTCGCTTGCGACATTAATCCAACCCAGCTCGCCTATGCCCAGCGACGCGCCAATGGCGGCCCGCCCGAAAAGGGCGACGCTGAGCGAGCGATGAATTTCATGCGCGCTTTCATGCCGCTGGCAGGGTGGCGGGCAAAGGTTGTGCGCAGCTTCCTCGCTTTCAATGACGTCGCCGAACAGATAGCCTTCTGGAGGAAGCACCTTGATACGTGGCGCTTCCGCTTGGGCTTCGATGCCCTGATGTCTCCCCGCATCCTGCGCGTGGCGTATGCGTCGCAGTTCCTTTCGTTCTTGCCGTCAAAATTCGGCGCCGTGCTTCGGAAACGGCTAGAAAGAGGTTTTGCGCGGCATCCAAACGCCTCGAATCCCTACGCGCGGGCGCTCCTCCTCGGCGAAACCAGCGAGGAACCCCGGCGGGGAGCCCCGCACATCCGATTCGTGCTAGGAGATGCGGCATCCTGGCTGGAATCATGTCCTGCGCGATTCTTTGACGGCTTCACGCTTTCGAACATTCTAGACGGCGCGGAGCCGGATTACCGTTCACGGCTCTGCCGAGCCGTACATCGCGCGGCTACCAAGGAGGCCATCGTGGTCTCGCGAAGCTTTGCAGAACCGCCGCCACGGTTTGACACCAACCATGCCGAGTGCGATCGCTCGATGCTGTGGGGAGTCGTAGACGTCCGCAGTGCGCAGACATTTTAGCTTCGGCCTTGTGAGTGGCCGCGCTCACGCCAAGCGGGAAGGCAATGAACGCATCAACAGTCTTACCTGTATTCGCGCCGACGAAGTTTATCTAGGCGCCCAGGTTGGGTGGTTACCAAAAAGGCCATTAACAATACTGATGTGATAGGTGAGAAACAGGCCAAAACCAAAACTGAGTACGCCGGAGGCGATAACGAAATATCGGTTGACCCTTGCAAATCGCCGCGCTCCATATACGGAGGGGACCGCAATCGCTGTTGTGATTACCGCCATACCGGCTACGGTTCCTAGGCCGAACACGATGAGATACGCCATAGCCCACATCGGATTTCTGATCGTGGCGAGAATTAACAGGGCAATTGCGGCAGATCCCGCCAGGCCGTGCACAATTCCAACTACGACGGGGCGCAGGGTACTGCGCAGGCCCAACTGGCCGAAGATTTGGTCGAACCGACTTCCGGCGGGATCCTTTTCGTTCTGCGTTTGCCACGATGGGTCATGAGCATGCAGTCGGCAGTGGCGCATCGCTGCCGTGGGTGTGGAAGTGCGAATGGGCGAGGGGAAGGGCCGCTGTGCCTTCGGTTCGATCTTGCCTGATCTCGTCCAGAGATTGCCAAAACGAATTCAAGTTGAAAATGCCGAGAACGACCAGCATCAGGGCTACCGATAATTCCATAGTGAGGCCAAGCCGTGGGGGAATCACCAATCCGAAGAGAATAATCATTCCGCCCACCAACAAAATCGTGAGCGTGTGGCCAATGCCCCAGAGGATTCCAATGATCGCGGATCGGGAAAGATTCCGCTCGCGAGCGACGATGGTTGTGACCGCCACGACATGGTCTGGATCCGTGGCGTGCCGTGCCCCCAGAAAGAATCCGAGAGCTAGAATGGCGAAAAAGTCGATCATGTGAATTCCATCGCGGATCCTATGCCCCTTCAGGAGGCAGACACCGCTGCGGCACGCATGGCCTTGCGCTTGCTATCAAGCCACAGGAGCCATGCCTCCAGTCCTTCGCGTGACAAGCAGGAAACACGGACGATCTCTATATCGTTGTGAACGCGGCGGGCATTTTCCTCCGCGACTGCAATATCGAAGGGCACGTGCGGCAAAAGATCCGTCTTATTCAATATCAGCAGCTCGGATTTGAAAAAGATGGAGGGATATTTTAACGGCTTGTCTTCGCCTTCGGTGACGCTGAGGACGACGATCTTCGCGGCCTCCCCCAAATCGTAGCTGGAAGGGCAGACGAGATTACCGACATTTTCGATCAGAAGAAGGTCGATGTCCTCAAGACACCAATCGGATATTGCCCGCTCAATCATTCGGGCATCCAGATGGCAAGTTCCACCGGTTGTAATTTGCTTTACGGGGAAGCCGAACCGCGCTAGGCGAATGGCATCGTTCTCCGTCTGGATATCACCGGTCAACACAGCGACACGTTCGCCGGGCGCAAAGCTCTCAAGTGTGCGCTCCAGCAAGCTGGTCTTGCCCGAGCCCGGAGAACTGATCAGATTAAGACAAAGGATATTGTGCGACGCAAAGCGAGCGCGCAATTCGGCAGCAATGCGCGCATTTTCATTCAGGACTTTGCGTTCCAATGGCACACGCTCCATCTTCCACCTCCAAGTAGGCAAGTTCCAGTTCGTCACCGCCAATAAACTCGGAATCTGCTCCGCCGCAATCTGGACATGCTGAGCCCTCGGCTTCTGCGGCGAAAGAACCGCCACAACCACGGCATCGATGTGTTCGTGGACGATATTCGATCTCCAAAGCAAGGGGATCCAGTTCTGTCTCGGAAACCAGCGCCTCAAAGCAGAAGCTCAGGGCATCGGGGTCTACGCCTGCCAGCGCGCCGATCCGCAGGCCCACTTTGTAGATATGGCCATTCGGGAAACGCCGAGCTTCGGCGCGGACCGCGTCCAGAACGGAATTCGCAATGCTCATCTCGTGCATTTGTGAGCCTCAGCCAAAGCAAGCCAATGCAGCCTGGCCCAAACTGATTCCTCCGTCATTGGGCGGCACTACATGATTCGTCCAAACGATCAAAGGTACAGTTTCCAACAGGAACTTAAGATCCTGTAGCAAAAGCTCATTCTGAAAAACCCCACCGGAGAGAGCGACCGTATCGACTCGATATGTGCTGCAAAGCTGAGATGCAGCATCCGCGAGGCCTTGAGCGACTCCCCGCTGAAACGCGCGGGCAATCTGTGCGAGCTCGCGTCCAAGGAGGCGATCCCGTATGAGGCTTTGCAGCAACGGACGAAAATCGAGTTCACCATCGGCAAATGGAAAGGGATAAGCCTCGATGAACGGCCCATTACGAGCCACTTGTTCCAACCACATCGCTGCCTGTCCTTCGAAGGTAACTTCGCGGGTAAAGCCGAGCAGAGCCGCAGCAGTATCAAAAAGGCGACCCACAGAGGTCGTCACTATCGTCCGCACGTCCTTGCGCAGCAATTCTGCAGTCTTCCGATAACGGTCGGGAAACGAGAAGGGGACCGCAGTGACATCCGGCAAATCACCGATTTGGGCGAGGAACCCGGCGGCAGCTTGAACCGGATGGCGCGCGGCAGCATCGCCGCCTGCGAGTTTTGCGGGGCGCAGATGAGCCACGCGCTCGAAACCTTCGCAAATGCTGCCGAGAAATATTTCGCCGCCCCAGATCGTCTCATCATCTCCATAGCCGGTCCCATCGAAGCTGACACCGATGACACGCTTCTCCCACGCGTGCCGTTCGGCGAGCACCGATGCGATGTGGGCGCGATGATGCTGGATGCCGCGCCTCTTCGCCGATGACAATGCCATAGCGTGGCCAGTCGAACGGTATTGTGGATGGGAATCATGAACGATGAGCAAATCGTGCCGGGGCACCTCGTACATGGAGACGAAATCCTCGACGGTTTGCCGGAAGGCGCAGAACGCCTCGTAATGTTCGAGATCGCCGATATGCTGGCTGACAAAGGCCTGGCCGCTGACGACCAGTGTGATCGTATTCTTGAGGTCGGCGCCCAAGGCCAGAATAGGGCGCTGCGTGGGCAAAACTGCTACGGCGCCAGGAGCATATCCTCGTGAGCGGCGCAGGATAACAGGGCCGAAGGCGCCGGCACGCGCGACGGAATCGTCTACACGGCGTGCAATCGGCCGTTCTCCAATCAGGAAAGCGTTGGCGATGCCAGTGAGTTGAGCGAGCGCGTCGTCATCATGGTAAGCGATCGGTTCGCTCGAGCGATTGGCGCTCGTCATCACCAGCACATCAGGAGCACCGGCGTCGAAAAGCAAATAATGCAATGGCGTGTAGGGCAGCATCACGCCCAGATCCTGGTTTCCAGGCGCAACTTCCAGCAGGGTCACGCGCGCGGGAGCAAGCACAATCGGCCGCGCTGTGGAGGTGAGCAAGGTTTCTGCTTCAGGCGAGAAGACTTACCAAGCCACGCGCGATCTCGAGATTTTTGGCCATCAGAGCAAACGGCTTCTCTTTGCGATATTTGCGATTTCGCAAGGCCGCGACCGCGTCTATATTCCAGGCATCGCAGGCCAGGTGATAGCCTCCCAATCCTTTCACCGCCAGTATCTTGCCCTCCCGCAGCAGCTGTGCCGCGGTGCGAATGCTGGTCTCATTTCCGTGGACCGTTTCGTCGGGTGTTTGCAAATGGAAATTCGGCCCGCAAGCAGGACACGCTATGGCCTGCGCGTGAAAGCGCCGATCAGCAGGGTTCTCGTATTGTGTCGAGCAGAATTCATCGAGCGGCCAGGCGTCCATCGTGGTGTTAGCGCGATCGTAGGGAAGGCCGCGAATCACGGTATACCGCGGGCCGCAATTCGTGCAGTTGATGTACGGATAACGATAGCGCTCATCGGCCGGATCGAACAGCTCCTTCAAGCAATCGCCACAAACCGGCAAATCCGCCGACATGGGAATCGACGGCCGCTCCTGGTCCTGGCTTTCGCGAATCGTGAAATCACCCAGGCCCACAGGATTCGACGGCTGAATCTCGATCTCGAGGATTCGGGCGGCTGGAGGAGGCTCGACCTTGAGAGCATGAACGAAAGCTTCCAGACTTTGAGCGGACCCTTCGAGAAAAATTTCCACGCCTTCGCCGCCATTCAGTACCCAGCCGGCAAGTGTATTGGCATGAGCGAGACGAAACACGAACGGGCGAAACCCAACTCCCTGCACGACGCCGCGAACCTTAATGGAGCAGGCGAGGGGCATTTGGTGTCAGTCCCGGCCGATCACGCAGCCGCGGCCTTGCCACCCGATCTGAACTACTTTTCCGTCCTCGACTAGCACAGGAACCATAAGCTGGCCGCCGGTAACGGCAGACATCCGCTCGCGCGCCGTGTGATCAGCTTCCACGTCATACTCGACAAACTCTCTACGCCTCCATTCCAGCCATTCCCGCATTTCCTGGGTGTGGGGACATCCTGGCATTCCATAGAGCTCAAGCTTCGCCACGGGCCAGCACCTCCATCGTTTCGCGGATGACATGGTAGATGGAAGCCTGAACCTCCTGGATGCGCGGAATGTAATCGGATCGGACGACCAGCGGGAAATCTGCCAGGCCACGCCGCTGGATTTCTCCTCCGTCATAGCCGAGCAGCGCAACGGTCAGCATGTTTCGCTTGCGCGCTTCTTCGAGCGCCAGGATGACGTTGCGCGATCCGCCGCTGGTGGATATGCCGACCGCCACGTCGCAGGGCCGGGCTTGGGCGATGAATTGCCTCAGGAAGATGAGCTCAGTGCCGACGTCGTTCGCTATAGCGCTGATATTGGCTGGCTCAAGTGAGAGCGAAACCGCGGGAAGGGGGCACCAGCCGGCCGGCGGAAACACACAATCGATAGCCCAATCGTTTGCATCGGTGGCCGAACCACCGTTGCCGAAGATGATCAATTTGCCGCCGTGTCGCAGTTGGTCGAACATGGCTGACGCTGCGTTGCTGACTTGTTCAGCTTCTTCGCGAGCCACTTGGGCGCGCAATACGGCATCGTCTTCGACCTTAAGCCGGATGGAATTGGCAACCTCGCCAATGAGGTCTCCTGTTTGCTGCTTTTGCTGGCCAAGAAAAGGGTAGAGAAATCCAGCCTCACCTGCTTCTTGACCCAGTTCGCGGTGCTCGAAAAAGACATGCACCGTCTCCCAAAGCGTGTGATAGAGAACCTCGATCAATTCCTGGTGAATGAACGCGTCTGAGGTTGCAGGATCGATAGCGTAGGAGCCCTGACGTCCCGGCAGCGCAAAGGTCATCGCGCCATGGGCCTGCCCGGCATTGAGCGCTGCCGTCACTTCGGGATCGCCTTCGGGAGGGCCAAAGCCCATGACGATGTCGTCCGGGGAAATAATGGACTCTAACCATGGTTTAAAGAGGATGGAAAGGTCCAGCGCCGGCAGTGCGCGCTTACCAACAATGACCGGATGAACGAATTCCACGGAGACGTGCTGAGCGTCTGTCGCGTACGGGCCATGGCCAAAAGCCAGCAAGCGTCCGCCGCGTAGGAAACGATCCGACATTTCACGGCATGCCAACGCCAGACGAGACGCCTCCCGCGAAAAGAAGGATTCCATGATCTCGTTCCGCGCCAGTAGGTGCCGCTCCACGCGAGCCGCCAAGTTGCATGTTATAGCCATGACGTACTGTTCCCGATTTGGCTACTCAGCAGATTCGGGGCAAAGGATCGCCCACCAGCATGTCGACAATCCGGCTACCGCCGTACAAAGTCTTTACAAGAACCGATCCTGCCGGTTGCTCGCTCACTTCGCCGATGATGCGCGCCTGCTCACCGCCTGGAGTACTTTGAAGCGCGTGCAGTGCGGCATCGGCGAATTCCGGAGCGATCACAGCGATCAATTGGCCTTCATTGGCGATGTGCAATGGATCCAAGCCGAGCAATTCGCAGGCCCCGCGCACGGAATCGCGCACTGGGATTAATTCCTCTGAGAGCACGATGCCCAGCCCGCAATCCCTCGCCAGTTCGTTTAAAGCCGTAGCGACGCCCCCGCGCGTGGGATCACGCATCCAGCGGGTGCCTGAAGCCACCGCCCGCACAAGGGCATCGACCAACGGGAACACTGAACGCGTGTCGGAGCGGAGATCGCTGTCGAACTCGAGGTCGCCACGAGCCAGCAAGATGGTGATGCCGTGGTCGCCCATCCAGCCGGAGAGCAGGATTTTGTCTCCGGGGCGAACCCATTTCGGATTGATATCGATTCCCGGAAGGAAACTGCCTAGGCCTGTTGTCGTTATGTACATGCTGTCGGCTTTGCCGTGCTCGACGACTTTGGTATCGCCACCCGCAATCGAGACCCCTGCTTTTCGGGCGGCATGGGCCATAGCCTCGATTTCCCCTTGCAAGACTCTGGTGGGCAATCCCGCTTCGAGCACAAAGGTCGCTACTAGTGCCTCGGCTCTCGCGCCCGAGACTGCTAGATCATTTACGGTTCCATTCACCGCTAGCTCTCCGATGGATCCACCGGGAAACCTCAGAGGCTTAACAACAAAACTGTCCGTGGTGATCGCCAAGCGCACCCCGTTGATCGTCACGCGGGCGGCATCCGCCAACGGTTCCGAGCATGGGCCGAAAAGGAGCGGCGCAAAGAGGCCTTCAATGAGGCGGCGGCTCGCACTTCCGCCCGCGCCGTGCGCCATTTCGATTTGGGTATCGCGAAACCGAATCCCGGGTGTAGCGCGCTCAGCCGAAGTCTGGCTGAGCCCGTTGCTCAGTTCGACGCGCTGAGGCTGGTCACTAGCGTGTTCTTCCGACGTTCGTACTGGTAATAAGCGGCGCATGATCCTTCTGATGACACCATGAGTGACCCTACTGGATTCTCCGGCGTGCATTCCCTGCCAAATAGCTTGCATTGCGCCGGCTTCAGAACACCCTTCAGCACCTCGCCACACTGCGCGGCTTTAGGGTCAGTGACGCGGATTCCGGGAATCTGGAAGCGCTGTTCGGCGTCCCATTCCGCAAAGGATTCGCGGATACGCAGTGCCGACTGGGAGATGAAACCCAAGCCGCGCCATTCGAAGTAGGGACGCAACTGAAAAACATCGGCCAAGACTTTGAGCGCGGAGCGATTGCCTTCCCAGCTCACGACACGTTTGTATTGATTCTCCACCGTTGCTTCCCCTTTCCGAAGCTGGGAAAGAATCATCGCAATCGACTGCAAGAGGTCGAGTGGTTCAAAGCCGGAGACCACGATCGGTTTGCGTTCCTTGCATGCAATCCACTCGTAGGGCCGGCAGCCAATCACAGTGGAGACGTGTCCCGGGCCGATAAAGCCGTCGATGCGCATATCCGGTGAATCGAGAATGGCGCGGATCGCGGGAATGATCGTGACGTGATTGCAAAAAACGGAAAAATTGCAGAGGTTCTCTGCCTTCGCGCGGAGCAAAGTCAACGCGGTCGAAGGGGCCGTCGTTTCAAAACCGATGGCGAAAAACATGACGTGCTTGCCGGGATTCGATTTGGCGAGCTTGAGCGCATCGGATGGTGAATAGACAATGCGCACGTCCATTCCCCGTGCCTTGCACTCGAGCGGGCTTCCCTGCGTTCCGGGAACCCGCATCATGTCCCCGAAAGCGGCGAAGATGACGTCGGGCTGCGAAGCGATGGCCAAACCGTCGTCGATACGTCCCATGGGCAGCACGCAGACCGGACAGCCCGGCCCGTGAATGAGCTCGATGTTGGCAGGGAGCAGGTCCTTTAGGCCGAACCGATAGATGGCGTGGGTGTGGCCGCCGCAAACTTCCATCAGTCGGTAGCGCCGCCCGGGGTCGTTCAGGCGGCGAATCTCCTCGACGGTCTTGGCAATCAGTTGAGGGTTCCGAAATTCGTCGACGTACTTCATGCTTTCCTTTGCTCGGCTCTGGTCGATTGGCCGGGCGCGCCGCCTTCATCGGCCGACCCAAGATCACAGTTTTCCGAGACCGCCCCTGCTGGCCCGAGCATTTCCAGCACGCGCAGTTGGGCCAACGCCTCGTCCTCACTGACCCTGCTGATCGCAAATCCGACGTGAACTAAAATCCAGTCGCCAGGAGCGAGCGGCTCATCCTGAATGAGCGTCAAATCAACATTGCGCCGCACGCCCGCCACATCGGCCAGAGCCGAAGCGGGGTCGTCAAACGAAGTGGTGATGATCTGCCCAGGGATGGCCGTGCATGTATAACAGCCGTCACTCGAATTCCCATTTTCTTCGTTCGAAGCGAGCGGATTCCGAGCAGCGTGCCCATTGATGCTGGTTGCGTCGCTCACGGGTCACACTGATCTGTTTGCAGTTCGTCCTGGAGCAGCCCGAGCGATTCCAGCACCTCGTAGGTCCGCTCGGCTTCCTCACGGTCTACGCAACTAAGTGCGAACCCGACATGCACAAGTACGTAGTCCCCAACCGATGCCTCGGGCACAAAGTCAAGGCAAGCCTCCCGGGTAACGCCACCAAACTGCACTCGGCCGGTTCGCACTCCGTTGCTGATTTCGCTGCTGAGTATTTTGCCGGGAATGGCGAGGCACATGGTTACCGGGCGCCTCCATGCTGACGAGCTAGCGCATGCCCACAAACACTTTCGGCGGGGACGGATCGCTCTGCCTCCAGATCGGCAGCGTGCGAGTTTTTCCATCCTTGTAACTGTCTTACGGCGTCATCCACCAGGCTCGCGAGCGAGGCCTCCACTTCCGGCGTTAGTGACGTACCCCAACCCGTGTTGGCAGGCACCACGCCGAGCAAGACCGTCTCTCGCTCCGTCGTTGAAACTAACGGAAGCGTCGCCAGCAGATCGGCTAAGCCAACCTGGTGGACACTTGCGGCACATGGCAGACCGCGCAACTCTTCATTGGCCATACGGATAAGGGTTCCCGGCTGCTCGCCGACACCGATCGCGTCGAGCAGCAGCAAATGGGTGGAATCGGAGATGTATGCGAGCAGTTCAAGCCCGAAAGTGCCGCCGTCAATGAATGTCACACCGGCAGGCACGCGCGGGTCTCGCCGCAACCGCTCGAGCGCATGTACGCCGAGACCGTCGTCAGTGCGGATCAGGTTTCCGATCCCTACGACGACGATTCGTGATGCCGGGCTAAAGTTCCCTTCTGCCATGTAATCTGTTCCGCTCATTCTGCCGTCGGTTCTCCTCTGTCCCGTGCTCCTGTTCTTAGCTTATGTGACCGTCCCGCGGATCTCGCGGGAATCTTTGCTTCGTGCAGGCGGCGCGTTGGGTCCGAGGCGACGAATGCTGATGGGAAGAACTTGTAGCCCGAGAAAATTCCGCCCATCAAGCCACTCCGCTCCTCGATTCCGATCAGCACGGCGCTGTAAACGTGGTGAATGAGAAAGGCGAGAAAGGCGAACATGATCAGAAAATGAATCTCCCGCACAGCACCGATGCCAATGAGTACAGGCAGCCAGCCCACGAAGAACCCCAGAACCCCGTGACCAACCCCATTCACGTAGTCGTAGAGTGCGAGCCCTGTCAGAATCTCAAAGACCATCAGGAGATAAACGACACCATAGCTCGCGGCGGCCAGTGGATTATGGCCCACCTCGCTCTCGGGGTCCCTCCTCAGGAAAAGGTAATACTTGAGCTGCTTCCAGATCCCTCGCCGCCACCAGGCTTCCAGGGGCAAAAAGCTGCGCCAATGGGCCCAACGGTTCCCCTTGAAGAACCAATAGAAGCGAAGCAGGACGGCGCCAATGAAAACGAACGCGGTGACTTCGTGGACGAACCGCATCGTCGCCATTAGGAATACGCTGTTTCCGCGGGAAATGATGAATGGGTTATAGATATAGTAGCCGGTAAAACCAAGGACCAGGATTGATAAGAAGATCAGCCAATGGGCGATGCGCACCGGCATCTCCCAGACGTAGACGCGAACAAGCTGCTCTTCATGAACGAGGGGGTGGGCGGCGTCGAAGGCCGAAGGAACTGTTGCGCTCATAGCCTCCTCGCGTTCAAATCTGCCGGCGAGCGTAGGTTCGCCCGCTCGCGTCTGCCACATGAACCGAACACGCCAGGCACGGATCAAACGAATGCACGGTACGCAAGATTTCTAGCGGACGCTCCGGGTCCGCAAGCGGGGTCTTGAGCAGGGCCGTTTCATAGGGACCGCGCTGGCCCTTAGCATCGCGCGGACCGGCGTTCCAGGTAGTGGGCACCACACATTGGTAATTCTTCACTACGTTATTCTCGATTTCGACCCAATGGCCGAGCGAGCCGCGCGGAGCTTCGAATAAGCCATAGCCTCTTGCCGAACGCGGCCACGTGCTGGGATCCCACTTCTGTCCATTGTGTATGCTGAGGTCTCCGCGGTTCATGTTGCCCCGAAGTTCCTCAATCCACGCCACGATGTGATTGGAAAGCAACTGCGTTTCCAGCGCGCGAGCAGCGATGCGGCCCAAAGTCGAGAAGAGCGCCGTGGGCGGAGCCTTGAACTTCGCCAATACGCCGTCGACCATCATTTTCACTTCCGGCTGGCCCGATGCGTACGCCACCAGCATCCGTGAGAGCGGGCCGACTTCCATGACTTGATCCTGGTACCGAGGAGCCTTTAGCCAGGAATACTTCTTGTCCACATCGAGAAATTCGTAGGGCGGCTTCGGCCCGGAATATTTCGGGTTCGTTTCACCTTCCGCCGGGGCCTTCGCCACTTGATCCCCTTCCGCGTATTCGTACCAGGAATGGGTGACGTATTCGGCGACCTTGCCCGGATCCACCGGATAGACCTTGGACAAGTCGTTATTGAGGATGATCCCTCGCGGCATGAAATAGCGCGCCGTATCGTTGATGCCGCCCTGCGGAAATGCGCCATAGCTCAAGTAATTCCCCGGTCCTTCGCCCAGGCCGAACCAGTCTTTGTAGAATCCCGCCACTGCCAGAACGTCGGGAATTAGCACCTGATCCACAAATGTCTTGGCCGTCTGCGCCACCTGAGTCAAGAAATCGAACCGCTCTGGATTGAGTGGCGCCTGCGGTTCGTTCGGATCGAGCGAAGTGGTCATGCCGCCCACCAAAAAAGTCTGCAAGTGGGGATTTTTGCCACCGAGCACGGCGTGAATGCGAATGAAATCCCGCTGAAATTCCAGTGCTTCGAGATAGTGGGCCACCGCCATCAGGTTCGCCTCGGGAGGCAAATGGTAGGCGGGATGTCCCCAATAGCCGCTGGTAAACAGGCTCAGTTGGTGGCTATCGACGAGCGCCTTCACCCGGTCCTGCACGCCTTTGAAATACGTCGTGCTCGATTTCGGCCACTCGGAGATCGACTGGGCAAGTTGGGAGGTCTTTGCCGGATCCGCTTTTAGCGCTCCAGTGATATCCACCCAGTCGAGTGCGTGCAGATGATAGAAGTGCACCACATGGTCCTGTATGTACTGGCTCGATGAAATGATGTTGCGCACCAGGCGGGCATTGTTCGGGACTTCGATTCCCAGAGCGTTCTCGACTGCTCGCACCGAAGCCAACGCATGGACCATGGTGCACACCGCGCAAATCCGCTGGGTCCAGAGCCACACTTCGCGCGGATCGCGATTGCGTACAATCAATTCGATCCCCCGAAACATCGTGCCCGAACTCCAGGCGTCCGACACCTTTCCGCCGTCCACCTGGGCTTCGATGCGGAGATGACCTTCGATGCGGGTGACCGGATCCACCACGATGCGAGCCATCAGAGCCTCCTAGGCCTGCGGAGATGCTGCGGGTGTTTCCTTCTTCTCGGAGTCCTTATCCCCATCCTTCTTAATGCGAATCGCGCTGCCTACCGCGTGCGCCGCTGTGAGCGCGGCCACGCCGCCGACCAGGCCCCAGCCGATTTCTTCAGCAGTCACATCAACGCCAAATCCCGGAACACTCGGAAGAGGCTTATAGAAGGGCGACATCGTGTCCCAAAAACGGTGAGAAGCGCAGGCGATGCAGCCGTGCCCGGATTTCACCGGCCAACTCGTCCCGCTATTCCATCGCACCGTCGGGCAGTTGTAGGTTGCATCCGGGCCTTTGCAGCCCATCTTATAGAGGCACCAACCCTTACGGCTTCCCTCGTCGCCCCACTCCTCGACGAACCGCCCACCGTCATAGTGCGCTCGCCGCTCGCATTGGTCGTGGATGGTATGACCGTAGGCGAAGAGTGGCCGGTTGTATTGATCGAGAGCTGGCATTTCGTGGAAGGTCAGGTAGTGAACCAAGACGGCTGCGGTGTTCGCGGGATTGTGAGGACAGCCTCCCAGGTTCACCACCTTAATCCCGGGGACAGCTTCCTGTAGCCCCACTGCGCCTGTCGGGTTCGGATCTGATCGAACGAGGCCTCCGTCCCAAGCGCATGCGCCCACTGCGAGGTTAGCCGCGGAATGCGTGCAGACCTCGGTCGCAATATCCAGCGCCGTGCGGCCCCCAATAGTGCAATAGACGCCTCCATCCGCCGTAGGGATCGCACCCTCGACGACTGCGATGTACTTGCCCGCCTCCTGCTGGACGACCCGCTTCAGTGCATCTTCAGCCTGTTTGCCGGCGCCCGCCATGATCGTTTCGTGGTATTCCCAGGAGAGCAGATTCAGAACGATGTCGGCGACCGGCGGATCGCTCGAGCGCAGCATCGATTCTGTATTGCCCGCACAATCCTGAAATTCCAGCCATACGAGCACAGGGCGAGTCGCGCCGCTCAGAGCATCCACGACCGCGCCCAAGTATCGGTCCGGCAAAGCCAGAGTCGCTACCATAGCGCCGCAGAACTCTACAAATTCCCGGCGGGAGACTCCGCGCGATCTTAGTGCTTCGGACAGTGAGCCACGCAGTGAAGCCATGTGGGCACCTCTCGGCGACTTGAGGCCAGGCGATTCTAGGGTCTGCTCGGCGGACATTATTTGGCGAGCACTCATCATGTCTGTGACGGCCGTCACAGAATCGCCTTACGTCCGCGGATACTAATGCGCTCCTAAAACTAATGCAATGAAAAATACCGTTGCGTGCAATTTAGTAGTGGGTGTGTTTCAAACTGAACCGCTAATTGCTATTTCTTCCTCTTGCAATTCAATCGGGACTCTGAGTTAAGATGGCGTTCCAAGGAGCGCTGAAATGGGTCGTCGATTGTGCCAAGCGAATTATTGGATCGTACTCGTTCTATTTTGTCTTTTGTTGGCCCCCACCTCAGCCTTGCGCGCGCAGAACGATTCGGCAGTCCTTTACAAGTCAAAGTGCGCCGCCTGCCACGGTGCCGACGGCAAGGGGAATACGCCGGCTGCCAAAACACTGGGCGTCCGGGATTTTGCTTCACCAGAGGTACAGAAGGAAACCGATGCTGAGCTCAGCACTATTCTGGCGAAGGGCAAGAACAAGATGCCCGGCTATGAGAAACAACTGAAGGAATCGCAGATTAAGGATCTGGTCGCTTACATCCGCGAACTTGCCAAGAAAGCGTAGAAACTGGCGGCTCCTTATCGGCCGGCGGCAAATACATTAGGTGCGGCACTCCGGGGGCCTTGTGACCGGTCAAACTGGAATTCTCATCGTCTTGATTGTTCTCTCGGTAGTCTTGGCTGGCATCTTTCTCGCCCGCCCCTCGATTACCGCCGGGGCAACAGGGAAGATCCTGGCCTTCCTAGGGCTTTTCATCCTTCCGGCTCTTTGCATCGCGGGCGGAATGTCTACCCATATGCAGCGCTCGGAGCAAACCCGATTCTGCATTTCCTGTCACAGCATGGATCCCTATGGACGAAGTCTCTATGTCGATGATCCCAAGTACATACCCGCGGCTCATTACCAGAATCATCGAGTGCCGGTCGACCAAGCCTGTTATGCCTGTCATGCGGACTACACCATCTTCGGACCGTTGCGGGATAAGCTGCTCGGCGTGACGCGGATTTATATGCAGTACGTGAGTACGCCGCCCAATCCCATCCGCATACCCGGAGGCTACAACAACACGCAGTGTTTGCACTGCCACGGCAGCGCACGCAATTTTGAAGAAAGTGCGATCCACTCTGCAATCATGGACACTCTCAAATCGAATCAGCTCTCCTGCATATCGAGCGGGTGCCACGATACGGTTCACAACACAGCGGAACTAAGCCATGCCAAATTTTGGAGGCCTGCGCAATGAAGCTGAGTGAGGTCGGAATGCGGCGGATCCTTAGGTTATCGAGCGTTCTGGTCATCGCGGGACTGCTGGTCGAAATTGGTAGCCTCTTGTGGTTCCATCCGCTGTCATTTGTCTTATTTGCGTTCCTCGCCTCGTCCTTAGTCGTCCTGGGGATGCTCGTCTACTTGCTGTCTCTCGTTTTCGTTACCGTTCCGCCTGCTGAAGGCGGCAAGTAGGATCTTCGCGCAATGCTCAAACTGCGCGCCCCGGAACGGATATGGACGCCAAAACGAAAATTCGAATCCTAAAGGTGAGCCGAGTGACTTTTCAAAGACTGTCAGTGCTGGCAATCTTAAATTCGCTGTTCTGCTTCTTGACGTTTCCGGTCCGAGCTCAACAAAATGCCGCCACGCAGGCCGCTACGGCCCCCGGATATGCTGGTTCAGAGGCCTGCAAGGCCTGCCACGAAGCCGAATACGAAAGCTGGGCGAAGTCGCGTCACTGGGAAACTTCAAATGACACGCGCGGAGGACCGGCAAAACAAGGCTGTGAAGCCTGTCACGGACCAGGCGCCGATCACGTCGCAAACCCAGCGGATACTTCCAAGCTGTTCCTTTTCACAAAAGCGAGTCCAAAAGCAGTCAATGCCCAGTGCTAGGGTTGCCACGCGAGTAGCACTCAACAGCGGCACTCGATCAATTCGCTGCACTCCAGGAACGACATCTCGTGCACCTCGTGCCATTCGGCTCACCATTCGGAGACGCGTCAATTTCTGCTGGTGAAGAGCCAGCCGGCGCTTTGCTATTCGTGCCACCAGCAGCAAAAGCCGCAGTTCTCCATGCCCTTTCGACACCGCGTGAACGAAGGCCTGATCAAGTGCTCCGATTGCCATAACCCGCACGGCACGGAAAGATCGCATCAATTGCGCACTTCGGTCACGGAAGGCCAGGTCTGCTATAACTGCCACACCGATAAACGCGGGCCATTCGTATACGAACATGAGCCGGTACGGGTCGAAGGCTGCACCATATGCCACATGCCGCACGGCTCTCCCAACGTTCACCTGCTCAAGATGAGCAATGTGAATTTGCTCTGCCTGTCGTGCCACACTACCTCTTTCGCAAACGCGCCCGGCGCTCCTTCTTTCCATAATCAAGCCGCGCAATACCAGCTTGCACGCTTTGCCACACGCAGATCCACGGCTCGAACATCAGCTCCTTTCTCTTCAAATGATCGTTATGAGGATACCCATGGCCTTTACTCACTCCGCAGCGTGCACGGAAGAGAAGCAGCCGCCTTTCGGCGTCATGCGTTTCACTGACGCGGAATACCTTCGCCCGGGCTACGTCAGGCTATTCGTTTTGCTGGTGGCCCTAATTTGCGCCGCAGGCGCGAAGGTGCAAAATCCCGAGCTGCCCGACCAGGGACCAATGCAGCAAACCAGTGAAACTCCGGGGAAGACCAGCGGTAATTACACCACGGGACAGACCATTGAGTTTGGCTATCGCGACAGCATGATTAATGGCAATCTGACCAACTACAACATGTTTCAGGACTACGGCACTGGCTGGCGCCTGTTTGACTACGACCTCGATATACATTCCACCAATCATCAAGGACTCCTCTTCGACGACCTGAGCTTCGATAATTTTGGCTATGGCGGCGATCCCAATAGTGTCTCGCGCCTGCATGTTGATAAGAACAAGTGGTACGACTTCCGCGCGTCCTACCGGCGCGACGACTACCTCTTTAATTACAACTTGCTTGCCAACCCGCTGAACCCCACGAGTTTCCCTACGCCGGTAGCCATCACGAGTTCTCCTGAAGCCTCTCAATACGTTCGGCACATGCAGGATTACGACCTACTGCTTTTGCCGGAGTCACGGCTGCGCTTTCGGCTGGGTTATTCCCGAGTGTCGACGAATGCCATAGGATCCACGGGTTATGAACCGACCACTGCGGCAGTGGGCGCCGATATGGCCGGAATTACAAACGAGTACCGCGTGGGCGTGGATTATCGAGGATTGCCGCGAACTACGCTTTCCTTCGACGAACTTCTCAACTATACGCGCGTGAATACATCTTTGGCCGATCAGAATTTCCCGTTTCAGCTTGCCAATGGCACCCCAGTGGATTTAGGCGCTGTTTTTCAGGGTACAACGCCCTGCGCTCGGCCCGTGATCAATCCAGCCACGGTACCGCCGACGGTGACGGCGAACTGCAACGGGATCTTATCGTACAGCCTCATCGACGCACCGCGAGCGAAGTTCCCCGTCGAGAAGTTCAGCTTTCAATCGGATTACTTCAAGAATTTCGAGATGTCCGGATCGGCCGCTTACAGCAACGCGAGCAACGTGATGACGGATCTGAATGAGCTCTTCAACGGATGGGTTAGCCGGACAGTTACGCGCGTAAGCACGACAGCAGGGCCTGCGGAGGCCAAGCGCGTAGTGGCAGACGCCAACTGGGCCGGTGAGTATCACATCACCGATAAGCTGAGCCTGCGGGACGAATTCTACTACCACAACTGGCGTATCCCATCCCAGTGGGCCACTGCGGAAACGAATCTGTTCGCGACGAAACCTGCACCCGGGCAGGTGGGGTTAACGCTGCCAATTTCGCCGGCGACTCCAGCCAACTTCGCTGCAGTTTGCCCGCCGCCTTTCACGAGCGCGAGTTGCCCACAGCACAGTGCGAGCTCGGGTCCTGACGTATTGAACGAAGCCGTCAGCCAATTCCTCGGGCAGGATCTTCGGAACAACCTGGTCGAGATGAAATACGATTTCACAACGCATCTGAGCGCGTACATCGGCTACTTTTACGAAGCGCGCACGATCGACGATTTTGCGGCAACGTTTGACACGGGCGAAATCTACTTGCCAGGCGGCCCGACAGGAACGGGGGCGAACGATTTTCTAGCGGCACGCGCCGACTGCGCTATTTCCGGCGGTGTGCTTCCCTCTGACTGCTCGCGTAATCCAGCTACGGGCGTGATCACGGAAATCGGCCCAGAAGCAGGTAACCAATACAGCGCTCAATTATTATTAGATTCACGAACATGCCGCGGAATTCGGACTATCGGCGCGGCCGACCGATAAACTGCGAGTCAATGCCGACGTCATGGCAGGCTACAACGACAATTCCTTCACGCGAATCAGTCCACGACAACTACAAAGTTACAAAGTCCGTGCCACTTACGAGCCCAAGCCCTGGGCTAACCTAACCGCTACCGTGGACATTCAAGAGAACCGCGACAACGTGTATACCGTGAACAACATCGAGCATGGCAGGACATATAGTTTGGCGGCGGCTCTTTCGCCGCGCAGCGATTTCACGGTCGACTTTGGTTACAGCTACATGGATGTTTACACACAAACCGAGATTTGCTTCCCTGATAGCTCAACTCTATTCACTCAGCCATGTCCGGTGGCAGGTGCCTCCTCTCCGCTCGGCACGCTATCGTTCTATGAGAGCAGGGACAATTATGCTTATGCGGATGTCATGTGGAAGCCCCAGAAGCGAGTTACGGCTCTCGTCGGCTACATGGGCAGCATCGTTCGCGGCAGCACCACGTTTCTGAATCCGCTCAGCCCAACAGGCACACTCGACTTTGATTACTTCACACCCTATGCCAGCCTCACGTTCGATATCTACAAGGGGATCAGTTATCGTACAGCGTGGAATTACTACGGATATCAGAACTACGGAATCGCCAATCCGATTGGACTCGCTCCGTTACCTTCTGAGAATTTCAATGGGAACAATATTACGTTTGTGCTGCGATATTCTTTCTAGGCGAGCTGCAAACCATCGCCATTGTTCTCGGGTGTTCCAAGGAACCGGACTACTCTGGCCTCAAGCCGCCGAGAGGTGCCCACATGGCTTCACTGCAGCTGGTTCGCTGGCGCCAAGTTATACGACGAAGCCAGCAGCGGCGTGGCGAGGACCTGTCAAGTGACGACGACCTTTTCGATTGTGTTGAAAATGTGCGGGGAGCGAGAGTCCGGGAGCGGCCTTAGTTCGCCGTTCTCGTTCGTGCCCAGGACTTGCCCTTTTCGATCTTGCCCCAGTTAGGTAGAACATGGAACCTGCTGCGCGAGGAACCGAACTAGCCGCTTGAGATTTTGGGCCGTGGCCGCTAAATAGAATTGTTCGGAAACATTCCAGAGCCGCCGCAAGCGAAGACGACGCAATCCCATACGCAGCTTCAGTTCAGAGAACAGAGCCTCGATCTTGTTCCTTTCACGCTTCGAGAAGGCATACGCTGGAGTTTGCGCCAACTCTCGGACTTCCTGCCGCGCTGGTTCATGCCAGTGAACGAAGACCTTGCGAACTGATCCGCTAGTACAACGCTTCTTCACCTGGCAGTCTCGACACTGCGACGCAGTGCTTTGATAAATGTAGCCTTGCCCTTGGTGGTCCATTCCGCGATAGCGCAGTGTTTGGCCCTGCGGACACCGAAAGGCATTTTCGCCAGAGTCAAATTGGAATTGGTCGCGAGTGAAGTGCCGATGTGTTTGGTGGCGTCGATCGATCACCGGGATATACGGCCGGATCTTTCGCTCCAGCAACCACGCCAGAAACTCTCCACTGCCGTAGGCCTTATCGGCTCCGATGCCTTCGGGACAGACACCGAAGCGCTCTTTCACTTGTACCATCATGCGCCGAGCGGCTAACGTCTCTTGCCAAAACCGTGCCTGAGTCGCTTCCACGCCCAAAATGAGTGCTTTTTGTCCGTTCATAGGCTCACATCGAAACTGGTTTTTTGATCGCAACGGTGTGATGAAGATCACTGCTGACTCAGCGGAAGAAACATATCGTGAGATGCGGATAGAAGTTCGGTCCCCGGAAAATGCGATGTTGGGAGAAACTATTGTCGCGAAGTCCAGTCTCATCGAGGGAAAGTCAGGCAATTTCGGTCATCCGAGCCCTCCGAGCGATCTATACCTTTGGTGGTTGACCTTGACGGGACCTTGGTAAGGACAGACCTTTTGGTCGAGTGCTCTTGTGGCCCTGCTTAAGGATGAGCCGCTATATGTATTTGCTTTACCTTTCTGGCTGCTCAAGGGCAAAGCAGCTTTCAAACAAGAGATCGCCCGCCGGATTTCGTTCGATGCCGGTCTCATCCCTTATCGATCTGAGTTAGTGGAGTATCTCAGAACGCAACGAGCCCAAGGGCGCTCGTTAGTGCTGGCGACAGGCAGCGACGAGCGACATTGCCCAGCAGGTGGCAGATCATCTAAAGCTTTTCGATTCAGTTCTGGCCAGTGATGGGAGTACCAATCTCTCTGGGGAACGCAAACGAGAGCGTCTCGTGCAATGAATTCGGAGAGAGAGGCTTCGACTACGCCGGCAACGGAAGTCGTGACATGGCAGTGTGGTCTTCGGCCAGGAAAGCGGTTGTGCTCAACCCGAACCAGCAATCTGGTGCGAGCTGTTGCGAAGAGTGACGCAGGTTCAAGGCGTATTCGAAGATCGTCGCGCCGGCCCCGGTGAATATTTGAATGCTTTGCGCCCTCCGCACTGGCTGAAGAATCTCCTTGTGTTTGTACCTCTCTTTGCGGCCCATCGTTTCAATGAACCTGCGCTGTTGGGAAAGGCTTTCCTTGCTTTCATGGCCTTCTGCTTTTGTGCATCGAGCGGTTATCTGTTTAACGATCTGTTCGATTTGTCGGCTGATCGCCGCCATCCACAGAAGCGCCTGCGGCCATTTGCGGCGGGGCGATTGCCGCTTTCTTACGCCCTCGCCATGATTCCTGTTTTGGGTGTGGTGGGCTTGTGTGCTGGGCGTGTTGGTTTCGCGGTCTTTGTTCGGAATTTTGCTGCTCTATTTCGCGCTGACCCTTACGTACTCTCTCTATATAAAGAAGGTGGTCCTCCTGGACGTCATTGTCCTTGCCGGCCTCTATACGTTGCGGATCATGGCAGGTTCGGCGGCGGTAGCGATCTGGCCATCAGAGTGGTTGCTGGCATTTTCCATGTTCCTGTTTCTCAGCCTGGCGCTGGTGAAACGTTACGACGAACTCGTAGTCATGCGGAGCGTCGATGGGGATCGCGCCAGAGCACGAAGCTATGAAATCAGTGATGCAGAGTTGCTGGCGTCCAAGGGAACAGCCAGCGGCTATATCGCGGTTTTCGTGCTCGCGCTCTACATCAACAGTGGTACCGCCAAGGCGCTTTACGGAAGACACGAATTCATTTGGGTTCTGTGTCCGTTGCTGCTGTATTGGATTGGCCATATTTGGCTGGTGGCGCATCGCGGGAAAATGCATGACGATCCGGTTGTATTCGCGATGCGCGACCGGACGAGCCGTATTCTGATCTTGCTGATGTTGGCTACGGTGTTGTTAGCCATGTAACTGCCGAGAGACTGGATATGCGGATGAGGAGACAAAGCAGCACGCCTGAGCATCCGAACCGGCTCGGCAACTTTGCGGGTTCTCATCTGATGCCACGAAGCCTTTCTACATTTTACAAGAAGTAAGAAATCGCGGCGAACCGGTTGCAAGCTTGCGCTGCCCTTTCTTTGTCCTGGCGGCGATTGCGAGCCTTGGGATGCTGCTCGCGGCGAAAGGCCAAGCCTCATCGGCCAGGAGGCCATCCCAACCAGGAACCAAGCAGCAGAATACGAAGCTGCGGTGCCAAAGACCATCGTGGAGCTACAGCAGTTTCGGCAGACGAGTTCGATCCGCATCAGGTCGGATAAGGGCGAAGAGGGGACGGCTACGCTTATCAATCTCAATCCCGACAATCAATGCCTGGTACCTGCTCAATGTCGCTTGGCAGGACGGCTCCGAATTCTCCTATCATCTGGAGAACCCCGAACCGCGTTCTCGAAGATTGATTCTAGACTCGGAATATCCGACTTGGAATCGAGATTTTGGAAGGAAAAGGCTCGATATCCGTGCGATCTCTTTGGCGGCGGGTCAACGAACGTCTTGGATCAGGCGAGAAACTCGCAACTGATCTACGCGCCGTTATGTGGTAGCTCATCTTTACCTCAGAAATCCGGTCAAGGGGACATCGTACCAGTTTGGAGGCCGCAGCCGAGTTCTTGCGCAACCAAGTCTGGGGCGGAGAGGAGGTGATCATACTGTTTCATCACCTCTTGGAGAATAGATACCGCGAAACTGGGGAAATGCATACCGAAGAACAGGGCGGTGCGCGTGCCGTAACTAAAGAAATGCAAGAGCGCTCTTCCGCTTCCTGCGCATCATCGATTCGAAATACGCGAATCTCGTCGTGACGCCGAGCGACCTCGGGCTCGCTTTAGAAAGTTCGGAGAGTGCCGGCATGCGCCCAGGTACGTGGTATTCCGCAAGCGGGAATCCAGGCATCTACGTCAGCGTCATCGAACCGAAGTTGATCGACGCGAGCAATCCTGGAGAGCCATAAGGCAACTGTCAACTCGCTCGATGGTGTCGAGGCTTCGGCGCTTTGCTACCTAGTCGCCTTTGACCTTGATCAGCTTCGACCTTGCCTATGCGCTTGGTACGGAGCATCCCGCGGTGGACTGGTCCGATCACATCCAACCCGGAATCAAGAGATCCGAAGCTTCCGGGTCCGGATGGCATCGGAAATATTTCGCCACTTGTTTCTACGGGCCTAATCAGTCCGGAAAATGGCCGGAGAACAGTGGCGACTTTCACGGGCGGGATTTAAGCGCGATCCATGGAGCCTTCAAGTATGGAGAGTTCGCTTCGAAGAACTACGGCAGCCACTACGGGTTTCTGGAAAATGGCGTGGTCTTCAGCAAACTTCAGCCGGGCTTGGCGACGATCTTTGTGCTCGACGACGGATCGATACAGATGAAAACTTGGGAAGCCCAGGATGATCAGATCTTAGCCAAGATCAAGTATGCGCGGCAAAATGGGGTCCCTCTTGTTGAGTTCGATGAACGGTCACAGTCAACAGTCCCAGGTCGGTTGGTAAACAGTTGGGGACCAGGGAACTGGTCCGGTTCTGAAGATATGAAACTACGCACGATACGCTCTGGCGCTGCTCTACAGTGGAATGGCAGAAAGCGCTTCTTGATTTACGCTGTGTTTTCTGATGCGACGCCTTCTGCGATGGCCCGCGTATTTCAGGCATACCAGTGCCGTTACGGGATGCTCCTGGACATGAACGCCCTGGAGCACACCTATCTCGCTCTCTATCGGCGAGCGGGATCGCAATTGTTCGTTGATCACCTCTTGATGGAATGAGCCAAGTAGAGAAGTCTGATCGAAACTGGACCACTTCCGCGCTTTCTTGGATATCCGGACAATCGAGATTTCTTTTATTTAATGCGACGCACTCAATGATGATTGGAGGACAAGTGATGAAAATTAGATCGTACTGTTTGCAGCGGGATTGTTGGCTCTGCTTGGGCCTCGCGGGTTTCGGGCAGTTCTTTGGCTCACCAGATTCCTTACAACAGCAAAACGAAATTCTATTTCGGCAGTTGCAGCGCGTCCATGGACTATCGGACGACCAAATCAATGCGATCAGAAAAATATTTGCCAAGTCCGGCTATATCGGGCAAGGAAATCCGGCGATAACCCAGCACCCAATGACGCCGGAGGAGAGTCAGGCGAAAGTGAATGGCAGTGGGAGTGAATTACGAGAATCCCAGATTTGAGAAAATTTGCAAGGACAAGTATATGGCTCCCCTCTACGATCCCTCGAAGGAGAAGCCGGAGGACGCCAAAGCCTGCATCGATCAATTTGAATTTCCCGACATCCCTTTTACATATCCAGTGGTTTGGGTAAAGGCCCGTGAAGCCGCAGAAATCTGCTGGGCCGAGGGTAAGCGATTATGCGACGCTCATGAATGGGAGGGAGCATGTGCGGGAGCCCTTGAGCCGCCCGATTATCGCTTCGACCTCGCTAAGGGGGTGAGCCCTGAAGAGGGCATTCGTCGAATGCGCATTGCTCACAACCAAGTTTACAGCGCCACGAAATCGTGGAGCTATGGGCCGACCTATCAAAAAGGGATATGTGCAACTGGAAGCAAGAAGATCCCTGGCTGCAACGGAGGAAGCTGGACAGGATGCGGGTCCAACACCTATCCGACCGGCTCATTTCCTGCATGCCGCAGTTCGCTCGACGTTTACGATCTCAATGGCAATGCGGCGGAGCACATGAATCTGCCGCTCAATGAAAGTCAAATGTCGAGCCTTGGCAGCACTGAATTAGGTTATACGGAGATGAAGGGTAGCTGGTTCATTTTTGACACTTATCAGAGCACATGAGGACTGGTGCCGCTGGCGCGCGCCCTTCTGGCATGGAACCCGCGTAATGGATGAACGGAGTCATGCAAACTATCATCTGAGTTTTCGGTGCTGCAAGAGCCTGAACTGATCGTTAATTCTAGACTGAGAGAACCATATAGGCCTGCGGAATCGAACCTCGCTCTCTTGCCCTGTTGTCTTCCTCAGTTGCTCGGATTTGCTACGATCGTTGGTAGGCTTTGGTACGCGGAGAGGAATTCCCAAAGGTTGCGGATGGGACCTTCATCGCTGAGAACCCTGGCTGTAGATGAGTCCTGCAAGATGTCGTAGACCGATCGAAGTTCGCCGTTGATCAGTGCCATAGCACCTACAAGGCGGACTCCATGACTGTAATCGGCGTAGTTAGCACCGTGGTATGTGCTCAAAGGCTGAATCGGATCTCCCGGTCCCCGATGCCAACCGTAAATTGCAATTTTCCCAGCATTCTTGGCCAATAGGTTCGTAATCACGATATCCTTCTTGTCTCCAGAGACAAGGTCACCTAATCGCACGCCGAGCGCCTGAGCCTGTTCTTGAATCATCTGATTATGCGTCCAATAATATTCCGTGGATCTCATCTGAGGTCCCGCCGGCAGGGGCTGCGGGATGAAGTGAAAGCGGGATTGAAGATATATGGCGTCTACCATTTTCTTGGTCGGCAAGATAAATCCAAAGCGGTCCGCGATTGCGATCGCCGTATGAAGATTCATAGGGATTCGCAGGAAATCATCGTCTGAACCGATGGCGAGATAGTCAGGCATTACAAAGATTGTTGCCGTGAGGCTCCTTCCGCTCGACAATTCACTGCGGAGCTCAACTGGGACCAGTTTCCTAAGAAACTCGGGAAGATTTCCCTTCAGTAGTCTCACTCTCTATGGCATTTTCCCGTTCATTGCGGTCCATTTTCGACACATACTGCGCAAACTGCGACCCAGTGAAATCTTGCCCATCTCTCGCTGGAATTCTGCGAGTTAATTCCTCGAATTTTGTTGTGTCGATGCGCCCACTGGAAGTTGCACTAGGCGGAAGAAGGACCAAAGAAATGAGGAGAACGACAACCCTACATCGTATGCTGGCGTCTCTCAGCGTTGAGCTCCCGCAGACGAGTGGAATCAGTGGAAATGTAGCGGTAAAACTCGTTCAGTCTACTACGGCAAACGTATCGGGAACAATGCTTTATCGCAACCAATTATCGAAATCGCGACCATCGCGCTAGGCCCCAATTTTTTCAGGGAACCGGTTCCACGCGACTTAACAATTGGTTACGTCACTGTCGCCACGCCTTGCCCACTGTGACTTGCATCACTGTTGTGGGTCCAGACGCTCAGGTAAAAGAACTTGTGGAACTGCAAAAATGCGTGGATAGCTCGTCGGGAAGTAAAAAGTCTCTATCGAATATTTTCGATAACTGAAGAAAAGGTAAGCGACTTCACTATCCTGTCCCCTGCCGCCGGTTGGCCCGTGGCTGGGTCGGAGCGCAGCTGAAATGGCAGCACTGTTTTTCTGATCACAGGGGGTTCGGGATTTCTCGGTATCAATCTGTGTCGTCACCTCTTGGCGCGAGGGCGGCGGGTGCGAACGCTGGATATTGCTCCATTTGATTACCCAGAGCGCAGCGCCGTCGAGGCGATTGTTGGTGACGTTCGCCGACCGGGACACCGTCGAGCGTGCCATGGCGAATGTGGACATCGTCGTTCACGCAGCTGCGGCTCTTCCTTTGAGCCGAAAGGAAGACATCTTTTCAACTGAAGTGGACGGTACGCGCATTGTTCTGGAAGCAGCATTCATGCCATGGTGTAGCGCGCGTAATCTTCACCTCATCCACTTCAGTCTACGGGATTCCCGATCACCATCCACTGTTCGAGGAGGATCGACTGCAAGGAGTCGGGCCGTATGGCGAGGCGAAGATCATCGCCGAAAAACACTGCCTGTGTTTCCGCGCCAAAGGACACTGTGTTCCCGTGTTGCGGCCTAAAGAGTTTCGTGGGACCCGAGAGATTGGGTGTGTTCGAGTTGCTCTACGACTGGGCTTATGAAGGCCGGAATTTTCCAGTGCTTGGATCTGGAGATAATCTGTATCAGCTCCTGGATGTTGAAGACTTGTGCGAAGCAATCCACCTTTGCGCGACCCTCGACCCAGCTCGAGTGAACGATACCTTCAACATCGGTGCTAAGAAGTTCGGAACGATGCGTGAAAACCTCCAGGCGGTGCTCGACCGTGCTGGTCATGGAAAGCATGTTATCAGTTTGCCGGTTCTGCCCGCGATTTGGACGTTGAAACTTCTGGAGCAGTTCCATCTCTCTCCGATCTATAAGTGGATCTACGACACCGCGGCTCAGGAGAGCTTTGTTTCCATCGAGCGGCTGGAAAAAACTCTAGGGTTTCACGCCGCGCTATTCGAATCAGGATGCCCTGATTCGCAACTACGATTGGTACGTACTCCACCATGACGAATATCGGGGAAAGACCGGAATCTCGCATCGCTTGCCTTGGAAGAAAGGGGCACTTCAACTTGCCAAATGCTTTTTCTGATCTCCATTCACGATCTTTGTCTTGACAAATTAAAGGGCGGCGAGGCTCCCTGAACGACTCCTGCCCCCGGGTTTTTTCATTTGAAGTTGCCCTCAGGGATCTCTGTGATTCTTCGCGCCACCGAAGAGCACTGGGGGTTCCTGTCACAAAGGGTTGTCGGTCAATTCCGTACATTGCCATGCCAGTTCCTTGGCCGGATATTGAGAGGCTTTCATCACGACGCTCGACAGGCCTGATTCTGCTTGGCCATACCGCTGTCCTTAGCACCAGTGATCAGCGTCACTGTCGCTACCTTTCGACTCGGGTATATTTCCTCCGAATTAGTTATGGAATGCACCAGGATAACAATATGAGCATTAAGGAAATTCAATATCGCCTCCATCCGGAGATTGAGCGAGTGAGCCATCAACTTTTCCGCGAGGGGCACTACCAGAAGGCTGTTTTAGATGCTTATGCCAGGGTCATTGAAGAAGTGAAGACCAAATCCGGGTTGGCGTTGGCGGGTGATCCTCTGATGAACTTCGCGCTTAGCTGTGACCGGCAGACTCCCATGATTCAGTTCAATAGCCTACAGACGGAGGCCGAGCGAGAAGAGCAGAGGGGCCTTACATTCTTGTTCAGGGGTATTGTTGAGCTGCAAAAATCAAAGACTGCTAGCAACCGCCTTTTCAATGAATCCTGTCGTGCACACGAGCATTTGGCACTCGCAAGCCTGTTGATGCGGCTACTTGAAATCGCCACTGTGGACCGGCTTCCATAAACCCAGTTCCCAACCATTTACAATCCCGCATTTGTGGAAGTCTTGCATGGGCCGCAGGAGAAACGCGAGGAAGCCGAGAAACTGCTAGCCCGCACTGCTCAACAACTGAGAGATACTGGATTCAACGTCACCACTGTTGCCAAGGGCGATCTGAAAGTGATGTCGAAGGTGAGCTATCTTCTTTCGTCTCCACCAATCATTTCGATCTTCGTTCGAATTTCGTGTCCAAGCACGCCCACGAGCTCACGGTTGCAATTTGGACAGCGAACCAACCGTCCTGCGCCGATGATTGGTTCCGGCGAGTAATAGATGGGCCTGCCGCAATGCGGGCAAGCTATTTCTCTGGTGTTCATTCTGCTCCTCTTTGGGCAAAACTCTGTTTACGCTCTTACGCAAGCGTAATGCGAAAACGCAAACATCGGCGGTTCGGGCAAACGAGGTAACGTGACTACCCAGACGCAGCCCAGAAGCGGGCACTACTTTGTGCTGCCATTGGGCGGGATGCGCCTATGGCTCAGGCCACCAAACCGTCTTTCTTTTTCAATATGTCACGCAAGAACCATTCGTGTTTTTCGTGAATTTGGACGACCCTCGAAAACAGGTCCACGGTTCCGGGATCGTTATTCTCGTCAGCAGCATTGGCTGCCTCGCGCATTTCCTTGATCACCACGAGCAGATTCGCATCTGCTTCTTCGATCATCTCGTGCATGGAGTGGTTGGGCGATGCGGAATGAACGCTGGCCGCGTCTTGCATCTGCCTCAATTGGACATTCTGGACATCTGGGCCGATCATGCGAATGCGCTCGGCGAACTCATCGGTTGTGTCCAGCACGGCCTTGGCGAACTCATCGAACATCAAATGCAAGTCCCGGAACAAAGGGCCAAACGTCTGCCAGTGATAGTGTTTATAGTTGGTATAAAGGACGAACGCATTCGCGACTTGGCGCTGCAAATGCTGCACTACCGGATGATCTTCCCGATTTTCCTGCGATACATCTCTTGCTAAAGCAGTACGCGTTGCAACCATCGATAACCTCCCTCACATTTCCGTTTTCGATTTCCCACATTGCCACACTAATAGCGTGATGGATACCCTCAGTCAGTGACGTCGGTCACAACACCTTCGCCAATGGTCGAAAAGGCGCAAGCGTCGCCGAAGTGGCAAATCATCTTTATCCTTTCTTCGCCGGCACTTTCATCAGTTGAGTCTTGATCGTTAGGCCTAAGCGGTCGATGCCCTCCCGAATCTCGTTCGGCCGGGCATGGGAGAAGTTCAGCCGGAAATGCCTGCTGCTCTCTGGACCTTGGCGATTCGGGGCAAAGAAAGAATCGCCCGGAACGAAGGCGACATTCTGCCTTAAGGCTTCATGCAGAAGCTCATTCACGTCGACACTATTGGGTAGCGTTACCCAAAGGAAGAGTCCGCCCTTTGGGCGTGTCCATGTCACCTCTGGGGGGAAATATTGCGTCAGGGATTCCAACATAACATCACGGCGTTCCCGATACACGCTGCGGATCTTCTTCACATGCTCGTCGAGGAAATTCTCGCGCGCAATTTCGTAAGCTACGATCTGAGCGAAGGTGGAGGTGTGCAGGTCTGCGCCCTGCTTGAGCTGCACTAGTTTGGCGATGACTTCGGGCGGGGCCACCATCCAACCGAGCCGCAAACCGGGAGCAAGGGTCTTGGAGAACGTGCTCAGGTAAATCACGTTGCCGAGAGTGTAACCGCTGTCGCGTGGAACGTTCTCGCGGTCGAGCACGACCAGCGGAGGTAGATGCTTGCCTTCGTAGCGCAGTTGGCCATACGGGTCGTCTTCAATAATCGGAATGCCATACCTATCGGCAAGGAGAACCAGCGCGTGACGCCGATCCGCGGAGAGTGTGGTCCCGCCCGGATTCTGAAAGTTCGGAAGCACGTACATGAATTTGGGTCCGGAGCGGAGAGCCGCTTCCAGCAGATCGGTTCGTAATCCATCTTCATCGCACGGAACGCTCAGGTATTCGGCGCCATAAAGGTTGAAAGCCTGCAACGCCCCTAGATAGGTAGGAGCTTCGACGAGAATCCGATCGCCTGGATTGATCAGCAACTTTCCGATGAGATCTAGGGCCTGCTGGGAACCGGTGGTAATGAGAACGTTTTCCGTTTGAGCTTTGATTCCGTAACGCGCAATGTGGCGAGCGATCATCTCGCGCAAAGGCCGGTAGCCTTCCGTTTCGCCGTATTGCAACGCTTGGAATGCGTTCTGCTCAAGCACTTTTTGGCAGGCTTCCTTGAAACGCTCTATAGGGAACACGTCATTGGCGGGAAGACCACCGGCGAAGGAGATCATCTCTGGATGTTGCGTGACTTTCAGAAGTTCGCGAATGGCGGAACTTTTGATGTCCCTGGTGCGAAGTGCATAACGAGACGTCCAGGCGATGGGCATGACATCCTCTCTTCTCCGGCACGTGACCAGTTCGCAAGATTCGGTCGTTCTCGATAAGAATAATCGAGCAATTGTGTCCGATCTCGACTCTTTCTGGCAGTCGGCCTCCTGGCGACGACGATCCCTCTACTTACCTACAGAGGTCAGGCGTGATCGGTCCTGCATACCATAAGTTTCAGTCCGTCCTGTGCAATTACCACCTGTACGCCGCGCTGCCGTCCCAACGCCTGGATCCGAGCGGCTGCGGTGCCGGCATCCGTTTTCACGATCTGTGAGCCGCAATGCGTTATCACGGCCTGCGATATGCCCTCGTCGCGGCACCAATCCAGTTGTTCACGCACCGACGCGTGCCCGATCAGCGCGTCACCTCTTCGCCGCAGGATCGGCCGAACAATCGACGCGCCATCGCCAATGTATAACTGAATTCCTGACAGGGCCTCGTGCCGCTCGTGAATGGCAACCAAGTCCGGCACGTAAAATACAGCGACGCCACCAGCAGTGATGCGGTAACCAACTGCCGGAGCAATCAGTGAGTGCTCGACCAAAAAGGCTTCGAACTCAATATCACCGATTGTCACCGGCCGCCGCGGGTCAATCTGCCTCCGATCGCGGATGGGAAAACGCTTCAGGGCACCCCAGGTCTGTGCCGTCGCATAGACCGGGCATGGACCTCCTCGTTTCAATCCACCAGCGTGATCGGGATGGGCATGAGTGAGGATGATGGCTTGCGGGCGCAATGCCTTGAGTTTGCCGAGCCAATCCGCACCGCAGTCGACCAGAACTCGTCCATCCACCATCAGGCAGGTGTGCATTCGGTGCAGTGCTGTCCGTATTTCGATCTCACCGCGCGTGCCGGGGAAAGTCAGTTTCATACTATTTCGCATATTGGGGCAAATTGGCGAAGGTGACTGCTGCGTTGCAAGCATAGACGCAATTCCATTTGCCTGATTCTGGGTCGGCGCGAATGCAACTTGGGGCATTCGTCCAAGGGGTTTCCGCCAGTGGGGTTTGACCCCAGATCTCCTGCCACATTAACTGGATTCACCAGCGCCGATAACTCTGCCGAATCCCTCACCACAACGAAAGAGAGGACCCTTCGCCATGGGCACGGAAATCGTACCATCCGTTCCTTCTTGTCGCCGTTCGCTCGCGGAGGCTTACCAAACCATTGCGTTACTCGCTGAGGACCTTGGAAACAAAGCAGCGTGCCTAGTGACTCCAGAGCGCCCTCAAGGGCGCAGCGGTGCCTCATGAATCGCCGTGATTTTGGGAAAGCGTGGTCGTTCCGTGTTGGCGCAGGCGAAGAGGTGACTTTCACGCAACTGACGGCAGCGGCGAACACGCACCGTGACGCCGTCCGTTTTGATAATGGGCGTGAAATCCTGCTTCAGCGATTAAAGAAAGGCAGCGAGTTAGTGTGCTGCAATTATCTTTAGCGGAGGAGCCTGTCCAGTCAGGGAAAGCAGCCGAATCTTTCCGATATTAGGGCAGAGAGACTTCAGCCGACCCAAACGATAAGAAGCGTCTGAAGCCTGCCTTGCTGAGTTGGCGGCAGTCCACAAATTACCGCCTGTTCCTAGCCCGTAAATAACGTCCGCTCCTGTGTTCCTGACTTATTGAATGGGCACATCCTTGATTCGTGTGACGAGGATCACAATATTGGATGTGAATCCCACGCATCCTATACGTGGGGCGTCCCAATATGGGAATGGTGGGCAAATGGAAGAACCACAATACGCGGACATCAATGACGCTGAGTTACGGGAAATCGAAGCAGAACTGGGTCATCCAGTGACGAGAGAACTTGCACAATGGTTCATTCGCAACCGCATAAATCGTGAGGCTGTCGAGCGAATGTTGAGGGCTAAGGATACAAATCGCATTGATACAGATTCTGACGTGCGAAACGTCCGCAACATAAAAGGGGCGAAGGCTCCAAAACCAGTCTCGGTGCTGAAAAAGGGAAAGAGGAAATGCGCCTGAACTCACGCCCATCACCGGATCGCCCGGGCGGTCTTGCGGCGAGAACCCTAATTTAATCGAAGTGGGCGTGTTTGGAACTGGTGCGGATGAGCCAGAAATCCGGGGAAGGTTCGGTGAATTCTAATCCCACTTCAGTCCGGCCCGCGTAACACCGGCCAACACGAGTTACACGAACGCCTCTTTCCGCCCAATTCTCAGGATTATGGATGATAAGAATCTGGCCTACTGTCACCCCGGATGCTAAGGCTATCAGGACCCCGTGGGCATTTATAGAGAGAGTGCATGTCTCTTCTTGCAACCGTCCCTCATTTCCGCAAACTTTAAGAGCGAAATGGACGGGGAAGCGAGTGCTACGACGACGCTCTAATACAACACGGGGAGCCTGAGTGGACATGATTACCTCGCACTGTAGGCCGACAGTTGATTATGTGGATTAAGGTTTGGTGAAGGTACTATGAATTTAGGGAACCAAGCAAGGCAGCCGAACTGGAGAAATATGGCTGTAGCAGGGCTGGTCGTTAACGGCGTTGCCCCTTAACAAGTCACATGCAGAATGGCATTGGTGTCGGCAGGTTCTTTCTTTAGTAGATCGATGGCCTTGGCTGTGGGTACGATGACCAATTTGATTCCACGGTGCTCTGCTTCCCGTTTGACTTCATCCATAATTGGCAGTCTGCCCGTCCCCGTACCGATAACAAGGCACCGGCACTGCCAAGGTATCTTCTCCTCAAGCGATATAGGCGTATGTCCAAAGGTGTCTCGAAATTGCTTTGATGGTTTTTTCTTCCGCTTGCGTATCTCGCCCTGATCAATCACCACATCATGTTCGTAAGTGGAGCCGTCAATCTGAATGGACCCAAAAGAAAATCTTTCAAACTGCATAGTACTGTCCTCCCGAAAAGAGGAAGGCAGTCTGCAACTTCTAGCTGCCTCTTACCGATCGTTGTTTCGCTAGACTTGCTAGTGAACTCTGTCTTGTCCTCGGTGCGTCTGCCGTTCAATTGAAGAAGGTGGCAGCGAGTTCGAGGAAACCCGATCACCCTTCATATCTACCTCCGATGCCAATTTGACGGGAGTTGTTGCCCCGAACGCGGTGCGACGGCTTGCGAAGAACTACCGACCGCTCGCCTCACGCAACCAGTCGGGTGGACTCCGTCATCGCAAGGTCCTTCTCCCGGAACAGAAAAACACCTTCCTGGATATGTCGTGGTCGGGCTGAGACACTCACACAGCGCACGCCTTGGAAACGCTGAGTGACTACTTGCGTGATTTCCAGGGAATTGAATTTCTCCACATTAACTTTGCCCAGGATTCGCTTGACTGCCCGGCGAACCATCCCTTGTTCGTCCCTACCGAAAGTGATCGCTTTGACCTTGCCTGCGTGGCAGAAGAAGTTCCACCCTGCTTGGTGGATTTTTCGATCCAATTCATACCCGTCGAGATTATTCACCAGTCTCCACCCGGCCATGTAAGGTGCGCTTTCTATCCGCACGGCTTTCGGCAACTCCGCGCCTTCTCTTATGAGTATCGTTCCTGCTCTAATTGTGTTTGGCATTCGGGCCTCCGTGAATCAAAAGATTATTTCGACGCACTTCCTATGGGCCGCTTCGATACCAGCGAGCCTTCACCTTGTGAACGTGCTCGGTGCCGGGTTGGACGAACTTCCTGCCACCGGGATGCTTAACCTCAAACATCGGCTTCTTTACGAACGGCTTCTTCGACATACGTCACCTCTTCACGTCTGATACCTGAAGACAAGATCGCACTTTGCCGCAAAGGGCCGCTGTGCTGTACGTCACTCATGAAGCCATTTGATGGTCTGGAGTAGCAAGGCTCCGGGATTCTTGCAAAGCCTTTAATCCTAAGAACGGGTTTGAACGTGGGTTGAACCGCTGTCCATAATGTAATCGCCAAGAGGGTAAGGTTCGCCCGCGAAGTTGGTCACCACACCACCAGCCTCGCGGACCAAAAGCACTCCTGCCGCCGTGTCCCAGAGATGCAAACCTAACTCCCAGAATCCGTCAAAGCGGCCGCAGGCTACCGATGCAAGGTCGAGCGCTGCCGACCCGTCGCGGCGCACTCCATGCGAGCGCAGCGCAAAATTCCAGTAATAATGGATATTCAAGTTGCGCGTGCGTTTAGCGCTGGGAAGACCCGTGGCCAGCAAACTCGCCGAGAGATGTTCGACACTGGAGACATGGATCCGTTTTTCGTTAAGATAGGCGCCTTCTCCCCTTGAGCTGGTGAAGAGTTCTTTTGTGATCGGCTGATAAACCACGCCTACCAACAGTTCCCCGGCCTCCTCAAATCCGATCGAGACCGCGAAGCACGGGTAGCCATGGGGTGACCGTACTGAATGTGGTCATTCTAGGACACGCCCCTGAGCGTAAGCCCCTCAAAGGATATGGCTACGGAACTCCAATCCGCGTGGACTACGAGCTAGCCGATCCACCAGCGCCACAGTGCCGTGCTCCACACGATCAGTCCAGGGCCCTTTGGGCACGAACATATGGCTGACCGTGCTCACATCCTGCTTTGGGAACATCAGGCTTTTAATCGTCTGCCACGCCACGTTCGTTCTCTTGATGTCGGTGGTTTTCAATCTGACGGAACTATCATTTCTCTTGGCAAAGTTCAGGAAGCCTGTCTGCTGACGGAGTATGTCGAGGGCCAAAACTATTCGTTGGATCTTGAACGAATCCGGGACAGTGGAGTCATCACTGATCTCGATTTGGCCCGTGCCGATAGTCTGTGCGACTACCTACTGGCAATCCACGCCGAGCCTGTGACCGATTCCGGGCTATACACGCGGCGCGTCCGCGAGTTATTGGGACATGGCGAATGTATTATGGGTCTCACCGATTCTTATCCTCATCATCCATTCATCACGGCAGACCTGCTTCAGGAGATCGAGCATCGTTGTGTACGATGGCGATGGCAGATCAAAGGCCTGACTCACAGGCTGCGGCAGATCCACGGAGATTTTCATCCATGGAATATCCTGTTTCGATCCGGAGTGGATTTCCAGCTTCTTGATCGCTCTAGAGGCGAATACGGTGATCCTGCAGATGATCTGACATCCTTGACACTAAACTATTTCTTTTTCTCACTTCAACACAGTGGTCGCCTCGAAGGCCCCCTCAAAACACTGTTCCTTCGTGTCTGGAATCGATACCTGGAGAAGAGCGGGGATCGCGAAATATTGCGCGTCGTTGCACCTTTTTTTGCGTTTCGCGGTCTAGTGATCGCCAGCCCGATTTGGTATCCGACGCTATCGGATACGGTTCGTAGACGCATTTTTGCCTTCATCCTGGCCGTGTTGGACAGTGAGAGTTTTGATCCCGCCCAAGTGAATACCTATGCGGTAGGTCCCGGGACGCCTTTGCTGTGTGGATAACTGGTCTCCCAGCTTCTGGGAAGTCGACCATTGCTGCGAACCTAAGGACTGAACTAGCTGCTCGAGGAGTAGACGTAGCCGTACTAGAATCCGATGAACTGCGAAAGATTTTCACGCCTCGCCCACAGTACGACGCGGAAGAACGCGACATGTTCTATCGGCAGATGGTTTATGTGGGGGTTCTCCTTACGCAGCATGGCGTTCCTGTCATCTTCGATGCAACCGCTAATCGTCGTGTGTACCGAGACCGGGCGCGACAGCAAATCTCCAAATTCTTGGAAATTTATGTGGAGTGTCCGTTAGCGACCTGCATAGCCCGAGATCCCAAAGGGATCTATCGCCGAGCCCGTGAGGGTGCGGCCGAAACCGTGCCTGGTCTTCAGACGGAATACGAGGCGCCTGAAAAGCCTGAAGTGGTACTGCAGGGGGACCGAGAGACGCCAGAAGATGCAGCCCGACGAGTCATTACCAAATTGGTGGAAATGGAGTATGTGTAGGGCGTGGCCCACCTCTGAACACTTGTGGATCTTCCTCTTAGGCAATAGTTCTTCCGCGCTTGTGTTTGGCGAGACCGTTGCACGTGCCGGCTTACCAATACTAATCGTGCGTCAGTTGAACGAAACAATGAGGAATGTCAGGACTACAGCTGTCTGAGTTATCGCCTGGAAGACAGACCATTCTGGGCGAGCGTGCTCCTTCTCTGTATCCAAAAGCAAAAGATGAGGAAAAAGAACGCCGCGTAGAATAGTGTGTCGCTCAAGAGCGCAAGGGGTTTGGAGCCGCTGTACACCTCGGCCATGATGCCGGGAGCAAGAACAATACCACCTACTCTCTCGGCAATGCGGCAAAGCCAAGCGGTTTTCCAATTATTGCAGGAAGTCATAAAAGAACCTGCCCAAACAATGCCGGCGCTCATCAATAGGGAAGCAACTCCTGCGAGGATGTACTTCATACGCTTCTCTGGCTCCACTTCGATGTAGCAAGCCTAGCGTCGTCTTGATATCGGCATCTCGACCGGGAGTTTCGATTGCCTCTGACCGATTGTGCCATTAGGACGCCTTGGACAGCATCAGTGTATTGGGACATCCTTCGTCAGCCACTCGCGACGAAGCCTCCTCATCGCTACCTTCTTTAACGGTCCGCTCAAAGCCTCCATTTGTGCTTCCCTAATGATTGCTAAGACGGCCGTTTCTACCTCGTTCGCAATTGGTTCCATTCCCTCCCAAGAAAAAAGTCAGCAATTCTGGAAGGAAGCAGTGCACTGACGAAGGCCTTTCCCTCTTGCTTGTATACACTGATCGGACAGGGCAACATCAAAGACAATCTCCGCACCTAAACTCCGTTATTCATCGAAGCCAATGGATCTCGGCGGGGCGCCGACCGTGAGACTCCGGCCAAGCTGTGGGATAGCCCAATATTAATGGTGCGACTACGTGATAATGTTCCGGTAATTTGAGTTCGGCTTTTGTGGCTGGCAAGTCAAGCCATGGACGCGCGAAACCTATCCAGCAACTTCCTAAGCCCTCATTTCGAGCAGCCAGCATCAGATTTTCGGCTGCGAGGCAGCAGTCCTCCGCAGCCTGGGTGCCTGATGATTTGGCGAGAACGACTAGCAGAACCGGGGCGTGATAAAACAAAACAAATTGGGGATCTTCGAGCATATGGCGAATCGACGGTTCATAGGAAGTTTGCGAGAGGCTCGCAAGCAACCAATCCTTTGCACGCTTTGCATAAGCCTCGATACGTTCCCGACCGAGCAGAACAGCGAACGCCCAGGGCTGCAGATTCATCGCGCTTGGCGCGAGGATTGCGGCGTCGATGAGGCGCTCGACAGTTGCACGGTCGACGGGATCAGCTGTGTACTCGCGCACCGCCCGCCTGCTCTTAATAACCTCGATCAGTTCCATCGCGGACTCCTAAGTAGGGCTCTCGTGAAGCATAATAAGGAAAAAACGGGGTATTCTTTACGGCATACAAATTCTGAGCCGTGTCGATTCCGTCCTAACCTCTGGCTACGCTGGAATCCGAACGATCTCCACGGAGCAGCGAGCGTGGCGAACCACTGCTTCTGACACGCTACCCATCAAGAAACGATACAGGCCCTTCCGCCCGTGCGATCCAAGCACAATTAAATCGGCATGCCAGTCGCTTGCAATGTCGATGATTTGTGACTTTGGATCGCCCTCTGCTAAAGCCGGCGTAACGCTCAAGCCTGAACTGCGCAGCCACTCCGTGGCTTTCGCAACCAAGGCCTTGGCCTGTTCCCGCAGCGCTTTCCAAACCGCTTCAAATTCCGGGTCATGAGCAGTCATTTCACGCCCTAATAAGAGTGAAGGTGGCTCCACAACATGCACGACCCTTATCTCTGTATCCGATGGCCACGGCCTTGCGGCCACACTCCGCACAGCGGCTTGTGAACATTTGGACTCGTCGATCGCAATTAGAATCTTCATTGGTCTGTCCGTTCGTTCATTGGCTAAGCAGACCCCTCAGCTACCGCTTGTAGCCGATCTTGCGCAACAGATCCTGGCGCCAGGCCACGTCAGACTGACTCTCTACACCCTTAGGCGAACTGCCATCGATGACGCCAAGAACACCTCGGCCTTGCTCGCTTTCAGCAACGATGATTTCGACTGGGTTGGCGGTCGCACAGAATATGGAACAGACCTCGGGCACATTGCGAATCGCGTTCAGCACATTGATCGGGTAAGCGTTCTGGAGCATCAAAACAAACGTGTGACCGCAAGCCAACGCCTGGGCATTGCGTAGGGCCGTCTCTCGAAGTGTGGGGTCGTTTCCTTCTAACCGCGTCAAGCACGCTCCTGAGCTTTCGTTGAATGCCAAACCAAACTTAGCCTGCGGTACAGTGGTAGTCACCGCCTCGTAAAGATCTTCCACGGTTTTGATGAAGTGGGCCTGACCGACGATGATATTGGCATCCGCCGAAACTGCGTTGGACGCGGGATCGGCTACCAGCACTTGCGGAATGGCTACTGCCACGCGGACACAATTGTGGCTATATAAGTTGAAAAAGCTCCGCGTGGCGTTCATCTCAGCGATTACGTTTTATCACCTTGGACGAAGATAACAGAAGGCGATTTCCGGTATCTCATTGCGACCTTCCGGAAGAGTACGTTTGGCCCTCATCCGTCCTTTGTGATTGTGGAGGTTAGGCCCCAGCTGTTTTGAAAGTTGAGCATGCGCAACATTTGCGACCAGGTTACCGGCGTGATCAAGATGCAATCATAAAGGTGCGGGCCGTGTTATGTGGCTCCTGCGGTGCTAACCGCCCGATTCCCTCAGAGCTGGCAGGCGATTCGAGACGTGGCTGGCATCAGGCCAAACTCTCTCTCATCTTGCGGCGGACTGGGACTGATGCTTCTCGGCTGTACTGAAATGCTGACGGAACCACTGTGCGGCAAGTCGCGCTACTTCTTCCAATGTACCCGGTTCTTCAAATAAATGGGTCGCACCTGGAATAATGACCAGTTTCTTATCTGGACAGTAGAGCCTCGCCAAGGCTTCCCGGTTCATGCTGATCACAGGTTCGTCATCGCCTCCCACAATTAAGAGTGTGGGTGCATACACAGATCCCAATGCCTCTTCCGCGAGATCCGGCCGACCTCCCCGGGAGACTACTGCGGAAACCAGACCGGGAAGTTCGCTGGCAGCTATAAGCGCGGCGGCTGCCCCGGTGCTCGCTCCGAAATAACCAACTTTGAGTCCGTTTGTGTCAGGACTGCTCATAGTCCAGTTGGTTGCGCCAATCAAGCGCTTCGCAAGGAATGGGATGTTGAAGCGGAGTTCGCCTGTGTATCGATCCAAGGCTTCTTCTTGCCGAGTCAAAAGGTCGAACAACAAGGTACCGATGTGCTGAGAATTAAGAACCCCCGCGACATAACGGTTTCGTGGACTGTGCCGAGTGCTGCCGCTGCCATGTGCAAAAAGTACAAGGCCATTGGCATCTTTGGGAAGGACCAATGCGCCTTCCAGCGTAGTTCCTTCCACATCTATTAAAACTTCGCGTTTAATTCCGTCTCGTTGCGACATCCGGCCTGGAATCATGTCCATTCTCCCTTCCGTATCCGGCGGATCGTCTTGTCCCACGCTCTCAAGAACCGGCTGAGCCGCTAGATGGAGTAGTCTGGTCACTTCCTCGTCCGCTACCTGCGAGAAGTCTTCATAGAACTGCCCGATTGCATAAAATTCCTCCGGCATGTGCACACAGACGAGGCGATCCACTTCGAATCTGAGCCGTTTACAAGTTGATTGCGGAGCAACAGGCACGGCGACGACAATCTGCGCAGGCCTCATCTGCCGCAGTGAGGTGATGGCTGCACGCATGCTGGAGCCGGTGGCTATGCCATCGTCTACGAGGATGACGGTTAGCCCGTCGACTTTCAGAGGAGAGCGGTCACCCCGGTAGAGATTCTCTCGTCGGTCCAGCTCCTTTTTTACTCTTGCAGTAATTTGCCCTATTTCCTCATCGGAAATACCAACCGCGTCGATAATTGCACGGTCGAGCACCCTCGCACCGCCCGTTGCAACAGCACCAAAGGCGAGTTCTTCGTGCCAAGGGACGCCGAGTTTGCGCGACACAAAAATGTCTAATGGAGCATCTAGGGATTTTGCCACTTCAAAGGCGACGGGGACGCCTCCTCGGGGAATACCTAGAACAATTACATCCTTCCGATGCGCGTAAGCATGTAATTGCGCCGCCAACTTGCGGCCAGCGTCTTCTCGATCTCGAAACACCATAAATGCCCCCTAAAGGCCATCTCTCATTTACGTACTTAAGCCCGAAAACCTGAAAACAGTTTATGAGAGTGGCTAGATGCGGCAGTGATGCCCATCACAATGGATCATGAATCCTGAATATAGCGGGCTCGCTGACGTCGAAAAGAGGATCTTACGTTCGGCGTTTGACGTCGACATCCCACGGAAATACAGGGAAACAATTTGGCTCCTTACGCCAATGATTCTGCGCACCCAATTCGCGAGATGCCCCGGATTGTCTTCAGTGACCCGCGCTTGGTAATGCGCAACCGGCAAGGTCGTGAGGTCGGTTGTACCGAGGCCATGAAGGTGCCCGCCACCTTGGGGGTAGAAGCAAGCAGCTTCCAACTGCAGGCGGATGTCGAATCCGATCTTTCGCATGTAGTATAGCCAATGCATTTCAAGAAAGTGAAAGCACGGGCTCCAGGGCACATTTGTCCCTCCAATTAGGGCGATCGTGGATCTCGCTGGCGCAAAACTCAGTGGAGGCAGAATTGTCTGAAGCACGAGTGAAGTGGATCCCGCCGTGCCAATACCGAAATGAAAGTCGCCGGATAAGAGACCCGCCGGCTCGAATACCAAGGACTGCGATCCGAGCACAGCTCCTTCAACCCTTCCTTTCCCTATCTTACGAGCGGCTTCGACAGCTTTCAGGTCCGGGTCTCGGACGCCGACTATGGATGTTGGTCAAGGTTATTAGCGCGAGTGCGAGCGAACTCCTTAGAACCTGCCCACCTCCTTCTCCGAGGGAGCCATTTATCGAGATCAATGATTGCGTTTGGGAAATCATGGCTTACCTGAAGCGGCTATTTATCTGCCTTCGTCCATCTGTGAAAGATTCTCTTTGATAAGTGGTACCGCTGAGACAACCGAGATATTTGCGAAGTCCATCCCTGAGCGAAGAGGAACTGTATCGGTACAAAACATGCGTTTAACACCGAGGGACCATAACTGCGGCCATGATGATCCCGTGAAGAGACCATGAGTAACCAGGATGTAGATTTCTGCGACGCCCAATGCACTCAGCTTTTCGCAAGCAGAGACCAGAGTTCCACCCGTGTCGATCATGTCGTCGATGATGACTGCTTTTTTACCCACCGCGCCAACCGGACCATGGTGAATGATCCCTTTTTCGGTCCTTTTCTTTTCGAAGTAGGGCGTTTCGCCAACCGGCATCCCTGCTGCTCTCTTCACCGCCTCGCAACGGCCAATGGCCCCGTTATCGGGGGCCACAATGGTTGCATGCAACAGTCCATGGTTCCGAAGGGTGTCGGCGAACAAGCTGTTCGTGGATAGAGAGGTTAACGGGATGGGAAATAGCTGTTTGTCGCGTTCGCTATGCACATCGACCGTCACTACGCCATCAATTCCGGAATTCTTCAGTAGCGCCCCAACCCACGCGGTCCCCAAGCTTTCCCCTGGTTTTTCTTTATCCTGCCTGCTATAAGCAAGATAAGGGAGTAAGGCGGTAATTTTGTGGGCTCCTTCTTTTTCGAGCGTTTTGGACAGTAGCAATACGGAAAGCAAGCATTCGTCTGGGGGAGCGATCGTTCCCAATATCAGGCAGTGTTCACCGGAAACAGGCTCTTCGATATTGGCGTGTAACTCCTGGTTGGCGTAGCGGGACACGGTAAATCGACCGACTTGCACGGAGGGGAGAGTCTGCAATTGCCGCGAGATGTTTTCGTAAGCCAGGAAACTAAAGAGAATCATACCCATCACTCGGTCGCTTCTTATTTCTTATAGTGAGCGAGAATTCTTGCTACCAGTCAACTCAAGCCGCGGTCTCTCTAGTCGCTGGCCGAATTCCTTGTCTGGGAAAAATGTGGACAGTGCTGGCCTGCGGTCCTTTCTCTCCGGCCTCCTCGGCAAACCGGACCATCGTTCCGACTTTCAAGCGCGGAAAAGCCTGGCCGAGGACGCTGTTCTTGTGAAAGTAGATCTCTCGTCCATCACCAGAGGTCAGGAATCCGTACCCCTCCTTTGCCAGTATCTTGCTGACACGCGCCTCGGTAAGTGGTGCACGACTCTTGACGTCACCTCGTTGACGTCGAGCATAATCCTGTAAACGACGACCTGCGGCTTTGAACGCATCGTTAATCACGAGCTGCAGATCTTTATGTGCACTCCTCACTTCTGAGCCCTTGTGAATCTCTCCCTCGTCCAACTGACGCGCCCGAGAACTCAAACTTGGCTCGCGCTTCACGACGATCTCGCCGCCTGGCAAGGTCAGATCAATCCGCACGTGATACAAGCTGCCCTTCTTGTGGTGGCGGTGCGGCACCTGAAGCTCCACCCGACATCCCATAATTTGGCTATAAAGGTTCTCGAGCTTGGCGGCCGCCTCACGAATCCAGGCCTCGGCCTCTTTCAGTGGCTTCATGTTTCGGAACGTAATCTGCAGTTGCGATTGCATACATACCCCTTTCATATCAGGGATGATTGCTTCAGAAACGGTCCGCTCTCTGCACAATCCTGTTCCTCATTTCTCAACCTTCCGAGAATTCCCATTGGTCGCTCGCGCCACACGCCATCCTCTTCGTACTTCAGCGTATATATGTGGAGCAAACGCCATCCAGCAGCGAGCAGCCGGTTGACTTCCTCTCTGCCTCGGGCTTCGAGGTTGTGTCCGGTAAGCTTACGACATCGAGTTGCCATAAGGGCAGCCTCTCGATCAGCCCGATTGGGTTCTGAACTCCGAATTCACTATCCGTTTTGCCCTTGACCGTAGAGCTCATCATCTCGTGGAAGCTCCCAATCCTCGCAATCTTTTCTATAAGACTTTTGCAGGGACGTCTGTGATTGCAATCACCGTCTGCCGCAAACATAACGAGGGTGCCGACTGGGTCGCGGAATTACCCAGCGAAAGGCGTTCTCGTTAGAACAAGTCAGTTTGCAATATTCGGAAAGAAGGATTGATGAGCCACGTACCTGCTGTGAGATCATATTGATCCACGTGGGGAATGGAAATCGCGGTAAGCTCAAACAGAGACCGATCTTGACCCGGCGAAGCCTTGTCTTAGAAGTCTTTGGAGTCACCCTTCTTACTTCGGCAATTTCCTGGTCCGTTCCTCTATTTGCTGAGGGCGCGGCACAGCCCGAGCCGACGTACCGGCTACTCCTTTATCACACGCATACCAACGAATGGATCGATGTGGTGTACCGAAGGGGTGACCGTTACATTCCTTCTGCCGTCGCTCGCCTGAACAGTTTTCTACGGGATCACCGCACCGGTACGGTTTTTCAACTTGATCGCGGGTTTTTGATTTGCTCCATGATCTAAGCGTCGCAGTCGGAAGGCCCGAAGCCCAAATCGATATCATTTGCGGCTATCGGACACCCTGGAGTAACAAATTTCTCCGCCGCACCACCTCTGGCGTGGCGTCAAACAGTCTGCATATGCTCGGAGAAGCTATTGATATCC
>CAWEFX010000016.1:0-58380 GCA_963808465.1 uncultured Acidobacteriota bacterium
GAAGGGATTCGAACCCTCGACCTCCTCGATGCCATCGAGGCGCGCTTCCAACTGCGCCACGGCCCCACCGGGAGTGATGAATTTTTATAGCACCCGCACCGCATAAGGTCAAACGCGCCCTGCTGGAAGCGTTCGGCCTTTCGGATTGACTCAAGAGAATCGCGGGCGTATGTTTTGCCTCAAACAGCATCCCACAGCAGCCTGGAGACTAAGGATGAGTAACCACGAATCCACTCGCCGTTCATTTCTGGTTCGTGCGGCCGTAGGCGCTGGAGCCGTAGCGGGCTCCGGCCTCGTCCCGGACGCTTACACCCAGACACTCGATGAGCATAAAAATGAGGCAGCCGCACCCAGCCAGTCGCATTCAATTTCCGTTCAGCATGGCGCGTTCTTCAATTACGATCAGGCGACGACGATTGCCGCCTTCACCGAACGCCTCATGCCCGGCGCGCCGGGCAAACCCGGAGCTCACGAAGCCGGTGTGCTCAACTATATTGACCTGGCTCTGGCCGGCGCATACGCAGATCTCCAGGATTTCTACAGGCGCGGGCTTGCTCAGCTCGATGCGTACAGCCGCACTACGTACAAAAAGCCGTTCGTCCAACTCGAAGCTACCCAGCAAGACGAAGTCATTACAGGTCTCGAGCAGGGTAAAGCATCCGGCTTTAGCTGGCCAAGAGCGCAGGAGTTCTTCAACGTCGTTCGGACGCACACCATGGAAGGCATGTTCGCGGACCCCCTTTATGGTGGAAACCGCGACTTTTCGGGTTGGCGCCTGGTCGGGTTCCCCGGCGCTCAAGGCAATTTCACACCGGTGGATTTGCAAAACAAACAAATCTTCACGCGCGCGCCCATGACCGGGTTACAGGCGCAGGCAGGGTTGCAAGCTCAGGCCAAAACTTCCGGACGGACGGAGTAAGCTCATGGCCACCGAAAAAACAGATGTCGTCATTGTGGGTGTAGGAGCAGTGGGCGGAATACTCGCCGCCGAACTCGGCAAAGCCGGGATGAAGGTCATCGGGCTCGAACGAGGTCCGCGCCTTACAACCCAGGACTTCAGCTCGCTCGATGAATTGCGCTATTTCCAGCGCCAGGAGCTGCGCCCCAATGCCAAACGGCAGCCCGTTACTTGGCGGCCCAGCGCAAAAACCGATGCCAAGCCGATGCCGATTCTGAATTACGGCAATCAAGCCGGAGGCGGCACAGTCCACTACGGCGCTCTTTCCTGGCGCTTTCACGAAGACGACTTTCGCGTGCGCTCCCATACGGCGGAGCGTTACGGAGCGTCAGCGATTCCGGCGGACTCTTCGGTCGTCGACTGGCCGCTGTCTTACGCGGATCTCGAGCCCTTCTATGACCGCGCCGAATACGAACTTGGTGTCTCCGGAAAGGCCGGCAATCTGCAGGGACGCAAAATCGACGCTGGCAATCCGTTCGAAGCGCCACGGCGCCGCGAATATCCCCTTCCCGCGTTGCTGGCCGACCAGTCCGGCATTATCTTCGCCGCCGCAGCACAGAAGCTCGGCTATCACCCGTTTTCCTCGCCGCGCGCGATTTTGTCGCAGCCTTACCAGAACCGTCCGGGCTGCACCTACTGCGGTTTCTGCCAGTCATTCGGTTGTCATATGGCGGCGAAATCCAGCATTCTCGTGACCAAGCTTCCAGAAGCCGACGCCACTGGCAATTTCAAGCTGCTTACCGGGACGATGTGTTATCGGGTGAATACCGATAACACTGGCCGCGCCACGGGCGTCTCGTATTACGGCGCAGACGGCTCTGACAACACTATCGAAGCCGACCTGGTCATCCTCGCGACTTTCATCTACGACAATACGCGTCTACTTTTAGCTTTCCAAGACGGCCAAGTTCCCGGGCGGTCTCGCCAATTCCAGCGGCCAACTCGGCAAACATCTGATGGCCCATATCGGCGCGCGTGTATTCGTTGCGTTCGACGACCGCTACGTCAATATCTACATGGGACCGAGCGCACAGAAGCACAGCCTGGATGATTTCAACGGTGACAATTTCGACCATAGCGGATTGGAATTCATGCGGGGCGCGCAGATCTCCGTGACTCCGGCGGACCTTGAAGCCGGTCCCATCGGCGCGGCAACCAGCATGAATCCGCCACCGGGTGTGCCACGATGGGGCGCCGCCTATCGCGATTTTCTCGCCAAATATTTCGCGCGGTACGCTGCCTTTATCGCCCAGACAGAAAACCTGCCCTACGCGGACCAGATGATCGATCTCGACCCGCACGTGCGCGATCAATATGGCTTGCCTGCGCCGCGGCTTACATACGACTGGCACCGGCCCAACGAAGTTGCGCGAATTAATTTTCTGCTGAATAAGCTGGAGGAACTTGGTCGCGCATCGGGCGCGCAGCACGTGTGGCGTTCGCCAACGGGCTCTGGAGCGCCCGGCGCCCACCATGAAGGCGGGACCCGCATGGGCAACGATCCGAAAACGTCTGTCGTGAACCGCTACGGCCAGAGTTGGGATATCCCCAATCTCTTCGTCATCGGCAGCTCGACTTTCCCGACCATGAGCGGCTTCAATCCTACGCTCACCATTCAGGCGCTCGCCTATTCGAGTGCAGACGCCATTGTGAATCGCTACAAGAAAAATCCCGGCGCACTTGTCTAAGCGCTAGCGCCTCAAACTGTCCACTAATAAAGCTATGCTCCTTGTCCGTTTGGCGGTTGTGTATACAATTTTTCCTTACGAGATAAACCTTACACCCAAAGCTGGTCCTTTTCGTTATAGTTCACCGCTCAGCCCCGGGGGAAAAGCATGAAAAAACCAAAAACCATCAAACCCGGCTGGGTTCGGAAAATCGTTAAACCGATTCACCCGAGCCTCCCGGAAAAAGCGGAGATCGAAGTCAGGGACGCCGATCACCTCTACAAAGAGATTCGCATCGACAATGTCCTGGAGGATGAAAACGGCAAAAAGGTGAAGTTGAAAGAGCACGCGGAAGTAGATGTAGTTGTCGAAGCCGATCCTCAGGCCACCACACCCGATCCCTGATCCCTGCGGCTCAGCGTAATTTTATTTCCAGCACATCCGACCTTCGGCATTCGGCGCCGTAATCGCTGCGTCGCGCTAAGGGACCTCTCCAACTAGAAGTAGCCTGTCGTCATACGCCAATCAGGAGTGGGATCCCCGAAGCACACTGGCTTTGCGACGTTTGGGGTGCACGCGAGGTCGGCTCCTCGCAGGGAGGGTTAAAACGCCCGCAAACCGATGTTCAACTAAACACAGACTCAATGATGTAACGGCCGTCGTCGGCTGAGATACCCGAAAATGGTGGGAGTCGTTGCATTCTTGCGTGGGGAGCCGGAATGAAGCGAATCCTGATCATCGACGACGACGACGCGGTTCGCAGAATGCTTCGTTTTCGCCTCAAAGACAGCTACGAAATTATCGATGCCGCATCGCCCCAAGAGGGCCTGATTCTGGCGCTTCAATGCAAACCTGATGCGGTTCTCGTTGACCTAATGATGCCTGGGCATACGGGCTTTGAAGTTTGCCAAACGCTGGCAGGCTTGAGCTTCACCCAGCTCATGCCCGTTTTTGTGATCTCCGGGGCGCCAAAAGCCATTTATAAAGACTTCTGTGATGCGCTCGGCGCGCGCGGTTATTTTGAAAAGCCGATCGATTTTAATCTTTTGCAAACACGTTTAGCCGCGGTCCTAAACGAGGAGCACGAAAATCGGCGCAGAGAAGCACGTGTGCGGCTGAGAGTGGGTGTAAAGCTGAAAGGAAGAGACGCCAAGGAGGACTCCTTTGAGGTTCTCACGTTTACCGAGGACGTGAGTAGCCGTGGCTTTAGTTGCGGACTCAACGTTCTGTTGGACCCGAATGCGGTTGTCGAGGTTTTCTTGTGGATACCCACGGCGCACCGATTTACGGGAGAGGCACGGCTCGCCTGGGCCCAATTTGCGGAAACACCTGCGCAGATGTGCGGCTTCGAATTTCTGGAATATCCTCGCGAATGGATCTTCTGACAAGCTAATCCCGCAGAAAGAACTCCAAATTACAAAGAGATGCTGGCGGACTTCTGGCCACGCTTGGAAAGGTAGGCGTGCCAGAAAAGCCGTGCGGCAACGCCACGCCAGGGTTTCCACCGTAAGCTGAGCGCTTCTAATTTTTCTGGCGAAGGACGCTCCCGAAGTCGCTTTACCTCCTGCACAGCGGTGGCCAGAGCCAGATCTCCCGTGGGCCAGATGTCCGGCCGGCGAAGCGCGCTCAGAAGATAAATGTCGGCCGTCCACCGGCCAATGCCCTTGAAGGCAATCAGCATGTTGCGCGCCGAATCGTCGTGGAGTTCGTGAAGGTCGCGCAGATTGAAATAGCGGTAAGCGAGAGACTCGGCGAGGAGGCGGGTGTAGAGAGTCTTTTGGCGGCTGAAACCGATGCGAAGCAGTTCAACATCGGTGAGTTTCAGGAAACGCCTGGGGGTAAGCGGATTTGCCGCTGCTTTCAGGCGCCCGAAGGCAGCTCGCGCGGAGGCAAGAGAGACTTGCTGCTCGAGAATGATGTACACGAGCGTGGGAAAACCCGGCTCGCGCACCCATAAAGGCGGTTGACCGTAAGTTTTCACCACGGCGGCCAGATGTTCATCCTGGCTTGCCAGGAACTGCACACCTTGGGCGAAACCCGTTTCGTCCAGAATAGTTTGCGGAGTGCGCATTCAACGCCTTGCGAACTCTACACTGAATTACGCGGCGCCGGTAAATCGATCAGGAAGCTTTTTTCGGCCACAACACGCCTTGATCTTTCTTTGTGACCGGCGCCATGCCTTTGTAGACGAATTTCTGCACGCGCTGTCCACGGTAAGTTTCTGTCGTGAAGATATTGCCCTTCGAATCCGTGGCGATGCTATGCACGGCGTAGAATTCTCCCGGCTGACGTCCGCCGTCGCCAAAGCTGGTCAGGATTTCCAACGTATCACGAAGAATGATGTAGACCTTCTCGTTCGAACCATCGGCGAGAAAAATGTACTTCTGCTGCGGATCTTTGGAGAAAGCAATATCCCACACCGAGCCGTCGCCTAGTGTGCGCTTTGCGATGATCGCCTCCTTCACGAAGGTGCCGTCCTTTTTGAATACCTGGATGCGATCGTTTACCCGATCGCAGACGTATAAAAGGCCATCATTAGCGATCTCGGCGCAGTGAACGGGATTACGGAACTGCGGCGCCGGCGGCGCATCGGGGTTATAAGGACCGAGGCTGATGTCGTCGGGCTTATGGCCATACGCTCCCCAATAGCGCTTGGCTTTCCCTGTGTCCGCATCGAAAACGATCACTCGATGATTGCCATAGCCGTCCGCGACGTAAAGTTCATTTGCATCCTTGTCGACAAACATCTTTGCGGGGCCTTTGAGGTTCTCGAGGTCGTTGCTGCCCTTGCTCTGGCCCGGATGGCCGATTTGCATCAGGAATTTCCCGTCCTGCGTAAACTTCAAGACCATGTTGTCATTGAATGGCCCGCCGCCGGGCTGCGACTCATTTAGGGCGGCGGCCTGAGTTGGCGGCGCGACGGCGGCCCCGCGACCGTTGCCGCCGATCCAGACGTTGCCTTTGTAATCGACGGTAATTCCGTGGTTGGAAGCCGGCCAATCGTAACCCTGGCCCGGTCCGCCCCAGTGCCCGATGAGATTGCCCTCTTCGTCGAACTCAAGTACAGGCGGCGCCGCCAGGCAACACTCCGACGCCGGCGGATTCGCCGCGAGATAATTTTCCATTCTCTCGAGTGAGCCGCCGCGGTGAATGATCCAGATGTGATCCTGCGCGTCGACTGAAACGCCGATGGTCATGCCCAGCAGCCAATGGTTCGGGAGCGGCTTCGGCCACATAGGATCGACTTCAAAACGCGGCGCCTGTACTCCCGCCGCCTCGACCGCAGCGCGCTTTTCGAGCACCGTGGAAGCGATGCCGAGCACTACGAAGAGTAAGGAAAAAGCGAGCCCTATGTAGAGATTGCGTTTCATATTTCTCCTCCGATTTCAGTCTCTAAACCCTGCTGTACGGAGTGAATTTGAGCTGTGCTGATCGCCAGCAGATCGCGTGAAGGCCCTTGGCCAAGCGGAAATTTCAGCGGCCAACGCTTCGCGACATACCACATCAAGACCGCGACAATCAACATCGCCATCAGCCAGTGCATCGCCGTGGCAAGCATGGCGGCGGTAAGCACCGGCCAGACGAAGCGGAACTGCGCCAATCGCGCGCCGCGGTCCAGCATCCAGTGCCACCCTGTGTGGGCCACAAGCGCCGAAAGGATGATCGTGCCCATTCGCTCAGCTACGGCATACCGGAAGAACGCGTGCAGTAAAGGAATCAGCAGCACGAGCACTAGCAATTGGCCGAGTTCCACGCCGATGTTGAAGGAAAGCAGCGACGCCAACAGGTGTGATCCGGCGAATTGCAGCGTCTGCCGCAGCGCGAAAGAAAAGCCGAACCCGTGCACCAGTCCGAATCCAAACGTGATCATCCAGCGGCGCTGCACTCCGATGCCACCGACAATATTTTCGAGCGCCATGTAAACAATTGACATGGCGATCAGTGTCTCGATCAACGGGGGGAACCACAAAAAGTCCGGCGCCAGGTTGTAAGCGCTGGCAATCAGCGTGATCGAGTGCGCCACGGTGAAAGAGGTGACTACCGGAATTAATTTGCGCAAGCTGCGGAACGGAATCACGAGACAGAACAGGAACAGCAGATGATCGGTGCCATCCAAGATGTGAAAAAAACCGAGCTTCACGAAATTCAGGGCAGCCTGGTACCAGTGCGGATCGAGGCGGACCAAACCCGGATCGCCGACGATTTCGAAAGCGCGGACGGCGCCATCGGGCGGCAGAAAGCGAAGAGCGGTGATCACCTGTAAGCCAAGCCGCGCGAGCCCAGGATGAATCGAGAATCGCGAACGGTCCGAATGAATTGGATACTCGAACAAGACGTCGAGCATGACCTGATTCCAAAAGACCTGCACGTCATTCGACAAGCGTGGCCCGATAACATGGGCGTATGCCTCGTCGTAAGACGCGAAAGATTTGTCGGAGGGGAACGAGGCGCGGACTTCAAGGATTTGAGGATTGGGCAGGCGGGTATCATCCTCATAGATCGAGATCGCGTCTGCGATCCAAACCATTGCCGCTTCGCGCAAGGACGCGTCGACCCGCGCTAAATCCAGATATCCGGCGCCGCGCTCGGGAAATTCAGTATCCCGCATGGCATTGAGGGGGACGCGCAATAGCAGGTGGAGTTTTTGACCTTCAGGCTTCACGAACGCCTGCACCGTAACATCGTTGGGAATATCGTGCGCCAATAGCGCGTGCGGTAGGAGGAAAACAAGCGCTGCAATGAAAAGCGAAATCCAAAGATGCCGCGCGGTTTTGCTGCACGCTGCCGATGAGAAATCGGACGCGGGAGACTTCATAAACTCCCTCCTTCGCCGGAATTGCCGCCGACTCTAACACAATTCGCCCCGACTGCTCACTTGTGCGATAGTTTTCACAGATCCTGAGTTCGGCGTCCTTTGTCCTGATTTGTTGCGCGCCCCAATCAAATATTCAACCTCTCAGGATTGGGAACGTTTCTCCGACCGGCGGCAGGTTGCCTGATCGAGGCAAATTGTGATATAGGCCCTTATCAGGGGATCGTCTGACGGGAGGTTCATGTGAACGCTAAGCTGGTCTCATTTGTTGCGATTGTCGGCTGTCTGCTGGCCGTATCCACTCCGCTCGCCGCACACCATGGCAGCGCGGCGTACGAAAACGCCAAGGAAGTAGTTTTAAAGAATGCCACCGTGACGAAAGTCAATTGGGGCAATCCGCACACTTTGGTGCTTTTCGACGTTAAGGATGACAAAGGCAACGTCGTGCATTGGGTCGCCGAAGGCGGAGCGGCCTCTGCTGTTAGCACCACCGGCTGGACTAAGAATGCGGTTCAGCCCGGCGACGTAATCACCGTCTACCTGTATCAAGCCAAAAACGGCCAGCCCATCGGCCGTGCAAGCAAGGTAGTACTCGCCGACGGCACTACATTAGGCGCAGGGTATCTCGAAGGAGATCGGGCGTCTCAATGCGATAAGGACTTCGGCCCAGGCGGAGATGAGTCGTCGGCCTGCCGTCCCGGCGGACGTAAAACCACCAACAAAGAATAAGCCCGCCAAAGGGGAGTGTTGAAATGGGACTTCGTTCCAAGTACGTGGTCGTCGGTCTGCTCGCATTGTTGGCGTTTTCATCCGTGCTCGCGGCTCAGGAACCGCAAAATCAAAACCAGGCACGGAAAGCCGATGAAGAGACCGGCGGGCCGGCGCCAGTTCACGATCTCAACGGAACCTGGCTAGGACCTGGCGAACCGGCGCTGAATAACCGTATCCCTCCCATGACGGCTGAGGGTCAAGCGAAGCTGAAGCTCAATATTCCCGACCCCTTCAGCGCAACTTCCAACGATCCTTGGAAGACCTGCGATCCCTTCGGCATGCCCCGCATCGTCAATAACGAAATAAGAGAGATCGGCTTTGCCACCATGCCCGACCGGATTGTGATCCTGGAAAACTACGCCAAGGTCTGGCGCGAAGTGTGGATGGACGGACGGCCGCTGCCCAAAAACGTTGGCCACAAAGGCGGGCCTTCAACGATGTACTTCGGATATTCGGTGGGTCACTGGGACGGGAATAATACCCTGGTTGTGGATACCGTCGGCATGGACGATAAAACCTGGGTCGACCGCCGAGGTTATCCACATAGCATTGATGCCCATGTGATCGAGCGCTACACGCGGGTAGACCACAATCACATGAGCATGACCGAAACGATCGACGATCCGGCTTACTACACCGCGCGTTTCGTCATCGCGAAGGCCGACTACAGGTGGATTAAGGGCCAGGACGATGCGAAAGTGCCGGTGCCCTTTTCCAACGAGTACATGTGTATCCCCTCAGAGGCCATCGAGTATATGAAGCTCGTCGGCAGCCCTGCCGATGAGGACGCCGCGACCGGCGTTAAGAAGGAAACAAAGTAAAAAAGTAAAGAGGAACCGAGAACGCCCGCAAACCTCGACGAATCGTCAGGCAGTGACTCGCTTCTGTACACCGCTCAGTGAGCCGGCTCCAGTCTGGCCGCTTTGTAGGCCGCTTCGGCCTCCGGGCTTGCGAGATACTGCAGCAAAGCTTTCGCGGCTTTGGGATCTTTCGCCTTCGAGGAAACGTATCCGACAACGTCGATCGGAGTCGAAGCTCCGCGCGGCAGGGGCCCTGCGAGATCAATTCCCTCCCGTAACTTATCGCTCACTTCGGGGCCGATAAAGAGCTCGGCCTCCCCCTTGGCAACCATAGCCTCCGCTTCCTGACTGCCTTCCACCGTCTTCAATTTCGGTTTTACTTGTTCAACGAGACCGAGCTTTTTGAGCGAGTCCATGGCCTGGCCTCCGAGCGTACCTGTAGATGGATCCACGATGACGATGGATTTGGCCGCGAGCAGGGTCCGTTTCACCGCAGCGGTTGTGGAGATGTCCGGCTTGGGCGCGCCTTTTTTGACGCTCAGTCCCAGCACAATTCTCGCTAACCTGGTGGCGCTTTTAGGGTCAACGTTGCCAGACGCGACCGCTGGCGGATATGGCGCAAATATGATGGACACATCCAACGCTTGGCCGTGCGCCACGAGCTGCCTGGTTCCATAAGGCGGAGTTTCCCGGCTGCCCTGCCCATAGGTCGCCTTGACCTTGTCGCCGGTCTCGCTTTCGAACCCCGCAATTAGCTTATCCACCGTTTCCCGCCCCATGGGCCCAGGCACGAGAAGGGTAATCTCCGTCTGGGCGCGCGCTGCATATGCATTGCCGAGCAAAAGCGCGGCGACAACTAGTGACGAACACCAAAATTTCACGTTTCCTACCCTCCAAGACGCGACGATCCTGTGTCTGCGGAAAGACCATACGCCGGGGCCCTGACCGGGTCAACTCCCAAGGCCTCAATGGGCATTGACAAAACAAGCGCGCCAATGGAATAGTCGCGTGCAATTGGAGGTACTCTCCATGAATGCCAGAGTCGTAACGCGTTTTGCCGTCGCTGCTGTTCTCTTACTGATTGCTAGTGCGGCCATGGCCCACCATGGTGCGGCGAGCTATGAATCGAATAAGCTAACGACCTTGAAGGGTACCGTAACCGATTTTCGTTTCCAGAACCCTCATGCGCAAATTCTTCTTGATGTAAAGGACTCATCGGGCAAGGTCCAAAGCTGGATTCTCGAAGCCGTTGGCATAGCGACTCTATCGAGAAGCGGCTGGACCAAGAGCATAATGAAACCGGGCGATCAAATCACCGTCACCGGTAATCCCGCCAAAAATGGGTCTCCGTCAATGCGTCTGACCAAGGTGGTGTTGGCCAGCGGCAAAGAGCTTGGACTCGAGCGCGGCGAGGATTACGCCGGGCAATGAGCGTTCGCGGTTATCTGAGCACAGTGGTGCGCACTGGATGCGCAGCATTCGCACTATTCGCGACGCTCGGTTTGCCCTGCGCGGTGCGTGGTCAAATCGCCGGTTCGAGCACTAGCGGAACGGGAGCAGTAAAAACCGCGGCGGCTTCGACACCAGACCTCAGTGGTATGTGGAGGCGTACGCGGCGCCCTCCCGACAATAAGCGTAAGTACACGATTTTCGAGATCGCCTTGTCCTTGACGAACGACGAGCCGCCGATGACCCCATGGGGACTCGAAAAGTTCAAAGCTGCCAAGCCGAACGTCGGGCCTCATGCCGTAACTATTGCCGAATCGAATGATCCCACAGTCAACTGTTTCCCTCCGGGAGTACCGAAGATTTATCTCATGCGAGGCGCACCGCTGGAGATCCTTCAGGAGCCCGGGCGAGTGGTGATGTACTTCGAATACGATCATTTCGTGCGCGAAATCTTCACCGATGGGCGGCAACATACGCCGGATTTGAATCCCACGTGGATGGGGGAAGCGGTCGGCAAGTGGGACGGGGATACGCTCGTCGTGGATACCATCGGTTTCAACGACAAGACATGGCTGGATTATTCAGGACATCCGCATAGTGACGCCCTGCATGTGGTGGAGCGCATACGCCGCGTGGATCACAGTACCCTGGTCAACGATATAACTATCGAGGATCCGAAGGCCTACACCAAGCCTTGGGTTTCGCACATGGTTTTCGAACTGCACCCAGACTGGAAGATCGAGGAAACGATCTGCGAAGACGACGTCAACTTCTCGAATGTGCAGAAAGTTTCCGAATCGAAGAAGTAGCTGAAACCCGGCTCTTATCCGCAAAAGCTCCATCAAAACCGGCCATCTGCGTTGCTAATGGCTGCGGGCCTGTTCGAGACGCGCCTGCGCTTTCAGCGACTCCAACTCTTTTTCGGTACGCAAGGTCATGCGCGCGACTTTCCTGGCACGGGAATACGGAAGAATGACCTCCAGCGCGCCGTCTTTCTCCAGCAAAGACACGTAGCGCGTTTCGGCGCCAAGCGTAGGGAAGGGGTACTCGACCCATTTGGAAGTCCTGGGATCGAATTTGATTACTTCATCGGCGTTCATCAGGTTGATCCAAACGTTATGGTTTGAGTCCACCTGCGCCTGATAAGGCTGCTGTGCATCAGGCCGGGGAAGCGGAATCATCGTCACCTTCAAATTATGGGTATCGATCCTGGCGAGATTGCCTCCCCACCAGTCGCAAACCCAGATGAGATGGCCATTTTTGTCTGCGCCCAGCCGGCGAGGTCCCTCCGCCCACGGAACACCAATGACCCACGTAGATCCGGCGCGGGCATAGACGTTGCGCTCTTCACTTGTGACTAAATCCGTCTCCATTGACACCGGAGTGAGTTTGACTTGCGTCACTTTGCCGGACTTGATGTCGCTCTTGGACAAGGTGTCCATATTCATTTGCGCCCACCAGGCATTGCCATCTGCATCTGCAGCCAGCCCGTAGGTACTTCCGATACCCTCTGAGTTTTCGTAGACCGGAGATTTGAACTCTCTAAATTCTTTCTTTTGGGGATCGAAACGCACCGCGCCTGGGCCGGTAGTCGCCCATATCTTGCCTTTGCCATCTACATCGACTGTTCCAGCCGCCGTGGTCGGGCCGGTCATGCCTTGGGGCGGCGTAAAGACCTCGATTTTTTCCGTGGCTGGATCTATCTCGGCAAGGCGGCCCGAACCACCTTCCGCCCCGGCGCTCACATTGAACCAGAGGTTTCCTTGCTGGTCCCGGGTAATGCCATGACCATTGGCCGCGAAACCGTGCAAGCCAGGCACCTTGAACGTCTTCAGCGCCCCGGTCTTCGCATCGACTCTTCCGAGGCTGATGTCGTGGTTAGAGACGTTATACGAAAACCATATGTTGCCATTCAGATCGGCTTGCGCGTCGTGTATGCCATGAGCGCCACTCAGACTCGAGGGCGTACCCAGTGACCAATCGCTTCCATCGTTGGTGATGTATTCAGTCCCGGACTTCTCGTCTGGGGCAATGGGAACTTCATACTCGGTAAACACGGCGCGTGCTGCCTCTCCCGTAGGACGCGGGCGAAGCTTGAAATTCATAGCTGTCGGCTGGGGACCGCTGACACGAGCCAGATAGGCTGCCAATTCCTTCTCATGGAAATCGATGATTGGTGCGGGCTCGCTTTTGTCGCCTAGATAACCGCCGGCGACGTTCACTCGCTTCATGAGATCGAGAATTGCCGTCCAACCGGCGACGTCAAAACGTTCCTGAAGAATGTAGTTGGGCTGATGACAGCTGGTGCAGCTATTGCGGAACACCCGTTTTAAGCGCCGGTCGTCCGGAGTGCCGTCGGGCAAGGAAGCGAGCAGCTGGTCGCCGGTAAGTTGCCTTTGAAAATCCTTGATCGGCTTTAAGACAAAATCCTGATGGCGCGTTGAGGTCAAATCGATTCTTGCGCGAGCTGTGGCAAACGTATCCGCCTGGGCCCACACCTCATACTGTCCTGCCGGCATCGGTGGGAAGTAGTAATCCCCCTGCTGATCGGTGAAAACGCTTGTGGTAATGGCCTTTCCTTCCGCTTTAGCCGAAACCGTTACCCCGGCCATTTTTTCGCCGGAATCGGATTTGACTGTGCCAGCCAGCAAGGATGAGTTTTCGTCGGCGCCGTATGCACCCGCCGAAGGGCAGAGCATGAGGGCAGTGACCATGGCTGCAAAAATCAGAGTGGCCGTGAGATTTTGAAATGAAGTTCGCTCAGTGCTCATGGCTGCGGCTCCTTATCCTCGACTTCCTCTGCGCTAATCTACGGGGCCTTCACCCTTATTTTGCGGACCGCGCTGCACCGGCTTTGGCACAGTTTTCAGGTACTCGATGATGGCGTTTATATCGGAGGCTTTCAGTCCATACCGGAAGCCCGGCATCTTGCTCGAGCCCTTGTCAATGTAGTCGCGCACGGCGTCTTCTCTGCCGCTCACCAAATCCCGGTATAAAGAAGGACCATACATCGGATTGGTGAGGTTTGGTTGCGTGTGGCACACAGAGCAATGTTGCTCGAAAAGCCGGCGACCGGAAGTCACTGCGTCATGGCCCGAGGCGGCCGTGCTGTTGCCATTTTGGGCCGGAAGTGTAAGCGGAAATAACAACAGCAGGAACAGCAGAAGATTCGAGCCGCATCTCATTCCCTACCCCCGCCACATGGACCATCACAGACGCCGGACTACCTGCACCGGGGCTCGCTATTGACAGTAGGGATAGCAGATTTCTTCGCAGAGCACAATGGGAGCGGTCATCTCGAAGGACGCACTTGAATTTGGGCGCTTGGCAAAGAGTCGGCTTGAGCCGAGGCGAAAACGAGCCAAAAACCGGCCGATTGCGACTGTTTGCGGAATATTAACGCGAGGTGAATCTTAGGGTTGCCTGTGAGTTAGGGTGATAGTAGCATTGGGGATCATTCCGAAGAGCTCGCCAGTCCCCCTTTCCGAGGTGACGCATCAGATTCGTCAGCGGGCGCATTAAGAAACTTTCGAGGCTAAAGCACATGGAGCCGCACAGGCCTTTGGGGCATCTCTGGCCGCTGCTGGGCCTTTCCCTGGCTGCAGGCACCGTGCTTTGCCTGGCCGGCTGCGGGGATTCCACTCGGAACGTTGCCAGTTATCATCCTCGCATCATTCAAGCAGCCACACCCCAGCAGGGGAATCCGGTAGCCAAAAAGCAGTCCAATCCGCCAGCCGGAACTCCGTCTAATACGCAACCAAAGGCAGCCCCCAAAATCGGCTCGTTACCCCTGACAGCCACACGTGGGCGCACAGCATACTTATCGCTGGTGCGGCCGGACGCTGTGGATCGGCTGGCCGTGCAAGTGAGGGCAGCGTACGCCGCCGGCGAACAGGACGCCAAGGCGAGCCACAACGAAGCCGCCCGGCAGGACTATAATCGGGCGCTCGATCTGCTTTTGGCCAGCGGTTTCGATGTCCGCAAACAACCCGAGCTCTCCGAGCTATTCAACCAGATCATGTCGTCCTTATCGACCCTACAGGGCACGACGCAGGACGCGGAGGCGACTGGGCCGCCCGAAGTACTCGTCGAGCAGCAGAACAAACCCTCTCCACTGGACGAAATCAACGCCATCACTTCCTTATCGGGAGAGGCAACTCCGGCAACTCCGGGCGATGCTGGGCTAAAGACAAATGCAGAGCGCGAATTGCAGGCCGTGCCACACGATATTCCGCTGACGCTCACCGATCCCGTGCTTTCCTTCCTGAATTTCTTCCAAACCACCAAGGGCCGCGCCATTGTGGAGAATGGATTGCGTCGCGCGGGACGCTACAGCGAAATGATTCGCCGCGTGCTGGCCCAGGAGGGCATGCCCAGCGACTTGATCTATCTGGCGCAGGCGGAGAGCGCATTCGAACCGCAGGCCCTCTCGCGCGCGGGCGCGCGTGGGCTGTGGCAGTTCATGTCCTACCGCGGGAAACAGTACGGTCTCGAACATAGTTGGTGGCTTGATGAACGGCAGGATCCGGAGAAGGCCACGCGGGCAGCGGCACACCATCTTCGGGATTTATACGAGATGTTCGGCGATTGGTACCTGGTGATGGCCGCTTACAATTCCGGCCCGGGGACTGTGCAACACGCTGTCGAGCGTACCGGTTACGCCGATTTTTGGGAGCTGTACAAGGCCAACGTGCTGCCGCAGGAAACGCGCAACTATGTGCCCATTATCCTCGCGCTCACTTTAATTTCCAAGGATCCGGCGCGCTACGGCGTTGAGTTCGTTCCTGACGAGCCTCTCCAAGTTGACCGTGTGCAGCCGGGACATCCTGTGGACCTGCGGCTGGTTTCGGAAACGATCGATGTGGATGTGGATAAGTTGAAGCTGCTCAATCCGCAACTTTTGCGGCTGGTTACGCCCAATGATCCTCGCTTCATGCTGCAGATTCCGGCGGGTAAGGCGGAGGAGTTCGAGAAGGGCATGGCGGAGATTCCGCCGGAAAATTGGGTGAGTTGGCGCCGGCACCGCGTCGAGCAAGGCGAAACGCTGTCCAGCATCGCCAGGCGATATCGGATTTCTGTCGCAGCGCTGGTTGAAGCGAACGGACTGGATGCGCAGGCGCGGCCCGAAGTAAATGCCAAGTTGATAATCCCCGCAACGATTCAGGCGCCGCCCACTCTGGGTGCATTGGTGCGTTACCGCGCGCGCCATGGCGACACGGTCGAGAGCGTGGCAGATCAGTTCAACGTAACGGTCGCGGAATTGAAGAAGTGGAACGGCATGCGCAGTAATCGCCTGGCGGCCGGGATGCGTCTGAAGATTTATCCAGGCGTGACGGGCCCCATGCCAGTAAAAGCTACGGTGACGGCTGCGCGAGCGGATGTTCCAGCGAAGGTGGGCCAGCCCGTGACACACCGTGTGCAGCAGGGCGAGACCCTGTGGTCCATCGCTCAAGCGTACCAGACAACGATCGAAGCTCTGCGCAGCGGGAATCGCTTTCTCTTCAGCAGGCCTTTGCAAGCTGGTGACATTCTGACGATCGTTCAGTCTCACTAATCCGCGAGCGCCGTCAGTAATATTCCTCAGCGGTTGTTTCTCCAACAAACTCTCCTTTTCACGGGATCATTTACTGGCGCGCTTCACCGGAAAGGATGCTACTCTGGCGGCATTGTTCCCGGTCGAACGGATGGCTTGACAAAAGCTTCACATTCCGTTTATAAGCCGCCGATGCCGCGGCGGCGAGGTCGGCCGGAACTCAAAGCGGCGGACCTACGGAGGAATGATGGCCTGGCTACATGATAATGGCGACGAGAACGAATTCTCCCAGTTCGAAGAAGATGAGGGCGGCGAAAAGGACGAGAGCGTATTAGAAGAAACGGAAGAGGAAGTCACCATAATCGAGCGTCCGGGAATCCCCGTGGCGCCGCCATCGATGCCCAAACCCAAGCCACGCAAACCAAGCGCCGCAAAAGCCAAGCGCAAGCCGGCACGAGCCAAGGCGAAGCCCAAGAAGAAGGCTGCGGCCAAGAAGAGCTCGAAGAAGAGTTCCGCCCGCAAAAGCTCGAAATCTCGTAAGAAGCGCTGAACTTAGGTTCACAACCACTAGACCTTACTCAGGGCGGAAATCACTTCGCCCGCGAGTTCAATTCGACAAGCCATCTCCGCACCCACACGGGACGTTAACTGCTGCATTTGCAATCTGCTGCCGAGCGGGAGCAGGATGGGTGTGATCGCGTCCCCACGCTTGCACGATCGAACCCGAAACATGATTATGGCGAGGAATATCTCCTTGCCGTGCAATAGGGACGCTCGATAGCATTCCTCGCTATGGTGCTTGCCGTGGAGCACATCCGACGGATGCGCGGAGGTGCGCAATCACACCTGATGCGCTGCGACGACGGGGGTTATTACATCGTCAAATTTCAAAATAACCCCCAACATATTCGCGTTCTGGCGAACGAACTGCTCGGGACCAAGATAGCCGGGTACTTGGGCTTACGGGTCCCGCAGATCGAGGTGGTGGAGGTCCGGCCTGGACTTATCGAGCTTACCGCAGATCTGGTGATCCAATTGGGAATGGGCCGCACGCCATGCCGGGCGGGAAAGCAGTTCGGTTCGCGCTACCCGGGTGATCCAGCGCAAACTAACGTGTTCGATTTTCTGCCGGACGAGCAACTTAGTCAGGTGGAGAATCTGGCTGATTTCGCAGGCATGTTCGTCTTCGACAAATGGACATGCAATACCAATGGGCGGCAGGCCGTGTTTTTTCTGGAGCCTGGGCGCTCTCGCTATCAGGCGATGATCATCGATCAGGGCTTCTGCTTCAATGCGGGCGAATGGAATTTCCCCGACGCGCCGTTGCGCGGGCTTTATAATCGCCACAGCGTTTATCGGCACGTCACGGGCATCGATTCGTTCGAACCTTGGCTCAATCGCATGGAAGAACGTTTGAGCTGCGCGCAGCTCGGTGAGATTGCCGGGAGCATTCCGCCGGAGTGGTACAACGACGAATACGCCAAGCTCGACGAGCTGATCCGAAGACTCGACCAGCGCCGTAGACTGGTGCGCGAACTGATCCTCTCGGCACGTGACTCCGGGCGACAGCCTTTCCCGAATTGGAAGTGAGCGGCCTCTCAAAGAGGGACGAATATGTCAGAAACACACACACCCCAGGCCCTGCGGCCATGCGCTTATCACGTTGTACGCTACACGCCCAATCTGGTTCGAGACGAGTGGGTGAATATCGGAATTCTTCTTTTCGATCCGGCCACCGGACGCCTGGTGCAGCGCCTGGTGGAAGAACCCGCGGAGTTTGCGCGCATTCGCCGGTTGCACCCCGCCGCAGACGAAGAGCTTTTGCGGCGGCTCTCAGACGACTTTGCTTTGCAATCGGCAGCGGAGGGCAATCACGCACAGAGTTACATCGCGCGGCTGGAACAAACCCTCTCCAATACCTTACAGCTCAGCCCTCAAAAGGGATTGCTGGCCGAGGAATTGGAGGCCGAGCTTGACCGTCTTTATCACGATCATGTCGAAATCCCACGCTCGGGGCGCATGGCGGAGTTGGCCACGAGAAACGGAATCCGTTCCCGCGCGAACCAGGTCTTTCGCGGAACGGGAATCTGGCCGCGCCTGCAACGCCGCCTGCGCGTGGACGAATTCACTTACGCGGGCGATCCGCTGCGCCTGGATTACGGCTACCGGCGCAATGGCACACGCGGATTCGTTCAAGCACTCTCGCTCTCTCGCGATCCCGGCCAGGCCAAAGTTCTCGCGTTTACCGCCGATGCCATCCGCCAGAAGCTCGACCACTCGGAATTTGTTGCTGTCACGGAAACGGAACCACGGCCGGCGGAAAACCCACGGCATCGCTTTATTCTTGGCCTGCTCGAAGCCCGTGAAATCGGTGTTGTTCCGTTGTCGCGGCTGGCCGAATGGTCCTATCGCTTGCGGCCCACTTTGCTCGGGGGAAGTAGTAATTAAGCAGTTCCGAATGATTCGAAGTCTTGCCTAGAGTACGTCTTCAGTCCAGTTTTCCAGGCGCTCTTTCACCCGCCGCATGAACTGGTGCGCCGTGGCGCCGTCCACCACGCGATGATCGTAGCTGAGAGTCAAATAGACCATGGAGCGGATGGCGATGGCATCGTCAATGATCACCGGCCGTTTCTGAATCGCGCCGATGCCCAAAATCGCTACATTGGGCTGATTGATGATGGGCAGGCCCATCAGGCCTCCGAATGTGCCGGGGTTGGTGATGGAAAAAGTGCTCTCCTGAACGTCCTCCGGTTTGAGCTTTTTCGCGCGGGCGCGCTCGGCCAAATCATTAATTCCGCGCTGCAGTCCCAGAAAATTCTTTTCCTCCGCATGCTTGAGCACGGGAACGATCAATCCCCAATCAAGAGCCACGGCAATGCCAATGTTGATCTCGCCGTGAACCACCACGTTTGTGCCGTCCACGGAAGCGTTGACCGTGGGGAAATCGCGCAGGGCGTCCACGCAGGCGCGGACAAAGAACGGCATGAAGGTGAGCTTCATCTGGTGCTTCTGCTCGAATTCGGAACGCGCCGCTTCGCGCACGTGCGCAATGCGGGTCATATCCGCTTCGTCGATGGAATAGACGTGCGGCGAGACCCGCTTGGAAAGCACCATGTGCTCGGCGATGCGTTGCCGCATCACGCTCATGGGCTGCACTTCGTAGCGGCCGAAATAAATGCGTTCCCGGGGCAGAGCGGCCTCCAGGGACACATGCGCGGGCGAAGCTTGCGCGGGCGGCGCGCCGGATGGCGCGGTGGACTTGGCAGCAGGCTCCGCTGCAGGCCGCTCCGGGCCACTCGAGATCGCGGCGAGGACGTCTTTTTTGCTGACACGCCCTCCGGCACCCGTGCCGGTTAACGTTCCGAGATCGATCCCATTTTCTCGCGCCAAGCGGCGTACTAGCGGGGAGCTTCGAATCCGCTTTCCATCGTCCGTAACGGTCTCCTCTTCGTCTTCTCCTGTCGCAGCAGCTTCAGGCGGAGCTGTTTCCGAAACAGGGGCCGAGGAAGACGGCGGAGGGGCTGGTGCAGGGCGCTGTTCGGCTTTTTGTGAAGCCTGAGGCGGTGGCGCCTGCGCTTTCGTGGGCGCGGGAGGCTTGGCAGGCGCCTCGGATGGGCGTGTCGCGGCGGGTTTGGCCGCCGCAACCTGAGTTCCGGGCGCCTCGATCAACGCTACAACAGTCTGAATGGGAACGGTCTTGCCTTCTTCGACGCGGATTTCCTTGAGCACGCCGGCCGCCGGCGAGGGTATCTCGGCGTCGACTTTATCGGTCGAAATTTCGAAAAGCGGTTCATCGCGATCGATGGAATCGCCCGGCTTTTTCAGCCACTTGGTAATGGTTCCTTCGAAGATGCTTTCGCCCATCTGGGGCATGATTACTTCGACAGCCATAGCCCTCTCCTGTCCTCATTCCTGCGGCAGTTCCCGCGGAAACGTCTCTGCCAGCAGCGAAGCAGGCGCACTAAAGAATGCGCTCGGCAAATGGAAAAATTCAATAGCGGGCCAGATCGCGCGCCACCTCTGCAATGCGCGCGGCGTTGGGCAAAAAATGCTCCTCGAGAGGCGGTGAAAACGGCACCGGCGTATCAAGCGATGTGACACGCCGAATCGGCCCATCCAGGTCCTCGAACGCAGCCTCGGTTACCAGCGCGGCGATCTCTCCAGCGATCCCGCCCGTGCGTGTGTCTTCATGCACCACCAGCAGCTTGTTCGTACGCTTCACCGATTCGATGATCGTTTGCCGATCGAGTGGCAGAAGTGTTCTCAAATCCACCACCTCAGCTTCGATGCCCTCTTTTGCCAGCAGTTCGGCTGCTTCGAGCGAAGCATGCACCATGGCCGCGTACGTTACGATGCTCAAATCACGGCCGGGCCTGCGCACAATTGCTTGGCCAATCGGCACAGTGTAATCGTCTTCCGGCAACTCTTCCTTGATCCGCCGGTACAGAAATTTATGCTCAAAGAAGAGCACGGGATTATTTTCACGAATGGCTGACTTAAGCAGCCCCTTGGCATCATAGGCGGTGGCCGGGTAGACCACCTTCAGACCCGGCGTATGCACGAAGTACATCTCCGGATTCGCGGAATGAAAAGCGCTGCCGTGTACTCCTCCCCCGGACGGCCCGCGAATGACGATGGGCACCGGAGCGCCCCAGCGGTAGTGCGACTTGGCCGCGAAATTCGTGATCTGGTTGAAGGCGCAAGCAATAAAGTCTATGAACTGCATCTCCGCGATCGGGCGTAAACCCAGGTAGCTCATGCCCACTGCGGCGCCCACAATAGCTGTCTCGCTGATCGGCGTATCGATCACGCGTTCCCAGCCGAAGCGCTCCAGCAGGCCCGCCGAAGCTTTGAATGCGCCGCCGTAAACGCCAACGTCTTCGCCCATCAGCAGGACCGCCGGATCGCGGTCCATCTCCTCGATCATCGCCTGGCGAATGGCATCGAGATAGGTCACCTGGGCCATGGCTATCTCCGTGCCCTTCGCGCGGGCGCGCCGATTTTGCGTTTGCGATCTGTCGCCGCCGAATGCGCAACGGCCGGCTCTATCAGGGAATCCTGTTGTTCGGCTCGATCCGCCGCGCCTGCGGCTTCCGTTTCTATCCCGCCAAAACTCTTTATCGTCCACTCCGGCTTTACGCTGGATTTCGGCGGCATCAGCTCGCGTTTGTCGCGGCGCCAATCCGCCTCGATAGCGTGGCAACCGTTGCAATAGACACCTTGCTCGGCAAGTTCGGCGGGAGGAAACGGGGAATTGTCCGCGAACTCCAAATCCGCCGCCAGTTCACGTTCGACGCGCGCGTGGATACCAGCTTTGTCTTTTTCATTCCAGAGCTTGTGCTGGTCGAGGTACTTCTCATAACGCGCCAAAGGATCGCGCGCCTTCCAGTACTCAACCATCTCGCGCGGCACATATTCCGCGGGATCGTGCTGCGCATGGCCCAGCATGCGCATCGTCTTGGCCTCGATCAGAATTGGGCCATCGCCTTGACGCGCCCGCTCCACTGCCTCACGCGCGATCTTCAGCACCGCGATCAAATCGTTGCCATCCACCGTGTAGCTGCTAATCCCGTATGCGCGGGCGCGATCGGCAAGATGACGCAGCGGAACCTGCCGGTTGACGGGAGTGGAATATGCCCACTGATTGTTCTCGAGCACGACGACAAGCGGCGCGTGCTGTACCGCCGCCAGATTCATGCCTTCATGAAAGGCGCCAGTGGAGGTGCCGCCATCGCCGATCCAGGTCATGGCCACAATCTTCTGTCCTAGATAGCGTCCGCCCATGGCGATGCCGGTCATCACCGGGATTAAATCCCCAAGCATGGATATAGGCGAAACTACGTGACGCGTCTTGAGATCGCCAAAATGGCAGGTGCCGTCTTTTCCCTGCGTCGGCGAAGTCACGCGCGCCATATACTGCGTCATGATGTCCCTGGGTTTGAATCCGCGTACAAGCAGCGAACCCACATTGCGTATCAGCGGTGCGATCCAATCGCCCTTACCCAAGGCATACGCTGTGCCTATCGAAGTGGCTTCCTGTCCCAGGCTCCCGTACAGCCCACCGACGATTTTGTTTTGCCGGAAAAGGCGAACCAGGAGCTCGTCCAGCGAGCGGTTCAGCCTCATAAAGTAGTAGAGCTCGAGCGCTTCCTCGCGTGTCACTTCGGGGCGCGCAGAGTTAGATTTCATGAGCTCCCCTCGCCTTCTCGCATCCTCAAAGTTGCGGCCACCCTCATCATTGGGCCGAGACGAGATCACCCGTTATCGCAGCCGGCTCGGGTTCGCCTAACCACCGGCGCAATTCCGTGATGTCCGCAGGCACCAGCTCCAGCCCAAAGGCATTGCTGAATCCTTGGCTCAAGCGCGCGATAGCCTCGCCCCGGGCCACGGAATTCCCCACCAGTTTTTCCAGCGATGTCGCGCGGCAACCAGCGATGCCACACGGCGTGATCAGATCGAAAAAGCGAAGATCCGTGGACACGTTGTAAGCAAATCCGTGAGAAGTCACCCACCGGCTGATGTGTACCCCGATAGATGCGAGCTTTTCGCGCCGACCCGCATTGGCATCTCCACCGGCATTCTCACCCACCCAAACGCCCGTGCATCCGGGGACGCGAAAAGCCCTGACGCCAAAAGTGGAAGTCGCCTGAATCATCGATTGCTCTAGCTGGCGCACGTACCACACCACATCACGCCGGATTCCGTTCAGGTCAAGAATAGGGTACCCGACGATCTGGCCGGGCCCGTGATATGTGATATCGCCACCGCGATTGGTGTGATGGAACTCCACGCCTTTCTCACGCAGAAAATCTTCGGAAACGTGCAAGTTCTCGCGTTTGCCGTTGCGCCCCAGAGTAATGACGTGAGGATGTTCGCAGAAGAGCAGCAGATCGGGAATTGCTCCGTTTTTGCGAGCGACAACCAGGCGCTGCTGGAGCGCAACGGCTTCGCCGTAGGCGATTCTGCCGAGATCGATAGTGCGCCAGTCTTTCACAGACGCGTGCTCTCCTTATCACCGCTAGAGGAAATGATTTCCCGCTACAATTTCTCAACCTAATAGTGAATTGCCAGACCTCGCACCGAGGCGAATGCGTCTCCCATTGCCTCCCAAACCGTTGGATGCGCGTGTACCGTGAACATCATGTCGTCGAGGGTGGCTTCTAATTGCAACGCCGCCACTGGCTCGGCGAGAATCTCCGTAGCCAGAGGCCCAATGGCATGCACACCCAAAACCTCGCTCGTCTGCTCGTCCGCCACCACTTTCACAAACCCATCATGATGATTGAGTATGGAAGCCTTGGCATTACCCAGGAACGGAAACTTGCCCGTCTTCACTGCATAACCCGCGTCCCGCGCCTGTTTTTCCGTAAGCCCGATGGACCCGATCTGCGGCTCGCAGTAAGTAGCATTCGGAATGCGAGTCCTTTCCAGCGCCGGCACCTGCTTCCCCGCTATTTTGCCGACGGCGATGATCCCTTCCATGGAGGCCGCGTGCGCTAGTTGAGGCATTCCCGCGACAATATCTCCGATCGCGTAAACCTGCGGCTCGGCAGTTTCCATGTAACGCCCGACATGCACGAATCCGCGCTCGACTTTGGCGCGCGTTTTCTCCAGCCCGATGTTTTGGGTCAAGGGCGCCCTTCCCACAGCAATCAGGACGTGCTCTGCTGCGAGATTTTGCGCCTGGCCGGCCTTGTCGCGGAATGCGACGGCAGCTCCATTCGCGTCTTTCTTTACAGATTCGACCTTTGCCTCGGTGAAAATACGAATGCCCCTTTTCCGAAAAGCCTTCTCCAGTTCCGCGGAAATTTCCTCGTCTTCCAGCGGCACAACGCGCGGAAGCATTTCGATAATCGTTACTTCGGTGCCGAAGGACCGGAAAATCGAAGCGAATTCCACACCCACAGCGCCTGCCCCGACTACTACCAACGTTTTAGGAATTTGCGGCAGCTGCAGGATGTCACGATTGCCGACAATCACTTTGCCGTCAAAGTCGACGCCAGGCAGGGACCGCGCTTCAGAACCTGTGGCAAACATGATGTGGGTGGCTTCGACGTCCGTAATTTTACCGCCGTTTTCGACCTGGACGTGGTGCGGGGCCGTCCACCTGCCCCATCCTTGCATCATTTCGACTTTGTTTTTGCGGAATAGGAACTCGATGCCCTTCGCGTGCTTATTGACAATGCGCTCTTTCCGCGCCAGCATCGTCGGCCAGTTGACCTTGATATCGGAAACCTCAAGGCCAAATTCAGAGGCGTGCTTCAAGGTGTCGTAGATTTCGGCATGGTGCAGAAGCACCTTGGTCGGAATGCAACCCACGTGCAGGCAGGTGCCGCCCAGAAATCCATCTTTTTCGATGACCAGAGTTTTTAAGCCCCACTGGGATGCGCGAATGGCGGTCACGTATCCACCCGGCCCGCTCCCGATAATCGCTAAATCGTATGCAGGCAAGCTGACCTCCGCCCATTTGACGTAAAACTGCCTTGCGGGCAATTTCGCCGAACGCGGGATTTGACCGGAATAGAGCGGCACGCCAAGAGGGCGCGACCGTGCCGGGCGAATACCCGTGACTAACCGACGCCACAACTGCCAGACAAACTTCAGATTCTAACAACGGCAAGGTAGGCTAGCAACTCAGGCCGAGAAGTGGAAGAGCCCTGTCACATCGTATCCCCCTGGCGAGGTTGAAGTGCTTGAGTGAGAAGAGGCTGAAGGAGATGGCCGCCCGGCTGGGGGGAGAGCCGGGCGGCGCGCGGCGGCTAGAATTGCCGCGTCATGGTTTTCCGCTCGCTATTTCGATCTGGTGCGTGAAATGAAAACGCTTACAACATCGCCTGCGTCTAGTGGAGAGCGCCAAGCAACGGGGCATCAGCCCACGGCGCGCTTATTTGCCACCACGTGCCCACCGTCCGCAAGTGGCTGCGCCGCTACAGCAGCTCGGCCCACGGGGGCTGGCCGAACACCCCGCGCCCGGCATCGCCAACCTCATAAGACTCCCGCTCACAGCGAAGTGCCACTGCTCGAACTCCGTAAAACGCTGCCCACTTTTGGCTCCCGCCGCCTGATTCGTGAGTTCGACCTGCGGATCGGCCACAACGCACTGGAGCGCATTTGGAGGGAGCATGGGCTTATCAGAAAGCGCCGCCGCAAATACCAGCGCAAGCAGGATCTGGCACACATCAAGGCGCAGTGGGCCTTGTTTCAGCAAATCAGCGCCGATACCAAGGATCTCGATGATATCCCGCGCTACTGGCGACAGGCCCAGTGGTTGCACTTGCCCATCATCCAGTACACCGCTCGGGAAATCCGCAGCGGACTGCTCTTCTGGGCTTTCGCGCAGGATCGTAGCGCTTCGGCAGCGCCGTCTTCGCTTCCCGCATTCAGCAGCACCTCGATCGCTGCGGGGTTTGCTGCGCGACCTGGTCTGGCAGACCGACAATGGCGGCGAGTTCAAGGGTGATTTCCCCAAAGCTCTCGGCGACAGCCAACATGTGCGCATCCCGCCGGCCGCCCACACCTATCAGAGCGACGTGGAAACCGTGCACCGACTCGAAGAAGACGAGTTCTTTGATCTGGAGGACTTCGCCAGCCGCGTGACTTCCTGGCCAAAGTGCACACCTACCAGCTTTACTTCAACTTGGCGCGTCCCAACTCGCACAAGGAAAATCAGAGTCCTGGCAGATCATCGAGCGACTCGCGCCGCGCTGCGCTGAAACTTGCTTGCTCGCGTTTTTGGATTATATGAATGATTAGGGATAGATGTGGGCCGAGAAGCTTGCGGGCTCCGCCCCCGCGCTGTTAGGCGTAGGACTGTAGCGCCGGCAAAAAAATTACGGAGTCGGGAATCCAAAACGCTCCGAGTGAATCTTAGTAACGGAGTCAATGAAGGCCAACCGGCCTTTTCTTGACACCCGGAAAGGTGGTACGTAGAATGACCGTTTTGAATACAGCCGAAAAAGTGCGCAGCGGGACTGCAAGTATGGACAAGAAGCGCCTCGACTATTACAAGAAAAAGCTGCAAAGCAAGCGGGAAGAGCTCGCGCGGAGCATTGCGCGTACGGAAGAGGAGGGGCGTTCTGCAGACGATGATCCGACCGTAGATCTGGCGGACAAGGCGGCCAATTCCTACACCAAGGAATTTTTGTTCGGACAGAATAATACCGACCGGTCGACGCTGCAGCAAATTGACGCAGCGCTCATCCGGATCCGCACCAACACGTTTGGCACTTGCTTGAACTGCGAGACCGAGCTGCAGCAGAAGCGGCTGGAAGCCGTACCTTGGGCCAGCCATTGCACGGTCTGTCAGGAAAAACACGAGCAGGGCCTGCTCTAGCCTTTCCCAAACAAACCGACCCTCGCGCGGGACGCTTTACCTGTTGGGCCCATATGGGCTAACCTACGCCCCGCGTGAGGGTGCCTTGCAAACCTTTCGAGCCTCCCTCCAGGAATTGCGCCAAGCCTTTCTTTCGGTACTTTTCCCCGCGCCTTGCCGGCTCTGCGGAGAGCTACTGGACACCGCGAGTCGAATCCCCCTCTGCCGATCCTGTGTGACATCGTTTCGGCCCCTCGTGGGCCCCTGCTGCGCCCGTTGCGGACGGCCGTTTGTCTCCGCCGTTGCCCTCGACCGGGAAGGGGCGCCCCTCTGTCACGTATGTCAGCGCGGCCTTTATGATTTCGACTTTGCCCGCAGCTATACGGCCTATACCGAGACCGTGGCAGGGGCCATTATTCTTTTGAAGTACCAGCAAGTAACGCCCTTGGCCGGCTGGTTTGCCTCTATCCTGCGGAAGACCTTCGATGCCAATAGCGAAGGGTGCAGGGCGGACGTAGTTGTGCCCGTGCCAGCTCACGCTCTGCGGCTTCGGGAACGCGGTTATAACCAAGCTGAGCTCATCGCCAGGCCGCTGGCACGGTCTTTAGGATTGCCTTGCCGTTCTTACCTGCTGGTGCGCAACCGTCCTCGTCCCAATAAGCTGCGGCTTACGGTCAGGGAACGTTGGCGCACTGTTCGCGGCGCGTATACTATTCGTCAAGGCCTCCAGGTTGACAACCTTCGGGTTTTACTGGTAGATGATGTATTAACCACCGGAGCCACTCTGGATGCGTGCTCAAGAGCCTTGCGAAAGGCCGGAGCGGCTAAGGTGGTAGCTCTAACGGTAGCTCGGGCAATTCCGTGGCGGGAACAGGCCGCGATTGAGCCGCCGCGCAGGGAGCCGAACGGATGAAATCGGACCCATCGGACGAAGGTGTAAGTCGGCAGGAAAAACCTGCCCTGCCTGTTGCGAATCGCGAACATCATCGCTTAGTTCCACCGCCGCTCACGCATCGGAAGCCCGCAGTCATGCAGGAACCAGTCTTGGTATTGAACGCCACCTTCGAGCCAATCAATGTTACTGCGGTCCGTAGGGCTATGGTCTTGCTGCTCAAGGGTGTAGCTCAGGCAGAAGAGCTGAATCACCACGTAGTCCATTCCACTTCCCGAACCATGAAAGTGCCCTCTGTCATCCGATTGCTGGCCTATCGTCATATCCCCCAGCAAACTCGGGCCTTGTCCCGCAAAAACATCCTGCTGCGAGACCGCAACACCTGCCAGTTTTGCGGAAGTGTGTTTTCGGCCTCGGAGTTGACTCTTGACCACGTCGTCCCACGCTCGCGCGGCGGGAGGTCTTCCTGGGAGAATCTGGTGGCGTGCTGCTATCAATGCAACAACCGGAAGGGGGACCGTACTCCTGAGGAAGCGGGCATTAAACTTGCAAGGCGCCCGCGTCCTTTCACGCTTTACACTTCCCGCCAGCTCATGCGGCTCATTGGCAATCGTGACGAGAAGTGGCGTAAATATCTGTTTTACTAAGTTTTACGAGCACGTCTTCCTTTCGCTTACTTTCCCATACTAAAAGCATGCAACTTTGCCCGCTAACAAGGCATCAAAGGTTTTAAGACCACTTCTAGGACACACCCCGGGAAGCAGCTACGGCTCAGGCCAAGGCTGCTTCCATTTTTTTTTACCCGAATCAGCCAGCGTCTGCCGAAGCACGACGCGCAAGCCCCGACGCCAATTTTCGTTGAGACCCACCCGGCAGATTTCGATATCTCGGACCAGGTAGCGCGCCACCACATCACCTGCGGGGTGAAATTGAAGCGACGGCGCCACCAGAAACAGCAGCGGCGGCTGGGTACTGATGTGCAACCCAGGGAAATAGCCGTAGCGGAGGAAATCGCCCAGCTCATGGTGGTGTCGAACTCGCAGCCAGTAGTCAATCGCCTGCATTAGGAGCTGCACATCCTCGCTGGCTTTGAGCTCTATCACGACGAGCCGGCCCTCCCGCGTTATGCCCAAAAGATCCATGATGCCTCGGTCGCCAGCCGAACTCGCCGGCACCTGACCGTAGAGGAAACGCGCATCGATGCGGGGATCGATCCTCGCGGGGTCCGCAATCACTAGCGATTCAAGCCAACGTTCCGGCTGTGCGCGGTAAAGAGGATGTTGCCGTGAACTCGCCAGAGGCGATCGATGCACCTCGAGCGTATTCAGCAAGCGCTCCAGTTCCGGCCGATTAGCATGCGTCAGCGCTTTTTCAGAACCGATACCGAAAAACGTACCACCCGGCCCGCAGCGCGCAAACAGAAGGCCTCGGAAACGTAGCGCGACCTCTGGGCTTCCAGCGATCGGTTCTGCGGTAATCGCCTCCGCATTGAGCCTCCGGATCGGATCGATCGCTTCCCGGGCGTGAGCCAACGCACCCTCGATTTCCCGGCGAGGCACAAGCCACGATTTAACGTTGCCCGTATCTTGCGGGTCCAGGCGGCGGATTTGGCGGGTGGCAGCGTCGTGTTCGTATAGTTCCACAGTTACAGACGCGGATATAACCTTCAGGCGATGAGCAGTAGCGCTGCCACAACCAACAGGGAAAAGGAGGCGCAAAGCGCCGATTGGCTGCGATGATTTTCGATACCGTGAGCGATCAAGCCAAATCAGCCCGAAGTTATTAAGATTCATGAAACAGCTGCGACTGTCATCCCTGGCGAAGGCTTTACGACCATTGGCGTGGGGAGCTATCTAGCGGATTATCTGTTTAAGGAAATTTTCCCTGAGACTATTCCGGTGGGCCGAGGAGAATCAATTGCTTTCCTGTGCTCTGCGGGAATATATGCGGCAAAAAAGGTCCGCGAGAATATCGAAGGAGTCGGACCCGTCAAGCGGGTTGCTGTTTTCACTAGCGATGGCGAATACGATCAACTGTATCCAATAGACATTCTAGATATTGAGGATAACCTTTCTTCAATTGACGAATGTCTTAAATACTTCTTTAGCGATGCGATGGATGCCGAGAAGGACGACGCTGAGCTGTCTGCGGATGGGTTCTTGCGAGATATTCGGCAGCTCCAAATTGAATGGTACAAAAAGTGGAAAGGGCGCGTGGAAACGAGGAAACGATTTAGGGAGATAGACAAACGCAAATCGGCAAATAGCTGATCGAAGGTCCAAAGTGAAAAATCTGTTATTTGCTACTCGATCGGGCCGCCAATCTTATAGATATTATATTCGTCGAGTGGCAGGGATGGTATGCCATGGCCGCACGGCAGTGAACCGATAAAGAATGGACTTCGCAATAAATCTCGCACGGCGGCTTCGGTTAGCCCGCTCTTTTGTACATGGAGTTTGGTTGGAGCTTTACAGCTTTTTTGGCCGCATTGGAATTCTATACAGAAACAATCTGCACCGCTGTGGAATACGCTTGGGGCCGACTTGGGAACTTCAAGCCAATCAACGTCCAAGAAAGAGTATTCAGACACGTAACCGCATTCATAGCATCCAATTACTACTCTCCATTCATCCGGGGGCCAGTCCAGTTGATGTATTTCTCCTTCTGAACTCGCTTCCTGTTGGGCTTGCAGTTCCTGAAAATTCTTTACTGTCCTTAGGTTTGGAAAAGGCAAAACAATCGGATCGCACTCGATGCGGGTGTTCTTGCACAAGACGTAGGGAACGATAATGACTGTCATCTTGTTTTACGCTGTGAGCTTTTCAAATGTAAGGACTGGGGCCGTGACCATGTGGCGCAGCGTGTCAACGAATAGATCGGACCGCTTGCGTCGATTGAATCGGAAGCTCATTTCTTCGAGGTAGGCCGCGAGATGCTTTGCGCTGATGCGATGCCACGTGCCCATGATGCCGCGCTTGAGAAGCGAGAACGCGGATTCGACGGTATTCGTATGAATGTCGCCCACCACATAGACGCCACCGCTGTGCTTAATGACCTTGTGAGTGCCGATACCGGCTTTCTTGACGCCTACTGTGTTGGCATAAAAATCGTCCGTCATAATCACATCAACGTCTTCGCTGATATTCTCCCGGATGTACTTTGCGAGCGTTCCAGACTTCGCATCGCTGGCATGGAACATTCTCAGATCGCCATTGCGCTTACGGATTCCAAGTACCACTTCTTTGTTATCGACCCGAGCCACGCGACCCTTGCCCTTGTTCACTCCCCCAACGTAGGTAGTATCCATTTCAACGGTTCCGTCGAGCATGGGCTTATCGGCCTCACGCATCGCAGCACGAATCCTGTGGCAGAGATACCACGCGGTCTTATATCCGCCTATCCCGAGCGTGCGCTGAATCTGGCAGGCCGACATGCCCTTTTTGGCTTCACAAAGCAAGAGCGTAGCGGCAAACCACTTGATAAGCGGCAAGTGGGAATCATTGAAGATCGTTCCCGCCGTGACGGTGAATTGGTAATCACAATCCTTGCAGTAAAAGAGCTGTTTCTCAGTCTCCAATTCGGTGGCATCGGCCTTGCAGCGCGGGCAACGCGGACCTTCCGGCCAGCGGAGCCGTACAAGGAACTCCCGGCACTTTTCGTCGCCGGGGAACATGGTTTGAATATCCATTAGGTTCAAAGGACACCTCTCATGGAAAAGGGACGCAAGGAGTTATTGAAGCGAGTGCCTACCAGGAAGTTACTGGCCGCAATCAAGAAAGACATACGGCAGACCATCAAGGCGTCCGCATCTGCCGGTAAGCCTAAGAAGAAGTGAGAGTTGCTTGCCATGAACAGAATATCTCACGGCAGCTTACTTTTGTCAAGTGAATGATCTTGAAACGTGAGCAGTGCATCGTATGTCGCAGCGCTCTCTCCGGGAGCTGCTGCCATCACCGCCGTGGCTCGATTTCGGCCGATTGTGATTCCCCGAACGTAGTTGCCCGAGAGGGAATGTTCGAGATCGGGCGCAGAAGTCAACGACGAAACCGTTTCATCTGGGAACTGTTGGGCCAGCATTTCACTAAGACGCGCTCGAAATTGCTCGCGTCTTAGGTGCCCTGTTTCTGGCTCTCGCTCCCTGCATACAAACTCGAGCTGATCTGGCCGGCTCCGGCCAAAGCGCTTAACCTGAAGCGCCAGGCGATCGTCCTCATTGGCATCGATAGCAATTACGCTACGGACCAATGTGCCTTCTTGAGACCACAAATGCAGCACCGTCGCGCCAGCCTTTTCGCGCACTTCGTATTGGAAATTTTCAAACGGTGCGAGCCAGGAGCCATTTTCTTGCACCTTCACGGAGCCGCTTCCCAACAGCCTCGCGAGCGCTTCTTTGAGGGCTTGGCTCAGTTCCACGGAGGCAAAGTATACGAGAAAAGTACGGCGGTGAAGCGGAGGAAAGCCGGGCGCTACTGCAGTTGAAGGCCAGTGATCGTCATCGTTGGATACGCCTGATTCCACTGCACGGGAAGTGTTTCATAGCCGAGCTGAAAGTCGCGCCGATCGTGTGGGGCCAAAGGGACGGCATTGGGGCCGAACAGCCGCTGCTTGTCCCTCAAGACCACCTGATTGAAAGGATCGTGGAATTCCAGAGTGACCTCGATCTGGCGAATCGGACGCGGTCCGTTATTCAGCACAGTGCCAAAAACGAAGGTCACCTCCTGATTCAGAAAGTTTGCCGCTCGAGCCACCTTGGGCTCCAGGAATTGAATCTGCGGCACATACGCTTGCTCGGCTGGTCCCATCGGGAGCGGTTGCTCCACCGTTTTTGCAGGCGCTGGGGTCAAGCGTCCGATCAAATAGAAAACGCCGATCAACAGCAACACGGCAATCGCGCCGACGAGCAAGACGATCGGAGCTCTGCTCTTTTCCTCTTCCATGATGTGCTCTCTTTCGGCGCGGCTCATCGTCCGAACGCAAGCCGCAAAACCAATGCCTCGGGCGCCCCAGCCTGTTCCATGCGATCCTGCACGGCGGAAATATCGTACGGCGTTCGCCAGAATTCGACCCGCCGGTTCTCGAGATCCGCAATGGCAAAGGCGGCCCGCGGATCCCCATCGCGCGGCTGACCGACGGAACCTGGATTCAGCAGATAACGCGTCTTGGGCTCCAAGCTGACGACAGAAAATTTCGTCCCCGATTTCAGCGAAGGCTCGACAGCTCCGACCGCCGCGCCATCATACGAGAAGCCACCTTGAATGTGCGTGTGTCCAAAAAATGTGATCGGCCGTGGCGACGCAATCAGACCAGTGATCGCTTGATTGGCGGCGAAAATGTATTCGTCTTCATCTTCCACGGCGCCGTGAACGAGGGCTGCCCCGTCGGTTTCTACCGGCCCGGCGGGAAGACTCCGCAGATACTGCACATTCTCAGGTCGAAGCCGGCTGCGCGTCCATTCAACTGCCGCGCGCGCCACCGGATTGAAATCTTCGAGATCGGAAATGCCGCTAACAGCTTTGTCGTGATTGCCGCGAACGATAGCGCTCACCAGAGGGCGAACGCGCTCCACAACTTCGTTCGGGTCCGGACCATACCCAACCACGTCCCCGAGACATACCGCGCGATCCCAACGCCCCGCGCAAGCCTCAAGCGCCGCTTCAAGAGCGGTCGCGTTCGCGTGCACGTCGCTAAATACCAGCAGGCGCATGGGACCGCCGAAACGGCAGCGGAAGAATATGAATTATAGACGAGGGCTAAACCTTGCGCGATGCCAACTCTGTGGCGTTCTTGTCTACTTCAGATGGAAAGCGATGGTCACGTTGATGTGAATAGGAATGGGCTCGCCATTTAACTTCGCAGGCTGATATTTCCAGAGCCTCAACGCGTCGACGGCGGCCTTCTGCAGAAGTGGGTTGCCAGTGAGGACATTGGTTGCCGAGACTTTGCCGTTCGCATCGACCAGCGCATCGACGGTCACCTCGCCCTGCACACCCTGAGCGCGAGCCAGCGGTGGATAGACTGCCGCTGCCGATGAGAGCAGCCTAGGTTGCTGCAACTGACCACCTTTCGGTGGCGCAGGAGCTAGAGGGGCCGGCAAAGAACTAGCTTGAGGCGTGGTGGCGCTCAAGCTCTGACCAATCATGTTCGATGCGGTTGTATCCGCCGACAAAACTGGAGGAGGCTCGCTCGAATTCACTTGCGCGGATCTTTTGATTCTAGGCGCCGAGATCTTGCCCACGTGTAGAGCAGGCCGCACAACGGGCTGCGGCTGTACTTGCGTTTTGGGCGCCTCCGCAACCGGTTGAACCGGCTCCGACCGCACGACCGGCGTTTCAGCGGGCACCTTCTCGACTGGCGTACTCGCAACCGGTTCTACGGGGTTTGCCTCCGCTGAAGTTTTGATCATCGGCGCTTTAGTTTCGGACGGTTCAGCGAAGGCCGCCGGATCCGCTGCCGCAGGCGCATTCTGAAAACCCGGAATGACGCCGCCGTAGCGTTTCCATAATTCCGGGCCGGCCACGCTGCCTATTGCGACCACAACAGCTGCGGCCATCGCCAGCAAAATAATCGATCTCGATTTCGTCGCCTTTTGCGGAATCGCGGTCTCGAAAGGCTGAAAGCGCGGAGTGGCAGGAGGCACGACGGGCGGCTGCTTGTGAACAGCAGCCAGAGCTGGCGTGACCTCAGAAGCTTGTGGCGGTGTGGCCGGAACCTTCGGTGATATCTCGCGTAAGTCGGGGGCAGGCGCGTCCGCGAGAGCCGTTATCTTTGGCGCCGGTGAGGCGACTCTAACTTCAGCTTCCGCAGCTGCTACTGAAGCTCTCGGCACTGGCCGTGCTTCCGTGATCGGTAGATTTGCCGCTTTACTGCCCAAAGTAACTGACGCACGGTCTGGCGGCGCAGGGGGCGGAGTTGTGACCGTCGCAGGTTTTCGTATGGAAGCGCCAGACGCCGCTGACGAAGCTTCCTCCCAGAAATCCAAAGCTCGCTGCGTGAATTCCAGATGCACATAGTTCTGGATGCCTGGCTGAGTCTTCACGCTCGTCACGCGGCAGATCACGTCTGTCCCGGTGCGATTGTTGGTCAGCACGACTAGTTCACCCGCCGTAACAGTTGCGGACAGGCGCACAACCGCACCTTGCGGAAAAATAATTACCGTCCGTGTGTCTTCATGAACTGGGGGCAGTTTCCCGGTGCCCTTTGAAGCGGACGAGTATCGCGAGGCGTGCACGGTAACCGGAATTTCCGCGGGAGTGGCGTTGCTAGCCTGAGATCCGAGAGCCTCGTTTTTTGTCGAGTTGCCGCTGGTGCCTGCTGCGGAAAGGGCGTCATTCGCAGTAATCGGCATATCGAAGTCCTTACGGCGCCTCCACGCGGGCGCCTGACCAAATTCAGCGAGACATGTCGATTTTGCGACTCCGGTCAAACTAGCGTAATAGTACTTCGGTACTGCCTGCAGCCAATATTGCAATGAGCCGGAACTTTAAGCGGGATATTCTGGGAGCTTCTGACATGTTTACAACACAACAAGGAACAATAGCTAGCGTATCAGCATGCAATCGCCATAACTGTAGAAGCGATATCCCGAGGAAACGGCGTGTCGATAAGCCGCCAGCACGCGATCACGGCCGGCGAACGCGCAAACCAGGACCAGCAGCGTCGATTGTGGTAGATGAAAATTCGTTAGGAGCTGATCGACCAGCGCGAACCGATGTCCCGGCCGAATAAAGATTTCCGCACATGCCCTTCCAACTGCAATATCTTCAGGAGGTCGGCCTGCCTGAAGCGACTTCTGCGCTGCGTCTTCGAGCGTCCGCACAACCGTTGTGCCTACCGCCAAAACCGGCCTGCCTTGCTGCCGCGCTGAAGCAATCGCCCCCGCCGTCTTTTGCGAAATTTCGTAAGCTTCGCTGTGCATAACGTGATCGTCCAGATTCTCGGTCCGGATGGGTTGAAAAGTTCCCAGACCTACCTCTAGAGTTATCTCGGCGATTTCGACCCCTTTCAGGCGTAATTGGTCGAGGATTTCAGGAGTGAAATGCAGGCCGGCAGTCGGAGCCGCCACGGCCACGGCCTGTTTTGCAAATACGGTTTGATAGCGTTCCCGGTCCGCCGTTTCGTCTCCTCGCCGGATATAAGGCGGCAACGGCACATGCCCGATCCTGCCGATGACTTCAGATATCTCGGCGCTCGGGCCCCCCTGAAATCGAATTTGACGAACCCCGTACGGCCCTCTCCCGATAACCTCGGCTTCGAGGTCACATCCCTCAAAGAATAGCCGTTCTCCGCTCCTCACCTTTCTGCCAGGACGTACGAGCGCTTCCCACACCTCGGAATCGATCCGCCGTGTCAGAAGAACTTCGAGCTGCGAACCCAAAAATCCCTTTTGCCGGCGGGTGTGCTTTCCGGGAGTCTCCGCGTGAGTTCCCTCGCGGTGGGCGTAAAGTCTCGCTGGAATGACGCGCGCATTGTTTACCACTAGCAGTTCATTGCCCTTCAGCAGCAACGGCAGCGCACGGAAAAAGCTGTCTTCCACTCGCCCTGAGCTTCGCTCCAGCAGAAGCATCCTCGCGTCCCGCCCGGTCTTGCAGCGGCTGCTGCGCAATTGCCTCCGGCGGGAGGTCGTAATCGAACTCCGCTAGTCGCATTCTGGCTAATGGTAACACGCTATTATATCCGTAACATGCTGTTACATATGGATATTACGCATTACTGTTGAAGAGCTTAATTATACTTGACAGTATATACGCTCATATTATATGCTAGTTTTGCGATCATTACTTATACTCCAGGAGGAGCTACACATGACCATGACGCGTTGGGAACCCTTCCGTGGTTTGAACACTTTGCAGGAGCAGGTCAATCGGTTGTTCGAGGATAGCGTCGCCCGCACCCGTTCCGGTCAGGCGGAACTCGCAAGCTGGGCGCCGGCGGTCGATATCTTCGAAACCGAGAATGAACTCGTGGTCAAGGCTGATCTTCCGGACGTGCAGGAGAAGGACATTGACGTCCGCGTGGAAAACAACACCCTGACCATCCGCGGCGAGCGTAAGTTCAATAACGAAGTCCATGAAGACAACTATCTGCGCGTTGAACGCGCCTACGGCACTTTTACGCGGAGCTTCTCGCTGCCCAACACCGTGAATACAGAAGGCATTCACGCGGAGTATCGCAATGGCGTGTTGAGCGTGCGTATGCCCAAGCGGGAGGAGACCAAGCCGAAGCAAATCAAGATAAGCGTTTCGGAAAACGGCAAGAAGTAATCTAATAGAGGCCGGTGGGAAAGGGGGCCGGTTTGTCCGGCCCCTTTTTGGTTTAATCTTGACGAGAATCGAGCTCAGAAAGAAGAACCAACATGCTGCGATACGACAAACTAACCGTGAAAGCTCAAGAGGCCCTGCAGGAAGCGCAGGATATTGCCGCGAAGAATGGGCAGCAGCAAATTGAGCCTCTACACATATTAGCCGCATTGGTACAGCAGCAGGACGGCATCGTGCCGCCTATTCTAAACCGCCTTGGTGTGCGCCCGGAGACCCTCGAAGGGGAAATCAACACGCAGATTTCGCGGCTCCCAAAGGTGAGCGGCGTTTCGCAGCAACATCTGAGTAATGCGGCGAATGAGGTAGTGGAGGCGGCCTTTGACGAGGCGGAGAAATTTAAGGATGAATATGTTTCCGCCGAACACATTTTACTGGCGATCGCAGCGCGTACAAAGGATCCAGCGGGCCAACTGCTGGCGCGCTATGGAGCGTCGCGCGAAGCCCTTTTGCAGGCGCTCGCCGCCGTTCGCGGGAGCCATCGCGTAACCTCGCAGACTCCGGAATCGACTTTTCGCGCGTTGGAGCAGTACGCGCGCGATCTCACCGAATTGGCACGTCGCGGGAAACTCGATCCCGTAATTGGGCGTGACGTGGAGATTCGTCGCGTGATGCAGATTCTGGCTCGGCGCACCAAGAACAATCCGGTGCTGATCGGAGAGCCCGGCGTCGGCAAAACGGCCGTCGTCGAGGGCTTGGCGCAGCGAATTGTTGCCGGTGATGTACCCGAAGTTCTCAAGCCCAAGCGCATCGTGGCACTGGATCTGGCCGCGTTGGTTGCCGGCACAAAATATCGCGGTGAGTTCGAGGACCGCCTGAAAGCAGTTCTCAAGGAGATCACTGAAGCCGAGGGCCAGATCATTCTCTTCATCGACGAACTGCACACGCTCGTCGGCGCGGGCGCTGCCGAAGGATCGATGGATGCTTCGAACATGCTGAAGCCGGCGCTCGCTCGAGGCGAATTGCGCGCCATCGGCGCTACGACCATCAACGAATATCGCAAGCACATCGAAAAGGATCCTGCCCTCGAACGGCGCTTCCAACCTGTAATGATCGCGGAGCCTTCTGTCGAGGATACGATTGCGATTCTGCGCGGCCTCAAGGAGCGCTACGAAGTCCATCACGGCGTGCGTATCAAAGATGCGGCCATCATCGCCGCGGCCACTCTTTCCAACCGCTATATTACCGATCGTTTTCTGCCCGACAAGGCTATCGACTTGATCGATGAATCGGCCGCCTCCTTGCGCATGCAACTTGACTCTCTTCCCCTCGAAATCGACGAAATCGAGAGGCGCATTCTGCAGCTCGAAATCGAGCGGCAAGCGCTGCTCAAAGAGAGCGACGCCCATTCCCGCGAGAGATTGGCACAGCTCGATCAGCAACTGGCGGAGCTTCGCGAGCAGTCCAACGCCAGCAAGGCCCGCTGGCAGGTGGAGAAAGATGCCATCGCAAAAATTCGCAAGCAGAAAGAGCAAATCGACGCGCTGAAAGCGGAGGAGCAACGCTACGAGCGCGCCGGGGATTTGGCCAAAGTGGCCGAAATTCGTTACAGCAAGCTATCGCAGGCAGAACGCGAGCTTGAAGAGGCGCAGCAGCGCCTGGCGGAAATCCAGAAAAATGGCCGGATGCTGAAGGAAGAAGTCGACGAAGAAGACATCGCCGCTCTGGTCAGTAAATGGACCGGCATTCCCGTCGGCCGTCTGCTCGAAGGAGAGGCCAGAAAGCTGGTCACCATGGAGGAGCGCCTGCGCCAACGCGTTGTCGGACAAGAAGACGCCCTCAAACGCGTCTCCAACGCCATTCGACGCAATCGCGCGGGCCTCTCCGATCCCAATCGGCCCATCGGCTCATTCATCTTTATGGGCCCCACGGGCGTCGGCAAGACCGAATTGGCGCGGGCTCTCGCCGAATTCTTATTTGACGACGAGCGCGCCATGATTCGGCTGGACATGTCCGAATACATGGAAAAGCACTCGGTTTCGCGCATGATCGGTGCGCCTCCAGGTTACGTGGGCTATGAGGAAGGCGGCCAATTAACAGAACAGGTGCGGCGGCGTCCGTACTCGGTAGTTCTGTTTGACGAGATCGAGAAAGCACATCCGGACGTCTTCAATGTTCTCCTGCAGATTCTCGAAGACGGCCGGCTGACCGACGGCAAGGGACGCAAGGTCGATTTCCGCAATACGGTGCTGGTGATGACCAGCAACGTGGGTTCGGCGGCTCTCTTTGAGCTTGCGGGCACCGATCCCGAGCGCGCTCGCAGAGAGGCCATGGAAGCCTTGCGTGCCACGTTCCGGCCCGAGTTCCTGAATCGCATCGACGATATCGTCATCTTTAATCCGCTCGGCCGTGAGCAACTGGAGAAGATCGTCGATCTGCAACTCACCTCGGTATCGAAGCTGCTTGCCGAGCGCCAGGTGCGAATTGAACTGACGCCCGCCGCTCGAGCGTTGATACTGGCCGAAGGCTACGATCCGGCCTACGGCGCACGGCCGCTTCGCCGGACCGTACAGCGCCTCATCCAGGACCCCTTGGCACTGGAGATACTTGACGGCCGGGTTTTGCCTGGAGACGTGATCCGCGTCGATGCGGTGGGCGGAGAGATGAAATTCGAGCGCGTCGAACCGAAACCAGCTCCGGCCGCAGATGAGTCCGCTGCAGCTGCGGCGGGACGGGGTCCTTCACGTAAACGTTAACGCCTTCAATGTGCAGAGGAGGCCGTGGCCAGCTGCGTCAGATTGACGCGCCGTGCTCCCGCCTCTAGACTTTAAGTGAAGAATCTTTCGGCGCGGCTGCGGAGCTGCAGAGGCTAACCAATTATGAGGACACTTAAAACCGGCTTTTTGCTGACGGTGCTTACTCTGCTGCTGGTATTCGGGGGCGGAGCGCTGGCGGGACGCCAGGGAATGACTTTCGGGCTCATTATCGCCGTACTTATGAACGGCATCGCCTATTTCTTCTCTGACAAGATCGCCTTGACCTCCAGCGGCGCGCGCCCGGTTTCACGCGAGGAGGCACCGCGTCTATATGCTGTAATGGAGCGACTTGCGGCCAAAGGCAATCTGCCGATGCCTAAGCTCTATGTCATTCCGCAAGCTGCGCCAAATGCCTTTGCTACTGGCCGAAACCCGTCGCACGCTTCCGTAGCCGTCACCGAAGGTCTGCTGGAATTAATGAACGACGATGAGCTCGAGGGCGTAATCGCCCACGAACTCTCCCATGTGCGCAACTATGACATTCTGACTACCTCTATAGCCGCTACTTTGGCCGGCGCTATTACCTGGATCGCCCAAATGGGCCGATTTGCTCTGATTTTTGGGGGCTATGGCGGCGACCGTGACCGCCGTGGAGGCGGTGGCCTCGAAGCGCTTCTAATGCTGATCGTAGCGCCCTTGGCCGCATTGCTGATCCAGTTGGGGATTTCGCGGCAGCGCGAATACGCCGCGGACGCCGCCGGAGCACGGCTGGTCGGTCATCCATATGGGCTGATCAGCGCGCTGGAGAAACTGGGCGCGTACAATAAACGCATTCCCATGACCAACGTCTCTCCCGCGACCTCGTCTCTCTATATTGTAAGACCGCTAAGCTCGGGGCAGGTCTTTGCCGGGCTTTTCAGCACCCACCCACCGCTTCCTGATCGCATTGAAACCCTGCGCCGCATGACCATTACTCGCTAGCCCCGTCGGTAAAGTGGCGGCCAGCGTCCCGGTGCCACAACCATCGGCCTAGACTTACTATGCCGAAATGAAAGGCTCCGGAAAAAAATTCCTACACTGCTGCATGATTCCGTACCGTTACGACCCCTTCACCTTTTCGTAAATAGTTGATTTTATAGGGTAGTTGTGAAGGTCAACTCTTATCTCCGATTGGAGCGATTCGTGCTCACAATTGGAACGGGGAAAAGTACCTCGGGGGCGCCATGACTTGCAGAGAGACCGTCCGCTTGATTTGTGAATACCTCGAAGGCCGTCTTTCTCCGAGCGTCGCCGCTGTTGTTACCGGGCACATTGACCGTTGCTCCAATTGCCATCTGGTGCTTCAAGCCGCGCAGCAAACCCTTGACGCATACTTTGACGGCCATGCAGAGACGTCAAAGGTTCGCGTCGTCGCCTAGCTCACCGTTTTACTTCGCTTGCCACTTCCCGCTAGTTATTTACTCATTCTAATGTATTTAAGGAATAGCCTGTGCAGCAAAGAGCGGTGTAACGTAAATATTACACGGCTTGAGGTTTCTAGCCGGCCTTATCTCCACCTATTTCCGCCTGTAACTTACGTGAATCCAACTAGATTACCAGTAAATACCAGTACGGATTCTTTTGGCTTGGGACGTGCATAATTCCATTCTGAGTGGAAGGAGACCTTCGATGAGCGAGCCTAACGAAAAACAGTTCAACAGCCGTGAAGATATGCAGGCAGAGGAGCCCCGTAGCGAGAGAGATGGGGCGCCTCGTTGGGTTTGGTTGGCCGTAGTCGTTCTCGCGACAGTCTCTGTTTTGGGCTTGGCTGTGGGTTGGAATGCCACCACGCAGGCGAAAAAAGCCGAACAGGCCCTCGCCACCCAGACCGGGCAGAATAAACTCGTTGGGCAGGATCTTCAGGCCCTCAATCAGCGCCTGACCCAGGCTGAAGAGATCAACACCCAGCTTCAAAATCAATTGGTCGCCGTCACCGACAAGATGAAGATGACTCAAGGTGAAGTCACCACCGCGCGGCGCCAAAACGGCCAGATTCGCGACGACTATTCCAAGAAGCTCACCAGCGTCGAATCCGAGCTCGCCACCAAGGCGAATGCAGAAGACGTTAAGTCCCTGGGCGGCGACATCAATGGCGTTAAGAGCGAATTGGAATCGACGAAGAACAATCTCGATATGACCCGCACCGAGTTCGGCACATTGATCGCACGCAACCACGACGAGATCGATCAGCTCCGCCGGATAGGGGAACGCGATTATTTCGAGTTCACCCTCACGGGCAAGGGCAATCGTTCGAAGGTTGGTGACCTGATGGTTGAGCTCCGCGGCACCAACGTTAAGAAAAATCAGTTCACCGTGGCGCTCTATGTCGACGACATGCGGCTCGAGAAAAAGAATCGCGCGCTTGACGAGCCCATCTACTTCTATACGCGCGGAACCCGATCGCCTCTGGAATTTGTAGTCAATCAGATCGGCAAAGACAAAGTCGTCGGTTACATGAGCGTGCCTAAGGCGCAGCCAGCACAGGCCTCGGCAAGCCTGACGGCCAACTGAACACTTAGCACTAACCTAAACTCAACGTGAAACGAAGGAGGGCCGAGGTTTGGCCCTCCTTCGTTTTTTTTTGACGCGCAATCCCGCCGTCCCTCCCAATCAAGGCTAAATCTGAGGCCACAGAGTGCGGGAGAAATGGCTCTCTCTTGCTGGCGCACGGTACACCATCTCCGGTACGATCACTCGCCATGGCCCTACAAGCCATTTTCGCTCGCCGTGTTTTTACGCCTTACGAGGAAATCGCCGAGGCCGTCATCCTGACAGATGGCGAAAAGATTGCCGCTGTGGGCCGCCCGGACGAAGTTAGCGTTCCAGCATCCGCGCGTCGGCACGACAAGCGTGATTTCTCCGTCGTCCCGGGCTTTATCGACGTGCATATCCACGGCGCTTCTGGCTATGACGTGATGGATTCGAGCCCTGAAGCGCTGGTTGCCATCACCATAAACGTCGCCGCTCGGGGTACGACTTCGCTCCTAGCCACCACGGTCACCGCGAGCGAGCAGACGACATGCCGAGCCGTAGAAGCGGTAGCTGCGCGGATGGAACGCGCGAAGGCGGAACCCACCGGAAGCAAGCCCTCAGCCGAGATCCTCGGTGTGCATTTCGAAGGTCCATTCATAAGCCACACTCGGCGCGGAGTTCATCCTGAGGAATGGATCGCAGCGCCGTCGATTCCGCTCTTCCGGCGTTTGCTTGCCTCTGCAAAGGGCACAGCCCGCATCCTCACGCTAGCCCCGGAACTGCCGGGAGCAACAGACCTTATTGCCGAGGCCATTCGGGCCGGAGTCGTCGTTTCGTTAGGACACACTGACGCCAACTATGCAGAAGCTCGGCTGCGATTTCCCAAGGTGCCCGGCATGCCGCCCACGTTTTTAACGCCATGCGACCCTTTGCGCATCGTGAAACCGGCGTGCTCGGTGCGATCCTGACCTCGCCTGGCGTCACAGCCGAGTTGATTGCTGATGGAGTGCACGTCGATGACGCAGCGATCCGCATTCTCCTTGCCGCCAAAGGAACTCAGGGCGTAATCCTGGTGAGCGACGGCATCTCCGCCACTGGGATGCCCGACGGCAGATACAGGCTGGGCACATTCGAAGTAAACGTCGCGGGCGGGGTCGCGCGCAATTCCGATGGAAAGCTGGCGGGCAGCACGCTCACTCTTGACCGCGCCCTGCGCCATATGGTCGCGCTGGGCATTCCTTTACGCGAAGCTCTGCCGATGCTTACCGCGAATCCGGCTCGCTTGCTCGGCCTGGAGCGACTGAAGGGCAATCTGATTCCCGGCGCTGACGCCGATCTGGTCCTCCTCGACGATCAACTCAACGTTACTGGTGTAATGACGCGCGGGGTCGGATTAGATTAGTTTTGAGCTAAGGATTGAGGGGAATTTTCAGTTCTTCGGCCAGCTGCTCAGGATCGAAGGGACTGCACGCAAAATATCGGCCGGCAACTTCAATGGTGGGAATTTTCCGGCGCCCTTCATTCACGCGGAGAATGAGTTCTTCAGCGTCCGGATCTTCGTCAACGTCGACTTCCTCGTATTGGACCCCGCGCTCATTCAGAAATTGTTTTGCTCGCCAGCAATCGGCGCACCAGCGCGTTGTGTACATCCGAATCCCTTCCACCTTCAGCTATGTCTCCCTGTTTCCACCGGCGCGCCATGGGCTGCCGCCTCGACCCGTGCGCGCGCGCTCGCGACCGCTTTCAGTACCTCATCCCAATCCGTCTTCGGATCGGCGCTGCCCGAATACAATTTCTTTTCGGCCTGATCCAAATCCGCCCGCGCTCGCGCCGAATCGATGTCCTCTGAACGTTCCGCTGCCTCAGCCAGGACGGTGACCCGTTCCGGAAGCACTTCGGCAAAGCCGCCGATCACCGCAACGTATCCGGTCTCCGAGCCTTTCTTATAGCTCAAAGGACCAATTCCTAATTCCGTGAGCAATGGAGTATGCCCGGGAAGTATCCCCAGATAACCCGAGAGCGCCGGCAACTGCACTTCGGCCACGGACTCGCGGACGATCTCGCGTTCCGGCGTTACCACTTCGAGCATCAGGCCTTCCGCCACTGGTATGAGGTCGCTTCCTTTTGCCGTGTGTTGCGGAAACAGCCTAGGCTGTCGCCGCCATCTTCTCGGACTTCTCGCGCACTTCTTCGATGGTGCCCACCATGTAGAAGGCCTGCTCCGGAACATCGTCGTGTTTGCCTTCGACGATTTCGCGGAAGCCGCGAATGGTGTCTTCGATCTTAACGTACTTGCCTTCGAGGCCGGTAAATTGCGCGGCGACGAACATCGGCTGCGAAAGAAATTTCTCGATCTTGCGGGCGCGCGCGACGGTGAGCTTGTCTTCGTCGGAAAGCTCTTCGATACCTAGAATAGCGATGATGTCCTGCAGGTCTTTGTACCGCTGCAGCACGCCTTTCACCGAACGCGCCACGTCGTAATGTTCGTGTCCGACGATGCGCGCATCGAGTATGCGCGAGAAGCTCGCCAACGGATCGACAGCGGGGTAAATGCCGCGCTCCACGATCTGACGGCTGAGGTTCGTCGTCGCGTCCAGGTGCGTAAACGTGGCCGCCGGAGCTGGATCCGTATAATCATCGGCAGGCACATAGATGGCTTGTACAGAGGTGATCGAGCCCTTCTTGGTGGAAGTGATGCGCTCCTGCAATTCGCCGATCTCCGTATTCAAGTTCGGTTGGTAACCGACGGCGGAAGGCATGCGGCCCAACAAGGCTGAAACTTCCGAGCCCGCCTGCACGAAGCGGAAAATATTGTCGATGAAGAGCAGCACGTCCAGTCCTTCTTCATCGCGGAAATATTCCGCAACGGTCAGACCTGTCAATCCCACGCGCAGGCGTGCTCCGGGCGGCTCCGTCATCTGGCCATAAATCAGCGCGGCGCGCGATTTTTCTGAATCGCCGGCCACCACAACCTTTGACTCCTGCATTTCCAACCACAGATCGTTGCCTTCGCGTGTGCGCTCGCCCACGCCGGCAAACACCGAAACGCCGCCATGCTTCATGGCCACGTTGTGGATGAGTTCCTGAATCAGCACCGTCTTGCCCACGCCGGCGCCGCCGAAGAGCCCGATTTTTCCGCCCTTCAGGTAAGGCTCCATCAGATCCACGACCTTGATGCCCGTTTCGAACATTTCCAATTGCGTCGACTGATCTTCCAGCGAAGGCGCCGCGCGGTGGATCGGATAGCGCAACTTGGCAGGCACGGGCCCCAAATTATCGACCGGTTCCCCGAGCACGTTGAGAACGCGCCCCAGCGTCGCGCGCCCCACAGGCACGGTGATCGGTCCCTCAGTATCAATAGCCTTCATGCCGCGCACGATGCCTTCCGTAGGCTTCATGGCCACGGTGCGAACGCGCCCTTCGCCCAGATGTTGCTGCACCTCCGCGACGATGTCGATCGGCTCGGGAACGTCGAAGCCTTCGCTCGTGATGCGCACTGCATTGTAAATTTCGGGCAGATGATGCTCCTGAAACTCCACGTCAAGCACAGGGCCGATCACCTGCACCACGCGCCCGACGTTATGATCATCGCCAGCCATGTTTGCTCCTCCCAAAACTTTCCTGTATTTCCGCGCTAGGCGGCTGATGCCGCGCCGCTCACGACTTCGATAATTTCCTTCGTGATCGCGGCTTGCCGCACTTTATTCATGTACAGCGTCAGTTTATCGATCAGCTCGCCCGCGTTATTCGTCGCCGAATCCATGGCCGTCATCCTCGCAGCGTGCTCCGAAGCCGCCGATTCCGCCAACGCACGGAAGATCTGCACTTGCACGTAGCGCGGCAACAAATGCCCCAGGATTTCGCCCGGCGGCTGCTCGTAGAGATAGTCGATGGGCGCTTCTTTCGATTTTTCCTGGGGCTCTTCGCCGGCCAAAGCACGATCGGGCTCGATGGGCAACAGCTTTTCAAGCCTCAGAATTTGCGCCAAAACGGATTTGAACTCGTTGAACACGATATAGACAGCATCAATCTCGCCGTTTTCGTAAAGCGAAATCACTTCTTTGGTTATCTCGCCGGCCGCGCGCAGATCGGGACGCGCCGTAACATCCACGTATTCGCCAACGATTGTCCAGCGCTGTTTGCGCATAGCGTCCCGAATCTTCCGCCCCAGAACGATAAGTGACGGGTTCTGTGCCGAATGCTCACGCAAAAACTCCAATGTGCGGCGGATCACGTTGGCATTGAAGGCGCCGCACAAGCCGCGCTCGCCGCTCACCGTGAGCAGCAAAATTCTTTTCTCCTCGCGCCGCTCGAGCAAAGTATGCGTGCTTTGGGGCACGCGAAGCGCCACAGAATGGACCAGGCGCGAAACCGCGCGTGCATATGGCCGCGCCGCAAAAGCTCTCTCCTGCGCCCGCCGCAGCCGCGCCGCGGCCACAAACTTCATGGCCCGCGTAATCTGCTGCGTGTTTTTGACCGAGCGAATGCGGCGCTTGATGTCGAGTTGCGTTGGCATAGGAGTTTACGTCTGCCCGAACCGCCGGCTAGCGCGCGGCTGCCGCCCCCGCCGTGAAGCGCTCCTTGAATTCCGAGAGGAGTTTCTTCAGGCCTTCGCGAATCTCGTCGTCAATCGCTTTCTTTGTGGCGATCTTGTTGAGCAGCGCGCCTGCGTGCGTCTCGGCAAACACCAGCAAATCGCGCTCGAAGCGTTCCACTTCCGAAACTTCGATATCGTCGAGATACCCATTTGTTCCCGCAAAAATCACAAGTACCTGCTTTTCTACCGGCAAGGGCGTGAACTGGTCCTGTTTGAGCAACTGCACAAGCCGCTGGCCGCGCGCCAGCTGCGCTTGGGTGGCTTTGTCCAGTTCCGAACCAAACTGGGCGAAGGCGGCCAATTCTCGGTATTGCGCCAGGTCCAGTCGCAGCGTTCCGGCTACTTGCCGCATGGCTTTGATCTGTGCGTTGCCGCCTACGCGGCTCACCGATAATCCCACGTTGATGGCGGGACGGATGCCGCTGTTGAAAAGATCGGCTTCCAGGTAGATCTGTCCGTCGGTAATCGAAATTACGTTCGTCGGAATGTAAGCCGATACGTCGCCCGCCTGCGTTTCGATCACGGGCAATGCCGTAAGCGAACCGCCGCCTTTCTTATCGTTCAGTTTAGCGGCGCGTTCCAGCAAGCGCGAATGTAGATAGAAAACATCCCCCGGAAAAGCTTCGCGCCCCGGCGGCCGTCGCAGCAAAAGAGAGATTTCACGATAAGCCTGCGCGTGTTTCGAGAGATCGTCGTAGAAACACACGGCGTGCCGCCCGTCATCCCGGAAAAATTCGCCGATGGCGCAGGCCGCATAGGGAGCGATGTACTGCATGGTTGCGGGTTCAGTGGCGGAAGCGGCTACAACGATGGAGTAATCCATGGCGCCGAAGTCCGTCAGGATCTTTACGATCTGCGCGATGGTCGAGCGCTTTTGTCCGATCGCGCAGTAGATGCAGATCATGTCGCCGCCCTTCTGGTTAAGGATGGTGTCCAGAATGATGGCGGTCTTACCCGTCTGCCGGTCGCCAATGATCAGTTCGCGTTGCCCTCGGCCAATCGGAATCATCGAGTCAATGGCTTTGATACCAGTCTGTAGCGGCTCCCGAACGGGCTGGCGGTCCACAACGCCGGGCGCGATGCGTTCGATCGGAATGCGCTGGTCGGTGACGATAGGCCCCTTGCCGTCGAGCGGCACGCCGAGGGGATTGACGACGCGCCCGACGAGCGCGTCTCCAACCGGTGCGGACATGATCGAGCGCGTGCGCTTGACCGTGTCGCCCTCTTCGATGGCCGTGTATTCGCCGAGCAGCACCGTGCCGACCTGATCTTCCTCAAGGTTGAGCGCAATGCCGAATACGTCGTGCGGGAACTCCAGCATCTCGCCGGCCATCACCTTTTCCAGGCCATGCACGCGCGCGATTCCGTCACCGACGGAAATGACCGTGCCCACTTCATCCACGGCCACGGATTGGTCGTAGTTCGCGATTTGTGCGCGAAGAATCTTTGTTATTTCGTCCGCTCTAATCGATGCCATTCCTTCATTGCTCCTGACTTCTCATTGAGACTCGAGCTTGATCCGCAGCCGTTCGAGCTGCATACGAACCGAACCATCATAGATGGTTGACCCGACGCGCACCACCGCTCCGGCAATCAACGCGGGGTCCAGCTCATAATTCGCTTCCACGCGCCGGCCGCTCAGCCGCTCGAGGACGGTCCGCAGCTGCTTCCTTTCGCGTTCGTTCAACTCGCGCGCGGTTGTGACGTCGGCGCGCGCCACTCCTTCCAGGTCGTCGAGCCGCGCCTCGAAAGCTTGCTGAATTTCCTGGAGAAGCCCCATGCGGCGCTGATCGATCACCACAAACAGGAAATTTCGTAGCGTGCGGCTGGCGCCCATGCGCTCGACGAGCGCTTGCGCTACCGCGTGTTTATTCGCGCGTGAGACTGCCGGGCTGCCGAGCAGGACTCCCAGTTGCGCCGATTCCCGCAACAGCGCGAGAAAATCGCTCAACTCGCGCCTCACCTTCTCTGCGGATTTTTGCGAAATGGCCACTTCCGCGAGCGCGTCGGCGTAGTGTTGTGCGATGGTCCTCATGACGCGGCCCTCTCCAGTTCGCCCACGAAAACGCCAAACAGCGCCGCCTCCGCCGCTGTATTCATCTGCTCATGGATGAGCGCCGCCGCTCGCTCCGTGGCGAGTTTCGCGGCGATGGCGCGGATTTCCTGCGATCCGGCGCGTTCGGCCGCGGCAATCTCGGCGCGTGCCGCCTGTTGAATCTTCTCCACTTCAGATTTTGTGAGCTCTCGAATTCGCTCGCGATCAGCAACCGAATCGCGCTGCCCGGCGCGCCGCTCTTCCTCGATTTCCCGATCGACGGAGGAGAGTTTGTCGAACGTTTCCCGCAGTTCGCGCTCCGCCGCGGTGCGAGTCTGAGCTGCCTCTTCGATTGACCTGGCGATAGATTGCGCGCGGGCACGAAAATAAGGCGCGCCATACTTAACGATTACATAAGCGAGAGCGCCAAAAACCAGGAGAAAATTCAGCCAGCGGAAAACCGTGCCGATAGGTGTGTTGGCCGCGTCGGCCGCGCCTTCCTGGGCCAGAGCCGGCAGCGAAACCGTGACCAGCAAAACGGCGCCAAGCAGTGCCGATCCAATGGCCCGTTGACCGGCGCGCCCCAAAGACCATTTGCCCGCCCAACGCGTCATTAAACCTCGCCTGCCGGGCGGGGACTCATTTGCCGTTGAGGTTCCAGAATGGTGCGAGCGATCTCTTCTGCAAGGTGGGCGCTGCTGACTTCCAGTTCCGCGCGTGCAGCTTCGATCTCCGCCCGAATGCGTTTCTTGGCGCTTTGAACTTCTTCGTTAGCCAGCTGCCGCGCTTGCTGGATAGCCTTGCTACGCTCGTCAAGCGCCACGCGGCGCGCTGCTTCTTGTTCTCGAAAAAGTTCCCCGCGGGCGTTGCGTAGCGCCTCCTGATAAGCGCGGCTTTTTTCCTGGGCGGTCTTACGGAATTCCTCGGCTTCGCGCCGCGCGCCTTCTATGCGCTTGCTCCGTTCCGCTACGACACGCTCGATCGGGCCAAAAAATGCCCACCGCAGGAAGAGATAGAAGAGAAAAACAATGATGGCCGTGGGTACCGCGGCGAGGAACAGATCGCCAAGCTGTTTCAGAATTTCCATCGGAGCGTCCGGACCCTAACCCGCCTTCCCTGCCGGCATATTTTCCGTACACGAAAAACCGGGCAGAACTCCGACCCGGTCGCCTGGACACACGCGGACAAGGGGAAAATTTATAGCATCCACACTCGGTTCCGTCAACGCCCGCCGCATTCTGGAAGAGCCCTGTCACATCGTATCCCCCTGGCGAGGTTGAAGTGCTTGAGTGAGAAGAGGCTGAAGGAGATGGCCGCCCGGCTGGGGGGAGAGCCGGGCGGCGCGCGGCGGCTAGAAGTGCCGCGTCATGGTTACTTCCGCTCGCTATTTCGATCTGGTGCGTGAAATGAAAAACGCTTACAACCATGGCCTGCGTCTAGTGGAGAGCGCCAAGCAACGGGGCATCAAGCCCACGGCGCGCTTATTTGCCACCACCGTGCCCACCGTCCGCAAGTGGCTGCGCCGCTACCAGCAGCTCGGCCCACGGGGGCTGGCCGAACACTCCCGCGCCCGGCATCGCCAACCTCATAAGACTCCCGCTCACAGCGAAGTGCCACTGCTCGAACTCCGTAAAACGCTGCCCACTTTTGGCTCCCGCCGCCTGATTCGTGAGTTCGACCTGCGGATCGGCCACAACGCACTGGAGCGCATTTGGAGGGAGCATGGGCTTATCAGAAAGCGCCGCCGCAAATACCAGCGCAAGCAGGATCTGGCACACATCAAGGCGCAGTGGGCCTTGTTTCAGCAAATCAGCGCCGATACCAAGGATCTCGATGATATCCCGCGCTACTGGCGACAGGCCCAGTGGTTGCACTTGCCCATCATCCAGTACACCGCTCGGGAAATCCGCAGCGGACTGCTCTTCTGGGCTTTCGCGCAGGATCGTAGCGCTTCGGCCAGCGCCGTCTTCGCTTCCCGCATTCAGCAGCACCTCGATCGCTGCGGGGTTTCGCTGCGCGACCTGGTCTGGCAGACCGACAATGGCGGCGAGTTCAAGGGTGATTTCCCCAAAGCTCTCGGCGACAGCCAACATGCGCGCATCCCGCCGGCCGCCCACACCTATCAGAGCGACGTGGAAACCGTGCACCGACTCGAAGAAGACGAGTTCTTTGATCTGGAGGACTTCGCCAGCCGCGGTGACTTCCTGGCCAAAGTGCACACCTACCAGCTTTACTTCAACTTGGCGCGTCCCAACTCGCACAAGGAAAATCAGAGCTCCTGGCAGATCATCGAGCGACTCGCGCCGCGCTCGCCGCTGAAACTCTGCTCGCCCCCGCCTTTTCTGTATTACTACCTGAATGATTCAGGGGGATAGATGTGGGGGCTCTACGCCCGCCGCATTCTTACGGATGTCGATGCTTCCATTTCCAAACGGCCCGTTTGACCGTGCTTTGCAGCGGCGGCTATAATTCACAACGGCGCCGAAAATGTTGGGCTTCGGGCGAGTCCAAAAATGCCCGGCCCCCTCGCCGTCTTCGATGAAAAGCGATGGGGCGCCGATTCCGCCTGCCGCCAACCAAGCCACTCGAAGGTGCAGTGACCTAGAAAATCGGGCGCGGGCCCTCAGGAGTGAGCGATGCTGAAAGCGACGCAACTGCGTCCGGGAATGATTATCGTCCACGATGGCGACCTCTATTCGGTCCATAGCGTGGACCATCGCACGCCCGGCAATAAGCGCGGGGCCATGGCCACGCGCATGCGCAACCTCCGCAGCGGATCGACCATCGATTACCGCTTCCGCGCTGAGGATTTTGTCGAACGCGCCGTGCTGGATGAAATCGAATTCCAGTACCTCTATAGCGATGCCGAAGGCTACCACTTCATGAACACGGAGACATTCGAGCAGATTCACGTCACTGGAGACGTGCTGGGCGACGCGGTCTACTACCTGATCCCGAACCTGGTGGTGAAGCTCGAATTCTACGAAGGCAAGCCCATGGGCGCTATTCTGCCCGATACCGTGGACATGGCGGTGGTTGATACCGAGCCTACGGTGCAGAAAGCCACCGCCAGCGCCGTGATGAAGCCCGCAAAGCTGGAGACCGGCTTGACGATTCAGGTGCCGCCTTTCATCAACAATGGCGATAAAGTGAAGGTGGACACATCGGAAGCCCCCTATATCCAGCGTGCACAATAGCTTGAAGACATTGCCGCACCCGTCGCACTAGCTCGTAACCACCGCTTCTTTAGGTTCTCTGGAGACTCTGCGATCGTTTCCGCCTCGCGCGGAACCTTGCGGAAACCCCAGAATCGGTACTACGACAGGCTTTTCCATCTCACCATCCGGTGAGTCCTTTAGCAGTTTTTCAAACTCATCGACCAAGGTTCCATCCCACCACCCCCGCCGCACCTCATCGCGCAGGATGGCGACGGCGCGTTCGGAGGAGAGCGCTTTGCGATAAGGCCGGTCCGTGGTCAGCGCGTCATAGATATCGACCGTCTGCAAGACACGCGCGGTCAGCGGAATCTGATCGCTTTTCAGGTGATCGGGATAGCCGCTGCCGTCCTGACGTTCGTGATGCCAGCGGATGATCGGCAAAACCTGCCGAAACGATTTCAGAGGCGCGCAAATGCGCTCGCCGATCACGGTATGCGTCTCCATGAGCTCCCGCTCGTGTGCGTCCATCGCCCCTGGCTTGAGCAGCACGCGCTCCGGCACCGCGACCTTGCCGATGTCGTGAACCACGCCGCCGCGGCGCAAAGCGATGAGATCCTCCTCCGATAATTCCAGCCGCTCTCCCAGCGCCACCGAGTACCGAGACAGCCGGTCGCAGTGCCCTTCCGTGTAAGGATCTTTCGCTTCAATGCTGGCCGCCAAAGTGAAGACAACGGTTTCCGCGCTCTCCAATTCGTCGGTGAAGCGCTTGATGCGCACCAGCGACTTCACCCGCGCGAGTAACTCCTCTTTCGCACTGGCTTGTTAGGAAATCGTCCGCGCCCGCCTCAATTCCCTGGATGCGGTCCTCCACGCGGCCGAGACCTGTGATCAGCACGATGGGTGTCAGGCGAGTCTCGGGCCGGTCTTTGGCTGCGCGGCAGACGGCAAAGCCGGTTTGGCCGGGCATGACCACATCGATGAGAGCGAGGTCGATGGCCTCCTGCTGCAAGAGCTGCAGCGCCTGCTGGCCATCGGATACGGCGAACACGCGATAGCCGTGCCTGCGCAGCATCATCTCCAGCACTTCGCGAGCAGACTGGTTATTGTCGGCGATGAGTATGGTTCCCAGAGCGGCAGTATTTGCAGACACGTATTCCTCCCTTGATGCGACTTTGAGCTGCTCGAAGTCCCGCAAAGGACCGGGATCGGGATCTTCGGCGCGCGGGCGGGCGGAAGGGGAGAGCACAAACAAGCCCCGCTCGACGGAAAATCAAAACTAAGAATTACAGGAAGGGAGAAGGCAATTTTCCCCGGAGCCTATTGCGCTGTCAAGCGAAGTGTGGCGGTGGAAGAGCCCTGTCACATCGTATCCCCCTGGCGAGGTTGAAGTGCTTGAGTGAGAAGAGGCTGAAGGAGATGGCCGCCCGGCTGGGGGAGAGCCGGGCGGCGCGCGGCGGCTAGAATTGCCGCGTCATGGTTACTTCCGCTCGCTATTTCGATCTGGTGCGTGAAATGAAAAACGCTTACAACCATCGCCTGCGTCTAGTGGAGAGCGCCAAGCAACGGGGCATCAAGCCCACGGCGCGCTTATTTGCAACCACCGTGCCCACCGTCCGCAAGTGGCTGCGCCGCTACCAGCAGCTCGGCCCACGGGGGCTGGCCGAACACTCCCGCGCCCGGCATCGCCAACCTCATAAGACTCCCGCTCACAGCGAAGTGCCACTGCTCGAACTCCGTAAAACGCTGCCCACTTTTGGCTCCCGCCGCCTGATTCGTGAGTTCGACCTGCGGATCGGCCACAACGCACTGGAGCGCATTTGGAGGGAGCATGGGCTTATCAGAAAGCGCCGCCGCAAATACCAGCGCAAGCAGGATCTGGCACACATCAAGGCGCAGTGGGCCTTGTTTCAGCAAATCAGCGCCGATACCAAGGATCTCGATGATATCCCGCGCTACTGGCGACAGGCCCAGTGGTTGCACTTGCCCATCATCCAGTACACCGCTCGGGAAATCCGCAGCGGACTGCTCTTCTGGGCTTTCGCGCAGGATCGTAGCGCTTCGGCCAGCGCCGTCTTCGCTTCCCGCATTCAGCAGCACCTCGATCGCTGCGGGGTTTCGCTGCGCGACCTGGTCTGGCAGACCGACAATGGCGGCGAGTTCAAGGGTGATTTCCCCAAAGCTCTCGGCGACAGCCAACATGTGCGCATCCCGCCGGCCGCCCACACCTATCAGAGCGACGTGGAAACCGTGCACCGACTCGAAGAAGACGAGTTCTTTGATCTGGAGGACTTCGCCAGCCGCGGTGACTTCCTGGCCAAAGTGCACACCTACCAGCTTTACTTCAACTTGGCGCGTCCCAACTCGCACAAGGAAAATCAGAGTCCCTGGCAGATCATCGAGCGACTCGCGCCGCGCTCGCCGCTGAAACTCTGCTTGCTCCCGCCCGTCTTTCTGGATCACGACCCGAATGATTCAGGGGGATACGATGTGCCGGGGCATCCCTAGCGAAGTGTGGCGGCAGTTGCGCAGCTAGTTCTTAGAAGGAGAAAACACGCGGCGGAAGATGGCATCCACCGGTGGAGCTGGCGCTCAAGATCGAAGGCGCGGTCGAGCGCGGCGGCATCAAGAAACTTGGTGATGCGCGGATCGCGCGCCACGCGGTCGCGGAAACTGGTGTCGGATTCCCAGGCGGCCATGGCGTTTTCCTGCACCCACTGATAGGCGTCGTCGCGCGGCGCGCCCGCCTCGACCAGATCGAGCAGGAGCTGGCCGGAAAATACCAGGCCCTGCGTGAGCGTCCAGATTGCGGCGCATGCGTCCGGGAAAGACGCGCAAGCCGGTCGAGGATATCGGTCATGCGCGCGAGCATGTAGTCGATCAGAATGGTGGAATCCGGCAGGATGATGCGCTCGACCGAGCTGTGCGAAATGTCGCGCTCGTGCCAGAGCGCGACATTTTCGAACGCCGCCTGCGCATTGGCGCGCACCACGCGCGCCAGGCCGGCAAATCTGCTCGCAGCTTACCGGATTGCGCTTGTGCGGCATGGCCGAGCTGCCGCGCTGCCCGGCGGCAAAGGGCTCTTCGGCTTCGCGCACTTCGGTGCGCTGCAAATGGCGGATCTCGAGCGCGATTTTCTCCAGCGTCGCGGCGATGATCGCCAGCGTGGAAAGTAATTCGGCGTGCCGGTCGCGCTGGATCACCTGCGAAGCTGACCGGCGCCGGCTCGAGCCCCAGCCGGCGGCAGATGGCCTCTTCCACTTCTACGCCCAGATGCGCGGCGTTTCCCACCGCGCCGGAAATCTTGCCCACAGCCATCTGCCGCGCGGCGTGGCGGAAGCGCTCCTGATTGCGGCGATTTTCGGCGAACCAGTTGGCAATCTTGAGTCCAAAGGTGATCGGCTCGGCGTGAATGCCGTGGGTGCGGCCGATCTGCGGAGTGTGCTGAAACTCGTGCGCGCGCTTTTCCAGCACTTCGCCCAGGCGCTTGAGTCCCGCTTCGATAAGGCGCGAAGCTTCGCGCACCTGCAGCGCCTGCGCGGTATCCACCACGTCATTGGACGTCAGGCCGTAGTGCAGCCAGCGCGCCGCCTCCGGGTCGCCGATGGATTCGCCCACGGCCAGCGTGAAGGCGATCACGTCGTGCCGGACGCGCGCTTCGATTTCCAGCACGCGCGCGGCATCCACGCGCGCCCGTTCGCGAATGCGCGCCGCCGCTTCGCGCGGCACCACGCCGCGCTCGGCAAGCGTGTCCGTGGCGGCGAATTCGACTTCCAGCCAGCGTTCGAGCCGGCCTTGATCGGTCCAGATCGCGCCCATCTCCGGGCGCGTGTAGCGGGCAATCATGCTGGCCCCCCCACCCCCCTTTTTATGCAAGTGTTCATAATGCGAGGCTTAGGACTGATGGCATATCTCAGAAACAGGATATATCGCAAAGGAAGCAAGGACGAATACTTTGAGAAGAGAAGGCCGGGTCTCATTGATCTCACCCGGGTAGACTCTTGCCGTAAAAGGGTAGCTTTGCCAGGCAAGACGGTGTTTGCAGTTTGTTCGAAACAAATGATTCTGTATGGCCCCATAACTCCGGCGGGTGAATTTTTTTGGAGAGGCATCGATTTTAGGAGAGATCCCTCGCTCACGATGTTCGCTCAGGCTGACTATCCCTGGCCGAATGGTCAGTTCTTCGCAGGCGGCACATCTATTTTACCGCGAGGATCAAGTTGCTGCCCTCTATAACTGGATGGCGGCGAGAGGTTCGTGCTGGGAAGCGATCAGCAGCTCGCCGCGAAAAGCAGCGGCTGGGCGGCGGCCGAGCGCCTCTTCCGCGCAGATGCGAGCCACGTCGGGATTGTTGTTGTTTTCCGAAAGATGCGCCAGCACCAAATAGCGCGGGCATCCGTCGAAACCTTCGGATCGGCAAGAAAGGCGCTGACCGTATCATTCGAGAGATGCCCGGTGCGGCTCATGACGCGCTGCTTGACGTGCCAGGGATAGGGGCCGACCTTCAGCATCTCGACATCGTGATTGGATTCCAGCACCAGGCCATCGGAATCGCGCAGGTGCTGCTTCACCAGTTCCGGCATGTAGCCGAGATCGGTGACCAGCGCGAGCTTCACGCCGCCCGCGCGGAAGGTGAATCCGAGCGGGTCGATGGCGTCGTGAGGAATGCGGAAGGGCGCGACTTCGATATCGCCGACGCAGAATCCGCTGGCCGGCCTGGATGAATTCGACGCGCTCGAAGCGGCTTGGCGTGCCGTTCGGGAAGAAAGCGCAGCGTTTCGGCGTGCGTTTCGGCGGTGAGATAAACGGTGGTGCGCCACTTGCCAAGCAGCGCAGCGAGGCCGCCAATATGATCGGTGTGTTCGTGGGAGATGACGATGCCGTCGAGCCGGTCGATTCCGAATGCGGCAGGCGCGGCAAGGCGCCGCAGCGTTTCGCGCTTGCCCAGGCCGGCATCCACCAGGAGGCGCGTCCGGGAAGTCTCGAGCAGGGTGCAGTTGCCCGAACTGCCCGACGCGAGAATGCTTACGCGAAGACTGATGAATTCTCGCTGGGACTTTCTTAACGCGCCGAGCGCCCCTTACCGGGAGCCTCGGCGCTACGGATTTAACGCGCTAAGCGCGCACAGTTTCTGCCGCCCTCGCCGGGCGAGCCGAACTTTAGCGCTACTTTCTTAACGCGAAAAGCGCCGCTTACCGCAGCCTTTGCGCTACAGACGCAGGCATCATCGCAAAATCGCGGCGGGCGCGTCAATCGCCGAATTGGGCTTTCAGCAGGCGAGCAGATCCCGCTTCAGGCTAAAACCCGTCGAGCGGGCCGACGGCGGTGGCGGCAATTTTCCGGGCTGGAAAAATTCACGGGCGGTTTGCTGCACGTCTTCCGCGGTTACCGCTTCGATCGAGGCGTGCAGCTCTTCCACGGTGAAGAAGCGGCCGAAGTACATCTCCTGCCGCGCGAGGTTGGACATGCGCGCTCCCGGAGATTCGAGCGAAAGGACCAGCGAGCCCTTCAACTGATCTTTGGCGCGGCGCAGTTCCCCCGCAGCCACAGGCTCTTCCTTAAGGCGGCGTAATTCGACGGCGATCGAGCGCAGCACGCGTTCCAAAGTGCTGCGGCCGGTCCCGGCGTAAATCGAAAGCATGCCCGCATCGGAGTAGGGATTGAGTTCGCTGAAGACGGCATAGGCCAGCCCCTGGCGCTCGCGGATATTCTGAAACAGGCGCGACGACATGCTGCCTCCGAGAATATTGTTCATCACCGAAGCGGCATAACGCCGGGATGCGCGAGCGGATACGACGGAACAGCAAGGGTGATGTGCGCCTGCTCGAGCGCGGGCTTATTCGCGCGTCAGCAGCGCGCATGAGTCTGCGGCGCCGGCGCCTGTTGGCCGCGCCGCGGTTCGCATTTGAGCGCGCCAAAGGGCTGTATCACCAGGTCCAGCAGTGCGCTCGATTGTATATTGCCCGCGGCGGTGATCACCGTATTTTTCGGCGTGTACCAGCGTTGGGGAAACAATCGACGACGGCGGCGCGCGTGAAGTGCCGCACGGTCGCGCGCGTGCCCAGGATCGGGCGCCCCCAGCGGATGACCGCGCCAGAAGCTCTGCGTGAGCATCTCGTGCGCCAGCGATTCGGGATTGTCCTCCTCCATGCGGATTTCTTCGAGGATGACCTGTTTTTCCTTGACGATGTCGTCGTCGGCAAAGAGCGGACCGAGCACCAGATCGGAGAGGACATCGAAAGCGAGGGGCAGATTTTCGTCCAGCACCTTGGCGTTGAAGCTGACCATCTCCTTCGAAGTGAAGGCGTCGAGCAAGCCGCCGACAGAATCCATCTCCCGCGCGATTTGCTCGGCCGTGCGCCGCGAGGTGCCTTTGAAACACCATGTGCTCGATAAAATGCGCGATGCCATTCAGCGCCCCGGGCTCGGCGCGCGAACCCGCGCGCACCCAGATCCGATGGAGACCGAGCGCATGTGCGGCATGGGCTCGGCCACCACCACCAAGCCGTTGGGCAGCGCTTCTCTTTCGATGGAAATTCCAGCTGGCTTCATCGTTGTTCAAATAATGGCACAGTCATGCGCGATCCTTCCGCTTTCGTTAGTGGGGTGAAAAGCCGTTAGAATTTGTCATTGGGCGATCCCCGCATTCACATGCTATGATGAAATCCAGAGATGATTCTCCCATGTCCGGCCCAACAGAAAAGCCCGTTCAGGAGCATTTGTCATCCATCGATCTCGAGCGATCCGCACTTGCCAAGCGCGATCTGCTTGGACGATCACGCGAGGACTTACGCGCGCTTCTGGGCGAAATAGGCGAACCGGCATATCGCGGCGCCCAGCTCTATCACGCGATTTATGTGGAGCGACGTTTCGATTT
>CAWEFX010000017.1:0-44500 GCA_963808465.1 uncultured Acidobacteriota bacterium
ACGGCGCGGGACTTGAACCCGCGGCCTCCTCGTTGCGAACGAGGCGCTCTTCCAACTGAGCTAGCCGCCCACGAGGCCATTTTACACTACACAGCGAGTTCATCAGAAATTCCGGAGAGCGTTCTGTGATCTGGTTTGGGATGTGTGGAAGGGATTCTCAATCAGATCAGACCAAATCGAGGGAGGAACCTGGCAGTTCCTCCCTCGTGACGGGCGGGGGCGGCGCGGGAACTTGTTGCCGAATTTACTTTTTCGCAGTAACTACCGGCACAGTATTGATCTGGCCCGCCTTGGCGTAGGCTTCTCGTTCGCTTTTCGTAAGCGGCGCGAAGACGATCACCTTGCCAAGCTGAGGCAGGTTCAAGGAACGAACTCTCCGCTGGTTTGCTTGATTTGTGACGATTAGGTACATCCCGCTGGTGTGGCTATCTTCAACGAGGGGATACTCCGTATACACGCCGGCACTGCTACCGTTTGCCGGGCTAATCTTGGCTGGAGACGCTGTCGAGTCCATCCGGATCACATAATCTCCGGCCGGAAGCACTGCTTGTCCCCAGCGAACTTCGTAGGGAAGCGTGAACTTGCCTGCGAAACTTGGCTGCGCATTTGCAGCGGCCGTAAAGACAAAGGTGGCTATCACAACGCCCAGAAGGAGCCTCAACGAGGCCGGACTGGTGACATGCTTAATTTTCATCGTTATTCTCCTTTTGCTTGAGTCGATGCTTTTTATTGGTGGCCGTTTGAAGGCTGCATCACGCCTTCACTCTGTAAAGCGAAAAACCGCGCCAGAGTGGCTCACCTATTTGTCAACATGGGCGAAAAAGGGGCTCCACCTGCGGGATTGCGAAATGGGGCAACATTAGAACGAGTGCTTTAGTTTAGAACCAGTGCTTTACTTTGCAGACTTGTGGCGTTAGCATCGCGCCAATTTCCACGAGAAGCCCCAGTGGCGGCGAAACGTGTATCCAGCATCATCCGAACGGGTCAGCAAACTTCTCCTGAATTGGGGTCAAGGGGACCAGGGCGCGCGCGAGGCACTGATTCCCCTGGTCTACGACGAATTGCGCCGCCTGGCGCGACGTTACCTTAGGCGGGAACGCCGCGATCACACGCTTCAAAGCGCAGCGCTGGTCAACGAGGCCTACCTTCGTCTCATTCGGCAGGAGCATCCGCAGTGGCAGAACCGCGCTCACTTTTTTGGCGTAGCGGCGCAGCTCATGCGGCACATTCTGGTGGACCACGCTCGAAATCGGGCAGCTGCCAAGCGCGGTGCCGGCGCTCCGCGACTGACCCTGGACCCAGATGTCGCTTTGCCACAGGAGCGAGATGTGGATCTGATCGCGCTTGACGATGCCTTAAACCAACTCGCTGCCCTAGATCCACAGCAGAGCCGTCTTGTGGAGTTGCGGTTCTTTGGCGGCCTTTCTATTGAGGAGACTTCGGTCGTGCTGGGTGTTTCGCCAGCAACAGTGAAGCGTGAATGGGCAACGGCACGCGCCTGGCTGAAACGCGAAATGAGGAACAAGGAAACAAGCGCATGACACCCAAACGGTGGCAACAAGTGAAGGCGATGCTCGCCGCCGCGCTGGAGAAAACACCGGACGAACGGAACGACTACCTGAATCAGGTTTGCGTGGAAGAGTCCCTGCGAAGCGAGGTCGAATCGCTGCTTACCGCTCATTGCGAGGCGGATAACGGTTTTCTCGGACTTTCTGACGGAGAGTTCGACGCGCTGCCGAGTGGCACGAGGCTGGGGCCGTACGAGATCCTGGCACCCCTCGGCGAGGGCGGAATGGGTAAGGTTTACAAAGCCAGGGATACCCGACTGGATCGCTTGGTGGCCATAAAGTTATTGCAAGCAGACATTGCCGATCGCCCGGAACTTCAAGAGCGTTTTGAACGAGAAGCTCGTACCGTCGCCAGCCTCAATCACCCACATATATGCACGCTCTACGACATTGGTCATCAGGACAATGCCGATTTCCTGGTGATGGAATACCTCGAAGGCGAGACGCTAGCTCAGCGACTCGAGAGCGGACCACTGCGTCTGGAAGATGTTTTGCGGTATGCGATAGGGATTGCCGACGCCCTGGACAAGGCCCATTCGAAAGGCGTGATTCACCGAGACTTGAAGCCTGCCAACATCATGCTGACGAGTACAGGTTCGAAACTCCTGGATTTCGGACTAGCTAAACTCAGGCGGGAAGCCGACCCGTTTGCTGTGCTCGCTGGAGTCCCGGTAGCGGCGGATACGATCAGCACACCCGGGGCGGTTCTCGGCACGCTTTCGTACATGGCTCCAGAGCAGTTGGAGGGCAGGGAGGTGGATGCCCGCACAGACATCTTTGCCTTTGGAGCCGTCGTGTATGAGATGGTGACCGGAAAAAAGGCTTTTGGAGGACAGGCCGGAGCGAACGTGATTGCGTCCATCTTGAAGGAAACGCCGTCTCCGGCTAGTCACAGTAATCTACAAGTGCCAGCTGAACTGGAACGCATTGTGACGAAGATGATGGCGAAAGATCCCAACGAACGCTACGCGACAGCGGCCGACGTTCTCTTGGACTTTCGCGCTCTCGAGCGCTCGTTGGTGGAACCTTCATCTTTCCTTTTCTGGCCTCGAGGTTGAGGAGCGTGTTGGCAATCGCGGTCATGGGCATCGTGATTGCGACGATTGCTGTGTTAGCGCTCCTCTTTCCTCAGGCGCGTCAGCGGCTTAGAAGTTGGTTTGGGACTACTCCGCTGCCACGAGAGAAACTCGTGGCCGTCTTGCCATTTACGGTCATGAGTAGTGATGCGAAAGAGAAACCTTTCAGCGATGGCCTTACCGAGACGTTAACAGCCAAGCTTACTCAATTGACTGTCGACCCGACGTTGCAAGTAGTACCGGCTCCAGAGATTCGAGCTAAAGGCGCGAATACGATAGACGACGTTCGAAAAGAGTTCGGAGCGACGTTGGTGGTCGAGGGCGATCTGCAACGATCCGGGAATCGAGTTCGGATCAACATTGCCATGGTGGATGCCGGAACCCGCCGCCAGCTTAGAGCAGAGAGTTTGACGGTCGCGGCGTCCGATCCTTTTGCGGTTCAAGATCAAGTGGTTAATGCAGCCATCGGGATGCTGCAACTGGAGGTGCAGCCCGGCGAGCGCGAAGCCCTGGAAACGCATGGCACGGAAGTGGCCAGCGCATATGACTTCTACTTGCAGGGGCTGGGCTATCTGCAGAATTACGACAAAAAGGAGAATATCGAAAGCGCGATCAAAGTTTTTGATACTGCCCTTCAGCTCGATTCGCGGTACGCGGGGGCTTATGCCGGGCGGGGCGAGGCATATTGGAAGATGTACGAAACAGCCGGGAGCGGTAAAGACATGCAATTGATCGAAGGCAGCCGGCACGATTGCGAGCATTCACTGGCCCTGAACAAGCAACTGCCATCCGCGCACGTTTGCCTCGGGACTGTTTACAAGGGAACCGGGCGTTACGAGGATGCTGTGGCACAATTTGAGAGCGCCGTCATCGTCGAGCCGACTAACGATGACGCTTACCGCGGCCTCGCAGATGCATATGAGCGTCTAGGCAAGCTCGCGGACGCAGAAAAGACTTACCGGCGAGCGATCGAACTGCGGCCGCACTACTGGGCCGGCTACAGTTGGCTAGGAACGTTTTATTATCACCAGGCTCGCTACGCTGAGGCGGCGTCGATGTTTTCCGAGGTTGTCGCGCTGGCCCCTGACAGTATTCGAGGTTATTACGATCTGGGCACCGTCTATTATTCGCAAGGGCGCTATGACGACGCAATTGGCATGTTGCAACATTCGATTGCCATACGGCCCACCGCAGAGGGCTACAGCAACCTTGGCAATGCGTACTTTTATCTACACCGGTATGATGAGGCCGCGGGCGCTCAGGAGGAAGCAGTAAAGCTCAACCCGACTGACTACATGCCCTGGTGGAACTTAGCAGACAGTTCTTACTGGGCGCCGGGAAAGCGAGCACAGGCTTTTGAAGCCTATAGGCGCACCATCTCATTGGCTACGGGGGGACTACGAGTAAATTCCAGGGACGCCTATCCACTCGGCGTCTTGGCTTACTGTCATGCGATGCTCGGAGAGCGAAAGCCAGCCCTCGAATATTTACTGGCAGGACTTAAGCTGACCCCTGACGATTCCGAGATGCGTTTTAAGGCCGCGTTGGTGTATAACCAGTTCGGCGACACCAGTGAGACACTGACTTGGTTGAAAAAGGCGCTCGCCTCGGGACTTTCCGTTGCCATCGTACGCGACACACCAAATTTTGATTCTTTGCGGCCCGACCCCCGGTTCCAGGAGTTGATTCAAGCGAAGTGAGACGATTACGGAAAAGAGGAGGAACTATGGCGACCACCGCTCCAAAAATTAACTCCCAAGCTGGAAGCATAGTGACAGTGATCATTCCCGTCGATAAGCACGGAGAGGTCGAACGCGAGCCTGCACCGTTCACGATCTTTAAGAGTTTGCATCAACAAGTGCTGTGGCAGGCCAGCGACGGGAAAGCCCAGTTCAACGTCGAGTTCGAAGAGGACTCGCCATTCGACTACACTCAGTTCAGCAACGTTGAGCCTTACTCCGGGTTGGTCAGGCGCGAAGTCCTTGGAGATCCGGGCAGGTACTATAAGTATACAGTGCGAACGCCAAACAAGAGCATCGATCCCGGCGGCATTGTAAAAGCCTAAAAATTGGAAACTCGCAATGCTTACGCCCGGGCGACACCCGATGAGGTGTGCGCGAATAAAGCCATCTCATGATGCGCGGAAGCCATTCCCAAGGAATATTTCCGCGCTTTTCTGCCTTTATTTATTGCAGCGGTTGACCCAAAGTACGCTGCGCCATTACCTTGCGAACATTCTGATATAGCGAGCGAGCCTGTGGTAAAGATTCGACGGCTCGAACGACTTGCGGATCGTCCTGCAGGTCTACCTCGAATCCCGCGGGAAGACCGAACACGGACATAAATACTTCCTTCCTGATTTCACGCTTGATCCAGTCGAGGTTTTGCTCGATATCCCCGTCCGTGTAAGAGATTTTTTCCTTATCCAAATCGCGGCGGAAGAGCGCCAACACGTTGTCGGTCACCGTGAAACTCTTGGTGATCTCCGGCTTGGTACCCAGATAATAAGTGGTGAAGCTCCCGACGCCGCCCTGGCCCTGATAGGGGAAGAAAATATCGCGGCGGAGCAGAAGCTGCTGGAAGTCGTTGGGTTTCGGCTCACTGACGACAACGTCAGGAGTGATACCACCACCCCCGTACACCTGGCGACCGCCGTCGGTGAGTTTTACCTCCGTCGGCTGCGGGTTTTTGTGATTGTAGAGGTAGTCATAAAGCGAAACGTCTTTGTAATCACGCTGAATTAACCTGCCACTCGGCGTGTAGTAACGGGCAGTAGTGAGCGCAAGGCCGGTGTTCTCACTCAATGGCGATACGGTTTGCACAAGCCCCTTGCCGAACGTTTGTTCGCCCACGACCAAACCGCGATCATGATCCTGGATGGCGCCCGTCACGATTTCTGAAGCCGAAGCGGAGCCGCCATTGACCAGGACAACCAGCGGCACTTGCACTCCGCGATTGCCCCGAACCGCATAGTAGCGTCGTTCCTGCGAAGCACGCCCGTGATGCGAAACGATGAGCTGATTTTTATCGAGGAACATGTCCGAAACGGAGACCGCTTCATTGAGCAAGCCTCCGGGGTTGCCACGAAGGTCCAGAAGTAATCCGTCCAGAGTGGAAAAATCGAGCTGCTTCAGTGCTGCGGCAAGTTCGGTGTCGGTTTCTTCGTTGAACTGACCCACGCGCACATAACCAATTCCTTGGCGTATCGTGAAAGCAACGTCCACGGAATGCTTCGGAATTTCGTCTCGCGTAATCGTGAAAGCGAGCGGCTGAGCATAGCCTTCACGAACCATATTGACGTGCACCACGGTCCCCTTCGGACCTTTCAACAGGTCGGCCACTTCGGAGGTGGTGAGCCCATCGCACGGCTTGCCATCAACGGTATGGATGATGTCACCGGGACGAATACCTGCTTTTGCGGCGGGCGAGCCCGGCATCGGTGCCAGAACCACGGTGTGGTTTTCCTGCGGACCAACGTTCATGCCGACGCCGTAGTATTTGCCGCGCTGATCTTCGCGCAATAGAGCGTACTGGCGGGGATCAAAAAAGGTTGAGTGGGGATCGAGCACCCGGAGCATTCCCGGAATAGCGCCGTCATAAAGAGCGTGGTCGGTGTCAACGGGAAGCGCATACTCCTGCTGGACGACCGAAAGCACTTTCGTGAAGTTCTTTATGGAATCCTGGAGGTCTGTGCTGCCGGAAGCCGTCGCGCGTACCGAGGGTCCGTAAATTCCTCCCAGGACGGCAGATAGGACCAACACGCCCAAGACTAGCAGAGCTCCCCGCCTCTCGGCTTTCATCCCACCCTCGCTTTCGGCGCACAGTATAGCATGGTTTCAGTGACCGATTTGACACCCCTCAGGGGCTACTCTATGATGCAGACGTAGCGTCCTTTCGGCCGGGAACGCCTCAATCAATGCGACTATTCGTTGGACGCTCCGAGGCTGAGTTAGGGTTTACAACGACTGCATGCTCAGCATTCCCCATCTCGTCGTCATTTTCCTGATCGCCTTGATCGTGCTAGGCCCTGAGAAGCTTCCTCAGGTCGCACGGGTCCTTGGTAAGGCCATGGCGGATTTCCGGCGAATAACTACCGATTTCCGCGTGCAAATCGAAGATGAGATGCGGGAAATGGAGCGGCACACTCGATTACAGCAGATGACTGCGGCCCAAGCCTCTCCGTATGGGCCCACTGACCCTGAACTGCTGGGGGCAGTGCCCGCCACGCCCGCACAAGTCCCGCCACCGCCAGCGGCCTTTACTGGGGCTCCTGAGCCAGCGATGCCGGAGCCGGCAGCCGCCGCGCCAGTCACCTCGGCGACAGAGAACGTCCCCGAGAAACCAGCTGATGGCCACTCCCAGCCTGCCTAACCGTCTCGAGGAATCGGAAGGCGGCAAGATGTCGTTTTTTGAGCATCTTGCTGAGTTGCGGACTCGTCTGATTCACGCCTCCGGCGCCATCGTAGTAGGCACGTTTATCGGCGTCTACGTAGCCAAGCATATTCTGGAATTCGTGGCGCGCCCCATGGTCAACGCTCTGCGCGCCGCGAATCTGCAGGATAAACTGATCTTTACGCATCCCGCCGGCTATCTCTATCAGGTCATTACTTTGGGGTTGTATCTCGGAATAGTGATCGCCTCACCGTATGTCCTCTATCAGGTCTGGCTCTTCGTCGCTCCCGGGCTTTATCGGAATGAGCGAAAAGCCGTGGCCGGGTTTGTGATTTCGTCTGTAGGGCTTTTTCTATGCGGGATTGTGTTTGCGTATTACGTGATCCTGCCCTATTTGCTTAAGTTTCTCGTTAATTTTCAGACCGGCGGGCCGTTTACGCCATTAATCAGCGTAAATGAGTATTTCGATCTTGTGCTTAACGTGTTGCTCGGCGTAGGCATTGTTTTTGAACTCCCCGTGCTCGCGTTTTTGTTGTCACTTTTCGGCATCGTGACGCCGCAGTTCTTGTGGAAGAATTTCCGCTATGCAATCCTGATCATTGCAGTTCTTGCGGCGGTTATTACGCCGACTCCTGACGCCATCACGATGCTCGTGTTCATGGCGCCTATGGTCGTGCTCTACTTTGTCAGCATCGGTGTTTCGGCGGCGGTGGTGCGCCGAAAGCGGCGCGCCGAGTCGATCGCCCGGCAAGGAGTTTCGTAAGATGGGCGGGAATTTTCGCCTAAGGATGCTAGTCCCGTTTGTGGCGGCTCTCTTTCTGGCTGCATGCGGCGGAAACGGCAGTGTCACGACCGGGGCGACAAGTGCGGCTGCGCCGGCTCCGGCGGAAACGCAGCAGCAAACAGCTCCCTCACCGGATAAGACAGGCGGGTTCGACGGCCAGCAAGCATTTCGGCACGTCGCTAATCTAGTGGCGATCGGTCCGCGCACCGCAGGGACTGATGGAAATCATCGCGCTCAGGACTACATTGGGGGCCAGCTAAGAGGATTCGGCTGTCCGGTTGATGCAGAGGCATTCCATACGCCGACTCCGATTGGCGACACGGAGATGAAAAATATCGTCGTCAGGATTCCGGGAAACTCTCCAGACATTGTGCTTTTCCTTACACATTACGACACCAAGCGCCTTCCGAATTTTGTCGGAGCGGATGATGGCGGCTCTTCGACAGGCGTAATGCTCGAGTTGGCTCGGCTGTTATGCCCGCGAAAAAATGCGCTCACGATGTGGATCGCTTTTCTGGATGGCGAGGAAGCCTTTAACCTGCAATGGAACGATCCGGACAATACTTATGGCAGCAGGGAACTGGCTGCGCGCATGGCAATTTCCGGCGATCTGAGACGAGTCAAATCCGTACTGTTGGTCGACATGATTGGCAGCCGCGATCTGCGCATCAAGCGCGATGCGAATTCGACTTCCTGGCTTACCGACATGGTTTGGTCTACGGCGTCGCGGCTTGGATATAGCGATATCTTTGTTTCCAGTTCGACTGCGGTCGAGGATGATCACATTCCTTTCCTGCGCCGCAGTGTCCCCGCTGTGGATATTATCGACCTCGAGATCCCGTACTGGCATTCGCCTCAGGACACACTGGACAAGCTCAGCGCGCGAAGCTTGGCCGTGGTCGGCCATGTTTTGATCACCGTTGTTCCGCAACTCGAGCAAAAATTCGCTCGGGCCACTGCTGCCTTGCTTCCGTGATTCCGCGGCGCATTACCATAGATTCCGAAAACGGTCGATACGAAGTCGTTTATGGCTCAGGCATATTGTCAAGCGCCGCAAGCCGAATCAAATCGCTTGGCGAGATCACAGGCGTGTTCCTGCTTTGCTCGCATCGAGTTGCCAAGCATTGGCGCGGCAAGCTCGAACGAGCATTGCGTAGCGCTGGGCCGCGCCGCACGATCATTTTTGACGATCGCGAGCAATCGAAGAATATTTCCACGGTTGAGCGTGTCTGCAGGGAATTAGTCCGCGCGGGCGCAGATCGGAGAGCGCTGCTGGTAGCTGCCGGTGGAGGTGTGGTTGGAGACGTCGCCGGATTCGTGGCCGCAAGCTACCTGCGAGGCGTGGGACTTGTACACATACCCACAACTGTCGTCGCGCAAGTGGACAGCGCCATCGGCGGAAAGACCGGCGTCAATTTGCCGGAAGGGAAGAACCTGGTCGGCGCTTTCTATTCTCCCCGTCTCGTGCTCGCGGATCCTGTCACGCTGTCGACGCTCCCACCTCGCGAATTCCGCTCCGGGCTGTACGAAATAATCAAATACGGAGTGATTGCGGACGAGCGGCTGTTTGCGTTTCTCGAGAGTTCAATCGAGGCTCTTGTGGACCGCGACGCCAGGGCTCTCGATTTCGTGATTCCACGTTGCATGCAGGCCAAGGCTAAGGTGGTGAGCCGCGACGAACGCGAAGCCGGCTTGCGCGAGATACTGAATTTCGGTCACACGTTTGCTCATGCGTTCGAAACGGCCACCGGATATCGCAAATATCTGCACGGCGAAGCAGTTGGCTGGGGAATGATCGCCGCATCCCGGCTCGGGCGGCGAGTTGGTTTGATGGCAGATGCGCACGCGGAACGAATCGAGCGGTTGGTGCGGCGAGTCGGCCCACTTCCCGCTTTGCCGGCCACAAAGACCTCTTGCCTTGTGGAGATCATGCATTCGGATAAGAAAACTCGCGGGGGTAAGTTGCGCTTTGTATTAAGTCGCAAAATCGGAAGCGCCGAAACTTTCGGCCGCGTTTCGCCAAAAATCGTAGCTGAAGTTCTCGCACATCTCGATCGAGAGATCTAATCCGCGCATGAGCCCACCTCGTTCCGGCCGCGCCAGCTTGCCAGGGACACGTCCGGTAGGGACCCACGATGAAAGTACCGCATCACGCCAGGTCCGGGACATGTTCAGCTGCATCGCGCCGCGTTATGACTTGCTGAATCATCTTTTGTCGCTGCGCTTTGACGTGATGTGGCGGAAACGTCTTGCCAGACGATTTGCACACATTCTGCGGCAGCCGGACGCGCGCGTTCTCGACGTTTGCTGTGGAACAGGAGATCTCGCGCTGGCGCTCTCAGATGCACCAACGGATTCCGCCGCCTCTGCGCCCGCGATGCTCGTGGCCGCCGATTTTGCACATCCGATGCTCGTACGCGCTCGCGAGAAAGCCATATCTGGGCTACGGCGCCGTCTCGAATTCGCGGAAGCAGATGCATTGTCGCTTCCTTTTGCTAGTGCGACGTTTGACTTCGTGGCGACCGCGTTCGGATTTCGCAATCTCGCTAACTATTCAGCGGGATTAACCGAGTTGCGGCGCATTCTGAGGCCAGGCGGCTGGCTAGCTATTCTGGAGTTCGCAGAACCGCGCGGTGCGCTGTTCCGCAATCTGTTTCAGTTTTATTTTCGCCGCGTACTGCCTGCCATCGGGGCTGCTGTCTCGGGCAACGTGAAAGCATACAGCTATCTGCCCGAGTCGGTAGCGCGTTTTCCCGCGCCACATGAGCTCGCCGAATTAATGAATCAGAATCGCTTCGCGGAAGTTACTTTCGAATCCTGGACCGGCGGAATCGTGACGCTGCACAAAGGAAGGGCCCGCTTGTAAAACTTGCTTCGCCGCAGGCTCATTTAGGCCGCCTTCGCCAGAAGGCTCAAGCTAAAGAGTGCGGCTGAGAGGATGGCGATCGTTGGGCCCGCGGTAGAAAACCTAAATACAAACGCATTCAGAAGAAATCCCGCAGCGACGGAGAGCAGGCTGGCAACCACAGCGAGAAGAAAGAAGTGCGAAAGCTTATTCGTGAGTTGCCGGGCCGTTGCCGAAGGCATGATGATCAACGAGCTTGCCAATAGCGCGCCCATGAAACGGAGTCCGACGAGCACTGTGAGGCTGAAGAGGAGGAGAAAATATAGATCGAGCCGGGCGATACGTACGCCCGTCGCGGCCGCCAAATCCGTGGAGAAGATGCTGAGCGACAATTGGTCTTTGAGCAGAAAAATAGAGACGATCACGAACATCACGGCGGTCAGACCCAAAATAAATCCGGGCAGCGAAAGTCCTTCTAACTGGCCAAACAGAGATTCGGCGAGATCCTCTCTCGGGGTAATGGCAGCTCCGATGGCCAGTGCTGCCGCGAAGATCACGCCTATGGCGGCTTCGGTAGCCAAGCCGGTTTTTCTCTGCAGCTGCCAGACCAGGAATGTCCCGATAAACAACGTCGCGGCACCGCCCAGGAGCGGGTTCACCTTGAATGCGAACGCCAGTCCAAGTCCCGGCAGCGCTAGGTGCGAGATCACGTCGCCTGCGAGCAGCATGCGTCTCATGAGCGCGATACATCCAACCAGGCCGGCAGCAAGTGAAAAGAAGAGAGCGAGCACGAACAGAAGGCCCTGGCCGCTCACTATTTTTCGCGCTCCTGCGCGATTGGCGAATCGCGCTCTCCCTCGTGCTTATGAACATGTAGGTAGTAGTGAGGTGGCGAAGCGTACAGCTCTTGAAGCATCGCAGGTGTGAGGACTTCCTTCGGCGGACCCATGCAGGTTTTTCCCTTGCTCAGGCACAAGACCATATTCGCGTTGCGGTAGACGATGCTCAGATCGTGCGATACCAGTAGCGTTGTTATTCCCCTGTTTTTCTGTAGCGACTGCAGCAGTTCATAAACGCGCTCTTCGGTAAGCTCATCGAGGCTGGCCGTGGGCTCATCGAAGAGCAGCACGTTCGGCCGCCCTAAAAGGGCAAAGGCAATCAACACCTTCTGAAACTGACCTCCCGAAAGGGCTCCCATGCTGGTGTTCAGAAGCTCGTCGGTGAGGCCAAGTTCGGCCGATACCAACTGCAGTTCGGTAGCAGGCAACCTAAGGAATCGAACCTTTGCAGCGAGCAGATCTTTCGCGCTGAGAGGCAACTGCCGATCTGCAGCAATTTTCTGCGGGACGTATCCCAGTCGGGTCCCTTCGATCCACCTAACCTCTCCGCGGTAGGGGATCAGATTCAGTAACGCCTGGAGCAGAACGGTTTTTCCGGCGCCGTTCGGTCCTATGATGGCGAGACAATCGCCCTGCTGCACCGAGAAGCTGAGATCGTGAATGACCTCGCGATTCCCGAAGTTAACACTAAGGCCTGTGACCGAGAGCAATTGATTCGTCATAGCGCTATTGCCTGCGAATGCGACACATCTGACCTCTGCCTGGCATTCACCGGTAGAACGTAAGCATAAGTCAAATACGACTGCAGAACAGCGGAGAAGTATGTTTGCCGTCGCATGCAACAAGGAGCGGGTTCTTAACGTCTGGCGCTGGAGCGAGTTCTGGGAGTACGGATCGATCCGACGTGAGCTACAATCCTGTGCCACCGGCAAGTCTGGAAGGAGACAAACAATGTTAAAGGCAACGCTCTGCGGCTTCATGCTTCTGCTCGCGTCTTCGGTACTGCGTGCACAGGATCTCCGGCCTACCTGTAACAAATGTTCCGCCACTTACATTCCCAAAGAGGAAATCCAGGAATACGTGAAAAGGGCCATTGCCGATAAATTGATCGATCAGCAGATTCGTGCCGTTGATGTGGGGAAAACGAACGTGGACATCGGCCTAGTTTATCGCGGCAAACTTGCAGCGCCGGCGCCCGAGGCGGTTGCCGAGCACGATCAGGTGAGCGAGGTTTATCACGTTATCGATGGCTCGGCTACACTTGTCACCGGTCCCGATCTCGTGGGCACAAAACGCCGGCCAGCAGACGATCGCGCGGTGAAGATGCTAAACGGACCTGGCAGCAATTCGGCTTCGATTCGCAACGGAGTCAGCCATCAACTAAAGGCCGGTGACGTGATCATTATTCCGGCAGGCACGGGCCACTGGTTTACCAAGATCGACGATCACATCACCTATCTGATGGTCCGCATAGATCCCGACAAAATTACTCCGCATAAGGATGAGGCCCAGTCTAAAGCCGACCTCGCCAGCGGAGGAAAAGGGGGTCAGTAAGCAAGTTCGGGGAACAGCCGGTTACGGAAACTGCAGGAATTGATGCAAACTCTGCGGCGCATTGCCAATGGCGCGCGCCAGGCTCAGTTTGGCGACATTGTGGGCAAAGACGCTGTTGATGTAATCCAGTTCGGCGCTAGCCACTGACTGCTGAGCCTGGGTAACCACCACATCGTTGCTCACGCCCGCCTCGAAACGCTGCCGCTCCTGCGCCAGCGTTTGGCGGGTTACGTCCAGATTTTGTATCGCGACCTGAACTTGACTTGCAGCGGCCTGCAAATCGAGATAGGCATTGCGCACCTCACTTTCAATCTGGCTTTTTTGGTCCTCCAGCTCCGCCTGTCGCTGCGTTAGGGCTGCGTCTGCCTCTTCGATATCGCCCTCGGTGCGGCCGCCTCGCCAGATTGGCACAGTAAGTGTAGCTACGGCGGTAAAAGTCCCGCGTGCTTGGCCAGGATTGGTTCCGATCGCGCCATAGTCCGCGCTTATCGAGAGCGATGGATAGCGCTCGTCGCGCGCCGCGGTGAGCGAGCGTTCCGCAGCGCGTACCTGGGCTTCGGCTGCTTTCAAGTCCGCGCGCTGATCCAGCGCCTGCTTCACGGCGTCTTCGAGAGTGATTGGCGGAGCTGCGGCAAAGGGAACATCGTCGGAGATGTCGTACTGCTCGCTTGGCGGCAGACCGGTGAGGCGCGCCAGATTGATTTTTTGTTTGGCGACATCATTCTGTAATGAGACCAGCCGCTGTTTTTGCGTCAGTACTTCCACCTGACTGCGATTTACGTCGATCTGCGGTACTTTGCCGAACTGAAGCTGCATCTGAGTCTGCTGGTAAACTGCATTGGCCGTCTCAAGCTGTGCCTGCGCGGACTGGACGCGTGCCTTTGCGGCGATCACTTGCAGATACGCGCCGCCCGTTGCGAGCACCACCAAATTGCGCGCATCGTCGGCCGAAAGTTGCGCGGCACGCAAGTTCTCCTGAGCCGCACGATAATTGTTCCGCGCCGTAAAATCAGCGACCGTTTGGGTGAGCCGCGCGCGGAGATCCATGTAATTGAAAGGACCCACTAGCGTCGGGATGCCGAAACTCGGTACTCCGGGCACGGTCGGCACATTGAAGCGCACGCCTATGGCAGCCAAATTTACGGTTTCCTCGGTTTCGCTAAAATCGCCGTTCAGGTTTGGAAGCAGCGCGCTGCGAGCGACTCTCGTCTGACCGTGGACTTGGCGCAAAGCTTGGTTCATCCCCACAGTGCCGAGGTTATACGCGATAGCCCGCTCCACGGCCTCCTGGAGAGACAGCTTGCCCGAAAAAGGCCTTGCTGACGTACTGTTGGCGCTTCCCGAGTAAGCGCCGGAGACCTGAACTGTGGGGTTGAGTGTATTGACGCTCGTTGTCGTACCTGGAATAGCCGTCTGCGTTGCGATGACACTGCCGATTCGCGCCGTTGCGTCCGGAGAGCGGAAGCGGATTCGCCTGCGAGCCTTGCTGCGACTGGGCGGCTGCCGCGCCGAACTGCGCACTTGCTGGAACCGCGAGAAAATAGAGAGCAAATGCCAATATCACGGCGTAACCGCCGCTTCCGGCTGTCGAACTTTCCGAGTTTACTCATTTGCTTAGGCCCACGCCTTTCCGGCCGCTACGATATTTTTGGAAATGGAACCGCTAAATCTGACGCTTGAATAGCAAGATACATCCGCTGATGAGCACGACCGCGAATCCAAAGAGAATTCCGACATCGCGATAGATCCCCTCGAAACCCGTATTCTTGAGCAAAAGATTTTTCAGTGCGTGCACGGCGTAAGTGAAGGGATCGATCACGGAGATCCATCTCAGCCACACGGGAAACCCTTCTGTCGGATAAATGGCGCCCGAAGGAAAATAGAGCAGGGTATTGAGCACGCCGAAAATGGCGCGCGGCACCAGAGGATCGCTCACCCGCACCATTAGCAGAAACATGAAGCTGATCATGGCCAGCGCGGTTACGGCCAGCACGATCACCAGATATACAAGACGCACCGGGTCCCACAGCCGCTCGATACCGGCAATCAAGCCGCCGATGAGCGTGATGGTGAGCCCGGCCATCAGGCCCTTGAGTGCGCCCGAAGAGACCAGGCCCAGCACCAGGTCGGCCTTGCTCAGAGGCGTTGCCAGATAGCCTTCGTGCAAGCCGCGCGCTTTATCGTCGATGAAGACGATGCCGCCGCCGATCATGGCCACCACGAAAATGGAAATGGAGATGGATCCCGCCAACAGATACTTGATGTATTCGATATAGGGATAGACTTCCACGGTCTGGATTTCGATTTTTCCTGGCAGACTCTCGGGGCTAAGCACCGTGGTCATGTTGGATGCCAGCGACTGGCCGGGTTGCAAGGCGGCAAAACCGGCCCGTTCAGACTCGTCTGAATCTCCTGAATGCGCTCTAGGATTCCGCTGGCCGTAAAGTTGTCCGTGTTGTCTTCGATGAAGCCGAGCCTCGGCTTTTCGTTGCGCAACACGCGCTCGGAGAAATCCTGCGGAATATCCAGGATCGCCTTTACAAAGCCGGCCCGCAGATCGGTCATGGCGTCGGGCAAATTGCTGTATTCGGAGATGCGAAAGGTTTGCGGGCCTTCGACAATCGCGTTCAGCCGTTCGCGCACAACCCGGGATTCGGCGCTGCGGTCTTCGTCCACAAGGGCCAGATTCACGTTTTTAATTTTCCCGCCGAAGGCATAACCCAAAACAATGAGCTGCATCAGCGGAAAGACCATGGAAGTCATCATCAGCGCGGGGCTGCGGAAAAACTTGCGCATGTCCCGCTCGATAATGGCCTGCACTCGGTAGATTTTCATGGCTGCCTTTCCTGCCGGTTGCGCCTCATTTGTATAGGTGAGCGATGTCGAGCCGCGCCCCGGCCCCCACTTCGTCGCGGAGTTGCCGCCCGGTGTAGTGCAGAAAAACGTCGTCCAGCGTCGTGCTCTGCACCGTAACGCGTTTCACGGTGACGTGGGCCTTGCGCGCGGCATCCATCAGGGCGCCCACCGTGTCGGGTCCGCTGTGCGAGGCGATATGCGTCACTCCCTCTCGCTCGGTTACGCTAACCACCTGCGGCAGTGCCTTCAGCGTGTCGAGCCAATTCGGAGGTGCATTTGCAAACTCTGCCTCCACCACGTCGTTGCCGGGAATGCTGTCCTTCAGCTTAGTCGGCGTATCGAGCGCCGCCAGTTTGCCGTGGTCAACAATCGCAATGCGGTGGCAGAGCTTATCTGCCTCATCCATGTAATGAGTGGTCAGCAATATTGTTAAGTTAGACTGCTTTTGAACCTTCTCGATCATCTCCCAGACATTGGTACGTGAGACCGGGTCCAGCCCGGTGGTCGGCTCGTCGAGAAAAAGAATCTTTGGCGAGTGCACCAGTCCGCGCGCGATCTCCAGGCGCCGCCGCATGCCGCCGGAAAATGTTCCCACCAGGGCCTTGGAGAATCGCGTCAGGTCCACGGCTTCGAGCAGGTCGCGGATTAGCTTGGTGCGGCGGTTGGCGGGCACTCCATAGAGTTTGGCGTGGATCATCAGGTTTTCTTCCGCGGTCAGTTCCGGATCGGAAGTGAGCGCCTGAGGAATGACGCCGATGGAATTTCGTACGCCGTCCGCGTCTTTTTTCACATCGTGTCCGGCCACACGCGCAGTGCCTTCCGTAGGCGGTGTAAGCGTGGTGAGCATGCGGATCAACGTTGTTTTTCCCGCGCCGTTCGGTCCTAATAAACCGAAGATTTCGCCTTCTTCCACCGTGAAATGAACGTGGTCGACGGCCACGAAAGTGCCGAAGCGTTTCGTCAACCCATCCACTTCGATCGCGAGCATAACGGCGTCCTTTTGCGCTAGAAGTGGAACCGGCGAGGCTGCGCTGGCGGAGGAGGCAGGAGTACATAGGCGGTCATGCCCGCAAACAGTCGCCGGTCCGTATTGGGTACGGAAACCTTGATGGTGAAGGCTCTGACGTCGCGCTTGGTCCGGCTGACGTCGCGCTGTGTTGCATAATCGCTTTCCACGCCCTTGAAAAACACTGTGCCTTCGACGCTATTTCCGGAGGGCAACCGCACCTGGAGCTTTTGCCCGAAAGTAATCTGGTCGATGTAGGTTTCTTCCACATCCGCTTGTACCCACAAATGATCCACATCCAGCACGGTGACGACGGGGCCGCCGGCTTGCACTACCTCTCCTTGGCGAGCCACGCGAACAGAGACAATGCCATTAATCGGTGAAACGATCTTGGTATAGCCGAGTTGCGTGGTCGCTTGATCATGCTGCGCCGAAGCCTGCGCGATCTGCGCGCGTGTGGCGGCTATATCGGCTTGCTGCACCTCCACCTGCTGGCGATTCGCGCGCGCCGCTTCGAGTTGCGCCTCGGCCGCTTTGACCTGGTCTTCGAGCGCTTTCACATTTGCCTGTGAAGCCACGTAGTTGGATTCAGCCGTGTCGCGTTCTTGCGCGGCGATGGCGCCGCCTTGAAACAGGCCTTGATCACGCTTGTAGGTGACTTCGTTGAGTGATAGCGTTGCGCGCGCTTGGTCCAGTTGCGCGCGAGCGGCTGTCAGCGAGGCTTCTGCCTGAGCGACCGCCGCAGCGGTCTGACGGTCGTTCATCGCCAGCGTCGTATTCGCTTGCACCAGCCGCGCCTGCAAGGTTCGGATGTTGTCGGCTGCCGATTCACGCACGCTTTTGAGCTCGGTGGGGTCAATCTCCGCGATCAGTTGACCCGCCTTTACCTCCGATCCTTCGTCTACAAGAAGCTTCTGCAGCCGCCCTTGCACCAACGGGCTGACGATCTCATCCGTGCCAGTAACGATGCCAGTGAGCTGGATTTCTTTCGAGCTCGGCGTGGTGATCACGTAGATGACCAGCGCCACGCAGAAAAGCGCTATCAGGAAGAAGAAAAAGCGCGACACTTTCATCGTTTCCTCGCTACCGGCAGAAACAAAGCGTGTTCCACAAAATCCAGAACGGCACGACGTCTCGCCGCTACACGTCGCGGGGCCAGAGGCTCAACGCACCATAGCTGCGTCAGCACTGGCACCGCGGCGAAGTAAAAAACCGTCATCGCTACCAAGCTGAACAACGTATGCTGAGGGTTCACGCGCCGGAATTCTCCCTGCGCTATGCCTGCACGGATCACGCCTGTAAGGCGCGCGTGAAGTGGGCGCAGGTGTTCCTGTACAAGTCCTACCAGCCGTGGTTCCTGGCTCATGAGCTCGCGTTCGAAGAGACGCGGGTAATTCGGATGCGCCACCATGAAATCGAAATAGCTGTTGATGTAGCGCAGAAGTTGCTCGCGCGGGGAGCCCGGGCGGTCGAGTGCGGCGCTCGTTTGCTCGCGAAGCTGGCGGAAGAGCGTAGTCAGCGTGAAGCGGTGCAGTTCTTCCTTGCTGGAAAAGTAGTAATAGAGCAGAGCCTTGTTTACGCGCGCGGCTCTCGCGATGGCTCCGATGCGTGCCCCGGCCAAGCCGTGCTCGGCAAAATTCTCTTCAGCTGCCCGGAGGATGCGCTGCACCGTATCCGGATGTCTCGGACGCGCCAGCCCAGGAGCCAATCGGTTTTCGGGAACGCGAGATGCTGCGGTCACTACTGAAGAAAGAATTGTGCCAACCATAATGTTTAACTAAACGGTTAGTCTAATTATACATGCATAGCCTGTCAAGTGTTCCAGGGAGTTCATCTACTATCGATTTTGTACGCAGGTGAAACTTGTTGGTGCGCTCGGGCGAATCAACTACAATCGAAAGGGAGTTACCCTCCGGGTCCGGAGGTTTTGATGAAACCTGCCGCGTTTGAATCTCTTGTTGGCTTCAAAAAGATTTTAGAAATACTTGTGGTTTTTGCGTTAGCGCTTACGCCCATGCGTGCGCATGCTCAGCGCGGCGCGGCGGGAGCCCACGCTGCTGGAGGCGCAAGGGCAGGCGGAGTTGCAGTGCCACGCGCGCCTGCGGTTCGCGTCCCGCCTGCGGCTAGCCGGCCGACGACGGCGAGCCCCATTACTACCCGCCCCGCGGCAAGCCCCTTTATTACCCATCCGATCATTGGCCGCCCGGTGGGCGGTGTTCCCATCACTGGCCTCCGCACGCCTGTTTCGCCGTTTCGCATTCCTTCGACAGGATCAGGCATTTTGTTCTCATCGAGGCCGCCGAGGCGACCGCCTATTGGACCTGTCGGGCCGTTTCTCGGCACCAACAGTTTATTCGGTCTAGCGTATAACCCATTTCTCTTTGCTGGCTGCAATCCTTTCTGGGGACGGGCGAATGGCTGCGGCGTTCTGGCGCCGTATTACGGTTACGGAGTCGGCTATTTTCAACCTGTGTACCCTTCGGCACCCGGGTATCCAGTCGAAGCACCTGATTACTATCCGTCCGGACCTGCGTACACTCCACCGGACAGTTCGGCAACCCTGCAGTACACGCCGCCGATCGGCCAATATCCTTCGCTGGCAAGTCTGCCGTCACAGGATTTGAGCGCATCCACGGACCTCAGCACGCGAGTGCGAAATGAGGTGTTGCTCTACTTCAAGGATGGTTCAGTGTTTTCTGTGGCCAGCTATACGGTGTCAGGTGGGCAAATGCACTACGTGACTGGGTATGGCGATAAGAACGACGTGTCCGTCGATCAACTCGACCTGCAAAAGACAATCCAAGCGAATGCCGCACGCGGCGTAGCTTTCACTTTGACGCCGGCGAGTCCAGCTGCGGCATCGTCACCTAGCCCGCTAGGTCCCGCGCCTGCGCCGCCTGGCCCGATTACTCCTCCCAAACAGTAGCTAAGGCTTCGGCGTCGGTGTCGTTCCCACGTTCTTTGGGGGCGTTTTGTCGCTTTTGCCGGCGCTTGCCGGCGCTGCGGCAGGCAATGTGGCCGGCGCCCAGAACCCCGCATCGCTAGCGGCAAATTTGTTGGAAACATGGCTCAGTCTGGGGCTCACTGCAAATAGTCGAGTATCGCTCGTGCCATAGGCGATTCGAGCCAACTCCTGAAGGTGCTGCTCTAAAGCGCCGCCCTCGGCTGTCCTGAGTGACTGGCTCGCCTCGAAGATGCCATCGATTTCCTGTAAGGATTGCATAGGCGTTACGATCACGAATGATGGCTCGGGTAGGCCTCCAACAACTTCGTAGACCGCCCAAGCGGAGCGGGCGTGCACTTTCTCCGAAGCCTCGCTCAAGGACCATTCCGTTTCCATAAAGGCGCGTTCATAGCCGGGATGTGCAAAGACGGTGGATAAGCGCAGGAAACGCATCTTGGAGAAATCGATGGTGTTGGCGCGATATCCCATATCATCGCGCCGCACGCCGAGAACCGAAGTGCCGTTCGAGGTGTTTTCCTGTAAGAGACGATCCTGCATCTGCACGAGTTCCGGGTGGGCTGCCAAGCCTGCATTCAATGCCTCCGTCGCCTTGGCCATCTCTTCCGACGAGTCAAACAAATTCAGATACAGAACTTCGGAGGGGCCCGTTATCGATCCCAACTCGACCCAAAATACCGGTATGTTCTCGCGGCTGTAGATGCGTGCGATGGACGTCTCGAGCTCTGCGTATGCTCCGGTTCTTCCTGGTTTGAGCTCCTGATGAACCATGTTCAGGAACTTTGGCGGCCCGGCGGGTGCCTGATCGGTACTGTTTTCCTGCGCTCGCATTGTGCGAACGAAGACCGGTATAGAGAGAAGAAGGATGAATGCAGTGAGGCAGGTTTTCGATTTCACGTGCGCCCTCCAGCCTGGACCATTCTATACGAAGGCACAGGGCGGAGCGGCCGATAGACCTGATTGCGGCTAGTTATGGGCACGCCGGAAGGGCGTGACTTTGGCAGCGCGGCGTCGCGGCCGGCCACTCGATCCCAGACGAGCGCGGGCGAAATCCACCCAGCGCCCATTCGGGTCGTAACGCAGATAGGCCGAGAAGTGGCTGCGGCTCTCGTCCTTCCGATTTTGCTTTTCGTACACCAGAGCCAGATTCAGATGGGCCTCTGCCATATCCGGCGCGCATGCGAGGGCAGCGCGAAATTCTTGCGCTGCCTGATCGCCATCGCCCAAGCGGTCGCAAATACATCCAAGATTGAAATGCGCTAACGCGTGGCGCAGGTCAATTTTCACGGCAGCGCAAAACGCGTCGCGCGATTCCACCAGACGCCCAAGATGAAAAAGGGCCGTGCCGAGATTGATGTGCGGTTCGATCCATTCCGGTGCGCCCTTGATCGCTTGCCGATAAGCATCCACTGCTTCGGCCATGGTCTCCTGCTTGCCATCCAGAGCCATCGCCAGATCGAACCATTCCTCGGCTGTACGTGTGCCCAGGGAATGCACCTTGCTTTGCAGTTGGGCGGTTTCAAAATCCATCACAAACTGACCGGTTAATGGTTCGATGGGCCGCCCCTGCGGTCCTGGCTCGCGAACGACGACTTCATCGCCTGTGACGGAAATACGCAAAGAGGAGAGCGGGGCCGCTGCATTTCCGAGTTGCCGTTCCAATGCCTGTACGACGCGGCTGAGCCGCTGCGCAGGAATTCGTTGCGCGGTCAGGCGCCGGAGCGCTTCCACTGCGACCAGATCGGTGAAATTGAAGAATCGCTCTCCCCAACGAGAGCGTGGCTGCAGAAGCCTAAGGCGGGACCAATAATCGAGTTGCTGCCGGGTAGCGCCGGTCATTCGCTCGACTTCACTGCGCGTGAATTGCTGCTCCACCTGCCAGACCTTGTTTGTAGATCAAGTCGCCCAAGAATAGGCAGCAATTGGTCGCTGCGCAATAGCGTATTCAGGCGAATTTTTCACAAGCATGCGTCCCTGTGCAAATTTGCTGCGGTTTGCCTGGATCGCCTGGACGCGCGTGAGTCGATTTCAAAGTGCCCGGTGCGGTTCGAATCTGCCATAGCGCAGCGCTAGTGTCGGCAGGACCAGCAGGTTCAAGAGGGTCGACGTCAGCAGTCCGCCCAGAATCACGATAGCCATGGGCCCTTCGACTTCACGCCCTGGATCACCACTACCTATGGCGAGCGGCAAAAGGCCGAGCCCGGTCACCAGAGCCGTCATGAGAATTGGCGCCAGACGTTCCGAAGCGCCTCGCATTGCCGTTTCAATGCCCCAGGTCATGCTTTCCGATTCAACCAGATGCTCATAGTGCGAAATGAGCATGATGGAATTCCGTAGGGTGATTCCAAATAGAGTGACGAACCCAACCAGCGAACCAAGCGACAGATCGCCTCCCGTCAGGCCCGCGGCGATCACGCCTCCCACCAACGCAAACGGCAGATTCACCAGCACCAGCAGCAGGTTTCGAGCAGTTCCCATAACCACGGATAGCAAAAGTATGATTCCCAAGCCCGCCAGGAGCGAATTCACGATCAGTTCGCGGAGCGATTGGGCTTGCGCCGCAGCCGTGCCGGCAAAGCTGACGTAAGTGCCGGCGGGAAACTTGATGCTCGAAATACGCTTCCGCGCTTCTTGCACAAAAGAGTCCACGCTGCGCCCTCGCACGTTGCACGTGATTGTTTGTACCCGCCGCGCGCCTTCGTGCAAAACGACGTAGCGTCCAGATGATTCCTGCAGATCGGCAAGTTCGCTCAGCGCAACAAATTTCCCGTCCGGGTTGCGAAGCGGCAGCTCTCCTAACTCGCTCACTTGCGGTTTTTTGGTTGATGCCAGGAGCACGGAAACATCAAATACGCGGTTGCCTTCATAGGTTTGCCCCACTATTTCGCTTCCGTAAGCCGTGCGGACCACATCCAAAACCGAAAGGGGATCGAATCCCCATCGCGCGATGCCATCCTTGCGCAGCCGCACGAGAATTTCCGGCATGCCTGGGGGCGATTGAAGCTGCACTTCCGCTCCGCCTGGAATCGCCGCGAGGATTCGCGCGATCTGGGCCGCTGTGCGGTCCATTTGATCGAGGTCATTGCCAAAAACATTCACCGCTACAGCGGCTCCATATCCGGATAAGGTTTCGTTGATGCGCTCGGTCAAAAAACTGTTCGAAGTAAGAACAGCGCCAGGAATTTTGGCGAGGATGCCGCGGATCTGCTCCTGTGAGGTCTGCACCTGCGTTCCCTTGATGGCCTGCAGGTTGACATCGATCTCACTTTCGTGAGTTCCCATGGTGTCGGTTCCCAACTCCGCTCTCCCCACGCGCTGTGCGACCGAGCGTACGAAAGGAACCTGCGACAACGCTTGCGTAAGGCGGTCGCCCAATCGCAAAGACTCTTCGAGAGAAGTGCCCGGAACTGCGGTCATATGCACAGTGATGTTTCCCTCTCGCAGATCGGGCAGAAACGAACTGCTCAAGAAAAACAACGCTCCCACGCCCGCTACTATCAGCAGGCCCACTGTAACGGGGACCAGCACGCGCGGAGCGCGCTCGACCCGAAGGAGCAGCGTCTCATATCCCCGTTTCAACCAGTGAACAAGGGGCGGTTCCTTCGCCGAAAGGTCTCGCCCTCCAAGCAGAATCAGGCTGAGAGCCGGCGTGACCGTCAGCGCCACAATAAGTGAAGCGATGATCGCCCAGATGTACGCCACGCCAAGCGGTCCAAAGAGATTCCCGGCAAGTCCGGACATATTCAGGACCGGGAAAAATACCAAGATGACCGCGAAAGTCGCATAGACGACGGCGCTGCGCACTTCAATCGATGCGTCAAACACGACCTGAAAAAGCGACCGGGGATTCGGCGCGGACCGATTTCCACGGAGGCGGCGATAGATGTTCTCTACGTCGATCACAGCATCGTCGACGACTTCGCCGATGGCAATGGAAAGGCCGCCGAGTGTCATTGTGTTCAGGCTGAGACCCATTTTGTTGAGCGCGATAACAGCCGCCAGGAGAGACAGAGGAATAGCGGTGCAGGAAATTGCTGCCGTGCGTAGATTGAAGAGAAATAAAAAGAGAACCACGACGACGAGGATCCCCCCGATCAGCAAGGAATCGCGAACATTGTGCAGCGCGACGGTGATGAAATCGGCCGCCCGCAATACATCTCGATGAATGGCGACGCCCTGTGCTTCCAGGCCGGGTTGCAGCTCGTCCAGCGCTTTGTCTATGCCTTGGGTGACGTCGAGCGTGTTCGCACCGTAGGCAGCGTCGACGATCATGCTCACGCCACGTTTTCCTGCCACTGACGCCGCTCCGATGCGAGGTGCCGGGGCTTCCTCCACGCGCGCGACATCGCCCAGCGTGACGTTAGCGCCGTTGTGATGCACCAAAACGGTTCCGGCAAGTTGTGCCGGCGTCGCGGATGGAGCTTCCGTTTGCAATACGATTCGCTGATTCACGGTTTCGATGAAACCGCCGCCGCGAACTCCGGTGGCCTGTCGCGCCGCTGCAATCACGTCCTCCACGCTAACTCCGTACTGCACGAGCTTTTGTGGATCGAACTGAAATTGAAGTTGTCGCACATCGCCGCCGTTGACTTCGACTCCGGCCACTCCGGGCACGGCGAGAATGTGCGGCTTAATGGTCCAATCTGCGATTGTCCTCAGATCCATCAGCGATCGCTTTTCCGATGTGAAATCAACCTCCATGACCCAAGCCGTAGATGAAGTCAGTGGAGTCATGAGCGGGGGCTGGACGCCGGTCGGAAGTTCGTTGGCTACAGCCGATAGCCGCTCTGCCACCAATTGGCGGTCGCGGTAAATGTCCGTACCGGTGCGAAAGACAACGGTAATATCCGAAAGGCCCTGAATGGACCTTGACCGCAACGAGCCGATGCCGGTCGCGCCGTTAATGCTGTTTTCAATCGGCTGTGTAACTAGAACTTCTACTTGCTCTGGAGAGAGGCCGGGCGCCTCCGTCTGTACCGATACTTCGGGAGGCGCAAAGTCGGGAAATGCGTCATAGGAGGAACGAAGCAGCGAAAAGATTCCATAGCCGAGCAGAGCGCACGCAAGGGCAATTACAATTCCGCGAAAGCGTAACGAAAAGCGAACAATGGCATTCAGCATCGTGGCCCCCGAGCTTCAATTCTCATCGCCGCCACCTCCGCCGTAGCCTTCCAAAACGGCTTCCTCCGAGAGCAACGACTGCGCGCCTCGCGTTACTACTTTGTCTGACGCGGAGAAACCTGCTGCGACGAAGTAGCCTGTGTCGACCGCAGAATCGGTCGGCACTGCACGGCGTGAAAACTGGCGAGCGCTGGTTTGCAAATAAGCCCAAGCTTTACCTTCCGACCACACCACGGCCGCGGAAGGCACGACAACGCCGTGCGTGGAATTGCCGACCGCGAAGTGCGAAATAAGATTCACGCCCGGTGTAAAGTCCGGTTGGGCAGGTGCTGAATAGAGAAAACTCCGGCCCTGAATCCGCGGATCGACTCGGGGAAAAGCCGATATCAGAGTCGCTTCCGCGCGGGTTCGGCCCGGAACCTCCACCAGAATCATCTTGGGGGCGGCATAATTCTGATCAAAGGGAAACGTAACCTGGATGAGCACCTCGCGCGTGCTCAGAATGCGATCGAGTTCCGGTGATCCGTCGATGGCCCACTTTGCAACCACGCTACCCCATTGCTGTTCTACCAAGGAGCCCTGCAGGCTCAACTGTTGCTCTGCTGCGCGCTCCTCCGTTTCGAGCGCGCGGAGATTCCCCTCGGCGGATTCCAACACCTTCGCGGAGATATTTTGGTCGCTGTCAAATAATGATTTCGTGCGCGTATATTGTTTGCGGGCGACCTCAATATCTATGCGGTTCTTTTCGATTTGCGAGAGGGCGGAAACGTAGCTGTTCCGAAAGCTCGCGAGATCCTGAGCCGATAAGACAGTGGCGGGCACGTCTGCCTGTGGCCGATTCGAACTCCCCCCTAGAGCGCTGACTTCTATGCCCAAGCGCTTCTGCGCTTGCTCATCCATCGTGAGAATGACTTCGCCATTCTCGAATGAAATTTGCGCTGGCGGCGGCGTGGCCGGAGCAGTGCGCGGGCGGTCTTCGTCATCGGGATCTTTACCACTTCGGCAGGCTCCAAGAAATGTCAGAGTCAAGAGGGTCATGATCAGAAAGCAGAGGCTGGTCTTGCTGAACTCGCAGCTTGTCTTCATCGGAGTGCCTCCGTCGCCGCTTTCGTCAGTGCGGGAGATTCCGGACCAATGGGGAATTTGTCACTCGGGCTGAGTGGCCGCTGGACCGCATCCTCGAGATCGCCGAGCGCAATCTGAGCCCGGCTCAGTGCGTCGAGCCGAGCTCGCGCTACCGCTGCGTTCTCGAGCTGCACTCCGTTAAGAGTGAGCCGGTCTTCTTCACCTGCTGCGACCGCGAGTTGCGTCATCCGCAGTTGCGTGTCCTGGAGTTGTCGGAGAGACTGGTCGGCTTCGGCCAACTCATTGAGAGCCGCGGAGTAGACAGCGAATGCCTTTTCGCTGTCGCCGATAACCTGTGCCTGCTTTTGCAGGAAAGTCGCGGCGGCCTCCTTGCGTTTTGCCTCGGCTTCAGCAATCGGCCCCTGATTCCGGTTGAAGAGAGGCAGAGTGATCGAGACTCCTAGGGTGAAGAAGTTGTTCTTCTCCTCATACGTGTAACCGGGGCCGATCTGTATGTCGGGATACTGCTTGGCAATCTCAAGCTGTAAATCGGTTTCCGCCGCGATGTATTGCGCAAGTGAGCGGCGAATATCCAGCCTATCGAGAACGGCAGCACGTCGAATCTCTGGAAGGGAAAAAGATTGCACCCCTGGCGGCGAGTCCAGATCCGACCATGCGAAGTCGATTCCTTCCATTCGAGAGACTGGAATTCCCATCGTAGCGGCCAGAGCCGCTCTCGTTTCTGCTACCTGACCTTCGGCAGAGCTGATGGCCAAATGCGTTTTGGAAAGCTCGATCCGGGCGAGGTCAAGTTCGGGCCGCGGTATGTCGCCGGCAATAAACCTCTCCTGCAGAAGCTTCACCTGTTCGGTGCGGACCTGTTCCTCAGAGTGAAACAGGTCCAGACTGCGCGAGGCCAAAAGATAATCAAGCAGAGCTCTGCGGACGCCACTGTGGAGTTTCCAAGTCGAATCGGCAAGGTCGAATCGCGCCGCTTCGTTGAGGCTGCGAGCCGAACGGATGCGGTAACCACGTTTGCCCTTCGTCTCGAGCGGGACGGCCAAGTCGAGGGCGAGCAAATACGGGCTGGGAACGCCCGGAGAAAAGTCGAATATGGGATTGGGACGCGCCCCGGCGGTCACTATGGCAGCTTCCGCCTCCTCCAGGCGAGCGCGGGCCGCTTGCATATCCGGACTGAAGTACAGGGCGATCAGCGATGCGGTTTGAAGGTCCCAAAGCTTCGGCGGCCAGGGAGCCGTCGGCTGGCCCAAGCTTTTCTCCACGAAAGATTGCAGCCCCGCGTCGCTGAGGCTGCGCGATTCAAAACTGGAAGCAGTCTCTACCGGCGCGATAGGAGCCGCTTGATATCGCTGTACTGCGCAACTCGTAAGCGCTAAAGCACTGACGATACATAGAAAGAACAGACGTGCTGAATTCATGGAAATCTCGCTCCGTACAAACGAAAATCGACGCAACGACAAGATGCCGAAGGTGGATTTTTCCGAAGCGAGAGGCTAAATGCGCAGAGGAGGGGGTGGCGAGAGTTCAGCGACTATTGTGCTGAAATCCGACTCGGATGCCAACGGTGAACGCTTTGTGACTAGTCGTTCGATCCACTGAGTATTACGGCAAAAACAAACAAGAAGTCCGGCAAGCGAAATTACCAATTCCAAAAGGAGCACGAGAACCGCCATTGTGCTCTCACCGTCGTAGCCGGTAGCGAAGACGGTATCGTTCCAATTCACAGCAGTCTCAAGGAAGGGCGAAAGCGCGCAAATTACGAGAATCAGGGCAATTGCCACGTGAAAGGCCCTGCGCCTGATCTGCCGGTCCCGCTCGCTTGCTCGTGCACTCACGGCCGGATTGTACTCCTATTTCTCGCTTTCTGAATGCATTGATTCTCCACGGTACTGGCCAGTACCTTCTCCACACTCTATTTGACATTAGCATCTTGGAAAACGGTCACAGCTCCCCTCTGGCGCTCTGGGGGCGGTTGGTTTGGAATAGAAGCTCCCTTCGACTCTATGCAGCCGCACAGTGCGGAACGCCGACATCTCGAGCGCCAGATCACCTACGCCCGGCCGATTTTTATGGTGCTGGCTCTGGGTGTTCTGCTGGAGGAACCGCCGCAAGCGCGCGGCCCGCATGCAGTGGCTTTCGTTCTGGCTTATCTCGGAGCGGCCTTGGCGCTCCTGCTGCTTGAATACGTTCCAACGCTCAGGGAATGGCAGCTTCCGCTATTGCTGGACTTGGCGGCACTTGCGGTTTTCCTGCTGCTGACGAATTCGGCGGCCGCATTCTGGTTCGTGTACCTCTTTGTGGCTCTGGCGGCCGGGATTCGCTGGGGCCTGGAGCGTTCGATTCTCCTGGCAGGTGGCGTGACATTGGCCGTGCTATTCCGGGCCACCTGGAGGGGCGGTTTCGGGTGGATGGAGGTGTTTTCCTGGGTTGCGCTCGTGGCCGGCACGTTTACTGGCGGAGTCGGTCTTTCGTTCATGGGGTACCGCAATCGGCTACACGCCTCGGAACACGATTTTCTGGTACGCCTCACAGCTCTGCTGCAGGTGGAAAAAGGGGTAGCGGAGTCGCTGCGGCTAGTGCTTGGTGAATTGGCCCGCGGCTTTGACTGCGAACGAGGGATCTTCGCTTTTCGCGACACTGAGATGGAGCGCATATTCGTCTGGACGGTAGCGCCGGAAGAGGCTAAGCGCCTGACGCCCGAGAATTTACCCCTCTCGAAAGGGGAAGTTTTTCTCTTTGACTATCCGGAAGCCAGCTTTTGCTGGAATCAAGGGAATGGAATCCGCGCCACGTTCGGCTGGAATCGCAACGATGGGCAGCATCTGCGGGAATTGCCGCGTATACCCGAGCAAACCCGGCAGGACCTTGGCTTGCGCTCCATGCTGAGCGTAACCGTGGATTTCGATGGCCAACCCGTAGGGAGGTTGATGCTGGGAAACTCCCGACGTCCCCATATGGCTCAGGATTTACAGCGCCTCGAGCGTGTGGTGCGGCATCTCGGTCCGCCGCTCGAAAATCTGCTGCTGTTGCGTCGCCTGCGAGTGCGAGCAATTGAAGGCGAGCGCAGCCGCATCTCGCGGGACCTCCACGACGGCATTCTGCAGACGCTTCTGAGCATCGAAATTCAACTCGACGTACTGCGCCGCAGGCTGCCACAGGCGCCCGAACAGGTTGCCGGGGAACTGGCCACTCTGCAGCATACGGTTCGGAATGAAACCCAGGAACTACGCCAGATGGTGATGGACATGCGCCCGCTTGGCGTGCAAAGTGCGGACTTGGTGGACTTGATGCGAGGATTCGCCGAGCGCTTCCGCAATGAATCTTCCGTGGCGCTCGACCTGCTGATCGATGCCGCCGTCTTGGACTTGCCCGATCGCATATGCCGCGAATTGTTTCAGATTTACCGTGAAGCACTGCACAACGTAAAAAAGCATGCTCGCGCCACGCATGTCGTGGTAAAACTGTGGCAAAATGATGCGAAAGTTGTTTTGGTCATCGACGATAACGGCGAAGGCTTCAGCTTCGCGGGCCGCTATACCGGCGACGAATTGGACCGGCTGCGCCTGGGTCCGATCTCGATCAAAGACCGTACAAGAAGTGTTGGGGGTGTGCTGATGGTGGAATCTACTCCGGGCCATGGAGCGCGACTGACGGTAGAGGTTCCGCTCGGCTGACATGGCTAAAGCCAAACAATCTATCCGCGTTTTGATGGCAGACGATCACGTTATTTTCCGTGACGGTCTGCGCAAGCTGCTGGATGGCGAAGACGATATCGCCATTGTCGGTGAGGCTTCCAACGGCAACGAATGTATCCGCATGCTGACGAAGCTCAAGCCGGATATTCTGCTGCTGGATCTCCGCATGCCCGATAAAGACGGCCTCGCCGTGCTCGAGGAAGTCAATTTCGATTCGCTGCCGACTCGCGTAATCGTGCTCACCGCCGCCGAGGACGACCGCGACGTCGTGCGCGCCATGCGCCTGGGCGCGCGTGGAATTGTGCTGAAGCAATCCGCCAGCGACTTGCTCGTCAAGAGCATCCACCGCGTCTACAGCGGGGAAATCTGGCTCGATAACCGCATGACTGCCGAGGTAATGAAAGCATTCGCCAAGAGTTCCGATAACGGGCCGCGGCGGGATAAGCCCTTACTCAGCGATCGAGAAAAAGAAATCGTGCAGCTGGTCGCACAAGGTTATCGGAATAAAGAAATCGGTGAAAAGCTCTTCATCAGCGAACAGACGGTCAAAAACCACCTGCACAATATTTTCGACAAGCTGGGAGTTTCGGACCGGCTGGAACTCGCACTTTACGCCATTCACCACCGCCTCATCGACCACGCCTGATCGACCACGCCTGGCGGCCTCGTTCATTACGATTTGGGGATGTCCGTGCGATTCCACCAGCCGCCGCCTAGAGCCTGGAACAGTGCTGCAGTGTCAGCAAATCGGTTCGACTGAGCTTGCACAAGAGTAATCGCTGCCTGCTGGTATGCTTGCTCTGCGCTTAGTAGCGCTAGATAGCTCGTGTAGCCCGCCTCAAATTGGTTTTTCGTTTGGGTTAGCGTGATGTTGGCGGCTTGTTGAGCCGCGGCGGCAGCTTTCAGAGCCTCTGCATCCGTTTGAAGAGCGTTCAAGGTATCCGCCACATTCTGAAAAGCCGTGAGCAGTACGCCGCGATATTGTTCTTCGGCCTGGGTCAATCCGGCCTCAGCAGCGCGCTGCCGGTGCCGCAAAGTGCCGCCCTCAAATACGGGTTGCGTGACGCCCGCGGCCAAGTCCCAAAAACTAGTTCCAGCGCCAAAGATCTGACTGAAGGCGAGTGCCATGCTGCCGGCATCTGCTGTCAGGTTGAAGCTTGGCAAACGGTTCGCTATTGCAATGCCGACCTGAGCGCTGGCTACGTGGACGTTCTCCTCGGCTTGGAGCACATCCGGGCGTTGTTGGACCAGTTGCGAAGGGAGGCTCATCGGCAACTCCTGTGGCAACTGGAAACTGGAGAACTCAAACTCCGCAGTGAGTTCCTCGCTCGGGAATCCGCCGGACAGCACCGCCAGCAGATCACGTTGTTGAGCCAATTGCCTTAGCAGAGGTGGCAAGGTCGCTGTGACTTGCGCGAGTTGGGATTCCTGCGCAGCCACATCAAGCTGAGCGACATAACCCTGTGCGTACTGCTCGCGCAGAATCTGTAGCATCGCAGTGTTCGTGGCAATCAGCTGTCGGGTGGCATCAATTTGCCCGCGCAGTGACGCTTCCTGAATGGCCGCGGCAGCCACATTGGAGCTCAGGGTAATGTGAGTTGCGGCCAGCGCAAAACGTGCCTGCTGCTCCTGCGCTTTTAGCGACTCCACCGTTCGGCGGTTCAGACCAAACACATCCGGTACAAACGAAACGCTCACCTGCGGTGTGTAGAGACTGAAATTGAAGACGTTCGCGTTGGGCACAGGAGAAAGCAAAACCGAGGTTTTTTGCCGGGTTGCCGTGAAACCTGCCGAAACAGTGGGGTAGTAAGCGCCACGTTGGGCGAGCATATTCTCTCGGGCCACTACCAGAGCCGCCTGGGACGCCTTGAGGTCAGGATTCGCTTTGAGCGCGCGCTCAATCAAATCGTTTAGCGGTGCAGAATGAAACAGCGTCCACCAATCTGCGGGAATGTCGCGGTTCTGAACGAACTGTTGTGCTTCTCCACCGGAAACATTGGGAACGCTGGTAGTCGTTGAGGGTTGGGTTGGCAGGTAACCGGTGACATTTGGCGCAGCAGGTTTTTTGAAATTCGGCCCGACGGCGCAGCCTGCAAAAAGCAGTGAGGCCAGTAGCAGCGAGTATGTGACGCGCAATTTATGAATGTGTCGCATAGAGTCAATTCCTTGGGCCTCTGAGGTTCATTCGCGTTCCGTCGATTGCCGCCGTGCTTCGGACGTTGGAGTTTGCGGCTCCCCCGATAACCGCTGCATTCGGATCGCGATGGCGCACATTGCCGGCTAACGGCGAGGCAGGCGGAATCGCAGCACCTGGCCGAACCGGGAGCGCTCGGTAAATCGCTTCGTTCTGTGCTGAGCCGCGGACTTGAGTCGTACCTGGCTGCGTGGCAGAGCTTGGACGAGAATTGGCAGGATTTCCCGCCGCAGCGAGCGTTTGACGCCCAGCAACTTGCCCCGGACGAGTTGAGTTGATCGCTACCGCCTTGTTGCTCGGGCGACTCTTCGCTGCACGGCGGGGCTCGCGTATTTCGCCGCTTGCCCTGGTATCACTTTGAGGGGCGCCATCGCCAGTTGGACGATTGGTTTGGGCATTAACTGCCTTCGGCGTGCCCTCGGAAGCGGTTTGATTTTGTGCTGGATTGGCAGGAGCCGCGTAGAGCGCTCCGTTCACCAGTTGAGCATTAATCATCGTCAGAAGAAGCAGACAGATGGTCTTCATTTCAATTCTCCCGAATTCCGGCTGCTGTCGCGTCCAAGAAAAATCATCCTCGTCGGCGGAACGGCCAGCAGTAGCATTATCGGACCGACCAACATGCCTCCCACGATTACCGTTGCTAAAGGCCGCTGCACCTGGCTGCCGATGCCCGTGGAAATTGCCGCGGGAAGCAAACCAATGCAGGCCGAAAGCGCCGTCATCAGTAGGGGGCGCATACGCGTGGAGGCGGCGCGGTACATGGCGTCGATAGGAGGGTATCCGTGCGCTCTTTCCTGGTTGTAAAATGTAATCATGAGGATGCCGTCCATCACCGAGACGCCGAAGAGGGAGACGAAACCGATGGCGGCGGAGATGCTGAAGTTCAGACCGGAAATGTAGAGTGCCAGGATGCCCCCAACCACTGCGACGGGGATTCCGGCGAGCGCCAAAAGGCTGTCGCGCACATTGTTAAACAGGCTATAAAGCAGCCCCGCAACCAAAAGAGACTGATAGGCACGATAATCTCCAGGCGTTGCTTGGCTTCCTGAAGATCTCCGAACTCACCCGCCCACACGAGCCGGTATCCGGAAGGCAATTTGACGTTCTTAGCGATTCGCTCTTGTGCCTCTTGAACCGTGCTGCCGAGATCGCGTCCGCGGACGCTGAATTTCACCGGGATGAAGCGCTGCATGCTTTCGTGGTAAATCCAGGACGCTCCAGTATCCAGGCTGATCGTTGCCAGTTCTTTCAAAGGTATGTAGGCGTTCTGCCCGCTCGCTTGTCTGATATGCGACTCTGATGTTGGCGATTTTCTCGATGCTTTCGCGGTATTCGGGCGTATAGCGGACGGCGAGCATCGAACTGCCGGTCGCCTTCCAGGACGGAGGTCGCCACGGCGCCGCCCATAGCCGCCTGAATGATCGAGTTCACGTCGCCTGAATTGAGCCCGTAACGCGCAGCCTTGGCGCGATCGATTTTTATATTGAGATTCGGCTGTCCAAGAACAGGGAAGATACCGAGGTCAGCGATCCCGCGAACCTGGCTCATCTGGTCGCGAATCTGCTCGGCAATGTTCGTTATCGTTTCGAGGTTGGGGCCGACCACCTTGACCGAATTAGAGCCCTTGACGCCTGAGATCCCTTCCTCGATGTTGTCCTCGATGTATTGGGAGAAATTGAAATTGATGCCCGGCAGTTCGTTGGTAAATTCCTTTTGAATTTGATCCGTCAACTTTTCCTTCGTCATGCCTCTCGGCCATTCGTCAAATGGCTTTAGCGGTGCGAATAATTCTACGTTCGAGAATGGCGCGGCGTCGCTGCCATCGTCCGGCCGGCCGTGCTGAGAGACCACCGTGATGACTTCGGGATGTCGCAGAAGAATCTCGCGCATTTTTCGGGCAGCCGCCTCGCCATCTTGCAGGGAGAGCGTGATCGGCATGGAGGCGCGAATCCAGAAATTGCCTTCTTCCAGATGCGGCAGGAATTCGCTACCGAGCCGCGGTGCGATCAAAAAGAAGGTCCCCAGAATAATGGCAAGCTCAATTGCGACTACGAGTACACGACGCCTCAGCGCAAAGCGCAGGGCCGGAGTGTATAGACGATGCAGTATTCGGACGGCGATCGTCTCCGTTTCTCTCACATGCTGAGGAAGCAACACGGAGGCGAGCGGTGGAGTAATTGTGAACGTTGCAATCAAAGCTCCCGCGAGCGCGTAACCGTAAGTCCGGGCCATTGGGCCGAAGATTTGGCCCTCGACGCCCTGCATGGTGAATAGTGGCACGAAGCCAGCGACGGTGATCAGGGCAGAGAAGAGAACTGCCTTATCGACCTGCATGGCGCTGATGAGAATCAGCCGCAAACGATGGGTCCACACTTGAGGTTCCGCTGAATTCCCCTGAGTTCGTGTCGGGTCAGCCCCCCAGTACCCGCCGGAGAGACGCTCCAGTAGAGAATCTTTCTCTCCCTGATCCCGTTGGAGATTTCGGAAGACGTTCTCAACCAGGATTACGGCCGAATCCACGATGATGCCGAAATCGACTGCCCCAACCGATAGGAGGTTCGCGCTTTCACCCCGGATGACGAGCAGAATCGTCGCGAAGAACAGCGCGAAAGGTATGTTCAAACCAACAATGATCGCGCTGCGGAGATTCCCCAGGAAAATCCATTGGATGAGAAAAACCAGGATGAATCCGAAGATGAGGTTGTGTAAAACCGTGCGGGTCGTCACCTCGATCAGTGACGACCGGTCGTAAAACGGAACGACCTTGACGCCCGTCGGAAGGCTTCCATCACGATTCAGATTGTTAATTGCCGCTTCGACCTTTGGGATCATCTCGGCGGTTTTTTCCGTTCGCCTCTGCACGACAATCGCACCGACCACGTCGTCTTGCTTGTCGCGGCCCATGATTCCCAGTCTGGGCCGATAGCCAACCGATACCTTGCCGATATCCTTTACAAGAACGGGAACCCCATTGTTTTGGTTGAGAACGACGTTTTCGATGTCGTCGACCTTGTAGCCTTGGGTTAGGTCGTCGGTCCCCCCGTCGTCGATGAGACCGACACCCCGGATGTTGATGGATTGCTGCCCGATGGAGATTTCCCGCCCGCCAACATTGATATTCGCGTTCCCCAGCGCCGTCAGAACTTGCGGCACCGTAACGTTGTAGGCCTCCAGCTTGTGAGGATCGACCTCGACTTGGAATTCCTTGGTAGGGCCGCCCCAACTATTGACAGCTGCAATGCCAGGAATGGTTAACAGCCGCCGCGCTACAATCCAGTCCTGCACCGTGCGCAGGTTCGTAATTCCGAAGTGCGGCGGGCCCACAATCTGGTAGCGATAAATTTCGCCCGTCGAACTGTTCGCCTGTATGGTTGGCACCAGGTTTCCGGGCAGGCTTACGTTCTGTTGCATCGCAATCGCTGCCTGCGAGAAAGCGAAGTAGTAATCGACACCATATTTGAAGGTCACGCGGACGAACGAAAGTCCGTAAAACGAGGTGGAGCGGATGATGTCGACACCCGGCGTGGAGTAAAGTCCAATCTCCATCGGGAGCGTGTAATAACGCTCCATCTCTTCCGCGGAAAGTCCCGGTGCTTGCGCCGTTATTTCCAGGATCACCGGTGTGGGATTCGGATAGGCTTCGATGTTGAGCATCTTGAACGCAATGAAACCGGCGCCCACAAACAGGACGAGCCCCGCTACCACCACGGCGCGGCGGCTCAGGCAAAACGCTACGAGAGACTTGAACATGTTTCCTGGCTGTGATTAGAAATCAAGGCACTCGACCCTACTCCGTCACTGGGGCCTGCAGCATATTGCTCAGGAAGATGGCCCCGTCGCTAACCACGAGTTCTCCTCGTTGCAGTCCTTCCAAAATCTGCACCTTGCCGTCTCTCCGCAGGCCGGTCTTTATGATTCTTTGCGAGAAGTGACGGCGATCGGTCGTCACCCAGGCGGTCATCGTTCCGTCACCTTCACGGACGACGCCATTTTCCGGTATGGCGATCGATTCCATAGGCGGCCGAAGGCGAATGACAAAATTCGCCAGCATCCCGGGATACAATTCGTTTTTGGGGTCGGAGATCTCGGACCGCATCGTTACGCGATGAGTATTCGGGTCGGCTGTCGCGTAAAGTTTTGAAACCCTGCCTCTGAATACGCGGTTGGGATATGCCATCACCTGGGCCTGGACTGGCTGTCCCAATTGAAAGTGTGGGATGTCCGCTTCGACGACGCTCGCCAGCATCCATTTGATGGTGACGTCTGCGACTGAATACGGCGCCGTAGCGCCTCCAGGTTGCACAAAAAATCCGGGCTGCGCATTCCTTGCCGTGATCCTTCCGGAAATTGGGCTGTGTACGACCAAGGCGGGATCAATCTTCCGCGACGAAATCATCTGATCGATTTCGGCGTCTGTCTTGCCGAAGACGCGAACTGCATCCCGTGCTGCTTTAAGCGCACCTTCGGCAGTCTGTTGATCGGAGGTCGCCTGCTCCAACTCCCGGATGGAAACGCCGTTTGTCCCGCTCAGATTTTTGACTCGTGAGAGTTCTTTGCTATTCAGTTCAAAAGTTGCCGCGGCGCCGATAAGGGTTGACTCGGCCTGAATGAGATCGGGGCTCTTGATAGTGTAAAGGGGCTGATCCTTTTTAACGTCGTTGCCGACTTCCGCAAAAGCGTCGATGATCGTTCCTTGATACGGCGGGAAGACTTGGACCGACAGATCCTCGTCAAAGTCAATGTTGCCGACTGTATCGTTCTCGACGGGAAACGGGTAGGTCCCCACCGATTCAATCTTGATTGCCTGTAGTTGGCTCGGCGATAGTTCCACCGTGGCTTCTGCAGGTTTGTTCGGGCCTTGCGCTGAGGCCGTTGTATCGGCCTGTGCGTCGCCGCGAGCGGAACTACACCCGGCCGCCAACAGCGGCAAAGCGATTAGAACCACCCAAGTGCTTTTCCATCTCGCAGCTCTCATGCGCACCTCACATCATTACGTTCAGCAAGGAATTCAGTCATTGGAGTTCGATACCTTTTGCAACGGGGCAAAACGTCGCCCTTCCATTCGAAGCGGTCTTTTCATTTAGACGCAGCTTGCCAACTCACCATTCTGTCTGCCCGAGCGTGGATGCCTAAACCTATCTTGCGGGTTGGGGGCTGTATCTTTGGGTTGGACACCGTATCTTCTGGCCGTTTTGACCTATCTTTTGACCGTGGGGATGGCTTGCCGGCGCGAGTTGCGGCAATATCGCCCTAAGGGACATGGACTTTTCCTCGATCTATTCGCGAAAGAATCGGCTGCCATTCTTGATTGCCGGGGCAGTCTTGATCGTACTTATCGCGATAGTGGACTGGCTCACGAAGCCATACATATCGATCGGCTTTTTGTATCTTTTCCCAATCATGCTGATCGCCGGATTCCTGCCGCGTTGGCAGATCGTCGTAGTTGCGTTGGGTTGCGCGGTCCTTCAGGAGCTGTTCAGTGAACTTCCATCGGGTGAAGCCATCACAAGGTTGCTAATGGCTTCTGCTGGATTTGTTGGAACGGGGCTCTTTATCTCCGAAATCATTCACAGTCGGCAGATGGCGCTGGAGCACGTGGCGGAAGTCGACACTCATACGAAACTCCGTCACGACGCCGAAGAGCAGCTTCGTATCCTGGTGGACAGTAGCCCAGCCGCCATTATGACTATTGATGGGACGGGCCGGATTTTGCTCGCAAACGAAGCCGCACGTAATCTCTTCGCGGCTGAAGACGCCGCCCTGGCGGGCCGGTCGATCGAAGAATTTGTCCCCGCACTTCAAATGGCAGTCCAAACTCAGCGGCCCACTCAGTTCCGCACGGAACTTAGATGCCGCGGCAGGCGCACCAATGGAGAAGCGTTTCTCGCGGCGGTTTGGTTTTCGACTTACACGACGATCCACGGAACGCGCTTGGCGGCAATTATCGTTGATCTTTCCGAAGACCTGCGAGACCGTGAAGATTTAAGTCTCGATCACCTGCTCAAGAATACAAAAATCCTTATGGGCGCAGTGGCACACGAGATTCGCAATATTTGTGGTGCCACTTTGGCCGTCTATAAAAATCTTTCGCGCATGCCCGATTTGCAGAATAGCGAAGACTTTCATGCTCTCGGTAGCCTGATTGCGGGCCTCGAAAAGCTTTCGGATATGGAACTCCTGCCGCCGTCGAGCTACATGGGCGCGTCAATTGACCTCGGCAGTGTGCTTGATGAACTCCGCGTGCTCATCGAGCCCGCCTATCGTGAAGCCGGATGCGAGATTATCTGGCGATTACAAGATCACCTGCCTCTGGTGTTTGGAGATCGCTACGGATTGCAGCAGGTTTTCCTCAATCTTGCCCGGAATAGCCAGCGCGCCATGGACTCTGCCGAACAGAGGCGTCTGACGATCAGCAGCGAATTGCAAGACCACACAGTTGTGATTCGATTCGAGGATACAGGCGTGGGGATCGCTTCACCTTACGGGCTATTCAAGCCTTTCCAGCCGGGTGCAAATGCCACGGGATTGGGTCTGTATGTCTCTCGCGCGATCCTACGTACTTTCGGAGGCGAGCTCAACTTTGAGCCCCGCAGTCAAGGTTGTTGCTTCGCCGTGAATTTGGCTACAGTCGCGGACTGGAAAGGATCGCACGATGAGTAGGACCGCCCCGAAGGCCGTCCGCATTCTTCTCATCGACGACCACGCGCTATTTCGCGAAAGTGTCGCTCGCCTGCTGGATGCTGAGCCTGGATTCGAAGTGGTAGGGGACTGCAGCTCCAGCGGAGAGGCGCTACGAATTCTGAAGTCACGCGAAGTCGATATGATTCTTTTAGATCTCGATCTGGGCACGGAACGGGGATCAGACCTGCTTGAGAAGATTAGGGCCGAATCGTTCACCGGAAAAGTTCTGCTTGTGACTGCCGGCGTGAATCAAAACGAAGTCCCTAATCTGATTCGGAAGGGCATCTCGGGCATATTCATGAAGCATGGTTCGCCGGCATTGTTAGTTAAAGGAATCCGGGAAGCAATGGAAGGCAGAGCCATTTTTGAACAGGATATGCTTCGGCGGTCTCTCGAAATTGACGAGCAGTCCGAGGCGCGGCAGGGAACGGACAGGCTAAGCGAACGAGAGCGGCAAGTACTGTCGTTTATTCTTGAGGGCTTGGGCAACAAGCAGATCGCCGATCGGCTGCAGATTTCGGAGAGCGCAGTCAAAGCCAGTTTGCAGCAACTCTTCGCGAAGACTGGTGTGAGGACGCGAAGCCAGTTGGTGCGCATTGCTCTGGAGCAATTCCGGAATCAGTTGTAGCGTTGGGCTTATCCTCCGTAACACCCTGCCGTACCTGCAAGGTTAAATCGGTGTAAATCCCAGTTTTTCGTTAATTTAACACTCGACAGGCGTCGTCTGCTGGATGATACTCCCGCTCCAAGAGCAGCTGCCCGTAGCGAGCCGGTGTTCCGGCGGGAGGCTTCGATGGTTTCCCAAATTGGCGAAGCGTTGCAGAGCAACTCGGTCATCATCACGCTCAATAGCGTGGGTTGGATGGCCGCAGGTCTCGAGATCATCCATTACTTCGGCATGTTCGTCTTGGTGGGTTCCATCGCGATGGTGGACTTGCGCGTAATCGGTATCGCGGGGCAGCAGCAGAGCGCTACAAAACTCGCGCAGAGACTCTTTCCCTGGATGTGGGCCGGCTTGGCATTAAATTTTCTTTCGGGATTTGTCATGTTCGCGGGCATTGCCGCGTCATATCTTCCAGACCCAACTTTTCACCTGAAAATGTGGGTCGTTCTCGCGGCAGTCGTGTTTGGGATCATTGTCCAATGGAAGGTGCCGGCGTGGGACAAATCGCCCACAATGCCTATAAGCGCCAAACTCGTAGCCACAGTTTCACTGCTTCTATGGGTAGGGGCGATTCTGGCAGGCAATGAGCTACCGGCGCTCTCAGGATTGGGCTAATTCGAACACATGTCGGAGATGCGGAGCGCACCACGAAAGTTCCCGCAAGCACTTAAAGGAGGTCGACGGTGACGGATAGTTCAGTGGTAACGTTTGGCAACTGGCTACAACACCAGTCGTTTGCTTTGTCCGTTGCAACCTCCGATTGGGCCTACCCATTTGTTCAAGCCACTCATTTTACGGGTCTATCTTTATGGGTTGGAACTACTGTCGCTACTGACCTGAGCTTGATGGGCATGGGCAATCAGTATCAATCGCCGTTGCAGCTCTTCAATGCATTATTTGTCTGGAACTGGATTGGTTTTTGCATCGCCGTTCTCGGAGGCTTTCTGCTTTTCTCGGCTGCCGCGGCTACCTATGTGATTAATCCGGCGTTTCTCACCAAGCTGGGCTTTCTGATTCCAGTGGCGCTCATATTGCACATCGTGATCCAGACAAAAATGCGCGAGTGGGGTCAGCAACCCACTATGCCGCGGGTCGCTAAGATCGCGGGCTCGGTTGAGTTACTGTTTTGGATTTTGGTCGTCACCGCGGCAGTCTCTATTCCCTACTTTGGATGATCAAGCCTAAATCGCCTTCTTTGTAAATACGGTATTCAAGCCGAGGACGAATCGGCTTAACCCAGCAGAAGGAGCTAGTCTAGAGAAACGAGGTCGTGCGCTCTTTAGGAAAAGGCGGCGAAGGCACTATTTATGCGTGACTCGGCGCCCTCCCTGTGAAAAACATCCACAAGATTAACAAGACGCCGAGAAACAGAATCAAATGACCGGCCGTCGAGGCGCTCGTAGCGAGTCCCAACCCGGCGACCAAGGAAGCAACCGAAAAGGTGGCTACCAGCAACGTCACGCAGCCCCACCAAATCAGCCCAAGCGTGCCATTTGGCTTCTTCGTCCAGAGCACACTTGGAACCCCAAGGATAATCACTAAGAAATCGATTACGGCACATATGCTGAGCACGATCGTCATATGTCCTCCGACTTCAGCACATCGTTCGGCGGGTGGGATTATGTACTGCGTAAGGCACGAAGCAGAGTTAAATCGAGGTTAAGACTCACCAGCGTTTTGCACTCCCGTACGACAAAACGCGCCGGGCACCGAGTTGCTTGCTCTCAAGTCGCCACAACTTGACAGCACAGCTGCGGCCGAATCTTCTGAATCACCAGATGAGCTTGAGCGCAAGCTGAATTTGCCGCGAAGTGGTCTGCGTGGACGTAATAAGGCCCGCACTGGGAACGGGAAGCCCGGTCTGATCGAAGACCGCCAGGTTTTGCGTCGGCGAAGCAAAGTTGGCGCGATTGAGAATATTGAAGAATTCGGCGCGGAACTGGGCATTGAAGCTCTCAGAAATGCGCTTCACGGGATTGTTTTTGAACACCGAGAAATCCAGGTTTGAAACGCCTGGCCCAATGAGGCCATTTCGACCCAGGCTGCCCCACCGGTTGCTGTGGTCACCGCCAAGCGATTGGCGTAATCCTTCATAGTCCCCAAAATGAACGTGCGATCCTTTTGTATGGGTCCCCCTGCGGAGCCGCCAAATTGGTTGCGCTTGAAGGCAGGAATTGCGCCATCGAAGAAATTACGTGCGTCGAGCGCACTGTTTCGAAGGAAATTCGTATGCGTCGCCGTGAAAGGAGTTCGTTCCAGACCGCGTGACCGCATTGATGATTCCGCCCGAAGTGCGCCCATACGCGGCGGGATAGTTGCTCCCCAGAACGGAGATCTGGTTGACGGCATCGATCCCGAGGTTATCGCCCAGCACGCTGCCCGGCGCGCCATTAGCGTAGTCATTTGATGCTGACGCCATCCAGCCGGTAGCTGTTTTTGATCTGGTCTCGCGCCGGAGATGCTTACTGGTGCGCCGAATCCACGGTCCGCGCGCCGCTTCGTTTTCCTATTTCTCGCTTCGCAGCGCCCCACCATTCTGTGCGGCGAAATCGTCTCGCACCACCATGCCGCCCTTCATGACAAATTTGACGCGTTGCATTTCCGTAATGTCCTGCAGCGGATCTCCGGAGACGGCGATCAGGTCGGCGTACTTGCCCTTTTCAATTGTGCCGACGGTGTCTTCTTTGTGGACGATCTGGGCGTTTACGGTCGTTGCCATGCGCAGCGTGTATAGAGGAGTGGCGCCCCATTTGACGAAAATCGGGAACATCTCCCCTTGCACGCCGTGCGAGCAGTTGCAGGCGGTGTTGTAGACCCGTCCAGGCGGCGGAGCCGCGCCGCTGCCCCATCCTAGCGTTACGCCGGCGGCGAGCATTTTTTTCCAGGTCTGTTCTACCAGGCGCCAGCGGCTGTACGGAGCCCATTGCTTCAGGTCCCCTGGTTCATCCTGTCGGTGGTCCAAGATGGTGGTGGTGATGGGCAAATGTTTGTCGACCAGCATCTTGATGTCTTCATCGGTTGCCGCGGTGCCATGCTGGATATCGTCCACCCCGGCCTCGATGGTGACTCTCAGGCCCTCGCCACCATAAGTGTGTGTAGCTATGAACATGCCTTGCCGGTGCGCTTCGTCCACGATCGCTTTCATCTCGTCCAGCGTAAGGGTGGGTGTGTTCACCATTTCGCCGTTCGGCTTAAAGTAAAAACGTCCCGTCGTCGTGACTTTGACGTGATCTGCGCCGTAATGCGCAGCTCGCGCACGGCCGCGCGCATCGCGTTAGGCCCGTCGGCGACGATGTCCGGCACCAGCGGTTTGAACTCGAGCGGATAATAATCATTGCTCCCCATGGTGGGATCCAAAAGCGGCCCTGCCGGAAGTAGGCGCGGGCCGGTGACCAAGCCCGTCTCGATCGCGCGCTTCAATTCCACGTCGGCGAAACCGCCGCCATGCGAGCCCTGGACGACCAACGTTGTATACCCAGCGTTCAGGCTAGCCGTAGCCCAGTGATAGGCGACCATCATCTGGTGCTGCATGTTTCCAACGGCGTCGGTGAGGTGGACGTGGCCGTCAATCAGTCCCGGCAACACGGTCGCCCGGCTGAGGTCGATTACCCGGGCGCCGGCAGGAACGGTCACGTTGGCTGCAGGACCGACCTGCGTAATTTTCTCGCCCTGGATGAGAACGACTTGGTTGTTCAGCATCTGGCCCGATTTGGGATCGAACAACTTGCCGGCGCGTACTGCCGTTGTTTCCGGGGCTTGCGCCTGCGACCAGAGAAAAGTCGCACTAAAAAGAACGCCCAATAGTCCGAGCGCAATTCTGAATCTTGATCTCCACTGCATAGCAGACCTCCTAAATTTTCTTTTCACACTTGATCTCGCAACGGAACCATTCCTGAACTGGGCGGTGTGCGCCGTTTGCCGAGCCACTTCGGTGAGCCCGCGGAATTCTGACTCGCGAGTTCACAGCAGACGGCCTAAGCCGATCTTTATGGCGGGCGGCTTAGCTTACCAAACGAACTTTAAAGCAAACTGAATTTCCGCTCCGACCAATTGCAGAATTTTGCGAACTATATAACCTTTCGTTGGCGTTTGGAAGGTGCTTTGTCGCCGATCCCGGGCTGTCGCGCGTAAATTCTAATGAAGCTTACGCATACGGATCTAAGCGACTCAGTGCCACAGCGGCACGAATCGCAACATTACGGCCCTTCCGGCAACGCAAATTTCAATTGGGCGAGATGATTGTGGAAACCGAAGGTACAGGGTTACTCGAGTCGGTAGGGCTACTCAAGGTAGCAAGTGCCGGAACGGAAGTAAGTCGCGCTGGAAAATCGCGGACGAACGAGATCATCCCGGGATGCCAAAAGCCGTTGAATCCGAAGTAATACATCTCCCGCATCGCTTGCTCAGGGGTCCATTTCTGAATAGCAATCCGGTAAGTAGCAACGAAAACGCCGGCGCGATCTTCGCCGTAGTGACAATGAACGAAAACTTTGGAGCGGCCATCAAAGAGCGAAAGGAACTGTGCTATCTCATCGTTCGTGGGATTGGCCCAGCCCCCAATGGGAATACTGACGAAGCGAATACCTGACTTGCCGGCTTCCTTCCTTTCCATATCGCGCATTCCCGCATCTTCGGCGCGAAGATCGACTATCGTGGTAATGCCCATCTTTTTGAGTTGGGTAAGGCTCTGAAGCTGTGGTTGAGCACCGCGGTAAAGCTGATCGTCGACTCTGCCGGCATTAGGAACACCCGCGATATGGATTTTTTCAGCGTGGACCGAGCCGATTTCCGAGCTGCCGGGTTCAGGAGCCTGCGCACAAGCCGCGCGTGCTCCGGCAATGAGACAAAGACAAAGAAAACTCAGGGCCAATCGTCGCATGTTAGGTTGAACAGTCTGAAGTCTACCACGCTTAGCTAGATGGATGTCGTGTCAGAGCGATGGCTCAGGCTGCGACTCCTGCCGGACTGTCTCCACGTTAGCCCCAGCAGCCAATCTGTTTCCCCAGCTTGTTCCCAGTTGGACCAAAAAGCGAACGAATCGCCTTTCTGCTTTCGCGAGGTCCATTGGTTTGACGCGTCTCATTGCGATTCCGATAAGATGCCTTCGCGGGGTGGAGCAGCCTGGTAGCTCGTCGGGCTCATAACCCGAAGGTCGCCAGTTCAAATCTGGCCCCCGC
>CAWEFX010000018.1:0-25176 GCA_963808465.1 uncultured Acidobacteriota bacterium
ACGGCTCGCCGGCCATTACGGCCATCTCTTTTTCGTCAATGTCAAAGTTCGCGTAAACGTGCTGTATGTCGTCGTGTTCTTCGAGCGCTTCCACGAGCTTGAGCATTTGCTGCGCCGCGGAACCGGTAAGCTTAATATAATTCTGTGGAACCCAGGCGATTTCCGCTGACTCGAACTTAACGCCCGCTTTCGTCAGAGCCTCGCGTACAGCCTCGAATGTGTCGGGAGGGGTGAGCTACTTCCCACGCGGAGCCGTCGTCCCGCAGGTCCTCCGCTCCGGCGTCGAGAACGATCGACAGCATCTTGTCTTCGCCCGCCTGTTCCTTCGAAACTACGATCTGCCCTTTGCGGCTCAACATCAAAAAGCCCACGGCGCCGGTCTCAGCGCATATTCCCGCCGTGACGGCTCATCATGTGCCGGATCTCGCTGATTGGACTCGGCTCCCGGTTTTTTTTCCCCCCCCCCTTTTCTATCCCCCCCCCCCCTCACCTAAACCCTCGAAATTTACTTCTTCGTACTGTTCCCCTTTGAGCTGGCCCTGTGCCGCGTTGATTCGCTCGCTCGATGTTTTCGTTGGGCATGTTCTCGTTCTTACCCGCTAAAATCGCCGTGCGCAACCTCGGATTTTAGTTGGGATCCCCCGCCGCCGACGCGCGCGGCAATAGCGCATTCCGCGGATCACCTTGGGAAAGATGCGTCCACGTTTGGCGTCAGTAGCCGCCTTCTCGTGCTCTGATTGTTGCCCACTTGGAATGCCCAGACATCTGGTGCCTCGCCTTGAGTTTAGAGAACTTACCGCGCTTACGGCCTTCGGGAAATGACTTTAGATACGGCCGAACCTACTCTTGCTTGGCGAGTCTAGCATACCTATGGCCATCGCATCAGCCTGAGTCTGGTATCAGGACGAATCCTGCTGGTATGTCAGAAGGCGCAAACGGCAATGGCGGATTCGCCGTGAACAATAACGTGCCACTGGCTTTTGGGTAGACGGGATGCAAAAATCGGTTTTCGAGGTTTTTACGCGATCAGCTCCTGCAATGCCCCAGGTCTGGAAACCGTCGGGCGCCCGCGGCCCTGGAAGGCGAAAAACTGTGCATTTTGCACTTTACTATGGAAATTGAGCGACGCTGTGCGGAGATGCGTCGTGAGACAGCCATTGCCGCACGACTCGCGATCGCCAGGTGGAGATCATCACTTACATCGGAGGGCGAGGCGAGCTATTGGCTCGCACCGCAACCAGCGGGCTGCACCTTCCGGACGAATTGAAGGCGCGCATCCTCAACACTTTCCTTACTCTCATGAACCTGCGCGAAAATCTCGATCGCGCCGCCCTTCGGCATCCCATCGGCCGCACGGAAAGCCGCTGAATTTTCGCTAAACATCGATTTCCGCGGTGCCGTCACGCCCTACGTAACGCGCGTATAGGGACGTGCTACGGACGCGTGCGCGTCCCTTTTATAATCGCGCGGCCGTCCGCAAATACGGTTAATTCGTATGGTGGCACTTCCAAGCGCAGCAGAAAATCGTTCTGCCGCACCTGACTTCCTGCCGCTCCCAGATTTTGTCCCAGCGCGGTCAAATCCAGCCGGCGTCGGCGTTCGTCAATTTGCACGGAATCGCGTCCGCACATAGTAAGGCGCGGCTGTCTTCTCCTCCAGGTAAGAAAATCGCCGCTCGCCGCAGGCTCGACAGTCTTTGCGACGTGGTACTCGCAGCGATTGAAAACGCGCGCTCCAGATGTCGAGAGCAATGAGTCGTGCCTCCAGCGCTTCGGACTCCGGCCAATATCTTGATTGCGGAGGCAGCTTCCATCGAAGCGATCGCGCCTGCCGCGGGGCCAAGTACGCCCACCGTATCGCAAGTAGGCTCATTCGCTCGCCCGGTAGCGCCGTCTCCATTCGCCTCGCCATCTTCAATCAGGCACGCCAGGCAGGCACTCTCGCCGGAATGGATCGGCATGGTCAAACCATGGCTCGAGGACGGCTGCATAAATCCACGGAACGGAGTTCTTCACCGCAAAGTCGTCGATCAACAAACGCGTTTCGAAATTGTCGGTGCCGTCCAGCAGCACCGCCGAATCGCGCAGCAACTCTTCCGCATTGTCCGGAGTGAGATTCCAACCACGCCCTGCACTTCCACATCCGAATTAATCGCGCGCAGCCGCGCTCGGCAGCCACTGCCTTGGGCAGAAACTCCTGCGCGTCGGCTTCTTCGAAAAGTGTTTGCCGTTGCAGGTTAGAGGGCTCCACGAAATCGCGATCGATGATTCGAAGCCGGCCGATGCCCGCTCGGACGAGTAGATCTGCAAGGGCCGAGCCTAATGCCCCGCAGCCAACAAGGGCTGCGGAAGCATGGCGAGACGTTCTTGCCCTTCCTGGCCGATGGGCTCGAACAGAATTTGCCGTGAGTAGCGTTCGCGAAGTCGGGTGTCCATTTTGCCGGTTTTATGCGTTCCTCTTGGCAACCTGGTTCAGGGGCATTTACGTCATCTTATAGCGCCTATCTTTCGTCGCCGCCTCTAAGCACGTTATTGGACGGAAGTTTCTGGCGGGCAAGGCGCTTGTGCTAACCTTTGTTTTTATAGTGACGAATGACTCCGAATCGTCCGTGGGCGGTTCTCTTTTTGCTCGTCGGTATTGGGCTTCACTGGGCTGCCATTGCGACGGCCCAGGCCCAAACAACGCCGGCCCAGGTCGAAGGCCGTCAGGTTACCGCCATTCGGATCGTGGACCAGTCCGGCGAAGTTCTTGACGAAGACGTTAGTGGTCTTCCACTTCGACCAAACCAGCCTTTTACGCTCGAAGCCGAACGCGAAAGCTTGCGTCAACTCTACCGCACCGGACGATATGCCGACATCCAGGCCCAAGTCACCAACGAGGCTGGGGGGTTGCGGGTGGACTTTGTTGTCCGGCGAAATTACTTCATCAGCGTCGTCAGAGTTAACGGACTGCACGAGCCTCCCAGCGATTCCGTGGCAGTCTCCTCCATGCGCCTCGGGCTTGGTGAGCCTTTCCGTGAATCCGACATGCCTGCGGCGTTGGACCGCTTAAAAAATACCCTCGAAGACGCGGGCTCATATCAGGCAAAAATCGCCTACCATCTCTTGCCGCATCCGCAGACCCAGCAAATGGACATTATTGTCGATGTTGTGCCGGGCATGCGGGCCTCGGTCGGAATGATCAATCTGATTAACCAATCGCCTTTCTCTGATGCGGAGATTCGGCAACATCTGAAGCTCAAGCCCAAAACGAAAGTGACGTCAGAAGTGCTGGAACGCAGCGTCGAAAACAGCCGCAAATGGCTGATAGCGCGCGGCTACCTTGGCGCGCGCGTTTCCGTCGTACGCGGCGTGTATGAGCCCGATACGAATCGGGTCACGCTTCAGGCATCGGTTTTGGCGCAGCTCCAAGTCCGTGTACAAGTGCTTGGCGCGAAAATTTCCGATAGCACGCTGCGCTCGTTGCTCCCCATTTATGAAGAAGGCGCGGTCGACGAGGATCTGCTGCAGGAGGGACGCCGTAATTTGCGGGACTATCTCCAACGGCAGGGGTATTTCGACGCAGAAGTCGATTATGCCACCTCAGAGGACCCTGCCGAAGGCCAGCAGGTCAGCACGGAAGTGATCACGTATCGTGAGTTCGGTCGACCAGCGTTTAGTGGGCGTAGCGTTTTCTGGGAATCACTACTTTCCTGACGATTTGCTTCGAAGCCGTATCCGCATTCAGCCGGCCGCTTTTGCTTCTCCCGGGCGCTTCAGTTCCGGACAGCTGATGAATGACGTCGCCTCGCTTACCGAGCTTTATCAGTCGAACGGTTTTCTCGATGTAAAGGTGAACACCGATTTGATGAACAATTACCAAGGTCACCCCGGCGATCTTTTCGTCACGTTTCGCATCCAGGAAGGGTTGCAGACGCGTATCGCTAATCTGACGCTTCAAGGCAACCACGCGCTGAGCAATGGCGGGCTTTCGCGTGTGATTGGTTCCACGGCGGGCCAGCCTTTTTGATCTCAACGTTGCCGGCGATCGTGACAACGTGCTGGCCCTCTACTTCGACCAAGGTTTTCCAAATGCTCAATTCCACGCTACCGTCGATAAACTGCCCGTCCAGCCTGGAGAGGGACCACGGGTGAATCTCACGTATCAAATTGAAGAGGGGCAGCAAATTCGTGTGGCTCAGGTACTCGTTGGCGGATATGAACATGCGCATAGAAGCGTCGTCGTTCGCGAGATCCAACTGCGCCCCGGTGGCCCTCTTAGTGAAAGCGCTATCGTGGAAACGCAACGTCGCCTCTACAACTTGGGAATATTCAGCCGTGTGGCCATCGCCCCGCAGAACCCTCAAGGTAGTGAGACATCGAAAACCATAGATGTCCCCGTGGATGAGGCTCGCCGATATACCATCGGCTACGGCTTAGGCTTCGAAGTCAACGGCTCGGTACTGCCAGCAACGGCCCCGTCGCCGAGCCGCTGAATTTCAGTCCGCGTGGCACTGTCGAATTCACCAAGCTTGACCTGACGGGCGCGCTGACTCGCTCTCCTTCAAAGCCCGAGCCAGCACCCTCCAAGGCCGAGCGCTGCTCACCTATAGCTCCTCGAATCATTTCCTTCTTCCCACGCTCAGTTTTCAGCTTACAGGCACTTATGTGAAAGCGCGCGATGTCCAGACCTTCACGTCGACACGCGAAAAGGTTCAGCTCAGTTGACCGATCGCCGTTCCCTTCTGACCACTTTGCTTTACCGTTATGTCTATCGCCGTGTGCAGGCCACCGATTTGCGAGTCGCCCCGGAAGAGATCCCCTTGTTCAATCAGCCCACGCAGGTGTCATTCTTCAGCTTCACCTGGGTGCGCGACCGCCGCGACAACGCCGCCGACCCCGCCCGCGGAAGTTTCAATACTTTTGACATCGACCTTGCCAGCACCGCTATTGGCTCCGTTGCCTCCTTCGTCCGTGCCACCTATCAGAACTCCACCTATACACATCTGGGCTCGCGCCTGGTATTTGCGCGCTCGACACGCATTGGTATCGAGGAGCCCTTTGCCGGCTCAACCGGATCGCTGGAACCCCTCCTTGCCACCAACTCTTCCGATATCCCCTTACCGGAACGCTTCTTTGCCGGCGGCGGTACCACGCTGCGTGGCTTTGGCCTGAATCAGGCCGGTACCCGCGATCCGGTGACCGGTTTCCCGGTGGGGGGGCTCGGCATGCTCATATTCAATCAGCAACTGCAATTTCCGATGCGCCTTCCGCTGATCGGTAGCCGTGTCAGCGGCGGCTTTTTTTATGACGCCGGAAATGTTTTCAGCGACTTTTCCCATATCAGCCTTCGTTGGGCTCCCCCGCCGCCCATGTTAAATCCGGCCCAGCCCACAGCCTGTCTGACGAACTGCACGAATGAGCTGAATTATTTTTCCCACACGCTGGGATTCGAGATTCGCTACCACACTCCCGTCGGGCCTGTGAGCATTGATCTGGCCTATCAGCTCAATCCCGCACATTTCGTCAATCCGGTCAACAGCGCGGTGCCAAACGGGCCGGTAACGATTTCACGGCTGCCCGCTTTTCAATTCTTCGTGAATCTGGGATCCACTTTCTGATGCGCACTGCGTCTATTTTCGGATTAGCAATCGTGCTCGCCTTACCGGCGACCGCTATGCCCCAGTCCGCCCCGCAGCCGCAGATCGTCGACGCGATAGTTGTTCGCATCGAAGACGACATCATTACGCTGAGCGAGCTTCGTGAATTAGCTGCATACCAGCAGCTTCTCGAAGGCTATTCCCAAAGCAACGAAGAAATCCGCTCGGAATTGATTGAGCAGTGGGTGGTCAACAATGAAGCCGCCACCACGGGTTTCCCTTTGCCGGCCCAAACTGAGGTGGATCGCGAACTCAGCCGGGTCGAGAGCAGCTTCTCTAGCCCCGCTGTGTATCGGCAGCGCCTGGAGGCGATAGGACTCACTGTGGCAGCCGTGCGCCGCATCGTCGCACGCCAGATTTACCTCGCGCGTTACCTCGATTACAAATTCCGCTCCTCGATTCAAGTGACTGACGCTGCCATCGCGGACTATTACCGCGATCGCTTGGTGCCTGAATTAAAGGCAAAGGGCCAGCAACCGCCTCCGTTAACCGATGTTACGGAGCAAATTCAGGAAGTCTTGGTTGAGCAGGGTGTCAACGAGCGCACCGCGGCTTGGTTCGACGAAACCAAGCCACGTCTGAAGATTGAGCTCGAGCCGATGGATGCATCCGTCGGCTCGGCAGGTAAGCCGTGAACGAACCGAGAGCCAGACGGAAATGGAAGCGCTGGGTCTTCGCTCTGGCCCTGCCGATTCTGGCTCTGCCCGTAACCTTACTGCTGATTCTTTCGAGCGGAGCCCTGGATAACGACATTCGCCACACTATAGTCGAGCAAATTCAGAAATTAACGTCCGGCAGCGCTGAACTGGGCGCCTTTCACTTTAACCCTTGGCGGCTGCGGGTCACCCTCAGCGACTTGACTATTCGCGGTCACGAACCCGCAGGCACGCCGCCATTCTTCCATGCCGACCGGCTGGTCGTTGGCTTGCGCATCGACTCCGTATGGGGACGCAAGTTTTCGGTTGGTGATGTTGAATTAAGCCACCCCGTTTTGCACGTTCGCGTGGAGCGCGACGGTTCTATCAACATCCCCATGGCTCGCCGCGCCCCGCAGGCAAAGCCCCTGCGGCAGCGCGTTTTTGAGGTCGTGGTGCGCCGCCTGCGGCTGGAAGACGGTGAGCTGCTATTTAACGATGTCCGCGTCCCGCTGGTAGCCGAGGGCGGGCGTTTTGAGTTTTTGGTTGACTATGCCGAGCTCGATGCGAAGCCCATGTACTTGGGCCAATTCCGCTGGCAACAAATGGAGCTCGTCGCGCGCCGTTATCTTCCGTTTAATTCCGATCTATCCGTGCGTTTCGCTCTTGAGCCAAACGCGTTTTCGATCACCCAGCTGCTTTGGCAATCTCCGCATACGAATATTGATGCGCAAATCTCGAATACCAATCTCGCGCAGCCGAATTGGGCATTTCGCTATCGTGGCCACTTTGATTTCGAGGATCTCCGGACCATTTTGCGCAAGCCCAACAGCCCGCATGGCCATGTGGATTTCTCCGGCGATGGGCATTTTGCGGATGGCAAATTGGCGGTTACTGGCAAATACGCCGCTGCGGATATCGATATGCCGTACGACTGGTTCCACAGCTCTGGAATTAGCTCCCGCGGCAACTACCGGGCGGACCGCGTTGCCCTCGAAGTTCCCGATTTCTCGGCCCAGGCGCTTGGCGGCGCGATCGATGGGCAGGTTCATCTCGATTTTCCCGGACTTCACTTTCGCGTGAACGCCCATGCGCACGATATGGATCTCGCCACGCTGCTGGCCGCGGTCGACAATAATAGTCTCCCGATCGTACCGCTGCATTGGGGCGGCGTCGCCGAGGTTCAAGCGGTCACCACGTGGACTGCGGACTTCAAGAATTTGGATTCACGCGGCATTTCCCTTTGGGGTCAGCGACGCCAATTGCCGGCGGGGCAAATTCCTGTTACGGCAAGCCTCGACTATCACTACAGCATGGCCGGGCGGCAGGTAGTTTTAGGCGCCAGCCACATAGACACTCCTTCGAGTAATGTGCAGTTCAGCGGAACTCTGGCCGCGCGCGATTCCAAGCTCGACGCCACTTTTGATTCGCAGGACCTCATGCCCTGGGATGATTTCATCAACCGCATCAGAGGCAAGGACGCTGAGCCTAAGGTCGTTGCCGGGCGTGCCCATTGGCAGGGCCATATAACCGGTCCGTTAGTTGGGCCAACCTTCACCGGGCACGTCATGGGGACGAATGCGCGCTACGACAAGCTCTATTGGGATGAAATCGACGGCGATATGTCTTACTCGCCCGAAGAGTTTAGTTTCACCCGGGCTAACGTGCGCCGCGACCGCTCCTCCGCGCAGCTCGAGCTTCTCGTTGATGCTGGATAATTGGAGCTTCCGCCCGGAGAATTCGTGGCAGTTGGATGCCACTCTCGTTCGCACAGATATGGATGGCTTACAAGCCCTGCTCGGATATTCCTATCCAGCGCACGGGTTGCTGAGCGGTACGTTCCATGGCCGTGGAACGCACGCCGATCCGGAGCTGACCGGCCTTTTCGATATAGTCGATCCTCAGGCCTGGGGCTGGCGTTTTGATAGAGCGCGGGGTGAATTAGCGCTCCGCCATGGCGAAGTTCGCGTCGCTAACGCCGAATTGCGCTTAGTGCCGCCCGCGGCAACGAATGCGAATCCGCCGCCCCCCGGCCTGCTGACTGGAAATTTCACCTATCACACCACCGACGGCCAGGCCGTTTTCGACCTCACCGGCGCCGGGCTTCCGCTCGAGGGTATTGCCCGCATACAGACGCCGCGCCTCCCGCTCGGAGGCAACATCAGCTTTCATCTGGGCGGGCAAGGTCCGCTGTTTGCTCCCGGATTGGATGGTTCGCTGCGTCTGGTCGATCTGAAACTCAGGAATGAAGTGATCGGCAGTTTCGATGCGAAGGTTCAGTCCGACGGCTCTAAGCTCGGCTTACAAATCGATTCGGCCATTCCGGCCGGAGAGTTGCATGGCAACCTGGACGTCTCGCTCACAGGCATCTATCCCATGTCAGGGCAGGTCACTGTTTCGCAAATCGATCTCGACCCCTTGATCGTCAGTGCGCTGCATTTGAGCGGCCTGACCGGACACAGCCAAATTGTCGGCCGGTTCGGCATCTCCGGCGCGCTGTTACAGCCGGACACGATTTCAGTGGATGCCAATCTGTCGCAAGTCTCGCTGGACTACCAGTACATCAAGTTGCTGAACCAGGGGCCCGTCGAGTTGCAGTATGGCAATCACGAAGTGCAGGTGCGCCAGGCAAATCTGCGTGGCGTCGATACGGATTTCCGCGTTACCGGGTTCGCACGATTTGCCGGGGACCGTGCGCTGGATATGCGCGTGGCGGGAGCTGCGAATCTTAGGCTATTCAGCGGCTTCGTGCCCAACCTGGATGTCCGCGGACCGGCGGACGTGGACGCCACGATTGCCGGGACTCTTTCGAGCCCCCGCATCACGGGGCGGGTTCGTGTGCATGACGCATCGCTGCGCTACGGAGACTTTCCCGCCGGATTGAGCCAGCTAACCGGTGATTTCATTTTCGATACCAGTCGCGTGACATTTAACAACGTCACCTCGGAAACGGGAGGCGGCCGCCTGCTTCTTTCAGGTTCGCTGACCTACGGCAATGGACCCGCTATGTACGATCTCACGGTGCGCACCGAACAGGTGCGTGTGCGTTACCCCGTGGGCATGAGTTGGCTTGCTGGTGGCGAACTGCGTCTTGTCGGCACGCCCCAGGCGGCCACTCTTTCCGGCCGCGTCACCTTCGATCGCCTCCTGATGTCGCCGGGATTTGATATCACTTCATTGATAGCCTCTTCCACTGAGACCACCAACGGGCCGCGGGCCACCACTTCGGCTTTCCTGCGCAACTTGCAGTTTGACGTGCAGGCTGAGGCCGCTCCCGGCGCAGCGCTGGAATGGTCCAGCGGTCGATTTCAGACCGAAGCGAACGTGCGTGTGCGCGGCACTTTTGACCACCCCATCCTTCTTGGAAGCGTTCACCTGCTGGCCGGACAGATGACGATGCGCGGCAACGACTACCACCTCACTCGTGGCGATATCAATTTTGTTAATCCGTTTCGAGTTGATCCTGTCCTCAACGTTGAAGTCGCCACCACCATCCAGCAATACGAGGTCACCGTGGATTTCAACGGCCCGGCGAGTCATCTCACCATGTCGTATCGTTCCGATCCGCCGCTACCTCCGAGCGATATCATCACTTTACTGGCCCTCGGACAACCCGGCGAGGAGAGCAGCCTCCGGGGTGGTGCGGCAGCGGTGCAGACTCCGCAGCTCGGCGCCACAACGTTGCTTTCGGAAGCAATCTCGTCTCAGTTGGGCGGACGTGTGCAGCGCCTGTTTGGCGTACGCCGTTTCAGCGTCGATCCCGACTACATCGCCGCGACGAGCGCCACACAGAATCCCGGAGCGCGCGTCACCGTTGCCGAGCAGTTCTCCCGCAACCTCGTGATCACGTACAGTACAGACGTTACTTCCACCCAGCAGCAGGTGATCCAGATCGAATATACGCTGCGCCCCGATGTTTCCGTCGTCGCCTTGCGCGACGAAAACGGCACCTTCGGTATCGACGTCGTCCGCAGGCAGCGATTCAAGTAGACCGAGGTACTCGTGTCTGATTTCCAGGACTCCTCCGCCGGTGGCAACGGCTTCCGCCCCGCGACAGCCGCCCTCACGCAAACGGAAGCAGAGCTGCTCCGCCAGGAAATGGTCGAACGCCAGCTTCGCAAGCGAGGGATCCGCGATGAGCGCGTCCTCGCCGCCATGCTTAACGTGCCGCGTCATGAGTTTGTACCGCCTGCCTTGGCCGGCGAAGCCTACACCGATCGGCCTCTGCCGATCGGCCATGAACAAACGATATCGCAGCCCTTCATGGTCGCGGCGATGACAGCGGCGCTCGAGCTTTCTGGCGGAGAGCGTGTGCTCGAAATCGGTGCCGGGTCAGGTTATCAGGCCGCCGTGCTATCGCTGCTGGCGCGCGAAGTGCACACCGTCGAGATGCACGAAAATCTCGCCACTAGCACCGCCGAGCGGCTGCGACGCCTGAGCTACGACAACGTACATGTGCATGTCGGCGATGGGACCCTGGGCTGGCCCGATGCGGCTCCCTTCGAAGCCATTGTGGTCACGGCGGCAGCGCCCGGTATCCCGCCGCCCCTTACAGCGCAGCTCGCCGAAGGCGGGCGTCTTGTTATTCCCGTAGGAACGCCAGACGAGCAGCGGCTCTTGCGTATCGATAAGCACGCTGATGCGCTCACCAGCCGCGAGCTTTACCATTGTCGCTTCGTTCCTCTCATTGGCCAGTATGGCTGGAAACCCAAAGATACTTGATCGCCGGCCCTTCACTCTGTAGCGCAAAGAACTTGACAACCTCGCGCCCGCGCGTATCCTCGACCGCATGACACCCGCTGGACCTGCCCGTTCCTCGCGCCCCGTGCTCGTGCCTCTCGAAGACCGCGCCGCCGACAATCTTCGCTTCATTCGCGAAACGATGGAGCGTGCCGGCTCCTTCACCGCCGTTCCAGGGTGGGGCGGCGCTGCCATCGGATTCACCGCACTTGCCGCGGCCGCGATTGCATCGCATCAACCCACTGCGGCTCGCTGGATTTTCGTGTGGCTCGCGGAAGCTGCCCTCGCGATGGTTCTTGCAGTGCTCGCCGTCGCTCGCAAAGCCCGTGCGGCCCGCCTGCCCCTCTTCTCCGGACCAGGCCGCAAGTTCGCGCTTGGTTTCGCTCCGCCGATGATTGTGGGTGCGCTCTTGACCGTTGCGCTTTATCGCGATGGAGATCTTCGCTTGCTCCCGGGAATGTGGTTGCTGCTTTATGGCACGGCCGTCGTCAGCGGCGGATCTTTTTCTGTGCGCGTGGTTCCGATGATGGGCATCTGCTTCATTGCCCTTGGCGCTGCGGCGGCTGTTTCACCGGCTTCCTGGGGCAATGCCTACATGATGGCGGGCTTTGGCGGATTGCAAATTCTGTTCGGATTGATCATCGCTCAGAAGTACGGGGGCTGAGTGCAGTTGAAAAACTGTGCCTGTTTTAGGAGGCTACGTGAGGAATAAGCTCGGAACCGCGACCGCGGAACGTATTTCCAAATCCCATTCTCAGGAGCCGCGCCTCGCTGCAGTGCGTGGCCACGGTCCTGAGCCCGTGGCGCCCGGCCTCGATCGTTTGATTCACGAGCGCATGCGCCTCGGAATCGTCAGCGCTCTCGCGATCAATCCCTCGCTCACCTTCAACGAATTGAAAGCCCTGCTCAGAACCACCGACGGAAATCTCTCCGTACACGCCCGTAAGCTCGAGGAAGCTGCTTATATCAATTGCACCAAAACGTTTGATGGCCGGCTGCCCAAAACGAAGTACCGCCTCACGGCCGCGGGCCGGCGCGCCTTCGAACGCTATCTCGACCATATGGAATCCCTCATTCGCGCCGCCCGTGAGAAGTAACCTTCATCAGCTGCGTCCGTCCGTAATATTTCACACTCCCGTTCGAACGCGCGCCATCGCAAATGCCTTGTGTAGCACTCGTGTTGCGGCAGACGTGAGCGCGTAGCTCCCCAGGTCTTCTTCGCGTACAAAGGCCAGATCGCTTATTTCTTCGTTGATCTCCGGCTCGCCGGAAACGCGTTCGCACAAATAATCGAGGATCACGTAGTGATACCGCGGCCGTGGTCGCACGCCCAAAGTTCGAGTAACTTCTGGCGAAGCAGGCGGATTATGCTCATCCGCAGGCGACGTGCGGATTTCTCCGGAATCCGAGAAAATGCGCTCCAGCGCTTCGATCAACTCGACCACGCGCACAATCAGCCCGGTCTCTTCTCGGAGTTCGCGCTCCACAGCCGCCGCAAGCGTCTCCCCAACTTCGAGTAATCCTCCGGGGATGGTCCATTCGCCCAGCGCCGGTTCCCTTGCCCGCCGCACAAGCAGCGCGCGACCCTGATCGATTACGACGCCGCCGACGCCCACCAGCGGCCATTCGGGAAACTCACGTGTGCCCATGAATTCGGTTGGCCCCCCCTTGACTGCCCCGCGTTATATAATACGCTTGCGTAAGGGCCATGCTTGGCCAGGAGGTTCGGCTGTGGTGCACTGCCCGGAATGCGCCGTCGAGATTGATCTCGATGAGGATGAGGTCGAAGAGGGCGAGATTCTGAATTGCCCGGAATGTGAAGCCGAGCTCGAAGTGGTGCAGATTCATCCTGTGCATTTGAACGTCATCTCTGAAGACGACGACGATGATGACGAAGAAGACGACGACGAGGGACGACGACGACGAAGAGGAAGAAGCGGAAACTGAAGGGGATGACGGTGATATGCAGGACGAAGTCGTGGATGAAGAGGAGGAAGAGGAGTAACGTTTTGGCTTCGCCCCTACATCCCGGCACCTTATCCATGCCATCCTACAGTCAGCCGTGAGAGCGATCTCGCGACCGGTTCCCGATTTCGCCAATCAGCGCGTATTGGTGGTCTAGGCGGAAAGGACCTCAATGAGATCAGGCAAGGCGACGGAGTCTGGCCTACGTCGGAAGAGGAATCTCAGCTTTCTAGGAACGCTCCTCGTTCTCGTGCTGCTGGCCCTTTCGGCAGGGGCGCAGTCCGAATTGCGGACCGTTCGGGGAGCGATTCTGGATAAGGCCGAAAATCCGGTTTCCTCCGCGGTCGTATATCTCAAAAACGTTCGCACGCTTGCGGTTAAGACTTATATTTCCGATAGGTCCGGCGAGTATCGCTTCAGCGGCCTCGATCCCAATGTGGATTACGAGGTTCATGCCGAAAGCGAAAGCATGACTTCCAACACGCGCACCGTTTCCAGCTTTGATAGCCGCAAAGATATCGTGATCTCCCTCAAGCTCGATAAAGAAAAGAAAAAGACATAGTAAATCTCTGGCTGACTTTTACCGCGGGTGGCGTCGTTCAGCTTTCCAGAATTACTTGGGCCAGCGCGAAATTCCCCGTATGGGTGATGCTCAAGCTGATGTGACGCGCTCCCATGCATTCTGCGTGTTCATGCGCTGCGCCATAAAGAACGATGGTCGGCCGGGCGCCCGGCATGCGCTTCACTTCAATATCCCGCCAGCGCACGCCCTTGCTCCAGCCCGTGCCCAAAGCTTTCATCGTGGCCTCCTTGGCCGCGAAGCGTCCCGCATAGCGCTCGGCTTTATCCCGGTGCCGTTCGCAATATGCGATCTCGGCTGGAGTATAAATCCGCTGGAGGAAAGTCTGGCCGTGCCGTTTGATTGCTTCATCTATCCGGCTAATCTCCTCCATGTCTACACCCAAGCCGACAATCACTTTGCCATGCCTCCCCGGCGGCAAGTTTAAGATATCCGCAACGGAAGCGGATTATACCGCCCCGCTCCCTCTTTCATTTAGCGAATGGACTGCGTCTCGATTCGAATGGGCGCTTCGGCCTGCTAGCTTCACGCCTTAAACTCGGGAACAATAGGGGTGACTCGCCCCGTCGTGGCGAAAAATATGCCCCACACGCGTTCAATCCGGCGTCAACCAGGGATTCTCCGGGTTCCAAACCCCATCGACGACGGTTGGGCCCTGCGTAGCAGTTCCGGGCTCGAAATCCTGACCGCTAAGCTTTTCGATTCTATTCCTTGGATTCTGCACGGTTTCAGCACTCGAGTGGCCGGAGAAAGCCGCATCAATGGTAGCGCTGCGCTCAATCTGGGCTTCACAGATTGGGACTCGCGCGAAACCGTTGAGCGCAATCGCAGCTCGTTTTTGCGCGCAATTACGGCCGCGAAATCAGCCGCCAAAGCGAGTGCAAATGGTGCGACCGCGTGCCGGCTTGTAACCCTGCGGCAGATCCATTCCGATATCGTGCGTGTCTTCTCAAGAGCCCCCGTGAAGGTGCCGCAAGCGGACGCCGCAACTTCTCGGAGAGCCGGCCTGCTCCTCGCCATTCAGACCGCCGACTGCGTTCCCATCCTATTGGCAGATGTGCGGAGGCACGCTGTTGCCGCGGTCCATGCCGGGTGGCGTGGCACGCTGAGGCGCATTGTCATGAAAACGCTGGGCAGAATGCGCGCGGAGTTTGGAACCAAACCCGGAGACGTGATTGCCGCGCTCGGTCCCGCCATTGGCCCGTGCTGCTATGAAGTTGGTCCTGAGGTCGCGCAGGCTTTCTACGGCCAATTTTCGGAAGCCAAGGAATGGTTCGAGGGCCCTTTCGATCGCCTCGCGACTGGCGAGGAGCCCAATCCACTGCCCTGGCTCACCATGATGCCTCCGGGACATGAGCCGCCGCCGGAACGCGTGCAGCTCGATTTGCGGGCCGCGAATCGCTGGCAGCTCGTCGACGCAGGTGTCCGGCTTCGGAATATTGCCGTGAGCACTCTCTGCACCGGCTGTCGCGGCGATTTGTTCTTCAGCTACCGCAAGGAAGGCGCCGCGACCGGCAGAATGATGAGCGTAATCGGAATGCGCGCTGATTGGCGCTAAGCAGGTGACGCGGACGACGGCGGCGACGCCGGCGTAATTGTCGAAACCACGGTGCCGGCTTCGCGAAGTGCGAGCTGCCCGCAGGCCGCCGAAACGTCCTGGCCGCGAGAATAACGCACAAACACGGGGACATCCTTCGCGGCAAGTACATCGCGAAATTCTCTGATGCGCTCGGCAGTGGGCGGGCGGTACGGCAGTTCGCCAGGATTCCACGGAATCACATTCACCTTGGCCCGAATCCCTGCGATGAGCCTCGCCACTCGCCGAGCGTCTTCCGGCGAATCGTTGAAGCCGCCCAGCAGCACGTATTCAAACGTCAGTTGTTCCCGTGGCCGCAACGGATATTTCCTGCACGCTGCGATCAGCGCCTCCAGCGGATATTTCCGATTTATGGGCATAATGGCGTCGCGCTCTTCATCGGTCGAAGCATTCAGCGAAATCGCCAGCTTCGGCCGAATTTTCTCCTGCGCCATCCGTTCGATTCCCGGCACAATGCCGCTGGTCGAAAGCGTTACGTGCCGCGCGGCAAGTCCCATTCCATTAGGATCGAGCATGATGCGCAGCGCCGTCATTACAGGTTCGTAGTTGAGCAGCGGCTCACCCTGTCCCATGAGCACAACGTTGGTCCGCGGAGCGGGAGATTCCCGATGATCCTCGAGCGCGATAAGCACCTGCGCAAGCATTTCGCCGGCAGTGAGATTGCGCACCAGCCCCAGTTGCGCCGTGAGGCAGAAGTGGCAATCCACCGCGCATCCTGCCTGCGTCGAAATGCAAATTGTCTGGCGGCCCTCCGAAGGCATAAACACAGCCTCTACACGCGCCGCGGATCTCCTCGCTTGCTCTGCTCCGATGAGATCGGCGAGATTCAACAGGTAGCGCACCGAGCCATCGTTCGAACGAAAGCGTTGCGCGATTTCCGGAATGCTGATGTGGAATTCCCGCGCCAGGCGCTCCTGAAGTGCAGCGGGCAAGTTGCTCATCGCCGAAAAATCGAAACGTCGCTCCACATAAATCGCGTGATAGAGCTGGGCGCCGCGATATGCCGGTTCGCCTATTTCGCCCAGAAGCGCGCGTAAGTCCTCGCGCGATCGTCCAAGCAGATCGCGCTTGGCAAGTGCGGATCGCTCGAGATCGATGGATGACAAATGCTCCTGAACGGGCTTTTCTGTTGGGCCGGACATGGGAGTAACGTCTCTGGATTTCATCATAGCATGTGCGAATGCGGGGATCGCCCGATGACAAATTCTCAACGGCTTTTCACCCCACTAACGAAAGCGGAATAGTTTTTCGCGCATGACTGTGCGATCATTTCTAAAACGATGACGCAAGTCGGAATTTCCATTGAAAGAGAAGCGCTGCCCAATGGCCTGGTGCTTGTGGCCGAGCACATGCCCCACATGCGTTCGGTCGCGATCGGCATCTGGGTGCGCGCCGGTTCGCGCGGGGAGCCCTCAGGACTGAACGGCATCGCTCATTTCATTGAGCACATGGTCTTCAAAGGCACCTCCCGCCGAAGCGCGGAACAGATTGCGCGAGAGATGGATTCCGTCGGGGGGTTGCTCGACGCTTTCACTTCGAAAGAGATGGTCAGCTTCAATGCCAAGGTCCTCGATGAAAACCTGCCGATCGCTTTTGATGTGCTCTCGGACCTCGTGCTGACTCCCACCTTCGTCGAAGAAGACATCGTCAAGGAAAAGCACGTCATCCTGGAAGAGATTCGCATGGAGGATGACAATCCCGAATCGTTGGCCCACGAAGTGCTCACCCAGAGCTTTTGGCGCGGACATCCTTTGGGAGCGCCCATCCTGGGCACGCGCGGAACCGTTCGCGGATTTACACGTAAATCCGTCGTGAACTGCTTCGAGCGCTGGTATACGCCGGCTAACACGGTGATTACCGCCGCCGGCAATATTCACATCGACGTTCTCCGGAAACTCGTGGATAAATTCTTCGGCGGAATCAAAAGGAGACCGCAGGCAACGCCAAACAGCCGAACTGCGCCCCATACGCATGCACGACTGATTGCGCGGAATAAGCCCGCGCTCGAACAGGCGCACATCACTCTCGCAGTGCCGTCGTACCCTCTCGCGCATCCCGGACGTTATGCGGCTTCGGTGCTAAACAATATTCTGGGCGGGAGCATGTCCTCGCGCTTGTTTCAAAACATTCGCGAACGCCAGGGTCTGGCCTACGCCGTTTTCAGCGAGCTTAATCCTTATTCTGACGCGGGCATGCTTTCCGTCTATGCCGGCACCAGCCGTAGCACCACGGAGCGCGTGCTGCGGTCGATTGCCGGAGAATTTGCGCGCTTGAAAAAAGAACCTGTGGCTCCCGAAGAACTCCGTCGCGCCAAGGATCAGTTGAAAGGTTCCCTGGTGCTCTCCCTGGAATCGCCGGGAGCGCGCATGTCCAATCTGGCGCGCCAGGAAATCTACTTTGGCCGCTTCTTCACCGTGGAAGAATTGCACGCCTCGATCGAAGCCGTTACGGCGGAGGACGTACAGCAGACCGCCCTCGGATTCTTTCAGCCTCGCAAAATTGCCGCTACGGTAGTTGGTCCCCTAGACGGCTTCCATCTGCATCGCGACCTGCTCGCCTGCTGAAACTCCCTTGTAGCCTGCTTCGAGAAGAACGAAATGAAGCCAGACGAAAACGTTGGACGGCCGTCTCCGCGCAAAAAAGGAACTCTGCCGAAGATCATACCGCCCGGATCGGTCTTCCGCCTCAAGGGGAGTGACTCCAAAACTCCCGGTTGGAAGGCAGATGTTGGGAGAGTCTTTCGCATTGGATACTACAGCAAGCAAGACGGGCTCGATGTCATATGGCTTGTCAACGAACAGGGCAAATACGAACAGACGACGGATCGCGAGTTCCTTCTGAAGTATTTTGAACCCGTCGAAATCAGTGAAGAATCCGATCTCTATGGTGTCGGGAAGCCCCAATTCAAACCTCTCTGAGCTTTGCCAATCGATTTCTGATCACAAAACCTCTCGAATCGCATTGACGCGCGCCCTGCACTTTTGCCATGATGCGTGCGGTCGCGATTTTCGCGCTTCGTGGCCGCTAGGTTAAGCAAGTCGGGGATTCGGGGGAGAATTCATCAGCCTTCGCGTGAGCATTCTCGCGTCGGGCAGTTCGGGCAATTGCACTTTGCTTGAGACTTCCCGGACGCGCCTGCTGGTGGACGCGGGCCTGGGGAAGCGCGAAACGCTGCGGCGCCTTGCCGCGCTGGCCCATTCGGTTGATCGCCTCGACGGAATCGTCATCTCCCACGAACACACAGATCACATCGGTGGCTTGGCCGCGCTCTTGGGCAACTGGCGCACCACGGTCTATCTCACCGCCGAAACGCATTCGGAAACGGTGCGCTTTCTTCCCGAACGTCACGCCAGCCGCTTCGAGCGCGTCCAATTCATCGAGGCCGGCCATGGATTCTGCGTCGGCGATATCGAAGTTGCGCCCTTCCGCATACCTCACGACGCCATCGACCCGCTTGGCTTCACCTTCCGCGCGGAAGGATTGAAACTCGCAGTCGTCACCGATCTGGGCTATATGCCGGAACTGGTGAAACAGCACCTGCGTGATTGCGATGCCCTGGTACTCGAGTCAAATCACGATGTGGAAATGCTTAAGGTTGGTCCTTATCCCTGGCACGTCAAACAACGTGTGATGAGCCGCACCGGGCATCTTTCGAATGAGACGGTCAGCGCCTTTCTTGCTGATCCCGAGGGTTTCGATGGATGCCCGCGTTATTTGGTGTTGGCGCATCTTTCTGAAAACAACAACAACCCGGACGTGGCTCGCATCTGCGCGGAAGAGGCGCTCGGGCGCCGCCCAAGCCTCTTTGCTTTTCGCGGCGAGCTGCTGATCGCTTCCCAGCACGAACCTCTCGCCGCCATTCAGTTATAGAGGGCAGCAACTTGATCCTCGCGGTAAAATAGATGCACCGCTCGCGAAGAACTGACCATCCGGCCAGGATAGTCATCCTGAGCGAACATCGTGAGCGAGGGATCTCTCCTAAAGTCGATGCCCCTCGGAAAAAATTCACCACCCAGAGTTATGGGGCCAGACAGAATCATTTGTTTCGAACAAACTGCAAACGCCGTCTTGCCTGGCAAAGCTACCCTTTTACGGCAAGAGTCTACCCGGTGAGATCAATGAGACCGGGCCTTATCTCCTCAAAGTGTTCGTCGTTACTCTCTCTGCGATGTGTCCTGTTTCTGAGATATGCCATCAGTCCTAAGCCTCGCATTATGAACACTTGCACAAAAAGGGGGGTGGGGGGGCCGGCATGATTGCGCGCTACACTCGCCCCCAGATGGGCGCGATTTGGACCGATCAAGGCCGGCTCGAACGCTGGCTGGAAGTCGAACTCGCCGCTACCGACGTGCTCGCCGAACGCGGCGTGGTGCCGCGCGAAGCGGCAACGCGGATTCGCGAACGCGCCCGCGTGGATGCGGCGCGCGTGCTGGAAATTGAGGCTCGCGTGCGGCACGACGTGATCGCCTTCACGCTGGCTGTCGGCGAAGCCATCGGCGACCCGGAAGCGGCGCGGTGGCTGCACTATGGCCTGACCTCAAATGACGTGGTGGATACGGCGCAGGCGCTGCAGGTTCGCGAAGCCTCCCGCCTGATCGACGCGGGACTCAAGCGCCTGGGCGAAGTGCTGGAAAAGCGGGCGCACGAGTTTCAACATACCCCGCAGATCGGGCGCACCCATGGCATTCATGCCGAGCCGATTACCTTCGGCCTCAAGATTGCCAATTGGTTCGCCGAAAATAGGCGCAATCAGGAGCGTTTCTGCCATGCCGCACGGCAAATGGCCGTGGGCAAGGTCTCGGGAGCGGTGGGTAATGCCGCGCACCTGGGAGTCGAAGTGGAAGAGGCGATCTGCCGCCGGCTCGGTCTTGAGCCTGCGCAGGTGGCTTCGCAGGTGATCCAGCGTGATCGTCACGCCGAATTTCTTTCCGCGCTGGCGATCATAGCCGCCACTCTGGAAAAAATCGCAGTGGAGATTCGCCATTTGCAGCGCACGGAAGTGCGGGAAGCCGAAGAACCTTTCGCGGCGGGACAGCGCGGCAGCTCGGCCATGCCGCACAAGCGCAATCCGGTAAGCTGCGAGCAGATTTCCGGCTTGGCCCGGGTGGTGCGCGCCAATGCGCAGGCGGCGCTCGAGAATGTTGCGCTCTGGCACGAGCGCGATATTTCGCACAGTTCTGTCGAACGCATCATCCTGCCGGATTCGACGATTCTGATCGATTACATGCTCGCGCGCATGACCGATATTCTCACCGGCTTGCGCGTCTTTCCCGAACGCATGCTGCGCAACCTGGAACTCACGCAAGGTCTGGTATTTTCCGGCCAGCTTCTGCTCGATCTGGTGGAAGCGGGCGCACCGCGCGATGACGGATATAAGTGGGTGCAGGAAAACGCCATGGCTGCGTGGGAATCCGATAGCAGTTTTCGCGAACGCGTGGCGCGCGATACGCGCATCACGAAATTTCTCGATGCTGCCGCGCTCGCCCGCGCTTTCGACCTGGAGCGCCAGCTCCACCAGGTGGATGCCATCTTCCGCCGCGTGTTTTCTCCCTCTAAGAACTAGCTGCGCAACTGCCGCCACAGTTCGCTAGGGATGCCCCGGCACATCGTATCCCCCTGAATCATTCAGGTAGTAATCCAGAAAGACGGGCGGGAGCAAGCAGAGTTTCAGCGGCGAGCGCGGCGCGAGTCGCTCGATGATCTGCCAGGGACTCTGATTTTCCTTGTGCGAGTTGGGACGCGCCAAGTTGAAGTAAAGCTGGTAGGTGTGCACTTTGGCCAGGAAGTCACCGCGGCTGGCGAAGTCCTCCAGATCAAAGAACTCGTCTTCTTCGAGTCGGTGCACGGTTTCCACGTCGCTCTGATAGGTGTGGGCGGCCGGCGGGATGCGCACATGTTGGCTGTCGCCGAGAGCTTTGGGGAAATCACCCTTGAACTCGCCGCCATTGTCGGTCTGCCAGACCAGGTCGCGCAGCGAAACCCCGCAGCGATCGAGGTGCTGCTGAATGCGGGAAGCGAAGACGGCGCTGGCCGAAGCGCTACGATCCTGCGCGAAAGCCCAGAAGAGCAGTCCGCTGCGGATTTCCCGAGCGGTGTACTGGATGATGGGCAAGTGCAACCACTGGGCCTGTCGCCAGTAGCGCGGGATATCATCGAGATCCTTGGTATCGGCGCTGATTTGCTGAAACAAGGCCCACTGCGCCTTGATGTGTGCCAGATCCTGCTTGCGCTGGTATTTGCGGCGGCGCTTTCTGATAAGCCCATGCTCCCTCCAAATGCGCTCCAGTGCGTTGTGGCCGATCCGCAGGTCGAACTCACGAATCAGGCGGCGGGAGCCAAAAGTGGGCAGCGTTTTACGGAGTTCGAGCAGTGGCACTTCGCTGTGAGCGGGAGTCTTATGAGGTTGGCGATGCCGGGCGCGGGAGTGTTCGGCCAGCCCCCGTGGGCCGAGCTGCTGGTAGCGGCGCAGCCACTTGCGGACGGTGGGCACGGTGGTGGCAAATAAGCGCGCCGTGGGCTTGATGCCCCGTTGCTTGGCGCTCTCCACTAGACGCAGGCGATGGTTGTAAGCGTTTTTCATTTCACGCACCAGATCGAAATAGCGAGCGGAAGTAACCATGACGCGGCAATTCTAGCCGCCGCGCGCCGCCCGGCTCTCCCCCCAGCCGGGCGGCCATCTCCTTCAGCCTCTTCTCACTCAAGCACTTCAACCTCGCCAGGGGGATACGATGTGACAGGGCTCTTCCACCGCCATAGTTCGCTTGACAGCGCAGTAGGCTCCGGGGAAAATTGCCTTCTCCCTTCCTGTAATTCTTAGTTTTGATTTTCCGTCGAGCGGGGACTTGTTTGTGCTCTCCCCTTCCGCCCGCCCGCGCGCCGAAGATCCCGATCCCGGCCCTCTGCGGGACTTCGAGCAGCTCAAATTCGCACAAAGGGAGGAATACGTGTCGTCAAATACTATCGCTCTGGGAACCATACTCATCGCCGACAATAACCAGTCTGCTCGCGAAGTGCTGGAGATGATGCTGCGCAGGCACGGCTATCGCGTGTTCGCCGTATCCGATGGCCAGCAGGCGCTGCAGCTCTTGCAGCAGGAGGCCATCGACCTCGCTCTCATCGATGTGGTCATGCCCGGCCAAACCGGGTTTGCCGTCTGCCGCGCAGCCAAAGACCGGCCCGAGACTCGCCTGACACCCATCGTTCTGATCACAGGTCTCGGCCGCGTGGAGGATCGTATCCAGGGAATTGAGGCGGGCGCGGACGATTTCCTCAACAAGCCAGTGCGCAAAGAGGAGTTACTCGCGCGGGTGAAGTCGCTGGTGCGCATCAAGCGCTTCACCGACGAATTGGAGAGCGCGGAAACCGTTGTCTTCACTTTGGCGGCCAGCATTGAAGCGAAAGATCCTTACACGGAAGGGCACTGCGACCGGCTGTCTCGGTACTCGGTGGCGCTGGGAGAGCGGTTGGAATTATCGCAGGAGGATCTCATCGCTTTGCGCCGCGGCGGCGTGGTTCACGACATCGGTAAGGTCGCGGTGCCGGAGCGCGTGCTGCTCAAGCCAGGGGCGATGGACGCACACGAGCGCGAGCTCATGGAAACGCATACCGTGATCGGCGAGCGCATTTGCGCGCCTCTGAAATCGTTTCGGCAGGTTTTGCCAATCATCCGCTCGCATCACGAACGTCAGGACGGCAGCGGCTATCCCGATCACCTGAAAAGCGATCAGATTCCGCTGACCGCGCGTGTCTTGCAGACGGTCGATATCTATGACGCGCTGACCACGGACCGGCCTTATCGCAAAGCGCTCTCCTCCGAACGCGCCGTCGCCATCCTGCGCGATGAGGTGCGGCGGGGGTGGTGGGATGGAACCTTGGTCGATGAGTTTGAAAAACTGCTAAAGGACTCACCGGATGGTGAGATGGGAAAGCCTGTCGTAGTACCGATTCTGGGGTTTCCGCAAGGTTCCGCGCGAGGCGGAAACGATCGCAGAGTCTCCAGAGAACCTAAAGAAGCGGTGGTTACGAGCTAGTGCGACGGGTGCGGCAATGTCTTCAAGCTATTGTGCACGCTGGATATAGGTGGCTTCCGATGTGTTTACCTTCACTTTATCGCCATTGTTGATGAAAGGCGGCACCTGGATCGTCAAGCCCGTCTCCAGCTTTGCGGGCTTCATCACGGCGCTGGCGGTGGCTTTCTGCACCGTAGGCTCGGTATCAACCACGGCCATGTCCACGGTATCGGGAAGAAGAGCCCCAATGGGTTTCCCTTCGTAGAATTCGAGCTTCAGCACCAAGTTCGGAATGAAGTAGTAGACTGCGTCCCCGAGCACGTCTCCAGTGACGTGAATTTGCTCGAATGTCTCCGTATTCATGAAGTTGTAGCCATTGGCATCGCTATAGAGATACTGGAATTCAATTTCATCGAGTACCGCGCGTTCGACAAAATCCTCAGCGCGGAAGCGGTAATCGATGGTCGATCCGCTGCGCAGGTTGCGCATGCGCGTAGCCATAGCTCCGCGTTTATTGCCGGGCGTGCGATGGTCCACGCTATGCACCGAATAGAGGTCGCCATCGTGGACGATAATCATTCCCGGACGCAGTTGCGTCGCTTTCAGCATCTGTCACTCCTGAGGGCCCGCGCCCGATTTTCTAGGTCACTGCACGTTCGAGTGGCTTGGTTGGCGGCAGGCGGAATCGGCGCCCCATCGCTTTTCATCGAAGACGGCGAGGGGGCCGGGCATTTTTGGACTCGCCCGAAGCCCAACATTTTCGGCGCCGTTGTGAATTATAGCCGCCGCTGCAAAGCACGGTCAAACGGGCCGTTTGGAAATGGAAGCATCGACATCCGTAAGAATGCGGCGGGCGTAGGGATGCCCCGGCACATCGTATCCCCCTGAATCATTCAGGTAGTAATCCAGAAAGACGGGCGGGAGCAAGCAGAGTTTCAGCGGCGAGCGCGGCGCGAGTCGCTCGATGATCTGCCAGGGACTCTGATTTTCCTTGTGCGAGTTGGGACGCGCCAAGTTGAAGTAAAGCTGGTAGGTGTGCACTTTGGCCAGGAAGTCACCGCGGCTGGCGAAGTCCTCCAGATCAAAGAACTCGTCTTCTTCGAGTCGGTGCACGGTTTCCACGTCGCTCTGATAGGTGTGGGCGGCCGGCGGGATGCGCACATGTTGGCTGTCGCCGAGAGCTTTGGGGAAATCACCCTTGAACTCGCCGCCATTGTCGGTCTGCCAGACCAGGTCGCGCAGCGAAACCCCGCAGCGATCGAGGTGCTGCTGAATGCGGGAAGCGAAGACGGCGCTGGCCGAAGCGCTACGATCCTGCGCGAAAGCCCAGAAGAGCAGTCCGCTGCGGATTTCCCGAGCGGTGTACTGGATGATGGGCAAGTGCAACCACTGGGCCTGTCGCCAGTAGCGCGGGATATCATCGAGATCCTTGGTATCGGCGCTGATTTGCTGAAACAAGGCCCACTGCGCCTTGATGTGTGCCAGATCCTGCTTGCGCTGGTATTTGCGGCGGCGCTTTCTGATAAGCCCATGCTCCCTCCAAATGCGCTCCAGTGCGTTGTGGCCGATCCGCAGGTCGAACTCACGAATCAGGCGGCGGGAGCCAAAAGTGGGCAGCGTTTTACGGAGTTCGAGCAGTGGCACTTCGCTGTGAGCGGGAGTCTTATGAGGTTGGCGATGCCGGGCGCGGGAGTGTTCGGCCAGCCCCCGTGGGCCGAGCTGCTGGTAGCGGCGCAGCCACTTGCGGACGGTGGGCACGGTGGTGGCAAATAAGCGCGCCGTGGGCTTGATGCCCCGTTGCTTGGCGCTCTCCACTAGACGCAGGCGATGGTTGTAAGCGTTTTTCATTTCACGCACCAGATCGAAATAGCGAGCGGAATGAACCATGACGCGGCAATTCTAGCCGCCGCGCGCCGCCCGGCTCTCCCCCCAGCCGGGCGGCCATCTCCTTCAGCCTCTTCTCACTCAAGCACTTCAACCTCGCCAGGGGGGTACGATGTGACAGGGCTCTT
>CAWEFX010000019.1:0-1602463 GCA_963808465.1 uncultured Acidobacteriota bacterium
ATCACGATTTGCTTTAACAACGACCCCTATCGCGGTATCCCCGCGATGGGGGTCATTCTTTAACTGCGCTCTTCGCATCACGTCCAGCACAGAGGATGCAAACGACGTTCAGCAGGAACTCCAAGCCTACCCGCGAAAGAGCGTATTGCCGCACCACATGAGCCACGCGAGCGGCCTAATAAACTTGGCCGGTTCTGGATCGACATTCGGTTTATGATGGGGACAGACTGATTGTTGGTTCAAGGGCATCGCGGGCCCCACCGCGTCGCCGCCGGGAAAGCCTGCATGGCTGCCGCTAACCTGATCGGCTCCTACGACTATACACTCGTGGCGCTCTCCGTTTTGATCGCCATGGTTGCATCGTACGCCGCACTCGACCTTGCGGCCCGTGTGACCGCCTCGAGCGGGCCCATTCGGGTGCTTTGGCTGCTGGGCGGAGCCGTCGCCATGGGCACGGGAATCTGGTCGATGCACTACATCGGGATGCTTGCCTTCATCCTGCCGATTTCCATGGCTTACCATTGGCCGACCGTTCTGCTGTCGCTTCTGGCGGCGATTACAGCCTCAGCCGTTGCACTATATGTCGTGAGCCGGCGGCGGATGGGAGCGGCCGAAGCGATGGCCGGTAGCGTTCTGATGGGCGCCGGTATCGCAGGCATGCACTACATCGGGATGGCCGCGATACGGGTCGGAGCCGCCGTCCGCTTCAATTCCCTCCTCGTGATCCTGTCAGTGGTGCTCGCCGTGCTGATTTCGCTAGCTGCATTGTGGCTTGCCTTTTACTTCCGAGAGGACAAGACCGGAATCGGCTTACGAAAGGCTGGGGGCGCCCTGATCTTGGGCGCTGCCATTCCAACTATGCACTACACCGGAATGGCGGCCGCCACCTTTGTGCCTTCCGTTGCGCCAGTGAACCTTTCACGCGGCGTAAGCGTTTCGACCGTGGGTACCGCCGGCATTGCGGCAGCTACCTTAATCATCCTCGCACTGGCTCTGTTGACATCGTGGGTAGACAGGCGATTCGCTGCGCAGGCTTTGGAATTGGCTCGAAGCGATGAACGCTACCGCCGACTCTTTGAGCGCAGCCTCGCGGGTGTCTATCGCATCACTCTGGACGGACGGATCCTCGATTGCAATGACGCATGTTCGCGAATCCTTGGATACGCCTCGCGTAAGCAGCTAGGCCAAGCAGCACAGATTATTCCCCTGTGCCCTGACGGAACGGATGGATTCCTCGACGCCCTCAAGGAACAAAAAGCCCTCAGCAATTTCGAGCGCTGCCTTCGGCGAAAAGATAGCAGTCCGGTCTGGGTTTTGGAGAATGCGACTCTGCTGGATGGACAGGAAACGGTCACGCCGGAAATCGAAGGAACTCTGATCGACATCACTGAGCGTAAGCGAACCGAAACGGAATTGCGTCGCGCCAACTCGCAGCTAGAAGTGCGGCAGCGTGAAATCGAAGAAGACTTGCAACTTGCGGCACGGGTTCAGCAGAGTCTCGTGCCGGCCAGTTTAACCTGGGGCGGCGTTTCCGTAGAGACGTTCTACCAACCGGCCCGAACGATCGGCGGAGACTTCGGTGTCGTAGCAGAGCGCGCGGATCGGTTGAACATCCTAATGTGCGACGTTTCCGGACACGGCATCGGCTCCGCTCTTCTGGCCAATCGAATCTATGCCGAGACGATGTCCCAGATCGAGCTGGGTGTAGGGCTAATGGCGATGATGCACCACCTCAACCGATTCGTTCTCAGGCATTTGGGCAGCCCGGAATTCTATTTGACCTTGGCCGCGGCGCGTCTCAGGCGGGACGGCTGCGTGCTCGAATTTGCCGGGGCCGGCCACCCGCCGGCAATGATTGCTCGGCCAGGCGACTCGCTGCGGCTGCTGGAATCGCAAAGCGCGCTTTTGGGACTTCTAGAGGACGCGGTGAAAGGCGAACCGGTCGAAGTTTCCTTGCAGCCGGGCGACCGCGTGGTGATTTACACCGATGGCTTCATCGAGAGCTTCAACGCGCAGGAGGAGATGCTTGGCATTGAAGGATTCGCCGAGATTGTACAAGCAACGGCCACCATGCCGCTGCCAAGTATGAAGCAAGCCATCATTGACAGGGTCGCTGCTTGGCGCAGCGGTTCTCCTACAGATGACATGTCCCTTGTCATAGTTGGAGTGCTGTAGCTAGCAGACAGGCGGGGACCGTCAAGCCAGGACTAAGCCCATCGCCGCTTCTGACGCAGCCGGGCGCAACTTATCCGTGGGAGAATAACGCTCCAACGAGATGAGTGCTGCAACACCTGAGCGCAAACCCGTGACCGAAGAAATCTCCGGCCTGATCGAGCGCGTCACCTTCCACAATGAGGAAAGCGGTTTTTGCGTCCTCCGCGTCAAGACACAGGGGCACAGAGAAGAGACGACCGTTGTCGGATCGTTGCCTGCGGTGACCGCCGGGGAATGGCTCGTTGCCGAGGGTGGATGGGTCAGAGACAAAGAGCACGGGCTGCAATTCAAAGCGGCGATGATGAAGACCGTGCCGCCGACCACACCCGAAGGGATCGAGCGTTACCTCGGCAGCGGCTTGGTGAAGGGGATCGGACCAGTCTTGGCAAAGAAGCTGGTCGGACGGTTCGGAGCCGAAGTTCTGGGCATCATCGAGAACCGTACCGCCGAACTGCAAACGGTCGATGGCATCGGCCCCAAGCGCCGAGGAGCGGATTGAAGCTGCATGGCAAGAGGCGAAGCAAGTCCGGGAGATCATGCTGTTCTTACATAGCCATGGGTCAGCACCAGCCGCGCCGTGCGGATATTCAAGACCTACGGGAAGCAAGCGATTGAAAAGGTGCGCGAGAATCCATACATGCTGGCAAAAGATATCTACGGAATCGGCTTCGCCACCGCCGATCAGATCGCGCAGAGGATCGGGATTCCGCGAGACTCGGTCAACCGAGCAAGGGCAGGCATCGACCACGTGCTTCTGGAGGCGACCTCGGACGCTCACTGTGCCCTGCCTCTGCCAAACCTAAAGCTCGCGGCGGTGAAGCTGCTGGAAATACCAGAAGCCGCAGTCGAACAAGCTCTTTCGCAAATGCTCGCGGGTGGCTCTTTGCTGCTGGAGGAGATCGACGGTGAACCTCTGATCTTCCTACCGCACCTTAGGAAGGAAGAAGAAGTCATCGCGGCAAGGATAAAACGGCTCGTCCAAGCGCCCACGGTCTATCCTCCGATCGATTTCGAAAAAGCCGTGGCATGGTGCGAGGGGCGCACGGGCAAGACGCTCGCCCCCAGCCAGCGCGAGGCGCTCCAAACGGTTCTAGCCAGCCGTGTCGTGATCCTCACGGGAGGACCGGGCGTGGGCAAGACGACACTCGTGAACTCGATTCTGATGATCCTGCGAACCAAGGGCGTGAAGTGCCTGCTGTGTGCTCCGACCGGACGGGCGGCGAAAAGGCTCGCCGAGACCACGGGCTTGGAAGCGAAGACCATCCACCGATTGCTGGAAATTGACCCCAGAACTGGTCGATTCAGCAGGAACGAATCCAACCCGCTCGCTTGCGGTCTCTTGGTCGTGGACGAGACCTCCATGGTGGACGTGCCGTTGATGCATTCCCTTGCGCGTGCTGTTCCGAACAGTGCCGGGTTGATCCTGGTCGGCGACGTGGACCAGCTTCCGTCCGTCGGACCGGGCACGGTGTTGCGGGATTTGATCGCGAGCAGCGTGGTGCCCGTTGTACGCCTCACTGAGGTGTTCCGGCAGGCAGCGGACAGCCGGATCATCACCAACGCGCACCGAATTCGTCGAGGACAGATGCCGGAACTGCGCGGAGCCGACCCGAGTTCCGACTTTCATTTCGTCGAGCGGGATGATCCCGAAAAGATCGCCGCCACGCTGATCAAGCTGGTACAGACAAGAATTCCCGAACGATTCGGTTTGGACCCGATCCGGGACGTTCAGGTTCTTTGCCCGATGAACCGAGGATCGCTCGGCGTGCGCGAACTGAACACAGTCCTACAGCGGGTTTTGAACCCGGCTCGTCCCGACCAGCCCGTCGTCGAGCGCTTCGGCTGGCGTTTCCAGATACGCGACAAGGTCATCCAGACAGAGAACGACTACGACAAGGACGTATTCAACGGGGATGTAGGGATGATAGAGAGAATCGATCCGGTCGAGCAGGAAGTCGCGGTGCGTTTCGACGAGCGGCTGGTGAGATACGACTTTGGGGAACTGGACGAGATTGCACTGGCTTACGCGATCACGATCCACAAATCACAGGGATCGGAGTTTCCGGCAGTGGTGATCCCGCTTGCCACGCAGCACTACATGCTCCTGCAACGTAACTTGATCTATACCGGGGTCACGCGGGGGAAGCGCCTGCTCGTGCTGATCGGACAGCGAAAGGCGTTGGGCATCGCCGTCCGTAACGACCGTCCGCAACGGCGGTACTCCGGGCTACTGACCAGTTTGAAGAGCGACACGCGGGCGAAGTTAGCTTGAGGGGAGCGTTCGTCCTGTTTTGTTGGTTGACGCAAGCCTGAAGCCTGCGCTCTGCCGCGTAAACCAAGAAGCACCTAGCCTTCATCCGCCGAGTCCTGCCACGAGCCGCAGGACCGCCCGAACGGCGGGGAATGACCTGTGGGCGCAAATCGGGTGGTCCGAGGCTTCCAGACCATTGTTAACCAGCCCATTGTGCAACGTGGCGAGCAAGCCGAACCAACCAAGACTTCCCCAAAGTTACCTTCTCAGTGGTTACCCGAGAGAGGGTCTCATCCCTGCTGACCGACTATTGCGTCGAGAGCGACAATCGGGATCGTCAAGCAAGGCTCGCGTTTAGGAACGACTCACCCTCCCACACGACTAGGCCAGACATCAAGGCTTTCTCGGCGGAAGCTTTAATCTTCGGCTTAACCGAGTCTACTTGACGAGCATCTACGCGTGGGCGAGACTCACAAACCTCTGACATCCGGCGACCTGGTAGCAGAGTTATGCCCTTCATTGCTCCGAGGGTAGGTCAAGCCAATTTCCTGACAGGATTGCGAACATCAAGGGCTGGAGGCGACCCATGGAACCCAAAGGACCGACAAAAAGACGAAAATTCAAGCCCACTAGAACGCCACAAAAAGGCAAGAAGCGAGGAGCGAAGCTCGACCTCCAGAAAACGGCCGAAAAACTCCAGGGCCAGAGCAAAGAAGCTAGCGAAGCCAACATCGACATTTATAAGTTACTTAGCAGCTTGAATCTGAGCATGCTGCTAATGGACCGGGCGCTGCGCATCCGGCGTGTCATCCATGAAATCCCGGTCCCCTTAGTCGTGCCTGATATAAAGGCACACATCATGGAAGTCATGAACACCCTCAAGCCCATGCTCGTGGAGGTTCGGGGGCCCGATGCCCGCCGGTATGAACTCCAAATTCACCCGTACTTCGGTGTGAAAAAAAGGCTCGAAGGTGCTGTCATCGCAGTCGCAGATATCTCAGAGCTAACCAAGCGAACCGCAGATCTGGCAGTGACGCGGGAGAGCTTGCGAGGGGAACAAGCCAAGCGCGCAGGTGCGGAGGCGTTTGCGCGCGCAGGGGAGGTGCGCTTTCGAACCGTGGCGGATTCGTTGCCCGAATTGATTTCCTTCGTAGATGCGGAGCAGCGCTACCAATTCTGTAACAAGAGCTATGAAAAGAACCTTGGCATCTCGCCGGACGCATTAATAGGGCGTCCAGTTCGGGAGGTGCTTGGCAAGGCGGTCTACGCTACTTTCAAGCCCTTTATCCAGAAGGCCCTCGACGGCCAATACACCAGCTACGAGGGTTACGTCTCGCACGAAAAGTTCGGGCGACGGTACCTCCACATTGACTACATACCTCACAGGGACGAGCGTGGAAAAGTTGACGGTTTTTACGCTGTGATCCGGAACTTGACGGAGTTGAAGGAGGCTGAGGAAAAGTTTCGGGCCTTCGTGGAGACCGCGCCCCAGGCCATCGTCATTCACGACGCGAAGGGGAAAATAGTCGTTGTAAACTCCGAGGCGGAGCACATCTTTGGATATCGGCGACAAGAGTTGATCGGGCAGCCGGTTGAAATTCTGATGCCGGCTCGTTTCCGGGGAAAACATGTCCAGGAGCGGCAGGCTTACATGCGGAAGCCGATCCTTCGCCCAATGGGCGCCGGACTGGAACTCTATGCGCAGCGCAAAGACGGCTCGGAGTTCCCCGTGGAAATCAGTTTGAGCCCGGTTGAAACTGCGGCAAGGCGTCCTTGTTTCCAGTACGATTGTTGATATCACGGAGCGCAAGCGACATGAGGAACAGACCCGCTGGGCCACCATCCTCGAAGAGCGCGCTCGCATGGCCAGGGATGTCCATGACGCGTTGGCCCAGGGATTCACCGGCATCGTTTTGAACTTAGAAGCGGCCGAGGCAGCCGCAGCAGATCTGCCGGAAGAAGTGCGGAATCGCATCAGGCGCGCGCGGGATGTGGCACGTGAGAGCCTGGAAGAAGCGCGCCGGTCCGTTTTGGCATTATCGAGTCCTTTGCCGGTAGATGACGACTTGATAGGTGCCATTCGTGTATTGGTCGACCACTGTCGTTTGAGCACCAAGACCCAGATGGAATTTTCGACCCGGGGAACTGCCGTGCGTCTCGCTCGGCCCGTCGGGGAAGACCTCCTGCGCATTGTTCAGCAAGCGGTCGACAATGCGCTGAAACATGCCCGCGCCAGCTCCATCCATATTGAGATCGCCTTCAATAAAAAAGAAGTTCGGCTCCAGATCAAAGACGACGGAAAAGGCTTCGACGTTCGGAACGCTCGCCGGGGGGTGGGGCTGATCGGCATGCGCGAGCGCGCGAAGGAAATCGGCGGGAAGTTCACACTGAACAGCAAGCCCGGAAAGGGCACCCGCGTGGAAGTCACGGTTCCACTTTCCCTGACGCGGCCTCCAGAGGCTTCTCGATGACGAAGAAGGCGCCGCTGCGCTCGCAGCAAGCAGATTCGCGTCATCATTGCGGATGATCATCCCGTGGTCCGCGAAGGGATCAGCGCATTGGTTAAGTCCCAGAAAGATATGCGGGTTGTGAGCGAAGCGGCAAATGGCCGGCAGGCGGTTCAACAGTTTCTCCGGCACCGCCCCGACGTCCTCCTTCTGGACCTGCGCATGCCCGAAATGAACGGAATTGAAGCCATCCAAGCTATCCTCAAGAAGGCTCCCGAGGCCAAGATTATCGTGCTCAGTACCTATAGCGGCGACGAAGACATCTACCAGGCATTGCAGGCTGGTGCGAAGGCATATCTGTTGAAGGATTCTCCTCGCGCGCAGTTGCTTGAATCCATTCGAGGTGTGTGCAGCGGGCGACTGAGCATACCTCCAGCCATCGGGGCACAGTTAGCCGCCCGTATGCAGGCTCCGAAACTGACAAAGCGGGAAACGGACGTCATAAAGCTTATGGTGGCCGGGAAGAGCAACAAGGAGATTGGTGCGTCGCTCGGGGTTACCGAGGGCACGGTGAAGGTCCACATCGGTCGTATCCTGAAGAAGCTGGGTGCCCGTGGACGTACGGAGGCAATTCGGATGGCCTTGGAGCGCGGGATTGTGCATCTGACTCCATATTATGGAATCTGAAGGTGGTGTCTCCACGAAGCAGCTAATTGCCTTCTGCGTATCTTCCAGGTTGCGCGGATGGCTTGTACTACTTAAGTCTTACATGTGCTCTACCTCTCTTAGCTGAATTGATCTTCACAAGACTCCGGGGGTAATTTCCCTTGCGCGGGAAGTTCCCTCCCCGCCTTTCTGATACCTGCTACACGCAACGGGCCCACATGAGGACGACCGAGTGTCAGCCAATCGATCGCTAAATCCATAGGACGGAGGACATCATGACTGCGCAATCCGCAACCGCGATGCAACCAACGAAGGGATCGGTACCGGTGAGAAAAGGTCCAGGAGACCTGCTCGAACAATTCGATAGCATTTATGACTCGATCGCTCGACGGGCGTTCGAGCTGTTTGAGGGCAATGGCCGGTGGCTAGGGACTGATTTGGGCGACTGGTTCCGTGCGGAAGCCGAGCTGTTGCACCCACTGCATTTGGAGATGAGGGAGTCGGATGGCGGCTTTACCGTAGAGGCTGAATTGCCTGGTTTCACTGCCAAGGATCTGGAGATCAATGTGGAACCGCGTTGTCTGCGGATTTCAGGTAAACGCGAAACTAAGGAAGAAGAGAAGAAGGGCAAAGTGATCCGTTCCGAGCGGTGCGCCGATCAGATCCTGCAAGCCGTCGATTTGCCAGCAGATGTCGATACTTCCAAAGTCACTGCTAGTCTGAAGGACGGTGTTCTTACGATTGATCTCCCCAAGGCTGCGCACGCGAAGTCCGTGCGCATCGAGCCGAAGACATCCTGATTTCCGGTGTGACAAGCGCAAGCGGCGGCGGTTTCTCTGGCAAATTCTCGGAGGATCTCCCCAACGGCTGCCGCTAATCGGTAATTGTTTCTGCCGATCCAAAGGCCCGGCAGGCCTTGTCTAGTTCTTGGACACGTGCGCGCTGGGTCCAATCGCTGCGTCAATCGTCAGAGAGGTGGAACGAACATGGCTAACGGGTCGGTAGAAGTGAACAATCCGGCGGAATTCCTCCGCAAGGAAAACGGTGTATTTGAAGTGATTTCGCCTCATGGTCACGTGTTCCGGGTAACCTGCCGCTGCGGATTCAAGATGAGGGTTCGCGAGATCAATAAGCCCAAGGGTGTAGGACCGCTCGAAGAAACGATGTGGCGAATCACGCGAGTGAATACAGCTGTGGCGTGAGCCATCCGATTGTTTATCGGGCTCGGCTCAGGTGGCTCCCGGAGTGACGCGTCTTCGGCGTAAGAGAACACATGACTGTGCAACAGAAAAGACGGGTGCTGAAGACTGGGGAGATCCATGTCCCGGGCCAGCCGCCTTGAGGCCGGTAGTCTGGCCGAAACACAGCGCGCTGCCAGGTTTGGCTCCGTCCCAGCACGGTGCGAACGCGGCGGCCATCCGCCTCGGCGAGGGATAGGTATGGGAATTGGGTTGAAACCAAAGTGCCCGCAAAGCCTCTTGCCCACCATGGAAGTCGAGAATCGTTCTGACTTGATAGCGGGCGCGGAGCAAGCACCACACTGACGCAAATGAGGGTCGCTGGATGCCAGGTCCTTACGGTTTTGAGCTGACTGGGAGTCGCCGGAGTTGCAAATTCCGGTGGCATGGATCTTTCTGCCAGCTCCCAGCAGACCAATTGAAGGACTTCGACGCGATAAAGCATTTCTCGGCCTATCCGGCAGGTGCAATTCTCTTTTTCGAACAGCAGAGGTCCCGGGGGATCTATCTACTCTGCGAAGGTCAAGTTAAGCTATCCTTCAGTTCTCGCGAAGGTAAAACTCTCGTCTTGAGAGTTGCGAAACCCGGTGAGATTCTTGGTCTATCGTCTGCATTGTCCGGCAATCCTTATGAAGTTACTGCCCAAACCCTTCGACCTTGCCAAACTGCTTTCGTCTATAGCAATGACTTTCAAAAGTTCCTCCGGAAGCACCCCATCGTTTTCCAGCGTGTGGCTGCGCATCTGAGTTGGGAATACAAAGCTGCGTGTGAACAATTGCGTACGGTTGGCCTGGGGTCTCTCGTTTTCGAAAGAGTGGCCAACTTTTTGTTGAATTGGTCCGTTGAAGCAGGAGGGCCGGGACACGGGACTCGGTTCACGTTGCCGCTGACTCATGAGCAGATCGCTGAACACATAGGGATCACGCGCGAATCGGTCACACGGGCACTCAGCGAGTTCAGGGGCCGGGGCCTGATCGAAAGTCATGGTTCGACCTTCGTAATCGCTGATCGCGCTGCCCTCCAGAGGGTTCCATCGTCCAACCGGCGACTCCAGCAAAAAGTAGATGCCGGCCTACTGCGCTTGACTCCAATTCGGCGAGGCCATTTCCTAGGGATTCGGCATTCATCGTGGAAGCCGGTCGTGAGCGGACGGAAGAGCGCATGAACTCAATGATCTCGTGCTCCACGCTGATTCTGAAGCTCGTGGTTTCTATGCATTCTGGCCGACTCTGCGTGAAGATCGACGTTGCAAATTGCTCGTGAAACGGGAGCTCAACGGTAATCACCTGAGGAACCGATGGAACCAAGGAAACCTAAGGCGCTGCTGATCGGGGAGAACCCTCACGGTTCATGGTACTTGGCGAAGCACTTGCACGGACGCGGATGCGAGTGTGAGTTTGCATTGTCCTATCAGGAAGCCTGCTCGGCTACTCATGGCCCAGGGTTTCGACTCTGGTGCTCAGCCCAATGAGGCTGCGTGATGGCAGTCTTTTCCCTCTGATTGGCTTGCTCGATGGATCCGGCATTACGCTGTTCTATTCTCACGCTGTGGAGGATGGTTGCTGGTGGTTGCCCGCTCTCCGGTGCGGTCAAAATTGCTTTGGATCGTCTGCGCTGCGCCCCAGCGAATTTGTTGTCGCGCTTGATAAGGCAATCGAGGAAATCTGCTTTCGTGCACCGGTCGAGAGAAAAAGTCGGCGATCTGTCGCTCCCCAGTTACGTGGCTCGCTCGCCACGCTGCCTTCGCCGCGGGAAGAGTCACCACCTGCCGAGCCGAAGCGCGCCAAGGGTCTGGAGGTGTTGCGGCGCAAGGCGACAGGATAGAGGGCCGGCTGATGAAAGTCGAGAAAGCGCTGGGCGCAGAGCAGGTTCAATCGTGACTGGAGCTGAGCAGCCTCGGCGGGCACGGAGGATACAGCATCTCGGTCTTGCCCATAGCGAAAGAGAGACATAGCTTGGCGGCCAGCGACATTGCACGCCCGAGTGGCCTGCGTTGGTCGGACTGCCTACGGACTTGGCTTTGCCTCTTCAGCCGCCCGCTCGTGGAGCCGCTTCGGCACGGGCCAAAGGAGCCTCTTTTGAAAAAACTGTACGTGGGCAACCTGCCATTTCAGGCTACGGAAGAAGAACTAGGCAATTGGTTCAAGCAGGCGGGCGTAACAGCGGCGAACGTGACGCTGGTGCAGGACCGCTTCACGGGACAGCCGCGTGGGTTCGGCTTCGTCGAAGTGAATAACGACGATGACGCTAACCGCGCCATCCAGTCACTCAACGGCCAGGACTTCATGGGCCGCAAGCTCGTGGTCAACGAAGCTCGCCCACTTCGTGAAGGCGGAGGGGGCGGCGGTGGCCGTGGGTTCGGTGGCGGAGGCCGAGGCGGCTACGGCGAGTGCGTGGCGGTCGCGGCGGTGGTGGCGGGCGAGAGCGTTACTAGGCAACGGGAATTTCGTATGCTCCCGCTCGGCCTCGACGACCGGAATCCGGGCGGAGCATTTGGAAGGATGCGGCCCAGGTATGAGGCAGCCAGGCGGTTACGCCGTTTGCCGCGTCGCGGTGAGGTGCGTGATCAGGTTGCGAACGCTTTTCGCAAGCTCCACAACTTCGCCTTTTCCTTGCAGTTCGAAGTCGATCTGATAATTTCCTGAAACCGCGTGATCGACTGCCTCTTTGAGGCTGAGCAGTGGCTTCACAACTTGGCGCGGCAGAACGAGGCTCATCCAGACGCTCAGGAAGATTGTCAAAGCCGAAACGATGCTCAATACCCACTCGGCGCGATGCAGAAGCTTTTGTGCGCTCTGGTGGTCGTCCTGAACGCGCTGCCAGTTTCCCGTTTCGAGGGTAGCCGTCAGGCTGAAGACCTCATGGCTCGATGTATCCAGATCGCCGGAAACTTGCCGCAAGTTCGGGTCACTAGCCTGAAGGGTGGACGTGATCTGAGTATCGAACGAATCCACTTGGGCACGAAGCTCATCGATGAGCTTGGCCCTGCTCTTGCGGCTATTCCGCCGCACCAGATCATTCAAATCCTTTTCGTAATTCCGCACGACGGCTTCGATGCGGTCGCCGGGGGCCTCACCCGGCTGCGAAAGGTACGAAACGGCGGCGGCAAATCGCTCCTGGTACAAGTTGGCCGCGTTCAGCGCATTCTGAATGGTGGTCTGCTCTTCTGGCTGTAGGCTGCGAATTTGGGTCAGGATGCCGGTCACGGCCGTGAGCGAATCGTGGTTTTCTTTTGCGTCTGCGGCGTCGTGCAGGAGGAAGAAGTTGCGCTCGGCTCGGCGCGCTTCGAGCATCTGGATGGAAGCCTGCTGCGCGAGCGTTGCCGCAGGTGCGTCCACGCTCACGATGCGATCGACGATCCAACCCATCTCAAACAGATAGTAGATTCCCACCAAAATGACCGGTGCGAGGATCAGTCTCACAATGGCCAGGCTGAACGCTACCCTCCGGCGCAGCGAGACGCTGGGTGCGAAAATCGCGAAAGTCCTTCGCATTCTCGGTTGCATTTGCACGCTCCGCTGGGCATACCCACCCGCCGTCATATTAATTCAGATTGCGACTCCGCCAACTATTCTAGTGTTTCTGGCCTATTGAGAAGCTCTGCCAATTCGACCGCTACGTCGGCTCGGGCGCACAAACGCCCACTTCGAGCTTAAAACTGTTTGAGCGATTCAACTTTTCGTGAGCGCCGCAACTGGAGGGCGGGCGAGTTTTGACTACGCATTCGGCGAAATCCACTCTGGATTTCCCTCGTACGAGCTAGCCCATTCGAAGGCTGAGAACCTAGCTCGCTTATTGACGGAGAAGCAATGAAGTCCTGGTGCCTAGCTCAAGCGGCTCCCCTGGCCAGCACGACTTGAGGCACTCGGCGCTGATCGATGGCTCGGTAAGTTTTCACGACTTCCTCGATAGAAAGTTCTGGTCGCTTGCCGATCCCCGGAGTTTCCGCTCTTAGAACAAGGTCGTCTATAGAGATCACGCCTACGAGCGTACCGTTTCCTCCAATCACGGGCAGCCGCCGCACCCCTCCCTCTTGCATCAACTGGAGCGCGATATGAACATCATCATCAGGCGAACACGCGAACAGCCTGCCCGACATCACGTCACCAACCGTAATGTCCCCAGGAAGACGATTGCGTGTCCCCAGAGCCATGCAAACGTCCCGATCGGTGATCACCCCGGCGATCTTGCCGTTTGGTCCCATGACAGGAAGGAATCCGCAGTTCCCGACCCACATGAGTTCCGTCGCTGATCCGAGATTCGTATCAGCTGGCAGTAGTAAGCTGTCCCCGTCATCGCATCTTTCACTTTCATTGACTTCTCCTTCTTTTGACGTCATCGCTTGGGCGGTTCGGCCCCAAATCACCATCCGTAATAAGGCATGAAACGCAACGTACTCCGACACTCTCGCACCGTCAAGCGGTCTGGTCTCAGCAGAGCCCAGTAGGCGCGGCGGTAACAAATGCTCCTTCCTTCCGAGTGCCTCTTATAACCAAGGTATGAAAGGCAATCACTTCCAGATCGCGCTTACTTGTTCGTGTTCCAGATATCGGCGATGACTTTCCACTTCCCATCCGCCTGCTTCTTCCAGGTGACGACGGACTTTTCGGTCTCCGTGATCGGCTTGCCTTTCTTATCGTTCATGGTCATGGCAAAGGTGTCGTATTCCACCGCGAGATCGCCAGAACGAGCCACTTCGACGCGCTCGATGTTCCCCTCCATGTCGGAAGCACCGGGCGTGGCAAAGAAGGCGGTCCAGACGCTACGACGCTGGTCGGCCGTCTTTGCGATGGGCGCGTTCTGCGGGTACACCCAGGCGTCATCGGCGTAATAGGAAAGAGTTTGGTCGAGATTCTTATCTTCAATGGCCTTGCCCCAGTCTGCAGCCGTTGCTCGAATGGCCGTCTCATCTTGCGCACGAGTGTCCGCCGGAGCAGGTGTAGGTGGTTGTGCCGTCCCACAACTGGTCAGGACCGTAGCGACGGTGGCCAAGCAGAGAACCAAGAAATCGATGGGCGTTTCATATTAGTCTCCTCTGTAAGGTAGTCGTATGAGCCTTTGACATCGCGCATTTTTTCTTTTCCCCACGAATTTGGATGTGACCTTCGTCACACAGCGGTGATCTCGCGACGACGAGGGGACTAGATGCCCGCTAAGCAGACAACCACGTAAAGGCCGGTACCTCTCGGCCGCGCCCGAGTGTTGATTTTCAAGGGAGCAGTGGAATAGTCTGCGGCGACCCGATGCTTATCAGCGACCAACTTCGTGAACTCCGAGAGACAGAAGAGTTGGTGCACCGCGGAGTTTGATGTATAAGCCGTCGAGGGGAGGTGTCCAAAATGCAAGAGGCGGCGAAGGGAAAGGCGTCAGTTTCGATTCAGAATGTGTTGTTTGCAACCGATCTGTCCCAAGCATCAGCACCCGCCATAGTTTATGTGCTGGAGATTGCCCGGCTCTACGGAGCAAAGATTTGCGCAGTGCACGTTAAAACTGGGGAATGGGACAAGTTGCAGGAACAGGAGTCCGATCGATTGAGAGAGCTGCTGAAGGGAGTTCCTCACGAGTTCTTGGTCGTTCCCGGCGGCCCGACCGCGCTGAAGGAAAGCGGAGACACGCCGACGACGCTATTGGGCCTGGTCGGGACGAAGAATATTGACTTGATTGTGGTGGGCACCCATGGGCGCTCCGGCCTGGGCCGTGTCCTTATTGGGTCGGTAGCCGAAACGATTGTCCGCGAAGCGCCCTGCCCGGTTCTGACTGTCGGCCCGCGGCTGATGTTTGAACCAAAGTGGGCCCTGAAAATTAGGGCAGAAGTGTTGTATGCAACCGACCTGACACCGTCGTCCGAGGGTGCCCTGCAATATGCCATTTCCCTGGCACAAGAAAACAAGGCACGGCTGACCATTTTGAACGTTATACCGAAACCCAAGGCGGGGGAAGTTGTCTCGACTCTGCGGCGTGTGGAGCAACTTGTTCCGCCGGAGAAGGAGCTAGGGAGCCAGCCTAATTGCATCGTAGAGACCGGCGATCCCGCGGAGAAGATTTTGGACATGGCGGGTTGGTACAAGGCCGACATCATCGTTTTGGGGATCCGCCCGCATTCTGTGGGCGCGGCAACGCATCTTTTACGGCCCACTGCGCACCGGGTTATTGCCGGTGCAACTTGCCCTGTCCTCACGGTTCGAGGCTAGGTAGATTTGACAGCCAACTCCCGGCCGGGACTTCCATTCAGCCTCCGCCCGAATTATAGAGGCCTCCTCACATCGAGGTTCAAACTGTCGTTGAAAAGGTGATTCAGAAGATACTAAGTTCTGGCGTGCCCCTCACGGAGCGCAGAAACGCTCGGACGGCGGGGCGAGAACCTGTAGGTGCTAGCTGGTGATTCGCGTCTATGGAGCCGCGTCAAGGCACTCGGCGTCCAGGTAGACCGTTGTTTGCTGATTATCTAATCTGATGCCGTATCGAGAAGCCAGCACAATCTCCTGAACTCGTCCAAGCCGTCCGACGTATCCGCCAGGTGCCATTTGGTTGACGATAACATGCGCACCGACGCCAAATTCTCGATTCCGTCTGCTTTTCATATTGTTCCTCCGGTGCGTGCGGCGAGGGTGATGACGCCATCCTTGCCTGCCTTCTTCGCCGCTTGCGCGATCATGTCAACGAACTCTCTTCTCACTTTGCGGAGCGCCTACCTGATCGGAAGCCACTGCTGCGTGCAATATTTCCAGTAGCAGTTCTCTATTTTTTTCAAAGTTCTTCGGCGTCAGCTGGATACCTTTGATTCCTCTTCTTGCTTTACAAGCTGCTGAAGTTTCTCCACAGAAAAATCGTTAGAACGGCACAGATCAATCAGGTGCTTTCTTCGTGTCAGAATCTCGCGAGCTACAGCAGGGACTCTATCCGCGATTTCCAGAGGTATCGTTTGCACTCCATGAAGATCGCCTTGGACGAGAGCGCCCGGCGTGACCTTCAATCCACCTACGTGTACGGTACTCCCGAAGTCGAACACATGGGAATAAGCATGCGACACTGCCACGTTAGGGGCAAATAGCTGAAAACCGGTTGCGTCGATCTCGGTGATATCACGCACGCTTCCGTTGGTCACCACTGCAACGCATCCCAGACCTTGCAGAATGTGGGAGTGAACAGCGCCCACGAAGGCCCCTAATCCCGCCGGTTCATCGAGATCTTCGAGGACGATGATTCGGGGAGCTGGAATCGTCAGAATCTGCTTCACCAGTCCGTGCGGTCATAATAAAAATAGCCGTGTTTGCTCCATGGCGGGTTGGCGCTCCGAACGCGCGCCGTGGCCGCATAACCCAATACCTGCGGAAGCTCTGTGAATTGACAGCGAATGCTGGCGTCGGCGAAACCCGTATTGAACGGACGAAGGCCAAATGTTTCGATTGCACTGGCGGTCACACACGTGGTGAAGTGGCGCAATTCCTCCAATTGGGCCGGTGTCAAGCGAGTCGTCTTGATTGCCTGACTCATATTCGACCTAGCAAATAGTCGCTGCGCGAGAGTTTCTAGACTGTGATCAGCGTCACCCATATGCGTGAGAGTCTCAGTAGGAGCGCCCCCGTCATTACGCTCGTTGCTTTCAGAAATTGGCGTCTCGTTTGCGACAATTCATTCCTCCTTCCTCCAGTGACAGAATTCGAAATCGCTGCTGAGCATTGCCGGGCATACTACCATTCCAGGGCAACAGGATGCGCCTCCCATGAATCCGTCATTCGAAGAAACGCTCATCGAAGTCTGGCGGCAAGCCCTGATCGAGAAAGCCAGAACCGTCAAACTGAGCAAAAAGCATTACCCCGTTCGGCGCAGTTCCAGGCGCGGGCTGCGGCAGGTTGATTTCGCTTTCGAGGGAAACGAGATTTGTGGTCTTGAGCAAAACCCACGCACGAATTCACAATGGGCGCAGTTGGCACGTTCTGGCAAAAAGGTCATGCAGTTTCTCAGCGAGGGTCGGTACGTCGCCAACGTTGCCGATGGGAAAGTCACTCTCTACCGGAGGTAAGACTGTGCAACGTATCGCCAAGGCTGATTTGCGGCTAGACGAGCAGGTATCTTCAACTCCGAAATTCGTCGTGCCGCATTATACGGTTGCCGAACTCGCCAGCATTCGGAAAGCCACGTTATGAAAGGCGGCGGTGTTTGACCCTCCGTATCCCTGATTTCGTCGTTGAGCGTGCCTACAGGAGGTGGTCGAGACCTTAGGAATCCGATGCCATCGGCGCAGGCTTCGCGTCTGTCTGCTGATCACGGTGGATTGGCTCTCAATTTGCGCGCTAAATCTTGGGAACGTCAGATGTTTCAGACTTCCAGTCGTCAACAAAATGCTTCCGTGCCCGGATTGCGGACAAGCTTCCGCTCCAACCGCAGTCGCACCTCAAGTTAAACTGCCTTGCATCTGCCGATTCCAAATTAACTTCCGTGTTTAATGAAGCTGCCGAAACAGGGCCACGGCATCGCGGACACTCAAAGACCAAAACGTGGAGATAAGCTCCAGAGTCAGCGGGACTCCTCAACACGTCTATTGGATTCCACGGCACAAAAGGTAGGCGAGGGTGCAAAATACAGGAAACCCTTGATTCCGTTGCCAGCAATACCTTGTATTCTCAACGGTCCCCGGATTGAGCGGTCTCATTTTGCGAATATTGATTGTTGACGATCACGAAATCGTCCGCCGAGGCGTGCGTCAGATCCTTGCCAGCGAGAACTGGCAAGTCTGCGGCGAGGCCGAGAACGGCAAAATCGCCGTCGAAAAAGTGAAGGTACTGGAGCCTGACGTTGTGGTTTTGGATGTGAGTATGCCCGTCATGAATGGATATCAGGCGGCAAAAGCGATTCGACACGTGTCACCCTCCACCAAAATCGTATTCCTTACGATGCACGATGCCTCAGCGATGACTTCGATAATGAAAACAGCCGATGCGGATGCATTTGTGACGAAGTCGGAAAGCGGAGATCGACTAGCCTTGGTTATTAAAGAATTGTTCTCTGCGCACCCATCTGATACCGCGAATCAGCCAGCGCAACGGCGGCAAGATCGTTTATGACCGACCAGTATTCGACTCGGTGCAGGGCCTCCCCGTAGATTAGACTCATTACGTGCCCCGCTCTCAATCCGCTGGACATTTCCTCACGCCTCAAGAAGCCCGTCGCCTGTACGACCGGATTGGCCGATTTCAGGACTGGCAAGCCGTTTACGAGTCACCCGCGATCCGGGAACTGCTCCAGGCGGGGGAATTCGCTTCTGCGAAATCGATATTGGAATTCGGCTGCGGCACTGGTGCCTTCGCCGCCAAGCTCGCGAAGATTGTGCCCACGGACTGTCAGTATGTCGGCATCGACGTGAGTCCGAAGATGATCCTGCTCGCGACCGCACAATTGAAGGGGTGGGCAGGCCGGGCAACGATCAAACTCAGCGATGGCTCGCCCGCCTTGCATGAAGCCGATGGTGCGTTCGACCATTTTGTCTCGAACTATGTATTCGACCTGCTCTCGCCGGAATACGCAGCCGCCGTTCTCGCGGAAGCTCACCGCGTCTTATCCCCGAATGGCAAACTGTGTCTGGTCAGTCTGGGATGCGGCACGTCGGGCTTGTCCAAAATCGTGACCGCGCTTTGGAATGTTGTGTGGAGACACAAACCTGAGTGGGTGGGTGGCTGTCGTCCTAGCGATTTGAGCACGTTGCTCATGCCCAATCAGTGGTCAATTTACTATCGCCGTAAGGTCGTGTCCTTCGGCGTCACCTCCGAAGTGATCGTTGCTTCTCGGCGTTCGGGATGAACGATGCCGGTGACAGACGGCTTCCTCATCTCTGCCGAAAATACAGCGTCAATCAGGGTCTGCACATCCCCAGCAAACCGACTCGCCTTCGTAAAATCAAGTATGGCTGAATACAGTTTTGGGTGTACATTGGCCCAACAGGGTATATCGTCTCACGAGGTCTTCCAATAGACGACGACCTAGCCCGTTCGAGACCGGGAATACCAAAATGGGAATCCCAGCGCAAGGAGAGCAAGTTATGAAGAGCGTTTTTGGAAGTTTGTGCTGTATCGGCCTGCTCTTAGGTCTTACCTCTTTCGCTTCGGCCGCTGATATGACGTGGACCGGCAAGATTAGCGACAGTATGTGCGGTGCCAGCCACGCGAAGATGATTGCCGCTCACGGCGGTGCCAGCAAAATGACTGATCGAGACTGTACACTGGCTTGCACCAAGGCTGGAGCCAAATACGTATTCGTCACAGGCGGAAAAGTCTACAACATCGCGAACCAGGACCTGGCGGCCTTGCAGACACATGCGGGTCACACTGTGAGGCTTACCGGGGAGATGAAAGGCGACACGATTACCGTGTCAAAAATTGTCATGCCCGCGCCCAAAAAATCGTAAAGCCTTCGCAGAGGGATAAACAGCCCCGAGAAACGCGCTTCTCGGAAGCCATAGTGGTGTGGCTACAGCAACGTCTTCGTACGTCCATTTGATAGAAAAGATGATTGGGGGGCTAAAGAGTCTGTGTGAAGACTCTGCACCCCGAGATTTAGATTACGAATTGAGTCATGAGATATCTGCTCTGCGTTTCTTTTTTCTGAATCGACGGTGGACGGGCGGCTAGCTGGCCCGCCAGATCCTCGTCAAGTTGAAGGCAGTGGCCGCCAGAGCCCACTCGACCGCCACGTGCGGCAGCCCGCGACGAGCGAATTGCCGCAGCCCTCGTTGTTGTTTCAACACTCCGAACACCGGTTCCACGATGGCCTTGCGCCGCTGATAGATTCTTCGGCCGGCCGCAGCACGCAATTTCCGCCGCATTCTCCGGTGCGCCGGATCACTGGCCCGCTGCCGCAGCCGTCCGCCTCGATTCAACCAGCGCGCCAGGTTCGAGTCCGGCACGTAGGCATCGATCTCCCGCTCCTCCAGAACCTTCAAATTCTCCAACGAGAAGAATCCACTGTCGCCACTGACTTGCCGCAGCCTCTGCCGACACTGCTGTTCCACCCGATCCACCATCGCCACCAGCGTCTGGTTATCGTTGGTGTCCTGCGTCACCTGTTGCGCCACGATCAGATGATCCTCGCTGACTGCCAGCGTCGCCGTATAGCCCAGCGTGAACCCGCCCCGCTCCCGCAGAAAACGGCTGTCCGGATCGGTCCGCGAAACCCTCTTCAGGCCCGATTTGTGCAGCCGCTCCAGACGCTCTGGAATCCGTTCCAGTTGCTGTTCCAGTCGCCGGAGCGCTTCGCTGCCCACTTCGCTGCCGGCGCCTTCGTTCGGATCGTCCGCATCGCACTGCTTCTGCCAGCGGCGAATCTCCCGCCGAATGCGCGCCCGCGCGTTCCGCAGCGCCTGCTCGGTGTCGATGCGATTCCGCGAAGCGTTCGCCGCAATGCGTGTCGAATCGATCGCCACGTGTCCCAACTTACCCAGTCCGCTGGCCCGCGCCAGCTCCACCACGCGCGTGAACAAATCGTTCAGCCCCTTGGCGTGGCGCCGCCGAAACGCGTTCAGCGTCCAGTAATCCGGCGCCGCCCCGCCGGCCAAATAACGGAACGCCAAATCCTCGCGAAGGCGCTGTTCCAACCGGCGCGAACTGGTCAACCCCAGCGCGTAAGCGTACAGCCAAACCGAAACCAACATCTCCGGCGCGTAGGCCGGTCCGCCTTCTTCTCCGTACTCGTTTCGGAAGGCGTCCAAGTTGAGTTTGGCCACCACTCGTCGCACAAAAAAGCACAGATGGCCCGAACCCAACACATCCCGCACGCTCGGCGGCAGCAAATAGGCCTGGTCCGGGTTGTAATCCAAAAATTTCGCCATCGCGTCTCCTCCCTCGTGCAGTATAAGAGACGCGTCAACTGGAGTTCTCACACAGACTCTAAAGTCCTGGATGAAACGGAAACTCTTCTGGACGGTTTTCATGGCCCTGGGCGCGGTGGCGGATTTAATCCTGCCACTGTGGTGGGCACTTGTCGCAACGATTCCGATTGGCTTACTAACTTGGTGGCTGGCATATCGCAGCGACTGGTTCTAAGTAAAAATCCTCTGTGGCGCATACGCGAGCCTTTTCAAACAGTTTGTATAAGGACGCTTCAGTTTTTCAGGGGCTAGGTCGTGGCACGGCTGCCGCCAAAGAAGTTATACAACCAGGCGAATAAAAGACCGGCAATCGCCCCATCAGCCAGTCCATCGAGTGTGCCGATCACAACATCGCTAAGGGTGCGTGAGGCATGAAAGAACGGATACGCAGAACTCACCACTTGCAGAAAACCCATGCCATAGGACGGCAAAGCCAGATTCGTCAGCCCCACGCAGAGAAGAGCACCACCCCAAAGTAGGCTTGATGCAACAGCTACTCCCTGGACGGAGAGTCGCATGATTTTCCTCCTTATCCATGATTTAGAACCCACCGGAAATCCAGCGGATGTCGCACCTAAATCAGGCGGCGGGAGCAAGTTCGATCCCATGCTCCCGAAACGCCTGCAAGATTCCGAAGTAAAGATCGCTTCGGAGCATGCTCGGCGTATGTACTTGCTTGGTGCTCCACACTCGCAGCTCAAATCTTAGGGCATTGTCGCCAATTCCAGTAAAGAGCACGTCGGCCGCCGACGTAGTACATCCGCATGCTGATGAGCGACATCCAGCAGAACCTTGCGTATTATTTCAGGATCGCTGCTGTAGCTGACCCCAATCGGCACTGCAAAGCGCGCTTGCTCATTGTTCAATGTCCAGTTCGTGACGCGGTTGGAAACGAATTCAGAATTGGGCACGATGATCACCACATTGTCGTTCGTGCGCACCCACGTGCTGCGGCGCCAATGCGCACAACATCCCCGCTAGTGCCGTCTACCTCGACACGATCGCCCACCCTGATTGGCTGCTCGGCCAATAGAACCAGTCCAGAAACAAAATTGTTTGCGATGTTCTGTAAGCCGAACCCCAGACCGATGCCAAGTGTCCCACCCAAAACCAACAGACTATTCAGATTTACGCCAGCGGATTGGAGGCCAACCATGAACCCTACGAGGAAGATCGCGTAACCGACGACACGCGCTAGTGCGTACTGCTGGCCCAATTCCATGGACGTGCGTGGCAAGACCGGTGCTGCATGATGCGCCGAACGAATCGGCTGAGAAAGACCAGCAGCAACAGATAGGCAATGGCCTTGACCAAGAATACCGGCGTGATGGGGAATTGTCCGAGATGGAAATATGGCTTTGACATCAGGCGGTCCAGATCACGCGTCACACGCTCGCCCCAGACGTAATCCAAAAGGGGCGGGATTAAACGCGACACGAAGATCACCCCAAGACCAGCGTCATTAGGATGTATCTACGATAGGGTTTCCAAGCATTCATTTTTGGAGACTCCCCGAGGTCGAATCATCAACGCTGAGCATGATTACTTCCAGTTCCTCAGTGATAGTTTCCTGACGCAGCGAATTGGACAGTCGCCGCAGCCGCTGTTCGTCTTCTCGAAGTTTATTGAGAGCGCCATCCATATGGCGAAGCCGCTCATGATTCTCAGCCATAAATGACTAGATAGAAGATTCCGTAGAAAAACGCAAACAGGTATTGCTCGAAGAGCTGCGGACGAAGATCCGACGGGGCCAGGTTCAGAAGAGGCGGGAACTGGAGTTTCTTGGCTGCTCTCCCTCCTCGAGAACTCAAATGGAGATGAGATTTCTACACTTGTCCCTGGCTCGTTGTATGCGTTGTGGATGATCTTCCAATCGGATGAGGAGAATTGGGTAAGAGTCTTCGCAAGCTGGGAGATTACCGGCGGAATTTCTTCGGCGGCGCTGGGCCCATCGAGAGATGCAACAACCCGTTTGTCTTGCGAGAAACTTCAGCGCCAGTTTTCGGCCAACTAGGATCAGCTTAGGAGTAGTGCCGGCGCTGGCGTCGACTTTCGAGCTGTTTTCTGAATCGCCTCGTTGAATCCGCCACAAAATCCCCTCTCGGAACCGATGAGAACATAAAGCGAGGCGTTATCCGTGCCTCTGATCTCGGCTGGCGCTCCGTAGAACTGCTGAAAATCCGCAGAGGGCTGCCTCAACCGATCGAAGCAGCTCCTGTTGAGTGACGTAGAAGCGGGAGATCTTCGTCATTTCCACAAGCGAAAGATTTTTCATGGCGTTCAGGATGCCCTCGATATCCCGGAGCGCCCGCATCCGAGATTGGAGATCAGAGAGCTTGCTCATGAAAGGCCACCTGTCTTTTCCATGCCTTCCAGTGCTGTCCGCCACTGATCACGAGCTGTCGCTAAAGTCAGTCCAGAAGTTGACATCCATTTGAACAAGCTTGCAAGCGCCGGACGGATTGTTTCAGGCTTGAATTCATCAAGAAGCCCGTCATTGAAAGCCACTAGCCACGCCATCTGCCATTCAATCGGAACAGGGGCCAAACGATCTTGTTTCAGGATCTCTCTTAGAATCCGGCCATGTTCTATCTTCTTCTGCATCGATCGCTCCAGCTTGGCTCCAAAGCGCGTGAAGACCTCTAATTCCAAGAACTGGAGGTAATCGAGCTTCATTCTTCCCGCTTCTTCTTTGATTTCTGGGGGTTGAGCTTTGCCGCCCACCCGCGAAACCGACCTCGTCACGTCGATGGCAGGGAGAAATCCAGAGGAGAAAAGCGAGGTATCGAAATAAACCTGGCCATCGGTAATGGATATTAGGTTTGTGGGAATATACGATGCGATTTCGCCTTCTTTTGTTTCAATGATGGGAAGCGCAGTCATGCTGCCGCCGCCATGTTTGGGCGCAAGACAAGTCGATCGCTCCAGCAGCCGTGAGTGGAGGAAGAAAATATCTGGCGGGATATGCTTCACGGCCAGGCGGACGCCGCAACAGAAGTGAAAGTTCGCGGTAGCTCTTCGCGTGAGCTGTCAGGTCATCGTAGACGACGAGCGTGTCGCGGCCCTTTTTCATCCAGTACTCGGCAACCGCGCATCCTGCAAAAGGAGCCAGGTACTGCAGGCCCGGAAGCGCCGTAGCTTCGGCAACGACCAGCACCGTGTGCTCCAGCGCTCTGCTTCCCTTCAGCATTTGAATGGTATTGAGGACACTCGAACGCTTCTGACCGACAAGGACGTAGACGCAAAGGACATCTTTATCGCGTTGGTTGACCACGATATCGATGGCCAGCGAACTTTTTCCCAATCCGTTGTCACCGATCAACAGTTGCCGCTGTCCTTTTCCGATTGGAATCAACGTGTCGATGATCTTGTTTCCGGTCAGAAGAGGGCGATTCACGAAATCGCGAGCTACAATTGGCGGAGATGCGACGTCCATGTCGCCCTGGATTTCGAATCGTGGTTGAGCCTCTCCATCCAAAGCTTTGCCAAGAGGATCCACGACCCTTCCTAGGAGCGCATCCCCGCACGGAATACTCAGGCGGACACCTGAGTGATGCGCTACGGTTCCGGCAGTCAGTTCTCTTGTTTGTTCCAGAAGAATTGCCCCGACAAGCTTCTCGGTGAGATGAAAGACCATAGCCCGGCTGCCATCTTCCAGGAGAAGCACCTCATCGATCGAAGCCCAGGGCAATCCCTCGATCCAGACAATCCCATCCCCAACCGAGAGGACTTTTCCCCGCTCGACAATACGAGGTTGGAACCGGTAGTCCTGCAGCCAGTCCCTTTGCCTCGCAAGCGCGGAAGCAAAAGCCTTGCTCTCTCCGCTATTCATGGTCTCTCATCGCCGAAAAGTATTCGAGCTCATCTCGAAGATTTGCGCGCAACACATAGGACCCGACCATAATTTCCAGACCGGCCAGCAGGTTGCGGTCTATCGCAAACTCGATTGGCGCTTCCGTACCGAGCTTGCTCTTGAGAACCGTAGTCAGCGTGTCGCGTTGCGGCTCCGTCAGGGAATAGGCAGATCGCACTCTCACTGCTCGCGCCGCGATCCCATGATTGTGCTGCAGGGGACGGGAGACTCTCTCGTTCGGTCGAACAGAGCTGCTTTGTGACCAAATCTACGATCTTCCCTTCGAGTTCTGGGCAAGCCACGTCCTTTAAGACGCGCGATGTGAACTCGAGCGCCTGTTTCATTGCCTCTCTCTCCTCGCTCATTCGACGCTCGGCATCTTTCTTCTCCTGCTGCGCCTCCGCCTTTTCACGCTCCTCTGCGACCAAGTTTTCCGTCAGCTTCAGTTGCTTGGTTCGCTCCTCGCTGAGTTCCTTTCGGAACTCTTCTTTCTGGTGCTCCTTTTCTACTTCCCATTCTCGAAGGCGGCCTTCGTACCTGGACTGCAGGTCATGAGCTTCACGTTTAGAGGATTCAGCATCCTGAAGCGTCTTTTCGACGGCTGCTCGACGCTCGGCGATCGCCCGCTTGACAGGAGCGTAGAACAGGCGCTTCAGCACCCACACGAGCACCAGGAAATTAATGATTTCGAGAATAAAGGTGGTCCAGCTCAGTTCCACTTGTGCTCCGCCTTACGGCTTGACCAGGTACTGAATCAACGGATTGCGGAAGAGAATGATTAAGACGATGACCAAGCAGTAGATTGAAAGCGACTCGATCATCGCGAGACCCACAAACAGCGCACGCGTGATCGAACTTTCCGCTTCGGGTTGATGTGCTAGGGCTTCGAGGGCTTTGCTGATTGCCCTCCCCATGGCGAGGGCCGGCAGCATGGTCCCCAGCACGATCCCTAAAGCTGCGACAATGGTGGAAATCGTTACGAACGAATTTATATCTTTCAAATTGCACCTCTTTCCTTTTCTCGCCGGAGTTCTTGGGCTTGAATGCCTCCTGCGATGTAAATCAAAGCAAGCATGCCGAACAGATATGCTTGAATGACCGCCTCGACCACATGAAGCATTAGCAACGGAACTGGAACTAAGAAACCTGCGACCAGACAGAATTAGCGCGTAGCCGATCTCAAGACTCATGACGTTTCCGAACAGCCGCACGGCCAGAGCCAGCGTCCGGGAGACTTCACTAATCAGGTGGAAGGGAAGCAGAATCGGGCTTGGGGTCACATAGTGCTTCAGATAAGCTTTCAATCCCTCCGCCCTGATGCCAAACCAATGAACCGAGAGGAATACAAGAACTGCCAAGCTTGACGTGACCGAGAGGTCCGACGTCGGAGAATGGAGACCAGGGACGATGCCTGCCAAGTTCGCCAGGAGGATGAAGATCCACAGTGTCGCAATAAATGGAAAAACGAGACCGCACTTCCCTGGCAGTACGGATTCGATGGCATCTTCCATCGTTGAGACAATCCCTTCCAGAACAATCTGGTAGTTGCCGGGATTTTCGCGAAGCATGCGCGCGGAAAGCCAGGAGACGACCGCGAGAAATAGCATGAGGACCCAAGATGTGATCACGCTGCCCGAGATCCTGATCTCACCAGTGTACGGCAGCACGCCAAGGAGATTTGCTGAGCTCATCTCATCCTTCTCGCACGAACAAATAGACATCCATTGCGCCTACAAAGACACCGAGCACAATCATGGTGACCGTCCAACTGAAGGAATAGCCTTTGATTCGGTTATCAAGCCAGTTGCCGAGATAGGCTCCTGCGATTACCGGAAGCACGAAAATCAGCCCCAGCGTTCCCAGATAGACCGTATTGGCAAGAAGCGTGCGCCGCGCTCTCTCGGCTTTTTGGATACGGCCTACTTGGCTGTGCACGCTTGCCTTGAGCCTCTCGTTGTCAATGTCATCCTTCATATCCCAGGCTTCCGCTTCAGTTCATACAGTCGCTTCATAATCTCCTCATCCAATCGGTGGAGACTTTGCTTAATGTCGCGGAGCCCTTCTTCCTCTTGCCGGAGCTGACTTTCCAGCGCCGCGGATATTTCTTCGAGCTCGGGACTGCGCACGAACTTCGTCGTGGCAATGCGAAGCTCATTGTTCACAAAATAGAGAACTCCTCCCGGTAAAGCCAAGTATTCGACCTTGCCCATTGCATCTTGCAAATGCGCGAGACCAAAAACCAAGACTGTCATGCGTCGCGAGGCGTTTGCGAGAATGCCAAAACTGCCAGAGGCGTCGCGGCCTGTAAATCGGACTATGTCCGGAACCCATTCCGATCGGGTCGCGCTCATGAGATGGAGTCGAAACGTCTTCATCGGGAAAGCTCCGCTACCGAGCCGCGCATATAAAACTCGCCCTCGGAAACCTGGTCTAATTTGCCCGCAATGATGGTCGCACAATCTGTCACTGCTGCATCGAGTGGTACGGAGACGCCTTTGATCCCAGTACTTTCCTCGGTGACGTGAAAAGGTTGTGTGAGATAACGCTGCAACTTCCTTGCTCTTTCGACGATCAGCCGGTCTGCGGGGGCGAGTTCCTCAATCCCAAGCATCGTGATGATATCCTCAAGCTCTCGGTACCTCGCAATGTGTTCCCGGACTGCCTGGGCGACGGAGTAGTGCTGGTCCCCCAGGAAGTAACGGTCCATGAATTTGCTCTTGGATTGCAAAGCGTCGACCGCCGGATAAATTCCTTTTGCGGCTTGCGAGCGTGAAAGAATTACCGTCGTGTCGAGATGGCTCAGAATGCCGCTCACCGCCGGGTCTGTCATGTCATCAGCAGGTACATACACTGCCTGCACGGACGTTACAGCATCGCGCTCAGTCGAGAGAATGCGCTCTTCGAGTTCCGCAATTTCTGTCATGAGTGTTGGCTGATAGCCCACCGCTGCGGCACCGGCCGATTCTTTGGCTTCCTTTTTATTGTTGTGGGCGTATGGCTAATGTTGCGGGGGAACGTTTTCAACGGATTGTGGATCGCCTTCATAGGCTGGTTCCTGGAAAGCGCAGCCGGAGCTCAGGTCCAGCAGCAAATGGTGCAAGGCTTATTAGGAGGCCACAGGGTATCGGAGGCGATGGGAAACGCATGCACCCACGTATCGGGAGACACTTCATTACAAAAGCTAATCGATCAGGAGGTTCTGTCACACGGTCGACAGTGCTTCCTCGTGGACCGCGGAGACCGCGTGGTCGGATTGCTGACCCTGCACAACATAAAGGAGATTCCTCGACCCTCATGGACGAGGACCACCGCAGCTCAAGCCATGACACCCATCGAGAAGCTAAATCGGATCGATCCCGGTGCGGAGTTGTGGACCGCAATGGAAGAGATGGCCCGAGACGGAATCAATGAAATGCCTGTCATGCTGGAGAACAACCTCGTCGGATTGCTTTCGACGGGCGACATCGTCAAATATCTTCACACTCTGCAGCAAGTAGGCGCGTAAGGAGTAGCGATGGTAGAGGGCAGCAACTCGAATAGGAGGAGCAAAGTGAGCCAAGCAACGGGTGTCAAAACCGCAACCGCAACGGAATCGTCGAAACAGACTTCACAAAACCGGCTAGCGCCCGAACAGATTCGCCAGCGGGTATACGAAATCTATGTTTCTCGGAACGGGGCGCCTGATGACGACGTACAGGATTGGCTTCAAGCGGAACGCGAACTTAGCTCGGGCAGTCATAAGGAAGTCTCGGGCGGCTGCACGAGCAACAACTGAAACACGAAGTCACCACAAGAGCGAGAGTTGTTGGCGCAGCCCGCTCGGTGGCCGGGTATCGTCGGACTCACTAGGACGCACTGTTTCGGTCTCTGACGAGATGCAAGGTTGCCTCCCACCCCCTCCCCTCGCCGCTGCTTGGCGGAGCCTGCATCCATTCTGATCAGGGGAGCGGATGGCTGACCATTACGGAGTTACGATTGGCTCGCGATCGAGACGCGCGCTCGCAGTGGCTAATAGATGGGGGAACCGTGAACAAGCATCTGACTCGTGGCCTGCAGTTGTTCCTCTTGTTGCTGGCCTGCCTGACGGCTGTGCGGAACGCCTCCGGCCAAGCTTCGGCTTCACAGATATTAAATCAAGTCATGGGAACGGGCGGTACGCCCAGCACGGGTACGAGCGCGGCTTCCGGCAACTCCGACCCGCTCGGCCGAAGCACGCCGCGCGGCGCCGTTTTCGGCTTCCTCCAGTCCGCCCAACTCGGGAAATACGACACCGCGGCCCAGTACCTGCAACTGACTAATGCGCAGCGCCGGAACGAGGGGCAACAGCTCGCCGAACAGTTGCTCGTCGTGATCAATCGCGGGTTCACCGGCAACGTCAACCGCATTACCGACCAGCCAGGAGGCACCGAGCAGATTGGCGTCCCGCCCGGCCACGAACAGGTCGGCATGCTCGGCCTCGGTGACACCGAGGTTCCGCTCGACTTGGTTCGCGTAACCGATGCCGACGGCAATAAGATCTGGCTGATTTCCTCGGACACACTGTCGAAGCTCCCCGAACTGTACAGCCAGACAAAGATTCACCAACTCGAGACCCATCTTCCGCCCTCGCTCGTGCGATTCCTCATTCTCGGCATGCCCGCGTGGCAGTGGCTGGCCATGATTCTGCTGATTCCTCTGGCCCTGGGCGTGGCGTGGCTCCTCATTCGATTGGCTCTGTTTTTGATGTGGGTCGTGGACGGCTTAAGAAGCAGTCGCCAAAGCCCGCGCTGCGCGGCGTGTCTACGCCGCTCTTGTTGGTGGTCGCGACCATATTGCACCGGATAGGAGTCGGGTACCTGGTTATTCCCGTGCTGTTGCGCGCCTACTATGGACGCGTCGCGTGGATAGTTTTTATCGTCGCGTTTTCTTGGCTCTGTTCGCGGATCTTGCGGAGCGCGATGGAGACGGTCGAGAGGAGAGCGATCGCGGCGGGCCGCGCGGGGATCGGGTCGCTAGTGCTCCTGGGCCAGCGCATCGCAAACGCCTTCGTAATTCTTTTCGCAATGCTGCTGGTCTTCCGCGCCCTTGGATTCAACATGACCACTGCCTTAGCCGGCGTCGGGATCGGCGGAATCGCCATCGCGCTAGGAGCGCAGAAGAGTCTGGAGAACCTCATCGGCGGTATCGCGGTGTTAAGCGACGAAGTCATCCGCGTCGGCGACGTCTGCCGCTTCGGAGACAAGTCCGGCGTGGTCGAGGATATCAGTCTGCGCTCGACTCGCATTCGCACCGCCGAGCGCACCGAACTCTCCATCCCCAACGGCATGCTCGCGACCATGAGCGTCGAGAACTTGACGCGCCGCGACAAAATGCTGTTTGAGGCCAAGCTGGGGCTGCGCTACGAGACCACTCCAGACCAATTGCGCGCCGTCCTGGCCGAAACCCGCCGCATGCTTTACGAGCACCCTAAAGTCGAGCAGGAGTCGGCGGGGATTCGCTTTTCGGGTTTTGAGGATCACGCGCTCCGCGTCGAACTTTCTTGTTACTTGCTCACCACCAACGATACCGAGTATCTCGCCATTCGAGAAGACCTGCTCCTGCGCACCCTGGAAATCGTGAAATCCGCCGGTACCGGATTCGCGCTTCCGTCCCGCACCGTATATCTCACCGGCGATCCTGGGCTTGACCCTCGCAAGACGGCGGAGACGGAGCAAAAAGTGAAGCAATGGCGCGAGCACCACGAACTGCCATTTCCCGATTTCGATCCCAACGAAATCCCGGCTTTGCGCGACAAGATCGTCTATCCGGTACCGGAATCCGCGGTGCGCAACGAGGACAAGGAACCCGGAACCGAATAGCCTGTAGCGTCTCCGCGCGGCGGAATCAGCTTTCGAAACGCATGAATGGGTGATCTGTATCACAGAGGCGGTGGTGATGGGCCGTTTAAGATGACCGGTGTGGAGAAGGGACGAACATGAAAATTGTGCTTGCGATTGATGGTTCCAAATTCTCCGAAGCGGCGATACACGCCGTAACCGAGCAAGCGCGAGCGCAAGATACAGAAATTCAAGTCTTACATGTAGTGGAACCGCCATCTCTATTGGTGGCTCGAGAGATGGGTGGTTATGATCGGGCTCTCGATGCTGTATGGGAAGCTGAAACGAAAGAAGCGGAGGCTTTGGTTACCAAAGTTGCGGATGGGTTGCGGTCTAAGGGCCTGAAAGTAACCACAACAGTCGAACAGGGTGACCCTAAATCCAAGATCATCGACGCGGCTTCAAAGTGGCATGCCGACTTGATCGTCGTCGGATCACATGGCCGTAGAGGCTTGGGACACTTTCTATTGGGAAGTGTTTCGGAGGCCGTCGCTCGCCACGCCAGCTGTTCCGTCGAAATCGTTCGGATTCAGTCGAAGTACTGAGGAGGCGCCGTATTTCCTCACCAGCGATTTCGAGAGGTGAGATGGTGGTGCTGACTATGGAACCAAGGCCTGAGTTGGGAAAGAAATGCTCCCGATAAGGAGAGGACAATGACGACCGCGCCGAAGAAAATCGTCCCCAATTCCTCAAGCAGCAGAGAACAAGCTCCCTTGCTCTGGTTCGAGGAGTTTGGAATTGCCGATGTCCCGATCGTGGGGGGCAAGAATGCCTCGCTCGGCGAAATGATCCGGCACCTCGTACCCAAAGGCATTCGCATCCCGAATGGATTTGCCACGACAGCGCAGGCATACCGGCGCTTTCTCGAATTCAACGGCCTGGACGTGAAACTGCGCAAACTGTTCGCCGGCCTCTCCGTCGAGGATCTTAATCAACTGCGCCAGGTGGGAAGCCAGGCTCGCGCTCTGATCCTGGAAGCCTCATTCCCCGAAGATTTGGACCGTGCCATTCGCGATGCTTATGCTCGTCTGTGCGAGCAATACGGATCGAACACAGACGTTGCCATCCGCTCAAGCGCCACGGCGGAAGATTTGCCTGATGCCAGCTTCGCCGGCCAGCACGAAACGTATCTGAATGTGCATGGCGTAAACGCTGTTCTCGAGGCGTGCAAGAAATGCTTCGCTTCGATTTTTACCGACCGCGCCTTTTATTATCGCCAGACCCACGGCTTCGATCATCTCCGCATCGCCCTTTCCATCGGCGTGCAGAAGATGGTGCGTTCGGATCTCGCCTGCTCCGGGGTGATGTTCTCGATCGACACCGAGACCGGCTTCACGAATGCCGTGCTCATCAACGCCTCCTATGGCCTCGGCGAAAACATCGTCCAAGGTGCGGTGAATCCGGATGAATTCATGGTGTTCAAACCGACCCTGAAGCAGGGATTCCGCCCGATCCTTTCGAAGACAGTGGGCACAAAGGAAACCAAACTCGTCTACGACATCGGTGGCTCGAAATCCACGAAGAACGTTCCCGTCCCGCCGAGCGAGAGGAAAAAACTGGCGCTAAGCGATGAGGAAATCCTTGAACTGGCGCGGTGGGCTTGCGTGATCGAGGACCATTATTCGGGCGTGAACGGCAGGTACACGCCCATGGACATGGAATGGGCGAAGGATGGAATTACGGGCCAGTTGTTCATCGTTCAGGCTCGCCCGGAAACCGTTCAGTCACGAAAGAAAAAGCTGGTTCTTCGAGACCTATCGATTGAAATCGACCGGGAAGCGGCTGGTCAGCGGGCACAGCGTCGGCGAGGCGATCGGGGCGGGCAAGGCGCGCCTCATTCTTGACGCGCATCGCATGGGTGAGTTCCAGAGCGGCGAAATCCTGGTGACGGACAAGACCGACCCCGATTGGGAACCCATCATGAAGAAAGCCGCCGCAATTGTGACAAACCAGGGCGGGCGCACCTGCCACGCGGCGATCATCGCCCGCGAACTCGGCATCCCGGCCATCGTCGGAAGCGAGAATGCGACGGGCGTGCTCAAGACCGGCCAGGAAATTACCGTCTCGTGCGCCGAAGGAGAGGTCGGCTACGTGTACGAAGGGGTTCTCCCATTCGAGGTGTCCGAACTGCCCCTGGATAAGCTTCCCAAGCCACACACGCAAATTCTGATGAACATCGGCAATCCCGAAGATGCGTTCAGCCTCTCGGCCATTCCCAATGACGGCGTTGGCTTGGCGCGGCTGGAATTCATCATCGCCAATCACATTCAGGCCCACCCGATGGCGCTGGTCCATTTCGACGAATTGACCGATCCGAAGGTGAAGGCGCAGTTGGCCGACCTCACCGCGTCTTACAAGGACAAACCTCAATACTTCGTGGACAAGCTGGCGCAAGGCGTGGCCTTGATTGCCGCCGCCTTTTATCCCAAGCCGGTGATCGTGCGTCTTTCGGATTTCAAAACCAACGAGTACGCGCACTTGCTCGGCGGGCAGCAATTCGAACCCGTGGAAGACAATCCGATGATTGGCTGGCGGGGAGCGTCACGCTACTACCACGATCGCTACCGGGAGGGATTCGCGCTCGAATGCCGCGCTATGAAGATGGTGCGCGAGGAAATGGGTCTGACGAACGTAATCCTAATGATTCCCTTCTGCCGGACTATCGATGAGGGACGCGCGGTCTTGGCCGAGATGGCCAAGCACGGCCTGGAACGCGGCAAGAACGGGCTGGAAGTGTATGTGATGTGCGAGATTCCGAGCAATGTCATCCTCGCTGATGAATTCTTCCAGATCTTCGACGGCTTCTCGATCGGCTCGAATGATCTGACTCAGCTCACGCTCGGTCTGGATCGCGATTCGGCACTGCTCGCTCCCCTTTTTGACGAGCGGAACGAGGCGGTCCGGCGCATGATCCACCTTGCAATCGAAGCAGCGAAGAGGAATTCGAAGAAGATCGGTATCTGCGGACAAGCGCCCAGCGACTACCCGGAGTTCGCACGGTTCTTGGTGGAGCAAGGAATCGATTCTATCAGCCTCAATCCGGACTCAGTGTTAAAGACGCTCGTCGACGTAGCGACGACGGAACAGACATTGAAGTTGCGCGGGAAGACTTGCATAGCGGAATTACCCTGCGGATCGGTGGGCAAAAGCACACCATGCCTGACCTTTTGCGACAGACCAGCTAGACGCCGTGCAGCCACCGACTCCCTCAGCTCCGCCCTTGCGGCGCGCCGATCGCGATTCAATGATCGAGTCAAGCGCGTCCCGTCGAGTGTTTGACACGCAACTCACCGCACGGTGCGCGAATACACCGAGCAGCGCTACCTCCCGGCTTCTACCGCCTACCGTGAGCGCGCGGCGAACAAGGGCACACTTCACCGCTGCCAGAGAATCGGACCGACTTCCAGGGGCACCGCGACGCCGTCGTAGTGCGGGATCACTCGCGCCGTATATCAGTGACCTCGACCCTCAGGCGGTGCTGGTAGAGCTTTACGCCGACGGTGTCATGGGCAGTGCTCCTGTGCGGCAGGAGATGAAGCGCATTCGCGAACGGGCCAGCGCGTCGGGCGGCTCCGTTTACGGCGCGGCTGTGTCTGCGAGCCGCCCACCAGCGGATAGACCTCAACTTCAACTTCGAACCGGAGAAGAACAACAGAAGACAATCTATGAAAGAGTCAAAAAGACTGAAAAGAATGCGAAAGCCAACGGGCCGGAAGTTGTCCGGGTCAGGCCAGGCCACGGACAAGGCGGACGCGGCAACAGGTCTGACTACGTCCGAACGCCCACTGCATGATTATCTCGCAGAGGTATCCGAACGGACTGATGTTCGACTTGGTGTGCCATTGCCACTGGGGACCTATGCTCTTGGCGTCCACCCATAGCCGCGGAGCAACTGTTCCAATTCCTCGCGGGTGATACGGGCGAGGAGGGTCGGGTTTGAAATCTTGTAGCCGTTGAGATGCAGGATAGGCAACACAGCGCCGTCGGTGGCCGGATCGAGAAACTTGTTGGAATGCCACGCCGTGGCCAGCGGACCCGTCTCCGCCTCGCCATCGCCAACAACGCAGGCCACAACGAGATTGGGATTGTCGAACACCGCCCCGAATGAATGGCTGAGCGAATAGCCCAACTCGCCGCCCTCGTGGATTGAGCCCGGGCACTCCGGCGATGCGTGGCTGGGAATTCCTCCAGGAAACGAAAACTGAATAAAGAGCTTCCGAAGCCCGGCCTCATCCTGGCTGATGTTGGGATAGATCTCGCTGTAAGTACCTTCGAGATACGTATTGCCCACGACCGCCGGGCCGCCGTGCCCGGGGCCGGAAACGTAAATCATGTCGAGGTCGTATTTTTTGATGACCCGGTTCAAGTGCACGTAAATGAAGTTCTGCCCGGGGGTCGTGCCCCAGTGTCCCAGCAGCATGTGCTTCACATCCGCCAGCGTCAGCGGCCGCTTCAGCAGCGGATTGTCGTAGAGATAAATCTGGCCGACCGACAGATAGTTGGCGGCGCGCCAATAGGCATCCATCTTGTAGAGCAGTTCCGGAGAAAGAGTTGGGGAAAGAGTTTCTGCCTTCATGGTTCAATTCTCCTTCTTCAGCCAACGCCGAGAACGCAGCACACCGTTCTTGGCTATCATGAATTCTTCGTCCGTGCGAATGACGCGAACCGCAACCCGGCTGGCCGCCGCCGAAATCACGCCCTCATTCGCCGCGTTACGCCTGAATGCATGGGTTAGCTGGTTTCATGGATGTTTTCGTCACTCTGCAATCCGAACGAGGCCAGTTTTGCGCACGTCGACTTCTAATCCGTGTGAACGATGCTTCGAATCCCCAAACCTTCCACGATCTGGACGAACATCCAGGTGTCTTCGATATAGACTACCTGCCGGGCCGGCGCCTGCGCGATGTGCAGCGCAAGCCGAAAGATGTCCGCGTCGGGCTTGCGAACGTGGACGAAACAGGAGGAAATAAATGAATTCACAAACCCGTCCAGCTTGAACTTTTGAATCCGATACACATTCAGGTCGCGTGCTTCGTTGCTAACCACGGCGATCTTCAGCCTATGGCGGACCTTGAACTGAGAAACCAACTCGATCATCTCGGAATAAGGTTTTGATTGCGCGAACATGAAGCGCCGAGACTGAAAGGTCGCTTGTGGTAGAAGACTACCCGGCCTAAACATTCCTCCAGCGTGAGCTTCCCCTCCTCGTAGATGTCAAAGTTCGGTTGATGCCGATCCTCCATCTTCTGTCCACTCCAACTTGAACTTCTTCGCCGCCCGCTTGCGGGCATGATGGTCCCATCCGTCAGTGAGCAAGACGCCGCCGATATCCAAAAACAGTGTCGTGACCGGGACCGGTCTTTTCATTTGATCTCCGCTCGTCGAGCAAGAAGTATTGCGCTAGATCGCGGGGGTAGGTGGTAAGTGAGTGGGTCTTCCCAAAGCGGTTCATCGCCCGCTGCAAAAGGACCTTGCGATGTTTCGTGAGAGGTGTCCACGGCTAGATGCCATCGAGTACCCGGCGGTACGGGAGGCAAACCGAAATCAATCGCATCGGCACTGGCATTGAACAATAAACAAACTGCACACCACTCATCTTCGTGGATCAAACAAGCAAACTGTTTTTCTTTCGGATCAGTCCAGTTAGGCAATCCTCCTCGCGGGCCAAACCAATGGATCTCGGCGTCCGTGTAGAATTGTTCCTCACTCAGAACCGGATGGGCACGGCGAAAGGCGATCATGCCACGGGCAAACCGATAGATCTCCTGATGCTGTTCAAGATGGGTCCAATCAACCCAACTGGTTTCATTGTCCTGGCAGTAGGCATTGTTGTTGCCGCGCTTGCGTGCGGCGAAATTCGTCGCCGCCGAGCAGCATCGGCACCCCGCGCGAGATTAGCAGGGTCAGAAGAAAGTTCTTGATCTGGCGTTTCCTCAAGGTCTCGATCCCGGCATCCTTCGTCTCGCCTTCAGAGCCGTAGTTCTCGCTGAAGTTGGCGTCGGTCCCGTCATGGTTGTTTTCTCCGTTGGCTTCATTGTGCTTTGTAGCGATAGCTCACCAGGTCGTTCAGAGTGAAGCCGTCATGGCAGGTGACGAAATTGATGCTGCCCTCGGGGCCTTTGCCGGACTTGGTATAGATGTCGGCACTGCCGCAGATGCGGCTGGCAAACAAACCGAGCATCCCATCATCGCCGCGCCAGAAACGCCGGACATCATCCCGGTACCGGCCGTTCCACTCCGCCCAGCGGCGTTCGGAGAAGCTTCCGACCTCATACGCACCGGCGGCGTCCCACGCCTCGGCGATGATCTTCACATCCCTCAAGATCGGGTCCTCGGCGATCCGCTCGAGAAGCGGGGGATTGGGCAGCACGTTGCCGGAACGGCCCCGACCGAGCACCGCAGCCAGGTCAAAGCGAAATCCATCAACATGCATCTCCACCACCCAGTAGCGCAACGCGGTCAAGATGTGATCCCGCACCACGGGATGGTTGGCATTGATGGTGTTGCCGGTGCCCGTGTAGTTTTTGTAAAAACGTTTATCGTCCGCCAGCATGTAGAAGATCGTGTTATCAATCCCGCGGAAACAGAGTGTAGGCCCCTGTTCGTTTCCCTCGGCCGTGTGATTGAAGACCACGTCCAGGAATACCTCGATGCCCGCCCTATGGAAGGCCTGGACCATTTCCTTGAATTCCAGCTTCTGCTGACCCACGCCTCCCGAACTGCTGTAGGAAGCTTTAGGCGCAGAGAAGGCCACGGGATCGTAGCCCCAGTAATTCCCGAGTGGCTGGCCTGTTTGCGGATTGATGCCTGTCACCTGGTGTTCATTGAATTCCTGCACGGGCATCAGTTCCACGGCCGTCACCCCCAGTTCTTTGAAATAGGGGATCTTTTCCATTAGTCCTCGGTACGTGCCGGGATGCTCCACACCGGAGCTGGGATGGATAGTGAAGCCACGCACATGTGTTTCATAAATGACCGTCTTCGACCAGGGATGCCTGGGCGGACGGTCCTCATGCCAGTGAAAATGCTCCTGCGTGAATACGCATTTCGGCATGGCGCCGGCATTATCGACCATCGAACACACCGAGTCTCCGTCGGGCACAGACGGATCGTATCCCCGAGCCGGGCCGAACTCCCAGGTGGGCAACCTCGAGATCGCCGTGGCGAAGGGATCTAGGAGAAGCTTGTTGAAATTGAAACGATGGCCGTCCTTGGGTTGATACGGGCCGTCCACGCGATAGGCATAGAGTTGACCGGGACCGAATCCCCTCAACCCAAACGTGCCACACGTCACCAGTGCGGTTGCGCGCGGGATCCAGATCAATCACCCTGGCGGCCGTGGCATCTTCGGGATGATCAAACAACTCCAGCCGAACGCGGCTGGCGTGTCGGCTGAAGAACGCAAAGTTCCCTACTTTGTCGAGGGTCATGAGCCCGCGCTGATGCATGAGGCCATGGCCGCGACGCTCGACACGGCGGTGGAGCAGATTAAACAAATACAGCAGGACGCCCGCGTTCATGGGAACTTGGCACGTCCGCGCTGGCCGATGATCATCCTCAATTCACCCAAGGGCTGGACGGGGCCGAAGATGGTCGATGGTCTGCAAATCGAGGGCACCTTCCGAGCGCACCAAGTGCCGCTCTCCGACCCGGCCACTCATCCCGAACACCTCAAGCTGTTGGAAGTTTGGTTGAGGAGTTACCGGCCGGAGGAACTCTTCGATGAGCAGGGTCGCCCGAAACCGGAACTGGCCGAACTTGCGCCCAAGGGCGAACGACGCATGGGGGCGAATCCCCATGCCAACGGCGGCATTCTGCTCCGCGATCTGCGGATGCCCGATTTCCGCGACTACGCGGTCGACGTGCCCTCGCCGGGGGTACTTGGCATCGGCGACACGCATGTGCTCGGGCGTTTCCTGCGCGATGTCGCGAAGCTGAACAGTGAGCAGCGGAATTTCCGGGTCTTTGGCCACAGGCTCGGGCCTATCTGGCTGAAGTCAATGACCGGATGTACGATCTCAAGGACATTTTCGCAAAGCAGTACTTTGTCCACCGAGACCTCCTCGGGAAGACTTCGATTAAGAGCATCTTGCCCGTGCTCGTCCCGGAATTGACCTATTCGACACTAGCTATCAGCGACGGCGGGTCGGCGGCCATGGCTTGGAGTGAACTGCTCTCTGGAGACCTGAGCGCGAAGGAATCGACTGACCTCTATGGGAAGCTGCGAGCCTACTGTGCTCTCGACTCCTACGGAATGGTTGCCATTTGGCGGGTATTGATGGCCTTAGCGGAAGGCTGATGCGCGATGGACGTTATTGCCCCAAAACTCCAAACCAAAAATCTCCGGCGCGCCCCGGATGTCGCTGCCTACCAACTCTATCGGGCGGCCCAAGAATGGGACCTGGTCGACCCGATTCTGATCAAAGACCGGCAGGATTTGAAGTCCGAGCATAAGTGGCGCGACCACATCGAGCCTTATCATCACCAAATCAAGAACTTGATAACTTTTTGCCGACGCTTGCCCGTGACCCTGCTGGCTGACGATGTTGGGCTCGGAAAAACCATCAGCGCCGGTTTGGTCGCAAGCGAGCTGATGTCGCGAAACAGGATTTCGAAATTCTTGGTTGTTTGTCCGAAGCTGCTGATACCGCAGTGGCAAGAGGAGCTCGAGAGCAAGTTTGGTATCCCCAGAGTCCCCGCCACGGGGAAAGATTTACTCAACGCCAAGGTTCCGGAAGGTGGCGGCGCGGTCATTACCACGTATCAATCCGCTCGGATGTACGTCAGTGCCCTAGGCCAAGCCGGATTCGAAATGTTGGTTTTGGACGAAGCTCACAAACTACGTAACTTGTACGGGGCCAACCAATCTCCGCAAGTCGCGCAGCAGTTCCGCGAGGCACTGGCCAACCGCATGTTTAAGTATGTTCTCATGCTCACTGCTACGCCCATTCACAACCGCCTATGGGATATCTATTCGCTCGTGGACCTGTTGGCCGTTGCGCGTGGCCATCAGAACCCTTTTGGCACCGAAGGCATCTTTGCCAGAACGTTCATCGCCGACAGCCGCATGGAGGCGCGTCGGCTCAACCCGCAAATGCGGGAAGCCTTTCGCTCCGTTGTGTATGGCTATATGTCGCGGATTCGCCGCGCAGACGCGAACCTGCACTTCCCAGAACGCATCGTGCAGCTCCATCGCGTCAATCCGTCCGGTGAAGAACTGGAACTGATTCGACTCATTGCCGGGCCGATCCAGAACCTTAATCGCCTCTCCCAGATTTCCATTCTCCAGGCACTCGTTAGCAGCCCGCACGCGCTGCTTGCGCAGCTAAAGCAGATGGCCAAGAACAAGACAATTCCCCAAGGACTCGCGGAGAGCGTCGAACAAGTCGTCGGGCAAATCCGAGTCACGGCGAAATTGCAGGGTCTGGCCACACTGGTCGATCGGCTAAGGACCGAACAACCCGAGCGCTGGCGCGTCGTCGTGTTTACGACACGCCGCGAAACGCAAACCACAATCGAAGCCTTTTTGGGAGAACGCGGGATCACCTGCGGGCTCATCAATGGAGATTCCGGCGAACGGAATCAGCGGACGATTGCCAAATTTAGGAAAACGGTACCGGAAATCCACGTCATCGTCTCCACCGAAGCGGGCTCGGAGGGCGTCAACCTGCAGGCGGCCAATGTGTTGGTGAATTTCGACCTCCCCTGGAATCCCATGATTGTCGAACAGCGAATAGGCAGGATTCAAAGGTTGGCGTCGGAACACGCGAGCGTCTGTATTTTTAATATCATCCTGCGCGGGACCTTCGAGGAATATATTGTCGGCCGACTCATGGAAAAGCTGCAGATGGCCTCCCACGCCATCGGCGATATTGAGGCGATTCTTCAAGCTTCTGGCGTAGACGAAGACGACGAGGATGTCACCTCCGACGGCACGGCTTTCGTCGAGAAAATTCGGGAACTCGTGGTCGCTTCTTTGGGCGGCAAGAATGTTGAGACGGCGACGCGCCTGGCAGAGAAGAGCATCACCGACGCCAAGTTAGAACTCGAGAGCCAAGAGAAAAATATCGATGCGATGCTTGGTGGGATGGAAGAGTATGGAGACACCATTCCATACCCCAACCTACCGCGAGCAACGAAATCAATGCAGCCTGACGTTTTCGTTCTCAGAGCGCTCGCAAGCCTTGGGACCGACTTCAGGCCAGAGTCCGAAGGCGTTTACGTAAGCGCACACAACGGAAAAGTCGATCGAATCTGTTTTGACGAAGCCAACGCGGCGAATGCCGTTCTGTACCGTCCGGGCACGCCAGCCTTTAGCCGGCTTGCCAGTCGCATCGCCGGGAATCCCCTGCACCTTATACAAGACATCGATGAAAAGCCGGCCGTACGCGCAGAAGCGACTACCAAGGAGTGGGTTGATAGCTTCGGTGGAAATTTTCGCGGCGCAAAGATCCACAGCATCGAGCGATCCTTTGCAGGCACGGCACTGGTGAGAGTCCGCGCCACGGTGGCCCACGACAGCTATGAACGGCTCGTGGAAATAGTGATCCCTCGCGGCGAGCAATGGGCTTCAGCCGGAGTGGCGGGCGCGAGCCCTATTTCCGACCCACTCAAAAACCCCGAGGCCATAGGTCTTGAACCAACGGTTCTGATCCAGAAGGCTACGCAGGACGAAGGTGTGGCCGAATTTTGCCGCTTTTACCTGGACCGTCGCGAGCAAGAATTGCAAGCGGCGGGAACGGACCCACGTAAGAGAAAGAAAGTCCAAGACGACTTTACTCCTCAGCTCGAAGCGTTTCTGGTTGGGTTAGAGGGAACGGTCCAAAGACGATTTCAGGTCAACGCAAGCTTCGATTTCGGATCAGGGCCGCCTTATGAAAGCGAGATCGCCATCATTCCCGCGGAGAACCGGATCGTTCGCTCACCCGAGCTTTCGCGCTGCTCTCGCACGCAGACACTAGCGCCTCTCGATTGCCTGGGACGGTGCGAGATCAGCGGCGTTCCAGCATTGAAGCACGTGCTTGAGAAATCCGATCTGAGTGGCCGAATGGCGCTACCGGAGTTTATGGAGCAGTGTGCGGCGACCGGCAAACGCGCTCTACGCGACGAACTGGAAGAGTCGGCGGTTAGTAAACAAAGGGTCACGAAATCTCTTCTCAAGACGTCCGGAATCACAGGGAAGCGAGCGGAACCGCAATACTTTGGAAAGTGTGAGTTCACGGGAATCGACGCGCTTGAAGAAGAACTGGCGACCAGCCAAGTGTCGGGAAAGAAGTACCGCGCGGATCGGCAGCAGCGCTCGATCGTGACCGGCAAGGCCGGATACGTAGACGAATTTGCCGTCTGCTTCGAGACAAACCACCCACTCTTGACCGAAGAAGGGGAACATTGCGAGGTGACCGGCAAACTCGTGGTTCCAGGGATATTGGAACGATGCGAGGTAAGTGGAAAGCGAGTATTGCCGGGCGAACTCGAAAAATCGGTAGTCACGGGGAAAAATGCGCTCAAGCAGTTCCTTGTCACGAGCAGCATTTCCGGGGCACGGTTTCTTGCGACCGAGGGTGTTGTCTCGGCCACTGGAAAATATTGTCTGGAAAAGGAAGCCAAGCTGTGCACCTGGAGTTCCCGGAAATGCCATCCCGATGATTTGCGAACGTGTCAGCTCACCCAGGTCAGCGCGCACTTTGAGTACATGACAACGAACGGGGGAATCCGGCTCGAACCGCTGCTGAGCCTTTTAAACCGCCTACAAAGGAAAACGGACAAAGCAGAGTTGTGGGCACGAGTCGCCGAGGACCTTGCTCCTGTCCTGAATGGACGGTTGCAAATTGAGGCAGCCATATCGTCACCAGGTGGAGATCACTTGGCCGTGTGCCTCGAAACGAAAAGTTGGTTGGGCCTTAAGACTCGGCGGGCCGGATGTTTATACACGATTCGCGATCGCGCGCCAGTAGGGAGGATCGTTCTTGGCAAGCGTGAGCCAGAGGGATGGGTACTAGACAAGGTCATTTAGAGCCATTGCGTCTCCCGCGTTCTGCGAAACGTACGAGCAAGCGGTGCCCACCCTGAGGCTCGTTTTCTCATTGCCGCCTTTTCTGGATCCAGACATTCACCGTGGCAAACGGTAGGCGGCTGCGTTTAGCTAATCATAACGTTAACGCCGCAGATGTATGGGGCGGCGTTCTCGCGGATCAGGTCCTCGGCGAGAAGCTCCAGGCCCTTGGGGGTCAGGACGACGCGCCAGGCGTATTCGTCACCCGTGCCCCAATTGTCGATCCGTTGCCGATCGGTGAACTCTTCGACCTTCTCGTTCCTGACCGCCGGCATGTCGGGCACGCGCCATTCGTCACGTGTGCGTGGGCGCATCAGTTGGCTCGCCGTCAACGGCGCCGCCTCGGGCGAGACGAATATCAGCTCAATGTCAGCCTTCGTCGGCCTGAAATCCTCGATCTTCATCGTTCTCTCCTTGCGCCCGCAGCATCTATTCATTACTGCGAAGCCGTTTCGGTCAGTGAATTCCCGCGGCGGGATTGCAGTAGTCCGCGGCCCCGAACCGCAGCCGCGTGCCCACGTGAGCAGGCCGATGAACTTCGCCGTGTCGCCGGTGACCCGTAGATTGCCGGCGAATGAGCCGAACAAACTCGCCACCCACGGGCCTGAGAAGCGTGCCGTTTTCCAGGATCCACCCGGTTGAGCCTGTCGATTCCAGCCACGGGTCATGCTTAGGTTCCGGGCGCAGCGGATCTCTGAATAGAAGTTCGTTGACGTACGTGCTGGGTTCCGGCGCGTCCGGCTTCTTGAGCGCGAGCAAGGCATCAAACTGATCACAGCACGCTCCGGACTCCATGTGCTTAGCAAGCTGGTTGATGGCGCGCCCCCCTGCGTGCAGGCGCTTCGCCAAGAACTCTTTGTGTTCCTTGAGCCACTGCTCAAGCCGGGCAAGGCAACCATCGCACAGGAGCATCGAGATGTCAGTTTCAATTCGTGCCAAGATCGTCTTCACTCCAAAAGCATTTCTCGCACCAGCGATTCCTGCCTTGCCAAACGTACTTGGTGCCCTTAGGTAGAGGCACGCCGCAAGTGAGGCACTTGTAATCAGTGGCAGTCTGCTTCCCCTTGCCGGCATGGTCGAGCGCGCTGGATCCTTCGCTTTTCGACGCTTCCTCGGCCAGCTCCCTGACGGCGGCCTGGGCTTCGGCTTCCTCCTGCTTGCGCCACTGCGCCTCCCGCCAGACCTCCTGTTGCTCTTCGGTCCCCTTGGTGAAAACGCGCCACTCTTCGTCATCAATCTTGTAGAGCTTGCGCCAACGGGCGGCCGCGTCGTCGAACGCCTTGTCCATGGCCTCCTGGCCGAGGATTTGGCCCAGGCGGTCCAGGCGGCGGGCGATGTACGCGCTCCACCGCCATTCGCTGCTGCCCGTTTGCTGATAGACGAACCACTCGAAGTCGTGGTCGACGCGCTCCGTCCACCAGTGGGCGGCCAGCGCGCGGAGTTCGTGCCTCGTGACCGGAAATTCCACTTCTTTGCCATCCTGGCCGTTGATCGCGTCAACGCTCCCGATGATCAGCGCGCCGCCCGCGATCGCCATCGCGCCTAGGCCCTCCGTGTCGCGGTTCGAACCCTTCGACCTTTCCAGTGCGCCGAGGTAGTCCTCCCTCAGGCTTGTCTGTTTGCTCTCTTCGGCCATGGTTTTGTCCTATGTTGCTGGCGTTAGGTCGCCACCCTGGTTTTTCGTTCGTCTAGGGCCAAGCTTTAGTTCGTCACCACGGATGACCCGCGTAGGCTTGTTCGCGGCCATCTCCAGCGCCCAGCGTGGCTCCGCGCCCGGCCTGTAGTAGTCAAGGACGCCGATCTCGCCCATGGCCTCCAGCGCCTCTCGCCTGTAGTAGAACTGCATGCTACCGATCTCGCTGTTGTCCAGCGAGTCGAACTCCATCGTGACGCTGAGGCCCTTGTTGTAGGCAAGCTGTGCGACGGCTCCGACAGGCGCTGCCCATTTCGTGCGGACGCTGATGCGCCCGCTCTTCTCCAGGTAGGCACCGTAGTAGTCGTCCACCGCGGCCGTACCGTGGACGGCGAAATTGACCTCCTCGACGGTCAGCTCGCCGCCGTCATGCACTTCGGATCCAGCTTTTCACTGTGTTGCTCATTTAATTTCCTTTCACTGCGCGGCGGCAAGTCGCCACCCTATTTTTGCTGCCTCCCGTCATCTTGCGGCGCCAGGTCCGCAGGGTCTTGGCGCCCTTCCCACCAACGGGGGGAATCTCGTTAATCCAGGTAAGGCCGGAGTCCAGCTCGATCAGCGTGGCGCTGCCCGGGATTCGCTCGGGTACCGCAGCCCCAGGGAAGCGGATCACATCGTGTCGCCTGCAGCCCCTGAAGAACTAAATACTGCGTCGCGCAGGTTAATCAGAGTTTGCTTTCTCGGCCGAGCCTGCCAAGCCGTCGCGGCGGATCGCCGCCAAAGCCAGCGGCTGGCGCGCTCATTATTCCGCCATGCAGTCGCGTACGCGCACGTCTCTGTCTTCGAACACGGACGCCTGCGCTTCGTGGGGGGCTCGATCAGCTCGCCGCAGGTGGAGCAGAAAATCCGAAATGTTTCGGCCATTCGGATTTGTTCTCCTTGCGAGGTAATACCACCGGGCGGGACTGCCACACACATCACGAGACAGGCGACAGCACGAAAATCATGGTTCGGGTAGGGGCTGGGGCTCCGGCTTTCCCTGGGCCGATCGCGCTTCCCGCAGAAGAGCCTTCACCTTGGCCATGCGCGCGCGGATCTTCGCAACCCCATCTTGAAACTCGTCGGCCTTCATTCCGCGGACTTTCGTCGCGACCTTGCCAGCCAGAACCGTCTCCCAGGCGGCCACGAACATTTCGATGCCGGCATCCACGACGTCGGGCATGCGCTCGACGTTGCCGTCGTCGATCGTTGCGGTCAGGCTGGCGTACCCCGAGTTGCCGTTGCCGTATTCCTTCTCGGCGAGTTCGAGCGAGATCGTGAGCGACTTGATTCTGTAGGTCGGGACTTTCGGGGTCTGCGCTGAGGCCGGTGCAGGCGTCGGCGCTTGCGCCGCAGTTTCGGTTGCCATGGTTTGCTCCTGGTGACTAATACCGCGTCGCGACATTTGCCAGGGCCAAGTCCGGGTCAAAAATTCCAAAAAGCACTAGCTTTTCTCTTATTCTTATATTGCAGAGTGACCCCCTCCGCTAACCGCTTGGTGCCAAAGGCGTTGACCGAAAAGGGCATTTTGATGGAAAATTCGACACCTCGCCTTTGTTTCCAATAGGTTACAGGCAACCCGCCCGGGCGCCGCGCCGCGCGCGAAAAATTTGGCAGAGATTTCCTGGGACGCAGTATTTGACCAGTGGACACGAGCCAGGATCTGGATCGGGGGCGTCCACCCGCTGGGCGCCCCGTCCGCGAGGCACCGACGCCAAGCAGGACATTCCAAGCGGCGCGGACGAGTCATGCCCCGGCAAAACTGCCTACGCAATCCTCCCGCGAAGCCAACGATAGGAACCACGCAACAGATGTCCAAATACCAAGCAGCAACAGCTCGCTCGGAAGAGCCGAGCCAAACCATAACCAAGGCGACCGTCCAGTCGCCGATCGAGCCGATGTCATCGGATGACGCTTTCGCGGCCGGCAACTTTGCCGCCGAGGGCGAGCAGGTTCCGACCGGCATCGACGACCTCAACATAGCAATCGGCGCGCCGTCCGATGAGGAGTTCGTTCTCGTCTCGTCTGACCCGCGTCACTTCCTGAAGGCCAACTTGCTCGTCGTCGCCCGGGAGGACGGCTACGGCAAGTCGTACTTCATCCTCACACCGCCGGTGGCCGCGTTCCTCAAGGCGCAGCCTTCGCTGAAAAAGTTCGTGAAGACGTACCGCATCTTTCTGTATGTCACGAACGAAGGAGCCCATGGTCTCTGGCTTGTGCGCGACTCGCTGGACAACTGGTCAGTGAGCGATCTCCAAGTCGTGAACCAAGCGAAGAGGGTTTTCACTCGCCGGTACAACGACGGGAAAGTTCGCAAGGGCCATCCATCCAACGCTATCCCAACCGAAGGCGTTGTCTTCCCCGACAAGATGCTGACCGGCGCGGATGGAATCCTCAAGCAGGCGTTCGGAGAAGCGTTCGCCATCACCACGACTGACCATCCGGTCATCAACCGCCTGCTCGGCAAGCAATAATGTCGAGCGGCACCAAACTCGCAAAGCGCGCTTGGTTGACTCCAGAGCAGTCGGAGTCGATCAAGCGTTTTTTTGCGCGCGTGCAGGCCGTCAATCCCGCGATCCAAGAAATCTGGATCGCCGACTCAGAATTCCATTCCGAATTCTCGGCCCCGGATTCCAACCTGATGGATGGCCAGGGCGGCAGGCCGGTGCCCGTGTGCTTCGTCTTCTTCAATCCGATCACCGGCGAAGTGCGCGAACAGTTTTACAAGAAAGGAGAGAAGATTCCCGGGCCGCCGATCAGCCTGGGACAAAACACTTTGCTCGTGGCTTTCACGGCGACGGCGGAACTGACGACGATGCTGGCATTGTGGGGCCGCATGTCGTCGCGCATCCTCGATCTCGACATCGAGTGGAAACACCTCAACAACGAAGACAACACGCTAAAGAAAATGAAAATCGAGGCGCGCAATGCGAAGGACGGCGGGGAGCTATCACCGCTCGGATTGCTCGGCGTCTGCGCGCTGCACGGCATCACGACGCGCGACCAACAACATAAGGATGAGATGCGCCGGCTGATCTTGACCGGCAAGAAATGGACGCCGGACGAGGAGCGCAGGATTCTCGACTACTGCGCCGAGGACGTTCAGGACACGGCGGCTTTGCTGACCGCGATGTGGAACAAAATTCCCGATCCGGTGATGTATTGCCGGGAAACCATCGACGGCATCAAGGCCGCGCTGCACCGTGGTCGCACGATGGCGGCGTTCGCTTGGATGGAGCACGTCGGCATTCCTATCGACGTCGATACGAACGCGCGGCTGGCAAAACACTTCCACGCAATCATGGAGGATTTGTACTCAGAGATCCGCGCGGAGTTTCCGATCTTCAACGAAGACAGTTTCGACATCGCGCCGTCCAAGTTCGCCGAGTTCCTGAAGAAGAAGGGATGGTTCGAGACATGGCCCATGACGAAGGGCGGCAAGAAAGGAACGAAGCAGCCGAGGCGTGACCTGAAGAAAGGCGGCCAAGAAGGCACCTTGCCGCAGATGGCCCTCAAATATCCCGAACTGAAAAAGCTCACCAGCGTGCTTGAGATTCGCTCAGCCACGAAGCTCGGCCTCAACTTCCCAATCGGCCCCGACAATCGGCACCGCGTAAATTTCTGGCCGTTCGGATCGGTCACGGGCCGCTGCACGCCGTCGTCATCTACGTTCATGCTGGCCGGTGGATCGCCAGCCTTCCGCCATCTTGCGAAACCGGCGGAAGGAGAAATCCTAATCGAGGCAGATTGGAGCGCACAGGAGGTTTGGGTTGCCGCGTATCTGAGCGATGACAAAGCGATGCAGCGAATGCTGCACAAGGACGATCCCTACCTTGCGTTCGGCGAGATGGCCGGTGTGATCCCGCCCGGGGCGCTCGAAAAGCTTGGCGTAAGAGAATGCAAGGTTCGCTTCGCTGCGGAACGAGCACGCCTGAAGTCGATCACGCTCGGTGTGCTGTACGGCAAGACCGTATTCACTGTGGCAGCCGAGTGCGGGATCACAATCGAGGAAGCTTCGAAGCTGCTGCGCCTGCACAAGCAATTGTTCCCCCAATTTTGGTTGTGGGTCGAGTGGATGGTGAACGAATCGCTGGCCACGCGGAAGATCGCGACCAAGCTCGGTTGGCAACGCTGGCTGCTCACGAAGAAGGAGCGCGACGCCAACAAAGACGAAGATCAGCGGCATAAGAAGGTTCAGAACTCGCTCCAGAATTTTCCGATGCAGAGCCACGGCGCAGAGATGCTGCGCCTGGCGTTGGTCTATGCGACCGAGCGCGGCCTGGGCGTGTGCGCGCCTCTGCATGACGCGATCTTCGTCGTCGCCCGGGAAGAGCAAGAAGAGTGGGCCACGCAGACGTTGCGCGAGTGTATGCAGCAGGCCGCCGTGGATTTGATCGGCGTAGAGATTCCGATTGAGATGTTCGTCATCCATTACCCCGAGCGTTTCGTGCCGGACGACAAGCCGATGGCCGTGGCGGTTTGGGACAAGATGATGGCCGCGCTCGAAAGGGCGGAGGCGAGGGAGACAAACCTGTGAGAATCCGGCGGGCCGAGAAAGCCGAGATTAAGGAAAAGAACTGCGAATGGCAACGGAAAGAGGTCGAGCGCGAGCGCCAATCGCGCGAGGAGCAGCAGAAAGATCCTGGACCCTACCGCGGGCCCGTTACTGGCGTGAAGCAAGCGCCGACCTTCGACGAGAATTGGCAGCCTAGCGGGGACGGCAAGGCGCCCGAGAAGCCATAAGTCCTATTGGCTCCCGGCTGCGGTTTTCCCGGCGCGTTGCACCGGCCCTCGTCCAGCTCGAACGCCTCAAACTCGCAATGGTGTTCGCTCATTGTTCCTTCTGTGGCCGCGCCGGGCATGATGAATGATGGCGCCATACCCTGGCCAGGTAGTCGAACGTGCCGAAGCACGTGCAGCCGGGGTCGTCTAGGATGCAGCATGGTCGCGCCGTGGGACGTTCCATCTGTGGCCTCGCCGGGCATGATGAATGGTGGCGCCATACCCGGGCCGCGTAGTCGAACGTGCCGAAGCACGTGCAGGCGGGGTCGTCTAGGATGCACCGTGGTCGCGCCGTGGGACGTTCCTTTCCCACTGGATTTTCCGGCCCGGAAGCCTGATCCGCGAGCGCCGCCCCAAACGCGCGCATCACCGCCTCGAGTTCATAGATCGCCGCCAGGATTTCACGTATCGCCGCTGCCGCTAAGGTTTCGCGTCTCGTCATCGTCCCACCTCTCCCATCAGTCGGACTACAGTTTCCCTCGCCTCCAAGTTGATACGCTCGGACGCCGAGAACCCGTGGTCACTAAAATCGAACAGCAACCTGCTACAGATCCAATCGAGCCACGCGCGGCCAAGCTTTTGGTCGGCCGTCATAGCATCGGCTCCATCGGCTCGTCCGACCGGCTGCCGTCTTCCGCACGGGCGATGATGACGTCGTTCCCTGGCGCGATCTTGTATGCCATGACTTCTATCTGGTTATAGAACTTGCGCGCGTGAGCCATCACGCGCTCAGCGTCAGCACGGCACGCCCTGAATCGTATGGGGATCATCTTTTCTGCATAAACCCAGCCGGTCTCCTTGTCCTCCCAGTCCCCGTCGCCAGCAGGCCGGGTTGTGGTCCCGCGATTACCTGGGAGTCCCCGGAGAATCTGCCGGAAACTCGCGTGATGGTCGTCCGAAAATGGGACTTTTTCGTTGCTCGCGACTGGGACAAGGATCTCCCAGAGATCAAGCAACTCTGCCTCACGTTTCTGAATTTCTTGATCGGCGATTCTCTGGACCTCGTCGGGATCTTTCCCTGCCAGGTCGTATATCCGCCGCCACTGCTCTAGCTCCGTCAGGCCCCTTTGCACGACAGGTTCACCAGACATTTGTTCAAGTTGCTGGCTGAAGGTCATCTTCATGTTTTGCATCTCTCCTTCTTCTATATGGGGAAGCATCACATAGCTCTTGGCCGCCCACTCCCGACAGTAGTCTTCCGGGTGATTCGCCGCAGCAAACCTGCCGAAATCATGTGATAATTTCTGGCCTAAGAAATTGATAACAAAGGGGCAATCGTTTTAGGCGCTGCCAATTACATGTGACTTCTCCGAAGGGAGAAAAGCCCAGTTATGCCGGAAGAGACGCCGTCTGAGCGTTGGAAGCGATGGGCCTCGCTCGCATCGGCCGCTACACGGGAATTTGATCTTTACAAAACGAAGCTTGACTGGTTCACCGATGAGCGTAAGCGCCACGACCAGAAACTGGAGAGATTGCGGAATGAAACAAAAGAGGTGCTTGAGACTTTGGGTGGAGAACTGAAGCTCCTGAGCGGTGCGTTGTCGGTGGCGCGTGAACGACCAGCAGACATCGAAGATCAAAGTGATTTGGAGGAAATCCAGAGTCAACTAGACTCGGTCTCGGCCAAGTTCAAGGCGAACTTTGCTGCTTCGAGCAGCCAGTACCGTGTCGCGCAACAAGAATACGAAGCACTGTGTCACGAATCCGACGATTGGCTGCGTTATACTCCTGAAACCGTGCAGTTGTTGCGAGAAGAACTAAGCGGCGCCCGAATCGCAATGGAGCATGTCTTATATGCCATGAAACTGGGTAAGACTGCCAATCGCAAAGATGCCAAATCGCACATCATAAGGTATACAGCGCGTCATCCCGACGCATCACTTTCCGATATATGCGACTACTTGGATTCCAAAGATATTCCGTTTCCGACGAAGAAGTGGAAACAAACAGTGGAAAGTAAATATGGTTATGCATTTTGGAAGTATTCGTTCGAAGGCAACATCGAAAAGAAAATCCCCGCTGACGAGAAAATTACGCACCGTACCAGGCAGTACATCTGGCGTTGCCAAAATATGGGCAACGACTTACGCGCTCTCATCAAAATCAAGCGCGCGATGAAACTGCGTAAACTCGAGCTTCCGAAGATAGAGGTCCCACCCAATCCCGATCAGCCGAAGGAATCTTAGACTTGCGAATGTGCCGGAAGTCCTGGTGGACCTCACGGATCAATGCAAGAGTTCACCGTTTCCCATGCCGCGTTGACTTGGGATTATGAAACGTCTGACGGCCATCAGTTTCGAACTCTCGTCGGACGGCGTTACTCCGTGATCCGGCCCGCAGTAGAACAGCCTGTTCCAAAATCCCCGCTTCCCACCGCTCTTCTTGTGCTGCAAGTAAGCCACTTAGCGCCCTCCGAACAGTGATGTGCCGCTGTACCGAAGACTACAGGTTTTGAACCTCACGGATAAGGCAGAGACGTTAATTCCGCCCAACAGGACTAGGACGAATCTGAGCATCCTAGAATACGTCGCCAATCGCTAGTGCTTGGAAGAATCCTCTGCGGCTGAACCAAGCTTGAATTCGAGGAATTCTGCGACGCCTAGGAGTGCGTCGATGGCACGTCGTTTCTCGAATTCCCTCTCTGTCGGGATGGAACAGCGAATGCGTTTATCGCTTTGCGAATCTGCACCAAAATCGTAAAAAGCCACAAGCGACGAGGTCGCCTCGACCCAAATCTTGCTTTCTCCAAAAGGATATGTGACTTTCACGAGAGTTGCGTTGTTTTCCATACAAATCGCCTTTCGATTTTCTTTGCCCCATCCGAATGAACATTCTCGGAGTGACCACGGGTGAGGGCGTTGCGGAACCAATCCGCCTTTGGCTGTCAGTCCAGCCGTCACATAAGGTTTGAATATTTCGTTTTCTTCCCTTAAGTCGCTGACCCCAAGCTCCCGGTTCCCCCAGGCTGCAGAAATTATGCGTGTATCGCCGTGGCAGGTGTGGATACTTGACCACAGAAGTGAGTATTCCCGTCATGCGGATGACCTTGCGAAAGATCGAAGCTCGGGGTGGGCCATGGGACCGTCCGCGAAAGGCTCAAGGGGGAATGAGCGGAAAACCCAACTGAAAAGGCACTGCGGAAAAGCCGCGTCTTAAAGGTACTTACCCCAAGGGGTTTTTGCGGGCGGAAATCTAGAGTTTTGCGCTCGCGTACCATGGGCAAGATTCAAACCAAGGGACCGAATTAAGAGGATTTGAAACTAGCGAGATTCCGGATCGGTCACGCCGCCAAGACCAAGTCATTCGCCGAACTCAGTGTGCCTGCGACTTCACGCCTTTGGCGGTAGGTACGTTTGAGTGAAGCGCCTGCCTCTCTTGAGCAGGTGAACTCGTACGAAGGTCAGTGAGTTCGGTAACCCGAAAAAGTTTCGTTTCTTAGCCGAGTGATTCGGATTCGTGGCTAACGTTCCTATGGGTTGCGGCAGACAAATATCCGTGGTTTCTTCCCAAATGGCTTTCGGTAGCACCCATCTGCTGAATCCGTCGGTGCGTCCGCATGCCATTCCGGAGACTGCGTTAAGGTCTGGATTTTGCTGAACATAGCCCTTATATTTGGGCCGTGCTAAACCAAATATTTTGATTTGGGTCAACGAAGGCGACCCATAACCTCGTTTACAGGCAAGACTATGACCGAACGCCTACGACTTTTGTTACGCCACATCCTTTATAACCTTCGCGGCGGCTTCCTGGTCAGGCCGCTGATCATCGCACTGGTCCTAGGTTTTCTCGGAGCGCTGTTTTCATTTCTTGAGGAATCCACCCCAGCCGTCGGCAACTGGGTGCCCGCGATACTCTTCCTCTCACGTGCTGACCCTCAAGTGGCTCAAATAATTCTGGGAGGTATCGCTGCCTCCATAATGACCGTCGTTTCCATCGTCTTCGCGATCCTGTTGATGACTCTGACGCTTGCGTCCATGCAGTTTTCTCCGCGCATAATCGTTAGCTTTGCGCGGGACCGCGTGACGCAGTGGACGCTCGGTATTTTTTTGGGCACTTTCTTATATTGTATGGCGGCGCTTCCGGCCGCCCACGAACTGCCTCGTCCTTTTTCGCCGGTGGCCACTGTCGCCGGTGCGATGTTGCTCGCGCTCATTTGCGTGGGCTTGCTGCTCTTTTTCATTCACCACATCTCGCAGGCGATCAGCGTGAATCAGATTATCGACAGGATCGCATCTGAGACTGAAATCGTAATCGACGAGACGATGCCTTCCCCGCGCCGGGACCACCACGTCGAAACATCACCTCCGAACGACGTAGCTTTGTGGAATGAACCGATCGTGAGTGATGTCTCCGGCTACATTCGTTTCCTCGATGCAAACCGGCTTCTCGCCTTGTCCGCTTCCTATCACGTTAAAGTCCGGGTCATAAGGCGCGTTGGCCAGTTCGTTCCGGCCGGGGCTGCGCTGCTTACGGTTTACAAGTTGGAGAGGCTGTCTGCGGAAAACATCAGTCAATTTCGCGGAGCCTTCGACTTTGGACCGTCTAGAACTCTGCAACAAGATGTCGAGTTTGGAATATTACAGATTGTGGACATCGCGTTGAAGGCGATCTCACCTGCCGTGAACGATCCTACTACTGCGATCAGCTGCGTCGACCATCTGAGTCGTCTCCTCATTCGGTTCGCCTCCAGAGAGATGCCGGCAGCGCTCCTCTATGATATTAAGGGTGTTGCTCGCGTGAGTATTCGATGGATCGATTTCGAGCGTCTATTGGATTCGGCATTTGAGCAAATACGTATGTACGCGAAAGGAGATATAGCCGTTAGCTTGCGCCTGCTTCGTGCTCTTGGCGACATTGCTGCTAGCACACAAAATGAGGAGTTCCGTAGTATTTTACTGGAGAGAGCACAACGCGTCGTTACGGGCTGTGAACATAGAATAGATCCCGAAGAACTAAAACCGATGCTCGTCCGTTTTGCAGCTCTCAAGAAGTTAACAACCGCCCAGCCTGTTACCTAAACGTACGCGTGTGTTCGGACGCTATACTTCCAAACAATTTGTAAGAGCAACGACACCATCGCGACACAGGATGCTTGGGGTAGCTATTTCTTGCGATCGGGCGGTCTGGGACGGATCTGACCTGCCTCTGCCAAAGCGTTTACTGCGGTTTGCGAACAGCTTTATATCGTCCTTTCATGATTTCTCGAACCTTTTGGTCGGCACAACTTCTACAGTGCAGGTCGCATGGCGCACGACGTTGTCCGAGACGCTCTTCGTTAGCAAACGACCCAGCCAATTCCGCTTATGGGACCCAAGAATAATTAGGTCTGCGGACCATTCTCTTGCGACTTTGAGAATCACGACGCCAGGATCACCTCGTTTGAGCATAGTTTCCGGACTAAATCCCGCTGTACGCAGCTCTCTGGCAACGCCTGCAACGAGCTCTTGTGCTTGCTTTCTTTGTTTCTTTCGCATGACAGCAAATTCCGCTCTCCACGTTGGATGCAAGGGGAGCGGCTCAACCACGTGCAGCACTAACAGATCTGTTTTTCGCGGATCTCCTTCTGTCCTCAAGCGGTGGACGGCTCCCTCCGAACCGTGCGATTCGTCAACCGCTAACAGAATTTTCATATTCTTCTGCGCACATTCCCCGCCGTACTGCCGTATGCGCAACTTAGGGCTCGGATTCAACCTCGTCTTTGCTCTGGCGAATTGCGATCCACTGCTTCACGTTATCCAGTTCCACCTGCTCCAGCTTGCAGTCTTCTGGATTTCGCGCAATCGCGTGGCGCAATTTGGCGGCCAACTCCTCCAATTCAACAAGGCTCATTTTGTCTACAGAGGCCATAACTAAGTAATCTCAACCGGCAAACTGGAAATCAGTCAATCGAGACCTTCCGTCGCTGAAATGCCCTTCTGCAACCGTTCAATGCGATTCGGCAGCCACCCACCAGCGACGGACTGCGACAATTGACCACACGGCTTCGACTAATCCGAATGGCCATGCGCCCTGAAGGAAGCCATACGCCGAACCCAGGACACAAGCGCCGGCAAATGCCAGCGTGTACCAACGGCTACGTTTCTCCAGCGTATAAAAGACGAGCATCAGAGTAACGGCGATCAAGCCAAGAGAGGTGAGTAAATTCATCTGTGAAGTCGCCGTTCGATCAAGGTTTCCGTGCTATCAGAAGCCACCAACTCTCGTGATCTGGATCGCTGTCGATGAAATGATCCTGCCGGATGACGATCTCAAATCGAGCCCGGCGAAGGTCGCTTTCGACCTGATCAGCCGGAATTTCGTGCTCGCCGGTTTCTGTAATGCCAACATTCGCGGGGTTTGGGGCACGATCAACCACAACTAGCCGTCCGCCGGAAACCAATGATCGCCACACATGCGCGAGGATTGTTTGCGAATCCGTCAGTTCGTGATAAGTGTTGGAAAGAAGTACGCCATTCACCTTTTCTATGGGTAGGTGAGGGTCGATCGGATCGCCATGTACGATGCTGACATTGTATTCATTTCTGCGAAGCGTCCTGAACCACAGAAACACCAAAGGCAATCTGCGGATGTCCTCAGCGATGACGCGACCGTTTTTGCCCACTTGAGATGAAAGCTTTAGCGTGAAATATCCTGAACCGCATCCCAAGTCAACGACCAGATTTCCGGGCCTGGGATCCAACGCCTGGATAACATCTGCTGGTCGTTGCCACTGGTCGCGCTGAGACTCCACCACATTCAGGCGCGAAAGAGTATTGAGGGCCGAATAACCGGTATTGAGGGCAACCAAGACCGCAAGTGCCCCGAGGAAAAAGAGGAGGAGTTTGAGGCGATAGTTCAACGGTTAAATCGTGCTTCTTCTCGCGGGAGCAGTCGTTACGTTATTCATTCCACTCACCGTAGTACATGGCCGAGCGATGACCCTTGCGATTGCTATTTCGAAATTGGAAATCGCTGATCCAGCGCTACATTCAACAGGAGCACATTCACACGTGGCTCGCCGAAAAAGCCCCAATCGGGTCGCTCGGTGAATTGAGCGATCAGTGGCTTCACTTGATCTGCCGAAATGCTCCGCGGCTTGGCGACACGCGCGGCTTGCATGGCAGCATTAGCGGGGCTGATGTGCGGGTCCAGACCCGAAGCCGAGGCCGTGACTGCGTCTGGCGGAATCGGCTCTTTGGGGGTGAACGCGAGCGGCGCCTTGTCGTCATTGAACGCTTTGATTAGCTTCACGTCATCCAGATTGCCCTGGGAATCCTTGAACTGGTCCAGAGGAACCGATGACGTATAGGGAATATCGTTATCCACGCAGTAATGCACGATGCGGTCGTCGATGCCGTCAAAATCAACGACTTCGTTTTTCTTATCATCCATTTTAGTCGTTCCGTGGATGAGCTTGGCGCTGGTGGGGCCCAAGTTCGTGCCCCCGGATTGAGTAGCGTCATATCCATTGCCCGCCGCCGAGGGGCGCGGATGAAAATATTCGGGCTTTGCGAACGGCTGGCCGATGAGGCTCGAGCCGACCACTTTGCCGTTCACGGTGACCAGGCTGCCATTCGCCTGCTTCGGGAAAATGACCTCCGAGAGGCCTGTCATCACGGCTGGGTATAGAAGACCCGTAAGAATCGTGAACGCTATCGTTAAGCGCAACCCCGGTCCAAGTTGTTTCAACATTGACTTGCTCCTTTACGCGAGATGCAGCGCGACGAGGATCTTGTCGATCAGCCAAATTCCCGGAAATGGCACGATGATTCCGCCAAGGCCGTAGACAAGCAAATTGCGCGTCAGCATCTGGCCTGCACTGACAGGTTTGTACTGCACGCCGCGAAGCGCCAAGGGAACCAACGCGATGATGATGAGGGCGTTGAAAATCACGGCTGCCAGGACGGCACTTTGGGGCGAATGCAAGCCCATGATGTTCAACTTGTTGAGTTCCGGATAGATCGAGGCAAACATCGCCGGAATGATGGCGAAATACTTGGCGACATCATTGGCAATGGAGAACGTGGTCAGAGAGCCTCGCGTAATCAGCAATTGCTTGCCGATGGCTACGATTTCGATCAGCTTGGTCGGATTGCTGTCGAGGTCGACCATGTTGCCAGCTTCCTTCGCCGCCATCGTCCCGGTGTTCATGGCAACGCCCACGTCCGCCTGAGCCAGTGCCGGAGCGTCATTGGTGCCGTCACCCGTCATGGCAACGAGGCGACCCTGGGCTTGTTCCTTGCGGATATATTCGAGCTTGTCTTTGGGCGTTGCCTGCGAGAGAAAATCGTCGACGCCGGCCTCTTGCGCAATCGCGGCTGCGGTAAGCGGATTGTCGCCCGTGATCATCACGGAACTGATTCCCATGGCCCGCAGCGAGGCAAGGCGCTCGCGCATTCCGCCCTTCACGATATCTTTGAGGTGAATAATGCCCAGGACTTTCTTGCCGTCGGCAACCGCCAGGGGTGTGCCACCATTCCTGGAAATACGATCCGACATCTCTGTTAGGGATGGCGGCACGCGTCCACCTGCCTCTTTCACAAACTGGATAATCGCGTCGGTCGCGCCCTTTCGCAGTTGGCGGCCATCGATATCGACGCCGCTCATGCGCGTGTAGGCGGAAAACGGGATAAAGTTGGCTTCATGCTCAGCTACTTCCCGCCCGCGCAGGTTATACTTCTGCTTCGCCAGCACGACAATCGAGCGCCCCTCGGGTGTTTCGTCTGCGAGGCTGGAAAGCTGCGCGGCGTCCGCCAGTTCGCTTTCGTTGACCCCATCCACCGTGATGAACTCAACCGCCTGACGATTGCCTAAAGTGATAGTTCCGGTCTTGTCCAAAAGTAGCGTGTTTACGTCGCCTGACGCTTCAACCGCTTTTCCGCTCATCGCTAAGACGTTGTGCTGCATCACTCGATCCATGCCGGCGATGCCAATTGCCGAAAGCAGTCCGCCGATCGTCGTCGGAATCAGGCAAACCAGCAGGGAAACGAGGACCGCAACCGTGGGGGCGCTACCACTGCCGATCGCAGAGATTGCATACTTGGCATAGGGCGGCAGCGTCGCGACGGCCAGTAAGAAGATCAACGTGAGGCCGGCAATCAAAATATTAAGAGCGATCTCGTTGGGCGTCTTCTGACGAACCGCACCTTCAACGAGAGCAATCATGCGGTCCAAGAAGGTTTCGCCCGGATTAGAGGTGATGCGGACCTTAATGTGGTCCGATAGAACTTTCGTGCCACCCGTAACAGCGCTACGATCGCCACCAGATTCGCGAATGACCGGGGCGCTCTCCCCGGTTATGACCGATTCGTCGACGCTGGCGATGCCTTCGATGACTTCGCCGTCTCCCGGAATGAGATAGCCCGCCTCGCAGTACACGATGTCGCCAGCTCGAAGCTTCGACGCAGCGATCATCTCGAACTTGTCGTTCGGCAGAATCTTGCGCGCAATCGTGTCGGTTTTCGTTTTGCGGAGGGCGTCAGCTTGGGCCTTTCCGCGGGCCTCGGCCATCGCTTCAGCGAAATTCGCAAACACGACTGTAAACCACAGCCAGAACGCGATTTGAACGCCAAAGAAAACACCACCAGCTCCGGTAAACACGTCCTTGATGACAAACACGGTCGTCAAAGCCGCCCCCACTTCGACCACAAACATGACGGGGTTCTTCGCAACCATCCGGGGATTGAGCTTTACGAATGATTCCTTGGTCGCACGCCTCAGAATCTCAGGATCGAATAGCGGGCGCGCTCGAACCCCCCTGGAAATGAGCGTTGTGGTTTCTAGCTCTTTTAGACTCGGTATGCGTTCGCCCGGCGGGGCAGTGACAGTAGACATTTCCAGCTCCTTATCCTTCGCCACGTTAAAACAACTTCCCATTCAGCATTTGGAAGTGTTCCACGATCGGGCCTAACGAAAGCGCCGGAAAATAGGTGAGCGCTCCAACGATTACGACCGTCCCGACCAGCAGAACGACAAAGAGCGTTCCATTGGTCGGCAACGTGCCGCTCGTTGTGGGAACCAGCTTCTTTGCGGCCAGGCTGCCGGCAATCGCCAGAGCCGGGATGATGAACAAAAATCTGCCGACCAACATGTCCAGACCACTGGTCAGGTTGTACCAAGGCGTATTCGCGTTTATTCCGGCAAAAGCGCTGCCGTTGTTGCCTGCACCGCTCGAATACGCATACAAGATTTCAGAGAAGCCGTGCGCCCCATTGTTGTTCGTATTCGCCGCGGCCGGCCCTGGCGCATTCCAGTAGCCGCTCTTGGCGAAAGGAGCTATGGAACTGAGGGCGGTAAAGCCAAGAATGACGAGCGAAGTCGCGAGAATCGCGATGATGGCCATTTTTACCTCTTTTTGCTCGATCTTCTTGCCCACGTATTCAGGCGTGCGCCCAACCATCAGACCGCCGATGAAGACGGCGACCACAGCATAGATCAACATACTGTAGAGGCCGGCACCGACCCCTCCGAAGATCACCTCATCGGTCTGGATGTTAAAGAGCGGGACCAAACCACCGAAGGGCGTATAACTGTCGTGCATGCTGTTCACGGCGCCGCAACTGGCGTCCGTGGTGACGGTGGCAAACAGAGTGGATTGCGCGATGCCAAAGCGGACCTCCTTGCCTTCCATGTTGCCGCCCGGCTGGCTACCCTTGTAAGTGTGCTCAAGGCCCGCAGCGGTCAGCATGGGATTGCCACGTTGCTCCGCCCAGTAACAGACGAAAACGCCCGCAAAAAACATCACGGACATCGCTGCGAAGATTGCCCAGCCCTGGCGAGTGTCCTTGACCGCCTTGCCGAAACTGTATGTTAGGCTGGCTCCAAGAGAAAGGAGTAACAACATCTCCGCCATGTTAGACAAAGGTGTGGGGTTTTCGTAAGGATGTGCAGAGTTCGCGTTGAAGTACCCGCCACCATTAGTTCCTAGCATCTTCATCGCCTCCTGCGATGCCAGGGGACCTTGCTCAATCACCTGAGGCGTGCCTTCCAGAGTTGTTGCTGTAACCGGTCCTTTGAAGTTCTGGATGGATCCCTGCCCAACGAGGAATAGGGTTGCGACAATGCAAATGGGAAGCAGGACATAAAGGGTGCAGCGGGTCACGTCCACCCAGAAATTGCCAATCGTTTTAGCCGTGTGGCGAGCAAATCCGCGGATGAGCGCGACCGCAACAGCAATTCCGACTGCGGCGGAAATGAAGTTCTGCACAGCGAGCGCAGCCATCTGCGTCATGTAGCTCATCGTCGTATCCGGGGAATACGACTGCCAGTTGGTGTTCGTCATAAAGCTAACGGCCGTATTGAACGCCAGATCAGGCGTCATCGGCGTGGCGAACGAGGGCGCCTTGGGCGTCGAGAACTGCATGGGATTCAATGGCAGATGGCCCTGGAGGCGTTGGAGCAGATATACGGCGAGGAAGCTGAAGATGCTCAGCGAGATCATGGATGCGGAATAACCGACCCACGACTGCTCCTCATTCTCGTGGACTCCCCCGACGCGATAGATCAGCCGTTCCAACGGGCGAAAGACGGGGTGAAGGAAAGTACGCTCGCCTTCAAAAACGCGATACATAAACGTACCGACGGGCTTTGTGATGGCGAGCACGATCAAGAAAAACACAACTATCTGGGCTATACCGATCCAAGTCATCTCAGCACCTCAAAACTTTTCCGGTCGAAGCAAGGCGTACATCAGGTAGACAAACAGAGACGCCGCAACGATGCCCGCGATGGCGTATTCCATGGAATCCTCCTAAAGGCGCTCCGACGCCGTCGTAAAACCCCACAACAAGACGAAGAAGACAATCACGACACCGATATAGAAGAGATCCATTAGCATGGTTCTTCCTCCACATACTTTCCCAAGGCCGACTGACTACCCTGTTTAGCATTCACTGGAGATCCGATCTGTTCCCTCTAGCATCTACAAAAAATACTCGATGGCCTTTGGATCGGAGCATGTTCGCGAGACGACTGGCCCTAGTAGGCCACCAGCGATTCTTGCCTCCAATAACGACGAGCGAATTCGGGCACAACACTTGTAGCGTCGATTTGATCCCGGCACAGATACACATGTGCATTGGATTCGAAGCCATCGCGGTCTAGACGAGAAACCAAGTCCGCAAGGTGAGCTTCAATGAAGCGAATCGAAACGGGAGGCTCGTCCAGCGGCAATTGGAAAGGCACAACGATTGCCGCGCGCAGCCGGACACATGCGCCAAGGTCCCGCGCCAGGGACTCCACCGTCTGCAAGGCGGCTGCCGTCGTTTGCGGCTCGGTAAAGATGAGATTTACTTCGAGTCGCTTCGGTTCCTGCTCGGCTGCCGAGCCCTGGCTCACGAGGGGCCGCGACGATTGCGCGATCACGGTACCAACCAACGCTGTCCTCAAGGTGAGATTCACGACATTTCCTCGTCTAATTCCAAGAACTGCGATAGCACGCATTCCTTCTGCTCTGTATCATCGAACTTGATCTGGTACAGAGACGTGCCTAAGTACTTGACCACCGTTCCAACGCGCCCAGCGGTACTCTAGTGGCCCATCCTGCTTTCCCATAATTCGCATACCGGGCGCGAATTTGAGTTTCTTTCGCTGAACGATAAACGGCGTTCCTGAAATGACGCTTCCCACATCTGCTCCTAAACCCGAGGCCGAGTCCCTACTCCCGGTATCGAGCCTCCTTACACCTCGCATTCTGCAACGGTCGGAATAAACGATGCATAAATACGTCATAACAACGGTATATCAGTGGTCCGAGTGCTTTTCGTCGGGGCGCGTGCCTCAGCTGCTTGCTTTTTACAGGGCTCCTACCCAGCAGGCTGTGATCTAAATCACCGGCAGGCGTGTAGGCATGTGAGTATGGTCTACGGCAAGACCTGATCCGCAGAGTCCGTCAATGAGACAAGCGAAGTCGATATCCCGCCCAAGCATCGGTCACCAAAAACTGCGGCTCGGAGGGATCGGGCTCGATCTTCTTGCGCAGCCGATTGACGAAGACTCTCAAATATTCCAGCTCATCACCATAGTCCGGGCCCCAAACCGCCTGCAGCAGTTCGCGATGGGAGATGGTCTTATTGGCCCGCGCAAGCAAGTACGAAAGCAGGTCAAATTCCTTCGGGGAGAGACCCGCGGTGCGCCCTTGCAAGGTTACCTGACGTGAGGAAAGGTCGATTTCCACGCCCTGCGAAGTCAGGGACTCCAGCTTTGCTTGGTCCGGATGCGGCATTCTACGGAGAGCTGCTCGAATCCGTGCAAGCAATTCTGGCGTGCTGTAGGGCTTGGTTACGTAATCGTCGGCTCCGGCATCAAGCGCATCAACCTTATCTTTCTCGGTGTTGCTGACAGTCAACATAATGATTGCGATTTCAGAACTCGCCCGAATTAGCCGGCATGTTTCGATGCCGCCCATTCCGGGCATGTTCATATCCAGCAGCACGAGATCGTAAGTACTGGACCGCAGCTCGTTGAGCCCCTCTTCTCCCGTTCGTGCATCGGCTACCACATAGCCATGAGCGGTTAGAGTCGTCTTCATGGCACGGCGAATCTGGGGATCGTCGTCAATGACCAGAATCCTTCCTGCGCTCATTCGGCAGCACTCCGCTTCGCGATAGGCAGCGAGAACCAGAACTGCGAACCCTCGCCAGGTCTGCTGGTCACCGAGATTTCACCGCCGTGTGCACTAACAATCTCGCGCGCAATGGCCAATCCCATCCCGGTGCCTTTGAGGTGCCGCTCGTTTGTGCCGCGGTAGAACTTCTCGAAGATTCGTGACTGCTCGTCTTCGGCGATGCCGGCTCCTCGATCCTTTACGTAGATGAGCACGCTGCTGTCATCAGTGCGTGCGCCGATTTCGATAGGAGTGTCTTGCGGAGAATATTTCAAAGCATTATCAATTAAGTGGGTGATCACGATCTGAATCAATTCCGCATCTACCCATACCAGCGGCAGATCGTGAACTACTGACACCTCGATTTCTCGTCCGTCTGTCAGAGATTTCATCTGCTTCAGAGCCGCCGAAATCAACGAACTCGGAAAGTGGACTCCCCGATTTAGTTGAAATTTACCGCCTTCAATGCGCGCGAGCTGAATTGCGTCGGATACTAGCTTTGACATGCGATCAAGACTTTCGTCCACGATGCCGATCAGTTCGCGCTGGTGCAGCTGCAGCTCGTTCTCGGGAGCCGCAAGCAGATCTGTCGTAACAGCCTTGGCGGAAGTAAGTGGCGTTTTAAATTCATGAGCGATTGCATCGAGGAGTGTGGATTTCAGTTCCTCACTTCGCCTCGCAACCTCTGCTCGATTGACGGCTTCTTGCGAAAGTGCTCGCTCCAGCCCAATCGCAATCAGCGTCAATAGCGACTGAAGGGCCGCGTCCGATAAGAATCGGCCCTGAACCGCCAAGCTGCCGATCGGCTGTCTTCCAAGACGAACAGGAGTGATAACGATCCCTCTGCTTTCGTCCCGCAAGAGCTCGGACCGAATGGCCGTGTCCCTCAATTCAGCGTCTACGTCGGGCACGTCATCGAAGCCAGCCCGATAAATCTCGCCGCTGCTACGGTCGTAAAGAGCCACAGCGGGAAATTCAAAAGCTTGAACGATCTGCTGAACGATTTGCTTGGCTATCGGACGTTCCGGATCCGTAAGCAGCAGCGCCCTGCTGAGGGAATAGAGCCTCTCGATTTCGTGCTGTCGATCTACTGCTTCCTTCGTCCGGCCCTTGGCGCGCACCGAAAGCTGGCTGGCCGTCAAGGACGTCGCCAAAAATGCGAAAAGGGCTACCCAGTTTTGCGGATCGGCAACTGTGAACGTGCCAATCGGCGGCAAAAAGAAATAGTTGAAACACAACATGGCCGCGATCGACGCTATCGTCGATTCGACGAGGCCGCCAGCCGTTGCGATCATAAGGATGGCAACCAAATAGAAAAATCCTGCCGTGGTGGCGTTAATAGGTATTAAGCGAAACAAGACGAAAGTGATCGCGGCGATGAAACCAAGGGCCGCAAGGATGCGGCCAGCTAAACGCATGGCGTTGTGACCAAGAATTCCGGAGGCCAAACGGGTACCCCGTGCAGCCGAACTGACCATCGTCGCCCTCCAAGGTCGACGTTCTCCCCAGGAAAGCATAGCGCCGTCAGATGGAAAGGTGTGCATTGCGACCCTCAGTGGCGTTGAGCAGTAATGAGGAGGAGTACGAAGATGACGATGGGAATCAAAGCGAGCGCCGCATAAAAGAAAACCATCCTCGACCTTGGGGAGCGGCGCACTTTCCAGTCTCGTAACTCACTGCGCTCGGCTACGCCGACTGAATCTGGATTCCTGAGGTCATTGGCAAATTCACGAGCACTTGCATAGCGGTTCGCTGGGTTGCGTTCGAGCGCATGGTAAATAATCTCCTGCAGTTGCGGAGAGATTTGTGGATCGCGCTCACGGGGCGGAATAGGATTGTTTATGAGCCGGTCATTTAGAACCACCAAAGGATTCGGTCCCTGAAATGGCATTTCACCCGTCACCATTTCGTAGAGACTTACGCCAAGCGCATAAAGATCGCTGCGTGCATCGCCCCGTTTCGATTTCACCTGTTCGGGAGAGATGTAGTCTGGTGTGCCCATGGCATGCGTCAGCTTGCCGAAAGTGAGCCGCCGCATCCCCGCACTCCCGGCGATACCGAAATCGATGAGCTTAACGTGGTCTTCGGCGTCCACCATTATGTTTTCAGGTTTCAGATCCCGGTGCACCACGCCCTTGCTGTGAATGTATTCTAGGGCTTCGCAGATTTGCAGCGTGATGCGAATCGCGCGATCGATCGGAAGCTTCTTTTGTTCGATCAAAATCTGCCGCAGCAGCCGGCCGTCTACCCATTCCATCACCATATATGTACGGCTGTGATCGTCGTCCGCGTACACTTTCATTACGCCGGGATGATCAAGCTTTTTGCCGATTTCTTCCTCTCGCTTGAACCGATCGAAAAAGAGAGGATCACTTTCGACCTCGAGATGAGGCACTTTTAGAGCTACAGACATTCCACTCTGCAAGTCTGTGCCCCGGTAAATAGACGCCATGCCGCTTCGCGCGGCCAAGGCGTCGATACGGTAATGATCCAGTCTGTCTCCGACCTGAAGTGTGCTCATCGCCCGAGATGTTCATCTCAGACTCTAGAAGCTTGCCCATAAACGAGGCATGAATAAGTTCTATCGATTTCATAAACGCAACGCACTCTCTGATTTCCCCCTTTTCTGGAATCGCGGTCATGACCGGTAGCAATAGACTTTTTTCATGGAGTATCCCGTTTATGAAATGTGAAGCAGTCGTTTATGCGTTGTTTACTGTCTTGCGAGTAGTGTCGTTCCCAAATGTTTCTCATCGTGAGCCCATGCTAATTGGGCGGGCTTGCGGATGATGACAAGCAAATACGCGGGTACTAGGGAGAAGCGAAATTGCGAATACCAATACTGCTTGCATTCCTACTTAGCTGTGTTGCAGTGATAACTGCTTCGGGACAACAGACGGCAGCCATGCTGGCGGGGCAGGAGTCAACGACATCACCCCAGCAAGGTCAGGCCACTGCTGCAGCGCCACCGTCTCAGGCCTCAACGCCTTCCGCGCCGCAACCACTACCTAGCCCCTCCATGACGGCGCCGCTACAAACCGCTGCACCGGCGCACACATTTGACGCAGGCCCGTTTGGGAAATTAGCTATCACTGGCGTTCTTAGCGGTATGGGGCTGACGCAGTCGAATTCGGTACCGGGAGATAGGTCGACGCATTGGGATCTCAGTAATGGGCAGATCTTTCTCCAGAAGACAAGCGGCTGGTGGCAGTTTTACCTGCAAGCCGGCGCCTACAACCTGCCGGATTTGGGAGTGCCCTTTATCAAGACAACCGATACGTTGACGGAGTTCTATGGGCCTCTGCCGGTGGCCTATTTGAAGCTGGTCAAAGGCAATTTCAACGTGGAGATCGGCGAATTGCCGACGCTGATTGGGGCGGAATACACCTTCAGTTTCGAGAACATGAACATCGAGCGGGGCCTGCTGTGGAACCAGGAGAACGCCATCAGCAGAGGCGTGCAGCTCAGTGATACATTCAAGAAACTCAGCTTAACGGTGAGTTGGAATGATGGATTCTATTCCAACGTCTATAACTGGATCACCGGAACGGCATCCTACGCCTTCAATTCGTCCAATACCCTGGCGTTCGTGGGCGGAGGAAACGTTGGGCAGACGTCTGTCAACACCGTGGCTTCACCGCTCAACCTAAACAACGAGTCAATCTACGAGGTGATCTATACGTACAGCCATGAGAGCTGGATGATCCAGCCATATTGGCAGTACACGCACGTGGCGGCGAACCCGGCAATTGGAATCGGAAGCAGCGGGTCTACCAACGGCGGCGCGTTGCTCCTCAACTACAATTTCAAGCATGGAATCTCCCTGGCGTTCAGGCCGGAATACATAACCACCAGCAGCAGTCTGGCCGCCACGAATCCAGCAGCCCTCAACTTGCTCTATGGTCCTGGGAGCAGCGCATTCGGATTCACTGTGACTCCTACCTATCAGAAGGGGGGCTTCTTCCTTCGCGGAGACCTCGGCGTTGCTGACGCGCGGGGCTTCACGGCCGGCGCCGCGTTCGGTTCCCTGGGCACAAAAGGCACGCAGACTCGGGGCGTGATTGAAGCTGGATTTATGTTCTGAAGATTCACTCTAGCGTGGAGGCCGAGTTAGGAGGCGTTATGACGGCTGATACAGTTTGGATTCTGTGCAGTGCGGCGCAAGCTTTCCTGCTGTGCTTCCTATTTGATTTCTCTCCGGAAGCGGAGCCGTACTCCCCGCGTGGGCCTGGCGAGGCTTTACCGAGCGACGCGCCGAAATCTAACATCGTGCCGCTCCAGTTAGTTGGGCCTGCTTCGATTGCATTTTGGAGTGAGGGTACCTGGGCTCGCTTTCTTTCAAGTGTAGACGGCGCGAATTCGGACGACCGACGAAACGAAAGCGCGACAAATAGAGCTTTTGACGCCGCGGCTTAAGTCTTCCGAGAACAGTGCAAACTGTGACGCGGATTCCTATGAGCTTCATAATTTATTCCTAGCCTAATTTCAATCGTTTAGCCGCTCGCAAATATCACCTTCCGCTGTCGGGGATTCCAGAATTCTTCTAGCCAGCGCCTACCATTGTCGGCACGCATGTAAAAGTGAAGGAATTTGAACACAAGCCGGTTGGTTGCGTTGCAGATGCTGTTGGCAACTCAGCAGAAAGTGCCTAAATTCAAGCACTGGCCATCGGGAAGTGACCCTTCGCAGCCCACCAAAATGCTCGTTTCTCGCCTCCCGTCCGAATGAAAAAACCGCGAGCCTACCACAATCGTGATTGCGATGGAACCCTGATCCGTCACCCGCTGCGAATAAAAAGACAGACGAGGCATCCAGCATGATGCCGAGGCCGCGCAGCGATGCCGCAGAGGTCAAGAAAACGCCTCCGGCGATGATATTCAAGCTAAAAGCCGCCTTCGGCGACGATGCTAATCAATCCCCGAACCGGCCTCTGTTCAGAAAAAGACGGACGGTTTTCGATGCGCGCCAACAACCATTTTGGGGGCGTTTATAACTTCGTTAGAACCCGTTTATGCCTTATTGAGAAGTTCGAGATTAATGTGCGGTTATGAAAACGAATTTCATAGCGCATCGTGAGACTGCGGAACCCAACAGCTGGAATGCGCACGCAAGCGGCCAAGGCGCTCCCCAACTGAGGGTGAACGTGCTTGCGACAACAGAGAAAGCTACGGTTGCTGCTTTGCGTGCTGCAACTGGCTTAGCTGCGAACCTTAGCGCGCAAATCACGTTCATTGCAGCAGAGGTTGTGCCCTGGCAGTTTCCGTTGGAAAACCCGCCTGTGGCAGTCCCTTTTCTGGAACAAAAACTGTGCCGCCTCATATATGGAGCAGGCATCGTCGGAGACGAGGTTCGCATTCAGCTCTACCTTTGCCGTGATGAGCGTCAGGTTCTGGAACGGATCTTGCGACCACATTCCTTAATTGTGCTAGGTGGACGTGATCACTGGTGGTCAAGACAGGAACGAAAGCTCAGAGCCTTTCTTACAGGTCTCGGGCATCAAGTGATCTTCGTTAGCGTCGAGAAGAGCAAGCGGCTTGCTCGCACCCCTGTACCTTTGTTTACGGTTCCTTCAGTAAAACGTTTTGTCTTTCACAGTTTGCAGCAACGAAACGAGTTGAAAAGGGTGCACAAATGAGTCTCGCAACTTGGCTGCCGGCAATGTTCTTTCTGGGGATTGTTTCGATGCTGCTGTGTGTCCTGTTTCTGGAAGCCTGCGAAAGAATATGAGGCAGCCATGTTGATTTACGTCACCATCGGTCTTTCGCTTTTCTTGTTTGTTTATCTGTTCGCAGCACTAATACGACCCGAACGGTTCTGACAGCGCGTCTTTCGCGTTCTGGTCCGTTTGACGCTTAAAGTGCAGTTCCGAACACCACAAAGCCAGGAGTTTAGCAGGTCAGCAACGAGCGCTTGGGTGGAGAGGTAAGCCTGGAGAGCAACGTATGGATACGCAGACCGCAGTCGAAACCAAGCAACAGCCACTTCATCGAAAGATCACCAGGGTGATTCGGAGGAGAACGAATCAGCTCATGCCGCCGGGCACAGCCGGGCCGGCGCTAAAGCAGGCGTTCGCGATGCTGCGGCCGGATATTCAGTGGAAGAATCCGGTCATGTTCGTGGTCGAACTTGGCGCTTTCTTGACGCTGCTATTCGTCGTCCAGGCGGCGCTAGGTCATTCGGCAAGTTTGGTTCCGATTACCTACTTCATTGCCCTCGACGCGTGGCTTTGGCTCACGGTTCTGTTTGCAAATTTTGCCACTGCGCTGGCCGAAGCCCGTGGCAAGGCCCAAGCCGAATCGCTGCGACGGACACGCCGCGAAACGCTGGCTCGCCGCCTCGGCAGCGTAGGGAAAATCGTGGAGGTGTCCTCAACGGAGTTGAAAGTGGGCGACACCGTCATCGTGGAGGCCGGAGAGGTGATTGCTGGAGATGGAGAAATCATAAAGGGAATCGCTTCGGTGGATGAATCGGCAATTACGGGCGAATCGGCGCCCGTTATTCGCGAGGCTGGAGGTGACCGATCTGGCGTCACAGGCGGCACGAGAGTGCTTTCCGACCGGATCGTCGTGCGAATCACGGCCGGCGCCGGCGATTCGTTCCTTGACCGAATGATCGCGCTTGTGGAAGGCGCCATCCGCCAGCGAACCCCCAACGAAATCGCGCTCACGCTCGTGCTCTCCGCTTTTACGCTGATTTTCTTGATTGTCGTTGTCCCAATCTGGCCGATGGCTTGGAATGCGGAACAATACATGATGGGCTATTTGGGCCTGCAGCAGCCTTTGCGCAGTTTGGGAACCGATGTTCCCACGTTGGTTGCGCTCTTAGTCTGTCTCATTCCGACGACAATCGGTGCCCTTCTGGCAGCGATTGGGATCGCCGGAATGGATCGTGCTCTTCAGGCCAACATCATCGCCAAGAGCGGCAAGGCGGTCGAAACTGCCGGTGATATCGACATAGTTCTGTTGGACAAGACCGGCACGATCACAGAAGGTAATCGCCATGCGACGCAATTCTTGCCCGTCGAAGGTTCTTCGGCCGATCAGGTAGCGCAGTTAGCCGCGTTGGCTTCTGCCGCAGATGAGACGCCTGAAGGCAAGAGCATTGTGAGCCTCTACGATTCCCAACACGCGCCGATTCAGCATACCGTCGGGCGCGGAGTTCGTGGCGTTCAGCGCGTATACGCGAATGAGTGGCGTTGATCTCAACGGTCGACGCATCAGAAAAGGCGCAGCAGACGCAATAGCAAAGTTTGTACAAGAGCAGGGCGGAAGCGTTCCTGCTGATCTCACCGCTGTCGTTGATGGGGTGGCATCAAGAGGGGCGACCCCACTCGTCGTCGCGGAAGGGGCCAAGGTCATCGGCGTGGTCGTTCTTGAAGACATTTTGAAGCCATCCATGAAAGCGCGCTTCGAGCGGTTGCGGAAGATGGGATTGCGCACGGTGATGATTACGGGAGATAACCCACTCACGGCAGCAACGATTGCCAAGCAGGCTGGTGTGGATGATTTCCTTGCCCAGGCGACGCCGGAGAACAAACTTGCCTACATTCGCAAGGAGCAGGCAGATGGGAAGCTGGTTGCCATGATGGGCGACGGCACCAATGACGCTCCGGCTCTGGCGCAGGCAGATGTCGCCGTTGCCATGAACGCCGGCACGCAGGCAGCCAAAGAAGCGGGCAATATGGTGGACCTTGATAGTGACCCCACCAAACTGATCGAAGTCGTAGAGATCGGAAAACAACTGCTCATGACGCGAGGAGCTTTAACGACGTTCTCTGTTGCCAACGACGTGGCGAAATACTTCGCGATCATCCCGGCGCTTTTCGCAGGGACTTTGCCGTGGCTGAAAACCATGGACATCATGCACCTGCATTCGGCAACTTCGGCCATTCTCTCGGCTGTGATTTTCAACGCGCTGATCATTCCCCTGTTGATTCCGGTCGCGCTCAGAGGAGTGAAATATCAGCCGCTTGGCGCCGACGCGTTGCTGCGCCGGAATCTGCTGATCTGGGGAGTTGGCGGCGTGGTCTTACCCTTTATCGGTATCAAGCTAATCGACGTGGTCATGGTCGGTCTGCATTTGGCTTCCTAAGCCGGAGGCTTAGTCATGTCTCGAATCATTTTCAAAGAGTCTTTTGCTGCTGTTGTTCACCGTGGTGCTTGCTTGCGGCATCTATCCAGCCGCGGTATGGGCAATCGGGCATCTGTTCTTTCCGTTTCAGGCAGAAGGGAGTCTGGTAACGGGCCCCGATGGACAAGTGGTTGGATCGAGGCTAATCGCGCAGCCCTTCACAAAGGATGAATACTTTCAGCCGCGCCCTTCCGCTGCCTCCTACGATGGCTCGGCATCTGCTTCCTCGACCCTAGCTCCATCTAATTATGCTCTTCGTGATCGCGTTGCTCGGACGCTCGGCCCAATCGTGAAATATCGCAGCGGAACCAAGGCGGGACAGCTCGTAGCTCCAGACGTCGAGAGCTGGTTCCAGCAGGATCGCTATCAAGGTAATCCGGGAATCGTGGCTCAGTGGGCCGATTTGCACAATGAGCTCGCCACGGCCTGGGTGAATGCTGATCCTACGCACGGCGCTTATGTGGACGCCTGGTCCAAGTCACGTCCGGAAATCGTAGCCGCTTGGGTTAAGGCTAACCCCAGCACGCCCCAACCTAAAGCTGCCGATTTGGCTGTCGTGTTCTTCGAGACTTTCTCAAAGGAAAATCCTGGGCGGTTCCCATCTGCCGTGACCAAGACAGGGGCCGATGGCTAAACCACAGACTACAATCGAGCCCGTGAAGGATGGCTCGGATATCCAATCGATCTTTTTTGACATGTGGCGGCAAGACCATCCCGACGCCGATCTCCAGGATATTCCGGGCGACTTAGTGACAACGTCCGGCTCCGGCCTTGATCCTAACATCACGTTGCAGAACGCCGAATATCAGCTGGATCGAGTAGCTGCGAAGTGGGCTGCAGACACCAAACGCGATCCCTCAGGCCATTCGAGCGAAATTGACCAGATACTTCAAGCAAACGCCAGGGCTCCGTTTGGTGGACTTGCTGGGGAGAAATTAGTGAACGTGCTTGAAGTCAATCTTGAGCTTCGCAAGCGTTACGGTGCGCCGAATTAGGCTGCAAGCAGATGGGATCACAAGCCGTATTCGATGGCGGTGATTACATAACGAAGAGAGGGCAAGGAAATGTGGATTCTTCCGATTTCGATGCTGGTGGTGACAGTTCTTCTCGCGATTCCGCTGAGCCGCTATATGTCGCGGATCATGGATGGCAACTACCGGGTGCCGGGATTCCTGCGGTGGTTTGAAGATCGGCTCAATAGCGGTCCGCAGAATTGGAAGCAATACACACTTTCTCTGCTCATTTTCAACACAGTGCTTTTTGTCTTTGGATTCGTCGTGCTGGCCCTTCAACCGTGGATGCCCCTCAACCCTCAACATAAAGGCATGCTATCGCCGACCACGATTTTTCATACGGTTGTCTCGTTCATGACGAATACGGACGTCCAGCACTACTCGGGAGACGTGCATTTCTCGAATTTCAGCCAGATCTTTTTTGGCTTTACGATGTTCTTCCTTTCGGCTTCGATCGGCTTCTGCGCGCTCACAATGATCATTCGGGCGCTTGCGCAGCGATTCCTCCGTTGGGAACTTCTTTGTGGACATGTGGCGCGTGGTCGCTTACATGTTCCTTCCCATCTGTTTTCTTTTGGCCATTCTATTCCTCCAGCAGGGCAGCCCGATGACTTTCAAGAGCTTCTATCAGGTTTCCACGCTGGAACCGGCAGCCATGGGTACGTTGGACAATGGGCAGCCAAAGCCACAAACCATTGTTGTCGGCCCGCTTGCGGCGTTCATTCCAATGAAGCAATTGGGGACCAACGGTGGCGGATTCTATGGAATGAACTCAGCGCATCCGTTTGAGAACCCGACGGCTTTCACCAATTTCCTATCCTGCGTAGCGATGATGTTGTTTCCCTTCGGGCTGGTGCTCATGTTCGGCCGCATGCTCAACCGGCTTAAGCATGCTTGGTTGATTTTTGGCGTCATGATGTTTTTCATGCTGGGTACTGTTGTCTGGGCGATTTACTTTGACACGATGAAACCAAATCCCGGATTGACTGCACATCCGGTGGCGAGGACTTACGAAATTCCAAATGCCAACGTCCCTGGAGGTAAACAGGCTGTCATTCTGCCAGCAGTCGCGGGTCTGCCAGTCGATCAACATTTGGGGAACCTCGAAGGGAAGGAGATGCGGTTCGGAACGTCAGCAGGCGCGACGTTTGCAGCACTAACAGTAGACGTTACCGATGGCGCTGTGAATTGCGAGCACGATAGCTTGAATCCGATTGCGGGTCTTTCTCCCTACGCGGGCATGTGGCTGAACTGCTTCTTCGGCGGGAAAGGCGTGGGAATGATCAACATGCTGCTGTTCGTAATCATTGGGATATTCGTTGCCGGCCAGATGGTCGGCCGAACGCCGGAATATCTTGGCAAAAAGATCGGTGGCCGCGAAATGAAACTGGCCATGATCGCGCTTCTCGTTCACCCAATCATGATCTTGATGCCGACTGGGATTTTCGCCGGCACGAGCTGGGGCTTAAAGGCCGAGAATAATCCGGGCGCTCATGGCTTCTCGGAAATTCTCTATCAGTTTTCATCCTCCTCCGCCAACAACGGGTCGGCATTCGACGGATTGGGCGTGACTTACGGCTTCAACAACAATCCGAATCCGGCGCCAACGGCGCGCCAGTGGGACATCGCCAGCGGTTTGGTGATTGTCATCAGCCGTTTCCTTCCGATTATCGCGCCGATGGTGATGGCGGCCTTTCTGGGCGCGAAGAAGTCCAGTCCGTTTGGCCTCGGAACCCTGCGGGATGATACGCCGACGTTCGCATTTCTCTTGATTGGCACCATCGTGATTATTGGCGCTTTGCTCTTCCTTCCAGTGGCTGCTTTAGGTCCGTTGGCAGAACACTGGGGTCCGCTTCCATTTGGCGGCTAGTCTATGTGGCAGTCTCTAGAGAGATGTCTCTCGCAAGCGTGGAACTCTGGCGTTATCGGCGCAACCTCAAGCAGGCACTCGCACTTCACTTGCGCGGTGAGGTTCGGAGAGACGGATTAGCCGCCGATCACGTATGCAGTCGCTTAGAAATACGATGGCGAGCGCGAGACATTCGTCCCCCGGGAACCCCACGATTCAGTTCGAATCGGAACGGGCAGAAGGAAATAAATTCGGCTGGCATGAATTTGTATCAACGAGGGGTTCACCGCTGACAAAACTGCGGTCGAGAAGGCTCGAGCTGTGCCAAAACTGTGCCAGAATGCCATCTTTTCGATCTATTGGGGGGCATCACGGGACTGTAAGTTGAACTTCAGTACCCACCAAAATTAGCACTAGCTTTCTCTCTCGACACGCGTATGGTAGCGCCCTGACAGGGCACCATGCTCAAGGCACCGCAAGCTCTTTGGCCCGATTCAAATCCCGGGGAGTATACTCCCGCCTAACACGACAGGCTCTCGGGAGCACACTTATCAGATCCTGGGTTGGATGCTCGTATCAGGAGGATAGACATGAACAGTGAAAATGCCGGCAATAACAAACAGTGCGGCCGCCGCCCGCCCCGGAACAAATTTTTCCGTACTATGCGTTTTTCGTTACTGGCGTTACTATTTCCCAGCGTCAAAGCGGGTGTTTATAGGCGTATAGAGGCGTGTTAAAGCGTACCGCCCTAACGGAAAGAAAGGGGATAGGTTAAAAAGCCAGTGTTTTAGAGGCTTGCGGAAGCCCGGTAAAGTTTCCCACCCTCTCCGCCACAACCTTGTATCTAGAGGGTTTATTCCCACCCGGTATTAGTTCGGTAAATCAGACCATTCCCCGCAAATAGCCAAAGTTCCTTCCTCGACAGTAGATATTAAGAGGAACAATTTTTATGGCTAATCTCAAGGTGAGTATTGTCGTGCGGGTGTCATTACCGGATGGTCGGCGTAATTGGATTGCCGCTACCGGCAAGGACTGCCGGCCTGGTCCTTTATATCTGAGGTATTCCGTGGGGGCGTCGCCCCGGTATGTAAAAGCCGGGGATACGTTTGAAGAGGCTGAACTGGCGCAGCTGAAGCTGTCCCGTAAGCTAAAAGCTGCGGCTATCGGGGCGGTTATTCCTGAGGATGAAACTGCCTCCAAATCTCACCGCATAACAGACGTCATCGCCGCCTATATTGCCGGACTCCGGGAAAATCGTCGTCCCGAAAAATCAATCAAGGCTAAGCAAGCGGAGCTAGAACGGTTCGCGGCCTGGGCTAGGAACATTCTCTTTATTGAGGAGATTAACCGAGGCACGCTCATTGCCTACCGAAATTATCTCCTTGATGAGGGACTCGCCGACGTAACCGTCCTCAACAATCTGATGAGTGTCAGCACGTGGCTTAAGAAAAATCCCGTCCTCCCTGTCACCGGATTACTAAAAGCTGAGGATTGGCCGGACAAACCCGATACGGACCCTAATCTCTACTCCGAAACGGACCTGGAAAAGATGATGAACGTCGCTGGCCCCTCGGAGAGGCTATTGCTCCGCTTCTTTCTTGGCACTGGTATGCGAGAGCAGGAAGTAGCGCACGCCGAAATCTCGGACATAGAAGGTTCTTTCATCTGTGTCAAACCTAAACCCCTATGGGGCTGGAAGCCCAAGACCAAGGCTGGAGTCCGCTCCATTCCTCTCGGTGATGGACTACTGGCTGATCTCCGAGAGCATTGCTCTAAAGGTCTCCTATTCCCGAATCCCAACACGAGAAGGCCAGAAGGACACTTTCTCAGAATCATTAAAGACATCGCGAAGCGAGCCGGTGTGGAAGGAGCCGGTTGCCACCGATTCAGAGACACCTTCGCGACTGATCAAGTGCGGGCGCGGATTCATGATCTCCGAGACATCGCCAAGATTATGGGCCACGAGAATATGGAGATGATGAAACTTTATGCGGCCTTTGTTGACTTGGAATCGGAACAGGCTCGTAAAGCGGCCAACGTATCGGATCGCTTTGCGGCTAAACCCAAATTGGTGAGGAGCGCATGAGATTGATGAACACCCGCGAAGTTGCTTTGGCTTTAGGACGGTCAATGAAGTACGTCTGTAAGCTCATCAAGAACGGGCAGCTTCGCGGGATCAAGCAGGGCAGGGAATACTTTGTAGATGCCGATCAAGTGGAACTCTACGCCAATCGTCGCCTCGTAGCCTAACCTTCTTTCTTCTGCTTCTTCTCCGCCCACCGTTTCTTCGGAGCCGCAGCGATCTTCCGCTTTGTAGCCGTTCGACATTTGTCCCGGAACCAAGATCGTGCTCGTCTCAGAGTCGGTTCCTCCCCAGACGCTAGAGCAATTGGAAGCGACGCGGCTTTCGAAGCGCTTTATGCCCCGTTTACCAGTGAGGAATTACACGAGGTGGTTTTTGGCGAGTCTCGCGCATAGCCCACTACACCTTCCGCCTCCCCCTTCGCGCTTGTCGCGCAGTACGCTCAAAAATACTTTTGCCTCGAAGGCACGTCGCGCGCGAAGCGTCCGACTTAGCCACTGGCTTTCATCCGGCCAATCTCGCGGAACAGCCATGTTTTGGCCACTCGCCAGTCGCGCGTAGCCGTTTCCTCTGAGATTTCCAGAACCTCGGCCGTTTCTTCCACGCTCAAGCCACCGAAAAACCGCAGCTGAACGACGCGAGCCTTGCGTGCCTCGATCTTGGCGAGCGTTGTGAGCGCCTCATCCAAAGCCTCCACGTCAACGCCTCGCGCCCTAGTCCCAAGCAAGGCCTCGTCTAAGGAGACCTCCACCTGTCCACCGCCTCGCTTGGCGTAGCGCTGTTTGCGCGCGTGATCTACCAGAATTCGCCGGATCATCTGTGAACACAGGGCAAAGAAATGCGCGCGATTCTGGCAGCGAATGCCTCGTGTTTTGACTAACTTGAGATAAACCTCATGCACCAGAGTACCGGATGATTGCAGCTTCCATCCTGCGGATTTGCGACGCAACTGACGTCGCGCGATTCGGCGCAGATCCTCGTAGACAAGCGGCACGACATCGTTTAGAGCTGTCTCATCCCCCTTGCTCCAAGCCACGAGCAGGCCGCTGATATCCTCGCCAGTCTTCATCTTGAGGGGCAGTATAAACCAATAATTTTTACTCCTCGTGACGGTTCTTACAACGATTTCTCGGATATCCATTTGAAGTCTGAGGTTACGTCATTGCCTTGAAAGGAGACAGGAAATGCGACGACATTTGAAACTCTACTCGCTTAGCCTCGCGCTAGGCATGGCGATTCCATGGATGGCTCTGGCGCAGCAGTCCGGGGAGCAGCCCGGTCTCGGCACCTTTACAACTATTGAGTTCCCCGGCGCTCTCACAACGGGCGGACCGGGTACTCGTCTCGGGATCAACCCTGAAGGCCAGATTGTGGGGCGATACAAGAATCCCGACGGAAGGTTTCATGGCTTTCTGCTTAGCGAAGGCGAGTTCACCACGATCGATTTCCCCGGTGCCGCCAGAACAGAGGCAAATAGCATTGACGCTGAAGGCGATGTAGTGGGAACTTACGCCGATAGCGGCGGTCCGTTGCGTGGGTTTCTGTTGAGCGAGGGCGCTTTCAGCAGCATTGACTTCCCTGGCGCTCGTTTCACGAGAGCGTTGGGGATCAACAGCGCTGGCGAGATCGACGGTTTCTATGGCGATGCGGCGGGACTGATGCATGGGTATCTGCTGAGGGAAGACAGCTTCAGCTCGATTGAATTCCCTGGCGCGACGGAGACGGGTTGCGTTGGAATTAACTCTCGCGGTGATATCGTGGGTTTCTATATCGAGAGCAGCGGCAAGACCCACGGTTTTCTCCTGAGAAAAGGGGATTTCAGCACTATTGATCCGCCGGGTAGCCAATTTACCCAGGCCCTAGGGATCAATGCTCGTGGCGATATAGTGGGTTTCTACACTGATTCCACTGGAACGTCCCATGGCTTTTTACTCAGAAGGGGCGAGTTCACAAATATTGATTTCCCAGGTGCGCACCAGGTTGCTGGAATTGCCACAGTCCCGGAAGACATCAGTTCTACCGGCGCAATTGTGGGGTGGTTTGTAGCTGCTCCGGGCACTCCGCTCGCAACGAAAGGCTTTTTGTTAAGCAGGAAGATGGAGGACCGAGACCGCTGAGCGGATTTCATAACAACGCGCGTTTCCTGAGTGCAGACTGTTTTCGGATAAAGCGTTCTGGACCGTGACTAGCTTGGCCTGTTGCGTCACGCGCAGGACGCGAGCCAGGAAAGCGGCTGAATCGAGTGTCCTCTGGTGTATGATGCGCCTGCCTCGGGTAAGAATATGCTGATAGACCGATGGCCGCAGATCGAACGTCTGTACCACGCTGCACGCGAAAAAGCCCCGGAGGAGCGCGCCCGTTTTCTTGACGAGACGTGCAGCGGCGATCAGACGCTCCGTCGGGAGGTGGAGTCGCTGCTTGCAAACGAGGAGCTGGCCGCGGGCTTCCTCGAGTCGGACGGTCCTGGAGCACTCCCCGCGCCAGCCGCTCGCGAGCCGGTGCACCTGGGCGAGCGAATCGGACCTTATACAATCATGGACCTCCTCGGCGTAGGCGGCATGGGTGAAGTTTACAAAGCCCACGATAAACGCCTTGACCGCGATGTGGCGATCAAATTCCTCCCCCGGGTCAAAGCGAATGATCCAGAGGCCTTGGCCAGGTTCGAACGCGAGGCTCGCGCGGCCTCCGCTCTAAATCATCCGAACATCTGCACGGTTCACGATGTAGGGGAGTTCCAAGGGCGTCCGTTCATCGTTATGGAACTGCTCGAAGGGCAGTCGCTCAAGGAGCGCATTGCGAGAAAGCGCGTTCCGCTTCCGGAACTCGGCGCGATGGGCCGGCAGGTCTGTGCCGCATTAGAGGCGGCACATGCCAAAGGCATCGTGCACCGGGACCTGAAGCCGGGAAACATCTTTGTCAGTCATAGCGGGCAGGTGAAAATCCTCGATTTCGGTTTGGCAAAGCGCGGCTCGGAATCGGTCAGCATCTCCAACGCCACTACGCGGTCGGCTTGGAGCCCTCGCACGCTGACCCTCACTTCTACAGGAACGATCATCGGAACCCTCGCCTACATGTCGCCGGAACAAACCTTGGGGGAGGATGTCGACGCGCGAAGTGACATCTTTTCCTTTGGAACCGTGATGTATGAAATGGCAACTGGGAGGCTGCCCTTTCATGGTAAGACACCCGCCGGCATGATGGGCTCGATTTTGACGGAATCTCCCGTGAAACCCTCAGCATTGAATGCCTCGATCTCGGCCCAGTTGGACAAGGTGATCCTCAAAACACTGGAGAAAGACCGCAACGCTCGGTATCAATCCGTTCCCCTTCTCTCCGTGGATCTCGAGGAGTGGCAGAAATCACGAGCAGCTGCCGCTACGCTACGAACGCGCCGCTGGATGCTGGGCGCCGCGGGAGCAGGAGCGGCAAGCCTGGCGGGCGGAGCCTTCCTGGCCCGGCGTGTGATGTTTCCAGCGGAGGGCAGAATCATGATTGCCGTCCTGCCGTTCGAAAACGTCGGCGGGAATCCACAGGAAGCCTTTTTGGCGGATGGCCTGCATCAGGACATGATCTCGGTTTTGAACCGGCTTTATCCCGAGCGCTTGGGAGTGATCGCGCGCACTTCTGTCAAACGTTATCAGGGGACGGGCGCCACGATCGAACAGATCGGGCGGGACCTGAAGGTCAGTTATGTTGTCGAAGGAGGGGTCCAGCGGGAAGGTGACCAAGCCAATGTGACTGCACGCTTGATTAGAGTAAACGACCAGACGCCGCTTTGGAGCGCCACCTACAACCGCGACCTGGGCCAGATCCTTGCCGCGCAGGCTGAAATTGCCCAGGCGATTGCCCAGGGAATCGAGCGAGGACTGCGTCCCGATGCGCAAGTTTCGGCGGAGCTGGCGCGTCCCCTGAATGCGAGCGCGCATGAAGCCTACCTTCGAGGCGATTATGCCAAGGCTGCAGAGCTCGATCCCGGCTACGCAGCAGCTTATAGTGGCTTGGCGGCCCAGCTCTATTATCCGGGTCTTTTTGGTTTCCGACCGCCGAACCAGGCATTTACGAGCATGATGAGTGCTGGTTCTAAGGCCCTGGAACTCGATGCGACCCAGGCCAGTGCGCACGCGTCTCTAGCCCTGAGCAAACTCCACCTGCAATGGAATTGGTCCGAAGCGGAGCAGGGCTTTCATCGCGCGCTTCGGCTTGACCCGGCTGACGCCGACGTACGGCACTTCTACGCGCATCTTCTGTTATGGAGGGGCCGCGAAAAGGAGTCCGCTCAGGAATGCGAACGCGCCTTAGAGATTGATCCCTTTAACCCGACGTTGTTTTCCTGCATCGGCTGGCACGAATTATTAACCGGCGATGTGGACAAAGCCCTTGAAGAGACGCGCCGGCGCTCTAGCTCTTCAGCAGAATCACTGGTGGGCTCTGATGACCATGGGCTGGGCTTACGAGCAGAAGGGAATGTTCCAGGAAGCTTTGGCGGCGTTTCGGAAATCTTCTGACAGCAATTTGAAGACGGCATCGATAGCGCATGCATTTGCACGCTCGGGGAACCATTCGGCGGCGCAGACGATATTGGATGATTTGCTGGCTAAATCCAAAAGCAAGTATGTTTCGCCTTACGATATCGCCGTCATTTACGTGGGGCTTGATGACAAGGAACGAACCTTCGAGTGGTTGAATAGGGCTTCCCAAGAGCATTCAGGATTCTTGCTTTTCCTTAAACAGGACCCGCGATTCAGGCCACTGTGGCGCGATCCCTCATTTCAGGATTTGGTGCGGCACATGGGACTTCCAGCACAGCAAGCCTAAACCTACGTCAGGCCCTTAGTTTCTCCGCTTTGAAGTCGTGCTTCTTGGGGACAAAGAAACTCCTCCAGTTTGCTAGGGCGGGCTCCGCCCGATAAGTTGGATTCTAGGAATGTTGGACGTGTGAGCGCAAAACTGCAATTTTCCGCCTGTCGGCCTAACAGCCCAGAACCAAAGTCGCCAAGAAACAGCTGCATGAGGAGCCTCTCCGTTGAGACGGTCAGCGAACGGCCAAAAACGGAAGTGAGCGAAAAACCCCACGCAAAATTCGCGGCGGGAAGCGTCTTATTAAAGGTACTTACGAACCTGGGTTTTGGCGGGCGGAAAATTGAAGTTTTTCGCTCACACGGAAGACTGCTGAATCTGCGGCGTGAAACGGGCATGGGCGTGCGCTCTAACTCGATCAATGTCGCGTAGCAGTGAGGAGTTGCACGCGGTGGTGTTCAGCCAGTTTTGCGATAAGCCACTGTCAGGAGAGGGCGTTTGAAAGGCCATGTATGGCACGTAGCTTGTCGATATTCTTCCGACGGCCACAGATACAATTAGGCCTGCGGGCCTGGGGCAGCTCTAGGCCAAACGCAGGACCGCGTAAGAAATCGAATTGAAAGCGAGGCTCCAGCTTCGATTTCCATCCACACACGTGAGCTAACGTTTCGGCCATCACCATACACGCGCTGAAACATGCAACAAAAGGAACGGAAGGCTCAAAGTTGTCTTCCTGCTGCTTCTCAGAGATCTTTTGCGCCATGGCCTGCTGAACAACCGAACAGATTGGGTGCCCCAAACGCAATCTCAAAGCGTCTCGCTTCTCCGATGGTGCTGCTTCCACGTCTGCCTCTGTTACAAGTGAGTTCGGATCTTGTAGACGGCTCATTGATAGCCCGGTAACCTCTCTCTGGACCTCTTCCGCCGGTGGGCCTGTGGGCCTTTGAAACAAGCAGATGAGGCAAGCGGTGTCCCCCCGCCAGGGATGGCTGCTCACTTGGCAAGTGACATCACCAATCGCTCCGTCGATCACGATGTCCGGCCACAACGCACGTTGAACCTCTTGACGAACATCGGTGTTATCCAAGCCGTTCACAACGACTGCGGGATACTGCTGTAGGTCCCTTGCGAAATGCTCAAAAGGTCCCACAAATCCCTCCGCCCGTATGCCGACTCTTTCGAGAGTTGCCGCCAGGCAAAGTGCCTTGGGCTTTTTCAAGTCACCCGGATTGATGAGAAGGCAAGTACCCAAGTTCTCCGCCCCGTATTCTTCTCGATCCACAACAGTTATCTTCCCCGTGAACGGCAAACGCGAGATGAGATGAACAAGGACCAATTCGCTGTTGATGGAGCTTTATGCCCAGGAAGCGATGCGAGAGCACCAGAGAAATGACAAAAGGAGCCTAAAATGAAAGGTCCATACGGTTTCGAACTCAACGAAAGCTGCCAAACCTACAAGCTTCATGGCAACGGATTTTTCTCCCAATTATCGCAAGCTGCACTAAAGGATCTCGATGCTGTGAAGTTTATCTCAGCTTATCCGCAGGACGCGGTGCTATTCATGGAAAAGCAGACTCCACGCGGAATCTACGTGCTCTGCGAAGGAGAGGTGAAGCTCTCCGTCAGCTCCAGCGAAGGCAAGAAGCTCATCTTGCGCATCGCCAAGGCTGGTGAAGTCCTTGGGCTGATGTCTGCCTTTTCGAACACTCCTATGGAAGTAACCGCCGAAACCATGCACCCGTGCCAGGTGGCCTTCGTAAGGCGTGATGATTTCCTGCGCTTCCTGATACAGCACCCCGAGGCTTATCCAGTAGTGGCGAGACAGTTAGGCTCACACTACCAGACCGCCTGCGATCAACTCCGAACCGTGGGCCTTTCTATATCCGCGCCGGAAAAGCTTGCCAAGCTCCTGCTGGAGTTCGCCGTCGGGGGGAAGGAAACGAACGAGGGAACACGCATCAACCTTCCACTGACGCATGAAGAAATTGCAGAGTTCATCGGCACCACTCGTGAGACGGTCACACGCACACTGAGTGAGTTTAAGAGCCAGCACCTGGTCGAGCTGCGCGGTTCGACGCTGGTTATCGAAGATCGCGAGGCTTTAGAGGAGTTTGTGACTGCCTAAGGCGTTTCCGGAGATCGAGCTGTCGGTGGTATCTAGACGCACAAGATTCGCGACGAGTCTGCCCGGGTAACGTTCCGTTACATGCAAAGCGTGATCACTTCTGTGGCACTTCTGACTGACTGATGTCACAGACCGAAAGACGACAAGCAACCTTCAAGGACAGGAGGCTTTATGACTGGAGAAGGAAAGCTTGAGGTGGAAAATCCAGCGGAAGCACTGCGGAATCGGGATGGGATATTCAAAGTGATCTCGCCTTACGGACACATCTTTCAGGTCACCTGCCGAAGAGGATCCAATATGCGAATCCGTGAAGTAGGCGCGTCAGAAAACGCAGCGCTTTCCGAGTCTCGGAAGTGGCAAATCGAGAAGATTGTCTGAACAACCTTGCCATTTGTGCGCCCAGACTCCCCGTGCTGCATATTTCGAGCGTCGCCGTAGTCCTCGCTTTCCCGTCCGCTTCGCCCTTGTAGTCTGCGGAGACGTCGGATGCTTGCAAGAACAAACCTATACAATATCTATAAACGTCCACGGAGTCCTCGTTGCCTTGGCATCCACGGTGACAATAGGCCAGAGACTTGTCATTCGGAATCCTGAGAATTGGGCGGCAAGAGATGGTCGCGTAACCAGCCTGGGTCGGTGTTACGCAGGCCGAGTTGAAGTGGGTATAGAATTCTCGGAGCCCGCCCCAGATTTCTGGCTGATACGTACCAATTCCAAACACTCCGATTAAGATAGCCTCTCCTCCAGATTCCTCTCGGTTCAGTGCGAAGCCAGATCACCCTCCATTGTGACCGAGGCCACATTCTTCCCCGTCCCCTCGGACCAGCATATGCCTGACGGCCACCGAGGCCGGAATGGAGAAGACGGAGAAAAAGAGCAGGGTTCGCAAGCTGCTTAGATCGACGAAGAGCAGAGTTAAGGCGCGGCGAAGAAAGGCGGTCGTACTGACAGAACCCAGAAGTTATGTGACTGAGCAGCATTGGGAACTGTGGTAACCGCTGACAGCAAACACACGTGGACTGGAGGGCTTTATGGAGGAGGAACGAGAACGCGAACTTCTATTCGAAGAGGTGAGGGAGTGGATCGGGAGTATGGAGTGTGTTTGCCGATCTCCAGCAGTTATGGAACTGATCCGGCAACTCGAAAGAGATCACAATGCTTTCCCACAAGTCATCGTCAATGTAGAAGAAAATTGAGAATGCTTTCGGCGGGGGAGATTAACGAGCAATCGCGAACATTGTTCGCTTTTGTGGCAATTCGGGTTGCGTCCCAACCGCTAACATTCGCTCGACGGCCTCACGATTTATGCGGTTGCGAATAAACCATTGCGCCAACTCCCTCGTTACTGGGTGACCCAACTCCGCCTCGATTTCTCGTAGTTCCGCATCATTGATATCTGCATATTGTGGTGTTTCCATTTGCTTCCATTCCGTATCGGGACGCCCCCCATACAATGGTGCATGAAACCCATATCTGAGATTGTGACGCTCGTCACCGGAAGCAAAGATGTATTCACTTAGTAATACAGCAACGTACAGGCACGAAACGAGCCGCACTTCCCCTCTCGTGTCTACATTGGTAGGCAAACGAAAAGAATAGTCGGTTTCGGAAGATTCCCGAGAACTGGAAGCCATGAAGCCATCACTGCCCGGCTGTGTGCTCCGTCACCGCGCCTGAGCTTCCCCCTTTAGGAAACTTTGGCCATGGAGACTGTTCTGGAGCGACCTTACAAAATCGTCCGTACCTTGCCAGACGGCCAACGAGTGCTGATCGGCACTTTTGAGGATGTAGCCGAGGCAAGGAAGCAGATCGCTGCGTTCAGCGAATACTGGCCAGGCGATTACACGATTGAGCAGCCGATCGTCGAGCGGCGAGTGGGTCGGTAACACGGCACGAAGAGATTAGTTCTCTCTTCTTCGCAGCTCATTCCGCCAGTCTGAGAACATGGTCACGAAGGTCTACTTTTAACTGCTGATACGGGTCACCGTGGCCACGCTTCAGCAACTGTGGGTGATTCTCTTCGAGCCATCCACAGAAGGCCAAGACTTTGTCCTCCGTGCGTTCTTCTGGCAGCAATCGTTGCTGCCACAACGCTATGATCCGTTGCCTTCTCTGGTGGTCTTTCAGTTGGGGGGAACCCACACATCAATTATCGCGGCGGCGGCACGGCTGAGCAAATTTCCCAGTCCTACACAGATCGAGACGACCCGATGACCGTAGCTCTCTGGTGTATAGACTGCAAGCGGGGATGCTCAGATGAAAGCATTCTTCGCTACGGCGGCAGGGACAGGAATGCGCTCTGGCGAGTTGTGTGGCCTCAGAATCGAGGATGTGGACCTAGAGAAGGGAATTGTCAGCGTCCGACGCTCAGCTTGGGAAGGTAGCGAACAATCTCCCAAGACAAAGAATGCGGTCCGGAAGATCGGTATTGACGTTGAGGTTGTCCGTATCCTGCGGGAGCACGTGGGGAACCGTAAATCAGGCTATGTGTTTCAGGCTCGAAACGGAAGCCCGCTAAGGGGAGAGCAACATTCTGCGACGAGAACTACATCCTATTCTGAAAAAGCTGGGCTTGCCAAAATGCGGGCTCCACGCCTTCAGGCATGGCTGGGTGTCGTTCTTGATCGAGAACAATGTTCCCCTTCCCGTGATTCGCCTTTGGATAGGTCACGGCTCGGGCCAAATGGTCGCTCGATACACGCACGCACGGCCTGAATTTCATGCGAATATCATCGCCACGCTGCCTTCGATTGCAAACATGCAAACGGAGGCAGCATAAAAAAGAGTGCTAAACTGTTTGCAATCAAGTGGTGGTGAGCGTAGCTCAGCCGGTAGAGCATCGGTCTGAGATCCGAGATTCAATCCTCTGACGGCGACGCAAAATGCCTATTCCAACTGCAAGAAAGGCGCCGTCGACGAAAATGAACGCCAGGAAGGCTAGGGGTGAATGCGAATCAGCGAAAGCGCCTCCACCAAGAGGCCGAGCATGATTAGTATGCCCGACATTCGAAGCCGCCGTTGCCTTTTAGTCTGCGCATTCATATGAGGTTCCAAATCCCGATATAAACCTATAGGCTCCGCCTCAGTGAAAACAAATGTTACCTCCTGAGGACCTCTATTCGACCAGTTGCAGATTCAACGCAATCCGCACACCGTTTACCAGCACCACGCTTTGATCGATCACTTGCTGGCCGGTGATTTCTGCGTTGACAAACTGTTGCAGGACTTTTCGCGGGGAGACGTATTCGATGGCTTCGGAAGAACCCCGGGGATCCGGGCCGAGTTGATTCAAGACGGTGACGTCATAGGCATCGAAATTGGCATCAGGCGGCACTTTTTCAAGAATACTCTTCAATTCCCGACCAAGAAAAAGATCGAAGCTCTGTGCCGCCCGTTTATAGATCGAACTGGACTCTGGAGAGAATTGTAAGGTGTTTCGCAACGTCAGTTGCAAAATGAGCTGATTCTGATAGACGCCAAAAGATGGCGGAGCGTAATCGACGAAGTTCCAATTAGCCTTTCCAACACTCGCCAGAGTGTCGAGCTGCGCTTGAAACTGCGATTGTAATCGTTCGGCGTCTCCCGCGGTCGCAGCAGACGGATTCTCGGTTCGCGACGCCGGCGCGGCGGGCATCGCCAGCGTATGATCGTCGGTCGAAGCCCGCGTGATACCAGGCTCTGAATGAATCGGTTTGCTTGCCGGTTCGGTTTCAATTTTCAACGAAGCAGGACTCAATGCAGGTTCTTTGCCTTCCTTAGCCGCACGCTGCACTGAGGCAGTCGAGTGGTCGGCGGAAGCTGGAGGCTCTTTCCCGATCGCTTCGAGGTCGAAAGGATTCCGCTGGTTTAGGGCCAAGCCGAATTCCTTGCCGTTCACATAAATATCGGACCGGTTCAGAATTTCCTGGCGGCTGGCATTATCCTTCGCAGTAGCAAACGCGAACGCATCGGGCCGGTCGAAAACGACGACAAGGATCTCCTTCCCCTCATAGTCAAAATTGCGATGGACGCGAAGATGATAGGAAATCTCGAATCCCACTCCGTCGCAATCCATATCCTGCGGAAACTCCTTTGCTAGGAGCCCGACGATTGGACTGACGACTTCGGAGAAAACGTGCGCGGCACGCTCGTTTTGCGTAAGAAGGTCAGGATTGTAGGCTGCGTTGTAATTGCCGGAGATTTTGAGCAGCACGCGATTGTGGAAATTCACGAACTCAATGCCGCGGAATCAGTCCCCACTTCTTGTTTGGGATCGAGGCCTACGTATCGGCTAAGCTCAAATGGGAGCTCCTGGCATTGATGCGTTTCGTGGAGCTTTGAATCGAAGGGCCAAATCGGTCTGACTCTGTCTTGAGAATCGCCACCCCGGGGGATTAGTGGGAAATTACTCATCTAATTTCGGTGGCCTGGAATGCAGGCGCCGCCTGAACCTCGTAGTCCTCATATTTGATTGTCAGGGTGGCACGACCGTCGAGTCGTATGTTGGAGACTGACTTGTTTTCTGCTGGAAGCCAAAAATCTCCTACCTTCAGAAAAGAATGATGAATCGCGGTCTTCTTAATCCAAAACGAAGGGTTCTTGGCCGGCTCTGCTTCGATTCGGCACACAGCGAAATCCTTGGCGTCCACCCAGATTCGCCCGCGGAAGAGAAACTTGGTCGGCACCTTCGGCTGGACGTCAAGAACGTAGGGGCAGCCGTCGTCGGCATCTTGCGATTCGAGCAGAGTGAAATTGTAGTTTTCGCCGGTAATCTGGACACGTTCGCGATTCTCACTATCGATGGATTCCCGTTCTGTTTGCAGCAATCGCTTGAAAACGTGATCAATCATCCACTTGGGACCGCTCTGCGAGATAATTGTGAATCCTTCTGTGGCCGGTGCGTCGTAGCTCACCTCTACAACCATTTCAGCGTGCATGTCGCTCGGAAAACCCTTGTAGTCGAGTTGGTAGATCCGCCTACCCCGATAATGTTTCAAAGTTTTAGCACGTTCGGCATTCTTCTCGGTCATTTTGTCCACGATCTCGGACAAAGACAGGGGCACTGCTACCAGATCCCGCATGGAATCCTGTGCTACCACCCTGACCGGTGAAAGCACGATCAACGCAAGAAGAGCCAGAACAGGGGAGGCGTCCCAGCGTTCATCAGTGACCATAAAAAGCTTTATCTCCTACACAGGAGGACTGCCAAATGTTACGAACCTACCAGAGTAGAATGCACTCTACGCGCACATTCCTCTAGGTTGTGGGCCACGTCAACAACATTGTCGTTGACAGCGGGAGAGGGAAGCAGACAACGTTCGTAAGCCTCGTACATGCCTCCGAAGATTCGTTCCCAACTGGTTGCCAGGGCTTGCTGGCGAGCCGCCACACGCATGGCCGTGAGCAACTCAGGACGCGTCAACAGCGCCGCCGTGAAAGTAATGAACTCATCGAGGCCGTTGGCGACATATCCGGTCCGGCCATGCTCCACGATGTATTTCGGTCCGCCGCTCGCCGTGACAACTGCGGGAACTCCCGACGCAAGCGCCTCGAGGACAGCAAGGCCGAACGTATCCGTCTCCGACGGGAAAGCCAAGATGTCCATGTCGGCGAACGCGCGTGACAAAGCGCCGCCCGTGAGGACGCCTGTAAATTGAGCTTGTTGCAAATTGTTCCGGAGCCAACTCTCCTGCCTGCCCTCGCCAACGACCACAATCCGAAAATCCCGGTGGCCCATTGCGAGTAGGGCCTGCTCAAGACGCGCGAGGGAGCGCACGCTTTTTTCCGCCGTGAGCCGTCCGACATAACCGATTCGGAACGGGCCTCCTTGGCGGTTTCGGAACTCCGGGCTGAAAACTGTAGTGTCCACGGCATGAGACATCAAGAAACAGGGTTTGCCCGTGCTTCTTTCTACGATTTGGATGATCTCCTGGTTGGGCGCGAACAGAAGCTGGGGGATTTTATAGAAACGCGCCGTAGCCCGGAAAGCCAACCGTTCTACAGCATCGAGCATCGCGGCGCTCGCGGCCTTGGGGATGAACGACATCGCAACCGCGGCACGGCTTCGCGCGTACTGATGTAGATTGGTTTGCCATGATGCCGCGAGAGGAATCCCGAGCTTGTGGGCGATCAGGGCCCCCAGCATCCCCACGTCGCTCGGCCCTGTGATCTGGACCACGTGCGGCTGAAAGTTGCGTACCAGGGATTCCAATTGCCGAAGGTGTCTCAAGAACAGCAGGTCATATTGATGAGCTCGGTCGAGCGGGAATTTCACCGGACTCCGCCGCAATTGTACGTGGATGACAGACCCTGCAGTCGCAATTTCGTTTCGCGGGCCTGCATGGACCATAAGAAACGGAAGCTCGCGCCGCCTCGCGAAAGCTTCGAAGTGCCGGCTCGTGCTGGCTACGCCATCTACTTCGTGATAGACGCACGGGAAGAAGGCGACTCTCATGTCTTTCCTCACGAAGACGCCTCGGACGGGATCTCGGAGGGATTAGCCGAACCGAGCCCACCTCTAAAAACGGGTCCCAACATCCGTTGCAGGGTTGTGTTTTCTGCGTTCGGATGGGTCGATTGAAGGAGTGACAAGTCTTTAGCCTGTGCCGAAGTAATGGCGTCCCCCCCAATAAGGCACCAATAGTAATGCTGGCACTGTTATTCGTACCACGCTATAGAGGTGTCGGCGTCGCTGGTCTTAAAGTAATTTAGCCTCACGGTGCTGGGGTCCACATGTTTTGCACGAGCGAACGATGAATAATGGCGCGCCTAAGAAGACAGTTGGCAAGGACGGCTGCGATCTCGAATCGCCACACAGGAAGCACTTTTCCCTTGTAGTCTTCCGGAACGAGAGCTACATCCTTTGCAAGAGGCCCTATTTTGCTCCGACGACAGCCCCGCCTTCATGACAGCATTTCGTGTGTTTGTCAGCAGGTGGAGTAGAACGCCCCGAGAAATATTTCGGATGAACGGGTTGACCAGCCACGCGAATATAGCGGGAACAGTCCGGCTCAACGCGACCGATTCATCCTGGACATACACGCCTCCATCCTTTTCTTCGACTCGCCAGTAGTTGTTGAGACGCCAGACGTACCCGTGATCATTTCCAACGGTAAGCTCGTGTTCGTTTGGCCTGCCCGGATTCGCGAGTTCAGCGATGCGCGTGGAGCGGGATGCGATTTGACGCCGTGTGCCTCCGAATTGTGTGTCACTGGCGTCGAAATAAGCATTCAGGACGACCGTAACGACCGACTTATTAAAAAGCTGAAGATAAATCTTGGATTCATTTCCACTCTGCTCGATCAGTTTCGATCGACGAACTTCGGGTTTGTAGACGTTCGGGTAGTTTTCATAATCCTGAAGCACGGCAATTACTTCAAGGAGTGTAGCCTTGGGTATGAAAATTACCGCCGCCCAATGGTGGATCAGGCCACTCGGAATGGAAACCGGGCGATCGTCTTCCGGAATATGCAGTTCTTCGATATAGATTTGGCCTTGCTGAAGTTGATCGTAAGCTTCTCGGCGTCGTAAATCGGGTAAGCGATCGACGATGAGGAATTGATTGTGGCGCACGTCGTCGTCCATCCGTGCTTCAACCGCACGAATGTATCGGTCGAAAGAAGCCGCCGTCTCCGGTTTCAGCTCCGCTGCGCGTGCAGGTATCCCAGTTAACTCAGCGACCAACCAGCACACAAGGAAAGTCTTCCTGCACCCTGCCGAAAACATCTGGACCAGAATTTCCGTCTATATCGACAATTTGAACGTCTGAGTGGCGCATCCGACGCTTGGACATGCGGAAGATTCACACTTCCAGTATTTCAGATGCATTAGAGTGAGGCAAGCAATCGAATCCTGTGACGGTAGTTAGCTTGAACCTACCTGCTGACCGGTTTTCCTCAATCTTCGAAATCTCAAAGGATGGTCTTCATCGCAGCAGGCGCAGGATTTACGGGGCTTTGTGCCAGGTGGAATCGGGGTTGTAGGTCTTCAAGGCGGCGGCGAGCTGGGCGGTCATGGGGCCGAGGTCGCGTTCATAGACGATGCCGTCCTGATTGACGATAAACGTTTTCACGCCGGAAGCACGGTATTCCGCCGGGAAGGCCACGACGGCGAATCCTGCAGTCATTTTGCCATTGGCCATATAGCTTTTCGCGCCGCCCGGTGCGTTCGCGCCCTGGGCGGTGAGGATGCGGAAGAAATAACCGTGCAGCGGCACGCGATCGGAGCGATTGTAACTGGCGCGGGCCAGGTAGGGGCCGAGCGGTGATTCGTTGGCCGTCGAGGGCCAGTAGAGGCCGTCGCGCACACCCTGACCGCTATTGAAGTGCTCGGCATAGACGTGAGCACCATCGCCGCGAGGCGCCTGGGAGTAATACTCCTTTTGCGCGTCCACGATAGAGTGAAGGACGTTGATGGTCTCGAGTTCGTTTTCACCGATACGGCGATAAAGGATCTCCCGCCTGCCGAGAGAAGTCTCGAAAAACCAGGCGCCGTTAGCCTGGACCAGGGGGATGGGCAAAGGCCAGTTTTCGGCGCCGATGTATAGGGTGGTTTCGCCGTCCGGCTCCTTCACCAGGCGATGCATCTGGTCGTACTTTTGGGCGAATTGATCGTGTTCGGCCTTGCGGTCTTCGGCGTTATCGGTCCAGTGAATGATGTCGGCCGCGTCTGGTCCGAGGATCACGAGCAGAGCGTTTTCGTCATTGCCGCGCGCCGCGGAATAGAGCGCGGAGGCAGCTTCCTGCGGAGAGGCGAAAGTCTTCTGATTCGGCTGTGGCTTCGAAGATATCGATTGCGCCGCCGGCGAGGGACGCGCCGCCGTTTTTGCTTTCGTTGAGGGCTGGCCCGAAGTATTTGAAGGGGGCTGGGCCGATTGCGCCGCAGCCTGGCCTGCGGCGAATGCTCCGCCGGCAAAGAGAATTGCCAACGAAGCTACGAGGAAAAGACAGGCTGCACTGCGCAAGATCAAGGTTCCCTCCAAAAGACTGCCGCTTTACTCAGGGCACAGCCAGAACCGCCTGCGCCCGCTGGCCCTTACCTGCGGCCGCCGCCACCACCGTGAAAACCGCCGCCCTGAAAGCCGCCGCCACGAAAGCCGCCGCCACGAAAGCCGCCGCCGGCGCTGCCCTGGCCACGAGATGAATAATTCCTGGTGTTGCCGCCATAGTTGTATCCGCCAAACGGGCCGGAACGAACTCCCGGCGCGTAATGTGGCGCGGGCGCGTAACGCGGCACGCCATAGCCGCGCGAGGGTCCGCGCTCGGGCGGCAAGGGCCGCGCAAAGTCGGGCGCGCCGCGGTAGTAGTTATAGCGATTGAAAAATGCCGGGCCTCGCGGGAAGTATGGCCCGCGGTTAAAGAGCAGACCGTGGCCATACCAATTGATGCCCCACATCGGCCATCCCCAGCCATATCCCCAAAACGGCCCAAGACCAGAGCCCAATCCAAAATACAGGCCGGGGCCATTCCACCAGATTCCGGGGACTTCCACCCAGTCCGGCCAGGGCGCGATGGGATAGCCGTAAACCATCCAAGGATCGTAGGACGGGATGTAGACCGTCTGCGGCGGCATTTGCTGCGGGTTGGCCGCTTGCTGCGGGTTGACGCCAACTGGATCGATGCTGATGTACCCATTGCTGTCGGTCACCTTGATCTGGCTATTGCTCTTGAGGGTGCCGGCCTGCAGGGCGTGCCTGCGCATCACCTGAATCGCGTCCATGACGTCGGCCTGCTGGTTGTAGTAGGCGTCGCCGAGCTCGGACGTCCAGGAAAGATTCGAGGCCATATTTTGCAGCACGGGCGGAAATGGCAAAAGCGCTTTGACGCTGGCGTCCCAGGGCTGCTTATCGGCTTCAGCAGCAAGCTCCTGCGGCGGCAGGTTGCGGCGCGACGCTAGCCAACTATTGGCGTCGGTGATTTCGGCGGGGTAGCTCGAAGCCGCCAGGATGCTGGCGACGAGCGCGTCGGGATAAAGCGCGATGGGCGCGACAAGCTGTTGCAACTGCTGCGGCGTCTCGGCGGCATAAGGCTGGCCGGAGGGCGTGGTTGCCGGCGGCGGCGCGCCTTGTTGCGGCGACGGCGCGGCTGGTTGCCCTGAATACGGATTTTGCTGCGCTTGGGCGGGCGTCCAGCTATTGCCCAGGAGCAAAAACAGGCCCAAGGCCGCCAGTGCCAGCCAGGTAATCGGGTTGCGCTTCGAAGAAACCATAATCCCTTTCCTATTTACGGAGCTTACCGACCGATAACTCGAACTACGGGCCTTAGCTGCCTTGGGCATGGTTAAAATCGAGCACGCCATTCAGCGTCGCCGACCTCAACAATGGCAAACGCTAAGGACCCGCGCAGTGATATAGATCACAATCCTTAAATTGAAATTGAGACGAGTCGCGCAGAACAATGAGCATGCCGAATACCTGGCGAATACCCGCGTGGGCCAGCCGCGCAAATGCATCGTCAGCTTCCGCGACCGTGAGGGTGTGGAGCACGTAGCAGAGGTCACAGCTGAGAGCCTGTACGAGGCCGGAGCGCTCGCGTTGCAGCAATTCAGGCGCGCCGATTGGAGCCGCGAGGGGCGCTCGGTGCGGGTACATTACCGGTGGAGGGTCGCGAATCTACCTTCTATAAACTGAAGGTCGCGGAGTTGGAGGCGTGGCCTGAGGCGCTCCGGTGGTGCACCGCGAGATGTGGCGGCACGCCACGTGAGGTCTCGATGAGAAGGGCGAGGCTTTGGTCCACGTCCGGCACGATGGCGACATCTCCTGCGGCCTCGGCTTGGTTCCAGCACTTCTCGTCATATCCGCACGGCCCGCACTTCGACCACCCGACCGGCTCATACGGTTCCGCCTCCAATCGCTTGATCGCGAGCAGACGCTCCAGAGCCGCGAGCGCCGCCATTCCGCCGTCGTAGGGAACGGCGACGATTTCCTTCATGCCGCCGAAGACCTGCAACGCCTTCGGCGCAACGCCGGAACTCCGTTCGAGCAACCAGCCGTAAAGCTGAACCTGAAGCAGGATTTCGGGGTGGTTCTCGTCGTCGATGCGACGAGCCATCTTGGCGTCCCGGATCACGTAGGTGTCGCCGTCGAGAATAAGGAAATCGGGCATTCCGACAATTTCTGCCTCGGTGGCTCCCAAGATGTGCTTCATGCGAAACGCAGGCTGATACAGAATGGGGACTCTGTTGGCGATAGCTTCCAACGTCTTGCGGATGCGATCTTCTTCGGCGAGTCGGCTCAGGTCGAGATGAGCGCCCAATGAGGCGAGATGTTCCCGCTCGTGCCTTTCGCCGAGCCTGCGGAGGACTTTCTCGTATTCGCTCGCTTCTCGTTCCGGCTCGCCACGATGCCTGAGCCAGACACGCAGGTCGCACAGCGTGGGCCGATCGTGAGTGATGAAGTCTGAGGCGATGAGGCGCATTTAGAGTGCAGCCTATCATCCAGTTTGGCGAAGGAAAATCCATCGATGGTACTGGGAGGTTTGTGGCTGGCCACAACTGGTGGGAACCGTCCTGGTTTCTTGACCAAGAAGGCGAAGAACATTGGGTATAGCCAGACGGGTGCGCTATCGAACTGCTAGCGTGGAACCAAACCGTGGGGCGTAATCCCAAGCATTTTCGTGAGGTCATGCCATTGCCAAGACTTTAGGAGTCCCCACCTCATTTGGCCATTTATCAATAAGGCACATATCGCAAAGGCGTAGCGAATTGGTGACCCCGCCCTAGCTTTAAGATATCCGCATGAAGTGACGCCTAATGAGCAGTACGAACCACAATTTGCTACTTATCGACGACGACGCCCGTCACGCCAAAGCGCTTGAAGTAGCCTTGATCGCCACAAATGACGGCCCATCGGAATGCGAATGGGTCAGAACCCTCTCCAGCGGCCTCGAAAGAGTAGCTCACAAAAAAGTATGGGCAATCTTTCTCAATCTCTTCCTGCCCGACAGCCGGGGCGTAGACACATTCGATAGGCTCCGATTGCTCACCACCGCTCCCATCGTGGTTCTCGGCGGCGTGGACGATGAAGATATCTGCAAGATGGCCATGCTACACGGAGCCCACGACTACCTTTTGGAAGGCCGGGGCCACGTAGACAGCTACTCGTTTGCGCGAGCTATACGCAACATCACAGAGCGCGAAGTTGCACGGCGGGAATTGTTCACAGAAAAGGAACGCGCCGAGGTCACCTTGAACTCCATCGGCGACGCCGTGCTGAGTACGGATATCTCGGGCAACGTGACCTATTTGAATGTAGTTGCTGAAGCCATGACTGGATGGCCCTGTAAGGAGGCCGTGGGTCATGCGCTCACAGAAGTGTTTCAAGTCATCGACGACGCGACGCATAGACCAGCACCCAATCCCATGGAGTTGGCGATTCAGCAAAACAGGGCGGTGGGACTGACCGCAAACTGTATCCTAATTCGACGAGACGGACACGAGACCGCAATCGAAGACTGCGCCGCTCCCATCCACGACCGGGATGGTCAGATCACCGGGGCAGTGATCGTATTTCATGACGTGAGCGTGGCTCGGGCGATGGTAGTCGAAATGTCTCATCTAGCCCAGCATGACGTTCTTACCGATTTGCCCAACCGATTGTTGCTAAACGATCGCCTTACCCAGGCAATTTCGCTGGCCCGTCGTAAGAAGAACCAAGTCGCAGTGCTGTTCTTGGATTTGGATGGTTTCAAGCACATCAACGACTCCCTCGGACATTCCATTGGCGACAAACTCCTCCAATCAGTAGCGGAACGCTTATCGGCCTCCGTCCGCAAATCGGACACGGTAAGCCGCCTGGGTGGCGATGAATTTGTGATCCTGCTTTCAGAAGTCTGGCACGCAGCGGACGCTGCCACTAGTGCCGCAAAAACTATCACGGAGGTTAAGAAGGTCCACAGCATTGGCGAACATCGTCTTCACGTTACCGCGAGCATTGGCATAAGCACATACCCCGAAAACGGTGAAGATGCCGACACGCTAATCAAGAATGCCGATACGGCGATGTATCACGCCAAGGAAAATGGGCGCGACAATTACCAGTTCTTCCAGAAGGAAATGAGCCTCCAAGCCGTCGAGCATCACACCCTCGAAGGCCAATTGCGATATGTTCTTGAGCGCGAGGAACTCTTGTTGCACTACCAGCCGAAGATAAATCTTAAGACGGGAGCCATTACGAGTGTCGAGGCGCTCGTACGATGGCAACATCCGGAGCGTGACCTTCTTCTTCCGGGGCAATTCTTGGCCATCGCCGAAGAAACCGGCCTCATCCTGGGGATCGGCCGATGGGTACTACACGAGGCGTGCAGGCAGACGCGAGCCTGGCTGGATGCTGGCTTACCGGCCGTCCCTGTGGCGGTCAATGTCTCATCGCTGGAATTTCGGAGCGAGCACTTTCTCGAAGGCGTTCGGGCTGCTCTAAAGAAGACCGACCTCGATCCCCGATATCTAGAACTCGAATTAACCGAAACCGTTCTCATGCGACATGCCGAGTCCACTGGTTCCGCGCTCGAACAACTCAAAGCCATCGGTGTGCGGCTTGCCATCGATGACTTCGGCACTGGCTATTCCAGCTTAAGCTATCTAACTCGATTTCCCATTGACGCCCTGAAGCTCGACCAGTCGTTCGTGCACCATATTATGGCCAATGCAAACGATGCTATCGTCGTTCGCACGGTCATCCGGATGGCCAAGAGTCTCAAGCACAGGCTTATCGCTGAAGGCGTAGAAACACAAGAGCAGTTGGCATTTCTTCAAGCCGCGGGCTGCGACGAGGGGCAAGGGTACCATTTCAGTCGGCCCGTGGCTTCAGATCAGTTTGCGAAGTTACTTCAGGCGAGTATAGCCGCAACCGTTTCGAAATGATGGAGATTTCTTTTCTCGCCTGAGCCGCGCACCGTGAAGGTCGTGGACGGAAAGATCGTAAGCACCCGCGTAGGAACGTGGCCCACGCTGATCCCATGAAATAATTCAGCCGCTTCCAGTCGGTCCATTCCGTTTTGCGGGTCACAATCCCACTACCACTGGCGCATTTCGGCGATATCATCGCCCACAGATCGGTGTCCGCCATGCGGGCCGCACCCTTAATCGCTGTTCTGGGAATTTCCCTCCTTCTTGCCCCCTTGAGCTATGCCCAACACGGCGGCGGTCACATGGGCGGGTTCTCCGGTCACGGTATTTTTTCTTCCGGGCATTCTTCAGGTCGGGGTCGTGGCTCTCATTCGTCTTCCCGGTTCGTGTCAGGAATTCGCCATATCGTTCCGGGATTTTGGAGGTCGCCCAAGCCCATTGCTCCCTCTACAGATTCTCTCGCGGCGGTCAGGGTAGGGAGAGGCGATCCGCCTCGTCGCCCGATTATCGGGACACATCCGCCACTTTTTCTGCCACGACCTCCTTTGCGCAACCCCTGTTTCGGCCATGCCTTTTGTGCTGGCTTCGGTTTCGAATCTCCGCTGTTTTGTGATCCGCTCTTAGGATTCGGAACGTGCTTTCCTTTCTTTGGGCTGACGTTTGGCTTCCAGAGTGACTCATTCTCTGTTGCAGCCGAGACGCAGGACGTGGCGTCCAGTTCCAGCGATCTAGGCTCGACGCCCGTATCCTCCACAGATGGTGCCGATCACCCGATCACGCTGTTGCAACTGAAAAACGGCTGGATGTACGGGCTTACCGATTATTGGGTTGAGGGCGACAATCTCCACTACGTCACGAACTACGGCGGCAAGAACTCCGTTCCGCTGGGCCTGATCGACCTCGCCGCGACTATGCGGCTCAATAGCGAGCGCGGAGTCGAGTTCTCCCTCCACACGAAGCGCCAGTCCCCGGAGCAGTAGGAAGCGCAAAATTCTTGGCCGTCCGTTACCTAGCCCTTCTAAGCGATTTAGGCTAAATCTCTAAGCTCTGCCTCGCTCCATTCACGGTCAAAAGAAGAAAAGATTGCTCCGTCAAAGACGCAAGGAAGGGTTCCAGCTCTCCGGCATAAAGTCTGCACTCCATCCAATACGAACTCGTAATAGCCTCTGTCGCCGAGGATAGCCGAACTGAGTTTGAGATCGAGTACGTTTTCGTTGAGCCATTTGGTTATGCGGCTATCCAGTGGTATCTCGTACCGGCTCATGCCGAGCCATTGCCATAGGTTCCTGGCTTGTTTTGGTCCAAAGCCTTCAAGGTTTTGATGGACGAACGTCGCGGCTACCCTCTCGCCTTCCCTGTCCTGATCGTGCGGCACTCGTGCACGCTGTTTCAGTAGTATCTCGTATTGTTCCTCGATCGCTTTCCATCCTCCTGCTTCGAGCCAGCGACAATTGGCGGAAGCCTGTTTGGCGATTGTCGGTGCCCTTCTGATGCCTCCGAACTCTGACAGGTTTCGCCGCACCAAGGCTTCGACTCCGAATTTTGTGCACGCAGATAGACTGAGGGGAAATGGCCTAGCCCTAATGAAACGCGCAACTGCGCTGTCAGGGCCGGAACGCTGCTGGGTTGTCATGAGGCAGCCCAACATCACGCGCCAGAACATTTCGCACGAGAAGGAGCATGGGTTGCCCGATACGTTGCGCCTGAGTCGGTCGAGGACGAATTTGCTCGTCGCAGTTGAGCGGATTAAGCGCTTGACTCTGTGAATGTCCTGCGGCCGAACCGACCATTTCACGTCCATCAAAAGACCCTTCCATATTTTCAGTTCCGCGTGAGGCTACTGAGTTATTTTCCTCTTTTCGCGCACGCCCGCGCTTTCTGGAAGTGCAATGAGCGGCACTCCCTGTAGACCAACAACCCACCTGCTTCGTCGAGCAGCTTACCGTAGGTGTCTTCGCGCTGACGGTCCGGGCAATCAATGGGCCAAGGCAGTACTTGGTCGTAGGTTTTCGCAAGCGTTCCTTTTTCCCTTGCCGTTGCGTATAAGGAATCGAACTCCGAAATGATGTGTTCGGCAAGCTGCCGAAATTCTTCATTCAATGGCCTTTTGCGACTCCGAAACCGACTGGAAAACTTAGCTTCGTTTGTCGTTCTTCTCACGCCGCTCAAAGCCTCTTTCATTCCACCGATCATCTGGCCACTATTAGCCACTAGGACGGGTGCGCTTTCATATTTGAAAGGCATCAAGGCCGGTTCCCATCTGGCCTCGCACCGATGTGTGTGATGTCGCGTAGAAATGGGGCTTGTCAGAAACACCAGCTTAAACCCGTCTTTTCCACCCTGGGCAAAAGCCAGTCTTACACCATCTAGCTCACGAGCGTTCTTAGGATGAAGAAGATTGTCCTTGTGACATCCGGTAAGACCGAAACTGCCAAATTCCCAAAAGGGATCATTTCGGGGATCGTTCTTTCCCGGTCGGCGAAGAATGACAACCACGATACTGTCGGTAAGCGTCAGTTGTTCCTCTCTATAAGGCTGACCCCTTGCTTTAGAAACCACTCGTAGAAGATGGCGGGTTTGAGAAATGATGGCGGGGAGGCACTGCGCTGAATGAAGCCGTCCTTAATATCGAGACCGCCCCAAAGATTTAGCGTTTCCCTCGTCACGCGGTAAGCTGCGTCGCGCCACTCACCAATCGCAATGACTCGCTCCAAACGCCCCGATTTGGTTTTCTGCGCTCTAACAATGATGTCCGGCCCCCCAATCTTCAGCTTGCGAGTGTGAGCATTCTCGTGCCACCGTTCTTCTGGTACATATTTGGCTAATTCGACTCGGTCTACTGTAAACAGCCCGATCAGCGCGTATAACAGCCTCTTAGAACTGCGGATTGGCCGCAGCCCCGCGTAGAACACAACCAAATCGCCACTTACAAAATCCTTCAGCTTAGCGCCGCGGTTGTCGCCGTTGTCTCCATAGGACAAATGCTCGAAGTCCGGGTCGAGATGCATCGGGCGACCGATTAGTCCCTGGGGGATCGTGGGACAAGTATCGGGGTCGAGTCGCAAGGCATCAGAAAAGCGCTGAAGGGCAGGGACAATTTCGTCATACGTGCGAGCCAAGTTGGGCAGTGGTCTCTGGCTCTCAGGAATTGGGACGTACACGAATTGCTTCGTGTGTGGATCGACCGGCGCGTTCCAGCCGCCATATTTGAGGTCAATGCCCACCCGGATGAGGATTGCCTTCATCAGTTCTCCACGATAAGAAGATGATGAATCGGATCTTGCAATCGTAACTGTTGGGTCGATGATTGAGGGAATCCTGCATTAGGATCGTGTCCAGGATGTAAATTGGCCCAGTGTAATAACCCCTCCTTTGGCGAGCCATTGTGAGAGGTTCCAGAGCGCAGGGTAAACTTCAGTGAAAACCGGACGGAGGCGCGATCTCTCACTGTGGCGGCGAGAGCCAACATCGACCGGTGCATGGTATGGGTAATTAGAGCACTTGACCGGATACGGCAGCGCTGCTTTGGTGCTTCCAGTGAATGGCCGGTTACAACCGGGCGGTACTACGTCGGTCGAAAAGACCGTCCGGTAGCTATTTCAACGCTGGGTAGCCTGGAGTTGATGCACCGCATCGGTCGGAGAGAAGAATTTGCGATCATTGGGAAAACCTTCACTGAAAACATCGGGATCGAAAAAGTCGTTCAAAACATCGTCTCAAATTCGGCGATCCGCTTCCTCATACTTTGCGGTCACGAGTCTCAGCACAAAGTCGGGCAGTCATTCATCGCGCTCAAACGGGCAGGCGTTGATTCCGAAGGTCGCATTGTCGGGTCTCAAGGCAAAATTCCCGTCCTCAAGAACCTCAGCCGCGACCAGATTTCTCGCTTCCGAGAACAGGTGGACGTGGTGGACCTGATTGGAGAACAGCGGGCCGAGACGATTATGGCCATGGTTGCGGAACTGAACAGCCGAAATCCGGTCGCATTTCAGAGAAAAGCGACGGAGCGTAGCGCTGGCGTTGAGGAGGTCTCCTGCTGGCATCGTGAGAGCCTCGACTATCATTCGGATTCCTCTGGGTTCTTTGTTATTCAGGTCGATGGTAATGCAGGCGAGATCATCGTGGAGCACTACAATGCGTCATTCGAGTTGTTGCGTGTCCTTCACGGGAAAAAGGCGCTAGAAATCTATTCCACGATTGTCCGCAACGGCTGGGTGACCGTGCTGGGGCACGCGGCTTATTTGGGGAGGGAACTGGCCAATGCTGAGCTTGCCTTGCAACGCGGCTGGACGTATGAGCAGAACGAGGATCTGAAGGAGCCGTGACCTGCAAGCGCCGCTCCCAGACATAAAATTTCTCAATGAGACCCGGACTTTACCGAATATTGTTGATCCTCGCCGCCATGATGAAATCGTTCTCGGTCAGCCCGTCGATCTTGTGGGTGTACAGAGTGATTTCCACCTTTCCCCAACTCAGTAGAATGTCCGGGTGATGCCCTTGCTCCTCGGCGATCGCGCCGACTTGATTCGTGAATTCCATAGCCGTCTTGAAGTCTGGGAAGGTGAAGATCCTCAAGATGTGGTGCTCATTTACTGAGGTCCAGCCGGGCGCATGCCGGAGCAGCCCTTCGAGTTCACGCCCCTTGACGGGCGGCACCCCGCCCTTGCAGGGAACGCATTCCTTGGTGGTGCGGTCAGGCGCATCCTTTGGCATGGGTGATGTCATCGGCTTTTCCTCTGACGAAATCTAAAGGTGACCTCGATCACATTTCTTAGTCGGTTGGATCACTGCGTCCCCTGGGCTTTTTGGCCGAACATTGCGACGTTAAAAGGAGAACAACATGCCACCTCTCACTACGCCAGCGACAGCAGTTCTATTTATGATCATGTTTTTTGCTGTGATGATGGGGTTCCCGCTTTTGCTTCTGCGCCTCGCACATCACAGGTTACCGCACTTTGTGGAAGTCATGCGTACCCCGCAAAGGCGCATCAGGTTAATTCTTCCAGAGTAGCGTTCGAAGGCGAGACTCACGCAAGACACCGCAGAACGCACTTAAGCGTGGCAGCGCAGCCGGAGGAACAATATGAAAAGCAGACGGAATCGAGAATTTGGCGTCGGTGCGCATGTTATCGTCAACCAAATGGCACCTGGCGGATACGTCGGACGGCTTGGACGAGTTCAGGAGATTGTGCTGGCTTCTCGATACGGCATCAGATTAGATAATCAGCAAACAACGGTCTACCTGGACGCCGAGTGCCTTGACGCGGCTCCATAGACGCGAATCACCAGCTAGCACCTACAGGTTCTCGCCCCGCCGTCCGAGCGTTTCTGCGCTCCGTGAGGGGCACGCCAGAACTTAGTATCTTCTGAATCACCTTTTCAACGACAGTTTGAACCTCGATGTGAGGAGGCCTCTATAATTCGGGCGGAGGCTGAATGGAAGTCCCGGCCGGGAGTTGGCTGTCAAATCTACCTAGCCTCGAACCGTGAGGACAGGGCAAGTTGCACCGGCAATAACCCGGTGCGCAGTGGGCCGTAAAAGATGCGTTGCCGCGCCCACAGAATGCGGGCGGATCCCCAAAACGATGATGTCGGCCTTGTACCAACCCGCCATGTCCAAAATCTTCTCCGCGGGATCGCCGGTCTCTACGATGCAATTAGGCTGGCTCCCTAGCTCCTTCTCCGGCGGAACAAGTTGCTCCACACGCCGCAGAGTCGAGACAACTTCCCCCGCCTTGGGTTTCGGTATAACGTTCAAAATGGTCAGCCGTGCCTTGTTTTCTTGTGCCAGGGAAATGGCATATTGCAGGGCACCCTCGGACGACGGTGTCAGGTCGGTTGCATACAACACTTCTCTAATTTTCAGGGCCCACTTTGGTTCGAACATCAGCCGCGGGCCGACAGTCAGAACCGGGCAGGGCGCTTCGCGGACAATCGTTTCGGCTACCGACCCAATAAGGACGCGGCCCAGGCCGGAGCGCCCATGGGTACCCACCACAATCAAGTCAATATTCTTGGTCCCGACCAGGCCCAATAGCGTCGTCGGCGTGTCTCCGCTTTCCTTCAGCGCGGTCGGGCCGCCGGGAACGACCAAGAACTCGTGAGGAACTCCCTTCAGCAGCTCTCTCAATCGATCGGACTCCTGTTCCTGCAACTTGTCCCATTCCCCAGTTTTAACGTGCACTGCGCAAATCTTTGCTCCGTAGAGCCGGGCAATCTCCAGCACATAAACTATGGCGGGTGCTGATGCTTGGGACAGGTCGGTTGCAAACAACACATTCTGAATCGAAACTGACGCCTTTCCCTTCGCGGCCTCTGGCATTTGGACACCTCCCTTGACGGCTTATACATCAAACTCCGCGGTGCACCAACTCTTCTGTCTCTCTCTTCTGTCTCTCGGAGTTCACGAAGTTGGTCGCTGATAAGCATCGGGTCGCCGCAGACTATTCCACTGCTCCCTTGAAAATCAACACTCGGGCCGCGGTGACTTGCTGTTCCGCAACCTCGATCGGTTGAAACACATCGCCGCCAAAGTCGGCCAATTTCAGATCATCTATGCCGGCAAAGCCCATCCTCAAGATGAGGGCGGCAAGGAAATAATCAAACGAATCTTTCAGTCCGGGAATGCGCTCAAGCCGTACATAAAGATCGCATACCTGGCCAATTACGATTGGCAGTTGGCGCAGCTGATGACCGCTGGTGTGGATGTGTGGCTAAACACGCCGCAGCCTCCGCTGGAAGCTTCCGGAACCAGCGGCATGAAGGCAGCCCTCAACGGCGTGCCCAGCCTCAGCATCCTCGACGGTTGGTGGATCGAAGGTTGCATCGAAGGCGTCACCGGCTGGGCCATCGGCGAATTGCCGAACTCGGCCACAGTCAGCGAAGACCAGTCACTGCGCGACGCCGTCTCGCTCTACGACAAACTGGAGCAGGTCGTCGTTCCGCTGTTCTACCGCCGCGACCCGTTTATTGACGTCATGCGGCACGCCGTTGCGCTCAACGGCTCGTTTTTCAACACTGAGCGCATGGTGCTGCAATACGCCACGAGGGCGTATTCCCAGTAGGACGTTGGCCAAGTACACAGACGCTCCTCTTTACCTCAGCAGAGCAGGAAAGTATCCCGGGTCTCGGAAGCCCGGACTCAAACCATTCGTTCAGGGGGTGAGCATAAACTCATCTGGAAGGCCGCGAAAAACACCACTCACGGCAGCCTGCCGAGATGTGCTTGCACGATCCTGGTGAATTTTGTCGTGTAGCTCGTGCGCACTCGATCGTAAAGGGAGGCCTTAGTGATTATTCGCGACGAAGACGCTCTTGACTATCATTCATCCGCTCCAGCCGGAAAGCTGGCCATTACCGCCACCAAACCGTGTTTCACCCAAAGGGATCTCAGCTTGGCCTATACCCCGGGGGTCGCCGTGCCCTGCATGGAGATCCATCGGGATCCCGAACTTGCGTACAAGTACACCGCGAAGGGCAACCTCGTCGCGGTTATCAGCAATGGCACGGCCGTCCTAGGCTTGGGCAACATCGGTCCCACCGCCGGTAAGCCGGTCATGGAGGGCAAGGCAGTTCTATTCAAGCGTTTCGCCGACATTGATGTTTTCGATATCGAACTGGCCAGCGAAGACCCCAAGGAAATCATTCGCGCCTGTCAACTGCTTGAACCTACCTTTGGCGGAATGAACCTCGAGGACATCAAGGCCCCCGAATGCTTCGAAATCGAGGAAGAACTCAAGCGAACCATGAGCATTCCCGTGTTCCACGACGATCAGCATGGGACAGCCATCATCTCCGGAGCGGCGTTGATCAATGCCCTGGAAATTGCCAAGAAGAACATTGGAGACGTGCGCCTGGTCTTCAACGGCGCCGGTGCCAGCGCTATTGCCTGCGCCGAGCACAGCATACAGCTGGGTGTTCGCCGCGAAAACATCATCCTGTGCGACACCAAGGGCGTCGTCTTCGAGGGGCGGGTGGCGGGGATGAATCAGTACAAGGAACGATTGGCGTCCAAGACCTCCGCTCGAACTCTGGCCCAGGCTCTGCGCGGCGCCGACGTTTTCTTCGGCCTTTCGACCGGCAATTGCGTAAATCCGGATACCCTCCCGACCATGGCGGAAAATCCCATTCTATTCGCAATGGCGAACCCCGATCCGGAAATACCCTACGACGTTGCCATTGCCACGCGACCCGACCTGATCATTGCCACGGGACGATCCGATTTTCCCAACCAAGTGAATAACGTCCTTGGGTTCCCTTCCATCTTCCGCGGCGCGCTCGATGTCCGAGCTACGGCAATCAACGATGAAATGAAATTGGCTGCCACGCACGCCCTTGCGGATCTGGCCAAGCAGGACGTGTCCGACTCGATCTGCCAGATCTACGGCGTTAAGCGTCTGGCGTTTGGCAGGGATTATTTCATTCCCAAACCGTTCGATCCCCGCGTCTTGATCTGGGAGGCATCGGCGGTGGCCAAGGCGGCCATAGCGTCTGGCGTGGCCCGTTCCCCACTGGACATCGATGAGTACCGCGACCGGCTCGAGAAGCGACTCATCGCCGCAGAGCCCGTCACCAGCTAGCCGGCTGGGGGTTCCACTGCGGATCGCACCGCAAGCTTCTCCGCGAGAAGAGTTAGGGTTAGTTACCATCTGGACCAGAGCGCCGGACAAGTATCGAGATCAAGAAGGACGCTTCGGTGGTCGGCGCGGGTAAGCAAGTTGACTCAAATTTGGATAATTCCATCGCTCGAACACTTTCCGCGTAGGCTTGAGAGCCCTCACCATTCGTCCGGATAAGCGTCTTCCCAGCGGCTCAGGTCAGGAAAATAAAATGCCAAGCGTTCGCCTGCTCCAGCCGGGATTATTTTCGAGAACGGCCCGAACGCCTATCCGAAGGATTTCATGACCACCGGCTACGAAAGTGGTAGCGGAGGCGAGCGACGGCCAGCAGGCAATAGAAACAGCCAAGGAGTTCAGGCCCGACATAGCAATCTTGGATTTCAGTATGCCGGGCACAAATGGATTAGACGCCGCACGAGACATCGTCAAGAACCACCCCCCTCGCCGAGATTAACCCTTCTCGTCGATGTACGCGCTAGCGGCGCTTGTGAATGATTTCATCGATCAGACCGTACTCCTTGGCCTGCTGAGCCGACATAATGAAGTCGCGCTCGACGTCTTGCTCTATTTTTTCGATCGACTGCCCGCTGTGGTCAGCCAGGAGCCGGTTGATCACGGACCGCATTCGCAGAATTTCCTTCGCGTGGATGTCAATATCGGTCGCCTGGCCCGACAGTCCGGACATCGAGGGCTGGTGAATGAGGATACGTGAGTGTGGCAGCGAGAAGCGCTTCTTGGGAGCACCCGCGGTCAGCAGCAAGGCGGCAATCGAGGCGGCCTGCCCCACGCAGGTCGTCACCACGTCGGGCCGGACGTACTGCATCGTGTCGTAAATGGCCATGCCCGCCGTAATGGAGCCACCCGGCGAATTGATGTAAAGCTGGATGTCCTTCTCGGGGTCCTCGGCTTCGAGGAAGAGTAGTTGCGCAGTCACCAGGTTGGCGACGTGGTCGTCAATCTCCGTGCCGATGAACAGGATATGATCCTTCAGCAGCCGCGAATAGATGTCGTACGCACGCTCGCCCCGCGTGGTCTCTTCGACCACCATGGGGATGAGCGTTGTGGAGTGCGGAGCTGGTTCGTCTGAATATTTCATCTGGAATTTCCGTTTCAACTTTGACCTTTGCGCAAAATCATGCGCGCGCCGCCCTCTCGCATCAGGCTCAGATCGCCATGGCCATGGTTGGGTGGCAATTGCGGATCGTTTAGAGGTTCCGTTGACTGCCTTGGCTTGTTTCTCGCCTCAAACCTGCCTCGACGCTGACACGTGTCCCCATGGGATGACTTCTGAGCACTCGATTTGCTGTCTCTCCTGGTTCGCTATTCGTTCCGTGGCGGGATTTGAGCCTACTTCTTATCGAGAAACTTCAGCGACGCCCAAGATACATTCCGGATGACGTGGCCTTGTCCGTCAGTTGATTTGACATTTGCCGTCTGAATGAGCGAGTTGATGTCAACAACTTCAAATACATTCTCCTGTTGGCCAATGCCCACGCGGTCGCCTCTCTTCGGGATGGTCCCGCTGTATTCGGCAATCATTTGGTCCCCCTCTCATCGGCTCTTACGTGCGCTGCTTGCCACTGGGCGGGTTATTAGGTGGCACACACGAGCTTCACCACGATACCCTGTGCCCAACTCGCCCGATACTTAGACTGCCAGTTAGATTGCTGAGAGCCCTCATATCCGGCTCTGCGTTGACGTAAGTCTGTTGGCACAGGAGCCGTCGCCCATGGCAGGCTTGGCGGAAGGTGTGTGACTAGACCCTACTACTATATACCCGTTCGCCACCGACTGCACGATTGACGGGACTCAGGTGCTATCCTAATTTGAATTTAGGAGCTTAAAGGGCGGGGCTCCGCAACATAGTCCTTGGCCTTCTGACCTCGCATATTGAACTCAGTTTGCATGCCGTTTGCTTCCGAACATAGACGGACTGAGTTGTTCGAAAAGCTTTCCTTCTACGTCCGCCTTATGCGTGATGCACACGAGCCTTATGACGATACCCTGTGCCCACGACGCGCGATACTTTGCAGGGTTCGAGCAACCTACAACTTCACAAATACCTTCGCTGACCGGGTCGAAATATAAATCCGGATTCTTAATGGACATCAAAAATCCTCCTCTTCTAGCTACAAGACCGAGCCGCCCCAAACAAGGCCCGCGCGCACATGCAAGGGTGACGCAGAGCACAGCGGCCCACGGCGCGAACGTGCGATCCTGCGCGCGGTAGGCCAGATGGGCGGCATGAGAGCTGACTTATGCCGAAGAAACTGTTCGTGAAGAAACCGATGTCTGGCGTTGAGCATCTCGGTGGCAGGAAGTTCGTCCAGCCCGGCGCCGAGTACGTGAACAAGGAGAATGAGGCTCGAAGGTATCGCCCCGGGGGCCGCCCACACGGCCGGCACCAGCCGGTGGGTTAGGCACCGGCAAGGCGTCGCCGAACAAGAGGCTGCGCCGTCAGAGGTTGTACCTTCCGGTGAGAGACCGGGCGCGACTGGCTGCCGCTTGAACCAAGAGATAGGGCTCGCATGAGCTGGCCCCATGTGCCGAAGAGGAATTCGTCGACTAGGATAACCCGGTTGGAGGTGGCGTTCATGAAGGCAAACCTGGGAGGAGATCTGAGCGCGAATGGAGTGCAACATGCGCGAAGATAAACGAGATGTGTTGGAAGTCCTGAAAACGGAACTTACATTCCTCGAAATAGGTGGGTACTCGCAGCGGGATTCATGGGGACCCGAGTTTATTTTCGAAGACTCTCCTACCTGCATAAACTGCGGGCGCACAGAGAACCGCATTCCCTGCACAGAGTGCGTTCTGATCCAGTTTGTCCCACCCGAGCACCGCACTGAGAAAATCGCTTGCCGTCACATCCCACTCAATGCGTCGGGAGAGACGGTCGATTCTCTCTATCGGTACGCCGGACCACAAGGGAAAGTTGACGAAGCAGTGGGCAACTGGCTGCGGGCCACTATTGATCGGCTCGAAAAAGAACGGAGTGTTTCTTCATCGGGATAAACGAGATCCGGAAAAAAGCCGAGATATGCGGCCGTAATGTTTTTAGCTCCAAAATCGGGAGAAGAGACTCGAAAATGGATTACGAACAAATGCTTGAACGCGATAGATACCGCCAATGAAAAGGTTCGGCAGTCTCGTATACGCGCGAAAGACATAATGGATCGGCGCCAGCAACAGAGTAGCGAGGCTGTGGCCGCAGGCCGAGAATCATTTGGCAAGCCCAAAGCAAGTTAGGACGGCGCTGTGAGAGTTGTGCCGCCTTTGGAAGACTTGCGAAGGGCAATCATGGTTTACACAGATTATTTCTTTGTTGTATTGGTCACCGTTGGCCTGTATTTGATGATCCATATGATCTATTGGATGGGCGGCCACTCGTGGCGACACTGAGACCGTGCTTCGGAATCTGCGATTCGGGGGCTGGCCCAGTTCCGATAATATGGCTTATTCGGGAGACGGCGAGCTGGTTATCAGCAGGCCTCACCTAAGCTGAAAGGAACCTTTGACAAGGGCTAGAACGGATGATTCGGTGTGCCGTCCGGCCGCGCTTGGGCTTGAGAGCTTTGGCATCAGCCACAAACAGGCAGAACGTCAGTCTGTCGCTAGCTTCTATCGAGAGGCTTTATGAACTTCGGCCTCGCGGGACATACGCAATTCTCCACGTTCCCTCATCTGCTCCGTGTAGTCCCGTGCACGGCTGAGTTTCGCGAATTTCGTATCACCTCTCGCTAAGCCACAGCAAGTCAAAAGAATCGATTTCTGCTGTTAAGCCTATCGTATAGCCTACCCCGTCTAACAATCCTGCTGCTCAATGTTGCCGTGGTCACCTACTTGGTGAACCCCACCACGCGCACGTGTGACACCGATCACTGCGCTCGTGCCTTTCATGGCCGTATTTGTGTTGAAGAAGTGAGATATGGTCGGCGACAATCAAAAGAAGATTTTAATTCTGGAGAACGATGATCGCGTTCTCTAGGCGTTGAAGGATGCTTTCGAAACGAAGGGGCATGAGACTTGGACAACTTGGAGCGGCCAAGAGGCTCTGGGGTTGCTTCGGTCCGTTGAATTTGACGTCCTGCTAACGGACAGCTACGTGGCGGATATGCACATTGCCGATCTCCTCCGCCGCGTCGAGCGGATGACCGTTGAGCCGTGGATCGTTGTCATGGAGGACTCTGTGCCGCCGCGCGTGGACCTTCGCCGCTGTAATGTCTTTGGCATCTCGGCGCTAGTGGATAAGAACGATCCCGTGAAAATCCGAGAGGTGGTTTCGTCCTGCTGTGCAGGTGGGCCGCTGGCAAAGACGACTGTCCATTGATGCCGGTTGATGAGATTTAGGGCGCAATATGCGCATAGATGAACGAGATCTGTTGGAAGTCTTAAGACTTGAACTCGATTTCCTCGAAAAAGGCGGGTATCAGAGTTCAACAGGGGAGTCGTGGAGACCCCAGTTTATTTTCGAAGACTCCCCGACCTGCATTAACTATGCTTGCAAGGACCCTCAACGCCCCTGGTCGAATTCGTCAAGCCGCAGCGCATCACCCTGCACCGATTGCGTTCTGATGCAGTTAGTGCCACCCGAGCACCGCCTTGAGAGGTTCCCGTGCCAACATATTCCCCTCGACGCGTCGGGGCAGACGCTGGATTCTCTCTATCGATACTGCGATCAACAAGAGGTGGAAGAAACCGTCGGCAAGTGGCTGCGGGCCACTATTGAGCGGTTGGAAAAAGAGCGGAGTGCTTCTTCATCGGGATAACCGAGATCCGGAAAAAAGCCGAGATACCTCCGTAGCTAGGATAGGCTTCAAGTCGGGCTCTTGGGCATGGGGGCAGATGATGGAAACGCCAAAATATTACACATCAGCACTCCAGAGCTGAAGGAAATCGAGGCTGAGTTTGGTCGCATCAATCGTGAAGCTGTCGAAAGAATGGTAGGGGCTACGGATTCAAATCAAATCGATGTATGCCCTGATGTCCAGATCGTCCCACAAAATGGGATGGTTGAAGACTAGAAAACGAATCTCGGCACCAAAGAAGAGATACAATCTGGGCGGTCTCACTCTACTCACTGATCTTTATCCAGATACTCCTGCGGAACGTCGTCTTCGGGAACTTCGTGCGTTCTAACCTCACCTTCGTCGGCATCCGAAGCGTCCTCCACGCCCTCCACTACTTCTACTTCGGCCTCGAACGCGTTTCCTTCCTCGAGCAATTCGTTCACGCTCTTTGAATCCGCACCCGCGGTCAAGATGGAGCAGACGCGCATCGACGATGCCAGAATGCGTCGAAGTGCGAGCGGCCGTGTCGGTGCCCTGACACCGGCGCGTCCCGCTTACCGCTACCGCTTGGTTTTGGGGCCTCGTTTATGCAAAGCCTTTAGTTTGCGCCCTTCTGCAATGTCTCGGTCATTCCATCGCCAGAGTTTGCGTCCGTCGCCCAATTCGATTCCAAAGGGTTGAATCTTCTCTGCCGCAAGCCAATGGTGCAGGGTTACGAGGGAAACGCCAATCAGCTGGGCGGCTTGGGGCGTGCTGTAGGTTTTTGGTTTCGAGGCCATCGGACATATCTATTGCGGGAGGGTCAAGCAAATAAAAAGGGTAGTTCCTGCCGGCCAGGCCGCCTGCGCCCTGGCCGGCCCCCGAAACTGTAGTGCTTTTGCTTCGACCACTTTCCTCTCCCTGAAGTTCCCGAGGGCAGCGTCTTCCACCGCATAACGGAAATAGCCACATATTGTCGCCCGTTTACGGAATAACTTACTGCGGGAGATGAAATACGGCTGCCCGTGCTGATGACCAGAGCTTCTGGCCAGTTCGGGTATCGAGAGCAAATGCATAGCCTTCCAGGTCGCCGCCAAAAATCAAGTCACTCCTCGTGATTAACTCACTGGTGACGCGGCGGTGACCTGCGCTTCCCGCAAGAAATTTGCTGCTTCCTCTGGCGGCGTGGGGCAGATATAAAAACCACTTCCCCACTCGAATCCCGCGACCTTGATCAGCTTGTAACTGGTATCCAGAGAGGGCGTGCAGTCAGCGCTCCAGCAACCCGAGCCAGAGAAAAGGCCACGGTGCTACCTTCGAAAGAAGGGATACGGCCTGATAGGGGGCAAAAACCAACCTGTTCGCCGATTCCCACGAAAACTTTCGAAAGCATCCGAAAGGGCAAGCACTCCCAGATCGCCCTTACTTGTTCGTGTTCCAGATATCGGCGATGACTTTCCACTTGCCATCCGCTTGCTTCTTCCAGGTGGTGACGGACTTTTCGGTCTCGGTGATCGGCTTGCCTTTCTTATCGTTCATGGTCATGGCAAAGGTGCCGTAATCGACCGCGAGATCGCCAGAGCGAGCCACTTCGACGCGCTCGATGTTCCCCGCCATGTCGGAAGCCCCCGGCGTCGCAAAGAACGCGGACCAGACGCCGCGACGTTGGTCGGCCGTCTTTGCGATCGGCGCGTTCTGCGGATACACCCAGGCGTCGTCGGCGTAATAGGAAAGCGTTTGGTCGAGATTCTTATCTTCAATGGCCTTGCCCCAGTCCTGCACGGCGGCTCGAATGGCCGCCTCGTCTTGCGCACGAGTGTCCACCGGAGCCGGTGTAGGTGGCTGTGCCGTCCCACAACTGGCCAAGACCGTAGCGACGGTGGCCAAACAGACAACCCAAAAAATCGATGAGGGCTTCATATTAGCCTCCTCTGTAAAGTAGTCGCATGAGCCTTTGACATCGCGCATTTTTTCTTTTCCCCACGAATCTGGATGTGACCTTCGTCACACAGCCGTGTTCTCGCCACGACATCTTCTCGCGCCGTACATCTTGAAACTAGCTTCCCGCTTAGTGGTGAATCGTCTCTCTGGCCCCGCCTACGCTACGCCCTAACCGCGTCGCCCTTCTGACGCTGCAGGGCTTTGCACGGGTCGGGCAGAGAGAGGATGCTTATTTGCTCTTGGTGCTCTTCGCCGCGCCTTTCTGCATGTCGGCTGGCGGGCCAACGTTCGGGGGCAGCTTTCCCGTGAGCGATGGCAGAAACGCGAGCAGATCCTTGCGGTCATCGAACGTCAGAACTTCACCTAGCGGATGGATCTCCTTATCCAGATACGGATTTGAAGTGCCGCCGCCAACGTAGTGGTCGATCACGTCCTTCAGTGTCTTCAGGCTGCCATCATGCAAGTACGGCGCAGTTTGCGTGATGTTGCGCAGCGTCGGCGTCTTGAAGGCGCCTTTGTCCGTATCAACATGGGTTTGCTCGTAACGGCCAAGGTCCGCGAACGTGCCATTGCTTCTCGCGCCGACTCCGATGTTGTGGAACTTGCCGTCGGTAAACAGCGCGTACTTTTCTCCAATCGTATGGCACGCGTTGCAGTTGCCTTTCTTCGGGTCCAGAAACAGTTTCAGCCCGCGTTGCGCCGCCGGCGACAACGCCTTCTGGTCATGGCCGTAATAGAAGCGGTCGAACGACGAATCGCCGCTCAGCACCGTGCGCTCAAACGATGCGATCGACTTCTCCACCATTTCGTAGGTAATCTGGTCGGCGCCCCATGCGTTCTTGAACTCTTCACGGTATCTGACGTCCGCCATCAATCGCTTTTCGACGCCGGGGAGCGTGTGCCCCATCTCCACGGGGTTCTGCACCGGCCCTTCCGCTTGCTTCTCTAGGCTCGGCGCGCGTCCATCCCAGAACTGCAGCTTGTTGTAAGCGGCATTGATCACCGTGTTCGAGTTCCTGGTGCCTTTCTTACCCTGGACGCCGGTAGAAACCGGTTCGTGGTCCGCGAAGCCCATTTCCGGGTTGTGGCACGTCGCACAGGAAACGGTGCCATCGCTGGAAAGCTGCGGATCGTAATAGAGGCGCCGGCCTAGCGCAATCGTCTCCGCCGTGGGTGGATTGTCGGGCGGAATTGGCACCGGCGGGAGGCCTAGCGGAACTTTGATCTCTACGGGCTTGCCAACCGGGCGAACCGAGCTGGTCTTCGGTGTTTGCGCCAGAAGAACGTTCGGGGCGTCGTGGATTCCCGGGTCGCGTTGCTGTCGCTGTGAATAAGGGAAGTCCCAAGCCCCAAGCCCGGCCGTAAGCATCACCGCCGTCCAAACCTTTCTGCGAGTCGATGGGGTCATGGATTCCTCCTTCCCGTTCAACAGTCGCGAGATTCACGCTATTCCGTCCGTATGGCCACATCTGTGACCAATATCACAGTCATAAGGAATTTCCGTTTTGACTTCCGGCCGACCGAGAATGTACACTCGACCCCGTCAGTGTTAATGGGATTACCCGCGTCTCTTTCATTGCGGTTGCAACCCTTTTCAGCGTCGGTATTGCAGTGGGAATGAAGAGTCCGCTTTCTCGTCACTTGCCGTGCAATGCACTACGGGGGGCCAAACGTGAATCAATGATTGGGGTTTATTCCGTCCCCTTTTTCATCGGCACGAAGCGCACCGGAAGCACTGATCGAGTTGTGGTTTTGCCGTCCGCGGACTTCTGCACGACAACGAGGTTCTGGACTCCCACTCCGACCGGGGCTACGAGCGTGCCCCCTCCCTTCAATTCCTCCAGGAGCACCTGCGGGATCTCGGGAGGTGCCGCGGTCAGAATGATCCGGTCAAATGGCGCCTTCTCGGGCCAGCCGCGATACCCGTCTCCTTCCCGTACCGTTACGTTGCGAAAACCCAAGCTCCTCAGCGTCTCGGCAGCCGAGCGAGCCAGCTCAGGCACGATCTCGATGCTATACACTTCTCGCACCAGGCGGGACAGAATCGCGGCTTGGTATCCCGATCCAGTACCGATCTCGAGAACACGATGATTCTTCTTTGCGTCTAACAATTCTGTCATCAGACCAACGATGAAGCGGCTGAGAAATAGTCTGGCCGAAGCCAATCGGAAGTGGATGATCGTCATAAGCTTGGGGACGGACACTTTCTGGCACAAAGAGCTCGCGCGGGACAGTCGCGCATTACTGCGAGCACCTCTGGGTTCTTTACCCCACGAGCCTCGATCTGGTCTCTTACCATGATCAGTCTGCGGTCTCGGTACTGGTCTGCCGGAGCCTGAGCAACTGCGACCCCGAGTATCAGTGCGAAAAGCACTGGAACCCAGGCGTGTGTCGACCACGCTTGTCCGGGCGCCAAGCACTTTGTATGCGTCATAGCGCACTCCCCCAAGCCTACGGCAAATCCGTTTGCTGATTTCGGTACGTCTCCATGGCCGGCCCCGGAGGAGGATGCGACCGCAATCTGAAATGATAGACCAAAGCTCCGGTCGTCAAGGTCACCACCGTTGCCAGGGAAATGAACGGCTTTAACCGGACTCCCTGGAAGATCATCCATACGCCCACCAGCAGAAACAGCACCGGGAACAGCGGATAACCCATGCTGACGATCCTCAGCTTCTGCCACCCCGGCCGGTGCCGGAAGTACAGCAGCGAAGCCACGCTCATCACCGCGAAAATATTCAAGGTAAACCCGACGTAGACCACCAGTTGGGGAAAGGGCGTGATCGTCATCAGCATGGCGCAGATTCCCTGGGCCAGGATCGCCGCCACCGGAGTGTGCCAGCGCGGATCAACCTTCGCCGCCGCAGCCAGAAATGCCCCATTCTGTGCCATCGCGTAGTAAACCCGCGGGCCGATCGTGACCATGGCATTCACGGTGGACATGAGCGAAAGCGCCATGAGCGCGCTGAAAAGTCCAGCGACTTGCGGCCCGAACAATCGCGATGCCGCTAGAGCCCCCACCGCCACTTCGCCCTTCAACTCTTCGAGCGGCGCCGCGTAGATGAAGACCACGTTCAAAGTGACGTACAGCACGGCCACGAGCGCGGTGCCCATAACGAGCGCCTCCGGCAGAGTGCGCGCGGGATCGCGCAATTCTTCCGCGACATACGTGGCGGCGTTCCAGCCGCTATAGGCGACGTAAATCCAGAACAAGCTTATCGCGAACTGCGCGGCCAAGGGTGTGGATACAGTACGCGCAGCGGGCATCGAAAAATGCTCCCAGTTCCCGTGCCCGCCCCACAATCCTAGTCCGATGAACGCCGCGAGGATCATCACTGTCGATCCGGTGAGCACGTTCTGAATCCGGGCCACGCGCCGCACTCCGAAAACATTCAAAACCGTAAAAACCAGGACGAGCCCGCAGGCTACCAGCTGGGCTCGGCCGATTTCGAGCGTCCAGTCTCCTGAACCGGCGATCACGTGCATACTCTCGTGCCCGACGCGCGGGAAAAAATGCCCCAGATAATAGGAAAACGCCAGCGCCGCAGCGGCGATCGGCGCGGAAAACCCAGCGAAGAATGACACCCATCCGGTCATGAACCCCCACGTGGGACCGAACGCGCGGGTGAGGTATACATACTCGCCACCGGAGTTGGGGAAATTAATGCCGAGTTCGGAATAACAAATCGCGCCGATAAAGGCGCATGCCGCGCCCACCACCCAAATCCAGAGAACTAAGTCCGGCGACCCTAACTGCCCGGCAAGGAATCCGCTCGTGGTGAAGATTCCGGTACCCACCATGTTGGAAACTACAAGAGCGGTGGCGCTCACCACTCCAAGCTGCCGGAGGAGCGTCGGTTTGCGGTTGGAGAAACAACGTGCGTAATTATACCTCATTCTAACTCCGCCCCTTTTTTCCGGCCGAACGCCTGTCCCCCAGGACTACTGGCAACTGACCGAAACGGCGCGCCGAAGGCTACGTCGCTGCGCCGCAGTCCGCGTCTGATTACCGCCTTCTAGGCAGCAGGCTTCTTTGTGGCCAGAGTGACTCTATATTACGCGGGACTCAATGAGTCATGCGGTCAGTACACCGGAACGGTCCCATCGAGCAGAGCAGTCTGTAGTCGGGGGAACTGTTGGAGCTGTTCGTTTACGACATCCCGAACCCGGCCAGTAATAGAACCGATGGGGCCTTTGGGTTCAAGTGCGAGACAAACGTCCGCGATTTGTGGATCATCAATCGGACGGCCGATTTGACTCACGAGCACGCAGTATGCGCCCTTCACTCCGGGGACGCAGCGGGTTGCGTTGGCAGCAATTCCAATCGCTGCAAGGCTGTAGAGCTTTCCAACATGAGTCACCGGATTCTTACCGGCCACAGCCTCGATCGTCATTGGCCGGTAGGGCGTGATCAGACCTGAAGCGCGGTTGCCGCGCCCTACTTCACCATCGTCGCCCGCCTCTGCCGAGGTTCCCGTTACCGTGAGAAACATTTCTCCTGCCTTGGTATCGTCAGCCGCATTCACGGCGACACTGACGTCAAATTTCGCGATACGACGAGCCGCGGTCAGAGCGAGTTGGGCGGCGATGGTCTTGGCTTGAACGTAGTCTTGGACCCCGTCAAGATACCGCCCGATCATGGCACAGCTGATGGTGAGATTGACGCGCGAGCCCTGACGAACGCCCATGACCTTAATATCCTGTCCAATCACGGGATGGGCGCGTTTGACTTCAGCATCGTTTAGCGTCCTCTCGACCTCAAGCACTACTTGCTCAAGGGGTGTCAGCGGCGCGAAACCGGCGCCGCAGGAGGTGTCGTTCGAAAGCGCGATGCTTTTGCCTTTTGAAAACAAACTGCGTAGAGCGCTCGATCCGGGCCGGAACTTTGGAATGATTCTGACGTGGCGCTCCAGATCGAGTGCTGGGAGATGCACGCTGAGCCACTGCCGGCACGCCTCCACTGCGATATCCGCTACGGGAATTCGCTCCCCGCCGTGTTCGGCGGTGGCCCTTCCCGCTAGGTACAGCTCCATGGGCTCTGTGACCTCGCCGCCTGCAAACGCTGGACGTGTCGCACCCCCAAACAGGAGAATCTTGTCCACATTGTGGTGCAGGATGACACCAAACCGCTGCAGGTAATGACGGCAAAGCCCCAGGCTAATTGTTTCTGCGAGGGCATCGCAAATCGTGTCGGGATGACCGATTCCCTTGCGCTCGACCACTTCCACATCTTGCGTGTCGGGTGAGGCAGTTTTGGCAACGCGAACAGTCAGCTCCAACTAAGCCTCCCTGGCAATTATCTCCCACCTTCTACGATTCCCTAAACAGCGGGTCCTGCTGCGAGCATAGCAAAAGTACCTCACCGATTCATGCAGGCGAGAAGTTGCGGACATTTCTCGAAAAGAACACGATGACTACGATATTTCATTTGAGTTAATCACTACCTCCGACCTAACGGAATCAGCCCAACATGATTTAGGCGTTTTCCAACAGCAATTGGCTAGCGCTGAGGCTAACAGAAACTGTTATACCAACCGCCTTAGGAACCGCTTTTCAGAAAGCCTTCGCTGGCCAACACATCTATGACCCGGCGCGCAGCCTCCTCCGGGTTATCGTGATCACCGTGGATAATGATAGCTGGATTCTCCGGCGGCTCGTAGACTGCCTGGATGCCTGGAACACGGCTCGCTTCGCCTTCGCGCGCCTTCCGATAAATGCCTTTGGGGTCGCGCCGGATACATATTTCCAGTGGGCATTCGACAAAGACTTCGATAAATCGCGGGATCTGTTGCCGCGCACGATCGCGGTAGGACCGGCGGTTCGCCGTCGCATCAAAGACAACGGATATTCCGTGTTCGGTTAGTACATGGCCAATGAAGGCGAGCGATCCGTAGAAGTATTCACGATCTTGCTCGTCGTAGCGAGGTTGGCTCGAGAATATCTTTCGCAGTGCATCGGATTCGAGAACAGTGACTTCGATTCCGAGGTCATGGATTTGCCGCGCTAGAGCGGCTGCCAAAGTCGATTTTCCCGAAGCCGGGAGGCCCGTGATCCACACTGCAAACGCCGCTTGATCATTATGCTTCACAATATTGATTCACTTTTTCAGGGTCGAAGACATCCTCTTTCAGGACGGCCACGATGAAGTTGAACAACTTTTGCCGGACATCTTTGGCGAGGTTCGGATACCAAGTCGGGTGCGCCATCACCAGACCGCGGAATGCAAAGAAAGGCGCAACGACTTGGAGCATCTCCATGTCGCCAGACTTCGCCAGGTAGCGATTCCAGAATCGCCGGAAAAGCGACTCCAGATTGCCGTCGAGACGGTCTGAGCGTTGCAAGGAAAAGAAGAGATAGTTCATGGTGAGGCAAGTCACATCGTCGGCAGGCTCTCCCCATTCGCCGCGCGAACGATCAAGCAAGACAAAATCCGCGCCTTCGCGAAACAGGATGTTCCACGGATGGAAATCTCCGTGGACCTGTCGCAAACGGTGAACGCGATCTTTCAGGCGCCATCGCCAATCGACACATCGCTGTTCAATCTCCTTCAGAAGCGCCCGATCGATGATGTCTTGCCGACCAGGATAGCTATCGATCAGGCCCATGATGCATTCAGAGTGTCCAATCAACTCCCGAATGCGCCGGACATATAGCTCCGGATTGTCTCCCTGAACGCGGTGAATTTCGACCAGGTAGTCGCACAACGCGTCAGCTCGCGCCACATCGATTTCTGTGAGGCTGGAATCATTCCGCATCCGGGTAACGTCTTCGACGTAACCACGCCCTTCCGCGTATTCGGTCAGTACGAAGAACTCCTCAGCGTCGCCCAACGAAAGGGTGCTCCCATCGCGCCGGAATGCTCCAACGTCGATGGAACGGACGTGACGAGGAAGCCTGTTGAAAGTGCTGTGATCCCAGAGCAGCATCTGGGCCCGGTCGGCCATGTGTTCATGCCCGAATGGTCCTGGACTGATCGTGTGCAGCACGGCACGCCCCTGTTTTCCTTCACACTCATAGTCGATTTGCACAGGCGTCCCGTACCCATAACTCTTGATGTCCTTTTCCTGGGACCCGCCGAGGACTTTCAGATTCACAATGTGCGCGGATGGCCCGATAACCGATTTCAGGTATCGCTCAATCTCTGTTCTACTCAGCTCTAGCATGACCGTTTTCCAGTTTTCGCTTAAGAGGCACGAGATGCGCGTACAATGGTGCCGTTTTCGAGGTCAAAAAGGAAATTCCAGATGAAGAAGTACGCAGGCCGCGCGTTGGAATGCAGACCTAGTCATACTCGCTCACATGGGAGGAAGACGGCCTGCAAAAGGGCTCCAAATTTTTCTTTGACGCGTTCGGCCGTCTCGAGTACCTCTTCTGCTGTTATCGGCTGGTCGAGTATTCCGGCAGCCATATTCGTGACGCACGAAACGGCTAGGACACGTATGCCCATTTTGCGCGCGATGCCTCCGGCGGCATTCTCCAGGATCGCAGCGCGGATGGCGTGACGATCACTAAGCGCCAAAGACCACGGCGCTTACGCTCAAACGATCGTGACCTTGGAGAAAGAATGAGCCGTCCAGAACAGGGGGCACGATCCTCTCTTGCCCGGCTGCTTTTTCTCGCAGTCACGGCGAAGGTCATCAAGCTCGTTCAACTGGAGGCTCTCCACAATCGTGCAGGCAGAGAAACTTCAGAAAGCACGCGACGCGAAAGCAGGGTTTCTATGTCGGCTAATTCAGCCGAGATAGAGCAGCCGAAAAAGGACACCAGTGCAGAGATAGCCAAAGACACCCAGCATCTGGCGGCAAACGATAACCGGTTTTCCGCCGTCGCGGTCAACTCAATAGAATCAGTGAGTTTTGGACCAGTAGTGGGATGGCACGGACTAGTGAAAAGCGGTCCGCCCGAAGAACGCCTCTTTCACTCGGTCGTAGGAGGCACCTCAAGAAACCACGGGCCGCTGCCGCAGAAGTACCCCCTGCCGTCGCAGGAGCACAGGCCCACACTGTAAAGCGAAGCAGAAAGTTCACGTTGCCGTTAACCTAAGACCCGGCCACATGCCGAACCAATACCTCTACTGCATCAACTGCGAGGGCGAATTTGATGTCATGCTTCCTGATAAGATTGTGGGCGGCCCGTTCCCGGCGTAGGGCCGACGCAAGAGCATCTGGTACGATTCCAGCATGGCTGTAGAACAGAAATCATCTGAAACCCGCCGAAGTGAAATCCTGCAAGCCGAAATGCGCCACGCTGCCGATTCGAGAGATGTTGCGGGGATTTGCGCACATATGTGAAAACCGCTGTTCAGATTCTCGCCGAATTTCCCAACATGAGTGCTGAGGAAAAGCAAGCCCACTTTGCTTGCCTCAAGGATGATATCGAGCGGCTGAAGGTTCGGGCGCCGAATCACGAAGGAGCCAGTTCAAGTCGTCACAGCGTTACCGGTCGAGGACTCGCGTGGAGACTCTTCGAGTACTGTGGAGCCGATAATGAAGAGCGCCAACTCCACAACTACAGTGGCGCCTGATGTGGGGTTACCCTCAAGTGGATCGACGTTGGAGATTCCGTCCAGTATCCTGGTGGCCGCCTCGCGGGACAGACCTACGGAAGCGCAAATCGCTGAAGCCGCCTCTGAGCTGAACAATGGAACCGGCGCCATCCTGCGCGAGGACGACCTTTCGGGCGTAGACCGGAAGGTGATCGTCTACGACAGCTTCACCATTGATCGTATCGAATTTAAGGGCAAACCAGGCTAGTCGATCGAGACCAGGCGGAGAAGGCTAAAGTCGCTGAGCATCTTCCCTGTGCCCAGCACGACGGAAGCCAGCGGATCATCAGCAATCGAAACCGGCAACCCGGTCTCTTCCCGAATGCGTTTATCCAGATTTTTGATCAGCGCGCCGCCCCCGGCTAGCACGATCCCTCGATCGCTGATGTCAGCGGAAAGCTCGGGAGGAGTATGCTCCAGCGCCACCCGAATCGCATTCAATATTGTTGAGACGCATTCGGAAAGCGCCTCGCGGATTTCGCTGTCGTCGATCGTCACGGTGCGCGGCACGCCCTCGATCAAATTGCGCCCTTTGACCTCCATCGTCAGCGGCTTCTCCAGCGGATAAGCGGATCCAATTTCCATCTTGATCTGTTCCGCCGTGCGTTCGCCGACAAGCAGGTTGTATTTGCGCTTCAGGTGGTGCATCACGGCCTCATCCATCTCGTTGCCGGCCACGCGCACCGACCGCGAATAGACAATCCCGCTCATGGAAATGACCGCGATGTCTGTTGTGCCGCCGCCAATATCCACCACCATATTGCCGGACGGCTCTTCAATAGGTAGACCTGCGCCAATGGCCGCTGCCAGGGCTTGCTCGACCAGGTACACCTCTCGTGCATGCGCCCTGTAGGCCGAGTCCTGAACGGCGCGCCTCTCCACCGGCGTAATCTCGCTAGGCACCGCGATGACGATGCGCGGATGAACCAGCACGCGCCGGTTATGCGCCTTCTGGATGAAGTAGGTGAGCATCTTTTCGGTCACCTTAAAATCGGCGATGACGCCGTCCTTCATCGGCTTGATAGCCACTATGTTCCCCGGTGTGCGGCCCAGCATGTCCTTTGCTTCCCGTCCGACGGCCACGACCTCGCCAGTATTCTTGTTAATCGCCACGATGGAAGGCTCGTTGACGACGATGCCTTTGCCCTTCGCAAAGACCAGGGTGTTCGCCGTGCCTAGGTCAATGGCCAAGTCGGAGGAAAACAGACCGAGGATCGACCGAAAGTTGTATTTATACTTGCTCATCTTCCTCATACATCAAGATGTTCTACCCAACATCGGGTCGAGCGTCCGCACTGAGGAACTAGGGTCGGCGGGCGCCTGGGCGATAGTTTATTCGTGGGATGCCCATGTCTCCGAACCTCAAGAATGCGACAGAAGAGCTACTTCAGAGAATCGAGTCAGCAGAGCACGCAATCGAACCTATAAGACGCGCACAACCCGAGACTCCTCGCTAGCGGTGTTTCTGAATGATCTCGTCGATCAGGCCATACTCCTTGGCCTGCTGAGCCGACATAATGAAGTCGCGCTCCACGTGTTGCTCGATCTTTTCGATTGACTGCCCGCTGTGGTGAGCCAGGAGCTGGTTGATCACCGACCGCATGCGCAGAATTTCCTTCGCGTGGATTTCAATATCGGTCGCCTGGCCCGACAGCCCCGACATGGAGGGCTGGTGGATGAGGATGCGCGAGTTGGGCAGCGAGAAGCGCTTCGTGGGAGTGCCCGCGGCCAGGAGCAACGCAGCCATCGAGGCGGCCTCCCCGACGCAAGTCGTCACCACATCGGGCCGAACGTATTGCATCGTGTCGTAAATCGCCATCCCGGCCGTAATCGAGCCGCCAGGGGAGTTGATATAGAGCTGGATATCGCGTTCCGGATCTTCGGCTTCGAGGAAGAGGAGTTGTGCAGTCACCAGATTGGCCACGTGGTCGTCAATCGGCGTGCCAATGAACAGGATATGGTCCTTCAGCAGCCGCGAATAGATGTCGTACGCTCGCTCACCGCGATTGGTCTCTTCGACGACCATGGGGATGAGTGTCGTCGCGTGAGGAGTTGGCGCGATTGAATATTTCATCTGGAATTTCTAGATTTCAAACTTTTATCTTTGTGCAACCATTGAGCGCCGCTTGTCAAACCGGACTTGCAGCGCCTAGTTTTTAATGCCCGGCGAGAGGTGCGAAGGCGCGAGCCAGCATGAGCGCCATCAACAGCGCCCCGATTCCCAGACCACATCCGGAGTGCTGCGCAGACTGAAACTCCTTCATTTAGTCTGGAGCATCTATCCGTCAGGGTTCACGGTCCCTGAACAGGTTCCCGAGGCATCGGTAGAGGTTTTCCACGGCTCGGAAAAACTCGTCCATCCCTGCCGTCTCACAGGTTACCTCGTGGGCAGCCACATCCGTCATTATTGCCTTGCTGAGCTGAGTGGTGCGGCGAATGCGCTCACTCGTAAGCAAGGGGAGCACCGTCTGTGGATCATGCTTTTGCAGTAGACGCTCCTGCCATTCTTGAACGGCCCATGCGGTCTTGCGCACATAATCCACGGCGTCACGGAAGTCCATTAATATTCGCGGGTCTACGCCGCCGGACTTGATTGCTTGCTCGATTTTGACAAGCTCGGCGCTCGTCTTCCTAAGCTGGAAATTCACCCCCCAAAAACTCTCACTGGGAGCCAAAAGTTCGACCGCAACGCCCAATAGATCGCCTTTCTTGGATCGGCGGTTACCAACTACACGGGCACGAAGAGTTTCGCCCGAAAGCAGATTGGTTAAGTCAAATTCGGTGCCAACGTCGGGATAAGTTTTGATGTCCAACAGACCGCCCAATGCGTTTACCTCTTTAGCTTGGGCCTTTTCTTTGACGCCTTTGCCGCTGGCTTCCTGCCATCTGACTTCCACAGGAACAACAACGGGAAAACGAAGGGCCTTCCGTCGGTCCGATTTTATGGGCGGTTGGTCCGCAATCCGCTCACTCATGCGAGGAACTCCGTCGAATCGCGCTTGAAGCCTTATACCACTTTGGTCATCCCCTTGTATTGTAACAATCGCTCCTTCACCGATTGAAAATGGCAACTTTAGGTAGAGGCACGGAGGGCTCCCTGGCGTCCACCATACCTGCGTCAGTGGCATGAATCGCCCCTTCGCGGCTTGGGCGTGTCGTTCGGCTTATAATCTACCCTCGCCCCGGTGAAATCCTCGTTCGAAGAAGCGCTCATCGAAGTTTGGCGGCAAGCCCTGGTCGAGAACGCCAAGGCCGTTGAACTGGCCGAAAAGCGTTATCCGGTTCGGCGGACTGCCAAGCGCGGCTTGCGGCAGGTGGACTTCGTCTTCGACGGAAACGAAATTCGTGGGCTGGAATAGAATCCCCAAACGAAATCTCGTTGGGCGCAATTGGCGCGTTCCGGCAAGAAGGTGATGCAGTTCCTCAATGAAGGTCGGTACGTGGCGAACGTGGTCGATGGTAAGGTCACTGTGTACGGCACATTGAGCGAAGATTGAACATGTTTCGCCGCCCCCAACCTATTGAGGCTGCCAGTCAGACGCGCAGAAATAAGCTATGGACACGTGCCTCTAACTCGCTCTGACCCTTTGAGTCGGAGCCGATTTTGTACGATCTTCAAAGTCGCCTCCCATTCTGAGCCTCTTTAGGTCATCCCGCTTCTCAGCCTTTGCCGCCCCAGTTGTCTCCGCAAAAATAAATGAAGACAAGACGGGCAGGAACATCATGTTCCAGGAGAAAATACAAATTGGCTGAAACATTTCTCTGCGCCAGTAGTGTCGTCCTTCAGTTTTGCTTGTGCCAATCATGAATGAGGAAGAGAATCCAAGTATGGCGTTCAGATTCCGACATGGCTTATCTCTGGTGATCTGGGCGCTTTTAGGTGCTTCTGTCCTGCTGGCCCAATCCAGAAGACCTGAGGATCTGGGTGTCGGCAAGCTGTTAGTGGTTCCCCGCCAATCTCCAGATCCAAATTTCGCGGAATCGGTCGTTCTATTGGTCCACTACGCTGAGGACGGCACTGTTGGCCTCATGATTAATCGCCAGACGCCACTGCCGGTTTCCCGCGTGCTACGCGACCTGAAGGGATCGAGCAACTCTTCACAACCAGTGTACGTCGGCGGGCCGGTGCAGATGGAAGCGGTACAGGCGCTACTCCAATCGGATGCGGGGCCGCATGATGCAACCCACCTCTTCGGCGATGTCTATCTGGTTTCGAAAAAGGCTGAGCTGGAAAAGGCGTTGGTGGCAAGAAAGGGTTCGAGGGAACTCCGCATTTATCTGGGATACTGCGGCTGGAGTCGCGGGCAATTAGAAAATGAAGTGAACCGAGGCGGCTGGTACATTTTCGATGGCAGCGAAGGCTTGTCTTCGACTCCAATCCCTCCACTCTCTGGTCCAGGATGATTGCTCGAACCGAGCTGCAAATCGTCCTGCTGCAGCGCCGATTCGATGGCCTCATAGCGGACGCGGAATTGATGTAGGTATGCACCAAATTGTGAACCAAATTTTCTCGCGCTCAAGTCCCCTCCTGCATCAGGCAGAGCCACTGTGCTGTTCATGCCGATTCGCACGACTGCGCATTCATTCGCATTCATTCGTATTGTAGGGCTTCGACCGTTTTGGAGACGCGCAGAACACTGCGGATTGTAACAGCTTGCTGTAGAATCTCCTCGGTCGCGGACCCAAACGGGTAGAAGAAGGGGAGGCACTCCATGCAAATTGGAAAGAGATTTGCCAGGGCGTCTGCCGCAGCGATCGGCCTCTGCTGTCTTTGGGCCTTGCATTGCCGGTCCCGGGGCGCGAGCGCAAGACGTGCCTGCCTATAGGGTAGACCCGTATTGGCCTAAGCCGTTACCGAATAAATGGATCATGCAACAGGTCCCGACCTTGACTGTGGATAAAGACGATCACATTTGGGTGTTGAATCGTTCGCGGCAGATCATGCCGGATGAAACCGGCGCATCGACAACGCCGCCGCGCGCCGATTGTTGCGTGGCGGGCCCGGCGGTGCTGGAGTTCGATACCGAGGGAAATCTGATCCGTGGCTGGGGAGGCCCGGGCTACGTGCCGGGATGGCCCCGCGAGCAGACCATCGAGACCGATAAGCAGGGGAACGTCTGGATTTCGGGAATGGGGCGCGGAGACGGCATCCAGAAATTCTCACCCGACGGAAAGCTGCTCTGGGATTTTGGCCATCGCGGGCCGTACGTTGAACAGGGGCCAGGCGCGCCGCCTTTGAAAGACAATAATCAGCAGACCGACATTCTCTACAGCGGAGTGGCGGGTTTTGAAATAGACGACGATGCGCATGAAATCTACATCGCCGAAGGCGAGAACCTGAACAAGCGCGTGCTGGTTTACGACACAGACACCGGCGCATTCAAGCGCGGATGGGGCGGGCACGGAATGCCGCTGAGCGAAATCTCGAACGATCCGGTGCCGCCCTACGACTGGCGCACAGGCCCGCCACCAGATATGAAGGGATTTGCAGGCCTCCATTGCATCCACATCTCACAGGACGGATTGGTTTATGTCTGCGAACGCGGCAGCGACAGAGTTCAGGTATTCACGAAGCAGGGCAAGTTCGTCCAGGAATTCTTCGTCCACCCTTCGACGCCGGCCCGCGGTCCGGAATGTGGAATTGGCAGCCCCAAATTCGCTACCTGCGGAACCGTCCTGAATATCGCCTTCTCGCCTGCTCCGGAGCAGAACTTCCTCTACATCGCGGATATGGCGAACAATAAGGTTTGGATCGTCAATCGTAAGGAGGGCACGACGGTTGGTTCGTTCGGAGAAGAAGGCCGTATGGCCGGAATGCTCTATTACATCGACGCCATCGGGGCGGACTCCCACGGGAACATCTACACTGGCGAAGTCCAAACCGGCAAACGGATTCAAAAGTTTGTTCCGATTAACATGCCCCAGTGGAGCCGCTAACCGAGAGCCAACGCCGTCCCACTGGAGGAAAGGTTCCAATGGGCCCAGTCGGTGGGTCAACCAGAACTAAACATTCCAGTAGCGCATCCCAGCCCCACCGCATTAGGGCAGCGCGGTAATTTCCATCCAGAACATATTTTTACTGCCGACCGGGACGTTGTATTTGCGGACGAAATCGAGCTTTCCGTCGCTACGCACACGAAACACGGAGAGACTGGCCGGAACCGTCCTGACGCCTTTAGCATCGCGCACGGGAAGCTCCATCATGTTGGCCGCGACCAGAATCCGACCGCTGGGACATCACCTCCTCTGTACGCGCTAGCTTTTCAACAAACGTCGGGCAGCTTGCCATGCCTCTGCCCCGAGCGGGTTTGGGATCGGCAGCAGCTTGATTTGACGATCACCTTCGCAGCGCCCCTGCTCACGAGGCAGGCGCTCCGCCTGCCATTTGCGGCCTCCTGCTTGGCAGGCAGGAGAGCTAGCCAACTGAACTACGCCCTCGCAAACCTGGGCCAGCGTTCGACCCGAAAAACTTCGGATTAGTACCCGGAAGTCGGCATCTCGGCAGCAATACGACGGTCAGTGCTAGCGCGTTTCGCGGTAGCTATGTGATTGCGGATCATAAATCCGCGCCTAGGTGCCGCCACCCCGGATTGAATTACGCCAATTTAGCCATCTTGTGGAGTAGCTTCCAAATCGAATCTGCGATGGGCAGCGGTTTATCAAGGACGATGAAATGGCCCCACCGAAAATCATCCGTATTCGGGAATCCTCGCGTGTCTGCGGGCACGTTCAGCATGCCGAGGTAGCTTCCGAGGATACCAACTACGACGGACAGGCTGCACGAATCGGGTATCAATGCTACCACTGAGCGAGCTCCAAACCCGGTGACGATGGCGCGCCGAATACGATCATTATCGGTCTTCGGCTCCCGAAATCGTTGGTCATAGCGTGCCTCAATGGTGGTGAGAGTTTCTCCGATCTCCTTGGGTCGATGATTCATGATCATGCGTAGATCTCGATGCTTCACTTGATGACGAAACCGGTCCCCATAGAAGAAATAGCCGGCTGAGAGAGCGACCTTGGCGACAAAGCGGAAGCTCGACATCCAGATCCATGCTGAATGCAAGGTTGATCTTCTGACCCCGTCCGGTGACGTCGCGCCTTTCGCGCGGTGACCAGATGCGAAGGCCTCGCCGCTGTCCCAGCGTGATCTGCAATGGTTCGCCTGTTACAGCATCCGAGGCTTTTCGTACCACATATTCGGGATGTTCGCCGCTATGTCCCCTGGCTCCGTGCTTGTCTCTCCGGCACATGACCAAGAAATCATTGGCGAGAGCACCGTCGATCTCTGAGCCCACTTGGGAATTGAAGTTCGCCGATACCGGAAGGGTGAAAGTGTTCAACCCGCCGAGAGCCAGCGGAATGATGTGCTCCGGTGTGCTCTCGCTGATCGGAATATCTCTGTCTGCGTAAGGGCAGTAGATCGTCTGAACCGATGCTGGTGCATCGGTTCCAGAGACGGGCAAGGTTGATTCAGGCAATGTGCACCGCCAGTTCCCCGCTGTTTGCCTTCTTGGCAGCATTTTTCCATGGTCTGTGTCCCGCAGAATAGCAATTATGCCCGATCAGTAAAAATGTGGAGGCACTGATCGAGCCAGATTTGTAACGACAAGTCGGCTTGTGTTTACCGATGCGGCGGCACTTAGCCGTTCTGCTGCTCATGATCGTCAAACCGCCCTTCGGCTCTACGTTCAAAAATCCATGCTGGCAGTGGCACCCTAAGTTCCTGATCTCAAAGGGCAGATTTTGCGGATCTGGACAGCTCAAATTACAACGACTCATTTCCCGGCGTCATTTCTTCTGTGCCGCCTTCTGCGGCTGCGCCCTACCTTGATCCGTGCCTCCCGTGTCCCGCCGTCAACGCCGCCCTTGTCCCATAGCATTCTTCTGAGGGCAATTTCGCGGGTTCCCAGTTTCAGGTCCACCGCCAAGAGTTTGTGAGTAGCAGCGTTGCGGGTGGCGATGCCCGGCTCAGAAGGTATACCCGGTGAACCAGCTAATCCTAGAATTTTGGGTCAATGGATTCATTCGCTTGCGGCACTCACGGCGCAGCCCTTTTTGACCACCAGTTCGCAACCTCAAGAAAACACTCGAAGGGTGCTTCCCTCGGGGTAAACGCGCCGCCGCAGATCAGGCGATCCCCGCATGCCACAGGGTAATAAAGGCGATTCCACGCGAATTCGGCAGGCGGCTTTTTTTGTTTTAGTCGGCGTCGAGGCGAGGAATTGGGACTCGCGGATTGGGACTCGCGGTAGCCAATGTTTGGAGGTCGGCTGTATACTGGAGGGGACGATACTGCGGTCAGTCAGCAAAATTCATAGCAGAGAAGCGGGGGGAAAATATGACAGAGGCTAAAGGCAAGGCGCAAAGCAACGGCGTGTACGCGGATACGATTCGTTTCGGCGTAGACCTCGCAGTGATACAGCGGACGGAGAACCTTTTCGCCGAGGCGATGAGGGAAATCGCTAAGGCCGAGGGCAAGAGCGTGCGGGAAATCTTCGACCTCGGCAAGTTGGAAGCCTGATGATCGGCAACGATCCGAGGTCGGCTGTATACCTAAGGCGGAGGGCAAGTTGACGATCCGGGAACTCATGGAGGAACAGCGGAAGCGAGTTCGCTCCGGCAATCCGGCGGAACGACTCGCAGCGGCACTGCTCATCCCCGCCGAGCTATCCAGACGGCTGCGGCTGCTCGGCGACTCCGAGATCGCGCAACTGCTGGACGACGAGGTCTGCCAGAACATGAGCATCTCGGCTCCGGAGGCGACGGTCTGCGTCGAAGCCGCGCTTCGCCTCCGGCAGGCCACGGACAGAACCCAACTTTATTCGGGAGACAGGAGGAACTGAGCAAGTGAAAACAGCCGCCATTTATGTTCGTGTCTCCACCGCCGACCAGCACGTGGAGTCGCAGCTTTACGACCTTCGCGAGCTTGCTTTGCGGCGCTCCTTTGAAGCGGTCAAGGTCTATCAGGACTGCGGGGTTTCGGGACGGAGGGCGCGGCGTCCGGGTTTGGACGCGCTGATGGCAGACGCACGGCAACACAAATTCGCGGTCGTGCTAGTCGCGGCATTCGACCGCGTAGCAAGGAGCACGCGACATTTCCTACAGGTGGTTGACGAGTTGGACAGTCTGGGGATTGCCTTCATCTCCCGCAGAGAGGGCATTAACACTGACGACCATAATCCCATGGGTCGTCTTTTCCTGACGATCATTGGGTCGATTGCCGAACTCGAAGCAGATTTGATCCGCGAGCGCGTCTTGGCTGGCATGCGCAGGGCGAAGCTCGACGGCGTGCGAATCGGACGCGCACCCATGGATTTAGATCGGGCAGCTATCGTGCGCGACCGGCTCAGCGGGATGAGCCTAACGACCGTTGCGAAGAAATGGGGCATCTCCCGCAGTCTGGTTTGCAAATTGGTGAAGCGATTACAGGCTGGTGACGAAGGCTCTATGCAATCGCTGCCCATTGCCGTTGATTCTGCGCACGTTATGCGGTCGAGATCAGCCGAGGCGGGCTGGTGAGGAATCTATAGAATCGTCACCCCCGAAAGCACCTGCCGCCAGCAAATTAGGAGGGAACGTGTGCAACATCGGAAAACCCGTTGAGATGATCGACGTCGAGCCGCTGGTTCTCCCCGCGCCCCTGCGGAAAGAAAAAGAAGCCCCTGTCGAGCAGCCCGCGACCGTGGAAGTCCGGGTGGCGGAAGAAGTCCCCGCAACCGCGTAACGCTATGCCGAGGGTTGCCAGATCCGGCGGTCGTTCTCTGCCTCACGCCAGATACGGCGTGGAGTTGAGCAGCGTGCCACACCTACGTCGAACCGTTCACGGGATACCGCTGCTTGGGGCTGGACGGCGCAAGGTCTCACGTCCCTGTTCAACGGTGCGCCGTGGACGCCCAAGGTCGCCTTCGAGGCGCAGTGTCCGCACGTAGAAGATTTGCGCTCGATGCGAGCGGCGTGCAGCACGTCCCAAGCCAAGGCGTTTTGGGAGAAGCAGCAACACCGCGTGCCAGACCCGAACTGTACCTGCGGCATGTACGCCGGAATCAACATGCAGCACTTGATCGACATCAACTACATCCAGCGCGGAATCCACGGCGAAGTCCACTTGTGGGGCCGCCTGTATCGCCACACGCTCGGCTGGCGGGCGCAGTACGCGTACCTCAAATTCTTCGTCGTGCCGATGAACATGATTCCGCTCAACATGGCGCTGGCGCAGGAACGCCTCAAGGCGCTGGTCGAGTTCGACGTGGACATTTACCTCCAGCCGGGCACAGAAGCCAAGGTCGGCGGCGAAAGAATCCCGCTCTGGATTAGAGAATACGGTTACAGCCAGCAAGCCTTGTCAGTCCTGATCGAGAAGGGGAAGAAGTGGTATGAAGAGCATCCCAAGACGCACGTCCTCGTGGTCGGCGACCGGGTCGCGGTGTTCGGCGGAGCGGGTGGCGGTGGCGGCATCGGAATCGTGAAAGAGATCAGCAACGGCGACATGCACTACACGATGTTCAACCCGAACGTGATCTACCGTAGGCCAGTCAAGGACGTCCAGTGGAACGAGAGGAACTGGCGCTGGGAGACGAGCGGACTCGGCTTCATGCGCAAGCTGGAACAGGCGGATGGGCGCTGACGAAATGCTCGCCGCTGGGAGGCGACCGATGCCGTTTGTGATCATTTTAGTGATTCTGGCGTACAAGCTCGGATACCGCGCCGGACGGAGGAGCGTGCGATGATCCGGCTCCTGCGGCACCTAGTGGGGACGCTGCTGCTTGCTTTAATGCTCGTCCCCTTCGCCTTTTTCTTCCCGGCCCTGTTCTTGCTCGCGCCGAAAGACCCGGACGCGAGAGTCCTCATCTTCTTCGCCGCGCCCCTGAGCGCGGGCGTCGTCACCCTTATCTATTCGCAGTGGTCGAGCGTCCATGCGTGGAACCGAATGGGCAGGCTGGGACAGTGGCGCGAAGACCACGGCGGAATTTTTCGAACCATCCCGCGAGCCTGCGGGTGGCTTTTCGGCTCCATCTTCTTCTCGTTCATCGCCGAGTTTGCGTTCGCGTTCTCCTTCCGCAGCGCCCCGTTCGGGATGCTGGCGCTGGCGACTTACAGCCCGCTCTTCTTCTGCTGGTGCTGGCGGAGGACTGGTCATGTCTAGAAAAAAGGTTGTGGACATCGAGCAGTGGAAGGGCGAGCACCGCATGACGCCGGAGCTTCTCGGCGAATTGCTCAGCGTCCACGCCTCATGCGTGCATGCTCAAGAGAACAAGTGCCCGTTGCTGGTCAGCCTCAAGTCGTTTTGCTGGGAACTGAACCAAGCGATGGGCATGGCGTCCGAGGAAGATCGCGGCTTTCGGCGCACGCACGCGGACGGATTACTGGCTGCGCGTCCGCTGAATCCCCGAACCTTTACTAGGGAGGAAGAAGAATGACCGACGAAGACCGGAATTGATTGCCAGCATGTTTGATGAGGTGAAGGAAGTCCGCGTGGAGACGGTGAACGGCAAGCCCCGCATCAGCACCGAAGCCACCGCCACAGACTTCGACAAGGCGTGCCAGCCCTGTCCCGGCTTGGCTGTGACTTGTGACTGACCTCGGCGACCTGGCTGTGATCGCCGTCTTGGCCAAGATCGCCGGATACCGGCGCACCGCAACGAAGCCAGCGCGGCAATCCCACAAATATCAATGAAGAATCATCTTTGCGACTCAAGTTAGAAGAGGACTTCGACGTGCATAGAAGCAAATCGCTCCGCAAACTTGTGCGCAAGTGCGGCAAGGGAAGGCTCGGCTGGCTCCCGAATCCGGCGCTACGGCAAGAAGGCAGTTGCCAAGGTGCACTCGATAAAACTGAAACGTTGGGTGCCCGTTTGCGCCGATCACGCCGCGGAGTTCCGACGCACGTTTCCGGGTTGGCTGGAATGTTTGAAATTCAATTGCGGCTAGGTCTTGTTCTTCTAGGAGATCGCCCATGAAAAATGCAGCTCTCATAAAAGTTGAGTGCCCCTTCGGAGAAGGCGACGTTTGGATCGAGGCGACTGCGACGCATATCGCTTTGGTCGATTTTCGTGAAGATTTCGACGGCCGGGAGTGCATTCGGATTAAAACCGAAACAGCGGTCGAAAAGCAGCGTGCGATTGACGGACTGCGTACTGTGGTCGAATCCCTGGGGGGTTCCCGGGCGACCAAATGAAATCCGCGAGGATTCGCCGCCGGGATCCACATAGAAGAGGAGGCGGTCTAGTCATGCTGAGAATCAACGTGAACGGCGCGACAACCAATCTCCTGGCCCGGCTCCGTCCTGACGGGGGATGGGATTTGCGTTGCATAGACCCTCTTGTCGGCGAGTTCCGCCTCCGCTCCGGGGATGTTCTGCACCTGTGGTCTGACAAAGCCCAGCAGTGGCTCCCTGCGCCGGAAATGGATCTGGCGGAGCTGGCGATCACCGACGCGGAGCGGAAGAACAGTTAGGGCACGAACCGTTGGATGTAAACTTCCTTCGTCCACGGTGACCGAACGATGTCACCGCAAGGGAGGTTCAACCGATGCCCTCTAGGATACGTTGCCCCAACAACCATCCGACCAAGGGGATTTCGATTCATGGCGCTGCCGTCGCCCTTTCCGAAGGACGGGCACTCGGCGTCTGCAAGAAATGCGGGAAGGAGCTTCAATATAGAATCGACCAGGTCCACGAGAACGCCCGGAGCAGGAAGAGATACGTCGTGGCACGGGCAGTTCGTCTGGGAACGCGGCTGGCGGGACGGGAGACTTACGACCCGTTCTTGCTTGTGCTCCGCGACATCAAAACGGACAATGAACAGATTCTCCCCACCTTTTGGACATATGGCAAAAGTAATACTCCTCGCGGCGGGCAACTCCCTCCGCTGCTGAGTCTTGAGGAATGGAAGACACTCTTTGGCCGCTTGGACGCTAGCTTCCGCCAAATCGAAGAACGGATTCGACTCCGTGCCTACGAACTTTACGAAAGTCGAGGGAGGCGTGATGGCCATGCCCTGGATGACTGGTTGCAGGCAGAGGCGGAACTAAGAGGGCAGAAAGCTCTCCGCGCCGCTGCGTAAGCCCAGCCTCGAACCCATGACACCAACCCCCGCGGCCTCGACAATCCCAATAAAGAAAAAGCTTACTTTGTTTGGCACTCGCCACTACGCAGCTACAGAAGTGCCCACTGAAATTCAAAATGCATTAGTGGCCATTATCGAGAAGCGCCGTCCGCAGGTTGTTCTGGAAGAATGGTCTGAAGCACAAAAACGTGAATCAGCCGCCGCTAACCTTTGCAACGCAATAGGGCTGCTTTGGAAGAGCGTCGGAACTCCGCCGACCGAAGAATTCAGGACGTATGGACCAAGCGACGCATTAGATTTTCCGAGTGCCGCAAATATTCAGCGGTACGGCCCCATTCTCATTCAAGAAAAGCGAGAAAAGGCCATGACCGAGAACATAGTTCGGTCGATGGCTTCCTTCGACTTGGCCGTACTGGTGATTGGCCTCGCCCACCTGCACTCGATGTACTCCAAATTATCGAACGATTTCGATGTGGAAGGATTCGCGTTTGGTCCAGAGCTTCTCTGAGCGAACCAATCGAGTTCTGAAGACCTAATGAAAATCGATGTTGCTGAAATTGGAAATGGCAGCGCTTAGTCGAAAACCGGGAAGGCCCCAATGACTACTCTCCTCGCGGCGAGAGCCTAAGTACTGTGTGTCTGCTGTTCCTCAGCCATTCCGCAAAAACGTAAGCCTCGCTACAATCGAATCAATGGAAACCCTGAATCCAACGTTGTCGGACCCTGTCCGCCTCGCCCAATATATCTCCTACGTGGACGAGGCCGGACATGCAAAAGACCCGGACCGGAACTATCTCTGCCTCGCCGGTCTTCTTGCAGAGCAGGCGGCGTGGAACGAATTCAATTCCGAATGGCGTGCTGCCTGCGTCGAGGAAGGTCTGACACGCCCGTTCCATATGATGGACCTCGCTGGATTCAAGGGGCAATTCAATGGCTGGACGGAGGAGCAGAGGCGAAGGCTCACTGGGAAGCTCATCTCGGCGATCAGACGTGCAAAAGCCATCCCCATCGGAAGCGTGGTTTCGGTTAAGCACTTCAACGGCTTCGCGCCGGGGCTGAGAAGCAAGCTCAAAGACCCTTATTTTATGGCTTTTCAGCCGCTCACCTACAACATCGCTGTTGCCGCCTCTATGCAGATGCCGCCTGGCCGGGTCACGATGGTGTACGCGCATCATCCTGAACATTCAAGAGGAGTAGGCAATTCCCGCGAACTGTGGCTCGGCCTCCGGCAGGCCAACCCCATCGTTGCGGGATTCATGCAGTCGTACGTCACCGGAGAGCCTGCGGAAACTCCAGGGCTGCAAGCCGCCGACCTGTGGGCTTACGAGCTTGCCCACCATTTTGAAGTGATTCGGGCGAAGCGAAAAACGCCACGCTGGCCGTTCCGGCAATTCGTGCAGATGGGGCTGGACTATTCTTTCACGCATGATTTCATCTCCTACCACGATGCCTCGGGGCTGAACGGTTTGGGGCGGATGTCGGTCGTGCACCGAGAGAAGGAGATTTCGCTTTACGAGCCTGAACCCGAGTCGCAAGCATCGGAAGCTTGATCGTTTGGACTGACCCTCCCGGAACGCCTTGCAGCAGCGCATTGCAATCCTCTTTAGGGAGCAGGGTCACTACGTCAGCACCACTGCCCGGCGAACATACTGGTCGCTCTGCAACTGAGCCAGCATGAAGGCAGCTACATCAGCCCTGGAAATCCGCCCGGCCGTCACTCCGGTCAGGTCCGTAAGGACTCGATAGTTTCCCCTTGCCGGTCCATTCGTAAGGAACCCTGGGCGCACAATGATCCACTCCCGGTCGCTCTTACGGATCAGTTCCTCTTGCCGGTCCTTGTCGTCGTAAATCCTTTTCAGAAAAAGCGGGAGGACGAGCGTGTCATACAGGAACCCGCCATGCCCCCTGCTGTCCCCCGCACCGATCCCGGTGATGCAGACGAGCCGACGCACGCCGTGCTTGTTCATTGCGTCAAGCAGGTTCTTGGTGCCCTCGGAAAAGATCGCCACGCGCCCCAAAATCGCCTTCGTGCCCAGGCTGGAGAGCACGGCATCCTGTCCCTCCACAGCCGAATCAACCGAGCCGGGATCGAGGATGTCTCCTCGCACCAACCGCAGCCGCTCGTGCCGGGCACCAACCTTCTCAGGGTTGCGGACCAGGGCGGTGACATCGTGACCGGCAGCCAGCGCCTGCGCGACCAGTTCGCGTCCGGTTCCTCCCGTGGCACCGATGATGAGGAGCTTCATAACGAGTGCTTTGGATTACCGATCAGCGGTGTGCCACCGCAAGCAAACGTCAATAAATTTGAAATTAGTGCGTTGCTACCTACGCCGAAAGTTTCAAACCGAAGCTGCTGTGGCCCGGCTGATCCTCACGAACGAGGCTTTGCCCGCAACATTCTCGAATTCCACCATCACGCCTGCTTTCTGCTCCAACTCGTTCATTACTTCTTGCGGGGTCCGTCCCAGCAATCGCCGGTTGCTCAGGTAAGCGAACAGTTGGGTCTCCGTCATGTCGCCGCAGTCGTTCGCGTAGTCCGTGCCGTAATCCACCACGACCTTGTATAGCGCCTCGTCCATGGTCTGTAATTCCACGCCGATTCCGACTTAAGTCACCGAGCTTCCCGGTGCTGCTGGTTCCGTCATCGCCGCTTGCGCAGGCTTCGGTTTTGATTTGTTGATTCCTTTCTTGGGGGCCTTCTCTTGGCTAGTGCTTTCACGTTCGCTTCCTCCCTGGTGGTACGGCTTAGCGGAGAGTTTGAATCACAACCGGAGAGAAGAAAGTAGGGTCGTCAAAACGTGCTGCAAGTGCTCGCGAAATCGCTCGCTTTCCTGCTCCGCGGAGTGCATCAATTCCTCTCGAAATCTTTGCAAGCGGCTCTCCCATTCCGCGTAGGCCTCTTTGCTTTGGGAGATCAGCAGTTCGACCTTTTGCTGGGCCTCGGCGACCGCCCGGTCTGTTTCGGCCTTGACCTTTTCTTGAGATTCAGCGAGCGCCGCAACGGCGTGGTCGATCTCCAACCGCGCTTCGTTGATGGAAATCTGCGCCTGCTCGGCGAGGCTCGCCAGGTGCTGAGCTGAGGAAGCGGCGGCTTCCTCGCCAAACTGCACCGCAGCCTGATTTGCTGTCTCACGCAGCCTCTCGGCGAAATCGCTCTGCACCCCGCGTGCGACCTCCTCCAGAAGCTCCGCGGCGCGGTTCCGCAGTTGCTCCTGGGTTTGCGCAACGTCTGCCTTGATCTGGGAGAGAACCTCTTCGCGCGCCGACGCCACGAGTTCCTGGCGATACTGCTCCAAGCGCTCTTCGATCTGGCGAACCCGGCCACGGCTGAAATTCTCAATCGACTCCGCCGCTTGGTTCACGGTAGTGGCTAAGCGCTCAGTTGTTGCCGCCGCTATCACCTTTTCGGCTGCCTGCCGCAGCGTCTCCTCCAGGGCGCGTAGCAATATGTCGGGTAACGTCGGCCCCGACGCGGCTTCCGAATGGGGCGCATTTGTTTCCGCCTGAGGGGATTCTTTGCCACCATCGGACGAAGCCAGTTCTGCTGCAACATTCTCGTCGGGATCTGTTCGCCGTAGAGAGTCGGCGGACCAGAAGTCCTCATCGGGTCGCACGAATTCGAGACCCACCTGAGTCCACGTGCCACGGGGGAAACCTAAGCGGGTCACCCAGGCCTCGGCTTCATTCTGGGTCTGCGGATTCCTCAGAAATAGCGTTTGGCCAAGCGTCACTTTGGTGGTCAACTCCACTAACGCTCCGTGAGCGCTGACCGAAAGCGTGACGGTTTCTTCCTGGAAAGGTCGCGTATCGAGGGACGTTCCACGTACGGCGAGGGGCAAACCCAGAGGGGACCGTTGACTGCGGCGGCGCTCCACGCGATTCGTTTGCGCTTCGGCTAGGCTCATATGGACACACCTATTTTAGTATCGGCCGGGTTACGGGAGTATTACTTCTTTGAGCTGCGAAAATACCTCACGAGACTCGGAATGCAAGCGCCCGCTCGACTCCGTGTGAACCGGAAAGAGATGCCCTGAAAGTCTGACGGTAAAATCGAAGACAACGTCGGTTGCGGACACGGCGTTCGCGCAGATGTAAAATGCCATGCCGAAGATGGGGGGCGGGGCATAAACGCTGTGGACCTGCGACGATACAAGCGGCTGTTGCTTGCGAAGCTGGACGAGTTATCGGCTACGCACGCCGACGCTTCTCCCCTTGCGCCAGGAGCGGGAGGGCCGGTCGGAGATGCTGCCGATCAAGCGAACGCCGACGCCGAAGCAGCCCTGCACATCCGGCTGCACCGAAGCGACGCTCATCTGTTGCGGGCGATTGAGGACGCATTAGCCCGGATCACCCAGGATCGATTTGGCGTCTGCGAGACGTGCAGCGCTCCCATCTCCAAGGCGCGGCTGGAGGCTGTGCCCTGGACGCGTCTGTGCCGCGACTGCAAGGAGCGCGAGCAGTCAGCCGCTTGAGAACAATGTCAGATGAGATACGAATAGGATTTCGCCCGGCCGCCCCTACTTCGCCTTCTTTGCCTTCTCCGCCTTGATCTTCGCCCAGCGTGCCTTCGCTGTCCGAGATATCCTAGCCCGGACGGCGGCGGACATGATTCGCTTACCCTGTGTGCCATTCGGACTGCTGACGTTACGCAGTGAGGCTACTGTCTTACCACCATTCAGAGCGGCGATCGCACCCTGAACCGCCGTCAACTGCCGCCGCAGCTTCGATTCTTCCTGTCGCAATGCTCCGATAATGTCCATGAAACTTCCTGCAGGTATTAAGCACGCACGAATGCTAAAGGTCAAGGAAGCCAGAATGAGCGTAGTGTCCTAATTTGAGCTGGTTTAGTAGGTTGGGCTGTTAAGCTGATGCGAGAAGGAATGACCAAGAAATCCGATGGAAGTGCGGGAGATGTTAACTACCAAGCCATCGGTGGAAACTACTCGTTCTATAGGCAACCGGAACCTCGAATCGCGGCAAAATTACTCGCGGCTTTGGGTGATGCGCGAAGAGTGCTGAATGTGGGAGCTGGTGCAGGCTCTTACGAGCCGACCGATCGTGACGTCGTTGCCATCGAGCCGTCAGCTTCGATGCGCGCCCAGCGTCCTCCCCACCTTTCAGCGGCCATCGATGCCACGGCGCAAAACATCCCTTTTGCCGATGATTTCTTCGACGCAAGCATGGCCACCTTCACAGTACATCAATGGTCGGACCTGCAAGCCGGACTAGAGGAAATGCGGCGCGTGACGAAGGGGCCAATTGTGATTCTCACCTGTGATCCTCTCGCGGTGGAAAACTTTTGGCTGAATCGGTATGCGCCCGAAATTCTCGCAACCGAGGGGCGCCGCTATCCGCCGCTAGACGCGTTTAAGAATCCGCTCGGTGGCGAACTGCGAATTCAAAACGTCGCTATTCCCCTCGATTGCAAGGATGGCTTCAATGAAGCCTACTACGGACGGCCAGAGAAACTGCTTGATCTGGGTGCAAGGTTGTCTTGTTCGGCGTGGAGCTTTGTCGAGCCGTCATTGGCGGAGAGCTATGTGGCGAATCTGGCCCATGATCTCAAAACAGGGGCTTGGGATTTGGCCTATGGGCAATTGCGCCGACAACCGGAATATTCTGGTTCGCTAAGACTAATCTTGGCTCCTGGTCCGTAGACCAACCCGATCCTGCATCATCGATATTGGGGGCCGAAGCGCAAATTAGGACACCACTAGAATGAGTCATCGAAGTGATCTGGAAATTGTCGCCTTCTTCTTTCGGGACGATAGCTCCGACTTCACGCAATTGGTTAGATGAAGATCAGTGGTAGACTGCCTGAATGCCAAAGAAAAACAAGCGAGCGACGCGGAAGAAGTCCGTTGCTAGGAAGATCAAGCCAAAGAAAAAGCCGGTGCGGAAAAGAGCGGCTTCCAAGCAGTCGTCGCCCGGCAGAAAAAGGAGGTTCTCAGCGAAGAGGAGGAGAGTAACCAGTACAGGCTTAGTTGTTGAGACGGTGCCGTTGTTACCATTCTCGTCCTCAGAACCGCGAAAACAGCAGGACGGACAGTCGGGTGACTTACAGGGATTATCTGACCGCCCAGCGGCTAATTCGGAGAGCGTCGAGGAATTGCTAGAGGAAGGGAATGCCTTGGAAGCCGAGGCAGTACAGGGCGTGGAAAGTGCTCTGGATGCCGATCAGGGCGAGGTACAGACTCACGAAGTGCCGGAAGACGACGTGCCCCAGGAGTACCTGGATAAGGATCGGTGATCGATTCAGGAAGAACGATGACTCGTGGAGTTCTTTGCCTCCTTAAAGGCCCGGACACCGGCATCAACGGCGTACTGGACCCGCTGAACCTGATCCTTCGCCTCATCCGTGACCCGAATCGCTCGACTCGTAATCTCATGGACCTTGGCTTGCCCACGCTCGATGCCGCCCGTTACTTTGTCCACCAAGCCTTGTCGTATTAGCTCAATGGATTTAGGCCGGAAGAACATGGCAAGTCCCGCTCCGATAACTGCTCCGACACCAAATGCAATCGTCGATCTCATTGTGAGCCTCCGCACTTTCAGAGTTTCATTTTACGCTCGTCCGCCAAGCCGTAACGGAGTAATGTGCAGCCATGCCTAAGAAAAAAAAGACAAAGAAATCGGAGAAGAGTGCATTCCTGGGGAGTCTGGATCGTCTCGGCGGAAAGAAATTGACGCAGCACGGTGCGGAAGAATCCTCAAGAGGTAGGGAATCGCGCAAGCATCGCGTCGGCGGCCATTGATAAATCAGGAACTCGATGCTTGCCAAATCGGGTAGCAGCGCGGTCCTGCTTTTGGCGATCTTCCTTTTTCGATCATGTGCGAATGCCGCGCTAACAATTCTAATTCCCCATCCGGTCCCGGCACGGTAGCCCCACACTCAGAACCATCGCAGAAGAAGGCTTCTTCGATAGCAATTGTAATTTCTGCTGACTCGGCGGGAGCACGTTGCGATGCTGCTGAGAAACCTAATCGCATGATTCACCCCCACTCTTTTGCGTGGAGCCAGTTGTAAACGCCGCCAAGGAAAAAGGCAATACCCCTTCCGAGAGGGAAAAGAGCTATCCTTCGCCGCCGTTTTCTTTTTCTCTATCCGGCTGCACATATTGCTCTCTGGGGTTCGGTTGCTCGTCACAGATTCCGCCTATTTCGCCTCGCTCCTGCATTATGAATGATGTGGCGCAGCCTTCTTGGTCAGGGTCAACCTCAAGTTGGTTTTCTTTTTCTCCGGTTGTCACGGTCCATGAAGGAGCATCACTCGCCGGAAACGACTCCTGGGAGGCTTCATTCACAAGGTCGTTGGCGGCATCCATCGATGCAGGCTCGTCTGGCTTCGCTCTTGAGTTCGGTGTCATTGGTTCGGCCTCTTGCTATTTAGATGTTTTCCGCTTCGGTTCGCCCCCTCTATCAGCGATCTGTTTAAGCTCAGGGTAATGCTCACACAAAGAATCAGGTACCTTCACTTTCCTCCCACTGAACATTGAAAGCAACTCCAGGGCATTGACCGCCGCTTTGCCGAGATTATGATTGTTCGCGACTACGAAAGTCACTTTGGTTTTGGAGGCTACCTCCACGGACCGCTGCTTCCAGCTTTCCAGTTCTTTGACTAAATAGAGGTAGTTGTATCTATCGTCTCTGCAAACCACTGCTTCTAATTGCGCCCGTGCAGGCGAATGTAACCAATGGACGAAGTCGCCTGCGCCGTGGGACGAATGGCCCGTCCAAGAAGCGGCTGATCGCTGTTGCACAAACCGACGCCTAATCCAGCCAGCCAGCGTAGGATTTCCGGCTGGTTCCAGGTTGAGTGTCTTATCTCCAGCACAAGCGGATACGCACTAAACCGCTGAATGAGTCCGTCCACATAAATTCGGTTCTCGTCAGTGACTTAAAGGAGATCGGGAATTGCATCAAGACCGCGCCGAGCATTCTTTGGGCATTCTTTCGTCGGCGATCGAATCCAATCCCGCCTTCGCATCTCGCTCGTCGTAATATAATCCGCTCCGTCATGCCAACTCGATACGTTGGGCTGTTCTGTCCTAACGGCCATTTCAACGTCCAGGACACTTACGATGTTGAGCGTGCGAATGCTCCATTTGTACTCTACTTGATAGTGGATCAACAGATAGAGTTGAAGTGCAAGAAATGTGGCAGCACGTTGAGCACGTTCGGTACATTTGAAGGGTCAGTGGCGCGAATCTCTCAGGGCGCGGAAAGCATTCGCATCTTCCTAAGCTTTTCCTAAGACTTCGAACGAAATCCCAGACCTCAGATTTCCCAATGACACTGGCAAAATCGTTTTTCGCCAATTCGCTCGTTGACTACAAAGGACTTGAGTTTTACCATCGCTACTGAGAATTTCTTAGGAGGCTCGGGCAGAATCCCTCCTCCTCCGCCAGATCCCGGATCGGAGACGAAGCCGGGCGGCAGATTTTCACTCTACATCCATAATGTTATAGTCGGAAACACTGGCGAGACCCCGTAGCTCAATTGGATAGAGCGTCAGCCTTCTAAGCTGAATGTTGTCGGTTCGATCCCGACCGGGGTCGCCATTTTTCTTCACTCCGTCAGGTTGGCTAATTGGGAGTTGCGACGCGTTTGGACCACAGCGCAATAGCATCAGAGTCCCCGGTGGCTGTGGAAACCGCGCGGCCGTCGTTGGCGATCTGCTCGACAATATCCGCGGGCGCGCGGAACGCCAGGCCCTGATTGTAGGCACGTTCCAGCATTTCAAGCGCTTCGTCGTAGCGCTGCTCACGGTAGTAGACCACCGCGACCAGATTGAGCGCCATATCTTCCGAGACTCGAAGCTTATTCGCGCGTTTATTCTGAACGGAATCCGGGGTTGAAGTGACAGCATGAGCGATCTGGTCGTCGAAGATCGATACGGCCTTCTGAAGCGATTCCTCAGCCGATTTCCAGCGCTGCTGGCCCATGCGAGCCATGGCAATCGATTCGAAGTTGATCGCGTAATCCGAATCATCTCCAGCATCCGAAACGGGAAGGTATTCGAATAGCTTCTGGAACGTCTCTTCGGCTTCGGTAAACCGTGTCATAGCCAGATAGCAATTGCCTAGCCCTCTGTAGCTGAGGAAAAGGAATTTTCTCCTGATCGCGTCCGATTGCGTCCGCTCGGCCATGGGAATGACGAGCGTTCGGTACTTTTCAGCCGCCGCCTCATAATCGCCTTGCAGGTGAATTCCAACGACCTGCTGATAAGCGTCGTTAATTTTGCTCTCTTCGAGGTCATAAGAACTGAGCCGCGCGCCAGGAATCGATTGTGGAGCGGAGATACGCTGCGAAGTTTCAGTATGATCGGCGGAAACTGGAAGAGCGTTGTTCCTGAGGTTCTGCGCAAGCGAAACTCCGCTGCTTACGCCAAACACTAACAGGAATGCTGCCGCGGAAGATCTCAGGCTGGTGGACAAATCCGCGTCCTTTCTCGTCAGGAAACTCGACGTCCGAGTCAATTCACCTTAGCATTCGGGAGTCGAGAGCCTAAGAAGTACGAAGAACCGGGATGCTGTGATGAATAGCTGTCCGTTCGTACAGGAGTTGGGGCCGAGGCTTGAAGACCCGAGGTCTGAGACTACGGATAAACGAAGCTTGCCATCCGGGTGTATGCTTGTCGCACTTTTTGAGGAAGTCGGGAGCGAATACCTATGAGCAAATTCAGAGTTGTGCCTCTTGCCGCGCTGGTTGCTTTAGTGGCCGGCCCGTTTGCCGCGCAAGCCCAGACGCCGACGGCCATTCCCAACGGCCTGCCCACATGGGCCTACAACATCCCAGATAAGGTGCAACCGGCGGCCACGCCGCTGACGGGGACGATTCACGTGACGGGTAGCGCCAAGGACTACGACGCGTCACAGGTCCGCAGCACGACAAATCCACCCGACTGGTTTCCCGATGAACATCCGGCGGCACCGCAGATCGTCAAGGGACCGAACGCGCCTCCAGGAGCCGTGTGCGGCACGTGCCACCTGATGTCCGGTCAGGGCCATCCTGAATCCGCCGATATCGCCGGAATGCCCGCTGAGTACATCGTGAGGCAGATGCAATATTTCAAAAGCGGCGCGCGAAAAGACAATGAGCGCATGACGCCGATTGCAAAGAATGTTTCCGATGAGGACGTGCGGCAAGCAGCGGAGTATTTCGCGGCGGTCAAGCCGATGCCTTGGGTGAAGGTGATTGAAACCGCTACGCCACCGAAAACCTATGTGAGCAGTGACGCACGGCATCGTGTGCTGGATCCCACCGGCGGCACGGAGCCAATCGGCCATCGCATCATCGAAACGCCGGTGGACCCGATGCAAACGTCGATTCGCAATCCGCACTCCGCCTTTATTGCTTACGTTCCTCCGGGCAGCATCGCCAAGGGAGAAGCCCTGGTCAAGACCGGCGGCTCCGGCAAAACGATTCAATGCGCCATCTGCCACGGCGACGACCTGCACGGTTTGGGAGAAGTGCCTCGGCTTGCAGGCTTGCAGCCTGTTTATATCGCCCGCCAACTGATCTGCATGCAAAACGGATCGAGCGCGGGAACCGCAGCGGCCCTGATGAAGAAAGTGGTTGCGAATCTGACCGAGGACGACATCATTTCGATCTCGGCATATCTGGGGTCGCTACCGCCTCGCTGACGTAGCAAGCCGAAAGGGCAGTACTGAAGGAGGAAGAAGCCATGTCACATGCAAGCCGAATTCGCTATGCGCTGGGCCTTGCGATGCTGGCGGCCATCGTCATGCTCGCAGAGGGAATATTTGCCGCCGGCGAAGCCGATCCTAATTCCGCGCCGAATCCCTATCGCGTTGATGAAGGCTGGGCGAAGCTGCCACAGGGACGTAAGTGGGGTGCGGCAATCGGCGTGGATATCGATCGCGACGGCAAGAGCGTGTGGGTATTCGATCGCTGCGGCACGGCAGACGATTGCTCGGGGTCCGATCTCGCGCCGATTCAGAAATTCGACGCGTCCGGAAAACCCGTAACCAGCTTTGGCGCCGGATGTTCAATTATCCGCACGGTATCTTCGTGGATCGGGACGACAACGTCTGGGTGTGCGACGGAAGAGCCAAGAACGGCAAAGGCGAAACAGTGATGAAGTTCAGTTCGGAGGGAAAACTCCTGATGACGTTAGGCAAGCCCGGCGTCGCGGGAGATGGCCCGGACATGTTCAACGGACCCTCCGACGTTTTGGTGGCGCCGAATGGAGATATCTTCGTTGCCGATGGACATGGCGGCGACACAAACGCGCGGATCGTGAAGTTGACGAAAGATGGCAAGTTCATCAAGGCGTGGGGCAAGAAAGGTTCCGGCCCGGGCGAGTTCGATGCGCCACACGGGCTGGCGATGGATGCTGCGGGGCGGCTCTTCGTCGCCGATCGCGGGAACAGCCGCATCCAGATCTTCGACCAGAATGGCAAATTCCTGGAGGAGTGGAGGCAATTCGGGCGGCCGAGCGGCATTTTCATCGATAAGAAGAATATCATCTATGTCTCCGACTCGACTTCGACCGACAAGACGAATCCCGGCTTCAAGCAAGGCATTCGAATCGGGAAGGTGAAAGACGGCAAGGTTGCGGAGTTCATTCCCTGGCCGGAGGGGAATACGCTGGAAGCGGTCGCGGCTGACGATCAGGGCAACGTCTATGGCGGCTTCACCAATACCCTGAATTTTCGAAGATTTGTGAAGAAATAATGAAGTTGCGACTGCACCCGTTTGTTATGGTAGCGCGCCTCTTCCGCATATACGCCTAACTGGTGTAGCATCTCGGCGAACTGTCCCGGGTCTGTGTCGAGTTCCGTTTCGCACAAATAGACAATGGAGAAGAACCAATGAAGACGAATCACAAATTGGCATTAGCGGTGCTGGCTGGAGTCGTGATTGGCCTCGCAGGCGCGATGATCATTCATGCGCAGGAAGCCAAGAGCGCGCCTGGTTACGTGGTTGCGGAAGTTGACGTCCACGACGCCGCGACCTTCGCGAAATATGGCGCCAAGGTTCCGGATACTTTGAAGCCTTACGGTGGCCATTACCTCGTCCGTGGCGGCAAGATTGAAGGCGTAGAGGGACAAGCGCCCAAGGATCGTTTTGTGGTGATCGCTTTTGATAGTGCGGAGAAGGCGAAGGCTTGGGAGGATTCGCCGGAGTATGAGGCCATCAAGCCCATCCGGCACAGCTCGGCGACAAGCCGCGTGTTCATCGTCGAAGGCGTCAAGTAGGGAAGAGCACGGCTCGCGGCGAACGTGGCGTCCGCTTGGGCCCACGCAATCGGCTTGCGGCAGTAGCTCATTAGTTGAAGCTCACTCTCGCAGGAAATTTTTGGTGGAGGGAAGATGAGGAAAATCATGTGGATTTTCGGGGCCCTAGCGCTTCTCGCAATATTGCCAACGAACGCGGCATGGGCTCAGCTCGCCGACCCAGGTAGCGTTGGCGTGGCGATGGGCCACGTGCACCTGGCCGTGCAGGACATTGAGGCGACCAAGAAGTTCTGGGTCGCCGTTGGAGGCACCCCCGCCGGCAAGCTAGGCGCGAACGAAGTCGTGAAGTTTCCGGGCGTCCTGGTCTTGATTCGGAAATCCATGGATCCCCCGGCCGGCACGGTTGGATCGGTCGTGAACCACATCGGTTTCCTGGTGCCCAATGTGGCGGCGACGCGAGCGAAATGGCAGGCCGCTGGACTCATGATGGAGCCACCAAATCCGGCGAACGCCAAACAGATTTACGTGCACACGCCAGACGACCTCGTGAGGATCGAGATTTTGGAAGACGCAATGCAGACGGTGCCGATCAAGTTTCATCATGTCCATTTCTTCGTGACGGACGCGGGCGGCAAAGACTCGGTTCTGGCCATGCAGGCCTGGTATGCCAAGACGTTCGGCGCCAAGCCAGGAAAGCGAGGGCAGTTCGAGGCCGCGGATCTGCCGGGTGTGAACCTGACGTTCGCGAAATCCGATACGCCAACTGTGGGAACCAAAGGCAGGGCACTCGACCACATCGGTTTCGAGATCAAGGACCTGCAGGCGTTTTGCAAGAAGGCTGAAGCTGCCGGGATCAAGTTCGATATGCCCTATACTCCGCGGCCGGATCTGGGGATTGCGCTCGCGTTCATCACCGATCCCTGGGGCACATACATCGAGCTGAACCAAGGCTTGAATAAACTGTAATCCCTTTAACCCAGGAGCACGAAATGCGAGGGATGGCTGGTCGGGCCGTCATTGGGCTGGTGGTTATGTGCGTTTGGGCTTCGTTTGCTTCAGCCCAAACGCAGGATGACGAAGCGATTCACGTGCCCAAGACAAAAACGCTTTTTGAAAAACTAATTGCCGAGAACAAACCGTCGGCGCCCGCCCCCAAACGCGATCTGAATGGCGCCTGGACCGGCCCCGTCGGTTTCATCGGGCAGAATTTTCCACCCTATACTCCGCTCGGCGCGGAGCGTGCAAAACTGAATAAATCCGAGCCGGTATACCACCTTGCGAATACGAACGATCCGCTGATGACGTGCGATCCCCTGGGCTTTCCGCGCAATATCATCAACGAGACACGAGGCATGCGCTTCTCTCAGTTAGCGGACCGGATGATCATTCTTTACCAGTATCAAAAAGTCTGGCGAGAAATCTGGATGGATGGGCGAGAGCTTCCCAAGAGCATCGACACCAAAGACGGAGCGCCTTCCCGATGGTATGGCTATTCCGTGGGGCATTGGGACGGGGACTACACGTTCGTGATCGATAGCGCCGGCATGGATGATCGGACATGGCTCGATACGGCCGGCCATCCTCACAGCGTGGATATGCGTGTGCAGGAGCGCTATACGCGAGTGGATCACGATACTCTGCATATGAGCATTAAGATCGACGATCCCAAGATTTATATTTCGCCGTTCGAAGAGCTTACGGATGTAACTTTCAAATGGATTCCGAACCAGGAACTCGAGGAGCAGCTTTGTATTCCATCCGAAGGCATCGCCTATATGAACATCATTGGACACCCTACTGGTAATGCCGAACCCGCCAAGTAAATTCAAAATGAAACAAATGCTAAGGACCATTCGTGCGACGCCACTCGGGCTTCTAATGGCTTTTGCGTTGGCAGGCGTACCGACCTGGGCGCAAAACGCCGGCCAGCCGCCAGCACAACAGACCCCACCGCCAGCGCAGAAAGAGTTGATGGCGGAAGACGTGTACAAGAATATTCAGGTGCTGCGAGGCATTCCTGAGAACCAATTTCTTTCGACGATGGGTTTCTTTTCTGCCTCAATAGGCGAAAGCTGCGAATTTTGCCACGACGACGAGACCAGTTGGGCAGGCTACGCAAAAGATAATGAGCACAAGCAGACCGCGCGCAAGATGGTCCTGATGATGAACGCCATCAATAAGAGTTATTTTGGCGGAAACCGCAAGTTAACGTGTTATTCGTGCCACCGCGGCACGGATTTTCCCAAAGTCACTCCAAACTTGACGGAGCAATACAGCGCTCCCACCGTTGATGAGCCGGACGTAATTACGGAGCAAGCTTCAGGGGAGCCGTCGGCGGATCAGATTCTGGACAAGTACGTCCAGGCGCTTGGCGGTGCGCAGAAGGTTGCCGCGATCACCAGCTTTGTCGCCAAAGGGACCTATCAGGGCTATGCGGAACTCGAGAAAAGCCCGATCGAAATCGCGGCTAAAGCTCCGGGGCAACGCGTGACAATCATTCACACATCTAATGGTGATTGGACGACAACTTATGACGGACGCACAGGTTGGGTAGCAGAGCCGGGCAGGCCAGTACCGCTGCTCGAACTGACCGGGCAGTTTCTGGAGGCTGTCAAAGTGGACGCGGACCTTGCTTTCCCAGCGCGAATCAAGCAGAGCTTCACGCAGTGGCGCGTCGGCTATCCGACCATGATCAATGATCGAGAGGTCGAGGTCCTGCAGGGAAGCAGCAGCGGGAATTTTCCGGTGAAGCTGTATTTTGACAAGGAATCGGGTCTTCTCGTGCGGCAGATGCGTTATACGAATTCACCCGTTGGGCTGAATCCGACAGAGATTGACTATACGGATTATCGCGATGTTGCAGGCGTCAAAATGCCGTTCCGTTGGATGACGACATGGACAGACGGAAAAGCGAGCACGGAATTGAGCGAAATCAAGGTAAATACGCCGGTTGCGGACGCTCAATTCGCCAAGCCGGCCCCGGCGGCGGCTAAACCCGCAGCCCGGTAGGTGGCTTAACTGTTTCGTTTCGGCACAGCAGAATGTTCTTGCAGTGGTGGTTCAATGTTAATACGCTCACGTAAGCAGATCGCCCTGACAAGGTTTTTAGGCAGCGACTCTAATCTCTGAAGGAGAAGGCATGAAGAAGCTACTGATGTTGGTTGTGACAGTTATGTTGGGAGCCAGCTTGGCTATGGCGCAGACGGGTTCCACTAGCTCGACCGACAAGTCGACGACAAACCACTAAGACCAGCGCCAAGAAGGACAAGACCACGAGGGCCAAGAAGGCTAAGAAGCCTGCGAAGGCCTCCACGGCAAAGAAAGCGGATACAAGCAAGTAGTTAGTTTGCAGGTTTGTCTCCAGCGAAAAGCGGCCCTAGTGGCCGCTTTTCGCTTTTGGGGTCAATCTTGCCGCAGATTGAGTGATTCCTGCTTATCCGCTTAGTAAGTTGCGGTATGGCCCTCGTAACCGACGAGAAGCTATAAAGTTAGACATGAAGGCAAAGGTCCAGCAGAAAAGCCACGGTAAAATCCGGCGTCAAAACCCCGTCTTTGACGTTGAGGTAATCCCAGCGCCCACGATCATTTGGCACCCATCGGTTTCTCTCGAAAAGTTAATCTCCGATTTTGCCGAATATCAAGACTCGATCATCGTGAGCTAGCCCGCGCGGACTCAATCCTTGGGATTTGTAGCGAAGATGGATAGCTCAGGCGTAAAGCCTCGATCATCCATTTCGAGTACCGCTTTCACCATATAAGCGATCTCTTCGCCGCGCAGTTTGGTGGCATTTTCCTTCTGGGGCAAGCCGGCCGTGGGGTAGAAATTTGTCAGAACCTCGCTCGGGTTGATCAGAAAGACGCGAATGTTATATCGGCGCAATTCGGCCCGCCAACACTCGGTCATTCCCCGCAAGGCAAATTTGCTCGCATAGTACGCTGTGCCATTGGGAGCGCCGCGCAAGCTGGCAGTCGAGCCGATGTTTACGATGTTTCCGCGTTGTCGCGTGATGAAGTGTTTTGCCGCTTCCCGGGCCATGAGCATAGCCCCGGTCACGTTGGTGGCAAAGACGGACTCAAAACTGGGGCGATCGAATTCAGCCAAGGGTTTGAACACGCCGACACCTGCATTGTTCACCAAAATATCCAGCTCGCCGAACTGTTTGAAAACCTCGCGATAGGTACGGTCCACGTCGGCCTCATTCGACACGTCTGCCACAATCGGCAGCGCCTTCAAAGCCTGAGCGGCCTCGGTAAGCCGGTCTTTGTGGCGTCCGGTGATGGCTACTCGCGCTCCGCTTTGGGCGAGCGTCTGGGCTATGGCGCGTCCGATGCCGCTGCTTCCGCCCGTAATCAGTGCCGCCGCGTTTTTCAGATTCATCGCTCCTCCGGGATCCGCCTTGGGCGGAATATCGAATAATAACATCAGCAAAAATAGCGCATTCACATTCCCGCCTGCACCGCGTATCTTGCCAAGGCTGGCTGGTACCATTGGGACAGGTTCTCTGTATGACACGCAACGCTTACAAATTCGTCCCTTAAGGGGCGAAGAGCCATCAGAATAGTGGGTCAAATGGGGACCGATTCTACAGACCGGCACAATTTCGGCTCGCGCCTTGCCGTATTCGTGCGGGCGCTCCTTCTGATGTTCGTAGTTTGGACGTACGGCCATGCGCAGCAACCGACTCAGCCTGCTGCTCCGCCGCCTGAGCCTCCACCGCCGCAAAATACTCCCGAACCGCCGCTACAAAGCGCCTACACGATCCAGAGGAGCGTGGATCTGGTTGTTCTCCACGTGTCGGTAACGGATGAGCGCGGGCAGTTTGTGCCGGGACTCAAAGAAGAAAACTTCCGCGTTTTCGAAGACGATTCCGAACAAAAAATCTCCCTTTTGCGCCAGGAAGACGCGCCCGTGAGTATGGGTTTGCTGATCGATAACAGCGGCAGCATGGCGGACAAGCTAGAAAAAGTGAATGCCGCGGCACTAACCTTCGTCAAGACCAGCAATCCCGAAGATGAAGTTTTTGTCGCTCACTTCAACGACAAATACTATTTCGATCGCGACTTCACCAATGACGTCGGCGAGTTGAAAAAGGCCCTGGAGCAAGCCGATCCCGACAGCAGCACAGCCCTTTATGACGCCACCGCTACGTCACTGGATCGGCTGAAGAGGGGCTATCTGGACAAGAAAGTTCTGCTGATCGTGAGCGATGGCGAAGATAACTCCAGCCAGCGCAGCCTGGATGCCGCGCTGCACGAAGCGCAAAGATCGAGCGCTTTGATCTACGCCGTCGGGCTGCTCAGAGAAGAAAAGCCCGAATCGGCGGAGCGTGACCGCCAGGCGCTGCTGGCATTGACCCGCGCGACGGGCGGGTCGGCGCACTTTCCAGAAAATTTGGAAGATGTGGAGTACACCTGTACTCAGATCGCGCGCGACATTCGCCACCAATACACTCTCGCCTACTACCCGACAAATACGCGGAAGGATGGCTCCTTTCGTTCTGTGCGCGTGGAGATTGTTCCTCCCACCGGAAGCGGAAACCTATCCGCACGAACGCGCACCGGGTATTTTGCCCAGCATCTTTCCGCGGGCAATTAACCTCACTGCCGCAAATCTCATTTAGCTCGGCAACGCTGTAACGCCGGCACGTGGCGTGAGTCGTCAATTTGCGTTGACGTGTTATACTGCCGCTGCTCTTTACGGATAAAATTTGAGCGCATTTCGATTTGGAGGTTTTGAATGAAACGCATTGCTCTGTTTACCCTCGGTGTAATGGCACTTTCGCTCCCCGTGCTGGCACAAGCCCAGGACGACCCTGCCATCGCGAAAGCGGTGCTGGCCGCCCCGGCCCAGTTGCGCGATGGGGCTACCGTGATCAAGTGGAAGCCCGACTTCACCTACGACACATTGAAAAAAGGCACCAGCCGTCTTGTGTGCTATGACCGATCGGGTTTGCCCGAGCAGCAGGCGTTCTCGATTGAGTGCACCAGCGTCGCCAACCTGGATCGCGTGGCTCAGAATCTGAAGGCGGAAGCGCTTGGCGACAAGGCCAAGACCCAGGCGATGCTCGATGCCGAAGAAAAGGACGGAACCCGCGTGAAGCCGGAGTTTGGATCGGTCTGGTATCACATGATGGGCGCCGACCAGGAGCACGCGCGCATGCACATGACCATTGCCGTGCCGGGCGCCACCAGTCAGTCGATGGGGCTGGCGGACAAAGCGGGGCAGGGCACCGTGTGGATTATGAACGCGGGCACGTCGACTGCCCATCTCATGACGCCGGGCGAATAGACGCCTCGAAGCGATAAATTACAACGGTCTCTTTTGACCCCGCGTCGCCTGCAATTGGAGGCGGCGCGGCGGCCTTGGGTTCTTAGATCACCCTTGTGCTGAAAGTGCAAAATCGATCTGCACTGAGCATCATGGGGCGAGACATCACTTTATGAAGTCCACTTTATGAAGTCTCTGGCCTCTAGTGTTTTTCTAGCTCTGCTCGCGATCGCGGCGCTCACCGCTGCCGCTGCTGACAAGCAGAGCTTCACCGGCACCATCACTGACGATATGTGCCCAAAAGCGGATCATTCCCAAATGCAAATGGGGCCAACGGACGCCGCCTGCGCTATGGCGTGCGTCAGCGTCCACGGCGCGTCATACCTTCTGTATGACGGCAAGAACGCCTACATGCTGAGCGACCAGCGTCAGGCGGAAAAATTCGCGGCGAAAAAAGTGAAGGTCACGGGCACGCTGGACACGAAGACGAAAACGATCCAGGTAGACTCGATCAGCGCTGCAAAATGAACCGCGAAGTTCTTGGCCGCGGTCCGCAAAATGTGAGTTTGTGAGTGCGTTCCATCTAAGGGTTGCTGCATTAGGCTGGCAAAACGGCCCGATGCTTGCTTTAAATGACTTGCGACCGTAGAATTTTCGATAATGACTCTGGAACTGAAGGACAACTCCGAGCGGCGGGAGAAGGCCATTAACTCTTCCTTGCACTTGCGCAGGAGCCTCGCGCCTTTTGTGAAGGGCGCGTTGCTTGCGCTGCTCCTGTTTGCAGTACCCGCGCTCTCGACGCTCGCCAAAAATAGTTGGTATTTACCGCAGTCGAATCCCGGGCATTATCTGAATATCTCCAGCAAGATGCAGGTGCCACATTGCCCGCTAATTCTTGAAAGAGCGCCGTTGCAAGCGATTGCGACTTTGCTTCCCGTACGGCCGGTAACCCGGAGCACCCGGGAGCCTGATGCCGAGCCTCCCAAGCCCTCTGTCGGCGTAATCATCTCTCTGCAGCATCGATCACCACCATCTTTATTCCTCTAGATTTCCGGCCTTTTTTTTAGAATAGTGCTAGCGTTTGCGGTCCGATACCCGGCTTGGTACGACAGTTTGCGGATTTTGAGAGGCCGCTCTATGGTTCAAACGATAAAAGCAAATCAGCCGACTCCACCTCAACTCGATGAGTTGCGTCAGTTCAGCACGTGTGTGACGGCGAGCGCTATCGAAACTTTCGGCGTTCGTCTGTGCAATGCGGGTTTTGCGAATTCCAGCATTCGCTGCCAGTTTAAAGACCTTCCAGGCGTAGTCGGGTATGCGGCCACGGCGCGTATCCGCAGCGCAAATCCACCGATGGACAGCCACGGCTACTTTTATTATGACCGCGCGGATTGGTGGAACGAGATTTTGACGATTCCCGCGCCTCGAATCGTCGTCATCGAAGATCTCGACGATCCTGCGGGGTTGGGAGCGTTTGTCGGCGCCGTCCACGCGAACATCCTGCGCGCACTCGGCTGCGTGGCACTGGTGACCAACGGAAGCGTGCGTGACGTCCCCGATATCCGGCCGACCGGCTTTCAGGTATTTGCCGCTAACGTGGCGGTGTCGCACGCATATGCCCATGTCTTCGATTTCGGAAGTCCCGTGCGCGTAGGGGGATTGAAGGTCTCACCGGGCGATTTGGTCCAAGGCGACCTACATGGCGTGCAAACGATACCCCTGGAAATTGCCGATAGAGTTCCCGCCAAAGCCCGCGATATTCTTAAGAGAAGAAAACGACTTATAGATCTGTGCCGCTCTGACGATTTTTCCCTGGAAAAGCTTCAACGGGTCATGAAGCAAGAAGAGGAAATAAAGGTATGACTAGCACTGCCGATTCGACAAGGGATGCGTCGCATGTCGAGAATATCTCGCGAGAGCCCGGCGAGATTGTCTCGGCTTATAAACTGCGTCATTGGTCTCTGCTGGCATTACTGACGGCGCCTGTGCTTTTGGCTGGCTGCTCCCGAACGGGCAAAGTGGATGCGGCTGCCAGCGCCCCCGTGGCCGCCGTCGTCACGGTTACGCGCCACGATCTTTCGAACACGCTGGAAATTGCTTCTGAATTCGAGCCTTACCAGGAGATCGAGGTTTACGCCAAAGTCTCCGGATATATCCAGAAGCTCTACGTGGATTGGGGCACTCACGTCAAGGAAGGGCAGCCTATGGCGGACCTGGAGATTCCGGAATTAGAGCAGCAACTGCAGGAGGACCAAGCTACCATCCACCGCAATGAGAGTGAACTGGACCGCGCTCACGAGGAACTCAACCGAGCGAACTCCGCCTATAAAGTTGCACACCTGACTTATTCGCGCCTAGCCGACGTGCAGAAATCCCAGCCTGGACTTGTCGCTCAGGAAGATATTGACGTTTCTGAAGGAAAGGACACGGAAGCGAACGCCGGTGTTTCCGCGGCCAAGGACGCTCTCGCCTCGGCGGAACAGGCGGTCGCAGCATCGAAGGCAACGCTGGATAAAGACAAGGCGCTTTACTCCTATTCTCATATAGTCGCGCCTTTCGAAGGAGTTGTGACCCGCCTGTACGCATACAAGGGAGCCCTTTTGCCCGGGGGGACCTCTTCGAACATTGGTACTCAGGCGCTCTGCCGCCTATCGCAAAATAATCTTCTTCGATTGGTGATTCCCGTACCCGAAAGAGCCGTGCCCGATCTTCACCTGGGTGAAAAAATCGACGTCAAAGTATCCACGACGGGAAAGAACTTTACGGGAAAGGTCATTCGCGTCTCCGATCAAATTGATCTGCAAACCCGCACCATGCACACCGAAGTGGAAGTGCCCAATGCGAGTTACGAACTCGTCCCTGGAATGTACGCTTCTGCAGAGATCCCTTTGCAGACAGCGCAGAAGGCGCTGACCCTGCCAATGCAAGCTGTTCAGCCGAGCGGGCCCGATAAGGGGACCGTCCTGGTCGTCAACAGCGCCAATCAGATCGAGCGACGCACCGTTACGCTTGGCCTGCAGACGGGAACGCAGGTCGAGATTGTCTCGGGCCTGAACGAAAATGACCGCGTGATTTTTGGATCTCAGGGCCAGTATCAGCCGGGGCAGCGGGTGACGCCGAAGGTCATGGAATCTCGAGAAATGGAACAGTAGTCCGATGGCCTCGTTTTCTATTCGGCACCCGTACCTGATTATCGTTTTCTGTCTCGTGGTTGTCGTTCTCGGCCTTACCAGCCTGGCGCAAATGCCAGTGGACATGTTCCCACCAATCAATATTCCGGTCGTGCTGGTGGCTACTTTCTATAACGGCATGCCGCCCCAACAGATTGAAGCAGATATCACCGACACCTTCGAGCGGTTCTTCACGCTAGCGAGCGGTGTGGACCACATGGAGTCGCGTTCGCTACCGGGCGTAAGCCTGATCAAGATCTATTTCCAGCCCGGTACAAAAGCCAATGCCGATGTGACGCAAATATCCAACCTGGCCATGGCGGATCTGAGGAGACTACCGCAAGGCACTCTGCCGCCAGTCGTTCTGAAGGTGGATGCTTCGAGCCTGCCTGTTTGCTTGCTGACCGTTCAAGGAGAGGGGCTAGACGAGACACAGCTTCACGATTACCTGCAGTACCAGATCCGCAATCAGATTGCCGGTGTTCCAGGCGCGACGGTCCCTCCGCCCTTTGGCGGCAAGTACCGTGCCCTTATGGTTTATGTGGATCCAGTGAGACTGCAAGCCTATGAATTGAGCCCTATGGACGTCGTGCGCGCGACCAATTTGTCCAATCTAATCTTGCCCGCTGGCGACGTACGCATAGGACCGATGGATTACAACATCTATACCAATGCCCAAGTGCCGAATGCGCAGGCCCTCAACGATGTACCCATCAAGACGGAAGGGCAGAAATCAGTCTTTATCTCTGACGTGGGCACGGCGGTCGACGGTTCCTCACTGCAGTACAACATTGTCCGCGTGGATGGACAGAAATCGGTATACGTAGGCGTTCAGAAGCAGGGCGGAAATACAAACACCATAGCAGTAGTTGGCGGAATTCGGACAGCCATCCAGCAACTTCGCGATATTCCTTCACAGCTCAAGACTAGCGTCGTCTTTGACCAATCGGTGTTTGTGAAGGAAGCGATTTCCACGGTGCTGCGGGAAGGCGGCATCGGAATTTTCCTTACCGGAGTCATGATTTTCGTATTTTTGGGCAGCTTCCGGGCCACCGTCGCCGTGTTTCTGTCTATTCCCATCTCGGTGATGATCACGTTTTTCGTGCTTCATGCCATGGGGAAGTCCATCGACGCCATGGTCTTGAGCGGTCTGGCTCTGGCCTTTTCGCGACTGATCGACAACTCAGTTGTCGTTATTGAAAACGTTTATCGCCACCTGGAACTAGGTGAAGAGCCGCACGTAGCTGCCGAGAAGGGAACCGGCGAAGTAGCTCTGGCGGTGCTAGCCATTACTCTCGTCGCAGTGGTTGTATTTTTCCCGGTGACCTTTCTTTTCGGGGTAAGCCAGTTCCTGTTCACTGCGCTCGCTCTGGGGGTCGTGATCGCGCTTTTTGCTTCCTACTATGTAGCCGTGACTGTCATACCCCTGTTTTGCGCGAATTTTCTAAAGGCTCATCCGGAGGGTGCTCCAGAGCATGATGAATCCCCTAAAACATCGCTAGCCAGGTTTCATGCCGGATTCAATGCCAAGTTCGAGGTGGTGCTGAACTTCTATGAAAAATGGGTTCGGAGAGCCCTCGACCGACCCTGGCGGACAGTGGGGGGATTCCTGGTGTTTTTCTGCGCGTGCCTTCTACTCAGTCCCTTCATCGGCGTGTCTTTTTTCCCCCGAACCGACGCGGGCCAATTTGTAATCAACGTCAAGGCTCCCACAGGCACGCGCATTGAGCTGACCAACGACTACGTGAAGCGGGTCGAGGATATAGTGCGGCGAGTTGTACCGGCCAAAGAATTGCAGACGGTTGTTTCCAATATCGGCGTGATGCCCGATCTCTCCTCGCTATTTACTCCTAACTCGGGGATGCACACGGCATTCGTTCAGGTGGGGCTATCCCCCGAACACAAGGTAAACAGTTACGAGTATATGGCCATTGTACGAGATCGAATCGCACGGGAACTTCCCGAACTGCGCACATACTTTCAATCCGGCGGTTTGGTGGATGCGGTGCTGAATCAAGGCGCCCCGGCACCCATTGATGTCCAGGTAAGCGGCACCGACCTGAAGACGGACAACGACATCGTGCAGAACCTGGCGCGGCAATTCAAGGCCGTGCCAGGAGTCTCCGACGTTTACATTCCCCAGGACATGGATTATCCCGGATTACAGATCGACGTGAATCGGACCCGCGCCTCCGAGTTGGGGCTGACTCCCGAGGAAGTCATCGACAACATCATTACGTCTCTCACCTCTGACGTTATGATCGCCCCGAGCTATTGGGTGGACCCAAAAACTGGCAATAACTATTTCGTTACCGTTCAGTATCCGGAAAATCGGATAACTAATCTCGAATCTTTAAAGACCATGCCCCTGCGCGCACCGAATCTCAATGCTCCGACCTATCTCGATCAGGTTGCGGATGTGACTCCGATCTTAAGCCCCACTGAGGTGGATCATTACCAGTTGGAAAGAGAATTCGATATCTACGTGGCACCGACGGGAGAAGATTTGGGCAAGCTGTCCCGGGCGATATCTAAAATCATCGCTGACACGAAATTGCCTGCGAATATCCGGATAGACATGCGGGGGCTGGTTGTGACTATGCAGGAGTCGTTTAGGAGCTTTGGACTCGGCCTTTTTCTGGCCATCGTGCTCGTGTACTTGATCTTGGTAGCTCAATTCCGATCGTTCATCGATCCTTTTCTGATCGTGCTCGCGGTTCCGACAGGTATTGTCGGCGTAATCATGACGCTGGTTTTCGCCGGGACGACGTTAAACATTCAGTCGCTCATGGGGATCGTGATGCTGCAAGGCATGGTGGTCTCGAACAGCATCTTAATCGTGGATTTTGCAAATGTGCTGCGGGAAGAAGGCAACACCGTCATTGAAGCAGCTGCACGCGCTTGCCGCATTCGCCTGCGTCCTATTCTGATGACCACCCTTGCAACGGTAGTCGGGTTGTTGCCCATGGCCTTCAAACTCGAAACCGGGAGCGAGGCTTACGCTCCGCTGGCGCGAGCCATTATAGGAGGCCTGCTTTCTTCCATCGCGCTCACGATTTTTGTGGTCCCCGCTGCATACCTGCTGATTTATCGCCGGAGAGAACAATCCCAAGTGCAGACGCCGGTCGTGGAGGTGCAATGAGAACCACATGCGGTCCGCTGATCTTTGCTTCCGCAGTGATATTCGTTTCAGCGTCGGCCTCAGCTGAAACCATCCAGGCTCTCGGCCCGCAGCAGGGGAAGCAGGTCGCCATCCAGAGTCATTCGCAGATTCAGGCGGCCACGGCTCTCGCCTTAAGAGCCGAGGCCCAAGCGCGAGAAGTTCTCGCCACAGACTATCCCAATAATCTCGCGGGAGCGGAAGCACTGAATACCGGCGGAATCGGCGCTACAGCCATTGATCCGCCAGGAGAGGAATAGAACCAGCTATGCCGTCTTTCTCGATTCGGCACCCGTACCTGATTATCGTTTTCTGTCTCGTGGTTGTCGTTCTCGGCCTTACCAGCCTGGCGCAAATGCCAGTGGACATGTTCCCACCAATCAATATTCCGGTCGTGCTGGTGGCTACTTTCTATAACGGCATGCCGCCCCAACAGATTGAAGCAGATATCACCGACACCTTCGAGCGGTTCTTCACGCTAGCGAGCGGTGTGGACCACATGGAGTCGCGTTCGCTACCGGGCGTAAGCCTGATCAAGATCTATTTCCAGCCCGGTTCCGATGCCGATGCCGATGTGACGCAAATATCCAACCTGGCCATGGCGGATCTGAGGAGACTACCGCAAGGCACTCTGCCGCCAGTCGTTCTGAAGGTGGATGCTTCGAGCCTGCCTGTTTGCTTGCTGACCGTTCAAGGAGAGGGGCTAGACGAGACACAGCTTCACGATTATCTTCAGTTTCAGATCCGCAATCAGATTGCCGGTGTCCCGGGTGCCACCGTACCTCCACCTTTCGGCGGCAAGTACCGGCAAATAATGGTTTACGTCGATCCCGTCAAGCTTCAGGCGCATGAGTTGAGTCCCATGGACGTTGTCCGTGCCACCGATGCCTCCAATCTCATTCTACCCGCTGGTGATGTGCGCATCGGACCGATGGATTACAACATCTACACAAATGCCCAAGTACCCAATCCTCAGGCCCTGAACGACGTCCCGCTCAAAACCGACGGGCAGAGGTCAGTGTTCGTTTCGGATGTAGGAAAAGCGGTGGATGGCTCGGCCCTGCAATACAACGTCGTCCGGGTCAATGGTCAAAAATCCGTTTACGTCGCGGTGCAAAAGCAAGGAGGAGATACCAATACAATCGCCGTCGTAAATGGAATCCGGCACGCCATACAGCTCCTGCGCGATATCCCCTCGCAGTTAAAGACCAGCGTTGTCTTCGATCAGTCGGTTTTCGTCAAGGAGGCGATTTCCACGGTCCTGCGAGAAGGGGGAATAGGAATTTTTTTAACCGGCGTGATGATCTTCGTCTTTCTGGGCAGCTTTCGCGCTACTGTGGCCGTCTTTCTCTCTATTCCGCTTTCGGTGTTGATTACGTTCTTTATTCTCCACAGCGCTGGTAAATCGATCGACGCCATGGTTCTTAGCGGACTAGCGCTCGCCTTCTCGCGTCTGATCGACGATTCCGTAGTAGTGATCGAAAACGTTTATCGCCACATTGAGCTGGGCGAGGAGCCCAAAGAAGCGGCTCTCAAAGGGGCAAACGAGGTGGCTTTGGCTGTCCTAGCCATCATGCTCGTCGCCGTGGTGGTCTTTTTTCCGGTGACCTTCCTGTTCGGCGTGAGTAAGTACTTGTTCAGTGCTCTGGCTCTCGGGGTCGTGCTTGCGCTATTCGCTTCATATTTCGATGCCATGACCGTAGTACCGCTTTTTTGCGCCCATTTCTTGAAGTCTGCGCATACACATGGCGGAGCTGAACCCGCGCGGAAATCGTGGGGCGCTCGGTTTCATGAGGGGTTCAACGCAAAATTTGATGTGATGCTGAGCGTTTACGAACGATGGGTGCGCAAGACTCTTGCTTATCCCTGGCACATGGTGCTCGGCTTTCTGGCCTTCTTTTTCGCTTGCTTTCTGCTGATCCCTTTCATTGGCGTCTCCTTTTTTCCTCGGACCGATGCGGGCCAGTTTGTCATCAATCTTAAGGCTCCGACAGGCACGCGCATCGAGCTGACCGATAACTACGTTAACAGAGTGGAGGGCATTGTCCGGGAGATCGTCCCTCCCGCTGAATTGGAGACGATCGTGTCCAATATCGGTGTCATGCCCGATCTTTCCTCCTTGTTTACACCGAACTCCGGAATGCACACCGCCTTCGTTCAAGTCGGTTTGAAGGAGGATCACAAGGTCGACAGCTACACGTACATGCGGCTGGTACGAGCCCGAATTGCGCGTGATCTTCCTGAATTGCGCACTTATTTCCAATCTGGCGGCTTGGTGGACGCCGTTCTGAATCAAGGCGCCCCAGCGCCCATTGATGTACAGGTGAGCGGGGCGGACCTCCCCGCGGTCAACGATATCGCCCAACAATTGACGCAAAAGTTCCGATTGATTCCCGGCGTTTCCGATGTCTATACGCCCCAAGATATGGACTACCCGGCCTTGCAAGTCGATGTAAATCGCGAACGCGCCAGCCAGCTCGGATTGAACCCCAAGGAGGTGATCGATAATCTGATCACCGCGCTTACTTCCAACGCCATGATCGCTCCCGCTTACTGGGTGGATCCCAGGAGCGGCAACAATTATTTTGTCACCGTGCAGTACCCCGAAAACCGGGTGAGAACGGTAGAGGACTTGAAAGTCATGCCTTTGCACGCGCCCAATCAGAAGATGCCGACGTATCTGAACCAAGTCGCCGACGTCAGTACTATCCTCACGCCCACCGAGGTCGATCACTACCAGCTGCAGAGAGCCTTCGACATCTATGTCGCGCCCTCTGGCGAAGATCTAGGAAAGCCCGAAAAAGCGATCTCCAGAATTGTTGCCGAAACGCAGCTCCCCCCGAATATTCGCATCAACATCCGCGGCTTGATCCGGACGATGGAATCTTCGTTCACGAGTTTTGGCATAGGTCTCGTACTGGCTATTTTGCTGGTCTACTTGATCCTGGTTGCCCAGTTTTCTTCCTTCATCGATCCGTTTCTAATCGTGCTTGCAGTTCCGACCGGATTGGTCGGTGTGGCATTCACGCTTGTTTTGACGGGCACCACATTGAACATCCAATCTCTCATGGGGATTGTGATGCTGCAGGGCATGGTGGTTTCAAACAGCATCCTGATTGTCGATTTTTCAAATGTGCTTCGGGGCGAGGGACACAGCGCCGCGGAAGCAGTCGCTCGCGCCTGCCGCATCCGCCTGCGGCCGATCCTTATGACTTCATTGGCGACCGTCGTCGGCTTGCTGCCCATGGCGTTTAAACTCGAAGCTGGGAGCGAGGCTTATGCTCCGCTGGCGCGCGCCATTATCGGAGGCCTGCTTTCTTCCATCGTGCTCACGATTTTTGTGGTTCCAGCGGCATACCTGCTGATTTATCGCCGTCGAGAACAAGCCCAAATGCAGACGCCGGTAGTGGAGGCGCAATGAGAACGGCATCGAGGCTGTTGATTGCTTGTGCGGCGGCGGCGCTCTTTCCTGCTCTGATTTTAGCTCAAACCGCCCAGACTCTTACCCTGCAGCAGGCCGAACAAATGGCGATTCAGAATCATCCACAAATCCAAGTCGCAACGGCGCTTGCCTCGGCAGCCGATGCGCAACGCCGGGAGGTTCGGGCCGCATATTATCCAATGGTTACAGGAGCCATCTCGGGCGCGGAAGCTAACGATACGAATCGTATCGGCGCCGGAGTTTTGAACGATCCGCGGATTTTTCCCAAGTTTGCCCAGGGCTTTCAAGTCAACCAATTGCTTACGGATTTTGGACGCACACACCAGCTCGTGAAGAGCGCGAGCCTGCATGCTCAGGCTCAGGAAGAGAACATCGTCACCTCGCGGGCTGACGTTCTGCTGCAGGTCGACAGATTCTACTATGGCGTGTTGAGGGCGCAGGCTTTGCTGCGTGTCGCGCAGCAGACCGTCGGGGAGCGCCAGCTTGTATCCGATCAAGTCACCCAATTAGCTGCGAATCTGCTCAAGTCTCAGTTGGACGTATCGTTTGCCAATGTGGACTTAGCGCAATCCCAACTCCTGCTCATTCAGGCACAAAATGATCTTCAGACTTCGTATGCGGAGCTAACCCGTGCGCTCGGTTTTGCGGATCATAGAACCTACCAATTGATGGAACCAGGGCCACCCGCTGGTCCTCCCACCGAGCTCGCAGGCCTGATCCAGCAAGCGATAATGAACCGGCCGGAACTCGTCAGCGGACGCCTGGAAATAAATGCGGCGCAAACCTTCGTCACGGCGGAGCGCGATCTCTGGCTCCCGAACATCAGCGCCGTCGGCGCCGCCGGTCTTATCCCGCTGCACGTAGTGACCACCGCTTCGGGCCTCAACGACGAGTACGCGGCTGCTGGATTCAACATGACGATACCGATTTTCAATGGGCACTTGTTCGGCGCCCTTCGGAACGAGGCGTCCGCCCGCTTCACCGCACAGCAGCAGAATAATCGAGACTTGCTCGATCGGATTGTGCGAGACGTGACCCAGGCCTGGAACGATGCGAACTCCGGATACCAACGTCTATCTGTGGTGCAGCAGCTTGTGAACCAAGCGACGTTGGCTTTGAGCCTGGCTCAGTCGCGTTATCAGTTGGGATTGAGTTCTATCGTTGAATTCACGCAGGCGCAATTAAATCTTACGCAGGCGCAAATCGAGCAGGTTAACGCAGCCTACGACTACGACACTCAATTGTCCGTGCTGAACTACTCGATAGGGAATCTCCGCTAAGAAGGCGTCCCTAGCGGGCAGCAATGGCGGCGTGAGAGATCTTTATGCGGCAGCTCTCACAAGAGCATCAAGATGATCACGATAATCAGCAGAATTCCCAGTCCGCCGCTTGGATAATAGCCCCACGCGTGGCTGTAGGGCCAAGCCGGCAGCACTCCCAATAACGCCAGGATCAGAATAATCAGCAATACGGTAAGCATGAGTAGCGTCCTTTTCCACTAGCATCGACCCCCAATGATGAGATGGAAAAAACTCGGCACAGGTGCAGGTACAAAGCTGTTTAGCGCGCGGGGTGCAGGGCCTTAGATTGCCGCAATTTGCGCCTGAGATCTGCGCGCTAGAAAAGCCACGCAAAAGATTTGGCCGCCCATTTTCTTTGACAGGCTCTTCGCTGTTATGATACATGCCGTTCGTGGCACAAATGCCGCAACCAAGGTCTGATGCTGCGCATTTCAGGCGATAGGGCGCTCCTGCAGGGCGAACTCGAATCCAAAAAGAGGTGATCTGTGTCCGAATCTCGCCAAGATTCCAAAATCTTGCAAAATAAAAGGAAGAGGTCGCAGAAAAGTGCCGAGTTGAGCAGGAGATCGCTGCTGAAGAATGTCGCCGGAGCCGCTCTCGGCGCGGCCGCAATGAGCCTCACCGGCGTGAAGGGGGCTCGCGCACAGGTCACCGGTCTTTATACTTCGAATGAGCCGCCCGAGATTCCTCTCGCAATGGGCGCTCTTACCTACCTGGATCGCAAGCAATACATCCACAACATGGAAATTCACGCACACCTTCCCGGGGTCACGATTACTGGCGGCGAGCCGCTGTGCGTCATGTGGGCGCGAGGCAAGCAGCGATTATTGCCGGGCGGAGCGGGTTTTGTGGATATCAGCGACGCCAAAAATCCTGTTGTCTTGAACAAGGGCGTCACTCAGAGTTCCTTTGCCGCTGTGGCCTACAACACAAAATTGAAGAAGTGGATCATGATGGTGACCGCGGCGCAGCCGCTCACAATGGAAGTTCCCGAATATCCGCACGGCCAATATGACAAGGAATTGCGCGACAAAATACTCGCCTACAAGGGCCTCCGGGGCATTCGCAACTACGACGTCACCGATCCGCACAACCCCAAGCTCCTGCAGGAATACAACACCGGTGTGAAGGGCAACGGCACGCATCACAATTTCTATGACGGCGGCCAGTATGCCTATCTGGATTGCGGCTGGGACGACCAGTTGCGCCTGGAGAATCTCGAGCGGCCCTATAGCAATGGTTTGATGATAGTAGATATGTCCGATCCCGCCAACGTAAAAGAGGTGTCGAAATGGTGGGTGCCAGGACAACGGTTGGGCGAAGAAGCGGAATACAAAAAGTATCGGTTCGCCGGCGATCACACATCTTGGACTGGCAACCACGGCGCAATAAGCGTTCCCAAGCGCGTGGAAGACGGCGGCACGGTAGGTTACGGCGGTTTTGGCGCGTTTGGCATGTACGCTTTGGATTTGTCCGATATCAAGCATCCGAAACCGTATGGGCACGTGCAGTACGAATTCGATACGTTCGGCACGATTCCGTTCCACACCTGCTTGCCTATCACTGCCGACGCGGCACATCCGCGACTGCAAAATCTCGTTGTGGCCGCGCATGAATCCGTGGAAGCCGACTGCCGTGAGAATTATCACACTCCCTATGTGATCGATGTGAAGGATCCCCGGAATCCAAAGATCATCGGCTTGTTTCCTCGCCCCGCGGCTCCCCCAGACGCTCCGTACACGGATTTCTGCTTCGCGCGCGGGCGATTCGGCTCGCACAACACACATTGCTGGCTGCAGCCCGGCGCCCCCAAGCCAAATATCGTCGCGATGACTTGGTTCAATGCGGGCGTGCGCATTTTTGATATTTCCGATCCCACCGCTCCGAAAGAGGTCGCCTGGTTCGTGCCGCCACGCGATGGCGAGATCGACAAGTACATAAGCTGGTGGCGTGGGACGACGGAGAACGTCTTTATCGAATGGGATCGAAACCTCATCTGGATCGGCACGCACGAAGGTACCTATTGCCTTTCCACCCCAGCCCTGGGCAAACCCGTGTTCGAGCCGACCAAGGTCCAGAAGTGGTCGATTCCATTCTGCAATGTGGGCTGGGACGATCAAACCCCCACCACTTTTTACTTCGGAAGAGGACTCAGCCGGATGGGCTGAAGCCTCATGGCATCATGGTTTGGGATTCACCGTATCCTAAGGCATCAGGCTTGGCCATGACATCGGGGCCATCTCGGCAGGGAAGCAGGCTTCCGGGGGTGGTATAGGGTGTCTTTTGGCGCCACCGAAGCATCGAATGGTGGAGTACCTTAGTGCCGGTCCGTAAAATCATTTAGGGTTCAGGTCAAGAATGATCAGAGTTCTGGTTGTCGATGATAACCACGAGTTCCGTTCGGCCGTTCGAGATTTGCTCGAAGGCGACCTGCAGATTCGAGTGGTCGGAGAGGCCTGCGACGGCGTTCAGGCCATCAGTCTGACCGCGCATCTGCAACCTGATTTGATTTTAATGGATATTGCCATGCCGCTCATGAACGGCCTGGAGGCCACCTCCGCCATTCGTGAGAGGTGGCCGAAGGTCATCGTAATACTTGTGACGGCCATCCCGAGCAATTCTTACCAGCAAATTTCCGATCGTTGCGGCGCCAACGCTTTTTTGCCCAAGGAAGAGATGGGCTCGCGTCTGATTTCCACGATGCACCGCCTTGCTTGCGCACCCTTGCCTGGTCAAGCCCCGGCTTAATTAGCGCCAGGCCTTCGGCTGTTTTACCACCCACAAGCCTTTTGCCGCATCTGCTTGTGTGCATACGGCGATACCTTCTTTGTAGCTAAGGGTTCTAGTTCGCGCATATACGGAATTAGCAATTGTCCATGGAAGCGCGTTCCGCTATCTCACGTAGTGACGACCCCTGACTTGCAGTACCTAGCCCCACCGTCTCCCCTAAAGCCGGTGGGGCTTTTTCTATCTACCTGATTTTTTTCTGGATACCAAAAAACGCCCGGGATTAGATCACTGCGTCTTGCCGGAACTGCTGGATCTGCTGCGGTGTGTATCCGAGCTCGGTGAGGATTGCGTCTGTATCCTGGCCGAGGTCTGGAATTTCGTCCATCCGAGGCTCTACGCCATCGAGACCGATGGGAGGCAACAAGGCTTGCAAAGAGCCTGCCGGAGAACCGACATTGCGCGCACGGCCTCTCGCGGTATGCTGCGGGTGCGCCAGCAGATCTTGTACCGAATTTGTGTGCGAGTGAGCGATACCCGCGCGCTCGAGACGCTCCCGAGCCTCCTCCAGAGTTAAGGTTCGAAAAATCTCGGCGATCATGGTTCGCAGCGCCTTACGATTTTCGGAACGCTTCGAATTGCTATCGAAGCGGGGGTCGGCCGCTATTTCCCGGTTTAGGAGCACCGAGGCGCAGAATTGCCGCCACTCTCGTTCATTCTGAATGCCGATGTTGATCTGCTTTCCATCGCCCGTGTAGTACGGCCCGTAGGGAGCGATAGATGCGTGTTCCGCCCCGGTTCTCGATGGGGGCGTGCCGCCATAGACTGCGTAGTACGCCGCCGGCAAAACCCATTCGCTAAGGGAGTCGAACAACGATACCTGCACGACGCCTCCCCGGCCCGTCCTCTCGCGCCTATAGAGCGCCATCAGGATGCCACTGAACGCGTACATGCCGGCCGCGATATCGGCTACCGAGATTCCTGCCTTGCTTGGCGTCTCCGGCGTTCCCGTGATCGAAACGAGACCTGTTTCGAACTGTACCAGGAGGTCGTAAGCTTTCTTGTTTTTGTAGGGGCCATCCGATCCGTAGCCGCTTATCTCGCATACGATCAGTCTCGGATTCCTGGCCAGCATGGCTTGGCTTTTCAGGCCGGCGCGGTCTGCGGCTCCAGGCGCCAGATTGTGTATGAAGACGTCGCAGTCCGCGGTGAGTTTCTCTATGATCTCTGCGGCTTCCGGTCGTTTGAAGTCCAGAGTAAGGCTTTGCTTCGAGCGATTCAGCCAGACGAACCAGCTCGAGAGTCCGCGTACTTTGTGGTCGTAATCACGCGCAAAGTCCCCCTCTTCGCGGCGCTCTATCTTTATGACTCGAGCGCCAAAGTCTGCTAATTGGCGCGAGGCAAACGGGCCCGCTACTGCCTGCTCCACCGAGACGATTTTGAGGCCTTCGAGCGGTAGCATTAAGGATTAGAGTTTCGCAAAGGGCGAACTGCCACCAGGGTTGCGACGAGCGGGTTCAACGACGTGGTTCTGCTTTCATAGGCATTGGTCCCCACGTATCCATCGTACTACGAAAATGTATTGTGGATACGCGCGTAGCCGCAAGCGCGAATTCTAACGGATCTGCCTGGTGTTGCGTTTGGTGTCGTTGTTTATGCGGCGATGATGTGATTTCGGATGGCGTAGCGGACCAACTCAGTCACTGAGTGGCAATCGAGCTTGCGCATGATGTTGGCGCGGTGCGTTTCTGCAGTCTTCACGCTCAGTCCCAATACCGCGGCCACTTCCTTGCTGCTTTTTCCCTCGGCCAGTAGCTGTACGATTTCCCGCTGCCTGCTGGTGAGCCGCAGACTTTCGGGCTCGTTCTGGGCTTCTTTTTCCTTGGGACTTTTGTCCAGATAGCCTTCCAGCACCATCTGACTGACCTTGGGGGTGAAGAAGGTCTTATTCCGGCGCAAGGCGTCGATTGCCGATACGAGGTCGCGTCCTGCATCCGATTTGAGGAGATATCCGCGCGCTCCGGCTTGCAACACTTGCTGAATCAGTGGATCGGAATCGTACATGGTGAGCACGAGCACTTTCGTGTTCGGCACAGTCTTAACGATTTGCCGCACAGCTTCCAGTCCGTTCAGAGAGGGCATGGCAATGTCGATGACGACAACGTCGGGCTTCAGTTTGGTCGCCTTTTCCACGGCGTCGCGGCCGTCGACAGCTTCGGCGACGACTTCCCAGCCGCTTTGTTCCTCTAACAAGGCGCGAAGACCAGCACGCACAACCTCATGATCGTCCGCCAAGAGGATCCGAAAAGGTGCCATGACCTTACCTCCCCTTCATGTGTACTGCACCCTCTGCACGTACACACGGAATCTCGCGGTGCAGAGACATTCTGGCGCGCCCCACCCCAGTATGGGCCCAGTGAGGTAGACAATAAGCGGTAGCGCAAAGCGCTGGCAATACGGGATTTAACTCAGGAAGCCCCTAAGGAGTCCGTAGCTATCACGGCGAACTTACGGCGTTAACCCTATGTTTACCTATATTTACAGGTCAAACGCATAACTAAAACGGTTCGCAGCAAAACGATGCTGCCCCGTCAGGGCTTTGCGGTCCCCACAGCGGCGTCCCTGATTTTGTCGTTGAAGTGCTCTTCTTCCGACGGTACGCAAAGTTCTTCGAAGATTGCCGCTTTTGCCCGGACGAACGTGATCGTCTCGCCGACCCACGTCGCCGTATAAGCCTTGGGATCGGTGATTGTTTCGTCCAGCGTCAATGTGTCTGCGTCAGGGTGGCGCCAGCGCTCCACAAGCACCATCTGCTCGCTATGCGGATTGCCAAAATGATCGAGCCAAGTTCTGTCGTCATAGCCGGTCGACGTAATGACAAAGGTATCACCTTCCCATTTGCCCACGGAGTAGCCCATCCAGGCGGCATCCGGGTTCTTGGGCAGTTCTCGCCCATCGGTCCAGACCGTACGCCAAATGTCGTGATACTGCATGTGTATCAGAAGCCTGTCAGAGGCTTGAACGATCTCAAACGGCCGCAGGTTCGCCTCATATAAGTCGCGGGGATAGCCCATGGGGTCGCAGGTGGAAACAGCGTCATTCCCCAAACCCGGAGGAACGGACCGCGGACCGTAGCTGGGTTTGGTCGCCTCGAATTTGGCTTTGGCCCAGTCTGTCATCGGGGGAGGATAAGTCTGGGACCTCATTTGGTCCGGAATGCTCTTATCCTTTATGTCGAGCCACTTGTCGTTAAGCGCGTGCCGTTCGAAATAACCCGCACGGGTTGGGGAGGACCAAACGCCCGCAAAATCGTGTGGATTGTAAGGCTTCGGCTTTGACAATTCCTTTGGTAGCTCCTCGGGCTTCCATGCCCCTGGGGAGTATCCCTTGGTGCCGTAGGTCTGAGCGAATGTGACGGCCGAGAATGCCAGCAACATCGCGAACGTCGCGAGCAGATCCATAAAGCGATTTCGCATTTCACAACTCCTTTATGATTAGGGTCCGATTACTGGCCGGGCTCGTCTGTCAGTTTGGCGCCGTTGCCCTTATGGCCTCTCTCCGGCAGAGTCCGCCCCTCGGCGGTCGTAAACTCCTGGAGTTCGATACGCGGGGCTCCCGATTTGGCTGGGTGGCCGGAAATCGTGATTTTGTCGCCAGGCTTCAAAATATCCTTGCTCAAGCCCGCCATGGAGAGCGCGTGAGGATTCCCAAGTTCCGCGCCCCAATGCTCCACGGTACCTTTATCGTCCGTGACGTCGAACAGAATACCGCAGTGGGGATTCGCCCAAATCCATTCGGTCACGGTCCCCTTCAAGTTAAGGGTCTTTTCCGTATCGTAGGCCACTCCGGTTCCGTGGTGTGCGAACAGCGGGATGCCTACGAGAAGAAAGCCGGTAATTAAACCCAAATGTACTAGGGATTTAAGCTTCATTTATTAGTTCCTCCGGGCCGTACGGACACTATGACGCTGCGGAAAGACCCGTCGTTACACGCTATTAGCACAGAATGATTGGCCGATGCAATAACAACCGGCATACGCAGGATCGCCAGCTCCTTTACCTCTTTTGCTCGATGGATTCATGAGGGGTGCAACCCGAAACTCCAGGGGAGGATTGCACGGAAGGAGAAACTAAAATGCCGAGACGTCGTCGAAGTTCCGCACAGATAGGCACCGCAGGTTTCACCCCCATCGATAATCCCACGGACAGTTCAGTCGTGGATCTCGATCCGGACCCCACAACGGGAAGAGTACGCGCCCAGGATGAGGAACTCGAGGAAGGGCCCCGAACCAAAGGACGGACCAAAAAGGGCGGGACGACTACCGACCGGAAGTAGTCGGCTCAGACTCGAAGAATCATTACCTCGGTCGATTTGATCAAGGCGGCGACGGTCTGGCCCTTCTGAAGGCGCATCTCGCGAACCGCGTCCGCAGTGATGATGGAAGTAATTCGCTGACCACCGATTGAAAGCGTCACCTGGGCCATCAACCCCTGGGTTTTGATATCCGTGACGCGGCCGATCAGCTGATTTCTTCCGCTGACTTTGCGGAAATTGTTGCGCCGTTCGCGGACGTCGCCGCTTTCGGACGCGTGATACAGAAACTTGTCGATCTGTTGCTCCGGGACGCGGTGATGGCCGCCAGCAGTCTTGACCGTTCGAATCTTCCCTTTATAGATCCACTGTTTGAGTGTCGGATAGCTGATGCCCAGCACCTGGGCGGCTTCACGAGGCGAGAATAGCTTTGCCGCTTGCATCGATCGTGGTCTTTGCGAATTCCTAAGAGAGATGCCGCTCAGCCGGTCACTTTGGCCGCAAGTAACTCAAGCCGATTGCAACATTACGCTTTCAAGGGCTGCTCGTAGCTTATCGATGTCAGGCTCGACATGTAGTCTTTGCTGAGCCAATTCGCGCTCACTGCGCCGCTTTATGGCGATCTCCGGATCCTTAAGCTGGTGACCGGTCAAGACGGCGACCACGTCCGCCCCGTCTTCAACCTTGCCGGACTGCACCAGTTTCTGAATGCCCGCTACGGAAGCCGCCGACGCCGGCTCGCATCCCACACCATCTTTCGCCAATGCGGCCTTGGCTTCGAAGATCTGTTCGTCGCTAACGGACTCGCACAAGCCGTCGGTTAAACGAATGGCACGAAGGGCTTTCTTCCAGTTCACCGGATTGCCAATGCGGATGGCTGAAGCCTCGGTACGTGGCTGCACGGGAACGATTTCGTCCGCGCCGGTAGCGATCATCGTGAAAAAGGGACTGGCCCCTTCGGCTTGGACTACGACGAGCCGTGGAAGCTTATTGATTATGCCGAGTTGCAGAAGTTCCTGCAGGCCTTTGCCTACCGAGGAAACATTTCCCAGATTTCCGCCCGGGAGAACCAAATAGTCGGGCACGCGCCAGTCCCGTTGCTCAAGGATCTCGCAAACGATGGTTTTTTGGCCTTCGAGACGGAATGGATTCAGCGAATTCACGAGGTAAAGACCGAGCTCGTCTGTGAGCTCGCGAAGCATCTGAAAAGCTTGATCGAAGTTGTCGCCCATTTCGATGACGACGGCGCCAAATTCGAGAGCTTGCGCCAGTTTGGCGGTGGAGATTTTCCCGAACGGAACAAAGACCACGGCTTTCATCCCGGCGCGTGCGGCGTAGGCCGCCATGGATGCGGAAGTATTGCCAGTGGAGGCGCAAGCGGTCACTCGGCTGCCAAGAATCGCGGCTTGAGTAATGCAGGCCGTCATGCCCAAATCCTTGAACGAGCCTGTGGGATTATTTCCCTGATGCTTAATCGAAAGCTGCACGCCCGCCCATTCGCCGGTGCGATTCACTTCGATTAGCGGTGTGCGCCCTTCGGAGAGGCTGATGACGTCGGTCCCGGCAGGCACAAACGGCAGTAGCTCGCGAAAGCGCCAGACGCCGCTCTGGTCGGTGATGGCGCCGCTCATTTTGCGTTGCTGCCATACCGTTGAGAGCGGCTTAGGATCGATTCCGGAGAAATCGTATCGAACGTCCAGCAGCGCGCCACATGCTGAGCACAAATGCTCTCTGGCGTCCAGCGGATAGCGCCGCTCGCAGCCTTGCTCGATGCATTGCAGGAAAGCAGAAGTCATGGATTCGCGCAGTTCGTGATCCTCTCGCCGTACTTTCTTTGCGTGCACACACGCTTGGAGCGCGCAGCGGTCTGAAGATTATACGCGGCACATCGAAAACGGCAAAACACCGTTAAAAATCAACAGCACACACACAGCAAGTGGGCTACGAAGTCCCAGGGGCCGGGGCGGCGATATAACACCCCAGAATGCGCACTTCCCTGGTGCGCCGGCGCAACTCCTCAAGCGCCGCCTTTGTCGCGGGCGCCTGAGGCGCGGCCATCAGATCGAGGTAAAAGCAGTATTCGAATGGATGACCCACGATTGGGCGGCTTTCGATTTTGACGAGGTTAATGTTGTGCTCTGCGATCGGTTGCAAAGCCTGATGCAAAGCGCCTGGCTGATGCAGCAGGAAAACCACCAGTGAGATTTTGTTCGCTTCCGCCAGCACGCCGGGCTCAGAAGAGAGAAGAACAAAACGCGTGTAATTCTCGCGATGATCTTCGAGATGGGATTGCAGGATGCAGCCGCCATAAATCTCCGCCGCGCGACGGCTTGCAATCGCTGCCCGCTGGGGATCACCTGCCCGCACAACTTCACGAACGCTTCCGCCCGTGTCTTCGGCGGCCACACGCGTGATTTTGGGATGTGCTTCGAAAAAGCGCGTGCACTGCGCCAGAGCCACGGGGTGCGATTGCACAAACCGCACCTGGTCGATGGTCGCGCCGGGCAGGCCGATCAAGTTGTGGGAAATCGGCAGGATCACTTCCGCGACGATATTGAGTTTGCTTTCGAGCAGCAGGTCGTAACACCGATATACCGAACCCGCCAGGCTGTTTTCGACGGGCGCGAGAATAAGGTCCGCCGCGCCATCCGCGATCGCGGCAAACATCGCTTCGAAGGTGGGACGCGGAACTGTTTCGATTTCGGTACCGAGGAGCTTGACGCCGGCCTCTTCGCTGAAAGCGCCTGGCTCGCCTTGGAACGCCACACGACGTTTTGCTGGGAATTGCGTCAAAGGCACTAGTGGCGGCCTCGAGATGCCTGCCCACCGCGCGCTCGCAGCCGGAATGGCAGCAGCGCGGGAACGCGTTCGGCATAAGCGGCATAGGCCGGGCCCAAGCGAGCATGCAGTTCATGCTCTTCGGCGCGAATGGTGAGCAGCGCCAGAAACAGCCAGACCACGCTTGCAGCCCACAATGGCGGTAACGCGACGATCAAACAAGCGCCAAGCACGCCAGACATCATACCGAGATAGCGAGGGTGGCGCACGCGCGTGTAGAGCCCTCGAGCGACCAATTCGCGGCTGCCTGCCAGCTCGGAATGTCCTACGATGCGGCGGCCACCCAGGACGGCTTCGGATTTCGTGAACGTGAAGACGTCCACGCCGATCAAGACCAACCCCAGAAGCGCAGGCCAGGAAATCCCGTCCCGCCGAAAGAGTTCCATGTGGAAGCGGTAAAGAAGGAAATCCACGATTCCCCAGGCCGCGGCCACCGCCACCAGAAAAGCCACGCGCACGTGTTTGCGCCAGAATAAGACTGGCTGGTGCAGAATCAGCCAGTAGATAGGCACCGGCATTTCGAAGGCAAGCACGACAATGGCAATAAGATGGGCGGTTCTCGTGAGGCTCGTCATTTATCAGGAACGGGCATTGACGGCGGTTGCATTTTCGGGCGACGATGCGCAGATTATCATAGCGCTGGTACAAAACGGGGGTTAGAGATGGAGAAGACTTCCTGGGAAAAGCTTGAAGGCGAGCAGCTGAATAAGCTCATCTCGCGTCAAATGGTGAATGGGGATAATGCGACTGTTGCGCGCCTGCTTATGAAGCCCGGTGCGGTTGTACCCCGGCACTTTCATGTCAGCGAGCAATTCTCGCTCATTTTGTCGGGCGCCCTGAAATTCGTGTTTGACGACCGAGAGGTCGTCGTTCGCGGCGGCGAAGTCCTTTACATTCCCGCAAATGTCCCGCATTCCGCTGTAGCGCTCGAGGATACGGTGGATATCGACTTCTTTGCGCCCCGGCGGGAAGACTGGATTCGCAAGGAAGACGCCTATTTGCGCGAACAGCGCGCCTGAGCGAGGGCGCAACGCAATTCAGGAGAGTGGAATGAGCGAAGAAAACCACAGCCGGTCTTTTGTGACTCGGCAGGTCGAGCGAATCAGGCGGCGCGGACGTATTGCCGTCGTTTCGATTCTCGTGCTCGCTCTGTGCGCGGTGCTCGCGTTGCGGCTTTGCGCTGACGAGCCCTTTGCGCGCAGCCGCGATTATCACCTGCAGAACGCGCGCATCGAATTGCGGTTCGATTTGGATCAGCGTCAGGTAATCGGCCAGGTCACGCACACGATTACCCCATTGAAGGACGGCTTGCGCGAGTTGGACTTCGATTCCGTCGGATTGAAGATTCTCACCGTCCGGCTCGACGGCAAGGATGCGCACTTCTCGACCGACGACGCGAAATTGCATGTCGATCTCGACCGGCCGAGCAAGAGCGGCGAGAAGCATGAAGTGATGATTCGTTACCAGGGAAGCCCGAAGAAGGGTGTGTTTTTCATTCTCCCGAACAAGAGCTATTCGTCGCAACCCAAGGAAATTTGGACGCAGGGCGAAGCCGAAGACACCCGCTACTACATCCCCATTTACGATTACCCGAACGACCGCACGACCACGGAGATGATCGTCACGGTGCCGCGAGATTGGGTCACCGTCTCGAACGGCAAGCTCCAGAGCGTTGTCGATGCCGGGCAGGGGATGAAGACGTGGACCTGGCGCCAATCGCAGCCGATCTCCACGTATCTGATTTCGCTGGTGGCGGGCGAGTTCGATGAGAGCAAGAAAACCTGGCGCAACATTCCCGTGGACTACCGCGTCCCGCATGGGGACGCGGACCGCATCGAGCCAACATTTGCGCGTACTCCCGAGATGCTGAGCTTCTTCTCCGACCGGCTCGGCGTGCCCTACCCCTGGGATAAATATGACCAGACCGCAGTGGATCAGTTCAGCCTGGGCGGAATGGAGAACGCCAGCGCGACCACGCTTACGGCGCGCAGCCTGCTGCACCCGGAGCTCGCCCATGAGAGCCTGGAAGGCGCGGACGGTCTGATCTCCCATGAAATGAGCCATCAGTGGTTCGGCGATCTGGTGACCACCAAGGATTGGGCGAATTTGTGGCTCAACGAAGGATTCGCCACGTTCATGGCCACGCTTTGGGAAGAACACCAGTATGGCGTCGACAACGCCGCATATTCCCGCTGGCGCTCACAAGCGGCATATTTCCGGCAGCGGCGGTTGTTTAACGTGCCCATTGTGACGCACGAATTCAGAGATTCGATGGAGTATGCCGGAAACATTTACGGCAAAGCGGGTCTAGTCCTGGAAATGCTCAGGGAACAGCTGGGCGATGACGCCTTCTTTCACGCGTTGCAGCATTATCTGGAAGCGAATCGGCTCCAGAATGTGGCCACCGCCGACCTGATCAAAGCCATAGAAGAATCGACCCACGTCGATGTCGATCGCTTCTTTGAAGAATGGATCTATGGCGCGGGGGCCCCGCGTTTTGCCGTGAGCACCACCTACGATGCGGGCGCGAAGCAAGTGCGCATGGAAGTGAAGCAAACTCAGGATGTGCGCGGCGGCCACGTGGGGCTGTTTGATGTTCCGGTAGAAGTGGCTGTCACTACAACCGCAGGATCGAAGAGCTTTCCCATCACGGTCTCGAAGGCCGACGAGACGTTTTCGTTTCCCGCCGATTCCGAGCCGCTGCTGGTTCTCTTCGATAAGGGCGACAAGATCCTGAAATCCGTGGAATTTCATAAGTCCGACGCGCAGTGGATCTATCAATTGCAGCACGCCGAAGACGTGCCCGACCGCGTCGATGCGGCGCAGGCGCTGGGTGACATGAAAGGAAACGACGCCGCAATCGCGGCACTCGGCGAAGCTGCTGCGCATGATCATTTTTGGGGCGTGCGGGTCCAGGCGCTTACCGCGCTAGGCAGAATTGGCGGAGCGCAGGCGGAGAAAGCTGTTCTGCCGGGGCTCGCGGATCACGAACCCTGGGTTCGCGAAGTTGCGGTGGAACAACTCAGCAAATTTTCGGATGATCCGGCACTCGCTGCGAAGCTGACAGAAATTGCCAACAAAGACACCGCATATCGCGTGCGTGCCGCGGCTCTGTTGGGTCTCGGCCAACGCAAGGCGGAAGGCGCGATGACCACGCTCGAGAGCGCGGCAAGGATGGATTCACCTGACGATGTGATCAGGCGCGCGGCGCTGCGCGCGATGGGCGCATTGGGTAACGATCAGGCTGCGCCGCGGTTGATCGAGTGGATCGAGCCGGGCAAGCCGATGCGGTTGCGAACCGCTGCGATTGACAGCCTGGGGAAGATCGCAAAGAAGGATGAAGCGATCGAATCGCGACTCATCGCACTGTTGAATGATTCCGATTTCGACCTTCGCCTTGCGGCCGTCTATGCGTTGGGCGAGCGCGGCGATTCGGCGGCCATCGAACCTCTCGAGACGTTGCGGAAGAGCGGAGACATCCCTTCCGGCGGCGGCCCGGTGATCGAACAACAGATCGCACGAATCAAGAATCCCGGCGAGGGTCAAGAACGCGATCGGCAGTCGGCGGACAACTCAGGAAATCCGCCCGCGGCAGGGAATGGCGCCAATCAGCAGCCCAATCAGCAGATTGTCGAGCGCCTCGATAAGATCGACCAGAATCTGGCCGAAATGAACGAGCGGCTGAAGAAAATCGAACAGCAACAGACGAGAGCCACGCCGTAATTATTCTGTAAGCCCATAGTTATCCTGCAAGAAGCCCGCAGTTATTCTTGCAAGAGTAAGATTCGTAGATCGCGAAGATTATTTCCCGTCGGTCCCGTCACGACCGTATCCCCAAGTTTATGGAAGAAGTTGTAGGAATCGCTTCGGGCCGCGAACTCTTGCGGATGTAAGTTTGCCGCGAGCGCTCTTTCCATGGTTTTGCCATCGGCGACGGCTCCGGCCGCCGGGCTCGAGCCGTCTTTTCCATCGGTGCCCGCACTTAAGACGGCGATCTGCGTGCCGGCGATCTTTTCCACGCAGTCCAGCACAAATGCCGAATTTCGGCCGCCGATACCATTGCCGAGCACGGGTGAGCTGAGTTCTCCGTCCGCAATCAGGGCTACACCGCGGCCGGGATTCGCGTGTGCCAGACGGACAACTTCGCTGAGCAGGTACTCGGAAGCCGCAGGGATGGGCCAGTCGTCAGTTGAATTATCGCACTCCGCAACGAATCCTCGAGCCTCGGCAGCATGGTGAGCGTGATGGAAAAGGTCGTGCATGGTGAGCAGAAGCGAGAAATGAGCTCGCGAAAACGCGGGAGCGCCCGGCTTTGGTGTTTCCGGGATCGATTCGGGATGAGCAAATTTCGAGCGAATCGACGGGGGCAGCTTCGAATCGAGATCATATTTTTCGATCACCTGACAAGCGTCAGCAACCGTGGTGGGATCGGGGAGCGTAGGTCCGGACGCGAGCGCCGATTCGAATCCCATGGGCACATCGGTGATCGCGAGAGTCACTTTCATGGACGCCGCCGCGAGTGCGGCCAGGCGCCCGCCTTTTACCGCGGAGAGGTGCTTGCGCACCGCGTTGATCTCGTTAATCGAGGCGCCACAATTGACCAGCATGCCGATTCAGTTGCTGGATATCTTCCAAGGCTGACGTTTGGATCGAGAGGCAATTCAATGAGCGAAGACCCGCCACCGGACAGCAAAAAGAAAATCAGCGTCCGCGAGTCGCATTGCGAAAGCAACTCAGTGGTGGCGTGGGCAGCAGCGACGCTGCCGCCGTCCGGGATGGGGTGCCTCGCACCCATAACCCGAAATCCGCGCACGTAAGCGATGCTTTCGTGCGGCGCGATCAAAATGCCTTCAAAGGGAAACTCTGAACCGAGAAGATCGGCAAAGCCCCGCGCCATGGCTACTGATGCTTTGCCTATGGCTATGACAACAATTCGATCGTAAGCCGCCAGATCGATTTCAGCGTCATCAATCCGGATGTGCGAGCCGTTGCGCGCCAGTTTTTGGCGCATGGTCAGGGGAATATCGAGGGCCGCTAGTGTTTCGTGAAAAATGTCACGCGCGAGTTGCTTCAGGTCAGGCACGTTCGAGCGCGCGGACGCCTGCCTGAGCGACGTCTACATCCTGATCTTCGCTCCCGTTGCTGACGCCGATGGCGCCCACGCACACGCCATCCACCTGTAAAGGGAGGCCGCCGCGCAGCGGTATTTGCCGTCCCTGGCTGGCCACGGAGAGGCCAAGGGAGAGCAGAACGTTGACTTCGTCTCCACTGCGAGCGGGAGCGGAAGGCAGCCGGCGAATGGCAGCGCAGTGCGCTTTGCGAATGGCGATTTCCACTGAAGAAAGTTTTGCGCCGTCCATTCGCGCAAATGCGAACAGGTGACCGCCGTCGTCAACGATGGCGATATCCATGGGTACTTTGATCTCGGCGGCGCGCGCTTGCGCAGCCGCGAGAATGGTTTGTGCCCCTTCCAGGGTCAATTTGGGATTATTGCGAGTTACCGCGGGCATGATTCGTTTCTCCTCTCATTGCTTCCATACGCTGGGATTCAGAATGTTTGGTGGCCGGCGGCCTTCGAAAAACGCGATGGTGTTGTCGGCGGCCATCGTGGCCATGCGGGTGCGCGTTTCGAGTGAGGCCGACGCCAGATGCGGCGCCAGAACCACATTCGGCCGAAGTAAGCCGTGACCGATCTGAGGTTCCCGCTCGAAAACGTCGAGTGCCGCGCCTGCGATTTGTCGCTGCTCCAGGGCTGCGATAAGCGCAGCTTCTTGCACCACGGGGCCGCGCGAAGTGTTGATGAGGAAGGCGGTCGGTTTCATCATCGCCAATTCCCGCGGGCCAATCAGTCCGCGCGTAGCGGGAAGCAGAGGCACATGCACGCTCAGAAAATCGGCCTCTTTGAGAACGTCGTCGCGTTCCCCGTATTCAGCGTTCAATTGCACTTCAATTTCTCGGGGAGCTCGAACCGCATCGTTATAAATGATCCGCATGCCGAAACCGCTTGCGCGCCGTGCCACGGCACGGCCGATGCGGCCAAACCCGAGAAGCCCGAGCGTCTTGCCCCAGACGTCCGCGCCGCAGAGTTGATCGAGATTCCAGCCTCTCCACTCTCCCGAACGCGCCAGCGCGTCTCCCTCGATCAGGCGTCGCGCGACGGCCATCAGCAGCGTCCATGCAAAATCCGCGGTGGTCTCATCGAGCACGCCTGGCGTATTGCTGACCGCCACGTTGCGTCGAGTGCAAGCGTCGACATCAATGTTGTCATAGCCGACGGCGATATTGGCGATGGACCTGAGCCGGGGCGCGGCGGCGAGAAGTTCGTCGTCGATTTTTTCCGTCAGAAGGCAGATCAAGCCGTCCTTGTCAGCGACGCGGCGCAGCACTTCGCCTCGGGGTGGCCGGTCTGAATCGCTCCAGTACTCCACTTCAAAATGCTCGGCAAGCTTCGCGCGCGGTTCTTCGAATAAGCGGTGAGTGACAAGTATTTTCGGACGATCCATTCAGCCTTCACCTTTCACGAAGCACGCGAGATTAACACATCCGCAGGCCTGCCAATGAACCGTGGAGCTTTCTCCCAACATGGCTGCTTGTACTACTGTGCCTCCGCAATATATAACGTTGCCCGCTCGGATGACCGCTCGGGCTGTTTAGCGCGAATCTCATGTCTGGCCCTTGTACGGGATCGTAAGGAGAATTGGCAAAAACATGTTTCAGCAGACGCTCAATCCGGCCGGGAATTTGTGGCTGACCGTACTGATTGCCATGATTCCGTTCGCGGCCTTGCTGTACATGCTGGCCGCTTTGCGCCTCACAGCTTGGCTGGCCACGATCCTCGGCGGAGTCATCACCATCCTTCTCGGCGTGTTGGTGTGGCACGCGCCTGTCCGCGATACGCTCAAATCCTACCTGTACGGCGGCTTCACCGGTTTCTGGGCGATTGACTGGATCACCTTCTGGGGCCTCATCATCTTCAACACTCTGGTCCTCACGGGAATGTTCGACAGGTTCAAAAAATGGATGATCCACCACGCGACCGCCGACATCCGGATTCAAACCATCATGCTGGCCTGGGCTTTCGGCGCGCTGCTCGAAGGACTAGTCGGATTCGGTTATCCCTGGGCTGTCGTGGTGCCCATTCTGGTCGGTTTAGGTATCGCGGACCTCGACGCCATCCGCGTTGCCGCCTTGGCAAACAATGCGCCCGTTTCCTACGGTGCGCTCGGCGCGCCAATTCTGGGATTGGCTGCCGTGACCGGGCTTCCGCTGATGGCGCTTTCCGCTTCCGTCGGAAGCATCGTCGCGATTCTCGCGTTGCTGCCTCCCTGGGTGCTGATCTATCTGGTGAGCGGCTGGGATGGAATGATCGAAGCCTGGCCGCTGGCGATCGTGGGCTCGCTTTCCTATATCGCCGGCCAGTGGCCTGTGGCGCGTTACCTGGGTCCGTATCTTCCGGATTTGGGCGGAGCGCTCGTTTCCTTCTGGGTTCTATTTCTGCTAGTGAAAGTCTGGCGCCCGAAGACGATTCGCGGGTTCGGTGGCGCCGCGCTGGCTACTCCGGAAGCGGCGCATATGCGGAATCCGTCGGAGCCCGCTTTGGAGCTGGGTTCCGCGTCAGAAGCCCTCGCTGTCTGGTTCCCCTATATCGTGCTGATAGCCGTCGTTGTCTCCTGGACCGGTCCGTGGTCCCATCTGCCCGGCCATCAGTTGGTTCCGCTGGTCGGTGTCGGCCAACTCTTCGGTCACCCAGAAGCCAATTCTCTCGGTTTTCAACTTCACGCCCTATGCCGGCGGCACCTCGATTTTGGCTTCCTGGTTGGTGCTTCTGCTCATCTTGCGCCCCCGGTTGCAGCTCATCCGTCAGGTCTTTGCCAAGACTTTCAAGCAAATGTGGGGCGCGCTGCTGGTGGCATTTTTCATTTTCGCCCTCGCTTATATTTTCGTGTTCACGGGAATGGCCAACTCGCTGGCCTACGGCCTCTCCAAGATCGGCGTGTTTTTCGTGGTCCTGGCGCCGATTCTCGGCTGGATTGGCGTCGCCCTCTCGGGCAGCAATACCGCGACCAACGCGATGTTTGGTCCGGTGCAAGCGCTCACCGGCCGGCTTTTGAACCTGCCGATCCTGCTGCTGCCCTCGTTCAACTCCGTTGGCGCCGAAGTGGGGAAGCCCATCGCGCCGCAGACGGCCAGCGTAGGTGTCTCCACCAGCAAACTCGTGCGCAGCGAGGGCCAGGTGATCCGTCACAATATGGGCTGGACGCTGGTCATGCTCGCCTACCTCACGGTCATATCGGCGGTGTTCTACTTCTTCTTTTCCAGCTGGATGACGCTTTGATCCGAATTTTTTTGGTTTAACGCGCGGGAATGATCTGCTTGTCGAGCCGAACAAGCGCATTCCGATCATGCAACGTTTTCGCCCGTAAGAAAGTTACTGCGCGGCAGCCGCGGACGCTTTCTTCTGGTCCGCCGCGAGCCTCTTGTTGAAAGTCTGTTCCCACCCATCGATATCCGCCAGGCAGCCCTGTTGGCCGTTGATGAAGGGGTTCGGCCCTTTGCCGATCTTCGCGTACTTCTCTTGCATGTGATAGAAGGGCGTATGCGAGCCCAGCATCACATCGCACGGAAGAATGCGTAAATACTTGTACGTGAAAAGAGTGTCTTCCACGATGAATGGATAAGTTTTGTTGTTCACCACAGGCGTCATCGCGTTGGGAGCGATGGAGCCGGGAATCACCACATCGTAAGTCTTGCCATCCTCCGTAGCCTTCAGCGTCCACGTAGTATTGCCTTCGGTGTGGCCGGGAGTGAGATGCGCCGTCAAAACTTCGTCTCCCAGCGTGACTCGATCCAGATGGTGCAGGATCCTGTCGATCGGATGCGTTTTTCCTCCCGGCCGAATCGCCTGTGTAGCCGGAACGTCGCGGTCCATGATCATCACCGTGGCACCGGTCATTTGCTTAACGAGCGCGTCGCCTTCGCAATGGTCCACGTGCGCGTGGCTGGTCAGCAGAATCTTGATATCCGTGAATTTGAACCCCAGCTTTTCCACTGAATCGCGAATCCACGGCACGTTGCTCTCATACGTGCTGTCGATCAGGATGTTGCCCGCGGGCGTCGTAACCAGAAAAGACGAATGCGTGTCCGTGCCCACGAAATACAGGTTGCCGATCACCTTGTGCGGAGGAAAAGGCTTGTCCTCGTTTCCCTGGGCTATCATATGTGCGGGAATAAGCGTCGCCATGAGAAGCCCAAACGCCAAACCTATTCTTCGCATACACTCTCCTTTTTGAAGCTTGCAGGTTTGAAGCTTACACGCTCTCCGCCCGCGAATCCTCGCTTCTTACCGGCTAGGCGTCGCGGCCCCAGGATCGACGTATCCGCGTGTGCCGTCGGGCCGAATCGGCCCAGGCCCGAACCCAAGATGACCCACGTCGGCGTTGTTCTCGCTGCACGAAAATTCCCTGGTCTCCTCATCGGGTTGTCCCAGGACCCAGGTTCGCGAATAGGTAAACGGCCTGGTATAAAACTTCGGGTCCTCGATCAACGTTTCCACGTGGATATGGTCGCCATCAGGCCGCGTCCAACGCTCCACCACGTGCATGGCATCGCTATGCGGATTTGCGTTTTCATCGATCCACACCTTCTCGTCTTTAAATCCCACTGAATCGATCACCAATACGTCGCCATCCCAATGGCCAATTTCTTCTCCAAAGAAAGACACATCGGGCTCTTTCGAATGCTTACGAGTCGCGTCAATAGGAATGAGCCGAAAATAGTTGTACAAATATAGAAAAACGACTTTCTTATTACCTTGCAGGACCTCAAACGGTAGCCCGCTGGCATTATGTCGCGGGATACCGCCAATGATGCAAAGGCTCTCAGGGTCGATGGTCGCGGTCAGATTATGCTGCAGTGCAGCTTCGCCTGCGGGCGTCAGCGGCAGCTTGAAGCCCGGCAGATCCTTCCCGATGTTCCCGACAGGATGTGTGTCGCGCGTGCCTTTCCAGTATCCGCTCAGGTCCGGGTGTCCATCAGCCGTTCGAGGAGTTGGCCGGTTCGATTTTATATCCGGCGCCGTTAGCTCTTGCGCGCCGGCGGCGCGGCCGGGTAGAGCTGCCGATAGAGCCAAAAAAAGGCAGACCAGGCACAGCGTTTTCATGATCGACCTCCGTTGCTACAAGCCCCAAGCACAAATTGGCGCCCGAAATGCCGATAGCATTATTGTCAAAACAAAACGCAGCATCGTAGATTCCGTATCCTCTACCGGCTCTGCCCCCACGATGCAGCGGAGAAAATAAATAGTCCCTACTAAAATAAAAATAATCGCTAGCCACAAAAGCGCGAACTTCAACCAACGAACGAAGCCGTACCAGCGATGATTATTTTCTCGAATCTCCTTCAGCGGGAGGATTTCTAAAACTGTTGGTACGATTGCCAGCACCCACCATCGCATCGCGCGAAGCAAAAAATCCTGCTGACCAACGTTTAATAGGTCGGCGGACCAAAGCAAAACGGCTGCTGCGATACCAAAGCTCAGGAATATGAGCACTCGCGTGCCCTTGGTATTCAATTCCTCGATTCGTTTTCGAAGTTCGTTCAACCGCGGGTCATCTGAAGCTTCTATCATCACAGGGCGTTGGATTGGGCTGCTCGTTCCGTCGGCGGTTCCTTCGCGTCGCGCATTTTACCACCAAAGCTCGGGCCCTAATGCCTGAGCACCGGATCAATCCGGTCTGTGGTGTGGAACTGCTCTCACATGCGGCTCGGCCTCCGGGAGATCAGAATTTTCGCGCAGCGTGGCTTTGCGGGTGTAGCATGCTGCCGGGCCAAGACAGAAAATGTGGGACTAACGAATTCGGTCTGAAAGGGGACGGAAATGAAATCCTTGCTCACGGTTGCCACAATCCTAACGATGGCTGTTTTCCTCACCGCCGCTGCCGCCCCGATCGGAGGTGGGGTTCCGGCGGCAGTTCATTACATCGGCCATGACAAAGTGGCCGAAGTGATGGCTAAAGGCGGACCGATCGTGAACGATCCCGGCCTGATCGTTCTCGCCAATCGCCGCGGAGCTGGTCAAGTGGAATATCACGAACACACCAACCACATCTTCATCATGGTGGAAGGGGAAGCCACTTTCATAACCGGCGGCACCATGGTCGGCGCCAAGCGCACCAGCCCGGATCAGATGGTGGCGGCCTCCATCGACGGCGGCGAGACTCACCACCTCAGCAAGGGCGACGTCATCACCATTCCGGCCAAGACGCCGCATTGGTGGAAGGAAGTTCCGACAAAGACCGCCGCCTACTACGCCGTGAACATCGAAGGCCAGTAGCAGCCGCAACAGGCCTCGTTTGGCTCGGCGAAAAAAAGTTGATGCCGCGAGCTATTTGCTTGTGTTGTCGCCGGTTGTGGGGTCGACGGGTTTGCCAACCAGCTTGTTGTATTCCGCCATTTCCGTCGCCGAGCAGATACGCTCAGTCATATCGAAAGTGTCGGGCAGCCGGTGTAAAACGTATTTGTCCAGCGCCTTCCACTGTTGCGTATAAAACTTGGGATCGTCAATCGTCACCGTCAACTCCATGATCTCGGAGTTCAGCCGGTGCCACCGCTCCTCCACCTTCAGCGCGTCGCTATGCGGGCGGCCCACGTTATCCAGCCACGTTCTCGGGTCCATTCCGATATAGTTCGCTGCGAACGTGTAATCGTCCACCCATTTGCCCACCGCGTATCCGTTCCATCTCGGCGCGGGATCGGCGGGCAGCTCGCGTCCATCCGTCCAGATAACGCGCCATGTGTCATTATTCTGGTTCAGGATTGCCAGCTTCTTTGCATTCTGAAAAATCTCGATCGTTCGCAATTCGAAAAGGTCGTTGCGCGGCATTCCCTCCGGATCGCAATAGTCCACCGGATCATTTACCTCTGCCACCGGGAATTGCCCCGAAACTCCTGTTCCCGGCCTGTTCTTCGCGCGCGCTTCCTTCCCCAAAGCCGAATAAGGCACGTCGTGTCCTAGATGTTCCGGATCATCCGGGTATTCGAACGCGCCGTTTGGCTGCACTCCTCCGTCCAGAAATCCTGCGTCCCAAATTCCGGAAAGGTCGCGCTTTGGTGCAGGTTCTGGCTTCACTTTTTCGTAGTAGCCTTTGGGCGGCGGTGCCAGTGTGTTCCATTTTTCCGCCTTCCACTTCTCAATGTCCACCGCACTCGCCGGTTGCCCCTGCTGACCAGATGAAGTCGTTTGCGCCCGCATAAGGCATGCGCCCGTCAGCACCGCAATTACTGCCATAGTTTTAAGAGTGAAGACCGCCACTCGCTTTGGCATCTTGAAATCCCTCAACTCCGCTTTCAAATTAGGGGGTCGCCGCTTCAGCGGCGACATAAGCCAACCGAAATGAGAACGGCTTTAGCCACTGAAGAACTCTGCTGCAATAGTTTCGTCGCGCGTTATCTCGACCCATCCGAGTTCGGATCGGATTTCTTTGCCGGCGGTGCCACATCGTTCAATGTGGAGGGCAGATGCGCGTCAAGCAGCACTGTGCCGTCCGGCGACAGAATCCGCCGGATTCGCCCGACGAGCGCGCTGTTTTTGGGCGGCATCACGTCAACCACGATCGTATCGCCCACCTTGAGCGAAGTCTTATGCCAGCTCGCGTCGGTCGTGGACGGAGGATTGCCTTCCAGTACCCAATGCTGCACGTTGCCCTTGTCGTCCATCACGTCCAGCTTCATCAGGCTGTGCGGGTTGGCAAAAATCCAGGTCGCCACCGTCCCCTTTATCGTGAGCGTTTTCTCGTAGTCGTATGCCGCGTTTCCGTGGTGGGCAAACAGCGGAACTGAAATGATCACGAAACCAAAAGCCAGGAGAAATATAGCCGCAGACCTGTTTCTCATGGTGTCCCTCCCAAATTCTTGCCCGAAGTGTTTACCCGATGAGGATCAGCCCGGATTATACGCCTCCCGTGCCGCTGTGCGCATTTTGAGACTGCGGTTGGAAGGAAATCGGTCTGGTATAGTTCAGTCGAACCTTACGGTACGACATACACCGGGTTCAGAGATTCCAATTTATGTGCATGCACTGACGGCCCATTTATTTGTGTTGAGTCGCGAGCGGATGGTTGCCGAATTGCAGTAGAAAGATTCGCTGCCTTACGACCGCGCCGGATCAACAGTCTAAGTAAATGGAGGAATGCAATGAGCGATAAGACAAAAAAACTGAGCAAGGGAGTGAAGAGTAACAAAAAAGATAGCGCTGCCTCAGCAAACATATTGGAAGGCTTTCGAAACTATTACCACTGCCCGTACGACGGCGCATCGTGGACTGCTGAGTGGAGTTGTCAGTGCAATGACAGATGTCCAACTTGCCGAGCCGAAATTGAGCCACACGATAGCGAAGACATCGTCTTCGCACAGTAGCCCTTGGTGTTTTCGAAATGGACCTTCAGTGCAGAGCTGAACTAGCGTCAGCTTACAAGTCTGGCTCTCAGATCGCGCGTGTGCTTACTGAAGAATGGTGTGTTCGCGAACTATATTGTCCGGCTTGCACCTCCGATCGGCTGTCTCCATCCAAAATCAACACACCCGTAATTGACTTCGTATGCCCGAAATGCGGGCAGCTTTTCCAACTTAAGAGTCTGAAGCATTGGAATCCGAAGAAAATCGTTGACGCCGGTTATGAGTCGATGCTCCGCTCAATTCGGGCTGACAAAGTTCCTAATCTTCTCGGTTTGCAATATTCAATGGATTGGCTTGTACGAAATCTCCTCCTGGTGCCCAGGTTTTTCTTCTCGGAAAGCGCTATTGAAAAGCGCAAGCCTTTGACATCGCAAGCTCGACGGGCGGGTTGGGTGGGATGCAACATTCTTCTTTCGCAAATTCCGACCGACGGAAAAATTCCGATGGTTTCGGCAGGACTGCCAGTGTCGGAGTCTCACGTCCGAGATGAGTTCGCACGCGTACGTGATCTTGCCAAAATCCCACCGTCTATCAGAGGTTGGACGCTGGACGTCCTCAAGGTTATTCGCCGCTTAGGCAAACGGCAGTTTACGCTCAAGGATGTCTACGAATTTGAGCATGAACTACAGTCAAGTCATCCGGGTAATCGCAACATACGCCCTAAAATACGCCAACAGCTTCAGCTGCTACGCGACCTCGGCCTCGCAGAGTTCACCGGCCGCGGGGAGTATGCGTTGCGAGATTAGGCTCGGGTTGCGGCGCTCTCTGCAAAATTCGAACTTCTGCGGCTGCGCGAGATTCGTACCTGGGGCCTATCGTGGCGAACAAAACATCCCGAATTCAGCCGCTGCGCTTAACATAACCCGGACACTGAAGAACCGGCAGACGCGGATACTTTGGGAAGTTGTGGTTGGCAAATGAGAGTTCGCACAAGAAGTAGAAGGTGTCTTCCTTCGCCTCGACCAGCTTTGCGTGCACACAATCCAGGCAGAGACCAACGTGAGAGGGATCGCTCTTGATTGCAAGTTTATCCTTCACAGTTCAATGATAACTCGACAACAGAACTGGGTGGTCGGACTACACCAATGCTGGTTGAGGCGCTCTCTGCAAGACCTCGAATTTCTGCGGTGAGCAGCAGGCAGCTCCGAGTATCGACAAGTCCCGTTTCATCTCGGGTTTCTCGCGCAAATGCTTGAGTGTTTCCCGCAGAATGCTCGCGGCGATTTCGTCCTTCGGTACGACAAGCCGGTAATGCATCCATTTTCCTTCACGCCTGGCCGCCGCAATCCCCGCCTTACGGAGATACGCCAAATGTCGCGAGATTTTCGGCTGGCTCATTTGCAGGATTTCCACGAAGTAGCAAACGCAAATCTCCCGATCCGCGATCAGGTTCAGCAGCCGGAGCCGGGTAGGGTCCGCCAAGGCCCGAAACAGAAGATGCAGTAAAGATGTGCCCTGCCGATTTGCCATGCGCCAATCATAACACATAAGCCTTGACATATATGTGTGCCGGGCGGTAATCTGCGACATATCTGACAACGCAGATATGTCGAGGACACTATGGCAATCAAGGATCGGGTAAGAAATAAGTACGCGGAGGCTGCTAACCAGGTCGCATCGGGCGGTAGCCCTTGCTGCGGCGGCAGCGGGAATGCTCGCGATCCCATCACAGGCAATCTCTACGACGAATCTCAAATCTCGGCGCTTCCTGAGGAGGCTCTCAAAGCCTCTCTGGGCTGCGGCAATCCGACGGCATTAGCGGAACTCCGGCCGGGCGAAACCGTTCTGGACTTGGGTTCAGGCGGAGGCATCGACGTTCTTCTTTCGGCCCGGCGAGTAGGTCCGGAGGGAAAAGCCTACGGTCTGGATATGACCGATGAAATGCTCGGACTCGCCCGCGAAAACCAACGAAAAGCTGGTGTGCAGAACGTCGAGTTCCTGAAGGGCGAGATCGAGAATATCCCGCTTCCCGAAAATGCCGTTGACTTAGTCATCTCGAACTGCGTCATCAATCTTTCCGCGGACAAAACCCGCGTATTGCAGGAGGCGTTTCGCGTTCTGCGGCCGGGCGGACGTTTCGCTGTTTCGGACGTGGTCGTTCGGGGCCCGGTGCCTGCTTACATTCGGAAGAACGTGGAGCTATGGATTGGCTGCATCGCCGGGGCCATGGAGGAATCCGAATATAGCGCCAAACTTGCCGCCGCCGGGTTTGAGGCGATAGAGATCGAACCCACCCGCGTCTACAAAATCGAAGACGCTCGTCAGTTCCTCATGGGTAAGGGCCTTGATGTTGAGGCCATTGCGCCGCAGGTCGAGGACAAGTTTGCGAGCGCTTTCATTCGCGCCAGGAAGCCGAGTCTCAAGAACGGAATTGCCGAAAGCGCTTGCTGTGCGCCCTCCTGTTGTTCCACCGCCGAAAGGCAAAGCGCGTGATCTATGGAGCGCCGCTACAACGTGCTGTTCCTTTGCACAGGCAATTCGGCTCGGTCGATCATGGCTGAGGCGATTCTCAATCAGAAAGGAAAGCCGAATTTCAAAGCCTACAGCGCGGGCAGCCATCCTGCGGGGCTTGTGCGGCAAGAGGCCCTGAAATTGATTGAAACAGCCCGGATGCCAATTGCAGGATTGCGCAGCAAGGATTGGGATGAGTTCGCAAGACTCGGAGCGCCGAAGCTGGATTTCGGCTTCACTGTGTGTGACAAGGCCGCCAACGAAGTATGTCCCGTGTGGCCGGGCCAGCCCATGACCGCGCATTGGGGCGTTCCCGATCCCGCCGCCGTGAATGGCTCGCGGGAAGCAGTCGAGAAGGCCTTCCGCGACGCCTTTATGATTCTTGACCGCAGGATCGGTTTATTTCTTTGCTTGCCGCTATCAAGCCTCGATACGCTCGCAATCCAGAAAAATATTGATGACATAGGAAGGCGACGATGAGTACCGAAGCCAGCTTTCCCGTCAAAGCGAATGTGTGTTCACCCCTGAGTAGAAAAAGGCTCGGCTTTCTCGACCGTTATCTAACGCTTTGGATTTTCCTTGCGATGATCGTTGGCGTAGGTCTTGGGCACTACGTTCCCGGTACAACAGCCTTCATAAACCAGTTTCAATCAGGGACAACGAATCTTCCCATTGCCCTCGGATTGATTTTGATGATGTACCCGCCTCTCGCAAAAGTGCAATACGAACGCCTTGGAGAAGTGTTCCGCAACCGCAAGGTTCTGGGGTTCTCTTTGCTCCAGAATTGGGTGATTGGGCCGATACTGATGTTCGTGCTCGCGATCACGTTCTTGCGCGGATACCCCGAGTACATGACGGGCCTGATCTTAATTGGCCTCGCTCGTTGTATTGCGATGGTGATTGTCTGGAATGAATTGGCAAGAGGCGATTCCGACTACGCGGCGGGATTGGTAGCGTTCAACAGCGTTTTCCAGGTTCTTTTCTACAGCGTCTATTCCTGGATATTTATTACTGTGCTCCCGCCGATGCTCGGCCTGAAGGGAAGCGTCGTCGAGGTGACGATCGGTCAGATTGCTAAAAGCGTGTTCATATACCTTGGCATTCCCTTCCTTGCCGGGATGTTCACCCACTTTGTTCTTCTGAAAGCCAAAGGCCGCGAGTGGTATAGCACGCGCTTCATTCCCTTCATTAGCCCGCTTACACTCGCAGCGTTGTTGTTCACAATCGTTGTCATGTTCAGCCTTAAAGGGAACTTGATCGTGCAGCTTCCGCTGGATGTGGTTCGGATTGCGGTTCCACTGCTGATCTATTTCGTCGTCATGTTCCTTGTCAGTTTTTGGATGGGCCGCAAAGTTGGAGCCGATTACAGCAAGACGACAACCCTAGCGTTCACAGCGGCGAGCAATAATTTTGAACTCGCCATCGCCGTTGCCGTTGCTGTATTTGGAGTGAACTCAGGCGCGGCATTTGCCGCCGTCATCGGCCCCCTGGTCGAAGTTCCCGTGATGATTGCGCTTGTGAATGTGGCTCTTCGGTTTCAGCGTCTATATTTCGCATCGGGGACCGCCGCACCTTTACTCGCGCGTTAGAATAGATATAAGCGCTCCGGATCATTGTTTGCGCATTGCCCTGGGGACTGAGCCTGTTGTGCCGGTTCAGAACGAATGCAGGTAACGCCGCAATCCAAAGCTGTCATCCCGAGGCCCGAAGGCCGAGGGATCTGCTTTTCGTTTGAAGCGTGATCCGGCGGCCAAATGGACTTCGCAGCTTGGAGTTGTTCTGATCTGGCTATCCGCGCTCGTTAAAAATTTAACCCTCCCTGGCCGACAGAATTCCCAGTCACGATCGTTTCGAACGAAAGGGCAACTCATTTTCTTTTCGACGGCCGAGGATTCACCCGAGCCCAGACGTGGTCATCATCCCGAAGGTCCCAGGGATCGGCGCGTTTCTCTGTGTTCTCTGTGCCTCGGTGGCCTCTGTGTAGGTTTAGTTTTTTCCGGGTCACCCGAGTCACTTCCGCGACGTGGGCACACACTCGATGTCAGATGGAAGTGCCGCAGAATGAACACTTGCACAAAATATATGGGGGGGGGTGGGTACCCTTATCGACGCCCTCTATAATTGCTCGAAAGTGAAAAGGACGATCTCGGCATGGGTTCCGAAACGCAGGGGTGGGCCCCAGGTGCCGGCGCCCCAATTGGTGAAGACAAGCATCCGGCCGAAGCGAGTCAGGCCATGGACATAGGGACCATAAACTCGGGACGCAACCCAGGAGCCTGGAGGGAACTGCCCGCCGTGCGTGTGGCCGCAAACCTGAAGAGAAATTCCCTCCTCCTCGGCAATCGGCAGCCGATGGGGCGCGTGCACGAGCAGAACGCTTGCCCTGTCGGGCTTGATACCGGCGCCGCGCAGGATGGCTCGGAAATGCCCAGGGTCGGTCGTCTCCCGATAATGCACCCCAACGATTTGCATGCCGTCGAGTTCGATTTTCTCGTTATTCACCACGCGCACTCCGGCTTTCGAGACGGCTTCCAGGTACTTGCCCCGGCCGGTGAATTCTTCATGATTACCGGTAATGAAAAGCGCGCCGTGCGGTACGGAAAGTGCGGACCAGGGTGCAGCCAACTCGTTGACTTTGGCCTTCGTACCGTCGTACATATCGCCGGCGATAAGCACAACGTCCGGGCGAAGCTGGTTCAGCCGGGCCACCATTCGCCGCATGAAGCCGACATTGCGGATGTGGCCCAGATGCATATCGCTCACAAGCGCGGCCACACGTCCGCGCCACGCTCTCGGCAAGTTGGGCAGCTTGACCGTGACTGGAGTTGTGCGAACGCGGGCGGCATTCACAAGCCCGTAAACGCCGACAGCAATCGCCGCAGCAAAAAATACGTTAGCGATCTGATCGGCTGCTATCTGCAGCCCTGCGAGACGCACCACACCGAGAACAATCCAGCAGCCCGCCGCCGCAAACACACAGAAGGTCATGAACCCGATCCAAACCGCATTAATAATGTAGAAGACGCGCACAGCGGGATTGAAATACCGCCACGCGAGGAACGACGCGATGACAAAGCTTACTGCAGCCAGCAGAAATACAACTCGCAACACGGCGAGAGTCGCGGCGTCGAGCGCGGGATGAAAGGCGACCCACGTTTCGTAAAGGAACCAATGCGCGAGAAGCAGGATCGATTGAACAATGAGGACGAGCCTGCGGACTCGCCCGGGCGTTACCTCGGCGGATTCCAGAGACGTAGGTTTTTCGGCTACCGGCCGCGGAGGCGACGCCTCAGATTGGAGAGAAGGGTGCGCATCGGTCATATAGAGCTAGAATAAACGTATGGGAGTGTAAAGCAATGGCAGTCGCAGGAGCGCAGGAGCGGATCGTTGCGGCAGTAAAGAGTTGGCAGGGAGTTGAGATTCGACCGCACCGCTACGGCGGGCTGGAGTTCCGCTTAGGTAAGCGCGAGCTGGGACACATTCACGGCGACGCTCTGGTGGATATTCCGTTTCCCAAGGGTGTGCGCAATGAAATCGTCGCCGCAGGTGAAGCCGAACCGCACCACATCTTGCCCAATTCAGGTTGGATCAGCTTATTTCTGCGAAGAGCCGAGGACGTGGAAACAGCAATCAGATTGCTCGAGCGCTCTTTGCAATTAGCGCTGGAACACCATCAGGGCGTAACGGCAAAGGGCTAGACGCGCTCTTATTTCCTACCGGTCGATCGAATTCATTACTGCGATTTCTTTCGGCCCAGCAGACCACCAAGCTTATCCACAGCTTGCCCGACGTCCTTGCTGTTGGACGGAATCGCACCATTCTTGAGGCCATTGGCATAGCCCCCGACAATTCCGCCCACGTCTGGGACGATTTGAGGATTCGAGGTTGTGCCCTCAACTTTAAAGGGTATACCTCCGCCTGCCGCTGCCTTCGCCAAGGGCTGGGCAGAGCTGCTTTGGCGGCCCAGATGCGCGATCATTTTGAAATCGAGTTTGTGGTCTGTAGATATAGTCCCGTTTCCTGTCATTGCTCCGATCGACGGCACCACCACATTGAGGTTGTCGCTGCGGATGCCTTCCGGCGCGACGCGCACGTCGGTACTGAATGTTTGAATATCGGTGTCTCCGACTTTACTGACGCCGGCAAGGGCTCCGAGCGAACCCATCTTCGAGCCGAGATCGAAGCCAGTCAATTTCGCGTTGGATAGATTGACAGGGCCGGTGATGACGAGCTTATCGACAGGGCCGTTGATGGCTAAGTTGGCGTTAAGCGTTCCCTGTTTTAGCGATGCTCCCGTTGGCAGCTGCATGCCCAATGCGGGCAAGACGGATTCCAAGTCTGGAGCGGGCATGTTCTGGCCGTTCAGTTTCATTTGCACAGATGCGACAGGTCCCGAGTTGTTAAAATTTCCTGTCAGGTCAGCGTTGGCTTTCCCAATGTGTACGTTGCCGCGCCGCAACTGGCCAGTTTGAGGCTTCAGTTCATACGTGGCTTCGTAGTCGACGTCTACGGGCTGACCAGCCGGAGACCCCGCCGGAACAAGCTGCAGATGGGTGGCGATAATTTTGCCGTTGGAAGTTGCGGTATGACCATCAGAATTCAAAGTGCCACTAAAATCGAGAAGGCCTGCGATGCCGGCAGAAGGATCGATGAATCCGGTCGATTTCATGTCCAAATTCTTAACCTCGACGCTCGCATTCAGGGGAGTGGCGGCGCTGTCCTGTGGATTCAGCGGTCCAGCTTTACCCGCGAGCTTGAGCGAGCCGTTACCAGGAGTTCTGGCGGTGAGCTCGAAAGGGAATTGCGTCGTATAAGAAAGATCCGAGGCTTTGACGTTTACCTGGTCGTAGGTGTGGGATTTCGCGTTAGCGCCCGTATTGCCAACGACCATTGTTCCATTCGTTAAAGAAAAACTACGGACAGAGAGGTCCGGGCTGGAGCTGCTGGAAGCGGTGCTCGAGCTTGCGGTGCCGGCACTCTTGGTTTGGCTTTGGCTGCCTCCCAGGGTGGAAAAGTTCCACGTCCCAGCCTGCGAACGAAGCAACGTCACGCTAGGCTGGTCAATCGTCAAACCCGTGACGTGAATAGCGCGCGAGAAGATCAACGGGAGCAGTTCCAGATTTACGCTGAGCGATTTGGCCTTGAGAAATGGCCCCGTGTTGAAGGAGGGATCATCGGAGATGCTGACGTTGTCGACGGTGACGCCGCCCGAAAGGATCGACAAGCGAATGTTTCCGATGTCGACTTTGCGATTCAAGGCGCTATTCAGCGAGGATTCAATCTCGGGACGGAAGCTATTGGCATCGATCACAAATGGCAGCAGAACCACCACAAGCAATAGAAGGACGACAACTCCTCCGACGATATAAATAACTTTACGGGCCATTTTGCGCCTCCGGACTCAGCTGGGCAGGTTGATAACTCGCCAACTTAATAGAGTGTAACTCTTAAAGCGCCAAGTCGATACGCCGTTACATGCATTGTTAGGCACCTCGTGCGGAGATTACGCTACACCCTACAGCATCACCCTGATATGGTCTAGTGACCACCCCGAATGTTATCGGAGGATCAATTACATGCGTTTAGCAAGACTTTCAGCCTGGATTTGTGCGTTGACGTTGGTTGGTTTATGCGGATGCCGCTCCTCACAGAACGGCGGCAGCTCTGGCAACGCTGCGGACGGCACCACTAGTTCATCCGCTTCGGCGGCGCAACAAGAGGCACCGCCCATCGTCATCCCCGCGGGAACGACCTTTAGTGTCACCATCGACCAGTCTGTCAGCTCGAAGGATAGCCAGCCCGACCTACGCGTGGCAGCTTCCCTGGCCGATCCAATCATCCTAGATGGTCGCGGGGTAATTCGGCGGGGAGCGAAGGTTACAGCTAAAGTGATCGATGCGAAATCAGCAGGCAGATTCAAGGGCAGCGCCGAACTAGGCATCACGCTAATTTCGGTTGACGTGGACGGACATAGTTATCCGGTCCATACCACTAACTACAGCGAGACGACCAAGGGGCGCGGAACGAGAACCGCGGAAGGCGCGGCCATAGGCGCTGGTGCAGGAGCACTCATTGGCGCACTCGCGGGTCACGGCAAAGGAGCTGCGATCGGCGCTGGTGCCGGAGGCGGGGCAGGAGTCGCAGGCGCGGCGATGACGGGCAATCGAGACGTCACGATTGCGGCAGAGACAAAACTCGATTTCAGACTAACAAAAGCCATGGAAATTCAGCAAAAATAAGGCCAGAAAGTTTTAAGCGCCGGACAACAGTTGAGCGCGCTGTTGGGCTAACGCGCCAGTGCGGTATCGGATGGCGTGTCGGGCGTAAAACCGGTCGGCCGCGGCCGATATCCATTTCTCGTGCGAATCCGGAAGTTTTTCAACTTCTCGCCCATTAGTTTCACGGTAATTGTGCGCCAGCCTCGATTCGGATTAGGCTGCGGATAATAGCTCAAAGCATAGAGGTGTGAGAGGTCTTCGCGGACGGAAGCGAAGGCCTGCTGCTGTTCATTCCAGTTTTTGGCAAAGTAGACCTGACCACCCGTGCTCGCGCTTATCCGCTCGAATACGGCGGTGCTAACCGGATCCTGTTTCGCTTCCCGCGTGCTGATCATGTATATGGGAATGCCTTCCGATTGGGCCAGCTCTCCTACACCTTCCGGAGGAACCATACTGGCGTTATCCGGCCCATTCGAAAAGGCGACGATCACTTTGCGGCCGGTGTACTGGCCGGCATCTCGCAGAACGAGCAAAAGCGCGTTATAGAGGGCGGCGTCGGCCCCTGCGACCGTCGAACGCACACCACGCAGGACCTGAGAGCGGTCCGCAGTGAGCAAAGCGTCGCGCGCAACGTCCCGGCTGTAGGAATAGAAAGCAATCTTCGCGGTGCCATCAAGAGAGCGAACGAAATCTGAAATCGCATCCTGAGCGTAGACAAATCCGCGGTACATATAATTGCTCGTATCAAAAAGAATAAAAACGTTCGCGCCTGCGGAACTGATCTGCGGCGACGCCGAGGTTGCAGTCTTCGGATCGGAAACGCCAGGGGCCGACGGGGTGGCGCCTGGCTGAGAAGGATTGACCAGCGAAATCGGGCCCTGGGTTCCTTCTTCAAAAGTGGCCAGCTTCTGCGGGATGGTATCTTCCACTATTTCAAAGTCTGAGGGGCGGAGACCGGTGACATAGTTTCCTTTTCGGTCTATGACCGCCACGTTCAACTGCACCATATCGACGTTGACGCGGAAGACTGTGTCGTTATCGGTATCGGAAGCGCCAGCGTTATCGGGAGCGGGCGGAGGCGGGGCGCTCTGCTGGCTGCGAATCTTAGGGCTGAGAGCCAAAAACAATACAAAAGCGACGAACGTTGCGACCAGGTGGTATCTTCTCATCATCCCTCCGACGGGCCTGAGCCGACCGGGCGATCTTTCTATACGGCCTTGCAAATCTACTAAAAGCCAGAAGCGACCGCGCTCTTCGGCAATGGAGCGACTTTTCCCTGCCGGAATTCATCCCCGGTTTGTCGCATAGCCCGAAGCACCGCCGGCCAATCCTCAAAATGCGTAGCAAAGATCTTTTCTATCATTCGATGCGTCAATTCAGGAACCAAGCGATTCAACATTACAGGCGAATAGCCTAATTCATCCGTCAGTCGCGCCCAATAAAGATTATTGGACTCCCAGGATTCCGCCATAAGACGGCTCGAATAGCCCATGATCGCGGGGAAGGGCTTCACATTAAGCAATTCGCGAGCATAAGTTTGCGCGAGGGCGGGATGGGGAACACCAAAGTCGTCGGCAAGCCGTTCCGGGCTGACCTCGTCTGGATAACGGCTGGCGATAGACTCCAACTCCGTACCTGAGGAGCGCCAATAGCTATTCTGACCAGGGAAGCGTCTGCGGAATTCCGCCGCGAGATAGAACGTCTCTGCCGGGGTGACTTCGGCTAAGAGCTGCTGAACGGCGCCAGTACGAAGGTCATTTCCAATCAGCTCCTGCTTTTGAGGCAGAGTTCGATCAGAAAGGATTTCCAAGACGCGCGGGCGCAACTCCGCGTTGGCAGCCGCCGCAGAAAGGAGCTCTTCACCGGTGCGCTGGTAGAGCGTGACGGCGTGCAGTTCCGTTGGAGTCACTCGCCACCAGCGGGGAAGTATGGCACTGGTAAGCAGGCTGGGAACGAGATCTTCCCACACGAGGGCCTGCACGTTTTCCGGAACGATGAAATCCTGCTCGGTCTGGGCGAGCACGTAGGGCAGATCGGCGAGCGATCCTACCAGATGAGCTCCGCCGCCGGCGGCCCAGCCGCGGCCGAATAGGAGCGGCGTGTGCCAGGCCTGATCACTGCTTACAATCGTCAATCCCGCGAAATCGTGATAGCGAACGAAGAGAGGGTTATTGTGGAGCATCTGAGCGCCTGGCGGCTCGTAGTAGGCGTAATTCAGGCCGACCAGGGTGTCGCGCAGGAATGGCGCGAGTTGGCCGCGCGCGTCGGCGACCTCTTGCGGTGACTTTGGCGACTCGATGATTTGCACGAGGGTGCGGCCGGTCTTCAGTTCGGTCTGACGACTATCGTAGAGCCCGCCTGCCCAAGCTGTTCTTTCGCGATTGGTGAACATGGGGCGGGGCATTTCGAACTCGCGAAGTTCATTGGCAACTGGAACAAGAGCCTGGGCTGTCGTTTTTCCTTCCGACAACCGATTCAAGCCGTTCCCGAGAGAGAAGAGCGTATCGAGCGAAGCAAGCCGCTGCGATTCCATAACCACACGCATGCGGTTGGCCAGCAACTGGCGCACTTGCCTGCCATCGGCACTCGATTGCGCAGGTCCCGCAAGCAGGGCGATGAGTTCGTTTTCCGAGAAGTTAGCCGGGCCGTTCGCGTCGTGGACGACTTCTAGCAGCGCGGCGTGTGCCGCGTCAAAAATTTGCGGCGGCGTCGAGGCGTGTGCAAAAGGAGCGAGCAAGCGTTCCCAGCAATCGTTCAGATTAGAGGCGGGAATTTGTCCTTGCCGCACGAGGATTTCCCAGAGACCGATGTTTGCCTGCAAGGTGCCGATGGCATTCGCTCGCACGGTACGATCGGGAATACGATCAACCGCGTCGCCCGTAGCGAGGAAACGGGCGATGGACTGATCATCCAGATCGTGAAATTCGGAAAAAATGAGGTACTGATCGTTGAACTTCGCGAACTTATCGGCAAGAAGCCGCACTGTCTGCGGGCTCAGACGCCTATCAGTGGGACGCGCGCGGTCGATTTCCGAGAGGGTCAAAAAAGTTTGCAACGAGCCGGTCGTAAGCGAGCGGGAAAGTCCGAACATACCCTCTACAAGCTGCTCGGAATTGTTCCAGCCTCGGGCTTTGTGGGCCCATTCGGACGCGACTTTAGAATTAGCTTGCCGCTTGACGATCTCCTTCCAGACTTGAACATTGCCTGGAACGAGCGGTTCGCCTTTTGAGTCGAACTGGAGACGACTTACGAGGAGTAAAAGCCCGGGATTGGGACGAAATACCAGGAATTTCGCGGGTCCCGGATGAGGATCGTTCCCGCGCAGAGCCTGATAGAAACGCGGCAGCCTGCGCGAATCGGTGAAATAGGCGAGCTGCCTTTGCTTCAACCGAGAGAGGGCGTCGAAATAAGCTGCAAGCCAGCCTTCATCTCTAGACCACAACTTGCTCAAGAACTCTTCAGGTGAATCCGGCGCGGCACCGACCAACTGCTTCCATGCAGGCTCCGCGGCAGCTCCGCCAGGGACGACAACGTGACCGGAGCGAATGGAGATTTCCGAGCCATAGAAATCAAGGAGGGCAGTAGAAGGTACAAGCCTAGGCAATCCCGGCGCACGCCGCAGCGACTCGCGGGTTTCGTTATCCATGCGAGCAAGGGCCCAGTAGAGGCGTGCCTTGAGCGGGTCTTCAATAAGGGAAGTCAGGAAATCCGCATTTGCGTTCTCGGCGTTTTTCTCGTTCAGCTTCCAGTCTTCGGCTTTGAAGATCAAGGGCACCGGTGAAGAAGGATAGGGGTAAGTGAAGGGCTTGGATTCGCGCAGAGCCTGTTCGAGTTCTGCAATCGGGAAGCCAGAGTCATTGGCGACAAAGGCGCGCTCGGGTTCACCGGCCTCAAGTTCGCTATCCGGCCCACATCCCTGCTTGAGGCGGTAGCCAATGATGGCCAACAGGCGGTCAGCTTCACGGCAATTGGTGACGCTCAAAACTTCGCGGGTTCCCGCAAGCGACTGCAGCTCTTTGGCTTGTTGCAGATATCTTTTCAGGAGGATAAGGAACTCGGTGGGTTTTGGATCCTTCTCGGGCGACCCTCGATAGCCATCAATAACGACGTTGCGGGCCAGCAGGGGCAGCACTTCCGACGGTGCGATTTGCTGGCTGATAGCGGCCATGCGCAAAAACGGTTTGAGGGGACCGGGAATGACTACCTGAGTTTGCTCGTCAGCCGTTCGCGCGGGCTGAATCGATTCCTGGTTTTGAGGAGGATTGCCGGCTCTCAGGAGGCCAGCAACAAAGCAAAGGCATACGGAGAGAGAAAACTTCAAAAGGAAGGCAGATCGGCCAGTGGAACATTGCATGGCCCGAACCTCCGGGTGAGCTTCAGTATCTCGACCTATTCGCCGACCGGCACGGAGATGCAAGCAAATCGAGCCGCCACTCGTTTCAAACCGTCGACCTGATCCAGAAGCCATCCGAGTAGCGATGTTCCACCAATCGGACTTGGCCAGTGGCGGAATGCTCAACCCTCGCGGGCCGCGCGTCGCATGTTTATGGGCGGCAAGATTAGATCATCTTCAGGATTGGGTCAATCCGTTCTAACCCCTAGCCGGCCGACGGCTTTAGAGGGGCAAAGCTGCACAAAAGATGCCATCGGAGGTTATTAAGCGGTGCCACGTATATGACGGCAGCATTTGGTGCGCCGGGGGTTAAAGGGGAGGAGTTGGTGCCTGGGCCAAAAAGGTGCTAGAAGGGGAAGAAGGTGACTTAGGCAAGTCTAAGAAAGAGGATGGATGCGGGGTAAAGGAGGCGTGTTCGGAAGTTAGAGCGTCCCTGTGATGACCTATAGGGCCTCACAGAGCCGCCATGTGTGGTTAACTCAGAGCGGCAGCTCGTGAATCCAATGAGCGCCTTTCCAGTGTTGCTTTAACTGCACTCATTGTGACCTCGAAAATGACAACTGCAGGCAGCATCTCCCTGGCGGACCTTCGAAATCTGAATTTTCTGGGGTTAGTGCGGCGTCTCGTACGGAGAAAGGCACTGGCGGCGATTCCTGCCGGGCAACCCGCTCCGGCGATCGTGCTGAAGGATGTTGACGGACGGCGAGTGTGCCTGGCAGACGCGCTAAAGAAAGGGCCCGTGCTGGTTGCCTTCTTCAAGGTGAACTGCGTAACGTCTCAGCTCACGTTTCCATTCCTCCAGCGGATCCATGAGATGTATGGCGGATCGGATTTCAGTTTGTGGGGAATTTCGCAAAACCACCCGAGAGATACGAGACAATTCATCCGAAAATATGGCATCAGGTTCCCGGTTTTGATCGATGGTAAGGGCTACCCTGTTTCGAACCGGTACGGCCTGACGAATTCTCCAACTTTGTTTCTGATCATGCCAGGCGGCCGCATCCACAGCACTTGCGTTGGCTTTTCGAAGGGCGATCTCGAGGCGATTTGTGTAGAAGCGGCTCGGGTGACCGGGAAACAGCCTGAACCGCTCTTCAAACCGGACGATGGGGTGCCACTACTCAAGCCTGGTTGAGTGGCCCGCAACTAGGTTCGGTGCGAACCTGCCACACTGCCCCTAACTAGGCGAGGGCAAAGTTTCAAAGACAACACTACTTCCCTTTTTTTCCCTACAGGCCAGTATCGGCGCGCAGCCATTCGCCGTAGACTCCGCGCGCTATGAAAACTTACCCTGCAGCATCGGTTTGTTCTGCATCTTCAAACGAAAGCTTTCGTCCACGATTTACAACGGCAGCTCGAAAATTCCGCCAGCTGATCGCGGTGGCCGCGATCGCCGCCAGCTTAGGTTTTTCGGGTTGTTCGTCAATGCCTTCAACGTCTTCGGCGTCTAATTTGGCGGGCGCTGGAGGCGCGAATCCGGGTCAGTCGAATTTCGTTTCGGCCCATGACGTCACCTTGAATTGGAATGCCAGCGTTTCTTCGGGAGTCGCAGGCTATAACGTGTACCGTGGAAGCGTGTCCGGCGGGCCATACGCCAGGATGAACTCGTCGGCGGTTACCATTACCAGCTATAACGACAATGCCGTTCAACCCGGTCAAACCTATTTCTATGTTGTCACCTCAATCAGCCCAAACAATGTCGAGAGCTCGTACTCTAACGAAGTGATGGCACCGATCCCCTGAAGATACACGCTGATCCTCTCTAAGATCGCGGCAGCAGGGGAGCACATTGCTCCTTGAGATGGGCCAGCCAATTAAGCTTGGGCCGACGTTCCTTAACGTGCAGAATTCGATGCGCTACTGCGGGAGAGGCAAATTCAGTACCCGCAACAAAGCGCATTAAAGGACCGAAGCTCCAGGCCGCGGGAGCACCTACAAAGTGCATGCCCGGCAAGGAGGTCTCGAATCCCTCGTCGAGTACTGGAAAACCGCCAACGCGTTCGATTTTTTCCACAACTTGCGATGAAAGAAATGGGTAGCGAGCGATGTCCACTTGGAATCCGGTTCCGAGAAGCACGTGATCAAAGTGGGACTCAGAACCGTCGTTCAATTGCACGCAGATGCGTTCTCCCTGGGAACGAGCTTGAACGACAAATCGCCCCGTATTGATTTTCACATTCGCTGTGCGCGCCTTTACCCAGCATGAGGCTGCAGGACGAATTGCGCGTGGTTCCCATAAATCTTGAACCCCGCGTGGCAAGCGACGAAACAGGTTAGGCCGTTGCACGAGCAGGCTTACTCCTGCCGGACCGACATCAGCCGGCCCATACAACATCCGGCCGACGACTTTTCCGTGCATCCAACGGCGGTTTATACCCAACCAGCGCATCACGGGACCGCGGACCAGGACCTGTACGCGAGCACCGGCCTCATCCAGCAGAACGGCCGATTCGAGGGCGCTTTGTCCGGCCCCGATGACGAGCACCTCTTTGTGGCGGAATTTGCTGAGATCGTTGTGGTGCGATGTGTGCGATACGAGACAAGGAGGCAAATCCGCGAAGGGTTTCGGTATACGGGCAAAGGGGGCTATGCCGCCTGCGACCACTACCCTTTTTGCCCGCAGGGATTCTCCACCCGTAAAGACGAGATCGAATCCCGCGGGGGCCAAATTAATGGCTGACACAACGCGAGAGTCGATAGGCAAGTCCGCCTGCCTGCGAAACCAGCGGCCATACTCTACGAAGTCTTGAAGTGGAATCTTCTTCGCCATGTCTTGGGCGATAAAGTCTTCGGCTACCGTTGGAGGCACTTTGACGGCGAAGGCTCCGTTTGCCTTTTCATAGGCATCCACAGTGAAACGGCGGTGCGGGTCGGAGAGGTGCGACGCGACGCGCGGAGATCGCAGAAGCATTCCCGCGGGCATGTTACGTTCCCAAAACGACATGGGTTCGCCGATTACCCTCAAATCCATTAATTTTGACTGGCGCAGATGAGCCGCCACCGAAAGACCGTAAGGTCCAGCGCCTAAGACGGCTACGTCGCACGTGTCCATGGGTCAACATCTCCTAGAATCTGCTTTTAAGATGAACGAAACTTTTATGGTTCAGCCTTGCAAAGAAACGCCCTAGAGCGTCCTGGTACGGGACAGGGCTAACCTTATAGGATGCGACGCCGCGTCAGCGGGCCAGCACAAAGAGGCTGAATCCGCCCAAGAGTCGCGCCGCCAAATCCTCGCTGATCGCGGAGAGCAGCATTCGCGGCCAACGAACGACTTTACCTTTTGCCCCTACGGGGAAATCCATGCCGAAGGGAGCGTAAAACCAGTCAAGCACTTCGTAGCCCTCGCCTGCCAGGCTCTGAAGGGCCAAGTCCTTGGTGAAGTAGTGAAGATGCCCATAGGTACGCCGGCGCATCATCAGGCCGTCGTTTCGCACGAGCGCCTGAACGGAAAGGTCCAAGGGGAAATTGAAGATTTTGTCGCGGGCAAGCCCCTTTAAGTCGCGCAGGAAAGCGAAATAATCTTCCACATGTTCCACGACGTCGAGGATCAAGAGCAGGTCGAAATATGCGTCGGGCTCTTGCAAGATGTCAGCCAATTTGCAGCGGAGCCGTTGATTCTCGCGACTCCGTGCGAGTTCGATAGCCTGGGGCGAGATGTCATAACCGGAAAAAACACAAGAGGGGTCCATGTTGAGCTGCAATTGCCGGAGCACTTCGCCGGCCCCACAACCCACTTCGCCTATGGTACGCGGGGCCATTTGGTGGCGCTTCAGCATCCGCAGAACATGCCGGGCCTTCCATGAGGAGGCGTAAACATGCCAGTCAGGATTCTTTTCGAGGTGCTCACCGTTAACGTAGACGCTTTGGGGCATTGCGGCAGCTCCAGGGCGACTATTAGCGGCGAGTGTCATTTTGCGAGCACGAACAGGCTGTAGCCGCCGAGCAAACGGGCGGCAAAATCGGAATCAAGCGCAAAGCAAATTTTGCGGGGCAACTGCAGAATTTTTCGCGAAATACCCGAGGCGCGGTGTGCCGAGCGCGGCACATAAAACCAGTCGAGAATCTCGTATTGTTCGTCGCGCAAACTCTGCAGGAAGATTTCCTTGGTGAAAAAATGAAGATCGTCCGTAATTTGCCGCCGCTTGGATAGGTTGCCTTTGCGTAAAACGGCTTGCGCCGAGAGATCCAAGACAGTATGGAAGAGTTTGTAAGGCGAGAGCGGCTTTATGCTACGCAGGAAACTGAAGTAATTTTCCTGGTGCTCGAGAACGTCCAGAATCAGCAGTAAATCGAAACCTTCATCGGGTTCCTTTCGAATATCCCCCAGCCGACATTGCAACCGTTCGTTCTGGCGCTCCCGGCTTAGCTCGATCGCCTCCGGTGCAATGTCGTACCCCATGAAGAGACACTGCGGATCCATGCCAAGCTGCAGTTGTCGAAGTACCTCGCCTGTGCCGCAGCCGACTTCCCCAATAAGCCGAGGCGACAGACGATTTCGTTGCAGCACTTGCCGGACGCAGTTTGCCTTCCAGACAGAATCGTCTGTGTGCCAGTGGGGGACTTTCTTAATGTATTCGCCTGTTACAAAGGCATTTGTTGGCATGAAATGAACTCGCTAGTTTGGTACGAAACAATGATTAGATGGAGTAGATGGCAACCTAGGGCGAGGGAATTTGGGCTTTGACTTGGTTCGAGTGCACACTTTCTTTGCCTTTGCTGTCAACCGCAGTAACTGCATAGAAGTAGGCGTGCCCGCTGCGAACGTTACGATCGGTGTAGTTGGTACCCCGGACCGGGGCTGAGGTCAGCTTAATATAAGGTTCCCCGTCTATTTCGGACCGGTACACGTTATATCCGACGACACGCGAGACGCTGGCTTTCCATTTCAGATCGACAGAATGAGGGTGAGGCGCAGTTTGTGGATCGGAAGGCCCGACATTGTCGCCGTGAGACGCCGCGAGCGCCGGGATGAGCAGTAGGCTGCAAAGCATCCCAAGAGCCATTTCGCGGACTCTTTGCAGCGGTCGCGGCACAAAAGCAGTACTCATCAGAGATCAAGTCTACTTGAGCACCAAAGAAAAAAGACCACGAATTGCCCAGGGGTACAGGTTGCGGTCCTGATCACAATTGTTCGACAAGCCAGTAGGAACAGATCAAACCAAAAGTTAAGTTTAGACGGGACAAGCGTTATAGAATCTGGGCGATACGTGCATGACAAGAGCGGCGTTCATTTAGCGTTAGAAAGCGACAAAACGGGCAGCTTAACTTTCAAGTCCAGGAATTTTTCGAGCGCCAATCTCGTCTACGCACACCATACTCCTGATCCAGAGCAGAGTCGCAATCGATGGAGTCTACTCCTGAGAAGTTGAGTTCGTCGCGAATCGCAGACGCCCAGGGCTTAAAGTCTCTACAAAACTTAGGGGGCAAATGAAAAAGCTGCAATCGCGTCTGTGCTTTTTTTTACTACTTTTGATCGCGCCCATCTCCGCACGCGCGCAGCAGGCCTGGTCCGGAATCATTTCTCCGAGCCGTGCGATTAACTGGTCCAACGCCGGTGTTATCGGCGGTATTCCGGATGCGAGCTGGACCCAGTGCGGATCAACGATTCAGGCCTATGGAACATCTGGAGCTCCGGGCTCCGCAACGACTATCAACAACGGGATCAGTGCGTGCGGCACAAATCAGTACGTTCAGCTTGGAGCCGGCACCTTTTACCTGAACAGCAGTATCAATTTCGGCGGAAGATCGAACGTCGTTTTACGGGGCATGGGTGCAGACCAGACGATCATCCGTTTCACGTCAGGGCCGGGATCGGGTTGCCAAGGTCTGGGCGGCGGAGTTTGCATAATCAACGGAGATGCCCAGGATGCGCGCAGCGGACTTCCGAACACTGCAAATTGGACAGCTGGGTATGCACCGGGGACAACGTCGATTACGTTATCGAGCACAGCGAATCTAAGTGTCGGCGCGCTGCTGATCCTTTGGCAGGCCGACCAGTCGAGCGACCCGGGAACGATATGGAACTGTCAAAATAGTAGCTGTTCGCAACAGGGAGGCCAAGGAGGTCCTTCTGGAAACAGTCAAACGCAAACGGTGACAGTCACATCTGTTGCAGGCAACACGGTTGGAATCAGCCCGGGACTATACTCTCCGATTTGGTCTTCGACCTATTCCCCTCATGCCGGATGGCCCACTCATCTGCCTATAACGAACGACGGCGTGGAAAATCTGACCTTGGACAGCACTCTGGCAACGGATAGCCCGGTAACCGGAGGGACACTCATATTTTTCGGATGGGCAAAAAACTGTTGGGCCACTGGAGTAAGAACCATCAACAATGCTAATCCGCCCTATCGAAACAACATCTGGACATACCAATCGTCCCACCTAACGATTCAAAACAATTACATTTATGGATCGAACGGCTACGACTTAAGTTACGGCATCGAGCTGGCGTTTATGACCGATGACAGTCTAGTAGCCAACAACCTGCTCCAGCACACGGCCACCGCAGAAATCATCAATAATGGAACGGGCAACGTATTCGCCTATAACTTTTCTGTGGACAACTACTACACAGCCAATGGTTCAGCGCCGAATTTCCAACAATCCGATTCCTACCCTTCGCACCAAGACGGCTCCTATTTGAACTTATTTGAAGGCAACGTAGGCGCGAAAATGGCCGCTGATGACATTCACGGCACCAGCTGGATGGCCACTGCATTTCGGAACTACTGGACCGGAAGGGACGGCCCATTCAAAACCGGCAGCACGATGGCCGTGGACGTAGAAACGTACGCCCGTTACTACAATCTGATCGGGAACGTTCTGGGTGAACCGGGATATCACAACACTTACAAAGACATACCGGCATCGCCGAGTGACAATACGGGCTGCGGCAGTACAGGGAATCGCAGCATTTTGGCACTTGGTTGGGCTGGAGGCCAAGGCTGCTCTTTCAGCGGTATTTCCAATGACGCGAAGGTCGTCTCCACCATATACCTCTGGGGGAATTACGACACCGCGACCGCGGCGGTCCGGTGGTGCGGCAATTCAAGCAATGCCGCATGGTCCACGATTTGCTCGCTCATTTCCGAGGTCCCTACCGCGCTGTCGGCGTATGCTCAGGCGGTGCCGAGCAGCACCGCGCTTCCCGCTTCCTTCTACTTCGGGTCTGCACCTTCCTGGTATGTAGACGGGCTCGGCCACACTACGATCCCTTACCCAGCAATTGGGCCGGACGTCGCAGGCTCCGGTCCTGGCGGTTTCGTGAATGCGATTCCGGCTCAAGTATGCTTTAACAACACGAGCTACGACACACGCTACGCCATCTCTGATTCAATAAGCTCGATTACTGAGAATGGCACGACGGCGACCGCTACGCTGGCCAGCGGCGCGCCTGGGGGGTTCACCCAGTACCAATCGTTCTGGATTCGAGGCTCCTCTGTAGCTGGTTACAACCGTCTCTGGCAAATCGCTTCGGTGTCGGGGAATACGATTACATTCACAGCTTACGCTGGCCTGGGGTCGGCAAGCGGCGGAACCGCAACGGTAAACGCAATTCACTCGTTCAATGCGAACGCTTGTTACGGACAGCAGTTGAACTCGGGAGGACAACCCTCTCCACCTACGAATCTCAGCCTCACTATTCACTAACTTCATTTGTTTCGAGGGGAGCCTCGGTACGCATGAAATTCTTGCCGTCTGCGGCTCTCTTCGATTTTTCCCGTCGACCCCGGCGGTTTCCGTAACCGAAATAGGATCGGACGCCGACGACGGAAGCGGCTAGCAGGGACGCCTTGGCCTGAAAACAAGCACGCTTGCCTCTTCGGGATATTGAGATTTCTCTATAATTTCGAACTCACCTTCGATGACGTTCAGCATTGCCTTGGGCCTATGCTTCGTTGTGCCACCGTGCAACCTGACGACAAAAACGCCTCCGTCCTTCAGATACTTGGCATAACGGTCCAAGATTGTTTTTACTTTACTGATCGGAACGTGGTACATCGATTCGCGGAACAGGATCAGGTCAAATCGTTGTGTGGGCACGTAGTTGAGAAAATCGTCTTTCACGAAGAGATTCTTTTCTGTCCGACCGTTTTCCTCAGTACGTCTTCTCGCTTTGAGTAACGCCGCTTCAGATATGTCCACGCCGACGTAGGTCTGGTAGGCAGTCGCAGACAATTCGTTGGCAGTGTTGCCGGGACCGCATCCGAGATCCAGAATGCTGCCCTTATGGAGATGCCTCGCCAGGTGCGGATACACGCAGTCTCCGGCCGTGTCATCAATGAAGTTCCATTTGCCTCCGGAGAACTCCTTGTCCCAGAGGATCTTCTTAATATTTGAAGGGCCGTAACTCTTCAGGAAGCCCTGCATGAATTGGATCGAGCGCTGAGCAATGTTCATATTCTATTCTCCGTCTGAAGGTTATCCGCCCGCGGGTGGACTGGTTCCTTGTTTTGTAGCAATCCTTTGTAAGCGTTCAAGGTCAACTCGCTGACCTTCTCCCACGAATACCGCTCGTTCGCGTAATCTCGAATTTCCTGGCGGCGCTTGTCCAAGGATTGGTACAAATCGCTTGCGAAATATCTTTCGATAGCGCCGGCCAAATCGACTGGATCGTCCGGCTTGCAGACGAAGCCGGTTCTGCCTTCGATTACGTCCTCGCTAAAACACCCAACATCGGTGGCGACAACGGGTAGGCCGAAGCTATACCCCATGAAGAGTACGGCGCTTTGGGAGATGAACCTGTACGGGAGCACCAGGAGATCGGCAGCCTTGAAGTATGCTTCCAACAAGTCGTCTGGAACGAATCCGATCCTTAGCTGCACTTGATTTTGAATGCCGGAATTCCGGATGGCCTGTTCGATTTCAGCCACGTACTTCTCACATCCTCCCCTTGGTTTGCCAGCGATGATCAGCCGATATTTGGAATTTGTGGCTGCGATCCGCTGAAATGCTGTAACCAGGAGGTCTACGCCTTTATAAGGCCCAAGGTTACCGAAGAAGAAAATTGTCTTGTCTGCGTCGGCAATCCCGAGCTGTTGCCTTGCTTCAGCGCGATTGAGCCCCCGGTCATGGAGAGCATTGTTAATTCCAAAAGGGATCAAAGTGATGTTTTGCTCGGGGACATGAAAATCGTTGACGAGCTCCGTCTTCATCTTTGAGGTATGCACGAAAAAATGATCCGTAAGGCGATATTGAATCCGCAAAGTAAGGCGATTTAGCCATGAGTCGTTTGAATCTCTCTTACCGGCATTAATATTGTGCGCGGTGAGAACTACCTTTTTGCCCAGCAGTTTGTAGTAGAGCATGAGCAGGGTTCGATCGAAGTATTCCAGCCTGTAATTCCAGAGAATGTGAAAGATCTCGGGCTTGGCTGCCGCAGCGTATGGAAGGAGGCGGGCATAATAGCTCAAGAGTCTGAGGGTCTTCTTAACGACACTGACATTTCTCGCCGGCCAACGTTCGAATTCCAAAAATCTTAGGGACGGGCTGCGACGCAATTCGGGGCTATCAATTTCATCGCTGCCGATGACATCCAAGCACAGGCCTCTTGAGATCAGCGCTGTTATCAATCCAAATGCGTAATGCCTGTCTCGGCAGCCTGTAAGCAATGCGATCTTCATTTCAGTTTGTGACGTAGGCAACTGAGCCTCAACACCCGACGAGCAAGAGGTAATCATTCGAATGTTGTTCCGCCAAGACCAGGTAACCTTTTAACTGGTCGCGGCGGCCGGCGGGGCGACCGCAACGGAGCGCGTTCCGGAGCGCCGGGGCAGGAAGTCGCCAAGAAGCCCAGCGGCATGGCGAATTGGCTCAAGGCTTCGATGAAGCGCAACAACGGCGCCAAGATACAGCGTCGTGAAGAGCAGGGAATACGAAACCAGACGAGCTAATGCGCCCACCGCTCCGGGCATAGCTTCAAACTGCGGCATCATGTGAATGAGCCAGGCTGTGCTGCCGGCGGCTATGCACTGAGGCTGACGAAAAACCTCCAGACGATCGTCAGGACAGGACCAATGCCCAGACCGATTGGCCTGCCCGCGTACCAGAGCGAGGGAATTAAGAGAACGAAAAAAGAGGTGGTCCAGGCCAGGGCGATGCCTTTAGGTCCCCAAGGAAGAGCGATCAGGAAGAGCCCCACGGTGCAAATGACCTCAATCAACCCCCAGCGGAACCATCGTTCGGGTCGCCCAATCGAGAGATGAATCCAGCCGTGCGTGTAGTAGAGCAACATCACGCCGATGCCCGGACCAAAAAAGGCGAAGATACGCCCCGTCTCTTCCCAGCCAGGGCCCAAAAAAAGGCGGATCAGGTCTCTGCTTACCACTATAAAACCCGCGCCAACGCCCATGCCCACGAAGGCCAAAACGGAAATGCCGGCCAGAAGGTATTGTTGATAGCGGTCGCGTTCGCTTTTGAGGCGACTGAGAGTCGTCACCACGACAGCCGAGATCGGTGACAACAGTTGACAAAGGGGAAGGAAAAAGATGTCGAACGCCTTCTTATAGAATCCGAGTGCCTGGGCTCCAAACCGCCAACCAACCAGAAGGTTATCGGCATTCCCCGCGAAATAGTTGAGGCTGAAATGCGAGTAGACGTTCGTTGCGAATTTCACAGCTGCACGTGTACCGCAGCCAGATCGGGGCAGGCCTGGAGTCCAACGGCACAGTATCCAAGCACCAATCGAGATACTAATCGGTTGCGCAACGTAGCCTGCGACCAGCGCCCAGTAATTCCATCCCTTGAAGGCCAGGATAATCGAGACCGCCACGCAGACGAAGCGGCTGACTATGTTGTTCGTCGAAACCGCCGTGAACCGCATGGCGCGATTCAGAAGGGCAACATGAATTACGGAAAGGCTGGAGGCGATGATCGTGAGCGACATCCCCACCACAACATTTTTTACGACCGGATCGTGATAAAAGGCTGCGATCACGGGTCCCAGAGCGGCGAACCCAATCGTGAGGAGCACGCCCGCAGCGAGGTTGATCCAGAAAAGATTGCTGGTTAGAGAATGAGTGAGATTCTCCCGCTGCAGGATCAGCTCTGTGAATCCGTTCAGGCCGAAGCTGCAGAGGAGCAGACTAAAAGTAGTGACCATGGTAACGATGCCAAAATCGGCTGGTGTGAGCAGCCGTGCCAGTACCATGGTTGCTGCGATTTGTATGGCAAAAGACAGTGCCGACGAAAAAATCGTGACACCGGCGCCGCGAACGGCAGTCTTGCGCAGACCATCGCCCTTAGCAATGGGATGGAATACGCCGCTGGCGTCGAAAGGTTTCAATTCTCCTCCCGAAGCATTGTGATGCCGGAGCTCTCATCGGCGGACACGATCGCGCTTTCGTTCTCCGGGAGATCGACAAATTCCTGCCGTGCGTCTGCATCCCAAACCATCTCATCCGAAGCGGCAACTGCGAGCAGCAGAAAAATCCAGATGACATCCAGCATCCTGAAGCCGGCCTCGGTGATGCTGTAGATGGCTGCGACGACGATATAGGTCACGAGCAGGGCACCGAGTGCAGATTCGCGCTGAAAAACCGCGGTGGCACGCCGATAGCCGTTGATCAGAACCAGCGCTATCAGCGCTATTCCTACCCATCCCAGATTGAGATAAACCTCGATGTAGCCGTTGTGTGCCTCATTGGGATGAAGGACAGGGAACGCACGCCATAAGGCCTGCACGCGAGGCCCGATCCAAAAGCTTTCGAAGCCCGCACCGAACATTGGGTTGGGAGCCATGGGAACCACGGCATCCCAAATCGCCAGGCGTCCAGTTAAGTTCGTTTGGCGGCCCAAAGCATGGACTACGTTGGCCCCACCGCCGAGGAACATCACTAGGCCACCCGCAACTAAAGCTCCCAGGACGAGCGCATGCACGAGCCCGGGTCGAGGTCCGCGGACGAACAGCCACGTGGCGAGCATCAATCCAGTTCCGAGTGCAAAGCAGGCCACGGAAGTAGCTGAGTTTGCCGTGACCAAAAGGGCTACGCCAAAGGCGAGCAGAGTGCCTTGCGCTAACAGGTGCCGGCCGCGATTGGGCTGCTGGCTATCTTGAAGAAGGGCGAGAACCCGCCAGACCGCGCCAAGAGACAGGACGAGAGTGGTGACACCCAGAATATTCTTACCGATTGCCACTCCGATGTTCGCCGGCTCGCCCGAAAAGGCGTCATAGGTGCGACCCAGATTATTGAAATACCTGATCAACAGGACCGACGCGGGCATAAGGATAAAACCCGTTCGAGAGAAAAGGCGCTTGAGCGCTGCGCGTGGTTCGGCATCTGTTACCACGATAAGAACCATGACAAGGTCCCCAAGAGCTTTGGTCCAGCGCTTGAAAGCTATGTCGGAAAAATCCGACCAGAGCACGCTGAGGAGGCAATAAGAGAAGAAGATCAGGATGGGCCAGCTTGCCCGGAGAAGAACCTTTGTCCGATTGCTGCGGTGTGCCAAAACCAGGATTCCGGCGATCAAGAGAATCAGGAAAACAGACCGATCGAGCGGACTGCCATCGAGCAGTTGGCTATCGCCCGAAACCGGCGAGAGTCCCAACCAGGAGGAGACGGGCCTCGACCCCACGATCCAGAGCCATATGACAGGTATCCACAGGGCTTTGGAGGTGCGGATGGAGTTATCGCGATCGAGGTAAAAGAGGCCTGCGATCCCAACCGCAAAAAGGAAAAAAGCGCTCGAGGGATTCATTCTATTGACCCTCAGTATTTCGGAGTTGACAGGCTGAACTCATCTGGCGTCCAGAAAAAGGCGATGCAGCAGTTCCAGGGAAAGGAGCTTGTGAATGTCGGTGGTGTAATTCCGGTCTCCTTTGAGGTGCCCCAGGACCGCAGCTTCGACGCCTTTGCGGTCGAGGTAGGGACGCGAAAGCGTCCTGGAGTCGAGCAGCATGTCCCGAACGTATCCGGAGAGTGCATCTCTGTACCAAACTCGGAAGTGGCAGAACTTGTGCCTGCCAAGAAAAAGCCTTTCCGGGCGTAAGGGCGACAACAAGTGATCGATCCGAGCAAGCCATTGGGGCATGCCAGTGTCGTAGGCATATTCTGACCTGAACGAAAATTCGAGGATCGCTCGAGAGAGGGTTCTCGATAGCGGCCCCGAAGCTCCGCCGACGCCGCGGTCGCTCGGGATCTGCCCGAGAGATGCGTTTCCATCACCAATCAGGCGAAGGCGAACGTCGCCGTTCTCATGCGCCGATTTAGGCGCGCGGAATACCGCTCGCACGAAGTCATTGCTTAGAAACGGAGACCGAACCGTGAGTTGAGTTTGCTCAAGCGCGAGCACTCCAGAGTGATACCAAGGCGATTGCCGGAAAGCAGAAAAGGTCAATGGATGTTCGCGACGAAGATCGGCGTATGTTGTCGCCGCCTTGCGAACCTCGGAAAGCATTTCTGCGCGGAATAACCCGGGCGTTGGCTCGACGGGTTTGAACATTGGTGCTTGGCGGATTATCTCGCTGCCATAAGTGCCGACCACCTTGATCGGCGCAATTTCGCGGGCCTTTTCACTGACATATAGGTCAGGCGACCGGCTTAGATCGACGCAGCCTTCGGTCAAGTACATGGTCCGTTCGGCGTAACGGGGAAAGTGCTTGAGGAAATCGCCGTCGACCGAGATCACCTGGTGAGGGTGACCGCAGACTTTTGCCACTCGGCGGGCCACGAGAACATCCTCCGAGTCTCGGAAAGGGCCTCCGAATGTGTAGCAGGAAAGCGACTCCGATGCAGCCCTCTGCCAGGCCATGATGATTCGCGTGTCGAGTCCACCTGTGAGAGCTACCCCAATCCGCTCCCCGTTGTTGAAGTACTTTGGAAGTGTCCGCGATACGGTTTCCCGCAGTTCCCGGTAATACGATTCCGAGTCCAAGGCTGGCTGTTCTTCCCACTCACGAGGCTGGAAATATGCGGATTTTCGCTCGATTGAACCGCCACGGAAGGTCCAAGTGGAAGCGCCTGGCAGGCGATAGATGCCCTCAAAAAGAGTCCGATCCTGCAAAACGCAACTGAGGGCAACGAACTCGCCCAGGCTGCGAGTGTTTGCTTTTCTCAGTTCCGGACGAACGGTCAAAATGGCTTTAGCTTCGGCCGCAAAGTAGAAAGCGTCTTTCGATTCGTGGTAGTAAATGCGATACATTCCGTAGCGATCGTTGAAGAGGGTAGCCGTCCCTCGCTTGCGATCCACGACCAGTCCATGAAACATCCCATCGAGTCCCGCGGGAAATGAAGGATCGTCTTCGTAGAGATGCACGAGATAGGCAGGACCGTGACCATTGGTAGCGTGTCCACGCCCGTTCAATTGCTTAGCCGTCTCAGCGCCGGCAAATTCCTCGCCCGAAAAGACGAGAACCACGTCTCCTTTTTCGTTGCTGAGGGGCATTCGGCTGGAAAGTGAATTGTTCGCAGCCGACCACCCCACGTAAACGCCTAACGATTCATCGGCCCAGGTTCCCATCGTATAGAAAGGCTCGTGCCGGATGGCCTTCACCATTTGGCACAGCTCTTCGCGAGCCTGTTCGCTGGGCTTTTTTGTGATCAGTCCGACGATCCCTGGCATGACTTACTCCCTCGCACCCTTCAGCATGGGCTGGAACTTGTATTGGTACCAATTTCTGCGGAGTTCACGAAGCTTGGCGGCGACAGATTCAGGGACATAATCAAAAAGTCTGCGGTGCAGGCCAAGACGAAGAGCCGCCGAACCGGCGAGTGTCAAGGGTACGTAGTAGCGAGGCAGATTAATGCGCTCGAAGCCGTTGCGTTCTTTGAAGTCGCTGAGGCTATCTTTTTCCTTTTTGCCATACGCAAAATTCGTGTAAACGAGATAGGAGATTTTCCGCTGTGCACAGGAACGGACAGCCTGGACGATCAAGGCGTTGGTTGCAGATTTGTCCCGGTACTGAACCATGGAAACTATGTGCATCAAATTCGCTTGTACGCGGGCTTCGTCGAACGTCAACTTGGCAAAGGCGATCAACTGCGGACCGAGGAAGGCGCCGATGAAAATACTGTCATCAAGATAGGTTGCCGCTTCTCTCCCAACGGTTTCGACGTCCTTGCCGTAGTGACGGAAAGGTTTTCCCTGCCGAAGGGGGCACTCGTTGTAAATTTCCCAGATTCCCTTAACGAGAGCATCGTCAAACGGTACCTCGCGGACGACGACGCCCTTCTTCTCGGGCTGCTTGGCTTTGTTTCTGGCTTTAAAGCCAATCTGTTCGTTCCACCAGTGGTCAAAAGTGGAGATCGGTATGGCGGCCAGGTTATCCCACTCCATCGGGTAATCGTATTTGGGCGAAGTCTCCGGCAGCCTCTGTAAAAACGTAAAAATGTCGATGCGGGCTCCAGATTTCCGCAGGCCCTCCACCATGGTTTTTGGATCGTCCAGGAAAAGGAACTTGTCCGCATCGAGCTTGGCCTGACGGATCAAGCGCCCTCGGACGCGAACCGCTCTTCCGCATACCGTTAGCATTGAATTCATGCGATTTGTAGAAGTCTTCCTTTCGTCAGGGATTGTGAGGCGGGGTCCCGCGATCACCTGCACGTAATCCCATTCTGGCTTTGGAATGAAGGCTAGTTCTGGAGTCGAGAATTGGTGAAGACTGCCGCATTAGCGCAAGCCTGGGTTGCGTCTGGTGCCTCGGCGGCGTTCGGCGCAGAGATGGACATCGGAATCCTGGACTCGCTTCGCAGCTGCGTGTCGAGTTGGGCAAAAATTGTGTCCATGATTCTGGCCGTCAGGAGGATCTCTCGGTACGGAATGGGAGGCGCAGTGTCTTCAACGACCGAACTGTAGAAGGACTCAATCAAACACTTCATGCCGGACTTCATGTGGAAGTCGTTTTTTAGAAACGTTCGAATATTCGTCTTCGCGTTTCCGAGATACTGCTTAGCAAAGATCAACGGGGGCAGGAATTTTTCGGCATAGCTCTTGAACCGGTCGCCTCGAAGCTTGATGAGTGTCTCCTGATCCTGATCCAGAATCAGTCCATTTTTTGGGCCGTATATACGAAACTGGTGGAGCAAAGGACGAATCTGGGATGAGAACGTGAAATATGCGGTCGCACGCTCCTCTTCAGAAATAATGACCCTCAACTCGTCAACAATTTCCTTCTCGCCCATCCGCTTCAGCATCGGGCTCGTGAAGCCATAAGCGATTACGTGCGGCGATGCGGTGGTCAAAAACTCTGCAATTCTGGCAATGCCGTGGCTGATGATGTTGTGCAGCAGTTTTCCTGGGAGTCTGCGAACCCAATGCCGGTCATCGCCGAGCAAGGCGCCCGCATATCCGGAGCGGCCAATTTCGTAGCAGTAATAGCTTTCCATGTGGACTGGCGAGCCGCCCAAAAAACCGTCTCTGGACGAGCGTACGCATGCGTCGCGCCACGTGGCTGAACTGATCGTCATGACCTGCGGTGATCTTCAAGCGATTCTCGATTGCGATTGCAATCAGCTTTTGGGCCTCTTCTTCGTTTAGTGTGAACGGCTTTTCCACGTACACATGGCATCCATGCTCAAGGCAGGACTTGGCAATCTCAAAATGGCTTTTCGGGGGCGTGGTCACGTGGACGACGTCCGGTTTCGTTTCCCTGAGCAGGGTCGCCAAATCGCTAAAATGTCTTTGAACCGAAAATCTTTGGCAGAACTGCTGGGCCATCAGCGATTCACTGTCGCAAGCTCCGACAATCGTGCATCCCGAAATCCGCTGGAGCTGCGCGGCGTGCGAATCCGCGATCTTGCCGCAACCCACTATGGCGACTCTAAGCATTTGATTCTGTGCCTCTGCAGGCCTGGAAATATCTTCGTAACCCTTCGGCCATCGGAACTGTCGGAGTCCAACCGAGCGCCGCTTTTACTTTCTGATTGCTAAATCGCGTCTTTTTCCAATAGGCGTGCCACTTTTTGCGGTTGTATACAGGTTCCAGTTGTCCCTTGGACCAGGCCGAATATCTCTCCCACAAATAACAAAGCGCATAACTGAAAACGTGAGGGATATAGACCGAGGTGAACCGCCCGACATTCTTCTTGTAAAGGCGTAAAAATTCGCGACTGGAAGGGAGTTCGTCGTCCACCACGTTAAATACTTCGCCATCCACTCCCTTTTTCAGTCCCGCCAGCGCGATCGCCTGTGCGCAATTATCTACGTACGTGAACGGAATAGGATTTGGGCCTCCGAGATGGAGAAAGAGGCCGAATAACTTGATGCCTACGCGCCCGCTGATGCCCAGATTGCCGGGGCCATAAACGTATCCAGGCCGAACAATGACGTACGGCATTCCGTAGCTCTTGCCATATTCAGTGACGATTTCTTCCTGCTTGACCTTTGCAAAGCAATAGGCGTCTCCCGCCGTTTCGGGCTGTTTGTCGGTGGCGCAAGTCTCGTCGAGTACCCTCCCGCGGCGGTGCGTTCGATTCGTATAAACCGCGAACGAACTCACGTTAACGAATCGCCGCAGGGTCTGGTGCAGAAGGGCCGCTTCCATCAGATTGCGGGTGGTTACCACCGAATTCATGAATGCGTCGGGAACAGATTTCTCGCCCCTGGCAGCCGCCAGATGATAAATAACGGCAACATCCCTCGTCGCGTGCTCACAATCGACGCGCGACAGGAGATTGCCCTTTACGAGTTCAATCCGGGCTCCGTGGTTACGGCTGGCGATGTCCTTCAGATGGGGCACCTTGCTGGAGGTTCTGACGAAACAGCGCAAATTGCGGAATCCAAGATCCAGTAGCATTTGCACAAGTCTGGATCCGATGAAGCCGCCGGCTCCTGTTATCAGGATCAGTTCATCCGGCTGGATGAGCATAGATTTGAATTCGGTCTGTCCCATATTCGGGTGCATAAACGAGTGGACCTAACTGCAGAAGCTCAAATTCCCTTGCCTAATGACATTCGTCTGCCAAGCAAACTGGCGAGCGCCGGCAACTCGAGAAGGCCGGGCAGGGGATCATCCCAAGCGAAAATCGCAGACTCTGCGGGAACTCGGAACGATTTGAGATACTCCCAAACCGAGAGCCGCCCCTTAAAAATTTCAGAGATGGCCATGGGCAGATCGGCAGAGAAGCGCATCCAGCGCTCACCTGCACGCCCGCGCACCTCCGGCAGCGGTTCTCCCTTTAAAAGGAGCCAAAGAAGGTGAGGGAAGTCGACGCCAGCACGCTGGCCCAGCGTGTGCCAACCCCAGACCCGCGGATTCACGTCGAGCAGCTTGTATTGCCCGTCACGTATATCTCTCTTGAACTCGACTTCCGCTATGCCGGTAAAATCAATCTGTGCGAGCAATCGGGCCGCGGATTCTGCCACTTGCGGTTCATCCACCGTTTCGACGTAGGTGCTGAACCTGCCGTAATCCATCGGAAACTGCCGTACGCGCCGAGCCACGACCGAGGCAGCGGGTCGACCGTTTTTGAACAGCGCCGCATAAGAAAACTGCGCCTCGCCCCATCCGGGCACGACTTCCTGGACCATGATCATATCCGGGCCGATGAGCTCACAGGCTTCTTCATAGCGCGCCAGCAGAGACGCGCGATTTGCGACAGGCCACGCTTTATCTTTGGTGAAACGATTGAATCCGAGTCTTAAAGCGGGCTTCAGAATGACAGGAAACCGGCAACGCAGTGAAGCAAGCTCGTCACGATTACGGGGAAAGAATGAACAGGGCTGGCTTACTCCTAGATCTTGCGCAAGCCGGTGCAGAAGCCGTTTGTCGCAGACCCACTGCAATGCATCCCAGGACGGAATGGTTAGCCGATAATGCGCGGCTAAGGACTTGTGATGACGGGCGACCAGCATCACAAGCTCATCCGTGGTCGGAAATAGGGCCCACCCCTTCAGCCCTTCCCTGACAGCTAAATTCGCGAGGAAGTCGAGCTGCCTGAACCCGTCGCCAACAGGCCAGCGCAGGCTCCGAGAGGCATACCGCGAAGCAGCTCCGAGAAAGTGCCCCCCTTCTCTCAACACGTAGACGGGTATGCCGCGGCGTCCCAAGCTCCGCACGATGCCTAGTCCACGGTAATCCGCCCCGGTCACCACTGCGCCGGCGCAGTCCGAACGGCAGACTTCGCTTGCGTTCAACGGTATGCTCAGGGCAGAGGCTGACATAAGCTCAAAATGAATCAGGGCCGTTCAGGCGGCGTTTACAGTTTTTGCTGGCACGAAAGATGGCGAGTCCACGCGGTAGACAAGTTGATTGCCTTCCAGGCTTGCATAGGCGATTCGGGCTCGTTCCTTGCCGCGACCTTCAATTTCCCATCCGTCGCCGCGGCAGACCAACCTCATTTGGCTGCGCTCGCGCCACCAATCGTTAACTTCGCCCGGACGAGCAATCCACATCTTGCTCTCGGCGCGCAACTCAGCGAGGTAAGCCAGCAGCTCTTTGTATGTATCGAGCCCACGGGGTTCGAAAACGTAGTCTGGATGAACGATAAAGTTAGCCAGCCCGTGTTTTTCACTAATCAGCGCAATCTGGCGTTTCCAGAGGTCGATGGAGTATTGATTCAGGATATGAAACAGGCAGTAGTCTTGTGTTGTGGTGACGGGTAGTTCCAGCATCTTGCCGATGAAAAAGGGCGTAACTGAACAGCAACCCCCTCTCTGTGCCTCTAAGGAACCCACGCTCGGAACGGACATATCGTAAGCAAAGTCCAGGGCACTGAACCAATCTACATTACGGTAGAGGACGGCCGAACGAAAACCATCGGCTCCGTACTCCTTGCCGTAGTGATTGATTTGTTCCGCACGTTCCAAAAACAATTCCCGATCACTGAAGAGAAGGCCATCGTGATCGAAATCGTGTACGTTGATTTCAAAACCCCGGGCGCGCATCTCCTGCAGGAATGCGTTCGAAACGGGATATCTTCCTTCTGGAACGATTTCGAAGCTGGATTTGATCCCCCAGACATCGTCGACGTCCATTAATCGTAAGCAGGCTTTTCTGCCGGGCAATGCCTCTACGTCGTGTGTCATAACGGCACAACTGGGGAATCCGTCCGGCCAAAACCAGATGAAGGGAAGGCTTTCGACGGCGTGAGCCTCAAGCAGTACGGTCATAAGCTGTTCAAAGATGCACTCCACATTGAAATCGACAGGCCAGTTGGGGAAGGGAATTTCTCTCCAGTCTCTAAGGCGCATTCTCTGTAGGTGTTTGCGTACGTGTACGGACAAAAGTGGCCGCACCGAGTAATAGGCCTTTTTGAGTATGGAGCCGTTGCCAGGTCGTTTGCCGTTGCCATTTGAGGCATAACGCTCGTAGCGCAGGTTTGCGACTACTTCCGATGGATCGAATGGGAGCGAGACCTGACCTCTATCCAGCTTCACGTCCGGCAGGGTGTCATAGACTGCGTCTGCAGCGTGCTCGGCTGGAGAATTGGAAGAGCATCGTCCGTAGCAAACCGCGTTTGAACCAAAATAGAAATAACCGCTCTCGCCAGAGTGCAACCCATCGCTGGGGGTGAACGTTACAAAGCTCTCCGGGCAGCGATAATAATCGACGAAGGCACGGTCCATCGCGTTCTCCGAGTTCTTGTTGTTTGTCGCGCCTTGTGGGTGGCTGGGGTGGGGTCCACAAGGAAAAGATTCAACCGATGTGCCGATAAAGCAGCTTTCCAGCTGTGGTTAGCAATCCATCGGGCATGCAGGAAAAAAGGCGCTTGGCCATATGCATTCCACGGTCTTCAACTGCGGGCGCGGACTGGGCGGCCGAAAATCTCACGTACTCCAGCGTTGAAGCTTTTGCGCCCAAGCGAGTCTTGAAGGTGATCAATCCCGGATTAGTAAGGTCGGAGCGACCCAAATCAAACTCGTGCAAACCATTTTCCTTTGCTTCGCGAATCGCGTCCCAAAACAGGAAGGGAACTGGTCCTAAGTTGTGATAACGCTCATCAGAGCAGCCGTACTTGTAGACAAGTGTGCCGCCGTGCGAGAGCGTCAATATGCTGGCGATGGGCTCTCCGTTCCTCGAAGCCACGCGAATGGTCAGTCGTTCGCCTAAACAGTCAGTCAAATTCCGAAACCATGAGATTGGTTGTGGCGGCAGCTTGTGTCTGCGTCTCGTCTTCAACATCAAGCCATAGAACTTGCCCAGAAGAGCTTCCGAGCGCCCTTTTTTGCAAGTAACCGCTTCACGCTGAGCGCGCCGAATCGCTCTCTGGATCGAGCTTTTTTGTAGATTGCTGAAAAGGGCCTCGACCGGTGCATCCAGATCGATTACGTGGAAGCAGAATGAGCTGCCCTTCTCTTGGCAACTGAGTGGCTGCAGCAGAGTAGAATTCCGCGGCCGGATCTCGATGTACTTCCAGCTGTTTCCGTTGATCAACGCTCGGAGGAATTCGATCAATTCCTGGCTATCGTTGTCGTTGTCCAATAACGGCTCGCAATGGTCGGCAAACGGGAGGGAAACCATCCGGCGTCCAGTGAGCCAGCTCGAAATGCGACAAAATGCGATGCCATTCGTTAACCTGGATTGCGGAGGCGAAGTCGTAAAAACGACCGGCTCGTATCCATAAGTCAGACGCAACGCCTCCAGCCAGGACGGCGTGTGAAAGACAGAGGCAGCCGGGTGTGCTTCTACAAATTCGTTCCAGCGCGGATCTTTTAAAGGATCGAGAGTGTAGACGGTCACGCGAATTCTCTTGGCTAGGTAATAACCGGGGACGCGTCCAACTTGCCGAAGACTTTCGACTTTTGTCGTCCACTTAATTCGGCGAGCAGCCGAGGATAGATATCTGCAAAAGTGGAAACTGCTATTCCTCTGGAGCACAAGAATGAGAGGAAGTCGTCCACGGTTTGAAGGTCCACTAAATCTTTCGTGTGACCGATTGCTACGAGTGGCCGGTACAACTCAGGTTCGTCTCGGTCTTTTCGAATGACGCGCTCTACCATGGACGTCAACTCACCCAGGGTCATGCGACAAAAATCAAGTTTCAGAGGACATTGAAAGCGCAAAAAATCGCGTAAGCGACTTAATTTTCCATTGCGTTCCTGGCCTGCTGTGCCGAAATTCTTGCCGAAGCCCAGGCGCTTCGAAGTTGCCATCCGCCAAATCGGAACCATCTCTGTATAAATGGGAACTTCGATGCATTCTCCCGCCGCATCTCGTTGGTTAGCATTTTGATAGAATGACCAGTAGTAGCCATTGTTTAGAGCGGCCCTGTAATCCAAACCATGCTTGTGTTGCAATCCGCCTTTGAAGACCGACGAATCGACTTTAATGCCGTTTTGGGCCAAAACACTTGCAGCCGGCTGAGTAGGTTGGAACAGCCAGTTGCCTGCACGAAACGACAAGGGCATGAAACGCGGCTCGTCAATTATGTGCCGCAAATAGTCGAGCGAATCCTCGACAATTGTCGCTATTCGATTTTTCGGCAATGTACAGAGATTGTATTCACTGAAGTCGAGAAGCCAGCGTCCGTCGCGGTAACGCGCATTGCACCATTGCGGGTGCAAGTGCAACGCGATTTCGAAACCTTCGCGATAGAGCTCCCGAACCTGCTTTCGAACGAGCTCGATGGCAGCGTCTGTCCCGCACGCCTCGATTTTTTCTAATTCGGCAACTTCGACGAAGTTGACAAAGCGTGCGCCCCATTTGTGAAATACATCTTTGAGACACCGGGCAGGTTCATAGACGAGATCGCTTAACGCGCCCGTACCGTTGCCATAAATTTCGTAATCCAGCGTAAAGATACAGTCAATCATCGGCGATGCTTGAGCGGCCTCGGCCCTATCCCTTAAACCTTGTTTCGCACAAAATTCTTGACGTCGTTCAAGGACCTTTGCGTGTCTCGTGGAAGCATTTTGTAAACTGATTTCAGGCCTGACCGAACGGTTCCGAGGAGTCTCCCCCGGTAATAGGATTTTTCGTGAAGCCTTTGTAGCCACGCGTCAAAGTCGATCGATGGCGCGCCATTGCGGTATTCAATTCCAGTCGGGAGATTCCGAACCACAAAAGTTCCTTCTCTCAAGTGTTGAATTATCGCGTCGACTGCGCCAGAAGATGGCGCAGAGAGCGAGATGATATTCGCGACCGCCAGATTTGCCTTATGCAGATCGCAGCCGAAGAAATATCTATGCTGCCTGCGCCGCGAATAGGTCTGCCACACATCAAGGAGCTTGAAAGGAGGGATGTGGCTGCCATCGGCCTGCTGATTCCATATTTCGACGCCCTCAATCCGGTATTTCTGCAGGTGCTTCACTACTTTATCAAACGGATATTTCGAGGCGTGAGCTAAAACCTTACACAGGCGGTCTGCACTGCCCGATCCATCAGACACAAACTTTGCGATCTCGTCGTAGTCGCGCACGGGAAAAAGGATGGTGTCCAATCCCGATAAGTTCACCTCGATACCCGGGATCAGAAGGAAGCCGCTCTTTTCGCTAACCTCGCGAGTTTCCCGGAGGTACTCGTTGAACTTCGGCGCAGAGAAATCTTCGAAGTGCTCCGTCAGGATGCAAAACGCCAAGCCAGCCGCGCTCAAGGCAGATGCAATCTCTGACAGAGTGCTTCTGCCGTCGTGAGAGTACGTTGAATGAAAGTGGAAAGTTCCCTGAATTGTTTCTTGCATGGGAAAGAAAAACAAAAGTTAGGATCGAGGCTGAATTAATCTGCCGAAAAACGGCATGGGATCGTCCCGTGTAAGGATCAGCTCTGCGGTTCGGCGATCAAAAAAAGAACCGATATAGGATCTCAACGCGGCCCCGCGCTTGGTAACCTGGCCCTTCCATCTCTTAGGAGCGCCCTTTAGTGAAAGGAATAAAGATTTTGTGTCGCCGACAAGATATCGGCCCCTAACGCCGACTCGGTAGGCCTTTTCTTCGGGCCGAATATCCATTCCGTTCAGCATTTTCCAATAGAGATATGGCAAATCCTGTCCTGCCGCGATTGCCAACAGCACCGAGCCCCAAAACCTGCCGTTGATTTCCATCAGGTAGGGCTGTCCGCTTCTGTGATCGATTTTGTATTCAACCATCGCGGGTCCGGTGAAAGCGATTTGCTTCATGAGCGAAGTAGTCGCATTCAGGAGTTGTGAGTCAATCTCGATGGTTTCCGCAAGAGCGCTCGGCCCTCCCCAGGGAGTGCTCTCCCGCAATCTGCGGTGCCCGATCAGCGCCACTGGACGGCCTTCGTCAAATAGTCCAGAGATGCCGATACCGTACCCATCGATGAATTCTTGCACTAAAACGCACTCGCCCGTCACCAGCCGTGACCTGCACTCGTCTTCCAATTCGCCCTTGTTAAAGACAACAGCTGTTTTGCCGCTCGTTTGACTTTTATTATGAGCCAGCACCTCGCTGGATTCCGACTTGATCGCCACGGGAAAATTCAGAGTGATCGCGTCGAACTCCTGCAGATGGCTATCAGTGACAAAAACCGTCTTCGGAATCGGGATACCGAGCGATTGCGCAAGCTTCAACGTATTGGCCTTGCTAAATGCAGCCTGGATATCCTGTTCACGAGGGACGATCGGGAGGCATTTCAATTCATTTCTATAACGGCTGCATGCCATGATCGCGGCTTCCGAAGTTGGGAAAATGCAGTCAGCGCTCAAATTCCTGGCAGTATTGATTCACTTCTCGAATGAATTTCGATAGATCTCGTTTCGGACTCGTATAGATAAAAGTTTCCTTGGAATAACGCGAGAGCAAACTCATGTCCCACCGCGTCTCGCCACCCACTGCGAATGGGATCCCTTTCTTCCCCCACGAACGCACACACGCTAGAGTCCGTGTCGAGTACCCGTCGAGGAGCAGCACTTTTGTCAGCGCTTTACCTGATCGCGACGCAGGCATGCACGACACAACGGCGTGAGGAGAGGCCGCCGGCTGCACATCGATCGTTGAATTGAGTGAAATATCATTGGCGCCAATTAATTGCCGCCGGCTTTATGCCCGCGTAGCGAACTGTCCGTCAGGCTTTCTGCTTGCGGCGCGGCGGAAGGTATATTTCAATCGCTCCATTTGATCTTTACGCCGAAAGGCCATGAGGTCCCGTGGTATCGTTTGCTCAACCCCGCTCAGACAATTCCAAAAATAAGAAGCGAGTATGAGCAAGCCTCCGACGACGTAGGGCCTATTCCCCATTTGGTAGACACCACGGACGATCTCCCAAATCGGATGACTGCCAAGCAAATAATCCATGCGGCCACGGTGCAGTCGCTCGCGGAGGCCCTTCATTTGGGCGCCGTTCATTGGACGATGGTGATAATAGGGCTTATCGGTGAAAGTTCTGGTTTGCCACCCCGTGGCCCTTGCGCTCAGCACCGCCACGACATCAACTCCGCCGGATTTAAGAGGCCGATATCCGCCGATAGCTTCAAAACACTCTCGGCGAAATACTTGGCAGGGACCCGACACGTACTCGAGATCAGCGACTTTGTAATGTTTATTCGAAGTGACGTCCACAAGACGCCCTCCGACCAGCCCCAGGCTGGGAGTTTTGGCCAGTCTCTGCAGCAGGAATGAGAAGTAGTGTTCATCAAATGACACGTCAGCGTCCAGGTTGACGATGACGTCGTATTGCAGTCCGCTCATTCGAGCATAACCGGCGTTGAAGGCATGCACTTTGCCGGCGAAGTGCCGTTCACTACGCTCCGGCATCCGCACAAGTTCGATCCATGGATGATCCGCGGTGTAGCGGCTTACGATCTCATCCATTCCATCGGTCGACCCGTCGCTGATGATCACCCATTTAAGAGGCCGCACGGTTTGAGCGATTACCGATTTGAGCGTGAGTTCGATGTGCTGCGCCTCATTGCGCGCGGGGGTCACGATCACGTATATAGGCAGGCTTAACATACTTGTGTCAACGTTACTTAGGCTGCAACAAAACTGCGTGAAGTTTCTGTCCATGGACCTTTTTCCGCCACATGCGAACCACAGAGCAGCGCGGACATCGCCAGCAACATCCACGCCAACGACCACCTCATATAGGGCGTGCGGATCGTGCCAAAGCGCAGGACTCGGTAATAGAAATAGCCACGGCCGTTCCACATGCGGTTCATAGCCCATTGGAGCACCGAACGCGCCAAGGGAATATTGTCAGAGCCTAGATCCTGCAGCTCGACGAGTGTAATGATGCTTTGCGCTACGCAGTGGATATCGATGGGATAGGTACGGTTATGGAAATAGCGGACCGCGCCATCTTCACAGAAAAAGTGCGCTCGATAAAAATCGAAACCTTTTCGGATGCACGAATCGAATTCGGCTGTATTGGAATCCCGGCCAATGGCCCGCAGTGCGCACAAATTGTATCCAGTATGAAAATTGTCGATCCATCGCTGCGAAGGCCCTTCGGCATACCACCAGGAACCGTCTGCACGTTGCTTCGCAGCTGAATACCGGGCAACACGAAGAGCAGGAGCGATAAATTTCTTTTCGTTGGTGTGCTTATACACGCGGCATAGCAAAGCGGCGGCAAGAAAGTTCGCGTTGTGAACTTCGACTCGAAGCGAAGGTTGCGGATAGCTGAAACCCGCGGCTGAGCCATCCCCTGACCAGTAAAGCTCGTTCAAGATATATTCCGCCGCACTTGCCGCCATGCTCAGACATGCTGAATCCTGAGATTGTTCGTAAGCGTCCAGGAGCGCGTTGGCAACAAACGTTGTGGATACCAGGTTCGGCGCGCCGGCGGGAACTATGATCGTGCGAGTCTGCCAGGGAAAACTATACCCCCAGCACCAGTAGGGAACTCCAGGCGATCGGAGTGCTATCAGCCGGTCAATCATCCTCGGGACGAGGTCTCCCAGGTTGATTTCCTCAGCCTTTGAAAGCTTTACGAATGCCGCCAGGAACAGCGCGATAGCCTTAGCATTCTGAACTTTTGGAATGAATAAGAATGGGCGGATATTGAAAGGGCTGCGCTTCAAGGCTTGAGTAAGCGCGATCCTTGGAACCCTCGAGTTCATGAATGGCAGCACCTCAAGGACTTTGCTGTTCAGGGCGTCGTACGGGTCATAGCCGGCCCAATCGTTCGCTCGACAAAAGTCCAGCAACTTCAGAATCGCGGTCTTAATGTCAGAATCCATAGTTGATTAGTCGAAAGTGCCCATGGGCATTAGTTGCTGAGCGCTGCGTCCCAAGGCAAACACTTCGGGCAAGGTCTTTTCGGCGTAAATACGCGTCAAAACATCCACTATGCGTATGGCCGCTTGGCCATCCCACTTCTCCGGCACAGACGCACTGACTTTCTTGGTCATCTGCTGGCGAATAGCATTTCTGATTCTGTCTTTGCTTGTTCCCGCAAGAACGTTCGTCCCAATTTCCGTGGTAATGGGTCTCTCTGTGTTTTCCCGGACGGTCACGCAAGGGACTCCCAGGCACGTTGTTTCTTCCTGGATGCCGCCAGAATCGGTCACAACGACGGATGCATGCATCATTAGACAGAGAAAATCCAGATAACCCATCGGCGGCGTCAGAATGATTCCATTCCCGCCGTTTCCCGAATGTCCCCGAGCGGTTTGAATTGTTGAGGCATTCACGCCCAAGCGGGCTGCCAAGCCAAATTCCTCAAGTCGCTTTTGTGTTCGAGGATGCACAGGGAAGATGACGGGGTAATCCCGGGCCAACTCTTCCAGACCTGCCAGGATACTCAGAAAGGAGTCTCGATGATCGACGTTCGAAGGCCGATGCAAAGTCAGCAACGCGTAGCGGCGGATCGCGTTGTAGTCCCCGTTGTTCCCAGCGCTCGCGCGAAGTCCTAACTCTTCGAGGATGAATGATGATTCTGCTCTCGTCTTGAAAGCGAGCAGGGAATCGATCATGGTATTCCCGACGAAGTGAATCCTCTCGGCGGGGACGCCCTCACACCGAAGATTCTGTAAACCATTTGGCTCGGTGACGAATAGGAGGTCAGAAATCTGATCGGTGAGGATGCGGTTAATCTCCTCTGGCATCGTCCGGTCAAAAGAACGCAAGCCCGCTTCGACGTGCGCGATCAGGGGCCGCGAGCCCATGGAGTCAAAGGAGACTTTGGCGGTAACGAGCGCACAGGCCAGGGTCGACGTCACATCTCCAACCACCACCACGACGTCGGGTCTTTTCTCCCATAGAACCGTTTCGAATTTCTTCATGATTTCTGCGGTTTGGATGATCTGTGAGCCGGATCCAATACCCAGGTGAATATCGGGCGGCGGAAGCTTTAGATCGCTGAAAAACGAACCAGACATGAACTCATCGTGATGCTGTCCGGTATGGACGAGGATGTGTTCGATCGCTTCCTGAGCGTAGCCGCCTTCGCCCACGCCTATGACTATGTTTGTGTTGTGCCGGTCAACTGCGCGGATTATTGGCGCAGCCTTCATGAAATTCGGGCGTGCACCAACGACCGAAAGAATTCTCATTTTGAGTGCGACCTTAAAGGTTTGTGTGAACCGACGTGGACTTCAAGTAAGACTCAGGGTAAGGCGCGGGAGAGTTCGATCCGGTCATCGCTACAACTTGATCGACGATACTTTTTAGAGCGCCATCGTTGCCATTTTGCGGCTTTGAAAGTGTGTTCCGGCGGACGATGCGGATTTTCGTTTGCACGTCCTGCACGCCCTCGAGGAGTACCAAACGACCGCGGTCGCTGAGATATTGGTCCACTGCGCCAATCTTGCCGCGGAACGTGCTGTAGACGGGCACTCCCAGGGCAGCGGCCTCTCTGTTCATGGTACCGCCGCCACTGATCACCAGATCAGAATGCCAAATCAGATTCAAGCCATCTACGACCTGGTGTGGTATGCGGATCTTCCGATTCTCGAAAAGGGCTGGCCAACGATTCCTGAGATGAACAGCCTGCTTCTCATTGCGAGGAAGCATGACGATCTTTACCTCGGGCCTACAGCTTAGAAACTCGATCACAGCCTCGAAGAGTTCGTCACTTTGCGGCCGATGATAGTGAGCTTCGGTCGCGGGCGGCCGCACCGTAACGACGACGTCGTCATTGTAGAGCCCGAGTTCTGGTCTTATGTGCGGGTCCGGAACGAATCGAGGAACATAAACGTCTTCTTTAATGCCGGGATATTTTAGAACCCGCTTGGGGTCACACCGGAAAACGCTGCTCGGAATTACCTCGGGACACATGTACCAAGTCGGCTCGATCAGGCCTAGCCTCTTGGCGCATTCATAGTCGAGTATCAACAGGGAGGGAATTCTCAGGCCTGCGCACACCATGATCTGCGAACGCGAGCCATGAGACAGCGCTAAATCAGGTTTTTCCCTCAGGACCGTGGGAATCAATTGCATACCACGAACACCTACACCGAAAAGCTTGCGTAGCTTGTTTTTCCCCTGGTGATGTCCGATGAGCTTGTACTTCAAATGAAAAAGATCGGCCAGTTCTCGCACCTGATAGGCATTTCGCGCCGTAAGCATGATCGAATAGCCGCGGTTTTGCAGTTCATCGATAATGGGAGCGAAAAAGGGCACATGCGGAGAGTTATCCAAATCGATCCAGATTTTTGCTTTTCCCGCAGGCTGACGATGAGGCGCCGGATTCATGATTTGTCGCTCACAAGTCCACCTTTAGCTTCGTCGAGCTGAAAACCAGGCAAGGTTCAACTGTTGCTTGTTGCTGACGGCAAGTTCGTTTCAGAAACTGGCGATCTCGAAACTGGGTTGCTGTGGAGAGATACGGCTGGCTGTTACGCTAACTTTTGTGGAAAGCAACTCGAGAGCCGCTTGGGCGACTCGTCTCTGCTGCGCCGCCTCAAGGTGAGGGTACATGGGCAGAGAGAGAATCTCTGACGCAATCCTCTCCGTGACGGGGAAATCTCCCGATTCGTAACCAAAACCCGCATAGGCCTTTTGAAGGTGTAGCGGCGTGGGATAGTGAATTTGTGTCGCGATTTCAGCCTGCGCGAGATGTCTCTGGAGCTGATCGCGATATCGGGACCGAATTACATACAGGTGATATACGGCCCGGGATCGTGGAGATTCGTAAGGAGCAGAGACAAGTTCGGATTGCGAAGCAAAGAGCTCATTGTAGCGATGGGCATTCTCGCGGCGCTTACGATTCCAATCGGGCAAGAATTTGAGCTTGGTCTGCAAGATCCCGGCTTGGAGCGCGTCGAGCCTCCCGTTGTATCCTTCGATTTCGTGGCAATACTTGTGCGCCTGTCCATGGTCGCGCAGCATACGAACCTTCTTTGCAAGCGTTGCATCGTTGGTCGTCACTGCGCCAGCTTCTCCGCATGCCCCAAGGTTCTTTCCCGGATAGAAGCTGAAAGCGGCAGCATGACCCATGGAACCGACGCGCCGCCACCGATTCTCGTTGGTTGAAAAGTACTCGGCTCCGTGCGCCTGGCAAGCATCTTCAATGACGACTAAGTTGTATCGTTCGGCGAGCTGCACGATTAAGTCCATTTCCGCAGGCTGGCCATATAAGTGCACAGGCACAATCGCGGAAATTGGGCTTCGCGTCTCCTCGTTCAGTAATTTTGCAGTTCTGGAATCGCGCACGCACCGCGTTTCCAGATATTCCTGAAGTTTTCTCGGATCGATGTTGAAGGTGCGTTCATCGATATCGACGAAATCGGGCCGTGCGCCGGCCTGAGAAATCGCCTCTGCAGTTGCGATGAAAGTGTTTGGAACGGTAATCACGGTGTCGCCGGGCTTCACGCCGGCGGCAATCAAGGCGAACCGCAACGCGTCCGTGCCGCTCGACACACCGATGCAATGCTGCGCTTCGCAAAATTCCGCGAAGTCTCTCTCGAAGCCTTCCACGAGCGGCCCACCGATGAACCCGGCTGTTTCCAGGACGCCGCGAAAGACCCAGATTAATTCCTCTTCTAGTTCGAGGTGAGGTGTAACTAAATCCAGGAACGGAATCTTACCGTTGCCAGCCATTATGCTACCCTCAACTCCGGCGTCATCACGCGCAGAACTTTCGCCGGATTTCCCGCCACGACGGCATTGTCGGGCACGTCGCGTGTTACGACGCTCCCGGCGCCCACCATGGCGTTTTCGCCGATCACCACGTTCGCTAAAATCGTCGATCCAGAGCCGATGGAGGCGCCTTTTTTCACGAGCGTGCGCTCTACTTTCCAATCTTTCTCGGTTTGGAGTTCGCCCTGCGCAGTGGTTGCCCGTGGAAAGAGATCATTGATAAAGACCACTCCGTGGCCTACGAAGACGTTGTCTTCGATGGAGACGCCTTCGCAGACGAAGGTGTGGCTCGAAATCTTGCAGTTTTGGCCGACCTTGGCGTTTTTTTGGATCTCGACAAAAGCGCCGATTTTTGTGTTGGCGCCGACTTCACAGCCGTACAAATTGACAAATGGCGACAGCTTTACGTCCTTTCCCAGTCGGACGTCTGGAGATACGCATTGATGCTGGTTCATAGCCGGATGATTTGTCCTCTCTTTTCTAATGATTGATCGGCAGCTTCAAGAAGCTTGACAACCTCCAAACCGGCAACGCCATCGTTAAGCGGCGTGCGGTCATTCGCGATGCAGTCCAGAAAGTATTCGAGTTCGACCTTCAGGGCTTCGGTTTGTTCCACCTTCGGCGCCCATACATCGCCAGACCGATAACTCACGAGCAAGTCATAAAGTCCCTGCCCGTTCTTGATCTGCACGCCTTTGTCATAAACCTTGATCTTCTCGTCGGCTTCCAGATCGTCCCAGACCAGCATTTTCTTCTCGCCGCCGATTAGTGTGGTGCGGATCTTCACGGGGGAAAGCCAATTGACATTGATGTGGGCGACCACGTTGCTGGGGAAGTAGACGGTGATGAAGGCAACGTCGGCCAGGCCGTTCAGGTGCCGGCCGCCGGTCGCAACAACCGCTTCCGGCTTTTCGCGGATGATGTAATTCATGATCGAGAGATCATGGGGAGCGAGGTCCCACATGACGTTGACATCGTGCTGAAAGAGCCCCAGGTTGACGCGGATCGAGTCGAAGTAATACAGCGAACCTAACGTTCCATCGTCGACGAGCTGACGAATCTTTCGAACCGAGCCCGTGAACAGGAACGTATGATCCACCATGATCTTTAGGTGTTTTCGCTCCGCCAGTTCGATCAGTTCCTCTGCCTGCTGCGTCGTCGAAGTAAACGGCTTTTCGACAAAAACGTGTTTGCCATTTTCGAGCGCGCGTTTCGCTAGTTCGAAGTGCGTCCACACCGGCGTGATCACAGCAACGGCATCTATGTGTGGGGACGTAAGGACCTGCGTCAGGTCCGTGGTCAGCTCGATGTCGGAAAAAGCTTTGCTAGCGCGACGGAGTGCTGTCTGGCTCTGGTCGCAGATTGTTGTGACCAGGCAATTGTCAAGAGCGTGGAGGTTCCGAACAACATTCGGGCCCCAATAACCGTAGCCAATTGCGCCAACACGTATGGTTTTGTCGGGGCTTGGACGAAGATAGCAATTAATACCCTCAACCAACTCCGCTGTTCCAACCGAATAAGCAGCCTGGACGGTCGTTATTGAACTACTCTCACTCATAAGAATGAATGCTCCTTTTGAGTCGGGTACGGTGGGGCGCCGTCCGGAATGAATTAATTAGAACGAAAGACGGAGGTGGAAGCGCACGACGAGAGCCTTCAGTAAGCACCCTCGCCGGAAAACACAGCTTGTGGAGTGTGCAAAAGTATTTTGATATCCAACCAAAACGACCACTGCTTCACGTAACGGAGATCGAGCCGCACCATATCGTCAAATGTGGTTTTGCTGCGGCCGGTGACCTGCCACAAGCCCGTAATTCCCGGTTTTACTTCCAGGAAACGCGTGCGGTGCCACGCCTGATAGAAATCTATCTCATAGGGAATCGCGGGCCGCGGACCAACCAGAGACATCTCGCCTTTGAGGACGTTGATCAGCTGGGGAAGCTCGTCGAGGCTGGATTTGCGGAGAAATCCGCCGATCCGCGTGAGCCGTGGATCTTTCGTGATTTTATATGTAACGCCTTGTTCTTTGCCGATGGCTCCGGAGATGAACCGCTTGACGTACTCCTGATGAATGTGCGAACCACTCCCGCACTTCATCGATCGGAATTTCAAGAACCAAAATCGCCGGCCGTACTGACCCACTCTTTCCTGCCTGAACAAGACTGGTCCTTTAGAGGTTAGTTTCACGGCCACGGAAATCAGGATGAACAGTGGCGAAAACAGGATGATCGCCATCAGGCTAACCACAACATCAAGGGCACGTTTGGCGAGCCGGGAAAGCCTTGCCGCGAGATTGGGCTCTCGCAAATCGGGATAAATTGTCTCGTCCATCAAAGGGCTGCCATTCGATTTATCTCCATCCTCCGGAAAAGAGTGAAAGGAGATTCGAATTTGATCGGCTTGCTCCTGAGTTAGATTCGCCCGCAGCCTAGCGCTCACCTCGGCACTCATCAAATTCTGCAGCCGGTCCCTGTCAGTCTTGTGTAGCTCATTGAAAATGATGGCCAGAACAGCGTTTCGTTCGTACCATCCGAGAATGTCCGTCTCCCTGGTAGGTGAAGAAAGTGCCGACACAATACCTGCCAATACTTTGTGCGATTGCTTGGTCGCAAGAAGCTTTTCGGCCTTTAGGAGCATTAGAAGAACACATTTCCCAGAGCGCTCGGCTCTCTTACGCTCCCAGCACAGAAACCGTTGAAACATATCTTGAGTTAGGAGCTCGGAAGAGTGCCGGTAAGAAGAGCGGCATACCTCCGTAGTCGTGCTCGACAACTCGGGAAGATCAGACTTTTCTGTCAACAGGCGAGTCATCGGGCGATGGCTCCCGAGATATGGATCGCGGGCCGGCTGGGTCATGTTGTCCGAACCTCCTAAGACGCGTGTAGCGGAACGTTTGCGTTGGACGCCTGGGGCAATTTAGAGGAAATGGGAGCGACCCACGCGCTGTCGATTTCAACAGCTACAGAGCGCCTCAGCAGGCCTACAGACAAAACGAGCCGATGATTTCCCTTGAGATTGACTAAGATGCCTTCAAATCCAGAGAGCGGTCCGTAAGCGATCCTGACTTTCTGTCCGACTTCCAAAAAGGGCCATGGTTGCCGGGGTAACTCCGATTGAACCACAGCCTGAAGTGCGGCGAGCTCAGCATCGTCGATCGGGATTGGGTTTTTGCCGTTTCCTACCACCTGGATCACGCCCGGCGTCACGAGAATGGGAAGGCGATTTAGGAGGTCAAATTTGCAGAATACGTAGCCCGGAAACAGGGGCAATTCAACCTCTTTGATCCGATCAGACCAACGGCGCCGGCAAGTGTAAACAGGCAGAAAGAGTTCGAACCCCTTGCTGCGCAAATGCGCGGCAGCGAAATGTTCATATCTCGATCTCGTCTGCAGCGCAAACCACGAGTACGTGCCGGTTTCCGGTTTCATTCCATTCCCCTAGGGTTATTTAAAGGTCTTCTTTCAACTTCGACTTCGACGAAACGAATTTGAACAAGCTACCGCCCTGACACTCCCACAGCTGAAATCGCTAAACTACAGAACTAATAGCAACGACGAGAAAAGCCGCGCCTGCTTATGGCCAGACCCGCCGACAAATGCCTTTTCCGCGCCTGTGCCACGTCCACCTAGTAGTAGCCATACCGGCCGTAAATCGCTTCGTCCTCGACTCCATTCAGAACAACACCAAGCAAATTCTTATTCTTAAGCTCCGCACACGCCGCCTGCGCCATGTTGAAGGCCACCATTCCGGCGCGCACGACAAAGAGCACTCCATCGCACATATTTGCTAATACGCTCGCGTCGGAAATCGGGAGCACAGGGGGCGCATCTACAATGATCCAGTCAAAGAGAGGACCCAGCCGTGCGAACAATGCTCGCAGCTGATTATTGGCGAGCAGTTCTGCCGGGTCGGAACGCGGCTTTCCCGCGGGGATAAAGAAGAGTCCTTCCTGCGCATCGGTTTGGATAATGGAACACTCGTCGCTTTCGCCGGCTAGGTAATCGCTCAGGCCTGGCGCAGATGGCGCTCCTAAAGCCGAATGCAATTTCGGTGCACGCAGGTCCCCGTCGATCAGCAAAACCCGCTTGCCGCGTTGCCGGGAGATCGATTGAGCAAGATTCAGCGCCACAAATGTTTTTCCCTCGCCCATGGCCGTACTTGTTAAAAGCAGAGTTTGCAGCGTTCGTGCTTCGCGAAGGCTATACAAACGGGCCCGTAGGGTACGAAACTGCTCGGCCTGCCTCTTGCTGAACCCCTCTTGAGAAAACGGTCCACTGGAGCTTTGGTTTCCACCCCGGCTTTGCGCAGCGCTGCTGCAGTTCTTCGAATCCCGGCTGCCGGCCTGCAGGCGCGCTCTCCGGTCTTACTGCAGCCAGAATTTCTGGAATTCGACGTGCCGCCGAGGCGTTGTGAATGGCTTCAGCAACGGCGGCTTCCAACGGCCTCGCTTCTGCTTCCAGCGAAGGGCGGGCCGCTCGTTGGTCTTGCGCGTTCTTAAGTGCCTCGTAGACGCGGCTCATATTTTTGGCTCCTCTGATTTTGCCCAAGCGGTCATAGCTGGACCGGCGCCACCTTGTTGCTTGGCAAAATCTCTGAGCAATGATTCACTTGGCGAGAAGTTCGCGGCTGCTTTGGCCATGGCTGCCAACATTGCCTGGATCAAGGGCGCCGTCTCGCTCTCCGGAACACCGTAGCTAGACTGGGGAACAATCGGCGCGATGAGATCCAGCTCAAATTCCCGCGCGACGTCGTGGATCAGGGCCACCGAAACCTGCTTTTGCCGTCCGGCAAAGGCGTTTATCAGCGCATGTTCACAGAGAACGTTGATCACGCGCGGCACTCCTCGCGAGTACTCGTGAATGCCTTCGATCGCTTCCGGAGGAAAGATGGGGTCGCCTTTAGCGCCGGCAATACGGAGCCGCTCCTCGATATAACTAATAGTTTCGGATAGCGAGAGTTGGCTTGTTCGGTAGCGCAGCGTAATCCGTTGCCGAAGCTGCCGCAGCTTCGGGTCTCTGAGCTTCCATTCAAGTTCCGGTTGACCGGATAAAACGATCTGGAGCAATTTTTCGCTCGAGGTCTCCAAGTTTGTGAGCAGCCGGATTTCTTCGAGCAGCTCCAGGCTGAGGTTCTGCGCCTCATCCACAATGAGCACCGCAGGCTCGGGATGCCCGGCGACGAATCGATCCAGCAGCCAGGTATTGAGCCGGATCAACATGTCGCTCTTGGCGCGAGAAGCACAGGGAATTCCGAAATCCGTCAGGATGTAATTGAATAAATCCTCGACACTCAGCCGAGTATTGAAGACAAAAGCCGTCGCCGCCTGGTTCTGCCGCAGCCAATCCATGAGCTGATTGAGCAGGGTGGTTTTTCCCGTGCCAACCTCTCCCGTCAGAAGGATGATTCCCTTGCGCCTTTGAACTCCGTAAGCCAAGCCTGCCAGCGCTTCCTGCATTACGGGCGTCAGGAAGAAGTACCGGGGATCCGGACTTACGTTGAAAGCGCTTTCTTTCAGCCCAAAAAACTCGTTGTACATGGTTACTGCCTTCCGGGTGCTGGGTCCAATTTGATCCCGCGATTCAATGGTGCGACTCTGCGATTGCCGTTCTTCCTGGGAGCAGCCGGCTCCATCAGGGAAATTTGAGCCAAGGTCGGCAGCCGCAGATAAGTCTCGATATCTTGTTTGGAGCGCATTGACCTGTCCCGCCACTCGGACAATTGAACCAGTCCAACGCCGAGAAGCAGCCCTGCACCTAGCCCTCCCAAACCGAATAGAGGCCGATTGGGAAAGGACGGCCTCTCCGGGAAGCTTGGGGCATCCAGTACGCGGAACTGCTCGCCTTGTTGGCGATGTTCCAGTTCAGTGGCCATTTGCGATTCATTTCGCTTCTTCAGCAGATCGTTGTAAAACTCCAGCGCCGTTTGGTAATCGCGGGTGAGGTACTTGAACTCCTGCTGAACTTTGGGGCTCAATTGGAGCCGGCCTTGCATCGTGCTGAGTTGCTCTTGCAGGTGCGCTTGTTCGTTCTGCTTTTGGGTAACGGCCAGCTCAGCTTGATGAAGCTGAGCCCGCAGCTGTTGAATTTCCAGCGGCTCGATGGACGATGCTTTTGGTTGTTGCTCAGCCGGTTCGTTTTGCTTCCTCGCAGCTGTTTCCTGAATTCTCTTTTGTAGCTCGGCGATATCCGTTTTGAGTTTCACCACATCGGGATATTCATCGGTATACCGTGCTTTAAGTGACAAAAGTTGTTCTTGCTCTTTCGCGAGTTGCTGTTCGAGTGTTTCGGGATTCTGGCCCTTTTGCGAAGATTCCCAGCCCGCGACCTGCTGTTTCAACAAGGATTCCGCGAATGCTTTTTCTTCGCGCGCCTGGTTCAAAGCCTGCGTCGCAGCTTCGAGTTGCGGGCTCAGCCCCATCAACAAAGTGAGGTTGTTTTGTTCATTTTCCGGGAGTTCGCCCACATAGCGGCTCTGGAAATCAGCCAGTTTGGCGTCCTGCTCGTCTAGCTTGTTCTTAGCTTCCTGAAGTTGTGCGCCTAGAAACTGAGTTGTGTCTTCGGCTTGCTGCTGATGAAGCCGCAGGTTCTGCTCCATAAACATTGAGGTGATCTCGGTGCATATGCGTTGAGCAAGCCAAGGCTCGCCCAGCGTAACGTCGACGTTGAAGCCCGGCAGCGCCGTCGGTTGCGTTCCCTGCGTGGGATTCAGCGGCTTCACCGTGATTGCTTTTTGTAACCGGGCGACGAGCACCTCCATCGGCACCTTGTTTACGTCTTCCTTGTACATCCCAAATTGTTCGACCAGATGTTGCAGGCGCGTGCGGCTCAGGATCTGCTCCTGCATGCTGGCCAGACGTTGATTCAGATCCTCACTCACCACTCGCTTTACGTAGCTGTCAGGGACGGTCGGCGATTCAACGAGAACTACCGTGTGCGAAGTAAACCGGGCGGGCAACGCAAGGCTCAGCGCATATCCGATGAAGGCGCCGAGTATCACGGGCAGGATCAGCAGCCAGCGTCGTCTGCTGAGAATCGCCACATAATCGTCAAGTTTCAATTCTTTCTGTTTGGTCATCGCCATTAATCCGCTTTCGCCATCCTGTGAGCTATCCAGAGTGCCGCTACCCGATCGGGCGGGCCTGCGAACGGCCCGTAAGCCCTACTGATATGAGCTGCCGCGTAAATTCGCTTCCGCAGGCGACGCCGGCACAGACAAAATTCGTGGCCTGACGTTGCACCTGGTAACTAAAAAAGACGCTCGCCCTGCGACTTAAGGCGTGGTTGATCGTCACTCCCGCGAACCAGTCCCGGTAAATCTCGTTCGTTGCTTGCTGCGTCGTTTGCATCAGTCCTTGATTCCTGGCGTAACCCCCAATGACTTCAGCCGTGAGCGTGCGGGAGAGTGGAGTGTCCGCCGCCGCGGATCCTTGATCAGTGACGGCACCCGTCAGGAAGCCGGCTCCATCCGTCAGGCTGTGGCCATAGCTGAGCTTCAATACGGTTTTCCCTATGTCGTAAGTCATCGAGCTATCGAGACTCCAATAAAGTTGTCGGGATACGACAGTTAGCTGTGCGCTTGCCAAAGACGTTTGGCTCGCGGCCGTGTGGAAGAAAGCCAGCTCAGGGCCCGCGGCTACTTGAAATGCCATCCGGCCGGTAACCTGTCTTCCGAAAGCAAGCTGGAAAATGTGCCCGTCCATCGGTTGGTAGACGTTGCTAAACCGGAAGGCAGTAAGACGGTAGAGCAAAGCGAGTGTGTTGTTGCGCGTAACGTGGCGATTGAAACCTGCTTGAACGGTCGTGTCGTTTAAATCCAGGAAGTTGGATTTGAAGAAACGCAGCAGTGAGTAAGATCCGAGAAGCGTGAGCGAGGACCGTTCACCAAAAGGAACATCTAGTTCGCCTACGAACGCATTAGTGAGTTCCTGCCCGAGTGTGCTGACGATGGATTGATTCGGCAAGAATGCCGGCTGCAGCGGGGATTCCCGATTGGCGGAAAGATCCGCGCCCGTCGGCACATTAAACTCCGATACCGCTTCGGGGAGATAACCGAACTGATCGAAGAGCGAGATTGTGGCGTGGCGCCAGCTCAGTTTTTCTCCCAATGAAAGCTGTTGAATCGGCCCGTCTTCGGTCGTGTACTGCGAAAGCACACCGCCGCCGAGATAATTCAGATTCAGGTCGGAGCTGTGCGACGCCCAGTGCAGGTCTGCTCCGCCATAGAAAGAGCCCCAAGGAGCTAAGGTAACCGTGTTTCCCACCCCGAGAGGATTGGTATCCAGAACTGACGTTAAGTTGAAGAACGGTTGCCAGTAGCTCCGTCGGGACTCAGATGCTTCGGGCGAAAGGTCTTGAGCTCCTGCCAGGGCGCGATCATTAGCCGTTGACGTTTCCAAAACGCCGCTCGTGGCCCCAGAACTCCCCGCGTAGAAGGGCGTAACAATCGGCTGGACCGCAAGTGCTGACGCGCCCCCAAGCTGACTTTGGGCATGGCCCGCCGCCACTCCTAGGGCTGCCGCCAACAGTGCAATACTGAGCTTTGGCTTCAAACTGAGCATTTTTCTCGTGTTTTTACGGAACCACGATGGTGTCGCCCACCTTTAGGGCGACGTTCTGCTCGGGATTCCTGCCCTTCAGAAACTCTTTGTAATTGAAAGGAAGCCTTGTCTGGCCGGCGTCGCCTTCTCGCAGTACATAGATTTTCTGGAGACGCGCATATTGCGTCAGACCGCCGGCACTGGAGATCGCCTGCAGAACGGTCATTCCGGGCAGCAGGGGATACGCACCGGCGCGCGTCACTTCGCCGAGGAGGTAAATGCGCTGGCTGTTGATAGCCGTGACAATCACCGTCACTTGCGGATCGGTAACATATCGCTTCAGGTTTTCGGTCAACTGGGCTGAGAGCTGCGTCGGCGTCTCCCCTGCCGCCTGGATGTCGTTCAGTAATGGCAGTGAGATCTTTCCGTCCGGTCGCACGGGGACTGTACGCGTCAGTTCGGGCTCTTTCCAAACGCTGATATCCAGGAGATCTTCTGCGCCAATCACATAGTTGGCATTGGGCGTTACAGAGTAGGGGACCGTTTTGGCGACTGGCCCCGTTCGGGCCAATAGCACTTGATCCGACTTCTGCGCTTTGTCCGAGTTCTGCTGAGCAGGTGCGGAGCCAGGCATCAGGATCGCCAGCGCGAAGATCCCAAGCCCTGTCCACGGCGTCTTGCTCATGTGGTCGATCTTCTCAACGATTGCTGCCATTTTTCTCACCTCCCGCGCACACTACACCGTCAAATTGCCACTTAGCGTCTTTTGGCCGCTAAGAGATGCGCGCTGCAATTTTGTCAAGCAACGCGAGCAAGCCTTGGTGGATGCGTTCGTGCTTGGCCGGCTCGTTCCAGCAATGTCCCGGTATCCCCACCATCAGTCAAAATGCCCCCATTACACCCGGCTCTGGGCAGAATTGCTCCCATAAGAGCCATTAAGGTCAATTGGTTAAGTAGAGGAATCAGTCTTACATCAACCACCCGTAAACCCTACGCGGGACTACGTAACCTAACAATCAGGTGGATTGCTGAGCGAATGCCCGTGCGTACCCTATATAGACATCGGTACAGCTAAGTAGCGCGCTTGGGTCTATGGTATTTCCTTTATCTAATCAGCCCCCGCCCTCGAGAACGGTTGTTTTCCGAAGAAAAGAATCGACTGCGGAGACTTGCGTCAGCAAACGCGGCCCTGTACGTTATTCCTAACCTGTAAAGGATTCGGCATTTCAATGGAGGTGGATATGCGTACGTTTTGGGGACGTGTCGTTTTTTTGTTCTTGGCGCTACTCCCTGGGATCGCCCCGTTATACGCGCAAGGTCCGAAGCAAAATAGCCAGCCGCAACGCACGCTGGACGTCTATTTCATCGATACGGAAGGCGGCCAAGCCACGCTTTTCGTCTCGCCTTCGGGCGAATCGATGCTGGTAGATACAGGTTTCGGGGGAAATCAGGGTATGCCTGATGCGACAGCGACAAACTCCTCCGGCGCGCCGATTACGCGCGATGCTGACCGAATTAGCGCAGTCTTCAAGCAGGCCGGTGTTACGGTCCTCGATTGGATGGTGATCTCGCATTACCATGGCGATCATGTCGGCAATGCTGCCGAACTGGCGAACCGCATTCCCGTGCGTCACTTTGTCGATCATGGGCCGTTCAGCGTGGAGTTGCAGCCCGGCCGGTCGGCGGCATTTCTGGCTTACATGGCTGTGCGGGATAAAGGCCGGGCCATCGTGGCGAAGCCCGGAGACAAAATTCCATTTACCGGCGTGAGCGTGCAGATTGTCTCGTCGGCCGGCGAGTTGATCGCTACGCCGATGCAGGGTGCGCCGGGCGCGGGTTTGCCCAATCCGCTGTGCCGCGATGCCAAATTAAAGGAACAGGATCCCACGCCGGAGAATTTTGAGTCCGTGGGCATTGTCGTCCGCTATGGCAGTTTTCGCCTGTTGGACCTAGGCGACCTGACGTGGAACCAGGAGCATGCGTTGGCTTGCCCGAATAATCTCATCGGAACTTTCGACGTCTTCCATACCACGCGGCATGGCGATCCTCATGCCGGAGCTCCGCAACTGGTCCACGCTATTCGTGCAAAAGTCGCGGTCATGAACAACGGCGAGAGAAAAGGCGGCGATCCATCATACTGGCAGATCGTTCATGATGCGCCGGGGCTGGTGGACTTCTGGCAATTGCACCGTTCGGCTGCGGGTGGGGCCGAGCACAATTCGCCGGAGCAATTTCTGGCCAACCTGAACGAAACCGACCACGGGCACTATCTCAAGATGTCTGTGCACCAGGATGGCAGCTTCAACGTGACGAATGAGCGCAACGGATTCTCACGGCAGTATCCCGTGCGGGCGAAGAGCACCGTCTCTTCTTCCCGGCAGTGACCAAGAAGGCTGCGCTTAACTGAAAGTGGTGGTGGTTTTTAGGGGGCCTGAGACGCCGCGTAAGCGGACAAAGCAATAATGTCGTCCATCGTCAAATTCTCGGCCACCTTCTGCATCTGTTGTGCGGCGGCGGACTTGCTGGTTCCAGCCTTAAAGCCATAGAGCTGCCTGGCTATGTAAATTGGGTGCTGTCCTGCAAGCTCTGGGATATTGCCGAAGCCTTTCAATCCATCGCCATGACATACGGTGCAGGAGATCGTCTTGCCGCCACCCGTTGTGGCCAGCATTTCACCTTTGGCAACGCTCCCCTGCGGAACGTAAGCAATGAACCCGGACTTGGGATCGCGTGCGGTGGCGCGTGCGGGATCCTGGGGTAGCTCGATGATCCGATTGCCGAGCGGCTCCATGCCTCCGGAGGGCAATGGCAGGCGCATGCGCGCTGCGTTTACCCACGTCTTTGGCACCATATCGGCTTCCATCACTTTGACCCAGACCGTGGGCTTCTGCATGGAGAAGTAGTCGGCCGCCGCCTTGGCATCCTCGTCCGACGTGGCCTGGCTGATCGTGTTCATCCGGGCCGGATCGATCCTGTCTCCGCTCTTGAAATCAGCCATTTGCTCTACCAGATAATCGGCAGAAAGTCCCGCAAGATTGGCGGATTCCGGATGGCCGTAGCCGGCATAAAGGTGGCAGGAGCCGCAGGCAAGCCCCTTATCGGATGCGCCGCTTTTCACAATTGGTGGCACAGTTCCGTGCTCGTCCGGGAACCAATCGGGCGGGTTTGCCAAATCATCGATTTCCTTTTGCGTATAGCTCTTCGTGCTGCCCGGCACCTTGACCGGCCCCGTGGCCTCTGCGCCAGCCGGCGGAGTAGCATCGGGAACGAGGAAAGCCCAAGTCGGACGGTCCGCATTCTGCTGCGGAGGCTCCGCGGCGATGGCAATTACACCTAACATGGCAGGTATCAAAAGCCAGAAAACTTTTTTCATCTAAATTCCTTTTTTGGCCCTTTCGGGGCAACGCCACACGCGTTTTGACTGCCGCTTATTGATACACGACTCCGGGCTATGATTCAAGGGCTCCCGAACCTTATGACATCGGCGGATATGCTTGTTCACTGGTATCGGGTCACAGGTATTCCCAGCTCTCAGGGCTTCGTGCTGTTACTTTCCGCCAACAGGCTTCGCAGGACGAATGATAGGTTTGCAGGGCGTTCCGAAAGCCGCCGCATGAAGTAGGGCACCCACGCCTCCCCAAATGGAACGTAGACACGAAAGGGATGCCCCTCGGAAAGGACTTTCTCCTGCAAGTCACGCCGGATTCCGAGCAACATCTGGAACTCATATTGATGGGCTGTCAGATGAAGCTGTCGGATTTTTGCGAAAGCATAGTCGACGAGCGTGGGGTCGTGCGTAGCAATGGCGATCCTGGGCCCATTGCCGCTCGGTGGAAGCATTTTGCCGATCAGTTGATCGAGGAGCTTCCGGTAATTCGCATCAACATCGCTTTTTTTCTGGAAGGCGACACTTGCCGGTTCCTGATAGGCGCCTTTAACTAAGCGTACCTTCGGCTTCAGAGGTGCCAGTCTCTCCAGGTCGGCCTGGCTTCGGAAGAGATACGCCTGTATGGCAATGCCTGCGTTGCCGTGCTCACGCTGTACAGCCTCGAAAATTCGCAGCGTGACGTCGGTGTAGGCCGACCCTTCCATATCGATCTCAATGGTGTTCTGCAATCTCGCGGCCTCTGCGGCAATTTCACCCGCCAGCGAAAGGGATAGTTGAGGATCGAAATCCAGTCCCAGCTGCGTTAGTTTGACGGCAATATTCCCGCTAATCCCGGCGTCGTGCATCGCGCGCAGCATCTGCACGTAGCTATCACGGGCTAGGCGCGCTTCGTCTGCTGAGTCGACGTTTTCGCCCAGGTGGTTGAGGATGATAGGCTGCCCGGATTGAGCAAAGGGGCGTATAGCCCGGAGCGCCTCGTCCAGTGTTTCTCCGGCGACGAATCTTCTGGCAAAGCCATATCTCAAGCCCAGGCGCCCAATCCGATTCGTCACCGCCTTCTTAGTTGAAAGCCAGAAAATCAGATTGCGCAGTGGGTTCGTGATCTTCGCCTTTTTCTTTGATTTGCTCTTGAGAATCTAACAGAACGCGCTAGAATGCCCTACGCCGCACTCCCCCCAGCTCAGTTCAGCCGCAGGTTGAACCCAAAACCAGGGACTGCAAGCGATTACCTTACAGGTTGGCTATAAATAATGATGTCCGGTCGGTGCGAAACTCGAAGATGTCTTTTGCGCGATGTGCTGCATCTCAGTGGTAGACCGCATTTCGGACGCGTGATGATTCGTTTTCGTTTAGGGAGGGTGACCCCATTTCCAGCACTGTGACTGCAGCACTCGAAGCGAAACGCGCCGAGCAGCCCTTTCAGTTTATGGCAGCCTCTTATCTGATCCGAATCCGAGCGGAACCGGTTCAGACCCTGGGAGACTTCGCCAAAAGTTTGCGGAACTGTCCCCCAGCATCGATTTTTTATCATACCTTCCAGAGCCTGGAAGCCCATCATTACACGTCGTTTTCGAGCGATTTTGCCCAATGGGCACTGACGGCCTGTAATGAAGCGGCGCTTGCGGAGCAGTTGGCGGTCGTGGATCTCCGTGACATTGTGTCAATCGAGGATTTGCGCGTCATGCTGGCTGATATCGTCGGCGATTACCTGAAGGAACACCCACAGGCGGCGGATCGCCGGGCATTTGAGGCTTTCTATTTTTGCGAAGCAAGAGAGGTCACGGTTCCGTCGGGTTCGCCGGCCTGGACGCTGGCGGAATTAGCCGAAGGAATTCGGCATCTGGGACACCAGTCGCTTCACTATCACTTCATTAACTCCAGGCTGCGGCTGCACCTGAAGACCAACGATTTCTCTTTCTGGATCGAGCACAGCCTGAACCATCCCTGGCTCGCTGCTCGGCTCAATCGCATCGACTTTTACAACGATACTCTTGACGATCTACGCCAGGACATCCTGGCCATTATCGAGCCGCGGGAAACTCTATGAGCACAGCTGAAGTCGCCAAAGCGGTTCTGCCGGTTCTGCAGGATTACGCCCCAATTGTTGGTGAGCCCGAAATCCTTGAGTTGCGGGAGTTGGCCCGTCGCCTGGCCGGGCGCCGCGTAAAAATGGTGAACTCCACGGCCGTGGGCGGAGGTGTGGCGGAAATCCTCAACCGGCTCGTTCCCCTGATGGAAGAAGTGAAGGTCCCGACCCACTGGGAAGTGATTACCGGTGGCGAAAAATTCTATAACGTCACGAAGGCCTTTCACAACGCCTTGCACGGCACTCCTTACGACGCAGCGCCGGACTGGTTCGAAACGTTTCTAGCCACAAATGAAGAGAACCGCCGGCGCATGCACTTTGACGAGGACTTCATCGTTATCCACGATCCGCAGCCCGTCGCGCTGATTGCCGAGCGCAATTCCGGGCCGCAGCACTGGGTTTGGCGATGCCACATCGATCTTTCCAATCCGAATCCGCAGGTGTGGGATTTTCTCAGGCCTTGGGTGGATCGGTATGACGCTTCGCTTTTCTCATCTCCTCAATTCACGCGTGGCCTGCGCATTCCGCAATATCTCTTTTATCCCACGATCGATCCTCTGGCGGACAAAAACCGCGATCTCGACGACGAGTTCGTGCGCTCCGTCCTGGAACAATTTCAGGTCGATCCCGCGCGGCCTATTCTGACGCAGATTTCGCGATTCGATCGGCTGAAGGATCCGCTGGGTGTGATCCGCGCTTATCGCCTGGTGAAGAAGTACGAAGATTGCCAGTTGGTGCTCGCCGGCGGCAGCGCGACCGACGATCCTGAAGGCGCGGCCGTATTAGCTGAGGTGGAAGTCGCGGCTGCGGGCGACCCGGATATTCATATCCTCAATTTGCCGCCCTGGAGCCACGTGGAAATCAATGCCCTGCAGCGCGGCTCCACGATCGTGATCCAAAAATCACTGAAGGAAGGCTTCGGCCTTACGGTAAGCGAGGCGCTCTGGAAAAAGAAGCCAGTAGTGGCTTCCGCGGTTGGTGGAATTCCATCGCAAGTGATCCACAAGCTCACAGGAATGCTGGTGCACTCGCCGGAAGGGACGGCGTATCAGATTCGGTTTCTGCTCGCCAATCCGGCCTTTGCCAAAATGCTCGGCGAAAATGGGCATCAGCACGTGAAAGAACATTTCCTGCTGACGCACAATCTCAAACGTTATCTCGTTTTATTCTTGATCCTGCTTCAAGGCGACTAGCAGGCTCAGTGGCTGGTTCGCCGGTTCAATTCTGCCCCGAAACGCTTGCGCCGTTAGCTTTTTCGCACCCGGCCTGAGCGGCACACAACTTTTATTTCCGCAATGGGTTTATCATTCAGGGCATTACAGGCGTTTCCCCTTACTTATCCGCCATAGCCGGGAGCCCAAATGGCCAAGCGAAGATTTCAGAGCAACCAATCCTCGCCACGGCGGCACTTTTTTTTAGCAGCCGTCGGGAGCCTGCTGTGCGCTGGTCTAGTCGTTCTGTCCCCATACCTGGCTAAAGGCGGCGACAAATATGGCGCCAACGATCCGCAAACGGGTAAGCCAGCTCAGCCCTCTAGTCTTAAAGGGTTGCCGCCCACGGACCTCACCGAAGACCAAGCCATCGTACATGCTGTGAATCGGCTGGGTTATGGCCCACGACCCGGCGACGTGCAGCGGATTAAAGAAATGGGGATCGCGAAGTGGATTGACCGCCAATTGCGTCCTGAATCCATCAACGACTCGGCGGCGGAGGCCCGGCTCTCGCGCTTTTCAACATTGAGCATGTCTTCCGAAGCCCTCTTGGAGAAATTTCCGCGGCCGGCAGTCGCCGCCAGGCGCGAGGGTGTCACGCCGCAAGAATATCGCAAGCAGCAGCAAGAAAAGCTGCAGGCCGCGCGGCAAGCGGCAGAGAACCAGCAGGGTGCGGACGGCCAACAAAAAATGACGGCTCAGGCTCCTGGCCAGCTGAGTGATGATGCGCAACAGAACGAAACTGTGACGCCGAGCGAGAGTTCGCGGCAGGGCGGAAGTAACAGTTCGCCTCAGACGATGGCTCCCGATGAACTCGCGGAAATCCTCCTGCCGGGCGCAAAGAATATTGCGAACCAGAACGGCCCCGGGAATCGCCCTGGCACTCCGGCCATGAATTTTGACCAAATACAAGCACCCCAGCGCATCATCGCCGAATTGGCCATGGCCAAGATGGACCGCGCCGTTTACAGCGAAAAACAGCTCTACGAGCAGATGGTGGATTTCTGGTTCAACCATTTCAACGTCTTTGCCGGAAAAGGCGCGGATCGCTGGCTGCTTACCTCCTATGAGCGCGACACCATTCGCCCGCACGCCATGGGTAAATTCCGCGACCTCCTGGAGGCCACGGCAAAAAGCCCGGCCATGCTCTTTTATCTGGATAACTGGCAGAGCGTCGATCCGAAAGCTTGGGCGCGGCTTCAGCAGGAACAGGCGGCGCGCCGCGCTTATCGCGCCCGATTTGGCGGGCCTTTCGGCAGGCCCCCTTTGCCTGCTCCGGCTGCCAATCCGAATCAGGCCAAAAGGCCGGAGCGCGGCTTGAATGAGAATTACGGCCGCGAACTGATGGAACTGCACACGCTGGGCGTCGACGGCGGGTATTCACAGCAAGACGTTGTCGAAGTGGCTCGCTGCTTCACCGGCTGGACCATTCGCGAGCCTCAGCGCGATCCGCAGTTTTGGTTTAACGAGCGGCTCCACGATCCGAATCCGAAGACGATTCTGGGGCACAAGATCAATGCCGGCGGAATGAGGGATGGCGAAGAGGTGCTCGATTTGCTCGCCCGCGATCCCCACACGGCGCACCATCTTTCACTCGAGATTGCACGCCACTTCGTCTCCGATAATCCTCCGGACGCCCTGGTGGACCGCATGGCGAAAGCCTACGAGGGCACCGACGGCGACATTCGCGCGGTGTTGCACACCATGATCTATTCGCCGGAATTCTGGTCGCGCGAGGCCTATCGCGCCAAGATCAAAACGCCGTTCGAACTTGTGGCTTCTGCGGCCCGCGCTGTAGGAGCCGATATCGACGTGCCGCTTGCGCTGGTGCAGTGGACCGGGCCGGATCGGCGAGCCGCTCTATCAATGTCAGCCGCCCACCGGGTATTCCGACAAAGCCGACGCCTGGGTCAATACGGGCGCATTGCTTAGCCGGCTGAACTATTCACTGGCGCTCACAGGCAATCGTCTTCCCGGCGTGCTTACCGATATTCGAAGCCTCCTGGGAGTCGGCGCTGCCGGTGAGCCCGTCCAGGTGCTCGATCAAGCCATCGCCGTCTTACTTTCAGGGGAAGCTTCTCCGCAAACGCGCGAAACGCTGGAAAAGCAGATGAACGATCCGCGAGTCCTGCAGGCGAGTCTGGATGATCCCATCACACACGTCAACGAAGGCATGATCGCGGGCTTGGTGCTCGGCGCGCCCGAATTCCAGCGCCGCTGAAGAAGCTGGGAAGGAGAACCGCATGAACTTTACACGACGCGCATTCCTGAAAAACGGCGGCGTGGCCATGATCGGCATGGGCACGCTGCCCGGATTCCTTGCGCCGCGCCATCGCCGCAACGCCCATGCCGAATCGCAAGAAGCTCGTCGTACTCTTTCAGCGGGGCGCGGCCGACGGATTGAATATCGTCGTTCCCTTTGCCGAGCCGAATTACTATCGCATCCGCCCGACGATAGCGATCCCCCAGCCGCGGCAGGGCGGGGAATTGGCCGCACTCGATCTCGACGGCTTTTTTGGATTGCATCCCAGCCTGGCGCCGCTGATGCCGCTTTTTCGGAAGCAGCAGCTCGCGATCGTCCATGCCGCCGGCTCGCCTGATACCACACGTTCGCACTTCGATGCGCAGGACTACATGGAGTCTGGCACGCCCGGCGTAAGGTCTACCGACGACGGTTGGCTCAATCGCGCGCTGCAGTCGAATCTCGAGCCCGGCGCTTCGCCATTTCGCGCCGTGGCCATGGGACCAAACCTGCCCCTGACGCTGCGCGGTTCCGCGCCTGCCATCGCGTTGCCTGATGTGCGCCAGTTTCGTGTGTTCGCGCAATCACCGGCGGTCGAAGGTGGATTCGAAGCGCTTTATGCGCAAACCGTGGACGAAGCGCTGCGCGGCACCGGCACCGAAACCTTCGAAGCCATCGACATGCTTCGCAAAGCCGACCCTTCGCGCTTCCAACCCGAAAACGGTGCCGATTATCCTCGCAATCGTGTGGGCCAGGCCCTACAGCAAGTCGCGCAGCTCCACAAAGCCGACATCGGACTAGAGGTGACGTTCGTGGATACCGGAGGATGGGACAATCACGTCAACGAAGGTGGGGCGCAGGGCCAGCTTGCGAATTTGTTGCGCGATCTCGGCCAGTCGCTCGCCGCTTTTTCGCAGGACATGGGCAACCGCATGGATGACGTCGTGGTAGTCACGATGTCTGAATTTGGCCGCACCGCGCATGAAAACGGCAACCGCGGCACGGATCACGGCCACGCCAACTGCATGTTTGTAATGGGTGGGCCAGTGAAGGGCGGCAAAGTCTACGGCAAATGGCCGGGACTCGGTCCCGAGCAACTTAACGACGGCCGCGACCTCGCGCTAACCACCGATTTCCGGTCCGTGCTCGGCGAAATCATTTCGCGCCATCTCGGCACGAAGGAACTCGACGCGGTTTTCCCCGGCTTCGAAAACGACGCGCGCAAATTCCCGAATCTGCTGAAAGCCTAATCCGCTGTGGCGCGGGAGACTTCCTTCGCACCTTCCGACGTGCGGATGCGCATGCCGTAGAAGGAGCGATAGACGAAGATAAACGAAATCACGAAGAAAATCGCCGCGAGCACGTGAGTAATCATTGCCCCGCTTGTAGCCGTCAACTGAACGGCCAATTCCACCGCCAGCAGCCCAAACAACGTGGTGAACTTGATCACCGGATTAAGCGCCACTGAAGAAGTGTCTTTGAAAGGATCGCCAACCGTGTCGCCGATTACGGTCGCGGCGTGCAGTTCAGTGCCTTTTTGCTTTAGCTCGACCTCAACGATCTTCTTCGCGTTGTCCCAGGCGGCTCCGGCATTGGCCATGAAGATGGCTTGGAACAGCCCGAACATGGCAATCGAAATCAGGTAGCCGATAAAGAAGAAGGGTTCCACGAAAGCGAAAGAGAGTGCGGCAAAGAATACCGCGATGAAGATATTCAGCATGCCCTTCTGCGCGTATTGCGTGCAGATCTCCACGACTTTCTTGCTGTCGGCAACAGAGGCCTTCTCGACGCCTTCGAGGCGAATGTTCGCCTTGATGAATTCTACGGCTCGATATGCACCCGTAGTCACCGCCTGTGTCGATGCGCCCGTGAACCAATAGATCATCGATCCGCCGGCGATAATTCCCAGCAGAAAGGGCGCGTGCAGCAGGGAAAGCTTGTCCACGTTTTCGGTGAGGCCTGAAGTCAGCGCCATGATGATGGAAAAGATCATCGTTGTGGCGCCGACGACCGCCGTGCCGATGAGCACGGGTTTGGCCGTAGCCTTAAACGTATTCCCGGCGCCATCGTTTTCTTCGAGCAGATCCTTCGCCCGCCCGAAGTTAGCGTCGATGTGAAAATCGCGCTTGAGCTCCTGGTGGATACCCGGAATCTGCTCGATCAAAGAAAGTTCGAAAACGGATTGCGCGTTATCGGTGACCGGCCCATAGGAGTCGACGGCGATCGTCACCGGACCCATCCCCAGGAACCCAAAGGCCACCAAACCAAATGCGAATATTGGCGCGGCAATCATCATATTGCTCAACCCCTGCAATCCAACCATGTAGGCAATGGACATGAGGCCAGCCATGGCGAGGCCCAGGTAATAAGCTGAGAAATTCCCCGCGACGAAACCGGACAGAATCCCGAGCGAAGCTCCGCCTTCTTGCGCGGATATGACCACTTCCTTTACGTGGCGCGATTCGGTCGAAGTAAAGACCTTCACCAGTTCCGGAATTACCGCGCCGGCCAAAGTTCCACAGGAGATGATCGTGGCTAGCTTCCACCACTGCGTTCTGTCGCCAGCCAGGCTAGGAATCACTAACCAGGAAATCACATACGTCATGGCGATAGACACGATAGACGTCAGCCATACGAGCGAAGTGAGCGGCGCTTCGAAATTCATGTGGTCGACATTCAAATAGCGCGCCCGCGCAATCGCGCCGTTGATGAAGTAGGAAGCCGCACTGGCGACGAGCATGGCGATGCGCATCACGAAAATCCACACCAGGAGTTGCACCTGCGTCGTGGGATTACTCACGCCCAGCAGGATGAACGTGATTAGTGCCACGCCCGTGACGCCATATGTTTCGAAACCATCGGCGCTGGGGCCCACCGAATCGCCGGCATTGTCGCCTGTGCAGTCGGCAATCACGCCGGGATTGCGCGCGTCGTCTTCCTTGATGCGGAAGACGATCTTCATCAGGTCGGACCCGATATCGGCGATCTTGGTGAAGATGCCGCCAGCGATTCGCAGCGCCGCCGCTCCCAGAGATTCGCCAATTGCGAAGCCGATGAAACACGGGCCGGCATAGTCGCCGGGGACAAAGAGCAGAATGAAAAGCATCATCAGCAACTCGACGCTGATCAGCATCATGCCGATGCTCATGCCCGCATCCAGCGGAATCTTGTAGATGGGATAAGGTTTGCCGCGCAGGCTGGCAAAGGCCGTCCGCGAATTGGCGAAGGTGTTCACCCGGATGCCGAACCATGCCACGCTATAGCTACCGGCAATCCCAAGAATGCTGAAGAGAAGAATGATGAAGACCCGGAAGGCGTCCATATGCAGGAGCACGCCAAAATAAAGCACGATGACCACGGCAATGAATGTTTCCAGCAGGACGAGGAACTTGCCTTGCGTAATCAGATAGGTTTTGCAGGTCTCATAAATCAGTTCGGAAATTTCGCGCATGGAGCGGTGCACCGGCAGATTTTTCAGGCGCTGGTAGATGATCAAGCCGAAGACCAGCCCAAAGACGCAGAAGAGAATCCCGAACAGCAGCAACTTGTGGCCGTCAATGCCAAAAAAGGTCACTTGGGAAAGATCGGGAAGCTTTAGACTGGCCTCGCCGGCGGCTTCCGGCGTTTGGGCCCAGGCTGCAATGGCCGTTAAAGGCAGTACGGCCAGTGCCATGCCGGCTTTCAGCAGGCCCCGGGCCGCGGGCCCGCGAGGCATAGCTCCCCTTATGAGCCGCCGGCCAGCGTTGACAGCAAACGACCACAATCCAGCTAATTCCATGCTTCCTCCATTAACCTTGCTCAGGGAGCTATCAGGCGAGCTTCCACCGGAACGCAAAAGGACACTTTATAGGAGCGTTTATCGATGGTCAAGGAACGCGGCCGCTTTTCAAAGCGTCTAAGCGCCTGCCGAACCGGATCCATTAGCGCACATCGTGCCGCTTTAATACCGTGAGTTTCCGCCACCCAAAAGTATAGAATCCTCGTTTCGTCGTTTATGAACCGCTATCACGTTCCCGCGTGGGTACTAAAGGCCATCGCCTTTTCGGCCCCCTTGAGCTTATTTGGTTTATCTTTTTTAGATTCCACAGTGCTTCCGTTGCCTTCTCTCAACGACCTGCTGCTGATCGATCTCTGTATCCGGTCGCCCCTGCGGATGCCGTACTACGCCGCGCTGGCAACGATCGGGTCTATCACTGGCTCCGTGTTGCTCTATTTCGTTGCGCGCAAGGGAGAAGAGGCGGCATTCCACAAAAAGGCTGGTTCCCAAGCGCCGCAGATCCGTCATTGGATGGAGCGAAATGGATTCATAACCCTCACGATCGCGGCGCTCCTGCCCCCGCCGACGCCCTTTAAGCTCTTTGTGCTCGCGGCGGGAGCCCTGGGCATGCCATTTCGCGGGTTTCTCGCCGCGATGAGCATCGCCCGCGCATTCCGGTTTTTCGCGGAAGGCTACCTGGCCGTGCGGTATGGCCCGCAAGCGACGCGCTTCCTGATCGAACACAGCGTCGCATTCGCGGTTTCAACCGTAGCCTTTGTCCTGGTGTTTTACTGGATTGCGAGGATCGCGATGCGCGGCGTCCCAGGTCAGAAGGCGTGAAGAAGATCGTTGTCCGAAGCCGCGGCGGCAACCTCGAGATACGAATTGTATAATTTCTACTAGAGATTCATTTAAGTCATCAGCCAGCAGATTATGGTCAAGGCCAAATCCAAAAAGAATAGCGAACTCCTCGATCGAGCCGCCAAATTGCGCGAGGAGATCCGCGCGCACGAGCATCGTTATTACGTGCTCGACCGGCCTTCTGTTTCGGATGCCGAATTCGACCGGCTGATGAATGAGCTCCAGCAGCTCGAGTCAGAGCATCCCGAAATCGTAACGCCGGATTCGCCCACGCAGCGGGTAGGCGGGGCGCCGCGTAAAGGCTTCGAGACGCGCCACCACAATCCACCGATGCTGAGCCTGGATAACGCCTTTTCGTTCGAGGAACTGGACCGATTTGATCGCCGGGCCCGCGAAGTTTCCGGCCGCCCGGAAATCGAATACATCGCCGAGCACAAATATGACGGGCTGAGCATGTCCCTGCATTACGAGAAAGGACAATTTGCGCTCGCGGTGACGCGCGGCGACGGTGTAAACGGAGAGGACGTCACGCCCAACGTTGCTACGATCGAAGCCATCCCGCATCGCGTCGATGCGGCCAAATACAAACGGCTCGGTCTTGATGGAGACTTGGAAGTGCGCGGCGAAATCATCATGCCGCTCAAGGCGTTCGCAAAGCTAAATGAACAGCAGGAAGAGCTGGGCGGCAAGCGCTTCGCCAATCCCCGAAACGCCGCGGCAGGTTCCGTGCGCGTGCTCGATTCGCGTATCACAGCTTCTCGGCAGCTCGATTTTTTCGGTTACTACCTGCTGGCGCGCGGGCGAGCGCCCTTCGCGCGGCATTCGGACGAACTTGAAGCCATTTCCGCGCTGGGATTTAAGGCGCTTGAGTCGAAGCGTTGCCGGTCGATTGAAGAAGTAAAGGAGTATTGCCACAAATGGGAGGAGAAGCGGGAGAAGTTGCCTTATGAAATCGATGGCATCGTCATCAAGGTGAACGAGCTTTGGCTCCAGCAGGAACTTGGCTTTACCTCCAAGGCTCCGCGCTGGGCCATCGCTTATAAATATCCCGCGCGCCAGGAAACCACCACGGTTCGCGAAGTAGTTTTCCAGGTCGGCCGAACCGGGGCGCTCACTCCGGTGGCCTTGCTCGATCCGGTGGCTGTTGGCGGAGTCATCGTAAGCCGATCCACACTGCACAATATGGACGAAATCGAGCGGCTCGGCCTTGCCGCCGGCGATTCTGTGCTTATCGAACGCGCCGGCGAGGTGATTCCGCATGTCGTCAGAGTTGTGGAGCGCGGAAAGGACCGCCGTCCGGTCAAGGTGCCTGAACTATGCCCGGAATGTGGCAGCCATATCCATAAATCGCCGGACGAGGTCGCCTATCGCTGCGTAAACGCCGCCTGCCCCGCAAAGCAACGTGAGTCTTTGCTCCATTTTGCCAGCCGGCACGCCATGAATATCGACGGACTGGGCGACAAACTTGTGGATCAGCTCGTTTCCACGGGAATGGTTAAGGATTTTGCGGATCTCTATCACCTGCATGCCGAAAAGCTGGCCGCGCTCGAGCGCATGGCGGAAAAATCGGCCGATAATTTGCTCCGGGAAATTGCTGCGAGTAAGACGAACGACCTTTCGCGCCTGATTTACGCGCTGGGCATTCGTTTTGTAGGCGAGCGCACGGCCGAGCTATTGGCCGGGCATTTTGGTTCGATGGAGGCTCTCGAGAAAGCCGATGAGCAAGCCCTGACCAACGTTGCCGAAGTAGGGCCCAAGGTCGCCGCCAGCATCGTGGAATTTTTCTCCGAACGTGCGAATCAAAAGGTAATCGAACGCTTGCGCGCTGCAGGGATTGATCCCCAACATGCCCGGCAGGAGGCGGTCTCAAATCGTTTGGCAGGCCAGTCCTTTGTCTTTACGGGAACCCTGGCGCGCCGCTCGCGTGAGGAAGCCGGCGAGTTGGTCGGCAGGCATGGCGGCAAGGTAGTCAGTTCAGTGAGCAAGAACACAGATTACGTCGTCGTAGGAGCTGATCCGGGCTCGAAATACGAGAAAGCGAAAACTCTCGGCGTTCGAACTCTGACCGAGGACGAATTTGACGCGCTGCTCGAAGGAAAGTTGGCTGCCCTGCCGGCTCCTGCAGAGGAAAAGAAGCCCAGCGGACGCGCAGGGAAAGTCGCGCCAGCCTCCAAACGCAAATCAGCGAAGAAATCCACGCAAACACTTTTCTGATTCTCCAGTCTAGATCCGGCCTTTGCCAACGCGCCATACGCTATAATGACTCGAGCGAGCGGGCTGGGCGATCGCTGGGCAAATCCCGAAAGGGAAAAGCCTGGAGGAAAGTCCGGACTCCGCAGGGCGGCGCGCCTGGTAACGCCAGGGGGCCGAACGCCGGATTCCGGCGTTGGGCTACGGACAGTGCCACAGAAAATAAACCGCCGGTGAACGCGAATCGATGATCAGCCCGAGGCCAAACCTCGTGCGGGTCTTTTCAAATCGCGTCATTTGGTAAGGGTGAAACGGTAGGGTAAGAGCCTACCGCGCGGACAGCAATGTCCGCGGCACGGTAAACCCCGCGCGGTGCAAGGCCAAATAGGAGGGGAGGGTCGGCCCGGCCCGTTAAGCGTGCGAGCGCGCTTCAGCGTTCTCACCAAACCCTCGGGTAGGCTGCATCGAGCCGTCGAGCGATCGGCGGCCCAGAGGAATGATCGCCTCCGCGTCTAAACTCGGCATCGCAGCTCTCGGGCTGCGATGACTCTTAGCCGCGAAGACAGAATCCGGCTTACAAGCCCGCTCGCTTTTTACGTTTTTCACTTGCGTAACGGCCAGGTCTAACGATAGATCCTTCGCTGCGTCCTCCGAACTGTTTGGCATCCCCTGCTCAGCGGGCTTTTCGGCAGGCTTTTCGTTCGGATTTGATTATTACACATGTTGTGATAAGATTGGGATGCTATGAATAACTTAGATTTGAGATCGGTACGCCAGCGACTCGGTTGGTCTGAACAAAAAGCAGCCCATCGGCTTCGTATATCTCAGTCCTATCTTTCAATGCTTGAGAATGGAAGACGGCGGCTGACTAAAACGCTAGCACGGCGGGTGATGAATGTTTTTGGAATGCCCGCTACAGTTCTGCCTCCTTCTTCCCCCGCTCGATGCAACGCCCAAGAATTAGCGCAGCAGCTCGCCGCATTGGACTATCCAGGCTTCGCGTATCTGCAGGCTCGTGGACGAACGGAAAAGCGAAACCCGGCCGAGGTGCTGTTAGCTGCCCTTTCGGATGACCACTTGGAGGCGCGTTTGGTTGAAGCCCTGCCCTGGCTCTTGCTGCGGTATTGGAACATAGATCAAGGTTGGCTGGTGGAGCAAGCCAAGGTGCGGGACCTACAAAACCGTCTGGGTTTTGTCGCGACTCTCGCACGCCGATTGGGTGAGAAGGCCGATCCAGTAAACGTTGACCGCACTCAGGCATTGTCCAAACTGGAAGCGACGCTCGGCATGAGCAAACTCGCGAAGGAAGATTCGCTCGGTAAGCCGCCTCAGAGTGCCGCAGAGCGCAACTGGGTCTTGGAGAATCGAACAGAAGACGCAAAGAACTGGAACATGCTGAACAACTGGCGACCGGAACACTTTCAATATGTCGATGTCTAATTCGGCGCCAGAAAATCCACCTCAACCTTGGGCTGCATTTTTTGACGAATTAGATTGCCAGTTGGAAGAGCCGGTACAACTTCATTGTGTCGGCGGTTTCGTCCTTACAACCGTGTATCGGCTGCCACGAGTGACCGGGGACTGTGATTACGTTGCGGCTTTGGGCGGCTGGAATCAGCTGGACACGCTTGCGGGGCCGAACTCGCCCCTTCACAAGAAACATAAGGTCTATTTGCAGCGCGTCAGCGTGACCACGATGCCTGAGAATTATCAAAGCCGCCTGAGTGAGCTTTTCCCCAGGCGTTTCAACCGCGTACGTATCTTCGTTCCAGACGTTTACGATTTGATCCTCTCGAAAGTGGAACGAAACAGCCCCAAAGATAACGAGGATGTGCAATACCTCGTTAGGACCATTCCGTTGGACGCAGCTGTTCTCCGTGAGCGATACCGGGAAGAGCAACGTCCGTATTTTTTGTCAAGGCACGACTGGCACGACAAGACTCTTCAGATGTGGATCGATGCGTATTTTCGCGATACAACCGATCTGTCGTCCGGAACGGGACAGACATAAAGCGCTTTTTCGCTCGCTTATTTTCAAGAACTTGCTACGCCGAGATCGCGAGACATCTCTTCCGCTTCCTCAATCAGGGATCCGAGACTCCCTTTGATCCCTTCTCTCCAGAACTCTTGGCTCCTTGGGTCGAGATCAAACGGAGCGAGCAGCTCCACCACGTTTTTTGTTGAACCGGAGCGCAAAAGATCGAGGTACAGAGTCTCGAATTTTGACCCCAGACGCTGGCGTTGCGCGAACAGGCTTTGCGTCAGCAATTCCCCGAACGCATACCCATAGACATAGAACGGGCTGTGAAAGTGCGGGATATACGCCCACAAATGATCGAAGTTGTCGTAGACGAAGATCTCGCCTTCCTCACCGTAGAGCTGCCGCGCGGTATTCGACCAGAGGGCGCTTAACTCTTCTGCCGATCGCTTGCTGGGCGTTGTCCACGTTGTGTAGGAATCGTCCATGCCGTGAAGGCGCCGTTCGAAATTCGAAAATCCAATCTGGCGCACCACAGTGTTAATCACCTTGTCGATCTTGGACATGATCAGTGCCAAAAGAGTTTTCTTGTTTCCCGAACGAATGAGCCGATCCTTGAGAAAAGTAAATGTCGTCATCTCAGCGAATACAGAAGCCGTTTCGCAGTAAGCGATCGGAGCGTGGAACATCAACGGCCCTTGAGCTTCGCCTGCAAGGATGCCATGCACGCCGTGTCCGAGTTCGTGTGCGAGCGTCATGACGTCTGAATTGCTGCCCAGGTAATTCAAAAGCGTGTAGGACACTGGCTTCCCGCCCGGCAGAACGTGAGAGGAATTGAATGCTCCGTGGCGCTTTTCCTTTACCACTGGCGCGTCGATACGGCGATCGGCAAAGAAGCTTTTCACGATGGTCGCCAGTGCCGGGCTGAAGCTTTGAAAAGACGCGGTAACGATCTCCTGCGCTTCGGGGAAGGGAATTACCGTGGTATCGGCAAATGGCATTGGCGCGTCGCGATCGCTCCAACGAAGGACGGGCAGTCCCAAATGGCGCGCCTTGAGTTTGTAATATCGCCGGGCCAGCGGACCGCCAAACGTGGTGACCGTATTGTGCAGAACATCGACGACGGAATCCGGAATGCGATTGCTCTTATTGCGAGGATCCATCGGGTGCGCGTAGCCGCGCTCTTTGTCTTCCACGGCTTTGGACCCCGCGACCATATACAGCGTCTGCGCCGCATATTTCGCAAACGGACCGCTCAAGCCCTTATTGACGGACTTCAGCGCTTCCGCCCTTTCCTCTGCATCTTTCGATTTCGTGAGCAGGTGCAATAATTCGGTGAGGTTTTTCGTGCCGCCCCGAAAATCGAATTCCAGGTCCGCCTCAGCCTCATCAAAGAATTCACTCCACGCGCCCGAGTAGAATGGCGAACGCTTCGTTAGAGCGGATTCAACCGGCTCGGACAAAAAATGCGGCTTGAAAAGCCGCGTGTGCTCGATCCAGGGGCGATGCTTGGCCACAAATGGATCCTTCGCATACCATGCATCGAGAACTTCACTGCTGAGTTGGACCAATTCCAGCTCAAAGAACGTAAGGTACTCGCCTGCCAAAGCACTCAGTTCCCGCTCTATTTCCGCATGTCTCGCTTTAATGGCCGCATTCGAAAGATCTGTGCTCTCGCGCAGCGAAATATACGAAGCTATCTTGCCGTGGAGCATTTCGATCTCTGCGTAGTCTTTGATCGCAGCGCCCAAAAGCTCGGCCAGTTTGCCTTTGTAAGTGACGAAGAAATGCTTCGCCATTTCCGCGAGCTTGGCTAAATCGGAATCCAATCGCGGGTCATCGATATCCGCATAAAGAATGCTGAGATCCCACCGGACCTGATTGGCGTCTTCTATAGTGCTGGTTTTCGTAGAATTCATAAGTGTATGGTACGTCGCAGCCGACCGAATCGGCCGCGAACTTCTTAATCTGCCTTTCCGGATGGGATTTGTGATTCGTCCGAAGGACACTCGCCTTCAAGTTTGACAACAAGCTCCTCCCACCGCTTCGTCGTTTCCTTCAGGCGAGCGCGAAGCGTCTCGATCAGCCCAGAGATGCGAATCGACTCCTCCGCACTTTTGAACTGCCCCAGTTCCAATTCCAGACTCGTGATTTCCGCCTCGCTACGCGAAATCTGCTCTTCCAACTCATCTCGGTCCTTTTCCATTTTGCGAATGGAAGACGGATTCGTCTTTTTCGCTCGCTTCTGCTGCTCTCCCGGCCTTCCGGACGCGCCCGGCTCAGGATTTCTCCGCTTGGCGCCTGAATCGGCCGCTTCAGTTCCGGTCCGCTGCTTTTGCCAGAGGTAATCTTCGTAATTACCCGGATAATCCTCGAGCTTGCCGCCTTCTATCTCGAAAATGCGCGTTGCCAATTTGTCGATGAAGTAGCGGTCATGCGAGACAAATACGATTGTTCCTGTGAATTTCCGCAGCGCTTCGAGCAACACGTCCTTGGCTTGCAGATCGAGGTGATTGGTCGGCTCATCAAGCAGCAGAAAATTCGCCGGGCGCAAAAGCATCCGCGCCAGCGCATAGCGATTCCGTTCACCACCGGAAAGCACACCGATGCGTTTGAATACGTCATCAGCGGAGAAAAGGAACGATCCCAGCAACGTGCGCAGTTGCGTCTGATTGCTCACGGCTGTAGGCGCAAAGCTCGTAAGATCATCGAGCAGGCGCGCGTCCGGATTAAGCACTTTGTATTGGTCTTGTGCGAAGTAATCGAGTTCGACGTTGTGCCCCAAGCGCAATTCGCCTTTCGTCACCGGCTCTGCGCCGGACAGCAATTTGATCAGTGTGGATTTGCCGGCGCCGTTAACGCCGACCAGCGCGACGCGGTCCCCTCGATTCAGCACAAAGCTTACGTTCTCGAACACGCTCTTCTCGCCGTAACTCTTCGCGACATTTCGCAATTCCGCCACCATGCGCCCGCTTGGCCGTGGCTGCGGAAACGAGAAATGAATTACCCTCTCCTCGTCCGGCAACTCAATTTTGTCTATCTTCTCGAGTTCCTTGATCCGGCTCTGTACCTGCCTGGCTTTGGTGGCTTGATAGCGGAAACGATTGATGAAGGTTTCGAGATGATGAATCTGCTCCTGCTGGTTTTTCTGGCTTGCCTCCAGCTGGGCGCGCCGTTCGGCCTTCTGTTCGAGATAGCGGTCGTAATTGCCGGTGTAGAAATACGTGTGGCGGTTCCAGATTTCCAGGATCCTGTCCACCGTAACATCAAGAAAATACCGATCGTGCGAGACCAGAACGTACGCAAAAGGATAATTGTTCAGGTACTCCTCAAGCCAATTGCGAGCTTCAAGATCAAGGTGATTGGTCGGCTCGTCGAGTAGCAGCAGATTAGGCTTTCTCAAAAGAAGTTTGGCCAGGCCCACGCGCATTTGCCAGCCGCCGGAGAATTCCTCAACCGAACGCCTGGCGTCGTCGCGCGAAAAGCCCAGGCCGTTAAGCACAGCACCTACTTGCGCTTCCAGCGAGTAACCATCGCTTCGCTGGAATTCGGTCTCAATCCTGTGGTAGCGGTCGGCAACTTTCGCATATTCATTACTGCTCGGATCAAGCTCCGCCATCTTGTGCGTGAGCGCTTCCATCTCCTTTTCGATGTCGAGCAGGTGCCCGAACACGGAAAGGCATTCTTCCAGCACCGAACGTCCCGAAAGAGACAGGCCATCCTGAGGAAGGTATCCGGTGGTCGTCTCCTTGGACGCGGAACGGGATCCTTTGTCCAGCATCTCCATTCCCGCCAGCACTTTCAGCAAAGTTGATTTGCCCGTTCCATTCCCGCCGACGAGCCCCACGCGCTCTTTCTCGCCGATAACCCAGTTGAGTTCTTGAAAGAGAGTCTTGGAACCGAAATGCTTTCCAGCCGAAGAGAGTTGAATCATGTATATCGAGTCTGTCGGGCAGCCTGCTATGGAAGATAGGAACTCAAACCCAAATGATATCAGTTACCCGCCGATGTCGCTGCTCGTGCACCGCACAAGACTATGCAGCAACTGAAGAAACGGAGATCTGGCAGGTCCGAGCCGCTCTAGAGGTGAAACAATCTTGCGGCGTTGCCGCGCAAGATGAGGTCGCGTTCGGCTGCGGGGAGATTCAGCTGCTCGACCAGCGAATTCGGGTATTCGATGGCCTGATTCGCGCCGAAAGCATTGTCGGTGCCAATGACCACGCGGTCGGCACCCACGAGGCTTATCAAAAATCCCAGCGTTTCCGGATAGAAAGTGATCGAGTCGTAGTGAAATCGCCGGATGTACTCCCTCAACGGGCGTTGTACTTTGAACTTATTCCTCTCCAGACCATGCCCTAACCGCCCGGCAAGATACGGGAAGCTGCCGCCCGAATGCGGCAAAATAATTTCCAGCTTCGGATATTTATCCAGTGTGCCGCTGGTGATGAATTTGGCCGCGGTGGTGGCTGTCTCGCAGGTAAAGCCCACCCAATTGTTCATCGCGGCCGCCACGGAAAGCGCATCTCCGACTCGCGTTTCCGGTCCACCGTAGTAATTGATCTCCCCGTCGAGCGGATGAAAGATGATCGGGTATCCGAGTTCCTCGATGCGCGCCAGCACAGCCGCGTAGGCGGGTTCGAACATGTAATCGCGCCCCTGAATCGAGTTCGGCGCATGAACTCCGCGCACCCCCGGCTTCCCGGCCACGCGGTTCAGCTCCTTCAAAGCAAGCGCCGGTGCGTGCCAGGGCAGCTCGATGGCCGTTATGAAGCGATCCGGGAATGCGTTGTGCGCTTGGATTCCGGCATCGTTGACGATCTGCGCGATGCGCGCGCCTTCTTCGGGCGAAACCCACTGATACGGCATCCCGCCGTTCAGCGTTAAAACCAGCATCTGGACCCCGTGCGCGTCCATCCATTTGCAGCGCCGGTCCAGATCGAAGTTCAGCGGATCGCCGCCACTGGGCCGCCCCAGTTCGGCGAGCACTTTCACGTAGGGCTCCGGCGCCCAATGGGTATGGCAATCGACGGACACAGGGCGAATGGTTCCGCGCGGGGGCGCATTCCACGGCTGATCCGATGTTTGCGCAGCCGTCTGTGCCGCCAGTGAGGATGCCTGCCCGGACGCCGACGTTATCGCCGCTCTTACCGCGTCCGCACGGGAGCCCGAGCCGATCCTGAGAAAGTCTCGGCGCGCGATTTCCGGGGTTTTCAAAAAAGTTTCAGAAGGCTTCATGTCCGGACTCCCTTCCTGCTTTCCTTGAACCGCCTCAAGGGGCACCGACTCTAAAGACGCAATAGTCTCGCCGCATTACCCTTCAAAATAAGTTCGCGATCGGCAGGCGAGAGCTTCAATTCTTCCACCAGCCCGTTCGGTGCTTCGACGTCCATGAGCGCGAAGTTGTCGGTGCCGATCACCACGCGATCGGCCCCAACGAGGTTGATTAGAAAACGGAGCGTCTCAGGGTAAAACGTCAACGTATCGTAATGAAATCTCCGGATGTATTCCCTCATCGGACGCTGCAGCCTGAACTTGGCATTCATCATGTAGCGATCGCCGCGCCCTGCGATATACGGAAAAACGCCGCCGGAATGAGGCAGCACAATTTCCAATTTTGGATATTTGTCCAAGGTCCCGGTGACCATGAACTTGGCCGCGGTCGTTGCGCTTTCAAACGGAAACCCGAGCGAATTGCTCAGGCCCGCGGAAACTGAGACCGGATCAGCCAGCCGTTGCTTTCCGGCGTAATAGTTTGCCTCTCCATCCATCGGGTGAAATAGAAGCGGGTATCCGAGTTCCTCGCATCGAGCCAGGAGCGGCGCATAAGCAGGTTCGAATAAATAATCGCGCCCCTCAATCGAATTAGGAATATGAACCGCGCGGAGACCGGGCTTGCCCGCGACTCGGTTCAACTCTTTCAGGGCGAGCTGGGGATCGTGTATCGAAAGTTCGATCCCCGCCGCGAAGCGTTCCGGAAATGCGGTGTGCGCTTCCACGGCAGCATCGTTGACGATTTGTGCGAGGTGCGCGCCCACGTCCGGCGGCACCCAGTGCCAGGGCATGCCGCCGCTCAAAGTCAGAACGTGCATCCGCACGCCGTGCTGGTCCATCCATTTGCGCCGCTTATCCAGATCGAAATCGAGCGGATTCGTGCTGGGAGTCGTAGGCCGCTTCAATTGCGACAGAGCTTTGTCGTAGGCCTCGGGCACCCAATGAGTATGAAGGTCAATCGAAACGGGCTGCTCGGTAGGGCTCTCCGCCGATATTCCGAGAGGATCGAGCGCCATCATGACACCGGTGCCGGCGCTCAGCTTGATAAAATCTCGCCGAGCAATGCCGTCTTCCCCCGTCTCAAGCTCGAGATTCTCCATGGTGCTCCCTCCTCGGCCGAACCTTTCCGAACGTGAACACGCGAACGCCGACCCAGGAGTCGGCGTCTCGCAGCGAATCCAGACGTCGCGCCGAAGCGCAGATTTGTTGGCTTACTCTTTACACCTATTTGCCGATTTCCAGAAGCTCAAACGTGCTGAGCACTGGTTTCGGTCGGGGGTTGGGGTTTTTAGCCGTGGGCGGCACCGGGTCATTCTGCTCTGTGCCAATGGAGAATATATGGTGAGACTTCGGATCCAGCGACACGGTGCGTGCGCCGTAGATCGTCTTGACCGTGGCTACCAGGCTGATCTTGTCTGGCGAATCGGCGTGGAATATATAGGTCGCACCCGTCTTGCCGTCGCCGCTGTCGCGGCAAGTGGCAAATATATTGCCCGTGCCGGGATCGAAGACATTTCCGTCAACTCCGATTCCGATGGGCATCGAAGCCAACACCTTGCCGTTGTCTGCGTTCATTACAATCAGCACGCCGGGGACGTTCCCCTCCCCGCGGCAGCCGACGTACAGGCGGCGGTTCGTCTTGTCCATCGCCATGCCGACAGGCGAAACGCATGGTCCCGTCGGCCACTTATTCTTGACGGTGAGCGTCTTCGCGTCGTATTCCATCACACTGCGCTTGTCTTCGAGGTCCTGGAAGATGCTTCCTTTGCCGTCCGCGGCCGCCGCTTCGGGGTTGGCATTGAACTTCATGGTTCCGACAACTTTCTCCGTCGCAGCGTCAACCACGGTCAGGTTCATCCCGTCCCCGTTGTTCACGAAAACACGCTTGGTGCTTGGGTCGTAGATCAGTGAGTCGGTATCCATGCTATTGGACTTGATGGACGAGGTAAGTTTGAGCGTCTTCAAGTCAAACATATAGATCGTGCCCTCATCCTCTGTTTTGTTGCCGGTCACAAATCCACGATTGAATTCCGGCGCCACGGCAACTCCGTGCAATCCGTTCATGCCCATGATGTCGCCGACGAGCTTTCCCGAATCCTCGTCAATCACCATGATGTGGGTGCTTCGAGGGATATAAACGCGACGTGCATCCCCATCTACCGTCACGTAGTCCCAATTGCCTTCGCCGCCCAGCTTGATCGTTCGAATCACTTTATAGCCGGAGTCCTGCGGCGCGGCACAAACGAAAAGAGGAGAAAGGAGCAAAAGCGGGAGCGCAAGTAAGATAGCCCAACCCAGGGTGCCCAGAAATTTTGATTGTGACATAGAATCTCTCCTTGGTTCTGCGTAGTTGACGAAGGGGAATTGACCGCCCCTGATGGGCAGTGCGCAATACGCTAGTTGGCGCAAGCTGAAGATAGACTTAAGTAGCCACCCCTCGTCAGGGCGTACTCAAACGGCGGCGAACCCACGCGCTCTAAGCGAAAAACCGTCACGAGCGCTCGCAGGCGCCTCCTCATCGCTTTTGGAGTTTCGATCAGGCGGGACTGCGGTTTGGCTCGTTGACTTCCGCTTCCAGGGAATCGCCAATTCCACTCTGCGCACGCGGAAACCTAACCAGGAAAATCGTTCCAGTTTCCCCGGTCTCTTCGACGTTTATCGTTCCAAAGTGGTCGTGGACAATCTTACTGACAATCGCAAGACCCAGCCCGGTGCCATTGGACTTGCCCGAACTGATAAACGGATCAAACAAGGTGCTGCGAATCGCTGCGGGGATGCCGACTCCGTCATCGGCGATACGCACCTCAAATGAGCTATCCGAGCTCCTGATCTCGATATTGATCTTTCCTCGATCCGAAGTCGCTTCGCAGGCATTGAGCAGTAGATTGAAAAAAAGCCGCTCGATCTTTTTGGAATCGAAAAGACCCGTCGTGTCAGAAGATGCCTGGATAGAGATTAGACGGTGGCGGAATTCGGGTCGGGCGAGCACGGCGTCTGCGGCATGTCTCACAACGGATTCCAGTGACGCGGTGACCAAAGAGAGCATGCGATGTTCGCGCGCCAGTTCTCGCAGGGAGTCCAGCAATTCGGTCATTTGCTCTGAGGCGATCTTGATCTCGTCGAAAATCTCATCCCGATCCAGCTTTAACTTATCGGCCTCGTAGAGAAACTCGGCATTGGCTACAACCGCGGCAAGAGAGTGCCGCAAATCGTGGGAAATTGAACTGGCAGCCCTGCCTAATGCCGCGACTTGTTCGGTCTCGATTTGCCGCCGCTGTGATGCGAGCAATTCCCCTCGCATCTTTGAAAAGGCGCTCCCCAATTCAACAACTTCGCTGCTCCCCCTTGGCGTAATGGCAAACGCGTAGTCGCCGCGCGCCAGAGCACGCACTCCGGCGAGAAGATTGTCCATCGGCCGTGTGATCGTGCCGGCGACAAAGCTGAGCAGCAGCGTGGCGCAGACGAGCGCCGAAATTCCAAGCGCGAGAATGGTGCGGTCCAACTTGCCGATAAAGTCCATGGGATGGCGTAAAGGTATCAGTACGTAGCACTGCACCGGCGTCCGTGGATCTGCATGCAGCGAAACAGCGGCCACTTGATAGGGCTCTGCCGCCAGATTTACTTCCTGTGTCCCCGAATCCAAAAGAGCCGTGTATTGCCCCAGGTGGTTCTGCAATTCGCTCTCTTCGCGAGAAGAAAGCGTCGATGCGATGACTTTACTGCCGCTTACCACGATCTTGCCGCCGGATACCAGGGCAAGCTGTTCGGCAACGGTCGAATCCACCTGATATCCGACGGCAAAAGCTCCGAATTGTTTGACGTCGCTTCCCGCGCCGGCCGTCATGGGGCGTATGAACACCCAATACAATTGATCGTCGGCGTACCACCACGCAGCATCCTCATTATGTTCGATCGATCTCGAAAGATCCTTCTCAACGTCCGCGCCATTCAATCCTGGTTTCTTGGCGTGCAGGGCCATGACTTCGCCTTTGGTATTCGCGAGAAGAAAAAGATCGCTTCCGGCAAGCTGCCAAAAAGGCTGTGAACCGCCAGCCAATCGGACGGCGTGCCCGGTCCACTTTCGGGACCGATCCGAGATATTCGCCGCTTGCATTTGCAATCCTTCATTCGCGTCGAACTTCATTACGACCTCCTGTTCGCCTGTTGTGATGTTGGCTCCTGGCCAGCTATCTGGGGAATGCAGGACTGCGCCACAGGCGCGTCAAATACAAGTAACGTAATTGCGCGATTGGGTTGTCGTAGGGATGTAAATACGAAGTCGTTTTTCTGCTAGCGTGTGCTGGCCGTTTGCGTCGCCTGGTATCCCGGCCGCTCCAGGCCCGTGCTTCCCAGGCCGGTGTTTCCCAGGATCTTCCGCAGGCGGACACGCGCCTTATGCAGCTGTGACTTGGAATTTCCAACGGAGCGGCCCAGCGCTTCGGCAATTTCGTGATGTTCGTAACCCATGACGTCGTGGAGAATAAAAATCCGGCGGTAACCGCGCGGAAGCTGCTTCAGTGCGCGCTTCAGATTCACTCGATCTACCACTCCCGAAACCCCAAGGTCGACCCGGCCAAGTTCTCTTCGAGCGAAACTCTCGCCTTCCTCTTCGTTCCGCGCTTCGAGCGATGTTTCGTTTAGCGTCTTGACGCGACGCCGCATCAGCACAATATTGAAGGCCAGACGGTACAACCACGTCGAAAACGCAGATCCCCCCGAAAGGTCTGAATCTTCCGAAATACCTGGAGAAAGACGTCCTGTGTCAGGTCCTCCGCGAGGCTGGAATTTCCAGTCATTCGAAAGCACAGGCCATAAACACGCCGGCTATGTGCTTTATAGATCTGTTCAAAGGCCGATGCGTCGCCCTCTTTTGCCAGCCGGACATTTTCTGCCGCGCTCCGTTCTGCGGGGGCCGCTCGCCTCTGACGTGTCTCCGCGACCGAAGCGGGCAAAACCGGTGCCAACGTCGGAACACATGGCTCGCACAAGGCTGTTGTCATAAGGTCACTTCCTCAAACCGCCGCGGGCGCTCGAATCCATTCATCCTTGGTTGCCATGGCGAACCGGCCAGGCGCGCTGTTGCGGCATACTTCAAATACTAGGGAGGTTGCGCGGAAGCTTTGTCACCAAGGCGTCAAATGCGTGTCATCGGTCGGCAAATTCTGTCGAGGCTTAGTGTTCCAGCAGCGCCTTTCCCGGCCCGCTCCTTAGATGGCGGAACGCAATCTTGCAAAGATTATCCTGTGAGTGTACAGTCGCGCCTAACCGGGGTTTCAATTCGGAATCTGTGACGAACTGACGAATTTGGGGCGGCGCAAAAGCAATTCTTGCCGTCGAGACAGGGAGACAAACAGATGATTAGAGAAGCGCGATTTTATCGTAGGGGATTGATCTTTGTGCTGGCTTCGGCGGCACTCGCATTCATTTCCGGCAACGCTTGGGCTCAGGGCGACCAGCACCTCCCGTTAGAGAAAGCTGTAATCAGTGGTGAGGGCGCGAAAAAGGCTTTGACCAGGTATCAAATCTCCGCTGATATCGCCAGGAAGTTGGTGGACGCCTGCGTCGACTATGCGAAATCGACCAACACCCCGGTAAGTGTTTTTGTTCTCAGTCCGGATGGCGAAATCGTGGATGCACACCGCATGGATGGCCAGAACTCAATTAATACCGACACGGCTTTATTGAAGGCGAAGACCGCCCTCTATCTGCGTGATTCTACACACACAGCAGCAAACCGCTTCCGGACACTCGACGCGAGGGTCATTCGTGAAGACTTGCATATGTATCTTGTGTCCGGCGGCCTGCCCATCGTAGTGGACGACCAGATGATTGGTGCAATTGGCGTCGGCGGCGGGAATGCGGACGAACAATGCGGATATCAAGCCCTCATCAAGGTGCTTGGACCTCAGCCGCCCCTTGCCCCGAACATGCCAAATGACCCGCTTGGGGAGAGCGGCGGTCCTGGTGGCGGGAGCACCGGTGGCGAGGGGTCGCGGTGCCGCCCCGCAGGGTGGCAGGTAAGCCCGTCAAGGGCCCGGGCGTAGTGCAAACAGCAGCCAAAGGTGCTTGGCCCCGGAAAAATCCCACAATGAAACTTGATTTCGGCGAAGCAGCGTCGCGCTTGTAGGCTCGACGCTGCCTTCGCTTATTCGGCCTAACCCTCTACATGGGCCGCTTAGCCTCCCGATAATTCACACCGCACACCTGTCCTCCGTGACCCCTATCTTTCTGGCCGGTACTAGTACAATGACCTGAAGGCGCCTCGTCCCGCGCTTTCTACGCATTGCGGGAATCTAATACTTTAGCGGGGAGTGTTTAGACCAATGAATTCCAAGCTACTGGACAGAAGCGGCTTGCTCGCGAAGGGCTTGCTCGCGTTTGCTCTTGTTTTCGGCTTGAGCGTTGGCGTCGCACGCGCCCGAAGCCCCCAGGAGTCGACCTTTGACTGGTTGCCGTCAAGCGATGAAAGCCCCCGTTTGGACCCTGCCGATTACCACACGGGCCGGCTTTTCAAACCCGCCGACCAGGCCGGGAACGTTCATGTCGATATCGACGCCCAGGAACCCATAACTGTTGAGATGGCGCCTGCCGAGGAGTGGAGCGAAGTCTTGCGGCATCCGGAGCTCCTGCCGCGCGTCACCTTCCGTTGTGTCCGCGAGCACGTGACGAAAACCACGTACATCTGCGACGTTGCGCCGGGCCACCCGATGACGCTGGTTCTCCGCGATGAGCGAGATAGTTCCCATACCGCTGTCTCGGCATTCGGAGCCGTTTTCGCCGACCACGGCACAGTGCGCGAGTTCGTCTCCCCCAACGACATTCACATCCAGTATTACCGCTGGGCCTGTGTGCAGAATTGCAATCCTCCGCGCTATCAATGGATGAGTGAGCTCAAAGAGACGTATGAGCTGACGTCAGCGCCGAAGATTTACGATGGGATCGCGCCGGAGCGGGATGGGGAGCCGTTTAGTGTGAAAATGAATTCACCAATTCCTATGACTGTAGCTATCGTGCCGTCGCGGGTGGCCGATGAACTGCGTGAAAATCCAGATAGCCTCAACTCTGCATTGGATAAGCGGTCGTGCATGGAGAAATCCGTGCGTTCTGCGGCCTTTGAGTGCACCTTTGATGTTGCCGACGGACCGCAGTCTTTCATCGCTTTCCCCGAAGAGGGCAGCACACTTCCCCCTAATAAGAAAGCCGAAGTCGAAGTGATCGCCTCAAAATGCATTGCGAATTGCCTCACCGACCCCGAAAAATGAAGCTTCAAAGATCGGTTCATGAAAGGTTTCGCGGGATCAGTGATGATTGAACGTGGCAGGGGGGCAGAGCTTTAGCTCTGACTTTCCGCACATGCGTTTCGAGGGCTTTAGCACTTGAAGCTCTGTTTGTAACTCCGCTCGGCCCAGTCCATAGCGAAAGCCTTAGAAATGGTCCGTCTCCACCTCCTCATGCTTTTGTGGGGGCGCTGCTTTTGACGTAATGCGCGCCCATACCGTATTCCCGCGAACGGGCTCGTCTACTCCCCACGAGGGAATCGGCATCAGTAGCCGTTCGGAAAGTCCGTTGAGGTACGGTTCGTAAAGCAATCGCAGTTCCTTGAGCTTTGCGTCGCCCGCTTCTGTACATCCGGGGACTCCGCACTCGATTAGCAGACTCCGCACTTTTGGCAGGTCTTGGGCCGGCAGGCGATCAGACTGGGGCATTCGGGAATCGATGTACAAGATCTGTGCCAGGTCCGCTACGGCGTGGCGGCAAATTGCAAAAGTGAGCTGCGCCTGCCATTTCACCTCACCCTCGCCGTAGGAGATCAGCAGGGCACACGTATCGAGAATAGCCGTGTACGCGGCGACCCACGATTGATTGTCGTGCTGCGATCTGAAGAAGCACAAAAAGGGGTAGGTGAGGTGTGTTTCCATCAATTGCGCGGACCACGTTTCCCAGTCGCGAAGGTAATGGGAGAGACCATCGTAGATTCGTTCCGTGCTGTGGCGGCGCAGCAACTCGGAAGCTGTGGGAGGCGACCCGGCGCGTGCATCGAGCAGAGAGATATTCACTTCGCGTTGCGAAAAGGCGCCGTATAGTGTGGGCAAATAGGCAATGATAAGCGCGAGAAAACCGAAGCCTGTACCTGCTTCAATTACCGAGAGAACACGCGCTGCCGCGCTTCTGGGCGTGATGTCGCCCAGCCCCAGCGTGAAAAAGGTGGTCCCGCTGAAATACAGATCGGAACTGAATCCGGTCGAGTTCCCGGTTGAATTTAGCGCCGATCCGGCCGCCCACTGCAGCATCGCAAACGCCAGCACGAGCACCAGAGCCCAACAGGCGATTAACTGGAGCAGAGAGAGCGGGCCAAAGTAGCTGAGGTACGCTTCGCGCCGTTTCCCGGAGCGAATGTGCTCCGCAGTTCTCGACCATATCGCCCACGCGGTGCGAAAGAAAAAACGCGCGAAGCGGAAATCGCGCCGCACATGGCGCGGCAGAATGACGCTCTCAAAAGCGTCCCAAAGAATGATCACAAGGAGCGCAAACCCCAGGGTCCCAATGAAGGCATGCATCGTTGTGATCTCCGTCCCCCCGGCGCCCCGTGGCAGATTTCGGAAGTATAACTGCTGTGGTAAATGGCACAATGCCACAATTTCCCGGCCATCCGCGGCGAAGTTCGGCCATTTACCGCCACGCATTCACGATGACCCGGGGCCCGTGCCCCGTGCCCCGGATGCGTTGACTTGACTCGTGGCCCGAACCTAGAATGAAAGTATGTTGATCTACTGCCGGAAGGCCCGCGGGCTTCTGCGTTGCGCCTGTTGTTATGTGCCTTCTGGCGCCCGGAGGTTGCTCGTTTAACATTCTGCAAATCGGACGAGCAGAGCCCACCGCCAGAAAGACATGGTCGGTGGCTTTTTATTTTTGGACGCATTCTGAACGCACGGCAATCGGATGAGAGTTGAAAGCAAATTGCATTGAGAAGCTGAAGCAAGCTGAGAACAAGATGAGCAACCAAATGGATGAGCTATTTCCCTTGTTTCTGAAGTTGGCAGGACGCCAGTGCCTTGTCGTCGGCGGCGGGGCGGTAGCCGAAGCCAAAATCCAGAGCCTCGTTCGGTGCGGTGCCTCCGTTCGTGTGGTCGCGCCGGAGGCTACTCCGGGTATTCGCCAAGCTGCCGGCTCGGGCCAAATTGTATGGGATGCGCGCCCGTTTCTGCCGTCCGATCTTGAAGGCGTTTTCTTGGTCGTGGGCGCGACAAATTCTCCGGAATTGCACGAGGAGATCTTTCGGCTCTGCCAAGGGGCGGGCATTTTGTGCAATATGGTGGACGAGCCGGACCGCTGCGATTTCTATTATCCCGCCGTTGTTCGCCGCGGCCCATTGCAAGTTGCGATTTCCACTGCCGGGCATTCTCCTCTCTTGGCGCAGCGATTGCGCCAAGAGCTCGAAGAGCAAATTGCGCCCGAGTATGGACCTTGGGTCGAACAGATCGGCCGGCAGCGCCGAGAGCTATTCCGGCCGAACATTTCATCCGAAAACCGGCGCTCGATTCTGAAGGAACTCTCGAGCGAGCGTGCCTTTGCCGACTTCAAGGTCAGTCAGAATTCAGGTGAGAGCGGAGGCAAAGTCTATTTCGTGGGCGCCGGACCCGGCGATCCAGACTTATTGACGCGAAAAGCCTGGAACGTTTTGCGTTCGGCGGACGTGGTTCTGCACGACGCGCTGGTCTCTTCGGAGGTCCTGAGCATCGCACCAGCCGGTGCCGTTTTGTGCGATGTCGGCAAACGTTGCGGCGCAAAATCGATCACCCAGGAAGAAATTCACGCCCTTCTGATCGGCTACGCCTCGACTGCAAAAACTGTGGTGCGCCTGCAGGGAGGCGATCCGTTGATTTTCGGCCGTGCGGGTGAGGAAATCTCCGCTTTGCGTGATGCCGGCGTGGATTTTGAAGTCGTCCCCGGCGTGACGGCGGCCTCAGCGGCCGCTGCGAGGGCCCAGATTGCTCTCACCGACCGGCGAGTCGCTTCGCAACTCATATTTCTAAGCGCCCATCGCCGTGAAGGAGAGTTTGAGCGCGACTTGAAGTCCGTCCCGCCCAATGGCGCTACGCTGGTGATTTATATGCCAGGGCGCGATTACCAGCGCCTGGTTCGTGCCTTGCGCGGCGCGGGAATCTCGGACGAAGCTCCGTGCCTCATCGTCTCGCAAGCCTCGTCCCCAGGGGAATCGATTTATCGCAGCGACTTGGCGTCTCTAGCCGATGTCCCGGTGCCTCCCACGCCAGCACTGGTAATAGTGGGGGCGGTCGCCGCGGCCGCGAAGGCCGAAGCTTCCCCGGCGATCGTGGCAGCGGGCTAGCATGTGCCGGAAATCCTGATACCGGAACCTACAAGGCCAAACCCGAACATCCCTGCCTGAAGTGCTGATTTTAAGCTCGAATTAATGTCGTTTGGCATAAACGTCGTACTAGGACGGATATATTGCGGCAGTTATGCGGGGTGTAGCTGCAGTTTTCGGCCGAACGCTTTTGAATCGACTCCAAGCAATGGTAAGTAATCGTTCGACATCTTCTTGATTTTCATCAGAAGGTAATGTTTCTCGTGAATAGCGTGGTTAAACCCCAGATGGGAATTAAAATTGCTGTAGTTTTATGCTGGGGTGAAACCCGCAAGCGATTCTCTCAATCTAAGTAGTTTGAGGGATGTGGTATCGGGGTTGGGGAGTACGGGGAGGTTGCGGTGTCTTTCGAGACGGTGCAGCAGGTTAGGCGGTTCTTCAAGATATTTGGTGGTTTTACCCTCCTGTTTGTCGGGGTCATTATGCTCGTTACGCCGGGGCCGGGCTGGTTAGTCATTTTGGGAGGCTTGGCCATGCTCGCGGCTGAATTCGTGTGGGCCCGGCGCCTCCTTGATCGCCTGAAATCACAAGGCGAACGCCTACGTCAAACTGTAATGCCATCCTGGATTTCAAAGGCCTAATCGGGCTGTCCATTTCCCACCTTAGCTGGAGTATGCTCATTTGCAGGAGGCTCTATGGAGCACTGGAGAGGCAAATGGGCTTTGGTTACCGGTGCCAGTTCGGGCATCGGCTGGGCGCTAGCTGAACAGTTGGCTGCTAAAGGCGCCAATCTGGTTCTGACCGCCCGACGTGCCGACCGGTTGAAACAGCTCGCCGACGATGTCACGACCCGCTACAAGGTTGAAACACAAGTCTTTGCCGCGGATCTCGCACGGCCTCAAGCCCCGGGGGAGATCTTCCGCTTTGTCGAGCAGAAGCGCTTACCCATCGAACTGCTCATTAACAATGCCGGTTTCGGCGCCTACGGCGAGTTTCACAAGGTGGAAGCGCAGCGGCTGCTCGACATGGTGCAAGTGAACGTCGCTGCGGTCGTGCATTTGACTCACCTGTTTCTTCCCTCAATGATCGACCGGCGCTCGGGATACGTCCTGATTGTGGCCTCGACGGCCGCCTTCCAACCCGTTCCATACATTAGTACTTATGCTGCCACCAAAGGGTTCGATCTGCTGTTTGCCGAGGGGATAGCCGAGGAAGTGCGCCGATACGGCGTGCACGTCTGCGCGCTGTGCCCGGGCTCTACGGCCAGCGAGTTCAATGAAGTCGCTGGGCAGCCGCGCCTGGTCGGCCCTCAGGAATCGAACGATAAGGTCGCCCGCGTAGGCCTTGAGGCACTTGCGGCCGGCAAGCCCCGCGTCATTTCGGGAGCGCGCAACTGGCTCAGCGTCGAAGCGCAGCGGTTGGCTCCCCGGCGCCTCGTGACGCGAGTCGCCGCCCGGATGTTCATGCCGCGGCAGTAGGCACTCATCGGCGAGAAGTAGCGGATGCCGAAACGCCGTCGAGCGCTCGATCGAGCAACTCCACCACGTGAAGCACCTTCTGTCCCGTCTTGTGAATTTCACTTCCGGCGCGCATCTGCAGCAGGCAGCCCGGATTTGCCGTCACGATGACTTGGGCGCCCGTCTCTGCGGCGCACTGCATTTTCTCACTCAGCAATTCCAACGACGTTTGCGTTTCCGTAACGTTGTAAACTCCCGCTGAGCCACAGCAGTTATCCGAAAGCCGCATCTCCGTGAGTTCAACGCCTGGAACCGCTCTGATCAGCCGCCGCGGGGCTTCGCGGATTTTCTGACCGTGCGCCAAATGGCAGGAGTCCTGGTAGGTCACGCGCATGCGTAGCTCGCGCAAAGGCGCGTTCATTCCCAACCCGTCGAGAAATTCGGTAACGTCGCGCATTTTCCCGCGAAATTCGTGGGCTTTTTGTTGCGCGGGATCGTCGGCTGAAAATAGCTGATCGTATTCTTTTAGCGTCGAACCGCAGCCGGCGGCGTTCGTAATCACGGCGTCGAAATCCTCGCCCAAAAAAACATCCAGATTTGTGCGCGCAAGCTGCCGAGCGATATCGCGGACGCCGGCATGCGCTGCGAGAGCTCCGCAGCATAGCTGCCCTTCGGGCACCACAACCTCGCAGCCGTTTGCCGTGAGGACGCGAATCGTGGCCTCGTGTAAAGCGGCAAAGCTCACCTGCGAAATGCATCCGGCAAAGAGAGCCACACGGGCGCGGCGCTTTCCCTGAGCAGGGAAGGTCTGTCCCAGCCGGGAGAAAAAGAATTCCTTTTCGATCGCAGGCATCAATTTGTCGCGGTCGGCCATCCCGAACAGGCGCAGCAGACCCGATTGGCGCGCCACAGTTCGCAGGCCAGACTGCTGGTAGAAACGCGCAACGCGGGCCACGGCAGCGATTCTTTGCGGGTAGGGAAGTAAATGGCGAAACACGAGGCTGCGGGCCATCCGCGAGAAAAATGGACGGCGATAATTCTGCTCGATCTGTGCGCGCGCACCTTCCACCAGTTTGCCGTACTCCACGCCCGCCGGGCAGGCCGTTTCGCAGGCGCGGCAGTCGAGGCATTGGTCGATATGCCGGACAAAAGACTCGCCCAACTCCAGCCGCCCTTCATCGACCAACACCATCTGACGAATGCGCCCGCGCGGCGAATCCGCTTCCAAACCCCACAGTCGATACGTGGGGCAGTGGTTGAGGCACAAGCCGCAGTGAATGCAATGCAGGTAGTCGACGTCTTTGGGACGATCGGGACCGTGGAAGCCGCTTTCGCGAGGCAGGGAAGCGGCGTGCTCAAGCTGCACTGTGTTTGGCGGCATCTGCGACATTGGATCAGATGCCTCCTCGAAAACGGCCCGGTGAGAGAATGTTCTGCGGATCGAAGACGCCCTTCAGGCGCTTGGCGATTTCGAGCTCGGTTCCTGCGGGCGGCCAAATGCTGAGCATGTTTTTCAGTTCAAGAGGACAGCGCTCAATCATCGGGATTGCACCGGAGGCGACGCAGAGGTCCAGCAACTCGCGTGAGCAGCCTAGTAACGCCGGGTATGACTTAGGGCTGGCTGGCGGCAACAGCGCGACATAAACGACCCCCAGGGCGCGAACCAGAATGGCGCAATCGAGTGCATGGCGCTCGGCGAGCGTTTGTATCTTCGGGAGCAGCGTGGGCATGGCCGAGGTGAGAGCAGCGATTCGGAAAAACGTCGCGGCCGAAGTCGTGCTGAATGCGATGGGCGAAAATTCGCAGAGACAACCAAAGAGCTGTTCTCGCTGGGCATCTTCGAGAGCGATGAATTCGACAGCATGTGTTTCCCGTGACATCGCCGCAAGATCGCGTGCATGGCGTTCCAGAACTGCTTCGTGCCCGGCCGCCTCGACGACTACGAACCATGAATCTCGACGCAAGAAGCCGGCGCCGCGAACAGCAAACAGAGCAGCCGCGCCGCTATCAAAGACGTCCACTATTCTCGGCTGCAGCGGCGACTTTGAGATGGTGCGGCAAAAAGCGAAAGCGCTCGAGGAATCGGCGAAGGCTGCTACGAACATCCTTTGGGCTGGAGGCAATGGGAATGTTCGCAAGTTCAATCGTGTAATGACGGCCAGGGTTCCGAGCGAGCCGACCAGCAGTTTATGCAGGTCATAGCCGGTGACATTTTTCACCACGCGCCCGCCGCTCTTGGAAACGATGCCCTCGCCGGTGACGAATTCGACGCCGAGCAAAAAATCCCTGGCTGTCCCAAAGGCATAGCGTAATGGCGAGTCTGATCCGGCGACGACAATTCCGCCGAGCGTGGCGCGCTCAGGGAAGGGAGGTGAGAGCGGCAGAAATTGCCCCTTTTCGCGGAGACTGCGATCGAGATCGGCGCAGGCCATGCCCGGCTCGACGCCGAGGGTAAGATCGCGCGGCTCGTAGGCGAGGATGCGGTTCAGACGCGATAAATCGAGCGCGAGATCATATCGCTGCGGTGGCATGCCGATGTGCAAATGGGTTTTGCCGCCAACCAGAATGATGGCGAGATGTTCGGCGGAAGCGAAGCGCAGGATTTCAGCGATCTCAGCTGCGGAACCGGGCAGGAGAGCGGCAGAAGGGCGCCGACCGTCCACTTCGTACGCAGCCAGTGCAGTCGGATCAGCGACGACGTGGCCGGCGCCGACTAAGTCGCCAAGCCGCGAGCCGAGCGATACGGCAACCTGGCTCATGCGTTTCCACCGGCCGAGACGGGAAACGGTTGCAGCCGCGTTTCTCCACAGCCTTTGCCGATTGGCAAGACCTTACCGGGATTGAGCCGTCCCATGGGATTGAATGCCGCGCGTACTTTGCGCATTAAATCCAGATCAGCGTCATTGAACATGAGGGGCATGAGCTCATTTTTTTCCATGCCCACGCCATGTTCGCCAGTAAGCGTACCGCCCATCTCCACACAAAGCTGCATAATGTCCGCGCCGGCGGCTCGAGCGCGACGGAACTGATCGGGATCGCGGTGATCGAAAAGAATCAGCGGATGCAGGTTGCCGTCTCCGGCGTGAAAAATATTTCCGATGACGAGGCTGTAACGTTTGGCAATTTCTTCAATGCGGAGCAGCGTCGGCGTGAGTTTGGTGCGCGGAATGACGCCATCGAGCACGTAATAGGAGGGCGAAACGCGCCCGACGGCGCCGAAGGCTTCTTTCCGGCCCTTCCAAAGGAGGGCGCGCTCACGAGCGTCGCGGGCGCGGCGGACTTCGCGCGCATGGTGACGCCCACAGACCTCGATGATTTCCGCCGCTTGGGCCTCGACGGATTCGCGCACCCCTTCCACTTCTATGAGCAGAACCGCTGCGCTATCGAGCGGAAAACCTGCGTGAACGTAAGCTTCGACGGCGCGGAGCGTCCAGCCATCGAGCATCTCGCACGCCGCGGGAATAATTCCGTGAGCAGTGATGTCCACGACGCTATCGGTGGCGTCTTCGAGCGAGTCGTAGATAGCCAGGAGCGTGCGCACGTCTTCGGAGAGTCGCAGAAGCCTGACGGTAATTTCCGTCACCAATGCGAAGGTTCCTTCGGAGCCGATAACAAGGCCGGTCAAATCATAGCCCGGCGTTTCCATGGTTCGCCCGCCAACCTGCACAACTTCGCCGTCGGGCAGGACCAACTCCAGGCCGGTCACGTGGTTGGAGGTTACGCCGTAAGCCAGGGTGTGCGGCCCTCCGGAATTCTCCGAGACATTGCCACCAATGGTGCAGGATTTCTGGCTGGAAGGATCGGGCGCGAAATACAAACCATATTTCTCCGCTGCGCGCGAAAGGTCGAGATTTACAACTCCCGGTTCGACTACGGCGCGCTGATTTTCCGCGTCGATCTCCAAGATATGGTTCATGCGGGAGAACGCCAAAACAATTCCACCTTGCCTGGCCAGTGCTCCGCCGGAGAGACCAGTGCCTGCGCCGCGTCCTACGATCGAAACATCGTAGCGATTCGCCAGCTTGACGATTTCGACCACATCTTGTTTGCCACGCGGAAAAACAATGACATCGGGATGCGCTTCTTCAACCGAGCCGTCGTATTCGTAGAGCAGCAGGTCTTCGGCGCTCGAAAGCACGCCGGACTTTCCGACCAGCTTGTCTAACTCGTGAATGATGCTTCGCTGCATGGCCGCCGTTCTCTTAATTAAGAACATTCCGGATCAAGGTGCTACGTGCCGGTGGAGTGCCCCGCCCTCACGATTTTTTCGTAAGTGCAGATTCTAAAAGAGATCAAGCGGGATTATATACTTGACGCCACCTAACATTTAGGTTACCCTTTCTTCGTGCCCTTCTTCTCCAAATCAGCGACGTGCTTCTTGATGATGCTGTGGCCCTTACGTTTGAACAGGTGCCGCATGGCTTCGTCTGTTGTCATGTCTTTCGGGTGCTTCGGTTTCTTTGGCATGGGAGTGTCCCTATGAACGATAAGAATATGAACCTTGTTGAGCTGATAAAAGACTTCTCTGATGAAGGCCGGTGCCGTGCCTACCTAGAGGCTCTACGCTGGCCGAATGGCGTGACCTGCCCAAGCTGCAAGTTGGAGAAAGTCTATCGGCTAGTGAAGCGCGATCAGTTCCTTTGCAGTTCATGCGGATACCAATTTAGCGTTACCGTAGATACGATCTTCCACGATACGCACCTGCCGCTGGTAACGTGGTTTTTGGCGACATTCCTTCTCTGTGAAGCCAAGAAGGGTATGTCCGCCTGCCAGATGCAGCGTTCGCTCGGGATCAAGACCTACAAGACTGCATGGTATCTCTGCCATCGCATCCGTAAAGCCATGCATGAAGCAGAGCCTAAGAAGCTCGGTGGCACCGTAGAGATTGACGAAACCTACGTGGGCGGTAAGAAGCGCCGATGGCGTCCAAAGAGCGAGAAGAAAGTGGTTATCGGCATCCGGCAGCGCAACGGCGATCTGCGGCTGATTCATGCCGAGGATGCCCGCTCCAATACGGTCCGCGAGATCATCAATGCCAACATCGGCGGACACGTAGAAGTGATTATGACGGACGAATCGAGCATCTATCCGTGGGCCTTGAATAAGATTCAGACGGAAAAGCACCGCACAATTAATCACACCCGCGAGTACGCGCACGGCGACGTTCACACCAATACTGTCGAATCGGCGTTCTCGCTTCTGAAACGTGGCATCGTTGGCACGTGGCATAAAGTCAGCGCGAAGCATCTCCCAGCCTACTTAGACGAAATGTGCTTCCGATTCAACAACCGCAAGAACCCATATCTTTTCCGCGATACGATCCTCAAGTTAATTGCATCTCCAAACCTTGAATACAAAGAGCTAACCGCACAACAAGCCGAGCCCGCAGCATGAGGCTAGGGGAGCTGGTTAGCTAAAACTACTAACCGTTGAGCTATTTCTTCAATCCCCTGCGGCAAAATCGGAGTGTCGATTTTCCTTTGCGGCTGGATTGCTGCCAACCGCTGGTTTGCTTGCTCAATCATTCCTTGCTCCATAAAGAAGTCGTCCAACTGCCTATCGCGGAGATGCAACTGCGCAAATTCATCTCTAATATCACGCACCCTCTCAAAAAACCTGTCGCGAAAGTAATCAGAACGACTTTGAGACCACTGGATCATCCCCTCGCTTGTAGTCGGGATATGCTGTGCAATGATTCCCGATTTTGGATGCTGTGGATCATCCTCTCTCCAACCATGTATGTAGAGGTTTGCCATAATTTCTTGTGAAAGTCCTATTGCCCTATCTCGGAGATTTCCAAATATTGGACCGGTCTGGATTATGGTCGGAGGTGGCTGAGGCTGAGGTTTCGGTCTGGGTGTGGGTGGCGCAGGATTGGGTTGTAGTACTGCCGATGTCGGCAGCGGTTCAGACGGCTCTTGAACAACAATTGTCGGTTGCTTAAATATCGAAGTCACCGCCCACCAGTAGAGGCAAAATGACCCAGCTCCTATCGCCGCAATGATGAGATATGACATCGTAAGTCCTATCGGTGTTAGATTTTTTGTGATCCTTGCCGCCCAATTCCGTATCTGGTTATTGCGCCAGAGCGCATCCAGCGTTAGAAATGCGAGGATTCCGAACCATATCTGCGCTAGGTGCGGACTAACATCAATTTCAATCCGCTTTAGAGTGGGCTCAATCACGATGCCGCCCAGGATCGCAATGACGGCATCACGGACAAACTTCGGGAGCGCCCTCTCGGCCATGGCCAGGGATTATACACACCTTCTGGCGTGAAGTATATAACCCCGGATCAAGTCCTTAAAAATTGTAACTGCAGATTTCAGGGCACTTAACTACGCGCTTTTTGTATCTGCAGAATTCAAAGAGTTTAGCCCTAACCAACCAGCAACGCGCATCCTTTTCGAGCCATGAATCCAAGCCGTGACGGTTCCTGACGCTCCGTATCGTCTGTTGACGGCATCGGGCATTCACATTTCACACCGGTGTCTCTCCGCGTGTCGGATGAACACTAACTCCCCAGGGGCACCAATACAAAGGTCGCGAATAGATGAATCTATTTTACCGCAGCAGGTCAACTAGTACTGAGAGCAGAAACTGCCCCTCGCTGGCAGGATGCGCATCAATAGATCAAGTTCAGGGGAAGGTAGTTGGCGAACCGGCCCCGCCGGCACCCTGAACCGGCGGGGCTTTTTCTAGCTCGAGTTACTCCGAACCGCACAGCCTACGGCTAGTTTCAGTCGGATCCAGTTTGGCGTGACTGTGCCACACAACCGGGTTTTCGATTCGTCCAGGTTCGCATACAGGTGATTCGTTACCGAACTAATTGCCTGGCTAAGGTTTCGCCCGATTGTGAGCTCAGGTCTCTCCGATGCACCCTAACGGGCAACCGTCGCGTCGAATCGACTGATGTACCGACGTGGGGTATGGGTGAATAAAAAGGGGGCAGTAAAATGGAACGCATGAGCGACTATGAGTGGTTCTGTGCGAATTGCCTGCGGATGGTAGAGACTCTGAGTAGACACGGACGCTGTCCGTATTGTGACAGCAACGCCGTCGACGTGGCTTACCGTTGGAATGGGCGGGAAATGAACCGCGAGTCTCAAGCCGGGTCAATGACACCCGCATTCGTCCAAGCGCACCAGTAAGACGAAACGAAAACGAGACCTTGAGTCCGTTGCAGGTGGGAGTTAACGCTTGTCCTGCTGGACGGCGGTAGCACGAATCAGCTCAGCAGGCGCCGTATAGATTCTTTTAACCGTAGAGTACTGCACGGCCGCAGTCTTCAACGCACGTCCGCTCGCTTCTACCTTGGAACGAACGAGATTCAACATCGCTACCGCAAAGATAACCATCGCAGCCATTAGGATTGCAACGCGAACGCGCTTTGGCATAAGTCCCCTTGTCTGTATAAGGCCATTGTGTACGACAGGAACGAGGCTATCGCAGAGTGAATCTGACCGAAATACCGGTAGCAATGGATTCGCCTGGTGGATTCGCCTTATGAGAGAGTGTGATGTTCTTCGGCAGCTACTTTGAATGGGGCGTTAGCGTATCGCGCTGTTTCAAAAAGGCTTAGTTGGTATATGTCGAAGAATCAAAGAAAGTTCCACCGTGCAGAAGCCGCTCGAGGGCTTGAATTAAATCCTGTGCGGCCCGGCTTTTCACCACATAACCCTGAGCCCCAGACCGGCGGGCGGTTCCGGCCATACTGCCGGAATCGTGCATAGTAAAGAAAAGCACGCGGGAGCTTACAGGAAAGCGCGAGATCTCCTCGGCGGCCTCGAAACCGCTCATAACGGGCATCGTGACGTCCATGATGATGACGTCTGGCGCGAGTTCCCGCGCCATCCGAACGGCCTCTTGCCCATTGGACGCTTCACGGCAGATCTGCCATTCGGGTCTGGCCTCCAGGACACGGCGGATTCCCTCTCGCACAATTTCGTGATCGTCCGCGATGAGTATCTTTACGGCCACTTAGCCTCTTCAGAAAAAATACGCGGGCGCAAACCTGATGTAGGCGCGCTCCGCGTGTTTTCTAACCCAGCTTCACAATCGTTGAATTGCCAGTGTGCTGCGCAGAAACGATTCGTCCTCAAGCTTCCGCAATCAAGTTGCGCACCGCGTACCTGACCACCTCGGCTACGGAGTGGCAATCGAGTTTTCTCATCAGGTTGATACGATGGGTTTCAGCGGTCTTGACGCTGATACCCAAGACTGAGGCGACTTCCTTGCTGCTCTTTCCTTCGGCGAGAAGTTGCACGACTTCACGCTCGCGGGGGGTTAACGGCGAATCCGCGTCGGGCACATTCTCGGCATCCTCCGGTTTCCCGACGTAACGATCGAGAATGATCTGGGAAACTTTGGAGGTGAAGAACGTTTGATCGCGGCAGAGAGCGTCGACGGCGGAAACCAAGTCGCTGGCCACATCCGACTTGAGCACATAGCCGCGAGCGCCTGCTTTGACGACTTGCTGAATCAACGGGTTGGTATCGTGCATGGTCAATACCAAGACGCGCGTGCGAGGCGCTTTTTTCACGATTTGGCGCGTGGCTTCCAGGCCGTTGAGGCAAGGCATACCTATATCCACAATGGCCACATCTGGGTGCATGTCCCTGGCTTTCTCTACCGCCTCACGCCCATCCATGGCTTCGGCGATCACTTTCCAGCCGGGCTGCGCCTCCAACAAGGCGCGAAGACCCTTGCGCACAACTTCGTGATCATCAGCTAACAGGATTTGAACCGGTCGCATATTCCCCCCTAAAATCGGAAGCAGTGTAGGGTCTTTCGACTACGGATCGCTATCAGTGAGTGACCCTATATTGTCTGGTGCTTACTGGGATGTCCCGAGGTCTATAAGCCCCTAAAGGCCTGAGCCCGTAGGCGAAAAGCGGGCAAATTCCCTAGCCCTTTCAGTCATTTAGAAATCCAGACGGAAACCAAGCTGGATTTGGCGCTTAGGAAGTGCGGACGTGAAACCCAAGGGCTGACTGGGTGAAAGGGCGGCACTCCCATTCACATTGAAAGTTGTGAATCCGGGTAACAAACCGAAATTGGGGCCGACAACATTGTTCACGCTGGCGTAATTCGTGCGATTGGTGATGTTGAAAGCTTCTGCCAAGAGTTGCAGATGTGCTTTCTCATGCAGAGCAAACGTGCGTGAGAGGCGCATATCGAAAGAGAAATAATCAGGGCCAAGTCCCGTGTTACGGCCCGCGCCGATCGGGCGATCGTTGGTGTAGTGGCGATCGCCGTTGACGTCCGTGCCAGCCAAGAGATTGAAGGGATGGCCGCTGTGATAACTGAAGATAGGCGCCAGTTCGAATCCCTTCAATACGCGATTATTCCAGGGGCTTTGGAATACAGCGGTTGCAATGAACTTGTTTCTTTCGTCGAAATCGGAGAGAGCGCGCTCGGCGCCGAGATTGGTTTCGTCCTGCGGAGCGTAGTCACTATTGAAGTCGGTGGTGGTATCCCAAGCCTTGCTGTAGGTGTAATTGGCCATGGCCATAAAGTGACGGTTGAGGCGCTGCTTCACTTCGAAGGAGACTCCCTGATAGAGGGCATAAGCAGCCGAAGAATAAACATTGTTTTGGAGGGTGAGCGGATTGACGAAACAAGGCGACGGAACCGCAAAACAGCGCGGGTCGTTCCAGTTTTGAAACGAAGCGCTTTGACCATTAGCGAGGGTCGTCGTGGCCAGCGGCGCAGGCAAGAGATTGGAGTCGAGGGCAACGGGCAGGCGCATTGTGTGGATGTAGACATAACTTGCCGAGACGGAAAGATTATTCGAAAGCTGGCGCTCAACTCCAACTTCGGCTTGCAGCGCGTACGGATTCTGGTAACCGGGCTGCGCGCCGAAGATGACAGGAAACGGCACTGTGCCCGGAAACGGGCCCGAATTGGTTACGTTCAGTCCGAACTGCGCAAGCTGCGCGGGGCCGATGCAAGCGGCCTGGCCCGGCGGCGGCGTGGTGCAGGTGATGTAAGTGGGCGAATTCGGATTTGCGGGATTCACGGGCTCCGCGGCGAGCGTTTTGAAAATAGCTCCAGAGTTGATGGCAGGATTTGCGGCTGTACCGGTAAGGGGAACCAAAAGAAGAGCAATCTGCCGCGCGTTATTGATATTGCCTAGGGTTTGTACGACATCGGGAATCTGGGCGTAAATCGGAGAGTAGAAGATCCCCACACCCGCTCGGATCACGGTCTTTTGGTCGTTCGCGGGATCCCAGGCGATAGAAAGGCGCGGGGCAAAATTGTCCTTATCCGTACTCATGGCGCTGGGCTGCGAATCGAGTTCGTAGCGGAGGCCGTAGTTCAGCGTGAGGTTGGGCAGAATTCGCCAAGTGTCTTGCCAATATACAGCAGTGTAGGGACGCGTGAGATTGTAGGTCGGTGAGCCAAAGCCCTGCTGATAGAACTGCGGTAAGCCCAATGAAGCCGACTGCAGGCCGTTGATAACCGCGGGGGACGTTGTTGCGGGAAGGTTGCATGCAGCTGGGACTTGCAGGCACGGACTAACGATGCCGCCGGGCAGGTCGCCAAAAACGAAGCGGCCGGGCATATAAGTGTGCGAGTCACTATGATCGCCGCGAATCAGTTCGTAGACGCCCATTTTCATGCTGTGCCGGCCGCGAATCCAAGTGACGTTGTCGGCCAATTCGTAGCGGCGCAAGATCGTGTCGCTAGGCAGGAAGATATTCGTGCCCAGGTTTGCGAAGCCGGAGATATCGAGGCCAACCTGCCCGGGTTCGTTAGGAATGACGTTGAAGTCGTTGTAATTCCACTGCAGGCGCGCTTCGTTTTGCAGGCGAGCATTGAAGATGTGGAGCCAGCCGCCCTGGAGCGTGCTGTCGAATGTATGGATGGCGCTGCCCCGGGAGAATCCGGTCAACGACTGCACGTCGGGATTTTCTTCGCGGTCATGGCCGTAGCCGTAACGAAGATACGCCTGGTTATTGTCGCTGAACTTGTGATCGAGACGGCCGGAGGCCAGATATTCGCGGGTCGTGTAAGGGGAAAGGCCGCCGTTGTTTTCGAGATCGCCGATGATAAAAGGGTCGAGAGGATTCGGGGAAGCCGAGCTGAGCGTGAGGAGGCTTTGAAGCGTTGCCGCGCAAACCGCGGCGGGAAGATTGGGCCGACCCGTCAGGCAGGGCACGCCGGCTCCGCCCTCCGCGGCGAGTCCGTTGATGATGGACTCTTGGTTATTCGGCGTAACGAGGCCATTGTCAGGGCGGAAAATCGCTGTATTCGTGAGCAGAGGGACGGCGTTCTGTGCATTCTGCCGTAATCCTTCGAATGCCGCAAATAGGAAAGTTTTATCGGGTTGGAGGGCCATGCCGAAGCTTCCGCCGAACTGTTGGCGGCTTAGGCTGTTTTTTACAGGCTGGCCGAACGAATCGGGATTGGCCGGATTGAAAGACTGGCCGGGCGCGAGCGCATCGTTGAAAGCAAACGGATCGCGCGCATCGAGAGCGTCGTTGCGAAAGAATCCAAAGAGGCTCCCGTGCATCTGGTTGGATCCGGATTTGGTGACAATGTTGATGGCTGCGCCGCTGGCGCCTCCGAGATCGGCCGAATAGTTGCTGCGATTGATCTGGAACTCCTGCACAGCATCCTGGCTTATCGTGAGGCGAACGCCTCCGGCGTCATCGTTGGCTTCGCCGCCATCCACAGTGACCGTGTTGCCACGGCCGTTGCTGCCGTAAAACGAGAGGCCGCTCTGCGGCGTTTGCTTGACTCGAAAGTCTTGATCGCCGGCGAGGCGCGTTGCATTGGAGACGCCAGGCATGAGCAAAGTGAAGGTGAGATAGTCTCGGCGGTCGATGGGCAGATCCTTGATGTAATCGTCAGTAACTGTGTCTGCCAAATGACTGCGCTCGGTCTCGACAACCGGGACCTCCGTGGTCACTTCGACGCGTTGCGTGACCTGAGAGATCGCCAGACGGAAATCCACGAGAGCGACTTGACCGACATTCAAAACGACGCCTTGCCGTTCGACGGACTGAAAGCCTTGCGACTCCGCGGACACGCTATAGGTCGATGGCTCGAGACCACTGAGGCGATATTCGCCGCCTTCGTCGGTGACGGTTGTTCGGCTGAGTCCTTTGGCTGTGTCCGTAGCCGTCACTTTGGCCTTGGGAACGGCCGCCCCAGAGGGGTCCGCAACTGTTCCAGTGATGTCGCCCGAAGTGCCGACTCCTTGGGCATGAGCGCGCGGCGCAAATAAGATTACAGTTGCAGAGAAGAGCAGACAGAGAAACTGTTTCGCAAACTGCTTCATAGAAACAAAACCCCTTTGGACACTGAGAAATTTACCGCCAGAAAGCGCCATGATTTTGTCGAACTTAGCCCACGAACGGCATTATTTAGTGAGGTATCGTTTCCACATTAGAACTAGGAGGAGCGCTGATCCGAGGCAGATAGACATTCGAAGAATCGCCCGGGTTCGGCGTAATATTATTTGACAACCAGGGCGAAAATGGCCTATCAGGGAATACAGGATTCTCTACGGTTTTGCAGTCATAGGGACTAATCAGGAACGGGAGGCAAGAAAAATCATGAGCTCACTCTCAAGTTTGAGTCGACGTGCGTTGGTGAAATGGGGACTCGTTTCCGCAGGCTTGCCTGCGATCTCCAGGGCGTTCGCGACGCCCGCGTTGGCGCAGGACGCGGGTTCGGAGAGCGGAAAGATCGGGGAAGTGGGCGGCAGAGCTGAGGGCGAGCTTTACCCGGGCAAGGGACTGGCCGGCGGGGGGCAATTAGAGATTCGGCTGACGCAAACGATCTATACGAGCGACCCCGACGAACTCGAAGTGGCGCAGCGCATGAAGCCCTATGATCTGGACTCGTGGGTGACGGAGTGGAGGCGAGTGGCGGAGCGCAACGAAAAAGAAGGGGACGAATTCGCGTCCAAGGGACTCAAGGTGACGGCGAACGGATACTACTTGCGAGCTGCGGAATTTTATCGTTTTGCGTCGTGGCCGATGCCTGTGACGGACAACCGCATGCTTCCGACGTACAAAAAAGCAAGGCAAACGTTTGACCGGGCCTGGGAACTGCAACGGGCGCCCTTCGAGCGCATTCAGGTGAAATGGGAAAACCAGATGCTGGACGGCTACTTCCGCAAACCCGGCGGAGCTGGAGCCCAGCAGGCCAAGAAGTACCCCGTGGTGATCGCGTTCCAGGGCGCCGATACCATGGCCGAAGCGACAATCATGGGAATGGCGGGCGCATATCTGGCTCGAGGCATGGCTTTCATGGCCGTGGACTTCCCCGGTCAGGGAGGGGCATTGCGGCTAAAAGATCTGCACCTGCCTCCCGATACGGATCGCGTGATCAAGGCGATGATTGATCACCTCGAGACGCGCACCGATGTGGATACGAAGAAGATTGGGCTGACCGGCATCAGCATGGGCGGCTACGGCGTGCCCCGCGCGGCCAGCAATGAGCCACGGGTCACAGCGGCGTTCATGAGCAGCGGCTCCTATGACCTGGGGAAGGACCTTTTCGACTATTTGCCATCGATCCAGGAACGGGTGCGTTGGATTATCGGCGCGCGCGATCTTGCGGACGCGAGGAAGATGTTGCGCGAATACACGCTCGAAGGCCGGGCCGACAAAATTCGCTGCCCCATGCTGATCGGGTACAGCAAAGACGACCGCATCATGGATCCGGCGGGCGCGCTGAAGCTCTATCAGGCTGCAGTGAACTCCAAGCGGGAGATGGTGGAAGGCACGGGACACGCCCAGGCTTCGAATGCCGGTGGGCCGCGCGACCGTCGCGCACCGGTCTTTCCCGATTGGGCCATGAAGCAACTGGTAAGCGAGTCTTAGCGGAAGTCCAAAGTCGACGGTGTGAAGTTTGGTCGCGGGAGTCCGCCGGATATGGACTCCCGTGCCGGTAATTGACGCCACGCCTCAGAATAAAGCCCAATCAGTCTCGTTTTCATGTTTCGGCGCGAGCTCCGAGACTTCTTGAACTAAACTTAATATTGGGAAACATCGTTATATTGCGAACATTGGTCCGTTAACCAGGAAGATACTCTGGTCCCGAGCGCAGTATTTTTCCGGCTGTCCCTGCGTACCATTGCCCGATTCGTCCCCGCTTCCTACGATTGAGCCATCTTCAGAACAACAGAATCGCGCAACATCCTCGGGATTGGGGGCAAAAGGCGTGCACCCGCAGCCGGCAACAGCATCGACACCAAAAGTGAAACGAAAACGCCGAGGGATCCGCTTGAATTCGCGGGTTCCGATTTCCATTGAGTGGCACAAAAATGACGCAGTGCCGGCGAACCGCGAAGAGGCATTCACGCGCGTAGTGGGCCCCTATGGATGTCTGGTCGTCCTTCGAGAGAGTCTCGAACTCGAGCAGTCTTTAAAAATCGTAAATCTTGCGACGAATGAGGCGAATTCGGCGGTCATTGTCTGGAAAGGACTGGAGCGGCCGGATGGTTGGGAATTGGGAATTGAATTGATTCGTCCGAACATGAATTTTTGGGGGCTGGAGTTATGATCAAACAAGTTCTTCCGGCGACTAGAACTGTGAACAAGCCAGCTGCGCAGGTGGATGTGGGACCGCAGGTTCAACCGGCGGAAGAACGGCGCCGGAGCCAGCGCGTGATTATTCAGGTCCCGGTCACGCTAGAGTTAGAGGTAGGCGGTTCCAAGGTGACCGTGAAAGCCAAAACCGCATCTGTAAATGACCAAGGCGCCATGCTCATTTGCACGAAGAATTTCGCGGTAGACACAAAATTCGAGCTGGTGAATGACCGAACTTCGAAGAGGCAAAGTTGCCGAGTGACGCGAACCGCCGCTGAAAATCAGCAGGGCTACCTCATCCCCGTAGCGTTCTCCGCTTCGGCTCCGGGTTTCTGGCAGATCTCTTTTCCACCTCCCGGGTGGAAACCGTTGGAAAATTAATCTGAGCGCCTGACCAAGGCTGCGACTTCGTTATCCGATCATTTATCCAGTAAATGTGGCCCAAAGGGCGCTCCAAAAGATTAATCCCTCTTTCGTCACCACATCGGATTCGTCGCTTCGCCCCATGCCGTCATCAAATCACAATACGCGGGTGTTGCGATTACGCACACGGCCAATGATTCCGAACAGCCACTCAGGGTAAAAATGCATCCAACCCAACGCTCGGACGATGCGACAAGAGGAAAATGCCGGTACATCGAATCTATGCACACTCGGACGAATGCACTCATTGCGTTGGCTTTAGGTGTGCTGGTTGGCCTGTTTTGCTCTCCTGAATCTGTGTTTGCCCAAGGTCCTCTGAAGGACCGCATCATGGAGACGGTCGACACCTCACGCACAACAGTAGTTACGGGAAACGTGCATCCGATGGCACATCGTGGACTGGACCAGGGACGAGTGGACCCTGCCATGCGCATGCACGTAACCATGACTTTTAAAATGACGGCGGCACAGCAGGCGGATCTCGACGCCTTGCTCGCTGCCCAGCAGAAACGCGGTTCGCCAGAGTATCAGCGATGGCTTACGCCGGAAGAGTTCGGCAGCCGCTTTGGATTAAGCCAAGGCGATATCAATAAAGTAACTCAATGGCTCCAGGGCGAGGGATTTCAGGTCGAAGGCGTGCCTGCCAGCCGGAACATGATTATGTTTAGTGGGACCGCGCAGCAGGTGGAATCGGCGCTGCACACCGAAATCCATCAATACGTGGCTGACGGCAAGACGCATTTCGCCAATGCCGGCGATCCCGCTGTGCCGGCGGCGTTAAGCGATGTAGTAATGGGTTTTCGCGGGCTCAACAATTTTGAGTTGAAGCCGCGGATGCTCAAGCAGACAAGTGCGAAGTTCACTTCGAGCGTGAGCGGCAATCATTACGTCGCGCCCCCAGACTTTGCCACGATTTACGACGTCAGCCACCTGTACCAGATGGGTTTCACGGGTTCGGGGCAGAAGATAGTGGTTGTGGGCAGAGCGACGTCGCTTTGAGCGATATTCGTGCATTTCGAAGCAATTCCGGATTGCCTGCAAATGATCCTACGCCCGTCAATTCGACCAATTCTTCATTTGTGGGACTGGTCGTGCCTCCGAGTGCTACCGATCCGGGATTGCAGCAAGGCGACATAGACGAAGCGAATCTGGACGTAGAGTGGGCCGGGGCGATCGCATATAACGCCACGGTTATTTTCATCGTAGGCGATCCGGTGAACGGCGGCGGAGTGATGGACGCGATCAACTATGCCATTACGACGAGTCCGATTCCAGCGCCAGTGATCAGCACAAGCTATGGCGACTGCGAGGCTAATTTCCCAGCGAGTGCAGTGAGCTCTTTGCAGTCCCTGATGAAACAGGCGAACGTGGAAGGGATCACCGTGCTCGCTCCAACCGGGGATACCGGTGCAGCCGATTGTGATTTTAATAGTTCTCCGACTGGTCCTGTGACGACCGCGTCCACGCATGGGCTCGCAGTTGATCTGCCCGGCGCACTACAAAACGTAACTGCCGTCGGAGGGACAGAATTCAACGAAGGTAACGGCACTTATTGGAAACCCGCAGTGGGCACTGACCTCATATCATCGGCGAATTCGTATATTCCAGAAGAGGCGTGGAACGACACAAATGTGATGGCCAATGGAACGTCAGTTGGACTATCGGCAGGAGGCGGCGGATCGAGCACGGTGATCGCCAAGCCAGCGTGGCAGGCGGGCACGGGCGTGCCGAACGATGGCGCGCGCGACGTGCCCGACGTATCTTTCAACTCTTCGCTCCTTCACGATGGCTATTTGATTTGCGACGAGAAATTCGATTCGAGCGCAAACACTTTCTCACCCACGTGTGTGAGCCCTTTCGGTTTTCGCGATTCGGCGGGCGGCAACCTGGCGGTGGTGGGCGGCACTTCTGTGGGACCACCGATAATGGCGGGCATCGTCGCGCTGATCAATCAATTCACGAAAGCTGCGGGTTCCGGCAACATCAACCCGGTTCTTTATCCCTTAGCGGCGAGCCTGCTGGCCGCATTTCACGACGTGACCACCGGAAACAATCAGGTTCCGTTTAGCCCGCCTTGCGTTCCGTCTACGCAGATCGGCTATACCGCTACGCCGGGGTACGATTTGGCAACCGGTTTAGGATCGATCGACGCCTTCGCTCTGGTCACGAGCTGGAGTTCCGTGGCTCCCGCCAGCACGGGGAATGCCTCTAGATCAGTGGATTTCTCGCTGGCCTTTACGCCTAACCAAGTCACCGTGAAAAGAGGCACATGCGGCAGCGGAACACTGACGTTGACGCGATTGAACGGATTCGATGGCACTCCAAACTTCACTTGTACCGTGCCGGCCACCTTGGGGACCACAACGTGCGCTGTGGTGCCTGCGGTAACCGCCGCATTTAATGTACCGAAAAATTATCAGGAACTTGGATGGTGGGGAGTAATGGCACTCCTTTTCGCCGGCTCGGCTGTGGCCGTGGTCATCAGAGGCTCCGACGCGGGCGGCGGAAGAAGTGTGTGGTTCAGCCTGGTTCCAGGTCTTGCCATGGTGACGGTGCTGACGTTGATGATTGGTTGTGGCGGCTCTTCGAAAAGCAACGGCAGCAGCAGCGATCCCGTTGTGAAGTACGCTTTTGCAGTTCAAGTTCCGGCGACAGCGCCTGTGGCGTCTGCGGCCGTGAACGTAACTGCGGCGATCGGCGGCATCAACCGTACGGCCCAGATTACGGTGGGCATTCAATAAACTTGATTAGCGAGGCTATAGCTGAGAAGGAGAATTCCCAATGAGTTACGCGAAAGCAATTTTAAGCACCCTGCTTGTCTTGGCCCTTGGAAGCATGCCTGCGTGGGCAGGGCTGGGTCAGCCGGAAGCATCGGTGACCTCGGATCAGCTGCATATGAAGAGCGAACATCGCGTTCAGGACTTCCAGGCGTATAAGGTTCACGAACTCGCCAATACTGAAGGCGCGGTAGTTCGCGAATATGTGTCGCCCGAAGGCACGGTGTTTGGGGTCACCTGGCAGGGACGCTCCACGCCGGACATGAATCAACTGCTAGGGAATTACGTTAATAATTTTCAGACCGCCACGCGAGATCAGACGCAAATCCGGCAACGCAGGGGCATAACAGTTAGAACGAGCGATTTCGTCTATAGCAATTTCTGTCGCATGGGAGTTTGCAGCGGAAGCGCTTACGCGCCCAAGCTCCTTCCCAGCAATGTTTCGGCGGAGGTGATGCGTTGAAACGCCAATTTTTCTCCACAGTACAGGCTCCGCCGTTCCTGCTCGGAGTCATGTGTCTGCTTGCAGTGGCTGGCTGCGGCGGCAGCAACTCCACGGCGATAACGGCGACTGTCAACAATACGGCGGCTCTGACGGCCGGCGCCGGCCCTAACGGACTATCGGGTGGAGTCGTGAACGGCCTCTACATTACCGTTACGGTGTGCCAGCATGGCACAGCAAACTGCACCCCGATCAACAACGTCCAGGTGGATACCGGCTCCATTGGCCTGCGCATCGTTCCTGCGGCACTTGGCTCGGTCACGCTGACTCCGATTAATGTGAACGGCTCGCCACTGGAGGAATGCAACCAGTATGGCGATACCTCCTATTCGTGGGGACCGTTGGAATTGGCGGACGTTCAGATTGCCGGCGAGAAGGCTTTAAATATCCCCGTGCAGCTCCTGGGGCAAGTTACTGCACCGCCACCTTCAGCAACCCAACCGACAGCCGGCGGGGCGAGTTGCCTCCAAAGCACGCCCAACTCGACTCTTCCGGGCACCCCGCCAGGAAATGAAGATACCGTCGCAACTCTCGGCTCGAACGGGATTCTGGGAATCGGCGGCTTCATCTTCGATTGCGGCAATAACTGCACGACAGTCTCGTTTACCGCGGGATATCCGTACTATATCTGCCCGAACGGTACCTGCCAGGCAGTGGCGGTGCCGACGGCTGATCAGGCTGTAAACCCTGTCGCGCAGTTCACGACGGCGGACAACAACGGGGTGATGATTACTTTACCCTCAGTTGCGTCTTCCGGGGCGGCGACCGTCTCCGGCACGATGAATTTCGGAATCGCAACCCGAACGGATAATGTTCTCGGCAACGCGACAATCTATGCGCTAGATCAATGTAGCAACTTCCCGACGGTTACGTTTAATGGCGCCACTTATAGCGATACCCAGTGCACTAACAATACCGGGGGTATGGGCGGTTTTCTAGATACGGGATCGAATGCGCTGTATGTCTCGGATGCCAACACACTCAAAACGTTCGGTATCTCCGATTGCGCATCAGGCACGGCCGGGTTCGGCTTTTATTGTGTAAGCGGAGCAACGGCTACTCTTTCGAACGTAAACTTCATTGGATTTGGAGGCGTGGGGTCGGCCAACATTTCGCTGAACATCAACAATGCCACCACCTTGTTCGGTACGAATAATGCGGTGTTCAACGATGTTGGTAGCGATAGCGTTCCTAACGGGGGGCCCGCAAACGATTTCTGGGATTTGGGGATGCCGTTTTTTCTTGGGCGAACTGTCTTTGTCGGGATCGCGGGCGCAGCGGCACCCACCGGGGTCAATGCGCCCAATGGGTTCGTCGCATTCTAGGCTGAATCGGAAGCGCACACGTAATTTCCTGGTGTGCGCGGTGGCGGTGGCCTCAATACGAACGCCACCGCGCTCCGAATTGGGACGGTGGCAGTATGCCGATCTGCTGACCGATTCCGCAAGAGTGCCGAAAAGAACGTTGCGGCTCCGCCGCACTGCCGCTTAAGATTCTCTACCCCCTTCCAAACCTAAAATTGCGCGAACTCCCTCCCCGCGCCGGAGAAGACATGACTACCCTGACCGATCGTCGCAATGAGACTCGTGTGAACGTTCGAATCCCGCTCAAATTCAAGCTGATTGGCAATCAAAGCGCCGGCGAGCAAATAGCGGAGTCGGAGAACCTATCACAACGAGGCGTTTTCATGTGGACGGCATATCCGCTGAAGCTGGGAACGCAAGTGGAACTGAGATTGAGGATGCCCAGCGAAATTTCCGGCATTGGGAGCTCGGAAGTCAATTGTACGGCCCGCGTCGTCCGGGTTGGCGATAGTGATTCCGGAGGGCTGATTGGCGTCGGTTTGCGGATTGAGCGTTATCACGCGACCGCGGAACGAGAACACTGGGCAAGCTGAGACCTCGCGCGTTATAAACACGCGCGGCCCAGCAAGGTTTTTTCCGTGACGACGGTTAGCGTTTCGCGGAAGCGGCAGGAACGTTGAAGGTGACTTTCGCGGCCGCCTCGTTTTCGAATTGATCGTAGACGCGAACGGAGACAGTGTGTTCGCCGGGCATGACTCCGCCCAGCGTAATCGAATACTGCTCGGCGGGGGAATCGCTGAGCGCGCCTTCCGGCGGCGCGATCGTCCAGTCGCCGGCGTCGAGGCTGTATTGCGCACGCACAATGGAGCTGGCTGAGTCGGCGGCACGGAAGCGTACCGTGACCGAAGGATTGCCGGCAGGGCCCGGTGCGGGTTGCGAGGCAATTCCCGAAATCGTCGGAGGCGTGTTATCGATGACAAACCGGTCGCTCACGCGCTCGGCCTTCAACGCCTCATTCGGCGGATTTGTTCTTTCGTCAGACGCCACGATCCTCAGATAGTAAGCGCCGTCGGGCATGGAGTTCGTGTCCCAGGAATAGAATTTCTGCTCGAGTTTGTCTTTCAGCAGCTTCCAATCCTTCTCATTTTCGCCGCGATAGTAGACCGAATAGGTCAGCTCGTCGTCGTTGGGGTCTTCTGCGCTCCACAAAACGGCTTGATAGCCCTTTTGCGCGTAGCCCTGAGGCGGCGGTTCGAATCGTGGCGATTCACTGCTGCGTTGGGATGAGCCGCTTTGCGAGCCCGGCGCTGCCGGCATGCGTAACGTCACGGGCGAGGCCTGCGGCGGCCCGGCTTGCTGGCCGAAACCGGCGACTCGCACTCCGGGATTTTGCATAACAACCCCGGAAACTTCCGGCCCCAGATTCTTGGGCAGGTAAGCCATCTCAACCCAAGACAGGTCCGGCGGATTGTTACCGCCATGCAAGGTAGCCTTCCACTGAACAAAGCGCGCGGGCGGGCAATCTACTTCTTGCCCTTTAGGATCGCGATAGGGCCCAGCCCAGGGACTCCAGTTCTTTCCGGGATCGGAGGTATTTCCGGCACGCACGGAGAGTTCGATACCGGATCCGGCGCTGTTATCGCCCCACCAGGTGAGTCTTCCCCAACGAGAAAAGATGCGCGCATCGAAAGGTTCAGATTGGAAGGTGCCTTCCGATTCGAGCTCGGGTCCGAGCGTGAAGACCTTTCCGGGATTGGCAGTGGCTACATAGATTTTTCCGTTTAATGCACGCGCAAATGCGGTTACCTGTTCGCATTCAGCCTTTGCCAATCGCGAAAAGATCCGGTCGCCTTCGAGCTGCATGATGGCGCCTTGATTGCCCGTGCCTAGCAAGAGTTTGCCTTCCGGAGAGAGGCCCATGGCGTAGACCGAGGTATCGCGTGAGGACCAGATTTCTTCGGGCGAACCGTCCGGAGCGATGCGATACACGGCTGCGGTCGAAAGCGCCGGGAAGGGGACAAATGGGTTGCCCGGCTGGGGTTGCTGAAGTCCACCGGCGCCGCCGACCGTCACGGTGATGGTTTGACCGCTTGGCGCGTTCTCTTGTTCGCCTTGTTGAGCCGGCGGCTGGGGCGTCCCAGGGCGCTTTTCGCCGATTGCCGCGACATAGAGGTTGCCCGCAGGATCAAGAACCAGCGCGGTGACCTCTTTCTTAGCTGTCTCATATACAACGTAGGCAGAACGACCAGTCTCGTCAGAGCCGTCTTTTTCTTTGGCTGCGGCTTGGGCGGGGGCGCGTTTGGGCGATGACTGTCGCGGTGCCGGAGCTTTGCCATTCTGTGCGGTAGCGGATCCGTCTGCTATCGCAACACGCAGTACGAGGCCGTTGGGTTCAGTGCCTGCGAGCAGATTGCCTTTGCCATCAAGGACCAAGGTGCGGACATGAGTCTCTTCGGCGCTATAAAAAAGCTGCGAATTTCCGCTTGGATCGACGGCGAATATTTTGCCGGGGTCGCCAGTGGCGACAAAGAGCGTGCCGTCAGAACCAAGCGCCAGATCCCAGATGTATTTGGTTTTAGGGTCGAAGAACACTGACTTCTGCCCGGCTGGCGTGACTTTGTAGACCTTGCCGTCGGGCGCGGTGGCCACGTACAAGTTGTCGCTCTTATCGAAGATAAGCGCTTGTGCGGTCATCTCCTGCGAATCGAAAAACGTTGAAGAACCGCCGCTGCTATCGAACTTCACGATTTTGGCGTTCGAGCCGCCCGCAGCGTAGAGATTGCCGCGCGAATCGAGCTTTAGCGACCAAAGATAGGCAAGGGAGGCGTCCGCGAAGGGAGCGAACTTCGGGGCGAGCACGAGCTTCCCGTCGCTGCGCAACGCGACGCCTTTGGCGTCGCCCTTTTGGAAAGCGTCGTAATCTGATTGGCGCCAGAAGCGGGTATGCTCGGCGGCCGCCGGTAAAATAGATACCAGAAAGCCGGCAGCAATGACTAGAAGACGGAAAGCTCTGGGCAAGGCGAACACGCGATCGCTCGCGCTGCGCGGTTGCGCAATTAAATCGGACATACATTCCTTTCAAACCGCAGCCAGGAAAAACCGCGAGGATCTGACCTGCGTCTGCCGCGGACTGGATTTACTTAATTTTGATATAAACCGACGTTGAGCCAGAAATGATCTCGTCCATGTGGATAGACCATTCGCCAGCCGCCGATTCGCGCAACAAAGCTGAATTGCCCGGCAGCCTTTTCTGATCGAGGACGTTGATCTGCGAAAGGGGCGCGTCCGGAAGCTCCTTATCCTCTACAAGCAACGTGGGCGTCGGCTTGAGCAGCGTGACGTAAAGCTGGTTATTGCGGCGTTCGCGATTCAGCAACGAGATCAATTGATCCAGGCCGCCCAGGCGCCCTTGCGCGGCAACCAGATTGGGGATGCGATTGAGTGAATCGGCATCGCTGACTTGCACTCGTAATGTACTGCCGCGGTTCACTTGAGCCGGAATCGTAATCGGCACGTCGCGAATCAGAGGCTCCCCGCGATAAGGCCGCAGAAGAACCTTGATGGTCACGGGATCCCCGGGTTGCGCTTCGCTCATCTCCGACCACGCATTCAGAATGGAAGCGACCCGGCGTTCCGGGATGCTCTCCACGCGCAGGCTTACTTTGTTGATCTTAGGCATCTCGTAAGGATTCGAGAAGATGCGCGTAAAAGTCGTCTGCACGCTGGAAGCGACGAAGGTGCCGTCCGGAACAAACTGATCGGTGGGCGCGTACATGTCTTCGAGCGACACCGGGGAATGGCCGTTGATATCAATATCGCCGCTGAGCTTCATGGTGCTGCCTTCGCCATAGGCGGTATTTTGCGTCAAGCCGTTGAAGGCAATGATGCCCATCAGGAGCGGTGTCAGTTTCGGGTTCGAGATCATCTCGGAATGAAACTGTTTCTCGCCGGCCGGAGTCACCACTGTGAGATCGACCGGAATCATTTGCGGTGTCGGGCCGATGCGGCCCATTACCGCAGTCAGCCGGTCTTCGGTGAGCGTTCCAATGACGCCACCGGCGTTTACGATTTTCGTGGAATTGAAATCAGAAGCGAGCGTTGTGAGGGTGCGGCCTCGCGCCAATGGCATATCGCTTGCGCCCAGCCCGAAAAGGGGATGGCCGCAAGCATAGACGCGATCTTCCGTAACGGCAGTCACGGTGCAAGCTGCGCTCATGGAGATATCGCCTTGCACGAGCAGCATGCTCACCATATCGCCGGGAACGACTTTGGCGTCATCGCTTGCGGCTGGTGCGGTCCCGCCCGCGGCAGCGACCATCCCGTAAGGCGCCCATTCATTGGCGTATTGGCGCAGCGTGGCAGGAGCGAAACCCGAAAAGACAAGAGGAGCAGCAATTGGCTCAAGAAAAGCCGCACCAGAAGCTCCAGCGGCCTGGGCCCATTTTTCGGGCACCGGATAACGCTGCGACTGGGTGACCGCCGAACGGACGCTCAGAGTTTTGGGCGTTGAGGAATCACCGTTGGGGATCGACAAAACATCCTCGATCGGTGTCACGCCAGCCAGGGGTTCCTTTACGAAAACCCCAAATTTCAGCGAGAGGGCTCCCATGAGCTTTCCGTCTACATAGACAGGGCTTCCGCTCATCCCGGCGACGACGCCGGTGTGTTCGGCTTTTTCTCCGTGTAATTGGACAAGGATAATAGACTGCTTTGGCCCCATCAGATTCGGCAATATGCCGATGACCTCGACGTCGAATGGCTCAATCTTATCGCCGGCAAAGATCGTATAGGCAACCCCACGCATTCCCGGTTTGACCTGTTCCAGCGGAAGAATCGGAGGCTGGTCGGTAGCGGCGCGAAGGGCCGGGGCGGCAATCGACCCTAGCATCAGGGCAACCGCGGCAAGGAGCAGATGCCGGAATGGGTGTCTAGAAGGCGACAACTTCAAGGACAAATAAGGCATATTATTCACCAAAGCAGACCGCGGGGTCTGATGTTCGAGGTTTACTTTCAGCAAGACACCTATCATACGCGTCATAGCTTTGGGAAGCAACGACGCGCAGCCGAACTTATTGCGCCCAAACCTTGGCTACAGTCGATTCGAACGGATAAACATGCACCATCCAGCCGAAAATCACAGGATAGAATCGCCCTCCGGCTTCGTGGCATTCCTCTTCTTTTGAAATAGACCCGGTCAGGCCGAATTTTGTCCAATCGGCATGCGCGCCTTCACCGCGTTTTGGCATGCAGAGGTTCGTATGCTGGTGCCAGCGGGCCACTCCGAGGGGGACGCGCTCGTTCAGTTCGTCCAAACTTGCAGTTCTGGGTGCGGTGTACATGGCGCCAATGAGTTCGTAGCCATCCTTAGTCTTTTTGTAGAGAAGCGATGTGGGCCGCGCGGGATCGAAGGTGAAGCCCTCGAGGTATCCATTCCAGTAGTTCGAAAAGTGATATTGAGCCTGCGGGAGGTTGGGCGCGAAGATATGAAAGCCGTCCGCCAAGGCGACGCGATAATCCCTATATTTTTCGATAGCTTGGGCCAAAGTCGCGGAAATTTGATCTGCGCGGCGGCGATCTTCGTCCGTTGCGGGACGATCCGGCGTCATGAGCATGTGAGCGCTATCCATGTGATGGCCATGAGTCATGGATTTCATCGCGCCGGCTTGCGCGTGATTACCCCCATCGTCGTCCATGTTCATCCCGGGCATGCTGCCATCGTGGTGCATCCCCGGCATGCCATCGTGCTGATGAGGAGCTGGACTTTCCTTTGAATTCGGCTGTGAGTTCGGCGTCGGGTTGGCGTGCTCTGTGCTTTGTGCGTGCAACTGGCCGGCGGCCGCGCCAAACAGTACTACTGCCCCGGCCAAAGCGATTGTTTGCCTGCCTAAGTGGAGCCTCATAGGTAAGTTGTAATACGAACCCCGCTTCCTTGCGAGAACTTTCCTAAAGCTGCTTATTTGGAAGGCACGAGGCCGCTTCGAGTTGCCGGCCGTTTATGCCTAGTGCCACAAAACTAATGGAGAAGGTATCGATTCGCGCCTGGAAAGGCTTTTCCGGCCGCATGTTAGAATCCACTCGTGGCGAAACAAACTATCGAGCCGGGGCATTCGATTTCCGGGACGATTGAGGTTCCCGGGGATAAATCCATCTCGCATCGTTACGCGATCCTGGCGGCTCTGGCACGAGGGCGAAGCGAAATCAGCCACTATTCCGCCGCCGCGGATTGCCAGAGCACGCTTGATTGCCTGGCGCGTTTAGGGGTGAAAGTAGAAAAGAGCGGCCGAAACGGCGCTGGCGACGTGAAAATCAGCGGGACGGGTATTGATGGACTCCGAGCCTCCCGGCGTTCGCTCGATGCGGGCAATTCGGGAACGACGATGCGGCTGCTGACTGGGGTCCTGGCGGGCCAGAAGTTCGATTCGACGCTGACCGGAGACTCCTCGCTGAGAAAGCGGCCTATGCGCCGGGTTATCGACCCACTGGAGCGTATGGGCGCGCACATTCAGGCGCGCGAGGCTAATTTTGCGCCACTCAAAATTAACGGATCCGCTCTGCAGCCTATTCGTTACACGCTGCCGGTTCCGAGCGCTCAAGTAAAATCGGCAATCTTACTTGCGGGACTATTCGCCGAAGGCGAGACTTCGGTCGAAGAGCCTGTCTGTACGCGCGATCACACCGAAGTGGCTCTGCAGGGTTTTGGGGCAGACGTCCGGAAGGTCGGTCGCGTGGTAAGCGTCTCTGGGCGGCCGCGCCTAGACGCCCGGCAAATCATGGTTCCAGGCGATCTTTCTTCGGCCGTATTTTTCCTTGGAGCGGCTCTTATTCTTCCCGGCTCCAATGTGATCATTCACAATGTCGGATTAAATCCGACGCGTTCTGCCGTGCTCGATGTGCTCGGCGTGTGGGGCGCTCCGGTGAGCATCGTAGCCTTGCGGGGAGAATCGGGAGAACTGATCGGAGATATATCCGTACGCCACGCCGATCTATCGGGAGGGACGCTCTCGGGCGAACTGATTGCACAATTGATCGATGAGCTGCCCATGCTTGCCGCGCTGGGGCCTTACACGGAGCAAGGAGTGGAGATACGCGACGCCGCAGAGTTGCGAGTGAAGGAAAGCGACCGCATCGCCGTGCTGGCGGATAACCTCCGCCGCATGGGCGCTCAAGTGGAGGAACGCCCCGATGGCTTGCGGATAGAAGGAAGACGCGCAGGACGTTTGCGTGGCGCGGAAGTCGATCCGCGCAGGGACCATCGCATGGCCATGGCTTTTGCCGTAGCAGCATTGGGCGCTGAAGGCAGATCCGTTATTCGCGATAGCGATTGCGTAGGCATCTCCTATCCGGATTTCTTCAAAGTTCTGGCAAACACAGTCGAACGTTAATTAGAAGTTAAGCGAGAATGAAATTACGGCCTGCGATGGATTTTCATTAAGCGCTGCCGGAAATTGCAAGGGCTGGGTTTCCTTGACACCTCATTGCACTGCGGTTAGGCTCGCCAACGGATGCGCGGCTTCTTTCGCAAAGTTCTTGTCGTAGCTTTAGCATTAGGGGCGCTAGCCGCGCTCACCTATTTTTCCCGCCGCAAGATCCACTTAGGCGACTTTACCTGGAGCCGGTTCACACACGCCGTTGGCCAGGCAAACATCTGGCTTCTGCTCCTATCGCTCTTCGCTGTCTACGGTGCGTATGCTCTACGATCACTCCGCTGGCAGAGGCTCTCGCGTCATCTGGGTCCAACGAAATTCCTGGATGTGTACAGCGCCACGCTGATGGGCTTCGCGGCCATATTTATTCTCGGCCGAGCCGGCGAACCGGTTCGCCCGTTGTTGCTTGCGCGTAAGACTGGTCAGCCCGTCCCCATCATGTTCGGCGTTTGGGTACTCGAGCGCATCACCGATTTCGGCGCCGCAGTGGGCTTAGCGGCGCTGAGCCTGCTTGTGTTTGCAGAGAAACTTGCCGACGCGGGTTTGAATACGGATTGGGTGGAAAACGCGCGGGCCGGCGGCTGGCTTTTACTGGCCATCCTCGCAGCCGTGGTGGCGCTGATGTTTTATTTCCGGTTGCATGGCGCGGGCGTTCTCCAACGGCGCCTGCATTATTGGCATGATGCAACAGGATTCAGGCACTGGCTGGCAGAGATCATCTCCGGTTTCAGCGAAGGCCTGCAGGCGATTCGCACGACTTCGGACCTCCTGATTACGATCGTCTACACAGTTGCGCATTGGGGATTAGTAACGTTGTCGTATTTTTGGATCGCGAAGGCGTTCGAAAGCGTGTTCGTTCAATCCGACGTGACTTTCCCCGGGGCGATGCTGCTATTGGCGATCACGTTGGTGGGTTCCGTTTTGCAATTGCCGGGCGTGGGCGGCGGGGCTCAGGTGGCCAGCTTTATAGCATTGACCACAATTTTTGGAGTCGAGCAGGAGCCCGCTGCGGCTCTTGCTATCGTCTTGTGGCTTATTACATTTGCGTCACCGACATTGGTTGGTGTCCCTTTGCTCATACATGAAGGATTGTCGATGGGCGAGCTGCGCAAACTTGCGCAGGCAGAGAAAGAGGCCGAACACAAAGGGAAACATGTTTCGTTGACAGGCGTAGGCGACAGCCGCTCCCGAGGCGACCAGGCGAGAGGGGGTAGCGCCGGTTGAAATGCCCGTTCTGCTCGTTTAGCGACGACAAGGTGATCGATTCTCGCGAAGGGCGCACAGGCGATCTGATCCGCCGTCGCAGGGAATGCCTCAAATGCGGACGGCGCTTCACGACTTACGAGCGAATTGATGAGATTCCCTACATGGTCATCAAGAAAGATGGCCGGCGGGAGAGATTTGACCGTCAGAAGATTCTGCAGGGACTACTGAAGTCTTGCGAAAAGCGCCCCGTGCCTACGGCAAGGCTGGAGGCGCTGGTGGATGAGGTCGAGCGATTCGTTCACGACGCTCCAGAGCGCGAACGTACGACGAGCGAGGTTGGCGAATTGCTGATGGCCCGTCTGAAGAAGCTGGATAAAGTCGCTTACGTGCGGTTTGCGTCGGTCTACCTCGATTTCAAGGACGTGCGGGAGTTTATGACCGAATTGAAGGGCCTGCTTCGGGAACACTCACGAAAATAGGTTGCGGCGGCCCGAAGGTTCAGGGGATTTCCAGACGCCGGCCGTGAAAGTCTTGATCTGCGTAAATCCGAGACTTGCATATAAGCCTACGGCGCGTTGATTGGCCGCAGTGACGGTGAGCGAAAGAGCGCTGAACCGCTGCGCTCGCAATGCTTGAATGGTGGCCTGAATCAGCCGCCTTCCCAGCCCCTGCCGCTGATAACCGGGCATCACGCAAATCTGAGTTGTATGACCCACTCCCGGCGCGACCGCGGAGGTCAGCACGGCGCCAACTAGTTCGTGGCTATGCGGCGCGCGCAAGACAAAGGAGGCATGCTCCTGGAATTGGCCGCAGCCCGGTAACATGATGATGTTCTTCAGGAATTTGAGCGCGCCGTCTTCGCTGCGATATTGGTCGTTGATCTCCCCGTCCATGTGGTCCGCGTAAGCCAGTTGGATCAGCCGCGCACAGGGCGCGAAGTAGCGATCGTTCCACTCTTCGAGCCGCAGTCCTGAGTGCTCGTTTGACTTTGGCGTGTCACCATTTGACCCGGAATTGAGCGCGGCGCGGTTAAGATCGAGCAGCATGAATTGCCGCGGATAAAGGCGGAAGCCATGCTTCGCAAGGGCGGCATCGAACTCGCATCCGAAGGGGACCAACTGAGCTTCGATGCGCCCGATGTAGGGAAGCGACCGAAGCGTTTCGAGTGTACTGGTGAGAAGCCTATTCGCCAGGGGCATCTGCGGAAAACGCGGCGAGACATACAAGCCGCCCAGCAACCCCTTGTGTTCCTCGATGACGTAAAAGGCGTAACCGGCAGCTTCACCGCCTTCGAGGGCGGCACAGCCAGCGAGCGATCTGGCCTCCACGAACCTCTTGATCAAGTCAAGCGAAGCCCGATAATCCCAGCGCAGTTCTTCCCGCCATCGCTGCGCTTCTTCAGCCAGTAGCGGCTCGATTTGACGTGAGCTCAGTTGTCGTAGGTCCACGATGGTCATGAGGCTCCCTAATCCAGAGCGACCCGCGATGCCGATGGCCTTATGATAGCGCCGCCTGAGCCTGCCGTCGCCGAAAACTGTCTATTGCGACACGTGCCAGTTTATCGCGCACGTTTCAGTGAGTTCCCTTGTGCTAACATGCGGCGGCCGGGACCTCTCAAGGCAGACATGGCGCTTCTTTCGGAACTGCGTTATCCAACACGCTGGTACTCCAAATTAATTGCCGCAGTTCTGGCGCTCGCTTTTTTCACTTTTGTAGCAGCTGCGATCATCTCGGGCTTTGTCGTATACAACATTGTCACGCCTCGGACGGGCAGCCAGCCTATCGATTTGGCGAATTTTCCGGGCCATCCAGAGCAGGTCTCTTATTCGGGCGAAAATGTTGGGACGCACGAGGGTTGGTTTTTTCCGGGATTGAAATCAGCGCCGACAATTCTCTTATGCCCTGGGTACGGCGAGGGCCGCGAGGAGATATTGCCATTGGCGACGTCTCTTCAGGAGCAGGGGTACAACGTCACTCTTGTGCAGTTTACGGGTGAAGGCTCTAGGATGGGGGTTGAAACGACGCTCGGCTACCGTGAAGTTCAAGAATTACGCGCGGCCATATCCGCGCTGGCGCAGCGGACGGATGTGGACAAGTCCCGATTTGGCTTGTGGGGCACGGACATGGGCAGTTACGCGGCACTTTCGCTGGCGGAATCGGATCCTCGGGTCCGAGGAATTGCAGTTGAATCGGTATACGATGAGCCGAATCAGATGCTGCGTATCCTCGTGAACCGCTATGGGATTGGCTCACTTCCGCTCTTGTCCGCCTTTGCGGAAAGAGGCTTCGCATGGCTGAATTACAACGATGCGGGGGTTCCCCCGCTCGCGCAACGTTTGTCACGTTTGGCGGGAGTGCCGAAGCTGTTTATAGAAGCTTCGGACAACCCTGAACTCGGTAAGGTCACTAGCCGTCTTTTTGTTGCGGCTCCGGAACCAAAGGAGCGAGCGACAATATTGCACGGGAATTATGCCGGAATGCTGGACGAGGAGAAACGCAGCTACGAAAACCGCATCGCCAGCTTCTTTCTTTCGAATCTTCCGAGATAGCCCGCAGCTAATTAATGAGTGCGACGGATTACACGTAAGAAGGCTGGCCGAGCGTAGCTGAATTGTTGTTGATGCGTTGATTCGCCGATCTTCGCTGGTGGCGAATGGGCCATTGCGTCCCGCATAATGGCGCCTCATGCGCGAACGTCTCGAGTATGCCGCCGGTTGGCTCCTGCTTAAATTCCTGGGGTTATTTCCTCGGAGTCTGGCTCGAGGCGCGGGCGTGCTCGTTGCCAATTGTCTGTTCTTCATTCGCGCGCCGCTTCGAAGAGTGGCGGAATTCAACCTGCGCCTGGCCTTTCCGGAATTGCCGAAGTCCGCTCGCCATGACATTTTGAAACGCATGGTGCGAAACGTCGGCTGGTTGGCTGCCGAATTCGCGCACCTGCCGCGCTACAACCGCAGCAATATTGAGAACATAATGATTCTGGACGGCCTCGAAAATTTCGAGGCAGCGGAAGGGCGCGGCAAGGGTGTGCTCTTCTTGACCGGACATGTGGGCGCCTGGGAGCTCGAGCCATATGCGCACGCTGTGTATAACCGTCCGATCTATTTTCTGGTGCGGCCGATCGATAATGCTCGCGTGGACACGTTGGTGAACCGCTATCGTTGCGCATCCGGAAACCAGCCGATCAGGAAAAATGAATCCGCGCGCGTCATTCTTCGGATTCTTCGCGAAGGCGGCGTAATCGGCGTCCTTGCAGACCAGAACACGGTCCCAGCCGAAGCGGTTTTCGCCGATTTCTTTGGGATTCCCGCGGCCACTACGAGCGGAATCGCGCGGCTCGCGCGCCGCACCGGAGCGGCCGTGGTTCCTGCTTACAACTATTGGGATCCGCGAATACGGAAGTACATCTTGCGTTACGATCCCGCCCTCGAACTGCCTTGTACTGAAGACGAGGAAAGCGATATCCGTAATTTTTCGGCGCGTTTCAATCAAGTAATCGAAGACTACGTGCGGCGCTTTCCGGACCAATGGCTCTGGGTACATCGGCGATGGAAGACCCGGCCCGCAAATCAATCGGCAATCTATCCGGACCAGCAGAACGAATACGCTAAACAAACGGAGTAGGTATCTCGGCGAAGGAGATCGGCGATCATGGCGAATCGAACGGCCGGAGATCTGGCGAACTATCTTGGGTGTTCTCTTCAGGGCGAAAGTGGCCTGTCCTTGAAAGGGGTGGCTAGTCCCGAGGCGGCCGAGGCGGCCGATCTTATTTATCTCGATTCAAGCCGTCATATCGAGCGAGTTGACAGATCGGCGGCGCGGTGCGTGATCACCTCGCCCGATCTAATCGTGTCTGGAAAAACGCTGATCCTGGCGGCCCGGCCGAAGGTGGCCTTTGCACGGGCTGCGGCCTGGCTGGTTCCTTCTTCTGCGATCGCCTGTGGAGTGCACTCAACGGCGGTTATAGCCGAGTCCGCACATCTGGCGCGCAACACGGCCGTGGGGCCATTTACCGTAATCGAGGAGGGAGTTGATATCGGCGAGGAGACTCAGATAGGAGCTCACTGCTTTCTTGGACGCGGAACTCGGGTCGGCAGGAATTGCCGTCTATATCCTCGCGTGACGGTTTATGCCGGCGTGAAAATCGGCAACAACGTCGTTGTCCATTCGGGAGCCGTTTTGGGTTGCGATGGATTTGGCTACGTTACCGATCAGGGCAAGCATTGGAAATTCCCGCAGGCCGGTGGCTTGGAGATCGCAGACGATGTAGAAATCGGCGCCAATACGACGGTTGCGCGTGGCTCACTCGGAATCACACGGTTGGACTCCCAAGTAAAACTCGACAATCTCGTACATCTGGCGCACAACGTTCAAGTTGGGGAGCGAACGCTCGTCGCGGCGCAGACCGGCATTGCGGGATCTTCAGTCGTTGAAAGCGACGTGATGATCGGAGGGCAGGTGGGCATTGCCGATCACTGCCGTTTGGAAGCGGGATGTGTGGCCGGCGCTCAGGCAGGAATTCCGAGCGGGAAAATAATTCGTCGCGGACAGATTGTGTGGGGCACGCCCGCGCGCCCGCTCGAGCAGGTTAAGGAACAGTACGCATCCCTCGCACGCCTGCCGGAGTTGGCTGAGCGCGTCCGCAAGCTAGAGGAGCAGACGCGGGAAGGTTAAAGTGTTTCTTTTTTCGATAAGATAAATTGACCGGTCGCCGATTCACGACATGCATCTTCATTATTGACCGGCAACTCAATAGTGCTTGATAATGTGATTTGCACTGAGGGTGAAGGGGTGGTCAGGTCAAGGGGGACGGAAACGGATGGGTTGCCTGCCATCCGTAACAAGCGCACAACCGTATCCCGAAAAGACGTAAGCCTGCGACCCATGGGTGTGACCCTGAGTGGTTCCTGCTGCAGCGATTTCGCTGGAGCATGCATCTGAGGGGAAATGGCGTCCAGCACGAGATTCGGCGTTGAGGCTCCCGCAAGCCAGCCGCAAATCGCGGCGACAGGCGTTATCAGTGACGAACTGACCGAAGCTATCGGTCGGGGCGTGAAGCACCTACTTTCGCTGCAAGCTTCCGAGGGCTACTGGATCGGGGAACTCGAGGCCGATACTACCCTTGAATCAGACTACATTTTTTATTTGCATATCCTGGATAAGGCCGATCCCCAGCGTGTAGCCAAGCTCGCCAATTACATTCGCCAGCGTCAATTGCCGGGCGGCGGATGGAACATTTATTTTGGCGGGCCACCCGAACTCAATGCCACCGTAAAGGCTTACTTTGCGCTGAAGCTTGCTGGAGACCGGCCGGATCAACCGCACATGGAGCGCGCTCGTGCGCGCGTGCTGCAACTAGGCGGGTTGGAATCCACGAATTCTTACACGCGGTTTTACCTCGCTCTGGTGGGGACGGTCGTTTGGGACATGGCTCCGGCGATTCCCCCCGAGCTCATGCTGCTGCCGTCTTGGTTTGCTATCAATATTTACGAAATGTCTTCGTGGACGCGCGGGATTGTCATTCCGTTGGCCATTATTTACGCCCACAGGCCCGAGTGGAAATTGCGCGAACCAGTGGGTCTCGACGAGCTTTTTCGCGACTCATCGGCCAAGGCCAGTGCATTTGCCTGGGGCGATCGCTTTTTCTCGTGGAGAAACTTTTTCCTGGCGCTTGATCGCGCCTTGAAACTGTACGAGCGTGTCCCATGGAAGCCACTGCGACAGCGTGCGTTGCGGCAGGCTCAGAATTGGCTCCTGGAACACCTGGAGCGCAGCGACGGATTAGGAGCTATCTATCCCGCGATGATGAACGCGGTCTTTGCGCTCAAGGCGCTGGGGTATTCTCCCGACGATCCGCTCACGGCTCGCGAAATCCGACAGCTCGCGGGTTATGAAATCGAGGATAGCGACACCATACGCTTGCAGCCGTGCATCTCGCCGGTCTGGGATACCGCGATTGCCATGGTCGCGCTCGAAGAGTCCGGGCTGCCGGCCGATCATCCTGCACTGGTACGCGCTGCGGAATGGCTGCTCAAGAATCAGGTTCTTGGTTCGGGCGATTGGCAAGTGAAGAATCCGAAGGGACGCCCCGGCGGATGGGTTTTTGAGTTCCGCAATGATTTCTATCCTGACGTGGACGATACCGCCTTCGTTTTAATGGCTCTCCAACGTGTCGATTATCCGGACCGGCGGCGTCTGACGGCAGCAGCCCGGTGCGGAGTGGATTGGCTGCTCTCGATGCAGAATCGCGACGGCGGCTGGGGAGCTTTCGATCACAATAACGATCGGCAGCTGCTCACGGAAATTCCGTTCGCCGATCACAATGCGATGATTGATCCATCGTCCGCCGACGTGACCGCGCGGGTCCTCGAGTGCCTCGGCCGAAATGGCTGGTCCGTGAATCAGCCCGTGGTGAAAAGGGGAGTGCAGTATTTGACGAAGGAACAGTCTCCGGAAGGGCCTTGGTTCGGGCGCTGGGGCGTGAACTACGTCTATGGCACGAGCGGCGTTTTGCGAGCCCTCGAAACGATCGCCCTCAACGCTCGCGATTATTGCCAGCGTGCCGTGGCGTGGCTGCGCGCAGTCCAGAACGACGACGGCGGCTTCGGCGAATCGATCGCGTCATACTACGATCCGAAGCTAAAGGGGCAGGGCGCCAGCACTCCGTCTCAAACCGCATGGGGCTTGATTGGCCTTTTGGCCGCGGCCGACAAAGACGATCCGGCAGTGTCCGATGCCGTGCGGCATTTGCTCGAGCAGCAGAACGCCGATGGTTCCTGGGACGAACAGCAGTTTACGGGCACCGGTTTCCCCTGCGTCTTTTATTTGAAATATCATCTTTACCGGAATTATTTTCCGTTGTACGCGCTCTCGCGGTATCGCAATTTGCTGCAAGATGTGAAGGAGTTTCACGCGTTCGAGATCCGCCCGGAGGGAGAGAATCTCCCGGGCACCCCACGAGGTAATGGATGAGATATCCGTTGAAAATGACCACGAATCTGGCGCGATACATCGCCAGTAAGCGCCTGCACGGAACCGCGAAATTTCCAATGGTGCTGATGCTCGAACCGCTTCACGCATGCAACCTGACGTGCACGGGTTGCGGCCGCATTCGGGAATACAAGTCGACCATCAACGAGATGCTCAGCGTCGAAGAGTGCCTCGCGGCAGTGGACGACTGCGGCGCGCCGGTGGTCTCAATTTGCGGCGGCGAACCGATGATCTATCCCGAGATCGGAAAGCTTGTCGGCGAGATTTTGGACCGCGGAAAACACATTATTCTTTGCACCAATGGCATGTTTACCCGCAAACGCCTGCATGAATTCCGGCCCACTTCGAGCTTTTTCTGGAACGTACATCTGGACGGCATGGAGCGGACGCACGATCTCTGCGTGGAGCGCGACGGCGTTTTTCGCGAGGCCATCGAAGGTATAAAGACGGCGAAAGCGGCCGGCTTCATGGTCTGTTCGAATACAACTATTTATAAAGAGACAAATCTGGATGAGATTGCCGAACTATACGATTATCTGGACACGTTGGGTGTCGACGGTTACATGCTTTCGCCGGCCTACAACTACGCCGCGGTCATGACCAAGGACATCTTCATGTCGCGAGAAGATGTGCGCGACAAATTCCGCAAGGCCCTGGCGCTGCTCGACAAATACAACCTTATGGTGTCGCCGATTTATCTCGATTTCCTGCGAGGTGAGCGCGAGCTCGACTGCACCGCCTGGGGCACGCCAACCTTCAATCCGCGCGGATGGAAAGGGCCGTGCTATCTGATTACGGATAATCACTACGGCTCGTACGGGGAATTGATTGAGAAGACGCCGTGGGAGAAATACGGCCCCGGGAATGATCCGCGCTGCGCGGATTGCATGATGCACGTCGGATTTGAGCCTTCGCCCATCCTGGGCGCAAAACGCCAATTGGGCGATACCTGGAAAATGCTGAAATGGCAGTTCTCGGGCCGCATGGGCGGAAACCGGAAAGATTCGAATCGCACGGGCGGCGATGGCTTTGGCGATGGACGCGGGACGCCAATGCCGCCACCGCAGGATCTGGTTTCCCCGGACGGAACATTACGCGTGTTATGACGACGTTAGTCACTGGCGCCAGCGGATTTCTGGGCTGCCACGTGGCGCGGCTGTTGGCAGAGCGCGGCGAGCGAGTTCGCGTGCTGCTGCGGCAGTCGAGCCAGACGAAACCGCTCGAGAGTTTGGCCGTGGAGCGCATTTCGGGCGACCTGCGCGATCCCGCTTCGCTCGATAGGGCCTTGGCCGGCGTGTCCACCGTTTACCATGTCGCCGCGGATTATCGTTTGTGGGCGCGTGACCCGAGCGAGATTTATGAATCGAACGTTCAGGGCACACGGAACCTGCTCGATGCTGCGCAGCGCGCTGGGGTCGAGAAATTCGTTTATACCAGCACGGTGGGAACGATTGCGGTGCCGCGCGACGGCAGACTGCCCGACGAGAGCATCGTCACATCCATAGACGAAATGATCGGCGTGTACAAACGTTCGAAATGGCTCGCGGAGCAAGAAGCGCGAAAAGCTGCCGCGGCGGGATTGCCGGTGGTTATCGTGAATCCGACCACGCCGGTGGGGCCCGGCGATGCCAAGCCGACACCCACGGGACGAATCATCGTCGATTTCTTGAATGGCCGTATGCCCGCTTACGTTGATACAGGCTTGAATTTTGTTCCTGTGGAAGATGCGGCGGCGGGCCATCTTCTCGCAGCCGACCGCGGGCGCGTAGGTGAGCGATACATTCTTGGCGGCGAGAATCTCACGTTGAAGCAGGCGCTGGAGATTCTTTCGCAGGTCTCTGGCCGCCCTGCGCCGCGCGTGCGGGTTCCGCATCTCCTGGCGCTTGGCGCCGCGTACGCCGACGCTGCCTTCTCGCGACTCGTTGGGCGTGAGCCGCAAATTCCGCTCGACGGCGTGCGCATGGCGCGGCACAGCATGTTCGTGAATACGGAAAAGGCCCGCGCTGAGCTGGCATTCCGGACGGGGCGGCTGGCTGCGGCATTCGAACGGGCAGTTCGTTGGTATGAGTCCAACGGCTTTGTGCGTGGAGCGCGGCGGGCCGACATGGCGGCTCTCCGAGCAGCTTGAGAGAGTTGAAACCATACCTGGGGAAGTCGCAGTACGAGGATGAAGATTCTGGTAACGTTCGCGGTGGCTAGTGAATTCGCAGCGTGGCGCCGGCAGCACGATTTCCGGCAGGTCGCGCACGAACCATTCGCCTTGTATGTCTCGGAGATTGCCGGCAATGCCGTGCGCGCGCTTGTGACTGGCATGGGCACGGCCGCCGCGACCGACGCGACACGCTGGGCGCTCGCCTCGCCGGCCGATATTTGCATATCAAGTGGATTTGCCGGCGCGCTAAATCCGGAACTGCAAGTAGGCACGGTTTTAGCGGGGCGGGTGGTCTTGCGAGCGGAGCGCGAACTCGCCGTGGCGAGCGATCATCAGCTCGTTGCCGTCGCCGAAGATGCGGGAGCGAGGCAGGTCAATCGATTCCTTACTTCAGAACACCTGATTGCAGACGCTGCGCAGAAGATCGCCTTGGCCGGCGAAGCAGACGCCGTGGAGATGGAGAGCTTTGTCATTCTGGCTGAGGCGGCACGACATGGCGTGCGCGCGGCGGCAATACGTTGTGTGAGTGACGCGGCCTCGTACTCTCTGCCGTACGATTTCGATCAGGCGCGCGATACGCGAGGGCAAATCAGTCTGAGTGCGCTGGCGAGCCAGATCATCCGGCAACCTCAGCGTTTGCCGGCGTTATTGCGTTTCGCCCGCGACTGCAGGTTTGCGGCGCGGCAGTTGGCGGAGTTTTTGGATCATTATTTGCAGTTACTGAGCGCCCGCCTGGACCTCTCGCAATCGGAGATGGTGGCCGCGACATGAGCATGGCGACCAATCTCATAGCAGACTCTGCGAATCGCGCCACGCTTCCTCTGAAAATGCGGGCGGGTGTTTATCGCGGACCCGGCAGCGTGGCGACGGAGACGGTTCCCGTCCCGGAAATCGGCGAAGGTGAAGTTTTAATTCGCGTCGCGGCGTGCGGCATCTGCGGGACAGACCTGAAGAAGATACAGCACGGCTTTATAAAGCCTCCGCAGATTTTTGGACACGAAGTAGCAGGCACGATCGCCGCGATGGGAGAGGGCGTGCGTCACTGGAAGGAAGGCGACCGCGTCGTCAGTTTCCACCACGTTCCCTGCGGCGCCTGCTTCTATTGCGACCGTCGGCTTTTCTCGCAATGCCCGGCCTACAAGAAAGTGGGCCTTACGGCGGGCTTCGACCCCAACGGTGGGGGCTTTGCCGAATACGTGCGCGCTATGCCTTGGATCGTCGAGCGCGGAATGGTAAAGATTCCTGCCGACGTAAGTTTCGAGGAAGGTACGTTCGTGGAGCCGGTGAACACCTGCCTGAAAGCTGTGGAGAAGGCGCGGGTGGAACGCGGTGAGAATGTCGTGGTTATAGGCCAGGGGCCCATCGGGCTGCTGTTGATGTTGCTCGCGCAACGGGCGGGCGCCCGCGTGTTTACCACCGATCCGATGGCGGAGCGGCGCGCCGTGAGCGAGAGATTGGGCGCGGCGGCGGCGCTTGATCCTCGAGCCTGCTCGGTCGCCGAGGAAGTTCGGAAACTCACATCAGGCCGGGGAGCGGATGTGGTGCTGGTCGCGGTTCCAATCCCGGCGGCACTGTCTGAGGCGCTCGCCACCGCAAGGCCCGGCGGCCGGGTGTTGCTCTTTGCTCAGAATGATCCGCACATGAAGATCGAATTCGCAGCCGCGGAAATCGGTGTGGAAGAGAAAGAGATTCTCGGAAGTTACAGCGCCGCTGTGGATCGCCAGGAGGAGGCGGCGAATCTTGTCTTTTCGCGGGCGCTGCCTGTGTCCGCGCTCATCACGCATCGCTTTTCACTGGAGGAGTTCGGCACGGCGTTGTCGCTTGCGGCACGGCCAAACAACTCTTTGAAAATTTTGGTCATCCCTTGAGAAGGACATTAAGGACGTTCATGGCTTTTACATGCTCCTCGCCTGACCTGCGGAACGGAATTTGAATTCATGGGAACTCTGACACAGCCATTAACGGAAACCAAATCAAGCGGGCACATGACCGCTGCCGTTCTCTACGGCAGTGAAGACCTGAAGATCGAGAAGATCGATATTCCGGCGCTGGCTCCCGACGAGGCACTGGTGCGCGTGAAGGTCGCGCTTACCTGCGGAACCGACCTCAAGGTGTGGAAGCGCGGATACCATGCACGCATGATCACGCCGCCGGCGGTATTCGGACATGAACTTGCCGGCGTGGTGGAGCAGGTTGGTTCGGAGCTTGTTGACAGCCTGGCGCTGGGCTCGCGCGTTGTGCCGGCAAACTCCGCGCCTTGCGGCGTGTGCTTTTTTTGCCGCAGGGACCACAGCAACCTCTGCGAGGATTTGCTCTTCAACAATGGCGCTTATGCCGAGTACATTCGCGTCCCGGGCCGTATCGTCCGCAAGAACATGCTGAAGATTCCGGCCCACGTGTCGTTTATGGACGCTGCGATGGCCGAGCCGCTCGCGTGTGTGCTGCGAGGCATTCACGAAACGGGTGTGCATCCCGGCGACACCACAGTGCTGATCGGTTGTGGGCCCATCGGTTTGAAATTTATTCGCATGCTCTCGTGCCGTGGCGTGCATGTGATTGCGCTCGGCAAGCGGCCCGGCCAGGTGAAAGCGGCAGAGCGCATGGGAGCGCGGGCCGCCTTTGACGTTAGCACTCTTTCTGACCCAATCAGTGTTGTGCGCCGGCTCACGGAAGGCAGCCGCGGCGCCGATTCAGTGATTGAAGCAGTGGGCTCGCCGCGTACGTGGGACTGGGCTCTAAAAATGGTCCGTTGCGGTGGGACGGTCAATCTTTTTGGGGGCTGCCCCCAGGGGACCCGGGTCGAGCTCGATCCCACGGCGCTGCATTATTCCGAGATCACCATCAAATCCACCTTTCATCACACGCCGCGCTTTATTCGAGAGGCCATGGAAGCCATTGCCCGCGGCGAAATTCGCGCCCGGGATTTCGTCAACGCGGAAATTCCGTTGCGCGAGCTTCCCTCTATGTTCGAACACATGAAGCATCGGAATGGCGAAATGAAAGTCGCGGTGATTCCGTAAGCGGCTGCGCCAGGCCGGTTTCATCGAAATTCATGCGCTCACCTGAAATCGAAATTGCTGCATCCTTGCCGCCGCCCGGCTGCCCGGTGACGGAGGCGGAGCGCTACACCTCCTGGCTGGCGACGCACCATTACGAAAATTTCCACGTAGTGTCCTGGATGTTGCCCCGGAATCTGCGCCGGCATTTTTATAACGTTTACGCGTATTGTCGCTGGGCGGATGACCTTGGGGACGAAGTAGCGGATCCTGTGCGTGCATTGGAGCTGCTCGACTGGTGGGAGAGCGAACTGAATCTTTGTTACGAAGGCCGGCCCAGTCATCCCGTGTTCGTGGCGCTCGCGCCTACAATACGTGAGTTTGATATCCCCGCAGAGCCGTTCCGCGATCTGCTCGCCGCTTTCCGGCAAGACCAGACTATCCATCGCTATCCTACCTGGGAGAATCTGCTCGGCTACTGCCGCTATTCGGCGAATCCAGTCGGCAGATTGGTGCTTTATCTCTGTCGTTATCGAGACACGGAGCGCCAGCGGCTTTCAGACGCGACCTGCACGGCGTTGCAGCTTGCTAATTTCTGGCAGGATGTCTCAGGGGACTTGGGCAAGGGGCGCATCTATATTCCCATCGAAGCGCTGGAGCGTCATGGGCTCGAAGCGAAGGATGTCGAAACCCGGATTTTCGATGAGCGCTATGCGGCGGTGATGCGCGACTTGATCGCGCGCACGCGAGAATTGTTCGCTGAAGGGTGGCCGCTGGCTGCAACCCTGGATTCCCGTTTGCGGCTGGATATTGAGCTATTCAGCCGCGGCGGTTTGGCGGTCCTCGATGCTATTGAATCGATGGGCTACAACACGTTGGCGAAACGGCCGTCCATCGGTGGAGCAAAACGCGTACTCTTGTTTGGCCGTGCTCTGGCGAGCCAGGTTCTCCCGGGGATGAATTCAAATAAGCCGTCGGCGACCATCTCCAAAGTTGGCGCCCCCATCGGAAGTCCTTCTCGACAATTTAAAAGTGGGACGGAGCTCGAAAGCTCCTACGAATACTGCCGGGACGTCGCGCGAAATGCCGCGAGCAATTTCTACTATGCCTTTTATATGCTCCCCCGGCCCAAGCGCGACGCTCTTTGCGCCATCTACGCATTCATGCGGCTCGTCGATGATGCGTCTGACGCGCCGGTATCCGCTGCTGCGGCCGCAGACGAAGGCGCGCTAAGGCGCGCGGCCCTCAGCCGCTGGCGCGTGCTTCTGGATAAGTCTGTGGCAGGCGATACGAGCGGTCATGTCATCCTTCCGGCTTTTGCGGACGCGGTAAAACGTTATGGGATTCCTTCGCGCTATTTCCACGATTTGATTTCCGGCGCTGAAATGGACTTGGTGGAAACGCGGTACGCGACCTTTGAGGCTTTGCAGGAATACTGCTATCGTGTGGCCGGCACGGTTGGGCTCACCTGCGTGCACGTTTTCGGTTTCGAAGATCCGCATGTTTTGGAGTTGGCCCAGCATCTTGGCATCGCCTTCCAGCTTACGAATATTCTGCGCGACGTCCGCTCTGACCTCGCGATCGGACGCGTTTATATTCCTGCCGAAGATCTCTCGCGTTTCGGATGCAGCGTAGCGGAGCTGGAGCGCGGCACGGTAACGCCTTCCGTCAGGGAATTGCTTCGATTCGAAGCGGAACGAGCGTGGAAATTCTATAGCGAAGGGGCTCGGCTCATTGGCAAAGTCGGCGCAGACAGCAGGGCGGCTTTGTGGGCCTTGGCACGCATCTATAGCAGTTTGCTGGCTCGTATCGAAGAGCGCGACTTTGATGTGTTTTCCGCGCGTGTGCGGCTGAATACCGCGGAGAAGGCGCGCATCCTCTTGCGCGCTCGTTTGGGCTGGTGGTCGGAGGCGGATGTCCTCGAAGAGCGTGATCGTGATCGGCGGCGGCCTGGCGGGGCTCTCCTCGGGCGTCGCGCTAGCTGAAGCCGGATTCCGGGTAAAACTGCTCGAACAGCGTCCTTTTTTGGGTGGCCGCGCGTCCTCCTATAGCCTGCCGGATGGCGAGGAGATCGATAATTGTCAGCACGTCACGCTCGGCTGCTGTACCAATCTGGACGATTTTTATCGGCGGGTAGGCGCCCTGGGGAAAATCGCCCGTTACGAACGCCTGGTTTTCGTGGATTGCGTTGGGCATCGTGGGGTCATGGAAGCCTCGGCGTTGCCGCCGCCTTTGCACCTCGCCGCTTCCATGGTCTTCTATCCTTCGCTGAGCTGGGCTGAAAAGCGGGGCATTGCCGAAGCAATGCTCTCGATCGCCCGGCAGGGCGGCCGTAACAATGACGGCGACGCGGTGGGGTGCAGCATGCTGGAGTGGCTCCGCGCGCATGGCCAAAGCGAGGGCGCCATATCGCGGTTCTGGTCCGTCGTCCTCGTGAGTGCGTTAAACGAAGAGCTTGCGCGCACCGAAGCGCGTTACGGCCTGGACGTTTTCTGGAAGGCGTTTCTTTCCTCGCGATCCGGATATGTCGTCGGGATTCCGCGAGTCCCATTGGGCGAACTTTATGAAGGGTGTCGCACAGCCATCGAGCAGCGGGGCGGGGAAGTGGTTTGCCGGGCGGCGGTACGCGATTTGAAACTGGATGATGGCAGGATCTCAGGCGTGAGTTTGGACGGAGGACGCCAGCACTGCGCGGATTTCTACATTCTTGCCGTGCCGCATGAGGCTGCACTCAAGCTTTTGCCGGAGCGCATTACCGAAGCTGAGCGGCAGTTCCGCCAGATTCGGAACCTGGAGGTATCGCCAATCACCAGCGTGCACTTTTGGTTCGACCGGGACGTGATGGCAGAGCCATTCGTGACGCTGCTCGACCGTACGACGCAATGGATTTTCAATAAGTCGCGCTTGAGTGAGGGGCCCGGCTCGGGACGATACCTGCAATCGGTGATCAGTGCGTCCTACGGACTCGTGGGACGCCCGCGTCAGGAGATCATCAACCTGTGCCTGGGCGAGTTGCAGCAGGTCTTGCCGGAAGCAGCGACGGCTCAACTTATCAAAGCTACCGTGGTGAAGGAAACAGCTGCTACGTTTTCGCCCCGACCCGGCGTGGACCGCTGGCGGCCGTCGCAGCGTACTCCGTTGCCGAATTTCTTTCTTGCCGGAGATTGGACGGCAACCGGATGGCCTGCCACGATGGAGGGCGCCGTCCGCAGCGGCTACTTGGCGGCGGAAGCCATACTATCGAACTGTGGCGAACCGAAGCGGCTGCTGAAGCCCGATTTGCCTGCGGAAGGTTTAACACGTTATTGGGCTCGGGACCGAAGCCGCGATGGCTCAAATTGAGGAGGTCTGCGGAAGCGAGGGAACGCCCTCGTTTTCGAAGTTGAAACCGGAAAGCTATTCGGCTCATCTAAAGTTGAGAAGGCAGTGGCGACTGCTTGCAAGCTTCTCGCCGCCTATCCCTTGGTCGAGACAGCACTGGTTTGAGACTGTAAGGAAACTCTCCACGGCTAGGATTGCAAGATACTGGACTTCTTAAGCAACGTGTGTCCGGTTTTCCTGTTGCAGACTGCTATTCGAGACTATTATCTAAGCACCCCCAAGGAGGTATCTATTGGAGCGGAAGTATAGCCACAGGGGCTACATGGATTCTGATGGCCCCAAAAAGAAAGAGAAGCGCCCACCAGAACATCGTCCGCATCAGGAGCAAATCGGTCCGCGGACTCCTCGCATGGTGGGAACCATAACACGCGCGCGTTGTTCGAATTGCGGCGCCGTTTTGCAGCCCGGGTTTGATCCCAAGGGAGCTTGCCCCCGCTGCGGTTTCGAGTTCCATTCCTGCAAACAGTGCGCCTATTTCGACACGGCGGCACAATTCGAATGCACCCAGCCGATAGCGGAGCGCATTGCCAAGAAAGATGCTCGAAACGACTGCACTTTCTACACGTTCCGCACGACTATCGAGAAAGATACTGCGCCAACGACCGTAACGGTTTCTCCGGGATCGCCATCGCGAGGGTTTGCCTCCATCCGGCCTAACGATGCTCGCAAGGCATTTGACGACCTGTTCAAGAAATAGCTCGCCATCTTCCGTAGCATTGCTCGCCAAATCGGTCTCGCCGGCTGTCTTTTCGAATGTATTTGAATCCGAACGCTAACGCACACTGGTCCGGCATCGTTTGCGTTGTCGTCCATTTGCGCTACGTTCCCATCAATGCGGACGTAGTTTACCCACTCGCTTAGCAGCGATTCTAATTTCGAAATACACTGATTCGACCCCAAAAATGGGGGATTTGAAGTTGAATTGACCTCTCAGAGTGTTATTCTGGCGTTAGCCTTGCTTCTCAGATCGATCTGCGACCGCATCCCCTTCAAATCTTTTTCTGTGGGTACCAGCATGAAAATCAACATCAGTTATCGGCATGTCGAATCGCCTCAGGCCATTGAATCGGCGTTGGAACGTCACCTCGCGAAGATCGAAAAACTGCTGAAAAGCTACGACCCGGACCTGGTACAGCTCCATGGAGGTTTTGAGAAGCTGCCCCACAAGGCCGAATATATTTTTTCCGCGAATCTTTCGCTGCCCACCGGCCCCTTGCACGCCAACGGGCAGGGACCGGATCCCGCAAAAAGCGTGCGAAAAGCTTTTGTCGAGCTCGAAGGTCAGATCAAAAAGCATCAGTCCTGCTTGCGTAAGGACTATGAATGGAAACGCAAGCGGGGAAGGGCCGAGCAGGCTCCCGCCTAAGGGGTCTGCTCTCCACGAAAGCCTGCCGCGCTCAGGCTAAGCGCTACTTATCGAAAACCGAAAGATCCATTGCGTCGTGTTCCGCGGTGGAGACGTGAACTCCGGTTCCCGACGATTGCACGTCTCCGCCGACCACATGGAAGCGGCTTCCAATCATGCCGCCCGCTAATCCGTGCCGCGAAACAGGCAAGGAGGGTATTGTCGTCCAAGTGTTGCGCGCTGGGTCATAGGCCTCGACGGCGCGGAATGTGGCCATCATTTGCGGGTCTTGAAATTCGCCCCCCGCGACATAAATCCGGCCGTTGTACACTCCTGCCGCCAGCGCGCTTCGCGCGGTAGGCATGCGAGCACGCGGCGGTCCCCACGTATTCGTTGCCGGATCATATTCCTCGACCACAGAAACGTCTGAAGCGAGTCCGATGAAGGCCGCCCCCGTGCGTCCGCCAATCACGTAAATTTTTCCGTTCACCACGCCGATCGCTGCGTGGTTCCGAGGAGTCGGCATGGGAGTCCGGTCGCGCCAGGTGTTCGTCGCAGGATCGTATTCTTCAACTGTTCCCAGGCAGACTTGCGCCTGCATTTGATCGATGGAAGTTTGGTGCGAGCCCGGTGGAGTTGTAGCGCCGCCGATCACATAGATCTTGTCATTTACTACCGCGGCCACTGGTGAGCCGCGCTTGGTCGGAAGCGGTGCCAGAGCCTTCCACGTGTCGGCGACCGGATCATATTCCCAGGAATTATTGATGGGCACCCACGCTGCAGGACCGCTTTGCGGCGCAACGAACCCGCCGAACGCATAAATCTTGCCGTGATATTCGGTCAGAGCGACGTGATGAGCGGGCAAGGCCATCGGTTTTTTCTTGGTCCAATGGTCGGTCGCAGGATCGTATTCGTAGACCAAGCCGATGGGCGTCCATATCGGCGCGGATACCAGGCCTGCAAGCACATAAAGCTTGCCGTTGGCCGGAACGCCAAGAATCTCCTCGTTCGGTTCCGGAAATGGAGCCAACTGGGCCCATTTAGCTTGCGCAAAGGCGGCGGGAGCGGCCGCAATCAGGAGCAGAGCCAACCTGATTACGCGCAGTCTTCGTGAATCCCAATCCATCGCGAAACGCATCGTCTCAATCTCCTTCTCTTTCCGGAATCTCCCGATTCTTGCGAGGCACGAACGGAAAGCTGGATATGGTACGTCAATATACACAATATGACCGCCTGCCGGAATATCTCTTCGACCGCGCGCTCTTGGCGATCGAGGCGGGCCGCCGGGCTCCGGGCGCGCCAGCCTGAAACGGTCGGCCATAGGCCGATTGGTCCGGATTTTCGCTGTGTTAAGATAATGCCAATTCTAAAGATCGCTTGATTTGGCCGGAGGCGTAATGAAGGAAGTGAGCGTCGGAATCATCGGGACGGGCTGGTGCGGCGGCATACGTGCGGAAGCCTGCGCCGCGAGCCCCTACGTGCGCGAACTGCACATCGCCGAAATCCGAGAGGAGCGCCTGAAAGAAGTCGCGGCGAAGACCAAACCGGTCACTGCGACGACGGACTATCACCTCCTTCTGGAAAATCCGGCCATTAACGCGATCATGATTTCGGCTACTCCGGAAACTACTCATTACCCCATGGCCAAGGAAAGCCTTCAGGCTGGAAAGCATGTGCTGCTCGAGAAGCCCATCGCGCTCGAGCTTTCCGAAGCCGACGAATTGATCGCGCTGGCGCATTCGAAGCAATTGCTGTTTACCATCGGGTATTCGCAGCGCTTCAATCCGAAATTCGCCTATGTTAAGCGCTCGATTGATGACGGCACCATCGGCCAGCCCATCAGTGCGCTGGTGAGCAGGCACATTACGCGCAATCTGGGAAAGAAAATTGGCGGCCGCATTAAGCTTTCGCCCGCGGCAATGGAAGCAACGCACGACATCGATTTCGTCCTTTGGTGCTTTGCCCCTCGCAAACCGATCCGCGTTTACGCGCAGGAAGTCAGCAAAATCATGCAGCCAACCCACAACGTTCCCGATTGCGCGTGGATTATGGTCACGCTGGACGACGGCTGCGTATTCACCATCGGCGCGGGATGGGTTCTTCCCCCGGCTTATCCCAATTTCGCCTCCACCTGGATCGAGATGGTCGGCACCGAAGGCGCCATTATGGTGGACGACACGCATCGCGACGTGACCCTGAACACCATGAAGCGCAGCATCGAATTCCCGATCTCGACGATGCCGGGAGAAAAAGTGGGTCATGTGTATGCGGGCCCAATGGAAGCGGAGACGATTCATTTTCTCGAATGCGTCGCCACTGGACGGCAGCCGCTGGTAACTCCGGAGCACGCCAGAATGGTGATGCAGGTATACCAGGCGGCCGACCAGTCTGCGGAAGAGGGCCGGCCGGTAGACATTGTGGTCGAAGGGGTTCCCGCAGGCTTCGCGCGCTGAGCTGCGCATCGATCTCCATCCGTCGCAGCACGGAGCAAATTTGGGTGCCGACAGCACACCCGTTGTCGAGTATGCCGGCGTAGCCGCCGCCGCTGCCAAAGCCTCCAAAACACGTTGGGTGGTCCTGTTTCTGATTAGCCTGATGTACCTGATCTGTTACATGGACCGCAGCAATATCTCGGTCGCCCAACCGGAAATCGCCAAACAATTTGGCCTCAGCAAAAGCGCCATGGGCCTGGTGCTCGCCGCGTTTACCTGGGCCTATGCGCTCGGGCAGGTTCCCGCCGGCTGGTTTGGTGATCGCTTTGGCCCCAAGCGCGTGCTCACCGTCATCATGACGTTGTGGTCCGCCACCGCCGTTATGACCGGCGCGGCGCTCGGTTTCGGCTCTCTCTTCGGCGCTCGCTTCTTACTAGGGCTGAGCGAAGCCGGCGCATTTCCTGTCGCCAGCCGCGGTATGCAGCTATGGTTTCCGCGCGTGGAGCGCGGCCGCATCCAGGGCACGACACATTTCTTCAGCCGGTTTGCCGTGGCCGTTACGCCATTCATCGCCGGCAGCATTTTGTTGGCGTTCGGCTGGCGCGCGATTTTTTACATTTTTGGCTCGCTGGGCATTGTGTGGGCGATTGTCTTTAGCGTTTTTTATCGCAATCTTCCCGAAGATCACAAAGGCGTCAATCGCGCGGAGCTGGCCCGCATCCGCGGCCTCAATCCCGACGGAACCATAAAGTCGCCCGCCGTCACGCAGCTTGCGACTCCGTGGCGACGAATCCTTCTCTCGCCCAACATGTGGTTCATCTCTCTCGGCTATTTCTGCTTCTTCTTTGGAACGAACTTCTACCTCACCTGGTATCCCACTTATCTGCGCGAGCATCTCCACATGTCGATTCGCTCGCTGGGCATCTGGGGATCTGTTCCTCTGTTTGCAGGGATGGCCGGAGACATCGTCGGCGGCTCGATCTCCGACATGATCTTCAAGACCACCGGCAAGGCCAAGCTGGCGCGCCGCGTCGTCGCCGCTCCGGGATTTATTCTGGCCAGCGCGTTCGTAATTCCCGCCGCCCTAACGTCAAACACCTTTAGCTCGATTCTCTTTTTGGCTGCCTCTTTCTTCTTTCTCGAATGGGTGATCGGCCCCGCCTGGGCCGTTCCCATGGACGTCGGCGGTCAGTTCAGCGGCACCGTTACAGGTGTAATGAATATGGTCGGCGCGCTCGGCGGCGCGTCTACTGCTGTCGTGTATGGGAGTCTCTTCAATCGCGGCTTGTGGGTCGCGCCGTTTCTCGTGAGCGCAGGAGTGATGCTCGTGGGCGCCCTGATCTGGATTTTCTTGATTAACCCCGAAAAATCCGTCATTGACGGCGGAATAGTGAAATCCGAGCCCGCTTCCGCTTAGCGCGTTTCGTGCAAATCTCCCACAGTCGTCATTCCGAGGTCGCCGTCGGGCGCACCCGGACGCGAAGCACCGCACCAGAAAAAGTCGCGCCCAACCCTTCCTCCGGCGACCGAGGAACCCCTCATAATTTTTGCCTGGGCACCTTGTAGCCCAGAGCGCCCGCGGCATTTGCGGGGCCCTGGGGGTTTTCGGCCGAAGTGTTGCTTTACCTTTGCAGTAGCCCGTTTTGGACCCGCTTACAGCTTCAGCAGACGCGCCGCGTTCTCGCCCAGGATCATCTTTCGTTTCGCGCTGGTGATGTTGATCTGATCGAGAAATTCTACAGGCCGCTCGTAGCCCATATCGAAGCAGTAGTCGCTGCCGAGCATAATACGTTCAACACCAACTTCTTGAATCAGGAACTCCATCGCTGGTTTCGAGTGCACGATGGTGTCGTACGTGAAGCGCTGCATATAAGCGCTCGGCGGCTGGGGAAGGTGCAGCTGTTTGATCTCTGCGCGAACTTGCGCGCCGTGATCGACTCGTCCGATCAGCATGGGCAGCGCCCCTCCGCCGTGCGGCAGGCAAATCTGCAATTTCGGATGGCGATCCAGAACCCCGCCAAAAATCAGGTGGCAGCCCGCGATGGCTGCGTCGAATGGATTGCCCAAAAGATTCGAAAGATACCAGGGCTTGGTGCGCTCTCCTCCGACGGTTTGCAGTGGATGCAGAAACACGGGCAAGCCAAGTTGCTCGATTTTCGCGAAGATCGGCTCAAAAAGAGGATCATCCAGATCGCGATTGTTGATGTTCGTGCCCATGTAGACTCCGCGCATCCCGGGCAGCTTGGCCGCGCGATTGAGTTCGTCGATCGCGCGATCCGGATCGAGCATCGGCAGAATCATCAGCGCGACCAGCCGAGTCGGATACGCTTTGTGCGCCTCGCTTGCCGCATCGTTCCACGTTCTGGAGAGTTTTAGCGATAGATCGGCGTCGCCCCAGCTCACCATGGGTGTGGTCAGAGAGATCGCCTGCATGGAGACGCCATGCGCGTCCATATCCGCCAGACGCTGCTTCAAATCAATGATGTTCGTCGGCAGCGGCCCAATGGTTCCTGCCGGTGAGCTCAAATAGAAGCCATCGGCGGTCATGCGATACTCAGCTTTGAAGCGCTTGCCTTCTTCGGCGATGACATCGAGAAAACTTTGCGGATAATAGTGCGCGTGAATGTCGATGGCGCGCGCGCCGGCGGCGCGGAGCGCCTGTTTATTTTGCGATTTGCTCTCCGCCTGACTTTCGGCAAGTAAATCTCCCGGCGTTCCGGCGGCAACAGCAGCTGCGGCGGCAAGCCCGGCCTGCAGAAGTTGCCGGCGCGATACATCCCCCGTAGAGCCATTCGTGCAGCCGCATTTTTTGTCTGCGCTCATCGTATTCTCCCGAACCCGGTCCACGCTCAGATCGCTTTATAGCGCATTTCCGTTCCGCGCTGTATAGCCCGTTTCAGCGGCACAGTGACTCTAACGTACCGGTTTGTGGGTCGCGGCTTCAGCCGCGACACTAGCCTTGAGCTACAGACGGCTTTAGCCGCTGAGACTTCATTGGCCTCGTGGGGTTCGCTCACATAGATTCGTCCCCGCCCCTACGCGTATACTGTTCGCGTTTCGTCCGCGCCGTCAAACTAAAGGAACTTCATGCGTGTCTTCCGAATCGCCACCATCGCGCTCTTATTCGTGACGATAGTGCCCTCGTTTGAGGGCCAATCGTCGCCAGCGTCACAATATTCGCCCGCAAGCCAGCACTCCGCCCTCATCGAGGATCTCGTCTACGCCAATCGCATTCTCTACGATCAAGGCGTCATCGACGGCTTCGGCCACGTTAGTGTGCGCGACGAGAAAAACCCTCAACATTTCCTGATGTCTCGCAGCATGGCACCGGGCCTGGTGACCACAAAAGATATTCTCGAGTACGACTCCGACGGCGCGCCCATCGATGCCGCCGGCCGCGCCGTTTACCTCGAACGCTTCATTCACGCCGCGATCTATCGCGTTCGCCCCGACGTTAAGGCCGTCGTGCACAGCCATTCGCCTTCTTTGATCGCCTTCAGCGTCACCGGTACCAGCCTGCGTCCCGTCTACCACCTGACTTCGTTTCTGGGTTCAGGAACGCCGATCTTCGATATTCGCGACGCCGCCGGAATGACGGACATGCTGATTCGCGATAATCGCCTGGGCGACGCGTTGGCCAAAGTGCTCGGAGATAAATCTGTCGCGCTTATGCGCGGTCACGGCTCGATCGTGGTTGGCAATTCCATTCCTCAAGCGGTCTATCGCTTGATCTACACAGAAATAGACGCGCGCTTGCAGATGGACGCAGCGCGTCTCGGCTCGATTACCTTCCTCTCGCCCGAAGAAGCCGCCAAGTCCGCCGCCACGCTCGATGCCCAGGTCCCTCGCGCCTGGGAACTCTGGAAATCTCGCATCGCCAAAATCGAATAAGTCTCAACCGAAATTAATACTCTTCATCTCGGTCGAGATCCAACCTGCCTTTCTGGTACCGCGTTCGAACGCGAATGCGCACAAACCCAAAAAGTGTCCCTAAGGGAACAGATATCCGCGGCCACACTTTCTAGGATGTGAGCTGTAAGCGAAGGGACGAGGAATTGGGGCGTAAGTAGGCTGCCACGCAGGAAGTGTAAGTACAAAGGAGAAACAGATGAAAATCCGGAGCAGCGAGCACGATGAGAAAAAGCAAGGTAACCATCAAGGGTCAAGACTTACGTACTTAGTTGTCGGTTTGGGAATTGGTGCTCTCGCGGGCGTACTTCTAGCTCCGCAATCCGGGGATGAGACTCGTGAGTGGTTTGCGACTAAGTGCAAGGATGGGATGGATTCAGTCAATGCGAAGCTTAAGCAGACGCGTCAAGATGTCGCGGGATTGGTCGATCGGGCCCAGCAGCAGGTAGGCGAGGCCGTCGGTAAGGGACGAGAAGCGTTCAGCAAGGCCAGGGCCGCAGGCGTTTAGTTTGGGGCCGGGGCATTGTGAAGCAGAAAACGGAGAGACGACGGGCCTACAGGAGACGGCGGTGCTGGTTGTGAACCTCCCCCGCTCTGAAGAAGTTGAATCTCTTGGCTTCGTCGCATCATGAGCACATGCCTAATAAGAAATCAAAAAAGGAATCCGGCAAAGTAACACTCGCCAGGGTCAAGAAAGAAATGGCGGAGCCTCGTTTGGCCCGATCCGTACGGGAGGGTCCCAGGAAAGGTCTTTTGACCCTTGCACACGACAATGGCTAGCAAAGGTGCTTACGGGCCCCGATCAGTTGAAGTCAGTCACCGCTTTGCCTACCCTCGCGGCCGATAGTCCTCTGAAATGACCCCCATTGCTAGCCTTAAAGCCGAACGGTCACCGGAAGAGGTTTCTGGAAGCATAAGTGCCTTTGGAAAGAAGCTCTTCGGAACGGTGGCAAGAGTTATCCCACAGTGCTCCATGATTTCTCAGGCAGTCGCCTTCAACATGTTCCTGGCTTTTTTTTCACTCCTGCTGATTCTGTTGAGCCTGATGAAGGGCTCTCTAGAAGGGCAGAATGGTCAGGAACTGGCGATGCGGCTGTCGGCGATCCTGCCACCAGGCAGCTGGCAGCTCATATCCGAAAATCTGTTGCGCCCGGAAGTGAACACCTGGTACTTGGCCACTTTCGGCTGGGCAGGAATGCTGCTGGTGGGGTCACAAGTGATCAAGCTGATTATCAAGGGCATCGAGCTGATTTATGGTCACGCCGGCAGCAATTCGTTTTTCGGGAGGCAGGTTCGCGGTCTGCTTTTGTTCTCCGCCGCAAGTCTGGTGTGGTTCGCGGCCGTCGCGATGAGTGTTTTCGGCTGGCAATTAGGCGGATGGATCACTCACGGACGGGGTACATCTCCTTTGGTTCACGGCTTCTGGACGATCCTCCTCTCGATCGTGGCGATGATCCTACAAACACTTGTCCTGGCCTTGATTTATAGGTTTGCGGGGTCAGGGACAAAGATTTGGAGCGTCCTGCCGGGAGCCGCGGCGGCGACGATTCTATGGTGGGGTCTCAATTTAGTCTTTGGGGTTTACGTCAGAAAGACGCAATACGGGCCTATCTACGGTGGCCTGGCAGCGGCGATAGGCTTAATGGTATGGATGGAGTTTTCTGCAATACTCATCTTTCTGGGGGCGGCCTGGAACGCAGAGAGTGCTGCACAGGTCAACGCAGACGATCATGCCGGAAAGAAAGCGCCATTTCCTTCAGTTCTTACTCTTCATCAAAGCGATGACAGCCTGTAAAGCTCGGCATGCCGGGCAACATTAGCGAGAGCGGCTTGGAGACCTGTTCCATTCGAGACACCTGTGATTTGTAGAATCATGTCACAATTCCCGTCCGATCAAGGCCTTGCAACGATTTCTGAATGTCTAACTTCACAAATGCCAGGGCGCGGAGCAACTGATTGTGAAAGCCGTGGCAGGAATGGGCACAAGGGCGGGCGGCGTCAAAGGAGCCCCGAGGCTATATTGTCCCTCGGCGCCACGCAATCGATCCCCTTGGAGGGAATGATGGGTAATCTACGTTTGTTAGTGGCAGACGATCACGACATCGTGCGCAACGGCGTGCGCACGCTGCTCGAAGAAAAACCCGGCTGGGAAGTTGTAGCGGAAGCTGCGGACGGCCGCGAAGCTGTCGAGAAAGCCAAGCTCGTGCGGCCTGACGTGACCATTCTGGATTTGAACATGCCGGAATTGAATGGTCTCGAAGCGGCTCGGGAAATTCTGAAGAGCGTCTCGACGAAAGTTTTGATCCTGACTATGTGCCATTCCGATCTGTTGATTCGGCAGGTTCTGGAAGCAGGAGCGCGGGGATATATACTGAAGTCCGACGCGGCGGGAGATCTGGTATCGGCAGTCGATGCCCTGCGGCAGAACAAGACATTCTTCACGCTCAAGGTGGCGCAGATGCTTCTGGAAGGTTATCTGGGCCGTCCACCCAAAGAGAGCGAGGATAACAGCAACGGCAAAAATGGCTTGCGCCTAACCACTCGCCAAAGCCAAATTCTGCAACTACTGGTTGAGGGTAAGAGTAGCAGGGCAGTGGGGGCGGCGTTGAATATCACGGTCAAGACCGCGGAGACGCACCGCGCCAATATCATGCGGCGCCTGGATTGCCATTCGGTGTCGGACCTGGTGCGCTATGCTGTTCGCAACCGCATCATTGACGCCTGAGAGCACTCTAGCTTGATCTAGGCGATTCTTCTGAGCAGGCCCGTACAAGACTAAACCGCAGGCATCTGACCGTTATGGCCAACGTACCCGATGAAGGAAAAGAACTCGACTCGTGGAAGGAACAAGTTTTGATTACCCGGGATCTCAGTGCGGGCGGGTGTTTCGTCAAGACTGCGAACCCGCTCCCCGAGGGAAGTCGAATCTCTGTGCTCATCATGCATTCTGGCTCCGAATTCATTGCCACAGGGAGGGTAACCGATAACGTGACCGCAGAAGGAATGGGTGTCGAGTTTATCGAGATGCAGCCGAGAGATCGAGCGATCCTCGAAAATTGGTTGGCTCAATCAATCCGATAATCCGTTGCTTAATCGCGCAGGACCACGCTAAGAAGAGAGTTGTTGATTTTCAGTGTGCCGTTGTATTCGATAAACCCAAGCTTCCGGAACTTGTTCATGAAAAAGTTTACGCGCGTGCGTGTTGTACCTACCATCTCGGCCAGCACGCTCTGAGAAACCTTTGGAAGCGTTAATGCCTGGTTCGGTTTACCAAAGCGGGCGAGCAGCAGCAGGGTTCGCGCCAACCGTTTCTCGCTGGAGTTGAAAAGCTGATCGATCAGATCCTCCTCGGTCCGGATGTTTCTGGTAACCATGTAGGAGATGAACTGGTCGGAGAATTCGTGATCGGCGTGAAGGAGGCGAAGCATTTCGGTTTTTTCAACGGCCAAGGCACTGCCCGGAGTCAGCGCCGTCGCGGTCGCGATCCATAGCGGCTGACCGGCCAGGCAGGCTTCCCCCAGAAAATCGCCAGGCCCCAGAATGGCAACAACCGCCTCTTTTCCTCCGGTGGAGGTTGCGGCAAGCTTTATGCTGCCCGTTTGAATGTAAAAGATATTATTAACTGGCTCGCCTTGGGAGAAGAGGATTTGCTTCCTACGGAATTCGATCTGTCTCTTAGATACGCCGCCGGAAGTGAGAAAGCCAAATACCTCGGGGGCAGTTCCAGTTTCGACTTTCGAGCTTCTGGCTTCGAGCTTAGAGCTGCTTCGACGTTTAGCGCTTCTAGTTTCGATTCGTAGCGGCATTCTTGAAGGTCAGAGGCAACCGGAGGGATAGGGGTAAGAGCGTCGAGTTGCCCCTCGGTGGTACTGTAACCCAATTCTTTCCAAATTGCTAATATGTTTTAAAGTGGAGCAGAGACTCACTTTGATTACAAAAGGGGAATTCGGGAAGGCCCAAGAGCAGCCGGAACAGCTAAATCGATCTTCTGCGAACGTATGTTCCCCAATCAGGATTCGTCCCCGCTCGGGCAAGCCAATGAGTGTACTTTATATTCCATTACCTGGGTGTCTCTTATAGGACAGTTTCCACTTTTCACCCGTCGCGTTCTAGTTGGGTCTGACCCGCTACATTCACAATCCTGATACAGCGTAAGCGGTAGAGCTATCTCGTTACTGAATTGGTATGTTTTGTGAGCTATTTCGACCGGAACATCCGAAACCGCTCGTTCCACCTTATTCGTGCTGATTAGTCTCGGAGCGATGCAGCTTTCTCTCGAAGGAATCATGGAAAGGTCAATTTGGAACGCAGCAGAACGGTACAGTCTGATTGTTCTTGTTTCTGTGGTCGCCGCGACCGTGGTCTTTCCCAATCCATTACACGCACAGGAAGCCGAAGCAAACCCGCCCAGTCTCGATTTGATTCTCGATTCTTTGGAACGAACCGAGGAGCAGAACCCAGCACTTTCTCAGCCCTACGAAGTGAGCCGGGAATATAAGGTATTCCGAGAAGACGATCCCATGCCTGTCTCGGACATAATGGTGCAAATCAGCTTTACTCCTCCTCAAACCAAAACATTCCAAATCACCAAGGCGGAGGGCAGTCCGAGAGGTAAAAAGATCTAACTACCATTCTGAAGCAGGAAATAGATTCTGCCAACGACGGCCATCGGGGCGATATCACCCGGTCCAATTATGACTTCGCCTTTCTTCGCGAGCAAAACTTTGGTGTGGTTCCAGAGTACGTGCTGCACATCATTCCCAAGCGCAAGGAAAGGGGCCTGCTCCTCGGTGACATCTGGGTGGATGCCAAGACGTTCCGCATTCGCCAGATCATCGGAGTCCCGCTCAAGAATCCCTCGATTTGGGTCGAGGACCTGCACATCACCGTGCAATTCGCCGACGTGAACGCCATGTGGTTACCCGTTTCTGTGGACGCCATCGCGACCATCCACTTTCTGGGTATTTACACCCTTTCCGGTCTTGATTTGCTGCCCCCAGTTGCTGCTTCAAGCGCGTCAAATCCATGATCTGGTGGATGACCCCTGGTGACGCCGTCGCCACTGGTCTCCACAAGGTGATGCGCGTTCTAGCGGCAGCCCGATTACCTAAACAATAAACGCTGTTAGGAACAGGCAGCAGCGCTACGCGCCTCTTGCCCACGCACCTGCGCCAGTCTGCGGCCGTAGTTATCTTCAACGTCAGTCTACTGTCGTTCGATCGAAGCTCGGAGAAAACCTTAAGGAAATCGCCAGCCCCGCTGTCAGGTCTTTATCGAATGGTTCTTTCAGAGCAATCCGTTGATCTTCTGAGCGGGCGATTCCCCTCCGTCTATCCGCCGGGGCGCGAACGAAACGAATCTCCCTCCAACAACTCCATGACAAGTCCATACAAGCGACCAGGCAACCCCTGTTCTGCCCAACGTGCAACCTCTCGCGATACGGAGACACCATGAAGAGCCTGATGACTCGGATGCAGACGTTCCGCGGTTCTGTAACAAGATTTGCCCTCATCGTCTTGCTTGCGGCGTTTTTTACCGCAGCCCCATTTCGCACGGCAATAGCCCAGGTTGCACCACCAATTGGTACGACGCAGAGCTTCGCGGTACTGGGTGGCTCGGCGGTGACGAATACCGGCCCGACCATCGTAACTGGAGACCTTGGCATCAGCCCGGGCACAGCGGCAGCGGTCACCGGTTTCCCTCCCGGGACCGTGACCGGGATCACGCATGCAGCTGATGCGGTTGCGCTTCAAGCCCAGAGCGATAACACCGCTGCATACCTCAATCTGGCAGGCCAAACGCCGGTCACCCAAGATCTGACCGGTAAGGATCTCGGTGGACAGACGCTCGTGCCGGGCGTCTATTCCTTCAGCAGCTCCGCTCAATTGACGGGAGCGCTCATTCTCGACGCCGGGGGCAATTCCGCTGCGGTCTGGGTGTTCAAGATAGGAACCACCCTCACGACGGCAAGCGGCTCGTCCGTGGCGGTAATCGGCATGGGGCAACCATGCAACGTCTTTTGGCAGGTCGGCACCTCCGCGACGCTCGGTACAACCACCAACTTCGTAGGAAATATTTTTGCCCTCGCAAGCATTACCCTCAATGCGAACGCAATCGTGGCAGGCAGGCTCCTGGCGCAGACTGGCGCAGTGACGATGAATGCCAACACAGTCTCCATCTCCGCATGCGGCGTGACCACGGGCACTCCCGTCCCGCCCACGCTCAGCAAAGCCTTTAGTCCAGCTACCATCACTGCGGGTGGCACTTCGACTCTTACAATTACCTTGAGCAACCCCAACACCACAGCAGCCAGCCTGAGTGCGCCGTTCACCGACACATTACCCACCGGCGTCGTGGTCTCCGGCAACGCCGGCAACACCTGCGGCGGGGCGGTCACGGCCACTGCCGGCAGCTCTGCTGTAACCCTGACGGGAGGTAGTATCCCGGTTAATGGCTCCTGTGTTTTGACGGTGGACGTGGTTGCGGCTAGCGGCGGCAATTACATCAACTCACTGGCCGTCGGCACCTTGGTGACGAGCAACGGCACCAATTCCGCTCCAGCTGTTGCGACCTTGACTGTTCCCGCTCCTTCCTCTGTCACTCTAGGCAAGGCCTTCAGTCCGGCCACGATCGCAGCGGGTGGGACCTCGACTCTCACGATTACCTTGAGCAACGCGAGCGCCACAGCGGCCACCCTGAATGCGCCGCTCACAGACACATTGCCCAGCGGCGTCGTGACCTCAGGCAGCGCCAGCACGACCTGCGCTGGCGGGACGGCCTCCACTGGCGCGTCGACTGTGACTCCTACGCCCCAATGGGCCGGCGGGGGCGGGGCGTCGAGTGTGACCCTGACGGGCGGTACGATCCCGGCCAATGGTTCCTGTGTTTTGACCGTGGGCGTGGTTGCGGCTAACGGAGGCAGTTACATCAACTCACTGGCCGCCGGCGCCTTGGTGACTAGCAACGGCACCAGCGCTGCTCCAGCCGTTGCGACCTTGACCGTCAACAGCCCTTCGGTGGTCACGCCCACGCTTGGCAAGGCCTTTATTCCGGCCACGATCGCGCCGGGTGGGACCTCGACTCTGACGATTACCTTGAACAACGCGAACACCACAGCGGCCACTCTGACTGGGCCGCTCACAGACACATTGCCCAGCGGCGTGGTGGTTTCTGGCAGCGCCAGCACAACTTGCGCTGGCGGGACGGCCTCCACAGGTGCGCCGGCTGTGGCATCTCAAGCCCACGGGTTACCTAGGCCCCAGTGGTTGGGGGGGGGGACGGCGGGTCGAGTGTGACCCTGACGGGCGGTACGATCCCGGCCAATGGTTCCTGTGTTTTGACCGTGGGCGTGGTTGCGGCTAACGGAGGCAGTTACATCAACTCACTGGCCGCGGGCGCCTTGGCGACCAGTAACGGTACCAATGCCGCTCCGGCCATCGCGACCTTGACCGTTACCGTTCCTTCCCCTGTCACCCTTGGCAAGGCCTTTAATCAGGCTACCATCAGCGCCAGTGGGGTCTCGGTTCTCACCATTACCTTGAGCAACGCGGGCGCCACACCCGCCCTCCTGACTGCACCGCTCACCGACACATTGCCCAGCGGCGTTGTAATCTCCGGCAGCGCCAGCAGCACCTGCGGCGGGGCGGCCAGCACGAGCGTCTCAACGGTGACATTGACGGGAGGCACGATCCCAGCCGGTAGCTCCTGCACCGTGACGGTATCCGTGACCGCGCCAGTGGCGGGCAGCTATTTCAACTCACTCCCCGCCGGCGCGTTGCAGACAGATACAGGCAACAGTGCCGCACCGGCCGTCGCAACCTTGACCGCCAATCCCACGATCAAAGCAGATTTCAGCCTGGCTATGGTTACGCCGGGCACCGTGCAGATCACCCGCGGCGTGCCGGTCACGGTCGCGGTGGGCGTAGTCACGAATCCATCGAATATGCCCATCCCGGTGGACGTGAGCTTCGGTTGCGCCGTGCCGTCTGGACTTATGGGGACCACGTGCTCACTCAACCCAGCTAAAATTACGGCGGGCAGCCCGTCCGGCAGCAGCACAATACTGACGATTAACACCATCCGGGGCACGACGAATTCGAATTTGCTTCCCTTCGGCTCCGGCGCTCGGCTGCCTTGGTACCTTCTGTGGGCATCCGTTGCGACCCTGTTCGCGCTGGCAGGACTCCTCGGCTTTGCGCGCAATTCAACTTCTCGTCGGCTCTTACCCTATTATCTGACCGGAGTGCTGCTGGCTGTCACTGCTGGCGGCCTGGCTGGTTGCGCAGGGTCGACTGCCGGCACAGCCTCTGTCTCGGCCGGCGCCTCCGGCAGCACCTCTGTCGCCGGCACTCCTACTGGACCATCGATCATTACAGTTACTTCGACTGCAGCTGGGATAATGAAAACGGTGAGCATTCCGATCAACGTGAACTGATCTCTGCCAGCTTGCCAAAACTCGGTAGTGGGCGATTTTCGAAGTCGCCCACTACCCAAAGCCCGTTCATTTTTGACATGAACGTCAAAAGAAGAGAGCGTTTGGATGCCTCACGCAGTACGTACGGAATTCGTCGAGGCGACCAATCCCATATCGGCGGGATTCATGAGACAGTGACGACGGCTAATGGGTCCGCAGGACTTTTTTCAGGGACTTGTATACTTCTGTTCGGCCATTGTTGTAGCTAATGAATCCTCGCTTCCTAAACCGATTCATGAACAGATTGATTCGCTGACGCGTGGTGCCGACCATCTCCGCCAGAACTTGGTGACTTAGGGTAGGAATCTCCACCGCCGCTGGACCTCTCTTATCCAAGCGTGCTAGCCGCAGGAGCACGCGCGCCAGGCGTTGTTCGGAAGAACAAGTTATTAGTTCCGCGACATGATCCTTGTACTTCTGGACGCTGGATAGGAGATAGGCCAACATGGCATTTGACGCCTTGTTCTTTTTGCGAAGCATTTGCATCATCGTTTTTTTCTGGATGGTACGTATGGAGCTGGCGGTCAGCGCGACAGCAGTGGACATGCGACGGGGATAGCCTGCGAGGCAAATCTCGCCAAAGAAATCACCCACCCCCAGGATGGCGGTAACTGCCGATGGCTGCTGTTTCGTTCGGGTGGTGAGCCGCACCCCTCCCTCTTGAATGTAAAAGAGCGTAAAAGCAGGCGCGCCTTGCGTGTAGATGTTCTGCTTGCGCCGATAGCGCGATATCTTGCCCCCCAGGGTGGCTCCTGAAGAAAAACCACCAAGGGGCGAAGCCATCTGCCTCATGCGTTTCATAGTCGGTACACTCCTTACAAAAGCGTCTCGCGATGCACGAGTTTCTCAGCTGCTGCGTGTTTGGTTCGCGGCCGATTGTTTAGACGGCTCTCTCCGTAAGAGCCAGCTTGCTGCGCTTGCGGCGGAACAGCCGCGGCGGAAACCTTGAGCCAGGCCAGCTCGCGGGCAAAGAGCGGGCTCTCGGGGAATTCCACCACGATCTCGCTAAGTTGAGCGCGGGGTTTATCCCTTTCACTTATTGCATCATGCTAACGACCTTGTAACTGAGTATCTGTCCGCTTGAGAACGCATTCGTATCCTCGTTGCGCTTTTACGTCCCGCGTCACCGGAAGAAGGCATCGACCGCATCGGCTGGGAGTGAGTGGTCCTGCAGATGCTATTAATTGTGTGCGTAACGAGACAGACACTCCTGTTTACGTGTTTTAACATGATTTCAAGGTTGGGAGCCAACAGCCTCTCGTCTAGATTCGGGCTCCCAAAAAAGGAGTAAAAAAACATGAACAGACAAATATTCTCTCGCCTCGCGTTATTGGTCGGGGCCGTTTTAGCCGTGGCCTCGGTTGGCTCGGCAAAAACCTACCATATGACTTCCATGACAACAGTGCCAGGCGCGGCGGGCGAAGTTAACGTCGCTAAGGAGAAGAGTGGCAACATCCAGGTCGATGTAGACGTTACGCATCTGGCGAAACCGGGCATGCTCACTCCTGCTGCAAACACCTACGTTGTTTGGTTCCAGCAGGAAGGTTCTCAGCCGCAAAATCAGGGGCAGTTGAAGATTGGAGACGACCTCAAGGGTGAGCTCAAGTCGACGACTACTCTGAATAATTTCAAAGTGATTATCACTGCGGAGACTGACTCGCAGACGAAATTTCCCTCAGAACAAGTGGTTCTACGAACGACAGTGCAGGAGTAAAAGACGATTACCCCAGTGGCGTCGCCGATTCTAGGAAGGTGTCCAAGTAAAGGCTAAAGTGATTTAGTCCGGAGCTCGGAGATGAATTGGCTAGAAGGAACCTGGCCTGAGAGCCAACGGAGAAACGTCTGTGAAACTCGACTTCCAATTCCCCGACTGGGAGCCTCAATACAAAGCCACCTTCTTAGAAGTCGACCGGGCGAAGCTGTTCGAACGAATTGCCGCCGCAGAGGCCGCCATCCGTCAAAGGATGCAAGCTATATGCGGCAGCACCGGCCGGGCTAAAGAACGCCAGGCGATAGGAAAAGCGTTGTCGGCATTGAGCGTTCTCAAAGATACAACTTTTGTATAATTGTGGCTCCGCGATCGGGCAAGCCGTTATTCTAAGTCTGAAGCTAAATACAAGCCGGCTTTGTATGAGGGACTTGATCCGAGAAGCCGTTCGAAAAGTTTAATTCCGACAGAAGAACGTCTCGTGTCGGAGCAGCGCCTCGATCCCGTTGATAATCTGACGGTAGTCGTATTTTGAAACCGTGCCTTGCACGCCGCAATGTTGTGCCATGGAAACCAACGAAGGGGGGAGGTCAGTTGTACAGAGGAGGATGGGGAGATCGGGCACCAATTTACTGAGTGCCTGAGCCGCCTGGAGTCCGTCCATTCCGGGCATGCAAAGATCCAAAATGAGGATGTCTGGGGGCCATTGTTGAATTTTCGTGATTGCGTCACGACCGTTTAGTGCTTCTGCACAGACCCACCCGGTATGTTCTTCAATTAATTTGCGCAGGCCAGATCGCAAAGGCACGCTATCGTCGGCAATAAGCACCCGAGCCAAAGGAAACCTCTCTTGCACGTAGGCTGTCATTCTTCGTGCCCCCGGTCAATCCGGGCAATCAATGCGATGGGCTTGGTGAATACCCTATTCGTTGTCCAAGTAGCTTGCCAAATGCCCGCTTCGCACGGAATTTCCCTTACTGTGTTTCCTCCCACAGCAGATGCCCGGGCGCAAAAAACGGACAAAATGTCCTGAATGGGACAGTTCCCATCTGAAACGGATAATTTGCATTGGGTGTCCTTAATGGAACACGTGCTGTGCCAAATTGGGTCTATAGTTTTGCTTCAACCTCCCAGCGGCCCAGGGCAGACGTGTTTGCAGCCTCGCAAGAAAGGAAACACTGTATGAGCGCAGGACTTTCTATTCCGGCTATTCCGGCCCGAATGACACATGTTCGAGTCCTCGAGAACCTGGCGGAGGGTGTTCCCGTGAGGGAAGCCTTGAGTCGAGTCTGTGATTACATCGATGAAGAATCTCCAGGGGCCGTTTCGGCAGTTCTCATGTTGGACGAAAGCGAAATGCAATTCCGGCTGGTGGCTGGCCCTAGAGTCCCGGGGCCACTGGGTAAGGCCCTCGACGGCTTGAAGGTTCCACCCTGTGACGGTACCTGCGGTACGGCGCCCCGCCAGGGAAGGCCTGTGACGGTGTGGGACATCAGAAGTGACTCTCTTTTTGCCGATCGAAGAGATACGGCTTTGAGCAGCGGTTTCACGGCAGCCTGGTCGCTGCCGATCTGGTCAACAAAGAGGACAACCTTGGGGACAGTGGTCGTTTTTCATCCTGACTCTCGGTTGACCGCCGCTAAAATTCCGAAGCCAATGGAAACCGCGGTCCATCTGGCGGCCATCGCCATCAAGCACCATCAAGACGAATTGCAGATGCGCGCGCTCACCAGGCGGCTGCTTCAATCCCATGACGACGAACGGCGGCGTATTGCTCGCGACCTGCACGACAGCACTGGCCAAGATCTTGCCAGCCTGCTCATCACGCTCGGCCGGGCCGAGCGTCGCGGCGCGAAACTTCCGCCCGAACTGGTAGAAATGCTCTCGGAATCTCTTTTACTTGCCAAGAAGATTTCAGGCGGAATCCGCACACTCTCATGCCTTCTTCATCCGCCCCTGCTCGATGTGTGCGGGCTAGGAGTGGCGATTGAGGCGTACGCAAACGAGCTGAACCGGCGCAATGAACTGGAAGTAGAACTGGAAATATCTCCGCAGTTACCGCGATTGACCGAAGATGCGGAAGTTGCCTTATTTCGTATCGTCCAGACCAGCCTTACAAACGTGCATCTTCACTCGGGAACCCGCAACGTAAAAATTAAAGTAGATCATACCGCAGAGGCGCTCACCTTGACGGTGACCGATCATGGCAGTGGCATACCGGCCGGAGTACTGGATCATTTCCTGAAGGGTGAGGCGACTGGTGTTGGAATCGCGGGAATTAGAGAGAGGGCCGAAATGCTCGGCGGGCGCCTGGAATTCGAGACGTTGGAGACTGGCCCCGCCCATGGCACCGCCGTAATCGTGACGATCCCGAGCCGCAATTTCCGATAACAACGAATCGCCAACCAACGGTTATCGCCTGCGAGGTTCTCATGGAAGAAAAACGAGGTTTAATGTTTCCTGACTGGCAGTTACCTTATTTTGTCGCGCTCGCACCGGGGACGCCGGAAACACTGCTCGCGCGAATGGATCAAGCGGAAAGAGCAATTCTCGTCCGGCTAGCCGAATTGGTAAGGCGTCCAGAGCGAGAAATGGAAAAATTCGCAATAAGAGACGCTTTGGATGCTCTGTACGCAATCAAGATAAACAAGCTCGATTTTCCCCATGGCACGCCAGGTCCATCCATGGCCGTTTGAGTGGCAACCCCAAGGGACGTGCACAATTGTCGTTTGCCTTCGGTACGTCAACTTGGAGAAAGAGGAAAGTCGATGTGTGCAGTGAGCCTGTTGGTCGCAGACGACCATGAAATTGTCCGCCGGGGAATTCGTGCTTTGATTAAAGAGCAGGCCGAATGGCAGATCGTCGCTGAAGCGGAGGATGGAAGGGATGCCGTCACTAAGGCGGCTGAGTCCCAGCCCGATGTGGCCATTCTCGACATCACGATGCCTTTATTGAATGGGCTTGACGCGGCTAAGCAAATAGCAAAGCTCAGTCCGCACACGAAAATTCTCATTCTAACCGTACATGAGTCAGACCAACTGATCCGTCAAGCTCTAGACGCGGGTGCCTCCGGATATATCTTCAAGACAGATGCGTCCTTTGATCTAATAACTGCCGTAAAGGCACTGCTGTCCGCTAAGGCCTTCTTTACGCCCAGAGTTTCTCAGATGGTGTTGAGAGGATATCTAGGAAAAGGGCAAACGGTCAGTGAGCATGAGCCGAAGATAACAGCAAGGGAACGAGAAATTGTGCAGCTTCTGGCCGAGGGGAAGCACAGCAAGGAAGTGGCCGCGGTATTAGAAATCGGCGTCAAAACTGTCGAAAGCCACCGGTCGAATATTCTGCGGAAACTGCATTTTCATTCGGTTACGGAGTTAGTCCGTTACGCGGTCCGCAATCATATCGTTGAGGCGTAGCCACGGCTGCTGCTCAACTGCGACTAAACTTTGTCGCTGCCAGTCTTCGATATTGACATCGCCATGACGGTGCGGCGCTTGCACCTCGCGCCGGATTTCCTTCTGAACGTGGTAGAAGCTCGTTCCACAACCTGCCTAGACCAATTCTGCGAAACCAACCGACACCACTACTGACGCCCGCGCATTTCAGCCCGAAATACCGCAAGTGGCTCATGCCCAGTAACTCTCTTTCGTATAATATGTTGTCAGCAGCAGGGGCGTAGCTCAGTGGCAGAGCAGCGGCCTTTTAATCTGAACCCAGGAAAATCCTAAGTATCCTCAAATCAGTAACTACCTGATTTCAAAGTGTGATAGCTTTTTGATCCGTTCATCTCCGTGCGGCTGGTTTTGGCTGCTTCGGTCACGTTCGGTCACAGTTCGGTCACAATTTGCACTATTTTGGGGCATGCCCCTAAGACGGCCGATGGGCGGCAACGCAAAAATCCGATAAGCACCGCCAGACCTATGATTAGCAGTAGAAAAGTGGAGGGCTCAGGCACTCTGCTTACCACTAACGTGGCGTCTAGATCTGAGTATGTGCCTGGGGTGCTGTAATCGAAGAGTGGGAATGCGTCGTTTGAACTAAGCGTTGCTGAGGCGGTTCCAAGTCCATTGGAGGTTAATATGGCTTGGTCACCGCCGCCGCCGTAATTCAAGATAAACTCGTCAAAAATTCCGAGATAGAAGGACCCTGTCAACGAGTACGATCTGAGATCGACGCTAGTGAGGATCACGTTTGGCGCAATAACCGCCTGCATGGGTTTGGTTGTGAACGTAGCGCCGTATAAGGGTGGGTCCAATGTAACGGTGTATGTGTAGACGAAAGCGTCAGCGTGGGCGCGCGTCCCGATGCCCACGAACAGCAGCACCGCAAGAATGCACAAAGTTCGCATTGGTCAGGGACACTTCAGAGGTTTTCGCGCACGATGAATGCCAATCCTGCAGCGCTGGAACGGAACCAGTTACGAAAATGGTTTTTCCAGGGTTGTTCAAAGTTTTGCAACTCTTGGGTATTAACTCGGCGGGCGCACGCGATGGGGAAGTGGAAGCAGCCCGCTACCAGCGCGGAGGCGAACTGCTTCCCGTGACAGTTGATCTAGTCAATTGGACGGCAGCGCTGCGAGGATGGTTACGACTAAAGAAACACGCGCGTAGCCTTCCAAAGTGTCGGGCTACAGGAAAGCGGAACTTTGATCGAAGCCATCTAAATTATGAACTTGCCACTCCGACACGACGAACTTAGAGTCTTTCCAACAAACATCGAATGTGAAGTCACCTCTTTGCAAACAGCGGCCCGCCGGTTCTCCCTAGCCTGGCGGGGCCCTTTTTATTTGGTCCGTTGCCTCGTCGCCGAATTCGTAGAGCCGCCGCCAACTCGCGCGTCCGTGCCGGAAGGAAAAGTGGGAAGCAGCCTATGACCATATATGGCTCGGGGCGTGTCGGACGATTTGCCGCTTCGACCAATGTGAACAGGATTTTCGGTGCCTCATTAGGCGCCGATACGCCACGCGGGATTGCCTCAATTGTGGATCGAATGCCGCGCAGTTGCTGCTCTATGCCCTCAAGCCGTTCAGCAACTGCGCAGACTTTCTCAAGTTGAGTCGCGAGTTCGGTGATCGTGTAAGTCTTTAAGATGGCGGCTGTCATGATTTGCCCTTCTTTGGTTCTCGAGGCCGCCGCGGTCGACCGTAGCGATAGGTTGCAACGAATGGAACCACAAGCTCCCCGGTTGCGCGTATCGCTATGTCTGAAGCAGTCATCTCGGCTTCGCCTTTGACAATTCTCGTGTTCGGTTCGGGAAAGCTCTCGCCCTCGTAGTTTTCCGATCCGTCGTCAATGAAACCAAAGGCGCGCGCTTCGAAAAACGTTCGTGGTAATCGCGAAAACTCCGCCGTTTTCTTATTTTTTTTCATTGCCCTTCTCCTTTCAGCGCGCCGGACTGAGGCACAAGCTTCGCAAGGTCCTGAGCACACGAGTGAATCACATTGGCGAATCCAAGCGCAGCGCGGCCGTCCAAGTCATCGGTGCCCATATCCGTCAATTCGTCGACAGCGTTAGCGATCAGCTCCAGAGCCCCAGCACAGCGCTTGATCTGCAGAACGGATATTTCTCTTGCTACGCTGATCGTTGCTATTGTCTTTGTCATTTGCTTTTTCTCCAAGCGCTCCGCTTTCCATCTTCGGCGCCACGGCAGAGCGTATAGGTGTGGCGGACGCGCGAGCTAGATACGGACCCGCGCGTTTCGGAGCTATCGCCAGCGAGCGTACCGGGCGACTCTTCGCATGCGGTGTTGGCGCCATTGTGCACGGAGAGTGCGCGACGGAATCCGGATTCTAATACTGGGAGCGGACGGTTGCGCGGGAACTACAAATGGACTAGCTTTTCGTGCAGGTTCCATGGGAGCTTTGCCTCCTTGGGATTTAGGGCTTGTCGCCTGTTTCCGCAGACGGCAGGCCCGCTTACGTTTTTAGCGCTTCTTCTTCAGATACTCCTCGATGGCTTTACGAATCAGCGCACTCACAGGGGCTCCGGTATCTTCTGAAATCGCCTTCAGCTTCTTTACGTGGTCATCCTTGAGCCAGATGTTTGTACGCTTCATACTGGCTATATACACCTATAGGCAGAAGGTGTCAAGTCGCATCGAAGCCGGAAACAGAGGTATCCCAATGCCTGCCACTTGCCGGGAAATCGCGCAGCGAGCTATCAAGCCTTCATGAAGAGTATGACGTGCAGAGAAAATCGACGCCCGATCTCCTCAGGAGTCATTCTGGCGATGTGCCTGGCGATGAGTAGCTGTCTGCGAGCGACCCGCTGAGCGATGGTCATGTTAGCACCCCTATCGATCCGTTGCCGCTAACGATACGCGCGTCCTCGCAAGGCCGTCAACATTGACACGTCCGCGTTCGCTTCGAGACTCCCGGCATGGAATCGCACTTGCACATGGTGTTAGAATGATATTTAGATTTCTGGAGCAAGAAACTCAGGGCTCCGCTAGTTTTCGGATAGTCCCGGTTTGGCTCGCAGCGCAAAAAGCGTCGCGAGCCATTTTTATTTTCAGGCGAGCCTGTGCGAGTGCTCGAAACACTCACACAGGGAATTCACAACGAGAGGACAACTTTGGCGAAGTGTGGTCTGCCATGCGAGACAGGAAGTTTGTTACGGCTGGCGCACGTCGCAGCAGAACTCGCGGCCGTTGAGGAAAATGAAAGACCAACTTTCACACCGAGTTTGCTGACGTGCCCCTGAGTCACGTCGGCATCTCTGCCGCAATGCGCACAGCGCCAGGGCCCGGGCTTCGTCTCCCTCGACCTGGCGCCGCGGCAGCCAACTTTTTGCTGGCCGGATCCGGTCGAATGCCTCTTGTCACGCTCTGGGCAATTCGTTCGAAGATGGCCGGCATGTAGCGCCGCCAGGTTCACCGCGTCAACCAGACAGGCGACTGGCGGCGCAACCAAAAGTCAGGGGGATTACATGCGTCGACTGATCGTCGTCATAGCTCTGCTGTTTTTCTTAGCCACGCGGGCCAGTGCTCAAAGTTGCAGCGCTTCAGCATCTCTCGACTGGTCTTCAGTCAGTTTTTCCGGGATGGTGACTGCTAGCTCGGCCAACGGATATACAACGATGTCAGAGGCGGCCGCATGGATTGCCAACTCTCCAGCGTCCAGTTCCTTCATAGGCGCGGACAGCACCGCGGCCACCTGGAGTTCTACGGCGATTACCAAGCAAATCAGCTCGGGGAATTTCGCAACGGCGACCGCTGGCACTGCTTTGTCAGCACAGTCGGCAACTACAGGAAGTGATTCCGCCTATGCTCAGACCGAGAGGTCCGGAAACATTGTGAGCACGGGAGCGGGATCCGTGACCATCAGCATCCCTTACACATTCAGTCTAAGCTCAACCGGCGGCTGTTCTGCGACTCCAGCAGCAGCCGCATTCATGTGGCTTTCGACGGTGACGCAGGGCCAGTTCCAGTTGCTTGGAAGCGCGACTGCCGGCGGCCTCACAGTCAACCCTACTGGCACGTTGGTCCTCACTGTCAGCAATTTGCAACCGAACGCTACTTACTATTTTGACGTTGGGGTAGGCAGTTCGGTGGAACTCCAATGATGAAAACCGCGACGATCAGCCTTGGCAATAAAAACTATCAGGCGGCGCCGTTGACCGTGGCCGAAACCGTTCTTGTTTCGCGCACGCTCGCCGCCATGGGGAAGGGGCTGGCCGCAGAAGCGGATGATGCGTTCGCGGCCATCGCCAATTCCATCGAGACTCTCACCGACGTCCTGCTCGCGGCACTTCGCAAACTGAATCCCGAAGTCACCGCAGACGAGCTGCGGCAGTTCACGCCAAATGAAATTATGCTCGCGATCGGCACCCTGATTCCGGCGAGTTGTGATCCCGCCGCGTTGAGTGGCGTGGTCATGGATTCTTATCAGCGGCACAAGGGGAACTGAAAATGGCCAAGAGCGGTGCGAACGTCCTGAAGGAATTTCTCGTCGCCGTAGGTTTTGACGTCGACCTATCGCAATTCAAACAGTTCCAAGACAAAGGAAATGAAGTAGTCGACGTTTTTGAGTCGATCACTAAAGGTGCTATCGCTACCGGTGTTGCCGTCGCCGCCGCGACGCTGAAAATCGCTTCCGACATGGAACAACTGTACTTCTCGAGCGAGCTCGCAGGCACTTCAATCAGAGCATTGATGGACCTGCGGTTTGGCGGCGCACAGGCTGGCGTGGGAGCGGACCGGATGGCGGCAACCATCGAACGGATGGCGTCGATGCTCCGCATGAATCCTGGCCTCGGTGTATTTTTTGGTGCTGGAGGTCCCGGATCGGATGATGCGAAGAATTTCCTGAATATCGTCACCAAGTTGCATGAGATGGATCTTCACGGTGGCGGACTCATGGCGCGCATTATCGGGCAGCAGTTGGGTATCGATGAACAGACTTTGACGCTGCTGTTTAAGAACTGGCCAGATTTCATTCGTGGGCTGCACGAGCAAGACGACCTGCTCGAAAAGGCAGGCATTAATGCGCAAGAGTTTGGCGAGCACAGTCATGAGGCGATGGAAGATTGGCGCGTGATGAATCTTCACCTAAAAGTGCTTGGGGATATACTCGCCATAAATATCTTGCCGACAGTGGACAAAATCGTTGTGTTTTTGACTAAGGCTATCGATCTTTTGGGAATTACTGGCAGTCCAGATACGTTCTGGCCGAGTATGCATCCGGACGTGCCTGGATCTGGAATTGCCAAGAATCCGGATGCGCCTGGCGCTGGGATTGCCAAGGAAGAAGGTTTCCGGTCGAATGTGTACCCGGACATCGCTGGCAATCCGACAATTGGATACGGACATAAAATCAGGCCAGGCGAAGACTTCTCAGGCGGCATTACGCAACCCAGAGCTGCGGAATTATTCATAGAGGATAGGGCCGCAGCGCAGGATGCCGTACTCCGGATGGTGAAGGTCGCAGTTAATTCAAATCAATTCGCGGCGCTCACTGACTTGATGTTTAACGTTGGCCCGGCAGCGCTTGCCAAGTCGACACTGCTCAAAGATTTGAATTCCGGAGACTATGCCGGCGCGGCGGACCAGATGTTGCGATTCAATCACGCTATGGTCAATGGCCATCTTCAAACCGTGCCCGATTTAACCTCTCGCCGGATTGCAGAACTTGAAGCGGCGGTAAAGGACTCCTTCGCAGAGATGCGCCGCCTTGATGATCTTCGCACCTGTGTTACCCAACGGCAGGTCCAAGCCCGAAATGAATTCGAGCGCCTCGCGTTTCAGGTGCGCATGTCGCAACCGCCTGAGCAACCGTTGCCCAAGAGTTCGTTGACTGCGCGATGAACGGCATGGCCAACAAACGAACGCCCACCCGTTACGGGATAGAGCTGTCTCACGAATCGTGCCCAGCGCATGAGGCCAATCGTATCGTCAAAATGGTCCGCTCCGGTCTGCTCACCATCGATCAGGCCCGCACGTTGATTTATGTAAACGAAGGCCAGGTCGTGGTGCTGCGAAAGATCATGGCGCCGCGCACCGCAGACGCAGCGATTACCTTTAGGCGGAATGTGCTGCGGTTGTTCGATGCGCTCATTCAGCCAGCGCGGGCGCAGAGCGGGAAACGCAGGAGGTAGGACATGGAAAAGCATCAGATGCATCCGAATTCGCTGGCCAATCTGAAACCCGTGAAGCCCGGCGAGGTGCGCAACCCTCTCGGAATTGGACGGAAGACGTACAGCTTGGAATACCACGCAGTGAGCCAAGAGCCGATTCCGGAAGCCGTGCGCCTCGCCCTAAACAAGAAATTTGGCGCGGACTTAATTCAAGAAGGCGACTCATGGGCTCGAGCGAATGCTTTGTCGATGCATTTCGAATCCGTGTGCCGTGGGATGACCGCAGCCGCTCAGGAAATACGGGAAGCCGTCGAGGGCCGAGCGACGCAGCGCGTTGAATTGTCCGGCGCCGATGGCGCGGCCGCGGAACATCCGACATTCAGTGTTGTGTTCACAGACAAACTCGAAACCGCATCTCCGCTCGAGCTGACAGATGGAACAGACCCAACCGAATAAGATCGTTTTCCCGCCGAAGTTCGAGCCATTGTTCCGGCCTCACCGGTATAAAGTCTTTTACGGGGGGCGTGGCGCGGGGAAAAGCATTAACATCTCGCGCGCGCTCATCCTCAAAGCCGATGCCCGCAAAGAGCGCATTCTTTGCTGCCGCGAATTCCAGAATTCCATCAAGGACTCCGTTCATAGACTCTTGACCGATCAGATTGAAGCGTTGGGATTATCGAGATGGTTTGACGTCACCGATAAGGAGATCCGCAGTATCCGGACTGGCTCCGAGTTCATCTTCAAAGGCCTCCGGCACAACGCGCCAGAAATACGATCATGCGAGGGCGTCACGATTTGCTGGCTTGAGGAAGCCGCCCTGATAAGCAAGGACTCCTACGAGATGCTCATCCCCACCATCCGCACCGAGGGGAGCGAGATTTGGATCAGCTTCAACCCAGTGGAAGAAACCGATCCGAGCTACCAGAGATTCGTACTGCACCAGCCTCCGAATGCCTACGTCGCAAAAGTTAATTTCGATGACAACCCATTTTTCCCGCGGGTGCTTGAGGAAGAGCGGCAGTACTGCATGCGCGCTGACCCGGACAATTACGATCACATCTGGCTTGGCGCGTGCCGCACGATTTCGTCGGCCGTAGTCTTTCGCGGCAAGTACGTCATCGAGGCGTTCGAGCCGCCGGCCTGGCCGAACAGGGTTCAGTTTTATTGCGGGGAGGACTTCGGGTTTAGCGAGGATCCATCCGCGTGCGTGCGGTGCTGGACAACCGGCAAACCGCCGGAAGAGGAGCTTTTTGTCGATTCAGAGGCTTGGGGCCTGCACGTGGAGATTGACGAATTGCCGCAGTTCATGGAACGCATCGAAGACGCGAGGAGCTTGCCATGGATCGCCGATTCCGCTCGTCCCGATACGATTTCTTACCTAAAACGCGCTGGCTTCTCCATCACAGGCGCCGAAAAATATCCTGGTTGCGTCGACGAAAGAATTCAGCACTTGAAAGGCTTCAAGCAGATCCACGTCCACGAAAGGTGCAAGAAGTTACAGGAGGAATTGAGGCTTTATTCCTACAAGGTCGATCGTCGCACTCAGCTCGTTCTACCCCAGCTCGTGGACGCGAATAACCACCTGATCGATGCACTGGGATATGCGCTGTCGAACTTCATCACGCGTCGTGGTGGGCTCGGTGTTTGGCTAAAACTCGCGGAAGGCTGAGCCCTTACCTAGTTGGTCTGCCGAAGGCGCTGGAGTGCCATCTGTATGCTGGAAATCACTTTTTCAGCGGAGCCAGGCGTCATAGCGAGCACAAACGAATCTGCTTTACCCGCGGTGATGTCCTCGGGCGTCAAGGCGACCGACAACTCTAGAATGACACTACCAATTTGCTCTGCAACACCACCCTTAAACCCGACCAGGAACACCATGCTGCCCGATTTTACCTCCACGATTTTTTTCTCCTTGTTGAAGTGGAACCCGGAGTCGCGTCACCCCTCCTGGCTGGCGGATTGTACCTCGATGTCCGGCCGTACGATGGCCCGCCATGACGCAGCCGCGGTCGGAGCGCTACTTTTTTGCCCGGCATGAGGAAACGTACACCTAATGGCGACATCTTCACGTAGGACATCGGATTGTATATCCGAGCGGCCAGTGTAAGTACTTACTAATCAGTTTATTGCCTGCCACTGTGACACAAGTGTGTCCCAACTCTGCGCAACTCTGCGCATCTTTCGGAGGTTCCTTTGTCCGCGCGAGCCGGCCACCAACTTCCCATCCGCCTTCATCTCGATGAGCAGTTCCCCAGCCCGCCGTTCGGCGCGGACGCGAATGCGCTAATTCTCATCTGGAATCTTTGCAGGCAATGACGCTCCCTGTGCTCCAATCGTTGGCACTTTCGTTGCCGGATTCGATGGTTTTCTACCTAAACCCGTTCCCCTTTTGCGTCCCGTTCCCTTCTTAGAGATGGGGAAACGGGAACGCGCAGAAAATCAGGCAGAAGTTCCGGAGAGTTCCGCGAATCGGGAACGTTGTAAGTCCTTGCATTTAGCGAACGTTGAATCAGAATTCATACTCACCGTTCCCAGTGGTTCCCGCATCAGGGAACGCCAAAACTACAGCATCGCGTGTTCCCGTATTTGGGAACGCCACTTTTCGGTCTTTTCCGATCACTAGGAGCTTCTTATCCAGTGCCAAATCGAGCAGGCCTAAATTGCGGGATGCTCGCATCCCCCGCCGTTCCTTGATGTCTTTCTTGAGGCAGGCCTGTCCGGGTTGGCTCTTTACGAACTCCAAGAGCTTCTCCAACTCAGGTCCGGAGGGATCGTTATTGTCGCTCAGGCCGAACATACCCTGCTTGCCGATGACTGGAAAGCCGATAAGGTTTTCACTGATAGGTTCGGCACCACGGAAGAGTTGTCCTTCTAATCGTACGCGGTTCAGATGCGGCCGATCTTCGCTGACCACGGCGAAAGCGCGGGCGACATTGGCACCGATCTGATGGCTATTGGCGTAACGCTCAACGTCGGCGCGGGTGGCGTGATGGATTAGGAAAATGGTCGCGCCAGCAACACATAAATTGAGCAATTTGTCGAAGAATGTGGACATTTCTCCAGGATGAAACGGATCCGCACCGTTGAGAAACTTCGTCAGGGAATCCAGGATGATGAGAGGCTGCTCGATCTCGCAAAACCGAAGCAGGGCTGGGCTATCGAGCGCCGGGACGCCAGTGTGCCGTGTGCGATAACGGATTTTGGCGGAACCGAGACGCGCGAAATGCTTGGTGTAATCACGAATATCCTTCAGGCTGCTTTCGAGGTCGAGACAAAGCACTGGCATCTTGCGCGTTGCGTACTTTCCGAAAACCTTAAGCTCGTTCGCCACGCACTTACCGATGTAGCGCGAGAGCAAGGACTTTCCGCTCTTCTCTTCTCCAAAGAACATGCTGACCGCGCAACAGGGAACTAATGTTTCAACGGCGTATTTCTCGACATCCTCGGTTTCTGAGATTTCGTCTTCGTCCAGCAGGTCTTCAAGGTGCAAATGCTCACGCGAGCCCTGTGCGAACCGTAGAATTCGGCGGAGTTTTGCAGGGAAGGAGGCTGGCGCGGCCTTCCACAATTCGCCAACGTCCTTGTACGATGCCATGCGAACGCGGATAACCTGATCTGCAGGCAGGCGTTGCTGCAGCGCAAACATGGCCTTCTGGCCGGCCAGGTCCTGATCACCGATGAGAAAGATTCGCGTGAAGCGCGCGGGTGTCTTGATGTCCTCGGCGGAAACCTTGGCGCCTGCGGAGTTGATCGCGAGCGCGTTTAGTCCGTACGTCCGCAGTAAGGCGCAGTCTTCTGACCCTTCGACGATCAGCACGCCGGGCGCGGACGGGTCAAGAAGCGAGAGGCCATATAAGCCGTCCGCGGAGCTGCCCGGCACCTGCGAGAACATCTTGGTGCCGTCGATGGTGCGGAACTTTATTCCGACGAGCCGGTCGCCCACGTAGTGAGGAATCGCGAGGGCTGGCTTCTGGATAGTCTTGCCGTCTTCGAGGAACGACCAGGAGGGCTTGAATCCCCATTTCAATTCAGCCGCGATCGTGAGGTTGATTCCCCGGCTTTCGATATAACGGCGGCATTCATCGCTTCGGATGAGACCGAGGTTCGAGTTCACCAACAGTTTCCTGTGTACCTTCGAATCTTGAACCCTTGGGTTCGAGTGGTGCAGGCGCCGACGTCTTCGTGTCGGAGCGATGGCTACCGTTATTGTTCTCGGAAAATAGATCCGAGACTTTCCAGCCCTTCGCCGCACATATTTCTTCGTTCGTACATCCCGCAAAACAATGAAGAAGGATTTTCCCGTTGTTCAAGCCGATAGACAGAGAAGGGTCTCGATCATCATGTTTATGATTGGGCCCCGGGCAGCGAGCGGTCCAGCCGGCGCCGGACTTCCGGACTCGTTCGAATTGCGCGAGGCATTCGTCGATGTTCATGCGGCCCGCAGTAATTCGGAGACTGATCCCGGTAGTGCGGAATCTTGCGGTGCAGATGAAAGTTGCGATATGATAATGTTCATCGCCATTAGTCCCTTCCGGAATTTCACCACCACGCCACGTTGCCACGTGAGCCGTGGTGCGCCCGCTCAGAGCGTTTCGAGGGCAGCAGCAATCTTTTCGGCGTGTTGCTCGAGCCCCTTCTTGAGCGCTCGAATAACTCGACCCTCCTGGTCGGGGGCGAGCGGCCGCAAGTTGCACTCCGCGAGGCTGAGCAAAGAACGGTCAACAGCCGCAGCGTTTGCGATAGCGATTTGCGCTTTCCCGCACAGTTCGCGCATGTTCTTCAAATCGGTGCCGTCCATTCGAAAATACCTCCGTTAAAAACAAAAGGCCCGCAACGCGATTTGCGCTGCGAGCCAACCCGAAATTGTCTCCCTTGGAGAATTCCGGGCTCTTGCCCTTGCTTCTATGAGAACTTATTAATGATATTCCCATCCTTCTCCCGGGGTCAATCACGCTGTGTTTAATTGCTCCCCCTGACTACTTCGTTGTCGGGAGCGCACTTCTTCCGCAGTGCCAGCCGCTTGGGCCTTCGATTCACAAATCGCTACGATTGCCTTCCCAAGCCGCTCGACACTTTTAAGAACGCCTTTCCATGAAGGATCTAAGCGCACCCCAGCACCGAACGGGATAACCCCTTCCAGTAATTCGGCCTGGTGGTCGAGATTCATCTGTATACCGATGAGGTGTCCTGCGATGTGTACTGCGGGCTTTGTGGCGCGCTGCCTCTGCGGTTTCGTATCCCTCTTCGTGACGACCTTCTCGGCGTCTTTCAGTTTCATTTCGCCGGATTCGACTTTGCGAAGCAGCTCCGGCGCATGCTTTGCGACGGTCTCTACTTGACGCACCTTGTGCTCGCTGACCTTTGCCTTGGCGGCGATGGCCTTGCGGACGTTGATCGGTTTTTGTTTTGGCGGATCCACCAAAACAGAATCGGCAGGTTTCCTCTTCTGCTGTTGTTTCGCGGCAGCTCTTTCGGCATCGGCCCACTTGTGGCCGATTGCCGCACGCTGATCATCGGTGAGGTGGCGCCGCAAAACATTCTTCGACCAGATGAAGTCCGCTACGGTCATAGGCGGGTTGCCTCGCATAGCGATTTCGAAAATGATCATATCTGGCTCGATACCCAATTCTCTGCATGCCTTTAGGCGATTGCGGCCATCGATCACCGTGTCATCGTCCATCACCATGATCGGTTCGATCAGGCCGTTCTTGCGGATGTCCTCTTTCAGTTTGCGAAATTCATCAGGCGGCAGAAGCGGGAAGAGGTCCGCTAGTGGATGGACTTTAAAATCGTGCCGTGGATTTTGTTCGTTCATGTTCATCTCCATCATCTCCATCATCCCCGACGTCGCCTTTCGTGAGAGTAAATCCATCCATCGAGCGCATTTTTGGAAACATAGAATTTCTTACCGATCTTTTCGGCTGGAACCTGGCCAGTGGCAATAAGACTGCGGACGAAGTTCACAGTAGCGGCATCTGCACCGATCGCGTGGAAGTAAGCTACAGCGGCCGCGATGTCGAACAGCCGCGGCTCATGCGCTGCGCTTTCCACCTGTGTCGTGCGGACTTTTTGATCTAGGCTCAAACCCTTACCTCAGCACTCCAGACGAACTACGTGGTGGTGCCGGCCGCGAAAAAAGCCAATCCTCATCCTCGGGATAGCCGAGTGCTTGGGCGATCCGCTCGCGCTCAATTTCCGTCAGTTGCACGATGCCGCTCATCGCGCGCGAGAACCGCGTCTTATCAATGTGAACGCTTTCAGCGAACACGTACTGCGGTAACCGGCGCCGCTTTAATGCCCAGATGAGATTGGGGAAGATCACAAAGCCTCCTAAGTGCAACATGCTGCACTGCCAGGGCAAAAAAAAGACCGTGATCGGTCACGGTTCGGGAATTCCCGCGTAGATGGTCGCTGTTTATGCGGCGACTGAGCGTTTTGCGAGGATGTGGGCCAGCATGACACCTCTTGACGTGTCGCTTGCAGGCTCCCCAATTTGCGAAGTCGGTGCGCCGACAATGAGGACACTTCGGCTGTAGCTTGGTCCTTTTCGATTGGTCGGCAAATGACAACGCCGCACCCTCAGCGAAGATAATCGTCTTGCCGTTCAGAGCCCGGAGCGAACGCTCCTAGGGTCCTTCTTACCTTGCGTTTTCGTGCGCGGTGACTACCCTTGCCTGACTGTGCGGAGGGGAACTACGCAAGCGAAGATATCATGCTTCCCAGACTTGTCAAGATGCATTTCCACATGGGCCGCCGATGAGTTGTACTTGACAACTCTGTAAAGAGTTGATACACCATATGCATGCCAAAGTTCTATAGCACCACCGAAGCGGCCCGGGCAGCCGGCGTATCGCGCCAGACTCTGCAAGCGTGGCTGGCACAAGGGAAAGTTAAGGGCCCGAAGATCATCGGCGCCACGCGGGTTTGGAGCGAAGCAGAAGTGCAGAAACTTCGACGCATCGATCATAGAGGCAAGAGCCGTAAGCGGAGGACGTCACGATGAGCGAACAGCGAGTTAAGCGGGACCGCGGTGCGGGGTCGATTCTCGTTCGAGGAAAGATCGTCTGGCTGCAATACAGCAGTCGCGGCCGCAAGACCAGGGAGTCCTCCGGAATCTCGATCGACACTCCAAATTGGCAAAAGCGAGCAGAGAAGCTCCTCCGCACAAAGGTTGGCCAGGCCGCTGCTGGAATCGTGAAGGACAGTCCATCTCTTCGCTATGAGGATCTACGCGATGCGTTTATGGCTGACTACAAGGTGAACCGGCGCAAGTCGCTGCGGTTCGATAAGGACGGCAATCCATATCTTGATAAGGTCAACCGTCTTGATGGTTTCTTCGCCAGCCATCGAGCATCAGAGATTGATGCGGATCTTATCCGCAAATTCATTGCGGACCAGCAGGGCAGGGGATTATCGAACGGCTCCATTAACCGATCGATATCGGCCTTGCGGAGAATGTTCAATCTTGCGGCAGAAGACGAGAAGCTGCGCAACATTCCCCACTTCCCGATGGTCGATGAATCAGCGCCACGCCAGGGATTTTTCGAGCCTGATGAGTACGAGGCGCTCTCCCGGGCCTTGCCAGATTATCTGCGCTTGCCGCTCGCGATGGGTTACTACACGGCTGCACGTAGCGGAGAAATCCTGTCTTTGAAGTGGGAGCAAGTCGATTTCCTTTCGGGTGTCATCCGCTTGCGACCGGGAGAAACTAAAAGTGGTAAGGGCAGGTCTATCCCGATCGTGCCGCAACTCCGGGCGTCGCTCCTCGAGCAGCGAGCCAGGCGCCATGCCGATTGTCCGTATGTGTGCTTTCGGTTGGACCGCGGCGGTCACGCTGTTAAGATTAGGGGATTCCGAAAGGCGTGGTACCGGGCATGTATCGGCTGCGAGCTGGGGAAAATGGAGCCGGTAATTGATCCGGTAACAGGCCAACCGGTCTATCAGAAGCCGCGAGGCCTGCGCTCAAAGCCAAAGGCGAAAACGGTGTATGTCGGTCGGCTGTTCCATGATTTGCGAAGGAGTGGCGTTCGAAATTTAGTGCGCGCCGGCGTAAGCGAAAAGGTAGCCATGAGCATCTCGGGACACATCACGCGATCAGTCTTCGACCGGTACAACATTGTGTCCGAAAGAGACATTACCGAAGCCGCTCAGAAGCTGGCCGCCTTCCATGAGAACGGTCACAATTCGGACACAGGTAGCACCATAATGCAGCATGTTAATTCTTCAGTAAACTGATTCTGTACAAGTTAGGGGCGTAGCTCAGTGGCAGAGCAGCGGCCTTTTAAGCCGTTGGTCGTGGGTTCGACCCCCACCGCCCCTACCAAATTCCCGCTGATTCGGCTGCCTTTACTCACCGCACGCCTCTAATTTGTCCTCATCTGGGCCAGATTTTGCGCCCAAGTTGCGCCCAAATTTTCAATCGAATTTGCCGGGCATGCCGTCGATCATGGTCGGCATTTCTGCCGCATGCGCACGGTGCCAAGTTCGGGCCTCGTCAACTCGGCCTGGCGCCAGCGGCAGGACAAAAGTTTTTGCTGGTCGACTCGCGGTCGACTGCCCGTGAACTCGCTCCTGACGGGTTGTCCACGAGACGGCTGGCAGTAGCGTCGCCAGGGTTCACCAACGTCATCGAGACGGGCGCTCTGGCGGCGCAACCCTTTTTCGGAAGAAGTGCAAAACGAAGTCAGGGGGACTACATGCGTCGACTGATCGTCGTCTTAGCTCTGCTGTTTTTCTTGGCCACACGGGCCCGCGCTCAATGTAGCGCGAGTGCGGTTCTGAATTGGTCTGCCGCCAGTTTCTCAGGGACCGTGAATTCGGTCCCATTACCTGGCAACTCGTATGCGTCGCTCTCTGAAGCGGTCGGCTGGACCGGATCTGGGCCCGGATGCGCTAGTTGTTTCGGCGGCGGCGACAACACCTTAGCCGGATGGGTTAATACCGGCGTAACAAAACAAATTGGGACGGGGAGTTCTTTAGCGTCGACTTCTAGCAGTCAATTGTCTGCCATGTCGACAGGCTCTGCCGGCGAGTCGTTCTACGCACAAGTGGAGAGGTCCGGATCGATTGTCGCCACGAACGGAACTGTGACCATCAGCATCCCGTACACATTCACTTTTGGCACTGGCTGTTCTTCGAATTCCGCAGGGGCATCTATTGCGCTTTGGTCAGCAACCCCGGGTCAATTGATTTCAAGCACGATGGCCGGCGGCACCGCGGCGGCATCCATTATTCTTTGGACAATAACCCCGGGTCAATTGCAAGGACTCTTTCTCTTCACCGTAGTCAACCCAACAGGAACCTTAACCCTCAGCGTCAGCAATTTGCAGCCCGGCGGCACTTATTATTTTGATATTGGGGCCGGAAGTTCGGCGGTCCAGTGATGAAAACCGCTAGCGTGACCATCGGCGGCAAAGTTTATGATGCTGCGCTTTTAAGCATAGCCGAAACTGCCAGTGTGGCCCGCGCGCTTGCGGCAATGGGGACGTTAGTGGATTTCGAAGTTATCGCTGCGTCCCTGGAGGTTCTAACACAAGTTCTTTTCAACGCGCTCCAAAAAGCAAAGTCTCGAATCACCACAGAGCAGCTAGAGGCAGCAACGCCTAACGACCTCATGATGGCCATCGGCGTATTGATTCCTGCCTCGTGCGATCCAAGCACGCTGGCGGGCCAACTGCTGAGCACTTATCAGGCACGCGGGGAGAAAAACTAAATGGGCAAATCTGGCGCCAATATATTACGCGAGTTTCTAGTAGCAATCGGCTTCGATGTCGACGAGCAAGCCTTCAAGAATTTCCAGACTAAAGAAGCATCAATCATCAAGCAATTCGAGACGATGACCAAGGTTGCCGCTGTGGCCGGGACAGCAGTGGCTGGCGCCGTGCTGAAGATAGCTTCCGATATGGAAGAACTGTACTTCTCGAGCGAACGTGCTGGCACATCGGTGAACGCATTGATGGCGCTGAGATTTGGCGGTGCCCAGGCGGGCATTGGAGCTGACGCCATGGCAGCCTCGATCGAGCAGATGGCTTCTACGATCCGCGCGAATCCCGGCATGGTAGCGTTTTTCCATCAACTTGGGTTGCCCGTATTTGCTGATAATGCTAAGAATTTCGCCAACCTGATTGGAAAGCTACGTGACATGGATGCCCGCGGCGGCGGGGTGATGGCGCGCATGATTGGCCAGCAGTTCGGATTCGACGAGCAAACACTCACCTTGTTATTCAAAAACTATCCGGACTTCATTCGCGGACTTCGTGAGCAGTCCGAGTTGCTCAAGATCAGCGGCGTGAACGCGCAGAAATTCGGAGAAGATAGCCACGCAGCAATGGAGGACTGGCGAACGTTACTGTTGCACCTTGAGGCCCTTGGCCAACTTTTCGCAGAACACGTGCTGCCAACCGTCGACACGTTCGTCGTGTTTCTCACGAAATCGCTGGATTTACTTTTCGAACTCGACAAAGCAACGCATGGCTGGTCGACAACAATCGGCGGCATCGCCATTGCCCTAGGCGGTGTGGCCGCAACTTTAGGTGTGATCGGCAGCGTCTTGGGCATCGGCGGCGGTGCTGTCGCAGGCGTGGTAGCAGCCGTGGCCAGTCCAGAAGTCGCCGCTGGTGCTTTAGGAGTTGCTGGCCTGATTGCGGGCTACGAAGGACTGAAAAGACTTCCGTATAAGGACATCGCTGGCCGCGCAACGATCGGATATGGACTTCGGCGACGGCGACGTGCGCACGTACCCCACGGTTGCGGACTACATCGCCAGACTAAAGGAAAATTTCCTCGGCAACAAAAACTACGACCAGACGGTGGTCGTGGGACACATCGCAAGGCTGGAGAAAAGGATGCCAGAGGCCGAGAAATGAATGAGATTGAAATGAAACCGTGCGAAGCGAACCCCGATCACAAATGGTGCCCTCGCGGTTGCACAACCTCGGGACGTAAAAGCCCAGATTCCCGCAGTCCCTCCGTCTTTTCCCTCTGGCGCTGCTGAATCAGAATATCTGTCAAACATTAAGCCCGAAATCCCCGCGCCGCAGTATTTCCTCTATAGGCGCAAGAGTTGGGTGAAGCACGAGGAAGCGCTTTGAAAAAGTTTCGGCCGGCGACCGCTGATTGCGGAAAACAAATCGGTCACGTTGAGACCGTAAACAACGAATGCAGTGAAAGGAACACAATGCCCGAAGGCAAAACCAACAACACTTTCGTCCTCCACTCGGCCTTGCAGAAGGCGATCCGACGCGGCAACGAACACGACGCGCTTGAGGCCGTGTGGCAGCTTGACATGGAAGCGGGAGTCTCGCACACCCGTTCCCGCGCCGGAGGCATGTGGTCCATCATGCGTCGGTGCTGCGCGGAGGACGTTGATTCCGTCGCCGTGCTGCCAGCCATAGAGACGCTGTGGCGTTTCTGGGAGAAGCAGTGCGAGTCCCGCCGCAACACGCACGAACCCTGGCGGGTGTACACCTTCAAGGCGGTGATGCTCCTGTGTGCTGCGCCGAAGTCCCGCCGCGTGGACAACGCGTTGACCGTGATCCCTCCCGGCAAGCTTGAGGCGACCGTGGAGGAGTTCCACAAAACCGGGAGGAAGTCCTTTCCCATTCCCGCCTACGCACACGACGGCATCCACACGGGCGAGGGAGACCGACGCACGAAGCTGGAATTCATGGTCGCCGAGGACGCCGTCCTCAATCCCCGGTCCGACACGGACGACGAGTACTTTCGGGAGATCGCAAGGGCGGCTGAAGGGGCGGTCTTGCAGGTTGAGGCTGACGCCAAGGCGACGCCGGGCGAGACATGGCAGGCGATACACGAGGAGGGTCTGGGACAGGGCGTGCAGGACGCCGCCAACGGCGAACTGAAACGCTACGGCATCGCTCTGGAGGCGCTTAGGTTCCACCCGCAGCAGCCCTACTGGCAGGGGTACGTCAAGGGGTACGAGGACGGTATGAAGGAGAACTGATCGGTCTAAAAAGTTTCGGCAGAGTGATCTGGCAATTGCTGAAAACAAAGAAGGACATACGGAAATGAGAAACCGAACTTTGTCGGAGACGTGAGTCCCCGGACTGAAGGATTCGCCAGCGCATGTATGCTAAGGCAGTGTGCGACCGCTGACAGAGAGATGACCGACAGCACCCGCCGCGATTCAATTTCAAAAAGGAACCCACGCGTGTTGAACAGTTCGCAGAGCTTATACTCTTCAACGAGCGTGTACGTTCGCCCGAATAGTGATCATCGCGATTGTTTCATTCTTCTTCAGTCGCGGCTTTCGCCTCCTCTACGTAATCAATCAATTTTGAGATGTGATCTGGCTGTCGGCTAACATCCTTGGAGTGCTCGCCGCAGAAAAACTTCGTAACGCGACCCGATAGCAAGTCCCATGTAAGCCCGTAGGTAGCGGGATGCGGCACGGTTCCTTTTTTCTCGCAACTTGGTCTCTTCATTTCAGTGCCCCTCCTGTTTCTGTCGGGCCGGGCTGCCCGCGCCTCTAGGTCGCCTGACTCCGTACTCGACCGCGACTTGATAAATCAACCAGCGGGAACAACCCAACAGGTCCGCGAGTTGCTCGTACGAGTAGGCGGGGTTCGCAACGATCAGGTCACCAAGCCCGCATTGACAATTCCTTGAGCCACCGGATTAACGAAGCACGCTACTCCGTCCGTGATACGAAATGAACTCGGAAGCTCTCAGGCGCATATAGCCTTAGTGTGCTGAAATCGGGCAGCAGCGTAAACGGTTCCAACGGACAACTTCATCGTGGCGGCGATGGATCGCCACGAATGACCGGAAGCTCGCAGTGAATTTATCTCGGTCAACATCCACCCACTTTGTCGGACGCCCGAGGCGCTTGCCCTTCGCCTTTGCGTTTTTGAGTCCCGAACGAACTCGCTCCGCAATTAAATTTCGTTCCCCCTCGGCAACCGCTCCCAATATCGTGAAAACTAGCTTTCCAGTGGGCGTGCTGGTGTCAACCTGCTCGCAGAGCGAGACGAACTGAATGTCGAGAGCGTTGAAAGTCTCCAGTGCCCGGCACAGATGGGACACTGACCGCGAGAAACGATCAAAGCGCCAACAGGCTACGACATCGAAACGGCGGGCGTGCGCGTCCGCCATGAGGCGATTCAGCGCGGGCCTTGAATCTTTCTTCCCAGAAACACCGTTGTCCACGTAGAGGTCAAAAACGTCCCAGCCCCGGCGCTGGCAATACTCTGTGAGTTCACGCGTTTGCATCGCGGGGTCTTGCCCGTGACCTATTGTGGAAACCCTTGAATAGACTGCGGCGACCACCTTCCGGGGAGTCGAATCGCTCTCTTTGACAATCTGCAATCCCATTCAGACCTCCTAGCCTGGATTATTCGCTGAATTTGGTGGCGAAAAAAGAAAGGATGCTCTAAAAGGTGCATGAACACTGGGTTTTCGGAGAACCCAGTACACCATTTTGGAGCATCCCAAAGGTGACAACTCGTATATCACAGTTCTGCTTCTCCTTCTACCGCCGCCATCCCATTCACTGTGATTTTTCCGGCGGGCAAATCACCAGCGACGCGGGCCTTCTGCCACTGCGCGCTTTCGACGAGCAGCATCATCTGACCAACGATTGGGCCGCACTACTCAGCGACCCACGCCAAGATGATCGCGTGCTCCATCACTCACTGGCCCTGTTGCGGCAACGCATCTACCAGATCGTCGCGGGCTACGAAGACGCCAACGATGCCGACCGTCTGCGTCATGATCCCGCTTTGCAGATCGTCGCCGATCAAGAACTGGGAGCCCCGCTCGGCTCCCAGCCCACGCTCAGCCGCTGGGAGAATGCGCCTTCCGCCCGCGATCTGGTGCGCTTGAATGATGCCCTGCTCGATCAGTTCATGCGCCTCTGTGGAAAGCAGGTCCGCCAGCGCGGCGAGATCCTGCTGGACATCGACTCCACCGACGATCCCACCCATGGCCAGCAACAACTCAGCTTCTTCAACGGAGCCTACGACCAGCATATGTACCACCCCATGCTCGTCTTCGAACGCCACACCGGATGTCTGCTGGCCGTACGGTTGCGACCGGGCAATGCCTCCAGTCATGCGCGCATCGTTCCGATGCTGCTGCGGCTGGTGCCGCGTCTAGAAGCCGCTTTTCCTGGCGTGCCGATCAAGCTGCGCGGCGATGCTGGTTTCGCTCTGCCGCTGCTCTACCAGTTCTGCGAGTTTTTCGGCATCCAGTACGCATTCGGCATTGCTGCCAACGCGGTCTTCCAACGCCGAGCCAAGCTCGCGGCAGAAACGTCTCGCCCGCCGCTATCGCCACACCGGAATCCCGCAGCGCAGCTTCTCCAGCTTTTGCCATCGTGCCCGCAGTTGGTCACGCCAGCGTCGCATCTGTTACAAGGCCGAGCACACCGCCACAGGAACCAACCTCCGCTTCCTCATCACTAACTGCCCCGGCCACGCTTCCCAGGTCTTTGCGTTTTACAACGATCGCGGCGAGTGCGAGAACCGCATCGAGGAGTTCAAGAACGGCTTCCGTGCCGACCGGCTCAGCTGCCATCGTTTTCTGGCCAACGCCTTCCGTCTGCTCCTGCATGGCTTTGCCTACAACCTGGTCAATCTGTTTCGTCTGCTGCAACTTCCGCTGCCGTGGCGCTCGGCGCAGATCGAAACTCTGCGTGCTCGCCTGTTCAAAATCGGTGCTCGCGTCCGCCAGACCGCCCGCTGCATCCGCGTCCACCTGGCCACCGGCTGGCCGTGGCAATCTCTGTTCTGCGAACTCGCCTTGACGTTTAACACCGGCTAGCCTGCTCCTGTCCTCTCCGAATTCGTCTGCGCCCGTGAGTTTAGGGCGGAGCCTTCGTCGAAAACCGCTTTTCTCTCTCATCCGCGGCAGGCTCTGCACGCCGCCGTGAATCCCCGAATGCCGAGAATTCGACAATTCAACTGCAGAAAAACAAATCGTCAGCTCTCATGAATTAAGCGGGCTAGACGTATTGAAATCCCTCAGGGAACCCGTTCAAAAAACGGCTGCGGAGCTTTCAGAGAGTCGCTCCAGTCTCGGCTAGACCCGATCCCTTCTCCCGCGCCAAGGTTCGGCCAGCGAGAATCGCGGCGAAGAGGAGCATCGCTATGCCCTCGACGCTGCGGTCGGGGGGACTCATTCACGCATCGGCTTTCAGGCTTCTGCCGGACAGAAGGCAATCGCGAAATTCAAGGTACAAGCGCGACATCTGAGTCGTCTCGAAACCAGCGCAGAAAAGCTCCCACACTCTTTCCTCGGTCGCGTACCTCTGCTTCAGCGCGGGAAACCATTCACCCGCATCGGCAGACTTGTGCAGCCGGACGGAGAGGTTAATCTTGCAGAACTTCTTCTCGGCGACTACGAAGGCGTCGCAAGCTCTCCGAAATTCGTCGCGCTCCGTGACTTCTTTCCCGTCCGGTGCGTGCTCCGTGATCTCGTCGAACATGCTTTCCATTCGTCACCCCTTTCATCCGAACCACACGCGGATCGGCTATAGCTCAGTTCACGTAACGTGTGCTGATACCTTCGAGCCGTTTCGCCCCGGCTCTTACGGCTCGCTGCTGCTCCCTCGTCACGTGCCCCGGCTGTCCCTCGGTAAAAATCTTGGGGAACAGCCGCTTCAAAGCGTGCAGCCTAGAATTTTGCCCGCTGAGATCGTTGGTTGGTCGGGCGTGGTAGACGTTGATGAGACCTGCTTTGAAAGCTGCATGGACGATCTTTCTCGCCTGCTTTTTGGTGTAAATGGCGGGTTCCGCCAAGACATCCAGCTTGCGCTTCCGATCTCTGTTCACTTGTTCCCCTCGACATCGGATGGCATCAGTGGTCGTCCTACGAGCGTCTTCGTTTCGACTTTGCCCGTGTTCCGGTCCCGAGTCGTGATAGTGCTGACGTTACGGTGGACGGAGACATCAACGCTTTCATCCTTTGAAAAATACGTTTCCCGATACCCGATGTTCTTACCTTTGTTGTCCTTACTAATTAGCATTCGCATTCTCCTTGAAGTGGATTTGGGCACCGCAGACGGGGCAACGTACGGGAAGACCGTAGCTCCGAAAGGTCATGAGGGGTTGGCTCTGGCACACGAGGGCATACCCATGGTGTTCGCTGACACGGGACGCAATGAAATGGGCACGGGGGATAAACTGCAAGCCCGAGGGCTTTGTGGAGAACAGCTTCAGTGATAGCTTGCGAGCAGCCATCCAGCCTCCTAAAAGGTTGTTTGGTTAGGGGCGTCGCGGTGCTCTAACACCGTGGCGCTCCGCTTACTTCAGTTCCTTGGCTCGCTCCAGAAGGTACTTGTCAATCGCACGGCGGATGAGTTCCGCCACCGGAGCGCCCGTCTTCTCGGACAGTTTCACCAGCTTCTTGAGTTGCTCTTCTTTCAAGAAGAGTGCCGTCCGCTTCATGTGCATATAGTGCCACACAGGCATACACATGTCCATAGGCCGTTGGGCCTAGGAAGGGCTTGCATCGTTCTTGAATTGAGACGTAGGGAATTCGGGGCTTTGCCAGTTGATACTGGAATTAAGAGAACGTCCAATGGCGACTTTTGGAGACGCTCATTTCTTTGACAGGCTCCCCGAAAAATGCTACCAGTTCTGCTACCAGATGTTGTCCAACAACACTGGCAAAATCAGATGCGCCGAATGCTAAGTCCATCGGTATCAATGGTAGTAGAAACCCCCACCGCCCCTACAACTCTCTTATTTTCTTATCTCGGCAACCGGAGTTGACGAGAGCCGGAAAACAGGCGCATATCAGAACCGCACTGAAATGCCGTCGTCTCCGGAAAGGCTCCTCTACGCCAATATGAAGTTGCCTCGAGCCTACCCGGAACCAACAACCGAGTCAGCTTTGTCGGGAATTCGCCGCGTCAAAATTCCAGACGTGCATGTAGAGCGATCATGCGTGGGGAGCTATCAGCTCCTAAACCAACGCCGAGCAGCCCCGTCGGAGGAGAGACGGTGTAGGTAGACGCCCCGAATCCGGTCTGCGTCGAAGGCTTTCCCGGAATTCCAGCCAGCACGATGCTGGGCAACCCAAAATTGGGATGATTAAAGACATTAAAGAACTGGCCCTCGACTCGTAACTTCAAGCGCTCGTTCAAGGAAAACACCTTCGTAATGTCGAGGTCACTCCAAAAAAAATCAGGGCCGCGCAAAGCGTTGCGCCCCAGATTTCCGAATTGACAGTTTTGCGGGGTGTCTCCGCCGTTGCAGGTGCCGGTGCTGGGATCGACCGCCGAAACGAAAGCATTCGGATTGAGCCACTGAACCGAACCCGGTTGCGTAACTCCGGGAATTGGGTTGTGCTCGTAAAGGGGCACGCCAGGAACTACACTCGCGAATTGCGGTCCTCCACCCTGGAGGATGCCATTTCCATTTGCTGAGTACGGCGTGCTGAGCACCGTGAAGGGAATGCCGCTATGCAAGAAGACTGTCCCGGACAATTGCCAGCCATTCAGCGCGTAGCCCAGTTGGTGACTCTTCACTTTGATCGGAAGCTGATAGATGTATTGCGCATTGAAGTTGTGCCGGATGTCGTAGTCGCAGGGTCCGTAATCGCGAGCGAGAGTTCCTGGCAGCGGAGATAGAATCCCTCCGGCGGAAAACGGCAGGAATCCGCCGTTCGAGACAGTATCCATGCAACGGCTGAAATTGTAGTTAAGTGTGCCCTGGAGACCGTTTGCCAGGCGCCTCGTTGCCGTTAACTGAAGCCCGTGATAGTGACTGTTCGCGCCGGTGGAGAACTGTGTCACCCCTGCAAGTCTGGGATCCGTCGCTTGCAGATATGGAAATGGAGCAAAACAACCCTGGCAGACGGTTTGATAACCGTTTACTTGCGTCAGATAGGGCATGTTTAAAGCGCGGGTACCGACGTATTGCCCACGAACGCTGGTCGTGTTTCCAAACTGATGTTCGATCCCGAAACTCCATTCCATAAAGTACGGCGCATGCAATGTGCCATCGGGCACGGTCGTAAGGGCGACTGGCTGAAGACAAGCCGCAGGACTCGCCCGTGGCGATGCGCAGGAAAGTTCGCCACGCGCGAACCCCGAACTGAACGCTTGATTAGCGGCCACGGCGGCATCGACCGCGCTATTCGGCACGCCCGGCGCGATGGCTTCCCCGCCCACGGTACCCAGCAGACCACCCTGGAATGTCTGCACGTACGGCGGGTTCATCCCGATTGCGTCGGCCACGCTGCCGGGCAAAATGTCACTGAAAATTCCAAAACCAGTGCGGAGCACGGAATGAGATGCAAACTGCCAGGCGATTGCCGTCCTCGGCTGCAGAATCGCAAGCGGCGTCGAGGCGAAGAGATTCTTCAGTCCGGTTTGAATCGCTGCATTCAACGGTTGGTTGAGATCGTGATTGATCGACGCGAAAGAACCATTGAGGCGCGCCACTTCAGCATTCGGATTCGCGGGGTTCGAGTTGTACGAATCGCGTATCCCGATGGTCCAGGTCAACTTGGGCGTCACCTTCCACGTGTCTTGCACATAGAAATCGAGATTGAGAAAGTTGAAAGGTTGGTTTTGCGAAACGGGAAAAGTTTCCAGTGCCGTTGAGGCCACCCCATGAACGAACTGAGGCAACGTCGTGTACGTTACCGTGGGGACGTTTCCTTCGCCGAAGTCGTAATCATTTAGTCGCAGGATTCGCATGTTCGTCCCAAACCTTAGTTCGTGCGCGCCGCGAGTCCAGGCAAGATTGTCATTAATGAAAAAGCGGCTCGCACGCCTTCCTTGTACCCACGTGTTGTCTGCACCTCCGATGTTCGTGAACGGCGCATTCGCCCCCTGTCCTTGCAATACAATCGGAAAGGCCGCCAGCGTCTGTGGATAGTTGCTCGGTCCGAAGAGGCTTTCATACCACGTGAATCCCGGATTGAAATAGTTCACCAGGTTCTGCGAGAAAACGTGCGTATATCCGGCCCCGAATGAATATTGGGGTTGCGACGAGATCGAATTGAATAAGGGATTGATCGGGTCGGTGTACTGAGCTTGCAAGCCGGTATCTGCCTGAAAACGGAACCACGCGGTGTTATTCGCGTCGATGTTGTAATCCATGCGCACCGTCTGGACTTGTTCGCGGTCATTGCTCGTATGCGAAGCGACCTGGCGGTTGGCGCACCCGTCCCCGTTCGGAGGATTGCCCGGCGGATTGCCTGCCACCGCAATACCTTGAGCATTGAATGGACAGCCAAGAACGGCCAGAGGCGTTCCGCCCGTATTGCCATAGAGCGAGAACATTTTCTGGTAAAACGGTACTAACTGCGGTGCCGCCGGATAGCTCGATCCGGTTACGCTGTCAATTCCGCCCAATGGAAGTTGCTGCAGAACGTATTTTTGAAAGGCCGGAGTCGGAATCGTGGCGGGCGTGACAATCGGCAGCGCCAGACGTATCCATTCGAAATCAGAGAAGAAAAACAGCTTGTCGTGCAAGATCGGTCCGCCCAAGCTGCCTCCGAAGTGATTCACCCTGGACTGTGGCTTCTGGTTTCCCGGCGTCGCATTCGTAAAGTAATCCGCCGCGTTCAGCGCTGCGCCATTCCAGATTTCGTAAACATTGCCGTGAAACTGGTTCGTACCGGACTTGGTGACGTAGTCGACCTGCGATGCCCCATACCGCCCTTGATCCACGGAGTAAGAGAGCGTGTTCACCGTCACTTCAGAAATCGCATTCATCCCCAGCACAAGATTGGTGGCGAGCCCAATATTCAGGTTGGTGAGCGGGTCGTTGGTTTCAAGACCATCGACGATGTAACCATTCGACGCGGCCGGCAGGCCGTTAAACTCTACGTTGCCGTAGCCATTCGAACCCGAGACGGCATCGCTGCTGTTGCCCGCCGTATTAATAAGCGCGCCAGAGGCAAACTGCAACGGGTAGGTCAGGTCGGCGCCCGGATTCGGCATGTCCGCCAGAACTGCCCCATTAAGGCTCGATGATGTATTGGTGTTTGCCGGGTTCATGAGCGGCGCTTCGCTGGTCACCTCCACGGTTTGCTCGGAATGCGCTACGTTGAGTTTGAAATTTACTTCCTGCTTTTGACCCAGACCGGAAGAAATGTTGGCATTCTCCTGCACGTCGAAACCATCCGCCTCCACCTTCACCGAATACGTGCCCGGCTGCAGTTGCGTAAAATTGAATCGGCCCTCCTCATCCGTCTTGGCGCTGCGCTCCAGGCCGGTCGCGTGATTTGTCACTCTGACCGTAGCGCCCGGAATCGCCGCGTTCGTTGCGTCCGTCACTTGCCCGACAATTGCACTTGTCGTTTCCCCCTGCGCCAGCGTTCTGACCGGCCAGATAAAGAAGCCGACCATCAACGGCACAAATAAAAGGAATACAGATGTAGCGGTCGAGACTCGAACCCTTCTGAAGTGCAGCCGGCGTGGCAAACTATTTTTCCCTGGATCGCGCATCGAGCCTCCCTTAAACGCGCTAGCAAGTGTATGTTAACTGCGGTTAACATTGCAAGTATACTGCGCTTTATGAGTCAGCGGCTGGAATGTTGGAGAGTTGAGAAGGTATTGGTAACCTCAGGACGGCACAATTCATTCGGGCGGTCACGCGAGAGTCCTGCGCCCCGGCCTCGGCCTATCCGGCGCGGACGGTCGGCCACCCGGAAGTTATTACCGGAGCCGACCGCTGCGTTCCAAGGTGGATAACGCCCGAAAAGCCGGGTTATTGATTAGATAACGGCGTCGGCTCCCCCCGACCGAGTAAAGTTGGTAGCGGTAACTGACCAAGACTTGGAAGGAAAGGAGCCGAGCATGCTGATTATAGGATGCGATTTCCATTCGCGCTTCCAGCAAATTGCGATGCTGGATCCGCAGACCGGTGAAGTCATCGAGCGTCGGTTAGAACACGAGAACGGCGAGGCTCGGAAGTTTTACGCCGGGCTGCCCACTCCTGCGCGAGTAGGAATGGAGGCCACCGGATATGCACAATGGTTCGAACGGATGCTCGCTGAGCAAGGACATCAGTTGTGGGTAGGAGATGCAGCGGAGATCCGTGCGGCGATGGTGCGCAAGCAGAAGAGTGACTCGCGTGATGCTTGCCATATTCTCGACCTGCTGCTCAGAGACAAGTTTCCGCGGATCTGGATTCCGTCCACGGAGGAGCGCGACGTGCGACAACTGCTGCGGCACCGCTATAAATTGGTCTGCTTGCGAACTTCCTTGAAGAACCAATTGCATGCTATGGCCATGGGCCAGGGCATCTGCCGAAAGAAGAAGCTGTGGACGGCCGTGGGACGAAAGGAACTAGAGGGGCTGTCCCTCGGTCCCTGGGCCAGTCGTCGCCGGCAGCAACTGTTAGACCTGCTGGACCAGCTCGAGCCTGTCATGGATGAATTGGATCGAGCAGTGATCCAGGAAGCAGAGAAGCGCCCCGCGGCCGTGCGCTTGATGACACAGCCAGGAGTGGGGCCGGTGACGGCACTGGCGTTCGTACTGACGATCGGGCCCGTCGAACGCTTCCCGAAGAGCAGGAAGCTGGTGAGTTATCTGGGCCTAAATCCCAGTGAGGAGAGTAGCGGAGGCCGGCAGCGGCTCGGTGCGATCAGTAAGCAAGGCAACTCCATGCTTCGATTTTTGCTGGTCGAAGCAGCCCAGACGGCCTCGATATACGATCCGGAATTGCGGCGGGACTATCAGCGATTGAAATTCCGCTGCGGTCGTGGGGTGGCAAAGGTAGCCATCGCACGAAAGTTGGCGGTGCGGCTGTATAGGAAGCTGCGTGAAGCAGCGCAGCCCGTGCCGCCGGCTCCCATGCAGGGCAGCCCGGCAGTTTCCGTGGTAGGCGAAAGCCTATCGTGTTTTTGATTGAGCGCCCTGCCTCCTCTGGAAAGAGACGGAGGAGTTCGAACAGGTGAATCATGGTCCGTGGTTGAGGATCGCATAGATGGTTGGTGGGAAGCTGACTTCCCCCGCAGGATTCAAAGAGAGGAGTCTTGGTCAGACGCCGCAAAGGAATCCTGAGTAAGGACGAAGCGTCGCTTCGTCCGGACTCGATGGTAGCGAGCCGTCCGCTGCGTCAAGGGTCTGGCGATGAACGGTCCGACAAAAACGGTCGAACCGCCCTGGACGCCGCTTCCGGCTCGCAGAAGTAGGGGTGTGCTTGAGAGAGTCCCTTGACAACGCCGACGCCGTTATAGACGGACACTGCCCCGGACGGCAAAAGCCACATGTATTGAGCTTTTCGCCCCCAAAGTAAGGACGTTACGTACCCCTCCCCATCCGGAATGTACAATGTCCTTGTGAGATCTCTTTCTTCGCAGGCACAGCTGTGGCTGGTTGCCTTGGGGTATGCGGCCGTTTTCGTGGTTGGGGCGACCCTGCTCTACGGACGGCACCTGCAGGAACTCTACTATCCCGTTGAGGCATCTGGTGGCATGTGGGCTGCTGGCGACCTAATGCTCTGGATCTTCATCGCTTGTCTCTTTTTGATCCCAACCGTCTTTCTGATCCTTGTCGTTGCGAGGTTTGAGGCTTTTTATGCGGCGTACTCGCGATTTCTGTTGGGTCTCAGCCTCAGTGCGCCAGTGTGTTTGAGTGTGTTCATGCTCGGCGAAAATCAAGTGGCGCAGAGCCTGGGCTTTCTCTGTTTGTATAGGCTCTTGGGTTCGCCTTTCATTCTTGTGGGGATCGGAATAAGTCGGTTGGCAGCTCGATTTGATCGAGCAAAGAGGCTAGTCTCTTATGCTCTTCTCATCGAGGGTCTGACCATGGGAGTCGCTGTTGCGCTGCTCATCCATGCGATGGGTCCCAACAGGCGTTGACGGAAGGGATTCGACAGCGAGCCGAACCTCCGCTCACACAAGTGATCGGAAATGTAAATTCTCTTGCCATCTGGCAACACGTAATCCGGATTTTTTCACCGCCTCCGCTGGATTCCGCCTGAGAAACGGTGTTATCAGATACTGGCTTTCCGCGTCGTGACCGCATTCCGAGAAGATAACCAATCGGGACCTATTCCCACTTCCCACTTGCGATGCTGGCCGCTCTAAACATTGCTTCCGGGTGGCGACGACGCCTTGAATGTGGTGTATATTCGCTCGCAGCTTAGGGCCAAACGGGAAAGCCGTTGGAGGGAATATCACATGCGACGATTGTGCCTGGGAGTTGTACTTGCAGCAGGGATCGCGACGTTGGCGTCGGTAGGATTCGCTCAGCATGACCAGACTGCAGGCCCTTACAAGGTGCTAAAGACGGCCAAAGTTGGCGGCGAGGGCGGCTTTGACTACATTACCGCGGACGTCGAGGGCCGTCGTCTGTATGTCCCGCGGAATGGCCCGATGGGCCAACTGACAGCCTTCAATCTGGATACGCTGGAACCAGCGGGCTCGCTTGCCGGCGTCAAGTCCGGCGGTGCTGCCGTCGACCCCAAATCCCATCACGGCTTCTCCACCACCACGCCCATCACGATGTGGGACTCCAAAACTTTGCAGGTGATCAAGACGATCAACGTGGATGGCCGCCCCGATGGCATCATGTTTGACCCATTCAATGAACGCGTGTGGGTGCTGAGCCATATGCCGCCGTATGCCACCGTGATCGATGCAAAGGAAGGCACAGTCGCGGGCACGATTGACCTTGGCGGACAGCCCGAGCAGGCCGCGACCGACGGCAAAGGCACCGTCTACGTCAACATCATGGACAAAGCCAACATTGCCGTGGTGGACGCGAAGAATTTGACGGTGACGAAGCACCTTGACCTCAGCTCCAAAGGCGTGGACGCAGGTAGCGGCCTGTCGCTCGATACAAAAAATCATGTTCTCTTTTCGTACTGGCGCCTGCCCACACCTGTGGTCCTGATTGTGAACGCCGAAAACGGCAACATCATTAGCAGCTTCCCGACCGACGTGAACGTGGATACCGTCGCGTTCAATCCCGCCACCATGGAAGCCATAAGCACTGCGGGCGGCGGCTCGATGATATTCATCAAGGAAAATAGTCCCACCAGCTTCGAGGTGGAGCAGAGGCTGAAAACGATGGTAGGCGCCAGGAACATGGTGCTGGACACAAAGACGAATCACGTGCTCAGCGTGGCGTTCGAGTACGGGCCGCTTCCGGCTAATGCGCCGGCGCCGGTGCCAGGCCGCATGGCGCTTGGTCCGCCGCTGCCGGGCTCATTTACACTTCTTATGGTCGGTAAGTAGGAAGATTAAGGACTGCAGGCAGCGGCGGCTATCGCTGCCCGTCATCTGCCATCACTTTGCTGATAAACATAGAGGCGTCAAGGTAAAGCTCGTCAGGATTACCATTAAGCGGAGAGGGATCGATGTAGATATCGCCGGATCTTGTCCCTTTTTCACGGCGTATCGCAGCCAGCACCTGGCCAGTCTGCCCGTCAAGCAAATACTGTTGAAAATGCTCGTCTCCCTTGGTTGGATCGGCGTTCGAGACAGTCAGCTGAACGTAGCAACGATTTGTTTTCGGCTCGTAGTGCGATAGTTGATCTTTCTTCAGCGCGTCGCCGATAGCGGTATTCTTCAAAATCTTCTCGCCGAGCTCGGCGCATTTCGATCTCAAATTAAAAACCTCGGTAGCAGTCGGGCTGCGAAACGCGGGTGCATCCACAGGTGGAATGGGCGCGGACGACTTTTGACACCCGGAAAAGAAGAGAAGCAGCGAAAGGGCCAAGAGTCTCATGACATTCCAATTCCAGCATTCGGCGGAAACGACCCCGCTGTTCGTAGGCGACGCATGGGAGAGAAAATACCACGATTAATAACCAGGCAAGAATCTCAAAAAGGTGCGGATAAATTCCGGGGAAAGGTTTAGTCCCGAGAAACGGAAATTAAGCGGAAGAGAAAGACGTAAAAATTAGTGTGCCCGTAACTATTTGGTTTGCACTTTGGGAGCCGGGTCAAAGCACTCGGCGTCGAGGTAAACGGTTGGTCCCTTTGGGTTGTCGAAGGTAACCCCATATCGGGAATCGAGCACAATCTCCCGAATCGTTCCAAGTCGCCCGAAGTATCCGCCGGGTGCCGCGTGGTTGACGACGACGCGCGCGCCCACGCGAAATTGTGAATTTGTTTTTCTATTTGTCATGTAGTTCCTCTCTGCGGTTCTGCCTTCGCGCGCCAAAGCGCGATAATCCTCGTTCGAGAATCATTCGTGGCCGCCCTGCGTACGACCCAACTGTCAGTGGCAAAGGCCCACCCCCACGGGTGGGCCTCATCGTTCTCTGACGGCCACGATTCACATTTCAGCGGTGGAACGCTCGCTTAGTACATCCCACTCATTCCGCCGCCGCCGTGCCCTGCACCCGCCCCAACTGCTGCGTGTTCCTCTTCCGCGATATCGGCGATCAATGCTTCCGTGGTTAGCATCAGACTGGCGATGGACGCGGCATTCTGCAATGCCAGGCGGGTAACTTTTGCCGGGTCGATGATACCGGCCTTGAGCAGGTCGGTGAATTCGCCGGTCTCCGCGTTGAAGCCGAAATTATCATCCTTTGATTCGAGGATGCGGCTGACGACGACGGCGCCCTCGTGCCCCGCGTTCTGAGCAATCTGGCGCGTGGGCTCTTCGAGGGCTCGCTTCACGATATTTACACCCACGGCTTCATCTTCATTATGGAGCTTAAGCTTCTCCAGGGCCGGCAAGCAGCGCAGCAGAGCAGTGCCACCGCCGGGAACAATGCCTTCTTCCACCGCAGCACGAGTGGCATGCATGGCGTCTTCGACGCGAGCTTTCTTTTCCTTCAGCTCCGTCTCCGTCGCTGCTCCCACCTTGATCACCGCAATGCCGCCGACCAGCTTCGCCAGGCGCTCCTGGAGCTTTTCCTTGTCGTAATCGGAGGTCGTCTCTTCAACTTGTGCGCGGAGCTGTTTTATCCGGCCTTCAATTTCACTATTCTTGCCGGCGCCTTCGATGATCGTGGTGTTGTCCTTATCGATGGTGACTTTTTTCGCGTAACCCAGGTCTTCCATTTTCACGTTCTCGAGCTTGATACCAAGCTCCTCGGTGATTGCTTTGCCGCCGGTGATCACGGCGATATCCTCCAGCATGGCCTTGCGGCGGTCGCCAAAGCCCGGTGCCTTGACCGCTGCGCACAGCAGCGTTCCCCGAAGCTTGTTCACAACCAGCGTCGCGAGCGCTTCGCCCTCAACGTCTTCGGCGATAATCAATAGCGGCTTGTTCATTTTGGCGGTCTGTTCCAGCAAGGGCAGCAGTTCCTGCATCGAGCTGATTTTCTTCTCGTGGATTAGGATGTGCACGTCCTGGAGCACGCACTCCATTCGCGCCGGATCGGTTACGAAGTAGGACGAGAGGTAGCCGCGATCGAACTGCATTCCTTCCACTATTTCGAGCGTCGTCTCCATCGTCCTTGATTCCTCGACGGTAATGACGCCGTCCTTGCCTACCTTCTTCATAGCCTCGGCAATGAGGTTGCCCACTTGTTTGTCGGTATTGGCGCTGATGGTGCCCACCTGTGCGATCATGTCGCCCTTCACATCACGGGAGATCCTCTTGATTTCTCCCACGGCAACCTGTACAGCCTTATCGATCCCGCGCTTAAGCGCCGTCGGGCTTGCGCCGGCAGCAACCGTCCGCACGCCTTCGCGGAAGATGGCCTGGGCGAGTACGGTAGCAGTGGTGGTGCCGTCACCGGCCACATCCGAGGTCTTGGACGCAACTTCGCGCACCATTTGCGCGCCCATGTTTTCGAGCGGGTCTTGCAGCTCGATCTCTTTTGCCACGGTTACGCCGTCCTTGGTGACAGTAGGCGCGCCGAATTTCTTCTCGATGACAGCATTGCGGCCCTTGGGGCCTAGCGTGATCTTGACCGTATCGGCCAGGATGTTGACGCCGCGCAGAATAGCCTGACGAGAATCCTCACCCGTTACAATTTGCTTTGCCATTGGACTTCACCCTCCTGGGTGAATGAGCACTTTTGCCGTAAGAGTTTGTATCGAGCTACTTCTTGCCGCTTGCCGCTTTGGATATCCCGCTGACCTTCGCCAGAATTTCTTCCTCACGCAGGATCAGGTATTCCTGGTCGTCAATCGTGATTTCGCTGCCGGTGTATTTGCCGATTAAGATTCGGTCGCCCGGTTTTACGTCGAGCGGGATTCGTTTACCCTCCTCGATCTTGCCGGCGCCAACGGCGATCACTTCGCCCTCCTGAGGCTTCTCCTTGGCCGTGTCGGGAATGATGATGCCGCCTTTCGCAGTTTCCTTCCCTTGATCGAGTCGCTTTACCAGAACGCGGTCGTGTAGAGGTGTTATTTGCACTGTCATCTTCAGATCCTCCCTCAAAATCGCCTTAAAAGATTTTCCAACTAATCGCGTCGTTGCGCCCTGATCTTAAGGGCGAAGCGTTTTGATGTTCTTCTGTCGTTCTATTTCCACATCGTCAGCGGTCTTCTTGATGCGTGCGGCTTCCTTCTGGGGAGCCTCGCGCTCTTCCACCTTCACGGATTCAGCAATGGAGTTCGCCGCTTGGGCATCCGCACCTTTTGCAAACATGACGATCGCAAACGTATTGACGTAGGATCGAAAAAGGTTGAGCGAATATTGCGAATCTTCCCACCGCGCTATGACTTTTTCGCTGGCCTTGTACGATGGGTTCAGGGGGAAAGTGACCACGGTCGCGAGCGGCCTCGTTGCCAGTCCGTACTTTGCGGAAACGATCCGTATCATGTCGTCGTCGGTCAGCCCTTTAGTGGCGGAATCCTCGTACGTCAGCAGCATTCTGTAGAGAGCCCCGTTGTAGAAGGAGAAGAGAATCTCATTAATCGGCTCCGCCGGCCGCCCGGAGCCGTAAGGTTGCGGCGGCAACCAGCTCAATTCCTGGATCAGCGCGGGATCTTCGTGCAGCACCGCGGCATTGGATGGCTTTTGGTCAATCTGCTTCGCAATGTCGGCCACAGTCATCCCGAACGAAAAGTTTCGGTACTTGGAAAGATCCTGGGCGTGAACCTGAGAAGTTGAAAGCAGGATCACGACGGTCGCGAGGAAGGAAACCGCCAGATTGCGCATGATTGTTCTCATCGAAAAGCTCCTTTAAACGCTTACGGGTTCAAGATTTGGCTTTTTGATCTCGCCCACAGGTAGTTCCTTGGTTGGCGCAACGCCTTGCTCCGGGCGTAACGCAATTCCGTTTGGAGCCGCCAACTCACAGTCTTTGGCGTTAGGACGGAAGAGAAAGGGACTCTCCTGGATATGCCGCGATTGTGACGGAGACAGCTAGATGGCGGATTCCGAAAAAGCGCTCCGAGGTCCACCAGGCCACTCGCGCAATTTCCAGGGAATTGAATTTCTCCGCCTCCGGCTCCCGGTTTGCCAGGATCCGCTCGATCGCCCGGTGCATCATCTTTTCTTCGTCCATACCAAAGGCAGCAGCTTTCGTTTCATAAGCCAGGCAGAAGAAGGTCCATCGCGCGTCGTGGATTTTTCGACCCAAGCCGTATCCGTCAAGATTCTTAACCACTCTCCAGCCGGGTATATAGAGCTTGCTTTCGATTTGCAGAGTTTTCGGCAGCTCTATGCCGTCCCTGACGAAGATTCTTCCGGCTTCAATTGGGTTTAGCATATAGCTTTCCTCGACGTCGACATTGAGAGAATCGGGCAACAGCCTTCAAATTCCCTAGGCTGGGCTTGCTTCAACTGCCAGGGGCTGGGCCCGCTTCATCCACGTGGCGGCTTCGGCACGATCATTTGCGTCGGGTGGGTAAAGGAGCACCAAGCCATGACGGCCGGCATCGGCTGCACGCGTGAACTGCCCTTGGTTCTTCATAATAAAGTCGAGGTTCGCAGCCAATTTGTCGGAGGAGTGCCTGTTCCCGAAGCTTGCCCCGCTGGCATGAGCCACGGAAGTAGATGCCCAGAAGTCGCACACCAGGTCCTGATAACCTCCGGCCCGAACCGACCAGACGCTCAAGTGATCCACCGGGCTTCCCGGCTCGGATAAATATTCAACGCGTATTGCGCGTGGCTCGATGGGTGTCTTCAAATCTTCCCAGGCGAGAGTCACCGCATACTGAAAAGCTCTATCTAATTCCACAAGACTGCTGTTGGTTTTGGTTCTCTCTAACATGGTGCTTCTCCTTGCTCTTTCACGTGGCTTTCTCCGGAACGCCACACTCACCGCACGCCGCTCATGCTCTCTCGGGCTGATCCGGTCCCCAAATCGCACGTATTCCGCGGATTCTCTAAAGGCTATGGTCATTGGGAATCTCCCACGTTCGCGCTGGGGCGGTTTGCCCGCCCCTAATGAACGCGAGCACAAGCTCAAACTTCAGGCCGTGACTGCAGCGGCGATCTTGTGGAAGGTGGAGTTGGCAACTTCAAAGGTTTCCACCTGAGCAGGTCCCTCAACCACCGTGGCAAGGATCTTGGTCACTTCTGGGTAAGCTCCGCGGTTGTAGGCCTCCGCGTTTTCGGCTTTATCCCACAAACTGATTCCGAACGCTTCCGTCCCCCCGTGGCCGATGAAGGAGATCTCGTCCTGGAAGCCCTTCTGTTTCTAAGCAGTGGAATGACTTCCTTCTCTAGCTTCTGGGTAAAGTCGGCAACGGTATTCGGTTTTAGATGCATATACACTCGAGCGTGCAAACATGGGTCACTCTCCTTGGTCGTTAGGCCCAAGGGGGATTCAGATAACCGTTTTTCGGTCAGGATGACCTGAAGGACTCCCTCAGTACTTAACTACCATAGGTTAATTGACTTGACTCTGTCAAGTGTATCTGCGACTCTTTATATATATTAATCATGCGCATAGTTAAGCGCCGGAGGCCATTCGTGGACGTTTGTTTAGTGATCAAGCAGCGGCTGGAAGATTTACATCTCGAGCAGAGAGATCTGGCGGCAGCCGCCAATGTTACGGAGTCTTATATTTCCCAATTGCTGACGCGGAAGAAATTGCCTCCCTCGTCTGGCCGGACGGATATCTATGCCCGCATGGAGAAGTTCCTGAAACTTCCGAGTGGCAAGATATCGAAGCTGGCGGACCACGAACGCAAGGAGGAAGTGAAAAAGAAGCTCGGAGAGCCGGCCACGCCCTTGCTGAAAGAGGTTCGAGAATTAATCCTTCGCAAATGCGCGCCGGAAAAAGAGAAACAGGTGCGGCCGATTTTTGAGAAGCAGCCCTTCGGTGAACTCGAACGCCTGGTCATACAAAAGCTCCTGGACGTGGTAAAAAACGTCGCCAAGGAAGAACTGGAAAGCGAAGACTGGCTTCGTTTAGTGGCCCGGCTGGTCGGGCGGACCTATGAACACATGCGGGTCATCGTACTGGAATTCCTGGACACGGATGTTTTCAACGTGTCTGTGCAGGACTGCGATTCTTTCCTGGACCCGCTGATCGAATCATGGGATATCGACCTCGCAACCTTTGCTATGAAAGTCGTCTTGAACAGAAGACTCGCTCCGGGCCACCCGAGAAAATTCGAGTTTGTGGAAAGGGAGGCGGAGTGGTCGGAAGAAGAGCCGGGATTCAAGCGGTTCCTTCGGGACCGCGTTCTGAGCGGCGATGCTACCGAGGAGGAAATGGCCTTCCTGAAGAGATTAAGGTTCAACGGAAAGCGGCCCACTCCGCTCTACTATTACCGCGAATTACAAAACCTCAGAGACCCGCTGCATTTCCGAACGCCCATGCCCGTCGGCGCACGTTCCGAACGATCGGTCGCCCCAATGCACAAACGTATGGAGGCAAAGGGCGTTGAAAAGCAACTCCAGATCCATGACAGAAAAAAGGCAGTGGAGCGCTGGACTGAGAACAAACCCAAAGAGAGAAGGAAGCGAGAGAAGTCGTAGGAAGACCTGTTCTTACGAGTCCTGGCTATGGTACGCGCCGTGTTAGTTATGCGGGGCGCGCAACCTTCCATCGGAAATCGCGTGTTTGCGTCGCAGGCTAAAACCCACTTCGGAAAACCCACTTATCCGCATTTGGCCTTTCGTCCCTTGTGGTTCTAATATTCCCGGTCGTCAGCGGTGCTCTCGCGCATTACGCTTGTCCGTCGCGAGCTCTTGTTCAGCTGTGTGAGGTGGAAATGGAGACCATCGGCTTTATAGGTGTCGGTAAGATCGGCCTGGCGATAGCAGAGAACCTCATCAAGAGCGGCCGGCGCGTCGTCGGATATCGCCGCAGTTCGCTCGCCGAATTCGAAAAGATCGGCGGCGTGCCCGCGCGGTCGTCGGCCGAAGTCGGCGCGCAAGCCGAAATCGTATTTTCCTGCCTGCCATCGACGGAAGCCCTCGATGAGGTGGTGCAGGGGCCACGAGGTCTCGTCCACACCGCCCGGCCGGGGCAAATCGTGGTCGAGCTCGGTTCGCACCCGCTGCCTGACAAGCAGCGCCAGATCGCCCCGCTCGCGCATAGGGGCGCTACCTTCATCGACGGCGAAGTCTCCGGCACCCCGGGCATGGTCTCGGCGAAGAAGGCCGTCGTCTATCTCGCGGGTGGCGCTGCGGCATGCAAGAAAGTCGAACCCGTAGTCGCGGGTTTTGCCGATTCGTGCCTCTATTTCGGCGAGTTCGGCGCCGCCAGCCGCGTCAAGCTGGTGAATAATCTTTTGGTTGCGATCCATATCGCGGCCACCGCGGAGGCCATGGCGCTCGGACTCAAAGCCGGCGTCGACGTGCCGCTGATGATCAAGGCGATCGCCACCGGCAGCGGCGGCTCGACGCAATTCGGCATTCGCGCGCCGTGGATGGCAGAGCGGCGGTTCCTGCCGGCGCAGGGCACCGTGCCCACATTGCAGCACTATTTTCCTATGATCGGCGACTTCGCAGACAGCGTCGGTGTGGCTACGCCGATGCTCGATTGCGCCGCAGCGCTCTACGAACGCTTCATCGCGATGGGCTTCGCCGAATTCGACGGCGCCAAGATGGTTGACGTCATCGGTTCGTTGCCCCGTGCGAAATCGAGAACGAAAATAAAAAGAAACAAAAACGAGGAAGAAAGCAAAAACGAACGCACGAAAAGCAAAGCCGAAAGGAGTGCCCGCATGATCCGCGTGCACAAAATCGCCCACGCCGGCTATGAAGTGCCGGACATCGAACAGCAGACCGACTATTACACCAACATCCTGGGCATGACGCTCGTCGGCAAGGAAAAGGACGCCACGTTTCTCGCCAACACGGTCGATCATCATTCCGTCGTTTTGCGCAAAGGCCTGCAGGCGCAGTGCGTGCGCATTGCCTTTCAGATCGGCGAAGACGATGATCTCGACGCTTTCGAAAAGCAGGTGCAGGGCCACGGCATCAAGACACAGCGCAAAAAGGATCCCGAGCCGTCGATATCAGAGCTGGTGACTTTCGAGGATCCGAAGGGCACGGCGATCGAGGTATTCAAGCGCGCCGGCTTCTCGCACCAGAAATTTCAGGCTAACGGTATCGTGCCACACAAGCTCGGCCACGTCGCGTTTCATGTCACCGACGTCAAGCGCACAACAAAATTCTATTGCGACGTTCTGGGTTTCCGCGAATCCGACTGGATGGGCGACTTCTTCTCGTTCCTGCGCTGCGGGCCCGACCATCACAGCATCAATTTGGTGGAGAGCGGTTCGAATCGCCACTTTCACACGGCGTTCGAATTGCGCGACTGGGGCCATATACAAACGGCGTGTGATTTTCTCAGCGTCAACGGCTACAAGCTCCTTTGGGGGCCGGGCCGGCACGGCATCGGCCACAATCTGTTCACCTATCATCGCAGTCCGGCGGGTCTGATCACCGAGCTTTTCGCCGAACTCGATCGCATGAACGAAGAGCTCGGCTATTTCGAGCCGCGGCCATGGCATCGCGATCATCCGCAGCGTCCCAAAGTGTGGGCCAGGGACCCGGAAGCCTCCAATCTGTGGGGCATAATGCCGACGGACGAAATGTTCAAGTAAGTCTCAGCGCTTTCGCGGAGCAGGCCCCTTTGGGGAGAAGCCCCTTTGCGGAGAAGAGAAGTCCGGCGGCTGACGAAACAACTCACGCAGAAAGCCGCCCGAAAAAAGACGAGGATCAATGGCGGACGATCGGCGAAACACCACGCACTACACGCTCTTCACTTACGAAACCGCGCAAGGCCCTCGCGCGGGCACCGTGTCCAACGACGCCGTCTTCGATTTGGCTGAACTCACCGGCAAACCGTCATACGCGACGATGCTTGGCGTGTTGGACGATTGGGCGAAAGCGGAGCCGCTGATTGAGGCGGCCCTTGCAAAAAAGGCAGAGAAGGGAAGTAGCGCCACCGGCTCTCCCCTCGCAAAAGTCCGGCTGCTTGCGCCGGTTCTTTACCCGCCGACTGTTTTCTGTGCGGGCGCCAATTATTCCGATCATATGGCCGAGATGGCTCGCGTTCTTAATCTGGCGCTCGAGCCCGATCTCCGTAAAGCAGGACTTGCGCCCTGGCACTTCATCAAAGCTTCGCGCACGGTCGTGCAGACGGACGCCCGCATTCCACTGCCTGCGGGCGCACAAAAGCTCGATTGGGAAGCGGAATTAACGGCAGTCATCGGCCGAACTGCAAGGAACGTTCCAGTGGAAAGCGCGCTCGACTATGTTGCCGGCTACACAGTCGCCAATGATCTCTCTGCGCGCGATTTCATGGTGCGGCCGAACGTTCCGGAAACTTCGCCCTTTCGGTACGATTGGATCAGTCATAAAAGTTTCGATGGCGCTTGTCCGCTCGGTCCCTGGATCGTTCCCGCGAAACAAATCCCCGACCCGCAGCGCCTGGGTATCAAGCTGTGGGTGAACGATGTGCTCAAGCAGGATTCTCATACCGGCAAAATGATCTTCTCTGTCGCGGAGCAGGTTGCCCAGCTTTCCGCGCGGCTCACACTGCATCCAGGGGACTTGATTCTCACCGGAACGCCGGCCGGAGTAGGCATGGCGAGGAAAGAGTTCCTGAAGTCCGGCGACGTGGTGCGCGTCTGGGTCGAGCAGGTTGGCAGCTCACCAACACGCTGACATAGCTGCAGCTAACCATTTCTCGCGCCAGCAGACCAATCCGTGTCTGCAAAGACGGCGTGGGTTGCGTAACTCTTGCTAAGCAGGATTATCAGCATGCCGCCTTCGCGCTCCCACAATCCGAGAACAAGGACTTGAGCCACGTTTATCACAACTTTTCCTCTTGTAAATCGATAATTTGAGTGTCGGTTTGCCACAGTGATCCATGACGGCGTCACCAATCCGAACAGTGATCTGGGTCACATCTTTCTTCGCAAGGACACACTAAAAACAAATGTGCCAAAGGGTGGAGGCTGCGATCTTCCGGAGCCGAACGGATGTCAAGTTCGGAAGGAGCGTGACTCCACCAGGCATGAAATAGATGGAGGTAAGATGAGAATAATGAATCGCTGGGAGCCTACTACGCTACGGGAACAGATCAATAGAGTGTTTGCGGATGTGCTGGAGCGTACGGGCGAAGAATCGAACCTGACGACCTGGGCGCCAAACGTCGACATTTTCGAGACCGAGCATGAGTTGGTTGTTAAAGCAGACCTGCCGGATGTGGATCCAAAGGATCTGGACATCCAAATACAAAACAATATCCTCACGATCCGCGGAGAACGCAAGTTTGAGAAGAACGTGAAGGAGGAAAACTATCTGCGCATCGAACGCGCCTATGGCTCCTTCAGCCGAAGCTTCTCGCTGGCGAACACCGTGAATCCAGACGCGATCAAGGCCGACTACAAAAACGGCGTGTTGACCCTGAGCATCCCGAAGCGTGAGGAAGCGAAGCCAAAGCAAATTAAAGTTAACGCGGTAACACCCGCAATGACAGCAACAGCAGGGGCTCGCTGAGAAGAGCCAGATCCGACACGAAGTAACAAGGGGCTGGCGACATTGACCAGCCTCTTTCTGCATCTAGGCACTATCTTCCAAGCAATCACAGTCGGATCCCACTGCGATGGGAGACGGGTGTATACTCGAAGTGTCTAGTCACACACCCTCCGCCGCGCCCGCCATGGGCGACGGTTCCTGTGCCACAAGACTTACATCCTGCAGACCGGGCATAAGCCGCGGCTGTCGGCAATCTCGTTGGTGTCGGAGTGTATTCAGAGAAAACAACATATTTAAGGAGAACTATCGATGAACCCACAAACAGCATTACGGTCGGCCAAGGCACCTGTATCCATCAGACCGTCCACCACCGGCGATGTTTCCGACCCGATCCTGAAGGGTCCTTATGGTTTTGAGGTAAATGGCAACTGCCAGACGTGCAGGCTCCGTAGGAATGGGTTCTTCTGTCAACTGACGGCGCCGGCGTTGAAGGATTTCGACGCCTTGAAGTTGGTTTCCCCCTATCCACAGGGCGCTGTTCTATTCATCGAAAAGCAGATCTCGCGGGGAGTGTACGTGCTGTGCGAGGGCGAGGTGAAGCTCTCAATCAGTTCACGCGAGGGCAAGACGCTCACTTTGCGGATCGTCAAACCCGGCGACGTTCTGGGCTTAGCAGGTACTCTCGCGGACATGCCCCATGAAGTGACCGCTGAAACGACGCGCCCATCCCAGGTGGCCTTCGTCCGGCGCGACGACTTCCTCCGGTTTCTCACGCTACATCCCGAAGCCTATCCGGCGGTAGCCAAGCAATTGGGGGCGCACTACCAAGTTGCCTGCGAACAACTCCGTACCGTGGCGCTGTCTGCTTCCGCTTCGGGACGGCTCGCCAAAATGCTGCTCGATTTCTCCACGGTGAGGCAAGGAACCAAGCAGGGTACGCGATTCGTCTGGTCGCTAACCCACGAAGAGATCGGCAATTTTATCGGCACCACTCGCGAGACCGTAACGCGAACCCTCAGCGAGTTCAAGAGCCGCAATCTGGTTACGCTCCACGGTTCTAGCCTGCTGATCCGTGACCGGGCCACCCTGGAGGGCCTGGCCGCTGCGTAGCAGATTTTTCTGCATTCTCGCAAGGAGTCAGCGTCCACCGTTAGCACGTTTCTCAAAGTGGCTTGATTTTTCACATAGGAGTTTCTGCTTGGATAAGAGGAGACGAGTGCTCATTGTCGATAACGATGATGATGTGCTATGCGCACTCGACAAAGTGTGGAGAGAAGCAGGCTACGAAACCGTGACCACCTGGAGCGGGATCGAGGCGCTTAGATTGATACGGTCCTCGAATTTCAACGTCTTGCTCGTCGACGACTACGTTGCAGACATTCACGTTGGCGAGTTCCTGAAGCGAGCTTCGCAATCGCTCGGCCGCACGGGGATATTCGTGATGCAAACGATGCCAATGGCAAACTGCATTCACTTTGATGGCTCTGTTGGCCCGTGGCCGCTTGTGGACAAAACAAATATGACAGAAGTAATCAGGGCTGTGCATTCAGTGGGCGAATTTGACTTAGCCGATGGCGGCAATTGAAAGTCACCAAGTCAAGAAACGGTGTTCTCGGAGACTGGGAACAGTTCAAGCCACGATCCTAGAAGCGACTTATTGGACTTGGCTCCATTAGATTCGCCGTGCCGGCAAGAGCCTAGGGATGCCCCGGGCACATCGCATCCCCCTGAATCATTCAGGTGGTATCCAGAAAGACGGGCGGGAGCAAGCAGAGTTTCAGCGGCGAGCGCGGCGCGAGTCGCTCGATGATCTGCCAGGGACTCTGATTTTCCTTGTGCGAGTTGGGACGCGCCAAGTTGAAGTAAAGCTGGTAGGTGTGCACTTTCGCGCGAGGAAGTCACCGCGGCTGGCGAAGTCCTCCAGATCAAGAGAACTCGTCTTCTTCGAGTCGGTGCACGGTTTCCACGTCGCTCTGATAGGTGTGGGCGGCCGGCGGGATGCGCACATGTTGGCTGTCGCCGAGAGCTTTGGGGAAATCACCCTTGAACTCGCCGCCATTGTCGGTCTGCCAGACCAGGTCGCGCAGCGAAACCCCGCAGCGATCGAGGTGCTGCTGAATGCGGGAAGCGAAGACGGCGCTGGCCGAAGCGCTACGATCCTGCGCGAAAGCCCAGAAGAGCAGTCCGCTGCGGATTTCCCGAGCGGTGTACTGGATGATGGGCAAGTGCAACCACTGGGCCTGTCGCCAGTAGCGCGGGATATCATCGAGATCCTTGGTATCGGCGCTGATTTGCTGAAACAAGGCCCACTGCGCCTTGATGTGTGCCAGATCCTGCTTGCGCTGGTATTTGCGGCGGCGCTTTCTGATAAGCCCATGCTCCCTCCAAATGCGCTCCAGTGCGTTGTGGCCGATCCGCAGGTCGAACTCACGAATCAGGCGGCGGGAGCCAAAAGTGGGCAGCGTTTTACGGAGTTCGAGCAGTGGCACTTCGCTGTGAGCGGGAGTCTTATGAGGTTGGCGATGCCGGGCGCGGGAGTGTTCGGCCAGCCCCCGTGGGCCGAGCTGCTGGTAGCGGCGCAGCCACTTGCGGACGGTGGGCACGGTGGTGGCAAATAAGCGCGCCGTGGGCTTGATGCCCCGTTGCTTGGCGCTCTCCACTAGACGCAGGCGATGGTTGTAAGCGTTTTTCATTTCACGCACCAGATCGAAATAGCGAGCGGAAGTAACCATGACGCGGCAATTCTAGCCGCCGCGCGCCGCCCGGCTCTCCCCCCAGCCGGGCGGCCATCTCCTTCAGCCTCTTCTCACTCAAGCACTTCAACCTCGCCAGGGGGATACGATGTGACAGGGCTCTTCCATGCCGGCAAGAGCCTCGACGGACGGGCACTTGAGGGAGATACTGATTTCGAGTGTGAGAAGGGAGGGAATCACATGCCGCGCATCACTAAGCGGACGTTGGGTTCTCTGTTGTCTGCCGGGACCCTGATTTGTTTCACCTATCTCGCTGCTCAACAAAGCCCAAGTCTGCGATCTGAGAGAACGCAGAGCGTCAAGCCGCAGTCGACTCAGGCGACACAGCAGCAGAATGACCAACTTCGCGATCAATTGGCGCAACTGCAGATGCAAGTTAAGGATTTGCAGGCCGCAATCGACGATTTGAGGTCAGAACAGCAGATGATCGAAGCCACAGCCAAGGAAAGCCACGAACTCATACTGGATAGTCGGTTGGCACAGAAGCAAGACCGCCAGGACCTGAACTCCCTGCTACGAACTGTCAGCCAGGACGAAAGAAAGATTGACCAACTCGGACAACAAGTCAGCAGCATGATGCTGGATTTGCGGCGAGTCAAAACAAAGGTGGGACTGTATTAGTTTCACTCGGCAGTTCGTGGGAATGTTAAGGGCTAGTTTCTGAGAAGGAGTGCCAGCTCAACCGGTCGATGCAACACCATCTGCTATAAATCTTTCTCTAAAGGTTGTGTTTATAGACCGACGCGCTTTATGTTGGACTGGTTACTCAATGAGCAGTGAAGAACTGGGTCTGCTTTGTTCGTTTTGGAACTGGGCGAACTATATCGACACCGTTTTGCTTCTTCGGCAATTAGGCGGTTCGTAGCTGGCCGATTCCATGAAGTCGTTGTGCCGAGGGGAGGAGAAGCGTACGATGCGCGGTAAGAGGCCAGTAACAAGGAAGATTCTCCATGATCAAGTTCGGAATAGCAGTCACTGCGTTTTTTCTGCTGTTAGGAGTCCTGTCGCTCGCCTCGGCGCAGCGAGCGTTCACCAAAAACACCCTTTTGACAAACCGCATTGGACCTTCCGGCGGAGAATTGTTCATTGCCAACGGGGACGGAAGCGGGGAGCGCAAGCTCAACTCCGGCGGCAACATGGACTACGACGCGATGTTTTCCGCCGATGGCAAATGGATCGCATTCACCTCTGAGCGCAATGGCGCTGCGAATATTTACCGAATCCACCCGGACGGCTCCGGAATCGAGCGGCTGACCGACGACGACGGATTTGATGACCAGGCGTCGCTTTCGCCGGACGATAGTCAACTGGCATTCGTCTCCACGCGCGGCAGCGGAACCGACAACATCTGGATCCTGGATATCAAAAGCCGAAAGGCGCGCAATCTTACTGGTGTGCCGGCTCTGCAGGCGCCTGCGGGTAAAATGGACGGCTTTTTCAGGCCCTCCTGGTCTCCGGACGGCAAATGGATCGCTTTTTCCTCCGACAAGGGAACGGACTTCAAAAGACACAAATTTCCCGAGCCTGGATTCGAACACATTCAAGCGGCAAGCATCTACGTGATTCAGACCGGATGGCACGGGTCTGCGCAAACTTACGCCAGAAGGCGAAATGGCGGGCTCGCCGAAATGGTCCGCCGACGGCAAGCAGCTCGTCTTTTACGACATGGACGCCGAATACACCTTTGCTGCGCGCCTCTTTGGAGAGCCCACTTCACAGATCGTTTCGGTGGACGTCGCCACGGGCGCCCGGACGGAGCGCACCTCCGGTCCCGGCCTGAAAGTATCGCCGCAATTCTTGAGTGCCGATCGAATCGGCTACCTCATAAAGGGACCCGGACAAAAGGGAGAGTTGGCCTTTACGACCGGAGAGCATGGAGCTGACGCGCCGGCTCCAGGAGTAATACGCAATCCTGCCTGGTCGCCCGACGGCAAACAACTGGTCTACGAGAAGTTTGCCTACGATTCGAAGCAGAACCAGCCGCTCTTCGCCAAGGATCAGACCTTCGACCTCCATTTCTCTGGCGAATTCCCGGCGGTTTCGAGCACCGGTAAATTAGCCAACAGCCCGTTCGGAGACGTAGGCGCGCTCCGAATTATTCCATTCGATAAGGTCGCTGTTTACGTCAGCGATCTGGACGGCACGAACCGCAAGCAGCTCTTCCAGCAAGACGGGGGAGGCGCTTTCTCGCCTTCATGGTCGCCGGATGGGCAGTGGATTGTTTTCGGATACGGGGCGGTTTTCAACGCCCGCGAAAGCAAGCCCTCGCAACTGATCATGATCCGCCCGGACGGCTCCGAAAAGCGTCAACTCACCAGCGGCCCCCTCAATAGCGGCTTCCCAAGCTGGGCGCCGGATGGGAAGCACATCGTGTATCGCGTATGGGCGAAGGAAGACCGCAGCCTCCAAATCCTGAACCTGGACGACGGCAAAAGCACCAAGCTCACCTCGGGAAACGACAACTTCCCCTCGTGGTCGCCTCGGGTGACCGCATCGCCTTCACACGTGAAACCGGTGGCGCAAACTCTTACGACATCTTCAGCGTCCGGCCGGACGGCACCGACCTCAAGCAATTGACGCACGCCCCCGGAAACGATGCGCACTGTGCGTGGTCGCCCGACGGAAAGTACATCGTGTTCAGCAGCGCGCGCTTGGGCTTTCGCGATGAAGCTCCGCTCTACGACGGCAGCCCGCAGCCCTATGCCGAGCTTTTCGTGATGAATGCAGACGGCTCCAACCAGCGGCCGATCACCAGCGATAAGTGGGAAGAGGGAACTCCCGCCTGGGTGCCGGTGATGACCACGCGTCAAAGCAAGAAGTAAGATTTCACCGTTCGTACCACGGGTGCCACAGCTGATCTCACCGAATCGCGATGCCGCTCCTCTGAATGCATACCGGCGTCCTTGGCCGTTGTTCGCGAGTGCGAAGGCCGCTTAAGCAACGGTTTTCATGAATAGCCGATGTTTCCCTTTAGGCTACCCCTGACCTTTAGGCCAGATGTGTTTCGGCGCTTTAAAGCGGTATGGTCATTTGATTCGATATTTACCGGGGGACTTCATTCCCGCTGATCTCCCGCAGACCACACGGATTATTTGCCGCGGGGACGTGCCTGACTCCAATTTGAGTGGAAGGAGACCCTCGATGAGCGAGGCTTCTGAAAATCAGTACAACCGAGAAGACAACAACGACCGAGAAAACATGCAGGCGGAAGAATCCCACATAGAGGGAGCCGGAACGCCCCGCTGGGTGTGGATGGCCGTAATGATTCTCGCTGCAGTTTCCATTTTGGGCGTTGGCGTGGGATGGAATGCCACAACACAGGCGAAAAGAGCGGAGCAGGCCCTTGTCACCCAGACCGGTCAGAATAAGCTCGTGGGGCAGGATCTTGAGGCCCTGAACCAGCGGCTTACGCAGACCGAAGAGGTCAACTCCCAACTCCAAAATGAACTCGTGGCGGTGACCGACAAGATGAAGATGACCCAGGGTGAGGTCACCACGGCGCGCCGCCAGAATGGCGAGATTCGCGACGACTATTCGAAGAAACTAAACGGCGTGCAGTCGGAGCTCGCCCGCAAAGCGAACCTGGACGACGTCAAGTCTTTGGGCGGTGATATCAATGGCGTGAAGAGCGACCTGGCGTCGACGAGGAACAACCTCGATATGACCCGCACCGAATTTGGCACCCTGATCGCCCGCAATCACGATGAGATCGACGAGCTTCGCCGGATTGGCGAGCGCGATTATGCCGAGTTCACGCTCACTGGCAAGGGCACGCGTTCGAAAGTTGGCGATCTCATGGTCGAGCTCCGCGGCACCAATGTTAAGAAGAATCAGTTCAGCGTGGCGCTCTACGTAGACGACCTGCGCCTCGAGAAGAAGGACCGCGCAATCGATGAGCCCATCTACTTTTATAGTATGGGAACCCGAGTGCCTCGGGAGCTCGTGGTCAACCAGATCGGGAAAGACAAAATCGTCGGATACCTAAGCGTCCCCAAGGGGCATCCCAGAGCAGCCTCAGCGGGTAGGACGGCTAACTGACGCTTCGCTGGCAGCCGATCGAAAAGCTCGGCTGCCAATCGCTTTCTGCCTGGTTCAAGCCTGCGTTCCAATTCGTCGTCGTACAAACACCGCTTCTAAGTAGAAGCTGGGCGATGTGCCCGGAGGAAGGAATGTATCTGGCGCACCGCCAGCGGAATCCGCTCCTTGGGCTCCTTCCACGGGAACATGCTCACTTCGGCCTTTGGCGCGAGCATCGCGGCCTCCATGGCGACGGCGTACGGATGCGCCGGGATATCGTCCGGCAGGATCAGTACGGGCGTCTGGCAATTGCGCACGAAATCGCGCGTCACCGTGAAGACGAAGTCGGCGTTGGTGCGGTACATCTTGGTCAGATATTTCTCGACCATCTCCATCGTGATTTCGGGCCGGCGCTTGACCAAATCCGGACCCCAGCCGGTCATGCTGCCGTCGTACATTAAAGTGGGCATCTCCGGCCGGAACCCGACGGGCTGCGCCAGCACGGCCGCGACCACGCGATCGGGCGCCCGCTTCAAGAGGTTCCAGATGAATGGGCCGCCGATGCAGAAGCCCATCACCATGAACTTGTTGATGCCCAGATGATCCATCACACCGAGCTGGTCGTCGGTGTGTGAATCCCACGGCCGGTCGATCTCGAGCGGACCAGAGGACTGCCCGGGATTGGCGTTGCGCAGGTCCGCCGCGACGCAACGGTACTCTCCCTTGAACTCCTCGATCGAGTTAAAGGGGTTCGCCAAGCCGGCGATCGTCGAATTCAATCCCCCGCCGGCAATGAGCAACAACGGGAAGCCGGAACCGGCCTCCTCATAGCGGATGCGAACGGGACCTTTTTCGTAGAAGGACATGGCACCTGCTCCTTTCCCAGTCTGCTGGCCAAACACGCGCCGCACGGCGGCCATCGCCGTCGCCGCGGCGCCCGTTTTCAGTATTTTGCGTCTGATCGAGATCCATAGTCGGCGTCCTCCTTATTGTGCAACCCATTTGTCGAAGCGCGAGGCAAAAGTGTGGGCAAGATAGACGGCCTTCTCATCCGGGCATGCTATCTGGTGAACGGAGTCAATGGTGCCAGCCATGCGACCGGGGCGGCCGAAGGCGCCCAGGACCTTGCCGGTGAGGTCCATCTTGTAGACCCGGCCCACGCTGCCCACGAACATCACCTGATTGGGTCCATTGGTGAGGCAGAGCGACCAGGGCGCGGTCGGCAAGTTCCAAACCGCCTTCCGATTCCCCTCAGTATCGAAAACCTGGATGCGGCTATTGCCACGGTCGGCGACATAGATGACGTCGTTATTGTCGATCACGATACTGTGAGGGGTATTGAAGGAGCCCGGCTGGTTGCCACGCCTACCCCAGTCCTTGACGAAGTTTCCATCCTTATCGAACTTCGCCACGCGCGAATTGCCGTACCCATCGGAGACGAACATGCTGCCATCCTTGCTCCAGGCAATGTCCGTCTCCTGATAGAAAGAGGCTTGGTCGGGAGCGGCGCGCTCAATCACATGCGTCAGCCAAGTCCAGGGCTCCGGGTTTGTTCCCAGCGTACCGACCGTGCGGCCCTCGGAGTCGAAGCGGAAAATTTCGTTATCGGCGGCATCCACATACCAGAGATTGCCCTGCGGATCGAAGCGGACAACATGGGCGCCTACGAACATTGTGGAGCCTTCGCCCCAGGAGCGCACGAAGGTCCCATCGGACTTGAACTCCAGCACGGGGTGATAGCCGCGATTGAGCGTGACGATATTGCCCGTCTTGGGATTGATCGCCACGCCAGTCGTGCGGCCCACGACAGAGTTGGCGGGATAGTGGAAAAAGTTCTCCACCAGATGAAATGGCAGTTGCGGTATCGCTGCTCCGCCCGCGCGGCCGCCCTGCGCGTTCTCGCCCTCGCCCTGCGCGTTCATTGACGCGACGGCGCAAAGCGAAATCGCTGCGGCGCAAACCGCTGAAATCAAGAAGCATTTTTTCATGGGCGCCCTCCCTTGCTGGTTGTTATGGGCGCAATCTTAGGCCTTGTTCCGAAATCTGGCAATCACGGTATTGCCCGCAGCGGGAAGACAGCTTGCCACAATCGAACAGCGTTAATTTGGAACCGACCGCCAGCGATCCAGCCTAGGTGACACCGATTGGTGCTGAGATCCTAGGACGCGTCTATCTCGTCATGACCGGCATCTCTCCGTCAAAGGGAACCGATGCGATCAAGATTGTGGGTGGAGCAATCGCGCTCGCCCTCTATAACGGATTGAGATAGAAGTCCTTCATTTGAACGTGGATTGCGAGACGTTCGGATGCGCACGGTAACGACCGTGTCCCAGTCGTGTCCCAGTCGTGTCGTCCGAAATCCATAGCTTCGTTACTGCCTCACAGCGGCTTGAATAGTTGCCGCAACCCCAGGTCGTGCCACACATTCGTGACTTGTGTCACAGAATAAGCCTTGCCTCGGGCATAGAAAGGTCCTGGAGCAAGGAGGTTCCGCAAAAATGGCTAGCTCTCAATCCACAGCCATCGTCCGTACGGCGGCGCGCGACCACTTCGATATTCACGGGTACGTTAGCCGTGGCTTTGAGGCCGTGCGCGAGGCGTTTGCCGAAAACTTTGTTCGGCGACGCGAGTTGGGTGGAGCTTGCAGCGCCTTTGTGCGCGGCGAAAAGGTCGTCGACCTCTGGGGCGGCACTCGAAATAAGCGAACCGGCGAGCCTTGGAACGAAGACACGATGGTCATCGTCTACTCCAGCACCAAGGGCTTGGCCGCGATGACGCTGGCCATCGCGCACTCTCGTGGATGGCTCGACTATGAAGAGCGTGTGTGCACCTACTGGCCGGAGTTCGCGCAGAACGGCAAGGAGCGAATCACTGTCCGCCAGCTCCTCGCACATCAGGCAGGCTTGTTCGCGCTCGACGAGCCTGTCGATCGCTCCCTCGTCGCCGACCTCGATCGCCTCGCGGTCGTCTTGGCCCGCCAGAAACCGGCGTGGGAGCCCGGAACGCGTCAGGCCTATCACGCCATCACTCTCGGTTTTTATGAGAGCGAGCTGCTACGCCGCCTGGATCCGCAGCATCGCAGTTTGGGACAATTCTTCCAGGATGAGATCGCCACGCCGCTCGGGCTGGACGTCTACATCCGCCTGCCTGAAGTCGATCCCGAACTCGCGGCTGGCCACGCTCGCGCGGCCCAGCCTGATGGAGATGCTGCTCGGTCTTCCGTTTCGCCTCACGCTGGACGCGATGAATCCCCGGTCCAACATTTACCGCGCACTCAAGGGCTCCATGTTGCCCCATGATGAGCAGCACATCTACGCCCGCAACCTCGAAGTGCCGTCCGGGGGCGGGGTCGGCACCGCCAGAGCCATCGCTCACGCCTATAGTGTCTTCGCCACTGGCGGACGCGAGCTGGGATTACGCCAGGAGACGCTGGACTTGTTGGCCGCGCCGGCGGTTCCTCCGACGCGAGGCTTTTACGACGAATGCATGAAGGCCGATGTGCAGTTCTCACTGGGCTTCATGAAGCCGAGCCGCATCTGGCCGTTTGGCAGCGCGAGCTCGTTCGGCGCCCCGGGATCCGGCGGCTCTCTGGGCTTTGCGGATCCGGCGGCAGGCGTCAGCTACGCCTACGTAACGAGTCAAATGGGAACGCGCATAACCGGAGACCCGCGGGACTTGGCGCTCAGAGACGCTCTCTACTCCGCTACTCAGGCTTGATTACTGCAGCTTCGATGTGGTCCGGTCGGCAATTCCAAAAGCTTAACGAAATCAAACTCCTTGAAAGTGACGGCCGTCACAGCAGAACACAGTGTTTCGGCTCATCGTTCAGAACAAAAGGAGAAAAGTTATGGCAATCGTTGAAAGCGGAGCGCGAGTCACACTGAAGAACATACTTTACCTTACGGACTTTTCGGAACCATCCGAGGCAGCACTTCCCTTCGTAACTACCATTGCGCGCGAGTATCAATCTAAGGTTTACGCCTTGTACGTATTGATGCCGGTTCCCTTAAACTATGCGACACCAGAGTCAACCGCAGCCATGATCGAAGCAGAGGACGAAGGAGCGCAAACCGGAATACAGCGGCTTGAATCGCAACTCGCTGGCCTGCCACACGAAGCATATGTGGAGCGCGGGCTGGGAGTTTGGCCGCCGGTTAAGGATGCCATCAAAGAATACGCCATCGATTTGATCGTGCTGGGCACGCACGGGCGCACCGGTTTTCAAAAACTTCTGTTGGGTTCTGTTGCCGAAGAAATATTCCGGCGCTCGCATGTGCCCGTACTCACGATCGGGCCGTGGGCTCGCAAGGAGCTACACAAGGGGGGGAAGTTCCACCATGTACTCTTCGCAACTGATTTCACTCAGGAGTCTCTGGCTGCAGCGCCCTATGCCGTCTCGATGGCTCAAGAAAACCAGGCGCGCCTCATCCTATTGCACGTCATGAGAAAACCAAACGAAGCATCAGGGGAGAGGGTCGCGGAGGAGGCGGTCGTTAATGCAATGGGCCAACTCTACGAGCTTGTTCCTGCCGACGCAGAACTCTGGTGCCGTCCGGAAGCCGTCGTGCGGTACGGGAATCCTGCCGAGCAGATTCTTGAGGCGGCTAAAGAGCATGGAGCGGATTTGATCATTCTTGGGGTTCGCAGCTCCACTGCTAATCTAAGCGCTGCGACTCACCTGGAAAAGACGACGGCGCACAAAGTAGTTGCGCATGCGCTGTGCCCGGTTTTGACAGTCCGCGATCGACAAACTGAAAGCACCAACGGCGCAACCAATGTCAGGCTTTCGAGGTAAGAGAGGTAAGAAATGATTAAGATCACGGACTCACGGCGCCCGTTGCAACTTTGCCCGCACCATTCGATCAACGTGTTGAGGTGGGTGCCCAAGCAAATACGAAAGTCATCTACTGGCATCGCGACTTGCCTCCGTTGGATGCCGAATACACGGAGGCAGTTACGCGCATGTGTTCGATGAATCGATCGATTCCCGGCACGACGACGTAACCGATGAAAGATGGCTGCATGGCTGCTTCACCTGCATGCTCTACCGTTCAACGAAGTCAGCGGCACTCGGGAGACCGTGACGCATACGCTGAGCGAATTCAAGAGTCGGTATATGGTCAAGCTTTGCCGTTCGAGTGTCAGTAAGCCAAGGTCTGTTCGATGATATGTAACACGCGCACTTGCATCCATCGAGATCCTGCCCGAAACGTGCCGTCCTCAAGCGCGTGAGGGCTCCTTATTCCCGGAACGGAACACAAAAATGCCAATGTGTGCGCAAAAGGACAGATACCGCATCTTCGCGTGCTCTAGCATGGCTGCACAAGATAGTCCTAAAGGAGTTTCAAACATGAACACAAAAATATTCTATTTTCCCGCATTGGTGTGCGCAGCCGTTTTAGCTCTTGCCCCAGCGAGCTACGCAAAAACCTACCCCATGACCGCCTCGAATGAGGTGCCGGGAGCGACGGCCCAGCTTCAAGTGGCCAAGGAGAAGAATGGCAACATCCAGCTTGAAGTGAAAGCGAACGGTATGGCGAAACCGGGCAGGCTCACCCCTGCTGCAAAGTCCTACGTTGTCTGGGTGGAGCAGGAAGGCTCTCAACCGAAAAGTCAGGGGGAACTGAAGGTCGGAAACAATCGTAAGGGCGATCTAAAGACGGCAACCACTTTCCACACCTTCAATGTCTTCGTCACTGCGGAGACTGACTCGCAAACGAAATTTCCCTCAGAACAAGTGGTTCTGCGAGCAACAGTGCAGGAGTAGTAAGGCCCTGGCCGCATCCGCGATTCCTGGAGGTGGGAGAGCTTGATTGCTCCCCCTTCGAGAATCGAGACTGCACATGGAGGTGGTTCAATGAACGTCAGTTTTGGAGTGTTTAACGGTCCAGTGGCAGGCTAGACTTCGCTCGCTCTCCCGCCAATTTTCCCGGCAGCACAGTAACCCATTACAGCCGTCCCCCGCTGTGCCGGGGCGGGCCAAAGGGGCCTGCAAAGATTAACCGGGGAGCTTGTCTTCGAGTTCGGTTGCCAGTTTACTAACATCGGTCGCATCGCTGAATCCTTTTAGCGCCTGCTTTGCAGATTCAACGTCAATACCTAAGCGCTGACAAATTTTGTGCTGCATCTGGAGCACGGCGGTTAGCTCCTGTTCCGCAAGCATGCCGACCTGGAGATCCAGATGGGAGCGCCTCTCCGCTTGACGCGTCATGCGATTTTGACTGATGAGAACAAAAATTGTCAGCAAGACACTTTCGGAGGAGATGACAAGAGCGAGGATTCCAAAGGGAAATGGATCGAAGGCTTTCACGAGGGGAATCAAGTGTAGATTGATCGCGCTCCATGCGAGAACGAGAAGCACCTGTAAAAGCAAGAACGCAATACTACCGATGAATTTAGCGATTGCATCGCTGATCCGTTCTGTGGGGGTGCGACGATTCAGTGCTTCGTATTCGAGTTTGGCGATAGCTTCAACATTGAATTTCGTGGGATTTGCGGCCTCATCGCGGGATGGGCGATTCATTGTCATGCCTGGGACCTCGGGCTGGCAGTATGACAAGTAGTTTATCGTAAGAGCTTTTCAACGATTCAAGAAAACCCCAAACAGTTCGCACTATGTGGGCAATTCCGACCAATCTCCCAGTAACAGGAGTTGGATGCCACGAAAGGCGGGGAGGAAATAAGGCGGAGGGAGGGCTCCGCCCTAACAAAGCTAGGGGCGCGCCAACATGGTCTTGCCGTAATGTTCGAGATGGGCCTTGACCGCTTCCGCAGCGTGGTGCATTGCGTGTTCGTGGTGACCTTGGGCGAGGTGCGCGTGATTTGCTGCCATCTCGTGTTTGCCTGCTTCGTGGTGCTTAGCGGCTTCCTTGTGGTGACGAGCCGCGTGTTCGTGATGCTCTGCTGCCTTGTGATGATGCTCTGCTGCTTGTTTTGACATCTGATGGTCCTCCTTGTTGGCTGTTGCATTTCGATTAAAGTCGGCGTCATACGATGGCTCAAAACACATTTAGACGAGCCCCTGGCTATATTCTTCGCGCCAGAAAGCAAACAGGAACCCACGATTCGGACTGACCATCATGCTGCGCTCCCTTTTCCGTTTCTTGAAACGGACGATTCCAAGATTTCACTAAAGCCGCAGTCGAGTTTCGCGTGTGAGATAGTGCAAACACGGTTCCAAAGGACCGGCTCTGGACTTATCCGTTCTTGATCTAGCAATTGGTCTGGAATGTTCAATTTGGAGGGAAGCCAAGGACGGCCGGCTTGAGCCGCAGCTTTCACCGCCAATGGGTCCGTACCATTTTGGGCGGATGAACGCCATATGGGACGACGCCGCCGCTGTTTTCAAACCAGAGGTCTATCGGAATCTCGGTCGGTGCGAGCCCCGGGGCGCTACAACTTCGGAAGGGGACCGAACTCAGCGAGTTGCTTTTCTATGTCCTGTCTCTTACCGATCAGCCCATCGTGCTTTTCTATTAGAGCCATGATCCTGGAAACATCCAAATCAATGCTTTCCTTGTCAAAGCTTAGCGCTTCCCGTGAATTGATGATGTCTTTCCCAAACTCTATGAAGTTCTGTCCGATCCTTTTCAATTCAGCATTCGACGTCACTATATCTGACACCACTTCTTTGTACTCTCGTGCCAATCCGTCGTAAACCTCGTCTTTATGTTTCATCGTGTTTTTTCACTGGATGGCGATTAGCCTGACGGCTTCGCTCCCCTGGAAAGCTATCCGCAGTGTGGGTATCGCGCCAAGTCCCGAGACCCCTTTAATGCCGAATAAAATGAAGGGACAAGTCATCGCTCATGACATACATCGTGATGGCCGCTAAACAGAAAACCAAAGCTACCCAGAGACGCCAATCGCAATGCGCACGTTTCCAGTAAGGACGGTCATGCGGAATATGTTCGCCATCCGGCATTCCGTGCCCGTGGTGACTGTGTTTAGTTTCATTCATTGGTTCCCTCCCACCGCGCGAAACGCCAACAAAGCTGCAAAACCTGCGTCGCTTCCTGCCTAACATATTCTCTGCCACATCCAGAAGACTGGGGGAATTGCCCTTTACAATGCATTTAGTTGCTCATGGAATCCGGCATTTCGCCGATTATCGCCAACCACATAATGTCTTCGGAAAGGTTGCAAGCGCGACCGGTGAAGTCAGAATCCAATTCCCGGCATTCGTCGCAGGTGCCGACAAGTTCAAAAGCACACTGGGACGAGAATGACGTTGCGGAGCGGACTTCGTCCCACGTTGCGAGGCGGTCCAGCCCAATGGGGCTTTCAATGGCTACAAGGTTCATCAGAGACCCTCCGCGAGCGGAATTGCGCTGTTCTTAAGGAAACACAAACCATCCGAAGGTTAATGCTAGATGCATCGGGATTCCTTGGCTGCCCCTTTCAGGACAGCAGGCGTGAAGTGAGAAACAGTCTTATCGGAAGGCGGCTCTTCGCCCCTGGGCCACACTCCGAGAAGAGGTCCCGGCTCAACCGGTCGATGCAACACCACCTGGTATAAATCTTTTCTCTAAAAGGTGGTGTTTCGTCATGCAGAGGCGATGGAAGCTGTCGTCGGCGCAACGGGCCGACATGTGGAACCGTTGGAAAGCCGGGCAGTCGTTACATGCGATTGGTCGCGCGCTCGGCAAAGAACATAACGTCATTTACTGTCTGTTGGCGCGTCACGGAGGGATCGCTCCAGCGGCTCGTCGCCGTTCGCCACGAGTGCTTACGTTGGCGGAACGCGAAGACATCTCGCGCGGGATTGCTTCCGGCCAGTCGTTTCGGGCCATTGGCAAATGTTTGCAGCGCGCCGTGTCAACGGTGAGTCGGGAGGTGGCCCGCCATGGCGGGCGTCCGCAGTATCGCGCCAGTGAAGCCGACTCCCAGGCCTGGGAGTCGGCTCGGCGGCCCAAGCCGTGCCGGCTGGCCACTCACCGCAAGCTACGACAGATCGTTGCGAGTAGACTGCTGCAGGATTGGTCGCCGGAGCAGGTAGCCGGATGGCTGAAGCAGCAGTATCAGCAGGATGAGAGTCTGCGCGTGTCGCACGAGACCATCTACCGAACTCTGTTCGTTCAAGCGCGCGGAGCGCTGAAAAAGGAGCTGATTCATTGCCTTCGGTCCAAGCGGCGGATCCGCCGCTCGCGGCACTCCAGTGTTCATGGGCATCACAGCGGCCAAATCGTCGATGCCGTTTCGATCCGCGAAAGACCTGCCGAAGCCGAAGACCGTGCCGTTCCCGGCCATTGGGAGGGCGATCTGCTGCGCGGGGCGGACAACAGCCACGTGGTCACGCTGGTGGAGCGCAGCTCGCGCTTTGTCATGCTCATAAAAATATCCGGCAAAGACACCACTAACGTCGTCGCCGCTCTGAGCCGACACGTACGCAGGCTTCCCGCGACACTGCGGCGCTCGCTGACCTGGGACCGTGGATTGGAGATGGCGCAGCACAAGGACTTCAGCGTAGCCACTAATGTGAAAGTCTATTTTTGCGATCCGCAAAGTCCCTGGCAGCGCGGCTCGAACGAAAACACCAATGGGCTACTGCGGCAATACCTGCCGAAGAAATCAGATCTATCTCAGTTCACGCAATCGGACCTGGACAAAATAGCCCTGCGTCTGAATCAACGGCCGCGAGAGACCTTGGGTTTTGAAACTCCTGCGAGTAGACTTCGAGCCAGTGTTGCATCGACCCGACCCCTTGAGACCACCGGATCTATCAGGACTTGGCGAGGAGCGCGTGCCCTAGGGGACGATTTCAGAAATGTTTCTCACTGGGTTCAGCTTGGTATTTGACGAGGTCGATTGGAAGACGCGCAAGATTCTGACAATGCCATTATCCAACGGGATCTTTCTGACGCGTCGCCTTCACACCCATCAAAATCCCGACACCTAAAAGCACAACCCCGCCCGCCGCAATCCAGTGCGCGGGCATGTGCATCAAGTACGCGGCATAAATTAAGCCGCCGATCACGATCGCGAACCCAATCGAGTAAAGGCCGAATGACATCGTATCTCCTTCTCGCGCTAGCCACGGCGATCTTGCCGAGAACTCAGCTGGTTCGCTTGCGGGAGAGCAGCGCGGAATGCGGCCGCCCTCCGTCCTCTGGCATGGATCAACTTCGTCGCGCCTACTGTGATGAACTGGCTTTCTGATTTTTAACCTGCAGATCATTCACCACCTGCTGAACATTCGGCACTCCCGTCGCCACCTTCGCGGCGCGCACGCGCTTGTTTTCTGAGTTCACTTCTCCGGTCAGCGTGACCACGCCGCGCTTCACTTCATATTTCACGTTGTCGTGCATCTTATTCTGGATCAGCGCAGCGTCCAGGTTCTTTTCAATGCCATCGTCCAGATCGGAGTTCACCGCCTTTGCTTCTTTTTCAAGACCCGGAGGAATCACGGCAATCTGATCCGCGACAACCTGGGTGCCCGCATAGGACTTCGCAAGGGATTCGGCTTGTGACTTATCGTTGTTACTTGCAACGTGGCCTCCCAGGGTCACTATGCCTTTGTCGCGATCCTGACTGACGGAGACGTCTTTAAGGTTTGCTTGATCGAGCGATATGCGAATGCTGCCGGAAACGTCGGGTGATGCGGCCGGTCCTGAGCATCCGGCTAGGATCCCGACGGTGAGTAGCGTGAGCACGGTTACGGACAACCTATGCTTTTTCATGTTTCTCCCCTTTGACGAATTCGAAACGGAACCTGACTTTGCTATCTCCTATCATCTGAACGGTCATGGCTATCATCTGGATGATCATGACGCCAATTCCAGTATTCCGATTTTTCTCTCTTTTTCGCCTTCCTGAATTCATGGGGCTTCCTGTTGTTTTGCGTAAGATACAGACCCCAGGCGTGGTTTTCATTGTCATCCCAGTTGTGATAGTCCTTGTGGCCTGAATCGTAAACTCGGAGCTGGACGCCGGCGCGTTGAGGTGCTGGAGCGGCCATCATTGCCACTGGCATCACCAGGGCAGCGGTCAGGAACAGCGAAGCAATGTAAAGATGTTTACCGTTCATGTTGTTTCCTCCACTTTGGCATTTTCGTTCCATGGCCATCGGATCCGACTCTTCCTGTGCACACGGCTCACCATACGGGGAGGCATCCAGCTTCATGGAATCAGCCAGTTACGAACCACCTAATTGCCGAAGGAACGGAACGGTGTCGATATAGTTCGCCGAGTTCCAAAACGAACAAAGCAGTCTTAGTTCTTCACTGCTCATTGAGTCAGCAGCCCAACAACAAGCGCGTCGGTCTATAAACACGAAACACGCCCACATCCCGAGAAGTCCGCTTCCAGGATCGTGACTTGACTGTTCCCAGTCTCCAAGAAGACCGTTTATCAGATGGGACCTTGGGAATAAGTTAGCTGGTAACTGTGATTGCCATCGCGCGGTCCAGGGTAATGTGACGTGTGACGGCGGTCACAGACGAGTGCATTGCAGACAGTCGAATGTGGGATTAGGCAATTCCGCCTGAAGTGCTCGTCAAAAGGAGGATCCGATGCCAAAGGAGGAATTCAACCTTAATCCATTCACCGCAGGTCTCGAAGAGATCCGGAATTCCTGGGGCTGGTTCCTGGCTCTGGGAATTCTGCTGATAAGTCTGGGGGCCATTTGCATTACGGGTGATGTTACCGCCACCTTTACGACCGTCCTGGTTTTCGGATGGTTGCTCTTGATTAGCGGAATCTTCGCTCTCGTGCAGGCCTTCCGGACAAGGAACTGGAGCGGATTTTTTCTTCACTTGCTCAGTGCGCTGTTCAGAGGCTTTACGGGCTATTTGCTGATCCGGTATCCGCTCGCCGGAGCTGCAAGTCTCACGTTCGTTCTGGCTTCCTTTTTCGTTGTGGGCGGACTTTTTCGCGCGATCGGGGCTGGAATGGTGAAGTTCCCACGCTGGGGTTGGTCCGTATTTTCGGGGATCGTTTCAGTAGTGCTCGGAGTCATGCTGCTCGCGCAAATGCCACTTTCAAGCATCTGGTTCATCGGTTTCGCGATCGGCGTTGACTTGATCGTTGACGGCGCATCACTGATCGGTTTTGGGACGGCGATTCACCAGATCTTCCCGAAGCCCAAGGCTTACCAGGCTGTCTAAAATTTACTTAAAGGAGATTTCATATGGAAGAGATGTTAGTTGTAGTGTTTGACAATGAACCCAAAGCGTACGAAGGCTCGCGTGCTCTCCACCAACTCGATACCGAAGGGAGCATTACGATTCACGCTGAATCAGTAATCAAGAAGGACGGCAACGGAACAGTGTCCGTATTGCGGGAGGACGGTGATTTCCCGGTTCGCACCGTCGGAGGTACCGCCATCGGCAGTCTGATCGGTGTACTCGGAGGACCCGTTGGCCTTGGCCTAGGCGCACTAGCCGGAGCCTTTGCCGGCATGATGGGCGACCTGTACGCTGCCGGAGTCAACACGGATTTTCTCTCTGACGTCTCCGCAGTCCTTACGCACGGCAAATACGCCGTGGTGGCTGATGTAAGCGAAGAGTGGGTCACGCCAGTGGACACAAGAATGGAGGCTGTCGGCGGTGTTGTGTTTCGTTCGCTGAAGAGCGCGATCGAAGACGATCTAAGAGCTAGAGACGTGGCAGAACTCAAACAGGAGATTGCCCAGTTGAAGGCCGAACATGCTCAGGCCCAGGCTGAGCGCAAGGCGAAGATCCAGATCAGGATCGACAGCCTCAACGCCAAGCTCCAGACAAAGCTAGAACAAGCAAAACAAAGATCGGAGCAGATCAAGGCCGAGACAGAAGCAAAGGTGCAAGCATTGCAGAATAGAGCGGCCAAGGCCCAGGGTGACGCCAAGAAATCCTTTAATGACCGAGTCGCCCAAATACGCGGACAATACGAAGAGCGTTCGAAGAAGCTGAGGAACCTGGCTGCTGAGCAATTAAGAAAAGCAGCTGCGCACATCGAGGCATAGCGACAACTGACACTTCACGACGGTGGGGGCGCATACCAAACGGCCCCCGCCGTTTTCAATCTGGTGTTTCTCCCCCGATGCTGTCTTTGGTGGCACGCGGTGAGCTACCCAAGGTTGGCGTAAGTAGCTGCACCAGCGAATAAGAAGGGGCGGCCATGGCAACGCTAATTCCTTTATCCGACGCATCGCGACGCCCTACACATTTCCCGTTCGTTACCCTGTCCATCATCGTCATAAACGTGTTTGTCTTTATAAAAGAATTGATGGGTGGTGAGGCGTTTGTACTCAGGTGGGCCACAGTCCCCGCGAACATCACCGCCGGCCATCAGTGGATCACGATCCTGACGTCCATGTTCATGCATGGCAGTTGGTCACACATCCTGGGAAACATGGTGTTCCTGTGGGCATTTGGTCCGGAGGTAGAAGACGCCATGAATCCATTGCGATATTCGGCGTTCTACCTGATCGGTGGGATGGTAGCTATACTGGCTCAGGTTGCAGCAAGCCCTGCCTCGACAGTTCCAACGTTGGGCGCGAGCGGTGCGATCGCCGCCGTTATGGGAGCATTTCTGGTCACCTACCCTCGCGATCAAATTCGCTCGCTTCTAGTCATCTTCATCTTTGTGCGCGTCACGTTCATCCCGGCCGCTCTCTTGATCGGCGTTTGGTTTCTCATGCAGCTTTTGAATACTGGCTCGGTTGCTACCGTGCAGACAGGCGGGGTGGCATACCTGGCTCACGTCGGCGGCTTCATCTTTGGTGTCGTTACCGCGCGATTATTCGAGAATTCTTTCCGTACTGCTGAGCAAGGATGAGGATCGCCTAATACGATTCGTGCGAACAACAGGATATTGCATTCGCGTGACATAAAAATTCCGATGAAGATGCGGCAAGAGCAAGTTGTAGTGATCCTATTGTTTTTTGCTAACCTTCCTGACAACCCACCACTGCGCTATTTCAACGCACTCTTCAGTCGTTTAGTGCTCTTTTCCAACTGTTTCTTGAGTGCTTTTACCTGCTTAGTCAAATCGTTAAATTCTTGTCTAGCTACGAGGGCAGCTTGAAGAGCTGCTTTGTGAGCTCTGCCATCAACCTTACCAACTGCTGAACCAATTTTGACGGCAGCATCTCTAAGTCTATTTTTCTTCGCCATGTCGATACCTCCAGACCGGCCCAACAATGGCAGATTCCTGCGCCCTTAGCAAGGCTAAGTCACTCTGCGTCGGGCCATACATTCCTATAATCGCTGCCAGCTCAACCGGTCGATGCAACACCAGCTAATCGGCTGATCGGACAACACTTTAGTCTTGATTTTCCCCATGGCCCAGTCCCGGCAAGTCCTGTTCTTGATTAGATAACGGCGTCGGCTCCCCCCGACCGAGTAAAGTTGGTAGCGGTAACTGACCAAGACTTGGAAGGAAAGGAGCCGAGCATGCTGATTATAGGATGGATTTCCATTCGCGCGTTCCAGCAAATTGCGACGCTGGATCCGCAGACCCGTGAAGTCATCGAGCGTCGGTTAGAACACGAGAACGGCGAGGCTCGGAAGTTTTACGCCGGGCTTGCCACTCCGGCGCGCGTAGGAATGGAGGCCACCGGATATGCACAATGGTTCGAACGGATGCTCGCTGAGCAAGGACATCAGTTGTGGGTAGGAGATGCAGCGGAGATCCGTGCGGCGATGGTGCGGAAGCAGAAGAGTGACTCGCGTGATGCTTGCCATATTCTGGACCTGCTGCTCAGAGACAAGTTTCCGCGGATCTGGATTCCGTCCACGGAGGAGCGCGATGTGCGACAACTGCTGCGGCACCGCTATAAATTGGTCTGCTTGCGAACTTCCTTGAAGAACCAATTACATGCCATGGCCATGAGCCAGGGCATCTGCCGAAAGAAGAAGCTGTGGACGGCCGTGGGGCGAAAGGAACTAGAGGGTCTGTCCCTCGGTCCCTGGGCCAGTCGTCGCCGGCAGCACCTGTTAGAGATGCTGGACCAGCTCGAGCCTGTCATGGATGCATTATCGAGCGTTGATCCAGGAAGCAGAGAAGCGCCCCGCGGCCGTGCGCTTGATGACACAGCCAGGCTTGGGGCCGGTGACGGCACTGGCGTTCGTACTGACGATCGGGCCAGTGGAACGCTTCCCGAAGAGCAGGAAGCTGGTGAGTTATCTGGGCCTAAATCCCAGTGAGGAGAGTAGCGGAGGCCGGCAGCGGCTCGGTGCGATCAGTAAGCAAGGCAACTCCATGCTGCGATTTTTGCTGGTCGAAGCAGCCCAGACGGCCTCGATATACGATCCCGAATTGCGGCGGGACTATCAGCGATTGAAATTCCGCCGCGGTCGTGGGGTGGCAAAGGTAGCCATCGCACAAAGTTGGCGGTGCGACTGTATAGGAAGCTGCGTGAAGAAGCGCAGCCCGTGCCGCCGGCTCCCATGCAGGGCAGCCCGGCAGTTTCCGTGGTAGGCGAAAGCCTATCGTGTTTTTGATTGAGCGCCCTGCCTCCTCTGGAAACAGAAAGAGGAGTTCGAACAGGTGAATCATGGTCCGTGGTTGAGGATCGCATAGATGGTTGGTGGGAAGCTGACTTCCCCCGCAGGATTCAAAGAGAGGAGTCTTGGTCAGAGGCCGCAAAGGAATCCTGAGTAAGGACGAAGCGTCGCTTCGTCCGGACGCGATGGTAGCGAGCCGTCAGCTGCGTCAAGGGTCTGGCGATAAACGGTCCGGCAAAAACGGTCGAACCCCCTGGACACCTCTTCCGGCTCTAAAAGGTGGTGTTCATCATGCAGAGACGATGGAAGCTGTCGTCGGCTCAGCGGGCCGATATGTGGAACCGGTGGAAGGCTGGGCAGTCGTTAAATGCGATTGGTCGAGCGCTCGGCAAGGACCAACACGTCATCCATTTCCTGCTGGCGCGTCCGACGGAGAGGATCGTTCCCGAGTAACCGTTCGCCAAAGTATACGCGGATCGGTACTGAATGCAGAAATTGGGTATAGCTCCTGAGAAACGGTGTACTTGATACTGGCAAGTATCTGCTTCTATTAGGCCGCTGCTTTCCGCCGAATGCGAGCCGTGCGAATCTAGCGCGCCTCCGCGAAACGCTCGCCCTGCTCTCCCAGTGAGTCGGATGCGGTAACATTGCTCAATGTCGGCGTTATTACGGACTTCCACAGCGGTAGCCTGGGAGTTTCTACAGCCCGCCATGGCGGGAGTCCGAATGCGGAGGAGAAGAGAAGGTGATGCGATGACAGGATCAGCGAAGGTGTATGAATTGCGGATTTATCACGCAGTCCCAGGAAAGCTGGAAAGCCTTGTGGCCCGCTTCCGAGACTATACGGATAAGCTCTTCGCGAAACATGGAATGAAGAGTCTTGCGTACTGGACGGCGCTCGATGAGCCCGTGAAAAGCAGCACCTTCTTTTACATTCTGGAGCATCCGGGCCGCGAGGCGCCGACCGCGAACTGGAAAGCCTTCCAGGCTGAGCCGCAATGGAAAACGGTGTTAGCCAAGTCCACGAGAAGGGCAAACGTTGGAGAAAACTGATCGAACTTCTGACCACAACAAATCTCCGGATGCGGTCGAAGACTGGGTATCCAAAGACGAGAGCCTGCGCGGTGTCGCACGAAACGATTTATCGCAGCCTGTTCATTCAAGCGCGCGGAACGCATCAAACAAGAGCTGATTTTCCAGTCCGATTGCGTGAACTGAGATAGATCTGATTTCTTCGGCAGGTATTGCCGCAGTAGCCCATTGGTGTTTTCGTTCGAGCCGCGCTGCCAGGGACTTTGCGGATCGCAAAAATAGACTTTCACATTAGTGGCTACGCTGAAGTCCTTGTGCTGCGCCATCTCCAATCCACGGTCCCAGGTCAGCGAGCGCCGCAGTGTCGCGGGAAGCCTGCGTACGTGTCGGCTCAGAGCGGCGACGACGTTAGTGGTGTCTTTGCCGGATATTTTTATGAGCATGACAAAGCGCGAGCTGCGCTCCACCAGCGTGACCAAGTGGCTGTTATCCGCCCCGCGCGGCAATCGCCCTCCCAATGGCCGGGCACGGCAAGATCTTCGGCTTCGGCAGGTCTTTCGCGGAGCGAAACGGCATCGAAGATTTGGCCGTGTGATGCCCATGGCCACTGGAGTGCCGCGAGCGGCGGATCCGCCGCTTGGACCGAAGGCAATGAATCAGCTCCTTTTTCAGCGCTGGGCGCGCTTGAACGAACAGATTCGGTAGATGGTCACGTGCGACACGCGCAGACTCGCTGCTTTGATCATGCTCCTAAAGCCATCCGGCAACCTCCGGCACCAATCCTCAGCAGTCTAGTCGCAACGATCTGTCGTAGCTTGCGGTGAGTGGCCAGCCGGCACGGCTTGGGCCGCCGAGCCGACTCCCAGGACTGGGAGTCGGCTGCCGGCGCGACACTGCGGACGCCCGCCATGGCGGGCCACCTGCGGACTCACCGTTGACATGGCGCGCTGCAAACATTTGCCAATGGCCCGAAACGACTGGCCGGAAGCAATCCCGCGCGAGATGTCTTCGCGTTCCGCCAACGTAAGCACTCGTGGCGAACGGCGACGAGCCGCTGGAGCGAACCCACCGTGACGCGCCAACAGACAGTAAATGACATTATGTTCTTTGCCGAGCGCGCGACCAATCACATGTAACGACTCCCCTTTCAACGGTTCCACAGTCGGCCAGTTGCGCCGACAAGCTTCCATCGCCTCTGCATGACGAAACACCACTTTTAGAGAAAGGATTTACACCAGGTGGTGTTGCATCGACCCCTTGAGACCGCGCGGCATTATCGGAATATGGCTTCGACGGCCGAAACGCTATCTATCGACGCCTGCCAGTTCCCAATAATATAAGGGCAGCGTCGTCTGCAAACGCTCGGGATGTGTGTAGTGTGCGAATTCCGAGGGTACTTTGAACTCCTTGATGATCTGGTCCAGGCTTTTCCCCTGACTCATCATCGTGGCCACAGCGTCTCGCATTGCTAGGAAGTATCGTTGGGCTTCTTCGAGGTCTTTCGCCCCGCGGCCGAGGTGCACGGGGCCGTGGCCGGGCACATAAGTATCCACCGGCAGCCGGCGATCCATGATGTTGCCGAGAACCTTGATCCACATTTCAGGGTCGGAGCCTTCGCCGGGAACCAGCGATCCGCCTCCCGCGTGCATATCTGAGTTCAGCAGATCGCCCATGAGGAAGACGCGTTTCTGCGGAATGTACAGCGTGACGTCTCCCGTACTGTGAGCAGCTCCTTCCATCGTGGCTTCGAAGGTGAGTCCGCCCAACCGCAGAGTCATGCTCTTTTCGAAAACGAGGTCGGGAAGGATAAGGTCCTTGCCCTTGTAGACAGCATCGCGCGGATCTTTCGATTCCTGAAGCTCTTTATAAATCCTGCCCCGCTCGCCGAGCATATCTCTCAGTTGATTCTTACTGGCGATGTAAACGGGGTGGTCTTCTCGAAACCACCACGCGCCGGTAGAGTGATCCGCGGCAGGATGCGACGAGAACAAATACTTGACCTTTTTATCCGTAAGCTTTCGGATCGCCGCCAGCGTTTGATCGGACTCGGTAATGTAATGATCGAAAACCACAACTCCATCGGAGGTGATGATGAAGGTGGAGTTGCTCGATCCCCCGGCCTCCACCATGGTGTAGACGTCGTCGGCAATTTTCACCATGTTCATCTTGGGCTGCTGAGCGCCCAGCGCTCCCGGGATAATACCGAGCAAGAGAAGCAGTGCCGCCCTCGTAACCGCTATACGCTTCAAAGTCACCGTCATATTCACCTTTGCCTCAACACCCAATTTAAGAACCCGTTGCCACGCCGAACGGTAGCATCTCTTGGCCGCTGCTTCAACAAGCCGAGGGATTTGGTCACGCTGCCCGATAAACGGCCTTCTCATGGAAAGACTTGGTACTCACCTATCTGGATGGAGGTCTGAAGAACCTAAGTGCTCCTGGGAGCAGAGCCTAGGGCACAGTGATCGAGACGGTGCAGAGATTGACGGCAGCGCCGCCGGACTGGGCTTGCACGGTGAGATGAGTCGTAATCGAGCGGGCCGCCTCCGGTCGTGCCTTGGAGTACGCGGGGAAATAACATGCTGCTTCGCTTATTTCATGCCTGCCCTCGTCTTCTTGGCTCTCAAGGAACCATTGCTTTATGGAGCGGGCACGTTAATGACGGTGTTCACCATAGTCACCGACGCATTGAGTGCCAACGCCCGGCCATTGAGCGTGGTGATGGCTGTTACACCGGAAGTGGAGAACGTGACTCCGGAGTTAGCGATGATGGTGCCCACCATGGTGCCGCCGCCTGCCGCATTGATCGTGGCCGCGCTGCCCACGTACCAGAACACGTTCTTGGCCTGCGCGCCGTTGACGAGGATGACGCTGCGGGGTGCTCCAGCGTCGCCGACGGTAAGACTGCCGGCTGCCTGGAATACCCACAGGGCGTTCGCATTGCCTTGGGCATCCAAAGTCAGATCCGTTCCGGTGATCAGGAACGAACCGCCTGCGGCTTTGTAGATGCCGGGAGCGAGGACGTGTGAGCCGAGCTGGCCCGCGCCTGGATCGGTTCCACCGGGCCGCGAAGCGGGTGAAAGATTGTTCCATGCGGCGATCGCATCGACTGAGGCCTGAGTCGCGGTCGCGGCAGTGGTAGCGGTGCCTTCCGACGGACATCCGACAGTCGGTGGCGGGGCAGCGGTGTATATCTTCCCGTTGACCACTCCCACATTGCTTCCCGTTTCCGTGTACGTGCAGCCTGGTCCCGCATCGTGAAATCCAGTCACCAAGGTCGAAGCTGCGGTGGTTCCGAGATCTCCGTTAACTACTGTGCTGATTCCCTGGTTGGTGGCGCCTGGAGCCGCCTCCAAAAGACCCGAAAGTCACGGTGACCCCGAGAGGCGGACCCACGGGGGTTCCGGCGGCGGTGGTGGTCGAAGTTTGTGTCGAGCCGCATCCGGCGACGAAACCTGCTATTAGGAATGCCAGCATCCACATCTTTCCTACCGTTACCTGACGCATCAGTATCTCCTCTTCAATCGTTGAAATGACGTTACCTGCGGTTCTCTCGACGCCCCACCGACGCGGCCAAATGACGCCGCTGGATCGTTGGCGACACAAAACTCTCGCTTTCACGGCGCAGGACGTGAATGCTAGAAGGCCCAGAAATTTCTTTTATTCAATTACGCGCAAACTGAGTTTCGATTTCTTTATTGTTCAGGGGGGTATCTGTGCACAGCATGTGCCAAAGGCGACTTTAAGAAATTGCGGAGTCTCAGGATGGCAAATTGCTAAGCCCTAAGTCTGTGAGTTCAAAGACAAAAGAAATTCGACTCGTATTCAGCATCGAAGACACTTTCACTAGTAACTCAATTTTCTTTCCATATCGGGAAGGAACCAGAGCCATTTGAGGATCGGCTTTTCACAAGCTCTCGCGCTCGTGCTGCACCATCTCCTACGGGAACCCTATCGTTCCGTTTGCTCCAAGCACATCTCTGGGTTGCGCAATTTGTGATCCAGTAATCGCGATCTGGTGTTTCGCAGGTGCTCCTTCCGCGTATGACCTATTCCGACGCAGAGTGATCTTCCGGAATCGATAAACGCATTGGCGCGTATGGTCACCTCCCGATAAGCGGCATATTCGAGACTGGGAATCGGGGTTCAAGGCACATTCCTGGAAGAAGGCTTTCAGGACTTGGCCCATTTCTGAATCGCTTTGCTTAGGATTAGCTCAATAGCGGCAATTTGGAGGTGCGACGATTATTCGTGGAGAACAACACTCAGGAGTGAACTGTTGATGTGGAGCCCGCCATTTGTGTGAATGAAGCCCAGTTTCTTGAATTTGTTTATGAAAAGATTAACCCGGGAACGCGTGGTGCCAATCATTTCCGCCAATGTTTCTTGAGATACCTTGGCGAGAACTTTTTGCGGACGTCCTTCCTTGCCATAGCGAGCCAGCAGCAGCAGAGCGCGAGCCAGCCTTTTCTCGGTGGAGTTAAAGAGCTGATCGATCAGGTCCGCCTCGATTCGAATGTTTCTCGAAAGCATGTACTTGATGAAACGGTCCGAGAATTCATGTTCCCCGTGGAGGACGCGAGTCATTTCGTCTCTCTCAATGGCGAGCACGGTCGTGGGTGTAATCGCCGTGGCCGTCCCAATACGCACCTTCTGACCTGCCAGGCATCCTTCGCCGAAAAAGTCCCCCGGTCCCAGCATTGCGACCACGGCTTCTTTGCCCACCTCGTTGATCACAGAGAGCTTCACACCGCCGGTGCGAATATACATAACATGCCTCGAGGAATCGCCCTGTGTGAAGATGGTGGCGTTTCTCCGAAAATCCACAACCTTCCGGGCTACACCGGCTGAATCTAGAAAGGCTTGGGCATCAAAGATGGGTGTTTGGATTTGCCGCATAGACATATTGCCCTGAAGAAGTGTACCTGTCTTGCGGAAATCATGCTGTCTTAAACGGGACACTAACCATGGCGCAGGCTTCGCCAGCGAAGGCAAAGCCCAACCAACTTAGGCCGGGCTAAACTCTCGCGACCGACTTTCGCCCTGAGAACTCTTGCAAGTAGACGGGTCGAGCAGTGTTGCGCTGACCCATTGAGACCGCAGGTGCAAGCTGGTCAGTACCTGATAGACGGAAACTGGACATTCCGAAAACCCGACTTCTCGGGACCCGGCCCAGGTTGACTCCAGAGGTTAGCGGGCATATGGTTTTGTGCAACGATCAAGTGGATCAGAAATTCCGGGTGAATAAGGCAAGGAGGTCCAGATGAGCAATCGTTTTGCGCTTTCGAGTGCTTTAGGGATCGCTTTGGCGATTGTTTTGTTCGTGCCGACGTTTGTCGCGGGTCAAGGTCCGTCGAGTGGGGCAAAGAAGGCGGCAAAGACGGACACAAAAGCCTGGACCACGCCTCGTACACCGGATGGTAAGCCGGACCTGCACGGATATTGGACGAGTGAGACCTTTACTCCCTTGGAACGGCCGGCCAAGTATGCGGGGAGAGAGTTCTTGACCGATGAAGAGGTGGAGGCCGCCCAAAAGGCCGGGCTGCAACGCGAATATGATCGCACCCCTAACGATCCCGAGGCGACGTTATCTAACTTGACTAGCTTCGGGCTCACTGCTGATCTGGAAGGATTCGTACCCAACAAGCGGACATCACTCATTGTGGATCCGCCTGACGGCAGAATACCTCCCCGCACACCAGAGGCGCTGAAAAGGCCGAGAGCGATAGGTGATCGCGACTACATCGAAGTCGATGGTCATGGAGGGGTAACGGTACACGCCGATACTCCGAAGGACATAGGGGTGCGCACGAGTTGCGTCTCCCTAAGCGGTGGACCGCCCATACTTCCCGGTGCCTATAACAATGGTGTGTACATCCTGCAGAATCCGGAATACGTCGTGCTTCAAGCCGAGTACGGAACCGAAGTTCGTATCATCCCGCTGGATGCGCGTCCGCATGCTGGAGCAAGCATCCACCAGTGGCACGGGGATGGGCGGGGCCATTGGGAGGGTGATGCACTGGTCGTGGAAACCACCAATTTCCGGCCCGAAGCTACCTTTCGTAATGCCAATCCTCAGACGTTGAAGATCACCGAGCGCTTCAAGCGTGTGGCTGCGGACCAGATTGAGTACAGTTTTACCGATTGACGATCCCTCTACCTGGACGAAACCCTGGACCGCGATCGTGCCCTTGAGAGCGATCAAAGGGCCGATTTTCGAGTACGACTGCAGCGAAAGTAACAACGACATCATTAACATCATGGCAGGAGCCCGAGCTACCGAGAAGGCCGCGGAAGAGAAGGCTAAGGGCACCTCGGAAGTTCCGGTTTCGCAGAAATAATCACAAACCAAAGCCGCCGTTCAAGATCGTGCACGCAGGCATTCTCGATAACTGCAATTTCAGAGTCTGGCTGACTTCCTGCTTTTGCGTGACGTGGATTTCGAAGGAGAGTTACTTCTAGGGAGTTGGGCCGCGGGGCGTCGGCAAACGGGCCCTGCCTTAAGTTACTTTCTCTCGTTCATGCGTGTAAGACAAATACTCCGAGTAAACACCCTTGAAGTCCTCAATGCCTCCATCTTCGAAATGCCAGATGCGCGTAGCGACTTCGTCGATGACGTCATAGTCGTGTGTTACCAGCAGGACGGTCCCTTTATATGACTGCAAGGCAATGTTAAGCGCATTGATGGACTCCAGGTCCAGGTGATTGGTGGGTTCGTCGAGCACCATGAAATTCGGTTTCTGTAACATCAGACGGCAGAAAATAAGCCGCGCGGACTCACCGCCGGAAAGCGTATCCGTGGACTTCAAAGCGTCTTCGCCGCTGAATAGCATCCGGCCCAGCAGGCCGCGCAGTTCTTCATGTGTCGCGTGCCGATCGAATTGTTGCAGCCACTGGATAGCGGTTGTGCCCTTGGCGATGGAGTCGGTGTGGTCTTGCGCGAAGTAGCCCACAGTCACCTCCGGCCCCCAGACCACAGTACCGCTATCGATCTCGAACTGCCTCTCTGCATCGTCGACGTAGCCGGTCGCGTCGCGAATCAGTGACTTCAGCAGGGTAGTCTTCCCCGCGCCGTTACGGCCTATCAACGCGATCTTTTCCTCCCGCGAGACGTTGGCCGTGAAGCGCTGAATGACCTTGAGACCGTCGTATGACTTCGAGAGGCTTTTGATCTCCAAAGGATGACGCCCCGAAGGCCGCTTCATGTCAAAGCGCATGTAAGGTCGCTGAATGTTGGACCTGGCCAGCTCTGTAGTCTGTATGCGCTCGACTTCTTTCTTCCGCGACATTACCTGCGAGGAACGGGTGCCGGCCGAAAAGCGCGCGATGAACTGATTCAATTGGGCAATCTTCTTTTCGCGCACCGCATTGTCCGCTTCGATCCGTGAGCGGATCTGCGTCTTGGCGAGAACCATATCGTCGTACCCGCCCGTGTACATGATGACGGTTTGGTAGTCGATATCGGCGATATGCGTGCAGACGCTGTTCAGAAAATGGCGATCATGTGAAATCACGATAAGCGCGCCCTTGTAGTTGCAGAGATAGTCCTGCAGCCAGCGCACCGAATCGAGGTCCAGGTGGTTAGTGGGCTCATCCAGCAGCAACGCCGGTGGGTTGCCAAACAGCGCCTGCGCCAGCAGCACCCGAACCTTCTGGCCGCCTTGCAATTCGCCCATCTTGCGCTCGTGCAACGCGGCTTCCACACCTAATCCGTCGAGCAGCACCGCGGCGTCGGACTCCGCCGTGTAACCGTCCTCTTCGCCGACAATTCCTTCGAGCTCGCCCAGACGCATGCCTTCTTTTTCCGTGAGCGAGTCGTGGGGTTTGGCGTAGAGCGCGTCCCGCTCTTCCAGGGCTTTCCAAAGCGGGGAATTACCCATAATGACGGTGTCGATTACGCGGAATTTGTCGAAGGAAAACTGGTCTTGGCGAAGAATGCCGACTTTCTTCGGCCGGGTGACCGAACCCTGCGAAGGCTCGATCTCGCGAGTCAGAATCTTCATGAGAGTGGACTTGCCCGCGCCATTCGGCCCGGTGATGGCGTAGCGACGCCCGGCAAGGAATGTACAGGTGACGTCCTCGAAAAGACGTCTATCGCCAAAGCGCATGGAGATGTTGTCGATGGAGAGCAATGTCGATTCATTATACCAAGTGGTCTCCTGGCCGCGCTTGACGATCGCCACGGCTCCGTTACGGCGGGCGCCGCAAAGATGAGGCCAAAGGCCAGGTGAGAGGGAACCCTTCACTCCGCGATTGACACAGACCCCGCCGTTCGCGGTCTAATAGCGCTTCGCTCGCTCGCTTGAAGCGACATCCTCCACTGCGGAGCGTCCCATGTCCGAAAAGCCAAATGCCGACGCAATCTCCAGTGCAATTTCGAAGCCCTCGCGCCGCGCTTTCTTGACGGCCGCCGCGGCCGCCGGGCTCGGCAGATTGCTGATCGCGCCGCCCGCAAGCGCGCGCGCCGAAATCGTGCAGACCGATTTCTCGAAGCTTCCGCCCTACGGCAACGGCACGCTCCCCGCCGGCGTCCGCTCGCGCCACATCGCCAACGTCAACGGCCTGACGGTGCACATCTTGGAAGCAGGCTACGAGACGCCAGGCCGGCCGCTCGTCTTGCTGATGCACGGATTCCCGGAACTCGCCTACAGCTGGCGAAAGGTGATGCCTGCTCTCGCCGGCGCCGGCTATCACGTGGTCGCCACCGACCAGCGCGGCTACGGCCGCACTACCGGCTGGGACGACTCCTACGACGCCGATCCCGATGCGTTTCGCATTCTCAACATGACCCGCGACGCCATTGGCCTCGTCTTCGCGCTCGGCTACCGCTCCGTAGCCATGATCGTCGGACACGATGCCGGCGCGCCGGTCGCTTCGTGGTCCGCGCTCATCCGCCCGGACATTTTTCGCGCCCTCACGATCATGAGCTCGCCATTCGAAGGCGCGCCCTCGCTCCCCTTTGACACAGCCAACGGCGCGCCCCTGCCGCGCCCCGGCGTCAACGATGACGAACTCGATGCCGAGCTCGCGAAGCTCAACCCGCCGCGCAAGTATTATCAGAATTATCAGCGCACTCGCGGCGCCAATGACGACATGCTGCATGCGCCGCAAGGCTTGCACGATTTCTTCCGCGCCTATTACTTCTACAAGAGCGCCGATTACAAAGGGAATAAACCCCATCCCCTGAAGGCGCGCACCGCCGAAGAGATGGCGCAAATTCCTCACTATTACGTGATGGAAAAAGACAAAGGCATGGCGGCAAACGTTGCGCCGTTGATGCCGTCGGCGGATTACATCGCCAATTGCAAATGGCTCACCGAACCCGAGCTCGGCGTCTACGTCACCGAATACAGCCGGACTGGTTTCAACGGCGCGCTGCAGGGCTATCGCGTGCGGCGCGGCTCCGATCCCAAAAGCATCGCGGAGATGCAGACATTTTCGGGCCGCACCATCGACGTGCCTTCGCAGTACATCGCGGGGAAGAGCGATTGGGGCGTTTACCAAACACCCGGCGCGGTGGACAAGATGCGCAATAGCGCCTGCACGCACATGGTGGGCTTCCATCTCATCGATGGCGCCGGCCATTGGGTCCAGCAGGAGCAGCCCGAAGTCGTCAGCTCGCTGCTCGTTGAGTTCCTCCGCAACTCCGCCAAACCTTGAGTAAATTTTCAACGTCGCCAAAAAAAAGAAGATCTACAGGGAATTGCTTAGGGGAAAATAAGGCTTTATCCTCAATTCTTCTGCTTTACATACAGCACTTATTCGTTAGAATTTGAACGCCCCACCCTACCCAGACAAAGCAAAACCAAACTTGGGTTGAATACTCCCCGTAAGGCCATCACCTAGCCCTCAGGCTCTTCGGGAATTTGGAGCAATCGTTTGCAAACCATGAATCACGCGCACATTCGCGAATCGGTGTTTCGTTTTTTATTGCTAGCGCTCGCAATTGTCGGAGCAACGACCGGCGCCAGGGCGGAAAACGCCGCCTTTGACCTCGCCGGGCCCCAGGTGGAAATGACCGTCGACCGGGCAGGGAAGACGCTTCCCATCGCGGAAGTTCCCAACTTGCAGGCGGGTGACCGCCTCTGGATTCATCCCGTCCTCCCCGAGGATCAGTCCGTCCGCTACCTGCTCGTGGTCGCGTTTCTGCGCGGCACCACGAATCCACCGCCCGACGAATGGTTCACGCGAGCCGAAACGTGGAATAGGAATGTGCGCGCCGAAGGAATCGTCGTGACCGTGCCGCAGGATGCGCAACAGGCGCTGCTGTTTCTGGCGCCCGCAACGGGTGGGGACTTTGACACGTTGCGTTCGGCGGTGCGAAGCAGGCCTGGCTTGTTCGTGCGCGCGTCGCAGGATTTGAATCAGGCGAGCCTCGACCGTACCCGGTCCGACAAGTATTTGTACGAGGTGAAGAGCACTTCGAATTTCGATCCCAAAGCGCTGCACGACCGCTCGGTTCTTTTGGCCAAGACTCTGGGCATCCGGCTCGAGGAGCAATGCTTTGACCGTCCCCCCGAGCAGCAATCGACCTGCCTCACGCAGAATACCGACCAGCTGGTTCTGGACGACGGCCACAGCGAGTCGATGGTCGCCGCGCTCACTTCAGGACCGTCCACAGACCTGATGGGTAAGGTCACCGCGGTGCCGTTCATGGGTGCAGGATTTTACAGCCCCTATGTCGGGGCAGTGGTCGATCTCGCAAAACTGATGAGCAGCCTCCACACGGCTTCTTACCAATACATCCCGGCGTTGTCGGTGCCTCAGCGTGCGCAAGTGAATCTGCGGCTGAATAATCCGCCATCGTTTCGAAAGCCCATGTCCGTGATCGTGATGGGGTTGCCCGCCGTCGAAGCCGCGCAACTGCCGCCGCTTCGTTCCCTGAACAAAGACGGCGTTTTCTGTCTGCAAAAAGCGCCTCTGGTGCTTCCCGTGGAGGGCGCTCCCGTCGTGTTTTCGACCGACATCGCACACGATTTTGTGCTGCACCTGCAGGGCAAAGCCGGAGCGGCAGTGGATTTGCCCGCGGCACAGGATCCGGCACAAGGCGGATTTCTGGTAGACGCGCATGCCCTGAGCGCCGGCAAACTCGATCCCGGTGTGAAGGGGACCGTTCGCGGATATTGGGGATTCGATTCCTTCGAAGGGCCTGCCTTTCGGATGGTCAATGCGCATTCCGCGACGTGGTCGATTCCGGCCGCCGATCAGAGCGCATTGATTGCGGGCAGGGAAGACGTCATTCACGCCGATTCAGACGCCGCGGCCTGCGTCGATCAAATTCACATCAAGGACGAGCGCGGAACCGACATAAAGGCTACCTGGACGGCCGCCAAATCGAATGAACTGGAAATACACGTTCCACTAAACGACCAAGCAGCAGGGCCATTGAAGATGACCATTCAGCAATTCGGCGCCAGCGAGCCGGATCAAATCGATCTGCATGCGTATGCCGAAGCGGCCAAGCTCGATGCATTCAAGATAAGCGCGGGCGATCGGCAGGGCGTTCTCACGGGAACTCGGCTCGATCAGGTGAATGGTTTCGAACTCAAGGGCATCCGCTTTGCGCCCGCGAAACTTGCGCGCGCCGGGCAACAAGATGAACTGTGCTTATCGGCAACGCAGGCTGCGCCGAGCGCGGCTTTGACGCCGGGCGAGAACCTTGTAGCGCGCGTCGACCTCAAGGACGGGCGTGTTCTGGATTTGCAGACAACGGTTGAGCCGCCTCGTCCCAGAGTCGCCTTGATCAGCAAGAACGTCCAGCCAGGACCGGCGCGCTCACCCGTGCACCTCACGAATCAGGATTCGCTTCCGCAGGACGGGCGAATGACGTTTTTTCTCAAAACGGAAGTCCCGGAAAATTTCCCGCGCACCGAGAAGATCGAGGTGGCCACTGCGGACAGCTCGTTCGATGTGTTGCTGAGCGTGGCTGATGGCAACCTGACGTTGCAGGATTCTCAAACCGTGATGGCGGTGCTCGATCCGCTCAAAAGTTTTGGCGCTTCGGCTTTCGGGCCACTACGCTTTCGCCCCGTGGACGCGGATGGCGGAAAGGGAGACTGGCAGCCGCTCGCAACGTTGGTGCGCATTCCTTCGCTCAAGGAGGTGCGCTGCCCGAATAGTCCGGATAAGCAGTGCGGCCTTGCGGGGTCGAACCTGTTCTTGATCGATTCGGTTGCTTCAGATCCCGAGTTCACGCACACCATTTCCGTTCCGATTGGATTCGCGGACAGCAGCTTGAACGTCCCGCGGCCCAACGGCACGCTGCTCTATATCAAGCTTCGCGACGATCCCGCCACGGTGAATACGCTCACTTTGGCCGTCTTGCCAGACGAACAGTGAACCCGCAAGCTCGAAACGAAGGGTGCCGCAGCTTCTTGCCCGGCTTGCCCTGAGAGGCATGAGACGAATCGAAGGGCTTGCCCTGACTTGTCCCGAGTTTCGAGGGAGATCCGAAGGGCCTTCAGGCCGGCCTCCTGGTTTTCCGGGTGTCCCACACTACTTGCCCTGCCTGCCGTGCTTGCCCTGCTTGCCCTGAGCCTCGAAGGGAGTCTCGAAGAGAGAATCAAAAGGAGTTGCGAAGGGTCGTTTTTATGTGTGGGTCCTTCACTCCGCCGTGCGCGCCTCCGGCTGCCTCGATTCGTCATTCCGAGCCCGCCGTGGGAGCCGTATTTGCGCCCACGTCCCTGGACGGCGGGCGAGGAATCCCTCCTCAGCGTTTTGCAGTCCGATCAACCCTCGGCGAGTAGCACGCGATTTCGCCCTAGCGTTCGCGTATCCGTTGCAGAATCGCGTACAGATGATGCGCTTCGTGGACGAGAAAAAACTCCACCCACATGCTTAGGCTCATTTCCCCAAATGCTGAATGGATCCCCGCCCGCGCGTAATCGGAAGCCTGAAGACCTGCGATCCTGTCGATGAGCTTCAACCGCAAAGCCGTAACTTGATTCCTGATTTCCTCTAAGGGCCGGGACGCCCAATCCTGCCAGCCGGGGTCTTCCGCTGTCTGCGGCGCCATGACTTTCGCCACCGTGCGCACCGCAGTTTCCGTATCCCACAATTTCACGCACCAGAAAAACGTAATCGGGCGCGCCGAATGCCGCGGCATCTTCGCTCGCGCGCACTTCGGGAAGGTAGATTTCGCCCAACTGGCTCTCCACGGGCAAGCCGTCTCGCCGCATCGCCGCAAGATGTGCGCCCGCGCCACGAATCCCACTTCGCAGCCGCTCTTCGCCAGCTTCGCGCCGAAGTAGCCGCCCACACCGCCCGCGCCCACAATGGTTATCCGCATATTCCTCGCGCTTTCAGATTGCGCCCTCGATATTGATATGACGCGGCGCCCGAACATTGTGCACTGTTATAGGCCCAATAGCCTTAGAGGTTTAGATTACTCCCGGCAAACGGGATTTTCAGAAACTGGCCCACTGCTAAACTTGCGAGGAATTTGAGGCTAAATCCCTCTAGCGAGGGGTTGGATGTTTTTTGAGTCTACCCTCGTCGCCGGATTGCAGAGTCGAATCGACAATGCCGATCTCCACTCGGCGATTGGCTGCCCGCGCTTTGGGGCTGTTACCGCGAACGCGAGGGTCGGATTTGCCAAAACCCTTTGTGCTGATAAGGCTCGAGCCGATCCCCGCTTGGACCAGGGAATCGCGCACAGCTCTGGCGCGGCGGCCGGAGAGTTTCAGGTTGTATTCCTTTGTGCCACTGTCATCCGTATATCCGTATACGTAAATGGAATATCCCTTGAGCGTCGTCAGGACGCTTGCGATGCGCTTCAAGATGCCGCGATATTGAGGTGCAATGTCCGATTTGTCGGCGTCGAACCGAATCGACTTCTCTCCCAGCGTCATCACCAGTCCATCTGCGGTGCGGCGCGTTTCGGCGATTTGCGCGAGGGACTGTTCTAGCCTCTGAAGCTCCGCTTCACGTTGGTTCCGATATTCTTCTTTCTGCGCCTGATTGGCCTCCTGATTGGCTCCTTGTTGCGCGGCAGCCTCCGGCTGGTGGGCAGATTGCGCTTGAGCCGAAGTTGACTCTGGCTCTTTCGCTTGATCGTGCTGCAGCGCTGCCGCTTGGGCGCCGGTTTGGGAAGCCTGCTGGGCGAGAGCTTTCGTTTGCTGCTCTGTGCCTTGGAGCCGGCGGTTGAGCTGCTCGGTCTGACGGCTGAGTTGCGTCACTTGCCGGTTCAATCGCCTAACGGACCTCAAAAGCCAAAAACCAAAAACTGAAGCCAGAACTAGGACAAGCCCTAGCGCGATCGCTCCGAGAACCAACCCCGGCCTGCTTGGCGTTTTGGCAAACCCGTCGTAAGCGTGTTGCGCCATGGGGTTGGACGGCCCGCTGACCAGCCCTTTTTCCTGAATCGCTTGCTCCTCGACTTCCGGCAGTGTATTCACCATGGATTCAGTCCTCCCTGCTCAGCGCTCGGGGCGCGTTAGATCCATTCTACGAGAGGGCTCCACAGAACATCGGTCGGCGAGGCGGGAATTGCTCAAGAATTATCTGTCCGCTGGTACAGGCCGGCATCAGACTCGGGCGCATCCGAAATTCCCCGGTCGGCAGCTAGGTTGTCGGCGGTACACCGGCTCGCATGGTGTGCGAACGCGCTTTGGGGCAGCCTGATTAACCAGCGTTACATCGCACGCTCGTGAATGATCGTCCACAGCGTTCCGAACCTGTCGCGAAGCTGGCCAAAACGAGAAGCGAAGAACGTCTCTGCGATCGGCATGCCTATCTCACCTCCTTCTGTAAGAACTGCATAAATCCTGTCCGCGTCTTCCGAGGAGTCGAGGGTGAGGAACAGGTAAGAGCTTCGGATACGCTGGAAGTGACCCTTCGGTACGTCGTTTGCGATCAGCTCCACTCCTGCAATGCTCATGCGTGCATGAACGACATCATTCTCAGTACCGGGCTGCACGTCGCATCGACCGGTTGAGCTGGCAGGGATTTATCGGAATCTGGCTTTCGAATTGTGCAGCGCTATTGCGCGGCGGGACCCCGTCCAGCGCCGCCGGCACCAAACGGCGGATACGTCCGTGGATTCAGGACCTGTCGATCCAGGAAGAAGTCCGTGAGCGCTGCGCACGCATCGGCAAATTCAGGGTGACTGTCAAAGACGTGGGGGACACCTGCGAATGTGTGAAGTTCCGAAGAAACTCCCGCACCACGAAACAACTGCAACAGATGTAAGCTGCTATCTGGCGACACGGTGACGTCCGCCAATCCGTGATAAACGACGGTGGGCGGGAATCCCGACTTGATGTAGGTGGTTGGGCTGGCGGCGCGCATTGCGCCTTCGTCAGATCCCGCAGGCATAAGCGCAGGGGTCCATGGCGCTTCCTTGGTGATTTCTGCCACCGGATAAAACGCGACGCACGCGGCGAGCTGCGTGTCAGCCGCACCGGCCGCAAATAGCGCGAGATGTCCGCCAGCCGAGTAGCCCACGACAGCAATGCGCTTGGGGTCGATGCCGAGCATCCCGGCGTTGTTACGCGTCCAACGAATCGCAGTCTTCACATCCTCGTTTTGTGCTGGCCATTTGGCCTCACCGCTCAGTCGATATTGGGCCGCGACGGATACATAGCCGCGTGCCGTGATCGGCGTCACTTGCGGACCAAGGGTATCCTTGCTGCCGCGAGCAAATCCCCCTCCATGCAGATGTATGAGCGCCACGCGCTTCTCGGTTCCCGCAGGCGGCCGGTAAATATCGACACGGAGATCTGTGTTTCCGCCTTTGCCTATCACGACGTCCTTCTCAACTTTGACCGCCCCCGCGTTTGGCACGTCCAAAGGGCCAGCCCATCCGCGCAGCGGGTATCCAAGAGCAGCAGCACCGCCGGCGCCGAGCAACATTCGTCGCGTGATTTGAGTTTCGTTTGACATGTCATAACTCCAGGACTAGCGATTGCGGGCAAGAAGCCGACCATATTACCAAATAATTCCATTTTCAATCGAACGCTGGTTTGTGGACGGCCACTGGGAGATTCGCCGGTGACTAGTTTGACCGGCGCGGTAAAATAGATCTAACGCTCGCGGAGGAGCACGCACCTTCGGTCGGCTTTGTGCCTCAAGGTGCGGCACTGCCGGCATGAGAGCGCCTGCAGTTCGGCGTCGGCTCTTCGCCGCGAACCTCAAGGGCATCCGGAGCTTCGCGGCGCTTACAAGGCATTTTCCGGGCGGCTGAGTAATTACGGCTAAATGGTGTCTTCGAAAAAACGAGGATCCGATCAGGATCGTCGTCCCGAGCGAATAGCCGGGGTCCCCAGGACACGCCGCTTTTGCGTGTGCTGGGGTGGGTGAGCGAGGGATCTCTCCTACGGACTATGCAGCCAAAAAAATAACCACCTTGCGCCGCCGGGCCACTCAGAATCCTCTAGTTCGAACAAATCATGCGCGCTGCATCAGTCGTTCAGACCGTCGCCTTTCTCTCCGTGCTCTCTGTGTCTCTGTGCGCTCTGTGTTCAGGCTTTGGTTCCCGGCAATCGCTCCTAATCAAGTGCGGCAAGCTTGCGCAATCCACACGTGCAACTCTCGCAGAATGAACTCTGATAGCGTTCCTAACGTACCTAATTTGCAACAAGGTACGAACGGTTCATGGCATTTTGACATGCGAATGCCATAATCGGCCTCAGCCGGGGCGTAGCTGTTAAAGGCGGCTGCGCCCTGCCGAATCTGAAAGGAGCTTCAGATGGTTCCCGAGAACGTCTTGATACCCACGTACACCGTTGTCTCGCGCCACTCCGCCAAGTGCCCCTATAAAGCCGAAGGGCGCAGCTATGTCAAATGCGGTTGCCGGAAACATATTGCCGTCTACGACCCGAGTAAGGACCTGAAAGTACGGCAGAGCATCATCAAAACTCGGACGCGATCTTGGCAAGACGCGGAGCGGATAGCTCAGGCATATCGGAAACGTCTAACTCTTAACTGTGGGGGCGTAGCTCAGCGGAAGAGCGGGGGACATCAAGTAGGCGGCTCAAAGTTATAATCCCCGCGTCATGGGTTCGAATCCCATCGCCTCCACCAAATTTCAAGAGCCGCCTCGCAAGCCCGCCGGTTTCTAGGCGGGCTTTGCTTTTATGGCCCTACGCGAATCGGGGTTTCGCTCTGTCGAAGAGGATCATATTCACGTTGGCGGAATCTGTGGAACATCTCCCGGCGGCCACGGTGCTGGCTGTAATTTGGGTTGATCACCTTTAGCCAACTACGCGGCGCTTCATTGTAGGGTCCACGGGCAGCCTTAATGACGATGCCCTCTAAATCCTGCGCGCAGCATATTTGGAATAACTCTACGGCCGCGCCTCGAAGATGATCGGCATACAGGATGCTGGGCTTGCCGTGGACGAGCTTCCGTAGTTCAGCTTTACGGTCCAGCAGCGGTTGTCGGCGTAGATCGACGCCATTAAGCCAGAGGAAATCAAATGCGTAGTAGCAGACATCCTGCCGACGGCGGCGCATCAGGTCCATAAACTGGCTGCGGCCGTCTCCATCGAGAGCTACCAGTTCGCCATCGAGGATCGCATCGCGGACCGGCAGTTGGGCCAGTAGCGCGCAGAGACTGATGAAGGGCTTCGACTTGTAAACGATCTGTTTCCGACTGATCAGGCGGCAGAAGCCGGACTCGATGTATGCCAGTGCCCGGAAGCCATCATGTTTCAGTTCGGCGATGAATTCGGGATCATCGAATGGCACTTTGATCCGCAGCGGGCTGATGGGTTGAATGCGCGGCAGCATTGTCCTTATTATCTCGGCCACTACTCGGGCTGTCCAGCAACGGAGGGGATCATGGAGACGCAGGCTCAGATTATCGACAACGCCGCATTATTGGAATGTGTGGCCGCATGGTCCATGGGCTTGAGAGACAAAATTAAAGCATGGCTCAGCTTTGCGGGATTTTCCATTCTCGTCATTGGAGTTTTCATTTTCGCCAAAGTCAATCCGGCTTTGTCTTTAATCCACCAGCAATGGCCGATGGTGGAACCGGTGTCGTGGTGCCGGGATGCCCGGCCTGCCGCAAGAGGCTGTTCACGATGGCGAATTTCATGGATCATCTGGCGGATGATGTCTTGCCCAAACTGATGATCATACGCCACCCCACTTGGGACTAGCCCGGAATCATTTCCTTCGGTATCTGCTTCTTCACCCTCCTTGAGTCCTCCTACAGCACCGATGATGGCGAAAGCCGTTTGCCAGACGTTCGACACAGGTAATCCTCGGAGGGATGAGCAGATCAGGTAGGAATCGCTCCGGTTCAAAGCCTTCCGGCGGAGGGACAAATGGAAATCAAGAACGTAAGTAAAACTCAGCCAGTAAATGGAATCGGCGTCACCCATGCCCAGTGGATAAATCGAATAATGAAGTACAAGGCGACCGCCGCCAGAACGGCAATCAGAGCATAGCGTTTAAGCGACATATCATCCTTGAAGACGAAAACGGCGCTCAGCCAGCAAAGAAAAACTCCGAATATGGCTATACCGGCTTCAAGCATTTTCCTTACTTCCGTCTGCTTTCGCGTTCCAGCGCCTTTGATTCTCTTCGACTGCCGCTCTCCACTTTTCGGGTGATTCCACGTATCCGCCACGCACGCGCAGCTTCCCAATCCATTCGCGTTTCGGATCAATCTCACCGTACTGATCCCATGCGTATTCAACTTCTTTGTAATTCGGAAAGTTCTTATCATCTCGGCGAGTCAGACCCATGATTTCGAGTTTCATCCTTCTCGTAGCTGGGAACATGACGCCTTGCTCAGCGTCTTCCCAGAGCACAGCATGCTCGATCCCACCCGGCATAAAGGTGTACAGAAGGAATTTCGCTACCTCTGGTTTGATTTCGGCGCGTTCTTCTTTGCTCATGCTCTGAAGCGTTTTCCTCGATTCCAACAAAACTTGGAAATGCTGGCCCGCGAAGTAATAACGCCGCCATTCCCTACGAGTTTGTCGTGTGAGCCACCACTCAAAGACATAAGCGGATGCAATGAGCGCGGCGATTGCCCAAGACGGAGAGAGTCTTGAAGTTTACGTGCTTATTGAATACCGCGATATCTTTGGAATGAAGCGCGAGACTCACTTGGGATATGTCATTTTCGATGAGGACAACATTGCTCGCCAAGAGGGGTTGCCAGAGCGAAATCGAAACACGTAACCGGAGGAAACATGTGGTATTACGAAATTGCGGACACGAATCGCGGAGTGTTCGAAACATCTGAGCCGATCTATGGCCGACGATGACGGCCAAGCAGATAGACGGGGAAACCTGATGCGACGGCTTTCAATCGCTTTCGGAACGATGATTTTGACATTTCCGCTCATATCCCTTTCCGCGATAGCACAGACCAGCCCGGAAATTGGTGTTTGGAAGCTGAATCTTGCGAAGTCGAAGTTCTATAACTCACAGCCGCCGAAAAATGAAACGCGCATTGTGGAGCCGGACGGCGACGGAGTGAAGGTTCATATGGAGGGCGTTGCTGGCGATGGAAGCCGCATCGACTTCACTTACTCCTACAAATACTCTGACGGCAAGGACTCAGCAACTGGAAACGTTGTTGTGAAGCGAGTGAGCGCGCATACGTTTTTGGGAACTACCAAGCGAGACGGTAAGGTTGTAGGAAAGACCCGAGCCGTCATATCCGATGACGGCAGAGTAATGAAGTTTTTCTATAGTGGAATAGACGAAGACGGAAAGCGCACGGGGCACAGGACGGTTTACGACAAACAGTAGCGCAGCGATCCCGATCAGTGGCGCTTGGATAAGATCGACAAACAGAAAGCCGCTCCATATGTTTCGTGATGACGTAATCAGTAAATCAGTTCAGGTTGCTCGTACAAATTGGGCCGACTGGCGGGATGTGTACGAACACACTGGGCCTATCCGCGACAATCCGCTTGTTGCCGACGCAGGAAAATTCGCCAAGTTTTGCAGGGAATACAGCGTTGGTAGGACGATACGACATGGCACTCGGAACGAATTGCGAGTCACGCTAAGCGAGCCTCAGTTTTCCGAGGTGATTCAAGACGATACTGGACACGCGATTGACAAGCTGGAAATCGAATGTCGGCTCCGATTCGGAACCCGCAACGGTGCAAGGCGCGTGACCTCTGTTTTGTCGAAGGTCGCCGCGTTCGTCAAGCCAGAGCGATTCGTGGCGTGGGACAAGTACGCGAGGAAGGGACTTGGCGCGGTTATGGGTAGTTCTGCTCCGTTCCAAACTTATGCCGAATATCTTGCTGCGTTTGACAGCGCTTGGAACGGTCCGCCGGGACAACGGGTTCGAGATTACCCTCGGGCAGGACGCCCTCGATGTACATCTTGATCCCGCCGTTGTGTTCAAGTTCACCGACGCCACGAAACTGGTTCCACCATGGGGACTCTGCCCAAACGTCGGCTTTTGGCTTGGGAGGTTCGGGACGACGGATCGGCTCCAGTCCTACAAGTTGTTTCCCGGCACTATTTAGGGCGTTCTCACCGTGCCAAGTCAACGAAACCTGCTGAATTTTGTCTTGGCCGTGGCATTCATCAGTGGGGAAGCTACCGCAAATTTTGCAACGGTTCGCAACCCAATGCTCGGAATGTTCGTCATACCGCACGCGCCCAGCAGCAATCAGTTCCCTTACGCCCGTGTCACGGTGACAGTCTAAGCGAATGCACGGATGAACAACTTCTGGAATGGGGTAAGCCTCTTGTCGCGGAGATTGAAGGTATCCACAACGAATACATGGCCGAAACGAAGAAGTTGGATGATATCAAGGGCGGGAAGATGGATTGGTTGAGGGAGTTGGCGGGAACTGGCGGGGATAAAGACTCGAAATGGCTAAAGGCGTTTGCGCTTGCCAATCGAACCGCAACGGAGAAGTTTCGAGACTGCTGCGCCGAGAAGGCGATGGCTTACCACAAGACGCTTTTGCAACGGGACAATAGCAGGCCGCAGAATGCAGAATTGTACGAATGGGTGCAGAACCTGCTCAAGCCCGAAAGCTCTAAGGAGTGGAAAAAGGCGCGGGAGGAGGGTGACAAGGTCGGAGACATCTACTTCAATTTAAATCTCTTCCAGATCGATCTCACCTACCTGGTGTCCGTGCAGCGCATCGGTCGATAGCGCGGATAGGCCGAAAAAGACTATCGGCCACTGCTCTTCTTGATTTTGAAGGTGTAACCGCATCTCGCACACGATTCTTCGTACGGCCCCATTGGATCGGCACAGTTGGGGCAACATGCACCCGTTGCATGCGGCAGTTCTGTCGCAGTGCTCTTACGTTGGCATGTGATCGTAACTGAGTTTTTCAGTTGATCTTTCAGAAGTATGCCCCACGGGAAACGAGGGTCGCCTTTCATCATCTGAAAAACCTCGTTCTTCGTCCAACTTGTCGCTCCGACGATTTCGAATTCGTCGGGACAGTGTACCCACAGGACATCACCCGCTCCGTTGAAGGAATGTGTCACGTAATCGTCCGCAGGCAGATATCCGTGTTCGCTCGTAAGCCATGCTCTTTTCGTGACCAGATCAGACCCGACGCCGCCTGTTTGAAGAACCGATCCCATATACCGATGCACAACAAAACTGGCGGGTGCCGGAGCCGACTTGTTCACTTTGGGCGAGGCACTCAGTTCATCGAGTATTTTGCGTATACCATTTTCTACATCTAGAAATGCTCGGTCTCTGTTGCTCCACGTAGAAATCGGTTTCCCGTCTTTAGGAAGAGCAAGCAATTTAGAAAATGGTGCGTCTTGCCAATCCACCGGCCTCAAAATCACCGGCACGACCCGCGCTCGACCGGAAGCGTGAAGCTCCATTGCCAAGCGCAATTCCGTTGAATAGCAGTAGTCCGACGCGATGAAGTCCGGGCTAACAAGGAGAACAATAAGGTCCGCCTTGCGAAGATTGGAGTCAATTTCCTGATCGATATCGAGGCCGGGCGTAATCTTTCGGTCGTGCCACACCCGGAGCAGTCCCTTTCTCCTCAGGATCGATAGATGGGTTTCGAGGGCGCTGCGAAATCTTTCATCACGATGGGAGTAAGAAACAAATGCCGTAAGTTGGGAATTCTCTTCTTTCTTCGCCATGTCATTTACAGACAAACATAGTTCGACCTTTAGGAGTTCGGCTGTTTCCCAGTTGTTTGATGACATGTGATGGCGGGATCACCGCTCTCATTTTTTCTGCAATTCCACACAAGCATTTTCGGCGCGATATCGGGGCCGCTACCGATATGTGGAGCAGCTTCGTCATAAGTCTTGCCCCAGAACCGCACCATGAAGAGCTTGCCATCTGACACCTGCCCAGAGGGAACGCCGCCGTCGCAAAGAATATTTTGCTGGACGCTGCCATTAAGTGTCGTGCACGTTTTGTATTCGCCAGATTGCCAGTCTGGGCTGTACACAGTGGTCATCTCGTCGTGATAAACCCAGCCCGAGATGTCCAGATTGCGCCAAATGAACGGCCCAACGGTCACGAGAATAATTACCGACGCGACCCGAAGAAAGTTACGGAGAAGCTGATCATTGTCTTTCGTTATTTCTTCCTCGGTCATCGGGCCGCTCTTGGTCATGGATACCTCCCGGCTCGACCGGGATTCTAATACCGAAGCATTGTGCGCGTATAATAACGTTGAAAGCGGGAACTCCCGCTAGGAGCGTGCGCCATGAATAAAATCGTGGCCTACCTAGTGAAAGAGTCCTGCCGCCGATTGTGCGAGTAACGAACAGGACCAATGAACCGCTGCCGAGCTACGGTTTTCGTTACTCTGCCATTGACTCATGAGCAATGCACCGTTGTCCGTGATTAGCCGCCATCGGAGAACCTGACTCCGTAAAAAAGGCAGCGGCAAAGTTGCGGGGCCAGTTGGCAAACTCGGTCGTAGGGAAGGTTCTGGAACCCTGCCGTGCACGGTAGGGAAGGAACCGCAGCCCGCCGTGAAGGGGCCGGGCGAAATGCATAAGAGTGCTGCGGCCCTGAAAGCTCCTATCGAGGTAACCCGAACCCAAACAGCATGTGCTGGTTTTCCGAACGCGGCGACTTCATCTTGGCTGGCAACGGCGCGATTCTAACTTCCAAAAAGAAGCGCAAAACCGCTAGGGGCCGTCTTTGTGGAACACGCGGCTCCATGTGCGCCTTATTCTGGAATAGAGTCGGCTGGAGAATCGGCTCTGTTTTTGGACTTGATCGCTTCACGGGAAATGTAAACACTCCACACTCATGTCTTTGTCTCTGAGACGCTGAACCATGCCCTTATGATGGAGTTCTCCCACAATTACAACAAATCGCTCGGCGCTTCCCAAGACCTTCAAAATCTTTTCTGTCATTGCATCACTGCGGTCCTCAATCGACTTTAGGTCGGTCTCATCCTTCACACGAACGTTTACATCCACATCCTCGTGCCTCACTCCGTATCCCTTAGCAATTGTCCTGGCTATTGGGAAGGCAGGACTATCCACTGTCTTACTGCCTTCGACCGATCCCGCGAATGCGTCTTGTAGTTTCAAGTTTTCCCAAACCTTGGTATCGTCGCCTGCTTCCTCCGCAACAAGGTCGATTTTTTCTTCCTTGATGACCTTGTGAAGAAGCTTCTCGAATTCGGCGCGGTGCTTCTCCAGTTCTGGCACTTTATCTTGATGTCGCTGAAGGTTATGGTCAGTGCCGATGACAAGAACCCTAATCTGTTTCTTGACTGCCTCGGCCATTTCAATATTCTTTCCTTTCTCTGCTCATGCAGTCATCCAAGAAGAAATTGGTGAGTTGCCACTAGAACTACGCCGCTTCTGCAAAAGTTCCAATTCGTGACTGGTTGGGGACCTGTTGGACTTATTCGCTCGAATAAATGGGCCGAGTTCTTTCACCACATGCACCGTAGCTGATGATTCAGCGATACGAACAACGAACAATTCCCTATTGTCGTATTTAGCGATTTGCGTCGTGAAATTTGGTGGAGGGTCGCAATGGCTACGCAGAATGTTTGTGATTGTTTCGGCCAAGCCTCGAATCTCGCAACCCACAATCCGCTGTTCATCATCAATACCGAAGACAATCGTTCCTCCATTTGTGTTAGCGAAAGCAGTGGCCGTCTTTGCAAGCCTCCGGCTATTGGTATCTAGCTTCACTTTGAATTCTACGGTCTCACCTTCACCAGTCAGAAGCAGTTGCTCAATTTCTGCTACCGGCGGTTCCTCCACGACCACGTTCGGTTCCCGCCAAGGTACGCCTTCTCGGAACACCTTCTCGTCCAAAACATCTCCCGTGGATGCACATATCAGAGCCATGCTGACAAACGATGCGCGGTCTGCTAAATCAAACTGTACAAACGGCTCGTGCAAACGTGTTGTTTCCTGAACCAGTCGCCCGGTACGACTCTCACCATAAGTCTTCATGATGAGGTCGGATGCTTTAAGAAAAACACATTCCAAATCGACTCTCACATACGTCAACGCGACTGTTAGTCTTGAGATTCGTGCTCTGAAATCTGGCAGAACAACCATTACCTGTCCACGCAAGTAGTTTGTCCAGCCCTGAACTCGAATCCCGAAAAGGTCAGAGACGACGTATTCCAGCGAGAGATAGTAGGGCGCATTCAAAGCTATTAGCGCCTGGTCGGGCGGCCACGTTTGTCCGGTCGCACTGTTCGACTGAATGTCAAAGATATCGGCAGGCCATTGCGACCATTCAGAATGCGGGTGTCGAGTTTTACTCCCGATTGAAAATCTACCGTCGTGGGACAGTTCTTTCATGTCAGCGCCTATCTCTAGCCCGCTTAATTCATGAGAGCTGACGATTTGTTTTTCTGCAGTTGAATTGTCGAATTCTCGGCATTCGGGGATTCACGGCGGCGTGCAGAGCTCGCGGATGAGAGAGAAAAGTGGTTTTCGCGAAGGCTCCGCCCTAAACTCGCGGGCGCAGAGACGAATTGGGAGAGGACAGGAACAGGCTAGCCGGTGTTAAAGCGTCAAGGCGAGTTCGCGGAACAGAGATTGCCACGGCCAGCCGGTGGCCAGGTGGACGCGGATGCAGCGGGCGGTCTGGCGCACGCGAGCGCCGATTTTGAACAGGCGAGCACGTAGAGTTTCGATCTGCGCCGAGCGCCACGGCAGCGGAAGCTGCAGCAGGCGAAACAGATTGACCAGGTTGTAGGCGAAGCCATGCAGGAGCAGACGGAAGGCGTTGGCCAGAAAGCGATGGCAGCTGAGCCGGTCGGCACGAAAGCCGTTCTTGAACTCCTCGATGCGGTTCTCGCACTCGCCGCGATCGTTGTAAAACGCAAAGACCTGGGAAGCGCGGCCGGGACAGTTGGTGATGAGGAAGCGGAGGTTGGTTCCTGTGGCGGTGTGCTCGGCCTTGTAACAGATGCGGCGCTGGCGTGACCAACTGCGGGCACGATGGCGAAAACTGGAGAAGCTGCGCTGCGGGATTTCGGTGCGGCGATAGCGGCGGGCGAGACGTTTCTGCCGCGGCTCGGCGCGGCGTTGGAAGACCACGTTGGCAGCAATGCCCAATGCGTACTGGATGCCGAAAAACTCGCAGAACTGGTAGAGCAGCGGCAGAGCGAAACCGGCATCGCCGCGCAGCTTGATCGGCACGCCGGGAAAAGCGGCTTCCAGTCGCGGCACCAGCCGCAGCAGCATCGGAACAATGCGAGCATGACTGGAGGCATTGCCCGGTCGCAACCGTGCGGCCAGCAGGCATCCGCTGTGACGCTCGAAGATCGAGCATGGGGTGGTACATATGCTGGTCGTAGGCGCCGTTGAAGAAGCTGAGTTGTTGCTGGCCATGCGTGGGATCGTCGGTGGAGTCGATATCCAGCAGGATCTCGCCGCGCTGGCGGACCTGCTTTCCACAGAGGCGAATGAACTGATCGAGCAGGGCATCGTTCAAGCGCACCAGATCGCGGGCGGAAGGCGCATTCTCCCAGCGGCTGAGCGTGGGCTGGGAGCCGAGCGCTTCTCCCAGCTTCTGATCGGCGACGATCTGTAAGGTGGGATCATGACGCAGACGGTCGGCATCGTTGGCGTCTTCGTAGCCGGCCACGATCTGATAGATGCGCTGCCGCAACAGGGCCAGCGAGTGATGGCGCACGCTTGGTCATCTGGCGTGGGTCACTGAGGAGTGTGGACCCAGTCGCGGGTCAGATGATGCTGCTCGTCGAAGGCGCGCAGCGGCAGCAGGCCGGCGTCACTGGTGATCTGGCCGCCGGAAAAATCACAGTGAACGGGACGGTTGCGGTAGAAGGAGAAGCGGAACTGTGATATACGAGTTGTCACTTTTGGGATGCTCCAAAATGGTGTACTGGGTTCTCAGAAAACCCAGTGTTCATGCACCTTTTAGAGCATCCTTTCTTTTTTCGCCACCAAAATCAGCGAATAATCCAGGCTAGGGTATGCTTCTCCACAAGCTGTTTGAGAAGAGCCGCGACCTCATTCGGAGTCAAGAGACGCCGGATAATCTGTACGCTCTGATATTTGCTTGTTAATTCTGCTGGTGGTTTTTCGTCTTTGCGAATGAACTCAAGTTTTGTAACGGAATTGAGCCAACCAGAATCGGAATTCCAACAAACAGTTGTCTGCACGCCAGTTTGGTAGGTGTCGGTTCGCCGCGAAATCAATTCTAAGACTCTCTCCAGCGTTCCTTGATTAGTTGTTGGTGCCATTTCGACAGGTTAGCCGAATGTGTCCTGTGAAATCCACGCATGAACTGTTTACACATCCTTAAGGAGACCTCTCGCGGATTTTTGTCATCCCGGAGCGCCACAAACTCAGAATGGCGAAGTCCGCCCGCCAGCGGAACGCAGCCTAGATCGAGTTGATGAGATGAGCGAATCGCCGAACCAAGCCACAGGCCAATTCGTGGCTCCCTGTTTGTTAGCTGCACCGGACGATTTGTCATGCGATATTGTCATATTTAAACCCGCTTCTTTCGTTTCTTTCGCACATCTTTCGTATCTTTTCGCGACATGTTTTCAATAAGTTGCTGTGTTTGCAATACTGCTTGACGTTCAGAATGAACACTTGCACAAAAACAGGGGAGGGGGTGGGGCACTCTCGACTGTGAGAATTAACCGCCCGACGATCCGAATTGTCGAGTGCCAAAAGGCATGGGGATCAGGCCGCTTCGGGCGCCTACAAAGTCGGAGGCAACGCGTGAAAGGGAATGAGCAACCCAGTACCGACGTTGTCCAGCCGGCCCGGCGGTATCCACCCGCTGGGAGTCGTTGTCGAATAGTCAGATTTTTTGAATGCGCATCTCCTGACGCCGAGGCCCTGCCCCAGAAGCTCAGAGAAGCGCAGTCGGAGGGAGAATGACAAAGATGGTGTGGCGTAAACCGATCGTCCTGGGGTTGCTGTTGATCACGATGGTTTCGGGCGTCTATGCCCAGAATCGATTTGAGATCGAGCCTTTCGTCGGGGCTCGGTTTGGCGGGAGGATCACCATCAATACGCCGGACGTGGATTATTTGCCGATCGATAGCAGTCTGAACTGGGGATTTACGACCGGCGTGAGCATTATTCCGCATCTGTTTGGCGAATTTATGTGGAACCGGCAAACCACCACGCTCAGCGCGCACGACACTTTGCTTGGCCAGACGGTCCCGCTCACGACGAGAGCGCATCTCGACCTTTACCATTTCGACTTGCTCTACGAATTCTGGACGCCCTCCAAGATCCGCCCGTTTGTCGTGGGAGGCATCGGCGACACGCACTTTGATTCGCACGGAGTTCTTTCGTTCGAGAATCGCTTCTCCTATAACCTTGGCGGCGGAGTGAAGTATCTGTTCACGCCGCAAGTGGCCTTGCGCGCGGATGTGCGCTGGTCGCCCTCGCGCACAACTGCTGCGAGTACCACCTTCTGCGATCCCTCTCTCGGTTGTTTCACCACGCCGGTGAATCGTCACGCGGAGCAGGGGCAGGCCGACATCGGATTGGAGTTCCGTTTCGGCGACTGGAGACGCTAAGCCGCGTTTAGCGTTACTTGAGGATGCACTTCGGCGAGCTTTTTTATGGTGGCGAGCATCTTGCGCTCCATCACGAAATGCGCCGGTTCCCAGAAAATAAAGTTAACGATATGGCCCCATAACGTAACGTTTGCGGCGTATCTCAGTCGCGCGATGAGGCGCGTTGTGTTCACGCCTTTGCGCTGCAAGGCAAAAGTCCAGGTTGTATCGAGACCTTCTTTGCCTGAGCGGATCAATTCCCAATCGGACGGAGTGGCGAGCACGAGCGTACGCATGGGCTCAACCAGCGCGGCGATCATCCGCGCCTGGCCGCGGAAGCGCTTGGGCGAGCCGAACCACACCGTGTCGCCGATGGCGCGCTGCTGCCATTCGGGGACAATGCGGAACGTGTTGTGCATGTCGCAGCCGACCAGGTTCTCGAGGAAGCTGTAGCTGTAAAAGCCGCCGCGGTCCTGCCCGATCTGCACAATCCAGCGCCAGACGGCTTCCGCGGGAGCATCGACGTTGACGGCATGAGTAACCACGGCCGAGGCGTAAGGCGAGAGGGCGTCGCCGGGGAGCACGGCGATGCGGTCCAGGTGCGTGGCGCCCCAATGCAAATGCCACGGCCGAATGATGTAGAGATAACTGAAGAGCAGCGCTGCAAGAATGACGGTGACAATCGCCGCCGCGTGCATTGGTACCTCCGGACCCCGTGCCGCCATTGTACCGCGGCGGGCGTTTCCGCCGCATTTCGCTATAGACGCAATAATGTTGCCGCCTGGAGCCGCCAGATTAGAGCAATTCTTCGAGGGCTTCAGGTTCGATGCCTGCGTCCCGCAAGATGCTCTTTAAGACTTTCGGATGAAGGATCTTTGAGGCATGAAAGGGAACCGTCACGCGCTTGCCGGCTGAATTCTTATAAATCATATGACTTCCGCTTTCACGGGCAGCGAGAAGCCAACTTTTTCCAGCGCGGTAATGATCTGGCGAGCAGTGAGGCGAGGCAGCCGAGCCATCAAACAGCGACTTCTACGGTAGTGAGGCTTACTGAAACGTGCTCCGGGATTTTTTCGTCACTGGCGATGCGATCTTGGAGATGCAAACGGATAGCGTCCTTAATGTTTTCGACGGCCTCTTCGTAGGTGTCGCCCTGGCTATAGCAACCTTACAGGGCGGGGCAGGAAACGAAGTAACCGTCAGCATTCCCTTCGATCACGATGGGCAATGTCAGTTGTCGCATAAGCGAATTATAAGACCTCCCCACGGGAGGAACCAATCAGTTTGCCCATCTGATTAGCCGCGGAAGGCGCGGGTGCCGCCGGGGAGGTTGCTGGTGCCGCCGTCGATGACAATTTCCTCGCCCTGAATGTAGGACGAATCGCTTGAAGCGAGGAACAACACGGCGCGGGCGACTTCTTCGGGTTCGGCCCAACGCTCGAGCGGCACGATCATGGGCAGGCGTTCGTTCACGGCGGCGATCTGTTGCGGCGTCCGGGTGCGCTCCCAGAGCGGGGTGCGCGTGTAGCCCGGTGTGACCACGTTGACGCGAATGCCGCGCGGGCTGAGCTCCGCGGCCATAGATTTCGCCATGGTACGCACAGCAGCTTTGCTGCCGGCGTAAGCGGAGGTACCGGGCATGCCAAGTTTGCTGGTCAGCGAACTGATCAGCACGATGGCCGCGCCGTCGCGCAAGAGCGGCAACGCGCCCTGCACCGTAAAGAAGACGGAAATAAAGTTGAGCTGGACTTGCTTCTCAAAAGTGGCCACGTCAGTGCGGCCGAGCGGGGTAGGCGCGGAGAGGCCGGCATTGGCGAAGAGAATATCGAGCGCGCCGAAGCGGTCCTTTACTTCGGAGAACATGCGCTCGCGGTCGCTGGCGTCGGTGACGTCGGCGCGAATGGCGAATGCGCCGGGGCCGAGAGAATCGGCGGCGTGCCGTAGCGTCTCTTCGTTGCGGCCGGTGATGGCCACCTTTGCGCCTTCGTTGACGAAGAGGTGGGCGGAGGCCAGTCCGATGCCGCTATTACCGCCGGTGATCAGTGCGAATTTGCCGTCGAGTTTTCCCATGGGGCAAACATTATGGCGTGCAATGGCACAAATCGGAAGGAGAGGGCCGTCGATAATCGTGTCGCCCCTGACCTTTATTCCGGAGCGGCAACCCGCCGCTCTCGGATCAGATCAGGGGCTTGGATTTGATTTCGCAACCATTTCCCAGTGCTGCCGCACTGGGCTACGTTGTGTCGTCCCTAACGGGACTCATGCCGACGCAGAAGGCGTGATGTATCGGACGAAGAACGTCAAGACGCAGGGAACCCACCCTTAAAACCGAAGGTGGGGCACCCGAAAAACCAGGAGAGATTCTTCGCTTCACCACCCCAGCACGCGCAAAAGCGGCGTGCGCTGAGGTCCCCGGTTTCGCTCAGAATGACAACGTAACTCTTTTGGCGCGAATGCCAGCGGCGCGGTGCTAGTCGTAGGTGTGGGTTTCGCCGGTGTGTACGGGACCGGAGAAGCGGCGATAGAGAGAAATAAAATACACGGCGGCGAGAATCATGCCGACGATCCACCAGGCCAAACCGATGCGGAGTGCATGATCGGAAGTGCGGGAGTTGTAAATCGAAAGCGAGAGTGCGGGTCCCGCGCGCGCGGGGAGAACGTAAGGGTAGAGGCCAAAAGCGACACTCGTCAGCATGCCGAACAGGTAGCCGCAGGAGTGCACGAACGCGCGATGAGCTTTTGCCGGGGTGCTTGCTCCGCGCAGGTAGTAGAAGATTCCGGCGAGGCTGGCGATAACAATGGCCGGAAAGACGAATCCCCAAGGATGCGCACTGAGATTGAAAAGAATCTGGGGCTGAACGCGCAGGCTGATCACAGTGATGAGCAGCGTCATCAAGAGAACGGCCCCGAAGCCAAGCATGGCGACGCGGCGAGCGCGCGCGGCGACTTCGGCTTCGCACTTGTAAGCGACCCATAGCGATCCGTGCATGGCGAGAGCAAGATAAGCAGCTAAGCCGATCAGGATCGTGTACCAATCGAGAATGCCAGCGTTGGCGCCGAAGCGAAAATTGGTCCACAACGGCTCGAAGAAATAGCCCTGCGCATCCAGGGGAACCCCACGCACCACGTTGCCGAGGGCGGCGCCAAAGAAAATCGCCAGCAACGCGCTCGAGAGGCAGAATGTCAGGTCCCAGAAGGGCGGCCATACGCCACCGGCGATGTGACTGCGAAATTCGACGGAGATGCCGCGCAAGATCAACAGCCAGAGAACCATCATCAGCGGCAGGTAGAAGCCGCTGAAGCTCGAGGCGTAGAGCACGGGGAAGGCGAAGAAGAGCGTGCCGCCGGCGGCGATGAGCCAGACTTCGTTGCCGTCCCAGACCGGCGCGATCGAGCCGATGACGGCGCGGCGTTCGGCGTCGGTATGCGCGACGCCCATATGAACGATGCCGGCGCCAAGATCGAAGCCGTCGAGCAGCACGTAAAGGGCGATCATGAGGGCGACGAGGCAAAACCAGAGCGTGGGCATGCGCGAGCTCCTCAGTCGGACGCGGGTATGGGCACGGCGTGCGGTTCGGGGGCGAGCACGGGGCCGTGGTCAATTTCGCGATAAACGAGAAAAAGAAAAAGGATTCCGAGGACGAGATACATTCCGAAGAAACCGATCAGCGTGAACCAGACGTTGCCTGAGGAAACCTGCGGCGAAATTCCCAGGGGCGTGCGCATCAAGCCGTAAATCACCCAAGGCTGGCGCCCGGCTTCCGCGGTGATCCATCCGGCGGTATTGGCGATATAAGGAAAGGGAAACGCGAGCATCAAGATCCAGAGCATCCAGGGCGAGCTGTACAGGGAGGCGCGCGCGAGAAGGAAAAGCGGCGAGCGAGCATGATGGCGATGAAGATGGTGCCGAGACCTACCATCACGTGGTAGCTGTAATACACGAGCGGAATAAAGTCGGGCCAGTCGCTTTCCGGAAAGCTATCGAGGCCGCGAACTTCGGCGGTCCATGCGCGGTAGGTAAGAAAGCTGAGCGCTTTCGGAATGATAAGACGGATTATCCAGGCGGCGATTCTCGACGTCGGGTTGGCCGAGGATCGCGAGCGGCGCGCCTTCCTGGCTGACGAAGAGGCCCTCCATCGCGGCGAGCGTAACCGGCTGATAACGGGCGATGAGGCACGCCTTGCGTGTCGCCGGTGGGAAATAACTGCAATATCGCAGCGATAACTCCGACGATGACTCCGGTGCGGAGGAAAAGGCGCGCATCGCTCTCGAATTTTCTGGAGAGCAAATAGAATGCGCCCAGTGCCGCCATCACGAAGGAGCCGGTTTGCACCGCGCCAAGCATGTTGTGAGCGTATTGCCAGAGCGCCCAGGGATTGAGCAGCAAAGCCCCAAAAGCTGGCGAGCGCGAAATTGCCGCCCGGTCCCTGCGAATAGGCCAGCGGGTGCTGCATCCAGGCGTCTGTGGCGATGATGAGATAGCCGGAGAGCCAGGAGCCGAGCCAGACGAGAACAACAGAGAACCAATGGCCGATCTGGCCGAGGCGCTTTTCGCCGAAAAGCATCAGCCCCAGGAAAGTCGATTCCAGAAAAAACGAGAAGACGCCTTCCATGGCCAGCGTTTGGCCGATTACGCCGCCAGCGGAGCGCGAAAACGCGGCCCAATTTGTGCCGAATTGAAATTCCATGGGGATGCCGGTGACCACGCCGAGCGCGAAATTGATGGCGAAGATGCGAGCCCAGAAGCGGACGGCGCGGTTATAGCTTTCGTTGCCGGTGCGCAACGCGGCGGTTTTCAGAATCAGCAGAAGCAGCGCAAGGCCCATGGTGAGCTGCGGGAAAATGTAGTGAAAGGTTATCGTAAAGGCGAAATGAAGGCGGTCAACGCCGACGGCGCTTCCCATGTGATCACCCCTGGGAGGGCGTTCTGTAAGTTTTCATTCTATACGGCGACGGGATGCATCGGACCGACAGGTTAATGGTAGTTGAAGATAAGGAAATCCAGTAGGACCGAGTTTGGAAAGACAACGCTCCTAGATTGGCGCAGTGAAAGGCGCCCGACACCGGTTAGGAGCACAGCCAGGAGTGGCTGTGCCACGAGACCAAGACGCAGTGCATGCGCCAAGGCGGATGGCCCCACAGGTAAAGACGACGTGTGGGGCACCTGGAAACCAGGAGAGCCTTCGCTCACGTTGTTAGCGTGGGCGCAAATACGGCGCCGACGACGGGATGACAACAATGTGGCGCGATTGGCCTAGCGGGCGCTGTTGGTAGTGGTCGTGGTCGTGGAGCGCTCCGCCAGGAAATCCCAGTGCTCGCCGGCGTGCTTGACGATCGTGGGCACGTCTTCTACTAGAAGGAAGCCATCCGTGACGAGCGCGTTCGCCGATTGCTGCACGAGCTTCAGGTACTCATCGCGCGAGTGGTAGCGTTCTTCGATCGAAAGGCGCGGGTCGCGCGCCTGATCGCGTTCCACTTTCGTGCGCGCAAAGGGAATGTACGAGCCCATCAGCGGGAAAAATTGCTCGGTGCCGCCGATTGCGGTGTTTCGGAAATTCCATCCGGTGTACGTCGCGAGCGGCACGGCCACGTCGGGAAGCCGCAGTCCGGCGACGGCATTGCCATCGCGGTCCACCTGCGGAACGAGATACGGCAGCGGCGCACCCGCGCCGTCTTTCGCCAGCAGACGGTTTGGCCCGCGCACGCCCGCGAAGGCAGTCTGCGGGGAAGTCACGCCGCCAATTTTCGGCCAAGCCACATCGCGTGCGCGCACAAGCGTACGATCCTGCAAGCGCGGATAGCGGCTCGCCGGCGGCGCGGTGCCATCCGCAACCCATTTCTCCATGGCGATCAGCAAAGCGCGGAGAGTAATCCGCGAGTCAAACGGATTCCCAGGAAGCTGCCCCGTGGTCACCATAGGCGGGAACGGGCCCACGTTGTGCGGCGCTCCGGACAAGAGATACAGCCGCTCGTTTGGCAGCGGTTCGATATCCTTCGAGCCGTCGGGCGTGGTAGTGGCCAGAGCGATGCTGCGCTCCCAATATTCGGTATCCGAATAGGTGTAGAAGATTTTCGGCTGATGCTCGGCCGCGCGCGCGTTTTCGAGGTTTCCATCGTCGAGGCGCAGTCACCGGATCGCGCTGCTTGCGATCCGAGAACGGGAAATGCGTGGCCGATTCCATTAGCAGGGACGTCGGGAGTCGCCCATCGAACGTCGAGCTCGACGCCCGCCGCGCCCGCTCGATGCGGCCACACCGCATCGAACACTTGCCGGTTGCGTTCGTCCGTGTTGAAGCCTTCGTAGAGGAATTCGCGCAGCCAGCGGCCGGTTTGCGAGACTCCGAAAGCAAGCGTCGTTTTCGCGGAGACCGTCGCGTCAGATGCATATTTCACCCACGCGGCGGCGTCGCGCACAGCGGCGAATCCGAGCCCCGCGACAGGCGGATTCGTTGCGAGATACGCGAGCTCATAGGTGTGGCCGGGTTCGAATCCGCCGTCGAGAGTGACGGTGTTGCCCGCGAGCTGCCATTTGGCGCGCGCAACGGTTACCCAGGCGGCGCCCAACTTCTCGCGCACGCGCAGCGTATTTTGTGCCGATGCCGGATCGCTGGGCGTGTAGCCAACGAGATCGGCCACGGTGGCCTTGTCGGTTCGGCTATCCACGATGAAGGTTCCGCTGACGAGACCCGTCACGCCCATCGCGCCGGGCAGGTCGATTTTCAGCGCGCCTTCTCTGCGCGCGTCGAATTCCCAGCCGACCATCACGATGGTGTAGCCGCGGTCGAGCAGAAATCCGTCTCCCGCTTCGGTGTCGAGATTTTTCCCGGGCGGCCCATCGAACTGCGGCAAAACGACGCCCGCGCCGCGATTCACGATATCAAAGATGGCGATGCCGTTTCCCTTCGCGGGATCGCGCGGCTTGAGAATCACGAGATCGGCGGAGAGTTCGATTTTGCCTGCGGCATTCTTCGGCGCTTTGTCGAGGTCGGCGATCACCTGGTTGCGCGCGTTGGCGGGATCGATCGCGAAATAGATTTTTCCCGTCAGCCGCTCGTAGGCGCCGGTCGATCCAAATGAACGACCACCGGCCACGTCGCGCCGCGAAGCAATCTCCACGCGCGATACTTCTGCGCGCGCGAGGGCGGGCAGGATCAGGACCCCAATCAACACCGCAAGCGCGAACTGAGCTGCGTGCCGAGCAAGGCGGTTCATTGTGTGCCTCCTTTTTTATGCGACAAAAGCCGCCTGAACTTTGTTACGCGCGAAAGCTCCTGATGCCTTCTTTAGCGCCGCGAAGCTCCTGATGCCCATGACGTTCGCGGCGAGGACTTACGCGCGAAGAGGCCGCTTTTGTCGCTCGACAATCCCGATCATAAGTTGCTGAAGTGTTTGGGTTCCCCTCTTGGTTGGCCCAAGTCTGCTCCCGCGCGCATACAGCTGTCAATTTGTATGCTTGTATGCGGCGGATGAGGCAAAAGTCGCCGTGTGCCGAGAAGTTGCGCCGCCGGCTTTGCGCCACTCACCGGCGGTCAGGTGTTTCACGTATTGCGCCTTAAATCTTGCACGGCGACGATTACCTACCCCGCATTGGCTCGCAGCAGGAGCTTCGGCCCCGTCATTTCGTCGGAGACAAATCGTCGAACAGGATTCTGGTTGCCGACGACCGTTGGGTCCGCCCAAAAATCATAATTTGATTGGATGCCCATGCCAAAGCAGAAACCGGTTCGGATCCTGATCGTTGACGATCACCAAGAACTTCGCAGAGCCATCCGCAATCTCCTGGAATGCCAGAGGGGATTCGTGGTTTGTGGCGAAGCTAAAGACGGCGTGGAAGCCATTCAAAAATCCGACGAACTGAGGCCTGACGTTGTGGTGCTGAATATCGTCATGCCGGTGATGAACGGGTTCGAGGCGGCGCGAAAGATTCGAGAAGTCTCGCCTCAGTCGCGTGTAGTCATCCTTTCGTCCTACACGGATACGCAATTGCTTAAGGAAGCCCACAATGTGGGCGCCGTCTGCTACGTGCCCAAATCCGACGCCGAGCGGGAGTTGATCGAGGCAGTCAATACTGCCGCCGAAGGCCGGGTGCTAGGCACATTGTTGTAAGTTCAAGTTATTTCTGGCTGCGCTTTCTCTTTAAGGGATTCCGAATCGTTACGCGGTGAACGGGCCGGCGACGATTTTATTGCGGAGGCTCACTTCAAATTCATTACTGCAATTAATGCACGATAGGTATTGAAGTTCCGCCTGGGCCGTTCCTTTCTTTTGCGGGGCAACTTCGATTTTTTGCCTCACTTTGCAGTGGGGGCATTCAATGGTCCTCTCGCTAGCTGCTGCCGCTATACCAAAAGCTAACCCTACTGTTCACATTCCTGCCGGATAGGGTTATTTCCCCATTGGCGAATGCTGAATAAGCCCCTAAGGTTCCAAAGCGGTACGTGTAGCTTATTACCGTGAGGGCAGGTGGAATTATTACATCACGCATACTAATCGTCGATGATCACGATGTGGTGCGGCAGGGTGTGCGCCATATCCTTGAGACCCAGAAGGACTGGGAGGTGGTCGGGGAAGCCGCGAACGGCGAGGAAGCCTTACGGATGACGAATGAGCTAAAACCCGACGCCATCGTAATGGACATAACCATGCCGGTGATGAGCGGAATCGAAGCTACGATGGAAATCGTAAAGACATGTCCGGGGTCCAAAATTCTGATCTTCACCATGCATGAGAGTCCAAGCCTTGTTTTGCCGATCCGCCGGGCGGGAGCGAAAGGTGTGCTGACCAAATCGAAAGCGACGAGCGAATTGACGCCTGCGCTACGAGCGATTATCGGCGGCCAGACCTATTTTCACTGATACCTCGCCAGCGTCTTTTCCTGCCAGTCGAACAAAGTGCTTCATGAAAGCCGCAGTAATCTCAATAATGAACTCGACTTCTTCTTCTATAACTGCATCGTCGTGCTTCACGTACGTGTTTTGATATTTGCAATAATAATCAACGAGCTTGACAAACATATTCGAGAGTTCGGACGAGCCACCGCGTTCCTTCACAAAGGCACCGACGGCTGCGAGTTGGTTTTCGAGAGACTTCGAGTTCCCCACAAGGGTTTGAACTAACTTCTCAAGCGCTAGACGCAAATCGTCGAGCAGATTGCGGATGAACATTCTCGTCGTGTATTTCTGTATCGCTTGATTAAAGACATCGAGGACCTCTGGAAACGAATCAAGCCAATGCCGAGTCTGCTTCACAAGATCTTCATTAACTTCCGCCCCCAACTGTTCGGTGTCTAATTGACTGTACCTTGTCATCAGTGTCAGTTTGAGCTTCCGAGCGGCATCGGCATTCTGCGATTTACTTGATGGGTGATCGCAAAGATCGCGAATAATTCGATATCGTTGCGGTTCTGAAAAAGCCATCAGATTCTGCGATAAGGCCGTACGCTTATTAGGAGCATCAAAGGGGTACGTTGAATGAGGAATTGTAACGTTGAGATCAATCGCATAAGCGCCAAGGGCGCGGACTATTTCCGGCCCGGTCAATCCGCAATTGGTTTCCGCTAGCACGTCTGCAGCGTGATTAACGAAAAGGGGTGACAGCTTTGGCCTTGGGGCGGATTCAGCCTTCATGCCGCCCAAGCCTCTGACTTCCGTGATGTCGTCAGCAACTTCGAGAGCCGATTCCAGTTCAGGAAGGAGCGCGTCTATCTCGGCCTTCGCTTTATATGCCGAGTAAATATTGTCGATCTCGACGTCGATCGAGTTTAGTCGGGCGGCTGCTTCTTCGGAAAGGACTGGGCCTGCCAGCCTCTTCAATTGAACTACTAGGTGATGGTAACCGACCGTAACTGCCGTCTGTTCGTCGGGATCGTCGGATGGGCCACATAGACGGAATCTTCGTGCGTCTTCAAGGAGGCGCATTATGAGTTCTTTCTTATCAGTGCTCATGCTCCTCCGCGTAGCCATCTAACCGCCGGCCCTAGGGATAGCTCCCGCGACGGAGTAGGGGCGGTTGCCTGCGTCGGTTAGGATTTGGAGTGGGTGAGCTCTTTGTAGACGACTTCGGTGAAGCTAGAGAAGTTCGGGTTGGCGCCCGCGGGCGGTGTCGCCTCGCCGAGTTCTTTCTTGATCTCGTCGAGGGATTTGCCCTGGGCGACCAGTTGCTTGATTTTGTCGCGGCGCGCGGCGGTGTTCATCAGGCGCTGCTCCAGCACGGGCTTGGTTTGCGTGTTGCCGTGGCCGGGCACATACGTATCGACGTCGAGCGCGACGATGCCTTTCATGCTTTCCACCCACCCGGCGGAGGAGCCCTCGTCTTCGAGATGAATGAGCGGGTAGGGAAGCCGCATGACGGTGATGTCTCCGGTGAAAGCTACCTTCTGATCAGGCAGATAGATGATCAAATCGCCGCTGGTGTGCGCCGGCGCCCAATGGAGCAGCACGAAGCGCACGCCGTCGATGGTCATGGATTCTTTCTTGCCGACGGTCTTAGTGGGCATGTAGCCGGTGATGTCGACGTGGCTGGGGCTGCTGCGTGGATGCTCCATCTGCTTTTTGCAATTGTCCTGGGCGATGATGGTCAGGCCCTTGGGGAAACCAGGCAGGCCGTCCGTATGATCGAAATTGCTGTGCGTGAGGATGATGTGCGTCACCGGCTTGGGCGTGAGCTTGGCGATTTCCGCCATCACCGCTTTGCCGGATTCCGGCGTCTGTTTGGCGTCGATGACGATGACGCCGTCTTTGCCGATCACGACGCCGGAATTAGAGCCGACGCCGCCTTCGATCCAGTAAACGCCGCCATTCAGGGCGTGCGTCATGATCGGCGCGAATTGTGGTTGCGCCTGCGCACGCAGCGACGGCGCGAGCAGGCTCATGGCCGCCAGAAGCGCGGCTGCAGCAAGCCCACGGAAGATGATTCGATTTTTGCGCGACATTTCTCCTCCCGATGACCTTTTCTCGATGACGAGGGTTGCAACAGCGCTCTGATTGAATCCAGGAGACGCGTCTGGTTACTGCGGGTTGTTTTCTTCGTCGCTTCTGTCATTCAGGCGGATGGAATGGCCGTCTGGAAACGTGATGCGTCGTCCCAAGCCGAGATTTTTTGTGCCGTCCTTTGCCGGCGCCGCGATCACGGTGACCGTTTCCCCAACCTTGAACATATCCCGGGTGATTCCCGCGCGATGCAGCATGCCCGGAGGAACAGCTTCAATGCCGTAGGTGACCAGCTGGCCGTCTTCCTGCTTCACTTCCACCCACACGTAGATGTGAGGATTCGTCCAATCGAGGCGCTTCAGAGTTCCGGTGACCGTGAAACTCTTTTTGGGATCGAATTCCGCGGTAACGGAGTGGTGAGCCAAAGCCGGCACCGCAGCCAGCAGCAGCCCAAACAGCGTAAGCGCAAGGCCCCGTGTCTTGCTTTTCATGGCGGCTCCCAAAGGTCGTTCAATCTACCGGTATGTTTCCCACAAGATTTGGCACGGATCGTATCAGGCGCCGTGTTTTCGCGTCAAGCCAAGGGGCACCCGAGCAACTGCAGATCCCTCATCGTCCGACTTTATAGGCGCCGCAAGCTCGGACTTATTTCCCGCGAAAAACGCATCCTGTAGGTAGCCTTTTGGGAGCGGCGACGTTGCGGCGCACGACAACCCCAGGGCTGCGGGGCAGAGGGGACACAGGGAACCTAACGGCGGCAAGCGGGGTCGCCGGGCTTATTGACGGCATTCCCCAGTTCGCACTGCGGCTCATCCTTTTCGCTCGGACGGATAATATGGCTTTTGTCTCGCGCCTCGCAGAAGCTCTCAAAGATGCGATCGTCAGGCGGAACGCCGAGCGCAAAGTGCCGCGGCGTGAGGACCCAGGGCTTCGTGAACATGACGGGATCTTCGACGGTGGCTTCGTAGACCAGCATATCGCCGTGGCGGGTGTAGCGCTCGGTGACGTGCTCCTGATCACTGTGGATCAGGGCGTGCGTTTCCACGATCTGGTGGCCGGGTTCACCGGGGCCGCCGGGTTCGGTGTGACCCTGGGCGCCGCCGAGCCAGGTTTCGTCATTCAGGCCGGTGACGTCGACAACCAGAGTGTCGCCTTCCCAGTGGCCGATGGAATCGCCCAAAAACGAGCTGTCCAGATCCTTGGGATGGCCGCGACCGTCGGTGTAAATGATGCGGTAAGTCTGGCCGATGAAATTGGACTCATACAAGACCACGACCATTTTCGGCGTCTGAACGAACTGCAGGGGCACCATGGAGGCGCGCGGAACGCCCATGGGCTTGCAGTCGTACTGGGGATCGTCGGGTGTGCTGGCGCCATATTGGTTTTTGAACAAAGCTTCAACTTTGGTGGCGTATTCGGGCTTGTACGAAGGCATGTCGGGAGTAGGCCACTTGTATGGGGAGCGCCTGCCTCCTCCGCCCAAAGTGAAAGAGACGGTGCCGTCGGAATCCTTAGTTACCGTCGTGTTGAAAGGATTGTCGTAGAAGCCGGTCAGGTCCGGGTGGCCGTCCGGCGCGCGCGGCGTGGGCTTTTTGGCGACCGGCAGCCCAAGGTAGAACTTTTGGAGTTCTTCGTTCGTGCTACAGCAGCCGGGCATGTAAGCGCCCGAGGAATTACTTTTCGCTGTAGCATCTGATTTCGCGGCTGCGGGCTTGGTCTGGGGCGCAGCCGGCAGGGCGAGCAGATAGGTTGCCATCAGCGCCGCTGCGGTAATGCCGTATCGAACAAGACTCGATTTCGTCTTCATGGCGATTCGACCCCTAAAGGACTTCGGCGCTTGTTGAGATCCCCGAGTGACACTGCGTTGCACTCTCTCAGGGAGCGAGCCGTTGCGAATGCGTGGATGCTATGCCCGAGGGGAGGGACGTGTCAACACGGAGGCTTTGGCTCGACGACAGCAGCTACGTCACGGGAATCGAACTGTTTGTGGATGGCGGCTTCGCGCAGGTGTAGGCGACGGGTTTTGCCTCAGGCGTGGCCCGAAGTCATATCGGAGGAGAGCCGATCGCGCCGATCGAGAAAGCGAAGGAAGCGGGCTCTCAGGCCGTCCTTGACGGCGTCGAGCGAGTGACCGGTCATCGATTCCCACAGACCATCCTGGCGGAAAATCCAGTGCCACAACGCGTAGGCGATGTGCGCATAGATCAAGAAAAGCAAAAAATTAGAAATGCCTACGTGGAAGCGGATTGTGCCGGCGAGCAGGGGATTGTCGGTCCTGATCCTGCGGCGCGCTCGGAAGACGTGCGATTCGGGCGCGAGGTAAGCGATCAGGAAGCCGGAGGCGAGCACAGCGGCCAGCGAGCCGTAGATTGAGATCTGAGAAATCCAAGTGGCGACTTTTTCCCATCGCGGCGCATCGGTGGGCAGGCGGGAGCCTCCGCGAAAGAAGTAGACCCAGATCGGGCGCGCCAGAAACATGAGCCCAATGATGGCTCCCAGGATGACGTCGCGGCGCATGGCGGCGGAATTGAAGAGAACGCGCGTCCTTTCGCCATTTTCGATGAAGGCGTATGCGAGAAGCGCGCCGCCAAGCCAGTGGAACGCGCGAGTGGCATAGCCGTGAGGAGAGGCGCTTCTGCCTGTATGACGGAAGCTTTCGAGCGTGTGGAGGTTGAATTTCATCTGCGATCCAGATTCAGCAATTGGGGAAATTTGTACACCCAGCCCGATGAATTTCAGCTTAAGGCGGGCCCGGCACGGGGGCTGTGAGCCGCGTAAAGACACCTCGACTACCGGGCTTCGGCGCTCTCCGATGATTGCAATGCGGTTGGGTTAATCTTTCTGGCGGTCGCGGGTAGCGCGGGCGCACTCCATCATGAGGTCGAGGAATTTCGTGTAATTTGCCTCGCCGACGACGAAGGGGTTCGGCTCTCCCGGTTTTCGCGCGCGAAGGGCCGTGAGCTTGTCGGCAAATCCGTCGAAGACGGGATGATTCTGAATCTCGACGTCGACTTTCATCCTCCTGGTCCATTCCTCGAAGTGCTGGATGGAGTCGATGAACTCCTGCACCTGGCTGGCGTTACCCTGAGCGATGAATCCACCACCTACCATTCCGACGACGTGCGGCTTACCGTTATCCTTCACCGGGATGATGAGGCCTAGCGAGCCGGGTGTGTGTCCGGGAATGAAAACCGGCGTCACGCTCTGATCGCCAAGCGTGATCGGGACGCCTTCGAAGGCGACCATGTCTTTTTTCGGCAGCTCGACAGGCGGAGGCGCATTTCCTCCTGCGGCGGCCGGGCGCGGAATATTTATGAAGTCCCAATCGGCCGCAGTCATATAAATGTGAGCGCCGTAGTGCTGCTGAAGATACGCTGAGCCGCCGAAGTGGTCCTCGTGGCCATGCGCTAAGATCACCACCTTGATATTGGCGGGATCAAGCCCGAGAGTTTTCAAGCCCGGCAGAAGCTGTGTCTCAACGTCTTTGGCGTGGCCAGGGTCGATCAACATGATTCCGGCCGAACTGGGAAGCACGTAGGTCACCGCATTTCCGACGGAATACGGCCCGGGAATGGCCCAAAAATTATCGAAGAGCTTGACCGGTCCGGGATCGGCGACTTGATTCGCGCGAGGCGCTTCGCAGAGGAAGTGTTCCGCCTGGGCCCAATAAGTGCCCGCGATCTTTTTTGCTTTTTCGATGTGCGCCTGAACTTCGGGGGAATCGGGCTTCGTAGATGCCGGCTGCTGTTGCGACCGCGCAGGCAGCGCGAGCAGGGCGCAAATCGTCACGGCCGGCAGAAGCCAGGGAAACTTTTTTGGCATAGCGTTCCTCCTCAATTCGTACGCGCTTTGGAACCCTTAAGGTGGGCACTCTTATACACCCAAGTCTCGTCTAAGTTCACCAGAGTATTTTGGGGGCATAGCTAGGGGACATTGCACCGCGAAACGGGTGGCCAGGTCGGGCCGTCTTATGGACGGGGAGGACTGAATGACGCTGAGAAAAGCAGCTGTGGGGTTTTTGGCGTTGGTGATGGTTCTCGTCGCCATGCCCAATTTTGCGCAGGATCAGGCACCGCCTCCGTCATTCGCACCGGACCAACTGGATCAGCTGGTGTCGCGGATTGCGTTATATCCGGACGCGTTGCTGGCGCAGATACTTGCCGCAGCGACCTATCCGGATCAGATTCCCGACGCGGCGCGTTGGGCAGATCAGCACCATTACCTGACCGGCCAAGCTTTGGCCGACGCGATCCAGGCCGACCAACTGCCTTGGGATCGCAGTGTGCAAGCGCTGCTGCCATTTCCGTCGGTGCTGGACATGATGGCTTCCGACATGAACTGGACGACGGATCTGGGAAATGCTTTCCTGGCGCAACAGCAGGAGGTGATGGACGCGGTCCAGAGGGAGCGACGCAGAGCGAGAGATTTCGGATATCTGCGAAGTAATGGCCAGATTATTGTTGGCGGCGGGCCGTATATCACCATCGCGCCCGTTAATCCTGCGTATGTTGTGGTGCCGTATTACGATCCGCGAATTGTGTTTTTCGCGCCGCGACCGGGCTTCGTTGTTGGCGGGGCGATCCGGTTCGGATTCGGCGTAACGATTGGGGGATTTTTCAGGCCGTGGGGCTGGGGCTACGATCGTTTTGACTGGGACAGGCACGCCGTGATCATCAACAACGAGCCCTGGCGGCGAGGCTGGGGTGACAGGCGAGCGTACGAGCATCCTTACCCCGGCGTGCGAAGATACGCGCCGACAGAGCGCGCGCCGGAACGGCATGAGCTACACGGACGCAGCGAACGTGAACGTGCCGCTCCTCGGGAAGGGCGCAGAGCGCCCGAGGAGCACCGCGGAGACGGGCATGATCGGCGGTAGGCTTAGCGTCCAAGGAGTCAGTTTTCGACGAATGCCTTTAACCTGCGAATCAGGGCGAACAGCAGATCCCTCGGTCTTCGGGCCTCGTGATGACAGCTTGAACCTTGACGAGCAGATCAAAGGCCGAGGGAGTTCATTTTGGGCTTTTCGTAGGTGTCGTCTTCGCCGGGATAGCGGAGGCGGTCGCCGAAGCGGCCGGTCTCCTTTGCCAATGCCCAGACGAGGCTTTCGCCGGCCGGAAGCGTGTCCGGCTGGCGCTTGAAGACAGGATCGTCGAAAGCGCGCCTGGCGTCGATCCACTGCCAGCCCTTATCTGAGAATTCGCGAATTACATCTTCAAGGAAAAGCGCATTGATCATTTTGTGGTGGAGGAGCAGTGTGTGCGGGATTTCGTGGCCCAAAACGTCGACTGCGAGCTGACGATAGAACGCGGCACGGTCAAGCAAATGCGCGACCAGATAATCGCCATAGGGCTGCGTGTTTGCGGCAGGCTGCTGCTGAAGGCGCGCGTTCATGCGATCGTCGACGTACCAATCGGAGGCGTCGACGGTCACGTGGCCGACGCTATAGCCTTGTTCCTTGAGGAGGGCGCGGAAGCGGTCGCGTTTTTCGGCAGTGTCGCCTTCTTTCAGGCCAGGATAGCGGAACATGCGCGTGAAGTGACGATAGGACTTAATGAGGGGTTCGGTGCGTTCGAAATCAGCGGCGAAATCTTCGTAAGTTCTTTTTGGCGCGTTGAAATTGAAATGCGAGTAGGAATGATTGCAGATCATGTGCCCGGCCTCGTCCCATTGGCCGAGGAGTTCCTTGCCTTGCGCTGAGTCGATTCGCATGCCGCATACGAAAAGGGTGATCTTGAGGCTCCATTTTTCGAGCGTATCGAGTATGGCGCGATTGGCATCGCGCCAGGCGATGTTTGGACTGACGGAGGTGGTGGGATCGTCCATGGTGACGGCGATGCGGGGCCGTTCGGCCGCGGCATGGGCGAGCGGCGGCAGGGCCGAGGCAGCTACGAGCGTGCCAACAGTGCGGAGGAATTCGCGGCGATGCATGCGAGAACTATATATCGGGAAGAGTGACGTGGGAAATAGGTCGTTGGTATAAATCGAAGAGGGATTCCTCTCCCGCCGATCGGAAAGTCGGCCGCCAACATTTTTACCGCGCGAAGGCTCCTGATGACTTCTTTAACGCCGCGAAGCTCATCCTGTTGGTAGACGTTCGCGGCGAGGATGACTTTCGCGCGAAGAGCGGCCGACGGAATGACGAGTTTCGGCGCACGCTCTACCGCCACAAGGCGGAACGATCTGAGCTACAAACTCAGGGGCTAAAGAGTCTGTGTGAGAACTCGATTTGACGCCTCTCTTATACTGCACGAGAGAGGAGAGGCGATGGCGAAATTCTTGGATTACAACCCGGAGCAGGCGTATCTGCTGCCGCCGAGCGTGAAGGACGTATTGGGACCGGATCGCTTGTGCTTTTTGATCCGCCGGATCGTGACGAAATTGAAACCTGGAAGTGTTCCGGAGTGAGTATGGAGAAGAAGGCGGGCCTGCTTACGCTCCGGAGATGTTGGTCTCGGTTTGGTTGTATGCCTACGCGCTGGGGATGACCAGTTCGCGGCGGCTGGAGCAACGCATTCGCGAGGATTTGGCGTTCCGCTACTTGGCAGCGGGGGCCACGCCGGATCACTGGACGCTGAACGACTTTCGCCGGCGACAAGCGCGAGCGCTGAATGATGTGTTCACGCAAGTGGTGGATGGCCATCGATGCGACGCGCATCGCGGCGAACGGCGTCGCGGAGAACCGGATCGACACCGAGCAGGCGCTGCGGGCGCGCATCCGACGAGACATTCGCCGCTGGCAGCGGCAATGCGATGCGGAAGATCCGAATGAAGGCGCGGGCAGCGGAGTGGGCCGAGAAGCGATCGCGCGGCTGGAACAGCAACACGGAAACAGACTCCGGAGCGTCTGCGGCTGCGCAAATCGGGGCTGCCGAAGCTGTCGCGGAGCGATCCCGACAGCCGCTTTCTGCGGGAGCGGGGCGGGTTCACGCAACAGGTGACGCAGGACACCAACGATAACGAGGCGTTGCTGCCGATGGTGGATCGGGTGGAACAACAGTGCGGAGAGAAACCGCAACGAGCCAGTGCCGACAGTGGATTCTTCTCGTTGGAGAATTTGAAGGCGCTGGAGGAGCGCCAGATCGACGGCTATGTGCCGGACTCGAACCTGGCGCGCTGGTTGAATCGAGGCGGACGGCTGCGGCAGAAGGCCCGTAATCCGGCGCATCACAGAATGCGGCGGAAATTGCGTGCGGCCGGCCGAAGAATTTATCAGCGACGAAAAGCGCTGGTGGAACCGGTGATCGGAGTGCTGAAACAACAAAGAGGGATGCGGCGGTTCGCTCGTCGCGGCTGTTGTCGCAAGGGCGGTCAAGCTGGCGCTGGCGGCCACCGCATACAAATAGACGAGGATTTGGCCGGGCCAGCTAGCCGCCCGCCACCGTCGATTCAGCAAATAGGTGGACACAGTTGTAATCCAAAGATATCTCATGATCCTCAATTCGTCAGTATAAACACGCGGCGACTGGAGTCTTCACACAGACTCTAAAGCCCCGAAACAGTCCACCATTTAAATGTCAGAGCTAAAGCTCTGACCGCCTGGCTTGCGAACATCCAGCAACAAGCCCGGCTGTAGGCGTGACATTGCCGACGCGCCCTATTAGGCGGGGGTTTTGGAGCGGCGCCAGGGGGCGAGGAGCCAGAGCCGGGCTAACTGCTCGTCGAGTTCGCGAATTCCCAGCAGCTTGCCAATAATCACGAGAAGCAGAATTCCCGCCGTAGTGACCACTACAAGCATCGACAGCGCGCCCGGCAAAGTATGCCAAGCCAAATGCGGCTCGAGCGCTTGCCGCAGCTTGTAACAGACAGCGCCTACCAGAGCCGAGGCCGCGCAAACCTTGAGGAAAAACACGACGAGGGCGCCTTCTTCGCGGTTGTGTGTGCGGCGGGAGAGAAGAAAGAAAATAATGACGGTGTAAGCCGTGATTCCGACGGTGCTGGCCATCGCCAATCCTAGATGCTGGGCGCGGCGCACGAGAAGCCAGTAAACGGGCAAGTTGGCGAAGGTCAGTACAGTGCCCACGACGGCCGGAATCCAGGTGTTGCGCGTGGCGTAGAAGCCGCGCGCAAGAATGTACTGCGCACCCCAGCCAAATAACCCAAGCGTGAAGAACACGAGTGTGGCGGCCGTCGCGTCGAGGTCGGGCGGACGCATGCGCGTGTGCGAAAAGACGAGATAAACCACGGGCGCGCTCTGCGCGATCATGAGCGCAGTGATGGGCACGAGGGTGGCGATCAGGCCTTTCATGGTGGAGTTCAGCAGGCCATTCAGCTCGTCGAATTTTCCTTCGGAATAAAGCTGCGCAAGAAAAGGGAACGAGGCCACGCCGACGCCCTGGCCGACTACGCCGAGCGGCACGCGCATGAGCGTCTTGGCATAGCTGAGCCACGTAATTGATGCGGGCTGAAGGTAGGAGCCGAACCAGCGAATAATCCAGTCATCGGTGAAGGCCAGCGACAGCGCGAGCATGATGGGCACGGAGAGGCGAACGAAAAGGCGAAAACCTGGATGCAGCACGTCGAGATTGGGCTTGAACCGAGCACCCGCGTCCATCGCGCCGTAGACCTGCAGCAGGAAATTGCCGATGACCGCGCCGGCAAGAACTCCCACGGCAAAACCGGTCATGCCGATGCGAGAGGCCAGGAACACGCCACCCAAAATGATCAGAATGTTGTAAACGACGGGGGCGAGCGACGGAATCACGAAACGTCGCTTGGCATATTGCACGGCGCTAAGAATACTGCCCTGGTAGAAACAGAACTGCGCGGGAAGCATCAGGCGCGTGAGAAAAATGACGCGCGCCTTTTCCTCTGGCGGAAATCCGGGAGCGATCAATTGAGCGAGTTGGGGCGCGAAGATTTCGCCCGCCAGCACCAGGCCGACGAGGAGAAGGCCCATGAAGGTCATCACTGTGGAAAACACGTGCCAGCCTTCGTCTTCGCGGCCTTCGGCGGCGTACTTGGTGAAGACCGGAATGAACGTGACGCTCAGGGACGCGCCGGCAACCAGATAATTCAGAAAATCAGGAAGCGTGAACGCGGCGTAATAGGCGTCGGTCATGGCATTGGAGCCGACCTGGTGTGCCACGACCCATTCGCGGACGAATCCCAGGACGCGGCTTAGCAAAATGCCCGCCATGACAATGGCCGTGGAGGTTAAAACGCGGCGATGAACGCTCGGCTGGCCCACAAAATAATGGTAGAGGTTTTGCGAACGTTCGACTAGTTAGTTCGCTTATGAACGATGTAGGGCTGTAGCGTCAAAGGCACGCAGGGCGTTCGCGGCAGATTCAAGCTGAGGTGGCAACTTCCAATTCCGGCTCGTGAGACCACGTGGCGAGCAGGGTGATCTTTTGAGTTACCGGCGAGACGTGAATATAGAAAACCTGATCGTCCGACTGAATTTCGAAGAAGTCCGCTCGGCGCGCGTCTGGAGTCGCCGGAGCTCGCGAAGCGATTGCTTCGCGCAGGCGCCGCAGAGTTTCCGGTGAGTGTCCTCGGGGATCTTCTATTTTCGATTCTGCTGTCAGTTCCAATTCGAAACGCATGAATTCTTCCATCCAATAGACGTTCTACAGTATAGAACGCTCCAGAAGGCAAAAAGTTACAGGGCGCCCGCGAAGATGTTGCTTAATTGGTTAAGGGAGAGGATCACTGCCAGTCGTAGTGCAAAAAATGCCGAAAATATGGCAAATTTTGCGTTGCGGGTTATTTGAACTAGCACTTGCGGCAGCGGATGGAACTTGAGATATTTCTCTGACTACAACTGGACCAAACCTTGAAGAAAACCAAAAAGCGCACCGCATTAGGCAAGGACAGGCGTCGAAAGCATCGTCATTGGCAGGTGACCGTCTACTACGCGGATGGGCAGAGGTTTGCGCGGGTCTATACGGACCGGGCCAAGGCCTCGAGCTTTGCCCGGCGGCAAAAGAGATCTCCGGTGGTGAAGTCAACGCGCGTCGTGCAGGTAGGCTGATTTCGTTTTGATGCGACAGACCGCTGACGATTTAGCCGCGCCGCCTTGTGGCATTCGGGACAGCGTGTTATAAATTTTTCATCCAAGTGCGGCCGTAGTATAGGGGTAGTACGGCAGCTTGCCAAGCTGCAGGCGGGGGTTCGAGTCCCCTCGGCCGCTCCAGTCTTCTTCCTAATTCCTTGTTAAGCTTGGCCCGTTAAGTTTCCCTTGTCCTTAGGCATGGAGACGATCCGCATTGCGGTTGGCAGCAAGCGTGCGCCGAAGCTCGAGGCTGTGCGCGAGGCGCTCGTGTCAGTAGGGCCTCTGCTGCACCCAAAATTGCGATTCGAGGTGACAGGATTCGAGGTAGAGACCGGCGTGAGCCACACTCCTCGCAGCCGCGCGGAGTTGATGGCTGGAGCGCGCGGCCGCTGCGAAGCTTTGAGGAGCGTTGACGAGCAGACGGCGGCGTATTTCGTTGGGCTGGAAGGCGGACTGGACGTGATCTCTGAGGATGGGAATGAGACGGGGCGGCGCCTGGTTTTTCTCGAAAGCTGGGCGTACGTTTCCGACGTCAGCGGGCGAGGTTTTTACGGACGCTCAGGCGCGATTCTGCTGCCGGACGACCTAGCCATTGAAGTATTGGATCGGGGCACTGAGCTTTCCCGCGCGATCGAGGCTTATACGGGAATACAGGGCGTGCGCGACTCTCAGGGTGCCTGGGGCATTTTGACCAAGAATCTGATCAAGCGGCAGGAGTCGTTCCGCATTGCCGTGATCAGCGCATTTGCCCCCTTCTTCAACACCGCGCTTTATCGGGGGCATTAAATATTATCGTCGGCGTTGAATTCCTTGCTTCGTCTCTTCATTTCATCCCAGCTTTGCGCGGATTTCGGCGGCGAGAGCGTGATGCGCGCGGCAGCCGATTACGTCGAGAGGGGGAGGATCGATTTTTTCGATTTCGCACAGGCGGAGACGAAGCCGTTCGATGCGGGTGCCACTTTGCGCGTTAAGACTGGCGTCGAGTTTGCCCTGCTGTTCGATGCCAGAAAGCGTCTCGGCAACGGCCTCAAGGGCCGGGGCGACGATCGTCCAGTCGTGACAAAGCATTGCGATGTCGGTGCCGGCCTGCAGGGTTTTGACGACGCTTTCGCCAATTTTGTAATGCCGGGCGATTGCGCCCATGCCGAGATCGTCCGCCAGAATGATTCCGTCAAAAGCCAATTGCTTTCGCAGAATCGATTGCAGCAACTCGCATGATAACGAGGCAGGCGATGCAGAATCGATGCGAGGAATCAAAATGTGCGCCGTCATGATTGCTTGCACGCCTGCTTTGATAGCAGAGGAAAAGGGAACGAGATCCTGAGCCATCAGCCGCTCGCGCGTGCCGCCGAAGCGCGGCAGGTCGAAATGGGGGTCGACTGCCGCATCGCCGTGCCCGGGAAAATGCTTCGCGCATGCGAGCACGCCTTCGGCCTGCAAGCCGCGCAGAAACGCGCAGCCCATTTGCGCGACGCGCCGAGGTTCGCTACCAAAACTCCGACCTGACGTGACGGGGCTATTCGGATTCGTCGCCAGATCGAGCATGGGAGCGAAGTTCAGATTCGCGCCGGCGGCGCGCAGTTCACGAGCCATAGCGCGCGCGAGCTTTTCGACAAGGCTGGCATCGGCCAAGCGGCCGAGTTCAGCCGGGGAGGGCCAGGGCGTGAAGGGTTCGCCGAGAGAGAATTTCGTCCCGCCTTCCTGATCGATACCGATCAGGACGGGACGTGCGGCAGCCTGCCGAATCGCACGCGTCAAGCGGGTGAGCTCAGCAACGTCGCGGAAGTTGCGCGGATAGATGGCGACGCCGGCCAAGCCGCCCGCTAACAGCTGTGTCAGTTCTTCAGAAAGCTCGCGGCCAGGAAAGCCGAGCATAAATCGCTCGAGCACCTCTTGCGATTTTGGCCGCGTTGATGGCAATTGTTCGATTCCCGTGTTCCCGCCGATGCTATGATCCGCGATTCGCGACCGAAACGCTCGCGCGATCTGGATCCTGTTTTACATTTTGCGAACGTTTTCGAGAGCCGGGAAAGCAAGTCCTTCGCACACTGCTGACTGAGCCCGCGAAAGAGGCTTGCGCCGATGGCGCGCGTTGCGCTCGGGAAGAGAGCGAGGAACGGGTGAGCAAAATTGCGAATTGAAGCGCGTGCTCCTACGCGAATCGACCTGGCCGGAGGCACGCTAGACATCTGGCCGCTTTACCTTTTCCATCCGGGCGCGCTGACGGTGAATTGCGCGATCACGCGCTATGCATCTTGCGTGATCGAGACGCAGTCGGGGCGGCGCGGCGCCCGAGGCTCGATTCGGCTTGTCTCGCGGGATACAAAGCGCGAGGAGAAGTTCCCTTCACTTGCGGCACTCGAACGTGCACCCAGTTATCGGCTGCCTTTACTGGCCCATCTGGTGCGCTTTTTTCGGCCGCGCACGGGTTTGACGCTGACCACCGATTCGCAGGCGCCCGCCGGGGCGGGGATCGGCGGTTCAAGCGCGATGGCTGTGGCCATCTGCGCGGCACTCGATCGGCTGACGGGCGCGGGTTTGCGCCTGGAAGATTGGATCCACATCAGCCGCGACGCGGAAGCTATCGTGATTCGCGTCCCCACGGGCACGCAGGATCATTATCCGCCGGCGTTTGGGGGCGCCAGCGCGATTCATCTGGAGCCAGGCGGCGAGCGGCGAGAGGAAGTCGGGTGCGATCTGGATGAACTCGAGCGGCGGCTCGTCCTCTGTTACACGGGTAAGCCAAGGCAGCACGGGATAAACAATTGGGAAGTTTTCGCGCGGCACATTCGAGGTGACAAGCGAGTCTTTCGCAATCTTGCGCGCATCGCCGATGTGGCGAGGCGGCTTTTTACGGCACTCAATCGAAACGACTGGAAGGAAACTGGCAGGCTCATTCGTGAGGAATGGGAATTCCGCCGCCGGAATTTGCCCACCATTTCGACGCCGGTGGTTGATCGGGTGATTGCCGCTGCTCGACGGCAAGGCGCGCTGGCCGGCAAAGTTTGCGGCGCCGGAGGGGGCGGCTGTGTGGCTTTGCTCATCGATCCTGCCGCACGGGCGCGAGTCGAGGCAGCGGTTACGGCGAACGGGGGCGAGCTTCTGCCGCATGGAATCGATCGTGAGGGAGTGCGAATCAGGGTGGGGACGAAGAGACGATTCGCGCAGCCTTAGGAGGCCGGTAGCGTCCGCTCAGCGTGCTACTACGGTGTTCGCATTGGGCTCTGGCGAATCATTTTCGAAGAGAACGATGCCGATCGGATCGGGCCGATGGACTTCGACCCGATGACGTCCAGCGGCAAACCAGTCGCGGACCTTGGTTGCGGTTTTGTCAGGCAGGCCGTCGGGACCGGGAGAAAAGAGGAGCACAAGCCAAACGCGGTCGCCTTCCGGTTTGGCAGCCCGGACCGAGGTCCCGGGAATCATTGAATATTCCATCCCGGAGTCTTCAGTGGCATAGGATGGGTTGAGAGATTTCGGCCAAACTGGCAGCGGATTTCTCTGCCAGCGATAGAAATCAAAAGGTGGCTGGCCGTTGTCATGATAAAAGAAGATGCTGTCGCCGGGATGGGCCTTGGCGAAGACGTAGTCGGCGGCTGCGCGCCAGTCCGGACGGGAAACATCGAAATCGCTGTGGTAATAGGCAGCCGTCCCTAAAATCGAAAAGATCGAAACCGCAGACAGCAGCAGCCGGCCGAGCACGCGCGGTCGCACGGACAGAACTCCGGCGGTAACCAGAAGGATCAATGCAGGAAGGCATGGGTTCAGAAACCGCGTGAAGAAAAGAGGCCGAAGCAGCGACGCGGCGACAATGATCGCAAGCGGCACAAAAAGCCAGGAAAACAAGAACAAATAGCTCCATGCTTGATCGGCCCCGTCTTTTTTGAGATAGGCGCGCTGAGCAGCAAGAGCAGCGGAGCCGATCGCGAGAACGACAAGAATCAGAAGAAGCTCGCCATAGTTCCCAGAGAATTCAACCCCGAATCGCAGGAGCACGCTTGGCTGGACAGGCGTAATCCAGCCGATCGGTTCCGGGCCCGTTCGGAATACGAAAATGGCGATGGGCCCGATCAAGCAAGTAAACCAGAAGAAGTTCCGGGCAATCTCTTTTCTGGGCAAGTCCTTCCACGGGCGGACTGCGAGGGACGCGAGATGGGCCACGACCACCAGGCCGGCGTAAAAGTGAGAATATACCGCCACAACACACGAGGCCGCGTAAGCTCCCCAGTGGCTGGATAACGGCTGTTGTAGATTGCGCACAAAAAGCCAAGATGCGAGCACGCACAGAAATACCACCAGGGCATAGCCCCTGGCCTCTTGCGCATAGCGAATGTGGTAGGCATTAATGGCGAGCAGAAACGCCGCGACGAGTCCCGTGCGCCGATCAAACAAGCGCCTCCCAAGGGCATAAACGAACGGGATCGTTGCCACCGAAAACAGTACCGACAGCCCCCGCACAAAGCCTTCCGACCGGCCCATCATCAGCCAGTAGCGCAGCATCACGTAATAGACCGCCATGTTGGCTTCGCGGCTCCAGAGGGTGCGAAGAAAGACTCTCCACGGCAGGCGAGCGTATTCGACGCTCATTCCTTCGTCGAGCCAAAAGCTTTTGGAGCCGACGGCGTGAATTCTCAGTAGGGCGGCGAGCAGAGTGATGAAAACGACTGCGAAGGCAGCATTCCGATCGAGGATGCCGACACCATTCCCGGGTGCGGAGACCGATTCAGAGATCTGCTGCCTTTCAATGACCTGAGTTGCCATTTGGCTCGATTCTAGCCAAGCGGCACGAGGCTACGAAGCGCATCCCGCCGAAGACGTTCGAGCGCTGCAACTCGACGTAGGTTCCCCATACCCAATCCTAATTCGCGATAACTCCGTTTCAGGAAGCCTCCTATAGGGCACTCCCGGGGAGTTTTCTTAGCATCTAATTGGGCGTAGAATGACCCTACGGACTACAAAAGCTATGGCGGCTATCTTTCGTTTTGGCCCAATTCGTTTTGGCCCAATTGCTCTCGCCAGCGCCTTTCTTCTGAGCCCCCCGATCCATGCGGCTCCCCAGGCGACTGCTGGGACTCAGGCGCAGACGCAATCTTCTGATAGGCAGGGTGATAAGCAGGAGGACCAGGCTGGCCCTCCGAGCTTGCGGCACAAAGACGACCCGCAGCCCGCGCCCGGGAATGCAGTTCCGAATCCTTCGAAGGGTCCAGGACACCCCGGTCCGGGTGCATCGGCGGAGAGCAATCAGCCGGTCACTCCGCCTCCGGACAACGCGCCCCCTCTTACGGAGCAATCGAAACTGCAACTCCTGCGCTACGTCGACGGCGAATACGCAAAAGTGCTGGCGCCGCTACCCGGCGGCAAGGATGGCTACCACCTCAAAGCGGGGGCGCCGCTGGATCAGGATTCGTTGCGGAAAGCTCTTCTGGCGGGAGGCGCCGCGTTAAATGCTGGCGATTCGGTGCAGATCACGAGAGTCGAATTCCACGACCGGGAAATCCAGCTGGATATAAACAACGGGCCGAAAGGGAAGACTTCGTGGCGTGACCGCGTGCACCTCCAGGTGGGCGCGGGCATGCCCGTCTCGACGAGCACGACAACCACGCCCGAGAATGGTCCGGTGGTTCCGCAGAAATTGGGAGCAACGATCTTTCTCGATTTTGACCGCCCTGTGCCGGAGATGAGTGGGGAACAGTTGAAAGCGTATCTTGGCCGCGTGCTCGATTTCTCGAAGAGGTCGGCGGCTGTGCAATATGTGGATTCGCTTCCGCCCCAAATGCGTGAAGCTATTGCGGCCAAGCGCGCCGAAGTAGGCATGGACCACGACATGGTGACTGCGGCCATGGGCCGGCCGGAACGCAAGGTCCGCGAGCGCGATGCGGACGGAAACGATCTCGAGGACTGGATTTACGGCAAGCCGCCAGCCAAGACGACGTTCGTAACCTTTCAGGGCGATAAAGTGGTAAGGGTTACCCAATATCCGTGAGGGTTTGCATGCGCTCATCCATTTCCGCAGCGTTTCGCGGCTGACGCTCATGCCCCGACGCGCCAGATGTTCGGCCGCCAGCGTGGGACCGAAACCCGCATAGCGCGCCTGGCGCAAGTGGCGCAGGGCATGCTGCTCCACCGACTCGGGAATCTTCCGGTTCGATCCGCGACCTCGCAATCGATGCACGATTCCGCGATCGCCCTGGCTGCGCAGCCGGACCTGCAAACGCCGCACCTGCCGGTCGGTTAAATGCAGTCTCCGGGCCGCTTCGATTTGTTTTAGATGGCCTTCTTCGACTTGCTGTAAAACTTTCAACCGTTCCCGTTCTTTCGCGCTCAACTCGATTCGCTCCGGTCCCATCCCTCCTCCCGCCCTGGATGAAACCGGACATTTCTACTTTGCACAAACCGGACATTCTCATTTTGCTGCGACAAAGCATTCTGCGCGTTTGACATCGGAGCGCACCCACCGTAGCATCTCTGTTTCGTTTTTCTAAAGAAAAGTGAGCAATCTGAAGGCGTCGTTTTGATGACGTAGCCTCAGACTGCCAATAGGAATGAGTCTGCTAATCTGCTTCGCGGAGGGAGCATGTCCATCAAGGTAGGCATTAACGGATTCGGGCGAATCGGCCGAAACATCATGCGGGCGGCGCTTGGGGATTCGGCAATCGAGTTCGTGGCAGTGAACGACATTACCGATTCGAAAACTCTGGCATACCTGCTGAAGTACGATTCGATACTCGGCAATCTGCCGAATACCGTGAAGCACACCGAGGACAGCATATCGGTGGACGGAAAAAGCTTTCGCGTATTCAAAGCCAAGGATCCCGCGCAGATCGACTGGGCGTCTGTTGGCGCGCAGTTGGTGGTGGAGTCGACGGGGCTATTTACTTCCGGGCCGGACGCGCGCAAGCACATCAAAGGGACGGTGAAGAAGGTGATCATCTCCGCGCCGGCAACCGATCCCGACCATACGCTGGTGCTGGGGGTCAATGAGAAGACTTACGATCCCAGCAAGCACAACGTGGTCTCGAACGCTTCCTGCACCACGAATTGCCTCGCGCCGGTAGCCAAGATTCTGCAGGACAATTTCGGCATCGTGCACGGCACAATGACGACGATTCATTCCTACACGAACGATCAAAAATTGTTGGATCTGCCGCACAAGGATTTACGGCGCGCGAGGGCGGCGGCTATTTCCATGATTCCGACGTCCACGGGAGCGGCGAAGGCCCTGCACCTCGTGATTCCCGAGCTTAAGGGCAAGCTAGACGGCTATGCGATGCGCGTTCCCACGCCCAACGTGAGCGTGGTGGATTTAACGGTGACCACGGAGAAGCCCGCAACCGTCGAGTCCGTCAATGCGGCGTTGCGGCGCGCCGCGGAAGGGCCCATGAAATCGATCCTCCAATACGAGGAAGAACAGCTCGTTTCGGTAGATTTCAGGGGCAATCCGCACTCCTCGATCGTGGACGCGGAGTATACCCGCGTGGTTGCGGGGAACTGCGTGAAGGTTCTGGCGTGGTACGACAATGAGTGGGGCTATTCATGCCGCTGCCGCGATCTGATCAAATTCATGGCTGCCAAGATGTAAGCGGCCGGAAATTTTCAGCGAACAGATCGTTCCATGAAAAAGCTTTCGATTCGCGATCTCGGGCTTGCGGGGAAACGCGTCTTTGTGCGTGTGGATTTTAATGTGCCGCTCGAGAAGGGGCAGGTTACGGACGACACGCGAATCCGCGAGACCCTGCCTACGCTGAAATTCGCACGCGAACGCGGAGCGCGGCTGGTGTTGGCTTCGCACCTTGGCCGGCCGAAGGGCAAACCGGATCCGAAGTACAGCCTGCGGCCGGTGTCGACCCGGCTTGCGGATTTGCTCGGTGCTGCTGTGGAATTTGCGTCGGACTGCGTGGGCGCCGAGGCGGAGTCCAAGAGCCGCGCGCTGGGTAATGGTGCCGTGCTTCTTTTGGAGAACGTCCGCTACCATCGTGAAGAAGAAGCCAACGACGAAATGTTTGCGAAGCAACTGGCCGCCCTATGCGACGGGTTATTCGTTTGTGACGCATTTGGCTCGGCGCACCGCGCGCATGCTTCCGTCGTAGGGATCACGCGATTCGTGAGTCAATCCGCCGCAGGCTTGCTGATGGAGCGCGAACTCACCTATCTTGGAAAGGCGCTCTCGGCGCCGGAGCGGCCGTTTGTCACCATACTCGGAGGCGCAAAAGTCTCCGACAAAATCGAGGTCGTGGAGAACCTGATGAAGATCGCCGATGCGATGCTCATCGGCGGAGGAATGGCGTACACGTTTTTCAAAGCGCAGGGAATCGCGGTGGGCAAGTCCATCGTGGAGACCGATAAACTGGACGTGGCGTCGCGTGTTCTTTCCGAGGCGCGTGCGCGAAATTTTCGGCTGCTGCTGCCTTCCGATCACGTGGTAGGCGCGGAATTCAAAGCAGACACACAAAAGCGCACCGTTGCGGTAAGTGAGACGCCGGATGGCTGGATGGGTCTCGATATCGGGCCCGAAACCGTGAAGCGCTTTTCCGCCGAAATTGCGGGCGCAAAGACGATCGTCTGGAACGGGCCGATGGGCGTGTTTGAGATGCCCGCGTTTGCGCAGGGCACGATGGAGATCGCCAAAGCCGTTGCGGCCGCCACTTCGCGTGGTGCGACGTCGATCATCGGCGGCGGGGATTCCGTGGCCGCGGTGCAGCAGGCAGGGCTGGCCGATAAGGTTTCTCACATTTCCACGGGCGGCGGCGCTTCTCTGGAATTTCTCGCCGGCAAAAAACTGCCGGGCGTAGAAGCGCTGACGGATAAGGCTTCCTAAATGGCCGTCGCGTCCCGCACTCGCAAGCCGGTGATTGCCGGAAACTGGAAGATGTACAAGACGCAGCAGGAGGCACGCGATTTTTTTGCCGCGTTCAAGCCTCTCGTTTCCGCAGCCACTCATTGCGAGATCGTGGTGGCGCCGCCATTCACGTCAATTGCGGCATGTGTCGAAGCGGCCAAAGGTTCGGCGATCGAAATTGCGGCGCAGAACATGTACTGGGCGAATGAGGGAGCATTCACCGGCGAAGTATCGCCGCGAATGCTCGTCGAGGCGGGCTGCCACGGAGTAATCATCGCGCATTCCGAGCGCCGGCAGTTCTTTGGTGACACCGACGAAAGCGCCAACCGCAAGGTGAAGGCTGCACTCGCAGCGGGATTGACGCCCATCCTCTGCGTCGGCGAGATGCTTGCCGACCGCGAGGCCGGCAATACGCAAAAAGTGCTTGAGAAGCAATTTCGTGGCTCGCTGGCCGCGTTGACCACCGCTGAGTTCTCACGTATTATCATTGCTTACGAGCCGGTTTGGGCGATTGGTACCGGCCGAACGGCCACGCCCGAGATTGCCGCTGAGACTCACAAGTTCCTGCGCGACTTAGCTGCGGCCTCATTCACTGCGGAAGATGCCGCCTCTCTGCGAATTCTCTACGGCGGCAGTGTCAAACCCGAAAATATAAAGGGGTTGATGGCGCAGGCAGATATTGATGGGGCCCTTGTTGGCGGCGCGAGCCTTGACGCGCGGCAATTTGCAGCAATCGTGAATTACTAAAAGCTTTCGGAGTGGTGGATGCCAAAAGAAGTAAAGTGGGCGATTTCGTTTCTGGCCGGAGCCGCATTGCTCTGGTTTGGCTGGCGGTTTTATATTGCGCTGGTGATTCTGCACGTGATCGTGTGCCTGGTGCTCATGGGCGTCATCCTGCTACAAAGCGGGCAGGCGGCGGACATCGCCGGCGCGTTTGGCGGTTCAGGCAGCCAGACGGCATTTGGACCGCGCGGCGCCGCGACGTTTCTCTCGCGCGCCACGACGTGGTGCGCCGTGATGTTTATGTTCACCTCGATGGCACTGGCTGTGCACGTGAGCACGACCAGCGGAGGAGCCGGCCGGTCCATCCTCGAACAGTTCTCCAAACCAGCGCCGAAATCCGCAGCCCCTGCGCCGATACCTCCGTCGCAGGTACCCCCGGCACAACAGCCGCCGGCTCAACCTGCAGCTCCGCCTCCGGCAGCGCCTGCGCCTGCTAAATAGGATTAAACCTAAGTAGTTGACTCGTTCAAACATCGACCGCCGAGCATTGATGGCGTGCGATCAGAGGGCGTCGTCTTTCGTTTCGCGGGTCGAGAGCAGGGCAATCAGAGTCAAGACCGCTGCCGTCGACAGGTAGTAACCGACATACCGCAGCCCGTAGGTCCTGGCGAGCCACGTGGCGATGTACGGCGCCAACGAAGCGCCAAAAATTCCGGCGAAATTGAACGTCAAAGAGCTGCCGGTGTAACGCACCGACGTAGGGAACAGCTCGGACAGCACCGTGCCGAGCGGCCCGTAAGTCAGGCCCATCAAAGACAGGCCCACTGCCATCATCATCACCGCCCCGAACGTCCCCGCAAGGAACATCGGCGCCATCACAAGACCGAAGACGCCAATCGCCGATGTCACCCAGAGGAGTGTGCGACGACGCCCGCGTTCGGCCAGGACCGCGCTGAGCGGAATGGTGAGCGCGAACAATACGATATCCGAACAGCTGCATCACCAGGAACTTCTCGCGGCTATACCCGAGCGCGGTCGTGCCCCAGGAGAGCGCAAAAACCGTCATCAGGTAAAAGAGCACGAACGTCGCAAGCGACACCAGCGTACCGATCACCAGCGCGCCCGGGTGGTCACGGAACACCACCAGCATCGGTACCCTCACTCGCTCTCGCCGACTTAGAGCGTCCTGGAATACGGGTGTTTCGGTAATCGTCAGCCGCACGTAAAGACCGACAAGCACAAGCGCAGCGCTGGCCAGAAACGGAATGCGCCAGCCGAAGCTGAAGAACTGTTCATCGCTGAGCCACCTGGAAAGCGCCAGGAATACGGTCCCAGAGAAGAGGAACCCTGCCGGCGCGCCAAGCTGCGGAAACATGCCGTACCAAGCGCGCTTCCCGGGCGGCGCATTCTCAACCGCGAGCAACACTGCCCCTCCCCATTCGCCACCTAGCCCCAATCCCTGACCGAAGCGACAGAGCGCCAGGAGCAGTGGCGCGGCCACGCCGATCGTGCTGTAGGTTGGCAGGGCTCCAATCGCGACCGTGGAGATTCCCATAGTGAGTAGCGCCGCAACTAATGTCGTCTTACGGCCGACGCGATCGCCGAAGTGACCGAAAAGCGCCGAGCCGACCGGTCTTGCAAGGAACGCTATTCCAAAGGTTGCCAGCGAGGCGAGCGTGGCGGATGCTGGGTCAAAAGCAGGGAAGAATAATCGCGGAAAGACAAGTACTGCTGCGGTTGCATAGATGTAGAAGTCGAAGAACTCGATCGTCGTACCGATTACGCTGGCAAACAGCACGTGGCCCGGATTATTAACGGCCACACGTGCCTTAGCGTAGTTTTCGCTGATTGCAACGCCGAGGTCGGGCTCACTCACGGGCGACAGCTTAACTCATGAATCAGCCTTATAGGTATTCTCGCAAGGTTGTGGGCGTTAAGGATGAAAACAAATGGTGCGGTCGAGTGGATTCGAACCACCACGGTATTGCTACCGCCAGCCCCTCAAGCTGGTGCGTCTGCCAGTTCCGCCACGACCGCGTTTCGATTTGGTGAAGTTATTATAGATGGGCCGAAGAATTCCGCGCAACTCTTGGCCTCAAGCACTCTTCGGAGCCGGCAGGTATGCTTCATACGGGTTTGGCAGTGCGAAATCTGAGTAACGGTTCAGGTTACGTTTTGACGGCCTCGGTTAAGGATCCGTCCAAGACTTTACAGAGCCGCCCCAGCCAAGCCTCCCACAGCACCGGCGATAACCCCTTTGAGCTTTGCCATAATTTTTGCCTCTGAGTAGAAGACGGCATACTCGGTCGCGGTGACTTAGAAGTTCGCCGCTCGTTCCCAAGTGGTGCAATAAGTGGCGGCCAAGGGCGGCTTCCGAGTCGGTCAAACTGCAAAGGCCCGCAGGGGCCGCCGTGTGCAGTCACTCCCAATCGGGACATGGCCGCCTCTACTTTTTTGATGAGTGGTCAACGCCATCGGGCGCGGAAATCAAATTTGGGTCGGATGATCGCAGACAAAGGAAAGCGGAGGAGCAACGATTGTGTAGTGTGCTGTTGCGGATCTTCTCGCGCAGCGGCTTCATCGGCTTCTAACCGGTTGCGGAAGATGCTTTCAAATCGGCTTCGTTGGGACGGCGATCGGCCGCTAACGGCAGCACAACCCTCACGCGCGTACCGCTTTGGTCCGGTCGAATCTCCAACGTGCCGGAGAGGTCCTTCACTCTTTCGCGCATGCCCGTTATGCCAATGCCGGGTCGAAATTCGCCTAAAGCGCCGTCGCCATTGCTAACGCCTTTGCCTTGATCCTGCACATTCAACCAGACCTGTTGTGAATCCGCGCCAATGCGGACGCTCGCTGTCTTGCTCCCGGAATGACGGTGGATGTTCGTCAGAGCTTCCTGCAGGATTCGGAACAGAACGAGCTCAACGTCGTTCCCCAAACGATCAAGATGTTCCGGAATGTCCATTTCCACTTGAATGCCGCTTCGAGCGGCGAAGCCCTGCACATACCATTGAGCTGCTGAGGCAAGCCCCAGCTCTTCCAGCAGAGGCGGATGCAGAAGATGAGAAATGGTTCGAATCTCAGCCGCGCAGCCCTTGGCCATTTCGCCGGCTTCTGCAAGCTTGTTCATGGTCTTCTCTTGTTCTTTTCGGGCCACCTCCAGCGCAATGCTGACGGCTCCCAGATATTGGCCGGCGCTGTCGTGCAATTCACGAGCGATCCGGCGCCGCTCATCATCCTGAGAACGTATCAACCTCGCGGAGAGCTGGCGTAGCTGTTGGTTGCTCTGCTGCAGCTCGGCGGTTCGCTCCTGCACTTGTTTTTCGAGTTCGCTGTAAGCCAATTCGCGGGCGATCCTGCGCTGTTCTTCCGCCTTCCGCAGTTCCTGCTCGGCTTTTTTCCGTTCGGTGATATCGCGATTGACCTCCAGCCATATCGCGGGCCGGCGCCGAGTCTCCCGCTGCAAAGTCGAGTGGCTCGCAATGTAGAGTTGGACGCCATCACGCCGCGTGTGTATTACTTCGCCCTCCCAATTGCCTTGCTCCATGAGCTCAGTCTTGCTTTGATCTAATGGCTGATCGGAAACCGTCTTCAGCAGCGAGTTTATGTCCTTGCCGATCGCTTCTGCGCTCGTCCAACCGTAGAGTTTCTCGGCACCCTGGTTCCAATACTTGATCGTGTCGTCCGAGGGGTTGAGTTCAATGATTGCATCATTGGCCGCATCCAGAACGTGCGCCTGGTGTGTTCGGGCGGATTGGCTGCGCCGATTGGTCTCGCCTAGAGCCACGATAAAGCCAGAGACAAGCAGGCAAGCGAACAAGTCGAATATGTCAGCTCGGCTCGGTGTAGCCAAGAGATTGTGCGGTGCCAAAAACAAAAACCAAGCACCGAGGACACCTAAGATAGCTGTCAGGATGGATGGAGCTAGTCCGCAGCACCACGCCGAGAAGCCAACTGCAGCGACTACGGGCCAAAGCGTGCGATAGAGACTTGCGTCCCCTAGAGTCCGCGCGATGAAACTACCAACGGCCAAAGCTAACGCGGTGGCAAATAAAGCCAAGATGTAACGGCCTATACTACTTTTCTTCGTTTCCATTGAACGCTAGGCGCTCGGGCGCAAAGAAACCCGTATCTTAGCACTAGCAGAATTGTGGCCGGGCGAATCTCGCGGGCGTGGCCGCGTCTCGAAACGTACTTTTCCACAGCAATTGGGCCAAATCTCAGGTAAAACAAGTGTTGAACTGCCGGAAAAATACAGGAATCACGGTATTCCCAATCCTCTGCGGTTAATGCGCCCTCCAACCCGGCTCTTTCTTGTCGGACGGAGTTTCGCTTGGTCTTTGCATTGGTGCGAATCGATTAGGCTACGCGCGAAAACTTCGTAACTAGCGTTTGGCGCACACTGACTCACCTGCGGAAATCGGGGCCTTTGCGTATCGAATGATGACTTCAGTACGTACTTACCTTGGATTCATGGCTGCACGAATCTTGCTCGTAGATGACTTTCAGAGAATACGCAGCGGCGTTCGCTCTCTCCTCACGAGCGAACCAATGGAAATTTGCGGCGAGGCCGAGAATGGAAGGGAAGCGATAGAAAGAGTTCGTGAGCTACATCCTGATCTCGTGCTCCTCGATATCGTCATGCCGGTGATGGACGGCATCGAAGCCGCTCACGAGATACATCGCATTTCACCGTCAACCAAAATCGTGTTCTTTACTATTGAAGATACGGCGGAAGCCGCCGCTCTTGCCCGGCTAGTAGGTGTCGACGGGCTCGTCCTGAAATCCGCTGCTGGAACCGAATTGATTCCGACACTGAAGCGTTTGCTGCAAAACGAACATTAAGGCCTGCGTTCGCCTGGCTGTGAACTTGTCGCGAATCGGCTCCAAGCCGTCAGTGCGCGTCATCTGGCGCATCGAGAAGCCGAAAAACGATGGTCAGGTCTTGGGCGACTTCGATTGGGCGATTGCCAAGGACGGTCACAAAGATTGCCGAGGGAAAATAGTCATCGGCTTCGCGTTTCATTTCTGAAGACTGTTGAAGATTTTGCAAGGGAATTGCTGGAAATAGCGCTGCGGCTTCTGAATTCAACTCGCGCCTGCACACTCCCGCGCAGGCTCGGCCTCGACCGATATCGTGTTTGACCCTGCCAACAAGCTGAACTACTATCCACGGTCAATAGGGAGATAAGCCATGAAAGCCAAGAGTCCATGCCGTTTTGCGGCCCTTGATGCGCTGCTCAGCGCTTTCCTGCTGGTTGTCGTTGTCTGCGCCGTATGCGCAAGAGCAGCCGCTCAGACCACTCAAACCAAAATTTCGCCGGTCGTATTCAAAGGCGCGCGGCTCATCGACGGAACCGGCCGGCCGCCGATTGAAAACTCCGTGCTGGTTATCGAAGGCAAGCAGATTGTCGCCGCAGGAAAGGCGGGAGCGGTCACGATTCCCAAAGACGCCGATGTACACGACGTTACGGGAAAGACGATCATGCCCGCCATCATCAATCTTCACGGGCACCTGGGACTCACAAATAATGGCGCCGATTCCGCGGCCGGGCACTACACCGAGGAAAACGTCGCCAAACAGCTCAATAAGTATCTTGCTTACGGCGTGGCAACAGTGGCTTCGTTCGGACAAGACGAGGACTTAATCTTTTCCATACGAGCCGATCAACGTGCTGGAAAAATCGGAGGCGCACGCCTTTACGCCGCGGGCAGAGGCTTCCTTGAACCCGGCAAGGCTAATCCCGCCGACCACCGCTATCGCCCGCAAACACCCGACGAAGCGCGCGCCGACGTCCGAGAACTGGCGATGAATCATCCCGACTACATCAAGATGTGGGTGGACGATGGGTTGGGCCATGGCACCAAGATGAAGCCCGAAATTTATCGCGCGATCATCGACGAAGCGCACAAACACCAGACTCGCGTCTTTGCTCACGAATTTTACCTGGCGGACGCGAAATCATTGCTCGCCGCGGGCGTGGACGGATTCGCCCACAGCATTCGCGATCAGGCCGTCGACAATGAGCTCATCAGCACCATGAAAGCCCGTAACGTTTTCCTGATTCCAACGCTGGTGCGCGATGAAGTTCTCTTTGCTTATGCCGATAACTTGAAGTGGGTTGACGATCCCTTTTTCCAGGCTGGACTCGAACCTGGAGCGCTCGCGTTCATCCGCAATCCGCAATACGTGGAGAAAATTCGCCAGGATCCGGATATCGCCAAGTACCGCGCCGGTCTTGAAATGGCCAAGAAAAACCTAAAGGCACTCTCCGATGCCGGAGTAAAAATCGCTTTCGGCACCGATTCCGGAATTCCTACGCGCTTTCCCGGTTACAACGAGCATCGCGAACTGCAACTGATGGTTGAGTCCGGCCTCACGCCCATGCAAGCGATCGTCGCTGCGACTGCCACGAATGCGGAGATTCTGAAAGGTGCAAAACAATTTGGCACTTTGCAGCCGGGCCGCGCGGCAGATTTCATGGTGCTGGACGCAAACCCGCTGGACGATATTCACAATACCGAGAAGTTGTCCGCAGTTTGGCAAGCGGGGAAGCCGGTGCCTTCGGTTTCCGTGAAATCTACCGCGACTCGAGCCAGCCGCTAGTAGTGCGAAAAACTTAATGCCGGTCCCATTCTGTTCGCTAATGCCACCTTCTCGCCAAAGTTGCCACTGCTTCAGCGACCCGGAAGTGCACGACTAGAGGATATTGAGCCCTCAGGCCATAGGTGAGTGGTCTGGTGGCTTGGTCCTTTTAAGCATCATTCCATATGCGATCAGGACATACGAACGCAAGATTCAGCCGGTAGTCACTACGTGGTCGCTTTGGTCCCTCATCGGTCTCGCGGTGTTGCTTACCTATCGAAGTTCGGGCGCGGAAGCTAACGTCTGGCCAGCCGTTTTCGGTTTTATAAATCCAATACTGATCACAATTCTGAGTGCCTGGAAACACGGCGAATGGAAGAGACCGACACTCTCCGAGAGATTGTGTTTTTTGTTTGGGGTGGCGTCGTTGACCATGTGGATCTTCATGCGGCGTAATGCGAACTTCGCGCAGTATGCCCTGTACGTCGCCATCGCTGCCGATATTTGCGCGGCTATCCCTACAATCATTTTTGTCTGGAAACAGCCGGATCGCGATCGTCCGCTCTCCTGGGTGGTCTTCGCTATCGGTTATTTCGTGGCGATATTTGCCATCCCCGAAAACACGGTAGCGAACTGGATTCTGCCTTTGTACATGACAGTCGTGTCGCTGGTGGTGGCGTTCCCTCTCGCTCTATACCGTCTGCGCCAACGGATACCCTTGAGGCACTGGGTCTGATGAGTAGGAGTCGGCACATTTCGAGACGCTGACTCGTGGCGGTTTGCCGTGCTGGCGCCTCTGGTCGTTTTTCCTGCCGGGTTGACTCGACTCTGAGCCTATGACAGGCTGCGGCGCGTATTATATGGATAAAGTCGAGCCTAAAGAATCTCCCCTCAGCGATATTACCGTTCTCGATCTTACCGTTGCCCTTGCGGGCCCTGTCGCGACGCTGCTCCTCGGGGGTCTAGGGGCGCGGGTCATCAAGATCGAAAATCCTGCCGGCGGCGATCCTTCCCGAGAGAACGCGCCGTACTTCGGACTCGGGGGCGTCAAGCTCGCCCGGGAGAGGGGTGACGATATTTCGGTGACCGCCTTCAATCGGCTTCGCAACAAACTCGGTGTGACTCTCAACCTGAAGCATCCCCGCGCCCGCGATATCTTTGCCGACCTGGCGCGGAAGGCCGATCTGGTGGTGGAGAACTTCGCGCCGGGCACTCTCGATGAGTTGGGCGTCGGCTATGAGGCGGCTCGGAAGGCGAACCCGCGCATCGTCTATGGTTCGATTTCCGGATTTGGAAGCGATGCTGGTCCGGGTTCGCCCAAAGCATTGGATACGGTGATCCAGGCGTTGAGTGGCGTGATGTACGTTTCCGGAAGTGAGAATGATCCTCCCGTCCGCGTGGGGCTGACGATTGCTGATCTCACGGCTGCTTTGTTTGGCGTCATCGGAGTGCTTTCGGCGGTTCATCAGGCCCGCCGGACCGGCGTCGGGCAGCACGTCGATGTCTCCATGCTCGGCGCGCTGACGTCTCTGATCGCTGCCGAAGCCTATGAGGCAATGGAAAAGTGTGGCGAATCAGTACGCACCGGCCCGAGCGTGCAAAGGCTCGCGCCTTTTGGGATTTATCCCGCCAAAGACGGGCATTTGGCGATCTGCGCGTATACGGATGCTTTTGCACATCGGCTCTACGACGTTATGGGCCGAACGGACCTGGCGATGGACCAGCGCTTCCGCACGCGCGATGCACGCGTCCGCAATTACCGCGAGCTCGACGCGCTCATCGGTGAGTGGACAAGGTCCGAAACGATGGCGCAGGCCATTGCCAAACTAAACTCAGCCGGAATTCCCGCGTCGGAAGTGCGCGACCCCAAAACTGCGGTTCACGACCCCCGAGTCGTGGCGCGGAATGAAACCGTTCCGATGATTCATCCGAAATACGGCGCAGCCGATGGGATTTATGCGATGGGATTGCCAATACGTTTTTCGGAGGCCACTGCTGGATTCGATCAGCCGCCGCCCGGTCTGGGAGAGCACAATCAGCGCGTCTACGGCGAAATCCTCGGCTACGATGCAGACCGGATCGAGGAGCTTCGCGAGCAAGGCGTGATCTAGGCGTCTACGGTATCCGCGTTCGACGGCAAATTAAGAAACTCGCACCAACTTCCGCGCGCTTTCGGCGTCTCGACATTATTGTGCGTTTGCCGGAACTTTTTTCGCGGCGGCGACTACGTCGGCGTATGGGCCAACCGAGCCGTGGCCGCCTGCAAAGCGCTCCGGCTTGATGCCCCACTTGTCGACGCCTTTCACCAACGCCGCGACTTCTGTATTGGAAGGCGGGGCCGCGCCGGGAACATAAAGGTCGGTCACGATCCCAAGCTTGGCGTCAGGCACGTAGACGATGAGCATGCCCGCGGCGTGGGGATTCTCGACAATGTAAGCGTCTACCTCGCGTCCGCCGTCGTTTACGCTCCATTTGCCATCCACTTCGATGACCTTGGGTGTGAAGGCTTTCTTCGGCGCATCGGGATTCAGCGTTTCCGGCCGAACCAGCGCTTTGCGGATATAGTCGCCGTCGCCTTTACCTACGACTAAGGTGGCACCTTCCGCAGCGTAGGTGCGCATACCGCCGACGTGGTCAACATGATGGTGCGTCAAGACGAGATAGCGGATCGGCTTCCCCGGGTATCTCTTCTTGGCCATGTCGATGGACTGAATGGCCTGACCGTCATCGTTCGGCGCTTCAACGGCGATCAGATAGGTATTGGTCGCGATGAAGAGCGTGTTGTGGGTGCCGCCCTGAGTCTGGCTGACGTTCGTGGCGACATCGACCAGTTTCAGCGAGTCGAGATCGTCGGTGTATTTGGCGTCCGAATCATAATAAAAGCCTGAGAATTGACGCCGGATGATCCATTGATAGGGCGTGGCGTTCGCGGGCGCAGGCTTGGCCGCGGCACTCAGCATCGCTTGCGGAACCTCAAAAGTTTTTGGCGGCAAACTTTGATTGATCGCAACGTTCGAGAGCTTCAGGTCCGCGACTTTCATGCCATTCAGGGTGTAGTGCGTCAGGAACGCAATCTTTACGCCGGAGACATCGCGCCAATCCGAATACTCCGCGTCGTAGGCGGAATCACCCTCGAGGGCGTCCCAATCGAGAGTTCGCACGCGCATAGGAAGATTCGTGGCGGGATCGAATATCACGATGTAAGAGCCATAGTCGTCGCGATATTGCGCTGCGGGATACGTTTTGCCGCCAACTTTCTGATCGTCCACCGCGCTCACGCCGTCGGGGTGCCGCTTCATCTCCAGAACGATGAACGGACGCTCGAGCTCGCGCAGAGTTGCTGTAAGGCGGCGGCCAGACATGGTGTGCTCGGGTTGCGTGCCCTTCACAGTGCGCTTGGGGAGGCGACCGTTTGTGGCATCGTTGCCGATCACGTAGCCGGCCGTCGGCGTGACGATGTCGGTGTAGGTGCGTTTTGTGCCGTCGTCTGCTTTCGGCCGCACCCACTCGTCGCGCGTCAGTCCGCGCTGTAAATCGCGGCTTTGCTTAAGGTCGGAGACGCCCGTATCCGGCTTGGCGGGATCGGAAAGCGAATACGACTCGCCAGGATCGTATTGCTGCAGGCTTGCGCTCAAGGTAAGCGTTTTTAACTTGTCGCCGCCCATCGCCGCGTAGGCGGCGTTAACGCGATCTTGGGGTGACGTTGCCGGGACGGGCCGCGCAAGAGGGCGGACGATAAGCGCGCTCAGACCAGCGGCGCAACACAACATCACCATCAAGCAGCGGATGCGATTTTCTCTCGACATGGTGCTCCTCCGTTTTCTGGACGTCACTGACTCCCTGGTTCCGATAGCACTGGCGCGCCTTTCCACTTAGCGGACGGCGCTTGAAGTTTGCGTTTGCGGGTGAAGAATCAGCTTTTGCACACGCCAATTGGCAGTTTCCGCGGCGTACACTTCGTTTTCCGAAGGGCACGCAAGCTGGTGAATGCCGGAAAACTGCTTGAGCTGGCGTCCCGAGCGGCCAATGACTCCGAGGACTTTGCCTTCGAGAGAAACTTTGAAAAGCCGTCCCGGGTAGGTCAACTCTCCGACAAAGAGCACCTGGTTGGGTCCGGGCGTAATGCAAATGGAATTGGGAGCGCCAATCAGCGCGGCCAATTGCGCACCGGTGGGCGTACTGCCGTAGACGGCTCGAGTCTTAGGATCCGGAGGCACATCAATCGTGAACATGCGCAGGAACTTGCCGTCAGTGTCGAAGACTTGAATGCGTCGGTTGGTGCGGTCGGCAACGTAGATGTTGTTGTTGCGGTCGGCCACGATGGCATGTGGCAAGTGAAATTGCCCAGGCCCGGTGCCAGGCTCGCCGAATGACTTCACCCAGTCGCCGTTCTTGTCATATTTCGCGACGCGCGAATTGACATAGCCGTCCGTGATGTAAATGTTGCCTTCGGAGTCCCAAGTCACGTCCGTAGGTTGGCGAAACATGCCATCGATGGGCGCCAGAGGCGGATTGACGTGCTCCCAAGGCTTCGCCCCGTCGGCTGATTCAGGTTTTCGTCCAAAGACCCAGACCACGTGACCGGTCTGATTGAACTTGATGACCATGTCGGAGCCCTTGTCGATGGCCCAGATATTGTCGTCTTTATCGATGCGCACGGTGTGAGCTTCCGACCAACCATACAGGCCCTTGCCGATTTCGCGCAAAAATTCACCTTTGGGACCAAACTCGAGTAACTGGGCGGCAGAGGCGCCGTAAGCCGGGCCATTCGCGCTGTTCGAACGCGTGAAAACGTAGATGTGCCCCTTGGAATCGACCGCCACGCCCGGAACTTCGCCAAAATTCATCCCTGGCGGAAGCTTCAGAAAATCGGCCACGGAATCGAAGGGAATCTCGGGGACACTTTGCTGCGCGCAAGCAGGCACGGCGAGCAACAAAAGCGACGCGAATAGCAGCGACTTCATAAAGCCTCCCGGGTGGTTCAAACTTTCGGTGAGGAGTGTTGTACCACTGCTTGCGCCGGGCGGCGAGTTATTCTGCTAGCTGTGAAACTGGGGCTGAGCGCTCCTGGGTTCTATAATGGAGTTATGAGGGTTCTTCTATTCAGCGGCAAGGGCGGAGTTGGCAAGACCAGTCTCGCTGCCGCGACCGGAGTTAAGCTCGCCGAGCTCAATTACCGCACGCTGGTGATGAGCATTGACCCCGCGCATAGTCTGGGCGATTCCTTCGATCTGGAGACCGAATTGTTCCACGCGCAAACCTCAGATCCGCTGCAGATCACGGAACGGCTTTGGATTCTGGAGCTCAACATCCAGAAGGAGATCAAGCGCCACTGGCAGGAGATATCGTCGTACGTGACCTCCGTGCTGCGTACCACCGGAATCAGCGGCGTGGAAGCCGAGGAACTGGCCATTCTGCCAGGAATGGAAGAGCTCAGCGCGATGATGTACATCAACCAGTACAAGCGGGAACAGCGCTATGACGTGATCGTGCTGGACGCCGCCCCAACCGCCGAGTCGCTGCGCTTCGTGAGCATGCCGACAACGCTGGACTGGTACATGAAACACATTTTCCCTTTCCAGCGGAATCTGCTTAAGGCTGTGCGCCCGATCGCCAATCGAGTTGCGCCATTCGAGCTGCCCACTGACAGTTACTTTGCCAATATCCAGAATCTGTTTGGCAAGCTCGAAGGGGTGGACGAGATTATGGAGAATCCTTATACCACGAGCGTCCGCCTGGTGACCAACCCCGAAAAAATGGTTCTGCGCGAAACGCAGCGAGCGTTTGTGTACTTTTCGCTTCATGGATTGACGATAGACTCGGTGATCGTGAATCGCATCCTTCCCGCCGAGGTGATGGACGCGTGGTTCAACGAGTGGCACAGATCTCAGGAGGAGGTTCTGCGGGAGATTGAAGATTATTTCGCGCCGGTGCCCGTCAAGCGTGTGCCTCTATTCGCGCGTGAAGTGTTGGGCAGAAAACGTTTGCAGGAGCTTGCGGGCATACTCTATGCATCGGGAGAAGATCCGGCCGCCGTTACCCGAACGGAAAAGCCCTATACCTTCGAGAAGCAGAATGGTATCTATGAAATCCGGGTTCTTCTGCCGTTCGCCGCGAAAGGCGAAATCGGGCTTTTCAAGAAGGGCGATGAACTCGTAGTCGAGATTGGGACGCTCCGCCGGCACATTGGCCTGCCAAGATCGATGGCAATGCTAACGCCGGCGAGAGCCAGGCTTGAGAATAAAGTTCTGACCGTTGAAATGAAGGAGTCATCATGAGCGATCAGCAGACCAGCCGGCCTTCCGGCGAACGAGTTGCATATGAGCGATGCTTATGCCGGGAGTTTCTCGATCAAGTGCGCTCGCGACTGGGCGTCTCACCAGAGGTGCGGCAGCACCTGGCGAACTCGCGGATCGAGTTTCTCAAAGCGATCCGGGAAATAATCGACGACCGCATAGAGCACCTCTCCAAGAAAGCGGAACCGGGCGCCAAGATCGCGGTTGAGTAGTCTTCGGGTCCACTCTCGCTGCCAATCGCGAATTCCCTCGCCGTGAATTCCAGACGGTGGTCTTGCCTGCGTCTTGGGATGAGCCGCGATTGAATCTGAAGGGCTGAGTGCGATATGTTCTTCAGCGGCCGATTGACCTTCCTTTACCTCGGTTACTGCATTTCGGGAGGGATGAGCTATGGACCGCCGAGACTTCTTAGTTTCAGGGCTGGCGTCGCTGGGTCTTCCCGCACTTGGCTCGTTACCGCTGCTGTCAGCAGATAGCACTGAGAAGACTGCCGATCAGACGAACGTTACGCTTCGCATCACGCCTATATCCTTGGCGATAGGACCCGGCAAAGTTATAAAAACTGTGGGTTATAACGGATCCGCACCCGGGCCAATCCTGCGATTCAGAGAAGGGAAGCCTGTTACCGTCGATGTCTTCAATGACACGGATGTCGCTGAGACGGTGCATTGGCATGGGCAGCTTATTCCCTCCGCAATGGACGGATCGGTGGAAGAAGGAACGCCCGACGTTCCGGCGCACGGACATAGGCGCTATCGCTTCACGCCCAAACCATCCGGCACACGCTGGTATCACACGCACTCGATGGCGCATGCCGATCTGAGCCGAGCGGGTTTCTCAGGGCAATACGGTTTCGCGATTATTGAACCAGCGCGCCATCCCGGCGACTACGACCAGGAGATCTGCATTGCGGCGCACCACTGGGAACCGTCTCTGGCGCCTAAGGGCCCGGCTGATAATGGGTGGGAGATCGGGTATAAGTCGGCAACCTTGAACGACAAAATGCTTGGCAGCGGAGAACCGCTTCGTGTGCGGATGGGACAGCGCATTTTGTTTCGGTTTCTGAATGCGAGCGCAACGGACGAAATCAGGCTGGCGCTTCCCGGACATCGTTTTAACGTCGTCGCCATGGACGGCAATCCTGTGCCGCGTCCGCAAATGGTTGATTTTGTGTACCTGGATATTGCCGAGCGCGTCGACGCCATCGTGGAGATGAATAATCCCGGCGTGTGGATTCTGGGCTCGGCCAATGAAGAGGAACGCAAGATGGGCATGGGTGTTGTGGTCGAATACGCCGACAAGAGCGGGGAGCCGCAGTGGCAGCAGCCGTCCGGAATCGTGCGCGGGCCGTGGGACTACTCGATGTTTGGAAGCGGAGGGGATGCGCCTGAGCCGGATCACACCTTCGAGATGAAGTTTGAAAAGATTCCCGGGCATAAAGTCGACTTCAATCGCTGGACGATCAACGGCAAATCGTTTCCCGATATTGAGAAGCTGCGTCTGGAAAAAGGGAAGCGCTATAAGCTTTTTTTCGATAACAAGGACACCGGCGACATCCACCCGCTGCATTTACACCGGCATACGTTTGAAGTCACGGAAGTTGCGGGAAAGTCCGATGGCCGGTCTAATGAAAGACGTGGTCAGCGTTGGATCGCGGAACACAGCTGCCGTAACTTTTATCGCTGATAATCCCGGTTTGACGCTTTTTCACTGCCACATGCAACTGCACCAGGATTTCGGATTCATGCAACTGCTGGAGTACGCAAACACCTAAGTTTGACCGAAGGTCACCTGCAACGGTGATCGCAGTATTCGGCGGCTCTTAGGGGACTCAGTTCACGCTCCAGCCTTTGCTGTGACCTTTTTCTTTCGAAGCCAGCCTGCCATTCCTCCCATTTGCTTCAATCGCTCGGCGGGCTCGTCGCTTACGATTTCCAACTCGACCGCGTGCCTTAGTAGGATTTCGGGAAGAACGTCGCGTAGAGTTGCGGTGCCCACCTGGCCCTCACAAACAGGGCAAACCCGATCTGCACACCGACCTTTCCAACTGCACTCGCGGCAGTGATGGAGGACCAGATCAAAATCCCGAGCAAGCACCAGGGTACGTATCATTCCCCTTTGCAATTGCACAAGGGTCTCCCAGAAGCCGACAATTGCGCCACGCGCATCCTCCGTGAGGGCAGTGACTAAACCTTTCTGGTGCTCGCGTTCCCAATTGGCAATGCGCGGTTCAAGATGCTTCAGCAACTCGGGCGGACTTATTCGGGCAAGGTCCTGGTCATCTCGTACGAAGGCCAGCCGAAAAATCCGGGGGAATTTCGCCTCAATAGCTGCTGTCAATTTATCGGGGCCGACCACGAAGATTGCTGCGAGATGATTGTTCGCGAAAAACGTTGCGGCTTGCTGTGCGGCCTCGCGGCACAAACGCACGTATTGATTCTCCATGCGTTTGTCAAAAACGTCTCGCTGGGTGCCGTGCGTTATCGCCATGCCTTCCCTGGTTACTTTGCCAAGGTCTTTCTGCCTCCATCCGGAAATCTCGATGGTGAATGTCTTTTCCGGACCCTCAACCATTTCGCCAAGGAAATAACGGAAAAAACGCGCACCCTTATGGTCGACCGCGACGATGCCATACCGTTTATGCTCGCCGGCAAGCCAGACTAATTGGGCGAGTGATGGCTTTCCCCAAGAAAGTTCGTCTTTTACTTCCACCTGCAAGGGCACAACTTGCCAAACGGAAGGGCCGGCAAAAATAACCAGGCTTCCATGCGATTTTGGCTGTGAAAGGAACTCCGTGACCCTCTCCAACTCTTTCGAAAAGAGCACCTGCTCGTCGGAGGGGAGGTCCTGGGCCACAGATTTGCCCTGCTCTTTCACAAAATGCAGGTATCTGGGCTCAGTGCCCTGTAAAGATGCTTCCTCAGGAGTGGTTCGCACGTATGCCGTAAGCAATGGCGAGGAAAACTGGGAAAGCGATTCCAGGAAACCATTAGACAGCATTTCTTACCTCCTCTTGTCCGAGCAGATCCGGCTGCATCAATGCTACTCTTCGCGCGCCCAACAGATTCATAGATGACCTATTGCTGGCGGATGGTAAGTCGTCTCATATCAAATGTGATTGTTCTAATGGCTCGAGGCGCATGCGAATGCTGAATCGAGTTGACGAAGATGGGGCGAACGCATGGTCTTTACGGATCGAGTTGGAGCTTGCCGCGAACTGCCGCGAGGTTGAAGAGATATGCTCAGCGAACGATATAATCTCAGCGATTTCAAAAGGGTCGGTGAAAATCGGTGAAGCAATCATGAAAAAACGCAAGGGAGTTATAGACAAGCAAGACGCGGAACGAGAAGCCATTCTTGACGAGCGCGAGAGCCTGCGACGCCAATTCCCGGCAAGCTATTCACCCGATGTCGGCGTCTTCAGCGACGGCAAGGTGGAGATTATGTTCAAGCTTACGTATGCGCAGGCTGAAAAACTCGCGCGATTATTGCGAGAACACAAAGAGTAGCTGTTGCAACTTTGGGCCTATCAACTGAATGGGGTTGGAGTTGATTGGTTATTTTCGGTAAACCATTCCGCTTTTCATCACGAAAGCAACTTTCTGGACCACGCTGATGTCCTGTAAGGGATTCCCGGGGACAGCGACGATATCCGCAAAGTAGCCTGGCTTCAAGGCGCCGATCTGCCCCTGCCATCCGAGCAATTTGGCGCCATTTATCATATCGGCTTGCAGGGTGGCGAGCGGCATCATCCCGTACTTGACCATCAGCACAAACTCGCGCGCCTGCGTGCCATGGGGAAATGGGCCGACGTCGGAGCCGATGGCCATGGGCACACCTGCGGCGAGTTGCTTACGAAACTGCTGCGCATGAAATTCGAGCATTTGGCCCCACGTGGCTTCTTCGGGCGAAGAGGCGTGCTCGGCGAAATATTCTGCAATCGCGAAAGTCGGCACAGCGGGGATTTGCTTTTCGTGCATCAGCCTCATGGTCTCGTCGCTGAGCTGATAGGCATGATCTACGGAAGGCACCCCGGCCCGAACGGCGAAAAGCGCGCCTGGGTCGCCAGTGGCGTGGACGGCAACTCGCTTGCCGAGACGCGCAGCTTCTCCGACGGCGGCGCTGAGTTCGGCTTCTGTGTACTGATATGGCGTGGAGAATTGGCCATTGCGAAAGGAATCTTCGCCGGTTTCGTAGATTTTGATGAAATCGGCGCCTTCCTTGATCTGTCCGCGAATCACGGCCACCAGTTCGGTGGGATTATTCGCGTAGGTAGCGTTCGGAAGAACGCGCTGTTCGGGATTGTAGCCGAGGGCGTCTTCGTGGCCGCCGAGGATGTCAACCGCGTTGCCGCTGACGCGCAGCCGAGGGCCGGGAATAAACCCCTTGTCGATAGCATTGCGTACCGCGGTAGATGCCGAGCCCGCGCCTTCGGTGCCCATATCGCGTTCTGCCGTGAAGCCGGCCATGAGATCGTCACGCGCCGCAAGCGTAGCCACGATGGTTCGCTGCGGCACCGGCTCCTGAATCGTCTGCAAATCCTCCGCGCCCGGATGCAAAAATAAGTGCACGTGTGCATCGATCAGGCCCGGCAACAACGTCGTGTCGCCTAAGTCGAGAACCTGTGCGCCAGCCGGATGGGTAACCGCAGAACCGGCCTCGGCAATTCGTTCGCCTTGCACCAATACTTCGCCGGGCATCGATATCCGGCCCGTCTCGATATCCAAAAGGCGCGCGGCATGCAGCACTATTGGCGAGGGGCTAGCTTTTGTTTGCGCTGGTGCGCGACGCAGAAAGGCTAGAAGGCACGCAGATAAAGCCAGGAGATAGAGGCAACGCTTGGCCATAGTTTAGCGCGATGGTACCACTTCTGGGTGACGTCAAGCTGCTTGTGTAAAAAGGGAAAGGGTGCGGTTTTGCCACTGCTGATTGAACCGCTGAAAAATCGCATAGATGATTCTCTCCACACTGGCCACGTTGACGAACACCACCATAGGCCGGGTGCGGCGGCGCACTTCCACGAAGCAGCGTTCGATAGCATTGGTGGTGCGCAGTTTGCGCCACAGCGGCTGCCGGAAATCGAAGAACGTGAGCAGCTCCGGCAGATCGCGCTCCAGCCGCCGCACCAATCCGGGATACTGCGCTTGCCAGTGAAAACGAAAGCGCTGGAAGGCGCGGCGTGCCTGAGCGGCGTTCCGGGCCAGATAGATGCGCTGGGCGTCACGCTTCACGCAGTCCTGATCGCGCCGCCGCACGCCATCGCGCAGATTGCGCATCTTGTGTACCCAGCAGCGTTGATGGCGCGCGCGGGGATAGATGGTTTCGATCGCCGCGGCCAGACCCGCACAGCCATCGCTGATCACCATCTGCAACTGACCGCCGGCCAGCCCGCGTTCGTGCAGGTCCCAAAGAAAGGCTTCCCAAGCTGCCTGGCTTTCCCCCCGCGCGCGAGAGAACGCCAGCAGTTGACGCGAGCCATCGCCACGCACGCCGTAGGCCACCAACAGCAGCACCCGCTGTGGCCCAAACGCTCGCCGCACCTTCAGCCAAACCCCGTCTAGCAGCAGGTAGACCCAGTCATCCTGCAGCGCAGCATGATGGAATTTCTCTACCTCTTGGTCCAGCACTCGGGTCAGCCGCGATACCGTTTGCGCGCTGACCGGCTCGTCGGTCACCAGCGCTACCACCCGCCCCACCGCACGGGTGGAGATCCCCTGCAGAAAGGCTTGGCGGATCAGTTCGGCCACTTCCGGAGCCCGCCGCTCCAGCGTTTGCAGTCCTCGCGGCAAAAAAGAGCGCTTGCGCGTGCGCCGCACCCGCACCCGGATGGCTCCCAACGGCGTCACGTAGTCCCGCTCATAGAAGCCATTGCGGCTGTCCACCCGTTCTTCCCCTGCTTCGCTGCGCTCGTACCGCGCCAAGCCCAAATATTCGGCCATCTGCTGCTCGGAATCGGCTTCCAGCAACTGCTGCAGGGCATGCTGGGTACGCCAGCGCACTTGGCCCCAGAAACTCTCACGTGCTTCCTCACGAAACGCCCAGAACTGCTCCGTGCTATAGTCATGTCGCATCAGGGTGTAGGCTCCTTTACGGGAGATTTTGTTGCTCGACACAACAAAACCTACACCCTCTCTCTTTTTTACACAGAAGAAGTTACGTCACCCCACTTCTGTCCGCATCTGCGAGCCGCGGGAATTGTCCGAAATTATTGCCGGGAAAGTGAATCGGGCCGCAGGCATCCGACGTGATGCTCTGCGGCCCGTTCTCCGACGATCTCCGGTTCTGAAGTCCGGTGCACTCCGCCCGACTCCGTAAACCCCGAGTGGGCGGATTGCGGTTTTCTACGATGTCGGCGCAGTTCCGGTGAAGTAGAAGAATACGTATGCTTTGATGCTGCCGTTTATCTGAGGCACACCAAAGACCTTCACTGGCGTGCCCAAAGTTAGATTTGACTGGACGGTGTTCTGTCCCGCCGACGTGGTCAGGTCCACCGGACTGATCGTTATGATTCCATCGTTGCGGTCGACCTGGTAGACGAGCGTGGCAGAGCCTGGAACGGCGCTCGCGTCGACGGTAACCTGGTTGGTGCCGCCGGTGACCGTGACGTTAAAGCTATCGTTAGTGCCATTTTGGACCCAGCCCGTGGCAACCTTAGCCACGGGAAGTGGCGCGGGGGCGAGAACGGTCCACGGCACGGTCCAAGAGGCAGCTGAGACGTTCCACGTCGCATAGCTCGCACCGGCGACGGGCACCGCACCTACGCTGCCCCCGAAGTTGGCCGAGCCGCCGATTACGGACACAAAGTCGCCGATGGAATTGGAGCTCGTCACGTTACTATCCACAATTGTCGGGAAAGCGAAGTACCACCACTTAAAACCCGTGATCGCCGCACCGGTCTTTGGGTCGTTGCCATTGGCAGTTGAATTGGAGATGTAGAACATCGTCTTCGCGTAGTTATCCGTGGAATCCATGAAGTTGCGTGTGTAGACGAAGCTGGTCGTGTTGGGTGAAGAGATCGTGCCGTCGAAGCGCGCAATCTCGATATCGACGGTGTCCGCAACAAGTGGAACTTGCAAAGGATCGGCGGCGGTTACGTGAACTTTGAATCCGCGCACTAGATCGCTCAAACAAGGGGTCCCTGTGCAGATGGGATTGGCATCCGATCCGGGATTTGCGGGCGTGCGGACGAAGAACTGCGTATTTCCGTTTACGTCGACCGTAACGGGCACGCCGTCCTCATTGTCTACTATCAGGCTGGAACTCAATACGTGCCGGACGTGGCCTTCGGGGCTCAGCCAGACCGTATTGAAAGAGCTGCTGACCCAAATGCGCACGGCGACCAGGCTGCCGTCCACCTGAAAGCGCGCCGTTATGCGCAGGAACTTGTTGGAGAGACCGCTCGCCACAGAGCTGAAGTCCGTAATTCTGCTGTGCGTGTGGGCATCCATATCGTAGAAGAGAGTTCCATTCGCTTTATCGGCGAGAATTGTGAGATTTCTTGACGTTGGAATTGCCTGTTCGGGATTGACTGGCGGCTCTTCCGGGAACACCCGATTAACTGTTATCGAGCTGTTGTCGGAAGAGACAGACACGAAGCTGCCATACAGCTGGCGCAGGACAAGCCGCGTAATATCGAAGATAGGGTGATGGCGTAGTGCTGGCTTGAAATTCACAGCCCATAGTGTCTGTCCTCCGCCGAGCGGCGCGTGCGCCACGATGAAAGCGGGATGGGAGAGATTAAACTCGAAATCGATACCTCCGCTCTGTCCCGCCGCTACGGTCACGGGAGAAACGAAGGTCACATTCAATGGCACAGTGAGATTGCCCGCGCCGCCCGTTGCTCCGAGGATTTGAATCTGGGTCGAAGGAACGATCTCTCCAGGTGTGCCGGCAAATCCGGGATCAGGATTAGACGAAGCCGTGAGGGCGACATCTCCTGGATTTGCACCGAGCGTGAAAGTAGCGCCCGTGTAGCTGCCGGCTGGCACGCTGACGCTGTCCAGAATATCAGCGAGCTGGTCTAGTTCGATCAGATTCACCATGTTGACGGGAGTAGGAGCGGTATACACAACGACAGGCGTTCCGCCACCTTGGGGCGTCAGCGAAATGGTCAGGACTTTCACGCCGATTTCAGCCCAATCGTTCACGGGATCATCACTGACCATCATGGAGATCTGGCCGTTCTGGGTTCCCGGGTTATTGGAGGAGCTTGAATTGCTGCCGCAGCCCCATAACAGCAACGGAATCGCTGCTATCAAACCTATGAGCACACGAGTAGCCCTCGAATTCATTGAATTCTCCTTGCGGAGCCTGCGGCAGTTCGCAAGGCTCCCGTTTCGTTTTTTGTGTAATGGTCCTGTGGTTAGAGCCGAACCACTGAGGGCGCCAGGATCTTTCGCCCAGTCACCCCAAAAAACACGCGCGCTCAAATATAGTTGCGCTCGGTCCGCGAATGAGTGATGGTACGAACGTACTACTGTGCTGCAAATTCGTAAGAGGTTTCGTTTCCGCCCCTCAGCGCACAGCAGGTTTTTGTGATTTCGCGAAGGCCTGAAATTGCAAGTTGAGCTAAGCTGTATGATGGGCTCGGGGATAGAGATCTAAGCAGGAACTTTGCTTTGCCAAGAGGACATGAATCCTTACTTATCCATAGTGATTCCAGCCTATAACGAGGCGAGGATACTGCCGGTAGCGCTGGAATGCCTTCGTTCGTTTTTGAACGATCAAGCTTTTGCGGCGGAAGTTATCGTCGTCGATGACGGCTCGACGGATACCACCTCCGTTATTGTTGGGGAATGGCAGCGCAGCTTTGAATGCCTGCGTGTTTTGCGCAACGCAGTGAATTTAGGAAAAGGTGCCAGCATTCGGCGAGGAATAATGGCGAGTCACGGGAAGTTTGTATTCGTAACTGATGCGGACTTGCCGGGACGTCCGGAGGATATTCTAAGATTGCTCCAGGCGCTGCGCGATGGCGCCACAGTTGCCGTTGCTTCTCGTCGGCCCGCTCCGCTGCACTCTACTCCCAGCCGTTCGCGTTTCCTGGCCAGCATTGTTTACAGAGCGCTCGTGCGTGTAATTCTGAACTTGCCGCTACGAGATACACAATGCGGTTTCAAGGCTTTTGTCCGTGAGCCGCTTTTGCCGGTGGTCGACGGACTCCGCTTGGACGGATTTTCGTTCGATGTTGAATTTCTCTTCGCCGCCTGGAGAAACGGACTGGCCATTCAAGAGGTCGATTTTGAGGTAGTGGAGCGGCGGCCGACTCGTTACGCAATCCTGATGCAGTCGCCACGCATGTTGATGGACCTCCTGCGGATACGGCTTACAGCCGGGCGGGCGCCGCAGAAGATGAAGGCCCGAAACGCGGAAAGCGCGGCTCCTGATGCTTCTGAAAACCCGGCCCTGGCGCGAGATTTACCTCATCAGAATTAACGCTTTGAGCGGCATGCTATAGCGGTCCAGTCGTCTTGCCGCGTTCCCAATCTCTGAAGTTAACTAACCGAATTCCCATATTCCTGATAAGGTCCTTTACCTCCGGTGCAGTGAAAGCAAGCAATTCAACTTCGCGTTCACGGGTGAGGTTGCCTCCGAAAGATTTCAGCTCCGAGCTGTCGTATCCCGGATGGCACACCAGCTCAGTAGTGCCGTCCGGTACCTTAGCTATAAGGGCCTTCAGTGCATTCGTGTCTAGAAATCCGGTATGAGCGAGGCCGAAAAAGGCGTTCGGACAAGTGATCCCGGCCGCGAGCAAATACTCCCTTAAGCGCTCCGCGAACGAGCTCACGCCGTAAGCAACAGCGGATCTCTTGAGCGCCGCGAGACTATTGCCCTTAATCCTCCAAATCAGAGGTAACGTAATTGCGAGATCTTCGGTTGGACATCGGACGTGGCGGATGCCAAATTCGCGAGCAAGCCGAATCAAAACAGGGGAAAGCTGCGGTAGAAGATGAACGTGCAAGTGGCCATCTAGGTGGGTTGGTGCGACGCCCGCCTCAAGCACTTTCAGGACTTGGGCCCGACATTCGGTGTGAATATGCTCCAGGCTTAGTCGCTTTGTTAGAATTCTCATCCAGAGGTTTAAGGGGCCGAGGTGCAGCTCTCCTTGCTTATTCACGAGACTGGGAATGCGATTAGCGGGCGAGACGGGATTTCCCTGACTGAGATTGAGGTGTACGCCGACCGAAAGTTGAACAAGTTTCCGGCTGGAGCTAACAGCCTGTTGAAACGCCGAACCGTTCGCAAGTAGAGACGTGCTCGTCAAAATGCCGTCGCGATGCGTGACGATAATCCCGCGATTGACGTCTTCGGTCAGACCGAAGTCATCAGCATTTACGATCAACTGTTTCATCCGTCGGATGCCGTTAGACCTTCAGTCAGTTTCGCTGCGGATTTAAGGATTTGCAAACGAGGTGGCGCTAGGAGCATACGCGTTAGCTTATTAGCATGGGCACCCTGATTACGGCATGAGTATCCTATGGTTATTCTGGTTATTCCCTTATGGATAGAATGCTTACGGAAATTCTGAGTGTGTAGAGTGACATTTTTTGTCACCGTTGGCGGGTTTTCACCGCCGTAATATGTCACTTCTGGGCTTGAGAAAACTTCGGTAATTACGCAAGCCTCAGCATAGGCGTGCGCTTAACCCATTAATTTCTAATGGCTTTCAGAAGCTGTGTCGCAACAATTACGATGTCGTGCCTCGCATGGCGGCTGCCTTGCATTTAAGTGGGCATCAAGGCAAGGCGACCAACAATCCAGGCGCCTTTTCGGAGGAAAGGATCCCATGCGTAACAGACAAAAAGGTTTCTCGTTAATTGAGCTTTTGATCGTGGTAGCGATCATTCTGATTATCGCCGCCATCGCCATCCCGAACCTGTTGCGGTCGAAGATCGCCGCCAACCAGGCTTCGGCAGTGGGTTCGCTGCGTACGTTGAATACTGCGTGCATCGCGTTCTCCACCAGCTACGGCTCTTTCCCGGCGGCGCTCAGTAATTTGGGCCCGGTCGGATCGGGCGGTACGGCCAGCTCCACGTCAGCAGACTTGATTGACTCCGTGCTGGCGGCCGGCACCAAGAGCGGCTACGTGTTTGCCTTCGGTGCGGGGGCGAGCAACCAGTCTTACACGATAACGGCTACACCCATCACTGCGGCCACCACCGGACAAAACATGTATTTCACCGATCAGTCCGGCGTGATCCGCGTGAACACCTCTGGTTCGGGTGCGAACGCAAGCAGCACCCCGATCGGATAAAGTTTGTTCCTCGGCGCAATGACAGGGACGAAGGAGGGGAGTCAAACTCCCCTCCTTCGTTTTTATGTCTCCTTCGCATCGTGGGCAAAGACTTGGCGCGACAGTGTTGCGAATACATCTAGTTGACACCCGCCCCGCTTAGCGACTCCCACATCTGATTTGTGTATGCAACTGTGTCCCAGACAGCGGTAAAAGAATAATTTCTTTTAGGTTACTTTGCAGGGTCGGCATGCCAACTGTTCGAAGCGGTACGTTTTAAAATGTGGAAGGAACTCCTTTTTCGCTTCCTAATCGGGGGGACTCTCGTCTCCGCATTTGCTCTGATCGGCGATCTATTCAAGCCCAAAAGTTTTGCCGGATTATTCGGAGCCGCTCCCTCGATTGCTCTGGCCACTCTGGGCTTGGCGATTTTCCGACAGGGCCCGGTATATGCAGCAATTGAGGCACGTTCCATGATTGCCGGTGCCGCGGCATTTTTTCTTTACGCCTGCTGCGCGAGTTGGCTAACGATGCGGCACAAAGTTCGGGCTTTAGTAGCGAGCGGTGTTTCCATCGTTGTATGGGCTGTTGCGGCCTTCGGTCTTTGGTTCATCTGGTTGGCGAAGACATGACCACGATCGAAATAGATCTTTCCGGGGTTCGCCAAACAACCTGGCAGCAGTACATAGTGCGCTTTGTGGTTGGCGGTACAATCACCGCGCTCGTAGGGATCGTCGGCACAAAGTTTGGGCCTGGAATTGGCGGGCTCTTTCTGGCATTTCCCGCCATCTTTCCAGCAAGCGCTACCTTGATTGAGCAGCACGAGCTCGAGAAAAGGCGGCGAGCTGGGGTAAATGGCGTTATGCGCAGCCGGGAGGTGGCTGGAGTGGACGCTGCGGGCGCTGCAATGGGCTCTCTAGGATTGCTCGGATTCGCTTTAACTGTGTACAGAATGCTGTTGTCTCGTCCCGCCTGGGAAGTGCTAAGTGCCGCCTTATTGGTTTGGATTGTTGTCTCGATCCTTGTATGGAGGATTCACAAGAAAATTTAGACTGTCAGGACTGCCATCGGCTTGTATCTTATGAAAGGCAGGCATGTTAATCGCCACTACTAATACTAGTACTCACTGAGCACAATCAAGTACGCAGGTTCCATTGTACGGGCTAGATGAAGTTGCTATAGTCCGGTACGCAAAATCAAACAGGCTGTTCCTTGAGTCGGTCGTTCGCTAATCTGCGGCGCTCCCAGCCCGGAAAGGCCGGCATTCTGAAGCTCCGTACTAAACTACTGTCTTCGCTTGTCCTGGTGATCGCAGCGCTCACCTGCGCGACGTTACTTGTTCTGCGTCATAACGCGGAGATCCAACTTGAGCGCCAGGTGGAGGATGAAGCCCGAAATGTCATTCTGACCTTCCAGGTGATGCAGCAAGAGCGCCAGATCGCGCTCAGCCACAAGGCGGACCTTCTGGCAACGGTTGCATCTATGCGGAATGGCGACGTAACCACGATCAACGATGCCGGTGAAGACCCTTGGCAGTCTCCTGGCCGTGATCTCCTCGCGCTGACCGACCAGAATGGGCGGATCCTCGCGATGCATACGACCGCGGGGGAGTTCCCAATTCCCACTGCCGAAGCGATGTTGCGGCGCTCTCGCAAGGCCGGCGACCTCGCCGGATGGTGGTACAGTGGCATGCAGCTCTATCAAATAGCCATCCAACCTTTCTATAGCGATCCTCCCGCGAACAAGGCTCCCTCCGGAATGGTCATTGCTGGGCGCGGAATTGACGCACAAGAGTTGCGTGATCTTGGGAGGATCTCTTCGGCGCAATTAGTCTTGCGGTATGGCGACGATATCGTGGTGAGCACCATTCCTGCTCTCAGGCAGGCGGAACTCGCGAATCAGCTTCGCGATCAAGCGGCGCCGGAGCAAGTGCAAATCGCCGGCGAACGATACTGGGGCAGCCTGAAAACTCTAACTCCGAACGTTAAACCGGCAGTGAGCCTGATCGTATTGAAATCCGATCATGAGGCCATGGCTTCGCTGGCGCACTTGAACCGGCTGCTTTTGGGTCTTGGCCTGGTCGCCGTTTTCTCCGGCGGCGCGCTCGTGTTTGCGATTTGTGACAGGTTCACGCGTCCCCTTGGCAGTCTGGTAGGTGGCGTGGGAGCGCTCGAAAAAGGCGACTTCGAATATCGATTGAACGCTCGTGGGAGCGATGAAGTGGCGCAACTGACGCGCGCCTTTGGCCGTATGCGCTCAACTCTAAAGACGAACGAGATTCAACGGCAGAAGCTCGAAGACCATTTACGCCAGTCACAAAAGATGGAGGCGATCGGGAGGCTGGCCGGCGGCGTGGCCCATGACTTCAATAATTTGCTAACAGTGATCAAAGGACATACTGCTCTTATGCTCGAGCAGTTGCAGCCCGACGAGACGCTCCACTCTAGTAGCCGTCAGATCGAACAGGCTGCCGATCGCGCCGCGTCCCTGACGCGTCAATTGCTGGCCTTCTGTCGCATGCAGGTCTTGCAGCCGAAGGTGCTGGACCTGAACGCGCTGATCTCCGATATGGCCAAGATGCTTAGCCGGCTGATTCGCGCGGATATTCTTTTTAGCTTCCGGCCGGGCGAGTCGCTCAGCAGAGTCAAGGCGGATCCGGGACAACTCGAACAGGTCATCCTGAATTTCGCGGTAAACGCTGTCGATGCGATGCCAAATGGCGGGACGCTTACAATCGAGACCCACAACGTTACTGTGGATGAGAACGTCGCCAGAAATCGTCCTGTCGTGCCCCTGGGCTCCTACGTGATGCTGGCCGTGACGGACACGGGCTGCGGTATGGACAATCAGATAAAGGCGCGCATCTTCGAGCCCTTCTTCACTACAAAGGAACTAGGTAAAGGCACGGGTTTGGGATTGGCAACCGTATACGGCGTTATCAAGCAGAGTGGCGGATGGGTCTGGGTTGAATCCGAGCCAGGGAAGGGAACCCGGTTCGAGGTTTATTTGCCCCAGGCGACCGGCGCCGAAGAGACGCTTACCACGCCAACAAAAATTGCACTCGCGGCGAGCCGAGGCGAGACCATCCTCATTGCCGAAGATGAAGACGCAGTTCGAGACTTGGCTTCCCGCTTTCTCAAGGCAGCGGGCTATACAGTGCTTTCGGCCAAAGGCGGTGGAGAGGCGCTCGAAACAGCCAAACGTTGGGGCAAACGGATTCATTTGCTGTTGGCGGACGTGGTTATGGCGCAAATGAGGGGACCCGATCTGGCTGCGCTCCTCACGCGCTTTTATCCCGGGATGAAGACTGTATACATGTCTGGCTATCAAGATTACGGAGCAAAGGATAGCACCTCTGCAGAGGGATCTTTATACGTCCAGAAGCCCTTCTCGCGGGACGATTTGCTGGGAATAATCGCCCACGCGCTGAAAGAATCCGAGATTGAGGAAAAAGGCGCGCAACCTTCGAGCATGCAGCAGCTGCTCACTGTGCCCGTGAAGGTGAGGCGAGGATCGGGACGGCGTGCTCGGAGACCGATCGCCGTCTGAGCGAGCCCGACTCGTCTTCCTTGTGGTCGAGCTATGGGGGGCCGAAGAAGCAATGATTGTGCAGTAATGAGTCGATTGCTAACGGTAAGCCTTTCGGCGCCTCCGATTTCAGCAAATACCCGTGAACGCCGGTTTGTTGGATTTTGGCGAGTATCGGACCTGCGTCGTGCATCGTCAGGATCAGTATCTTGGTTTGGGGGCTTTCCTGGAGGATCTGTCGAGCGGCGTCCAATCCGTCAAGTCCCGGCATGCTGATATCCACAACTGCAATATCCGGGGTGAACTTCTTAGCAAGCACCACCGCCTGAAGTCCATCGACCGCCTCGCCAACGATCTCACAATCGGTTTTGAATTCGATAATCTCGCGCAGGTTTTTCCTGACGATTTCGTGATCGTCCACCAATAGCAATCTACACGACATGCGGGGGAACTCTATATCTTCACCAAAGAATATTCATATCCGGGCTTTGCCCTAGATTCGTAAATTGAGGACCCAAGCTTCCCGTTAGCTATGTTGCGGAGGGTTTCAGTGGGACGTTACGCTACCAGGCCCAACTGAGGGCCTGCCGAAGGAGAATGTCTCGACCTGGCTTGTCTTCCCCTCTGGCGCCTGAAAGCGAGGGATTGTCGAAGAATGTCCCGCCTACCAGCAGGCGGTCTATAGCATCGATAAGGTCCTGAGCCGCTCGCGATTTGACTACGAAGCCTTGGGCGCCTGCCCTTTGAACCGAAGGGGCCAGGCTCTTCGATTCATGCATGGTAAAAATCAAGACACGGGATGACAGTTGAAGCTTGGCAATTTCCTGAGACGCTTCGAGTCCGCTCATGTGCGGCATCGTAATGTCCATGACGACCACGTCGGGCTGCAATTGTTTTGTCAGGCGTATCGCTTTGCGGCCGTCGACTGCCTCGCCGCAGATTTCCCAGTCAGGACGTGCCTGCAGGATCGCACGTACGCCTTGACGCACAACTTCATGGTCATCCGCGACTAGGATTCTGGCTGCCATTTGGAATCCCTCCGACTAGGCCCACCCGTATGTCCGGGGAAAGTTGCAAATACGCAACATTCACACACCAGATCATATACTCGCAACTTATTTTTACAAGGGCGTGCAGCATGAAATTGTCAGGATTTGCCTCCGGTAAGTTCCACGCACACGAGGAACTGCCGCATCCCATGATTCATCTCGTTCAGCAGGTTAGGCGGGAGCGCATAGGATAAATGAACGCCGCTCCGGGATGCCGGCCAAATAGTTTGTCCAACCAAATAGTTTGTCCAAAAAGAGGCGCCGAAGAGCTTGAAAATCCGGAACGGATGTATATGATGTCTCTTCTCTTTGCGCCTTGGTGTGGGGCGGAACTGGCGCCAAGGAGTGCCGCAGGCATCGAGTGGGAGCGGAACTCGGGGGGGTACCGCGGCGAATCGCCCGGAGTGGAGGAAGATGAAGAGAAAAAGAGGAGAACAAGGCTCGGCTGCAGTTGCATTCTCGTTGGCTGCTTTCATCGTGATTTTCACTATTGTTACCGTTTACCTCTTCCTGGCTAAAATTTGGTGGTTTCCACCCGCAATCAGCGAGTTTGGTAACCAGATTGACGCGCAGTTCCATCGCACCCTCATTATTACCGGCATTGTATTTGTCCTCGCACAGCTGGGGCTCGCTCTAGTCATATTTCGGTCGAGGGACCACGGGCAGAAGGTCAGCTTCTTCGAAGGAAATTCCGCGATGGAGTTCATCTGGACACTTGCCACCGTGATTATGTTTGTCGGTCTGGGCCTATACGGCGAACACGCCTGGGCCGAAGCGCACTTTCAAGGCGCCGCCCCCGGTGCTTTGCAGTTGGAGGTGACCGGACAGCAATTTGCGTGGAATTTCCGCTATGCCGGGCCAGACGGCAAATTTGGCGGGACGAAGCCGGAGTTGGTCAGCGCCTCCACCGGAAATCCATTGGGATTGGACCCTCGTGATCCTGCTTCGAAGGATGACGTCGTATCGCCCGTCGCGTACGTTCCGATGGGTCACGAAGTCGAGCTCATTATCCGAACGCAGGACGTCACCCACAGCTTTTATGTCCGGGAGCTGCGCCTGAAACAGGATGCGGTGCCGGGGATGACCATTCACATGCATTTTAACGCCACGGTTCCTGGGGAATACGAACTCGCCTGCGCCGAGCTCTGCGGACTGGGGCACTACCGGATGCGTAGTTTCGTGAATGTGGTTTCGCAGGACGAATTCGACAAGTGGATGCGCGATCAGGAAACAGCTTTGCAACAACAGTGATAAGCAGTTGGAAGAGGAGCCGAAAGGTTCCAGGAGCGACTCGATGGTGACGCACGAGAGCGGCGGCCATCACCACCCGCCGAGTGGTTTTATACGCAAATATATTTTCAGCCTCGATCATAAAGTCATTGGTATTCAGTACTATTTCCTGGCGCTTTTCTCGGTGTTTGTGGGGATGGCGCTGTCGATGCTGATGCGCATTCACCTGGTGTGGCCCAACGCCAAGATGCCATTCACGCCGGGCGGCCAGATGACTCCGGAGCAATATTTGGCTTTGGTAACCATGCACGGATCCATCATGGTGTTTATGGTGCTGACCACCGCGCCGCAATCCGGCTTCGGAAACTATATGTTGCCAATTCAGATTGGCGCGGAAGACATGGCGTTTCCGGTCCTGAACATGCTGTCCTTTTGGACTACGTTTGTGTCTTTGGTGGTGCTCGTTTCGGCATTTTTCGTAACGGGCGGCGCGCCGATTTCGGGCTGGACGGCGTATCCGCCACTGAGCGCCTTAGGTGAGATTGCGGGTCCCGGCCAAGGTGCAGGCCAAAACTTGTGGATCATCGGCGTGGCGATCTTCTGTATCGGATCGCTGCTGGGCGCACTGAACTTCATCACGACGACCGTTGATTTACGGGCCAAGGGCATGACCTTGGGGCGCATGCCGCTCACGGTATGGTCTTGGCTCGTAACGGCGATACTCGGACTGCTTGCGTTCGGCGTACTGCTCGCTGCGTGCTTGCTGCTCTTACTCGACCGGGTGGCTGGAACCAGCTTCTTCATTCCGGGCGGGCTCGTCGTGACCGATACGCCCATCGTTTCGCACACAGGTGGTTCACCGCTGCTATGGCAGCACTTATTCTGGTTCTTCGGGCACCCCGAGGTTTACATCGCCATCCTTCCGGGGATGGGTGTGGCCTCGCACGTCCTTTCCACGTTCTCACGTAAGCCCGTGTTTGGTTACAAGGCCATGGTGGGCGCGCTCGGAGCCATTGGCTTTCTGGGCTTCTGCGTTTGGGGACACCATATGTTTATCAGCGGAATGAGCCCTTATTCGGCATTCGCGTTTTCGCTGCTGACCATGACCATCGGCGTGCCATCGGCGATCAAGACTTTCAACTGGCTGGGTACGTTGTGGGGAGGCAGAATTCAGTTCACCACGGCCATGATGTTTGGCCTGGGATTTGTGTCGCTATTCGTCACCGGAGGGCTTTCGGGACTATTCCTGGCGCAGCCGTCCATCGACCTCTACCTGCATGACACCTATTTCGTAGTGGCGCACTTCCACTTGATCATGGGAGTGGCCGCGATTTTCGGAATCTTTGCGGCAACCTATTTCTGGTTCCCCAAGATGTTTGGCCGCATGCTGAACGAGCCGATAGGCAAGGCTCACTTCTGGCTCACGTTCATCGGGGTCTACAGTATTTTCATGCCCATGCATTTCCTGGGACTTGCAGGCCATCCGCGCCGCTATGCAGACACCACCGGCGTCAACTTCCTGGCGCCGCTGCACCCCGTGCACTACTTCATAACCATCGCCGCGATGATTACCATCACTGCCCAATTGATCTTTCTTTTTAACTTTTTCTACAGTATGAAGGCGGGGCAAAAAGCGACCGAGAATCCCTGGAACGCCACGACGCTCGAATGGAGTATTCCTTCACCGCCCCCGTTTGATAATTTTGCCGGCCACGTCCCGGTGGTCTATCGCGGGCCATATGAATTCAGCGTTCCTGGCGCGACGGAAGACTACATTCCGCAATATCTGGCGCCGGAAAGAGTGGGCAAGGCACACTAACGGAGTACGGTTATGCCGGGCACAATCACGGATGAGATCGAGATAATTGACGCCGGTCGCGGCGGAGGCACAGACGTTCCCGCCGGCGGCGACGATGACGGCGACGGTTCTGGCGGTGAATCGCGAGGTACGCCGCAGCGCGCTTACTTCACGGTCGTTCAGCTCGCGCTGGCCGGCATCGTCATGTTTTTTATGGCGCTGACGAGTTCTTTTCTCGTGCGCAAAGGTTTGGCGAATGATTGGGTGGCGTTCAATTTCCCGCGCATTCTTTGGCTGAATACCCTGATTCTTCTGGCCAGCAGCTTGACGATTCAGATAGCCCGCCGCCAACTTCGCGGACATCAGAGGGCCGCTTTCAAGAGATGGTGGAGTATAACCACCGGTCTGGGAGTTCTGTTCTTAGCGGGTCAATTGATTGCTTGGAGGCAGCTTGCCCATGAGGGCGTGTTTCTCGTCACCAATCCGAGCAGCAGCTTCTTTTATGTTTTGACGGCGGCGCATGGCTTGCATCTTCTAGGCGGAATTCTGGCCTTGCTATATGTATCCCGCCGGAATTGGCAGCGAGCCCGAATTTCGCAGGCGACCGCTACAGATGTGACGTCAATTTATTGGCATTGCATGGATGGTCTTTGGGTATTTTTATTCGCGCTTCTCTATCTCGGACGGTGAATCGTGGCTGAAATGAAGACGGCAGTGGGTGTCCCGGTCAGCTCTCCCTGGTCTGGCGGAGTCCGGCCTTTTGCCATTAATTCGAAAAAGCTTGGAATGTGGCTTTTCATAGTTTCAGATACGCTGACCTTTTCGGCGCTGCTGCTGGCATATAGCTATAGCCGATTGTCGAATCCAAACTGGCCTCGCCCCTTCGAAATCTACCCGGCCATTGCGAAATCCACGTCCATGACGCTGGTCCTTCTGGCCAGCAGCTTGACGATGGTGCTGGGAGTGGCGGCGGCGCATCGCAACGATCGGGCCAAGGCGGTTCGCTGGCTGCTCCTGACCGCGCTCGGCGGCCTCGCGTTCACAGTGCTTCATTTGACTGAATGGGTCAATCTCTTCCATGAGGGCTATACGCCCTGGAGCACTCCGCAGGGCGTGCCATTATTTGGCGCGACGTTTTTCGGAATCACCGGCTTGCATATGACGCACGTCACAATCGGCGTGATCTACCTGATCGTCATGGCCATTGGTTATGGCAAAGGCAAATTCACTTCCGATGACGTGGAAGTGAGCGGTCTTTACTGGCACTTCGTCGACTTGGTGTGGATGTTTGTGTTCCCGATGATCTACTTGATGTCGGTAAATCTTGGCGGTTAGGTTCGGAGCGAGGAGCGCATGAGCGCACACGAAAGCGGTTCGGAAGTCCACGCCGTCGGAAGCACACGGCTTTTCGTGATGGTGTGGATCTGGCTGGCTGTAATCACGTTTATCGAAGTCTTTCTGGCCTACGAGCGATTGCGCCCGGATCTGATGCTTGCCCTTCTCGTTGTGCTGTCAGTCGTGAAGGCGGCGCTGATCGTTTCCTATTTCATGCATTTGAAATACGAGAAGATAAGTCTGGCGCTGGTGTTGATTCCGTCCACGATATTCTGCATCTGCATGATCATTATTTTCTTCATGCCGGATGGCGCACGGCTTATGCAGATGCGTTTGGGTCACTAGACGTTCTGAGGGGTTGTCGGCTTCAGCCGAGGGATGGTGAAAAGATGAAAGTTTCTTACAAATCAGCCGCTGGCATGGCAATTGCGGCGCTTGGCTTTGCGCCGGGTGCTTGGGCGCAGGGATGCGTGTTGTGTTACACGTCTCTTGCATCCAGCGGACCCACCGCCATGCACGCCTTCCAGGTCGCCATGATTACTCTGTTGATTCCCGCACTACTGCTGTTTCTTGGTGTGTTTTTCCTGGTTTTCCGCCGCGCTCGGACAAAGACTCCCGCGCCCGCCATCCAGAATCGCATTTTCGGCCCGCGGCTTTCCTCTTCAACCGTCAAGCCCCTGGAAGGGCGCGCTTAGGTCCGGAACTCGCCTCAAAGCGCTTCGATTACGGAATCTGCCACGCGGTCTATTTGCTCGGTGGTCATTTCCGGATAGATCGGCACGGATAACACTTCGTGGGCCGCGCGTTCGGCCACTGGCAATTGCCCGGTTTTGCCGCCGAGCGAAGCATAAGCGGGCTGAAGATGTAGTGGGAGCGGATAGAAGATGGAAGTCGCTATTCCTCTTGAGGCCAGATGTTTCGCAACCTGGTCACGTCCGCTCGCGGGATTCGCGCCCTCGCTGGCGATTCTTACGGTATATAGATAATAGCTGTGGACTGAGTTTGGTATAGCGGCGGGCGTCTTGATGCCGTGAACCTCAGCAAACCGCTCGTTATACCGCGCAGCGTGCGCCTGGCGTGCAGCGATCCAACTCTCGAGAGAACGAAGTTTCACGCGTAGGACGGCCGCTTGGATCTCGTCGAGCCGGCTGTTCCAACCTGGCTCCGCGCTAACGTAGCGGCCAGTTTGGCCGTGGTTCCGAAGTCGTTCAATTCGCTGAGCGATCTCTTCGCTATCGGTAAGGATCATGCCGGCATCGCCGTATGCGCCCAGGTTTTTGCTCGGGTAGAAGCTCGTCGCGGCGCAGGTGCCGAAGGATCCCAGCTTCTTTCCGTCCAAACTTGCCCCGAGTGACTGCGCATTATCTTCGATGAGCGCGATGCCTTGATGCGCGGTGAACTCTAGCAATGATCGAATGTCGGCGGCGCCGCCATAGAGGTGCACCGCGATGATGGCCTTGGTCCGCCGTGTTACAAGCGATTTCGCCGACTCTGGATCGATATTCAGTGTTTCGGGTTCACTATCGGCGAAGATGGGGCGGGCTCCGGCCGCGACTACGGCGCCTGCAGTGGCGAGAAATGTGAAGGCAGGCACAATTACTTCGTCACCAAGCCCAACTCCACTGGCGCGCAGGGCAAGCGCCAAAGCATCCGTCCCAGACGCGACGCCTATTGCGCGCCGGCTACCGCCATAACTGGCCATTTCTCGTTCGAACGCTTCGAGCTGCGGTCCCAGGATAAACGTCTGGGTTCTGAGGACTTCATCGATGGCGTGGCGCACTTCTTTTTCGATGGCCGCAAATTGCGCCCGCAGGTCGACCATCGGAATTTCGGTTGGACCCGCGCTGGCAGCTGCCCTGGGATCAGCTTGCGGGTTGAATTTCAATGACGTGGCGTTCAGCGCAGACGGCCCGGCGGATCGGCAGGCTCGGGAATCAACGGGTGCGCCGAAGGGGAAGCGTTGCTCGCTGCGATTTTTGAAGGCGCCGGCTGCGGAATTCCAATGCCTTTATTGAGATCCAAGTGTTCTTTGGCGCAGCGCGGACAATACCCCTTGCCGGTATCCTCATCGCGCAGGCTGGCCAATTCGTAACAGCCGTGGATACAGTCGCAGTAACCGGTCGCCGATGCCGTTTTGATGGGAACCAATGCCATGAGCGGATTACCCTCCGAGCAAGGAGAAAAATACTACATTTCAGCGAGGCTTTGCGCAAGGTGGAAACGACAACTCAAACGAGGACGGCAGAAGTAGCCAGTCGGAACTGTTGCTGCGCGCTTTCGCGTAATTCCAGCCAGATGGATTCCGGAAGGGAGAGAAATATCTCTACCACCTTCGGGTCGAACTGCGTTCCGCTGCAACGCTTCACTTCCGTGCGCGCATGATCGACGCCTAGCGCTTTACGGTAGGGACGGTCGGACAACATGGCATCCACAGCGTCCGCCACGGCGAAGATTCTGGCGCCCAGTGGAATCTGTTCGCCTCGTAGCTTTCTTGGATAGCCAGTGCCGTCGTAAAATTCCTGATGAGAGAGCACGATTTCGGCCGCTTGTGTGAGAAAGGGTATGCGAAGCAGCATTTTGTATCCGATATCGCAGTGAGTGCGCATGACCGCGCGCTCCTCGTCGTTGAGCGGTCCCGGTTTCTGAAGAATCCGGTCCGGGATAGCCATTTTCCCGATGTCATGCAAGAAGGCGGCGCGGGCAATTTGCGGAAGCGATTCGATGGGCAGGTTCATCGCTTTCGCCATAGCCATGGTGTAAGCGGTTACGCGCTTGCAATGGCCCACGGTTTCAGAGTCTTTCAAATCCAGCGCTCCGCCCAATGCCTCAAGTGTCGCGTCGTAGGACTGCTCGAGCTCGTTCAGGGCCTTTTTTAACTCGCCTGTGCGCTGCTCGACTAACTGCTCCAGGTTCCGCTGGTAATTGCGATTTTCGAGTAGCAGGCGGCGATGCTCCAACGCCCGCCGTACGCTCAGGAAAAGCTGGTCTTTCTCGAATGGCTTCAGGATGTAGTCGTAGGCACCGCAACGGATAGAATCGAGTGCGGTAGACACGTCATGCATGGCGGTGACCATGATCATGGGGATTTCCGGATCATAGGAACGCAGCCAGGAGAGAAGTTGCAGGCCGTCCATTTCCGGCATAAGCATGTCACTGAGCACCAGGTCAACGGAGGTTCGCTTCAGGTGCTCGACTGCCAGGCGGCCGTTTCCCACTGCACCGCACTGATATCCTTGGCTTTCCAGCAACGTGGAGACGACCTCGCGTATCGCCTCTTCGTCATCAACGATAAGGACTTGGGCTTTACCCACTTCCGGGCCCCCCAGAAACTGAGACAGACGCGACAGTAATTATAAGGGGTGGTCGAAGGATCGTTCTACGACTGTTCCGGCGTGGGTGCCGAACTTGTTAAGTGCGTGTATGCACACGAATTAGGTGGAAAATGGCGTCGGCGCTCCGGCATTCAGGCGAACGGCGGGTTCGAGAGGGTATACTACGAATGGCGTCCGGTGGCTTTGCTCGATCTCCACACACGAAAGAAGGCCCACTCCCGTTAACCTGGCCTGGTCTATGAACAACATTCAAAAACTTATCGCGACTGCGTGCGCGCTCGTCATTTCAGCGCTTCCTTGCTGGGGACAACAGCAGGGCGGGCACAGAGAGCAGACGCCGGCTTCCGGGACGGCCGATGCGGAGTTCCTGCAAGCCGCGGACGAAGTCCTTGCCGTGATGAGCAAGATTCTTTCGTTGCCGGTCAAGGAACCGCTGAAGAAAAGCGTGCGCTCGCGTGACGAGATTCGGGAATTTCTGATCCGCCAGATGCGCGAAGGCAAAGACGATACCAAACGGTATGCGGACCAGAAAGCGCTGGAAGCGCTGGGCCTTATACCTAAAGCGTATCCACTCGATCAAAAGCTGCTCGCTTTGCTCACCGAACAGATTGCCGGACTTTACGATCCCAGAGAGCGCGAATTTTTCATCGCCGATTGGACCCAACCCGCTGAACAACGCGTAATCATGGCGCATGAATTGACGCACGCACTTCAGGACCAATATTTCCACGTGGAGAAGTGGGAAGAGGAAGTTAAAGCCAATGACGACGCACAGTTGGCTCGGGAATCGGTGCTGGAAGGCTCAGCCATGATCGCGATGTACGACTACTTGCTGCGTAATATGGGGAAGACCACGCGGGATATCGCTGATTTCGATCCCGGAATGCTGATTGGAGACACGAACGACAGCCCCGAGCTTTCGCAAGCGCCCATGGTCATCCAGGACGAGATTACCTTCCCCTACCTTCCCGGGGCTGCTTTCGTACAGCGTACACTCAAAGAGTGGGACGGCTGGCGCGATTTCCACCGGCTGTTTGAAAATCCGCCCGCCTCTACACAGCAAATTCTTCATCCGGATCTTTACTTCCGTGGGGTGATGCCCGCTCGAGTCGATCTCACTCCGGTCACGAAGGTCGTTCCGCGCGGCTGGAAGAAGCTGGACGAAAATGTCTTGGGTGAATTCTCAGTCAATGAAATTCTCAAGCAGTTTCTCGGCAAAGAGCGCGCGGAGAAGATTGCTCCTTCCTGGAGCGGTGATCGCTACGCGGTTTATCAGCGCGAGTCAGGCATGCAGACGCTTCTGTTGATCCGTCTGAAGCTTGCGGATGAACCCGCGGCCACGCGCTTTTTCGGGGCCTACCGCGATCTGCTCGAAAAGAAGGACGAAAAGCGCACCGCAGTTTCCCGCCGTCAGAACTTTGTCTCATTCAACACGCCTGATGGTGGCGTTTTTCTGCGCTGCCAGGGCGAGGAATGCCTGATTGCAGAGGGGGCTACGCGAGAGATCTTCGACGCTATGACCAGCGCTCTGCACTGGCCGCCGGCGCCGCCCGCGATTCCGGAATCGGATCAGCCGGGCATTACCGTCATGCGGCGCAATGCTCCGTCTTTTAATCCGGCGACATTCCTAGATAAGGCTTTGACGCCGGACTCGCATTCGAGTTCGCTGCGTTTGCTTCAGTGAGGTAAGGCGATCTGCCGGCGGCGATGAGTTGGTCTCGTAAATATCTCGATCTGCCCCGTATTCCTGAACCCGAGGTGATGGACGATTCGAAGGAAGTGCAGGCCTATTCCTCTGCTGCGGCCGATGCATACCTCAGCGATATTGACGATACGTTCGTAGAACATGCAATTCGACTGATTGGCCCTGCGGCGGGCTGCGCTCTCGATATTGGCTGCGGGCCCGGTCAGATTATCACGAAGCTGTCAGCGCGTTTGCCGGAATGGAAGTTTATTGGCATCGACCGCTCGCTTACGATGATCCACCGCGCCACGCGCGTGCCGCATTCGGTCTTCTTTCTCGCGGGTGACGCCTGCTCTTTGCCCTTTGGCGATTCGAGCTTCGATCTGGTGCTGTGCAATTCGGTGCTGCACCACATCGGCCATCCTACTCAGCTATTTGCGGAGATTCGTCGCATTGCCAAACCCGGTGCTGCGATCCTCTTGCGCGACCTGCGGCGTCCATCGCGGTTTGGGTTTCCGCTTCATGTGCGCTGGTATGGGCGCCACTACGAAGGGTTGATGTACAAACTTTACCGGGATTCCGTCCGCGCGGCCTACACGCCCGAAGAGCTTTCCGCGATGTTAAACGCGGCTGGCATTTCCCGCGCTCGCCTGTTCGCGCACGGTGCCACTCATCTGGGAATCGAGCGGCACGTTGCTGGGGCCAACTGATCTCGTTTCATTTTGGGCGAGGCGGTTCGCGCCTTTCGAAGTTCGCGCTTGATGAATCTGGCAAGGTCCTGCTCTGCATCGCCTGCGATTGCGCTCGGCAGCCCCAAGCGCAGAGCGCATTCGCAACATCTGCGAGCTTTTGCGTGCTGACCGCGTCTGCCAAAAAATCTCGCTAAACCGTAGAGTACAAGCGACTGGCATTTGCTTTCGGGCGCAGCGTCGTGGTTCGTGGAAAGAATTTCCACAATCCGGCCGGCCAGCGCGGCAAGCCCCCGCAGATCCATGCGATTATGGCGAAAAACGCCTTCCATCTGCTGCGCTCTTCCGCAGACGTAATCAAAATAAATTCCAGGAATCATTGCCGAGTTGATGTCCTCGCGTCGCGACCACCCCAGCGATTCGGCGCCTAGCACGCGCTCTTCGAGATGGCCGAGCTTGACGCTGCCGATTTGTAGTTTCCAGATCTCCCGTGCAGGATGAAGGAAATCTAAATGCGCATTAAGGATGGGAATGTCAATCGCTCGCGTCATTCGAAAGCGGCTCTCCAGCAGCGGCCAATCGAAGCTCTTTCCGTTGAACGTAACCAGCACGGGATGCTTTCGCAGCCTGCGCGCAAGCTCGAGCAGGATAGAATATTCCTCAGCCGGATCGCGCATGAAAAGCTGTTCGATTTGGATTCCGCCTGCATCCCACCATGCCAGGCCAATCAGAAACGCCAGATTTCCCCCGCCTCCGATGAAGCCGGTCGCTTCGGTATCCAGAAAGAGCCATTTCTCGGGGTTCAGCGCATGATTTGCGCGAAAGCGCGTGCGCGCCGTCCGAGAGTGGAGCAAAAGTCTGAGGGCGTCGGCATCCGGTTGGAACCTTGCGGGCGTGGCATACCACTGGCGTGCCGCTACGTACGTCCCGAATCGATTGCGCGCAATCTCTCCCCCTAGAGCAGACCAAGTCGAAGAAGTTTCTTCTGCTGAAGCGTATGGTAGTGGCTCGCGCCGCCAATGTGAGGAGAGCCGAGGTTCGAAATGTGTCGCCATTTACGCGAGTGCGCTCCACCAAACGTCCGTATTCGCCTTATATTCGCCTGCAAATATAACATGCCTTGGCGAATGGCGGCATTCTTTAAGGAGAAAAGCGTCCTAGTAGTGGAAGCGATAACGCAACTCCGCGTAGACCTCCCGCGGATTGTTGAAATGAAACCCACCGAACGTGTTGCTGTTGTCAACAAGCAGATGGCTATTCGTGACATTTAGTGCGTTCACGGAAGCCGAGAAACGTTCTCCAAACGATTTGCCTAGAGCCAGATCGACTGTGGTGTGGCCGGGGAGGTAGTCCGGCGGGGCGGCGCCATTGTGGAATCCCGAGCCGTAATAGACGTTCCCCGAGAAGAATGCCGTCCAGGGAAGCGTCACATCGAAGCCGACATTCAGCGTGTTTCGCTGGTCATGATCGAGCGGCGAATAATTGGGCTGAAAAGCGAAATTCGTCAGGCCGCCCGTAATTGCCCCTCTGAATTCTGCGATTTGGTTTGAATAGGCCAGGTGCATCTGGCCACGGCGCCACAGCCGAGGAGACCGCAGCGTTAACTCCCAGCCACGGATCAAGGCGTCCTGAGTTGTAAGGGGAAAAAAGATATTGGTCGAGACCGGGCTGCCTGCGAAGTCGTAGTTCACGTTTCCGTGATCCAAAAAATTGTGGCTTTGCGTATGAAAGTTATCGATGTCCACCGCCCATCCTTTATACGGGATGGCCACCCCGAACTGATATTCCGTATCTCGTTCGCCCCTCAACGGAATGAATTGCTGAGGGGTCACAAGATCGCTTGGCGTATTCACTAATCCAAGGAGTGGGCCGCCTACCGTGACCAGAGGAGGCGGCTGATAGAACTGGCCATAGAATCCGCGGAAGACCAAATTGATCCGCGGAATGCGAACTGCAATCCCCGTACGCGGGCTCGTCGGGTTTTCCGTCACGCTCGGGCCCGAGAAATGTGTCTGACGCACACCGGCGTTTAAGTTCAGCCATGACGTCGCCGCGAACTTATCCTCCACAAATACCGCCTCGACGTTTCCGGGCACGATCTCCCTGTCGGAGACGGGCAAATTGGACCCGTCATTGAACAGCACCCCGAAAAATTGGTTATCGTGCTGCCAGAAGCCATAGAGGCCGCCTTGAAGAGTATTTCCCGCCACCGTTACGCTAAGGGTCGTCTGTGCGCCAACATAATTCGAGGCCCGATGATCGGTGATCGCGTTGGGAAAGTCATTCGGAGAGCTGTCGTAATTCGAACTGTTGAAGTGATAGAAGGGCGAAACGGTGAGCAGTCCGCTATGGCTCATCGTGTGAACCCACGAGAAGTTCAAGTAGGCATCGGCTTCGTGCTGGTTGTCCACCTGGATCACGCCGTTCGCCACATCGAGCGGAGAGATCGGCATCTGGTAATAATCCCGGCGCAGAGAGCCCACCAGACGCAACTGATCTTTCGGGTCCACGTTTAAGATCAGCGAGCCGAATCCGCCGTAGCCGTTATCGGCGTCGTGAATAATCTGGGCCACCGGCGTTTCCAATCCGAGATCGCTGCGATTACCGTTGATGCTGCCGTAATAAGCGAAACGCTGTGTGTGCCCGCCGCAGTTTATCTGGTCGTTCGTTTGATAAAAATTGCCGAAGCTCAAAACCACGTCGCATTCCCGGTCGCGTTCGAAACCGGTGCGCGGGACGGCATTGAAGATTCCATAAGTCCGATCACCATACTCTGCATCGTAGCTTCCCCGTTGCACCTCGACGTAATCGAGATCCTTAGGATCCACTTGTGGCCCCACATTGCTGGCGATATTCGTATTGGGGACGGGAACGCCATCGATCAGCCAACTGTATTGATGCCCGCCGCGGATGTGGAGCATGTCGTGCACCATGTAGGCCCCTGGGACGTAATCGGTAATCATGGACAGGCTATTGGTTCGGTCGGCGCCTGGAGTGAGTTGAATATCTTGGCGGCTCAGCGTTGTTGTGGGTGTCACGCTGTCCGCAGGCGCGCTTATGGCTTCTCCGGTAACCGTGGTTGTCTGGGTTACGCCGGCTAGCGCCAGCTCGAAATGAAGCACAGGGCTCGTGTCGGACTGAACGACCAGGGTTTGTTGTTGTCGCTGGAACCCTTCCAGCATTACCGTGAGGGTGTAATTGCCAATGGGGACGGCGCTGAATACAAATTCTCCGCTCTGGTTTGTTTTTTGGACTTGTGTCCAGTCGGAATCCTGAGCTTTCAGCGTGACTGTGGCGCCTGGAATAGGCAGGTGCTGCGAATCGTGAACGATGCCTCGTACGGTGCCGAAAATCGTGGCGTGCAACGAAACGGTCAATCCGAGAAAGCAGAGAATGACTACAACAAGTCTAACGATGCGCATAGACTCCTTTAGCAGGGCGCGCCCTCGTCAGCAGAGGGCAATCGGCTATGAGTTGTGGGGGCTGACTTCGCTATGCGGTGAGCGGAAAACGGGGTGGCGGGGACTCAATGCAGCGCTCTGCATTTGGGAAGAAAGAGGGAAGGAAGGCAATCGACGGCTCGCTCGGGGAATCGCTTTGCAAAATTAGAGGAGCGGAAAGCGCAAAAACGATCGCAGCAGTGTAATGGACAGCGGATTGTATGGGGCAAGGTTTCAACGCGGCGCTCGGCTTCCCACCCATATCACAACTCGGCGCCTCGCGTTTCTCAGCGTGCATCGGGCACATGACCCCATTGCAGCACTCGAGCGCCAAAGAGGTGGAATCGAGCCCGCTCGGCGCGATCGTCAGCGCCAGCGCCAACACTCCGATAACGGCCACAAACCTTCGCATTGTGCCCTTCCACCCGTCCCGTTATGCTAACCCCTTTCGATAATTAGATGCAAACCCGGTGTGCTATTGGCCGAATTTCCGCCGCTCGGGCTTGACAGCCGCGACCATCACCGATATAGAAAACGCATGGCTCAATCCTTTCTTGTTTTCGACTTCGGCTCCGATGAGGAGTTAGCACAACAAGCGCGGCACAAAGTGGATGGCTGGAAGCAGGGTTTCCGGTTAGACAAAAAACTGTTGCTGAAATTCAACCGTAGCGATGCGTCTGAAGCTAGCGAGAAAGTTGACGAGGAAAAGGAAGCTCAAAGCGAAAAGAAACGTGGCGCAAAACCTCGCCGCGAGAAACCGGCAGAGACGTCCGCAAAAGAGAAAATCCAGTTGATTATTCGTCTGGATTTCTCAGATCACGAGCGTCTGTCTTATCAGAGGTGGCTCGAGCGCATCCCTACGGAAGCTCCCTTTAAAGACGCCCAGTCCAAGATCATTCGGCAGAATGACGCGGAATTCGCCGGGACCGCAGAGCGTTTCGAGTCGTTGTCTTAAACCCTCTTGTTTTGAGAGGTTTGGGCCTTAAGGTTTAGGGTCGGCTGAAGCGTAAGCTAGGGTCTAGTTCATTGCAATCTCGTGTAAGCCCCCGAATAACGCGGCTTGCGCATCAGTTATAATTGAAGTTGGCGAAGCTTCTTCGCCAGAGGTGAAGCTGCATGGCTGTGCAAGCGCACCCGAAGACCAGCACACTTCCTACCCACAACTATCACGGACTCCAGCCCAGCGATCTCATTCGAATGTACCGGTTGATGTATTTGTCCCGCCGGCTCGACGACCGTGAAATTCAGCTCAAGCGCCAGCACAAGATCTATTTCCAAATCAGTGGAGCGGGACATGAAGCGGTGTTGGTGGCTGCTGGGCAGGTTCTGCGGCCCGCCCATGACTGGTTCTTTGCGTATTACCGCGATCAGGCTCTTTGCTTGAGCCTGGGACTGACGCCTCGGGAGATGCTTCTGCAAGCCGTTGGAGCGAAGGATGACCCCTCTTCCGGCGGGAATCAAATGCCCTCGCATTGGGGCAAGCCCGAGCTAAATATCGTTACGCGCTCGTCCACGGCCGGAATGCAGTGGCTGCAAGCGGTGGGCGCGGCGGAAGCGTCGATCTATTTCGAACGGCATCCGCAGGCGCTCGATCAAGCGCAGCACGCCCCGTTGGGCGAATCGGTGCGGCACAGTTCCGACGAAATCGTTTACGTTTCTGGCGGTGACGGCATGACAAGCCAGGGCGAATTTTTCGAAGCCCTGAACGCCGCATGCTTGAAACGCTTGCCCGTGCTCTTCCTGGTGGAAGATAACGGCTATGCCATTTCTGTGCCGGTCGAAGCGCAGACCGCCGGCGGCAGTATTTCGAGGCTCGTTCGGGACTTTCCTGATCTGCTCGTCCAGGAATGCGACGGGACCGATCCCCTGGCGAGTTATGAAGTCATGCGGCGAACCGCGGAATATTGCCGCGCGCGCAAAGGACCAGCGCTGGTTCATGCGCATGTGACGCGGCCTTATTCGCACTCACTCTCGGATGACGAGAAGCTTTACAAAACCTCCGAAGAGCGCGAACAGGAAGCGCATCGCGATCCGATTCCGAGGTTTGGCCTCTTTCTCGTTCGGGAAGGTATTCTCGACGAGCACGAATTGGAACGCCTCGAGGCCGAAGTGGATCGCGAAATCCTGGAAGCCACCGATTTTGCGCTCGCGGCCGAGTTGCCGCCCGAAAAATCGATTTTGCAATGCATCTATTCTCCTGACGTAGATCCCACCTCTGTTCAATTCGAGTCAGAACCGAAATTCACCGGCGAACCAAAAACCATGCTGGAGATGATTCCAGCCACGCTGGCCGACGAGATGGAGCGGGATGCCCGAATCGTGGTGTTCGGCGAAGACGTGGCCGATTGCAGCCGCGAAGAGAATCTGAAGGAGGTCAAGGGCAAAGGGGGCGTCTTCAAAGCCACGGCCGGGCTGCAACGGCGTTTCGGATCGGATCGCGTCTTTAATTCGCCGCTCGCGGAAGCTGCCATTGCCGGCCGCGCGATTGGCATGGCTATCCGCGGCATGAAGCCGGTCGCTGAAATGCAGTTCTTCGATTACATCTGGCCCGCGATGATGCAAATTCGGGACGAAATGGTTGTGACCCGCTGGCGCTCGGCTGGCCATTTCAAGGCGCCTGCAGTAATTCGCGCGGCAATCGGCGGTTATCTGACGGGCGGGGGGCCTTACCACAGTCAATCCGGCGAAGTCATCTTTACCCATTTGCCGGGACTTCGCGTCGTCATGCCCTCAACCGCGCTCGAGCTTTGCGGTTTATTGCGCACGGCAATCCGTTCCGATGATCCGGTCCTGTTTCTGGAACACAAACATCTCTACCGCCAACCGTACAATCGTTCGCCTTATCCCGGTCCCGATTTCACGATTCCTTTCGGCAAAGCCCGCATCGTTCGTCAAGGCAGCGACCTCAGCATCGTCACCTATGGCGCTCTGGTGCATCGAGCCGAGGTGGCAGCAGCCGAACTCCAGCGCGAGGGCATCTCCCTCGAAATTCTAGACCTCAGATCGCTCTCGCCTTACGATTGGGAAGCCATAGTCGGCACTGTGACGAAGACAAACCGGGTCATCGTGGCTTATGAAGATATGCGCTCCTGGGGCTACGGAGCGGAGATTGCTGCGCGAATCTCCGATGAATTGTTTCACGACTTGGACGCTCCGGTGCGGCGAGTGGCCGCCATGGACACCTTCTGCGCTTACCAACCACAGCTTGAAGAAAAAATACTGCCCCAGAGCAGGGATATTGTCAGGGCCGTTCGGGAATTGGCAACTTTCTAATCTACTTCTGTGATCTGCCAAGATTAGCAAGGTTTCTCACCTAGTCTTTGGCTTTCGCTTTGCCAGCGCGTTCGAAAGTCGCTCCATCCACGGAGAGCATTCCTGCTCCCACGGTGAAGAGCGCAAAACAGGCGACCCCAAGCATCAGCGGCAGGCCGTAACCTTCCACGTTGTAAATTCCTGAATGCGGTAAGCTGACCTTCCATACGGCAATGCCCATCTGAATCGCCAATAGCAGGCCGACCATCCGAGTGAGGAGCCCCAGAACGAGTAAGAGGCCGCCGAAGAGTTCTAATGAGCCCGCGATGTACGCGAAGTACGATGGGAAGCCTTGCTTGGGGAACCATGCCAGCCAGTTCCCGGGTGCCCCAAAAAGCTTGTCGTAACCCGTAGAGAGGAAGATTGCAGCAACCCCCAGTCGTAGCACAAGCAAACCAAGTGGCTTCAGTTTCTCGAAAATTTGCATCGTTTACCTCGGCGGGCCGATTGTAACAAAGCTGTCCTCTTGATAGAGATGTATCGCCCGAATTGCCAAGCATTCGTTTTCCAGACGGCACGGAAATGCTTGCCCAGGAAGAAAGCACGCCAATGAGGGATCGTGTAGAATTCATCGCTGTGTGCTTTAGCTTTGGGAAAATTACGATCCCGTCAAGCGTGATTCCAGATTCGACGCCAAACATGCTTCGGTTCTCGCCGGTGAGCAAATCATGAGTCCCCGGCGTTGGCTTCTGATCATCCTTCTCGTTGCGCTCATCGCTGGAGTATGGTGGGCACGCCGGAATCGCTCGCACTATCCTGACGCCTATATCGCAGATCAAAGCGCGACGCTTTGGAGCGCAACGGCTCAAGTGCGCCGTCAGGTCGGGACTTTGGGTTACGGCGAAAAAGTGAGCGTTCTCGCTCGCGCCGGTGAATTAACAGAAGTGCGGTCGACCGACGGAACTGAAGGCTGGGTAGATACTCATTTACTGATGGCGCCGGCCCTTTGGAGCCAGGTTGGCGACTTAATCTCCAGCGCACAAAAAATGCCAGTGCAGGCCAAAGGGCATACGCGGACGATCAGTAACGTGCATATCGAGCCCGGCCGGGATTCGTCGCGCGTCTTTCAATTTGGGCGCAATGTACCCGTGGTCGTCTTGCGTCGGCAGGTAGCCGCCGCTTCTCACGCTGCCGAGGAAAGCCATGCGAGCGATGAAGCGGCATCTTCCGCCGACGAAAAATCTGACATGGAGGATTGGTCCCTCGTGCTGTATTCGCCAGTGAAAGCAGGGTCGAGTTCATCTTCTCCGGGAGCCAAGCTTGCTAATGGCCCGGCCATCCCCATCGCGGGTTGGGTCCTTTCGCGTTTCGTGGAGCTCGATCCTCCGTCGCCGATCGGCGACTATACGGCTGCGGCAGGGAAGCGGGTTGTGGGTTGGCTACAGCTCGATACAGTACCCGATCCCAGCGGCGACAAGCCGCAATACGTCGTTGCGGCGGCCAAGAGCGGGGAAGGTCAGCCGTGCGATTTCACCTCCATCCGCGTGTACACCTGGGGTGCGGTCCGCATGCGCTACGAAACTTCTTTCGCGGACAACACCGTATGTGGTCGGCTTCCAGTGCGCGTCAGCCAGACGCCTGCTGGTCCCGAGTTTCGATTTACTGATGACAAGAACGCCGAACGCGCTTACCGGCTGATCGGAACGGTAGTGCGCCGGCTGACGCCGGCCGGCACAGTGCGAAGGCCGAAGTAATCACCAATTCTTCTCGCCCAAGTCGTAGCGGTTTCGCACGGTGTAGATAATTTCACTACTTGCGCCGATGCGCCTTTATGCTAATTTTGTGGCGCTACATTCACCTGACTTGCGTCGCATTCAGCTCCATTCACGCCGCTGTAATTGGTTCTGGGTTGCCCTAATCGCTTTTCCCTCGCTGTCCGGCTGTTCGCACGCCCGCTCGCAGGCGGTCAGCACAGTCAAGCCTCCGCCCATCGAATTTGTCCAGCAATGGGGAGTTCGCGGCACTGAGCCCGGCCAATTTGAAAATCCGATCGGCCCCGCGCTCGATCCGATCGGCCGCGTTTATTTTGCCGACCGCGCGACCAGCTTCATACAGAAGTTTGAAGCCGCCGGAATACCTCTGCTCTGCTTTGTAAGCTCCGCCGCGCGCACCGCCGATGCCATTGCGGTAGATTCCGGTGGCGCCATCTATGTGGCGAATTCGCGAATCGGCACCATGCAGCTGTTTTTTCCTGAAGGCGACCCTTTACGTGGTCTGCGCTTTGCTCCGCGGCGCAATTACGATGGCCCGTTTTTCTTCAGCATTGATGCGGACGGAAAAATCTATGTGCCCGATCCCGCGGGGTCACGGGTACAGGTCTTCAATAGCCATGGCCAGCTTTTGCGGATTTGGAGGGTACTGCCTGAGGCGTCGGAGAAATCGGCGCAGCCCTTCGCTGCAATAGCGAACAACGACGCCGTGTACGTCGGAGATGCTGCGGGCGGGCGTATTCTGAAATTCACTCGCGACGGTGTGCAGAGCGAGGATTTCAAATCGCCGGATTCCTCCGGCGATTCCCGTTTGCTGGGATTGGCCGCTGCAGGCAAACACGTCTTCGCGTTGCGAGGGTCTCCTGTGCGACTCGAGGTTTGGAGTGAAGAGGGCCACCGCGAGCTCATCGATACGCTGGGAAATCGGCTTTCTGGGGTAGAATCCGCAGCTTATCTCGCTGCGGATGGAGTTGGTGATTTGATCGTGCTCGATTCGGATGCGCGCCGCGTCCTTCGTTTTCGGACGCATCTCGATTTGCCTTGAGGCGGGTGCCGCAATGCCTGTGATACTGACGGAGCAAGACGTTCGAACGCTGCTCGAAATGCCTGCGGCCATTCGCGTCGTCGAGGAATCGCTGCAACGCCAAGCCGCAGGCGATGGCTGGATCCACCCCAGGCGCCGGCTAGCTTTGCCTGAGCGCGTCTTCCTGAACTACATGTTCGCGGCGGACCAAAAAGCGGGCTGGATGGGTGCAAAGCTCTACTCGGTCGCCCATGGCGTCGCGCGTTTTATTGTCTTGCTCTATCGCGCGGATAGCGGCGAATTGGCCGCTTTGATCGAAGCCGATTACCTTGGACAAGTGCGCACCGGAGCTGCCAGCGCGGTAGCGACGAAATATATGGCTCGTCCCGATTCCAGAGTGCTCGGAATCATTGGCACCGGCACGCAAGCGCGCACGCAACTCGCCGCGGTCTGTGAAGGCCGTGAATTCGCAACCATCCGTGCTTTTGGCCGCGACCGCAACCGCCTCGAAAAGTTCTGCCGCGAAATGACAGACAAATTGCGGAGGCCCGTTACGCCCGCGGCATCAGCCGAAGAGACGGTGCGCGGGGCCGATATCCTGATCACCGCGACGTCGGCCATGAATCCGGTCGTTTCGGGCGCCTGGCTCGCTCCCGGAACCCACATCAATGCCATCGGCGCAAATTTTGCGCAGAAGCGGGAACTGGAAACCGATGCCGTGGATCGCGCCGCTATCATCGCCGTGGATTCGATCCAGCAAGCGAATATTGAATCAGGCGACCTGATCCAGGCTTTCGGGGACGATAACGCCCGTTGGCAACAGGTGCGTGAATTGTGCGAAATCGTGGCGGGGAAGCGGCCGGGACGAAAAAGTCCGGAGCAGATCACGCTTTTTAAATCAAACGGCATTGCCTCGTGGGATTTGGCCGTTGCCGCTTACATTTTTGAGTGTGCGGAAAAGAAAGGCCTCGGCAGCAAGTTGGAATTCGGTGGCAGAAACAGGTAAATCAGGTGGTGGGTCTGCGTCCCAGGCGATTGATCAGGGCTTGGTGCAATCGTTCGCGTATATCGTTGGGGAGGGGAAGCGGCTGAGTGCTGTAATAAATCTCGATTGTTTTTCGCGTCGTATCCACGATAAGCCGGCAGTCTTGACAGCGCTGCAGATGAATTTCGATTTCAGTTAAAATTTCGACCGTCAGTTCGCCATCCAGATAGTCGGAGATTTCGCGAATCAGTCCTTTACAGTTCATGCCTGCTGCCTCTGCGCAAAGTGTCGGCCCAGTTTTTCCCGCAGCCTTAATCGCGCCCGCAGGAGCCTCGATTTCACAGCGGGCACGGAAATTCCCAGCGCCTCGGCCGTCTCTTCGGTCGAAAGCTGTTCTACATCGCGAAGCACGAAAACCGTGCGAAAGATCGGTTCGAGCTCCGCGATGGCGCTGCTAAGGATTGAGTTCAGTTCCGTCACCTGATAACGCTGTTCCGGCGACGGCCCCCAATCCTCAATTTCCCGGGGTATCAGATCTTCTTCCGTTTGTACCGGCTCGTCGAGCGACGTAACGTTCGGCCGCCTGCGCCGCAGCCGCATGAGCGCTTCGTTTACAGCAATGCGCACCAGCCATGTGTAAAAGCGCGAGTCGCCCTGAAAGTCCGGCAGGTGCTTGAAGGATTTCAGAAAGGCGTCCTGCGTGGCGTCTTCCGCATCTTCGCGGTTCTGCGTAATGTTCATCGCCAGGCGAAAAATACGGCGCTCGTAGCGATTTACGAGTTCGTCAAAGGCTTTTAGGTCGCCGCTCTTTGCCAGCGACACCAGTGCGCCTTCGTCGTCGCGGACGATTGTGGAAGGCGTGCGTTTTGGTTCCGGTGAACTCATAGGCATCAGCCGCGGTGCGCCCGCGGCGAAAAAGCCGCGTCCCAGCAGGTTAGCACATATCGTTACCGCCTGAGCCATACTGAAAGCCTTACACCGCCAATTTGGCGGTGATGCAGACCTCTCTGGGCGCGTCCGAAACTCGCGCCGCTTCGCCTGATTGAACTCTTCCGATTGGACGCTGCAGCGCCAGTCCGGGATTCACGATCTGACCGCGAAAGATGCCGAAAGTGCATGCTGCTCCAGGCGGTTTGCAGATTCTGAAAACTCGTCGAGTAGAGATGGGGTTACTGAGATGCTTCACGGCCTAACCGGGCTTGTTTTTTGCAGCATTTCTCGTGCTACGCTTGGCCTCTTCTGATAGGGACAGCCGTGATTTCGGTGTACAGAATGAGTTACGGGGAATCTCGACCCCGCGCGGGCGGGAGCTTTCGCTACTAACTAAAAATCATGCGGACTCTGCCAGACTATCTCAGGCGAGGAATGAAGCTGATCGTGATCGGCTGCAATCCAGCCGATCGCTGGGCGCGCGCCGGCCACTATTACGCTGGGCGTACTAACCCTTTTTGGCCTTTGCTCTACGATTCGGGCATTCTGCCAGAATCGCTGCCTTACACGGACGACAGGCGCCTGATTGAATTCGGCATCGGCCTTACCGATCTGGTGAAGCGCGCCACGCGTGACATCGGCGAGCTGGAGCGGCAGGAAATCGCCGAGGGGCGGATTCTGCTCGCACAAAAACTCGAAGAATACGCGCCCCGCGTGATCGCTTTCAATGGCAAGGATACATACGAAAAGTTCGCGCAAAGACCCTGCAAGCTTGGTTTACAGACGGAAAAGCTCTATGGCGCGCGAGTCTTCGTCCTGCCTTCCACGGGAACACAATCCTCCAACGATCGCGGAATTGGATTGCGTTACTTCCGCCAGCTTGCCCAGGTGCTGCACGGCTTGCCCGATTGACCCCTCCTGAACGTACAATTGGTTTATTCTTCCCGGCGGGAGCTTGACGATGGCCTCCGGATCCAGTTTCGCGCCGCTTGTGTTGGAATCGCGCCGCGGCTCGGTGTCCACGATTACATTGAATCGCGCCGACCGCCTCAATGCGTTGAATAGCGCCCTCGGCCAAGCCTTACTGGACGCGCTGAGCGGCGCCATGCACGATAACGCGGTTCGGGCTGTTGTGCTCACCGGTGCGGGCCGAGGATTCTGTGCGGGTGGAGATGTCGACCTTCTTCGAAAGGCTCGCGAACGCGAAGACGTCACCGAAGTCGAGGCTCTGCTGAAGCTAGGGAAGCGGATCATCCTGGCCATCGCCACCATGCCGAAGCCGGTGATTGCCGCCATTAATGGCCCTGCCGCGGGCGCGGGCGCTAACCTCGCGCTTGCCTGTACTACCCGCATCGCCTCGGAACAAGCCAGCTTCATCCAGAGCTTTGCCAAAATAGGCGTGTTCCCCGATTTTGGCGGCACTTATTTCCTGCCGCGGCTGGTCGGTCCGTCGCTGGCCATGGAATTGATGCTCACCGCCGAAACCGTTTCCGCTGCAGATGCTCTCAGGATCGGCTTGGTGTCACGCGTCGTTCCGCCTGATTCGCCTCGAAGCAGAAACGGCTCTGCTGGCCGATCGGTTGGCTGCCGCGCCGCCGATTGTGGTTCGCGGAATCAAACAGGCCCTCTGCCTGGACGATCGCGAACAGCTCGAAAGGGCGCTGGACGAGGAGATTCGCTGGCAGGTGACCTGCTTTCGTTCGAAAGATTGCCTTGAGGGCCTGCACGCCTTTTTCGAGAAACGTCCTCCTCGTTTTCAAGGCGCCTGAGCTATCCGCCTCAATCGCAGGCGTTCCTGTCTTCGGTGCTGCATATTCCGCCAGACGGAAAATCGCCGTCCTCGACTGTTATATAACTAGAGGCGCATGCAGAAGCTTATATGAGTGGCGATTCCGTACCCTTGGTTCTGCCGCTTTCGCGCCTTGCAACCGGCTGCGAGGCAAGTACGCTCTATCGAGAACTGCGCAAGCCTCTGCTTCGTTACCTGGTATGTCTCGGCCTCTCGGCCGATGAAGCACAGGACGTCGTACAAGATGCGTTCCTAAGCCTGCATCGCCATTTGGATTCCGGTGGCTCGCGGGAAAATATCCGTAGCTGGCTTTTCCGAGTGGCCCACAATGCGGCCAGGAATCGCCAGAATCGTTACGAGCGCCGATTCGCTGCGCCGCTGGAAGATGGCTTAGCTTTGGCCTTGAACGAAGCGACGCCCGAGCAAGTCGTTTTAGAGAAAGAAAAGTTCAGCCGGCTGCGAAAAGCAATTCGCCTGCTGACCGAATCCGAACGGGAATGCCTGCTGCTGCGCGCGGGAGGGTTGCGTTATCGCGAAATCGGCGAAGTCCTGGAGCTTTCGACCTCAACTGTGGGCGATACCGTCGAGCGTGCGATCCAAAAATTGGCGGAGAAATGCAATGTGTGACTTTGCAGAAAAATTAGCGGCTTGGCTGGACCAGGAACTTCCGGACGACGATGCGGCCACTGTGGAACGGCATCTTCAGGGTTGCCCGGAATGCCGCGACCGAGCGGAAGCGTATCGTCGCGTGAGTGGCGCGTTTGACCGATATTGTGACGCTTATTGCGATGCACTTCCGGCTCCAAACCCAAGCCGTAGACTAACGCACCCTGTGCTTACGATTTCGGGCGGCGTGGCCGTCGCGGCTGCAGTGGCGATGTTTTTCCTGCTCGCGGCACGGTGGCGCGTGCAGCCGGCTGCGCCGGGTGCAGCGCCCATCCCGACGGTCATCGACGTAGCGAAGGCGTTGCCACCAGCGCACGCCGCGCAGCCAGTATTAGCCGAGATCAGGCCAGTCGCTCAAGCCAAACGCCGAAAGGGAGCCGAGCACGTAAAGCAGGCAGCCGCGCAGCGTCAAAGCGAAGAGACGAGCTGGCTTGCCTCCGCGCCTGCTGTTGAAATCGCCATCCCTGCTGACGCAATCTTCCCCCCAGGCGCTGTCCCAGAAGGCGTCGGCTTCACTGCGGACGTTACAATCGCCCCCGATGGTTCGGCTCAGCTGGTTCGCTTGCACCCGCAGCTCACAGAATTTGAAAGGAGGCCCACTCGGCCATGAATCCCACAATCACGAAAGGCCTTTGCATTTTCATACTTGCGGCTTCCTCTTGCGCAGTTAGCGCGTTCGCCCAGACGGGCGGCTTTTCGGTGGCTCAAACTGCCGGTCCGGTTCCTGGCCCGGGCCCCGTCACGATTAGCGTAGCCGGAGCATTCGCTCGTGGTTCTGCCGCTCCGGTGGTGGGCGCGCCCTATTCGGCCACGGTCACGAATGAATCTGTCCAAACGCTCGCGGACGGAAATCGCATCGTCCAGAGCAGCACCGGCACGATCGCCCGCGATTCGCAGGGCCGCACGCGCCAGGATACGATGTTGCCGCTCATCGGAAATCTCTCGGCGGCCAATGCGCCTCATCTCATTTTTATCCACGATCCCGTCGCGCAGACCTCCTACACTCTGAACCTGACCGATAAGACTGCCCAGAAGATGCCGATACCTCCCCTCCCGCCGGTGCCTCCTCCCGCGGGCGCGCCCGGCCCCGGCCCGGACGCCTTCTATGTTCAAGCGGCTGGCGTCGCTTCCGCTTCTGGCCAGTTGCCTAATCCCCCGATGATCGCCCAGAAAGTATTCCTAACAAATGATCAAGGACAGGCGGCCACGGAAGACCTCGGTTCGCAAACGATGGAAGGCGTCTTTGTGACTGGCGTGCGCACGACTCGGACGATCCCCGCCGGCCAGATTGGAAATGACAAGCCCATCAGCATTGTCACCGAAGTCTGGACTTCGCCTGATTTGAAGACCATCATCTACAGCAAGCGAAGCGATCCGCGCATGGGCGAGCTGACCTTCCAGCTTACGAATATCACGCGCGCCGAACCGGATGCTTCCTTATTCACCGTGCCTGCCAATTTCAAACTCGTCGAAGGCCCAAAGCCCATCATTTATCGCTCCAACCAATAGCCGACGCAGACAGCCCGTGCAGGCCTGAAGAGGCACTTCGCACGTAGCCAACGCGCTGCGACGTGCTGTTTGTGGGGCTGAGAGGCTGTGTCAGTGCGAGACGATTCCCGTCCCGTGCGATACGATGTTGCGTTGCGGGAGGCGCCCGCGCTGGGCCCGCTCGAGACCGGCGATCGCGTTCGTTCGAACGCTCTGCGGAGCACCGGCGCGCCCGTTATTCCTGGCTGCTAGCTGACAACAACGAAGTTCGCCAGGGCCCATACCCTGCTCTGATATCATCAAGGGAGCCATGAACATAGCCGAGAAAATCGTGTTGCAGCAAGGGGACCTGACCGAGAGCGACGTCGACGCCATCGTCAATGCCGCCAATAACGACCTCAAACTAGGCGGTGGCCTTGCGGGCGTCATTCGCCGCAAGGCCGGAGACGGCATTCAGCGGGAATGCAATGAAATAGGCGCGGTGCCCGTGGGCGGCGCGGCGATCACTTCGGCGGGGAAGCTGAAAGCGCGTCACATCATTCATGCGGCAACCATGCAGCTTGGCGGCTTAACCACGGGGCACGCATTGCGCGCTTCCACTGCGCATTCTTTGCGTATCGCTACCGAGAAGGGACTTCGCACCATCGCTTTTCCAGCTATCGGTACCGGTATCGGCGGCTTTCCGCTTTCCGAATGCGCAGCGATCATGCTGAAGGAAGCCGCGGAACATCTGAAGAAGCCAACCTCACTCGAAAAGATCTATTTCATTCTCTTCGACAAGACAGCTCTCACGGCGTTTGAAAAAGAGCTCCGCGAAATGAAGACCCGAGGCGACCTCGATGGCGACAGCCACTCGGGAGCGGCTCAGTGAGCGGAACAAGCTCAACTTTGCCGCGTGCACGTTCACTTTCTACGGAGGAACTCCTGGAGAAAGTGAAGAAGGAGTTGGTTCGCTACGAACATCCGCTTTTTGATTTTGACGCGCGCGCCGCTTCCGGCGGCATCCAGGTCGAAATTCGTTTCAAGCCGGCGAGCGTGGAAGTCCATACGTACTACTTCCTTCTTCAGCCGCGCGAGATCGAGCATTCGCAGTTTCCCTGGTCATTTCAACGTCAGCTCTACGATTGCCTGCACGACTACGTCATCGAAATGTTTGTCCGCAATCCGCAGAGGCAGGACTCTTGAAAGCGGTGGGAACTGAGGAGCGCGTGAAAGCCGCCCTCACTACGCCACTCGCCCGAGTGCTCGCCGAGCGCATTCGAAGGTCCGGACCAATTCCTTTCGCGGAGTACATGCGCGAATGCCTTTACCATCCGGAGTTTGGCTATTACAGTAGATCGGAAGTTCGGCGTTTCGCCGATTTTTATACGAGTGTCGATGTCCATCCGATTTTTGGGCGGCTATTAGCTCGGCAGCTTGCCGAAATGTGGGATACGCTCGGCCGCCCGCGCGAATTCCATGCCATAGAGGCCGGCGCAGGGACAGGCCGTTTGGCCGCGCATATTCTGAATTTCGCTGCCCAAAAACTCGTCGAATTTTACGGCGCGCTGCGCTATGTCGCGGTCGAGCAATCCTGGGCTCGGCGCGAACGCCATCGCGAAAATCTGCGAACTCACCTTGAAAACGGCACGGCCATCTCTGCGGCCGAGTTGCCCCACGAAATTCCCGCCGGATGCGTTTTCTCAAACGAATTGCTCGATGCGCTTCCCGTGCACCGCGTTTTCCTGCAGGGCGGCAAACTGCGCGAGATCTACGTCAATCTTAACGAAGACGCATTTACCGAGGAGCCCGGCACCCTTACCTCTGCCGAGATAGAACAATATTTTGAGGAGCAGCACGTTACTCTTCGAGAGGGCCAGCAGGCCGAAGTGAACCTCGAGGCCTGCGAATGGATTCAGAACGTCAGCCGGATGCTTGATCGCGGCTTCGTTCTGACCGTGGATTATGGCCACGAGGCTGCCGAGCTTTATAACCAGCGCCACATGCGCGGCACTCTTTTGGCCTATTCAGAGCACCGCGCGAGCGAGGATTTCTTTGCGTCCCCGGGTGAACAGGATTTGACCGCACATGTGAACTTCACGGCGCTGGATCTTTGGGGCCGTCGCGCAGGTCTTTCACGCACGGGATGCGTCTCACAGATGGCGTTTTTGGTTGCGCTCGGCCGAGCCAACGAGTTCGCTGATCTTTACGACGAAGATTCAAGCGAGGTGGAGCGCATTCGCGCCCGTCTGTTACTCAAATCGTTGATCAATCCGGAAGGAATGGGAGAGACGTTTCAGGTTTTCATCCAGCACAAGGGCATCGCCCAGCCGCATCTCACAGGTTTGCAAGGTATCTGAGGCCGTCGAGAAGGCGGCGCTCGATCTCGGATTAAGCGCCTTCTTTATAAGGCTGAGCCAGATATTTCTTCGCTTCGTCTTGAGCGCCGCCGGTGTCGTCGTTGGTCTGCTGTGCTTTGCTGTATTCGTTGACGGCACGCGCGCGGTCCCCGGCGATATCGTAAACCTTGCCTAAATAAACGTGAGCCCAGACTTCCACCCATTTGAAGCTGGGATCGATATTCCCGTCGAGTGAGTCGCGAAATGCGTTCGCCGCTGCCGAGTAATTCTTCTGATAGAAGAAGGCCTCGGCCATTCGAAATTCCGCCAGCGCGTTGTCTTTTTGCTGATCCAGGGCCTGCTGGTATTGCTGGATCGCGTCATAATAGCGCCCCTGCTCAGCAAGCGCTTCGCCGCGCGCAATGATGGCGCGGACTCGAACCTGCACATTGGATTTCAGTATGTAGTTATGAGGATCGAGGATAATGCCGCCTGGCTTAGGCCGGCCGAAAACTTCCGTGGTGAAGCTCGAGTCGGTGCCGCTGACTTCGATCGTTTTGAATTCCGGATTTCCTTCTGTTTGGACCTCGATCTCCACGGGCATGTGGAAAAAGTCGAGATTCTGTTTCACCCTGCCATCGATGCGGAAGCCGGTTTTGGTTCGATAAACCGTATAAGTAATGTTGAACTCGGGGATTCCCGTGGAATTGATCCACTGCGCGAAAAACGACTGCACGTTTGCTGGTGTCGTCTCCTCCGGTTCAGTCGCTGCGGTGCCGGATGTGCTTCCGGCGGCCGCCGCTGCGTTGCCTAATGCAAAGTTCGAAGACTTGGCGGGCGCTGGCGCCTGTGCCACGTGATCCTGCGCGAGTTTCTCGAAATCGGCGAGCGAGGCTGATTTACCCGCGAACTGCTTGTAGTAATCCCTCAGGAGCGAAGCGAAAACCGCGTCGCCGATCTGCTCTCGAAGCATATGAAAGACGATCGCGCCTTTGTTCACCACCACGGACGTGTAGTTTGGCGTGAACGGTGTGAGCCGTCCGGCCTCACCGATTGGTGCGCTATCGTCATACATCAGCGCGCCGATAGCGAAGTCGTTGAGCGCCTTGTTCATTCCATCGCGACCGGCGGTCTGCTCCACGTAGAGAGCCTCCGAGTATCGCGATAATCCGTCCGTCAGCCAGGCGTCAGAGGGAGATGCGGTCATGACCTGATTCCCCCACCATTGGGCTGCCACCACGTTTGCCAGTTGCCGCGAATTCGCTGCCGGAGTCCATTGCCGCTGGCTTACGAGCAACAGGCCCGGCGCGGCATAAGTAGGCAGCGTGCCGTCCGGAATTTGTGCAATAGCGAGATTGGGGTTCGGCAATGGTCCAAACTGATCGGAGAGAGTGTTCACGATGCGTGCGACCGCGCCGCCGTATTCCTGGGCGGTGCTGACGGAACTTGGGGGCACATAAACCGAAATGTTCAGGCCTTCTGCTTGTATTGGGGAAAGCTGCAGAGCGCCGGCGACAAATGTTCCGGCCGCTTCGGGCTGATCGGCGCGGAAAGTGTACGTAACTCTTGGGCTCGAGGTCGAAGCAATAGTTGAGGCAGTGCTCGTGGGAGCGTTAGATAGCGGCACAGTTGGAGGCGTGCTAGCCGGCCGAACGCCGTCTTGCGTGCGGCGTGCTAGTCGGGGAGCGCCAGTATCGCTTTTATTGCCGCCCTGAGGGTTGCGATTGCCGAGCACCGGCACGGGTGCGGTCGGAGCCGAACTGACGGGCCCGGGAGCTTCGCTGGTTCCCGTGCCAACAACGACGAAGTTTTGCGGCACCTCGATATGGAAAACGCCTGTAAAGCGGTTTGACGGATAGCCGGTCAGCGGAAACCACCGCGCGGGCAGCAGAAGATAGGCGCCATCTTTTCCAATGGACGCCAGCCTCACGCCCGAAATCGGGCTGTTCTCTTCATTGGCCAGAACCCCACTGTAGTTAAAGGTCAACTTGATTCGCTGACTCGCGGGCACGACGTCCGGCAAGGAGACGTCCAGGTCCAGGCTATTTTGTCCCCCGCGGTCGATTTCCAGAACTTTGCCCGCAGCGTCACGTACATCGCTAACACTCAGGTTAGGGTGCAGTTCGCATTCCACCACGCGGGACGCCGATTGCGCTTCAAATTCCACAATCGCGCGCGCCGTGAGCATCTGGCTTTCGGGGTTGAGCGAGGCAAAGACTTCATAGGAAACGGCGCGAAAACCCGTTTTTTGCGGCGCTTGCGTCGTCGCTGCAGGCGGCCGCACTGGCGCCTCGACTTGCCCAAACGCGGCGCAAATCACAACGAGCAGGCAAGCCAGCCCAGCACTTACGTGCACGTGCAGCTTTGTTCGAAGACCTGGGTTTTCCATATTGTGGCCTCGTCCCGACAGCCGCGTGCCAGGAGCGTATCCTTTAGGATAGCAAAAATGGCTTCTAGAGTTGCCATCGCTCAGGGAAGAGTTGTTATGTAACGGGCTGTTTTTGGATCATTTCCGCAATAATATCGGCAGCGCGCTCGATAGCGCCCGGCGGACCAAGCTTCTCGCGCACTCTGCCGAGTTCTCGGCGCATCTCCTCGCGAGCCTCCGCTGAACCCAGGAGCCGTTCCGTCTCGCGGACCACGTTATCCGGCGTGAAAGCATCCTGGATTAACTCCGGTACGATCTCTTTGCCAGCCAGCACGTTGACCATCGCGAAAAGTCGCGTTTGCGCCAGGTGCCGAACGACCCAAGCGGTAAAAGGCGCAACCCTGTAGACGACTACCATTGGTACGCCGATCAAAGCTGCCTCGACTGTTGCTGTACCACTGGAGACTACGGCAACGTCCGCGGTTGCAAGCAACTCATAGGTAGCGTCTTCTACGATCGTTATGTTGGATGCTTGCGCGCTCATATGCCCTCTCACTTGAGCCTGCGTGAGCCCTGGCGCAGTGGCAAACACGAATTGTTTTTGCCCACCGGCCTTCATTTTCGCGATCGCCGCGATTAGCTGTGGCATGTGATGAGCCAATTCCGTTGGGCGGCTGCCGGGCAAAACAGCGACGATCGGAGCTTTCGGATCAAGGCCGTAGCGCGCGGCGAAAGCCTCGCGGCTGACGGGCGTTCGCACGGCATCCACCAACGGATGCCCGATCCAATCCGTCGGGACGCCGGCCTTACGATAGAACTCCTCTTCGAAGGGGAAAATGCACAGGCCACGCACAAAACGGCGCTTCACCAGCCGTACGCGCCATGGCCGCCAAGCCCAGAACTGCGGACAAACAAAATAGACATTCCGCACGTGCTTGCGGCGGAGCACACGAGAAAGGCGCAAGTGAAATGCGGGAAAATCCGTCAAAATCGCGATCGTCGGACGGCGCTGATCGATTTCGGAGATCAAACGTCTCCAGGCCCGGCGAAGTGCCGGCAGCTTGTGCACGATTTCCACCACGCCAAGCACGCCAACCTCGGCAGCGTCGACAACCGTCTCCACGCCGGCTGCGCGCATCTTGGGGCCGCCCATGCCAAATAGGGCGACATCGACACGTTGCCGAAGCGCCAACGCCAGCCGCGCGGCATACATATCTCCTGAAGCTTCGCCGGCGGAGATTAACACGGGGACAGGAGCCATTCAGGCGAGCTTACGGCGTTCTTTTGCAGTTATGAGGGTGTTAATCATCGGCCGGAAGCGGAGCTCCTGCGGATCTGGAAGGAGCTACAGGAAGACGAAGTTCCTGATCCCTGTATTGAAGCTGATACAGGCGGTAATAGATGCCTCTTTCGGCCAGCAACTCCTGGTGCGTTCCCTGTTCGCGCAGTCGTCCCTTGTGGAAGACAAGGATTCGGTCGGCATTCTGGATGGTGCTCAGGCGATGCGCGATGACAATGGAGGTGCGTCCGGTGAGCAGCCGATCCAAAGCTTCTCGGATCATTATCTCCGTGCGCGTATCCACGCTGGAGGTGGCTTCGTCCAGGATCAGAAAACGCGGATTGTGCGCCAATGCGCGCGCAAAACTCACCAATTGCCGCTGGCCTACCGAAAAAGTCGAGCCCCGCTCGCTGACTATGGTGTCCAGGCCCTGGGGCAGGGAATCGAGGAATGGGCCCAGGCCGATTTCGCGCAGCGCAGATTCCGTCGCGCTGCGGCTGACGTTTTCGCTGCCCAGGCGGACATTTGACTCCAGCGTACCCGTGAAGAGAAAAGGATCTTGCAGCACGATTCCGAACTGCCGCCGCAAATCCTGCACGCTGAGTTCACGTATATCGGTGCCGTCAAGAAGTATCTGGCCCTGCTGAATATCGTAGAAGCGAAGTAAAAGTTGGATCGTGGTCGTTTTGCCTGCGCCGGTGTGTCCGACGATCGCCATGGTTTCGCCGGGATGCACATGAAATGAGACATCACGCAGCACCCAATCGTCTTCCTTAGGGTTGGCGCCTCCGTTGTACGCGAACCAGACGTTGCGGAATTCGATTTCGCCTCGCACGTTCGAAAGCGGCAGTCCGGCCGAGATCGCTGCCGGAATTGGTTCATCGAGCAACTTGAAAATGCGCTCGGAAGCTGCCATGGCCGATTGAAGAATATTGAATTTTTCGCTTAGATCCTGAATGGGCTGAAAGAATCGCTGCGCGTACTGCATAAACGCAATCAGCACGCCCACCGGGACCGCACCCGCCAGCGTCCGCAATCCTCCGTACCAGAAGACGACGATAATCGAGACCACGCCCAGGAATTCGACGCCGGGATAGAAGAGCGCAAAGGCCAGAATGGCGTCCTTATACGCTTCCATGTGGATGCGATTGAGCTCGGCAAACTGCGCGCGCGCCTTGCGTTCGCGATTGAAGAGCTGCACCACGCTCATGCCGCTGATGTGTTCTTGCAGAAATGCGTTGATGCGGGCGATGGCCGTGCGTATCCGGCGATTGGCGTCACGAACTCTATTTCGGAAAATCCAAGTGCTCAGAAAAAGCAGCGGCATCACAGCAAAGGTGGCCAGCGCCAGTTTCCAGTTCATCTCTAGCATGATGAAGATGAAAAGCACCAGAAGAAGCACGTCGTTCACCATGGCCGCAATGCCCGTGGCAAACAGATCGTTCAACGCGTCCACGTCGGTGGTTACCCGGGTAACCAGGCGGCCGACCGGGCTGCGGTCGTAGAAACTTATCGGCAGCCGCTGCAGGTGTTCGAAGATTTCCTTGCGCATGTCGTACATGGTGTCCTGGCCGACTTTCTGCATGACACGCACTTGGAAATACATGAAGGCAAAGCCCAGAACTAGCGTCACTAGGTAGATCAGGGAAATCCAGCCCAGCCCGTGCACCGCTGTGGCCCGAGGGATTTGGCCGTGAAGGACGGGAACAAAGTAGCGGTCTACGGCGATCTCGAAGAGCTTGGGCCCGATCGCCGCGAGCGGCGCCACGGGCAGAGTAAGGAGACCCGCGATGATCACCCATCCGCGATATGGGCGCAGATAACGGAACAGGCGCCGCGCCAGTCGCGAATCGTAGACTTTACCTAAAGCTTCTTCTTCTCTGAAGTCGCTCATGCGCGCTCAAGCTCTTCTTCGAGCAGTTGTTTCTGATAGAGCTCTTCATAATAGCCGCCTTGGGAGAGCAGCTCTTCGTGTGTACCGCGTTCCACGATGCGGCCATCGCGTAGCACGATAATCTGGTCGGCGTTGCGGACCGTAGAGACGCGATGGGAGATCAGCAAAGTCGTCCGCTGCTTCATCAATTCTTTCAGTGCGCCAAGAATGCGCTCCTCTGTATCGGTATCGACACTGGAGAGCGCGTCATCAAGGACCAGGATTCTTGGATCACGCACCAGAGCTCGCGCGAGTGCGGTTCGTTGCTTTTGCCCTCCGGAAAGGGTGATTCCTCGTTCGCCGACGAGGGTGGCATATCCCATCGGAAAGTCTGCGATTTCTGACGCTATGCTGGCCGTATCGGCGGCCTTGTAGACGGCCTCATCGGCGCACTCTTCCGTGCCGAACGCAATGTTTTCCCGCAATGGCTCGCTGAAAAGATACGTATCCTGCGGCACGAAGCCAATCGAGCGGCGCAAGCTGGCAAGCGGCCATTCCTGAATGGGCCGGCCGTCGATCAGCAAACTGCCCGGAGGGGCCTCCCAGAGTCTCGCGACGAGCGCGGCCAGCGTGCTCTTGCCGCTTCCGGTTGGTCCGACAATGGCCAATGTTGAACCCGCCGGGATGCGCAGGTTTATATCGTGCAGGACAGGAGTGCCAGTAGGTCTGCCATTTTCCTTCGCCTTGCTCTTTTCTTTTTCAGGCGCGATCTCGCGGCAGGTGGGATAGGTGAAATCGAGATGTCGAAACTCGATTTCGCCTCGCAGTGCTGCTTCTCGTTCCTTGCCTTGGGCCGGAACGGCGGAATCATTGATCGAAGACTTGGCGTCCAAAATGTAATTGAGCCGCCCCATGGAAGCCGCGCCGCGCTGAAAGATGTTCGTGACGAAGCCAAGCGCGACGATAGGGAAGACCAGCTGAATCATATAGACGTAAAAGGCCACGAATTCGCCCAGCGAGATCTGCCCGAAAATGACCTGACGCCCGCCAAACCACATCACCAGGACGAAAGACATGCCAATCAGCGCCGTCAGCGCGGGCATAAACAAGCTCCACGTGGCAATCAGCTTCAGGTTGCGCGTGACGTATTCGCGATTGGGCGCGTCAAAAGCGCGCATCTCCGCGTCTTCCTGGGCATAAGCACGAATGACGCGCACGCCCGCCAGATTTTCCTGCGCTTTGGCGGAAAGTGTCGCGAGCGCTGCCTGAATCGTTTCGTAGAGCGAATGGATGGTCCTGCCGAAATAGCGCGTCGCCAGGACCACTACAGGCACGGGAATCAGCACCCAAAGGCTAAGGGACGGGGAGAGCCGAAACATCAAGATCACCGCCAGCAGCATAGTCACAAGCGTCTGGGAGCTATACATGATCCCGGGACCCAGAACCATGCGCACCGCGTTTAGGTCATTCGTGGCGCGCGACATGAGTTCACCCGTTCGATTGCGAACGTAGAATTCGGGTTCCATCATGAGCAGCCGGTCGAGCAGATCGTTGCGCAGATCGAATTCAATATCGCGGGAAAGGCCGATCAGAATCCAGCGCGTCCAGAAGGAAAAAACGCCCTTGAGTGCGACGATAACCAAGGCCGCAACGCAGTAAATAATCAGAGTCCGCACGCTTGATGGTGCATATGCCGGGATCAGGAAATGCACAAGGCGCGGCGACATCTGACTCAGCCGGCCGAGCGGCTGAGCATTTCCGGAAAGGCAGTCCATGATCACGCCAAAGGCCAGCGGTTGCAGCGTGCCGACGATACCCATGGCAGCCAGGGTCACCATGCCGACGGCGACCTGTCCTTTGGACCGCGCGATATACGGGAGCAGCTTTTTGAGGTGTTTCCAACCGGGGGTTGGTTTCGTAGCAGGTGGTTTCGGAAGGTCTGTAGCCAGTACGGTTGCACCCGGAGCGCCGCTCATTTGCACTCCGCGATACAAGCGGGCAGCGGTTCACAGACGGCGCTACAGCCGCAGGCAACACCAATGTCGCGAATCAAGAACACACCTTGAATCCTATCACTCTCTTTGCGCGCGCTTCGTCTCGATAGTGCTCGCGGCCGAAAGCGTTATTTCAACCACTCGCCCGGACTCACGCTGGCAGTAGACCCGCATTGCCTGCGGTACGTCGGGCCCGACGCTCGCAAAATCAAACTGCAGCACTTCGAAATCCGCATCGTCGCGTACCACGGGTTCACTCGAGTTTGGTTCTCCGTAAAGTTCCACCACATGATTCCGTGAGTCGCCCAGACGCAAACCTTTTCCCGTAACCCAATCGTCGAGATTCAGGAATTCGAACCGGCGATTATCGCAGTTGCCATCGCGAGGGACGAGCAACGAAACCGTAATCTCCTGGATCACGGATTGAGAATCTAGTGCCAGAGCCAAAGAGCGACCTGTGCAGGTATCCCGCCATTCTTTGCTATCCGCGTTCGTTTTGCTCACCAGGTATTTCTGCTTATAGCGCTTGAATGCGTTCGTGACCGGGTCGCGGCCGGGACGAAGTCCCGCCAGCGTGAGCTCATTCGTGTTTTTGGGCGAATTGGGACGCTGAGCGGGAAACGCGTATACCGACAGAGCGGCAACCAGCACCACAAGACTAGTGCACCGCGAGAATTTCGTCCAACCGCGCCTCAAGATTCTCTTCTCCTTCGGACCACGGCAAATGGCGTTCCAGCGGCAGGGCCTTTTCCACCGCGCCAACCCAGTTCAGCAGGACCTGAATGTTGGCTCGCGTTTTCTCATAGTATTCGTGCAGGCGCTCATCATTCATCATCCAGGATAAAAATTCAGCTTCTACGGGATCGGAGGGCGCCCTTGGGGTCGAGTACGCTCCGAGCAGTCCTGCATGGCCCGTAAAGAAATGTTCGAGCCCGACGTCGGCGAGAAAGTCGCCGGAGCTATCCGCAACGCCGTCATCGTACGAGCGGCCGTTGCAGATCAGGAGCACACGCTCGGGCCCGTTTTGCCACGCGCCTGTCTCCAAACTGCGCTGCCACATGTCCCAGTAAGCTTCTACTTCGTAGGAGCAATCGGCGCTGTCGTGCTCGCGCACCACGGCAACCACGTCCGAAGCGGATGCCTTTATGCCGCGGAGATCCTGTTCCAGCAGGGGAGTTTCCGCGGGGTCGACTGCACGAATGGTCAAAGATGTAAATCCACGCCGGGATGCGGAAAGCGGGAAGGTTTCGAGGAAGCGCCCGAACCGATCAAGCATAGTCTCTGGAGCCCGGTCGCGCGTCCAGAAACTTACGTAGGCGTGATTCCCCATATCCGCCCATTATACCGATTCGGTCGCCGGAGGGGTTGAAGTCTCGCCGATCGGCGAAGGATAAACTCTGTTCGGAGTTCGAAAACAGGCGGCGCGTCACTCGTCGGGTTTTCGTGGTGGCAGATTGAGGGACTCGACGTCCACCAGACCGCGGCGAAGAGCATCGCCTACGCCAGAGAAAACTTCGGTGCAGGCGGCGCGCAGTCGTTCTTCGGCGGCTTTGGTGAGCATTTGGACGTGCTGTTCGGATTGCTGGCTGAGTTTCGCAACGGTAGTCAGCAGCCAGGAGTTTGAGGCTGCCTCGAGCCGTCGCTTATAGCCCTCGAGGGCCTCTTCGTTCATGGCGGTGACCGACTCGGCCAATTTGTACTGCTGTGCCTCGGACTCCGCGCGCAGCTCTTCGCGGGCGGATCCGAGCTGCGCCTGCAATTCTTTCTTCGCGCCGCCCAATTCATCCTGGAATTGCAGCTTCAGGGCGGCGCGGAACTCCGCAGAAGCCTGTTTGGAATCGGCCTCGGATCTTGCACGGGTTTCGTCCGCTTGCGCTTCGAATTGCGCTTTGATCTGCTCCGAAAGAGTGGCGGCTTTGGTGTGAAACTCTTCCAGAGCTGCTTCCGAATCTTCCCGCGCTTGTTGCACGATGGAAGCTGCAGATTCTGTGGCCATCTCCTCCGCGTGTTTACGCAGCTTCTCCAAACCTTCGCGCGCCGCTTCTTCCACCTGTCCGTGGGTGTGTTCCACGTAGCTGCGGCTGTAGTGATCGAGTTCAGCGCCAAAAACGCCAGACATTTCGCGAGCTTTCTCTTTGAGCGTAGCCAGCGCGTTTTCCATGCCCTTGTCGATTGCCGCTTGCATCTGCGTGTGCACTTTCTTTTCGTACCATTCCGCGGTCTTGAAGAGCGATTCGAACGCGCGATGGGTCGTGTCCGTGGCCTTGGCGTCAATTTCGGAAATCCATTTGTCCGCAGCGGCGCGGCCTGATTCACTGAAATCGCGAGTCAGGGCGCGGACCAGCTCCTTTACCCGCTCCCCGGCGGCCTGAATCGCGTGCTCGGAACCTCTTGCCAGGGCCTCCTCGCGGAGACGCAACGCCTCGTCCGCCGACCCGATCGTGCTCTCAATGCGAGCGACCATTGCCACAGCGCTCTCCACTCGGTCTTTCAGTTCGGCTTTGATCTGAGCTGCCAGTCGCGTCACGGTCTGCTGGCCGGTGGCTTCCAGCGCGGGCTGCAGCCGCTCTGCCCAGGCTGTTATGGCACCCGAAGCGCGCCGGGCCATCTCCTCGCTTTGCGCTTCCAGCAACGCGCTGGCGCGCTGCTCGAGAGCCTGTTCCACGGCCTGGGTGATTCCATGCAGCTTCGCAGCTTGATTCTCTATGTAATGCTCGACAGTCTGTACCTTCCGCAAGGATTCCAGCGCGCGCTCATTCTCCTGATCCAACGACGTGCGCAATTGACTGAGCTTGGCTTCGGAGTGGGTGGCCGCATCCGCGAAGGCTTTGCTCATCTCGCCTATTCGTAGGGCGAGTTCCCGCTCGACGTGTTCTCCAGCCGATTCCGCATGGCGAGCCAGCCGTTCCACAAACTGCTGTTTGGCGGATTCGACCGAACCTCCGATCTCCTGATGCCAGCGACCTGTCGCCGCGGAGCATTCCGCCTCCACGCGAGCTTTCCAATCCTCTTGCGCGGAACTGAAAGCCGAGGCGGCCTGATCCTGCAAATGACGCGAAACGGTTTCGATTTCAGAAAGGCTGACGTTCGCCTGTTCGATCTGAGCCTGAATGCGTTGTTCGAGCCTCTGCAAATCCGGAATCGCAATCTGTGCGGCTTGGCTTCCTGCCTCGGTGGCTGCAGGCGGTCGCAACTCCGCGGCCTGCTTCTGCAATCGGTCCAGCGCCTCCTGGATACGCTGTTGCAAAATTTGTTCGAATGCAGCGCTGCGCTGCTTCTCGACTTCCTCCAATTGCGACGCCAACTCTTGCACGGCGCGCCTGGCGCCCTCCGCCATGCTGCGGTTACATTCCTGCCGGAACGCGTCTACCTGAACTTGCTTGGCTTCCTGAAGCGCTTTCTCGGCTGCCGAACCGGCAGCCGCTTCGAGCGACTTCTCGGCCAGACCCTTCAACTGGAGTTCCAGTGAAGAGATGAGCGGACGGGCCTCGAGAGAGACCGCTTCGGCGGCACTTCGACGGAGCGTCGCCTGGAGATCTTTTTTGGCCTCTTCGATCGCTGCCTGGATCTGGGACGTTGAAGACGAATCGAGCGGCACTGCCGGCTCGATGGCGGAAATCGCCGGCATCGTGCGCAGATTGCCCTCTGCCGGGATTGTTGGCGACGGCGTCGGCCACGGGCTCTCAGGCGGCGCGGCAGGCGGCATTGCGGCAACGGGAGGCAACGGAACTGCGGCCAGGCCTTCAGGGAAGGGAAACCAGTCCGAAGGGGGAAAAGCAATCCCCCAGAAATTCCCGGAAACTTCGAGTTCGACGCCGACTTGAAACAGCTCGCGCACGGTGCGCGGTCGCTGGATCCACATCACGCGCGCCCGAACCGTTCGCGCGGGGTGGCCCGCCTCTTGATGCGGGACCTCGAAAGTCACCCACATGTTTTTGAGAACGTAGTGCTTGGATTGGTAACGGCAGCCGTGGCAGTTGATAATTAATGTGGAAGTGCGCTCGGAGAAGGGACGACCTAGGGCATCCACTCCGACTACTGTAAGGGGCACTGCCTGGACAATACGCGTACTTCGGCGTTTCGATATGTCCGGCTCGTTTGTTGGCACAGACTCCGGCACCAATCTCTCCCTAGAGCGAAGAACAAGCGTATCATCCGTGAGCAGGCAGGTGGAGAAATCGGGGGACAGTGGTGCGAAAGATGCTAATACCGGGTCCTACGAGAAGCTAGGGAGGGGCCAAGGTGCCGACAACGGAGGTTACAGGTCGTGCCGGCCCTCCATGGCCTTAAGCATCGTGATTTCATCGGCATACTCGAGGTCTGAACCCACGGGTATGCCCACCCCTATACGGGTGACGCGCACTCCCAGCGGCTTGATCAGTTTCGAAACATACACTGCGGTCGCTTCGCCTTCGGCGGTGGGATTTGTGGCGATAATGATCTCCTGCACAGTGCCCGCTTTCAGCCTTTCAATCAGTCCCTTCAGCTTCAACTGATCGGGCCCTTTTCCTTCCAAAGGCGAAAGCGCTCCGCCCAGAACATGATAAAGGCCGCTGTATTGGCGTGTGCGCTCGATGGCAAGGATGTTGTGAGGCTCTTCGACGACGCAGATCACCGTGCGATTGCGGTTCGGGCTCGTGCAGTAAAGGCAGGGATCGGTATCGGTGATGTTGTTACAGACGCTGCATTCACGAATCTTCAGCTTGGCATCGCGAATGGCGTCGGATAGGGCCATCGCGTCCTCTGGGTCGGAGCGGAGCACATGAAACGCGAGGCGCTGCGCCGTCTTTTGGCCGATCCCGGGCAAGCGTTTGAATTGATCGATGAGCCGGCCGATCGGTTCGGCAAAGTCAGGCATCAGCGATGCCCGCCGGGCGTCCGCAAATTAACAAGGAGTCTGTTTTCACGTGAAGCAGTCAGAATAATCCGGGGATTTTCAGACCGGAGATTCCTGGAAGGCCGCTCGCAAGCCCTTTCATTTGGCTGGCCAGTTCCTCATCGACACGCCGGCATGCTTCGTTAACGGCAGCGCGAATCAAGTCCTGCAACAAGTCGGGATCCTTGGCGGCAAAAACTTCCGGTTCGATGCGCACATCGGTGACTTGTTTTTGGCCGTTCATTTTCACAACGACCATGCCGCCGCCTGCAGAGGCTTCCACGTTTACGTTGTCTACCTGCTTCTGCAGATTTTCCTGAATCTGCCGAAACTGGGAAAGAAGCTGTTGCAGTGCCTTAACTTCCATGTTTCATCCTTCGTCCCGGCGTTTCACTTCGGAGATTCGGCCGCCAAACCGCTCCACCATTCCGCGTACGATCGGGTCTTGCTCAAATCGAGCGCGCAACTCGCGGCCGGATTCTCCGGCGCGAACTTTTGCGGCGACCACCGGAGCGGTCTCCAGTTTAACACAGACGCGCACTTGCTGGCCGAGCACTCCGCTGGCAATGGTGCGCAATTTCTCTATACGGTCGCGAGACTGCAATAGCTCGGCGAAATTGCGTCGTTCCGTCGGAAAATAAAGGCGAACTTCACCGGCATCGAGCTCCCAGCGGAACGTGTGTTCGAGCAATTCGCCCAGAAATTGGGACTGAGAAAAACTCTCGGTCTTGATTGCCTGCACTTGTGCGGCGTCAAGACCCGCTCCGGAAATAGCGGTGTTCGAATTTTCCGCGTGCTCGAGCGCCGGCGCCGCAGCGGAAGCAGCGCCCGCCTTTGAATCGGCCGGGATATTAGGACCCGGCATATTGGGAATGGAAGGGCGAGCAGCCGGAGCAGAGGGTGCAGCGGTCGCAGCGGGAGCGGGAATCGAAGCTTTGAGATTATTTGGGGCCGCCGCAGGCGGCTGAGCCGCCGGTTTCGCCGGAACGGCAGCGACAGCTGTGCTCGCGTCCGGGTGCAATTTCGGCGCCGACGTTTGAACAGGAACATTACCCGAGATCGCCGCCAGAACCTCCTCGAGCGGCGCCAGCCGTGCGGCATTGACCAGACGAAGCAGGCCCATTTCCAGATGCAGGCGCGGATCCGGCTTGCGGCGGAGATCCTCCTCTGTAAGCAGTAAAATCTGAAAGAAGCGGGTCAAATCTTCTTCGCTGAAATTGCTCGCCGCTCGAGCCAGCCTGGGACGCTCGTCCGCGGGCGCGGCAATCAGGTCTGAATCCGCCCCGCAAACCCGCGCCACCAGAACATTTCGGAAATGAGAAATAGCCTCGCGGCAGAACTGTTGCAGATTCTGTCCTTCCGCAAGCAATCGATGCACCAGGGCCAGGCCGCGCTCCGTCGAGCGGGTTTCGATAGCGGCAACCAATTCGTCCAGCACCTCAGCCGGTACGACGCCGAGCAATTCTCGAACTTGCGCTTCGGTTATCGCGTCGCCGCAATAAGCGCGGGCCTGTTCGATCAACGAAAGAGCGTCGCGCAGACTGCCATCGGCCGTGCGGGCCATCACGGCAGTCGCGCCCGGCTCGATCTTCAATCCTTCTTTGGAAGCAATGCCTTGCAGCGCCTCGACGATTTCGCCAAAGGAAAGCGCGCGGAAATGGAAATGCTGCGAACGAGAGCGGATTGTGTCGGCCAGATCTTCGGGCTGAGTAGTGGCCATAATGAAGACCACTTTTTCCGGAGGCTCTTCCAGGGTCTTGAGCAGCGCGTTCGAAGCTTCATCGGTGAGCATGTGCGCTTCATCGAGGATGACCACCTTCGAACGTCCGCCGACAGGCGCATACCGCACCATATCGCGTAGCTCGCGAACCTGGTCTATGCCTCGATTGGACGCGGCATCGATTTCCAGAACGTCCATTGAGCTACCGGCGGCAATCTCACGGCATGAGTCGCATTGATTACACGGCGAAGGTGTGGGCCCGTGAACGCAATTCAGCGCTTTGGCCAGAATTCGGGCCGTGGTCGTTTTTCCGACGCCCCTAGCGCCCGAAAAAATATAAGCGTGTGCCACGCGGCCGCTCTGGAGCGCGTTTTGCAGTGTGCGCGTGACGTGCTGCTGCCCCACAAGTTCCGCAAAGGTTTGGGGCCGCCACTTCCGTGCGATAACTTGATAGTCCATGGATCCCTGAAGGTTGTTTTCGGGGCCGGCCGCTCTCAGCAATGAGAGGAACTTCGGGTACTCTGCGGCACACGAAACGGTCCCGCTACCGTTGCTCCCTTCCGGGCCTGGCGGGGTTCACGGGGAATCGTTGCACAAAGCCCGAAGTTCCACGCATCGGCAGGAATTTGCACCCGCTCCGCCAAGTCTAGCATAGCGATACAGCGGGCGAAAGCACGCCGGAACCGGCAATAGAATTCGCCATTCGTTGAAGGCAGCGACAAAGGGACGCTTAGTCATGCGATTCACCAACTCCACGTGTTCACGCCGCTGGGATTCCCGTTGCTGGGCGCACTCTGCCTTCCCGTTTCAAATAACGATACAGACTGGTGCGGCCGATGCCCAGCATTTGCGCCGCGCGAACTCGATTCCCCGAACACAAATCGAGGACCCGCTCGATATGGTCCCGGCGGACCGCGTCTAGGGGAATCGGAAGCCAGGATTTCGCAGGCGCTTCAGTGCGCTCCGGCTTTTGGACGTCTTCGGGTAGATCGTGAACGTCAATGAAATCGTTTGGCGCCACCAGAGATGCGCTGGAGATCACATTTTCGAGCTCCCACACATTCCCAGGCCATGGGTGCTGCAGCAACACCGTTTGTGCTCGGCGTGTAAGACCCTGGATCTGCTTTCCGTTAGCGGCGTTGTATTTCTTGATAAAAAACGTAATCAACGCGGGCAGATCTTCGAGGCGCTCGGCGAGGCTGGGCACACGAATCTGAATCGTACTCAAACGAGAGAAGAGGTCTTCGCGAAATGTTCCTGCGGCCACTTCGCCTCGCAGATCGCGGTTGGTGGCTGCGATCACCCGTACGTCAACACGACGTACCTCGGGCGAGCCGACACGCTGGATTTCGCGGTTTTGGATAACGCGAAGCAATTTTGCCTGCATCGCAAGCGAGGTTTCGCCGACTTCGTCGAGAAATACAGTTCCGCCGTTCGCGTATTCAAAGAGGCCGGCACGCGTTTCCGTCGCGCCGGTGAAAGCGCCCCGCATGTGCCCGAATAACTGGCTTTCGAGGAGCGTATCGACAATTGCGGAGCAGTTGCAAACGGCGAAACGCTGACTGGCTACGGGGCTCATTTGGTGGATGGCGTGAGCCACGAGTTCTTTCCCCGAACCGGTCGGACCCACCAGCAGAACATTCACGTAGTGCCGCGAAATCTTCCGCGCCATCTCAAAAACGTCAATCATGGCCGGGCTTCGGCTCACGATTCCGTGGAATTCCAGATCGCTCACCAAACGCTGCTCGAGATCATGAATTCTTCGTCGCCGTTGGAACTGTTCGACCAGATCGTCGATGGTCTTCTTCAGCCGATGGCCCTCAAGGGGTTTTGGCAGACAGTCATAAGCGCCGTGCTTGATGGCTTCGATGGCCGAGTCGATCGAGTAAAAGCTGGTCGTGAGGATGACATACACACCGGGATCCTGGTGCAAAGCTTCCTTGAGGAACGCCAGTCCGTCCATTGTGAGCATTTTCAAGTCACATAGAACGATGCGTCCCTTGCCCTTACCAACATATCGAAGTCCCTCGTAAGGGTCAGTGGTTCCAAAACACCGATAACCAAAACTGGTAAGTGTCTCGCACAGCATCTCTACAGTCGCGACGTCGTCGTCGACCACACAGATATCCACGATTGGTTGACAAGAATCTTGGACAGCAACTTCCGGGCTGGTGTCTGAGCTCATGGAATGATTCCGGCAAAATGTATGCCAGACGGACCGCAACAATCGTACTTGAGCTGGTGAAGAGTAAAGGAGAGCGAATGGCGAGGTGCTAAGTCTTTAATCTCAGGCGCTTAGAAACACTTTGAACTTCAGGATGAGAGTGGAAACGAGTTCTGGACGTACAACTAGAGTTCTGTCGGAGTCCCGATGTGGAGCAGGCTCGCGCCGGAATCGTCCCAAATGCGAACGTGCTCCCTTATGACTTCAATTTATCCTCTCGGCTTTTCTATCCAGTAAGGAGCTAAACGGTTCGATCTCCAGGAGCAATCGCTCCTCGCGGGTCGTGCCTTGATCGAAGATCTCTGCGGCGCTCACTGTTGGTTCGGCTTCCAGGCATGTAAACAGGTCACAGCTGGAGGCGGGTTCGGTGCCCTGGACTTCTTCGAAACCGCCAAGCAGTTCAAGTACCTGGAAAAGCTCCTCGCGCGTCGAAGCGCGATCAGCTGTTGCGGGCGCGTATTCTGGCAGTTTCATAAGTTCACCTCGGTCGCGCACACATATAGGATGCTCCGACGGGTCCTTTGGCTCGCCAATCTTTTTCTTTCATTTCCGAGTACTGCAGGTGAGGGACCGAATGGTCCTACAACTTATCGCTTATGTTTTGTGAGATTTCGGAAGTTCGGCTGGACGAGGCGTCTGGCTTGATGGCCGTCATTTGCTCACAGGTGTGTCGATTTGACCATAGCTTCAGCTTCGCGCGAACCGGGGAGCGACAGTTTAGCGGTGGAAATTAGCGAGAGAAGGCGAACAAAGCAGACGCGAATCCAAACTTGCGGGAATAGATGGCTCCGGGGCTTGGACTCGAACCAAGATTCTAGGCTCCAAAGGCCCATGTGCTACCAATTGCACCACCCCGGAGTGGCAACCACCTCAGCCTACCTTAACGGCAGCGAACTGGAAAGTCTCGCTCAACTAGCGGCACTGGAATCAGAAATTTACCGCCTTCCGAGCACACTTAGGCTCCTGACCCAAGCCACGCTTCGATGCATTTTTCTGGAGAAGCCGGAAATTTGGCCGCTGCAGCCTCGTTCAGTTAGCCGCAGCGGATTTGTCTGTAGCCGCAGGTTTATCGGGCACTTCGTGCTCGTAATCCTTCTCGTTGGAACAAGTCACGTCTTCATACATGGACTCGTTCGGCGTGAGGGTCATGTTCCAGGTATATACCCAGGGATGTGTGAACACTTTGGGGTCATCGTCCGTAATTTCTACGGTAAGGTGGTCAAAATCTGGACGGCGGATTTTTTCCGTCACGTGCAGCGCTTCGCTATGAAATGTCCCACTGCCTTCGCCGGCGTTCTTTCCCGATCCCAGCCAGGATTTGTCGGTCAGGTCCGTTGTGTCGATCACCAGCGTGTCGCCGTCCCATTTCGCGACTGAATTTCCCATCCAAGATGGGTCGGCATTCGGGTCATGCGGCCGTCCGTCTGTCGGGATAATACGGAAGGCTGTATCTCTTTCATAAAGGATGATCAGCTCTCCGGGCAGCGCTACCAGCCTGGCAGGATGCGGGCCGCCCCAGATTCGCGGCACACCATAAGGCTCGCAGTGCAGCAGCGGGTCCGTATTCTCAGCATCCTTCAGTTCTTTGGCTTTCAGAGCTGCCCATGGCTGATACGGCAGTCCATCGGATTCATAAGCCGGCGCACCAGTTCGTCGGCCACTCCCCGCAGGCTTGCCGACAGCGGGATCGGTTCCCAACGCTCCGTACTTCTCGATCCACATTCCCGAGAGGTCCGGATGTCCGTCGGCTGTGCGCGGCGTTGCCTTGGAATGGTCTTTGGATAGAGATGGAGGCGCGTATTTCTTTGTTCCCTGGTCTTTATCCGTCTGCGCAGCGGCAGATGCCACACAAACGCTCGCGATCATTGCCGCGGCAAGCAAATACCCGAGGACGTGATGATGCTTCATAGAATTCCTCCTGGCGACTATCTCCGTCACTACGGGTTGTCGTCTCCCGCCTTCGGCCCAATCGGAATCACTTTGCCGTCCGGCAGCACGAAGTCTAGACCGAACATCAGTTTTGAGCCGTCCTTGGCCAGACGCCCATGAATTGTTACTTCTTTCCCTACCAGCGCCAGCATATCCGTTCTCGAAACGCCATTGCGGTGCAGATAGCTCGGAGGCAAGCCCTCCACTGACCAACGCGTCACAGCGCCGCCTTCATCCTTTGCTTCGACGTTCCAATAAACGTGCGGATTATCCCACTCCACTTTCGTGAGGATTCCCTTCAACTCCGTGGGCTTGCCCATCTGGAACTCAGCGTTAAGCGAGTGATGTGCAAGGGCGGGCAGCGCCGCCAAAAGCAACCCACAAAAAATCACCGCCATACTCGAAGCTCTGCGAGTCATCTTGGGTTCTTCCTCCTGTCCGATTCTCCGTTTTTTGGGAGTCGTTATGGAGAGCAGACGAAAAAACTGATCGTGCCCAAACATAACATCGCCCTCGAAAAAGTGTCAAGGTGCCGCTCGACTATCCCTATGACGGGAGCCGCTGAAATTCCGTTTCGTCGATTATAGTCAGGGAGTTGGCGGTTTTGGCGGCGCCGGTTTGCCGAATTTGGCGGCGTCTATCGGTACGTTCGGCTGAATCTGGGTCGCCGTGAAGACCGTCTGGCCATCCAGCCAGCTCGTCGTCCATTTAAAGGGCATCTTCACGCCGGCCACGTCACGATAATCTTCATAGTCAACCTGCGTCGCCGAGAGACCCACTTTCGTATCCGTATAGCGCACCTGCCGTACCAGCAACCCGGTCTTACTGTCGAAGTAAAGGTTCACTGGAGTGCGGCCGTCGACCGTCCCTTGCACAACTTCGACGTCCTTGTCGTTGATAGTTATCGGCATGGTGACGCGCCACTGCGTAAGGGCCTGCTTTATAGCAGTGGGGAAGCAGATCGTTGCGTCCAGCTTGGCGCCGATCAGATCGCCTTGGATCAGCGGAAGTAGGGGAATCGGCTTGTCGTCTCGCGGCATAGCCACCCAGCCGTTGCGGCCGTCGTACGCCGTGGTCCTGTCGCCCGCCTCCGTGTGCGTGATCGTCGTCATTTGGTTCGGTGCTTTTGCATAGAGTTCGAATGGATAAGCAAGCTCGGCATAGGCCTGGGAAGTTCCCTTGGCCACAAAACTCGTGAGCTTGGCCAAATTCTGCGCTCCGCCGATTGCCTGAATGTATTTGTCCAGGATTTGATCGGCGGACATCTCGGGTGTGGGTGTTGGTGGAAGCAGTTGATCCGGTTCGATCGGATTGAACGTGGAGTTATATACGTCCGCAATCGTCGGAGTAACTCGCGGAATGCGGTCGCCTCGATGGCAGGTATAGCACGTCACCTCGCGCTTGCCGCCAAAATTGGCCTGATTGATGGAGTTCATCATCACGACCATCCTGCGGGCGGCCGACTTCAGCTGAGTATTGTCGGCATAATGTTCCCAGCTGCCCGCGCTGGCATCGCCATGGCAAGTCGTGCAGTTCGCCGTCAGTGAAACGGCAAAGAAGCCCATGGTTTCTATGAACTCGCCGGCCGGAATTCCTCGCAATACCTGCACGTCTTTGAACGCGTCTTCGGACATCAGGGGCTTTTGTGCCGCGTCGGTTTGTCCGTTCGATGACGCAACACCGAATAGCAACGTGGCCATTATTGCAACGGCACTAAGGAAGCGCGACTTTGTTCCCAAAGACATAGTAGTTTTCTCTCCTTCGTCTCCGTGACGCTGATGCTGCTTTCGGTTAGCCTCGTTAGCCCCAGACTTTCCGTTTCTCGAGCGCTTGGGAGTGAACGGGCGAGGATACAATGCTCAGGCTCAGTTTTCAATCGTGCGACTCAGGTGGATAATAAAGGATCGGCGCGGAGCGATCTTCCAACCAGCACCGCAAGAGTGTATGCTACGGCTCGCCGGAGAAAATCAAGCTGCATATTCGGTCGGATTGGTCGTTGCAAACTGAAGCAGGATTCGAAGATTTGCCAGGAGGACTGTCTCATCAATGCGTGACTCAGTGATGCGTGTGCAAAGAATTGGCGTACTCATAGGGTTGATCTTCGCGAGCGTGCTGATTGCGCGGGCGCAAGGCGCTCCGCCGACCATGGATGGAAAAACTGCCGAGCAGGTCTACAAGAATATCAAAGCGATGAACGGAACTCCGGCCGACCAGCTCATCGAATCCATGCACCTGATCCGCGGCGCGCTCGGAGTGGATTGCGAATTCTGCCATGACGATCCGGATCGCTCGACAGACACCAAAAAGCCAAAGGAAGTCGCGCGCGACATGATCCGCATGATGATGGCGATCAACAAGAATAGCTTCAACGGCGGGCAAGAAGTGACCTGCTATACCTGCCATCGCGGCAATGCCATTCCAGCGACCACGTTGGTTCTGCCCACTGTTCCGAAAGACGTGGAGACCGATGCCCAGCTTCAGCTGCCCTCGGTCGATCAGATCGTGGCTAAATACGTTCAGGCGCTCGGCGGCGAGCAGGCGCTCAGGAAAGTTACGTCCCGTGTGATCACCGGAACGCAGACGGTCCCTACCGGTCCCGGTGGAACAGTACCTGTGCCGGCGGCGCTCGAACGCAGCCAGAAGGCGCCCAACCTCGTCGTCAGCACTTACAAGACGCCAACCTATACGATCTCCGACGGCTTCGATGGAACGAAGGCCTGGACACAAGACTTCAGAGGGCGTGTCGCTGAGCCAGGCGCAATCGATCAAACGCGAGCCAAGCGCGATGCGGATTTCTATCTGCCGCTCGATTTGAAACAGGCATACGCGAAGATGCAAGTCGAGGGCGTCGAAAATGTGAACGGGCACGATGCTTACGTTTTAACCGCGCAGCCCCAGGGCGAACGCGAGGAGCGGCTCTATTTCGACGTGCAGACGGGATTGCTTCTGCGGAAGTGGAGTTCGTTACCCACTCCTGTGGGCGATGCGCCATTTCAGGTGGATTATGATGATTACCGCGACACGAGCAGCGGCGTCAGGTTCCCTTATCGGATTACCATGAATCCCGCCGGCCCGCGCCTTGAACCCTCCACGAACGTGACTATCCGCGTTACTAAGGTGCAGGACAACGCGCCGCTCGATAGCTCGAAATTCACGAAGCCCGAATCGAAGGCGGCCGTGGCAGCTCAGTAATTCAACACAGCATCTCGTCCAACAAAAAATCGGCGGCGCGATCATTGCGCCGCCGATTTTTCTTATCGTGTATGAGACGGCCAAAACGCCGCGCCGGCTTGCCGAAACGGAAATGCATTTTGCAGGAAGGGGAATCTCAAACTGATCTCGTCGCAGCGAACAGAATTCAGACTGTTGCATAACGGTACTTATGTTTCGATTCCGAACAGCGTCACCCGCGCCAATGCTTTGTCCCCCTCTTTTCTCGCCAGAAATCCCTGATCTTTCAGAGTCAACGAATTAAGTCAAACCCGCATTTGTGGCCAGCAGCGTGCGTCTGGGAATTTCGGGCGCAGTGGTGTGGGCAGCCGCCGAATTGAATACGCTCGGGAATATAGGGCCCGCCTCGTGAAGCGCGTCGCTTACGGCAATGTGGGATGGATTTTTTGAACTCACCACTCCAATGCCCGCAGTTGCCGATGCCGGTATCAAGAGTGGGCTGGATTCTATCCGCGCTCATCATTGGCGCGTTCGTTTGTACCATCGCCGCGGCGCAATCTGACCAGCCCGGCGAGTACGACGTGAAGGCGGCTTTTTTATTCAACTTCACGAAATTCGTGGAATGGCCGGAAAACGCTTTTGTCGATCCTCACGCGCCGATTGTGATCGGCGTCATTGGAGACGATCCCTTTGGCGAAAGTCTCGTGCGTATCGTCGCGGGACAGAAAGCTCAGGGCCGCAGCATCGAAATCGTTAAGTACCGCTATGGTGACAACCTGCGCCGTTGTCATGTTCTTTTCATCAGCGCCTCCGAACGCCAGCGCAAGGCGGCGATCCTGGCCAGCCTTCAGGAAGCCAGCGTCTTGACGGTCAGCGACATTGATGGGTTTGCCGAAGCCGGAGGCGCAATTCAATTTGTGGTGCAAGAGAACCGAGTGCGCTTCGTCGTGAACTTGGAAGTTGCAACGCAGAGCAAACTGCGCGTAAGCGCAAAACTACTGGCGTTGGCGCGCGTGATCAATCGCAGCGAGGCCGCGAGATGAATAGATGACGTCGTTCCGCGATTTGTCGATTCGCCGCAAGCTCACCTTGATCGTCATGATCACTACGTGCACTGCGATCTTATTGGCTTGCGGCGCCTTCTTTGCTTTCGATATTCACACCTTGCGCCAATCCAGGATGCACGATCTCGAAACGCTGGCGGAAGTGCTGGGTTCCAATAGCACCGCAGCGTTGACCTTCAACGATCCCGCTGCGGCCCGTGAGGTTCTGCAATCGCTCTCTGCCAAGGAACACGTCATGGCAGCCGGCCTTTATCGCAGCGACGGAGCGATGTTTGCCACGTATGTTCGAGACGCGGCGAGCGCGGCGTTCGCTTTTCCGGGGCCCGAATTGAGCGGGACACGATTTGAGGCCACGCGTCTTGTGGTTTTCCACACGATTGTTCTGGACGGCCATCGCCTCGGCACCGTCTTTCTTGCCTCCGATTTAGGGGAATTCGCTGAACTCCTGCGGCTGTATTTCGCTTTGTTCGGGCTCATCGTGGTGACCTTGTCGGTGGGTGCTTTCTTTTTGGCGGCTCGGATGCAGCGAGCCATTTCTGATCCGATTCTGATGCTGGCGCAGACAACCAGGCAGGTGGCCAGCGAAAAAGACTTCTCGCTTCGTGCAACCCGTGGCGCCAACGACGAAGTCGGCGTGCTGATCGACGGTTTCAACGGCATGCTTACTGAGATCCAGCGCCGCGACCGAGCTCTGCAGATGGCTCGCGATGAGCTCGAACTTCGCGTCGAGCAGCGAACAGCCGAATTGCGTCAGGAAATTTCTGTGCGCAAAGAGGCCGAAGGCGCCCTGCGCGAAAGCGAACAGCGCACACGCCTCCTGCTCGATTCCACGGCCGAGAGCATTTATGGGCTCGATCTTCAGGGGCAATGCACGTTTTCAAACCGGGCCACGCTGCGCCTGTTGGGTTACTCGGATGTCAGCGAGCTTCTGGGGCGAAACATGCATGATTTGGTGCACCATACTCGCTCCGATGGGTCACCTTACGCTGCCTCGGAATGTCCTATATACGCGACCCTCAGCACCAGTCAAGCCTCTCACAGCGACATGGAAGTTATGTGGCGATCCGATGGAACGAGCTTTCCGGCGGAATATTGGTCATATCCCATCGAGCGGGATGGCCAGATCGTCGGCGCTGTAGTCACCCTTATCGATATCACGGCTCGCCGTGTGGCACAGGAGGCGATGCTCTTGGCCAAGCAAGCGGCAGAATCCTCCAATCGCGCCAAGAGCGAATTCCTCGCCAACATGAGTCATGAAATTCGCACGCCGATGAACGGAATCATCGGCATGACTGAATTGGCGCTCGATACTCCGCTGAATGAAGAACAAAAACAGTACCTGGAACTGGTGCGCTCTTCGGCAGACAGCCTGCTGCGCGTAGTGAATGACGTTCTCGATTTTTCCAAGATCGAGGCCGGGCGGCTCGATCTGGATCAGACCGATTTTGATTTGCCGGAGCTCGTGAACCAGACGTTAAAAACACTCGCCGTGCGGGCGCACAAGAAAGGGTTGGAGCTTTCCTCTCGTATCGCGCCCAATGTCCCGCAGATGCTCTCGGGAGATCCGGACCGCGTCCGCCAAATCCTCGTCAATTTAGTCGGAAACGCCATCAAGTTCACTCAAAAAGGGGGTGTTGTGATCGAAGTCGGCCGGGAGATGGTCAGTCCGGAAACGGACCCCTTTCGATTTCATTTCATTGTTCGCGATACGGGTATTGGCATTCCCCTGGAGAAACAACAAATTATCTTCGACGCTTTCTCCCAAGTTGATGGCTCGACCACGCGGCGATATGGGGGTACCGGTCTAGGGCTGACCATCACCAAGCGTCTTGTGGAGATGATGGGCGGAAGGGTGTGGGTGGAAAGCCATCTGGGAGAGGGCAGCGTCTTTCATTTCACGTTGAAGCTCGCTCCCCCTGAAACGAGCGGATCGGGGCGCAACTTGCGTCGCGCCGAACTCGAGAGCTTGCATGTTCTGATCGTCGACGATAACGAGACCAATCGCATGATCCTCGATGAAATGCTGAAGAATTGGCGGATGGTCCCAACTTTGGCGGATGGCGGTGAGGCCGCGCTGATGGCAATGCGCTGGGCCCGAGATCAAGGGAACAGCTTTCCTCTGGTTCTCCTGGATGGCCACATGCCCGCTATGGATGGGTTCGAAGTCGCCCGGAGAATCAAAGCCGATCCTTCGCTCGCGGGCGCCACGATCATGATGCTCACTTCGGACCGCCAGGTAGGCGACGCAGCGCGGTGCCGCGAAATCGGGATCAAAGTCTATCTCGTGAAGCCCATTGGGCAATCCGATTTGCTCGACGGAATGCTAAATGCTCTCGGAACACAAATCCTGGAGTCTGCTTCGGCCGCCGTGCCTGATAAACGGAACAAAGCCATGCGTCCTATGCGCCTGCTTCTGGCTGAAGACAACGCGATCAACGCTAAGCTTGCACTGACGATTTTGCGGAAGTGGGGCCACGAGGTTGTGCTGGCCACGAATGGCTACGAAGCAATCGATTTGCTCGAAGCGGCAGATTTTCAGAAATTCGACGCGATATTGATGGACGTTCAGATGCCGGAAATGGATGGGATGGAGGCAACGGCGGCCATACGCGCTCGCGAGCGGACTCTGGGAAGTCATATACCCATCATCGGGGTGACTGCACACGCCATGAAAGGTGATCGCGAGCGCTGCCTGGAGGGAGGCATGGACGGCTATGTAACCAAACCGATCCGGCCGGACACACTTTTCTCCGAGTTGAATCGCCTCGGTCCGGCTTCTGTTCAGCATGAACCGGAGCCGGCTACGGGCACCACCACAGATTCCGGAGCAACCGGCGCGTTGGATCGGGTCGCGCTGCTCGACCGCGTCGAGGGCGATATGGAGTTGCTGGGCGACATCATCGATCTTTTCAAGGAGGATTCCGTTCGCCAGATGACTGCCATTCGGGAAGCTATCGATAAGAAACAAGCCGATGCGATACAGCGTGCCGCGCACACATTGAAAGGAACATGCGGGAATCTGGGCGCGGTGGAAGCAGCCGCCACGGCTCTGGAACTCGAAAAACTCGCGGCCGCGGGAGACCTGTCTCATGCTCAAGAGAGCTTCCGATCGCTGGAAGAGCAAATCCAGCGAGCGAGCAAGCTCCTCGACGAACTCAAACAGGAGTGCGTGCGATGAAGATTCTAATTGCTGATGACGATCCGGTCTCCTCCCGCCTGCTCGATCGCCTTCTAGTTAAGTGGGGTTACGAGGTAATCGCTGCTCACGATGGGACGGAGGCTTGGGAAGTGCTGAAGGCGGAGAACGCGCCCCGGGTAGCTTTGCTCGATTGGATAATGCCCGGAATCGACGGCCTGGAGATTTGCCGCCGCGTGCGGGCGCGATCTGGGCAGCTCTACGTGTACATCATGCTCCTCACCGCAAACGACAAAGTGGGGAATTTGGTGGAGGGACTGGAATCGGGCGCAGACGATTACCTGACCAAGCCCTTTCATCCACAGGAGTTGAGGGCCCGCTTGCGCGTCGGTTTGCGCATGCTGGACCTCGAAAGCCGTCTTGTGGAAGCGCGCGAGAGTTTGCGCTTCAAAGCCAGCCACGACTCGCTGACCACTATCTGGAACCGCGGTGCGATTATCGAGATGCTCGAGAGGGAATTGAGCCGCGCGCGCAGAGACGGCAGTTCGGTAGGCATTCTGCTCGCGGATATCGATCACTTCAAAAGAGTCAATGATACGCGCGGACACCTGGTGGGCGACGAAGTCCTTCGCGCCGTGACGGGCCGCCTGAAAGGGGAAGTTCGCTCGTATGATTCGGTGGGGCGTTATGGTGGCGAGGAGTTTTTGATCTTGCTGCCCGGCTGCGATAATCCGAAACTCACTACAAAGGCCGAACAGCTCGTAAAAGTAGTGGAGCGCAGCTCAATTGGTACCTCCACCGGCTCGGTAGCGGTCACCATCAGCATCGGTGGTATTGCCAGTGGTGACTGCCCGCACGCCGAAGTGAACAAGCTTCTGCGTGCCGCGGATACCGCCCTCTATCGGGCAAAGGTTTCGGGACGGAATCGCTCGGAGATGGCTCAGCTATCCGATATGGAAGTGGTTACCACCGGAATTAGCGCGCCGGCATCCGAGGCATTGGAATCGCCTACTTCAGGTAAGTAGCCAACCAGTCGAAAAAGTTTTGGTACCAGAGCCTGCTATTTTGCGGCTTGCCGACCCAGTGGCCTTCATCGGGGAAGATGAGCAGCTTGGAATGCACGTTTTGGCGCTGCAAATCGGTGAAGAATTCCAGCGACTGCGTGTACGGAACGCGATAATCCATCTCCCCGGCGATGACGAGCGTCGGAGTCTTGAATTTTCCGAGTTCGCCGGCGTAGGTGCTGGGAGACCATTTGCTATAACTCTCCGGATTCGACCATGGCGTTCCCGCCAAGTCGTGCTCCACGAACCACAGCTCCTCAGTTCCTCCATACATGCTTACGTTGTCGTAAGGACCAGCATGGCTGATGAGCGCCTTGAATCGGCCGGTGTGCGTCGCGAACCAATCCATCATGTAGCCGCCGTACGAGCCTCCTGCCGCGGCCGTGCGGCTGGCATCGATAAATGGGTAATGCGCCAGCGCATAATCCGTGCCCTTCATCAAATCGTCGTAAACTTTTCCGCCCCAATCGTCCCTGATCTCGTCAACGAACTTCTGGCCATATCCCGTCGAGCCGCGAGGATTGATCATCACAGCGACATAACCCGGCGAAGCGAAGAGCTCTTCATTCCAGCGGTAGCCCCAATCGTCGTCCCAGGAGCCCTGCGGACCGCCGTGCACGAGCAGAAGCAGCGGATACTTTTTCGAGGCGTCGAAGTGGGGCGGCCGGATCAGGAATCCCTCCACGCGCGTGCCATCCGCGCCCTCGAACCAGAACGGTTCGGGCAGATTCATCTCCACTTTAGAGAGCAGTCCAGTATTGTGATGGGTGAGCTGAGTTGCGTGCGCTCCGTCAGGATGAGCGATGAAGATTTCGGATGGCATGGTTACGCTGGAGCGCGTGAAAGCGAGAGTATTTCCATCGGCGCTGATGCTGAGTTCGGAGTTGTAGCTGGCGGGTGCGATAGGACGCGGCGTCCCGCCAGATGCGACATCGACCGCGTAGATGGGCTGTTCGGCCTGATCTTCGGCGACGAAATAGATGCGGTGGCCATCGGGTGACCAGAGCGGTTCCTGGACGCTGCGGTCGAAATTTTCCGTAAGGTTTGTCGTCTTCTGCGTCGTGCGGTCGTAAAGCATCAGGCGCCATCGATCGCTTTCATAACCGGCCACGAACTGCGCGTGATAGGCGATGGAATGTCCGTCGGGAGAGTAGATGGGATGGCCGTCGAAACCGGGATTCGTGGTGATTCTCCGGGGCTCAGCACCCGCCACCGATACCGTAAAAAGATCGGCGTTGGTGGTCGCGGCTTCCGGCCGGTCGGTAATCGCAGTAAAGCAAAGCTCCTTGGAATCGGGAGAAAAGGCGATATCCGCGGCATCGCCTCGCTCATCGGGTGGCACGTCATAATCCGCGCCGGGCGTAAGGTCACGCGGCGCGCCTCCCGAAGCGGCAATCACGAATAGATGGCTGCGCTTGCCATCGCTCCAATGAGTCCAGTGACGAAACAGAAGGTGGTCATAGATGCGCGCCTTCACCGGGTCCTTTTCTCGCGCCTCATCGCGCTGATGACTGCAGGCGTCATCGCGACAATCGGGATAAACCGCCGACGTGAACGCGATCCACTGGCCATCGGGCGACCATTGTTCATTGCCGGCTCCGGTTGAAAGTGTAGTGAGAGGGTCGCCCTCACCGCCATTCAACGAGAGCAGATAAATCTGCTCGGTTCCGCCACGGCTGGAGACAAATGCCAACCGTTTGCCGTCGGGCGCCCAGCGCGCACGCCCATCCGAGCCGCTGCGCGTCAGTTGTCGTGGCTCGCTCGTTCCATTCGTACTCACGATCCAGATATTTCGCGTAAGGCGGTTGGCGGCAACATCCGCTTTGGCGACCGTGTAGGCGACCCACTGCCCGTCGGGCGAGACCATCGGCTCGCTGATCCGATCGATGGCCATAAGATCGTCGAAACTAAGCGCGCGCTTTTGCTGGGCCCAAACAGGACCGGTGGCCAGGATCAGCGCAGCAAGAAGAAACCAAGCTCTGAGCAGATGTTTCATCGTGCCTCCCCTACTCCGCTCCTTCATCTCCTAAGGGGCTATCGCCCGTCCGAACGGGCGGTCTCACGGGCATTTCCACGCTGCGTAAGTGGCCGCAGCGTATCGCTCAACATGTCAGGCTCCGCGTTATTTCTCACCAGATGAGGGTAGCGTTCGCCGCCATGATATTGGACATTATAAGTGAGCACGAAGCCACCATTGCCGGCGGTGATGACAATGGGTTTGCTTCCGTTCTTGGTTTCGGAAATGGCCTCGTGAAGAGCTCCGGGCGTGAATCCCCGGCCATTGACGGAAATCAGGCGCATGCCCGGAGCGAGCCCGGCCTCCGCGGCGGACATCCCGGGAATCACGTCGGCTAGCCGGCCATTTTCCTCGCCGCTGCCAATTTGAACGAGCATGCCCAGAGAAAAGCTGAGGTCAAGCATTTCGTCAATGCTCTCGCGCACGCGCATCACGGCGTTTTCCTGATCGTTATAAGTGAGTTGCCAGCCGCCGCGTTCGATTCCACCGATGGGGGCGTGCGGATTGATTTCGTAGACGCGGGCGTTGAAGAAGCCACGCCAGTCGTAGGGAAGCGTGGCGTCCAATGCGGCGATGAAATCATCGAGAGTGTAAGGCACGAGCTTGGGACTTGAGTCCGGCGGCCCATAAAATCGGCGGCAGAAATCATCGAGAGATTTTTGTCCATGCGACTGCTGGCGGATCAGCGTGTCCGCATCGAGCCAGATGAGCCAGCCTTCGTCATAGAAATCGACGCTGCGTCTCCAGGACTCCCAATTGTGAGGAGCATCGTAGAGGAGTGACGCAGCGACCGCCGTATCTTCCAGACTTCTCCAGGATCGGCCCGGCCGATTATCGAGGTAAGCCGCGACGCGGGCGAGCGCCTCACGATAATCTTCCTGCGTCCGCAAGCCCGAGCGGGCAGAGAGAAATTCGCCGATGTATTGCGTCAGCCCCTCGTAGATCCACAGAAGATCGTCTTTCATGGGCTGCTCGTAATCGGGAGTCGCAAGGCCGGAGGGCCGGCGATATTTGCCGTTCCAGGAATGCGTGAATTCATGGGACAGCAGAGAATTCGCGCTCTCTTCCTGGTCGCTGTTGATGAAGGTGCGTTCGGCGATGCGTTCGTCGCTGGATTGGTGATGCTCAAGACCATTGGGATAAAAATAGTTCGTCAGCGAGACAAGAAAATCGTAGTGATCGTAGTGGCGGGCGCCGAAAAGCGCCCCAGCCTCACGCACCAGCCGGCTGTAAGCTGCGATCTGATCGTCCGAAATGGCCAGTGCGGCGGCACTATCGGCCGCGATGTTCAAATGATGCGGAGGCTTAACGTCCGGAGCGAGAGGGATGGACCGGAAATTCTGACCCGTAAGCACCGGTGAATCCACGAGCGTGGTTAGGGGCACGGGTGCGAAGAGAATCTCATCGGCGTCCTGCTTTTCCACAGTCAAAGAGCTGGCGAACTTCCAGCCTTGGGGTAAATGCACGCTGGCCTGGTAGGTGAGCGAATCAGTCGGGGCGCCGGAGGGGTAGAAGGCGAGCAGATTCCATTCCAGCACGGCCAGCATTTGGTCGGCGGAGGGGCCGGCAGAGAAACCTTCGCCATTCGCGGGCGACAAATAATCATAGGTAGCTTCCAGCGTGGTCGCAGCAGCGGGCACGTCGATGTGAAACATGTATATGTCGACATCGTCTCTCCGCCAGGGAATGGTCTTGCCGTTGGCGGAAAACTTCAGACCAACAACGTCGGCAATGGGGCCGTCGGGCGCGTGCTCGCCAGGGATCCACTTCGGGTAGAGCAGGGTGAGCGGTCCCGGTTTTACCGGCAGCTCCAGGCGGGCATGGAAGATGCGGCGGGGGGCTTCGCGCAAGTCGGCAGAGAGGCGGATCGTGCCGGTCTGCGCCCGCGCCGAAGGCATGCAGATCAGCGCCGCCAACAGCAGCAGGATGAGATGCCTCTTAGCTTTGCCCATGCCGCCTCCCTTTACCGCAAGCTTTGCGGGTAGATGCTACCGCGGCCCCAAAGGAGGCCATTATGGCATTTACGCTCGACCTGACAAAAAACGACGTGGACTGGAGCGTAAAATCGGCTGATACCCCCACCCCTTTTTGTGTAAGTGCGCATTCTAGAAGACTTAGGCCTCTTATTTTGTGGCTGCGTGTTCCAGCGGCTTTTGTGAACAAAAGGGGCGAACGCATGAGGATTCCATGGCCGAAAGCGCTTTCGCGAAAAACTTGAATGGCAGGGCCCGTTCGCGACGGAGTCAATTCGAAACCAAGGGACGAAGGCGCGCGCTGGCGACGCTGCGGCATCCTGAGGATGGTCACAAAAGGAAACTGCAGATGCCTCGCTTGCACCCCGTTATTCGCAAAACCGGCGCACACTGGGTACCCGATTATCGTTCGGGATGACAGCGGAGCCAGGCAATGGATAGAAGAGATCGGCAAAATCTGGACGGGAAGAGCAAGCATGCGGGATGTTACCCTGAATGTAAAATGAGGTCAACTCCAATTTACTCAATGGTTTATTCGAACAAATGGCGGGGCGAGAGGCCTGTGAAATCGTTCGAACGACAATCGCTCGGAGGCGCTAAACGCAAAACATTCGAATAAACACGATTGCGTGGCGACTTCCTGGATTGAGTCTGCTCGCCCTTTGGAAGTGGCGGGTTAGCGGTTCTTGGGGCTGGCCAGCGGCTGGGTCAATTTCCAGCCACAAGAGTCACACTTAAACTGGTCCTGGGGCCGGGCCTTGCTCGCTATTTGCCCACAGCACGGGCATTTCATGGTGCACACGGTTCAACTCCACTTTCTTGCTGTTTTCCCAAAGAAGCTTGCGAAAGGTCTTGCAGTTTGGATTCCAAACGGGGCGTTTAATAAGCGCAAGTCTTGCAAATAGACGGATCAATGGTGAACGGATTCTGAGCGCAAGGAATTGCGCATAAATGATACGGAGCTACCCGCCTCTATTTACGCAGGCGAGGAGGTGTGCAACCTTGTGGGTCGTTTCCGCGGCAAAAGTGCCTTGGATCGGGGGGTGGCGTTAATCGCTATTTTTTTCGCCAATGGGGCCGGAAACGCTGACCTGTTCGCCGTTTTCGAGCGAATCGGGAGGATTGATTACGATGGCGTCCTGCGGCGAAATGCCCTCGAGGACTTCTACGCTGTCACCGAAATCGCGGCCGACGGAGAGCTTCTTCAACACGAGCCGGCTATCGGGACCGACGACTGCGACGAGGGTTCCTTCCGGCCGGAAAAGCAAGGCATTGATAGGCACCGAAAGACGGTTTCCGGGAGACTGGACGTCAAAATGGACTTCGGCGTATTCGCCCTGTAGCAGCGTGCCCGAAGGATTCGGGACATCGACTTCCGTGAGCAACGTCCGGCTGGCGGGATCCACGGCGTTCGCGGTGCGGACCACCTGCCCACAAAAGTTCCTGGCGGGGAATTCGGTTAACTGCAGGCAGGCCTTGAGGCCGACGCGCATGGCGGGAACGTAGGTTTGCGGGACCGAGACGTAAACGCGGAGCGGATCGGTTTGCGCCAAATCAAACATCTCCCTGCTGTTGCCTCCATTCCCGCCATTGATCAAATTTCCGATATCGATGTTGCGCTGCGTGATTACTCCGGAAAAAGGAGCGTAGACGTGCTTGAATGATTCCAATTCTTCCAGGCGTTTGACGTTGGCTTCGGCGGACTGCACCATGGCTTGCTTTGCCGCATAGTCGCCGGTGTAGTTATCGACTTCCTGCTTGGAGACGGCGTCGCTTTTAAGGAGACCTTCATAACGCTCCGCAGTGACCTCCGCGAGCTTTACGTTCGCTTGAGCCGTAGCCAGATCGGCCTTGGCCTGGGCGAGCTGCGCATCGACTTCCGGGGTATCGATATCCGCGAGCAACTCGCCTTCTTTGACATGGCTTCCGATATCCTTGTACCACTTCTTCAGATAGCCATTGGTCCGGGCGTAAATCGGCGATTCCACGAAGGATTGAACATTGCCGGGCAGGATCAGCTGTGAATCAGACTGGACCGGCGTGGCATGGATGACAGCAACGTGTACGACGCTGAGCCGCTCAGTCTGCTGCGCTAGTACTTTATGTTCGTTCCGTCTCTGAAAGATGTTGTACAGCCCGATAATCAGGAATGCCAGAAAGAGCACGACAAACCACCCGAGCAGGCGGCCTCGGCCGCCGCGCGGGCGATTCGTATTTGCATCTGGCTGGTCCACGGAAGATTCATTCACCTTGAGATGCTCCTCGAAAAAGGGTCGCTAAACATTTACGGGCACTGCGGCGCCGGCAGCCGGGGTCTGCGGCTTGCGTCGGCGATGGATCACAGAGAAAACACAGGGGACAAAGAACAAAGTCGCAACCGTGGCCACGATCAGGCCGCCGATCACAGCGCGGCCAAGGGGGGCATTCTGCTCGCCGCCTTCGCCAAGGCCCAAAGACATCGGCACCATGCCGATGATCATGGCCAGCGCGGTCATCAAAACGGGGCGAACACGGGCATAGCCGGCTTCAAGCGCGGCTTGCGTGGAGGAGAGCCCTTCCTGGAGGCGTTCGCGGGCAAATGAAACCAACAAAATGCTATTCGCCGTGGCCACGCCCATGCACATAACTGTGCCCGTGAGCGAAGGGACGTTGAGCGTGGTATGCGTGACCAGAAGGATCCACAGAATACCGGCAATCGCGCCGGGCAACGCCGTGATGATGATGAACGGATCCAACCAAGACTGAAAATTAACGACGATCAACAGGTAAACAAGCACGATGGCGCCAGCGATGCCGGCGGTGAGTCCGGTAAACGAAGACTGCATGGTGGCCACCTGGCCGCGACGCGCCAGTTGCGTGCCACGGGGCAGCTTGTTCGCGTATTGGCTGAGAACCTTCTGAATATCCGTATCGACGCCGCCGAGATCGCGTCCTTCCACAGAGGCGTAGATGTCGATCATCGGCTGATTGTTATAGTGCGTGATCAGGGCCGGTTCGATATTCAGGTTCGGCTGAGCTAAGTTGCCGAGCAGTTCGGGCGTCTTAGTAGAGCTGGAAGATATCGGGATATTGTCGATCGCCTGCATGGAATCGATCTTGTATTGCGGCACCTGCACCGCCACGTTGTATTCGTAGCCATTCTGCGGATTCACCCAAAACGAAGGATTGATCTGGAAGCTTGAACTGAGCGTAAGCAACAAGCTATTGGCGACATCCTGCTGGTTGAGGCCGACGTTAAGGGCGCGCGACCGGTCTACATTCAAGAAGATCGTAGGATAGGAAAACAACTGCTGCACATGGACGTCCACGGCTCCCGGAATGCGCTGAATGCGGTTAGTGATCTGCTGAGCGATTTGATAATTCTGCTGCTGGCTGGGGCCAATGAGCTGGATATCGACGGGTGCGGGAACGCCGAAATTCAGGATTTGACTGACGATATCGGCAGGCTGAAAGAAGAATTGCGTTCCGGGAAATTCCTCGGCGAGCCGGGAGCGCAATTCGTCAATGTAATACTTTGTGGGCATGGTGCGTTCGCGCTTAAGGCCGATGAGGATTTCCGCATCGGATTCGCCGATGACGCCTGAATTGCTGTAGGTGGTGTTGATCGTGCTGTTGAATAGGCCGATATTGTCGAGCACATTGGCGAGATCTTCCGCGGGAATTACTTGGCGGATCAGGTTATCGACACGATCGGCTTCGCGTGCCGTTTCCTCCACGCGCTGACCGGCGCGGGCGCGCATGTGCAGGCGGATCAAACCGGCGTCAACCGAGGGGAAGAAGTCGCGCCCGAGGACCAGCGCAATCGGCGCCGATGCGAGGCAAAAGAGTAAAAACAGGCCCATGAACATCCAGGCGTGCTGGAGGCAAAAGCCGAGCGCATTGCGGTAGCGGTGGCGCATGCGGTCGAAGCCTTCGCGCGAACGAGCGCTGGATGCGCGAGAGGACGTCGTTGCCGGTGGCATGATCTTCGCCATGGTGGCCCTTGAGGAGATACATGGCCATGGTGGGGACAAGCGTTCGAGACAAGAGATAGGATGCGAGCATGGCGAAAACGACGGCTTCCGCGAGCGGGACGAACAGGTACTTCGCGACGCCGGTCAGGAAGAACATGGGCACAAAAACAATGCAGATCGAAAGCGTGGAGACCAGCGCGGGCACGGCAATCTGCTGAGCGCCATCGAGGATGGCGGGCACGATTTCTTTGCCTTGAGCCAGGTGGCGGTCGATGTTCTCTATGGTGACGGTTGCGTCATCCACCAGGATGCCTACAGCGAGCGCGAGCCCGCCTAGCGTCATGATGTTGATGGTTTCGTGGAGCGCGCTCAGGGTGCAGATAGAGACCAGGATCGATAGAGGAATGGAGACGGCGATGATCAACGTGCTGCGCCAATTGCCGAGGAAAAGCAGGATCATCAAGCCGGTGAGGCACGCGGCGATAATTCCTTCGCGAATCACTCCCTGAATGGCGGCACGGACGAAGATGGATTGATCGAACAGCGGGGTCATCACCAACTGTTGCGGCAGAAGCGCGGCAATCTGCGGCAGTTTGCCGTAGACCTGCGAGACGATGTCGAGCGAGGAGGCGGTTCCGGTTTTGTATATGGTGACCAGCACGCCGCGCTGGCCATCCATGCGCACGATATTGATCTGCGGAGAGAAGCCGTCGCTGACGCGGGCGACGTCGCGGACGTAAATCGTGGAGCCGTTTACGACCTTGATGGGAATGTCGTTTAAGGCGGCTATGGTATTCGGCGAACCGTTGAGCTCGACGTTATATTCCGTAGGGCCGAGCTTCACGCTGCCGGAGGGCAGGGCCAGATTTTGTGAACTCACGGCATTGATGACATCGACGGGCGAAAGACCTTTTGCCTGCAGCGCCGGGATGTCGACGTTCACGGAGACTTGCCGTTGTTTCCCGCCGTACGGCCAAGGAACCGAAGTGCCTGGCACGGTAGACATCTGATTGCGGACCAGGTTCGCGGCGTAATCGAACAACTGTTGTTCGGAAAGGCCATCGCCTTTCAGTCCCAACTGCACGATGGGGACTGCAGACGCGGAATACGTAATGATCAGAGGGGGGCTGATTCCCGGAGGCAAACTTCGGATCGTGGCCTGAGAAGTGGCCGATACTTCAGTCATGGCCAATGGCACATTCGCGCCCGGCTGGAAAAAGATTTTGATGACGGACCTGCCGCCTACCGTCTGGGACTCGATGTGCTCGATGCTGTCTACTGCCGTGGTCAGGAAGCGCTCATAGTTGGAGACAATGCGGTCTTCCATTTGCTGCGGCGAGAGCCCCGCGTAGTTCCAGGCAACACTGATGACCGGAATATCAATATTGGGGAAAATGTCCACCGGCGTGTGCTGAAGGACGATCGGCGTGATCAGGACAATAATCAGCGCCAGGACAACGAATGTATAGGGCCGATTTAGCGCTACTCTAACTATCCACATGACTTAAGGCCGAGTTCCCTGGGGCATTGTCTGGTTGAAGGAATTTACCCGTTGTCTTAGATGGCTGCCATCGGCGGCAGTCTACATGTTAGCTCCGAGGCTGTTTCCTTGCAAACTGGCGAGGCTCGTGTGGCTCAGGCAAGGCGGTTCAAGAGCGGCAGGGCAATGCGTGTATAATACCCGGCCACATAGGGTTAGCGAGAGATGCGGGGCGTCTAACGCGGCCACGGGACTTAATCCTTTGGAACTTAGCGTGCGGAGGCTATATGGCTGACTATGCAACTACGAGATCGCTCGAACCGGCGACGACGAGCCGAGTGGCTATTCCTCGTGGCCGATTCAGCGATTCGATCTGGGCTTATACCATTCTGCGATTTACATTTGGAGCAAATATCATGCTGCACGGCCTCAGCCGCTTGTTGGCGGGGCACGCGGCATTTCTGGGCTACTTAAATCATTATTTTGAGAAAACTCCTGCCGTTCCGGCGAGCCTGCTGCCTGCGTTCGCCTGGGCGCTGCCGCCGGTCGAGACTGCACTCGGTGTGCTTCTGTTATTGGGTTTATGGACGAGATTCGCGTTAATTGCCGGCGGGTTGGTCCTGACGGCGCTAGCGATCGGCACAAATCTGGCCCAGGACTGGCTCGTTGCCGGACTGCAATTGATCTACGCATTTCTTTATTACTACTTATTGATCCATCGGGATCAAAACATGGTCTCCATTGATGGGATGCGGGGTCGATGAACCGTAATCCCTAGCTAGGCATCAAGTGAGAGGAAGTAAATAACCTCAAGAGGACACTACCAGCCGTGAAATACGTTTACTTCTTTGGCTCAGGCAAAGCGGAAGGCTCCGGCGATATGAAGGAGATTCTCGGCGGCAAGGGGGCGGGACTTGCCGAGATGACGCGCATAGGTCTGCCTGTTCCGTCCGGCTTCACCATCAGTACGGAATGTTGCGATTACTACCTGAAGCACGACAAAAAGCACCCGCCGCAGCTTCGTTCGGAAGTGGAGAAGAATCTCGCGCGGCTCGAGCGCACCGTAGGGAAGAAATTGGGTGACGCGCGAGACCCGTTGCTGGTAAGCGTGCGCTCGGGCTCTGCGCGCTCAATGCCCGGGATGATGGAAACGATTTTGAATCTGGGCCTGAACGATCAGACCGTGGAGGGCTTGGCGCGGCGAACCAATAATGCGCGCTTCGCCTGGGACGCCTACCGCCGCTTCGTACAGATGTATGCCACGGTTGTGACCGGCCTGCCAAAAGAAGAGCTCGAGGAGCGGCTGCGCGCCCTGAAAGGCCGGCTGAACGCCAAAGACGACACTCAAGTGGCGGCGGAGAATTGGCAGAAGCTGGTTGCCGAATATAAAGACTATTTCAAAGAGAAGCAGGGCGAGCCGTTTCCGGAGGATCCTACCGAGCAGCTGTGGGGCGCGATTGGCGCGGTGTTTGAATCGTGGATGGCGGAAAAAGCGGTCACCTACCGGCGCGTGGAGCACATTACCGGTCTTTTAGGGACCGCCGTGAATGTGGTGCAAATGGTTTTCGGTAACACCGGCGAGAACTCCGGCACGGGAGTTTGCTTCACGCGGGACCCTTCGACGGGGGAGAAGAATTTTTACGGCGATTTCCTTGCGAATGCGCAAGGCGAAGACGTCGTGGCGGGAATTCGCACGCCCATGCCTTTAGGGGAACTCGATCGGCGGATGCCCAAAGTCTATAAGCAACTCGAGAAAGCCCGGCAACTTCTGGAGAAACACTATCGCGATATGCAGGATATGGAGTTCACGGTCGAAGACGGGAAACTTTATATGCTGCAAACGCGCACCGGCAAGCGCGCGCCGGCCGCCGCTTTTCGCATTGCCGCAGATATGGTGCAGGAAGGCTTGATCAAGCGCGAGGATGCGATTGAGCGCATCCAGGCGCAGGATATCGAGCGACTGTTTTATCCGGTGATTGCTTCCTCGGTGTCTCGGCAGGAATTACTCCAGCGAAAATTCTGCGTCGGCATCAACGCCGTTCCCGGCGCAGCCGTGGGACGAGCCGTTTTCCTGGCACATGAGGCCGAGGAATGGGCCAAGAAGGGCGAAAAAGTCGTGCTGGTGCGGCGCGAAACGAGTCCCGAAGACGTGGGCGGCATGGCCGTTGCTCAAGGAGTGCTGACGGCTACCGGCGGCAAGACCAGCCACGCAGCAGTCGTAGCGCGCGGGTGGGGGAAGTGCTGCATCGTCGGTTGCGAGAGGTTGTACATCGATTACGCCGCCAAGCAGATGTCTACGAACGGCCACGTGATCCGCCAAGGGGATTGGATCACGCTGGATGGCAATGACGGCACGGTCTATGCCGGCCAGGTGCAGCTTGCCACGCCGGAGATGCCTAAGCACTATTACACGATCCTCAAGTGGGCGGACGAAACTCGTAAGCTCGGCGTTCGGGCCAATGCCGATACGGCGCAGGACGCTCGCAAAGCGCGCGAGATGGGCGCGGAAGGCGTCGGGCTTTGCCGAACAGAACATATGTTTTTCAAGGATTTCGAGCACCCGGAACGCAGTGGCGAGCGCCAGCTGGCTATTCAGGAAATGATCATCGCGGATAGCCGCGAGGCGCGGCAAAAGGCTCTCAACCGGCTGCGGCCGTTCCAGCGCGGCGATTTCGTGGGCATCTTCCGTGCTATGGACGGATATCCGGTGACGATTCGCCTGATCGATCCTCCGCTGCACGAATTCGTGCCGCACGACCCGGAAAAGCAAAAAGAGCTGGCGCAGAAGGTGGGGCTGACGCCGGAGGTGGTGGCGCGTCGTGTGGAACAGCTGAGGGAGTCGAACCCGATGCTAGGCCATCGCGGCTGCCGTTTGCTGATCACCTATCCTGAAATTCTGGATATGCAAGTTGGCGCGATTATTGAGGCCGCTCTGGAGTGCAAAAAAGAAGGCATCAAGGTGATTCCGGAGATCATGCACGCGCTCACGCTGGATAAGAAGGAGCTGAAGATTCTGGTAGATGAGACGCGGCGGATTGCCGATGACCTGATCCAAAAGTCCGGCATCAAGCTCCACTATCTAGTGGGCACGATGATCGAATTGCCGCGAGCCGCGCTGCTTGCAGACGAACTCGCCGAGGAGGCTGAATTTTTCAGCTTCGGCACCAATGACCTGACGCAAACCGTGATGGGACTTTCGCGAGACGATGCAGGCCGCTTTTTGCCGGAGTATCTGGACGAAAATAAGGCGGCGATTTTCACCACCGATCCCTTTCAGACTCTCGATCGCGCCGGCGTGGGCATGTTGGTCGAGTGGGCCATCCAGCGGGGCAGGCGTACCCGTCCGCACCTCGAGGTTGGAATTTGCGGCGAGCACGGCGGCGATACGGAGAGCGTCAAATTCTGCTATCGCGTGGGCATGGACTACGTAAGCGCGTCGCCATTCCGCGTACCGATTGCGCGGCTAGCCGCGGCACAGGCGATGATCGAAGAGAAGCGCAAAAAGCGCGCCCGGTCTGTTGCGGCCGATTGAGGTGATTTGGGCGCTCTAAGCAGCGTCGCTTACGGAGAGCGCGTCTGCCCAGGTGCGAACGGATTGCGCCAACTCGCGCATAACTTCCGCGTCGGTCTTTCCCGAACTTTTCAAAACGTGAAATGAGTGGTCGGCCGTTTCGATCTCGTGCAGGGTCGCCCTTGCGCCCAGGCTTGCACAGATCGGGCGCAGCAGCTTCAGGTCTGCGAATTGATCGCGGGTGCCTTGCAGAAAGAGCATTGGTATCCGCACCTGAGCCAAATGTTCCGCGCGCTTCGTGCCCGGGTTGCCGGGAGGATGCAGCGGAAAGCCGAAGAAGGCCAAACCCCGCACTTTTTCGAACTCGGGCGGATGATCCGCGGCGGCTTGCGAAGTCATGCGTCCTCCCATCGATTTGCCTCCCGCTAAGATGGGCAGGTCAGGCGCGGTCTCACTAGCCGCTCTCACCGCGGCACGAACCGTCGATTTGAGGACAGGCGGCGAGTCCGGGACGCGACGCCGCTGCTCCATGTAGGGGAATTGATACCGAAACGTCGCGATTTCGACGCTTGCCAGTTCGGCCGCGAGCTTTCCTAGAAAAGGGTGGCTCATGCCCGCTCCGGCGCCGTGCGCCAGCACGAGCAGCCAGCGGGCACCGGCGGGGCACAGCCAGAGGGCGGATACCTCGCCGATATCCGGCACCGCAATCTTCAAACGACCTTGCTTAGAGATGTCGGCCATTCACGTTCCCTCCAAGGGACCCCACGGCTCGAGCCGCCAGACGATTTCGAGATCGAGGACGAACTGTTTCGAAAAAGAGGTTGGGAAAGCGGATCAGCCATGCCGGCGGGACGCCAGGGATATAGTACGTGGGGTACTTAGGCAACAAAATTGACCCCCGATCCAACGAACAGAATCTAACTCATGCGCGGGCTGTGGTACATTCGTCTCCAGTAAGACACAGCACTGCATACTTCAGGGAGTCCTTACGGAATCATGATTATTTTTAAGAAAGAACGTTTGGAAACCGAGTTGGCCGCACTGCGGGATGAGTGGCGCATACAAATGGAGCGCTCGTTGAAATCGGTCGCGGACGAGGCAATCTCACGTATCACGCGGGATTCCGAGGCGATGGAAAAGGGAGTGTCTTCGCGCGTGGCGAAGATGGGCGAAGCCCTTACGGAAGTAACTGCCCAGACCGAAAACAAATTCAACATTTTACGTGACGCGCTCAACGATCAGGACGAGCGATCGCGGCAAACTCTGCTGCAACTCGAGGCCGCCGATCTGCGCATCCAGGATCGCATTAACGACGAGGTTGCAAAAGTCGCTCAGGCCACCGGCGAGCTGGACCTGAAGCTCAGCGGATTGCGGCAATATCTTGACGAGCAGAACGATCGCCTGCAGGAATCGTTGAGGCGGTTGCAGGATGCCGATGAGCGGATGAATGAACAGATTTACAAGCTCGATCGAATCGTGCAAGCCGCGGGACAAAATCTCGAATCGCGCGCTAACGCCGTTGTGGAAACCACCAGCCAGGAGATGAAGCGGCGCGCCGAAGAGACGATTTCGGCATGGACCGAACAGGTGCGAAGCGTCGAGAATATCACGGGGCAGGAAATCGATCGGTTTACGAATCACCTGAAAGCTGAACTCAACAGGCGCCTCGAAAGCACCAATGAGACGCTGAAAAATATCGAAGCGGCGACGATGGCCGCGCAAGAGTCGCTGCAGAGCACGCAGGAGAACCTCTCGAAGGTTTCGGAGCAGGTCATGCAGTCCGCCAACGGGCGAATGCACGCGTTTGTACAGGATTTGGTGGCAAACGCGGAGCACCAGATGGAGGAGTCCGGGCGCGCAGCCACCGCCAAGTGGATCTCGCAGCTTGAAGACAAAGCGACCGACACGACATACACCGCTTTCGGGTCGCTCTTCAAAGTTTCGGAATGGTGCGAGAAGAAGGCCCAAATGCGCATGCAGGCAGCTCTCGAGAAGGGCTTGAATGCAGCTTCCGATAACGTCAGAGAAAAAGCGGAGAACGCCCTGCAAGAATTCTCAGCCAAGGCGGAGGCAGCCGGCGGAGAAATCTCGAAGGTTATCGAAGAAGGACGTGCCCAGATTCGCGCCAATTCGGAAAGCGAAGGGGAGCAGTTGTTGTCGCGTCTGCGCACCGCTTTTACCGAGGACGCCCAGGCTACGCTGAACAGGGCCAGCCAGGATCTGCTGAATCAAGTGAGCAACGTACTCGAAACGGTTCGGGCGGAAACGCTAGAGCGCGAAAACAGGTTGAGAGAAGCCGTCACGCAATTGGGTGAGCAAGCAATTCAATCTCATGAAATGCGCCTGGATCAGCTTTCCCGTTCCTCGCTGCAAGAGACGATCAGCAAATTCAGCCAGGAATCCAACGAAGTCGTTGAAACAATGTCTCGCTCGGCCGAAGAGCGATTGCGTTACACCTGCAATCAAGTTTTTACGGAAGCAGGCGAGGCGCTTCGGCAGAGGCTGCTGGAGCTTACTTTTCTGCGGCCCGCGGCCAAGGCTGCCACGGATTCTGCGTAGATTATCGAGCAGAAGCTGCGCGGCTACACGGCCTAATCGCTTCTACTTTGCCAACTTCATTCTGCGGAACGTCAGATTTACTCGAGTAGCGCAAGGCGTGCGCGATTTCGGGACGCAGTGCTGGTATCTCTGCTGAAATCCGGGCGGCATGACGAGAAGGCTTCCGGAAGTAAGGACGTAGGACTGCACTTCTTTCTTGCTTGCGATTTTCTTGCTTGTGACCGGGCGGACCAGAAATTCGCGTGCCGCGCCGAGGCTGAGCGATGCGATCGGGTGATCCGAATCCATTTCCGGTTCGTCGTCGGAATGCCAGGAGACGCTATCCCGCTCATTCGCGTAGCGATTGAGCAGCGCGCTATTGTAATCGCCGCCGAAGCGCGCGGAGATTTTATCCCTGAGGGCTTCAATTTCCGGTGTCCACGAAGCGGGAACGAGCGTTCGTCCGGAGAATTTGTAGGCGTAAGGCCCCATCCAAACTTCCTCTCGAGGGACAGCGCGGCCCATGAATTTACCTCGCGTCCAAGCCAAAGGCTGTAGGGACGCGAGCAAGGCTTGGGCTTCTGCCGGCGTGAGAAACGATTCCACGAAGATGGGTTTCATTTTTCGGCAATTCCTTGCCTTCGCGCATTTTGAAATATAAGCGTCCGGCCGATCCCACGATTCGTGCCCAGCACTCGTCGCTAACTGACGCTCGCAAACATTGTTCGCGAACGGCCTCCGGGTGTACCTTAGCATCATCGGGAAGTCCAAACTGAAATTCCGGACAGCCAAACTGAATTCGAGGGAGATCGTATGCCGAAGATAGCGCTTTTGGCCGGAATCGCAACCATGGCGCTCAGCCTCTTCTTGTTTGCACCCCGCTTGACGAAAGCCGCAAATTCGGCAGGCGTCGCACTAACCGGGCAAGTGTCTTCAGATAAGGAAGGCGCAATAGAAGGTGTGGTGGTAGGAGCCAAAAAGGACGGGTCCACCATCACGATCGATGTGGTCAGCGATAAGGATGGCCACTATAGCTTCCCGTCCTCGAAGCTCGGGCCCGGCCAGTACTCCCTCAAGATTCGAGCTGTCGGTTACGAAATGGACTCGCCGGCGACTGTGAATGTCGCGGCTGGGGCAACGGCAACAGCGGATATGAAGCTCCGCCCCGCGAAAAATCTGGCGGCGCAGCTGAACAACGCGGAATGGCTCATGAGCATGCCGGGAACGGACGCGCAGAAGAAGTTTCTGCTCGACTGCACCGGCTGCCACACGCTGGAGCGCATCGCGCGATCTACTCATAATGCAGATGAATTTATGGCTGTGATCCAGCGCATGAGTCTTTATTCCCAAGGCAGCAGTCCGGCGCATCCGCAGCTGCTGGCGGGTGGCGCGCGCGGCGGTGGCCCCAGAGGGAATCTTCAACCCGTTGCGGAATGGCTGGCCACGACGAATTTGAGCTCAACGGAAAGATGGGACTATGCGCTTAAGACGCTGCCGCGGCCCAAAGCTCAGGCCACGCGCGTGATCATCACGGAATACGATTTGCCGCGGAAGGTGGCGCAACCGCACGACGTGGTGGTCGATTCGGGCGGCACCGTCTGGTATTCGGATTTTGCCGACGAATTCGTGGGCAAGCTGGATCCGAAAACCGGCCAGGCAACGGAATATCCGATTCCGCTGCTGAAGCAGGGATTCCCAAAGGGATCGCTCGAGCTGCAGCTGGATAAGGACGAAAATCCCTGGCTGGCGATGATGTATCAGGGAGGAATCGCGAAATTCGACAGGAAGACCGAAAAGGTCGAAGTATTCCCGCTGCCGAAAGAGCTGCAAAAGAATCACACGCAGGAATCGATGGTGATGCCGCTCTACTCTCACGTGGACGGCAAGGTTTGGACGAACAATCAAGACGATCATTCCATCCTGCGGCTGGACCCGAAGACGGGCACTTACGAGAACCTGGGGACATTTGCCATACCTGGCGCGGGGCGCAACATCAACGCGTACGGGATCCCGGCGAACCACGAGAACGACCTTTATCTGCTGGATTTCGCAGCCGACAACATCGGTCGAGTCGATGCGAAGACGAAAGCATTCCACGTTTATCCGACGCCGACGCGGGATTCGCGGCCGCGCCGAGGGATGGTCGACGAGCAGGACCGCCTGTGGTTCGCGGAATACGGCGCTAACGCAGTCGGCATGTTCGATCCAAAGACAGAGAAGATTCGGGAGTGGAAAGTTCCAACGCCGTGGAGCGCGCCGTACCAGGCGGTGGTGGATAAGCATGGCGATGTGTGGACTGCGTCGATGTTTACCGACCGCGTGGTGCGGCTCAATCCGGCGACAGGAGAGGTCACGGAATACCTGCTGCCGCAGCAGACCAACGTTCGGCGCGTATTCGTCGACAATTCAACGACGCCGGTGACGTTCTGGGTGGGCAATAATCACGGAGCTTCGATAATGAAGCTTGAGCCCATCGATGAGAACGTGCAATCCAGGGCGGCTAAATAGAGAAATCGGCACCGTCATTTCGCCGGCATCGTCCCGGAAGAATTTGGTTTGCCGACGCGCCGGGTATAAAATCGCCTCGGCTTGGAGAGTTGGAGTTGATGCAGGGCAATTCCTGATTCCTTGGGAGTCAATCGAATGCGGTTTTGGGGGCGCTTCAAACTGAGTCGGTGGTGGCCTGGCGGGAAATCGGGAGCCTGGATCTTTACAGGTCTGGTTCTTGGCCTCGGGCTCGCAGCTTCTTTATCGCTGCTATTCCGCTCGGGGACGGCGGCAGCTTCCACGAATACGCTGTCAGACACGCAAATAGCGCACATGAGTTCCGGCGCACTCGCAAAATATATTTTTGACAATCAGGGTTGCGCGAGTTGCCACACTGTAAGTGCGGACGGCAAGCTTGGCTTCACGGAACGTGGTAAAGAACGTGCGAAAGGCTTTGAAGGATGCACCGCACTGTTAACCGCGATGAATGTGATCGCTCAGGTGCCCCAAGCGAGCCGAACTGCCGGACGAAAAAGCAAAAGCAGCAAGGTTTCAGGAATTCGGCTGCGCATCGTGCCACCAGATTGTCCCTGGAACGATGGGTTTGACGAAGTACGCGCCCAAGCTCAAATCTCTGCACCTGATTTGCACCGAGATTCAATGTACGAGCTGCGAAGGAGAAAAGAAATGATGCGACGCCGCTCTTTTATCCAGACTTTGGCCGGGAGTGGCGCCGGCGTTGCGTTGCTGAAATTGGGTACGCCACAAAAGAGATTTGCGGAGAATGCCAGTGTCGCCTGGACCGTTAAGGGCTTCACCTGCGTGACCTGCGCCGTCGGGCTGCAAACGATATTGGAGAAACACGAGGGGATCGCACGAGTCAAAGCCGAATATCCGAGTGGGAAGGTCGAAATTGGATTTGATTCGAACGTGATTGAGTCTCGGGAGATTAAACGGCTGATCGAAGAGACAGGATTTACGGTAACAGAAGGAAATGGTCCTGCTGAAAGCCGCCAGAGCTGACCAATCGGAACTCGACTGCTTCCCTCAAATCATTTCTTCAGAAGCGTAACCGCAGATCAGAGCCAGGAGTTTCCGCTGAGGCGCAAGGCTTTCGGGCTACAGGGAGGTTTCCCGGCCAATTCTGGCTGCACGTCCCGAAATCTGAGTGGCATAACGTAAGAAAAATATTCGCTCGACAAAGGAGATTGGAATGAACCAATTCGAAGGCATAGCTCAAACTTTGACAGATTGCCTGCAGCTGCGAACTCCTCCGGTAGCAGTCTGCTTGACCGACACGGCTCCCGCCGGCGTTTCACCTTCACCACAGCCAGCTCCGGCCGGTTGCTCGTTTTGGGAAAGAGGCGCACGCGGCGCTTTTGTGACATCGCCAAAAGATCACGAAAACTGCACGATCGGGATGTATACGCATCACATGCCTCTGGACACAGCTTCACGGCAGGAAAATTTGAACGTCAGCCTGAAAGTTTTTGCGGATCTGGGATATGTGCGGCCCGAAGACATTCCGGGCATCGCGACGCTAAAGCAGGAGCCGAAATACGTCGTCTATGCTCCCCTGAGCTCGACTCCAATGCCGCCGAGTGTGGTGCTCTTGTTTGCGAACTCCCGGCAAGGTCTGGTTATCACGGAAGCGATCCAGCAAGTGGATGCCGGCGTGCCCCCGGCAATGGGCCGGCCTGCGTGCGCCGTCATACCGCAGGCCGCCAACAGCAAGAGGCCTGCGCTCAGCCTGGGATGTTGCGGCGCCCGCGCCTATCTGAACACGCTCACCGACGATATTGCTCTTTGGGCGCTTCCCGGTGAGAGAGTTGCAGAATATGCGAGCCGAATCAAGGTGTTGGCCGCGGCAAACGGTGTCTTGACGCAATTCCATCAGCTTCGCCGGAAAGATATAGAGCAGGGAAAATCGCCGAGTATTCAGGAATCGCTGGCGACCCTGCAGGGCGCGGCGAGCTAGTCCCGCGCACTCGCTTGCGCAAAAGAAGCACTCAAAGGAAGGTTATCGAGCCGAACGGGTTGTTGCGCTTCCCAGGTTTGAGCGTGATGGGGAGCGTTGCGGAAAAAGATTCGGCGCCAGGAAGCTGAACAATCCATTGCGAATGCTGTCGGTGGCAAAGACTTCGCCGTCCTTGGGATCGATGGCCACTCCGCCCGGATGAACCAGAAATGTGTTGTCGCCTTTGATTACTGAACGCGGCGGCACATCACCGTCGTCGTTTATATCCCAAACGCCGATAAAACCAAGCGCTCCGCTATTCCAAGGCGAAGGCAGCTGCACGTCGTGAGGTAAATCAGCTTCCTCGGTTTTTCCAACTCGTAGGGCGGGTGACTCTCATTGTTGATTGCCGCGACAAAAATCTTGCCCTGTTCGGGATCGGAAGCAAGTTGCCAGGGCCGCACGATTCCGGTTTTCGGCCCGGCGATTACAGCTCGCGGAGCGACGTCGCCCCGATCGGTACGCCCGAAGATAAACAAGCCCGTTTTTCTTCCGGGCACGCTCGCAGAGCTGGCGGCAATAAGCCGATCGTGAATCGGGTCGACGGCGACGCCGACGATGAACAACAAGCCGGTGCGAGAGCCTTGAATGATGCGCTTGGGCGGCACGTTGCCATTGGCATTGCGATCGAAAACCAGGATGCTGCGGCCGCTGGAGTCCCCAACGATGATTTCATTATTCCGCTCATCCACGGTGACGGTGTGCGGCCGGATCATTTTCGTGTTGCTGCCCTGGATGACGCGAATGGGCGCCTCGGAACCGTCGGCGCCGCCACGGAACACCAGCACGGCATCGGCGAGTGCCACGGGAACTACGACTTCATCGTGTGTCGCGTCGTAAGCGATGCCGTGCATCGTTCGGCTCAAACGCGTAGCCTGGCCGGCGATGATCCTCACTGGATTTGAATTTCCGTTTGCCGACCTGGCAAACACCGCGATGCGCGGCTGGCTCACTCAATTGGGAACCAAGAGCTGATCGCGTTTGGAATCGTAAGCGACGGCGTAAGGATTGCCGAAGCCGCCGGTGGGCGTGCCTGCAGGCGCATTGCGGATAATGCGTTTGGGTGCGGCGTCGCCGGTAGCATCACGAGCAAAAACCAGCGCGGTGTGATCGCCGTAATTCGCTACCCAGATTTCGTTGTGTTCGGGATCAATCGCCACGCCCATGGGACTCGAAAGACCCGTTTTCGCGCCGTGAATCACACGCACTGGTGCGACGTTGCCCTCCGATGTGCGGCGGAAGACCAAGACTGAGTTGTCGCCGTTGTTCGCGACGGCAATTTCATCGTGCACGCCGCCGAGATCGATTCCCATGGGCCAGTTCAATTTCGTATTCGGACCCTCGATTGTGCGGACAGGTTTGGCATCGCCGCTGGCGGTTTCACTGAAGATGTTGATCGAGGGCGGGACGAATTTTCCGCCGAGAATATGCTCGTCATCGGGCGCAGTCTGCGCGTCGTAAGCCGTATAGGGCGCGATGTCGGTGGAATTCCCGTGGCTCGCCACGACGATTTCGTGATGAGCGGTATCCCATCGGACTCCGTGTGGGTCAGCCAGATTCGTCTGTGACCCCTTGATGATGCGAAGTGGAGCATCCATGCCATTGGCGTCGCGGCGGTAGATGGCAAGCATGCTGAGCTGCTGAACCGAAATCGCCATTTCCGCGCGCGGGGCGTTCAGGGAAATGCCCCAGCTTTGGTGCGGGACATATAAATGACGCTTCGGCTTGAGGTTGCCATTCGCATCGTAGTCGAACACCGCGATGCGATCTTCGACGTCATTGTTAACCGCATAGATCTCTCGGCGTTCCGGATCAATCTCCACGCCTGCAATGAAACCGACTTCGGTTTGGGGCCCGATAATCTGCCACATCGGCGAAGTTACAGCCGACGAGTTACTGCCCGCCGAACGCTCGTACGTCAGGACGCTTTTGCGGTTTTCGTCGCTCATAATGACCCGATTGCCGCGCGGGTCCAGGACGATGCCGTTAAAAGTGGGATAGGGATCGATCACGTAGCGAAGAGGAGGAATCTCGCCATCGGTGGTTGTGCTGGCATCGGCTGCGTCAGCCAAAACTTCAGGGCTGCCGTCGCCCCACCAAGTGCACATATCGCCGGCTGGATCAGCCGTGAGCCTTGCAAGGTCCGTAGGAGGATAGGTGAGAACGACAGGCGCGCGCTGACCTGAAAATGCAAAGACGCATAGCAGGATAGCGGCGCAAAAAACAGCATCAGCCGCAAGGATGTTGAGCGCCACGCCCGGTTAATAGAAGCCACTGATTACCTCGACCAGTTGCGAAAACATATTGCAGGGAAAAACCCCAGGTCTCCCGACGCTTTTTGATTTAAGCACGCTTGCGCGCTGGGCATCGGCGGTACGACCTGAGCTACAAGGATTCTCGCCGCCACTCGATCAAAATGCGTGCCGGCGCAGCTACTATAGTGATGAAATCGAGGGCCGACAAGCGGGTTTGCAGGCTGCCACCCCTCCCCCCTTTTTGTGCAAGTGTTCATTCAACGATGGTTAATGTGGAGGTGTTTGCAAGCGCCGATCATGGACCTTGGAGAGGGGCTTAGGAGAGATCCCTCGCTCCGGTTCGTGGCTCGGGGCGACCATCCTGGCCGGATGCCCCTCAGGGTGTTGCCGGGGCTGGGCGTTTAGCCCTACTATTTACGCAAATGGAGGCGGCACCGACGATGGCGCAGAATGGGCACAATCGCACATCGGCCCGGCAGGAAGTTAACCCGGGGCACATCGTGAGCGTGCAGGACTTTTCCGCGGACACCTTGCGGAATATCATCGCGCATCTCAGGGCATCGAGTTCATTCGAACATCTGGTTTACCGCGAGGCGGAACTGGATGCGATCTGGACGATCACGGGCTTTTTTCTGGCGAATGAGCCGGCATCCAGCATGCGCGACGAAGTAAACCGGATTCACGCGGGTGCGCACAAGGCGCATGATCTGGTGGCTGAGCGCCTACCTGGAGCCGCAGCGACAGTTTTGGAAGCGTTCGTTTAGTTCGAAGGTGGGTAGCTAAGGTCATGCTCTCGAGAGAAGAAAACGAACTGCTGACGCAGACCGATTCAGGAACGCCTGCGGGCAAATATTTCCGGCGATTCTGGCTGCCTGTCTTGCTGCCGAGCGAGGTGCCGACTCCCGATTGCCCTCCGGTTAGGGTGCGGGTCCTCGGGGAAGATCTTATTGCCTTTCGGGATACAAACGGGCGAGTAGGACTGATCGACGAATTTTGCGCGCACCGGAGGGCCAGCCTTTTTTGGGGGCGCAACGAAGAGTGCGGTTTGCGATGCGTGTACCACGGATGGAAATTCGATGCGAACGGGACGTGTGTGGACATGCCCAACGAGCCCGAAGAATACGGGTTCGGGAATAAACTGCGCACGACGGCCTACCCGACGCGCGAGTACGGAGGGCTGATCTGGGCGTATATGGGTCCCCCGGAGCACGAGCCAGAATTGCCAAAACTTGAATGGGCGCGAGTTCCGGAATCTCACCGGTACATTTCGAAGCGCTTTCAGGAGACCAACTACGTGCAGGCCATCGAAGGCGGCATTGACTCCAGCCATTCGAACTTTCTGCACGCCAGCCTGGACGCATTTCGCGTGACGGATGCCTACGTCGAAAAAGTAAGGAACAGCAACAATCTGCGAGCGAAATATCATCTGCTGGACAAGGCGCCGCGGTTCACGGTGAAGAAAACCGATTACGGCCTGGTGATCGGAGTACGGCGCAATGCCGAAGAGGACCGATATTATTGGCGGCTGACGCAATTCCTGCTTCCGAGCCACACCATGATTCCTTACCAGAAGGGGCTGGCGATTCATGGGCACTGCTGGGTGCCGCGCGACGACCAGACTTGCTGGGTGTGGACGATCAGCTGGAATCCAGAAGCGCCGCTTTCAGAAGAAGAATGGAAGACGATTCGGGATGAGACTTTCGTGCACGCAAAGGTCGATCCGGCCACGTTCCGGCCGGTGCGCAACAAGGCGAATCAATATTTGCTCGACCGCGAAAAACAGCGGACTGCGAACATGACCGGCATCCACGGTTTCGCTTCGCAGGACCAAGCGATTCAGGAGAGCATGGGGCCAATTGTGGACCGCACGCGGGAACGCCTGGGCACCAGCGACACCGCAATCATTGCGATGCGTCGGCTGCTTCTGCAGGAAATCCGCGAACTAGGCGAGGGGCGCGACCCGTTTACGGCGAGTCATGGCGACGTCTATTGGGTTCGCTCGGCATCCCTGGTTTTGAAGCGCGACGTTGAGTTCGATGAAGGCGCACGAGAGCTGATGAAGGCCGAGGTTTAGATGAGTTCGCCGGCGCCAGGCTTTGAATCGACGGTTCGTGAAGAGCTGGTGCAGGCGTGCAACGTGCTCTACGCCGTCAAGGCGGCGGGAGACGGCCTGGGCGGACATCTGAGCGCCCGGCTGGACGAAAACCGAATCCTCATCAAACCGCGCCCCGTTAGCTGGCGGGGGCTAAAGCCGGAAGACCTGATCGTCATCGACTTCAACGGCAAGCTTGTGGCTGGGGCTGCAGGCGAGCGCAGCGCCGTTCGCGAATGGCCGATCCATGCGCGAACGTATGCCGCGCGGCCGGATGTGCGCTGCGTGTTGCATGCCCACCCTCACGCTTCCACGCTGATGGCTGCGCTTGGTATTGCGGTTGAGCCGCTGGATCAGGATTGCGCCGCATTCGCGGGTAAGCTGCCGGTGTTGGACAATGGCGCCGTAAGCATCGCTACACCGGAATTGGGCGATGAAGTTGCGCGAGCGCTCGGCACGCGGGGAGCCCTGCTGCTGAAAAATCACGGCAGCGTCGTGACTGGAGCAGACATTGCGTCCGTTTGCGTTACGGCATATAGGCTGGAGAAGGTTGCGGAGACGATGTTGCGGGCGGCTTCGCTGACGAAATTGCCGCTAATGTCGCCAGAAGAAAAGCGCAGCGATTCTTCAGGCTCGAGAAGCCGTTGAGCCAGGCGCTGGCGGCAAGATGGATCAAGAGCGGTGGCAAATGATGCGGGACTACTTTCTCTGATGGCAATGCCCGAAAAACGAACGGCTTGGCTGATGAGCGCGGGAGCCGGCGCGATGCTTATCGCGGGCTGCTTCAATCTGCTTTTCCGCGCTACGCCTTCCATTTTTTCTTCGCGAGTACAAACTAATTTGGCCGCCGGCGGTTCGGCGGAGGAAGACGATAGCTGCGCCGACGCGACGGAATTGGCTATGGCGATGACGGCGTGGAAGCAAACGCAGCAGCGAGGCTCGGTAGTCGCCGAACGGACGAGTTCCGCTTCGACATCGGGATCCGAATCAGCGCCGGTGGGGGGCGATATTGCCCCGGCGCGTTCGGTGGCCGATGCTTATGCGAGTCTGCACAGCGTGGCCGTCGATCCCGATACGAATCAGGTGGTGGTGAGCGATTCGAATCGAGGTGCAATCTTTTTTTACGATCGAACCGCCGGGGGGAATTCGGCGCAGATGGCGAATCCCGAGCGGGTGATCCGAGGCCCCAGGACGGGCATGATGTTCGTTGCTGGAATTTCGCTGGACACCACCGACCGCGAAGTCTTCGCAGTAAATAATGACATCGGTGACCGCATGGAGGTGTTCCCGTACGGCGTGGAAGGGAACACCAAACCCAAGCGCGTGCTTTCTGTGCCGCACGGGGCCTGGGGCGTGGCGTTTAATCCCAAGCGTAATGAGGTCGCCGTTTCGATCGAGCACCCCAATACTGTGGTTGTCTACCGACGCGAGGCGAACGGAAGCGAAGCGCCGCTGCGCGTGCTGCGCGGTCCGGAAACCGAATTGGCCGATCCTCATGGAATCGTGATCGACCCTGGTCACAACGAAATGCTTGTGGCGAATCACGGGAATTGGGCTCCGCTGACGCGCGAGGAAGAAGAGGCGACGGAGGGAGGGCTCAAGGGCGGCCATTTCGCTCAGCCTTCGATCAATACCTACGCGATTGAAGCCAAAGGCGACGACAAACCCGCCCGCAAAATTCAGGGCGCGCAAACGCAACTGAATTGGCCGATGGGGATCGGTCTGGACGCGATGCACGACGAAATCGCGGTGGCAAATTACGGGACGAATTCGATTCTGATTTTTCGCCGCGATGCCACCGGCAACGCGGCGCCAGTGCGCGTGATCAAGGGCGATCGGACGGGAGTTTTGGGTCCGATGGGCGTGGCCATCGACACCAAGAACGACGAACTCTGGGTGACGAATTATCGGGATCACACGGCGGTAGTGTTCGCGCGAACTGCTAATGGCAATGTGGCTCCCAAGCGCGTGTTGCGAAATGCTCCTGCGGGGACGCCTGCAGTGGGTTTCGGGAATCCGGGAGCGATTGCGTACGATTCGAAGCGCGGCCAGATTCTGGTGCCGAATTGAGTGAGCGTACCCAGGATACTGGTGTTTGCCAGGCTGGCAAACGGAAACGAAGGGCCGGTAAGAGTAATCGAAGGCCAGGGCACTAAACTCAGCCGGACGATGCACGGCATCGCGTACGATCCCGTGCACGACGAAATCGTCGTGCCGGTGCATCTGGCGGGAGCCGTTCTGGTATTTCGGGCGAGCGCGAGTGGGGAAGAGGCACCGATTCGAATTATTCAGGGGCCGCACACGCGCATCCTGAGGCCGGAAACCGTGAACCTGGACCTGAAGAATAATGAAATCGTGGTTGGGGAAGATGGCGGCAAGGACGTCATGTTTTTCCCGCGGGACGCGAATGGCGACGTCGCGCCGTTGAGAACGATACGCGGAGAAAAGACCGGATTGGATGAAGTGCGCGGCGTCGCGGTGGATCCGATTCGGAATCTGGTGGTGGTTTCGAGCCGTGGGAACGGTAGTCGGACCACGGGAGTTTTTATCTTCAATCGGACCGATAACGGCGATGTCACGCCGCGGGCGGTGATCGCTGGACCGAAGTCCGGCATTCTCCGCATCCGGCAGGTCGAAGTCGATCCTGAACAAGGCAAGATTTTCGTGGCGGTTAAAAATAACGTCGAATCTTACAAATTTGCGGATGCTTCGCCTTCGCCGTGGAATCCCGATAAACCCGGATTCATCGGCGTTTGGGACATCAACGATAATGGCGATGTGCCGCCGCGCGGCATAATCAAAGGGCCGGCAAGCGAAATGGTCTGGCCCGCCGGCGTGGCTCTGAATGCCGGAGACCGCGAAGTGTATACGATTGACAGCATTTCGAATGGGATGTACTCGTACTACATGCCGGAATTTTTCCCCGCAAAGAAACCTGCCGCAAAACAATGATCCTGAAGATTGGGGCTGCGGGCGCGCTCGGGATTGCAGCACTTACAATGATGGGCGCGATAGCGCAGGCCGCGCCTCAGGAAATAAATCCAGCAAACCTGCTCCCGAGGACATACCTCCCGTCCGAATGATCGCCGATCCGTATCCGGCGTTTAACGGCGTCGCCGTCGACGCTGCGAACGGGCTTGTGGCGATGAGCGATCCGAACCGCAAAAGCCTGCTCGTTTACGATCGCATGCGAGGAGCGAGCCAGGGCGATGCGAGCGTTCCGCTACGGCAGATCGTGGGGCCCGACACGTTCCTGGGAATGATTGCGGGAATAGTCCTCGATCCACAGCATCAGGAAATTTACACGGCCAACAACGATATCGAGGATACGGTTGTGGTGATGCCGTATGCCGGTTCGGGGAATGCGAAACCGTCGCGCGTGTTTTCGGTTCCGCATCAGGCATGGGGCCTGGCGCTGAGCGACGCAGCCGACCAGATTGCCGTCACCGTGGAAGTTCAAAACACCGTCGTTTTCTACCGACGGCAGGTGAAGGGCGTGGAGGCCCCGGTGCGCATCTTGCGCGGGCAGGCGACTGGGCTGGCCGATCCGCACGGAATTTATTGGGACGATTCGCACAATGAGATCGGCGTCGCCAATCACGGAAATTTTCGCGGCGTGGTGAAAAACACCGGCGGCGGGTGTTCGCCGTCGTTCGTCGTCGAAGACGAAGCCGAGGCTGGCGAGTCGCGGCCGCCTTCGATTCGGATTTTTGCTGCAAACGCTAAAGACGATGCGAAGCCGCTGCGCGTTATTCAGGGACCCAGAACGGGCCTCGACTGGCCAATGGGTGTCGCCTACGACCCACAACACGACACCATCGTGGTCGCAAATAACGGCGACAGCTCGGTTTTGATTTTTGGCCGAAATAGCAATGGCGATGTCGCGCCGCTGCGTGTGATTCGCGGCGCTCGCACCGGCATTTCCCATCCGATGGGCGTTGCGGTGGATCCGCAAAGAGGCGAGATTTGGGTATCGAATTGGGGCGATCATTCGGCGCTGGCATTCGACAGCGCCGCGCGCGGCAATGTGGCGCCAAAGCGAATTATCCGGAGCGCTCCCGCGGGAACGCCGACGCTTGGTTTTGGCAACCCGATGGCGCTGGCGTATGACTCGAAACGCGACGAGCTTTTGGTTCCCAATTGAGTGACCCAGCCGCGTATCGCGGTGTTTGCCAGGCTGGCAAACGGAGATGCAGCGCCGACCCGGCTTATCACCGGGCAGAACACGCTGCTGGGACGCACGATTCACGGACTTGCGTATGATCCGGCACGCGATGAGATCGTGGCGCCGAACGCCCTTGCCGATGCGGTTCTGGTGTTTCGCGCGGGCGCCAGCGGCGCCGAGCATCCGCTGCGCGTGATTCAGGGGCCGCACACGCATCTGGTGACGCCGCACGCCGTCAGTCTGGATTTGCAGAATCGAGAGATTCTGGTCGCGAGCCTCACGGGACGACGCATTAACGTTTTTCGAGGGGATGCGGAGGGAGACGCGACGCCGGTTCGCGTGATTGAGGGACCAAAGACCGAGCTCGGCCACGTGGTGGGACTCGCCGTCGATCCCGAAAGAAATTTGCTCGCCGTCGCGAATACACACGAAATCCTGATTTTCAATCGCAACGACAACGGAGATGTCGCCCCGCGCGCGAGGATAGCAGGGCCGAAAACCGGTATAACGGACGAGCCATGGCAGATGGAATTTTACCGTGGCCGAATTTTCCTGGCGGCTTCCAATCATTTTCATCAGAACCTTTACGAGGGCGTGACGCTCCGACCTGACGCAAAGGAAGTGCCGGATGATCCGTGGCTCAATCCGGTTCTTGGATTTCTTGGCGTTTGGAACATTACGGATAACGGAGATGTCGCGCCACTGGCGATGATTCGAGGTCCTTTTAGCGGATTGCTTCATCCTGTCGGTTTGGCGCTGAATCCGAAAGCGGGGGAAATTTATCTCTCCGACAGTGTGAAGAATGGAGTTTTGAGCTTCCTGGTGCCACAATTCTTCGAGCAAGATAAGACTCGCCCTGAGTCGCGTTAGTGGCCACCACGGAACAAACCGTCCGAACAGCGGCCTTGGCCGTGCCCGGCACCCGCAAAGTGGTGGGCGGGATTCTGACAGTAGGCGTGCCGCTTGCGGTGTGGTTCCTGCCTCTGCCGCTCGAGGCAAACGCCAAGCACGCGCTTGCCGTCGCGTCCTTCATGATCATCGCCTGGATCACGGAGGTAATGCCGCACGCTCTCACCGGCATGGCTGGGTGCTATCTGTTTTGGGCGCTGAAAATCGTCAGCTTCGAAACGGCGTTCAGCGGATTCGCGGATCAGACGCCGTGGTTTTTGTTCGGCGCCGCACTAATCGGCATGATGGCAACGAAATCGGGATTGGCACGCCGGCTGGCGTATTTAGTAATGCGGCGAGTGGGAGCGGGCTACTCGCGCCTGCTGCTCGGGATCATCCTTTCTTCCTTCCTGCTCACGTTGCTGGTCCCTTCGGGAATCGCGTGCGTTGTGATCATGGCGGCGGTGGCGTTGGGACTTATCGAAGTTTTCGGTTTGCCGCGCGGAAGCAACGTCGGCCGCGGGATTTTCGTCACGCTGACGTACACGGCGGGCATCTACGACAAAATGGTGATTGCCGGCGCGACTTCCATTCTGGCGCGCGGACTGATCGAAAAAACGACAGGCATCGAGGTTTATTGGAGCCAATGGCTGCTGGCTTTCCTACCGTGCGTTGTCGTGACGATGTTTGTCATCTGGCGGCTGGTGTTATGGCTATATCCGCCGGAAAAAGCGGCGTTGCAAGGCGGCGTTCAATTTCTCGATGAGTCGCTGCAAAAAATGGGGCCGTGGACGAGCATGGAGAAGCACGCGCTGTTTTTGATGTCATGCGCTATCGCCTTATGGGCTACGGACCTGATTCATCACATCTCGCCCGCTGTAATCGGCATTGGGGTCGGACTGCTGGCGGGCGTGCCAGGATTGGGCATTCTGGACCTGGAAGACCTAAAGCGGCTGAACTATCTGCCCGTGTTTTTCACGGCGGCGGCAATCAGCATGGGCGAAGTGCTGCTCAAAACGAATGCGCTGAGCTCCATGACGACGGTCATGTTCGCATGGATGCGGCCGTGGGTGACGAATATATTTTCTCTGGCGCTGGTGCCGTATTGGACGGCATTCGTTTATCACATCTTTTTGGGGAACGAACTCTCGATGCTGGCGACATCCGTGCCGCCTTTAATGAATTTCGCAAGAGGGGCGGGAATTCATCTGCTGCCGCTCGGTTTGCTTTGGTCATTCGCGGCGGGCGGCAAAATTTTTGTGTATCAGTCTGGGGTGCTGGTCACCGGCTATTCTTATGGCTACTTTGAGGCGAAAGACTTGCTGCGGGTGGGGTTTGCTCTGACCGTGGTGGAATCGCTGGTGTTACTGCTTATCGTTCCCTTTTATTGGCCGCTGATCGGAATCCGTTGAGGGCGTTCTTTTGCCGCGAATCGCGGCTTTACCAGATTTAAACCGGTGCGCGGCTGGCCTTGGTGACGGAAAGTTTTGTTTTTAATCGGCTGTAAACACTAAGGGCGTTCTCTTCGTAAATCTTGCGTTTATCTGCTTCGTGCAGCCAGGGAACGGCTTCGATGTAGCGCTTCGTATCGTCGAAATAATGACCGGTTTCGGGATCGATGCTTTTGACGGCGCCGACCATTTCTGAAGCGAAGAGAATGTTTTCGATGGGAATTACCTTCGTCAGAAGATCTATGCCCGGTTGATGGTATACGCATGTATCGAAATAGACGTTCTTCAGCAAAAGTTCGCCAAGCGGCGGGCGTTTTAGATCTTGCGCGATGCCGCGATAGCGTCCCCAGTGGTAGGGAACCGCGCCGCCACCGTGAGGAATGATGAATTTCAGGGTGGGGAAATCCTTAAAAATGTCGGAGGTCAGGAACTGCATGAAGGCGGTAGTGTCGCCGTTCAGATAATGAGCGCCCGTGGCGTGAAAATTCGGATTGCACGATCCGCTGACGTGAATCATGGCGGGGACGTCGAGATCTACCATTTTTTCGTAAAGGGGATACCAGAAGCGGTCGGTGAGCGGAGGATCGCTCCAGTGGCCGCCGGAGGGGTCCGGATTCAAGTTGCAGCCGACGAAGCCAAGCTCTTCGACGCAGCGAGCTCAGTTCGCCGATACAGTTTGCAGGCGGGACGCCCGGCGATTGCGGCAGTTGGCAGACGGCGGCGAAGTTTTCGGGATAAAGCGAGCAAACGCGATAGATCAGATCGTTGCAAACGCGCGACCATTCGAGACTCGTCGTTGCATTTCCAAGGTGGTGGCCCATGCCCATGGCACGAGGTGAGAAAATCGTGACATCGGTGCCACGTTCGCGCTGGAATTTCAGCTGCGCTTTTTCGAGGCTTTCGCGAATTTGATCATCGGTGATCTTCAATGTGTCGAATGAAAACGCTGACGAATCCTTCAGGGCGCTGATTTGCCGCTGTCGATAGGCTTCCAGGTCTTTCGGCGCCGTCGTGTAATGCCCGTGACAATCGATGATCATCGTGGCCCTCTGTGCGGGGAATCTTCTGCGCGCATGCTATGAAGCCGGAGACCGAGTTGTCAAATATCTCTCGCCTTGGTGCATTTTGGGCTTTGCGAGGGCTCTGCTACGATGCTCGGCTCATTGCTGTCACAGGCGACCGTCGTCCGATCACAGGAGGTTTGGAATGGCTGAACTCCCGAGGCTAAATGGCGTCATCCGCTCGCTGGAGCAGGGCCAGACAGCGATAGCCGCTTTTACGACTGCCGAAATCGAAGCGGTGCTGGCGTTCAGCATTTCCAGCTACGACGCGATTGTTTTTGAGATGGAGCACAATCCGTGGGACGCGCGACTGTTGCGAGACTGTTTTCAATACATGCTTAATAGGCGGCAGATCGCAGAGTCGCATTCTGTCGCGCCCGCAGTTACACCTCTAGTCCGGATCCCTCCAAACGGAAACGAAAAGAACCAGTGGCTCGCCAAGCAGGCACTCGATTTGGGCGCGTACGGCATCGTATGGCCGCACATCAGCACCGTGGAGCAGGCCTACAATGCCGTCGCCGCCTGCCGCTATCCACGCTTGAAGACGGCAAAGCTTAGCGAGCCGGGCGGCATCAGGGGCGATGCGCCGGTCGCCGCAGCGCGGTATTGGGGGCTTACGCAGCAGGAATACTATCGCAAGGCAGATGTGTGGCCCTTGAATCCGCAAGGAGAGATTCTTGTGGTTCTGATGATCGAGGACACGCAGGGAATCGCTAATCTTCGCGACATCTTGAAAAATGTTCCCGGCATTGGGCTGATCCTCATTGGCGAAGGCGATCTGAGCCAGGAACTCGGCTTCCCGCGGCAATACGATCATCCTTCCGTTGTGGAAGCTATGGCGCGGATCGTTGTCACGTGCAAGGAATGTAGTGTTCCTGTCGGGCATCCGCACGTCGATTCGAACAATGTCGAGCGCATCCTGAAGGAAGGATATCGCTTCCTGATGGCGGCTCCGACGCGAAGCTACGCTGCGCTGGAGAAGTGCCGCCAACTTGCGGGGCGCGCTTAGAGGTTCAGTGTTTCCGGTGCAAAAAGTTCTTCGACACTAAAGTTCCTGGGAATGACCTGCTGATCCACGGCGAATTTGACGAGAGTCTCAATGGCCTTCCGGTTAGGCCCATTTCTGTCGCTGATCCCGAATGGAAACGGATCTCCGACGACTTGCTTGAGTGCGATAGCACTTTCGTCGGCTGGCGACAAATTGTCGCCAGCATCTAAATGAGCCAGGTAAGTTTTCTTGGCCGCCTGAAACGCGCTAAAGAGCTTTCGGGCTAATTCGGGCTGGGCTTTCAAAACGGAGTCTTTGATCACCAATACATGATTGATGGGATAAACACCGGTTTTTTGGAAGTAGGCGAAACCCGCATTGCGCGCATCCGGAATCAGCGGCTTAATATCGGGCGAATTCACACGCACGTCGCCAACTGCCGCGGCGACCTGGCCCGACAACAGTAAGTCTGCGATCGGCTTTCCGCGATAGGAATAATCAACATTCGGTGGAGCTTCGTACTCTGCGACATGCTCGTCGTCTGTAGGGGCCCAGGTGATCCTGTTCAAGTCCACCCCATATTCGGTCTGCAGAATGCCCCGCGCCCAGAGGCCTGTCGTGACGGTATAACCGCGATTGACAGCGACAGTGCGGCCTTCCAGGTCTTTCGGTTTCGTGATCCCCGATTTCACATTGTAGAAGATGGCCCAATGGTGGAAATTTCTGGTGAGGAAGACAGGAATCGCTGTGATGGCTTTCCCATACGCCTTGGCGCAAAGGTAGGTGGTGAACGCCATTTCACAAATATCGAATTCAAGGCCGCGCACCATGCGCCGCATCGCGGAGACAATAGGATCGACCTGAATGTATTCGAGATTCAATTCAGGGCTGCGAATGCTTCCATCCTTCAGCGGCTTGGTGAGGCCGTAATTGCCGATGGCGATTGTGAGTGGATGCACTTGGTTCGTTCCGTGAGGGTCGGACGAAAGAATACTCATCGTCACATTTCATGGCAAGGCGAGTGGTGTTCGGCGAGGCGACTCAAAACGCGTAACGGAATTGGATTCGCGCGGCCCGCGCCGGCTGAATTTCCACCGGCAGGCGCAGATTGAAAGATGTTCCCGTGACTTCGTTTTCCTGAAGCTTATAGCTGCTGTTCGCTACGTTCATGATGTCCAGAGCCGCATCAAACGTACCAACTGGAAGATGGAATTGGCGGCTGAGGCGAATATTCGCGTTGATGACGCCTTCCGCGCGATTTCCGCTGAGCGGATTGAATAATTGAGTTCCGCGAGACGTTGCGTCGATCACGAAAGGCCCTTGAGGAAGGCCCGTGACCAGCAACTGGCGCGCGAAGACGAGCCCATCGTTGTAATCGGCGATCGCTGAAAGCTCGATGCCGCCCCACGGCAAGCGATAGTTTCCCCAGAACTTGCCCACGTACGCGCGGTCCACAAAAGGGCGGCCGCTGGCATTCACCAGGGTGTTCGGGTCCATATAAAGCGCGCCGACTACGCCAGAATCATTTTCAAAAACGGCATTGCCGGGATTGGTGGGTCCGTATGATTCTTCGGCGACAAATGAGGCGTCCAGAAAAAGATTTCGCCACCCGGCGCTAATTTCCGCTTGCAGACCTTTGTCCTTCAAGCGCAGATCGGGCGGGTTCGTCAGCAGGTAATGGTCCTGGCCGAATGTTGCGGGATTCTGTTGATAAACAGTGAGGTGCTGATCATCGAAGGTTCCGAAAATGCCGTCGGGTCCGGGATCGAGAATGGAAAGAGGCCCAAAGGCCGAAGCAGGCAGGCCGGTATTCACGGCCGCGATGCGGCGCCGATCGTCACGGCGAAAAAGGCTCATGCGCATGTGTAGCGTCCGGGTGGGCGCTAATTCCGCGCCGATATCAACTTCGTCGGCGAATGGCCGATCGAGGGAAGGCGAGATCGAAGAATAGGGCCCACCGAAACGGAGAACCAAAGCACCTAATTCACCCGGCTCGAAAACTCCGTCGGAGTTGCGGTCAATCCACTGATATTCCGTTCCGCCCAGACTATCGGGATTGCCAAAATCGAGATATCTGCCGGCCAGAGGCGTGTAAACACGAAAATAGGTTGCTCGCAGGACAAGTCCATCGCTATGCGGCACGAGCCAGGTAAAACCAGCACGCGGCGAGATGTTATTCCATACGATCAGGTCGGGCTGCGAAGCAACTGCGCGAGCGGGGACGAGAGTCCCCGCCGGGCTTGATTGCGCGGGGAGGGAACCACGCGCGAAATCCACGACGGCGCCGAGGTCAAGCGACAAAGTCTGGCCCAAGGTGAGTTGGTCGGCGAAGGTCAACGTTGACGTTCGAATGATCGAGCGGCTGGCGGCGGGAGTATTGAACTCCACTGCAAAAGCGGGCGCACCGGCAGCGGTGATGAGGTTCATGTCAGAGGGCGTGGTGAAACGATTCGTTGGCGACGAGCTTTCGAAATCAGCGCCGATCACGAGTTGGTGGCGCGACCTTATCGCGTGAAACGCAACCGGCTGCCAAACCGCGCTTACCTGCTGTCGCGTTTGGCTGGCACAATTTGCGAGCGGCGCGGCGCCAGTCACGTCGCCGCCCAGAAGTTCGATGCGGCTTTGCGGCAGCGCATTGAGCGGCGTGGTATCAAGATGCGCCAGGGAATATTGATAGCGCGATTGCAAGGCGCCGAGTCCATCTGGCGCGATGTGGCTCCATCCGGCCTGAAAGAAGTTAAACCGATCCGATTCGCTTTCGTTTTGGAAGCCGTAGGGGGAAACGAAAGAGGGAGCCATGCGCTGCCCGCTGAGGACTTCGAGTCCTGCAGGCATGGCCCAATTGAAGAGATCCAAGCGCGAGCCGCTGTAGAGCAGATCGAACTGATCTCGCGGGCTTGCTTGGATCCGCAGACGGCTGTCGGCGAAGAGCATGTGGCTATCCAGGTTATTTCCGGAATTGGCGACGGGGATGGTTTGCGACGCCCACTCGCCAGCACCCGCGAGAAACAGGTCGGCCCATCTCGCCAACGCACCACCCGCCTCAGCATTATCGCGAGTGAACCAGCGATACTGCTCCGTTCGTTGCACGCTGCCTCGGTTCGTGGGTGGCGGAAGATTGCTCGAGCTGAGTGCCGCGCCCGTGTCGCTGGTGGAAACATCGCCGTGCCACGAGGAAACCGGCTGGGAAGGGAAGAAGCCCACCTCGCTGGCGTAAGCAGTCGAAGCTGTCTGCGCAAAGGCGGATCGCTCGACAATTTGGTCGAGCGAACTTACATCGGGCAGGATCACCGGCCGGCCTGGCTGAAACGAGTCGTTCGCATCCATTCCCATCAGCTGGAATTCCGTGCCGGTCCAGGAAAGTCCACGTTGAGATTGCCAGGCCAAGCGATTGTCGCCGAGACCGGCAAAATTGAGCGGCTGGGCAGCGGTGGCGGGTTCGCGGCTGAGAAGGATGCCAGCAAAGTTGAAGGCTTCTGGATAGGAGTCCCGTTGTGGAGAGCCGGCCCATATGCCAGCGTTTTCGTTTGGCCGCGCTTCCATTCGAAGGTTTCCTGAAGAATCGATAACGAGCCTGATTTCCTGATTTTGCAGCGGCTCGATATGGATTGAGACAGCGGAGGATGTTGAAACGCCGTGATTCTGAGCGCGCAACTCGTAGTGTCCGTACGGAAGTGTAAGGAGAAATTCGCCGTGGGCATCCGAATTGACCATGGCCCGGAATCCAAGCTCGGAAGAAATCATGACTGCCGCTTTCACGGGCTCGCCCTCGACATCATGAAGCGTTCCTGTAACGGTTCCAGTCGAGATTTGCCCGAACGAGGTATGCGGCCAAAGAAAAGCGAGCATTACAAATACGAGCCGGAGGGTATTAGGGCGCGGCAAAATGGACATAAACGCGAGCGATAGTCTAGCCCGCATTTCCTCAACAGCGTAACCGTCGAGCTTACGAGTGAAATGCGAGAGACGCGATTAGCGATCGAGCTGCTGCAAAAGCGCGGTAATTGTATCTGGCGATGGCGGAGAAAACCCCAAAATGGGCTCGACGTCAATATCGGGGAAACCCAAACGCGTAAGGCGCGCGCTTAGGGTTTCGCGAATGTGCTCGGCTGGCGCTAAAGGTATTTTGGCGAGTGCCTGAAAGATAATTTCATGATCGAGATTCGCAAATGTATGCGCGCTGAGGCGCTCGAGGATGAGGGCGCGCATTTCGGGGTCAAGCGCCGTGGCACAAAGCGCTGAGAGGAGGCGCCGTTCGATTTCGGCGTTAGGGAGACGCTCCGCCTCTTGCATCAATGACTTATTGAGACGCGCTGCCGGTGAGGCGCTGCACTGCGGCGAGAGCGACGGCGTTTCGAGGATCGGTTTCGAGTCCAGCGCGATATTCGCGGACGGCCTCTGCGATGCGGCCTTGCTGCTCATCGAGCTTCGCCATGCCAAAATCGGCGTGATTGTCGATGTCATTCAAAGCGAGCGCGGCCTGATAGTCAGCTCGGGCCTTTTGCGTATCGCCCGCAGCGAGATCGAGATCGCCGAGATTATCGTAGGCGTCGCTGTTGGCGTCCGCTTCAGCGGAACGAGCAAATTGCTCGTGCGCTTCGGAAGCGCGCCCCTGCTCCAGAAGAAAATGCCCGTACCTGTTGCGGGCGTTTATATCCAGCGGCGCCAACGAGACGGCCTTCTGAAATTCTTTATCCGCATCCGCCAATCGGCCCATTTCCGAATACATTTCGGCGAAATGTTCGTAAGGAGCCATGTATGCCGGGCGAAGGGCAATGGCTTGGTTAAAGAGATCGGCAGCCTCGCTATATCGTTTTTCTCTCATTCGAACCAGACCGAGATTAGTCAGGGGCACGGCGGAAGGCTTCCCCGCTCCCAAGGCTAGAATCCATTCGCGCTCTGCAGCGGACCAATCATTGTGCTCGGAATAATCCACGCCGAGGTTGGTGTGGATCACCTGGGCGTCGGGCTGCGCTTCGAGGGTTTTGCGATAGAGCACTTCATCGCTGCGCCAATCGCGGTTCCGTTCTACGGTGCGGACCGCGTAGAAGCAGGCTACTACCCCAACTCCAATCGCTATTGCTTGCCGCACGATAGCGCGGCCCCGCGACGGCGATTCGCCGCGTGATTCGTGCCAGAGCTTCGCTACAGCTCCCCCGATCAGCCAGCAAAAACCCACCGAGGGCAAATATAAGTAGCGTTCCGCAAAAACCTGGGCCGGCATCCAGCGGGGATTCAGCACGGGTGCAAGTGTTGCCGCCATCCAAACCAGCGAAAAGGAGAAAGGCCGCGCGACCCGCCACAGCCAGACGAACAATCCAGCGCAAGCAATCAGTCCCACTAGACCCGTGAGAACGTGAGGATCCAAGATGCTGCGGCTTTCGTGGAAGACGTAAAAGGCAATAAGGTGCACGGGCCAGATCAATTTAGCGAGATAGCCGCCGATGAGTGCAATGGCGCTGAGCAGGACTTGACTCCAGGGCATGGTTGGCCGCCAGATGGCCGGGGCGAAGCCGCCCAATGCAAAAAGCCGGAAGGCGATATAAGCGGCTGCGACCAGGCACAGCGGCAAATAGCGACGCGCCTTATCCTTGAACTGAGATTCGGCTCGATCCGGACGGTAGAAATGTTCGTAAACGATAGCGAGGGCGGGCAAAACCAGCGCTTGCTCCTTGGAAAGAAGTGCGAGGCAGTAGGCGACAAGCACAGGAATGCAAGAAAGCCACGACGGCGTGCTTTTCCGTTCAGGATCTGAGAGACGAAGATAAAGCAGAAAGGTCAGAAGGAAAAAGAAACTCAGCTCCAAGTCCGTTATGCCCGCAACCCAGGCGACAGATTCAGTGTGAGTCGGGTGCAGGGCAAAAAGGCCGCTCGCAATCAGGGAGATCAGGCGATCGTGGAAAAGGCGTTCGGTTACCAGGAAGACAAGCAGGACGACCGCGACGTGCAGAGCCAGATTCATCAGGTGAAAGCCGAACGGAATGCGGCCGTAAATTTTGTAGCCGATGAGATACGCAAAGGTCATCAGCGGCCGATAATAATTCGTTACGCCTTGGGCGCCCTCGAAGCTCCAGACCGTGCTGCCGAAGATCCTGCCGAGGTATCGAAAGCTGTGGACATAAGGATTCTCGAGAATCTGCTGGCGGTCGTCGTAGACGAAGCTGTTGGCGAGCGAGTTAACGTAGGGCAGAGATGCCAGCAAAATAAGTATGAGGAAGACGGTGGCATCGCGATCTCCGCCGCGATCTCTGCGCAGCCAAGCTTTGGCCATGAAAGGATGGTAGCGGAGGGTAGTGGCGGAATCTAGCTCTTGCACGCCAGGCGTGACATAGGTTCAAACAGGCGGCATGGCCATTTGACTCTTCCGCCAGACGGAGGCCGTGCATTAGTGCCAGGGTCACCCCAGATGGATTGTGAGCGGCGGTGTGCCTTTGCCTAAAAGGAACGATCAACTTTGTTATTCGCGGTCGGGATCGAGATATTCGGGGGGCACGTCGTCTTCCGGAACTTCTTTTGTCTTGATCGGACCTGCGTCAGCGGGCGGCGCGTTTTCAACGCCGTCAATGACCTCGGCCTCGAGATACTGCCCCTCTTCCGTTAATTCCTTGACGCTTTCAAAAGTTACGTCCTCGTCCCCCGAGAGTCCCTGCGTATCTCCGGATAACGTGTTTTCGTCTCGATCGATTGAGTCATCTTCGGTGACATCCAACCCCGTTAGCACAATGGGTGGGCTCTTCGCTGTAGAGTGTCGGTGCTGTCTGTTGCTTGGCTTCCGGCGCTTTTTACGCTTTTTAGAGGTTTGCTTCTTCTTCATAGCAAAGTCTCCTGTTATTTGATGCCGCGTCGACCGCAGTCGAGCGCCGTAATCGAGAGTGCTTGGAATGAAGCCATTGATGACACGAAGACAACGAAATTCTGTGCGGAGCTTGCCCGCGTCTGCTCGGAGGTTCATCCTATTAGCAGGAGAATCGAGATGCCAGCGGAACAGCTCACGGCCGCGGCGCCCTACCTTATCGAGCAAAAATATTCCGAATACACATCGGAGCAGCACCATGTGTGGCATGAGCTGGTGCGCCGCAGGTGGCCTCAGATTGAGGCTCACGCGTGCAAGGAATATTTGGAGGGCTACCAGGTTATTGGGCTTCAGCAAGACCGGCTTCCGAATCTCGCCTCGATAAGCGCGATACTCGGAGCAAGAACCGGATGGAGCACCACACCGGTTAGCGGTTTCCTGCCCGCCCAGGCCTTCTTTGAAATGCTCGCGGCGCGAAAATTTCCAACTACGACATGGCTGCGCAGCCGCGATTCGCTTGAATATATTCCCGAACCCGATATTTTTCACGACGTTTTCGGGCACGTGCCCATGCACGCCCATCGCGTGTTCGCCGATTTCTTGCAGCATTATGGGAGTGTTTGTGTGCGGCTGAACGATCAGGAGCTGCTCGAGCAACTGGGCCGGCTATTCTGGTATACGGTCGAGTTCGGTTTGATTCGCGAAGGTAAGGCGATCAAGGTTTACGGGAGCGGGGTGATCAGTTCGCATGGCGAATGCACAAACGTCATCGAGGGTGGTTGTGAGGTCAGGGATTTCCATCTGGAAGAAGTGCTCAGGACTCCTGTGAGAGTCGACCGCATTCATAGCGTGCTATTCGCCATTAAGAGCTTCGATCAGCTCTACGAAAGCATGCATGCAGCCGAGAATTGGGCGGAGCAACGCTTATTGCAGTCCCATGCAGGCCGCTAAGCCAAGAGCGCTCAGCGCAGTAACTTTCGCAGCAGTTGGTTGAGGCGGGTGCGAGCTTCCTCTTGCATAGCTACGAATTCGATTCCCATGCCAGCCTTTTCCCGTGAATGACGGACGATCGCCCTGGTGCTGATTTCGCCGGCAGGAACCTCGAACGATAAATGCAGCAACTCACCTTTGACAGCCGGCTCGGGCGACGCAATTGACAGGCCGCCTTCACTGATTGTCTCTACTTTGGATACGAAGGATCCTGCGCGGCCACGCCAGGTAACACTCATCCCCCGCGGCAGCGTGATACGCGGATGCTTGCGCTTCTCAATTCCGGGTTCCTCGCCTTGATCGTCCAGTCGCTTCCAAAATTGCGGCTGTGCAGAGGGAAACTCTACCGCCACTTCCAGCTCCTGTGAGTCCCGGTATGAGGTGCGGATGACGCGGCATTCCTGAACCTGCTCTGCAGCCTCGTTTATGAGAAGCAATTTCTGCCCCGCCACGACGGGGGTCTTCATGATCAGCAGGGCACCCGTCTCGCTTGTGTTGAGAACGGAGTTCTCTTCAAAAAATGGGGTCAAACCCTGCCCATGTCCGTAAATCCTGATATTCGCCGCGAGGGAGCGCCGGTCGCATCCGCGGCGTTCGGCTGCGCTTTCGGCGGCATCTCTCGTGGAGCCACGGATGCCGTTAAACGTTTCCGCTTTTCTCAGCGCTTCGAAAATTTGGCTCATAGACTTCGCTCCCTCAGAGCAGCACACGCGATTTTGGCTTAAAGCCTTACATTTCGGCAATAGGTCCCTTGGATAGACGTTTGGTACAGATGTCCTATAAAGTAAAGCGCAACAATGAAGAATTCGAAACAGCTATCGAAAACTAGTGATCGCGGAATGGACACGTAGAGGGTCGCTTAACAGCCGCAGCAGCCTTTGCTGTCGTAAGTCATTGTATTCATAGGCTATTACAATCAGAGGAGGGAAAGTAGGCGTCCGAAGGCCAAGCCGCTGGCGGTCTATTCGTTGGCAGGGATGGGGTGTGGGATTGCGATTCGAGGCAACTGACCCTCGGCAGCTCCTGACATTGCGGGAATAGCTCGGTGAATTGAGGGGTGAAGCCGCTGGTTTGGCGACGGGCACGGGAAAGCGATTGGCCCGGCCAGGCGCCTTGGGGGCGTTCTGACCGCTCAATAACCAGCCGGGCACCGCTGGGAAACGAAAAACTTGTCGTTCTTTGGCTGGCTGGGAGAATAGGTCCTAACCAGTGGCTTGGTCGACGGGGGACCTGTTCAACGCGGCGATGAAGTTATTCACCTCTGCTTTTGGCAATAATGCGACGGAATTTGCCGGGGAAACTTGGCGACGCAGTGAGCGGCGTCAGTGGTGGCTTTCCTCTACGGCAATTGCCGTCTCGTTGATTCTCACTTCTGGAATCGTCTCGATTTTGCTGCCTTCGATGATTCCGCAGTTGGAACCCTCCTCCTACGCTTTTGACACCGACATAGCCGCTCACGCCCTGGTGGGAATCATTTTGCTATTCGATGTCTATGTCGTTTTCCAGCAGGTGCAACTTTCCCGATTCCGCAAACAGTTGGCTGAGCGGGAAGAACAGTTTCGCCTGATCAGTGAAAATGCGGCAGACATGATCGCCGTAGTGGATACGAAGGGCCAGCGGCTCTACAACAGCCCCTCTTACGAGAAACTGCTTGGCTATACGCAGGAGGAACTTGGTAAGACCTCAGCGTTCGATCAAATCCATGAGGATGATCGCAAGGCAGTGGTGGACGCCGCCAGTGAAGCCCGGCGAACGGGAATGGGCCGGACGGTGGAATATCGCATCCGTCATAAAGATGGACGCTGGCTGACCCTGGAATCGACGGCGAGCGTGGTCAGGAATCGCGACGGGGAAGTGAAAAAGCTGGTCATCGTCAACCGCGACATTACCGAGCGCAAACAGCTAGAACAGCAGCTTCATCGTTCTCAAAAGCTAGAAGCTATCGGCAGGTTATCCGGAGGTGTCGCGCACGACTTCAATAATCTTCTGGGGCTGATTATCGGATACAGCGAAGCGCTGCAGGAGCGGATTCCGCCCGACGATCCGTTTCGCGAAGCAGTGGATGAAATTCAAAATGCCGGAAAGCGCGCCGCGGCCCTCACGCAACAACTTCTGGCATTCAGCCGCAAACAAGTGCTGGAGCCTCGAATTCTTAACCTGAATACGATCATCCTCGACGTGGAGAAGATGCTCCGGCGGCTGGTGGGTGAAGACATTCAAATCGATCTTTTACTGGCGCCGGATACCGGAACCGTAAAAGCCGACCGCAGCCAGATCGAGCAGGTGATCCTCAACCTTGTGGTCAATGCCCGGGATGCGATGCCCGACGGTGGCAAGCTGATTATCGAAACTGGGAAATGGACATTGGATCGCTCGACGGTTCTGCGTCATCCCTACGTGATACCAGGGCCTTACGCCATGTTGAAGGTCACCGACACGGGTTGCGGCATGGACGCGGAGTTACAGTCCCATATCTTCGAACCTTTCTTCACCACTAAAGAAAAAGGAAAAGGCACTGGCCTTGGATTGGCCACCGCTTACGGTGTGATTAAACAGAGCGGCGGCTACGTCTGGGTAGATAGCGAGGTTGGTAAGGGAACGACATTCCGGATCTATCTGCCGGAGGCGAATGGAGTCACTGAACCGGTTCCCGAAGTGAAGGCCGCAGCCAAGGTCGCTCCTGAACGGCGAACGATTCTGATAGTGGAAGACGAACGGTCCTTGCGCAAATTGACCAGGAAGACACTCGGCGATGCGGGCCACAAAGTGTTCGAAGCCGGAGATGCGGCCGAAGCCTTGGAGATTTCAAGAAAAACCACGGATACCATCGATCTTCTTTTGACCGACGTAATCATGCCCGGGATGAGCGGCAAAAAATTAGCCGACGTCTTAGTGGTGGAGCGGCCGGGGATCGGGGTGCTGTACATGTCCGGATACACCGACGGTCAAATCGCGACGCAAGGCATTTTGGAGCAGGGAACGACGATTCTTCGCAAGCCCTTCACGAGGGACGAATTGATGCGCCAAGTAGAAAACGCTTTGTCTGCGATGGTGAGGTAATTATGAGTCCTGCTAGTGGAACCCCGCCATCGCTGAGGCTGGTTGTCATCGACGACGACCCGAAAAATCTAAAATTTGTGCATTTCATTCTGGCCAATGCCGGCCTGGAGATCCATACGGCCTCGGAGCCGCAGGAAGGACTCGACCTGATTCGTCGTCTGCGCCCGCAGATCGTTCTGATGGACCTGGTTATGCCGGGCGTGCAGGGAATGGAGTTGCTGCAAAAGATTGTGGAGTTCGATCCGGGCATCGACGTTATTTTAATGACCGGCTACTACTCCACCGAATCCGCGGTGGAAGCTGTTCAGAAGGGCGCGGCCGATTACTTTCCCAAGCCGTTTTCGCCCGAAAAGCTCCGACAGCGAATCGGACTCATTGTCGAGGAGGCGAAACGCAGGCAGCGCAGTTCCACTCTGGAAAACGAACTTCTGGAGAATTTTCAATTCGAGGGCATCATTGGCCGCAGTCCGCTGATGCTGGATCTATTCTCGAAAATTCGGCGCGTGGCTCCCCATTTCCGCAGCGTTCTGATCACCGGGCCGACCGGAGCAGGCAAGGAGCTCGTGGCCAAGGCTCTTCATCAGTTGAGCGGCTCGGGAAAGCGCTTCGTGGCTGTCAATTGTTCATCCATTACGGAAAGCCTGGCCGAAAGCGAGCTGTTTGGGCACGTTAAAGGATCGTTTACGGGAGCCAATCAAGACAAGGTTGGCGTCTTTGAATATGCCGATGGCGGAACGGCGCTGCTTGACGAAATCGGCGAAATGCCTTTGCAGATGCAGGCCAAATTGTTGCGTGTCCTGCAGAACCATGAGGTGCAGCGTGTGGGCTCGCCCGCCGTCACCAAAGTGGACGTTCGCGTCGTCGCGGCTACAAACCGCGACCTGCATGAAATGTCCCGCCAAGGAAAATTCCGCGAGGACTTATATTTCCGGCTCTCGGCAGTGGAGCTGAAGGTTCCTTCGCTTGCCCAACGCCCTGAGGATCTGCCGCTGCTGGAGCGCCATTTTCTCAAAGCTTTCGCCTCTCAATATAACAAGTCTGTGTCCGGTCTCACGCGACGCGCGCAGACGATGCTCGCGCGCTATCCGTGGCCAGGCAATATTCGAGAGCTGCAAAATGTCATTGAGCATGCCTGTATGATGACCGAATCGGACGTGATTGATGTTCGTGATCTGCCGGAGCGTGTACAGAATCAGGCCGTAGCTGCCGATGCCGACTACGAGGTTTTGATGTCCATCGATCAACTCGAACGCCGGCACGCCCAGCGTGTGCTGGACCACGTCGGGGGAAACAAAGTGCGCGCAGCGGAAGTCCTGGGGATCAGCCGCACGCACCTTTATCAGCTTCTGAAAGAGAGCGCCGAAAAACAGAAAGAAGCTGTCGCGAAAGCGGACGAGTAAGGAATTGTTCGCATAGATAGCTTGAACCAATTTTATGCCGCCCCCACGAATGGAACGAGGCCGTTTGGGCCTTAGTTTTTCGTGCCGGAAGCCCGCAGCGGGAACGTCTGTCCATCGAATTTCTGTTTCCCATTGCTTGACTGCCTGTCTTCTCATTATCGCCCAGCTCGGTTTTGTCGCCGACGCTAGGGCGAGACCACAGGATCCAGAGAAACCTTTGCACGATTGGGCAAGCGCGAGTGATCTGTGGCTTCGAGCAAAGGTTATACCGAACGCTGTGCTTCCTGCTCCGGAACCCACGCGCAGGGGACTTCTACTCAGTTATGAGTTCTCGCCAGAAAAATTTCCGCGGCTCTTCCATCGCTCGGCTACGTACGACGACGCTTTGGCAGCGCTGACCTTTCTGACCACAGGTGAAAGGGAAAGGGCAGCATCCACTCTAGACGCACTGGCGCGGTTGGTCCGACCGGATGGGAGCCTTTGGTTCAGCTACAACACGGCCGATGATTGGCCTAGCGAAGCTAATCACGACACTGCACTCGTGAGGACCGGTGCAGTGGCCTGGGTCGGATATGCTTTCACGTTTTATTTGAAGCACAGCCCGCCTTGTAATGGGGACCGTGGCTGCGCGCGTGAGCGAGCTTTCTTTTTGGCGACGGCTGTCCGGTTGGCCAAATATCTTCTTACGCTGCAGGTAAACGATCAGAGCGATGCGCGCGACGGTCTGCTGCGCTTGGGCTACGGAACCATCAACCTCGCATACAGCTCGAAAGAAAAGAACGTCGTCGAGCGCTATCTGGATGAGCCTGCCAAGGGGATCAGCACCGAAAACAATATCAGCTCCTGGTTCTTCCTGCGTCAGCTCGCAGAGTTGACCGGCGAGGCCGCTTGGAGCCAGGCAGCAGACCGCATAAAACATGGGCTCCTGCAGCATCTTTGGAGCGATGCACTGGGCCAGTTCAATGAGGGTTTCGCGTCCAACGGTTCTCTCGACTCCAACAAAGCGCTGGATTGCGCTTCTTGGGGCGCATTATTCCTCCTTGCCACAGGTGAAACAGAAAAGGCACAGAAAGCGCTGGACGCGACTGAGAATTACTATGCCACGCACGACGGTGACGTCATCGGGTATCGTCCTTATTCTGACAGCCCCGTTTTTGAAAATCCGGAAGTCGGCAGGTTTTTCTTTCCTGACGACGCACACAAGCAGTGGCGTGCTCTTCCTCTTGTTTGGTCCGAAGGGACCCTTGGAGTGGCGCTTGCACGCCTTCGCCTGGGGCAAGCCGAGCGAGCGCGTCAGCTCGTAATGGGACTGAGCCCCCTGAAACTCGCGAACGGCAGTTTGCGATGTGCCACGCTGGAATTGCCCTTCCAAATGGCGGATGTTCCCTGTGTAGCTGCGTCAGCGTGGCTTGTGCTCGTAGCGGCGGCCCTGTCACATAATCCCCTGGCGGAGGAGATGTGGAAGTGAAGCGGGCTCTGGTCACCGCCGCGCTCTGGCTCTTTGCAGGCATTACTTTGTGCCAGGCTGCGACTTCACCGACGCCCATGTGGGGCGTAGCCGTGCTGGAAGTCGGGTCTAATCCGGACGCGCGCCACGAACAGCTTGCATTACGCGACTGCCTGGATCTGATGGGAATTCCCTATCTGCCGACGACGAATGTGCAAGAAGCTACGCGTCGGCCGCTCGTTTTTGTTGGCGGTATTTTGCTGAATACGGAGTTGAGCGCGCCTGAACGCGAAACCCTTTATGCGTATGTCGAGCACGGCGGAGTTTTGCTAGCGACGCAGGTACAGGGAAATGAATTCTTCCCACTCTTCGGAATCACGCGGGCCACTGCCAGTCGCACTAATTTCCGCCTGCAATTCACATCCTCAGATGAGCCCGCCCTGCGATACGTGAATCGGCCGGAGGAACGTACGATTTCCCTGGGGGACCCCAAGCTGTATTCGGAGACTATATGGTCAACGGAGTATATGACAAGCCCAGGAACCCGGGTCCTGGCGAGCTACGAAAATCGCGCAGCGGCCTTGATCGTGAACGCGTATGGTCGGGGGCTGGCTTATGCGCTGGGGTTGGGATTCAAAGAGACGACGCTAATTCCACGGTTGGCCCAAAGTTTCGAGGCTCAACGTCAATGGATTAACTGGTTCGAGCCATCCGGAGACGTATTTCGCCTGCTCTTGCGCGGGCTGTACGAGGAAAACGTGCATCCCTTCCTGCTCGTGCATACCGTTCCGGAGGGTAAGGAGACGGGGCTCTGTCTTTCGCACGATGTGGACGCGAGGGAATCATTCCCGAACTCTCTCGCATTCGCCAAGATGGAGGCGCCCTGGGAGTACGCAGCACATTTTTCGTGACGACAAAATACTTTCTCGATGACACCGACATTGGCTACTACAGCTCCAGAACGCGTGAAGTGGATTCGACAAGTAAAAGAGCTAGGTTTCGAAGTGGCTTCGCATTCGGTCAGCCACAGCTTACTCTTTGAGGGATTCCCCGTCGGTTCTCCCAATGTGAACGCCACGAATTACGACACGAAGCACCCCACTCTCTTCGGGGAGGTAAGCGTAAGCAAGCAAATCCTTGATCGCGACCTCAAACAACAGACAACAGGCTTCCGTTCCGGCTACCTCATCTACCCTAGCGACCTATTGGGCACTCTGGAAGCCTCGGGCTACTCATTCGATTCCAGCGTCTCGGCACAATGGGTGCTGACCAATTACCCCTATTTTGGATTTCGAAAACGATCGCTTGATAGCGAGCACAGCCAGATCGTGGTTGTGCCAGTCGCGCTGGACGATTCGCGGGGCGAGTTAGTCACGCGAGAGTTCCTCACTGCAGCAACGCAGCAAGAGGCGCTTCGCACCTGGACCAACGTCATCAGGGCCAATGCGGAGAATAACGCCATCACGTGCTTGCTTATTCATCCCACTGACATTACGTACAAGCTCGAAACCGAGCGCCAACTGATCGAAGCTAACCGGGGGAGTAACATCTGGATCGGCGATGTGGGTACCGTAGCGCGGTTCTGGCGGGGACGAGCGCAGTTGCGACCATCATTAGGAAAGGGAAGTGACGGCAGGGAAGCGATCACTCTGAATCTAAAGCAAGCGGGCTTACCCTCCGGGCAAACGCTGGTAATCGAAGCAACGCATGGGGCCGCGATACCCCAGGTTTTGGATGCCACCGGCCAGCCAATTCCGGTGCGAACGCGAGTCACCAAAGACAGAGTTTTTCTTCTGCTACCTTAATTAACAACTATTTCCACGGGGGCGGCTATTGGGCCTTCGCCGATTCAAATCCTTTGCGTTTCAGCTCACCCCAGCCAGAATCGCCGCTCAAGAATTGCCACAGGCCTTGCAGCCGCCACACCATGTGCAATTGACGATACGGAAAATGCTCGAAGAAGCAGTAGCTGACCAGGCGCACCACGTCCTTCCAATCGTTATAGCGCTTGTAAGTGAACTCCTCTTGTAGAACAGAGCCAATCGAAATCATCGTCGCGAAGGCATATCCAAATAAGAGGAATTGAAGAAGAAACGACCGGCTCAACATGCCCAGAGTTGCGGCGACGACGATGGTTGCGATGCCCACGACCTCGATTATTGGCGCCATCAATTCAAATATCCATAAGTATGGCAGCGCAAAACAGCCGATTCTCCCATAACGAGGGCGCATGAGCATGTCGCGGTTGGTCCAAAGCACGTCCGCTAAACCCTTCTGCCACCGAGCACGCTGCCGCCTAAGCGATTTCAGGTCAGCGGGAACCTCGGTCCAGCAGACAGGGTCTGGTACGAAGCTGATCCGATATTCGGCGCCCAGTTCCCGCAAATAGCGATGTAAGCGCGCGACCAAGTCCAGGTCTTCGCCAATCGCGCCTGCGCGATAGCCGCCCACCGCGCGGACCAGATCCGTCCGAAACACGCCGAAGGCCCCGGCAATAATTGTGAGCATATTTCCCTGCGCCCAGGCTTCTCTGCCGATCAGGAAGGCGCGGAGGTATTCAATGACCTGGATCACTTCTAAACTTTTTTTCGGGAGGCGCGCCCGCAACTGGCCGTCTCGGATCTCCGAGCCGTTCAGCACTCGGACGATTCCACCAACGGCAATCACCCGTTCGGGATCCTGCAGCACCGGCAACATGATGCGTAACAGCGCGTCGCTTTCGAGAAAGGAATCGGCGTCCACGACGCACACATACGGAGAAGTTGCGGCATTCAAACCCGCGTTCACCGCATCCGACTTGCTTCCTGCCGCTTCTTTATCTACCACCACCAGAGCCGGATCGGTCTCGCTACGATACAAGCCGCGCAATGGGGCGCTCTTTACGTCGTGAACGTAAATGGCGCGGACGGGCCGCAGATGAAACTCCTGCTGCATCTCTTCCAATGTGCGATCTTCTGATCCGTCGTTAACGACCACGATTTCGAGCTCGGGATAGTCCAACTCGAGCAGCTTTCTCACCGCCACGCGAATCGATTTCTGTTCGTTGTGCGCGGGGACGATAATGGTGATGGGCGGCGCCAGTGAAGTTTCCTTCATCCAGCCGAAGCGGTAGCTTTCAAGCAGGTGATGGTGCCTTGCGGTGGTTTTGAGCGCGACCACGAGCATAATCAGATAAGCGATGTTGCTGGCGACGTAATACCAGAAGAGCATATTGTTTGAGATTCCGAGAAAACGGCTCATGGCAGGGGCTCTGCCTTAGCGGTGGCTGGCTCATTCGCGACGGTCTCTACCGGCAGACGCCCGGTCTCCAACACTTCCTGCAAAGAATCTCTCTTCTCGGGGCTGAGCTGCCGGCTCGCTTGAATCTCGTCTTCCAGTTTTCCACGCAGGTTCGCATTTTCCAGCGCGGTCACGTACGCATGCAGGCCGTAGCGATCCTTCAGGACGACCACTTGCTCGAAGACGGAAAGCAAGCCGATCTTTTCGAGTCCTTCAACGGCGGTCGCCTCACCACCCATATCGTCTTTGAACGCGGCCAGTCCGATGGCCGCGCGCAGCTGCACTAAGGACTCGGCAGCCCGTAATCGCACAATGCGATTGGAATCGGTCAGCCCGCGCAGCAGCGCAGGAACGGCGCGAGGGTTGGAAAGTTTTCCGAGGCTCACAATAGCCCGCAGCCGTACGAACCATATGGGGTCCTCGGCCAGCTGGTTGAGCACATCGAACGCCAACCCAGGCTGGACATGTGACATGGCCCGCGCGGCCGCGGCCCGAAGTTCATCCAGGTCGTCGCCCACAAACTGCATCAAATCCAGACCGAGAGCAGGGCTGGCGACTTCGCCGAGTACGCGCCCCAGCACTTCGCGCACAGGGCCTTGGGCCCGCTGTACGTAGGGCAAAAGTATCTGCGGGCGCTCAGCGCAGCATTGAACGAGCGCATTTTGCAACGGTAGCGCCGGCACGGACATGCCCGCCTCGCACACCCAGGTGAGGATCTCTTCCGCAGCTTGGGGACATGCCATTCGTCCCAGTCCCCGCAGCGCCGCAAGGCGAGTTTCGGGTTCGGGATCACGCAGCCCTTCTGATAGGGCGGTAATTCCCTCTGGGGCGCGTGTTCGCCCGAGCGCCACGAGCGCCCGCATGCGCCGCCATCCGCGAAGTTCTCGTGCCTCAAAAATTCTCTTTTCGATCAGGCCGCTCTCCCGCAGAAACTTCATCAGTTCCGCGGCTTGCTGGGGCCCCGCAGCCTCCAGCGAATCCAGCGCTATAGTTTCAATGATCCCGCGATCAAACGAAGTGTTGCGCCAGGTTTTGTAGGGAAGTTCCCCGGAAATCAGAGCGTCCCAATTCTGGCGATAGAAAAAAACGCGCGCGTCGCGCTTGGCGAAGTAATGCTTGCGATACGCTCGTCGAACCAGGATGAATGCAAGCAGCAGCCCATCCACTGCGAGTGCCACGAATATGGCCTTGGCAATAAACGCCGCAGGCCCGATGAGGCGCAGCTTGCTAAAAGCGGAGGGCATAGTTCAATCCGAAATTGACATCAGTTCTGTTTTGGCTGCGCTTCTGGTAGGAAGCGTAAGGGCCGATACTCTGCCGTGACGTAACGGCGAATTTCAGTCCTCCGCCGTACGTTTGGGAAGTAAAACTTCCTATTTGATCGATGCTGGCGAAATTCTCAATGCCCGTAGCAAAAAAGACGTTGCCTGAAATCTGCTTCCGTTCTCCACCGACGATCGGGAATCCCAGACGCGCGATTTCGGAGGGGTGCCATTGAGCGCCCAGGCCTGGAAACGTGCTTTGCGCCCCAGTTACTCCTATCGAGAACGTCCAGTCTCGCGGAAAATAGATAAGAGCCACGCCCGTGAGAGCCTGAACCTTGGCGTCGCGATACCAATACCAGTGCTGGCCATAAGTAAGTTCAATTCCGCGAATCAACCTCGTCTCGCTCGTCTTCCACCCATGATCCAACTCAAAGAAGGCTTCCGTTTTGGGGATCACGCCACTATCGTGCGCGGTCGCTCCTCCTACGGTCAGCCCTCCCCATTTTGGAAGCTGGCCGCCGACACTGGCCTGAAACTTCGCGGCGCTCGCCGGGCCCCACTGAAAGAAGTTTCCAACAAATGTGGTGCTCCAATGAGGAGTCCATTGCGTCTGGAGGTTGAGCCATTCGTCATAATTTGGATTCAGGAAATTGAAGGCGTTATCTTCCTGGCCGACGCAGAGTTCGTTCTTCGGTTCGCCGAATACGGATCGCTGTGCGACTCTAACCTCTCTGTTTGCGGGGTCCAATCTTAGCGCTCGTTGAAATTCCAACCGCGCGCCCTTTCGATCACCGGCGGCAGCCAATGCGCGCCCATGTGCCATGCGTAGATCGGCTCGCCTCGGATCGAGCCCAATCGCTGTGTCAAACGCGCGTGAGGCTTCTTCGGCTCTTGCCCTCTCGCAAATAGACATTGCCCAATCCCATCCAATTGTCCGGATCCTTATTGGCAACCTGCAGGATCTGCAGATATTCCTGTTCGGCTTCCGGCAGCTTTCCCGACCATTCAAGAATGCGTGCGCGCCAAGCCCGCACGTCCATATCTCCCGGTGCTCCCGCGATCTCCTCGTCTACAATGCGCATTGCTGACGCCCAATCCTGCTTGTCTGCATATCTGCGAACCTGTTTTTGCCAGTCAGTCTGTGAACTTTGTCCCCAAACCGGCAGAGCTAGCAGGAACGCACCGATAAGCAATCGGTCAAGAATTGGCTTCCGAGAGCATCTTGCACAATTGCGCGTGGGCGCTTGTGGCTGGGCACACTCTTGCATATACATAATCATTTCCCAACACAGAAACCTGTCGCACGGGGAACTCCAATCGGCGTAGCCATACCGTTACTGTTGTCGAGTTAAGCGCTTTTGGGACCATGATTTGCCTGATATCTAGGCGTGACGCAGGGGTATTTTTTGTGGGTATGTCCGAGCTAAACTACTTGCTTGAACCGGGAAACAAAAATGGCCGCAGAAGTGTTGATTCTGGCAGTGGTCGGCCGCATCCAATGCCCGGATCGCATCATCAACTGTTTAGAATCAGAAGTTTGCACGACGAGGTATGGAAATCGAATATTGGGAGGAGCAAATGGCAAGATACGGAAAGGCTGCAGGCAAAAGCGTCAGGAGTGCGATGCGCCGTCGAAAGCATGGCACGCTTAGCTCAGGCCGAAGGGGGAAAGGCGGCCGCGTCAAGAGCCGTAAGCAGGCCATTGCCATAGGCCTTTCCGAAGCTCGCAAAAAGGGAGCAAAGGTCCCCCGAAAGCGCTCGAGCTCTTCGTAATCTGCTCCCCAGCGCCGGCTACACTACACCTCGTTATTCGCCCGCTCCGCCTTACGCGTCAGAGAAGTGAGGCCGCTTTGAGTTACGCGACTTTCGCTTTCATACCCTTTACGGCGGCCGGTTTCAGAGTCAGCGGCTCGGGGCAGCAGCCATTCGTTGCCTGCGGCAAGCAAATCACTGATCAGTCCGGGCGCGATACCGTTGGCGAGAACCGCCAGCTTGGCGGGCAGGCCAATCACAACTTCGCTCTCTCCGTTCTGGCACGCTCGCACGATCTGTCTTGCGGCTCGCTCTGCACTTATGGATGCCCCGGGCAGTGAGTCGGTGATGGTGAACCAGGCATATTCGTTTTGATGATCCCCCTTGAAATCGGCATTTCGAGGGCTGCCTGTTCTCATCAGATTAGGAACTACCGTCGTCACCCAAATTCCATCCTTGGCTAATTCGGTTCGCAGCCCTTCGCTAAATCCCACCAGTGCGAACTTGCTGGCCGTGTATGGCAAGAGGTGCGGGAAAGCTACTTTGCCACCAATCGACGTGATATTTAAGATCCTCCCCTGGCGACGGTGTCTCATGCTCGGCAAAACGCCCAAAGTAGTGTGCACGGCGCCCCAAAAATTGACGCGCATCACTTCGTGGAAGTCTTCGATGGTCATGTGCTCCATCGGACCGACAAGGATCGTTCCCGCGTTGTTGACCAGCACATCTATATGACCAAACTTATTCTCGACGGACGCGAGCATGGTTTGCACCTGAGCGCGATCCGAGACGTCGCATTGGGTGGAGAAGACGTGGTCTCCGCGAGAGGCGAATTCGTCGCGCACATGGCGGAGGTCCTCTTCGTCGCGTGCGCAAATCGCGACACGCGCGCCAATCGCGGCAAATTCTCTGGCGAGTACGAGCCCCAGGCCACGCGAGCCGCCGGTGATCAATACGATCTTGCCATTCAGATCCCAGTATCGTGATTGCTGCAAAATCGCCTTTGCCAAAGCACAGCCAACTACAAATCCGGACCAGCCTAAAGCTTTCACGAGTTTTCCCGCCACAAGCATCCTCCTGATTGACTTTCCTCATTTGTTTGATTACGCCAGCAGGGAATGGGCGCTGGTGAAATACGAGGCTTAGGTCAGGTCATTGTCGCCCCGTTGACTAGCAGGAAACTGATCGATGTAGAGCTGATTGCCCGTTGCAGGCGCAGAGTGTAGTGTGAAATCACCCCTTCGAATTTGACTTCCGCGCCTCCCTTCCTGCGCGCGCGAGGCCATTGTGACAATAAGACTTCGGGCGTGGTGGCTCACATGGCCCATGCTGTTCATTTTCTTGCTCTACGTCGCAATTCCTATGTTTTCGCAGCAGCAGAGCGGAAAGAATCTCGCTCAGGCGAGCCTTGAAGATCTGCTGAACATTCAGGTCACGTCGGTTTCAAAAAAAGAGCAGAAACTTTCGCGAACGCCTGCTGCGGTTTTTGTGATCACGCAGGAAGATATCCGCCGCTCAGCAGCAACAAGCATTCCCGATCTCCTGCGCATGGTCCCGGGGTTGGATGTAGCCCAGATCAATGCGAATACGTGGGCCATATCGGCACGCGGTTTCAATTCGCAGTTCGCCAATAAATTGTTGGTTTTGGTGGATGGCCGAGCCGTGTATACCCCGCTTTTCGGCGGGGTTTATTGGGACACGGTGGACGTGCCGCTGGAGGACATCGAGCAAATCGAGGTGATCCGCGGCCCGGGCGGGACAGTGTGGGGCGCCAATGCAGTGAATGGCGTGATCAACATTATTACGAAAAGCGCGACACGAGACGCAGGGCGGCCTGATAACCGCCGGTGGTGGCGCTCAGGCAGAAGGATTCGGAAGCGTGCAGTACGGCGGAAAAATCAAGGAAGATAGCAGCTATCGAATCTTCGCAAAGTACCTCAACGACGATCACTTGCCCGATCTCAACGGACAGAACGGGGACGACGGCTGGCATCTGCTTCACGGCGGTTTTCGGGCGGATACAACCCTTTCTGCGAAGGATTCCCTGATAACTGAGGGAGACATTTATGAGGGGAAGGAAGGTGCGACCTTCGTGCATTCCACTTTTTCTCCCCCTGAGAACATAAGCGTACAAGGCTTGACTCTATTGTCGGGAGGAGATGTGCTGAGCCGCTGGAGTCACATTTTTTCCAGCCGCCGCGACATTACACTGCAGTTTTATTTCGACACATACAATCGAGGCGGCGGCGCGGGACTAACGGACGTCCGCGACACCTTTGATTTCGATTTTCAGAACCACATCAACTTGGGTGCCCGTCAGGATCTAGTTTGGGGCCTGGGATATCGCCATACTGCGGACGAAACCGTTGGTACGATTGACCAGGCCTTTCTGCCGGCCGACTTTGCGGGCCAACTGTTCAACATATTCATACAAGACCAAATAACACTGAAGTCCGACCGCGTGGCCTTGTACGTGGGGTCTAAATTCGAGAACGATTATTTTACCGGTTTTGACCTGGAGCCGAGCGCTCGATTGGCCTGGACTCCCAGTAATCGCCGCACGTTCTGGGCCGCTATCTCGCGCGCCAACCGCACTCCCACCCGAAGAGATGTGGGCCTGAAGGCCGCTCTTGCGGCATTGCCCGGACCAGCCGAAGTCGTCTTGCTCGGCAACCCGAACATGGAGTCTGAACACGTCGTCGCATACGAACTGGGTTATCGAGAGGAGCCCACGGACTACCTTTCTCTCGATGTCGCGGCGTTTGTCAATACCTATCAGGGGCTGGAGAGCTTAGAGCCGGCTCCGTCATTTTTCGAGTCGAACTCCGTTCCACCACTTCTCGTTCACTCCATCGTGCTGGGTAACAAAATGTATGGGACGACGCAGGGAGTGGAGGCCTCCGTAAATTGGAAAGTAACGCACCGCTGGACCCTCAGCCCCGGCTATTCATTCTTGAAAACAAATCTACATACCGATCCTACTAGTTTGGATACGGTGAGCGTGGCGGATGCGGAGGGCTCAAACCCAGACCATCAGGCTCAGCTCCGCTCACACGTCGAACTGCCCCGGGGCTTTAGCTGGGACGCAAATGCCTACTTTGTCGATAGTTTGCCCGTGCAGTCTGTACCCTCCTATACGCGGCTGGATACGCAGGTGAGCTGGAGACTTGCGGAACGAATCGAACTGAATCTGGTGGGACAAAACCTTCTGCAAGACCACCACGAAGAGTTCAACGATTTTTTGCAGAGCGTCAATTCATCACTGGTCAAGCGCAGCGCCTATGCCAAGATCACTTGGCAATTTTGATTGAGCAGCCAGTGGAGGTGGCGCTTGCTTGCGGTCACGCTCTTTAGTTTTGAGGTTCGATCGGCTGCACTAACTCAATAAAGTACACCAGTAGACACCTTCACGCGGACGTTTTGGCGGTGCCGAACAAAGTCAACGACACTGCGCCTACCAGCATGGCGCCGAGCAGTACGGTCGGGCGGAATCCCAGCCAACTCATGGTTGCGCCGGCGGGAAAATCCCCCAGCGGCCGAACGCACATGATCAGCAGCGTGTTCAGGCTCATGGCGCGGCCCCGCATCTCCAGCGGGACACGCATCTGAAGCAGAGTAATCGTGGTTGCGCCCGCGACATTTTGCGCCGCGCCTAAAACGAAGAGCGCGGGAACGGCAAGGCGCAAGCTCCCACTCCAGCCAAACACGGCGAGTGCCACGGTCCATAGCAGAATTGAGCCAAACACGAGCCGTCCTTTGTGGGTGGTGTCTGAAAGGGAGGCCAAAGTTAGCGCCCCCACGACCGTGCCGGCGCCAATGGATGAGAACAGAATGCCGAGTTGCGTCGGGCCAATGTGCAGAATTTCTTTCGCAAAGACCGGCAGCGCCAAAGCGGCCGATGGCCCAAAAAACAGTAGCGCTGCATATGCCGGGACAACCGTAGGCAACACGGCATCGCGCCGTATGTATCGAAGCGCCTCGCGTACGGAGTCGAGTAGTCGGCCGCTCCGTCTGGGGATATTTTCTGCTTTCGGTGTGCGCAAAAATAAAAGCGCCGCCAGCACTGCCAGGAAGCTCGCCGCGTTCAAAAAGAAATTTCCGGAATAGCCAATTTTGCTGAGGCTCAACCCTGCCAGGGCGGGTCCCAGTATCGAAGCGCCGTTGAACACGGCAGATTGCAGCGAGACAGCATTCATCAAGTGCTCTTTTGGGACCAGAGAGGTGACCAGCGCGTTACGCGCCGGCTGGTCAAAGCTCAATGTAGAGCTGCTCGCAAAAGCCAACAAAAGGATCATCCAGAAGCGGATCAGCCCGGTCAGCGTCAGAACGCCGAGCAGAACGGCAAATACGATCAACAGGCACTGCGTTACCACCAGGAGACGCCGTCTATCGAAATGGTCTGCAAAGCTGCCGCCTATTGCAGCAAACAGGAGGAATGTCAGAGCCTGCGTCAGGGAAACGATTCCTAATGCTATTGCCGAGCCATGTGTCAGGTCGAGGACGAGCAGGCTCAGGGCAACAATCTGCATCCACGTGCCGACCGCGGACACGGCTAATCCTGTCCATAGCAGCCGAAAATCGCGATATTGGAGCGCCCGAAACGTGCGCAGAGTCGAGCCGCTGTTTGCTTCCAGGGGCGGAACGGCCCCCTCCGCTTTGGTGCTTGATTGCATTGCGTTCGGGCTGCTATTATATGCGCCAGTAGCAACTGGCTACTAACAAGGGTGACCTATGGAATGGGTAACACCGCAAGTTGAAGAAATTTGCCTTAGCTGCGAAATCAACTCTTACAGCAACGGCGAGTTGTCCTAAATCGCCGATCGTACGGCTGTAACGTTCGTTGTAACTTCTGAAGTCGTCGCCACGCGGTTATAGTTGCTGCCCTCGCAATGCGAGTAAAGATACTGGGCAGCGCTGCGGGCGGTGGATTTCCACAGTGGAATTGTGCCTGCACAAACTGCCGTCGGCTGCGCGATGGCAGCTTCCTCGGTACCTCTCGTACGCAAACTCAGCTTGCTTGGAGCGCAGTTCCGGGCCAGTGGAGTCTCCTCAACGCCTCTCCCGATCTTCGAACGCAAATTGAATCAACCTCTGAGCTTTGGCCTCGGGACGGAGGGCGCGAATCGCCCATTCGTGATGTAGTTCTCCCGAGCGCTGAACTGGATCAGGTCCTGGGCCTGTTACTTCTTCGGGAATTTCACTCTTTTCGCGTGCATGCCACGCCGTCAGTTCGCAAAGTACTTACCGAGGACAATAGCTTGTTTGGCGTTCTGGCGCGATTCTCAGGTCAGGTGAACTGGCAGGACATTCCGCTTGATCGGCCGTTTTCCGTCGGAGGTGCGCGCTTCGAGGCTTTGCCGCTCCCCGGTTCCTTTCCGGGTTTTGTAAGCGCATCACGACAGGCGGAATTGAATCCCCAGGATGCCGTGATCGCCCTTTTGATCTCGCCTGACTCGCGGGCTAATTCAGGTGCGGATTCCAATCAAAGCACGCTCGCATTCCTTCCTGGGGTCGGTTGCGTCTCGGATACTCTGCTTGGAACTCTGCAGAATTGCGATATCCTGCTTTTTGACGGGACCTTCTGGAGCGACGACGAACCTTTGCGCATTCCGGGCATAACGCGTACGGCGCGACAAATGGGGCACCTGCCACTTTCAGGACCTGGTGGCAGTCTCGAACTTTTCGCTACTCTGCGCCGGCCACGCAAGATTTTTATTCACATTAACAACACCAATCCAATCCTGGACGAAGAGAGCAGGGAATACCGCATGGTTCGTGAAGCCGGCTGGGAAGTGGCCCACGACGGTATGGAGTTGACACTGTGACGACTGTCGCCGAGCTAAGGCCAGCCGCGCCGGTTGGACTGGAAGTCCGCCTGCGTGCCATCGGCCCGGAGCGATACCACCATCGCCATCCTTTCCATCAGCTGATGCACGAAGGCAAGCTCACTCGCGCGCAGCTACAGGCCTGGGCGCTCAACCGGTACTATTATCAGAGCATCATTCCTATCAAGGACGCGATCATCCTTTCGCGAACGGATGACGCCGCCTTCCGCCGCGCTTGGCGCAAACGGATCGTCGATCATGATGGCGATGGCACACATCCAGGGGGCATCGAGAAGTGGATTGCTTTAGCGGAGGCCACGGGCCTCAAACGCGACCAAGTCACTTCTTTGCGCGGAATTCTGCCGGGCGTGTATTACGCGGTGAACGCGTACTTAGATCTGGTCTCCAAGCGCAGTTTTCTCGAAGCGGTAGCGTCTTCACTCACGGAACTATTCTCCCGGGATTTAATCGCTCTTCGAATCGATCGGCTGCGGGAGCATTATCCCTGGCTGAGCGGCGGGCTGGCCTATTTCGACGCGCGGCTTACGCAAGCGCCGGAAGATGCCCAGTTCGCTCTTAACTGGGTGCTCGAGCACGCACGCACGGAAGCGGAGCAAGAGCTCGCGCTCAAAGCTCTGCGCGCCAAGTGCGATATTTTGTGGGCGCAGCTCGACGCGCTTTACTTCGCTTACGTCGCCCCAGGCTGGCCGCCTCCCGGAGCATTCCAGCCGGCAGTCGAAGCCGTGCCGAAATGAGTACGCCTGAATCGAATTGCGTGCCGCGCCTGGCGCCGGGCTGCAGGTTGAATGCGGCCGGAAGTCCCGAAGATCTTCTGCTGATTCCCGAAGGCGCGCTGCGCTTGAAAGGACCGGCACGCACCATCGTCGAGCTTTGTAACGGGGAGCGCACCTTATCTGAGATCGTCGTGGAGCTGCAGCGGCACTATCCTTCCACGGAACCGGCTAGAATTGAGACAGAGGCCGTGGCGCTCCTGTCGCGACTGCGCGACAGAGGCGCCCTCAAATACGAATGAAGTACCCGCTCCGGGCACTAATCGCTGAGGTCACTCATCGTTGCCCGCTACATTGCGTCTACTGTTCGAACCCGCTCGAGATGCAGCGCCGCTCCGACGAACTGTCGACGGCTGACTGGCTGTCAATTTTCCAGCAAGCCAGCGAAATGGGCGTCCTGCAGCTGCACCTCACGGGTGGCGAGCCCCTGGCTCGGCCCGATCTTACCGAACTCATTGGCGGAGCTCGCGCGGCGCAACTTTATTCGAACCTTATTACCTCCGGAGTTGGTCTTGACGAACGCAGACTCGACCAATTCATCGAAGCCGGTCTCGATCACATTCAGCTAAGTTTTCAGGATAGCGAGGAAGCCACGGCAAACGAGTTTGCCGGCACTCGCAGCCACGCGCTCAAACTGCGTATCGCGCAGATGATTCGCGAGCGGCCCGTCGCATTTACAGTGAATATGGTGGTGCACCGGCGCAATCTCGATCGCCTCGCAGAAATGATTGCCTTCGCCGAAGAAACCGGCGCGCAAAAACTGGAAATCGCCAACGTGCAATATTACGGCTGGGCCCTGCGCAATCGCGAGGCACTATTGCCGACGCGCCAGCAGCTAGACCGATCGATCGAAATCGTGGAAGCCGCCCGCGAGCGGCTCAAAGGCAAGTTGCGCATCGATTTTGTTTTCCCCGACTACTATTCGAAGTACCCAAAGCCGTGTATGAACGGCTGGGGACATCAGCAGATGCTCATCGATCCTGCGGGCCGCGTGCTGCCTTGCCACGCCGCTGCGGTAATTCCCGGCCTTGACCTGCCGAGCACCCGTGAGCACGGGTTGCAGTGGATTTGGGAGGACTCGCCGGCATTTAACCGCTTCCGCGACGAAAGCTGGATGCCGGAGCCCTGCCGAAGCTGCGACCGCCGCACACGTGACTTCGGCGGCTGCCGTTGCCAGGCTTTCTTGCTCGCCGGAGATGCCGCGGCCACTGACCCGGTCTGCATACTTGCGCCGCAGCACGCGCTGATAGAAGAAATACTGCAGAACGTCAATCGGAGTGGTGCTCGAGAGTGGGTTTACCGCATCGATCCAAGCTGATCGATTCCCGCCAGATAAAATTAGCCAGCGGCTTGCTCTTCCGCGGATCTATTTCTGTATCGGCACGAGAGCCGCTCCCGCCGGCCTCCACTTGCCATTTTCCTTCGCGAACATCCGCAACACGCGGACTTCGACTTCGCTGATTTTGCCGTCGGCGCTTTGACGCTTCAGGCGCGTATGATCCGTGGCCAGCGCAAAATTTCCGTAGACCGCCATCAGCTTGAAATCATCGGGATAGGGTCCGACTCCCGCCGAGGGATGTAGGGCCCGTTGCGCGGCAATCATCTGTGCCTTCGTTTGAACCTGGCCTTCCGGCGAAATCTCGAAGAATTGGTTCGTCCAGTATTGGTTGCGGAATTCGATGCATTCCTTGTAGTCCTTATGATATGGACCGGCGCCAGAGCTGCACAGCCACTGCTGGTCGGCATCCCACAGCTCTTTTTCCAGAGCGGCACGGTCTTCACCCTTGCCGGCCGACACCTTTTTCGCGGGTTCCTGGCCCGGCGCGAGCGACGAAATTGCCAAGAGCACTCCGAGAAACGATGCACGAGCCGCGAAAGTAGCTTTCATGAATGACCTCCTCGAATGGCGCGCTTCCACCACATTGAAAAGAGAGTGTCGAACCGCGTTGAATACCAAGCGTCCGTTATTTCGTTTGGCCGCCGACCACGCGATTGTATTCTGCCGTCTCGGCCGGCGAACAGATCATCTCCCGCACATCGAAATCGTCGCCCAGCAACTTGAATGGGAATTTATCCAGCGCCACCCACGGCTTTGTGTACATCTTCGGATCTTCGATAGTGACCGTGAGTTCCATGCGATCGTGGTCCACGCGATGAAAGCGTTCTTCGATCCGAAGATCACTGCTGTGAGGCCGCCCGGCTTTGTCTACCCAGGTCCTTTCATCCGTGCCAGTCGTGTTAACAACGAACGTCGTGTCGTCCACCCACTTGCCGACCGAATATCCGAACCACCGCGGCTCCGGATCTTTCGGAAATTCCCGGCCATCCGTCCAGATTACGCGCCAGATTTTGTTGAACTCGTAGAGCATCACCACTTTTGACGGCGTCTGCAGGATTTGCGTTTGCCGAAGCTCATACAGATCTTCCCGCGGCATACCTTGGGGGTTACAGAAGAAAACCGGATCGTCTATGTCCGCGGGCAGCACTTCTCGATTGCCATTTCCGGGTTTCGAGTGATTCATCAGTTCGAGACCTAGCGCGGTGTAGGGAGGCTCATGCTTGCCATCGGCGGGCATCGCCTTCGAGCCCGTCCCCTGAATGCCATCGCTGGGACCGTTAGCTGGTTCCCAAGTCCCGGAAATGTCGTGACGGGGAGCGGGCCCAGACTGCGCTTTGCTGGAACTCGCTACCGGCCGGTCCCAACCATCGGGAGCATGAGGCGGCGTCGTCTGCGATTGCGCGGGCTGCAGGCCCCAAATCGCGAAAGTGAAGAGCGCAAGCCCTGAAATCGTTCGCCTCTGCATGCGTTTTGACATAGCGCCTCCCTAAGTAGAAAGGACTAAAATCGTGGGCCGATTGTGCGCCACTATACCGTGATTGGGTGAGACGATGATACTCACAGTTTCGTTCGAAGCTAAGGATCCGCACCGAAAGATCATTTCGGAGACGCTCGGCAACGTGGCTGATAGTTGCTATCTAACCGATCTGAAAGCCGCCGAGCGCCACGATATTTTGAGCCGCACGGATGTTTTATTGGCAAGGAATACAGCCAAGGAGCTTCGACCGGAAGAATTGCCGCTGCTGCGCAAGGCGCGGCTGATCCAATTTTTAAGCGCCGGTATCGACTACATTCCCCTCAATAACTTGTCTCCAGAAGTACCGTTGGCCGGCAATGGTGGTGCATATGCGCAGCAAATGGCGGAGCATGCGCTTGCTATGGCGCTTGCCGCTGCGAAGCGCCTTCTCATCGAGCATCAAAATCTTTCGCGCGGCCAGTTCAATCAATTCACGCTTAACAAAGTCCTCTCGGGGAAAATCTGCGGGTTTTTCGGCTTCGGCGGTTACGGCGTTGCGACGGCCCGGCTGATGCGCTGCCTGGGAATGCGCATCCACGCGATCAATCGTCGCGGAGCGGCGGACGATCCGGTGGACTGGATCGGCCGGCCCGATCGGCTTCACGAATTGATGGCGGCGTCAGACGTCTTGGTTATCAGTGCTCCTCTCACGCGGGCTACGCAGGGTGCGATCGGCGAAAGGGAACTGTCGCTAATGAAGGATGACGCCATTCTGGTTAATCTTGCTCGGGGCGAAATCATCGACGAGATTGCGCTTTACGAGCACCTGAAAGCCAGGCCTCAGTTCACGGCATGTATTGACGCATGGTGGATTGAGCCCGTACGTCACGGTGAATTCCGCATGAATCGGCCGTTCATGGAGTTGCCGAACGTAATCGGCTCTCCGCACAATTCCGCCTCGGTTGCGAATGCGTTCGAAGTCGCGTTACGCCATGCGGTCGCCAATTGCCAGCGCGCTCTAATGGGCGAAAGGCCTTTGCATCTGATCACGCCTGAGGAAAGGATGAGCTGAAGCCATCAGCCGAATAGTGGCCCTCCTGCGCGTGTGCCCATACGCCGTTCCGCCGCCGCGCCGCCGTGCAAAATCCATTGACCAGGCTCCCTGAACGCCACCATAATCCGGCGCACATAGCACGTCAGAATTCAAGGAGGTTCCCATGGGAGAAAAATTGACACGGAGGGAAATGATTGCGCGCACTGCATGGATCGGCGCTGCTTCCGCGTTAGCGGGAGTCGGCGGTATCGAGGCTCTCCTGGGTCAGGCGGGGCAGCGTGTGGACGAATCCTCCAGCCGAATGGGCTGGCCGGCGGTAACGCCGCTCCCGCCGGTGAACGACAAATATCCTGTGATGCCGGCGTGGAAAACCGATCTGCGACAACTGGCGCCCAACGTTTACGTTTATCAGCAGCAGGGAGGCACGGGTTTTCCCAACGCCGGGATCTCTAATGCCGGTCTGTTTGTCGGAGAGGATTGGTCAGTGGCGTTGGATGCTCTTGGCTTTCCGCTGCAGACCAAAGCCTTTCTGGCTGCGGCAAAGAAGACCACGGGCGGCAAACCGATCGCCCAGCTGATCAACACGCACCACCACGGGGATCATGTTGCGGGCAACCAATTCTTCCTGCCGGCTCAAATTCTCAGCCACCCTTACTGCCGCCAGGAAGTCTTGAAGGCCGTGCCCGCCACTCCGAAGTCGTGGCCGAAGCAGGAAGGCCTGTCCGATGGAACCGAAGTGCGCAAGCTCACGCCGCCTAGTGTCACCTTTGAAGACAACCTGATCTACAACATCGGCGGCAACGTCGTGGAATTCCACTTCGCCGGTCCCGCGCACACCTGGGGAGACATCACGGCCTATTTGCCGCAGCACAAGATCCTTTTCGCCGGCGACCTGGCTTTTTTCCATCTTGTGCCTTATGCCCACAATGGCTACATCACCAAATGGCTGGAGTCCGTCGACAAAATCATGAAGATGGACGTGGACACGATTGTGCCTGGCCACGGCCCGGTCGGCGGCAAGAAAGATTTGGCGGAGATGGCGGAATATTTCCGCTTCCTCAAGGTCGAGGCCAAAAAACGCTATGACGCGGGTATGAGCGCCGGCGCAGCCGCCGCGGATATCAAGATGGGCAAGTTCGACAATTGGATGGGGCCGGAACGAATCGTGATGAATACTGTCCGCCTTTACGATGAATTCAAGGGCACGCTGACGCCGGATATCGATAACGAGGGCACCAAGCGCGCTATTGCAGAGTACGATTCGATCAAAGCCAAAAAGCAATCAACTTGAGAAGGGAAAAGAGGTCCGCATGGAAAGGATCATTTCCAATCTTGTGACACGTTTCGAAAAAGGCGCACTCACCCGGCGAGAATTAATCCAGGGATTGGCGATGCTGACGGCAGCGGGCGGAACGGCCGTCGCCGGACTTCAAGACTCCGGTTTCAAAGGTGTAAAAATCGATCATGTCAGCATTCAGGTCAGTAATTTGCAGCGGTCCATCGATTTCTACCAGAAGCTTTTCGGTTTTACTGTGGTGAGCGAGGACAGAAAGAACGAAATCGTGCGCCTCGGGATCACCAAGACGCTGGTTTCTCTTCACCACAAGAGCCCTACGGGCCTCGTGGACCACTTCGCGATTGCCGTTGACCACTTCGATAAGCAATCGGCCACGCGCGCATTGAAGTTGCACGGGGCGAGCCCCGAAGAGAACGTGGACGCGGGTTTTCACGTCAAGGATCCGGAAGGGCTCAACGTGCAGATCGTTCAGGGCTGACCAGCAGAGTCAGTCGCTGATCGCAATCTGAACCGAAAGGCATAAGACCATGTCACCGCACAAAGCGTATCTTTGGAGGCGCATTGCGTCTGCGTTGCTGCTTGCCGTCGCTCTGCTGGTAGCGAGCGGCGCAGTAAGGCAGTCAGCCCAGGCGAAAGGCTCCGCGCAAACAACGCATCATGCCCCGGCGCCGGCATCGCTCAGACTCTACATCTTTGACTGCGGCAAATTAAAAATTGCAGATACGACAGTGTACGGGTTCACGCCCAGCCAACTCGCCGCGGCCGAAATGGCCGTGCCTTGCTTTCTGATCGCGCATCCGAAAGGCACTCTCATGTGGGAGACGGGCGTAATACCGGATGGGGCCCTTAGTCCTGGGAAGGGTGCGACCAAGGCCGCTCCTGGTAGCGTGAACCCGTCCGTTGCTACAGTGACCAGGCCTTTGAAAGCGCAACTGGCTCGAGCTGGATACGCGCCCGCGGATATTACTTACCTGGCGCTTTCGCATTGCCATTGGGATCACACCGCCAACGCCAACGATTTCGCCAGCGCCACATGGCTCGTACGGCAGGAAGACCGCGATGCGATGTTTGCTCAACCGCCCGCATTTTCGCGCTGCCTTACGCCAGAAACCTTCAGCGCGCTCAAGAAGAGCAAGACCGTCGCCCTGAAGAATGACGAATACGACGTTTTCGGCGACGGGACAGTGATCCTTAAATCCGCTCCGGGGCACACGCCCGGCCATCAGGTTCTCTTTTTGAAGTTGTCTAACACGGGACCGATCGTGCTCTCCGGCGATCTCTATCATTACCCTGAGGAGCGTGCGCAACACCAGGTGCCAAAAACGGACTTCAACCGAGAACAGACCGCCGCCAGCCGCGCTACGATTGAGGCTTTCCTGAAGAAAACCGGCGCGCAACTGTGGATTCAGCACGATCTCAAAGCGAATGCCAAACTCAAGAAGGCTCCGGCGTATTACGACTGAGCCTAATTGTCTGGTAAGTGGCAGGGCGCAGCTTATCGGCGCACTAGCGGCCCGTCGTTAGGTTGGCGAAAGGCTGCACACAAGCGAGGATCGTTTTTCTTCTCCGCTTTGTGGATGAGTTCGCGTGATTTCTGTTCATCCAGCGGGACTCCCTTGCCATAGGCATACAGGTAACCAAGGGCCGCGACGGCCGTCGGACATCCCACGTCAGCGGCCTCGCTGATCCAGTGCGCGGCGTCTTCATCACTTCGCTCCACGCCCGCGCCGCGAAGGTAAAGAGTTCCCAAATTAAATTGCGCCCGAGCGAAACCGGAGACCGCAGCTCGCAGATACCACTTAGCGGCCTCAGCGGGGTTTTCGGGGCCAATGCTGCCGATTTCGTACAAGTATCCGAGGTTGGTTTGGGCTTCCGGATCGCCTCGGTCAGCGGCTATTCGGTACCAGTGCATTGCCTCTTCGAGATCCTTCTCCACGCCTTGCCCGAATTCGAAAGCCATTCCGAGCAGAAGCTGAGCCCGAGTGTCTCCTCCGAGCGCTTTTCTGCTCAATGCGTCTACCTGAGGATTCACGTTTACCGGGTTTGCCTGCGGGCTGAGAGTCTGGCCGGATGCGGGATGTGATACGAACGTAGCGAGCGCGATAACCGAGACGAGAACGTTAAACCTGCTCATCTGACTATTAACCTCCAGCTTCCACCCCTATCCGTCCGCAATGCAGCCGATGACGGCACAGTCGGCCAAAATCCCTCACTTTTTGTTGCAATCGCGGAGTCCCTCAAGTTGGAACCAGATTCCCACAGTTGTAACAGAACAGCAACATGATGTTCACGCTGTGTTAACAATCGGCATGAAGCTGCTTGTCGCGTGCTCGGTTCCCTAAATGCACATTTGTTGGATGTGTACGGTTTAGACAGGGGACAACAAGCGGGGAGCTGACAACTGGCAAATCGACCTTCGGAAGCTCGATTTAAATGATCAACCTTTGTCAGCTAAGGTGCATCGCTCGCAAAACTGCGGTTTTTGAAGCATCACGAGCTGGTTACTGGATTGGGTGCATTCGCTCGCCAGCAGACGGGTACTCCAGGAGTTGCTTGGGGTTCGAGGGACCGAACGTGGGGCGGAATAGGTTATGCGGGCTTGTTAGTTGGCGCGAACCTGAAATTGGTCTTTAGCCTCCCATTTCTCGACGGTTGGATCCGCTAGCCGGATCATGGTCCCGCGCAAGGTATGTCCTTCCAATGCGAATTTGACATAGTGGTAATTCGGAAAATCGGAAGCCTGATAGAGATCGAGCGGAGTGCGATCGAGGGGGTGGGGCGCAGCACCCCCGCCGCCAGATACAAGATAGAGCACTCCATCCTGCATGAAGCGTTGATAGTTGTGAATGTGACCCGCGACGACGACGAATCTAGCTCGGCTGGTCGCAGCGCAACTTTTCAGAAGTTGCGCCAAAGCGATCTCGTTGGCCCGGGGATTGTGGTCCACGATAAACCGGCTCTGAATGTCAGCCACCGGGGGATGGTGCATGGTAATCAGAACAAATTCGATCTCATGAGGCAATGAAGCGATCTGGCTTTCCAGCCAGCGACACTGGTCGCTTCCGGGCAACAAAGAATCGTCGCTGTCGAGCGCGATGATCCAAATCTTTAATCCCAAACGGGCCGAGTACCATCTCCGTCCTTTAAACTGCGGAAATGCTGTCCACCAGTTCGCCAGACATTGAGGCACTTCGCAGTTGGCAAACTCATGGTTCCCCAGCGCAGGAAAGACACGCAAATTCGCGTCCCGCCAAACCTGGGTTTCAGCGCGATAAACTTCGTAATCCTTTGGGTTTCCCCCGTGCCAGGGCACGTCGCCATTCAGCAGAATTGCGTCCGGCTTTTCTTCGGCAACGCGCTGGACGAGCGCGCGTCGCACAGGCGGATTCGTTGCAGTCACGTTGGTGGGATCGGTAAAGCGCATGTCGCCGTAAGCCACCAGGGTTAGCGGCGAATGCAAGTCCCGATCGTTGATGGTGAAGGTTGGCGAGGCCGGATCCGGCGCCGCTCTCCTGTTGTCGTTTTGTGGACCGCGCGCTTGGCCGTAGCTGATTGCCGCGCTTGCAAAGAACAAGCCGGCGGCAATCAAAACCGTGCAGGTGAGTCTCGCGTCTGAACGCACAGCTCCTCCACCTACATTGTAAACAAGCCCAGGCCGCTAGAAGCACTGAGGGAGCCTTGCTTATTTCTCCCGCAGCGGCGACCAGCGGATGCCCGCCGCGACAGTCGGCTGATAATACTCGCGCTGGATCATATATTGCGGGCCACCCTGATAGAAGCCAAACACTTCGTTATTGAGATCCAGCCCATACGCAATGAATTCGAGTCCGTGAGAAAAACGGACGCTGCCCTGCGCATCGAGCTGGATGTGAGAATAGAAGTAGACGTCACCGAAGGGGCCCCTGAGGCCGCCGGCAATCGGCGTCGATCCCCCCGTACCATCCTGATAATTGTAGCTGTAGATATTGGCCTGGTTATAGGAGAGTCCGACGCGGACAGAGTATCTGCCACGATCATAGGTCGGGCTGATGTTCCAGGTGTTCGGGGCGTTGCGCAGGAGCCTGGGATGATCCGAGCGACCGGGCAAGCCGCTGACGCGAGAGGTAGTATAGCCATAGTTCGCCGAAATACCGAGGCCCGAGAGTTTGCCCGGAAGGAACGTAAGGCGTTCCAGATAAGCAGCTTCGAAGCCGCCTATCGTTGCGTTGCCAGCGTTGATTGGCGTAGTCGTCGTATAGGTGCCCACTGGGGCAACAGGTGACGGCTGGAAATTCGTCAGAACAACTTGTTCGGTCACGATAGGATCGGTAAGGCGTTTGTAGAACAGGCCCGCGGAGACCATGCCAAAGGAATTGAGATAATGTTCGAAGAGAATGTCAAGATTGTCGGCCGTCTCCGCCTTAAGATTCGGATTTCCGAGTGTGGCCGTGTTCTTCACCGACCCCGGGCTTCCCACGGTTGTGAAGCTCACAGCTTGGGCAAGGTCCTGATATTGAGGACGCGAAAGACCGCGGCCATAGACGAAGCGAAGTGCATTGTTTGTCGTCAGGCCGTAGCGAACCGAGGCACTCGGCAAAGTTTTGAGGTAAGAGCCACTCGCCCTATCGGTCAAAGTTCCCGTCGTTGTGTCGAATGTTAAAGTCTGGAGATCCGTGTTCTCAAAGCGCACGCCAGCCACAATCCGAACACGGCTGCTTACGTCTATGGCGTCCATCAAGTATCCGGCGCCGATCTTCTCCACCAGGTTGTAGTTGCCCGGATCGTTCCCGCGAGTGGTAGCGATTCCAAAGATCGGATTCGTGTTCGCAAAAGCGAGCACATCCTGGTATCCCGGGTTTGGACCCAACTGGTACGCATTCATGTAGTAGTGGTTATTCGTCAGGACACTCGGGAAGGTGGAAAACGGAACCGGCACATTAGGAGTGAGGCTATCGGTGTAGGTGTCATCATATTTGTGCGCATTGCGGAATTTTCCGCCGATTTCGATCGTGGAAAGATGAGAACCGATGTGATACCGCTTGGCCATGGAGCCTGCGGCCTGCAGGTTCACTTGGGCACTCTGACCTAGTTGGTTTTGAATGTTGCTCAAAGAGAGATTCGCCGGATTGTAGGCTTCCGTGAAGCAGGCCGGCGACCATTGCGGCTCAAAGCTATTCGTTGTGAGAGAAGGAGCGAATTGGCACGAGCTAGTGTTAAGGCTTGAGCCAAAAGTTGCCGTGCCGTACCCCCGGTCCGTCTCGTGGGACCGACCGACCGAAAGATCCCAGGAAAACCACGTCGTTGTGAGAACGTGCTTGCCCCCGATCACAATGCTCCCGATTCCGTAGTCGGGACGACGGCTTTGCGTGTTAAACGTTGCAGGCGATCCGCAGCTCTCAAGCCCTGTTCCCTGGTCGATACTGCAGCCGTTGGAACCGAAAAGTGTGGGGGCGTTCGGGAATTGCGAGGGAGTCAGCGGGTTGAAAACCGGGGTGTTGTCCGTCAGCGAGTAGACCCAGCGGTCGCCATAATTCTTGAATTCGGAGTAGAGGCCGCGGAGGTAAATGTTCGAATCTGCCCCGATTTTGTAGTCGGCGCTCCCGGTGAGAGCCCAGCGCGAGCGGTAGTAACGATACTCGCGGATGTCCTGAGAGTCCTTCCAAAGAGCTGTCGCGCCATTTGGGAATGTGGCTACATCGGAGACCGGCTCGATGTCGTCAATTGCACGGCCATTCCAATCGTAAGAGCCACCGATGAGAAGACCCAGCCGCTTCTGGGCTCCAAACCGCTGACCGATAGTGCCCGTGGCCTCGGTGTCCCCGCGGCCGTTGACGATAGGCGTATAGCCGCCCACCTCACCGAACGTCATGGTGGGACGTTCGCCAGCCGTCTTGGTCACGAGATTGACCGATCCCCCGATGCCGTCGCCATCCATATTGGCTTGCAACGTTTTGTTAATTTCCACCGCCTCAACAATGTCGGCTGGAATCGCGTCGAACTTGATCTGGCGAACGCCCTTCTCCGGTGACGGTACGTTCATGCCGTCGATCGTGGTGTTCGTTAGTTCCGGTGCTGTGCCGCGGACCTGCACATATTTACCTTCACCCTCGTCGCGCTCGAGGGTCACGCTGGGCAATCGGCCGAGGGCGTCCGCCATATTGGCGTTGGGCAAGCTGCGGATGACTTCCGCCGGAAGTACCTGGACGATGTTATCGGCAGTCCGCTCTTGATTGACGGCCTCAGCTTCGGCAGAAGGGCGCTCCGCAGTGACAAGCACCTGCAGATTTTGGGATTGAACCTCCAGCTTGGCCTCGACATTCGCCGTCTGGTTTGCCGCGACATCGACCGATTTCGTGAATGGGGCGAAGCCTACGTAGGTGATCGTGATCGTGTAACTGCCCGGATTGAGATCGTTGATGAAAAACTGGCCCTGAACGTCCGACACCAAACTGGTGCCCACAGGCTCCAAGGAGATTTGAGCGCCTTTCAATACTCCACCAGAGCTGTCTGTAACCGTTCCGGAGATCGTTCCCTTTTGCTGCTGCGCCGCAAGCACCGCTGGCCAAAGGCAGCTAACTGCGATTGCTAGCAATGATGCCAGATGAGATACACGAATCACTTCGCCCCTCCGACTGTAAGTCGTTTGCACAACCCCCGTGCGGCTGGAACAGTGCCTGTCGTGGATGAACGCCAGATGAATGGCAGGTTAAATCGCTGCGAACGAATTGAGGAAAACGGGAACGGGAAGCCGCGTGAGGATCACAGTCGCCAAAACGCCGGTGGATGGAATGTAAAAAAGTGTGAGCGTTATTTCACATTCTGCTAAATATTAGTGGCTCAGTTCCTGCCCACGTGATCGCAGAATTAATATATAAATAATGCTCGATTAGTGTATATTCCGTAAGTCTCCGGCGGCGATTCCTACCTCGCCGTTTTTAAATTCAGGCCTATAACGCTTCACGATTGGGCGTGGTTATCGCTTAAGTTGGGGGGTAGTGTATGCGGGCCGGAGACAAGGAAAATAGCTCTCTTTCGAGAGTCGGACTTGTAAGCGATCCACTTTATCGACCGGAACCAACGCTCCGTGGGCTTGGTGCGTCCTCGATTGGAGTGGCGGTTCTTAATCGACAGATTCGCTTCTGTGCAATCAACCATACGCTAGCTTCGTTTAATCGGGTTCCCGCTGAGGCTCACCTTGGCAAACCGCTCGATCCCATCATTGGCAAATTAGCTAACGTTGTGGGTGAGCGCATAGAACGTGTATTGCATACCGGGCAGGCTGTTACAGGCTTCGAGGTTTCAGGCAAGTTGCCCAGGAGACCGGATATTGGCTACTGGCTTGAAGATTATCTCCCGATCTTCGATGAAAGTGGACGACTCTCGAATGTATGCGCGGTCGTTGTCGAGCTTACACACGAAAAAACAGTGGAGCAGCTATTACAAGACTTTCGGACCAAAACGCATCAACGCCTGACATCCATGCTTCGAGTGGCTCAGTCTGGAGTCAATCAGCGCTTACGCTCTGCTGCCCACGGTCGCACTCGTCAGATTGACATCGACCAAAACGTAAAGGCGTTTAAGCGCTTGACCAAAGGATTCCAGCAAATTTTGGCAGAGATCACGGCGGTCGATCCCGCTCGCGAGGCACAGAAATCGAAAGGTCAGGTCCCTCCGAGCCTGTTACCTCCCCGACAAAGAACGGTCCTTCAGCTTTTAGCCGAGGGAAAATCGTCCAAAGAAATAGCTTCGCTCTTGAACCTCAATCCAAACACAGTCAGGATTCACAAAACCAGAATTTTCAAGAAATTGGGAATTGATTCAGTGCCCGCACTTGTTCGCTACGCAATCCGGAGCGGACTAGTCGAGTTGTAGGCAAAACACCTACTTGTCTTAACACCTGAAGTAAGTTAAACATCTGACAACCTGGGACAGATAAGGGGTACTTAATGGTGAAGGACTATTTACTAGATCGTACTCAGAAACCGGCGTTGTCGTACAGACAAAGTATGCCCGAAGAGTATATGTCGCTTCACACAATTCTGGCTCAAGGCAAGGCAGTATGGAACTGATGGACGTGGGGCTGGCCCATTTCTCGCGTCAAGTGCTAGACGGTCTCCTGGATTCAAATATTGGTTTCGCTGTTTTCGACGATCGGTTTCGATATCGGTTTGCAAACGAAGCTCTTGCACGGCTCCACCGAGTTCCGGCAGAAGCTCATGAGGGCGAAAGCCTTCGCAGTATCGTTGGCGATGCCGCGTCCAGAATAGAGCCCGCGCTCGACGTCGTGTTCGATACGGGAAAGGTACTTACCTGCTTTGAACTCGTAGGCAATGTTCCGACGAGGCCGGGATTCGTCCACTGGACGGGCGCTCACTTCCCAATCCGAGATGGGCGCGGAAAACTTAAACAGGTTGGTGCATTTGTGGTCGAGCGAGGGGCTCCCAAAGGCCAGAATGGCGCACCAATGAGCACTCGGCTCTTCGAAAAGCTTCTGGTCAACATGCGCCAGACACAAGAGCCGCTAGTAACTTTCTCATCGCTCGGAGAACAAAGCCTTGTTGGAGCGGATTCAGAGCAATTTATTGAGTTAAGAAAAGGGTTACCAAAATCTGGGGGCAGCTCACAAGCTCCGGCGGCGATACTTACGTTTCGAGAACGGGAAATTCTACGTTTCCTGGCGAATGGAAACTCTAATAAGCAGATTTCCGCCATTTTAAATATCAGCATAAAGACGGTGCAGTTCCATCGTGCAAGCGTTTTTTCGAAGCTCAATTTGGATTCTCTAGCTAGCCTGGTGCGCTATGCCATCCGTAATCGAATCGTTGAACTGTAGATCCTGCCGGCAATTCCTTGCGGGGATTAACCGAGCTTTTCTAAAAGCACTTGGAAATAGGGTTCCCTGACAGGGACTTCTTCGTAAGTGATTATCGGAGATTATCAGCAGATCGAGGCCATCAGCTTAGCGGGTTTTACACTTAGAACGCGAGCCAATGCGACGACGGCGATCAAGCTAGTGTTACACTCACCGCGCTCCACCATTCCGACGTAATTTCGGTGGAGGCCCGCCAATTCTGCCAATCGTTCTTGGGAGAGGTTGCGCTTTAGTCGAAGTTTGCGTATCTCGGCTCCAAAAAGGAGCAGGGCGCCACCGATATTTGCATGTTTGTCGTCACTCAGCCGTGCGAACTTACGCCGGGCTTGTCGCGGCCTTGCCCAAACACTCAAAAGCCTTAGCCTGCCGGGGTGGGTCATCGCTTGTAGCGCCTAACGACTTGAGCCAAGATTCAAGCTCTCCCGAATGCACGACAAACAGACCATGCTCTGCAATCCTGCGAAACCTGTTCTCAATTGCCTCGTGGTTCAAGCAAAGGCTGCAGGAGCCGTCGCTCTTGAAACCGGCGAAGGCTCCCGCAGGCCACGAGTTAGAATTCAAGCCTCAGGGCAAACTGGATCTGCCGTTGGTTGTTCGCCAGCTGTTTTTGGACCAGGCCCGCGGTTGCTTTCGGCGCCTCCGCGAACGGGGTCAAGATACTCGAGTCTCCATTGAATACATTGGTCCGCAGCCCATCGCCGCTGAAGTTTGTATGGTTGAGGACGTTGAAGAATTCCGCCCGAAACTCCAGCATCCCGCCTTCTCCCAGGAAGCCGAGCTTTGTTTCCTTCACCAGCGAAAAATCCCAATTCCTTTCGGGCGGCCCGCTCAGGATATTGCGCCCAGCTGTTCCAAGTTGGCCGATCGAGAACCCAGGGCAATTGTTCGGATCGGAGGGAGGCAAGAAGAAGCAAGCCGGCTGTTCCGAGTTGGGACTCGACGTTACAGGTGCAATCGAGAACATGGCCGGGTTGAACCACTGGTTGGGATCGCCGGTAATGACCGTATTCGGATTATAGACAATGGGTTGGTAGGCACATGGATTGCTCCCGGCAGCTGGCTGCCCCGGCTGCGACGTGCAAGGATAAGCCGCCAGCAAAGCCGGGGTATTGATATTGACCCGTTCACCTTGCTGGGCCTGTGCGACGCCGGAATTCGAGCGATTGTTATTGATAATCGGCGTGAATGGCTGGCCGCTCTGGACGCTAATGATGCTGCTCATGTACCAGCCGTTCAGCGCCTTGGCCACAAAGCCATTCCCTGCCATGCGGTTCGGGAAGTGATACAGCGCGTTAAATTCCCAGTTGTTGGGGATATTAAAGCAGGCCGGCCCTTTGTCTACTTGCGGGTTCAGCGGATAAACACCCAGCAGGCCACCCGAAACGATGCAATCTTGTATGTTGGCCTGGCCTTGCGTTTCATCGGTCACGCGGCTACGCGTATAGGCGGCTGAGAACTCCAGTCCATGGCTGGTCCGTTTTTGCAGCTCCACTTCCAAAGCGTTGTAACGAGAAGTTGCAAATGTGCCGATGTTGATGTCGCTGCCGTAGTTCGGGTTCACGTTGTGGTAGGCGGGAGAGCCGTTATCCCAGAAGGGCACCGAGCCATTAACGCACACGCTGGCAGGATCGCCGCAGGGACCAAGAGATGTGGGGATGATCGGATTTCCGTCACGAACCATGGGCAGGTGAATTCCGTGGTTGCCTACATAGGCGACCGCGAGCGCCATGTTCCAGGGCAACTGCTGCTGAACGCTTGCGTTGTACTGGATCATATAGGGGCTCTTATAGTTGTAGTCGATGAACGTAGGGGTAACGACACCGGGGTTCGTCGTACACACGGCGACGCTGTGTGGGAAGGTCCCCGAACACGTGGGTTGATAGAAGTTTAGTACCTGAGGGGGAATCGGCAATCGGAAAGCCGCCGCCAGCAGCATTAGTGGTTCCTAACACGCTCTGCCAATCCGTTGTTGTACATGGCAAGAAACCGGGCGTGCCCAGAGGGTTTGCATTGTTGTTCGCGTTCAAAAAGCGCCGATGCGCAACCAGGCGGCAGAATATCAATCAATGCCCCATACGGGAGGCCTCCGTTCGTAGTGCCTCCGAGGGCTGATCCGATGTTCCCCAAGTCGTAGTAGATTCCGGCGCCGCCGCGAATGGCGGTCTTTCCGTTTCCAAAGAGGTCGTAGGCGAATCCAACCCGCGGACTGAAATCTTTCAGCGTGTTGTTCTTGATGACTGGTCCAGGAGTAAACAAGGAGCTGAAATCGTCGATTAGCCTGGACTGCTTCCCTTGCAGCTCGTGCGGCGTGTTCATGAATTCATAGCGCAAGCCCAGGTTCACGGTCAGGCGCTGCGTGGCGCGCCAGTCGTCCTGGCCGTAGAAGCCATAAGTATTGTAGAGGAAAAACCGGTTTTCATTGGCAAAGGTAGGGGCAAACTCGACTACGGCAGGTATGTCCTGCAAGAAATCAGATAGTTGATTGTATTGGAGCTGCCCGTTAAAGGAGTTGGTGGCCTGACTTCCGATATTGAACCGATTGAGCAGTATGCCAAACTTAAAGGCATGTTTCCCACGAGTCCAATTCACGTCGTCGCTCAGGGTGTAGATGTTCTGGACATCGAACGTCGTGGGGGCGGCATTGACGGACCCGAACTCGGTATACCCGCCGCCGTTGGAGCCGCTCATGTCAACTATTCCAGTGGAAAAACCTGGCACAAGTTGCGGACCCGTACCGCCCGGCAGGCCGATATTGTCTTAGGGTGCTGGCGCTGCGGGTGCGGCTGTAGGAGAACCGTGCTGTGTTGAGCACTGTGGGCGAGAAGGTATGGTTCTCGGCGAGCGTAATCCACTGATTTCGCGCGGGGGCCAAGTAGGCGGAAAAAGGAATAGTCCCCTTGCGTTTCATTTTGAACCGCATTGTCAATGGTATAGCGGGCAAAGAATGTATCCGACGTCGAGAAATTCTGGTCCACGCGCATCTGGCCGTAGTTCTCCGCGGTGGTGCTTTGGTCGCTGCCGATTTGAGGGGCGAGCCTTGGCCGTCCACGAAATTGGGCAGAGGCGCTAGCGCCAGGAACGGAGCAGTATATTGGCTAAGAAACACGCCGCCATTCGCGGATAAAAATGGGTCAGAAGATTGGGCTAGGTCCGGACAAGCCGCCTGGGAGATGAAAGTGTTGGCGCCGTAGTTGTTTGCTGCGCTGGCGCCTGCCGGATGGCATCCCACTGCAGGCACAACGTTGTTGATGGGGACTCCAAGGTTTAGCCGAACTCCCTCGTAGACTGCGTAGAAGAAGGTCTTGTCTTTCTTGATGGGGCCGCCAAATGCTCCCCCGAATTGGTTCTTTTGAAGCGGCGCGATGGGGCTGCCCGCTCTCGATTTTGGAAGAAGTCATTGGCATCGAGCGCGGAGTTGCGGAAATATTCAAAGACGTCGCCGTGGAACTGGTTCGTTCCACCCTTGCTGACGGCCACCATCTGGCTGCCCATGGCCAATCCATATTCAGCCTGGAAAGTGCCGGTTACGATTCTGTACTCCTTGATGCCATCCAAACCCAGAGCATCGCCGGATATCGCCGGCTACGGGGCTGCGGCCCGTTGCTGGTCTGCAGGATGGCCCCGTCCAGGGTGAAATTATTGGATCGCACTGGCGCTCCGTTCACGCTGAAGCTGGTGCCCGACTGGTTGCGTTGGTTCTTGTCCTGGTTGACACCCGGCTGATACAGGGCCAGGTCAATATAGTTCCGGCCGTTCAGCGGCAACTCCGCCATACTCTGCTCGTTGACCGTGGCTCCCAGGGTGGAGTCCTGCGTATTCACCATGGGTATTTCGCTGCTGACGGTGACCTGCTGCGCGGTGGCACCCACTTGCAGAGCAAAGTTAACTACGCCCTGCTGGGTGATCTCGAGGGTCAGGCCCGTTCGGTTCTCCGTCCTGAACCCGGCGGCCTCCGCTTTCGCTTCATAGTGACCCACTGGCAATTCAGGGAAGCGATAGCTGCCGTCCTGTTCCGTCATCTGCGTGCGCGTGAGGTTGGTATCGGTGTTCCTCACGGTCACTGTGGCGCCCGGCACGGACGCACCGGAGGAATCCTTGACCGTCCCCAGAATCGCGCCTGTGGGCAATTGGGCCGCGACAGCAATCGCCGCCAAAATGAGCACGGCCATAACGCCAATTATCCTTCTCCCTATCGACTCACGAAACACTCCCATGTTTCCTCCTCTGGCGGAGCAGCAAGCCACCCGCCCCATCTTTGTCAATGACGGCTGCTGCGGTGGCCGTTAGACGTCACCGCTTCGGTCTATTTCGAGATTCCGGAAAATGCGAACGAAATTAGCTTGTGAAGACAGCGAGACCGGGAACAACACACCCACAATCGAACGACCGCACATGTAACTCTTATTTATTGGCTTGGGCCATATTCAACGCTATAGATTTCATTCACGCCCCTTTTCACACGAACCGGAAGAAAGGGCCTGGAACTGAACCTTGGGAAGGGCCTACGAACTTACCGTGGGAAAATCCCCGACGTGTGGGTGCGGTTTAACATTGCGCAAAGACAAAGTCAACAACTATGTCGAATTTGTCGCAGCAAAATGAGAATGTCCGGTTTGTGCAAAGTAGAAATGTCCGGTTTCATCCAGGGCGGGAGGGGGGATGGGACCGGAGCGAATCGAGTTGAGCGCGAAAGAGCGGGAACGGTTGAAGGTCTTACAGCAAGTCGAAGAAGGCCATCTAAAACAAATCGAAGCGGCCCGGAGACTGCATTTAACCGACCGGCAGGTGCGGCGTTTGCAGGTCCGGCTGCGCAGCCAGGGCGATCGCGGAATCGTGCATCGATTGCGAGGTCGCGGATCGAACCGGAAGATTCCCGAGTCGGTGGAGCAGCATGCCCTGCGCCACTTGCGTCAGGCGCGCTATGCGGGTTTCGGTCCCACGCTGGCGGCCGAACATCTGGCGCGTCGGGGCACGAGCGTCAGCCGCGAGACGCTGCGGAAATGGATGAGCGCCGCAGGATTGTGGCGGCCGCGAAATCGGCGGCTGAAAACGGTGCACGTATGGCGACCGCGGCGCAGTGCTTTCGGCGAGTTGGTGATGATGGACAGCTCGCCCTATGGCTGGCTGGAAGAGCGCGGGCCGGCCTGCCATCTGATCGCCTTGATCGATGATGCCAGCAGTCGTGCCTGGGGCCGCTTGGTAGAGCACGATTCCACCGAAGAGAACTTGCGCACCTTGCAAGGTTGGCTGGAACGCCACGGGCGACCGCTGGCGCTGTACACGGATAAAAACAGCCTGTTTGTGACTTCCCGCCCGGTGCAGTGGCAGGAGCAGTTGCGGGGGGAACCGGCGCGCACGCAGTTCGGGCGGGCGCTAGGGGAGTTGGGTATCGAGTGGATCGCCGCGCACTCGCCGCAGGCCAAAGGACGCATCGAGCGGCTGTTCGGCACCCTGCAAGATCGTCTGGTGAAGGAGATGCGTATCCAACAGATCGCCACGCTGGAGCAGGCCAATCGTTTTCTGGAGATGACCTTCTGGCCCGCTTGGCAAGAGCGTTTTGCCGTGCAGCCGGTGATGGCCGTCAATGCCCACCGGCCACTGGAGAGCACCCATCGGCTGGAGGAAATTCTGAGCGTGCGCCAACCCCGCACGGTGGCGGCCGATCACACCGTGAGTTGGCAAGGACAGCGCTGGGGAGTCTGGCGCGAAGACGTTTGCCCGGGATTACGCGGGGCGCGGGTGGAGATCGAAAGACGCCTGGATGGCAGTCACTGGTTGCGCTTCCGCGGCCGTTACCTGCCGCTGCATCCCTGCCCGGCGGCGCCGCGATCGGCAACTCCTTCCGGCCTACGGCCTGCAGGAGTCGCCGATCAAAAGCGCAAAGCAGCCACCCAGGTGAAAACCAAATACATTCCCCCGCCCGATCATCCCTGGAGGAAACCTTGGAAGCGGACATTTCTATTTGGCAGGGAACCGGACATTTCTACTTTGCGTTGACACAACTATGTCGAATTTGCGGAAACTGTGAAGTTAAAAAGGTTGGGCTGTGAATGCGGAAGGATGGAATCTTAACAACTTGAAACGGAAATTGACCTGAAGAACAAGATTACATAGCCTATTCACAATGTTGCTCAATACGAAACGTGGGCGGTCAGCTCGGAACGGAACGTGGCCAAAAAATTCTCACCGAAACTAAAAGGCGCGCGGCATCGTGCGGTAGATCGTCGCAGACTCTATCGCTTCCGATCAATCTACCTTCGGGGGCGTATTGGTAACTTGTGTTTGCGTTTTTGCCCTACCAAAGCAGCTTGAGCCCGAACTGGACTTGGCGCGACGACGTTGACGTACCGGTGATTAATCCTCCTACCCCTGAAGATGTGGGCGCTGTGGAGCCTGGCTGCAGCACGGCAACAATCAGGCTCGGCGTGTTGAAGTTGGCGCGGTTAAGGAGGTTGAAGATCTCCGCCCGGAACTGTGCGGTCATGCGTTCGCTTATACGCGTATCTTTCATCACGGAAAAATCCCAGGTGCCAAGCCCAGGGCCGATAAATGTGTCGCGGCCAAGATTCCCGAAGAAGCCGCTGTTATTTGGAACCGCAGCGAATGCCGCTGGATTGAACCACTCGTTGGGACTCCCGACGATCACCGGGCCGCTGAAATTCGGATTGACGAACGGTCGCACTGGATTGCGTGTGTCTCCATCGTTTGAAGGGTTGTAACCGAGTTGTGGTGTAAACGGGAAGCCGTCCTGCAAGGTCACAACACTGTTGAAGGCCCAACCGCTGACTAGCGCTCCACTGAAGCCCTTGCTGCTGCCGAGCCAATGCCGCCCGTGTCCAAGCGGAAGATCATACGTTGCGGTGGCGACTCCAACATTACGCACATCAAAGGTTCCCAATCCCCAGTCCGCACGAATGTTGTAAGGATTCGAGACTAACCCCGGTGCATTTCCGGCGGCGGTTCCATTGTAGGAATCTCCATCATCGAGAACTTTGGAGAACGTATAGACTCCGCGCAACGATAAGCCTCCACTGAAGCGGCGGTTGATATCGACCTGTAACGAGTTGTAGGAACTGTTGCCCTCGGACATCCATGTCCACGTATTGGCGAGGCGAGGATTCGGCCTCGCTGGCGATCCCCCAGCGGCTGTTGGTGCAATGTAGAACGTACCCACGGGTACAAGTAATCCCGCGAGGGCACCATACGCCGCAGTGTTAGGGAACGTCGCCGGGCAGGGAGCCGAAGGGCAGACCACAGGCTGACGCGCGTTATCGTCCACGCCAACCAATTCGTGATATGCGTGATTGCCAACATAGCTTACGGTCAGCGACGTGTTCGGCGAAAGTTCGCGTTCGACGCGAAGCGACCATGTGTCGACAGTGGGCGTATACATGTCGGGTTGCACGCCGCCCGGCACGAACGAGCCGGCGAACGTTGAGGCTGTCGGTGAGATGGGGAGCTTCAGGTTAGCGATACAGCCGACCGTAGTGCACGCCGCAACCGTGTAGGTGAGATTGAAGGGGGCGTTCTGATCCGCGCGATAGCCGAGTGCGTCTTGTAGATCGTTGTAAATGCCAATGCCTGCGCGAATCACTGTTTTTCTTCCAAAGGGACTCCAGGCGATGCCGAGCCGCGGTTCAGGCAGGAACTTGGCCCGATTGACGCTGAAGAAGGATGAACCCACGGCCGGCAAGCACGGTCCGGTCGTCGACTGACACTGGGCAACGCCATTAAGGAGCTGGTAATTTGCCGCACGTCCGTGCACTTCGTTCCAGCCGGTGCTGGATTCGCCACGAAAGCCGATAGAGAGCGTCAGCCGTGAACTCAGGCGAATCACATCCTCGGCGAAAAACGCACCGAAGAGCGATCGCCAACCCAACGGCGTAGGTGTAGGACTATATAGGAAACTGGCCTCGCCGTTGACTAGTGCCCCGAGACCCGCGAACGTCATTTGGCCATATTGGCTGAGTTGAATGTTCTCGTTGGATTGAAAGCGCTGCAGCCAGATTCCCGTCGTCCATTGGTGCCGCCCATGGTTTACCGAAACTTGGTCCGTATAAGTTGCGAGATTCCGCGCGATATGTAGATTGCTGCCATTGTTGCTTCCCGCGAGTCCTATCTGGGTTTGCGGATTGGAAGCCTGACTGCCTCCGACCACCACGGCTCCTATGGGAAGCCCTGACAAGAAACCAGAGACGCTGGCTGCCGGCGTCCCAGGCGTGGGCTCGCCGGTGAAAAAGTATGCTGCGCGAGAGAATCCAACACGCGCCGTATTAACGATACTCGGCGCAAAAACGTGCTGTTCCTGCAAGCTGAAGACTTGTTCACGAAGAGCGATGAGGTCCGCGGCAAAAGGATCGAGAACGGTGGCTGTGTTGCTGTAGCTGTCGTCAACCGTATAGACCGCATCAGCGGAATCGCGTTCCGAGAAAGTGTGATCCAGCCGCACCGTACCGAAGTCTTCCCGGACGGCTTGCAGTGGGCTGCTGGAATGCTGCTGGATGCCGTCCTTACCGGAGATCTTGGTGTCAGGCGCGTTCGCAGGCGCGACCGGCCACAGATTCATCAGTCCCAGTTGCTGCACAATGGGCACGGCATCGGCGCGCGATTGCGCATCGGGGACCAAGGCGACGGAGGTCTGGTGAAGGGCCTGGCGGAATCCCTCGTAGTTGGAGAAGAAGAAGGTTTTGTCCTTTTGGATTGGGCCGCCGGCCGAAGCGCCGAACTGGTTTCTTTTGAAGGGCGGCGCAGAAAAACCAGCATCGAAGAAGTTGCGCGCGTCAAACGCGTTATTTCGCAGAAACTCGTACACCGAGCCATGCCACTGATTCGTGCCGGATTGCGTGACGATGGAGACTTGGCCGCCGGGCTTCTTGCCATATTCCGCGCTGTAGGAGTCACGCAGGATATTGAACTCCCGCACAGCGTCGATGCCCAGCAACTGGCCGCTTGCGCCGCCGGGTGTCATGTCGTTTTCCGCCGCGCCTGTGTACTCGATACCGTTAAGCAAGAACAGGTTCTGCTGTGGCCGGTTGCCAGAAACCGAAAACATGTTCGCAGTAGTGGAATTGGAGATACCTACTAAACCGCCCGTTTTCTCCCAAGTGAAGTTGACCACGCCGGGGTTCAAAGTCATCAATAGGTCGAAGCTGCGGCCATTCAGCGGCAGGTCTTTCACCTGCTGCTCCCCAACCAAGCCAGAAATGTCCGCGTTTGTAACGCTCACCGGCGGCGCGTCCTCATTTACCGTGATCCGCTCGATGGTCTGTCCAAGACGCAGGGCGAGGTCAACCAGGGCTTCTTGCCCTACGGCCAGATGGATTCCCGTCCGTACCCCTTCGGGGAATCCCGATTGCTTGACATGAACCTCGTAAGGGCCTACGGGCAGGGAAAATATTCGGTATCGGCCTGCATTGTCGGTGATCACAGCACGGACCAAACCCGTATCCACATTTATCGCCGTGATGTTTGCTCCAGCCACAACCGCGCCCGATGGATCTGTAATCGTGCCGAAGATAGCCGCGGAGTCTTGAGCGGAGGCCAGTGGCGCAAGCAACAACGATAGGAGAAATAAGATGAGGCCGGTAAGAAATCGCAAGCCCTGAGGTTGCGAAGGCCGGTCGATAAAGCGCTTTCTTTCTCCGCGCCGCGAGACGACAAGAGCGGTGACGAAATACGATTTCATTTGGGCCCCTTTTCAGTTCGGGTAAGAGATAGTGAACGCACCCAAAGTGATACGTTTTAATACGGTACAAGTAGAGAAGTCAAGTCGATATGAGGCGGCAGTAGCGCTAGTACTGCAGAAAATGCTCGGTATTTAACTGGCACAGCATTATTGGGTTGTCTGTACTTGTATGTGGATGGATATATAATATCGACTTGCTTTAATACGTATTCTGACTAGATCGACTAATCCGTTGTGAAACGTCGGGGAATAGCATTGCTGCGCTGATCAAATTTACCGAAGTTAATGCTCCTTCGACCATAGGTCCAGAGTAAAGGTAATTGTGGGGCATCGCTCGGTCTAGGTCGCTGCTTGGCGAGTTCAGAGGATAAAATGAGAGCCTTTCGCGTGATCTGTTGCCTATTGCTCGCTTATCAGCTTTCTGGGATGGCAGCGGCGCAGGAATTGCGGGCCGCGGCTGCGGCAGACTTGCAGTTTGTGTTTCAAGAAGTTTCAGCTAGATTTCAAAAAGAAACGGGCCACAAGGTTGAGCTCACTTTCGGCTCTTCTGGGAATTTCTATTCGCAAATTCAGAATGGTGCGCCCTTTGATATGTTTTTTTCGGCTGACGTTGACTACCCCGCAAAGCTTGAAGCAGCGGGATTAGTGGAACCGGGAACGCTTTCCCAGTACGCTACTGGGCGAATAGCATTGTGGGTGCGGAAGGGATCGCCGATCGATATAAGTCAAGGTCTTCCAATATTAGCTGATGCCAGGATACGTAAGATCTCTATCGCGAATCCGGAACATGCCCCCTACGGGCGTGCGGCCGTTGCCGCAATGCGCCACGAGAAAGTCTACGACAAGGTGCGCGACAGATTAGTATTGGGCGAAAACATTTCACAGGCTGCGCAGTTCGTTGAGTCGGGTAATGCGGATATCGGAATTCTGGCACTTTCTCTGGTGTCGGCGCCTCCTTTGAAGACTCATGGAACGTACTACGAAATTCCCACATCCTTCTATCCGGCGATTGATCAAGCCGTTGTGATCCTGAAATCCTCTAAGCAGAAGAGTGTCGCTCGGCAATTTCTGAGCTTCCTCCGGCGGCCAGAAATCGCCGAATACATGCGCGGCAACGGCTTGACCGTGCCAGAATCGCATCCGGAGCAACGGAAAGCGACGCCGTGACGTTCAGGATTTGGAGAATGCGCGCATTACCATCGGCTTCTAACATAAGAAACATCTGACTAATGGACTGGCCGGCAATTCTCGTCAGTTTGAAGCTCTCATCGCTGGTGTGTGGATTTCTCCTGCTCATCGGTACGCCGATTGCGTATTGGGTGACTTTCTCAAGGTGGCGCTGGAAATTCCTTGTCGAATCGGTTGTGGCGCTGCCGATTGTATTGCCGCCAACGGTTCTCGGCTTCTATATCCTCGTGGCGATCGGTTCGCAAAGTCCTATCGGGCGAGCTTGGGCGGCATGGTCCGGCCACGGACTTGCATTTACCTTTGTGGGCTTGGTAATTGCGTCTATCCTCTACAGCCTGCCATTCGCGGTCCAGCCCATTGCCGTTGCGTTTTCCCAAGTCGACCGTCAACTCATAGAAGCTTCGTCAGTCCTTGGCGCATCCAGGTTGCGGACATTCATTCGCGTAATCCTCCCGCTTTCAATCAACGGGGTGATCACCGGCGCAGTCCTGAGTTTTGCCCATACCATGGGGGAATTTGGCGTCGTGCTGATGGTTGGTGGCAACATTCCCGGTGTCACACGGACCGTTTCTATCGCCATCTATGATGAGGTCCAAAGCCTCGACTATGCCGCCGCCAATAGAACGGCATTTTTGCTGCTGCTGTTTTCTTTTGTGGTGCTCTCCATCGTCTATGGCATCAACCGAAAATCTTGGGCGGTGTGGCCGCTGCAACGGTAAGGCCGCGTCGACGAATAATGCAGCTTTCTGTCAATCTCAAGAAACGTCTCTCGGCAAACTTCGCTCTTGACGTGAAGTTCTCTATCCCTCCGGGCGTCACTATGCTGTTTGGCGCATCCGGTTCGGGTAAGACCACGCTTCTTCGCTGCGTCTCGGGCCTAATTCGTCCCGACTCAGGTCAGATCAAGATCGGTGAGCGAATACTCTTTGATTCAGACGCTCGGGTGGATGTGCCTGTGCCTCAGCGCAAGATTGGGCTCCTGTTCCAGAGCCTGGCGCTGTTTCCTCACCTGAGCGTGGCCAAGAATATAGAGTACGGCTTGGATGGACTCGACCGGAGTCATGCGAAGCAACGCACAGAGGATATTCTCAAATCGTTTCGCATCTCGGGAGTTCGCAAGCACAAGCCAAATGAGATTTCAGGCGGTGAGCGCCAGCGCGTAGCGTTGGCGCGCGCGCTTGTAACGGATCCGCGCGTGCTGATGCTTGATGAGCCGCTCTCCGCCCTTGACTATCCAACTCAGTCCCAAATCATTGACGATTTGCGCGCCTGGAACGCTGCTCGAGATATTCCCATCCTTTACGTTACTCATTCTCAAAGGGAAGTGTTTGCCCTCGGTGAGCGGGTCATCAGTCTCGAAAACGGCAAGATCCTGAGTCAGGGAACACCCCAGGACGTGCTGGAGGCGCCTACACATGAATCCCTCGCACAACTTGCAGGGTTCGAGAACTTCTTCGACGCCACCGTTGTTTCCATCAATCACAATTCCGGAACGATGCTTTGCCGGCTGGACGGAGCAGAAACGGACGTTGAAGTACCGCTGTCCAAAGTCGACGTTGGTTCCAAAATCCGTATCGCGATTCGCGCGGGAGACATCATAATTGCTGGTGAGTTTCCGCGCGCGTTGAGCGCAAGAAACATCGTGCCCGCCAGAATAATATCGCTGCGACGAGAGGGCGCAATGGTCATCGCCGAAATAGACGCGGGCAGGACGTTCGAAGTGCATCTGACGCCCGGTGCCTGCGAATCGCTGGGCCTAAAGCCGGAGCGGCAAGTCTGGCTTGTTATCAAGACCCACTCATGGCGTCTTGTGGCCGGAACGAAGGTCTCACCTCAGCAGCGGTAGAGCGTGTTTTTGACATTCTTTGCTTTGGGCTCCCGGGTCCGTTACCGTTGATTAATTTAATAAGGAGAACATGACAATGACCTTGTCGGCGCGGAATAGGCTGGCCGGGAAAGTGACGGAGATCGAATTCGGTGGCGTCGTGGCGCATGTTGTCATGCGCGTAGGCGACAACGTGATCGAGAGCGCGATTACCAAGCGCAGCGCGGAAGAGATGAAGCTTAAAGTCGGTGACACGGTTTCCGCCGTGATCAAGTCTACTGAAGTAATGTTGGAGAAGAGCTGACATTAACCGAAGCTACCTCAACGTATTTGCGTTGAATCCCGGCCGACGCCGGGCCAGGATAAATAGCAGTTCCCATCGCGGACTCCGCTAAGAGTCCTCCAGGGCCGTTGCAGCAGTGGCCAGTACCGCTGCCAGAACCTCGCTGTTGACGCAACGTAAGTTCTACACGACACTGCAACGTATGAAGGAAGGCGCGCGATCCGTGCGTATGCCCGAAAAATTGGAAGTGGTTAAGCTCCGAAAATGATGGTCGCACAGTGAATAAGCTCTGGTTCCTCGTCTTACTGGCAATCGCGACTAGCACCGTCGGTTTTGCGGGTGCGCAGACCGTCGGCGCGCGCGCCGGCACAGGTGAATATCAATGGAAGCTGCCGAAAGGCTTCCCCAAGCCCAGAGTTCCCGCTGACAATCCCATGACTCCCGCCAAGGTCTACCTGGGCGCGTTTCTGTTCTACGACCAGCGCATGTCAGGGAATGGAACTGAGTCGTGTGCTACTTGTCATCGACAAGCGCTTGCCTTCACGGATGGCAAGGCCCAGGCGGTAGGCTCAACCGGCCAGTTGCATCCACGCGGCGCCATGAGCCTCGCCAATGTAGCGTACGGCGCAGCCCTGACGTGGAGCAACCCAGACGAACATAGCCTGGAACATCAGGCCCTCACCCCGATGTTCGGTGACCACCCCGTTGAACTTGGTTTGACACGCAAGGGCGAGGCCTTCCTCGACGTGCTCCGCTCAGACTCTCTATATCGCATAACATTTCCCGCAGCATTCCCGGGAGACCCAGATCCGTTCACGATCCAGAATGTCGCCAAGGCGATCGCCGCATTTGAGCGGACGATTATCTCAGCCACTTCTCCGTATGACCGCTATCACTACGGAGCCGACGATAAGGCGATCTCGGATTCAGCGAAGCGGGGAGAGGTTTTATTTTTCAGCGAGCCGTTATCCTGCTTTCGCTGTCATGGCGGATTTAACTTCAGCGATGCCATCGATTTCGAAGGCAGGCGCGGTGGCCAGATTCAGTTTCATAACACCGGCCTGTATAACATTGCCGGGGCAATTTCATATCCCGCACCGAATTTGGGAATTTACGAGTACACGTCAAAGCAGGAAGACGTCGGCAAGTTCAAGGCGCCCACTCTGCGCAACATTGTCCTAACCGCGCCGTATATGCACGACGGCAGCGCGAAAACCCTCAATGATGTGCTCGATCATTATTCCGCTGGAGGACGCACCGTTGTCGGCTCGGCCTATGCCGGCGAAGGTTTTCACAATCCCAACAAGGACCCTCTGATCCGCGGCTTCAAATTGTCGGCTCAGGAACGAGCCGATCTGATCGCGTTCTTGGAATCTTTGACTGACGACGAAATCATTCATGACCAGAGGTTCGCGAACCCGTGGGGAAGCTGGTAAAGCTGCACAGAAATAGTTATCTCGACGACTGACAGCGTTTCTAGCGGGCACGAGATTGCGCTGAACCATTCCTTCCGCAACGGATAAGCACAAAAGCGCTGTTTAGAAATCTCCTGACCGATTAAAATGCAACACAGTGGGCGGTTAGCTCAGCGGTTAGAGCATCCGGTTTACACCCGGAAGGCCAAAGGTTCAAATCCTTTACCGCCCACCACTTACAGCCATCGAAAATAAAATGTAGCGGAAAATGTAGCGACCTCAAGGCTATTCCGCGAGTTTTTCCCAGATCCTAAGCCCTCCGCGGCCGCGAATGAAGCCATCGAGCGCATATCCTAGCGAGTCGATCGAATGATTGTGCTTATCGATGACGATGGGCAAAATTTCTTTGGTCACCCGGTCCGTCTTGTAGGAATACAACCGCACTTCCTGCTGCAAATTCCTACATCGCTCGTGGATGTGGATCAGCCTGAAGCCTTTTAAATGGGCGATGCGGTCCTCTACGCAGCCCGGCCACTTCTTGACCGGCGTGATGTTGAAGCCTTGGCGCCGCAGATAACTGATTGTTTCCGGTCTGGCCGAGTCGCCCTTGATGGGCCACGATCGCGCGCTCGGGATTTTGTCAAACAGTTCGGGAGTGTTATCGATTTCCACGCCAAATCCACAGGATTCATAGTCGACCCACAATTCCTCGTTCGGCGGCCGGCCAGTGGTGTAACACCGGATCAGCACAGTCGGATCATTCGCGAAACCAAAGTCTGAACCTTGAAGGAAACGGGCATCTTTCGGTGCCTCGAATGAAATCACGTAGCGGCCTTTGAAAATAACCGCCTCGCTAATCGTGCGGCATGCGCCATTCCAAACGTGCTCATACGCGTCTGGGTCCGCGTGCAACATGTAGAGCCGTTCTCGATTGAGGGTTTCAGGAAACCACGGGTTGTCCTGCCAGCCAACCTTGACGACAACGGCATCGGGTGGAGGTTTCACAACAAAGCGCTGGTAGGTCGGATCGCCTTCCTCGATCGGATTGAAGGTAAACCACAGCTCAGAGCCCTGCACGCGGATTGTCGGTATTAGGATTTCGAGACTATCTTTGCCGACGAGTTGCGCCTCTTCAATCCAGGCTATCGTGATTCCTTCAGTACTTTTGATTTCAGTGGCGTTATGGCGCAAGCCTTTGAACAGAAACTCGCTGCCTGTTACGGTGCTGCGGATGGCAGCCTGCGAGATGTCGAACCACGGAAGCAACCCCATGGCTTCGATCTGATCGCGAAAGAGGCGATGAACGGAATCCGATATCGTGTTCTGCAGCTCGCGGAAGCAACCGATCCGGTGCCTACCAGTGTGAGCCTTGAGAATCAAGGCCCGAGCAACTGACCAACTTTTTGAGGATCCTCTGCCGCCATAAAACACCTTATAGCGAGCTGGAGAGAATAGCGGCGTGAACTTCTGAGGAAAGCTTAGTTCCTCGGCCTTCATTGGAGAGTGTTAGAGCGCGCCCGGGTTCGCCTTTTTGCCCTTGTCCGCGCGGGCTGGATCAGCGCATCGAACAACCGCAGCACATTCTGCCGAAACGTAATCGCAGCGTCCGCAGTGCGCGGTTCGAGGATTTTCAGAAGCACCGCGGCTTGGCCTTCGTTTACGCCAATGAGCACGCGCGCCTGATCGACACTCAACGTGCCAGAGCGCACCATTTGGACAATACGGTTAGCCTCATGGCCTGGGCACGATTCGTGCGACAGCTCTATCCCGTATCGGGTGGGCGTTCGTTTGTTGGGCCCGCTCATCGCCTCAAAAGGGCCTCGCCCAACGTCGCGGCGGTCGCGGCTTTTCGAATTCCCTGTGGTCGATAGTTGTTTTCCTGCCAAGCCAGCCTTGCGAGTTCCGCGCCGGCGTCCAGCAACGTGCGCCGGATCCCACCTTGCGCTGCTAGGGCCTGCTCCCGCTCCGCCAATGCATGCCTCACCGCGTTTTGCAGTTTTTCGTCGCGTCGACGCGCGCTCGCTAACTCAGCCGGCGAGAAGTTGACTGGGTCATATGGTGTCTCGCGAAACTGGGCAAGTTCGTTCTGGGCTACCTCGAAAGTTTCCTGCGCGACTTCGGCCGTTTTGGTAGCGACTTCCAGCCGGGCTTTGAGCTCATCGAATTCATCCTGCGCCTTGCGGCATTGCGCCCGGATCCCTTTCCACTTCGCTTTCTCGGCTTCCTGCCTCTGCCGCTCGGCCGCTGCCAACATCGGTTTTTCGAGTTCGGTCTTTATCGCTTCTTTCTCGATAATGCGCATTCCCAATCCGTTGATCCGGGCTCGGATCATTTCGCGCTGCGTTGGCAAAGTGGCCGCCTCAAGCGCTGCATCCTCGTTATCGATCGATGCGCGGCAGAGCCGGTCATATTCGGTGCTCAGGTCCGTGAGGGCATGCTGTTCGGTCGCGAGTTGGGCGCGCAGCGATTGCAATTCGTCGCAGATCGTCTGGTACTCGTTCATTTCTTTGTCCCTCCCGTATTCGCCGGGGGCGTTGTGGTTAGCGGATAATCCGCCGGGTAGTCCGGGTACTGTGCCTTTGTGGTTTCGGCCCCCTTGACGAATATGTTCTGATCTTCGAAATTCTTCTTAATGTTCGAAGGTGGCCAGGCGGGCACTACTTCCGGAAGTTTTTCCAGCGGAGATTGAGCCGCCAGTGGGCTGATCGGCACATCTTGGATGGTTGGCTGACTGCTGCTCGTAGGGATGCCTGTTCTCACCTCGTTGTCTTTACGGTCCGTCGCCATCTTCGCGGCTGGCGATATCTCGGGCTTGGGCTTCTCTTGGCCGTGGATTTCGTCCTCTAGCCTTTCGTAGTTCGTCTTTTCGCTCACTGGTCAGTTCTCCCTTTTGTGCTTTATTTTCCGCCCCACTGCCGGCGGTGAAGTTCCTTAAAAGCGCGCATCCGTAACGCCTGGTCTTGAGTTATGGGGCTCGCGAGTTTTACGACGTCCGCGATCGGCATCGACTTTAGGTCCGCGTCCGAGACCAGGCGCTGGCGCTCCTGATTTTGATTTGTGTGAGCTCGGCCGCATTTGCAATCCGGACCGCAATCCGAAGCGTTTATGTTAAAAGTGTCTTTGTCGTGAGTGACGCGATCGACCGTCCTCGCGGTGGGCGTTCGATTTGCACATTTTGCTTTTTCTAAATGGACCGTGAAAATTTTCATTCAGCACCTCCAAACCCGCAAGCATTGCGGGTATGTCTGCAAAAATAAAAAGGCTCGTCAAATCAAACCGCTGCCACTGTTGGAAGACCCGACGATCTGCACTGAGACAGATGTGCCGGTGAATGTCCCGCTGCTCACCACTTCGACGAAGTTGAATCCGGACAAATTCACGTAGTACAGAACCGCTGAGCCAGCATAGGCTGGGAATGTCCCGGGATTACTGACGTTCAGAACTCCGCTCGTGTACATCGTTCCCGCGCCTGGAACAAAAGGGATCGCGAAATAATTAGCGCCCGCATCGTTGCTAGCTTTGATTTGAAGAGTGGCCGCTGTCGCCGGGCCCGCGATCCGCACCGTTGCGATTGAAATGCCTCCGATCGGCATGCTCTTCGTTTGGCCCGTCGCCGTGAACGTCATTGGGACGAAGACAAGATTGGGCAACGGAGACGTTATGGTTTGGTTCGACAGCGGCGGGCCGCCCTGGGGCCACGCGACGGCCGCAGCGAGCCCAAGCCCAAGCACAATCACCGCAAGTATTTTTTTCATGTTCACCCCCACCAAATAAAAAAGGCTCACAGCGGTTGCCCGCCATGAGCCAGCCCAAGGGACTATCTCCATATTCGGAGAATCCTAGACTTTTGCTCTTCGCTCGCTACTACTTTACCACTACCAAATCATCCGATTCTGCCCACTCGGAAACTACGGCAATGCTTGCCACCGTTTCAGTAACTTACGACCGGCGCGGCGGCGGGTTTTTGTCCATGTGATGCCATCATGGTGCTCCGAGGAACGGAGCCGGTGACTTCCGCGCCGACGCTCCACCAAACGGCAGCACCGAATTCGCGACCGATTGCGTTGGATCGAAAAGAGACGGATCGATCGTAATGCACACGATATCCGTGTACCACGATTGGCCTCGGGTATCCCCTTCATGCTCAATTACGAGTACGCGATAAATGCCGTCATTTTCTGGATTGGGATTAGGATCGATGCCGGCGATGAACTGTGGCTCAATGCCGCGATATATGTTGTTTTTGATCGTGGTCTGCGTGATGTCGCGATTGTTGATCATAATCGCGTGGCCAATCTTGATCAGGGGATTCAGCAAGCACCGCACAGTGATGCCGTTGTCCGTGGCTTCTGGAACTCCAATCATGCCGGTGAGACTATTGATCTTCACGGCCTCGCCGGGCAGGTAGCTCGTGAGCGGAATTAGCGTCACGACACCGTTCTGAATCGACCAGCGCACGGAATTCGTGTCTGCGAGATCGCGAAGGAAATCCCGTGTAGCTCCAAACGCGACCTTGCCGCGCGGCAGGGTTCCGCCGTAGGCACTCAAGTAGTGCTCTGCGTTGGGATCGGCCGATGCGTTTGGACTCACCCTCCGCATGTCTGCCATGTACTGCCTAAAGATATCGATCTGACTTGCGCCGGCCGCCAAACTGAAATTGGATCTGCTCTGGTTATAAAGCGGGTCGCCATCGGCCGCGTAAATGTCCAAGTAGGAATCGACATTGTTTTCCTTGCCGCGGCGATAATTAATGACCGTCCCAGTGAAGATCGTCGCCTCGTTCCCTTCGTATCCCGCAGAGAGTGTGACTTGCGTGAATTCCGCGATCAGCTTATGAATTGTGCTGAACGCGAGGTTATCCCCGCCTGGCGATACCTGAATTGATTGCACGGGCTTACCTTCAGCCGTGTCGCGCAATTCAGCAGCGGCCCGCGTGTCGCCCTTGGCTGCCTTCGTAGCGAGCGCCAGTGCGATCATGTCCGCGTAGGTGACGCCTTCCGGTGCGTCCGGATATTGCTCGGCCAAAATATTTCGGCATGCCTGCGCGAGTCGCGCGCTCTTTGGACGGCCGGACGGATTGCCAGACACTCCCTTTGGCCATCGACCGCCTGTGCCTGTTTTTTCTTTGTTAGCAGGTTCCATGTCTCTGCCTCCAGTTTTGCGGGCATCTGCGGACACCTTGGGGTGTTTTTTGCAGGAAAGGTGTCCGCACCTCGCGCGCGAAGCGTGTGTAGGCAATGTAAGTGTTTGTGTGGCCGTTACATAAGCTCGTAGTTGTCCGCAAGTGTCCGCATAGCTGTAATCCCAAAAATCTGTTACGCACACTCACAGGGAAGAGAAGCATGCGGACACCTTTATTGGTGCCCATCACCATGCTTCCCACCTTCGATTACGCGGAATCTATTGCGCAGTGGTTCGTGCTTTAGGGTGGCCGCCTCAACCATCCGGGCTTTCCCGATTTCGCGTAACTGCTGCGCCAGCACCGTTTTCTCGTCCATTGTGAGCTCTGTTGTGGGAAGCCATAGTTCTTGGCCATCCCGCGTCACCGGATAGCGTCGTTCATCCGTCGGCGCGGAAAGGTATATTTCTTCAAATCTCGCTACCTGTTCTGTGGTTGCGAAAGCCATTTTCTTTTCCTCCTTGGTTCGGGAAATCTTAATCGCCGTCACTGGCGCCTCCAACGAGGCGAATCAGGCGCTGCTTTTGCCCCTTGCCGCCGATACTTTCCATGAGTTCAATTACCCCGCCGAAGCGCATGGCATTCATGGCACGTTCAACGACGCTAGGACCAACATCGTAAGCACGTACGTCCTTCAATGCCTTGCGGCAACTGACCCATTGACCATCCGGCGCGTGGCGATTCAGGTAGGCCAGCAGCTTTAGCGCGAACCGTGCCTCGAAGTTCTTACCCGGGTTCGGCTGGAGGAGCATGCGGACGCGGCTTTGGTAACGCGCGAGTTCCCAGGCGGGATCCAGGTCCGCGGCTTGGAGCCGTGTACGGCCGTCGACCGCTGCGCATATGGCGGCGGTGCGTAGGGCGATTTCGAGCAGTCGAGGATTGAGTTTTTCAGTTTTCGCGATGTGATCCCGCGCTTCCCAAACTTCGCGATCGACTGGCACTTCGTCGAAGGTCTCCATCACAGCCGGCGCGCCCTCGAGCGGTCGCCACAGACATTCGAAATTGCTGGGACACTGAGCAAACAGGAAGCGGTCATATAGTCCTGTTGTGGTCGCACTGCCGAAGGACTCATCGAATTTTTCATCTACAATCCCACCCACGAGGGACAGCCGGCAGTTGAACGAGACCGATTTTCCATGGGCGATCGTGAGGTCCTGTTTCTCTTTGTAAAACAGCGAATTCAGGATGTAGGCAAACGACGCATTGGTGATTTGGACTTTTTCGAGCAGGTGCGATAACTCATCCGGGAACAGCAGCACGCCTTGGCTTTGCTGGTCTCCGATATCGGCAAGCAGGCCTTCCGCGGAACCTGATTTGGTTTCCTTGAGGATGGGATCCTTGACGTCCAGAAGGAAGTTCGCCCTTTCGATGGCTGAGGACTTCCCGCTATGTGCGGGCCCAACGAGAGCTACATACAGATTCGCTGGAATGGTTCTGTGTTCTTGGCGATGAATCAGCGCACTGGCGGCCGCAAGCAAAGCCGGCCAGGCGTATGCAATCGGAAAATCGGAAAGCCGCCTCTGGCAAATTTCTCCGAGCCTCCCATCCAATACCGCTTCAGGCATGTCCGGTAGCGTAATGCTTGCCGTTGCGATCGCGATTTCCTTATCCGGAATTTTGGCCGCAACTTCGTCAGAACTGGGCTTCTCCCTTTTTTCGAAAAGCGCAGACATTTCATCGTCATTCTTGGCCGCCAGGTAATCATCCGGTCCATTCCAGTCGCCGGCGGGCAGATCAAAAACGCGAACAATTGCACCGAGCTTGCGCAATTCTTGCGCGAATTCTCGGCGGGCAGCCCTGACCTTTGGATTTGTGGCAGACCTGAGCAATCAACGTCGCCAGCAAAATAGCTCAGGCCGCGAGAGGCCGCGGCCCGTTGGATCCATCTCGATTCCTAAATAGTGGCTCTCATGACGCCTCTTTTCTTGCTCGCCATTGCCGTTTGCCTTGCCGTTCGCCGCACCGTTTTGCGAGCACCACTTCAAGATCGCGCTCCGCTACCAGTGGTGAGCAGCCGCGCCCGTGGCTGCGAAACACTAGCCCGCAATCCTCTTCGAGCCACTTGCGCAGCGTCTGCCGATGCACGCCGAAGATTTCTAGAGCTGCCCTACCGAGACGTATGTACTTTTCGGTGATCATCGGATGTCTCCCTTGGCCGTCTCGGCCCGCTGTTTCTGAAACCGCGCCGTCGCGCGATCGTCGGGCCAAGGTTTGTCACTCCAGACAGAGGGCACGCCAATCTTGGCGAGCTTCTCGATATCGGCTTTGTGAATCCGAACTAGTCGACCGATTGTCTTTGTTGGAATATAGCCCTGCCTCACGAGTTGCCGAACCGTGGCTTTGCAAACCGATAGAGCGTTTGCCGCTTCGACCAATGTGAACAGGATTTTCGGTGCCTCATTAGGCGCCGATACGCCACGCGGGATTGCCTCAATTGTGGATCGAATGCCGCGCAATTGCTGCTCTATGCTCTCAAGCCGTTCAGCAACTGTGCAGGCTTTCTCAATTTGGCTCGCGAGTTCCGTGATCGTGTAAGCGGCGCTCATGTTCTTTCCTTGGCCGTCTTGGCTGGTTTCTCTTCGGGTGTGCCGCCAGGTAGGGGCGAATCGATTCGCCAAGCGGACCCGTGCTTGAACAGCCTATTGACGATACCCGTATCACAGTAATCGCGGCGGAACTGGCTGACATCGATCCGGATTTCGCTCGCGCACACTGCCAGGATATTCGCCAAGCCATTGGTTACGACGTTCTTGTCTAACAGGTCCTTCGATACCGAGTATAGGTAATCGGAGTCGAGCTGATGAAGGATTGTGGCTACCGCGTCGATGCATTCCTGTTTTTCGTTAACGTTTTTGAGGAATTCTTCGCAGGCGGCCTGTTGAACCATCAGGGTGATTTTTTCAGGATTTTGTTTTTCTGGAGCCGGAGCCAGTTTGTGTGAAGCCATTTTCTTTTTCATTGTCCCTCTTCTTTCTTCGCGCCAGACTCAGGCACGAGTCCATGGAGATTCTCGCCACAGGCGCGGACGATGGCAGCGAATCCCAGCGCGGCCTTTCCATCAAGGCCTTCGCTGCCCATATCGGTAATTTCGTCCATCCCATCAGCCAGGAGCACCAGGGCATTCGAGATTCGCTCAATCTCCATAACGGTTGATTTGTTGTTTAACGATGCAGCCTTTGCCATTTTGCTTTTCTCCAATCGCCTCACCGTTCCTCATCGGCAGCCGCGGGCAAGGCGTGAGTGTGCGGCCGGACGCCAGCGCAAAACACACGCCAGCGTTTCGGAGCTAGCGGCAGTAACGCAAGCGCTGCAGGATTCTGTGCCGACGTGCACGAGCGCGGACCGTGCGCCACGGAATAACAGCGGCGCGCCTCTTTGAAATGCTGATTATTGGGATGGGACTCGGGAATTGCAGGACGGGTGAAGGTACTGCTAGATTGCGAGTAGCCATTTCGAAAGTACCTCTTTCGTTTGTGGTTAGGGGCGTGTCGGTGTTAGATGCACCGGCGCGTCCCGCTTTTCTACTTTTGCTGTTTCAGATATGCCGCGACAGCCCGACGGACTAACTCAGCAACCGGCGCGCCAGTCTTTTTCGATAGGCGTTCCAGAGCCTTTTTGTCAGCCTCGTCAAACTGCACCAGGGTACGAATCTTCTTCATGGAATGGTAGTGTAATCTAGTGATATCACGTGAGTCAAGAGAGATCCTTGACGGAAAATGAAAGTGAGGCGAGGCATGAGAACTGGAATATTTCTAGAGTATGTAGGGGAGATTTCTACTGATTTGCTGTGGCAGAACGTAACAAATCCAAATGCCTTGAAGCCATCGCTGCAGGATTTTAGAAACGCTTTCCCGATGGGTTTCACGATGTCGGTTCAAATTGAACAGGAAATTCACGAGACACCCGAAGAGAAGAAATCAGTCCATGAGTTCATTCAGGGCCGGCTTCGAAGAGGCGAGGCATTGGATGCGCCAGGCAGAAAGCTCGTCGGTGTAGTGTTAACGCCGAAGGGATAGCTGAATGTGAGGCACTGAACCAGGGAATGAGCCGTATCCAAGTGCCATTCGACTCCGCCGGATGCTACGGAGGAGCAATCGCAATCGGGCTAGTACGTTTCCCCTACGCCGCTGCGGGAAACAGCACCACGGGGCTGCGAATAGCGGGAATGGAGGCTTTAGAGAGCTTCTTTCCCCAGCGCGACCGTCGCCGCTATTTGGGAACGAAAACTGTAGCGGAAATTGTAGCGAGTCAGCGTCTATCAGGCCATCTCAGAGCCGATCAAGGGTCCTTTCGGAAGGCCTGTTAATATGCCGATTTGATATGCTGATATACGTTCTGATACACAGTGAGCAGGTTCAGCGATTAAAGGTTTACACCCGGAAGGTCCAGCGTTCAAATCGCTGACCGCCCACCAGATCCTTCGCAGCGGGTTAAAGCCCATTCCATCATTGCGCCTTAGTAGGTGCCACATGATTCCGACATTCGCTATAATTGCGTTCGCGAGGATTCCTTCGATGCATATGACGCCAATTGAAACGGGGAAAACGGGGATTGCCGTCGGGCCCACCGGCGGTGCGCTGGGCGCTGCAATTCGCAACGTGGATCTGCGAAGGATCGACGATGGCGATTTCGCCGTGATTTGCGGAGCCTGGCACGATCATCTGGTGCTGATCTTTCGGGGCCAAAATCTGACTGATGAGGATCTGATCGCGTTCAGCAGGAGATTCGGCGAACTGGATTGGGCGCCTGTGCAGGAATCGGGACGGCGCTTCGTCGAAGGGCATCCGGAAATTTACGTGGTTTCGAACGTCATGGAAAACGGCGTGCCGATCGGCAGCCTGGGCGCGGGCGAAGCGACTTGGCATACGGACATGTCCTATCTGGAGGTGCCCCCCAAAGCAAGCATGCTTTATGCGCTGGAGGTGCCGGCGTCTGGCGGCGACACGCACTTCAACAACATGTATGCCGCTTATGAATCCCTGCCTCAGGAACTGAAGCGCCGCATTGAAGGCTTAAAGCTGAAGCACGACGGAACGTACAACAGCGGCGGCTATGTGCGGCAGGGAGTCGCGGCAGTGGACGATCCGATGACCTCTCCCGGTACTTATCATCCGCTAGTTTGTACGCATCCTGATACGCGGCGACGCGCCCTCTATCTCGGCAGGCGGCGCAATGCCTACATCGGCGAATTATCGCTTGCGGAATCGGAATCGTTGCTCGATCAATTGTGGTCGTACGCTACGCGCCCGGAACTTGCGTGGGGGCACAAGTGGCGCTCCGGTGACCTGGTTTTATGGGATAACCGCTGCACGATGCACCGACGCGACTCGTTTGATTCCGGTTCGCGGCGGGTGATGCACCGGACGCAAATCCGCGACGAAGCCGCGCCGAGATAATTCCGAGGCGCGTGGTCGTCTGCTGCCTAAAAGCTTACAGAACGATTCCGTTCAGATTTGCCTATCAGCGAGTTGTCTTGGCCTGGCCAATCCAGGCTCAGTGGCTTTCCGCGGCAGTGCCGGAAGTTTCGATCTGGTCCAAGCTTTTCTTCATTTCCGCGGCGTAAGGCCCTTTCGGCCACTGCTTCAAATAAGTGCGCATTTGCCCCGCCGCGTTCGAATTGTCGTGCTTCAGCAGAAAGATCTGGGCAAGCAATGGGTACACTTGCTGCAGGTTTTGGTGCGGCCCCTTTTCTACCTCTTTAGCACTTTTCTCCGCTTCATCCAGGCGACTCAGCTTGAAATTTCCTGCTGCCTGCAAATAGTTGGCGAGCGGAATGGCGGGATCCAACTCGAGAGCCTTGCCCGCTGTCGCAACGCAATCTTCATACTCCTGATTGCGAAGTTGCAGGATGGCGAGATTCATGTATGGCGGGAGGTATTTGGGATCGACCGCAATCGCCTTTGTGAATGCCAGGCGCGCCTTTTCTGTGTCGTGCGAGGAAGCGTAAACGCCGCCCAATGCATTCCAGGCGGCTGCATAATTGTCATATTCCGCGACGGCTTTTTCGAGGTGCTCGGTCGCGGGCTTCAGTTTATTGTCCTGAGCATCCTTATCGCCTTTTTCGAACTCCTTGCGTGCGTTATTGGGGACCAGCAACGAGGTGACACTGATCGCGGAGCCTTGTACTCCGGCAATACGGACCAGGCGTATCGTGCCGGCATCCATGGTCGTCAGTTCGGGAGGACCGGTGAGAAGATGGCTGGCCGGTTGATAGCCATCGACTACCGCACGGATTTCGCAGCCCGTGAAGTCGCCGCCAATACCGCCCCGACCGCGGGAGCCTGGGAAACTCGTGCCGCCCGCCATTCCAATCGGTGTGTCGTCGGCCGCGCCGAGATTCGCATTGCTTTGCGGGCCGGCTCCGAAGGTGAACTGAAAATAGCCCTTCAAGTCCGTCTGAATCACCTGCAACACGCTCACGCCACAATCAAGCTGCACAGAAACGGGCTCCGGGGCAGGCTGGCCGGTATCCGCCAGGAGCACCCGTCCGTTCACATAAAGCGGCGTTTGCACCTGAGGCTGCGACGAGCCGGGGCCGATCGGTTGATTCGACACATTCGGAGCGGCGCCTCCGGATGGTGCCGAGGGCCGAGCCCCCCCTTGAGAGCCTCCTCTCTGGCCCCAACTGGGCAGAACGGCCAGAAAGAAAAGCAATGCCGCGATACAAGGGCAGAAAAGGTATCGTTTCATGAGTCGCCTCACCGGAAGCGCTTCGGTTAAAGCATACGCTCGCGCGTAATCATTAGATAGATAATTGTGCCCAAACGGAGGGTCAAAATTCTTGAGCGCTGAAGTAGAAGATCTCCAGACGGGCGGCGGCGCACAAATGCAAGCTTGCTTGCGCTCACGACAGACAATTAGACTCGGAGAAGGGAAGTCGGAGCAGTTCTTACCAGCGATCGCCGTCAGACCGGATTCGAATCGTGAGTGAAGCACGGAACAACTCTGCAGTTCAGGTCGAAAGCGCCCGCCAAAACCGGGCGGATGCCCAAATTGCCTGCCGCTCCGGACGGAGCAGCGCGGGCTTCTGGAGCCTTGTGGTTACGCAGTTCCAGGGAGCCTTCAACGATAACGCGCTGAAATTTCTGGTGATCTATCTGGTCGTGGAAATGAGCCTGCCCGTCCGTGAGCGTGATTGGCTGGTGCTCGTGGTAGGCGCGCTTTTCGCTCTGCCGTTCATTCTGTTTTCGATGACCGGCGGATTTCTGGCGGATCGCTTCAGCAAGCGGTCTGTGACCATCGGGACGAAATGGATGGAGCTTGGGGTGATGTTGTTCGCACTCGTGGCGCTGGCGCGAGGGAACCTCAAGCTCGAAGCCGCGGCCGTATTTTTGCTGAGCTCGCAGGCGGCCATTTTTGGGCCCTCCAAATACGGATTACTGCCGGAACTGCTATCGGAGAAGGATCTCTCCTGGGGCAATGGCGTGGTCGAGTTAGGGACGTTTCTGGCGGCGATCTCAGCCACCGTGGCCAGCGGATATCTTGCCTTTTACTTTCGAGGACACCAGGAAAGGTCCGGCATAGCCCTGCTGGGCTGCACGCTGCTCGGCCTGGCTACGAGCTTCGGCATTTCGCGCGTGCCGGCGGCAAATCCGGCACGCAAGTTCAACAGCAATCCGCTGGGCGATCTGGGGGAACAAATCCGCGCGATCCGCAGCGATCGCGTGCTGTGCTGGGCCGTAGTAGGCAATTTTTATCTGTGGTTCCTGGCGGCGTTGCTGCAATTCACGATTGTGATCTATGGGCACGACATTCTGAGAATCGACGAGCGGCACATCAGTTATTTGCAGGCGGCGGTGGCCATCGGCATCGGATTGGGGAGTTTGGCAACTGGCTATCTTTCCGATGCAAAGATCGAGTATGGGCTGATCCCGATGGGCGCGGTGGGGATGACCGTTTTCGGCTTTCTCTCCGCTTCCCATGGGATTTCGCTTGAGCGCGCGGCGGTTTACCTTGGGCTGGTGGGATTTTTTGGCGGCTTCTATGCAGTTCCGCTGAACGCGCTGATTCAGTACCGCCCCGATCCGTCGCGCAAGGGCGGAATCATCGCCGCCGCGAACCTCATCTCGTTTGTTGGAGTATTTGCCGCGGCGGGCGTCTACTTTGCGTTGGCAGAGGGATTGCGGCTGCATGCGGACCAAATCTTTTTTGCAGGCGCTTGCATGACGCTGGCGGCGACGTTTTATGCAGTCGTTTTCCTGCCGGATTCGCTTTTGCGCCTGGCGCTGTGGATTCTGACGCATAGCGTCTATCGCATTCGCGTGGAAGGCCGCGACAATATCCCCGAACGCGGCGGCGCGCTTTTCGTCGTGAACGATCTGAAGCTGCTCGATGCGATTTTTCTTGCTGCAGCGACGGACCGGCCGATCCGATTCGTGGCGGATGCGAAGCCCTTCGCGCGCACCGCGCCGCTGATCCGCAGGGCTTTGCGAATCACGCATTTAACTGAAGACGATGAGGCGAATGGATTTTCACGGGCCGTCTCGAACGCGCTCGCTTCGGGCGAAGTGGTATGCCTGGCGGGAGAACCCGCAAGCGCGCTGCTGGAAGCTCCGGAGTTGCGACACCCGTTGGAAAGATACCTAAGGGAGACCGGCGCGCCCGTCGTTGTGGTTAGTGTAAATGGCGCGGAGAACGGTCCCTTGCGGAGCGAAAATGGACGCCTTCGTTTTATGGCATCGCATCCACGCGGTCAGGTGAGAATTAAATTTTGCGCTCCGACACTCTCGCTTGAGAATTTCGCCTTGGCCGAAGCTGTCCGTTTGTCGAAATCGGGGCCTGCGCTTGGATTCTCGCCCTCCTCACGTTAGAAGAGCGAAAACTTCACCTTCAGGTATTTCGAGGGATTCTGCCGAAATTCGTTAAGCAGCAGGCGCAGATCGCCCGCGACTCCGGTCATATTGTCGTAAAACTGCGGATCTTCGAAGAATTTGCCCGCAGTGCTGTCCTTGGAGTTCAAATTGGACGTGGCATTGCTCAAATTTTGGCCCGTCTGGCGCCACGTAGCAAAAAGCGAATCATCAGTGGCCAGTTTGCCTAGCGTGCCCCGGCCGGCATGCACGTCAGAGAGCAGGGCATTGCCACCATTCAGAAATTGAACCGCACTGTCATGGACGCTTGGATCGAAAATGAATTTGCCGAGAGAACCTTTCTGTTGTTCGATAGCGTTCATCACGTTCTCGAGACGTCCTGCGGAGCTGTTGAATTTTGTGTAGAGCTCGTCGGAAGCCACTAACTTGCCGAGGGTGCCCTGACCTTGTTGCACAGAAGCGGCGACCTGATCGATGCGCGAGAGGACGCTATTGATGTGGTTGTAAGCTGTTTCGTCGGTGATGAGCTTCCCGAGGGTGCCTTGCCCCTTCTTGAGCGCTCCCACGATGTCGTTGACCTGCGTGGACAACGCCGACAGGTTCTGCATCAAGTCCGCGCCGCGCTCGACGACTTCTTTCATGGCCCGTTCTTCTCGGCCGGGTATCTCCTGCCCATCCCGAAGCACCATGCCCGTATAGCCTCGCTGAATCGTGACCACGCGATTTCCCAGGAAGCCTTCGGTGATCAGGGTGGCGTAGGAGTCAGTGCGGACATCCTCTTGAAAATTGCGACTGATGCGCATGACGACTTCAACGTTGCGATTCGGCGCGGGAGGCTGGCCGGGAGGGATGGGGGCGATGGCGATGGAATCGACGTTGCCGACCTCGACGCCATTGATCGCCACGGGCGCTCCGATGGCCAGACCGTCCACTTCCGGCAGGTAGGTAACAAGACGGTACTTGGGGCCCAGAGCTCCGGCGCCCGTGACGTAGAAAATGCCAATGACCACGAGTACGATTCCGGCGAGCACAAAAAGTCCCACGCGCAGCTCGGTCCAGGTGAGTTGCTTGCGTTGCGGCATTTCAAGCCTCCTCTTGGTTCTTAATGCATTAGCTCCGCGCCTCGACCAGAAACTGCCTCAGGTAGGCGTCGGGTGATTCGAGCACGGCTTGTGGGCCGCCCTCGAAATAAACTTTGCCCTCGCGTAAAAACAAAAAAGTGGTGGAGGGCTGACCATTGCGCGATGCGAGCTCCGGCAGATCAGCTTTGATTACCCGATTCTGAGCCGGGTCGAAGCGATAATTAGCGAGCGCGAAAGCATCCTGAAGGCGATGCGTAGCCAGGAGAGAAGTCACTCCCTGCGTATCCCGCAGGCGCAGGATCAGAATAATAATAGTTTGTGAAGTAATGGGATCGAGGCCCGCCGTTGGCGAATCGTACAGCACAACAGGAGGCCGGCTTACGAACGCGCGCGCAATGGACACGCGCCTCCTCATGCCGCCGGAAAGCTCGTCCGGAAGTTTGTCGATGGCATCTTCCATCTCCACAAAAGTCAGGGCTTCGCGAACGCGTGCATCGGCTTCCTGCGGGTCGACGCCCTCTTCGTTGAGCCGATAGGCGACATTATCGGCTACGGTCATGGAATCGAAGAGCGCGCCTTCCTGAAAGACAAATCCGATTTCGCGGCGAAATGGGAGCAGTTCGGTTTCGGTCATCGCCCCAAGATCGTGTCCGAGTACGCGCACGTGTCCGGCGTTTGGTTTGAGCAGGCCTGCGGCCAACTTAAGAATGAGCGTTTTACCGGTTCCGGTCTCGCCGACAAGCACTTTCGTTTCGCGAGGCTGAACCTGGAAGGAGACGCCACGGAGGATCTCGCCCTCGCCGAAGCCAAGGTGAACGTCCTCAAAAGAAATGACGGGCTCGCTCGAGGCGGCGTTCATCCGGGAACGTGGCTAGGCGGCCTCGCCAGCGCACGTCTTTGTCATTATAGAGGCTACTGTGGCTGGAAGAGTAGCCGCTTCTACCAGGAGTAATGGACCTGGTACGACACCACTTTCTCGCCATTGGCTGGGATCTGCACCGTGAACGCAACCGTTTGGCTATCTACCTTATTAAATGGGTCCGAGGTCCTGATAATGTCCCAGTTGGACCATCGGTACAAATGCTCCACAATCCGCACTTCCGCCGCCGTCGTCTTGTGGTTCCGAACCTTCATCTCGAAGCTCTCGTCCACCGACCGCCCTCGGGAGTCCAGCCTGTAATCCACGCGGTGGCGCTCGCCCGTAAGATCGAAGGCGTTGCCCGTGTAGAGGCGGATCGATTCATCTTTGGGCGTGTGGTCGATTTCGTTCTCGCCCGTGAATTCGAGCTGGCCGCCTTCATCGCGGCGATAGAATCGCACTCTGCCCTTCGGCAGAGGCATACCCAGATGATTGTCGCTGCTGTTGTTGAACTCCTGCATGACCCAAACTTTTGGATTTGACTGCATACCAAAGGCTTCCTGGGTGCGAATATTCTCCATCGGCCAATTCCGGTAATTCGCATCCACTTGCCAGCCGTCGTAGAGATATACGGTCTTGGACTTGATGCCGGAGGCCCGTACAAATTCCACCTGCTTGGTTTCGCGGTCATAGAGTATCGTGGGACGTTCGAGCGTGTAGAGATGATATTCATCGAAGGCTTTTTCGGTGACCTGCGGGGCGCCGGTGGCTTCCCGGGCTGCGCCAAGGGCCCCGCTCACTGCAAAGGGCTGGTTTGCCTGAATCTTGTTTACGTCTCCTGCCATCAACTTGATCCGGGCATCGCGAAATGTCTTCCCCGTCTGATTATCCAGCGTGACCCAGCCCGCGAGATCCAGATCTGTTCCCTTTACGGGAGCCACCACGTTGTAACTCGCTTCCCAATTCATTCCGCCGGTGACGTAGCTCAATTCGGCCGGCGCTTTCCCGGCTTTATCTGTATCCAGCTCCCACGAGAGCGTCGGCTTCAAAATCGTATCGTCGGCGAGCGCAGGAAATATGGGTAGCCCGGGCAAATTGAATTGCAGCTTCCCGTTCACTTCGATTACCGGCTGTCCCGCCCCTTGCTGCACGAATGCCGCTTGCTGGTAGTAATACCTCTGGCTGTATGCCGTCGTTGCGTGGGGGACAAAACCACTGCGGATAATTTTGCCCTGCACAATGGTTTTGTCGGGTGCCACAAAATCAATCGTTTTGCCTTCGTACAAAGACAAGAGCAGTTGTTCGGAGACGGGATCGTTGCGATAGTTCTGCTCCAGAATTGTTAGTCGCCGTGCTTCATCAAGCGATCTCAGAAAAACCGAATCAGGTTCGACGTGCGCGGTGATGTCGGTTACTTCTATGTGATTTTGTCCCGGTTTCAAATCCAGCGCGAGTCCCTGCCTCACGACTGCGAATTGCTGGTTATAGATCGTCAGGGCCGGTGCGCTTGCCGCGTCGTTCTTTCCCGAATCCTTGTTCTGCGCTGCCACATGGATTCCGATTACTAGCAGCAGGGCCGAGAAACACAGCGCGATTCCGACGTTTCGTCCGCTCTTGTTCATGATCTCCCTCCTGACGGCAATGCCAGCCACCTCTGCAACCCCTCTGCAACGCTAGATGTATTCATTCTGAACGGCGTTGTTCGTGGGGAAGGGGAAAGCTCGTCCGGGCGTTCCCAGTGAGTACTGAACGTCACAACCGTACGCGCACCAAAACCGATAATTGCCTAAGCGGTTTTCTGCCCGGGCCATTCCGGAGCGACGAGAAACTGGGATGGTCGCCGGTCGCAAGAAAATATCGAGGGATCGTCTTCTCGTGCTCTACTGCGGTCTGGTTTTCAGGTCGAAATCAATGATGTGATCTTCATCGCGCTCGACGCAAGGGGCATTTTCCACGATCAGATCTTTTGTGGCTTTGGCGATTCGCGGGTTCATTGTCCAAGGTCTGCGGAAGACATTCGGATCCTCCACCGTCGCTTGATAACGAATGCTATCGCCTTCTCGTGTGATGCGTTCGATTACGTGCAACGCGGTACTGTGGAACCATCCGTCGAGGCCAAGCCAGGTGTCGTCATTGAAACTCGTCGAGTCAACAACCAAAGTATCTCCTTCCCAATGCCCGATGGAATCTCCGTAATAGCTGGGGTCCGCCTCAGTGTCGTGCGGCCGGCCATCGGTAGGGACCAGGCGAAACGTATTGCCGGAGATCACCTGGTAGAGGAATACGATGGGCATTCCGGGTGCTTGAATGATGGCGTGGGGTGGACCGATCCGCGGGACACCTCCGGGTTTACAGAAAAACGCCGGGTCTGACTTGCTCTCGTTCCGTGCCAGTTCCTTGACCTTGTCGATCAGTTCGGGCTTGTACGGAGGCTGATTGGGGTCCGCCAGCCGCGCTCGAGCGCCGTTGTCGCCTCGCCTGAAACTCGGGTCGGGAGCCCCGAAACCACCCACCGGAGTATCCGGTCCGGTGCCGCTCGCCCAAAATCCGTTGAGGTCGGGATGTCCGTCGGCAAGGCGCTTTATCGGCTGGGCGGACGTCGATTCTGGGTTCCCACTCTGTGAGGAGGGAGCGGGTTTCTGTTGCCCCGCCACCGTCATAGAAGCGACGCAAAAGATCGCGAATACTGCCAGTGTTGTCAGCCTTCGAACTTGTCTCATCGCCGCTCCTCTGATTCGAATTTGGTGGTGAAGGGACTCGGGTTCTACTTTGCGCCTGGACACGTATGGTTACAAAGCTTTGCCGGCCAGGAAGAGCGCCAGCTTGGTGAGGAAGAAGTCGGAGATCAGAATCGCTACCGAAGAGGTGACCACAGCCTGAGTTGTGGCACGACCGACGCCTTGCGTTCCGCCGCGTACGGTCAATCCCTTGTAGCAACCGATAGTAGCCAGCAGAAACGCAAACATGACCGGCTTGGCCATCCCTTGCATCAGGTCCGAAAATTCCAACGCGTTCAGAGCGCGCGTCCAGAATTCCACCGCGCCGATGCGCAGGGTAAAGTAGGAAACGATGAAACCGCCCGTCAATCCGACGAAATCCGCCATGGCCGTGAGCAAGGGCAGCACAAACATCGTCGCGAGCACCCGCGGAGTTACTAGCTTGCGATTGGGATCCGTGCCCATGGCGCGCATGGCATCCACCTGCTCGGTGACCAGCATGGAACCGAGTTCTGAAGCCATGCCGGAAGCGTTGCGGCCGGCCACAAGCAGGCCCGTAATCGCAGGACCCAACTCGCGCACCAGAGCGAGCGAGACGATGTCGCCGGTGAGCGCGGTCTCCCCGAAGCGCTCGAATTGTGAGGCCGTTTGCAGCACCATGACGGCGCCGATGAAAGCTCCGGTCAGCAAGACAATCGGCAGCGAGCCGATGCCGATGATGTCCATCTGCTGCAAAAGATCATTTATGTAATGGGGTGGGCTGAACAGGTTGGCGATGGCGCGAGCGGCGAGATAGGTGTAATCCTGGAGGTCCTGTACCTGGCGTTTGAAAGGCTCGATCAGAATGGCGAGGGCGGAAGTCTCTTCTAGCTCTATCCACTTTGGTTCAGTCGCCATTGCGCCTCAGTGCCGACATCACTATGTGGCAAGCGTAACGTTGGGTGCGAGGAAGCGTCAAGGAGCGGTTCGGTTTCTGGCGCATTCCCTTTACGCTCTTGGCACGCTCCGCTAAAATGCCCAATTTCCTGCCGCCCCGCGCGACGGAGCGCAGACGTGCCGCGGAAGCTTTTATCCGCAAACTGACAAGCTGAATGCTGCAATTCGCCACTGCCGGAGAGTCGCACGGGCAGGCGCTCATCGCCTGGATCTCCGGCTTTCCCGCCGGTCTGCGCGTCGATCTGGAATTCGTCAATTCCGAACTTCACCGGCGCCAACTGGGGTATGGGCGCGGCGGAAGGCAGAAAATAGAGAAAGATCGGGCCGAGGCGCTCGCGGGCGTCCGTCACGGACAAACGATCGGTGCTCCGATCGCTCTACGTATTGAGAATCGCGACTGGGCCAACTGGGAACGGGCCATGGCCGTGGAGGATCGCGAAGAGGATCGGCAATCGCGCCGGCCTTTGACGGCGCCTCGCCCGGGCCACGCGGACCTGGCGGGCGCGACCAAATTCAACCTGCATGATGCGCGCTACATTCTGGAACGCGCTTCCGCTCGAGAGACCGCGGCCCGAGTCGCCATCGGCTCACTGGCGAAGCTGTTTCTGCGCGAATTCGGTTGCGAGATCCTGAGCCATGTAGTGCAAGTGGGGCATGTGCGTCTGGAGCGGCAGGCGGAATGGAAGGAGATTCAAGCCATCTGCGCGAATCTCGATTCGCCGCTCCGCTGCGTGGATGCCGGCACGGAATCGCGCATGAAGCAGGAGGTCGATCACGTACTGCGCGCGGGAGACTCCGTAGGCGGAATCTTCGAAGTTGTAGCTCATGGAGCGCCACCGGGACTCGGGAGCCATGCCCAGTGGGACGCGAAACTCGATGGACAACTGGCGCGGGCGATTATGTCCATTCAGGCGGTCAAAGCCGTAGAGATCGGGGCCGGAGTAACGGCCGCTGGTTCGTATGGCAGCGAAGTCCAAGACGAGATTACTTATGATGTTAAGGTACGGCGGTTCAGACGGCCCAGCAACCGCGCCGGCGGCCTCGAAGGCGGCATCACAAACGGCGAAGACGTGGTGGTGCGCGGCTACCTGAAACCGATTTCGACTCTGCGCCGCGCGCTGGGGACGGCCGATCTGATTACGAAAGAATCCGTACAGGCGGCTTACGAACGCTCCGATGTGTGCGTGGTGCCTGCGGGCGGAATAGCCGGGGAAGCCATGACCGCGCTGGTGTTGGCAGGCTCATTCCTCGAAAAATTCGGCGGCGATTCAGTGGGAGAAACGCGGCGCAATTTCGAAGGTTATATGCGGCAGCTCGATTCGTTCTGAGCGGCGGCGGAAAATCCAGGGACATTGGCGATGATTTACCCAGTGGTGAAGTACGGCAATGCCGTACTGGAAAAACCGGCCAAGCCGGTCGAAAAGTTCGACGAAGAGCTGGCCAGGCTCTGTGAGGACATGTTTGAGTCCATGTATGCGGCCAACGGCGTAGGGCTGGCGGCGCCGCAAATTGGTATTGGCAAGCGGCTCGCCGTGGTGGACGTAACCGTGGGAAAGAATCCCGAGGCCAAGATCGTGCTCGCCAATCCGGAATTAACTCACGCCGAGGGAGAGCAGCGCGAGGAAGAGGGCTGTCTTTCCGTGCCGGGATTTCGCGGCAACGTCGCGCGGCCCCAGTACGTCACGGTGCGGGCTCAGGACGCCACCGGGAACACGTTTGAGATGAATGGCGAAGGGCTCCTGGCGCGCGCGTTCTGCCACGAGATGGACCACCTGGATGGAGTGCTGTTTCTGAAACACCTCAGCCTGCTCAAACGCGATTTGATCCGGCGCCGAATTCGGAAGCTGCAAAAAACGGGCCAGTGGTAATCGGGCCGCAGCGGAACCATCGAGGGCACGATGCGCATCGTCTTTTGCGGCACGCCGGAATTCGCTGTTCCAAGCCTGCGAGCGCTGCTGGTAAATCCTGAATTTGCCGTGGAAGCCGTAGTCACGCAGCCGGACCGGCCGCGCGGCCGTGGACAGCGTGTCTCCCCTTCACCGGTGAAAGAAGTGGCAGCCCAAGCCGGCGTGCGAATCTATCAGCCGGCCAGCATGAAGTCCGACGAAGCCCGCGATTTCATCGCAGAGATCAAGCCGGACGCCGTCGTGATCATCGCGTATGGGCAGATCATTCCGCGTCGCCTTCTGGATATTCCGCGCCTGGGATGGATGAACCTGCACGGCTCCCTGCTGCCGAAATATCGCGGCGCCGCCCCAATTGCCTGGGCCATTGTCAACGGCGAACCTAAAACGGGCCTCACCACGATGCGACTTGATCCGGGGCTCGATACCGGCCCAATTTTGATGCAGCGAGAAATCGAAATTGGCAGCGACGAAACCGCGCCGGAACTTGCGAAGCGCATGGCGGAGTTGGGCGCGCCCCTGGTTGCGGACTCGCTGATCAAACTCAATCGCGGGGAGATCGTGCCGATTCCGCAGGATTCCACGCAGGCTACTTATGCGCCGATCCTTACGAGAGAGCACGGGCGCATCGATTGGTCACTAACGTCCGGCGAGATTTGTAACCGGATTCGCGGCCTCGCGCCGTGGCCTGGCGCGTACAGCACATTTCGCGGAAGGCTGTGCCAAATTTGGGGGCGGCCCAGCACATCGACTGCTGTGGGTGATGGGGCGATCCCAAAGGAGCCCGGCAACGTGCTTGTGAGCAATGCCGTCATCGAGGTCGTTTGCGGCAGAGGCACGCGGCTACAACTCGAAGCTGTACAACTCGAAGGCCGCAAGCGGATCAGCGCCCGCGAATTCGTAAATGGCGCGCGGCTTGCCAGCGGCGAGCATTTCGGCGGATAGCTCTGGACGCATTCCTCACACAGACCGCAGCCGTTAAACTCTTTTCATGGCTATCTCCCCTCCAAGGAAGATTGCGTTTGACGTTCTGCGCCGCGTAGCCGCCGAAAACGCTTACGCGGCCGATCTTCTCTATACGCAGCTCGAATCTGGAGTCAAGAAGCCCGACGCCTCGCTGGCAACCGAACTGACGTTGGGAGTTCTGCGCTGGCAGCGGCTGCTCGATTTCCTGCTGCAGCGCCACATAGAACGCCGTTACGAACAACTCGACTTGGAGGTGCTCCTGGCGCTGCGGCTCGGACTTTATCAACTGCGCTATCTCGATCGCGTGCCGCGGCACGCCGCGATAAACGAATCGGTGGAGTTGGTGAAGCGAGCGCACAAGAGTTCTGCGGCGGGGATGGTCAATGCCCTGCTTCGCCGAGTAGCGGCGGAGGCAAAAATTACTGGCGACGAGCTGGAAAAGCTAATTCCGGTTGGCACGCCGGCCGAGGAGCGGTTGGGTATCCTCTATTCGCATCCGACGTGGCTTGTTGCGCGATGGATGAACTCGTTCGGCAAAGAGCGGACGATTGCATTACTGCAATCGAATAATCGGCCGTCACCGCTCACCTGTGCAGTGCTCGAAGAAGAGAAAAGTGATCGCGTAGCTGAGACGCTTCGTAAATCGGGGCTTGAAGTCACACCTGGCCGATGGCTCCGAGGCGCGCTGCACATTTCCGGAGGCAATCCGGCTTTGAGCGAGGCCTATCGCGATGGCCAGATCAACTTTCAGGACGAAGCGTCGCAAATGGTCGCGCATCTGGTGGACGCACGGGATTCGCAAACTATTCTGGACGCATGCGCGGCGCCGGGCGGGAAAACCATGATTCTTGCCCGCGCCGCGAGCCCGCAGGGCCGCGTTATTGCCGGGGATATCCATGAACACCGCCTGCGCATGATTCGACAACAATTGACGCGCACGCATACCAGGAATGTGTCACTCGCGACAGTGGATGCAACGCGGCCTTTGCCTTTCTCGGAGAAATTCGACCGCGTGCTGATTGATGCGCCCTGCTCGGGGACCGGCACTCTTTCGGGGAATCCCGAAATTCGTTGGCGGCTCAAAGCAGAAGATTTGAACGAGGCCCATCGCTCCCAGACCGCGATGTTGCGGAATGCGCTGGCGTGTACTCACAAATCTGGCCGGGCCGTCTATTCGACTTGCTCTTTGGAGCCCGAGGAAAATGAAAATGTAATCGCGGCGGTATTGGGTGAATCGCCGGAGTGGCACGTGATTTCGGCCAAGACGGTATTGGCTCGGCATTTGCGAGATCCGGCAATGAGTGAGAAGTTCTTCACAGCAGATGTGTTTTTCCGGAGCTTTCCGCCGGAGCATGGTACCGATGGATTTTTTGCCGCAGTGTTAGCGCGAAGCTAGCGCACATGCTAGTGTGATTTACCCATGAACGGCGAGAGCGTCCCGCATCCATATATAGAAAAATGGCGAGAACGGCTAGAGCGCATACTACGCATCTCGCTATTGGTTTTCGTGCTGGCGGCGGCGGGATTTCTGAGTGCCGTGACGACCATCCGTATTGCCATACGCGGACGGATCGTGACTATGCCCAATCTGGTGGGGCAATCGGCGCCCGGGGCGCAGCGAATGCTCGCCGCCCGTGGCCTGCAATTGCGCGTGGCCGACCGAGTCTACAGCTCATTGCCCCTGAACGCAGTCGTCCGGCAAAGTCCTCCGCCGGGCGAAGAGATGAAGATTTCGCAGGACGCTCACGTTGTGTTGAGCCTCGGCCAGCAAACGGTGAAGATTCCCGCTCTCGAAGGCCAATCCATGCGCGCGGCGCGGATTTCGCTATTGCAGGCGGGGTTGCAACTCGGCGAAGTCACGTCGCTTTTCTGGCCAGGAACGCAACCCGATGTCGTGCTGAAGCAGGATCCGCCGCAAGGAACCACGGCATCGAGTCCTCACGTGGACTTGCTTGTCTCGAGCGCCGATCGCCAGCCGTTTTACGTGATGCCTAATGTGGTCGGCATGGAGCAACAGGACGCCAGCAAGACTCTTGCTTCGGCGGGATTAAAGATTGGGAAGCTAAATCATATCGGGCAAGCGGGCGCGCCAAAGGGCACGATTGTGGGACAAAATCCTCCGGGCGGCGAACGCATAGCGGCCGAGACCACGGTGGAACTGGGCATTTCGGAGTAAGCGGCAAATCCTCTATGGCGTGCTCCGAGTGGCGAAAATACCGCGAACATCGGCCCAAATGGGGGTCTCTCCCATGGTAGAATCCGACAGGTGAGCGTGCCGTCTGGAGTTGAAGTCGCCCCATCCATTCTAGCCGCAGACTTTGCCTGTCTGGGTGACGCTATAGGTTCCGTGGAACGCGGGGGAGTCTCGCTGCTGCACGTCGATGTGATGGATGGCCATTTCGTTCCCAATATCTCGATAGGCGTGCCGGTAGTCGCGTCTCTGCGCAAGGCAACCAGACTCCAGCTTGACGTGCATCTCATGATCGAAAATCCGGAGCAGTATATCGAGGCCTTTGCAACAGCCGGAGCGGACATGATTTCCGTGCACCAGGAAGCTACGCCGCACCTGGACCGAGCTCTCGCCATGATTCGCGAGCATGGGTGCAAGCCGGGCGCCGTGATCAATCCAGCGACGCCGGTCGTGATGCTCCGGGAAGTGCTGGGCAAAGTCGATCACGTGCTGGTCATGTCTGTGAATCCCGGCTTTGGCGGGCAGGCTTTCATTCCCGAAGCCACGGAGAAAATAAGGGAGTTGCGGGAGATACGGGACCGGCATCATTATAGCTATAGGATTCAAGTCGACGGCGGCATCGGCCCCGAAAACGTAGCCGAGGTGGTTCGCGCGGGAGCGCAGATTTTAGTCGCCGGAACTTCTGTCTTCCACACCGCTGATCCCACCGCAGCGGTTCGCGAGCTGACGCGTTTGGCCAGTGAGGCTTTGGCGCAAAAAGTAAGAAAGGTCGTTTGAAGGCGCATGTACACGAAATTTAACTGGCTCGCGGCGCTTGTAGCCGTAATCGCCTTGGCGGGCTGTGCCGGTCAAAAAACGGCCACCGCTAAGCCGGATACGAACAATACAGCTTCGGCGGAAGCCGATAAGATTCTCTACGAACGGGCCGCGAACGACCTCCAGCACAGCCGTTTCGAAACGGCCCGGCTAAGCCTGCAAACGCTGATCAATACTTATCCGGACAGCGAATATCTCGCCAAGGCGAAATTGTCCATCGCCGATTCCTATTTCAAAGAGGGCGGCACGACGGGCATGACCCAGGCCGTCGCGCAATATCAGGATTTCATCACCTTTTTCCCATTCTTAGACGAAGCTGCCTATGCGCAGATGCAGATCGGCATGGCCCACTACCGCCGTATGGAAAAGTCGGACCGGGATCGTACGGAGGCGCTGGAGGCGGAGGCTGCCTTTCAGACCTTCATGCAGAAGTATCCCCAGACCGAGCTTGCCCCTAAAGCCGAACAGCGCCTGAGAGAAGTGCAGGAAGTTCTGGCCGACGGCGATTACCGCATTGCCAGCTTTTATTACCTCAGGCGCATCGACAAGGCTGCAGCTCCGCGGCTGCTCGATCTGGTGAATCGCTACCCCTTATACAGCGATGCCGACCACGCAAACTGGATGTTGGGATCGATCTACGAACGCAACAAGCGCAACGACATGGCCTCGACGTACTACGCGAGACTGGTCAAGGAGTACCCCATGTCGCCTTTGGCCGCTCAGGCCAAAACTAAGCTCGTTAAATTTGGCTCCCCTGTGCCGGATCCTGATCCCACGGCGATGGCGCGAATGCAGAGAGAGCAGCAGACTCCGCGGGAGAGGCCTGGTTTCCTGAGACGGCCGGGCGAGCTGCTTAAGAGCGGGCCAGACGTAAGCGCGGCAGCAAGAGTGGGAACGCCGAACCTGACGCCGCAAACTGTAGACGTGACCGATACACTCTCTCCGGGTGGAGGAGCAGGGCTGAGTGTGGTCGCGGCCGGTGCTAACAGCGGCGGTAACAGCAACAGCGGGAGCAATGGCAGCGGCACGGGAGCTTACATCCAAAGCGTCTCGCCGGCAGGTTCTGATCCGCCAGCCGCCACTTCCGGAACGGCCGCCGGGGCTGTGGGTGCGAACGACCCTCCGGCTGCAAGCTCTTCAACTCAGGATCAGGCGGGCCAGACCGGGCACACCGGCTCAGCTACCGATGCCGGCCAAAACGCAAGCGGTAACTCGGACGCCTCAAGCCAGACGAGCCAAACTTCCGCGCAGAGCTCCAATCAGGGCGAGTCTTCCAGCAAAAAGAAAAAGAACAAGAAGCAGGCTAAGCTTCAGTCCCAGTAGCTCCTCCCAAAATCAAAGCCCTGCGTGAGGTTACGCTCCGGTACATCCCGCGCCGAAGCTCGTTGACTCGCTGAGCGCGCCAATGCTCCAATAATCCAAGCTAGCCGATGGTCGGGGTCTCTCTAGACTGCGATCGAAGTAGGTTTGGCGGAGGAGCGCCCGGTGTCCCGCATACTGGTGGCCGACGACAATAGCAACATCCAAAAGATGGTTGCTTTAGCCCTCAAGGATGAGGGCATTGACGTCGTAGCGGTTGGGAATGGCGAAGCTGCCATGCGGAAGATTCCGGATCTCCGCCCCGATTTAGTCCTCGCCGATATTTTCATGCCTGTGCGCAACGGCTACGAACTTTGCGAGTTCATCAAGAACGATTCGCGCTATATGAACACGCCGGTCGTGCTGCTGGTTGGCGCTTTTGATCCACTCGACGAACAAGAAACGCAGCGCGTGCGTGCTGATGGTGTTCTGAAAAAACCATTTGTTCCGCCCGACCCTCTGATCAACATGGTCAAGGCGCTGCTGGCAAAATCCAACGGGCAAAAACCGGTGCCGGTTCAAACGCCCATACCGCCGAAGCCTGCGGCACCGCCAGCGGCAGGTCAAGCGAGTCCGATGCTTGAAACTCAGGCCGCCCCTGCTGGACCATTGCCACTTCCTCAGGCGGAAGTCTCTTCTGCCCAGTGGAAGCCAGCCGTCCCGGTTCCTCCGCCGTTTGTACCTCCTGTGGCGAGTCCTCGGCCGCAAGCTGCCAAAGTAAAAGTAGAAGACCCGGATGAGGTCACTACCTCCACGCGCGATCCGAATTTGGGCGATCCGTTTTGGGCAACGCCGGCAGAACACGAAGTGGTGGAAGAGGGGAAGTCCGAAACTCAGCCGGAAGATATAATCGACATGCATTCCTTCGGTAAAGACGAGGACTCTGTCGAAGAAGAAGATGACCGTCCTGCTTTTCGACCTGATTCCAGCCTTTTGGATACCGTCGGCCTCGATGCTGATTTCTCGCAAACGATAGTTACTCAAAATGAGCCGGTAACTCCGCAGCAAGCAAAATATTCCCAGTCAACGGTCGAGAAAGAAGAGCTTGGCGCAGTTCTGCCGGCACCCGAGCCGCCTGTCTCGTCCGCTCCGCCTCCCGAAGCGGCGGCCGACATCTTTAAATTCGATCCCACACTGACTTTCGCGTTGCCGACGCAGGACGCTACGCCCGCCGAGGCATCAGCTGAAGCCAACAAAGACGCTGTCATAGAGCCGCAGATAGCTGCGGCGCCCGTCAACGATCATGCAGCGGCACCTTCGTGGCCTGACCTGACGGACGCGCTACCGGTTGCGCCCGAAAAACCGCTCGATTCCCATCAGGCCAAGACTTACGAGGAACTTGATCCGGTATTGGAATTACCTGCTCTGCCGAACCACGATGCGGTGATTACCGCGGCCACCGAAGCTGCGCGCCTGGCGTTTTCGGAGCTCAATACCTTGCCCGGCTCAGGGGCTCCCGCGGAAACTTCCGATCGGCACGCGAGCCTGACAGAGCACAAAGATTCATTCTCCGCGCATGCGCAGGCTGACGCGCCGGCTGCTCCCACGCCCGAAATGATCGACGCGGTCGTGAACCGGCTGCTGGAACACATGCAGCCCCAGATTATGGAAGTAGTGAATCGCGAAGTGCTTCGCCCGGCGATCGAGGCCATCGTACGCCGGGAAATGAAGAAGAGCTGAACGTAACCCCGCACGTCGTCCGCTTTTCCCGCTCAACAAGAAACGCCGTCTAAAACTGTCTGGGTACTCGCTGTGACGCTATCTTGTAGCGGGCTCGGCGACCGTTTTCTTGTATTCTTCCGCCTCAGTAGGCGCGCAGATCATCTCGCGGATATCGAAGCTCGCTGGCTGCCGGTGCAAGACGAACTTGTTCAGGCCCAGCCACGGCTCCTTATAGGCCTTCGGGTCGTCGATTTTTACGGTGAGCTCCAGCGTATCCTGATTCACGCGATGGTAAGTTTCCTCGACGCGCATGTCGGCGCTATGAGGGTCTCCCGCATTATCGAGCCAGGTTCGTTCGTCCAGCCCTACAGTGGTTACAACAAACGTGTAGTCGTCCTGCCAATGGCCGACGGAGTAGCCGTACCATCTGGATTCAGGATCCTTTGGCAATTCGCGCCCGTCGGTCCAGACGGCGCGCCAGATTCGTTGATACTCGTACATGATCAAAACTTGATCGGGGGTCTGAACGACTTTGAAGGGCCGCAGTTCGAAGAATAAATTGCGCGGAAAGCCTGCCGGATCGCAACCGTCCAACGGATCATTAATGAACGCCAGGGCAACTTTTCTCGGCCCATCGCCGGGCTTATAAGCGTTGGCCATTTTCTCGCCCCATTCCGTGAAGGGCGCATGGCTCTTAACTCCGGCAGGCTGAATACCGGCAGCAAAGGCATCCCAGATTCCGCTGATGTCGCGGCGAGGTGCCGGACCGGAAGCCGGCCGCCTTTCCTTGGGAGCGATGCTCGGGCTATTCCAGGGCGCCGGCGATGCATTCTGCTGTGCCGCGCCGGATTGCTGCGCTCGAATTCCGGGGCCCGAAATGAGGCAAGCGCACAGAATGGCAGCTGCGGGGAGGGCGGACCTCAGCAAGCGTTTTGACATTTTGCGAACCTCTCTCGAGCTGAAACGTCAGCCGCACGAAAGCAGCGACGGATTATTCTCAACCTGCTTGATCGGCCCTACTGCTTGGAAGAATCCGCCGGCTTCTGGGCATCGACGTCAGGCCCGAATATCCCCGGAATTCGTGTGCCCAATGTCTGGCCGTTCGCCAGCACGACCTGCATGACACGCCCGATGGGTTGGCCATTCTTGACGGGCTGCAACGTCACCGTAACACGATCGCCCGGTTTGAAGACCTGTTTGCTCCAACCGAGGTTGGTCATGTCCGCGGGATTGCTGGTTTCCGCGATCCAATGGACGACGGTGCCTTTGTCGTCCGTCGCGTCGAACTTCAGCCAGCAATGCGGATTTGCCCAAACCCAGTCCGTGACGGTCGCCTTCAGCGTGAGCTTTTTATCGATATCGAAATTCGAATTGCCATGATGCGCAAAAAGAGGGGCCGCGGTGATCAGAAGTCCTAATCCTAGAAGAGCGCCGATATGCTTATTCTTCACGCCAGACCTCCCGCGCATTCATTCTTGCCGATGGTCTCGGCTCGCTGGCCTATTGTAGAAAAGCGCGGTTCAGAGTCCAATGCATTTGTATCGGCGATACACGACGGACGAATGTCGCCATCCGATTGCGATTTGACCCCTCTTGCCGCGCTCCTTATAGTTAGTGGTTTATCCCTCACCCAAGTCCGCGCACCGGACCGGAGAGAATACAGTTGCCCGAAGATTCGCCAAAAAAGGCAGCGGAAGCGGCGCCCCAAAGCGCCGAATTCCCCAAAGTTTACGAGCCGCAGCTGATTGAGCCGCGCTGGGCCGAGGCTTGGATGAAGCAGGAATTGTTCCGCGCCGACGCAACTGCGCCCGGCGACGTGTTTTCGATCGTCATTCCGCCGCCGAACGTCACAGGCTACATCCACATCGGCCACATGCTCGAGCATACCCAAATCGACGTGCTCACGCGCTGGCACCGCATGCGCGGCGAAAATACTCTGTGGCTGCCGGGCATGGACCATGCCGGCATTTCGACGCAGGTCGTCGTGGAACGCGAGCTGGCCAAGCAGAGCCTCACGCGCAAGGCTCTCGGACGCGAAGAGTTCGAACGCCGCGTTTGGGAATGGAAGGCGCACAGCGGCGGCACGATCAAAAAGCAGATGATTCGCCTGGGCGACTCCTGCGACTGGTCGCGCGAAAAATTCACGCTCGATCCGCCACTCTACCGCGCGGTTCTGGAAGCTTTTCTGCGCCTTTACCACGAAGGGCTGATCTATAGAGGCCGTTATATTGTCAACTGGTGCCCGCGTTGCCAGACGGCCTTGAGCGATCTCGAGACAGTCCACGAGGAGCGCAAAGGCCATCTCTGGCACATTCGCTATCCGGTGATGGGCTCGAGCGAATCGATCGTCGTCGCCACTACGCGCCCGGAAACCATGTTGGGCGATACCGCTGTGGCCGTGAATCCCGCGGACGAGCGCTATAAGCATCTGATCGGCAAAAAGCTTCTTCTCCCGCTGATGAATCGGGAGATTCCCGTCATCGCCGATGCCGCGGTGGACCGCGAATTCGGGACGGGCGCCGTCAAAGTGACGCCCGCGCACGATCCGAACGATTTCGAAATGGGACGGCGCCACAAACTTCCCGAAATTGACGTCATGACCGAAGACGCGCGCATGAATGCGAACGCCGGCCCCTACGCCGGGCTGGACCGCTTCGAAGCGCGCAAGCGTATCGTCGCCGATCTGGAATCGCTGGGGCTGCTCGTGAAAGTCGAAGAGCACACTCACGCCGTGGGCGTCTGCGATCGGTGCAAGACCGTCGTCGAGCCGCGCGTCTCCATGCAATGGTTTTGCAAGATGCGTCCACTGGCGGATGCTGCCGCCGCTGCGGTTGAAGAAGGGCAAGTCCGGATCTTCCCCGATAATCAGCGCAAAATCTTCATCGACTGGCTCGCGAATATCCGCGACTGGTGCATCTCACGCCAGCTTTGGTGGGGACATCGCATTCCGATGTGGCACTGCCCCTGCGGTGGCATCACGCCGGCGCGCGATTCCCGCGTTGCCATCGTTGATGGCCGCGCGTTGCCGGCCAGCCCTCCCGAGAAATGCGCGAAATGCGGCGGCGGAAAGCTCGAACAGGATCCCGATGTGCTGGATACTTGGTTCAGCTCCGGCCTTTGGCCGCTTTCGACGCTGGGCTGGCCCGACGACACGCCGGACCTGCGCAGGTTTTATCCCACGACGCTGCTCATCAGCGGCTACGACATTCTGTTTTTCTGGGATGCGCGCATGGTCATGCTCTGCCTGCGCCTCGCTCCCGGAAAAACCACTGCCGAACGAATTCCTTTCCGCACGCTCTATCTGCACTCGCTCGTTCGCGATGCGCAGGGACAAAAGATGTCCAAGATGCGCGGCAACGTGGTTGACCCGCTGGAGTGGATGGAAAGGTATGGCACCGACGCACTGCGCTTCACGCTTTCTATCAAAGCCGCGCCGGGCACCGATATCGCGCTCAGCGAAGATGCTGTTGTGGGCTACAAGGCGTTTGCCAACAAAATCTGGAACGCGGCGCGATTCGTCTTTGTGAATCTGGAGAAATTTCAGTCCGCGACGGGCATGACTATCGAGGAGCTTGCCTCACCACAGATGCGCGCTGCGGCGCCCTATCCCGCGGGCGATGCTGTCAGCCTCGCGGACCGCTGGATTTTCTCACGGTTTGCCGAGGCCATAGCCACGGTGGATGACGCGCTGGAGAGTTTCCGTTTTCACGAAGCCGCGCACATCGTCTATCACTTCTTCTGGGGAGATTTCTGCGATTGGTATATCGAGTGGGTGAAGCCGGCTATGACGGATCCGGATCGCAAGGTCTCCGTGCCGGCATGGCGCAATCTCTTCGCCGTATTCGAGGCGGCCCTGCGGCTGCTGCACCCGTTCATGCCGTTTCTCACTGAGGAGTTGTGGCATCGGCTGCCGCAGCATTCACCGGAAAAGGACAAGAATGCGCGATCCATCGCTCTGCAGCCTTTCCCGCGGCCAGCGCCGCAATGGGTAGACCCTGACGCCGATCAGGAAGTGAAGCTGCTGCAGGACGTGATCGAGAAGGCGCGCAATATCCGCGCGGAGCTCAAGCTTGATAGACAGCGCGTCGCTGCAGATTTCACTCCAGCCACTCTCGCGGTTCGCGAAACGGTGGAGCAAAATCGCGCGATTATTCTGCGCCTTGCTACCCTCTCGGACCTGCGCATTTCCGACTCGAAGCTCGAACCTACGGCCGGGCCGGTCCGCTCAACCGCGCAGTTCGATCTGCGCATCCCCTATGGCGAGACGGTGGAACTCGGCGCTGAGCTCGCCCGCTTGCGCAAGGAAAGGGAACGGCTCGCCCGCGATCTGGAGTCAAAGCAAAATCGCCTTGCGGACGATACGTTCCGCAGCCGCGCGCCCGCGGAAGTCGTGCGCCAGCTCGAAGCCACCTTTGCAGAACGCCAGCTCGAGTTCGCCAAGCTGACCGAGCGCCTGGCCCAACTCGAGAAACGGACGGACAGCCCTCCAACCGCTTAAACCTGGCGATCTGAGGTCCTCCTTGCCGATCCGGTGCGTGGCATATAAGCTTTGTGCCCTTCACGCCGGTTACTAATAGGTGGATCGACGTTTAGGTCTCGACTTCAAAAGCTTGCATGCCCCTGAAATCGACGCCAATCTTCGGTCTGGCAACTATGCGACCACACAACCGGGACCACCGACCGGCGCATCGACGCCCTGCTGACGTTGCTTTCGGAAAATCCCATGATCGTCATCAGCGGCCAGAAAATCGCCCGGCAAATCGGCGTGAGCCGCTCGGCGGTCTGGCGTTGGACGCAACGGCTTCGTGCGCTCGGCGTGCGCGTCAAGGGCCATCCGCGCACGGGCTATCGCATCGAACGCGTGCCGGACGTGTTGTCGCCCAGTCTGCTGCGGCGGCGCCTCCGCGATACGCCTTTCGGCAAGCGCATCCATCATTTTTTCAAAACGGCTCGACCAACAGCATCGCTTTCGAACTGGGGCACGCCGGCGAGCCGCACGGGGCCATTGTCATCGCGGAAGAGCAGACTGGTGGCCGGGGCCGGGCTGGCCGATCCTGGCATTCGGAAAAGACCAGCGGCATTTACATGACGGTTCTGCTGCGTCCGCCGATTTCGCCGCTTATTGCGCCACTGATCACGCTGGTTGCCGGGCTGGCGCTCCGCGATGCCGTGCTAGAAGAAACCGGCGTGGTGCCCGACCTGCGCTGGCCGAACGATCTGCTCGCGGGCGGGAAAAAATTTTGCGGCATCCTCACGGAAATGTACGCGGAGCCCAGCCACGTGCACTTTGTCATTGTGGGCATCGGCATCAACGTAAACCACACGGCCATGCCACCGGAGCTAGCCGGAATTGCCACATCACTGCGCATGATCGCCGGGAAGCCTGATTCGCGGCTGCAACTCGTTGGTGCGGTTGCTGCGCAACCTGGAGACCTACTACAATCGATTCTTGGCGGAAGGGCCGCAGCCGATCCTGGCGCGCTTCGCCGAAGTATCCAGTTTCGCCCGTGGCAAGCGCGTGCGCATCACGACGGCGGCCGAAACCTACATGGGCATGACCGACGGTCTGGAGCCGAACGGGCTGCTGCGCGTGCGCCGCGACGACGGCCGGATCGCCGTGGTCATTTCCGGCGATGTGGCCGAGGCAAATTGATGCTGCTGGCTCTGGACGTCGGCAATACCAACACGGTGCTGGGCGTCTTTCGCGATAAGGAACTGATCGCCAACTGGCGCCTGACTACCGCGCGCGACCAGACCGTGGACGAATACGGCATCCTCACGCGCAATCTGTTCACGCTGGCGGGCCTCGATCCCGACGAAATTCACGGCGTGATCATCAGTTCGGTTGTGCCTCCGCTGAATGCCACGCTCGAGGAGATGGCCGAGCGATATTTTCATACCAAGGCGCTTTTCGTCGAGCCCGGCGTCCGCACCGGCATGCCCATCCACTACGACAATCCGCAGGAAGTGGGCGCCGACCGCATCGTCAATAGCGTGGCCGCCTTCGCAAAGTACGGCGGGCCGTGCATCGTGGTGGATTTCGGCACGGCCATCAATTTCGACGTGGTCTCCGAGCGCGGCGAATATCTGGGCGGCGCGCTGGTGCCCGGCATCGGCATCTCCGCCGACGCGCTTTTTTCGCGCGCGGCGCGGCTCTGGCGCGTCGAGATTCGCGATCCGGGAAAAATCATCGGCACGAACACGGCTGCAGTCCATGCAGGCGGGCCTTTTTTACGGCTTCACCGATCTGGTGGACGGCATTCTGGAGCGCATGAAAGCCGTGCAGGGCAAAGACGTCCGCGTGATCGCCACCGGCGGGCAGGCGTCTCTGATCGCGCGCGCCTCGCGGCACATTCAGCAGATCGACGAATTCCTGACGCTGGAAGGCCTGCGCATCATCTGGGAGCGCAACCAGCCGCTCGCCAATGCGCGGCACGGCTGCACCGGTCTCCGAGAAAGCGCCCGTGACCGGCACATGCGCGCCGCGGCAAAACCAGCGCGAAAGCGCGAGTCGCTAAAGTCGTGCTGATGGATTCGTTCAACTACTTCAACTATTTCACGGAGATCGAGGAGTATTTCTGGCGCAAGCGCGGCGCGCATCTGCTGGTCTCGCCGCTGGACTGGGCCATCGTCGAGACCTGGCAGAGGGCCGGAATTCCGCTGGATGCCGTGCTGCGCGGCATCGACAGCGCATTCGAAAGCTACCAGCGCTCGCGCCGCGCCGCGGGCCGGCCGCTGAAGAGCCTGGCATACTGCGTGGATGCCGTGCTGGACGCCGCGGCGCAACAGACAGGAGGCGGCGGCGGGCGCCGGGCCCGCGGTCAAGCGCCAAGGGCCACGGCAGCGGAACCGTTTTCGCGCGACGAACTGCGCGCATTTTCTCCGCCGCAACGCCGAAACGCCTCGCAAACGCTGCGCGACAAACTGCAGCCCACCGATCGCCGAACTGGCTCGCACGTCGCGCAGGCTCGCGAGCGAGCCTCGCAGAGATGTACGCCGCTGCTCGATTCGCCCGGCGCAGCTCGATCTCGAAGACCTGGAGCGGCGGCTGACGGTGCTGGAAGAAAAGCTGACGCGCCGCCTTCACCGCCTCCGCCGACGAGAAACGCTCGTTGACCATTCGCGCGCGAACTGGACCGTCAACTCGCGCCTTACCGCCGCCGGATGACCGCCGAGCAACTCAGCCAACTCGAACGGCAATACACGCAGAAGCGCCTGTTCGAGAGATTCGATCTGCCGCGACTGAGTCTTTTCTATCTCACCTGAGGTTTCATGCCCGATCCCATTGAAGTGCGCATCGAAAAGCTGGTGTACGGCGGCGAAGGCCTGGGCCATCACGACGGCCACACCGTGTTTGTGCCGTTTGTTCTGCCGGACGAGACCGTTTCCATCGAGCCGCTGGAGACGGCGCAAGAAATTTATTCGCGGCCGCGTCGCGCAGCATCGTGCAAGCCTTCCCCGGATCGCGTCGGCGCCGCCGCTGCCCGCACTTCGGCGTCTGCGGCGGATGCAACTACCAGCACATGCCGTACGAATTGCAGGTGCGCTACAAAGCGGACATTCTGCGCGAGACGCTTTCGCGCCTCGGGCGCATACCTGGGACGGTCCCATCGTGCCGCACGCGTCGCCGCCCTTCGGATATCGCAACCGCGCCCAGTGGAAGATCGCGCCGACGACGACCGGCGTCGCGCGAAATCGGATATTTCGAGGCCGGCTCGCAGAAGCTTTGCCCCGTGCGCGAGTGTCCCATCGCTCTCGCCGCGTCTGAGCGAAACCCTGAGCGCGATGTCATCGATCTGCTGACGTCGCGGCAAGCCTGCCCGCTGAATTGCGCGAGAGTCGAGGCGTTTGCCGATCGACGCTGATGACAAGCTGCTCCTCAATCTGATCCTTCGACGCGAGCTGGACGGCTCCGCGCGAACCGTCGCCGAGAGCTTTCGCGCCGAGATCTCCGCCGATCGAAACGATTCTGGTCCAAGATCGCGCGGCGATCGTTTTGAGCTGGTCGGGCCCGGCTACATCTCCTATCGCGTCGGCGACCACACGTTATCGCGTGGGCCATCTCTCTTTCTTTCAGGTGAACCGCTTCCTCCTGGCCGAACTGGTGCGCACTCGTGATCGGCGACGCGCGCGGGCAGACTGGCGCTCGATCTTTTCGCCGGCGTGGGGCTTTTCACCGTGCCGCTGGCGCATCGTTTCGAACGCGTCATCGCCGTGGAGTCCAACGAAGCCGCGGCGCGCGACCTGGAAGCGAATCTGCAGGAGAGCGGCGCGTCCTCGCCGGCCTTGCGGCAGACCGACGTGGAGGCATTTCTCGCGCGCTGGCACGAAGCGCCTGACCTGGTGGTGCTCGATCCGCCGCGCGCGGGCGTTGCCGCGCAGCGCTCTCACGCGTCTGACCAAGCTCGCGCCCGCAGGAGATCGCTTATCTCTCGTGCGATCCGGCTACGCTGGCGCGAGATCTGGCAGTTCTGGTCGGCGACGCCGCAAAACCGGGCCGTTACAGATCAGTGAAGTTCACCTTGTCGATATATTCCCGCAGACGTATCATATGGAGGCTTTGGTGCGACTTTCGCGTCGCGCATGAAGTTTCCGCCCTCGCTGATCGCGGTCTTCGTTGCCGCAGGAATCCTGGCGGCCAATCTCCGATTGCTGTTCACACTCCGCATAGCCTCGATCTGTCGCTCGGCGTCGTGCTGTTCTCCATCATGCGCCGGCTTTGACTCGTGAGGTTTCGCGGGCGCGAATCTCGCCTGGGCTGCCTCACTCCTGGCATGGTGCTTTCTTGGCTGCCGCGGCGGCGCAAATCGAACACATCGGCCGTCCCGGCGAATCAAGTCACAAACTTGGTCGGCGGCGGACCGATTGGAATCTCGACGAGCCGCTGCGATGGCGCGGAATTCTGCGCGCCGATCCTTTGCGGCTGCCTTGGGGAATTCGCTACGACATGGATCTCGAAGCAAGTCCAGTCACTGGGCGACATGGCATGCCGGTACTCGGGCGGGCTTGCGGGCCGACTTATTTCTTCGACGAACGCGCACAGGGAATTCCGCCGCCAGTTCGCGCCGGCGAACGCGTCGAGATTCTGGCTCGCGCGCGGCTGGTACGAAATTTTGGCGATCCCGGAGCGTTTGACTATCGCGGCGCGCTCCATGGCAGCAGGGAATCGACCTCACGGCCACGCTGCGCAATCCGGCGCTAATGCAAAGATCCTGCCGGGTCCCGCCGCCAAAGCTTGTCTCACCGTTTGGCCCGGCTGCGCGGCCGCTTGCTAAATGACTTCGACGCTATGCTTTCGGCCAGCCGAGGACCGCGCCGCAGTGGCCCGTGCCATGCTGCTTGGCGACCGCAGCTTTCTCGATTCGCAGCAGGTCGAAGCGTTTCGCGAAACAGGCGCTTTACCACGTTCTGGTCTGGCGGGTCTGCACGTAGGCGTGCTCGCGGCATTCCTTTTCTGGGCAGGCAAAAGGCTGCGCTTGCCGATTGTTGCGAGAGCTTTCACTACGATTGCGGCGCTCGCGCCTTTACGTCGCAATCATCGAGGATCGCCCTCCCATCATGCGCGCAGCATTGATGGCGGCGATCTACTTGTTGGCCCGCATGCTTTTTCGGCGTGTGGCATTTGCTCAACGCCGTCGGCCTCGCGGCGGTGGTGATTCTTCTGTTCCGGCCCTCTGAAATCGACTCAGGCCAGTTTCCAGCTTTCTTTTCTTGCGGCGGGCATTATCGCGGGAATCGCGGAACCGTTGCTGGAGCGAACCGTTGAGCACTATCGCCGCGCACTCGACCACCTCGGCGACATAACGCGCGACGGCAGCCACGCCGCCCAAAGCGGCGGAATTTCGCATCGATCTTCGCGCCGTCTCAGCCTGGCTGCGCTCGCGACTGCCGTCGAAGCTGGCGCAATATTGCGACCAGATCGTCGTTACTCCCTGCCGCGTTGGCCTGCGGCTGTGGGAATTGGCCGTGCTCTCCGTCGCTCTTCAGATCGGAATGTTGCCGCTGATGGCCCGTGATTTTCATCGAGTCTCGTTTATAGCGCCGGTTGCAAACATCCCCGCGGTGCTCCTCACTTCCATCCTTATCCCATTGGGGTTCGCAGCGCTGGTGGTCGGCGCCATTTGGAAAACTCTCGGAATCGTTCTGGGTCGCGCACTAAGCTTTCTCATTGCAATGCTTACCGCATCGACTCATTGGTTCGCGCAACTTCCCTCATCTTTCGTGCGAGTTCCTTCGCCGCCAACCGCGCTGCTTATCGGCTTTTTTGCGGTCGTGCTCTTTCTCTCGGCGGCGATTCTGACGCACAGAAAATGGAGCTCGCCGCGTCGGGCTCGTCGCCGCGCTCGCGTTAGCAGCGCTGATCGTCGTTTATCCCTTTCCCCCTCGATTGCAGCGAGGGCGCCTGGAGGTAACTGTCTTGGACGTTGGCCAGGGCGATTCCATTTTTGTGGCTTTCCCCGATGGCCGCACGATGCTCGTCGATGCCGGCGGACTGCCGGGCGCCAATTACATTCGCGGGATGAGACCGGGCCTCGACATCGGCGAAGACGTCGTCTCGCCATTTCTTTGGTCCCATGGATTGAAGCGCATCGACACGGTGGTGGTGACGCACCCCCACGAGGATCATCTCGGCGGCATGTTCGCCGTGTTGCGAAATTTTAAGGTCGGCGAACTTTGGGTAGGGCGCGACGAGGATGCGCCTGCTTACCGGAATCTGCTTGCCGAAGCTAAGGCGAGAAAAGTCCCCATCGCGCATCGCTTGAGGGGCGATCATTTCGACTGGGCTGGCGCGCGCCTCAACGTTCTTTGGCCGGACTCCAGCGATCCGGCCCGCGCGCGCAACGATGATTCTCTTGTTTTGCGTCTCGAAGACGGCAAGGAGTCATTTCTGCTCACCGGAGACATCGAACGCGCTGTCGAACGCAGTATTCTGGCGAATGGTGACGAGCTCGCCGCCAATTTTCTCAAGGTTCCGCACCACGGCGGCAAAACTTCCAGCACTCCGCCATTTCTCGACGCCGTTCATCCCGCCGTTGCAGCGATCTCCGTGGGCGAAGCGAATCCCTTTGGCCACCCCAGCCCCGAGGCAGTCGAGCGCATTCTCGCCGAAGGGACGCGCGTATATCGTACCGACCGCGACGGCGCCATCACCGCAGCTACCGACGGCCAGTCTCTGGACGTGCGCTCATTCCTCGCTTGTGCGCGGCCCTGTTCGGAGCTCTCCTCCTCCGTATCGCCGGCCGAATCTCCTGCTTTTTAGGCGCAGTCTTCATGCGCCCTTTGCGAATCGAATTAATAGGTGTGAAACAACATGCTGAGAGCTTTCTTGCTGCAACTTAGGGCAGTAATTATAATCTCTCATAGGGTCCATGAATTCTATTCAGCCGGTTTCTCCAACCAATGCGGAAATTGACGAAGAATCCAGGCGCGTTCGCCGCCTGCGTATTGTCGTCAACCTCTCTCTGAGCATCATCGCGCAAGGCGATTTGCCGTACGAGGAAGCTCAGGAAATTGCGGCCGCGGCGCGGAGGTTGGCGGAAACATTGTTTCCGGGTAAGGGCGAGGTTTACGACCTGCTTTACCGGCCGAAATTTCGCCGATTGATCAACGAAGTTTACCGCCTGCAGTAATCCTCATGGCTATTTCCGCCAGATGGCCAGGGCCAGAAGCGCCGCAATCGTAAGTGCGGCGCCGATCGCGGCGTTGTATTCCCGGTTACGCACATACTGAGCGAAAGAAAACTGCATGCCCTTCGCGGAACTTTCCCTCCGCAGCTTCGGCCAAAAGAGCGGCACGTTCGCTGCGTAATCGTCGAACGCCTTGCCATACTGTTCGCGCAGTTCTGATTCCTCGCGCCGCATTACCTGCGCGTAGAAAACGCCGAAATAAAGTGCCACCAAAGCGGCCGCCAGCCATGACCTGCCGGCCAACGCAAATCCCAATGCGATCAGGGCGCTGCCGAAATACAAAGGGTTGCGAGTCCGCGCATAAGGGCCCGTCTGCGCGAGCGCTTCGCGCTTGCGCAAATGCCCGGCGGCGATGGCACGGATCAGCAATCCCAACAGCGCAACAGCAGAACCGATGGCAACCGAGCGGAACGTAGGGCGAACCAGCCAGAGGCAGAGCACCGCAATCGGATAGCCTATGGGTGCCCGCCAGCGTGCCCAAGCCGGTCCCGGAGCAGCCGTGCGCTCAGTCATGCGGAAGGGCGCGGAGCCGCGCCAGCAGGTCGCGCGTGGAATGCTGTTTCGGATCGCCCACGATGGCGATGCGCACGCCGAGGCTCCGGGCGGTTTCGCGCTCGGGCACGGTCTCGACGGTGTAATCGGTCCCCTTGGCATGCACATCGGGACGCAAGACCGAAAGCAGGTGGGTCACGTCCGGTTCGTCGAATACCACCACGTAATTTACGGCGGCGAGACCGGCGACGAGCCGCGCACGCGCTTCGGCCGGAAGGATCGGACGCCCCTCGCCTTTCAACGACCGCACGCTGTCGTCCGAATTGATGGCCACGACCAGCACGTCTCCTTCCCGGCGAGCCCCTTGAAGATATCTGGAATGTCCGACGTGCAGCACGTCAAAGCAGCCATTCGCAAGCACTACGCGCTCTCCGCGATTTTTGTGCTCGCGCAGCTTCGCGGGCCAATTGCTCGACGGAAACAATCTTATTTCGCGTGTCCATCTTCGGCTTCAGCGCGCCTGCTCTCCGCATCGGATCGAATGGCGGCTATCAATTCTTCGCGCGTGACTGTAGCTGTGCCGCGCTTCATGACCACGATGCCTCCCGCATAATTGGCGATTCGCGCGGCTTGCAGCACGCTAGCCCCCGCCGCCAACGCCAGCGTGAACGCTGCAATCACGGTGTCTCCCGCGCCGGTCACATCAACCGCCTGGTCGCTTCCAAATACGGCCAGCGACTGCGGCGCGCGTCCTCGCTCGAATACGGTCATGCCGTGGCGCCCGCGGGTGGCCACCAAAGCGCTCAGGCTCAGCCGCGCCATCGTTCGCCGCGCGAAAGCGTCCAGCTTCGCAGCATCTCCACCGATCTTCGCGTTGTGGGCGGCCTCGATTTCCGCCTCATTCGGCGTGGCTGCGGTCAAATCCAGGCGCGCGTATTCGTGAAGCCGATATCGAGAATCCAGCGTTACGGGCAGCGACCATCGATGGCGGCCGCGAATGCTCGTGACAATCTCCGGCGTCGCTGAACCATAACCATAATCTGAGATCAGAACCGCCGAAACATCACTGAGTCGTTCGCGCGCGTTACGCACGAGCGCCTCGATCGTGGAATCGCCTAATCCGTCGGGTTCGCGGTCCACTCGCAACACCTGTTGCTGCGCCGTATGCGCCCAGCCCGCCAGAAATCGCGTCTTCGCGGGAGTCGTCCAGCCGTTTTTGCGAACGAGTCCGGAAGCGTCGACCTTTTTGCCGCGGAAATATTCCGCCAGCGCGTCTCCCGCTGAATCGTCACCGATAGTCGCTACCGGATGCACGCGCGCGCCGAGATCCGCCAAGTTGTTGGCGGCATTCGCACCGCCTCCGGGCAGCGTATGCATTTCCCGGCGCCGCAGAATCAAAACGGGCGCCTCGCGGGAGACTCGCGAAATTTCCCCAAAAACAAACTCGTCGGCGACGAAATCGCCCAGAACCAAAATAGCCTGACGGCGAAACTGCTCGACGATGCCAATCAGCCGCGCCGCATCTGTGCCGCGCTCGGCGCTCATGGAATCCCCCCGAGGATGGCGTCCACAGCTTCGGAGAGGTCCTCCACAACAAAATCGGGCTGCCGCGACCATTCCTGCTGATGCAATTCATATTCGCCGCGGCCGTAACCCGTCAGAACCAGCACTCCGCGCCCCCCTACTCCGTGTGCTAACTCGACGTCACCATAGCGATCCCCCACAACAAACGACCGGTCGAGCCGTAAGCCGTGCTCACGCGCGGCCTGTTCCAGCAATCCCGGCAGTGGCTTTCGGCAATTGCAGTCGTCCTGCTTCGTATGCGCGCAATAGTAGTAACCATCCACGCGAGCCCCGGCTGCGGATAATTCCTGGCTGATCCGGGAATGAATCTGTGTCACCAAAGACTCCGGGAAAATTTGCCGTGAAATGCCCGATTGGTTGGTCACTACGATCACGGGCAAACCCGCTTTGTTCAGCTTGGCGATGGCCGCGGCCGCAAACGGAAAGATATGCAGCCGGGCGATATGGTTGAGGTAACCCATCTCTTCGCAAATGGTTCCGTCGCGATCGAGGAAAACCGCCGGGCGCAAGGCCTTCACGTCAAGCAAGACGTTGGCTCCAAACGCTCGAAGTTTTGGCGCGGTCGCCAGCCGTCAGCCCAGTCGTCAGAAGAGATTGGGCGGCTTCAAACACGCGCTCGACCGAAATGCGCGTCATGCAACGATGATCGATGGGGCATTTGCGCAGAAAGCAGGGGCTGCACTCCACCGGCTCCCGAATCAGCGTGAATTGTGGGGCCATGGCCCGGGTGCCTTCGGGATCGCTGGGGCCGAATATGCCGATTACCGGAACTCCGACGGCGCCGGCGACGTGCATGGCTCCTGAATCATTGCCGATAAACAAACGGCAGGCGGAAAGCAGCGCGGGAAGTTCACCGATTTTCGTCGCGCCGACCAGGTTGCAGGCGCGATGTCGCATCGCGCCTGCGATGCGCGCCGCCATCTCATTTTCTTGGGGCGCGCCAAAAAGTATCACTTCCGCGTCGAACTCAGCTATGAGCCGGTCGGCGAGAGCCGCGTAGCGCTCCGGTTCCCAGCACTTTGCGGACCCGTAAGCTGCGCCGGAAGCGAAAGCAATCCGGACGGCATTCTTGCGCGCTCCCGCTGCAAACAGGCGCTCCAAAGCTTTCTGCCGATCCTCGTCCGCCACGCGAATGCCAATCTCATCGACGTGGGGCAAGCGTTCCAGCCATCCGGCCCTGCGGAGCAGCTCGAGGTGATCGTATACCTCGTGAGCCGGCGTCTCGCCTTTCGCCGGAACCGGAACGGCTCGCGTCAGCAACCAGCTTCGCCCATCTCGCGCGTAGCCGATGCGTTCGGGTATTCCGGCGCGCCAGGCGATCCACGCCGCATCGAAGGCGTTCTGGAAAAGCACCGCCACTTCAAACTTTTCTCTTCGAAGCGCGCTGGCCAGCCGTTCCTTGCCCCAGAATCCTCTGTGTTCGCCTTTGTTGTCGTAAGCGATGATGCGGTCGGCATAACCTTGTCCGCCATAGAGATCCGCGACCCAGGGACGCGCCAGAATCGCAATTTCGGCGTTTGGCCAGCGCGCTCGAATCGCCCGCAACGCCGGAATGGACATCACCGCATCGCCCACCCAGTTGGTCGCTCGAACGAGAATCTTCATGCTTGCGTCACCGGCTGCGACCGGCCGACTGTGGCACGCACCGCCGTCCAAAAGGCGTTTTCATCGCTGAGAGCGAGGCGAATCCGGCACGCGTAAATAGGCAGCGCCGCACGAACCGAAGTCGGCATGTTAAACACGTCTTTTTCGGTGCAAATCAGGGCATTCGCTCCGGCAGCGGCAGCTTCGGCGCCAAGCTCTTGGATTTCAGCACTTGAATATCGATGATGATCGGCGAAACTGCGCTGCCCCACAACGGAAAAGTCCCAGCTTTTGAGGTCGGCGAAAAACGCCACAGGATTTCCGATTCCACAAAAGCCGAAAAATTTGTATTGCCGTCGCTCACCTTCGGGCAAAGCTTCCGTCGACGATGGCACTTGGAGCACCCCATCGAGCCGAGTCTGTCCGTAAAAGATCGGCGCCTTCGTGAATCTGCGCACTATGGTTTCCAAAGCGGGGGCGCGGCTTGTCCGGGTGATGATCACGATATCCGCACGCGCCAGACCTGAGCGCGGCTCTCGCAAACGGCCTGCAGGCAGGACGCCTCCGCCTCCAAACGGATCGGTGGCGTCGAGCAAGACGATATTCGCATCGCGCTGCAGCTCGAGATGTTGAAATCCATCATCCAGAATGAACCATTCTGCCCCATCTTTCGCCAGCGCGAGCCCATTCTTATAGCGGTCTTTGCCTACGCCAAACTGCGCCCGGCCGTTGAGACTCTGGCGCAGCAGAGCAACCTCGTCGGATGGCGCCCCACCGCTGGCATCGCCTTGTCCCAGACCTCGATAACCCCGCGTCAGGATGGCGGGATGATGTCCTTCCTCGACAAGCCGCTCCGCGATCCACAGCACCATCGGCGTCTTCCCCGTGCCCCCGACCGTCAAGTTCCCCACGCTGATTACAGTACCCGGAAGTCGCCGGCTGCGCAGAAGCCCATGCTCATAAAAGGCGGTGCGCAGCCGCATCGCGGTTCCATAAAGCAGACCCAGCGGCTGCAGCAAAGTTCGAACCAGCGGCGACGACGTCACGTATTCGCTCGTTGCTCGACAATCGCCGCGACGCGGTCGAGTGTCGCCGCCGTCGCGCCACGATTACGCTCCACGATTTCGCGCGCTGCCAATCCCATTTGCGCGCGCAGCGAGGGGCTTTCGAGCAGGTCAATCCACGCAGCGCTAAGATCCTCGGCCGAACCTACCTGAATCGCCGCGCGCGCTTCAAGCAAGGCCGCTGCAATCTCACGAAAATTATCCATCGAGCGGCCAAAAACCGGCACTTTTGCCAAGCCGGCCGGTTCGAGCGGGTTATGCCCGCCCGCGGGCTCGAGCGAGCCGCCGATAAAGACCGCGTCGGCGACTCCGTACGTGGCTGCAAGCTCGCCGATCGTGTCCAGCAGAAGAACGCTCTTCTCCGCCTGTGCGTCACCCAATATCCCTGCCGAGAGCCCATCGAGCGATATCTCGCTTCGCCGAATTGGCTGCCATCCCGCTTGTGCCACGATGTCCGCCGCCTCCGCGAACCGTTCCGGCTTGCGCGGCGCCAATACCAGCAGTGCCTTCGGCCATTTCTGCTGGATCGCTGCGAAGGCCTGCAACACCGGCGTCTCTTCGCCGGCAATCACGCTGCCGGCTACGATCAAGGGCCCGCGCTGCGATCGCTGCGTCTCGGCCCGCAGCCAATCGACAAACGCATTCGGCCCGGGCACGGCCATGTCATATTTCATGCTTCCAGTTACTTCGACGCGAGCCGCTTTAGTGCCGAGTGCAATCAGCCTCGACGCGTCCTGACCCGACTGCACGAGATACAGCGTCGCATCGTTCAAAATGCGCCGGAGAAAGCCTCTCAGCATTCCTCCGCTCAGCTTTAATGCGCGCGAGAACCCGCGAAACGATAGGTCCGACAGGCGCCCGTTAACGAATACCACCGGCACGCCATCTCTGCGAGCCTGCCGCAACAGGTTCGGCCAGATTTCCGTCTCCAGGATCACAATTGTACTGGGCTGAACCGTCCGAAAAGCCCGCCGCACGGGGCCATTCCAATCAAATGGAAAATAGAAAACGGCGTCGGCAAAATTCATTCGCTCGCGGGCCAGCGCTTGTCCGGTGGCAGTCGTCGTCGAGACCACCAGCCGCGAGCCCGGAAAGCGCTGCTTCAAACAGCGCGCGAAGGGAACTGCCGCCAGAACTTCGCCCACCGAGACTGCATGCAGCCAAATGGCGCGCGAAGTCCGGCCCTCCTTAGCAGCGAGTCCCGCAGGAAACTTCAGCCCCAGCCGTTCCGAAAGATTGGGCAGATATTTTTTTCTTCTGACGCTGCTCAGCAAAACGTAAGGAGTTAGCAGGATCGTCCCGACGGCGGTGATAAGGCTGTATAGAAAATACATTCAGATGTGAGCGGCGCCATCGCTATCGCGATGCGGAAGTCGGATAAAGCGTTATTATAAATGCCTCAGCCTTGCGGGGAGAAGAAGCGCAATCGCTGTGTCCAACGCGCAAGGCAACGCCCTATGATGTTGTGCATCTCACGATATTCAATGCCTGCACGAATCTATCTGCTCTTTTTCTCTTTTGCACTCTGCACGTCGAATGCACTTGCGCAGGCTAAGCCCTCCGCGCCCGCCAGGATTGCCTCCCCTGATCCAGCAACCCTGCCGGCGCACGACTCACATCAGGGTTTGCTGATCGCCGCGGATCCCTACATTTCGACTGAACGCTACAAAGACAAGTTCGGCAAACACAGCCCGTACGACGCCGGCCTCATCACTGTCGATCTTCTCTTCCGCAACGATAACGACTTGCCGGTGCGAGTCAACTTGAAGACCATCCAGCTACTCGTAAGGCCGCCGGGCGGATCCCGCCAGCGGCTCGACCCGCTTTCCCCCGAAGACGTGGCGGATCGCGTTCTGGCGAAGCGGCCAAAGGATCCAACGCCCCGATTCCCCATTCCGCGCATAGGCGCACCGCGCAGCCCTCACAACAAAGACTGGGAGGAGTTCGCCGCGGACGTGCGTGCGGCTGCCCTGAACACGGATTTGCTCCCCCCTCATGCGACGACGCACGGCTTCGTCTACTTCGATATCGATGGGCATTATGACTGGATCCCGGACGCGCGCGTCGAGGTGCCCGACCTTGCTTTCATGAATGACCCGAAGCCTCTGTTTTTCTTTGAGATTGATCTCGGTCCTGCGACGCACTGACCTTCTGGCTTTCTGTTGAAGCAGTACCTGTTGAAAACAATTTTGCGCCTGGTTTGCTCACTCCTATCCGCTCGGCTAAAATGCATTCGCCACAGGGCCGAACCAGCAGAGATTTTTTCGGATAGATGGATATTCTTAATAACCTGAATCCCCAACAACGCGACGCTGTGCTCGCCGTCGATGGGCCAATCCTCATCTTGGCGGGCGCGGGCACTGGCAAGACGCGCGTCATCACGAATCGTATCGCCTACCTGATTCAGCAAGGCGTTCCGGGCAGCGCGATTCTCGCCGTCACGTTTACCAATAAAGCCGCCGGAGAAATGCGCGAACGCGTTCGCGTGCTGCTCGAAGGCACCGATGCGGGCGGGAGCGATCCTTGGATCAGCACCTTTCATTCCTTTTGCGTGCGCCTTCTTCGCCGCGAAGCTCCCCGCCTGGGCCTCCCCCGCGATTTTGCCATCTACGATGACGAAGAGCAGTTGGCGGCGCTGAAAATCGCTCTCCGGGACCTCGGCTCCGACGATTCCGGCGACACGCCGCGCGAAATTCTCTCGCGTATTAGCTACGCGAAAAACCACGCCATCTCTCCGGAAAAAGCGCTCGCGGATGCCTATGACGAACGCGGCAAGCTCGCTGCGCGCGCCTATGAGGCTTACGAAAAAACTCTGCGCAAAAACGGCGCGCTCGATTTCGATGACCTGTTGCTCCGCGCCGTGGAAGTTCTACGCAGCTTCGATGAGGCACGGGGCGCCTGGCAGCAGCGGTTCCGCTATTTGCACGTCGACGAATACCAGGATACCAACCGCGTCCAATACGATCTGCTGCGCCTGCTCGCCGGTTCGCACCCGAATCTATGCGTAGTGGGTGATGAAGATCAGTCCATCTACCGCTGGCGCGGCGCCGAAGTCGGCAACATCCTGAACTTTTCCAAAGACTTTCCCGGCGCGCGTGTCTTCCGCATCGAGCAGAATTACCGTTCGCGCCAGAAAATCCTCGACGCAGCGGCAGCCGTAGTCTCGAAAAACGTCAAGCGCATCGGAAAGGAACTTACCGCCACGCGCGGCGAAGGTTCGAACCTTGTCTTCTTCGAAGCGCGAGACGCCCGCGCCGAAGCCGAGTATGTCTGCCAGCGCATCAGCGAAATCCAGCGCGAAGATTCCGCCGCGCATTGTGCCGTGATGTACCGCACCAATGCGCAGTCCCGCGCGCTCGAAGAGGCCTTCCGCGCGCGCGGCATTCGCTATCGCCTGCTCGGCGGCTTCAGTTTTTACCAGCGCGCCGAAATTCGGGACATTTTCGCCTACGTTCGCCTTGCGATGTTTCCCGACGACGATATCGCGCTCCTGCGCGTCCTGAATACGCCGCCTCGCGGAATCGGCAAAGTCACGGTCGACTCCCTGCGCGCCGCTGCTCGCGAACGCGACAGCTCTCTTTGGAAAGCGCTCGCCGAGATGATCGATTCCGGCTCCGCGCGCGCCCTGGCGCCGCTGCGGAGCTTCCGCGAGTTGATCGATCAACTGCGCGAAAAGATGTCCTCGTTGCCGCCCGCGCAATTCATCGCCTTTGTTCTGGAAGCCACCGGCTACCTGGACATGCTGCGCCAGCGCGATTCCGCCGAAGATCTCGCGCGCATCGATAACCTGAATGAGTTGGTCAATGCCATGTCCGAAGGCGCGGACCGCGGCGAGACGCTTGCCGATTTCCTCGATCGCGCCGCGCTGGTGAGCGACGCCGACAACTTTGATGAGCGCGCCACCGTCACGCTGCTCACGTTACACACGGCCAAGGGCCTCGAATTCGACCACGTCTTCCTGACCGGCCTCGAAGAAGGAACCTTCCCGCACAGCCGTTGCCTTAATGACCCGGAAGAACTCGAAGAGGAGCGCCGGCTCTGCTACGTCGGCATGACCCGCGCCCGCGAGACGCTCACGCTCACGCGTGCGGTCTATCGCCGCATCTACGGCACCGAGCGCCTGCATGGTTCCTCTCCCTCGCGCTTTTTACAGGAAATCCCCGCGGAGCTCATCGACACCGCCGAAGGATCGCTCGCCGCCGCCGGCGAAACCCGCCGTTACGAGCCGGATCCCGAATATTCCTACTCCGCCGAAGAATTCGCGCGCCGCATGCGTCGCACGCCCACTTCTTCCAGGGAGCGCGCCCCGCGGGTGCGATCGGACACTCCGTCGCCCGCCCGCATAAAGCGCGACGGCAATCCGCTTATCGGCCAGCGCGTGCAGCATCCAACCTACGGTGTGGGCACTATCATCCATGTGGATGGCGATGACGACGACCGCAAGCTCACCGTGAGTTTCACCAATCACGGCACGAAAAAGCTTGTGGAGCGCTACGCCAATCTTTCTTGGGCGCAATAGGGCCTCAGCCCGTCAGCGCAGTAAGAACTACGCCATGACGCCGCGCATCACGGTTGCGCCATATCGTCGCTCAGGATAAAGTTTCGCCACTCTTTGCCCGGCGGTGGGCGTGACTTCGCAGCTTTTCAGGCTCAAAAGCATCGACAAGCTGTTGGCTGACGCCGAAGCGCCCGAACACCGGCTGAAGAAAACGCTCGGCCCCTGGTCGCTCACGGCGCTTGGTATCGGCGCGATCATCGGCTCGGGAATTTTTGTTTTGACCGGCACGGCCGCCGCCGGCGAATACTTCCAGGCGCCTTCCATCCTTCACGCGCAAGTGCTTGACCTGCTGGTGAATTATGTGCGGCACGGCGGTGCTGCAGCCGTGCTCATGCACGGGCGTCCACCCGCTGGACCGGCCATTGCTATCTCGTTCCTGCTCGTGGCCGTAGCGTGCAGTTTTGCCGGACTTTGCTATGCCGAACTGGCATCGATGATTCCGATCGCCGGCAGCGCCTATACGTATTCCTACGCCACGCTGGGCGAGATCTTCGCCTGGATCATCGGCTGGGATTTAATCCTCGAATATGCGGTGAGCAACGTTGCGGTCGCGGTAGGCTTCAGCGGCTACGCCAAGGCGCAACTGGCCGCCTTTGGGCTGAATTTGTCGGATAAATGGTCGAGCCCCGTGTGGGCTTCGGGTCAATGGACGGGCGCCTACTTCAATCTCCCCGGATTTCTCATCGTCTTCATTTTGACTTTGCTGCTGGTTCGCGGCGTACGCGAATCGGCCGAGGCCAACAACGTGATGGTGGCCATAAAAATTGGCGCCATTCTTACGTTCCTCGTCGTCGGCGGGATGCTGGTAAATCCTGCTAACTGGAAGCCTTTCGCCCCCTCGGGCTTTGCAGGGATCGTCACTGGCGGCGCCATCGTCTTTTTCACCTACATCGGCTTCGATTCCGTTTCCACGGCAGCGGAGGAATGCCGCAGCCCCCAACGGAATTTGCCTTTCGGGATCATTGCGTCTCTCATTGTTTGCACAGTGCTCTACATAGGCGTCGCCATCGTGTTGCTCGGAATGATGAAGTACTCCGCCTTCGCTTCCGGCTCCGGCCGCTGAGGCGCCGGTCGCCTATGCTCTCCAGCAGCTTGGCGCGCATCGCCTCTATCGCTCGATCATCGTGATCGGCGCCCTCATGGGCATGATCTCTTCGCTACTTGTGTTTCAATACGGGCAGGCGCGAATCTGGTATGCCATGTCGCGCGATGGCCTCTTGCCCAAGCTTTTTTCCGCTGTGCATCCAAAGTTCAAAACGCCGTACTGGTCCACTTGGATCGCCTGCTTTGCGGTGGGCATACCCGCGGGCTTGGTGGATATCGGCGACGCTGCGGATCTCTCCAATATCGGAACGCTGTTTGCATTCGTGCTTGTTTCGCTGGGAGTGATCTTCTTGCGGCGCAATCAGCCGGAACGCCCTCGATCGTTTCGCGTGCCTCTTGTGCCCTGGTTCCCTCTGATTTCCATCGTTCTGTGCGGCGGATTGATGATGGGCCTAACGGTAATCACCTGGATTCGCTTTGTCGTCTGGCTCGTCGTAGGGTTGGTCATCTACGCCAGCTATAGCCGGAAGCATAGCGAATTCGCGCGGAGCGCAACCGGTGAAAAGTCATGATGCATTCCCTGGCGCGATTCACGATAGCCGCTTTGATTCCTTTTTTGCTGCCCTTGCAGACATTCGCCTGGGGAGCTAACGCCGAGCGCCTGATCGCGAACCGTGCCGTCGAGACTCTGCCGCCCGACCTCCGCTCTTTCTTCGAAGCCAATCGCGATTTCATCACACGCCACGCGGCCGACCCCGTTGAAAACGTGCAGAAGAATGTACCGGCCGAAAATCACGATCAGGTGCTCTTTCTCGATCGATACGGCCAGTATCCCTTTAGCGCTTTGCCTCGAAAATATGAGACTGCCGTAGCCAAGTTCGGCAGGCTCAAGCTCGAGAGCGCTGGCGTTCTTCCCTGGCAGATCGGCGTTTACAGCGCGAAGCTCACCGACGCCATGCGCTCGGGCAATTGGGAGCAGGCGCGCCTCATCGCCGCTCAACTCGCCGGCTATGTCGCGCAAGCCTTCGATCCGTTCAACACCACGGAAAATTACGATGGCCGCGCGTGGGGTCAGCCCGGTGTCAGCCTGCGATTCGATACCAGCCTCGTCGACCGCTACTCGCTCTTTTTTCCCCTGCGGCCAAATGATGCGCAGTTCATCGCCGACCCGACCGATCATGCCTTTGAGGATTGCCTGACGGCGCATTCCTGGCTCGAAATCGTGCTGGTAGCCGATCGCCGCGCGCGCATCGGCCTCAGCGACTATACCGACGAGTATTACGATCGTTTTTATAGTGAAGCCGGCGCGACCCTCATCCGCCAACTCAGCGATGCCGCCGCGGACGTCGGCTCCTACTGGCTCACTTCATGGATCAACGCCGGACGCCCCGCGCTTCCGCACTAGCCGTGTCCTCTCCTCAGCCCTCTTCAACGGATTCCTGGGCCGCACGATTTGCCGCGCTGCCCAAGGCCGAGCTGCCACGTGCACCTCGAAGGCACTATGGAACCCGCAACAGTCGTTGCCCTCGCAAAAAAATATGGCGACACGCTGGACGAGGGCACGGTAGCTGCGCGCTACGCCACGCGCGACTTCACCGCATTCATCGAAGCTTACAAGTGGGTCACGTCGTATTTGCGCGCTCCGGCGGACTACGCGGTGGCGGCTGTCCGGATGTGCGAGCAAATGCTGGCCCAAAACATCGTCTACGCGGAAGTGACGCTTTCGGCCGGCGTGATGCTCCTGCGCAAACAGAATATCGAAGCGAACTTTTACGCCATCCGGGAAGCCGTCGCCCCACACGAATCTCGCGGCCTGCGTTTGCAGTGGATCATGGACGCGGTGCGCCAATTCGGCACCGCGGCTGCGCGTGACGTCGTTCGATCCGCGGCGGGACTCCGCGCCACGGGCGTCATCGCCTTCGGAATGGGCGGGGCGGAAACCGCTGTACCCGCAGCCGAATTTCGCGACGCATATGACTACGCCGCTGAGAATGGCCTCCATCGCCTCGTTCATGCCGGTGAGATCGGCGGACCGGACTCCGTCCGAGATGCCGTCGAAATTCTCGGCGCTGAACGCATCGGTCACGGGATTGCCGCGGCTGCCGACCCGAAACTCATGGCCCTGCTCGCCGAACGGTCCATCGGTCTGGAAATCTGCCCCACAAGCAACGTGCGCACCGATGCTTTGGCGCAATTCCTCGGCCGCGCCGACGTAGGCCTCGCGGATCATCCGTTGCCCAAGCTCTTTCGCGCCGGCATTCCCGTGAGCCTCTCGACCGACGATCCCGCGATGTTTGACACCGATCTGAGCCGGGAATTCGGCACGCTCGACGAGATGGGCCTTCGTAAGCAGGAAATCATCAATATTGCTGAGGGCGGCTTTATCGGAGCGTTCCTTCCGCCTGCCGAGAAATCTGCATTGCTCCAGGCTTTTCGCAGCAGGGCCGCGGCGCTCGCCCTGCTATAATGCGCGCATGAAAGCTCATGTTTGGGTGATGCTCAAATCCACGGTGCTCGATCCCCAGGGCACCGCGATTCAGCAGGCGCTGGCCTCGCTGGGACATGCCGCAGTGCGCGACGTCCGCCAGGGCAAATTCTTCGTGCTGGATCTCCAGAATGTGGACCGCGCTGCGGCCCAGGCCGAAGTCGAGCGCATCGCGCGCGACGTCCTTACCAATCCCGTGATCGAGGAATTTCGCTTCGAAATCGTGGAAGACGCCAAGCCGGCTCTAGCGGGGCAGGCGAAGTAGCCGGCGGCATCTGCGCGCCGCCGTTGCCTTAACAATCCGTTAGGCGTATGTTACTGGTCAATCGTGAAGCCATGATTGGGAATTTCGTTCCTTCCACGCATTAAGGGCTATCGCGTTACGGTCGGAGGTTGCCTTATGGCTTTTCCCATAGGCCCCGCAAAACGATTCCGAATGTCGATCGCCACGCTGGCGATGCTTTTTGTCATGTCCGGAGCCGCCCGCGCACAATGGCTAAGCCTGCCGCTGCCCGGAACTCCTCGCACGGCTGACGGTAAGCCCAATCTCGCTGCACCGGCGCCGAAAACGCCCGACGGTAAGCCTGATCTCTCCGGGATCTGGCACACGGAAGACAACCGCTACGTCGATAACATTGCCGGCGAGGGTGCCGACATACCCATGCTTCCGTCGGCGGCAGCATTATACAAGCACCGCCAGGAGACCTTGGGGGCAGACAAACCACAGTTGCATTGCATGCCGCACGGCGTGCCGGATGCAATGTTGGTGAGTGGTCTCCCATTCAAGATCGTCCAGACGCCGCGCGAAACCATCGTGCTCTTCGAGGAATTCAACCAGTACCGCCAGATTTTCACCGATGGCCGCAAGCTTCCCGAGGACCCCAATCCCGCGTGGTTAGGCTACTCGGTGGCGAAATGGGAAGGCGACACTTTCGTGGTCGACGTGGCCGGTTTCAAAGAGGGGACTTGGCTTGACAATGGCGGCCATCCCCATACCGATGCCTTGCACCTAACCGAACGCTATCGCCGCCCGAATTTCGGAAATCTCGAATTGGAGGTCGCGGTCAACGATCCCGGGTCCTATCCGAAGCCCTGGAAGTCTGCGACGATTCACTTCAAGCTGCTTCCGGATACTGAACTGCTGGAGCATCTCTGCGAAAACGAAAAAGACGCTGAGCACTTGCAGATAAGTAGTGGTAAGCAGTAGTAGAATACGTCGTCGGGATCTCTCTTGTAGGGTAGCTAAAGTGTAGGGTAGCTAAAGGGCCACGCTTTTCTCCTAATCGAAGAGGTCGAGCGATGAGAAAAACATTGGCGGTTTGCGTTGCTGCTATCGGTTTGCTCCTGAGCGCAGGGTCGGCGGTTGCGCATCATGCGTTTACGGCTGAATTCGACGCCGCGAAACCTATGAAAGTCACGGGGACGGTCACGAAATTCGAGTGGACCAATCCCCATACCTGGTTTTATCTGGACATCAAAGACGACGACGGCACGATGACGAATTGGGGCTTCGAAATGAATAGCCCGAACCAGCTTTTGAGGAATGGCTGGACCCGGAATACGCTGAAAGTCGGTGACGTCATTAGCGTCGAAGCCTTTCGCGCCAAGGATGGCAGCCACGTGGCAAACGCTAAAGTTGTCACCTTGACCAGCACCGGCCAAAAGTTGCTCGCGGCGCCAAATCAGGCGCAGTAACGCCGGGCCCGCGACCCCGCTCACAAACTGCTTACGGCTTTAAGGGTAGGGAATTAAGGCTCCTCACCTACAGCACCGAGTCGGAAACCCTATGCTAACCTTGACCTCTCCGGCGCTTCTCGCCGGTTTTCGCTTTAGGAGACTTCTATCGTGTGCGGCATTGTCGGATATATCGGCCCTAAGAAAGTCGTACCCCTCATTCTGGACGGCCTTCGACGCCTGGAATATCGCGGATATGACTCCGCAGGCATCGCCGTTGTCAGCCAAAACGGGCATATGGAGATTCGGCGCGCCTCCGGCAAATTGCCGAATTTAGAGGAGTCCATCCGCAACAATCCCATCGATGGCATCTACGGCTTGGGCCACACCCGCTGGGCCACACATGGCCGCCCCACGGAAGAGAACGCTCATCCTCATCGCGACTGCAAGGGCGAGATCGTGGTCGTTCACAACGGCATCGTCGAGAATTACCTGGAGCTCAAGCAGGAACTCGAAAAGGAAGGGCATAAGTTCGTCACCCAAACCGATACCGAAATCGTGGCGCATCTGGTTGAGAAGTATATGGATGGCGGCCCGCTGGAAGACGCCGTGCGCAAAACCGTCAAACGCTTGCGCGGCGATTACGCTCTGGTGATCCTCTCGACCAAGGACCCACGCAAAATCGTCGCTGCCCGCAATGGCCCGCCTGTGCTGGTCGGCCTGGGTAAGGACGAATATTTTGTCGCCAGCGATATTCCCGGCATACTCGCGCACACGCGTGACATGTTTTTTCTCAACGATGGAGACATCGCCGTCCTTACCCCGAATGGTGTCCAAGTCACCGACATCGACGCCAATCCGGTCCAACCGAAGGTCCATCACATTACCTGGGACCCCATAACCGCCGAAAAGGGCGGCTTCAAACATTTCATGCTCAAGGAGATTTTCGAGCAGCCTAGAGCCGTCCGTGACACCATGCTTGGCCGTATCTCCCAGGAAACAGGCCAGGTCTTCCTCGACGAAATGGAGATCAGCAAGGAAGAGTTCCGCAATTTCCGCAACATCAAGATCGTCGCCTGCGGCACCAGTTGGCACGCCGGTTTAGCCGGCAAATTCATGATCGAACGCCTGGCCGGGGTTCCCGTGGAAGTGGATTACGGCAGCGAGTTCCGTTACCGCAATCCCATCGTGGACAATGGCACGCTGGTCATCTGCATCAGCCAATCCGGCGAAACCGCGGATACGCTTGCGGCCCAGCGTGAAGCCAAGCAAAAAGGCGCCAAGACGCTGGCCATCTGCAACGTCGTCGGCTCCATGGTCACTCGCGAAGCCGCCGGCACGATCCTGACGCACGCCGGCCCGGAAATTGGCGTCGCTTCTACAAAAGCATTCACCAGCCAATTGACGGCGCTCATGCTGATCGCTTTCTACCTCGGCCAACTGCGCGGGAAACTTTCGCCTGACACGGCCAAGAAACTCATGCAGGAGTTCACACGCATTCCGCAGAAGCTGGAGATGATCCTGCAGGGCGATCAGGACGGAACCTACGAAGCCCTGGCGCGCCAGTTTTTCCGCCACACCGATTTTCTATATCTGGCGCGCGGCATTCACTACCCCATTGCTCTCGAGGGCGCCCTCAAGCTGAAGGAAATTTCCTACATCCACGCCGAAGGCTATCCCGCCGGAGAAATGAAGCACGGTCCGAATGCTCTGATCGACGAGAATCTGCCTGTTGTTGTGCTCGCGACGCGCGACGAATTTGATTCCGAATCCATGATTCGCTACGAAAAGAGCGTCTCCAATATCCAGGAAGTGAAAGCGCGCGATGGCATCGTCATCTCCGTGGTCACTGAGGGCGATCACCTTGCCCGCAAAGCTTCCGACCACATCATTGAAATTCCCATGGCGCCCGAACTGATGGCTCCGATTCTCGAAATCGTACCCCTGCAACTGCTGGCCTATCACATTGCCGTGCGCCGCGGCTGCGATGTGGACCAGCCTCGCAACCTGGCCAAATCCGTCACCGTCGAATAAGAAACCAAGCGTCTACCTAGACGATGTCATCACGAGATCGCCCATGTGCGATTTTCACGTGAGGACACGCTTACGGGCGATCGAGGGATCTGCTTTTCGGTCTCTTCGTGTTCTCAAGACTTTTATCATTCCGGCGGTTTCCAATCCCTCCTTACCGCGCTAAGATTCCCTCTGACACATGCCAGTTCGCCGCTTCGTCCTGATCTCAGTTTGCTTTTCCCTTGCCGTCCTCGCGGCTTGTTTCCCTGCGCGTGCGCAGACCGCTCCGGCATCGTTTGTCGTGGCCGAAGTACACGCTTCCGGTTCGCATCGCTACAGCGATGCTCAAATTGCCGCGACAGCTGGCCTGAAACCGGGCGATCCGATTAGTAACCAAACACTGCAAGACATCTCCGATGAACTGGCGCAATTAGGTGTCTTTTCTCGCGTGAGTTTCCGTTTTACGGCCAAGAACAATCGCGCGACTGTGAACTTCGAGCTGGAAGATGCTCCGATCGTGCCGGTGATGTTCGAGAATTTCCCCTGGTTCACCGATCAGGAGCTTTCCGATGAGATTCGCCGCGCTGTGCCTCTTTTCGACGGTGGCGCTCCGCGCGGCGGTTCCCTAATCGACGAAATCACGGCGGCGCTCTCTGCCAAGCTTGCCTCTCGTGGAATCAAGTCCGATGTCGAACACACTTTGCTCACGGAGCCTTCCAGCGACGAAGAGATCATGCAATTCCGCCAGGATGGCGCTGATTTTAAAATTGCCAGTCTGACCTTCGGCGATTCGGCCGCGCAAAATTCCGAAAAGCTTCGTGACCGCATAAGCGATCTCGTTGGCAAAAAGTTTTCACGCTTCGCTATCGAACTCTTCGAGAACGAACAGGTGCGGCCGATTTACCTTTCTGCTGGCCAGATCCGCGTGAAGTTGGGCGCGCCCGTGGTGCATGTCAATGGCGACGGGCAGCAAGGTCAGTCCAACGTCGACGTGCAGATTCCCATCGAGCCCGGGCAGGTGTTTCGTCTTTCCAGCGCTGCGTGGAGCGGCAATATGGCGATTGACGTTGCCACGCTTTCAAGGCTCGTGTCGGTGAAGCCGGGCGATCTCGCCGACGGCATGAAACTGGCCTCGGGCTGGCAGCAGATCGACCTGGAATACGGGCATCGCGGCTATCTCGACGCGAAAATCACTCCGGTGCCGAAATTCGATGACGCAAGCGGCACGGTCCGATACGACGTGAATATAGTGGAAGGGCCGCAATATCGCATGGGCGAATTGGTGATTACGGGACTCTCGCTCGATGCCGAACGCAGGCTTCGCAACGCATGGCGGCTCGCGCCCGGCCAGGTGTTCGACAAAACGTTCCTCGATTCAACGCTCTCCAAGCTCGAGAAGCCAACCGTGGCGATTTTTGGCGATTTGCCGGTGCATTATGCGCAAATGGGCCACTTGCTGCGCACGGATCCACAGTCTTATGTCATCGACGTATTGATCGATTTTCGGTCAGAGTAAAAAAGTTATTTGGTTCCTGCGCAGCATTTCCTCAGTGGCCTCTGTGTCTCTGTGCTCTCTGTGTTAAATCCTGTTGAGCGAGAAGCGGATCAAGTTACGGATTCGCCTGGCTGATTCGTGCCGCGGCAGCTTCTCGCGCTGCGACGATCGTATTCGCATGAATGCGCACCGTATCTTCGACTTTCCGCGCGTAGCCACCGGCAAACGCCACCGCAACGGGCAGACAGCGCAGCCGCGCTTCGGCAAAAACGAGCGCATCGCGTTCCTGCAAGCCGCGCATGCTCAGCCAGAGCCCTCCGAGCTGATCTTCGCGGTAAGGATCCGCTCCGCCAATATAAAAGATCATTTCGGGTGCAAAGCGACGGAAAGCCTCCGCCAGCGCTTTATCCAATAATTCCAGGTATTCTTCGTCGCCGGTGCCATCGGCGAGATTTACATCCAAATCTGACGGTGGTTTTGGCTCCGGATAATTATTTTCCTGATGCAAAGACAGCGTGAAGACGTCGGGATCGTCGGCAAAGATTGCCGCGGTGCCGTTTCCCTGATGCACGTCGGTATCGACGATCAGGGCTTTCCGCAAAGCGCCGTCGGCCTGCAATCGCCGAATGGCGATGGCGACATCGTGAATCATGCAGAAACCTTCGCCATGGCCGGAGAATGCATGGTGGAATCCGCCGCCAATGTTGAATCCGAAACCGTCTTGCAGCGCGCACCGCGCCGCGAGGATCGATCCGCCGGCGGCGAGCCAAAAGCCTCGCACCACAGCATCGGAATAAGGAATTTCCAATCGCATACGCTCGCTTGCGCTCAGCGTATCGTGCTTGAGTTTATCCACCCATTCGCGAGTGTGCACGCGAAGTACATCTTCATCCGTCGCGGGTTCGGGAGAGAGAATGTCCGCGGGCTCCGCGATGCGCTCGGCTAGCACAAGATCGCGCACCATTCCGAATTTTTGCGATTGGAAGACGTGCTGACCCAGACGTAAATCGTAACCTTCGTGATAGACGAGCTTGAACGGCAGCATGGCCCGCGGCGGAACTAATTGTCGCGATCGAGGATGAAGTCGGGCACGGCGTAGAGCGCGCGGCCGAATTCGGTGGCGGCGTGGCCGTTCAGGCAGGCCTTGGCGCGAGAGGCATAATCATTGGCAAGCGCCCGCGTGCGTTCAACAGCTCCGGAATTGCGCACCAGCGCCGAGATTTGTTCCGCGCGCACGCTATGGAATCCTTTTTCTTCAAGGACGGTGCGGACCATGCGGTCACCAACGGCGCGATCGCTTTCGAGCGCGTAAATCAGCGGCAGGGTGACCTTGCCTTCTTTCAAATCGCTCAGTACCGGCTTGCCAAGTTGCAGAGGCGAGGCCGTGAAGTCGAGCAGGTCATCCACCAGCTGAAACGCGAGTCCGGCGTAGCGCCCGTAGTCCGCGAGCGCCTGCTCTTCGGCATCGCTAAGACTACCGAGCACGCCGCCCAGCCGCGCACAGCCGCTGAAAAGGCAGGCCGTTTTGCGCGCGGACAATTCCAGAGCGTCCTGCTCCCCTAAATCCATGCGCCCGAGGCTCGAAAGCTGGAGCAACTCGCCCTCGACCATGCTTTGCGTCAGATCGATAAGGATGTCGAGGACGCGAAAATTTCGCTCCTCGAGCGCCATCTGAAACGACTGCATATAGAGCCAATCTCCGGCCAGCACACTCCGATGATTGCCCCAGCGCGAATTCGCCGAGGGCCGTCCGCGTCGCGTATCCGCGCCGTCGATTACATCGTCGTGAATCAACGTCGCGCTGTGAATCAGTTCGACTACGGCGCCCAGGTGCACCGCGGCAGTGCCGTGATAGCCCGCGTATCCGGCGGCGAGCAGCAAAAGCGCGGGACGCAGGCGCTTGCCTCCCCCGCCGAGCAAATAACCTGCCATCTCGGCTACCGGCTCGCTGGCGAGGCCAGTCTGACGCGCGAGTTCCTCTTCCACGCGAGAGATGTCGTCGCGCACCAGATCAAAAATCTCTTTAACCGTGAGCAGTGAGATGTCGCTCCTCCGTTTAACCGCGCATTTGTGAACGCCTGCTGGCGATCTCCGACAAGCGAAAAAAGCGCCGAAAGTTTTCTGCGGTAGCCGCCGCGAACTCTTGAGGCGCCAAGTTTCTCACAGTTGCGAGTGTCCGCGCTACTTCGGCGACAAATGCGGGCTCATTGCGTTTTCCGCGAAACGGCTGTGGCGCGAGGAATGGCGAATCGGTCTCGATCAATATAGATTCGAGCGGCAAGGCGGCGGCTACATCGCGCAAATTTTGCGTCTTCGGATAAGTCGCGTTTCCCGCGAAGGAAACCATGAATCCCATGTCTATTCCACGGCGGGCTTCTTCGAGGGTACCGCTGAAGCAGTGGAAGATTCCGCCAAGCCCAGACGAGCGCCAGTGCCGATCGAGAAGTGCGAGGCAATCCGGCCACGCTTCGCGGCAGTGAATGATGATGGGGCAGCCCTCGCGGCGCGCGAGCTCGATCTGCTCCGTGAAAACGCGGTGCTGAACGTCCCGCGGTGAATGGTCGTAGTGATAATCGAGGCCGATTTCGCCCAAGGCGAGAAATTTTGGATGCTTCGCCAGCTTCGCGAGCTCGTCGTAGTGCTCCGGCGTGGCGAGCTTGGCTTCGTGGGGGTGAATCCCGGCAGCCGCATAGATCCAGTCATAGCGCTCAGCGAATGGCATGGATGAAGCCAGCGCGCCGGGAGCGCCGCCGATGGCCAGGATATTCCGCACGCCGGCAGCTTGGGCGCGCGCCAGCATGTCGGATCGATCGGCATCGAATTCGGCCATGTCCACGTGCGCATGCGAATCGACGAGCTCAAGCTTCGCGGGAGATGAAGGACCGGTTTCCATAAGAGGCGCTCTCTCTTCATAAAAGTCGAAAGGAGAGATTCTTCGTTGCTACGCTCCTCAGAATGACACGCTGTGCTTTGTGGCGCAGAAACATCCGTTGCCAGACAGTCCGCGGTATTGCGCGAATCTGTTACTTCAGCCGCGAGCCGACTGGCACGTCTTCGAGAAACCCCGCGAGTACCGGCTTTCCGTCAGGGCCCACCGACGCGGCAACGATCATGCCGTTTGATTCCACGCCACGCAGCTTGCGCGGCTGCAGATTCACGACAACCACCACTTTGCGGCCCACCAACTGTTCCGGCTGATACGCCGTCGCGATTCCGGCGACAATCTGGCGGACTTCGTCGCCCACGTCCACCATCACTTTCAGCAATTTGTCGGCTCCGGCCACGCGTTCGGCGGACTTCACTTCGCCGACGCGCATTTCCACTTTGGCGAAATCGTCAATGCCGATCTTCGCATTTGGCGCCGGAGAGTTTGTCGCTGCGGCTGCCGCCGGCGGTGTTGCCGGGGTTGCGGCCGGAGCAGATGGCGTTGCGGGCGTTCCTTGCGGTTTAAGGATTTCTTGTTCCATGGCTGCAATTTTCTCCAGAGTTTCAGTTTTGTTCGACGCGAGGAAAAACGGCGGCGGGCTCACCGATCAGAGTGCCGGGACGCAAGCCGCCCCAGGCGAGCTGATCGATGCGAACTTCCTCGAGAGCGCCGAATTGCCCGAGCTGCCGCCAGATTTTGTCCGTGGAGTTAGGCAAAGCGGGATGAGCCAGCACCACGAGAATGCGTATCGATTCCGCAGCGTGGTACAACACGGTTTCGAGCCGAGCACGCTGTCCCGGGTCTTCTGCGAGCGACCAGGGTTTTTGCTGTGTAATGTAGCCATCGACCTGCGCGATGGCTGCCCAGATGAGTTCAAGCGCGCGCGAAAACGAGAGCTCTTCGTATTGCGTGGCGACAGTGCCCGCAGCTTGCATTACAGCGGCGGCCAGAGATTTCTCGGCGCTCGGCTATGTGCGCCATCGTGAGCCGAGGGGATCTGCCCTTCGCAATATCGGCCGATCATGGCGAGCGTGCGGCTGGCGAGATTGCCCAAGCCATTGGCGAGATCGCTGTTATAGCGCGTGAGCAGCGCATCATGGCTGAAGTTGCCGTCCTGGCCGAAGGGCACATCGCGCAGCAAGTAATAGCGCAGCGCATCGACGCCAATGGTGCGCGCGATCGGTTCTGCGTAGGCGACATTGCCTTTCGATTTGCTCATTTTTTGCTGCTCGAAAAGCAGCCAGCCATGCGCGAAAACACCCTTCGGCAGCGGCTCCTGCGCGGCCATCAGGAATGCCGGCCAATAGACGCAATGGAAGCGAATGATTTCCTTGCCGATCAAATGCAGCTCCGCGGGCCAATACTTTTCCCACTGCAGTTCGTCGTCGCCGTAACCAATGCCGCTCAGATAGCTGGTGAGCGCGTCATACCAGACGTAAACGACGTGCTCGGGATCGCCGGGCCAGGGCAGGCCCCACTTCACCGTTTTGCGGCTGACGGAAATGTCGCGCAATCCTGCTTCAACGAAGCGCTGGATTTCGTTGCGCCGGAAGGCAGGCCGGATGAAATCCGGCTGGTTCTCATAAAGTTGCAGAAGCTTTTCCTGAAAAGCGGAGAGCTTGAAGAAATAGTTTTCTTCGGAAACGATTTCGGCCGGGCGCCCGCAGACGGGGCAATCGATGGGATCGGTCGAATCGCTTACGTAAAGATTGTCGTAAACGCAGTAGCGGCCCTGGTAGAAGCCTTTGTAGACGTATCCGGCGTCACGGGCCCGCAACAGAAGGCGGCGAACGGCGCGCTGGTGTTCCGGGGAGGTGGTACGAATGAAGTGGGTATAGCTGATCCCCAGTTCATTCCACAGATTGCGAAAAACGGCGGAGTAGCGGTCCACATGCTCGCGCGGGCTGACTCCCGCTTTTGCCGCCGCGCGGGCGATATTTTCGCCGTGCTCATCTGTGCCGGTCAGAAAAGCAACGTCGTAGCCCTGCATGCGTTTGAAGCGGGCGACCGTATCGGCAACCAGCGTGGTATACGCAGAGCCGACGTGAGGGCGCGCGTTCGCGTAATAGATCGGCGTCGTCAGATAGAACTTCGGTCGATTGTCGGCCTGACTCACGGACTCTCCGAACCGGCGTGCGGAAACCCACGATAGTATGCGGCGGTGATAGTTCTAGTCAAACCGCTTACCCCCTGCCCCCTGGTTTTTCTGCAAGAGTATGATTCGATGAGGGTTGTGGTGCGGTTTTGTGCAAGAGTATGAATCTAAATAGCTTAGAGCCTGGACGAGCGCCGAAGCGATTCGCCGGACACCCTTCCGGAATAGTGGATGCGGGGACCTGGAGAACAAGTATAAAATATTACCACAGATGCCAATGAAAGTAAACTACGATTACTAGATGGTATTCTGATGGAAACCGCGGTCAATAACGAATCATTCGAATGAATGCGGAGCAATCGCGAGCCAGAGTCGTTCCGGCTTGCGGTTCTTCGCGGCGCATTATTGAATAGGAGCGCAAGGAGAACCTTCGAATGAACGACGTTACAACGCGGCCGGCGATGCCCTCCGACCTGCCCCGGCTCGCGGAGATATATAACCATTACATCGTGAATACGCCGATCACCTTCAATACGCAGCCGTTTACCGTCGAGACGTTCGAGCCGTGGTTCGAAGAACATTCCGATGGCAAGCGGCATCGGTTGGTTGTTGCCGTTGAAGACGGCGATAGTGGCCGCGTGATTGGGTACGCTGGAAGCGGGCGGTTCCGCCCGAAGGAAGCTTACGAAACGACGGTGGAGACGACGATCTATTGCAGTCACGATTGCACACAACGCGGAGTCGGGACGCTGCTCTATCGCGCCTTATTCGAATTGATCGCAGGCGAGGATATCAATCGCGTCGTGGCAGGAGTCACGCTGCCGAATCCACGTTCGGTGGCGCTGCACGAGCGCTTCGGGTTTCGGCATGTGGGCACATTTACGGGCAATGGGCGCAAGTTCGGGAAGTATTGGGATGTGGCGTGGTTCGAACGGCCACTTCGGGTATAGGACTTCAGGGGCTTAAGAGTCTGTGTGAAGACTCTGCACCCCGAGATTTAGATTACGAATTGAGTCATGAGATATCTGCTCTGTGTTTCTTTTTTCTGAATCGACGGTGGACGGGCGGCTAGCTGGCCCGCCAAATCCTCGTCAAGTTGTATGCGGTGGCCGCCAGCGCCAGCTCGACCGCCACTTGCGACAACCCGCGACGAGCGAACCGCAGGCAGCCCCGATTTGCGCAGCCGCCGCAGACGCTCCGGAATCTGTCCGAGTTGCTGTTCCAGCCGCGCGATCGCTTCTCGGCCCACTCCGCTGCCCGCGCCTTCATTCGGATCTTCCGCATCGCATTGCCGCTGCCAGCGCCGAATCTGCTGGCGAATCTTGGCCCGCTCGGCGCGCAGCTTCTCCACGCTGTCGGTCGAATCCGCCGCAGCGTTCGCGGCGATCCGCGTGGAGTCTATCGCCACGTGCCCCAGTTTCCCCATCCCCAGGGAACGTGCCAACTCCAGCACCTGCGTGAAGACGTCATTGATCGCCCGCCCATGCCGCTTGCGAAATTCGTTCAGCGCCCAAAAATCCGGCCGCGCTCCTCCAGCTAAATACCGGAATGCCAGATCTTCCCGGATGCGCTGCTCCAGCCGCCGCGAACTGGTCATCCCCAGCGCGTAGGCATACAACCAAACCGAGACCAACATCTCCGGAGCGTAAGCAGGCCCGCCTTCTTCTCCATACTCACTCCGGAACACTTCCAGGTTCAATTTCGTCACCATCCGGCGGATCAAAAAGCACAAGTGATCCGGTCCCAATACGTCCTTCACGCTCGGCGGCAGCAGATACGCCTGCTCCGGGTTGTAATCCAAGAATTTCGCCATCGCGTCTCCTCTCTCGTGCAGTATAAGAGAGGCGTCAAATCGAGTTCTCACACAGACTCTAAAGCCCCTGACGGCCTATCGCCGTAATGCCTCGTCACTTCCACACCCTCCGCGCCGTCTCTACCACCAGCCCCAACTTCGCCCACTGGTCGTCCTCGGTCAATAAATTCCCTTCCATCGTCGAAGCAAACCCGCACTGCGGACTCAGCGCCAAATTTTCCAGCGGCACGAACCGCGAAGCCTCCTCTACCCGCTTCGCCAGCACGTCGGCCTTTTCCAACTGCGGCCGCTTCGAGCTGATGAGCCCCAGCACCACCGTCTTTCCCTTCGGCACAAACCGCAGCGGTTCGAACGTGCCCGACCGCTCGTCGTCATACTCCAGCAGAAAGCGGTCCGCGTTCATCGAGCCAAAAAGTTTTTCCGCAATGGCGTCGTAACCGCCTTCGGCATACCAATGGCTGCGGTTATTCCCGCGGCAAAGATGAATCGCCAGCGTCACGCCGGGCTTGCGTGCTGCCTGGAAACACGCGTTATCCGCGCGAATGGACTCCTCGAGGAGCGCCTCCGGCTCGACTTTCATCTCATCGCGAATCCACTGCCGCCATTTCTCGTCCATAAAATAGCTGTAGCGTGGCGCGTCGATTTGAATATATTTCACGCCCTCGCCCGCCAGCTTCGCAAGGTCCGCCTTCATGATGTCTACAATGTCCGAGAGAAGCGCCGAATGCGTCTCGTAAACTCTATCCGTCACGCCGCGTTTGTATGAAATCGCCGGAAATTGCGTCGCGCTTGGCAGCGTCATCTTGATCGCGCCGGGACTATGCGCCTTCAAATACGGCAACTCATGCCCGGTCAACGGCCGCGCCTGCTTCAGCTTGTTTGTCACGATTCCCGCAACTCTGAGCGTGGCAGCGCCCTTTGTTTGAGCCGCCTCCCAGGTCCGGTCCAGCGAATCGCCGAGGTCAAAGCCCTCCACCGCGTCGGTGAAGTCGCTCATGAAATTCCGCCGCCGCAATTCGCCATCGGTGAAAATCTCGAACCCCAGCTCTTTCTGCTTCGCGAGAACGCGCGCAATGTGACGGTCCTCGAGTTCATGCAGCCGCTGCGGGTCCTTCCCGTTGCGCCGCGCCTCCAGCAGCTCCGCCGGCCTCAGGAAGCTCCCCACATGATCCGCCCTATATTCCGCCATGATTCCCCTCCTAACAACAGTTGTTGACATAGTTCGCTTATCAATTATTCGTGACGGCAAAGCAAAAGAGTTTCTCGATAAATACTCCACGCATATATATCGAATCTGGAGGGAAATTCCACGTAATAACGGACGCGCAGTCGAAGAATCTCTCCTCGGTTCTATAAGGTGTCATCCCGAGGCCCGCAGGCCGAGGGATCTGCTTTTTGCTTTTTGCTTTTTGCTTTTCGTCCCTTTGTAGCCCAGGGTGCGCTCACCGTCTTTGTGAGCGCGCCCTGGGGACTTTAGGCCTTTGCGGGTGCCCACCCTTGCTTTCCAAAGGGTGGGCTGCCTTTCCACGAGCCCTCGCCTCTCGCAACCACCCGATACCGCGTCAACTCTAGTCTCGGAATCACATCTCTATAGGAGTGGTCTAACAAACCGCCACACTTTCTGAGTGGCTTCCACCATGCCTGCGAGACTGGCCACTCGGTCAATGCTTTGCCAGAGATGACCAAGTATCGTTTTGTCTGGACTCTCCTTCGCCAATTGGTCTTTCAGGCTCTCGATGTCCGCCACCACATCAAGTTTTTCTCTTTCGCCCAAGATCGAAGAAGAAGTTATCTGGGATTTGAGACCGTCCAACTGCTCCCGGAGGAAAGAAAACCGCGCGTTGACCACGTTCCCGTCGCCGAGAGTAACTACGTTCGTTCCGGTGGCCGTGATGTTGATTCCCTTGTAGCGGTCTTCAACCTCGAATTCCGAACCACCCTCGATTTTGTCGATTCCAAGGGCTGAAATTTCATACCAAGTCACCGTCGAAGGAACGGTCCCACCCTTAACGACTATTATCTTCTGCACTTCCTGTTTCTTTACCCAGCCACGATCGATAAGGTACGTGAGATTGGAAATGACGGTTTGCTGCCTCAAACCGTACCCGGCTTTAAGCTCCCGCTTCACGTCGCTAATCTTCATCGCGGAGCCCTTCTTGCCGCGTTGGCTTGTCGCACCACTATCCCGGTCGTAGAAATACTGAAGGATTTGCTTTCTCACAGTGTCGTTGGGATTCATAGCAACCCTCCGTTACCCTTTTTTCGCGCGTTGCGCGATCAGTTGGGCGCGGAGTAAGCGGAGCTGGATCTTCATGTGGAGGTTATCCCAGTGTTTCCGATTCTTGCCTAGCTGGTCAGGCATGCGGCCGATCTCTTTTGTGGCGTTGTAGGTCTCTTCTACTAGTTCCGAAGCCGCCTCGCTCCACAGGCGAAGCACCGCTTTGAAACCGCCCTGCCATGTCGCATTTCCAGACAGATCCAACCCGACCATGTTGCGGAAGGCGGCCACCATCGGGTAGGCGGCGCCTTTCGTAAGTCGATATTCACTGGGTGGTAGCTGCGCGAACGGGAACTCCAGCTTGCGGCCCTTGGACCCTTCCTCGAGGATGTTCATCTTCCCAGCACTGCCGCCCGCCTCATTGCGGATTCCCCGGAAGTCATGGCGGATGTGATCATAGAGGACGAGTGCGTCGTTCAGGATGGGCCGCAGCCTGTAATATTTGCTGCTCTTCAGCTTCCTGTTATTCTCTTCGTAATCGGTGGCGAACTTTTCGAGAGGAATGCTCCATTTTTCATACGCCGATATTGGGTGCTTGCCGCCATCATTCGGAAAGTCGAATATGTTGAACATCTCCAGAACGCTGATCAAGTCGCGGACGTCGTAGTCAGCGTTGTCCGACTCGCGCCATGAAATCATTTCCGCGTATGGCCTGCCTGCCACTTCTGCTTTTAACCAGTCAAAAACTCCATCGATGTTGTATATGGACTTTGGAGCGACCTGCATGCCCGTGTTCAGCCCGCGAGCGATGTCGGTGATGAGAGTATCCTCGACGCCGGTCCGGATGAAGACTTCCACGTACTGCTCGGGATGAGTCGTCCCCTCAGCATTGCACTTCTCAATTATTTTGGCGGTGTGTGCTCCATCGACGATACCACCCGCTTCATCGTCAACGACTACTTCGAAAATCTGTTTGTCTTTGTCGATTAGGCGAACGCTTAGAGCCAGGATGGTAATTCCCTTATTCATCAAATCGAAACTGCCAGGAGTTGCTTCCTTGCCTTCGAGGCTGGCGCGTACATCTCGATAGACCATTCGGTTTAAACCCACTGGCTCGCGAGCGTTCGCAGCAGCGCTAACACCAGAAGGGAAATCCGTTGCCTTTACTGTTAGCCAATACTTGTGGATTGTTTCAAAAACGGGGTGTGAAACCTTGCGAGACTCAAATGCAGGAACGCGATGAACCTGTCTGCCCATGACGCCTCTTTTTTAAGCGGACGGTGCCGCCAATTTGTCGTGTGCACGAGGGCACCGACACTGCGAAACTAACACAACTCTCGCCTCGCAGGCAATGTAAGCGTAACGGCCCGACATATGAAGATCGGCTGCGCCGGGGGAACCTGTAATGTGCAGGAAAATTGATCCAGACTTGAACTACGCAGAAACAGGCGCAGATCGGTGCTCGATCTGCTCCTGGATTCGCCGACGGAGCAGCAGAGGATCGGCGACATAGGAGAACGGCTCCCACGACCCGCCGGTTCCCCGAACGCTGACACTCCCGTAACCCCACCAGCGCCCGAGCAAACCTTGCGTCACGAGAACGCTCTCAATTTTGTCGAGAAACAATTCGTCTGTCGATATGGATGCGATCCCTTTGCAGTAGATTACGCGCTTGTTCGTGACCGCGAATTCAAAACCGTAGCGGCGCACTAAGGCCGAGATGAAAATCCCCGCCGCAATAGCCAGTAGAAGCACTCCGCCGATCCAGAAGAAATCTTTCTGAAACAGCAAAGCGATTCCGGCCGCGGCAAGAACCACTGCGAGCGCCCCCGGACCAACGAGCACAACCCAATGGCGGCGCGTCGTGTAGACGATACGTTCCCCTTCGGTCAGGCTTCGCTCGACATATTTCATCTTTTTTACCTCACTGGCCTCGCTGGCTCAGCCTTGATTGGTGCGGGCTTCAGGTTCGACTGCGAACTATACCTTGGGCGCTGTTAGTTTATCAGCGCTACGGAATGGTATTCAGATAATCACTGAATTGCGAGTGGTAAACCTCAACACAACTGTTAGGCATGCATAGGGTCCTGCAACCGCTGTCATCACGAGGCCGCCGTCCGGCGGACGAGGGATATGTAGTTGGTTTTGCGCGGTTCGATCCAGGGAGCAGTGCTTCTGGAGCTAGCGAACGTCGGCAGCATTGACCTTCGACTTGACCTGCGGTAGCGACCGGAACGCAGCCACTTCCAGCGCCCGCCTTCCTTCACCATGACTGCGGTGAAGCGAGTCACACCGGCGGGAATCTCCTTACCCTGCTCGTCGTGCAAACCGGATTGATAGCTGTCGCCGTCCACGATGGCCACATCCGCGCGAATAAAATGAACTTCGGCAAGCCAGGATGCGTGTGCCAGCTCCCTTGCTAATCCCGCAAACCAATCCCGGTGAGCGGCCTCGATCGCGTCGCGCCCTTCGTAAACCGAGCCGTCATCCGAGACCCAGTCGGCATCCTCCGTCATGATCGCCGCGGCGCCAGCAGCATCGCCTCTGTTCCACGCGTTCGCATGCGCGTCCAGCACAGCTTGTATCGCCGCCTTCTCCGCCGAACTGGCGTCCCGCGATCGAGATCCAGAACAGCCTCCCAACACAGCACACAGCAAAACGGCAACGCATACCCTGCGCATGAGCTCCCCCGACAGGACCGAATGGACTGGGTTTAGCCATGCTACTGCGGCGAATCTCCGTGTGTCCATCTCCCACGCCGAAACGCACGGCAAGCGGACGCGCCGCTCTCGCCACATCCCATCCGCCGGTTTAGTTCGAACCGTTCCCGTGCATCGCATCGCCGCGGCGTGCCACCCGCTGGCAACGCCTTTCCTCCCCGCATATATTTTCCGTGCTCTCGATGCTGCTCTGCCCTTTGTTTCTCCGCCTCTGTGTGCCCTCGGTTCCCTCTATGCCCATTCCTCCGCACTCTCCGTGCTCTCTGTGCTCTCTGTGCTCTCCGTGCTCTCCGTGCTCTCTGTGCCCTCTGTGTAAGATTGTGGTTCTTAGGGGCCTCGACCCCCGCCGTGATGCCTAATCTTCGTTCGAACGTTTGTCCCCTCCCTGGCCGTTCGAACATCCGTCATCACCTCAACTCGTTCGAATACTAATCGCTAACCAACGTGTTTCTATTGCTAACTAAATAATAATATGCTAAACTTCCGCATGTTCCTCGCAAAAAGCCGGATCCTCGCTCCTTTTTTCTCGTTCAGCCCGTCGTCTTCATCGTTTGAGCTTGGCTTTGGATCGGCCCAGCCACGGCCTCGCGGTTTCCCTCAAACCGAAGCAAAGTCGCGCTTTTGCATTGGGCACTGTAAAATGAACACTCGGGCAAATTTCGCCCGCCAATCTCGTACAATGAGCAGTCGCAAACGACGCGGCCTAAGTACATTTAGAATGAACACTTGCACAAAAAGGGTAGGGGGGAGGGGCATTCTGTTACGTTGGATTTTCTCAGCTTGATAGCGCCGCTCCGTCGGAGCATCCAATAATTCGTCATGTCGACTTCTGACACTGCCGTCACCAACTCAGCGGAGGCTACGCCCCTCGGCGGCGACGCCTTTGCCATCGAGACCTTCGCCCTCACGCGCCGCTATGGTGACCTGATCGCTGCCGACCACGTCTCCCTGCACGTGCCCTATGGCTCGATCTTTGGCCTCCTGGGTCCCAACGGCGCCGGCAAAACTACCACCATAAAGATGCTCACCACCATGCTGGAACCCTCGGAAGGCACCGCCTCGGTCGCTGGCTTCGATATCGTCAAGGCTCCCGCAAAGGTCCGCAGAAGCATTGGCTACGTGCCCCAGGCCCTTTCCGCCGATGGAGGGCTCACCGGCTGGGAAAATTTGAACCTTTCCGCCAAGCTCTACGGCATTCCGCGCGCCGAGCGCAAGAGCCGCATTGAAGACGCCCTGCAGTTCATGGCCTTGGCCGATTTCGGCCGCAAGCTTGTGAAGACCTATTCCGGCGGGATGATTCGCCGCTTGGAAATCGCGCAGGCCATGCTGCATCGACCAACTGTCTTGTTTCTCGATGAGCCCACGATCGGCCTCGATCCCGTGGCGCGCCGTAACGTATGGGAACGTCTGCTCGAGCTGCGCCGTAATTTTCGGATGACCGTCCTGATCACCACTCACGGCATGGACGAAGCCGACGAACTTTGCGATCACATTGCCATCATGCACCTCGGCAAAGTGGCCGCTATCGGAACGCCCGCGGATTTGAAAGCCGCTGTTGGACCGGGTGCAACCCTCGACGACGTTTTCGTTCATTTCAGCGGGGGTATCATCCAGGAGGAGGGAAATTACCGTGACGTCCGCGCGACCCGGCGTACAGTTAGCCGTCTCGGCTGAGCCATCTCTCGTCTACGCGTTCTTCCAGCAGACGGCGGCCATCGCCGAAATCGAGCTGAAAAAACTGATCCGCGATCCCACGGAAGTTCTGGCTCGCGCGGTCCAGCCCGTGCTGTGGATCGTGGTCTTTGGAAACGTGTTCAGCCGCGTGCGCGCCATTCCTACCGGCAACGTCAGCTATCTCTCATTCATGACGCCGGGCATCCTGGCTCAGAGCGTGCTCTTTGTAGCCATTTTTTACGGCATCGCCGTAATCTGGGAACGCGATCTGGGGATCGTGCACAAGCTATTGGTGAGCCCCGCGCTGCGTTCCGCGTTGGTCTATGGCAAAGCTGTTTCCGCGGGATTTCGCGGCGCGATACAAGCAACCATTATTTATGTGGTCGCCTTTTTGCTGCACATCCAGATTCGCTGGACGCCGTTATCGATCGCGGGGGTTTTTGTAGGCGCTGCGCTCGGTTCGGCGATCTTTGCGACTTTGTCTTTTATCGTCGCCTGCCTGGTGAAATCGCGCGAACGCTTCATGGGCGTGGGGCAATTGATGACCATGCCCCTATTTTTTGCCAGCAATGCCATCTATCCCATTTCCATCATGCCCCACTGGCTGCAAGTGGTCGCTTATCTCAATCCGCTGACATACCTCGTCGATGCGCTGCGCACCTTGATGATCGGACCCAGCCAAAGCACGCACAGCGTGGGCGTCGATTTCGCCATCATCGGTTTGATTTTTGTGATCCTCGCCGCCATCGCCACAAAGCTCTATCCGACCCTCGTGCGTTAGCACCAGCCGCCGCGAAAGCTGCCAAAAACGTGAGCTTCGCCGCACAATAAAGTCCACGCTAAAGTTTTTGTCGTCATCCTTATCGACGCTTCTGCTCCACCAATTCGCGTCCCCGCTTCGCCGCCTCGGCTACCAAAAATCCCATCTTCGGATGCTCCGGCTCAAAATCCACCGGCAAACCATTCTGCCGGAGCGCGTCCGACGTCATCGGCCCGATCGACCCCACCACGATGCGCCCAAACGCTTGCCGCAGCCGATCTTCCACCCGCATCTCCGCAGCGATCCGCAAAAGATGCTGCACCTGTACCGACGTGGTGAAAAACGCCATATCGATACGCCCATTCACGATGGCTTGCACGCTGTTTCGCAGCGGACCCGTATCCGCCGGCAGCGCCCATTCGTAAACCGGCACGCGCGTCACGCTCGCGCCGCGCTGCTTTAGTCCGTCCAGCAGCTCCGGATTCGTCGCGCCATACTCCTGAACCGCCACTCGGCTGTCTTTCAGCGACATGGAAGCCGCTCGCGCATCCAGCGCGCCCAGCACCTCTCGCCACGTATTCGGCTCCGGCACGGCTACCGTAACCGGCACTCCCAGTTCCGCCAGCGCCGCCACGGGCTTCGGCCCGCGCGCCACCACCTTCACGCGCTTCAGCGCCTCCACAAACTTCTGCCGCAAATCGTTCGCCTCTACCAGGCGCACCAGCGCTCGGGTCCCCACGCCCGTCAGGAAAATGACCATGTCGAATCCGCCCTCGGTCAATTTCCGCGCGAAGTTCAGCGCCTCAGGATTGTCTTTCAGCGTGACCTCCTGCATCGACGGCGCAACAATCGCTTCGCCGCCATAATTCGAGATCAGCTTGGCCATCTCCTGCCCGCGCCGGCTTTCCAGGCACAAAATGCGCAGCCCCGCGAGCCCGTTTTTTCCCGCATCATTCGCCATTGCGACCGCCATTGTAACCAAAACAGGTCGCCGGCTGCGCTGTCGCTTGGGAGAATAGGCCGGCGCAAAAAAGACGATTACCTTTGTGCGCCGCGGCTTCTATTACAATCTTTACAGCCGGAGTTGAACCGCAAGCCGGCGCGACCTCGGGAGAGTTCTGGATGCGATGGGGGCTTCTGGTGGCCATGGGCGCACTAATTTTCGCCATCGCCGGACTTTACGTGCTGTCGTCGCGCGTTGACCTGAGCGCCATCCAGCAGCCCGGCCATACTGGCGAATATCTGCGCACAAAACTGACGCGCGCGGTCATCCGAAGGCGCGCCGCTCGCGAAGAAATCCCGCCTCCGCCGCCCGACCGTCAAACCAGCATGAGTATCGCGGCCGGCAAAAATCTCTACGATATGGATTGCGCCAGTTGCCACGGTTCCGATGAAACGGGGCCTACTCCCGTCGGCCGAGGGATGCTTCCGCGCACCGTAGCGCTTGATTCGTCCATCCTGCAAACCTATTCCGATCGGGAATTGTTTTCGATCGTTCGCGATGGCGTCCGATTCACCGGAATGCCAGGATTTTTTGGAACGGAAACGAATGAGCAGATCTGGAATGTCGTGGACTACCTGCGCTCACTCCCCTAATGCGCTTTTCCCGGCGGTAAACAGACGCGCAATCAACACCAGCACCACCGCTCCCACAGTCGCCGCCGCCAGGCTGTATATAAACCCACCGCCAAAGATCCCCAATTTCGAAAAAATCCAGCCGCCCAGAATCGACCCTACCATCCCGATCGCCAGGTTCCCCAGGCACCCGAAGCCTGCTCCCCGGCTGACTTCGCCCGCGATCCATCCCGCCAGCAGCCCGATGATGATCCACCCCAGCAGAGAAGAGCTGATGGAGATCCCGAAAAAATGAACCATTATTCCCCCTCTATCGATTTGCTAGCGGGCCATTGTAGCCCAGTCGTCCCTACAGCTTTTTACTAGATCGGAATAACAGCGGTCTGTAGCCCACCCTTTTCGCGACCGGGTCCCCAAGACATGCCGATTTTGCGTGGATTGGGGTGGTAGGAAAGGGTGGGGCCTTTAGCCTGCGCCCGTGCCCAAATCAAGTTAGGGATGTCCAGCGGCGTGAGCTGCCTTGGGCCCAGCAAGCCGTTCTTGAGGGGTCGGAGCTTCAACTCCAACATTACGAGGTACACCCTTGTCGGGCTTTAGCTTCTGTAGCTCAGGTCGCCGGGCGGCTTCATCGTCCGGAGACCTGAGGCCCTCGCTTCGTATCTCTTCGCATCACCGCGCTAGGGGTCGGAGCTTTAGCTCCGACAATAAAATCTGAGCAGTCACGGGGCTTTTAGAGTCTGTGTGAAGACTCTGCACCCCGAGATTTAGATTACGAATTGAGTCATGAGATATCGGATCTCTGCTTCTTTCTCTAAGTTGACGATGGCCGGGCGACTAGCGAGCCCGCCAGATCCTCGTCAAGTTGAAGGCAGTGGCCGCCAGCGCCAGCTCGACCGCCACTTGCGACAACCCGCGCCGAGCGAACCGCCGCAGCCCTCTTTGTTGTTTCAGCACTCCGATCACCGGTTCCACCAGCGCTTTTCGTCGCTGATAAATTCTTCGGCCGGCCGCAGCACGCAATTTCCGCCGCATTCTGTGATGCGCCGGATTACGGGCCTTCTGCCGCAGCCGTCCGCCTCGATTCAACCAGCGCGCCAGGTTCGAGTCCGGCACATAGCCGTCGATCTGGCGCTCCTCCAGCGCCTTCAAATTCTCCAACGAGAAGAATCCACTGTCGGCACTGGCTCGTTGCGGTTTCTCTCCGCACTGTTGTTCCACCCGATCCACCATCGGCAGCAACGCCTCGTTATCGTTGGTGTCCTGCGTCACCTGTTGCGCCACGATCAGATGATCCTCGCTGACTGCCAGCGTCGCCGTATAGCCCAGCGTGAACCGGCCCCGCTCCCGCAGAAAGCGGCTGTCCGGATCGGTCCGCGAAACCCTCTTCAGGCCCGATTTGTGCAGCCGCTCCAGACGCTCCGGAATCCGTTCCAGTTGCTGTTCCAGTCGCCGGAGCGCTTCGCTGCCCACTTCGCTGCCGGCGCCTTCGTTCGGATCGTCCGCATCGCACTGCTTCTGCCAGCGGCGAATCTCCCGCCGAATGCGCGCCCGCGCGTTCCGCAGCGCCTGCTCGGTGTCGATGCGATTCCGCGAAGCGTTCGCCGCAATGCGTGTCGAATCGATCGCCACGTGTCCCAACTTACCCAGTCCGCTGGCCCGCGCCAGCTCCACCACGCGCGTGAACAAATCGTTCAGCCCCTTGGCGTGGCGCCGCCGAAACGCGTTCAGCGTCCAGTAATCCGGCGCCGCCCCGCCGGCCAAATAACGGAACGCCAAATCCTCGCGAAGGCGCTGTTCCAACCGGCGCGAACTGGTCAACCCCAGCGCGTAAGCGTACAGCCAAACCGAAACCAACATCTCCGGCGCGTAGGCCGGTCCGCCTTCTTCTCCGTACTCGTTTCGGAAGGCGTCCAAGTTGAGTTTGGCCACCACTCGTCGCACAAAAAAGCACAGATGGCCCGAACCCAACACATCCCGCACGCTCGGCGGCAGCAAATAGGCCTGGTCCGGGTTGTAATCCAAAAATTTCGCCATCGCGTCTCCTCCCTCGTGCAGTATAAGAGACGCGTCAACTGGAGTTCTCACACAGACTCTTTTAGGCCCTGAAATTCTTCCGCGCAAAGCCAGAGGCCTTGGTGTCTGGCAACTCACGCACATTGAGGCTATCTTTACCAACATGGACGCCGCCTGGAAGCGACTCTATGCCCTCGTTAAACGCATCCCTAAGGGCCGCGTCACCACATATGGCGAGTTGGCTCGGGCGGTGCGGCTTCCCGGCGGCGCTCGCGCCGCTGGCCGAGCCATGGCTGCCTGCCCGCGCGGCCAAGCGATCCCCTGGCACCGCGTGGTTGCCGCCGGAGGACGTATCGTCATCCGCGAGCCCTTCGCCGGCCTCCAGCGCCGTCTCCTCGAATCCGAAGGCGCCCGCATCGTCGAACGCCGCGTCGCCGCCGAGCACGCTTGGGCACCTCCCCGTTCAGCGTCAAAACGCCAACGGCCCGCCTCCGCAAATCCAGGCCCCGCCGGGCCAAACCACGTCGCCGAAGGAACGTCGGACCCGAACGTTAGAACTGGGCTCTCGCCCGCGGTTGTCAATTCGCCGTCACTCGCCCAAATTGCTTCTGGAATTCCCTCCTGCCGTCACCCTTCTTCAAAATGTGCTATAGATACCCATTTACACAGTGAGCGCCCCTATCATAGAGGTTCACAACCTCACGAAACACTACGGCCCGGTCCAAGCCCTCCGCGGCGTCAGCTTCGAAGTCCAGGAGGGCGAAGTCTTCGGCCTGCTAGGCCCCAACGGCGCCGGGCAAAACGAGCACCGTCGAAATCCTGGAAGGCCTTCGTCCCCCCGACGGAGGCATCGTCAGCGTCTGTGGCCTTGACCCGCAGACTCCAGGCGACACCTTCAAGCAGGAAATCGGAGCCGTCCTGCAGGCCACCGCCCTGCCCGATAAGCTCCGCGTCGGCGAAGCCATATCCATGTTCGCCAGCTTTTACAAACGCCGCCGCGATCCCGCCGCCCTGCTCAAGCGGTTTGGCCTGGAGGAAAAGCGCAACACCTTTTACTCGCAGCTATCCGGCGGCCAAAAACAGCGCCTCGCCTTGGCAATGTCGCTCGTCAATGAGCCTCGCGTGCTCTTCCTCGACGAGCCCACCGCCGGCCTCGACCCTCAAGTCCGCCGCGAAATCTACACCATCATTGAAGAGCTGAAGAAGGAGCGGAAAACGATCTTACTGACCACGCATTACATCGAAGAAGCCGAAAAGCTCTGCGATCGCGTCGCCGTCGTGGATCAGGGCCGCGTCATCGCTCAGGGCACGCCACGCGAGCTCAAGCAGCGTTCGGCCGGTACCACGCGTATTGAACTGCGCCTGGCACGCCCCGAATCCGATGCCGCCCTCAAGCAACTCGAAGGCGTCGCCGATTGCCGAGCCTCCGACGGCGTTTATGTGGTTCACTCCACGCGCGTCCCGCAAACCATCGTTTCGCTGGTCAAATATCTCGAAGCGAACGGCAACGAGCTCTCCAGCCTCGATATTGCCGCGCCTTCCCTCGAAGACGTTTTCCTCGAACTTACCGGCAGGAGCCTCCGCGATTGAGAAACGCCTGGACACTCACGAAAGTTCGCATGCGCCTGGCGATGCGCAACCGCGCCTTCATCTTCTTTGGTTTTATTTTTCCTCTGATTATTCTGGTCCCCGTCCTTGCCTACTTTTCGCGCTACGCGCCTGCCGCCATTCCGTACGCGCTCTCCTCGGTGCTGGCCATAACCGTGATGGGCAGTTTCCAGGGCCTGAGTATCCAGCTTGTGACTTTCCGCGAACAGGGAATCTTGCGCCGCTTTCGCGTCGCGCCGGTCGGCCCCGGAGCCATGCTGGCCTCGAGCATTCTTTCGAACTACATCTTGACGCTGCCGATCGTGTCCGTTGAGTTCCTGCTGGCCCGCAGGGTCTTCCACATGAACCAGTGGGGAAACCTGGGAGGCGCCTTCCTTTTGGTCTCCGTGGGAGTTGTGACTTTCGCGGCCCTGGGCTTGATTGTTGCTAGCGTCACGAACAGCGCTCAGGAAACTCAGGTCATTAACCAACTCGTGTGGTCGGCTTTCTTATTGCTTTCCGGGGCCACGCTGCCACTGCCCATCCTGCCGATCTGGCTCCAACGCTTGGCGCTCTTCCTGCCGGCCACCTATCTCGTCACCGGCCTCGAACGCGTCATGGTCGCCCGCGTTGGCATCACCCACATCGGAGCGGAGATCACCGCGCTCGCCGTTAGCGCGGCCATGGCCTTCTTCCTCAGCCAGCAGCTTTTCCGCTGGGAACCGGAAGCCAAGGTCGGCTCCAGAGCCAAACTCTTGGCTGCGGCAACCATCGTTCCCTTCTTGTTGCTCGGCCTTTGGGAAACCGCGCACGGCACCGTGCGCTCCGCCGCCCGCAGCGATTTCCTTTCCATCGAGCGCAACACGCCCGCCGAGCGCCCTTCTCCGGGTCCTGCCGAGCGTCCCGCGCCACTCACCAACCCTCGGTAGGACAACCTGTCATTCCGAACCCGCCCTCGCCGCGAGTGGCGGCGACGTATTTCTACGCGGGCGAGGAATCTCTCCTAATCCCAAATTCCCCTGCTTACACCTGGCCCGTTGAGCGCCTCTGCCCGTCCAATTTGGCCCGCGCATCCAACCTGCGCATGCTTCTTCGCGTCAAAGGCCCCCGAAGCGCCCATGCTATAATTTCCACCAGGAGCGACACCAATGGCACTCAAGAAAACCGATTGGATCTGGCACAACGGCAAAATGATCCCCTGGGACGAAGCGCAAATTCACGTGCTCTCCCACGTGGTGAGCTACGGCTCTTCGGTTTTTGAGGGCATCCGCTGCTACGAAACGAAAGCCGGCCCGGCCGCCTTCCGCCTGCGCGAACACATGCAGCGCCTGCTGCACTCCGGCCACATTTACCGCATGAAGAATCCGTACACAGTCGAGCAGTTGTGCTCCGCCGCAGGCGATCTGGTTCGCGAAAATCACCTGAACTCCTGCTACATCCGCCCACTGGTCATCCGCGGCTATGGCGACGTCAACGTGAATCCGCTCCCCTGCCCCATCGAGGTTTACCTGGCCTGTTGGGAATGGGGCGCCTATCTTGGCGCCGAAGCGCTTGAGCAAGGCGTGGACGTCTGCATCAGCTCCTGGGCGCGTCTCGCACCTAATACGCTCCCATCCATGGCCAAAGCCGGCGCGAATTACATGAATTCGCAGCTCATTCGCATGGAAGCGCTCGCCAATGGCTATGCCGAAGGCATCGCTCTCGACACCAATGGCTACGTCAGCGAAGGTTCCGGAGAAAATATCTTCATTGTTCGCGACGGCGTCGTGTATACGCCTCCCCTCGCTTCAAGCGTCCTGCCCGGCATCACCCGCAGCAGCATCATGACGCTCTGCGAAGATCTCCGCATTCGCGTCTCCGAAGAGATGATTCCGCGCGAGATGCTCTACATCGCCGACGAGGTCTTCTTCACCGGCACTGCCGCCGAAGTCACGCCGCTGCGCTCGATCGACCGCATCACCGTCGGCGCCGGACGCTGCGGCCCCATCACCAAGAGCCTCCAGGAAGAGTTTTTCGCCATTCTGTCCGGCGCGAAACCTGACCGCCACAACTGGCTCACGCCAATTGCCGTCGGCTCCCCCGTCGCCTCCGCCCGCTAGTGCTCGCCGCGCTTTCGGGCTTTGTGGGTCGCGGCTTTAGCCGCGACCCACAAAGCAAATTCACAAGCCCCCGAGTGAACACCCGAGCGCACGCGGCAAATGCACAAGGATGGGGCACCGTATCGCTATAATGAGATGGTCGCATGTTGCGAATAAGCTCCAGGAAGCGAGTCGCGAGTTTTGGGAGTTTAGGAAACGCAATAGGCAAAACAAGTCATAGTAGTTGCATCTAAGTAACCAGGGTAAGAAGGGCCCCACTCCTCCCAAGTCCAGGTTCCAGTTCTTCCACATCGATCGATTGACTGAGTTTGTGTTGGTCATGAGGCCTTACGACCATGAGGGATTTCTCGGCGATCTCGGAAAGAATCGAGCGCAAAGGGCGCGCCCGACGATCACCTCGGAATGACAAACAGCGGGAATCCCTGCGAGGGCGGGCAATGAGAGATTCTTCGACTGAGTGGCCGAGCGGACCGAAAAGCGGTCCGAAGAAATTGTACTCGGCCACTGCGCTCAGAATGACACCGCATAAAGGCGGTAAAACCTGGGGTTTGGCTCGAAAAGTATCAGGCGCAACCGTGGGGCACCGGACACGAAAGAAAAACCGCACCCTTAAAAACAACCCTTCAGTAGCTCAGGGCAAAAGGGTGCGGCACCCGCGCTAGCTCGGGGCAAGAGTGTGGCGCACCGCGGGATCGGAGCGAGAAGAAAGCCGATCAAAAAATTCGATGACAATGATCGATAAAAGAAAACGTGAGCGTGGGGCGAACGTGCGTAGACTCATCCCGCAAACTCGGAGGCAGCATACGCAAGAGTCAGTAACTGACTCGGGGAGTAACCGATAAGAGGCAACAGCGCCCAATTTCGCAGCATCGAACTTGACGGTGTAGTGGATGCTTCTTACACTACAAGTAATGATTGGGGGGTTTTGAGGGGCAGCATGGCTTTCGTACGGCGCAAAGGCAACGCCTATTACCTGGTGCACAACGTGCGCCAGCGTGGCAAGGTGAAGCAACTTCACCTTGCGCGGCTGGGCGAGCGTCCTAGAATCACCGATGACGTAGTGCGCCAGGTCAACCGCACCTATCCCTTCGTGGACGTGAATTGGACAGAGCTGCGCGAGCAGATGAATACTCGCGTGGAGTTGTTCGACTCAAAGTCCGCGTACGTCCGTAAGCTAATCGGCACGCTTCGTACCCTCAATCTGGACTTAGCCGATCTTTTTCCTCCGCTGTTAGACGTCTCTGAAGCGCCAGCAACCGGGCAGGAACTGGTCACACAACTTCGTCTTTTACATTCGACGGTGGGTGTGAAGCTCGACCAGTTCGATCGGGCGCCACATCGGGCGGTGATGGCGGAGCGGAATTTTCGGTAAGTGGTCAGGAGGCACAAAGCCATGCGCGCCAGCCAGCAGCGTCGGTCTTTGGATCCGAGTCTGAGAAGCATTGAATCTCAGGAATTCGAGAACTCTCTCCGCGAGAAGATCGTGGGGCAGGAAGAGGGCATCCGCGCCCTCGTGGACCTGTACCAGGTCTTTTGCGCGGGAATGTGCCCGAACGGGCGTCCGGTGGGGAATTTGCTGTTTCTGGGGCCGACCGGGTCGGGCAAGACTCGCATCGTAGAGGCTGCCGCGGAGATTCTTTTCGGCGACCCACGCGCGGTGATCAAGGTGGACTGCGCGGAATTCCAGCATTCCCACGAAATCGCGAAGTTGATCGGCTCACCGCCAGGCTATCTGGGGCACCGCGAGACGCATCCGCTGATTACGCAGGAAGAGCTGTCGAAATTTCACACCGAACAATTGAAGCTGAGCTTTTTGCTTTTCGACGAGATCGAAAAAGCGTCGGATTCGCTCTGGCAACTACTGCTCGGCATGCTGGACAAAGCCACCCTCACGCTCGGCGACAACCGGCGTGTGGACCTTTCGCAGGTGGTGATTTTCCTGACCTCGAATCTGGGAGGGGGGGAGATTACCGAATTGATGAGCGGGGGCATGGGGTTTGTGCAGCCCGTCGACAAGCCGGCCGACACGCTGGACGGCAAAGTTACCCGCACAGCGCAGGAGGCGGCGCGGCGGAAGTTTTCGCCGGAGTTCATGAACCGGCTCGACAAAGTGGTCGTGTTCCATCCGCTGCGGCCAGTGCAGCTTGAGCAGATTCTGGAAATCGAGCTTTCGATGGTACAGCGGCGCGTTCTGGACACGGCGAAGGGGCAGTTCCTTTTCCGTGTGACTCCGGCGGCACGCAATTTCCTGCTGCGGGAAGGCACGGACTTGAAATATGGCGCGCGGCATCTGAAGCGGGCGATTGAACGGAACATTGTCTATCCACTGGCGAACCTGCTGGCTACGAGTCAGGTCCATCTGGGCGACCTGCTGTGCATCGACTGGGATGAGCGCGAGCAAAGGCTCGTATTCGAGAAAGAAGGCGAAGGTGCGGTCCTGCCGGTCGCTCCTCCTGCGGCGGCTGCGGCCGCGGCGGCACAGTCAGCGAAGGCAACCGGCGGCAAGCCGGCGGAGGGGCCGCCTGCGATCGCGGCTCGCGAAGCCAAGGCTCCGATCACCGTGCCGCTTTCGCCATTGCCGGCACCGGCGAGCAGACGGAAGAACGAGTCGTAAGACAAGGCCTATAATTCCTTCTTTAAGGCCCTCTCGTAAGACGGGCTTAAACCAAAATCTGCTCGCGGTTTGGGCTGCGGGCGCCATTAGCGCTAAAGTAGACGCATGCGCAGGATCAGCCGAGCCGCGCTTTCCAGGAACGATTCTTCCCGCCAGCACGACATCGCTCTCCGCCGTATCGCGCTCGGGTTCGTTTTCGCGATGGTCATCGCGCTGGCGCAAATCTGCTGGGCGGACGCGCGAACCCCGGCCAAGCCCGGATGGAATCTATTTACGCCGGAACAAGACATCCAAATTGGGCAGCAAGCTTCTGCGAGAATTGGCCGGCAAGTTCTGTTACTGAACGACCCACGTGTGGACGATTATCTCGACGCCCTGGGTAAGAGATTGGCTTCGTACGCGCCTGGCTATAAATTTCCTTACCAATATCTCTGTATAAACGATGAGAACATCAATGCATTTGCGCTGCCCGGCGGATTCATCTACATCAATCGCGGCGTGATCGAAGCGGCCGACGACGAGGCGCAACTTGCCGGAGTGATGGCGCACGAGACTTCGCATGTTGCGTTGCGGCATGGGACGAATCAGGTGAGCAAAGCCGAGGCGTGGCGAATTCCGTTGGGGTTGCTTGGGGCCGCAGGAGGCCTGGGCGGGCTGATCGGGCAGGTGGGTGCGGGATTCACGCTCAATTCGATTATTCTCAAATATTCGCGCGACGATGAGATGCAAGCGGACGTCTTGGGGACGCAGATTCTCTACGATTCCGGCTATGATCCGCGCGCGCTGGCACAGTTTTTCGAAAAAATCGAGGCGGAGTCAAAAGGGAAGGAGCCGGCGCAGTTTTTCTCCGATCATCCGAATCCAGTAAATCGAATCGGGCGGATCGACGAGGAAGTAGACAAGTTGGGCGGGCCTGAGCCGAATTACCGGAGCGATTCCGACGATTTCCGCAGCATCAAGATTTACATAATGAAGCTGCCGAAGCCGCCCAAGCGCGCGGGCAAGTAGGTCTGCCCAACCTCAAGCTAGGGCAAACCGCATTCATTAGGCTTTGTGTCGCCCCTGACGGGGCTTTTCCCTCTCTGCGATGACGGGATCCCAGTGCTTCCGCACTGGGCTAATCCGTGTCGTCCCTGAAAGGGACTCCTGGCACCGATTAGTATGCGCCTCTTTCGACTCAGCGGAGGGGTACAGCGGAGAGAGCGAATAGAAACCCCCGCCTTTGCGCCGTCTTTTAGCGCGCGAGCGGTGCGGACGCAAAGGCTGGGCTACACCAAGGGGCGCCTCGGGGCGTTGGGCGTGCGGGAGAAGGAAATCCCCACCGTTCCTACAAAAAGACAAAGCCCCAGGGCCGTTTACAGACTGCGTGAGCGCACCCTACAAAAACCTACGCGGTAGTCCGCCGGCGGATTCGGCGGAGGATTTGGGCTTCCAGCGGAGGATGGGCTTGCGGGCTGCGGTGACTTCGTCGAGACGGCCGACGCGTGTGGAGTGCGGCGCGGTCTTCACTAAATCCGGCTGAGTGGCAGCTTCTTCGGCGATCGACTTCATGGCGTCGATGAAGAGATCGCATTCTTCCTTGGACTCGGACTCAGTCGGCTCGATCATCATGGCGCCGGGAACGATGAGCGGAAACGCGGTCGTATAAGGATGGAAGCCGTAGTCGATGAGCCGCTTGGCGATGTCCATGGTGTTTACGCCATGCTTTTTCTGGCGGCTGTCGCTGAAGACGACTTCATGCATGGAAGGCGACTCGTAGGGTAGATCGAAAACGCCTTCGAGATTTTTGCGGATGTAGTTCGCGTTCAGCACGGCGTCTTCGGTGGCCTGACGGATGCCGGGGCCGTAGGCGAGAATGTAGGCCAGCGCCCGCACCAACACGCCGAAATTTCCTCCAAAAGCGCGCACGCGGCCGATGGATTGCTGCCGAACCGGTTCGAGCGTAATGCGGCTGTCTTTCTCCGAGAGCACGGGAACGGGCAGGAAGGGCTCGAGATGGCTTTTCACCAGCACAGGCCCGGCGCCGGGGCCGCCGCCGCCGTGCGGAGTAGAGAACGTTTTGTGCAAGTTCAGGTGCATGACGTCGACGCCAAAGCGTCCCGGCTGGGCGACGCCGGCGAGCGCGTTCATATTGGCGCCGTCCATATAAAGCTGGGCGCCGCGGGCGTGCAGGATTTCAGCGACCTCCGCGATGCGCTGCTCGAAGACGCCCAACGTAGACGGATTGGTGACCATCAAGGCGGCGACGTCTTCGTTGACGATATTTCGCAATTGAGCGACGTCGATCTGGCCGCGCGCGTCGGAGCGGATGTTTTCGACTTCGTAACCCGCGATGACGGCCGTGGCGGGATTTGTTCCATGAGCCGAATCCGGGATCAGAACTTTCTTGCGCGCGTCGCCGCGGCTTTCGAGGTAAGCGCGGATCAGCAGCAGGCCGGTCAATTCGCCTTGCGCGCCGGCCGCGGGCTGCAGCGTGGCGGCGTCCATGCCGGTGATTTCGAGCAGGCATTTTTGCAGAATGGCGAGAATTTTGAGGCAGCCCAGAGAGAGTTGGTGCGGCTGATACGGATGCTCGGTGGCGATGCCTTCGAGGCGCGCGATGTGCTCGTTGACGCGCGGATTGTATTTCATGGTGCAGGAACCCAGCGGGTACATACCCAGATCGATGGCGTAATTCCAGGTGGAAAGCCGCGTGAAGTGGCGGACGACTTCGATTTCGCTGACTTCGGGGAAGCCCTCGATATCGCGGCGCGCGTAATCGGCTCCCAGCGCAGCTTGCACGTCGACGGCAGGCACGTCGGAGGGCGGAAGTTCGAAGCCGCGCTTGCCGGGCGCTGATTTTTCGAAGATCAGGCCTTCGTTCTGGCTGACGTGGCGTCCGGCTTTCTTGATTTTATCGGGCAATTGGGTTCCTCAAAAAACACATGGATTTGCCCATTTGTAATCCTCGGTCACAAGTCAAATCCAAGAGGGATTCTTCGACTGCGCGTCCCGACGGAAATCGTAAAGGCGCGATTTCCGAAAGCAAAACGCTCGGGACGCTCCGCTCAGAATGACAAAGAGAGTGGCACCGCAAGAGAACAGCAGATCCCTCGACTGCGTCCCGCGCCCGGGCTTTGCGCCCTCATGCCAAAGGCCGCGGGACTCCGCTCGGGATGACAAATGCCGGAGATAGCGTGCTCCTAACGATTTCACGGGGCCACCTCCTCTCTCATACGGGGACGGCGAGAGTTTCGCGAACGGCTTCGGCGAGCCGTTCGATCTCTTCGCGCCGCGTGGTTTCGGTAACGCAGACCAAACCGCATTTCGTGAGCTCGGAATAGTGGGCGCCCAAAGCCAGCGGCCCGATGATTTTGTCGCGCAGCAATTGCGAGTTGATCATGCGCACGGAGCGCGGGAACTGCAGGACAAATTCGTTGAAGACCGGCCCGTTGAAGACTCGGCGAACGCCGGGCAGCTTTTCCAGTTCGGCCAGGGCAAACTGCGCTTTAGCAATATTCTGCTCGGCCATTTCGCGCAGGCCTTGCTTGCCGAGCAAGCAAAGGTGAACCGTGGCCGCAAGAGCATAGAGCGCCTGATTGGTGCAAATGTTCGAAGTGGCGCGTTCGCGGCGGATGTGCTGTTCGCGCGTGGCTAGCGTGAGGCAAAAGCCGCGGCGCCCTTGTGCGTCAGTCGTTTGGCCGGCAAGGCGGCCGGGCAATTGGCGGATGTCTTTCTCGCGCGTGGCGATGACGCCGGCATACGGACCGCCAAAGCTCGGAGGGATTCCGAAGCTTTGCGTTTCGAGCGCGACGATGTCGGCTTCGGCGGGCGGGCGGACAGCACCGAGCGAGACGCCTTCGGCAATGGAGACGATGGTGAGCGCTTCCGAGCCGCGCGCGATCTGCGCGATGCGCGGGACTGGCTCGAGTACGCCAAAGAAGTTTGGCGACTGCACGAGCACGGCGCCGATTTCGTTGTTCATCGACCCGCTGAGGGCGGCAAGATCGATTTGGCCGGAAGGCGTGTAGCCGATTTCGTCGATTTGCAGATCGATATTTCGCGCGTACGTCGCCAGAACCTGGCGGTATTCGGGATGCAGGGAGCGGGCCACGAGCACGCGGCGACGGCGCGTAAGGCGTTCAGCCATGAGCACGGCTTCGGTGGTTGCGGTCGAGCCGTCCCACATGGAAGCGTTGGCGACTTCCTGGCCGGTAAGCTCGGCGATCAGCGTTTGAAATTCGAAGATGGCTTGCAGCGTGCCCTGGCTAATCTCGGCCTGGTAGGGCGTATACGAAGTGAGGAATTCGCCGCGCAGCAGGATCGTATCCGTTACCACGGAGCGCAGGTGGTTATAGACGCCGGCGCCCAGAAAACTGGTGTAGCCCAGGGAATTTTCGGCGGCGCGCTCGCGGAAATACTGAATCAGCTCGGCTTCAGAGAGCGGGCCGGGCAAATTGAGCGGCCGCTTGAGGCGCAGCGCTTCCGGAATCGAGGCGAACAATTCATCGATGGAACGCACGCCAATGGCTTCGAGCATCTGGCGGCGCTCGGAGGGGCTCTTCGGAAGATAACGCATTAGGCCGAGGCTTCCTTCTGTTTGCCGGCGAGGAAAGCTTCGTAGGCCGTGGCATCCATGAGCTTGGAAACCTCTGAAGAATTGGCCAGCTTGAGCTTGATTAGCCAGGCTTTGCCGTGCGGGTCTTTGTTGATCGTTTCAGGCGTTTCGGCCAGCCCCGAATTCACTTCGGCGACCTCACCGGAAACCGGCGCGTAGATATCGCTGACGGCCTTGACCGACTCCACCGTGCCGAAGGACTCTCCGGCATTGAGCTTCGCGCCCACTTTGGGCAAGTCGACGTAAACAACGTCGCCAAGCTCATGCTGGGCGTAGTCGGTGATGCCGACCGTGGCGAGATTGCCTTCGAGGCGCACCCACTCGTGTTCCGGCGTGTAACGGTAGTCGCTGGGATAGGACATCTTTTCTCCCTGTTGTACTGAAACTTCCTGGCGCCGCGCTAACGCGGCCGCTTATAGAACGGAAGCGGCACGATCTTGGCCGGCGCCTCCTGGGACCGAATGCCGATGCGGATCTGGGTTCCCGGAGCGCTCGATTCTACAGGCACGTAGGCCATGCCGATATTCTTTTTCAGAAACGGAGCGGGCGATCCGCTGGTTACGCGGCCGATCGTTTGGCCGCCGACGATGAGCACAGGATAGCCATCGCGAGCAATCAGGCGATCCTGCATCTCGAAGCCGGCAAGGATGCGGCGGATTCCGCTCTCCTTTTGGGCCTGTAAGGCGCTACGCCCAAGGAAATCGCCTTTGCCCAACTTGCAAATCCAGCCTAGATTAGCTTCCCAGACCGTGGTCGTGTCGTCAATTTCGTGGCCGTAGAGGCACATGCCGGCTTCCAATCGGAGCGTATTGCGGGCGCCCAGGCCGCAGGGCAGAAGCCCCTCCGATTTGCCGGCGTCGAGCAGCGCATTCCACAATTTGTCGGAATGTTCGGGCGCGAAGTAAATCTCAAAGCCATCTTCGCCGGTGTAGCCGGTCCGCGCGATCAGTGCGCTCACGCCGTCTACTTCGCCATGCAGGAAATGGTAATACTTCAGCGCCGCGATCGGCTGGCGCGTGAAGCGGGCGAGAATTCCGAGAGCCCTGGGACCCTGGATGGCCAACTGCGAATAGCGCTCTCCGGCGTTTTCGACCTGCGCGTTGAAGCGGCCCCGACCGGCGTCGCGGATGTATTCGAAGTCTTTATCCTGATTGCTGGCGTTCACGCAAAGGAAGTAGTGCCCGTCGGAAATTTTGTGGACGAGCAGGTCGTCGACGAAGGTTCCCGCGGAAGTCATCAGGCCGGAGTATTGCGCCTGACCATCGACGAGCTTAGAGGCGTCGTTGCAACTGACGAATTGGACCCAATCCAGGGCCTGCGGACCGCACACTTCGATCTCGCCCATGTGGCTGACGTCAAAAAGCCCGGCGGCGGCGCGCGTGGCAAGATGTTCGCTGACGATTCCGGAATACTCGACGGGCATGTCCCAGCCGCCAAAGTTAACCATTTTGGCGCCAAGGCGGCGATGCGTGGAGTTGAGTGCGGTTTTGCGAAGCTGCGTAGTGGTCGCTTCGATCACGAACGGTCCCGATTCCAGCGGTAAATGCAAACTAACATTGCGGGAGAGGCGAGTCAAGGAAGGGGCGAGAAACAGCCGCTTGGCCCGTGTGAGAGAGGGTTCGCCGAGGGAAATCCGGCTTGAGATTGGGGGCGGGGTCGCTTATATTTTGGCTAATGAGCCCCACGAAGACCGTTGTCTGTTCGCAATGCGACAAACCCGAGCGCGACTGCCGGTGCGATAAGTACTGCTGCATCTGTGCGGGGTTTGACGAGGTCAAGCTGGGCACGGACGGACTGTATTACTGTCCCGCCTGCATGGAAGCGTGTGACGTAAAACTGGCGAGCCGCAGTGACGCGTGAACACTGCCGCACGATTCTGCATCTTTCCCGCGACGATCGCCTGATCGCCGCCGTGGGCGGCGCAGTGGCGCACTTTGCCGAGCGCGTCGGAATGGAGAACTCGGCGTGCTACTCTGTTGACCTCGGCGCTCGAGGAACTCTGCCGCCAGACTCTGCCTTTGCTAAACGGAAATGGCGATGGACTTGACGTAGCCATCGAGGATTTCGACGACCGGCTGCAGATCAGCGTTGAACATAAGGGCGAGGCGCAGCCTTCAGTGGGGGTGGAGTCGTTTATTGCTGAATGCGCGCGCGATTCGGATAAGCGCCTTACCGGCGTGCGCTTGATGCGCACCGTGGATCGGATCGAGTACGACGCACGCAGCGGGAGCATTCGTACCACACTCGTGAAGTACCTCCAATTCGGCGAAGAACGGGCGCTGACTCCAGATCGCATGTAGGCGCCCGAGAAAGTCCCGCCTGGCAATCCTTCTACAGTCACTCACGTATTGCACAGACAGACGCGTTTGAACAGCATAGCCTGCCCGGCACGGAGCCTCCCCCCCGCCTCCGAGCTGGCAAAGTTGGGCCCCGGAGCGCCAATTGCCGGCTCGAATCCTCATCGCTGACGACAACTCCGTAGCGCGGACGACCATCCGAGCGCTTCTAGATTGGCATTCCTTCCAGGTCTGCGGCGAGGCTAAAAACGGCAAAGAGGCGATCGAGAAGGTCATGGAGCTCAAACCGGATATCATTCTTCTCGACATCAATATGCCGGAACTGAATGGCGTCAAGGCGGCTTACGAAATACGGCGAGTCTCACCTGCGACGAAAATCGTCTTTTTGACGATCCACAACACTCCCGGAACGAAGCAGATCACGAAAATGTGGTCGCACGGATTCGTGGCCAAGTCTGCAGCGGGGACGGAACTGATTCCCACGCTGGATCGGCTCACGGCGAAGCCCGGCGAGAAGCCAACCCGCAAAGCCGCAAAGTCAAAATCGAAAAGCGCCTCCAGCGAAGATTGAGATAAACAGCAACTACATCGTTACGGCGAAGGTATTGCGACGGATCAGCGAGAGCATCTGATCATCGGTGAGCGTCAGCCGGACGTTGAGGCGATCTCCGGCCGGGGTGATGCTAGTGGAATCGAGCAGGGAAGCGAGATCCGGATTCGAATTGCCCAGCTGATAGCGCTTATAAAGCAGACCGGCCTGCAAGAGCGCGGCAAACGTATTGGCATCGTCAGGGCTGGCGCAGACGGATTGAAAGCGGGCTTGTACGCCTGAACCGGCAATGATCTGAATGCTCAGGGCGCGCAGGCGGGAAACGAGTTGCTGCGCCTGAGGAAATTGCCCCGCTTCCGGAGCCAATTGCTGCATGGCCAATTGCGCATAGGCTGAATTCAACACCGCCCATACTACGCCGCTGCCATTGGCTTCGTTGATTAGCGGCAGCATCTTGGACTCGGTCGACAGGCCTGGCTCTTCGCCCGCACGGATGGCAAGGATGCGCTCGAGTTGCTGGCGCTGGCCGAATGCCGCCGTATTGGCATCGAGAAAGAAGAAAAAGAGGTCCGCGGGACCGGATCCACCGCCGAAAGCGTAAAGCGAGAAATTCCGCACTTTTACCACTGGCAGCTTCTGCGCAGTGAAATAGGCTTCGGCTGTTTCGGGACGGAAGGAGCCGAGCGCGACGCCGACGACTTGCTCGCTGCCGGGCCCGGGCGCTGTCTGTTGCTTGGCGCCATTCGCGCCATTAGGGGGAGCATTTTGAGCGGCCGGTTGCGGCGGCGCGCCTACTGTGGCCCAAGCGACTTCTTCGACCTGTGAATTGGGATCGATGCCCGCGGCAGTGAGGAATTGCTCGAACTGCTTGAAACGCGCAGGAAGCATTTGTTGCTTCAGTTGCGGGAACCAGCTCAGAGAACGCGCTTCCTTCAGATTGGCGTAGGCGAATTCGCCAATGTTCTGAGGAAACATGCCGATCACGTCTGAGCCGAGCGTGCTGGCGTGAGCCCGCGTTACTACCGACCCGGCCAGGACGGCCGCAACAATCATCGTTCCGAGAATTCTTCTATAGTTCATTTGTTCACCTTTTGCTTGCGTGCGAATGCCGCTTCTTCTACACCAATACACCAATTTATGATCCGATGCTGGGTAATGAGATGCGGTCGGGCGCTTCTTCGTTAGTCCTCGTTTCCAAGCGAAATTCTAGGATCTTTTGCGCCGGCACAAAATTTTCGAGCTGCAAATACGCACCGTCGTCCGGGCCGAGCGCTTTGCGCGGCACCAAACCGACGATTTCGCTGCTCAGGATCGAGCAATCGTTACGTTCGGCTTCGAGCCGCACGGCTGCGAAGACGCGGCGAATCGGGGTCTGCTCGAAATCGGTAAGATTCATGGAAACCTGAGCGATTTTGCGATCCTTTAGCTCGACGCCGATGGCCTTTACGTACGGAAGGCCGCCATTCGAAGCGCGAATCGTGCGAGCGATCCTTTTTGCCACGGAAACGTCGGGCGTATCCAGATTTACGTTATAGGCGATTAGGAATTTTCGCGCGCCGATGGCAACCGCGCCCGCAGACGGATGAAGGCGCGGGCCGCCGATATCGGGAGTACGATCCGCGTTTCGCAGAACCTCGTCGCGCAAGTATTCGAATTCTCCGCTGCGCACGCTTTCCAGCCTTTTGCGTTCGGGCCGCAAGGCGGCCTCTTCATAAAAATAGACCGGGACTTTGTAGCGCGCCCAAATCTCCCGGCCGGCCTGCCGGGCCAGGGCGACGCAATTTTCCATGGTCACGCCCTCAAGCGGCACAAACGGCAAAACATCAGTGGCGCCGATGCGCGGATGTTCACCGCGATGGTGGCGCAGGTCAATCAGTTCCGCGGCCTTGCCGACGCCGTGGAGCACTGCTTCGGACACCGGCTCCGGTTCTCCCGCCAAAGTAACCACGGAACGATTGTGGTCCGGGTCACTATGCAGATCGAGTACCCGGGCACCTTTGATTCCGCTCATGGCCGCGAGGAGCGCTTCGATCTTTTTGTGATCGCGCCCCTCGGAAAAATTGGGAACGCATTCGATCAAGCGCCTCATGGCTGGTTTTGGTTTCCCTGTGCTCGTTGCGCCTGCAAAACTTCCGGAAATCTATACAGAGTTCACAGAGGCACTGAGGGCACAGAGATTCTGGAATAACTGAGCCGGAAGGGGCCCGGGACTGCAGCCCTGCACCGTGCCATCGTACGCGATATGCAAGCAGTTAGCCACGAGGAATGAGCGCGGCGTGACGCAAGTCAAAACGGAAAATCGGTGCGGCCAATTGCAAAGAGGCGCGCAATAGCTTGCGCTGCTCCGCGTTTGCCGTCGGCCAGGACGGCGAAGGACGAGCTTCGCTCGGCTTCGTTTGGCCCAGCTTTTTCTTGAATGGAGAGCCACGCCGCGCCCGAGGCGGCGCGGAGGAACGCGGCCACTTCCGGAGAATCCTCGAGTGCATGGGTCCACGGTTTGCCAGCGTCGGCGGATTGGGGTGTCAGTTGGGGGCGGAGCGAGCTTTTGTCTCGGTTCTGCCGAATCGAGCGGCTCATCGCGACTGGCGCCTTGATTTCGCCGCGCGCGACCAAGGCGTTGATCGCCGTGCCCAGCTTGATGGCCTCGCTTGGGGAAATCCAGAAACTACGTGCGGGCAAGCCCGGCGAGGAATGCTTGCGCGCCATGGCTATCCATTCGCGCAGCTCACTATCAGGAAAAAGCTCGGGAACGAGATCGTCAATGCGAGTGAGATCGACGTGATCGCCGGAGAGCGCAATGACGGTTAACAGCCCGCGGCCTTCGGCTATATCGGACTGCAGATACTCCGAAGTGAAATCCGAAATTTCGTAGGCGTCGGAAACTCCACGGGCAAAAGCCTGCGCTCGGAGTCCATTGCCAAATTCGAATAAGATGGCGCCCATCTTTTTGAGTTCGAGCATGGCGCGGGCTTGTGCAGCGATAGAATCCAACGCTCTTTCTTGATACCCGCGCGGATCGCGTACGCGCAGTTCGACGGCTTGAGCGACGGTGAGGGCGTCGGGAATGTAGGCGAGCGGGTCGTCAGCGGGCGTCTGGTCGGTCAACAAGTCGGGCAAAATGCCGCGCCTCACGAATTCCGGGAGGACTTCGGAGGCATTGCCGATCAGGCCGACAGAAGCGGGTTCGCGTTTGCGAACCGCGTTTTTCAGAATGCGCAGGGCTTCGTCCAGATTATTGACCATCACCTCGCAATAGCCGGACTTCACGCGGCGCTTGATGCTGGAGGCGTCCGCGTCAATTCCGAGGAACGCGGCGCCGTTCAAAGTGGCGGCGAGCGCCTGAGCGCCGCCCATGCCGCCCATTCCGCCAGCAACCACCAGACGGCCCGCGAGGCTGCCGCCGAAATGCTTGCGCGCGGCGACGCGAAAGGCTTCGCAAGCCTCGGGAAGGGCATTGGAAGGCCCAGTGAACATCCAATCCGCCGCCATGCGGGTGGCGCGCATCGGCATTGCAGCGTTGTTCTCGTCGAAACGCAAATTGATCGAGGAGAGCGTCGAATTCAAGACCAGGACGCGGGGAGCTTCGGGATTGGTTTTCAGAGCGGGCCCGGGCGCACCATCGCGGATGATGAGTGTTTCGTCATCTCCCATCGCTTGGAGCGAATTCACGATGGCGTGGAACGCTGGCCAATCGCGGGCGAGTTTACCGACGCCGCTCGAGATGATGAGCTCTTCGGGATGTTCGGCAATGGCCGGATCAAGGCTATTCATCAGCAGACGCAGGGCGGCCTCCTGGCGCCAGCCTTTGCAGGAGAGGGCTGGGCCGCGGGGCGCGCGGATGGGTTTGTAGGAGCTTGCCGATTGTGTGCGGGATTCGGGCATGTAAGGCTCGGGATGAGTTTAACCCACGGCAACAGGCTTGGTTTGCTTCCCGTAATGTCCCAACTGGCTGCATTTCAGGGGCTAAAGCCCCAAATACGTGGTCGCGCACAATGTCGGAGCTGAAGCTCCGACCCCCTAAAGATTCCTCCAAACAAAGCGAATACGCTGACGCGGGGGACTCGTCGATCAGCGCGCGCGTGGCGCGGTGAGCGGAATGCGCGCGCCCTCCTCGGAATGACGACTTGATGTGATGCCGGCTTCGGCGGAGTTGCCGCGGTGAATGCGCTGCTGTAGAGTTCGGGGCGATGGCTGCGGAATATCCCACACTACCGGGGCGATTGCTCAAGGGTTTTGAGCGCTACCTTTCTCCGCGCGCTCAGATGTACAGAGAAAATGGGCAATGGCTGCCTATTTCGTCACAAGAGATGCTGCGGCGGATCGCGGGGCTTTGGGCGAGCCTCGCCAGGCTTGGAGTCGTGCAAGGCGATCGAGTGGCGCTTTTTGCTCCGAACGGCCCGGAGTGGCACGTCGCGGACTTTGCAGCGCTGGGTCTGGGTGCGGTCGTCGTGCCCATCTACTTCCGCGAATCGGCTGAACGCATGGCTTACATCCTGGGCCACTCCGAGGCGAAGGTCATTTTTGTTGCCGGAGAGGAGCAGGCTAGGCGCTGGAGCGAAATTGCGCAAGGCTGTCGCAGCGTACAGAAGGTCATTTATGCGCGCGGAGCGGCAGCCGGAAAGGCGGCTGCGCCGCAAGGAGATCGCAGCACTGCGGCCGCTCGCGTCAGCGATGGCGGCAATGGCAGTGGTTCGGGCGAAGCGCTGAGTTACGAAGCGCTCATCGCCAATGCCGGAGATGCGGAGGTCGAAGCGTATCGGCGGCGGATCGCCGGGCTGCGCTCGGATTTTCTGGCGTCAATCATCTACACTTCGGGCACGACGGGCGAGCCCAAAGGCGTGATGCTCTCGCACGCGAATTTCACTTCGAATAGCGAAGCTTCGTTCGAACGGTTCGACTTGGGCGCAGGCAGCGTGGGGCTTTCATTTCTGCCGCTGGCGCATGTTTACGAACGGTTGGTGGACTACGGATACCTTTTCAATGGCGTGACGGTGGCTTACGTGCCGCGCATGGAAGATGTTCCGCAGGCGCTGCTGGAGGTCCGGCCTCATATTTGCGCGGCTGTGCCGCGCTTTTTCGAGAAGCTCTACGGCAATATACTCGAGCGCGGCGCGCAGACGACGGGGTCTGCGCCGTGGCATCTTCGATTGGGCCATTCGCGTGGAGCACAAGGCGGTGCCGTGGCGGGCTTACGGGCGGCGCGTGCCGTTGGGAGTGCGCTTGCAGTGGTGGCTGGCCAATCGTCTGGTGTATCAGAAATTTCGCGAAGGAGTGGGCGGGCGCATGATCGAATTCATCTCCGGAGGCGCGCCGCTCGCGCCGGAACTGGCCGAATTTTTCACGACGGTGGGCCTGCCGCTATACCAGGGTTATGGATTGACGGAGACTTCGCCGGTGGTCGCCACTAATCTGCCGAGCGCATGCCACATCGGCACCGTGGGGCGTCCCATTCCCGGAGTGGAAGTGCGCACTGCCGAAGACGGCGAACTGCTGGTTCGCGGGCCGTGTGTGATGCAGGGCTACTACAAAAAGCTCGAGGATACGCGCGCCGTGCTTTCACACGACGGCTGGCTGGCGACCGGCGACATCGGGCGGCTGGATGCAGACGGCTATTTGTCGATCACCGATCGCAAGAAGGAGCTGCTGAAAACAGCTGGCGGAAAGCTGATTGCTCCAGCGCCGATTGAAAATGCGCTGAAGTCGAGCCCATTCATCACGAGCGCGGTATTGGTGGGCGATCGCCGGCCCTACATTGCCGCGTTAATCGTACCGAACTTCGCTACAGTGCAGGCGCGAGCGGCGCAGGCGGGCGTGAAGCTCGGCTTCGCCGCAGGAGACGGTTTCGAGCCCATGGGTGCACGAACTGATTGAAGGCGAGGTCAAGCGGCTGACCGCGAATCTAGCGCAATTCGAGACCATCAAGCGCTTCGCCCTGATTGACCGCGAATTTACGTTCGATGGCGGGGAGCTGACATTTACGCTGAAGCTCAAGCGGCGCGTGATCGATCAGCGGTATGGCGATGTGATCGAGCGGCTCTACGCGCAGCCGGCGCCGGTGCAACGGTAACGCGGCTTACCAAGTGGCGATTGGCGCAGTACAATAATCCGTTGGACACCGCCTTGGAGAAGAAATAATGGAAGATCTGCTGGTTATTGCGGGCCGCGCGTTTCATTCGCGGCTGATTGTGGGCACGGGCAAATATCGCAGTTTCGGCGAGATGCGCCGGGCGCACGAGGCTTCGGGCGCGGAGGTTATTACTGTGGCCGTGCGGCGAGTGAATTTAACCGATCGCAGCAAGGAGTCGCTGCTCGACTATATCGATCGCGACAAATATTTTCTGCTGCCGAATACCGCGGGATGCTACAACGCCGAAGAGGCCGTTCGCACGGCGCGACTCGGCCGCGAAGTGGGGCTTTCGAATTGGGTGAAGCTTGAAGTGATCGGCGATCAGCAGACGCTTTTTCCGGATACTGCCGAACTGCTGAAAGCGACCGAGCAGCTTGTGCGCGAAGGTTTCGTGGTGCTGCCCTATACGAACGATGATCTGGTGGTGGCGCGGCGCTTGGTCGACGCGGGTGCAGCCGCAGTGATGCCCCTGGGGGCGCCGATCGGCTCGGGCATGGGGATTCAGAATCACGCCTCGCTGCGCATCCTGCGCGAACGCATCACGGAAGTGCCGCTGATCGTGGATGCGGGCGTAGGGACGGCTTCCGACGCCGCCGTGGCTATGGAATTGGGCGCGGACGGCGTGCTCATGAATACGGCCATCGCGGAGGCGCAGGACGCGGTCCTAATGGCCGAGGCTATGCGCCATGCCGTCGAGGCCGGGCGGCAGGCTTTCCTTGCGGGGCGGATTCCGAAGAAGCTTTACGCCAGCGCGTCGAGCCCGCTCGCGGGAGTCGTGCGGTAGTGGCATCAGCGGCACAGGCACTCCTGCCTGTGCACCGCCTGTGATAAGGTGCCGCGAGTGGCCGATAGGGCGACACAGCGCCTTGCCTTCCTCGATTGGACTCGCGGTCTTGCCTGCGTCCTCATGTTCCAGACGCACGGCTACGATTCCTGGCTGAGCGAGAGCGCGCGACATACGTCCCTCTTCGGCCTTTCGCAATTGGCCGGAACACTGCCTGCGCCGTTGTTTCTTTTTGCCTCCGGAATTTCTCTGGCCTTGGTGATCGGCCGCGCATCGCAGAAGGGAATTACGCCCGCTGAAGCATCGAGCGCGGCGATGTTGCGCGGGGCGGAGATCTTCGGCTTCGGCATGCTTTTTCGCGTGCAGGAGTTTGTGCTCGGCCAGCCGTACGCTCCGTGGACCGACCTGCTGCGTGTGGACATTCTCAACATCATCGGCGTCTCGATCATTCTGATGGGAGCAATGTGTTGGCTCGCGGCGACGCATATCTTCGGGCCACGCGAAATCACAGATGCAAAGGCGGGCCGCGTCGGCCTGCCTCGTTCGCGCTACGTCGCCTTGGCGGTTGGCGCAGCCGCGCTAATTGCTCTCGTCACGCCGCCTCTCTGGACCACACACCAGCCGCGCTGGCTGCCGTGGTATCTGGAGTCGTATATCAACGGCGTGCACAATCTGGGCACGCCGCAGCCCTGGCTTTTTCCGGCGTTTCCGTGGGTCGCATTCGCATTTGCCGGATTGGGGTTTGGGTTTCTGATTTTTTCGCCTTGGGCCCGCGAGCATGAGAGCACTGCGTTTGGTGTGACCGGGCTCGCGGGTACTCTGTTTATTTTTGTAGGGCGCTGGCTCGACGCAATGCCGAGGCAGCTTTATGCCGTCTACGATTTCTGGCACACGAGCCCGACTTTTTTCCTGATCCGAACTGGCGTAGTCGCTCGGACATTGTCTTTGTGGCCTTTGCGTGGTGCCGCTGGGGAGCTGCGCTCAAGGGCTTTTCTCCAGTAATCGAGCTGGGCCGGACTTCGCTATTCATTTATTGGCTGCATATTGAATTCGTTTACGGTCGCTTCTCGATTCTGGCAAAGCGTGCGCAAAGCATTCCCATGGCAACCGCGGGAATTTTGGTGATTTTCGCGGCTATGGTTGCTGTGGCAGCGGTTCGCAATCGCGTGAAGGGCCGCGGGATTGGGGCGCTGGCATTCTGGCGCCGGCCCGGCGCGGATTTTAGCGTGATGCCATGCGCTCGTCGACTGACAGAATCGCGAACTAAGGGTCTTCTTCGCGGGGGCTGGAGTCCTGAGACTGCTCGGGGATTTTGAAGATCATTTCACCGGGGCGCGCCAGGCCCATCTCTTCGCGAGCGATGCGTTCGACGGCCTTGGGGTCGGTGCGCAGAGCCTGAACCTGCTTATTGAGATCACTGTTTTCGTGATTCAGCCGGTCGATCTCTCCCCGCAATTCCTGCACTTGCGCTTGCGTGCGACGCATGGCCAGTAAGCCGTGGCTTCCGAAAATGTCGTGAATGGCCAAAAGAAACAGCGCGAGGCCCAGAATTGTGCGGGCATGGCGGCTCCAAAACGACTGCGGCTCCTGCGCATTCGACTTTCGCAACGTTTAGCCCCCTGCCGCTGCGGCAAATACCCACTTGCGGGCGGCTTCCGCAAGCTGGGCGGATTCTTTCGCTGTGGCGCTTTCCGTATAAACGCGCATCAATGGCTCGGTCCCGGAAAGACGCAACAAGATCCAGGAGCCGTCGTCGAAAACAAGTTTGAGGCCGTCGGTGCGGTCCGATTGCGCCACACGCTTGCCGACAAATTCCGAGAAATCGCTCTTCAGCCGCTCCACGGCGCGCGCCTTCACGTCTTCCGTCAGATGCAGATTCGTGCGCAAGGGCCAATACTCGCGGCCGACGCGGCGGAAAAGCTCGCGCAATTGCTCGTCCAGCGGCGCCTGGCGAGCCGCGATCATTTCGGCGACCAGCAGGCAGGCGAGGATGCCGTCTTTTTCCGGAACGTGCCCGCGAATGGAAAGCCCGGCGCTCTCTTCGCCTCCGAGCGCGATGGCATCCTGCAGAATTAATTGGCCGATGTATTTGAATCCGACCGGAGTCTGTCGGACTTTGCGGCCATGTTTGGCGGCAACGGCGTCGAGCAGATGCGAAGTGGCCACGCTGCGCGCGGCGTCCAACATGCCAGCCGCGGCTTTCGATCAGGTAGTCGTAGAGCAAGCCGAGGATATGGTTCGGCGAAATCCAGCGGCCCTGCGCATCGACGATGCCGAAGCGGTCGGCATCGCCATCGGTGGCGAGGCCTATTTGCGCCTTGTGCGCGACCACGGCTTCGGACAGGGGCTTCAGATTTTCTTCGGACACATCAGGGCCGGAGCCTTCGAAAAGAACGTCGCGCTCGGCGCGAATGGTTTCGTAGTTGGCGATCCCGTGCTCTTGCAACGCACGATCGAGATAGCCGGCGCCGCATCCGTGCAGCGCGTCGTAAACGATGCGCGGCGCGTTCTTCTTTTTCAATTCGTCGAAACGGATGAGCTCGCCCAGGCGCGCGAGGTAAGGCGGGGCGATGTCTACTTGCTCAAAGGTGCGCGCGTCATGCGGCGAGGGGAAAGCCGAACTCTTCTCCGCCGGCCGAGCGAAAAGCTTTGCGGCGCGAGCTTCGATATCGCGCGTGACTTCGGGCAGCGCCGGACCGCCATCGGCAGCAGAAAATTTCAGGCCGTGATATTCCGCCGGATTGTGGCTCGCGGTGAAGTTGATGGCGCCGTCGATTTTGCGGCGGCGAATTTCGTAGGCCACCGCGGGCGTGGGCGTCGCTCCGGTGCAGAGCAGCGGATGCACACCGCGCTTGTCGAGCACGGTGGCCGCAGTGCGCGCGAACTCTTCGGAAAAGAAGCGCGTGTCGTGCGCCACAAGCAGCGTGGGGCGCCGATTGCGGCTTAAGACGTGGTCGGCAATGGCGGCGACCGCGATGCGCACGTTGGGGAACGTGAAATCTTCGGCGATGATGCCGCGCCATCCGGAGGTGCCGAATTTGATGGGCGAGGCCGCCATTTTGTTTTGTGCCGGGCCGTATTGTATCTTGGCGGCGCAAATAGACCGCAACAAAGCGCATGCGCGGAAGCAAAAAGTTACGGGGCGCGAAGGCGAGTGGCGAGACGCGATGCCGAAAAAAGCTGCAGGGAAGTACGTCGTGGTGCTGGTGACGTGCGGTTCGCGGCGCCGAAGGCGCAGCGAATTGCGCGAGAAATCGTCTCGCGGCGGCTGGCTGCGTGCGCCAATCTGCTGGAAATTCCGGTGCAGTCTGTGTATCGGTGGAAGGGCAAGGTCGAGAAGGCCCGCGAGTTCCTGCTGCTGATCAAGACTTCCGCGCGACGCCTGCCCGCGCTCGAAGCCGAAGTCGAGCGGCTGCATAGCTACGATGTTCCCGAATTTATCGCCCTGCCGATCGTGGCGGGCTCGCCGAAATATCTGCGCTGGTTGGCTGAGTCGTCTGCGAGCTAGAAAAAATCCTCACCTTTTTCTGGAAATCGGGAAAGGGTGGGCTACATGTGGAACTTAGATCTTTTCGAGGGCGGCGTCGAGGTCGGCGATCAAGTCTTCGACGTCTTCGATGCCGACGGACAGGCGCACGAGGCCGTCGGTGATGCCGATCTGCCGGCGAACTTCCGGCGGAATCGACGCGTGGGTCATTGTTGCGGGATGCGAGATCAGCGTCTCGACTCCGCCAAGGCTCTCCGCGAGGGAACAGATCTTCACGTGATTCAGCACGCGCCGCGCCGACTCGAGGGTGCCCACATCGAAGGACAGCATGGCGCCGAAGCCACGCTGCTGCCTGCGCGCCAGATCGTGCTGCGGATGCGAGGGCAGGCCGGGGTAGAGCACGTGCTTCACCTTGGGATGATTTTCCAGATAGCGCGCGAGGGTCATGCCGTTGGCGTCGTGCTGGGCCATGCGCACGGCCAGCGTTTTGATGCCGCGCGAGACGAGGAAGCAATCCATCGGCGCCAGGCCCGCGCCCGTGGAGCGCTGCAGGAAATAGATTTTCTCCGCGTCCGCGGGACGTGTCAGGATGACCGCGCCGCCGGTGGCGTCGCTATGCCCGTTGAGATATTTGGTCATGGAATGCACCACAATGTGCGCGCCGAGCTCGAGCGGGCGCTGCAGATAAGGACTCAGGAAGGTGTTGTCCACCGCTAGGGTGATGTTGCGCTCATTTGCGATTTCTGCGATGGCTGCGATGTCGGTGACGATCATGGTGGGATTGGTGGGCGTCTCCACGTAGATCATCTCTCGTATTCGGACGCAGCGATTTCCGCACGCAGTCCAGATCAGAAGTATCGACAAAGGTGAATTCGAGGCCGAATTGGCAAAGGAACTGTGTTGTGAGCCGGTAGACGCCGCCATAGACAGCGCGTGAAATGATGGTGTGGTCGCCGGGGCGCAGCAGCCGAAACATGGCATCGATCGCGGCCATTCCCGAGGTGAAGACGTAGGCGGACTGGCCGCCTTCCAGTCGCGCCACGCAACGCTCCAGGGCGCGGCGGTTGGGATGCGCCGTGCGCGCGTAGTCGTAGCCTTTGTTCTTGCCCAGCTCCTCCTGCACGTAGGTGGAAGTCTGAAAAATCGGCGCGACGATGGCGCCCGTAGCCGGTTCCGGCTCTTGTCCAACGTGGATCGCGTCGGTGGCGAATCCCATGCAGTCTTCCTCCTCAGGTCGCGTGGCAAGCAACGCGCGGCGTGCACTTGCAGGCACAATGATCAGTACTCTAGCGTAACTCAGACTGTCGGATGGCCGCTTGCCAATTTGCTATGGGAGGAGTAAACAGTGGAGAGGTTCGCTGCGGTTGCACGCGAGGGCCGGTTAGCAACGCGTAAATGTCGGAGATGCGGCCATGCTAAAGAGGATTTCGTTTCGGGCGTTGCTTGTTCTGTTGGCGATGCTTTTCGGGCTGGCCCTGTTGACGCCGGCGCTCAACGCGCAGTCCGATAAGGCTCCCGCCGCCGCGGACAAACGCAATGGCACCAGCCGCCTGCGGATCGAGTTGACCGGAGGCGACTCGAACAAACCCGTTGCCGATGCCAGCATTTATCTCCGGTTCCCCGACCAGAAAAAAGTTGAACTCGACCTGAAGACGAATCAGGAGGGCATCGCGCGTTCCCCGGAAATACGGCAAGGCAAAGTCTTGATTCAGGTTGTCGCGCAGGGCTGGAAGACTTATGGCGAATATCACGACGTCACGGAGAGCGAGCAGACCATTCAGATTCACCTCGTAAAGCCGCCGATCAAGTGGTACTGAGGCGCGCTGCGGCTACAGCGCGCGGCTCCGCCAAATAGACCTAATCTGTGCAAGACTAATAAGGTGCCTGTGCCTGAGAAATCCCCCCCCCGGATTGGGCCAAAGGAGACAACGCATGACAGCATGCACGCACATGAATCAGATTCGGGACGTGCAGCCGCACACGCGCGGCTGCGAAGAGTGCCTGAAATTGGGCGACACATGGGTGCACCTGCGCCTGTGCTTGATCTGCGGGCACGTGGGCTGCTGCGATTCCTCCAAAAACAAGCACGCCACGAAGCATTTCCATTCCTCCAAGCACCCCATCATGAAGTCGTTTGAACGCGGCGAGGAATGGGGTTGGTGCTACATCGACGAGGTCGAACTTGACCTCGCCTGATTGGCCGCCCCTGCCTTATGCCGAGTGGGAAAGCACGCTTGACACTCTGCACATGTGGACGCAGATCGTGGGCAAGACACGCCGAGAGCTTACGCCGCTCGTGAACCACTGGTGGAACGTGACGCTCTACGTCACGCCGCGCGGCCTGACCACGTCCACGATTCCATCCGGCCACGAGGCGTTCGAAGTCGAGTTCGATTTTATCGGGCATCGCCTGCTCATCGAGACGAGCAAAGGTGACGAGCGCAGCATCGAACTGCGGCCCCGTTCTGTGGCCGATTTCTACGAGGAGTACATGTCCACCCTGCGGTCGCTCGGAATCCAAGTAAGACTTCATACGATGCCCGACGAGTTTGACGACAAGATTCCATTTGACCAGGACACCAAGCACGCATCGTACGATCGGAAATATGTAGAGAGCTTTCGGCGAATCCTGCTGAGCGCGGACCGTGCGTTCAAGGAATTTCGGGCGCCTTTTCTGGGCAAATGCAGCCCGGTGCATTTTTTCTGGGGTTCGATGGATCTGGCGGTGTCGCGTTTTTCGGGGCGGCGTGGTTCGCTACCGAAGGGCGCGGATGCCATGACACGCGAGGCGTATTCGCACGAAGTCAGCAGCTGTGGATTCTGGCCCGGAGACCGGCGCTACAAGCAAGCCGCCTTTTATTCCTATACGATGCCGGCGCCGGCGGGATTCGAGAAAGAGAAGGTTCGTCCGAGCGCCGCATATTGGGATACGCAGCTGGGGGAATTTCTCCTGAAGTATGACGACGTGCGGGCCGCGGATTCGCCGGAAAAGGCAATTCTCGATTTCTGCCAAAGTACGTACGAAGCGGGCGCGAACCTGGCGAAGTGGGATCGCAAGGCGCTGGAGCGTGGCGGGTAGGCCGTGGCCCGGAGAGGTCCCTCGCTCACGATGTTCGCTCGGACGACGATCCGATCAGGATCGTCGTTTTCCACAGGGACGTTGGTAACCGCTGCCATTACCGTGAATCTATGGCTAGCAGACGGGCGGCTTCCAGCCGCGCCCGCGGAAGTGAAAAATAGCGGACACATTCCGCGAGGAGGCATCGCATGTACGTTGTAATTGGCGCCACGGGGCATACCGGAAACGTCGTTGCCGAAAAACTGCTGGCGAACCGCGAAAAGGTTCGCGTGGTCGGCAGGGACGAGAGGCGGCTCGAGCGATTCAAGCAAAGGGGTGCGGAAGCATTCGTCGGGGACGTGACCGATGCGAGCGCGATGGCGAGGGCATTTTCGGGCGCGGATGCAGCTTATGTGATGATTCCACCAAACATATCATCGCCGAGCGTACTCGCTTATCAACAGCGCGTAAGCGAGGCGCTGGCCGCGGCACTCGAGCATAACGGTGTGCGGCATGCTGTCGTGCTCAGCAGCTACGGCGCAGATAAGGCGGACAAGACCGGCCCGGTCGTGGGTCTACACGCACTGGAAAAGAAGCTGGACGCGATTCCGGGCTTGAACGTTCTCTTCATACGCGCGGGCTACTTCATGGAGAACATCCTGCCTCAGGTCAATGTCATTCCATCCGTAGGAAGCATGGCGGGACCGGTGCGGTCCGACCTGGCCCTGCCCATGATCGCCACGCGCGACATCGGCGCGTTTGCGGCAGAAGCACTCTCGCGGCGTGACTTTCAGGGGAAACAGCGGCGGGAATTGCTAGGTGCGCGCGATGTGACGTATACCCAGGTTGCCAAAGTAGTTGGCGCGGCAATCGGAAAGCCGGATCTGACCTATAAGCAACTTCCGGCGGCACAATTGAAGCCTGCGCTGACGCAGATGGGAATGTCTCCCAATATGGCTGATCTTTTACTTGAGATGGCCGAGGCGCTGAATTCGGGCCACATGCGCCCGCTCGAACCGCGTTCACCACAAAACACCACGCCAACAACGATCGAAACGTTTGTCGCTGAAGTTTTTGCGCCGGCGTACAGAGCGAAAGCAGCTCGCGCCTAGACGCGCTCAACATCGCAGCAACCGCATGCGGGGTGAGCGCTGTCTGCCCCAGACAAACCGCGCTCGCCCCGATCATTTTCTGTACCCAGGGCTAAAAGCCCAGCGCTAATCAGTGCAGGTCAGATTCACAGCGGCCCCGCGGCGACTGTGCTCAGCTAACCGCTCGGTCAACTGCGCGCCGGGCCAGCGCAAGTGCGTGGCGAAGGCGAGGTCGCGAGTGCTGGCCGGAGGGTCAGTTTCCGGCCCGGAAACCTGCCACACGGCGCGATTGTTTCGCCTCCTTCCGGAAGTTAGAGTGGTCTCCAGCAATGGCCGGCATGCGCCGCCGTCCAGCGCTTCCGTGCAAATCGAACGAAAAAGGTCGCGGCTAAGCCGCGAAAACCGTTGGAGTTGTTTCGCCTGTTTTCCTGGAGAGTTGCGGTTATGGACCTGGGGATCATAAAAGAGGAAAAAGCAGCAACGCTGAGGCCCGCGGTACACTCGGCCAAAGTCGACCTAGAAGTTATCCTGGAGCAACATAACGAATGGGTGAAATCGAATGGACGCAGCGGCCGTCAGGCCGACATTTCTCGCCTAAATCTGGAAGGCGCGGACCTAACCGACACAAATTTGCAGGGTGCGTTACTGAATGGGACGGTTTTGAAAGGCGCCGATTTGCTGCTGACTGATCTGCAGGGCGCCAGCTTGCTACAGGCAAATCTCGCAGGGGCGAACCTGCTGGGCGCGCGGTTGCGCGAGGCCAATCTACAAGGCGCCACTCTCGAAGGCGCAACGGGTTTATTGGCTGCGGAGCTGGCTGGGACAAATCTCACGTTCGCTAAGTTGCCCGCGGAGGTGGCTGCCGCTGAGGATTTGAAATATATACGGCGGCGGGGCCAGCATGCGAAATGGTTGATCAGCGCATTGATGCTGCTGAACGCGCTGGCGTGTTGGCGGATCGTTACTGTTTCAGACACGCAGATTCTGCGAAACGCCGCTTTACTTCCGTTCCCGGTGCTGCGAAATGGAGTGCCGCTCGCGGAATTCTTTCTCTTGTGCCCCGTGTTGATTGGCGCGCTTTACCTTTGGCTGCACGTGTATTTGCAGCGCTTTTGGGAGGTGACAGGGGCCATGCCGGCGATTTTCGAGAATGGCCGGCGCCTGGACAAGAGCTTGCCGTGGATTGTGAGCTGGCCGGCCACGAGTTATTTCAGATGGCTGAGGGAAAAGCGTTCGGCATTGGCGGGAGTGGAGAAAGCGATCTGCATTCTTTTGCTGTATTGGGTCACACCGGCAATCATGACGCTGTTTTGGGGACGGTATCTGACGCTGCAGGATCCGCGCGGCACAATTCTGCACGCGGCGCTAATCGCGGCAGCAACGACTGCGGCGATCCATTTCCCGCGTTCGGCCGCGCGCGCTTTTCGGAGCGACGAATCGGGCTTACTTCCCGAATTGCGGAGCGAATCTGCAGCGGAAGCGCCGGCTTCGGCTGAGAACGCATCAGCAGATGCTTCGGTGGAATCGGCGACTCCGGCGGCACTTTCAGACCTGCAGCCGCGCCGTAATTGGAGCAAAAAGCCTTGGGGCAAAAAGGCCGGATCGTTACGCATTCCGATCGGCGTGGGATTCGGCTTGATTTTGTGCCTGCTTTCCGTAGGGACAATCGGCGGCGCTCCGCACGGCGGCAATCCAGCGCAGGGAATCAGCGCCGGCAGTCCCTGGACATGGGCTGGCGACGCGCTTTGGTTGGTCGGCTACAATCCCTATGTGCGGGTGATCGAAGCGGAAATTTCGCGAAAGCCCGCCGGCTGGACGGAAACCGAAAGCGACTTGAGCCACGTTCAAGGCGCGAATCTCAATGGATTTCGCCTGCGCTATATGCAGGGCTACAGCGCATTCCTGGTGAAGGCGCGTTTGCGGCAAGCGGATCTAAGCTATGCCTACCTGTCAGAAGCCGATTTGCGCCTGGCGAATCTGCGCCAGGCGAGCCTGCGATTCGCGGCAATGGACCAAGTAAAGCTCGATGGTGCGGCGCTGCAATCGGCCGATCTCGAAAGGGCCAACCTGATTCGGGCGGACCTGGAAAAAGCCGATCTCTCTTTTGCCTCGCTTAACGCGGCGGTTCTGCTGGACGCCAAACTTGACAGCGCCGTGCTCTACGGCGCCGACCTGCGCAATGCCTGGCTCGAGAGGGCCAGCCTCGGACAGGCGGATCTGCGGCAAGCCAATCTGGAAGGCGCCAATCTCAAGATGGCCGATTTGCGGAGTGCGTACCTGTCTACGGCGAAAATGGCCGGCAGCAAGCTAGATGAGAGCCAGTTGAACACGGCGATCCTGATGGGCGCGGACTTGCGGCACACCGATTTGAGCAACGCCAATCTTCAGGGAGCGGTGCTGAGTGGTGCCGATCTGGCCGGCGCCAACCTGCAGAATGCCGATCTGCGCGGCGTCGTTGGGCTGAGCGCAGCGCAAATTTGTGCGGCGGCAAGCGCGCACCAGGCGCAGTTGGACGATTCACTGGCAACCGACGTCAGCGCGCGCTGCAGCGCGAACCGCTAACGCTATTTCCAGTGTTCTCGGAAGCTATCGCGGGCCAGAGTATTCGGCGCGGGCCTGCTGTAAGACGGGAATCTCCGGATCGGCGTCCTTCCATAAAGCCAGGAAATCCTGATAAGCCATGCGACTTGCTGAGGAATTGCCGCCAAGACTGCGCGCACGCGCGAGACCGAGGATAGCCAGTGCGGCGTACGGGCGGCCCGCAGCGAGCCCACGGTGATCGATAACCTTCTGGAACTCTGCTTCTGCCGCTTTGCCGTCTCCAGCGCGGAGGCACGCCTGTCCTCGAAGGTAGGGAGCGTAAAGAGACGTTTCGTGTAGGCCTTTGCTGAGATCGAAGGGCATCGCGGGCTGAAGAAGCCGGATCGCCGCACCGGGGTTCCCGCGGCTCAATTCCACCGCCGCGCGAATGGTGGGAAGATCCAAGGAGTTCAGCAGAGTGTCTGAAGGGAAGCGCTGGGCCAAATCGTTGGCGATCGTCTCCGCAGCTGACCCATCTCCGGAGCGCGCAAGAGCCAACGCCGCGATGGCCTGGGCTTCAGGGTCGTTAACGGCGGTTAATGACGCCTTGGCTAACTGCCGAGCCTCATCGGGGCGGCCGAATTCTGCCTCCACGAGAGCTGCAAACGCCTGCGCTTCGGCAGCGGACTCTTTGCGTCCATAACGCCGCGCAGAGTCTTCGGCCTGCTGGAATAATCCCTCGGCGTTGCGCAGGTGGCCGGTGTATGCCGCAGTGGAAGCATCGAACTCCAGTAGTCCGTGATCGTTCGGCTTGCCGGCGGCCCAGGCCGTTTGCTGCTTCATGGTCTGTGTATCGCCTTCGAGGAAGGCGATGATGTATCGGCCGATGTGAAAGTCTTGAGCATCAAGCCCGCGAGCAACAGCCTGGTCGAAAGTGGCCTTGGCCTCATCCAGGCGATTCAAGCCGAGGTAAGCGAAAAGCAGATTGCTGTAAACGAAAGCGCTGTCCGGATCGAGGCGCCTGGCATCCAGGAGTTCAGCAACGGCTTTGTCCTGGTGGCCGAGCGAGACGTAGAGTGCGCCAAGATTAATGGCCGGGACTACGTCTCGCGGGTAGGTGTTCCGCCACAGTTCATAGATCTGCGTGGTGCGGTCCAAATCGCGAGTGACATTTTCGTAGTAGTGGGACGAGATATAGAGGTTTTCGCGTTCGCTGGCCCGCTCGCGGCGATCGAAGGCCTTCTGCGTGTACTCGACAGAAAGCGCGTTTTCGCCCATGTTCGAATACTCCTGACCCAAGACGGCATAGGCCATGGCGAAATTCGGGTCGAGCTCGATGGCATTCTGGAAATAGGGAACCGACTCGGACTCCATGCCGCGATTTCGTGCCGCCTGGCCCATGGAAAACGCCTTCAGGGCTTCCAGTGATGTGGTGGTCGCCTGCTCGATGGGCACGTCGTTTTTCTGAATCGAACTGAGCGACTCGCCCAGCTTGCGCCGGATATCCATGGCGGTTCCGTCAAGCGCCTTGAGTACGCCGCCTTTGCCGACAGCTTCGGCACCGGCACGAGCAAGTAAATCACCGGTAGCGCAATTGCTCGCCTCCAACAGGATCGAATAGTGATCGTCTAACTGGGTAATCGAGCCGGTGAGCATGGCTCTACTGGATAACCGCTGACAAACCTCGCGAGCTGTGGCCGTAGTCAACCGCTCATCGGGCGAACGGCCCATGAAGCGCAAAGTGTCGCGCATGCGGTCTTCGGGAACGATATTGAGGAACGGGGAATCGATGAGTTTGACTTCCAGCGCTTGCCGGAGTGTGTTGTCGAAAACAGGGTCGGAGGTTGAATTGCTAAAGTCTGCCAGCACGATGGAATCGGTTTCAGTGAGCGCATGCGCGGGGCGCGAATAGTAAGAATATCCAGCAAGGCCCAACACGACCGCTCCCGATATGGCTACTGCCAGCAAACGGCGCCGTGGGAGGCGGGCAGCCGGGGAAGGCGGCACGACAACCTGCGGCGCGGCAGGTACGGGCCTTGTCTCCGCGACGGGATGACCATTTTCGGCAGAGTTGCTGTTGACGGGGGCGGTCGGCGGAGTGGGAGGCGGTGCGCCTTCGACCGTGACAATCAGGCGATAGCCCCGCCGCGGCAAGGTCTCGACATAGTGCGGACGGTCCGCCGAATCGCCCAAGGCGTCGCGCAGCCGAGCAACAGCTGAGTTCACCCCATGTTCGAAGTCGACGAAAGTGTCGCCAGGCCAAAGCCTGCTGCGCAACTCTTCCCGCGTGATGATCTGACCCGGCCGCTCGAGCAACATCGCAAGGATCTGGAACGGCTGTTCCTGGAGCCGGATCCTCGAGCCACCCTTGCGCAATTCTCCGGCGCTGAGGTCAGCTTCGAAAATCCCGAAGCGAATGAGCCGCGGCGGCGGATTGGAAGCTTGCGTGGGGGCAGACTGCATTTTGCAGCTTTCCGGGAAAGATCGATTCTAGCACCTTAAGTCAATAAAGCCGTCACGATTGTGGCGTTACCTAACGTGCTATCCCATTGGAGCATAACGGGTTAGCGCGTTACCAATATTTTACCTTTCGTGCATTGAGGTACCTGGCCCCCGAATGCATTTTCTGTGCGCTGGCCGAGAGTCCGGCACGGGCACAGAGGGCGGAAGAGCTTCAGCGTACCGACCAGCCCGAAATCAGTAGGGAGATGCAGGAGGAGAAAATGAAAAGCAACGGATATCGTGGAAACGCGTTGGCGATGGTGGCGATTTTCTTGAGTGTGTGCTTTTCCGCAGCGGCGGCAAACTCGCACACGGTTTCGGTCAAGACTCCGATCAACCTGAATGGGACGGAAATTACCCCCGGATTTTACGTCGTGGAGTGGGTGACCCACAGTCCGGAAGCGACCGTGACATTTACAAGGAACGGAAAAGTGGTGGTTATGGCCCCAGGTAAAATGGTGGAGCGAGACAGCAAGTCCTCAGCCGATGCCGTGGTCTATACCAACAATGCAGACGGGTCGCACACACTCAAGGAGATACGATTTGCCGGAAAGAAGCAGGTGTTGGTGTTTGGAGAAGCCTAAAGGTCCAGCCCGCCTATCGAGCCTCCGAGCGTGAGCTTGGAGGCTCGATACCCCCGCTGGTCCCGGCCCAGGGAGCCAGTTTGCGCCACAGTACGTTCCACGCCAGGATCAGCGCCGTAATCGAAAGGGAAGCGCCTCCCAACAGCAGAAAGATCACCGCAACATCCCACGCAGGCCGGTATTTATAAAGCCAGGGCAGATTGAACGAATGCAGGCCGTGGTAGAACCAGCGATTCCACCGCGAACTCGAATTATAACTCTGCACGATGCGCAGCGTTTTGGGGTCGATGTAATAAGCCGATAGCGCCGGATCGTTCAGTTGCACAAAAATCACCGGCAGAGGCAACTCGTTGTTGCGGTCGAGATAATAGGATTCGTACTCAGACACACTCCGTATTTGCGTGATCGCATATGGACGCGCGGCTCTTTCCAGCGCCGCGAAGATCCGATCGCGATCGAATTCGTATGACGGTCGGCCAAGCACAGGAATCACGCGCGTTTCTTGCGCCCCCAGGACCGCCAAATAAGCTGGCTCGCCCGCGCCAGAAATCAGGTCCAGTTGTTTTACTCTCGATCCGAAAGCGGTTTCGGCTTCCGACACGACCATCTGTGGTGGCTTCGCAGCGAAGACTTCGAGCGGCGGCATTTCGCGAAGTGCGGTGGCCAGCCGAGCGGCAGGTCCGTCGTCCGCGCCTTCCTGCAGTTTGGGGAATGGATCCATCGACAACATTCCGCTAAAAGCCCAGGTGCAGGCGAAAAATCCGAAGAACAGGCCGAGGATCGCGTGCCAACGCTTCTGCCCATGATAAGGAAAGCTCGCGGGCTCTCCTGTGTAGCGATAGGTCCTTGAAGGCGAATACATCCAAAGTCCCACCGTGATGCCGAGGATGGCCGCAATCGTTCCGAGGCCGGACGACCAGATAACCACACGGCTCCACTGCTGTCCGCGCCTGCGCAGTGGCGTGAAGTAAAGCCAATGCGGGATCGCGCCGAAATACGCCGCGAGGCGCGAGCCACGCGTGGTGTATTGCACCACATCGCCCGTTATCGTGGAGACGTAGACCTGTTGGCCATCGGGCCAACTGTATTTGCGCAACGGCCGGAGCTCTGCGAATTCCTCCGAGACGGTCCACTGATCTTCTTCGGTATTGTCTTCTTCCCTGGCGGCGCTGGAAGGCTGACCCGTCCAGGCCGAGGCGATGCGGAGGGTTAGTTCCGGAGAAAAATCTTCCTGGGCCTCGCCAGTATCGGCATAGACGATGGAGACATCGCCAAGGCCGATGCGAAGGCGATAAGCGGGCCGTCCATCGAAAGTGACAAGCTGCGCCCCTAGAGGAGGGCTATCGATTTCGAGCCGTGCGTAGGCTTGTTGAGGCAAGACGTGAATTCGGGAAGCGTCGAGCGCGGGCGCCCGCCGTAAACGATCTGCTGCCGAGACCTGCGGGTACTGCCAATACATCATGACGATTCCGGAAGCGAACCACGTGAGGAACAGCAGACAAAAAAGCACGCCCATCCAGCGATGGACGAAGATGAGGGCTCTTTTCAATTGTGCGCCGGAGGCAGGCATGGTCGCGTTTTAGGCAGGCGGCGAGATGTTAACGCGGAGCCGCACGGAAGAACAGGTGGCGATCTCACCGAGCAGAACCACCGCGAGATTGTTCGTTCCGGACGGTAACTCAGAATGAGAACGTGTGAGATCTAGTAGTAGGTCAACGACCAACCGAGCAGGGTCATCGCCAGCAGCACGAACAGCGTCGCTATGCTGATCAGACTCAGAATTCTGCCGTGGCCGAGCAGGGAATCGCGCGTCGCTGGATTCCAGACGAGCAGAACCAGCACGAGCGTAACTATGAGCCAGGCCAGACTTGAAGGCAATCCAGGATAGCGCGATATGCGGGCGATGAAACTATCCGGCGGCTGGCCGGCGGGAATCCACCAGGGAAGAAGAGGAGTCACGGATGTGACCAGCACAAACGTGAGAAGCTTGCGCGTGATCCAGCCTTTGATTTTGTGCCCGGTCTGCTTTGCACGCCGTGAACGGCGCCAGATGAAGTAGTCCCAGGCCAGGATGCCCATGATGATCGGTGCCCAGCCATAGAGCGAAGCCTTTTGGTCCAGCCAGAGCCAGCCTCGAAAGACCTGCGCGTTTCGCGCGCTTACCAGCCGCGGCAGCAGAAACCAACACACCAGCGCATTGCAGAACGCCGCGAGCACAAACACCATAAGGCTTGTGAGTTGGAGCCAATGTCGTGCTGGCGTCGCTCCACAGCCGACACACACGGGTTTCTTCGGGGCGAAAGCCTCGCCGCAACGGTCGCAGAAGATACTGTCTTCGATGGAAGCGGCGGCAGAACCCATAGATTACTCTCCTGGGAAATAGCGCGAGCGTCTCAGGATAATCCGCGCCGCCGATTACGCTCTACTGGCCTCCCGTCCCGAGAAAGAACAGCATTTCCCTACCTGTCCGAGAGGCCAGGGAGCGACTGTTCTTCGGGTCGACAAATAAGTAAGTAATGTCGCATTTTGGATGAATTGGCTCACGTTTTGCTTGGGCATTCACCACGGCGACGCCCTCCGTACATCTTTAACGGTATGGTTTTGCCGCAAACAGTGAGGTATTTAATGCAGATGATGCGTGACCCATCGCAGAGCAGGGCGCTCACGTCAACCATCACGCGGGACCTGGGTGACCGCCGCTTGTGGAATTGTTTCCTTAAATGCCCGCTAAGATCGTGTAGGCAGGGCTGCAAGGATTGAGGTATACTCGCGCCACGTCAATATATCGTCTCATGAGGTGTTCCCATGGACGACTACCCGGCACGTTCGGTGGACACATTGAAGCAGAGGGCACACGAACTAGAGACCCAGATCGCAAGGATCAGGGCAGACATTCAAGCCGCTGGTAACCCGGAACAGCGTCCTCTGCTGATGAGTGAACTCAACAAAGTTGTGTGCGGAATGGATGATTTGAGCCGACAGCTCGATGACGTGCGCTCTCCGGTTGCGCCGTTTTTTCTGTTCTGACCACGAGCCCTGCCTGCAATTACGTCGAACGCCGTGCGGCTTATTATGATCCGCATGCGGTGAGGATGTCGTATGAGGCTTAGCCTCCGACTGATGTTTCCGGTGATCGCGTGTCTCGCGCTGATCTCCGGACTGTTTGCTTATTATCAGGTGCAGGATCAGGAAGAAGCGCTGCACAAGGAATTGAACCAGCGCGCCAGTTTAGCGGCGCAGAGCTTGGCCGATAACCTGCAACCGCTGCTGGATAAAAACGCCTCCGCAACGGAGTTGCGACGCGCGCTCAATCGGCTCAGCACGCGCGAGCGCATTCTGGGCGCCGCGATCTTCGATGATGCGGGCAAGACTGTTGCCATGACCGATCGCCTGCCGGCATCACTCGAAAATGCCTTACCTGCGTTGACGCCAAAAGTGGATCCGGAAAGCCCCGAGGGACGCGGGACGTTTCTTACCCTTGGCACGAGGTATTACCACGCGGAAACGCTCTCGATGCGCCGTGCCGATGGGAAAGCGATGGGCCTGGGAGTCTTTCATGATGCCGGCTTCATTCGCGAACAAAGCGCCGTAATTTGGCGGCAGACGCTGATCCACGTGTCGCTTGAGGTTTTGCTCATCGTGCTGATCACGTTCCTGGTAATCCGCTGGAGCCTGATGAGTCCGATCACGAAGGCCGCCGAGTGGTTGAAGGCTTTGCGCAGCGGAAAGCTCGGCGATGTTGCTGCGCCGCCGCGCAGCGAGTTGCTGGGTCCCCTGGCGAAAGAGATGGAAGGCGTGGTGAAGTCTTTGCAGGAAGCGCGTGCTGCGGCGGAACGAGAAGCGCGCCTGCGGGAGACCGCTGAGTCTCTGTGGACCTCCGACCGCTTGTCCGTGCACGTACGCAAGCGCCTGCAGCAAAGGCGTCTTGTGGTCGTGTCGAATCGCGAGCCTTATATCCACACGCGGCAGAACGGCAGCCTGGAAATCATGGTACCGGCCAGCGGCCTGGTGACCGCGCTCGAGCCGATCCTGCGTTCTTGCGACGGCACCTGGATTGCCGAAGCCAGCGGCGACGCCGATCGCGAAACTGTAGACGAGCACAATCGGCTTCGCGTACCGCCCGCCGAACCGCAATACACCCTGCGGCGTGTTTGGCTCAGCAAAGAAGAGGAAAACGGCTATTACTTCGGCTTCGCCAATGAGGGTCTTTGGCCGCTTTGCCATATCGCGCATACACGGCCGATCTTTCGCTCCGAGAATTGGGAATACTACCAGCAGGTGAACCGCAAATTTGCCGATGCTGTGCTCGAAGAGATCGCGGACACCCAGAAGCCTTTTATCCTGGTGCAGGATTATCACTTCGCTTTGCTTCCACGCATGATTAAAAACGCGCGGCCCGACGCTCGCGTGGCGATTTTCTGGCATATTCCGTGGCCCAATGCGGAAGCTTTTGGCATCTGCCCCTGGGAACGCGAACTCGTCGATGGATTGCTGGGCGCGGATCTGGTGGGATTCCACATCCAAAACCATTGCAACAATTTTCTCGAGACCGTCGATCATGCCGTGGAGTGCCGCATCGAGCGGGAGACCCTGACGGTGAATCGCGGCGGCCATCTGACGCGCGTCCGGCCGTTCCCGATCAGCATCGATTTCGCCGATGGACACGATACCGAGAGCCGCGAATCGCCCTACGTGGATCGCGCCGCGCTGCTGGCCGGCGTCGGCGTGCAGGCCAAGTTCATGGGCGTGGGCGTGGACCGCGTCGATTACACCAAAGGAATTCTCGAGCGCTTTCACGGAATCGAACGCTTTCTCGAAAAATATCCCTATTATCAGGGCAAATTCACATTTGTGCAGATCGGCGCTCCCAGTCGCATGCAGATCAAGCGCTATCTGGAGCTTTACGCGGACGTGGAAACCGAGGCGAATCGTATCAACCGGAGCTTCCAGACCAATCAATGGAAGCCGATCATTCTGCTCAAGCGCCATCACTCGCATCAGGAGATCGAGCGTTTTTATCGCGCCTCGGATTTGTGCCTCGTCACTTCATTGCACGACGGCATGAATCTCGTGGCTAAGGAGTATGTAGCCGCGCGCGATGATGAACGCGGCGTGCTCATCCTGAGCCGTTTTGCCGGAGCCAGCCGCGAGCTTCACGATGCGCTTATCGTGAATCCCTACGATACCGAGTTGATCGCAGACGCCATCAACGCCGCGCTGGAAATGCGCGCGCCCGAGATCGAAAGGCGTATGCAAGCGCTGCGGCGAACCGTACGCGAGCACAATATCTATCGTTGGGCCGCCAATCTGATTAGCGAACTTTCGGAAATTCGCATGGGTCCGCCGGAGTCCGCCGCATCCAAGCCGGCGCCTGTGCCCGCCCCCGTCGAAATCGACGCGGCCTCGCTTTAGCCGCTTGGTCCAGGATCGGTATTCAATTGGCCTGAGCCCGCACACGTACACGGTTTGGCAGCAACGGCCATCTTATAAATGAGAGCGCTGGCCCGGCGCCGGAAAAGCGTACAGCAGGGCAAGGGAGAGGGGAGGCTCATGTCATCAGTCGTTGGAGTTTTCAAATCGCGATCGGATGCCGAGCGCGGCATTGCCAAACTAAGAGAGATAGGAATTCCAAGTGAGCGCATCAATCTGCTAACGCCTCAGGCCACCGAAGCGGAATTGGCCGCTGTTCCGACATCACAAGGCGAGCAGCCCGGCATGGTCAAGACTTTGGGCGCGCTCACCGGCGGCGCACTCGGCGCTGGCATAGGGGAAATGATCGCAACGATGATTTTGCCCGGAGTCGGTTTTGTGCTGGCTCTCGGACTTGCAGGTGGCGCCTTGCTGGGCGCGATTGGAGGAGGCGCAATCGGAAACGAAGCCGAAAAGACGGTGTTTGCTTCGTTGCCTGAAGAAGAGTTCTTCGTTTACGAGGACGCGCTCAGGCACGGGCGGAGTCTCGTGATCGCCCGTGTGGATGACAAGATAGTCGAAGCCGCGCGAGGCGCGTTCGACGCTGCGGGAGCCGAAAGCGTGGACCGCGCCCGCGAAATGTGGTGGATTGGCTTGCGCGACGTCGAGCGGGAGCACTATGAGGTTGACGGCAGGAAGTTCGAAGAAGACGAGCCTTACTTCCGTTACGGCTTCGAGGCTGCCCTGCTTCCCAGTTGCCGTGATAAATCCTACGATGAATGCCTCGACGATCTGCGCAATCGTTATTCGCGGATGTACGACCGCGAGCCATTCCGACATGGCTACCAACGCGGACAGGCGTATCGCCGTGCGCTGCACCAGCGGCGTGGTGCGACCGCCGGAAGAACCTAACGGCGATTAGTCGCGCCGCTGCTCTGCCTAGATTAGCGCTGTGATTGCGGTTGGCCTGGCACCTTGATGTTAGGGTCCGTGCCCGCCGGATCGCCCACCGATTTCAAATACTCGATCGTGTCTGATGGTATGCACAGCTTCTCGTCGAAAAGCTGGCCGGGAACCCACCGAAAATAAACAGTACCCAGCGAGAAGGGCTTCGTATAAAACTTCGGGTCTTCGACGGTAAGTGTCACCTTGAGATCATTGCGGTCCGTCCGCACCCATCGCTCTTCGATTCGGGCTTGCATCGTGTGTGGATAGCCGCTCTTCGTCAGCCATGTGTTTTCATCCAGGCCTGTTGTCTCCACAACCAGCGTATTGTCGTTTTCCCAATGGCCAACGGAATATCCGTAGTAGCGCGGGTCCGGCGCGCTTTTTTCGGTACCACCCACATTCTTAGGGAGTTCTCGTCCATCCATCCAGATTTCGCGCCAAACCTGCTGGAACTGGTACATTACGACGATGCGGTTGGGCATGTTTCCGAACTGCACGTGGCGGATTTCGTCGAGCGCGGCGCGCGGAAATCCAAAGGGGTCGCAGGTCCTGAAATTCGCGTCGTTCGTGCCAGCGGGACTGTACTTGCCGATGGGTCGATTGGCAGCGAATAGCTTCTGTCCCTCTGGGGTGAAGGAAGGCACATCCGACTGGGGCAGGCCCGGCACACCCGATCCAGATTGCGGGCCGGCCCACGTTCCGGTCAGATCGTGGACGGGCGCGGATCCGCCTGTGCCAACAATTCGGTCGCGGCCGTTATATTTCCACGGCCACTGTTCCGCGGTCTCTTTCTGAGCTTGAGGCGCCTGGGCCATGCCAAGCGACGAAAAAGCAAGCGCAGCCGCGACACCCATGATTGCGCGCGTGCAGCGAATACCCATTTTTAGAAATCCTCCAAGTATGAAGCCGACGGAGCCTGAGAGTTATTTGCGAATCGCAAACAATCTTATCCATTTGCGGCATCGCTTTCATGATTTTCTTCGTCTTGGACGGATCAAATGGGAAGAGAGTTACCGATGACGAGGCTGGAGACGCCGGGCGCGTTCCCCGAGGGGGTTTCGTGGGGCATTCGGGGGCGCTTAGGCAGCTTGCCCCAGAGCGCGAAGATGACGACTAGGGCTAACAGCAGCACTGCAATTGTCACCCACGGAACTGATTTCCGTCCAGTGTCTGCGCTGCGCTGTGGGCTGACTTCAGTGGCAATCGATCTGGGAGCGACTGGAGGGGGAGCGATGATACGTCGAGGCTGAGCCATGTTTCCCCCCTGCTGGTTAGATGGGGAAAAGGCTTGAGCCGAGCCTTAGAAAATCGGTATTCGGGATTATGACTGGCTTACAGCTGCGGCAGCAGCACGCTTCTGCATCTCTTCGAAAGAGACATCCTCTTTGTGGGTGGCAATTGTCCACTGATGACCGAAAGGATCACTCAACGTCCCGGTCCGGTCCCCATAAAATTGATCTTTGACCGGTCGCATCAATTTTGCGCCGGCGGCCAGAGCACGAGTTGTGACGGCATCCACATCATCGACATAAAGCAAGATGCTTACAGGCGTGCCGCCCAGTGACATGGGGCTGCGCGCGCCCATCTCCGGGAATTCATCGGCCAGCATGATCCGCGAATCGCCCATCTGCAGTTCCGCATGACCGACGCGTCCGTCCGGATGCGGTATGCGCATCACTTCCTTGGCACCGAAAGCGTGTTTGTAGAATTCGATTGCACTCGCCGCGCCCGTGACGACCAGATATGGCGTTACGCTGTGATATCCCTCGGGAATCGGTCTAGGAGGCATGGCTTCCTCTTGTGAGTGACTTCGGTATTTGTCCGATCCGAGTGGGGTCTCCTTAAGACTTCCCGCGGTCGGTGCACCGGACTCCATTCTAGTGATGATGAACCCTAGGCGAAAGAGCCGGGAAAATGTAGTGGCGTATACGGAACCCTCTCGAGGTTGGAAAGGCGAAGAACTTAGCGTCCACCGAACGTATATCCGACGGAGCCGCTGTACTGCGGCACGAGGTTACGGCCGAATTGGTTCGTGAAGTTAAATACGTAATGTAGATCGAACTGCGGCTTAACAAACATGTTCCCTTTGACGTAAAACTTCAGGCCGGCTCCAAAATGCAACTGCGCGTGATTGGGTTTGGAACCTGCCGGGAAGCTGGACAAGTTTGTAACGCCTGTAATCGGAGTAGTTGACGTGGAACGCAACCCTAGCCTGGCGCCCCCGGCGCCGGCCTCCAAAAGCGGAGCAATGCGCTTGCCCGCGACCCGCATCCACATCACATTCACGTCGTAGAATGCGGGACGCATATTCAAGCTGTCCAAGGGAAGAAACGGCACCTGCTTAAAGTGGAACGCGTATTCGGCGTTAATACCAAGATGCCGTTTGAACCTGACGTCCACGCCAAAGGTACCGAATAGACCGCCGATCGTGGGCCCGGGCTCGCAGATTAAGCCATCGAAAAGCTGCCCGGTGGGACAACTGTTTGTCGCGTTGCTTGTGGTTCCCGCTCTGTCTTTTGCGCTGCCTAAACCAAAATATGCGCTGACGCGCTGGGCGTGAGCGCCGGTCGCGGTTACCAGGACGAACGCACATAGAAGCGGAACTGTTCGCAGCGTGAGCCTGGACAAGAATCGTTCCTTCGTCAAAGTGTCCTATCTATGCTTCTTGTGCGAAATATGCAAGACGTCCCGGCGAAATTCGCCCCTTGCGTTCGAGTCCGGGCAGTGCGCAAACGGCCGAACGAAGGCGCTCTCGCCGCTGACGTGCGGCGCGTTTAACGCTCTCCGAAGGTGTAGCCGACAGCGACGGTATATTGCGGGACCCAGTCCCGGCCGAACTGGTCGGTGAGGTGAGTCACATAATGGATATCAAATTGTGGCTTGATGAAGATATTGCCCTTCACATAGAGCTTCACTCCGACGGCGCCGTGCACCTGGAAGTGATTCGCGTTCAGGCCGGCCGGGATGGTGAACGTGTTGGAGATGCCCGTGATCGAAACTGTCTGAGTCTGATAGAGGGCAATTCTAGCGCCGCCGATACCGCCCTCGACGAGCGGAACAATGCGCTTGCCGGACAGAGGCTGGTACACAACGTTGAAATCGTAAAAGCCAGGCCGATAGTTCAATCCTGCAGCCGGCAAGTAGGGCGCTTGAGCGAAGCGGAAAGCGTATTCACCATTGAAGCCCAAGTGTTGTCTTAACATGAAATCGACACCAAACACGCCGAAGACGCCGCCAATCGTAGGTCCAGGTTCGCAGAAGCCCGTGATGTCATCGAAAACGTTTCCTGGCGGGCACGTTACGCTGGCACCTGTAACGGAATCGATGCCATTGACAGTCGTTCCCGCACTGTCTGTGGCGCTGCCCAAACCAAAATAGACGCTGACTCCTTGCGCGCGGACAGAACTTACACTTCCCAACAGCAGCGTAGATAGCAGCAGAATTGTTCCAATCGTGAGTTTGGACAAGAAACTCTCCTTTTGAGCTCCGCTTTTAATCTCGCATCTACCTCTGGGAGTTAGAGCTAGAACCCGATGCACGGGTTGCACGAATCCGCGCGCCCAACCCCTGTCTGTAACCCGGGATGTGACCATCGCAACGCATCGCGCGGCATCGTGGCGGACACTAGAATAACGAATTGCCGCGTCTCTGCCAATCCAGCACCTCCTGCATGGGGTGGCTGTTCCTGAGTAGGCAATTGGGGCGCTTCGGACCATCACAGCCTTCCCCAGAAGGCAAACGCCACGGCCCCCAGGATGCAAAGAAAGGCCCCACCGTACCTCCAGGTGATTTCCTCACCGAGGTAGACCCAGGCGAAAGCCGTGAAGACGCACAGGGTAATGACTTCTTGAATGATCTTCAGTTGAAATCCGGTGAATTGCCCATACCCAATTCGATTAGCAGGCACCTGAAAACAATATTCCAGGAAGGCAATCAGCCAGCTCACCACGATCACGGTGAGCAGCGGAGCTCGACGGTATTTCAGATGGCCGTACCACGCGATGGTCATAAATATATTCGAGCAAAGCAGAAGCAGCACAGTTTTCATAGAGGGTCAAAATCCTATCACGAGCGAACGGCAAAATTAGCCTTTCATCCGATGGTGAAAGCCGTGTAAGATGGCGTCGCAAGCTTCATCTGGCAGAAACAACTCGGCCTATCCCCGCGGCTGACCGTAATACGCATGACGAAAATCTAATAGTAGGAATTGTAGAATTCGGGCGGTTCGAAGCGTGGGGCTATGGGACCTTTACATTCAACGAGACCTCTCTCGCGGTCTTTCTTTTCTATCAGTCTGATCGCGTTCATCACTGGAGCTCTAGCGGCGTTTGCACCTTTCGCCGTGCGAGCACACGAAAATTCGAATCCGAGCACGGATGATCCCGCCACTACCGGCGGCATAGCGGATGTGCGCCTCACCGCTTCTGGAAATGCCGCCCTCGAGCAGCAGTTGCGCTCTCTGGATCACACGCTGATTCAGGCCATCGCCACGAACGACGGGTTGGCGTCGGCGCGCCTGCTCGATGCCGAATTCACTTGGATCGATCGCGATGGCCGGAGCAGAAGTAAATCGGATCTCGTGAGTCGAATCGGTTTGCTCTCCGCGGGCGCGGAGACAAACCTTACTCTGCAGACCTACGGGCGGGTGGCCTTGGTCACAGGCACGCACAGGCTCACACCCGATAACGTGCCGGCCTTTTTCGCGCGAGTTTGGATACGCCAGGCCTCCGGCTGGCGACTTCTGCTCTATCAGGAAACCACGCCGCCGGAGTCTTCGGTAAAAGACGCGCGTTACGCAGTTGGCCAAGCCGACTCGGCGGGGCGCTGCGAAAACCCCTGCCGCTCGCTACCGTATAAACCGTTGACCTCGGAAGCGCAGGAAATCGTTGCATCGTTCATGGCAGGGCAAAAAGCTGTGTTCGATGGCGACGCCGAGACCGCCAGCAGAATTCTTGGCGATGACGTGTTGTTCGTCACGCCGGACCGCGAGCAGCCGATGGACAAGACGGACCGCATCGCTCTCATGCGCAATTTCAGACACGCGGGGGGCGCCGTACCGCCACCGGCGGTTGGTTCCATGGCTCTATGGGTGTTCGGGAATGCCGCGGTCATGTCCGCGGATCAGGAATCGCAGTCGGGAGAAATGCTGCGGACCACGCGCATCTGGGCCAAGCGCGGCGCCCAGTGGCAACTCACCTTCAGCCAGCAGACCCTCGTGCAATAGCCGGCTAGCATTTTCTTAACTCATTTTCTTAACTCCGCCTTACCGCCTGGGTTTGTGTCCCTGTGCACTTTTCTCGCTTCTTTTTGCTTACGAGCGTGCGGGACCGCTAGCCACGGTCACTATAAAAATCGGCTCGAACGCACGTGATCGGGAGTATGCTCTCGCGGCCGGGATGTTAAGGCAAACCGGAGCTTAGTGGGAGGGGAAAATGCGCGAACAAGTTTTCATCCGCCTGGTGACGTACACCGTCTTGGCCGCTCTGTCGATGATGATTCCGGCCATTCCAACCGGGCAAGCGCAAACGCCTTCTCCTGCCGCGCTGCGGCGCCGCCTGCGCCTCAAATGCCCCCTTCGCTTGTACCTGTGAAAGTGATCGACCTGATGACAGCAGAAGGGTCAGCGGTATTCGGCGCGCAGTGGAAGACCATGGAGGCAAAGATCGTCGAAGGACCGGCGATCGCTAATGCCATGCCCGGGTATAAGACGTCGTACGACATCCAGCCTCACGCTGGCGAGCCGGGTTTCGATGATTCGTCCTGGCCGATCATCGGCGCGAAGGGGCTGGCCGACCGGCGCGGCGGCGGCAAAGTGTCTTTTATCTGGTATCGCGCGAATCTGACGATACCGGCAAAAATCGGAGACTTCGACACGTCAGGCGCCACCGTGGTGTTAACGGCCTACGTCGATGACTACGCGGAAGTCTGGGTAAATGGGCAGATGCCGCGCCGCGCCGGATATCCCAGCCCGGCCGCGATACAAGGCTTCAACATGCCCAATCGCGTCGTGCTCGCCGACGCTGTGAAGCCCGGCGAGAAGTTCCAGATCGCCATCTTCGGGATCAACGGGCCGATTTCGGTCGCGCCGATGAATTTCGTGTGGTTCCGCGAGGCGAAGATTGAATTTTTCCGCTAAGCGGTTTTAGAGCTTAGCTTAACGCCCACCGGCTTTCTGCTGTTCGCCTAAAAGCGCCTGGAACATAGCCTCCTCGATGTCTACTTCGTTCCTGCATCCGGCGCGGTCGATAAACGGGTTCGGCGCGCCCTTCTGAAGCTTCGAATATTTTTCTTGCATGTTGTACTGCGCAGGATGATCGCCGAGCGGCACGTCGCATGGGAGGGAAAGCACGACCGGAAAAGTATGATTGAACTCGGCGATTACTTCCGGCGTCAGCGTAGCGGGCGGACGCAAGCTGCAGCCAATGACCACGTCGTACATCTTTCCGCCTTCCTGCGCCTTCATGGTCCAGGTTGTGCAGCCGTGGGTGTGACCCGCAGTCAGGTGCGCGGTCAGCGTCGTACCGCCGAGCGTCACCGTTTCTCCATCGTGCAACGTCTTGTCAATCGGGTGCTCTTTGCCGCCCGGCTTCATGGCCTGGAGAGCCGGCACATCTTCGGCCATGGCCATAGTCTGCGCATGGGTCATCTGTTTGACCAAGGCATCGCCTTCCTGATGATCGTTGTGTGCGTGGGTTCCGAGCAGGACCTTGATATCGGAAAACTTGAATCCCAATTGTTCGACCGATTTCTCAATCGTCCTCACGTTCCGCTCATACGTGCTATCGATGAGAATGTTGCCTTGCGGTGTAACAATCAGGAACGAGCTCAGCGTGCGGGTTCCCACGTAATAGAGATTGCCGATGATTTTGTGCGGAGGGAACTGCGCCGTTTGGTCCTCCGGCGTGCCCATGTTGCGCTCAAGGATGGATCGCGGCGTATATTTACGCCCATGAACGGTGACCTCGGGATGATCGGCGGGTGCCGGCGCCGTCTGCGCCGCGGCGGAGCTCACGCTTGGCCCCAAAATAGCCGCCGCCCCAATAAAGCTGGCAAGGCTGATAAGCATGACCAGCGTCACCCAGCGTATGCTGTCGTTCATGGTGGCCTCCCGAAGGGTGAATCAGGATGTGCATTGTACTCCAGACATTCGTGATACTTTCGGGGTTACCGGTCCAAGCGAAGCGGCGACTCCAAGCCGGAGGCGAATGTTGAAACTGCGAAATCCGTTTACGTGGGCACTCGCCGGTTTGGCTGCAGTCCTGATTTTTTCTTCCGTTGCAATGGCACAGGCTCAGCAGGGAACTCACAAAGCTTCCGTGTGGAAATATGACGGCGGCAACAGAGCCCTCGGCTCGGGCGGCCCCGCACCTTTTCACGATCTCAGCGGAAGCTGGGCTGGCCCACGGTCAGGGGCGGGAGTGGCGGATTCCAAACCGGGAGATCTGCCGCCGCTGACGGCGCTGGGTCAACAGCTCTTCAGCGGCAGAAAGAGCCTGCAGAAATACGACCCGGCAGGAACAAATGATCCCGTGGTGAGGACCTGCGATCCCTTAGGATTTCCACGCGATGACCGTTACTCCATCATGACGATGGCGTTCGCCACGATGTCTGACCGAATCATCGTGCTGTACCCGTTCCAGCAGCAATGGCGCGAAATCTGGACCGACGGCCGCCAGCTTCCCCAAAACGTGGGCGCGTCAGGAAATGACGCTCCCGACCCCCGATATTACGGCTATTCAGTGGGCCATTGGGAAGGCGCCAACACGCTTGTCGTCGACACCACCGGTCTCGATGAGAACACCTGGCTCACGGACGCCGGGTACCCGCACAGCATCGATGCGCACGTGCAGGAGCGTTTCACTCGCACGGACCACAACGATTTGGAGTTGACCTCGACGGTTGACGATCCAAAGTTTTATACGAAGCCTTTTTCTCTCGGCACGGAATATTTCAGATGGGTCCCCGATCAGATTCTTGACGAGAGGCTTTGCATTCCGTCGAACGTGATCGAGTACTTGAAAGCAGTTGGCGATCCCGCGGGTAAGCAGCCCTGACGCGCGGCCTTATTCCAGCGGTATCTTAAAGGAAAGTTTTCCTCGCACGCATGGTGCTGGTGTAGCATCGCTCCTAACGGCCTTCGATAAACAGGGGGCTTAACAGGAAGGGAACATGAAAAAGGTAAAAGTTGGCGCCATTCTCATCCTGGTTATCCTGGGCGTGACGCTTGTTACTCTGCGCTACACGGGTCTCGAACCCGAATATCTCGATTTGAATCAGCTCCGCGCCCACCACATGATCGCGCGGCCCGGCTTATGGCTGAAAGGCGAGGTCGTTACAGCGCCCGTCACGGATTGGTCGTTCGTGAACGAAGTGCCGCACCCAGGTCGCAGCATCAACACCGTCCTGGTGGAGACGCGAACGCCTTATTTCATTCCGCATTCGGTGCGCACCATGCCTTTCGTCCGCAACGGCGTGCTCTATATACGTTCGCATCAAGATCGAATGGACCTGGCGTTTCCACATGACAAGTCCTGGACAGACAACGTCGCTCGCGATCCCCGCGTGCGTATAAAGATCGGCGACAAATTGTACGAAGCCACCATGGTGTTGGTTGCCGATCGCGCCCAGGCGATCGCCCTGTTAGGCAGAAATCCTGAAGTCCGGGAGGCGGGTCCCGACGGGCAAGAACATGTTGTCGGGTATGACCACGTCTTTCGCGTGTTCCAACGCAACATTCCCGAGCACGGCGGAGATCAGCCAGCGCCGAGCGTGGCAGGGCTTGTTCCTGACAATAAGTCTTAACCCTTCAGGCGGGTGCGTGGTTTTGCGTCGCCTGCCGCAGCTTCGCTCGATAGGCCGTCACTCCATCTTGAGCTGTTTGGATTTGGCGAACTTGTGACCGCTGTAGCGGAGTATCGATATCGCCGCGGCGAGCGCGACGACCGTCGCAGCCAGGAGACCGAGTTCCACCAGCATGTTGTGGAACTCCCCGGATTGCGCCTCGACTTGCGTTGATGTTGCGGTAATCACCAGCATTCGCCGGATTCCGGCGATCACGCCGATAATCAGGAAGGGCTCGGCGTCCAGCGTGTGCGATTTGAGCGAGATCGCGACGGTGTACACGATCTCGATGGTCATCATGACCAGGAGCACCGTGTTCAGGATACCGATAGCCTTGCTCTCGATTTCGCCCGGTCCGCGATGCACCGCTTCGTTGAGGTCGTGCATGCTCGAGTAGAGAAGAAGTACGGAGACCGCCACAAGCGCCACGCCAATCAGGACCAACAAGACGCTCTCTAGCGTGCTGAAAAGCGACGCTGCGTGGGATGTCCAGCCTGTGTGGCGTTCTCCCTCGCCTCGTTCTTCATCGCTCATTATATTGGGTGAGGAATTGCGGTTTCTGCTGAGGATGTCTAAGGTTTGGGCCAAAAAGGCCGGGGCATGCCGGGTTTCCAGTCGGGAATAGCGGCGCCATCAGCATTTGGCATTTTGACCTTGGGAAGACTCTGCTGGTCGAGGACGTCATCCTCGCCGCCGATCACTCCGTTTTTGTACAGGATGAAGGCAGTCAGGGCGTAGACCTCGTCAGGTTTCAGCGAGCCTTCCTGTTTGAAAGGCATGCCGCGGTTGATGAAGTCCCAGATTACCGTGGCGTAGGGCGCATGCATCGCCATTACGTTTCCGTCTCGGATGCACGGCGCAAGGCAAGGTCCGGGATTAGCAGGAGGATTTTGGCGCTTGATCACCATGGGAGCCGGGCCTTCCGATCCTGTTGCGCCGTGGCATATCGAACATTTCTGCGTATAGACCTGCGCGCCTTCCTTAGCCGTCCCGTGACCCGGAGGAAGTTCCTTTCCCGTAGGACTGATCGAAATATCCCAGGCGCGGATCTCTTCTTCGGTCGGCGTCTTTCCCAAACCATAGGTGGGCGACTGCGCCCACGCAGCGTGGCAAACCACCAGCGCAATCACAGGCAGGAAAAACCTAAACGAGCGCATTGTGGACGCTCCCATCGCTCGCCACCCGCCACGGTTGGATCATGTTGTCGGTACCTTGCACGCCGTGTGTCTTGTAATAGTCGGGAGGCTCGTGAAAGTGTTGTGCAAGTTGCGAGCGCATCGGTTGCAACTGGCCCAATTCATCGGTGCAGCGCGACTGCAGCACACACTCTTGTCCTTCCCATTTCCAGTTCAGTCCAAATCGGGTGTGGGCCTTGGAATGCACCTCGCCGCGAATCTCGGCTTCTTTCCAGGTTTGGCCGCCGTCGGTGGATATTTCCACCTTGCGCACCTTGCCGCCGCCGGACCATGCCAGGCCGGTGATCTGGTATACGCCGGGGCCGGGCAGTTGCTGTCCGCCGGAAGGAAAAGTGATGACCGATTTCGGTCCCCACTGGACCGTCATGGCGGCGATTTCTTCCTCCTTCTGGATGTGGCCGTAGTCGTTGTAGGTCATGTAATAGCGGTCCACCACCTTGACCCGCCGCAGCCACTTGGTGTTGTACACCCCTTCGAAACCAGGAACGATCAGCCGGAGGGGGAAACCTTGCTGAGGACGCAGCGGCTCTCCATTCTGGCCATAAGCCACCATCATGTCGTCCATGGCTTTGGCCAGTCTGATGCTGCCTCCTCCTTTAACCTCCTCTAATCCTTCCGAAACGATCCAAGCGGCGCCCTTTTGCACGCCGCATTCCTTGAGCAGCAGAGACATGGGCACGCCGGTCCATTCGCTGCAACTGGTCAAGCCGTGAGTCTCCTGGACTGTCTTGTATTCGGGCTTTGAGTGGTTCCCGAGGCACTCGATGAAATGAATGCGAGATACGGAAGGAAAGCGTTTCAACTCGTCCACGGTGAACTCCAACGGGCGGTCTACCATGCCGTGGATCATGAACTTATGCTCTTTCGGATCGAGGTCCGGAACAATTGCGCCGCGATGAGTACCCACAAAATGGAGCGAGGATGGCGTGATATCCCCCACCTGCTCTTGAAGCGGGGTCAATATGTGAAAGATCAACCCGAATTGATCGGGCGAAGGTCTCTCGACCACGGGTACGCGTACGGAGGTGACGAAACGCGAGCGATCGCCATAGGCAACGAGGTCCTTGAGACTTTTTTGCGGCTGCGCTTGCGGCAGTGCTGCCTCAGCACTCGCAGTTTTCATTGCACTAACGGCGGCCGCCGCCGCGCCGGCTTTCAGGAATCCCCGTCGACTAGGTTTTTTCGAAGCCATTGTTTCTCCTTCGCAGCTTTAGTTGCGTTTTACCGAATGCGTCCCGTTTTGAAATGTCCGATTTCAGCTCTTCTTCCTGAGCCCGTGCGGCCAGCACCTTGGCGCAATGTACGCTAGTCTGCCCGATCAAATCAAGCTAAGCCTGATATTCACGACACGGCAGGGCGGTGTGGACCCGGACTTCGGAGAGAAGTCAGCTGAACGCGCCAGACAGCGAATCGGCTGAATTAGCCCAAATCAGGCAGCCTTGCCAGTATTGACGGGAATGCGTTTCCCTGTGGGCCGTGCATCCTGGCCTTCCAACTCCAGCTTGGCTGAAAGGAAATGCAGCAGATCCTGAGGCGAAACGAACGCAACCACGCGGCCGTTATCCACAACGATCAGGCCCCTGTCTCCTTCATGGCTCATGATCGACAGTACATTGGCGGCATTGGTATCCGGCGTAACCGTATTCTGGGGGGAGCAGGGTTGCGTAATCTCGCGCAGGCTGTGCCGGTTCCATTCGTTTCGCGGCATCTGCTTCACCTGCTCCGTGCTCACGCATCCCACCAGTTGCTGAGAATCGGTGACGACGGGGAACATTTTGTGGTGGTATTTGTAAACATAATTTTCGACCAGGTCCTGCACGCTCATATCGGGCGTAACGGTAACCGGGTTCGGATTCATAAAGCGGCGTACGGGCTCGCCCTCTAATACCGATTGCATCAGCACGCGTTGATAGGACGCTCCGGAGACCGACCGCAGAAACATCCCGAGCAAAAACCACCAAACGGCACCTATAAAGTTGCCGTAGAATAATTGGAGAAGTCCTCCCGCCATTAGCAATGCGCCGAAAATCGATCCTGCAAACGCGGCGGTTCGCGTTGCGCGGACCAAATTGCCCGAGCGTTGCCAAAGCAAGGCGCGCAAAACCCGCCCGCCATCCAAGGGAAAAGCCGGAATCATATTGAATATGGCGAGGAGCCAATTGATCTCAGCTAAGTAGTTGAGTACAGTGACGACCTCCAGCGGCAAACTTGTCGTAGCAGCAGCGCCGATGACGTAGAACACAACTCCGATGGCGACACTGGCAAGAGGACCGGCAAGGGCCATGAGGAACTCGGTTTTCGCATCAGGCGGCTCCGATTCCATTTCGGCCACCCCTCCAAATACAAACAGGGTGATCCCCTTCATAGCGAGGCCATTGCGTCTGGCGACGATGGAATGGGAGAACTCGTGAACAACGATCGAGGCAAAGAGCCCCAACGCCCCGAATATACCCATCCACCAGTATGTAGCCGCCGGTAAGCCCGGCAGCCGGTACGGAAAGACGCCAACTGCGAGAGACCAGACGATCAAGACTGCGATGATCAACCAGCTCGCATCCACTCTGACTTCGAAGCCCAACATTTTGAAAAGAGTGATCCTTCGCCCAAACATTTGAACCCCCTGACGGGTGACTGCGTGATTAGCTCTACGTGAATTAGATGACTGCCGAAAGCGGGTTGGGCGTCGGGGTTTTGATTCATCTACTCCCGAGTAACGGAATTACTGGAGAGTGGGCTGGACGAGCAGAAGATTTCGATATGCGCGCTGTCGAAAGTTGGCCCTGTGATGAAGGCTGGCGTATCGCTTTTTCAAGTTCCAGGTGGTCTACTTCAGCTAAGAGTGCATTCAGTGGATTCTGAGCGTTATCTACAGCGCGGAGACTCCGACCTCCGCATTTCACGCGCGATCATTGTGCCTGAACGATTTGCACGGGCTTATCCAGCTTGAAGGTCAGCACCGTCTCCGCAGGCACTCGGATGGCGGCGCCCTTGGTCAGAATCTGAGTCAGAGCTCCGCCTCCGGCGCCAGCTCCGGCTCCGATCGCAGCGCCTTTCCCTCCGCCCGCGATGGCGCCGATAATGGCCCCGAGGGCAGCGGCGCCGCCTGTATATTCGGCCGTTCGCTTATTCGCGCCAAGTCCCTCCTTTCCGCTTTGTCGCAGGTCGGTGGTACTGGTCAAGTATTGCTGGCCCTCTACGGTAATCGATTGTAAATCGAGCACGAGATCGGAAGTGCCGCGGAAGCGGCCTCCCTTCGAAGCCGAGCGGATTACGATCTGCGCGTTCGCACCGTGAGGAACGACGACCTCACCGTTGGCATCGAGAACGTCATCCGTAATTTCAGCGGCATAAGTCTGACCTTCAGCCGCCGTAGCTGAGTCGATCGTCTCTTCGCTTCGCACGGAAACCTGAGTGCCAGCCGGGAGCTCGTAGGTCTTGGTATGAATTTCCGCCCGCGTCGGATGGTAGTGATGCTCGTGATAGGAATCTGACGCCGCCCGGGCCGCTGAGGCCGGCTGTGCTGGTGTGGACCCGCCTTGCGTGGCCCCGGTTTGTGTGGGCGCTGCGTCGTCATATTCGATTGACTTGACCTGCGCCATCGGGACCGTATGCGTTGTATTGTCGTCTCCCGCAAGAGTGATCTCAGCGGGAGATGTCGCCGTAACCGTGCCGGTCAGCGTGGAACCATCACGCATCAGAACCGTCGCATGCGGCCCTGAAACTTGCTTGCTTCCGCACGACGCCAGAAAGAACAGAGCGCCAACCACCGAGACCAGAAAAACGGATCGCCGTATGAAGTGGAGCGTGCGTGTCAGCCCGCCATTAGGTCTGAATGCTGCGTGATTCATCGTAACCTCCACCCAAGCCATAGTTCTCCTCGGAGCTGGGCCGATGCGGTCCGTGAATTCTATAGCAAGCGCGGTTATCATGCCTACCCTATGGATCAAACAATTGCATTGGTGACCGGCGCAAATAAAGGAATCGGACGGGAAATCTCTCGCCAACTCGGAGCTAAAGGCGTTCTCGTGTTAATGGGCGCACGCGACCGCGGACGGGGAGAGAAGGCTGTGGCAGATCTGCGAACGCAGCAACTTCCCGTCGAGCTCATTCAAATCGACGTGACTTCGCAGGAAAGTGTAGACCGCGCAGCAGCGGAGGTGGAGCAGCGCCACGGCCGGCTCGATATTTTGATGAACAATGCGGGTGTCGCGCTCGATTGGTTACCGCCCTCGCAATTGACCGTCGATGCGCTTCAGAAGACGTTCGAAACTAATGTCTTTGGGGTCTTTCGGGTGACGAAAGCCCTGCTCCCGCTGCTCAAAAAATCCAAGCGCGGTCGAATCGTCAACATTTCGAGCGGACTTGGCTCACTGACGCGGAACGCGGACCCCAGCACCACGCTGACGGCCCGAAATATGTTGCTGGCTTATTGTGCGTCGAAAGCAGCGCTGAATATGATCACAGTTCAGCTCGGCAATGAGCTGAAGAGCGCGGGAATCAAGGTGAATTCGGCCAATCCAGGCTTCACCGCGACGGACATGAATCAGCATCGCGGGACGAGGACGGTCGAACAAGGAGCCGCAACGCCCGTCCGCCTGGCCCTGCTTCCCGACGACGGTCCCACTGCAGGAGTTTTCAGCGATGATGGCCCCGAACCCTGGTAGGGGTAGGGCATTGGGCGCACTTAGGCTGAGCCCCGATTTCCAAAGACGGGATCGTTCGGAACTTAACCTGTCAGGAGCGGCTGCTTAGACCAGAACGGGCTCTTTGGCCATTCTCACGTGGCCGTGAGTGTAGTTCTTTCCGCACGAATCGCAGAAAAGCGCCCGGTAGGTAGCGCCATCTTTCGAGCTGGCGTTTGGCACTGGGTTCCAGCCCTTTTCCTTGGAGAGCTTGCCCCTGTCCGTCAATGCCTGAAACAGGTGCTCGCAGATGTACTCCATCCCATCCGCCTCTGCCTTTTTCATATCGGCGAGCTTGTGAATCCAGATCGTTTGCGCCATGTGGCTCCTCCGTGTTCAGGTTCCACTGTGGCACACGCGCAGAGGAGCAAACACCTGCCCGGAGGGGCAGTTGTGCTCTAAAACTGAATGACGTGCTATTTAATTGACTTTACTGCCCCTTACAGGCGTTTCGGTGATTTTCGCGACTGGCACGGAGGCAAACAGCGCCCCTCGGCTATTTGGCCAGACCCTCCAGGGCGGGCCGGTCGTGAATCAGGAGGCTAGAACCTTGGAGCGTAGCTAGGTTGAGGCTCTTGAATTCGCTGAGGGTTCGCGTTACGGTCTCACGAGTGGTGCCAATGAATTCGCCGATCTCTTCGTGGGTCAGCGACCACTTGAATCGCGTACCCTGCTTGGTTCCTTGCCTCACCGTGGAGAAATCGAGCAGCATTTTGGCGAGCCGTCCCGAAGCGGAAGCAGACAGTGCCACGGTACGGAGCTGTTCGCAGGCAACTTGGTAGTGCGCCCCCAATTGCTTGGCTACCGCCAGATAGGCTTCGGGATGTAGCGTGAGAAACCGGAGGAAGTCGTCGCGTCGGACGAAGGCCACCTGGGATGGGCGCATCGTTTCAGCGGTCACTTCATGGGGCAAGTCCGCGAGAGTACCGGCTAAACCCAGAACGTCTCCGGGTTTGACGATCCGCAAAGTGAGCTTCTTGCCCTCATGTGAACTGATCGAGAGCTTCACCTTGCCCTCGCATAGCACGTACACTCCCCGTGAGATCTGCTTTTCGATAAATAGAACAGCGCCCTGTGGATAGGGGGAAACCAACTTCAAGGCGTCGAAATCCTTCAACGCCGCCGCCGTCAGTTGACAGAAGAACCCGTTCCTACGGAGCTTGCACGTCTGGCAGTTGTCATTCACCTCGAAACCATAAGGACCCTTCATTTGCGTGCTCCTTTCAGGCTGTCATGTTTGAAACGCCTTTAGGACTATTTTGAGCAACCATGCTAGAGCACGCGAAGATGGGTATCTGTCCTTTTGCGCACACATGGGCATTTGTGTGCGGTTCCCATAAGGAGCCTCCCGCGCGCTACCCACACGGTCGCCTCTCATCGGGATGTTCCCACTGGTATTCGGCAATCATTTAGTCCTCCTGTCAGCGGCTCTTACGTGCGCTACTTGCCACTGCGGGAGTTAATGGTTGACTGTCCATGTCGTTCGTTCGTGTACCTGGGCTAAGGCGCGGTCTGATTTTGATTCCATGCTGTTTGTGATACTCAAGCGTATAGAGTGCAGAACAGGCTTTGCAAAGCCAGAAATGTTGTACCGAGTGCCGATTGACGGGAGGCTGGTTCGGCTCGTGGTGAACGCTGAATCGAAAAAAGCGAGCCTCTTCCAAACTAGAAATTGAACAATCTGGGTTCGCACACTTACTTAGCATCCTGTCCTCCTAAGTGTGAACTCGTTCGCAAGATAAAAAGGAGGCGGCAGCCCAGGTCTCCTGCCCCTCCTAATCATTCCCCGGTGAGGACCTGTCCTTGTGCGGTCCTAGAATTCTCTAAGCAAGCGACACGCCAGTTGCAAGCGCTACCGGACGCGGCACCTGATCAGAGATCTAAAGTAAAAGATTCCCGGATTCGTGCTTATAAATTCCATTTCGGGAGCGGTTGCCGAAATTTAGAACGGTGAAGGAAAGGAGGAAGGGGTTCGCAATCGGTTCCCACTCTTAGGTCCGAGGGTTCGTTTTGATTTCTGCCCTTATCAGCCGCCTCGACTCTCGGACGTTCAGAACCGGGCGCTGTATCGCAAGCGAGATAAATTAGGCACAGTCGCCGCTCGACCGCCAAGTCCCGTCTATAAGTTCTATAAGAGGGACCAGGATTTCACGGATTTCAGTGTTTTGCTTAAGTCGTTGAATGCATTGGTAATCTATGCCTGGTCAACGAGATGCATAAACCGCTCCATCCGGCCGGAGCCATAGATGTGCTCCGGCAGCAATCGGGCGCAACATCCTAGTTCCGCTGGAGTTAACGATGAGGAAGATCAATGATGTTGTATTTTAGAGATTCGCGGATTTCGTCTTGAACGTCGTTGGGCTATTTCAGTGCCGCAAAGCCTCGCGGCGTGATGTTTCAGCCGCTGCCGGCGCTACTGGTTGATGTACCAATATCCGACTTTGTTATTCACCGAGCTCGCGTACCACATGCGCCCCTGCGAATCCATGAAGAATTCCCGCATGGAGATCTCGGGGTGCGGATAGGGATATTCGATCACGTCGCCCGTCTTGGGATCGAAGCGGCCGATCGTGTCCTGCTCGTGTGAGGCATACCAGATCATCTTGTTGCGATCCATGCCGATGGCGTAAGGGCTGGCGGCAGGTCCGGGCAAATCGTACTCCTTGAACGCTTCGGTCTTGGGATCGAAGCGGCCGAGCTTATTGCCGCCTCGCTCGCTGAACCACACGATGTTGTTCTCGTCCACGAGCAAGCGCTGCGGCTTGCCTTTTGTCGGCGGGTAGAACTTCGAAAGTTTGCCATCCTTTGTGACTCTGCCGATGGGGCCGGGGAAGACAAACGAGGTGAACCACTGGTCGCCATTGTGTCCGACGACGTTGGCATAAGTGTTGCCCAGGTCGAAATGAGAGAACTGCTTGGTGACAGGGTCGAACATGGTGATGGCGGGACCGCCACTCGTCCACACACGTCCTTGCTCATCCACTCGAATGGTGTGCGTGCCGGTTGGCTTGCCGTCGGGCAGCGGCGTGTTTTGATATTCCACGATCTCTTTCGTAGCGGGATTCAAATGCCCGAACTTCCCCAGCGCTGCTTCTGTAAACCAAACCGTGCCGTCCGGAGCAGGAACCGCCGAATGAATGCCCGCTGTTTTTGTGAACGGCAGGGGAAAATGCGTCAGTTCGGCCGTCTTCGAGTTTAGTCGCACTACTTCGTTGCCTCGCCCATAGTAGGGAATCCAGAACATTCCGTCCTTGTCTTCGACCGCGCTCCACGGGCCTTGTCCCTTGATCGGCGGGAAATCGTACTCCACGTACGCGATGTTCATAGCCTCAGGACTGAACGTACGCGTCAGCTTCTTGTATTCCGGCAGATCGGCGGGAGAGGCAGGCTTTTTCGAATCAGGACCGAACATGGCCGCGAGGAATTCAGCGAAATCATCGGCTTTTTCATCCGTCATCCGGCCGCCGCCCTCGCCGCCCATGATCGTGTTGCTCATGTATTGGATGAGAACCTTCCAGCCTTCCTTATCATGGCTTAGCGGTGCCACGCGATGCTGGAGCGAATGGCAGGACGTCATGCAAGTGTTGAAGTACGGTTCCTGATATCTCATCGAGAGGTCGTGCTTGTCGGTCTTGGGCAGGAGTTGCGTTATCTGATAGGTCGTCAGGTCGGTCCAGCGCACAGGCGCCGTCTGCAAGGCAAAATCGCAGGAAAGCCTTTGGTCGGCGGTCAGCTGCACGTGATCGCGCGGATCGCTCTTGTAGCCTACGGCCGAGACTTGCACTGAATAGGCCGCGGCCGGCAGGTTATTGATGTGATAGTTGCCCTGCGCGTCGGAAAGGACGGTCACCGTCATCTTGTTTTGCGAATTCTCCGCGACCACAAAGACGCCCATTTGCGGTTTGCCATCAGGCCCTTTGACGTTGCCCGTGATCGAAGCTGCGATCCCCGGCAGTGCCGCGAGTAGCAGCAAAGCGGCGCTCCATCCAAAATACGTCCCGAATTTCTTCATAACGCCTCCTGGTCGCCTTGCCGTTCTTAATTACGTGATGACGTCTGCGGCTTGCCCCCCCGGACCCAACCTTCTTGTGCCTCGATGCACTCCATGCTGATCATCATGTAACGGATATACGTGCCTCGGTCGATGAAGGGGCTTGGATCGCCCGGCTTACGCGCAGCGTTCTTAGTCATTCTGTCATTCTTGCCATCGACGAAAGTCAGATCGCGGTACGGATGATTGGCAATGTAGCCGTCCGCGCCTGCGTCTTCGCCCAACTTGAGAAAGCGTTCGAACGATTGCTTGTACGCGAGAATACCCGAATCCATGCGGCCCACCTGCCCGCTGGGTCCAAGCGCCCGCGGAATTGCGCTTCCGCCCCAGAAGGAAAGCAAATGCGGTTGTCCGTGGTCCGTCACAGGAACAAGCATCGAGACCGTCCCCGGCGTGTGTCCCGGGGTGATGTAAAAAGTCAGCGTAGTATTGCCCAAGGTCAGCTTCTGCCCATCGGTAATGTCCATGTCGCGCGCGGGCGGCGGGCCGAACTTTCCTCCGGGATCAGTCGGAGGCAGCTTCGCGACCATGTCCCAATCCACCGCGGACATCAAAATGTGCGGGTGATACATATCTTGCAGGTACTTGGCGCCGCCAAAATGATCGTTATGGCCGTGTGTGAGGATCAGATATTTCATCTGCGTCGGATCGAGGCCCAGTTTCTTGTAGCCTCCAATGATGACGCGTTCCGCTTCTTCGGGATTATCCAGGCTATCGATCTGGATAATGCCCGCGCTGGTCACGATAGCCCAGGAGGCGACGCTGTTCATCCCCAGATAATAGAGTTGATCGAATACCTTGGTGGGCGGAGCGTCGATCACTTTGCCCACGCTTGCGGCCGCGTTTACCGGCGGTATGCTGCAGTCCACAAGACTGGGGACAAGATCATCCGCGGCGAGAAGTTTGGCATTCGTCGCGTGATCGAGGAACGCCATGGGATCCGGCCCACTGGCGGGCGCAGATTCCTGCGCCGCCGCGCGAGGCGCGAGCCCGCTTGTTGCCAAGATGACTGCCAGCGCGACGAGCGCGACCAACATCGTCCGACTCTTAGACATGGATCCCACTTTCTCCCGAAATGAGCTCACGAAATAACGGTTATTTCGGCCAGTACATTAGCACAACTGTTTCGTAGTTCCGAGGAGACGGCTTATCACCCTTGGCGCGCTAGGTACCTGCGATTAGAATTGCTCCGGGATTGACCTTTGCTCTTGTTCTTGCCTTCTTCATCCTTGACTTAAGGAGGGGGCAGCGTTTCGTTTATGGCAAAGGCAACGCATTGGGAGAGGACACCGATGAGGAAAAGTGCAAGCAGCGTGAGTGAAGAGACGAATCGGCTCAGCGCGCCCGCCTGGAAGGGAACTGCCATTGGCGCCCAAGCGCGGCGAAATGGCGCTTTGAGTTCAGGCAAAGCAAATATGGACAGAACGGAAGCGCTCGAAACGATCCGGGCTGCGCGCGCCGCCCAAGGGGTGACTTACGAAGATCTTGGCAAGGCGATCGGCACGAAGGATCCGACTTATATTGCCGCAGCCCTTTATGGCCAGCACCGTCTGAACGCGGAGGAGGCGAAGAAGCTGGCGGCGGCCGTTGGCGTGGACGTCGAAACGGCGATGGCCACTACGGCGATGCCGCTTCGTAGCGAGTTCCCACTGACGACGGACCCATTCAAGTACCGCCTCATCGAGCTCGTCGGCGTGTATGGCGATGCCCTCCGGGAGCGTTGCAACGAGCTGTTCGGCGACGGAATCCTTTCCGCCATCGACTGTACCGTCAAGCTTGAAAAGAAGGGCGAGCGTGGAGTCCTGACCATCGACGCGAAGTTCCTGCACTACAAGGAATACTGAGCGCAGCGCCAAAAGCGTCAGCGTCGCAGTTCCCGGCCGTTGTTCGAACGATCGGGAAACGCTCAGGAGCATTTTGTTTCTCTATCGACACCTTGGGAGGCTTGCCTATGTCGTATGCCCGTTTTCTGTTGTTGGTCTCCGTTTTCGTTGCTTTTCTCGGTGCAATCCCATTGACGATGTCCTCGCAAGAGATCCTCACCACAAAGGTCATGTCTTTGGATCTGGCTCACAGTATCGCCATGGCGGCCCTCCAGGAATGCCGCTCGCACGGATATCACGTCGTAGTGATCGTGATGGATACCAATGCCAACATCCGCGTGATGCTGCGCGACGACGGTACCGGCCCGCGCACCGTAGACACCACTCGCCGCAAAGCTTATACCGCGCTCTCCTTCAGGGGAACTTCGCGCGAGCAAGCCAAGATTTGGGAAACTCAGAAGAATCCCAATATCACCGCGGACATGGTCGCGCTGGCGGGGGGCGTAGCCATCAAAGCCGGCGACGATCTGCTCGGCGCCATCGGTGTGAGCGGCGCGCCCGGCTCCGATAAAGATGAGCCATGCGCGCTTGCCGGCGTCGCCAAGTACGCCGACAAGCTGAAGTAAAGTGATGGCGTGTAGAAAGCTTCGGGTTAGCCTGCCATCCCGGCAAAGCGGCGCGATACTACTTCGAAGCGGAGTCTGGAAACTGCGTGAGCTCGACCGTTAGTCCACTCGGACCCTCGAGATAGGATAAGAAAATGAGCGGAGGCGAGGGGCGCGGAACATCGGACGTGATTTTGTAACCCTTGCTCTTCAGCTGAGGGATGGCTTCATTGACGTTCGGCACAGGCCAGCCCAAATGGTCAAGAGTGTGGCCCACACTTGGAGTGACTTCGCCATCACTCTTCTGAATCAAAAGCCACAGGTCACCGTAGCGCAGGCCTTCAAAGCGGCCTTGGTATTTATCGCGAGTGCCGCCAAATGTGTCTGACACCCACTTCATCAAAGGTTCGGGATCCGGCGCCCGCAAGGCGATGAGATGCAGGCGGTTGGGCAGGTCGGGATCGTGGAGAATCTCGATCGTGGTGCCCCACGGATCCTGTAGAAAGGCGACCCGAATTTTTAGTCCCGGAACATCGCGCGCGGGAGTCAAGACCTTGCCGCTGTCACTCACCACTTCGGCGACCTTGGCATCTACATCCGACACTGTGAAACCGATGCGGTCAAGCACGCTTCCAGCCGTCGGTGTGGCGCCATCCCGCTTGAAGAACCTGACGGCGACTTTGTCGAAGCCGATCTCGTCGGGTGGCCTGCGGCCGTTAACCAGCGGGCGGGGATCGGGAATGCGCTTGCCTTCGAAGTGCTGCACGTACCAATCGATGGTTTTGTCTGGGTCGGGAACGGCCATGTGCAGATGGTCGGGCGGGGCCGTCGGAAATACCTGTGCGAAAGCCTTCGGTACGAACATACATCCGCAAAGCAGCGTTGCGGCGACGATTCGCTGTCCAAGTCTCATGAAACCGCCTCGCATTTATTTGTATTGCTTGCTGAGCTGTTCGTACTCTTGCTCGTCGAAGTAACGCTCATCGTTCCCGAAGGCCGTGAGCTTCTTGGCGGCAGCCGCGTTCATTTGCACGTAGTCCTGATTGTTCGTGCAGAAACGCTCATACAATCGCTTGTTCGGGCCCGCCCAGGTGAATCTCCTGGGGACCGACACCCAGGGCTTCGTCAGAATTTTGGGGTCCTCGATCGTTACCTGATAGATGAAAGTGTTCATACTAGGCCGGCTGTAGCGCTCTATGTAATGCACCACATCGCTGGGAAACCAAGCCATATACTCCGGATAGGCAATCCATACATTCGTTTCGAGGGAGGTCACGTCCACGACCAGCGTATCTCCCTCCCAATGGCCAATTGAATCCCCATTGTATTGGGGACCCGCATCTTCGTCGTGCGGGCGCCTGTCAGTGGGTATGAACCGATAGGTCGTGTCGCTCTCGGTAAGCAGCACCAGAGCCTGAGGGTTCTGAACGAGCTGGATTGGGTAATCCGATCCCAGGTAATACGCTAAAGCACCGCGCGGGGCACACTCCAAATTCGGCACCAATTTTTCCAGGTGGTCGCCCATCAACTTTACCTTCTGGAGGACCCAAGGTTGAAACGAAGGCTTCTCCTGCGGCGTCAGCTTGGGGTCGAATGTCTTGCTGCTCGGGGCATAGTGCTGGATATGATTCACATCCGGAACAACGCCAGAAAAATACACCCCCGATAAGTCCGGATGCCCATCCGGCATCCGCGGCGTTGGCAGGTCCTTGATCAGGCGCGTGGCTTCGCTCCAGCTCATGCCCTTTTTCGCACCGCCAGCACCGTACGCATCGTCAGAGGGCTGCTGATTTTGTTGGGGAATGGCAGTCGATGGAATCATCCACAAGGCCGCCGCCAACACAACCACGGCCACGCGATACTTATTGAGAACGCGCTTCATCTCCGGCTCCTCTCACAGCGACCCGAACCTTTGGTCTTCTCTACCAATTGCCCAAACCTTCTCGATGACGCCTCCTGAAAAAGGAGCCGTTACTTGAGATTACGCAGAATCTGCTCTGAATTTGAAGTTCCCGAATATCTGCCCGGAGGGCCCATCGGCAATATTAAGCCCCCCGTGAACTTGACATGTATGGCAGCGGCCCTGTTCGTTCCATTCTTGGCGGGACATCCATTTACGCTCATAACCTTCCCGACGTTATCGAGGAAGTAGTCCCTGGTTTTCGCGTCCTCTCGACGCAGCAAGTTAGGAGAATCCATTTCAAATGCCCATGATTGCACGCTGCCCTTTCCATCCTTTACATCCATGTAAAACCACCCGTGGGGGTTGGTCCACTCCAGCTTAGTCAGGACACCCGTGTAAGTGACTAACTTGTCTCCATCGAACTCCGCGACAAATGAATGATGCGCCGGCGTGGGCACCACCGAAATCAGTAACGCAAACACCACCAGCAGAACCCCTGAGAACCTTGTCATGTTCGAATCCTCTCGTTCGCTCTGGCCCGTTTCTCAGAAAAATCGCCACTTAAAAATGCGCGACGCGGCAAGAATACGGTATTTTGAATTGTGGAGCAAAGTCAAAGTTTGAATGCACACCCGCAACGATTCCGTCGAATTCCAGGCGTTGCGCGCGAAAATGAGCCGTTCGAAGGCACCAAAGTGCATTTCTAGTGCGGAGGCAGGCCAATTAGTGCAACACTCACTTGGAGCATCACCTGGGCGTCACGCTCAGGGGGGCTCACCCTAATGCATCTGGTCAATCTGTTCCAATGGCTCAATGACTCATCTTTTAGCGTCTGGCTTCGCGAAGGCGATTGGCCGTTCCCGATAGTCGAAACCGTGCATATTTTAGGACTCAGCTTGTCAGTTGGAACGATTATGTGGATAGACTTGCGTCTTTTGGGACTTGTTACGAAGCGTTATCGCGCGTCCGAGGTTGTTGGGCAGCTTGAGCCGTGGGCAATTCGTGGTTTCGGAGTGATGTTCATCAGCGGGCTTTTGTTGTTCATTGCTGAGCCCATGAAGTGCTACAGCGCGTTATCGTTCCGGCTCAAGGCGATCATGTTGGTTTTAAGCGGCTTGAACGTATTGTATTTCCACGCGAAGGTTAATCCCCATCTTGTCGAGTGGGAGAAAGCTGCGGTTCTGCCATGGAGGCCCAGGATGGTCGGTCTTGTATCGCTGGTGCTTTGGTTTGGCATCATCATCGCGGGCAGGTGGACGGCATACCTCTAGTGTCCTCAGACGGCTCGCCTTTTCAGAACCGGGGAAATCAATAATGAATCTGCTCGAGATCTTACCTACGTCGTTTTTCAGATGGTGGGAGAACATGCCGGTTGGTCACTATATCCGGGGCACGACTTGGGTTTTCGCGATTGTTGAGACGGTTCACATCATGGCGCTCGCGGTATTGCTGGGAACCAGGGTAGTGGTTGATCTGCGCCTGATGGGACTAGGAATGAAGAGACAGGAAACGGCCGAGCTTTCGGAGATCCTCGGTCCGTGGTTCTGGACTTCGCTCGTCACCATGATCGTTACGGGTGTTTGCCTGTTTGCTTCAGAGGCGGTTCGATTGAGCCATAGCGAGCCCTTTGCATTCAAAATGATATTCCTGTTGCTGGCGATAGTAGTTCATACGACGATTCATCGAAAAGTGATTGCGAATGAGGTGGAAGGAGCACCGCTGGACAAAGTCGTGGCGGGCCTGTCACTGCTTTGCTGGTTCGCTATTGCGCTAGCAGGCCGCGCAATCCCGTTTCTTTAGGCGCCTAACTCCGAGCTTAGTTTTGTTGCGACACGCTATAACATTCTTGTCTGTCTTATCGGTCTTATTTGTTTTATTCCCGACCGCCTTGTCTTCCTCCGCGGGTTCGCCAATCAGCTTCATATACTCGATTGCTTCGGAGGCGACGCAGAGATTCTCGACTGCGAACGGAATTTGCGCAACGCTGGGGTCGTCCTGCCCACGAACCCACCTGAGTTCGCCCTTCGCGATCACAAAAGGTGCCGTGTAGTAGGCAGGATCCTCTACCGTTTCCGTAAAGGTCAAATGGTTGTGGTCGGTTCGCGTGTAGCGCTCGATGACGTGCGCATCGGTGCTGTGTGGATAACCGCGGCGGTCGACCCAGGTCTTCTCATACATGCCGATGGTATCCACAACCAACGTGTTGTCGCCCTCCCAATGGCCTTTCGAATATCCGAAGTATGTTGTCGAAGGCCCGCCCTCGTGGCCGATGTTCTTCGGGAGTTGCCGCCCGTCCATCCACACTTCGCGCCACGTCCTGAAACCTTCCAGAATGATGATTCGCCCGGGCATCTGCGAGAACCCAAGCTGCGCGATTTGGTTATTCGCGGAGCGCGGCATTCCGAATGGATCACAAATCTTCCAGGGATCATTCGAGCTCGCGCTGAATGGGTCCGGAATGTTGAGCTTCAACTGCGCCTGCCCGGCGGGCGTCAGAGGAGGAACGCGGTTGCTCAGCAGCGCCTCTCCCGGCCCTCGCCACATGCCGTTGAGGTCGTGTACAGGCGCGGGACCGCCGCTGTCATCAGCTGCTTTGCCGGAAGCATTCCGCGCCGATCCGGCATTGCGATTCTGATTCGCGGGCTGAGCGTCTTCGTCCTGGGCCAATGCGAAAGACGAAAAGGCCAGCGCTGCTGCCAAGCCAAGCAATGAATATTGGAATCCACTTCGCATCTCGACCACTCCTCCTTAGCCCAGAGACTCAGCCCCGACAGCGCAATGCGTGCCGGTCTACTCCTTGTTGCTCGTCTTTCGCCCGTCAGGACGGCAGGCCGCCGACTCATTTCCGCCGTTGCCGAAATCCTGATCGCACACGGAGGGCCGGTCGCCAATCAGCTCGCCGTCACCGAATTCCTTGCCGCTCGCGAGGATGACCTTGCCGACACGCCCGAGAGGTTGGCCGTTTCTGGCGGCATATAAAACGACAGTGATTGTGTCGCCAGGCTGAATTGCAGTTCTGGTCCAGCCCGAGGAACTGATTGCGGACGCCGCGTTTGCTTCCGCGACCCAATGTTTGACGTTGCCCTCGTCGTCTTTTGCGTCAAACAGAAGCAATGTGTGGGGATTGCCCCAATTGACCTTGGTCACTGTGACGTTCTTCAACGTTACAGGCTTGCTGTTGTCGTATGCCGCGCTCCCGTGATGGGCGAACAATGGACCGCCGATCGCCAGAAGGCCCGCAATCAGGCCTAAAGACGCTGCCAGCTTGGTTTTCACCTGACCCTCCCTAAGATGACCGAACGAAGTTCGTATGACAGCTAACGCCTATGCCAAGTCCCCTGTCGGACAATCATCAACCTACTTTGATTAATGATCCTGCTTGATCTGCAGCAAAGATATGACGCGTCGCGCTACTGAACGGTTCCGATAAACGCACGATCGCAAACGCTCTTGCGTTTGCGGCCACATTTTTATCCAGGGTTACAAAGGCTACAATTGCGGGCCGCACCGTTGGGGGAATTGTTTGCCGACCCACTTGTGTGTTAAATACTGAGTGGTTGGGGAGGCCATTACATGAATCTCAAGGTCCGGCTATTTTTAGCTTCGATCGTAATCGTTTCGGTTTCGTGTCTGCCGCTGCTCGCACATCACGGAACCGGTGTGGCATATGAAACGGAAAAAACCGTGACAGTGAAGGGAGTCGTGACGGAATGGATTTGGGCTAATCCCCATTGCGGTCTTTTGTTTGACGCGACGGACGAAAAGGGCACCGTAGTGCACTGGGGCGCCGAGTTGGGGAACCCGCACCAGGAATCTGGCGCAGGGTTCACTAAGGACATATTTAAGCCGGGAGATAAAATCACAGTTACCGGACATCCCGCTAAGTCTGGTGCGCCGCGCGTCTCCGGGGCTCACTTTGTCCTTGAAGATGGCCGAACGCTACCCGAGAAGCGTACCAAAGGAAACGGCGAGGCCGCTCCCGAATCCGAATATTAAACTCGACAACTGCCCCGGGCCACAGCGCTTTATGAGCGCGTAACCACATTTCACGATCTGGGACATTCTGGATCGTTTTATTCTCAAGTTGTTCGTGGATTCGCCTCAGCTCGCCGAGATCGTGGTGTGCCTAAACGCGCTCAGCATAGGCCAGCTTCCGATGCGCGTAATCACGATCTTCCCGTTCACGACCTGCACAGCGCGCCGGACCAGGCGACAAGCCCTGGTGCCATTCAGACCGCTGCGCACCTTGGAGGCCTGTTCGGCCGGGTCACCTTCGAACTCCAAAACGATGCTCTCTCCCTCCTTAAGCTTTGCCACTCGCTCGCCAAGGCTTCCCCATTTCGACGTGCTTTTCCCGATTGTTTCTCGGCGCTGGTTTTCCATCCGTGGTCCCCATTGTCCCCAAGGAGTCGAATACGCACATCCTTATCGAGGAAAAGCAATCGCTCAGCCAGCGGCCGCGCGAAGAGGAGTTTTTCGTGGTGCAGTGTGTTCTGTTGGTGATAGGCAGACGTACTGAAAACGCTGGCCTTGATTGAAAGCACAGAGCGAGGCTTCGCTTTCACTGCGACGACGAAAAAAGCACGGTCCCCTTTGTCCGCGAATAGTGCAAAAAGGGGCGGCAGCTTGAAGGATTTACCGAATTCGATGTTGGGTGTGCGGCAACTTGGCTACGGATTCATCCGCCAGGCCAGCTGCGCCTCATAGCAATTCTCGAGGATGGTGTAATAGCGTTCGACCGCATCCTTGCTGACGAACGGGTTCGGCTCGGTCGCCAGCTTGGCCGCGATTTCCGGCGTCGCGCCCGGCGCCCCATTCATCATCTGCCAAGTGTGCAGCCGCTCGTTCATATTGATGTGCCCCAGCGTGGTGGAAAGAATGGTGTCGACGCCGGCCTTCTCGTTGATTTCCTTAAAACGTTTGGTCGACGCAATGTACGTTTTCATCATGGTCTGCCCGTCGGGATAATACTGAACGCCCGCCCGGCCGAGATTGATGTCCACGCCGCCCCAAATGCTCGCGACGTGCCGCTCGTTATCGGGGTGCTTGCTCTGCTTGTTCGTAAGCCCGGCGATGATCAGCGAAATGGTGCCCGGCGTATGGCCCGGGGTGATGTACATCGTGACGGTCGCGTCGCCCAGCTTCAGTTTCTGGCCGTCCGTCGCGATCATGTCCTTGCGCGGCTTCACGTTCTCCGGAGAATTGTCCTTCGCCACCACGTCCCAATCTGCTGCCGACATAATGACGTGGGCGTTCGGATATGTCTCTTGCAGACTCCTCGCTCCCCAGTAGCGGTCATCATGGCCATGAGTGACGATGATGTACTTCAGATTCTGCTGCGGATCGAGACCGAAATCCTTTAGCTCCAGCACCAACTCTTTGGCGTCCCAGTCGAAGTTGGCGTCGATGATCGCTATGCCATCGGGCGAATTTACGGCGTAGACGCCTGTGCCCTTGGTGCCGATGAAGTAGAGTTGGTCGAAAATTCGCACCGGCGGCTGATACCACTCTTCACGCGAAGTCGGAATGCGGCGATTTTCCTGCCGCACAACGTCCGGCAATTGCTTGGGCGGAGCGCACCACTGCTTGAAGAACGCCTCGAACACTTGAAATGGCTGATCTGGATTGGCAACCGAGGGTGAGACAGCAGCCTGAGCTGCGGCGACATGTGTGTGAGCCGCAGCGTCATCGGCATTCGAAGCGGAAGCGAAGCAAATGGTCAAAGCCAAAGCGATAGATAATGTTCGAAGCAGATTGCAAATCACAGCCGCCTCCTTTGCTTTCCGAATTCCGACGACGAATTCATTTCAACTCATTTTGCAGCGCTCGTCCTTTCGGTACTTAAGTTCTTGAGGATTGGTCTCAGCTTTGCAGCGATCCCTTCGGCCATTTTCAGCGAACCTCCGACATTCGGATGAACCTGATCGATCACTAGCAGGTAGATGGGGTCGTTGATGAGTTTTAGCCCGTCAAGGAAATAGAGGTTGTGGTCCTTTTGTTGCCGTTGCTCAACCACTTGCTGCATTGCGTCTCGATAAGCTTGAGGAAGGTCTCCGTTTTTGTTTGCCTGGTGAATAATGTCCTGCCGCGTCAAGATTGGGGTGATGCACAGAATCGGCTTGGTGGGGTATTTCGCGCGTACGGCGCTGAGAAATGCGTCGTACTTATCGCGATACTGCGTGGTGGTCTCTCGTTTTCCCGCTGAATCGTTTCCGCCGAAAGAGTTCGTCCCAAGCATGAGAACTAAGACGTCCCAATCTTTGCGGCTCGCAAGGTAATCGGCCACCGCTAGATCGGTCCAGGCACTTCCGCCGAAGCCCAGATTTAATGCCTCGCAATTTGCCATTTCGCACGTCTGCCAGACGTAGGTTTCGCGCGGACTTGTGACGCCGTGGCCGTGTGTAATCGAGTCGCCGTGAAACAATACGACCGGCACCCGTCGGGGCGTTGGCGGCAGCAATTGCGCTTCCTTATCTACACCAATCCCACCAACGATTACTTCCGCGTTCCGGTAATAATGCGGAAACAGGATCGAGAACTCCGACTCCTTCCTGGGTTCGGTCGAATTTTCAAACATAGTAAGGTCCTGCTCGTAATAGGCCATCTTCGCCGGAACGTTGGCGAGGAACTTTCCGTCTCGATAAACGTCGAAATACGACGGGCGAGCGCGTTCCCACACGGATTCCGGACTGGCATTGGCAGCCTCGGGGGCGTCGATAAAAGTAAATCGCAAGACAATCCTGTTCGAGTCCGTTCGAAGCCGTAAGGCGACTCCGGCGGTGGAGAGAGCACGCGCAGCGGATCGATCAGGAATTTTGTCTCGCCACGCCTTGGGCATGCGAACAGGCTGCAGGCCGCCCGTTTTCGCCTCCCAATCGGCTACATTCAGCCATCGAAGGCGATTATCGTCAGGGGTCAGCCACTTCAGATTCTCAGCCGCACTGCGGCTATCTTGTGCGGTCCGCGGTCCTTGCGCTAGCGCCGCGCCGGCGAAGATCAAGATAATGAGGCCTAAATAGCTAACCCGCATGCGCGAAGTTGATGACATCAGTGTCCTTCCTTTTCCGGCCTGCGTATCAAAGTGGTCCAAGCAGCAGCCCCATGCCGCCCGGCCGAACCATTTCCGGGATTTTTCCGTTGCGATGCTGCATTGGACGGCTAGTATACCGGGCAAGGTTACTATTTCTTCCACCCGAGTGGACATTATCGAAACGAATTCCTGGTGGGCGCGTTCTGCAACGAAGAATTATCGGGACCTGGTCGCAAGGAACGACTCAGTCTGCCGTTCGACAATTGTGATAGGAAGCCGAGGTACGCTCACGAGCGTGGAACTTCCGGATGCGTGTGCTAGACCCGGTGCTACTGGGCGGGACGGTGCTGCTGGGCGGAGACGGTCTGCCGCCCTAAGCTGGCCCGCCAGCAACGATCACAAACCTCGTCCGGGTAGACGAAGTAATTCGAAGATTTGCCGCATTTGGGACATTCGAGAGGCACAGGCCGCGCCACTCCACGAACGTTCAGACCATGTGCACTGGCGCGCAGCTCAACCCACTTCCCGAACACTGCTGCCGCGTTCCGCTCGTTCAGTTCGCGAGATTGCTCGCGTGTGAGGAAAAAAGGCCACGGACGAAGGAGGATCACCAACCCTGCCGCTACTATGATCGCCACAAGCAATATGACCATAAGACAACCCTGCCCGCGTTCGATTCCGCCTCCGGTCTCAACAGTAGCGTCCCCCACTGGGGAGAAGCAGCCGTTCTTCTAACTTGGATGCTTATTGATAACTAGCGGGCGTAGCAAAACCACACTGGCTTAGCAGAGCGCCGGATTTCAATCGGCGCAGTACCTGGTAAACCGGATTTTTCGACGCGGCGATCCTGGTCTTGGGCAGGTTGCAGAACGCTGTTGCCCGAAATAATGGCGACGCTATAATCGGTTTATGCGACAGTTTCTGTCGACATCGGCGCAATTGCCGAGAAGGAGGTGATCCAGTGAGGTTCGGTTTACTCTGACGCAGTAGAGGAGGCGCTTGTGAATTCTTACCGAGCGCCTCTCTCCTTTTCTTGTTCGCCCCGAAATATCAAAACTCCTCCGATTTGGTGGCTAACCCTCGCGCGTAGCGATGGCATCGCGATGCTCGACGAGCTTTTTGTTTCGTCCTGCCGTGCATCAGCCTACTGCGGCTGCGGGAAGGGCAGGTAGGTCAAAAAGTCGTCCAGACGGCCAGACGTCCCATTGGCGTCAACGCCTTCGCCGCCAAAGAGCCAGAAGTAGTCGAGTGCATCTTGCTTCCAGGACGCTGCACCGAAGCGCCCGCCAGGAGTGTTTTTCACGTACGGCACGCCCCACGAGGGAGGGATATCTGTGGGGAAAGATCCGGCCTGATTAACGTCGCTCGATCCTTTCCACCAAATCCACTGGCCCGTGCTTTGAACGTATTGCCAGACGTCATTCACGTAGCCTGTACTCTTGACAGTCGTGGAACCATAGCCCCAGCCGGAAATCAGCCAGATATTGTTCAAGGGGTCGGTAAAGCCTACCGAGCCCCAGCGAGAGCCGGGCACATTGCCAGCTGCGGGAACCTGTTGCGTTCCGTAGACACCGCTCTGATCGGCAAGCCCGGTAGCGCCGCCCCCAGAAACCCATGTCCACTGGCCGGTGCCAATGTTGTATTTCCAGAGATCGTTCAGCAGCGCGCCGTCGGGAGTGGTCGTTCCGGTGGCTAGACCACTAAGGGCACCTGGATTTCGCGTACCCGCGGAATCGAGACCCAGTCCGCCAAAGAGCCAGATGTTGCCGGAAGTGTCCGCCCAGAGCATCGCTGCCTGGCGCCCGCCGGGAACATTGGTCGCTGCCGCCGTACCTTGAGTGCCATATACACCGTTGTTCTGGCCGGCAGTCGAACCTACAGGTCCCATCCAGGTCCATTGCCCAGAGCCTATATCGTATTTCCAGAGATCATTGAGTAATCCCAGATTGCCCCCGGAATCTAGTCCTTGCCCCCCAAAAACCCAGACCGTGGTGTTTGTGGGATCTGTGGTGAATGCCGCGCCCCAACGTCGGCCGGGCAAGTTTGAGGCTGCTGCTACGCCTTGAGTGCCGTAATTGGCAGCGCCAGATGGGCCCGAATTAGTCCAAGTTCCGGTCTCCGTATACGAACCAATGTGAGTGGGTTGGGCAGGCGGCGCGGGAGTGGTCACGTCATAGCCGCTGGGGGTAAATTCCCAGAGGTCGTTGAGCAGTCCAGTTCCGCCAGCACACCCACATCCACCTTGGCCGCCAAACAGCCACAGATTGCCGGCATTATCGCTCCAGCTAACGCTGCCCCAGCGTCCACCCGGAGTGCTCCCACTGCCGTTGTCCGTCGTCTGAATGGGAGTAAGGTCTGCCTGGTCCGTTGTGACTCCGCCGGTCGTAGCTGAGTTAATAGGCAGTCCTGCGGGAATCCAGCCCTGGAGGCCGGGCGAATAAAGCCACAAATCGTTCAAGAGACCCGGAAGATTGGGCGGGGTGGCACCTGACACGTCTAGGCCCCAGCCTCCATAGATCCACATTCTGCCCACGTTATCGGTCCAACTGGCCGCAAATTGTCTGCCTCCAGGTACATTCGTATCCTTCGACGGGGGCGCAGCAGGAGGCAGTGAAGCAAGTCCAAAATTGTTCGAACTATTGGGTCCGTCGATCCATATCCAGTCGTTGTGCTGGCAATCGACGATCACATTGGAGATGTTAGCCGTAGCCACGCCTTCCCAACCGATGATGGCGCAGCCCTGTGGCTGACTGGTGGGTTGCGCAAAGATGCTCAAATCATAGGCGCCACCGGCGGTAACCAGAGTCGGAAATATAAAATTGGTGTTGTTGCCGGTCACTAATATGTTGTCGCCGGCGTTATTCATCAGCTCTACGGTATCGCCGGCACCGTTTACCAGACCAACGAGCGTACCGCCAATCGTGAAACCGGTCTGAGGACAAGTGACTTGAACTGTGGTGATGTTACCCGTAGCCGTTCCGGAGCCATTCGACACCGCGCAGGTTTGCCCCGGGTTCGAAGGTTGCGTGAGAATCGTCACGGCATAGGAGGCGCCGCCGGCGAGGGGCGTAGCGAATGTAAAGTTGACGTTTCCAGTCCCACCCACTGAAAGATTGTCACCGCCGTTGTCCTGCAATACGAGTCCCGAACCCTGCAATCCGGAAACTGTTCCTGCAACGGTGAAGGTATTACCGCACGTGACTTGGACATTCGTGACATTGGCCTTAGCGGTACCCAAACCGTTTGTGACGCTGCATGGCAGTGGCTGGTTGGCAGGCTGCGTCTTCACTACAACCGTATAATTGCCGCCGCCGGCAATCGGCGTCTTAAAGGTGAACGCGCCGCTCTGGTTGATGGTGAGGTCGTCGCCGCCATTGTCTTCGAGAACAAGCCCAGTTCCCGTGAGACCAATCACCTGCCCGCCGATCGTAAAGGGTCCCGAGCTGACGGAACCAGGGCCAGCACCAGTGCCAGAGCCAGACCCCGAGCCGGAACCAGAACCAGAACCGGAACCGGAACTCGCATTCGCGCAGACGCTAGAAAGGGATGAATTGCAGCTTGACCCGCCGCAGCCCACCAGAACGACCGAAGCCATAATGAGTACGATAAAAAAGAGAGGTTTTATCATGGACTTCACGAGCATGTTTTTGGCTCCCCCATTCGTCTCTGAGCGTTTAACTAGCGGGAATTTCTGACGCCACGCACTTCTTCTGCGAGCACCGTAGCAAGCCCAGGTTTCATGCCACAAGTTGCAGTCACGCGTCTGTTCATCAAACAAGTATTTAGAGATTAGGAACAAACGACCGCACTGAGCCCGGAAGCATGAGCACGAGACGTTGCGAGAATCTCTTCAACGGGAGAGAGCTATTGGTGCAGCTATGAATGCGGGCACTAGGAGGCAGGGACGTTACGGACGAACTTATACTTCAGTTAACACTATCAAAGGCAAGGATGTATGTGATTGTGCTCAGTGGGAGATTCAGGTTCGCTGCTACTTTTAATTTCACCCCATCGCCATGTTGGACCGACCGAAACACGCACCGCGTTGCGCGGTTGCAGAAGATTCGCAAAAAGGTGCGTGTGGACGAAATCCGCTGAACACGCGGATCGCCACGCGCTTGCTCAAGTTGTAGTCGAAGCCGGAGTTATCGCGGCCGGGTGAAAATGTGAAAACGTGAAAAGGTCAAGTGGGTGACTCTGCTCATTATTAATTTGCGATAAGCCCTGTCGGGCATAATCCTGCCTACCTCAGGAAGTGGATTTGCGCCTAGGCTCTGAGTAGGAGCGCCGTCACTAATTGTTACGAAGCTTATATGGCGCCGGCCCGGGATCTCCGCGTAACCCGCTAGAAATAGGCGGGTTCCTTATTGGAGATGGAATTGCATAAATCAAGGGGGTGATCGACGCTGGTCCCAGGAGAAGAGCGATGACCTGGAAAGAAAAACGACGAAGCCAGCGGCTCGCTTTGAGTGTTCCCGTCGTTGCTTACAGATCACAAAAACTGGGCCTGCCCTTTTCCGAAGGGACACGGACGCTGATGGTCAGCGCCCATGGTGCGTTGATCAGTCTGGACGCCAAAGTGGTCGCTGATCAAAGACTCGTTTTGAAGCATGCGCTTAGTGGGGAAGAGCAGGAATGCCGCGTCGTATTCACTCGAAAAAAGCTGATGGGTCCTGCAGAAGTGGGAATCGAGTTCAGGCAGGCTGCACCTAAATTCTGGCACATTGCGTTTCCACCCAGTGATTGGACGTCGCCCGCTCCAGAGTTGACGCCTCTAAATTCTCGCTAACTGCCGCTCCTGCCGATCAAAGCCACAAAAGCAAAACGGGTAGGTTCAACCGTCAAACTCATCGTCGTAGAAACACTTCGCGCGCACGAAGTGCAGTATGATTTTGCTTGTGAAAATCCTTAGCGAAGTCGAAACCAGGGTCCTGGGCTCACTGGTGGAAAAAGAGCTGACCACTCCGGACTACTATCCGCTCTCGCTAAACGCTCTGGTCAATGCCTGCAATCAGAAATCCAACCGCGATCCCACCATGAACTTGAACGAAGATGCCGTTAGTCAGGCGCTGCGGAGTTTGGAGAAGGAGGGCTTGGCGGGTCCCGCAGACGGCATGGACAACCGGGTGACCAAGTTCGAGCACCGGCTCCAAGAGGCCTTCAATTTCGACCGCCGTGAGATCGCCGTCCTTTGTGAGCTGCTCTTACGAGGTCCGCAGACGCCCGGGGAACTTCGCAGCCGGGCCGAGCGCATGCACCCGTTCGACGACCTTGGCCAGGTGCAATCCACGGTGCAGCGCCTGTCGCAGCGCGAGCCGCCCCTCGTAAAGATGCTCCCCCGTCAACCCGGTACCAAGGAGGCGCGCTATGCCCACCTGTTATCGGGCGACGTGCAGATCCATGCATCGACGGCGGCACCCGAAACAGCTGTCACCCACGGCACCGCCGATAGTGAGCGCATCTCGCGTCTTGAGAATGAACTTGCGACCCTTCGAAACGAAGTTGCCAACTTGAAGCAGCAGCTCGCGGCATTCCGAAAGCAATTCGAGTAGCCCGCTCACACTACGAAAATGTCTAACGCTGAAGCTCAGCGGACGATCTGAAGCTCAAGATGGTTTGTTAGGCCGGCGGTGGGAGTGGCTTCTGCTTGAAGTCAAAGCAATCAGACATATCGTCGGAAGCGGTATCTCTCGCGTTCAATGGTTTGAGTCCAAATGTCACTTCGCAGAACTTCACCAGGCTCACATGCGAGTGAAATACTTTGGAAATTCCCTGTTTCGAGTAGGGACTGATCGCCAGGCACCCAACTCGCGTCCCGTAGCTGAATTGGCTATTGGTATAGCTGGGCCCCGTGGCTGGACCGCCCCCCGGCCACTTGTCCTTCAGTGGTGGATCGACATGATCGTACCAGCCGCCCCAATCGTCCCAGGTAATAAAGATCACCGAGTTCGCCCATAGTTTGCTTCGCCCCAGATTGCGGACACGGTCGGCTGTCCATTGGCTCCCCAACTTCACCGTTTGCTGTCCGGCGTTTTTGCCATAGGGAGGGTGTTCGGAAAGCTCCACCGGGCTGCCCGGGGCATATACCCAAGAGACGCTCGGCAAATTTCCCGCAGCCGCGTCTGTGTCAAATTTCGTCCAGGGCTGAATGTTAGGACTGCCTTTCAGCTCTACGATTTTCTGGAAATAACTGAAGCCGGGGTCGCCATAAGTAGCCCAAGTCAGCTTCGTCTCAAGTGCCTTTGGCAGGGTAGGGATATCGAAGGGCTCCTGCGGCTGATAGTTCCGATTCTTGCTCGCATTATCGATGATCGGGGAGGCGGCGGCGATGAGCATCAGATGGTTGGGTTCCGACTGGCTGGCCAATTCCGTGAAATAGTTGTCGCACAGCGTGAATTGTCTCGCGAACGAGAAATAGGCGGGAATGTCCTTTTCGCTGTATTGCAGCTTCACCGCGTGTTGGGCGCGCTCGATCCACGCCGCGTGATCGTGCCGTGGATCGCCTCCGGCGGGCGGGTCATGCGCCGGCGGCAGGGTTGCACCATTGACGCCCGGAAAGGAGCCAAAGTAATTATCGAAGCTATGATTTTCCTTGATGATTATCACGACATGTTCGATTGGATTGTACGGTTGCACGGGTCTTAGGACCTCCACCGATTCACACGGCCATCCGCAAGAAATTTAGATTCGAAGTGCAAACCGAAATTGAACCACGAAAACGACGAAGTCAGGAGGGAGAGATCTGAACTTTGTTCTATGGCCGAACGATAAAGCCAAGGCCGTCTGGGGTGGCCTGGCGGCCGCCTAACCGGCCGCTGATTTGCCTCGCGCTTTGGTCGGCTTTTTTGCGTCGATCATTCCATGCAAATGAGTTGCAGCACTTTCGATGTGAAAATGTTTGTATTGTCCTGCTCTGCTTTCGATGGTGAGGACCGCGCAACGATGGACGTCGACGAAGTCGCCATAAGGGAATTTGTACCTCTTCTTGGTGTCCTCAGGCTGCTCATCGTCGACACCCAGATGCCATTTTGCATACTCTTCAAATCCGTGCTGATCGATGAACTCATTTTCCTCTTGAGTGGACGGTTGGTCGTCACTCCATGCGTCTCTTTCGTCGCTCGTAAAGTGGTCGTCGTCCACCAGCTTTTTAGCGTGATCAAATGCGGTACTGTTTAGCTTGACTGCCATATCTGCCTCCATCAGACCACAACCCTACGTTCAATATGGTTTTTCCCATGAACATTCGCCGGGCGGCGAAGAAGTTCGTAAGCGTCTATACCAACAAATCGAAGATTTGAAACGCACGTTCCCACTGCTCCGGTGACGGGTGCTTAACCTGCGGATCGATAATCTTAAAACAGCGCGCGAGCGCCAGACTCAGGCCACCCGCGATTGCCGGCAAGCGAGCTTCGGTTTCATCACTATAGCCGAGGTCGATCTGCGGCTCGGGAACGGCCCTCGCCAGTATCGGCTCCAGCCCGATATCCACATCGAGCTTCTCGAAAGCTTGAATGTTCTGTTGAAGTCCATTGGTAATGGGAATGTCCCACGGCTCAACCCTGATCCGATCGTTCGCCTTGGCCGCGCGCTCGGCTGCCAGTAGCAGATCGGCAACTCTGTTTTCGACGAAGTCGTAATAACGCTTGATGTCCTCTTTATCGACCTCCAAACCCGCGGTTCGGAAAAACCGCTCGATCTGTTGAATGCCTTCAACGCGCTTGTAGGGCTTTACATTGTGAACTGGCTCGAGTGGACTGAAATCACGATTCTGCATTTGGTCTTTCCTGGGTTAAGAGTTTCGTAACGACCCTGCGGTTTGCGCCTCCTCCTGAAAACAGAAGCAACTACTGAAACGCTATCCATTCCGTGTCTCTGCCAATATCGGGAGGATTCGGTACAGATGCCTAAGGTTTGTGGTATCGAGGGATCACTTCGATGAAACATTTACCCGATTTGCACAGGCAAGCAAAAGGGCGAATGACTCGCCCCCTTTCGATAGACAAACACTGACTGATTCACAATTTGTCGAGTTACCTGCCTGCTGCGGCCGTTCTCGATTTTGCCGGCACTTCAGCGGGTTTGCCGCTTAGCTCTTTTTCCGCTCTGAGCCAATCCTCGACATCATGTCCGTTTTGCCCCCCGCGCTGAACGTAAATCTCATACGCTCGGCGAGCGATTCCATCTTTTACTTCTTGACGTTCCAACACTGGTGACCTCCTTAGTTATGGGGACCTCGGCACCGGCCCCTCGCCACATGATCTTCAGCTTACTTGCCGTTTCCTGAGACGTTGATCTTGACCTGCTTCGCCTTAGACTCCTCACGCTTGGCCATGCGCACGGTCAGGACTCCGTTGCGATACTCGGCACGAATGCCTTCGGTCTTCACCGTGTTCGGCAGCGAGAAGCTCCGCATGAACGAACCATAGGCGCGTTCAACTCGAAGATAGTTGTCCTCGTTGACTTCCTTCTCGAACTTCCGCTCTCCGCGGATGGTCAACGTATTGTTCTCGACGCGAACGTCAATGTCCTTCTCTTGAAGATCGGGCAGGTCGGCCTTTACCACCAACTCGCTCTCGGTTTCGTATATATCCACAGCCGGCGCCCAGGTCGCAAGTTCAGCCTGGCCCGACCGGCCGCGAGTCAATGTGTCTTCAAATAAACGATTGACCTGGTCCTGCAAAGATGTCCCGCCCCGGGGTGGTTCCCAACGAGTAATCGTGTTCATGTTGTTGTACCTCCTAAATTCATTAGTCAATTGGAATGTCACCACAGTAGACGGTTAACCTAAGCAAGTCAAGCGGTATAAATTGCAGTTTAATCGAGTTAACTTTTAAGGGTTAATCCACAAAACTCCAGGGCCAAAAATCTACACTTCCGGGAGTGAAATGTGTCAGGAAACAAGGCCGAAACGGCCCCTCCTCTAAGCACGCGGCAGGGGCCTTATTCCTGAGCCCGCCCGCAAAAGCCAATGTGTGCGCAACGGAACAGACGCCCACCTTCAGGTGCTCTAGCATGGCGTCTGTGCGAAAGCTAAGACGAAAAGAGGAAGGGAGAGTTTTATGCGAATGCCAATGAATTTAAAGCAGTGTGTTTGGATTCTGGCGGTGGTCCTAAGTATGGGTATCGCCGGAGGTTCGCTACGTGCTGCGGTGCCTCCGTCACCCCAGGACCAGGGTCGTGAGCAGGACTATTCGAAAAACAAGAAGTACCAGCAAGGTGTGCGCGAAGGCCAGAATGACAGTAAGCATAATCGTGACCACTCCAAGAAGAGGAGCTTCAAAAAAGACGAAGACCAAAGAGCTTACGAGTCAGGCTACCAGCAAGGGCACCAGGGCGATCAACATAGATAAGAGCCTACGAGGGTTCAGCGTGCTCTATGGCAAAAAGCCCGGTCTCTCTGTCGGTGTTGATCACCGTCGGGAGCAGTCCAATCGCAGACCACATTGGCGGCTTGGAGGGAAGATGACCGTTCGTAGCTTTGAGCTTCCCCCATGCCCGCCCTTGCTTCAGGATGAGCTTCAACGTGCCGAAGCTATTCTTCTTTCATCAATCAGATCCGCGGGGAGGCGAATAGTACGGTCCCTCGCTTTATCAGCTTCTGAATCGCTTCATCTCGTCTTGCGTATTTCCTTGCCACAGATTGAAGGTGTTTGCTATGCAGCTCCGGACCGGTTACGAACTAATTTACAACTTTCCGCAACCCACGCCGATCATTCTGGTCGTGAATATCCACGATTCACGGGCCTCCGACATCGTCGTCCCCGATCGCCTCACCACCGAGCCATCCATTCCGATCAGCGGTTACCGCGACGCCTTCGGAAACCGGTGCAACCGCCTTCTTGCGCCTGCGGGCCGCCTCCGCCTGACGGCCGACGGCGTCATCAGCGATAGCGGCCAGCCAGATGAGATTGTGCCCGCCGCCGGGCAGGACTCTGTGCAGGATCTGCCCGAAGAAGCCCTTGTGTTCCTGCTGGGCAGCCGCTATTGTGAGACCGATTTGCTGTCTCAGACGGCTTGGCAACTCTTCAGCGGCACGGCTCCGGGCTACCCGCGCGTGCAGGCAATCTGCGATTACGTTCATAACCATATTGCCTTCAACTACCAGAACGCCCGCGCCACCCGCAGCGCCGCGGAGGCTTTCAACGAACGGACCGGCGTCTGCCGCGACTACGCGCATCTCGCCATCGCCTTCTGCCGCTGCATGAATATTCCGGCGCGCTACTGCACCGGCTATCTGGGCGATGTCGGAACGCCGCCGCCTTTCGCCGTGGGCGATTTCGCGGCGTGGTTCGAGGCCTGGATCGGCGGCCGCTGGCATATCTTCGACCCGCGCAACAATGTGCCGCGCATGGGCCGCGTCCTGATGGCGCGAGGCCGCGATGCGTCCGATGTCGCGATCGCCACGACGTTCGGACCCAACACGCTGGAGAGCTTCAGGGTCTGGACCGATGAGATTCCAGATGGCCAGATTCTGAGAACAGCCGGCTGATGTCTTTTCTCACGGTGCGCCACTCCACGGTCTACCGCTACCGTGAGCCCGTCGGCCTCGGCGAACATCGCATGATGTTCCGCCCGCGCGAAAGTCACGACCTGCGGTTGATCCGGACCAACCTGGTCATCACGCCGCAACCCGCTCATTTGCGCTGGCTGCACGATCCGTTCGATAACTCCGTCGCCGTCGCCACTTTTGAGGGGACCACAACCGAACTCCGCTTCGAAAGCACCGTGACGCTGGAGCATTTCGAGACCTCCATGCCGGAGTATCCGCTCGAGGAGTACGCGCGGACGTATCCTTTTCGCTATTCCGACGAGGACTTCCCCAATCTCGTGCGCGCCCTGGCTCGTCACTATCCGGGCGAGAGCGTGTCCCGATGGGCATTGCAGTTTCTCGATCCATCGGAAACCACCGGCACCATGAAAATACTTCGCGCCATGACCTGCGGCATTCGCGAACAGTTCACCTACACCCGCCGCGTTGAGAAAGGCGTGCAGACTCCCGAGGAGACGTTGCGGAAGCGGCGGGGCAGTTGCCGGGATTTCGCGGTCCTGATGATGGAGGCTGCCAGGTCGCTGGGTATCGCGGCGCGGTTTGTCAGCGGTTATATCTTCGTGCCCAACGGTTCCGGCCTACGCCGGCGGCGGAGCCACGCATGCATGGATGCAGGCCTATCTGCCCGGCGCCGGCTGGATCGACTTCGACCCCACCAACAGCATCATCGGCAACCGTAATCTCATTCGCGTCGCCGTCGCGTGGGACTCCCTGATCACGTGCTGCCCTTATGGGGCACCTACGAGGGTTCCCCGGGAGCCTTCCTCGGCATGGACGTCACAGTGAAAGTAACCGAAGCGGATGGATGATGACCCGGGACTAGCTTCTAAGTGGGTGACCAGTTCATCCAGATTTGCCGTCTAGCGTCGGTCGGCACTCCGCACTCCCACCTCGTTCAAGTGCAGCAGAAGGTCCGCGGGATCCTGGTAAACGCGGTACGCGCCCGCCCGTTCAAGTTCGTCTTGGCCATAACCGCCCGAAAGCAGACCCACACCAAGCACGTGCGCGCGGCGTGATGCGAGTAAATCCCAGACGCTGTCTCCTACAACGACTGACTCGCTGGCGGGAACACCGAGGCTTTCGGCAGCAGCCAGGAACAGATCGGGGTCGGGCTTCGCGCGCTCCACTTGGTCTCGCGTGATGATCAGCGCCTCCGGCCCGAGTTGCAGAAGTTCCAACGTGGGCCGAGCGCTGGCCAGCCGGCCGCTTGTAGCAATGGCCCAAGGCACGCCTGAGCGCGACAGGGAGGCCAAAAGATCTAACGCACCGGGGAGCACGCGAACCTGAGGCCGAAGGCGCTCGTAGGCTTCCTCATGCAGCTGAGCTAAGCGATCGGCCTGAGGCTTGGTAACGCTGCGGCCGATCTCCCGAAGGAGCGCATCGATCAGTAGCCCGCCGCTCATGCCTATGCGCCGATGAATACGCCAGACCGCGAGTTCGATGCCCAACTCCTCAAGCGCTTCCCGCCACGCCAAAACATGCTGGTAGACGCTATCCACCAGCGTGCCATCAAGGTCGAACAGAAAAGCAGGACCGGACTTGCCTTTGCCTCGCTGCTTGATTTCCTCGCTCACGTGTCCCTCTTGCAAACCGTTACATTAGATGCTGATCTGGCATTGCTCTCGCCTCCCAGACCAGTAGCATGAGCGAAGAGCGGAGCCCTTCCATGAATGCTAGGCGGTAGCGAAATCCCGAGTTCTTTAGGGGGACCAGGTCGCTCGGTTGTGGGAATAGCAGAGGGCTACGAGAGAGGCGGGAACGCGGAGTGCTCCCGCCTCCCGTCAGAGTAGGTTAGTGAAACTTACTTCCCGCTGGGCGAAGCGACGACCAGCGCACTCAGTTTTGTGCGGCCTCCGTGCGCTAGGTAGACAGTTCCGTCTTTAGCGACTGCCGCGTTACGAGCGCCTTCTTGGGTAGGCACCTGCGCCACGATGGCCAGCTTACCTTTCTCGTCTGCGCGGGCGACCGTGAGCTTCGCCACACTAGCAGCGCCGACGTACAGCAGGTGCGTGGCGGGCTCATAGTGAATGTCATCGACGCCATCGCCGGTATCAACCTTCGAAATAACGGCGCCGTCGTGCCCGACGTCGAGTACCTCCGCAAGCGTACTGCAAGCGACAAACAAGTGGCCGGTCTTCGCGTCCAACCCCAACCCGTGAGGACCTTCTTTGCCGCACGATGGATTCCAGGTCGCCACCGTTTTATGAGTCTTCAAATCAATGGCCAGCGACTTGTCCAGATCTTCCATGTTGGTATAGAAGCGGCCGCGCACAGGGTCCACGGCATATCCCTCGGGATTGCCGTCGAAGGTCAGCTTCGCCTTTTCCTGCAGCGTCTTGGCGTCGAGCACGCGGATGGACTTTTCGCCGGGCGTCGTCACCCACACTTCCTTTGTCGGCGCGACATATGCAACGCCATCGGGCACGGCGTCCAGATGGCCGCAGGCGCCGCGCATCAAAGTGCGAGAGTCGAAGGCGCAGACGCTTGAGTCTCCACGGTTGCCGATGTAGACGACGCCTTCACCGATGCTGACGGCAGTAGGACCGAATATGCGCTTGCCATTACGGCCCTCCACCTCCTTGGTTTGAAAGCCAGGAATTTGTCGCACCTTACCGGTGGCGGCATCCACGACGTCCACGGCGCCCGTATTTCCTCCCGGCACCCAGACGGAATTCGTACTTGGGTCATAACCGATGTAATCCATCGAAACATCGCCTGCATTGTTGTCAGGGAGCGCCAGGGTACGGACGCTGTAACTCGCGCCTTGGCTGGAGCCATCGTGCGAGCTCCCCTTGTGCGAATCGGTTTGGGCTAGCACAGTTGAAGTCCATGAGACTCCCAGGAAAATCGATCCGAGCAAAAACGCCCATCGTTTCATTAATGCCTCCTTTGCACGCTGGCTGGATTCCCGTTTCCCGCTCTGCAAACTGCCCGCATCAATACTTATTCTCGGTTCGCGCCACGCCGCTACTCTTCATGCGCTAATTTGTTTCCATTCGGGCCAACTTGAACCTCGGAACGCTTCGACCCATTCTTCACGTCTGCATCATAAGCAACGAGCTTGCCGCCTTTCGTCAGGGACTCCACTTTGGAAATCGTCCCGTTGCCTGCGGCTTTCGTAAGCCCGGCTTTGACTTGCGGCGGCAATGAATCCATTGCGACTTCCTCTTCCACTTCGACGATCTTGCCATCTTTATCCATCGAGAAATCTTTGCCGTGTCCGTTCACCGTCAATTCGACTTCGTAGAGTGTCTTGCCTCCTTCGACTTCGGTTGAGAAGCCTTTGATCGTGGCGCCTTGGTTTTGTGCAGCGACCGTTTTCTCAACCGCAGGAGGCAAATCTTCTCTCTTGATCTTTTTCTCTTGTGCGTGCGCACTTGTCAGGACTGCCGATCCCGCAATGAGTGACAACAGCGCGAGCCGTGCTCCATTATTGATCATGGAACGATCCTTTTACTTGCCCTGGTTAGTTCACCCTGGAATTCGGCGCCGGTGCGATGAGGCTGTACCGATCCGTATTAAGAATCGCTTAAGTCCTCAACCGGCTCACCGGCTTATCAGGCTTGCCTCGTCTGCGCAATCCACTTGTAATTACCTGACGATAGTGTAATTTCCGTCTGTCTCACCATGAAGGAGATCACACCCCAATGGCCACAACGTTGACGAGTGGGCGGTTCGCGAGAATAGCGTCCGCCGCAATTCTGTCCGCGAGCCTGTGCGCGATCGGCATCGCCCTCCGGGCACAATCGAATGGGACAGCAAATGCGATCACGATCACGGTAACCGGACAGTCGATGATCCGGTCGGATATCCGCGCGACCGCGCCGGCGGCGGTGCCGGTGATCCAGGGACTGCTGAAGGGCGACGTCATTTTCACCAACCTGGAATCCGCGGTCGCCGAAAAAGGCGAGACGGTCCAGGAGGGCAGGGGATTTCTCACTCCGCCTGAAGCGCTCGATGCGCTGAAGGCTTTCGGCTTCAACTTGGTGGCGTTGTCCGGCAATCATGCATTCGATCTGAAGGTGACGGGCATTCAGAACACGCTCCGCGAAGCGGACAAGCGAAAGATCGTTCACGCCGGAACCGGAAACAATCTCGCCGACGCTGCAGCGCCGGGTTATCTGCACACGCCGAAAGGAACCATTGCGCTGATCGCCAGCGCCTCGGGCCTGATTACGCCCGGAGGCAGCGCCACTGCGGACCGCCCCGGCGTGAATGAGCTGCGCGTGGAAGCCGGCGACAAAGAAAACGAGGCCACCAACGACTTGCCCGGCGCGCCTGCGAACACGCCTAATCCGGAAGATGCGCGGCGCATCCTGCAAAGCATTCGTGATGCCCGCCAGCACGCAGACGTCGTGATCGTTTACCAACATAACCACGTCTTCGCTAATCACTCCTTTGCCACGATCTTTACCGAAGGCATGCCCGAACGGCTGGCCCCGAATGATTGGCTGGTAAAGTGGACCCACCAGGAGATCGACGCCGGCGCGGACATCATCGTCATGCACGGCGCGCCTCTCTTGCACGGCGTGGAGATTTATCACGGCCGCCCTATCTTCTATGATCTGGGCAATTTTATTTACAATGCGCCGCCGACGTTGACCTACATTGACGAACCGATGAGCTGGGAGAGCGTGGTCGCGACCGTCGAGTTTCAAGGCTCGTCTCAGGCCAAGTCCCTCAAGTCCATTTCGCTTCGGCCCATCGCCTTGAATGTTATCGGCGAGGGCCAGCCCGATGTTCACAGCGAGTACACGAATAACCAGTTCCTCGATACACGCGGCTTGCCCGCGCCGGCGACTGGTTCGAGAGCGGGGTACATCCTCCAGCGCGTGGCCGACGAGTCAAGGCCCTTTGGCACCCGCGTTGAAGTAAAAGGCGAAACGGCGGAAATCAAGCTGAAAGCCGGAAGCTAGGAAGCTGACTCTGCTATTCCTCGCACGCGATTACAAACATCCGCATAAAGGGATTATCGCAGGCTGCCTCTCTCCTCGTCAGAGGTCAAAAGCCACGTTCCGAAAACCCGACTTCTCAGGTACCGGCCGCGAACCTACCGTGTAATTCAGGCATGACCAGTATTTCCTTCTCTCTTGCTAAACCGGCCACAAGCGCCTTATGTGGCACTTGTCGGTTATACCTCCCCTAGCCTGGATTATTCGCTGAATTTGGTGGCGAAAAAAGAAAGGATGCTCTAAAAGGTGCATGAACACTGGGTTTTCTGAGAACCCAGTACACCATTTTGGAGCATCCCAAAGGTGACAACTCGTATATCACAGTTCTGCTTCTCCTTCTACCGCCGCCATCCCATTCACTGTGATTTTTCCGGCGGGCAAATCACCAGCGACGCGGGCCTTCTGCCACTGCGCGCTTTCGACGAGCAGCATCATCTGACCAACGATTGGGCCGCACTACTCAGCGACCCACGCCAAGATGATCGCGTGCTCCATCACTCACTGGCCCTGTTGCGGCAACGCATCTACCAGATCGTCGCGGGCTACGAAGACGCCAACGATGCCGACCGTCTGCGTCATGATCCCGCTTTGCAGATCGTCGCCGATCAAGAACTGGGAGCCCCGCTCGGCTCCCAGCCCACGCTCAGCCGCTGGGAGAATGCGCCTTCCGCCCGCGATCTGGTGCGCTTGAATGATGCCCTGCTCGATCAGTTCATGCGCCTCTGTGGAAAGCAGGTCCGCCAGCGCGGCGAGATCCTGCTGGACATCGACTCCACCGACGATCCCACCCATGGCCAGCAACAACTCAGCTTCTTCAACGGAGCCTACGACCAGCATATGTACCACCCCATGCTCGTCTTCGAACGCCACACCGGATGTCTGCTGGCCGTACGGTTGCGACCGGGCAATGCCTCCAGTCATGCGCGCATCGTTCCGATGCTGCTGCGGTTGGCGCCGCGTCTAGAAGCCGCTTTTCCCGGCGTGCCGATCAAGCTGCGCGGCGATGCTGGTTTCGCTCTGCCGCTGCTCTACCAGTTCTGCGAGTTTTTCGGCCTCCAGTATGCATTCGGCATTGCTGCCAACGCGGTCTTCCAACGCCGAGCCAAGCTCCGGCAGAAACGTCTCGCCCGCCGCTATCGCCACACCGGAATCCCGCAGCGCAGCTTCTCCAGCTTTTGCCATCGTGCCCGCAGTTGGTCACGCCAGCGTCGCATCTGTTACAAGGCCGAGCACACCGCCACAGGAACCAACCTCCGCTTCCTCATCACTAACTGCCCCGGCCACGCTTCCCAGGTCTTTGCGTTTTACAACGATCGCGGCGAGTGCGAGAACCGCATCGAGGAGTTCAAGAACGGCTTCCGTGCCGACCGGCTCAGCTGCCATCGTTTTCTGGCCAACGCCTTCCGTCTGCTCCTGCATGGCTTTGCCTACAACCTGGTCAATCTGTTTCGTCTGCTGCAACTTCCGCTGCCGTGGCGCTCGGCGCAGATCGAAACTCTACGTGCTCGCCTGTTCAAAATCGGTGCTCGCGTCCGCCAGACCGCCCGCTGCATCCGCGTCCACCTGGCCACCGGCTGGCCGTGGCAATCTCTGTTCTGCGAACTCGCCTTGACGTTTAACACCGGCTAGCCTGCTCCTGTCCTCTCCCAATTCATCTCTGCGCCCGTGAGTTTAGGGCGGAGCCTTCGTCGAAAACCGCTTTTCTCTCTCATCCGCGAGCTCTGCACGCCGCCGTGAATCCCCGAATGCCGAGAATTCGACAATTCAACTGCAGAAAAACAAATCGTCAGCTCTCATGAATTAAGCGGGCTAGCTAGGGTTGATAGAGAGGTTCCGACGATGCGTAAGTGCCGAAATGCCTTCCTTGTTCTAGGTGTGCTTGCATGTTCCTCGCTTCAGCTTGCGGCACAGGATGAGACCGGTTGGCGCATTGTGCCGATGAAGATCAACATCCAGGTCGGAGACGATCGCCCCTTGCAGCTCCTCGATGATTCGGCACAGGAACTACATGGCGCAGTGTGGTCGGTAGATAATGCCAAACTGGGCGACTTACAAGAGATAGATGGCCGCGAAGTACTGCACGCTAAGGCGACCGGAACGGTGCGCGTAACCGCAATTTTGGGAACGCAAGTAAGATTTCGCGAGATCAAGATTTGGTCCGATGCCACGCCAATGCCAGAAGGCACAGTAAAGTGGTCGATGCCAGATCTCGGTCATGACATTAGGCAGTTGGCTGCGGTTCCCACGGAAGACGGGCCGAACATGTACTCATTGGAGCAGACCATTGCTGGTAGCACCTATCTGAGAGCCTATACAGATGAGGGCTTCCAGCTCTGGGCCTGGCACATGCCGGAAGACACGCGTGAGGTCGAGTTGGTCTGTGGAGATTGGTTAGGCGGTGCAGAGGTGAGTGCCAATCGCGAGGCCTCGTACACGCTATACGCTGTTGGCAAGGATGGCAGATTGCGCTGGCAGCACAAGGCGCAGGGCCTTCGGAAGGGACTCGCAATCAATACCGACGGTAACCTATATCTCCTCACTCAATCTGTGGACGGCGGCGTCACGAGCTTTACAGCCCTCAGCGAACTCTCTGGGGAGAGAAGGTTCGAAGCTCCCGTTGCCGGGTTCGGTTGAAGTACAAGCTGGAGTGCAACGGAAGGGAGCGGCATTCGTTTGTTCGTCGACTTCTGTCTCCAATCCACTGAAAACTGCGACGAGCGGCGTCTACGTAAACATGGACGGATTCCCGTACATCACTTTCACTCAGAAAACCAGAACCGTCGGAGCCTCCAAGTGCATCCTCGGTTCTTCAGTTGATCCGAACGCTATGTACGTCGACAGGGACGAAAAACTAATACTATGGCAGATCCATCCGGATGGCACCTATCGCAGCACTATCGTTGATGAGATCAAGAACAAGCAGCTCTTTTCGGCGACGATATACACGTTGTCTCCCACGCGAGGAATCGTGACCGATAATACGAATGGTACGCTGATTCCCACTAGGTGGTTTGACGAGACGGCCTCGGGCAGCGCGAGCGAGGGCGGGTCTGACGTCGTGTATCGTGTGGCCCAGGATGGTGACGTTGTTTACAAGGTGCCGATGCCACGCTATACGGGTGCACTGCACGATGACATGGTCATCGGGATTATTGGCCAGGACTATGTTGCTTTCGCAACCCGCGGCGGCGCGCTGATTGCGTTCAATGTGACCACTGGCAAGGAGCTTTGGCGCTGGGAGTCCAACACACCAGAAATATCCGTCTTTGCGGCTCTCGCGAACGGTCACTGTCTGGTTCAGACGCCCACCGCGTTGGTGGAAGTGGCCAACAGCACCGAGTCAAAAGAGATCGCGAAGGGTAAGGCCATGATCGACTGGCATGGCCAGATGTACCTACAAAAATAACCAAATCTGCCGCCGGAAAATCAGCTCGCTATTTAAGGTCCTTATAAACGCATTTCCGGAAACTGCCTTTGCGAGCGGGTCTCTTCTCGGAAACCCGGCTTATCGGTATTCCGGAAGCAATGTAAACTCGGCATTATGGTCTTGCCTACCGCGCCGGAGGCGGATTCTTCAAATGAGCGCGTTCGCCACCAACATCGATCCCTTCGATTCCTTCAAAGCGGCACAGAAGTTAGGCTGGGCGCACTTCGCGCCACTGGCGGAGATGACGACTCCGCCGGCGGCTCAACTGGTAAAGCATGCCCATCTGCGCGCGGGACTCCGGGTTCTCGATGTAGCCTGCGGGACAGGGGTGGTTGCCGTCACGGCCGCGCGCCAGGGCGCTCGCGTGACCGGGCTGGATCTCACGCCCGCCTTGCTGGAGCGGGCGCGCGACAATTCACGGATCGTCGGCGTGGAAGCCCTTTAGCACCAGGGTTGAAGTAAAAGGCGAAACGGCGGAAATTAGGCTGAAACCCGGAAGCTAACGCTGCTATTCCTCGCTATTCGGTGATGGCGTTTCAAATTTAAATAAAGACCTCAATAGAGCCGATTCCCTCGCTCGAATCGAAGCTAACCTCTCCGCAGCGCTTCCGTCTAACCGGTTGTAGCCACCCCCTTGAACACAATCGGGAAGAGTGGCCAATCGAGTTTCTAATCAGGAGATTACATGCGCAATCAAACCTTTTGGAAGCGTCCTAAGGCCGCGGTGTGTTCGCTGACCCTGGTAGCGGCGTTAGGCGGTGTCGGATACGCCAGCGCCACGCATCTTGAACACCTTCACGACGCACTGGCGTTGAAAATGGCAAGTCCGGACGAGGGCTACAGCCAGACGGGCTTCGCACCTGTCGTGAAGAAGGTGCTACCCACAGTTGTGAATATCTCGTCATCGAAAGTGTCCAAAGTTCCGACGGAATTCTTCGGTCAATTGCCGGATGATCCCATGTTCCGCCAGTTTTTCGGCGATGACTCTAACCGGCGTTTCAGGACGCCCCGTCAAGCGCCGGAACAGCGGGAAAAGGGCCTCGGCTCGGGCGTCGTGATGACGCAGGATGGCTACATCGTGACGAACAACCACGTAGTGGACGGCGCTACCGATGTCACGGTCACGCTGGCCGATAAACGTGAGTTCAAAGCCAAAGTGATCGGAACCGATCCGAAGAGCGATATCGCAGTAATTAAAATCGATGCTACGAATCTGTCGCCCATAACCATAGCCGACTCCTCGAAAGTTCAAGTTGGCGACTATGCGCTGGCAGTCGGCGACCCATTCGGCGTCGGCCAGACGGTCACGATGGGAATCGTGAGCGCCACCGGGCGGTCGCATCTTGGGATCGAAGCGTACGAAGACTTCATTCAAACCGACGCTCCTATCAATCCCGGGAATTCCGGCGGAGCGCTCGTCAATGATCGCGGCGAATTGATTGGCATCAACACGGCCATCATCGCTCATGGATCGGAAGGGAATCAGGGCATCGGCTTTGCCATCCCCGCGAACATGGCGCGCAACGTCATGCAGCAAATCGTGGAACACGGCAAGGTGACGCGAGCGTATCTGGGCATCGTCCCGCAAGACGTTACCCCGGATATCGCCAAGCAGTTCGGCGAAAAGGAAGCACGCGGCGCGCTTGTGGCCGACGTGAGCGCCGGCAGCCCCGCGCAGAAGAGCGGCCTCGAAAGGGGCGACATCATTCTCGACGTCAACGGAAAGCCCGTTGCGGATAGCAATGAGCTGCGCATGACGATCTCGATGATGGCTCCGGATAGCGATGCGAAACTGAAGGTGCTCCGCAATGGGTCCGAGCGCGAAATCGCGGTCAAGCTCGGTCCAATGCCCACCGAGGAGGCCTCTGCGAAGTCGGAAGACAAGTCGGATGGCTCCGCCAGCAGCGCGCTCTCAGGCGTGTCGGTCGACAACCTCGATGCCCAGTCGGCGAGCGACCTCGGACTTTCACCCAACACGAAAGGCGTGGTGGTGACCAATGTCGATCCTTCCAGCGAAGCAGCCGAAGCCGGCCTTCGCCGCGGGGATGTGATTCAGGAAGTCAACCGCCAGCCGATCAAGAATATGTCTGATTTCGAACGCGCTATGCGCACCTCGAAAGACAAACATCTTCTGTTGGTAAACCGCAACGGCAGCACGATGTTCCTCACTGCCTAAAACTCCAGCCCTCATAAGCCGGTCCCGCGCACCGCGCGCCGGGACCGGCTTTTTGTTTTCTCCGTGGTTTCAGCTGGCCCACAATTCACACGACGGTACGCTTCAGCGGTTGACTATTCGAAACCGGCGGCATTATGGTCTTGCCTACCGCGTCGGAGGCGGATTCTAAAAATGAGCGCATTCGCCACGAATATGGATCCTTTCGATTCCTTCAAAGCGGCACACAAGCTGTTCTGCGCGAGCAAATCGAAGAACGAGTACTGAGGTCCGAGCCAGTCTTCTTCTGAGTGGCCGATCGGAGTAGAAGAAATTTATGAACTCTGTGGCTTCAGTCCGATCGGCGTCGCAGCCTTGGTATAGCGATCTCACCGCAACGCACTGGCGCATACTCGCCGCCAGCTTTCTCGGATGGATTTTCGACGGCTACGAGACATACGCACTGGTTGTCGCTCTCCCCTTCGCGCTCCGTGCACTGTTGCCGCCCGAACAACTGAAATCGGCCCCGATTTGGGCAGGCACTGCCATCGGTGTAACTCTGCTCGGCTGGGGCACGGGCGGCCTCATCGGTGGAATTCTGGCCGACTACGTCGGCCGCAAGCGAATGATGATCTGGTCGGTGTTCTTTTATGCCCTGTTCACCGGCATCACCGCTTTGAGCCAGACATTTTTCATGTTTGCGGCTTTGCGGTTCATCACCGGCCTGGCGATGGGCAGCGAGTGGAGCACCGGCGTAACGCTGCTGGCCGAAACTTGGCCTGATCGTGCCCGGCCCAAAGGCGCCGGCCTGCTGCAATCCGGCTTTGGATGGGGAACCCTGCTGGCCGCGCTGGTCTGGTGGGTAATCAGCCGGATCAATCCCTTGGGATCTCAGTCCTGGCGATTGATGTTCGTGGTCGGCGCGATTCCCGCAATTTTCACACTTTACATTCGCCGCGCCGTCAATGAATCCGAGCGATGGCTGAAGGCGATTCGCGAACACCGTTGGGCAGCAACCGAAGAAAATCAAGGAGCGATTGGCAAGACCGCTCGTCGTCCTTTGACTCTGGCGGAGATCTTCCGCGAGCGCGAGAGCCGTCGTCGCGTGCTGCTGATGTTTATCATGTCGCTGGCCAGCATTGTTGGCTGGTGGGCGATCTCCACTTTTCTGCCGTCTTACACCGAGCAAATCGCCAAGGCTCAGGGCTATGCCAATTTTGCCGAGTGGGGCAACCGCGCCGCGATTCTGTATACGATTGGCGCGGTCAGTGCCTACCTGGTGTCGGGTTTCCTGATTGATGCCATAGGCCGCAGGAGTTTCCTTTTCCTCACGTATGCCGGTGCGCTGCTGATGACGCCGGTCACATACATGTGGACTCACTCCGTCGAATCCATGATGTTCGTCGCGTATATCAACGGCTTCTTCACTCTGGGGCTGGCGTATTCATGGATGGCCATCTATCCGGTAGAACTTTTTACCAGCAGCGTGCGCTCGACTGCGGCGAGCTTTGTATTCAACGGCACTCGGGTGATCGCGTGGTTCTTCCCGATTTTGGCGGGAAGCATGATCCAAAAGTTTGGAGGCATCTCGCGCGGTGCCATGACTCTTGGCCTCGTCTATGTCTTGGGGCTGATCGTGCCGTGGTTCGTGCCGGAAACCAAAGGCCGCCCCCTGCCGGAGTAACGAACCGCGCGGTGCACGTGCAACTGCTTGAGCGTAAGTCAAGTTGACCCAAGACATGTTGTGAAGAATATAGTTACGATTGAGCTATGCGAATTCTGGTTGTAGAGGATGACAACAAGATCGGTTCATTCGTCCTGAAAGGATTGAGGCAGGCAGGATTCGCCGTCGACCGCGCTGCTGATGGCGAAACTGGTCTCGATCTCGTATTGACCCGCGCTTACGATGCGGCCGTGATCGATATCATGCTGCCAAAACGAGACGGGCTAAATGTGATCGAAGAGCTTCGAAGGCAGAAGGTTAACACTCCGCTCATCATTCTGAGTGCAAAGCGCTCCGTTGACGAGAGGGTACGGGGACTTCAAGCAGGTGGCGACGATTACCTGACAAAGCCATTTGCTTTTTCAGAGCTCCTCGCGCGCATCCAGGCACTTATCCGAAGGTCGACAGGGACAGTTGCCCCCACCTCTCTGAGTGTGGGTGATTTGTCGCTGGACCTGCTAACCCGAGAAACGATAAGGGACGGCAAGAAGATTGATTTACAGCCTCGTGAGTTCATGCTGCTCGAGTATCTGCTGCGCAACGCGGGGAAGGTAATTTCGAAAACGATGATTCTGGAACACGTCTGGGACTACAGTTTTGACCCCCAGACAAATGTCGTGGACGTCCTCGTGTGTCGCTTGCGGAACAAGATTGATAAGGACATGGCAACAAAGATGATTCATACCGTACGAGGAGTTGGATATGTCCTTAAGGCTGTTTAAAGGCATCCATCGGACTTTCACCTTCCGAATGACAGCATTGTTTTCGATCGCCTTTATTTTGAGTTCTCTGATCCTGTTTGGATTCGCGTACTTTCTCATCTCGTCATCGTTGGAAGCCAACGACAGGACGGCTATCCGCCTGAAGCTCAAGGAATATGGTGACTCGTTTCAAACGAATGGACTCGCAGGAATAAAGGAAAGAATTGATTCCGAGGGTGGACCTGGCGCCTTACGACCTTTCGTAATAAGGGCAGCAGACAGTGACAATCACACGCTGTTTCTCAAGCGGCCTGACGAAGGCACGGATTACGATTTCAGCCAGCTTGAACGGCGCGGACCAGTGATCAGCGATACCTGGATCCATCTCCCGGCGACGGGAATAGGAGAAGACGATGTTCTGGACATCGCTTCGATGCGGCTTGCAAATGGCAATGTCATTCAGATTGGTAAGGGACCAGAAGAACGCGAAGAGGTATTGGACCACTTTCAGAACAGCTTCGCGGCGATACTACTGGCAATCGTAATCCTAAGCTTGGCGGGGGGCTATCTGCTCACAAATCGCGCCCTGCGTCCGGTTAGAAACCTTATCGGCGTACTCGTCCCGATTATCAATACTGGCCAGATCAAGGCCCGCATTCCAGTGAACCATACTAATGACGAATTTGAAGACTTAAGTATTCGGCTCAATCAGGTCTTGGAAAAGATCGACGCACTCGTTGGGGGGATGCGTGGAGCGCTCGACAGTGTGGCTCACGACTTACGTACGCCGATCGCCAGGCTCCGCGGCGTCGCGGAAATGGCCCTCACATCCGATCCCGATCTGGACAGCTACCGTGAAGCTTTGTCGGACTGTCTGGAAGAGTCAGAGGGCATTCTTGCCATGTTGAATACGCTCATGGATATATCCGAGGTGGAGGCCGGCTCCATGAAGCTTGCCCGGGAAGAAATCAATACATCCTCCTTATTGCATCACGTTTGCGAACTTTATCGCTGCGTAGCAGAGGACAAGAACATCTCCGTGAAAATCGATTGCGACAATGGCGTTTCTTTGTACGGGGACCGGAATCGCCTGCTGCAGGCGGTCGGGAATCTGTTCGACAACGCCATCAAGTACACCGCGAACGGTGGGAGTATTAGCGTTAACGCTATCCGGCGGGATCGGCACGTTTCGATCGAGATTCGAGATACAGGAGTTGGGATTCCGCCCGAAGAGCTCCCCAACATCTGGGATAGATTCTATCGTTGCGACAAGAGTCGTGCGCAGCGTGGACTTGGTCTCGGGCTGAGTCTGGTCAAGGCTATCGTCCAGGCACACAAAGGAACTATCAAAGTGTTCAGCCAGCCGGGTTTCGGTTCGCAATTCGTCATCTACCTGCCAGTAAGCGACGCCACGAACAGCTAGTCCCTCTTTCCTCAGTTTTTCCTTTCACGATTGTAATGCGGCAGAAAGGTTCCCCCAAGACAGCCTGGCTAGACTTGCGTGCCGCGTGCTCAAGGAATCCGCAGGGAAATGAGACTACGTATAGAGCGGGCCGTGTCTTTTGGATGAGTTAGGACTTGCCCGCAGCAGAGTGGACCGTTCCTAGTTTAGGAGAACACAGGAGTGCGATTACTTTTAAGTATTCTGATACTTCTCATCTTGCTTTTCGCTTCTGGCAGCTTCGGGGTTGTTTGTGCGCAACAGCCCCTCGAGGCGGAAACCGCAAGGTTGCCTCTTGCGCGCTCGTTTGAAGTTCAAAGCACGTTCGAATTCCAGACGTCGAAGAATGGCACAGAGACCGCTATTCCCTTCGCGACTGAATATGGGATCACTGACCGAATTGCGTTGATGGCGGAGCCCGTTTTCTACACTTCCATCCGCCCCGAGGTGGGGCGACGTGTGAACGGCGTGGGTGATTTGGAGGCTACCCTCTCGTACCTTGCACTAAATGAGCGTCGGCGATTACCTGCGTTCGCTATCGCTGGCGAGGTAAAGGTCCCAACAGCGAGAAATATTCTCATCGGAACCCGGGAAACAGACTATACGGTTTATCTGATTGCGAGCAAACGAATCGGCAAATTTGATACGCATTTCAATCTTGGCTACACGATTGTCGGCAAGCCGGCTGGGTCCAATTTGCAAAACATCGTGCCCTTTGCAATCGCTGAAGAATACTTTCTCAATCACAACTGGGTGTTGTTAGGTGAAATCCTGGCGAACACTGCCTCCACGACCAACGGCGATACAACCACATTAGGCAATCTCAGCGGAATAGTGCCGGAAGCCCCTGCAGGAGAGTTAATCGGGATGGTTGGGTTTCGCCGCCGGATTCGGGAGCATTTCTTTTTCACTTTCGGTGTGAACTATGACAACAACGGAGCGGTGCTGTTTCGGCCTGGCCTGACCTTTGACTTTAACCGTTCTGGACGGACGCGCTCGAGATGACATGACGTCAGACTGCCGCACGAGTGAGCCTGTTTTGGAAAGAACGAGGAGACTCTATGAACACGCAGCGATTCTCGATGATCTCACTTCTAGTCATTGGATTGGCGACCGTCTCGATAGCGGCAGCGCAAGAGAAGAAGATTAAGAGGACCGAGCTTCCTCCCGCCGTTGAGAAGACCGTCGCAGAGCAAAGCAAGGCGGGGAGGATTCGAGGATTCTCGACGGAAATGGAAGACGGAAAGAGGCTTTACGAAGTCGAACTCACCGTGAATGGACATGGGAAAGACATCTCCATGGATGCTCAGGGCAACGTTGTCGAGGTGGAGGAGGAAATATTCATGAATTCGCTGCCACCCGCGGTCAGAAAGGGACTCACTGAAGCAGCTAAGGGTGGAACGATCCTCAAGATCGAGTCCATTACAAAGAATCACAAACTAGTCGCCTATGAAGCGGATGTGAGGTCCGCGGCGAAGCGGTCCGAAATTCAAGTGGGCCCTGACGGAAAGGCACTCTCTCATCCGGAATAGCATCGCGCACTCGGGGACCATGATGTCAAAGCCAGCACAAAGGCTCATTTCGTGCTCGGCACTGTAACTGAGAAACCCACGACCGGGTTCCCGGTTGTGGGTCTCCGCCGAGCTTGGATCCTAACAGCGTGTGCGACGCTCATCACAATTCTGCTTAGCTATGCCGCCGCGCGGCGCCCCGTAGATTTTCCCGTCTATCATTACAGCACGCGACATATGCTTGCCCGAAGCGCCCCTCTTTATGGTCCAGAAAGCGGTATTGGATGGCCGCAAGTCTATCGCTATCCACCCCTGTTCCTGATTCTCTTTATTCCGTTTGCTCTGTTGCCACTGCGTTTAAGTGCCATCATTTGGGCTGCACTCAAGCTTTTGACGCTTGGGTTCCTCGCCCGAGGTTTGTTTCTCCGCCTTCAAATGCGCGGCCTTGGCCTGCAACTTCTTTCTGTTCTCCCGGCATTGCCTTATCTCGCGTTGGAATTTCATTACGGCAATGTCCAGTTTTTCATCTTTGCTCTCGTTGCCGCCGCATTCCTGTCTCTTGACGAACGGCCGGTTCTGGCCGCCGTCGCTGTGGCCCTGGCGATCAGTGTCAAGGTCTGGCCATTGTTCTTCGTGCCCTACCTAATAGTGAGAAGACGATTTGCGGTCGCCACTCTGTCTCTTGCACTCAGCGCTGGATTGACGCTGCTTCCGGCGAGTTACTTCGGATGGCACGCCAATGCTTCACTGCTGCGCGAGTGGGCGAGCCAGGAATTCCGCGTGGCGACAACAGCGGGAGAGCCCGCCGTAATCGGATTTCCCAGCCAGTCTCATGCATAGCGTCCTGATGCGCTTGCTTCGTGTCCCTCGATTACGCGAAGTTGACGGACTCGAATTATTCCAAATTGAACTTTGCAGCGTTTGATCCCCGGGTCATCGAACTGCTCTGGTTGATCTTGGCTGCGGCAGGTTACGCGGGACTTTTATTTCTGGCCCGCCGCCAGCCCCAAATCTGACAACCTTACGATCCATTCGGTCGCGTTTTGCGCATTGTTGCTACTGCAACCCTTTACGCAGTTAGGCGATCTGGTTATCTTGTTTTGGCCCGTTGCCATTGCTGATTACCGCCTTACACAATGACGAGGATTTGCCGTCGTGGGCGCGCGCGGCTCTGTATGTAGCATTGCTGCTTATGGTGCTGAAACCGTTGGTGCCAGATCGAACCATGCAACGCCTCTTGCAGGTAATGGGTGCGGATTTCGTAGCAATTTCTTTGCTTACGGCGGGTCTGGTCAGCAAATGCCTACATAAAGTGGAGACTGTGGAGAACCACTCGTCCGTGGGTTAAAAGTGTGCACTCGCGGTCGTTACCACGACCCGTGCAGCGCCGTGGCACGTGCGGCGGTATCGAAATGCGCTCGACACCCGCCTCATCACCGATTACGATATTAAGATGGACAACCAAAGAAATGCTGGAGACCACGAAGCGAAGCCGCGCCCGAAGATTGAACCTAAATCGGTGGCGCAATCCTGGGCGGACTACTGTGCCCTGGACCACACCCCAAAGACTGAGTTCAACCCCACTCGTACGGCGCCGATGCCACAGGATCGCGGGGATCGCGGGGACCGTGGAGATCGCGGACACCGTTAGGGTCGGGCGACACCACTAGCGACAGCATGATCGGTTCTTGAGCACCTCTCGTGAGCCGCTGGCAGGCAATCGCAAGCTGAGATAACTCCCCGCATAGTCCGCGAGCGGCTCAGCGCAAATCAAAGGAGATCGGTGTTGGAGCGATAGCGAATCCGACGAATTCGCGCTGATACGACCATCGCTCGCCGTGAGCGGATTTCCTCAGATATGCACAGCTATTCACAGCTACGCACAGTTGCGACTCTTGACAGCTCTGCTCCATCAGTTTAGCTTCCCACTCCCGCCCTTAGATTTTCGGTTGATCTTTTTCTTCTCCGGGAGAGACTGCGATGATCGATACAGCCGATGGCGCCATAGAGGTCAAAAGTCCGGTAGAAGCTCTCCGTAACGAGGATGGCGTATTTGAAGTGAGCTCCCCTTACGGGCACGTATTTCAGGTTTCCTGCCGCAGGGGAGGAAGGATGGACGTTCGCGAACTCAATGAGCCCAAGCGTGCCATCGTGCCGGAGCGGATACTATGGCGAATCCGGAGACTCAATCGCGACGTAGCGTAAGCGCGAACTAACCACCGCAGCACATCCCCGGCTCACGCGCGCCCAGCGGCGGCATCTCGGTTCATCCGCGCAATGAAAGCCACCCGACTCGACCTAGTGCCCTCCAATCTGTCCTCCTTTGAGAAGTAGCCTTCCCTGAATCTGATTCGAACACGATTCCCGACAAACGCGAATTCCGAAAACTGCCTTTCTCGATGCATTCGCTTTTTACTACACTGCACAGCACGAGAGGAGAAGCACATGAAGCTGTGGGAAAGAGTCGAGTACAGCGCCATCATCGACCGCAAGCCGTTGCGCTTGCCCAACAATAAGACGGTGGCGGTGTGGCCGCTGGTGACGGTGGAAGTCTGGGATCCTGACGAAGCTTTGCCTCGCACCATACTCACGCCTCCGCAGGGGAAAGTGTTCATCCCCGATGTTCCCAATTGGACCTGGGCGGAATATGGAATGCGCATTGGCTTCTGGCGAATGAAAGAAGCCCTGGACCGCCGGGGTTTGAAAGCGGTCTTTTGCATTAACGCATCGGTGATCGAGCGCTATCCGCGTGTGTGCCAGGCGGCGCTCGAGGCGGGCTGGGAATTCATGGGCCACAACATCATTCAGAAGCCCATGCATGCCATGCCCAATGAAGAAGAGGCCATTCAGCAGACCGTGGCGATGATCCAGAAGTTCACCGGTGCGAAGCCGCGTGGATGGATGGGGCCGGGACTCACCGAGACGCATCGCACCCCGGAGTTATTGGTTGCCGCCGGCGTGGAATACACGGTTGATTGGGTGCTGGATGATCAGCCAGTCGTCATCAAAACCAACGAAGGGCCGCTTTACAGCGTGCCTTACTCGGTCGAGGTCAATGACGTAGTTTTGATGGCCAGCGAAAAGCGGCCTTCAGCCGAGCTTCTCGAGCGTGCCGTGGCGACCTGTGACCGTTATTTGCTCGAAGGGCCGGAACAGGCTCGCGTCCTGGCGCTTGCCTGCCATCCCTATCTGCACGGCGTGCCGCACCGTATCGGGTACTTCGAACAAATGCTGGACGATCTCGCGGCCAAAGAGGGAGTGATGTTTACCACCGGCGGGCAGATCCTCGATTGGTACAAAGCCCATTGTGAACGCAACGCACAGCAAGCCGTAACGAAGGGTAGCTCCCGATAAACGCAATTTTCACTAATTGCGCTCCCGGAGCCGCATTGCTGGAACCCGGCTTATCGGGATTGGCGATTGTTCGGACCCTAGCCCCATCTTCCGAAAACCCGACTTTTCGAGACTTGGCAACGCCATCCAGAAAGAAGTACTCTGCACTTAGAAATTAACCGGACGTTGGAACTGGAAGCCTGAGAGGAGATTCCAACATGACGCTGTTTCGCACTGTCGTTACGAGCGGTCTCGTCCTCGCGCTCTCAAGTGGAGCGGCTCAAGCGCAACCGAGCGCGCAAGACACACCGGCTGGTCGCTCCGCGAGCAAGCCTATGGTGACCTTGCAAATGCCGGCGCTGCCCGGCCCGGTCCCCGTTACCCTTGATCCTAAGACCACCGCTTTGCTGGTATTCGACTACGTTGAGCCCATTTGCAACTCCCAGCCGAAATGCAAGGGCGGGATGCTGCCGGCCATGACCGCATTCATGGCACGGGTACGCAAGGCCGGCCTGGTCGTGGCATATGGCACCCTCGAGGAGAACGTGTCCAAGTGGCTGCCGGAGGTGGCTCCCAAGCCGGGCGACATCCAGATCGTGAATACTGCGCAGGACAGGTTTTACAACACTGATCTCGATAAGGCGCTGAAGGCCAAGGGCATCACGACGGTCATTATGGTCGGCTGGAAGGTCAGCGGCTCGGTGGCCTACTCATCGGTCGGAGCCACGGTGCGCGGTTACACCGTGGTCATCCCGGTGGATACGACCGCAGCGGCCACTGACTACGAGCAGGTTATCGGTTTTTATAACATATTGAATCAGCGCAATGGCAACATGACGAACCAGCCTTTGAAGTCCCAAGCCCCAACGCTGAGCCGCACGGACATGATCACCTTCCAATAAGAAACCGGCTTTCCGTCAAACGGAATCCACGAAAAGCCATATTCCGAAAACCCGACTTTTCAGGAGTTGGGTTATCCACTACGTTGCTATTGCAGAGCAACACCACAGTTCGGGCAAGACGTCGGTCCCTGTAGGCCACCGCCACTCCCGAGATACCTATTGCACGCTGGGCATCGCCAGTTCCAAAAGGAAAAGGCGAGAACCGAAAATACAGTAATTGGGAAGGCTAGCGCAAAAAGAGAATAGGGTAATCCTACAATTGAGCCTTGCCAATTTTTGCCCTCCCCAACCAGCGCAGGAATTAGCGTAGCTATAATTGGAGCCGCACCCATGTACTGCCGCTTTTTAATGACGCTGAACTGCTCTTTGAAGGCCAACTTCTGTTGTTCGGTATAATTTGGAAGAGATGCGGCATATCCGGCCGGATCATTATCTAACGCTACGGACAAAGCATCGTCCTTCCTATATTTAAGGCCAAAAAAACCAAAAGACCCCAACGCAGCGCCAAGCGGAATTCCTAACCACTTTCCGAACGGACGTGCGTCCAAGGAGTCATGAAAACCCGCGTGTTGACCTGACAAGATTTCTATGTCAATCGCTTCGTTTTTTAACCCTCTATTGTTTTCGTCAAGATACACCACGCGGAAGGTGCGTCCATTGAAGATGGAGGGATTCCCCCAACTTGGAATAATAAGTCTGGTTTCAATGTCCACAGGTTGACCGCTATCAGGTACAAGACGAAAGCTAAAATAAGAAGTACTTCTCCCCTGTGGGTGCTCGGCAGAATCGTAAGTCCTGCCAACTGCCGTAATCCGGGTAGCGAACGACGGAGCCGTTGACTGAAACAAGCCATACCCGCAGGCGACGGCTCCTAGGATTACGCAAAGCCACCAAACAAAAGCCGGAATAGACGCTCTGCGTTTAGCTTTTAGCGGGATGACAACGGCCAGCGCCGCAGCCATTCCAATTAAGCAATATGCCAAAAAGGTTCCGCGATACATTCCAGTTCACGGCTCCTGCGTATCTCGGCAGGCACATAATACTCCCCAGTCCTGTAAAACGGGATTCTCGGAGACTGAGATTTCCGGGAGGCTAGATGACGAGAACAGGACTAATCAGGAGTTAGATGCTTCGACGCGGTGTAGACTCTGGGGTGATCGAAGAAACAGCGCGACTTGACGAGTCGTACACTCCGATTCCGCTAAAGCATTTAGCTTCTTGTCAAATTGAAGGCTCAAGATGAACGATCAACAAAAGAAGGAGCAGTATTCTGGAGTGCGAGATCAAGAGATCCGTGCGGCACTGGATCAGCATTGGGCGGCGTCCGATGCCAACGATTTTGAAACGGAGCACCGCATCTATCACGAGGACGCGGTGCTGGAATACCCGCAGTCAGGCGAGCGAACCCGCGGTCGACGCAACATACAGAACCAACGCGCTAGTCAGCCGAGCAAAAAGCGGTTTGCTGTCCGACGAATCATTGGCGGCGGTGATCTTTGGATCACCGAATTCATCCTGACATATGACGGCAAGCCGTCCTACACCGTGAGCATCATGGAGTTCAGGGACGACAAGGTTGCGCGGGAAACACAGTACTTTGCGGATCCATTCGTGGCTCCCGCATGGCGCGCTCAATGGGTCGAACGGATGGACACATAATCTCGACAGACCAGGGTTGTCCATACGCACCGGAAACTCAATTCTTGGTTACCTGGTGAGCCGTGAGGCTGACAAAGCGGTGCGATGGCGAATAGAACTCTGCCATCCTAATTTCAACGGTGAGGACAGCCTGGCCAGCAACAAGGCCGGCGCATTCCTTCCTTAAGTTCCGTGCGTACCCGCTCAATGTGCTGCCTTCTGGTTTCCGGTTTCTTTACGGAGATAACCCAGCAGATCCACTCATTGCGAGCGAGTGGCGTAATATCCTCCCATTTTGCCCGCGCCGCCGGGTCAGAAAGGAGAACTCTTCGTAAATCGGCAGGTACACTATGTACCGCACCAGGGGAGATCGCTTTCTTGGTCATGGATTTCATTTTACATAGTTACGCAATCCATCGGCTGGCTACACTACATCCGACGCGAAATGGTTCTCAAGTCCTGACAAACGGGATTTTCGCTAACTGGCCGATCAGGATAAGGCTGGGTTAGACTTTACCGGCCATGAGCGTGATCGACGAAGTCATCGCCGCAAACGAGATATATTCGCGCACGCATGAATTGCGCAAACTGACCCCGCGTCCCGAGCGCAAGCTCGCAGTCGTAACCTGCATGGATACCCGTCTCTCGATTCGCACCTTGGGTCTAAAAACGGGAGATGCGCATATCCTCCGAAATGCCGGAGGCATCGTCACAGACGACACCTTGCGTTCACTGGTGGTATCGCACTATCTGTTGGGCACCGAGGAAATTATGGTGATCAATCACACCGATTGCGGTTTGATGCACACCAGCGAACAGGATTTGCGCACGAGAGTCGAGAATCGCACCGGAACCGCCGTCGTTGCTCCATCCTTCTTCTACGCCTTCCAAAACATCGAAGAAAACGTGCGCAAACAATTGCAAAAGCTTCGCACCCATCCCTGGATCCCCAAGACGGTTGACGCCCGTGGCTTCGTCTACGACGTGACCAGCGGTCTGCTCCGTGAAATCAAGGATGTCTGATCAATGCCCCTGCGCCGTCATCTCACAGGTCCGGCGATCACCGCGCTGACGAGGGGGTGAAGTTCCTGACGCCTACGCTATAGACGGTGCTGCTCGGTGGGCGCAGGTGCCTGCCGCAGGCTGGCTCGCCAGCAACGCTCACATAGTTCATCCGGACTTGCCGTGAATGGCTGTGACAAACTAACTTGCTCTGCTGACGTTCGTAGTCGTTATATACTGTCTGTAGCCAGAACCAACCGCAAACTCCGAGTCAAGGATAAGAAATTCACGCGAGGAGGATCAGATGAATCGTCTCTGGGTTTCATCGAGCGCTCTGACGTTACTCATGGCGGCCTCGTTGTGCGCACCGTCTTTTCTCGCCGCCCAGTCATCGGGCGCCGCTACCAGGACCCGCGTGAAGACTTCCGCCGAGCCGGATACTAACGCGGCGAGCACCCACGCATGGACTATGCCCCGCTTGCCCGACGGCCACCCGGACCTGCAGGGATATTGGACGAGCCTCAGCGTTACGCCCTTCGAACGTCCCGCTAAATACGGAAACCGAGAGTTTTTGACGGAAAAGGAAACGCAGGACGCCTTCAACGCAGGCATACAGTCTGAGTTCGACGGTGCTGGCGGCACCGGCGACGCGGAGAACGATCCCGAATCGGCAGATTATGATTTCAAAACGTACGGGCTGAGCCCTTGGCAGAACGGCATCCGGCCTAACCATCGCACCTCGCTGGTTGTGGATCCCCCGGATGGCAGGATTCCCCCGTTGACGCCGGAAGCGAAGGCCAGGCGGCGGCAAAGAGCCAACTTCGACTACTACGTCGTCCCCGCAGGCGGCGAGAATTATCAGGGAGCGGTGCACGCGGATGTTCCAAGGGATTTGGGCCTTGGCACGTCTTGCGTCCACCAGGGTGGCGCGCCACCGATCCTTCCCACGGGGTACAACAGCAATTTTCTCCTCGTGCAGAGCCACGACGCTGTGTTCATTGAAAAAGAGGTTGGGAGCGAATATCGCATTATTCCCCTGGACGGTACGCCGCATGCCGGAGCCGACATCCGCCAGTGGCACGGCGATGGGCGTGGCCATTGGGAAGGCGACACGCTGGTCGTCGAAACCACTAATTTCCGGCGCGAGAATGTCTATCGGAACGCCAATCCCAAGACCTTGAAGATCACCGAGCGGTTCAAGCGCGTCGACAAGGAAACGATTGAGTACTCGTTCACGGTGGATGACCTCTCGACTTGGACAAAACCCTGGACGGCCATCGTTCCCTTGAGCTCAGTCGCTGGGCCGCTATTTGAGTACGATTGCAGCGAGAACAATAATGACGCTGTGAATATTCTGGCCGGGGCTCGCAAGGCCGAGGCGGCTGCAGAAGAGAAGGCCAAGGCTCCTGCGGGAGTGCCGATTTCGCAAAGATAACTGTAACGGGGCTTCGCAGAGCAGATTTCTGCACGGACCAACTAGCGTTTTACGTTTTGCCGCCGCTCTTCGTATGGTGTTCGGCCGTGTATCCTGGCGCTAACTGTGGCAGCGGAAGCTTACAGTGCTGCCGCTCAGGACATTCACCTACGCAGCTAACTCCCGATCAACTTCTTTTTTCGCGCTCTCAAGTGGAGCGGCTCAAGCGAAAGCAAGCGCAAGACACACCGGCCAGTCGCGCCGCCAGCAAGCCTATGGTGACCTTGCAAATGCCGGCGCTGCCCGGCCCGGTCCCCGTTACCCTTAATCCTAAGACCACCGCTTTGCTGGTGTTCGACTACGTTGAGCCCATTTGCAACTCCCAGCCGAAATGCAAGGGCGGGATGCTGCCGGCCATGACCGCATTCATGGCACGGGTACGCAAGGCCGGCCTGGTCGTGGCATATGGCACCCTCGAGGAGAACGTGTCCAAGTGGCTGCCGGAGGTGGCTCCCAAGCCGGGCGACATCCAGATCGTGAATACTGCGCAGGACAGGTTTTACAACACTGATCTCGATAAGGCGCTGAAGGCCAAGGGCATCACGACGGTCATTATGGTCGGCTGGAAGGTCAGCGGCTCGGTGGCCTACTCATCGGTCGGAGCCACGGTGCGCGGTTACACCGTGGTCATCCCGGTGGATACGACCGCAGCCGCCACTGACTACGAGCAGGTTATCGGCTTCTATAACATATTGAATCAGCGCAATGGCAACATGACGAACCAACCTTTAAAGCCAAACGCCCCAACGCTGAGTCGCACGGACATGATCACCTTCCAATAGGACATCGGGGGGCTTCTCCTGCAGCATTTTTGATCGATGAGACAACCGAACTTCATGGACGCCTGAGGAATCTTAAGTAGAAAGCTGCGAAAGGCGGCATTCTCGGAAGGTATACCAGGTGCGTCTAGAACAACCTTGTGGCACGTTCATGTGATAGAGAAGAAATCGGGGTCTAGAATGCTGGAATGGAACGGAAAGTCTTCTGGGCCGCTTTCACCGTCTTGGGTATCGTCGCGGATTTCAGCCTGCCGCTGTGGTGGGCACTGGCTGCGACGATTCCGATTGGCTTACTGAGTTGGTGGCTGGCATATCGCAGCGACTGGTTTTAGACCAAAATCATCTTCCCCATCGCAAGACTCGCAATCTATGAGATTGAATCAAGGCCTATTCGTCAAGTGGCTTTCGCGCCCGACTACATTCGCGTTAGATTCTGCGACCATCTAACACGACGGGTCTTCGGCGCTCTGTGAAGCGTGGACTCGCGGACTTAGACGCCCACCTCCCGGGCATCGAGGTATAACATGGAAGTGCACTGCTTCGGTCGATTTGGTGTGCAGATTCGCATTCTTCATCGCCGGAACCGCCGGAGAACACATCCGAAAAAGGTGAAATACCATGAACCAATTTGGCAAATTCTTTCTATCTCTCCTAAGCCTGGGACTCCTTCTGTTCGTCTCGCAAACGGTGGCTCAAGACAAGCCAACTAAAATCCTCATCGTTAACGGAAATACGGTGGATGCAGGCGTGGTCCAGGTCGAAGGGCGCTCCTACGTAGACATCGAGGGCTTGGCTAAAGGCATTGGCGGTTCAGTTACTTTTGAGGGAAACCAGGTTTCGCTCACGATTCCCACGCCGTCTCCGTCGCCGGCTCCACAAGCTCAGGAGGGCATGTCAAAGGAGTTTCAGAAGATCGCCGTGTTCACTCTGGCCGAAATGAGGGAATGGAAAGGCGCGATCGGCACTGTAGTCACCTCGGGAATGCCTGTTGTGGGAACCTGGTCTCAGGAGTATCACGACCGCATCGAAGCTGATCTAATGCAGGCTACGCTCGCCGCATCCACTGGCCCGGATCGTCAAGCGCTCCAGCTTCTTCAACACGAATTTGAGCTTCTTACGGACTGGGCAAACACTGTTCTCGGCGAACGCCAGGCTTTGAACGCGGCCAGAACGATTGACCCTAACTCACTCCAGAATGACCAAGCGTTGGCGAAAATCTCAATATGCGGCCGATTCCTAAGCTCGATGATCGTCAGCGGCACGTTTTCCGACGATTCGAGTTGCCACTAGGCCCGCACACACCCTCCGCCGCACCCGCCGTGGGCGACGGTTCTTGTGCCGCCTTCCCGGCAACATCGATTTAGATCGGCGCGTCTGCGTCGGGATGAGACGCTCTGATTATTCGGCAACGGCCTTGCGGCGTCTCGCTACAAGCCTCGTATCGTGCTCCTTGCCTCGGTCATCCCTGAGGTAGACATGTTCGTCCTCGATGGCGAATTGCAATGGACCATTGGCCGTGAATGGCGGCGGCTGGTCTTTCGATCTGCGCATCTCCACCGATTGGTAAATGTATTTTCCTGCATCGAATGTATACAGGTCGTTGACGAGATCTTTGGGCGGAACCGACCGGATGGTGTTTGGCGGCGTTTTGAGGCTCGTAGGAGCCACGTTGGTCTCAATTACGCCGAGCAGCGTTCCCGTTTGCCATTGCCGCTCTTTCTTGGCGAACGCTGTACATACGCAAAATAGAGAGAGAACCGAAAGGGCCGCGATTGCGTGTCTCCTCACAATCGTCCGGGTTCGGATCCCGCGCGTAATCATCGATTTCATAGTTTTGCCCGATTCGAAAGCTAACGGCCAGGACGCCGACACAAACACCGAGTGACCTACAGCCGGGTGCGACCCATTCCTTCGTTTAGAACGATCCTATCAAGACTCGCGCTCAACTACCTTACTTACCTGCGTATGCAAAAGTGCTGGCCTGCAATTTCGAATGCGCTAGTTCTTTGGGATCGAGCTCTCCGGTCTTATTCGTATCCAGCCTGTCGAACTCGGCTGACATAAAGTTCATCCACTCCTGCTTGGAGATCTTGCCATTCTTGTCAGTATCCATCAGAAGCAACAATTGTTGCACTTGAGCATCTGTGAGTTGTTGCTTGGAGTCTTCGAGCGTTTGCTTATTTTGCGGCTTTGACACTGCTTGCTTGGACTGTGCAAATGCCGTTACTGACATTGACCCGGCTGCAAACAACGGAGCAGCAAACAACAAGAGAATTAGTATGCGATCGGTTTGCCTCCTCATGACTGCCTCCCAACAATTTGATGCTCTCCAACCAGAATGTAACCTGGATGCCTGAAAAAGGCGTGAAAGGCGAGAAAGGATCGTTTAAATCGTCGCGAGACAGATGTTCGTCCCGAGCGAAGATCCTGAGCGAGGGACCTCTCGAATAGCGCTCTTTACTCGTGCGGTAGAATACATATACGCCTGCTTTGCGCTGCGGCTTTGACGATTGCCCTTCAAAAATTAACCCTCCCCGACCGACTGAATTCTCAGCCGCCGTTTTTTCGAATGAAGTGGCAAATGCTTTCCGTGCCAAGGTCTGAAGGACTCCGCCGACCAGATGACGTTGTCATCACGAGCGAGGCGCCGTTCCCAACGCAGCGCCGCAAGTGCGCGCGTTGGAGTGCGAGCGAAGGATCTGCTTTCATGGCGTCCTAGTCCCAGGCGTCTTCCAAACACCAAAACTCAGCCGAGCAATTGCGCGCGAATATCAGCTCAACAAGTGCACGAATCAGCGACACTAAGTTTCCTGTAATGAACACTTGCGCAAAAAGGGTAGGGGGGTACCCTCGCCTTTCCAATTTGGCTCTTGCGCGCCGCATCGGCAGGAGTGAGAGTTCATCGGGGAGGGGAGCATGACTCAGCGAACCACCGAGACTCAGAATCGCGAAACCGCGGATGTGCAGGAGTTGTTCTGCCGGGTGTTGCACCACACCACAGCCGAACATAAACCGGGGCTTCAGAATAATGGAGCCGGCGCGGCGGACCCGGCCACAAAAGGGCGCCCGGGCGATCCCGTCACTCCGCCGATTGTGTTGTCTGGGGTCTTCTTCCTTCCCGGCGACCCGGCTGGACCCTACCAATACGCGCGTTGGAGTAATCCCACCTGGACCGCGCTAGAGGAAGCGCTCTCGATTCTGGAGGATGCCGAGACCGTAATCTTCCCGTCCGGCATGGCCACAGTGGCGGCCGTACTTAGCAGCCAGCTCAAACCGGGCGATCGCATCCTCTTGCCCTCCGACGCCTATTACACTTCGCGCGTTCTCGCGGATAAGTATCTTGCGACTGCCGGCGTTCGCGTGGTCACGTGCCCTTCCGCCGATTACGACAAGCAGGATTTCACCGGATTTCGCATGATCTTTATCGAGACGCCGTCCAATCCGGGTTTGGACGTCTGCGATATCCGCAAAGCCGTGGCAAAGGCCAGGCAAGCCGGCGCCATGCTCGTCGCCGACAACACTATGCTGACGCCCCTGGGCCAGCGCCCGCTTGATTTGGGAGTGGATGTCGTCGTCTCCTCGGATTCCAAAGCGATCAACGGCCACTCAGACGTGCTCTTTGGTCACGTTGCTTCGCGCCAATCCGACTTAATTGCTGCGGTGCGCGATTGGAGAAAGATTTACGGCGCGATTCCGGGGCCATTCGAGACATGGCTCGTGCATCGCGGACTCGAGACTCTGGAAGTGCGCTTCGAGCGCATGTGCAACAGCGCCGAAGCGCTCGCCACCCGGCTTGCCGAGCACCCCAAGGTCAACGAGGTAAGGTTTCCAGGACTTCGCGCCCATCCCGCGTATTCCGTCGCGAAAAGCCAGATGCTGCGTTTCGGAATGATTCTGGGTGTGACGCTCAGCGACAAAGCGTCCGCTGAGCAATTCATCGGTAATTGCCGAGTGATGCGCCCGACCACGAGCTTTGGAGGCCTGCACACCTCGGCGGAAAGACGCGCGCGCTGGGGCGACAAAGTTCCGGAAGGATTTGTGCGCGTGTCCGTGGGCTGCGAGCCGCTCGAACAGCTCTGGAAGGAAATGAAGGCCGCGCTCGATAGCTTTTGAGCGAAAGAGTCAATTCAGTGCGGCGCGGAAATCCTTCGCTTTGCACAGGAATTGCACCAAATTTTGCTGCTGTAGGCGCGCGTACATGATTTCCTGTACTTGCCTCATGGCGGTGCATTAGTTAACTTACCCACCGCGAAAAGCCCGCCTCTTGCGCCAGGTGGCTTTTTCGCTTTCGGCTAAAGTCCCCGCACAGATTGATTTCGTTGCTTACGATTAGGACGGGAGCATTTTGTACAAACAGTAAAAGGGGCCAAGCAAGTGAGAATTCTGGTTGCAGACGATCACGAAGTAATTCGCAGGGGCGTTCGCGCGCTTCTGGCGTCGGGGAAAGATTGCGAGATTTGCGGGGAAGCCGTGGACGGGCAGGATGCAGTGGAAAAGGCCCGGCAGCTTCGCCCTGACTTAATCATCATGGACGTCAGCATGCCAAACCTGAATGGTTTGGAAGCGACGCGCGCGATCCGCCGCGCTCTTCCCAGTACGCAGATATTGATTCTGACCCAGCACGATTCCCAGGAAATGATGCGCCAGGCGCTCAATGCTGGAGCGCGCGGCTTTGTGGTCAAGTCTTCAGTCGCGCACGACTTGCTCAACGCCGTCGAGGCCGCGAAGCGTGGCGAATCGTTTTTCGATTCGACCGTCGTTCCAAAAGTTTCTGATGCGGGCCCTGCGGACGCAAAGACCATTTTGGAGCGGGAAGCGGCACTGGAGCAGGCGCTGCGTGAAAGCGAAGAGCGCTATCGCGCTCTGGCCTTGGCCACCGATCAGCTCGTCTGGCGCGCCGACGCTGCCGGCAACAACGTGTGGAGTTCCGAGAATGCGCAGCGTCTTATGGGTTGGGAGAGCGGAGAAGCAAAAGGCCGCGGCTGGCTGAATTTCGTTCATCCAGACGATCGCGTGCGCGTGACACATAGGTGGGAGGAGTCGCTCAAGACGGGCAGGGAATACCACTCGGAATTTCGCATGCGGGCGCGCGACGGCAGCTACCGGTATTTCGAGGCGCGCGGCGTGCCCGTGCGAAATCCCGACGGCACGGTGCGGGAATGGATTGGCGCCGACGTCGATATCACGGAGCGAAAGCGCGCCGAGCTGGAGGTGCGAGCCAGCGCTCATCGCCGCACCATGGCGCTTTCCGCGGCCCGCGTCGGCGGGTTCGTTTGGGATCCGCAGAGCGGGGAATCGGAGCTGACCGCTGAACTTCAGGAAATTTTCGGTTTCGAGACGGGCTCCGCCAAGGACAAGAGACAGGAACGCTGGCTTGCCAATGTGCATGCCGACGACAGGGCCATGGTTTTGGAGCGCATGCAGGAAAGCGCGTCTTCCGGGAACATGGACTTTGAGTATCGCTATCAGCATCCTCGTCTCGGCCTGCGCTGGCTTTACGCTAAGGGACAAATCCGGACGGACGAGTCCGCCAACGGAAAGAGCGCGAACGGAAAATGTTCCGAAGAGAAAAAGATGTACGGCGTGGTGATGGACGTCACGGAACGAAAGAAGGCCGAAGCGGAGCTGAAGCTGGTGCACGAAGAACTCGAAGAGCGAGTGAACCAGCGCACAGCGGAGCTACGCGCCGCGGAGGCCGGACTGCGCTCGCTTTCCGCACGGCTGATGCAATTGCAGGACGAAGAGCGGCGGCGCATTTCGCGCGAGTTGCACGATAGCTCGGGACAGGCTTTGGCGGCGCTTAGCATGTCTCTTTCCATGATCGAAAGGGAAACCGATAAACTGAGCGAGCGCGCGGTTAGAAATCTAACGGACGCCAATCGCCTGGTGCGCGAATTATCGCAGGAAGTGCGCACGATGTCTCATGTGCTGCATCCGCCTCTGCTCGACGAGGCCGGATTGGAATCCGCGCTGCGCTGGTTCGTTGAGGGATTTGCGCAGCGCAGTGGAATCAATGTGGATCTGGACCTTTCCCCAGAGCTTGGGCGCCTATCCAAGGAGATGGAAATTTCCATCTTTCGCATCGTCCAGGAGTCGCTTGCCAATGTGCACCGCCATTCTGGAAGCAAAACAGCGCAGGTGCGGGTGGGACGCGACGCTCAGAAAGTGACTCTGGAAATTCGCGATCAAGGGCACGGCCTTCCTGTGAACGGCAAGGCGGAACGTTCAGAGCCCGCAGTGCCGGGCGTGGGAATTCAGGGGATGCGCGAGAGGGTTCGGCAGCTGGGCGGGCATTTCGACATTGACTCACTTAAAGGCCACACGATCGTGCGCGCCGAAATACCCGTGTATACAGCGGAGGCCGCCTCGGCCGGCAAAGTGGCGCAAGCAACGATGTAGGCGGTACTCTCTTGCTGCGTTTACGCTTCGATGATGTGATTGCGAATGGCGTAACGCACGAGCTCGGTTACCGAATGGCAGTCGAGGCGCCGCATGATATTGGCGCGGTGGGTTTCCGCAGTTTTGACGCTGATATTCAGCGCTACGGCAACTTCCTTGCTGCTCTTGCCTTCCGCGAGTAACTGCAGAATCTGCTTCTGGCGCGCGGTCAGGCGCAGGCCGTTCTTGCGGTTGGTTTCTTCCCCTTCGTTTTCTTTAGTGGGCCGCCCGAGATAGCCTTCCAGAACCATCTGCGCCACTTTGGGCGTAAAGAAAGTCTTATTGCGGCGCAGCGCGTCCACTGCCGACACCAGATCCCTTCCGGCGTCCGACTTCAAGAGATAGCCCCGAGCTCCTGCTTCGAGGGTTTGCCGGATCAACGGATCGGAGTCGTACATTGTGAGAATCAGGACCTTGGTCTGCACGGTCTTGAGAATTTCCCGCGCAGCTTCCAGGCCGTTCAGTTCCGGCATGCTCAGATCCAGAATGGTCACGTCAGGCTGCACAAGCTTGGCCTTCTCGACGGCTTCGCGGCCATCTGAGGCTTCGGCAGCCACTTCCCACCCCGGCTGCTCCTCGAGCAGCGTGCGTACGCCTTTACGTACTACGTCGTGGTCGTCTGCCACGAGTAAGCGAAGGTTCGCCATCATTGCCTCCAACCCGGATGCGTCGCCTTCTTGCGTTTTGTCTTATTACTTACGATAGCCTCACACTAACTTCCAAAGCAGGGGCGGTAACGGGCCAGACTGGCGAACCTGAGGAGAGAGCTGCGTCGATGGGCGTGCGAAACTTTCCCCAGCTTGGCTTACAGCATCTCGCCTTTGGAAAACATTTTCCATACAGAATTTACTGTACGGCTCCCTGAAGCTAGACTGCCAGAAACCCTTTGTGCGAATTGGACACACTCTATTTAAACTGATGCTGCATGCCCTCCATATGGACACCAAATTGTGAAGTAATTTCCGCAGAGGACGAATTTTTTTCAGCTCGCATAGATGTTCCTTACATGGAATCACGCAAAGTGAGCCGGCACGGCACTGCATGCGGTGTGATCTTGACTATTCACTCCCCATTGAGCAGCCTTGGAACGTTCAATTTCACATGAGCTGTTCTTATCTTCTTCGCGGCTGCAGCAGTTATCCGCGCACAGGCTCCGCCCGCTCGACCTGCACCCCACGCCCAGCTTCCCGCGACGTACGTGGGTTACGCGCGTGCCAATCTTGCCATGCCGAAATCTATGCACGCTGGCAAAAGACGCCAATGGCCAATGTGGTGCGCGATCCGCGCGAGCATCCCGAAGCTATAATTCCGGATCTGGCCACCAACCCGGTTAAGAAATTCACGCTCGATGACGTCGGGCTTGTCTGCGGCAGCATCTGGAAGCAGCGCTACTTTACGAAAATCGGGAATGATTATTATCCGCAGCCATCTCAGTGGGACGTCACGAATCACGTCTGGCGGCCTTATTTCGTTCCAAACGACGCGGATTGGTGGGCGCCGCGGGCCTCGGACCACAACGCTGGAGGAACACACCCATCATCGCGAGGGGACTCCGGCGAGCGAATGTGTGAGCTGCCATATGCCGGCGATCGAGACGACGATCGCAAACGTCAACGTGCATGCGCACACGTTTGCGTTCATCACACCGGCAATGACGGAGAAATACAAACTCCCGAATCCTTGTACTTCCTGCCAGACGAATAAGACCACGGCTTGGGCAACCGATGCGCTGCGACACTGGCCCGAGCGCTCGCCTTGGCGGCTGGAGTAAATCCGATCCGGCGTTATTCGCCTCGGAAATAAAAATCGGGAGGTTCGCAGTCGGCTGGCGAATCCTCCCGGGGGTGTTCACCGCAAGGAGACATTCCGTCTCCTTCCTTCGCAGTGAACTGGGGGGAAGGCAATTTCCCGAACTTGTTTTCTACAAACTTAGTGCGTTTGCGCCTCCGCCTTTACGCGGGCGACTTCGGCGACGAAGGTTTTGGCTTCTTCGGGCACGGGGACCTTGCCCGTCAGCAGTTCGCCGTTGCTGAAGTCTTTGCCGTAGAGAGCCTTGGTGGAATCGCTGTCATGCTCGATCCACGAGCCATCCAGATCGATTCCGGCGAAAAGCCCCTTGGACCGCGAGTAAGTAAGAATCTGGGTCTCCAGCTTCCAATCGGTTCCCGCCGAAGCATGGCGGCCCACGGGGCCGGCCGCGCCTGAAGCGTCAGCACCGACCTGAAACTTATTTTCGAGCAGGTGCTTGGCGCCCTCATCCGTCATGATCATCATGACAAGGTCGATACTTTCCGCGCCGATCTGCAAACCCCAGCTTCCGCCGCTAATGCTGAAGAATGCCGGTGCGCTCCATCCTCCGTCCGGGAGCTTGCACGTCGCGATACCCCGGCCGTGCTTGCCGCCGAAGATGAAAGCTCCTTTAACCAAGTGAGGCACGACGGCGACGCACTTCGCACTCTTGTAAACCTCGTCCGGGATTCCTTTGTCGGGAGCCGCGGAAAGCTCGTGCAGCGTCGCCGTGGCGGCGTCCAGGCGTGCCTGTACTTCGCTCTTGCTCTGATCAGCGCGTGCCGGCACGACCGCGCAAAGCGCGAAAAGCGCCAGAGATACGAGAATGTTTTTCATGTTACAACCTCCAGGATGACTGCCGATACGCAGCCCTCATTCAATGCTTGTGCCCCTGAGAACGGTTGCAGATTTGTCGTTCGCCCAAGCGAAACGTAAGCCTCTCTCCCGGATTTCACGTTGGCTAGTCAGGGGTTCCACTAGACCAGTCTGAGCGAGGGTGGCCAAAACCTGCCATACCCTGCTTGCTTTAAAAGGCAGGTCCGCAAACCCCTTGCGGGGTCAGGGTCATAATGCACGCGTATTTGGCGGAGGCACTGCTAGATGTGGCTACAGACGGGTCCGAATGCCTGCGCTTTGAGGGCTCAAGGAAGGATTCGTTGAACGTACGACGTTGTGATAGAGCTGCGCTATTTCAGGTGGAAATCGATGGTGATCTCGATTTGCGTCTCGATGGGTTCGCCGGCGAGTGTGGCGGGACGATAACGCCACTGCCCGATCGCGGCCTGCGCCGCAGCAATCAGCCGCTGATCGCCCCTAATCACCTTGAGGTTCTTGGGAATCCCGTCTTTGCCGATGGTGGCGTTGACGAGCACTTCGCCTTGCACTTGCGACTGTAGCGCAGTGCTGGGATACACCGGGGAGACACGTTGCACCAGCACGGCAGCCTGAAGCGTCGATTTTTTGACTGCCGATTCGCTGTCGGGAGGAACGATTCCGGGAGCTTCGGGGCCGCCCGTCGCCAAGCGATCGGCCACAGAACCAATCGGCGGAGTGATGCCGTCGAAAATAGACGGTGCCGTCAGCTGGGCTGAGGCCGCTCTAATCTGACCGGCGCGAGGACGTGAAAGTGCCAACTCGCCGGGCTTTGCGATTTTTGGCTGCGGCGCCGCGGGGGTTTCGACCGCATTGTCGGAATCGTCCGACCGCGAGGACTTTCGAGCCGCGGCCGAAGCAGCGGACTGCGTGTCACGCTTGGAACTCGCATCGCCAAAAGGCGAACCTGCTTCGCCGCCACTCCTGAGAATCCACCGGCGATTATTGATGTCGGCCACTTCGACTTCAAACGTTGACGGGTTTCCGAGATTCGAGCTTGCCGACCTCGCATTGGCGGTCGCCTGCAGTTGCGTTTTCAGGTACGGCACACCGAGAACGAGAGCGAGCACCAGACAAGCGCCTGCAGCGGCTCCAATGCCTGTTTTGAGCGCCTGAGGCAGCGGTAATTGCGGCTTTGAATTTGCACCTTCGGTGGCGATGAAATTCTCCCATTCGGTGCCTGCGAGCGCGGGCTTTTGCGGCTGACGAATGGATGAATTCTGAGCGGCCGAGTGCTGGCCGTACGCGGACACGGTGGGAATTGCTGCCGGCTTCGAAGTCACCGGTTTTTGCTGAGGCTTCTTAACGGAAACGAGATTCGTTGAGTCGAGGTTTGATTCGAGCTTTGAATAGGGCGCGGGTGCCGCAGCGGGCTTTGGAGAGGTGGCCGACTGAGCGACGATGGGCTCCGATTCTTTGTTCGAGCGGAGTCCCGATGCGCCTTGATCGGCGGAGTGAGCAGAGCTGTGGCAGTACGTCGATTCGCGCCGGTCCTATAGGGGTAGGGGCGGTGAGAGGCACAATCGAATCTGGCGTGACTTCGATGGTGAATTCCGGAATTGGCGATGCCACCTGTGCCGCGCTGTCGAGCGCTGGAGCTTGTTTGGCGGCAGGATGATCAGCCGGAGCGGCACTCTGGACTTCGGGCCTAACGCCCGGAATTTCTTCAGGACTGACGCTTGGAATTTCCGATGTATCGGCGCTCGGGAGTTCCGCACTTTCGGCAGCAGCGGAGGCGTCGGAGATTATTGTCGCTAGTAGTTCAGCTTCGGCGCTTCCTTCGGCAACTGGAACCGGCGGCGTTAGGCCGGCGCGCCGCATCGACCTGAGCTGCGACTTAAGGCTGTTTCAGCCGGAATTTCCGGGGAGAGTTCGGCTTCAGCGTCATTGCCGCTCGTTACGGCGATACTTTCAGGCGCAGAAAGCACGCCAGTCCACTCGCGAATTTGAGAAGAGACGGGCTCGTCTACGTCCACAAAACGCAGTCCACCGCCTTTGCCCGATTCATTCATCCAGGCGACTTCACCAAAACCTTCGAGATATGCGGCGGACCCAGGGAGCTTGAATTTGAAAAGCAGCGCCTGGTTCATGCTCACAGGCATTACGCTTTGAAAACCGAGTCCACCTTCGCCGACGTCGATCAGTATCGCGCCGTTGTCCGGCCCGAACTCGACGTAGGTCAAGCCGTCAATTCTGCGGCGCGCGTGGGACCTGCGTCCGGCCTGCAGAGGCGATGCAATGGGGTTTGCAGAAGACATGATCGACGTTCTCCGTCCAATTACCTCGGCAATGCCGAGGCTATTTTTAGGTCCTGCCAGCCGCTGGGAAATTCGATCTCAAAGCGATCGGCCTGATCGAAAAGCACGAAGGCCTGCACCTCCGTGAGTTTCTGGTTCACGAGGTCCCTGAGCCTATCCTGAAAGGCTGGATCGTTGTCCGCGGGCCATGTGAAGGTGGAAGGAATTTCGAGGGCGATGCGGGCACGCTGCCGCGCGGGCAAAAATGTCGGATAGCTCAGGCGAACCTGCTCCTGCGAGCTCAAGCTGCCATCGGCTCGCAGCCGGCTCATCACTAGGGCCCGAGGGCCGTCGGCCAGTTGGTAGTCAGAATCGGTGTGATTCTGGACTTCATACGCCAAGTAGACGGCGGCATTGCCAGAATCCAATTCGCGAAGCTGCGCGCCTACATAGGTCGCGGTGATCGCACTCGCGTTCCATGGCTTCTGCGCGCTTCCGCCGTGGCGGCCGTACAGGATGGCGGCGGTAAGCACCAGGGCCAATAAAAAAGCCAAAAGTGGTAATTTGTTTCCTCTCACGTTGCCTCGCAACAAACGATTTCTCCTGATTTATCAGGAGCTTGCGACCGGTTCTGTGAAACTCGGGCTGGGCCTCTCCGAGGTGTTCCCTCGCAGTTCAGAAGCAATCATGCTGCCGAAATTTTGCACAGCGGGGAAATAGATTGGTTCTCCACCGCATGGTCCTACACATATTGGGTCGGGAGGGACCACTCTGACCCTGTGAATTGACTTCAACATCCAATCCGTTGCTACCGTACTGAGCGCAGCGCCGCGCGCCGCCGGGTGTTCGTTGGCTGCGCGTCGCTCAGTGGCGGGCAGCGTCTGTTCCCGAAAAACCTGCTTCCGAAAGCGTGGGTTACCACGTGCTCGTGAAGGTGTGTGCGGAGCGATGATGAGCTGGCGCTATTACTACTGGTTCGCTTATGTCTCTCGAATGGGAGTTCTCGGCTCACTCCTGTTTGTGGGCGCAATCTCTGACGCGCAGGAAGTGCCGGAAAGCCGAATCCGCGCGGCGATCAGCGATTCGGACGTCAGGCAAATTCAGGGCAATGTGCATCCGCTGGCGCGCCCTGAATTCGATCGCGGCAAAATTGCCGATTCCACTTTGTTACCGCGCATCACGATTTACTTCAAGCCTTCGTCGAGCCAGCAGGCAGCCCTCAGCCAACTCTTATCCGAGCAGCAGGACCGGTCCTCGCCGAATTATCACCGCTGGATTACGCCGCAGGAATTTGGAGCGCACTTCGGACTGAGCCAGAACGATCTCGCCCAAGTGACGTCATGGCTCGAGAGCCGCGGGTTTGTGGTGCGCGATATTCCGGCGAGCCGCAACGCGGTGAGTTTCTCGGGCTCAGCGGCGCAAGTGGCGGCGGCGTTCGGAACTTCCATTCACCGCTATTCGCAGAACGGTGAGGAACACTACGCGAATTTGACGGAACCTTCGATTCCCGCTGCGCTGGCGGGCGTCATCTCGGGTGTTGCGGGGCTGAATGATTTTCGGCCGAAGCCGCGGGTGATCCGGCGGAATCTGGCCGCGGCGAATCCCAATTTCACGGACGGCACGACGACTCATTTTCTGGCGCCCGCCGATTTCAGCGTGATCTACGACGTACAGCCACTCTACAGCCGCGGTCTCAACGGGACAGGGCAAAAAATCGCCATCGTGGGACAGAGCGACATCCAGCTTAGCGACATTCGCGAATTCCGCAGCCTCATGACGCTGCCTGCAAACGATCCGCAGATCGTGCTGGCGCCCGGATCGGGCGATCCTGGAATGCTGGATGGCGATCTGCAGGAAGCCGATCTGGATCTCGAGTGGGCGGGCGCGATCGCGCAAAATGCGACATTGATTTACGTCAATGCGACGAGTGCATGGGATTCGCTGCAGTACGCAATTACGAGCAATCTCGCGCCGGTGATCAGTGTGAGCTACAGCGCTTGCGAGGTGGCGTTCAGTCCGTCGGACGTGCAGTCGTTCACGCAACTCGGTCAGCAGGCGAACGCGCAGGGGCAAACCATTGTCGCAGCCTCGGGGGATACCGGCGCGGCCGGTTGCGATCCTCTTTTTGCGACGCAAGCTACCAAAGGGTTGGCCGTAAGTATGCCCGCGAGCATGCCCTACGTTACGGGCGTTGGAGGAACTAAATTCAACGAGGGCTCAGGAACCTATTGGAACACCACCAACAGCGGCAATAATCTTTCGGCGCTTTCGTACATTCCCGAAATCAGCTGGGACGAGAGCACGGTGGGACTCGGAATCGAGGCGACAGGCGGCGGGGCGAGCACCCTTTTCACCAAGCCATCATGGCAATCGGGACCTGGTGTGCTGAACGACGGCGTGCGCGATGTGCCGGACATTTCCTTCAGCGCTTCGGCGGATCACGATGCCTACGTCGTCTGCGACGAAAGCTATAACGCAACCACCAAGGCGTTTACTCCGGTGTGTCCGAGCGGCCCTTTCGGCGGATTTGATGCCGTGGGCGGAACATCAGCGGGCACGCCCGCGCTGGCTGCAATTGTGGCGCTGCTGAACCAATCGATGAATTCAGGGCAAGGAAACATTAACGCCGTCCTCTATCGACTCGCGAGCCTTTCGGCGAGTCCGCTTCATGACATCACCAGCGGGGGCAATGTGGTTCCGTGCCAGACGAATCCGCCCACTACCGGCTGTCCGACGAGCGGCAGCGGCGCCGGTTCGATGGGCTACAGCGCGGGACCGGGATACGACATGGCCACGGGGCTCGGTTCGATTGATGCGAATGCGCTGGTTAGCGCATGGTCGTCCGTGGCGTTGCCGCCTGACTTCGACATCAGCGTCGCACCTGCAAACATAACGTTAAAACGCGGCAACAGTGGCACGGCGCAGATCACGGTTAACCACGTGGGAGGTTTGACCGGTGTGCCCGCTCTCTCGTGCAACGTTCCTGCGATTTTTCAAGGTGTAACTTGTTCGATTGCTTCGGCCGGCGCAAACACCTTCACGCTCACTCTCACAAGCTCGATTAGCACTTCCGAGCTTTTCCCAGCCGCCAACACTCGACCGGGCGCCCAGCCATTCGCGGTGCAAATGCTTTTGTACGGAGGCGACAGCCGAACATATCCGCTCGCGGCCTGGCTGCTTTTCGGCAGCATGGCGATAGTCTGGTGCACGTGCCGGCCCGCAAGCGGCAGGGCAAAGCTGGCGTCTCTCGTGGGGGTCGCGTGTGTTGCGGCGGGGCTTCTTGGTTGCGCGGGCGCAACGTCTGGGGGCTCGCAGAATTCGCCAAACGGAGTTCAGCTGACTCCGCAAAGCGTCGCTCTCGGGCAGAACGATCACCAACAGTTCACGGCCTCGATGCCGAATTCCACGAACGGATCATTCACATGGACCGTGAGCCCAAGTATCGGCATTGTTGCGAATTCCAATTCGGCGGCAGCCGTTTATACCGCTCCCTCCGTGATCAGCAGCAGCCAAATTATTACGATGACCGCGACCAGCGTCTCCGATCCCACCAAGCAAGCCTCTGCGAGGATTCAGTTGTTCCCGCCCGAAGCAGGCGCGATTCAGGTGACCGGTAGCCTGAACGGAATGAGCCACACGGTAGCGATTACGCTGAGCGTGAACTAGCGGCAGCTTTTCCTGAGTGAAATGATCTTCGTGCGGCGGCTGGGTTAAAACGGGTTCAGCGCGCGCGAGGAAAAAACAAACGTGATCGCCACATTGGCTGGCACGGGCTTGCCATCGCGCAACGCGGGTTGGAATTTCCAATGTTTGGCGGCGTCGACTGCGAGCGGCCCGAAGCCTCCGGCGAGTTTGCGGACAACCGTGACCTCACCCGTCGAGCCGTCGGGCTTCACCCTCGCCTGCACCGCCACGGCACCCATGGCAATGGTGCTGGCGGGATATCCAGCATAGGAGACCGAGAGAATCCCTGGAGGAATGAATCCTCGTCGCGTGTCATTGGATTCCTTCTTGGGAATTATCGGCGTGAATGGCGGCTCATTGGCGATATAGACCGAGTGGCGAAACACAAATGCGACGGGCATCTCCGAATCTTCAGGTCTGCCATTGGCCGAGGCGGGAGCGAACTTCCAATTCCGCAGCGATTGCTTCGCCGGGGCGGTGAACGGCGGGAGGTCCTGAAGCACACTGATGTTCTTGATCGCGCCTTGCGCGTCCAGGGATACGTCGAAGACCACAATGCCGTCAGCCGTGGTTTGGAAGGGGAAGTCTACATCCGCGGCGGACAGAACTCTCGCAGGTTTATAGTCAGCGCGCGAGTCGTTTTGATCCGAAGTTCGGGCCGGGGGTATCTCCCGGGCGCGGTCTGTCTGGCCTGAGTTGGGCTGTGAAGCCGCGGAATTGCCCGCCGGTTTATATTGTGCCAGGCGCAAACCCGCGGCGAGCGTTCGCGAAGGTTTGACGGACGAAAGCGAGACACCCGCAGCGAAGAACAAAGTCGCCGCCGCGATCACGCGCATACGTTTGGCGCTCATAAGAGGCCGCCTCCAAGCGGACACCTGCCAAGGCGATCGGCGACGCAGGGGACCGTGCCGACAATTCTGAATGATACAGATATTTAGATGCGGGGCTGGGCCTATGATAACGCTATTTTGCCGGGGCGGTTAACAGTCAAACAACAGGGCAGTGAGTGAGTCTAAAACTTTGGGCCATTAGGCCACATCGACCCAAATTATCCGATGTTTTACTACAACATCGCTTGTGTGTATGGCGAGAAGAACGATATGGAAACGCGATCGTATGATCACCAACGTTGCAATCAATAGCCCAGTAAGCGTCTAGCTAGGCATTACGCGATATACGGTAAATGTTTGACCCACTGGCGGGTACTTCTGAGAGTATTTTTTCGCTCTGACCTGGAGCACGGCTTCCCTTTCGGCCGGATCAGTGACAACCACTAAGGTACGATCATACAATTGATCGCCCACCTTCAGACGCACATGGGGATCACGGGCCACATTTCGAGGCCATTCTCTGACTGCAGCTCCAGAAGTAGCCAGATAAAGCTGGCCATTATAGGCGATACACCAAGTTGTTACCGAATGAGGAATCAGATACCAGGTGTTGGTCTGAACCTTCACAGTTTGAATGCTGTCAGTGAATGACCAATCGGCAACCGGAGTCGTTACGAGATTCCCGCTGAGCCATAAACCGGGATAACTCCCGCGACCGGGCGTATCCCCGTGAGGATTAAGGCCGGTCGCGCGCAGCGTCACGAGCAGTAAGACCATGCAAATCACTATTGCTCCAACAATTCTTAATAGCGTTTTCATAGCTGGCTCCTTAAAGTTGCACGTGAACGGGCGTTCCTTTCTCGCCAACTATACAACTAAACTAGGAATCCTCACGTGGAACTTCTTACTCCTCCGCCCGGGGGAGAGGCATGTCCATGGGAGAGAAACTGGAAGGTCGACCTGTTCGATATCGTCAACGGAACAGGATTCCAGGAAGACTTCGGAGACGGACAAATCGCCTGCGCAATTGATGACCATGGTCTTCGGATCAGAGCCAAATCCTGAGATGTTTGAATGAATAAGTTGTGGAGGAGCGCTTGGTGTAGAAACGCTGAACTCAGCGACCCTGGCGATGACGAGTACCATAGGGCATCGGATTCGTGGCGATGAGGGAATTGATCAAAAAGCCGGGTATTTTGCTTATGCTGGCGGTTGCTGCGCTCTCTGGTTGCAGGCGCGAGAAGGATGTTGTCTGGTCGCTCGCGACGCCGCGACCCTGGGTGCTCGCGGGAGATTCGCAAGCGCTGACGCCGGTTATCGACGGCAACGTTCTCTTCTTTTGCGGCGGCTACGCCGAAAGGGAAGGCTCGCAGATTTACGCGCTCGAAGTGCAAGCCGGAAAGCCGAAATGGCAGTACAACGTAGCAAGCTGTGGGGCAGAGCCGCTGATCTTTGCACGAACGGTGGTCGGTTTCAGCTTTGCGGGCCATGGCGACCGCATTGTCGTCTACGGTCTCGATAAGGATTCCGGCGCGCAAAAATGGAAGGCGGAGCTGCCTGGGAATCCATCTCCGCCGGCGCCGGTCGCAGTGGGCGATTACGTTTTCTTCGCGCCCGGATCGCGAAGCGTTTTGCGCATCGACGCGCGCGATGGCTCCCTGCAGACCTTTGACATTGACGCCGAACTGACCGTGGCAGCGGACAATTTGTGGGTGGCCGGTTCTCCCGGTGCGGCGTTTTTTGGTTACGGCAGAAATTATTGGCGATCAGGCGCTAACAGCGACAACTTCGAACCTGGTCCTCCGCTCAGCGAGCCGGCGGGCCGTCCTTTGGGCGTGGCAACAGATGGGCACAACCTGCTCGTTGCGGACGATGACGGAACTCTGCGCGCTTTCGACCTCGGGAAGGGAAGCGTGATCTGGCGGCATCATTGGAGCAAAATTCTGAGCGCGCCTTTGCTCGCCGACGGCAAGGTTTTTGTGAACGTTTATCGGGACAGACCTTCGCTCGCGGCGCTGGCGCTCAGTTCCGGCGACGAAATATGGGAAGCGCAGGCGGGCAGCATTTATGCTCCGTACTGGCGGGATGGACGGCTTTATGCGGCAAGCGGAGCCGCCGCGCTGGTGCTCAATGGCGCCACAGGCAAGGTGGAGTCGCGATTTGGAGCGCCGACTGAAGTTACCACGACGCCTGTGCCGGTCGGCGATTTGATTCTCTTCGGAACCGCTCGCGGAGTGCTATACGCGGTGCGAAGGCGCGAGGTTGGGACCAAGAACGATTACGAACATCGCTAGATAAAAGCAGATCCCTCGCTCACGAGGGACTTTGTTAGCGGCGAAAGCTCAACTCTATTTATCGCGAAAAGCGCATCCTGTTGGTAGCCTTTTCGCGGAAGATGGTGACTTTCGCCGGAAGACGGGATGAGGATCCTGATCGGATAGGTTGGCCCACATCAAAATGCTCGCCAGTAGGCAGAGAGATCCCTCGCTCGTGTTACTCCGCTCGGGATGACCATCCTGGTCGGATGGTCAATTTGCTGCGGCGCGCTTGGCGATCTCGCTCGCACTGAGAATATCCGCGGCCGGTGCGGGGATTGTTCGAGAAGAGCGCACGTCGATGGGGATAACCGCCCTGACCTTCGTGCCTTGTCCTGTGGAAAGAACTTCCAGTTCGCCGCCAAAATCGCTGATGCGCTCGCGCATTCCACGCAAGCCAACGCCCAGCGTTTCGCCTGAAGCGACAGCGGAAAGCTCGTCGGCATTCATGCCCCGGCCCTCATCTTCGACTTCCATGATGAGCTGCCGCTCTGTGTGAGAGAGCCGGATGGAGGCAATCGCACTGCCGGAGTGGCGGTGGATATTAATCAGACATTCTTGCACGACGCGAAAAAGCATGGTCTCCATCTCTGGGGCCTGACGTTCCGTAATGTCGAGCTCCAGGTTAACGGCGATCCCACAACGTTTCTCGAATCCGTCGACATACCAGCGCAGCGCCGATCCCAGGCCGAGCTCATCGAGCAATGGAGGATGCAGGAGATATGAGATGGTGCGCAACTCGTCCGAAATCATGCGAGCATCTCCGATGCAGGCGGCCAGCCGCACCGTAAGTTGCGGATTCTGCCCCGCCAGTTCGCGTTCGATGCTGGCAAGTTCCAGTTTCAAGGCCGTGAGAGCCTGTCCGGTACTGTCGTGCAGGTCGCGCGCGATGCGCCGGCGTTCATCATCCTGTACGCGCAGCAAGCGCACGGAAAGATCGCGCAAATCCTTGTTGCCTTGCTGAAGTTGTGCCGTCTTTTGGCGGACGCGGAACTTCAAATGTGTGCGTGAGCGCAATAGCGTTTCATGCGCGTGCCTAAGCCGCAGCAGCGCCCTGCGGCCGCCCACTCCGACCGCGATAATAGCCGCGTAAATCAGCAGAAAAAGCAGCTCGCGGACTAGATTTCTTTCGGTAATGGACCCAAGCGGCTTGTACGGAGAGACGAAAAGAAGATTCGCCGCGAGCATGCCTAATAGCGTAGATAGAGCCGCAGGACCCAGCCCACAATACCAGGCCGCAAAAACCGCAGCCGCGGAGATACTGATGAAATGCCCAGAGGCGCCGAGGACGGGTTGAAAAAGCGATCGGAGAGCCAGCGCCGCAGTCATCGCCAGAAGCGCCAGGGCATAGCGCTTAAGCTTGCTTCCTTCCAGAGGGTCAAGAGTAAATGCCCGCGTGGCTGCCTGCCGGTCAAACATACTTTCCTTGCGAAGAGAGGGATGGGCTCGCGGATGGTATCACAGTTAAAGCACGGGGCACAGCTTAAGAACCCGTGAAGATCGCTGCTTCTTTGCAGTGGGAAAGCTTTTAAGAAGGGGCATAACAAAAGGAGCCGGAACCGATCCGGCTCCTTTTGGGGGTATTCGTTAATTACGAAGCGTCAATTCAGCGGCTACATTACCTCTCCGGTTTGGCCCATGTCGCGTTGCGTGCTGTCGATTTTGCCGCCGGCACCTTCATGCGCTTCACGGCCTTCGCCGAGTCCCCGCTCGTAGCTCACGCCGAAGTTCTTGGGCGACGGTTTTTCAGGCTCCGGCGCTTTTTTTCTGGGAGGATACTGGGGAGCCAAAGTCTCCCTCCTTCTCTTTGCCTGGCGGATTGTTCGAGTGGCTTCCGCCTCCTTCGCTCTTTTGCTCGCGCCGGTCCGATGGATTGCTCTGCTGGCCAGGCGTTTGTCCCTGGCTCTTTTGCGCCTGGCTGGTTCCGCTCTGGAAGTTCTCGCCCTGCCAGTTTCCAGGCGTTTCATTTCGCGAGTTGTTCTCGCGTTGCGGCGTCGAGTCTGGATTCGTGTTGTTCGTGCCCGGGGCCATCTCCATGTTTTGCCGCCCTGGGTTCTGCCGCCGTTCCTCGTTAGGATTGTTAGGGTTGTTGGGATTCTGGTCGTGACGTCGCTCCTCGCGGCGCTTTTCCTCTTGTTGCTGCTGATCCTTGCGGCTGGTGTCTGTATTTGCGGTGCCCATATATTCCTCCTAAAGGCGGCGACGCAATTTTGGAGCTCTTACCTCGCCGCATTCCTGTGGTTTTTCGTGCCTTACGGCCTTCCTTGGCTGAGCATTCCCCTTTTCTTGCATTTCCCTGATTCCCAGCTTGCAATGGAATATGGCCCCGACGCTATCGGCCAAAGGATGTAAGGCGTAGTTCACATGCCTGCAAGGCGTTACGGCTGATACCAGCCGCCCCGGACTCATTTACAGCGGAAGAATCAAATCGACGCGCTATCGCTTTTTGTTGCACATCCGGTCAGGCTTCGTCAAAATCAAAGAAGTGCGCTCCAGGCCAGCATGCGCCAGAACTATATCCATCGGCTATTTGAAGTCGGCGTAACCCTGAAGGCTTTGCATGCCGTGTTTGAATTGGCCTTGGGCGCGGCGATCCTCGCGGTAAGCCCCGTGGCGGTCTCGAATTACTTCGTACGCCTCGCGTTGCAGCTGCAGTCCAGGGTCTGGGGAGCCTTCCTCGTTAATTTTCTGCTGGACCTTGCACGCGCCGTCCAGCGTGGCGCTCAGCATTTCGCAGGAATTTATCTAATAGCAGTCGGTCTAATTAACATGGTGCTGTCGATTGGGTTGTTGACGGGCGCGCTGTGGTCTTATCCAGCGGCGCTTACGGCTCTCGCGGTGCTGATGTCGTATCAGCTTTACCGCTACACGCACACGCATGCCATTGCTTTGATTCTGCTCACGATCTTCGATGCCGCCGTGTGGTTCCTCGTCTGGCACGAGTATCGCGTGCTGCGTTCGGGGCCGCTAGTGGAACGCGGATCGCCGTATGGACACCGGACTTCAGCCGTGCGAGGAAAGGGTTAGTGCCGTGCTTCGTCGCGGAGATGTAAGAGATTCCGGGCGGAGTCTAAGAGGCTGGCGGCGAAATCTTTGTGCTTGTCCTCTATAGGACTGGCACTTACCGCGGAAGGCAGGGGATGCTCGCGGCGGCGCAACCGATTCTTGATCTGGATGACTTGACCTCGCGGGGCGCCTGCGGCGTTACGGCGATCCACGCGGAAGTGCGTCAGCCCAAGCCATTCCTCGATAACCGCCTGATTCTTCGGTTCGATGGCGTCAAATTCGATTTCCATGCCCTCCCGTGTTGTATTGTCCGTCACGGTGCCGATCGCGGCGAAGTCCGATCCTGAATAGGTGATCCTCACGCGGACTTCCGTGCCCCCGGGAAAAGGATATCTGGTTTTAACAAAGCAGCCAGCCAAACTCAGATCGCGCGTGACGACGATCACGTCTTCCCGCGAATTCAAATCGACCACTTCGGCAATGGCCCCGAAGTCGTAGCGCGTCATTTGGCGGCGTTCCATCAAGAGAAATCCTCGCTACAAGCTCTTACTGTGCACAGTTAGTTTTTGGCTTTTGGCCGATCTGCGGAATGGTACTTGTCTTATAAATAATGCCTAAATGGTACTAGGAAAGAACGGGCGGAAAGTACCATTGGGAAGGGTTTGTGGAGGCGTGAAATGATGCCTAAACGTGCTTTTCAGGCATTGCACAGAATGCGCCTTCCGAGAATCCCGAAGAGCGCACGCCGAAAGCGCGGTTGAACCGAGCCTGGTAGTTCTCCCAGGCAATTGTGGCCGCAAGCTCCACGAGTTGCGCTTCGTCGAGGTCTTTGCGCAGGCGCTGGGTGAGTTCGCTGGGGATTTCGGTCGGCGTCTTGGCCATCGCCACGGCGAGATCGAGCGCCGCGCGTTCGAGGTCGTCGAATGCGTCGCTTGTCCGATATTGGCTTAGCTCCAGGAGTTGTTGCTCCGTGACGCCCATCTCTCTGCCTACGGCAGAGCCGATATCGATTCAAAACGGACAGCCGATAAGGGCGCTAAAAAAGCACGGCGGCCCCGAGGTTCGCAGGGCCGCCGCGCTGAGGTAAGGGAAAGGAAAGCCTGCAGCTGATCGTGCTACGCGATTTTATTCTTTACCCTCGATGTGCCCCTGCAGGTGTTTGGCGCAAGCTTCGGCGGTGGTTTGATCGCCATGCCAGGTATTCTTCTTGTTCACGGCATAGGCGAATACGACCGCGCTGGTTTTCGTGTTCACCACGGAAATGCTGGCCTGATCGTCGGAGTGGATATCGTGCTGAAAGGCAACCTTGGCCCATCCGGCCTTTTCATGTTGCGCGCTGCCCGTGATGACAAAGTCCGCGACTTCACGGTCCGCCACGACCGTAACCTGCACCTTCTTTTTCTGAAGCGCGGCCGCCAGATAATTTTCAAAGCCGTTCATAGGCTCGATATAAATCTTGGAACCGGCCGGCATATTTGAATCGTGCTGCGCGTAGGCCGCCCCAACCATACATAAGATCAAAATCAGAATTGCGCTCGGTTTTTTCATTCTGCCCTCCGTGCTTCAGCTTTGGGGATGGCGATGCATGCGGGAACCGTACGGGAGTACTACTGTGCCGATAGCGTAACGTCTGCCCGATATGCGTAAAGAGGGCGAATACGTAAATCGTGGGGCCGGCCGCTCTTTCTAAGCGCCGGCCCCTGGTGCGGCTGAAATCGGATCTACCGCAGGGCGCGAGCCGCGTGAATTACTTCGCTGCCGGTGGCTGGGTACTGCCATTCTCTGCGGGTGGTTGGTTCATGCAACCCATCATCTGCTGCATCATTTCGCCTTGGTCCATCATCTGGCTCCGTACTTGCTCGAGCAAAGCGCGGTGTTCAGCGAGCTTTGCCTTCAGCGCCGCTGGATCCTTTTCGGCTTCGATTGCGGCCATGCTCTGCATCAGCTTACTCATGTTTCCCATCATCTGCTGATGCCGGTTCATCATTTGCCCCATCTGCCCCGTTGTTCCTGTGCCGCTGCCCATCATGCCGCCGCCCATCTGTTGCATCATTCTGGGCATGGACTGCTGGGCCTGGGGTTGCGAGGTTTGACCCTGAGCGGGTCGCTGTACGAAGCCGCCAACGGCAAACGCTGAGATCGTGAGCGTCAACGCCACGACAGCAATCGCTTTCATGGCTTCCTCCTTTCAGCAGCTTGATGCTGCCTAATAAGGGAGGACTAAGTCTGTGACTTCTGTCACAGAACCAGCGTGTTCTAGGCCACTCCCCGAGAACGGCGCCTTCGCCTCAGCTTCGCTTTTGTTCAGGTGAGCGCGGTATTGTACATACTTCGAGGGAGCCTAATATCTATTTGGCACCGCCTAGCCCGCCTCCGACGGGCCGCGCCTTGCCCGGAGATGCAAGTGCCCATTCCGGCGAAAATCCTCATCGTTGACGACCAGGAACTCGTGCGTCGGACCCTGCGTTCTCTGCTGGGTCAGCAGCGGCACTGGAAGATCTATGAGGCCTCCGACGGTCAGGAAGCCATAGAGGAGATCCAGAGGGTCAAACCAGACGTGACTATTCTCGATATTGTCATGCCGCTCATGAGCGGTATTGAAGCCGCTTACGAAATGCGTCGGTTGGTCCCGGACATCAAGATCATCCTCATGAGCAGCCACTACACCCCGGAAGAAGCCGCCGCCTTGGCACGGTTATTCGGGGACGGCAATTTCCTCGCGAAATCGGAAATGGGCAAAGACCTCGTGCCTGCAATCAGCCGCATTCTTCCCGAGGAAGCTCGAGCAGTCTGAGCCTTTCCCGCCTGCTCTCCCCCGCGCCACGGTGCGGCCCCACATTCATAACAAAAGTTGAACTAGAACACTTGGCTAAGGCTTGCCTCCCGAACCCGTTTCCTTCTCCAGGACGATCTTCATGCGGGATTTCTCGTTGGCCACTGGATTAATTTCAGTTTCGTAATCGCGATAGCCCTCGAGCGTAACTTTCAGCCGGTGCTTTCCAGGGCCCACCAGCATTGAATGAAACCTGCCTCCAAAATCGCCGCCATGACCGACGTAAGCGCCATCGATAAAAACCGCGGCGCGCTTAGGCTGAATGTCTAAACGAAATTCCGCGGCATCATCGCCGGGATAGATCGCCTTGGGATTTTCCTCCATCACGACTTCGATGGTTTGCGGCTGGCCCGGCTCGACGACGATTTTCTTCACCAAATCCCTGTAGCCATCCGAACGAATGGAAATCTCGTGTTCGCCCGGCGCAAGCATGACTTTCTTGTCGCCCCTCAGTTCCTTGACGTAACCGAAATACTTCCCGTCGATCCACACGCCGGAGTCGCGCTCCTGTTCGTTGTCGGCGGAAAACCGAACCTCACCCAGCTGCTGATTCTGCTGTGGAAGCGTTGCGGTGGCCACTGGCGTGGTCCGTTCGGTGGTTTTAGCTTCGGAGGTAGCGGCTCGAGTTCCCACACAAATGATCGCTAGCGATAAACAAACCAGCCATAAACAAAATAAACAGCGCGAAATTCTCTCTACAGGCATGCCAAAGCTCCTTCCCCACTCGCCCGCCAAGACCAGCCCGCCACGGATATGAATAACACAAAGCCATAGACCGAGGCGCGTCGGTATTCTCGCCCCACGCCAAAAGAACACACCTCGGAGTGTTGTGCCGAAACTCTAAGAGCGATGAAAGGCAGTTTCCGTCTATAACCTGGGTGGATTCAATGGGTGATCGCAACACAGGCTCAAAATCTAGTAACAGGAGCCTCAAGAGCTACACTCGACCTAGGGCTTAATAACGGAAAACACTTTCCGGTTTAGGTTTAATTGAGTACAGCTCGGAAAGATCAGTTCCCTGCGAGAAGTGTTGTCCGATCAGCCGATTAGATGGTGTTGCATCGACCGGTTGAACCGGCACGACTTGTCGGGAGGCGATCCCACGTAGCGCAGCATAAGTCTTTGTGTCCACATGGCTTGCACAGAGCGAGACGAGTTACCTCTGGCTGTGATTCAGATCACTGCCGCTGCATCTCTCGTCGCGATAAGGTGTTATCCGTGACAGGAATTTTAAAGCTGGCGTATAAGCTGCTGGTCAACGACAAGTCAAAGTTCACCGCACTGTTGGTCGGCATCACCTTCGCTTCCTTCCTGATGATGTTCATCGCCTCCATGTTTGCCGGCGTTATGAACCATTCGTCGTCTACGGTGACCAACATCGGCGCTTCCATTTGGGTTATGGATCCGACCGTGCAAACGCCGGCGAACTCCATTGGCATGCCCGATTACATTCTCGACGCGGTGCGCAGCATGCATGGCGTCGCCTACGCCGTTCCGCTCTACTCGGGAACGGCATTGGTCAAGCTCGGTGATGGCACTTATCAGGCGGCCTCGGTCATCGGTCTAGATGACACCAGCCTTTTTGGCCGGCCCGAAGTCATCGATGGGAATATCACCGATATTTATGCGGAGAATGGATTCATCGCTGTTCAGGATGGCGATTTTGCCAAACTTGGTAATCCTCATTTGGGCTCGGAATTTCAACTCAATGATCACCGCGCTGTGATTGTTGGCATCGCAAAGGTTGCGGCATCCGGCCTTTTCGGCTTACCGACCCTCTACACCACGTATAACCGGGCCATTCAGTACATCCCCAATCCTCGCTACACCATTTCCTATGTTCTCGTCGAACCAAAAAATCCCGCGGAGATAGCGGGAATCAAGCGGCAGGTCGCCGCGCTTGGCTATTTGGCCCTTACCAAGGACGAATTCATGCAGAGGAGCATCAACTTCTACATCTATCAGACCGGTATGGGCGTCAATCTTCTGATTATGACCGTCTTCACGTTTATCGTCGGACTCTCCATCTCCGGGCAGACCTTCTACACGTTCATTCTGGAAAACCTCGAGAGGTTTGGCGCTTTGAAAGCGATCGGAACAACCAGCCGTGAACTGACCATGATGATTCTGTTTCAGGCGACGTTTACGGCATTGACGGGCTACGGTCTGGGCATTGGCTTGTGCACTCTGGCCATCTTCATCGCCAAAATGAGGCTGGCCGACTACGCCGCGATGATCACTTACAGCAATCTCGCGATCGCTCTCGTGATGGTCATCATCATTGATGGCGTTTCCAGTTATATCGGAGTCCGCAGGGTACTGCGGATCGAGCCATTCGATATCTTCCGGGGATGAAATGCCGCGCCTGGCCATCAAAGCGAGCGGGCTTGAAAAATGGTTTGGCGAAGGCGAAGCCAAAACCTTCGCCCTGCGCGGAGTCGAATTCGAAGCCGATTTCGGCGAAATGGTTTACATCGTAGGACCTTCGGGGAGCGGCAAAACAACTCTACTGAGCGTCCTTTCCGGAATCCTGAGGCCTAATTCCGGCAGCGTTCAGGTGGAAGGGACGGATATCTGGACGCTCAATAGCGATCAACTCGCCGAATTCCGCCGCAACAAAATCGGCTTTGTCTTTCAGGATTACCACCTCTTTCCACGTTTGAGCACTGCGGAAAATGTCGCCATCCCGCTGATCCTCAAGCGCCAGGACTGGGCTGAATCCCTGCAGCTGGCCCTCAAGTACCTCGATGTGGTGGGCCTCAAAGGACGCGCTGAGCTTCCGCCCATGAAACTCAGCGGCGGCGAGCAGCAGCGCGTCGCCATTGCCAGGGCGATCATCGGACAGCCCGATCTTTTGATCATGGATGAGCCGACTGCGTCGCTCGACGGCGACACCGGACGCACCATCGTCAGCTTCGTCCACCGTAATCTTCTGAACGAGAATCGCTGCATTATCGTGGTCACCCACGATGACAGAATTTATGAATTCGCCACTCGCATTTTGCATATGGAAGACGGGCGGCTCGTACAGGTCAAGGACGCTGCCGTCGCCATAGGAAAAGAGTGAGTCATGAGATACAAACTGCTCTTCACGCTCGCATTTGTTGGAATTGTGGCTGGTTGCGTTGCTGGATACGTCTTCAGCATCCAAAAGACCGCACAGGCGCCCGTATTCAATCCCGCGTCAAATCCCTACAGTCAGGGCATTTATGCTGAGGGCATCGTCGAAAGCGACCAAGCGAGTGGATCCAACATCAACGTTTACCCGGAAGTTCCGGGAACGGTGAAGCAGATTGTCGTCGCCGAGGGGCAGGTCGTGCACAAAGGCGATCCTCTCCTGTTGCTGGATGATTCCATCCAACGCGCAACCGCGGAACAGCAGCAATCGCAAGCGGAAGCGGCCGCGTCGCTCCTCGAAGAACTGAAGGCGCAGCCAAGACCTGAGACGCTCGACGTGGCCAAGGCTCAAGTCGATGCCGCGCAAGCGACGCTCAAGACCACACAGGACCAACTCGATAAGCAGCAAGCCGCTTACCAGATGAATCCCAAGTCCATCAGCAAAGATGCTTTAGATAGCGCACTAAACAGCACCGCGGTAGCCAAGGCGAATCTCGCCGTAGCGAAGAGGCAATATGATCTGATTAAAGCCGGAGCGTGGAGCTACGACATCAAGAATCAGGAACGGCAATACGCCGCATTGCAAAAATCCTATCTCGCCTCGAGCGCCCTGCTTTCCAAGTACACGCTTAGGGCGCCTGGAGACGGCACTGTTCTGTCTATCAATCCCACCGTAGGAAGCTTCATTTCTCAACAGGGCGCTTACGACACCTACACTCAGGCCATGCTTCCGGTGCTGGTGCTAGGCAGCCCACACGCCTCGCTGAACGTCCGCTGCTATGTGGACGAAATCCTGGTGCCGCGCCTGCCTTCCCCTTCACGAATGAAGGCGCAGGCGTCGATCCGGGGCACTAATCTGAAGCTTGCTCTGGATTACGTCAGGATGCAGCCCTTAGTCTCTCCGAAAATCGAGCTCTCGAACCAGAGAACCGAACGGGTCGACGTCCGTGTCTTGCCGGTGATTTTCAGGATCGAGAAAGGCGAGAACATCAATCTTTTTCCCGGCCAGTTGGTCGATGTATACATTGGCACTGGAGATTAGAGAGCAAGGTTTTGCTTTTGCAGCGAACTCTGTTGTTGAGATGCAGCTTACGGAGCAAAAGGAATCGCTGCCCAATCTGTAGAGGGCATGGTCGAAACAGTGTGGAGAACTCAATCCATCTCGAAACGAAGTTATGGCGGAAAGGTCGTCAGTGCGTGCTTTATTTTGCTTGCACGGACTCTAGATATTGGGTTAATAGCCGCTCGTTAACGTCCGCAAATGTCGGCCCCCATATGGGCATCTCTGCAGTCCCGTGAGCCGGAACAGCTACGCCGTGGACCAGAACTTTTTTGAAGTAGTCCTCAGGGAACTTCCCATTATTGCGCTTCGCGAGAGTGGTCAGGTCAGGCGGCGGAACCTTGAGCGCGGACGCTGCGGGGCCGTGCCCCTTCGCGTCCGCCCCATGACAGGGGGCGCAATACGCTCTGAACCACTCCTTAGCCTCAACCGCGGCTTTATCGGTCTTGGGCTGCCTTTGTTGCGTGGCCCCTACAAGGACGAACGCAAAAACCAGCATTAGTAACAACAGCAGATTGCGTCCCGCGAACCTGAACATGTTACCCACCCTCCCGAAGCGCAGTCCTATTCGAAGCCTCAACAGATGTCGATTTCTACAATCTATGACGTATGTGACGGGTAATACGTTCTCCTCTATTAAAGCTCCCGAGAAACGGGACTTTCGGATGCAAGTCGGCACTAATTAGGATCGGTGTCGCAATTCGCCGTTAGGAATCGAGAGCGTGGAGGAGTTCGGCGGCTTCAGAGTGTGTCAGCACCCCTTTGCGCTCGAGCATCCGCACCAGGCTGACGCCGAAGCGCGTTTTCTCTTTCGGCTTGTCCTCAGGTGCGGCAGCCGAACGTGCGCTGCGAAAGGGAGCTTCCGCAGGAGCGAAAGTGCTCTCCAGCCAGCGCACGACCGTACCCTGTTGCGCGGCGCTGAGTTGCTCGAACACCATGCCCATTCCGCCTGGATGGCACGCCGTCACCTCGGCTCTCACCTCAAGCCGCTGGTTATTTTTGCTTAATTGCAGGCGCACCCGAGTGCCTTTGGGTAGCGTATTCAAGGTGTCGATGTAGCAGCCCTGCAAGCTCAGGTCGGAGGTGCGCGCGGAAATCATGGTGCTGCCTGCGACATCAACGACCTCGACAGGACAGACAAAAGGAAAGCGCTCAGCGTCGCGGCGCTCGGCGGTAGCCGTATCTTTACCATGGACCTTATCGTGGGCTTTGGACATGGACATGGCGGCGGATCTTAGCGAGTGTAGTGAGCCCGCGTGTAAACATAGCCGTACACATTCTGCTCAATGCTGTAGGTCTGGGGCAACCACCACAGTTTGCGCACGACGCCAAAGCGTGACGTGCGCATCTTGTGCCCTACCCAGGCCGCGCCCATCGCGTAGACTGCGCCGTAGGCATACATCGCCGCCGGGTGACCCAGCATTGGTCTCAGCATCGCATTGTGCTCCTGAAAGCCGCCCAGCAGAAAATCTCGCTGGGTCTGGCGATAATCCATCGTCTTCGCGATTACGTCGACGGCCATCACCGTCATTACCGGACGGTCTTTAAGCACCGCCACGATGGCGTTCTGCTTTCTCCCCAGCACCGGCTTGGCCGGCTTGGCTTTCACTGACTGGCAGAGCGAAGAGCCGATCAGGATGCATTCGATTAACATTGTCGTTTGTCCTCGGCTCGGAGTAACGCAGGGGCAGGGCCACTCGCGGATTTAGCTATGTGCCTTTGAATCAGTTTCATAGCGGTACAGCCGGATGCGTAGAAATTCCCCATTCGGGACGAAGTGTTCAGATTGGAACACCAGTGTGCGCAGCGCCGACAGATGGGAACAAAGAAATCCTCTGGGCGTACGTTACCGTGACAGGGATGTGCTCCCACTGTGGGTGCAGAGCGGTGCAGGATGGTGTAAAGTAGCTAAATGGCTCCTACCGAAAAAGTTGTCCGCCAAAGTATTTCCATTCCCGAGCGAGTCGCACAGCGCGTGCGGGGTTTGGCAAAGGCCCAGAGAACAAGCGCAAACCGCGTGCTCGTCGACTTAATCGAGACCGGATTGGAATCGAAGGAGGCTGAAAAGGCCCGATTCCTTGAGATCGCCAGCCGACTAGGCGATTCGGACGATCCTCGCGAAAAGGAAAAGCTTAAAGAGGAACTGGCCCGCATGACTTTCGGCGAATAATGCCGAAGATTCAGTGGGTAAACTTACCGTTAGCGCTACGCGACCACCTCTTTGATCGTCTGGCGCAACGAGAAATCACAGCCGAGGACCTGTATAAACTCAAGCTGTGGCGCGAGTCCGAACCAGAAGCTCCGGAAGGTCTTTGGTATAAGGATTTCGGCTCTTTCAAGCTCTGCGGCGAGGGTCGATTTCCCAAGACATTTCTGCTCAAAGGGCAGGCAGCCAAAGGAAAGCAGCTGCTGTGATAAACCCGGCAGCCCAGACTGCAAGCCGTCAGTCCAGGCACGAGTTGCGGGTGAGGAATTTATACTGCTCGGGCGTGAGCGGCACGACGGAAAGCCTCCCCTGACGTACCAGCGGCGAATCAGCAAAGAGCTTGTTCGCCTTGATCTCCGCAAGTGTAATCGGCTTGGCAAGCGCCTTCCCTGCCTCGATCTCCACGGCAGGATTCTTCGGATTGGAGAGATCGACCGAGAGGACCGAAGCCGTCCCAACCGCGCTCTTGCGGTCTCCCGTTTCGTAAATGATGAGCCGCACCCCGGGCTTCATTTGTCCCAGATTCCTCAGGGCCACCGGATTCGACACGCCGTCCCAAACGGTGATTTTGTCGCGCTGCAGTTTCTCGAATGAATATTCGGAAGGCTCGGTTTTGAGCAGATACTCGTCAGTCATGATTCGCCTCGCTTGCGCCACTCTGGCAGACGGGCATTCTACACTACGGCTCCGCTCGGCAGAATTTACGAAGGAGCCGCTCGCTGGCCCAAAAACGTGATAGAAGTAGCATGATAAAAGTGAGGGCGAAGGGAGGAGTGCGATGGACATTCTACGGAGGAGCGTGCTCGCGACCGCGGCGCTAGGCGTGGCAATGTTTTTTGCTGGCGTTAGACTGGCCGCCGCAGCCGACGATCCCGCCATGTTGGCGGCGGACCAGAGTTTCGTCCAGGCTGCAGTGAAATCCGACGCCGCGGCCTTCGGCAAGCTGCTCGATTCCGATTTCGTGTGGATTGACGCGAGCGGAAAGGTGGAAAAGCGTGCGCAGGTGCTCGGCGTTGTGCCGAAATCCGGTCTTAGCGACGCAGGCGGCGCCGACGTGCGCCGGCATGACTACGGCCAGGTCGAAACCGTGGAGGCCAACAGCGGCAAGATGCACGTCCTGCGTGTCTGGGTGAAGCGGCCGGCGGGCTGGCGCGCGCTCGTCTACCAGGAAGTGCAATCGCTCGATGCGCCGCCGAAGACCACACCAAGTGCCAGCCAGGATTGCCAGAATCCGTGCAAGAGCGTTGGGTACACGCCGAAAACCGAAACAGAGCGCGCCATTATTACCGCCTACGAGGGACTCGAAACCTCGGCGATGACCCACAACGCAGCCGATTGGGACGCGCACACAGGGGAAGAGTTCATCGCCGCGAGCTCCTATAGCGACCGCCTGCTCGATAAGCCCACGCGCCTGGGCGAACTGAAGCGCGCCAATATGGCCGGGCTGGCGCCCACTCCGCTCGTTTCAGCGAAGTTGTCTGTTTTTGGCGAGGCAGCAGTTTTGAGGTCACATCACGTGGCCAACCAGGCGAAGCCACTCGAAGTTACGCGCGTCTTCGTGAAACGTGATGGCAAATGGGTAGAAGTGGTCAGCTACCAGACGGCGGTTCAGGGCGCCGGCGCGTCCTGACTCGGGCTGCTGCCGAAGTCTTTCCTCCCATAGGCGGGGCTGCTCGTGCCGTCTGCTTCATCGGCAAGTACGCAAATAATTGTCCGTAGTCATCCTCATTCATTCGTCTTATATCTGGAGAAAATATCTGGAGAAAGATATGGGACACATTGCCAGGCTAAGCGCGTTCCTGCGCGTCATGCGCCGAAAGAAGCGGCCCCTGGACGCGATGCGGCTGTTACGCCAGCGCCCTGCATTGCTGCTCGCCGCGAAATCCTTTGAAACAGCGCTCATGGCCAGCGGCCTCGCGTCGGCCCGCCTGAAAGCGCTGGCGCGAGTCAAAACTATAACAGACTTACTGGGGCTGTCTGCGCAGGGGGCCGCACGGTTCGGTACATCTGCAGTCCCACCGCGCCGATACCCATGATCAGCGCGACAAAAACAATCAGGCCGCCCAGCAGGGGAATTCGCCCCAGCAGCGCGATGATGAAAACCCCGCAGATTGCGGCGAGAATTCGCCAGCCAGCCGTTTCGGCCGTCTTGTGCCGCAGCCATTTCAGGAGCAAGTCACCTATGGCCGCTGCGGCCGCAATGTAGCCGACCAAAAGCAGCGCGAAATAGGCCGCTATGGACAACAATGCCAGCGGAGCGCCGATCAGTGTGATCAGTAAGATCAGAGATGCGATGGGAATGCACACGAGCAAGGCAAATCCAAGCAAGGCGCTCGCGCCGGGGCGAGTTTCCAGCGTGCCGATCACGTTCGTGAAGCCGGGAAGCAGAAATAAAATGGCGACGAGCACCATCAGCCCGAAGGTCCAGAACCAGAACATCACCAGGGCAAGCCCACGCGCGATAGCCGGAGCCCTGTGCACACGGAACGGAAGCTGTTCGATGCCGCCCAGCACCTGCGCTCCGGGATCCTGTTTCAGCACCGCGTTGCTGCGATAGCGAAGCTTCCCGTTGATGCGCGCGTCCGGTCCCAGCTCGATTTGTCGCGCGCTGGCGTCCACGTCTCCGCCGACGGGGCCATTCAGGTAGAGGCTTCCTCCCGCGGCTTGCAGGTAACCGCCGATCGCACCGCTCACCCGCGCCTGGCCAGCCGCGATGCTGGCGCCGCCTTCGATTCGCGCGGAGGGTGCGATCTCCACGTTGCCGCCAGCCAAGCGGGCATTGCGAGCAATCGTGCCGTTCACGTAGACGCGGCCGCCCGCGGCGTAGGCATTATCGGAGACGTTTCCGTTCAGGCGTACAGTGCCGCCCGCGGCCACCGCATCGCCGCCAACTTTCTCATCGAAGACGATCTCCCTGCCTGCGGCCAGAAGATCTCCCACGACGGCATTCGTCACCGTAATATCCTGACCTGCAGCGAAGTGGTCTTTTCCAAGATCGATGGTCACCAGGCCTGTTTCCTCGTTGCCTTGAGCGTGTAGCTGCACCTGACTCGTGGAAGTCGCGAGTCCGAGTAGCAAAGCGACCAGAATTCGCTGCATTCTTTCCCTCCTGAACCGCCGCATTCAGCCCAAAAACGAGATTGGGGCGCTATGCACAATCCGCGCCCCATCTCGCGAACGCAAAAACGAACACCCTAGTCCGGCAATTCGAGCTGAAGTGAAAGCTCTTCTGCCTTGTTCCTGGCTTCTCCATATGCGACGTAATCGGAGATCGTCTGCTCCAGATCGGCAGCCGTTTCGGCGTTTGCCTCAACGTACTCCGGAAACGAGGTAAATACCAGCCGGTCAGGGGCGGCGCTGAGATTGAAGATCGTCATGGTGACATTTGCGGACAGTTCTTCCAGCATTGGCCGGATGTCGACCACCGCCATTTGCTGCCAGGTTGAAGCCGCTTCTACGTTATCCATCTTAGTGAGCAGTTCTCCCAGCTTGTTGACGTGCTGCTTGATTTCCGCGATTTTCGCGGCTTCGGTGGCGAAACTCGTACTGGAGTGCACGAAGCTATTCATCTCTTCGGTGCTCTTCTGGAGTTGCACTGCCTCCGTCTTTGCCTCCGCCAGGAAGCCGGTAAATTCCTCTGAGTCCCTGGCCGATTGCGCAGATGCCACTGCAGGTGCCAGGGAAAGAAATACGACCGCCAAAAATGCCAAGCCCGGTCGCACGGCCTGTGCGTATTTGTTCATCGAACGTTCCTCCTTTGACCTCATGCCGCGAGGCACTTGCGGAAACGGCTGAGGCAAATGTGGCTGCAAACCGGAAAAGATTCAGTGACGAAGATCACCGCGTCTTGTGGCCACGCTCACGGATAATCGATCCGTCTCGAGTCGATTGTTAGAGGCGCTTAGCCATGCGCGCAGGGTGCACAGCGGAGGGTGGTCAAATGGAAAAGATAAGAATTGAGCAACATAGCTTCACCGGAGGCGTGTGGGTTGCGGGCTGGCTCTTCACTATCGGTTTCTTGCACCTGACGTTCTGGCGGGGCGTGCTCGCGATCGTGCTGTGGCCTTACTACATCGGCGGAGTGCTGAGCTCGCACCTGCACTGACCGAAATGGCGAGCCGCGGTTAGCGAGATTATTGTGAGAAATGTCCGGCAAGCTTGAGCAAGGGAGGAGAAGACAATGAAGACACAAAAGTCCATACCGTCCGTGATTCGCTGGTCGGCAGCAGGCATTGGACTCGCGGCGGCATCCTATGCCGGTTACGCAGCCCTAACGTGGCATCGCTTCGGGCATGCGAAACCACAGGCCAGTCAGCTGGGCCGAGATTCGTTGCTTGACCGATTCATTCCCGAGTACGAGGTGGTGGACCGACATGCAGTGCGTGTCGATGCGCCCGTCGACATCGTATTCTCCGCGGCGTGTGACTTGAAGCTCCAGGAATCCGCGATGATCAGCGCGATCTTTAAGGGCAGGGAACTGCTGCTGCGTGCTAAACCAAACGGAAAGGCTCGACCGCTCGGGCTTGTGGCGCAGGCAAGTGCTTGGGGCTGGGGCGTGCTGGCCGAAATGCCCGGGCGCGAGATCGTGTTTGGCGCGGTGACGCAGCCGTGGCTGACGAATCCGGTGTTCAGAGCTTTGGCGCCGGGCGAGTTCGAGGCTTTTCACGAACCTGGCTACGTGAAGATCGCCTGGACGCTGCGCGCAGATCCTCTCAACGCGGCGCACTCGCTGGTTCGCACAGAGACCCGCGCGGCCAGCACTGATCCAGTTTCGCACGCGAAGTTCCGGCGCTACTGGTCGTTCCTCTCGCCGGGGATCATCTTGATCCGCAGAATCGGGCTCAGGCTCGTGAAAGCAAAGGCCGAACGGCGCGTGCGGGAAGTCGGCCTCATAGAAAAGGACCTGCGCTACGAGTTGTGATCGCTACGGTAAAGTTAGCAGGTCAGCGACAGGTAACAGAAAATGAGCACGCCCACAGCAGACCCGTCCGGCGGATTTGGAAAGCGGTGCAATCCAGCCGGCCATTCCGGTGGATGGGGCCGCGCAGCATCGCGGCTTTTGCCATAGCAGCCATTTTCTTGCATCTGGTTTTCCGCTATGCGCTTGGTTTGCCGGCAGTGGTGTCACAAGCTCCGCTGATTCTGGCGCTAGTCGTCGGCGGGGTACCTTTGCTCGTGCCGCTCACGCGAAAGCTGCTGGCGCGAGAGTTCGGGTCCGACCATCTGGCCGGAGTCTCCATCGTCACATCGGTGCTTCTCGGAGAGTATCTGGTTGGAGTGATCGTGATTCTCATGCTTTCGGGGGGAACTGCCCTGGAAGAGTTCGCCAGCCGCCGGGCATCTTCTGTTCTCGATAAATTAGCAAAGCGAATCCCGCAGGTCGCGCATCGAAAAGTGGGTACGGACATAATCGATGTGAAGCTCCCGGAGATCGGAATCGGGGACATGATCGTGATTTTCCCGCACGAGATCTGTCCCGTGGATGGCGTGGTTCTCGAGGGCCGTGGAAAGATGGACGAATCGTATCTTACCGGCGAGCCTTTCGAGATCGAAAAGGTGCCGGGAACGCCGGTGCTATCCGGAGCCGTGAATGGCGACGTCGTTTTGCAGATTCGTGCTGAGAAATTAGCTATCGATTCCCGATACGCCAGAATCATGCGGGTGATGCAGGATGCCGAGCAACGCCGGCCGCGCATTCGCCGCCTGGGCGATAAGCTGGGAGCCTGGTATACACCGATCGCGCTCACGCTCGGCGGTTTGGCGTGGGCAATCAGCGGTGAATCCCGCCGATTTCTCGCCGTAGTGGTTGTGGCGACGCCTTGCCCATTGCTTATCGCTATTCCTGTAGCCGTCATTGGCGCGATTTCCATAGCGGCGCGGCGCGGGATCATCATCAAGAATCCGGCTGTGTTAGAACAGATCGACCGCTGCCGGACAGTCATTTTTGACAAGACTGGAACACTCACCTATGGCCGGCCGGAATTGTCCGAGATCGTGGGTGCTCCGGGATTTACGGCGAATGAAATTTTGCGGGCAGTGAGCAGCCTGGAACGCTATTCAAAACACCCGCTCTCGACTGCGATCCGAGAAGCCGCGGAAAAGAAACATCTTCCGAACGAGCCGGTTTCTGAAATCAGCGAGCGTCCTGGCGAAGGGCTTAGAGGGATCGTCGGTCAACGGAACGTGTGGATCACAAGCCGCAGTAAAGTCGCGCATTTGAAGCTTGTCTTGCCGCCTCCGGTCTCAGGGCTGGAGTGCGTAATTTTTGTCGACGACGCCTACGCCGCCACATTTCGCTTTCACGACATGCCCCGCAAAGACAGCCGATCGTTCGTGAGACATCTCAGACCCCGCCACTCGGTAAGTCGCGTGCTGATTGTTTCAGGGGATCGTGACGCGGCAGTACGGCACTTAGCCGAGCAAGTAGGCATCGCCGAGGTTCACGCGGCGAAAAGCCCGGAAGAGAAGGTCATCATCGTTCGCAACGAGGCGGCCAAAGCCCCCACGCTTTTCCTTGGAGACGGCATCAACGACGCGCCCGCAATGCAGGCGGCCACAGTCGGTGTGGCTTTTGGCGTGCAAAGTGACATTACGGCGGAAGCTGCCGACGCAGTCATTCTCGAGACCTCCCTGAGCCGGGTGGACGAATTGATCCACATTGCAAGGCACATGCGCCGGATCGCTCTCGAATCCGCGGTCGGGGGAATGGCTCTCAGTGTGATCGGCATGGTTGCCGCCGCCTTTGGGTATTTGCCTCCGATAGGAGGCGCCATCGCGCAGGAAATTATCGATCTGGCCGCGGTGCTCAACGCCGTGCGCGTTGCGTTGCCTGCCCGTTCCCTTACCGACTTCTGAACTGGACTGGTTCGCCACGCATTCGTGCCAAGCCTCAATCGCCGATTACCTCGCGCTGATGATGCGTTTGCTGCGGCAGGCTTGTCTTCGAGCTGCGCGTAGGGCCCCGCGGCGTAAACGATTTTTCCGCCGACCATCGTCAGCAGCGATGAATTCTTGCCGATCTCGTCCACGGGCTCCGTCATGTAGTCCTGGCTGAGAACCGCGAGGTCGGCGAATTTGCCGACTTCGAGCGAGCCGCGCTTGTCTTCATCATGAGCCACCCACGCGCTGCCCATGGTGTAGAAGCGAAGTGCGTCGGCACGGCTGGGAGTTTCTTCGGGGCCGCGCAGCGGATGGCCGCTGGCGGTTTTGCCATCGATCATCCACTGCAGCACGGTAAATGGGTTGTACGTCGAGACGCGGTGCGCATCCGTGCCCGCGTTGACCACGATGCCGATCTTTTTCGCGGTCATCACTGGCGGCATGCGCTTCGCCGCTTGCGGTCCCTCTTTTGCTACGAGCTGGTCGCCGTCGTTGTACATCATGTCCTGCATCGTCCAGCCCACGCCCAGCGCCTTCATGCGCTGGAACGTGGCGGCGGAGCCGTCGTTGAGATGGGCGATCGTCCAGCGCAGATTGGCGATGGGGAATTCCTTGTTGACGCGCTCGAAGACCTCCAGAAGCTGGTTCACATTTTTTTCGCTATCCCAATGCATGGTGAGCCCGAGATTGTGCTGCGCGGCCCAGCGCGCGATTTCGTAGTATTTGTCGAGATCGGCTTGCGGCGCTTGGCCGGAGATGCCATTCATGGCCCAGGTGACGCGTTCGCCGATGCCATTGAAACGCAGCATCTCGTCGCCAAATCCCATCGGCATCATGGCCAGATAATTCTTGTATTCCTCGAACTCGTGGCCGGGCGTGATGCCGCAGAGGCTGTAGACAACGCGCAATGTCAGTTGGTTGTTGCGCCAGACTTTGAAGACGGCCTGATAGCTTTCAGGCGTGACGTTGTTTCCTCCCGGATCGACGACACCCGTGAGCCCGAGGCGATTCAGTTCACGGAAAAATTCCATGGTGCCCTCGACCTGTTCATCGAACGTGGGCTTAGGCAGCAGATCGAATACGGGGACCATATTGCCGGTGACGACGCCGGTGGGCTTTCCGCCGACGTCTTTCTCTAGTTTGGCGCCGCTCGGCAAATCGGCGTCGCTCTTGATGTTCAGTGCCTCGAAGGCGCGCGGCGTCATCATCGCCCAGCCGTAACCAAGCTGCACGTAGACAGGATTACTTGGCGCCGCGGCAATGAGCTCGGCTTGCGTCGGCCGGCGATGTTCCTTGAATGCATCCGTCGTCGCAGGCGGCGTGACCACGATCAGCCATGAGCCGGGTTTCATTTTCTGCGCCGCATCATGAATGCGGGCGAGCGCCTCGGCCAGCGATGTCGCTCCGATCCAGTTCACTTCCGTGCTGAAGGTTTGGGCGGCGCGAATGGCGTGCATGTGATTGTCGATCAAGCCCGGAATGACCGTACGACCTTGCAGGTCAATCACGCGGGATTTCGGGCCTGCCAGCTTTTTCATTTCGGCGTTGGTGCCGAGCGCCACGATCTTGCCGTCGCGGATCGCCAGCCCCTCGCGCGTCGAGAACTGGTTGTCGACAGTGAGGATTTTGCCGTTCAGAAGGACGGTATCGGCGTTCTGCGCCCACGCGGGCAGCGCCAGCAGCAGGCCCAACAGGACGAGCGTTACCTTCATCGCGTTCGCGAGCTTTTTCATGCGGGCTCCTCCTTCGGCAGGCGGCTGTGCCGCGAGTCTAGCACAGTGTTTCACGAGCCCGACTAGCGGGCAGATTTGGAGACGGGGCTCGATTGCAGCCACTGCTCCGCGGTGGGTTTGCCGGCGACCATCTCGTAATCGGTGAAGACCACATCGCCGCCGACCAGTTCGGGCGAGTAGATCGATTCGAATCGCTTTACCGCGTCGGATTCGCCGTGGCGAGCTTGCGCGGCTTCGTCCTCGAAAATAAAGAGGTGCAGGAAGCGTGTGGGATCGTCCTTTTGTTGCCAGGCAAGATACATGCGAGTGCCGGGCTCATTGGCTTGCACATACGCGACAAATTCCTGGATTGCCTTCTTGACCTTTTCTACTCCTGACGCTTTCACCTGGTAACCGCCTGTTTGATAAATCGCCAAGGCATGTCTCCTTTTCGAACGGTAAGGAACAGATCGGAATTTAACACAGAGGACATAGAGGCACAGAGAACACAGAGAAAAACGCGGATCGGGAGGTCGTCCGCCTGCGACGATATTGTTGACGCTAACGCCCGACACGAGGCCCCCGGGATAAAGGACAGCCGTACAGGGTACATCGTGTTGCATGCCGGGCTAAGCCCGTCACGCGGAGCCCGGGGCGAATGTTACGGAACTGCTGTCACGTGCAGTGCCGGATGCACGCGGCGGCGTCTCACCAATAGCCAATTGGCGGTGGCAATCACTGCCGTGACGCACATGAGGAGGGCTTCGCTGGCGTGCAATCCCATCATCAGGAGCAAGGCGATTCCGATAGCGACCATACTGAGTGTGCGCCCGAAGGGCACTCTGAAGGCGTCGGCCCGGGGATGCAGCTTCCGCAATCGACCGAGGCACGCGCAGGTTGCAGCGTAGTAGACGATCATCGAAGCGGCGCTTAGGGCGACGATCCAGAGAAAGGTGCCGCTCACCGCCAGGAGCCATCCCGTGAGCGCGAACAAAATGATGCCTGCTGTCGGCGTCTGGTAACGCGGATCAAGTTTCGCAAAGACTCCGGGGAAATCACCTTGAGCAGCAAAGGAATAGACCAGCCGCGGAGCATTCAATAAGCTCGCTGAAACCCATCCGTAGGTGGAAACCATAGCGGCGATAGCGACGACCGCCGCACCACTGCGTCCGATTAGCACGGATGCTACGGCGGCGAGAGGCCGCTCGGTGACGTTCGTGCCAATTGCGGCCAGCGTGATGAACTGCAGCAAGATATAAACCCCCGTACATATCAGCAGCCCAAGCAACAGACCAAATGGGATCGTTCGGCGGGGTTCTTTAACTTCACCGGCAACAAGCAGCGAATCTTCCCATCCGCCATACAAGAAAAGAAGAAAAACCAGGGCACGCACCCAATTTGATAAACCAGGGGACACGAGTTCGGAGGCATGGATCATTTGCGGCTGATGGACTAACCGGCCTGCGCCGAAAAGGATCAGCAGCGCCAGCGGCGAAAGCTTCGCGACAGTCATGATGTTGCTCAGGTTCGCGCCGGCGTGAACTCCGAAATAATTGATGACCGCCGGGATGGCGATCAGGATCGCCAGCAGCAGGTCACGCTCCAGAGCGCCTAGGGGTAGAAACGTCACCAGATAATCCATGAAAAGATGGGCGACAGCCGCGATTGCGCCAATTATGGAAAGAAGATGAAACCAGCCAATCTGTATGCCGAGGAAGGGGCCGAACGTGCTGCGAACGTATTGGTAAGGTCCGCCTGGCTCGGGGAACTGAGAGGCGACCTCGGCCATGCAGGCCATAATGACGGCGACAGCTAGAGCACCAAGAATGATGGCGAAGGGACTGGCACGTCCGAGCAGGCGAGTCAGTTCAGCCGGCAAACCAAATACGCCACTGCCGATGATGGTATTGATGACCAGGGCAGTCATCGTCCAGCGGCCGATCGATCGGACAAGTGGCATGGAAGTCTGGCGGCGGTCCTGAAGTTTATCGCGAGACGTTCACTTGAGGAATCTAGAAGTCGGAGAGAGTGAGCTTGGTGTCGGCTTTGCTCCAGGAGCGCTGGAATTGCTTGCGCACGGCAGCAGCTTCGGTCGTTTTGCCCTCGGCTTTGAGTGTCTCGGCCAGACCAAAGAGCGAGCGGGGATTGCGCGGGTTGCGCTTGAGGTCTTCGCGGAAGGCGGCGTTCGGCTTCGGCGGTCTTGCCTGCATTCAGGAGCGCGGCGCCGAGCGACTCGCGAGTGGGCGCGAGCCAGTCGGGCGGTTCGGCGTAGTCGAGCGTGTCCTCGAGCGATACCGCTTTTTGCAAGTGCTCGATGGCGGCGTCGGTCTGATGCTGCGCCTTGGCCAAGCGCGCTTCCACGATCTCCGACATCATTTGCGGAATGACCTCGGAGTTGTGCGGGCCTTGCGTGTTGATGGGAATCTTGGCCATGGCGGGGGAAGCGGCGCGCAAAGCTGCCAATTCAGTTTGAGCCTGATCAAACTTTGAGTTACCGACCGCGGCGAGGGCGCGTGCGTAGTGCCACTCGACCGTGGTCACCGGCTGCGAAGGCTGGGGCTGCGGCACGGCCATAACGTCGTTCCAACGGTGGAAACGCACCATGATCTGAAGGGGCAGGGAATAGAAAGGGTCGAGCATGCCCATTTCCTTGATGCTAGGGGCGACATGGTCTTGCGCGCGCTGGGCTGCCTGAAGCGAGGCGGAGTAGTTGCCCATGAAGGCGTTTTCCGCAGCGATGAAGTGCAGATTGTGCGTGTAGTACATCAGCGGGTAAACGCCTTGCGGATGTGCGACGGCGAAATAGGCGTCATCGACGCGGACCGCGGCGACGTTGGTTTTCTCTCCGCTTTCATGGTCGCCGGTACGGATGTAGATGTGTGAAGGCATGTGAACCAGGTGCCCGGAAGCTGGCGCGAGCGCGGCCAGCCGCTGCGCCGACGCAAGGGCAGCTTCCGGATGCGTGGAAGCCTCTACGGCATGGATGTAGAAATGATTCGCGCCGACGTGGTTGGGATCGCGCTTCAGCACGGACTCAAGCACGGCCACAATCTCATCCGTGCCGGGCGCGGGTTGGCCCTCGCGATCATAGAGCTGCCAAGGATGTAGATTCATGCCGCTTTCGGCGAAAAGAGTAGCGGCGTCGAGGTCGTCGGGATAGCTCTGATAAACCGCTCGCATCGCGTCGTGGTAGGCGGCTTCGAGACGATCGTAATCGGGATGGGCTGCGTCGGTGTAACGCTTGGCGAGGGCCTGAATGTAATCGCGCTCATTGCGCGGAGCGTTTGCGGAGAGCGCCAGAGCCTTCTGCACGTTCTCGTAGGCCAGCTTTTCTCGCGCGTCATCTACGGGCAGGTTGTAGTTGGTTCCGAGCACCAGCGCTATGCCCCAATAGGCCATGGGCATTTGCGGATCGAGCCGCGCTGCTTCGCGGAAGCATTGTTCGGCCTGGCCATGATTGAAGCCATAATCGAGGGCCATGGCCTGCTCGAAGAGACGCTGCGCCTGCGGATTCGAGGTCTTCACCGGGTGGTGAACTTTGCCGAAACCGTTGGCAGTGCAGACGGAGGAGACGCCCGAGGCGGCGGTGTGATCATGCTGCGGTGCCGGCGATGGGAAAGCGGGCGCCGAGGCAATGAGCAGAGTGACAAGCGTCAGGAATGCTGCGGGCAATCGAGGCGATCTTGCGAATTTGGCAGCGAGCATCTTCGGGTCTCCGAATCCGAGCGTGTCTTCGCTAATATCACAATTCGGCAGGGCAAGCCATAGGGTGCGAAAGTATGGCTGGCGGGTCACGTTCCGCCAACAGGGCCTTATCGCGGTTTATCACTGCCGATCGGGTATACCTAAACAGAAGGGCGCGATTTCACTTAGGAAGAATCTCACTCCTGATCGTAAAACTTCAGTGCCATCGCACCGTGTGTGGCAGCTCCACCAGCCCGTAAAGCAGCGGCCAGGAGGGAGCTTTCCGTGACTTCTTCACGCGAGGCACCGGCGGCTTTGGCAGCTTTTGTATGGACTTCGATGCAGTAAGGGCATTGCGTTGTAAAGGCGACAGCCAAGGCAATTAGTTCGCGGTATTTCCTCGGAATGGCTCCGCCCTCGCGACCAACTATCTTGTCCAGCCCCAGCCATGCATTGAATTCATTCGGAGCGAGCTTGCCCATCTGCTTCAAGTAACGCAAGTCACCAGGATCGTGGTAGTGATCGCTCATTAGTTCTCCTGTGAGTTTATGTTGAGACGAAGTGCTAATTGTAGAACTTTTGGCGTGCGCATCCTACGCCGCCATTGCCGTGGGCACAACGACGTTTATTTTTGTCTCGGCAACGTGGCGATTGCCGAAATAAGGCGGCAGCGAGGAGTACAATCGGCGGCTGAGGCAAGACAACAGGAGGAAGCATGCTCACAGCGGCTAGTGGACAAAACTTTGGGCGACAGTTAGGAACGCGCTATGGGGTTGCGACGCTGGCGTGCGCGGCGGTGGCCATTTTTGTATTGGGGTTTGTATCCGCACTCGTATTCGTTCGGCCGGCCAAAGCTGAAGGCAATCCGGCCAATCTGAATCCTGCGGCGATCAGCTACACGCTTCCTGACCAAATCAAGTGGGTGACGCAGCCGAACGGCGCAATCAATGCCGTGCTGCGCGGCGATCCTTCGAAGCCGGGTCCGTACATTGTTTTGACGAAATGGACGGCGCATCACATGAGCCGCCCGCATTTTCATCCCAACGATCGCTTTGTGATGGTGCTTTCGGGGACGTGGTGGGTTGGCACAGGCAACAAGTACGATCCCGACAGCACCGTGCCAATGCCGACGGGCACGTTTGCCACACATTACGGCAAGCAGGTCCATTATGACGGGGCGAAAGATGGAGACGTGGTGCTCGAGATCGTGGGCGACGGACCCGCGACGCAGGTGGCGGCGGAAGAGAAGTGAGCATCCGATCAGGATGCTCATCCTGAGCGAGCAACGCGAGCGAGCGAGGGATCTCCCTGAGGGTTGGTCGATCAAAAACGATAGGAGAGATCCTTCGGGGCGGAAAGCGCCCCTCAGGATGACAACAAAGACCGCCGGCCTAAAGGCCCTTCGGAGCTTCCTCGAAACTCGGGACAAGTCAGGGCAAGCCGCCGCTACAAAAACCAGCGCAAATCAGGGAGTGGTGACAGGATCATACGCGGCGATGGAGCCGAAGTAGGCGACGTAGATGCGATGCGTCGCCGGGTCCACGGCGCCGGCGTGGCCGCCGAAGTGAGTGGTTGCCTGCTCGAGCACCCGATACGAATCCGCGGAATCCTGCTGGATGACCGTCATGGTGCCAAAGCCATTGAAGGTATAGACGCGGCGCAGTTCGGGATCGTAGGCGGCGCCGTCAACGCCTGAGCCGATGGGCAGAGTGGCGACCACCTGTCCCGTGTCCGCATTCAGGACGACGAGCTTATTGTTGTCGCAGGTAGCGAACAGGCGATGATTGCCGGGATCGTAGGCGAGTCCAGAAGGACCCGTGCCTTCGCCGAGCTTATAGCGCTGCGTGACCATTTGCTTTTGGGGATCGATGACCACGAGTTCGTTCGTATCTTCGTCGTTCTGGTAGATCAGGCCGCTTTGCGGATCGGCTTGCGCATATTCTGCTACTCCGCCGAGCTGTACCGTGCCGACGACTGACATCATGACGGGATCGATGAGCGTGCCGGTCTTGCCGGCATGATCGGCCACGTAAATCAAGCGCAGCTTGTCGTCGTAGATGATGGCGTCGGGCCCAACGCCGCCGGGAATTTTCTTCAGCAGCTTATTGGTGCTCACGTCGAAGACGCCGACAGTGTCGTCGCCACTGGCGGTAGCGAAGCCGTGATCGCCTGCGACGGCTATGCCGTGGCTGCGAGGCAAGCCGCCGATTTCGGCGACCACTTGGTTCGTCGCGGTGTCAATCACCGCAACGACACCCTGGCTCGTGTAGCCTGCGTAGAGTTTCGAGCCATTCACGAACATGTAGTCGATGAACTTGAGCGGGAAACTAGATGCCGCGGGCACAGTAATGATGCCGGCGGCCTTGATGGTTTTTGGCGTCGGGCGCGTGGAGAGATAGATATAGAAACCGATAAGGCCTAAAACGGCGAGCCCGACGAGCACTGTCAGGCCTTTGAGCAGGAAGCGGATTACTCTCATGCGTTGCCTCTTTTCACCCCGGCTTATTCTGGACGGAAATTTCCAAGAGAACCTGTAACGGCCGAAACCCGGTGAAGGTTAACACCACGCCGCGTCCGGAAACAGCAAAAGCCAAACCTACACAGAGGGCACAGAGACGCGGAGACCACAGAGACGCCTTAATACTTGGCGTTGATTCCTCTGCGCACTCTGTGTCTCGGCGGCCTCTGTGTCGGTTCCTTACGGCAACAGCAGAAGGCGGCCGCTGATCTTCCGTTGCTCAAACGCTTCGTGAGCCTTGGCCGCTTCGGCCAACGGATAAGTGCCCGCGATGCGCACCGAAAGCCGGCCTCGCTGAATCCAGTCGACGAATTGCTCCAGGTATCGCGGAAATTCGCCGATCCAGGGAAGGGAATTAGCGCGTGTGAGAAAGAGCGAGCCCTTTTCCTGCAGCCGCATGATGTCAAAGGGTGGCACGTATCCGCTCGATTGTCCGTAGATCACGAGATAGCCGGCAGGAGCGAGGCTATCGAGATTGGCTTCGAAGGTGTCTTTGCCGACGCCGTCGTAGACGACATTCACGCCGCGATCGCCGGTAATGCGGCGGGCTTCTTTTGCGATGTCCGCGCGCGAAGAGACGATCACTTCCTCGGCGCCGGCTTCGCGGACGAATTTGGCTTTTTCGTCTGTGGAGGTGACGCCGATAACCCGCCCTCCGCGAATTTTCGCCATCTGGCAGAGCAGCAGACCAATGCCTCCGGCGGCAGCCTGAATCAGGCACCAATCTCCGGGCTTAACGGGATAGGCGCGATGCGTGAACGCGTATGCGATGAATCCCTGGTTCAAGCCGGCCGCGGCGACCTCAAAACTCAGCTCGCTGGGAATGCGAATCAGCCGCGCTGCGGGAAGCGCGACGTGCGTGGCGTAGGAGGTTCCCCAGAAGCTGACGCGATCGTCGGCCTTGAGATTTGAGACTCCGGCGCCCAGAGCTTCGATAGTGCCGACGCCCTGGCTGCCCAAAAGCGCGGGAAGATCGTCATTGGCGTGGCGACTGTAAAACGCCTGGCCGACAAGTTCGCCGCGGCGCCGCTGCACGTCGAGGAAATTGACGCTGGCGGCGTGTACGCGCACCAGTGCTTCGCCGGGACCAGGTGAAGGTGTCGGCAGCTCTTCGAGCTGCATGACTTCGGGGCCGCCGTAAGCGTGAATGCGAATCGCTTTCATGGCGATGGCAGTAGATGACGAAATTTAACACAGAGGGCACAGAGACACGGAGTGCACAGAGGCTCGCAGGCGAGGCGCGCAGATGCAATTGCCGGAGCAAACTATGCGCCGATTGCGGCGGTGCGTGCATCCAATCTGCCCTGGAGGAAAACCTATGCAAGCTGCGGTCGTACCTGCTGTGAGCGGTTCCTGGCAAGTTAAAGACGTTCCTCAGCCAAAACCCGGACCAAATCAAGTATTGGTGAAGATGCATGCGAGCGGCATCTGCTATACCGACGTGCACGAAACGCTCGGACACATTCCCGGCGAATTTCCACGAATTCTCGGCCACGAGCCCGTCGGCGAGATCGTCGCCGTGGCGCCCGACGTCACCACGCGAAAGGTAGGCGACCGCGTGGGCACCGCATGGATTCAGGAAACCTGCGGACGCTGCGAGTGGTGCCAGCGCGGGAAGCGGATGTTCTGCCCTTACCAGAAAAGCACAGGAGTGAATCTACAGGGCGGTCACGCAGAGTACATGCCGATGTACGCCGACGCTACCTACTTGATTCCCGATAAAGTTTCCTACGAGCAAGCCGCGCCGATTTTCTGCGCCGGGTACACGGTGTACAGCGGACTGCGTTGGGCCGACCCCAAGCCGCACGAGCGCATTGCCGTGCTCGGCATCGGCGGTCTCGGGCACCTCGCCGTGCAATACGCGAAAGCTTCTGGATTTGAGACGATCGCTATTTCGCATTCGCCGGACAAAGACAAGATGATTCGCGAACTCGGCGCCGATGAAATTGTGCGCGACGGCAAGAGCCTAGCCGCGGCGGGCGGCGCGGACATTATCCTGAGCACTTCGAATTCAACCAAGTCCATGGTGGACAGCATGCAAGGACTGCGGCCCGACGGGCGACTCGTGACCATGGGCGGCGGATATCGAGCCGCTCTCGGTGTCGCTGATGGATCTGCTCATGAGACGCCTTCGCATCATTGGCAGCCAGCAAAACGGTCCCGAATATTTGTATGAGGCGCTCGATTTCGTGGCGCAAGGAAAAGTGAAGACTATCGTGGAGACATATCCGCTGGCGGAGGCTGCGAAAGCATATCAGCGCGTGGTGGACGGCAAGGCGCGGTTTCGCGCCGTGCTGACAATGTAGGAATCAGATCCTCAACGCAAACGTGTCGCCCCTGACGGGGCTTTGTCCCATATCAAAGGCGTTCCCAGTGCTTCCGCACTGCGGCTAGGTTGTATCGTCCCTTGTCGGGACCAGGGAAATTCCCAACGACGTCCGCTGCCCGCCGATACGCGCAAAGTGGACGGGCTTCGGAACGCCGGTGGCGAGTCTCGTTGCAAACAAAACCGGCGAGGCGGAAGGAAGAAGCCTTCGCCTCGCCGGCGAGGTCTGACAAACTCAAACCAGTGCGGTTTTAGTTGACGCCGATCAGAGCAGCGCGAGTAGTTGCCGCCGATCAGTTTCCGCCGTTTTGGGAGATCATCTTCAGACCCTTGGGGTCCTTCGATTGATCGAGCGGCACGGCCGTCATGACCGGAGCGGCATCGATATAGATGTGATAGCTCTCCATCATCATCCACGTGCCGTTGAGCGGCGCAAAGACGCGGCTGGCCCAGTAGGCGCGTTCACCGTAAGTCGGCTGCACCGAGATCATCACCACCGCCGAACCCATATCCCACCAGCGCGACCACAAGAAGGGAACCGTGGCTACTTCGGGCTGATGCTTCGCCGCGGCTTCTTCCTGAGCCTTTGCGATCATCGCGACCATCTGCGATTTCGGCGCGCGGGGCCCGCCGTAAGTGCTCACGGCGCGCTGGTCGAAGTTATCCGCAATGTGCTTGGCCCACATGCCGGGCTTGCCGGATTCCTGCTCCATCCAGCCGGCGAGTGATGCCTTTTCGTTCGCTGTGAGCGGCTTGTAGGGGACGTATTCGCAGGGGTTGATACAGGGCACGGCGTAAGTTGGCCGCACGGCCTTGTAGTCGCGCTCTTTCACGGCGATCTCGGAAGTTTGCAGCAGCTTCCATCCGCCCTTATTGCCCTTCACCCAAGTGTGCGCGGCGTAGTTTTTGTCGAGATTGTCCTGGATCCAAACTACGTTGCCGTATTTGTGCTCGATCACTTTGATATCGCCGCTGCTGGGAACGAGCGGCTTGACGCCAGCCTCGAGCGCTTCGCGCAGGGGCCACATGATGCCGTCGGTATCGATCCAGGTGAATTCCGGATCGACCCACTTATTGATGATCGCCTTGTCGCCTTTTTCGAAGGCAGCCGTAACCGCGCGATCGGCGGTGACGACTTCATCGTCGGCGGCAGCCGCAGGGCGCGTAGTGAGCGCCGCAAGAGCGCCGGCGGAAATGATTGCGGTCACTGCCAAAGCCGTGAACCATCGGTTCATCTGATCCTCCCTAGTTTTGAGAGCCTGATACGCGGGCGTCGCCCGTTTTTACGATTGCGAAGGCAGGTGCGAAGAGCGCCTCCCTAGGAGTCGCTCCGCCGGGGGGACCCGGACGCGTTGCGTTCTTCGCCCCTAGCCAAATGCTATATGCGGGAGTCTACACCCGAGAGGGACGCCCACACAATAACGAGAGGGGTTAGAGCGGGGCACGCGCCGAGATGATGCTGATGCGTTATTCGCTATGTGGCTGACGATACCGTTCCCGAGTTGAAAGGCAGGTCGGGCCAATTTGGGACAGAATCTGATGGAAAGCCAGACCGGCAGTACCGACAACCGCCGCGTTTTTATGTTGTTAGTTCGCTGGGGAGATTTATCGCAGACCTGGTAATCGGAGTGCGAATCGCTCGCTTCCTGGCAACGGAATTGCCCCTACTCTTCAATGCCGGAGGAAACAATGTGGCGTTGCCGGATGCAATTTAATCCAGCCACGCTGGAACACGCTGGAAGACCACCGGAGATCAAAATTCAAATTCGGCGAGAATCCGGTCGACGCCTGCAGGAAAGGAAAGATGGTCTGGAACAAGAAACGACGTAGCCAACGGCTCGTCCTTAGCGTTTCCGTCGTTGCTTACAGATCCCAAAAACAGGGTCTCGCTTTTTCCGAAGGGACCCGTACGTTGGTGGTCAGCGCCCACGGCGCATTGATCAGTCTGACGGCCAAAGTGGCGGTTGATCAAACGCTCCTTTTGAAGAACGCGCTCACCGGGGAAGAACGGGAATGCCGTGTCGTATTCACTGAGAAGAAGGCGATGGGTTCGACAGACGTGGGAATCGAGTTCCGTGATCCGGCGCCTGACTTTTGGCACATCGCGTTTCCGCCTATCGATTGGACGCCGGTAGGGCCGGGCGAATCGGAACAGAGAGGGGGCGAATCAAAGGAGCCAGCTCCGAAGGAGCCCGATTCAATGAAGATGGCTGAAGGTGACTAAAGGCAGCGATTAGAGAACCGCCACGGCTGCATAAAAGAGAGGGAACAAAGGTCTCGTTATTTCAGCCGGATTAAACCCGAAATATGGATCCCGAAGCCTGTGATGGGATTGTTTGCTGCAGGGGACGCTACATTGACCTCAACCTAGATGTCAGACGGAACCCCAAAACCGGGTGGTCAGGTTGGCTTGGCTGAGCGCCGAACCGATCCGCGCTACCATTTCGCAGCGGTGGTTGAAATTAAGGACGAGAAGTCTGGCATCCCTACCAACGCTAACATCAGTGATATAAGCCAACAAGGCTGCTTCGTGGAGACGGGTAGCCCTTTGTCGCTAGGAACGGAGACAACGCTACGTATCAGCAAAGGAACGGACGCTTTTGAAGCGCGAGCCAGAGTTGTACATTCGGGGAAAAATGGCATGGGCTTGCTGTTTACGGCTGTCGTGCAGGAGCAGCTTCGGATCCTTGAAAGATGGCTCATACCGTTCCGCCAAAAGGAGTGGCTTGTTCTGCACCGCCACAGAACTCAAAGGGTGCTCCTGCAAATTCCTGTGCGAGTTTCCGGCCGGAACTCGCTGGGGTCGCCGTTTGAAGAAGAAGCCCAAACTGTCGTAATCAATGCAAATGGCGCTTTGCTCCTGCTCTCGACGCAGATGAATCAGGGGCAGACGCTAACTCTCTTGAACATTGCAGCGAAGCAGAGCGCCGAATGTGTTGTTGCTTACCTTGGCCAGCATCAGGGGCAACGCGCGGAGGTCGGCGTCGGCTTTTTGCTGCCCAATCCAGGGTTCTGGCACGTGACTTTCCCCCCACTGGACTGGACGCGTCCCACAGCTTAGCCCATCTGATGAGCAGACGGTAGAATTTTCTTCCGGTCTCAAAGTGTTCCGGCAGCTTGGATTGTCTACCACTCGTTGATGACTATTTCTAAATCGGCAGAGCGCAGGTATGCCACTTCTCATCTTCGCCGTGAGCGTCACAGAACCACCTTCCACATTTCGGGCAGTGCACTGACGCGTCGCAAGTGCACCGCTGGCCATAGCGGGACACACATACGCGCTCCATGTCCGCTCTGTCGGCTTGTTTTTCTTCCGTCGCGGCGGAGGGCTTCACACCCTGCAGGGCGGGCCTGTACGCCTCGAACTCCTCACCTGCCACATTCCTAGGAGCTTCCATCAGCGAAGCTTTTGCGGAATCGCTGGAAGCAAAGTCGCGGACCGGAGCTGCGACGACGGACAAATCTTTTTTTGCAGGTCCGACTTGCGCATCCGCGGGACCAATCGATGCAATGGATTTCTTCGGCGGCTCTGTGGGATGGTTGCCAGGAACCACTTGAGGCGTTGCCAAGACGGCGTGGGAATTCTTGCCTATCTCGACAGCGTGACCGTCACACAGGTAAATCGGAGCGACTCCACCCTTCTCCCAGGAAAGCATTACCGTGGTTCCGTGATCGCACCCGAGGTGGTAGTGCGACGAAAGACGCGCGGCGGCTTTGCCACGTAGGACGCACCATTCCGCTCGGTTTGTGCAAGGACGGTTCGCCACAGCGCAATTGTAGCGAACCCCGTAACCCCTGATTCAGCGGTCGTGGCTCTCTGTAACGGATCAGAAAACCCCCACGCTGCATGGCGTCACTGCAGGAAGCGCGCGGCGCCGAGCACGAGGCCGAGGGTTAGCAGTGCGACGGCGACTTCGCCGATGGCGCCAACCAGAAACGGCCGCATGCCTTGCTTGCGCATGTCCGCGGATATTTGTCCGCAGGCCCACGCCGGCAAAGGTGAGCAGGAAAGCCCAGCGCGACAGGTTTGCCAGGCTGGTGATCTGACCGGGGTCGAACACTCGTGCCGTGGCGAGCGCCGAGATCAACAAAAAGCCGAGCACGAATTTGGGGAATTTCTTCCACAAGAAGGCAGCCTTATTGCCGACGCCTGCGGTGCCCTGTTTGCGCGCCCAATAAATGGCGTACCCGAGGACGACGAAGCCGATCATGGCGTTGCGCGCGGTCTTGGCCAGCACGGCAACTTTGCCGGCGGCATCGGAGTAAAGCGCGCCCGCAGCGGTGGCTTCGGCGGTGTTGTCCACGCCGAGGCCGGCCCAGAGTCCGTAGCTTGTGTCGTTCATGCCGAGCCAATGGCCGATGAGCGGAAAGGTGAAGAGCGCGACAGCGCCAAGCGCAAGCACGGCGGCGATCGCGTAGGAAGTGTCTTCCTCGTCGGCTTCGATGGCGCCTTCGGCGGCGATGATCGCGGAGACGCCGCAGATCGAAGAGCCGATGGCCAGCAGGGAAGTGAGCTTCGGGGTGAGGCCGAAGGCCCGGCCGAGCGCGGTCATGAAACACGAGCGAGACGGAGATTTCGATGACCACTAGGACGAGGCTGACGCCGCCGAGCTTGAGGACGTCACCGAGAATGAATCGCGAGCCGAGCAGCACGATGCCGGCTTTGAGCCAGAATTCGTACGTCGCGAGGCCGGGCCGGAACGCGGCGGGGATACCAACCGTGTTTGAGATCACCAGGCCGATGAGAATTGCCCAGAGAACGTATTCGATATTCGGCAGCGTGAGATGGTGCGCCTTGCCGTAACGCGCGATCGATTGCTCCACGAATTTTCCGGCGTAGCCCACGGCAATCAGCAGAAAGAGGCCCGGAATGAGCCGCGCCACACGCCTGAAGAGATTGTCCGAATACGGCGCCGGTATTGCTACAGACGTAGCCATGTCGTTGCTCCTTTTAGGATGCGCACAGACAAGAGTGCCTGTGCCGCCGACTTCACCAGGGGATGCGCTTGATCCAGCCGGACCAAACCAGCGCGGTTAGAACCAGCGCCAGCGCCACGGCCCAAGTGTCCGGCGAGATGCGCCAACTCGGTTTTTGCATGGCCTTATGCGCCAAACTACGTGCTTCCTCTGAAACGATCTCGTGCTCAGCTGTTGGTGCCATAGTCGGCCTTCTTCCTTCCCCAAAATCTTCCCTAAAATAAAAAAACCCGCTCGCTAGTTTTGGGGCCAGCGAGCGGGCGCTTCTTTCGATTGCTACTTACTTAGGGGCCATCTTAGGAACGCACCCGCATGCTGGCTCGTTGCCGCCACAACAGGCGCAGCAACACGCGCAACAACAACAGCAGGTGCGATTGATCATGGCGGATATGCTAGCGAACCCGTTTATTCAGGTCAAGCGATTCCAGGCTGCTGAGCTAAGACTCTCGGAACGGCAGGTGCGCTATCGTCGGGTGTACAGACCAGAGCAGAGGCGGAGAGATCCCTCGCTCACGAGGACTTTTTTATCGGCGAAAGCTCATCCTGTGGGTAGACTTCGCCGAAACGGGATGAGCATCCTGGTCGGATGGTCACCTGGCTGGGAGCTGTTTCTCCAAGGCGAAATCGGGCACGCTGGCAATCGAGGTGTGATAGCTGACGGCCATCTGGTAGCGGCCGTCGCGATTCACATAAATGCGCGTGCCGTAGTAGGGCTGCCCTTTGTAGGGCTGCTGGATCATCAGCAAGAGCACAGTGTCTCCGAATTCGAATGCGCGCGCCCAGAGCACCGGGGGGACTTCGTTGGTGCGCACGCCGGCCTGTTTTTGTCTGAGCGTGTTGGCAATGCGCTGCGCTTTGGAAATCGTGCCGTTGCCGCCCGAATCGACGATGATTACATCGTCGAGCACGTGACGTCCCCACAAATCCATATTTCGCGCCAGAGAACCGAGTTCCATCTCGCGCCAATCGGCAAACGCAGCTTTGGCGGCCGGAGTGCCCGGCCTGAAGGGAACCACCTTGCACGGATTGATGCAGTCGGTGATCACGCCTTCTTCGCTCGGCACGGCCGCGCCCGTGGCTGAAGCCGGAGCCTCGCCCTGTGGCGGCTGCGTAAGTTCGATAACGTGAACCGCGCGCCAGCCGTCATTGTGTTTGGCAAAGATGCGCAGCGAATAACTGCGCCCGGCGTGCACCTGCACAAATGCAAGTTGTCCGTAAACACGAGTAGTCAACTGCACGCCGACTGCGGTTGTCAGCACGAGGAGCTGCGGCGCTGTGCCTGCTCCGAAGGCGTCGAGAATTTCCTCGCGCGATTGAAACGCCCCGGTGGCGTCGATCCAGGTGAAGGCGGGATCGGTTTGCATTTCGAGCGCAACGGGATCTTTCGCGACGGCTTTCTCGAAGGTTCTGTCGGCAGCTGTGACAGCCTGATCGTCCGCGGAAACCGGCGCAGGGATGGCGGCGGCCATCAGCGCATTTGTCGCGCTGAGAATCGTCACGCAGGCGACAAATACAAAAAGGAGCCGTAGCGAAGCAAGCGTCTCACCAATTCACCTCAGGACATATCCACTGAATTGTCATGCATTGTGCGCCGGGCGTTAGTCGTGCGCAAGTTGACTATGGCACGCTTGGGCTCGACGCGATTCTGGTCTAGACAGTTCTCTTGTGCGGAAGCAATATAGGGATGTAAAGACTGCCGGACGCAAGCGGTGAGCTTAGGCAGCCGCGAGCCTCTTCAATTCGGTCTCGCGCCGTTTCAACATGCGGATATCTTCGAGCAGCCATTCCAGACGGTTACGATCCAGCGCATCAACGATTTCGTTTTCGACGGGCGAGATCGAATTGGGAACGGGAAAGGCATCTTCCAGCCACCCAAGCGACCACTTCCACGGCTCTCTTTGAAGGCGAATACCAAGCTCGACGAGGCAATCTGCGATACGTTCGGCTTCGTTCAGCTTACGGGAAAGGTCGCTTTGCACCTGCTCCAACTGCTGGGAGAGTAGTACGCTCATGCCGAGCGCTCCGAATTGTGACGGCGGCAATAATTGGAAGACTACCGCCCCAAAATCAAGATGCAATAAAGGTTACATTGAAGCGGGAATGAGGGAAATTCGTCAATCCTGTGGAAAATGTAGGAAAAGAGTTGCTTACAGGACTTCCCGTAAAAGCAGGACGCCGGAGAATTCCGCCGTCTTCGCAGGTGAGCCGCGAGTTGATATCAAAATCGTTGACAACAAAGGCCGAAAACTATACCTTGCCTGCCTATCCCCCGGGGTGTTGTACCGAGGCATAAGGTACCCACCTTAGTCCTCGCGATTTCGAGAGATCAAGCGAGATAAGCTATGAAAGCCCAGCGCAAAATCACCACACACAGGATTTCAGCCAAGGATCGGGAATTCGAGCAATTGCTACGCCGCGCGGCTCTTTACGCTAAAGCGCAAGCTGCCAGGAATGTACCCCAGGCGCGCCGAAAGCGATCCAACGCCGCCTAAGCTTTATTCGCAGGCCCAAACGACCTCTGTTTTTCTGCCTTGGGCACGAAAGTTCGGTCCTTCGCTTCGTTAGTCGGAACACGCCCTTGACCTGCGCCTCAACTCTGCCGGCAATTCTGCGCCCCGTTAAGTAATCAGTAATGCCAATAACTAATCGGGCATCCCACCGCCCGAGTACTATGGCCTTATGGCTGGCCCATGCCAAAATGAAAATCGCGTGGGAGGGTAGCTTCCCCAGTCAGAATCATCCGCAAGCATGACGGCACGTCTACGACGAGCGCCTTTTTTCATTCGAACGCCTGGCAGAGGCAATGAACGAGCCAAAATCCGTTGTAGAGTTCAGCGCTAACCCTGCTAAAGACATTCAGCTCACCATGCGCAAAATGGACCAGCGCCAATGGTGGCTGTGGTCGTACGCCATCATCGTCACGTTGCTGCTCCTGGTGGCCGTGGCTTCGTTTGCTTTTCCCGCGTTGCTGTCCAGCGCAAACACGGACGGCTTCTACTCCTTCTTTCTCAATCAGGCCGTGCGCGGGCTGGTGGGCATGGTGCTGATCTTCAACGTCTATGTGATCTATCAGCAATTGCAGATTACCCGAATACGCCGGCAACTCACCGACCAGGTGTTCGCCGTGGACAAGGTGGAGGAGTTGGCGCAGGAGGTCTACAAGATGGCGCTACTCGATCCTCTCACGGGTCTTTTTAACCGGCGTTATATCGAACAGCGCCTCGAAGACGAGATCGCGCGCTCGCAACGTCACGGGCGACCGCTTTCTGTGATCTTATTTGACCTCGATGAATTCAAGCAGGTGAACGACACCTACGGCCACGGCGCGGGGGACTCTTTGCTGCGAGCTTTTGCAGAGCGATTGAGCAAGGCCACGCGCGGCTCGGACGCGTCGTCGCGTTATGGCGGGGACGAATTTCTGGTGGTGCTGCCGGAGTGCAAGCCAGAAAACGTGCAGCACGTGCTCAAGCGGCTCGAAGGAATTCGCGTGGATATCGAGGGACACATCTTGCCCATCGCTCTCTCGGCCGGATGGGCGGAGCTTCTCTCGGGCGAATCGGCGAAGGAATTATTGGCTCGCGCCGACGCCGCGCTTTACGCGAATAAGCGCGCGAAATCTGCGGCACACTCCCAACCTGTAGCGATCTGACAAGCTTCGAATCCGGTTGCTGAACTTGTCGTCTTGCCTCCGGCGCAATTCGTATGTGCTGTATATCCCCTGATCGCTGATTGCGCTAACTCTTCTTTGAAGTTGTCGCGTAGAAAGCGGCCCACTGCTGTTCGACTTTGGCGCCGCCGCACTTCGGGCACTTGATCCTTCCTTTGTCGTGTTGGGCAACAGTCATGGCCAGCGAGAACTTCTTGTTGCAACCTTGGCAGAGGTATTCGTAATAAGGCATAGCCACCTCGCAAGTATCGTCTTCCTACGATCTTAGTCGCGCTCGTGGGCCACAATCAATTGGTCGCGTCCGCAAATTATGGATTTGGCGGCGCGCTAGATGCGTCAGTAGTCGCGGAGCGCTACGTGATTAGATCAGACCATTTGAAGGCACCGCGCAGCGCCCAATCGTTCCCAAGCTTAGGAGATTCAGCAACAAAGCCATGGGGGTCGCCCCTCAGTTATTTACCACGTTCGGCGTATGGCCCCTATTTGGCGCGGGAGCTATGGTGAACGTGCAAATGCGTTTTGCTCATCAAGGTCAACGATCAACCAACTGCCTGCGGCCGGAGAGCCTTCTCCAAAGACACTTTTCCGGCCGCAGCAAATTCAGTGGGTTGCGAAGACCGGCAGAGCAAAAATTCGAAGCCGGCCGGGCCGACCGGCTGCTGCACAGAAAGACGGAGCGGAACCCGGCGGAGACAATGCGCCGAGCCGGCCTGGAGGAGAGAAGATGCTTTATTACGCGCTGGTGTTCTTCATTATCGCGGTGATCGCCGGGTTGCTGGGATTTGGAGTGATTGCTTCTGCGGCCGCGGGAATCGCCAAAATCTTGTTCTTCGTTTTCCTGGTACTTTTTATCGTGACCCTGATCGGTCATGCCTCACGAGGCAGGACGGTTTAGGAGCACGACAAAGAGTCCGGACCCACCCTTTACCCTAGCTCACCCATCATTCCGAGGGCCGGCACTGCCCGCCGGCCCCGGAACCCGCCCTCTAAGTATCGCCGCCCGAATTCTCGTTGATTTGAAGTGGTCCAGTTCGCGCGCGCGGAGCATTCGCACAATTACTAGGATCAAGCAGAAGTTGCCCACGCTCACGAGACCTAGCAGCGCATCTGCCACAACTCGATGCCCCGGGTGTTGGCGAAAGTCTGATTCGAATTCCCAGCCCATATTGGGGTGAGGGTCATATTTCGGAGTTGGAAAGACCCGATCGTACAAATGGTTTATAGGGTCTGGCCAATCGTACGGGAGAAATCCTTCAAATACCCGAAGCTGAAAAAGAGAAACTCCACACAGGGCAAGCAGGAGCGCAGCCCTTTTCACGTCTTCGGATTCGCGGGTTGCGGCGGGGCGCCAGGCTGTGGTGTGGCAGCGGAGGGCGCCTGCTCGGGTTCAGGCTGGCCCGCGCGCACGCGCTTGACGACATCATTGGCGGCGCCTTTGCTTACGGGACAGGTTGAGTCGTTGATGCGGCACTCGGCCAGTGTCAGCTTGCAGCCGCAGGTGCAGCCTTCGGCATTCAGGCGGTGCAGCGCTTCCTTTTTCTGATCCGCGGTGAGCCCGGAGAGATCGACGTCGGGAAGCTCCGTGGCGTTAGCGGCATTCTTCAGGAAAATCTGGCCGGTGTCGTCAAACGTTTCGATGCGGGCATCTACCGGAAGCCCGGCGAGCGCGCGGACTTCGCGCTCATAGACTTCATATTCGTAAAGGCCGGTGTGCTTCATCATCACGCGGCCCTGCGGATCGATCAGAAACGAAGTAGGCAGCGCTGGCACTCCGCCGTAATTGTCGATGAGTTCCCGGGTGGCCATCACGATGGGGTAATTCATCCCGTGCTGCTGTGCGAACTGCTGCACCTTCTGTGGCCCGTCGTCATCTTCGGACGCGCCCACCACCAGCAATTTGTCTTTGTATTTGGCCTGGAGCTGCACAAGTTCTGGAATCTCTTCGCGGCAGGGAGGGCACCACGTGGCCCAGAAATTCAGGATTACGACTTTGCCCTTAAAGTCGGCCGTGGAGACGATCTTGCCGCTGATGTCGTGCAGCAGAAACGGCGGAGCCGGCTCCGGATTCTTGGCAAAGCGGATGACTTTGGCATCGCCAGCGGCGTCACCGGCCTGCCCTGCGCGAGCGCGCCGCAGGGCATAAATTGAACTGCCTAGCCCCAAAGCAGCGGCGACAACCAAAGCAATCGCCAGAATGAGCAAAGTCCTGCGGTTATTCATATCGGCGGCTATTTAGATGGCCGATTCCATTATCGGTTGTCTGGGAATGCAGTACAAGCGTGCATGCTATGAGATGCACGGGAGGGCTTCAAAGCCATTCATCGAAAATGGCACTGACAAGGGCGCCCTCCGCCTTGGATTAAGCAGCTGCGCTGCGATCTTAGTCGGGCAGGTGGAAGTCGATAGGGATGATGACTTCGGACTCGACCGGCTCGCCATCGACGGTAGCGGGCGCATAGCGCCAGAGCGCGACAGCGTCCATGGCGATCTGTGCGAGCAGGGGATCGCCGCTGACGCGCGCTAAGCCGCGCGGCACGCCGTCTTTTCCGATAACCGCGCGGATACGCACTGTTCCCTGCAAGTGCTGAGCGCGGGCTTCGAGTGAATAGCGCGGCGTGATGCGCTCGATGATCGCGGCGGGCTCATAGCCGGGCAGAGAAGAATGGAGCCTGGCCGGTGCCGCTAATTCCGCCTCCTCGCGGAAAGGATGGGCCGAAGCCGGATCGAGCGCGCCCTTTCCCACTTCGCTGGTCGCGGTCAGCGGCCAAAAGTGTGAAGTGCTGAAGCTGTTGGAATGAGGCTCGCCCGCGAGTGCACCGCCGGACGGAGCTGTTCCAGAATCCGCGGCGAAGCCGGCGCTCGCCAGCGCATCGCCCATACCGCTAAGGATCGTGCGCACGGTCACCAGGCCAGCGAAAAACAGGACGCAACCCAACACAAACCCCACAGCCAACCTTGAAGGCGCAATCGGACGGCTACGTCGTACCGGGCGCGGAGCGGCCGCGGCGGCGCGCACGGCGGGACGTGCCTTGCGCTTGGGGGCAGTTCGCGGATTTTCGTGAGTTGCTGTTTGCTGCGTAAGGAAATTCTCGAGCTTGGCCTCGGCCAAACGAAATTCGTACGCCCGCTGCAGGGATAGGCGAAGCTGGGGCATCTTGAGGGGAGCCGTCAATCTCTCATAGGCGCCGCGCTGCATGACTTCGCGGGCAAAATCGGTCGCATCAGCGTCGCAGAGCGCGACGATGGGTGGATGCGACACGCTTTTGCGGATCGCGTCGATGAAGGCGAGGCCCTCGCGGGGATCGCCTTGCACACCGGCAGCGCGGAGATCAACGAATAATACGTCACAATATTGCTGGAAGTCTGGGTGGTCGCTTTCGAAATCATAGCCGCCACGCGTGGAGAATCCGATGAGCAGATCCTTATGTACTTCTTCGACTAGGGAGGGATCACGGCTCACCAGGCATACCCGGATGAGCGTTTCGTCGGAAGTCTCTTGCGACTTGCTTCGTGCGCCGAACCAGCTTCGCATATCGTGTACACCCCTGCTTAGGCTGAGCATCTGTCAGTGGGCTCCGTGCGGGAGAACCAGAGCCCGTAACATCGGATGCACGGACAGGGTACCTGGTGTCTTGGCGTAGGGCTTTCTGCAGGATTCCCTTTAATACCCCTGACGCTGTTGCGTTCCCGCCCCCTCCTGGATCGGTATCTTCGGGCATTGAATTAGAGGGAATCTCCGCGAACGCGCTCGGGTCGGGCGGTTGCGTTCACTGGGCGCTCCGGATATGCTCTCCCGCACCCCAGCCGGCGGTCTTGTTTCCGGCGTGGCGCTTCGCGCCCGGGCCTGGGCGTGCCGGGGACCTCGCAGCGTTTCTGAACCGATGGCGCGAAAGGTCAAGACTAAGACGAAGATAGGCCAAGGCGGGCAAACGAGTTGCCTCCGAAGCAAGGCTGGCTGAGTTATGTGTGCGCCAGTGGCGCTCCCGTTTCGAGGAGCGCTACCTGCCACGCATCGCCGGATGCCTGGAGCAGCTCTCCGACGACGAGATCTGGTGGCGTCCGAATGAAGCTTCGAACAGCATCGGTAATCTCGTGCTGCATATTTGCGGCAACATGCGCCAATGGATTATCTCCGGGCTGGGCGGCGCGGAGGACCTTCGGCAGCGGGACACGGAGTTTGCCGAACGCGGGCCGGTCGCGCGAGAGGCGCTGCTGGAAAAATTGCAGCAGACTGTGCGGGAAGCCTGTGCCGTCTTGGCGCGCGTGGATGCCCACGATCTGACGAAGCGGCGCCGCATTCAGCAGTTTGATGTGACCGGCTACGAAGCTGCGGCGCATGTGATCGAGCACGTGGCCTATCACTCCGGGCAAATCATTTACATCACGAAGCTGAAGCGCGCGAAAGACCTCGGCTTCACGCAGCTGCCGTCGACGGCCTCGAAGCCCACCGAGCGCACGATTCCCGTTTAAATGCCATTTGACACGCCCGCGATCCGGCAATAGGCTTTTGGGCCGCGGTAATGGCGTGCGCGTGTGCCTGGCTCTCCGAACGAAGAGAGATTCTTCGACTTCGTGGCCGCGCCTCCGGGCGCCGCCCGGAGGAAAGAAAAAGCGCGCGGCTACTGCGCTTTGAGTGACACTTTGCGGGGGCTCTACCTAAAGTGCGGTTGTATTTAAAAAAGTAGAAGAGAAGAAATCGGAGGAGACGAGAAACGATGATCGTTGAGATGCGCACTACGCTGGTGAAGCCCATGACGCAGAAAAAAGTGGAGGAGCGGTTTGCGCAGGCGCTGCCGGAACGGCAGAAACTTTCGCCGCTGGGTGGCTTCTTTCACACCGATGTCGGCACATTAAACCAGATCATCGAGCTTTGGCCCTACGAAAATATGGCTCAGCGCGAAGATGTGACGGCACGCGCCGCCAAAATTGGCTGGCCGCCGGATAGTCGCGAATTCGTCATCGAGCAGGACGCGAAAATTCTCAAGCCCACTCCGTTTTCGCCGCCGTTCAAGCCGGGCAAGTTCGGCAACGTTTACGAAATCCGGCAATACATCTACCAGTCCGGAACCATCCCGAAAGTGATCGACGCCTGGACTCCTCTGATCGAAGCGCGCATGAAATTGTCGCCCATGGTGGGCTGCTGGTATACGGAGATCGGACCGCAGCATCAGTGGGTGCACATCTGGCCGTTTCAGGATGCCTCCGAGCGGCAGCGCGTTCGCGCCGAAGCCGTGGAACGAAAGATGTGGCCTCCGGTCACCGCGGAATGGCTCCTGCGGATGGAGAATTGCCTGGCCGTCCCCGCGTCGTTTTCCCCGCTACACTGAGTCGTTGTAGCGCAATGCCGCGGTAATAGCGGCGACCACGCGAGTTGCCTTCTCTGTAGCCTCGCTTTTGCGATTTCGTTCCCGCGAGTGTTATTCGCGCTATGGGCGCAAAGGCTGGGTTACATGAAGCAGAGAGATCCTTCGCTCACGATGACTTCGTTAACCGGCGAAAGCTCATCCTGTTGGTGACTTTCGCACAGGATGACGATGCTGGTCGCATCGTCACTTCTTTGATATCTGGGTTGCGGACGGGTGCAAAGTTAGCTTCTGCACGCGCCAATTCAGCAGTTCGCCGACGTATATCTCGTTTTCAGACGGGCACGCGATTTCGTGGATCCACCCGAACTGCTTGAGCTGTTTGCCGGCCCCACCGAGCACACCGACCACTTTTCCGTCCAGCGTCAGTTTGTAGACGCGGCCAGGATACGCATCGGAGCTGTATAGATACTGAGTCGGCCCGGGCGTGATGCAAATCGCCCAGGGAGCGCCGGGCGCCATGGTGCCGGTTACGTTCGGGCCGGGCTTATTGCCGATGGCAGGTTGGGCGTTCGCTGCATCGAACGGCACGTCGATGTGGATTTGACGAAGGAACTTGCCGTCGCTGTCAAACACCTGAATCCTGCGGTTTCCGCGGTCGGCCACATAGATATTGCCCTGCGCATCCGCTGCGATGCTGTGCGGGGTATTGAGCTGGCCCGGTCCATCGCCGGGCTCGCCCCACGACTTCAGCCACTTGCCGTTCGGGTCCACCTTGGCCACGCGCGAGTTGATGTAGCCATCGCTGATGTAGGTGTTACCGGCGGCGTCCCAGGTCACGTCGGTCACTTGCCGGAACATGCCGTCGACCGGCGGCAGGGGCGGCTTGGGGTGCTTGAGCGCCTCGGTGCCTTCGTCGGAAGCTTCCTGCTTGCGTCCGAAAACCATCACCACGTGGCCCTCGGGATTGAACTTGATGACCATATCGGAGCCCTTGTCGGTGACCCAGATGTTGTCCTGCTTATCGATGCGCACGGTGTGCGCAAACGACCACGCGTAAAGGTTGTGGCCGATCTCGCGGATATATTTGCCATCGGCGCCAAATTCCAGGAGCTGAGCTGCCGCGGCCGCGTATGCGGGTCCGGTGGTGTTGCCGCGCTGGAAGACGAAGACGTGTCCTTTGGAATTGACCGCCACGCCGGAGACTTCGCCGAGATACATGTTCGGCGGCAGCTTCAGGAAATCGGGCGCCGAATCAAAGGGGATTTCGGGAACCTTCTCCTGGGCGTAAGCTAACGGGCTGAGCAACAAAAGCAGAGCCGACGAACCAAAATTTGGCGTTTTTCACGGTATCCTCCCTAATCTTAAGAGGCGCGCCTAATCGAAAAGGCGTGAGAGCGCGCATGGATCGAAATGGAATCAAATAGGTGTCCACTTGCCGCGAAGTATACCGCAGGTTGACGGATTGAGTTGCCACGGGAATGAGTTGCCATGGGAATAAGGATTGGCTATAAACGCACGATAGGGAAGAGGGGACTGGGGAGAAGGAGGAAAGCGATGTCGGCGCACGGTCTTCAAATCTCCAGGTTTGGGATGGCGCTGCTTCTGGGTGCGGGTGCGGCGCTTCTGGGCTTGCCGGTGGGGGTATTAGAGCGGCGGCGCAGGAGACGCCTGATCCGAAGTCGGAGGTCGGCGGCCTGCATTCGAAGTTCGTCGACGTGAACGGCGTGCAAGCGCGCTACTACGAAGCCGGCGTCGGGCGAGCCGATGGTGATGATCCACGGCGGATTCACGGCTGGATCTTCCACGGCGAATGTCTTCTCGAGAAACATTCCGGAATTATCGAAGCACTTTCATGTGTTCGCAGTGGATCGCCTGGCGAGCGGCATGAGCGGCAATCCGCTGAAGGATGACGACTATACCTATCAGGGCGACGCCGAATTTATTTATGGCTTTCATTCAGGCGCTGAATCTCGGCTCCGTGCATCTGGTAGGGACATTCGGCGGGCGGAGCGATCGCGCTCTACCTGGCCATCGAGCATCCGGAAGTGGCCAAGACGCTGACGATTCTGGCCATGGGGCCGGAGAATCCGTCGCCGGCGCCCGACAATAAGACGCGGCTCGATTTGAGCAAGTGCCCGGATCAATCGCAATACGAAGGACTGCAATGCCGCGTGGCCATGCTGGCTTGGCTGCCGGATACGTTCGACGGGGAATACTGGAGCGCCGATAAGTACATGGCCACGCTGCCGAAATCGAAAGAGGCGCGCGCCAAGCTGAACGCCGGCGCTGGGACGCTCGTTCGATTTTCCCGCGTTCAAGCAGAAGATGCTGGATAAGGTGCGCGACGAAGGCTCGCTCCAGATGCCCGTGCTGCTCGTCGCGGGCAAAAACGACGTGCTCGATTGGGGCGTGAACGACGAGACGGCGAAACTCCGCGGCGAGATGGGGCTCTTTGATATCATCGCGGCGAAAAACACCAGGGTGCAGATGATCGTTATCACCAATGGCGGCCATTTCATGTATCGCGAACACCCGGACGAGTTCAACGCTTATCTCGAGACATTCATCGATACTTGGGAGAAATATCCGACTGCGCCGGCTCAGGGAAATTTCCCGAAGCCGCCGCAGAGTTCGGGAACGCCGCCGCGACGCGAGTTTCAGCCGGAGCGAGCTCCGGGCGTGATTCCGGGTCGCCAGCAGATCGGCCAGCCGGGAGCGTAGAGCAAAAGGCAGCATCGAGTTTTCAAAGGGCCAAAAAAGAGGGATTCTTCGACGCTCCGCTCAGAATGGACAACGAAGGCTTAGGGGGAGGAAAAATGAGGCGTTCGTCAATCGCAGTTTCGGGAACCCTGGTAATAGGCGCGCTTCTGGCGTGCATGGCGTTCGGTCTGCGAACGCCCAGCGCGAAGGCGGCAAAGCCCGCAACAGCAGCGCCGGCCCCGGACGCCGGAAAAGCGGCGGAGCTTGCGAGCGCCGTGCAGATTGAGCCCGACGCGCTGGCGAAATTGCTACAGGCGTCGAAAGGCGAAAAGCCCGTGGTGCTGCACGTGGGCTTCAAGAATTTTTACGATCAGGCGAAGATTCCGGGCTCCGATTATGCTGGCCCGGGATCAAAACCCGAAGGGCTGGAACTTCTGCGCAAGCGGGTTTCCTCATTGCAGCATAAACAGCTCATCGTTCTCTATTGCGGCTGCTGTCCGTGGGACAAATGCCCTAACGCCAAGCCCGCCTATGACGAGCTGCATGCCATGGGCTTCACCAACGTGAAGGTCGTGCATATCGCGGACAATTTCGGCGCCAATTGGGTCAACCCCGGCTTGCCTGTAACCAAAGGCGAATAAGTCGGCAAAGGCGGCGCTAAAAGATTCTGCTTTGATGTTCGCAGGGCGCGGGGCCCGGGTTATCTTTGTTTCTTCCCCACTCATCGTGGGTGGTCACCATCGCGTTCCCGCGCAGCTCCGTCACAACGCAGTGAAATTGCTTTTTGTCCCGATCCCAATCCTGCTTTTCGGAATAGACCTGCACCGGGCGATCGTTCACGATTTTGTATTTCTGTGCGGAGTGGACGCCGCCTGCCATGCTGCCGTTTGACCAGGTGACGATCGTTTTGTTCGCCCGGTCGAGCGTGAACGTGCCAAGCTCGCTGAATTCGGGGCTGTAGTAGAAAAGCTTGGTCGCGGGATTGTAAAGCCAGATGCAGCCCTGGTTATTTCCCGTAGCGCCCCAATCCGTGAGGACGTAAATATCCTGATAGCCATCGAAATTGAAATCCACGGCGCGGAACCAATCTTCGCCGCGCGGAGGAGGTTCCATCCCGGCCCACTCGCAGCCTGTGAGGTGCTGCACCGGCACCTCGGAATCTCCGGAAAAGACCTCAATATCGCGAACGATCGATTGTGCGTTACCAAATTGATCGTTGCCCTGCACGTCGGGAATGATCCTGAACGTGAACTTTGGCAGATTAGGCGCGACACTGACGACGAGGCTGCCTCCGTAGGAGAGATCCTGAGTGACCGATTGGTGCGCTGCGGGCACTGCACGCTGCGGGACTCCCGGCTTCTGTTGCGCTCGAGCAGCAAAACTCAGCAACAGACTCAAGGAGATCGCGATGCAACCCCGCCCAGACCAGCCCAAACCGAATCCGGCTATACGTTTCCGCATGGGAAATATCGTACTGCGGCCACAGTCGTGATCAAGGGTTCGTGCGCAGCAGGTTAATAGGAATTACGCGCAAGAGAAGCGTTTGCGGCTCAGGCCGCCCCGCCGATGCTTTCGCGGCGGAACGGCCTGAGGCTTTTGTGACGACCCGAGCAAGTACGTGTAGTCCAGCCTTGGCGTTAATCCTCAAAGCTGTGCGCGTGGCCGCCGCGGAAGCGGTGGGTGACCGTCAGGTTCCACAGGAACTTGATTACGCGCGCATCGTTATAGCAATACGCCAAATTGTGGTTGAGCGTAGAGAAGCAGTGGCGCTGGCATGTCTCTTTCATATGGTCCAGCTGCTTGCGGTCGAAATTAAATTTATCGATATTGCCCCAGTCGTAGGTCGCCGGATACATCGGGAAGCACGGCGCGACGGTGCCGTCGGTGCGGATGATGACGTTGTTCTGGCCTGCGCGGCAGCTCCATTCGCTGAACTGCATGTCCCCCTCGGGACCTTGCACGATGCCGGGCATGGACGCAAGCATCTTGGACATTTCACCGTTCGTCCCTGTGCCATTGCCATTCCAGCCGTATTTTCTTAAGTCCAGGCCCGAAGACATACGCATGAACGCCTTCATCTCCTGCAGGCGGCGCACTGAATTAACCATTTGATAGCCTGCCTTATTACGGTCGATCAGCCAGTCGATCAGGCCGTCGACTTCGCGCCAATCCTGCGGGCGAATATAGGTCGGGTTCTCGTCGAGATGCTTGAAGTGCTCGTCCTGCTCGAGCATGGGCGTCTCATTGATGTGGTAATCGGTGGCGACGCGATTCTCGTGCGCGAATTCGGTGATCTTGCGCACGTCATCGAGGTTGTTGCGGCAGATGTTCAGATTGAAAAACACCATGTAGCCGTAGACGTACTGTTTGCGCAGCAGATAATCGAGATTCTTGCGCGCGGGTTCGACGGCCTTTGGCAGGCTGGGCTGCAAGTTCCACGAGTCCAGCGCGAAATTGAAGATGGCGGTACCGGCATCGGCGAGCCGATCGGCTACTTCGGGGCGCAACAGGCGGCCATTCGTGCCGATATAAATCCAGAAACCTTTCTTCGCGGCGTAATTGACCACCTTGTGCGCGAACTGCGGGCGCAGCAGAGGTTCGCCGCCCATCAGCGCGAGCACGCGACAGCCATGATCGTGGAGCCAGTCTATCGAGCGGCGCGCCACGTCTTCGGTCATGCCTTTTACTTTGTTATTGAAGGCCCAGCAATACCAGCAGTCGACATTGCATTTATATTCGAGGAAAAGATAAGCCGTGATCGGATGGAAATCGCCGGGCATAACGCGCGAGCGAATGTAGGGAAACAGCCAGCCGCGCATCTTGCGATAAATTTCCGGAGCGTTCCAGTGGCGGCCCTCCGGCGGTGTTTCCGGCCCGGGATCACGCAACTTTTGTGGATATTGAGGAAAAACGGGTTCGGGAAGCTCGAGCCCCTTCACGAGGGCGGGAGCTGGTCCCTGGGGATTGGAGTTCATCAGGAGATCGTGAATGGCAACGTCAATTCGGAATTTAGCCGCGGAAGCCACTGCTTTTCCCCCTTCTTCGCACGTTGGTACTGTGCGAAATTGTGTTTCGGATACCCAAATCGATATGAGGAAACCGTGCGAGCGTGTCGTTACTTCCAACATCACCCCGGCGAGGAAGTCTTCCCTCGCGCTGCCCTCAGTCCCGGCCTGCTTGGATGACCGCACCCCGCAAAGTGTTATAACGAACATGCGGGCACAATGTCTATCGAGGTGGAACTTGACCCACCCTGAGGTGGGTGCGATTCGTTAGATCACCCCTTTTCGAAATAAAGCACCTTCGCCTGAGTTTCTGCCATCAAATAACTTCGGCTTCTAAGCACACGTACGGATTTCGCTCTACAGTGGCCGTGTTAAGCTGATTTTGACTGTACGAGAGGCGACGTCGATGACGAAGACAAACATCGGTGCCTCTCTGGCGGACGGTTCTCTAACCGCTTCGCCCGCTCGCATCGGACTGACCAACCCGACATCTCGTTTTCGTAAACTCTTTCCGTACGTTGGCGCCGCTCTAATCGCAATCATTGTCGTCGCCGGATCCGCGACCATGAAGGGAATGGCCGATAGCCGCGACTGGCTTGGGCACACTTATCAAGTGAAATCCGAACTGGCTGATCTCCAGCTCAATCGTGCGCTGTTGCACGAATATGAGACGGCAACCGCCGCCGGATCGGCAGAGGGTCGCGCGGCTTTGAAATCGGCGAGCCAGGCGGTGCGGCAATCGCTTGCGCGCCTAAAAGAAGTCACACGCGACAATCCCCCGCAGCAGGAGCGGTTGGAGCAACTCGAGCCACTCTTCGAACAGCACATGCGCGATATCGAAGCCTCCGCGGCCACAGGCCTGAGAGCGAACTTGGAGGCCGAAGCGAGGATGAACCGGATTATTGGCGATATCAGTACGCTTGAGACGCAGATCCTGGGGACACGAGAGGCGGCATGGGACCGCCAGTTCCGCCGCAATATCGCGGTTCTAGCGTTTGCCGTGGGCGCTTGTCTGCTGCTTCTATTCACGAACATGCACCTGTTGCGCGAAGACGTTCGATCGAGCCGCGTTGCCACCGAACATATCCGCGAAAGCGCGGACTCTTATCGGGCGCTAAGCGCACGGATTATCGGCTTGCAGGACGCCGAGAGGAGAAAACTCGGCAGGGAATTGCACGACAGCATAGGTCAGTCCCTGGCCGGATTACAGATGAATCTGGAACAACTGGCAGCGAAACACGGGGAGAGCAACTCATTACTGGTCGAAAGCTGCGAAATGGTGCGCCACACGGCGCAAGAGGTGCGCACGATTTCGCAGTTGCTGCACCCGCCACTCCTCGACGTGGTGGGCTTTGTGCCTGCGGCGCAAAACTATGTCCAGCAATTCGCGCGTCGCAGCGGAATTGAAGCCAAGACGAATTTTCCTGACGACTTGAAGGTGCCTTCCAAAGAAGCGGAATTGATGCTCTTCCGCGTCTTGCAAGAAAGTCTGACGAACGTCCATCGTCATTCGCAGGCCACTGCGGTGGACGTATGGCTGGCTCGCCGGGATCACGAAGTAGTACTAACGATTCAGGATAACGGTCGCGGGCTTCCGGCTGGCGTGATTGAGAATTTCGATGCGGGTATGGCCTCCGGCGTTGGGCTTGCGGGAATGCGAGAGCGCCTGGCGGAGTTCGGCGGAGAGCTCCACGTTGAGTCGTCGCATAGCGGCACAATCATCCGCGCCAGCATTCCGGCGTGAGGCCCCTGATGTCGAAGATTAGCACACGCGGCTGGGAGCGTCAGTTTGATGTCGCGCTTTTTGTGCTGCCCGCTGCACTTCCGGCGAGTGGCTCGCGCGGTTCAGCTAGGTTCCGCTGGATCGTTCACCAGAAAAGACTCGAGCGAAGCGTTCACGGTGACTCCAGGGCCTTCGGCATAATGTATCCAGCCCATCTTCCGAAACTTATTCATGAAGAAATTCACTCGCGGCCGCGTGGTGCCGACAATCGCGGCCAATGTGTCCTGATCGATTTTTTCCAGGATGGATGGTGTCTTACCCCGTTGGCCATGCTGCCAAAGCCAAAGCAGGGCGCGGGCCAGCCGTTGTTCGCTGGAATCAAAAATGTGGCCCAGCAAATCTTCTTCGATATGCCGGTTACGTTCGAGCAGATGCTTGACGAACTGGGCTGCCACGGCCGGCTGTTCCTCGATCAGCCGCTTCATGGTGCGTGTTTTGATAAAGATTACCGAGGTTCGCGTCAGCGCCTCGGCAGAGAATTGGCGGCGCGTCCGGCCGGCCAGGCACGATTCGCCAAAAAAATCGCCCTGCCAAAGAAATCCCATAATGGCCATGCGGCCACGTTTGGAAACCGTTGTAAGTTTGACCAGCCCTTGTTGAATGTAATGAATGCCGGCGCAGGCGTCGCCCTGCGAGCAAATACGGGCGCCTGCCTCGTACGTGGTTCGCCTCCCCGCGCGGCTCAAAATCGGAAACAAATCGTCCGGCTGGTGCGGACTGATTCGTTCCATCGGTGTCAACGTTGCCATTTGCCTCCACTTCGTTAGCGGCGAGAGCCCTGCAGGACCTGTGTTTTGCGGGTTCGTCGCTTCGACGACGGTCCAATTCCGTCATCACTTTCCTCCACTTCTAAGGATTGCGTTGCGGACCAATCCGACTGTCACAAGAACCTTAGGTCTGGTGAGTTAGTCTGTGTAAGTTGCGTAATTTTGGAAGGGTAGGCGCAAGCCCCATAACACGTGACGCTTATGCCGCTGCGCAGGCGGTTACTGTTTAACGCGCCGAAAGCGCTTCACTTATTCGTGTGCCCGGGAATCGGCAATCCCCAAAACATACAGAATTGTCGCGTCTAATCTAAGGGCAACCAAACTCTGATATCTGTGGGCCAAATCAATCTTGCAGGAGGCTTTGCAGCGAACTATAAACCTTCAGCCCGCCGTTATAACGGATGAAGCCCAGCTTGCGGAATTTGTTCATGAAGAAATTCACGCGCGAGCGCGTGGTGCCGACCATATCGGCCAGCGTGTCCTGACTGACGCGTTCGAGAATGTAAGGGCTGCCGGTTCGCCTGCCGTGCTCACTGAGCAAAAGCAGCGTGCGCGCCAGGCGTTTCTCGCTGGAGTTGAAGACGCGGTCGATCAAATCTTCCTCGATGCGCCGATTGCGGTGCAACAAAAACTCGATCAGATGCGCGGCAACAGAACGATCTTGCTCGATCAGCCGCAGCATCGTCCGGGGCTTGATGACCGCGATGCAACTGGGAACGAGCGCCACTGCGGACGTCTGGTGGTGCGTCTCGCCACTCAGGCAATCTTCACCAAGGAAGTCCCCGTGGCCCAGAATTCCAAGTACGGCGCCGCGGCCTCGAGTGGAAACCGTAGTCAGTTTCACCAGGCCTTCCTCGATATAGTTCACTTCCGTGCAGGCAGCGCCTTGGGAAAAGATCACCTCGTCCGGACGGTATTTCACGGTCTTTTTGCTGGGCACGAGGCTCAGAAAGGCATTTCCGGCAATGATCGTTTGTGCGTCTCGAGACTTCACTCAGCTATCCGAAATGGATTTTTTGCGCAATAAGCTACGAGTCCAAGGACCCTTCGCCACGATTTCGCTGTCGGACGAAGGGCGTAGTTTGCTGAAAGAGTTGCAGGCACGTCTGTACAAAATTGAACAGGGTTATCCCCAGGGGCGGACACTCATGTCGGAGCACGTCTACTGCCGGGAAGTATTACGGTCAGGCGCTGCGCGGAATTATCGGATTATTGACGAAAGGTTACATTTATAACGAACGGCGATGCGAACCATCCAGATCATCGGTCTCATATCCGATACGCACGGGCTGCTTCGGCCGGAGGCCCTGCGCGCTCTCGAGGGTTCGGGCCTGATCATCCACGCGGGTGACGTAGGCGCCCCCGAGATTCTGGAAGAATTGCAGCGACTAGCACCCGTTGTTGCGGTGAAGGGCAACGTGGATACGGACCCCTGGTGTGCCGGCCTGCCCGAGACGGCAATGGCGGAAGCGGGCTCCTCTTCGATTTATGTCCTGCACGATTTGAGGGTGTTGGACCTGAAGCCCGGGGCTGCCGGATTCGCCATGGTCGTGAGCGGCCATTCGCATAAGCCGCTGCTCGAGAAAAAGGACGGCGTGCTCTACGTCAACCCGGGCAGCGCAGGCCCTCGGCGGTTCAATCTTCCCGTGACGGTCGCGCGGGTCGATGTTCGCCATCAGCCTTGGCGCGTCGACTTCGTCGAACTCCTGCCGACTCGCAAAGCCGGATAGCCTTCCATATAAGACAGGTCGAGCATCGAACGGGTTTAGGTTGGGTCTTTGCGCGAACTGCCAGCTTGCCTCGAATGCTAGTCCCATAGCAAACCTGCCGGGCTGAAGCCGCTGCGGCGTACAGGATTCGCCTGATGGCTTGCAGGCGGCGCGATTGAATACGCTATGCCGGTTTTGCGGTAACACCTACTAAACTAAGTCCGTAAACAATCCTCCGCGAACGGCCGAATTCCGGAGGGTGGAGATGGATGATTGTTCATAGACGACAAAACGTCACGAACGGAATCCAACCCAGGTTCCCCACCCGCCGAACATCCTCCCAGCATCAACGTCGAGCAATACTTCCGGCTGCTGATCGACGCCGTGAAGGACTACGCCATTTTCATGCTCGACCCGCACGGGATGGTCACCAGTTGGAATCATGGGGCCGAGCGCATCAAGGGCTACCGCGCGCCGGAAATCATTGGCAAGCATTTCTCCTGTTTCTACCTCGAGGAAGACGCGCACGCCGGCAAGCCGCAGCGTGAACTAGAGATCGCCGCGAGCGAGGGAACGTACGAAGAGGAAGGCTGGCGCCTGCGCAAAGACGGCTCGCGCTTCTGGGCCAACGTGGTGATCATGGCACTGCGAGATCATCGCGGGGCGCTCGTGGGCTTCGCCAAAATAACGCGCGACTTCACCGAACGCATGCGCGCCGATGAGGCGCAGCGCGAGCTTTCCGTCAAGCTCATGCGCATGCAGGACGAAGAGCGCCGCAAAATCTCCCGCGAGCTCCACGATATGACCGGCCCGGTGATGAGCAGCGTCTTGATGAACCTGGCCGTCGTGGAACGCGATTCCGCCGTCTTGAGCGAACAAAGCCGCGCCGCGTTGCGCGAAGCCGAAGCTCTGGCGCGCCGCTGCACCAGCGATATCCGCACCATGTCTTACTTGTTGCATCCGCCACTGCTTACCGAAGTGGGGTTGGCGGCCGCGGTGCAATGGTGCCTGGGCGGATTTTCGCAGCACACCGGCATTGACACGCATCTGGAAGCGCCCGCGGATCTGGGCCGCTTACCCGGGGAGACGGAGATTTCCCTTTTCCGCGTGGTGCAGGAATGTCTGACGAACATTCATAAGCATGCGCATAGCCGGACGGCCACCGTCCGCATGCAAATCGCCAATGAGAAGCTGACGCTCGAGATCATCGATCAGGGCAAAGGCTCCGCGCACGAATTCACCGAGGGTTTCGGCATCAAGGGCATGCGCGAAAGATTGTATGAGCTGGGCGGGAGCCTGAAAATCGCATCCACTGCGGCGGGAACCACTGTACGCGCTACGCTTCCGCTGGCCGACCGCCCAAAGGTTGCAGATACGGCAGCGAAGGCCAAGGCGCGCCTGCTCCTTGTGGACGACCACGAAATCGTGCGCCAAGGCTTGGCCAGCCTCCTGCAAGGAGTGGATGGCTTCGAAATCTGCGGCCAAGCGGCGACCGGCGAAGACGCCATTCGCGAAGCCGACCGGTCCACACCGGATATCGTCATCATGGACTTGCGTCTGCCAGGTATCGACGGCTTGCAGGCCACGCGCTCGATCCTCAAAGCGCATCCCGATACCGACGTGCTGATTTTTACCGTGGACGAATCCGAACAAGTCCTGCGCGAGGCGCTCAAGGCCGGCGCGCGCGGCTGTTTGACCAAAACCGATGCCGGCTCGAGCCTGCTCTCCATGCTGAAGACGCTCGTCGCCGAGCGCCATTCGCAGCACGGCGCCCGCACCGACGCCTAGCTTGTGACGTCCGCGGCCGAACGGCACGCTGCTCTACATCAAGCTTCGCGACGATCCCGCCACGGTGAATACACTCACTTTGGCGGTTTTGCCCGACGAACAATGAACCCGCGATGGTCGGCGAAAGCAGTGCCAAACGAGAGGTTTAAAGTTTCGGTGACACTAACTCAAGATTGGGAATTCCACGGATCACGACCTTGGCTACACTTATTCCGTGCCGAAGCTCCATTGCACACATCGGGCCGAGTGGCAGCTGACACCCGGAAAGCCTGCGAAGCGTCTTTCTTCACAATATCAGCTCGGCTGCGATTACGGAACGCCGCTCATCACGATCTATAAGGAAGGTGACGGGGTAGAGCCGATCTACCTTTGTGAAAGTCACGCCACAGAGGTCGGACGCTTGAGCACAAATCGCGTGGCCGTCCGTCCGACCGCAGCTCAAGCCACGGCTGCCAGCAATCAAACGAAAGCCGAGGACCGACTCAAACCTGCAGAAGTTGCGGATGCAAAACCAAAAGGTTCTGCCCGTGCGGAGATCCTTGCCAGCCGGACGGCTGCGGAGCCTGCACGCGCAACAACGGATCCAGTTATGGCCGCCCCGGTCCGCGATCTTACTTATGTTTATGGAAATTCTGCGAAGGCTCTGGTCGACGAAACTATTTGGAATCTGGCGAGCGGAGACTACGGCCTCTACAGGGCTGCGCTGCAACAGGGCAAGTCTCGCATTGAGGCAGCCGAAGCCGCCGGCGGACAACTGGCTATAGTCCACCGCAAAATCAGTGAATACACACTCAAACTAGAGGCTTTGCTTTCAGCATCGAACGCAAAAATCAGCGCCGTAGAAGTCATCAATAGGCCGCTCGAAAACGCGATGCTCGAAATCATCGATACCGGCACAATGGATGACGCGGCAAAGGATGTCGCCATAGAGCAGCTCGGCATACTGCAAGAATCATTGACCCGCGGTCTCGAGTCGCAAATTACTGTCCTGCAGTCGCAAAGAATCGCATTTGCCATTGGCGAGCGTGCAAATTGGGGAGTAAGCGCCGATCTTCCCGAGGAATTGCAGGCAGCATATTGGGTAGTCTGCAGCCACGTAAGAAATGCCATACTTGCCGCCGTTCCAGAAGCCCTCAACACCCTCGAACGCTTAGCCAACCTGTTTGTAGCCAGAGCCGAACTCGAAAACGCGCCTCAAGCAAAACTGGCCCACCATCCTGACAGGGCGGAATGCCAGTCGTTGCATTCTTGAATACTGGCTTTCGGGTGGTCCCCATATTCCGAGAAGAGACTTCGCGGCCGTGAAGGCCGGATTCTTGCCGACAAGATGAATAAGAAAAAGCAAAGGGAGAGGAGTCGAACTCCTCTCCTTCTTGCCCTTGAGCCGAGGGAAAACTTATCCGATCGGCGTGCTGCTTGCGTTCGCACCCGAACCGGTGGTGTTCACGCGGATCACGCCGGACTGATCGGTGAAGTACATGTTCTGTCCGGTGGTGGCCGCAGTGATGGGCGTAGCCGTTATCGTGTAAGACTGGTTGCTCGCGCCCGCACCGAAAGCGAACGTGTAGCCGCTCTTGGTGCCGGCCGAAAGGACCGAGTCAATCAAGTCTGCTGACGTGGAACTGGCCGTGCCGCCCGATCCGACCGGGCCCAAATTGCTGAGCGCCGCCGGGAATGAGCCGTAGCTGGTGGAGAACGCGATGCACGCTGTATTCAACGTACGCAGCGAGCCCACCGCCGAAGCCTGATTGGCGGCGATCTTCGCCCGCAACAGGTTCGGGATGGCGATGGCGGCAATAATCAGAATGATCGCCACCACGATCAAAAGCTCAATTAACGAGAAGCCTTTTTGTTTAGTGCGCATGTAGCACCTCGCCTTATTTATGCGCACGTGCGTAACCATCGTTTGTCAAAGGGCTGGCGTATTAGTCACACGCGCCCGGAGGCCCTCAAGTCCTCAGTACATTAGGAGGGTGCATAAATTTCTTGCGATCAATTACTTGCAAGACCAGCCTAACGGCGAATGACGATAAGTGTCACTAATAAGCGCCATTAAATGGCGTCCTGCCATCGACTCAAGGCCTTCTACAGTGGACCTCAATCGCTCCCACTTTGGGACCGCTGTCCTACCCAGCGGTTGGAGACCCCGCCACGTACCGATTACGAGCGATCCTGTTGGCGCCTGGAGCAAATTGCCGCGATTCAATCATCAGGAGCAATCGCATAATCTGGTACTATGGAGTATGAGCAAAGCATATAGAATCGTGTTCGAATGCCCCAAAGGCGGCCACGACATCAACTTTCAGCGGAAATGCTCTGCGGCATCGCTTTCGGACGTCCAGGCCATGAAAATGTTTGGAGATGAGCAACTCTCCTGCACGGATCCTAATTGTGGCTGGCACGGAAAGGCATCCAAAACAAGACTCCTCCGGATCATGCCTTTTTATTGGGTATTGTCGCCGACCACTTGAACACTATTTGGCGCAATCCCAGGCGTTTTCGATGAGAATTACTGGCTCATCTGCTCGAAAGCACAAGCGATAGAGCACTTCTTTACTGCGCCCGCGAGCGACTGGTTTTCCACGCGACGCTATTGTTTTCAACGGTCATCCACAGCTTTGCACAGGGTTCTTGCGAGGATTAGCGAGAATTTTATTGACGCCGCGTAAGCAGAGATTTATCTTGCGCCTCAGATTGAACCGGAAGCAAAGACTTAACGGTTCACTTCAGATGTCGCGATTACTTAACAGTATTCGCGATCCTGAATGAACCGGGAAGTTCTGAGACTTCGCGATTCGGCGCAAACAGCGCCAAAGCCTAAGGGCGATTGCGCTTAACGTTGAATCTGCGTAGCTCAGCGAACTCCCGGTGGAGTTGAACGGCCGCAATAGCCTAACGGTCATTGTGGCAGTGGCTGCATCGCAGAGTTTCGGGCTTCGCGGTTTGGTTCAGAGTTTGCAAAGCCTCACGGCTTTTGTGGGCACTGGGCCGAATCGAGAAGCTGGCAGGTGGCAGGCATCAGTTTGGAGGACGCGATTTAGCCGCAAGGCGATTGGGTCGCCAGATTGATCCGGAAGCCTGTAATAACTTACGGTTCTATTTAAAGGGCGCAATATGCTTAACGGCTATTGCGCCCTTAACTTTTCCCAGGCGCCACTGGCTCACGCACATCAGTAAGCTCGGAAAATGGAAACTGAGATCCGGCCCACATACATTTTGGACACCCGGCTTATCAGGACAACTCGTCTGATCCGAAAAACATCTAAGAATTAATTAAGTACTTGGACGTATAATACCCCCACTGTCGGAACACAACCCTCCGCCGTGCCCCTTGCACGACGGTCTCTTGAGCAGACACATTGCGCACTGGGAGGCCGGCGATGGATACCACCCTGAAATACGCTTGGCAGCAAGCAGTCGTCGATGCATTTATGGAATTGCGTCCCGAGCGTCTGCCCGAAAAAATTGAGATTGCGGAGAGAACGCTTACCGACCGGCTGAGTGATCCACAGCAGCCGGATCTTAACGAACAATCAGCCTTACGCGATGCGCTTCACGCATTTGCGCGTCTTTCTCCCCGCTTCTGAGCCGGCATCGGAGGCGAAGAGGCGTCACGCGGCCTGATGAAGGTCCTACTTCTTGACGTATTTCGTCACGCCCCTCAGTTGTGCTTCCGCGTGTATAGATGTTGCCTGCGGCGTCGATGGCGATGCCTTCCCCCATGGCGCCGTCGGGAGAATTCGGCGTATGTGGGCGCGGAATGAACATCGTCACTTTCCCGTCTTTGAGGCTCCCGATCCGGATTCCCCTCTGCCAGCCCGGGTGAACCTTTTCGGTCGACTCCGAGTCGGCCGTGTAGATCACGTCGTTCTTGTCGATGGCCAGCCCGCTGGTGCGGCCGAAGTCGTCGTATTCGAGGATAAACTTCCCCTGCCTTCGTCAGGATCTTGAATGCGATGGTTGTGGCGATCGGCAACGATCAGCCGGCCCTTGCGAATCGAACTCGAGCGCGTGCGGCGTCCGGAACTCGCCCGGCCCGGTTCCTGTTTTGCCGATCGACTCTGAGAAACTTCCCGTGTCTTGTCGAACACCGAGATGCGCCCGACGAGATTGGGATCTCGCCACGTCCGTATGGCTCTCGGCAACGTAGACGTCGCCATTGCCCGGGTCGGTCACCACATCCGTCGGGTCGGTCAGGGCTTCGGGAGGATTTCCCCTCACGCCCGGCTTCCCCAGCGTCATCAGGACCTTGCCTTCGGGGCTGAACTTGACGACCACGCTTCCCTTGTTTTGCTTCTCCGGGAAACTTCTTGAGGTCGTCGGCGCTCGGGGCTCGCGCGTCGGTCACCCACACATTGCCCTCTCGATCGACATGGATGCCATGCGGCCACACGAACATGCCCGCCGCCAAAGCTCCTGATCTCCTTCCCGGACTCGTCGAAATGGTGGACCGGGTTCGCTTTGGTGCCGAGGCAGCCCGGCGTTGTCCCGGGCGAGCAGCGGTCGGTCGCCCACACGGACTTGCCGTCGCGGTCGATGGCCACGCCGTTGGAGCCGCCCCACGGCCTTCCCTCGACTCAGTTGTGCCCAATCCCGGATGACGCGATAGGGATTGGCGCCGCTGTTGACCGGCTGAACTTTGTCCGTCTGCGCGGTGCCTCCCCGCTGCTGCGCGCGAATGTTCGTTCCGTACAGGACACCGCAGACAACGATCAGCGCGGCCAGCGAGAATCTCACTAACCCTGAAACACGCATCTCCATGCCCCTTTCAGTGCAAAGTAATTTCGCTTATTCAGGGACGCCAATGGTCTGCGCCCTCGTGCAACCGGCGATTATCCCTCGCCTCATGAATCTTGATCGCAGCTCGATCTAGGCGGTCTGCTATCTCATGTGACGGATAGTGACGAACCAGAACCAAGGAACAGAAAAAACATTCTTGACAGACACCGGCCTTCTCATGGAAGGACTTGGCAGAAATTAGTCAGTTGACGCGGCGGGCTTCTCCATAGCCGCACTGAGAGGTACTGGCTCCAGGGCATCATCTACTTGGACGTAGAGGTCGCGGCCGAACCAGGTATAGAGGTACTGACTGTCCTCGACCCCGACGAAGAAGAGACCTGTGCCGTTGAAAGCCTTATGGACTGAGACGGCTTCGCCAGTGTTGACACTGATGCGGAAAACACCAAGTTCGTATCCCCGGTCATTGGCCAGGAGAAGTTCCAGCACGATGTTACCATCGTCGCTGAAGTCTACAGCATGGACCTGAACAAGGTGATGGCCGTCTTCCCTTGAAATCTTTTCCACGATGTCGCTAATGCTTCGATGTTTGAGCACTTCTCCGTCTCGGTTGCAGATCACCACTGCGCCATCCGCAGAAGCGTAAATATAGATACGGTTTTTCGTGACCCGGAGCGCGGGCTCTCCAATTTCGCCACCTCGGCGAAAGGAATCGCCCCGATTCATCAGCGTGCTGGCAGGAAGCATACTTTTCAGCACGCGGCCTTCGAGATCGTACTCGACAACCAGAGGGTAGTTGGGTGCGTTTGGACCATCCGGTGCATCACGGTCGCCGAGCACGAAAAGTGCATCATCGTCCTTGCTGTAGGCGATCACCTCTGCGTATTGCGGGGGTAGCCAGGTTTTCAGTAAGTGTCCCGAAGAGTCATAGGTAAGGACTGCCCCTCGAACATCTCGATCCCCAAAGTTCAATGTGGTCGCAATCAGGGTCGTGCCCTCCGGGCCGGCAGTCAAACTATCGATGTACACTTCGCGAGCGCCCGGAAAGTCCTTGGATATATCGATGTCCGCACTATATTGATGAGTGCCCTCATACCCACGCACGACAACGCCTGGAGAACTGAATCCTTCGCGGGAGAACAAAACCTGATTCGTCGCGTCCCAATAAGAAAGGCCGGTAAGTGGAGGGTCGAGCGTTTGCGCGCCCGCCTGAACGGCGCAAATCATCATCGCCATGACGATGAGGGGCAGTGGCATGGGCCGATTCGATCGGAGCATTGGGCCTCCTGACACGCGCGAGCAGTTGGAGTAATTCTACTTCTAATTAAGTTTTGTGACCCAGAAAGATCGTGTGGTGAGGGCCGCCCTTTTTCAATCGGCCGCGCACACGCTCTACCTGAACCGTGAACCCGCCATGGCGCAGCCGCTTCTCAAACTTTCGATCCTCTCGGGCAGACCAGACGGCCAACACCCCCTCCCTCTTGAGCGCATCGAGAGCGGCGGCTATTCCCTGGTCGTCATAGAGCCACGCATTGTCTGATGCCGTAAGCGCGGCCGGGCCATTGTCGACATCCAGTAGCACGGCATCGAACCTGCCGGGGCTCGACCTCAGTGTGACCGCCACGTCACCCGTCTCGATCCGTACGCGCTTGTCCTTCAGTGGGTGTCCCGCCAACGGCCCCAGAGGGCCATGGTTCCACTCCACCACTTCGGGCACTAATTCCGCGACGACAACTGTTGCATCTGCAGGCAGGAAATCCAGTGTCGCGCGCAGGGTGAAGCCCATTCCGAGACCGCCGATGAGCACGCAGGGCCGCTCCAGTGCCCGCGCCCGGCGACAGCCGATCGTGGCTAACGCCTCCTCCGAACCATACATGCCGCTGGACATCAGGCTTCTGCCGTTGGCGAGTATCACGTACTCGTCTTCGCGATGGGCCAGCTTCAAAACGGTACCGTCGCGGGTGAGTGCCTCACCGAGTGACTTCAGGTGCCTCACCCGCGCGATCTCCTGGCGGGGAAGTGCGGAGTCAGCTTTGGCATGCAGTCCTGCTGACTTCCAAGCGAGATAGGTTTATGTGGGTGTCCCCCCTGCTTGTGCCTCCGCGGCCTTCTCGACAGCTTTGGCGCTTATTTCCAGTCCATTCTTGTTCATATCGAATCTCTGTTTCCGGTCCAAACCTTTCACAAACTCACGCGCAGCTTTGCCCACCGCTCCGGGAAGACTCGACGCTTCCACATTGACCGTCGATTCGACGGTTCCTTGATTTCGATCTTGATAGCGAAATCGCACTTCAAAGGTTTTCATGCTGCTTCCCCCATGTTTTGGCGCACACGAATACGAACGATGCTGGGTATTCAGGATTGTAGTACAGAACAGAGATGCGAACCGGTTTCGACGGGATTTCCAGTAAGTGACCGAAGGCCAGTTTCCGTCTTGTGCCAGCTCAACCGGTCGATGCAACACCAGCTAATCGGCTGCTCGGACAACACTTCTCGCAGGGAAATGATCTTCCCCAGCTGTGCTCAATTAAACCTAAACAGGATAGTGCTTTCCGTGTGTATTAAAGCCCGAGCTCGAATGTAGCTCTTGAGGCTCCTCTTGCCAGATCTTGAGTCTGTGTTGCGATGACCCATTGAATCCACCTGACTTCTCGGGATTTGGCCTCGGGAACATATTGTCGGGCAACAAGGAGGGCGCGCGCCTATTTGAGAGCATGATTCATCACATAAGTTGAACGTTGATAGAACGCTTGCATCGAGTGTGTGGATGCGAATCAGCGAAATGCAAGATCGCGAGTGCCGGGACACTCTGCGTCGCCTGGCTTTTGGAAGGTTGGGGTGTGCTCGCGACAATCAGCCGTATATCGTCCCAATCTACTTCGCCTACGAACCGGATCACCTCTACGGATTTGCTACCCTCGGTCAGAAAATTGACTGGATGCGTTCAAATCCCCGGGTATGTGTTCAGTCGGACGAAGTGCTCAGCAATGATAATTGGATCAGCGTTATAGTCCTTGGGCGATACGAAGAGCTTCCCGATACTCCTGCCTATGCGAGCGAACGCGGTAAGGCCCAGTCTCTGCTGGAGAAGCACTCGATGTGGTGGCAGACCGGCTATGTTGCTGCAAACGTCCGCGGCCAATCGGACGCACCGTCTCCTGTTTTCTATTGCGTTCACATTGAGGAGATCAGCGGTCTGCGTGCCTCGGCTGAAGGTGGTCCGGTGCGTGTTCGATGATCCTGCTCTTGTGAAAATGTCGCTCGTTTCAATTTCGGTTTTGCTGATCGTTCTGATTGCCCCGAGCGTTGGCATCGGCGCTAGCCCTGCACAGCAATCACAACAACAAAAAGTTGACCAAGCGTCGATCAAGCCAGGACCTCCCATGTCTGGCGCCGATATTTTCAAGTGGTATTGTGCCGCCTGCCACGGAAAGAATGCCAAAGGAAATGGCCCTGCCGCTTCCGAACTCAAAGTCCTGCCACCCGACTTAACAACTCTGGCCAAGCGCAACAAAGGGAAGTTTCCGGCCGATTATGTCACTCGCGTCTTGACGAACGGGCCTAAGCCGGCCCATGGGACCCCCGAAATGCCCATATGGGGACCTCTATTTGCAGAGTTAAATGCCAAGGGCCGCGTTACCGTTGAAATTGACAGCGTCGTTCACTATCTCGAATCGCTGCAAGAAAAGTGACCAGGCCGCAGACCTTATCGCGAGGTCCTGGCCGATTAGGTTCTAAATTATCGCGGAGTCGTTTGCGTTTCCGGCACAGCTTCAGGATCAATCTGCTTCACTTCCGAAGACCACACGCGGACCCGATCGCGCCCCTCGCGTTTCGCGCTATAGAGAGCCTGGTCAGCCGCTCGCAGGACCTCCGCGATGGTGGTCCCGTGATCGGGAAACAGAGCCAGGCCGACCGATATGCTGACCATTCCCAGGAGTTGGCCTCCGTAATGTACTTTCAGTTGTCTCACTTCCTCCCGCAGGATGTCGGCCCGTTTGAGAGCGCCGGCCAAAGTTGTATCGGAGAGCACCACGGCAAACTCCTCGCCGCCGTACCGGCAGGCAATGTCCTGGCCGCGAGTATTCTTGATGAGGAAATCTCCGAAGCCACGCAGCAGCGCGTCGCCCGCCTGATGCCCGAACGTATCGTTAAACATTTTGAAGCGGTCAAGATCCATCATGATGATGGCCACGGAACTCTTGTTGCGATTCGCCCGGCTGAGCTCCCGTTCCAGCGAATCTTCCATGTAACGGCGATTAAATAGACCCGTGAGCGGGTCACGGATCGACTGATTCCGAAGCGTCTCTCTTAACTTCAGATTGCCCAGCGCCAGGCACACGTGCTCGGCGAGCACGGCCGCCAGCCGCCGTTCTGCTCCATCCGCAGGCAGGGGCACGGATTCCTGCTGGCCTGGTGCGGGCAGCAGTTGCAAGCTCAAGATCCCAAGCGCCTCGCCCTGCGCCATCAAAGGCACACAAAGAGCTTTCACGATTCGCGCCGGATTAATGTGTCGGCAATTCGTCGATTTTCCGCCAACGGCATACCAGTGTGGTTGGCCTCGCCTCAGCGCCCAGCAGTCGTCCGGTCCGAATACGCGCTCGCTCCCGGAGGGCTTGCCCCAATCGGCAACTGCGTCCACCGCATTTCTGGAAGCGCTGATGACGTACAGCGCACCCGACCATTCCGGGAATAATTGCTCCGCGGACTTGCCAATTACCGCATAGGCTTCTTCAGCCGTCTGGCACGACTGCAGCCAGCTTCCCATTTCGCTCAACACGCTGATTTCCTTCGAACGCCGGTCTAGTTCCTGCACCCGCTCAGCCAAATTCTGATTCGCTTCACGCAGTTGCGCTTCCGCCTGCTTTCGTTCCGAAATGTCGCGAAGGATCGCTTCCGTGGCTGGTTCGGACTGATACGTGATGCGGTTGATCACGACTTCGACCTGCACCTCCCGGCCATCAAGCCCGATGTATCTTCGTTCGGTGCGTGGTGGCGGTGGCGCGCCTGGGTCCTGCCGGACAATCTCAATCCTCTTTTTGACTGCTTCTCGATCGTCGGGATGTACGAATTGCAGCACCGCTTTGCCAAGCAGTTCGTCGGGGGATGGAGCGCCTAACAATGCGCTGCAGGCGGCGTTCGCATAAATGATCGTGCCCCGGCGTTGCACCAATATGGCGTCCGGTGAAAGTTCCACCAGCCGGCGGTAGGAGTCCTCGCTGCCGCGAAGCTTTTCTTCCGCCTGCTTGCTCTCGCTGATGTCCTGAAGCTGGTAGCACAAGAAAAGAGGCTTGTCCTTGCTGTCGCAGACCAACGAAACGCTGAGCAGCGCCGGCACCGTATGCCCTTCCCGATGGAGGTATCGTTTCTCCATTTGAAAGGAACGGATCTCGCCTCTTAGCACTTGGCTGATACGGTTGAGCTCGGGCCCTAGATCTTCCGGATGCGTTATGCTCTGGAAATTCTTGGCCAACAGCTCTTGCTCTGAATATCCAAGGATCTGGCACAACGCAGGATTTACTCGAATCCACTTGCCGTTCAACTCAATGAGCGCCGTTCCAATCGCGGATTGTTCGAAGGCGCCGATGGCGACCTGGATTGCGGACGAAGCTCCGCGTAAGGCAGCGCCGGATCTCTTCACACGGCCGCCTTTAGAGCCTTTCCGTCCGTAGGGAAGTACGGTTTTCACAGGGGCCACCGGACTACGAAAAGCGTTGATTTATCCTACTAGATAGGCAGGGGTGTGATGACGGAGATTCCCGATTCGACGTTCAAAAGTTAACCTCGTTTACGTCACAAATGTACGTACCAACGGCGGGCCAGCCAGCTAATAGATGGCGGGCGTGACCCAGCCGAATTACCGTCGCTGTATGCGTTGAATCCAGGCTGATGGATTGCCGAAGGCCCACCACTGGTCTTCCAGATATGCTTCACATCACGCGATGAAATCCATCGATACGGGTGTCGCTGGGACTCCGGACTCGGCTGTGCGCTTTGCTGGAACAAAAACGCCCTCCACAAGCCCTCCGGAGCTAAGCGGGGTGGTCAGTTCGACGTGAGCAGAAACCGCAGTTCCTAAAACCGACCGTGGCTCAGAGGGAAGAGTTCTCCACGCGCGGGCCTGTTGCAGCGCGTGTTTTGCACTCAACTCGAGAACTTCCAGCAACGCATCGGCGGCGCGATACAAAACGAACAATATGAGCAACACTGCTGCGACGACGCTAAACAGAACGGCAAAGAGAATCAAAGCGGCCAGCATTTCTTGCACGTAATAAATTTGTAGTGCGGTGGCCACAGCAAAGCCCATCAATATCTACCTCAACGCTTTCTGAGAGACCGATCGTAACCGGCATATCTTGATGCCTGCCCTGGCCCTGCTTGAGTATCCTTCTAAAACACTCCAGTGATCCGTGACGGGCATCACCGATGCACATGGTATGAATCCATCCGCGGTCGGCAGCCTTTCCTTCTAGAAGAGCAACTGTGGACTCCGCTAATGGCAGGCCCCAGCTACCACGAAACCGCTGGGGCCCGCCGCTTCTGCGCTAAACATGTTACGGACGGACAGGGAAAGGTGTGTCCAGGGATAAGGTCCCGACGTCAGTTCCGATCACTTGGCCTGAGACCACCAGCTCCACACGGCGATTCTGTTGGCGTCCTTCCGCGGTGTCATTCGACGCCACGGGTTGCATTTTGCCGAATCCCTGCGACGTCATGGACGCCACCGGAATACTTTGGCTTGCGAGGTAATCGCGGACGGAACCGGCTCGGTCCTCAGAAAGCTGCTGGTTCAGTTGCATCGCTACCTACGCTGTCGGTGTGGCCTTCGATGGCAAGTCTAAGGGTCGGGTAGGCCAGAACGATTCCCGATATCTTGGCGAGCTTCTCGCGCGCTGCCGGACGAAGCGTGGACTTGCCGGTGTCGAACAATACGTCCGACAGGCTCACGATGAGACCGCGGGCGGTATCGCGCGTGGTGAAAATGACGTTGAATTGTTGCAGCAATTCGGCGCGCAGCGCTTCGCGACCCTGCACGGCTTGATTGCGTTGCTCATCCGAGTCCGCAGCCGCGAGCCGGTTTCGCTCCGATTCCGCCTCCGCGTTTCTTTGGCCTTGCTGAGCTTCCACGGTGGCTTGATTCGCGTCGGCGGCGGCCGCGCGATTCCGATCCGAATCCGCCTCGGCATTCTGTTGTTGTCGCTGCGCCTCGGCTGTGGCTTGATCCGCCCTTACGCTGCGACGGTTGGCCGCGCCGGTGGCTGCTTCCGCATTCGCAAGTTTTGCCGCCTGTGAATTCTTGTCGGCATTCCGGTGGTCCGCATCGATGCGCTTCACGGCGATTTCTCGTGAGTCATCCGCCGTCTGCACCACTTCGCGCGATGCGGAAATGAGCACTTTTTTGTCGACGTGCTTTGCCGTTCCCAGTTCATCGGCCCGCTTCATCTGGCTCACGGCCTTGTCGTAGCTCGGGGCCGCATAGATCTCTGCCCCGGCCGACTTGGCGATACGCACGGCATTGCGCGCTTCGAAGAATTCAAGCGGCAGTTTGGAATTCAATACAACCGGGTCAAAGTGATAGCCGGTGGGGATGTAGCCGCCCCGATCGATGAGTTCATACTTCGCATCCACGGCTTCGCTGGTTCCCACCGTGTCGGGCCGAATCAGATTTTCCGCGATCACAACGTTGCTGGGGCGGCGTACCGCATAGTAAGGTTCCGCGGTCACGATCAGCGCAAAGGTCTGCAGGTCTGTCGTGGCGTCCAGCTTGCTGCGATGGTTACCGCCCACCAGTACTTCGCCCATGTTTACGGACCGGCCTTCGGGGGAAATCGCCCACATGACGTAGGTGAGATACTCAGTGCCAAACGAGGTGGGTTTATCGAGGCCCTCGAATTCGACTTCGACTTCCATAGCGCCGCGCTTGCTGTCTACCTTTGCCTCACCGGACGCACCCGGCATCAGGTCGGTACCTTGGAAATCTATCTTTGTGGAGCCGCTGCGGTGCTCATATTTCACGGCACGCGTCGTGCGGCTGACTACGTTCACGCCGTATGTCGGCAACTGATTTTCTTCCTGGGAATGTGAAATTTGGGCCTGAGCTGCCGTAGATGCGCCCAAACACACGAGGACTGCCAAAAGCAGTGCGTTTTTCACGTTGATCTCCTTGTGAGTGTGAAGGGGTAGACCGCAGTATCGGGCTTTGCGAAAACCAATACTGTGCGTTATGGCACGTTTTGCGAGGTCCGTCGAAACAAAGGCCAATCTTCGACTATAGCCATTTATCAATTGCCGACAGGTACCTACTTCGTAACGAATACAAGCGCCATGCTGCACGTTGCGCTCAACGCCGCAGTAGACGCAGCGAAGGAGACCGGCATGGGTGCCGCCGTCATTGTCATCGGATTGGAGCACGGCTCGATGGGCTGGGCTGGCGGAGAGTGAGCCTTAAGCTGGTTAAGGCAAGAAACCAGTGATCTTCAGAGGAAAGGTCTGTCCGCAGGATTCATGGACTAGCTGGTGGGTAGTTCTTGCTGTAAAACCGCGTCACTAAAGGGGTCTTACCGGTCCCGGACCTGTCGCCTGTTTTGCCAATTCTGCGCGTCGCGCTGACTTATCGTTGACCCGAGCGAAGATTTCCCTGGTCCGGATATTCATCGCGAAGCACTCGTTGCTGGTTTGCTTGCCGCGGGCTTCTAAAACCGTGCGTACATGTAGCGTCCCGTGAACGCGCACTAGACAGCGCATCGAAGCATTAGGCAATTTCTCAAAAATGTCGTAGTCCCTGTCCATACGTTTACCTCACTACTGACACTACACCCGCAGGAACAATAAAGCGAGCACAGATGCGGCAGCGGCCAAGTCCACGAGAAATGGCATGATCGGTAGGCCATTTCTTAGTCGGTCGCCGACCGCACAATTTCTGTGCAGCTCGTGCCATAAGACCTTATAATCCCTAGACTTTCTGACCCCGCCCTCCGTGTGAAAAGGAGGTTCGCCTTGCTAGACGAAGAACGTTCCGGCTTTCCGCGCGCGATCTCCCCTGGCGAAGGGGCCCAGCCTCAACGAACCGATCCTCAACAGGCGGATCCTCAACAAACAGGCCGGCGCGAACAAGGGTCCGAACAAACATCAGAGCAGAGGTCAAAAGAAAGACCGGAAAGAACGGAAAAAAGATCCGACGTTCGGTTGGCCGTCACCGTCTACGGATTTGCGACCACCGGCAAGCTCTTCGTCGAGCATTGCGCTACGCGCAACGTCAGCCATTCGGGCTGCTGCATACATCTTCAAACGCGCCCACAGGCGGACGCGGCGCTCGCGCTGCGCCTTCTGCGTTGGGGGCTCTCCGCAAAAGCGGCCTCGCAGCTTTTGTATCAAATCGTTTGGATTCGAAAAGATGGCGACGGCTGGCTTGTTGGAGCTTCGTCGCTCGGACCAGCGGACCTATATAGTCTGGCATTTCCAGGCACGCCTTAAGCTGCGCGAGGCGCTCAGTGGGTGCCGCACCTCTCGCCCTGCTTGCCCTGCCTGCCCCGAGGTTGAAGGGAGTCTCGAAGGGCGCCAGCGAAGGGTTGATTTCAAGCGTGCGGTCGTTTTTTTGATGAGTCGGGCCCTGTTGGACGTGGCAATCACACCTTCGCGATTCCGGTTGGCGTTGAAGAAGTTATCCGCGCAGCTTTCCGAACCAGCCTCCCATCCGTCATTCCGTCACGGCTTTTGCGCCAAAGTCCCCGGTAAGGGGAGCTTTGGCGCTTAAGAACGTCGCGCGGCGTTCGCGCCCGAGTCCTGCGTGCGGTGACCGAGGAATCCCTCCTCGTCTTGAGATTCTCGGTCGCGACGCGAAGTCGAAGGATCTCTCCACAGACCGCACTAAGCACATTCATAGCGGCATAATCACGGGCTCGTCGCGCGGAATCGCGTCCAGAGTCGCCTTATCGATATTCAGGTGCGCCATGACGAGCTCCGGCGGCGTGTGCGTCAGCCATTCGGAAAGCGAAAGGTCCTGGTAGAAACTGCTGCGGAACATTTCCAGGAACTTCAAATCCGTGTTGCCGGTATTCTCGATGTAATGCGGCAAAGTTTGCTGCACGTAGCCGACGTCACCAGCCTGGAAATCCATGGTGCGCGCGCGTCCACCGGTGGCGAACACAGTCATTCGGCCCTGCCCCGCGAAATAGTATTGCCATTCGTCCGCGTTCTGATGCCAATGCAATTCGCGGATCCCTCCCGGATGGACCGTGACGATGGCCGACGCAACCCTCTGCGACACCTTGAACTGACTCGAATCCACCACGCGCACTTCGCCCCCTTTGGTGCGGTTCGTGACCGGCATCTGCAGCGTGCGAAACGCGAAATCGGTTTTGGAGGGCCCTCGCGTACCCGCGGCAGCTTTCTGGTCGGCTTCCAGCGGCCCCGGAACTTCGCTCTGAAAGATAAACAGCTCCCTTGGGGGCAGCTTGTCGAAACCCTTCTGCGGAACGCCAAGACTTTTGGCCAGCACATCCTTGGGCGTGTGCGCCATCCAATCCGACAGCAAAACGGTGGCATACTCCGAAAAATTCCCGTCGTCGAAAACGAGCAGGAACTCCGCGCCGTCCGGATTCAATCCCTGAATCGAGTGCGGTATCCCGGTGGGGAAGTACCACAAATCGCTTTCCTTCACGTCCGCAACGAAGCTTCTGCCGTCGTTATCGATGGCCGTAATGCGTGCGCTGCCGTAGAGCATATAGGCCCACTCCGCGGCAGTGTGCCAATGCAGCTCGCGAACGCCTCCCGCTGTGAGCCGCATATCCACGCCGGCCATGGTTGTGGAGACGGCCAGCTCGCGCACAGTGACTTCGCGCGACCATCCGCCCTGATGCAGCCGCTTGTGAGCGATCGAGAACGGATACTTGAACGTCTGCACCCCGCCGGCATCGGTCGGCGGCGGATTGCGCGAATCCGCATTCTGCGCATCGAGCGGGGCGTTCTTGGGACCGGGCTCGCTCGCGTCGCGCCCGGAAGCGGGTTTCGTGGATGAGTCTTGCGCGAACATATTCGCCACGGAACTTACCCCGGCGCCCGCCAGCGCGCTTGCACCCGCTAGGGCGCCCGAACTCACCCCCAGAAAATCCCGCCGCGAAAACTTCGAGTCACTCTGATCGTCAGTCATGTGTCGTGTCCCTTGCCTCCTCGCAAATGATTCTACGCTAATTTATGTATGAGTTTGCCGTGACGGCAAAAGATGCATTCTTGCATCGCCAGCAACCATCAGAGCGGTAAGCCAAAGAAAATCGAAGCCGGATAGGAGGCGCTTTGCTTAGCTCTAGAGTGCTAAGGTCTGTCCCGTATTGTGCAGACAGGACCCATAGCATATCTATACGCAGGCAACGCTGGGACTTCCGGGCCCTCGCCTTGCCAGAGGCGACTGTGCCCATGCCAGCCAAGATCCTTGTCGTGGATGACCAGGCGTTGGTCCGCCGCACATTACGTTCTCTGTTGGGCCAGCAGCCACATTGGCAAGTTTACGAGGCGCATGATGGCCTCGCGGCACTGGAACGCGCACGCGAAATCCAGCCCGACGTAGTTGTGATGGATATCGTTATGCCAAGCATGAGCGGCATTGCCGCTGTCTATGAATTGCGCCGGATCGTGCCCCAGACCAAAATCGTCTTGATCAGCAGCCACTACACGGAGGAAGAAGCCGCCCATCTCGCTCGCCTCTTCGGCGACGGTAATTTCATAGAGAAATCGCAAACGGGTACGAAGCTGGTGTCAACGATCAACAGGATTCTCCCACTGGAAAACCAGGCGGTCTGACTAATTCCATCCATCTGTAGTTCGGTAGGGCGGCACTTTCAAAGTCTGGTTTTGCGCATACAGGCTTTCCCTTATTGTACAGACAAACCCGCCCACCGACTATAAGGTGCCCGCGACGGAGCCCCAACCCTCTGCGGCTGGCCGGTGCAGTCGGAGCTTATTTGCCAGCTCGAATCCTCATCGTCGATGACCATTTTGCCGCGCGGACGACCATTCGCTCGCTTCTGGATTGGCATTCTTTTCAAGTCTGTGGCGATGCCAAGGATGGCCAAGAGGCGATCGACAAAGTCATCGAGCTGAAGCCCGACATCGTTCTGCTCGACATCAACATGCCTGTAATGGACGGCCTCACCGCTGCCCGCGAGATCCGTCGAATCTCCCCCGCGACTAAAATCGTCTTCCTCACTATTCAGGATGCTCCCGCAGTCGCGGAGCGTACTCGGTTGTGGGCGCACGGATTCGTGCCTAAGTCCGCCGCGGGAACTGAATTAATTCCGACGCTCAATCGTATCGTGGGAGTCGCGTCTGGCAATCCGCGATCCACGCCCCCGAAGTCAACCCGCACCCGCACCAATTAATTAGCTTTGTGAAGTCATTCGGCAATTTTGCGTGGTAAATGTTCCCCGGCTGTCATCACGAGTCCGCCTCTTCGCGCGAAAGTCATGGACATCAGGAGCTTTCGCGCATCAACAAAGTCGGACCGAGGGATCTGCTTTTGCCTGTTCACCACGAGGAGCGCAGCGCCGAGCGATCTGCAGTTCGTCTCTCGCATTGCATTCGCGGGCGGCGCGGCGTATGTTGCGGGCGGGCGCGGGATCAGGAGGTCAACGTGAAAGTTCACTTCATGGCGGGGATCGTTGCTGCCGTCGGAATGGCAGCCGCATGCCTAATGGGCGCGGCGACAGCGCACGGACAGGCCGGGACAGCGGCACGCGGCCAAGCCGGGGCGCCGAGCGGCTCAGCAGTCGCCGGCGGGCAGACACAGCCGTACGGCGCGGCTGCTTCGGCGGGGAAACCGCTCATGTCCGACCAATTCTTCAAAAATGTCCAGGTGCTCAAAGGAATCCCGGTGGACCAGTTCCTGGGCACGATGGGTTTCATCGCCGCGTCGTTGAGCGTGAACTGCACGGAGTGCCATTCGGCTGGCGGCCGAGGCCTGGTCAGGGATTACGCCGCGGACAATCCGAAAAAGCAGAAGGCGCGCCAAATGATGCTCATGGTGAAGGCCATCAACCAGGCCAACTTCGGCGGCGCGCACAGAGTTACCTGCTGGACCTGCCATCGCAGCGATACGCAGCCTCCCGAGACGCCAAGTCTGGCGGTGCAGAATGGCGCCGTGCCCGACAAAGATCCCAATGACATTGAAGTTCCGGACGAGCCCATTCCGTCACCGACCGCCGATCAGATTCTCGACAAATATATTCAGGCGCTCGGCGGGGCAGAGCGACTGGCCGCGATTACCAGCCTTTCCGCCAAAGGGACCTACTCGGGCTTTGACACCGATCTGGGTAAGGTACCTGTAGAGGTCTTTGCGAAATTCCCGGGGCAAAGCACCACGATCGTGCATCGTTCGGAGAAGGCGCAAAATATCACCACCTTCGACGGCCACAATGGCTGGATCGCCATGACCAATACCATCCTTCCGGTGAAATCGCTGACCGGAGGAGAACTCGACGGCGCGCAACTGGACGCGGAGATGTTTTTCCCCGCCGGCATCAAGAAATATCTCCACGATTTTCGCGTTGGCTTCCCGCCCACGAGCATTGACGACCATCTCGTGCAAGTCGTCCAGGCGACGGCGCCCGGAGGAACGCGGGTGAAGTTATTCTTCGACGCAAAATCGGGCTTGCTGGTGCGGGTGGCGCGGTTTGCCGAGACGCCGCTCGGTTTCAATCCTTCGCAGATGGACTACTCGGATTATCGCGACCTCGCCGGCGTCAAGGTGCCCTTCCACTGGACGCTTACCTGGACCGATGGGCGCTCCGAATTTGAGATGACGGACGTGCAGCCCAACGTGCCGCTCGACGCGGCCAAGTTCGGCGAACCCATGCTGCCCAAGCCCGCCGCGCCCTAGCCCGGCGCCGAAACGCTTCTTGAACGGGTCATTCTGAGCGAAGCATCGCGACGTTTTCGTCGGAAATCGCCGCTTCGCGATTTCCGCTGCCTTGTAGCCCAGGGTGCCCGCGGTTGTTGCGGGGCCCTGGGGAATTTGCTTTGTGGGTCGCGGCTTTTTATGGTGAGCGCAGCGAATCCACAGCCGCGACATATGAGACGACGACAACCGAGGGCTAAAGAGTCTGTGTGAGAACTCGATTTGACGCCTCTCTTATACTGCACGAGAGAGGAGAGGCGATGGCGAAATTCTTGGATTACAACCCGGAGCAGGCGTATCTGCTGCCGCCGAGCGTGAAGGACGTATTGGGACCGGATCGCTTGTGCTTTTTGATCCGCCGGATCGTGACGAAATTGAAACCTGGAAGTGTTCCGGAGTGAGTATGGAGAAGAAGGCGGGCCTGCTTACGCTCCGGAGATGTTGGTCTCGGTTTGGTTGTATGCCTACGCGCTGGGGATGACCAGTTCGCGGCGGCTGGAGCAACGCATTCGCGAGGATTTGGCGTTCCGCTACTTGGCAGCGGGGGCCACGCCGGATCACTGGACGCTGAACGACTTTCGCCGGCGACAAGCGCGAGCGCTGAATGATGTGTTCACGCAAGTGGTGGAACTGGCCCGCCAGGCCAAGCTGGGAAAGTTGGGACACGTGGCCATCGATTCGACGCGCATCGCGGCGAACGCGTCGCGAAACCGGATCGACACCGAGCAGGCGCTGCGAAACGCGCGGGCGCGCATCCGACGAGACATTCGCCGCTGGCAGCGGCAATGCGATGCGGAAGATCCGAATGAAGGCGCGGGCAGCGGAGTGGGCCGAGAAGCGATCGCGCGGCTGGAACAGCAACACGGACAGATTCCGGAGCGTCTGCGGCGGCTGCGCAAATCGGGGCTGCCGAAGCTGTCGCGGAGCGATCCCGACAGCCGCTTTCTGCGGGAGCGGGGCGGGTTCACGCTGGGCTATACGGCGACGCTGGCAGTCAGCGAGGATCATCTGATCGTGGCGCAACAGGTGACGCAGGACACCAACGATAACGAGGCGTTGCTGCCGATGGTGGATAGGGTGGAACAACAGTGCGGAGAGAAACCGCAACGAGCCAGTGCCGACAGTGGATTCTTCTCGTTGGAGAATTTGAAGGCGCTGGAGGAGCGCCAGATCGACGGCTATGTGCCGGACTCGAACCTGGCGCGCTGGTTGAATCGAGGCGGACGGCTGCGGCAGGCGCATTCACAGAATGCGGCGGAAATTGCGTGCCGAAGAATTTATCAGCGACGAAAAGCGCTGGTGGAACCGGTGATCGGAGTGCTGAAACAACAAAGAGGGATGCGGCGGTTCGCTCGTCGCGGGTTGTCGCAAGTGGCGGTCGATCTGGCGCTGGCGGCCACCGCATACAACTTGACGAGGATTTGGCGGGCCAGCTAGCCGCCCGTCCACCGTCGATTCAGAAAAAAGAAACACAGAGCAGATATCTCATGACTCAATTCGTAATCTAAATCTCGGGGTGCAGAGTCTTCACACAGACTCTAAAGGCCCGCATGGTGCACGTTCCATGTCGGACCTAAAGGTCCGACCCCCTAAACGGAATGACTCCGCGCGGCGGAGAACCCTGTCGGTTTCGCCACGCCGGCTTCATCAGGCCAAATGATTCGCTCCGCGTTCGTTGCTATCTCTCTAGCGATCGTCACCATCGTGGTGGGCGCGCCACTGGTGCTCTACGTCGTGCTCACAGGCAACGTTGAACCGCTGTATAACGCCGGAGTCGCAGCCGTCGTATGGATCTGCCGCGTCGCGGGAATGCGCACGCGTGTCGAAGGCCTGGAAAATATTCCACCCGGCACCGTTCTCTTTGCCGCCAATCACACCAGCAACGCCGATGGACCCGCAATCGTCGGCGCGATTCCTCGCCGCATCGCCATTCTGGGCAAGAAGTCGCTCTTCGCCATTCCCATCGTGGGCACTGCGTTTCGGCTGGCGCACTTCGTGCCCGTGGATCGCCACAATCGCGGACAAGCCGCCGCAAGCATCGACGATGCAGCGGAGAAGATGAAGAACGGCGTCTCGTTTTTAATTTATCCCGAGGGAACGCGCAGCCCGGATGGCCGCCTGCTGCCGTTCCGGCGCGGCGCTTTCGTGCTTGCCATCAAGGCGGGCGTGCCGGTCGTGCCCGTGGCGTGCAGCGGGGCGCATCGCGTGATTCCCAAAAAGTCCTATCGCATCACTCCTGGCGAAGTCGTGGTGCGCTTTTGTCCCGCTATCGATTCGTCGCAATATTCGATCGCCCGACGCAACGAACTCGCCGAGCGTGTCCACGCCGCCATCGCCGCCGCCTTGCCGCCCGACCAGAAACCCGCGGTCGTTACGAAAAGCGAGGCGTCGCTGCCGAGTTAAAGCAGTACCTTGAGCGCGCCACCTTCATTCAAAAACCATCGAAGGCCCCCGAACTCTACGTGCCGACTTGCGCTTTGAGCTTGGCGATTTCGGCTTCGAGCTGGCGAACGGTTTTCGCCAGCTCCGGCAGGCGGTGGACGGCGGCGCTGTGCTTGAGCCACTCGCGGTTCTCCACGGCCGGATAACCGGAATAGAGTGCCCCGGGCGGCACGTCGCCGTGAACGCCGCTCTGCGCGCTAACAATTGCGCCGTCGTTCACGCTGAGGTGTCCCGAGCAGCCGACCTGGCCCGCGAGCATGCAGTTATTACCAATCTTGGTGCTCCCGGCAAGGCCGACTTGCCCGCAGAGCAGCGTGTTTTCGCCCACGCTGCTACCGTGCCCGACAAGCACGAGGTCATCGAGCTTGGCGCCCTTGCCAATGCGGGTCTCGCCGACGGTGGCACGGTCGACGCAAGCATTGGACTGAATCTCCACGTCGTCGCCAATCACGGTGATCCCAGATTGCAGCATCTTGTGCCAGCGGCCGTCAGACTGCCTGGCGAAGCCGAAGCCATCGCCGCCCACGACCACGCCGTTTTGCAGGATCACGCGGTCCCCGATGCGGCAGTTTTCGCGCACCACGGCGTGCGCGTGCGCGAAGAAGTCGTCGCCGATGCGCGCGCCGCTATAAATCGCGACGAAGCTGTGCAGCACGGCATTGCGGCCGATCACGGCGCCTTCGTCCACGTAGCAGTAAGGGCCAACGTGCGCGCCGGCGCCGATTTGCGCGGAGGCGGCGATCACGGCGGTGGGATGGATCGAGGGCGCGTAGCGCAGCGGGGTATAAAAGAAGCCGATGGCCCGCGCAAAATCGAGGTAGGGATCGTCCGAGCGCAGGAGCGCGATCGGCGGCAGGCCGGCTTCGCGCTCGATGGCCGTGTCGCGCGCAACCAGCACCGCGGAGGCGCGCGTCGTTCGCGTGGCCTGGCGATAGCGGCGATTAGACACGAACGTCAGCTCGCCGGCGGTGGCCGACTCGATGCCCGCGACGCCGTGAATTTCGGCCTGCGCATCGCCCTCCAGCTTGCAGCCCAGTTTTTGCGCGATCTCACCCAGTTTCATCCTTGCCCCCCGCGGCGCCGCTCCCCACGAGGGCGCGCCGGGGATCAACTTTACACCATGCGGGATGGGGACACCCCCCCCTCCCCCTTTTTGCGCAAGTGTTCATTATGAAAGACTTCCTGTGGGCTGCAAGATGCCAGGGAACGGCAGGAGAGGGCCTCCGCAAGATGTATTCGTGGCGTAGTGAAGCGATGAGTCGGTTCGTGCCCCGGGGGTGGAGTCTCCCATGGGTTGGGATGGCGGCCCCCAGATGAGAGCGACGACGGATGAAGGCGCAGCGACGAGGACGGACGAATGGGGAACCGGCAAAGCGTGGTTGAGTCTTGGGGAAGACGGGCAGCGGCGTCCAGGAACGAGCGGAGCGACAAGTGGGACGAGCAGAGCGCGGGCAGGGCAGTAGCGGCGGCGAACATGTCGGAGGATAGCACAAGGGTAACTGTTATTAAATGCTTATTACTGCTTAGATTATTCGAACGGGCAGGGATATACACGTCATTCGAACGAACCCGTATCGTTCGAATGGAAGTGCGACTCGGGTGACGTTCCACTTTTCGAACATGTCCCCTTGCGATGAGATTTCGTATAAGCGAGAAGAAGACCTTTAAAGAAGCTAATGCGAGGAGGGATTCTTCGACTGCGTGGCCGCGCGGACCGGCAAACGGTCCGAGGAGAAGCCACGCGGCCACTGCGCTCAGAATGACACGGGATGCTGGGCAGAAGGCTACAAAGAAGCGGGCGAGCCTGTTAACATCGCGGCGTGGCGAAACACGTTCGCCAGGTTCGTGTCGCCAGGTTAGTGTCTTATGAACGCGCGAAAGATCTTTTCATTCCTGTTGTTTTGGGCGATTGCTGGGGCCTGCCATGCCCAAAGCGGCGCGGTGGTCTGCCACAACGGCATTGGCAATTTCGAAGCAATATCGCTCACCGGCGTTTCCGTCCAGGTAGGAGCCGCAAGAAGCCAGGGATTTGCCCGGCGGGAATGCGAAGGCGCGCTGCTGTGGGAGAAGAGCAAGGCCCTTATTGCGACCGGGGTTGTTGAGATGGACGTAGACGCATTCGGCATCGATCTGGGTGTGGGATCGCCGGTTGCTACCTTTCAGGTAAAGAAAGCCGAGGCCGAATGCTGTATGACGCTGCAGATTTATTCGCTTCGGAAACCGCCAAAACTGTTGCGCACTCTTACCGGCGGAACTTTTTTCAGCACTGCAGATAGCGACCTGGATGGCCAAGTCGAAATTTGGACAGACGATACGGCGTCACTCGAGGGTTTCGAGCCTCGTGAATCCGGAGAGCGTTATTACGCGCCTACCGTCGTGCTTCGATTCGTTCAGGGGCGGCTGTTGGAAGTAGGTTCCGAATTTCAGGGCTATTTTGACGGCGCAATCGCCAGAGTACGAAGGGGACTTGATCCCGAAGAGTTGCGGGAGTTCAAAAACAGCAGCGGCCGATTGCCTCCCACGGCCCATTTTTCGGCCGAGGAACTGCGCCACAGCGAAAAGCTGGAGCACACCAAGGAAAAAGTGCTGCAAATCGTCTGGGCTTATCTTTACAGCGGCCGCGAACAGGAGGCCTGGAAATCATTGGCGGAAATGTGGCCGCCGGGGGACTTTGATCGCATTCGCACCGCGATTATAGGCGCACGGGATCGAGGAATCCGCGCGCAAGTGGATGGCGTCTCCGAAAAGGCTTCGTCGGGAGCCGAAAAAAACACGGAGGTCTTCGACGCGAGAACGCTAAGAGTTGTACAAGCCTCGGGGATGCTCGCCGGCGAGCACGTACAAGGCGAACGTATAGAAGGGAAGAGGACTGACATCGTTTTACCCACGCCTATCCTGATTGGACACAGGCTGGTTGATGGGCGCATTGACGATCCGCTGCCCGATTCTGGATTGATGCTCGATTTAGTGATCGACGCCGCCGGGAAGATTCGGAGGGCGGGTTCCACCGATCCTTTGTTCGACAGCTCCCTCAAGGAAGCGACCACAAATTGGAAGTTCGTGCCTGCGTTCAGAGGCGCACGGCCCATCGCCAGCAACATCTACTTCATCATTTCCCCCAAACGCTAGAGCTTTTAGGCCTGGGCCGATCAGCAGGTCCTCCGGGCCGTCACTGGCGTCGCTCCGTTTCACTTCCGGATGCCCCGTCAACCGGGAGCAATCGCGATCACTTCCTACAAGTCGACTTTGCGAGATCAATCTGCCTGCGATCCGCAAAGACGCATATGCAAGTCAGACCGGCTATCCCGCCTACGCTTAGCGATGGGAGAACGCTGAGGACGGGCTCTGCTCAGAGTCTGCTTCGCTTCCTCCGAGGTCCATCCGTTCGATTAGACCGTCTGCGATGGTATAAGCATGCCAGACCTCGCTGTCTGAAAGCACATCGCCACCAAGGCTCTTCACAAGCTGATGGACTCGGACATCGATCTTGCCCGCTCCACGGTCGATCACCTCAATCGGTTCGACATGAGGATCGAACTCCTTCCACTGGCGGCTCCAGTAGGCACGAATCTCTTCTTTCCCGACTACACGCCCGCCTTCCGATGCCTTAGGCCAACTGACGCTCTCCCTCATCAGCGCCAACGCACTATCGATGTTCCGTTGGTTGAAAGCAGAGTAGACCTCGGCTATGAGCGTCTGTGTGTTTGCCATATAGTCCCCCGTGTGGATGATCAACTGGCCCGGCCTGAAATCCTAGTGTCCGAGAAGACCGTTTCTCAGGAGCGATGATTGAGCTTTATCGTGTGGGTTTTGCGTGCGATGTTTGGCGAACGGCTGTCCACGTACCTGGCGTTCCCGAGTAGTCCAGGAATACTCCGCTGATCTTGTCGCCGGTCTTTTTGCCAAGAACAGAAACGCTGACCCGCTTGCCGTTCGGCCCCTCGACTATCATGTCAAAGCCGAGCACATCGCCATCCTGATGACCTTTCCATATCTCTGTCTTTTTGCCATCAGCGCCGACTGCATAGCCTTCCAGACTCGTGGAACCCATGTAATCAGAGGTGCCCAAAGATATCGAGGTTATAGCTTCTCCCGACGCACTCGTGAATTGCGCCCTCCATGTTTGTTTAGGAGTGTCGAAGGCCACGCCATCCGCAATGAGCCCAGGCAAGACTCCAGCGACATCAATGACACCCGGGTCTTTCATAAACTCCACTTTGCTTCCGCTTAACTCATACCTGTACGTCACTTCGAACGTTCGTGGTGTGCGCTTGGTGAATCGCCACGTGCGGACATTGCCAACAGCCGCACGGACCAAAAATGGATTGCCGGATTGCGCCTCGACATGTGTTACGAAGTCAGAGTCCGTCGAAACCCACAGCCGTGCATCGCCCTGAATACCGGCCTCAGTGGCAAACTCGGGATAGGCAGCGTGCTCATGATAGGCGACTTCAGCCGCGCTTATCGTGGGTTGCTGAGCAGGCGGCAGCGCGGAATTGGTTTCTGGCGCTACCTTGGCGCGTTCGGCTGTCCATTCTCCTCCAACACCCCCATAATTGAGAAAGACGCCTTTGATCCTGTTTCCGGTTATCTTTCCAATCAGTGAAAACTTAAGCCGCTGCCCGTACTTGTCATCAAGTGTGGCGTCGAAGCCGAGCATATTACCGCTGATGTGTTCGTTCCGAAGGGCTCGCTCCTGCCCCCGTGTTCCCGTCGCATAACCGTCCACTTCCGATCCGTACGGCTTGTGATAAGTCCACATGATCAGAGGCGCGTTGATGGTGTCCTGAGAGTCTCGCAAGTGAAGGTTCCACTTCTCTGGAAGCGTGTAATGATCGGTACAGCATTCGCGACGGGCAACAACTTCGACGACTCCCGGCTCTCGTAGGAATGTCACGTTGTCTTCGAGAAAGTGAAAATTAAAGGTCACATCGAATGTCCCCGGAACATGCTCTACAAATTTCCACGTCCGAACATTGTCGACTGCGGCCGGAGCTAAGAGTGGATGGCCGTCCTTAACAGTCACGCCGGTGACAGCGTGGCCGTCTGTAGTTATTTGCAGGTGGACCTGCCCTTGAATGCGGGCCAGCAGTCCCAGAGGGACATAATTGATCTCGGCGTGCTCAACCACTTCGGGCACGGGCCGCGCTTTCTCCTGGGCCCGAATTGCCAACACCCCGACGAAGTAGACCGCCAGCCGCAGAGTAAGAGTCCATCTCGTTTGTCTGGGCATAAGAAGATCGAAAGTGAGTCAATTGTAACTCGCCGATATCGCAATGGCTTTCCCGATGGATGCACTTAGTAATGAACCGGTTAACCGACGCTTGCTGCAGAGTTACGGAGCTAAGTCCCGAGAAGTCGTGCCGGCTCAACCGGTCGATGCACCACCTGATATAACTCTTTGCTCTAAAAGGTGGTGTTCATCATGCAGAGACGATGGAAGCTGTCGTCGGCTCAGCGGGCCGATATGTGGAACCGGTGGAAGGCTGGGCAGTCGTTAAATGCGATTGGTCGAGCGCTCGGCAAGGACCAACACGTCATCCATTTCCTGCTGGCGCGTCACGGAGGGATCGTTCCGCGAGTCCGTCGCCGTTCGCGGCGGGTACTCACCTTGGCCGAACGCGAGGACATCTCCCGCGGAATCGCCGGCGGCTGCTCGCTGCGGGTCATTGCTCAACGTCTTAGTCGCACTTCCTCTACGGTAAGCCGAGAGGTAGCCCGCCATGGCGGGCGCGCGCAGTATCGGGCCAGTGACGCCGACCAACGAGCCTGGCAGTTGGCTCTGCGCCCCAAGGTCTGCCGTTTAGCCCTCCACGAGAAGCTTCGGACCATCGTTGCGAGTAAACTGATCGAGGACTGGTCACCACAACAAATCTCCGGATGGTTGAAGACTGAGTATCCCAAAGACGAGAGCCTGCGCGTGTCGCACGAAACGATTTATCGCAGCCTGTTCATTCAAGCGCGCGGAACGCTCAAACAAGAGCTGATTCAGCACCTGCGAACCAAGCGGCGGATCCGCCGCTCGCGGCACGCCAGCGTTCACGGGCACTCTCAAGGCAAGATCGTCGATGCCATTTCCATCCGGGAGCGACCTGCGGAAGTCGAAGATCGTGCTATTCCCGGCCATTGGGAGGGCGATCTGTTGCGCGGGGCGCGCAACAGCCACGTGGTCACGCTGGTAGAGCGCAGCTCGCGCTTTGTCATGCTCCTAAAGGTATCCGGCAAAGACACCACTACCGTCGTCGCCGCTCTGAGCCGACACGTACGGAGGCTGCCCGCGACACTGTGGCGCTCGCTGACCTGGGACCGTGGACACGAGATGGCCCAACACAAAAGCTTCACGATGGCTACCGACGTACAGGTTTACTTCTGCGATCCGCAAAGTCCCTGGCAGCGTGGCTCAAACGAAAACACAAACGGCCTACTGCGACAATATCTGCCGAAGAAATCAGATCTATCTCAGTTCACTCAATCGGAGTTGGACAAGATCGCTCTGCGACTAAATCAACGCCCACGAGAAACGTTGGGATTTCACACTCCAGCGGATAGACTGCAGGCCAGTGTTGCATCGACCCCTTGAGACCACCCGGGTTTTCGGAAACTGGCCCGGGCAGCTGGCTCAAAAACGAAATTCGTAGCGCTCCTCGTGCCGCTTCTCATTACTGTGATCCCTTGCAAGCCACTGTTCCAGTTGCTCTTTCAACTGCTGCATGGGTCTTATTGCAGCGATAGCGTTTTGGATGCCAAATTGTTCGCCACATTCCTTACACGAAACGATTTCCGTATTCGGTCGTTGGGCCACATCGCTCTGGCTTAGCTTCACAGCCACTGGCCACAGTTGCTCGCCAGGATTGAACGTTTTCTTGTATTCGAGCGGCATTTCTTCAATCACTCTTCATGTAGTTAAGTGCTACGGCTCACACATCTGCTGCTTCTAAAGTTCCCCAAACGCATACACCACATTGCAAAACGCCCACGATTACAATGGCACAAGGCAATGAAGGTCGCGCACGGATGGCGTTTTTGACGTGGAGTTCTGAGCATCCCTCGAACCATGGGCAGAGCCAACTCTCGATAAGTCCGGTTATCGGAGACTGGCCCAGACTGAAATCTCACTGTCCGAGAACACCGTTTTATCAGGCGCTATCCGGTTTGGGTAGGCAGAAGATAACTTCCGAGTAGCCCGTTAACCAAACCTATCTGCTTTCTGATCGAGTTATTAAGCTAAATCAGTCATATGCCGCTACGGCTCCTCCGCGCCAAGAGAACCTGTGCTAGGATCCTTCGAACTGCGGATCATACTGGCGCTTGGAGTTGCACAGACCGGCCATGACACATGATCAAGGAGGACGCCGACTATGGGTTTAACCAGACGCACCATACTGGCAGCGGGCGCCGCGGCAGCGGCAACGGCCGCCTTGCCGCGCGCATTTGCTCAGCAGGCGAGCAAAGGAGGAACTGGCAAGTTCTACGAAAAAGGCTCCGTTCGTATCTACTATGAGGAGGCCGGGTCCGGTTTCCCGTTGATGCTGCTTCCCGGCGGGGGATTGAACTCCACCATATCCTTCTTCACCGGCAACTCGCCCTTCAACGCCATTGAGGAGTTCAAGGGACAGTATCGCTGCATCACGGCGGACCTGCGCAACGCCCCTAGCGGCCAGTCCACCGGCCCTGTCGAGGTCGACCGGCCGTGGGATTCCTACGCCGACGACCAGCTCGGTCTGATGGATCATCTGGGCATCGACAAGTTCATGGTGATGGGCTTCTGCATTGGCGGCCCTTTCATCTGGAGTCTCTTGAAGCGCGCGCCCAATCGTATTGCCGCGGCTGTGCTGGCGCAGCCCGTGGGGTGGCGTCCGGAGATGCGCGACCGTAAGTACCCGGGCGTATTTTGGACGACCTGGGGTGCGACGCTGACCGCTAAGCGGCCCGAGATTACGATGCAGACGACCGACCAATTTGTGACCAGGATGTTCGAAACCAATCCCGACTTCGTCTTCACCGTGACACGCGATTTCGTGCGTAGTTGCCAAAACCCGGTCCTGGTCCTGCCGGACGACGTCCCCGCGCACCCTTACGCCGTCGCCATGGAGTGCGCGATGCTCGCGCCGAAAGCCGAAGTGAGCATCTTCCCCTGGAAAGAGCCCAAAGAGCGGATTCCGCTGGCAGTGCGCCAAATCCATTCCTTCCTCAAGGCGCATCAGCCTGCTTAGACGGCGGTGTCTATACGACAGGGCCGTCGCCGGCGGCGTCCGGTTTCAACTTCTGGATGGCCCGTAATCCGGACTGGCATCCTCGGTCGTGGGGTCTGAAACGACATAGACCGCACACTCATGCTGCTTGCGTAGATTCGGCGCATGCGAAGCGAACTTTCTAAGCGGTGGCGGGCTTGGCCTTCGTCGCAGCCTGTTCAATAAGATCTGCGACCGCTCTTGGCTGCGATACGTAGATGGCGTGGCTTCCCTTGACCTCAACGAGGGTAGCACCCGCGCGTTTGGACATGGCACGCTGCGCGTCAGGTGGAATCATCCTGTCCTCGGTGGTGAGCAGGTACCAGCTCGGCTTCGTCCTCCACGCGGGTTCGCCGATCGCGCCGCTAATGGCCCCCACGCCCCACGGAACTTGGGAATCAGCCATGAACGCGGCTTTTTCTGGGTCCACGTCGGCTGCGAAAGAAGCGGGAAACTTCGCCTTGTCGAGGAACAAAAAGCCGTCTTGCGGCGGCAGTATCGGCGGTACGGGCGCGCCGGGTGGCGGGTCCTTAATAAGCGATCCCACCGACTCGCCCTTGTCTGGAGCGAAGGCAGCGATGTATACGAGGGCGGAAACCTTTGGATGGTTTCCGGCTTCAGTGATTACCGCTCCCCCGTAGGAATGGCCCACGAGAATTGTAGGTCCGTCCTGCGTTGCAAGAGTTCGCTTGGTAACTGCTACGTCGTCCTCCAACGATATGGTCGGATTCTGGACGATGCTGACGCTGTAGCCGTCTCGCTTCAGGATCTTGTAGACGCCCTCCCAGCCAGCGCCATCCACAAAGCCACCATGGACGAGAACGATGTTCTTCATGGCTCGATACCTCCTTCTTTCGATGATGCGGCATACATCGGCGGGGCTCGCTTTCGGACCGTGCAACGGGCCCTGAGCGTTTGGCCCGAATGCGTCGGAGTGTAATGAGGGATTAGTGAACCTGTCAACACAACCCCAGAATCGCTACTTCGCGGATTGTCGGCCATCCGGAAGTAATCGAACGAGATTTATTTCATCATCTGCCCGAAACGTTACCTTTAGCGATACAAGGGCCGACCTCCGAACATTGATCCTCGTCCGCACTAAGTTTTGCTCTCTCGCTTCGACCGAGTGATTTATACTCCGTTCAGCTTAAACGCGATTAACACACCAAGATTGCGACCCCGGGTTCAACGGGCGCTGCCTAAATTCTGGTGGTTCCCGATTGGCAATGCAGAAAGAGAAGGTGTCTATGCCGAGATTTATTCCAGCTGCATCCGTGTTGGGACTTTTGAGTCTGTGTTTGGCCGGATCGAATTGGTTGGCAGGCAAGCCTGCGTGGGCTGCGGGACAACAGGCGACGACGCCACAAAGGCTCCAATACCCTCCCTTGTTTTTCCGGGAAGACTGGACGCTGGCTAGTGGCTTGTCCAATACCAATACTCCGCAGGAACCGGAGCATACGGTCGGTCAAGGGGACGTCGCGAACCCAAATCTGGAAGTGCGCCTGTACGGCGACAAGGTTGGCCCGGTGGCTGTCAAACAGACCTACAACAATGACATCACCTACGTGATGACGCTACTGTGCACGTCAAACTGCGCGATCACGCTGAGGGACAAAAACAACGATGTGGATTTAACCGGACTGGCGACCATCCGCTGGCGTACCAAGGTCACCGGCTTTCATTTACTCCATCCCATTCTGAAGCTCGCCGACGGAACATGGCTCGTGGGCGACCATGCGACCGACTTCTCCACGGACTGGGTGGAGTCACAAATCCAACTGGCTGACGTGCGCTGGCGAAATTTGAGTATCGAAAATGTTGTCGAAGGCCGCGGCGATCAGTGGGTGCAGAATCCGAACCTTAGCAGGGTGGAGGAGATCGGTTTCACGGAGCTGATGAGGGGAGGCGGTCACGGCGGCGCTGGTTCGCGGATCGACTGGATTGAAGTCTACGGCAAGCCGGTTCCGCGAGTTGCATCGGGCAAAACGAGCAGCATCCGGTAGAGTGACAGGTTATAGCAAGTAACGAAGGCGGACGGATCTTCGTAGCTCTTTATGATCCGAAGGCCGACTTGGGCGGAACCGCGACGGGCGTAGCCAAACGCCGCTCGCCGATCTGCCACCAGGAGCAGCCTGCTGCATTGCGCTCCAACTTCCCAGGGGTGGGCTCTTATGGTTAGAAGTCTAAACGCGGGGAGCGCGCATTGTTTTTTAAGCATCTTCTCGCCATCCGTATCGCGGAGCGCCGTCACGCCATGCTAAAGATAGAGCCATTCTTCCCGCGTGGCTGCCGGTTCTTTCTTCCTGACCGTCGAGCCCCTACGAAGTTCCCCACAGGTGCGTGCGATGTTTCATATCGTCTATCAGGCAGGGCGGTCGAAGTTGAACAGGAAGTCGTGGCCCGATTTCTCGCGAGACCCGAATCTTCATGAAGTTGCTGCTGCCGTTCAAAAAGAACACGTGACTCTTGCGTCAGGGGGGAGTGAGGAGACTCAATGGGCGCAGAACACCGCTCGCTCGTCCTGCTGACGGGAGCGTCAGGCTACATCGGAGGGCGCCTCCTTCAAGCACTTGAGAAAGCAGGTTGGCCCGTTCGTTGCCTCGCACGGCGTCCTGATTTTCTTAGACCAAGAGTAGCTTCCTCCACGAACGTTGTTAAAGCGGATTGCCTGGATCGTAGTTCGCTTGAGCCAGCGATGGCTGGAATACACATGGCCTACTACCTGGTTCACTCCATGGGTTCCCCGGGTGAGTTTGAAGAGGAAGACCGGCAAGCCGCACAAAATTTCGCTGACGCTGCACGCGAGTCTGGAATACAGCGCATCATCTACCTGGGTGGTTTGGGAAACCAGGGCCAAGCATTATCCGCTCATTTGCGTAGTCGTCACGAGGTTGCAGACATCTTGCGGAGTTCCGGCATCCCGACCATCGAATTTCGCGCGTCGATCGTGATCGGCTCCGGAAGTCTTTCGTTTGAAATGATTCGCGCGCTGGTACAGCGCCTGCCGGTGATGATCTGCCCGCGATGGGTGGCCGTTAAGGCGCAACCTATTGCAGTCGAAGATGTAATTGCTTATCTGATGGAAGCACTCGAGTTGCCGATGGAACAGGGATCCATATTCGAAATCGGCGGCACCGACCAGGTGAGCTATGGCGAAATAATGCGAGAATATGCGCGGCAGTGCGGCCTATGGAGATGGATGATCCCAGTTCCAGTCCTAACACCCCGCCTATCAAGTTTGTGGTTGGGTCTGGTCACGCCTGTTTACGCTCGGATAGGCCGCAAGCTCGTCGACAGCATGCGCAACCCGACTCTGGTGCGCGACCCATCGGCACTTACAGTCTTTGACATCAGGCCGAAAGGGTTGAGAGAAGCAATCGAGAGAGCGCTTCGTCATGAGGACCAGGAATTTGCCCTGACACGCTGGTCCGACGCGCTCTCGTCGAGCGGGAAGCCACCGTCATGGGGTGGTTTGCAGTTTGGGACGAGGATAGTCGATTCTCGAACCACAGAGGTATCGGTTCCGCCGGCCTCAGCTTTCGCACCGATCAAGCGGATTGGAGGCTCGAATGGCTGGTACTTCGCTAATTTTCTGTGGCGGTTGCGAGGCTTCTTGGATCTCCTTGTTGGCGGCGTGGGACTGCGGCGGGGCCGTCGAGATCCAGACACGCTGGCCGTGGGCGATGCTCTGGATTTCTGGCGAGTAGAGACTTTTGAGCCGGATCGTCGTCTAAGTCTAATCGCTGAAATGAAAATCCCCGGTCGCGCGTGGCTTCAATTCGAGGTTGAACCAACTGGGAGAGGTTCCGTTATTAGGCAGACGGCAATTTATGATCCGGCCGGATTGGCCGGGCTTCTCTATTGGTACGCGCTTTATCCCGTACATCGCTGGATTTTCAGCGGCATGCTCCGCGACATCGCAGCTATCGCCGAGCGCGAATCAGGTATTGCTTCGTCCGGGGTATAAGCCGATTCCCGCAACACCCGCCGCGTCACGCGAGGCGCTGACGAGCATCAAGCGTCGCGAGCCATTGCCAAAGCGCCCACAGGCTTGCGCATTCTGCTCGCCGATGATAATGAGGTGAACCGCCTGGTTGCTGTGAAGATGCTCGAAAAACGAGGTCACTACGTGATCACGGCATCGAATGGCAAACAGGCGACAAAAGCGTTCGATGCCGGACTCGTAGATCTCGTTCTGATGGATATTATATGCCCGAGATGGACGGTCTGCAGGCCACGGAGCCATTCGCCGTAAAGAAGAACTCTCAGGCACTCACGTTCCTATCCATATCTGGACTGCTGCTCGGCCGAGTTGCGTGTGAACCTTGTGTTGACGCGTGGTCACCGCTGCCTACTCAGCGGGAGACGTAGGACTTGGAGAAGTCGTTGCGGCTGTTGGTGACGGTGAATTTGCCGTTGGGCTGAACCGACGCCTTGAGCCAATTGCCCGTGCAGGCCGGGGTATCTTCGAAGTTGGCGATCATATCGAGCGGAGTATTGTGGGCGGGGTCGGAATCGAGCAGCGAGAGGTGTTCCTGCCAGATGCCCTCGATGCCGGTGATCTCGGCGAGCCGCAGGTAGGCGACTTTTTCGTAGGGAGTAACTTCGGTGCCGGGCGGAGTGGTTGAGATTACGCCTTTGTCCACCTGCCCCATGCCCTTGCGCGGACCGTTATTGACAACCACAACTTGCGGCCTGATGGCAGCGAGAAACGCGGGCGCTCCTGCGCCGTCGAACGCGCCGTGGCGGCTGGTCTGATACACGGTCACCGCGCCTAACTTGTCGACCGGACAGACGAGCTCCATCTCCTTTTCCCAATCGAGATCGATCAGATTCAGGTATTTGAACTTGCCGTAGCTCACCAGCACGCCGGCCACGCGCTGGTTTTCAGGCGAAAGCGGAGCCTTTTGCTCGGCATTGGCGCAAAACGGATTGGGTCCGCCGCCATTGACGGGCTTCGTCAGAACTTTCTGATCGGAGGCGACCACGAGGACATGAAGGCCCTTCACGGGAATCTCGTCTCCCGGCTTCACGATGGTGCGTTTGCCGGCGGACGCGGCCTTGTAGCTATCGAGCCACTGCTGATTTTCCTTTTCGATGGTGTCGCCGTGATCGTAAAACTTGCCGATGGGGATCATCTTTGAAAGCGCGGCGAGTCCGCCGACGTGGTCGGCGTGAAAATGGCTGATGAGCAGATAGTCGATCTTTTTCAGGCCAGCGAGTTGAGTTGCGGCGTAGATGCGCTTCGCATCGCGGTCGCCGACCATCCATCCGGTGTCGATCAGGAACGATTCGCCGGACGGGGAGACGAGCAGCGTCGCGGCGCCGCCTTCGGTGTCAATCCAATAGATGTCGAGAGGCCGAGAGTCCGCGCGGAGATTGACGGAAGGAACGAGCAGAATCGCGAGAAGTAAGAGGAACAGCATGATCAGCCTCCTGAATCTGCCGGCGGTTTGCGGCTGGGGGCATTTCGGCGAGACGTGTTTTTCGTTCGACGCCATTGTGCGCGCAAGTGTAGCAAAAATGCGTCCGTGTGCCGCCACAGTGCTTGGGCGCGGGCGATTCGGGAGATTCGAGCTAACGGATTCCAGCTAATTAGGGTCCGTGGTTCGGGCAGCCCACGTCGCTCCACGAGACATCTAACCAGCGAAACTGCGCGAATCGGCGCGCGAATGCCGAGCGCGGAAATGAGTATCGAGATGAAACGAATATTGCACTACATGACTCTGCTTGTTCTGGGACTCACTTTTATCGCGACGATTGGCGCCACAGGCTGTGCGGTGCGTTATTACGATGCGGATCATCGCGACTATCATCGCTGGGGTCCGGACGAGGATCGCGCCTACCGCGTTTACTGGGGCGAGGCGCACCCGCGCGAACCTTACCGCGAATATGGGCGGCTGAATGGCGGTGAGCAACGCAATTACTGGAACTGGCGCCACGGTCATCCGGATGCAGGAAAGGGCGACAACCGAGAGAGGGACAATCGCGACCGCGACGATCGCGACAGGCGGTAATGGGAACGCAATGCAAGCGCTCGATCGAAGTGCTCGAATTTCTTCCAGTTCTGAGCGAAGCGAAGAGTCCCTCGAAAAATGACAAGAGAGATTCTTCGTCCCGAGAACCGGGACTCAGAATGACAACTGGCGACATACCGAGGGCGGCCAACTTCGCTCAGAATGACACCGACTTTGCCTGGGTGGGGCGGAGATTACTCGAAGTAGCTGCGCTTGCCGGTTTGGATCAATTCGTAGAGATTCTGGATCTCGCTCTTCAGCCGTGAGTAGTTGCGCCAGTCCTTATACTGCGGGAATGTGAGTGTCTGCTGCGCCTGCTGCAGAGTCATGCCTTTGGCGACGGCGTCTTTCACGGTTGCGTATTCGTCGGCCAGCATGGACTGAAGCTCTTTGACGTCTTGGCGATGCGCGACGTCGCCGTGGGCGGGCAGGATGACATCGTAATCTTTGCGCGCCGCAACGTTATCGAGCAGCTTGATCCAATTATCCACTGAAGTCGTGAAGGCCATGTTCGGCATGCTGTGGCTGGTAAACGCGCCGGGCGTAAAAAGCACGCGATCCTGGGGAAAAAGAACGAACGTGTCGCCGGGCTGCTGGCCGGGTCCGAAATACATGAGGCGAACTTCGCGCCCTCCGAGATAGATGCTCATCTGGTTGTCGAACGTGACGTCGGGGAGAATCAGCTTTACTTCTTTGGGATCGAAGTTGTTTTCCTTGAAATAATCCTGCCGCCGGGCCATTTCCTTGGGCTGCACGAGCTTCATGATGCGCGCGGTTTCCTGCTGGGCGACGAAGGTGGCGCCCGCCGCCTGGAATGTGGCGTTCCCGTAAGTGTGGTCGCCGTGGAAATGGCTGTTGATTACCCACTTGATCGGCTTGTCTGTGACTTTGCGGATGCGGGCGAGCAAGTCTTGGGCAGCGCGGGGATGTTCGCGCGTATCGATTACCAGCACGCCGGCGTCGGTGACCAGAAAGACGGAGTTGGAGCTGTCGAAATCGTAGAAGAAGTAGAGGTCGGGTGCGATCCGCTTGACTACGGCGGGCTGGCCGGTGTGGGGTTCGGGGTTCTGAGCAGCGGCAACGGGTACCGCAACTTCTGAGGTGGCGACGATGGCCGCAAGGGCAACACCCACCAGGAGGATGGCGACCCGCCTCCGACGGATCGCCATCGGTGCGCGCGCGTGCCCGTCTCGTACCACTGCGTCCCTCACCTGTGTCATCGCATTTGTCATGGCATTGACCCTCGCATCCTTCTACAGGGACCGAGCGCATACCCCTAAAATCTTAGAGCGCCCCGTTTTGCGGAACACCGGTGCGATGTTCGCTCGAGGCGCCCTCACCGGGTAAAGCGCCGGTGCCTTTACTTACTCGCAAAGGCATGAAGGGAGCCTTAAGCGTATGCCCAGTTTTCGTGAAACAACAGCCCGTACACGAAATCTAGCGCATTTTTAGCCGAAATTCGGCAGCAATGAAAGGCAGGCGGCTAGTGCGCAGGCTGGCCGCCCGGCATCATCAGCCTGGGATTGAAGGGGACTGGCGTGCCGGTGATTTTGTCTTTGGCATCGGTCACCACTTTGGTGAGCACCATGCTGAAGTCCTTGCCCTGGCCTTTGATCACGCCATAAGGCGACACCTTATCGCTCACCCAGAAATCGCCCGAGCCATCCTTGAGGTGATAGTGATCCGCAATGAACGTACCGGCGGGAACGGTCACGGACTCGCTGCCAACTTTGTCGGCTTTATCGCGAAGGTCGTAGGTCTGCTGGGCCCGTTGGCCCATCATCTGCGCGGGCATCTCCATTGGCGGACCTCCCTGCATTTGCATAATTATCTTGGCGACTGTCGAGTTCGTAGGGTCGGAAACCATCAGCATCTTCATCAGCATTTGGCCCATGTGCGAATCGAATGCGGTCTCGAACCAGTAGCCGTCCTTGCCGTTAACCGACTCTTTGCCCACAACGTCGATCTCTATGGTGGTTTTGTCTTTGCCGCTGGGCTGGACTTCATACTGCGCGCCGGAACCAACGACGGGATTGAACATGCCGCGCGGCAAAGGGCCCATGCTTGCTCCTAACGGGCCTTGGGCGGATGCCGTCGCAGCGAATGCCAGAGCTAAGAGACAGCTAGCGATTATGGCGTTAACGATTTTCATGGTCTTCCTCTCGGATGCACGTAGAGGAGAATAGGTTATTTATTTCCTCTTGCGGGCGCGTCCCCCACGCCTGTCGTGTCTGCGCCTTTGAAAAAGCCCGACGAATCCGACCACACGCAGAAATCTTCGCGGAGCTCTTCGTATTCGCTGCGCGGAGATTTGGGCGCGAGTTCGAAAATTCTTTTCTCGCTCGGGCCCCAGGGCTGCGTATAAGTCATGAGATCATCCAGCGTAATCGTCCATTCCAGGTGGTTACGGTCGACGCGCCGGAAAGTTTCCTTGAGGCGCATCTGGTTGCTATGAACATCGCCCCAGGGATCGAGCCAGGTTCTGTCGTTGAAGCCGTTTGAGTCCACGACGAACGTGTCACTATCCCAGCGGCCTACCGAGTATCCGTAATAGCGCGGCTCGGGATCGTCGTGAAGCTTGCGGCCATCGGTCCAGATGTCGCGCCAAGTGTGATCCCATTCGAAAAATTCGAGCAGTTCGGTGGGAGTCTGAACGAACCTCATGATTTCGCCGAAGATTTGTTGCATGGTGCGCGGGTAGCCCGCGGGATCGCACCTGTACAGAGGGTCATTCCATTCGCTTTCCGGAGCCGCCTTGATTCCCAGCGCGGCATTCGTCCATGAGCTCCGCACTTGATTCAACTTCGCCTGGCCCCAAGGCGTCATCGGCGGACGATTTTCGGTGATCGCCATCTGGCGGCGGGGAGTGAGCACCCAGATTCCGTTCAGGTCGTGTGCGTCAAACGATTTGGCATCTGTCGCCTGAGCTTTCGGGGCCTGAGAGTTCGCCGCTCGAGCTTTTACCGATGTAGGCTGGGCAATGGCCGATGGCCGTGTGTTTTGCGCTGCCAGGGGAGAAGACAAAATAATTGCGGCAGCCATTGCAGTGACGGCTCCAGGCAAGCGTCTATTTGTTGAGTTGCCGGAGCTCATCGAATGATTTGAGGTCTCCCCCGACGCATCCCTGACTCGAGTGCAGCTTTCGGCCATCGGCAAACAACACATCGGCGCAAATTCCGTTGGGCTTGCTCTTGGCGGGGTTGAAGGTGACGGTGATCTCATCCCCCGGCTTCAGTGACGAATGGGTCCATCCCAGCTCAACCAGATTGCCCGGATTATTCAGCTCCATGGTCCAAACCACGATATTGCCTTTGTCGTCCTTTGCGTCGAGAAGAAGCAGCGTGTGAGGATTCTGCCACGAGAACTGCTCGACGGTGCCTTTCAAGGTTTTGCGCGGCGCGGTGTAGTCGTATCCCACGGCGCCGTGATGCGCTAATACCGGAGCACTGGTCAGCGCAAGTGCGATGAGTAGTGCGAGCGCTGGCGCGCGCTTATCTTTCATGCTGCACCACTTTCCGATCCGAAACAGGGCGATCCGAAGCTGGGTCGATCTTAAGCAGGGCATTGCGCTTTCTGGACCTTTTTTGCCGCGATTCACGTTTGGCGGGCCTAAAGGCACTTATACACCCGAAGCGCTTTCATGCGAATACCCAATTGTAGGCATGCAATTTGTGACTCGCGGTGGCTGCGTTATTCGGAGAAGAGCTTGGGCTGGGCCGGCACAGCGGCGGCGACGGGTTTGCGGCGGGCGACGCCGACGACGCCGAGCACGGTAACTTCGCTCAGCGCGCTGCGCGGCACAAAAATGCGCACGGCGGCGCCGTTCAGGTCGGGCGGGGTGATTTGTATGCCGGAATCAAGCAGGGCGAGCAAGTCATTGCTCACCACGCCCTCGAGAGTTTGGTTATCGCGAAATTTCAGCCGCACCCAAAGGCCATCGAGCTTCGGACGGCTGAAAAAAGCTTTGCGCTCGGGCTCGTAGTCTTCGGTGAAATCGCGCACGAAATAAACGGCGCGAATCTCTTTCAGCGGGACTTGGCGGTGCTCGCCGTTGGTGGTGAGCACGTCGAGAGGATCGTCGGGGAGCCGCAACGGATTCATGTAGCCCTGCAGCGAGGTGCCGTCGGAGAAAGTGACGATCACCTTTTTGTGCGTAGAGGTTGCGGCCCGCGCTTTCACAAGGGAATACTACACAAATTGGCATCGTGGCGTAGGCGCGGGTTTCTGCACGGGGGACAAAAGGCCAACTACACGAGAAATTTCTGGCCTGAGCAAAGAGTAGCCATGAACGAACACCTAAGTCATTAGACACTAATGACATACAGGGGCGTGCTCGTCCCGTTGGGGAAGGTACTAGCGTACCCGACACACTAAACCATAGGACCATTCACAGGAACGCCTGCGGACTTTAACCTCGAAAGTGTCGAAGTTACTCTCGGAGGCACGAGAGGACATCCGCATGCAACTAGGACGCTACGAAATTCTCGAATCGATTGGCGTGGGGGCGAGTAGCACTGTCTTCAAAGCGCGAGACACCCTCATCGGCCGAATTGTCGCCATCAAGACCCTGCAGGCAGGGCTGAACGATGACGCCTGGCGCGAGCGCTTCATGTCTGAGGCTCGCATCATCGGCCAGCTTTCGCATCCCCGTATCGTGAAGCTGCATGATGTGGGCATCGACGAAACCTCCGGCTCTCCCTATCTGGTGATGGAATTCGTTGTCGGGCAGACCCTGGAAAAATACGTCGCGGCCAAGAAGCCGGAGCTCCAGCAAGTTTATAGCTGGGGGGCGGCGCTGGCGCGCGCGCTTGCGTATGCCCACGAACAGGGGATCATTCACGGCGACATTAAACCTGCAAACATCATGATCAACCAGGACGGCCGCGTGATGCTGACCGATTTCGGCATCGCGCGATTTGCCGCCCACGTCACTCAAGCCGGGGGGCTGCGAGGGACTCCGGCGTATCTATCGCCGGAACAGATTGAAGGCACGCCGACCGATGGCCGGTCCGATATTTTCTCGCTCGGAATCGTTCTCTATCAGCTGGCTACGGGGCAACGGCCTTTCCAGAGCGATTCAGTGGAAGCCGTCTGTGCGCAGATTCTGAAGGCGAAAATCACGCCACCGACAAAAGTGAACCCAATGCTGCCGCGCGCCTTTGACGGCATTATCGAGCGCTGCCTAGCGAGGAAGCCCGAGAACCGTTATGCGAATGGGGAGATCCTGTCGACGGAACTCGAAGCTGTGGCCTGCCAGCCGGTGCCTGCGGCGCGTCCCAAACCTGTTCGAAATCGATCGATAGCCACCAACGCATTGCGTTATGCGGGAGCCGCAGCTGCGCTGGTTCTCGCGCTTTCGGTGCCGATCGCGGCGCGGTTCTACATGCATAACCTTCAGCTGCCGCCTGCGCCAGTCGTGACGTATGCAACTCCAAAACCTCCCGCCGATCTGCCTTTGTGGCGCGATTCACAAGCTGCCGCGGCGCTAACGTCCGAAACGCCGGCGGAGGAACTTCCTGTTCGTCCGCTGGTTCAACCAAAGCCGGCGCGGACACCAAAGCGAAAATTAGAGGCTGCTAGGCCCAATCCGACCGTTGCAGACGCAAACGCGGACGGCGCGGCCGCCGCGAGCGCCGCTTCCAAATCGGCGGAAAAACCAGCCGCCACCGGAATCCCGATGCTGATCGAAATTTCCGCTCAGTCGAGCGACGGAACAGTGGCCGTGTTTGCGGATCATCAAATGATCTTCAGCACGCCGCTGGCGTCGGTGACTGAGGCAGAGGGAGAACACTTCCGGGCGGTCTGCACGCTTATCCCGGGCGAGCACCAACTCACGGTAGCGCTCTACAAAACGGACAATTCCTTGCGCGCGGAAAAGCAGGGATTAGCCGAGCTTCATCATGGGGACAATAATTTGCTGGCCATCCGTGTGGTCAAGCACACAAAGATTTTGGTTTTGCACGGTACGGGCCTCGAAGTCACCTGGCCGAACGGCGCGGGGGATACACAGTCTGAGCACGGGCCAAAGAAGTTCTCCGCTCAGGCCGCGGAGGTACAGCCATAATGTCTCCACGATTAGCAGAGGGCCGGGAGCGCAAAGTGGGGAAGAATTATGCGGTGCGGCTGCGGTGTCCCTATCGGGACGAGGACCGCTGGGTTGTCCTTCAGAACCGCACCGAAACTCTCGACGAGGTCCTTCGAACGCCATGGGATTTCGAGTGCTCGCTGCACGGCGTGCAGCGCGAGATTCCCCTGGAAGCGAGCGAGAAGACGCCCGCCGGATCCGCGACTGGCTCCGAGCCTCAGGCAAAGCCGGCTTCTAAAAGCAAACCAAGAGTGGAGCAGCGGTCCAGCAAGCGCGCCTCTTTGCGGGTTCCCGTGGTCGTTTACGGATGGGTCAAGAATCAAGGCGCGTTCCACGAAGACAGTTACACGGTCCTGGTAAATGCCAGCGGCGGCCTGGTGACCTTATCGGCGAAAGTGGAGATAGGCGAAACTCTTTTCGTAATGAACAAAAACACGCGGGAGGAACAAGAATGCCGCGTCGTTTACGTTCAGCAACCAACCGATGGCAAAGCAAACGTCGGTCTGGCATTCAAGCGCGAAGTTCCGGGGTTTTGGAGAACCAATCCGCGGAAAGCGCGCCTGCCCAAGACGGTTCAAGTATGGGTGCGCGGAGTGGACCGCAACGGCAATCCTTTCGTGCAGAGCGCTCAGACGATCGATATCGGACAGACCGGGGCACGGTTGGATGGCGTAGGTTATCTGACGGGGCCCGGCGACATCGTTCAGGTGAAGCGCGGCTGGCGCAAGGCGAGATTCCGTGTGGTGTGGATCGGTCAATTGGGCACGCCGGAAGCCAACCAGATTGGCATTTGCAGCGTGGATGACGATAAGAAAGACATCTGGCGCGTGCCGCTTCCTCAAGCTGAACCGGATAAGTCCAAGAAGTCGCCGGAATCCTGATTTGCCCGCCTCCTCCTAGAATCCAGCAGCAGCAAGGTTTTCGTTTGCCTCGTGCCGCGCGGCTGCCTGATCATGCACTCGCGGGCGCGCAGGCTGGAGTGCCTCCCTATTGCGCTCCTGAAGCATATAAGGCTATTCTCCCCGGCATTCGGCAAGCATGGTCGGAGTGCTTGGTTGTATCGCAATTTAGAATAGAGCTATCTAACTGGCAGGACAGGTCGGCTCACGTCCTAGTCTGTTTTTTTCGTTGCATCCGGCTGATCGTGGCAATTCGCCGTGGAGAGGGGACTCACGTTGAAGCTCCTGCTGATCACCCCCAACAATCCTTACAATATTTTTCGCGCTCCCCAGATGTTCAAGGTTGCAGGCCTCATATCAAAATACATGCAGGTCCAATCACGCGCAGCGTTTCCAGGGCTCAATTTGGCAATTCTGGCGGCCATTACCCCGCCGCACGTCGAAGTGCGCATCGTGGACGAAAGCGTCGAGCCCGTCGATCTCGATCAGGATGCCGATCTGGTGGGCATCACGGCCATGACGAACATGGCTCCTGCAGCGTATAAGCTGGCCGATCTTTTCCGGCAGCGCGGCAAAAAGGTTGTGCTCGGTGGTGTTCACGTCACGGTATGCCCGGACGAGGCACAGGAGCACGCTGATGCCGTCGTGGTTGGGGAAGCGGAGCCTATCTGGAAAGAACTGATCGCTGATTTTGAGCGAGGCGAACTGAAACCGCGTTATCGCCCAAAACAGCTTTTTGACATGAAAGGTTACGGCATCCCTCGGCGTGACCTGCTGAAGCAGGACCACTACTTGATCCCAAGCACCCTGGAAACGGGGCGCGGATGTCCCTTCGATTGCGAATTTTGCTCCGTGAGCCGAACGGCGGGGCGCGCTTATCGATTTCGTCCCACCGAGGACGTGCTCGCCGACGTGGACTCTCTGAAGAACCGCTGGGTTTTCTTCGTGGACGACATCATCAACGGCCATCGCCAGCACGCGCTGGAATTATTTCGAGCCTTGAAGGGCAAAGGTCTGCTTTGGGCGGGGCAGGCCACTGTGTTGATTGCGCGCGATGAAGAGCTGCTGCAAGCCGCGGTCGAGGCGGGATGCCGAGGCTTGTTTATCGGCTTCGAGACGTTTTCCTCACCGACGCTCAAAAAGCTTGGAAAGCCCGACAACTGGCGCGAGCGCTTCTTTGAGGCCTGCGAGTCACTGCACAAGAAAAGAGTCGCCATCTGGGGAGGCTTCGTTTTCGGATTGGATACCGACACCTTGGAGGGACTGCAGGAGACCGTGCGCCTGGCCTGCGAGGCAAAATTGGAGTTCGCTCAATTCTCTCGCCTCACGCCGCTGCCCGGGACGGCGCAATGGAATCAATTCCAGAGTGAAGGCCGGATTACCGACACGGACTGGAGCAAGTTCAATTTCCAGCATGTCGTCTATAAGCCGCGGCTGATGAACGCGGATGAATTGAACCGCAGCATCCGCGAGGCGTGGTTCGAATTCTACAGTGTGCGTAGCATGACACAGAGGCTTGGCCGGCTGCGCCCTCCCGTGACCAAAGGAAACTTAAGGCTCTGGGCATTGAATCTCGGCATCAACAGGATTATGCGGCGTTTCGCGGGAGGTTCTAGCACCGTGCGAACCAAAGAAATGCCGCATTCGGTTTTCGAGACGCTGGATTCATCGTCACGTTGATTGCGGGGGCGTTTTCGCGCTGCCTCAACGCTGCCCTTAAACCTGCGGGCAGTCGTCCTCGCGTTCAACTAGCTGCCAATTTCACTCCAGAAAAGCGTTCGCACGTCTCCAGCAATTTCTCCTGCCGCTCCGTGTCCCGCGTCGCCGCCGCCGGGACGCGCAACTTCATGTGATAAAAATACTCGCCCGTAACTCTTGCCGCCGGTTCGTCGCTCGCCGCGAGCCACACCTGCGTGCGTGCTCCTTCCTCCAGACTTTCGGGTGCTCCTGGGCCACCCATTTTCGTAGCCACCCAGCCGGGCTCCAGCGCGTTCGAGAAAACATTCTTCCAGCGCCGCGCCACGGCAAACGCCAGCAGCACGTCGTGCAGTTTGCTATCGCAGTAGGCCTGCTGGCCATTCCAGCGACGATGCTCCCACGTGAGGTCATGGAGGCTGGCATCGCCGCTCCGATGAAGTCCGGAGCTGAGGTAAATCAGGCGCTTCGGCCTTTCGATCAGCGCAGTCAGGATGTAAGGCGCGAGGGTATTGACGGCGAACACTTGAGGGAGACCGTCCTCGCTGGCAATGCGCTTGGGCTCCTGATATCCCATGCCTGCGTTGTGAATGACGGCGTCAAAGCTTCCGAGCTTATTTACCTGTTCGGCTAAAGCGCGAGTTTGGGCGATGCTCGCCAGATCGCCCAAGAGCACGCCGTCTGCTCCGGGCACGGCGGACAGAGCTTGCTTTCCTCTCGCCGCGTTCCGAGCGTGCAGCACGACACGATGTCCCTGTTCGACGAGGAATTGAGCGGCCTTACGGCCGAGTCCATCGGAAGATCCGGTAATGAAGACACGCGCCATGGTGTTCCTGAAAGGATTACAGGCTGCGCGTTGACAATATCGCAAGCCGCTGTATTCCGCCAAAACTGTAGCTGCAGGATGTGCTATTCTCCCGCATCGCTCGGACTACATTGCTTACCACTACCGAAAAACGAGGGACCATGAGCCACGCCGCATCTGCCTCCAGGGCTCGGCGCGAATTTCTTAAGTTTCTGGCTGCCAGCCCCTATGTTGCCGCGCTCGGCGGAGTCACTGCTTTCCTCGAGCAAAGCGGCCTGGCCCAGGCAGTCGCTCCGAAAGCCGCGGCTGCTTCCGATGTGATCTCCTCGCCGGCCGAAGCCCTCAACGTTTTCGATTTCGAGGAGGCCGCTCACCGTAAAGTTCGCGACAGCCATTGGGCTTTCATGGTGAGTGGCGTGGACGACGATGCCACGCTGCGCGCCAATCGTGAAGGATACCAGCATGTCCAGTTGCGTCCGCGCCGTCTGCGGGACGCCACCAAGGTCGACATGCGTGTCGAGCTTTTTGGTACCGTCTATGACAGCCCGATCTTCCTGTGCCCGACGTCCGGTCACAAAGCGTTTTCGCCGGGCGGCGAAGAGGCGGTTGCCCGCGCAGCCAAGGCACGCGGCACTTTGCAGTTCCTCTCTTCGGCTGCGTCCACCGGCGTCGAAGACGTCAATAAGGCGCTGGGCCGGCCTGTCTGGCAGCAACTCTACGCGCCCAGCACATGGGAAGCGTGCGAACAATTCCTGCGGCGCGTAGAAGCCGCCGGATGCACGGTGATGGCCCTCACGGTGGATAACACCACTGGACGCAACAGCGAAACATTCCTTCGCATGCGCCCGAAAAATTTGTCGGTTTGCTCCACATGCCATGTGGGCGAACCTCTGGATCCCTCCACGCTTCCGATGTATGCCGGCATTAATATGAAGGGATTGACGAATATAAATCCCGCCATGGATTGGGAGTTCGCCGATCGCATCCGCAAATTCTGGAAAGGGAAGTTCCTGATCAAAGGGATAGACACGCGCGAGGACGCGCGGCTTTCCATCGAGCACGGCCTGGACGGAATCGTGGTATCCAACCACGGCGGGCGAGCCACGGAAACTTTGCGCGGGACTATCGAGGCGTTGCCTGAAGTAGTCGCCGAAGTGGGCAACCGCATTCCCGTGTTCGTCGATGGGGGCATTCGCCGGGGCACCGATGCGTTCAAGGCTCTCGCATTGGGAGCTAAGGCCGTTGGGATCGGACGTCCTTACCTGTGGGGATTGGGAGCGTTTGGCCAGGCCGGCGTCGATCGCGTGATCGAGATTCTGCAGGGCGAGCTGAAACTGGCGATGGGCAATTGCGGCACCCAGACGGTCGCCGATATCAACCGCGCCTACGTCGCCACGCCCAACTGGAAAATCTAAAGCTCAACCCAGATGCGATTGGCGGCAGCTGGCATCGCCAACGACCGGCACGTAATTTATTTGACCTCGACGAGTTCAATCGCCACTCGATCGGGCCCTTCGATCATGGCCGCTCGCATGTTGCCCCAGGGGTGAATCTCTTCGAGAACCTTGACTCCTTCGTTTTTTAAGCGCGCCACAGTCGCGGGCAGGTCGGCCACACTGAGTGCCCAGTGATCGACGAGGTGCCCGCGCGTGCTGACAAGGCCGCCGCCGGGCCACGGGCGAATCAGAATGGAGATGTCATCGAACATGACGCTGCCGGACGGGTCGCGAACAAATCCCGGAAATTTGAAAAATGACGGCCAAGTGGGAGGGGCATACGGCCGTTTGCAGTCTGTGGCGTTCGGTGTAATCGGAGCTCCGCCGGTACCCTGAGGCATGGTCGCGCCGAGATGCGTGACATACCAGGCGATCGCGCACAGCGGGTGCTCGTGATACATGTGAATGTGATTGAAGCGTTCCACGTTGCCGGCTTGGGCGTTTTCGATCAGCGCGTCGTCCGGACCGCGAAGATAACCGAAGCCGCCCTCTCGCGTCGGCTGCACGCCTTTGGCGCGCATCTCCAGGATTTGCTCTTGCGTCGGCAGGCCCGGAAGCGTGTCGCTGGACATATCCACGAGCTTGCCGTCTGCGGCATCCCACATCTGCGCGATTTTCAGGCCTTTCGCGCGGAACCCCTGGTCGTATTTGCGCGAATCCGGCGTATTCCAGCCGAAATGCCACACCGAGGTTTGCGGCCCGTTGAGCTCTGTTTGTGGCGGAGTATTCACTTTCGTAAAGAGCAAATAGACGTTGCCTGTTTTGACGGCCTCGTATCCGTTGAAGGTCGTCTTCTTGGCGGAGATGGGGAATGCTTTCGGGTAGTAGGCGGCGGCCGCGCTCGGGTCCACGGAATTCAGGTGAACGTGGTGAACGTGCATCGGCGCGATAGCCGGACTCTGCGCGAGCGCCGGCCAGCTAGTAACTGTGGAAGCGGCCAACAGAACCGCGACCAGGCTCATAAGACGATTCCGCATTCTGTAACTCCTGCCTTAGTCCGTCTACTTTAGCGCTGGATTCACGTACCCGTGCTTCAGAACCTTTTTCAAGTCCGGCCGTATGCTCAAGTACGTAATATGATCGGGGATGGCTGAGAATCCGTGCGGCACACCCTCTGGAATAATGATCACGTCTCCCACTTTTATTTGACGGCTTGTGTATCCCACCATCGTGCCGCCGCAGGACGGACCGTTCAGAACCGTGGTCACTTCGTCGGTCGGACCGGAACGTTTTCCATTGACGATTGTGCCTCCGGTGATCAGAGTTCCGCTTCCCGATATGACCACATAGCTTTCGGCGGTATCGTCGTGGAAGATTCCGTTGGGACCCGTCGCGCCAGGCCGCTTCTCGCCGCACGCGGTCGCTGGAGCAGCGTTTCCGCTTGCGGCGGTATTCGCGCTCGCAGGCGCCGCGCTTCCCATGGCTCCGCGGTTCACAACAGCGACGCCAAGCTGGTACTTATCCATATCGATCACCCTGAGCGTATTGTCAGGAATCGTGCGGTGTGTATCGGCCGCGTGCTTCAACACGGCCTTGATGTCCTCATCGGTGATGTATACGCCATCCTTGGGTGCTTGAGCCAAGGCGATTGTCGGACATACCACCAACAGCATTCCGAGAATTTGCAGGACCTGCTTCCGCATAGCTCCTCCCTAACAGACGAGTTCGCCGCGCGTGTTCGGCACGGCGAACTCGGTTTTTACCAATGCTTGTTCTGTTCCGATGTCTACGACCAGACCGGCTTGACGCCCGGACCAATCAGCATCGCCGGATTCGCGCCCTTCCTCGGAATGAACTTCTGCGCGCGCCCGTTATCGACCTCGGCGGTGTACAGATTGCCCTCCTGGTCCACGTGCATGCCGTGCACGCCCCAGAAGCCGCCCGGGAAGTCGCCGAACGTGCCCCAGGAGTACAGAAAGTTTCCTTCCAGGTCGTACTTGATCATCTTGTTTGTGCCGCGATCGAAAAGCCATAGGTGCCGGTCGGCCGCGGACAGGTGGAGGCAATGCACATCGGACGGCTGATCGCCGACCTTCCACTGGTTAAGGAATTTGCCGTTGGTGTCGAACACCTGGACACGGTGGTTGTTCCGGTCGTTGACGAAAACTCGCCCGGATGGAACGTCAACAGCGACTCCATGCACGCCATTGAGGTAGCCGGGACGCGTATCGTTCGGGGGCGTCCCCTTTTGTCCCCAATCCATCAGGAACTTGCCATCCTTGTCGAACTTCGCCACCCGCGTGCCCACGTATCCGTCAGCCACGAACATAGTGCTGTCGGGCAGCCACGCGAGATAGGTCGGCCGATAGAAGTGCGTGCCGTCGGCGCCGGGCATGTTGGGCGTCCCGATCGTCATGCACCAGCTTTTTCAAGTCATACGTGAACTTGAAAATGGCGTGCCGGTAGTCGTCCACCAGCCAGATATATTTGTCCTTGTCGTACGGGTTGATGTAAATCGCATGAGGCCGGCGCAGCATGCTGTCCCACTCCGGCCAAGTTTCTTTGATCTCTCCTTTGGCGTTCACCCCGACGATGCAGTGCTTCCAACGCCAGTCCACATTTTCGGTGCCGTGGTTTGGACCATCCAGCGGGCCTGGCGGGCTGGCCGCCGTCGCGTCGCGCCATGGCAAGCGGCCGATGGGGAAGCCGATGCTCGGGCCCAATTGGGCGAGGTCAATCTCTTTCGGCCTCTTGATGTTCGGCAGCTCGCCGCGTTGCAGGATCAAGACGCGGTCGGGGCTCTCCGCGAAAATGCCTTCTCCCGATCCCCAGGTCCACTGCTCGTTCCCGGGCAACGCCGATAGAGACTGGGGCCAATTGGGATCCACGTCATAGGCGCCGAAGACGTCCTGGACGCCCTTCTGTCCGGGGACTGCCGCGAACGATGGATCCGCTTTTGCCTGGGCCTGAGCGACAGCCGGGGAACCCAATAGCTTCGAAACAACGGGCAGCCCTGCGGACGCAAGCCCGCACTTCATCAAAGTTCTCCTACCTATTTTCGACATTGAACCCATGATTCTCAGCTCCTTTTGCGTTCACGGAAGGTCGTCGAGCGATTCGTTGTGAATGCCAACGTAACCTCCCGACCGGAATCCCTATTTCGGCTTCTGATTCGCGCATCGTACGCTTCTCCTGCTCGCGGCACAACGAATTTGGCGCAAGATCAGGCCGCCGACGTCCAAGGCCCAAGGAACGGGATCTTGAATGCATGCGATTGGGCGTATTGCCACTTTCCGAAAACAGGTGCCAGCTCAACCGGTCGATGTCCCTTTTGGGACAGCCAATCCTGAGAGACCTTGCTATCTTCAGGGCTGGCCTTCCGGGATGTCAAAACAGCAATCCGAGAAGGGTTTACCTCTGTCCTACCGCATTGAGGTGTGCTTGCAGTGATGCCTCATCCCTCCAAGAAGGTGGCTGGAAAAGAGCACCCTTTCGATCTCCAGACTTTTCTCAATTCGAGCGGCGTGGCGAGAGAGGTCAAGGATTTTCGAAGAAAAGAAGTCATCTTCACTCAAGGTGAATCCGCAAAAGATGTGATTTACGTTCAGAAAGGCGGAGTGAGGCTTTCTGTGCTCAATGAGACCGGCAAAGAAGCTGTTGTGGCTGTCCTAGGACCTGAGGACTTTTTCGGTGAGGGGTGCCTGGCAGGGCAGTCTGTTCGTATGGGGACGGCGACCGCGATTATACCGACGACTGCTCTCGTCATCGAGAAAAACGAGATGATTCGCGTCCTCCACACGGAACACGCTTTCGCCGACTGCTTTATCTCTTACATGCTTGCAAGGAACATCCGAATCGAGGAAGACCTGGTCGATCAACTCTTCAACTCGAGCGAGAAACGGCTCGCCCGCGCTCTCGTGCTGCTCGCTCGCAATGGCCAGCAAGACCAAGCCTATGGCAAGGTTCCTAAGATCTCTCAAAAGACTTTGGCGGAAATGATTGGCACAACGCGCACCCGCGTGAATTATTTCATGAATAAATTCAGGGAGCTCGGCTTCATCAAATACAATGGCGGGCTCCTGGTCAACAATTCGCTCATGACTGTTGTCCTGCACGGAACAGCGAGCAGGCGATCTGAAACTTCCCAAATAACATAGCTGGGATCTCGATTTTGACCGCCAGGGCGGGCACACTTATAACCCTGCCGCTCTTGTAACCAACTCGGCAGCAGACGGAGCCAGGTCCCGAGAAACGGGGTGGTCTCAAGGGGTCGATGCAACACTGGCCTGCAGTCTATCCGCTGGAGTATGAAATCCCAACGTTTCTCGTGAAAGGCGTTGATTTAGTCGCAGAGCGATGGAAGCTGTGTCGGCAACTCCGATATGAGTGAACTGAGAAAGATCTGATTTCTTCGGCAGATATGGTCGCAGTAGGCAAAGAATATAATGTCATTTACTGTCTGTTGAGCCACGCTGCCGGAGGGACTTCGCGGATCGCAGAGGTAAACCTGTACGTCGGTAGCCATCGTGAAGCTTATGTGTTCGGAACGCCATCTCGTGTCCGCGGCCCAGGATCAGCGAGCGCCACAGTGTCGCGGGCAGCCTCCGTACGTGTCTGCTCAGAGCGGCGACGACGGTAGTGGTGACTTTGCCGGATACCTTTAGGGGCATGACAAACGCGCGAGCTGCGCCGACTACCAGGCGTGACCACGTCGGCTGTTGCGCGCCCCGCGCAACAGATCGCCGCTCCCAATGGCCGGGAATAGCACGATCTATCGACTTCCGCAGGTCGCTCCCGGATGGAAATGGCATCGACGAGCTTGCCTTGAGAGTGCCGTGAAGCTGGCGTGCCGCGAGCGGTGGATCCGCCGCTTGGTTCGCAGAGTCCATGAATCAGCTCTTCGTTTGAGCGTTCCGCGCGCTTGAATGAACAGGAGCGATAAATTGTTTCGTGTCGACACGCGGCAGGCTCTCGTCTTTACGGATACTCAGTCTTCAACCATCCGGAGGCAATTTGTTGTGGTGACCAGTCCTCGATCAGTGAAAACCTCGCGAACGATGGACCGAAGCTTCTCGATGGAGGGCTAAACGGCAGACCTCGGGGCGCAGAGCCAACTGCCAGGCTCGTGGTCGGCGCTCACTGGCCCGATACTGCGCGCGCCCGCTATGGCGGGCTACCTCTCGACTATACCGGTAGAGGAAGTGCGACTAAGACGTTGAGCAATGACCCGACAGCGACGCAGCCGCGAACTGCGGCGATCCCGCGGGACGATGGACTCGCGATCGAGCACAAGGACTGAGTACCCGCTGTGAACGTCGACGGACTCGCGCAAACGATCCCTCCGGACGCGGTCCAGCAAAGGAAATGGATGACGTGCGGCAATCCTGCCGAAGCGCTCAGACCAATCGCATTTAACGACTGCCCAGCCATCCACCGGTTCCACATATTGGCCCTGCTGAGCCGAACGACAGCTTCCATCGATCTCTGCATGATGAACACCACCTTTTAGAGCAAAGAGCTATATCAGGTGGTGCATCGACCGGTTGAGCCGGCAGGTCTTATCGGAGACTGGGAATTCAGGTCGGCCAGTGTACGAGAACAGGACTTCCATGGAAGGGAGTTGGCTCTGTCGGGACACTTCACGTGATAAACCTCGACTCCACAGGGTGGCCCGACTGAAATGCCAGTCTCCGAGTACGCTGTGATCCGACCATAACCGCCAAGTGGTCAAGCTGGCAATGCGAGGCGGTATCACTGTGATCTGCGTCACAGCCTTGCAGGCTGGTCACGTGAGAATCTGCCTTCTGCGATGGAAATCATTCGAGTAGAGACCCGAGATTCGAAACTGAAATATCCTTGGCAGCGAGCAGTTTTTGATGCTTTGGTTGAATACGACCCTGATCACCTGCAGGACATGATCATCGCAGCGGACAGCGCCATCGTCAGGCGTTTACTTCAGAAGCCTACAGAGCTTGATGAACTGATTGCCCTTCGAGACGCATTTTCTGCCTTGCGAATAGTGGGCCCCGCTGGATAAGCCTAGCCGTTCAATTCACTCTGCGAATATGCCTTTACTGCGCAGTGACCAAAACAACTTTCAACGAGAGGTCCTTATGCCTAGAGGGGAAATGCTTCAGGTCGAAAACGCAGCTGTAGCTCTGCGGAATCAGAATGGAAGATTCAAAGTGATCTCGCCCAACGGATACATCTTTCAGGTTACCTGCCGCAGAGGCCGTAAAATTCGAATCCGTGAGATCGGTGAGCCGGAACATAGTGCCTTTTCCGAGCTTAAGGGGTGGCAAATCGAGAAGATTGCCTAAACAACAATTACGAAAGGAAGGAATCTCCAGTGCCCGCCCGGCCCAAGACTCATCCCCTCGAAACGTCGTCGTCTGAGATTGCCGTCAAAGATAGAGAACTCGAAGAGCTCTTGCGCCTCGCGTCTATTCATCAGAAGCGTACCAAGGGACAGGCTTAGGAACCGACTTGTCCGCCGTCTGACCGGAATCCGGCTTTCGAGAAAAGTCATTTTCCGAGAACCAGACTTCTTCCTCGATCGACTCAAACGGCCGCGTATTTGCAACGCAGCACGGACGCGATCAGCTACACACAAATTGGCCCGAGCTCTATAAGCCCGACCAAGAGGCGACGCTGCCGGCTGAAGAGTTGTTACTTCTGAGGCCGAAGGGAGACTACGGCTGGCCCGAGTGCTACTACGACCCCTTTATGCAAAAACTCGTTCTGGCGCCGGAATATGGCGGCGATGGCGGCAAAACCATCGGCATATGCGCGAACAAGATTGCTCCGGCCGCGGCGTTTCCCGCCCATTGGGCGCCGAATGCGATGGTGCGGTACGACCAGAAACAATTTCCGGCACGTTACCGGGATGGCGTCTTCATCGCCTTTCACGGCTCATGGAATCGGGCGCCCTATCCGCAAGGTGGCTACAACGTCATTTTCCAGCCGCTCGCCGGCGACCGCGCTTCGGGCCAGTGCGAAGTATTTGCGGATGGTTTCGCGGGAGCCGTGAAGTCGCCGGCCGGAGCCGCACATCGTCCCTCGGGCTTGGCCGTGGGACCGGATGGCTCGCTCTACGTTTCTGACGACATCCGCGGAAGGATTTACCGAATTGTCTACTACGGTGGCTCGGAAGGCGGCGCAGCGAACATCACACCGTGCCCGAGCGCGACAGCTCCCGCCGGGAATCCAGTCGAGACGTCCGCCGAACCGCCTGAGGGCACGCATTCAGACGCCGGCGCGGCCGCAACGGGCAAAGTTCCCGTTCCCCAGGGCGCGACACGAGAAATGGTTGCGCTCGGTGAACGCATCTACCACGGTCAAGTGGGCGGAGCTGCATGCACGGGCTGCCACGGTGAGAACGGTGAAGGCACACCGTTGGGACCCGATCTGACGGGCAAAAAATGGCTGTGGAGCGATGGCAGCTATAACGGAATCAAGAAAACGATCGCCGAAGGCGTATCGCAACCAAAACAATATCGCGACCCCATGCCGCCGATGGGTGGTGCGCAACTTAGTTCCGATCAGGCATCAGCGCTCGCGGCATATGTTTGGAGCTTGAGTCATCGGGCGCGCTAAGTCGCGCTAGCGCGCTCGCCGGCGGAGCAGGTCGAAAGCGCTGGCAACGCCTTTGCTGCGATTGGCTGTCTCGAACAACACTTGAACCCGCCGCACGCGCTTTGCGGACTCGATACCTAAGGTTTGGGAATTGTTGCAAAGTGGAGTACGGTGTGTTACAGTACCGCTCCGTTACGGTTTCAACTTATTGTTTCTAATAGACTTAGGCTGAGACGCCGCCTTTTGAACCAGAAGAAGCAGATCCTCAAGTCAGCCTCGGTCATCTCCCTTGTTACGGTTGTAAGCCGCATTCTCGGTTACGTCCGCGACCAGCGTATAACTCTGCTTCTTGGCACGACGCCGACGGCCGACGCCTTCGTGCTGGCTTACCGCATCCCAAACCTGATCCGACGGTTAGTAGGCGAAGGTGCGGTGACCGCTTCGTTCATCCCTATTTTCGCCAATTACTTGAACAACAAGCCGCGCGAGGAAGTCTGGGAATTCGCGCATCGTCTTTTCTGGACGCTGGCCGTAATGCTCGCGGCTATCACCATGCTAGGAAGCGTCTTTTCGGCGCAGTTCATGCGCCTGTTTACGCTTTTTGCGCCCGGACAGCCGGCCTGGGAGCAAGCCGTCTATCTGAATCGCATCATGTTTCCGTACATCTATTTCATCGGCCTGTCGGCCCTGGCGATGGCCATCCTGAATTGCTTTCACGTTTTCGGGACGCCCGCGGCCACTCCGGTCCTGCTGAATCTTTCCATCATCGCCGCTTCAGTGGCGGCGGTTTCGCGCCACTTTTCGAGTCCGGCGGTGTCGCTGGGGGTGGGGGTGCTGATTGGCGGAGCGCTGCAGTTCCTGATTCTGGTCCCGCAATTGGTGCGCCGGGGAATGCGGTTCGATTTCGGGCTTTCGCTGCGGCATGAAGGCGTGCGGTCGGTAGGTGGATTACTGGCGCCGGGATTTTTCGGCATCGGGGTGGCACAGATCAATTTTTTCGTCGGCACAATCTTCGCCACGTCCAGCCGCATGCCGTCGGGCAGCGTGACCGCATTGTACGTTGCGGAGCGTGTGATGGAGCTGGTCATGGGCGGATACGCCATCGCCGTGGCCACTGCGATTTTGCCCATGATGGCGCATCAGGCTGCCGCCGGTAATATGGAAGAGATGAAGTCCACGCTGGTCTTTTCCCTGCGCATCGTTTCCTTTATCACCATACCCGCGGCGGTGGGCCTGGTGGTGCTGCGCGAGCCGATTATTCGCGTGCTTTTCGAGCACGGCGAATTTATGGCCGAATCCACGGGATTGACCACGCGCGCGCTTTTCTACTATGCCTTTGGCTTGCCGGCATTTGCCGCGATTAAATTGATTGTGCCGGCTTTTTATTCCACGCACGATATGCGCATACCGGCGCGCGTGGCGGCTTGCTCGCTGGGCCTGAATATCGTTCTGAACGTGCTCTTTTTGCGCTGGTTTTTTTCTGTGTTTGGCAATGGCGGACCGGCCGTCGCCACGGTGGCGGCAGCGTATTTCAATTTCTTCACTTTGTTTGCTATTTTCCGGCTGCGTTTCGGCCGCCTGGGCACCTTGGATATTCTTGGGTCGCTGGCCCGCAGTGGAGTCTGTGCCGGGATCATGGGCACGCTCTGCTGGATGGCGTTGGAAGTGTCGCGTTTTGATGCTTATGCGCATTTCCTGCCGCGGCTCGCCATTTTCGCCGTTCTGCTGGTGGGCGCCACGGTTACATACCTCGTGCTGGCCTGGACGATGCGAAGCAGCGAGCTGTTTGAGATTTATGGGATTGCCATGCACGGCGAGCCTGAAGCCGCCAGCATGGCCGGCTTGAGCCAGGAATCGTAGGATGCAGATTCACGCGCTGGTCGTTTCGTTCATGAATTACATCAAGGTCGAGAAGGGCCTGGCCGCCAATACGCTGGCGGCTTATGACCACGATCTGCGCAAGTTCGAGGCTTTTGCGGAAAAGCGCAGCTTGAGCCTCGAGGCGGTGAGCCGCGAGCACGTCGTGGATTTCCTGGGCGATCTCTACAAGCAAGGGCTGGATAGCCACTCCGTGGCGCGCCATATGGCTTCACTGCGCAATTTTTTTCGCTTCGGGCTGGCTGAAGGGGCGATAACCCTTGATCCCATGCTTAATCTGGAGTCGCCAAAGACGCGGCGCAGGCTACCCGTTTATCTGCGCATGGAAGACGTGGACCGCTTGCTGAATCAGCCGGACCTGTCAACTCCTTACGGATTGCGCGACCACGCCATCCTCGAGGTGCTCTATTCCACCGGCCTGCGGGTATCGGAATTGGTTAACTTAAAGGTATCCGACCTGGAAATGCGCATGGGCTGCTTGCGCTGTATCGGAAAGGGTGATAAGGAGCGTCTGGTGCCGGTCGGGCGAAAGGCGCTGGCGGCGGTGCGGGCCTATATCGAGAAGTCGCGGCCTCAGCTTTTGGGGAGGCGCGACACGGTGAAGGCCAGCCCTTGGCTATTCGTGAATAGGTTTGGCAATCGCCTTAGCCGCATTGCCATTTGGCGCTTGTTGACCGCCTATGGCCGGCGCGCCGGCATACGGGCGCGTCTCTCGCCCCATAAGCTGCGGCACAGCTTTGCCACGCACTTGCTTGAACGCGGTGCGGACCTGCGGTCGGTGCAGTTGATGTTGGGCCACGCCGACATTTCGACGACACAGATCTATACGCACGTGATGGAAGAGCGATTGAAACAGGTGTACAAAGCGCACCATCCGCGCGCGTGAGGGAATCTAAGGCCCGAACTGTAGTATTTGGTGCTGAGGCAGGCAACAAAAGTGCATATCAATCCATCAAGCTTAGTCGCTCACGTTCGCTAGGGAAGAGAATGGCCGATGCCTGACTACATGTACATGCTCGAAAGCCGGCTCTCCGCCGAGCAGCGCGCCGTACTGGTGCGCATGCAGGAGCTGGCAGTTGAAACCACCACCAACGTATACCTGGTTGGCGGCGCTGTTCGCGATCTGATTTCGGGAATGTCCATCCGCGACCTCGATTTCACGGTAGAGGGCAATCCCTCGAAGTTCGCGCGCGAGCTCGAAAAGGGCGGAGCACGCGTCGTCGATGAAGACGAAAAGTTGCGCCGCATCGAACTGCTGTTTGCCGGCGATGTGGACGGCAGCATCGAGGCGGCTCGCGAGGAAGTCTATCCCCGCCCCGGCGTTCGTCCCGAAACGCGCTGGTCCACCATCATGGAGGACCTGCGCCGGCGGGATTTTTCTCTGAACGCCATCGCCCTTTCGCTGAACGCCGCCTCCCGTGGCTTGCTGCTCGATCCCACAAACGGCCTCGCCGATCTCGAAAGCCGCGAAGTGCGCGCGCTTTCGATCCACAGCTTCACGAATCAGCCTGTGCGCTTGCTGCGCGCTATTCGCTATGGCGCGCGCATGGATTTCAAGCTCGAATCGCGCACCGAGGAATGGTTCAAGCTGGCGCTGGAGCGCGGGCTGCAGGAATCCATTTCTCCGGAGGACGCCGGCGCGGAGCTTCGGCAGCTCGCTCGGGAAGATAAGCCAGTGCAAGTCCTGAAGGCTTGGGAGGCGCGCGGGCTTCTCGAGGCGATCTCTCCACAGCTGGCCAAGCGGCATCCGCATTACGAAATGCTCGCGCGAATTCTGAAGGCACGAGACGACCTGGCATGCTTCCGGCATTCGGCCACGAATGTCCGTACCTGTCACTTACGCAGCGCTGGGGAAGTTGAAGGACCGCGAACTTTCCGGCGCTTTGCATCGCGTCGGATATCGTCAACACGAAATCGACGAGGTGACCAGCCTCGAGGAGCGCGCTCAGAAGGTCATCGCCGCGCTCGCAGGACGAAAAACCGTCGCGCCCACTGAGGCTTATGCGTTCCTGGAGAAAGCGCCAGGGGACTTGCTCGCTTTTATTCTTGCGGAGTCCTCAAATTCCAAAGCGGTAGGCAAAATCCGCACGTACCTCACGAAATGGCGGCCTTTGCGGCAAGCCTTGCCTGCGGCGATCCTGGAGCTCGAAAGTATTGGCATGGCGCACGGGCCGAAATTCGACAAAGTCATCGAAGACCTTTTTCAGGCGCAATTGCAGGGCAAAGCCAGAAATCCGGAACTTCGTTTGAAACTGCTGCGCAAGCTTTCCGGCATCAAAGACCTGCCCAAGAAGAAGATCGAGGAAAAAGGGAAGAAGCCGGCGGACAAAACGAAGAAAAAACTCGACGCCAAACCGGGTGCGACCGCCCCGGCTCCCGGCAGCGCGCCTGTCGAATCGCCGAAAGCTGCAGACACGCTCGCGCGCCTGCAGGCCGCTCGGAAAGGCAAAGCCGCCGCGGCAGCGGCGGCTCCGCCTGCCAAAGTCGCCAAGCCCATCGCCAAAACTAAAGCCACCTCCGCCCGCAAACGCTGATCCAGATCCACGAAATGCCTCCAGGAGCCCATCGGCTTCTTTGTGAGCGGCTCAGCTAAAACAGCAGCGAGACGACGTCGGTCGGGTGGGAGCCAACTGGCACCATGGTCAGCAAGCTTGAAGTGCGCAGCCGGATCACGGCAAGATCATTCGATTCCTGATTCGCCACGAGCAACAACTCGCCGCTCGGATCTATCCTGCACATCACGGGCCCGCGTCCAACCGGGATCGGCAGAGCCAAATGCCGCGCACTGATGGCGATCGGCAGCACGCGTCCCGCCGCGGAGTCGGAAAGGTAGAGTGCGTCGGCATTCGCGTTGAGCACGCCGCTTTCTGGCGCAAGTCCCACCAGCATGGATTCGGCAATCTCCGTCGTCCACGTATTAATGATCTCGATGGCGTGCAAATCGGGCACAGTGACGTAAAGCTCGCCGCCATCCGGCTTGAGGATCATGGCGTGTGGCGCGCCGCCGAGCTGCAGATTCGTGAGCAGCACGTTGCGTTTCAGATCGACCACGGAAATTTCTTTCGCATCGGCGGCCGAAACAAATGCCGCCGAATTATCCGGCAGCACCACGACTTGCTCGGGATGTTCGGCCACTCCGACCGTAGCGAGTGACGCAAGCGTTTGCGCGTCGAAGATCTGCAAAGTGGAATCGTCCCGGTTGGGTACAAGGAGCAAGCGGCCGTTAGGCGTGAGGCGCGCGAGCCAGGGATGCCGCCCCGTATGCGCGTGTCCCACAACCTGCTTTGTTGCCGTATCGATGCGCATGACCTGGTTTGATCCCGACGAGGCGACATAAGCGCGCTGCCCATCGGCGGAAAATTCCACCTCCGACGGAAGCGGCCCCACCGGGATGCGTGAAGTCACGCGACCCGGCTCGACGCTGATCACCCAGGCGTAATCACCACTATCGCTCGAACTCGACGAACCGGATACCCCCCAAATTTCCTTACGCGGGGTCAGCACGCGCAACCCCGCGGGATTAGGCCCCACAGGAATGGTCGCAATGTCTTTGAGCGCTACCAGATCCACCACAGAAACGGTTCCATCGCCGGCATTGGCAATGTATGCGTAGAGCCGCACACCGGCCTTGAGCACCGGCGGCCGGTATTCGCGCTTGATCTGCCAGGCGGCGATTCCCGCAAGCACAATAACCAGCACCAGCACGCGTAGATATTTGCTTCGCTTCATGTGAATCCAGATTGTGCCATGACGATGGCCACGCCACTACGCCAAGTGCGACGAAAGGCCAGGCGCCAAACGCTATTGGCTTTTCGGCAACCGCGAACAGCGCTTGCTGTTCCAACGAGCCGCGCCTATGCGCTATGGTGAAATTCACGGAGGAGGGCAGACAGGATGAACAGGTTCACCAAAACCGCCTTGATCGTCGCCATGGTACTGGGCGGCGTATCCGCTTTAGCTGCACAGATTTCGATTGGAGTCCGAATTGGCCCGCCGCCACCGCCGCGCGTGGTGCGTATTCTGCCGGACCGTCCCGGACCGGAGTTCATTTGGATCGAGGGCTATTGGTATCCCGTGGGAAACCACTACAAGTGGCATCAGGGCTATTGGAGCCGCCCGCCATATGAAGGCGCTCGCTGGGTGGGGCCTCATCATGACGGAGAGCGGTTCTACAACGGCTATTGGGAAGGCGAACACGGCCGGGTGGAACACGATCACCGCTCGGACCACGACCACGACCGCGATTTCCGCGATCACGACCGCTATCGCGATGATCACCATGACCGCGACGAGCACGATCGGGGCGATCACGACCGCTAACTGACATTCGCTGCCAAAAGGGCGCTCCACAACTATTTCTTGTTCTTGCGTGAGCGCCCATCACCCTCGCCTCACCACGTTGTAAGAGACTACTTCATCGTGAGAACTACGCGGAACCGCGCCTTGCCGCTCATCATGCGCTCGTAAGCTTCCGCGGCGCGTTCCAGCGGAAAAATCTCGTTCCGCGAACGCACGCCGGTTTGCGCGCTGAAGTTAAGTGTGTCTTGCGAATCGATGCTCGTTCCCGAAGGCCACCCTGTCACCGAACGCCGCCCGCCGATCAATAAGTATGCGGGCACTTGAATCGGCTCGTCCGCCGCGCCGACCACGATCATTTTTCCGTTCAGGCCGAGGCCGGCCACAGTTGCATTCATGGCTTTGCCGCTCGTTACCGTCGCCAGGATCACGCGCGCTCCGCCCAATTTTGTGAGTTCCTCGGCGGGATCTTGCGTTTGGCTATCAATATACACTTGTGCGCCCAATTGCTTCGCCAAGGGTGCTTTGTCTTTTCCACGCGCGATGGCCACGGTGCGGAATCCCATCTTCGACGCGAATTGAACTCCCAGATGGCCGAGCCCGCCGATTCCCAGGATGGCCACGAGATCGCCGTCTCGCGCGCCGCTATTGCGAAGCGAGTTGAAGGTGGTGACTCCCGCGCAGAAAAGCGGGCCTGCGTCCGCTGCGGAAAGCTCGTCCGGTATCAGCGCGAGCGCTTCCGCCGTCGCGAGCATGTAGTCTGCGTAGCCTCCATCCTGCGTGATCGCGGTGACGCGCCGCGACACAGTGCAAAAAAGGAAATCGCCCCGCCGGCAGTTTTCGCAATATCCGCAGCGGCCGCCGTACCAGCCGACTCCCACGCGCTGCCCCGGCTTCCATGCGGCCACGCCACTTCCCACAGCGTCGATGACTCCGGCCACTTCGTGTCCCGGAACTCGCGGGTACTCAATGCCCGGCCAGAGTCCTTCCTTCACGTAGGAATCGGCGTGACAGATGCCGCAGGCTTCCACTCGAATTCGCACCCAACCGGGAGCGGGCTCGGGTATGTCTCGCTCGACCATCTGTAATGGCCCCTTCGCACTCGGCACCTGCACAGCACGCATTTTGGCCATGATTCCTCCTTTATGGGCTTTATTGTGAGCGCACATCCTAGCAGGAAATCAAAATGCGGTGATTTTGGCCGCGCAGTGCAGCGCGAGGTGAGAATAGTGGCGTTACGTGTTGCGGCGCGCTTTGGCGATATAGAGAGTTGGAATGCAGAGTTCGTGATCGAAGATGGCACTTAGCTTAGCGGTGCATGACCACCTCTCGGCCATTCGGCAGGGTAATCCTGTCCAGCCAGATTTCGTTGGTTCCCTCTTTGGTGGGATTGCCCGTGATGGTGATCGTGTCGCCGAGTTTCAGCGTGTCGCCGGTCCATCCATAGCGGCTCATCCGCGAGGGGCCGCCCGTAATGGCGTGCCAGTTCTGGGTGCGTCCGCTCGAATCGTTTACGTCGAAATAGATAAGAGCATGGGGATTCACCCAGTCCACTTTTGTGACCGTAGCCTTAAAAGTTACAGTCTTGGATAGGTCGTAGCCCGACCGCGCGTGATGCGCGAGAGCCGACGCCGTCAGAACGACAAACCCAATCGCGAAGCCGACCATACGCAAAAGCCACAATTTCATCGTGCACCTCGCACCAAAGATTGGCCCCAATTATGACGCAGGACGGCACCCGGTAGTGAGTCTGTTATCGTCGGCGCGGCGATATCGAGGATCACTTGCGCACCTTCGCATTCCCCAATCTGCTTGCCTAGTCGCGCCAGCGCATCACGCGTAGCAGATCGCAATAGTCGTCGGTCCAAAAGATGGGTCGCGTATTCGCGGGAAAGGCTTCGGAGTGCTTTAGGATCTCCGCGCCCGACAGCGCCGCAGGATCGCGCGAAAGCAGGATCCAGTCGGATTGCGAGAAAGGACCCGTGGGGAGCAACGGCTCGACGCGCAGAGCGTGAAAGCCAAAATCGCGGGTAATTCCGGCGAGCACAGGCCGGAGATCGAGAGTCTGGTTGCTGATGTGCACAGCGATCACCGAGGCCGGCCCACCAAGATGCTTGGCATAAACCTGAAAAGCTTCGTGCGTGAGCAGATGCATGGGGATGGCATCGCTCGAAAACGCATCCAACACCAGAACGTCAAACTTCTGGAAGTCGCCCCGGCCGGCTTCGCCTTCCAGCGTGAGTCGCGCATCGCCTAGCACGACTTCGATTCGGCCGGGCGAATCACGCAAGTAAGTGAAGGACGGTTGCTTGCCGGCCGATAATTTATAGACGTCAGGGTTGATTTCGTAGAAGCGGAAGACGTCTCCGGATTGCGCCAGTGCCGCGAGCGTGCCTACTCCCATTCCCACGAGTCCTACGCGCATGGGATGCTGCGGCCAATTGCGAATGACGATGTTGGCTCCGCTGGCCGGGCCATAGTAGCCCGTCGCAAGTCGCGAGCGCTGCGCATCACGATATTGGAATCCATGAACCGTGCTGCCGTACCTCAGCGCGAGATAGTTGTCGTCCACGTCTATCACCGACAGGACTCCGTAAAAACTTCTGGAAGACGCAATGACGTGATACAGCGCCGCTTTTTGCGGAATCAGCAAGCCCGCCGTGAGCAACGCCAGAACGGCTCTGGCCGCGTTGCGGACCAGCATCGGCGCCGGCGCAGTCTGCGGAGTTCGGCGCTCCCTGACGTACAGCAAAATGGCGGAGCTGGTCAGAACTGCGGCTGCGTAAAGGCCGATCGATCGCGGCAATCGCGCCACCTCTCCCCACAGCGGAGAAAGCACAGCCGGCGCAAGCAATGCCGTACCCGCGAGAAGCAGGAATGCCAATGAAGCTCGCCCCCTGTACCACCACGATGAACGTTCCCGCACCGAGACAGACCGAATCACTGCAATGCAGCCCAAAACACCCAGCGGATATTCCCAATAATTTGAAAAAATCCGCGGGGCCACCAAGCCCACAGCAATGCCGCCCAAGGTTCCGCCGATGGCAATACACAAATAGAAGGCAGTCAGCGATTCCGAGCGGGGACGCGTGCGTGCCGCTTCTCCATGACACACCATGCATCCCGCGAAGAGGACCGCGGAATAGGCGGCGAGCTGGATCAAGAACGAATACGTCGCGTTCGGGAGCGATATGACGATGACGAACGCGACCGCCACAGCGAATGCCGGGTAAAAAATCTCTCGCCGATACCAGCGGTCGCTCTCAAAACATACGATGAACGAAAGCAGGTATAGACTTAATTGCAAAACCAATAGAAACGGGCTTACGGCGATGTCCTGGCAAACGAGGTTGGTCGTTGCGAGCAAGAGCACGGACGCACACGCCGCCAGGCCGATCCATTGCAGCCGAAGCGGCCATCCAATCGGGGTTCCACGCGAGCGCAAGTCGGGAATAGTTTTTTGTTTCAGCTCGGTGGGGGTGGCCGAACGCAGCACGCTTCGAGCGCTGAAAAAGTAGCAAACCAAAAACACGCCGTAGCCCGCAACCCACGTCCAGCGTTGTGCACTGAGCGGGATATGCGGTTCGACGAGAGAGGGATAAGACAGTAATCCGAGGAGCGATCCCGCGTTTGAAAGCGCATATAGGCGATAGGGCAATCGCTTTGGCCGCACCTGTGCAAACCAATGCTGCATCAATGGACTCGTGGCGGACAGTAAGAAGAACGGCAGACCTATCGCACTCATCAGAAATTGCGTGATGGCCCAGGCGGGGTCGGCTCCGGGCGGCGGCTGCCAGTTCCCAGCGGAACCTATAGGAGCGGAATAGGAATATGCCTGAACAACAATGAAAATAGCGGAAAGGGCCAGCAGAGTGCCGTGCACTGCGATCTGCTTGCGAAGGGGACGCCACATGGCTAGTCCGTGCGAATAGCCATATCCGGCGAGAAATAACAATTGGAAGACAAACACGCACACGGTCCAGACAGCCGACGCACCGCCAAAAAGGGGAAGGACTTCTTTTTCGAGCAACAACTGAACCTGAAAGAGCAGAAACGCACTGACGAAGATCGCCAGGGCAAAGGGCACTCGCCCAGTTTCGCTACTTTCTATTGGAGTTGGAAACGCCCCCGGAGGAACAATTGCACGGACCTGTTCAGCCTGAAGGGCAGTATCGAGAGTGGCGCCCATGCACTGTCAGTGTAAGCGGGTTACCGAAGCGGGCCACGTTGCCGCTCGCGCCTCTGTGCTCAAAGCACTATGCGTGGAGAGCGCACTGCACTAAGAACCCAAGCGGAACGGCAATCTGTTACTTCGCGTGCCGCTTTTGGGGGAATTTAGACGGAGTGAGGTCCCCGAAAAGCTTTCCTTCTATCTCTCGATTTGTGCATGCTGCACACAAGCCTCACAATGACGCCTTGTACCCACGATGCACGAAACTTAGCTGGGCTTGAGCAATTCAGAACTTCACAAACACCTGCGCTGACTGGGTCGAGATATGGTTCCGGGTTATTAGCTGCCATCGAAGATTCTCCTTTTCATTTTGCTGCCTCCAGACCGGGCGGTTTAACACCGTCGGGATATTCGCCTGACGGTTTCGATTTCGGTAAGACTGCCGGCACTGTAGCGTGGTACCCGGTTGTGGCGTTGTATGTTTTGTGGCACAGGAACGCGCCCACATCGGGCGCAGCGTAAGGCGTGTCACTAAACACTTCAAGTATACACCCTTGCACTGACCATACGGTGGTTGGTCTCGAGTCAGGTAGACGCAGCGTAACTCCCGATTTTGCGGGGGTGCTGGCGCTTAGGGGCTACAACTTCGGCGCGTTCGCGTTTTTCGAAGCGTTGTTCAGCTCGTTGGCTCTGCGGGTCTCGTCACCCTTTTGGAAGTAGTCCGACCTGGCGGTCATCGTCTCTCGATGCGAGGAAGCAGGCGTTAGTGCCGCAGGGACGCGACAGATTCTACGCTAATGCACCGGCAAAGGCGCGAAGGAGTCGATCTCGGAACCTGACCGAGGACCAACAATCAAGTTGCGCGCGTTTGGCCCGGCGGCCAAAGCCGTGTTACCTTAGCCCCCAACCAAACCGGACAAAATCAGAAGCAGAGGCGCTCGCGTGCGGAATTTCTTGATTCTTTCAGCCATGGCCGTGGCGGCCACGCTGGCGCTCTCATGCGCGGCGCTCGCTCAAGAAGCCGCGAAGCTCGGAGCCGCGCCGGATCTTTCCGGCGTCTGGCTCGTGGAAAAATTTCAGCCCCGGCTGTTTCCAAGCGGAGGCGCGCCTTTCACGCCTTGGGCAGAAGCAAAATTCAAGGCCACCGACCTTCAGACGAACGACCCCAATCTTGCTTGTCTGCCGATGGGAGTGCCGCGATTCATGATCGCTGTGCCTTACCCAATGGAAATCCTTCAAATGCCCACGCGTGTTGTGATCATTCATGAGGGCCCGCAGGTGATGCGTCAGATTTACATGAACCGGCAGCATCCCAAAGATTTAGACCCGAGCTATTCGGGCGACGCGATTGGCAAATGGGAAGGCGACACGCTCGTCGTGGATACGATTGGCTTCAACGATAAGACCTGGCTCGATGGTGGAGGACTTCCTCATAGCGAGGGTTTGCACGTGGTTGAGCGCATCCGCCGCGTCGATCATGACACGCTCGTGGACGACATAACCGTCGAGGACCCCATGGCCTACACGAAGCCACTCACGAATCGGCAAGTCTACAAACTGAAGCCGGGCTGGGAGATTCAGGAGTACGTCTGCGAAGAGAATAACAAGTACAGCTACCAGGCAAAATGACCGCGCAGAAACGAGGCAAGAAGGGAGGAGCGAACAGCAATGAGGACTCGACCGGAATAAGACTGCCGGTTTTTTCCACTACCATTATTCTCGTCCTGGTTTCATTCACAGGATCGGCATACGCCCATCATGGCTTTGTGTCCTGGTTTGACATGAGCCGCTCGATCACCGTAAGGGGAACGGTAACGAGCTTTGACTGGACCAATCCGCATTCGTATATCTACTTCGACGTGAAGGACGATAAGGGCGCCACTCAGAAGTGGAGCGCCGAACTCGGCGCCGTAGCCATGCTAGCCAGGGCCGGCTGGAAGAAAGATACGGTAAAGCCGGGCGACGAGATCACCCTGATTGGCAATCCCGCCAAGGATGCCAAGCCCTTGATGCATCTCGACAAGATCGTCTTCGCCAATGGCCAGGAGCTTGCAACCGCACTGTGAGCTGCGCGTTGTAGTCGGTCTATATTTGTCAGATGGAGCACGCACAAATTTCCCCCGCCGATTTAGGTCAAAAGTTGTAAGCTAGGGGGCAGTTCTTTTGCCCGAAACCAAAGGTCAAAACCGTCGAGAAAGGAAACTCGCATGGCGCGAATTTCGCTTCGAGTGAATAACCAATCTCGGGTTGTGGATACCGATCCCACCACCCCGCTGTTGTACGTCTTGCGCGACGACCTCGAACTGCACGGCCCGCGCTTCGGCTGCGGCCTCGGACAGTGCGGCGCGTGCACCGTCATCATGGACGGAAATGCCGTGCGCTCCTGCAGCATTCCCGTCAGCGGCGCGCAGAATCGCAGCATCACTACCCTCGAAGGCCTCGGCTCGCTCGAGCATCCTCACGCTCTGCAAACAGCCTTCATCGAAGAACAGGCCGCGCAGTGCGGCTACTGCATGAACGGCATGATCATGGCTTCGAAGGTGCTCCTCGATAGAAATCCGCACCCCACCGACGATCAGATCAAGCAGGCGCTGAACGGAAATCTCTGCCGCTGTGGCAGCCACTTGCGCGTAATTCGCGCCGTGAAGCGCGCCGCCAGCGTGAAAGCGTGAGGAGAACAAACATGAAGACGAAACTTTCCCGCAGAGAAGTTCTAAAAGGCACGGGCGCGCTCGTCGTAAGCTTCAATCTTTTCGGCCCCGTCTCCCGCGCTATGGCGCAGCTCAGCGCCGGACCGGATCTCGCCGGAGACCTGCAGGCGACTTCGCTCGATTCCTGGATCGCTATCGGCCGCGACGGCATGGTTACGGTGTTCTCGAGCAAGGTGGATCTCGGCACCGGCGTGGAAACCGCGCTGGGCCAGATCGTCGCCGACGAGCTCGATGTGCAGTTTAAGCAGATCAAGATGATCACCGGCGATACGACCACTGCTGTCGATCAGGGAATTACCGCCGGCAGCAGAACCATCGAACTTGCGGGTCCCCAATTGCGTCATGCCGCGGCGGCGGCCCGGCAGGAGCTCTTGAAGCTTGCCTCCGCTCGACTCAACGTTCCGGTTTCGCAATTGACCGTCACCGATGGCGTGGTCAACGTTATGGGTAATGGCCATAAGGTGTCCTACGCCAATCTGCTCGGCGGCAAGAACTTCAACGTGACGATTCCCGCCACCGGCAATGGCTGGGGTTTAAAAGTGGCGCCGGATGTTCCGGTAAAAGATCCGAAAGACTACAAGGTTGTCGGCAAGAAGCAGGATCGCGTCGATCTGCCTCCGAAGTTCACGGCGCAATTCACCTACGTGCAAGACGTTCGCGTTCCCGGAATGCTGCACGGCCGCGTGGTTCGCCCGCCCACGGTCACGCGCGAAGCCGGCCAGCATCGACGAAGACTCGATCAAGAACATTCCTGGCATAGTTAAAGTTGTACATGAAGGCAGCTTCGTCGGCGTTGTGGCGCAGACCGAATGGGCTGCGATCCAGGCCGCCAAGGCGCTCAAGGTCACCTGGACGGCCCCGGAAACGAAGATGCCCGCCAATCCCGACGCCGTTTACGATTATCTGAAGAATACGAAAGGCTTCGCGCAGCGCCCGGGAATGCAGCCTCGAGGAGATGTGGACGCGGCGCTCGCGCAAGGCAGCAAAACCTTCGAACAAACCTACCGCTGGCCCTTCCAGATGCACGGCATGCTCGCGCCTTCCGCTGCCATTGCGGACGTGCGGGCGACAAGGTCACCATCTGGGCGCCCTCGCAGGGAATTTTCGACACGCGCAAGCGCGTCTCCGATCTGTTGGGCATGCCGGAGAACAAGATTCAGGTCCTCTACCGCGAAGCTTCCGGCTGTTACGGGCGCCTTGGCACCGATGACGCTGCCGAAGACGCCGTGGTGATGTCACGCGCCGTCGGCAAGCCGGTGCGCGTGCAATGGATGCGCGAAGATGAGCACGGCTGGGAGCCCAAGGGCCCGGCGCAATTGCTCACCGTGCGCGCGGCCGTGGACGCGAGCGGCAAAGTCACCGCCTGGGATTTCTTTGATCGCAGCTTCCCGTGGACCGAGGCGAACGGAATCCCGCTGGTCACTTCGCGCCAACTCGGGCTGAAGGCCAATGGCCAGGGCGCCTCGAATGGCGTCGGAGGCGGCGGCGACACCTACACCTTCGACAATCAGCGCATCGTCGCGTCCTCAATTCCCTGGGTGCAGCCCGATCCGACGCCGCTGCGCACTTCGCCGCTGCGCGCGCCGGGCGATTTGGCCCGCATGTTCGCCAGCGAATCCTTCATGGATGAGCTCGCCGCGGCGCAGGGTGTGGACGCTCTGCAGTTCCGCATGCGCTACGCCTCGAATAATAAGAGAGCCACGGACGCGCTTGCGGCCGTATCCAAGCTGGCCGATTGGCAGGCGCGGCCCGCGCCCGCGCCATCCTCGAGCGGCAACATTGCCACGCGGGCGGGGCGTCGCCATAAGCGCCCGCTCCAACTCCGTGGTCGCCGTTACCGCCGAAGTCGAAGTCGATAAATCGAGCGGCGAAGTGACCGTGAAGAAAGTTTGCGTCGCGCACGATTGCGGCTTGATCATCAATCCCGACGGCCTGAAGAATCAGATCGAAGGCAACGTCATTCAGGGCACGAGCCGCGCGCTCATGGAAGAAGTGAAGTTCGATTCGTCCGGAATCAAGAACCTCGATTGGGCGAGCTACCCGATTCTGCGGTACGAAAAGATTCCGCAGATCGACATCACGTTGATTGATCGCCCGGAGATGCCCGCGCTCGGCGGCGGCGAGCCTTCGATTGGCCCCGTTCCCGCGGCCATCGCCAATGCCATCTTCGACGCCACCGGCGGTCGCCTGCGCGAAGCTCCGTTCACGCCGCAGCGCGTGCTAAATGCCATGCGCGCCGGCGTCACCACCACCCAGCGCGCGTAATTTGCTCACTGCCGTGTTTTGTAGCCCACCCTTTCCGCCTTTCAGGAAAGAGTGGGGACTTTGCAGGAGACCCACCGTCACCATCAGGGCGGACGCCGACTTAGGAGAAAAGCCCCAGCCTTTGCGGACCTCTTTGTAGCGCGAGCGGGGCTCGCGCTGAAGGCGCAAAGGCTGGGCTACAGTTCCTGCCGCGCCTGCAAGAGGTGAGAGCATTTCAATCGTCAGTCGCAGAACGAGAGGTGGTCGCTAATGAGGATGACCGGTGCAATTGCATTTAGGCATTCTGCTGGGCGGGCTCACTTATGTGGCCGGCAACGTGAGCGCGGACGCGCCGCCTGCGGCGCACGCCGCCGACGCAGCCGCGTGCATGCGCGCTTACGTCGCTCAGACTCCCAGACGCGAACATTACCTCAGCGCAAGTCGTCTCCGCGGGCAGCTTCAGGCCAACCGTCCGGCACGGCGGAAGGCTTCGCCGATCTCCCCGCGTTTTGCCGCGTCGAGTTGACCATCAAGCCCTCGCCCGATTCCGACATTAAATCCGAAACGTGGCTGCCAATGTCCGGTTGGAACGGCAAATTCCAGGAAGTCGGCAATGGCGGCTGGAACGGCTTTGTTCAATACCCGGCGCTCGCGGCCGCGCTGCGTAAAGGATACGCAACCGCGTCCACGGACACCGGCCACGCGGGAGACACCGCGAGCTTCGCGCCCGGCCATCCCGAGAAAGCTGATCGACTTCGGTTATCGCGCCGTGCACGAGACAGCGCTGCGCGGGAAAACCATCGTTGCCGCGCTCTATAGCGCGCCGCCGCAGTTTTCGTATTTCACCGGCTGTTCGGGCGGAGGCCGGCAGGCGTTCATGGAAGCACAGCGCTATCCCGAGGATTTCGAAGGCATCATCGCCGGCGATCCCGGTTATGACCGCGCCGCCGAGAGCCTTCAGCTGATCGCCGCCGCGCAGGCCACGCACAAGGATGCCGCCAGCTTCATTCCCAAAGAGAAATTTGCGGTGCTGCACCAGGCCGCGCTCGATGCCTGCGACGCGCTCGACGGCATCAAGGACGGCATCATCAATAATCCGCTGCGCTGCAAATTCGATCCGGCGGTAACGATGTGCAAAGGCGCGGATGCCGCGAATTGCCTGACGGCGCCTCAAGTGGAAGCCGCCAAAAAGCTCTACGCGCCTATCGTTGATCCCAAGAGCGGCAAGGAAATTTTCCCCGGCTTCGAGCCCGGCACGGAGCTGCGCTTCGCCAACACGACCGGCGCGCCTCGGCCGTTGGGAATGGCCGACGATACGTTCAAGTACACAGTGATTGGCGATCCGAACTGGGATTTCCGCACGCTCGATATCGGCAAAGACATCGTGCGCGCGCACAAAACGGATAACGGCATCGTCAGCGCGACGTCAACCAACCTGAAGCCGTATGTCAGCCGCGGATCGAAGCTGATCATCTATCACGGATGGGCCGACCAGAATGTCGCGCCGCTGTCATCAGTGAACTATTACAACGAGCTGATCCAAGTTCTGGGGAAGAAGACCGTCGAGGATTCCGTGCGCCTTTACATGGCTCCCGGCATGGGTCATTGCGCGGGCGGCGAAGGCCCCAGCGTCTTTGACACGCTGACGCCGCTCGAGCAATGGCGCGAGCACGGCGTCGCGCCAAAAGAGATCATCGCCTCGCAGATGGCGGACGGCAAAGTCATCCGCACGCGCCCGCTCTGCCCCTATCCGCAGGAGGCGCAGTACAAAGGGACCGGCAGCACCGACCAAGCCGAAAACTTCATCTGCCGCCTGCCATAGGCGCGACTGGCGACTCGTCGCGTCGAACCGTCTATAATTTGCGGCTGGAGCTAGCGGTGCACAGAATCTAATAACGTTCACGAAGGGCCTGACCACATCCCCGTGTGCGGACGCCGAATAGCGGACTATGAACCCAACAGCCCCGCCACATAGAGGACCGCGAAGACACTCAGGAATGCGAGAATTACGCTACTGCGACGAGCGCCAACCGGATGAACCGGAGTTGAATAAAATTCATGCATGCGATAAACTGATCAAAAGTCATTATGATCCCGAATAATCCGGTTGCGCTGACGTTGAAGACGTCACAGACTGCCTCGGCGAGTAAGCCCGAGTCAAAGCGACAACCTCCAAAACAACCGCCCAAGGCCCGAATCGTTGTAGATTGCCGCTAGCAGTCTTGCATAAATCAGCATACTGCGGCAGCGCGTCAATTGGGACGCCATCAGACAGTACACAACGGACGTATGATCCCCCAAAGCCCAGGCTGCCTCATGGCCAGAAGCGTGGGCCTGATGCCACTCAGGCCCATCTCTCGATAAGGCGAATCAATTGTGTAATTCCCAAACGATGGGTGCAAACCGACCAGAGGCCGAATACAACCGAGGAATAGCGCTCGGCATCGAACTCCCTGAAAAAGTAGTGACCATTGCAATAGGAGTACCTCAGTCTCGCAGAAGGCGGCCAGTGCCGTATGCGGCAATATTTGCGGCTGCTAGATACGATTCGATAGAATGAAGGCTCCGCAACTGAAAAATGACGGCCTCCGACACTTCTATCCTGCGTCTACGATAGCAGCGACGAATACCGCCCTGAACCCGTGCCCGAGCCGCAGGCGCCCGCCTGGCGCGACGGCAGCGTTCGCATCGGCATTCATACTTCGATTGCCGGCGGCTTTGCCGGCTCGCTCGAGAGCGCCCGAAAACTCGGCTGCAACGCGCTGCAAATTTTTTCCGCCAGCCCGCGCATGTGGCCGCGCGTCGGTGCGCGCATCGCGGAAATCGACGCCGCCGAGTTTCGCGCCAAGCGCGCCGAACTCGGCCTCGGCCCGTTGGTCATCCACGCCAATTACCTGATCAATCTGGCGACATCCGATCCGGTGATGCGCGTGCGCTCGATTCAGGCATATCACGATGAAATCGTGCGCGCGGTCACGCTGGGCGCTGATTACCTCGTCGTGCATCCGGGCTCCTACGCAGGCAAGACCCTGGCGCAAGCCATTCGCGACGTGGCGCAGGGCGCTTCGCCAGGCCGCTCGCGGCGTGCGCCTGTGCGCGGCATTCGGCGATCTCCGCGATTGTCGCTTGCGCCTGCTGCTCGAAAACACTTCCGGCATGGGCATGGCCATCGGCTCGCGCTTCGAAGAATTAAAAGACAATCATGGACGCCGCGCCCGAGCTTCCGCTCGGCATTTGCCTCGATACCGCGCACGCCTTCCACGCCGGCTACGAGATTCACACCGAAGCCGGTCTCGCGCAGACGATTGCCGCGCTCGACCGCACCGTGGGCCTGGGGCGAGTCGCGGTGCTGCACGTGAACGACTCGAAGACGCCGTTTGCTTCGCGCGTGGATCGCCACGAACACATCGGCCGCGGCCATTTTGGGAAAGGGAAGTCTGGCCTCGAAGCATTTCGCCGCATCCTGAACCACCCCAGCCTCTCGGCGAATCCGTCCGCCGGCCGCCCCGGGCGCGCGTTTCTTCTCGAAACGCCTATCGACGCGCCCGGCGACGATCGCCGCAACGTGCGCCGCCTGTGGGATCTCGTCGGCATTCCCGTAAAGCAAGCTCCTCGCGCGCAGAACGGCTTTAGCATGAAGCCGCGCGCTCGGCGCAGCGAGCCCGCCGCCCGGCCTAATCCCAAGCGCCCTGCGCGCAGCCGCGCTCGCGCATCCAAAGGCTGAGGCATCGTGGCCGAATACAACCCCCAGGAAGTGGAAGCCAAGTGGCGGGAAAGATGGGACGCCGAAGGCGTCTTCGACGGCCGACGCCGATCCCGCGCGCCCGAAATATTACTTGCTGGAGATGCTGCCGTATCCCTCCGGCACGCTGCACATGGGCCACATGCGCAATTACACCATCGGCGACGCCGTGGCCCGCTATCGCCGCATGCGCGGCTTCAACGTGCTGCATCCCATCGGCTGGGACGCCTTCGGCCTGCCCGCCGAAAACGCCGCCATCAAGCGCGGCACTCCGCCGCGCGATTGGACCAACGCCAATATCGCGCAGATGAAGGCGGTCTGCCGCCGCTTTGGATTCAGCTACGACTGGCGCCGCGAAATTTCCACCTGCGAGCCGGAATACTATCGCTGGAATCAGTGGTTTTTCCTGCGCATGCTCGAACGCGGCCTCGCCTATCGCAAGCGCAGCCTCGTGAACTGGTGCCCCAAGTGCCAGACCGTGCTCGCCAACGAGCAGGTCATCGACGGCTGCTGCTGGCAGCACGACGACACGCCCGTCGAAGCCAAGGAAATCGAGCAGTGGTTTCTGCGCATCACGCAATACGCCGACGCGCTGCTCGAGGACATGGTCGAACTCGAAGGCGGCTGGCCTGAGCGAGTGCTCGTCATGCAGCGCAACTGGATCGGCAAATCGCGCGGCACGCGCGTGCGCTTTCCGATTGACTTCGGCCCAGTGTCAAAGCAAGCGCCGCAGATCGAAGTCTTCACCACGCGCGTCGACACCATCTTCGGCGCTGCCGCTGTGATCCTTTCGCCCGCGCACGAAATTCTGCCGGACCTTTTCGCCGGCCAGTCCAATCGCGCCAAGCTCGAAGAAGAGGCGGCCCGCCTGCGCGCGCGCATCATTCGCGGCGCCGATCTGGCCACCGCAGAAAAAGAAGGCTTCTTCACCGGCCGCTTCGCCACCAATCCTTTTTCCGGCGCAGAAAGTGCCCATCTGGGTAGGGAACTTCGTGCTCGCCGAATACGGCACCGGAGCCGTCATGGCCGTGCCCGCGCACGATCAGCGCGATTTCGAATTCGCGCGGAAATACAAGATTCCGTTTCCCGTGGTCATCCAGCCGCTCGAAGGTCCTGAATTGCGCGCTGATGAAATGAAGGAAGCCTTCACCGATTACGGCCGCCTCGTAAATTCGGGACCTTATACCGGTCTGACCAGCGAAGCCGCCATCGAGAAAATGACCGCCGACGCGCAGTCCAAAGGCATCGGCGAAGCCGAGATCACCTATCGCCTGAAGGACTGGGGCATTTCGCGCCAGCGTTACTGGGGCACGCCCATTCCCGTCATCTACTGCGGGCAATGCGGCATCGTTCCCGTGCCGGATAAGGATTTGCCCGTCCGCCTGCCGGAAAACGTGCTGCTCACGGGCCAGGGCCAATCGCCGCTCGCCAACGTACCCGCATTCGTCAACGTGAAGTGCCCGAAGTGCGGCGGACCCGGCCGGCGCGAAACAGACACGATGGATACGTTCATCGATTCGTCTTGGTATTTCTTCCGCTACACCGATCCGCACAACGACCGCGCGCCCTTCGATCCGGCGGCCGCGCGTTATTGGTTTCCCATCGACCAATATATCGGCGGCATCGAACACGCCATCCTGCACCTGATCTATTCGCGCTTTTTCTGCAAAGTGATGCGCGACCTGAAGCTCGTGGAAATCCGCGAGCCCGTGCGGCGCCTCTTTTCGCAGGGCATGGTACTGAAAGACGGCGCGAAGATGTCCAAATCCAAGGGCAACGTCGTCGGCGCCATCGATATGGCCGAAAAATACGGCTGCGATACAGCGCGTATGTACACGCTTTTCGCCGCGCCACCGGAAAAAGATCTGGAATGGAATGAGCAGGGAATTGAAGGCTGTGCGCGTTTTCTCCGCCGGGTTTTCCGGCTGATGGATAGCTATTCCCCGGCGCTGCGTGGCCTCGCGGCGCGCGATTCGCAGGCTGCGAAAATCACTGCCGCCTCCGAAAAAGAGAAAACCCTTTTGCGCAAAGCGCACCAGACGCTGCAGCGGGTTACCGCCGATTTCGAGGCGCGCTGGCATTTCAATACCAGCGTTTCGTTGATTCAGGAACTCTACAACACGCTGCAGGATAATGAGCCTCTCGATAAGCACGTTCGGCCCGAAATACTCAAGCAAGTCCTGGAATTGCTTATTGTCATGCTCGCGCCCATCGCCCCTCATCTCTCCGACGAGCTTTGGGAAATGCTCGGCCACAAAGAGGGCCTGTACTGCGAGCAATGGCCCCGGTATTCCGAGGAGCTCGCTAAAGAGGAGCAGGTCGAAATCGTGATCCAGATCAATGGCCGTGTGCGTGGCAAAATTTGCGTGGATGTGGGCCTGCCCGAAGAGGAATTAGCCGAGCGCGCCGTCGCCGATCCCAAGATCGGCGAATTGTTGCGCGGTGCGCGGGTGGTAAAACGCGTGGTGGTTCCGAACAAGCTCGTCAACGTGGTGGTGGCACAATGAGCGCGCCGGCCAGTTCAGCAGGCAGTTCGGGAGGAGGTTCCGCAGTGCAAGCCGCCAAAGTCGCCGAAAAGCATCAGCCCATGAGCAAGAGCGAACTGGGCGGCATCATCGTGCTCGATTTCGGCGGCCAATATACGCAGTTGATCGCCCGCCGCATCCGCGAACTGCAAGTCTTTTCCGCGATTCTTCCGTGCACGGCAAAGCTCGACGAAATCCGCGCCTATCAGCCGGTTGGCGTCATTCTTTCGGGCAGCCCTTGCTCCGTTTACGATTCCGCCGCCCCCATTTGCGATCCCGGTGTGCTCTCGCTCGGCGTGCCGGTCCTCGGCATCTGCTATGGCCTGCAGTGGATTTCGCACACGCTGGGCGGCAAAGTCGAACGCGCCGAACGACGTGAATACGGCCCCGCCGAAATCGATCTCCGCGATGGCTCCGCGCTTTTCGCCGGCCTGCCCCGCCGGCTGAAAATCTGGATGAGCCATGGCGATCACGTGCGCACGCTGCCTCCTGGATTCCAGGTCACCGGTGTAAGCAGCAACGGCCTTTTTTCCGCCGCCGAAGATCCCGTGCGGCGCATCTTCGCGGTGCAGTTCCATCCCGAAGTGCGGCACACTGAACGCGGCAGCGAAATCCTGCGCAACTTTGTTTTTGCCGTCTGCGGCGCGCGCCCCAATTGGAGCGGCGCTTCGTTCATCTCCGAAACTGTGGAAGCTATCCGCAAACAGGTCGGCCGCGGACGCGCCATTTGCGCGCTCAGCGGCGGCGTGGATTCCGCGGTGGCCGCGGCGCTCGTTCATCAGGCCATCGGCGATCGCCTCGTCAACGTTTTTGTCGATACCGGGCTGCTGCGCAAAAACGAATTCCAGGAGACTCTCGACCTGCTCGAAAATCGCGTCGGTCTGCGCGTGGTGGGAGTCAACGCCGCGGATCGCTTCCTTGAGCGCCTGAAGGGCGTCACCGATCCCGAAGTCAAGCGCAAGCGCATCGGCGCCGAATTCATCAACGTCTTCGCAGAACAGGCCCGCCAGCTCGGCGAAATTCGTTATCTGGTGCAGGGCACGCTCTATCCCGACGTCATCGAATCGGTTCAGGTGCGCGGCCCCTCCGCAACGATCAAAACGCACCACAACGTCGGCGGCCTTCCCAAAGATCTGCCCTTCGAACTAATTGAGCCGCTGCGCGAGCTTTTCAAAGACGAAGTTCGCCGCATCGGCCGAGAATTGGGTTTGCCCGACGAAGTCCTCACCAAACAGCCATTTCCCGGCCCCGGCCTCTCGGTCCGCTTGCTGGGAGAAGTTACCCCCGAACGCCTGCAAACACTTCGCGAGGCGGATGCACTCGTAGTTGCTGAAATTCGCCGCGCCGGACTTTACGAGAAAACCTGGCAGGCTTTCGCCGTTCTTTTGCCGGTTCGCAGCGTGGGCGTGATGGGCGATGAACGCAGTTACGGAGATACCGTGGCCGTTCGGGTGGTTACTTCGGAAGACGCCATGACCGCGGATTGGGCCCGCGTGCCCTACGATGTGTTGGAGCGCATCTCCACCCGCATCGTAAACGAAGTAGCCGGGGTTAATCGCGTCGTCTACGACATCAGCTCCAAACCGCCCAGCACCATCGAGTGGGAATAACACGACGAGCATATCGCCCTAAAGCGCAGCGATATATCGGGTTACCAGCAGGTATAAGTCCACGCACTCCGGCAGGGAAGACGCCTGACTTTCAACTAATGGGAGATACGGCGGGGACGAGCCGCGGCTGATGTTACCGATTTGCCATCTTCTGGGCCATATACAGCAGCAGCCGCCGGTCACCTTCATCGATCCGGCCCAGCAGTCTGCGGAACATGGTCAGAAAACGCGCTTCTTTGCCCGTACTACCCCAGGCAATTTCCTCTGCCGTGCGGCGTTTTGGCAGATTGGGGAGTTCGGGCGCTTCTTCGCCATCATAGAACAACTGGTAAAGAGGCACTTCCAAGGCGCGAGCCATCTTCTCGAGAGTTTCTATGGCCGGGACCGTATGGCCATTTTCCACGCGCGAAATATAGCAACGGAGCAGCCCGGTCCGCTTCTCGATATCACCCTGAGAGAGCCTTTTTTCTTCGCGCAGAGCGCGCAAACGATCACCGATAATCATTCGCGTATTGTTTCATGAGGATATGTTTCCAAGCAAGCGGAAATGTCTCCAGTGATCCTGTGTAAAATGCCCTGGGCGAGAATGCTTGTCCCAAGCGAGCAACCTCGAGCGAGAGATCTCACCCAGACTCTTTACGCGCGGAATTGTCAGGCCGACGTAAAATGTTGGTAAAAACCTTGCTAACTACGCCCGCCCCTATAGAAAATGTCCCATACCAGAGTGGTCTGTGCTGCTGCACGACGCCGCAAGCGCCGCCGTCCGCGCGAGAGGATTAAGTTCCACACAGCGAGCTAGCAACTCGCTGTAACCGAATTTTCATGCCAAACGTCCCAAAAATGGAAGCGAAAGCGACCAGCCCGGGTGTTTCCGGTTCCGTCCGTCGCGCACCCGCCAATGCCGAGGCGGAACGCAACTTAGTGCGGCGTGCCCAGGCTGGCGACCAGTCGGCTTATGAAGAACTGGTCCGCATCCACCAGCCGCGCCTGCTTGCCGTGATCGGCGGCATCATGCGCCGCAGCGAAGATGTTGAGGACGTAGCGCAGCAAGCGCTTTTGAAGGCGTATCTTTCGCTCAAGCGCTTTGATCTGCGCTCGGCATTCGGAACTTGGCTCTACAAGATCGCCGTAAACGAATGCTGGGATTATTTTCGCAAGAAGAAAGTTCGCCCGCTGGTCTATGAGTCGAGCCTAAGTGATGAGCAGATTCGTCATATGGAAGGGCTACCCGAGGATCGCGAAGGTTCCTTCAGCCATAGCGCCGTGGATGCTGCACGCCGCACGGAACAGCGGGACTTACTGGATCGGCTCCTGGTTGAATTGGACGAGCAGGACCGGGCCATGCTGGTGATGAAGGAAGTTGCCGGATTCACCGTGGACGAGATCGGCGAGATTCTCGAGTTGAATGCAAACACGGTTAAGGTCAGGCTGTTTCGGGCTCGCGGGCGGCTGGTGGAGATTTTTCGTCGCAGGCTGAAAACACATCCTGCGAAGCCGTCGGCAAGACGTAAACTGGGAGATAATTAAAACGCAAGGGGGCGCTGGCTATGTTCTCACGGACAGATGCGCGATTTGGGTGCCCGGAATATCAGGCGAGCCTCGAAGACGTCGTGCGTGAAGGCGAGGCGGCCATCGAGCCAGACTCTGCGCTCGAGGGTCATCTTCAGGCCTGCGGCGATTGCCGCCAGGCATTGAGCGACGCGCTCATTGCGAGTAAGCTGATGCGTCACGCGCGCTACCCGGAGAATGCTGTTTCGGGAGCTTTCGTTACGCGCGTGATGGCATCCATTCGCGAAGCTGCGGAGGCGGCTCCGAGCGCTATTTGGCGTCCGCTCGAGTTGCTGGCCTCGCGCATGGCTTTGGTTGCCGCGGTGGTGCTGCTGGCATTGTCGGTTTATTTGCGGGAGTTCGCCCCTGCGCGCGGCACGGTGGCGGTGAACGCTCCCGCTGAAGTCGGTGCGATAATGCCGGAGCCTCCGGCGCAGCCCGCCGATGCCGACGAAGTTCTGATGTCCCTGGCCGACAGCGGAGATTCAATCTAATGCAGTTTGGTACCGATAATCGCAAAGCCCTGGCGCTGATTGCGTTGGTGTTCGTTTTGGGAGTGGCGATCGGCGCCGTGGGACATTCCGTCGCCGACCGGCGCGTTCTTGGCGCCCGCACTCAAACGCAGCCGCAACCGGCGGCCTTTTTGCAGCCGCGGCCCAATCCGCCGCGAGCCATCGCCCGGCTGACCAACGAACTCAAGCTCACGCCCGACCAGCAGAAACAAATCGGGGACATACTGGGGGACATGCAGCACCGCTATGACGTCGTCCACGACCAGATGAATCCGGAGTTCGAGCAAATTCGCGAGCAGGGCCGCGACCAGATTCGCCAGGCCCTCACTCCTGAACAGCGGCCCAAATTCGAGGATTTCCTACGGCGCGTGAATGAAGACCGCCGCCGCCGCGCCATCAGCCCCGCCGGCGCTCCCAGTACCAGCCCCAAATAATTTCCTTCGGTCCGTTTCCGCAATATCGTCATCCTGAGGAGTCCTGGCCCAAGGGGGCCTTGCGCGCGTAATAACGCGCAAACGGCTGGGCTACAGTTGCTTGAGGATAGCCGATTTTAATGCAACGCCGCCCTTTGCCGGGTCCCCAGCACGCGCGGTTTTGCCTGTGCTGGGGGTAGCTTGAGGGCGGCATCCCTCAGCCCGTTCAGGTGGCATTCCTCAGGGTTGACCAGCAATGCTGTCATCACGAGCGAGCGGGACGCCGTATCGCGTTCCTGCGCGCGGGATGCGTGCGAGCGAGGGATCTGCAGTTGACTACGAAGATCAAGCTATCGATCGGGCATAAATCGCTTGCCGCACGAAACGACCGCATGTAGGATTTAGCACTTCGCAAAAGGCGATGGAGTTCGCCTCTAACCGTCCTCTTCGGGACTGATGACTCCTGCGTGCCCCAGGGCGCTCAGGAGTTTTTTATTGTAAGGGAACCGGGGGCAAGAAACGGGGAAAGCTGTGAGGATCATTCTTCTAATCGTATTTGGCGCAGCGGGCACTTTGGCTCGTTACGGGCTCGACGGCTGGATTCAATATCGCATTGGTTCCGCTTTTCCCGCGGGCACACTCACCATCAATGTGCTGGGCTGCCTTTGTCTCGGGATGATCGGGCGATTCAGCCTGAACCATATCGCGGTGAGTCCCGACCTGCGCATCGGCTTGACCACAGGCTTGATGGGCGGCTTCACGACATTTTCCACCTTTGGCTGGGACACGGTCCGCATGCTGGAAGAGGGACAATGGACCAAAGCTTCGATCTATCTCGGAGCAAGCGTGCTGGGCGGGCTGAGCGCCATGATGCTGGGAATGCGCGTGGGCGACGCCCTCTGAGCCCTTCCACGGAGGACTCAATGGAACACGAACGATTTGAAGGCGAGCGCACGCTGATGCGCATCTACATTGGCGAATCCGATAAGTGGCACGGCAAGCCGCTTTACGAAGCGCTGGTCGAATTTTTCCGCAAAGAAGGACTGAGCGGAGCCACCGTATTGCGCGGCGTTGGGGGCTACGGTTCAACAAGCCGCTATCACACCGATAAAATTCTGCGTCTCTCGCAGGACCTGCCGCTGGTCGTCGAGGTCGTCGAAGATTCCGAACGCGTGGAGCGAGTTCTTCCGACGCTCGACGAAATGATCGGCGGCGGCCTGATTACGCTGGAGAAGGTCCGCGTAATCCTCTATCGCGCCCACAAGTAGCGCAACGGTGAGTGCCACGATGCGAGAGTTGTCATTCTGAGGAGCGTAGCGACGAAGAATCTCTCTCTTAGCTGCGAAAGATCGTCAACTAATCCGCACGCGGCATTCGAAATTAGAACGTGGAGGTCATTCATGAAAACACGATTGTTCGGCAGAGGTACGCGGCTGGTGACATTACTTCTCGTGGTGACCTCGACGCTCGCAGCAGCCGACACCGGCTATCACGTCATCAATCGCATCCCGATCCCGGGCGACACCGGCTGGGACTACATCACCGCGGATACCGCAGCGCGGCGCTTGTACGTCCCGCACAGCACCGAAGTCGTCGTGCTCGATCTCGACTCGGGCAAAATTGTGGGCAGGATTGCGAACCTCAAAGGGGTGCACGGCGTCGCCCTGGCCCGCGAATTCGGCCACGGTTTCATCAGCGCTACCGATCCCGGTTCCGTCACCATGTTCGATCTGAAGACTCTCGCCGTGCTGAACAAGGAACGGGTTGGAGACGACCCGAACGGAATCGTCTACGATCCATTTACCAACCGCATTTTCAGCGCGGATCGTGGCAGCCGGCGTCTCACCGCAATCGATGCCAAGACGGGTAAAGTTGCTGGCGCAGTCGACAATTTGGGCGGCAGAACCGAACATTTGGCTTCCGACGAAGCCGGCCACGTCTTCCTGAACATGCAGGACGTCGGCAAGCTCCACAAGATTGATGCCAAAAATCTGAAAGTCCTCGAAACCTGGTCCATCGCGCCGCCCTGCGCTCAGCCCAGCAGCATGGATATCGACCGCGCCCATAATCGCGTATTCATCGGTTGCCGGGGCGGCGGGCCATCGCAGCCTCCCGCGCCTGCAGTTTTAGCAGTGGTCGATGCGTCGAACGGAAAGGTCGTAGCTACTCAGCCGATCGGAGCGGGCGTGGATGCGCTGGAATTCGACGCCAAAACAGGATTGATCTATGTCTCCACGGGCGGCGGAGACGGCGCGCTCTCGATTTTTCGCGAAGACGACCCGGATCGGTATTCGTTGGTGCAAGCCGTAAAGACCTTGCCGGGGGCGCGCACCATGGCTCTGGACCACAAAACCGGCAGAGTATACCTGCCCGTCGCGGATGTGGGCCCCGCTCCGGAACCGACGCCCGATAATCCGCGTCCGAGACCGCGCATGGTTCCCGGAACATTTTCCGTGCTGCTTGTCGGGAAATAGCGACCCACCATCGCCCCGTTCGCCGGCATCGCTCTTTAGCGCTTGCTGGTCGTCTCTGGAAACAGCGCGAACGTCCAGATCGATCCGCCGGCCGGTACTTTCGCCGCTCCGTAGCGCGTGGCGAGAGCGCCGCCGAGCCCCGAGGCAATGCTTACATATTGGCGGCCCTTGTGCGTGTACGTGATCGCCGTCGAATTCACGCTCGATCCGGTCTTGAACTGCCAAAGCGTTTTGCCGGTCTCCGCGTCGAGCGCAACGAACTCGCCCGTCATTTTCCCGGTGAAAATAAGCCCGCCGCGGGTCGCCAGCATGCCCGCTGAACTGGGCAAACCGACGAGCGGAATTTCCCATTTCTTTTCGCCGGTCAGCGGATTAATCGCCAGGAAGTGGCCGAAAACATCGTCCGGACTCATTTTCGGTTCTCTCGCCACGATACCGGTCGAAGTCTTGCCGATCTCTTGCGCCTTTTTGGACGGCGGCGCGAGCTTCTGTAGGCGTGGCACCTGCCATGTGCTCGCGTAGATAATGCCGCTCTCCGGATCGAACGCGATGGGCACCGCATTTGTCCCGCGCGAAGGCCAGATTTCCACTTCCTCACCGGCGCGGAAGCGTTCTTGAACGTCGGTCAAGACGGGCCGTCCGGTTTTCATGTCGATTTCCTTCGCCCAATTCACTTTGACGTACGGGTGCGCGGCGATCAGTTTGCAGTTCGTGCGATCCAGCACATACATGAAGCCGTTTTTGTTCGCCTGGATCATCACTTTGCGGGGCTTGCCGTCGATCTGTATGTCCGCGAGCACTTGCTCGTCGTTGCCGTCCACGTCGTAGAGGTCGTTGGGCGTGTACTGAAAATAGCAAACCACCTCGCCCGTTTTCGGCCTTAGCGCGAGCACGCTGGACGTGAACAGGCTATCCAGACCTTCGCGCGGCCTGGGGTCGTACGGTTCCGCATTCCCGGTACCCCAATAGACGAGATCGAGTTCGGGATCATACGAACCGGAGCGCCACGTCGGCCCGCCGCCGTATTTCCATGCATCGCTATCTTTCGGCCACGTCTCGGAACCGGGCTCGCCCGGCGCTGGGATCGTATATCTGCGCCACAATTTCTTTCCCGTGTCCGGGTCCCAGCCGTCCAGGAACCCGCGTGTGGTGGATTCTCCGCCGGAGACGCCGGAAATCAATACGCCGTTGGCGACAATCGGTCCGCCGGTTGCGTAGTAGCCCTCTTTCCAGTCGGCGAATCTTTGATTCCACAATTCTTTGCCGGTTTTCATGTCCAGCGCGAGCACGTGATTATCGATGGTCACCCGAAAGACCTTGCCGTTATAAATCGTCGCCGCGCCTCTGTTGAAAGCGTTGTGCTTGATCCCGGGTTCGATCTTCGTCGGCGTGCGCCAGATTTGGTGGCCGGTCTCCACGTCGATGGCAAAGGTCCATTTGCCGTTGATCACGTACATCACGCCGTTATAAATCGTCGGCTGCGCCAGTTCGCCGAGTTCGTTCATGGTGCTTGCATTCCAGATGGGCACCAGGCGCTCGATATTCGATTTATTGATTTGATTGAGCGGGCTGTAGCTCTTTCGGTCGTTGCCCATGCTCTGGGTGAGGACGCTTTCCGTGTTCTTACCGTTGTTGTTCAGTTCTTCCGTGGTTTGGCCCAAAACCGGCGCGGCCCACAAGCCAACTATCGCCGCACATATCAGAAACTTTTTCATAATTTGCCTCCGGCCTTAGCGGCTGAATCCGCCCACCGGGATACTACGCGCCCTCGCCGTTCGTGGCAAACCCATACCGGTTCCGCCGCGCACAACAGCAAGAAGGCCGACCTCCGAGATAATTTGTCATTCTGAGGAGTCCGCGAATTTGGCGGATGACGAAGAATCTCTCTTTCGCTTAAGGGGTTTTTGTAGCCCACCCTTTCCGAGTTTCAGGAAAGGGTGGGGATTTTGCCATCCGCCTCGCAGCGAACGAGTCATGCGCAAGACCATCACGGTGAAAAGCCCCAGCCTTTGCCACTTCTTTCTGGCGCGAGGGCGGCCCTCGGTAAAAGCGGCAAAGGCTGGGCTACAGTGTCACGAGGTTGCCATCACGAGTGCGCGGGTCGCCGTCCCGCGCTCCTGCGGCCAACCGTTGTCATTCCGTCGGGCGCGTCTGGGCGTGGGTCGCCACGCTAGGAAAAAAGGTGCGCCCGACTTCCTTTCGGCGACCGAGGAATCCCTCTTAAGTTTTTCGAAGGATCACGGACGCACAGTTTCGGAGTTGTAGGCCACGCTTTCCGCAGCTGGGGTCCTAAGACACGCGGAATTTGCGTGGATTGGGGTTAGAAGGGAATATCTTCGTCGGAAATTTCCGTGGACGGCATATCTTCCGCGCCCGCGCCCGAGGCTGCCGCCTGCGGCTCCATGTCACCAGCGCCAGCGCCTGCACCGGCGCTGGCGCCTGCTGCCATGGCGCCACCTTCGCCGCGCCCGCCGAGCATTCGAAAGTTACTGGCGACAATCTCGACCGTAGTCCGCTTTTGGCCTTCGCGGTCGTCCCACTGCCGCGTCTGAATGCGTCCTTCGACGAAAATCAGCGAACCTTTGTGCAGATATTGCTGCGCGATCTCCGCTTGTTTGCCCCACACCACGATGCGGTGCCATTCCGTGCGCTTTTGCCGCTCGCCATTGCGGTCCTTGTAGGTCTCATCGGTCGCCAGCGTGAAGTTACACACCGCCTGGCCCCCCGACGTGTAGCGCGTTTCGGGGTCGCGCCCCAGCCTGCCCACCAGAATAGCCCTATTCACCGACATGCTTTACCCTCCAACCGCTGCTTGCCGCAGAAATCGCGGCCAGAAACCATGCCCTGCCAGAAACCATGCCCTGAAAGTTCGGACATTAGCATGCCCCCTAACGCAAGTCCACGCTAGCGTAGCGAAAATCAGCGGCAAAACGCGCAATGCAGTGGAGCTTGCGCAAGAAAAAACTCCCGCGCGCAAACCAGACTTTCAGAGGATAGTGGCTCGGTTGCACATATAATGGCCATCAGGCTGTATAGGGGGTCGGAGCTTTATCTCCGACATTTTCGGAATGGGGTAATTTCGGGGCTTGAGCCCTGCTAGTTGAGCCGTTAAGTTGCCAATCCTAGTTCCTGCAGCTTGGCTTTGGCGCGCTTTTCCTCGTCCGTGCCGGGATAGCTCTTCACCACCATGCGCAATTCGCTGACGCCCGAATTCTTTTCTCCCAAATTGATCAGCGCCAGCGCCCGCTTCAAGTGCGCTGGCGCGAGCTTGAAGCTCTTCGGATAGTTGTTGATCACTTTGCTATAAGCGTCGATCGCCTGATCGTACTGCTGCTGCGAAAAGAAAATTTCGCCCAGATAAAACTGCGCGTTCGAGGCCAGATCCGTGTTGCCGTAATACTTCAGATAATCGCCGAACTCCTGCGATGCCAGATCATATTTCTTGCCGTTTAGGTCGCGCAGGCCGTTGGAGTAGAGCAGGTCGGCCGAAGGCGCGCTGGCGGGCTGGTAGCCGCCCGCGCTCGTTGGAGGCGCTCCCGGTATCGGAGGCAATCCGTTTGGCGATTGACCCGCCGTCGGCGTGCCGGGCGCGCCTCCCGGCGCCGCGGCCGTGGGAGGCGGCGCACTGCCCGCCAGCTTCGCATCGATGCCCTGAATCGCGTTCTGCGTATCGGTCAGCTGTTGATTCAGCTTGCCCATGCGCGCCAGCGTCTCCTGTAAATTATCGGAGATGCCCTGGATCTGCGTGGACATCGTATCGAGCCGCGCGCCCGAATTGGCCTGCATATCTTGCACAGTCTTCTGTAGCGCCATCATTGTGCCGGTCAGCTTATTGACCGTGTCCATGGACTGCTCCATGAGCGTTTTGTCCACGGCGGCGTTTTGTGACAGCATCGTCTGCATGTCTTTTTGGCCCTGGATGAGCTGATTTACGCTCTGTTGTAGCTCCACGATTTCGCGGGCCACTGCTCCCACCGGCGCCGGCCCCAGCAATGTGCCGCCCAGAGCTCCGGCCAGCATCGCGGCCGCCAGGTAAACGATCCACCGTTTACGCATACAATTCCTCCTCACCCGTAACACTGCGCCACTAAGAATGTGTCTTCCCAATCGCCTCTAGTATTCCTGGTATGCCCAAAAACGACGATCCGACCAGGATCGTCGTCCCGTCTTCCGCGAAAAGGCTACCAACAGGATGCGCTTTTCGCGGTTTAAAAAGTAAAGCTTGAGCGAGGGACCTCTCCGATCCTGCTTTGCGCTAACCGTGTCCACGGAAATGCTCACTGAGCTGCCCTTAGTATGCTCCAAAAAACGATAAGCGGAGGTATATCCTTCGCTCCCAAGCAAAAGCCTTGGCAAATGTTGTCTCTTAGCACCAAGGCGCGCTACCCCAAAAGGGGTACGCGCCTGATGCTAGATTTGATGCGAGCGGCGATTTTCGGTGTTGCGCCCAGCCTGCCGAGCCTGAGGTGGCGGCTTACTTCACCATCGCGAAATGGCCGCGCCGGTTCTGCTGCCAGCACTCTTCAGTGTGCTCGTTGCAGAAGGGCCGCTCTTTCCCGTAGCTCACTGTCTGCATGCGATCGGACGCCACGCCCAGCGACACCAAAAAGTCCTTCACCGCTTGTGCACGCCGGTCGCCCAGCGCCAGGTTGTATTCGGTGGACCCGCGCTCGTCGCAATGGCCCTCAATCATCACTTTGACTTGCGGATACGATTTCAGGAAGCCGCCCGTTTCGGTCAGTGCGGAGCGCGCGTCGGGTCGAATATCCGCCTTGTCGAAATCGAAATAGGCGTCCTTCACTTCCCGCGCGAAGAGTTCGTCCATCGACGGCCCTTTAGCAACCGGAGCTGGCGGCGGTGGCGGCACGGTGACGGTGACGCGCGCGTTGGCCGTCGCCGAACCGCCCGGCCCCATGGCCGTGATCGTGTACGTCGTCGAATCAGTCGGCGTGACGCTGCTGTTGCCTTCCGGAGACACCATGCCCACATCCGGCGTAAGCGTCAGCGAAGTTGCGTTCGTGGATGACCATCGCAGAGTTGTCGATTGTCCACGCTGCACGTTCGCGGGCGTGGCCTGCAAAGTCACCGAGGGTTGGGGTGGGGGCGGTGCCGGAGCGGGCGCCGCGGCGGGCGTGACTGGGGCGGGGTGTTTGCACCCAACGCCTACCATCGCCAGCGCGAGCACGCCGTACAGCGCAACTCTTGCAACGGATCGAATCCGCATTTTTCAAAATCCTCCTTGAACTACTCCTTCTTTTTTGCCGGGCTTGAGATTAGATAGATACATTTACACCTCTTCGGGATACGCGAGCTTGCCAAAGATCGTGGGATTTTGAAACGAATTGCCTTAAGAAGAAACGTGTGTTTCAGAAGGAACGTGTGTCTCTCTCCGCTATTTCGGCGACCAGTTAGGAGATTCATTCTGTCCTTGCGTCGTCAATTGCCTCACTTCAGTGCCGTCGGCCAGCATGGACCAGATCTGCCGGGTTCCCGTGCGCGTGGATTCGAACACCATATGCCGCCCGTCGGGTGCCCAGCTCGGGCGCTCGTTCCGTCCGGCGTCGCGCGTCAGTTCTACCAGCGCATGGGTGGCGATGTCCATTACATAAAGATCATAGTTACCGCTCGGCCGCCGCCAGCTGAAGGCCAGCAGTTGCCCGTTCGGCGACCACGCCGGATCGATCACGTAGCCCTTGTCTGTCAGCTCTACCTTTTGCACCTCGCTGCCGTCCGCGTCCATGATATAGAGCTGCGGAGTGCCGCCGCGGTCGCTTACAAAGGCGACCTGCTGGCCAGTTTTCGGATTCCACGCCGCCGAAGTGTCCGCGCCGGTCGAATGCGTCAGCCGCTTCGGACGGCTGCCGTCCGCCTCGCTGATGAAAAGCTCCGGATTGCCCAGCATGCTGGACATAAACATGATCTTGGTGCCGTCGGGCGACCACGCTGGCGAGCTGTTAGTGCCCCGGTAGCGCGGCCAGTTCAGCAGGCGCGAACTCACCGTCGAATAGACGCAAATCTGCGCGCTTAGGATGGATCCCGCCGTGGGATAGCAAGTGAAGGCGATGCGATCGGCGTCCGGCGACCAGCGCGGCGTCAGCGCGATGGAGTGCAGGGAAGTAAGCTGGTGTTGATTCGCGCCATCGTAATCCATGGCCCAGATCTCTTTGTTCCCGCTGCGCGTGCTCACAAACGAGATCTGCGTAGCCGCCACTCCCGCAAGCCCTCCCGATAGCCGCGCGATAATCTCATCGGCGAACTGGTGCGCATAGCGCCGCGTCTGCTCTTCGTTCGGGTCGCCGTGATAAACGCGCCCCACCACCGGCGGCGCCGAAGGATTTTTGACGTCGTTGAACCACGCCTGTATCTCCTCGGCCGTGCCGGTGACCGTCAGATTCCCAAACGCCAGAAACTGCGCCGAAGTCGGCGGGTCGCTCCACGCCTGATAATTCAGTTCCATCGGCACGCTGGGCACCTGCGTCGGGTAAAAGCTCTTGCTCGCCACTTCCACGATTCCGCTGAAGTCCAGATCGTTTCGTACCACGTCCCCGAAAAGCGCCGCCAAGGAAGTGGACGAATCGTTGCGCGAAACAAAATCCGCCACCGCCACCTTTGGCTTGTTCACTCCCAGCCCTGTCCCGGTGCGAAACCAATCCTGCGCCCGCGCCCCCGGTACCGCCACAACGAGCAGCGTCAAAATTGCCTGCAGCACTAGTCCAGTTCTTGTCCGTCCCGCCCCGCGCACAAGTCCCAAGGCCGTGCGCGCTATGGGCCGAGAGCTGTCATTCCGAGGAGCACCGCGACGGTTTGGCCCTTCGTCAATTTGTCGCGCGACGAGGAATCTGCTTTTCGTTCGTCTGCTTGCTTCTGCGATCAATCCAATTCTCATGCTCGTGTCCGTCTTTGTCATATTCGACTAGCGACCCTTCAAAGCCCATTTCCGTAATCGCCGTGCGTCTTTGCCGACGAATTCCTGGCAGCCAATCCGAATATACCCTCGTTTGCATTGGCCTGTGGTGATTCGTGACACGGTTTGGCCGGACACGCGAAACTTGAATGGGATGTGTCTCTTAACTCCACGAAGAAAATCCGAAATATCCGCTCGTTTGGCTTCGCGGTGAAAAATATAGCCTTCTTCACGGATGACATGCATTAGGAGTCTGAATCGCACCGGATATGTGCTGGTTATGCTCATTGATCGTTACTCAGACACTTTGTAGCCCAGGGCGCCGCGACATGTTTTTCGTCGCGGGCCCTGGGGATTTTCGTTTCCAGTGGCACAGCCACTCTTGGCTGTGCGCTTTGCAGCCGCAAATCGTTTCGCCGGCTGCGCCCTCATCGCCGAAAATCAAACCAAAACTCCACCGAAACCTTATTCCCCGGATATTCGTTTGGCAACGGCTGCATCGGATTCGAACTCTGAATCGCCCTCATCGCCGACGCATCCACGGAAGCATTGCCGCTCGACTGCAGAATCTGCACGTTGGCGACGGCCCCGTTCCGCAGAATATCAAAGCTGACCACCGCCCGCGGCGCCCACCGCAGCGCAGGATCCACCGTGCTCTCCAGCCAATTGCTGCTCACGCGACTGGTCACCGCCGTAACGTACCAGGAAAAGCGTCCGCCAAAATCGCCGCCGCCCGGCCCCCCGAATTGCATGCCCGCCGGTGTAGACGCTCCCGCGCCCATTCCGAATTGCGAATAGGGCACCGCGGGCGAGCCGCCCTGCCCATAGGGCACTGCGTTTTGCGGTGGAGGGGTGGGGTCTTCGAGCGTCTTGGAAGGGCGGGTCACGTATCGCGGCTGCTTCTCTTTGGTGAACTTCGGAATCGGCGTAGCGTCCTTCGGGATCTCCTGGGGCTTCGGCTTGGGCTCTGATTTGTAGAGTCCCTTCGATTCGTCCACCACGCGGTTCGTGGTCACGCTTTCCGGTCGCGGCAGCGGCACGCCGGCCAGTCCGCCCACCAGCTTCACGGAAACTGCGCCACCTCCGCCCGGCCCGCCCCACAGATCCCCTCGGTGGGACATAATAGTCGACACCGCCAGCGAACCAAACAAAGCCGAGTGCAGGACGAGCGACCAGAGCAACGGCCCCTTGAGTCCGGGCTGCTGCAGAGTCATGGTTCCATTGCTCACGGCTTTATTGTCCCTTGGGGCGCGCGCTCAGCGGCTCGGTCACTACGCTCACGTTGTCGATCCCCGAAGTCCGTAGCGTATCCACCACAGTGGCGAACGTGCCGAACGGCACGGTCTCGTCGCAGCGCAAAAAGACGGCATCGGTCTGGGGATTGCGCATCTGCGCGCGCACTTTGTTTCCCAGGTCGTGAATATTCACCGCCTCGTTGCCCAGATAGATCAATTGCCCGCGATCGATCGTCACCACCACCCGCTCGTCGCTGATCTCTTTCACCGTCTGCGTCTTTGGCAGGTTGACTTCGATCCCCGATTGCAGGATGGGCGCCGTGATCATAAAGATGATCAGCAAAACCAGCATCACGTCCACAAAGGGAACAATGTTGATTTCGGAAAGGGAAGTCCCGGTCTGGCGTGCAATCTGCGGCATCTGAGTTACCTGGCCTTAGCCTTTACCATGGTAAGAATCTGTGTGTGTGCACTCTGCGCCCCTTTACCGAACGTTGTCATTCCGAGGAGCGGGTGTGCCTTCTCTGTTCCGCGCCAAGGGCGCGCCCGTCTTTCTCCCTGCGCGACGAGGAATCCCTCCTCGCTTTCTCGCATGCCACCGGTTCCTGGTGTTGTCGAGCCGAAAAAAAGTCGTGGCCATCACGACGTTTTTTCGGCCTAAATAAGTCCTACAAGTAATTCTTCTCGATCAGCGCGGCCACTTCCATCGTGAAATTATCCATCCGCGCGCCCATCTCCCGGATGTCGTGCACGAAGTGGTTGTACGCAATCACCGCCGGTATCGCCGTAAAAAGCCCCGCCGCCGTGGTGATCAGTGCCTCGGCAATTCCCGGCGCCACCACGCGCAAACTTGCCGCTCCCGCGGTTCCTAGTCCGGAGAAAGCGTCCATCACGCCCCACACTGTCCCGAATAATCCGATGAACGGCGTCACCGAACCGGTCGTCGCCAGCCACGGCATGAAGGTCTCCATCTTGCGTACTTCCTCCGCCGCCGCAGCCTGCATATCCGCCGTCACGGCGTGCAGGCTCTTTACACGAGGATGAGGATTGCTGGCCATGAGTTGGCTCGCGAGTTCCCGGTATCCTGCCGCATACACCACTTCCAGCGGCGAACCCGTTGCGCCCACCGCGCGCGGTTCCGGTAATCCACGCGTCGCACGAAACGCCTGCAGGAAACTCGTCGTGCGCCTTTTGAGCCGCCCAAACAGGCTCAGCTTCTGAAAAATCAGCGCCCAGGAAAACAGTGAAAAGCTAAACAGAATGAGCAGCACGGCCCGCGCGACCCAGCCCGTTTGCTGAATCAGGTTGCTCAGCTCACCCGCGTACAAACAAACTGCCAGCAGAGAAAGAATTGTTTTTCTCCCCTAAAAACTGCATTGCGCACCGGCTGGATTTGCGCGTCAATAAGGTTCTTCGCAGAAAATTACCGTAGCACACGCATTATGCAGGGTCAACGCATCCGTGCCCAAATCGCGGCTTCCGGCTATCTTTTCCGACACATCGTATTACGATATGACGATGCGACCAACTCCTACGTCGTTGGCGCGTCCTCACGTGCAGTTGCCAGGATGCGTTCTCACGCATGCTGGAGGCGGCGTCACAAGTATTACGATATGCCCATCCGGTGCGGTCCTCACACGCAGGGAAAATCCTAAGCCCCGCAGGGGCGGCATAAGGTAGCCCAGTGCGGCAGCACTGGGTGCGATAGCACTAAGCCCTCGTCGAAATGAATCACAGAAGGTGGCAACGAATTTTCGTGGCAGGAGGGCTATTGGTGCATTCAGCGTCCGCTCATCCAACACGGATTCGGTGATTCAATACATCAAGAATCGGGAAAAGCATCACCGGAAATTCAGTTTCGAAGAGGAGTTCCGCGCCATTCTCCAGAAGCACGGCCTCGAACAGGTTGGATGACATTTGCCAGATTAGACGGTGCCGCCCCCAGAAGGGCCCCTTACTTCTTCTTGTCCTCGTCCGCCCGCCGCGCCATCTCTTCCGCCAGGTACAGCAGCAGCGAGCGCTCCGCCTCATCGATTTGGCCTAGGTAGCGTCGGAAGCTCCGCAGCATTTTCTTGGACTCGCCCTGCGCGCCCCAAAGATTCCCGCTTTCGTTCACGGGAGCCAGCGGCGGCCGCCGGTTTCCTTCGTAGAAAAACTTGTAGATGGGAACTTCGAGGCCACGCGCGAATTTCTCCAGAGTCTCGATCGCCGGCACAGTGTATCCATTCTCGACGCGCCAGATGTAGGTACGTTGCAGCCCCGTGCGTTCCTGCAGGTCGCCTCTGGTCAACTTTTTCTGTTCCCGCAGAGAACGAATGCGCTCGCCTACGATCATGTTTGTGATTATTCCAGACGCCTCCCCTATTGCACAAGTGATCATCCAAACGAGATCGTCACTATCGTCGGCAGGGAAGTGAAAGTTGTCATTCTGAGCGGAGTGGCCGCGCTTTTCCGTCGGCCGTCTTCTGGCCGCGCGGCCACGCAGTCGAAGAATCCCTCTGCGTCTTTCTGATGTGCTGTCATCACGAGGAAGTTTGCGACGAGGGATCTGTTTTTACTTTTTCCGGCGTCCCACCCCTTCGTTCTCAGGCGTGATCTTTCCTTCTCATTAGGGGCCCGCTCTCTCCGTCCACAGGCGCTCCGCCAAGAATTCACAGCCGCTTTACAGAATTGCAACAACCGGCCGGTATTTATAGGTCCCCGTCCGCAAACACGCCGTCCCCGTGTGTTTTCGCGCGGCAAGCAGGGAAGCAGGGAAGCAGCTCACAGCTAACGAGAGGAGAGGTGTCCCCATGAGGAGGATTCGTAAATGACAAGTAGGAAAGCTACAATCGCTTTTGCTGGCGCGCTGTTGGTGGCGCTGGCTTTTGTCCCCGTAGTATTTGCGCAGGAGCCATCTCAACGATCGCAACGGCATTCGCCACGTACTGCTCATCAGCATCGACGGCATGCACGCCGTCGATTACGAAAATTGCATCGCGTCCAACACTTGTCCGCATCTCGCCGCTCTCGGCAAGACCGGCGTAACCTACACACGCACGACCACTTCCAGGCCATCTGATTCTTTCCCAGGCCTCATGGCGCTGGTGACTGGCGGTACGCCGAAGACGGTAGGCGCCTTCTACGACGTCGCCTACGATCGCGTCCTTGCTCCGCCAACGATTGCGACCGGCAATGGCCTTCCCGGCGGGACCTGCACGCCTAATCAAGATTAACGGAACGCAGACCGAATATGAGGAAGGCGTCGAATTCAACCAGTCATTTCGTAAATGGCATCGGTCCCGGCGGTCCTTACTCCACGTTTGACGGCGGGGTAAAGTCCATCAATCCTATGAGGCTGGAGCGCGATCCGTTCAATAACTGCAGCCCGTTTATCCCTGGAACTTTGTCCGTACCAATACGATCTACGGCGTGATCCACGCCGCCGGCGGCTATACGGCTTGGTCGGACAAGCACCCCGTCTACGCCGCCGTTTCCGGGCCGACCGGAACAAATAGTCCCAGCAACGTGGACGATTACTATGCGCCCGAAGTGAATTCCGACATCGTTCCGATTCCGAACTTCAAAACAGTCACCGGCGTGGATTGCTCCTCGATTCCGCACGCGGCCGGCGACGACTGGACCACCGGCTTCGACTCGATTAAATGCTATGACCAGCTGAAGGTGAACGCCATCGTCAACGAGATTAATGGCAAAACTCACCTCGGCGACCACAACGCTCCTGTGCCGGCGATTCTCGGCATGAATTACCAGGCCGTTAGCGTTGGACAGAAGCTGATCAAGGGCGGAGTCAAGGGAGGCTACACCGACGCCGCGGGCGATCCCACACCAAGTATGTTGGGTGAGATCGAATTCGTGGATGCGACCATCGGGCAGATGGTCGGTGCGCTCCAGACGCAAGGTCTTCTCGATTCAACTGCGATCATCATCACCGCCAAGCATGGCCAGTCGCCGATCGATACCAACCGCTTCTTCCCCATTCCCGGACACTCCGGAACGAACGGCACGCCGCCCTCTGGAGTCATTGGAGGATTTCTCCCGGCAGTCTACGGCGATCCGAATAATGGCCTTGGGTTGGCCGAGGACGACATCTCCCAGCTGTGGCTAACGAATTCGGCCGACACAGTTAATGCCGTGAACGCCCTCGAAACCGCCGGGGTTACGCCTGGATCCGACGCAAGCGCAATCGGACTCGGGCAAATCTTTTATGGCGCATCACTCACAACGATGTTTAACGCTCCCGGTGTGCCTGAGAACGCCGGGCCCATGCTGCTTCCTCCGGCCAGGTGGCGACCCCCGCACGCCCGACATTATCGTCATCCCGAACGTCGGCGTGGTCTACACCGGAAGCCTCAAAAAGCAATCCGAGCATGGTGGCTTCGCTCACGACGATACCAACGTGATGCTGCTGGTATCGAACCCCGGCATCAAGACCCGGACCGACACCAGCTTTGTGGAAACCGATCAAGTGGCGCCAACCATCCTGCAGCTCCTCGGCCTCAATCCCGCCGCGCTTGACGCTGTCAGGACGGAGGGCACGCCGGTTCTTCCCGGCCTTAGCTTCAAGAACGACGGCGAGTAATTCGTCACGCCTCTCCGTTATCGATAGGCACTAACCCCCAGGGCGCCGCAACGTCTTTCAGTTCCGGCGCCTTGTTTTTGCGTCTCTTCGCGTTCTCGGTTTTTTGTAGCCCAGGGCGCCCTCGCGTGTTCCGCGAGGGGCCCTGGGGCCTTTTCCCTGAGGTTCTCGTGAAACGGCGCTGTCATCATGAGAAGCGTAGCGAATGCGGGGTTCCCAACGAGGCGCCTTTCGAGCGCGAGCAGCGCTGGCGCGTAGCAGGAAAGTCGCGCTCGTTGGGGTGCAGGCGAGGGATCTGCTTTTTCTTTTTGCAGTTGCCTTTTCGAGTGCCCCACCCTTCTTGCCCTGCTTGCCCTGAGTTTCGAAGGGAGCTTGCGAAGGATCGAGTCTGGAAGGGTGGGGTGTGTTCCCTGTAGCTCAGGTCGTCCCGCCGTTTCTCCGCGGGAGACCTGAGGCCTTTCCAAGGGTGGGTGGCCTCGCTTTGTGGGTCGCGGCTTTTTATGGTCGGCGCAGCGAATCCATAGCCGCGACAACACGACTTGCGGCTCGCAGGGGCTAAAGAGTCTGTGTGAGAACTCCAGTTGACGCGTCTCTTATACTGCACGAGGGAGGAGACGCGATGGCGAAATTTTTGGATTACAACCCGGACCAGGCCTATTTGCTGCCGCCGAGCGTGCGGGATGTGTTGGGTTCGGGCCATCTGTGCTTTTTTGTGCGACGAGTGGTGGCCAAACTCAACTTGGACGCCTTCCGAAACGAGTACGGAGAAGAAGGCGGACCGGCCTACGCGCCGGAGATGTTGGTTTCGGTTTGGCTGTACGCTTACGCGCTGGGGTTGACCAGTTCGCGCCGGTTGGAACAGCGCCTTCGCGAGGATTTGGCGTTCCGTTATTTGGCCGGCGGGGCGGCGCCGGATTACTGGACGCTGAACGCGTTTCGGCGGCGCCACGCCAAGGGGCTGAACGATTTGTTCACGCGCGTGGTGGAGCTGGCGCGGGCCAGCGGACTGGGTAAGTTGGGACACGTGGCGATCGATTCGACACGCATTGCGGCGAACGCTTCGCGGAATCGCATCGACACCGAGCAGGCGCTGCGGAACGCGCGGGCGCGCATTCGGCGGGAGATTCGCCGCTGGCAGAAGCAGTGCGATGCGGACGATCCGAACGAAGGCGCCGGCAGCGAAGTGGGCAGCGAAGCGCTCCGGCGACTGGAACAGCAACTGGAACGGATTCCGGAGCGTCTGGAGCGGCTGCACAAATCGGGCCTGAAGAGGGTTTCGCGGACCGATCCGGACAGCCGTTTTCTGCGGGAGCGGGGAGGCTATGCGCTGGGGTATACGGCGACGCTGGCAGTCAGCGAGGATCATCTGATCGTGGCGCAACAAGTGACCCAAGACACCAACGATAACCAGACGCTGGTGGCGATGGTGGATCGGGTGGAACAGCAGTGTCGGCAGAGGCTGCGGCAAGTCAGTGGCGACAGTGGATTCTTCTCGTTGGAGAATTTGAAGGTTCTGGAGGAGCGGGAGATCGATGCCTACGTGCCGGACTCGAACCTGGCGCGCTGGTTGAATCGAGGCGGACGGCTGCGGCAGCGGGCCAGTGATCCGGCGCACCGGAGAATGCGGCGGAAATTGCGCAGCCCGGCAGGCCGAAGAATCTATCAGCGGCGCAAGGCCATCGTGGAACCGGTGTTCGGAGTGTTGAAACAACAACGAGGGCTGCGGCAGTTCGCTCGTCGCGGGCTGCCGCACGTGGCGGTCGAGTGGGCTCTGGCGGCCACTGCCTTCAACTTGACGAGGATCTGGCGGGCTCGCTAGTCGCCCGTCCACCGTCGATTCAGAAAAAAGAAACACAGAGCAGATATCTCATGACTCAATTCGTAATCTAAATCTCGGGGTGCAGAGTCTTCACACAGACTCTAAAGCCCCTTGTGCGGAGTGGCGTAATGTCGCGGCTGAAGCCGCGACCCACAAGACGGCACAGCGCGAAGGATGTGGAAGCAAAACCAGTTTCGAAACAAACGCAGAGGGATTCTTCGACTTCGTGGTCGCGCGCCCGAAAAGCGGGCGAGGAAACAGGCGCGACTACTCCGCTCAGAATGACAAGTTGTAGAGCGCGGGGCTAACGTGAAACTGGGTGCAGCTATGAGCAGCGGCGAAAGCGCGGAAGAGGTTCTCCGTTCGCCTACGCGAAGTCAGAAAGACGGGGAGCACCCTTAGGGGCGACATTTAATGGACAACGGCAAGGGACTAGTGGGGAAGACGGCGATTGTGACTGGAGGGAGCCGGGGGATTGGGCGCGCAATCGCGATGCGGCTGGCGCGCGAGGGCGTGCAGGTGGTGATCGCGGCGCGCGATAAGACAGCGTTGGCTGCTGCCGCCGACGAAATCAGTAAGGCGGGCGGCATTGTCGAAACTTTTGCCGCTGACTTGCGCGAGCCCGAAGCGCCCGGCGCGCTGGCGCGGGCGGCGGTGGAGGCGTTTGGCGGGATCGATATTGTGGTGAACAACGCAGGCGCGACCAAGCGGGGCGAGTTCCTGGAGCTTTCCGAAGCGGACTGGGCGGATGGCTTCGCGCTGAAATTTTTTGGCGCGGTGCGGCTGGTGCGAGCGGCTTGGCCGTATCTGAAAGAGCGCCGGGGCGCTGTGCTGAACGTTATCGGTACGGGCGGTCGTACACCGGGGCCGGAGTTTACGATCGGCGGGTCGGTGAACGGGGCATTTCTGTCTTTCACGAAGGCGCTGGCGGATATTGGAATACGCGATGGCGTGCAGGTGAATGCGATCAATCCCGGCTATATCCGGACGGATCGCCTGCAGGGCTGGATCAAGTCAACCGCTCAGGAAACGGGCGGAAATTTGGAGGCGGCGGAGCGGGAGATGGTCCGACGGGCGAAGATTGTGCGGATCGGCGAGCCGGAGGATATCGCGAGTTTGGCGGCGTTCATGTTGGCTCCGCAGAATCGGCTCCTGCAGGGAGCGTTGATTGATCTGGATGGCGGAATGACGAAGACGGTGTAATGGCAGGCGACTCGGTGCGAGGAGAGCAAAAAATCCCCAGGGCCTCCGACCAAAAGCGCCGGAGCGCCCTGGGCTACAAAATCAATGTGCTTCCCTCACGACAGACTGGCGACACAATACCTAAGTTGCTGATTCGGGATCGCAAATCGGCGTCTCGCTTCGGTGGCGGAGGCAGTCTAATAAGAGGGACGAAGAGGGCTTGAAGGACCGCGCCAAGAACAGGGTGCGGCAGGACGTGTTCAATGGAATACCCATTTCGAAATCGAACCGAGGCGGGACGGGTGCTTGCGCAGGAATTGATGGCATATGCCAACCGCGACGACGTAATCGTGCTGGCGCTGCCGCGCGGCGGGGTGCCGGTGGCCTTTGAGGTGGCGCGCGCTCTGCACGCGCCGCTGGACGTATTCGTGGTGCGGAAACTCGGAGTGCCGGGACACGAGGAACTGGCGATGGGAGCAATCGCGAGCGGGGGAGTGTTGGTTATCGAGCCGAGTGTGGTCGAGGATTTGTCGATTCCTATGGAAGTCGTTCTCGATGTGGCTGCGCGTGAGGAGCAAGAAAGATTACGGCGAGAGAGGGAATACCGCGGAGATCGGCCTGCGCCGGATGCGCGCGGGCGCACGGTGATTTTGGTGGACGACGGGCTGGCCACGGGGTCGACGATGCGTGCGGCGGTGGCGGCGCTGCGGAAGCTGCAGCCAGCGAAGATCGTGGTGGCCGTGCCGGTGGCGGTGCGTTCGACCTGCGAAGAGCTGGCGGAAGAGGTGGATGAAGTCGTCTGTGCGCGCACGCCGGAGCCATTCTATGGCGTAGGCGAGTGGTATGCGGACTTTTCGCAGACGACGGACGAAGAGGTGCGTGAGCTGCTCGCTCGCGCGGAGCAGGAGATAGCGCATCAGCACCGGTGAGTGGGTCGCCTCAGGCGCTAAAGCCCCGAAGAGCACTGCGTGATGTCAGAGCTAAAGCTCTGACCCCCTAAGGCACAAACACACAGGCAGTAGTGAGCTCAGCGCGTGCCGGTGAGCCGGCATAAGCGCTGAGAGTTACATTTCGCCGCTACACCTGAAGGCTATTTATGGGGAGAGATTCTTCACTATGTGGCGGCGCACCCGCAGAACGGGCGACGAGAAACGCGCCGCCGCCACTTCGTTCAGAATGACACCGTCTCGTCAGTCCTCAGTGCCGCCCTGGAAGAGGATGGATCCCTCGCTCTGGCTAGTCGCTCGGGCTGACGATCCTGGTCGGATCGTCAGCCAATCGCTAAGTCGATTGTTCCCAGGCTTGCTGGTTTCCGGCGGAGAATCCGGGAATCGCGGCGCCGCCATTTCCCATGACCTTGCCGGTTTCGAGCAAAGTCTTCAGCCGATTCAGGTCTTCGTCGAGCGCCCGCTTGGGATCCGCTCCGAAAAGAGAAGCGACCGCATGGCCGAGTGCGCCCGCCGGCGGAACGTAGGAGAGGTTCAGGCCGACGCGAGTGCCAGACTCAGGAAGGCGCTCGAAGCGCAGCATCCCAGACGTGCGGATCGTGGAACCTGGGAGGCTTCTCCAGGCCAGCAGCTTATTCGGTTCATAGCGATTGATTTCCGCATCCCATTCGACGGTAGATCCAGCCGGACCTTCCGCGACCCAATGCGAGGTGTTGTTTCCCGAGCGGCGAATTTCCCGCAGATGAGACATGAAGTGGGGGAGATTCGGATAGTTGCTCAAGAACTGGAAAACCTTTTGGACTGGCGCATCAATTTTGATTGTTTTCTGAACGCGAATTCCGCGGCCAGGTTTCAGACCGAGCAGTTCACTCACGTGCATATTGGTGAGAGCTCGGGCGAGAAGGCCGAGGCCCGCGAGGCGAGCCGTTCTGCGGATAAGGCCGCGCCGTGCGCCCCCGAATAGTGCGAGCGCGGCGCCAGCTACGCCCATACCGAGCCGCGCGGCTGGTGTCCATCCCGCCGCCGCTTCCTTTCGGCGAGTTGTTCCTTGCTGAACTCCCGGGATGTCCTGCGGCGACTTATATGTCTTCATTTCATTGCGAACTGAAGAGACGTGCCGAAGGGAAGAGATCGCCGACATGAAGTCATCGTGTTCGGATTCCAACCCGCCGCCGCGCAGCCTGATCACACCGTCACGGGCGCTGACTTCCACCAAATGAGGAAACGAGCAGACGCGGCCGAGTCTGGCACGGACCTGTTCGACGAGCACTTCATCAGAGACGTCGCGGAGAGGAAGCCGCGAGCGGGCGTCCGCCACAGCGCCGCGGGCGCGGTTGCTCAGGTCACGCGAGGCTTTTCCGATCGCCCGGTCCGCGTCTTTCACGAAACTTACACTTCGATCTTTCACCAAGGCGCGGCGCCTTTTGCCTGTATCAGGATCGAGAAAATAGACAAGAAGACCGCCGACGGTCGCAGCTCCCATCGTCTTCGTAAACGTAGACATGACATTACCTCCAGGGCGCTCGCGATAACCAAGCGCGGATCAGTCGACGCTATGCGTTCGACAGGCGGGCATGCAATCGGATCGAGGATGTATGGCATATCAGATTCACTGTAGGCAGTTGTGGAAAACAGGCTGAGCATTTGCGAAACTGCGGAGAAATGCTGGGTTCTACAGCGTTGTTCGGCACCGGTATATTGCTTTTTCGGGGACCTGTCCTTTCGACCAGTAGTATTGGTCTGTATTAGTCCCTAACCTGTTGGTTCCAGGTCGTGTGCGTGGCAATTGGCTTAATCGGGCCGTAGCCTGTCCGGATAAGCCCGAAAGAGGACCCCTTCGAATGAAAAGACGTCCGACCGCAGCAGACGGATCGAAGCTGGAGCGCAGGAAAGAGACGCGTTTTCCGGTGAGCATTCCGGTAGAGGTGGGCTGGAAGGGAGCGGAAGGCCAGCCAATGAAAGAGCAAGGCCTTGCCAGACAAGTGAACGCTCATGGCGGACTTCTGGAAATGACGAATTACCCCGACCTCGGGACCCGCGTGACAGTGACAAACTTGCTCTCAGCGGAATCGAATGAAGCGCGCGTTTTGGCCACGCCTAATTCACGTGAAGGCGTTGCTCACGGTATCGTGGTGGAGCTTGTGTCGGCGGACGAAAGCTTCTGGGGCGCCAGCCTGCAGATGAAAATAGCGGGCTCGGAACTGCAAAGGCTCGAGAAAAGCCTGCGTTCACAGAATGTCGATCTGAGATTGCTGAAAGAATTTCGCGATGCCGTTGACTACATGCAGGCCATCGCCGGATCGGTGCAGCAGGCGCGAGAACGGCAAGTAGAAGGCGAGGAAGAAAGCGCGGATCTGGGGCTCGTCGGCGAGCGCATTCGCCGCACCATCAATTTTTGCTTCGAAGTGATTGCCGATTTTGACGCCGGGCGCATCACCGAGGACACAAAGGGCGTGGCTGAACTCCTGGAGTCGGTGGAGCAGATCAGCCAGCGCTTCCGAGGACTGTTGACACACGGCGTTTCCGGAGCCATGCGCGGTTCGAATGTAGCCGCGCCAGAGCCGTCGCCTGTGGGACGGCGAGGCCGCGCCGAATCGCGCGGGGATTAGCTAGATTGGGCTATAGGCACAGCCCGGGCGACGGAGGGCAGTCCTCACTTCATCTGAAATTCTCTGATCCGCTTCCTTTTAGCCTCGAAAACCTCTTCCGGAATTCGCGTTGCGCCACACAGACCACGTAGATACCCGCCGACATGGGCTGGTTGGCCATTGCTCAATGTTTAATATCGAACAGAGCCACATGAAAGGCCGCAAGGTGTTAAAAAAACGACACATCCGAGGCGAATTGATAGAGCCACGGTCGGAAGAGGTTCATACTTCAGATTATGAAGGTCGAGCAACATCGCGCGATGCGGCGCCCGTTCGCGGCTCGGGTGGAAGTCGTGGACGTCGAATCGGAAAGGCAAGTCACAGCGGTTACGGGCGATTTGAGCGTGTTTGGATGCTTTGTCGAGACGCCTGCCCCCTTTGCTCACGGCACCAAAATCCGCATCAGGATTAATCATCGCGGGACCACATTCGTGGCCCTCGGCTTTGTGTCCAATGTGCGGCCCAACGGAATGGGCATTCGGTTCGGCGCAATTGAAGCGGTGCATCAGCAGGTGCTCGAAAATTGGCTGGCACAGCTCAGAACCAGTTCTAATCCTTCCTAAAACTTCCTTTTCTTGCCTCTCTTCATTCGATAATTGCGGCAATCCACGGTCCAAGCTTCCGAATCACAATAGTGTGGCGCGTCCAGGCAGTTGAGGGACGTGGCACAGTTGATTTAGCAGGTAGGAGTCAACGATGCCGCAACCTGATCTAGGACATCTACCCACTTTCGAGGGTGATTCAAAGCTCGTAAATATTGTGGTGGAAACTTCCAAGGGCATGCGCACGAAGATGAAATACGAGGAGAAAACCGGCGTTTTTCGGGCGGAAAAAGTTTTGCCGGTCGGTTTGGTGTTTCCCTTTGACTTTGGTTTTTTGCCGTCCACGCTAGGAGGGGATGGCGATCCGCTCGACGTTCTGGTGCTGAGTGAGGCGGGCCTGCCGTTCGGCTGCGTAGTCCTGGGGAGGCTAGTGGCTGTGTTGGAATGCGAGCAGACTCAGGACGGCGAAACGCAGCGGAACGACCGCCTGGTGGCAATGCCCATCGATGCGAAATCGCGCGCTCCTATGCTACCTACGATTCCGCTGGACACGCGGCTGACCAAGGCCATCACGGAATTTTTCATCAAGTACAACGAGCTGCAAGGCAAGAAGTTCCGGCCGTTGGGAATGCATGGGCCGGAGCGCGCGTTGGAAATCGTGAAGAGCGGCATAAAATCCGCAAGGCGAAACGGCAAGCACAAAAGATAACGTTGCTTTTGTCTTTGATAACCGATGCCAGGCACAATTCGATCCCAAAAACGGAAGACTTCAAGAAGGCGCAGAAACGCGCCTCCACAAAAGCTGCCGCGGGCAAGACGGAGGCAGGATTCGAGCCCGCAAGAGACTGGCGCGAAGCAGCGTGGCGCTCTGGAGATTCCGCGCGGCGTCGAAAATGCGGATATTGAGGTCGACGGAGGAGAAGTCCATCTAACGAACCTGCAAAAGATTTTCTGGCCCGAGCTGGGACTGACCAAACGCGATCTTCTGCAATATTACCTGGACGTTTCCCCGTGGCTTCTGCCGCACCTGAAGGATCGCGCCATGGTGATGAAGCGCTATCCCAACGGTATCCACGGGCCATTTTTCTTTATGAAGCGAGCGCCCACTCCGAGGCCGGAGTCGATTCCCGTCTGCTCGATTGAGCATGCGTCGGGAAACATCATCGCATTTCCGGTGATTCAGCATTTGGCTTCTCTGCTTTGGGTGGTGAACCTGGGCTGCATCGATCTGAATCCATGGTACGCGCGCTGCGATGACGTCTACCGGCCGGATTATCTGCATCTCGATCTGGATCCTACGCCGGATACGCCCTTCGAACTCGTGCTGAAGGCCGCACTGCTCGTGCGGGACGCGCTGACTGAACTGACGATCAAAAGCTATGCGAAAACGACAGGCTCGCGCGGCGTGCACGTCTACATTCCTATTGAACGGGGACCCGAGCAGAAGGACGTGTGGAGATTTGCGAAAGCTTTCTCGCGAGAGTTGGCGCAGAGACATCCGCAAATCTTGACGGCGGAATATCGCGTGGCGAAAAGGCCTGCGGGGCGGGTTCTCGCGGACTATAACCAAAATGCGTGGAACCGTACTTTAGCCTCGGTGTATTCGGTGCGGCCGACAATCGCGGCCACGGTGTCCACACCTGTGACGTGGGAAGAGGTCGAACGCGGAATTCGCATCGAAGATTTCACGATGAAGAATGTGCCGGCACGCGTGCGAAAGCTGGGCGATCTGTGGCGGCCCTTGCTCGCGGAACGCAATCGCGTGCGCCTCGACCGATTCCTATGAGCCTGCCCCTCTTCACAACCTATCGTCCGATGGAGGCAATGCCGGAATCGGAGCTGCCCATCGGCCCGCAATGGCATTACGAGCCGAAGTGGGATGGCTTTCGGTGCCTCGCTTTCCGCGACGGCGAAAGTGTCGATCTCGAATCGAAATCGCAAAAGCCGCTGACGCGTTATTTCCCGGAATTGGCCGCGGCGCTGTTGAAGGTCCGGGCGCGAAGATTCGTCCTGGACGGTGAGATTGTAATCCCAGCGGACGGCGGCCTCTCTTTCGATCACCTCCTGATGCGCATTCATCCGGCGGAGAGCCGCATCCGGAAATTGAGCAAAGAGACGCCGTGCGTATACATCGTGTTTGACCTGCTGGTGGATGAGCGCGGGCGATCACTTGTGGGCCGTCCACTCGAAGAAAGACGCAAAATCTGGAGCGATTTGCGAAAACTTACTTGTCGAAGGACGCAAATCACATTATCCGGCTATCTCCTGTGACCCATAAAGTCGACGTCGCGCGCAAGTGGTTCCACATGGGCGTGGGGCTGGATGGAATTGTGGCCAAACGCGACGATCTGCCCTACCAAAGCGGCGAGCGCACGGGCATGCAGAAGATCAAAAAGCGGCGCACGGCTGATTGCGTGGTGGGCGGGTTTCGTTATCTCGAAAAAGAGCCGCTCGTCGGCTCGCTGCTCCTCGGTTTATACAACGACCAAGGGCTCCTTGATCATGTGGGTTTTACTTCTTCCATTCATCGGGAGAATCGCGCGGCCCTGACGAGGGATATCGAAGCCATGGTCAAGCCGCCGGGCTTTACGGGCAAAGCGCCGGGCGGTTTGAGCCGTTGGAGCACCAAGCGTTCCATGGAATGGAAACCGCTCGCGCCGAGGCTGGTGGCCGAAGTGGAATTCGATCACTTCACCGGGGGACGATTCCGGCATGGGACAAAATTTTTGCGCTGGCGGCCGGAGAAAGCTCCTCATGACTGCACGATGAAGCAAGTCGTGCGGGAGAATCAATCGGCGTTGGGGCTGCTGTGATCGCGCCAGTACTCAACCCTGTTAAGGGTCGAAAGTAGGAGGGATCCTTCGCTTCCGTTGGACTTTGTTAACCGGCGAAAGCTCATCCTGTAGACTTTCGCCGGAAGACGGGATGACGATGCTGATCGCATCGTCAGTTTTCACCGCATCAGTTTCGTTACAAACTTACTGTGAGTGGCACAAAACTCACGACACATTCTCATGAGAGATCCTCGCTCACGCTGTTCGCTCGGGATGACGATGCTAATCGCATCGTCATCTTGGCAGGGGAGCGTTTTTGCGGATGAGGATTCGATGGCAGCACATGAATATGCCAGTGAAGACCAGAACGGCGGGCACCAGGCCTAACAGCGCCCAAACCACTTCCGTGAACATGTTGAATCTGCCGAAATGCAGGTTCGAGAGCCAGGTAAGGATCACGTCTCCAAAGCGGAGCTTATCGTCCGAAGGCGGTTCGAACCAGTCGACGATGTCGTTGAATGGTTGAGGAAAAGAAAAGTAGATCCCGGAGATTCCCCACATAAGCACAAATAGAAAGCACCAGAATCCGAGCGTGTTGTGCAGGTCCCAATTTGTTCTCGCGATGCTCGCTCTCCAATTTAACGTCAGGCTCCTGCGCCAATGCTCGATGCCCGGCCACCATATAACCGCTCCGGTCAGGCAGAGGAGTGTGAGGCACATCGCGCCGATGCCGTTCACGCTGCGGCCAACGTCTCCAGCCAATAAATTCGTGTGAAAGTCGACGAGCCATTCGACCGCGCGAAAAAGGTTCCCGTTGAAATTGGCTGAACTTTCCAGCTCGTTGCGAAAGACAATCGCGCTGCCGGAAAGGCTCATCACAAAAAGATAAAGGCCGGCCATCATCCCAACCCACAGGTGAATTTGGAAAAGGAGCCGGTGAACCCACAGCTTCTCCGGATGCTGCAACCATTGTCGCCATGCGGATAGTTCGTGGCGGGTGGCCGTGGAGGTGGAGATTTCCATCGGTTCACATTCCGAGGTCAGACCAAGCAAAGGGCATAGGCGGCAATTTGGGAGGCCGCGCGCCGTGGCGTTGCGCGGTGGCCACCGGAACATAAGTGAGTTGGTCGCCGCTACGCGCGCAGCGGAGCATCAGTCCACCGCGGCTCATGTCTCCTCGACCTGCAAATTCGGCAGGGAAGAGAAGACGCTCTCCGAAAATTGTCAGTAAAGGTTCTATATATTTCGGCGTGGCGACACTGCCGAGCAACACGACTTCGCAGTTTGTTCCGATGCACTCGGCGAGCAGTCGCGCATCGCGCTCGAGTGGCAGGCGGTATCGTTCGTCAGACAACGAAACTGAGGCGACAGAGATGTTGCAGAGATCTTCCCTGGTGAGCAGCGTGCCGGCGGGAAGCAGACCGCCGCCGGCTGTAATTACGAGGACTCCGTCCGTATCGGCCGGCGGCTGAGCGAAGGCCGTGGCGTAAGCGAGCTTGCCGCGGAAATAGAGGCCGCTGATGAAGGAGAAGGCTTCGCCGAGAGTCAGTCGGCCTTCGCGGAGCCGCAGCGCCAGGGGGAAAGTGGCGCCTTCGCGCAGCATGAGCTTGGCGCGAATACCGCCGGCATTTGCAGGCGAAAGGAGAAAGATGCGGCGAATGGGCGTTCTTTTGAGGCGAGGCTTCGGGAGTTTTGGCGGCTTCTGCGGCACGCAAGAATGATATCCCAGCAATTTATCTATGTGCCACTTGGCCGGCAGCACTCATCCAACCTTTCCGAATCTTTCTGTAACCAATTGAGGGTGAGAGGAGCGACAGAGGAGGTCCTAGCCTGTACAATAAGGCTGTGTAATAGGCAGGGCGGTGCACAGACGCTGTGCCTGCGTGCACCGATATGGGGCCTGACTGGGCCTCCTTTCGAGGGCTTTTTGAACCGTCGCGTGGCGCCAGCTCACTCGTTAACTATTACCGACACCTAAACGTCTTTAATCCAATACCTAATTTGAGCAAGTCTGTGAGCATTTGGCCCAGGAGCGGAGAAGCTAGATGAAATTGAGTAAGGCAATTGGGGTGGTGGGAACGCTGGCGATTCTGCTGGCGAGCTCAAGCTGCTCCAAAAAGAGTACGCAGGCTGCGGGACCGCCGCAATTTGCGCCGCTGGTCACGGTGGCTCGGGCGAGTGCGCATGACGTGCCGATTTATCTCGAAGAGATCGGGCGAAGCGGGGCTTTTGAGTCAGTGACCGTGACGCCGCAGATTTCCGGCCGCATTACCGAACGACATTTTGAAGACGGCGCCGAGCTCAAAAAAGGCCAGCTCCTTTTCACCATAGATCCTCGCCCTTATCAGGCTCAGCTCGATTCGGCACAAGCGCAGCTTGCGCAAAGCAGAGCGGCGCTGGATTTGGCCAAGACGCAGCTGAAGATGTACGACAGCATCGCCAATACGCGCGCGGTTTCTCAGCTGGATCTGGAAACGAGGAAGAACACGGTGGCTGTTGACGAGGCGCAGGTGCAAGCGAACGAAGCCGCGGTGGAAACCGCCAAGCTTAATCTGGAGTACTGCTACATCCATGCGCCGATCGACGGCCGCGCGGGAATGAGGTTGGTTGACGTAGGCAACGTCGTGCAGACGAATACTACGGGGTTGCTGCTGATTCAACGTTTGGACCCGATTTATGCGGATTTCACGATCACCGAGGCCGATCTGCCGGAAGTGCAAAGGCAGCTGGCCCGAGGCACGTTGCAGGCGCTCGTGCGCATTCCAGCGGATCCGCCCAACCGCGCGCGCGAGGGCAAGCTGACGTTCGTGGATAACACGGTGCAGAACGCCACCGGCACGGTAAACCTGCGTGCGACCACCGCCAATGCCGATCACCATTTTTGGCCGGGGCAATTTGTGAATGTCACGCTGGTTTTGGCGACCGCCAAAGGCGCGGTGTTGATTCCCAACCAGGCCAGTCAGATCAGCCAGCAGGGCTCCTATGTTTTTGTGGTTAAGCCTGACAGTACAGCAGAGCTGCGCATGATAACGCTCGGTCAGCGACAGGGCGATGACGTCGTGGTTACGAAAGGCGTCGCGGCCGGGGAGCAGGTGGTGGTCACCGGCCAGCTAACAGTGGCGCCGGGCGCTAAAGTACGCGTACAAGAAGCCGGGCCTGGGAACGGCCCAACTGGCGGCGCATCTTCCGGCGATGCGGCCGCGCCGAAATCTTCGAATTCTGACAAAACAAGCAAGAGCTGAGGAAAGTTAGCGTGAACCTTTCCGAACCATTTGTGCGCCGCCCGGTGATGACGGTGGTGTTGACCGCCTCGGCGATTCTCTTTGGCGTACTGGCCTACCTCAACCTTCCGGTGAACGATTTGCCGGCGGTGGATTATCCAGTCCTTCAGGCGAACGTGTTTTATCCGGGAGCCACGCCGGAGACGATGGCCAATAACGTGGCCACGCCGCTGGAGCGGCAGTTCATGCAAATTCCTGGGTTGCAGTTGGTCACCTCCAACAGCGGTACGGGGCACACCAGCTTCGTGCTGCAATTTGAGCTTTCCAAGAGCATTGATGCGGCGGCGACGGACGTGCAGTCCGCGATCAACCAGGCTGCGGGGAAATTGCCGGTGGACTTGCCATCTCCGCCGACCTTCTCGAAAACCAATCCCAATGACCAGCCAATTATCTACATCGGACTGACCAGCGATACCGTCACCGAAGGACAGCTCTACGACTATGCCAACACGCAAGTCGGCGAGCGGCTGAGCATTTTGCCGGGCGTGAGCCAGATTAGTGTTTACGGGGCGCAATCGGCTGTGCGCATCAAGGCCGACCCTTCGGAGATGGCCAGCCGCAATATCACCATCGACGACCTGAACAATGCAGTTAAGAACGGGACGGCTTACACGGGAGCAGGGCAGTTCGATGGCGAGCATCGGAGCTATTTGCTGCAGCCCCAAGGTCAACTGAATAAGGCGGAGGATTACAACGGCCTCATCGTCAGCCAGAATAATGGCCGTCCGGTTTACCTGAAAGATGTGGCCAAGGCCACCGACAGCGTCCAGGACGAACGCATCAGCATGCGCTTCTGGGTGCGCGGGCACCAGGTGCCGGCAGCGACGGTCGTGGTCGCTGTTTTCCGCAGGGCTGGTTCCAACGCCGTGCAAGTGGCCAAGGAAGTGCGCGACGCCGCCCCCACCATTCGCGCCACGCTGCCAAGCTCGATTGACATCGTGCCGATCTACGATCGTTCGCAAACCATTGTGAACAGCGTAAAAGACGTCGAGAGCACGTTGCTGATCGCCTTTGGGCTGGTCGTGCTGGTCATTTTCATATTTCTCGGCCGCGCTACCGACACTCTGATTCCCGCGGTGGCGCTGCCGCTTTCGCTGCTGATCACGTTCGTGGCGATGAATATTCTGGGCTATAGCCTGGACAATCTTTCGCTCATGGCGTTGACGCTGGCGATCGGATTCCTGGTAGATGACGCGATTGTATTTCTAGAGAATACGGTCCGCTTGATGGAGGAAGGACAAGGGGCGCTGGAAGCCACGCTGAACTCGGCGCGGGAGATCAGCTTCACGATTTTGGCGATGACCATTTCGCTGGCGGCCGTGTTTATTCCGCTGGTATTCATGACCGGGCTGGTGGGGCGCATCTTCCGTGAATTCTCGATCAGCATCATTGTATCTATCTTCGCGAGCGGAATCGTATCGCTGACGCTGACGCCGTTGATGTGTTCGAGGCTGCTGGGCCAGCGGGGCGAAGGCGCGAAAAAGACCTGGATGGAGCGCATGGTGGGCGGGGTCGAGCGCCGCGTTGTGGATCTCTACGGGCGCTCGCTTTGGTTCTTCCTGCGGCAGCGCTGGGTGTCGGTTCTGGTATGGGTAGTTTGCCTGGCGGGGACGGGATATCTTTTTTACGTCATTCCCAAAGCATTCCTTCCGATCGGCGACAGCTCTTTTATACGCGGCGTCTTCGTGGCGCAGGAGGGCTCCTCGCCGGATCAGATGCATGCCTATCAGATTCAGTCCGAAGAAGCTCTGCACGCGAACCCGGCAGTGGATATGACGTTCACCATGGCCGGCACCAATACGTTCTTCCCGTCGAATCAGGGATTGTTGCTCGCGATCTTGAAGGATCCCAATCAGAGACCGCCGATCCTGGCGGTTGCCGGCCAGTTGATGGGCGCGGTCAACTCGAGGGTTCCGGGGCTGCTGACCTTCCTGCAGCCCAATCCGGTGCTGGAAATAAGCACGGGCGCGACCGCGAATTTTCAGGGGCAGTTTGCCTATGCGGTCTCGGGCATCGATCCCAACCAGGTTTATACCGTAGCCGGGCAATTGATTGCCAAGATGCATGAGTTCCCGGGATTTCTGTTCGTCAATTCGGACCTCTTTAATCACACGCCGAATCTGTTAGTGGATATCTTGCGGGATCAGGCGAAGGTCTACGGAGTTTCGGAAGCGCGCATCCTGACGCTGCTACACAATGCGTATTCGCAGAATTATTCGTATCTCATCAAGCGGCCCAACGATCAATACCAGGTGATCCTGGAAGTGGCGGATAAAGACCGCGCCGATCCGCAAAATTTGAACCTGCTGTACATCAAGAGCGACGATGGCCAACGGATGGTGCCACTGCGCGCCGTCACGAAGTGGACTTCCATTCTTGGTCCGCAGGCCGTCAACCATATCAACCAATTCACCAGCGTCACGATCTTTTTCAACCTCAAGCCGGGCTATACGATCGGGCAAGCCACGCAGTTTGTGGAGGACACGGCTAAGCAAATTCTGCCCATCGATGTTCGGGGCAGTCTGCAAGGCGAGGCTTTGACGTTCCGCGACACGGTTTCGAGCCTGACGATCCTGATGGTGCTAGCCGTTTTCGTGATGTACGTGATCCTGGCGATTCTCTACGAGAATTATCTGCACCCGATCACCGTGCTTTCTTCGTTGCCCGTGGCTTTGGTCGGCGGGTTGCTGACTTTGTGGATTTTCAATGCCGAAGCTTCGCTCTACGCGTTCATCGGCATGTTCATGCTCATGGGCATTGTGAAGAAGAACGGGATCATGATCGTGGACTTCGCGCAGCAACGCGTGGAGCAGGGAATTCCGGATATGCAGGCGATTCACGACGCCAGCATGGAACGTTTCCGGCCGATCATGATGACCACGCTTGCCGCGTTGATGGGTGCGCTGCCGATCGCGCTGGGATTCGGCGCGGACGGCGCATCGCGGCGCCCTCTGGGCCTGGTTGTGGTCGGCGGACTCATCATTTCGCAGTTCATTACACTTTACGTCACCCCAGCGATTTATCTTTCACTCGAAGAGTTCCAGGAAAAGGTCCTGGATCGAACCAGCTTCTTCCGGTCCACGCGCACTCGTGCGCCGCAGACCGCCCACCCAGTCGAGAGCTTTGTTTCGCATGACTGACGGCTCGCGCGAATCCAGAGCAAAAGCAACTTCGGGCGCAGACGCACCGAGCAAGTACGTGCCCGGGTTCACCTTGTCCGGGGCGCCAAACGGCATTTGGCGCTGCGTCACCGTCATCTTTGCCCTTTCCATCGCATTCCTGAGCGGCTGCACGGTTGGGCCGAAATATGCCAGACCCTCCGCGGCGGCGGCTCCCGGGTATAAAGAGTTGACGCCGGCAAACTTCAAGGATACCGACGGATGGAAACAATCTCAGCCGAGCGACGGGACTCTTAAGGGCAATTGGTGGGAGATATTCAACGACGCGCAGCTGAATGCTCTGGAAGAGCAGGTGAACGTTTCCAATCAGAATATTGCCGCAGCGGCTGCGAACTTTTTGGCGGCGCGGGCGCTGGTTCGGCAAACTCGCGCGCAATACTACCCGACGATTACCGCCAATCCCGCCATCACTAATTCGAGGCCGTCGTTAGGTCAATTCGGCGGCGTAAGGACCAGCGGGACTTCGACGAATACGAGCACGGGCTTTGCGCTGACCTCGTTTACCGATTACTCGCTGGCCTTCGACGCTTCGTGGGTACCGGATTTCTGGGGGAAGATCCGCAACACGTTTCTCCAAAATGCCGCGGCTGCGCAGGCCAGCGCCGCCGATTTGGAAAATGTGCGCCTGACGGCGCAGGCCGAGCTGGCCGTAAACTATTTCGAAATACGCGGCCAGGACACGCTTAAGCAGCTGTTCGACCAAACCGTGGCGGCCTACCAGGACTCTCTGGAGCTGACGCAGATTCAGTTCAATGCGGGTATCGCCTCAGACGAGGCCGTGGCTCAGGCGGAAACGCAGCTCGAGGCTACGCAAGCCCAAGACACCAATCTGGACATCGCCCGGGCGCAATTCGAACACGCCATAGCAATGCTGCTCGGCCAGCCCGCGTCGACTTTTTCGTTGCCGGCCGCGCCGCTCGAAGCCAATCCGCCCGCTATTCCCTTTGGTGTTCCGTCGCAGATTCTGGAACGCCGGCCGGACGTGGCCTCTGCCGAACGCCTAATGGCGCAGGCCAATGCGCAGATCGGGATCGCAACCGCGGCCTATTATCCGACCGTCACCTTGAGCGCTTCGGCCGGATTCTCGAATACCTCGCCTACGGATTGGTTTACGTGGCCCAGCCGATTTTGGTCCGCGGGACCAGCGCTCGCGGAGACGCTCTTCGATGCCGGGCTGCGCCGCGCGACTGTGCAGCAATACCGGGCGTCCTACGACCGCAACGTAGCGAATTATCGCCAGACTGTGCTTACTGCATTCCAACAAGTGGAAGACAATCTCGCGTCTTTGCGGATTCTCTCGCAGGAGATCCGCCAGCAGGATACGGCAGTCAATTCGGCGCAGAGGAATTTGCAATCGGCCACGCAGCGTTATCAGGCCGGGATCGATCCCTACCTCAATGTGATCACCGCGCAAACGACTCTACTCACCAACCAGCAGACCGCCGTCAATCTGCGGCGGGAACAGATGACGGCCAGCGTGCAGTTGATCGAGGCGCTGGGAGGCGGTTGGGACGCGGCTCAACTACCCTCGGTGAAAGATGTAAGCGAAGTGACGCCCTCGGCCGCTGGCGTTAAATAGATCCGAAATCGCGTCCGTCCCGCCGAGGAAAATCCTGCGCCTGACCAGACGGCAATCCCTGCGACTTACTCTTCTGTGTTCTGTATCTCTGTGTTCTGTGTGTTAAATTCCCCGGCACTACGGAGGCGATACTTGTGATGAAGCCAACCAGAAGAAGCGCATTTACGCTAATGACCGTGCTCGTCGCGGCTGTCGCATTTAGCGGCGCAGGCTGGGCGCAAGAGAGGCAATATCCGAGACCGACGGATCTGCCGAATCCATATCGCCTGGTCGCGGGCTGGCCCACGTTGCCGAAGAGTATGAATGCAGGGCACTGGGGCGAAGTGATCAGGGTGAGTGTCGATTCCAGGGGGGACGTTTGGGTTTTTCATCGATGCTTTAATGTGGTGCCGCCCGGGAGCGCGACGTGCATCAATCGCGGCGATGCGAATCCGCCGATTCTGGAATTCGACGCTTCGGGCAAATTGCTAAAAAGCTTTGGCGCGGGGCTCTTCGCGTATCCGCATGGGTTCACTCTTGATCGAGACGGAAATTTGTGGGCAAGCGATGTGAATGACGAGGAAACCGTGCTCGGGATGTCAGCCAAAAACGCAGAGGGCGTCGTGATGGGCCAGGAGGTCCTGAAGTTGAGCCCGGAGGGAAAGGTTCTGATGACGCTCGGCAAAGAGGGCGTAGCCGGGACTGGCCCGGATATGTTCGACCGGCCGACCGGAGTCGCCATTGCTCCCAATGGAGACATCTTTGTGACGGATGGGCACTACCCCAATCATCATGACACCGCGCGTGTGGTGAAATTTTCCAGGGGCGGCAAATTTATCAAGGAGTGGGGAAAGAAGGGAGCAGGCCCGGGCGAATTCGACGAACCGCACGATATTTTCATTGGCGGCTCGCAAGAACGCGTGTACGTCGCGGACCGGAGAAATCGCCGCATCCAGGTTTTTGATCAGGAGGGCAAATTCATCGATGCTTGGAAACAATTTGGTCAGCCAAGCTCGGTATTCGTCGGAAAAGACGACACGATTTATGTGGGCGCGTCGTTTCCGGATCCGGCGGCTAAGAAAGGAGAGCTCCGGGGCATCGTGATCGGAAATGCCAAGGACGGCTCGCTCAAGGCTTTCATTCCCGATCCTTCGGACTTGGACAAAGTGATTATGGGAACTTCAGCGTCGGGCATTGCTGCGGACGATAAAGGCAGCATCTACGCCGCCGACGTCGGCACACACAATCTTCGAAAATACGTCAAAGTCAATTAAAGGCGCTGGCAGGAGATGTAGGAGCGGTCGAGCGCCGCGATCGAAGGGCAGCCGAGCAATCTGAGCGTGCGCTCTAAATCCGCGCGCAAGATTTCGACGGCGCGCGCTACGCCTGCCTCGCCTGCGGCCGCTAATCCGTAGGCGTAGGCTCTGCCGCAAAGAACTGCGCGGGCGCCCAGGCAAAGCGCTTTTACGATGTCTGCGCCGCGACGAATGCCTCCATCCATGAGGACTTCGATTTGGCCGTCCACCGCGGCAACAACTTCGGGCAGGGCTCGCAAAGTGGCATGGACGCTATCAAGTTGTCTGCCGCCATGATTCGAGACCACCACGGCCGTGGCGCCTTCGTCGATAGCGCGCCGCGCATCGTCTCCGGTAAGCACGCCCTTAATGAAGACGGGGCCGCGCCAGGCATCGTGAATCCAGCGCAGATCTTCCCACGCAATGGTGGACTGAGCTAAAGCGGCGCCGACGTCGATCAGCGGCATCGGTCCGCGGCCGGGCACAACCACGTTGGGCAACGGCCGCACGCCGCCATCGAGAAAAAAGCTTGTGAGCCATCCGGGACGCGCAAGCACTTGCGGCGAATATCGAATTTTGCCGAGCAAGCTGGGGCCAAGCAGCTCCTTCATGCCGTTGCGGAAGTCGCGTTCCCGCATGCCGCCGACCGCCGTATCGACGGTGACGAAGAGTCCGGCGAATCCCGCCTTGCGCGCGCGTTCCAGGCCGCCTTCGGCAGCTTCGCGGCCCGCAAGGATGTAGAGCTGGTAGAAGACCGGGCCAGCTGACGCCGCCCGTACCTCTTCGAGCGGATAGCCGGAGATTGTCGAAAGAATGTAGGCGGTGCCGGCTTGCCCGGCCACACGAGCGGCCGCGACTTCACCGTTCGCATTGATGACTCGGCTATAACCGACTGGCGCCAGGAGAAAAGGGAGTGAGAGATCGACTCCCAGGACGCGAGTGCGAAAATCGCACTGGGGGATCGCTACGGCTTGACGCGGGCGGAAAACTATTTCCTCAAAGGCACGGCGATTTTCGCGCAACGTGATTTCGTCTTCCGCGCCCCCGTCCACATAGTCGAAAACTACTCTGGGCACTTTACGGCGGGCCAGCGTTCGGAGGTCATTGATATTGACAACGTGCGGAGAGGCGACTCTGCGTGCGTGCTTCATGATCTGCTGGCTTGTGACCTCCGGGCTGAGGAATTTATCACGGCGAGGCGGAAAAAGGGCGCGGCGACCGTGAGGTCGAAAGGAAAATTGGCCGGTGGAACTGAAGCGCGTTACAATCCCGGCGCAAGCGCAAACAAGGCGGGCTGCTGCCCGCAAATTATAGTCGGAACAACAACCATGATGCGATTCGCAGTTCCCGCAATTTTTCTTCTCGCGTGCCTGGGGGCTTCGCCAAAGGCGCAGCAGTCCACGCCGCCCGCCGGACAGATTTACCATCTCAAGCCCACGCCGAAGACCGTCGCCTGGGGATATTACGATGCGAAGACGCCGCCGGTGCTGCGAATCAAATCGGGCGATACCGTAGAAATTCAGACGCTTATCGCGTCAAATCCCGAGCGCTTTGAGAGCGCCGGCATCGCAGCGGACCAAATCGAGCCGGCGATGCGAGACATTTTCCGTGAGGTCAAGGAAAAAGGTCCCGGCCCGCATATCCTGACCGGCCCCGTTTTTATCGAAGGCGCCGAGCCGGGCGATGCGTTGGAAGTGCGCATCCAGCAGATTCGGCTGGCCATTCCCTATGCTATCAACGCGTTTCTGCCCGGACGCGGCTTTCTGCCGGACGATTATCCATACGCGCGAACCAAAGTCGTTCCGCTCGATGAAAAGCGCATGGTGGCGCACTTCGGTAATGGCATTGAGATTCCGATTCGTCCTTTTTTCGGCAGCATGGGCGTGGCGCCACCGGAGGTCACGGGCCGCATCAGCAGCGGTCCGCCCTGGATTCATGCGGGAAATCTGGACGACAAAGATTTGGTTGCGGGCACGACGCTTTTCATCCCCGTGCACGCGCGCGGTGCGCTCTTCGAGGTTGGCGATGGCCATGCCGGCCAGGGCGGTGGCGAGGTGGATCTCAGCGCGCTGGAAACTTCCCTGATCGGGACGTTCCAATTTATCGTGCGAAAGGACATGCACCTGCGGTGGCCTCGCGCTGAAACGCCGACGCGATACATCACCATGGGCCTAAATGCAGACGTGACCGAGGCCACGAAAATGGCCGTGCGCGAGATGATTGATTTTCTGGTGCAGGAAAAGCATCTGAGCCGTGACGACGCTTATATGCTGGCGAGCGTCGCCGCCGATCTGGAGATTACGGAAGTGGTCGATGGGAATAACGGCGTGCATATGGCTATTCCCAAGGCGATTTTTGCGCCCAAGCAATGACTGGTCGGGAGCGCCAAGGGGGAAGCAAATCACGTGAGAAATAAATATAGCCTGCTGTTCGGCTTGGCGATGATCGCCATCGTAATGGCCGCGGGCCCGCTCGCTGCGCAGACGGCATCTGCTCAAACTGTTTCGGGTGCCGGCGTTTATCAGCAGCGCTGCGCGCAATGTCACGAGAATGCCGCCGCCAACCGGGCGCCCTCCCGCGATTCGCTGCAGAAAATGCCGGCGAGCCGGATTCTGCGGACGTTGGATTTTGGATTGATGATGGGCGTGGCCTATCCGCTGACGCGCGAGGAGCGCACCGCGGTGGCCAATTATCTTGGCACCAAGGGACCTGAGCCTGGGCCGCCGCCTGCGGCTTTCTGCAATGCTGAACGGCATCCGCTCTCGGCCGAATCGGCAGGGAATTGGAACGGGTGGAGCCCGTCGCCTACAAATACGCGCTTTCAGTCGGCAGGCGGAATCAGCAAAGAACAAGTCTCGAAACTGAAGTTGAAGTGGGCGTACGGATTCGCGGGGGATGTGACCGCGTTCGCCGCGCCCACCGTTCTGAACGGCACGGTTTTCGTCGGCAGCGCCGGCGGAGTGGTGCAAGCACTCGAAGCAAAAACCGGCTGCCTGCACTGGACGTTCCAGGCCAATGGGCCGGTGCGCTCGGCGATTCTGGCCGTCGCGAACGGCTCTGGCTATTCGCTTTTATTCGGCGACCAGAACGGCTGGTTCTACTCGCTCGACGCGAAGACAGGGCACCTTGTTTGGAAGCACCGCGTGGACGATCACGAGGGCACACGGCTGACGGGCTCGCCTGCCGTTTACGAGGGTGTAGCGTTTGTCGGCGCGGCGTCCTGGGAGGAAAGCCGCGCGGTCGAACCGCATTATGAATGCTGCACGTTTCGCGGCAGCGTGACCGCCCTTCGGGTGGCGGATGGCTCGCAGGTCTGGAAGACCTACACGATTGATCCGCCTAAGAAAATGGGCGTCAACAAAGTGGGCGCGCAGCAGTGGGGGCCTTCGGGAGCGCCGGTGTGGTCCGCGCCGACGATCGATCCGAAACGCGGCCTGCTTTACGTGACTACGGGCGACAACTATTCTTCTCCTACGACCACGACCAGCGATGCGGTGATGGCGCTGGATATTGCGACGGGGAAGATTCGCTGGTTCCAGCAGACTACTCCGAATGATGCATACACCACCGCTTGCCGAGAGCACGGCGCTAATTGTCCGGAAGAAAATGGGCCGGATTACGACTTTGGCTCCTCGGCTCTGCTGCTTTCATTGCCGGGCGGGAAAGATATTTTAGTCGCGGGACAGAAATCGGGCGTGGTTTATGGGCTCGATCCAGACCAGAAAGGGAAGATTCTCTGGCAAACGCGCGTCGGGCAGGGCGGCAGGAACGGCGGCGTGCAGTGGGGCATGGCCTGTGACGGGCAAGCCGTCTTCGCGGCGGTATCCGATTTGGCGGGTGTGTTGAACTTTGAAGGACCGGTCGGCGGCGCCAAATTTGATCCTGCGAAGGCCGGTGGCCTGACGGCGCTGCGCCCCGCCGATGGCAGCAAGATTTGGTTTGCCGCGCCGCATCCGTGCGACCCGCCGCGGGCCGGGTGTAGCCCGGCGCAGTCGCAGGCGGTCACGGCGATTCCTGGCGTCGTTTTCTCCGGCTCCGTCGACGGGCACTTGCGCGCTTTTGCGGCCGAAGACGGCAAAGTTCTCTGGGATTTCGATACCGCGAAGAACTTCACGTCCGTGAACGGAGTGGAAGCCAAGGGAGGATCGCTCGACGGCGCCGGACCGGTGGTCGCCGGCGGCATGCTGTTCGTCAACTCCGGTTATCCTCGTACTGGCGGCATGGCTGGCAATGTGCTGCTGGCCTTTGCGCCGGAACAATGACACAAAGGGCAACGCCGGGATGAGCGCACGGAACAGACAGAGAACTTTCTGTAGTTTGGGATCCTCGGAAAACTAACCGATTGGGGTGCTGGCGGCCGTCGCACCTGCGCCGGAAACGTCGGTCCGAATTACGCCCGATTGATCCGTGAAGTACATATTCTGTCCGCTCGAACCAGGGATAATGGGCGTGGCGGTAACGGAATAAGACTGGTTGCTTGTGCCGGCCGTGTACACGAAGGTATAGCCGCTCTTGCTTCCCGACGCGAGCACCGCGTCAATCAAGTCCGCCGATGTGGAACTGATCGTCCCGCCAGAGCCGACCGGGCTCAAGTCTGTGAGCGCCGAGGGGAATTGGCCGTAGCTGGTGCTATAGGAAACGCAAGCCGTGTTCAAGGAACGCATAGAGCCAACCGCCGAGGACTGATTGGCTGCGATCTTCGAGTGCAAGAAGTTGGGGATGGCGATGGCGGCGATAACCAGAATGATTGCCACCACGATCAACAGCTCAAGTAGAGAGAATCCTTTCTGTGCGTTGCGCATTTGACTCTCGTTTTCAAGGGCCGCCGGGTTATTGATATCGATCAAGTTCAGTGGCGACAGTCACGCGTCTCTTTTCCTCTCAACTTGAACGTTCGCAGCTGCACTGCTTTATGGCCATTCTGAAGGGGACGGCTTTACTGCTTCTTCTCACAGGCTGCTGAGGAATAGGAAACGCAGACTAATCGGTACTATCTTGCTGTTTTTTCGGGAGTGGGGCAACTGGTTAAGGGACCGGCGTTTCGGGACAGTACACCTGATCGTGAAGCCAGCTGTCTCACTATCCCGTCGGCCTGTACCCATTGCCAGTAAACGCATTTGTCCAAGGCCCATAGGGTCCAGATTGTGCGTCGGCAAACGGATTTTGAGGGAAGTCGAGAGAAAGTCGCTAGCGCAGGGAGCGCCTGGCATGCTACCCTCCACACCCGCATGCCGCATCTCGAACCCGGCAAAGATATCCTCTGAAAGGAGCCTGCAGATGGAGCCAAAAGAGCTAAAGAAACCCAACCTGCCAAGCGAGGCCGTAGAACTCTACAACCTTTTCATCCATGGCGTGATCAGCCGCCGCGCTTTTATGACCGAAGTGCAGAAGCTTGCGATAGGGGGTCTGACGGCGGCTACGGTTATCGAAGCGTTGATGCCGAAGTATGCCGAGGCGCAGCAGGTAGCGAAGAACGATGACCGGATCAAGGCCAGCTACGAGACTGTTCCATCACCGCAGGGGAACGGAAGCATCAAGGGATATTTGGTCCGTCCTATCAGCGCCGACACTCGAGATGCCATGCCGGCGAAGCTGCCCGGCATTATCGTGATCCACGAAAATCGCGGTCTGAATCCGCACATCGAGGACGTAGCGCGCCGGCTTGCACTTGCCAACTTCATGGCGTTTGCGCCGGACGGACTGACCTCCCTGGGCGGCTTTCCCGGCGATGACTACCGTGGCGGGCAGCTCTTCATGAAGGCCGATGGCAAAAAGATGTTCGAGGATTTCGTGGCTTGCGCGAACTGGCTGAAGTCGCGTTCCGACTGCACTGGCAAGATCGGCATCACGGGTTTCTGCTTCGGCGGCAGCGTGTCGAACAACATGGCCACGCGCCTGGGCGCCGATTTGAGCGCCGCGGTGCCGTTCTATGGCGGGCCGCCTGCCGATGCGGACATTCCGAAAATCAAGGCGGCGGTTCTAGTCCATCACGGCGAACTCGACACGCGGCTGGCATCAACTTGGCCGGCGTACGACAAAGCCTTGACGGGCATAAACGTGCCGCACGAAGGCTATATCTATCCGAACGCTGTTCACGGCTTCAATTGTGATGCGACCCCGGAGCGCTACAACAAAGCCGCGGCCGATTTGGCCTGGGGGCGCACGATCGGGTGGTTCAACAAGTACGTGCGCAGCTGATTTCCGCAATTTACCAAAATTAGACATGCTCGAATGCAGATGCCGGGGAAGCCGTGTCTTTGCACCGAGTGTCGGGCGCGGCGCTAGTATCGGCGACTGTGTTGTGGCGCGGAGCGCCCGATTTGGTTCTGCTGGGGATTATCCAAACATCAGGGAGGCAAACATGTCGCGGAAATTTTTAGGCGCGCTTCTTGCGACGATCGCGTTTTGCGCAATCGTGAGAGCCGCGGACGATCCATTCCTGGGTATCTGGAAACTGAATGGCGAGAAAACTTCGAATTATCAGCAACAAAGCCAGATGATCATCAACGTGCCGGCGCCAGGAGGTTTTACAAGCTACCGCGCCACGATTGGAAAAGACAATCAGTCGAGCACGGAAACTCATCCTGTTGCTTTCGATGGGAAGCCTTACCAGACCACGGGAGGGGATGCTCGCGAGATTTCCTACAAACGCATCGACGCGAGGACAATCGAGCGAACGCAGAATCGAAACGGGAAAATCTCAGTGGATACGGAGCAAGTGTCGGAGGACGGCAAGACCCTGACAGTCAAGCAGGCGAACGCAGTCCGAGTTTACGAGAAGCAGTTTGACGTTAAGCCAGCAAAGCGTTAGGCGACGATTCTAGGTGAGTTCTCGACTGACCACAGCGGTCACATCGATTTCGACCAACATGCCGGGATGGGCGAGTTGATTTATGTTGAGGAAGGTATGCGCGGGCCGCGGCGCATCGCCCAGAGCCTCGGTGAGACATTGGAAGTAAGCGCCCGCTGACCTGACGTCTGTAACGTAAGTCACGATTTTTACGACGTCAGCGAAGGTCGCCCGGTGTCGCGCCAGAGTCCTCTTGATCTTGTCAAAAGCATAGCGGCATTGGCCAAGCACATCCCCCGGGTACAGAATGGTGCCCATGGCTCCGTTTTCGTCTTCCGCGCCGACGCCGGCGAGAAAAATCAAGGTGCCCGGCCCGGAAACCGTGACGACCTCCGAAAATCTTGCCTTGGTCCACTCGCTGTAATTGTAGTGTCGCTTTTCAAAATTGGGCATGTTGATCTTCGTCGTTCGTTTATCTGCTATGGATTGAGGCCTCGCTAAATTTCAATTGTTATACGCGAAGAGGTCTTTGCCGTTGGGAAGTGTTACCCAGCGCAGGCGGACGGCTAAAGAGCCGCTTCTGGGCATATTTCCGACTACGGAAATACGATCGCCAGGTTTGAGCGTTTCTTTCGTCCATCCGTTTTCGGTCATTTGACTGGGCGAAGGCCCTTCACCGATCCATCGTTGAAGGGCACCGTCGCGCCCCTTGACGTCGAAAATGATCTGAGTGTGCGGATTGGTCCATTTGAACTCAACAACGGTGCCCTTGAACTTGCTCTGATGATCGCGATCATACTCGGCGTTCGAATGATGCGCGAAAACCGAGCCAGGCAAACCGAGCAGCAGCAAAATAATGGAGAAAGTTGCCCAGTTCACTCGCACTGCTCCGAAGATGTTGCAACCGCGAAGCGCTACTTCGGACGGCCCATGAAGCCCTGGGCGATCACATCGATCTTGTATATCGCCTTGGCGTTATTCCTGACGCCGTCGGGGGTTCGGTATTCGGTGCCGTCTGGGTTGCTCATGCCCGCGCCCTTGGCGTAAAGCACCTTCTTCTTGGGTCCGGCAAACGCTATGCTCGAGGAGGACCTTGGTAACGGGATGACACCAAGGAACTTTCCTTCCGGACTGAACACCTGAATGCCGGGGTCCCCCGAGGTAACGTAAAGTCGACCCTGTGAGTCTATGGCCATGCCGTCGCCCGCGCCGCCGGCTTCCAGCGTGGCGAAGTCGCGCTTATTCGTGACCGTGCCATCCGGCTGGATATCCCAAGCCACAAGCTTCTTCACGTCGGTCACGTAGAGGGTCTTTTCATCGCGGCTGAGCATCATCCCGTTTGTACGCACCTCTTTGCCCGCGACGAGGCTCACCTGGCCTTTGGCATTGACGAAGTAGGTTCCGAAATCATCCGAGAAATACACGCCGCCTTTGGAATCGCAAACAAGTTCGCCCATGCGCCAGAAGGTTTTGTCCATATACTTGCTTGCGAGGACCTCCCACTTGGGAGACAGGGCCACCACTTCCGCCGGTTCGTGACATTGATCGGGATGTCCGCCGGGGTCTGAGCAGGTCCTCTCCACGCCGATCAGTCGCTTCTTGTAGTCGATCCCAAGGGCTCCCGTGCCATGGGTGTCGCGGACGAAAATGGAAAATTTGTCTTTCGGGTCGAGCCGGCCAACCGTGCTGGGTTGTTCCTGTGCGAAGTAGATGCCGCCATCCGGGGCGCCGACGAGCCCGTCAGCATTGTCGGGGCCTTGCCACACAAGCTTCCATTTGAGGCCACCGGCAATTACTCCCGGGATCTCCGTAGTGGTCACGTCCTTGGCAGGGGTAGGCTGTCGGAATTCCTGTCCGCCTCCGGCATTTCGCTGCTGTTGTGCGATGGCGATCCCGCCCAGAGCTATAGCCGATGCAATGAAAGAACAAGCGATCGCGCACATTGCTTTCAATTTCATAGGGCCCTCCAAATGGCTTGGCCGTGAGTCCGTAAGTCAGAATTTTAGTGCGATATTTTCGTTCAATTCCGGGTTCAATTCCGGAGCCGCAGTATATACCGGAGCGGTTTCGAAGGGGAGAGTTCAGGTGTAGCGGGCTAAGCGATCTTTAAATCTTCAGGAAGGCGAGCCAGGGGAGTTCGATCAGGAGATAAACGGCAAAGAAGATGGCGCCGAGGATAAGTCCCAGAATCCAGAAGTCTTTGCCTTTGACATAGCCGCAACCGTAATAGATGGGCGAAGGTCCGGTGCCGTAGGGCGTGAGAATGCCCATGAGGCCAAGCGGATAGCTGAGGAGCAGCGCCCAGGACAGGCGCGACATGCCCGGAATCGTTACCGCGACGATAAGAAAGACTTGAAAGAGGGCGCTGACATGCGCGGTGAGGCTCGCGAAGAGATAGTGCAACAGAAAAAAGGCAGCTACCAGAAGGACAGCCGCCATCGTCACGCCGCGATGAGAGACGATCGGCGCAAAAGCTCGTGCGACCCAATCCACAAATTTGGTGTCGACGAGGCCGCCGGCGAGGGTCACGAGCGTGGCGAACCAGATGAAAACGTTCCAGGCCTCGCTGTAACCGAGGATGTCGTTCCACGTGATTACCCGCAGCACAAGCATCAGAATCACGACCACCATAGCGGCCATGGTCGCGTCGACGTACTTTGCACCAGCGGTCCACAGTGCCAGCGCGAAGAGAACAAGGGCGAGCAAGATCATCTCTTTGGCGGAGACGGGGCCCATTTTGCGGAGCTCTTCGGCGGCCCAGCGCGGCGCTTCCGGCGCTTCGCGAATTTCGGGCGGATAGATTTTGTAAAGCAGGATCGGAACGAGCGCGAACAGGAGAAATCCGACGGGAGCGAATCCCCTGAACCAGTCCGTCCACGAGAGCGTCACGTTAACGGTGCGCATCGCCAAATCGGCGGCGAGGACATTTGGCGCGATCGCGGTGACGAACATGCTGCTCGTCACGCAGGTTGCGGCGAGCGCGGTGTACATCAGATAGGCTCCGATCTTTCGCGCGCTCTCATCGTTGGGCCATGAGCCGTATAGCTCGGGAATGTTGCGGAGGATGGGGAAGATCGTTCCGCCGCTGCGCGCGGTGTTTGAGGGCATGAAGGGCGCGAGAGCCAAATCGGCCAGGGCGATGGCATATCCCAGCCCCAAGGTGCGGCTTCCCATGGCGCGGATGAGCAGCAGGGCGATGCGCTTCCCGAAGCCAGTCTTGGCATAGCCGAGCGAGAAGATAAAGGCCGCGAAAATCAGCCAGACCGTCGCGTTGCCGAAGCCGCTGAGCGCCCACGCCGTGGCTTGCGCGGTCGAGGTGCGGACGAGACCTGCAGCGGCGGCCACGATGACGCCGACGAGCCCGAGAGCAGCAGGGGGGATTGGTTCGGTGATAATGCCGACCATTACCGCGGCGAAAAGCGCGAAGTAGCGCCACGCGTTCAGCGGAAGGCCATGAGGCGTGGGCGCAAGAGCAATCACGACGCCGACGATGACGGGCGCGGCGGCTCGCGCGAACGTGCTACGGTGAGTCTTCTTTGGTGCCGTGCGAGGAGCCTGTGTTGCTGTGACAGGCTCCTGCAGCCGTGTGGGAGTGTGACTCACAAAGCCTAGAAGATTGCCAGGGGATTGAGCGGCGAGCCCGTGCCGCCTTCGACGGGAAGCGGCGCGAATGTGAGCATGAATTCATAGCGATTCAGGCTCCGAGCGGTCTCGACCGCGCGCTCGAGGTCAAGATTTTCCACGATCCCTACCCCCATCCAATTCAGCACAGCCTGATGAATCGGGTTGACGGGAATGCCTTGCGCATCGCCCCATCCGGGCCGAGGCGCCCAATCGATATTGAAGTCGTGGCCGACAAAGGCGATGTCGCGCTCCTTGATGAAAGGAATGACGTCCGCAAAGTAGCCGGGGATCGCGTCCGGGGATGGTCCCTTGGCCGAGCGCCTCTTCCAGCGGCCGACGTAGAGCATGACCACGTCGCCCGGGCCGGCTTTGACTCCGGATTTTTTCTCCCATGCTTCAAGGTCGGCGCGAGTAATCGGAGTGCCAGGCTCAATCCAGTCGACGCCTTTTAGTTGGGGGATATCGTAAAGCACGGCGCGCGTGACCACGCCATCGCGCCAGGCCATGATGTCGTCTTTTTTGCAGCCGGTCTGCGGCGTGATGTTATCGGCCACAGGATACCCGTTGTAAATCTTGCCTTCGAGGAAGAAATGACAGAAGGCGTCCATGTGAGCGGTGGCCAAGCCGTGATAGCTCACCTCATAGCGATCAATCGTGTTGAAAGCGCCGATACTCTCCGTTACCCGATGGAAAACGCTGCGCTCGGGAACTTCGGAGTCTACTTTTTGAGGGACGGCGTGGGCGAGGGAAATCACGACACCGTTTTTGACCAGCCGGATCGCGCTCAAACTTTTTTCCGCAGTGATCAGGTTAGAGGCGCCGCGCTGATCGTTTGCTCCCCAGCGGCCCCAGTTCTTGAATTGGCTGCGCCATTTAAGGTAATCCGCCGGCGTAACTGAGGAGGCAGGCTTGTTCTGGGCGGGAGCGCGCCCGATGAAAATCGCGCAAAGGCCGGCCGCAAGAATTCCAGCGATTAACCACAATTTGAGGCGATCTGACATGATGTCCTCCGCTCTGGTGGATTCGGTGAGGTCCTGATGGATGTGGAATGTAACACAGAGCGCTGCAAAACGAGCTAGCCAGAAGGCGCCGGGTAGCGCTAGAATCCGGCCACTATGAGCCAATCTAAACGTGAATCCGCAAATACCGCCCGCCGCGAATTTCTGAAATTTCTAGCCGCCAGCCCTTACGTCGCCGCTCTTGGTGGCGTGACCACATTTCTGGAGCGAAGCGGTCTCGCCTTCGCGCAAAACGGCCGCCCGGTGGCCGATGTTATTGCGAGCCCGGCGGAGGCCCTCAACGTTTTCGATTTCGAGGAGCCCGCTCATCGCAAGGTGAATCCGGGTCACTGGGCTTACATGGCGAGCGGCGTGGATGATGACGCCACCCTGCGCGCCAATCGTGATGGGTTCAAGCATATCGAGCTGCGCCCGCGCCGGCTGCGCGACGCCACCAAAGTGGACATGCACGTCGAGCTTTTTGGCACGACGTACAACAGCCCGATTTTCACCTGCCCTACGGGCGGCGAGAAATCGTTCTTTCCCGATGGCGAATTGGCGGTAGCACGGGCGGCGAAAGCCCACGGCACCCTGCAGGTGCTCTCCACGATGACGTCGGTGGCGGTGGAGGACGTCAATAAGGAGTTGGGCCGTCCCGTTTGGCAGCAAATCTATGCGCCGAGCACGTGGGATGCATGCCGGCAACTTTTGCAGCGTGTCCAAGGCGCTGGTGTCTCGGTGATAGCCCTGACCGTGGATAACACCACAGGCCGCAATAGCGAGACGTTTCTGCGCACGCGTCCAAAAGATTTAAGTCAATGCAAGACGTGCCACGAGGACGGGGCCGGCCCCAGTATCAAAGAGCGGCCGATGTTCAACGGCATCGATATGACCGGTGTGCGCGCACCGAGTCCTGCGATGGATTGGGCCTTTGCCGATCAGATCCGCAAATTCTGGAAAGGGAAATTCATTATCAAGGGGTGGACACCCGAGAGGACACGCGGATGTGCATCGAGCACGGCATCGATGGAATTTTGGTCTCCAACCACGGCGGACGGGCGACCGAAACGCTGCGCGCAACGATTGAGGCACTGCCGGAAGTGGTGGCGGAAGCGGGCGGGCGCATTCCGATTTTCGTCGATGGCGGCTTCCGCCGCGGCACCGACGTTTTCAAGGCACTGGCGCTTGGCGCGAAAGCGGTCGGCATCGGACGGCCGTTCCTGTGGGGCTTGGGCGCATTCGGGCAAGCTGGCGTGGATCGCGTGATCGAAATTATGCAGGGAGAACTGAAGCTGGCGATGGGCAATTGCGGCACGCGAACCGTGGCGGATATCACGCGCGAATACGTGGCCACTCCCGATTGGAAGACATAGCGCTCCTGCCAGAGCCGGCTTGTGAGGCTCCGAATCGAGACTTCAGCGGCTGAAGCCGCGACCCCCTACTCACCGCGTTTCCGCCACAAACTCCCGAGCCTGATTCATCTGTTCAAGCGAAAGCTACGAAGCCGAATCACTCACTGTCGGTAAGAGGTTCTATATGAATTTTCGAGCGTATTCCCACATATCTTTGAGCACGGTTGCGGCGGGCACGAGTTTGGCCATGGCGGCCGATTGTCCGGCCCACACCTGCATGCGGTGATGGTCATTGGCCTCGGCGCCTGCTGTTTTCATCGGCGCTGTGAGACCACGTTGCACGGGATAGGGAGCGGGAGACGGCGCGTCCGGCGCGGATGCGGCTTTGACAAAATTCGTGGCGATGGCGCGGCCCAGCCGTCCAGTGAACGCGCGGGTCAATGTGGTGTCTTCGGGTTCGAGTTTATTGAGAGCGTCGGCCCAGGCGCGATGCGTCTTAGCTTCGGGGCAGCGCAGGAATGCGGTGCCGACCATCGCAGCACTGGCCCCCAGCACCAAGGCGGCCGCGATGCCGCGCCCATCGCCGATTCCTCCCGCGGCAATGATGGGCAGATCGATGTGATCTGCGAGCCTCGGGAGCAGCGCGAAGAGGCCAACGGATTGGCGTTCAGCGGCGGCTTGGTCGAATGATCCCCGGTGGCCGCCGGCCTCACAGCCCTGGGCAATGATAGCGTCCGCGCCTGCAGCCTGCGCCCGCTGGGCCTCGGCGAGTGTGGTGGCGGTGGCAAACCAGGCGATGCCTTTCTCCTTGAATCGAGTCACCAATTCCGGCGGAAATAGCCCCATGATCGAGGAAACGGCTGTGGGCCGAAGTTCGAGAAAAGCCTCGCATTGCGCGCGGAAATCCGGTGGGACAACGTCGCCAGCCGTCGCCGGGACGGCCGGTCCCCAGGCCGCGAGGAATGCCCGCATACGAGCCTCGGCTGCCGCGTCTCGAGAGGGCGCGGGATCGGGTATCCAGGTATTGAGTTGGAGTGGGCCGCTGCTATTCGATCTGAATTCCTGCACCCACGCGCGGATCCCATCTGGTTCGCTTATGAGCGCGCCCAGAGCGCCCATGCTGCCTGCATTGGCCAGGGCGATGGAAAGACTCGGCGGACAGGCTCCAGCCATGGGCGCGAGCAGTATCGGGAGTTTCAATCCATATTTTGCGCAAAACGAATCGGCGCGAGCCAGAGAGGCGGAAAGGTTGGACATAAATTAAGGGAGTGTGCGCGGCTGTTGCCGGTCGCCTTACAGTTGGATGTTGAGTCGAACGCCAAGTCACAATCGAAGGTGTGAAGCGACGCGGACTATTCCGCAAAGGCTATCTCTGTGAGATCGGGATACTTGGTGAGGCAGTCTTCCGCTTATGAGATGTAGAAGACGATGCTTGATTTCAGCGCATCTCTCCGCGCATCCAAGCGCGAAGCCGCGCTAAACAGCTCTAGCGTTGACGAGCGCGTTACTTCTTGGACGAGGAATCGTCCTTCGTTGTTGGCGCGACTTCGTCCTTCGTGGGAGTCGCCACTTCGCCCTCGGCTCCGGGAGCAGATCCGCCGAAGAGAAATTTTCTCCCGTCGGGGAAGGTCATGTTGACGCCAACGCCCTTATGTTCGAAGGCCTTGGACTGATAGCCCTGGATGATGAGTTCCGTCCCGGTCGGAATGGTGGCCTTGGTGACGCCGTGGCGGATCAGGGAATTCGGGCTGCCGCCTTCAAAACCCCAATTCACGACGTTGCCATCGGCCGCCTTTTCGTCACACCAGAACCAGGAGTGAGGATTGATCAATTCGACTTTCGTAATTGTGCAGTGCACGACGACGGGCTTCTGTGTATCGAAAGTCGCCGCGAAGGCGTGATGAGCCTGCACTGGCATTGCCGTTACGAACAAACCCAGGGCAAGAACGAGCATGGCCATCGCCAAAGCCAATCTCATGTGTATTCCTCCTCTGAAAACCAAAATTGCTGTCCCGGCCAGACTGTCACCACCTGAATCATTTCTGGGAAATTTTCTTGGCCTTTTCCTCGGCGGCTCGTTCGGTGGCACGAGCGCCCGCAAGGATATTGACTGCGTCGTTGTTGTTCTCGCTGCAATCGTATTCGAAAATCGGGCCGTCCATGTGGCTCAGCGGGACGATGGCCGACCAGGGCTTCGTCCACGTTGACGGATCATCGACCGTGAACTTGTACTCGATCGTGTTCTGATCGGTGCGCGTAAAGTATTCGGTGATCTTCAGGGTTTTCGGGTTCGCGCCCTGGAAAGTGGCGCCGGGACGGAAATTGGAGGTCTCTACGACGAGGGTGTTGCCCTCCCAATGGCCGCGCGAGTTTCCGTGCCAGCGATGGATTCCTTGCGAAAGAGCCGGCTGTCCCTCCAGTGGGATGATGCGAGTCTCGTTATTCCACTCATATTCGACCATGACGTAACCGGCGCCTTGGACGATGAAGAAGTTGCTGTTGTAAGCGCCGGGAAGGATTGGCGGACCGCCAAACGAGAGGCAGCGCTCGCCCAGATTCAGATCCTCGGCGACGTCAGCCTTTACGGGCGCGTTGGGATCCGCGTAGTCCTGATTGGGACCGTGTCGCCGGGCAGCCTCCCTGACCTTCGCCGCTTCGGGAGTCAGCGCAGGAATTTTGCCGTCGGGCGGATCGACGACCAGCGAGGTTCTTTTGTTTGGCGCGACGCCCTCTTGCCAGGCGCTCAACGCATAGACGGTCGCGTCGTAGACGGGCGTTTCGGCAAGGTCGTTAAACGTGAACTCGTAACTGTGTTGTATGCCTTCTTTGTGAATTTCGGCGGCTTCCTCGTCCGTCAGGAATTCTCGATTGCCATATTTCGCCGGGCGTTCCATGGGCGTGAAGCTTAGGCTCGTCCAGTATCCCTGCAGGTTCGGCTGGCCATCCGGGGTACGCGGCAAGACCCAGGCTTTCTTCTCGGGCGATTTAGCTGGCGCCGTCTTCGTGTCTGATTTTGCGGCGACATTTGACTTTGTCTGCGCCAGAAGGAATGTCGGCAGCAATAAAACAGCCGCGCCGATCATCAAAGTGTTCGATGAGACCCCAAAGCGATTACCCATTGCTACCTCCTCGAATATCTATTTGCCTGGGTTCTTGTAGTAGGGGCCGTACAGCATCTTTTCGACGAACTCGACGCAGTCGAAATCCACAAGCTGGACGTTTTTTTCCATACGGCGATAAAGCGGAAAGCTTACTTTCCATGGCCGCGTATAGACGTTCGGATCTTCGATCGTCGCTTCGTACATTATGTGATAAGGGCTGACCAAAGTATACCGCTCGATTACGTGCAGGGCGTCGCTATGGAAATCGCCGGCGCGGTCGAACCACGTATAGGGGACAAATCCGGTCGTGTCTATGACCAGCGTGTCTCCCTCAAAACGTCCGTGCGACCATCCCATCCAGCTATCGGCCGGAGGATCCTTGGGAGCTTCTTTGTCATTTTCCTTCATGAAGATGGTGCGCAATGTATGCTCAAACTCGTACACCATCATTATGTTGTCTGTGCTCTGAATAATCTGAAACGGGAAGGGCAAATAGTTGGCGCGCGGGAGGCCAGGGCGATAACACTTGAGTTCCGGGTCGCCTGTATCGTGGCGCCGGTCGTCGCTGGTTATATTGACGACCATCCGCTTTTCGGCATTGGCCTTCTTTTTTGCTAATGCTTCGGGCTTGTACGGGATTTCGCCGCCCTCCACGATTCCTTGTCCGCCGGGCCAAGCACCGTACGCGCCCATAATGTCCGGATGAGGACCAGCCTGCGCATCGTGATCCTGAATATCGATATCGGCGGTGACGAAAGACTGCCAGATTCCGTTGAAGTCCGGCTTGCCATCCCCAGTGTGGGGCGGCTTATAAGCGGGGAATTCACCCGGGGTAGGAATCTTGGCCGCGGCTGCGGCCGGTGCGGCGCTGCGCGCGGAGGGCTGTTGAGTGGACGTTTGGGCTTGAACCGCCAGAGGTGCGCAGCTCAATACAAAGAGGGAAAACAGAGCGGCCTTCGTCATGTCCAAGTCGTATCCCGAGAAATAAGCTCGTTGGAAATGCCACGCACTTAGGCCAAAAGCTACGCTTGAATCATTCGAGTGTCAAGGGCGAGACTTGCCGCCAACCGCCGCGGCTCAATCGGTGAAAGCCCACTTGACAGGCGGGAATTCACGGTGGGATAAGGTTCGGCTAACGGGCGGTCCGGGAACGTCAGGAGAAAGAACGTGAAGATAAGAGTGTTGCTGTCGCTGGCGATTGTGATTGGACTTGCGGCTGCGGTGGTCTCGGCCAATCAAGCGGATACCCTTCCCGCTTCTGGCGGAGATATTCAGATTACGCCCATCATGCACTCGAGCGTGCAACTCGAATATGCGGGCAAGGTAATACAGGTCGATCCCGTGGCGGCATACGACAATGTGGAGCTTCCGCTATTGGGGAAATTCGACGCGCTAAAGCCGGCGGATTTGATTCTGGTCACCGACATTCATCCAGAAAATCTCGACCCCGCTGAGATCGCCAAGTTGCGGAAGCCGGGAGCTCCGGTAGTCATGCCGATGGCTGCGGCGAGCGAGGCCGGCGCGAAGATTGCTGCACCGACGATCGTTCTGGCGAATGGCGAAAGCAAGACCGTGACAGAAATTGGAATCGAAGCCGTTCCTATGTACAACCTGCAGCATGGGCCCAAACCCGGCGAACTCTACCATCCCAAAGGCCGTGGGAATGGCTACATCATTACGCTGGGAGGCAAGCGCTTGTACTTTATGGGCGACACCGAGTGCACGCCCGAGGCGAAGGCCGTGAAGGATGTCGACGTAGCGTTCGTGCCGATGAACATGCCGCAGACGATGACTCCAGGCGACACGGCGGAATGTATCAAGGCGTTTCAGCCTAAGATCGTATACCCGTATCATTACGAAGGGCAGAAGCGAGATGAGGCTTTTATGAGGGCGCTGCTAAGAGGGACCATGGTCGATTTTCGAGCTAACCTGAGGTGACGAGGCCTTTTTTCTCTACAACCTTTTGTGACAACGCGAAAGATTGTGGCAGCTCTACTGCTTTGAACTCGGAGCAGCCGAGACACCTTTAATTCTGCTGTTGGGCTTTTTTCGGTTGCGCGGGCTCCCGCCATGATGTTTACCACGTCCATATTGCTTTCGCTGCAGGCGTATTCGAAAAAAGGCCCTTTAATCGTGTGAAGGGGAACGATGGCCGTCCATGGTTTCGTCCACGTTGACGGATCGTCAATCGTAAAACTATATTCGATCTGATCGGCGGCGACGCGCTTGAAGCGCTCGGTAATCTTCAGGGTTTTGGGATTGGCGTTGCGGAAGGTGGCCTCGGGTCTGAAATTGGTCGTCTCCACGACCAGCGTGTCGCCTTCCCAATGCCCGCGCCCGTCGCCGTGCCATTGACGGATATTTGCCGACGCATGCGGGCGTCCATCGAGAGGAATGGTACGGAGCTCGGATCCGTACTCGGCTTGCAGCACGACATAGTTCGAACTCTGCATTATGTAGACGCCGTTGTTGTAGGCACCCGGAAGAATGGGGGGCCCGCCGCTCATGGAAACGCAGGTCGTGCGCATCCCGATATCCCTCGGAGTATCCGCGTGCACGATTCCGCCGCCGTGACCGTCGGGTTCAATGTAGTCGCGGTCACCGATGGCTTTCGGCCTGGCCAACGCCTCGGGAGTGCGCGGAGGAAGTCTGCCATCCGGCGGATCCACAATTAGCGAGGTGCGTTTGTTTGGCGAGAATCCTTCCAGGGCAGGGGTGAGCCCGAAAGTGGTCGAGTCGTAAACGGGCTCCTCGACGGGATCGTCATAGGTGCGTTCGTAGGCGCGCTGCAGGCCGGCCTTTTGCGCTTCCTCAGCTTCTTTGTCACTCAGGAATTCTCTTCCTTGGTATTTCGCAGGCCGCTCCAAAGGAGTGAAAGTCTCGCTCGTCCAATATCCATGCAAGTCCGGCTGGCCATCGGGAGTACGAGGCATAGTCCAACCCTTTGCACTCGTCGGAGTCGCCGGTGACGACTTTGTGTTGCCATTGGCGGTTTTAGTATTGGCATCGTGCGAGGATTGCGCTGCAACGGATGCGGGAGCAAACAAAGCAGCCACCAAAGCGATCTGGAGGGCCCTCGATGTAAGCGCAAGATGATTAGTCATCCGGACCTCCTCTTCACTTGCCAGGCCGCTTGCTATATTGACCATACAGCAGATCCAAGACGAACTCCGTGCAGTTGAAATCCACCAGTTGGACGTTTTTCTCCATACGCCGATAGAGCGGAAAACTCACTTTCCACGGCCGCGTAAAGACGTTCGGATCTTCGATCGTCGCTTCATACATGATGTGGTAAGGACTCACCTGCGTATAGCGCTCCACTACGTGCAGGGCGTCGCTGTGGTAATCGCCCGCGCGATCGAACCATGAATAGGGGAGGAATCCGGTCGCGTCGATGACTAACGTGTCGCCTTCGAAATGTCCGTGCGACCATCCCATCCAGCTATCGGCTGGAGCATCCTTCGGGATGGTCTTGTCGTTCGGGTTCATGTAGATCGTGCGCACGCCCCGTGCAAATTCATAAGCAAAGAGGATCGTGTCTGTGCCCTGAATGATCTGAAATGGAAAGGGCATGTAATTAGCCCGTGGCACGCCAGGGTTGTAACACTTGAGCTCGGGATCGCCGGTGTCGTGGCGATGCGGGTCGCTTGTGATATTTACGACCATGCGCTTTTCGGCGTTGGCCTTCTTTTGTGCCAGCGCTTCGGGCTTGTACGGAATTTCGCCGCCCTCCACGATGCCTTGTCCGCCCGGCCAGGCGCCATACGCGCCCATAAAATCCGGATGCGGGCCGGCTTGCGCATCATGGTCCTGAACATCGATGTCCGCAGTAACAAAGGCCTGCCAGATGCCGCTGAAATCGGGTTTGCCATCGGCAGTGTGAGGCGCTTTGTAGGGAGAGAACTGACCCGGGGTTGGAATTTTGTTCTGGGCGGCGGAGCTTTGCGCTGCCGCCGGATTACCCTGAGCCGCCGCAGGAATGCCAGCGCTCACAACGAGAACAGCCGCAACTGCAAAACAAGAAGCAATAGTTGGTAGATGGGCGCGCATGGACACCTATGAGCAGCGGATGCACTCAAGACTATGTTTATAGCAATTCCGTGTCAAGGGAATCGCGCTGCAAGAATGGGGGTCGTAACGCTCGGGGTTGCGCCGTGCGTTAGTCGCGCGGGCTGTAGTATCCCGTGCGGGCGCGTGCCGTAAGAGGCGGGTCATTGGAGAGCCGAACTTTTATCGGGTGCCAACGACCGTCGTGGTGAACGTCCGTCGGCCTGTAGCCCAGGATATATTGGCTTCGAAGTTCCGTCCCGATTTTGCCGGCCAAATCGGCCAATTCGCTCAAATTCGCGGATTGGAAAAGGTGTCCGCCGGTCATCTCGGCGAGTTCGGAAAGCAGGCCGGGGCCTTCGCGCTCCTCGCTGGTGCGTTTCATGTCGCGCGGATCAAAAATTCCCAGTGCATAAAGCTGACAGTCGGATTCCTCCAAAAGCCTGCGAACCTCTGGCAGATGATGCCGGCTGTGATTGTCGCCGCCATCGGAGAGGACGAGCAGGATGTGCCTTTCATGACGCGCGCCTCTCAGCTGCTCCATGCCTAAGTCAATCGCGTCGAGAAGGGCGGTCCGGCCGTCCGGCTTCAATGACGTCATGCGCTGCTGCAATTGCTCGATGTCAGACGTGAAGCGGCTGGTGAGTTCGGCATGACTATTAAAGCTAATCAGGAAGAATTCGTCCTCAGGATTGGACTTCTTCAGAAAGTTCACTACGGCCTGGCGCGAGGCGTCCATCTTATCGGCCATGCTTCCGCTGGTGTCAAAGAGCAGTCCGATCGAAGCCGGCACGTCTTCATGCGAAAAGGTAAGGATTTCCTGTTCGATATTGTCCTCGAAAAGCCTGAAGTTCTTCTTTTCCAGATTTGGGACAAGGTGGCCGTAGGTATCTGTGACGCTGGCGTTGACGAGCACCATGTCCACATCGATCTGGATGGAGCCAGCCGCAGTCTGAAATTTGTGCGGCGTTACTGGCCCGTTGACCTGCGCACGAGCGGTCAGCAGAGGAAATGTCGTAGCCGCGAGCAGAACAAGGAAGGCGGTTTTATGCATTTGCTTCATGGCTGCTCCGGTGGGGGACCACCCGTCGCGTTTGATGACGCCAGGGGCCGCATGGGCCAGATTGTAGATGGACAGCACGTCGCGTTACGATGGCACTCCAGGCCGGTACGGCCTAGTACTACTAAGCCTATCCTTTTCTTTCTGTTATGCGCTCACGCCTCGTCAAATACTGCCCGGATGAAGCGGCGGTGTCGCCGTCTTCCCACCAGTACTCGCTGCCCTGATTCAGTTAATAGCCGAACGGTACGCCCGTCGAGTTATTCAGTTCAGCTGCAAGGCCCGCACCCGATAGACTTTGGGTAAAGCGGTTCGCATTACCAGCGGGTGTGTAGGAAGCGGTTCCCCGCTTTATCGGGCAGGTCCAAATCTCTCAGAGGAGAAAGAAAACAAAATGCGACGAATGATCTTTCTAGCTATCGGGTTGTTCCTCTTCTCGATTCCTAGCTTTGCCCAAGAAGTGATCTATCCGAAGGCGGAGGTGTTCGGCGGCTTCTCGATTTCCAGCGCGGCGATATCGTCGGTCGATCCTACGACCGGCCTGCCGGTATCGCTCCGGGAAAATTTTTGGGGTTGGCAAGGGTCCGCTAACTTTAACGTCACTCACCACCTTGGGATCGTGGGTGATTTCGGTGGCCAATACAAAAGCCTTCCCGGGATCACGGGTGCAGGCGCCACCGTTAGCGGCGTCAGCCTGAACTCCTACCAATTCTTGTTTGGTCCGCGAATCATGTTCCGCAGGTCGAGAATCACGCCTTTCGTGCACGCGATGTTCGGAGGCGTCAAAGAAGGTGTAGGCAGCACGACCCTAACCGTCCTTGGTACATCCGTAACCACGCCTGCCGTATCCTCGACGGGCTTGGGAATGGCAATGGGCGGCGGGTTGGACGTAAACCTCTCCGACCGCTTTGCGCTCCGCGTTCCGCAATTCGACTGGACTCCGATGCACATCGGCGGCGTCTGGGAGAAGAACGTTATCCGCATCGGAATTGGCTTGGTCGTCAAGGCCGGCGGAAAATAACTGCAGTTCAGAGTGGCTCGTGCTTGTTGAAAGACGAGCAACCAGTAACAACTTGGAAGAAGCCCTGCCGAAAATCTCCACGGCAGGGCTTCTTTCGTGCATAATCCCATCCGCAACCATCCATTACGCTTTGTCATGACCTCTGCCGCGCTTGCCTGCATCGAATGGGCGACGTCAGAGGTTTAGAACCAGCCGAAACTTATAGCGCACCATTTTTAGCTCCAACGTACGCACTAGCTTAAGAAACTGTAAGAAAAAGGGCTCGTCACGAGGGCAATTGGGGAGTTGCTGCTCCTGGGGAAGGCGCCTCTGTGCGCCATAATGCGAGACCTGCTCACAGCACCAGCGCGATTCCGCACGCCGAGCCTGCAGCGTCCTCTGGAGCGCAGCCGGTTGGCGAAGGGAATTTTCCTTCTTAGCGATTGGTTGCGCGTTTTGCGCTAGCGGCCACGCGCAAGATCAGGCTTGTAAAGTTATTCCCGCAGGTCAGGATTTCTGGATTCGTCTCACCGGCCCGGTTTCCACCTATAGTTCAAAAATCGGATCGGCAGTAAAAGCAATCCTTATCGCCTCACCGAACTGCGATGATTCTGCTGCTTTCGCCATGAGAACAACGGTGGAAGGGCACATTACCCATGTGCGCCGTGTGGGCTTCGGCGTGTGGCACAGCTCGTCCGCAGTGACGATTGACTTCGATAAGCTCGTCGCCGGTCCACAAACATTCGCAATAAAAGCCAGGGTCGAAGAAGTCGCAAACGGGCGCGAAGATGTGAAGGCCGGCGTCATTAAGGGAGGGGGCGGCCATGCCACGCCGCAGCAAATAATTTCGACACGCCTTTTGCATCTACCCTTTTGGAATACAGAGGCTTACTGGATATTTCTGTTGCGGCGGGGTGCCTTCCCATTCTCACCCGAGCCGGAGACTTTCTTGCCTGCGGGAACGGATCTACGCCTGAGATTGATGGCGCCTGTTGAGTTGCCTGCCGAGTTCGTGAAGGCACGCCAAGAGGAAAATACACAGCAGAGCGCGGAAATCGACGAAGATATCCGCGAAAAATTGGTGGCCCTGCCGGCTCACAGCTTAACGCGCAGCGGACGGCCTTCCGACGTGCTGAACCTGGCTTTTATAGGTTCGCAGGAGCAAATCGAGGCGGCCTTTCAGGCAGCAGGCTGGACCTATGGCGATTCCGTTTCGGCGTGGTCCGTGCTGCGTGAGATGCGCGCTTTCAGCTCATTAAACAGCTATCCTCACCTGCCGATTTCGAACCAATGGCTCGCCGGAAAACCTGCAGATATTCGATTGCAGAAGAGTCTCGATAGCTATCAGAAACGCGACCACATCAGGATCTGGAACGAAAACGAGCTCGCTCCGGATCTTTGGGCCGCCAGTGCTATCCATGAAACAGGGGCCAGCTGGTCGATTCGGACGGGGAGATTTATCCACCATGTGGACGCCGATATCGATACAGAGAGCGAAAGAGTCGTACGTGACTTAACCCTTGCCGGATGCGTCGCCGATGTCCATCACGTACAGCGTCCCGAAAAGCCTGAGCCAGAGAGAAACCCGAGCGGCGATGAACTTTGGACCGACGGCAGTGTGGAGGTTTTGGAACTGACCGACTGCCAAGCGCCAGCAAGAGTGGCGATTTCACGCGGCAATGAGATCGCCTGGCGGCCGAACTCCAAACTTAAGCGGTTCGTTCGCGCGCAGGTGCTCTCGATTCACGATGTTTGGCGATCCAATGCGATCTACGCCTCTTTCGATATAAGCCGGGCGGTCATTCATTCTTTGCGGCGGCGGCCCGCTCGTGAATACGAGACCAAAGTAAATATTAGCGCCAAACCCCCATCGAGCGGCTCCAACTGAAATCCAAAAAGTCTGCAATCCTGCCCCTTCCGACCTCACGGAATGTTTTACCGATTGGCATCGGTGCTCACAAGCTGCCGCGGTCATGACATCTTGTCAGCGAAGGACTCGCGAAGGCTGGCTTATCGCGCTACGATACTTATTACGGCCTCCGGCACAGGAGATTAGGGGTGGAGTCCTCTCAGATTTGCCCGAAATGCGGGCGCACGATTCCTGAGGGCCAGATTGTGTGCCGGTGCAGCATGCGGCCGCGCCGTTATTGGCTGCATTCGCGCGAAACGATCCTTCTCCTTTGCGTTTTTGGGCTGGTGATTGCGTTTGCCATTACCGGGTTCGCCGCGCGGCTTTATCACGGGCGACGCGCTGAAATGGCGCGATCCTGGTTCGATCGCGGTAATGCGGAGTTGAAGGCCGGCCGTGCGGAAGCGGCGCTCTCCGATTTTAGGACGGCCCTCATTTACGCCCAGCACGAGCTTCCACCCGCGCAGCAACAGGAATTCGAACTCAATTTTGTGCAAGCGCTGATTGCCACCGGGAAAACCGACGAAGCGCGCTCCTACTTGCTTGATCTGTGGGAACGAGGGCCGGGGAACAGCCGAATTAATCTGGAATTGGCGCGCTTGGCGGCGCAGCTCGGCAACGATGCCGACGCCAAACGCTATTACAACGGCGCGATCTACGGAATCTGGGATGCAAATGCCGGAGATGTATTACAGAGGCGGATGGATGCTCGTCTGGAGTTCTATCGCTATCTAATGGATCATGGAGAAAAGACGGAAGCGCAATCGGAGCTTCTGGCAACAGCTGCCGCAATTCCTCCCGACCCATCGCTGCATGCTCTGGTCGGCCGTTTGATGTTGGAAGGGGGCTATCCCCAGCCCGCGTTCGAACAGTTCCAGCAGGCACTGCGGCTTGACCCCCACACCTACGCAGCCCTGGCTGGGGCGGGAGAGGCGGCCTTTCAGTTGGGCAACGATCGAGACGCAATTCGGTACCTGGAAGGCGCCATTCGGGAAGGTGCGCAGCAGAAGCGGCGGTCCGGTCCGCAGGGGGCGGACACCGCAGCGCAACAAACGGAGCAGGCGCAGGTAATGCAGGATCTCGCGATCGCGCAGGCGACCTCGGCGCTTGATCCAAATCGTCCGGGACTCGATCCAACGGAACGCGCGCGGCGCGCCATTCGCGCTTACGACGCGGCAGTCACGAGGATCGAATCCTGCGCGAAGGAGCATGGTATTGCCTTGCCGGCGCCGAGCGTGAACCTGACTCCTTTTACCGACGCAGCCAGCGACGAACTGGCTGTGGTGGCGCTGTCCAAGCACACCGAACAGTTGGATCCCTTGATGGAGTTTGTTTTTCAGATGGAGTCCGCGGCCACAGAAAACTGCGGGCCGCCTTCAGACCCGACGAATGCCGCAATTGTGCGAATTGGCGAAAAAACGCACGCTTCCCACCCATGAGTGAATCGGAGCGACCTGGCGAAAGACCGCCTGAGGCCGAACCTTGGTCGGCGCGACACGCGCAAGCGCAGGTGAAGACCGAGGATGCGCCCGAGGGCGGCTCGGAGACTCCGTCCGGAGCTCCGAAAGATAATTTGGTACAGCGAATGAAGGCAGCCGTGCTCGACGCATTGGAACGCGCGCGCGCCGGGCTTTCGATGCGCGAAGATAATTTCTTCCTCCTCTTATCGGTAATTATCGGACTTTTCGCCGGGCTCGCGGTCGTTTGCTTCCGCATCACCATCGATTACACGCGGCTATGGCTGCTGGGATCGGGAATTAATCCAGGTCCGGTCCGCGTTGTGCTTGTACCCACGGTGTGTGGTTTGCTGCTCGCGTTTATTGTTCTGCGTGTGTTCCCGCGTGTAAGAGGTAGCGGCGTCGCGCAGACGAAGTCCGCCGTATACGTCTATGACGGCTACATTCCCTTCAATACTGTAATCGGCAAATTTTTGACCTGCGCCCTGGCCATTGGCAGTGGCCAATCGCTCGGACCCGAAGATCCTTCGCTGCAGATGGGCGCGGGAATTGCATCGGCGCTGGGGCGGCGGCTGCATCTGTCGCGCGAAAGAGTGCGTTTGATCGCTCCAGTGGGCGCGGCGGCCGGATTGGCAGCGGCTTTTAATGCACCGATTTCGGCGGTCTTGTTTGTGATCGAAGAAGTGATCGGCACCTGGAGCGCGGGCATTCTGGGAGCGGTGGTGTTGTCCGCGGTGGCAGCGGTGGTTGTCATGCGCCTGTTCCTGGGTGCGGAACCTCTTTTCCAGGTTCCTCCGTATAGCATGGCCCACCCGATCGAATTGCTTTCCTATGCCGTGCTGGGCGTAGTCGGCGGAATCATGTCACTGATATTCGTGAAACTGCTGCGATGGGTGCGCGGCCGAACCCGGCGGATGCCACGCTGGACGCTTTACATACAACCAGCGCTGGCAGGAATGGCAATTGGCTTCATTGGCTTGCGATTCCCGCAAGTTATGGGCGCCGGATACGAATACATCGATCAAGCCATGCACGGACAGTTTGTGTGGCGCACGCTGGTGGCGCTGGCCTTGCTAAAGGTGCTGGCAACAACACTTTCGATTTCGAGCGGTGCGCCCGGCGGAATGTTCGCGCCTACGCTTTTCATCGGTGCGATGGCGGGGGCGGCGGTGGGTACTGTGCAGCATCATTTCTTCCCGAATCTGGCGGGTCCGCTGGGTGCGTATGCGCTTGTCGGCATGGGGACGCTTTTTGCCGGATTCCTGCGCGTGCCGATGACTTCCGTGTTCATGGTCCTTGAAGTGAGCGGGAACTATTCGATCATCTTGCCGGTAATCATCTCGAATGCCATCGCCTACGTCATTGGCAGACGTTTCCAGGAGACGCCCATCTTCGATCTGATGACTCGAGAAGAGGGGCTCGATTTGCCGTCGATGGAAGAGGGGCGGGAGCAGACGGCTTTACTGGTGGAAAACGCCATGCGCAAGCCGATGGGTTTGATTCTCAAGGCGAGCGATACGGTGGCGGACGCGTGTTCGCGGCTTGCCGACATGACTGAGGATCCGCTGCTCGTGTCTTACGATAATGGCCGATGGATGCTTATCCAAAAAAGCGCCTTGCTGGATGCGGAGAAAACAGGGAAGGGAGCGCAGCTTTTATCACAGGTGCTGCCGAGCGGGCGATTGCCTCGCCTGCATGCGGATCAGTCGCTGGATTTGGCGCTCCGCATGATGCGCGACTCGCCGTTTTTGCCGGTGGTGCATCGGGCGGACGCGCGCCGCCTTGTGGGTTTGCTATCGCTCGATGATGTACTCGCGGCTTACCGGCGCGCATCGATCATAAAAAGCAGCGCGGTCGAATGACGCAAAACGCCGGACACAATCTATAAATAAACTATTTGCTTTTGCTCCGCCAGAAAGCCTCTGCGCCTCCAAACCGCGATGGAGTCAATTCCATAGTACGCAAGTACTGAAATTTAAGGCCGTAGGACTAAAACAAACGGTCTATTGAGCGGTCCTGCGCTGCTACGTTATTGTGAATCGACAAGATGTGAGTTCGGAGGCTACCGTGGCTTATTCCGAACGCCGTACGGCACGGCGTTTTCAAATCAAACTCCCCATGACGGTCCGCTGGACCAGTGGGATGGCCGTAGGCGAGGCAGAGACCGAATCGAGAGATGTCAGTTCGCGCGGCGTCTACTTTTTCCTGCCCAAGCAGGTGAGCCATGGCTCCCCGGTGGAAATTATTTTGACGTTGCCGCATGAAGTCACTCTGGCCGGGCCGGTACGCGTGCGCTGCTTAGGACGTGTACACCGCACAGAGGACGACAGTTCGGGCCGGTCAGGCATAGTGGCGGAAATTCACCGATACGTATTTCTGCGCGGCGGCGACGAAAACGCTGCCTGAAAAGCTTGCCTGCTTTATGCGGAGGCAGGCAGGGGAAGGCGGGGCGTTCCGACCCTCAGCGGGATGCCCCGTTTTTGTTTTCCAGGCCGCCCGCTACTCATAGCGGAGAGCCTCGACAGGGTCGAGGCGAGCGGCACGGGTCGCGGGATAGAGTCCTGCGGCCAAGCTGACGACGAGAGAAAAGGCGATCGCTGAAGCGACCAGCCAGGGCGGCACGGTCCAGATATTTTCTGCTGGAATCTGCTGCTGGCGCAGATAGTAGTTCGTGCCTAACTGAATTAGTCGGCCAATACCCCATCCGAGCGCGACTCCCCCAACTCCACCGAGCAATCCCATCACGCCAGCCTCGGCAAAGAATAGCTGGCGAACATCTTTGTCGGAGGCGCCGAGAGCCTTCAAAACTCCAATTTCCCGGCGGCGCTCGAGAATTGCCATAACCAGCGTATTGATGATTCCCAGCGACGCGACGGCGAGGGCCAGGCTACCGAAAATCCCCAGCAGCAGATCGAGAATCGCAAACACACGGCGCAGGTTGCGCGTTAGGTCGAGAAGCGAAAAGGGCGAATAGCCCATCTGACGCACCGAGTCTTCGACCGCGGGAACGTCTCCGGGTTTCTCGACCCTTACGGTAAGGTTGGTGTAATGCTGGCCGTTGCCGCCTAGCGCGGATTCACGGACAACTTCGCCCATGTCATTGCCCTGTACGACGCCGAGTTCCTCGGCGACCGGAAGAGGGACATAGGCGCCTGAGCGTGCGAAGGCGCCGGCACCGGAGGCAACTGTTTCGGCATCGACGATGCCGACAACGCGGAGTGATATGCGCGAAGAAATGATCGAGAAGCCGGACAGCGCATCGTCAGCGGCCGCGGCACGATCGCGCTTATTAGAGTTGGCCGGGGTCGCAGGCAGAGGTTCGCGGCCGGCGTAGCGCAGGACCAGATCCTTGCCGATCATGTCCGCGGGTTGCAAGTGTTGCGAATCGGCGAGATCGGCAGCGGCATCGGCCTGCAGAATAATTTCGTGCCCATCGGGCGCCGAGAAAAAGTGCCCTTGCATGCCTTCGAGACTGTCGCTGGCTGACGCGGACATAGGCAGGCTCGTGACCTGGGTCAAATGTCCGGCGGAGCCGAAACGCAGATCGCCAGTGAATCGAAATTCGGGATACACCTCGAGCACGTGGGGAAGTTGCGCAAGCTCCCGGCGCGAAGCCTGATCGAGCGGGTGCGAGACGATGTCGGCGCCCACGGGATCGCGATTGGAATCGCCCTGGTTGCGATTCCCATCGTTGGGCTGATCCGTGCCCAAATCGCGGTTCCGCCGAATCTGGCCGGTAGCGTTGAAGGAAGTTTGCGGGCGGACGAGAACCGTGTTGAAAAGGCCGTTGCGTTCCATACGGCGGCTGATCATTTCCTGCAGTCCCACGCCAAGCGAAAGCATAGCAACGAGGGAAGCGACACCCACGGCGATGCCCAGGGTCGTGAGCGAATTGCGCAGGATCGCTTCGCGCAGATTTTGTGTCGCCAACTCAGCAAGGTCGCCGATTTTCATAGTCGTATCTCAGCGTTGCTCGATTCGCTCAATGCGTCCGTCGGCGAGAGTAACGATGCGGCTTGCGTAACGCTCCGCCAGGGCGCGTTCGTGCGTGACCATCAACACGGTCGTGGGCTCTTCGCCATCGGGCGGCCGATTGATCTCGGAGATGAGACGCAAAATCTCCTCACCCGTGTTGCTATCCAGATTTCCGGTGGGCTCGTCTGCCAGTAGAATACGCGGGCGATTGACCATGGCGCGCGCGATGGCTACGCGTTGCTGCTCGCCGCCGGAAAGCTCGCCGGGACGATGCGTGAGGCGTTCGCTAAGTCCAACCCTTTCGAGCGCTTCTTTCACGCGTGGCGGACGAAACGCGCGCGGCACTTCCGCCAGACGCAAAGGCAATTCCACGTTTTCCATAACCGTCATGCGCGGAAGCAGGTTGAAAGATTGAAACACCATACCAATGGTTTGACTGCGGTGCCGTGAAAGCTCGAGCGAGGTCATGCGGCCGAGCTCGTGCCCGAGCACAAAAATGGCTCCCGAGGTTGGATGGTCGAGGCCGGCCAGCAGATTCAGCAATGACGATTTGCCTGAGCCCGAGGAGCCCAGAAGCGCGAGAAATTCGCCGGCGGGTACTTCCAAGGTAATGCCATCCACGGCTCGGATCACCGAAGCACCCATTTGGTAGTGGCGGGTGAGTTCATGGGCGCGAATGGCCGCGCCATTGGCGATAGGATTTCGCGCCGCTCGGGCGTTCGATTCTGCTTTCGCTTCGATCTTCTGTTCGGCTCTCGGTTCCATCATATGGCCGCCCGACTCAACGGACGTTATGCGGTCATCAAATAATAGCGCGAAGAGGCGGGATACGCGAAGGAACGGCCTCCTACCTGTTTTTTGCATAGGGCCGATCAATTTTTCCAGCAGATTAGGAATCAAAAACGATACTCGAAAAGTTTTGGATAAGTTCTATCGAAAAATTGCGTTGGTCTTTCCTTAAGGCGCCACGTAAAGTCCCGGCGAAGCGACGAAGCTTCGTGGCTGTAGTGAAAGTACAAGTCTGAAAGGAGCGTTACATTGAAGAAGCAATGGGGTGGTCTTCTTACATTCGTTCTGATCGCGGTCTTAAGCCTGCCCGCTTTGGGACAGCAGCAGGCTCCGGCTGGGGATGCCTCGGCACCGGCACAAGCGCCGGCGGCGGCGCCTTCCACGCCTCAACCGCTGCCGAATCCTTCCATGACGGCGCCGCTTTCGACGGCGGCACCGCCGCACACGTTTAATGCGGGCCCATTTGGAACCGTGGCGATTACTGGAATCCTGAGCGGCATGGGCTTGTCGCAATCGAATTGGGTCCCCGGGGATAAACAGACGCGCTGGGACCTCAGTAATGGCCAGATCTTTCTGCAAAAGACGAGTGGCTGGTTCCAGTTTTACTTACAAGCGGGCGCTTACAACATTCCGGCTTTGGGATTTCCGACCATTTCCACTGTAAACACGATCACAGGGCTATATGGTCCTTTGCCGACAGCCTACCTTAAATTGGTAAAGGGCAATTTCAACGTGGAGGTCGGCGAACTGCCCACGCTGATTGGGGCCGAATACACGTTTAGCTTTGAAAACATGAACGTGGAGCGCGGCCTGCTGTGGGGACAGGAAAACGCCATCACCCGCGGTGTACAAGTCAGCGACACATTCAAGAAACTTAGTTTGTCCGTAAGCTGGAACGACGGCTTCTATTCCAATGTCTACAACTGGATCAGCGGAACGGCGTCTTACGCGTTCAATTCGTCCAACACGTTGGCATTCGTGGGCGGAGGAAACGTTGGGCAAACAACGAGCACAAGCGCCGCAACACCGTTTCTTCAAAACAACGGCCAGATTTACAACCTGATCTATACCTATAGCCATGAGAACTGGATGATCCAGCCCTATTGGCAATACACGCGGGTGCCGGCGAAGGCCAGCCTGGGAATCCCTGAGAGTGGGTCCACGAACGGCGGCGCGCTCCTACTCAACTACAATTTCAAGCACGGAATATCGATGGCTGTCCGTCCGGAATATATCACCAGCAGTGGCAGCACCACAGATCCGCTCGCTTTGAACTTGCTGGGATACGGTCCGGGCAGCTCCGCATTTTCGTTTACCGTGACACCCACCTATCAGAAGGGCGGCTTTTTCCTACGCGGCGACGTATCGCTTGTCGACGCTCGGAATCTCTCGGCAACGAGCGTAGTGTTTGGCGCGCTAGGTGATAAGACCAAACAAGTCAGGGGCGTGATCGAAGCCGGCTTTATGTTCTAAGGATAAAAACACACAGGAAAGGAGGGCCGTTCGCGCTTTAGTCTTGTCCACTGATTCGCTGTGCGCCGGGTGCTAGCTTCTGAAGAGCACCCGGCCGCAGCACCCGCCAAAAGCAAGCCATTCGTTTCCCGTCGACCTTACCGCGCCGCCTGATTAGAAAAGCAAATGTCTTTGGAAGCGAAAGCTATAACGCGATCGCCGGGGAGCTCACAAAAACGAGAGGTCGAGGTGACCGAAAGTGAAAGCCGGTAAGAACGTCGGAGCTAACGGAACTGGCCGAATTCTTCGCCGTGAGTGACAAAGTCGGGATAGGCGCCGCCACCAAGCTCGTAGAGATCCAGACCCTGTCTTTCGCCCTCCAAAGCCACACGCTGGGGCCAGATTCGATTTAACGTGAAGTTCAGGCCATAGGTGAGCGGCAAGACAAAACCAATTAGCGTGGCAACAGCTACGATCTGCGCGAGCGCCTGGCCGGTGTCGGAAGCGGCCTTGAGGCTTCCTCCGCCGACGTCGATGAGAGGAACCGGAAAGCTTGCGAAAATCGCCACAGCCAGCAATCCCCAAATGCCTCCGAGAGCGTGCACCGAAATAGCGCCGCCCGGATCGTCGACGCCCAGATGCAATTCGAACCATTCCACCGAGTACGTGACAAGCGCGCCCGCGACCGCGCCGATTAAAATTGCCGCCGCCGGATTGATAAACGCACAAGACGCGCTACTGGCGACGAGTCCGCCAACCCAGCCATTGGCGCTAATGGAGACATCGGGCCGGCCGAAGCGCACGCCCGTGATGACTACAGCTACCAGGACGGCCGCGGCCGCTGAAAGCGTCGTGTTGATCGAAATCAATGCAATTCGGCCCGGCGCCGCTCCAGTAAACAATATCGCGCCTGCGGAGTTCAGTCCGAGCCATCCGAGCAGACTCAGAAAGCAACCGAACAGCACGAGAACCGCATTGTGCCCGGGAATCGCGGTCGGCATTCCTTCGAGAGAGTATTTGCCGCTGCGCGGTCCAAGAATCCAAGCGAGCGCGAGCGCGGTCAAGCCGCCAACTGCGTGAATCGTGCCGCTGCCTCCGGCGTCGATAACGCCGTGGCCCATAGCGGCATTGATCCCGAGTTGTGCCAGCCAGCCACCGCCCCACACCCAATGCGCAAAAAGTGGATAGGTCCATCCAGCTAAAAGAGCCGTGGAAGCACAAGCAGCGGACAATCTCCACCGTTCCAGGCAGGCGCCAAGCGGAATCAGCGCGGCCAATCCGACACTGAAGATTTGCAACCACGCGGCAAACGAAATGGATGTGCCGTTGAATTCGAGTCCACGAAGGAAAAATGGACCGCGCCCGAGCCAATTCCATTGCCGGCCCGCAGCTGCGAACGTGTGCGCCGGAGCCCCGATATATCCCTGCCAGGCAAAACCGCAAATGACGTACACGCCCGAAGCAACAGCGAAGATGCAGAGTGAACTAAGCAACGAGTGAGCGGCGCTGCGCGAACGGCCCAGTCCGGCATTGATCAACGAGAGTCCCGCGATCGTGAAGGGAGCTAGAAGGATCAGAACGACAATGAGAACAATTTCAGTAATAGGCAATAGCACGGTATTAATCTTTTTCGCCAACGGCCAGAGGGTTCGAACGAATCACCAGCGTCAAGCCGACAATCTCCACGGCTACTCCAGCGACCACAAAAATCGTTCTCGCGTTTACCGGTATGAGAAGAATCACCGCAGCCACCACGATGACCCATCCGGCCAGCAGCAGGAGAAAACCCGCAAGCTTCATGGACTTCCTTATCTGCCAGGGCAAAGCGGCGCGCCCAAGGGCATCGGCAATATCACATAACTTAATTGTTTCGGCCATAAAAGTTTAAGATTTAAGGAGTTTTTCAACCAAACGGCACGGGAACCTCGCTCTAACGTAGGCTCCTAATCCACCGCAACTCACGCCAGACAGACAGGATGCCGCCAATCAAAAATCCCGATTGGTTTGATCGAAAGGTTGCGTTTTGCTGTGGAGAGCACACCGGCTATTCTTGCGCCGCTCGCGGCTGCGACGCTCCGGGCGGCAGGAAATCCACGACGAAAGAGGCAATTTTAGATGGCCGAAAAAAAGCACCACTGAGATGAAAGCCACCTTGGGCCTCACAGGGCTCACGATGAACGCCATGGCGCTCATCGCTCCGGGGGCCTTTTTGTGGCTTACGTTTTTTAGCCAAGCAGGAGAGGGCTCGACGGCACCCTCAATGTGGATCGGAATTCTTTTCGCTACCTTGCTTTGCCTGGCAACAGCGGTTTGCTACGCCGAGCTAGCGAAGCTCTATCCGGGCACGGGCAGTTCTTACTATTTCGCCGAACAGTCCTTTCTGAACCACGATAAGCACTGGCGCTACGCTCGACTATCCAAGTTTATTGTTGGATGGGCTTCGCACCTTTATTACTGGATCTATCCGGGTGTGATGGTGGCGGTCACTGGGATCTTTTGCGGTTACGTCGTCGGCACGCTGTGGCCGAATGCCATGAGCGCCTCCAATCCAGGCACTCTGTTCATGATGGTTGTGGCGGTGGTGTTTACCTTGGGGGTTTCTTACATCGCCCATCGTGGAGTCTCAGGGTCGACGGCAGTCAGCGTCGCAATCAACGTCATTCAAATCAGCGCACTCGTCGTGTTCGCCGTGATGGCCATCGGCTATCGCATCAATCACCCACCCGGAAGTGTGGCTTTCCAGTTTGATTCAGTTTCTGGCGAAGCGTACACGTATGAATTTGCCACGACGCAAACCACGGCCAACGGGCAGACGATAGACACGATCACCCGCGATGCCAACATGGTGCCGCAGCCAAAGCTGGACGCCGCGGGGAAACCGGTACCTTATCAGATCAGCTATCCCACGGCCGATGACAAAGGCAATTTCTTGTCGCACCCGAGTGCGCGTTCCGTCGTCGGGATTCACAATGTGGGCTGGATGTTCGTACAGGCCACAGTCGCCATCTTGATCCTCGTGGGATTCGAATCGGTCACGTCGCTTGGAGGAGAGGCCAAGAATGCCAAGCGAGACGTTCCGATCGCCGTAATCACCTCTCTCTTGGTGCAAGGATGTTTCTGCTATCTGTTTGAGTATTTCGCGGCCAACTACTTCTTAAATAGCGGCTATACCATGCAAAGCGCCACGGGATCAGCAGCGCCGATCGGCGACATGATGATCGTGGTGGGTGATGCATTGTTTGGCCAAGGCAACGGGCGAACGTTCATGTTGATCGAGGCCATCACCGTGTTTCTGGCTCTGATCGGCACGACGCTCTCTTGCATCAACACCGGCGCCCGCGTGACCTACGCGATGGGCAAGGATCAGGAAGTGCCGGAACACTTCGGCATGCTACATGACAAGAACCTCAGCCCCCACCGCGCCATTTGGGCTCTCGCGATCATCTCCGCAGTCATTGGCTGCATTGCGCTGCTGATGGTATTCGGAGACTCATCGGCGATTGCCGATTCGGCCATTGCACAATTGCCGCATGGCTTATGGTCGAGCGTTTGGTTCGCCACCACTCACGACCACATGGCGGCTTTTCCAAACACCTTGACCATGATCGTGCTGGCGTCCAACTTCGGCACCTTCCTGCTGTACATGCTGAGTTGCGTCATCTGCATCGTGGCATATCAAGGTCACCCGAACTTCAGCGCTATGAAGCACCTGCTGATCCCCGTCTTCGGCGTGCTGGCAAACCTCGCTTGCATGCTCTTTTACATCATCGGGCCATTCATGGGGTACGGCACAAAGATGGAGCCGTTCGGCGCATTGGGTATCGCGGCAGTATGGGCCATCTATGGCGCAATCTACTTCACGCGCGCAAGTAAGGCGACCGGCCGGACAACGTTCGTCGTGAGCCGCGCGGGGAGGGGGGCCTGATCGAGTCGGAAAGTATGAGTTGTAAGCGGATCGGGGCGGACGCCGTCAGCGCTAATCAGCGCGAGGGACGTTCGCCCCGGCCGCATTTGCGGAGTTACTATGTTTGAGGGTTACAGAGGACAGAGACTGGCGCGCGCCGAACCGATTCCGGCCGCGCATCGCACGTTTGACGACTCCATGCTGGAGATCGATTTCGCCGAATTCTCCGACGTCGGACGCGTTCGGCTGGAAAACGAAGATTACGTCGGCCATGTGGCTCCCGATACGGCGGAGCAGGCGCGGAACCATGGCTGGTTGTTTGTGGTAGCGGATGGTGTGGGAGGACACGAAAAGGGCGAGGTGGCATCCCGCACGGCGGTGGAGACTCTGCTGAATGGATTCCGGGAAGCGCCAAGGGCACAGCCGCTCAGCGGTTTATTGCAGAGCTTGGTGCGAAAGGCGAACACTCGCGTGCTCGACGCTTCGTTGAATTCGGGAATGGCGACGACTTTAGTCGCCTGTGCGCTGCGCTACGATCGCGCGGTGATTGCGCATGTAGGCGATTCGCGCTGTTATCTGATCCGCCAAAAAGCGGCTACCTTGTTGACTCGCGATCACACTATTGCCAACGAGCATGCGCGGCTCGGGCTGATGTCTTCGGAGGATGTGGCCGAAGCTGAAACGCGTCACATCTTGAGTCGCTCGCTCGGATCGGATCTCTCCGTAAGCGCTGAGGTGAGCGACCATCAGGTCGTCCCCGGGGATGTTCTGGTGCTGTGTTCGGACGGGCTGCACGGCTCACTTTCATCCCGAGAAATCGCTGAGATAGTGAGCGAAACGTCCGATGTGGAACTCGCAGCACGCAAGCTCGTTGCGCTTGCCAATGAAAAGGACGGCAGCGATAATGTCACCGCCCTGGTGGTCCGCGTTCAAAATGTGGAACGTGTGGGCATGTACCGCGGGCGGCCCTATAAGCTGCGCTGAGCAGGGCCGGCGCCGTTTCCGGCGATGACCCGCGCTCTCGATGACGTCACTCCATCCCGGCGACCAACTCGACCATTACCGCCTGGAAAGCCTCGTTGCCCGGAGCGGTATGGCCTCCATTTACAGGGCCATCGACCTCGAAAACGAGCGTACTGTAGCCATCAAAATTCCCCATCCTGAAGTCGAAGCTGATCCTCTCTTTTACGACCGCTTCAAGCGCGAAGAAGAAATCGGGAAGAAACTCGACCATCCCGGCGTGATGAGAGTGTACGCGGACGCTGACCGCAGCCGCGTGTACATGGTCATGGAGTGGGTGGAAGGGAAGCTGCTGCGGCAAATTCTGATCGAGCAGAAAAAGCTGCCGATCGACCGCGCCATCCGCATTACTCTGGGAATCTGCGAAGCGCTGGAATACATTCACAGCAAGGGCGTCGTGCACCGGGATCTTGAAACCGGAAAACATCATGGTTGACGCGCACGACCACGTGAAGCTCATCGATTTCGGAATCGCGGGAAGCGTGGGGATGCGGCGGCTGACGTTCGCCAAGCTGACTCACGCCATGGGCACGCCCGATTATATTTCGCCGGAGCAGGTGAAATCGAAACGCGGCGATGCGCGCAGCGATATTTATGCGCTCGGCGTGATGCTGTACGAGATGTTGACGGGCGAGGTTCCTTTTCATGGACCGAATGCATTTGCGATCATGAACGATCGGCTGCTCAACAATCCGATTCCGCCACGCGAGTTGAATCCGGAGATTTCGCCTCAGTTGCAGGAGATTATTTACCGCGCGCTCGAGCGCAAGCCCGAAAACCGGTACGCCAGCATTCGTGAATTTGCGCACGATTTGCGTAATCAAGCGCAGGTGGGCGTGGCCGAACGGCCGGAACTGCGCGACTGGAGAAAGCGCCGGTCGCCCTGGGGCCGAAAAATTCTCTTTTATATTTTTTTGGCGCTAATTCCCGTGGTGATTTTCGGACTTTTGCTCTACATAGCGATGCAGCACAAGTAGCCGCGGCTTCTACCGGCATTTTCTGCGAGACAGAGGATTCCGTGCCCTCTTCGCTTCCCTTGGCGATGCTGATTGTTTTCGGCTCGGCCAAGTTGCTCTCCGACCTCTTCGAACGTATCGGCCTGCCGGGAATCGCCGGCGAAATCCTGGCCGGAGTCCTGATTGGGCCAAGCGTGCTGCATTGGGTATCACCCAACGAGACGATGAAAGCGCTCTCCGACCTGGGCGTGCTGTTTTTGCTATTCAGTATTGGCCTCGACGTGCGCTTGGCGGATCTGCTGCGTGTGGGCCTTCTTTCCACCTTCGTGGCCGCGTTGGGCGAGGCAATACCTTTCCTGGCTGGATGGGGAATCCTGCTCGCGTGGGGCGCGCCGCCGCACGCGGCTCTCTTCATGGGGGCCGCACTCGTTGCCACGAGCGTGGGTATCTCGGCGTCGGTGCTGAAGCGGAGAAATCTCCTGCACCACCCGGCGAGCCAGATCATTCTGGCGGCCGCGGTAATCGATGATGTGCTGGGATTGATCGTTCTCGCGGTAGTCGGCAGTGTGGCGCGCGGCCGCTTCAATGTTGCGGAGATCGTCCTTACCGCGGCACTGGCGACAACATTTGTGGTCGTGACGGCGATCTGGGGAACGAAGGTGGTCTCGCGGATCTTTCCTCATTTCCACTCTCGACTTCGCGCTGATGAAGCGCAATTCGACGTGGCCATGATCCTTCTGTTCAGTTTGGCGGTCCTGGCCTTCTATGCTGGTGTTGCGGCGATTGTCGGAGCGTTTCTGGCCGGGCTGGCCCTTGCGGGCAGCGCCGATTCGCGCGTCCGCAATTTGACGCGGGGCGTAACCGAGCTTCTGGTGCCGTTCTTCCTGGCGGGAATCGGATTGAATTTCGACATCGGCATATTCCGATCCCGGTCGACGGTGCTACTGGCGCTGGTGATCCTGCTTGCGGCCATCGCCACGAAGGTTCTCGGCTGCGGCCTGGCGACGCTTCCGGCAGGATGGCATACCGCAGTGCGCGTCGGTGTCGGCATGATTCCGAGGGGTGAAGTTGCGATGGTCGCGGCGCAGCTCGGTTTGAGCATGCTGATTCTGAACGCGGCGGTTTACAGCGTGATTGTGTTTGTGGTCGTGGCCAGCGCCCTACTCACGCCGCCATTGTTGAAGATTGCCTTCGCAAAGCCCGTGCATCACACTCCCTAGGTTCGCGCTATTTGCGTGCGCCGGTCCAGATGCCCTCCGAGGCGCCGGCTTCGATGTGGGAACCTCGGGCCGCCGCTTCCTGCAGGCGGAATTCACGGTGAAGGGTGAGCATCGCCCGCTGCATGGCGTCGGCTTCGACCACGAGCGATATGTTGTACTCGGAGGAGCCCTGCGCGATGGCGATGATGTTGATCCCTTCGCGCCCCAACGCCGAAAACGTACGCCCGGCAACTCCCGGTATACCGTGCATATTTTCGCCAACTACCGCAACTACGGCGATCCCGGAATTGGATGAGACGTGCTCCACGGTTTGTTCGGCAATTTCGGGAGCAAAGGCTTGACGCAGAGCCTCGACGGTGCCTTTCTCGTCCGCGGAGGAGATCACGAAGCAGATATCGTTCTGCGAGGATGACTGAGAGACGAAAAGCACATTGGCGCGGAGCCCCGCCGTTGCCGCAAATGACCTTGCCAGCACATCCGTCAGTCCCACGATGCCCGGGCCGCCGACGGTGATCATTGTGACGCCGCGAATAGCGGTCAGTGCCTTAACGCCTCCGCCATTCGAGCTGCCTCGGGCCGTGATTTTCGTGCCAGCTTTTTCCGGCGCAAAGCTGTTGCGGATCCACACCGGAACGCCCGCTGCGGTGACCGGCCGCAGAGTATTGGGATGCAAGACTTTGGCGCCGAAATAGGCCAGTTCGGCAGCTTCGTTGTACGAAATTTCATCGATGGTACGCGCTTCGGGAACGAGCTTGGGGTCGGCAGTTTTTACCCCGTCAACGTCGGTCCAGATGATCGTCTCCTGAGCGCCCAGAGCGGCGCCAAGGATGGTGGCGGAATAATCGGAGCCGCCGCGGCCGAGTGTGGTGGGAACGCCGTCGATTGTTGCACCGATGAAGCCGGTGACGACGGGTACCACTCCCTTTTTCAGCAGAGGACGCAGACGTTTCTCCGCGCGCTCGCGAGTGTGGTCCATCAGGGGTTCAGCGCGCCCGTGATGTGGGTCGGTGACGATAACTTCGGTTGCAGATACGGGCACGCTGGAGACGCCGAGTTCATTCAGAGCGGCGGCAAGCAAGGGCGTGGAAAGGCGCTCTCCCATACCGGATATAGTGTCAAGGGCCCGAGGTGTTAGTTCGCGCAGCAGGGCAGTGCCTTGTAACAGGCGTTCCAATTCGGCGAGCACCGTGCCGAGGCTTTGATCGACCTCAGCGAGCCTGTGGGCGTCGCGAACCAAAGCTTGCAGGGCTTTTTTGTGATGATTCCGGAGTTCAGTCACCACTTTCGTCGCGTACTCACCTTCGCCGGCTTCCGCGTGATGTGCGGCATCAATCAGCCGATTGGTTATGCCGCTCATGGCCGAAACCACGACCACAACGGAACCTTCCGACGCTGCCGACTTCACAATGGCGGCAGCTCGGGCGATGCAAGACGCGTCGCCCACTGAGGTTCCGCCGAACTTCATGACGCACAGAGAAGCCATTTCAGTATTGGGGCCTTTGCTGTTCATTCCGTAATTCCGTATTCCTCAATTTGTAAGCCGCACTCTATAGTCACCCGTTGGTGAGCCGGGCGCAATGTGTTTACGCGGCCGTTGATTTTACAACAGAGCTTTGGCGACGCACGCGACTTCGTCGAGGCCGGATGCCAAAAGAGAACGCAAGTGACAGAGCGGCTATCCGAGACTATCATCGCCCTCATGGGGCTTGGATATGGAGGAAAGATGAGCCGAGCATTCTGCGTTTGCGCTTTGGTCCTCGCCGCTTGTCCGCTTGTGCTGCCGGCCGTTGCCCAAGATTCTGCGAAGAAGGCGGAAGTCCTCAAGCCGGTTCCGAGCCCTTCGCAAGTAGTTTTGGCGCAATGGAACGAGATTGGCCGGAAACTCGTGGCGATGGCGGAAGATTTGCCCGAAAACAAGTACGATTACAAACCCCATCCCGATTCGCGGACGTTTGTGGCTCAACTCTTACATGTGTCAGCCTCCATGTATTACTTCACTGACGTGGCGCAAGGGCAAAAAGTGCGTTATGGAGACGATCCCAGCCGCGATCGGCTGAAAACGAAGGCTCAGGTCGTGGCGTTCGTGAAAAAGTCCGTGGAAGACGGAGCAAATCTGATCAAAGCAAAGGGCGATGCGGGAATGACGGCGGTAGTTCAGGACCCGGAGTCAAACCAGAAGCTTCGTGTATCGGAACTCGCTTATAGCGTTATCGAACACTCGGGTGAACACTACGGCCAGTTGGTGGTGTATTACAGAATTAATGGCATGGTGCCGCCGGAATCCCGCCCAAGGAAGTAGCGCCGGCAAAGATTGAACGGCCATCCTCGCCCGCCCGGCGTTCGCGTGCCCAACATTCCAATTGACAGTACAATAAGCCTATTGCTGAGCAGTCTTATAGGGACCCGTGTGGAAAAATCGGCAAAATTGACGGCAGGCGAGTTTAGGTTGCGCAGGCAAACACTCAGGTCGATTAGGGCGCTGGCAATTACGATTGCATTTTCATCGGCCCTGCTTTCATTTGGGCAAAATATGAGCCGGCCTTTTGCCCCGCGAAATCAAAGTGGCGCCAACGCCCCCGACTTGTCCGGTGTTTGGCTCGAGAAACAAAATCCGATCACTTTCAGTTCCAAAGAGCCTCTGTTTCAACCATGGGCCGCAGCCAAGTACAAAGCAGCCAAGCCGGGATACGGGCCGCACGCGACTCCGGATTCGCAGGACCCGATTTTGCAGTGTTATCCGCCCGGAGTGCCGCGGATCATGCTAATTCCATTTCCCATGCAGATCATTCATCTGCCCGGTCAAGTGATGATGGTTTTCGAATATGATCATTTCGTGCGCTTTATCGACCTGGAGCGGCGGCAGCATCCAAAAGATTTGAACCCTTCCTGGATGGGCGATTCGATCGGCCATTGGGAAGGCGATACTTTAGTGGTCGATACGGTCGGCTTGAACGACAAAACCTGGCTCGATCAGGTCGGGCACCCGCATTCGGAGGCGCTGCACGTGATCGAACGCTTCCGGCGGCCGGATCATGACACTTTGGTGGACGACATAACCATTGATGATCCTAAAGCCTACCTGAAGCCCTGGAGTGGCCAGCAGATATTTACTCTTAAACGTGGCTGGCACCTCCTCGAATACGTTTGCGAAGACAATATGGCGGATCCGCGATGAAGTGGTCCAAAAGAGCGGCGATAGAGCTGGCAGCCATTTTAGGGATGGTTGCGGTGGTCTGTACTCTGGCCGTTCTGCAGTATCGCTGGACCGGCGAAATCAGCCACTCGGAGCAGCAGCGCCTTAAAGCCAATTTGACGACCAGCATTCGCGGATTCGATCAGGAATTTTCGTATGATTTCGAGCGGCTGTGTGAAGCGTTTGAGCTTGATCCCGAAGTCCCGCAGGCCAACCTGGAGAGCCGCATCGTCCGCCAGCAGGGCGATTGGCAACGAACGGCATCGCGGCCGGCCTTGCTCGGTGCGATAGATATCTGGAGGCTGGAAGAAGGGCACCGCAGCTTCGAATCTTTCGAGGCCGGCAGCAAGCGCTTTGTCGAGACAGCCTGGCCCGAGCGGCTGAGCTCGTTGCATCCTTACCTTGAGAGACAAGGCCAGTTGCTGAATGCTCGTGTCATAGGGGACCGCCAGGCTCTCTACTATCCTTGGACTTTTCTCGGTTCCACACCGGCTCTTATTCGCCCCATCCTTCATGTGGAGAATGCGCAAGACATGTACGTACAACTCCAGGGGTTTTTGATCCTGGAGTTCAACAGGGATTTCCTCGAGAAGCAGTACGTGCCTGACTTAGTCTTGAGGCATTTTGGCGAGCCGAGGTTACTGAGCTTTGGAGTTGCCGTTCGAACAATGAACGCTCCTTACAGCACCATATATACCTCCAGCGCCAATTCCGCTGCCTCCAGCTCCGCGCCCGATGCAGCCGTGAATCTCGTCGAGGCAGTGGCCGAAGAGGCGCGGCGCCGCGGCCATGCACAGGTGCAGGCAACCGCCGAAAATGACCAGTGGCAGCTCGTGGTGCAGGATCCGGCGGGTTCCGTAGATTTCGGCGTTGTGCAATGGCGGCGTCGCAACCTGGCTATCAGTTTCGGTTTGCTGGCAGTTTTGGCGGGAACAATGATGCTGTTGTTCTCCGTGGCGCGTAGAGCGGAACGGTTGGCCAAGCTCCAGATGGAGTTCGTGGCGGGCGTCTCGCATGAATTGTGCACGCCTTTGGCGGTAATCAACTCCGCGGCCGAAAACATTGTTGATGGCGTCGTCGAAGGCGCCGCGCAGGTACAAGAGTACGGAACCATCATCCGAGAACAGGGACGGCGGCTCGAGCGCCTGGTGGATGAGGTGCTCTTATTTGCGGCGGGGCGCGTGGGCCGCTTTGGATACGATCTGCGCCCAAGCGAAGTCGTTCCCATTTTGGAGCAGAGCCTGTCGGCGTCCGAAGCGATGCTGCGCGATGAAGGCTTCACGTTTCACAAAGAGATCAGTCCAGAGCTGCCCTTTGTCGTCGCGGATCCTGAAGCGCTGGGCAAGTGCGTGGAAAATTTGATTAGCAATGCCATGAAATATTCGGGCCAGAACCGCTGGGTGGCTTTGCGGGCGGCCAGCGTGTTAAATGAGAGCTCGCCTGAAGTGCAAATCAGCGTCGAAGACAAAGGAATCGGTATCTCACCCGCAGATCTTCCGCACGTTTTTGAACCCTTCTATCGCGCCGAAAGCGTGCGGGATGGCCAGGTCAGGGGCGTAGGCCTCGGTCTTTATTTGGTAAAACGCATGATGGAAGCGATGGGCGGTCGCGTGAGCGTATCCAGCAAGCTCTCCAAAGGCTCCATCTTCACCCTGCATTTCCCGGTCTTCGATTCTGTTGAACCTCACCACACTCCCGCCGTCAAAGCTGAAGTAGTCAAGAGTTAGGCCGAGTACGCTGGGGCGGACTTGCGACACTCGCGGTGGCTCCCAGAAATCATGCTAAATCGAGGTTTAGGCCTCTTAACGGCGATTTAACTCTGTTCATCTTCCTAACGGGCGCACAATCATCTTTTTCCGGGCGACTGATAATTCGGCCGTGGAAAGAAAGGCTGCAAGATGATTAAGCGGAGCTTTTTTCTGGGAGCCGTTGCAGTCCTGATGGCGTCAATTTTGTGGCCGACGATTGCGGCCGCGCATAACGTGTCCAAGCGCGATGCGTCCTTCGTCCAGTCAAATAGTGGAGCCGCGATCGGACCATTTCTTTACCTCGGCGCGAAACATATGGTCACCGGGTATGACCACATCTTGTTCCTGGTCGGCGTCATCTTTTTTCTCTATCGCTTGAAGGACATCGTTCAGTACGTCAGCCTCTTCACCTTGGGACACAGCACTACGCTGCTGCTGGGAGTTTTTGGGCACGTGCGCGCGAATCCGTACCTGATCGACGCCATCATCGCACTGTCGGTCGTGTATAAGGCGTTCGATAATATGGGCGGCTTCCAGCGCTTCCTCGGTTTCGAGCCAAATACAAAACTTGCAGTGCTCATTTTTGGCTTATTCCATGGGTTTGGACTGGCCACCAAACTTCAGGAATTAACTCTGTCGCAGACAGGTCTGGTCACGAACATAATCAGCTTCAACGTCGGAGTGGAGATCGGGCAAGTCCTTGCTTTGTCGGCAGTCCTCATTGGACTGAGTTATTGGCGCATGCAGGGTGGTTTCCTGAAACATGCTTTTGCGACGAATGCCGCGCTCATGACGGGCGGATTCATTCTCTTGAGCTATCAGCTCGCGGGGTATCTGGCACAATGACAAACGGAGACAGCATCGCTGCGGTCGAAGCCCCCTCGAAAAAGCGGATTCTTGAAGCTACCGGGTTGGCGGCTCTTGTTGCAGTAATTATCTTCTTCACGATCGTCATGCCGGCAGAATTGGGCAAAGATCCGCTTCATACTGGTGCCGCTTTGGGTCTGATGAATCTCTCCAAGCCCGTTAATGCAGCGGCAACGGCTGCGACGGCAACCATTGATGCTACTCCGGCCGCTCCGACGCTTCAGGCTGGAGCAGCCGGCGAAGCGCCAACAATCAAGGGCACGTTCGCCGCGCAACCTGACCGATATAAAATCGACTCCCGCGAATTGAAGCTCGGCCCGGGAGAAGGAATGGAGATTAAGTACCACATGCAAAAGGGAGCCGGCATGGTTTACTCGTGGACCTCCAATGCAAAGGTCTTCTACGAATTTCACGGGGAGCCTGACGTCAAACCGGCTGGAGCGCCGGAAGACTACTTTGAGAGCTATGAGAAAGACGACGCGGTTGGAAAAAACCAATCGAACGGCACCTTTACATCGCCAAGCACCGGAATCCAAGGATGGTTTTGGGATAACGAAAGCAGTGCGCCAGTAACCGTCAAGCTTTTCACCGCTGGCTTCTACGATTACATCCTCCAGAATAAGGACGACGTTAAGACGCGCTTGCAACCTACAGAGCTAAAATAGCTTCTCTGAAAAAGGAAGAGTGAGCAGCCAGGGTCCGCTGGCGGATAATTGAACCATCCCGCATGAATGCAAAAATACTCATCGTGGAAGACGAAGCAGGCTTAGCCACGACCCTGAAAGATCGCTTGCAGAAGGAAGGGCATACCGTAAGCGTCGCTCGCGATGGCAATTCCGGAATGGAGTCTCGCCACGCGTGAACCCTTCGATCTCCTGATTCTCGATCTGATGCTGCCGGGGCAGAATGGCTTGACCATTTGCCAAAAACTTCGCCAGCTTGGATCGAATGAGCCGATTCTGATGCTCACTGCGCGTCGGCAGACCATGGACAAAGTGGTTGGCCTGCGAACCGGCGCCGACGATTACCTGACAAAGCCATTCAAAATGGTCGAATTACTGGCGCGGGTGGATGCGCTGCTGCGGCGCGCGTCATCGGGAAAGGCCACGGGGCCGGTCCGCTATCAATTCGGGGATTTGCAGATCGATACTAGAAGCACCGAGCTTACGCGGGAGGGGCAACCAGTGGCCCTTTCGGCCAAGGAATTTCAGTTGCTAAAATATTTTGTCGAACATCGCGGAGCAACGCTTTCCCGCGACGAATTGCTCAAGGAAGTGTGGGGCTACGGAGGCCAGCCAACCACTCGGACTGTCGATGTGCATGTTGCCTGGTTGAGGCAAAAAATTGAAAAAGACCCGAAGAATCCTCAGCTCATCCTGACGATGGTTGGGCTTGGCTACAAATTCGTCGGCTGATTGGGACATTTGCTTCGGCAAAATATGAATGAAATTTAGCGCCGATTTTACTTCTGGGAGCCAGCTTTCAGCCGATGATTAATTTGCGGCGCGGCGGCTACCTTAATTACTATAACTCTTATAAAGAGGCGGCTCCGGCGCCGTCGCCATCAAGAGAAGCTATGACAGCTAATTTGATCCGAACTTGGACTGTGGGACTGGTTTTGTTTATCTCAGCCATGCCCAGCTTCGCCCACCACGGGACCGCCGCTTATCAGGAGGATAAGTGGATAACCGTAACCGGTACGGTTACCGAATTTAGTTTTGCGAACCCGCATACTCTGGTCTATCTGGACGTGAAACAAAGCGATGGCAAGATCGCGAAATGGCAAGGCGAAATGACCAGTCCCAACCACCTGGTGCGAGCTGGCTGGACCAAGAATACTCTGGAGCCCGGAGAAGTGGTTACCATCAGCGGTCTGCCTGCGAAGAAGGGCATGAGTACGATGTGGATTCGCAAGATCGTGAAAGCCAACGGAACCGAACTGCCGCTCGTGATGGAATAAATCCTTCCTGACATATACTGTCCCGCGCAACGTCTCCGCAGATCTTTGTGACACGGAATGAATATGTTTGCGTTCTGTCAGTGGCTGGAAAATTCAAGCTGGGCGACGGCCATTCACCAGTCATTATGGCTTTTCCCCATGCTCGAAACCGCTCATCTATTTGGCATCGTCTCGTTGGTGGGAGCAACTTCGGCGCTCGACCTGCGCCTTATAGGCCTGACGATGAAGGGAGAGCCGGTATCGAGGATTGCCGGGCGGCTCCTCCCTTGGGCGTGGGCAGGACTGACGATACAAGTGGTGTCGGGATTTTGCCTGTTTGCTTCAGAAGCCACACGCTGCTATGAGAACAAAGCTTTCCGCATAAAAATGGTGATGCTCGTCCTGGCCGGGCTGAATGCCTTGATTTTTCACCAGACGGTTTATGGGCGCGTGGCACGTTGGGATGACTCACCTGCAACTCCGCTCGGCGCTAAGTTCGCCGGCTGTTGCTCGATTCTGCTGTGGTTTGGCATCGTTGCTGCCGGCCGATGGATCGCATTTCTCTAAGCCCGGCATCGCGAAATCGCTTTTCCCGGTTGCGAAATGCGTATCACGCCCGGTGCTTCTCAGCGCCGGGATATGGTACGCTTAGGCACGGATATGCCGCACCGAAGTGCCTTGGAGGTTTCCCAGTGAAAGCCAAGGTCCTGATTCTTGCCCCGGCAGTAGTCGCCGGCTTCTTCGCGTTTTCCAGTGCCTTGTGGGCTCACCATGCCTCGCGTCAGGTGTACGAAGGCAAAAGCATCATGCTCATGGGCATCGTGACCGATTACGAATGGGCCAATCCGCATTCGGTGCTTTCTATAGCCGTCAAAGACAACAAAGGCAAAGTCGACGAGTGGCATGCTGAAATCCTTCCTCCGTCGGAGATGCTTCGAGCCGGGTGGACGAAAGAAAGTCTCAAGCCGGGAGATGAAGTTACATTGACGGGCCGACCCGGCAGATATGAACAGCACATTATGTGGCTCGAGTATCTTGTGACTTCCGACGGCAAGAAGCTGGGCCGAAAACCGTAAAGAACTACACTGTGCCGCGAGTATTGTCCCGAGCGATCCTCCGCGTGCCTGCATCCCCCTAATCCGCGAGGAAGTTTTACCGCGATTTAACCGATTTATCGTGGCGCCATGCCACATGATGCTTAGACTGTTCCAGGGGTGGAGCACCTTGCTGAGATGAGACGCAGCTTCGAAATCGGCACCCAATTGTTGATTCATTCTCTTCTTATTCTTTTTCTCGTTTGCGGGTCCGCCAAAGCTCAAACTACAGGTAGTATTTCCGGGACGGTAAAAGATTCCACCGGATCGGTGATCCCTGATATCGCCGTCATCGCGCGTAACATCGATACGGGCGTGCAGCAGAATGCCACCTCAAATGCGGACGGCTTCTACGCCTTCACTACACTGCCCGTGGGCCGCTACGAAATCGAAACTTTTCGCCCCGGATTTAAACCTTATAAGCATGCCGCTTTGACCATCGACGTGGGAACCAAGCTTCAGTTGGATATAACCCTCGAGATTGGCGAACAGTCCGATCAGATTACCGTCTCCGACACCGGCGTCCATGTGGAAGCCGAAAGCACGCAGATGGGCGATGTGGTCGCCGGGTCGGTGATGACTGCGGTCGGGCTCAACGGCCGAAGTTTTACCGACCTCTTGCCTCTTCAACCTGGCATCGTGCCCATGTCTACGCAGACGCCCGATTCGGTCGTGATGGCGGGGGCCACGGTGGCGATCAACCCTTCCGGTGCCTTGAATCCCGGGAACCAGTCGATCAGCGGGCAGCGTGAAGATGCCAACGGTTTCCTCGTCAACGGAGCGGATGCCAAAGAAGAGATGAACGGCGGCACCAGCATCATTCCGAATCTCGATTCCATCGCGGAATTCCGCGTGCTTACGAACAACTTTGACGCCGAATATGGGAACTATTCCGGCGGAATCGTGACTGTAGTGACGAAAGGCGGGACGAACGCGCTTCACGGCGACGTCTTCGAATTCTTGCGGAATACAGCGCTCGATGCGCGCAATTTCTTCTCACCCGAGCGCGAGGCGTTCCAGCAGAATCAGTTCGGCGGCACGCTCGGCGGGCCGATCAAGAAAGATAAGCTTTTCTTTTTCGGCGACTATCAGGGAACGAGAACTATTCAAGGTCTCGATACCGGCGTGCTTCCCGTGCCATCGCTTGCCGATCGGACCGGCAATCTTTCCGACCTCGCCAATTCATTTGTCACCAACGATGCGAACGGAAACACAGTCCCGTCAACTGTGAGTACATGTACTGCTGTGCCGTGTCTTGCCAGCCAGCTCTCGCAGACTCTGGGATATACAGTGTCGCCGGGCGAGCCTTATTTCTTCCCTGGCTGCAGTTCGAGTGGCGCGAATCCTTGTGTGTTTCCCAATGCCATCATTCCGCAGCGCGCCTGGACGGCTCCGTCCACATTTCTTCTGAAGTATGTCCCCATTCCAAATCTGCAGACCGCATCCGGCCCGGCTTTCTCGGGCACGGAAAATGAAAGAATTCGCGACGATAAGACCAGTCTGCGCCTGGATGCCGTCAGCGCCCGCTGGGGCAATCTCTCGGCGTACTACTTCTTCGACGATTACCGCGTGAATAATCCATTTCCTACGGGGCAGGGCGGGGCAAACGTCCCCGGCTTCAATGCTCTGAACCTGGGCCGCGCGCAGCTCATCAGTCTGGCCGATACAAAAACGTTTGGCAGCTCCGCCGTGAACGAATTGAATTTCAGTTTCATACGCTCCGCGAATAATGTTGGCCAGCCTCAGGGCGGCTTAGGGATCAGCCTGGCCACTCAGGGTTTCCAGACCGGTGCGGGAACCCCCGGTATTTTTCCTCTGGCGCCCAAGATTGAGGGAATCGAAAACATAGTTTTCCAGAATGCCTTCGTCATGGGCGAGCCCATCACGAATCTGGCCCAGGCGAACAACACGTTTGCGGTGAACGATAGCCTTTCGAAAGTCGTGCACAATCACACGCTCAAGGCTGGCGTCGAGCTGAGCTTCGAGCAGGTGAATGTCAATCCGGACGCGACGTTTAATGGCACTTTTCTTTTCAACGGATCGGCCACCGGTTCGACTTTCGCGGACTTCCTTATCGGAGCGCCGAACCTTTATACGCAAGCCGATTCGCAGACCTACTATCCGCGCCACAAATATGTGGGCTGGTTTGCGCAGGATTCCTGGCGCGTCAAGCCAAGTTTGGTCTTGAACTTTGGCCTGCGCGTGGAGCTGATGCAGTATTGGTCGGAAAAATATAATCAGGTGCCCACTTTTATCCCGGGCGAACAATCGGCGGTTTATACCAATGCATTCCCTGGATTGGTCTACGTGACCGATCGTGGCGTTCCAAACACCCTCGTGCCCGAGCGGTTCCGTTACGCTCCGCGCGTCGGATTGGCTTATTCGCCGGATAAAATAGGCGGGCTGCTGGGAAAGATACTGGGCGGCGCGGGAAAGACCAGCATTCGCGCCAGCTACGGGATTTTCAACACACTGATCCAGGGCAATACTCTCGCCTTCGACGAACCGCAGCCTCCCTATGGGTTGAGCTACACCAGTGGGGTACCGCCGCTCTTCGCCACTCCCTTTATCGGAACGGACGGCTCAGTTCACGTCAATCCATACCCGATCGCTTTCCCTCCGCTGAATGGCGCATCGGCGACTCACCCGAATTCGAGCATTATCTATAACAACATATTTAATCCCCAGGCAGGGATGACCGCGCCTCCTCCGTGGGATACCTATCCGTATACCGAGAATTATTTCTTATCCATCGAGCGCCAGTTGGCAGGGAACACTGTTTTGAGTCTGAGTTATGTCGGCTCCGAGGCTCATCACCTGATCTCGGTCTATTCCGCAAACCCCGGCAATCCGGCTCTTTGTCTGGCGCTCGATCAACCCGGTATTCTCGTAGCGGGAGAATCTTGTGGCCCCGGCGGCGAGAACACCACCTATAACCTGGCTGCGCCACTCAGATTTAACGGGGTCACCTACCCGGCAGGCACGGCTCTTCAGGGCACCCGCCTCGGATTGAATCCGAGCCTCGTCAACAATAACGCGGCCGGCAATTTCTTCGGCAATGACGCGTACGTCGCAACCATCGGCAACTCCAGCTACAATTCACTCCAAGTCAGCGTCAAGCATTCGGGCAAGCGCCTCACACTCTCCCTCGGCTATACGTACAGCAAGTCCATAGACCAGGCCTCATCGATGGCCGATCCACTGGACCCGTATAATTTCCAAGCCACCCGCGGGCTTTCCGCCTGGGACCTGACGCACAATTTTGTCGCTACTTATGACTATCAGCTTCCGCTCGAACGTCTCTCCCGGCGCGCTCGTCGTTTCACAGAGGGATGGGCGCTCTCCGGCATCACTCGCGCCAGCACGGGTTTTCCCGTTACGTTGAGTACCAGCGGAGATAATTCGTTGCAGGGCAGCAACCCGAACGGCGTGAACAATCGCTTCCTGGACCTGCCGGATTACAATGGCGCTCCTCTGGCAATCAATTCGAATCCGCGGAATGGATTATCTTATTTCAATGCAGCTGCGTTCAGCCCGAATGCGATCGGCACGCTCGGAACCGCAGGTCGCCGCTCGTTCCATGGGCCCGGAATGTTCAATACGGATCTGGCTCTGCTGCGGAATTTTCAGATAACCGAATCCAAAGTGCTGCAATTCCGTCTCGAAACATTCAATCTTTTCAATCATGCGCAGTTCTTCGGTCCCGCGGCAGTGAACGGCAACGTAGATAGCGCGCTGTTTGGCCAAGTAGTGAACGCGGCGCCGCCGCGGTTAATGCAGCTAGCGCTCAAGTTCACATTTTGATTGCGTCAATTCCTAACCTGGGCAGCGGCCCGACCTCTGGGAACGAATTGCAGTGTGATCCGCCGCTCGACATAGGTCTCGGCACCCGCAGGAAAACGAACCACAAGCTTGGGCGCGCGGGGATTGTCCTTATTTAACTCTGCGCCTTCGACTGAAGTAATCTCGCTCGCGTTCCAGAGGCTGAATTCGTAAGCGTTTCCAGGGATACCTACGACCTCGAGATTGAGTCGATCCCGGTCGGGCGTCCACACCGTTGAAAGAATCCTTAACCCCTCGCTCGTGCTTCCCAGCGGCGGTAGATGCGACGCGACGCTCAATTCGAAATCATTGTTGAAGCGTAATCGCAGCGTGCTTCTGCCAGCGGGCACTTCGAATCGCATCGAAACATGTTGATCGGCGTCGCTCAGCTCGACGTGGTAGGGAATTGCGCGGCCATTCAGGGTGACGGCGATTACATTCGCGCGAAGGCTCAGTGCTGGACTGAAATCCAGCGTGCATTTGCCGCCCCCTGTGCGCGTAGTCTCCAGCCAAATATCGTTGGCGTCCTTACGAAATCGAAGTGCCAATGTCGTCGAGCCGACGTCAAGATTGGCGATCGTAAAGGATGGCCAATCGGCGGGCACGTGCGGCTTTAGGGTGACTTCGCCGGCGGCTGCATTCGTTTCGAGACCAAACAGGCCCCGCAGGATCGGACTCACAACCATGGCCGCCGACCAAATCTGTTGCGGCGTACTGGTGGCGAGCGGCTCGTAGTAATTGCCGTTGAGCACTTCCGTGAAATGCCCCGAGGGATCCGTCCAACGCCAGTAAGACATTTGCGCGAAGATTCAAATAGGCATCGAGGTCGCGGTGATAGCGATATTCGCCGACGCTGGCCCAGCCGGTGAAGAGCGGCCACACAGAGCCAAAGTGATATCCATCGCCCGCATATTTGTCGGAGGAAGAAGAAAGAATGCGCATGCCCCAGTCGGCTTGCATGTCCGGCCCGGCGAGGTGCGCGATCTCGTTTCCGGCCCTGGCCGGATCGATAAGCCCGAACCAAAGCGGCACACTCGGTAGTACGGTCGCTTCGTCCACTCGACGATCATTCGGATCTATGGCGAACGCGAAAAACTTCTTGTCCGGCGACCAGAAGACCTCGTTCAGACGAATTTTCTCGCGCTCAAATGTTTGGTCGAGTTCAGATGCGATTTCGTTTTTGCCAACCAACCGAGCGAGTATAGCCATCGAGCGCAAGGCTTCGATTCCCAAAGAGGCTTGATAAATCTCCGTGCGCACAGGCACCAGAGGTCCGCTCTCGACCCAGCCGTGGCCTACGCCGAGATTTCTAGCGAATCCGTCCGAATCGAGCGTGGAATTCAGAAATTGGTAAGCTCGCCAAATGCTTTCCCATTCTTGCCGCGCAAACGACGCGTCCCCGCTGCTCTGTACGTAGTCGCACATCGCAATCAGAAACAAAGGCGTGGCATCGGCAGCCGCGTAGCCGTAAGGGTAGTTCTCAAACCACGGAACGAGGCTCGCCGATTGCGGAACTTCGTGCGGAATTTTGCCATCGGCGCGCTGGTATTTCGCGAGAAATTCAAGCGCGGTCCGTGCGTCGGCGAAATCGCCTTCCGAATCGAGGGCCAAAGAAGTCCACAGCGCGTCGCGTCCAAAGAACCAGTCAAAGCCGGGGCGTCGTCTTTCGTCGGACACGCCGTAACCCGCGATCAAGCTTGTGCCCACGAGCGGGTTCTCCACCATTCCTTGCAGCAGATTGATCCGCGCCCAATCGTAGGCCTGGCGAATGTCCGCGTCGGGCACATCAATACTTAAAGTGTGGCGAAGATAGCCGCTGTAATAGTTCGCGGCCTCGGCCATAAGCGGACTTGTCGTGTGGATGAGGCGATTGTAAGTTCGCTGAGCGTCATCGCGGCTTTTGAGTGATGCGGCTATATAAACGACCTTCTTATCCGCTCCTCGTTCCGTAACCCCCAAAAGAAAAGAGCTTTCATCGCGGCCGGGCTCGTCCCCGTCCTTTCCGACTTTGGAATCTCTTGCGGTGGGTGATCCCACCAGGGCCACGTAGGGATAATTCTGCGCGTCAAACAGGAACGCGCGATGTTCCGCATCCCAGCTCAAATGGCTAGGACCCATATCCGCCGGCCATTCCAGTTGAAAGTCGGCTTTGAAAGCGACCTCAATCTCGAGCGGCCGCTCGGTTTGAACATCGAAAGTGATGATTGCCCCGGGTTCATGAATCGGAACAAAAAGCGTCTCGCGAACCTGGAACGGGCCGTCGCTATAGACGATGGTGGTCGATTCGGGCCGGGTAATCACCGTCCGCGCAAGTGGTTCGGCCGGCACAATTCGCCCATCAACATTAAATCGCAGGTGAAGATCGCGCAGAATCTTCAGCGGATAGACCCAGGCCTCGAACCGGCCGTCGTCGGTGCCCAGCAGGGCGGCGCGCCTCCCGACTGCCGAGACGAATGCGCCATGGCGTTCGCTGCGCGATATTTCAGGCAGGGTTGATGCGTTTTGCGCCGCAGCCGGAGAAGCACACAGCAGGCACGAGAGCGCCAGCGCCAACGTCGTGCCGCACATTCTGTGCTGTCTACTCACGCCAAACCCACAACGGGGCGATAATCCAACGCCGGATATCGTGACCTAACTCTCCGAAACTTTGCGAATCGGATACTCAAACATTTGATATCGGCAAGAGCCCTTACAGCTTGCGCGATTTTAAGAGCGGTAGAATGGCTTCTGGGATGGATGGTCAGGGCTGTGAAAGAGCGATGCGCATAATCGAGAAAACGATGAAAGCCTGTCTACTGCAAGCTCCGGCGCCGGTTGAAACCAACCCCCTCCAGTTCACTGACGTTGCCGTTCCGCGGCCCGAAAGCGGCGAGATTCTGGTCCGCGTGCACGCTTGCGGCGTTTGCCGTACGGATTTGCACGTAGTCGAGGGGGAACTGCCGCCGCGGAAATCGCCCATCATACCGGGGCACCAAATTGTCGGCACCGTGGAGGAACTCGGCTCAGACGCCCAGCGTTTCAGCAAAGGCGCACGCGTGGGCATCGCCTGGCTGCATCGCACCGATGGCACCTGCGAATACTGTCGCGCTGGCAAGGAGAATTTGTGTGACCATCCTTCGTTCACGGGCTACACGGTCGACGGAGGCTATGCTGAATATGTCGTCGCGCCGCAGGATTTCGTCTATCCCATTCCCGAAGGATTTTCGGACGATCAGGCCGCGCCGCTGCTCTGTGCGGGCATCATTGGTTTCCGCTCTCTGCGCCTCTCGGGCATCGAGAAGGGCGGGCGCTTGGGCCTGTATGGTTTTGGCGCGGCAGCGCACGTGGCCATACAGGTAGCGCGTCACTGGGGCGCCGAAGTTTACGCCTCCACGCGCGACGTGCGTCACCAGCAGTTAGCGCTCGAGCTCGGCGCAAAATGGGCGGGCGGCACTCTGGCTGAGCCGCCCATAAAGCTCGACGCCGCGATTATCTTTGCGCCCGCTGGTGAAATTGTTCCCGCAGCGCTCAAGGCCCTTAAAAAAGGTGCAACGCTGGCCCTTGGCGGAATCCATATGAGTCCGATTCCCTCGCTCGACTACAATCTGCTCTACGGTGAACGCGTGATTCGCAGCGTCGCCAACAACACCCGCCAGGATGGCGAAGATTTTCTGCGCATCGCTGCGGACATTCCGATCCGCACTCAGGTGCAGCGGTTTCCCCTGCGCGAGGCCAACCAGGCATTGAACAAGCTGAAGAACGACGCAATCAAAGGCGCCGCGGTCTTGGATTGCATGGAAGCGCGCTAAAGATTCGTGGCTGGATCGAAGCACAGCCGCCATCATATAGTTGGTCCCTAAATCGGCTTTGGAAAGAGAACTCTCGTGAGCCTCAAGGAATACCGCAAGAAAAGAAGTTTTAACGTCACGCCTGAGCCTGAGGGTGGCAGCGAAATGCAACCGTCATCAGGGAAGCCACTCTCCTACGTTATCCAAAAGCATCAGGCTTCGCATCTGCACTACGATTTTCGCTTGGAATGGAACGGTGTCCTGCTCTCCTGGGCCGTACCCAAAGGGCCGTCGCTCGATCCCTCCGTCAAGCGCCTCGCCATGCAGGTGGAGGATCACCCTGTCGAATACGGCAGTTTCGAAGGAATTATTCCGGAAGGCGAATACGGTGGCGGTACGGTCATGGTGTGGGACCGCGGCACCTGGACGCCGGAAGTTCCCGACGTGGATGCCGCCCTCCAAAAGGGCGATCTGAAGTTCACGCTGCACGGCGTCAAGTTGAAAGGTTCATGGGTGCTGGTGCGCACGCGTGGATTCGGCGGCAAACCTTCGTGGCTCCTGATCAAGCATCGGGATCAGTTTGCCTCAAAGCGAGACATCACACTTGAAGAACCGCGCTCCGTATTGACGGGCCGCACGCTTGCGGAGATTGCGCGCGACGCTGGCGGAAACGTTGAGAAAGCGGCTGCGGGCGATCCTCCGGATTTGTCAAAGGCAAAGCCGTCAACGCGACGCGTCCCCGCTCGGCGGCCGGCACGCAAGCGAGCTCGCGCTAAATGATCGCCGCCGCATTTTCGAACGCACTCCTTTAAGGGTGCGCGATGCCTTCCGACAAGGATCGAATTCCTTTCCGCGTTGCGCCGATGCTCGCAACGCTCGTTCGTAAGCCATTTCACAAGCCGGGTTGGATCTACGAAGAGAAATACGACGGCTACAGAATTCTGGCCTACAAGGAAGGCGATCGCGTCACGCTGCTTTCGCGCAACGGCAACGACCGCACCGCAACTTACGCGTCGGTGGCCCGCGCCGTTCAGAAGCTTCGCCCGCGCACGCTTCTTCTCGACGGCGAAGTTGTGGCGTTCGACAAACAGGGCATTTCGCGTTTCCAGCTTCTGCAGGAAGGTAAAGCTTCGGCATACGCCGTCTTCGATTGTCTTTACCGTGAAGGTCGTGACCTGCGGCACGACCCCCTCGAAACGCGCCGTCCTGTAGCGGAATCGGCGATTGGCAAGGCGGATATCTTGAAGATCTCGCATCGGCTGGACGACAACGGGCTCGAAGCGTTCAAAACGGCAAAAAAGAAAGGGTACGAAGGCGTGGTCGCCAAGGATTTGTCTTCGCCGTACATCGAAGGGCGCTCATCGAAGTGGCTGAAAGTCAAAGTGCATCAGGAAGAGGAGATGGTCATAGGAGGATTCACCAAGCCTGAAGGTTCGCGTCCTTATTTCGGCGCCCTTCTGCTGGGAGCGTATGAGAACGGTAATCTGCGTTATGTTGGCAAAGTGGGGACGGGATTTAACGAAAACACTCTTGCGGCGCTCTATCAAAAATTCAAGCCGCTCATCCAGTCCAAGCCGCCTTTCGTGGATCCTCCACGGGAAAAAGACGTGACCTACCTCAAGCCCAGGCTCGTGGCGCAAATTTCTTTTCAGGAATGGACCGCGGATCGCAAATTGCGCCAGCCGGTCTTTCTTGGGCTGCGCGACGATAAACGTCCCGAGGAAGTTCGCTTGCCTGCGAGAGGCACGGTCTGACCATGGCTTCTCGCGCTCGTGCCGCCAAATCCGGCGACCGAAATACGCTGAACGGGATCACGCATCCAGACAAGGTTTTTTGGCCCGAGGAAGGTTACACGAAACTCGATCTCGCGAAGTTTTACGAGTCCGTGTTCCCGAAACTTCGCCCATATGTTGCAGGGCCACTTGCTCACGCTCGAGCGCTGTCCGGATGGAATGGCTGGCGGTTGCTTTTACCAGAAGGAGATTCCCAAAGGCATGCCTCCCGGTACTCCGAGCAAAGCAATTCGTCACAAGGCCGGCATCACGCATTACGTGGTGGGCGGCTCGCTTGAAACGCAGCTCGCGCTCGTCAATTTCGGCTGCATCGCCGTACATGTAATGGCCACCACCGCCGCCTCGCCGCGCCAGCCGGAGTGGATTTGCTTCGATCTCGATCCGCAGTCGGGTGAATTCCGGGATGCGGCACAGGCGGCTTTGCGGGTCAAGGAAGCTCTCGACGATTTGCATCTGACTTCCTTCGCGAAAACTTCGGGCAGCAGAGGGATGCACGTGTTCGTTCCCATTCGCAGGGGGCCGGATGCCGATGATGTTCTGGCTTTCGCGCGGAAATTCTGCGAGCGCCTCGCTGCGGCCCATCCGCGCGAGCTCACTGTCGAGCATTCCACAGAGGTGCGTGGCGAGCGGGTCTATCTTGATCCGTTCCGAAATGCGTTCGGGCAAACCGTAGTCACACCGTTTTCCGTACGCCGCCGCCCAAAGGCGCCGGTTTCCACGCCGCTGCAGTGGTCCGAGGTCACTCCCGGCCTCGATCCAACGGAATTCAATATAGGGAATTTCAGCAAGAGGCTGCAGCAATTGGACCCGTGGGCTGATTTCTTCCGAGCGAGGCAGTCGATTAGCGCGGCCGCAAGATTGTTAGGCAAGCTTTAACGGGGTGCGGCCATTCTTAGTGCGTTTCGACCTTTTCGGGAATCTGCCCTGCCAGTTGCGCAGCCGCCTGCACAGCCTGCTCCTCCGCGAAGTCCGTCAGGGAAAGCCTCAAATTCCCGGCATTGCTCGAGTAACTCAGGCCTACTTCCAAATCAACCGTTCCGGCACGAATGAGCTTTTCTAGCTCGCCATCGAAGTTCTGCATGCCTTCCTGGCTGCCATCGGTCATGGCGTCGACCAAGCTCTTGCCCTCGCCTTCGCCTTTCTCGACATATTCACGAGTGCGCATCGTGGATTTCAGGATTTCGAGAACGGCCACGCGTCCTTTGCCCTCGCGGCGGGGGAGCAGGCGCTGCGAGATGATAAAACGAAAAGTTTTCGAGAAGCGGTTGCGAATCGATTGCTGATCGGAAAGAGGGAAGACGCCTACGATGCGCTCGATGGTTTTCGAGGCATCGATGGTGTGCAGCGTGGAAAGGACCAGGTGGCCTGTTTCCGCCGCTTCCAGCGCGATTTCGATGGTTTCGCGGTCGCGCATTTCGCCGACCAAAATGATCTTCGGCGCCTGCCGAAGCGCGGCGCGCAAAGCCAGGGCGAATGTCGGAGTATCGCTGTAGAGTTCGCGCTGATGTACGGTGGCCTTTTTGTGGTTATGGCAAAACTCAATCGGATCTTCGATGCTCAGGATGTGAATGGCACGTTCGGAGTTGGCGCGATCGATTATAGCCGCCAGAGTCGATGATTTCCCCGAACCGGTCGGCCCCGTGACGAGCACAATACCGTTCCGTAGATGCACAATTTCGGCGAGCTGCCGAGGGAGCTTCAGGTCCTCAAAGGTCGGCACGCTATTGGGAATTACCCGCATCACGATGGCGTGAGTTCCGCGTTGCCGGAAAATGTTCACGCGGAACCTGGACACCGCAGGAATCGAGTAAGAGAGATCGGTGGAGCCCTCTTTTTCCAGTTTTTCCCGGGCGTAACTGTGCGATCCCATCAGCTCATTGGCGATCTGGCGCGTGTGTTCCGGTGTCAGGCGCTCCAGTCCCTGAAATTTCAGCTCCACTAGCTGGCCGCTGCTCTCGATCTGTGGAGCATGTCCCGGAGAAAAAACCAGATCGCTCACGTTCTCACGGCCTTTTAGCATTGCGGTGATGAGCTGCGCCGCGGGTAATGTGGCCACGGCGGGTTTGGCATCCGTTGGGGTGGTCATGGGATCCTTAGGAGCTGGGATCGTAACTAAGCGAAGAATCGCGACCACTAGTTTACGGTTTTCTAACTAATCCAGGCCGGCGGGAATGGTGCCCTGTGCTGATCCGGTTCATAGCGCCATAGGAAATTCGTAAAGGCGGTGCGGCAGGCCGGCGTTGACAAAATCGCGCATATAACGAAATCCGAGTTGATCCAAAATCTTGACCGATGCCTTATTTTGCGGCAGCACAAAGGCCATGATTCGGGCTAGCTTCACGTCGTCAAAGCCATAGCTAAGCATGGCCGTCGCCGCTTCTTTGGCGTAGCTTTTGCCCCAAAAGTTTAGGCACAGCCGATAACCCAGCTCGACTTCAGGCTGCTCCTCGAGATCGAAAGGCTCTATTCCGCAGGTTCCGATGAATTCGCCCGTGGCTCGCAGAAAAAGCGGAAATTTCCCCAGCTTGCGCTCATCGAAGAGACGCATTCGCTCACGGACCTTCTCGTGCGCCTCCTCAGGGGAATGAACCAGAAAACGGCCCGGTAAAGAGAAGCAGTTGTAACCCACGTCGTGGGCCAGCACCAGATAATGGTTTACGTCCGACTCCTGCCAATTTCTTATTACCAGCCGTTCGGTCTCCAGAACCATTTCAGAAACTCTTTACTCTCCCCGCGCGAAGACTTGTAAATCCTGGAGTTCGGGATTGGTGGGAACCCAACTGACAGAGGTAAAGACCTTGCCGTCCGATGAAACGGTATAGATCACCCATTCTGAAGCTTTGCCATTTGTTTTCTGCAATCTCACGATCAAATCCGGAGCGAGCCGCCAGTGGGCCAGCGTCTGATCCTTTCCCGGGGTGCGTGGATCGGGGTGATCTTTGCCATCGAATTTCGCCGAGTAGGAATAGGTCGGGGACGACGTGGGACTGTAAGACAGGGTGTTGCGAAGCCCATCGCCTTCCGATGTCAGCGTCCGCATGTGCTGAGTTGGGTAAGCTGCGTGGTTGCCGCCGCGATTATTCACGGATTTGGCCTGGTCCATCTTCCATGTGCCAAAAATGGGTTCTGTAGAATCCGCGGCTTTTCCGAAAGCCCCGAAGTGCACGAACAAGATCGCCATCGCCAATGTCACCAGGACGAGCCCCGCACGCAAATATTTGCGCATACGTCTCTCCTCTCCGATTCGAACTCTTTCGGCGAAAGCATTATACGACTACTACTGGTGGGCTTCGGAAAAACGGGGTTGTCGGTAATGGTCGGCACCGCGAAAGGTGTTACTCGGAAAGGCGAATAGCTCGTCCCCACGCAGAGCCAATAGAAAGTTGCCGGAGACGGAGCCGATCTGGCTTTGAATCGGAGAAGTCCTCTACTTGTGTGCCTTGCTGATTCGTTTCAACAGGCGCTGTCGTAATTCGCCCAGTCTCCGGTTCACTAAATTGTCGCGCTCGAGAAACGGCAGGACAGGAGAGAGCCGTTTTCCCAGCTTGCCGCGCATCCGTCCTATACGGGCATCTGTTCCGCAGTAGTTCACAGCCGTATCAAGTGTCTCGACCGCACGGTCGCGCCTTCCGGCAGACACATAGACCTCAGCCAGATTGAGATATAGCTGCGGCTCATTGCGCCTCATGCCGAGGGCCGTCTTGCAGAGATCGACCGCAGTCGTCCACTTCCCTTGGGCACGGCCCATCGATACACCCAAAAAAGAGAGGTAAAAGGGATTTTGTTGTTTCAACTCGGCAGCGCGCTGCAAGTATTCGAGCGCTTCAGCGGAGTGCCCCTTTCGCAAAAGCGAGACTCCTTGTTTGAATTCGGCAAGACCAGAATTGTCCGGCATTGTCCCCCTTCCGTTGTGCTTCTCTGTGGAGTCACACCCCCATCACGAACGAATTCGCCAAATCTACGTCCTCCCTTGCTGCAAATCTACTGACCTGCCGGACAGTTCAGAGACACTGGACGTAACTCATGCTTACGCCACTTCCGCACCGCTGCGCCTCAAAAAAGACGCAATTAAGCTTTACTGATCCTTTCCGCCCAACTGTAGTCGGTAGCCGTCTGGATCCTTGATATCGAGACTGTTCGCGCTTGATTGCACTTCCAGACCGCGACGCTTTAGCTCGGCTTCTACAGTTCCTCTTACGCTCTTATCCTTGTCCCAGTCGGCAACCGTAAAGCAGATGTGGTCGATGATCGGCGTACTTGGCGACTGCCGGTTGTGAAAAATCAGCAACGATTCGCCAACTGCGAGATTGGCCTTTTTCCCGTCGTCCAGCACGACTTTCATCCCGAATAGTTCTGCATACCAGTCGCGGCTCTTGCGATAATCGGCCACCTGATAACCCACGTGGTTTAGGTACGTGGTTTTAACCACGTATTTGTCGGCTGCGGCTGCGGGCACAGCGCCCGTAGCAGAGGCCGCCGTTGCCGCCAGCGCCAGGCTTTGAATCAGCTGACGCCGCGTCATCTTTCCTTCTTCGAAGTTCTGCAGCAGCTTCGCGATGATATGTTCCATGGCTCTCCTCCTCGACCAATTGTTTTGGAATTTCCAGTTGGGCCCTTCTTGTGGCTGGGAGCATAAGCTCGCGGCGGAAGGATTTCAAGACATAGGCGAATAGCCGCAGCTACATCCGTGGCTGCGCTGCACAGTCACTATGCTGCTCTCAATTCGCTGCGTGAAGCTCAGAGTTTGATGGGCCTAGAGTGAGGCCTGGATGTTGATGGCCCTAGAGGTTAATGGAAAGCACGATCTCAGGGCTGGCCTCAGCCTGTCGGCTGCTCCCTGTCATCTCAACGCGGTAAGCTACATCAACCGCGTTGCTGTCGCAGTATGGGCACCGCCCGTGTCTGCTCAAAACGTCGATCATCTGAAGACAATTGGCACAAAACCACTCACCATCGTTGATCCGTTGCATTTTCCCGCCCCCCTCGCAGTTATCTAAGTAGCCTTTTTAGGAACTCAGCAATCTACCCGCCAGCGTAAGTGCTGCTTAAGAAGGGCTTACGCAACGAAATGCCATCTCCGAACAGACGCTCCTTTGCACATATTGTGGAACTGCTTTCCCTAGATACCACGCGTCAGCAGTGGGCGGTGGCGCCATGGCCGTGCAGTTTGTCCACCGCTATTTGTTCGAAGGCTGATCCCTGCAAAGCGGGATTAAGCGAACTCGAATTATTGCTAGTGTCGCTGCGTGATTAGGCGAACGCTTGCTCCGCCGCTAGCCTACGCCCGAGCAGTTCGCCGCGATACGCGAATGGCTGTTCGCGGAGTGCTTTGGTGAAGCTCGGGAAGATCTCGCCGGTGAGCGTTCCTCCATGCATGGCGTGAATCCACTCGGGCTTCATTCGTTCCACGCGATCGACCACGCGGCGGACGGGATCCTCGTGCGCGAAAATGCCCGAATGACGATACAGTTCACACATGGCCGAACTGATATTCTCGCGAATCACCGGCGGCTGGTCGCCGGGCTGGATGAAGAGATCGGCAGGGAAGAGGCTGCTCGTTTTCTCTTCCCAAAGCATCATCGAATCCCAGTGATGTACGTGTGGAGTTTCCAGGAAGCGCAGCGTGTGGCGTCCGAGACCGATCGCTTCCCCGTCGCGCTTTCCGGCCACGCGACCCTGGCAGGCGAAATCGAAACTGTTCAGGTTCAGCGACGCGGATAATTCGCAGCCCACAAGCCGCGCATGAGGGGCTTGCGCCATAAAACGCTCCATGCCGCCGCATTCGTCGCCCTCAAAGTGCAAGAGGATGATGTAAGCAAGACGACTTGGGTCGAGCACTTGCCCGATGGCCTTGCAAACGTCCGCGTACATGGGCGCCATCCCTGTGTGAATCAGCGCCGGTTGCTCGTCGTCAATCAGGAATTGGTTGAAGCCTACCGGCGAATCCTTGGGCATAGTCGAGATGCGATAAATTCCGCCAGCGATTTGGTCGATGCGGGTCACTTGGCCTCCCGAGTGTTACAGACAACGAAGTGTTACTCAGAAGCAGGCTCACAACCGTACCATTTGACACGTGTGGGCAGCAAATAGTGTCTGATAGGCTTTCCGTTTCTGTGGCTAGGACAAAGGGGGCGTTCGATGGTTGCGGTCGTCGAATGTCGTTGCGGATCACCTCGGAATATGCGAGGTATTCCTGTCGGCTTGCCGCGACGCATCGGAGACGCCAAATGGAAATCAAAAGAGTTGGCTCGCAATCTTCCGTCAAGGGTTCGTCAGACTGGTTCACAGGCACCGTGCGAATCGATCCGCTTTTTCAGGCGCCCGATCCGGCGCTTGTTCAGGGCGCCAGCGTCACCTTTGAGCCGGGCGCGCGTACCGCATGGCACACGCATCCGCTCGGTCAGACCCTCATCGTCACGGCTGGCTGAGGCTTGGCACAGCGTTGGGGAGGTCCGATCGAGGAGATTCGTCCAGGTGACGTGGTCTGGTTCTCGCCCGGCGAGAAGCACTGGCATGGGGCTACGCCGGCCACGGCCATGACGCACATCGCCATTCAGGAAAAGCGCGACGGCAAAGTTGTCGATTGGATGGAACAGGTCAGCGACGAACAATACTCCACTAGGTGACGTATTGCCGCCGTTGCGGCGGGTTCTTACGACTCCAGGCTGGATTTTTGTGCTTTAATTGTCAGTATGGAACAGGCTGGAATCAGCCCGCGCCCAGTCGTGGGAGCGATCATTTTAGTGAGCGGCGCCGCGGTTTCGTTCCTGCTGTGGCTGCTCTACGTTCATCATGCTTCCGCCGATTTCACCGGCCGCTGGATGTTTTTGCCGGCCCTCAACGCGCTTCTGAACGGATTGTGTGCGATTGCGCTCTGCGTCGGCTTATATTTCATCAAACATCACAACAGGGAAGCGCACCGCACGAGCATGCTGGTAGCCTTGACGCTCTCTTCCATTTTCCTCGTCAGCTACATCGTGAATCACGCACTGCACGGCGACACGATTTTTCCGGGCCACAGCCCCGTGCGCACGCTTTATCTCTCGATTCTGGCCAGCCACGTGATCCTTTCCATCGTCGCGCTGCCCATGGTGATCACCACGTTCTTTTTCTCGCTGACGGGCCGGTTCGCAATGCATCGCCGAATCGCGCGCTGGACGTTCCCCATCTGGCTCTATGTTTCGATCACCGGCGTGGTGGTTTTCGTTTTCCTCAAAGCCTACGTCTACTAAACCGCGTCGATCCGGTTAGGATCTTGCCGCGCGAGAAACCGCGAAGCGATCCTGATCTCTCCGCTTAGGAAGCGGACAATTCCTTGAGCAAAGCCTGCCCCTTTTGAAACCAGGGCCGCTCGATGCGCTGCCAGTACCGCGGCAGCGTCCGTTTCTTTTGCAGAAGCTGCCGCAGCAATTCGCGCGCTTCCTCGCTTCGGTTTTGCGATTTCAGGAACGCCGCGTACATATAGAGCGTTTCGGGAGTATTGGAGTGCTGCACGACCTCGGCGAAAAGTGGCGCCGCTTCCTGTTCCCGTCCGGTCGCCGCGTAACCTTCCGCCAGCATCAGCTTCGCGCGATAGGAATCGTACTTCGCGTCACCGCGAACGACGCGCTCGAAGTCCGGCAAAGCCGCCGCCGGCTGGCCGAGCGCCATCAGGCACAGTCCGCGTCGGTAAAAGCAGTGCGGTGAATCGCTCCGGGTGGCGATGGCGCGGTCAAATGCCTCCTGCGCCTTTGCGTATTGCTTTTCGTCCCAATACAACTCGCCGAGTTCCTCGAAATTCGCCGCTGAAGGATTATCGATAATGGCCGTTTCCACCACGGCGATGCGCGACTTCCGGCCGTATCCCTGGAAGACGTTCCGCAGCAAGCCGGCGTCCGGCAGCATTTCGGCCACGATGTAGACCAAGGGCGCCCAGGAAACCGCCGAAGAAAATTACCCACAGCCAGAATCCATCCGGCCTGCGGCGAAAGAAATGCACCAGCGCCACCAGCTGCACGATGAATCCCCAGGGATAGAAAAGATAGCCCAGGCGGAAGAGTCCAAGCATTACGCGGGTCTCACCTCGCTAATTCCGTAGCGGCCTGCCCTAAACACGTGGTTGCAGCGTCATTGTAGAGGAGAACGGCGTACGGAATTTTTGCGCGGCACAGCGCTTCCGCCGCCCTACTGCTTTGCTGTAGGCGGGTTATATCGCCGGTTGCTCACGCTCACCGGGTGCGTGTCGCCACGGTGGCATGTGTAGCAGGTTACTTCCTGGTTGCCCACGGGGAAGACGCCGGTGCCGGGAAAATTTGAATTGATCTGCCGCACCAGCATGATCATCTTCCGCGCGATGTCCTTACGCGGGTTGATGTCTACCTCTTGCGTCCTTCCGCCGCCGTGACAGTAGTTGCAGTCCACGTTGAGCGCGTCGCGGAACTCGCCCATCAGCGAATCTGCTCCGTGTACGTGCGTGTCTGGGGGCAGCAGCTTTAAACTCACCCCTGGTCTCTGATCTGGGGGTGCGTCGCCCAACGAGTTACCCCGGTTGTAGAATTTCCTTGGCGCCACTGTCTCCGGCTTTACACTTCCCCGATGGCATGTCATGCAATCCACTTCGTGATATCCCTCGGGAAAAACTCCGGCGCTGCTCGGGAAGCTCGTATCGATCAGCCGCACCATTCCGATCATCTTGCGCGCCATTTCCTTCTTCGGATTTGTATCGGCCGCTAAATCGCCTTCCACATGACAATAGGTGCACTGCACTCCCAGCGCCTCATTAAAGTTCTGCATGACGAAGGAAATATCGGAATTCGGGGCGAGGAGTTTTAGGTTCTTCCAGGCCGGTGGCTGAACCGCGCCGCGGCCTCCTGGTTGCTGAGCGAACAGCGACGCTGACATAAGCGTCCCTGCTGGCAGAGCAAGCAGGCAACCGGCCAAGGCGAAAGCGCTGATCGAGAGTGCTCGCTTCATCTTTCCTCCATCTCTGTCAAATGGCTTCCGGGTACGCCCCTTGGATGGCTTCGCGTGGCCCAGTTTTTCAAGCAGTGCCAGTTTTTCAAGCAGTGGACGACAGTCTGCCGCCCACCCAGAATCCAGGAGGGATAATACTCAGGAATAATCGCTATGTCATTTAGAGCTTGCTTGCCTGGCGGTCGGCGGAAAACTCGTGGGATTAGTAATAGCGACGGCAGCATTGCTGCTGCCGCCCAGAAACTCCCAATTTATCGTATCACGCTAGCGTTACCTAGGGAGGCCGATACGCGTCAATAGCTGGTTGAATCGAGGATCGGAGCGGAGCGGATCGAGTCGCGGTTCCCAATTGCTGTAAGCAAGAAAGCTGGAGTGCTCAGCCGCAGCCTTGTCCAGCCACGCGAAGGCTTTGTCCTTCTCTCCCAAACCCGCGTAAATGGCGGCAACGTCGAAGGCTGAAACATAAGATTTGTTGGCCTGTTGAGACAGAGTCTGAAGTACCTTCTCTGCATCGCTTCTGCTCCCCGCCATGGCATAAGCGTGTCCGAGTGCGGCTACATAAAAAGCGCGCCCGTGAGTCGCGCCGACCGCCTTTTGAAATTCCGCTATGGCTCGATCGGGCATCCGCTTCTGCTCATAGGTCCAGCCGAGAATGGTATGCTCCCAGGCATTATCCGGCTCCGAAGCGAGAAACTGTGTAGCCAGACGCACGGCGTCATCGTACTGGCGAGCAGCGAAGCTATGCCAGCATAGACACGATGCCAGAGTCGTGCCAATCGGGTCCAGTTCGACAGCACGTTTGGTCTCCGCCGCCGACTCATCCACTCTGCCCATTGCCATCAGGTAATGAGCATAGTCGTGGCGAATATCGGCATCGCTGGGGTTGAGTTCGAGTCCTCGTTTGAATTCGCGCTCTGCCCCAGCAAAATCCCATTCGTAGTGCATCTTTTCAAGCGCTAACGCGCCGTGAGCCTCGGCGACGGTTTCGTCTTTTTCGAGTGCCAGCGTGGCCATTTGCTTTACGTTGCCCCAACCCTCCTGGGGTGAAAGCGCCCCGAAAAAGGCCAAGAAGAAATAGGCTCGGGCCATATGGGCATAGGTGGGCGCGTAATTTGGATCGAGTTTGACGGCCTGGTTGTAGTAATCGATGCTCTTGGGAAGCTCCCCATTATCGAACTCATAGTTGGCTTGCAGATAGGTTTCGTAAGCCTCGGGATTTACAGTTGCAACTTTGGGCGGCATCGAAGGCTTCGGCCCTCCGAGTCGCGTCTCAATCTGCTGAGCAATAGCCGACGCTACCTCGTCTTGAAGGGTAAGGATGTCGCTGGAATTCCGCTCGTAAGTTTCAGCCCAAAGGTGCTTGTCGGTCGCTGCACGGATCAGTTGCGCAGTGATTCGTACCTTGTTGCCGGAGCGTTCGACGGAGCCTTCCACAATTGCATCCGCTTTGAGTTCGCGAGCAATCGTCGGGAGAGGTTTGCTTGCGGTCTTGTATTGCATTGCCGACGTAACAGAAATGACCTGAAGATTCTCCATCCTCGCCAGTTCGGTGGTCAGAGCATCGGTCACACCATCAGCGAAATAATCCTGTGCCGCATCGCCGGAAAGGTTTCGAAGCGGGAGCACAGCGAGTGTCCGCACCGGCCCCGAAGGGTCAGACCATAGCGAGCCTAAACGATTCTTGCCCAGGATAAACAGCCCTATTACCGCTAGGCCAGCCGCAGCCGCGATGCCCGCCAGCCGCCAAGGCCGACGCTGCTCCCGGGCGACGACGGATTGCTCCAACTTTTTAAGCCGTGCGCGGCCCTCGTTCCACCACTCATCGATTTCCGCCTTGTATGCGTAAATGGCGGCTTTCTCTTTATGGGCATGACGATGAACGGGAAGACCTTCTGTCTCCCAACGCCGGACAGTGCGTTCACTGTAATGGAGGTAGGCAGCGATTTCTTTCCAGGAATCTAGGCGGTCACGGGGCGAACCCCCGGCCAGGGGTTGACGCAAATCGGCACCTTCGTTCGGCATAGGGAAACTCCATGCGGGGACAACTGAGCGGGCGGATTATAACACCGCGCGGCGATTGGCGACCAGCGGCCCCAACGGCGGTCAAATGCGGTCATTTTGGCTTTGGCCGAACGTGTCTGTTGCAGAATCAGCCCCTCCCGCTTACTTTCACACACCAATTTGCTCTGACGAGCGAACTTTTGCGGGAGGTAGGACAATCATGCGACGATATTGGACACTTTTGATTATTCTTGGAGCGGCGCTTCTGTTGGTGGGTGCCGCCCGCGCCGATCAGGCGCTTCAGTTCACTTCAATCGATTTTCCTGCTGCTACGCTGACAAACGTTCAAGGCATCAATGCTGAAGGAGACATCGTCGGCTTTTACCAAGATGCAGCCGGTCAGCATGGATTTGTACGCAGGAACGGCGTGTTCACCTCCATCAACTATCCCGGAGCGATATCCACCGATGCCAGGGGCATTAGTGCGGACGGGGACATTGTGGGCTCGTATACGGTCGCGCCCGGTGGGCCGCCCAACATCCACGGGTACTTGCTGAGGCAAGGCACTTTCACGGAAATACAGTTTCCGGGACACATGGGAACAATCGCTCAGCGCATTAGTTCTCACGGGGACATTTACGGATGCTACCATGACACAGACCTGATGGGAACCATGCACGGGTTTGTGCGGGATACAGACGGTAATTTTACGGAGCGCTCCGGGGAACGAGGAGATGACACGGAGCGGCTTTGGACCGGCCTTGATGTTCCCGCTTCCATGAATAATGGCGCAGTTCCCAGGGGAAACATCATCGTAGGTTTGTACACCACCACCAACACCCAAACGATGACTGACCAAACGCACGGTTATGTTCTGGATTTTGGCAACTTCATGCCCTTTGATTTTCCCGATAGCATGAATACCAGCGCCTGGGACATTAACCCCGAAGGAGAGATCGTGGGCGCTTTCCAGGATATGAACACGAAATTTCATGGTTTCCTGCGGACACGGGATGGGGAGTTCACGACTATTGATTACCCAGCGGCGACTGCGACGCGGGCGTTCGGGATTAACCCCCGTGGCGAAGTTGTGGGAGCCTACGTCGACTTCAACCGAAAAACGCATGGGTACCTTCGGAACAGGACGGAAGATCGTGATGATGAATGACGATCACAGAAAAACGAGCATCCCGCTAGCTAGGTCTCTCGGCGAAAGTCACCTCTTCGCCCCGAACGTCTACCAATAGAATGAGCTTCGCCGCGTCGACAAAGTCGAGCTTTCACCGGTCCAACAAAGTCGCCCCCGTGTGACGAACCGGGGCGAGAGCTCTTTCTAATAGCCTCTTTACTCCTGGGATAAAACGGGCATCCGATCAGGTCTCCCGGCGAAAGTCTACCCACAGGATGAGCTTTCGCCGGTCAACAAAGTCGCTTGACTAACGAACCGAAGCGAGGGATCTCCCGACTCAGCCTCTTTACTCGTGGGATAAAATAGATATACGTCTCCTTAGAGAGTCGACGATGTGGCCAGCATCATCATTCCGAGGCGACGTCGAGATCGAAGCGGTTTCTCGGCGCGAAGCAGGTCTCGCGTGCGCGGGGTGTCGGCGAGTAATCTGTCGTATAGCAGTCGATGTGGTCTAGACCCACTGCTCGCGAAAAATTAATCCTCCTCAACCCACCGAATTTTCAGCCTCGATTATTTCGAATGGAGTGGCAACCGCTTTCCCTTTCAGCGACCCGCATTAGGCCGATTGGAGATGTTGTTATCCCGAGCGAGCAGGCCTCACTATCTGCTGCCGCGGATTCAGAACGCGAGCGAAGTATCTCCTTTTGCCGCCCTGGACGGCACCGCGAGGAGCGTGATGGCTAAGCCTCGCGAAATGAACACTTACACAAAAATAGGGGGGGGGTGGCCAGGGCACCCGTCAATCGAAATCTGGCCGGCGGGCATTTCATCCAGAGATATACGACAATGGAAGCGATGGTGACGACAAAGAAGCTATGGCGATGACAGGAATTCCCGGCAGAACAGGCTCTCCGGTGCGGGCCCGCGAGCGCACCTCAGGCCGCGAAGGCGCGTCAGAATCCAGGCAGCCCGTAAAGGGAAAATCCGCGGGGCTCCTGCATCTGTTAAAAGAAGCCTGGCCATTCCTTCGTCCGCAGCGGATGCTCTTGCTCCTCGGTTTGGTCCTGATGGCGATCAACCGTTTGGCCGGTCTGGTTCTGCCCGCTTCGACAAAGTTTCTGGTCGACAACGTCATCGGCAAGCGCCAGGTCCATCTGCTCGGTCCGTTGGCTCTGGCTATCATCGCCGCTACCGCGATTCAAGGCGTGACCTCGTTCACGCTGACGCAACTACTCTCCAAAGCGGCTCAGCGCATGATCGCGGAACTGCGCAGGCAGGTGCAGGCGCACATCGGTCGACTCTCCATCTCTTTTCACGATGTGAACAAGACGGGAAATCTGGTCGCGCGAATCATGAGCGATGTGGAAGGCCTGCGCAACCTGATGGGTACCGGCTTGGTTGAGCTTGTCGGCAGCTTGATGACCGCCTCGTTCGCGCTCATCGTGCTGCTGCGAATCAGCGCCTTCATGACCGCCGTGGCTTCCGTCATTCTGCTCGCTTTCGGATTTGGGCTCAACAAAGCCATCGGCACGATCCGGCCGATCTTTCGTGCACGCTCGAAACTAAATGCTGAAGTCACCGGGCGGCTCACCGAATCGTTGGGCGGAGTCCGCGTGGTGAAGGGATATCACGCTGAGAGCAGGGAGGAAGAGGTTTTCGCCGGCGGCGTGCAGCGGCTGCTCGAAAACGTTTTGAAGACTCTCACCGCCACTTCAGTGATGAGCCTGTCGTCCACGGTTCTCTTTGGAATCGTGAGCGCGATGATCCTGTATCTGGGGACGACGCGCATCCTGGCCGGTACGATGACGCTCGGAACGTTCCTCACCTATGTAGCATTTCTGGCCATGCTGATCGCGCCGGTTGCGCAAATTGTGAGCATTGGGACGCAGCTTACCGAGGGAATGGCCGGGCTTGAGCGCACCACCGACATTCTGGCGGAAAATCCGGAGGACCAGGACCCCAAGCGCACCGTTTCGATAGGGAAAATCGAGGGCGAGCTCGCCTTCGAGAATGTGGACTTCGCTTACGCCGAGGGAAAGCAGGTGCTGCACGAAGTCACCTTCCGTGCGCGGCCGGGCACGGTTACCGCGCTGGTGGGTCCGTCTGGCGCCGGCAAATCCACGATTATCGGTTTGATCGCGGCGTTTTACACGCCCACGTCGGGTCGCGTGTTGGTGGATGGCATCGATCTTTCCACGGTGCGCCTTAGCAGCTATCGCACCCAGCTCGGCGTGGTTCTGCAGGAGACGTTTCTCTTCGATGGAAATATCCGTGAAAATGTGAGCTTCTCCCGGCCAGACGCAAGCGAAGAGGAGATGAAAGCCGCCTGCCGCATTGCGCGGGTGGATGAATTCGCGGAATCGTTTCCGCAAGGCTACGACACGGTCGTCGGCGAGCGCGGCGTCAAGCTTTCCGGCGGCCAGCGCCAGCGCATTTCCATCGCGCGCGCCATCCTCGCCGATCCGCGAATTCTGATCCTCGACGAAGCGACTTCGAGCCTCGATTCTGAATCCGAGGCGCTCATTCAGCAGGGCCTCTCTTATCTCATGCAGGGACGCACGACGTTTGTGATCGCCCATCGCCTCTCGACGATTCGTAGGGCCGACCAGATCCTCGTGATCGAGGCGGGCCGAATCATCGAGCAGGGCACGCACGAATCGCTCTATGCGCGGGGCGGCCGTTATTTTGACCTTTACACCAAGCAGCACGGCTTGCAAGCAAACCTGTTTCTCGCCCCTGGCGAAGGAGATAGCCCCGGCGATTCGTCTGGAGATACTGTCGCGGCGAATGGCGACGGAGAAGCCGAAGCTGCGGACAACGAGCCGAACATCGCCCGCGCCGCCAAAATCCTGCGCGGCCAAACGTAAAGGCGTGCAGCTTACTTCTCTGTTTCGGTAGGGAGTAGGAAAGACGGCCGCGGAAGTTGCTTTCCACGGCCGCCTCTTTTTCAAAGAGAGCGCAGGAAATCGAGTATCGCCTGTGCTTGCGTCTGAGAGAGTTGATTGAAGTTGTTGATTGCCTGGTTTGCTTCCGATCCGGTGCTCTTGTGTTGTTCGATGGCATCCACAAGATCCCTGGTGCGGCCGTCGTGCAGGAAAAAGATACGCTGGCCGAGTCCCCAGAGCGGGGCGGTGCGGAATTCGTTGCCGCTGGCGAGACCCTGACTTACGTTGTCCGCCAGATTCGTCCCCATGTTGTGCAGGAGAAAGTCAGAAAAAGCGTTCACGGGGATATTGTTCTGTCCGGTTGGCCCAAACTTGCCTGTTTTTAGCTGAGGAGTGTGGCAGAGATTGCAGCCGATCTGATTGAAAAGGGCCGCTCCATTGGCCGTTGTTTGCGTGGGCGCGGCGGGTGCCGGGGCAGCGGAAAGCCGCGCGAACATGGCAAAGTTAACGAGGTCCGAAGAGTAGCCGGAGGGCAGATCTGTAGCGTTGGTCGTAAGGTTTGTGCCGTCTTCCGGCAGCGGATTTAGCCTGCAGCCTGGAGTTTCGTCACGCTCGTTCGGAAAGAGTTCGTTCGTCACGCCCTGTTCGACGTTGTAGGCTTCGCCGGCGAACATCAGGAGCGACTTGTTCTGCGCTTTCCAACCAAATCGCGTGATCGTTCCGTCGTTGCCGCTGCGGTTTGGCCTGCCAGAAATACCCAGGCTTGCTTTGACGGGATTCTCGGCGTTCTCAAGAATCGCATCGTCGGTGATGCTTTCCACCAGGCCGGCGCCAAACAACGGCGTTGGTATGCGGAAAATCACGTTGTGGTTTTCCAGGGCCGTAGCGAAATCGGGTTGAGAGATGTTGCAGGTTCCGGCGTCCAGCCTGCCAGTGATCACAAACAGATCGTGGACTCCGCCATCCGCGGCGCCGCTTGGCTTGCGAATGAAGCGTGCCTCGCGCACCGGACCGTCTATGGTGATAAACGAGGGAAGAGAATTGTGCGCCCCGTCAAGCCTGGCCATTGCCACCTGAGGATTGCTAACGGGGCTGGTGCCGCCAATTGCCGGGAATGCGTGGCAGCCCGCGCAACTATTCGCATTGAAACGCGGCCCGAGCCCCACTCCGTTCTCATCGGGGACTGTGCCGGATACGGAGTCCACCTCCTGGAATCGACTAAGGGCGGCAGTGAAAAAATCGCCATACGTTGAGGTCAGGCCCGACAGCGGGCCGCCGGCACCCGGCGCTCCGCCGCGGACTCCGGGATCTTTCGCCTGAGTTGCGGTGCCACCAGCGGTCGAACCGGGGGGGCAGTGCGGCGTTTTGAGGAAGCGCAATATCTGAAAAGAGGCCGACAGCTAAGGCCACAACCGCGAGTTGGGAAATGGCGCTCGTCCAGACATGCTTCTTGTAACGTGTTTGCATAGTCCTCTCCTTTGGCCATGGCTGGGCCTGGAGATGCGACTGGGTTTAACGAGCTGGGAACTTCATGGGCGGGAACTCCAGGAACCGGGGAATCCCGGCATAGGAGGGAAGAGTTCCCTGATTGACGCGGTTATAAGTATCCCAAACGATTGGAAGGGTCAAGTTCCCGAGGGTACAGAAGACGTACAGGCCCCGTTTCGAGCCAGGACAGGTTCAGACGCAATGCGCGCCAGTACCGACGGAGTTAACCTACAGACTTTTAGTGGGTCCTAACTTGGCGTACCGCTGCTGTTCCGCGATACGAGAACGACCAAAATGCATGAGCCGCTCTGCAAAAGCCTAATCGCGTTCCAGCGTCATTTGGGTGAGCTTCTGGAAGTGATAGCCCATGATCGCCAGGCGAATCGCTGCGCCAAACGACTGGCGATAGCGAGTGCTGGCAGCGATGAACAGGCGCCAATAAGAGAAGGCGTGCCTGCTGAAAATTCCCTGTCTGAGAATAGATCGCCCCAGGGCTTGAATATCCGATAGCGAGAGATGCGTGTGGCCGGTATGCGGCTGATACTGCGCGAGGAATTTGCGCACGCGCGCGTAATAAATATCGGGCCGATATATGCGCTGCAGGATGGAGCGATAGCCGTCCACAAGCCGCTGAGCATCCATACGCGGTTTGAAATTGAGCCGCAAATCGAAATTGTTTCCGTCGCCATCGCATACGATGCGGCCTTCCTTCTGCAGCCGGCGATAGAGTTGAGTGCCCGGAAGCGCTTGCAACAGGCCGACCATGGCAAGCGGAATGGCGCTTTCCTGAATGAACTTCACCTGCCGGTCGAAGATGTCGTCGGGATCGTTATCGAATCCGACGATGAAGCCGGCCATGACTTCCATGCCGTAGTGCTGGATGCGGCGGACGTTCTCGAGGAGGCTGCGGTGGGTGTTTTGCATCTTCTGCGCCTCTTTGAGGCTTTCTTCCGCCGGCGTTTCGATGCCAAGAAAGACGCGATCGAAGCTGGCATCTTTCATCATTTGCAACAGCTCTTGATCGTCGGCGAGATTAACCGAGGCTTCGGTATAAAACCTGAAAGGCCGGCCATGCCTCGCATTCCACTCCGCCATCACCGGCAGAAGTTCCTTCACCTTGCGCTTATTTCCGATGAAGTTATCGTCCACGATGAAAACCGGGCCGCGCCATTTGCGCGCGTAAAGCAGTTCCAGTTCGGCCACCATCTGCGCCGGCGATTTCATGCGTGGTTTGCGGCCATAAATCTCGATGATGTCGCAAAATTCGCAATTGAATGGGCAGCCGCGAGAGTATTGGATGGCCATGGAACTGTAGTATTTCGCATTGATCAGATCGAGCTTCGGAAGGGGCGTCGTGTTCAGGCCGGGCACTTCCGGGGCCTGGTAAAGCGGCTTGGCGTCGCCGCGCTCGAGACCTGCGGCGAGGTCAGCGACCAATTCTTCCGCTTCTCCGACCACGACGTGGTCCGCATACGAGGGAAGATCCGCCATGCAACTGCTGATCGGACCGCCAACCACAGTGCGCAGCCCGCGCTCACGGCAACGGGAGAGAATGTGCAGCATGCCCTCTTTTTGAACCAGCATGGCGCTGATCAGAACGACATCCGCCCACTTCAAGTCTTCATCAGTTACCTGGCGAATATTGATGTCGACCAGACGCTGTTCCCAAGCTTTCGGCAGCAGTGAAGCAACCGTCAGCAATCCCAGTGGGGGAAAGACAGATTTCTTGCCTTCAAAGGGCAGGGCGTGCTTAAAACTCCAGTACGTATCGGGCCACTCGGGATACACAAGAAGGGCTTTCATAGGGATGATTCCGCCTGTGTAGCTTGATTTTGTGAAGACTTAGCGCCACTGACAGCTTACGTGCGGCATAGCCATCATATGCCCCGGCGATAGCTTGCAGCAACCGGAATCGTGAAGCGCTCTAGAGTCGCGCGCGTTGAGCTCGATTGCTCTTGCGCGAATACGCCGGGCGGGATTGAGGCGTGCGTTCGGAGGAGCCAAAAGACTTCGGGCCAGGTTTACAAGAGCTACCCGGCGCTTCTCCTTCGCAGCGATCAAGATTACAGGCTGGAGTGCAGCTGTGGGCACTCGAGTGGCCATTGCCATCGCTGCTGCTTTCACATCCACAAGCGCAAGGCGGGGTGCTACGGGGAGCGGAGACGTAGAACTGTGTGTCCGTCCAGCCGGGAATGCAGGTGAACCATGCAGCTAGGAGTAAGCCGACGGCTGACCGCTGAAATTTCGGACCGAATCTCATCTCATTAATACTGATTCGTCGCGGGACCTGCAGGGATAGGGGAAAGGTCCCGTTGAGGGCGGTATTTTTGAGTTGTGAGTACTGGTCCTGGGCGAGGCGTACGGGTTTTTCCCGATGAGGGATTGCGTCGCCTTGCTGCCGTTCCTTTTTGGGATTACTTCCCGGGCGCCGAATATCAAGGGGCGAGGGAATTGCTGATTGCAGGGGACTTGTTGTAGCCGGAAAGGTTTGGAGCAACTGGCGCGCGACTTGCAATTAGAGGATCGAGGGTGCATTCCAGTGACGTTTTGTAGAGGAAGGCGAGTGAGGGGGAAGGGGCTTACTCGTCGACCAAAGCAGGACGTCCCCACCTGCCTCTGAGAGGGAAGCTAGGATGGATGACCCCACGCGCCGGTCGGAGACGACCGGAAAGTCGGAATGCACCCTCTCTCTCTTCTACATTCAATCTCCAGAAGCCAAATTCAGCTAAATAGTCGACCCGCTCTCGGCGGCATCTCGCGAATGCGATGGGGCACGCCGACTGCTGGCTTCCGCTTCAATCAGCCCGAAAGATAACCTGGACCTCAGCACCCAATTGGGATGGCTCATGATCAACTCCAGGCCGCCCAAAAATCCCTCGCTCACATGTGATTTTCACGCTGCCTCGTTCCCCGCGCCGCGCGGCTCTCCGCCTGCTGTGAGCTGATGTTAGAATCCCATCATTTATGACTGCTCAAGCGCGCGACCAAGACAGGCTCTTTCAAAAGACCTTGGTCAGTGAAACCGACCGTGGAGTCGCGCTGGTGAGCGCAGCCTACTTGTCCGAAGAGTTGAGAATATTGCTGGAGAAAATGTTTATCGACAGTCCACAGACTGTCAAAGCGCTCTTCGAGAGCGCGGGACCCTTAGCTACGTTCTCGTCCAGAATAGACCTCGCCTTCGTGACCGGCCTTCTTTCGAAAGAATCCCACCGGCTGCTTCATCTCGTTCGAAAGATCAGAAACGATTTTGCCCACCAACACCGGGACATGTCTTTCGGCGATGAAGCCATCACCGCACGATGTCGGGAAGCTAAAACGTTGATCAAGAACTACGGAGAGAAGAGACCACGCGTTCTTTACATTCGGGCCGTAATGTACCTCCTGGCCGAGATTCACGCGCGAGCTAAGAAAGTCCAGCACGCCAAGGCACGATCGTTTAAGCCAATTGGTCGTGACTTCGACTCCTTAAGGCTAGAAAGCGCAATAGAGGCTTTAACGTCAACCTTCACATACGAAGAGACGTTGCGCTTCATAAGCCCGAACACTTCGGAGGAAGAGAAAAAACGCCTCTTCGTCGAGGCGTTTCGCCGTAGCGGCAGCGCAGGGGTTCAGCTCGTACCCCGCCGAAAGCGTAAAAGTAAGACCGATGCGAGAATCGAGGCGGAAACCTCGAGATTCAAAAGCGAACGCGAAGCCCAGGTGTCCTGGCTGACTGAAAAGTTGCGTCTCCTAGGCCCGAAGGCAGCGGAGGAGATGAGGGTCTCGTCGATGGCTGAAATGTTACTCCTCTTCAGCCCGAAAACGGATGAGGATAAGAGGAACTGAATGTGTGTCGTTGTGCCCGATATTGTGCCTAGTACGATGCTCTACGAATCGCGATCTATTGCGCTCAAATCGCTCCTAAGCTGCCGACTGCGCGCCACTCTGTAGCGATTCACGTCACTGCGTAGCAAGTCGTATAAGTCCTTTGTTTCTGATTTCGCGCGTCTAGGATGAATGACCCCACGCGCCGGCTGCAAAGCCGGAAACTCGGAAACTCGGAATGCACCCTCTCTCTTACTGTTTGTCGAAGACAGTCACGCCGCTGATCGGTTTTCCGCTCGGATCGGTCACTTTAAGGGTGATGGTCGTAACCTTTCCGTCTTTGGAAACCACGCTCCGAGACATTCCGATCTCTTTGCCGCCTTTCAACCATGTGGTTGTATACGTATTCGCATCTATGCGCTTGCTGGCGTACATATCGGCACCGGCAGGGACACCCGATCCAGTGATCGGCGTCGCCTTGCCATCCAGATTGGTGGCATAGGCGTATGAAAACTTGCTTCCGTCTCCGGCGGTTCCGTCGAAGCTAACTTTCAAACCGTTACCTTGCGCAGCCACAGTTCGCGTCTCGTTTTTCATTGCCGGGAGGCCGGTAAATTTCGATTTGGCAAGATTCAATTTCCAGGTGCCGATGAAGGGATTTTCCTGGGCCAGTAGCATGCCGGAGGAAAGCATCATCAATGACACGACAACGATGACTTTCAGAGTTCGCTTCACGAGTGTCTCCTCAAAGCTGAATGTGGTGTACTGCTTGGCCTAAAAAAGGGAACCTGGGAGGGGCCGACAAAAACTCGTGGGACACTATGCTTCGTCGTTCGCAATGTCAAGGGACTATCGCAAAAGCCCGCAGAGGGATTCGCCGAAAGGCGTCGGCGGCAAAAATACGCGCCTCGACTTCGTGGCCGCGCGACCACTTCGCTGAGGATGACACCCTACAGCAGAACCCACACGTAAAAACGACGTGTGGGGCACCCGAAAAAACAAAAGCAGATCCCTCGCCTGCACCCCAACGAGCGCAGAACCCGCGTCTCGTTGGGGACCCCGCATGTCGCTTCGCTCCTCGTGATGACAGCGTTTGCGAAAACGCGGAGGGATTCGCCGAAAGGCATCGGCGGCAAAAATACGCGCTTCGAATTCGTGGCCGCGCGACCACTTCGCTGAGGATGACACCCTACAGCAGGACCCACACTTAAAAACGACCCTTCGCAGCTCAGGGCAAGCAGTATGGGGCACCCGAAAAGGCAAAAGCAGATCCCTCGTCCCGCCTGCGGCCGGACTCGGGATGACAGCCTTATCATCGATTCGAGATGAAGCGTTATTTGACGATGGGGGTGGAGACGAGGCTGTCGTAATTCGCCAGTTCTGACGGCGAGCAGCGCGTCTCGTTCAGGGTGAAATCCGGTGGCATCAATCTAAAAGCCTGTTTATCCAGTGCCACCCAGGGCTTGGTATACATCTTCGGATCATCAAGCGTCACCGTCAGCTGCATGTGGTCGTGGTCGACGCGGTGGAATCGCTCCTCGACGCGCAGATCGTCGCTATGCGGGCGGCCGGCGTTATCAAGCCAAGTCCTCTCATCTGTGCCATTCGTCTGCACGACAAACGTGGTGTCGTCCACCCACTTGCCGGCGGAGTAGCCGTCCCATGTGGGATCGGGGTCCTTGGGAAGTTCCCGGCCATCGGCCCAGATTACGCGCCAATGCTTGTCGCGCGGATACAAGACGACCACCTGAGCGGGCGTTTGAAGCAGCTCTATTGAGTCCAATCTATGGAGATCGTCACGGGGAAAGCCGGGCGGATCGCAAAACTTGTCGAGAGGGTCGTTTGTTTGCGCCGCAGGAACCGCGGTCATTCCGAATACCGGCTTATTGCGGTGATAGGCTTCCAGTCCCTGTTTGGTGTAAGGCGGTTCATGTTCGGGATACCCATCGGACGGCATCGCTCCGGCTCCAAATACGCCGATGATCCGGAATCCAAATTCGTCGGCGCCGTCCACCTGCCATGTGCCGGAAATGTCACGCCGCGGGGCTGGCGCTGATTTTTGAACTTTTGCAGGCGGAGTTACGGGCCGGCCCCAGGAATCGACAGCGGGTGCATCCTCGGTACCCTCGACTTTGGCTGAGGCGCAGTTGAACCGATTGGCTTCTCCCTGGCAGATGGGAGGGAGTCCCTTGTGCTGTTTGGTGTCGCTTGACTGCGGAGGCGCCTGGGCGAGCGCAAACGATGACACCATCAAGGCGGGAACAATTATCATCGCTCTGGCTAAGAAGTTCTGCATTTGGGGAGCCTCCGTATTTAAGGCTGATTACGGGAGATCGTTAACCATCAATCGACCGTCTGGCAGCACGAGTTGATGGATGCGCCCGACGGGTTGGCCATTTTTGGCTACCATCATCGTGACAGTGACCTTGTCTCCCGGCTTTAGCAAGTTTTTGGTGAGACGCCCGCCGCGCGCCTGGTTCACACTTGCAGCGCCGCTTTCGACGATCCAATGCGCGACGTTTCCCTTATCGTCCGTCACGTCAAATTTCAGAAGGCTATGCGGGTTGGCGACGATCCATTCGGTGACAACTCCCATCACGGTGACTTCTTTGGTCGCGTCGTAGGCAGCATTGCCGTGGTGCGCCGATAGCGGCGCGGAAGCGACCAAGAGAACGAAAGAAGCAACAAAACTGAATACGAATCTGTGTTTCATCGCCAGCCTTCCCTTCGGTTGTTGATTTTGATGCTAAACATATGCAGACGCCCTCACGTTGTCAAAGACTTTGAGAAGAGATGAACGTGGATGGCGGCATCTGCGAAGAGTCGAAGTGCGATCATTCGCACAGTTATGTGAGAATCGGCGCGCAACCTGTGGTAAGGTTCGCGGAGTAGCGCGAATCGACGAATGATGGCGCCGGTTAAATTTTGTGGGCAGCATCAACCGTCTTCGCGCGTTGAGGGTTTCATCCTCGGGGAAAGGAGGCGCGATGGCCAAGAAAAAGGCAACCAAGAAAGCGGCCAAAGGCGGCAAAGCGAAATAAGCCGAGTCAACGGCTTTTCTGATTTTCGTTTAGCGATGGCGGCGGCAAAATGTGGGGAAACACCCTGTTAACGTCGCCATCGCGGTTTACCTTCATCGATTGCTCGCTCAACAAACTCGCCGGGCGAGTCTCATCTTCAAATCATTTTTAATTTGAGAAATGTCAGACGCGGCGCTGGACGGGGATTCGCGCCATACGCAAGACGTGCGCGACTTCGGATTCCTTCAGGCGCGAGGCGTCGTACTCGAAAGAGAGGCGATTGGTTTGTTCGTCGACGCGAAAGCGGCGCAGGCCGTAGGTGTTGGCGAATAGACCGAGGGTGCGGAGCTGCTCGGGATGAAGCGGGCTTTGCAATTCGTAGGTTACTTCGACGAGGGTCATGGGTGGATTATAGCAACTCTGTGGATATGAGTTGCCGGAGGACGGTTTCATCAGAGATATGAAGCGTCGCGAATCATCGCGTCATCTATATAGCCATGCGCGTTCGCGATATAGTCGTGCTCAGCTAGTGGAAGGTAGGTTGGGGCTGCGGAGAAAATGGCTGAGCAAAAAGTGATGGAGCGAGATCCGGTCTGCGGCATGCAGGTGGACCCTGCTTCTGCGCGAGCCAAGGCTGAGCACGGCGGGAAGAGCTATTTTTTCTGCTGCGCAGGATGCGCGAAGAAATTTGAAGCTGCGCCGGAGCAATACCTGAAGCCGCGGCCAGCGGCTTCTGGACCGATGCTGACCATGATCGCGCCGGCAGCCGCACCCGCAGCGCCGGTCAGCAAAACTGTTCCGATGCATCCGAGCGCGGCGCCTGCTGCTGCGGGCGCCAGCGCAGCCGCTCCTGCAGATTCGAAAGCCGCCGTGGCGGATTACATCTGTCCGATGGACCCCGAAGTACACGAGGATGAGCCGGGGGCTTGTCCGAAGTGCGGAATGGCACTGGAGCCAGCGGTCCCCGCTGGTCCATCGACCAAAACCGAATATGTGTGCCCAATGCATCCGCAAATCGTGCGGCCGGAGCCCGGCTCTTGCCCGATTTGCGGGATGGCGCTCGAGCCGCGCGTCGTAACCGCCGAAGAGCAGGAGAACCCGGAGCTGACGAGCATGACGCAGCACTTCTGGGTGAGCGTTGCGCTGACGGCGCCGATCCTGCTCGCCGCTATGGGGGCGTATTTGCCGGGCGCACCACTGGAGAAGCTGATTTCGGTGCGCGCCCTCACGTGGGTTGAGTTGATTCTGGCGACGCCAGTTGTTCTGTGGGGCGGCTGGCCGTTTTTTGTTCGCGGCTGGCAGTCGATTATCAATCGCAGCTTGAACATGTTTACGCTGATCGGCCTGGGCGTGGCGGTAGCGTATGGATACAGCGTTGTTGCGGCTCTAGCTCCCGGAATTTTTCCGGCATCGTTTCGAGACGCTTCGGGGCAGGTGGGAGTTTATTTCGAGGCTGCCGCGGTTATCACGACGCTCGTCCTTTTGGGTCAAGTAATGGAGCTGCGGGCACGGAGCCGAACGGGGGCGGCGATTCGGGCGCTGCTCGGCCTGGCTCCGAAGACGGCGCGCCTGGTGGGAGAAGACGGCTCGGAAAAGGATGTGCCGCTGGAGCAAGTGATACCAGGTGACCGGCTGCGCGTGAGGCCAGGAGAAAAGATTCCGGTGGACGGAATCGTTCTGGAAGGGAAGAGCAGCGTAGACGAATCCATGATCACGGGCGAACCGATACCTGTGGAGAAGCAGAAAGGCGATCGGGTGACGGGCGCGACGGTGAATGGCACGGGGTCGCTGATCATGCGCGCCGAACGCGTTGGCAGCGAAACGCTGCTGGCCCAAATCGTGCGCATGGTCGCGGAAGCGCAGCGGAGCCGGGCGCCTATCCAGAAGCTGGCCGATCAGGTTTCGGGATACTTCGTTCCCATCGTGGTTGGCGCAGCGGTTTTGACGTTCGTGATCTGGGGGCTATGGGGGCCGGCGCCTCGGCTCGCGCATGGTCTTGTGAACGCCGTGGCAGTTCTGATCATTGCGTGTCCGTGCGCGCTGGGGCTGGCTACGCCGATGTCGATCATGGTCGCCATGGGGCGCGGCGCGACGGCAGGCGTTCTTTTCAAGAACGCCGAAGCGATTGAACTAATGCGCAAAGTGGACACGCTTGTCGTGGACAAGACGGGGACGCTCACGGAAGGCAAGCCGAAACTGGTAACCATCGAGCCGACCGATCGTTTTGTATGGCGAGAGCTCTTGCGGCTTGCGGCTACACTCGAGCGTGGCAGCGAGCACTCTTTGGCGTCTGCAATTGTGAAGGGCGCGGAGGAACGAGGAATCGCGCTCGGATCTGCCGATGGATTCGAATCGATGACGGGACAAGGGGTGCGCGGGCGTGTGGACGGCTTTCAGGTTGTGCTGGGCAATCGCAAGCTTCTAGATGGTCTAGGCATCGATGCCGGCGCTGTGGCGGAGTGCGCGGAGGCGTTACGCGGCGATGGGCAGACGGTGATGTTTGTGGTCGTGAACGGCGAAGTTGCCGGATTGCTTGGGGTGGCGGACCCGATCAAGCAGAGCACGCCGGAGGCAATCGAACAGCTCCACAGGGATGGCATCCGCGTGGTGATGTTGACTGGAGACAGCCGAACGACAGCGGAGGCTGTGGGACGCAGACTGGGAATCGATGAAGTGATCGCTGAAGTGTTGCCCCAAGACAAAGCTGCCACCGTGAAACGCCTGCAAGGCGAAGGGTGCTTCGTAGCCATGGCGGGGGACGGAATCAACGACGCGCCCGCGCTCGCCCAGGCGCACGTCGGGATTGCCATGGGGACCGGCACCGACGTGGCGATGGAGAGCGCGGGCGTGACATTGGTCAAGGGAGATCTGCGGGGGATTGTTCGGGCGCGGCTGCTGAGCCGCGCGACCATGCGCAACATCAAACAGAATCTTTTCTGGGCTTTCGTCTACAACGCTATTGGCGTGCCGATTGCGGCAGGAGCCCTCTACCCGTTCTTTGGGCTTTTGCTGAGTCCGATGATCGCGGCGGCGGCGATGAGCTTCAGTTCGGTTTCGGTGATCACAAATGCGTTGCGATTGCGGAAGGCGGCGATTTGAAAATTCAGGAGAAGGAAGTTGGACTTCAGGGGCTAAGCCCCATGAGTCGCGGTACTGAATGTCGGAGCTAAAGCTCTGACCCCCTAAGGCTACCGGTTCGGCTACCGCTAGAATCTGACATGCAGCGAAATGTAGGAGGGATTAGCCATGAGAGATTCTTCGACTCCGCGTCTCGAGCGGAAATCGTGGAAGCACGATTTCCGCGAATAAGTGCGTAGAGACGCTCCGCTGAGAATGACAACGAGAGAGTCAAAAGCCTCAGGTCATCCGACAGAAATCGTCGGGATGACCTGAGCTACAAAATGCGTAAGAAAAGGCAGATCTCTCGGACGAGAATGGCCATTGGAATGAGCTGAGCTGCAAAAATGGCGAGAGAGAAAGCAGATCCCTCGTCGCTTCATGCAGCACGCCTGGAACAGGCGTGCTGCATGCCCTCCTCGTGATGACAACTAAGTTCTATCGACCATTAATTCGAGTGGAGGAGGACGCCGGACCAATTGCTGGTCCGAAGAGAGAGCGCGGCCACTGCGCGCAGATGTGATGAAAACAGGCGTGCCTCCAAGGGTACGATTCGTGCTCGAAGCACAGATCCTGAAGGAGGCACGCGATGATCCACGTAGGAGTGGACCTTCACCAGCGATTTTGTTACATGACCGCACTCGATGCAACGGGCCGCTGTTTGAAATCGGGCGCGGCGCCCAACGACCCGGAGCCGCTGCGGAAGTGGCTGCGGAGTTTGCCGTCGCCGCGGGAAGTGGCCGTGGAAGCTTGTAGTTTCTGGCCGGCGTTTCAGAGCGCCATCGAAACCGAAGTGCGTGCGATTCGCCTGGTGCATCCGCAGCGGGTAAAGGCCATCGCCGCGGCCAAGCTGAAGAACGATCGCGTGGATTCGGCGACGCTGGCGCACCTGCTGCGCTGCAATCTGCTGCCGGAAGCCTGGAGAGCGGATGGGAGACGCGCGAGCGAAGACAGCGTGTACGGCTGCGCATCTCGCTGGGACAGCATCGCGCGGCCTTGAAGAACCAGGTACACGCCATCCTGCACCAGCAAGGACAATGCGCCACGGTCACCGATGTATTCGGCAAAAAAGGCCAAGCGCAAATACGGCGCTCACGACGGAATGACGAATCGGGGAGGACGGAGGACCGCGCGGCGGGGTGGTCGGCATAGGCAAGGACCCACCCGTAGAAACGACGGGTGCGGCACGGCACTTAGCCGAGAAAACCATCGCGCCCCAAGGGTTTACTGAACCACCATTTACAGTAGCGGAAAAATGGATGACGACATCGAGAAGGAAAGATCAAAATCCGCGGCCCTTGAAACCGAAGAGGATGCGGCGGCCGGCCAGTCGGTGTATATTAGCGCGCTCAAAATATTTGCTGCGTCCGCGGCGGCTAAGAGACGCGCCGCGCAATTCCCAAGAGGAGACTGCTCCTAACTATGAAAGCGATTCAGGTGCCGCGGCAAGGCGGCGCTGAGGTTCTAACGCTGGTTGATCTTCCTATTCCGCAGCCGAAGGTAAACGAAATTGTGCTGAAGATATCGGCTGTCGGCATCAACTTCATTGACGTCTATTACCGCGAGGGACGTTATCCCGTTTCAACGCCGTTCGTGGTTGGGTCGGAGGCGGCGGGGACGGTGCATGCGGTCGGCAGCGAGGTGAAGTCATGGAAACCGGGAGATCGCGTAGCCTACTGCATGGTTCTGGGTTCGTATGCGGAATACGCGGCCATTCCCGCGGATCGTGCCGTGCGCGTGCCAGAGGGAGTGAGCGATCAGCAGGCGGCCGCGGCAATGCTGCAAGGAATGACGGCGCAATATCTAGTGCGCAGCACATATCCACTGAAGAAGGGCGAAGTTGCGCTAGTTCATGCGGCGGCAGGCGGAGTAGGGCTGCTGCTGGTGCAGATGGCGAAGCAGATTGGCGCGCGCGTGATTGCCACGGTGGGCACGGACGAAAAAGCGAAATTGGCGCGTGAGGCGGGCGCAGACGATGTGATCGTCTATACGCGGCAGGATTTCGAGGCGGAAACCAAACGCCTGACCGACGGGAAGGGCGTGCACGTCATATACGACGGAGTGGGAAAGACGACGTTCGACAAGGATCTGAACCTGCTGCGGCCACGCGGTTATCTGGCCCTCTTTGGCGCGGCCAGTGGACCCGTTCCGCCGTTTGATCCGATTCTGCTGTCTCAGAAGGGATCGATATTTCTGACGCGGCCGTCGCTGGCGCATTACGTCGCTTCGCGCGAGGAACTCGAACAAAGGTCGCGCGACGTGTTCGAGCAGATTGCGGGAGGGAAGCTGAAGCTGCGCATCGAGTACGTATACAAGCTAAGCGAGGCGGCACAGGCGCAACGGGATCTGGAGGCGCGCAAGACAACGGGGAAGCTGCTGCTGATTCCGTGATCAGGGGACTCGAAGTAAGGCGCGATGTAAGGAAGAAGCCGACGGAGGGAGCGCGCACGTAAAGACGACCTTCATGGGCTCCCTTCGATCGCTCGCGCCACTAAGGGCAGGCAGGGCAAGAGGCGGGGCACCCGGAAGACGCAGGACCAACACGTAAATCCATCGTCATTTGCTCGCATGGGGACATGCGGGCAAACTTCCTCGGGATGACAACTTTAGTTTTGTGGAGGCGGCCAGATCCGGGGAAAGTCGCACACGGAGATGCACAGTCAAGAATGGCTGTGCCACGAGAGCAAAAGAAAAGGGCCGGAGTCGAGATTGACTCCGGCCCTTTTTGTTGTTGCTGCCGCTGAGCGGCAGGTTGAGTTTCGGTTAGAAGATCAGCCTCAAGCCGAGCTGCAACGCTCGCGGTCCGCCCTGTCCGAGGGTCGGGTTGGAGCTGGTGATGTCCGGCGTCTGCGGCCGGAAGCCGAAGGATGCGCCCGCGCCCGCCGTGGGATCGGTGTAGGTGTTGTCGCCACCGGGACCGCCGAAAACGTTGGAGAAGTTGACGCGGTTGAGAATGTTGAAGGCTTCCGCACGGAACTGCGCGGTGAGCCGTTCGCGGAACTTAAATTCCTTGGTGACCGAGAGGTCCCATTCGTAGAAGGGGAACCCGCGGAAGTTGTTGCGGCCGGAGTTGCCAAGTGTGCCATAGGCCGGCGGAATGAGGATCGAATTGCCATTGGCGTAGCAGCCGAGGTTTGTCAGGGACGCTACGGCTAATGGTCCGTTCGCAGTGGCTTTGGCCAGGCAGGCGGCGTTGGAAGTTCCGGCGAAGTAGGGAATGCCTCCGGTTCCTCCATTCGTACTAAGGAATGCTCGCGTGCTCTGGAAGTCCTTGGGATTGCCGTAGAAGTTCCACCACTCACCTTCGGTTGCGGAAGCGCCGATTTCGTTCGTACCGCTGAAGTCGGTGCTGAAATCATTCACTCCCCAGGGCATGCCGCTTTGGAGGGTCACGACGGAATTGAGCGACCATCCTTGGAGCATCTGCGCCGCACCCTTTCGTCCGGGCAGCTGATAGGTGGTGGAGAAGGTGAAGTTATGGGTGATATCAAACAGGCTGTTGCCGTAGAGATTCCCGACAGTGGCAGCGTTGATGGGGCTGACGAAACCGGCGCCCCAGTTATCCGAGGACATATCCAGAGCGTGCGAGTAAGTGTACCCGGCGATGAACGACAACCCATGCGAGTTTCTCTGGGTTAAGGTTACCTGCAAAGCGTTGTAGCTAGATTTGCCGAGGTTAGAGAGCCAGTCGATGTAGCTCAAGTATGGAAACTTCGTGCCATATGGGGAGGCAGCGACCTCGGCGGCTGTATCCGGCGCGCAGGCCGAAGCACTTGCCAGGCAAGAGGCAACGGCTGCGGGTGTCCACCCAGCTCCAACAGGCGGCTGGTTCAGGTCGGTCAGACCAAGCAGCTTGCTGCCATGATTGCCGACGTAAGCCACATCGAGAGAAAGATTGGCACTGATGGCCCTCTGCAGATCGAGCGTCCACATGGTGACGTAGGGGCTGCGGAGATTGCGTGCGATGCCTTCGATTTCGCAGGGCACCGGCACCTCACCATTGGGAAGCGTAACCGTGCCATCGCCGCAGGCTGGCGTGGGGTTGAAGAGAGGAGTGGTCGGGCCGTTAGCAGACCAAGTGCCGCCGGGTCCGAGTGTGGAAGGTCCAGGGCCGTATGTGACCGCTCCGACCTTGATGGTGCCGGTGCCTTGGGTAATTACAGGAGCGCCGGTGGCGGGATCCGTAAAAGCGTAAGTCGCGCCGGTCGGGACCGTGCGAGAGCCGAGGAGATTGCCCAGTGCGTTCATCGTATCGAAGCTGAATTGCTCGTACATGATGTCGCCGCTGGCGCGGAGGACCGTCTTTCCATTGCCGAAGATGTCCCAAGCCAAGCCGAGCCGAGGGGCAAAGTTATTGTGGTCGCCGTTGTAGGGCGAGCTGATTTGTTGTCCGACCTGAACGAGGCCCGCCGCGGGATCGAAGTTGCCCAGCAGGTTGTTTTTGTCTTTCATGACGGTATCGAGCTCATACCGGACACCCCAGTTGAAGGTGATTCTGGGCGTCACGTGCCAGCTATCCTGAAGGAAGACGGCGTATCCCTGAGCGCTCAAGTGACGCTGCCAATCGGCGAAATTGCCGGCGGCAAAGTGGCCCTGGAAGACGTTGCCTGTGAAGAAGTTGTCGAGTCCCTTGAAGACAACCTGGCCTTTGGCGTATTGGGTGACAGCGTTGGTGCTCGTGTTATCCAGAAATTCCGCACCAAACATGAAGGAGTGCTTGCCGCGCAAATACGACACATGGTCGATGAGGTTGAGCACGCCATCGGGCCCTACGTATTTGGGCCAATTGAGGCCAAACTCCATTTGATAACCACGCAGTTGAATCTGAGGCAGTCCGCCAAAAGCGGGGCTGCTGGTACTGCCGATATCGGTTTGGCCGGTGAAGATGTTATAAGTCGCGCCGTTGAAGGTGTAGTTCGCAGGATTCTGGGTGTAATCATTGCTCAGGAAGGTCTGGTAATAGTGGGAGTATCCACCCCGAAATTCGTTGACCCAAGCGGAGCTCGGCGTGAAGGTCCAAGTGCCGCTGAACACTTGCGAGCGGGCATATTGGTTGGTCAGCCACTGATTGGCGATCTGGACCGTAGGACCGTCGACAAATATTCCGCTGCCCGGGCTGATGAAGTAAGAAGCGTCGATATTGTTCTTGGCGTTAACATGGTAGTCGACTTTGGCGATGCCGGAATGGATCGTGGTGGTGCTATTGAGTGTGGTAACCAGACTTGCAGGGTTTCCGGCGGCACCCGACGCGGCGGGGAAGAACCCGGGGAAGTTTGCAAGGGGCGTGCAGGTGGGGCTGAGGCCAGCCAGTTGAGCACTGAGCGGAGCAAGCTTCGCTCCTGCTGCGAGACAGGCGCCGATGAGCCCGTTCGAAGGATCAAGCGCACCCGCTCCCGTCGTGACCGGAACGAGGTGAGGAGTTGGATTTCCATTGGTGTATTGCTGCTGCTCGTAATTCGCAAAATAAAAAAGCTTGTCCTTGACGATCGGGCCACCGACACTGGCGCCGAACTGCTCGAGGTTCAGCGCGGCCTGATCGCAAGCGGCGAGCGGGCCGAACGCACAGACGCCGTTAACCGGCGCAGGATTGAAAAACGAGCGAGCGTCGAAGGAGTTGTCGCGGCCATAGGCGTAGGCCGTACCGTGGATGTTATTCGTGCCGGATTTTACGCCGACATTGATGACGCCGCCGGGCTTCCAGCCGTATTGCGCTTCAGGATTCTGTTCGGTGCGGAACTCATCGATGGCGTCAATTGGAAGCATGGTGCCAGCGTCACCTGCGGCCATGACCGCGTTCATGACGCTCTGGGCCATCCAGGGATCGTTGCTATCGATGCCATCGACCTGATAGTTCTGGTCGTGAGGACGGAGCCCGTTCGTGCTCTGAGTCCAGCCTGAGCCGCCCGCATACTTGACCGTGCCGGGGCGCAGAACAAGGAGATTGGTGAAGTTGCGGCCGTTGAGCGGCAGGTCATTGATGACCGTGTTTTGAATTGTTCCGCCCACGACGGCATTGGTTGTTTCAACGAGCGGAAGTTCGCCGGTTACGATGACTTTTTCGGTTTGTTCGCCGGGCTGCAAAGTGAGATCGACGCGCAGGTCCTGATTGACTTCGAGCGTGACGCCGGAGCGCTCGGCCGTCTTAAAGCCTTGAAAGGCTGCCCGGACCGTATACATACTGGGCAAAAGGTTGGGCACGTTATATTCACCAGCACTGTCTGTGGTTACCGTGCGGGTGAGATTTCTTTGCGTATCGACAATCGTTACGGCAGCGCCAACGACGGCGCCGCCGGTTTGGTCTGTGACCGAGCCGAGGATGCGGCCGGCGCTGCCTTGCGCGAATAACTGCGAATTCCCCAGAAGAACTGCAAGGCCCAGAGATATCACCCCAATCGCAGCGCGCAACGAGAGGGAAGAAGATCTGCGAGCCGAGAAAACAGAGAACTTCATAACGCACACCTCCGGTTAATTAAATTCGAAATCAATGAAGAGAAGATTTCCCCGAATTCCACCCCAAATCTAGAACTGAAGAGGGCCCTATGTTAAAGCCTGAAGAGGGTCCCTATATGAGCACAGGTCCCTAACCTGAGCCGGGCGAGATTTTACTACAGCCAGACCTTCGCAAGCCAATCGCAAGAAAGAATTTACAAAGTTTTGTGCCAAATGGGTATACGACTGTACCGCGAGCGTCAGGCGAGCTACATAGGTTGCGGCATAAAATTCGCGCCGCAAGGGGAAATTTGCAGGATAATTTATGGGGCGGTGGGCAACGATTAGGAGGAGATTATGAACTGCGCAGAGTGCCACAGGGAAATCGATGAGCGCTCGAATTTTTGCTCCTACTGCGGAGCGCGAATGCGACCGATGTTTTCGCATCGACGATTGATGCGCTCGGCAAAGGATTCGAAGATCGCGGGAGTGTGCGGGGGGCTGGCCGAATACCTTGGTGTGGATTCCACAATTGTGCGGCTGTTCTGGGCGGTGCTCGCGGTGGTTCCGGGCGGAATCGTGGGCGGAATCGTCGCATACCTTGTGGCTTGGGTGATCATGCCGAAGGCGCCGACGCCGGTGTCCGCGCCGATCGAGGCGCGGCCGACGCCGGCGGGCTGATGCAGCAGGTTGCTGTGCGCGGACGGGCCTCAGGGGCTAGCCCTCGGTTGTCGTCGTCTCATATGTCGCGGCTGTGGATTCGCTGCGCTCACCATAAAAAGCCGCGACCCACAAAGAGACCTCCTGAGCCGACTGCGATCCTCGGAATGACAGCTCTTTAGTAATCGATACGAAGAGGGATTCTTCGACTGCGCGTCCCGACGGAAATCGTGAGGACACGATTTTCCAAGGCAAAAGAATCGGGACGCTTCGCTCAGAATGACAACGCTGCGCTAGTTGCGCGCTCCCGTCAGGTTTTTGGGCGGAAGGAGGCCAGGGCGCGGCGCTCCTCGCCGTAGGGATCGTTCACCACTTTACATTCCGTGTTGAGGATCATAGTGGCGCGTTCGGAAGTGTTGAACGCGGGCCAATTCGGAATGCCTTTGTGATTGGGGTTGCCGGCGCGCGCGAAGGCCACCCAGGCAGCGCTGATTTTGTCTGCCATAGGCTGCAGCTCGGGCCCGGTGCCAACCATCGACGGGGTTAACTCCACGTTATCGAAGACGAAGGGAATCTCCACGGTGTGGAAGGCCTTCAGTTTGCCGTCGCGAACGGGCGATCTCCAATTGAAGAAATACATATACACCGGCGCCTGATGGGCATCGGCCTTGAATTCGGCCTGCGCCATGGTTTCCGACTGAAAATTCTCGGAAGCCATGATGAGATACAGATCGATGTTGCTGACGCCGGGCCGGACTTTGCGGTATACGCCGATCAGCGAGTCCACGTCGGCATCGGAGGCGTGAGTGATCTGCTTGACGCGAGCATGCAAGTCGGAATCGTCAATGGGATCCATCTGCTGATTGGGGAAGAATGTAACTTCGGTTTCGACCGAACCGGTCAGCAAAGGAACTTTGGCGGAGAGCTGCGGGCCGGAAGTGTAAGGCCTCGACGGCAGAGAGCGCCCGTCCACGACGGGTTCGAGGCGCAAGGAATTGCGCGAAGCGATAAAGGCGTTCACCAACTGCTCGGTAGGCAGCTTTTGCAGTTGATCGATGTCGGAAGGTTTGAGGTTAAGCTTGGCGAGAAAAAGCTCCGCCGACTTTGTGGCCTCATCGTGGGGAACGCCGGAAAGTCCGGCGCCACTTTCGGCAATGGCGCGATGAAACAAGCCTTTGGCTGCGGGCATGGCGAGCAGCGTGCCGACTTTTCCGCCTCCGCCGGATTGGCCGAAGATTGTTACGTTGCCGGGATCGCCGCCGAACGAGGCGATGTTGTCGCGGACCCATTGCAGCGCGAGGACGATGTCGCGCATTCCGACGTTACCGGAATCCGCATATTTTTCGCCTCCGAGTTCGGCAAGATAAGTGAAGCCGAACACGTTGAGGCGATGGTTGAGCGTGACCGCGACCACATCGTGCTTGCGCGCAAGATTGGTGCCGTCGAAACCGATCTGGCTGCCGGAGGCATTGCTATAAGCGCCGCCGTGCAGCCATACCATGACGGGGCGCTTGGCGCCGTCGCTGAGTCCCGTAGTCCAGACGTTCAGGACGAGGCAGTCTTCGCCCGCGGGCTCGTGGCGGTCGGTGGCGGCGACTTCGGGGATGAGCGTCGAAGGAGCCTGTGGGCAGCGATGGCCGAAATCGAGGACGTCGCGGACGGCGGTCCAGGGTTCTGGAGGAACCGCAGGAAGAAAGCGGCGCGCGCCGTCGGTTGGTGCGCCGTAAGGGATTCCTTTGAAACTGTGGACCTTGTTGGCGGTGGCGCCGCGAATTTTCCCTGATGAAGTGGAGACAACCGGGCTTGGGGCGGCATCGGCGGCGCGAAGCCATCGTTGATCGAGCAGAAGGCCGGTAGCGGCGAGCGTGCTGTACGAGATGAAGGAACGGCGGTCGATCGCTTTTCTTTCGCGCATGGTTTCCTCCTCAGTCCGGAATGTGTGCCGGACTATATAGCTGGCGTGGCGTCAAGAAAAGCAGATTCCTTGCCAGCACCCCAACACGCGCGACTTTCTTGCAGCCCGTGAGCGCTGCTCGCGCTTATACCACTTCCGATTTGTCAGCGAACCAGTGGGACTCCTGTAGGTTTTGCCGCGGAGCGGAGTCGTTCATCGAGTGACGCGAGGGGCAATTTCGCGCGCCGGGCAAGATCCAAATAAACCGCGTCGTACGCCGAAAGCTGAAAAGCACGTGCCGTTGACAAACACTGGCGGACCGAAATGAGCGCGCTATCCGTGTCAATCGCACGCCCCACGAGTTGCTCAAGGTGCAAAAGAGCGTCTTCGACGTCGGTGCCGGCGAGGATCGAGCGGCGTTCGGCGACAGCTAATCCATTACTCATTTCCAGGTGCCACAGAGCTGGAACGACCGCCCGTTGACCTTTGATAAGAAGCTGCTGCACGTGTTTAGCATAGGACGGGAGGGGATTATCCAGGAACCATCGGAGGGCTACCGAGGCATCGAGCACGAAGCCGCTCAAATACGGCCCTCCTCGATTAGGTCCTTGATTTTCAGACGTCGCCGAGGCCGGGCGCGTTTGCGAATCGCTTCGATGTCTTTGAAGATCTCCTTCACAGTGGCTTGGGCCGGGACTGGAGTGAGCACGGCGGCTAGTTTTCCACGCCGGGTGATACCGATCTTTTCACCTTTACGAGCGCGATCTACGAGTTCTGACAATTTCTGCTTAGCTTCAAACAGGCCTATGGAATTCAAAGGAAGACCTCCTTCCATCTAGATGTATAGTCTAGATGGATTATACGGATGAGTAAAGCTGCAGACTTAACTCGTTTGAGGCCGGTGCAAGCCAGGTCAAGGCGAGATCCTGCTGCTCACCGGGATCAGACGAAAAGTCCAATCCCGGTGAGACCGAAAGCAACGGTTAGACGACGGCGGATTGGGCGAAAGTGAAGGTTTCCTCTTCGGCGATCAAGAATACGGGCGGGCCGCCGGAGGAGATTTTAACAGCGTGAGCGATGGTCTCTTTGGAGCCTGGAGTTGCAGTCGAGGCGTCCAAGGCTTCCCGGGAAGAGAAGTGAATCTCGGCCGCGCGGTAAAACTGCGGAGTCCCTTGGGGCGAGTCCAGAACCTTCGTAGCTACAAGCTTGGTTTTACCTGGAAAGTTCTTGACGGCCATAGGCACGTGCTCTTGCTGATAGACCTTTTCGAAAGCGTCTACATCCTTGGGGCGGGGATAAAGGACGACGATCTTGACTCCGGGCATGCTTCCTCCTCTTGGTGGTTGAGTTTGCGCTGGACTAGACCCGAGATCGTATGACGTAAACGGGAGGTTGGTCAATCGTGCGGCAGTGGGGGGCGGGATATGTCAGATGCGACAAAGGGTAATTTCTCTGGGTGGCGGGAAACGGGCGGTCAGGTAGAATAACGCAACCCCGGCCAGAGAGAGGAAACCGCATGCCAGAGGCCTGGAAGGAGTTGGAAGGCCGCGTTATTAACAAGGAGTTTCGCCTCGGAGAGTATCTGGGCGGCTCCGAAGAGGCCGGCGTCTTCCTGACGCAGCATGGGCCTGAATCGCTGAAAGCCGCCGTGAAGCTGATCCCCATTGGCAGGTGGGATCCGGCAATGGCGGAGTCCAGACTCGCACTGCTACAGTCTGCGCGCGAGTTATCCCACTCCCACCTTTTGCAGATTCTCCAGGCTGGACGCACGACGATCGACGATAGGGAACTGCTCTTTGTGGTGATGGAGTACGCGGACGAAAATCTTTCGCAGTTTCTGCCGAAGCGAGCGCTCGAGGCTGCGGAGGTTCGGGATATGCTGGGACCCACTGTGGATGCCCTTGCGTACCTCCACAGCAAGGGTTTCGTTCATGGCCATTTGAAGCCGGCGAATATTTTGGCCACCGGCGATCAATTGAAGCTTTCGAGCGACGGGATTTCGCGGATTGGGGAGCAGCGTGGCCCAGCCGGGCAAAGTAGCGAGTACGACGCGCCGGAAGTTGCGCGAGGGGAAAATTCGGCGGCCAGCGATATCTGGTCATTGGGAATGCTGGTGGTGATGGCGCTCACGCAGCGCTTGCCTGAGCAAGACGCAAGCGGAGAGCCCATAGTGACGAACGTCCCCACGCCATTTGGCGATATTGCACGTCATTGCCTGCAACGCGATCCAGGAAGCCGTTGGAGCCTGGCGGACATTGCGGGGCGACTGGGGGTTCCGATTCCGGCGAGCACAGCTCGACTTTCGAAGCCGGATGTGCGGCCAACACCAGTGCCGTCCAGGTCCGTAGCTGGGCCTCAGGCCGTCCCACAGCAGAAAGCGATTGCCGGGCCGCGGGACTTCCCTTACCAACGCCGGTCGAATGCGGGAGCGTATATAGCGGTGGCAATTGTGCTCGTGATCGTCGCGATTTTTGTGGGCCCCCGGCTCTTCAGAGACGGAGCAGCCAGCTCGCAGGCAGATTCGCCGGCGCAGCGGTCGACGGGCCCGGCGTCGCGGCCGACTTCGGCGATTGCCCAGGTGAGCGATTCGAGCGGAGGCGGCGAGGGCGCGCGTGTGGCAAGTTCCCGACCAATTGAAAAAGAGGCGGAGGCTCCTTCCGCGGCGCGCGGCAAGGCGTCGAGGCGAGGCTTAACCCCCGGTCAAGTGGCGCAACAAGTGCTGCCAGAGGTGCCACAAAGCGCGAAAGATACGATTCGCGGCACGGTGCGTGTGGGAGTGAGGATCAGTGTGGATTCCGCAGGGAACGTTACGGAAGCCGAACTCGATTCACCTGGACCGAGCAAGTATTTCGCGCATCTGGCGCTGGATGCGGCGCAGCAATGGAGGTTCGAGCCGCCGAAAGTGGAGGGCCGGAACGTTTTGAGCGATTGGCTTCTGCACTTCCAGTTTACGGGACAGGGGACGAAAGTCACTCCCGTGCAGAGCGACCCTTGAGACGGAAGTTTGATTTTGAGAAGCATGTCCAAGAATGCGACGGAATTTCTGGAGAATCTCTCAAGATGTTTCGTTTTTAGCCGTTCCTCGCAGTAGTCATACGCCGCTGGTGAATTACCCCATTCGCGGTATTCTCCGACCTATATGCGCACTGGTAGCTTCGATGAAGCTGTGTTTGGGCTTAGGCGCGTCCGGAGCTCCGATAAACGGAAGCGGGAAGTCCGGTCGGATGCGGGAGTCAGATTTCCCAGGTCGGAGCGATGAAAATCACCACAGCGCTACAGGAACGCCTGATTTGCCCTCGCTGCCGAACGCCGCTCTCGGCGCGCGGTGAATCCTTTGTTTGCAAAAGTTGCGGGGCAGATTATCCCGTAATCTCAGGAATTCCCATCCTCATCGACGAGTCGGCAAGCGGATTTCGAATCAGCAGCTACGAAAGGCCGCGGTGGTTGACGAAAGGCGAGCGCGCCAAGCGCGCCATGCGGTCGATGCTCCCGAAGTTGAGCCTGAACCTTGCGGCGCGGCGGAGTTACCGGCAGCTTCGCGAACTGCTATTCGCGCTGAGCCCCAAGCCGAGGGTGCTGATCATCGGCGGCGCCACGGCAGGCGCGGGAATGGTCGAACTGCTGAGCGACAAGAGAATCGAATTTGTGGAGTCGGATTTATCGATTGACGAGCGAACCACGCTGGTGTGCGACGCGCACGTGCTGCCGTTTGCGGATCAGACTTTCGACGGCGTGATTTCGCAGGCGCTGATGATGTACCTGCACGACTATCCGCGCTGCGTCGGAGAAATTTTGCGTGTGCTGAAACCCGGAGGGATCGTTTACTCCGATACGGCTTTCATGGAGCAAGTCATAGGCGGAGAATACGATTTTTACAGGTTCACCATGCGTGGGCACGAATATCAATTCCGGCAATTCGAGAGGATTTCGAGCGGCGTGAGCTGCGGGCCGGCCATGGCGACGGCGTGGTCCATGCAATACCTGCTGCTGAGTTTCACGGAAAACATGGCTTTCCGCACGGCGATCCGCATGTTTTGCAAATGCACGCTATTTTGGATGAAGTACCTCGATCTGCTGCTCAAGAACAAACGCGGCGCGGTCGACGCCGCCGCCGGCACATATTTCCTGGGACGGCGTCCCTCTGAAGTGGTCCTCGAGCACGCTACCGCACCGGCGAAGGAGGCGTCAGCGCTTGTGCCGCTGCAGCCGCTGCCGCAATATCAAGGATTGATCCGCACCGACGTGCGTGCTTTCCGGTAACACCAAGGCTGCGCGCGTCCCGAAGCCCGCAAATCTGCCTGCATCTCAACGGTACGTGTCGCCCCTGACGGGGCTTAAATGCTTAATCGGATGCGTCGTCCCAGGGCTTCCGCCCTGGGCTACGTTTATGCCGTCCCTGGCGGGACTTTTCGCACAACATACGACCTAACGTGTCAACCCTGAATAGAACCTAATGTGTCGCCCCTAACGGGGCTTAATGCTTAATCGGCTATGTCGTCCCAGGGCTTCCGCCCTGGGCTACATCTGTGCCGTCCCTGGCGGGACTTTTCGCACGATATACGACCTTCGGAACGACGTGCTTTCTGAAATGCGGCGCTGAGGGGCGTGGACGAGCTTTAGGCACCAGATCCACGCGTAAAAACGACCCTTCGCAGATCCCTTCGAGACTCAGGGCAAGCCCTTCGATTCGTCTCACGCCTCTCAGGGCAAGCAGGGCAAGCCCTTCGATTCGTCTCGCGTCTCTCAGGACAACTGTGCCTTGACAACGCCTTCGCTCTTATCGAGGGGCACCCGAAAAACCTAGGATGGCGTGAAATGTGCAGCAGTTCAACGCACGTACATGAACCGCCAGCCGGGAAATGGCGAATGGACGTGATAACATCGAGCGAGATGGTGGAACCGATTCACGTTTCTCTCGCTTCGCTGCTTCCTGGAGCATCGGCAAAGGAAAATTTGCCCGCGCCCTCGGTGGGCGACTTGGGGGACGGCCGCACTTTTTATATCGAGACGTTCGGCTGCCAGATGAACGAGCACGATTCGGAGAAGGTGGCGGGCGTGCTGCTGCGGCGCGGGTATCGGCAGGTGACTTCGCCCGACGAGGCGCGGCTGGTTTTTTACAATACGTGCAGTATCCGCGAAAAGGCCGCGCACAAAGTTTTCTCCCGGCTCGGCGAGTTCGATCCTAAAAATAATTTCGGCCGCGAGTCCGGCAAAGTGATTGGCGTGCTCGGCTGCGTGGCGCAGCAGGAAGGCGAACAGATTTTCAAGCGCGCTCCGTGGGTAAGCCTGGTGTGCGGGTCCGCGAGTTATCGCAAGCTGCCGCTGCTGCTGGCGCGTTTGGAAGCGGGCGAGAATCGCGTGGCAGGACTCGAGACCGATACGGATGAAACGTTTGAGACGGAACTGACGCGGCGTGACCATCCGTTTCGGGCCTATCTCACCATCATCGAGGGCTGCGATAAGGCGTGCTCGTATTGCATCGTGCCGTACACGCGCGGGCCGGAGCGCAATCGCGCGAGCGATTCCATCGTGCGGGAAGTGCGCGAGCTTGCGGACGTGGGATACACGGAGATTCAGCTCCTGGGACAAACTGTAAACTCTTATCGCGACCCTTCGAATCGGCATCTGACATTTTCGGAGCTGCTTTTGGCTGTGGCCGAAGTGCGCGGAATCCGCCGCGTGCGGTTTATGACTTCTCACCCGCGCGATATGGGGCCCGACATTGTGCAGGCGATCGACGCGTCGCCCGCGATCTGCGAGCACGTGCATCTCCCGGTGCAGTCGGGTTCGACCCGGGTGCTGCGGGCGATGCAACGGACGTATACGCGGGAAGAGTACCTGGAAAAGATCGGCATGATGCGCCGGGCGCGCAGGCAGATCAGTATTACCACGGACATCATCGTGGGCTTTCCGGGCGAGACGGAGCAGGATTTCGCAGAGACTCTGAGTCTCGTGGATGCGGCGCAGTTCGATGGCGGATTCTCGTTTCAATATTCGCCGCGGCCACACACGCCGGCTGCGGTCATGCCGGATGCCGTACCGGAAAGCGAAAAGGCGCGCCGGCTGCAGGTGCTACAGGAAAAGCAGCGAGCGATTCAGTTACAACGGAATCAGTATCTCGTGGGGCAAGCGTTCGAGGTGTTGGTGGAAGGCGCGTCTCGGCGGGAAATGCAGTGGACGGGTCGCACATCGAGCAACCGAATGCTAAATTTTACTTCGTCGCGCACAGACCTTCTGGGAGAATACGTTCGTGTTCGCGTAACGGGTGCTGGTCCCAATAGCCTGACGGGCGAGGAGAGCATCGAATAGGTGCCGAGGGAGACAGCCGATGGAAGTTGAAATGAAAATTCGCGGCTTGATGATGGATCCCGTTACGAACATGCCCATCGTCGTGCTGAAAGATGCCAACGGCAGCGCGGTATTGCCGATCTGGGTGGGCGTTTACGAAGCGAATGCCATCGCGCTGGAAATCGAAAAGGTTCAGACTCCCCGGCCGATGACACACGACCTGCTGAAGAATGTTTTGTTCGGGCTGAACGTGCAAGTGCAGAAAGTGGTTGTGAACGAACTTCGTGACGATACCTTCTACGCGTTGATCTGGGTGGAGCGCAATGGCGAGCGCATGTCCATCGATTCGCGGCCCAGTGATGCGCTGGCGCTGGCGTTGCGCGTGGATTGCCCCATCTTCGTCGAAGAAACCGTGCTGAAGAGTTCGAAGATTTCGAGTGCGGTGAACGAGAAATCCACCAGCGAAGAGCTGCGCAAGTGGCTCGAAGGGCTCTCCGACGACGACCTCGGCCGCTACAAAATGTAGGTTCTTAGCTTAGCTTCAATCCTCCTAATTGCGTTGCACGCGGACTGTACAGTTCCTATAATCGAACTGTCGAGTTCCGGCTATGGCCAAAACAACAAAGAAATCGAATATTGTGGTCTCCGCTTTGCGCGTGCGGACGAATTTTGGCAGGCTTCTTCGTCAGGTAGAAGATGAGCGACGCTCGCTCGTTATCGAGAAGCGTGGCACGCCTCGAGCCGTCCTGATGAGCATCCGGGATTATGTAAAGCTTGCCGCTCCCGAACCCGATGTCCTCAGAATGATCGGCGAGGAGTCTAAAGCCAAGGGCACGGATAAACTAACCTCAAACCAAATCGACAGGATTATTCAGGCAACGCGAGCGAGGAAATCGAAGCGGAGATGATTCCGCTTCGCCTCCTTCTGGATACTAACGTCCTCATTTCCGCGGCACTAAAGCCCGAAGGATTGCAACGAACGGTTCTCATTTTTGCAGTTACCAAACCAGCTCACCTCTACGTTTCATCCGCGATATTGACCGAATATCACGACGTGTTGGCCCGCCCTGAGCTTCAAATCCGTCGGGGGATTCGACAAGAAGTATTGCAGCTCATCAAGAGACGGGCTCGGTCGATTGTTCCCGGGAAGCGTCTTCAGGTCACAACCGACCCGAACGACAACATATTTCTTGAGTGCGCAGATGCCGCCCGCGCAGACTATCTCGTCACCGGCAACGTCCGCCATTTCCCAAAATTTTGGAAGAGAACAAAAGTCATCACTTCGCGCGAATTCGTGAGCATCGTAGCGCCCCACCTTTTCCCTTAGGTTTACGGATTGAGCTAGCGGAACCCTCCAATTGAGGGTTCTTCGGTGGCGGATTGAGTCTTTTACGCGTTCGAAGAGGTCCCCTGGCTGACTTGTTGTTTATCGTTTGGACATTTTTTGCTTGCGTTGCTATTCGCACGCGGTTAGATTGCTGACACCCAAAGGGTTTTGGGCCGGGAAGGCGAAACGGAACTGAGAGCCAGGCGGGAGGATTCGCAGCCCATCGGCCCAGGGAGGCGCGGGCCCTGCCGTAGAAGCGAGCAGGGCATTCTATGACGGCCATCCTGACTGTAGCCAACCAAAAGGGCGGCGTAGGTAAGACTACCACCGCCATCAACCTCGCTGCCGCCATCGCTCAACGCAAGAAGAAAACCCTTCTAATCGATTTAGACCCGCAAGCAAACGCCACAATCGCTTTCTTTGATTCCGCGGACGTGCAGACTTCCATGTTTGACGTTCTGGGCGACCACCATGCGGAGATGGCGAGCATCGTCAAGCCCACAAAGGACCCGCTGCTTTTCGTCGCTCCAGCCAAGCTGGCGCTGGCCAAGCTGGAACAGCAGCTTGCCGGGCAATTCGACGCACCCTTTAAGCTGAAAGATTCGCTCGCGCCGCTGCTCAAAGATTACGAATACATCGTCATCGATACGCCACCTGCGCTGGGCATCCTGACCGTGAACGCGATGGTGACGTCCACGCATCTCGTTGTGCCGATACAAGCGGCCTACTTTGCCATCGAAGGGACCGACGACCTGCTGGAGACGTACGAACGGATTCGCGCGAGGCCCAATCCGGCGCTCAAAGTGCTCGGCGTGGTAATTACGCTTTTCGATAAGCGCACGAACATTTCGCGCGATACGCACGAGCAGATTCGGTCCGTGTTTGGGCCGGTGTTATTCAAAACGCGCATCGGGAAAAATGTCCGGCTGGAGGAGAGTCCCGCCTACAAAGAGACCATCCTCACTTTCGCGCCCAAGTCGCCCGGCGCTCAGGAATACCGAAAGCTTGCCTTGGAGGTCATTCAACGTGTCGAAGAGGATCGGATTGCCAGTCACACTGAAGATGCGGCATGACGCGCACTACGTCGAGCAGCTGACGAGCTTCAGCGGCGCGGCCGTGGGGCGCATGGTCCCCATCGACAAGATCCGTCCTAATCCCGAGCAGCCACGCAAATTCATCGGCGATATCAGCGAGCTTTCCGATTCCATCAAGGAAAAAGGCGTGCTCGAGCCGCTGCTCGTCCGCTACATGCCGCGCGAAGACAGTTACCACATCATTTCCGGTGAACGCCGGTATCATGCCGCGCGAGAGGCTGGGCTGAAGGAATTGCCCTGCATCGAGAAAATCGCCGACGACGCCGAAACCCTGGAGCTTGCGCTGATCGAGAATTTGCAGCGCAAAGACCTGACGGCATTCGAAGAAGCCGATGGCTTGCATCGGCTGGCCGAGCAATTCGCCTACACACATGACGATATCGCTAGGAAAATTGCCAAGGCGCGGTCGTCAGTTACGGAGACGCTTTCGCTGCGGCTTATTCCGGAGGCGATCCGGCGCCAGTGCGTGGAGCACGGTATCGTTTCGAAGTCTTTGCTATTGCAAATAGCGCGGCAGCCCAACGAAAAGAAGATGGCCGAAGCGCTGGTGCGCATCATTCAGGGCGGCCTGACGCGCGACGAGGCGCGCCGGGAACGCCGCGACGAGAAAAGCGCGGGACCGCGGCCGCAGCCGTTTATTTTCAACTTTCAGCCTGACAATGAAACTTTCCGCCTGCGCATTCAGTTCCGGAAAAGCAATGTTTCGCGCCAGGAGTTGATCTACACGCTGCGGGGGATTCTGGAAGCGCTCGAGCAAGAGGCTCCGAGCGCAGCGAGCGACCCGGCGGTCGCTTAACTTAAGACAACTGAGAGCTCCTTCGCTCGCAGACTCGCTCAGGATGACGGCGGGGCGGCGGCGTCGCTCAGGCGTGATAGGTCCTGCCGTGCGTCTCCTCCTTATATAATTCCGCGGTGGCTGAACTCACACCTGCTCATATCTCAATTCTCGAACGCCTTGTGGCACAGGGGTTCACTCCGGTGGCTTTTCCGCTCTATGCGAGCGCCATCGGCGTGCGCCGGGGCTTATTTGCAGCGCTGCTCATGCCTATTGGGGACGCGGCGCTGAAAGTAATGGGCGAGCCGTGCTACGTCGTTGGTTCAAACCTTGCCGTGCGCACGCGCCGCAAGGGGCGCGACGTTTTTGTGTGGAAGGACAAGACGATTGAAGTGACGCCGGAGCTGATCGAAGAGCTGGCGCGATTTTCCGCGGATCTTGCCGTTCTGATGGCGGCGTAGGCGTCAGAGGCTAAAGAGCCAAGACATTGGTAGGGCTTTTTGTCGCGGCTGTGGATTCGTTGCCCTCACCATAAAAAGCCGCGACCCACAAAGACGAAAGCTGGCACAAAGGGCTATTTACAAACTCAGCGCGCGAAGGCGGGCAGGGCAAAGCTGAAAAGCAGATTCCTCGTCGTCCGCTTGAGGCGACTCCTCGGAATGACAGCAAATACGAACGGCTATAAAAGCCCCAGGGCCGGCAAAAAGCGCCGCGCCCTGGGCTACAAGGGGCAAGATGCGGTGTGATAGCGCCCGACTGCTGATGCCATAGGTTTCAGGGCCTAAAGGCACGCGATAATGGGCTGCTCGTAAGTCGGACCTGAAGGTCCGACCCCCTGCTTCGATCAGTACCAGTGGCGGGATTTCTAACAGCGCGCCTAGGGCTAAAGGCACGAACCATGAGAAAAAACCGCGCCCTTGAAACCGACCCTTCGCAGTTCCCTTGAGAGACGCAGTGCAAGCCCTTCGAGGCTCAGGGGAAAAGGGTGCGGCACCCAATCCTAACTGCAGGGCCCTCGTCGCTACGCTCCTCGTGATGACAACTTAGGCCTGGGGGAGCCTGATCAGATTGCGCGTACTGGAGAGACCGGATACACAGAAGGGCTGAGAGGGCGGAAGATGAAGCGGCGGATTCCCTGGAAACGCGGAGATGACAACGAGGCGCGGACTATCTGAAAAAGGCTGTGCCTTCCGCCGATGCACGCAAGGCGCATAGTATAGGCGCAGGGACGGAGTTGGGCGGCCAAGGTCGAGGCGAGTCGAGACGAGGCGAAGCGAAGCGGAAAGGAACGAACATGAAGACGATTCAAGTAGAGCGAACTGGCGGACCCGAAGTCTTGCAGCTTGAAGATGTAGCACCGATCGAAGAGCCTGGTCCGGGCCAAGCGGTGGTCCGGGTAGTGGCGGCGGGCGTCAATTTCATGGACGTCGCGCAGCGGCGGGGAAGTTACCCGCGGCAGGTGCCGTTTACGCCGGGCGCGGAAGGAGCAGGCGTGGTGGAGTCCGTCGGTGAAGGCGTCACCGACGTGAAGCCTGGCGATCATGTGGCGTTCACGGGGGTCCCTGGGGCGTACGCGGAGGCTGTTGTTGCCGACGCCAGCCGGCTGATTCCTTTGCCAGACGACTTTACCTTCGAGATGGGCGCTGCTTTTCCACTGCAAGGGATGACGGCGCACTATCTGATACACGAATTTCGGAAGCCGAAGGCGGGCGACTTCGTGCTCGTGCATGCCGCGGCGGGCGGCGTGGGCGGGCTGGTGGTGCAATGGGCACGACATCTGGGCGCGACGGTGATCGGGACGACTTCGACCGAGGAAAAGGCACGCACCGCGCGTGAGGATGGCGCGGAACACGTGATCGTCTACACCGATGAGGATTTCGTCGCGGAAACCAAGCGCATCACGAACGGTCATGGCGCCGACCTGATTATCGACGGTGTGGGTAAGAGCACTTTTAAAGGCGACCTCGAAGCCGTGGCGATTCGCGGCCACATCGTGGTGTTTGGCGCTTCCAGCGGGCCGGCGGATCCGATTTCGCCGAACATGCTGATGGGGCGGTCATTTTCGGTTTCCGGAGGAAGCTTGCAGAATTTCATCCGCACGCGCGAGGAGTTGCTGCGGCGGGCCAACGATGTAATCGAAGGCATACGGCAGGGCTGGCTGAAACTTCACATCACCGTGCTGCCGCTGGAACAGGTGCAGCAAGCACACCGATTGATCGAGAGCCGCAAGACACAAGGAAAGATAGTGCTTCTGGTGGCCGCGCGGCAGGCGGCGGGAACGGGCGGGTAGCAGAGAAAATTAATCCCACCCCTGAAAACCGACGCTGCACAAGCCGGGGCATCCGCCGAAACGCAAGCGGCTTATAAGATGCCGCGCTGAAGGCCGCGGCGCTACGTATAAACCTAAGGCGGCTTGAGTCTCACCGCGCACGTGAAAACGACGAACAAATGGGGAGCACGACCAGAGGGGCTGTGCGGATGCCGCGCTGAAGGCCGCGGCGCTACGTATAAACCTAGAGCGGCTTGAGCCTCACACCACACGTGAAAACGACGAACAAATGGGGAGCACAACCAGAGGGGCTGTGCGGATGCCGCGCTGAAGGCCGCGGCGCTACGCATAAATCTAGAGCGGCTTGAGCCTCACACCACACGTGAAAACGACGAACCAATGGGGAGCACGACCAGAGGGGCTGTGCGGATGCCGCGCTGAAGGCCGCGGCGCTACGTATAAACCTAGAGCGGCTTGAGCCTCACACCACACGTGAAAACGACTGGACCAATGGGGAGCACGACCAGAGGGGCTGTGCGGATGCCGCGCTGAAGGCCCGCGGCGCTACGTATAAATCTAAGCGGCTCGAACGGCGCTACAAAAGCCCCCGTCGGGTCGGCGGTCTAACGACTATTCGAGTTTGGAGTGGGCGCGCTGGTCGAATGGCGCGCCCAACATGGGCTGGATTTTGGTGCGAAACTCGCGGGTGGCCGCATTGCTTTCGTGCTTGTTGAAAGCGTCCTCGTTCTGCCAGATCTCATATAGAAACAAATGATTGGGACGGTTAATCTGCGTAAGCGCCAGTGCGGACTGGTTGCCGGGCTCTTTTCGGGTCGTATCGACGTATTGCTTCAGAAGCGCCACACCCTGATCCTTAGTGGGCGGAATCAGGTCAACAAAAGTGATCACGTAATAGGGCGTCGGACTTGCGCCAGACTGTTGGGCGCGAAGCCTGCCGGTGAGCACACCTCCCCCGAACACCAGGGCGGCGAAAACCAGAACGGCGCAAATCAATGAGATCACTGCGGGACGAATCAAACGCATAGCGTACCTCCTCGTTGCGTGCGGCCCATGCTCTTACATCGATTCCTGGCACGCCGTCAAGCTGCGCCATGAGGATATAATGTCACCCACGGTGGCTTAATTTCCGGAGGGATCTGAAATGAAAACGATTTTGTCCCGGTTGCAGGTCTATGCGCGCGCAGCCATCTTCGTGGCGTCAATTGGCGGCGTGTTTATCGGGGCATCGTTCGCGCAGAGCACGAATCTTTCTGCGCCTGCAAACACAAAGGCTGCGAACACAAAGACGCAACAGACGAGTTCGAGCGCGAAGACGGCTCAAGCGCCGGCGCAATCGGGGAAATCGGCGAAGAAAGCGCCTCTATCAAAGCTGATCGATATCAATTCCGCGAGCGCGGAGCAATTGAAGACGCTGCCCGGAATCAACGACGAACTGGCGCAGAGCATAGTGAAAGGGCGCCCCTACCGCGTAAAGACCGACCTGGTGCGCAAGAATATTGTTCCGCAAGCAGCCTACAACAAGATCGCGAGCCTGGTGATCGCGAAACAAACGACCGCGCCCAAGCGGAAGGCCACTGCGCAAAACGCGCCTGCGAAATAGCGGCAGGCGCGGGGCAGCGGCTAAAGCCGCCGTAACCTTGCTTTGTGATGTCGCGGCTGTGGATTCGCTGCGCTCACCATAAAAAGCCGCGACCCACAAAGCACTCTTCACCTTTAGATTTGTGACAGCCTGCGAGCGCTGCTCGCGCTCGAGAGGCGCCTCGTAGGGAATCGCCCCGTCATCCGAGCGTATTGGCGCGCAAACCCACATGAGTGGGTTTGCGCAGGAATGTGCGGACTCCTCGGAATGACAGTTCGTAGTATTACGGTCAGTCTGCGCCGACTAAAGCGCCAACCGGTTCAGGCCTAAGTGCCGGAACAGACGCGGGCTTGGAGCCGGGACGATCGATCTCGATGCGGCCCTTGAAGATCGCGCCGTCTTCGATACTGATGCGCGTAGTTTGAATGTCGCCGATGACCGCGCCGTCCTTCTTGATTTCCACGCGATCGGTGGCGTTGACGTTGCCGGTGATTTTGCCAAAGACAACCAGTTCGCGCGAAGTAATTTCCGAATTCAGTTGGCCACTGCGTCCTATCGTAAGGCGATGGCCACGAATTGAGACCGGGCCTTCGACTTTGCCATCGATCTGCAAATCCTCTTCGGCGGTGATGCGGCCCTTGATCTCGAGGCTCGAACCGATGCAGGCGAGGCTGCGCGCCGCGGGCGTTCCCGGACGGGAAAAGCCACTCGGATCGGATGCGGGTTCGGGGCTACGTTGAAATGATTGCGTCGGGAGCGGCGTTGGCTGCGATTGAGGCTGACCTTGAGTCTGGGGTTGGTTTGGCGTCTGCTGCTTCATCCACATGCGAAATTCCTCCTTGAATCGATTCTCCGGGAGCGTCGGGCGGGCGTCGCGTCCTAGAGGCGGTGTAGGTTCACTCTAGGCGCGAGACACGACGCTGGCGATGCGAAATTTGAACAGAGTTGCGGAAGCGGGAACCTGTCCTCTAGGTCAGGTGGGGGCGGCAAGCCTCAATATTCGGCGGGATGGTTATGGCTTTGCATCCATCCCTAGAGCAAGAAAAATCCCCAGGGCCCCGCGACTTCTTTTGTTGTGGCGTGCCCCTTCGCGCCGGTCGCGGGCGCCTGGGCTACAAGTACAAAACCGCTCAGAAAAACCGCACCCTTACAACCGACCCTTCGCAACTCAGTGCAAGAGGGTGCGGCACCCGTTGAAACTTCCGAGCTCTCTCTATTGTGAGGAATGTCCTAAAGCAACTCGCGAAGTTGGTATACCATCGAACCTCCCCAAGATCCTCATCGGATCGGCGCTTTCGGCGGGACCCTCGGAGGACGTGAGCACATGATGCGAGTTCTGCTTACCACAGTCCACCGCGATTTCGGGCTCTACGATTACTTTCGCGAGAACGCGCCCGAAGGATTCAGGTGGCGCTTTGGCATGCCGCGCCGAATTTCTTTTGGGCTGCGCTTTCTGCGACAGAATGTGCCCGGCATTGAGATTCTCGAATACCCAACGCACGCAGAATACCAGGAGGCGCTCAAGAAGGGCTGGGACGCGGTGGGATTTTCGTTTTATCTCGAGGAGAGCAACGAAATCCTGCACATGGCGGAAGAGGCGCGCGCGGCTGGAGCGGCAAGGATTTGGGCAGGGAACTACGGCGCGCTGACGCCGGCGCTGCGCGGCAGCTTCGATGAGGTTTTCAGCGGATACAGCGAAGATGCCGTGGCGCATGCGATGGGCATGACGATCGACGCAGTGCAGCATCCACCGCTGGTGTCCGAATTCCGGCTGCCGGGAGGATGGCCGATGCCCGTCGGCGTGATCTTTACGACGCGCGGCTGCAGCTTCACGTGCACTTTTTGCCAGACGACGGCGTTTGCGCCAAAGCCGAAGGCTATTCCGCTCGAAGCGATCGAGCGCGCAGTGAAGTTTTACGTAGCGCGAGGCATTCGCTATGCGCTGATCCTGGACGAAAATTTCGGGAATATTCCCAGCCACGCGGAGGCCGTGATCGATCATGCTGGCGCGATACGGCATTCGGTGGCTGGTGCAGTCGCGGGTGGATTTATTTTTGCGGAATTTCGACGAATGGCTGGCCAAGGGCATGGAAGGCGCGCTTTTTGGCATCGAGAGTTTTCACCAGGATGTGCTCAAGCAGATTCATAAAGGCGAAAAAGTGGAAGCGGTGATGGAATTGGCGCGGCGACTGAACGCAGCGAAGCGCTACGCGCATGGTTACTACATCATCGGATTTCCCAGCGAGACGCCGGAATCGATTCGAGAGGATTTTCGGACGCTGGCTTCGCTGGAGCTGGACGTCACGCAGATCACTATCGTCACGCCGCATCCCGCTGACGCAATTGTGGAACGAACTCGAGACGCAATACGGAATTTTCGAGCATGATTTGTCCAAGTACGATACCAAGCACCTCGTCTGGCGCCATCCGCATTGTCCTCCAGGGAGCCTGGAGGCGCTGCTGAAGGAAGGCTTCGAATTGTGCTACAGCGGGCCCTGGCTGCGGCGCACGATGCGGAAATTCCTGAACAGCCGATTCCAGCGCCGCGATCTGGCGAATTTGCTGGCAAGCCCGCTGCATGCGCGCTGGGCGGCTCCACAGCGGCTGCCGTATTTTGCGGCTTCAAGCACCACGCAAAGATAAGCGGAGAAATTCCCCAGGACCTCCGCCGGATATGCCGGGGAACTGAGCTGCAACTGGCGTTAGAAAAACAGAGCGCTTCGGCCGGACGTCGGTTTCACTCAAGACGGCGCTTCTGCGTTACACTGCGCGCGGAATCGGTCCCCCATCATGCGCAGAATGCAGCTCATTGAGATACACGATCAGGCGTGGTTTCCCTCTTTTCTGCGCGATCAGGTGACCGATGATCTGCAGGTTCTGCTGAATATCGGCAAACCATACCGCGACATCCTGGCGCAATTACGGAAAGGCATCGAGCATTCGGGCGCGGACGCCGTACTCGATTTGTGCTCGGGGGCGGGAGGGCCATGGCCTTGGCTAGCCGACGCACTCAGGCACGATGGAGTGTGCGTTCGGGTAGAGTTGAGCGACAAATTTCCAAATGAACCTGCGCGCGGCCGCGTAGGGAATCATTCAGCAAGCTTGCGTTATCGCGAAGAGGCTGTGGACGCGACGCGCGTGCCGTGTGGCCTGCGCGGATTTCGGACGCTTTTCACATCATTTCACCATTTTCCGCCGGAGCAGGCGCGCGAAATCCTGCGCGACGCAGTGAGGAATCGGCAGGGCATCGGCGTATTTGAGATTCCAGGACGGCGGCCGTTGACGTTGTTGCTGCTGCCGCTGGTGCTCATTACGGATATTTTGGCCGTGCCATTTCTGAGGCCGAGGCCCCTCGTGCGGAATGCCTGGGGACTCGTCTGGAAATGGCTGATCCCGATTGTTCCGCTGGTCTTGTTTTTCGATGGAATCGTTTCTTGCCTGCGCGCGTATTCTCCCGACGAATTGCGTGAGCTCACGGGAGGAATCGGAGAATGCGGCTATCGGTGGGAGATTGGGTGCCTGAAGCGCAGCTTCCTGCGGCTGCCGATCACGTATTTGGTGGGGTATCCTTCATCAGACATCTCGAGCAATCAAGCAGACCCACACGCAAAAACGGCGTGTGGGGCACCCGAAAAACAAAAGCAGATCCCTCGTCTGTAGGCTGCCCAGGATGACAGCGAGCTGCCGGCAAAAAGCTCGCGCCTTGGCCACAGGAGCTAAACCATCAGAAAAACCGCACTCTTAGAACCGAAGGGTGCGGCACCCAACTTCCTCCAAACGGAAGGTTTGAGTGCGAGTGAAGGAGAAAGTAGATCCCTCGCCCCACCCCAACGGGCGCGAGTTTCTTGCACCGCGAGCGCTGCTCGCGCTTTAGAGGCGCCTCGTTGGGGGCCCCGGCTGGCCGTTCGCCGGCATCGTTCGCCCGCATGAAGACAGCGGGCAAACTTTCTCGGGATGACAGCCCGAATCACTCAGCGCGTGGATTTGGGGGTGCGTTCGGCGAAGACATCGCGGGCGGCGTACAGGCCGTTGAGCGCGGCGGGGAAGCCCGCATAGACGGCGAGCTCAATCATCAGCTCGATAATTTCCTGCTGGGACCATCCGACATTCATCGCGCCATGAAGATGCGCGCGGAGCTGGGGTTCGGCGCCTCCGCGTGTGGCGATGCAGATCACGGCGAGGAGTTCTCGCGTTTTCAGGTCCAGGCCGGGCCGCGACTGAATGTCTCCAAAGATGAATTCCACAACATAATTCGCCATATCAGGCGAAATGCGGGCGATATTTTCAACGGCCTGGTCGCCGAGATCGCCAAGCATTTGTTTGAGCCTGGCGCGGCCGCGCTGGTATTGGGAATCGTCGGGCATTTATTCTCCTTGGGCAAATGAGTTTACTGCTGAGAGCTAAACGAAATTAGCGCAAATAATTCGGCACAAGCCGGAATGCTTATGGCTCCGGGCCCACCCCTAAAAACGACCCTTCACTAGCTCAGGGCAAGAGGGTGGGGCACCCGCAAAAGAGAAATCCCCAGGGCCCCGCCAACTGCGGCGGGCGCCCTGGGCTACAAAAGCTACAGAGAGATCCTTCGGTCACGATGTTCGCTCAGGATGACAGGGAACCGTCCGGCCCAAATAACGTTGGCGGGCCCTGGGTACAGCGACAAAACAATGAGAAAAACCGCACCCTTGAAACCGACACTTCGCAGCTCAGTGCAAGGGGGTGCGGCACCCAAAGTCCGAACAGGAAAGCGATGGGTGCGAGTATTACGGCGCGTGTGGATTCCTCCGCAATGCACAGGAAACCGATCGGATTGTCACGATGGCGGGGTGAAGCGATAGGCGGAAACCAAATCGGTGCTTGTGGCATAAGGATCGGCGTTTTGATCTTCCTGACTCATATTGATGCGTTCACTCCAGAGTTCGCGGAACAGGCGCGAGCGCGTGAGCAAATGACCAAAAACGGGATTCAGGTAGAGCACATCGACGCAGCGCGACCCGGCTTTGGCTGCCCAGTGCAGCCTTTCGATGAGCTGCTCAATCATTTCACGCTCGAAAGGATTATAGAGGTAAACGACCAGCGGAGTGCGGGGCCAGCGGAACTCGAGGATATCCTGGTGAACCACGCGAATGGGCAGGCGGGCGCGATGTTCCTGCTTCCACTTTTCGATATTTTGCGCAGCGGTGTGGGCCAGATGCTTGCTTAATTCCACGCCAATGATTTTGCGAAACGGAAGTTCGGAGGCAAGAAGCAGGGCTCGTCCTTTTCCCGCGCCCACGTCGATAAAGCTAAAAGCTTGCACGCGACGGCGCGCTGCGAGCGTATCGACCCAGTGGCGGCACATCTGGCGGAAAACCGAAGGCGCGACGGCGGAGTATCCGGTGAGGTAGGCGTCGTGCGGATGGCCGGTGACGAGATCGCGCTTGCTGAGATATCCGGCCGTGTCGAGACCGTGCCGCTTATCGAAGGGATGCTCGATGAAGCGAAACGGAAGCGTGGCGCGGACGGAAGCGGTCGCTCGCATCTGAATGTGCCAGGTATGAGTGTAGCGCGAGTTGAATATTGTCAGGCACGAAAAGCGCACCTTGATTGCGCGATTCGCGATTAGTGAGGTCTAAAACTTGAGCAGCAATAATGCAGATTTCCGAGCTCGACATTTCGTTGACCGGAAATATTTGACGACCGTGGTATACTCTTTCTTGTAAGAAAGTGCGCCCGGAAGAATCCTCCGGGCGTTTTTGTTTTCCTGGAATGTTTTAGGCGCGAAAGACGGCTTGATAGCCAAGTCTTTTTCGCGCTGTACAACTCAAGGATGTCGTCTCAAAGGGCCGCCGATGTACTGGCGGCCATTTTTATTTTCAGGGTAATTTTTAGGCCGAAAAAGCCGCGTTGTAGCAACGCGCTTTTTCGGCTCGAGGATCGGAGCAAGATATGCCCGCATATAGCAATGCTTTGCCACCGAATGCGATCTGGCCGGGAGACTTCACGCAGGTGTGGAGTGCGGAGCAGCCGGCGCCCGGAACCGGCGGCGCGGCTGCCAGTCAGAGGGTTGCACTGGGCGTGAAGGACGGCGGCCCGGGCGGATTCTCGGTGACCGGATTCTTTTCTGGTGCGCCGGGGGCATTCGAGGTCGACGTGCAGGTGAGCGACGTTGACGTGGATGCGCAGTATCAGACCGTTGCGAACGGCAATATAACCACGGTGGACGCAACGAACCAAACATTCCACTTCGATGGATCGAGTGTGCTGGCCACTTTTGTGCGCTTGCTGCTGCGCAGCCGAGCCAACGCGGTCAACGTGACGGCCGATATCCGCAGGTCGTAACTTTTTTAGGCCCGAAAAGGCGCTTGATGTCCAAGCGCTTTTCGGGCTCGATACCGTGACTTTCGCGCGAATAAACGGCTTTCTCGCGCCCGACAACACCATGACTATGAAGAATGATGGATCAATGATCAGACTTTTGCTGCCTGGGTTCCTGCTATTTGGCTTCTTGGTGCTGACGATGCCAGGACTGGCGCAACGCGGCGTGCCAAGCGGCGCATATAACTCGGGCAATGGTCCGAGTGCTACAACCGAATCGTTGGGCACGCAACTTAGGCGCCTGGCGGCGGCTGCGCAGATCAGCAATCCGGTGCTGAATACGCCGCTGGGGCCGGCACCAACGTGGGCGGCTTCGACTGCGTACGCGATCGGACAGATCGTCTCGAATGGCGGCTATCAGTACATTTGCAGCGTGGCGGGAACATCGGCCGGGTCGGGCGGTCCCACAGGGCAAGGGATGGGACCGATCACGGACAACACGGTCACGTGGTTCTACTACGGCTTCTCGACACCATCAGCCGCGGCGGCGAATCAGCCAGTGATTACGCAATCGGCGACGGTGCCTTCCGGCCTGACCAACACGTACGCCTACAATGCAAACCCTTCGCCCTTTTACTACACCGGCGGAACGCCGCACACGACCGGCTCGGGCATGTACATCCTTTGGTCGCAGACGACCGGAACTTCAGCGACAGCCCCCAATGCGTCGAACGGATACATTGTCACGTTTATGACCGATGCGACGAAGATCGCGGTGAAGACTTCGAGTGGGCAACAGACCGGCCGTTACATCATCGATGGGCAGTACGTCACGATTTCGGGATACGTGAACGGAACGGGAGTAACGCCTTCTTATGACGTGATCGACTTTACTAATGCCGGCGCGCGGAAGAATCGCAAAATTTCCGTCGAAATGAATCTCAACAACCAGTTCGGCGGGGTGTCGGTGGCTCCCACTGAGGAAGTGTGGGCGCCGACGGCGCAGGACCGCATCCGCGTAGTTTGGGTGGGAGACAGCATCAGCGCCAGCGGGAACTCCACGCCGGCGTTGAACGGCGCAATGGTGCCGCAGCAGGTGGCCTACCTGCTGGGCTGGTCGGACGTCTGGAACGAGGCTGTCGGCGGCACGGGATACGTCGCCACGAACGGCGGCAACAGTTATTCGTACGGCCAGCGAATCGCCTATGACGTCACGCCCTGGAGCCCGAACCTGGTGGTGTTTCTAGGCAGCATCAACGACGTGGGGCAGAGCGGGATTCAGGCAGCGGCTTTATCCGCCTACCAGGCCGTGCGCGGGGCGCTGCCGGGCGTGCCGATTATTGTCGCCGGCATACCGCCGGATAGTCCGAACAATGGTGGGTCCAGCAAACATTACGACCGCGGAGAGCGCGCTGCAGGCTGCCGTGACGCAATTTGGCGACCCGCTGACGTTTTTCATCCCGATTAACAATGATGCGGCGGGAGCGTGGATTACCGGAACCGGTAAGGTAACGGCGACAAACGGAACCGGTAATGCTGACGCGTATATCAGCAGCGACGGCGTTCATCCTACCGACATGGGCAGGCTGTATCTTTCCCGCAAATTGGCGATCGCAATTCAGAACGTTTTCGCGCAAATTCCGTAAATCTCTTTGGCCGAGAAAATTGCCGATGCGAGCAAGCGTTATAAATCCGCACTTTTTCGGCTCGAGAAGCAAGCGTTGAGATCTGAGCGCTGTGAAGGGCATTCCGGCAGGCGATCCGCTGGCAAAGGCGGCGGAGCTCGCGCAGGCTATCGTTCTTCGCTATGAATCCTCGCGGCGACCGAAAAGAGCGCGTATTTTCGTGTGCAGAAAAATCGCTAAGAAAAGCTAATGCTGGGAAGAGCGGATGCGCAAAAAGCGGATTCAAGACGACGAGAGCAACAGAGGCGAGCAGCAACTCGGCAGTAACGCAGAAGATGGCGGCAGCGAAATGCGGTTAGCGTTGGCAAAAGAGCTGCCGATGCCGCAGAGCCATCGCGAATTGGGCCAGTCTATCTTCAACATAAGACATCCAGCGATAGTCGGGGCCGAACTCCTCGATAAGAACAACGAGGACCGCAACGCGCCGACGCGACTGAAATCGCTGATGACATTCGCGGATTGGATGTTCGGAGTACACGGCGGCGAAGCGCATGGCAGGCCTCCGCGGATTATCTGGGATATTCCGGGGCCGCCGTATGAGCCGGTCGATCCGGAGCTGGAGAAATTAGAAGGAGGCGAGAAGTGAGCGGACTGAGCAAACAGAAAATTGGCGAGATCGTGGAACTGGCGGGAGTGCTCGCCTTTGCCGCCGGAGTGATCATCAGCGTACAGCACTACGCGATTGGCGCGCTGCTGCTTGGCGGGACTGCGGCGTACGCCGTGGGCAAGAAGCTGCGAGCAGCCTGACTTAAGTGTGGCCATTTGGCCGCAAGCGGAAGCCGTTGGGGAACGAGGAGAAAGCGGCCGAAAGCGAGGCTCCGGCGGTAAGAGCTTCCAGTTTATACGCGCCTTTCCCGCGACAAAGAGAGTTTCACACCTGTGGCGCGAAATACCGATTGTTTGGCGGCGCGGCGGGTCCGGGCAAAACGAAGGCGCTCTTGTGGGAGGCGATACGCCAGGCGAACAAATGGCCTCGCGTAGATACGCTGCTGCTGCGGCGCACGTTTCCGGAGCTGGAAGCTTCGCTGATCACGTATTTTCGGCGCGACGTGCCGCGCTGGATGTACAAGAGCTACAACGAAGCGAAGCACGTCGTCACCTGGCACAACGGCTCGACCACGCGGTTCGGCTATTCGGCGAGCGAAAACGATATCTACCAATATCAGGGCGCGGAATTTCTTTTTATCGGCATCGACGAGCTGACGCTTTTCACGCTGGGCCAGTGGCAATTTCTCACCAGCCGCAATCGCTGCGCCATTGCGGGAACGACGCCGACATGGCCGGGGCGACCAATCCCGGCAACATCGGCCACGCCTGGGTGAAGGCGCTGTGGGTGGATCAGCGGCCGGCGCCGGGGATGGACCGTCCGGGGCAATACGATCCGGACGATTACGCGTTCATTCGCGCGACGCATTGCGGATAATCCGATCTACAGAGATGACGCCGATTATTTGAAGACGCTGGACGCGCTGCCGCGGCACCTGCGGCAGGCGTTTCTCGAAGGCGACTGGAACGTCTTCGCGGGGCAGTATTTCGATCTTTTCGACGTGCGACGGCATACGGCGCGCGGCTGAACAGCTCGGATTGAGCCTTGGTGGCCGCGCTGGATCTCGATCGATTGGGGCTTCGAGCATCCCAGCGCGGTTTATTGGCATGCGGCGCGGCCGGGCGGGCGCGGTGGTCACCTATCGCGAGTTTGTGCAGAATCACCTCTCGCCGAGGATGCTGGCCATGGGCATCATCGAGCGCTGTACGGCCGGAGAGAAGATTGCGGACATCTTTCTCTCGCCAGACGCGTTTGCACAGCACACGTCTGATTTGACGATCGCCGAGCAGTTGGGCGACGTGCTGGCGGAGAACGGGCTGCCGCGGCCGGCTCCCGCCGATAATGATCGCATCGGCGGCTGGATGTTGATGTACCAGATGCTGCAGGCGGGGCAATGGCTGATCGCGGATCATTGCGCGCGACTGATCGAGTGTTTGCCGACGCTCATGCGCGATCCGGCGAACGTGGAAGACGTGCAGAAAATGGACGGCGACGATCCGGCAGACAGCGCGCGCTATGGGCTGAAGTCGCGGCTCGCTTCGGCGCGAGCGCCAATCGAGCAGCGCGTGGCGGAGCGCATCAGCGCCGTCGATCCGACTTCGCGGGCGATCTGGACGCAGAAATATGCGGCCGAGGAGCGGCGGGGGACGCGCGCTCCGCTGCTGCCGCTAAGGCATGGGCGGTGAGGCGATGGCAGGCCGGTTGGCGGAGAGACGCTTTTAATGTTCGACAAAATCATGGATTGGCTCGGGCGATTGCGACAGGGAATGCGGAGCCGCTACGTGCGGCTGCTTGAAGCTGAGATCGCGCGCGATCGAGCGGAGATCGAACGGCTGCGCACGGAGAATCGTGCGATGCTGAATTCGCTGCTGGGCACGGCGGGAGCGCCGCCGATCGAAACGCCGCCGGTGCATCCGGCGCAGATCGCGCCGATACGGCGGAGGTCATGGCCGCAGATAGCTGCAGCACGCGAGATTGCGGCGGGGCGAGAGGCGCGGGTGCGCGAACAATCCGGTGCGCAACGGCAGCGCGGCTAGCGCGCGGGGCGCGGGAGATCGCGGCGGCACGCGAGGCGGTCGCTTTTGAGCGATCGGAACAGCGGCAAACGGGCGATTGAGACGCGCAGGACGTGACGACGGAAAAGCCCCAGGGCCCCGCAAGGGCAGCGGGCGCCCTGGGCTACAAGGACTCGTACCATTTTCAGCATGCGAAGGTGGGGCACCCGAAGAACCTAAAGAAAAAGCAGATCCCTCGTCGTTCGCCCGCGTGAAGACACGCGGACGAACTTCCTCGGGATGACAACTCTTATGTGTGCGGCGGCTTTATGGCGGGACACGAAGAGAGATTCTTCGGGTTAACGGCGTAAACCCGCTCAGGATGACAATTGCTCCAGAAGCGAGCCTAACCAGAATGTAGCGGCGGGCTTTAGAGTCTGTGTGAAGACTCAGGCCTCAGCGATTTAGACTGCGAATTGAGTCATGAGATATCTGCTCTGTGTTTCTTTTTTCTGAATCGACGATGGCCGGGCGGCTAGCTGGCCCGCCAAATCCTCGTCAAGTTGTATGCGGTGGCCGCCAGCGCCAGCTCGACCGCCACTTGCGACAACCCGCGACGAGCGAACCGCCGCATCCCTCTTTGTTGTTTCAGCACTCCGATCACCGGTTCCACCAGCGCTTTTCGTCGCTGATAAATTCTTCGGCCGGCCGCACGCAATTTCCGCCGCATTCTGTGATGCGCCGGATTACGGGCCTTCTGCCGCAGCCGTCCGCCTCGATTCAACCAGCGCGCCAGGTTCGAGTCCGGCACGTAGGCATCGATCTCCCGCTCCTCCAGAACCTTCAAATTCTCCAACGAGAAGAATCCACTGTCGCCACTGACTTGCCGCAGCCTCTGCCGACACTGCTGTTCCACCCGATCCACCATCGCCACCAGCGTCTGGTTATCGTTGGTGTCTTGGGTCACTTGTTGCGCCACGATCAGATGATCCTCGCTGACTGCCAGCGTCGCCGTGTACCCCAGCGCATAGCCTCCCCGCTCCCGCAGAAAACGGCTGTCCGGATCAGTCCGCGAAACCCTCTTCAGGCCCGATTTATGCAGCCGCTCCAGACGCTCTGGAATCCGTTCCAGTTGCTGTTCCAGTCGCCGGAGCGCTTCGCTGCCCACTTCGCTGCCGGCGCCTTCGTTCGGATCGTCCGCATCGCACTGCTTCTGCCAGCGGCGAATCTCCCGCCGAATGCGCGCCCGCGCGTTCCGCAGCGCCTGCTCGGTGTCGATGCGATTCCGCGAAGCGTTCGCCGCAATGCGTGTCGAATCGATCGCCACGTGTCCCAACTTACCCAGTCCGCTGGCCCGCGCCAGCTCCACCACGCGCGTGAACAAATCGTTCAGCCCCTTGGCGTGGCGCCGCCGAAACGCGTTCAGCGTCCAGTAATCCGGCGCCGCCCCGCCGGCCAAATAACGGAACGCCAAATCCTCGCGAAGGCGCTGTTCCAACCGGCGCGAACTGGTCAACCCCAGCGCGTAAGCGTACAGCCAAACCGAAACCAACATCTCCGGCGCGTAGGCCGGTCCGCCTTCTTCTCCGTACTCGTTTCGGAAGGCGTCCAAGTTGAGTTTGGCCACCACTCGTCGCACAAAAAAGCACAGATGGCCCGAACCCAACACATCCCGCACGCTCGGCGGCAGCAAATAGGCCTGGTCCGGGTTGTAATCCAAAAATTTCGCCATCGCGTCTCCTCCCTCGTGCAGTATAAGAGACGCGTCAACTGGAGTTCTCACACAGACTCTTTAGTCGGCATTCTCTGCTGGAAAAGAAAGCGTGCTGCCCTAAAGGGCAGCGCTATACGCAAGCCTTCAGTTCCCCTGTAACAACGGCGGTACGTCCCGATCATGAGGGCAAATGAGTACGTCTGAAAACGCGATACTGAAAGATACTGAGCGCGGTGCGGCCGTCGAGGCCGACGGCAATGCGCCGACGCAGTCGGTGCAGCTTGGCGGCGGGATTTCGCTCGGGCTCGATTCGCAGAACGATCCGCAGGCGCAAGCACTCGGCCCGAACAACGAACGCCTGGAGCAAGCGGCGCCGCGGCTGGTGAACGCGCTGCGCGAACTGGTGGTGCAGTATCGCCAGGAAGGGATCGTCGCGCGGCGGCACGAAATCCGGCGCATCCGCCAGGCGCGGCTGTTCTGGCAGGGCTTGCAGTACGCCTGGTGGAATCCGCAGGACATGAACTGGCACCTGCCGTACGAATCGAAGATTTACGACGATCGGCGCTGCGGCGGAGATGCCGCGCTACCAGTTCGTCACGAATTTGTATCAGGCGTTCGGGCTGTCGTTTATTTCGGTGATCAGCCAGGACGTGCCGGCGACGCGCTTTTATCCGCAGTCGGCGCTAGTCGATCGCGGACATCACCACGGCGCAAGGCGGCTTCGCAGGTGTCGCGAGCTGGTCGAGCAGAATAATCGCGTGCAGCAATTGCTGACGGGCGTGGCGTTTTATCTGTGGACCGACGGGAAGATCGGCGGCTACGTGCGCTACGTCGCCGATGCGCAGCGGTTCGGTTGGCACGACGAGCTGGTGATCGAGGAGCATTGGGTGCCGCTGGGCGAGGACGCGTATGTGTGCCCGGAGTGCGGGGCGGAGCAGCGAAGTCGGCGACGAGGTCAGACGCAGCGCGAATGCGCGGAGAGATCTCCAGGCCTGCAGACGTGACCTCGAATGACGACGCGATCGAGGTCACGCTGCGGCTGCGGAATGACAGCGCAGGGCCGCCGGCGAGACGCCGGGACTGCCAGGCGGCTGCGACGTCTTTCTTGCCGCCGGTGATTTGCCCGAAGTGCGGCGCGTCGCTCGGGCCGGAACATTTTCGGCCGGCGCCGCGCGTGGCGGTGCCGCTGGTGATCGGCGTGCGGCGCGTGGCCAACGGGCAGGAAGTGATTTCCGATCGTCGGCGGGCTGGAGCTGAATACGCCGGTGTGGGCCAACGAGATGCACGAGTTTCCGTACCTGCAGTGGTCGATGGAGGTGCATCGCGCGAAGCTGAAGGCCAGCTTTCCCGCACGCGGCGGACAAAATTCAGATGGGCGGGCCGCAATCGGCCGACGAAGTGTATGCGCGCGCGACGCGCGTGGCCGTGTCGCAGGGCATTGCCGACGACGCATCCGGGCGACGCGCTGTTCAATCTGATCACGTTTTCGCGCACGTGGATTCGTCCGTGGGCGTTTTACTCCATCGAGGACAAGTCGCGTGCGCGACGCGCTGCTGGCGCTGTTTCCCGACGGCTGCTACGTGGCGTTTGCCGGCGACACGTATTGCGAATCGCGCAACGAATCGATGGACGATCGCTGGCGCGTGATGCACGCGCTGCCCGGCGACGGGCAGAACCGGCCGATCGTGGGCGATTCGCTGGTGCAGATGCAGGAGCGCTACAACACGCTCTCCAATATTCAGGCGGAGACCTACGAGTACGGCATCCCGCCGATTTACGCCGATCCGCAGGTGCTCGATTTCGACGCGCTCGCGAATCAAACCGCCGAGCCCGCCGCGCATTATCCGGCGCGCGCGCGGCCCGGGCAGCCGCTGGCCGCCGGATTTTTTCAGCCCGCGCCGGCGCAAGTGCCGCCGGACATGGTGCGGCATCAGCAGGACCTGATGGGGCCGGTCGCGCAATTTCTCACGGGACTTTTTCCCGCCGTGTTTGGCGGCGAAATGGAAAACGTGAAAACCGCCAGCGGCTACGCCATGGCGCGCGACCAGGCGCTGGGGCGGCTGGGCCTGGTGTGGCGGCGGCTGAAACAGTTTTATTGCGACGTGATGCTGCTGTCGGTCGATTGCTTCCGCAAGAATCGGCCCGAGGACGTGGAGATTCCGATTCTCGGGCGCGGGCGGGGAATTCGAGTCGCGCTGGATTCGCCTGGCGGATCTGAAGGGCAACATTCAGGCGTATCCGGAATGCGACGAGACGTTTCCGCGCCTGAAATCGCAGCAGCGCGCCGTGGTGCAGCAGCTGATGGCGCAATCCCGATCCGATGATTCAGGAGGCGCTGCGCGATCCGGCGAATATCGGCTTCGTGAAGTCGCTGCTCGGGCTTGTCCGAACTGGTCGTGCCGGGAGAAGATGCGCGCAACAAGCAGCTGCGCGAGATTCAGCAACTTCTTTTAGCGCCGCAAGCTCTGACTGTTTCAAGCCCGGAAAGCGCCGTGATGCCCACGGCCTTTCCGGTACCGACAGACTTCTGTAACGGCCGAAGCTCCCCTTACCGGCCTGGCGCCACAACGGCTCCGCCGAGCGCGGAAGCACGCCGGCCTCTGCCGCAGTCCGATCTACGGTGCCGGTGGACGAGTTGCTGGACGATCACGCGACGGAATTCGAGGAGTGCCGGCGGTGGGCGAGTTCCGATGCCGGGCAGATTGCGCGCGCGCAGAATCCCGCAGGCTTTGCCAACGTGCGCGCGCACGCGGCAGAACATGCGGCAGCACTGGCGCGGCAGCAGGCGCAAGGGCAAGCTCAGGCTCAGGCGGCATCGCTCGCGGCACGATTGAAATCTTAGCCGCAACGGTAAAGATTTGCTGATTTTGGGGAGGGGAAGAATGGAGCAGGGAAGCGGTGCGAGCGCGCTGGCGGCGCGCACCGCAGGCATGACGGACGAACAGATTCTCGACCTCGATCTGGAGACTTTGCAGGCGGGGGACGGCATAGCGACCCAGGGAACTTCGGCGGGTTCCGCCGGAGCTCCTGGGGATTTTGGCGATGAATGGGAAGCTGCACTTTCGCAAGCACCAAAATCGGCTGAAGGGACGGCCCAGGCGACTTCTTTAGCGGCCTCAGCTCCCCTTACCGGGGACTTCGGCCTGGGCGCCGTAACGTCTTCGCAAAACCAGTCGAGCGTACCGGCAAAGGCAGGCGCGAATGCGCAGGGCGAGCCATCGGCAGCCGGGCAGGGCAAGCCCTTCGGGAATAACCCTCAGGGTGAACCTGCGTGGCTGAAGCAGCTCGAGACGCAGCCTGCGGCTGTGGCTGAGGCGCGGCAATGGCGCGACGCGGCGAAGGACGTGGCCGCGCTGGACGCCGCTTACTTCAGCGGGGATAGCGGCGCGCGGTCAGACCTGGCCACGCGGCTCTACGAGAGCGATCCAGCGGCATTTCGCGAAATGCTGGCGGAAAGCGCGCGCATGCTGGCGGCGCGCGATCCGCAGGCGCTGGCGGAGCTTGCGCGGCAGCTCGGCGTGAGCGAAGCGCAGCCGCCGAATGCGGCGACGAAGTCGCTGGCGCAGGCAGCGCGGTTGCCTGAGCCTGACACGGCGACACAAAACCAAATTGCCCCGAGACAATCGCGGCACAGCTGCGTTCCCGGCCGAAGCTTACCGCGCATTTGAATCCGCAACCAATGAGGATGTGGCGCGGGGCACACGCGAGGCTATCGAGCGGACACTCGGATCCACACTGCCGGAAGGCATTAGCGATGGAGCGCGGCGGCGAATCGGCGATGACATTTTTCAAGAACTGCACGCGACGCTTTCCGCCGATCGCGAACTGAGCCGGCAAGTGGGCGAGATCCTGCGCGGGTGGCATTTCGATGGCGCGACGAAACAACAGATCGTGTCGCTGATTTCGATTCGTGCGCGAGCGGCAATGCCGGAGGTGACGCGGCGCGTTGTGGCGGAATGGACTTCGTCGGTGCTGGCATCCGATCGCGCGCGAACGGCGCGCGTGGACGCGGCGGCTTCACGGCGAGACATCACTGGAGGACGGCTGCCCAGCACCGTTCCGGCGAGCTCGCTGCGCCCGCGAAACGTCGATTATTCCCGCATGAGCGACGAGCAGATCCTGGAGTTGTAAGGCCAGCTCTATTTCGGCGACGTGTCCGACTTCTGCCTAGTTTCAAACGAAAAAGCAGATCCCTCGCTCGCTGCGGCGAGCTCGGGATGACAACCGTTTGCAAGCAAGGTTGTGCTGACAAAGCCTCAGGTCTCGTCCGCAAGAACGGCGACCGCGACCTGAGCTACAAATTCTCTCGCATTCCCCAAGCCTAACGGGCAAGTCGTACCGAGATTCCTCGAATTAAACCGCGAACGTGGGCCGCAGTGACCACCCAGCGCGTGCAACATCGGCACGTGCTGGGGACTCCGGTTCTGCGGCCACGATGAGCGGCACAAGCCAAACCCGCACAGCCACGAATGGCTGTGCCATCAAAAGGAGAAAACACAATGGCGCAAATGCAAAATACGCAGACCATCGCGCTGCAACTGGAGAAGGTGCGGGACAAAGTGCCCCTGCTCTACGAGCGCGACGATGTTCTGCTCAGCATGATCCAGCAGCGCGGCGACGTGGAAAAAGTCAGCTCGCGCAACATGCGCTTGCCGCTGCAAGTGAATCCCGGGCGGCAAGGCCGGAACCTACAACGCCGACGGCGGCGACCTGGGGCGCGGCTCGGGCACCAGCTACGACGTCGCGCAAGTCTCGCCGATCTTTTTCCGGTTCGCGGTGGAAATCACCAAGCTCGTCGAGTACGCCACGAACGCGCGCGAGAAGGCCATCGAAAATGCCGTCAAGCGCGAAATCGCCAACGGCATGAAGCAGTTCCGCGCATTCCTCGACAAAGTGATTCAGACCGGCGGGCAACGGCGTGCTGGGCACGATCAGCTCGGTCAGCCGGCACCACGTTGACGATGACCACGCCGCCGCGGCGCGGCGCTGGTGTACGTCGGGCCAGACGATCCAGGTCTACGACCCGACGCTCACCACCAACCGCGGCTCCTGCAACGTGGTCGCGCGCCGATCCGATCAGCGCGACGCAGACGATCACCGTGGACACGTGCCGGCCGGCACCGTCGCCAACGACGTGATCGTGCACGACGGGCTCACCGGCGCGCAGCCGGTTTCGCTCTTCGGCATCAAGTATCACCAGAACAACGCCACCACCGGCACCTGGCTCAACCTCAACCGCGCGACCTATCCACAGCAATTGCAGACGCCGCGCGTCAACGCGGCGAACTCCGCGCTGGTTCCCGGCTACGTGCGCCTGGCCATCAACAAGGTCCGCAAAGCGCTGGGCATCGGCCAACTCGGCAAACTGATCGCCTACACCACCGTCGAGCAGGAACACGCCTGGGAAAATCTGGGCATCACCATCACCCAGGTGATCAAGGAAAGCGCCGGCGGCAGCGCCAACGATCTCGACCTGCTCTTCTCCGGGAAGAAGACGATGTCCGGCGTGCCGATCAAGTCCTCGGTCAACGCCGATCAGACGCGCGTGGATTTCCTCGACCTCTCGCACTGGGGCCGCGCGGTGATGAAGGACATCGACTTCTTCGAGGTGGGCGGGCAAACCGTGTTCCCGATCTACGGCGCCACCGGCGGCATCTCCGCGTCGTTCATCTTCTACTTCGACACCGGCTTCCAGGTGTGGATCGACTCGCCGCGCAGCGGCGGCTACATCGATGCGCTGGCGCGGCCGAGCGGGTACTAAACGCGTTGACAAGCGGTTATGCAAAAGCCCCAGGGCCGCTCACAAAAGCGTGAGCGCGCCCTGGGCTACAAGGTTTTTCGCGTTCGACAACACCAATACGCTTCAAGCCTTCCACCCACGAGGCAACTTCTTTAGGCCGGAAAAACGGCGTAACTTTTTGACGCGCGAAAGCTCATGATGCCCATGACTTTCGCGCTAAGAACGCCTTTTCCGGCTCGACGATTGCTTTTGTTGCGCCGCAAGCTCGCCTTCTTTAACGCGCCGGTTCCCCTTGTCGGGGACACCGGCGCTACTGCACGGCGACGTCGCGGCGTCCGAAAACACCAATCATGGCGATACGAATCATTCGGGAGCAGCACGAAACGACTTCTCTAGGCCGGAAAAACGGCGCGATTGGCACTCCTTTTTCCGGCTCGACGATCCCACCACGCGCGCTAATAAAAGTGATTCGGGAGCAGCATGCCGCTCCCGAATCAGTAATGCGGCGGCTGGAGATTGCCGGCGGACGAAACCGCTTGGGCGAAGCGAATTATCGCGCCGTATGGGGATGGTCGCGCCTGGCGTGGGTGGGCGGCAAGTGGGAAGACCGCAACTCGGCCGGCGAACTCGTGCGCGAATGCGTGGAACTGCGGCGCGTACCCAAGTACGAGCCGCAGGATCGATGGCACATCGAACGATGGCTGCCGCCGGAAGCTTACGGCTCGCCGCGAGCCTGGTACGCGCACACGATCGAGCGCGCTGACGGCGTCAGCGTGCCCGCGCTTGGGCCTTATCCCGAACGCGGCGAATACGAGCATTGCTTCACGCTCGAAGGGCCGCACGGCGAATTCGTGCAGCTCACACCTACCGTGGCCGAATACATTGCACGCGCCATCGAAGCGGGACGGCGCGCGAGCGCGGCTACCCGGCGGCAGGCAATCGAGCAGCGCGAACAGCGCGGCGAGCGCGATTACGACAATTGGGCCTGGGACGTGCTCGATAGCGGATGCCCAGCGTTTCACGGGGTGCCGTTTGTAAGTTGTTTATAGGGCGAAAAGGGCCGTGACAGGTCCCTCACAACAGGAAAAAGCCCCAGGGCCCCGCAACGTGTTTTGTTGTTGCGTGCGCTTTGGCGCCGGTCGCGGGCGCCCTGGGCTACAAGTTGTTTTTCGAGCGGGACAACATCAATAAGGATTTGCGAAAACGAAAAGGGGAGAATCGTGAGATCAACGAGCGCGGTGATTGTGAATTTGACTGAAGAGACTTGGACTTTGCATCGCAGCTACGGCACTTACCGGGTGCGCGGCTGCGAGAGCGGTGAACCCTATGCGCTCACGCGCGTCGAGGAACGCACGGCATACATGGATATGGGCGACAAGCGTAGCGTGGAAGTTCCGATTACGGCCGATGAAATCGCGCAGGATCTCTGCCGCGAGATCAATTCCGATAGCGGTGAAGAAAGCTTCTTTGGAGTTTTCAGGGCCGCGGGCGAGACGCCCAGCAGCGACGAGCTGCGCAGAGCGCGCGAAAAGCTTGCCGCGTTTTACCGCAGGCTCGTAGCCGGCGCCGACCGCGAATGGGAACGCTCGCATTCTTATCTTTTCATCAATGACGTGGAGCGTCGCGCCGCTCACTATCTGGGGCTTGAGAAAGATTGGTTCTATCAAGCGCACGAAACGGTCGAATGCCCCGGTTGCGGAGAAAAGATCAAGCCGGGAGTGGCGGTCTGCAGGACCTGCGGGGCGATTCTCGATCACGGCAAAGCCGCTAGTCTTGGCCTAGCCTCACCGAGACGCGTGACGCGGGGAGCGGTTGCGTCAAAATCAGGAAATCGGGCTGACACAGTTCGGACGAACTGAACCTCATCGATCTGAAGGATGGAGACGAGGATGAAACAGCGGGTGCGACACTTCTTTAGGCAGAAAAAGCGCCGTGATGGCTTTTTTGACGCGCGAAAGCTCCTGATGACTTATTTAACGCCGCGAAGCTCATCCTGTTGGTGGACGTTCGCGGCGAGGATGACTTTCACGCGAAGGCGCCTTTTTCGGTTCGACAATCTCCGGCACACGATAACCTTCCTGCTCTTTTGCTTTTGCAGTTCCGTATTGATGTACGCCCAGTCAGGGACGCTGGGGAGCACAAGTTCGCCGGTGGTGAATGCTTTCGGACGACCGATGGCGGGCGTAGATGTGGCGATCTGCCAGCCGGTCGCCACGTTGGCGGCGCAAGTCATCAGCAATACTGCCGTGCTTACGATGGCCAGCAATCCCGTGACGGCGGGATTTGTAGCGGGCATGCAGGTGCAAGTTTCCGGTTTTGCGGGCGCCGATACGTATTTCAATGGCGGGACATTCACCAACGGCGTCGGAATCACCGGCGGCTACACGATTTTGTCGGTGACTTCGACCACCATCACCTACGCGCTTACGCATGCGAATGCCACGGCTTCGAGCAACGGCACGGTGCTGCAGCAGGGTAATGCCACGACGGGTTGCTCCGGTCTATCGGCGGTTTACACAGATCCTGGAATGACGCAGCCGCTGACGCAGCCGATCGTCACGGATGCCTACGGGAATTGGAACGCCTTCGCGCAATCGGGGCAACTTTACTACGTGCAGTTTTATGGTACCGGCGTGACCACTTCGATGCGCTGGATCATGGTGAACGTCACCGCGAATGCCGCCGTGAAGCCGCGAGCGAGCGATGCGGTTCAACACGTATCGCCGAATGGCAACGACAGCAACGATGGGTTAAGCGAGGGTTCGGCAAAGTTGACGTTGCTCGGGGCTTACAACGGACTGCCTTCGACCGGCGGAACGATTTACGTAAGCGGTTCCGGCGTGCAATGCACTTCCGTCTCCGGGCAGGGGCTTGGCATTGCCGGGTCCGGAGATCCCAATTACGCCTCGATGCCGGAAGTTCTCGGCAACATGCAATGGGTAAAGGCAAAAGCGAAATCCGTCAGTATCCAAGGGTTAAGCGCGGGCACTGATCAGGGGCAAAACGCTACCTATGGGTGGGCGACGAACGTAAGCTGCGGCAACGCGACGACTCCAGGATTGTGGCTCTCGGGTGTTACAGCATTTGAAATTGCCCATATCGCCATTCGGACTGCCAGCATCGGCGTGCGCATCGCGATCGACTCGACCGGTAGCCGCGCGAACGGCTCGAACCTAACGACCAATATAAGGTTCAGCAACGACGACTTCTTTGCAGTAAGCGGCGGAGGGCCGGTGATCGACGGCGGAGGAGGACTGACCTGGCTCCGCGTGACCGACACGCTATTAGAAAATGGCGCGGGACAAGCCTCCACCTCTAACGCCGCGTCAGGGGCTTATTTCAGCAACGGGAATGCCGCCACCTCTCTGGGACTGATCTATTTCGATCATGTGTTTTTCACGGGCGGCGGCGGGGTGCGCTTCGACTCTTGCACCGGATCGTCGGGCAGTTTCTACATGCAGCGGTCTTTGCTAGAGGGAGCCGGAAACAGCCAACCACTTTATGAAGTAACGAACACGTGTGGCGGAGTTGGTTCTGACATTATCCTCGAAGGCGGTGAGTCCGACAGCGGCACAAACATTCCTGTCGTACGCGTTCCCGCTGGACTCGATCCATGCGCCACCAATGTGTCTGGTGCAAGTCAATCCGGTACGCAGTATGGCTGGCTTGAAGGACCAATGACGATTGGTGCGGGACAGTGTAGCCCTGGCGCCTCTGGTGGAACACCAACCTATGCTGAACTTACGCCGCTCGCGAATGTTACGCCAGCGGCCAAGATGCAGCGTAACGGCCCTTATGGCATATCGGTGAATGACGAAAGTTATCGAAGGTCCTTCGCGCCTAGCTTTGTGCGCTTTGCCAACCTGGCGGCGCAGAGCCCGGCGAGCTGGGTGGCAAACAATGGAACCGGAACTTCGCTGACACAGATTCAGGGCCCCGGCGATCCTGCTGGCGTGACGAGCGCGGCGACGCTGAGCTGCACGGCCAATGGCGGCCAGGGCGGCTGCGATTACTACGCCTATAACGCCAATCTCACACTCGGCGCCGGCGACTATCTTTACGTCGGAGTCTGGGCGCAGCCGGCGTCCACAGCGGGATTTGCCTCTAATGCGTTAGGTGTTTTCGGTGCGCCGATCGGTTTAGAGCAAGTCAGTAATCCTTCGGGCCTGCGTATCGCAGCATTTGGGCAGGGATCTGGCGGCGTCCAAAACTCAAATATCTTCGCCAATCCCTATTATCAAACCGATGGGAATTGGCAATGGATATGGGCTCTCGCGAAAGTTAACGCGCCATCAGGCGTGCTCGCGCAATTCAAGGTTCACCTGGCATTCAGAGCCGGTTTCCCGATCAATGCTTACGCGCCAATGTTCGTGCGCATTCCCGCTTCAAGCGTGGCCCTGGTAGCAGCACCGACATTTGCCAACGCCTCGGAGACAGGCAATACGGTTACCTTCACGACGACGAGCGCGCACGGGCTTTACGGCGCGATGCCGGTGGTTGTTTCGGGATGCAGCGTCAATGCCTACAACGGCGAGTGGGTGATCACCGGTACGCCGACGGCGACGACTTTCACGCTGTATAACCCGACGAGCGGCCTGGGCGCGCCCATGGGGTGCGTCATCACGCCAGGGAATGATAGTGAAGTCGCGGATTGGGCGAATAACATCGCGCCTTATGGCGACAACTGCACGACGGGAACCCTGTGCGGAATCCGCGGCGTCACCGTGCCTAAAGTCGTCGCTTCGGGGACGTCGACTCTGGGAAATTCGGCGATCGGAGCCGGCGCTTGCGCTGCAGTAGTGACGAGCAGCGGCACCGGAGTTGCCACCACGGACAGGATCGAATGGGCCTACGCGAGCGCTCCGGCAACGGCGGATGGACTGCTGACGCTTAGCCCTTACGTGACGAGCGGGAATGTGAATTGGAAGCTCTGCAATCCTACGGCAAGTTCGCAGACGCCGTCAGGACTCGTGGTGAATTGGGAAGTTCTGCGCTAAGCGGCACGAAAATCGTTCAAAGCGAACTGGAGAAGAATGCGATCGATGTATGGTCTCGAATTATGGCTGAAGGGGCTTGCCGCAGCGGCGATTGCCGGCGCTGCTAACGGCGTGATTACGGGGTTTGCCGCCGTGGGCATCGATCCGGCGCATTTCAATCTGCAAGCGGGTCTTAAGTCCACGCTGGCCATTGCGGGCGTGAGTGCGCTCATGAGCGGCATCATAGGCGTTGCGGCGTATTTGAAGCAGTCGCCGCTGCCCGCAAACGAGTCGACGAAATAAAAAGGCCGCAGGCCCACCCTTCAATTACGGCGTTGTAGCGCCGGGCCTCAGCCCGGCAGTTTCCTCCCGCGAGCGAAATGCCGCCCTCAAGGGCGGCGCTACATTTACCGCAACATCGCGCGAGTTTCTTGCGCTCGAAGCGCCGACGCTGGGGGCAACCAAAAAGCCAGGCGAAAAGCAGATCGCCCGGCTCAGCTCGCCTGTGGCGAGTTCCCTCGTGATGACAACCTGCGCTGAGATGTGGAGGAGCAACGCATGCCCATTGTTGGATCGACGGCGTACAACACGGCGGGGCAAATCACTTCGCTGGTGCGCTCGCTGCTGAACGACGCGGCGGGAAATCTTTTTACCGACGCAGTGCTCATCCCATACGCCAATTCAGCCTATCGCAAAGTGCAGCGCGCGCTGGCGAATATTCAATCGGCCAGCTTCCTGAGCGACGACGTGCTGCTGGTTGTTCCCGCGGTCACAGCCACTGATCCTTCGTTGCAAGTCTCGATCAAGGATGCCACGGCGCCACCGAATCAATTGCCACCCAATCTGCTCGTGCCACTGAAATTGTGGGAGCGGCCAAACGGCTCGTCCGACGATTTCGTGGAGATGACCGACCTGACCGATCATGGCGGCCTGCCGTCGCAGCCGCAGGGCGCGAATCTCCAATACTGGGAATGGCGCGCCGATGGTCTCTACTTCCTTGGGGCGACGCAGGATACGCAGATCCGCCTGCGTTACGAGATGGCTTACCCGGCTTTCGTTGACGGCACGAGTGCTGTGCTCGTCCGCGACGCGATCGAGCCGATCGCGTTTTTCACCGCGGCGCTTGCCGCGGGTGCTCGCGGAGCGCCGCAAGCGGCGCGCTGGGATGATGCCGGAACGGATGCGCTGGAAGATTTGTTGCTGCGAGCGACGCATCGCGAGCAGCACACGGGGCGACGAAGACGGCCGTATACCTGGCGACAGGGCTACGGCCCGATTGTGTAAACCTTCGACGCGACAACACAAGCTTTCACATCGACGGCGCGCGGATTCCTCGGATTGACAACTTTTCGCTACGAAAACGGGAGGGAAGGGAAATGGCTATTGCGATCACGATTACGGATATAGATTCCGGGGAAGACAACCTGTACGTCTTTGGCCTGCTGACCGCATCCGGTAACTATGCGACAGGCGGCGACACACTGGATTTCACCACCGTGGCGAGTCAAATTGGCGCCAGCCAGGCGCCGCTGCAAGTGTGGGTGGGCGGTGTGACCGGCGACAATTACGGTTTCGTCCGGGCCGCTTCGCCGACGCTTGCCAACGGAAAAATCAAGATCAATACGGCGTCCAATACGGAGCTCGGTGCAGGGGCCTATCCGGCGCGCATCAGCGGCGACGCAAACATTCAGATCGAAGCCGTTTTCAATAAGTTGATTTAGGGCGGCGATTGTTGTGCGCTCGCGCGTCCCGACGGAAATCGTGAGGTCACGATTTCCGGGAGCAAAAGGCTCGGGACGCTGCGCTCAGAATGACAACCTAACTTCTGTGGGTTCTATATGAGTGTGTTGGGCACAACGGATGCGCCGCTGGATATATTTGGCGGGCTGGTGACGGACGTGGCTCCGGCGGATTTGCCCGCCGGGGCTTCGCCGGATTGCGCCGACGTCGCTTTTGTGCCGGGCGCGGTGAAGACGCGGCCGGGGCTGCTCTCGGTGTTCGCCGCAATTTCCGGCAATCCCACAATCAACTACGTCAAGACATTCATCCAGCCGAATCTGGCCGAAACGATGCTTGCGCTCGATTCGGCCGGATTGCTGTGGGGCGAATTCACCCCGGGCACGCTGACGCAAATCAATAGCGGCCCGGGCGGAAAATTCATTGCGCCAAATTGCCGCGCCAAATCCACAACGCTTTTCGGCCGCGAGTACATGGCGTTCCATGACGGAAAATTCGGCATCGATATCCCGCGGCAATACGACGGCACGAATTTCGATCGCGTGAGCCAGGTGGGACCGGGCGCGGGTCCGGTGAGCGCGTTCGACGCGCCAGCGGAGCCTGTTTACACCGTCGGCAATTCGCCGACGGGGGCGGTGCGCAACAATAACGTCGTCACGATCACAACCACCTCGGCGCACAACTTGTATCCGGGAGCCTCGGTTCTGATTGGCGGCGTCGTGGACACTTCGTTCAACGGCACTTTCGTGGTGCAGTCCGTGCCTTCGCCGACAACGCTGACGTACCAGCAGCTTGGCGCCGGAAGCAATTCTGGCGGCAGTTCCGGAAGCGCTACGGCGACGTTGGCCCCGCAGCTTTCGGTGGGCGTGCATCAGGTCTGCGTTCTCTTTAAGACGCGTCAGGGCTATTTGACGCAGCCGTCGCCGCCGGTGACCTGGACCGCCTCTGGCGGGCGGCGTGTGCAATTGATTGGGATTCCGCTGCCCCTGAATGACGCGAACGTAGTTGCGCGCATTCTGGCGTTCACTCCTGCCGGCGGCGGATCCTTTTACTACACCAGCGGGCTCCAGAATTCGCCGCAGATGATCATTCCGGATACGACCACCACGACTGTGACGCTGGATTTCTCCGATACCGCCTTGCTGGCCGGCACTCTGGCCGATCCGCTATTTCGTCTGGTGGAATTGGGCGAATGCGCGGGCGTCATCGGTTACGCTTCGCGGCTTTTCTGGTGGGGCGAGCGCAACAAGATCGACAATTTCGAGAATCTCAGCTTCGATGGGGGATTCGTGAGCAGCGGAGTTGGGGTGCGGCCCCCGCTGGGTTGGACTTCCGATAATACATATGGCGGCGCGGGAGGCAGCGCCTTCAGCGCGCTGTGGGGCGGCGCGTGGGAGATCGTTGGCGATAATGTCGCCAACGATAAGGGCATGATCACGCAGGGGGCGCGTGTCGATTCGAGTGGCGTGCCTATTATTGCGCCGAATACAAGCTATTCGGTGCGCTTTCGAGCGATGAACGATCCCGCCAGCTCGCCGCCGAGTTCAGGCAATCTGCACGTCCATCTCTACAGCGCTTCGCAAGGCCTCGACGTGGGCTTCGACGTGGCGGCCACGTCGCTGACCATCAAATATCAGGAATTCGCGGGCGTGTTAACGAGCGGACTTCTCTCGCCGGTGCCCGCTGATTTGCTGCTGCGCGTTTATGCCGACGGACTCAACCTGAATTGCGGCGTTATTTTCGACAATATCGAAATTTTTCCGACCGCGCAGCCATATAACGCCAGCCTCGTGCGCGCCAGCCGCGCCGAAGATCCCGAAAGCTACGACGGCGTCGATGGGTTGCTCTCGGTCGCGGAAAATAACGGCCAGGCCGTGCGCGCCGCGTTTATGCTGCGCGATCAGCTCTATTTCGTGAAGGAGCACTCGATTTACTCCACGCAGGACGACGGCGTGAACGAGCCGGCCGATTGGACGTTGAGCGAAGTGTCGAACATCGTGGGCACGCCGTCGGTGGATGGCGTGGATACCGGCGAAGACTGGGCGGTGATCGCCGATCGCGCGGGCCTGTATATTTTCGACGGCGGCGAGCCGGTGAAAATATCGCAGGAAATTCAGCCGCTCTGGGACACCATCAACTGGCAGTACGGCCACACGCTGTGGGTGCGCGTGGATACGCGCGCCAAGCGCATTCTCATTGGCGTGCCGATCGCGCCGGCCACGCAGCCGAACCGGGTGCTGGCGCTCGACTACCGCAGTCTTTCGACTGCCGCTGAGATTGCTACGTACGCCTCGGTGCACAGCAGCTCCATGACTGGGCGGATGATCTCGGTCGCGCGCGCGCGTAAGTGGGCGCCGTGGAACATCGCCGCCAATTCCGCCGCGCTCATCGAGCGCAGCGACGGCACAGCGCAGTTCTTTATCGGCAATGGCGCAGGCACGGGAAAGATCTATCAGCTGAGCGACACGCAATTTTCCGACGATGGCGCGGCCATCGCGAGTTACTACACCACGTATTTCTTTCCCAGCGTGGATCAGGAAGGCGAACTCGGCGTGCGAGCGCATCGCAAGCTTTTTTCCTATTTGACCTGCTACGCCGAAGGGGCAGGGAACTTGAACCTGACTTCGTTCGCGGACAATGAGGGCTTTCCCGCGGCTCTGCCTTCGCTGGCGCTGAGTTCCCCGGGAAGCAAGGACCTGGAGCTCCTGATCAACTTGCTCGCCGAACGGACCGCGTTTCAGGTGGGCACGAACCAGGCCGGCTCGTGGTTCCGGTTGTCGCGGCTGGTCGCTTCGCTTGCGCCGGATCCGTGGAGCCTGGTGAGAGGTGGAAATTAGGTTGCGTTCGGAAACGGAGCAATGATACTCTAAGTCGTAGCTTATAAGCTACACAGCCAGGCAGTCGCGGAACGCCAGGTGGAAGTCCGAGAGAGAGCGGTCCATTATTATGTCAGCTCGTCTGGTGCACGCCCCTTTTTTGAGTGGAGGGAGGCAATCTCCGACCAGCTCACGAAAGCGGCGGTTGACGCGAGAATCGCACGCCTTCGGAGCGGAAACTTTGGAGACTCGAGACCTATCGGGGCTGGCGCTTCGGAATCGAGGAGCGACCTCGGCCCGGGGTACCGCGTCTACTATGGAGTCGACGGAGATGACCTGATCCTGCTCGCAGGAGGGACAAAATCATCGCAATCCGCGGATATCGACGAGGCGAAGGGCTTCTGGACGGACTACAAGGAGCGTAAGAGAAATGCGCAGAAAGCGCGATTACAAAGCGGACCTACTCGCCGATTTAAGAAGTGATGCTGCTTACGCAGCGCAATATCTTTCGGCGGCTAAAAAAGACTCGAAGGAGGCTTTTCTCGTTGCACTACGAGATGTGGCCGAAGCCAGACTAGGCCTATCGCGGATCGCGCGGGCCGCCCGCGTTAACCGTGAGAGTCTTTATCGGACGCTTTCAGCGGAAGGGAATCCAACTCTTACCACCCTCGATGCGGTGCTCGAAGTATTGGGTTTTGAAACCGATTTTCGTCCTACTGCGTTTCGGAGCGGCCATACCTTCAGCGCCATGAGAAAGAAACCCCACAGGCGCAGATAGCCAGCAATACTGCAGCTTCCTTAGCAAAAGCCACTCGACCACCGCACGAGAAATCGTCGTAAATGGGCACGAGTTCGTCATGTTGAATATTCCGCAGCTCACGCAGGTAAAGGCGCGCGATCCGTATGTCTACGAATCGCTGCAACAAATCGTGAACGCCATCAATGCGCTTGGGCGCGCCACGGGCGTCGATCCTTCGGGGTCGATCGCGCAGCCAGACAGGATCGGCGGCATCTCAGTTCTGGCGGCGAACGGCATTTTCGATATCGCCATCACAGACAATTCCGCCGTGCACCGCGGGATCTATTACTTCGCGGAATCGGATACTTCGCCGAATTTCACAGCGCCGCGCGTGTGGTTCATGGGCTCGTCGCGCAACCTGCGCGTCGCGCTCGGAAACCTCACGCTTTACTGGCGCGGCTATAGCCAGTACATCGGCTCGGCGCCGTCGGCGCCGGTGACGTTTGGCTCGCCGCCCACGGCGGTTGCCGGCGGCGGGTCGGCGGGTCCAACGCTGCAGCCTTCCGCGGGGAGCGGCACCGCTACAGGACAGCAAGGCGGCAGCGGATTCGGCACCGCGCTGACGCTTGTGACGAACGCCGCGACGGTGTAGCTCTCTCCTGACAACGCTCCTTCTAACAGATTTTGTAGCGGCGCCCTTGCGGGCGGCATGAGGCCTGGAACAGGATGCCCGCCTAAAGGCGGGCGCTACACAAGAACCTCGGAAGCAAGAGCCGAAATTGATGCAAGTGCGCGCGTACACAGACGCGGATTTCGAATCTCTGCGCGCGATGCACGCGGCGCAGGGATTCGGCTACGCCTTTCCTGATCTCAGCGATCCGCTGTTTCTGGTTCGCAGCGTTGTAGAAGAAGACGGCCGGCCGCGAATGGCCGCATTTTTGCGCCTTACCGCGGAGGCTTATCTGCTTGCCGATCCGCGCGAAGGCTCGCCGCGCCAGCGCTGGCGCTGGCTGCTTGCATTGCATGAATCCGTACGGCGGGAAGCCGCGGCGCGCGGCCTTGGCGACGTACAGGCGTTTTTGCCGCCACGCGTGGCGCGCGCATTCGGACGGCGTCTGGCGGTGCTGGGTTGGCGCCGCGATCCGTGGACGTGCTACACGCGGCAGGTGTAAAGAGTCAGCCTACGAAACCCATTCGACGCGGATCGATGCGGGATGGATCAGGCGAGGCGTGCGGTGGTGGCGCGTTTCCGGATTGCTCATGCGGATGTAATGGCCGTTGACCATATGCGTGATCAACTCCTCGGTCGATTCGACGCGAAAATGCGGACCTTCCTTGCATTTGCTGGCGAGATATGTGCCATTGCGATAGCGATGCGGCACGAGCATAACGCCCGCTTCCTTGCCTTTTTGCACGACGTAAGTGATCGCTAGCTGAGCGCGCATGCTTCCAGGGGAGGGCCGGCCGGGATTCTATCATTGGACCCGCCGAAGCCAAAAGCTACTTTGACTTTTTTATGCCCGAAAAGCCGCGTGGACTTTATGAACGCCGCGAAGCTCATCCTGTAGGTAGACGTTCGCGGCGAAGACGCGCTTTTCGGGCTCGACAATCCCACAGACACAAGCGGCTGCGGCGAAGCAAAAATTCGGGCTTTGCACTGCCTTTTGAGTCTACTATCATTGGCATATTGTTGAAGGGTATGCCCGATGAAAACCTCTCGACGCGATTTCATAGCCAAGTCCGGAGCGGCCGCAGCAGCCATGCATGATCTTGCTCACGCGCAGGCCCCCAATCAGGGGCACGATCATGAGCACGAGCATTCCCTGGTTCCTTCCGATCCGGCGCTGCGGGTGAAGTCGCTGGAATCGCTGCTGGTAGAAAAAGGGCTGGTCGATCCGGCCGCGCTGGATGCGCTGGTCGATACTTACGAACACAAAATTGGTCCGCGCAACGGCGCGCGAGTGGTTGCGCGAGCCTGGGTGGATTCCGGATTCAAACAGCGTTTGCTCGCGGACGGCACAGCGGCGATTGCGGAACTCGGTTTCGGAGGCCGCGGCGGCGATTACATCGGTGGTGGAGAACACGCCCAGCGTCCACAACCTCGTCGTCTGCACTTTGTGTTCCTGTTATCCGTGGGCGGTGTTGGGGCTGCCGCCGGTCTGGTACAAGTCGGCGGCATATCGATCGCGCGCCGTCATCGATCCGCGCGGCGTGCTGCGCGAATTTGGACTGGAACTGCCGAAGAGGTAGAGGTCCGCGTTTGGGACAGCACGGCGGAGCTGCGTTATCTGGTGCTTCCGGAACGGCCCGCGGGCACGGAAAAGTTGAGCGAAGAAGAGCTGGCCGCGCTGGTGACGCGCGACGCCATGATCGGAGTCGCCAAAGTGCCGGCTCCGAAGCCGGGAGGCCGCGCATGAACGGCGTGCACGATATGGGCGGCATGCAGGACATGGGCCCGGTGCAGCGCGAAAAGAATGAGCCGGTCTTCCATCAGCGCTGGGAAGGCCGCGTCTGGGGCATGATGTGGTTGGGCTCGGCCTGGGGCAAATGGAATCTGGACGCCATGCGGCACGCCATCGAACGCATCCCGCCGGCCGAATATCTGCGCATGAGCTATTACGAGAAATGGCTGGCGGCGCTAGTCGATCTGGTGACGGGCAGGGACTGGTGACGCGCGCGGAGATCGAAAGCGGCAAGCCCGCGCCGGGTTCGGCGAAAGCAACTCCGCCGGTGACGGCGGAAGGGTGTCCGCGCTGATCGCGCGGGGCAATCCCGTAAAGCGCGACGTCGCGGTGGCGGCGCGCTTTCAGGTGGGCCAGCGCGTTCGCGCGCGCAACATCAATCCCATCACGCACACGCGCTTGCCGCGCTATGCGCGCGGCAAGATCGGCACGGTCGACCGCGACCACGGCGTTTTTCGTTTTCGCCGATACCAACGCGCATTTCCTGGGCGAAAAGCCGCAGCACCTGTATTCGGTCCGTTTCGCGGCGCGCGAATTGTGGGGCGAACAGGCCTCGCCGCGCGATTCCGTCTACATCGATCTATGGGACGATCACCTTGAGCCAGCCTGAACCTCAAGCCGCCGCAGAGCGAATTGCGGAGTTGCCGCGCTTGCCGCGCGACGAAGGCGGGCCCGTTTTTGCCGAACCCTGGCAGGCGCAAGCCTTCGCGCTCGCGGTGAGGCTTTCCGAGCAGGGCCACTTCACCTGGAAAGAATGGGCCGCCGACGCTGGCCGAGGAGCTCAAAGCCGCTGCCGATCGCGGTGAGCCCGACGACGGCTCGCGGTACTACGATCATTGGCTTGCCGCGCTCGAGCGCCTGGCTGCGGCAAAAGGCTTGACCGATCCGGCCGCGCTGCCGCGCGCAAAGAGGCCTGGGCGGAAGCCTATCGCCACACGCCTCACGGCAAACCCGTCGAACTCGCCACCGGCCTCACGCCGCATACGCACGGCTGAACTGCGGCGAGGCCCCGATTTTCTGCTTTCCATCTTCGGGTCTCCATCTCTTGAATTAAGTCCGCAACTCGAACTTAAGTTCTGAATCTTTATTCTTCGCTTCCTCGCGAGGTGCTTCATGGGACGTGGTGCGCAAACACAAACGATGCAGTTGACCGATCAGCAGCTTGCCAATCAGAACGGCATGAATCAGGCGCTCTACAATCAGGGCCAATCTCTTTCCAATACGGCGGCGGGCGGCTACCAATCCTTACTGGCCAATCCCGGCTATACGCCGGCGCAGCAATCGGCCATCAATAATCAATCGCTGGGCGCGCTCTCGAGCGCCTTTGGTGCATTAGCCCAAAGCGCGGCGAATCGCCTGGCGCGCACGCGCAATTCCGCCGGCTACGGCGATCTGCTCGACGAACTGGCGCGCGAGCAGGGCAGGCAGACCGCTTCGGTTGCGCAGCAGAATCAGTTCGGCTTCGCCAATAAGGCGCAGCAGGATCAGCTCACGGCGCTGCAGGGTCTCTCGGGACTTTACGGCGTGAACACTTCACTGCTCGGGCGCACTTTGGGGATTCCCGGCCAGCTTCTGAACACGCGCACCAATCTGGCCAACGCGCCCGGCTTCGGCTCCGCGTTCGCGCAGTCGCTCGGCCGCAGCTTGGGTGGGCTGCTCTGATACAACGCGGAGGCTGGCCGCCCGGGGTATACGAATACTTAGCGCGGCTCTCCCTCGCTGATCGGCGATCACGCCAGTGTTTTTTAGACTTGCAGAGGACAGCCATGCAGGCACCGAATGCCCCTGATGATACTTCGTGGTGGGGTGACCTAATCGCCGGCTTATCGCAAAAGCAGGTGCCGCTTCCGCCCGCCCCTCAGGCGCCGCCGGTGAATCAGGCCGGCTGGGAAAAATCAGTCGAGGAGGCAAAGGTCAGCGATTCCTTGGGTACAGTTCACGATCTAGGGCTCATTGTTTTTAACGAAACTCAATCCTACTCCGAGCGCGCTGATTCAAATGAGCCGCCAGGGACCGCCCGCGAGAAGATGGCGCATTCGATCATTAATGCCGATCAAAAATATAGGGCCTCCCGCCAAAGACTGGCTGGCACTGCCTCCGCGATAGAGCCCTCTCCGAAAGCTCTGCGCAATCCCACAGTTCATGCGGCGCACGATTCATCTATGAAGGCCGCACGCGAGGCGTATCTGAGCGGGGCCGACTCAACCAACGGCGCAGTTTTTTCCATCCAGCAAACAACTCCAGACCGCTCAAACTACGTATTTCACAACGGCAGGACACAGGGCGTGCCGATCAATACGCAATCAGGACCGTATAACAATTCGTTCCCGAATAAAAAGGTGCCGTCCCGCACAGCTTGGCTGAATACTTACTGGGATAAGTAGAGACGGACGCTTTTGGGGAGCATCACCGCGTGGATGGTTTTAGGTCCGTCTACGACAATGTTTTTGGCTCCCTCAATACAGACGGCCTGCATCTCGCCCTTCCGCTCGGGTTCCAGCGGGCAGATTTCAAAATCCGCGTAGACAGTGTTGTCGGGTGGCCTGAAGACTTTATCAATCTCCGATGGGAATTCGGGGAATTGGCTGTCCTTATCGGTGCGTGGGGGGTACGTCAGTGCTCCGCTGTAGACGCCTAAAAATACGCTTCGTTCCGATCTTCCAAATACGATAAGAGGGGGCACCGTTGTACAAATTGAGTCGTCCGTGGGTCCAATAGCAGGACGCAACAATCTCGGGCGTCTTGCAGGGAATTTTGCGCGTCGGGTTCGACTGCGGGATAGCTTGCGTGGCGACGGCGCACAGCGCCAGCGCCGCAATCAGCGCGTATCGCATGCCGCGAACGCTAGCACAACCCGGTTGGCTGCCTCAACCGCAGGCAGCAATCGCCACATTGCCGCTGCTACTTAGAACCGCTCTCGTTCTCAAGCACCGTCGATAAATCCGTTCGCGGGTATACGCATGAATCCCTATTGGCTGATCGTTGCGTTTACGCTGCTCACGCAGCTGTGTGTTTTTCTCCGGTGGCTGCACCGACGGCTTCGCGACGCCTCCATCGAACGCGCATTTATTCGCGACGTGGCCCTCAACCATCTCCCGCACATTTATCACGCACTGCGGCGCATCGCTGCGCATCAGGGCGTCGAAATCGACGACCCGCCGCCGGTGTATTTCCCTGAACTGAACGGGGCGCAGCCGAAATCAGACCCGCACACTCGCTAGCTCCGCCGCGAAAGAGAAGGTCCTTTGCCGCCTGCCGCAGAATTCGTTGTGCTCGCGCACCGCGCGGCCGAAACGCATGCGCTCTGTCCGGGATTGGTCTGCGCAATCGTCGAGCAGGAGTCCGCCTGGAATCCCTGGGCGCTGCGCTATGAGCCGGAGTTCTACGAAAAATACGTCGCGCCGCAAATTGCGCGCGGCGCCATCGATGACGTCACCGAATCGCGCGCCCGCGCATTTTCCTGGGGACTAATGCAGGTGATGGGCCAGGTCGCGCGCGAGCACGGGTTCGCGAACGAATCGCTGGCGTTTCTCTGCGATCCCGCCGTAGGGCTCGAGATCGGCTGCCGCGTCTTCGCCGCAAAACTCGCCGCCGCCGAAGGCAACGTCATGCGCGCACTGCTGCTGTGGAATGGGGCAGGGAATCAGGATTACCCCTCGGCCGTCCTCGCCCGCGCTGCGCATTACGCCTAGACGCGTACTCGCGGGTGGCGCACCTCACGGCCTGCACGTGTAATCCGCCGCTTGGTTCTGTGAGCGTCGTGTCGAGGCGTCACGTTCGCGTCACGTTCGACTGAGTGATCTGCATTTAGTTCATCGGACCACCGTAAAAGCCAATCTAGCCGTTCCGCACGACAACACACAGCATCAGGAGAAAACTCCGTATGCAATCTGCACTCGAATGCCGGTTTGTCTGCTCCGTGTTTTTTCTGGAATCTCTGCCAACGTCGCGCTGCGGTAGAAAAAGCCGGACGTTCCGTCTGCCGCGGCTGCGCGGGCCGCGTTCACGGGAGAGAATATCCGGTGCGCATTCCATCGGAGGAATCGCTCTACCTTACCGGGCGCGTGGCCGCTGAAGCGCTCGACATGGTCGAAGATTCCTGAACGCATTTGCTCCGAAACGTTCCGCTATATCCGTACCTCCGCCATAACGGTTCGCGAATCCGCCGAAATCACAGAAGGGAATTGCCATGTCACCAAATTCCCTGCCGGGCCGCGCAATTGCCGCTCTGGCAGCCGTCGCCATATTAATAATGTTCTCGTTGGCCATAATCTTGGTGCGCTCGCGGAAGGCTTCGCAGCAGGAGTCCAACGATATGGCTGTAGTCCTCCGCGCACAGGCGCCCATTCTCGCCCAGGCCGACAAGCGCGAGCATCAGCGCGATGCCATTCTCAGCAAAAATCTGGAACAGATCTCCCGAGCTAAGCTGTCGACGAAAACTTCGGCAGATGTCATCAAGCGTCTGCCGGCCGCATTTCCTCCCTTGCCAGAACCGGTTTCGGTTTCCGTCGCACCGCTTTCCTCCGGCCCAGATGCCCCTGAAGCCCCCGCCGTCATTACGGTTCCGCAAGCCGATTTGAAGCCGCTGTTCGATCATCTCGCAGACTGCCACTCCTGCCAGGAAGCAATTGCCACAGCACAGCAGGACCTGACCGACGAGCGCGCTAAGGTCTCGGCGCTAATAATTGAGCGCGATGCCGCCGCGAAAGCCGCTCGCGGCGGAGGATTCTGGTCTCGGCTGCGCAGCAACGCTAAGTGGTTCGCTATTGGCGGAGCCATGGGAGCGCTCGCAGCTTCCGCCGCCCATCACTGAGATTCCGGACAAACTGAACCCTCCCTTCCGCGCGAACAAAAATTTGAGGAAGCCGAGCATGCCCCCCCGCCTGCAACATGGTTGGATTTGGCGAAGGGGGAGCCAAGCCCCGCGCCTTCGACATGGTTGGATTTGGCGAACGTGGGCCGAATTGGCGCCGCAAGCCAACTTCCGCGCACTGCCATGACCGCCGCCTCAATTTTCTCTTGACAGTAGTGCGCAGATAATGTATATTATGTTACTGTAAGGCTTCACAAATTAACCTTTCGTCGAAGGCCCTTGATAGATATCAAGGGCAAGGCTAGGGGTTCTGAACGTGCTTATGGTGCAGGGATGGGCGGAGTCGTACTGGATGTACTGCTCGAGGATTTCCTGGTTGGGGCCGACGATTCTGCGGCCGTCGACGAAGCTGGGGGCGTGCTGGTGACGTCCATGGCTTTACCTTCCGCCATGCTTTGCCGCACCAAGTCCTGAGTCTTGGATCCGCGATGCAGGGCTTCAGTTTGTCTTCGGTAGCGTCGGTGCGAACGGCGAACTCCAGCAACTTGTTATAGACATTTTCCCGGAAAGATGACGTCTGATTGTCGTATGACTGCTGAACGTGGTTAGGGCACGGGATGGGCGGAATCGTACTGGATACGTTGCTCAGAGACTTCCTGGTTGGGGCCGATTGGGGCCGACAATTCGGCGGCCGTTTCGACGCTGGTGGGCGTGACTAGTGAACGTGGTTAGGGCGCGGAGTGGGCGGAGTCGTATTGGATGTACTGCTCGAGGACTTCCTGGTTGGGGCCGACCATTCTGCGACCGTCGACGAAGCTGGTGGGCGTGCTGGTGACGTCCATGGCTTTGCCTTCCGCCATGCTTTGCCGCACCAAATCCTGAGTCTTGGGATCCGCGATGCAGGGCTTCAGTTTGTCTTCGGTAGCGCCGGCCTGAACGGCGAACTCCAGCAACTTGTTATAGGCATTTTCCGGAGAGATCACATCCTGATTGTCGTAAACCGAGTCGTGATACTTCCAGAATGCGTCTGAGCTCTGCTGCAGCACGCAGCGGCCAGTGATTGCTGCGCTCATAGCCCAGGGGTGAATCGTTTCGAGGGGGAAATCCTTGAAGACGAGGCGCACCTGCGGATATTTGGGAAGCACGGCGCGCAGCACGTAATCGAGTTGGCGGCAGCTGGGGCATTCGAGATCGCCAAATTCCACGATGACAATTTTTGCCTCGGCGGGGCCTTTGGATGCGGCGCCCTGCAGATTCAGTTTGCGTATGGTCTCGCGCAGGGGGTCGCCGCTGAGGTCCTGCAGATCGCCGCGGAGCATGAAGTGGCCGTCCTTGGTGACATAGACGATGGCGTCGTCAGAGCCTCCCTGCGCGGTGACCACGACGGGGACTTCGTAGAGATCGCCGGCGGGCGAGGGCTTCACGGGGCCAATCTTGAGCTGGAAGTCTGGGCCCCAGGCGTACCATTTGCGCAGAAAATCCTCGACACGTTTTTCGATGGAGCCGGATGCGGGGGACGCTTGAGCGGGCGAGGACTTCCCTGCCGGTTTGGAGTCGGATTTTGTGTCGCTCTTCGTATCAGCTTGGGCGGATTGCTTTGCGGGGGAATTATTTTGAGGCGCGGCGGCGGATGCTTTGGGAATCGGGCGGACAAATATGATGGCGAGGATAATTGCGCCGGCGAGCGCGAGGCTCGACAAACTAAGCGTGGAAATTCGAGATCGCATAAGGCTCCTACGGATTAGGCTCCCTCTTTCTCGCTGAGTTTATCAGTTTATGGAGGAAAGTCATTCGTGGAGTGGCGCGGTGCCTGTTATTCCCGTTCGGAGACTGCATCTTTTAACCCCAGGAATCGGCGTCTGCATTGCCGCAATGAGGATCCATCCAAGTACGATCTAATAATGTCGCATAGACCTGTATTTCTATGCGACTTCCTTTCAATACGTTACATCGTTATGCAAAAGATGGTTATTGTGTATTGTTGCGCTGCGCGGCGTTTGCACCGAGCACGCACTTGCATTGGCACGGATTGTCAGCCAGCGGTAGCGCCTCTGGATAGCGGATCAGCACGAACGCTTTCGTGAATAAGGCCCGTTAATAACGCGGCATTTCCGGAACATGTAGTTCTGTCTTCAGGCGGGCTTAAGCGTGGCACCCGAGGAAGATTTGACGCCACATCTGTGTGAATCAGAAGCAAAAGGCTCGGGACGCTGCGCTCAAAATAACAACGTTCGGTTACGGAGCTAGTTCATTCACTGTATGTTCTAGTACCCTAGCGTACATTTATGTTACTATCGTGCCGACAAAACCGCCCAATGCAAACTGAACGGCGGTGCGCTCCAGGCCCAAAGTCCAGGTAAGGTCCAGTCTCTGACCAATTGGAGCAAACGCAATGATGCCCGTTAGGTCCGCGAGATTCCGCCCGAAGCCTCCCCCGGCCGTCAGAGAAACAGGAAACTTGAAACTCCAGACTCGACCAGCCTTTGAAGTATTTGCCTTTCTCAATTCTGCTGGTGTGTCAAAGAAATTGATCGAATTCCGCCAGAAGCAGACCCTCTTCGCCCAAGGTGAGCCAGCTCAGCACGTTTTCTACATTCAAGAGGGCAGCGTAAAGCTTGCCGTAACCTCCACCGCGGGCAAAGAGGCGGTCGTTACCCTTCTCGGGCCCGGCGATTTCCTGGGTGAAGCCTGCCTCGCTGGCCAGCCGCTATGGATCGCAACCGCGACGGCGATGACTCAGGGCAGCGCCCTGGTCGTTGAAAAAGCCGAGATGCTTCGCCTCCTCCACGCCGAGCAGGAGTTCTCCGACCGATTCATCTCTTATATGGTTACAAGAAACCTCAAGACCGAGGAGGATCTGATCGATCAACTCTTCAACTCCAGCGAGAAACGGTTGGCGCGAACCCTGCTGCTACTCGGCCGCTATGGCAAACCGAACCAGGCATTGACGCTTCCGAAGGTCTCTCAGACCGTGCTGGCCGAGATGGTAGGCACAACACGCACGCGGGTAAATTTTTTCATGAACAAGTTCAGGAAGCTTGGGTTCGTCGAATACGATGGCGGCGGCCTGAAGATCAATAATTCCCTTCTCAGCGTAGTCCTGCGCGACTGACCAACGATGCGCCGTTCAGGAAACCCCAAACAGATGTTTTTTCGAATACTCCGCGCCTAAATTACCGTTGCGGTTATCTGAGCTGCTCTTCATTAATTATTGCCCGATCGGTTCAAACGCACAGGAATCCCAGTGATAAGGCCTTGATAACCCGTGAGACGGTCACCGACGATGACCACACCCCTGGAGGTGATTTCATATTCGCGGATATCCTTGCTATGGTTGCCACCGCGCATCTTGATAACGACCATGATCTTGCGAAGCTGGCCGTCGATGCATACGTACCGAAGCCGGATAATGTCATCGGTGAGAAAGGAAATCGAGTAGGTACTGAACGGGAATTCCGTGAAAGACTCGTTCACCTCAACCGTGCTTAGAATCGTCACACCGACTCCGGTCAAGGCGGTGATCATCCGGTAGAGCGATTCGCGAAAGTCCGCGCGGAAGCCGGGTGCGAGCGCCATCTCAAAGCCCGCCAGCGAATCAATCACCAGGCGCTTGGCGCCAATCTTCTGGACCGCGTCGAGAATCTCGTGCATGGTTTCATCCACCGAGAGGTCCAGGGGACGGAGGTAGAGAATTTCGAGTTTCTTCTCATGTCGCGGCGTTTTCAAATCCAGACCAAAACTGCCGGCCCGCTCCGCATACTCTTGCGGTCGTTCTTCAAAAACCACCACAATTCCCGGATCACCCTGGCGTATGCCCTCGGCAATGAATTGCGTTGCCAGGACCGATTTTCCCGTCCCCGAAGCCCCTGCCACCAGGATACTATCGCCTTCGGGAATGCCTCCCCCGAGCATCTTGTCCAATTCCGGAATTCCGATGGAAAGGCGCCGTGTACTGGGTATCTTCCTTACTTGTCCGGCCAGCCCAAGAGTGCGCGAGAAGGCTTGCAGCCCGGCAGCGGTAATGCGGAAGGTGTGCAGCCCGGGCACGGACGCCTGCCCGCGCAGTTTCACGATCTGTAGCTTCCGCACAATGGAATTTCGCTCCGCAGCCTGGTAGAGCCACAAGAGGCCATCGGAGACCGTGAATACGGGATTGTCACGGATCTCACCCTCGACATATTCCCCAACCAGAAAAGTCGTGGCTTGCCAACTGGTCAGGAGCAGAGCTAACCGCTGAATGAAGGACTGCAGTTCCACTTCGGTTGTGCGGCCGAGCGCCTTCCGCACCACGGTGCGAAAGGAGTCCACTACCACGATGCCGGGGCTTGCCTTCTCAACCTCTTTCGTAATCTCCTCTAAGACCGCGTCCAGGTCCTTCTCCAACACAACCTGGCTCAGGTTGATAAAGCGGACAGCGTTGTTTAACTTGGCCGGGTCGAAGAACGTGTACTGTTGCTGGTATCGCAGCATTTTGATGGCGGGTTCGCCGAGGATGGTGAAATAGAGCGCGGGGCGCTCTGGCGTCGCGTTGGCGAACACGATTTGGTGTGCCAGCGTGGTCTTGCCGCTTCCCGGGGCGCCCGCGATGATATTAAAAGAAAATTCCGGGAGACCGCCGCCCAGGATTTCATCGAGGCCCGGGACCCCGGTCGGCAGTTTGTTTATTGTCACTTTATCCGCTGTGCTCAAGCTTTCCTCTCCTTCTCGAAAACGCGGCCGTCGAAGGCGGCTTCCGGCCACACATCCTGAACCATGCTCAACGTTAGACCCTCGCCAATGAAAGTGAGAAGCAGCCCGAGTAACTGGGCAATGAGAATGGCTCCGCCCTCACTAGCCTGGTCCTTGTCAATTTGCGGCTCCAGCTCGTCTAGACCCTGTAAGGATCCATCCGCCGCGACCTGCACCGCGCTGAGACTGGGAGCTTCCGCCCGGGCCAGCGTCAGAGCACGAGAAAGGAGCGAGCGAAAACCGGCAACTCCCGCGAGTGTAATTAGGGGTCGGCGCAGCTTCGCACAGACGCGAAAAGCCGCAGACTCCGTTGCCTCGGAGTTCTTGCCCGCAACGGCTTCGTAAGTAAGAAGGCGCTGGGCCAAGTATCGCGACTCCGGAAGACTCACTATTCCTTCTCCCTGCAAGGCGCTCACTGCATTCAATTCGGCTTGGGGCTCTTCACGACCGCCACCACTGCCAATACGGTGGCAGTGGCGCGAACGCTCTCTGCGATAGTCGTCAGCGCCTTTGTGACGGGGGGATTTTGCTTCGCGAGTTCATCGAGACGCGCACTGACGCTTTGGAGTTGGTCAACTTCGTTCAGGATGGCTTCAAAACCTATGGGTACACCGCTCGTCGGGAGGAAGCTAAGGTGGGGGAGAACTTCGGACATCACCAGCCGCAACGTGATACCTTCGCCCATGAAGAAGAGAAGCAGCCCGATTAAATGGGCAATGAGAATTACTCCTGCCTCCCTAGCCTGGTCCTTGTCAATTTGCGGCTCCAGCTCGTCTAGACCCTGTAAGGATCCATCCGCCGCGACCTGCACCGCGCTGAGACTGGGAGCTTCCGTCCTGGCCAGCGTCAGAGCACGAGAAAGGAGCGAGCGAAAGCCGGCCACTCCCGCAAGTGCACTTAGAGGTTGGCGCAAAGTCTCGCAGACGCGCAAGGCCGCGAATTTCGTCGGCTCGGAGGTTTTGCCCGCAGCGCTTTCGTAAGCAAGAAGGCGCCGGGCCAAATCCAGCGTCTGTGGCGGAAGCATCATTTCATTTCCTTTCCGTTGCCGTGCAAAAATGCGCGTGACACTTTGTCTAATGTTACTCGATTGGGGCTGCCTCGGATAGGGAGTGCGTGCATCACTTTTGGAACCGGCGCAGCCACGCCAGGCTTTCCAAAGCTCCGCCGCGTGATCCTGTAGGGTGCGGCACCCGCACGCGAAAGATATCAGACGACGAATTTCATTTTTCTTTTTGGCGGATAAAGGTTTCGGGCGTGCCGTCGGCAGGGTTGACGAAGATGACGTCTTTCGGGTCGCGTCTGGGTGTATCGAAGGAAAGAAAGACCGCCGGCTGCTCAAGGATTCTGGGGAACGCATGAACGGTCGTGCGCTTGAAGAAGAGAAGGTCGCCAGGAGCGAATTCCCCACCGTTTGAAGACTCGCCCATCCAAAAAGTGCCTCTCCCTGAAAGGACATAAAGGTACTCGTCGCAGCCCGCATGATAATGGGGCGGTGTCTCGCGGTAGACGCGGAAGACCCGGGCGCTCGCAGCCGCTTCGTCGGTCAAATAGGTATCGAGTAACAGCGTTTCCGCAGTGTCTGGAAACGACCGGGCAATTTCGTGCGGTTTGAAGCGCTGGTAGTCACGTTTGTCTGCCATGAAGATCTCCATTTATTGGCCGTGGCGGATTTCGGAGATGAAGTCGGCGAAGCGTGTTTCGACTTCGGCGCGGGTGAGGGGCTCGGTGCCCTGTCGGCTCATGGAGTAGCTGCTGGTTCCCCGCTCGAATTTTGCTTCGTAAACGTATGCGGCGGCCGGATTGCCCAGGGCTTGGGTGGTGAAGGTCAGGGTTCCGCCCGCGAGTTCTTTGGACCAGGCGTCTGTAGGTTTTGGCGATTCCATGTGATGCTTCCCTTTCGGATAAGGATGACTCTCGGGGATGCCGCTACGAGGCCAGGATATTTTAGCGGATATTCGCGACGAAAGGATGCCGGCCTGAAGGCCCTTCGATGGACTCAGGGCAAGCCGCCGCTACATTAAATACAAAAAACAAAAAGCAGATTCCTCGTCGTCCGATCGAAGCGGACTTCTCGGAATGACAGCGAATACGAGCAGCGCAAAAGCCTCAGGTCTCCCGCCGCAGAGGCACGGCGGGACGACCTGAGCTACAAAGAACGCACCCTTAGAGTGACAGGACATACAAACGAGCAAAAGCCCCAGGGCCCCGCGACTTCTTTTGTTGTGGCGTGCGCCTTCGCGCCGGTCGCGGGCGCCCCGGGCTACAACGGCAGGACCCACCCACAGAAGGGGTGGGGACCCTCACGAGACTAGCAACTCGGAGAGATTCCTTCGCTCACGCTGTTTGCCCAGGATGACGATCCTGATCGGATCGTCACGGGAGGAATTTTTGGGCGATGGGGAAAGGGCGGCCGAAGCCGAAGGCGCGCGAAGTAATCTTGAGTCCGGGGGCGGCCTGTTTGCGCTTGTATTCGCTGTGATCGACTTTGATTGCGATGTCGCGGACAAGGTCCAGAGGAAAGCCGAAGTGCGCGGCGATCTCTTCGGGCGTGTGTACTTCCTCGACGTAAGCTTTGAGGACGCGGTCGAGCACGTCGTAGGGCGGGAGAGTGTCCTGATCGGTCTGATTGGCGCGCAATTCGGCGGAGGGCGGCTTTTCGATGCTCGCGCGGGGAATCAATTCCCTTTCGCGATTGATGAGGCGAGCGAGTTCGTAGACCATCGTTTTCGGCACGTCGGAAATTACCGCCAAGCCTCCTGCCATATCTCCATATAACGTGCAATAGCCGACGCCGATTTCGGATTTATTCCCTGTGCTCAAAACGAGGGCGCCGAATTTATTGGAGAGCGCCATGAGCAGATTGCCGCGAATGCGCGCCTGAATGTTTTCTTCGGTGGCGTCCGGGGCGGATTCGGAGAACACATCCGCGAGGGTCTTGCGATACGTGTCAAAGATATTGCCGATTGGCAGAACGATGAGCTGGATACCGAGATTCGAAGCGAGCTGGCGGGCGTCGCGAACGCTGCCTTCGGAGGAGTACGGGCCGGGCATGGCGATGCCGGTTACGTTTTCCTTTCCTAATGCGGCGACGGCGATGCAGGCGACTACGGAGGAATCGATGCCGCCGCTGAGTCCGACGAGCGTTTTCTGGAATCCGCACTTGTGCACGTAGTCGCGTGTGCCAGTGACGAGCGCCTGCAGCGCCAGGGAGATTTCGTCGGGAGGCTGCGGGAGCAGATCGCCTTTGCCGGTGGCGGTGTCAAAGACGATGATGTCCTCTTCGAAGGCGCGCGCCTGCGCAGCGATACGGCCATCGGCGGTGAGCGCGACGCTCGAGCCATCGAAGACGAGCGTGTCGTCGCCGCCGACTTGATTCACGTAGACCACGGGACGCCGATGCGAACGCGCCAAGACACGAAGCATCTCGAAACGGACGGAGCGCTTTTCGATGGTGTAAGGAGAAGCGGAGATATTCAGGATGATGCCGGCCCCCTGAGAGAGGAGGTCGACGACAGGATCGGCTTCGTAAAGGCGCCTGGCCCAGAAAGTCTTGTCATTCCAGATGTCTTCGCAGATGGTGATGCCCAGCTTTTCTCCGCCGAAGGCGAAGACCTGCTGGCTGGGCGCGGGCTGGAAATAACGCGATTCGTCGAAGACGTCGTAGGTGGGCAGCAGCATTTTGTGCTGCTCGAAAACGATGCGGCCTTCGGCCAGAAGCGCGGCGGCGTTCCAGGCAGGTTTGCCCGTATTGGAATTGGCGCGAGCGGCGTAGCCAACGAGGATGGGCAGAGGCGTTTTCTGAGCGAGACAGGCAACCGTGGCGCGGTTGCGTTCCAGGAAAGCGGGACGTTCAAGTAAATCCTGGGGGAGATAGCCGCAGACGCAGAGTTCGGAAAAGACGGCGAGATCGGCGCCGCGAGCATTGGCTTCGCCAGCCATATCGAGAATGCGCGCGGAATTGCCGGCGAAGTCGCCGACGGTGGAGTCGAATTGGCAGAGGGCGATTTTCATGGGCAGCTCTTAAGGATATGGTCGAACCACGCGGTTTGCAACGCGGCCTCAGGGGCTAAAGCCAGTTGTGCGCGTCGCTGAATGTCGCGGCTAAAGCCGCGACCCATAAGACAATACCCCGCTCATGACAGACGACGTGACGGGTTTGCTTATAAAAGCGACAGGAGGACGAGAAGTAGTACAGGGCCGGACCTTAGAGCTGAAGGGCGGCGCTAAGGGCGGCGGGAGGTACAGAACGGACAGTAGGCAAATACGACAGTTTCCCGATGGAAGCGATTACCGAAAGGGGGTATTTTACCGGTGAAATGGGGATTTTGGCTAAGACGTGACCCCGCCACGCCGATGAGGGGCTAAATCACCCGAATCAACGCTGAAAAGCGTGAATCGAAAGGCTCGTTTGAGGGAGGCCTTGTTTGGCCCAAATGACGAGTTGGGCTGCTGCCGCATCCGTCATGCCGCTGAAAATTGCGCGGTCTGCTGAAGCCGCCAAACTGCTCAGAGATCAGAATTTCCGCTGGCAATGGCTCCGATTGTATGAGGAATGCCCGTGGGCCACCGCGGCCCAGAGTCCGGCGTTTGTGTGTTCGTGGTATGAGGCTTATCAGGAGAACTACAGCCCCCTTCTCGTTTGTCAATTGTCTGCCTCAAACGAATTGGTCGGATTTTTACCTGTCGCGGTGGGAAGCAACGGGCAAGCAGTATTGCCCGGAGCCCGGCAGGCCGAGTACAAGGGCTGGCTAGCCCTGCCGCCGAACGGTACTACGTTCTTTGAAGAAAGCCTAAGGGTGCTCTCGCGAGAGACGAGGATAGGAACGTTGTTGTTCCGATATCTTCCGCCGGGCGTTCCCGTTGACGGAGCCTGCATCTCCTCGTTGCCATGCATCTGCGAGGTGCAAACGCACAGACGCCCCATCGTGCCGCTGGGGAACGCTGCGCGCGTGGCGGAATATCTTCGCGAAAAAACAAACAAGACACTCAAAAACAGCTGGAACCGGCTGAAGCGATCGGGGAATCTCTGTCTGGAGCAGATTAGAGAGACCCGGGAACTGGTGCCTATTTTTGACCAGCTGATCGATTGGTACGAACATCGGCAGGCGATGGCGTACGGCAAGAGGCCATTTCACGACGACAAAAACAAGAAAATCTGGCACTTGTATCTGCTCAAAGAAGGCGTTCTGCATGTAACGCTGCTCAAGGCCGGGCCAGAGGTGATTTCGGCCGTATTCGGGCTCTGCGACGGAAAGACTTACTCGCTGATGATGTCCATGTTCGCGCCCGAGTATGCGCGCTACTCGCCCATAGCTCTACATCACCTCTTGCTGGTAGAGCGGCTACACGCGGAAGGATATTCCGCCCTGGATTTGACACCGGGCCAAGATTCATTCAAGGAACGCTTTGCGGGCGCGTATGACGACGTCCAGGTTCTTTCGGTTTACTTCAAGCAACGTGAATGGATGAAGGCGAAGTTTTGCCAACAGAGTAAAACGATGGCGAAGGAAACACTATCCGCGCTGGGGATTACTCCAGAATCTGCAGGCCGGAACTTACTACGGGTGTTGGCCTTCCTGAGGCTGAAGAGACCACCGAGACACGAAAGCTCGGATATGGCGGAGCTGGTGTAGTTCGTATAAACGCAAATGCGATCAGGCCGGCTGGTCGTGGGAATGCCCTTCCTGCTTTTCCCGATGTCCCGCCTGATTGTGACGCGATTTACGCAGTACTTGATTGCGACGGATCTTTCGGATCAGTGGAAGCAGGTTAGATTTCTTTAGCACAGCCTTGGCAGAATAAAACCCAACACAAGAGATTATTCTAGCGACGCTACGCAGAAAACCAGTCAGTGTGGGCGCGTAGACGGCGACATGGGCATCCTGCCGTTCGCTATTCGTGAAGAGACGCTTGTAGGGCTGATCCCCTACCCCGGGGTCGATGATGAGCGTCCTTTCTCCGCTGTTGCGAAGGAAGCAGTCTTCGATGCAGCACATCAAGAGATACCGGCCGAGGGAATATTCGGCGTATTTCGGATCATGGCCGGCGTATGTGCCGTAAAGAATTCCTCTGTGCCAGCGGGCAATGAGGAAGGCGCAAGGATTCTCCTCGATATAAAGAACGTATGCGCGAAGAGAGCCGGTGCGGGCTTCTGCCCGCAGGCCCTCCGCTTCGGCGAGGGTAAATCCGCGACCGAAGGCCCGCTGATAGGTTTTTTTTGCGATCTCTTCGGCAGCGGCGACCAGAGCTGCGACCTCGCGTTCTTCCCAGAAACGACTGAGTTGAACCTTGCCGGAAAACTTTTTGATCAAGCGCTTGTGACGGTACTTTATGTTTTGACGTTCCTTGGCGGGAAGACTATTGAGGAATTCCTGAAAGCTATCCGGCAGAACCAGATATCGATGGATCGTCGTGGCTGGGAAATGATCGCGGCAGAAAAAAGCCGGGACCCGCATGGCCGCGCGGTAAAGCGGTGAATCGGTGGGCAAGCCGAAGAATTCCGCGGCGCTTGCTTCGCCGTCGCGCAACTGGGCGAGTACGGCACGAAGGAGGAATTCGCAGTTTTCAGCGGAGGCGTTGCCGAGCAGGCCTCCCTGGACAAAGTAAAGAACACGGGCGTCTGAATGGAGGAGCCGAGCGACGCGCGAAATTACCGCTTTGCGGAGATGCTTTCCGATCAGGAGGCAATCAGGGGAGCCATCTCGGTGAACGACGAGTACGTGGGGGCGCGAAGTGGGATCTTCCTTAAACCAATCCAGATAAGTGTCGATTACTGAACCGGGGTGGTCCTGCCAGGCCTGCCATATCCCGCGAAGTTCCTCGACTTCGGCTACGGTGCGGGCGACCCACAGACTGAGATTGCCGCCGGCCGAACTTACCTCTGGAGACTTACCTGGAAACGTCGCCGTGAAACCCATCCACCAAATAAGATGAATGGCAGGGGAACTGGGACGAGGGATTCCGCAGGGCTATGGCGCAGCGAATAGCAGACTATAGGACTAATGGTATTTCGAGCCGGTCAGACAGCAGCCGCTCGCTTCCCTGCTGCGCAGGAGGCGGTCCGGGTCATTATCATGGTGCACCAGGATACTTGCGTCGGGTATTTGCGCGGGTTTCAGGCGATGCTTGCTTTATCGCTGGACCCGCTGGACCGCTGGCTGGCGATGTGAGCGAGTAATCGGCGTAGGGCCAGCAATGACTCTCCCACGGCGAGCCGTTCATCCAAGGCGCAAGGAGTGGGGTCGACCAGCCTGGAAGAGATAGCGCGTTCCGCCAAATTGATTTTGTGGAGCAAGTTTTCCTGGCGTGGCTCCATAAACGCGTCAAGCACGAGTTGTTGCCAGGGGTATTTCAGAGTGGGTTTGCCTTCCTCGCCGCTCTGGGGCTCGAACCATTGTTCGGGGGCGTCTGGCATTTCGGCAAGCTGGTCGGGTTCGTCGTCACCTTCCTTTATCACGAGCGTGAGTCTCTCGAGATTGGGATAACAAACACAGTCGATCAGACGCTTGGCGCGGCTTCCCGCTCCGCGAGCTTCCTCTTCCGTTGCAAAGCCGGAGCGGATTTCCACTAAGCGATTCTCCGATCCTCGAACTTCGTAAGACCAAGCCATTTCAATTGTCCTCATCTCGACGGTTGCGTCTGTGGTCAGGTACGCGGGCGGGGGCGTAGCTGTGCTGAGCACTATATCGACGCAACGCAGGCATTGGCAATACAGGAGCGATACATTTTTCAGGCAAACCCTAGGGCGGCATTGTCGCACAAAATGCGCTATGTTCGCTAGCGAACATAGCCGAAGATCACGGTAATTCTTATCAGAAAGCGCCGCCGCAAATACCAGCGCAAGCAGGATCTGGCACACATCAAGGCGCAGTGGGCCTTGTTTCAGCAAATCAGCGCCGATACCAAGGATCTCGATGATATCCCGCGCTACTGGCGACAGGCCCAGTGGTTGCACTTGCCCATCATCCAGTACACCGCTCGGGAAATCCGCAGCGGACTGCTCTTCTGGGCTTTCGCGCAGGATCGTAGCGCTTCGGCCAGCGCCGTCTTCGCTTCCCGCATTCAGCAGCACCTCGATCGCTGCGGGGTTTCGCTGCGCGACCTGGTCTGGCAGACCGACAATGGCGGCGAGTTCAAGGGTGATTTCCCCAAAGCTCTCGGCGACAGCCAACATGTGCGCATCCCGCCGGCCGCCCACACCTATCAGAGCGACGTGGAAACCGTGCACCGACTCGAAGAAGACGAGTTCTTTGATCTGGAGGACTTCGCCAGCCGCGGTGACTTCCTGGCCAAAGTGCACACCTAAGCAACCCATGACCGAGCCGAAGGCTAACGGCGCTCCTGGGGTGAGGCGGCATCGGCGATGCGGAAGATGGCCTGCAAGGTTTCGAGGACGATGCGCACGTAGAGCGTCCAGAAAAAGAAACCTACGATGCCGATCACGAGCATCAGGAGTCCCTGAGAGGTGGAGTCGCGGAATCCATTGACCACCAGAACGACGGCGGCGATCAGCCCGGCCAGAAGATGCAAGCCATAGAGAAGGGCAAGGCTCTGAGGCGTCACGAGGTCGCGAAAGGAGAAGTCGAGCAGGGATTCGAAGAAGCCTTTGTTCATTCCGTCCTCCAGGGATGGTGCTCAATCATGGCACCGTAATTCTCCGCCGCATTATACAGTGGGGTCGAGGGGATATGCGGAGAAGGAGGTTGGTCCTTTACTACTTAGGGCAGAGCGCGGGACACCCGGAAAACCAACTGCAGATCCTCGTCCGCAGGGGCCGGACTCGCTCGGGATGTCACGACTACAAGAGAGCCGCCTCAGGGGCTAAAGCAAAGCCCCAAAACACCGAGTTCACTAGGTCAGAGCTAAAGCTCTGACCCCCTAAAAGGAAGCCGCCGGCCCTCGTGATGACAGCATAAAGACAGCGACGAAGAGAGAGTCCTTGCTCATGTTGGTCGCTCGGGATTACGGAGACTTTGTTTCCCCTAAGAGAAAAGCCTCAAGTCTCGCGCCGAGGAAAACATCGGCGCCGCACCTGAGCTACAAAGGGGCAAGAACTGACGATGCCGGTCGGATGGTCAGCTTTTGGCCGGCGCGTTCCAGATGTAGAGGAACTCGCCGTCACTGGCAGTAGCGACGACATGCCCATTTTTGCGCGTGGCGCGATTCAGCGCCGAACGAACCTTGGCTTTGCCATCCGCCAATCCGCTCAACGGCACTTTGATAGCAGCACCGGCGGGGAGTTGGTCCAGGTCCTTGAGGATGGTGGTCACAATCTCCTTATGTTTGCCATGGCGGCCCTGCGGGACGTCAATTTGCGCCATGGTCTTGAAATGCATGGGCGAAACTTTGGTCTTGCTGGTAGCCACGAAAACCTCCTCGCTTAACGCGCTCGTAAACTAAGATTAACTAACCTGACCGAAACGCACCGACATGAACTTAACTAACCTAAGCTAAACGTAACGCAACCGTATCACGTCGTAGCGAGCCGTGCAAGTAAAAATGGGGGGTAATTCGCACAATTTGATTTACGTAAGCGCGAGCAATCCGTACGGGGTTGCGCGGTAAGGGTGGCCAGGCCGTACTAAAGGGAAATACAGAACTACTAAGAATTCCATAAGGATTTCACCCGTATGAATTGGCCTCTGTTACGGTGGTCCTGGATGCAGACGTCGACGCGGACGTTAAAGGAGTTTCGATGCTGAAATCCAAAACGCACTTCGAACAGGTGCCAGTGGCGATTGCCGAGAAAGCCGCCAAGGCAGAGTCCAACGGACACTCGATCGAGGCGCTCAAGCCAAAGAAGAAAAGCTCGAATGGCATTGGTCTAGCCGAGCTTAAGCCGGATGGAGACGAAGATCTCTGAGCGTCATCGCTCATTCCTGGGCCCGACAGATCTGGGCCCCAGGGATGAGTCGCCTACGAATTTGAATATGGCTACAAGGCAATTTTCGGTTTGAGTAAGAAAGGACGGGGTCTCTAGATGGACTATGCACTGAAATACCCGTGGCAAGAAGTTATAGTGGAGGCGTTTATCGCTTCGCCCGCCGATTTGGGCGCAAAGATCAACGAAGCCGAGCGAACCATATCCGCCCGCATAAGAGAGCCACAAATAGATTTTCCCGAACGAGTCGCTCTGGACGACGCGCTGCGGATGCTGCGGGTTTTGATGTCCGAGACAAAGGCAGAAGAGGCGGAGCACATCCGAAGCAGAACTCAGGTCGCGTAACGCCACTGCGCCCCGACCAGCGCAACTTTCCCCCTAATGCGCGAATGCTCGCGATTCGTCTTATCGCACTTCAGAGGTTGTTCCGGCTCCCAAAAACTGGGAGCCTCGTTAGAAAAAGAAATTCCTCGGCGACCAAATTCCCTACCCGCTCAGAATGAATCCGCGGCGAAACGACCTGCCAGCGTTGCTTATACGGTGAAGGAGCTGCCGCAGCCGCAGGTGCTCTTGACGTTGGGGTTATTGAACTTGAACCCTGCACCCTCGAGCGTCTCGATGTAATCGATCTGCACGCCATCGAGGTACATTTCGCTCATCTGGTCGACGACCAATTTCACGCCCTCAAACTCGTAGACGTTGTCGGAGGGATTCTCCGAATTATCGAAGGCCATGTGATAGCTGAATCCGGAGCAGCCTCCACCGACCACGGCCACGCGCAGGACCGACGGCGCGGGATTCTGCTGGGACATGATTTCCTTGACCTTACCGGCTGCGACTTCAGTCAGTTGGACCATCCGTGATTCCCTCCCCTTTGGAGCCGCCGGCGTTAAATCGCCCAGGCGGGCACAATCAGTATAGCAAAGCCATGGGCATGTGCCCAAGGAAACGCTTGGCGTTTGCCAAACCATTGGATGTTGAAGCCCGGAGCAGAGTCGCAAAAGCGGCTGAGCCGATTTTCGGGTGGTTTGCGCTTACTGATGCAGGGGCAGGCCTGAGCGTTTAAAGGAGGCCTTGCACACCCTTGGGAGGGGTAAATGGCCAGTTTGGCGTTCGCCGCGAAGCAAATCAAAGACTGCCAGAGCATGTTGAACAAAATCCTGCAGTCGTCTCCGGAGGATTCCGATTCCCTTGCTGTGATTCGGAAAATCATACGGTGCGATGAATGCGCCGTTCGGCAGGCGGCGGTATGCTCGGTGGAATTACGATTTTTCTGCATGAACCACTTCGTGGATTACTGTTATCGACGGCTAACGGAATGCGAGAAGGCGCTCGGCGATGGCCGACGCCGGGAACCCGTCCGAGGCTTTCTGCGCGAATGCGCGACACAAGCGGCGAAACTGCTGCTGATTGGGAGAGAGTTGCAGAATGTTGATCGCGCTCGGTTATTTGACATTATGCTCTGGGCCAACGAGCTGTTTTACAGGTCGATTTCGAGGCCGAAAATGGATGCGAGCGAGCCACTCCCTACGTGTTCGAAGCTTCACGGCTGACATCGCTTCACTTTGGGCATGCTTTTCGAGTAGGCTCTAGCCACCTGTAGGGAGGAGGTAGCCATGAGAAAAGCGATGCGGGTGGCGGCAATTGCCGCGGTGATTCTGGGGCTCGCGTATGGCGCAGGCGCGCAGAGCGAGGCGCGGGCGCAGAGCAATAAAGGCGAAGTGACGCTAATTGCTCCGGGCGGAGCACGCGCGGCGGTCGAGGCGCTGATTCCGGGATTCGAAAAGAAGACGGGATACAAAGTGAAGGCGACGTTCGGATCGGGCGGAGGAACGCACAAGCAGGTGGTGAACGGCGACCCGTTCGATGTGCCGATCGTACAGCCGCCGTATCAGGACGTGATTGATTCGGGGAACGTGGTGAAGACAAGCGAGAAGCCGCTGGCGAGCGTGGCCGTGGGCGTGGCCGTGAAACAGGGTGCGCCGAAGCCGAACATTTCGTCGCCGGAGGCGGTGAAGAAGACGTTCGCAGCTGCGAAGTCGATCAGCTATCCGGACCCGAAGGGCGGCGCGGCAGCCGGAGTGACGGTGGACGAAATGTTCAAGAAGCTGGGGATCGCGGAGCAGGTGCAGCCGAAGCTGAAGCGCGCGCAGGGCGGCGCGGGCGCAATGAAGATGGTCGCGAGCGGCGAGGCGGAGATCGGCATGACCTTCCTGAGCGAGATGGAGGAGCCGGGCATCGACGTGGTGGGGCCGTTGCCAAAATCGGCGGCTACACCGACGGTGCTGGTGGCATTTGTGTCGGCGCACGCGAAGAATCCAGATGGGGCGAAGGCGTTGCTTGAATATCTGTCGTCGCCGGAAGCGGCGGCAGTGTACAAGGCGCAGCACATGATGCCGGGGCGCTGATTGAAGAGCGGCGTAAGATGTTTTATCCGATTTTCGGTGCATTCAATCTTTTCCTGGTGCTTGTTGGGCTCACAATCATCGCTATTTTCTCGGCCCTAGTTCTCTTTTTCTTGTTTCGGCGCAACGAGAAGATCGCTAAAACCGCAGCCGTAGTGTCTGCTGTCTTAACGCTTCTGACCTTCGTGGTCGGATGGTTGATTTGGCGATGATGTCTTCAAAATAGCCGGCGACGCAAATTCCCCGAGGGCCCCGCGTCTTTTTTATCCGGCGCATTCGCGCCTGAGGCGGCAGGTGCCCTGGGCTACAAAGGTGCGGCGCCGGGGAATTTGCTTGCGCGCCCCGCGAGAAGGTTTTGTGGGTGCCCCATCCTTCGCGTTTTGTGCGAAGGGTGGGAAACACAAAGGACGTGTTGCGGCGCACCAGCTACAAGTAAGCGAATGCCAGGTAAGAAAATGCAGAAAAACCTCAGGTCAGCCTCCCGAAAGCTTTGGCGGCCCGACCTGAGCTACAGTGTGCGGCAATCGGGAATCGAGTATGCCAGCGAGGAAATCAGCTGTCCGGGCCGAGGGAGTCGCCGAGAGGCGAGGAGCGGTGAACAACGAAATAATTTTCAGCCTTGAAGACGGAGTGGCACAAAGGGCAAGAATTACCGGGCGAGGCACCAAACGGCAATACAGGCACCCCGCTCCCGGGATCCAGGAGCAGTTGCAAGATGAAACCGATCTTGCAGCATGGACAGCGCCTGCAGAAGTATGCGAACACGCATCCTCTCCGTTTGCCAAGAACCAAGCTTGCCGATCACAAAAAACAGACCGCCTTTTCATCGCTCTCTGAATTTATCGCGCGCCGGGGCCTGAGAAATTGCCGCGGGGCCTGGTGCGCTCCAGCCGAGGAGCAGCCTCGTTGATCCGCAACGCACAGCCAGCCACTTCCTTGCCGTTCAGGCCAGCCATAGCCAGGGCCGCTTCGTGGTCATCCGGCATTTCCACAAATGCGAAACCGCGCGGGCGGCCGGTTTCGCGATCGTTGATCACGGAAACGTGCTCAACCTCGCCGAAGGGCGCGAACAGGTTTCGCAGATCGGCTTCGGTGGTTTCGAAATTCAAGTTGCCAACATAAACGCTCTTCATTCTATTTTTCTCCCTACGGAGTTTGCTTCGCTTCGTCAGAAGCGGCTTTGCCGCCGACCTTTTTGGATGCGAGCCGGGCATAGACCTTAGCGCCGTGTTTTGCGCGCACGCGCGGGGGAGGAGTGAGATTAGAAAGTTCCACAACCATCAACGTGGTGACAAATCGCTTGAGGCCGTGGAGATCGAAATCAATGGAAGTCTGCCGGGTATCGGATTCGGTGACCACGCCCATGCCATACCGGTAATGCTTAACGTATTGGCCTTCCGGAATCGCTTTCATATGAGCTCCCTTTACCTTTATTAGACGATCCGTGCGAGAAAACGATTGGTGCAAGAAAACGTGTTGCTAGGTGCGAAACTCCATTCAGAGCGGGTACACGAATTGAACGGTGCAATGGGATTCGGCGAGTTGCTTATCGAGTTCGAGTTTGATCTTCAAATTTGTGCGAAGCGCCAGGGCGATTGCACGAATGCGATCAAGGCCGGCATGCGTGCGCACTAATTTTCTGGCGACGGCCTTGAGCGTGGTCAGGGACTCCTCCACATTCCAACGTTCGCGGACCAGGCAATCAAGTCTGCTAAAGGGGTGGGCCGGCTACTGTTTTTCTGTGCTGGGTTCATGGTGACGCCTCTTTCTTTGTCCTACGATTACTTGCAGGAGGCGCGGGCGGATAAGTGGAAGCCTCCGCCCTTTGAGTCCGAAGACACAAAAAGGGCTAACGAGTGATGTGGACTCGCAGCCCCTTTTAACGGAACAAAAGGTTTTTACAAGAGCAACAAGCGCAAGGCGATTATAGCACAGTAACCGGTTGCACGGCGGATGGAATTCCGCGACTCGATCTGATGACAAAAGCAACGGTGAGCGGCTGGAAGCGCATTGACATCGCGGCAAGGGTCAGCAAGAATAAATGGCGTAGCAAAAAAGTAGATTCCCCGTCGTCTTCCCATGCGCGTGCGTGGGTGGACTCTTCGGAATGACAATGAGGGCCTATCTGCTAGCCAAGGACGGATTGTGAGCTACACAGCACCGAGCATCGAAGAATACGTTGCGGGCGAAGTCATAAAGTACGAGCCGAAGTCCGAAGGCCAGAACAACAAACGCAAGCGCAAGCCACACATTCTGGCCGTAATCAATGAGAACTGCACGGGCTGTGCGGGCTCCCCTGCCTGCGTGGAGTATTGCCCGGTGGAAGACTGCATGTACTGGAGTCCCGATCCCGATCATGCGCCGTTTGGCCGCATTATCGTCGATCCCCTGCTCTGCATCGGCTGCAAGCTGTGCACCAGCAAGGGCCCCGATGGGGCGTTCCTGGAGGGCTGCCCTTGGGACGCGATCGATATGGTCCCGCTGGCAGAGTTTGAGGCGGGCAACGGGACGCTGCCATTCTGAGCACGCACTTTTAGCGCCTGGCAACTTCAAGGATCCGCAAGAGTTACCTGCAGCACACAATTGTCAAAAGCTTGTAACAATCGGGCAACTGAGTACGTCTAAGATGTTGGCTGGTTGCGTACGACTTGCTCCGCCAATAGGGCCTCTTCGGGGGCTTTGGGTGGGGGAGATGAGTGGGCGCAAGCACAGGAAACGTCAGGGGCGATCCCGCATGTGCCAAAGAAGCGCATGCCGGGGAGCATAAAGTCCGGAACTTTTTAAGCACGGCTTCGCCGTGCAGGCCCTAATCCTAACATTTATAGGGCACTTATCACCGGGCATCTCGACGCTAACCTGTGTGGGCGCTTCGGCGCGCTACCGAAGGCGGCGCAATCGGCAAGGCCATACTTTATAAAAATAGGAGACACACGATGAAGAAAGTTGCATTTCGATTGGGTCTGGCAGTGGCAGCATTGGCACTGACTTTGCCGGTGATGGCCAAAGCTGACAAGACAGCCACTTCCGCAGCCAAGCCCAAGAGCACAACGCTCACGATTGATTCGCCGGTGAAGTTCGGGGACACCACAGTGAAGCCCGGAACGTATAAGCTGGTGATCGAGAGCGATAAGGCCACGATCGAGAACGGAAAGACCGTGGTGGCCAGCGCGTCCGGCCACTGGGAAGATCGCAAGCAGAAGGTGGAATCGACCGGCTTCGAGACGACAAACGGTGCGGTTGACAGCATCTTCATGCACGGCGAAAGCAGTGCCTTTGTGCTGGGAGGCGGCAGCCAGGAAAGCAAGAAGTAAGCGTAGCCCAGAGGGAACTTACCGGGGAGGCGAAGTCGCGCCTCCCCCTTTTTATTTTCAGTGAGAGGCGTGCAACTATCGCAGAATGAACACTTACACAAAATGGGGGAGGGGGGTGCGTGCCACATCTCTCAAGTTTTACATTAAATCGCAACCGCAAGCCGCGACCGCCTTTGACCTCGGGCCAATGGTCAGGCCAGACCATAAAATCCTCAGGTCGCCCGCCGAGAAGGCATCGGCGGTACGACCTGAGCTACAAACCACCGGGCGCGCCGCAGCCGTCAGTGGGGTTGGCGGGAGCGGATGGCGGTGGCGGTGAGTTCGGCCTGCTGGCGGACATTGGCGGGGACGTCGCCTGCGCCGCGGGCGATATTCTCGATGGCGGGCAGATCCTCGAGCTGGCCGATGAGGTAAAGCGCGCGCAGCGATTCCCAAATTTCGCTCATGCTGGGATCGACAAGCAGGATGGGCTGGCCTTTGGTTACCGCGGCCTTATCGGGTACGAGCCACTGGCGAATAGTGCCGGGAATTTGCGAGCGCAATTCGCTTGTGGAATCGCCGGATCGAATATGGCCGAGGAGCGTGCCGGGATTGATGCTCTCGCCCGGCTTCAGGCGCTCGTCGAGGGCGCCGGCTTCGTGCGCGCCGATCGCGGAGGGCTGCAGCATGGAGCGAATTTCGGGGAGGCCGGAGGCGTCACTGAAGCGCACGAGACCCAGCGCCGCGTTGCGGCGGACCATGGGATTGGGATCCTGCAGAAGGCGCAGCAGCTCCTGGTGGAAATCGGAGACGGAATTATCCTGGCCCATGACCCAGGCGGCGGTAAGACGCAGTTCGTCCTGCCCATTCTGGGCGATCTGCACGACCTGGGGATAAAACTGGCGCGCGGAATCGCGCGTGAAAGCGTCGCGGGCGAGCATACGGTCCGCGACCTGCGAAAGGGCGTGCTGGATTTCGCGGGGATGTTCGCGATCGACGAGCGATTTCTGGAGCTGCGCGTCATTGAGGGGCTTGCCGAACCAAGTTGCCTGCCAGAAGAGAAAAGGCATCAGGACGAAGAGAAACGTCATCGCCAGGATGACAAAAAGCCAGCGACGCTTCAGGCCGGGTTTGGGGGCGGGGATGGTTTGGTCAGTCACAAATGTGTCGCCCCTTCGGGACTGGTCATAAGTCGCATATTGCGCTTCAGGGGCTAAATCTCGAGTCGAGACCAGATTAATGTCGCGGCTATGGATTCGCTGCGCTCACCATAAAAAGCCGCGACCCACAAAGCTCAATATTTAGTGTACACGCTTGGCGCGGGCAAGAAAGGGCAAGAGGTTAGGCGATAACGCCGCTAGCGAAGAGGCTCGGGCCTATTTCCCTTCACCTGGGCGTACGGAGACAGGCTCTTGGGATTGGGCCTTGGCCGGGGCGGCGCGAGGGGCAGCCGGCTTCGGAGCAGGCGCGGCCGCGGATTCTTTCTTGGCGCGCGCGGGAATCCAGCCCTGCTCCCGAGCGATCGAGAACAACGCGATCAAAAACAACAGGCCCATCAGCAGGCTGCAGAGAATCAGCAGCAGACCATCGAGGTCCAAGCCGAGGCGCGTGAGAACGTCAGAAGCCAGACCGGCGGCGGACAGCACCAAGACCAGCAAACAGATTCCCACCAAACCCAGGACGCCGTGTGTTTTCGTCATCGTTAAGTTTGTATGACCCCTTTGAATTTTTTATGCGCCTGGCCCGAAGAGAGATTCTTCGTCGCTACGCTCCTCAGAATGACATTTCTGCAACTATTTTAGCCCGAACTTCAGCGCTTTGTTGACAACGTACTTATATAAGCAAAACTCCAAGCGCGAAAAACGCCGTGGACTTTGTTAACGCGCGAAAGCTCCTGATGGCCATGACTTTCGCGCGAAGAAACGGCCTTTTGGCGCCCGACAACCCCACTCACACGGGGCGGAAACTGGCTGCCGGATCTTCACCGCCAGAATTTATCTAAAACCATGAGGCCGAGCAAGAGCGGAAGATGCACGACTGTCGCGTGCATCAACCACTTGGCGCGGACGTTGGTGCGGCGCGCCGAGGCCCATAAACACACTTTCACCAGCAGCAATCCCACAACGAGCGCGAAGAAATAAAAGCGCACCCCGCCCAGTCCTGTGACCGACGCCAGCAAACTGACGGGAATCAGAGCCGCGGCGCAAAATACGATCTGGCCGAAGGTCATGTCGCCATCGCGGTCCACCACCGGGAGCATGCGAATTCCCGCGCGAGCGTAATCTTCACGGTAGACCCAGGAGATGGAATGAAAATGCGGCACCTGCCAGAGAAACAGGATCGCGAAGAGAACGTAAGCGCCGGCACCGAGCGATCCGCGCGCGGCAGCCCAGCCAATCACGGGCGGAAGCGCTCCGGGAAAACCGCCAATGAGCGTGGCGGCGGTGGTGCGCGTCTTGAGCGGCGTGTAAACGCCCAGATACAAGACGCTGGTGAGCGCGGCCAGCGAGGCGGCCAGAATGTTGGTGGTCAGCAAAAGCTCAAGCACACCGGCTACGGCCAGGCCCACGCCGAACCAGAGCGCTTGGGCCGGAGCGAGCGTGCCGGTGGGCAGCGGACGCGAGGCGGTGCGGCGCATGCGGGCGTCTGAATCGCGCTCGATGTAATGATTCAAGGCGGAAGTGCCCGCAGCGACGAGCGTGGTGCCAATCACCGTCTGAGCCATGCGCAACCAGTCGAGCGGGCCGACCGCGCCGAGAGCGTATCCCGCCAGCGTAGTGAGCACGACCAGGAAGGAGACGTCGGGCTTGGTGAGCGCGACATAGGCCATGGTGCGCGACGGAGCGGCGACGGGAATGGCGCGAGTATTCATAGTTAATCGGCCGCGCTCGGGCGCGCTACAGGCACAGCAATGGGCGCTCCCGCGGAGCGCACAAGACGATAACAGATCAGCGTCGACCAGGACGGTGGTAACGAGGACCAGCGCGCCGGTGACCACGTGCGCTACCGTGAGCGCAACCATCACCGGTATGGGCTGCGGAAACGATGCGGCGTACAGGCGCGACCAATATGCCGCGGCGCCAAGCAGCAGTTGCAAGCCGATCAAGATATGCAGCCCGCGCGCGGCGGACCTCAATTCGGGAACGCCGGGAAAGCGGCGCTTCAGCGCGCCTGCCAGCCAGAAGATCAGGCCGGTCACGACGACGGCTCCCGCCAAGTGAGGGATGATTCCGAAAGCCTTGTGGCGGAACGCGGCGCCGAGGATCAATTGCACAAAAACGGCTGCAACCGTGGCCACAGAGAGCGCGTGAATCGAAGGGCTGCGGAAATCGCTGCGCCATATGTCCGGCTCGCGTTCCCACCAGGCGCTGGTAAAAGCGCGATGCTCGCGACCGTGGAGAAGAAAATCTGCGCCAGGGTAGCATGTGCGGAGGAGACCCAGGGCGGCAGGAAAAAGAGAACGGTGAGACCGCCGAGCAATCCCTGAGCGACGATGGCGCCAAGAGCTGCGACACCGAGCCAGCGAAGCCAACGTTGAGCCGAGGGACCATGCGACGCGACACGCCAAAGCCAAATCGCGAGCACGATGCTGAGCAGGCCGACGAAGGAAGCGATCATACGATGGCCGTGCTCGTAGAAGATTCCGCCGACCATGGGCGGAGTGAGCGAGCCGTAAGAGAGCGGCCAATCAGGAACCGAGAGGCCGGCGTCATTGGAAGTGACAAGCGCCCCCGCGATGAGCAAGAAGAACGTACACACGGCGGTGAAGACGGCGAATCGGTGGACGTTTTGATAGGGGCGTCGGGTGGTCACGGGAGTTTTGCCAAGGGAACGTTGTTTGGCGGTCTGCCTTTTAGGATGCTGAGAGATTCTTGATCGCTACATCTCACAGAATGACACATTTTCAAGACGCGGTGTTAGCCACACTGCATCAGGTCCCAGGGCCCTTCGAACTGCGTTTAGGCGCGCTGGCAGCATGACGCTGAGAGCGCGAAGGATGGGGCACCCGCAAAATCTAAAAGCTCCGAAAAGCAGATTCCTCGTCGTCCCGCCTGAGGTGCAAACAACGCACTCGGGCGGGACTCCTCGGAATGACAACAAGGCACTAGCGGCGCTACTAATCTGAGCCGGCGGAGGCGGCCTTGAACGTAAGCGTGACGGCCTTGGACTCACTGGGACCAACGGTGACCATGGCGTCCTGCGAGCCTAACGATTCATGCCAAGCCGTTACGGTGTAAGTCCCCGGAGGCACATTCTTGAGCGTGAAGCTGCCGTCCTTGCCAGTGACCTGGTAATAGGGGTTATTGAATACGGCGATATACGCCTTCATCCATGGGTGGACGTTGCACTTCACGGGAATGGAGACCTCGGGGCGAGCGAAGCTCTGCATGATCGGCTGAGCTCCCGGCGGCTGGGATTCATTCCATTCGCGATTGTCCTTGGGAACGGGATGGATATTGTGCGTGGTCATGTCCGAATTAATGACCGAAAGAGGTTCGCCTGTCTCCAGTGCCAGAACGTGCGGATGATACTGGCAGCCCTTCTGGTCGATCATCACCGGAGTGGTCTCCGGCGGAAACGAATACGCGCTGAAGTCGCCCTTGAGATAGACGACTACGTTCTGCAGTGTGCCGCCGTCGCCGGGAACGATGTCTTCAGTGGTTGCCGGCGTGGAATGCGCCTTGGCGCAATTGGGCTCGGCGGCCATGTTGATGTTGCGCGGCTTGGGCGCCGTGCCATCGAGCTTGATGGTTCCGGTCACTGTACCGGCTGTGGCCGAATCCACCGGCTTGCCCGCGGTATTAGCGGCTGGAGCCGCGGTTTCCGACTGGTTTCCTTTTCCTCCACAACTGATCAACGCAGCAGCCAGTGTTACGGCAGCGGCGAGGTACCACAAACTTTTACTCATGACGTTATGACTTCCTCCTATAAAGAATTCGAGGGCCCATCAGGGGCTAAGCCCCTGCTCTGTTTCGATCCCTATTGTCAGGCCTGGAGGCCTGAACTACAAAGCTACCTTCCGCTATGGCCGTATCCCAGCGAAAAGCAGATCCCTCGTCGTCAGCGCACAAGAGCGCAAAAGACGCGCAATGCGCTGACTCCTCGGGATGGCAACGTTGCTGTTCTGCGCATCCGTAGTTGGTGCGGCGAGTATTGAAAGACCTCAGGTCTCCCGCCGAGCAGTTCATCGGCGGTACGACCTGAGCTACAAAGCTTTTTAGCGCGGACATCGCTAATTGCGACGGGCGGCGGTGGTGGTTGGAGTGCGGCCGAGGAGCAACCGCTGCTCCTCCGGAGTCAGGGTGAACATATAGCGCACGAGCAGATCCGCATGGTCGCCCTGAAAGCCGCGCATGTTTTCTGGAATCGGCCCGGAGAAGACCCAGTGATCATTCTGGCGCTTGAACAGTCCCGAAGGCATGGCAGTGCCCGGAATGATCAACTGCGGATTGGTGATCCAGCGGCCCGTCCATGCCGGACGCAGACGGTCTCTGGCCAGCAGGAAATTCGGCGCGGTGGCGTTTTTATCGTGCGCCGGATCGCCAGTGGCATGGCATTTCAGGCACGGCGCGGCGGTGCTGGTAAAGAGCGCGCGAGCCATTCCCTCTTCCGAAGTGGTAAGAGGCTCAACCTTCTGCGGAATGAAAGGTTCGGCCTGATGCGAAATAGCTTCGAAGAAGAGCACCAGGCTGCGAATCTCGTCGTCGGAGAAAAAGAACGTGGGCATGCGGACCTGCAAGTAGCTGCGCACGCCGTCGCGGTTCAAATCCGTGGTGCTGAGCGCGGGATTGGATAGGAAATTCTTGAGCCAGTCCGGATTGACGCGAGCGCCTTCGCTGGTGAGCACCGGCGGCAGATTGATCTTGTCTTCGCCCTGATACATGGGCAATCCCATCAGCACGGACTTCTGGCCGATATCGATCTGATGACAGCCCATGCAGTTGTACTTGGTGACGATCCACCAGCCCTTTTGAATGGAGGCACGCTCGTCTGAAGGCTTATACATGTAGTCGGGCGGCAGAGAAGGATCGGTGCTGCCGAGCAACATGGTAACGATGGCGTTGATGTCGTCACCGTTGACGTTGGGCTTGGGCATGCGCAGCCGGTCCTGCGGATTCGGCTTGTATTTGCCCGTGTCGTAAACCGCGGGATTGGCCAGCTTGTGTTCGAAGAAGCCCTTCAAGTCATACCAATCGCCGCGAGACGACTTCTTGCCGTCGGGCTCAATGCCCTGCTTGGCGTCTTCGGTGTAGAGAGCGAAATCGAGGCGCTCGATAGGCTTGCTGCCTTCGTTGGTGAGCTCGGTACCGACGCGGCTTTCCTCTTCGAGGCCGGAAATCTCATGGCATCCCGCGCAGCCGTAGAACTGCACCAGGGACTTGCCCTTGTCCTTGAGCTTGGGATCATCCATGAAGTCGGCGGCCGGGAATTGCATGTCCGGATGCTTCAAAGTGATCAGGTAGCTCGCGATATCGCGCGAGTCTTCAACGCTCAGGCGCAGGCTGGGCATGACCGTAGGCTGCTGCACCACGAGCTCATGACCGTCATTGGGACTGCGGGAATGCGCGAGATCGAAAACGAACGGCATGCCGTGCTTGGCGTAATCTTCGGGGCCGAGGTCGCGCTTCTCAAAGGGGCTATAGGGGCGCGTGCGTTCGCGCGGGTTGTGCACCCAGCGAACGAGGTAATCGTAGTTGTCTTTTTCGCCGACGCGGCTGAGATTCGCCGCGAAAGTGCCGCCCATGATGTTCGGGCCTTCACCAACGGAATGGCAGCCGAGGCAGCCGCGCGATTCGAGAAGTTCCTTGCCGTGCATGGCATTACCCGCAGGCTGCTTGGGCAAGGCCGGGCCGGTGAGCGCCGATTGCCAGATGAATGCGGAGATGGACTGAACTTCTTCGGGCTGCAAGCGGAATTGTGGCATCTTGGTGGTGGGCCGCCACTCATGCGTGTGCTGCAGCCAGTAAGGAATCCACTCTTTGTGGATCTTCATGCGAACTTCTTTAAGGTCAGGGCCGACTTTCTTAATTTCCTGCAACAGATCGTGTGACTTCAGCTCGAGTTGCTCCTGCTGCGAATCCATGTTGGCGACCGTGACGGTCAAGTTCTGGGCGCGCTGATAGAAATTGTTGGCGACAGCGTTGTCGGTAGCTTGATCGCCGAGCTTATTAATGCGCGGGATTTCGTCCTGGTCGGCTTTGCGATCGCTTTCGATCTGAGTGATCTGCTGGCGCGTAGCCGTGAGCAGGTCATCCTGGTTGTCGAAGCTCTGGAACTTGTGGCAGCCGATGCAGCCTTTTTCGCGGAAGAGTTCCTTGCCCCGATTGAGCACGCCGGCGTGTTCGGTGACCGCGTCCGAGGCATGGCACTGCTGGCAACCTGCGTCGAAGTTTTCGCGGTAATACATCGGCCAGAGCCAGTGTTCATAGCGGCCGTGCGCACGCTCGACGGTATCGAGGGCGCGGCCATTGCCGCCGTGGCAAGGCGAGCAGCCAAATTTCTCCTCAGGGTGGAACTTCAGCAGATCGGGATCAGGATGGCTGGTGAACGGCGCGTCTTTATCCTTGGCCACGCCGAGGTCCGCTTTGGTCAGCGTCACTACCGCCGGAACGAGCAGAGGATCGGTGGCCACGTGACACGATTGGCAGCGGTCGACAAGGCCGACGCCGCCGACGTAATTGATTTGCGCGCCCGGCGGGTTGACGTTGATCTGGCGCAGCTTGACGTCCATGTTGTTGGTGCTTTGCAGCAGACCCTGCAAATCGGTGGTGCCGAGGCCGGGCAGGCGTTCCTTTACGAAGGCATCGAGCGCAACCTGCGCTTCTTTCGCGGACTTATCCTGCTCGCCGCGCTTGGCTACCAGGCTGGCCTTTTGGCTCATGATGCCGGTGAACGTGCTGTTCAGATCGTCGTAATTAAACTTGCGAAGCTCGGTGCCGTTCGCGGTGGGCCAATTGAGCTCATACGTAAAGGCTCTGGCCTCGTTGAGCTCCTTCAACTTGGCGGCTTTGGCGCTCTTATCGCTTTCGGGTGTCTGCTCGAGCTGATAGGTCAAGGCACCGACTTTGCCGCGACCGTCCTGGAAATCGGGAGTCAAGACGGCGCGCTGGCGATCGAGCAAATCGATCTGTTCGGTGATCTGCCGGTCGGCGGGAAGAACAGCGCTGCCGGCGCTATCCACGGCGGCTTTCAGCTTCTGGTAATCGGGCGTGCCGTAAAGGGCCTGTTCGGCGGCGCGGCGCTGGGCGATCTGCTTCTGGAGATAGCCGGCGTATAGAGTGCGGAAGCGATTCTGATAATCGCGCCAGGGGCGCAAGCCGAAAAATTCGCTGTACAGGGACCAGAACACCGTCAGCAGCAACAGAAAAGCGGAGATCAGAATCAGGCCGCTGAGAGGCCTGCTGACGATCGGATCGTCTTGCTGCGGGGGAAGATCAGGCAACGCATTCCTCCTGAATAATTGAAGAGAGATTCTTCGCTCCGCTCAAAATGACACCGCGGAGGTGGCCGCCGCGTGCTCGGCAGACTCCTCGGAATGACACCAATTCCATGGCAAAAACTGGGACCATTAAATGCTGAACCATGGCGTTACCCAGATGTATTTGACGCGGAAGATCAGGCGCAACAGGATTTTCACCGGCAAAGCCAGCATCAGGACCAACAGCAGATCGGTGGTGACAATCTGCAGCAAGGTCATGCGGCGGAAAATGCGCTGCGCGAAATTGGTGGAGTTCATTACGAGATAGACAAGATAGCTCGCGATAATGAAATAGAGAGCGATCGGAAAGAATCCGAAAATGATGCGCGCAAGGATCGGCGCATAGGCGCGATTCGCCGCAGGCATCAGGTGCGCCAACCAGGCGCCATTGACACCGAAGATGGCGTCAAGGTTGCGGTTCACCGCGTACTCGACGCGCGCCGCATCCCACGTGGAAGTCGGCCAGAACCACATCCATCCGGGACCGCGGATGAACGTCCCGATGGTGATCATCACGATCCACAGACCGATGAAGCCCAAACAGAAAGTCCAGACCGCGAACCGCCGCTGCTTATAAGTGTAGTAGCCGTTGCCGAGCGGATTTGCGTCGATATACGGTATGGCCATCAAGCCTATGATGATCAGCGTGGGCATGACCACGCCGGCAATCCACGGATCGAAATAGACCAGCATCTCCTGCAGGCCGAGGAAATACCAAGGGGCCTTGGCGGGATTCATGGTCACGTTGGGATTGGACGGCTCTTCGAGCGGCGCGTTGAGCGTGAGCGACCAAGCCATCAGGAGCACGGTGACCAGAATCGCAGCCACGAACTCGACGCGCATCAGGTAGGGCCAGGTGTGGACTTCGCGATCCCATTTGGGGTGCCAAGGCTGCGTCTTGCGGTGCGCCGTTTTTGCGGCGGCAGGATCGGCTTCGAGCTTTTCGATCAGGTCGTCGTTGGCGCGCGCCTGACGGAAGGCGTACCAGACGTAGAACGGCACGAGGAACAGCAGCGCCACGATGGGTACGTTGTCCGGGGCCGACGCGATTTCCCAAAGCTGGTGCCAGTTGCCTAGCATTTGTTTCCTTCTCCGCTCAAGAGGACTTTCTGATGCGCCAAGAGCGCCGTGATGGCCACGGCCTTTTGGCGCCCGACAACCCCATTCACGCGGGGCGAATTCGCTCGGTCTGACGATGCCACGAGTTTCGTCATGCCATCCCGCTGGGCCGCATGATTACCGGCCGCGGGCCTTTCTCTTCCTTGATCTCCGTCTCCAGCATGACCGGAGCGGGTCCCGAAATTCCGCCGTCTTTGCGCACGCGCCAGAAGTGCACGCCCATGAAGATCGACGCGATCAGCGGAATGGCGATGCAATGCCAGATGTAAGCGCGCAAGAGCGCGTTGGCGTCCACGATGGAGCCGCCAAGCAGTGCAAAGCGCACGTCGTTATATGGCGTCATGCCCAGGAGCGAGCCGAAGGGCCCTTCGTTGCCTAATCCGGGAGTCGCGCGCGCCATGTTGGTGCCTACGGTCACGGCCCAGAAGCCGAGCTGATCATCGGGCAGCAGGTAGCCCGTGAAGGAGAGCAGCAACGTCAGTACCATCAGCAGCACGCCGACGCACCAGTTGAATTCGCGCGGGCGCTTATACGAACCGGTGAGAAAGACGCGGAACATGTGCAGCCAGACCGCGATCACCATCAAGTGCGCAGCCCAGCGGTGCATATTGCGCAGAAGCTTGCCGAAGGGCACGTCGTTTTCGAGATACAAAATGTCGCGGAAGGCCTGCACTTTTGTGGGGTGGTAATAAAACATCAGCAGCACGCCCGTAAAGGTGAGCACAAGGAAAAGATAGAAGGTGATTCCGCCCATGCCCCAGGTGAAGTTATAACGCGTCGCGTCGCGATTGACTTTGGCCGGATGAAGATGCAGGAAGACGTTGCTGAGAACTCCGAGCGAGCGGCTGCGGGGTGTCTCTTCGTGCTTGACGCGGAAGATGGAGCGATAGAGCTGCGTCTTTTCCGGGTCCTTCAGGCCTTCAATCTCTTCCTTGCCCTTTTCCCGGACTAACGTCTTGATGTTTTCGGCGTCTTCGCGAACGCGGTCGATCAGACCGGTGCGCTTGCTCCCATTACCGCCGTTTTCTTCCGCCATGATTCCCCCTAACTACTGCCCCGTCCCGACTCTTTTTTGCGCCAAAAGCGCCGTGATTTTAGTTAACGCGCGAAAGCTCCTGATGACTCCTTTAGCGCCGCGAAGCTCATCCTGTTGGTAGACGTTCGCGGCGAGGACGACTTTTCGCGCGAAGAACGGCCTTTTGGCGCCCGACAACACCATTCACCCGAGGGAGATGCCGCACACATTCGCGACTTCGGGGCCAGCCGATGCCATATCAAAGAGGCAAGTACGCATTGGGATCGTTAAAGTGATTGACGCCGGCCGCAGGGTCGTCCACATAGAGCCGACTAGTGTCCACAATGATCTTGCCCGTAGCGTCGAGTTCCACATGGGCGCGGTCCATCGGCCGCGGCGCGGGACCTTCGAAATTGATGGCTTCCGCATCATAACCGCTGCCGTGGCAGGGGCACTTGAATTTGTTCTCGCTGGGCTTCCACTCGGGCGTGCATCCGAGATGCGTGCAACGGGCGAACACCACGAAGACCCGGTCCGGCTCCTTGATGACCCAGATACGATTGCTCATCAAAAATTGCTGGTTTACGCCCAGGTCGAAATCCGAAGGAAAGCCGATGGAGAAAACCGTGTTGGGTTCGTAAAGCGCCCGCGGGAAGAAAAACCGCAAGAACATCAGGAAATTGATGCCGAGATAACCGCCGATAGCCGTCCAGATCACCCGCCGGCGCATGCGATCAGGCGGAGCTTCCCCCGCCTTATCAGCTTTGACCGGAGGTTTTGCCGGAGCCGCAGCGGTTCCGGTGGGTTTAGCAGTTGAACTCGGAGTTTCTGCAGTTTTTGTTTCGGCGTGGTCCGCCATTGGAAACTACATTAACCTCGTTCTAGGAAAGCAATATAAATGCAATCAAACAGGTCTTTATATTCCCCCAGGCTCGTTGTGTCAAGCCGATTTCCACTTCGATTATTTTGCGCCTATCGGTAGGCGGCGGAGTCGATGGTGGCGCGGAAGAATTCGCCTTCGGGCTCGAACCTTTCCGTGCCGAAGTGCCAGCCGACGCGCAAATGAGTGGGAATGGTGTAGCCGCTAAAGTTCCGTTCGTTATCGAGAAAGCCGCCAAAATTGACGTAGCGGAACTCCCCGCCTTCGGGATTGCCCCAGCGCGGCATGCTGACAGTTGTTGGCGCGCCGTTGTCATGGATATTGAAGTCTAACGCGGCAATTTCGCCCCGCTCGGTGAACGACGCCCTAATTCGCGACTGATCCACAGCCGACCAAGACACGTCCTCGCGACAAAGCACAGACGGCAGCCAGGCGCATTCCATGTTCAAGCGGCCAACGGCCGAGCGAGTGATATCGGGACCAGAAGCCTTGATGAACGGAACGAGCCCGAAAAGCTTCCAGCGCATAGAGCCTTCCCCGTCGACGTAGCGATCGCTGCCGCGGATAGTGAGCGCGCCCATGCACACGCTTGCCTGCCAGATGAAGCCGCGGCGCCAGCAGATCACTTGCTCGGCGGTGAAGGGATACCACCGCTTGAGCTTGATTTCGCCGTGCATGCGGAGGCGAACGGCCGACGCTAGCGGCGTGCCCGGAGCGATGGCCTGTGTGAGATAGCGGCGTGCGGGTTCCGGAAGCGCGGCGACGCTGGCAGGATCGAAGGCGCGGCCGCTCGGCGGCGCCGGATTCCACAGGTCGTCTAGCGATGGCTGTCTGGCCACGGATTATTAGCGGACGGGGGCAGGCGTGGCGGGTGCTGACGATGCGGAGGCTTGGGGTTCGGCGGCGACGGCGGCGCGGACGAGTGAAGCGAGGGCGGCGATGAAGCCGGGCGAATCGTCGAGCGCGGGCATCATCTCGAATTGTTCGACGCCGGAGGCGAGCGCGTGCTCGCGCGCTTCAATATTGATCTCGTGCAGCGTTTCGATGTGTTCGGTGACGAACGAAACCGGGATGATCAACAGATGCTTCTTCCCTTCCCGCGGCAGGATTTCGAGCGTCTTCGTCAACGAGGGTTCGAGCCATTTCTGCCGGCCGACCCGGCTCTGGAAGCAGAGCAGGTGCGGGTTCGGCCAGCCGCCGCGAGCCATCACGGCTGCAACGGTTTCCTGTACATGCCGCTGGTAAGGGTCCCCACGCGCTATGAGGCTGAGCGGCAGACCGTGCGCGCTGAATACGAGCTGCACTTTGCGGCGATCAGCGAAACGCGCGAACGCCGTTTCGATATTGCGAATGAGCGCCTGGATATATTGCGGATGCAGGTGAAATTCTTCGATGACGATCTCGCGCGGCTCAGCGGACGCGCGGCCGCGCGTCGATGCCTGCGCGGAGCAAACGCGGCGCCATTCTTTCAGACTGCTGAGCGTGGTGGCGAAGGAATACTGCGGATAGAGCGGCAACAGAATGAGGCTGTCGAGTGGCGCGGCCGACCGTACTGCGTCGACAGCTTGCTGGGTGAGCGGATGCCAGTAGCGCATGGCGATGAAGCAGCGGGCGTCGAAATCGGGCGCGAGCGCGGCTTCGAGTCCGCGCGCCTGAAGTTCAGTAAGCCGGCGGATAGGCGATTGGCCGCCGATGGCGTCGTAATGTTCGCGAACGATTCCGGCGCGGCGATGGGCGATCCACCACGCGAGCGGACGGCGTGCCAGCCATCCGCCGAAGAAATTGATGATGTCGGGATCGCAGAAAAGATTGTAGAGGAAAGGCTCGACGGCTTGGGGCGAATCGGGGCCGCCGAGTTGGAAGAGAACGATGCCGATGCGGGGTTTAGTCACTGGACCAAGCGAAATTCGTCCGAGGGATTCTTCGACAGTAAATCCCACACCCGCTCCGAATGACGAGCAGTAACTTGGTCGCCCAGCAGACAATGCACGATGGGCGTCACTGCTTCAGGGATTGCTTGAGACGCGCGATTTCGTCCTGCAGGCGCGCGACGCGGCGCGCGACCGTATAGTGGTAGACGAAAAAGATCGCCCAGACGGCGAGATAGGCGGCCATCAGGCTATCAAGATTTTTCATTGCGCCTCCGACTCTTTTAGGCCGACATCATCAGCAAGGATATAACGCCGGAAAATTCCCCAGGGCCCCGCCAAACTGCGGCGGGCACCCTGGGCTACAAAGGCCGTTCCCACCCTTCGCACAAACGCGGAGGATAGGGCACCCGTAAAGGCAAAACCAGATCCCACCTTCATAATGCGAAGGTCGGGCACCCTGCGAACTGCATATCTCTCGCTCCGCTCGGGATGACGACATTGCTTGCAGCCGATGCCGCCCTGAAGGGCGGCGCTACAAAAAGCGACGCGCAAGCTCGGAATGTAGCGCCGGGCTTCAGAGTCTGTGTGAGAACTCCAGTTGACGCGTCTCTTATACTGCACGAGGGAGGAGACGCGATGGCGAAATTTTTGGATTACAACCCGGACCAGGCCTATTTGCTGCCGCCGAGCGTGCGGGATGTGTTGGGTTCGGGCCATCTGTGCTTTTTTGTGCGACGAGTGGTGGCCAAACTCAACTTGGACGCCTTCCGAAACGAGTACGGAGAAGAAGGCGGACCGGCCTACGCGCCGGAGATGTTGGTTTCGGTTTGGCTGTACGCTTACGCGCTGGGGTTGACCAGTTCGCGCCGGTTGGAACAGCGCCTTCGCGAGGATTTGGCGTTCCGTTATTTGGCCGGCGGGGCGGCGCCGGATTACTGGACGCTGAACGCGTTTCGGCGGCGCCACGCCAAGGGGCTGAACGATTTGTTCACGCGCGTGGTGGAGCTGGCGCGGGCCAGCGGACTGGGTAAGTTGGGACACGTGGCGATCGATTCGACACGCATTGCGGCGAACGCTTCGCGGAATCGCATCGACACCGAGCAGGCGCTGCGGAACGCGCGGGCGCGCATTCGGCGGGAGATTCGCCGCTGGCAGAAGCAGTGCGATGCGGACGATCCGAACGAAGGCGCCGGCAGCGAAGTGGGCAGCGAAGCGCTCCGGCGACTGGAACAGCAACTGGAACGGATTCCAGAGCGTCTGGAGCGGCTGCACAAATCGGGCCTGAAGAGGGTTTCGCGGACTGATCCGGACAGCCGTTTTCTGCGGGAGCGGGGAGGCTATGCGCTGGGGTACACGGCGACGCTGGCAGTCAGCGAGGATCATCTGATCGTGGCGCAACAGGTGACGCAGGACACCAACGATAACGAGGCGTTGCTGCCGATGGTGGATAGGGTGGAACAACAGTGCGGAGAGAAACCGCAACGAGCCAGTGCCGACAGTGGATTCTTCTCGTTGGAGAATTTGAAGGCGCTGGAGGAGCGCCAGATCGACGGCTATGTGCCGGACTCGAACCTGGCGCGCTGGTTGAATCGAGGCGGACGGCTGCGGCAGAAGGCCCGTAATCCGGCGCATCACAGAATGCGGCGGAAATTGCGTGCGGCCGGCCGAAGAATTTATCAGCGACGAAAAGCGCTGGTGGAACCGGTGATCGGAGTGCTGAAACAACAAAGAGGGATGCGGCGGTTCGCTCGTCGCGGGTTGTCGCAAGTGGCGGTCGAGCTGGCGCTGGCGGCCACCGCATACAACTTGACGAGGATTTGGCGGGCCAGCTAGCCGCCCGGCCATCGTCAACTTAGAGAAAGAAGCAGAGATCCGATATCTCATGACTTAATTCGCAGTCTAAATCGCTGAGGCCTGAGTCTTCACACAGACTCTTCAGTCCGGCAAATTCGGAGCATCATGCGGAGTGCTCCTGGTCGCGCAGCGCGGCGAGACCGTGAGGCACGGAGCCGCGACTCTCGACTTCGAGGCGCAGGCGCTCGACTTCCCAGCGCAACGCTTCCACGCGATAGCGCTGGCGCAGCAAAAGCGCCAGCAGCGCGAGCGTGGCGCCCCAGCAGAGCAACAGCACGTCGAGCATGCGCGGATCGAGAGAGCCGCCCGCGCCTATCACCGGCTGCGGATGCTGCGTGCGGAAAAACCAGATCGAAAAATAGACCAACGGAATATCGAATGCGGCAAAGATGTTGAAGACGGCCGAGACCACGGCGCGGCGTTCGGGCTCGTCGATCAGAGTGCGGAGCAGCAGATAGCAAACGTACAGCACCCAGAGCACGAACGTTGAGGTGAGCCGTGCGTCCCAAGTCCACCAGATGCCCCAAACCGGATGCGCCCAGATGGGGCCGGTGACGAGCATGACGGTGACAAATGGCACGCCGACTTCCGCGGACGACACTGCCAGCCAATCCCATTTGGGCGCGCGGCTGCGCAGATAGGCGATGCTGGAGACAAACGAGATTGCAAAGGCCACGAAAGCCGACCAGCCGAAGGGGACGTGGAAATAAAAGATGCGCTGGATGAGGCCCATGGTGGCTTCGGTGGGCGCGACGAAAAGCGCGCAATAGGCGGCCACGCCGAGCAGCAGCGCAACGGCGAGGGTGGCGATAGCTTGCGCGCCGGTCTTCTGTGTTTCGATCGTGTTTGCGGCCGAGGTCATCGTTAATTCTAATCCGCGCGGTTGTAAGCGCGCGGCGTCATTCCTCCAGCAGATATTCGCCGAAAAGCCAGGTCACCGTCAAAAATATAGTATCAAACGCGGCCAGCACTCCCACCCAAACCGGCGCCAGCGCAGGCGGACTTTCGAAAAGGCCCGCGGTTGCTTCGGCGCTGGCCACGAGCGCAGGCGTCAGCAGCGGCAGGAGCAGCAGCGGGAGAAGCAATTCGCGCATGCGCGCCTGCGAAGAGATAGCGGCGAAGACGGTGCCGACGATGGAGAGCGCGAGCGTGCCCAGCACCAGCACGGCAACGAGCCTGCCGAGCACCGGGACAATACGCAAATTGTAAAGCGCGGCGAAGACCGGCAGCAGCACGAGTTCGGCGACCAGCAGAAAGCAGAAATTCGCCAGAATTTTTGCGCCTATGATGGAAATTGGTTCAATGGGCGCCATGCGCAGGGCCACGATGGTTTCGTTCGATTGCTCGCGCGTAAACGAAGGATGGAGCATCAGCGAGCCCGCAAAGAGAAGCGCGAGCCAGAGCAGGCCGGGGCCGAAGCGGCGCGATTCGGCGGTGGTGGGGTCGAAAGTGAAGCTGAAGAGCACGAGCACAATGAGCACGAAAACGAGCGTGCTCACGAGCAGCTCGCGCGTGCGGAATTCGGTGCGCAGTTCCTTCGCGAGCAGTATGCCGATGGGCCGGGCCAGATCCACTCAGGCCTCCTGATGCGCGGCGAGCGCGGCGGCCAGCATGGTACGCGCATCCCCGGAGACGGCGGAATCTTCGGCAATCGATCCGGCGATCAGGCGAATCGCGCGCGTGACGAAGGCATTCGAGTCTCCCGCGCCATGCGTGCTCATGAGGACGGTGCAGCCAGCGGCCGCGAGATTCGCGAGCGTCTCGCCGAGCCATTGCTGACCGGCGCGGTCAAGGCCAGTGGAAGGCTCGTCGAGCAGCAGGAGTTTCGGCCCGGCAAGCAGAGCGCGGGCGATGGCCAGACGCTGGCGCATTCCGCGGGAAAAATTGCGCACGAGATCCTTGCCGCGGGCGGCGAGACCCGCAGGGTCGAGCGCGGCACGGGCGCGGTCTTCGGGCGAATCGAGGCCGTAGAGACGCGCGAAGAGAACGAGGTTCTCTTCGGCGGTGAGGTCGTCGTAGAGCAAGATGCTGTGCGAGACCAAACCGATATAGCGCTTGACGGCGGAGTCATCGTGCGAATCGCGCCTAGCACCGTTGACGCTAGCGCCAGAGAACTGCACGCTGCCGGAGGTGGGGCGGATCAGCAAGGCGGCGGCTTTCAGCAACGTGGTTTTGCCGGAGCCGTTGGGACCGACGAGAGCGACGCATTCGCCGGGCGCGATGGAAAGAGAGACATTGCGGAGGGCAAAGCGGGCGCCGTAGCGTTTGGCGAATTGCACAAATTCCACGCCCAATCCGCCGCGCGACTGACTTGCGGATTCATCGGGCACGGCGACGGCTAACCTCGGACGAGTTCGCGCAGGATTGCCTCGGTGCGGGCGCGCTCGCGTGCGTAGTCCTCTTCGGTGATGGTGCCGGCCTGACGGCGGAGTTCGAGGCGAAAGAGCTTGTCCTTTAGCGTATCGAGGCTGTTCTGGACTTCGCTCTCCACGCCGGCGATAGCGGGCGCCGCAACGGCAACAGATGCGACCGGTGCGGATACCGCAGCGCGTGCAGCCGGTGAGGCCGGGGTTCCTGAAACACGCCGTTCTTGCGCGTATTGGGGTGGGGGAGGCAGTTTGCGCTTGCGCGGGCCCTGCGCAGGTGGCGCCGGCACAGACAGATCGCCGACTCCCGCAACTGTGGCGAGCGCCGGCTGGCGCCAAAGCAACAGCAGGCCGATAACGACGAGCGCGGCGAATCCGCCGATGATAATCCAGCGCAAGCTGTCGAGGCGGTTGGGCAGCGCCTGAATGGTCTCATTCGCGCGGCTATTCACGGCCGGATCCTGATCATTCCCCTGCTGATCATTCTGTGAGGCTTGCGGAGGAGGCGCGGTTCCGGAGACCGAAACATCGAACGGGAAACCGGCGGGAACGGTGTCGCGCGTATAGAGATTGAACCCTTGCTCGGTGCCGGCGGCCGTGAAGCCCTCGCTCTTGATCTGCACCGAGGGCGGTGCGACCAACATCACGCGACCCACGGAATAATCCGAAGTGAGGCGCAGATCGGCGTGATTCGAGGGATACGGAAGCTGATACGAGAAGCGCACGCCGTTATCGCCGGGCTGAAAGGCGTAGGCGATGGCGTATTTGCCTTTGCCCTTGTCCATGGTGCCCTGCACCACGGGCATGCCCGAAGGTCCCCAAGAAGAGACTTGCCCCATCTGCGCGCCCTGCGGAAGCTGAAATGCGAAGTCGCCCTTCTCGTTGAAGAAAGCCTTGGGCGGCTGGGACTGGTTCTGCAGCGCGTACTCTTCGCCGACAAGCAAATTGCTGCCGTTGGGCTGCAGGACAATTACTCGCGAGCCAACGTTCACGATTTTGGAATCGGCGGAAGGCTCATAGACGGTGACGTCAACTTTGTCGCGACCCGGCGGCAGCGGCTGATGGAACATCACACCGTGATAGACGGCGCGAATGAGCATGGGCTGCTGGCCGATGGCGGGAAAATCGAATTTGTAAGCGCCCTTGGAGTCGGTTTTCGTGTTGACGACTGGCTGCATGCCGCCTTGGAGTTGAATCAGGATGACGTCCACACCGGCGGCGAGGCTGCCGTCGGTGCCATTGTGGATGACGCCAGTGACGGTGCCAGCGGCGGCGGCCGTCGCGAAGGCAAACAGGAGGGCGGCGCAGGCCAATGCGCGCTGCAAAAGCGAAGAGAGACTCTTCGGCGCTTCGCTTCTCAGAATGACAGGATCCCACCCTTCGCGGGCTTTACGGCAAAAAGTTTGCTCCTGCGGGATTTTTTCTCGATGCGCAAGGATTGCTCGCCCCGACGCGCGAAGGATGGGGCACCCGGAAACGATCCTGGTTAGGAGAATTCTCGGCATGGTTATCAATTCCCTGCCCGGGGGCCGGCGGGCACGGCCCGGCCGCGGACGGCGGCGTCGGAGCGCGGCAAGGTGCCGGGGCTGTCGGTGACGCGCTCGATTTCGGCGAGCACAAGCGCGGCTTCGGCTTCGAGACCCTGCTTCATCTGCTCGTAATCTTCTTCGGCGAATTTGCCGGTGCGATATTCGAACTTCAGGTCGCGCAGATTATCGTAAATGATGTCGCGGCGTTCCATAAGCTGATCGAGGTGCGAGCGGTGCGGAGCGGAATCGGCGAGATCGGGCTTGATCATGAACACGAAAATCAGCACGGCGGCTGTGAGCGCGACGCAGGCGATCACGGCGAGCGTATCGATATCGATTGCCACGAGGCTGATCAGCGTTGCGGAAGTCATTGTTATGCGGCGGGAGTCCAGCTTTCAATCATCTTGTACGTCGCGTTCTATCTGGCGGCGCGCATGCGCCAGCATTTCGGGCGAGACGGCGGGCCCGGATGCAGGCGCCATCATCTGAGGCCGATGGCGCCATACGCGAATAATCATTATGACCAACCCGAGGCCGATGGCAAACGCGACGGCCGGAAACGTGTAGGCGAACCAATTGAGTCCGCGAGCGGGTGGCGCCGCGAGCGCCGCTTCGCCGTACTCCTTCACGAAACCCTGCAGGATGGTGCTGTCTGACTCGCCGCGGTCGATGCGCTCATTCATCTCCTTGAGCTTGGCTTTGGCCACTTCGCAGGGGCCGGAGAAGGCCGCGCCGGGATGGCTGCAGGAGCCGGCGGTATCGCCGCAACCGCAGGTGCACATGAGCTGCTTCCCGAGTGCCTTGGCGCGGTCACTGCTCTCTACGGGCGCCTGGGCGAAGAGAGGCGCGGCAGTGAGGGCTGCGACGAGCGCCAGCATGAGAAGCGAAAAGCAGATTCCTCGTCGCGCGCCCGCTGCGCGAAGTACAGAACGCATGCCGCGCTCCTCGGAATGACAGCTTCCCGTTATCGTGGCGAAGAGAGATTCTTCGACTTCGTGGCCATGCGGTCTAGAAGACGACCGAGGACAAAGCTCGCGGCCACTTCGCTCAGAATGACAATTCGGGCGGTTCATTTGAGGTCGGTCAATCATGGCCGTCGTAGTGCTGTACGGGCGCAGGCGAAGGCGAAAACGGCGGCGCGACGCGAGAAGGCTCGACTGCAGTGCGCAACGCCAGCATGGGCTGGCGGTTCGGGACCATGGCGAGCAATGTGCCAATTACCATGACCGCGCCGCCCAGCCAAATCCACTTCACCAGCGGATTCAAATAGGCGTGAATGACGGGCTGATTCGTCTCCGGGCTGTGGCCAGCGTAGACAACGTAAAGATCTTCTTTCAGCGTGGAGTAGATGGCCACCATGGTGCCCGATTGCTGGTTCGAAGGATAAAACCGCTTCTCGGGATACAGCATAATGATTTGTTTTCCATCGCGGTCAACGGCGATGGTGGCGCGCTCGGATTTGTAGTTTGCCAAGTCTGTGCTGTCGAACGTCTGGTGCGTGAGGCGGTACGGGCCGATCGTCATTTGCGCGCCGGGCGGTAAATCGGCCTGCTTATCCTGATTGAAGGCTGTGCCGGAGATGCCGATGAAGATCAACACGATCCCGAAATGCACGATATAGCCGCCATACCGGCGCGTATTGCGCATGGTGAGCTGGGCGACGCCGGAAAGCAGGTTCGTATTGCTGCGCGAAGCGATGACGCGCGCGCCGCGATAGAACTCGAGCAGAATCGTCAGCGTGACGAATACGGAGAGGATCAGGCACGTTACGACGTAAAAACCGCGCAGGCCCAGCGCCATGCCGACGATCCCAGCCACGATGCCGATCAGCAGCGGCCCGCCAAAATTTTTGCGCAAGCTGGCCATGGACGTTTTGCGCCAAGCCAGCAGCGGGCCGACTCCGGTAAGGAAAAGCAAAAACATGGCGATGGGCAGGTTGATCGCGTTAAAGAAGGGCACGCCGACGCTGATCTTGGTTCCGCGCACCCATTCCGAAAGCACCGGGAACAAGGTTCCGGAAATCACGGCGACGCAGGCGACCAGCAAAATCAGATTATTGAACAGGAAGCTCGATTCGCGCGAAACCAGTGAATCGAGCGTGTTGTCGCTGCGCAGATAGTCGCGATTGCGCCAGTACGAGGCCAGGCACACCAGCAGAACCAGGCCGATGAAGCCGAGGAACCATGGGCCGATACTCGATTGCGCGAAAGCATGCACGGAATTGACCACGCCGCTGCGCGTCAGGAAGGTGCCGAAGATGGTCAGCAGGAACGTGGTGAAGACGAGCCACACGTTCCACACGCGCATCATGCCGCGTTTTTCCTGCATCATCACGGAATGCAGGAACGCCGTGCCGGTGAGCCAGGGCATGAGCGACGCGTTTTCCACCGGGTCCCACATCCAGTAGCCGCCCCATCCGAGCACGGCATAGGCCCAATGTGCGCCAAGCAGGATGCCTACACCCTGGAAGCCCCAGGCGATCATGGTCCAGCGGCGAGTGAGGTGAATCCATTTTTCGCCGGGATAGCGGCCAAGCAAGGCGGCGAGCGCGAAAGCAAACGGAATGGTGAAGCCCGTATATCCTGAATAAAGGATCGGCGGGTGAATCACCATCTCCGGATATTGCAGCAGCGGATTCAGACCATTGCCGTCACCGCGCATGATCCACTGCATCGCACCACTAGGCGCGGCCGAGCCCAAAATTCCAAACGGGCTGGCGATGAAATTATTCAGTGTGAGGAAGAAGAGCTGCACGCCGACCATAACGACGCCGACGTAGGGCATCAGTTCGGGATGCTTGCCGCGGTACGTGAACAAGACCGAGAAAACGTAAATCGAAAGCAGGAAGCTCCAGAAAAGCAGTGAGCCCTGCTGCCCCGCCCAAATAGCGGCGAATTTGAAAAACGCCGGGAGCGTGCGATTGCTGTGCTCCACGACGTAGGCCATGGAGAAATTGTCCGTCTGGAAAAGATAAGCGAGGCTGCCGAAACCCAGCCAGATGAGCACGCATACGGCCATGCCCGCATTGCGCGCGCTTTTGATCAGCAGCGGACGGCGCGTAATGATGGCCGCGATGCCACCGCCAAACGCATAAAGTCCGCAGAGGAAGGCCAGAAGCAGGGCAAACGATCCAAACAGGTCCACTGACTTCCCCCCTAAATTAAGCCCCTAGAATTGCGGTCAACCGTTAGCTCTTGCGATCCGAACTGGGAGCGGGCTGAGACGACTCGTTGCCGCCTGGCGCGGCTTCATACTTCGAGGCGCACTTGGCTTGCAACTGTTCCGCGACGAAGCGTCCATCGGGCATGGCGTGCCCTTCGATCAGGCATTGCGCGCCGTCTTTAAACGTGTCGGGCAGCGGATCGGAACCAACGTAGCTAACCGGCAGCGTCCGGCCTTGTTCCTTAAGGACGAAATCCACACGGCCGGGCAGGTGCTGGATCGATCCCGCAGCCACGTCGCCACCTACGCGAATACGCTGATGCATGGCCGATGAGTTGAGCGAGGAGAGTTCGGCAATGGTGTGGTAATAGGTCTGGCTCTGCTTGGCGCCCATCCAGGCCAGAGCCGACAGCGACATCAAGATGATGCCTATGCCAATTCCGAATTTCGTCTTGGCTTTCACCCGGCCCTCCAGCATTTCCTTTAAATGCAGATATTACCATAAGATCGGCTGCGAGGAGCGGTTATCGCCGTTATCGGCAACGGCAACAGCCACGCAGCGGGCTGTTGCGCTGTAACTTCGAAACGAAACAAACTTAGAGAACAGAACAAAGAGCAAGTCAGTTCCAAGAGACGCGAACAATGCGCGAAGATCGATCCAAACGAACGACTCGAGGCGCCACGCCAGCTAACGGCGGGGACTCCCAACCGGCCAAAAAGCGGTCGGTGCGGCGCTGCCCTTTTGTCGCTTCCGCTGAGGTAACCGAGGTATTCTCGGGGACTAAACTCTCGGCGCGGACTTCTGAACTTGGTATCGGGGGCTGCTACGTTGAAACCCTAAACCCCTTCGCCGAAGGGGAGTTGGTTCACTTGCGGATTCTCAAGGACGAAGGCGTATTCGAAACCAAGGCCAAAGTGGTCTACTGCCATACCAACTGCGGGATGGGCCTCGCCTTCAGGGACACGAACGCCAAGCAGCGGTTATTGTTGGAAGACTGGCTGGCCGAGATGGTTAAGCAGCTCAAGTCCTCGTCGTAAATCCACCCCATTGCAGAGTTCTTTATTTGTGTTCCGCCAGCTCTTTATTTATGTTCTGCCAGCTCGGCCCCTAAGGCTGCGCAGATGCGGCGCTCGGGTCCCTCTGGGATTGGACTTCGCGAAGGCGGCGCTCGAGGAAGCGGCGTTCGCTGTCGTTGGTGACGAGCGCGAGCGCGCGCTCGTAGCTTTTGGCGGCTTCGTCGCGCGAACCGGCCCGCCGCAGCAGATCGGCGCGCGCAGCATGCAGCAGATGATAGTTGTCGAGCTCGTTGGTTGCCGCTAGAGCGTCGATTAGCGCGAGTCCTGCGCGAGGACCTTCGGCCATCGCCACCGCTACGGCGCGATTGAGCGAGACGACTGGTGAGGGCTGTATGCGCTCGAGTTGGCCGTATAACTGGACGATCCGGCGCCAGTCCGTATCTTCGGTGCGCGCCGCGCGACAATGGACCGCGGCGATGGCCGCTTGCATTGCGAACGGGCCGGGGTCCGAGCGCATGGCTTTCTCGACAAGCAGAAGTCTTTCGGCAATTTGCATTTGGTTCCAGCGACTGCGGTCTTGTTCCTCGAGAACCACTAGATTGCCGGCGTCGTCCGACCGGGCATCCTTTGACAGCGGAGCCGAAGTGGAGATCCGGCAACTGCACGAGATGGAAGATTTCGGGCCCAGCGAGGCGATCGATCGCGAGCGCGAATTGGCGAAGGAACTTACTTACAAGACGCGGTAGCCGGAACTGTACGATTCAGGAAGTGATTTTGAAAGACGAAAAATAAAAAGGAGAAAAGGAAAATGGGAACGAAACCGACGTACGAACAGGCACAGCTTCACCTGCAGATTTACGATTTACGGCGCGAGGCTAAGCTTCGTCAGGCGCGCGACTGGTACTTCAGGAATTACTTCGTGCAGACCGTGGAGGATTCGGCACGCATCGCGCCGCCGGGCTCGGAAAACGGAGCGCTCGCCATGCAGGTGCTCAGCTATTGGGAGAACGCCTGCGCGCTGCTCAATTATGGGCTGCTGCACGAAGACCTCTTCTTCGAAACCAGCGGCGAGTTTTTTGGCGTCTGGGAACGCGTCAAGCCGGTGATTCCGCAGTTCCGCAAGATGTTCTCGAATCAGCAGTTCCTGGGGCATCTGGAAAAGGCAGCGGAGCGCTACGAGGCGTGGAGCGAGAGCCGCAATCCCGGCCACATCGCGGCCATGCGGCAAATGATGGGGCAGATGCAGAAGCAATTTACGGGGACGGCTGCGGCGACGGCCTGATCTGGGGTGGGCGGTTGGGGCGCCCGTGAGAGAAGGGCGGACGGCGGAATCAGCGGAGGTGCTGATTCCGCTGTTTTTTATTCCGACCCTTTGAGGCGTTGCGAGGGCTGGGCGCTCAAGTATGAAAGGGCTGGGGGGGCTGGGCTGTGGACCGAATTTACTTCTGCAAAATCGGCCGGAGGCAAAGCTTCAATTCCGGACTGATCTCCGTGATTTCCATTCCCGGCATTACCATGAATTTGCAACTGAGCATCTCGCGGGGCTTGTCGTCGTCGGGGAGCTTGGCCATCACGCGGCAATATTGGCAATCCTGATTCCAGCAGAACCTGCCGTACGGGATCGTCTCCGGACTCAAAAACTGAAAGCAGCGCAATAGCGAATTCTTCTCCGGAACCTCGACAGTCTTTTTCATGAGCTTGATTTTGACCAAGCGTTCGTAGGGCCGGAACGGATCGGCGACCTGCACTTCTGTGTCTTCTTTAAGGGGAAGCATGACGACTCATAAATTAAACCAAATAGGAAGCGCTCACAATATTTGGAAGCGCGGACGTTTCTTATCCGGCACGTGCCCATTGCGGCGAAAAGATGGCGATTTTACTGCCATTGCCGACCGTGCCGCTCAGCGCTTACGCTGTCATCACGAGGCCCCGTTTTTGGGCCGAGGGATCTGCTTTTGAATCTCAACCAATCGTGCTTCGTCTACATCATCGCCAGCCGATCACACAATTTGTATACGGGAGTAACGAATAATCTGGAACGCAGACTTCTCGAACACCGGGAGGGTTTGGTACCGGGGTTTGCTAAACGCTCTAAGATTGATCGCCTCGTCTATTACGAGAGCTTCGGAGATATTCGGGCAGCAATAGCGCGCGAGAAGCAGATTAAAGGATGGGACAGAAGCAAGAGAGTCGCTCTCATCGAAGCCAATAATCCGATGTGGGCTGATTTGGTGCTGTCCTTATTTCCAAAGCAAAAGCAGATCCCTCGGCCCAAAAACGGGGGCCTCGTGATGACAACCTAATAGCAACAGGTAGCGGATTTAACCGGAGACGGCGGCGGCCAACTGGCCCATGCGACGGAACTTGGCGTAGCGGCGTTCGAGTAATTCGGGAACAGACTTCACGGTGAGTTCGTCCAGCGCCCGCACGAGGACGGGTTCGAGAAGCTGCGCGGCAGCTTCGTGATCGCTGTGGGCGCCGCCTTCGGGCTCGGGGACGATTTCGTCCACGATACCGAATTCAGTGAGGTCCTTGGCCGTTATGCGCAAGGCTTCGGCGGCGATCTCGGCTTTGGACGCATCGCGCCACAGAATCGAAGCACAGCCCTCAGGCGAAATCACCGAATAGATGGAATTCTCAAGCATATTGATCTGATCGCCGACGGCGATGGCCAAAGCGCCGCCGGAACCGCCTTCGCCCGTGATGGTGACGATGATCGGCACGGGCAGGCGCGACATCGCGCGCAGATTGACGGCTATGGCTTCCGCCTGGCCGCGCTCTTCGGCGTCGAGTCCGGGATAAGCACCCGGCGTATCCACGAACGTGAGAATGGGCCGGCCAAACTTTGCGGCGAGCTTCATCAGGCGCAACGCCTTGCGATAACCCTCAGGCTTGGCCTGGCCGAAGTTGCGCGCTACACGCTGCTTGGTGTCGCGGCCCTTCTGGTGCCCCACCACGAGCACGGGCCGGCCGTGGAAGCGCGCGAATCCGCCGACGATGGCGGGATCGTCGCCGAATGCGCGGTCGCCATGCAGTTCGGAAAAATCGGTGCAGAGCAGGCGGATGAAGTCGAGTGTGTACGGGCGCTGTGGATGGCGGGCGAGCTGCGTGCGCTGCCAGGCGCCGATGTGGGTGAAGAATTCGCGGCGCAATTCCGAAACCTGGTCGCGGATCTTGGCAAGCTCCGGCGGCGAGGAGCCGTTCCGCGAAAGCCGCTGCAAATCCTCCACTTCCCTTTCGAGCTGTTCGAGTTCGCGGCGGCGTTGACGCTTTTCCATCAGCGTTTCCTAGCGCACCACTTCGACCGAGCCGACGCCGGGCATTTCCTGCAGCCGGTTTACCAGGCGCTCGTCGATGCGAACTCGTTGGTTGGATGAGAGGGTAGCCATCGAACCGTCCGGGTCGAATATATCAAAAGCGATGGGGCATGGGCCCGGCGAACCTGCAAGCACCGTCTTGATTTGATCAAGGGTCATTTCGTCCATGGCGCTCAGGTCGATGCGCACGCGCATGCGGGCCGTAGTTTCCGGCGCGCCGGCGATTCCGTCAAGCGGCTTCGCCTCCTGGATGGCTACTCGCGTTCCGGCATCCTCCACGTTGACCCGCCCGCGCAAAAGCAACGGCACGCCGGATTTCAGCACGGCTTCAAGACGCGCGAAGGCTTCCGGGAAGACGAGCGCTTCGAGCTCGCCGGTCATATCCTGCAGATTCAGGATGGCCCAGCGATCGCCTTTGCGCGAACGCATCGGGCGCGTCGAAGAGACGAGCGCGCCGATGACGATGTCTTCGCCGTTGCGGCGGCCTTCCATAGCGGCAAGCTCAACGGCTTTCAATTCCTTGAGGCGCGCGGAGTATTTGTCCAGGGGATGCCCGGAAATGTAAAAACCGAGAGTGGCGAATTCGTTGGCCAGCAATTCGTATTCGGGCCACTCTTCGGCGTCCGGAAGCTCCGGTTCCAGCGGCGCGTGCGCGGAGCCGCCAGCGCCCGCGACAAACAGGCCGTGCTGCGTGCTGGCGCTATCGCGCTGGATTTTCTGACCGCGCTCCATGGCGCGGTCGAGCACAGCGTAGACCTGGGAGCGGCGAGCGCCAAGCGAATCGAGCGCGCCCGATTTGACCAGGCTCTCCAGAACGCGGCGGTTCAGAAGGCGCGGGTCCACCGAATCGCAGAGCTCGAAGATCGAGCGGAACTTGCCGAGCTTCTGACGCGCTTCGAGAATGCCGCGAACTGTGTTTTCGCCTACGTTCTTGATGGCGCGCATGCCGAAGCGAATCTGTTCACCGACGGGAGTGAAATCGACGTCGCTGGTATTCACATCCGGAGGAAGCACGGTGATGCCCATGCCCTTCGCTTCGTGGATGTATTTTACGGCTTTTTCCGTGTTGCCCGTTTCCGAGGTGAGCAGCGCGGCCATGAATTCGACGGCGTAGTGCGTCTTGAGCCAAGCCGTCTGATAGGCCAGGAGTGCATAGGCGCAGGAATGGGATTTGTTGAAGCCGTATCCCGCAAATTCGGCCATGAGATCGAAAATGCGCTCGGCCTTTTTCGGCGGGATTTTTTTTACGGCGCAGCCGGTGAGGAACTTCTCGCGCTGCGCGGCCATTTCGTCGCGATTCTTTTTGCCCATGGCGCGGCGCAGGATGTCGGCTTCGCCGAGCGAGAAGCCGGCCAAGCGGTTGGCGATCTGCATGACCTGCTCTTGATACAGGATGACGCCGTAGGTTTCCTCGAGGATTTCCTTCAGTTCCGGCAGATCGTAGGCGACTTTTTTCTTGCCGTGCTTGCGCGAGATGAAATCGTCGATCATGCCGCCCTGGATGGGCCCGGGGCGATAGAGCGCGTTGAGCGCAGTTAAATCTTCCAGTCGGGTGGGCTGATAGCGGCGCAGGATATCCCGCATGCCGTGCGACTCAAACTGGAAGATTGCCGTGGTATCGCCGCGCGAGAAAAGCTGGTACGTGGCGGTGTCGTCAAGCGAAAGCGTCTCCAGATCGACCTGCACGCCGCGATTGGCGGCGATGAGCTTCACGGTATCGGAGAGAACGGTGAGCGTTGTCAGGCCGAGGAAATCCATCTTCAGCAAGCCCAGGCGCTCGAGGCCCTTCATGTCGTACTGCGTCGTGATTTCTTCGCGATTCGTTTTGTAGACGGGCAGCAGTTCGATCAGAGGCTGCGGCGAGATGACCACGCCGGCGGCATGCGTCGAAGCGTGCCGCGCGAGCCCTTCGAGGCGTTTGGCCACTTCGAGGAGATCCTTGAAGCGCTCGTCGCCTTCGATCGCAGAGCGAAGCTGGCCGGACTGCTTCACGGCGTCTTCGAGCTCGATGTTGAGCTGATTGGGAACGAGCTTGGCGAGCTTATCCACATCACCGTACGGCAAATCCAGCGCGCGGCCGACGTCTTTGAGCGCGGCCTTTGCCGCCATGGTGCCAAAGGTAATGATCTGCGCGACGTTGTCGCGGCCATATTTCTGCGTGACGTAATCGATCACTTCGCTGCGGCGCCGCATGCAGAAATCGATGTCGATATCGGGCATGGAGACGCGCTCGGGATTCAGGAAGCGCTCGAAGAGCAGATCGTATTGCAGAGGATCGACGTCGGTAATTTTCAGCGCGTAGCTCACCAGGCTGCCTGCGGCCGATCCTCGGCCGGGTCCCACGGGAATGCCCTGGGCGCGCGCATAGCGCATGAAATCCCAGACGATCAAAAAGTAGCCGGCGTAGCGCATCTTCATAATCATCTTGATTTCGGCGGAAAGCCGGTTCTCGTATTCCGCGAGAGGGCGCCGCAGCCAGCCCTGCTTGGCGAGCTTTTCGAGGAACGGCACGCGTTCGGCGAAGCCTTCTCGCGCGGCCCGTTCGAAAAAGCTATCGATCGTGTGGCCCTCGGGCACCTTGAATTCAGGGAAGGAATTGCGCACGGGGTCGATGCGCACGTTGCAGCGTTCGGCTATAGCGGCCGTGCGTTCCAGCGCGTCCGGCAATTCGCGGAAGACCTGCGCCATCTCCTCGGCGGTCTTGAAATAAAACTGATCGGTGGCAAAGCGCATGCGCTGCGGATCGGACATGGTCTTGCCCGTCTGGATGCACAGCAGCACTTCCTGCGCGCGGGCGTCGGCGCGCGTGAGGTAATGGCAATCGTTCGTGGCCACCAGAGGAATGCCGCTTTCGCGCGAGAGGCGCACGAGTTCACGATTCACCGGCTGGTCGATTTCCAGGCCCTGGTCCTGCACTTCGAGGAAAAAATTGCTTTTGCCGAAAATATCGCGCAGGCGGTAAGCGGCATCGCGCGCGTCGTCAAAGCGGCCGTCGATGAGCGGCTCTGCCACGGCGCCGCTCAGGCACGCCGACAGCGCGATGAGGCCTCGGCTATGCTTTGCGAGCAGATCGTAATCGATGCGCGGCTTGTAGTAGAAGCCTTCCAGGAAGCCTTTGGAAACCAGATATATCAGGTTGCGGTAGCCTTCCGCATTTTCGCAGAGCAATACGAGATGATTCGTGCCGCGTTGCGCGACGTCGCCATTCTGGCCGTTGGATTGCCCATTGCCTGCTGATGCCGGGCGGCCCGGGCGCCCCGTAACGTTATTGGTATCACCGTTGGTTTTCTCGCCCCGATCATGGCGGCTGGTGCGCGCGACGTAAACTTCGCAGCCGATAATCGGCTTTACGCCGCGCGTGGAGGCTTCGTGATGAAAGTGCTCAGCGGCAAAAAGATTGCCGTGATCCGTGACGGCCACGGCGGGCATGCCCTGGTGGGCTGCCTCGTTTACCAGTTCCGTGATGTCGCAAGCGCCGTCGAGAAGACTGTAATCGGTGTGGACGTGAAGATGGACAAAACGAGGTGTCGCCATCGATGAATCATTCTAGTCGCTGCGCGTTGGATTTTCCAGAACGCCGCGCGTTCTTTCGCGACAGTTTTCAACAGGCGCTCACATTCCCGACCGTCTCGCCGTAAAATCGTTGTCTCCAAATCCAATGGAGCGTACGATGCGAGTCGAAATCGGTTTCCGGCCCCCGTTTGAGTCCATTGTTTGAAGAGGAGCGCTTATGCCCCACTACATCACATTGTTTCGGTTCACACAAAAAGGAGTAGAGGACATCAAAGGAGGTCCTGCTCGTCTGGATGCAGGCAAGAAGGCAATCGAAGCAGCCGGCGGGAAGTTAAAAGCATTCTATCTGACGATGGGGCAATACGACGCCGTTGGTATCGTCGAACTCCCAAATGACGAGGCCCTCGCGAAGGTAGCCCTGAGCATCAGCTCGCGAGGAAGTATCCGAGGCGAAACCCTGCGAGCGTTCACGGAAGAAGAATACCGGAAGCTGATTACTTCTTTGCCGTAAGCGCGCGAAGGCGAGTACACTCGCAGCCAATAGTGGAGGAATCCTGTGAGAAATAAGCTCGGTGCTATTTCGCTCTCAGTAGTGGCCTTCCTGGCGGCTTCCCTGCCCTTGCTCGCGCATCACGGCAACGCGTCGTACGATACCGAAAAGACCGCCACCGTAAAGGGCACGGTAACGGAGTACATTTGGGCGAATCCCCACGTTTTCGTGAAGGTCGACACGAAAGATGAGAGCGGCAACACTGTGCATTGGGTGATTGAGGCTCAAAACCTGGTGCAGCAATCGACACTGGGCTGGACGAATACTACGTTCAAGCCCGGCGATCAAGTCGTGATCGACGTAACGCCTTCCAAAAACGGGCGGCCGATCGGCCGCTTCAAGGGACGTATCGAAATCAATGGGCAGCCGTTCAAGCCGTGAGTCGCTTGTGGGTCTCTTGCGGGCAAATTTCCGTTGCGGGAGAAATCTGAAATGCCCAAACCTGCGATTCCGACAATCCCTGCAGTTGCGCTGATTTTGACGCTGGCGTTCTTACTGATGTGCGGGCCGAGCCTGCGCGCGCAAACCGCTCCACCTGCTTCCGTCGACGACATCAAAATCGACAAGTGGAATAGCGTGCCCGTCCGCAAGTCTGCATACGACGGGTTGAAGCCCGCGCCCGCTCCGCGTCGCGACCTTTCCGGAGAATGGTATGCGGCAGGCGATCCTCCGGCAGGTGGCGGGGCGGCGCCAGGAATCCAGGCTACGGGTGCGCACGAATACCCCGCGGTTCTGCGGGGTAATAACAGCCCTCCGGGAGGAGAACCCGACGAGCACAACATCCCGCGTCAACTGCCTTACACACCTTTGGGTGAAGCAACTCTCAAAGCACATAAGCCAACGGGAATGAGCGTCCGATCAGTTGCCGCGGTGCTTGGAAACGATCCGCTGGACATCTGCGACCCGCCGGGATTTCCGCGCCTCGAGCTTTACGAATTCAGGATGATCGAACTCGCCCAGATGCCGGACCACATGATCGTGCTGAGTCAATTGTCTCGGACGTGGCGCACGATCTGGACCGACGGACGAGAGCTCCCCAAAAATCCAGAACCGCGATGGAATGGATATTCGGTGGGCAAATGGGTGGACGACTACACGTTTGTTGTAGAGACGATCGGAGTGGACGAAAGGACCTGGCTGGATAATGCCGGGCGTCCGCACAGCAACGAGTTGAAGGTAGAAGAACGGTTTCACCGCATCGACCACGATAATATGGAACTCACGCTGACCGTCGACGACCCGAAGATGTATACGCAGCCCTGGCAGCCGCTGGTTAAATTTCCGCTGCGATTACAACCTCGCGGTTTCGATATCCGGGAGATGTTCTGCGTGCCGTCCGATACGGCGCTATACAATAACGAAATCGGCGATCCGAGCGTCGCCCCCGACCAGAAGTAGCGAGCGATTCTGCCACGAGAAACGCGCCATCGCGATCAGCACGTCATTTTAGTCTGGCATGCTGCTACTTACTCGCCTTTGTTAGCACCGTCCCTGGGTCCGACACCACCGGCAAATCGATGAAGCTGGCTGCGCCAGGCTGGTGATAGACGCGTTGCGTGGCCTTCACATAGTCTTCGGGTTTGGCGAAGAAGATATTCGGCACGAACGTTTGCGGATTGCGATCGTAAAGGGGAAACCAGCTCGACTGCACCTGCACCATGATTCTGTGTCCCGGCAGGAAGACGTGGTTCGCCATAGGCAGCGTGAATTTGTACGCTAGCGGAGTATTCGGGGAGATGGCCTTGGGCTTCTCGAAGCTCTCCCGATATCGGCCCCGAAAAATATCCATACCGATATTTAGTTCGTAGCCGCCCATTTCGGGCTGGCTGGGAACTTCGTCGGGATAAACGTCGATCAATTTCACCACCCAGTCGCTATCCGTGCCGCTCGTCGCGGCCACCAGATTAACAATAGGCGCGCCGCTGATGCGCACGGGCTCCGTTAGCGGCGGCGTGACGTAGGTCAGGACGTCGGGCCGGTCCACCACGCTGCGCTGATCCATGAGCAGCCAACGCCTCCACTCATCGCCATTCGCAAAGCGCACCGGCCGCGGCTGATACGGCACAGGCTTGGCCGGATCGGAGACGTATTCGTCATAGCCCTTCGCCGTTTTCGAATCGCGCTCCGCCGATGCCTCGGGCGCGTCAAACGACAAACCAAATCCGGCAGTGAGGTAAAGCGGCTTGGATTTAGCGGCGCACCCGCTGTCACATGAAAGCGGCCAGGACTTCAGCCGGTCCCAGTGGTTCTCGCCGGTGTTGTAGATCAACACCCGCGGCGTGTCCGCTTTCGGCGCGCCATCCTTCAGATATTGATCGAAGAAAGGCTTGAGCACGTCGCGCCGGAACTGCAGCGCGGTATCGCCTTCCCACCGGAGCGGGCCGAGCGAGTAGCCGTCGTAATTCACTCCGCTGTGCCGCCATGGTCCCATCACCAGGAAATTCATGTTGTTGCCGCGGTCTTTCGGTTCCAGGGCGAGGTAAGAGTGGATGGCGCCCCACATGTCTTCCTGATCCCACAGGCCCTGGATCCACATGGTGGGAACCTTCAGCGGCTGCGCGGCCATAGTTTTGTCGAGCGCCTGCTCCTGCCAGAAGGAATCGTAAGCGGGATGCTCGGCAGTTTTGCGCCACCAGGGCAATTGATCGAGGCCCGCCGCCTTCGCAAAATCTCCAGCGGAGCCGGCGCGCAGGAAATTCTCGTAATCGTCATAGCCCCTGCGCACGATCAGATGGCCTTCGCCCTTTACGGTAGTCTGTTCGGTGAAGTAATCGAGATTGGTCTGCCTGAAGGCGCCGAAGTGGAACCAGTCGTCGCCCATCCAGCCGTCGACCATCGGACTCATCGGCGCCGTGACTTTCAGTGCCGGGTGCGGATTGACCAGCGCCATGACCACGGTGAAGCCTTCATAGGAACTTCCCAGCATGCCAACCTTGCCGTTGGACTCGGGTACGTTTTTCACCAGCCAATCGATCGTGTCGTAGGCGTCAGTGGATTCGTCTGTGCTGGTGTTATTGAGTGGTCCCCGGAGCGGGCGCGTCATCAGATATTCGCCTTCGGATCCGTACTTGCCGCGAATATCCTGGAAGACGCGGATGTAACCATCGCGCACGAATACCTCATCACCCTCTGGCAGAGTTGCGAGCATATACGGCGAAGCTTCGCGCTCGGCGCGGCCCGAAGCGTTGTAGGGCGTGCGCGTCAGGATGATGGGCGCATGACTCGCCCCGCGCGGAACCACAATCACCGTGTGCAATTTCACGCCGTCGCGCATGGGGACCATTACATCGCGTTTGACGTAGTCGTAGAACGAGGTGGGCGCTTCAAATTTGGGCGGGATGTCTGGCGTTTCGGGCGAAACCTGCGCACCGACGGAACTTCCGAACGCCAGCAGCATCGCCATCGCAAGGAAAGAGCGCTTTGGGGAATGTCGCATGGAGCGGCTCCTGAGCCGGGTTTCAGTTACGCCGGCCAGATCAATCATTTTTACACACCCGAGATCATCGCCTTGATCCCCTTTTCATCAGACAAAAAGAACCCACCCTTATTAAACCAAGAGGCGTGCACCCGTGAAACTGTTGCTCAACCCAAGATGCGAGAGTGCTTACGACGCCCAGGCGAAGCGGTCTTCGCCGAGCGGGATTTCGAACCAGCCTTCGGCGGGAAGCAAATCGATGGGCAAGCCGCCTTCCCACAGCGCGATCACCAAAGAAAAAGAATCACGCTTGCCCAGGCGCAACAGCGTGCGCGCGACGGATACTTCGAGGATACGATCGCAGGCGACGATGACCGCATCCTGGGATCCGAGCAAGCAAGAATCTTTTGTCTCGACGCGCTGCTCGTGAAGTTTTCCTTCGCGCATGTGCAGGACGATGCGCAATTCCTCGTCGCCGCGCAGGGTGATGCGAAACTCCGCTTCTTTCAGCGTGTCGGATTTTCCGTCGGCAAAGTCCACGCGAATGAAAAAGCGTTCACTGCTGAAGCCGTAGCGGAACTGCTGCAGCCAATGAACCCGGCCGTGCATAGCGCTATCCTTGCGGTCGGGCGAATAAAGTCCCGCACCCATCCATTCGAAATAAGTGGATTCGCGCCCGTCCACGCGCACGTCGAGAAAAGCTGAGGGCGCGATGACCTCGGCCGGTGCGGGTCTGCGCTTAATGGGCTCGGCCAATTCGTCCGGAGCGTCGCTGCCGAGAGTCTGATAGGACTCGCTCAGTAGTTGGCGGAAAAATGCGTCGAATTCTGCATCATTTGCCGAGCTGTGCTCAGGGCCGAACCACCAGGTCCAGTCGCTGCCTTCGGCCATGAGCAGCGCCTCAAAGGCGGCGGCGAGTTGATCTTTGGTGGGGGCATTCGCTTCGCCACGTTCACGGCGCGCGAGTTGCTGGCCGTAGAATTCCCGCGCGCGCGCCAATAATTCCCAGGCCGTCACATCTTCTTTGTCGCCAATCCAGACATCGAAATTGGCGTTGATCCAGGAACCGGGAGCAATTCCCTTCACCGTGGCGATTTCGCTCGATTCGCGCAAAGCTTCACTGACGGTGAGCGCGCGTATATCCGCATCGCGTGAAATTCGTCCGTAAAACTGGCGCAGAAATTCGCGGCCGTTGCCGGGGTAATACTCCCAGGCATTTTCGCCATCGAGAATCAACGGCAACGTCAGCGGGCCGCGCGACTGCACGCGTTCGGCGACGATACGGATGCGGCGGTAAAGATCCTCCGCCGCGGAGGCCGCGTCCATGCGGCTGTAAACGAAGCCGACCAGATCGGAAAGATAATGATCTCGGAAGATGCCGGAGATTTCGCGTTGGCCGAGATTCACGCGCAGGGGCGCGTAAAGGCGATCGGCGTTCGAGGGAACGCCGTCGCCATCACGGCCGAATCCAATATTCAAGGTGCGGCCGAGCACCCCTTCATCGCTGGCGAACCAGCGGAAGCCGAGTTCGGCGGCGATGGAAAGCGCATCGTTCGAAACCGAGCCTTCCGAGGGCCACAACCCCACCGGCGGAGCGCCGAAGAGCCGCTCGTGATAAGCGCGTGCGCGAACGAGCTGTTCGCGGGCGTCTTCGGGATGGCGAAACGCGGGGCTTGGCAGCGGCGTTCCGGGATTGGCTTGCCGCGCGACGTCCGTATCGCAAAGCAGCGGCAGAATCGGATGATAAAACGGCGTGGTGGAGATTTCGATCTGTCCCGCGTCGCGCGCGCGGCGATATTCGGGCAAAACGCGAGCAAGCAGTTCGAGCTGCTTGGCGCGCAGCATTTGCTTGTCCGCTTCGGTGAAGTCGCTTCCTTTCTTCGATAGCGCGCTTACTTGGGCATCCGTGGCAAGATATTCCTCATCCATCCAGGCGAGCTGCGAAAGCAGCTGCAGATCGCGCCAGTCGCGCGGCGCGAATGTGCGCATGGTCGACGCCGTATCGCCGGAATGCGCACGATCGAAAAGCTCCCGGTAACGTGGCCAGCGCCCAATCAGGTGGTCGAGATTGGCCTGAAAGGCACGTACTAAAATTTCGGCTTTGTCCTCGTCGGTTAATTTGTCGGCGGGCGAAAAGGCCAGCGTGAACCACGGCTCGTCGAATTTGCCGCTCGCATATTCCTCGAGTTGCGCGGCGAGCGAAGGCACAACGTTGAAGGTGGCGTGCACGGCGGGAAATTCTTCGAGCACGCGAACCATGCCCCAGTAGTCCTTGAGTGCATGCAGGCGCGTCCAGGGAAGAATGTAACGGCGCGTAGCGGGATCGCGGTACTGCGGCTGGTGCATGTGCCAAAGCAGCACGAGATGGATTCGCGTCATTTCCCTGCGGCTCCCAATTGACGCGGAGCGGGCATGCTAGAATGGCGGTCTTCTGCTTGTAGTAGGGGCGTTTTCCGTACCGGCGTTCTGGGTAAGCGCGTTTTTGGTCTCGGCGCGATGCGCATCATTGATCGCTACATTTTCCGCGAAGTACTCTCCCACGCATTGCTGGGGCTGGGCATTTTCACATTTGTCATTTTCGTTCCGCAACTCGTGCAGATCATGAACGTGGTGGCGCGCCATTCCGGCGACGCGCACCAGATCGCGCTGCTTTTCCTCAGCGCATTTCCGCGCGTGCTCACGTTCAGCGTGCCCATTGGCGTCCTGGTCGGCGTGCTGATTGGGTTGGGCCGCATGTCCGCCGATAGCGAACTGATCGCCATGAACGCCGCGGGAATGGGGCTAAAGCGCATCCTGATTCCCGTAGGCGCGCTGGCGCTGCTGGCTAGCGGTTTGACCTTGTGCATGACCGTATGGCTCGGCCCCGTGTCGATTCGCACTCTGCGCTCGCTCGAAGAACGCCTGCGCAGCACGCAGGTTTCGTTCGAGGTCCAGCCGCGCATCTTCAACGAGCAGTTCCCTCACCTGGTGCTCTACGTGCAGGATATCTCGGCCGCCGCCATGAATTGGCATGGCGTCTTTTTGGCGGAATCGGACGGGGGCGACGTTTCGCCTCTGACGCTGGCGCAGGACGCCATTGTAGTTGCCGACCGCGACCAGGGCAAGCTGCAGCTCCATCTTCGCAAAGGAACTGTGCACGAATCGCAAGCCCAGGGCCCGGAGCACTACGGCCTTTCCGTTTTCAGCGAACGCGATCAGGCGCTCGCCGTAGGTAACAATGGGACGACGCAGGCGTCCGCACTGATCACCACCGAGCAGCCCTTACGCCAACTTTTGGCCGATCACGGGCCCAAGGCTCTTGAGTCACGCGTTGAGTTTCACCGCCGGTTCGCGTTTCCTGTGGCGTGCCTCGTGTTTGCTTTAGTCGCGCTGCCGGTAGGTTCCCGGCCGCGCCGGGGAGGACGTGCTGCCGGATTTGTTCTGGCGGCGGCTCTTGTGTGCGCCTATTACGTTGTGTTTGTCTTCTGCGCGTCATTGGCGCGGGATGGCTCGGTGCCCACATGGCTCGGAATCTGGACCGCGAACATTCTTATGGCAGCCGCAGGCATCTCTCTGCTGCCTTCGGTAGAAAGATTGGGGGGAGAAACCTGGCTCAGCGAAACATTGGCCGGCATGACGTATCGGTGGCGGCAGCGGAATGTTAAACCAAAACATGAAGTAGCGGTAAGGCGGATCGATTTCGCCGCTCCGGTCGAGGTCTCGAGGCGGAGACGGTTCGTCGGCCGATTCCCTCAAGTTCTGGATTACTACCTCCTTCGCAATTTTCTTTTCTATTTTCTCCTGCTGCTCGTTGGCTTCATCGTGCTCTTCGAAATCTTTACCTTTTTTGATCTGCTGGACGATCTCGCGCAGCACCGCGCTTCGTTCATCCAAGTCGCAGATTATTTCCGATACTTAACCTATTACTTGATCTATCAGCTTGCACCCTTGGCCTGCCTGGTTTCCGTTCTGATCACGCTGGGCATCATGACCAAGAATAACGAACTCGTGGCCTTCAAGGCTGCGGGCATCAGCCTCTATCGCATCGCGCTTCCCTTGCTCTTAGCCGGTGCGATCATGACCGTGGGGCTCGTTGCCTTGGACCAAAGCTACCTGCCTTACGCAAACCGGCGTGCTGAGTTGTTGCATAGCATCATCAAGGGACTTCCTCCCTCAACCTATTTGGAGCCGCAGCATCGATGGATGTTCGGGAATAGCTCAAAGATTTATAACTATCAGCTCTTCGACCCCGACCGCGTTCTCTTCGGCGGCCTGAGCGTCTTCGAGCTGAACCCGCAGGATTTTTCGCTGCACCGCCGTGTGTATGCCGAGCGCGCTTATTGGGAGCCGCGACAGGGCGCCTGGATTCTCGAGTCCGGGTGGATTCGCGATTTTCAGGCCGGCAGCATCACGCGTTACGCGGAGTTTCAGGTGATCGAGCTTCCCGAACTCAATGAGCCACCTTCTTACTTCACGCGGGAACTGCGGCAAAGCTCCGAGATGGATTGGTTCGAACTGCGCAGCTATATCGACAGGCTGCGGCATTCGGGCTTTGACGTGGCGCGTTTTTCGGTGCAATTGCACAAGAAGCTGGCGTTTCCGTTGATCGCGCCCGTCATCATCCTGCTGGCGATTCCGTTTTCGATTCTGGTGGGAAGCCGCGGCGCGGTGGGCGGATTGGCGCTAGGCGTGGGTTTGGCAGTGATCTATTGGGCCACGGCGGCGCTATTCGAAGCGCTCGGCGGAGTTGGCCAGCTTCCTCCGGTGCTGAGCGCCTGGTCTCCCGATTTTATTTTTCTCTTCTGCGGACTTTACTTCTTCCTGCGAATGCCCACCTAGCTGCACGTGCTGTCGCAGATGGCAGCTCCATTGTCATGATGAGCGAAGCAGCGCTGAAGAGCGAACCCAAGCATCTCTCTGTTCGTCAGCGCGATTGTAACTTCAAGCGGCAGTTGAGAAATCGTCGGCGCGTCGACGGATGATCGAGAATTACTTTAATTCGCCGATATGCTAGAAGGCCCGTAACTGCCACCCGACCATAGAGGCTGGCATTCCGAGGAGCGGTTCGCGCCTTTCGCGGCGACGAGGAATCTGCTTTTGCCTTGAACTCAAGCCTACGCGCGTGTTACTTCTCGGCGGTGACGATCTCAGAAAAATCGGCGATGGTGGAAAATTCGCTGAGCAGCTCCGCGAGCAGCGTCAGGCGATTGCGGCGGATGTCTTCCTGATCGGCCATAACCATCACGCGATCGAAGAATTCATCGACCTCGGGCCGAAGCTTGGCAATTCCCTGTAGGGCTTCGCGGTACCCTCGAACCTTTTTGTGTCCCTCGGCCTCCTGCGCCGTGCGACGTGCGGCGGCATGCAGCTGGCGTTCAGCTTCTTCTTGAAATAATTCCGGACGAACCGCTGGAAAGCGCCACTTCTTTTCGCTCCCCGCTTTCTCCAGAATCTTGCGCACTCGTTTGAAGGAGACCGCCAGAGGCTCGAAGTTCCGCGTCTTGCGAATCTCGCGCACTGCCGTGAGGCGGTCGCGTACATCCACCAGGTCGTCGGCACCCGCAGCAATCACGGCATTGATTTCGTCGTAAGCGAAGCCTTCACGTTCGAGGAAAACATAACGTGCGCGGTCGATGAGGAAATCGAGAACGGATTTCTCTATTTCAGGCGTCACTTTAAGTTTTGGCGGATACCCAAAAAGGCCGCGAGCAGCTGCTGAGATCGACTCCGAGAGTGACACCGGAAGCTTGCGCTCGAGAATGATCTTGACGATGCCCAATCCAGCGCGGCGCAAACCGAAAGGATCACTTGAACCAGTGGGTGCGAGTCCTACGGCGAAGCAGCCGACGAGCGTATCGAGTTTGTCGGCGATCGAAACCGTGGCGCCCGTTAGATTTCTAGGCGTGGGCTCATCGAGACCCGTGGGCCGATAGTGATCGTAGACGGCCCAATAAACTTCTTCAGGTTCTCCTTGAGCTTTTGCATAGAGGCCACCGACGATTCCCTGCAGCTCAGTGAACTCGCGAACCATGCCGGTGACGAGATCGCACTTTGCTAGTTCAGCGGCGCGATCGGCGTGGGCCACTCGCGCTTCGTGAATTCCGCGCGCGAACCATTGCTCGGCGAACCAGCGCGAGAGCGCGCGGATTCGTTCCACCTTATCGCCGTAAGAACCAAGCTTCGCCTGAAACGTGACGCTCGCGAGTTTTGGCAAATAGTCGGCGAGCCGACATTTCTGGTCCATTTCCCAGAAAAATTTGGCATCCGCAAAGCGCGCACGCAGGACGCGTTCATGCCCCGCGCGAACAAGCCCTTTCGAGTCGCGATTCAAATTGATCACCGCCAGGAAATGCGGCGCCAGACTCCCATCGCGACGCCGTGCCGCGAAATATTTCTGGTGATCGCGCATCACGGTGATGAGGATCTCCTCAGGCAATTCCAGATACGCGGGATCGAAGTTCCCTAAAATCGCCGAAGGATACTCGTTGAGATAGACCACGAGTTCCGAGAGCGCTGCATCCTCGTTTACGCGAAGGCCCTTCCCCGTCGCGAGCTTGGAAAGTTCGCGCTCCACTTTCTCGCGGCGAGCATCAGGCAGTGCCAGGACGTAATTTTTTTCCAGCTTCGCCACGTAGTCGTCATAACCGCTGACGGGTATCGAGGACTTACCCAGGAAGCGATGGCCGGACGTGGCCGCTCCGGCGGTTACTCCGGCAATCTCAAGACGCACCGCACGCCCGCCGAGCAACGCCACAACCCAGCGGATCGGCCGGATGAAACGCAGTCCCGAGGCGCCTGTCCAGTACATCGTTTTGGGCCAAGGGATCTCTGCAACCGCGCGGGGAATGATTTCCCCGAGCCGCTCCGCCGCTGCGCGCCCCGGCAGCAACTGCTCGACGGCGACGTATTCGCCGCGCGGCGTGTTCACGATAAAAAGCTTCTCCACTCCGACTCCATACTTGCCGGCAAAGCCCTCGGCCACACGCGTTGGAGCATTCTGCGCATCGTAAGCTGCGGATTTAGGCGGGCCAGTGACTTCGCGCCGAACATCTTCCTGCTTCAGTCGAACGCGCGGGCAAGTGGCCACCAGCCGCCGCGGAGCGCCAAAGGCAACAGCTTCCGTGCCATCGACCAGCTTCTCGATCGTGAGATATTTGTTCAGGATTGCTTGAAATTCTTTTGCGGCGCCTGGAATCATGCCCGCGGGGATCTCTTCGCACCCAATCTCAACGAATAGTTCGGCAAAGCCCCCCTTCGTTTGGTCCTTTCTATTCGTCTGGTCCTTTATATAGGCCTTCGATTCGGACTTCATGCGCTCACCTCGGCCGGCTTCGCCTGTGGCGGAGCCGAGGCAATCTCGCGTTGCATAAGGTAAGCCTTGGCGATGCGGATGGCGATCTGACGGACGCGGCCGATCAGACGTGGCTCGTTCCGTCACCGAAATTACGCCGCGCGAATCGAGCACGTTAAATAAGTGCGAGCACTTCAGGCACTGGTCGTATGCGGCCAGCACCGGAAAGCGCCTCTTCCCTTCCTCGTCGGCGCGCGCAAAGGCTTCAAGTAATGCATTAGCTTCTCGCTCGTGCAGGTCGAAGAGCTTGCGCGTGGTTTCCGGATCGGCGTAGTCGAAACTGTAGGCTGAGAATTGCTGCTCTTCGGCGAGCCGGACTTCACCGTAGGTACGATTCCGCGACCAGCGCAGATCGAAAACGTTATCGACGTTCTGCAGGTAGGCCGCGATGCGATCGAGTCCGTAGGTGAGCTCCACCGAAACGGGGTCCAGGTCGATACCCCCGCACTGTTGGAAATAGGTGAACTGGGTAATTTCCAAACCATCAAGTAATACTTGCCATCCGATTCCCCAGGCGCCGAGCGTCGGCGATTCCCAATTGTCTTCCTCGAAACGAATGTCATGCTCCGCGAGCTTGATACCAATCGCGCGGATGCTTTCGAGATAAATATTCTGAATATCCGCAGGCGGTGGTTTAAGTACTACTTGAAGCTGGAGGTGCTTGTAGAGCCGATTAGGATTTTCCCCATAGCGCCCGTCGGCAGGACGGCGGCTCGGCTGCACGTACGCTACGCGATAAGGTTCACGACCAAGAACGCGAAGGAATGTCTCAGGGTGCATTGTGCCGGCGCCAACCTCCACATCATATGGTTGTTGAAGAACGCAGTCGCGGCCGGCCCAGAATTTTTGAAGTTCCAGAATAAGATCCTGAAACGTAGGGCCGACTAACTTCCCCGCTTTTACTTTTTCAAGTTTTACTTCCGATCTTGAAGCTTCTGATCTTCACGTGAGAGGCTCCGGCTCGTCGGCGAACATCTTTCGCGTGTGCAACTTTTTCTCGATGTGTTGCTCTACCAAATTCAGCATGTGTTCCTTGAGTCTCTTCCGTTGCCGCGGAACTGACATCAGCTTTGATCAAGTCCTCTAACTTTCCGCTGGCCATTCTCCGCGCTAGTTTAAGTGTTTCTTTAGATATTGCGTGCTGCCCCGACAGAGCGCAGTTCGGGCAAAAAAGCCCGCTCTTGGCCATCAAAGCGCGATCGGTCAATGCTGCCCCGCAACGCGAGCAGCGATCGAGCGCTGGCATCCAACCGCCGAGCCGCACAGTCCAGAACGCGAAATAGGCCAGCGCCATTGGAAGCTTCGCACCGGCCTTGATCGCCCGAGCGATCAGAAGCAGCAGCCGGAAATTCGGCTCGGCGACTTCATGTTCCCCAAGCACGGCTTCCGTCACTTCGCTCATCAACGCCAGCACCAGGCTGACGGCGTAATCGCGCTGCACTTCCAGGAACGACTCAATCAGTTCGCACTGATTGATGCGCACCAGTTCTCGCGTCTCGCGCTCGTAAAACCAGATGCGCACGTAAGAAAACATCTCCAGCGTCGAGCCGAAACGGCTCTTGGTACGGCGCGCGCCACTGGCTACGCCGCGCATCCGCCCTTCGTTGCGGCTGAGAAAACTCACCAGCCGGTCGGCTTCGCCGAGGGGAAAGCTGCGGAGGATCAGCGCTTCGGATTCACGAACCGGCATCGGCGTGTCGGCGCGCCGACTGTCTGCTGACGCCAGCAGTGAGACGGATCCGCGCCGCAATACGCAAGTCGAAGTAATTATCATAGCGCAGCGGCCCGCGCAACGTGACTGAGACGGGCTTGCAAATCAGCGGCAATTGCATAAAGTCTTTGGCTCATGTCGGCGGCAAAAAAGTCGGCACGTCGAACGAATGCTCACAGTGCTGCTTCGAATCGCACTAGACGCCAACCAGTGCGACGTTCTCGCGATCGGGCTCAATGCCACGGACACCCTGATCCGTGTCCCCCGCTTCCCTGCCTTCGACTCTAAAACCAAGATCCTCTCCTCCGCTTTGCTTCCAGGAGGACAGGCAGCGACTGCGGCCGTCGCCTGCCAGCGTTGGGGATTGCGCAGCCGTTATGTGGGCAAGATCGGCGACGATTCCGCAGGTAGGCTGCAGCGCGAGGAGTTCGCGCGCGAAGGAGTCGAAGCGCACTTGATCGAGGTGCCGAATTGCGCGAGCCAGTTGGCCTTCATCATCGTGGACGAATGCACCGGCGAGCGCACGATCCTTTGGCAACGCGATGACCGGCTGGATCTGCAAGCTGAGGAACTACCGCGCGAATGGATTCGCGGCGCGCGCCTCGTACATGTCGATGGACATCCGTGCGCCCCAGCGATCGCAGCGGCACGCTGGGCTCGCGAAGCTGGGGCAGTGGTGACGGCGGACCTCGACAATCTCTATCCTGGCATTGAAGCTTTACTTGAAGGCGTCGATTTCATGATCGGCTCGCGCGAATTCCCCGAACGCCTACTCGGCATTCCGGACCTGTTGGAGTCCTTGCCGGAGATCACGCGCCGTTTCGGATGCCGCGTGGCCGGAGCGACACTCGGACGCGAAGGCGTTCTCGCATGGGACGGAATACAATTTCATTACTGCCCCGCTTTCCGGGTGGAAGCGATGGATACCACCGGAGCGGGTGACGTTTTCCACGCCGGATTCGCCTATGCCCTGTTGCGCGGCGGCACACTTCCAGAAATACTTGAATTTAGTTGCGCGGCGGCGGGACTGAATTGCACCGCGCCCGGCGCTCGCGGAGGAATTCGCCCCGTGGACGAAATCGAAAAATTGCGGCTCGATGGAGCTCGGCATGAGCCGCGCTACGAAGACGAGGAGTTGCGGCGTGCGACGGCGCGCGCAGCCAGTACGCGTCATACTTCAAGTAAAAAGTGAAGTCTGAATGATACCTTTACGCAGCGAGACGCCGCGCCAGGCACGTTCCCCATCGTGAACATTCTTCTGATCGTGGCGAACATTCTCGTGTTCGCCTATCAGCTTTCTCTCCCTCCTCGTGCAGGAGATTTGCTGGTTCGCCAATTCGGCCTTGTTCCGTTGCGCGCGGAGCGAGCGCTGGCTCATCCCGGACCGCAGGTGGGTCCCGCACTTGTGCCGCTGGTGACCAGCATGTTTCTGCACGGCGGTTTTCTGCACATCCTAGGCAATATGCTCTTCCTCTGGGTTTTTGGCGGAAACGTGGAAGACCGGTTGGGCCATCTGCGATATCTCGGGTTTTACTTTATATGCGGAATCGGAGCGGGCCTGGCGCAAATCGCGGTGAACTGGGGTTCCCCGCTTCCTTCTATCGGCGCGAGCGGGGCCATCTCCGGAGTGATGGGCGCTTACATCGTGCTCTTCCCGAGCGCGCGAGTGCTGACGCTCGTTCCGCTACTATTCTTTTTCTTTACCATTCGCCTTCCCGCGCTCTTGATGCTGGGTTATTGGTTCGTGATTCAGTTTTTGAGTGGCCTCAGCACGCTCGGCGAGATTAACCAGGGCGGCGTGGCTTGGTGGGCTCACATCGGCGGATTTATTTTGGGGATGTTTCTGGTGTGGGGTCTGCGCCAGCAGCGCCGCCAATTCGGTTATCGTGGTGCCAGCGGCTGAACTCGCGCGATCACTTTTGTGTAGGTTTTGCGCTTGGCTCAGGATGACAGCTAAGTGTTGTCATCCTGAGGGGCGGCGTTGGCCCCGAAGGATCTCTCTGAAAATCCTGCCGCGCGCGTCGTAAGAAAACTAACTACCTGCGAGCTTCGCCTTCGTCACATATTCGAGGAGCCAGTCCCCGACTTCGCGGGTCGAATGCGAGCCGCCAAGGTCGCGCGTAGTCTGCCGCGCGCGAACGGCAGCGCGCACGGCAGCGCGCAGCAAGTCTCCCAGATCGCCCCAGCCGATGTGATCGCAAAGCATCGCGGAAGCGAGCACCGCGCCCATGGGATTGGCGATGCCCTTCCCCGCGATATTCGGCGCCGAACCGTGTACCGGCTCGAATAGCGACACGCGTCCCGGATGAATATTCCCCGACGGCGCGATGCCCAATCCGCCCGCCAATTGCGCGGCGAGATCGCTGGCGATATCGCCGAAAAGATTGCAGGTGACGATCACGCGAAACTGGCTGGGATCACGTACCAGTTCGGCGGCCAGCGTATCGATATAAAGATGGCGCGCCTCGATTTCCGGATATTCGTGGCGCACTGCGGTGAAAACGCGCTGCCAGAGTTCGTGGCCAAAGGTGAGCGCATTCGATTTGTCGCTCATCAACACTTTGCCCAGTTTGCGCGCGCGGGCGTATTCAAAGGCGTAGCGGATGATGCGCTCCACGCCGCGGCGCGTGTTGATGTCTTCCTGAATGGCGATCTCTTCGGGATCGCCCCGCCGGAATTGTCCGCCCGCGCCAGCGTAGAGCCCTTCGGTGTTCTCGCGAAAAATAATGAAGCGAATATCGCCTCGCGTGCGATCGCGCAAAGGCGTGAGCGAGGCATCGAGCAATTCGACGGGCCGAGCGTTAACGTAAAGATCGAGCTTGGCCCGCAGGCCGAGCAGAATATCGGCGGCGTGACGATTCAAAGCCACGCGCGGATCGCCTACGGCTCCGAAAAGGATGGCGTCGAAATCCCGCTGGAACATTTCCACCGCGCCCTCGGGAAGCGTGGTGCCGTCGCGCAGAAAGCGCTCCGCACCCCAATCGAACTCCACGAATTCGGCCTGGCGATTTGCTTTGGCAATCGCCGCGCGCAAAATCTTTACGGCCTCCGGGATGACTTCCATGCCGATGCCGTCGCCCGGAATGACCGCGATTCGTTTAAGTTCTCGCTGTGGAACCTTGGAAGTATTCATGAGATATTCGCGCGAAGATTCGATGCGGCCTGAGCCTATAGCATGCTTACAAGCAGCGTCAACTTAGGGGAAAAGCTGACCAGCCGACGCGATCCGATAGGTAGGGCGTAACAATTTGCGGACGTCTTCTTACGCCGAATGTTAGATTCGATGTGGGCATTGCCTCCATGAAAAAGACGGTAACCAGTAAGCGCGGCTCGACCGCGAAAAGATCGATCGCAAACAGCGTAGACGAATACCTCGCGCGCGTGCCGGAACCCGCCCGCGGCACCCTGAAGAAAATTCGCGCCATCATCCGATCAGTTGAGCCCGCTGAGGCCATCGAGGCCATCAGCTACGGCATCCCCAGCTTCAAGTACAAAGGATGGCTCGTGGGCGACGCCGCGTTCGCGAACCACTGCAGTTTCTTTCCCGGAGCCCTGCCAGGAAAACTCGCAAATGAGTTGAAGCGCTTCCCTACCTCCAAAGGGACCATCCGCTTCCCGGTGGACAAATGTCTTCCGGCCGCTCTCGTGAAAAAGCTCGTGAGGGCTCGCGTCGCGGCAAACAAGCTGAAAGACCAGAAAAAGCGAAAGAAATAAGCCGCCGGGTCCTGGCGCGAACTCCGCTAGCCAGGCGCTCCAACGCGCGTTGCAAGAGTACTTGCCGAAAACGCTACCCGGTTACCTGTCCCGCCGCCCGCACTTCAAGGGCAATCATTCGCCAAGCCGTTCTGTTGTACGTTTGGGTATGAATTCACGCCAAAATTCAATTCATCTTTTCCGGTTTGCCGGAATCGACGTGTTTTTGCATTGGTCGTGGTTTCTGGTAGCCGTGTATGAAATCGGCAGCCGGCCAAAGGCTTATTCTTCGCTTACCTGGAACGTGCTGGAGTATCTGGCGCTATTTCTTATCGTCATGCTGCATGAATTTGGTCACGCTCTGGCCTGCCGGTCGGTTGGTGGCACTGCCAATCGAATCACGCTCTGGCCTATGGGCGGCGTCGCCTATGTGGACCCGCCGCGAAGGCCTGGCGCGACGCTTTGGAGCATCGCCGCGGGACCGTTGGTGAATGTGGCGCTGATTCCGATTTTGTCGGCCCTTTTGTGGCTCGATAGGTCGCTCGGATGGGCCCAGGCAATGCCCAATGTACATTTGATCCTTCGTTCGATCCTATACATCAATGTGGGCCTGCTGCTTTTCAACCTGTTGCCTATCTACCCTCTCGATGGCGGCCAGATCCTTCGAGCGCTGCTTTGGTTTGTGATGGGACGCGCCTACAGCTTAATGGCGACCACGATTCTCGGCTTCGTCGGCGCCGCCGGATTCGTTCTAGTGGCAGTGAAGATTCAATCCGTCTGGTTCGGGGCTTTGTCCGTGTTCGTGATCATGTATTGCTGGAGAGGATTCAAACTCGCCCGCGCGCTCTATCAGCTTGCCAAGGCGCCGCGAAATGAGGGATTCCACTGCCCATCCTGCAAGGCAGCGCCGCCCATGGGCAGCTTATGGATTTGCTCACAGTGCAAGAAACGATTCGACACTTTCATGTCGCAGGCCGTCTGCCCTCACTGCGCGAAGCAGTTCCCCGAGACCTCATGCACAGAATGCGGACAGAAACATGCCATCAGCACGTGGGCGACTGAAGTCCTGGCTGCTCCCGCGATGGCAGGTGAGTTGATCGCGAAGTGAAGTAATACTTGAGGGCTTGGCTGGCATAGCGCGGCCTTCAAGTTTATACTCCGGTTAATCAGGCTAATTCCTCTTCAGGTTGCAGCTCGCGGGAGTGTGTTTCGATTGCGTAGACGCCGGCGATTATGAGGAACCCTCCGACGGCCACGCGGCCCGTGATCGGTTCGCCGAGCAGCCCCAAACCCAGCAGCATCGCGCCAATCGGCTGCAGATAACTCACCGCGCCGAGCCCCGTCGGAGTCATATAGCGCAGAGCCCAGAAATATAGAACATAGGAAACCGCCGAGCCCAGCACACCCAGGTAGATAACACCGCCCCAGGCTTCGAGGCTAATCGCGCCCAGGCGATCCGCGCGAGCGAGCACATCCATCTGCCAAATGGCGATGGGCGAGACGAGAACGGCCGCGGCGATATTTGTCAGCAGGCTCAGGCGCATGGGGCTGTGTTCCGCTACCGCGCGCTTACCGAGCACTGTATAAAGCGCCAGCCCGATTCCCGCAACCAGCGTGAGCAGGTCGCCGCGAAAGCTGCCGACCCCAGCGTTCGTGGTCTGCTCCACAGCGACCACCGCAGCACCCGCAAACGCGAGCACCATGCCGATTGCTTTGCGCCGGGTGAGTGCTTCGAGCCGCAGAGCCCACGAGAAGACCAGTATCAAGATCGGCGCGCAACCGATAACCAAGGAGGAGTGACTGACGGAGGTATAGTTCAAGCCTACCGTGAAGCCGCCTTGATTCAGAACGACCCCAAAGAAGGCCAGATAGGTGATCGTCCAAAGCACGCGAAGTTTTCTCTTCTGTGATACTTCAACTTGTACTTTAAGATCGTGCCTATTCGCCCACTCGCGGAAAAAACAGCACCGGCAGCGACACGATTCCCGCCGTGAGCAATCGAAACGATCCCAACGCTAGAGCCGGAAGTTCGCGCAGTCCGATTTTGGCGACGATATAGTTCAAGGACCACACGAAGATCAGGAAGACCATGACGAGGAAGACTGATGCCGAAGACGGCTGGCCGGCGGGGCCAGCAAGATGCCGTTCTGCCGTCACGGACTAACGCAGGACCTCGCGCCGCACCGTGAGCTGCTCGATGCGCTCACGTCGAGGCTCGTAGCCGATGCCGGCCGCCCTGGGCACGTGGATTGTTCCTTGCGGCGTGACGGTCACTTCGGGATCGATGATGTCCTCGGTCCAGTAGCGCTTGCTGGCTGTGACGTCGCCCGGCAGGGTGAAATCCGCCAGCGTTGAGAGCGCGATATTGTGCGCGCGGCCGATGCCTGATTCCAGCATGCCGCCGCACCACACGGGAATGCCGTGTTCGAGGCAGAGATCGTGGATGCGCCGCGCCGGGGTGAATCCGCCGACGCGGCCGAGCTTCATATTGATGATGCGGCCCGCGCCAACGCAATCGCCGCGCGCGCGTGTTCTTCGGTGTGGATACACTCGTCGAGGCAGATCGGCGTCTGGAGCTGCCGCTGCAACTCGGCGTGGCTCCAGATGTCGTCCCATCCGAGCGGCTGCTCGATCATCATCAGGTAGTAGGCGTCGAGTTCGCGCAGGTGCGGACGCGTCTTCGAGGGTATAAGCCGAATTTGCGTCGACCGTCAGGCGAATCCTGGGAAAACGCCTGCGTAGGCGCGCCACCGGCTCCACGTCATAGCCCGGCTTGATCTTGATCTTGATGCGCTGGTAGCCGGCAGCCAATTCGTTTTCCACCACGCGTTCGAGTTCTTCATCATTTTCCTGAATGCCGATGGAGACGCCGCAAGGAATCTCGTGGAGCGTGCCGCCAAGGAGCTTCCACAAAGGCAGATTTTTCTGGCGTGCTTCGGCATCCCAAGCAGCCGCCTCGATGGCCGCTTTGGCCATGTTGTGGCCCCGGATCGGCGAAAGGATTTCCCACACGTCGGCCGCGGCGGAAAATTCTTTGCGAGCGAGCGCGGGCCAGATGAAATCCCGCAGGATGAGCCATGCGGTCTCGATGGTCTCAGGGGAATACGAGGGCCGTTCGCCCGCGACGCATTCGCCCCACCCGGTCACGCCATCGGCGTCGACTTCGACCAGCAGAATGCGCCGGTCAGTGGTGCGGCCGAAGCTCGTCTCAAAGGGCCGCACCAGCGGCATCTGAATCTCGCGGAGTGTGGCCTGGCACAAACGCATGAGGCAAGATTTGCTTGCAACAACGTCAAAAGAGAGATCCCTCGCTCCAGTTTGTCGCTCGGGATGAGCGTCCTGGTCGGAGCTCACTTATCAGTCCACGGCTCAAGCAGATATTCCGCCGTGTCATCAGCAATGTTAATTCCCGTAGCAGCATAGCCGGAGACAAGCCAGTGCTCGAATTCCTGCCGGACTTCCGCTTGCAGGCGCGCTGCTTCCTCAGGCTTGGTGGCACGGATCGTGCCGAAATCCGCGGGCATGCGGATGCGCGCATACTCTTTGCCGCGCGATTTACGGGTGCGCTTCTCGGAAAGAGCCCGTCGCACTCGAGCCGAGCGCAAGTGCCATTCCGCAACGAGCCGATCCGTAGGCAAGCCGCCGTGCAACGGGCTCGTCGTCAGGCCATACATATTGGGGATGAACCGACGCACTATGGCGCCCAGTCGGAAATTGAAGTGGGCGTTTCTGATCTCCAGCGGATCAAAGGTCCATTCGATCAGATCGATGCCACGATCAAGCGCCTCTTGACGCTGGAATTGCTTCAGCTTGCGCGCGGCACCCTGGTTTCGGAAAGGCCGCAAAACCGCTGTCATATGGGAGTGCAGAAAAGGCTTCCGCCCGTGCACGCCGGCAATGGCCAGCGTGAATCCGATCATGCGGTCGCCGGCAAATGCGCCCAACACCTGCCCGCCGGTTTCCGCAGCCACGACGAAAAGAGGCAGCGGCACGATATCCACGTCAGCCGATCCCCACACCGCACGTTCGATTTCGATGCACGTGGCAAATTCCGAAAGACCGGAACAGGCGCGAACCGCAATCTCCACCGCCTTCGCTTCAGCCGATTTGGCGTGCTTCGCAACGGTTGTCATGGGCATTCACCCTAAGTCTACATGACTGTCATCCCGAGGCCCGGTTTTGGCCGAGACTGCCTGCCGTTTGCCTGCTAAATTTTCGCAGCATCACCGCTCTTGACCTCATTCCATAGTGCGTCCAACTCTGCGGCGGAAAGGCCGCTCAAGCTTTGCCCGCGAGCCGCGGCGATGCGCTCCATTTCTCGGAATCGCTGCGCGAATTTGCGATTGGCCTTCTTCAGAGCGATTTCGGCGTCGAAGCCAAGAAAGCGCGCTAAATTCACGCCCACGAAGAGCAGATCGCCAACTTCCTCTTCGATCTCTTCGGTGCGGCGCTCGCGCGACGCGAGCAACTCCTTCAGCTCGGCGGTCTCTTCGGCGAGCTTGTCGAAGATGCCGTTTACGTCCTGCCAATCGAACCCCACATTGGCGGCACGTCGCGTGAGCTGATGCGCTTCGAGCAATCCGGGCAGGTTGCGCGGAACAGCATCCAGAATCGATGCGTCCGGCGCCTTTGCCACCGAAACCTTGCTCTTCGCGCGCTCCTCAGCTTTGAGCTGTTCCCAATTTTTCAGCACGTCCGCCGAAGTTTCCGCGCGGACGTTACCGAACACGTGCGGATGACGCCGCACCATTTTCGTATAAATTTGCTCGATCACGTCGGCGATATCGAATTTCCCGGCTTCTGCGGCGAGCTCCGCGTGAAAGACGATCTGCAGCAGCAGATCGCCCAGTTCGTCGGCAAATTTCCGCGGGTCACCGCTGTCGAGCGCGTCCAGCACCTCGTAAGTCTCTTCGACGAGATAAGTTCGGAGCGAATCGTGCGTCTGTTCCCGGTCCCACGGGCAGCCATTGGGTGCCCGGAGCCGTGCCTGCAGAGCGATGAGCGATTCGAACGCCTTGCCAATGCGCTTACGGGCTCGTGTATCGCCGCGCAGATCGAGCCTTGGCATGCGCTCGCTTTCACTGCGGGCACGCTCGCGTTGGCGGGCACGCGGGCGCTTCGGACGCGCGTGAGGAGACCTTGATCGGGGCACGGTGGGTGGTTCGCCTGACAGATGCTTAACTAAGGATTAAGGGGCTACTCTACGGGAGCCGGCAGAGCAATGACAAGAGCAACCGCGAGGAACGTCCACAGGCGGGGGCTCTGGGCATTTGTAAATCTAAGGCAGGGCACCTCCCGCCAGGCTAACGCGGCGGGAGGGGTCGCGATTCCACAATTAGGTTTAGAAATTCACCGCGAAGCCAACCGACGCTAACGGATAAATCTTGAGGATGGAAACATCATGGTTGACCTTGACGACTTCGGATTGCACATTGGCCTGCACTGTCGGATCGGTGCCTGCATTGACACAGATCACTGCGGGATTGCTGCAGGCAGTGCCCGTCAACGCTAGCGACGCCTTTGGCGCACCCGTATAAGCTATTCCAAATTCCGTGCTGAGACTGAAGCGATGCCGGTTGCGCGGAATCAGGTTGCCGAAGCCAACGAGAATTGATGGCGCGACCTTGTTGAAGCCGAGTTTGCCTGTGCCTGCCACTGGATTCGCCGCACTACTGGTATAGTTCGTGCCGCCCAGCGTGAACACCTGGCCGCCGGGAACAGACGCGGTCGCGCTGATATGGTTGTCGTTATAAAACAAGAGTCCGGGACTGACGTGGAACGCGCCCGCAAATGGGAACAGATCGAGATGCGCCTCCGCGGATCGGAAAGCGAGCTGCGCGCCGTAGCTGATGCCGTCCTTATTGAAAGTGTCGCTGTAGTTGAAGAAATTGAATCCTCCGCGGACGTTGATGCGCTTGGTGAGCGCAACTGCGGCTTCTCCGCCAATCCCTAGCAGTGAGATCTTCGCGCCTACGCCGATCCGGCGAGGTCCTTCCGCGCTCGCAGGCGTAGGGCTCGCTGGCACGGGATCGGGCGCTGCAACAGGTAAACTGAATAAAGCATCTGCGCTCGAGCCGACCGCCATATTGGCGGCGCTCAATTGAGCCGCATCTTCCTGGGCAAAGCATGATGCCGACGCGAGACTCACGAGAGCACAAGACAACAGTACAGCTGGGATCAGGACTGGGAGTTTTCTCAATGTCACCCTCCGAAGCGAGTTGCGGCATCATTATCCAGCGGCCTGGCGCCGTGCCCGCGTCCACAAATGCCTCTGCGCGGCCTATGGTGTATTAACCGCCGGGACAAACTGCGACATACGCGCAAGCGCGCTCAATGCGGTTTGGTCGCTCAAGCCGAGTTTCTTTATGTTTCATTTTGGGAGGCGGAAAACCGATAACTTAAGCCGATATTCGGTCGATGAGGCTCACCCGCTTGTCCGCGCGCTGCGGCGGATGCTAAACTAAATTTCCACAATCACGCGGCTTTACGCCATACACACAGGGAGTTGGCCTTGGCGGACCCGAAGCAGGAAGAATCCTTTAAAGTTATCGACCGTCGCCTGTTTAATACGGAAGGTGAGATTCGCGACGAGGCGGTTCGCGAAGAACGGCACAAGCAGGAAAAAGAACCGAGCCCGGCTTCTTCGCTGAACTCTCCGGCGGCCGGCACACAAAAGCGCGAAACTGCCACGCCCAAAGGCTCTCAAAAGACCGAAGCCGGACGGCCGGAGGCTGTGCCCGAAGCCGAAGGACCCAAGCCTTCTCGCGGAATCCAGATGCTCATCAATTTTGTGGCGCAGAATGCGGCCATGCTGCTCGGAGCTTATCCGGATCCGCGCAGCGGCCAGCCCATCGTCGACCTGGAAGGCGCGCGAGAGCTGATCGACATGCTGGACGGCCTGCGCGAAGCAAGCCGGGGCAATCTGGCTCCGGAAGACGACCGGCTCCTGCTCGACGTCCTCGGCAGCTTGAAGCTCTCTTACATGGAAATGACCAAGGCGGCGGCAAAAGCGATGCAGGAAAAGGCCAAAGCCCGCCCGTAGCGAAAGCGGTTCCGGTGTCGCTCCCCCTCCCCACAAAAAATGCCCCTCTTGTGCGCGTGACGGTGCTCGGTTCCGGCACTTCCATGGGCGTTCCCAGCCTGGGTTGCCACTGCCGCGTCTGCAGTTCGCAGGATCCACACGACAATCGCACTCGTCCTTCCGTCCTGGTTTCGCGCGACGATCATAACGTCGTCATCGACACCACTCCCGATTTCCGATTTCAAGCTTTGCGCTACGGACTCGAGAGCCTCGACGCCATTGTTTTCACGCACGGGCACGCCGACCATATCCTGGGATTTGACGATATTCGCCCATACAATCTCCGCCAGAAAGCTGCCGTCCCGATTTACGCTTCGAAGGAAACGCTGGCGATTTTGCGTAGGACATTCGCGTATGTTTTTGACGGCAAACCGGTCCTGAGCACGATTCCCGAGGTCACTCCGCACGTCATCGAAGGGCCTTTCGAGCTGCTCGGCATCGCCTGGAAGCCGATTCCCGCCGAGCACGGAGATATGCCGGTGCTGGGCTTCCGCGTCGGCGGCTTGGCTTACCTCACCGACTTCAGCCGCATTCCCGAAGAATCCATGCCCCTGCTCGCGAGCACGGACGAACTGGTGCTGGACGCGTTGCGCGATGCGCCCCACCCGATGCACCAGACGGTCGAGCAAGCTCTTGAGCTGGTCACGCGGCTGCGGCCCCGCCGCGCCTGGTTCACGCATATCGCCCACGATCTGCCGCACAAGGAAACGAACGAGCGCCTGGTGCGCCTGGGTTTTCCCCATGTGCAACTGGCCTACGACGGCCTCAGCTTTGAGGTGGCCGCGTGAGCGCGTGTGCCGTCCTGCGTTCGCCGGCGGAGTGGGCGGCGCGCTTCGGCCCTTCGGGGCGGCGGGCTGTCCTTTCGATAGGTAATTTCGACGGCTTGCACCTCGGACATCAGAAAATCCTAAGGCAGGTAATCGAGCGCGCCCAAGCGCAGGATGGAATTGCCGGCGTGATCACGTTCGATCCGCATCCGATGAAAGTCCTGCGTCCGGGCCAGGCTCCGCCCATGGTCGAAACGATAAGCCAAAGGATGGAACGATTCGGCGCGATGGGACTCGAGGCCGCATTGGTTCTGCGCTTTGATCGCGCTCTCGCCGCGCTTGGCCCGGAGGAATTCGTTCTTGGCGTGCTGGTCGAGGAGCTGAAAACAGCGGCTGTCTTGGTCGGCGCAAATTTCCGCTTTGGTCATCGCCAGGAGGGCAACGTCGAAACTCTCACGGAATTGGGCCGGCGCTTCGGATTTTCCGTGCAAGTCGTCGAACCGGTCACGATCGACGGCGATTTTGTCTCCAGTACCGGCGTGCGCAATGCGATTGCTGAAGGACGCGTCGCATACGCCGCGCAACTGCTGGGCCGCCCCTTTGCCCTGACGGGAGAGATCGTTCGTGGCGCGGGACGAGGCGCAACGGTGCTTTTCCCCACACTGAATCTCGCCCCGGAGCAGGAACTGCTGCCCAAAGTCGGGCGTCTATGCCACCGAGACACGCCTCGACGGGAAGCTCTATCGTTCCGCTACCAACGTCGGTTTCCGGCCGACTTTCGACGGCACACTACTCGGCGTCGAAAGCCACTTGTTTGATTTTTCTCGCGAAGTAACGAAGGGAAGGCTCGAAGTGCGCTTTTGGGAACGCCTGCGCGACGAAAAAAAATTCAGCGGCCCCGCCGAACTTCGCTCGCAGATTGCCGCCGATCTCCGCGAGAGTCCGCGATTACTTTCGCCGCCGCGATCTCGCCGCCGCCCAGCCCATCCGCTCTTAGCCCGCAAAGGCGGTCATGCTGAGTGCAGCGAAGCATCTCTCTTCAGGTAATCGATCACGCTGTCATCCCGAGGAGCCGGCGACGAGGGATCTGCTTTGCGTTGTAGCTGCAGGGCGACCGCAGGTTTGCGGGCCTGGGGTGATCTGAGACGATTGGCGAGAAAGTTACTGCGACGAACCGCCCGCGGCCTTTTTCGCGCGGCAGTCGTCGCAGTAGCCGCCGATCTCCACGCGCGCCACGGTAATGCCGATGCCGGTGTCGCGCTCCACTTGCCGCTTGAGCTGCTCGAAAAGGTCGCTTTCCACTTCGCGCACTTTGCCGCAACCCAAACAAGCCACGTGGATGTGGTCGCGCGGACCGTGGCTTTCGTAATAATGGCGATGCCCGTGGATGTGCAGCAGGTCGAGCTCGTCGAGCAGCCCGTGGCTTTTCAGCATTTCGAGCGTGCGATAGACGGTCACGCGATGCACACGCGGATCGATCTTCTGCGCGCGCTCTAGAATCGAATCGGCGGTCAAGTGCTGTTCCGCCTGATCCATGATGTCGAGCAGCACGCGCCGCTGGCGCGTGAGCCGCACGCCCTTGCGCGCAAGCGCAGTGCGCAATTTGCCGGGCTCCGCATAGACGTTGAGCCGTTCTCCCGAAGAGACGCGACGCCGATCATTTTCTCGCGCTCGGCCCTTTTCAGCAGCCTCACGCGATTGATTTGTAGAAGCCATAGCGATTAGTGGCTGGGGAAAAGGCGAAGCACATCGTTATACATCACGATCAGGAATACCAACAGCAGGAAGACCATACCGACCGTAACAAAGCGTTCCTTGATCTTCAAGCTGAGGTCGTGGCGCAGCAGGCCTTCGATTGCCAACATCAGAATATGCCCGCCGTCAAGAATAGGGATCGGCAAAAGGTTAAGGATGGCCAGATTCAAACTCACCAGCGCCATCAAGCTGATCAGATCGCCAAAGCCTCGCTTGGCCGCGCGGCTTGATTCCTGGACGATCCCCAACGGCCCCTGCACCTGCTTGAGCGAAACCCTGCCGGTGAAAAGTTCACCCACTAGATAGACCAGTTTGTTGGCCAGGACAATGTGGAATTGGGTCGCTTTAACCAGCGCCTGCGGTGCCGCATAGCGCCGCGGAGAGGTAACAAAGCGGAAGGTGATGCCGATCTGCCACCGCGGCATTCCGTCTCCGGGATCGCCCCAGGTCGGGCGCAACTGCACGGTTTGCGGCTGGCCATCGCGCAGGATCTCCAGAGTCATCGTATTACCGCCGCTCTGCTGCACGATTTCCGAGAATTGCGAAGGCGCCATTAATTTCTGGCCGTTGGCGGCGACGATCACGTCGCCTTCTCTCAAGCCGGCTTTCTCCGCCGGCATGCCATGAGCGACAGACCCAACGATTACCGGCTCGGCCGGATAACCGATCACCGCGAATGGTTGCGGTTGGCTCTCCACGCTCGTGGTAATCAGCTGGCCATTGCGCTCGATCGTTAACGGCTCGGAATGTCCGGGAGCGGAAAGTGCGAGTTCCAGCGCCAGACGATCCCATGTGGGATCCTTTACGCCCCCGAACGACACAATGTGATCGCCCGGCTGGATGCCCGCCTTCTGTGCGGGAGAATCCTTCACCACGCCCGCCACAACCACAGGCTTATCCGCGTAGGAAGGCTGCTCGCCGCCATGCATGAAGAGGGCCGCCGTCAGCACGACGGCCATCAAGAAATTTGTCGTCGGGCCTGCCAGCGCGATCAGCACGCGCTGCCAGCGGGGCTTGGAGAGGAACTCATCGGGATCGCCGCGCCGCTCTTCGGCCGGATTATCGCCGGCCATGCGCACGTAGCCGCCCTAGCGGCAGCGCGCTGATCCGATAATCGGTGGGCCCGCGCTTGATTCCAAACAGTCGCGGCCCGAAGCCGATCGAGAACACCTCAACGCGCACGCCAAACAGCCGGGCAACGACGAAGTGGCCCCATTCGTGGACCAAAACCATCACGCCCAGCCCGATTGCTACCGCTATGATTCCCGTCAGCACGCCAAAACTTTCCTCAATTCCTATTTATTGTACCCGATGAATCTGCGAATCGCGCACGCCCGCTTTTGCCTCCGATTCGGCCTGCGTATCAATCTCCACCCGCGCCAGCCGCCGCGCCTCGCCGTCAGCCGCCAGCACATCGCCAATCGAGCCGAGCGTCACCTTGGGCATGCGCTCGAGAACTCCTTCGATTACCCGCGCGATCCCCGGAAAAGGCAAGCGGCGCTCCAGGAACGCTTCCACGGCGATTTCATCAGCTGCATTCAAGGCGCAGGGTTGCGCCCCGCCCTCTTCCAGCGCCCGGCGAGCCAGGCGCAGGCAGGGGAACTTCCGCGGCGGTACTTTTTCGAAATCCAACCGGCGCAATGCATCCCACTTCAGCTCCACCCCATTTGACCCTTCCCGCTCCGGATAGGTTAGCGCATAACGGATGGGCATACGCATATCCGTTGGGCCGAGTTGTGCCAGAATCGAACCGTCCACGTACTCGACCATGGAGTGAATCGTCGATTGCGGATGAATGACCACGTCGATGCGCTTCGAATCGATGCCAAAAAGCCAATGCGCCTCGATCACTTCGAACCCTTTGTTGACCAGCGTCGCGGAATCGATGCTGATGCGCTTGCCCATCCGCCAATTGGGATGTGCCAAGGCCTGCTCCGGAGTCGCCCGGGCCATCTGCGCGATGGGCGTCCGCCGAAAGGGCCCGCCGGAAGCAGTCAGGATCAGGCGGCGCACCTCGGATGTTTTTCCGCCGCGAAGGCATTGGTGGATGGCGTTGTGCTCGCTATCCACTGGCAATAGCTCAACGCCCTTGGCTTTGACGGCGGCCATCACCACCTCGCCCGCCGCCACCAGCACTTCCTTATTCGAAAGCGCCACGCGCTTGCCTGCATGAACGGCGGCATACGTGGCTTCGAGCCCCACCACGCCGACGGCGGCGGAAACCACCACCGCAGCGTCCGGATGCGTCGCGACGCTCAGCAGACCTTCGCGGCCGTACTGAATTTCGGGCAAACGGGGCTGCCCATTCGCCGATTGCCCGAGCCGCTCTCGCAGCTCAGCCGCCTTTGCAGCATCGCTGACGGAAACTAGCTCCGGCCGGTGCCGCGCAATTTGCCCGGCGAGCTCTTCGATATTCCCGCCCGCGGCGAGCGCCACCACCCGGAAGCGTTCCGGCAGCGACTCCACCACTTGGAGCGTCTGGCGGCCAATGGAGCCGGTAGAGCCGAGTATGGCTAGTCCTTGCATGAAAGGGCGGATCGCGCTGGCCACGCGTTAGAATCGCGAGGCCAGCACGAATCGAAAATAGTACCAGACGACGGGCGCTGCCAGAATTAAAGCGTCGATGCGGTCGAGTACGCCACCATGCCCGGGAAGCAGGTGACCCGAATCCTTTACCCCCGCGCCGCGTTTATAGGCGGACTTCAGCAGGTCGCCGGCCTGTCCTGCGATGTTCGCAAGGCTGGCCATGAAGACAGCCTGAAATGCGTCGATCTCCAACCAGCGGAACATAACCACTCCGACGATTACGGAACCCAGCAGATTTGCCGCTGCGCCTTCCCAAGTCTTCTTGGGACTCAACTGAGCAGCAAGGGGCACGCGTCCAAACGAGCGGCCCACAAAATACGCCGCCGTATCGCCCACCCAAACCAGCACCAGCGTAAACAGCAGAAGCTTTGGGCCGAGTATGCCCACTCCGTGAATCCGCACTACTGCGCTCAACGGCAAAGCGATGAACACCAGGCCGGACGTGCTGACCCCGATATCTCCGAGAGCGTCAACTAGAGGACGCCGCGAAGCAAACACCGTCGCCGCGCAACCGAGAAGGAAAATGAAAAACACCAGCTCGAGCGGGAATTCGGGCGTCGCGGAAGACCGGATCAGCCGCAGGTCATGACCCACCTGGTACGACTGTGCCGCGCTCGCTGTCCACTGCTGAAAAAATATGCCCAGCGCGCAAAGAGCCGTCCAGAAGCGGTACGCCTGCAAATTCAGACGAGCGCCCAGCGAGAAAAATTCGAACAGCGCAAGCAGCGCGACCCCTCCCGCTGCCGCCGCCACCACCCACGTCGGAGCCCACCAGACCACCGCAACCACGGCGGGAATCAAGATCGCCGCGGTCAGAATGCGAGCTGCCGTGCCGGAGTTCGCGCCCGAATTCGCCCTGGTCCAAACCTGTTTGTTCGGTGAGTTCATTCCGGCTGCAGTGCCGGAATTTCAGGACGCTCCGCGGCCAAGCCGCCGTAGCGGCGTTCGCGCTTCTGATAGTCCGCCAGCGCGGTATAGAGTTCCGCGCGCCGAAAATCGGGCCACAGCGTCTCAGTCACGTAGATTTCAGCGTAGGCGATCTGCCACAGCAGGAAATTGCTGATGCGCAGCTCGCCGCTGGTGCGGATGAGCAGGTCGGGATCGGGCAACCCGGCGGTATAGAGGTTCTCGGAGATAGTCTCTTCATCGACGCGAAAATTTGTCAGCGCCCCATTGCCGTTTACAGCTTTTTGGCGAAAGCGGTCGAGGATCGCGTTGAAGGCGTCCACCAATTCTGCTCTCCCGCCATAATTCAAAGCTACGGTCAGCACCATGCCGGAGTTCTGCGCTGTCAGCGCCACGCCTTTCGCGACGTCAGCCTGAACTTCCTCTGGCAGCTGTTCCGTGCGGCCGATAATCTGCAGGCGGATGTTATTGCGGTGAATGACCGGCAGCTCCTTGCGCAGATATTGCCGCAAAAGCCGCATCAGGAAATCGATTTCGGCTTTGGGCCGCCGCCAGTTTTCCATGGAAAACGCGTAAAGCGTCAGGGCGCGAATATTCAAACGAGCGCAGGTTTCGATGATGGTCCGCGCGGATTCCACCCCGGCGCGGTGCCCGGCAATACGCGGCAGATGCCGGCGCTGCGCCCAGCGGCCGTTGCCATCCATGATTACGGCGATATGCCGGGGCAGGCGTTCCGCATCGAGCCGTTCCAGCAGGTGCGCCTCTTCGGGGCTTGCCGGTTCAAGTAACTTCGGTGGCTGCACTCTTATTTCCGATGTTGCCGCGGAATCTCCGGCAGGTACAACGCGGGGATCGGGCGCCGGCTCCTTTGCAACGCAAAGCTAACATACTGCTTTACCCCGCGCAACCACGCCACAACTCGTGTGATGCTGATTTCGCCCGCACTGTGCTTGTTACGCCAATTGGCGCTGTCGTACGGTCTTTGATTCGATCCGTATTGGCAAATCTGGTGGGGAATGCCTAGAAATTCACTTCGAAAATCTAAGCACCCGCATCGAGATCGGTCAGATGAGAGACGAATCCGGATTGCCACAGCCCAGCCTAAGACTCGGCAGACCACCGCCCCAGAGGATCAAGTTCAAGCCTACAATCCTCCCGTCGCCGCCGAAGGATGAAAAACCGCGAAATAAATAAGAACTAGCGTCAGCGCAATCATGGCCACGCTAGTGACCCAGGCGATGACGTTGAACGTGCGGCTATTCACCTGATCTCCCATCAAGTCGCGCCGATTGATGAGCAGAATCATAAAAATCAACACGACGGGCAGCCAGACGCCGTTAGCCACCTGCGAGAGCACCAGGATGCGCCAGAGCGGCGCCCGCGGAATCAGAATCAGCCCGCCGCCGACCACGATCAGAATCGTATAGAGCCAGTAGAAAATCGGCGCTTCTTTGAATTTGCGATCGATCCCCGCCTCGAATCCCAAGCCTTCGCAAATCACGTGCGCGGTGGAAAGCGGCAAAATGGACGCGGCGAATAGCGACGCGTTCAGCAGGCCAAAGGCAAAAAGCAGCGATGCCCAGCGCCCCGCCAAGGGCACCAGAGCCTTTGCCGCATCCGCGGCGTCTGCGATATTGCGATGGCCTGAAGTGTAGAGGGTAGCGGCGGTGCATACGATGATGAAGAAAACGATGAGCATGCAGGTGACGCTGCCCGCAATCACGTCAGCCCGCGCCTGCGGATATTGCCTGGGGCCAACGCGCTTCTCCACAAAACTTGCTTGCATGTAAAAGAATTGCCATGGAGCGATGGTCGTGCCCACCAGTGCCGTGACCATCAGCAAATAGCTGGTATTGAACTGCACGGTTGGAATGACCGTATGCCGCGCGGCATCGAGCCAGTCCGGCTTCGCCAGAAAGGCCGAGAAAACGTAAGCCAGATAAAACGAGCACAGTGCCAAAAAGACCTTCTCCACCTGCCGATAAGTTCCCCGCAGCACCAGTATCCACACGACCAGCGCCGCGAGCGGTACGGCGATGTAGCGGCTGATTCCGAATATTTCCACCGCCGAAGCCACCCCGGCGAATTCCGCCACCACGTTCCCCAGGTCCACCAGGAACCCCGCGACCATGACGAAAAACGTCGGGCGAAAGCCATACTCCTCCCGGATCAGATCGGAAAGCCCCTTGCCGGTGACCACCGCCATGCGCGCGCACATCTCTTCGGTCACGTAGAGCGCAATCGTCATCGGGATCAGCGACCACAACAGCGCATACCCGAACTGCGCGCCCGCCAGCGAGTACGTAGAGATGCCCCCGGCGTCGTTATCCACATTGGAGGTAATCAGGCCCGGACCGAGCACAGCCGCGAACAGCGCCAGCCGGCGCCACAAATGGCGGCCCCGCCGCTGCACTTGCGTCGCACGGCGCTGCATCTCCTCGGTACGCGCGTTAATTGAAGTCCAATTCATTTGCGAATCGGCATCCTTGTCGCTCAACCGCCCGTCTGCGGCCTCGTTACAATGAGGCGCGCAGCCGCGTAATCACGTCATCGACTGTTATCGCTCCGATAGGCCTGCCCGACGCATCCACCACGGCCAGGGTGCGCAGATTGTACTTATCGAACAACGCGAAGACCTCCTTCTCCTTCGCGTCGGGTGCGATAGAAACCAACGGTTCAGACTTGAGCTGCGCGAGCGGTTCATCGTCTCCCGCAAGCAGCAGCCGGCCTACTGCAACATCTCCCGAGAATTTGGCATTGCCGTCGATCACGAAAATCGTGTCGAGCTGCTCGGGGTTGATCTCCTCGCGCCCGCGCACCCATTCCACCACTTCTGCGCGATTCGCGGTCTCTCCCACATAAACGAAGTCGGTGGTCATCATTCCGCCCGCCGAATGCGCATCGAAGTTCAACAGCGCTTCCACATCGCGCGCCTCCTCGCCGTGCAACTCATCGATCACGTCCTGCGAAACTTCCGGCGAGAGGCCGGCGAGAACGTCGGCGGCGTTGTCAGGGTCCATCTCCTCGATGATGTCCGCCGCTTTTTCCGGCGCCATTTTTTCCACGATCTGCGAAGTCAGCCGGGAATCCAGTTCGGCCAGCGCCTCGGCCGCGGACTCTTCGTCGAGCGAAGCGATAATGGCCTGGCGCTCCGCGGGAGAGAGTTCCTCCATAATGTCGGCCAGGTCCGCCGGGTGCATCTTTTCCAGCTTGTCGTGGGTGATGCGCAGCTTCACCCGGCGCAGTGGGTCCGGCTCGATCAAGTTCACGAATTCCCAGCGGATCGTTCGCGCCGGCAGTTTCTCCTGGAGGTGCCTGATGAACGTCGGCGAAGCCAGCCCCTGCAGCAATCGTCGCGCCGCCCCCGGTAACCCAACATCCACGTCCGTGACCCGCAACTCCACCGTGCCGTTGGTACGATGCTCGGCCAGATCGACATCATTCACGCGCACCACCTTCCGCCCACGCGTATCGATGATCTGCTGATCCAGTAAATCCTTGCGAACCGCCAGCCACGCTTCGTTTGCGTGGAAATGGTCCAAATCTTTCTCTTCAACATTCAGCTTGATCACCCCCGGAGCTACCGAGGAGATCTGGTCATGCCGGGCCAACAACGGCAGGTATTTGCCTCGGCCCAGCAGGTAACGCGCTACCCGGTTGGGCTGGTCGGCAGGCTCAATAAATAGCTCCGATATTCGCCCCACAAAGTTTCCCTGGACGTCGTAAGCCTCCCCGCCGAGCACTTCTGTTGCGTGCAGCATGGCTCATCACCTCCTTTTCAGGTACGGTTTTTCGGGTGCCCCATCCTTCACGTTTTTTGTGAAGGGTGGGAGCCGCGAAAACGTTCAAGCTCGCCTTAGGATCGTTAGTCTCCCTAAAAACAAAAAGCCCGTGGCCGGGGTAAGCGCCCGACCACGGGTCAGCCCAAAGGGGCCGGTAATCCCTAGTCGGCTCTCGTGCTCCTACCCAAAGGTCGACTGCTTGCCATCCTCGAGGCCCTTATCGCTTCACCACTCGACCGCAAAACATTCGCCGCAGATCCGGTGCGACGATTGGGCAAGGGTTCCTGGTCCAACGAATAGCTCATCGCAAACAGTTTTTTCCTCACTTGATCTAGTAAATGCAGACGCATACTTTGTCAAGAAAAGAGTGCCGAAATCATGAAATTTTTCTTCGATTTGTTTCGCAAAGCGCTAAACGGTGCCCGCCGGGCGGCGAATCGGGCTCGTCAGGGGCGCGGACCCACCCGCTGCGCCCCTTTCTGCATCGAGGAATACCGATTGGGTCATCGTGGCACAGTCATCAAACCGCGAATCAGTGGTTGGCTGCACGCATCCAAGCTGAATTCGTACAGAAAACCGCTCAATTGGCCTTAAAAACTCATGGGGTTTTGAAAACAAAGTTGAGCGGCTGCATCTCGTTACCCGAAACCGTGACTTCCTGGGTCTGCTTGCCGTAAATTTCGTGCCAGGCCGTCACCGTGTACTTCCTTGGGTGTCAGGACGCTGTCAAAAAACTGTAACTTGGCCGGATTTTCTCGGGCACACCCAACGCGGTTGGCTAGCTGGCGATTCGGCATGAACCTGCAATTCCAAAAGAATCCGGCTTGAAGGATCAGTGTGCAGCGTGAATCCTCGGCCCCAGACAATCACTTAACACGCGCATGACGCCCTGATGACAACCTCACGGCGCGAACGGCCGCAGATTACCAATGCAAAGAACTTGAAGTCAGCCCGCATCTGGCCGCGAGCCGGCCGCGATCGGCGGCGCAAGTCACAATTCCTTAGGGAGGAAAAGCAACAAAATGAAAGCCGCTAAGCTCTTGAAGTCGTGCGTAGCGCTCTTTCCGCGCTCGCTATGCTTCCCGTTCTGACGTTCGCACAAACCCCCAAAGAGACCAACCACTACGAGACCAACCTTGTCACGGATCCGAACTCAGGCTTCTCCGCCACTTTCACTGACAAGCAACTGAAAAATCCCTGGGGACTAGCCCGCAGCACGACCAGCCCTTGGTGGATAAGCGATAACAACGCCGGTGTTTCCACCCTATACACTGGCGCGGGCGTAAAAAGAGGGTTGGTGGTAACAATTCCCGGCCCGAATGGCACCGTAGCCTGTACTGGCGACAATACACCGGCGAACTGCTTCGTAGCCGCTCCCACCGGGGTCGTCTTCAACGGCAGTCCCGACTTTAACGTCAGCCCGGGAAATCCGGCGGCGTTCATCTTTGTGACCGAAGATGGCACCATCTCAGCGTGGGCCGGCGGCACTGCCGCCACTCTCGAGGTCGACAACTCGGCCAACCCAACGCCCGCAGACGGAGCCGTCTACAAGGGCGCTACTATTGGCGAGTTCAATGGAAAGCGCTATCTGTACGTCACCAATTTCCGCGCCGGCAAGATCGAAGTTTATGACACCAACTTCCATCAAGTGACTCTTTCCGACGATGGCGACGACCGAGGGGAACACGAAGAAGCATTTCAGGACGAGCGCATCCCCAAGGGCTTCGCTCCTTTTAACGTTCAGAATATAGGTGGCAGCCTTTTCGTTACCTATGCCAAGCAGAACGCTTAGAAGCACGATAATCTCGAGGGCGCAGGACTCGGTTTCGTCGATCTCTACAGCCCCTCAGGCAAGCTGCTGACCCGCTTCCAGCATGGTTCGTGGCTTAACGCGCCTTGGGGAATCGTTTGGACTCCCCGCGATTTCGGCGAGCTGAGCAACAAAATCCTTGTGGGCAATTTCGGAAGTGGGTGGATTGCCGCTTATAACGGCTTCACGGGCGAGTTCATCGACTTCATGAGAGACCACAACGGCAATATCCTGGGCATCGACGGCTTGTGGGGGCTCGCGTTTGGTAATAGCGCCGCAGGCTGCCCAGCCACACCGCCGGCCGGATCCAACTTGCCAAAGTGCGGCGCCGCCGGCCCCTACAACAGCCTCTTCTTTACCGCCGGCGTTAACGGCGAAATGGACGGCCTCTTCGGCACGCTTACGCCAGACCCGGCCACCAATGAACTAGACGAGGGAGACGAGCTATAGGACCGTTGCGTGTAGGGGACCGTTGCGAGCATTTGGCAACGGCCGCAACGTAAAAGGCAGATCGCCCGTCCTGCGCTGGAAGGCGCATGGACGGGCTGTGTCTTTGTGTCGGAAACCGTCGCGCAACGGCAATCAGGATCGAAAGAGCATATCCGTGATGCCTGAAAATGATGTTGGTTCTTTGCCTGACGCCGGTCCGGCCGCCCCGCGCTCTTCTACGAATAGCGCGCCGTAGCTCTTGTTAATGTAGTCGGAGCGAGCGAAACCCAGCATTCCTGCCGCACGGTCGATCTCCTCGCGCGCTCCCTCCAGTTCCACGAACAACCCGATTGGCGTTTCATCGAGCGTCAGCTTGAGTTGCGTCATTCCCGGCAGGCTGAATGTCGTGCGAAATTTTTCGTAGCGAAAACAGGGCCGCAAGCCCAGCGCTTCGAAAATCTTCGGCATCTCGTCAGGCTTGGAGATGCACAGTTCGTGTTCTTCGCGTACTTTGTATGGCTCCGGATTGTTCGTTTCGGCTCCATTTGCCGGCCCTTTGAATGTGAGCACGCCCGTGCTTGCTGGCTTGTCTTTCGCAGGTTTGGTCCCTCGGCCCGCGCTGCGTGCGCGGCCAGCCGGACGTTCTACGCGGAGCCGCAACATTTGCCCCCGTCGCGCCAGTTGGCCGTCGCCCGTATCGTAAAGCGTGTTCATCTCGTGCACTCGAGCGCGCGTCAGCTTCGCTTTCAACCGTGCCAGTTGCCGCAAAAACCCGCGCCGATCGCCAATTCGGAGTTTGATTTCGATCTCCGTATTGGATTTTTTGCCGGCCCGCCGCGCAGATTTCCTCAGTCCCGTTTTGCTCACCGAGCGCATCGTCGGCTAGTATATTCCGGCCCCGCCGAGCCCGCATGATAGAAGCCTCTACGCCGCTGATGCGGCAGTATCAATCGATCAAGAAACGCTATCCCCACGCGTTGCTTCTGTTTCGCCTGGGCGATTTCTACGAACTCTTCTACGAAGACGCCCTGGTCGCCTCGCAAGGAACTGCAAATAACTCTCACTTCGCGCAATCGCGAGCGCGGCGAACCCATTCCCATGTGCGGTGTTCCCTTTCACGCCGCGGAAACCTACATTGCGCGTTTGCTGCGCGCCAGTTACAAAATCGCCATCTGCGATCAGATGGAGCAGCCCGGCCCCGGCAAAAAGCTGGTCCGCCGCGAAGTGGTGCGCGTCATCACTCCGGGCACGGCCATGGATCTCAACGTCCTCGAGCCCAAGGAAAATAGTTTTTTGGCTGCCGTCGCTCGCGGGAACACGGGATCGCCCATCGGCTTGGCTTATCTCGATGTTTCCACTGGCGAGTTTTGCGCCACCGAATTTGCCGGGCCGGATGCCGAGCAGAAGCTCCGGGACGAATTGGAACTGCTTCGCCCGCGCGAACTCCTGCTGCCGCGCCAATCCGGCCTTTTTGCGCCGCCCAGTCTCGCGCGAACTGACGCCGCCGGCAGCCCCCCGAGCAGTGCGCAGGAAGCTTCCGAGACGCGCCTGGAAGACTGGATCTTTCGCGCAGACTACGGCCAGCGTCTGCTCACCGAACAATTTGGCGTCGCCGGCCTCGAAGGCTTCGGCCTGGCCGCACATCCGCAGGCTATCGCTGCCGCCGGAGCGCTCGTGCATTACCTCCGCGAAACTTCGGCCAAGCCCGACGCCAAAACAGAAGGAAGTTCCGCCGCGGCTCTGCTTCATCTCGATACGATCCGCTATTACGAGCAGCAGGATTCGCTCGTGCTCGACCCGGTCACCGTGCGCAATCTCGAGCTGCTCTCTGGACTAAACGGGGACGAAAATCACCGCGGCGGGCGGCCAGATGCGTCGCTATTCGGCGCGATCGACCAGACCGTCACGGTCATGGGCGCACGCCTGCTCCGCGCCTGGATTCTGCGCCCCGAGCTTTCGCGCCCCGAAATCGAAGCGCGCCTGGATGCCGTCGCCGAATTCAAATCGAAGACCATGCTGCGCGAGGAGATTCGCCAGAATCTCCGCGGCGTGCAGGACCTCGAACGTCTCGCCAGCCGCGCCACGCTCGGCCTGGCCACCCCGCGCGACCTCGTCGCGCTGCGCCAATCCGTCGCGCGCATTCCCTTGCTCCGCCGCTATATCGCCAATTGCACCGCCGCGCGGCTCGTGGCGCTGCACGGCGAAATGGACGAACTCACGGACGTGCAGCAGCGCATGGAACAAGCCATCGCCGAAGAGCCGCCCGCGCTCGCCTCCGATCCCGGAGTGATCCGCCGCGGATTCAACGCCGAGCTCGACGGCTTGCGCGACCTCAGCCAAAGCAGCCGTCAGACGATTGCGGCCATGGAAGACCGCGAGCGCAAGCGCGCCGGCATCGGCTCGCTCAAAATTCGCTACAACCAAGTCTTCGGCTTCTATATCGAAATTTCCAAGGCCAACCTGCACCTGGTTCCTCCCGATTTCGAGCGCAAGCAAACGCTGGTCAATGCGGAGCGTTTCACCACCCCCGAGCTCAAGGAATACGAAAGCAAAGTCCTGGCCGCCGACGAACGCATCGCCGAAATCGAAAAGCGGCTCTTCGCTGAAGTGCGCGCCTGGGTGGCCCAGCAATCGCCGCGATTGCGCCGCACCGCAGCCGCCATCGCGCAGCTCGATGTGCTCGCGACTTTCGCCGTGTTGGCGGCGTCGCGCCGCTACGTCCGCCCGGAGTTCACCGACGCCGGTGAACTCCTTATCCTCGGCGGCCGCCATCCCGTGATCGAGCACCTGCTGGAGCAGAATGGCGAGCGCTTCGTCCCCAACGCGCTCTATCTCAACTCCGCCACGCATCAGATTCTTCTCATCACCGGCCCCAACATGGGCGGCAAGTCCACTTACCTGCGTCAGGCCGCGCTCATCGTTCTGCTCGCCCAAATGGGCTCGTTTGTGCCCGCCGAGCAGGCCCGCCTGCCCATCACCGACCGCATCTTCACCCGCATCGGCGCGTCCGATAATCTGGCGCGCGGGCGTTCCACATTTTTGGTCGAAATGAGCGAAGTCGCCGCTATTTTGAATCTGGCCACGCCGCACAGTCTCGTGCTGCTCGACGAAGTCGGCCGTGGCACGGCCACCTTCGATGGCCTCTCCATCGCTTGGGCCGTCGTCGAATATCTGCAGTCGCACACCCGTGCGCGCACCCTTTTCGCCACGCACTATCACGAATTGACCGAACTCGCCGACCTGCTCTCGGGAGTTAAAAACGTGCACGTCTCGGTGGAAGAGATGCCCAACGAAATCATTTTCCTGCGCCGGGTGGAAGAGGGCAGCGCCGATAAAAGCTACGGTATCGAAGTCGCGCGCCTTGCAGGCCTACCGCCTGCTGTGATCGCGCGCGCCCGCGAAGTTTTGCGCCGTCACGAGCAGAGCGAACGGCAGTTGAGCGAAAAACTCACGCCTCCGCTCTCCCCTTCGAATGGCGCCGGCGAACAGCAGGCGCTGTTTACTCCTATCGATCGCGAAGTCCTCTACGCACTTCGCGCCGCCGACCTCGACCAGTTGCGCCCCATCGATGCGCTCAATCTCCTCGCGCAACTGAAAAAACAAATCTCATGACCGGGGCGCAAAGCAAACATGGTTTTCGCGTGACAGACCGTTACAAGTTGCAGCAGACATTCGCCGTTGTCATTCCGAGGAGCGCGGCGTGCTTCCAGCGCGCCCGTTCTTCCCGCGCGACGAGGAATCCCTCTTGAATTTCATTTCCTCGCGTCCAGCCCGCGGAATGAACATGCGTGCCGCTCGTAGCGAACGTCCCCGCCTTGCCTTCGGCCTGATGTCCGGCACTTCCGTCGACGGCATCGACGTCGCGCTGGTTCGCATTGCGCCGTCGATAACGGACAATGCCGCGCACGCGCGTCTCGAGAACTTCGTCACGGTGCCGTTCCCTTCTGCCGTGCGGGTCGAAGTACTGCGTGTCGCCGAGGGCGCGCGCGTCTCGCCAGGCGAAATCAGCCAGTTGAATTTTCGCCTCGGCCGCGCCTTCGGCGAGGCCGCGCTGCGCGCCTGCCGCAAATTTCGCGTCAATTCGCGCCGGATCAGCGTGATCGGCTCGCACGGCCAGACAATTTTTCATCAAGGCCGGCCCAGCCGCTTTCTCGGCGAAAACGTCTCTTCCACGTTACAAATCGGCGAACCCGCTGTGATCGCCGCGATCACTGGTGTAGCCACCGTTGGCGATTTTCGTCCTGCGGACATGGCCGTCGGAGGCCAGGGCGCGCCGCTCGTCCCCTTTGGGGATTACCTGCTCTATCGCGATCCGCGCCGCGGCCGCGCGGTGCTCAACATCGGCGGCATCGCCAACGTCACGGTCATCCCGAAAGCGGCTTCGCCGCATTCAGTCATCGCTTTCGATACAGGCCCCGGAAACATGGTCATCGACGCCCTGGTGCATCATTTCACCAAGGGCCGGCGCAGCTTCGACGCGGAAGCGCAAATGGCCTTGCGAGGCCATCTGTTGCCCGCACTCGTTAATTCTCTGCTCGCCGAAAATTATTTTCGCCAAGCTCCGCCCAAGAGCGCCGGACGCGAACAATATGGGAAAGCTTACGTGGAGAATATCTTGGCTTGGGGCCGGCGCCACCGCGCCCGGCCCGAAGATCTGGTGCGCACGGCCACAATAGTGACCGCGCTCTCGATTGCCGACGCACTGCATCGCTGGGTGCTTCCGCCCCAGCGAAAAACTCCGCTCTCGCAATTGATCGTTTCCGGAGGCGGCGCGCGCAATCCCCTGATCCTGGCGCAGCTCTCGGCCGCACTAGGCGGGATCGAAGTGGTCACCACGGAAGCCCTCGGCCTGCCGGGCGATGCCAAGGAGGCATTCATCTTCGCCTTGCTGGCCGACGAAACCATGCACGGCCGCGCCTCGAATCTACCCAGCGCCACTGGAGCCCGCCGCCTCGCCCTCCTGGGCAAAATCTGCTACCCCCCGCCCCGCTAGCGGCTCGATCTCATAGATCTTCTCTCCTCAAGCCGGCGTGTTTCGCAATTCTGGCGAGCATCTTGGGGCCAATTTCGTCCGAATCGTGAAAAGCCCAAGTGAATTCTGGCTTCGTAGGATGCACCGTTGGATATGAGACGACCCCTTTCGACCGCCTGGTTTCGGAGCCCAGCCAATCCGAAGCAGCGCCTGATAAACTTTCCGTGCTTTTGTGCTTGGCCAGCGGCTCAAGGCGAATCAGCGGGAGCGGGCAAAAGAAAGTTCGAGGTCCTTGGCAGGCGCTTTCCTGGTGCGCTCAATTCGATCGGCGAGCACGCGTAGGGCTAAGGCGTACACGGAACGCACAGCGTCCGCCCTGGTTTTTCCGTAGACCATGACGCCAGGAAGGGCCCGGATTTCCGCGATCCAACGCCCATCCGTCTCGCGCTCCACGTCAATTTTGAAGTTGTAAGACATTCTCAGCCCCATTCTCATCGAGAAGGCACTTAAATTCTAATGTCCTATTCAGGAATATCAAACCTTCAAAATCATAGGATTTCGTCTCCTTTCGACACGTGCCAGTCGGACGTTCAGCAACCAGCCCCAATCCGTGCTAACCTGAAGCTATTCACGAAATGTGTCGATTCCCCGGCGAAAAATTAACCTACGCGCAGATCCTTCCGCGGCTATTTATCGGCTCTCATCCCCGCACAATTGACGATATCGAACGCCTCCGCCGCGAATCAGGCATCACCGCCGTGCTGAATATCCACACCGACGACGATATGCGCGCAGTCAATTTGGATTTTCCTCCGCTCGAAGCCCATTACGAAACTTGCCCCATCGCTCTTCGCCGCGTTCCCATGGTCGAAGAACAAATCGAACTTCGGGCCAAGCTATATTCCGCGATTCAAGCCTTGAGCGAATTGCTTGCCGACGGCCACACGGTTTATCTCCACTGCACCGCCGGCATCGGCCGAGCGCCCACTGTGGCTATCGGCTATCTGCACACCTGTTTGGGATGGGATTGGGATGCGGCCGTCGCGCACGTAAAGCAAGCTCGCGAATGCGCGCCTCACGTCGAGGCGCTTCGCCTGGCCCTCAACGACCAGGATATTCTCAAACCCTCCAAAAACGGAGGCGCTCGAACAACGAAGGATAGTGCGCGTCGAGGGAAATCGTCCCTAGCTAACGCTCCGCTATAATGCCCGCCCCGAAGCCGACCCCGAAATCCCCGGAACGATGGATTAAGTCCCGGCCGAATCTGTATGATGATGTTGCGCACTCATTCACTCACCCATAGAGGTAACCAATGGCAATGGAGACAGCAGCAGCGATTCTCACCAAACTCGCTCTGGAGCAAAATTCCGAGCTTAAATCCAGGCTAAATGGCGCCCACGGAGAAGCGAAAGTGGTTGCGTTGATTATGCCCTTATTCAGGCAGATACTTTCTGAGCTGGAAGAGGGCCGGCAGGTTCACGACAGTTTTCCTTCCGCTGTCCCTCGTTCCTTTTCCGGCCGCTCCGATAGTGTTCCGCCGCCAGGCTCAGGAAAGGTTAAAGACGTGCACGCTGAGGAACGCCACCGTGAAGGGGACGATATCGGCGGCGAAGGGTAATCGACCGGAGCATCGAGCGAGTGCTACGAGAGGAAGTCCAGCTTCAGCCGGACTTACGCCCGCCACCGCCCACGCGGTGCTTGCGTGATTCTTTTCCCCGAGACGATTCCTCAGCCCCGTGTTGCGTCAATTTCTTTCCGCCGAGACGATCGAGATTCCCGAGGTAGGCTTTCTTTTCAGTTTTGTTGGTGTTTTTCTTCTTAGCCATAGCCGCACACTAATCGAAAGCTACTCGTGCGTCAATGAAGCGACTGCAACGGCCTGGTCCTTAAAGTTCAATTGGGCCCGCTGCGTTCGTTGTCCGAACTCTGATAACTTCGCTTCGGCAGTCCCAGCGCGCGCAATGTCGCTTCGTCCGGCATCGGTTGGCCGTTTTCTGTCGTCACCACACCGAACCCGCCATGGTACTCCCACATGGCCCAGCCAATGCCGTGCTTTTCGAGTGAGGTGCGCACGTCAGTAAGCCACGCAAGGCGATCTTTCGGCTCGGCATTCTTGCGGTAAACGCCAAATTCGTTGCAGATCACCGGCACGCTCCAACGCCCGGCCCATGCCGCCACTTGCCCAATCTCCGCATCGATGCGTCCCGCATTCCAGCGGTCCAGCCCATAACGCACCACCGCCAGACGGTGCACCGCGTCCGGCACTTCCGCCGCCGCTGCCTTCACGTTTTCCGGCGTCGATGGATAGGGCACACCCTTCAGGTTATGCCAATAATTCGAAGACCACGTCGCCCCTTGATGGGTGAAGATGTGCGATTCATAAAAATGAAACGCATAGATGACGTTGGGATCGCGCAGCAGCTCGAGGAAAACCAGATCATCGTCATCCGACCAATGCGCTCCGGTGGCGATAATCGTGTGCTGCGGCGCGCCTTCGCGAATCGCCGCCGCTAACTTCGCCTCTACGCCATACCAGCGATAGTGGTCGCGGCCCTCGGGCTCGTTGAGAATTTCAAAAAAAACGCGCTCCGCGTCGAGGCTCGAGTAATGCCGCGCCAGCGCTCGCCAAAAGTCCGCGAACTGCTCGACGAATTCGTCATCGCTCGCGAGCTTCGCCTTGAATTCCGTGTCCGCGAAAATGCTGATGTCCACGGCCAGGCCTCGATCGAGAATCATCTTTACCGCCGCGTCCAGATACGCGAGGTCCTCCGGCGTAATCTGATCCGCCTGCCGCGCGTGGAACATGGGACGCGGGTCCACACTCAAACGCACGTGATCGAAACCCATCCCCTGGATCAGATCCAGATCGTGCGCCGTGATCGCCGCCTCGAAGTGCTCTTTCGTGTATCCGCTCGGATCGCCTGCCTGTGCGAACCAATCGCTTACGTTGATCCCGCGCCGCAGATGCTCGATGCGCCGCTGCAAAACTTCACTTTCACCCGTCGCAGCCTTCGCGGCCGCGGCCCGTTGCGCCGTGCCGGCGGGCGCGACTGCCTTGTCTGACACAGCTCTCTGCGCCGCCGCTGCGCCGCCCTGCCCAATCCAAAATAGGATGACACACAAAACCATCGCAACACTTCTCGCAGACCTGGTCATACCTCACCTGCCTCACCTTGACGAGCTGCCACAATAATCGAAGAAATCATACGGTTTGGTTGCCACAGTTTCGAGATGGCTGGCAAGGCGCGTTTCCACTTTACCACCGGTGAGGGTGTTACTCCGGGTGTAGTCGAACTCTCTAAGTGGATGACAGAAATATTTCGGTCGCTCGTTCGTCTTCATATATGGCGAACAGGAACATCGCAGCTTGTGTGGCGCCAGAGTCTGAGGGTTGTCGGGCGCCGGAACGTCCCCCTGCAGTAGCGCCGGTGTCCCCGGCAAGGGGAGCCCGGCGCGTTAAAGAAGGGCAGCTTCCGGCGCGAGCGAAAAGATGAAAGCAAATTCGATAGCGTTTACGGTACCCGGCCCCTCAACGCGGGCTGCGTTTGCCCGCGATAGGGTGGCCGCGGCAACCGCGCGGCGGGACGCGCCCGCAGACGACCGCCGCATCCTCGAAGCCTCCGCGCGCTATCGCGCTCGCCTCGCCAATTTCATTCGCCGCCGCGTGCCGGACCGTGGCGAAGCCGAAGACATCCTGCAGGAAGTCTTCTACGAACTCGTCGCCGCCTATCGGCTCTTCGAGCCGGTAGAAGAGGCCGGCGCCTGGCTTTTTCGCGTCGCGCGCAACCGCATCACCGACTTCTTCCGCAAGAGGAAGCCCGAACCTCTGCCCGAAGCCGTCGGCGGCTCTTCGGCCCGCTCACAAGATGCCGCGCCGCTGCAGTTCGAAGATCTCCTGCCGTCGCCTGACGCCAGCCCGGAAGCGGCCTACGCGCGAGGCGTGCTACTGGACGAAATCGAAACAGCAGTCGACGAATTGCCTCCGGAGCAGCGCGCCGCCTTCGTTGGGCACGAATTCGAGGGTCGCAGCTTCAAGGAATTAGCAGCCGAAGCCGGTGTCAGCGTAAACGCCATGGTGCTGCGCAAGCACCATGCCGTGCTCTACCTGCGCCGCCGGCTCCAAGCCATTCACGACGAATTTCTGGGAGAGTGAGGTCGAAAATGAGACGACATCGATTTGTACGCGCGGCGAGATTTCTTCTGTTTGCGATTGTGGCGGTGCTGGCGCTGAGCTTTGTGGCCATGCATTTGTGGAATTGGCTGATGCCGCCGCTTTTCGGGCTGCACCTGATCACCTTTGGGCAAGCGCTTGGACTGCTGGTGCTCAGCAGGCTGCTCTTGGGTGGATTCCGCGGCCGCTGGGGCGGAGGACACTGGCGCGGCCGCATGATGGAGCGCTGGGCGCAAATGACGCCCGAGGATCGCGACAAATTCCGCGCCGGGATGCAGGGCCGCTGCGGCCCCTTCGCGCCTCCGTCTGCGCCCGAAGCCAAGGCGTAATTGTCGAGCGAGTCTTGTAGCTCAGGTCGTCCCGCCGACTTGCCCTGAGCGGGTTGCGAAGGGTGGCCCCCGGCGGGAGACCTGAGGTCTTCGCCTCGCGGTTACGCCGTCACCATCCGCGCCGGGCGCACTCACGCCCGGCGCGGAAATAACTCAGGTGTCATTCTGAGCGAAGTGGCCGCGGATTCCCTCGGCCGTTTTCTGGCCGCGCGGCCACGAAGTCGAAGAATCTCTCTTACTCTCGCGCCAACAGTTCTCGATGCAACGGAGCGCTACGCCGCATCCTTCCTCCTTCAGCCTCGTGGTTACGCCGACGCCGTCTGACTTTCTTGCAAAAACGCGAACAGGTCGGCATTGATCCGGTCCGCATTGGTCGTAGGCATCCCATGCGGAAACTCCGGATAGACCTTGAGCGTGGCTTTCTTCAGTATTTTGGCGGACAGCGGACCTGCAACGACGTAACGATGGAGAATGAAGAACGCCTATTCCCGCGCCAGCAGCGGATACGCGATCGCCACTGCTACCAGCGCAATCGCCGCCAGCGCGGAGGAGAACAGAATCGGAGCGTTCACCGGCCCGTATGCATAAAGCCCGTATGTATAAACACTGTTCCACAGCGCCGGCCACGCTTCGAACAGCACCCAGTTCATCCCATCCCCTATTGCCCCGCCTACTTCGCTCCAGTCCCGCACCAGCCAAAAGCCCAGGCCGGCGCAAATGACCATCGCGCACACAACTTCCACCCACTGCAAAATCTGGTGCGCGCGTTCGGCCGCCTGCTGCCTCTCGGAAATCTGAGCGCGCAGCCATAGAACCTGCGGATCTGGCAAATTGGTTTGCTCGTGCGCCTCCAATTGCGACGCGGGCGCCAGCCCCTGCATCCACTGCGCGGCCTGCCGCACGCTGCGGCAGGTCCCGCACCCGCGCACGTGCGCCTCGAGGCTTTCGTTCCATTCGCCGCTGCGAATAGCGCGCGCGACCGCGCTCTCTTCGGAACAGCTCGTGTGGCTCATCCTGCCTCCTTCCGTCCGAGTCCGGCTTCCTCCAGCGTGCGCGCCAATTTCTTGCGCGCGCGGAAGAGCACCACGCGCACGCTTTTCTCTTTCAGCCGCAGCGCCGCAGCGATCTCGCGGTGCTCGAAGCCCTCAACATAAGCGAGCCACAGGAGCAATTGCTCCTGCGGCTTGAGCCTGCGAAAGAAACGCATGGCATCGCTTTCGCTCTTGGGATTTGTCGCCGGCTCGCCGCCCAGGAAATTGCATAGACTCCAGCGCCGTTCCCGCTTCACGCGGCGCCAGTGGTCGACTAGCAGCGACGACGCTATTTTGTACAGATACGCCTTCACCGGCGCATCTGATCGGGCAACGTCGTTGAACTGCGGGTGTCTGAACTGAAGAAGATCGGCGCGTAGAAAGCGCAGGTAACACTCCTGCAGAATATCGTCCGCGAGCGCCTCGTTTCCCGAGGCGCGCCGGAGATAACCCCGCAGCCCCGGCGCGGTCTTTGCATAGAAGGCCTGAAACGCGGCCTCGTCCATGCGTCGCGCCGGCACCGCCGCCGACTCCGCCGCAGTCAGATCCTGCGCAGCCGAATCCTCCCCGGCCGCTGCAAATTCCAGGCTTGCGCTTAGCCGCATCGCGCTTCTCTATTCCGGCTCTAGCTGTGCGATAGCGGCGCGCCGGGCGCTACCGGGCCGCTGCCGTTCCACTTCTTCGAAAAATGATACGACGCTGCGGCCGATATCAACAGCCCTGCTCCCAGCGCCAAAAAAAGCACGCCTGGTACAACGAATCCGTGTCTCATCGGAGTCAGCAGCAGAAAGCCCACCCCCAGCACGGCCAGCGTTATGCCGTCGCGCATCCCGCGCAGAATTCGCTCCCGCGATCCGAAGGAATGGGCCGACAAGCTTTCCAGAAAACGCTGGCTCCCCTTGGTCCCCAGAAAATCGGCGAATTCTTTCCCTGAACTGAATTTGTCGAGGATCTGCTTCTGAAATTCCGCTCGCACCCGAAGCTCCGCTTGTCTGCGCCGCGCAATCACAAAAACGATCAGCACCACCATGGCGAAAAGCGCGATAGGAACCAACACTTCTACTCCCGTTCCGCCGCCTCCACCGAAGCGAAATCGCCCTCGCCTGAGCTCCTGCTGCACTTGCTCCTGAATAGCTTGCTGCAAGTCCGGCGACACAGCCTGCCAGAGCGGCATCGCATTCGCCAAAATTATCGCGCCCACCATTGTTCCTCCAGTTGGCCTTCGTTCCAATTCCTGGTTTTGGTTCTTGCATTGCTATAACGCTGGAGGACTCGGGACGGTTAACAGGTGACGTGAGCGAGAGTGCAGGGTCTTTCTTAAGGGGCGGGCTCTTTCGGTCTCTTCTATTTTTCGGAATTTTCGCTTGCTGGATTCACGCCTTCGAGTAATCTTGACGCCACCAGCGCATCTTCCTGCCGCACGCGCAACTTGATGCCGCCGAGCAGGTTCGACCACAGCCAGTCCATGCGGATCAGGTTATAGTCGCCCAGGAAGCACTCGATCCCTGCCGACTCGAGCACGCTTTTCGCCAGCAGCGCTTCGGGCAGGTCGCGAAATTGGCGAATCGTCAACAGGTCGCGTAACTCAGCGCGCCCGCCAGGAACTGAATCGTCCGCTTCGCCCCTTTTTTCGGTGGGAATGTTGCGCCGCGACATCTCCAAAGCAAGCGCGGCGCGAGCCTCTTCGGTGAGCGATTCCGTCTCGCCGGCTAACCGCAGCAATTCGCCATCCGAAAGCGCCGCATAGACCTGCGCCAGCCGATTGCGTTCCCCTCTTGAACCGAAACCCGCGACCGCCATGCGCTAATGCCTCGCGCGCCCTCTAAGAATTGGAGTCCGCGAGCGCTTTCGCGATCTCTTCTTCGGATACTTGCCCTTCGCGGACAATTTTCCAATCGTCGTCTTCCAGATTCACGATGGTCGAAGAAACTGTCGCCCCTGTTTCTCCGCTGTCCAGGATCAGGGGCAAGCGCTCCCCAAGCTGTTTCACGAGTTCTTGCGCATTCGAGCAGGAGGGAAATCCGGAGATGTTGGCGCTCGTGCCCGTGATCGGCGACCCGAGTTGCCCTATGATCGCGCATGCCACCCGCGATTTCGGCCAGCGGAGGGCCACCCGGCCTTTATTCGCCGTCACTTTCATCGGCAGCCGGTTCGACCCCTGGACCACGATGGTCAGCGCGCCCGGCCAGAATTTTTTCGCCAGCTTCAGAAAGTTGAGTGGCAGATCGCGAGTCAAAATGGCTGCCTGCTCGATCGAATCCACCAGGATCGGCAGCGCGCGGTTTTCCGGCCGCCCCTTCACGCGATAGATCTCTTCAACGGCCGCCAAATTGAAAGGATCGGCCGCCAGGCCATAGAACGTGTCTGTGGGTACGGCGACCACCTGGCCGCGCTTGATGAAATCGGCGGCATAAACAATGGCGGTGATGTCTGGGGTTCCCGCTGAAACTTTCAGCAGCTCAGCCGGCAAGTTGTGTGTGCCTCTGCAGTCTCGGGCTCCGAAGCGCCTGCTTCTGTGTGATTTAGCAAAATATCATAGCGGCGCGATTTCCAGCAACACCTCGCACCTCCCTGGAAGAGCCCTGTCACATCGTATCCCCCTGGCGAGGTTGAAGTGCTTGAGTGAGAAGAGGCTGAAGGAGATGGCCGCCCGGCTGGGGGGAGAGCCGGGCGGCGCGCGGCGGCTAGAATTGCCGCGTCATGGTTACTTCCGCTCGCTATTTCGATCTGGTGCGTGAAATGAAAAACGCTTACAACCATCGCCTGCGTCTAGTGGAGAGCGCCAAGCAACGGGGCATCAAGCCACGGCGCGCTTATTTGCCACCACGTGCCACCGTCCGCAAGTGGCTGCGCCGCTAAGCAGCTCGGCCACGGGGGCTGGCCGAACACTCCCGCGCCGGCATCGCCAACCTCATAAGACTCCCGCTCACAGCGAAGTGCCACTGCTCGAACTCCGTAAAACGCTGCCCACTTTTGGCTCCCGCCGCCTGATTCGTGAGTTCGACCTGCGGATCGGCCACAACGCACTGGAGCGCATTTGGAGGGAGCATGGGCTTATCAGAAAGCGCCGCCGCAAATACCAGCGCAAGCAGGATCTGGCACACATCAAGGCGCAGTGGGCCTTGTTTCAGCAAATCAGCGCCGATACCAAGGATCTCGATGATATCCCGCGCTACTGGCGACAGGCCCAGTGGTTGCACTTGCCCATCATCAGTACACCGCTCGGGAAATCCGCAGCGGACTGCTCTTCTGGGCTTTCGCGCAGGATCGTAGCGCTTCGGCCAGCGCCGTCTTCGCTTCCCGCATTCAGCAGCACCTCGATCGCTGCGGGGTTTCGCTGCGCGACCTGGTTGGCAGACCGACAATGGCGGCGAGTTCAAGGGTGATTTCCCCAAAGCTCTCGGCGACAGCCAACATGTGCGCATCCCGCCGGCCGCCCACACCTATCAGAGCGACGTGGAAACCGTGCACCGACTCGAAGAAGACGAGTTCTTTGATCTGGAGGACTTCGCCAGCCGCGGTGACTTCCTGGCCAAAGTGCACACCTACCAGCTTTACTTCAACTTGGCGCGTCCCAACTCGCACAAGGAAAATCAGAGTCCCTGGCAGATCATCGAGCGACTCGCGCCGCGCTCGCCGCTGAAACTCTGCTTGCTCCCGCCCGTCTTTCTGGATTACTACCTGAATGATTCAGGGGGATACGATGTGCCGGGGCATCCCTACACCTCGCACCTCCCTGTAAGCGGCGCTCGCTTATCCTTGCGCTGTTCCTGGTTCTTCGGCTGATTTGTTACCACGGTGTGACAGCAGCGGATCCGCGTATTGCTCTTTGTAGCGAGTGCTCCAACTCACCTTTAAATGATGGCCCTTCCTATGACGCTCCTTCGCGTGCAAAATTCGATGCGCCACCGCTGGAGCGGCAAATTCGGTCCCTGCGACAAAGCGCATAAGTGGCCCGAAGCTCCGTGCCGCAGGAGCCCCCACAAAATGCATCCCCGGCAAGGAGGTCTCAAACCCTTCGTCAAGCACCGGGAATCCGTTAACGCGCTCGATCCCTTTCAGAACTTGCGGCGACAGAAACGGATAACGTTCGATGTCGACTTGGTATCCCGTTCCAAGGAGCACATGATCGAACACACGCTCGGATCCATCGTTCAATTCCACGCGCACTCGTTCCCCTTCTGCACGAGCCGAAACGACAAAACATCCCGTATGGATGCGTAGATTCCCCGTGCGCGCCTTCACCCAGCACGACACTGCGGGACAAATCGCGCGAACTCCCCACTGATCTTGAATCGCACGCGGCAACCGCCGATATAGATTCGGTCTTTGCGCCAGCAGACTGATGCCTGGCGGCCCCACGTCGGCGGGTCCATAGAACATCCAGGCGGCCATTTCGCCGTGCATCCAACGATGCTTCATACCCAGCCAGTGCATCACCGGCCCGCGCACCAGAACCTCAACATGAGCGCCGGCCTCATCCAGCAGGACGGCTGATTCAAGAGCGCTTTGTCCGCCGCCGATCACCAGGATTTCTTTATTGCGGAACTTGCCGAGGTCGTTGTGGTACGAAGTGTGTGATACCAGGCTACAAGGCAGATCCGTGAAGGGCTTTGGTATATGAGCAAAAGAAGCGATGCCTGTGGCAACTACAACTCTCTCCGTTTCCAGAGATTTCCCGTCTTCGAAGACCAGCCGAAATCCTCCCCAGGCTAGCTCTATGTACGAGACAACGCGAGAATCAACAGGCAGATCTGCCTGTCGCAGAAACCAGTGGCCATACCTTATGAAGTCCTGCAGCGGAACCCTCTTGGCCATCTCTCGGCCGATATAATCTTCGGTCACCGTGGAAGGCACTTTGACCGCGAATCGATTTCCATTTGCCTTTTCGAACTCGTCTAGAGTGAGTCGGCGCTGCGGATCGGAAAGGTGGGTAGCTACACGGGGGGATCGCAAAAGCATGCCGGCGGGCATGTGCCTTTCCCAAAAAGACATCGGACCGCCCAAAACCCTTAAATCCAAAAGCTTCGACTGACGAAGATGAGCCGCCACCGAAAGCCCATAAGGGCCAGCTCCCAGAATTGCTACATCGCATGTATCCATGGATCGGAACCTCGACTGTGAAACCTTAAGGTGGTTCCTCTATCCCACTTTCACAATCGGGTCGGCGTCGTAGATGTGGGTACAAGCGATGACTGAGAACTAGAGACCAACTTATACCTTTGGACACTTATGCTTCGCACTCTCCGATTGCTCCCCGCTTCGGCCGAGAGTAGACTCGCGATTAACTATGCGCCGAGTTTCAGGTCCGCTTTTCACACTCGCGCCTCTTCTTTTGCTCGCAGGCTTTCTGTTCTGCCCGCCTCTGGCGGCCCAACGCCGTCCGGGGACCGTGCCGTTTCCCGACGATGACGAGGGCCTAAGCCCGTCTCGCGGACATTCCTTCACCATCAGTGGCACAGTGTCAGACGCGGAAACGCATGCGCGAATAGCCGGCGTGCGCGTGGATTTGCAAGCTCTTTCCGGGGGGATGCTGGGTTCTGAGTTCACCGGCAACAATGGAAGCTTCGAATTCACCAACGTTCGCAATGGCAATTATCAGCTTACTTTTGAACAGTCCGCCTACCAGGACGCACACGAATCGGTCGAGGTGCAAGGTCCCGTCTTCGGCATGAATGTCATGCTGAGAAAATTAGTCAGCGGCGCCGGTTCGGCCGGTCCCACGGTTTCGGTGCGGCAGCTTTCCATACCGGAAAAGGCTCGCGACGCCATGACCAAGGGCGTGAGCCTCCTGTATCAGAAAGCGGATTATCCCGGAAGCATCAAGCAATTCCAGCGTGCCATCGCGGCCTATCCTGATTTTTACGAAGCCTATGCGCAGATGGGTTTGGCCTACATGAATATGAAGAACTCCGCCGAATCCGAAAAGGCTTTGCGTAAATCAATCGAGATCAGTCAAGGCAAGTACGCCGATCCGCTCTTCATTTTGGCGGCGCTGTATTCGGGCGCGCACCGCTACGAGGATGCGGAACCACTGGCTCGTAAAGCAGTGTCGGATGATTCCAATTCCTGGCACGCGCAATCGGAACTGGCTCAGGCGCTTCTTGGTCTCGATCGCGCCGACGAAGCCGAACAATACGCGCAGGCTGCCGCTAAACTCCAGCCGGAAAATCCCACGCTTCGTTTGCTGCTGGCCGACATTCATATCGCCTTGCGCAATGCTCCGGCCTTGGTCGATGACCTGAACGCTTATCTCAAGCTGGCGCCGAACGGCCCCTCCGCCGATCAGGTCCGCGAACGGCGCGATCAACTCCAGCAGCGCATGCAGAACTCTCAAACCTCTCCCGCCGACTCGTCCTCCGCCCCCGCCAGCCCCTCCGGCGCGCAAGCCAACCCCTGAGTCTCCCAACCGCGGTTTGTCATTCTGAGCGCAGTGGCCGCGCGCTTTTACTTCGGGCCCGGCTTTTCAAGCCGGCGCGGCCACGAAGTCGAAGAATCTCTCTGTGCCCTTGCCTTGAGAAGGTTTGAACGTAGCGCCGCGGCCTTCAGCGCGGCAGACTTTCGCCTCGCCCCTACCGCGACGAAATCTGCGTAATCTTCACCGGCTGCCCGATCAGCGTGGCTGCATCGGCTCCCGCCTTCGGCACGACCCGGGCGCGAAGCGCCACGCTAACCAAAAGTCGTGTGCGTCCCGAAAGGTTTGAACGTAGCGCCGCGCCCTTCAGCGCGGCAGACTTTCGCCTCGCCCTTACCGCGACGAAATCTGCGTAATCTTCACGGGCTGCCCGATCAACGTCGCCGGATCGGCTCCAGCCTTCGGCATGAACTTCTGTGTCCGCCCGCCAAACGTCTCCGCCGCATACAAATTCCCCGCCGGATCAATCGAAAATTGGTGCACGCCCCAGAACGCGCCCGGGAACGACCCGTACGTCCCCCACGAATACAGCAGGTGCCCCTGCAGATCGTATTTGAGGAACTTGTTGGAAACGCCGTCCGCCACCCAGAGATATTGGGTATTGTCGTTTCCTCCGCCGGTGGTGACCATGATGTGGTACGGCTGCCGGATATTGTCCCACTCGCTCAGATACTTCCCGTTTTCGTCGAAGATCTGGATGCGGCTGTTGGATCGATCGGCGACGTAAACGCGGCGCTGCGCATCAATGTCAATCGAATGCGGCAGGTCGAATTGCCCCGGCCCCTTCCCTTTCGTGCCCCAGGTCATCAGGAATTTGCCGTTCTTGTCGAACTTCACCACGCGCGTGTTGATATAGCCGTCGCTTACGAAAAACGTGCCGTCCGGCAGCCACGCGATGTCCGTGGGCCGCCCGAAGTGCTTGTCGTCCTCGCCCTTCACCAGCCGCTCCCCCAGCGTCATCACCAGTTGCTTGCCATCATGCGTGAATTCGAACACCTGCTGCACCATGTCGTCCACGACCCAGACGTGCTTTTCCGGATCATATGGATTGATCTTCACGTGGTGCGGGCCGCGGCCGCCTTCAAAAAGATGATCCCACTGCGTCCAATCCTCCAGCAGCTTGCCGTTGCCATCGACCACCAGAATGCAGTGCTGCATCCGCGGGTGGCCATTCGTGGCCGGCTGTCCGAAGGCTCCGTAGCCTCCCGTATAGCCTTCCGGCGCCTTCTCAGGAATGGGAAGCTCGCCGCGGTTCGCGATGTAAATGCGGTTAGGGCTCTCGGCGAAAACGCCCCCCTGCGATCCCCACGTGTATCCAGGATGGCCCAGCGGCTGCGGCCAGCCCATCGCCACATCGTAAGGGCCGGTCTCGTCCTCGCCGCCCACTTGGCCAGGCAACATGCCCTGCGGTTTTTGCGCCTGCGCCGGCGACGCTCCTAAAAATAAGCTCAGCGCGCCGGCGACCAGCCCAATACAAAGAATTCCGCCGATGAACGCAAATCTAGTGTTCCGCGCGATGCCAGTATGCTTCTTCATGTTTTGCCTCCGGAATACTTCTGGAGCCCGTTGGCGCGCATTCTAGCACGGCTTCTCCCTCAGCAGTGACGCCAACAACGCCGGCAATGGCGACGCATATCCGCCTTGCAGCGAGCACAAATCACGCGGTATGCTGCGCGGGATTGAGGAGACCAATGCCAAAATACCTGATCGAGCGGGAAATTCCTGGAGCCAGCCAGATGTCGCCACAGCAACTTCAAGGCGTTGCTGCGAAGTCGTGTTCGGTATTGCGCAACCTGGGGCCGCAAATCCAGTGGGTGCAGAGCTACGTCACCGACAACAAGATCTATTGCGTCTACATCGCGCCAAACGAAGAGATGGTTCGCGAGCACGCCAAGCAGGGCGGTTTCCCCGCTAATCGCGTATCCCGCATCGATTCGGTGATCGATCCAACCACAGCCGAAAAGGTGTAGCCGAACGGTTTCAGAGACAAGCAACTCCCATTACCCCGCATTTATCGGTTGAAAAGCAGCATCGAGCGGTGGATTTCGGCCATGCCAAGCTCTCGTCTCGGCCGGCAGATCTTCCAATCAACGCTTGTAGATAATTGATTCGTTAGGTACTTAGACCGCGTGCTCCCTCGCTCGTCTTTGGCACGCCTATTGCGTCTAACTGGTTGTACGCGTAGGAGGCCTGGCGATGAGATATCTAAAATATTTCGGTTTGCTCGGGCTTTTCGTAATTCTCGTGGGCACGGCTGCCAATGCCCAAGTTAGATTTGGCGTAGGCATTGGAATTGGTCCCGGTTACGTCCCTCCCCCGGCTTACGTCGGTCCCCCTCCCGACTGCCCCTACGGATATTACGGAGATTACCCATACGATTGCGCGCCTTACGGTTATTACGGTCCCGACTACTTCGACGACGGCGTTTTTATCGGCGCGGGTCCGTGGTTCCGCGGCTTCTACGGCGGATATTACGGGCCCGGCTATCGTTACTTCGGCCGCGACTATGATCGAGGATTCCGTGATCGTGGCGAGTTCCGCGATTTCCATGGCCAGCGCGATTTTCATGGTGGGCGTGACTTCCATGGCGGAGGATTCCGCGGCACTGGTAATTTCCATGGCGGTAACGGATTCCGCGGCAATGGTGGTTTTCATGGCAGGTGGATTCCGGTGGCGGCGGGGATCGGTTCCAGGGTGCGTAGGCGGATTCCATGGTGGTGGCGGTGGTGGCGGGTTCCATGGCGGTGGCGGTGGGGGCGGCTTCCACGGCGGTGGCGGTGGGCGGCTTCCACGGCGGTGGCGGTGGGGGCGGCTTCCACGGCGGCAGCTCGCGCGGAGGCGGACATCGCTGATCGCACTTCCGGACTTACCCTTCGCACCAACGACTGGCGCCTTCGCCAGCCGTTTTTTTCTCCAATCTCAGATTTACCGAAGCGCTTCAGCCAAAGTGCGCAGAAAGCAAATTAATATCGATTCTGATAGGATGCTGCTCCGAAAGGAAAAAAAATAGGAGGTCAGCCATGAGTCAAAGCCGTCTAGATTTGAGTCGAGGTTTGCTGCAATCCCTAATTGCTCGCAGGTCGTTCCTTGCGCGCCTGGGCCTCGGAGCCGGCGTCCTGGGCGCGTCTGCCGCCGGCGCTTCCACCGCAATGGCAGAGGTTTCCGCGGACGCGCCATGGAAACCCGCCCGCCACAGCCAGGATGACTGGTTCGATCAGATTCCCGGCCAGCATCGGTTCGTCTTTGACACGACCACCCCCGATGGTCTGTCTATAGGTTTCCAATTCGCGGCGAATTATTTCACGGCGAATCACGAGACCTACGGACTGGAAGACCACGACCTGGCCGTCGTAATGGTGGCGCGCCACAAGTCCACCACGTTTGGTTACGCCGACGCCATGTGGGCAAAATATGGCAAGCAGTTTTCCGAACAGTCCGGCTTCGTCGATCCCAAGACGAAAGAGCCGCCCGCCGCCAACTTGTACAAGGACCGCCTCGATGAGCTCACCAAAAAAGGCGTGCACTTCGCCGTCTGCCAGATGTCCAGCCGTCGAATTGCCGGGATGATTGCTCGTGACACCGGCCGTGAAGCTGACGGCATTCTTAAGGAACTCGCGGCGAACCTCGTCCCGAACGCGCGTATCGTTCCGGCTGGGATCGTGGCTGTGAATCGCGCGCAGGAACGAGGCTACTCCTTCGTTTACGCGATGTGATTCGAAAAATACATCCATGGCTGAAAACGATCCGTCCCGACGCGAAGTCCTGCTCGCAATGGCCGGCGCTCTTCTCCTCGACGGCAGTGTGAATGCCCAGGCCGCCGCTGACTCGATTTGTTTTATGAGCGCGCTGGAAATGGCTCGCCTGATCCGCGCCGGGAAACTTTCTGCTCGCGAAGCGCTCGCCGCGCACCTGAAGCAGATCGAGTTGGCAAACCCGAAAGTCAACGCAATTGTCACTCTCGTGCCGGCAATGGCCGCCGAAGCTGCGGCCAAAGCCGACGAGATGCAGGCGCACAAAGAAACCTTGGGCCCGCTGCACGGCCTGCCCGTCGCACACAAGGACCTGCTGGAAACGCGCGGAATCCGCACCACCTTCGGATCGCCGCTTTTCAAAGACTACATTCCCACCGAAGACAATATTGTCGTTGACCGCATGCGCCGCGCGGGCGCGATCATCATCGGCAAAACCAACACGCCGGAATTCGGCGCCGGGTCGCAAACCTTCAACAAAGTTTTCGGCGCGACTCACAATCCCTACGACCTGACCAAGACGTGCGGCGGATCTTCGGGAGGCGCCGCCGTCAGCCTGGCCTGCGGTTTCGCACCCGTTGTCAGCGGCTCCGATACCGGCGGCTCGTTGCGCAACCCAGCCGCATTCTGCAACGTAGTTGGCTTTCGGCCCTCCATCGGCCGCGTGCCGAACCCGAAAGCGGCATTCGCTTGGTCGACGCTCAGCACCTCGGGATGCCTGGGCCGTTCCGTGGCCGATCTGGCATTCGTGCTCAGCACAATCGCGGGCCCGGACCCGCGCGCTCCGCTCTCCATCGCCGAACCCGGCGAGCATTTCGCGCGTCCTCTCGACCGCAGTTTCAAAGGTGTGCGCGTAGCGTGGTTCAAAGATCTGGGAGGAGTCCCTTTCGATGCGCGCGTGCGCACCGTTGTGGATGGCCATCGCAAGACATTCGAGTCGCTGGGCTGCATCGTTGAGCAAGCGGAGCCCGACTTCGCCGATGCGGAGATCTCATTTCGCGTGCTCCGCGCCTGGAATTCAGCGAATGCTTATGGCGCGCAACTCAAAGATCATCCCGACGCCTTCAAAGACACGCTAAAGGGCGAGATCGAAGAAGGTTTGCGGCTGACAGGCACCGATCTCGCGCGCGCCGAAACCGCGCACGGCCGGATGTGGCGGCGCTTTCAGGCATTCCTCGAAAAATACGAATACTTCGTTCTTCCCACTACGCAGTTGCCGCCATTCGACGTGAACACGCCCTATCCCACCGAAATTGCCGGCGTAAAGTTCACCAACTACATCGACTGGATGAAGTCCTGTTGGTATATCTCCGCCACTGGCAATCCGGCGGCCTCAGTTCCCGGAGGCTTCACGCCTGAAGGTCTTCCCGTCGGAGTGCAGATCGTCGGCCGAGATAAAGCAGACTTCAGCGTCCTGCAAATGGCCCACGCCTTCGAAAAGGCTACCGGCTTCGGCAAAAAGCGCCCAGCGTTGGCGTAGAGCCCTCAGGATAACCACGACCATCCTCATGGAGATTTCCGTCGCCACCCCATCCACGTCAGCGCGCTACGTGGCCGGTCCGATCCACACGATCTCCCTGCTTTTGATACTCGGAGCTTGGGCCTTCCTGTCGTGGTTTGCCGCGGGTCGGGTAAGAGTGAACCTGAATCCCCACCGCGTTCCCATGTATCTGCTCACGATTGTGTCTGAATGGCTGGTGTTCGCCTATGTGGTTGCGGGAGTCCGCCGCAGGCGTCGAACCGATCTCACTCGTTCTGGGCAATCGCTGGAGTTCCGGCCGCCAGCTACTGCGCGATATTGGAATCGCCGCCGCGTTCTGGGTACTGTCGGGTGGAATCCTGGTGCTCTTCGCGCGGCTCTTGCACATCGACGCTTCGTCCAGCACCGTGCAGTTCATGCTCCCGCATGGCGCGCTCGAATTTTCGCTGTGGGTCGCCCTTTCCGTCAGTGCAGGTATTTGCGAAGAGACGATTTTCCGCGGTTATCTGCAGCGCCAATTCATCGCATTTAGCAAGAGTGCCCCTGTCGGCATCGTCCTTGCCGCCGCGGCGTTCGGCGCGGCTCACGCATATCAAGGCTGGCGGATGACTATCCTGATCGGAATCTACGGGCTAATGTTCGGAATTCTGGCATACTGGCGCGGCACCGTCCGCCCGGGAATGATCGTGCACGCGTGGCAGGATTCCTTCAGCGGGATTATTGGCAGCCTTTTGAAGCATTAAAGTCTCCATACATATGAAAGGTGCTCAGCGAAAACGCAGCCGTAGCGGAGAATGACGGCAACACGAGGCCACAGCCATGCCTAAGTCAAAAGCTGAAAACTACAAAGAAGCGATCATGAGCTCCGTTGAAGAAGAGACCGAAGCGCAGGCCATCGCCGATGCAGCCAAGGCTTCGTCGCGCATCTATGTCGAACGCGCGGTTCGTCCTGAGGAACTCAGTAAGCTGGTGGAAAAGGCGCTCGATGGCACCGGCGAATCTTTTCGTCTCAAGTTCGATGACGACTCCACTCTTTATCTATCCACCCGCGAGGGAATTCTCACCGCCACCGTCTCGAAGTAAAAACCAAGCCGTTCCAGTTCTTTCATCCCTTCACGTACGCGAGTTTGGCGGCCACTTTCCCTTCCCGCACCGTAAAAATATCCACGCCGCGCAGATGCCACGGCTGCCCGTTGCGCATCTTGCGATAAACCCATCGCACCGGTTACTGCTGCCTTTCCTTCGATCCGCCTTCCGTCCGGCGCGGGCGAAGTGTCCTCGAATACCGTATCGTCGGTCAAAAGCGCCGCCAGCCGGTCAGCGTCGTGCCGATTGAATGCCTCGTTGAATTTGTCTACGGCTTCGCGCGTCGCTTGCTCCTCGGACTGCACGCCGGTTTTGTGGATCCCAGTTTTGTGGATCCCAGTTTTGTAATTCATAGGCATCTCGCGTGAATTTGGGAAATCGGAAGTATTTGGAAAAATAGAAGCCCGTCGCCACCGCGCGCATGCGGGCGTTAATTTACGGCAGTCTGTGGTTCCATCAGGACAAACGGCGCGATCTCGATATCAAACTGCTCCTCGCGATCGTTGACCATCTGGTAGGTTCCGTGCATGGAACCGAAGGGCACCGTCAGCGGGCAGCCTGAGGTGTACTCAAAACTCTCGCCCGGAGCGAGCACCGGCTGGTTCCCGACGACGCCCGGCCCGCGCACCTCCTGCACTTTCCCCATCGCGTCCGTGATCACCCAATGACGGCTCATGAGCTGCACCGTCTCCGATCCTTCATTCGTAATCCGCACCGTGTACAGAAAGAACCATTGGTTCTGATTTGGATTGGAGCGGGTCGGGTCGTACTGAGATTTCACGTGCACTTTGATGCTTTTCGTCGTCGCTTCGGATGTAGACATGGGTTAACTTGAAAACCTTGAAAACAGAATTAAGGTCGCACTCCTGCAATATTCGTGCGCAGGCGATATAGGCTCGTTCGCGCCGTTATATAGAGCGTTTTGCCGTCCGCGTCGCCCCAGTTCAAGTTCGCGGGTATCTCCGGCAACTCGATTGTGCCCAGAACCTTCGCGTCCGGCGTAAAGATCATAATCCCTGCGGGCCCGGTCGCATAGATATTCCCGGCCCGGTCGACCTTCATTCCGTCCGGAACGCCCTCGCCCGAAATGTTGCTGGCATCGAAGAACTTTCTCCCGTGGGTCAAGCTGCCATTCGCTTCGACGTCATAAACCATCCAGAATTTTTCCGGCCGCGAACTGGCAACATAGAACTTCTTTTCATCGGGCGAAAAAGCAAGGCCATTGGGGTAAGGAACGTCTTTCAGCGCCAGTTCCACTTTTCCCGGCGCAGTCACCCGAAAAACGCCGGCAAAATCCAACTCCCTCTTCGGCGCATCGGGAACCTGCGGATAAGTTCGATAAAGCCCCGGCGGATCGGTAAAGTAAACGTCGCCATTACTCTTGGAAACCAGATCATTCGGGCTGTTCAGCCGCTTACCCTCGTAGCGCTCGGCGAGTACGGTGATGGTGCCGTCTTTCTCGATGCGGCTCACACGCCGATTGCCGTGTTCGGCGGCAATCAAGCGGCCCTGCTTATCCAGGGTCAGCCCGTTACTCCCGATCTGCACTCCCTCGGGAAAGTTTCCCGGAAAGATGCTTTTGCGATAGACGGAAACGCTGCCATCCGGCGTCCACTTCATGATCGCGTTGTTCGGCAGGTCGCTGAATAGCAAATACGATCCGCTTTTCACCCATATGGGGCCTTCCGTAAAGCCAAATCCGCCATGCACTTTTTCGATCTTTGTATCCGGTGAGATCAGCTTATCGATGGCCGGGTCCGTGCGGACGATTTTCCCGGCCTCGTCCTTCTGACCCATCGTCGGCACCGCGGTGATGCCGGCCAACACTGCGAGAACGATTGCGACAATGATTGGAAAATGCTTCATGCCGAAAACCCCTTCAATCTGGGAACTTCGCTTCGACTAGCCGAGGCTAAACCGGCACACTTATAACCCGAGCCGCTTAGTGACGCCAAATATTTTTGCGTGGCTCGCAGTCACAGCACTTCACGTCAGATATGATTAATAGAGGAGATCGCCGGCTGGCGCGGGGCCAAAGCGAACAGGTGGAGTCGTCCACTGATTTATAATTTTGCTGGCTATAACGCGGTCGGTGATGTTGATACCTATACTCCAAACCAGGCGCCTTATGCTGCGTCCTTTGGAATTGAGCGACGCACCCCAGGCTCAGGCGCTCTTCCCCAAATGGGAAATCGTCCGTTTTTTGCACAACATCGTTCCCTGGCCCTACCCGCCAGACGGCGCCTACACCTGGTGCCGCGAATTTGCTCTTCCCGCCATGGCCCGCGGCGAGGAATGGCACTGGACCTTGCGCCTGAAAAGTTCACCGGGTTCCATGATCGGATGCATCACCCTGAGAGGCAAAGACAGCAACAATAATCGTGGTTTCTGGCTCGGTCTGCCGTGGCAGGGTCAGGGCTTGATGACGGAAGCTTGCGAAGCAGTCACCGGCTACTGGTTCGACGTGCTCAAATTTCCGGTGCTGCGCGCTCCCAAAGCTGTTCCCAACATCGCGTCACGTCGCATCTCGGAGAAAACGGGCATGCGCATGGTCGCAATAGAAGAACACGACTACGTTTCGGGGCGGTTCCCCACGGAGATATGGGAGATTAAGGCTGAAGAATGGAGAGCCCGAAAAAAAAGCCGTGATAACGCCAGCCGCCCTTGACAAATGCGAGCGGCGGAACCTCGCTAAAAAGCCAAAAAGGGAGGACTTGTCCTCCCTTTTTGCCATCGGGTAACTCGGAGGAAGTTACCCAATGGGAGTGCTGCTTGCGCCCGCACCCGTGCCGGAAGTATCCACACGGATCACGCCGGACTGATCGGTGTAATACATGTTCTGTCCAGTGGTGGCCGCAGTGATGGGCGTAGCCGTTATCGTGTAAGACTGGTTGCTCGCGCCCGGACCAAAGGCGAACGTGTAGCCGCTCTTGGTGCCGGCCGCCAGCACGGAGTCAATCAAGTCTGCTGACGCCGAGCTGGCCGTGCCCCCAGACCCGATCGGGCCCAAATTGCTGAGCGCCGCCGGGAATGAGCCGTAGCTGGTGGAGAACGCGATGCACGCTGTATTCAACGTACGCAGCGAGCCCACCGCAGAAGCCTGGTTGGCGGCGATCTTTGCCCGCAACAGGTTCGGGATGGCGATGGCGGCAATAATCAGAATGATCGCCACCACGATCAAAAGCTCAATTAACGAGAAGCCTTTTTGTCTACGCATGGGTCATACCTCAGCCTTTTATGTGCATCTCGGCATCCATCGTAGAGGCGAAAGAGTGCCCTATTGGTCACAATCCGCCGAACTGTCGTCCTTTCAATCGACTGGGAGCACGCGTGGACCATGCGCGATGAGAGACTCGGTCGAGTACGACAAAGTGCACCACCTTGAAACTGATGTGAAGTGTCACAAAGTGACACAAACGCTCGTGCCCCGACCTATTTTGGTCGTCCCGCGATATTGTAGGTCGTCTTACGATACAGTAACGCTCAGGCGTTCAGTTTCCGAGCAAGCGACAGGCGAAGCGGAGCATCACTGCGGCGACACTTTACCGGACCACGGCAAACCCAAATAACCTTTGTGCATTTCCACGTTGACTGCTGTCCCGACGACAGCGCGTCAAACCCACGATGTCTCTTTTCCAAGCTTACTGCTGTTCCCCAGCAAGAGGCCGTTCCCGGGTGCTGGTGTCCTCGAAGTACGCATTCTGGTTTTACCGCAGGTAGCCAATGAGGCTTACGGAAACCCTGATTAACTCCTACTTGGTACACCCTATTCGCTAAGGGTCTTGCTTAGGACATGATACCTCCTGCCGTATAGCTCAAACCCGTCAGGCTAGGTGGACCATCTACAATCCAGGGACTCGAATTTCAGTGGGAACCGCCCGGGCGGCTATTGTCGGACCTGAGCCGATAACAGCGACGCCGGGTGCGTTTTCGGCTGGCATGTTCACGCCTCGAGCTGAGGCTCTTCCGGACCAAACCATAAACTCCGTCGCCGGTCAATATTCCGGAGTTTTAGTATCATCCGCCGCCAAAATCCGCGAATTGAAAGAAATTGCGAGCCAGTTGGCCCGGCATTACGAACCAATGCTGGACCCGGAGTTTTTCCTCGCCTCCGTCTCCCAGGGATGGGCGCCTAAGGTCGTGCTTGTTCACGGGGCCTCCGACGTGGCCGGAATCCTGTATGCAAAGGAACGGGTCATCTCTGGCATTCGTACCGGCGTTGTATACGCCGACGGATCTCTGGACGGTATGCTGCTCGCTGCGGAACACCATCGGCAGGATGCACTCCGGGTTGCGCTCGAGACTTTACTTTCATCTCCCGGGATCCGTGGTCTTCGGCTGAGGCTCCTGCGAGATAGCGGCGACCTTGACTCCGATCGGGCAGTTGGTCATTTCCAGATCCGTCGATGTCCAGTATTCCGTTATTGAACACGACGTTTCCCCACTTTGGAAATATCACGCACATTTAGCCCTGCCCAACACTTACGATCGGTTTCTCAGCCGTTTGGGCAGCACCACGCGGCACAACTTCCGCTACTATCGACGCCGCTTCGAAGCGGCCGGTCACCAGCTCGTCGATCGTCTTTCACTGGACGAATTACGCGCTGCGGCGCTCGAGCTGGCCTCCAAATCTAAATTTGTTACGTCATGGCGACAGACGGAAATTGAAAACGGTCTGAAGATGGTGGCGGCTGCCGGTCGGCCGCTTGCTATCGGCTTGAAGCATCGTGACGGAGAATGGCTAAGCGTTATCGGAGGATGGTACAGGCCCGGCGGCGGTGTGTTGTGCTTTCAATGTAATAACGACTGCAATTTCGGTCCCGATTCGCTTTCTATCGTGCTGCGGGCCTATCTTATTGAGTCTCTCATTGCGCAAGGCCTGGAGGAGCTGGTGATCTGGGCTGACACCCGGGGGCCTCTGTCACGGTATGTATCCTATGTTCCCGCCGTTGGCGTACGTCTGGATCTACCCACGTGCTCATGGCGCGTTGCCCGCCTGCTCATCTCCACAGCGAAGCCCCTCCTCCCAAAGCGTTTAGCCGCCGTCGCGCACTGGATTACCTGAGCGGCCACGCTCAGCCCGCAGAGCCGGCCCGCAGTAGCTGATCCGGAGTAGCTGCCCGCAGTAGCTTGAGATAACGGGCGAAAGTGGCGTGCGTCGCGTCGCGTCCCGTCCTGCCGCGCCGATTCCTTCGTATCGAAGCGAACCCGCTACTTCGTATCAAACCGAATAAGATAAGCTCTGAATCCCTTAACGTCCTTAAACCCGTGCGGCACGCCCGGCGGAACATAAAGAACATCGCCCGGCTTTAGCGCTTGCTCCACTCCGCCGCGGATGGCGCTCCCTGCCTCATCGTCAACGTTCGGCCGCTTTTTGCCATCCACCAGCTGCCCGCCGGTTATCGCAGTTGCGGTGCCCTCCATCATCACCCAGACGTCCACCGAACTGGCATGCACCAGCGGAGCGTCGCCTTCCTTCACGATTCGGATGTTGATGCTATAGGCGCCGCCTTCCAGCACCCGCTTGTTGATTACTTGCCTAGCCTCCAGGTCCTTCCATATCCCGTGAATATCCGCAGTCGCGAAGTAGGCTGCCTTGTCTTTGGGCGCTGCCGCTGCTTGTGCAGCAGCCCCTCCCGCTTGACCTCGGCCGTGTGCCACTCCCCATACGCCGAAAAGCGCGGCCGCACTGATCACACCAAGAAAGAATGTGCGCATGTTCGCTCCTTTTCGATCCAGCAGAATTTTGATCCCGGATTTCGCTACAAGACCTGACGCTGTGCCCTAACCGATTAGCCCGACGATGTGCTTCTCTGCCTGCCCTCTGGCCACTTCAGCGGCGCAGCCTCAGTGCGCGCCGGCGGCAGCAGGCGCAGCCTGCGCACTGGATTGCGGGCCAATGCGGGCACGCGCGGTGCGCAACTGCGACGATCCCTTGTCGGTATCAACCCACGAAAACAGAAGCTCGTCGCGCAAACCCATCATCCGCGGATAACGGCTGCCTTCCGTGTTGGCAATAGTTACTGGCGCTGAACGCGTCCCTGTGGAATTAACGATCCGCACGCGAAACTGCGAGCCTTGGCTCCCCTTCTCGATCCAGATCACTGCGGCGCTGCCGTTCTCGAGCATTTGCACGCCCAGCCGCCCAAGCGAACCTGCATCATCCACGCGCACCGGCGCTCCAAACGTCCGGCCGGCATCGTGCGAAAACGCCACGAACGCGCGCCCCTGATCGCCTTTCGCCATGTACCACGCGACCGCGACGTCGCGCCCGCGCGCGCTTACCGACGGGCCATTGATCGGACATGCGTTGATCATCCAGCCGTCCGCATGAACGATGGCCGGCGCGCTCCACCGGCCCTCGGCAAACCGCGCCACGTAAATATCGCGCACTTCCGTCGCGCTCCGATTTCGAAACGCCACGATCACGCCCTCCGATGTTTCCGCTGCGGAAGTCGAACAGCATTCGCACACACGCGGCGCCACCACCGTTTCGCGCAGTTGCTTTCCCGCGGCATCGTAGACCGACGCGCGCAGGCTCATGTCTCCGGATTCGGTTTCAGGATTGGTCGCGCGCCCATCGATCCACACCAGGCCGAGCCCGGCTCCCGGCGCCTGAAACAGCGACGCGAATCCGTGCTCGGTGTTCGTGCCGTCGTGATGCGGGCTCACCGGACGCGACCACGTTTTGCCCTGATCCTTGGACCACGAGAGCATCACCTTCGACGCATCCGAATCCTCGTCGGCGCCGAGCTTCTCCTCCCAGTGCGCCGCCAAAGTGCCATCCGCCAGCGCGCGCACTGAAGGAACATCGAACGAATTCACAAAGAAGTGAGTCCCGGAGGCAACAGTCTGCGCATTCGACCAGCCCGAAGCCGTGCGTTCGGCAAATTTCAACGTGGCGCGATCTCCACTCACTTCGAGCCAGCTCAAAATCACGCGATCGCCCTGCGCCGTAATCTGTGGCTCGGAGCTGTTCGCGCCGGCAGGCGATTGCAAAGTCTCAATTCGCATAGGCGGAGCCGCTTGTGTTGTAGAGGATTGTGTCGTGGACTGCCCGTACGCCATAGCAGGCAGTGACGCGGCGATGCACAACACCAGGCTAGCTGTTAGACCGCGTGAACGAGGGTTCATGGGGATTGGACGAGTTATATGCAATGGCTTCTATTAAAGCAATCGCGCCATGACGTTATGCAACAGGACTAGCAGGAGAATCCACACCCCTGCGGCTCCTACCATCCACAACACGCCCATTAGAACCGACACGCCGCGCGGCCCCGCGCCGCGATTCTGCGGGTTGTTTTTCGCGTTCTGCTGCAAAACCGGTGAGCTGGTCATCATGATCTCCTCGAGCGCTCATTCTATTCGCTATCCTCCATATGCTCAATGACGATGCTCGACGACCAATGTATTTCCTGCTGTGCGCCCCGTCACACCAACTCACGCATGACAGCCGCGCAGAACCGTCCGATCTCGTGCTCTAGATTGCAAAACAGCCCACTAACGCCGACCGCCCCTGCCTGATTGACACTCCTCGCCCGCAGGCGTAGTCTCGCCGCATACCCAACATCTCTTCCGTGGAGGAACCCATGGCCACTTCCACGATAGCAGCGGAAGCAAGGCACTTCACCGGTTGGTCTATTGCAGTAAGCCTTTTCATGATCCTCGCAGGAGTTCTCGCCATCGGTCTGCCCGTAGCGGCAGGAATCGCGGTAAACATCGTCGTCGCCTGGCTGCTCGTCTTCGCCGGCGTGGCGCATCTGGTGTTCGGCTGGCATCTGCGCGCAATCGGCGGCGTCATCTGGCAGGTGCTGCTCGGCGCGTTGTATATCGGGATTGGCGTCTACCTGCTCGCGCACCCGGTCGCTGGCTTGGCGACGCTCACTCTGGCTTTGGCGATCTACCTGTTTGTCGAAGGCGTGCTGGAGCTGATTTTAGCTTTCCAGGTCCGCGCCCGGCAGGCCCGGGGATGGCTCGCGCTGGATGGCATCGTCACCCTCATTCTCGGTTTTATGATTTGGAGAACCTGGCCCGCCAGCACGGAGTGGGCAATCGGAACGCTGGTGGGAATCAGCATGATCTTCAGCGGCGCGACGCGGCTGATGCTCTCGCTCGCCGCCCGCTCCGTGGTGAAGAAGTTCGCCTAAGCCACCGGCGAAATCCACGTTCCAACGCGCGTCGCGGTGCGAAGCGCGGCTCCGGGCTGCGGTATTACGCCGGCCGATTGCGGATTTCGTCGTTGAGGAGAATCGCTTCGGCTACTTCGCGCATGGACTTCCGCCGCTGCCGGCTCTCGCGTTGCAGCGTCAGGTAGGCTTCGTTTTCGCTGATCTTCAGGTCGCGCTGCATAATGCCCTTGGCGCGCTCCACGATTTTGCGCGTCTCTAACCTTGCCGAAAGCTGCAGGTTCTCGCTTTCCAGGCGTGCCAGTTCGATTTCCGCGCCAACCAGCAGACCGACCGCGGAGATTAAGCGAATCTGCCGGTCGCCGTAGCGGTGCGGATCCCGATGTTGCAAATTGATTACGCCCACCAGCCGGCCCCGGCTAAGCAGCGGAACCGACAGAAAAGCCTCGAACCGATCTTCGGGCAAATCGTTGAACAGTTGAAAGCGTGGATCCTGCGACGCATTCTGGCTCACCGCCACTGGCCGCCCGTGTTCTGCTACCCAGCCCGTGATTCCCTGTCCCATCTTTAGCTTGAGCCGATCGACTGCTTCGGGATGAGGATTCTTCGACGCGCGCAACACAAGCTCATCGTTCTCCAGCACGTAGACGAAGCAGGAGTCGCACTTCAACACCGACGTCGTGAAATCCACGAGTTCGGCAAGCACCTGCTGGAGCGGCGCGGCGGCGGCATTTTCTCCGGCGTGCTCCGATAACAGATTCGACGCCTGCTGGGGGATCACGCGAGTCAACAGCTGAATGTGCTGCTCGTTTTCTTGCAGCTCGCTGGTGGATTGCTGCAGCGCGGCGGTGCGTTCAGCCACGAGAACTTGAAGCTCGCTCCGCGCCTCTTTCAGCGCCTCTTCGCTCTTCTTCTTGGACGCGCTTACCCAATTGGCTACCAGCGAGGAAACCACGAACGCTGCGAAATAGCTTACCTCTGTCGCCTTGATGGCCAACGAATGCAGCGGCGGAACGAAAAAATAGTCCACCACAACGGTGGAAATCAGAACTGCAAAAAGTCCGGGAAGCATGCCTCCAAACCACGCGCTGGCCACTACCGCGGCGAAAAACAGAAAGAGAAACGGATGCGGAAAAAGCTGTTGAAGAGGCAACGTCAGCAAAAGTGCTGCGCAGACAAAGCCCAGCGCTAGCCCGTAACGGCGCAGAGCACCATCGAGGCTCACTCGAGCAGCTCGGCGGGCAGGTTCTGACGTGCCGCTGTTCAACGGGTAATACTGTGCTTCGATACTCGTTCCCACGGGTTCGGCAACTCCTTGCTTATCCCTGAACACGAAAACTGACCATTCCCTTCCCGGCTCTCCGGCAAGGCCCAACCCTCCTGTTCACTCTAAGCAGCCCTCGCTCCTCAGACAAATTCAAACTTGCGCTGAGCAGCATCGATTTTTTGTCTTTGACATAGCCAGGCCGAGCGCTGCCTCGAACGCGAAAACTAAGCGCATCTCGGCCATGGCCGGGCGAATAGCGGATTAGAGCGCCGCAACGCCACGTTCCTGGTTGCGTATCCGAATCACTTCCTCGACCTTGAAAAGGAATATTTTCCCGTCGCCGATTTTCCCCGTAGCTGCGGCCCTTGTGATGGTCTCCACAACTCGATCTACCAACTTGTCCTCGATTACGATTTCGAGCTTTATCTTGGGCAAGAGATCGACGCTGTATTCATGTCCGTGATATGTCTCCGTATGACCCTTTTGCCGGCCGTGCCCGCGTACTTCAGAGGCCGTCATCCCATCTACGCCAATATCAATCAGAGCCTGCTTGACGTAGTCAAACTTGGAGGGCTGAATCACCGCTTCGACTTTAGTCATCATCTGCTTTTATTCTCTCCTTGTGCGTAAAGGCTGTGACGCACCGCCTGATACCTCTTCGTCCTCTTCACTTGGCTCTTCATTCTGGTTTGCCTCCCCTTCCTCAGAGACCATCGTTAGCCAGGGAGACCGGTTGGAAATCTTCTTCCAACGTTCCGAGCGCCTTCGACTGATTCGGTTCCGGCGGCGACGCGCAGTGCGCTTGCCTTTGATCCTCATCTGGACTCAGCGCCCCCTGCCTCAGGCGTTCGCCGGGCTTCCTCCGAAGTTCGGGAAGCCCAGCGAAACCCCAGGCTCGACGTGGAGTTCTCAGGTTGTGAGCTTGTCTAGACTGATCCGAGCCATCGTTTTGCTCGGTGTAAAGCTATTGGCTTTCGCAGCGGCCTCGGCTTGAACGGCCAAGCCGCTAGGCGAGGCGAAGGGTGAAATCTCGTACTCCGGGTACGCCGAGATCCCGTGCTCGTGGAGATCCATGCCATACAGCTCGGCCTCCCTCGGCAACCTCAGGAGTCCGGTCGAGTTGACGGCGAGCATGACCACCATGGCCACGCCAAAGGTCGCCGCGGTGATGCAGGCGCTGCCAATGGCTTGCGCAAGGAGCACCTGTGTGCCGCCGCCATAGAACAGCCCTTTCAGTGGGGCGCTATTGTCCGGACTGATCGGCCCGGTCGCACCAAACTGACCGCTGGCAAATAAGCCGAGCGACAACGTTCCCCAAATGCCACAGAGCCCGTGCACCGGCCACGCGCCGATCGGATCGTCAATCCGCAGCCACTCCAACAGGTCAACTCCGAGAATGACCAGCACCCCGGCCACACCGCCGAGCAAGACCGCGCCCGTCGGAGTAACCCAATAGCAGGGGCAGGTGATGGCCACGAGTCCGGCGAGGAACCCGTTGGTTGTGAAGCCGGCGTCCCATTTCTTGGTCATGAAGTAGCCGTAAATGATCGAAGAAAGACCCGCCGCGCAAGCGGCGAGCGTGGTGTTTGTGGCTACGCGGCCGATGCCGACAAAGTCCATGGCCGAAAGGGTGCTGCCAGGATTGAAGCCGTACCAGCCGAACCACAGGATCAGTCCGCCGCTTACGGCAATCGTTAAGTCGTGAGGCAGCATGGGAGCGCCGCCGTCGCGTTTGAATGTGCGGCCGAGCCGTGGACCCAGAACGATCGCGCCGGCAATGGCAATGAAGCCCCCGATCGTATGTACGACAGTGGAACCGGCGAAGTCATGGAAGCCAATTCCCAATGATGGGAAAAAGTTCCCCGCGCTGCCCATGTTCGCAAGCCAGCCATCCGGACCCCATGCCCAGTGTCCGATGATTGGATAAATGAAGCCGGTGACGCAAATGCTGTACAGAAGGTCGCCGACGAATCCGGTTCGGCCGATCATGGAGCCCGACGTGATCGTCGAGCAAGTGTCCGCGAAGGCGAATTGGAAAATCCAGACTGCCAGAAACGCCACGCCGGTAGTTTCGTAAGTGGCGGGCGCGTTTTGCAGGAAGAACCAGTGGTAACCGATCAGCCCGTTACCATGGCTGAACATGAATGCGAAGCCGATGGCATAGAAAAGAATGCCGCAAAGGCACGTATCCACCACGCATTCAACCAGAACGTTGACGGTTTCCCGAGAACGGCAGAAGCCCGCTTCCAGCATTGTGAATCCGACTTGCATGCCGAAAACCAGGAATGCGGCGATAAGCGTCCACGCGGTGTTCACCGGATTCACTACATCGGCCGCTTTCACCTCTGGTGCCGCCGCCGTTTGTGCATACACATGGGTAAAGAAAAGTCCGGTGACAACGGCCATGAGCGCCAGGACGATACCGACTCCCAGCACCTTGCCCGCTAACATCGTCCCCCCGTATCTGCGCCACTCCGGTTGTCGAAGCCTCAGACGTAATCGTGCAAATTTCTCTGCAATGGACAGCCTTTTTTCACGTCGCGCGATCACAGACATTTGTTTTTCTTTCTCCTTTCGAATTGTCATGAATCCCGCATCCTTAGCCGCAACTCGGGGCGGCTGCCCGGCCAAAACTCATTTCAAATTCTTCAACGGGTATCGACTCCAATCGTTGCCCCTCCAGACAGAAATGGAATCCACTCAGCTTGGCTCGCATCCTCAGGGAGGCCCGCCCGTACACCTCGGGGTCCTCCCGGTGAATCGAGCCGGCGATGATTAGTTCGGGCGGCTCACGCGCTGCCGAGGGACGAAAAGCGCGCAGCACCGCAGTCTGCAAATTGGGCAGTGCGTCAAATGCGAGATCGCGCACGGCAATGGCATCTTCCAAAGCTTGCAGGGATTCGTTGCGATCCCTGACTGGCTGTCGCAGGTCGGCATCCCAAATATCCGCGGGCCGCGCCATCCAATCACAAGCCAGAAAATCTCCTCGTAACTCCAGGCGCAAAAGCTGCAACGGAGCGCGCGAGAGTTCGCCAAACCGCATCTCTCTGCGTAGCCTGCGAACGAAGTCAGCGGCTTCCCAGAGCGGCTTCATTTCCTCTCCTCTGCTCTTCTACTGGCGAACTGCGCCAATTCCGTAGCGCCGGGAACAGAACAAAGCGCGTCCTTCACGAGTCTCAAATCCGCGGGCGGCAATCCAACCCAGCGTAAAAAGCCGGCCAGCAACACCTGCAGCAAATTCATGGCTCCTCGAGTCATGAGGCTTCAGTTCCACCGGTGCCCGTATGGCGGCAGCCATTCAAAATCAAAACGTGAGTGCGAATTGGTGGGAAGTTGCCAGGCGCGGTTCCCGAAAAACCAGGCACAATGCTTTCCCTGGACGGAAACTGGGTCCAGCTAACTGCCCTGGCTCTTCGCGGAGCGCGTACTACCGGTCGGACACTTCGAGGTGTCGCAGAAGACTAAAGAACGATCATCACAAACGGCGCATTTCAAGATGCGTGGCGTTTCTCTTTCGGCATGGAAAGGACGCCAGCACAACTTTTAGAAATTGCCGTCTAATTCACGGGCACAGCCTACGGAGTTGCACTGCGAAACGCAAACGCAAAATTCAGATTGCCTCGATCAAGGAATTGAATTCACAGACGCTACGCGCGTGCCTGAGGAGTTGTGGGCTCCGCGCTGTGGATGAATGGGATCGCCGCCGCACACACCAGCAGCGCAAACGCACCGAGCACCACAAAGCTTACCCGGAAGTTGCCGGTCAAATCCGCGAGATGCCCCACCAGCGGCGCGCCGCCCAGAATCATCAGAATCCCCAGCATATTCACCAGGCCCATGGCCGCTCCGGCGCGCCCCGGAAAGAGCGCCCCCGCGCGCGAAAACATCGCTGCGTAAGGCAGCCCCACGCCAGTGCCGATCAGCACTACCGCGGTCACAGCCACACCGTAAGAGATCGAAGCAGTCACGAACGCAAAGCACCCCAGCGCGATCATCAGCATGCTGCTGATAAATAGCGTCCGAATACCAAGGTGCCTCCGCAGTACGCCTCCCAGTGGCCGCGAGATTATGCCCATCAACAGCACCAGCGAGCCGATCAGCCCGGCCTGAGTCGCCGGCACTTTTAGCACCTTGATCAGCAGGACCACCACCCACGAGCCCACGATTATGGATAGCCCGAAGCTCGCCATTTGCACCAGCCCCAGCAGCCACAGCTGCGGCGCCCACAGCATTTCTCCAAAACGGCCCGGCGGAGCCGCGCCCGACCTCACGTTCGGGGCCGCAGCCGTCCAGATGATCGCTGCCGCCAGCGCCATTCCCGCGCACACCAGAAATGTCGACCGCCATCCGGCCAAAAGATTCAGCCTGGGCACCGCCAGAATCACGAAACCCGCGCCGAGCTGCACGGAGCCGCCAAAAAGCCCCTGCGCCAGGTTCATGCGCGCCCGCGACGCAGCCGCATGCACGTAGCGCGCGCCCCCCACAAAGCAAATGCCAGTCCCCATGCCGGTAACAATCTTTAGCAGAAGCAACTGCCAGTACGCGCCCGCGAGCGCCAGCCCGAGGTTGCAGAGCATCACCCAGATCAGCGCGCACAAAAGCACGCGCCTTGCGCCGAGCCGGTCGACCAGATGCCCGCCGGGAATCTGCCCCGCCGCGTGAGTCGCAAAAATGCCTGTGGTGAGAAATCCCGCCAGCGCCTGGTTGAACCCGAATTCATGCATCAGCGCCGGCGCCAGAGGAGCGTGGTTGGTGTAATTGGCGGAATACGCGAAGCCGACAACGCAGCCGCACAGCATCGCCATCCACTGCGATTTGTCGGTCAGCGCCGCGCGCGCCGCCACGCTGGCGACCGAAGAATTCTCCGCCACACTCATGTTCTGCCCCAGCGCGTCAAACTCTTTTCCGCTGCTTCCGTTGATATAGACCGCAGTCGGCGTTCAGTTTGCCAAAACTTCTTTGAAGAAGCGCGACATCGCCACTTTGTACTCGTCATCGGCGCGCTTTTCCGAAGGATTCTGCGGATGCGTAAATCCATGCGCCGCCCCGCTATAGAGGTTCAGCTCAAAATTCACTTTGGCATCTCGCAATTGCGAGACCAGCGCATTCACTTGCTCCAGCGGCGCCACCGGATCTTCGGTGCCGTGCAGAATCAGCACGCGTCCCTTGATATTTTTCGCGCGTTCCGCCGTGAAGTTGTTGAATGCGCCGTGCACCGAAATGTAGCCGACAATCGGCGCGCCGGTTTCGATGAGCTCGATCCCCGTCGTGCCGCCGAAACAGTAGCCGACGGCGGCAATCTTCGCTGGGTCGACCATCGGCTGCGACTTCAGCACATCGAATCCCGCCAGCGCGCGCTCGCGCATCAGCGGACGATCTTTGTCATAGATCCCGATCAGCTTCGTCATCTCGGGAACGTCTTTCGGCACGATGCCCTTGCCAAACATATCTTCGGCAAACACCACGTACCCCAGCTTCGCGATCATCTGCGCATCCGCGAGCGTGCCCTCCGAGAATCCCGAACGGTCGTGGATCATCAAGATCCCCGGCTGGCGCCCTTGCACGGCGTCGTCATAAATCAGGACACCCGATAGCGCATTGTCTCCCTGCTTGTAGTCGATCCACTTGGTTTTTATGGCAGCTTGCGCCGGGCCCGCTTGCAGCAACATGGCAGCGGCGGTCAGCACAAACAAACTCAGCGTGGCAATGCTTACGCGCGCGATTTTCATCGGCTCCTCCGGAAGGCTTTTGCGAAACTGCTGCATTGTGCGCATTTTGGCCGCGTCCGGCAAGTCCCGCTTGCCGAGGCGCGGCTTATTTCAGCAGGTCCGCCACTTTGGCGACGCCTGCCTTCGCGCAGGCATCGTCCTGCTCCAGCGTTGACCCGGCGCTGCCCACGGCGCCAATCGTTTCATCGCCCACCTTGATCGGAACTCCGCCGCTGAGCGCCAGAATGTCGGGCAGGTTCCGCTGCCCGGCATACTGCGGATTATCCGCGGTGCGCTTCTGAAACTCGAGCGTCGTGGTCCGGAACATGCGCGCCGTATACGCTTTGCGCCGCGCCATCTCGGCCAGCTGCGCCGTGCCTTGCTCGTCGCGCAGGATGACGAGCACCTGTCCTGCACGATCCACCACGGCTGCCGCCGTGTGGTAGCCCTTCTCGCGGCAGGCCGCGAGAGTGGCTTCCGCAATTGCCTTCGCCAAACTCAACGACACGCTTCGCTGCATCACCACACTTTGATTCGTGGAACCTTGCGCACTCGCGGACGCCGTTGCGCCCTCGCTCCCATGCGCGCCGCCGGATTCCTGCGCGCTCGCGCGAGCGCACAGCAGCATCGCAACACCACCGACCACGACTATTTCAGAGCAATTGCTCGTTTCAGAGAGATAGCTCGGAGCCCCCTGTTTGGCGTTTTCATGTCGTTGCTCCTACGCGGGAAGTTGGCGCCATCGTACGCTTCTGATCCCCCCGACACAACTGAACCCAACGATTTCGCCCGCCGCACCACGCAGCGTTGTCATTCTGAGCGAAGCGTCGCGATGCCTTCTTCCGAAAATCGCGCCATTACGATTTTCGGTCGCGACGCGCAGTCGAAGAATCCCTCTTCGCGTTTAATGCTCCGCGCGTCAATCAAAACCAAAAGCAGATCCCTCGCGCTTCAGCGCTCGTGATGACAGCAGTGCGCAACGTGCCGCGCCGCCTGCTGTCTCTGTGTCCTCTGTGTTGATCCTCAGGATTTATGGTCTTGCTGCAGCTTCAGCAGCCGCTTCGCGTTTCCGTTCAGAATCCTCGCGCGGTCGGCCGGCGCCAGCTTGAATTGGTCCAGCACCGCCGTCGGATACTCCACGTCTTTCGCGGCGAAATTATCCGTACCCACCACGATGCGGTCCGCTCCCACCATGGTCATGAGGAACCGGAACGCCTCCGGCCAATAAATCAGGTAGTCGTAGTGGAACCGCCGCAAATACTCGCGGAACGGCCGCTGGATCTTCGTGCTGTGGTCGGTCATGTGAAACAGAAAATGTTCCTCGCGCCCCGCCAGATAAGGAAACGCGCCGCCCGCATGCGGCAAAACCATTTGCAGATTCGGATATTTATCGAGCGTGCCGGTATAGATGAATTTCGTCGCCAGAAAAGTATGCTCGATGGGCGCGTCGATTCCCGCGGCCAGCGGAGGCGGCCCAACCGTCCTCTCGCCGCCGTACGTATTTGGCACGCCATCCATCTGGTGAAAGATGATCGGCAGATTCAGTTGCTCGATGCGCGCCAGCACCGGCGCGAAGTGCGGATCGAAAATGTAATCGTGCCTTTCGATGGAATCCGGCAGGTGCACGGCCCGCACGCCGGGCTGTCCGGCCACGCGGTTCAGCTCTTTCAGCGCCAGCTCGGGATCGCGAATCGGCAGCTCGACGCCGACGACAAAGCGGTCCGGATATTTCTGGTGCACCTGAATGCCCGTGTCGTTGATCACTTGCGCCAGATGCGCGCCCTGCTGCGGAGTCACGCGCTGCCAGGGCATCGCGCCGGAGAGCGTCAGGCAATGCATCAGGTCGCCATGCTCGTCCATCCACTTGCGGCGCTTGTCGAGATCGTAGTCGAGCGGATAAGGATTCGCGAGCGGCTGCCCCAGATCGGCCAGCGCTTTGTCGTAAGGCTCCGGAGACCAGTGCGAGTGCATGTCGATGGCTTCCGGCTTGCCAACTTTGCCGCCCGCCGGCCGCGCCGCCCACCACGGCACTCCGTGCGCCGAACTCGCCGCCGCTTGCCCTGACGACGCTGCGCCGGATGATGTTCCCTGTCCTGCCGCGTCGACGCCGCTGAGCGCCCCGATCGTCGCCGCCCCGGCGACAGCTCCCGTCGCAATCTTTACGAACTCCCGCCGCCCGATTCCGGATTCTCTGCTGCCTTCTTTGCGATTTTTCATGCTCGTCCCCTCCGAACGCTGTCATCCCGAGGGCCGAAGCCCGAGGGATCTGCTTTTGTTTTTCGCTCACCTCGGAAATTGGCGCCGTTATACCACACGCTCGCCGACGGCCGTTAACGCACAATCGTCGCGCCCCAAGGCTGTCATCACGAGCGCCGAAGCGCGAGGGATCTGCTTTTGTGTCCGGCACCCCCCCTCCCCCTTTTTTGTGTAAGTGCGCATTTTGCGAGAGTTGCGGCATGCGGATTGAATGTCCGTTCGCCGCCGCACCTCGCATTTCCAGGCCTCGGATTTAACACAGAGGACACAGAGGCACAGAGCGCACTGAGAAAAGGATGACTTACGCGGCTGCCTCCTCCCTGAAAAAAAACGTAAGTGCTGATTCCAAAGACTTTTAAGTCCAATAAAAATGGAAGTGCAGATTCCACGAGAGTTGCAGGCGCGATTTTCGTATGTGCTGAATTCAAGACGCTTAGCTGATTGCGGTGCGGCGACGCGTGAAATACTTGTGTCGCCCCTCTCCGGGGCTTCTTGCAATTGGTGGATGTTTTCCCACCGTTGCCACGGTGGGCTAATGTGTGTCGTCCCTGCGGGACTTTGAGAGGGTCTTTCGCGAGACGCGCGCAGTTTGTTCGAAAGAGATGATTCTGTCTGGCCCGGAAGTTTTGGAGGGTCAAAAAATTCGAGAGGCCCAGCACAAGTTTTCAACGCTCGTGCATGCGATGCTTCGCGAGCGTTGCATCTATTTTACCGCTATGGTCAATGCCGGCCGGGGGCTTGAAGGCTATGAAATAAATAAACTGAAATTCCGTATTGAATGATTTGCGCCTGGATTGCTTTCCGGTTGGCATCATTACATTTTGGTAGTAATCTTCCGCCGCTTAAATCCCCTGCAGCCCGTCGCGAATACTGGAGCAAACCTCGGTGTGCAAAGATCGCCAGGCTCACAATGACCCTCATTTTGCTTGTGACTGCGGCCTTGGCACAAGTATCGGGAAACTTCAACCATTTTGGCGAATTTTCCTACAGCAATTACAGTTACGCCTCGACGCTTCGCGCATCCCCGAGCCTGATACGTAGTCTAAATGGATCGAACGCCCCGCTACAAGTGGGTGTCTTTTGCCTCATTGGGATTGTCGCCGATTTTAGCGTCCACTCTAAAACGCTGTTCGAGCCAAAGTGCAAGAGAAAAATGGAGGGGATCCGAATGAGGGCATGCGTTTGGCTGAGCGCCGGAATAGTGTTGCTTATTCTTTGGGGATGCTCCCACAGCAGCTGGATAGGCAAGTCTTCGAACTCAACGAGCACCTCTTCCAATCCGAATCCAAGCCCTAGCAGCAATATGAATGGACGTGGATGGGTGGTTCGGATATTAGCAACTCCGCGGGGATGTATGGAGCACAAGGAGCGCCTGCGGCCGGTAATATTCCCGGAGGACGAGAGGGCCAAGTTACCTGGACCGATGCATCCGGGAATTTCTAGCTATTTGGTGGGATAGCGGCCCCCTCCTCTACCACGGATAACTACTTCAACGATCTGTGGAAGTACAGCGCGAGCGCGGGCCAATGGACATGGGTTGGCGGCTCAAATGGTTACAACCAAGCGGGGAATTACGGAACTCAAGGCATTGCATCTCCGAGCAACATGCCCGGGGCGCGCTTCGCCGCCGTGAGTTGGAAAGATGCGCCTGAAATTTTGGCCTATTTAGCGGAACCGGCAGCAGTGCAAACGGATTGACAGAATTGTTCAACGATCTTTGGAAGTACAGCGCGGGCGAATGGACGTGGATGGGCGGCCCAAATGTGCAGATGCAAAATCAGCCGGGTGTCTATGGAACTCAGCGAGTCGCGGCCCCAAGCAACATACCCGGTCCTCGATCCAATGCTGTGAGTTGGACTGATGTGGCGGGCAATTTTTGGCTGTTCGGTGGTACGGGGTCGGACTCCGCCGGAACGTTGGGATTCCTTAACGACCTTTGGAGATATAGCGGGGCAGAATGGACGTGGATGGCTGGCGCAAATGTGGTCAATCAACCCGGAACCTACGGCACCCAAGGCAATTCCGCCCCCGCTAACACTCCCGGGGCCCGATTCGGCGCCGTTAGCTGGACTGATGCGGCTGGAAATCTCTGGCTTTTTGGTGGCTCGTCTGGCCAAAATAGTTTCATTCCTTGGAACGACCTCTGGAAATACAGCGCCGGCCAATGGACGTGGATGGGCGGGTCAAGTACTCCCGGCCAATCGGGAGTATACGGGACTCGCGGAATCGCGTCTCCCGGCAATAAACCTGGAGCCCGCGCACTAGCCGTAGCTTGGACTGATGCGTCCGGCAACCTATGGCTTTTCGGGGGCGATGGTTACGATTCAGCGGGCGGTCTCGGTGAACTAGACGATCTGTGGAAGTACAGCGCCGGCGAGTGGACATGGGTAGCTGGGCCAAATGTAGCCAGTCGGCCCGGCAGTTATGGAAGTTTGGGAGTCGCCGCTTCTCGTAGCGTTCCGGGGGGACGAAGCCAGACTACAGAATGGACCGATACGTCTGGGAATTTCTGGATTTTTGGTGGGTATGGTTACGACGGGAACGGCACTTTGGGCTACCTTAATGACTTATGGAGATACCGACAGTAAGAGGAACGCCTCGACAGGCAAAACGAGGCAATAAGTCGCCGCACCAGAAAGCAGAGTAGGCCGGTTCGTTCCGTTCCCATCTCGCGACAAGCCAAGTGGCGAGAGCGCTAGAGAGGTCCTTCGGGGCAACCCGCGCCTCTCAGGATGACAAACCGTCCGCCGTGTCTAGCTTACTTGGCTTGCGAGATGGGGATGCCCGCGGGAGTCTTGGGCTTTTCGGACGCGGCCTTCTCCGCGTTGCGAGCGCCGACCATGATCTGAATGGCGTCGTTGTTGCTCTCGCTGCAGGCATATTCCCACAGCGGCCCCTGAACCGTGCTCAACGGAACGACCGCCGTCCAGGGCTTCGTCCACGTAGACGGATCGTCAACCGTGAACTTGTACTCGATGGTTTCCGCGTCTATGCGCGTGAAGTATTCGGTGATTTTCAGGGTGTCCGCATTGGCGTTGCGGTAGACATTCTCGGGCCGGAAGTTGGTGGTCTCCACGACCAGCGTGTCGCCTTCCCAATGTCCCCGCCCGTCGCCATGCCACTGGCGGATATTTGCGGCGGGATGATGGCCTTCCATGGAAACGACGCGCACTTCGCTGCCATATTCGGTTTGGATCACAACGGACTCGGGACTCTGCACGATCATCAAGCCGCTGTTGTAGCCTCCCGGGATGATCGGCGGTCCGCCATGCAGCGCAACGCAAGTGACGCCCACGCCCAAATCCTGGGCCACATCGGCGTGCACCTTGCCCTGCCAATTCCCTTCTTCGGCGATGAAGTATGCGCCCTGCGCGGCCTTGCGCCGGGCCTCGCCTGCGGGAGTGAGCGGAGGAATTCTGCCGTCCGGAGGATCGACGACGAGCGAAGTGCGATGGTTCGGCCGCACGCCGTTTTGCCACGGCTCGAGCCCGTACGTCTTGAAGTCGTAGTCGGCGGAGGTGGGATCGTTCTCGGCGTCGCCGCTGCCAACCGTGCCGTCAAACGAGCCCTTCACGCCCGCGTTGAAGAGCGCCTGCGTTTCCTGGTCCGTCAGAAACTCGCGGTTGCCGTACTTGGCGGGACGCTCCATGGGCGTATAGCTGAGGCTGGTCCAATATCCGTGCAGGTCCGGATGGCCGTCCGGCGTGCGCGGCATGACCCAGGCGCTTTTAGCTGCCGGCGCCTTTGCGTCGGTTTTCGTGGGCGCCGTTGCGCCTGCTGCGTTTGCGCCGCGACGAATGCCGGCGCACACACGACTGCCGCCATCGTTACCGCCAGAGAGCCCAATGAGAACCGGAACCGATTTCTCATCTGAACCTCCTCAACTTGTTATTTCGCGTCTACCGCAGGACCCGTGACCCTTGGTGCGACTATAAACCTTTTTCGCCGCGAACTCCACTGGGGCCATCTTCTTTGGTACCCGACTGCGGGGGCGCGAAAGTCGAGCTACAAAGCGGCGGAATGCCGACCTGAAGGTCGGCGCTACACCCGGACGGCGGCAGCCAGCGCTGTCATCACGAGGAGGAGTTGTAGCTCAGGTCGCGTGGCCGCGCTCTACGGGCGCGAGACCTGAGGCTTTTGGTTTGTTCGCGGCGATGGCGCTTCGTGCTACCATCCACGACCAACCGGTCGCGGGCGGAGGTGAATATGAATACGAGGATGAATTTGGGGCGCACGACGATGATGTTGCTGCTGGGGCTGGCGCTGACGGCGTCAATCGCGCTGGCGCAGAGCGAGGCGCGCAAGACCCTCGACGTCTATGTAATCGACGTCGAAGGCGGCAACGCGACGCTTTTCGTCTCGCCTTCCGGCGAATCGCTGCTGATGGATACCGGCAACGTGCCGCCGGGCGCCGTGCGCGACGCCGGCCGCATCATGGCGGCGATCAAAGACGCGCACCTGAAGCAGATCGATCACCTGATCATCACGCACTGGCACGGCGACCATTTCGGCGGGCTGGCGGAGCTGGCGCCGCAGATCCCGATCAAGGAATTCATCGACCACGGCCCGAACGTGCAGCCCGGCCAGGCCGCCGACGATTTTCTGGCGAAGACTTATCCGCAGATCATCGCCAACGCGAAGCACACCGTGGCGAAGCCCGGCGACAAGATTCGCATGGGCGGCGTGGACGTGACCGTGGTCACTTCCGCGGGCGAAGTGATCAAGACGCCGCTGCCCGGCGGCGGGCCCAATCCGTACTGCTCCGAATACAAGCCGGGCGACAACAACGCCGAAGACCCGATGTCGGTGGGGATTTTCGTCACTTACGGCAAATTCCGCACCGTTCACCTGGGCGATATCACCAAGAACAAGGAGTTCGAGCTGATGTGCCCGACGAACCGGCTGGGCACGGTGGATGTGCTGCTGGGACTGCACCACGGGCAATCCAGCTCGAATTCGCCGGTGCTGGTGCACGCGCTGCATCCGCGGGTGGCCATCATGAACGACGGCACGCGCAAGGGCGGCGAGCCGGAGACGATGCAGACGGTGCACACTTCGCCGGGCCTGGACGATCTGTGGCAGATGCATTTCTCGCTGCTCAGCGGCCAGGAGTACACGCAGCCGGGAATGTTCATCGCCAATACGACGGACGATCCGCAGCCCATGCCGATTGCTCCGATTGCCGCGCCGCAGCCGGGACCGAATACGCCTCCGCCGCCGCAGCACAATGGCACGGCTTACTGGATCAAGCTGTCGGCGCAGACGGACGGCACGTTTACGGTGACGAACGCGCGCAACGGGTTCAGCAAGACGTATAACAACAAGAAGGCAGGCGCCAAAGCCGACTGAGGGCCGAGGGACGGCGCCCTCTTCGGCTTGTTTGGCGACAAAATTATCCACGCTAACCCTGAGGCCGCCTGAGCCATCTAACTGTACGTAGATGTTGAGCAATCCCGAATCGAAGTGCCTCACCCCGCCTGGCACTCCTGTTAGCCGTCACCGTGGCCCGCATCGCCGGCCTAGTGTGGTGGCGCTCGCCCTGGCGGCGTTCCTATTGCTTGGCTCGTCGGCGGGATACGCCTATTCCGTGCTTGCGCACGAAGCCATCATCGATTCCGCATGGGACAAGATTCGCTCGTTGCTTCTCGAGCGCTACCCGAATGCCACTCCGGATGAACTGCGCGAGGCGCACGGCTACGCGTATGGCGGATCGCTGATTCAGGACCTTGGCTATTATCCGCACGGCAGCCATTACTTCAGCGATTTGACGCACTACGTGCGGAGCGGCGAATTCGTGCGCGCGTTGATCCGAGATTCTCAAAACATGAATGAATACGCGTTTGCGCTTGGGGCGTTGGCGCATTATGCCGCCGACGACGATGGCCACCGCGCGGTGAACCGGGCGGTTCCGATGCTATATCCGAAGCTCGGCCAAGAAATATGGCCCGATCGTCACGTATGAAGACGATCCCGCCGCGCACCTGAAGACGGAGTTCGGATTTGACGTGCTGGAAGTGGCCAAGGGCCAATACGCTTCGGATGCTTATCGCGACTTTATCGGGTTCGAGGTTTCCAAGCCGGTTCTCGAACGCGCGTTTCAAGACACGTACTCGATGCCGCTGGATTCGGTGTTCGGCGATCTGGACAAAGCCATCGGCTCGTATCGTTATACGGTGCACTCGACCATCCCCAAGGCCGTCAGAGTGGCGTGGGTGCTGAAAAAGGATGAGATCCAGAAGGGCACGCCGGGAATCACGCGGAAGAAGTTTCTCTACAACATGTCAAAGGCGAGTTATCGCAAGCAGTGGGGAAAAGATTATGAGAGGCCGGGACCCGGGACGCGGGTGCTTGCGCATATTATCGCGGTGATCCCGAAAATCGGTCCGCTAAGGGCGCTGAGCTTGCGAATGCCGACGCCACAGGCCGAAGCTATGTTCCAGGACAGCTTCAATAAGGCGCTCGATCAATACCAGCACCTGCTGGACGATCAGAAGGCCGGGCACCTCGAGCTGAAGAACCGCAACTTCGATACGGGCGCGCCGACCAAGGCCGGCGCTTACTTCATGGCCGACCGGGCCTATGCGCGGCTGGTCGATGATCTGGCGAAGGATCACTTCAACATCCTTTCGCCCGACATGAAGTCGGATATTCTCGCCTACTACAAGGATCCCAACGCGCCGATCGTCACCAAGAAAGACGCGAAGGCCTGGGGCAAGCTCAATCAGGAACTCGACGAACTCAAATCGGCCGGGCCATCGGAATCGGTCGAGTCCACCGTTCCGCCCAAATAGTTCGCCGCCAAATAATTCTCTCGCCAGAAAATCCAGTTTGCTGAGATCTTCAGGAACCCTGGGGTACAAACTTAACGAAATCCTGATGGGCGGGTGCCCCCGCTAAAAACGAAGAGAGATTCCTCGACTGCGCGCCCCGACCGAAATCGCAAAGCCGATTTCCGAGGACAAAACCTTCGGGACGCTCCGCTCGGAATGACGAATGCTGCGGCGTTAGCGCTGGAAATCGTACAGAGCGGCGGGGTTTTCGACCAAGAGCTTTTGCCTGAGTTCTCCGCCGGGCGCGATCAACGGCAGCAAATCGACCAGATCGCCGTCGTTCGGCATGTGGCGGCCGACGTTCGGATGCGGCCAATCGGTGCCCCACAGCACGCGGCTGGGAGCGGCGCTCACCAGCGCCTGGGCGAATGGAATCGCGTCCAGAAAAGGCGGACCCGCTGCGGAGACGCGCTCCGAGCCGCAAACCTTGACCCAGCAGTTCTCGAGCTTGAGCAGATCGAGCAGCGCTCGAAACGGCTTTTGTTCGAGGCCGGCACTCGCTTTGACGCGGCCCATGTGGTCGATGACGAATGGAAGCGAAAGCTTCGCGGAACGTCGCGGAAAGTTCAGGGATGTCGACGGCGTCCAGGTGCACGACGAGGTGCCATCCCAACGGCTGAATGCGCTCGACAACGCTGCGGAAGACATTCATATCCGGCATGCCGCCCAGGTGTTTGACGAAATTGAAGCGCACGCCGCGAATCCCGCCCTCCTGCAAAGCGGCGTAATCCCGGTCGGTGAAAGTTTCATCGACGATGGCGATGCCGCGATAACGGCCGCCGCTCGTGGCAATGGCATCGAGCATCGCGCGGTTGTCTGTGCCGTGGCAGCTCGCCTGAACGATTACAGCCCGCTCGATGCCGAGAATTTTGTGCAAGGCCGCGAGGCGCTCCTTGGGAGCGTCGGGCGGCGTGTAGGCGCGATCGGCTGCGTAGGGAAATTTCGCGGCGGGACCGAAGACGTGACAATGCGCGTCGCACGCCAATGCGAGGCATCTTGAATCGCGGGACTTTTGTATTCGGATCGGGCGTATTCGGATCGGGGGCGGGGGGATCGAGCGTGTGAGCGTCGGGCGCGCGGCCGGAATTCACATAGCCTCCTGTTTGATGACGGGCTGTTGGTGACGGCGAGCCATGAGCCGAATCTGCCAAAAAACCGCCGAGAGAATGTAGAATCCGGACGCGGGCGCCGTCAATGCTCTTCCCGCAAAACATGCTATGGCCGAGCGAGACACACTGGAAGCGCGGACGATGCGGCAGGTGGCGCTGCGCATCGTTCCTTTCCTGACGATCTGTTATTTCATTTCGTTCGTCGACCGCGTCAATCTGGGCTTTGCGGCGCTGCAGATGGTGGGAGACCTTCGCCTGTCATCCACCGTATTCGGCCTGGGCGGCGGACTTTTCTTTGTTTCGTATTTCTTCTGCGAAGTGCCCAGCAATCTGCTGCTGGAAAAATTCGGCGCGCGGCGCTGGATCGCGCGAATCATGATCACCTGGGGATTTCTCGCTGCGGCGATGGCGCTGGTAAAGGGTCCGCACTCGTTCTACGCGATCCGTCTGCTGCTGGGCGCGGCGGAGGCCGGGTTCTTCCCCGGAGTGATTCTCTACCTGAGTTACTGGTTTCCCGCCGAATATCGAGCGCGAATCATTGGGTGGTTCACGGTGGCCATTCCGGTCTCGAGTTTCCTGGGGTCGCCGATCTCGGCGGCTTTGCTTGGAATTAATGGATGGCTGGGGCTGCGCGGCTGGCAGTGGATGTTCATCCTCGAGGGCGCTCCCGCGGTGCTATTGGGGTTGGCGTGCCTGGCCGTATTGAGCGACCGGCCGGCCGATGCGAAATGGCTTGCCGCCGATCAGCGAAAGTGGCTCGCAAGCAAGCTCGATGCAGAGGCGCGCCACGCGCGGCCCGTCGGGCGCCTGAGTGTCTGGCAGATTTTGTGGAACAAGCAGATCCTAGCACTCAGTTTGGTGCTGGCGGGAAGCACTGCCGTAAGCAGCGGGCTTCAGTTGTGGCAGCCGCAAATTATCAAATCGTACGGGCTCACGAACCTGCAGACCGGGCTGCTGAATTCCATTCCTTTTGCGCTGGCCGCGGTGATTATGGTGTGGTGGGGCGCGCGATCCGGACCAAAGCGGGGAGCGAATCTGGCACGCCTCATTGCCGCTGATGCTGACGGCATTCAGTCTTGCGGCAGCGCTCCTGTTTGATTCGCTTTTCTCGACGATTGTGATCCTCTGCCTCGCAGTGATCGGCATTTATGCGGGCAAAGGACCTGTCTGGGCGGTGTCGACGGAGTTTCTCTCAACAAGCACAGCGGCCGCCGGTCTTGCGCAAATCAATGCGCTCAGCAATCTTGCGGGTTTCGGCACGATCTACCTGGTGGGATTTATCAAGGATGCGACCGGAAGATTTTCGCTGGCGCTTCTGCCACTGGTAGCGCTGGCAGCGGCGGCGGCTCTCACGATGCTGCTGATGGGACGCGCGGAACTGCCAGGCGCAATCCCGGAGGACAAAGCCGCCATAGCGAGCCGGTAAAGCGACCGCAATTGATCCTTTTGATACCGCAAAAGTTTGATATTGCAAAAGCATCTGACACCAACAGCCGACGGGCTGAATTATCCAGCCATATTTTATATACCAGATTCCATGTATGGCCCCCTCGGTGCATCGGCGCATACGCTTTCCCTACCCAGATCGGAGGCTAAATATTTACTGGTAAAGAACATTCGGGCGGGAGCGATTCAGATGCGAAAAAAGAAGGCTGTGGGCCGCCGCAAGGTCCAGAGCGGGCGAAACGGCGGTGACAAAGCCGGCGCCCGCAAAGCGTCTGGACTGGAAGCCCAAGTCCAGAAGCGCTTTGGCGTATTGCCTAACTTCTTCCGGCTGGCTCCGGAAAATCCAGAGATCACGGCGAATCTATGGGGATTCGCTTGTTTTGCGTACTTAGATAATCCTCTCCCGTCGCTTTTCAAGGAGCGACTTTTCGTTTATCTCTCGCGCTTTTGCGAAGTGCGGTATTGCATCGCGCGGCATGTAGGTTTCCTGGCCGGGCTGGGACACGCATCTGGCGATAGGAAAAGCCGTCGCCAAACGATTGAGGAAATCGTGAGACTCCTGCTGCGCGCTTTACCTGGCGGACGGGAGCTGGAATACCATCTTTCCCGGTGCAAAGAGGATCCTTCGCTGGTTGCTTTGGTCGACCCCGATTCCAACGCAAGGCGCGCAAAATCGGCACGCGTTGAATACGACGAAGAAGCGGAAGAAGTTATCTTTGGGCTGGCCAGCCACGTTTTTCTACAAACGGCGAACGCACCTGCCTGCCTCGACGCGCTGAGGGCCGTCCTGGGGGAGTCGCAGCTGCAGCACCTGATGGTATTCCTGGCGTTCGTGCGGACCGCGCATTATTGGACCCGGGTTCATCGTGAACTGGCTTTGGAAGACGACATTAAGGAGCTTTTAGAAACGCACGAGGTACTGGCGCAGTGCGTGCTAGGCGATCCGGAGGCGGTTCCGGACGAGGTGAGCCGCAGGCTTCTAGACGAATTGGCATTGCTGCGAAAACAGACCGAGCGAGACAGCGGTCTTCTGGCTGCCATCGTGGATTCCTCGGACGACGCCATCATCAGTAAGAATCTGGACGGATTTATCACGAGCTGGAATAAGGGTGCAGAGCGCGTGTTCGGTTATACGGCTCGGGAAGCTGTCGGTCAGCACATCACACTTATCATTCCACCCGAGCGGCGCGACGAAGAAACCATGATTCTCGAGCAGCTCAGACGGGGCGAGCAGGTCGATCATTTCGAGACTGTTCGAGATACGCAAAGACGGCGCGAAGGTGGACATTTCACTCACGATCTCACCACTAAGGGATGCCGCAGGCCGCGTTATCGGGGCGTCAAAGGTAGCTCGGGACGTTACTGGACGCAAGCAGGCCGAGCGTTCCCTGGCGGAGCAAGCGCGGCTCCTGGATTTGAGCACTGACGCCATCCTGATTCGCGATGCCGCGGACAGAATCACTTACTGGAACAAAGGCGCTTCCGAGCTTTACGGCTACACTCGCGAAGAGGCGCTCGGCCGCGTGAGCCATGAGCTTTTGCGCACCCAATTCCCGGCGCCTCTCGAACGCATCACCGAATACATCCAGCGCGAGAGTCGTTGGACTGGCGAGCTGATTCACAAGCGCAAAGATGAAAGCCAGATCGTGGTCAGCAGCCGTTGGACCCTGGATCGAGACGATCAGGGGAATCCACGGACCATTCTGGAAACGAACAACGATGTCACGCTGCAGAAGCAGACGGCGGAGGCTTTGCGCGAAAGCGAGGAGCGGCTCCGGGTCCTGGCGGATAAACTGGAAATACAGGTACGGATACGAACAAGCGAGTTGGAGGAACGCAACAGAGAAATCCTGCAACGATCTGAACAGCTTCGACAGCTTTCGAATCGGCTGGTACGAGTGCAGGACGACGAGCGGCGGCATATCGCGCGGGAACTGCACGACAGCGTGGGCCAATACCTTTCCGGGTTAATCATGATATTAGGCGAAGCGCAACAGCGCGATTCCCGGCAATAGCAATCTGGAAGAAGCGGCGCAAATCGCGCAAGACTGTTTAGGGGAGATCCGGACGATGTCTCACCTGTTGCATCCACCGTTGCTGGAAGAAGCCGGTTTGGCCTCCGCGGTCAGGTGGTTTGCTGACGGATTCGCCGCACGCAGCGGTATTCGGGCCGAAGTTGAAATTGCCAAACCGCTTCGGCGTTTGGGAGCAGAGAGAGAGCTTGCGCTGTTTCGGGTGTTGCAGGAGTCTCTGACGAACGTTCACCGGCATTCGGGAAGCAAGACCGTCAGCATCCGGATAGGCGCCGATTCCCAGCAGGTGTGGTTAGAGGTAGAGGACCAAGGCAAGGGCGCCAGGAACGGGCTTGCTCACGCGGGGGTGGGTATCACGAGCATGCGCGAACGCTTAGAAAACCTTGGCGGCGAGCTCGGAATCCGGTCGAACCCAGGCGGCACTCGCGTGCGCGCCGCTATTCCATTGGCGCGCTCTCATCGCAATGCCAAGGCCGCCCAACAATCAACGAACTGCAGCCGGCTAGAGCAGGCTTAAATTAGGCTCATCGGCTTCAGTTCCCAGCTCCCTCTCGGTGCGCGCCATCACAATCACCCGCCCAGTCAGGAACTTTCCTGCTTCTGTGATATAAAATCGACCCAAGGGCCCAATCGAAACGCCTGCCCGCTACGGACTGGAAGACACAGCGGCAGCAGGACTAGGATAAAGTCATACTAGCTCTGGGGATCGGTAGAGATAGCTAAACCTTAAAGGGTCCGATTCGTGGGCGGCGGCCACGCATGAATATCTCGGCTCCGTTTATCAGGCGGCCTGTAGCGACATCCCTACTGAGCGTGGGTTTGTTCCTCTTTGGCGCGTTGGCCTTCCCCTTTCTTCCTTTGGCTACCCTGCCGGAAGTCGAGTACCCCACCATTACGGTGCGCGCAAACCTGCCGGGCGCAAGCCCGGAAACGATGGCTACGGCTGTGGCGACTCCGCTCGAGCGCATGTTCGGCCGCATCGCCGGCATCACGGAGATGACCTCCCTGAGCCAGCTTGGCAGCTACCAACATCACCATGCAGTTTGATCTCGATCGCAATGTGGACGGCGCCGCGCGGGATGTACAGGCGGCGATCAACGCAGCACGCGGGCAATTGCCGGCCAACCTGCCGACCAATCCGACCTGGCGCAAAACCAATCCCGCGGGAATCGACATCGTGTCGATCGCGCTGACTTCGGATACGGCCACTACGGCTCAACTCTACGACGTGGCCGACTCCATCCTGGCGCAGAAGATTTCGCAAATCGCCGGCGTGGGGCAAGTGACGGTGGGCGGGGGTTCCCGGCCAGGGGTGAGAGTCGAACTCAATCCGCTACTCCTGAGCAATTTGGGCCTGGGACTGGACCAGGTGCGGGCGGCGCTGGAGGCGGCCAACGCGGACGTTCCCAAAGGCGCGCTTTCGGATGGGAACCGGATGCTCGTGCTCAATAACAACGATCAGCTTTTTCGCGCCAAAGAGTATGCGTCGCTGATCATCGCCTACCGGAATGGAGCGCCGGTGCGGCTTTCCGACGTGGCCACGGTCGTCGATAGCCAGGAGGACATTCACAACGCCGGATTCGTGAATGGCAAACCCGCTGTGATCGTGCAGCTGTATCGTCAGCCACAGGCGAACATCATCGACGTCACAGACCGCGTCGAGGCCATGATGCCGCTGCTGCAGGCTTCGGTGCCGCCTTCGATCCATCTGGATATTACCGAGGAACGGGTGACGATGATCCGGGCTTCGGTGAAGGATGTGGAGCGGACGCTGGTTCTATCCGTCTTGCTGGTCATCCTGGTGGTCTTCTTTTTTCTCCGCAGCGTCTGGGCCACGATCATCCCCAGCGTGGTCGTGCCGCTATCGTTGGTTGGCACGTTCGGCGTGATGTACCTGCTGCACTACTCGATCGATAACCTCTCGCTGATGGCGCTCACGATTTCGACGGGCTTCGTCGTGGACGACGCTATCGTGGTGATCGAAAACGTCTCTCGCTATCTCGAGCAGGGGCTTTCCACGCTGGAAGCCACATTTCGCGGCGCGCGCGAAATTGGTTTCACGGTTCTTTCCATGAGTACGTCTTTGATCGCCGTGTTTATCCCCATACTTTTGATGGGAGGCATCCTGGGCCGCATCTTCCGAGAGTTCGCCGTCACGCTGAGCGTGGCGGTGGCCATCTCAATGCTCGTATCGCTGACAACCACTCCGGCGATGTGCGCGAAGTTCCTGAAATCAGAAAAAGATCAGAAGCATGGCTGGTTTGCGCGGACGAGCGAACGCGGGTTCAAAGCGATGTACGACGGATATGCGAGCAGTCTGCGCTGGGTGTTGCGCCACCAGCCGCTCGTGCTGGGCATTACTTTGGGAACATTGTGCCTGGCGATTTATCTCTATGTGGTGATTCCCAAAGGATTTTTCCCGCAGCAGGATACGGGCCGCATCAACGCCTACGCCCGCGCCAGTGAAGACACGTCTTTTCAGACCATGCAGCAGAAGCTGAAAGAATTTGAGGCGGTCCTGCAGAACGATCCGGCGGTTCAGATTGTATCGGGATTCATCAATCGCTCGAATTACGCCTATATCAGCATCTCGCTGAAACCGCTGGCTGAGCGCAAGGCGAGCGTCTTTGAAGTGATGAATCGCCTGCGGCCCAAGCTGGCTACGGTTCATGGGGCAACGTTTTTCATGCAGCCGCTGCAGGACGTTCAAATCGGTGGGCGCAGCGGCAACGCGCAATTCCAGTACACGCTGCAAGGCGATAACTGGCAGGACTTGCTGGCATGGGCGCCCATTGTGGAGCGGAGGCTGCGAGCGATCCCCGAGGTCCAGGATATAAATAGCGATTTGCAAAACCGCGCACTGAAAGCAGGTCTGGCGATCGACCGCGACACGGCTTCCCGCCTGGGCCTGAGCCCGCAACAGATCGATGGCGCGCTCTACGATGCATTTGGCCAGCGGCAAGTCTCCACGATGTATAAGGGGCTGAACCAGTACCACGTGGTGATGGAGGTGGCGCAGCCGTTCCAGCAGAGTCCCGATGCGCTCAAGAATATCTATGTTCGTTCCGCCGCCGGACAGCAAGTTCCTCTGAGCACGTTCACGCACTACGAGCAGGCCATGACCTCGCTCGCAGTTGCGCACCAGGGGCAATTTCCGGCCATAACCTTTACTTTCAATCTTGCGTCGAATGTCACGCTGGGGCAGGCGGTGGTGGCGGTGCAAAACGCGGTGCGCACGATGGTCGTGCCGGCGACGATTCATCCAGGGTTTCAAGGCACGGCGCAAGTGTTTGAGGCTTCGCTGGCCTCGGAGCCGTACTTAATCCTGGCGGCGCTGGTCACCGTCTACATCGTTCTGGGAGTGCTCTACGAGAATTACATCCATCCCGTGACGATTCTTTCCACTCTTCCTTCGGCAGGCGTGGGCGCGTTGCTCGCGCTGCTGATCTTTCACACCGAGCTGAGCATCATCGCGCTGATCGGCATCATACTGTTGATCGGGATCGTCAAGAAGAACGCAATCCTGATGATCGATTTCGCCATCGATGCCGAACGCAACGAAGGAAATAGTCCCGAGAAATCCATCTATCAGGCCTGCCTGCTGCGCTTCAGACCCATCATGATGACCACCATGGCCGCTATGTTTGGCGGGCTTCCCATCGCCATAGGTGGAGGAAACGGCTCGGAACTGCGTCGTCCGCTGGGCATCGCCATCGTGGGCGGTCTGATGGTGAGCCAGATGCTGACGCTCTACACCACTCCCGTCGTATATCTTTATATGGATCGCTTCCGTGCCTGGGTGAGCGGCGGCAAAGCGCTGCGTCCGCTGGAAGATCGCCGAGAAGGAAACGCGCCGCAAATCGGTCTGCAAGGGGTAAACAACGGAGCGATTTCGGCGAACCCTTCTCAGAGCTGAGGAGAAATAATCCCGCCGCCCCATTCCCACTCGGATATTGGCGCCGACTCAGAAAGCTACGATGCAAGTCTCGAAATCCCGTCAACGAACAACAAATTTACGAAAGGCCGGGCTTTTTCTAATCGCGGTTGTCGCCTGCGTTTCCGCAGTTCCACTTGCGGCACAGGACGAGGGCCAGGACGCCATTCGCGTGGACGTGAATCTGGTCATGATCGATACGACCGTGAAAAACAAAACCGGCCAGATTATGGGCGATTTGAAGAAAGACGACTTCGAGGTCCGCGAAGACGGCGCGGTGAAAAAATTGACCGTTTTTGGCCGCGACGAATTTCCCCTCAACGTGGCGCTCGTTTTAGACCTGAGCGATTCGATCGCCCCGTTTCTGGGGCCATTGCGCGACGCCGCGAACACGGCGCTGGCGGCCCTGAAAAGCGAAGACGCAGTGGCGCTATTTACGTTTTCCACCGAAGCGCAATTGAGCCTTCCTTTTACCAAGGACAAGACCAAAATCGCGGATCAGATCAATACGTTCACAGCGCGAGGCGCCACAAATATCAATGACGGCATCTTCGATGCCGCCAAATATTTCCTGGCGAGCATGCCGCAGGGCCGCCGGGTGGTCATTCTGATCAGCGACGACGTCGGTACGAGTGCCGGCGGCGAAGGCACGCGCGACATCATCACCGAAATGATTGCCGCGGACGCCACGCTCTACAATCTGAAAATACCGGGCGATAACCCGGCGAGCGTGCGCCTTGCAATTGGCTTGATTCCGGGGCTGGTGGACATTCGCAAAGTCACGGACGAGACGGGCGGCGAGATCTTCGACGTGCAGAATATGGCGTCGCTCGATTCCACCTTCCGCGCACTGATCGCACGGATTAAGACGCGCTACACGCTGGGCTACTACACGTCGGCCAGTGGCGCCGAGGGCAAGCCGCACAAACTGGAGGTGCGGCTGGCGTCCTCGTTCGGGAAAAAGGGGCGCGATTATACGATTTTGGCGAAGACCGGCTACTTCATTCCCTGATTCGATTCGCTCAGGCTGCGGCGCGCCGCCGACTCAGAATCGCCCTCTGTGGCGTTCTATTCCGGCATTCCGCGAAGTGCGCGCATCGCCGAGACGTAACTGGCCACGTTCTGTATGGCGTAAACCGGCGTCACGAACAAAGAAATCGTGCCCCACCAACCAAACACGAGATTCTTGATGGTGAACTCCGTAAAGCGCTTTCCGATGCAGCTCTTGCAGAGATTCCCTTCGATCTTGTAGGTTCGGCGGATAAACAACATACCCATATTGCGGTGGAAACTGACGCGCGCGGTTGGGCGGGTGCTTCCACAACCCTGACAGCGCGGCAACCCTATTGCATTCGGAGCCTGGGCCTGGGATTTCGGCATTGTAGCCTGCATCGTTGGCATAGCAGCCTCCCGTAAGCGTGCTGGCATTCGTTGGATTGAATTGCAAGAAATGCGTTTTTGGGCAGACTAACGGGGGGAGCCATTGCAGGCAAGCGCTGGTGCCCGACCGGACATTAACTTTTCCGCTTCCGGGAAGAAAGCAGGGAGCGGAACAAAGAGCCTCGAGCGAACACGCTTTTCGAGAAGGATCGTGGGAAAGCCTGCGGGTGAGTCACACCACCATCGAGCGATGCCGGAATTATTTAGCGGGTAGGCTGATTCATGATGCCCTCTGTGGAGAAGTATGTGAATACGGATAGTTCGTTTTGTCCAAAAGTAGACAGTTCTTTGACAAACCGTGTGGTAGGATCACGTTCCCTTCTAGTATTTACCGTATGCCCCCCTTTCGATACACAGAGGGGAGTGCCATGCCAAAATCGGACCGCCGCGCTACACTACGTTTCCGAATTACTATACCGTTGCACTTTCAATTAGCTAAATCTTCCGAGCCGGAGTGTGCCGCGGAGACGCTGGACGTTTCCTCGCGTGGCGTGTGCATGGAAACGGAGGCGCCGCCTCTAATCGGCGCCATTGTGGAGATACGGCTCCGACTGCCGGAAATGATCATGGGCTGGCGTGTGCCGGAATGGCGCATCACAGGGCAAGTGGTGCACGTGGAGAGCAGCGAGCCCGGCAAGTACGGCGTGGGCGTGCAGTTTCACTACTACGAAGCGATGGCGCCCCCGCTAGGCGTTCCCGTTGCCAAAGTCAACGCCACGAGTGTGCGCCTGATCGCAAAAGTTGGAGGTCTTATATGAAATCTGCCTTGATTGTTGACGGCGAGCCATCGATCGGCGGCATCCTCGAGGAAGTCTTGAAATCCGAGGGCATGGAAACGGTAACCATGGCGCACGGATCCGAAGCGGCGGATTACGCGCGTGCGCAAAAGTTCGACGTGGTTTTCGTGGACTCGAGTTCGCCGCTCTCCGATGGCATCGAGCTCACGCGAAAAATTCGCCGCTCCGGGTACAACTACAGAACACCCATCGTCATGATCACTACTCCGAAATATACGGGCTTTCTTACCGAAGGATTCGAGGCCGGGGCCAGCTTCATGATCTATAAGCCGATCGACCGTACGCGCCTGCAGCGACTCGTTCGCCTCATGCAGGGCGTCATCGAAAACGAGATACGCCGTTTCCGCCGCGTGGTGGTGGAGGTGAAAGCGCTCATCCAAAGTGGCGGAGATGAAGTGCAGGCCGCGACAGTCGACCTGAGCCTCAACGGCGCATTAGTTCGCGCGGAACGCATCTTCCCTCGCGGATCGACCGTGAAGATAAATTTGTTTGTCGCGCCGATGCAACCCGTGGTGGGCCATGGCCTGGTGATGCGTACGGTGAGCGACAACCAGATGGGGATCCAATTCGACGGGCTGTCCTTCAGCGAAAGCACGCGTTTGCAGGATTTTTTGCTCCCGCTCGTCGCGGCCTGATTGCGCCCCAGCACACGCAAAAGTGGCGTACGCCGGGACCCCGCCAATCTAGTAATTCTTGGGCATTTTCGACTCTGAATTTTAGTCCCCCGCCCAGAAAAATCCCCAGGGCCCCGCGTCTTCTTTTGTTGTGGCGTGCGCCTTCGCGCCGGTCGCGGGCGCCCTGGGCTACAACTGACCCAACAGCATGCGCAGCCAAGCTCGGCGATCAGGCGGTGACAGGCTCCGCAGGGGTCAGCGGGACGTTCCAGGCGTCGTAGCCGTAGAGCCAACTGGTGTCGTCGTTACCGCCCTTCATCCACGTATTGGCGCTTGAGATGGCTTGAATGCGCGAAGTGCGCGGCTTGCGGTGCGCTTCGTAACGCCGGAACGCGCTCTCGATGTCCTCGCCTTCGGTTTCCTCCAAACAGCGCGCCAGAATCGCGGCGTCTTCGATGGCAGTTGCGCCGCCCTGCGCCATGTAAGGCGTCATGGGGTGGCAGGAATCGCCGAGCAGCACCACGCGGCCGCTGGACCAATGCGGCAGCGGCTCGCGTTCGAGTATGGCCCACTTGTGGCAATCGGGGCAGGCTTCGAGCACGCGCATCACGTCGGGATGAAATCCCTCGTAGGCCTTGCGCAATTCGCGCACATCGCCGGTGGCCGACCACGATTCGCGCGTCACCCAGCCGGCCTGTTCCGGCACGCTGGTGACGAAATAAAGTTCGCTGCGCGCGGCGGTGACGTAGTAGATCACGATGTGGCGATCGATTCCCCACCACTTCGTGCGCGAACGGCCAATATCGAAGCCGTTCAAAAGCGCGGCCGAGAAAACAGCGCGATAGGCGATGCGGCCCTTGTGCAACGGCTCATCGGGGCCGACGATAATCTCGCGCACCAGCGAATGCACGCCATCCGCGCCGATCACGGCATCGGCTTCGGCGCGCGTACCGTCGGCAAAAGCGAGCTCCACCCGGCCCGAGCCGCGCTGTTCGAGTCCGGCGAGCTTTTTGCCGAGATGAAAAATCTCCGGAGGCAAGACCGAGACGAGCGCGTCGTGCAAGTCCGCGCGGTGCATGCACAGATAGGGCGCGCCAAAGAGATCTTCCGGCATCGGCAGCTCGCGCATAATTTTGCCGGTGTCCCATTCGCGGTTCAGGTGCGAATACGGCTGGAATGCAGTGCGGCGCATGCGCTCTTCGATTCCGATTTTGCGCAACACCTTCATCGAATTGGGCATCATCTGAATGCCCGCGCCGACGCGGGCAAAGCGCGCCGCCTGTTCGTATATCTGCACGTCCATGCCGATGCTGCGCAGCGTGGACGCGGCGGTCAGCCCGCCAATCCCCGCCCCGACAATCGCAATCGTCAATTTTTTCTGGCCCATTTGGTAGCGTTCCTTCTTTGTGAACGAAAACTCCGCGCTGAATTCTAGCTCAGAGGACGATTGCATTACAGCGGAGGCGCGTATTCCGAAGGCTATAGCCCGAAACCGCCGCCCCGCCGGATACAGCAAAAGGCTTAACCAGCTTCGAAGGGCACCGTAGCCGAGGAAGACTGTTCTCGGCGCCTGGCTCGCCTTTCCCGGGTTCGCCTGCGTAGTTATGGGTATTTACGGATAAATAATGGTGCGTAGGATATCCAACATAGATCGACGCGATCGGCCTTCCCTTAGTGAGGCTGAATGCCTTATCGAATTCTGATTGCTGACGATCACAGTCTCATCCGCAAAGTGCTGAAGGCCACATTGGAGAACCATTCGGGTTGGCAGGTTTGCGCGCAGGCGACGAACGGCCTGGAGGCCGTTCAAAAAGCCGCCGAACTACATCCCGACCTTATCATCCTCGACTTCTCCATGCCGCTCATGGACGGCCTCAAGGCAGCCCGCAGGATTCTCTCTGCGTCTCCAGGCGTTCCGATTCTCATTTTCACTAATTATTATTTCCCTTCGCTGGCCGAGGAAGCGGAGGCGGCAGGAGTGCGGCAAGTTATCGACAAAGGACTCGCCGGGCACGAACTGGTTCTCGCCGTGGAGACTATGCTGAACGGCAAAGTACGACCGGCAGCAGCGTCGGCTTGACTGGCCGGCAATCGGCGCGGGCTTCTCTATCAGCCGCCGCGCGCAGATAGGCCCTCAGGGATCGATCTGAGCGGCTAGCTCGTCCTTGATGATTCTTCCGCCCTTCATCACAAATTTCACGCGCTGAAGTTCGGTGATGTCGCTCAGCGGATTGCCGGAGACGGCGACCAGGTCCGCGTACTTGCCCTTGTCGATGGAACCGATGCGGTCCTGCCATCCCAGGGCTTCGGCGTTCACCATGGTTCCACTCTGCATGGCGCGCGCCGGACTCATGCCGGCATGCTTCACGAGCATCTCAAATTCGAGCGCCTGCGTCCCGTGCGCGAAGGTCGCACCGTCTACGCCGCTGCCTACCATGATTTTCATTCCCTTGGTTTTCACCGCCATGGAGACGGCCTTCTCGAAAATGGAGGTTATCCGATACTTGCCGCCGGTATTCTTCGAATCGTTATCGTCGATGTACGGCTCGATGTAACGCTGAAGCGTCGGATCGTAGAAAAGGTTCTTGGCCACCATCATATTGGCTTGCTCCTGATCCAGATCGAAGGCGTGCTCGATGGTGTCGCAGCCTGCGAGGATGGCGTTTCGCTCCCCCTCGCCCCCATAAACGTGGCAGCCCGTCTTTTTGCCCAGGCGATGCGCTTCATCGATTAGCGCTTGCAAAACCGGCATCGGATAGGTCAATTCATATTTCACCTGGCCCGTGGGCGTGAACGAATATCCGCCGGTGGGAAAAAGCTTGATCCAGTCCGCCCCGTGGCTCACCTGCTCGCGCACGGCTGCGCGCGCGTCTTCCACCGAACGCACCACTGTGCTGGCCAATGGATTATCCGGCGCGGCCGGATTCGCCGGTTTGGCGCCCCACACGATTCCCAGCGTCGACACCTGATACCTGGGCCCATCGATGCGGCCCTGGTTGATGGCGTCGCGGATGGCAATGTCGCCGTAGCCGTTGCCGTGCGTGCTCATGTCGCGCGCAGACGTGAAACCCGCGCGAAGGTCCGCCTGCACGTTCGACACGGCGATCAGCATGGCGTTTTCCGTAGTGCCATTCGGTTTGCGTGCGTCGAACATGTGCGTGTGCGCGTCAATCAATCCGGGCAAGACCGTGGCCTGGCTCAAGTCGATCACCTGCGCTCCCGCCGGGACTTTCACTTGAGCTTCGGGGCCTGCTTCGATGATCTTGTCGCCTTGAAGCACCACCACCTGCTTCGTCAGCATGGTGCCGTTCTTGCTGTCGAACAAACGACCGGCGCGCACTGCAATCGTTTGCGGCGCCGGAGGGCATTTGTAGAAGCCGCCGTCGGAACCGACGCACGGCGTCGGCCCGGCTCCGCGCCAGGGCGCCGGAGGCGCCTGCAACTGCGCCCAGAGCGCGGCCGCGCCCAGCAGCACAATGAAGGCGGCCACCGGCGCTAATGCCAGTAATCCCAGCGTGGCGGAGCGGGCCACTCGCCGCGCAGTTTTCTGCATACACGCCCCCTTTCGCACACGGTTATACGCGGCTCTCGACCTTGGTACGTTCCCATCGTTGTTTTTGATCATCAGTCCCTCACAAGCAAGGCGGCTTGCGCTAAGTATGTTGCGCGGAGTCTAATGCTCGGGAAAAACGCGTGTCAACTGAGCTTTGAGCCAACGCAGATGAAATTCTTCGGCCTCATCGCGCGCCGCATTATCATCGGCCGGATCGAAACCATAAAGATCCGAGTGATGATGGCCGGTTGTATGCTCCTCGCGGCATCCACGTGTGGCAGCGTTCAGGCGCAAACGCTGACTGGCCGCCTCAACAAGCTGCTGGATGACTGGAAAGAGAAGAACGCTCCGGGAATGTCCGCGATGCTCGTCCGCAATGGACGCATCGAGTACCGCAGAGTCTTCGGATTTGCCGATCTCGAGACACGCATGCCCATCACGCCCGACACGCAATTCCTGCTGGCATCGCTCACAAAGCAATTCACGGCCATGGCCATCATGATTCTCGCGGAACGGCACAAGCTCCAATTTGACGATACGCTCGCCAAATTTTGCCCGGAGTTTCCGGCTTATGCGCGGACCATCACCATTCGCAACCTGCTGAATCACACCGCTGGCCTTGCTCAGTACGACGACATTCTGGGGGTGAAGCTGGACGAAAACTATTTTCGGTCGTCCAAGAGCCCGCCCGCCGCGCACGAACTGACCGCTGCGGAAGTGCTGCAAATTCTCAGCCGCCAGGAGAAACTGCGCTTCACTCCGGGCGAAAAGTTCGAATACAGCGATTCCGCCTACGTCGTGCTCGGCCAGATCGTCGAACGCATTACAGGTGAGCGCTACGCCGAATTTCTGAAGGAGACGATTGTCGATCCGCTCGGCATGCATGACACTTTAGTCGTAGATGAGCGCAAGCAGAGGGTGCCACGGCTGGCGCTGGGATATGCGAAACGCGACGGCAAGTGGCGGGACGTTACCTACAGTCCTGAAAACGCCGTTTACGGCGAGGATGGGATCTACAGCACAATTAACGATCTCTACAAGTGGGATCAGGCCCTGTATACCGAGCGGCTGGTGAGCCGCTCAACGCTCGAAATGGCATCTACTCCCGGCCACACGAATGATGGCAAAGAAATCCGGACGGACCTGCTGGCGCGCCCAAGCTCTTACGGATTTGGCTGGTTCATCAGCTCATTGCACGGCGTGAAGGACGTTGAGCACAGCGGAGGCTGGTCGGGGTATGCCACACACATCCTGCGTGTGCCCAGCCGGCAGGTCACTGCGATCGTCCTGACGAACTCCTCGAATGGCGATGTGCCCGACATTGCCGAACAAATAGCAGAGATCGCGATGCGCTGAGAGCGTTTTCAATTCGCGGTTCCACGCCTTTGCGCCTTATGCAGCTGTGTTTTCGCGAATTTTCGCTTACGTCGCGGCGCGCGTACGGCTTTGCCTGTCGCCCTTCCTTATGCGCTCGGCCGCGGAGGGAAACAGGCGAAGGCCATTGTAGCCGATATCGTCGATCTGCTCTCGCGTGAGGCCGGCATAGCTGAGCAGCGCCTCCAGATTGACCTGCATCGTCGCATCGGTCGTGCAGGGCACGCCGCAATCCGAGCCGTACACCAGATGATCGTGGGTGGTCATGGCCAGCGCCGGCCCGAGCGTGGTGGGGCAAGTTGCCGCAGTGTCCAGATAGAGACGACGCAGATGCGCTCGAAACTCGGTAGGAGTCACGCGATTGGGATTCGGCACCCAGCTTTCGTGGCCGAGAATCAGAAGCCTGCCGGAGAGTGCCGGGAGCGCTCCGCCACAATGCGCCAGCACAAACTTGATGTTCGGGAATTTGCGGAATGTTCCCGCATACAGCATGTCGATTACGGTGCGGGCCGTCTCGAAGGCCACTTCGACGAGCGCACAGGGGCGGCCCATGGACGCGGGAGCATACGCGTCCGGATGCGCAAACACGACGGCGCCGCGGCGATCCAATTCTTGCCACACCGGATCGAGACGCGCGTCGCTCAGGTAAACGCCGTTGTAGCAGCAGGTCACCGCGAAACCATCGGTGTGCAAGTCGCCATAGGCGCGGTCGATCTCCGCGAGTGCGTCGTCGGGGCTGTCGGTGGGCAAAGCAGTCATCAAGCCGAAGCGGGTGGGATGTTCGCGAACGAGCGACGCTGCGTAATCGTTCGAAGCTCGCAGCGCGGGCACATTTTTCGGGATATTGCTCAGCATCTGCATGGCAATGCCGGCTCGGTCCATGTAGTTGAGGATGCGTTGCGGATCCCAGCAAAAAGGCTCCGAAACCACCCAACCCGCCTGCTTCATTGCGGCCATGCGCGCCTCGCGCTGGGCGGCCGTTTCAGGGGGATAGAAATGAGCGTGTATGTCGATCCATTCGTTTACAAGCATGCGGACTCTTCCCAGGTAACGTGGCTATAACTCACCGGCCCCTCATAGAACGACTAAAAAATGACGAAGAAATGGCGGAGGGATTATATCCGAGAGCGTCGATGTGTAATGCTCAGGGAAGGATTGTTAGCAGCGATGCTTGGCTTGAGGGTCCGTATGCAGCGACGACCCGGTTGTGTTCAGGGCGCGGCGCCCGGCGCGAAGGCACCATGCAATTACGAAGGCGCCGGCCGTGAACGTTGTGGACCGCAGCCAATGATCACAGATCATTTCGGTGACTGGCGGACTCGGTATTCAACTGAGCGTGCTGCTCCCCTTTGCGGCCTTTGCCGGCGTGCTCGCGGTGGATATCCACGATCGAACCATCCATCGCGCTCACGTTTACTTCAGTGATGCCGCGCTCGCCAGACCGCTTGATTTCGAAGGAATAGATCAGCCGGCCGTGTTCGGTCTCCAAATCACTCTCCTTGACCGCGCCTGGGACGGCCCGCAGCGCCGCCTCACGCGCCTGCTCTGCCCCGATCTTGGCGTGCATTTCGCGCGCCTCCAATTCGGGATAATGCACAAACGCTATCGTCCCTATTGCCAGCATTCCGTAAATCACTGCTGCGAATATTTTGGCTCTTTTCATGGGCTTTCTCCTTTTTATTGGCTGACGCTCTGAATCGCGGGCCGCTCCTGCAGTCGACCCTATCGGAGCGTCAGCCCCGTTCGATCTGCGGCCAGAGTACAGATGCGGAGATAAACGCACGATTAACAGGGGCGGGGTGCGGCAAATTGTTGAGGTTGCTACGGAATTTCCGGGAACGAACAGATTGCGCCGGGCTTAGTTTGACTTGTGGGCTTTGGCTTATGCGGTGGCCCGAAGACTATTTGGCGCTGGCGGGATCGCCGACCTCTTTCTCGTATCCCTGATACTCCGAAGGCGCGCAAATCATCTCGCGCACATCGAAATCGTCCGGCTGCAATTCGAAACGCGTCTTATCCAGCGCAACCCAGGGTTTGGTATACATCTGAGGGTCATTGATCGTGACGCTGAGCTCCAGGTGGTCGTGATCGACGCGGTGAAACCGCTCCTCCACGCGCAGATCGGCACTATGTGGGCGACCTGCCCGATCGAGCCACGTTCTTTCATCCAACCCGTTCGTCTCGACGATGAGCGTGGTATCGTCCACCCATTTGCCGACCGAGTAGCCATACCAGCGGGGCTCGGGATCCTTGGGGAGCGTGCGGCCATCCGTCCAAATGACGCGCCAGACCCTGCCAAATGTATACATGAAGTAGATCTTGAGCGGCGTCTGGACGATTTGTGTCGTCCTCATCTCATACAGATCTTCGCGAGGCGTTCCCTGGGGGTCGCAGATGAAGACGGGGTCGTTGTTCTCCGTCAGCGAAGCGCTTCCATTACCCCCGTTCGGCTTGTTGCGGTTCAACGCCTCCAGACCCGCGGGAGTGAACGGCAAGGCATGTTCAGGCTTGCCATCCGCGGGCATCGCGCCTGCGCCGAAGATTTGGATTCCAACTTCGCCCGGGTCCCATACGCCGGAGATGTCATGACGCGGAGCAGGGCCTCCCTTCGTTTGCCCACGCTTCGCGGGCACGGTGCCGGTCTGTTTCCAATAGTCGACAGGCTCGGGGTAAATATGGTCAGGAGCCGCCTGCTGATCTTTACTCGCTCTTTGCGATTTTGCTCCTGATTGTTTGGTTCCCGATTGCGGCGTGTTTTGAGCGCGGATTAGCGGCGAGAACGTGAAGACTGTCACCACGGCCATTGCAGCCACAAAGCCCATCGACGTAGTGCGAACGCTTGCCATCGCTAGCTCCATCCTTTGGTCCAATCTCGATTCAATTCCCGGATTCGATACCGTGTAACGGCGCGCCGCGGTCCACTCAGACGCAATGGCCGCGCCCCAGGCGCCTCACTTACTGGAATCGTTCGAATTAAGCCGCGCCTTTCCGACCAGCTTTTGGCCGCTGGGCAGCAGGGCGTCTACGATGCGCCCGATAGGCTTGCCATTCTTGACCTGCAGGGCGGTGACAATCACTTGATCGCCAGGCTTGAAGGATGTTTTGCTCCAGCCGATGTTGAACATCGACGTCGGATTCTCCGTCTCCACAATCCACGACACCACTTGCCCGCTGTCATCTGTAACGTCGAGGTGAAGGATGCAATGAGGATTGGCCCACACCCATTGCGTGACGGTCCCCTTGAGAGTAATGGTCTTCGTATCGTCGTACACCGCGTTGCCGTGGTGCGCGAGCAGCGGCAGGGAAAGAATCGAAATAGCGAGGACCAGAACAAGAGCTGTTGCGAATTTGCCTTTCACAATCCACCTCCTTAATGGCAGGAACAACGCCTACAACTCTGGGTGGGGGTCCGACGACTTAATCCAGTGCGATCTGAGGGCTAGAGTAGCAAAATCCAAGATAAACACACGATTAATAAGCCCACGCAAGTGAAACAACTATTCGTCGGTGGATTCGCCCGAAATCGAGCGAGAGTATATATCCTTCGGCAGGCGCTCGGGATCTTCGAAGACATGGGAAGTGAATCTGAGCGGTACAAGGAGATTTTTCTCAGTCGCTCTTAAGGAGCTCCTCGAAGGAATGCAATTTACCGCGCTTGGCATCTTGCCGCAAAGTCGACGCGGCGCCGAGGATTTGGGCGAAAAGCTTTTGATCGGCCATAATTTCGATGGTCTCCGCAAGCGAATGCATCCTTCGAACCAATTCATCGAAATACTTTTTATCTACTAGAAGTTTCTCGTCTTCGGGGTCGCGGGCAGAAATGACAACCACGGTGTTCTGTTTGGCCTGGTTAAGGGTCTCGCGCTGCTTTTGGCACAGATCTGAGCGGTTGACGCGCACGGAGTGGGGTCGCATCAGAGTTTTCTTAGCCATATCGCCCCTTTGTACACAATTAGTGTACATGGGCGAGTCAGCTTAGAGACGCGCTTTTCTCCGCCGTGGTGGGCGCGCGCTTTGGCTGCGGCCCTGGCACCGTTCGCAGGCAGGAATGCCGCAAATGTGCTGCCAGAGGAGTCCGACTGCACAAGCACGAGGCGGCCCTGATGTGCCTCGGCGATCCACCGCGCGATCGCCAGCCCCAAGCCAGCGCCCGCCGTGGCAGGCGCGCCGGAATTCTCGCGGCCCGAACGGGTGCGTGCCGGATCGAGCCGGAAGAATCGCTCGAAAATCTTCTCCCGCGCTTCAGCCGGAATGCCAGGCCCGCTATCCCGCACGGTGAGCGAATATTCGCCGCCTGCGCGTTGGCAAGGCGACGTTGATCTTCCCGCCTTCGGGCGTGTACTTGATAGCGTTATCGAGCAGATTCATGGCCAGCCGGCGAACCAGAGCCTCGTCGGCATGGATGGGCATCTCGCCATCGGGCTCGTAGCTCAGCGTGATTCCCCGCGCCGCAGCGATGCTGCGCGCCGCGCGCACGCAATCGGAGGCTAGTTCCTCGAGATAAAAATCGCGCGGACGGAGCGGGTATTCGCCGGCATCGGCGCGCGCCAGCGTAAAGAGATCGTCCACGATTTGCGAGAGGCGCCGAGCTTCGTCGAGCGCGATGGCCAGCGATTCCCGATATTCCTCCGGCTGGCGCGGCTGCGAAAGCGCGACTTCGGCTTCGCCGCGAATAATAGCCACGGGCGAACGCAGTTCGTGCGACGCGTCGGCCATGAAGCGCCGCTGCTGCTCGAACGAACGTTCGAGGCGCTCGAGCAGGCTGTTGAACGTGCTCGCGAGATAGCCAAGCTCATCACGCGCATTTTCCACCGGCAGGCGCTCGTGCAAATTCCTGGCGCCTATGCGTCCCGCTTTTTCGCTCATGGCCACGACGGGTCTGAGGCTCTTGCGCGCCAGGAAGTAGCCGCCAAGGCTGGCAATCACCAGCGTAACGGGAATCACCCACAGCAGCGCCGTGCGAATGTCTTCCAGCAGTTCGTCCTCGCGTTCGAGCGATTCCATAACCACAACCGTGACGGGGGAGCTTCCCACTTCGCCCTCGGTTACGCGCGCACGAAAATGCTCGCCGCCCAGCGTGAGGTCTTGCAACCGGCGCGGCGCTTCGGCGGTGCCCGCGACCAGATTGCGCAGAACGTCGCCTGGGATTTCGGGCTGCGAAGCGGCTCCGGATGCCTGGCGTGGCGCAGGCAGCGCCTGATCTTCCGCCAGCACGTTACCGGCGGAATCGAGCACCGCAAAACGGTGATCACGCAGCCGGAATTCCTGCACGGACTCCTCAGCTGCCGCGCGGAGAGGGTCGGGAGCCTTCTCGTTCAGTTGATCTTTGTATTCCGATTGCAGCGTGGTGAGGAAACCCTGGGAAATTTCCGCCAGCGATATGAAGGTGCGCCGCTCAGTGGTGCGCTCGACCAGCCAATAGGTGCCGGCCGCAAGGCAAATGAGAACGAGAGCGAGCACGCCCGTATACCACAGCGTCAGCCGAATGCGGACCGAATCAAACATGCTTCTTCCCTGCCGCCCGCGGATTTGCCCCCGGATTGAGCTGGCCCGCTTTGGCCTTTTCGTCTGGCGTTGCGGCCTCGCTCGCGGCGGTAACTTGGCCCGGCGCCGCGTCACCCAGCATGTATCCGGCGCCACGGCGCGTGTGGATCAGCGGCTTGGCCGGGGGCTCATCGATTTTGCGTCGCAATCGATTTATATATACCTCGATCGTATTGGTGAATGAATCGAAGCTTTCGTCCCAGACATGTTCGGAAATTTCTTCGCGCCCGACCACGCGGCCCGCGTTGCGCGCCAGATATTCGAGCAGCGCGTACTCTTTTGTCGTGAGCGGAATTTGTTTGCCGCCGCGCGCCGCCGTCTGCGCCGCAGTGTCCAGCACGAGGTCCTCGACTGCAATCCGGTGAGGCCGCAGTTCTCCGGAACGCCGTAAAAGAGCGCGCAGCCGCGCCAGCAACTCGCGAAATTCAAAGGGCTTGGTGAGATAGTCGTCGGCTCCCGTGTCGAGGCCCTGCACACGGTCGTCCGTAGCGTCTCGGGCGGTAAGCATCAGAATGGGAAAGCGCAAACCGGACTGGCGCAGCCGCCGGCAAACCTCGAAGCCATCCGGCGCGGGAATCATCACGTCGAGAATGGCCAGATCGTAAGGGTTGATGGACGCCTGATAGAGTGCGTCCTCCCCATTCGCGGCCACATCCACGGCATAGGCCTGTTCGCGCAAGCCTTTCGCGACGAAATTAGAGATTCGCGGGTCGTCTTCTACCAGGAGAATGCGCATGGGGCGCTCGTGAACTCATTCTACATCGTCGCTTCGTGTATGTGGCGGATCCGCGGTTCCCTTCTAGCTACGGGTCCATCGGGAGGCGAGCATTTCGGGAGTCGCTTTACCGGGGTTCATCACTGGAGACAAGCGGTGCAATCCGAGCTTTGGGCACCAGACGAATGCGAAATTCGCCAAAATCTTTTTCCAGGACCATCTGAAAGACCCAGATACCCACAGGAATCGCGAGAGCTATGCCCATTCCAACGCCCAGATACTGTCCGGCTTTCTCGGAAATTCGATCCAGGATCCCACTAAGACTTAGAACCAGACTGCCGAAAAGCCCTGCCGCTCCGCCGAAAACCACTGATCGCCAAACCCATGCCCACCAGATTCGGGCCGAGCGCTTGAATGTCGGCTCGAGAAAGCCGGTGCCGGGACCGGCAGCCGTACCCATGTGAGGTCCTCCTGCCGAGCATTCTAGCAGCTTAAAGAGGAACTCTTGTTCGATCGATTTGAATAGATTGAATAGAGACGTTTGCGCAGATGAAAAAATTGCAGCAGAGAACTTTGCAATCGTATCAGTTGACGCGGCGACGCTTGCGATGTTCCCCACCGCGCTTAACGCGGTGCAGTGCCTCGTCAGCGACATGCAGCAAGCGGCCCAGGTAATCGCTCTCGCCCGGCTCCTCTTCTCGTGCGACGATTTCTGGGTCATTTTTGCGCGGGTTCACCAGGCGGGCAACGCCTTGGAGGTGTTGTTGGTTTGCCGGAGTCGATCCTCCAGGGCTGGAACGATTCGGGCGCGTGGATCCATTCGGGCTCGAATGCTTCTGACTCATAATGGCAGTTAACTTCACGCAGCGGAATGCGGCAATACAACGCATTCCGTAAAGGAGCGCACCTTTGCCCCGTACGGGGGCAAGTTGCATTCTGGAGCCTCTGTGCGAGACAAAAAGTGGCGCGAAAAGCGTCGCGATGCTGATTTAGCGGAACTTAGCGCAATTCGAGGTGGACCAAAGGGATCACATCCGTAAACCTATCGACGCGTAAAGCTGACCACACGTAGGTCTCACTACCCGGTTTCAGGTATGTACCGTATTGTCTAGTACGAGCTCCGGTCCGATAGTTATACTTGGGCGAACGCGCTGCTTCCCCAAACACCTACCCTTTGGGAGCCCCTCGCTGACCCGCCCCACTGAGGGAATTTAGCTTGAACATACCAGCCCGAATTCTGCTCGTCGACGATCACCCTGCCGCCCGCAGAACGGCACGCTCCGTCGTAAATGATCTGGGTCAGGGAGTCGCCATCGTTTGCGGAGAGGCCGAGAACGGCAGGCAGGCTATCGAAAAGGTACGCGCCCTCGAACCGGACATCGTGCTGCTGGATATGGGGATGCCGGAAATGGACGGCGTGCAAACCGCTTATGCCATCCGGCGGATGGCGCCTTACGCGAAAATCGTGTTTTTCACCATCAACGATTCGCCCGAAGCCTTTACTGCGGCGAAGTTGCTGGGTGTTTCCGCGCTGGTGCCGAAGTCATCTCCAGCAAGCCTCCTGATTTCCACGATTCAGAAACTCGTCGTCAGGGTTTAGCGGAACTCACGGCTGCTGACGGCTGTTCAGCGCTTGCACTACGGCCGCAAGCAACTGCTCAGGATCGCCTTCGCCCTTGCGCAGCCACAGGTCGACTCTGCCAAGTCCCTCGTCGAGGATTGAAGTGTAGCCGGAGAGCATAATGATTGGCGTCTTGGGACTGAGCGCTTTAAGTTGCTCGGCGACATCCAGGCCGTCCATATCCGCCATCCAGTAATCGAGGATCACCACCTCTATGGGCTGGTGGCGAAAGAGCTCAATGCCCTGTTTCCCCGTCAGGGCCGTGAAAACGCGATATCCCGCATTTTCCAGTACCAGCCGGCGAAGAATGAGTGCTGGCTCTTCGTCATCGATGCAAAGAATCGCGGCAGGAGTTTCTCTCATTGCGTCGCTGTGCAGTTTACCTCTCCTCTGATCCTGTCAAGAAGCCTTGATATTCGCCAGGACGTCACTTCCGGCGAGAGTAAGCTTCCAAGGATACAAGCGTGAATTTGTTCACGCTCTGGATCAACAACTTCAAATCCGAATTGAGCTCCACGACCCCAAGCGGCAGAATGTCGGTGCCGAGCAGGGCCGAGACGGTCTCTCCAATCAGTTGGAATTCGCGCACGAGCATCGCGATAGTGTAACCGTCTTTCTTCCGCCGTTTTCCGTGACGTGCCGCAAATTGCAATTGGCGCGCGCTAAATGGGCGGCCCTCATGCATGAGGCGGTCGATCACAGACTGAAAGATCTTGGGAAGATGATCGACACGCCGGCGATCGTCGAGGCGCGCTTTTTTCAATATGGCGTCGGCCTTGATGGCCTCCAGAATTTTTGCCGTGATCTCGCGTTCGTTTTCCATTAGAACCGGCGCTAGCCTGACCGGCTTCCCGGCGGGAGCGAAAAGGCGGGCCTTGATCTTGGCGACCAGTTCCTCGATATCCGCAGGCTTGGTAAAGAAATCGTCCACCTGACTCTGGACGGCACGAATCGTATTCTCCAACCCGGGATAGCCGGTGAGGATGAAGTTTTTGCAGCTGGGCTGCGCGCGGCGCATCGCCGTGATGACCAGAAACCCATCGCCCTCGCTGTGAATATTCAAGTCCGTCAGCAGAACATCAAAGCTGACGGCGCTGATCTGCACTAGCGCATCGGCCACCCCAGGCACCGTAGTCACTTCGAATCCGTGCTTCTCGAGCAGGAGCGGCAAGGTGAGGCGAATATTGTCTTCGTCATCGACAAAAAGCAGGCGAAGAGGCTCTCCCGCCTCGCGGGCGTCAGTCGCGGACTTCGAGGGGCCCTCCTTGTTTTTTTTCAATCGGCACGTTACCTATTGAGATCGAGGAACTTCGGCTGGACGTTTTGGGGTCTTGTCATAGTAGCCCAGGGTCAAATACTAAACTGTGGCGGCGCTGTTCAATAAGGAACATACCGTAGAGGCAGTGTAGTGATAGGGGAGCGCTGCTTCGCAACATGACAAGTATTATGTAAGGACGGATCAGAAATATGTCGCCCGAATGGATTCCGCTGCTGTTTGGCGCCGCACTGATCGCGCTGCTGCTCCTCTTGCTGCGGCCTCGCGCCCAAACCAGGCGTGTAACCGTTTGCCGCATCGTGGTAATGGAAGCGATCTACCTGGGCATGGCTTATGTGCTGCTCGATGTTCTGGATCATCCTCCCGCAGAGGCGTTTCTGGGCTCCGTAATTGTGGCCGCGATCGCGGGCGCAATTCCCATCCGCTTTTACCGCAGGCTGGCCGGCGAGAAACGATAATTCGCGTCCCCCCAACAAATGCCAGTAATTTTCGGCGTAGCTGATTCTCGTGAACGCGATGTACTCATTCGCGGCCTGCCATTTGCTACGGGCAACTCAAAACACTGGAATAGCCATCGCATCGATGAATCAGCTGTAGGACGACTTTATGGGAGAAGGGCGATGCGCATGAAGGCGGTTGGCGTTTTCCTGTTGGCTTTTTGTATGGCTGCCCTGCCGGCGGGGGCCGGGCAAAATCAGTCTTCTTCTCCTGCGGCGCCGCCGGATCAGCCTGCCACCTCCAGCGAGCCCACGCCAGCAGAGCAACAGGATGCACAGCAACCCGATCCGCAGCCGCAGGACCAGCAAAACTCCGGTGATGCCGGGCCGGCACAGCCCGCACCACAAGAACCGCAGACCGCTCCCGCTCAGCCCGCTCCCAATCTGCCTGCGAGGCTCACCGTGCCGGCAGGCGCGCTCATTTCGGTGCGTGTCAACCAATGGCTCTCGAGCGATCGCAACCATGCGGGGAACACATTCAGTGCCGTTCTGGATCAGCCCATCGTTGCCCACGGCTGGGTAGTGGCACGGCGAGGCCAAACCGTGATCGGCCGCGTGGACGTGGCGCAAAAGGCCAGCGACGGCAATGGCGTCTCGAAGTTGGGCTTGGAGATCACAGAACTCACACTGGTGGACGGAGAGCAGATTCCGGTGAGCACGGAGATGCAGCAGACTGCGCCCTCGCCCCGCTCCAGCTATCCGGGATCTACGGAGCGTAATGTGGCGACGGTGGGAACCACGACAGTGCTTGGCACAATCGTGGGAGCGGCAGTAGGCGGCGGAACGGGCGCTGCAATCGGCGCCGGGCTGGGCGCCACAGCCGGAATTGCGGCCATCATGTATACGCGCGGGCGGCCCACGACGGTAGCCCCGGAAACGTTACTCACCTTCCGCCTGGCAGCACCGCTTGAAATCTCTACCGAAAAAGGGGCGGTGGCATTCCAGCCCGTTACGCAAGCCGACTACAAAGATCAGGACGCCTACAGCAATGCTCCGCGCCGGCGCTCGCCCGGTCCCGGTTATCCGCCTCTCCGTATTACTATGACGGGTGCGGCCCTTGGGGAGGCTGCTATCCCGGGCCCTATTTTGGTCCTTACATTGGCTGGGGCGTGGGAGTTTGGGGACCCGGCTACGGCAGATTCGGCCGCTTCCGCCGATAAATCTTATTGGGAAAAGAATCGACCATCCCCCACGTAGGTACCGCGACCTCGTGCTAAACTCCTAGCTATGGAAGTCAAGCTTCAGATTCCAGACGATATCGCCCAGCGGTTCTCCGCCGCAGGTAACGACGTGTCCCGCGTTGCCTTGGAGGCTCTCGCTTTAGAGGGATACCGCGAGCACACTCTAACCCTCTTCCAGGTTTCCGAAATGCTTGGGTTGTCCCGCGTTGAAACGGAAGACTTTCTGGGCCGGCACCAAGTTTCGCTCTCTCCGATCAGAGAAGAGGATCTGGATCGAGAGGCAGCACTGTTCGAGAGTGCTTCCCGCCGCAACGCGCGTTAACATGCCCGCGGGATGAAGGCTGTCTCCAACACCACGCCCCTACGTTACCTGATCGCAATCAATCAAGAGCATCTACTCGGGAAACTGTTTGAGAAGGTCTTTGTGCCCGTGGCTGTGCATGAGGAATTGACGGATGCAAGGACGCCTGAAGCTGTGCGCCGCGCTGTTTCATCATTGCCCGAGTGGTTTGAGATGCGCAGCGTTCAGCCAAGCCACACAAGTACTTTTCCGGCATTGTTGCATCGGGGCGAACGGGAAGCCATTCTGCTGGCGGAAGCACTGCGGGTGGATGTGCTGCTCATGGATGAACAAACGGGACGAAACGTCGCGCTGAGCCGAAATCTACCACTTTCGGGAACACTGGGAATCCTGGAGCGTGCTGACACGATGAAGCTCATAACTGATTTCCCAGTCGTGCTTCAAAACTTGAAGATAAGCGGTTTCTTTATTGCTCCCATCTTAGAGCAGGAACTATTAAGACGGCACCTTGCGCGCCAGCAGGCAAAATGAGGCTACTCGATCTTTAATATCCAGCTTGAGTGGAGGTACTGCTTGAGCCCGCAGTGGGGATGATGGCCCGGACGGTCATGCCCTTATCGCTCGACGACAACTTCAGTTCACCACCAAGTGGGCGGTCGCGCTCGTTCATTCCGTGCAGTCCCACACCCAGCGATACGCGCTGTTCACTTTTGAACATCGCTACAGTTATCCCTGTATGGAACTGGGATCCGGCAGGTAGCACGATGGAACGCGCTAGCCTTCAGGTACGCAAGCTCACGGTGACTTATGCCAGGAATCCTGCTCGTCGACGATCATCACATCGCGCGCCATACCGTGCGCAACCTCTTGAGCGCCAATGCCCTGTCCATCTGCGGCGAAGCCGAAGACGGCCAGCAGGCCGTCGATAAAGTAAAGGCGCTGGCTCCGGAACTGGTGCTTCTGGACATCAACATGCCGGTGATGAACGGCATCGCGGCCGCGTTCGAGATACGCCGCATCGCTCCGGCGACCAAGATCCTATTCCTCACCGTTCAGGATTGCACTCCCGAGGCCGAGGCAGCAGTCCGGCTGCTGGGCGCGCACGGATTTATCTGCAAATCCTGCGCCGGAACCGAGTTGATTCCCGCACTGAAGCGTCTGCTCACGGCGCATTAGTTTTTCGCTTTGCCGGTCTCACCTGATTCCGCATCTCATGAGAAAGACCTCAAGGAGACCCGGCATGGTTAAGATTACTTGTGACAATTGTGGCGCTGTAAAACCGGAAAAGCTCCCCGCCACGATCGAGTGGATCCTAGGCTATGACCTGGAGACGGAAACCCCCAGATCCGTACAGCGCTCCATTCGCCTGCTCGATCATTGGGACGACCGCCGCGTGATGGAACTGGGCGCGATCCATCTGTGCTCGCTGCAGTGCCGCGACGAGTACATGAAGTTGTCCGCCGCTCGCATGAGCGCCTAGGCATAACCGAGCGGTTCCTCAATTCCTAAGACGCTGCGCCGAAGCCCAGCACAGTTACCGCACGGTAGTTTCCACGGCGTAACTTGTCCGCAACGCATATTGCCCGCAGCGTATGAACTCCACTGCAGCAGGCGAGGTTGATGGAAACGATTCCGCGCTTTTCCGCTTCGTATGTTCCCTGCACTGAATTAAACTGAGCCCATGGCATCTGGGAAATGGATTTTCCGGAATCGCGGCGTACTCGCGCACGCTCCGTTGCTTTTGGTGCTCTTCTGGAGGCGCGGCGAAGTCAGCAACCCGGCGCTCACCTGGGGCGCGGGACTTGCCCTGCTATTTGCCGGCATGGCGCTGCGCATCTGGGCGCAGTCCTATATTCATCACCGGCTGAAGGTGCCGCTCGAATTCACCGTCGCCGGGCCGTATCAGCTCGTGCGCAATCCGCTTTACATCGGCAATTCGCTCATCTGCGCGAGTGCAACCTGCTTCGCAAGACTACCGTGGCTCGCTCCCTTTATGTTGCTGTGGTGCTTCGCCGTGTATTCGGCAGTTGTCCGATATGAAGAAGGCTGGCTAAAGGAACTTTACGGCGGGCCGTACGAACGCTATTTGCGCGAAGTGCCGCGCTGGTTCCCGCGTATCAACGGACTCCAGCGCATCGTCTTCTGGAATGAGTTTTCGTCTAAGGCCGTGCGCGCCGAACTCCACTGCCTGCTCATCGCGCTGATTTTTGGCCTCAAAGGAATCGCCGATTCTCCCGCCGGGCATCTGGCCTTGACTGGGCTGCGCTCCCGCCTCTTCTCGTAGCTCGTCTGTCCATTCCCAGCGCAACGCCGAAAACACCGCAGGCGTTGTCATTCTGAGCGAAATGGCCGCGCATTCCTCGGTCCTGTTTTTGGACCGCGCGGCCATGCAGCGAAGAATCTCTCCCACGCCTTCTTACTCGGCTGGATGAATTAGCGATCTCCTTAAACCAAGAGAGGTCCCTCGCTCCTGTTCGACCTTCTTAGCACGAAAAGCACATCCTGCAGACAGCGTTTTCGCGCTGGACGGGCCGCCGATCCTGATCGGATCGGCGGCTTTACCGCCGCATATGCCTTTGTTACTCTCGCTGCATGAAGCGCAGGGTCGAAATGCGTTCCGGCCGCGCGGCGCAGCCACGCCTTTCCGAATCCATCGAGAGCCGTGAAAACCGCTGGCTGAAGCGCTTTCGCGCCGCCCTCGCCGGCGATGCCGTTGGGCATCGCGGCGAATCGGGTCAGATCGAGGGCGAAATCGCCGGCGTCGAGGGCGCGCGGCTGGTAGAGACGGCGCTGCGCTCGGGCGTCGAGATCGTCGCGGTTCTTTTCAGCGAGACCGGCGCGAAGCACATCTCGCGCCTCGCGCCCTGGATTCCTCCCGAAGCGCGCCTGCTGCGCACCACCGATCGCCTCTTCACTTCCGCCAGCGGAACCGAAACTCCGCAAGGCGTGGCCGCGCTGGTGCGCCCGCGCGCCGCGGTTTTCGACGATCTTGTTGGCGGCGATCCACTGATTCTCGTTCTTGCGGGCGTGCAGGATCCCGGGAATGTGGGCACGCTCGTGCGCACCGCGGAGGCCCTCGGCGCGACTGGCATAGCGGCATGTGCCGCAAGCGGCATCGGAACCTCCAATCCTTTTGCGCCAAAGGCGCTGCGCGCCTCGGCCGGCGCCGCTTTGCGCCTCCCCGTTCTGCGAGGAATCTCCGCGCCGGTGCTGCTCGCGCAACTGCGGGTCGCGGGAGTGCGCGTCTACGCAGCGTGTCCGGAGGAACTTTCGGATGGCGCTGCGAATGAGACGGATAAGAAACCGATGGCTCCGTGGGAAATCGATTGGCGCGGGCCCGCTGCACTGCTGATCGGGAACGAAGGCGCGGGCTTGCCTGCAGACCTCGTGCGCTCGGCGGACGCAATCGTGCGCATTCCGCAAGCGGCTCGTGCGCTGCATCCCAATGCGGCGCAACAGGAGGATTTGCCCGCCGAATCGCTGAACGCGGGCGTTGCCGGCAGCATCCTTTTATATGAGGCCGCCCGCCAGCGCGGGCTTCGCTGATAAGCGGAGCCGTTAGGTGGCACAGGCAGGAGTGCCTGTGCTACAGCGAACGGATTCGCCGCGGAACGGTTATCCTTAATGTAATGAAGTAAGCCTGCTATGAGCCTTTTCGCCAAAGTGGAAGCCGAAGTCGCAGCCGCCAGCGCGCCGCTCGCTGAACGCATGCGTCCGCGAGCGCTCGAGGAATTTACGGGGCAGCAGGCGCTGCTTGGCCCGGGAAAACCGCTGCGCACGGCCATCGAAACCGACGATCTCGGCTCGATGATTCTCTGGGGACCTCCTGGCTGCGGCAAAACCACGCTCGCGCGCCTGATCGCGCGGCGCACGCATTCCGAATTTGTATCCTTCAGCGCGGTAATGAGCGGCATTCGCGAGATCAAAGACGTGATGGCCGCTGCCGAACACACGCGGCGCACCGGCCGGCGCACCATCGTGTTTGTCGACGAAGTGCATCGATTCAACAAGGCGCAGCAAGACGCTTTTCTTCCCCATGTCGAAGCTGGAAACATCACTTTCATCGGCGCGACTACGGAGAATCCTTCGTTTGAAGTGATCGCGCCGCTGCTTTCGCGCACTCGCGTCTACACGCTACAGGCTCTGACGAATCGGGAAATTGTCGGCCTGCTGCGCCGCGCGCTTTCGGATAAGGAACGCGGTTACGGTGCTCAAAAGATTGAGGCCAGCGAAGGCGTGCTCGAACGCATCGCCACGTTTGCCAATGGCGATGCTCGCGCCGCGTATAACACGCTCGAAGCTCTGGTGCGCGCCGCCACGCCCGGCGCCGACGGCACACGCTCGCTTAATGAGGAACTGCTTTCCACTGCGCTGCAACGCAAATTCCTGCTCTACGACAAATCCGGCGAAGAGCACTACAACCTGATCTCCGCTCTGCACAAGTCGGTGCGCAATTCCGATGCTGACGCTGCGCTTTACTGGCTGGCGCGCATGCTTGAATCGGGTGAAGATCCGCTGTATGTCGCGCGGCGCCTGGTGCGCATGGCCAGCGAAGATATCGGGCTTGCCGATCCCGCGGCGCTGGGAATCGCAGTTGCTGCCATGCAGGCAGCGGATTTTGTCGGCGTGCCGGAAGGCAATCTGGCGCTGGCGCAAGCCGCTGTGTATCTGGCGCTCGCTCCCAAGTCGAACGCGCTTTATACCGGCTACGGAGAAGTGCAGCAGGATCTACAGAAGACCTCGTCGGAACCTGTCCCGCTACATCTGCGCAACGCCGTTACTCCACTCATGAAAAACCAAGGCTATGGTCGCGGTTACGAGTACGCGCACGACGTGGAAGACAAGGTCGCGGATATGGATTGCTTGCCGCCGAGTCTCGCAGGACACCAGTATTACCGGCCCACTGACGAAGGGCTCGAGCAGCGTTTGCGCGCGCGTATGGAAGAGATTCGCAGAATCAAATCCCGCCAAGCGCCCAACACAGACCAGCGCTAGGCGCAGCCTGCTGAATACGCTGTCATCCTGAACGCAAGCGAAGGATTTCTCCTGATGTCCAAAGAAAAGCTTACGGAGAGATTCTTCGACTTCGTGTCCGCGCCGGACCGAAAAGCGGTCCGAAAAAACAAGCGCGCGGACACTTCGCTCAGAATGACAGCTCGCGTCCGCAGTTCAGAATCACGACAGAGCTAGCGCATCAGGCGGCGATGTTCCCTCAAAATGCAGGCGTCCATCACAACAAACAAGCCAGCGTCGCGGGCGCGTTGCGCGGCGGTTTCGTTCACAACACCATCCTGCATCCAAATCGCGCGAGCGCCCACGCGGATCGCGGCGTCCACAATTTCCGGGACAAATTCCGATCGCCGGAATATATCGACTAAGTCAATCTTTTCCGGAACGTCTTCCAGCCGGGCATAGGATTTTTCGCCCAGCACTTCCTGCTCGTTTGGATTCACCGGAATGATGCGATAACCGGCAGACTGCATGTATTGCGAGACGCCGTAACTTGCGCGGAAACGGCTGGATGAAAGGCCCACAACCGCAATCGTGTGCGCCTTTTGTAGAAGCTCTTTGATCTGCTGATCGGAAGGATGAACCACCGGGCCCGAGGCGGTCATTTGGCAGCAGGCCTCTGCTTTTTGTTGTGACCGCGTCCTCGGTGAGTCGCACGCTTTTTGGGCGTTGCAGGCGTGAAACTTTTCGGTTGCTCTACGAATCTGCGCAGTTGCGCAACTTCTCGCGGTTCGAGACGGCGATAGTGGCCGTCCGCCAGATCGTCCAACTCCAGCGGCCCCAGCTTCACACGCTTCATTTTCTCCACCGGATGCCCAAGAGAAAAAAGAGCGCGCCGCAGCAAGTCCCGGCGCGCATCGTTCAGTTCCACCTCGTACCAGGGATTATCCGGTTGGGAGCCCGCGGCGCCCGGCGCGCGCAGCCGGCGCATGCGCGCATGCGCCTGGCGGCGAACCTGCTGCATTTCGTCATCGGTTAATCTTCCCGCAACCTTCAGCCAATAAACCTGAGGCAGGCGCGCGGAATTTTTGAAAATGCGGTCGGCAAGCTCGCCATCGCTGGTGAGCAGCATCAATCCCGAGGCGGCGTAATCGAGACGGCCCACGGGAAAAATTCCGCCGGCCAGACCACGAAGCACGTGACGCAAGGTTGCGCGGCCCTCGGGATCAGACATGGTGGAGACAACATGAATGGGCTTGTTCAGGACAATGTAACTTGGCTCGCTCGGCCGTTCCGCGACGCGGCCCGCGGCTTCGACGCGGTCGCGTTCGGGATCGGCTTTTGCGCCGAGTTCGGTCACCACGGTCGCCGTTAACGCGCACCTGGCCGCTGCGGATCAGTTCTTCGGCGTGGCGTCGCGAAGCGATGCCGGCGCGGGCGATAATTTTTTGCAGTCGTTCGAGCATATTTTCAAGAAAGCATAAGAGAGATTCTTCGACTGCGCGGCCGCCGGCGCGCAAGGCGCGCTGCTCAAAGCGTGCGGCCACTCCGCTCAGAATGACAATTAGCGGCGGGGCCAGCGACGCTTCACTCCGCAGCGCGCCCAACACCGGCGTGCGCCCCGTCAGCACAGAATGACAACGCGTGCCAACACTGGCACTTTAGAGTCCGAATATTACTGCGAACCAGGGGCGGCCTTTTTGGCCACGCGGTCGGCGGACTCGCCCTGATTTTCCCCGAGAACCTCGGAATCTGCGTTTGCACCCATTTCCGATGCGGAAGCGCGCGACTCGCCGGAGCGCGGCGCGCTTTCGTCCGACCCGAGCACGGTTCCCATCGCTTCGCCAGCAATCTCCCGCGCTGAGTCGAGCGCAGAGTCCAGCGCGGATTCCTGCTGTTCCTGTGCCGCCTCGCTCGCAGGCGTTTCGCCGGAAACCTCGGCTGCGTCCGCGCCGGTGGTCGCTTCGGGCGCCGCCACATCTGCCAGCGGCTCGCCCTCGGGCGCTTCCGCCTCGATGGCGATGCCGTCATCGGTGCCGAGCGCTTCGCGCGCGAGCGCCTCGAATTCCTTCAGGCTCGGCAATTCGTCGACATCGCCCAGCCCGAAGCGCATCAGAAAATCCTTCGATGTGCGATAGAGGATCGGACGGCCGATCACCTGCTTGCGTCCCGCGGTGGTGATCAGGCGTTTTTCCAGCAACGTCTCGATCACGCCGGCGCAATTCACGCCGCGAATCTCCTGAATTTCCGGCTGCGTCACGGGCTGCTTATAGGCGATCACGGCCAGCGTCTCGAGGGCCGGCATGGTGAGCCGCAGCGGCGGCCGCAGGCTCTTGATGAATCGGCGGACCAGATCATGATGCTGCGGCTTGGTGTAAACGCGATAGCCGCCCGCGACGGCGCGAATCTCCACGCCGCGCTCATCGTTCGCATAGCTTGCCACCAGTTCATCGAGCGCCGCACGCACAACGTGCTTCTCTTCGCCCAAAACGCTCGCGAGCTGATCCACTGTAGCGGGCTCGTCAGCCACGTAAATGATGGCTTCGAGCGCGCTCTTAAGTTCGATCGGGGTCATCGTCATGAGTATTGCTCGTCGATATTGGCCTCGGCGTTTGCTGGAGCTGGAGACTTCGCCGCCGGCGAACACCACGTCAAACATCTTATGCTTTCGTATGAAGATCGGGCCAAAAATCTCTGTCTGCGCCAGCACGATGGCCTGCAGCCGCACGAGTTCCAGCACGGCCAAAAGCGCGCAGATCATGGCCGAACGCGACGGGCAGGACTCAAAGAAGCCCACCAGCTCGATGCCCTCTTCCGACGTGAGCAATTGCCCGCGCAGAACCTGCATCATGTGCTCCACGGTGAACGTATCGTGGCGCAGCTCGATCTTGGTGACTTGCTTGCGGCGCTCCAGCACCTGCTGGAAAACGCGCACCAGATCGACCAGCGACACGACCAGCTCGCCCTGGGTATCTTCGCCTTCGTAGAGCGAACGATCCGGCTTCGTCCAGACGTGCGCCTCGAGCTGCTGCTTCTGATAGAGCAACTGCGCCGCGCTCTTGAATTTCTCGTGCTCCACGAGGCGATGGACCAGTTCGGCGCGGGGATCGATCTGTTCGTCCGGACCCGCCAGCGGGTCCGGAGGCAAAAGCATCTTGGACTTGATCAGGATCAGCGTCGCGGCCATGTAAATGAAATCCGCCGAAACGTCGATATCGAGCTTCTCGAGCTTGTGCAGATATTCGAGATACTGGCCGGTGATCTGGGCGATGGGGATATTGTGGATGTCCATCTCCTGCTTGCGGATCAAATCCAGCAGCAGGTCGAGCGGTCCATCGTAAGTATCGAGATGAATTTTGTATGGAGAAGCCACATCACCCCCAAGTTAGGCTACGTCGCCAATCCCCAGGACGTAAAGCAAAAGCAGATTCCTCGTCGCCCCGCATACTGCGCGGGGACTTCTCGGAATGACAGCATTCGTGTTACGTGCCGGCAAAAGTATCCTTTGGCGCTGGGTACCGAAAATACTTCAAGTAGTGCTTGAGCCCTGGGGGGGGGTGCCCCCCTACTTTTTTCGCAAGAATATCAAAACAAGCCATTTAGCTGATAACTTTGTGCAACGATATCAAACTAAAAGAGTTAGGACCCATTTCACCCTGCCCTGCCCATACCTGCCTTTAGTTCCATCCGGCCTGATGCATATAGTTCCACTGGTCGCCTTCCGTTGCGCTTCGTTTTCTTTCTATTTTAACAGCGTGGTCAACGCGCATTCGTGAAAGCCAGGAGAGATTCTTCGACTCCGTGGCCGGCGACGCGCAAGGCGCGCCGATCCAAAAGCGGCGGCCACTCCGCTCAGAATGACACCCCGTACATTTCTCCAACAGAAGTTAGCGGCCAGCAGGGGCATTCTTGGCCTCGCGGGGGCGGCCGAGTTCGGCGCGCTTTTCGTTCCAATGGAAGACGGCTTCGCGGACGCGGTCCATGGTTTGCTGCGCCACCAGGCGCGCGCGCTTTGAGCCTGTATCCAGATATTCGAGGACTTGCTGCGGATCGCTCTCGAAATCCTGGCGGCGCTGGCGGATTGGCTCAATCCACTTGATCAGATGATCGGCCATGGCCGCTTTGCACTCAATGCATCCGATTCCCGCCGTCCGGCAGCCGTGCGCCGCCCACGCCTGCGTTTCAGGAGGCGAAAACAATTTGTGCCAGTCGAAAACGGGGCAGACATCGGGATTGCCGGGGTCCTGGCGGCGCTTGCGCTGCGGGTCGGTGACCATCACTTTGGTTTTTTTGCGAATGTCCTCGTCGGATTCGCTGAGCATGATGGCGTTGCCATAGCTCTTGGACATTTTGCGGCCATCGAGCCCGGGAATGCGGGGCGTATGCGTGAGCATGACGTCGGGCTCCCGCAGGACGGATTTCCAGCGGAAGAAATTCCCGAACTTCCCTACCGCTTCAAGAAAATTGCTGATGCCATCCTGCGCGGCGCTTGACCGACACTTCGCAATGAGAAAAGTTTGGATGCTCTCCTGAACAGGATATTTCCAATCCGAAGGTAAATGAGGCTCGCAGTGAGCCATGATCTGTCGCAGCGCGTGGTCGTTCTGCTTATTAAGGAAAAGCCTTCGGTCCACATCAAGACCATAGAAACTATCAAATCGGCGGACGATTTCGCGGCCGAGTTCGACGTGGGATTTTTGGTCTTCGCCGACGGGGACGACGAGGTCGGTATCCGGCTCGCCGTACATGACGATATCCGCCGTCTGCAAAACCGGGTACCCAAGGAACCCGAGAGTGTGCAGGTCCTTGTCCTTAATATTGTCGAGCGCTTCCTTATAGGTGGGAATGCGCTCGAGCCAGCCGAGCGGCGCGATCATGGACAGCAGCAGATTCAGCTCCGCGTGCTCGGGAACCTGCGACTGCACGAACAGCGTGGATTTGTCGGGATCGAGTCCCGCGGCCAGCCAGTCGATGCCGATCTCGATAGTGTTCTGCGCGACGAAAGACGTGTCGGCGTAATCGGTGGTGAGGGCGTGCCAATCGGCAACGAAGTAAAAGCATTCGTATTGCGGATCGTCTTGCAGGCGAATCCAATTCTGGAGCGCGCCGAAATAATGTCCGATGTGCAGGCGGCCGGTGGGACGCATGCCGCTCAGGACGCGTTTGCGTTTGTCGGGAGTATGGTCTGCTGGCGGCACTCTAATGGGCTCCCGATGCCGGCCTAAAGGCCGGCGCTACAAAAACGAAACTGCGGATTCCTCGCCTGTACGCCAACACGCGCAACTTTGTCATGCCGGAAAAGCCGCATCCTGTTGGTGCGCTTTTCCGGCTCGACGATCCGATGAGTTTGGGCCCCGAGGCGTGCCGGGGGGCCCCAATACGCCCGGGATGCACAGCCAAGAGTGGCTGTGCCACGCGACGGGAGAAAGCCTCAGGTCTCCCGGCGTGTTTTAATGACGGCGCTCTCGCGCCCAGGGCCGCCGGGACGACCTGAGCTACAAAACCAGCGGCAAAGCCAAGTGGCTGTGCCACACGGCGGGAGAAAGTTCCTCGCAGCCAAAAGCGAGGAGGGATTCCTCGCCCGCCAAAGAGAGGAACGTCGGCGCCAACATTTTCCTGACGTGGCGCTTCACCACCCCGACACACGCGACTTCCTTTTAGCGCGCGAGCATACGCTCGCGCTGAGGGGCGCGTGTCGGGGACCCCTGTTTCGCGCCCGGGCGCGCCGAAGGCGGGCTCGGAATGACAACGTTTCATGCTTTTGCCTCGGTAACAGAAGGGCCGGCGATCTTCTCGCCGTGTACCTTGTCACCGCGACCCAGCAAATCGCGGGCGATGATGAGGCGCTGAATTTCGCTGGTTCCTTCGTAAATCGTGAGGACGCGGGCGTCGCGATACATGCGCTCGACGTCGCTTTCGCGCGAATAGCCCATGCTTCCGTGAATCTGCACGGCCTTGTAGGCGACGCAATTGGCCATCTCGGAGGCGAAAAGTTTGGCGCGCGACGCAAAAGCGCCCGCGCGGCCCGATCCCGCGTCTCGCATTTGGGCGGCCTGCCAAACGAGCAGGCGGGCCGCTTCGATTTCGGTTTGCATGTCTGCGAGCATGAACTGAACGGCCTGGAATTCTCCGATGGTTTTGCCGAAGGCGCGCCGCTGTTTGGCGTAACTCGCGGAGACTTCGAGAGCGCCCTGCGCAAGGCCGACGGCCTGCGCGGCGATGCCGACGCGGCCGCCATCGAGCGCTTCGAGCGCGATCTTGAGCCCCTGCCCTTCTTCGCCCAGCCGATTTTCCTCCGGCACTTCGCAATCGGCAAAAACAATTTCCGCCGAACGCGAAGAGCGCAAGCCCATTTTATCTTCGTAGCGGCTCACGCGAAAGCCGGAGAACGCGGGCTCGACAAGAAAAGCAGTTATGCCGCGAGCACCGGCGGCGGGATCGGTTTTGGCAAAGACGAGATAGACGCCGCTTTCGCCGCCGTTGGTGACCCAGCTTTTCGTCCCGTTCAGGCGATAGGTTTTGCCGCTGCGCACTGCGCGCGCCTCGATGGCTGCGGCATCGGAGCCGGCCTGCGGCTCGGTGAGACAAAACGCGCCGAGAATTTCGCCGCGCGCGAGACGCTGCAGATATTTCTGCCTCTGCTCGTCATTGCCGTGCCGCCAGAGCGGCCAGGCCACGACGGAATTGGTGACGCTCAGCGCCACGGCCATGGAGGCATCCACGCGGGCGACTTCTTCGAGCATCAGTACGTAGGAGATCGTGTCCAGCCCGGCGCCGCCCCATTTTTCGGGAATCAGCATGCCGCAGCAGCCGAGTTCGCCGAGGCGGCGGATTTCCGCGCCGGGGAATTTTTCTTCGCGGTCGTAGCGGCGGGCGTTCGGACGGACTTCGGCGTCCATGAAACGCCGCACGTTGTCTCGAATCATCCGCTGGTCGTCGGTAAGGGAAAAATCCATGAAGACAAAACCTTAACACAGAGTGTACAGAGGCACAGAGGACACGGAGAAAGATAGTGCTCATGATTTGCGAACCCACCCTTCGCACAAACCGCGAAGGATGGGGCACCCGGCTTTCTTGGCTTGGCTAAAGGGAAAAGGCATAGGAGAGATTCTTCGACTTCAGTCCCGACGGGAAATCGGAAGCACACCGATTTCCCGGAAAGTATCTCGGGACGCTGCGCTCAGAATGACCATGCGCCTGTAACGACAGGGTGCGTAAAGAACAGGAGAAAGATTCGCGCCTAGAAGCTGGCAGGATGAGCCGCACAGCCAAGAGTGGCTGTGCCACAAGAGCGCTCTACATCTTTAGCAGTTCGCGGAGGCGCTTGGTCTGCGCGCGGCTTACGGGAACTTCCGACTGGCGCTTATCCGCCATTTTGAGCATATAGCTCGACTTGAACCAGGGAAGCACTTCCTTGATGTGATCGATATTCACCAGATGCGAACGGTGTGCGCGCCAGAAACGCTCGGAGTCCAGTGCTTCGGCCAAGTCTTCGATCGTGCGGTAATTCGAAGTGCCCTCGAGATCGCGCGTGCAGATGGTAATCGTGCCGTCTTCAATTGAGGCGCAGACCATGTCCTCCGCGTCCACCAGCAGAAGCCGGCCCTGAGATTTCACCAGCAGCTTCACGGGCTGGCCGCCGCGATTACCAAGCTGGTTCACCAGCGTCTCAAGGCGCTCCGCTGGCGAATGCTCCGCGCCCAGGATGCGGCGCGCCCGCTGCACCGCGCGCGCCAGCCGCTGCTTATCAAAGGGCTTCAAAATATAGTCGACCGCATTCACTTCGAATGCCTGCACCGCATAGGATTCGTAAGCGGTGGCAAAAACAATGTGGGGCAGACGGACCTTGCGGTCCATCAATCGCTGGATCACGCCAAACCCATCCAAGCCGGGCATCTGCACATCGAGAAAAACGAGATCGGGATTGTGCTCTTTGATCAGCGCGACCGCTTCAAGGCCGTTCTTTCCCTGACCGACAAGGCTGACTTCCGGAAAGCTCTTCAGCAAAAAGGCGAGCTCGTCGCGCGCGGGTTTTTCGTCATCCACGATCAGAGTATTTATAGGGGTGTTCATTTGCGAATTCATCTGACCACTCGTGTTCAACGGCATTCCGCCCTCAGCGTTTACTGACCGGGAATCCGGCGCTACGAGTATACGGTGCAGGCGCAAGCTGGCCAACTCCCGTCTTCCGGGTAAACGGGCGTCGAAGGGCGTCGGGAGAAGGTGCGGCCGGCCGCATTGGCCTCCTGCTTTGCACGCACGAATCGTCGTTTTCTGCTCGCCAGGGCCTGAACCGCCGCTTCTGGGACTGATAAAATCAAGCTAGCCGCATTCTGTTACCTTGGGCAGGTCGAACAGCCAAAAAGTGCGGGTTCCGCATAGAAAATTCATAGCTAAGGTGTTCGTGGTAGGGCGAGGCGCCGGTGCGGGCGGCTCCTAAACCTCTCTTCCGTAAAGAGATCGTAGTTGCACATTTTTCGGGCAACTTCGGCCCCCGTTTTGCGTTGAATTAATTTGCCGATCAGCAAACCCGACCGGCCAGGAGGGCAGGTGATTCGTCCGGCGCGGCTGATGGGTCTGGTGCCGCAATCCATGAATGAAGCGCCGCGGGGTATGAGTCCGCTGCCCGACGCAAGCTCGTTCGCATCGGTTCGCCGGGAGCAGCGGTCCGCAGCCGCGCTCACCTTTGCGGTATGCGGTCTGGCATCGAGCGGCAGGTTTTTCGTTGAGCTCTCCCATACCGTGAATATCAGCCGGTCGGGCTGCTCCCTGTTGCTGCACACTCGGCCGCAAACGGATTCGGCCCTCGTTCTGCGCGCGGTGCCCGGCGGCACTTCCCTGCCCGACGGAACATCGCAGCTTTTGTTTCAGCTTGCCTGGGTGCGCCCCGCAGACGATGGTTGGCTGATCGGCGCGTTCGCACTCAGCAAAGTTGACCTCTGCCGTCTGGCATTTCCCGCTTACACTCCGTAGAATCGGCAATCCGGCCAGGATTGCCGTCCCGAGCAATGCGAGCGAGGGAGCTCTCCGATCGAGGCGATCCTGAGCGAGGGACTGCCTACATGCCGACTGCCCGAGCACGAGTTCTCAAGAGCAAGATACTTTATGAAGGCAAGGTTTTCAGCGTGCGGCAGGATCGCCTCGTGGAGCCGGGCGGCATCGAGGTCACACGCGACATCGTGGTGCATCGCGGCTCCGTCGTGCTGCTTCCTGTTTTTCCGGATGGCTCGATTCTGCTGGTGCGGCAATACCGGCACGCGATCGGCGCCATGCTGTGGGAACTCGTAGCGGGCCGGCTCGAACCGGGAGAATCGAAAGCCGCGGGCGCGCGGCGCGAGCTGATCGAAGAAACCGGATATACCGCCCGCAACGTAAAACAAATTTTAGAGATCTTCCCTTCTCCGGGATTTGTCACCGAACGGATGTGGATTTTCGCGGCCACCGGGCTGCAACTCGGCGTTGCGCAGCCGGAAGAGGACGAGCGCATCGCCGCGCGACAATTTTCACTGACCGCTCTCGAAAAAATGATCCGCCGCGGATCGCTGCACGACGCAAAATCGGTGGCGGCGATTTTGTTTTACGCGCGATTCCTTAAATCCAAATAAGAATGATTCGCCGCAAGGCATCGGCAGGAATGTGCGCTGCGTTCGCTGAAAGCGGACGCAGGATGACAATCTGTGCGACCAATTCGGGAAGCAAAAACATCGTGCGGCTTCATTATGTCAATTCGGCACGCCAACGGGCACGATAGTTGCTTGCAACATGCGCAAGGGTAGTCTAGGATTCAAGAAAATCACCACAGGAGGTGACTGACTGAAAACACAAATCGCGAAGATGGACGTGCAAGCGAAGATGAGCGTGACTGAGTTCATCAAGCATCACTTCCGCCACTTCAATGCCGCCGTAATCGTCGATGCCGCCGAAGCCTATCGCCGCCACCTGGAGCAGGGAGGAAAAATGCTGCTGGCCATGGCCGGCGCGATGAGCACCGCGGAACTAGGATTGTCGCTTGCCGAAATGATCCGGCAAGAAAAAGTCCACGCCATTTGCACCACGGGCGCGAATCTGGAAGAAGATATTTTTAATCTTGTTGCGCACAATCATTACCGGCGCGTTCCCAACTACCGAAATCTGACTGAAGACGAAGAGCTCGCGTTGCGTGAGCGCGGCCTGAATCGTGTAACCGATACGTGCATTCCCGAGGAAGAGGCCATGCGGCGCATCGAGCGCCAGGTGCTGAAGTACTGGCAGCAGGCCGAACGCGAAGGCCAGCGCTACTTCCCCTACGAATACATGTACCAGCTCATCCGTAATTGCAATATCCGCGAATTTTTCGAGATCGATCCGAAGGATTCCTGGGTCTATGCGGCTTGCCAGAAAAATCTGCCGATTTTTACTCCGGGCTGGGAAGACTCCACGCTCGGCAATATTTTTGTGGCCAATGCGGTCCGCGGAGACGTGGGCAATATTCAGGTGGTGAAGTCGGGCCTGGAACAAATGGCCGCGCTGATCGATTGGTACCGTAAGACCAGCAAAGATGAGTCGATCGGCTTTTTCCAGATCGGCGGAGGCATCGCCGGGGACTTCCCCATCTGCGTCGTGCCGCTGATCATGCAGGACCTGCGCGAGAAATGCCGCCTGTGGGGGTATTTCTGCCAGATTTCCGACAGCACCACTTCTTACGGCTCCTATAGCGGCGCCGTGCCCAACGAAAAAATCACCTGGGGCAAGCTGGACCGCAATACGCCACGATTCGTCATTGAATCTGACGCTTCGATTGTGGCGCCGCTTGTCTTTGCCTACGTTCTCGGCGACTAGCTCTAACAAACCCGCAGAAAAAATGCTCCAGGGCCCCTCGCAGAAATCGCGAGGGCGCCCTGGGCTACAAGTACGACTCCACACGCAACATACAAGTTAAGTCGTTGTTCTCTACCTTAGGCAATTTCCTTCCGATTGCCGCATAATTCCCTCTCGCCGCGAACGCCATGGACATCAGGAGCTTCGCGGCACCTAAAAGCCGCGGAGGCTTGCATGGAAAATCGGGAGGTCGCGCGCGTCCTGCGCGAGACCGCGCAACTGCTGGAGATCGACGGCGCCATCATCGGCCGCTACCGCAGTTATGAGAAAGCCGCCGAACTGATCGCCAGCCTCGCCGAATCAATCGAAGTCATCGCCAGCGATCCGGAAAAACTCGAGGAACTCCCCGGCATCGGGGAACGCATGGCGGAGCACATCCGCGAAATTCTCTCCACCGGCGACTACACCCTGCGGAAAAAGCTGCTCAAGAAATATCCGCTGACCATGCTCGAAATGCTCTCGGTGCAATCGCTGGGCCCGAAGAAGGCCCTCATTCTGTGGCGCGAGTTCAACTGCTGCACGGTCGATCAACTCGAACAACTGGCGCGTGAAGGCAAGCTGCGCGACCTGGCCGGCTTCGGCGAAAAGACCGAGCAGAATATCCTCAAGGCCATCGAGGTCTTCAAGAAGATTTCGGGCCGCTTCCTCATTCCTACCGCGGAGCACGAAGCCGAGAAGCTCATCACGTATATCCAGCGTTACGGCAAGCCAGGAAAGCCAATCGGCTCGATTACGCCGGCGGGTTCGCTGCGGCGATGGAAGGAGACCATCGGCGATCTCGATTTTCTGCTGACTTACGCGCCGGAAACGAAGCCGGAGGAACTCGAAGCTATCAAGGACCATATTCTCGGCTACGGCGAACTCGAGCAGGTGCTCGCTCGCGGCGAGAACAAGGTGAGCTTTCGCGTGGCGAAAGGGCTGCAGGTCGATGTACGACTGCTGCGGCCCGAAAATTACGGCGCCGCGCTGATCTATTTCACCGGCTCCAAGGAACACAACGTTTCGCTGCGCGGGCGCGCCATCAAGATGGGCTACACACTGAACGAATATGCGCTGGCCACGCTGAAAGACGAGCGCCGCGTCGCGGGCACAACAGAGGAAGAGGTCTACGCAAAGCTGAAGCTCGACTTCATTCCGCCGGAGCTGCGCGAAAATTGCGGTGAGATCGAGGCGGCCGAGCAGCATCGCCTGCCGAAGCTGATCGCGCAATCCGATCTGCGCGGCGATCTGCAAATGCACACCACGGAAAGCGACGGCCGCCACAGCATCGAGCAAATGGCACAAGCGGCGCGAAAGATGGGATACGAGTACGTGGCCATCACCGATCACAGCAAAGCTGTGACCGTGGCCAACGGCATGGATGAAGCGCGCACGCGCGAGCACGCGCGCAGAATCCGGGCGGCCAAAGTCGCTGGCATTCGCATTCTCGCCGGCATCGAGGTCGATATTCTGAAAGACGGCCGGCTGGATTTAGCGGACGAAGTTCTCGCCGAGCTCGACATCGTCGTCGCCTCGATTCATTCGTTCATGAATATGGAACGTGCCGAGATTACTGAGCGGATGCTTGCCGCCATCGAGAACCCTTATGTGCAGATCATCGGGCATCCCACGGGGCGCATCCTGCTGCGGCGTGATGCGATGGCTTACGACATGGAACGCATCTTAGACGCGGCGCGACGCCGCGGAGTGGTGGTGGAATGCAACGCCGCGCCCGACCGGCTCGACCTAAAAGATGCTTACCTGCGCATGGCCAAGGAACGCGGCGTGCGCGTGGTGATTTCCACGGACGCACACTCAATCAAGAATCTCGAACTGATGCGCTACGGCGTGCAGATGGCGCGCCGCGGCTGGATCGAGAAGAAAGACGTGCTGAACGCGCTGCCGCTCGAGCAAATGCTTGCTGCGCTGCGCCTGAAACCCGGCGCCGCTTCGAAAAAGGCCGCTGCTAATCCTCACTCCTGAGGTTGAGTGGCACAGGCAAGAGTGGCTGTGCGCAATTCGGGACTAAGTCAATTGCCAGTGTCTTAAGTGACCGCGCATCTGCGAGACGCGCTGGACCACGGCCAATTTTCTGGCTTTTCGACAAGGCCCGCGGTAACGGGATTCTGCTCGATGTACGCTCGAATCCTTTCGAATTCGTTTGTTCTCCGTGCCCAACGATCAAACGATTCGTCCTGCCAAAAGTGGTTACCCGTGCGTCCAAGAATTTTATTGCACTCCCTGGCGCTGACGCCTTTTAGGGAGTTTGTCAGTCGCCCAACCGGACGCAATGGGGTAATCAAGAGATGGATGTGGTTTGGCATAACCACAAAGGCATGCAGGCGATAGTGGCGCAACTCGCGAGCTCCTCGTTCGATGAGTAAAGTGACGCATTCCGCGACAATCTTATCCTTCAGCCAGACGGGCCCATCAACGGCACCGTCGAGAACAGCATCCACTTTTCGAAAACGCTGACTGAACGTCTCGCTCGCACTTGATTCGGCTACTTGCGGTGTGAGCGGTTTTGGCAAAGAGCCGTAAAGTCGCCAAGTGAGAAAGATTGACGCGCCAAGCGGGTGCCAATGAGGAAGATTGCGTTCGTAGTAGATCACGACTGAAGTTCTGTAGCACGGCAGCTTCTCGCTTCGCAACCGCAGAGCGCTCGGGCGCGCAAACGTTGTCTCCGCACAGCCAAGAGTGGCTGTGCCACTGGGCAAAGGCGTTCACTGAGGGGCCGTTGCTAAAGTCCGTCGGGCTATTTTCCCGGCGGATGCGAAGACAAATTAAGCCGCACAGGCAAGAGTGGCTGTGCCACTACGAGGCTATTTTGCCAGGGGATTTGGGCGCAGTTGAACGTGATCCACGGAACCGAGCTTTGTTTCCGTGAATTTGGGCAGATAAGAACTATAAGTCATCCACAGGCCGCGGCCCTTCCAGCCGGCTTTGGCATCATCGATTCGGCCGTCCAGGCCGCGCGTGTAGAACGGCATCGGGTACGGCATGCGGAACACCGAGAATGTTTCCTTCTTGGGATCAAAAATCAGCATGGAATCCGTGGTGGTGCCGGTCACGATCACCGTATTTTTGCCGAGCCCGAGCGTATCGAATTGATCGACCCACAAGAAATAAGGATATTCGGTGCTGCCAGTCTCCTTGCCGGTGCCGGCGAATTTCGCGCCCGGCAACTCCCAGGACGTGAACTTGCCCGTCTTAGGATCAAGACGCCCAAGATATCCGCTGCCGGCCGAGAACCACAGCGTGCCGTCCGTGCTGAAGTCGATGCCGTGCGGAACGCGGAGCGGCACAGGCAGCAGGTAGTCGGTATATTTGTGCGTTTTGGGATCGAGCGAATAAATTTTGTTCTGCGGCCCATCCACCTGAGGGACCGGCACCCAAACTTTGCCGTCAATCGGGCTGATCGCCACGGCGTAGCCATTTGTCGGAAATACTTTCTTGTTCTGCATGTCGACGCGCATCCAGGCCTTCTGCGCCGCGGCCTCGGTTCCTTCCACATTGTTTAGATCGAGTTTGGTCGTATCGAGCATGCCCAGCACGTCGCCATCGGACCAGATGCGCCCTTGCCTATCGAATTGCGGGTGATGCGTGTTGTAGGAAGTATCCACGCCAACAAATTTGCCGGTTTTCGTATCGTAATATCCAAGCTGCATGCCGTGGTTGCGTGAACTCAAAGCCTTGCCCGCCAGATCAAGCGCCGCGGGATCATCCGTATCCATGGCGACGGTGCTCGCAGACCATTTGGGGTTATTCTCCACTCCTGGAGGACGGACTGGTTCGGTCATCCAGAGCCTGCCGTTCTCATCGAGCATGGGATTGTGCGGACTGGCCATCCACTCCCGCGCGGTCTGGTCGACACCTTCATCTCCTCCCGTATTGGCATGGTAATAATCCAATTTCGTGCTCAGGCCCTGTGTAATTCGAGGGACCACCTGCACCTTTTCCACCGTGTTCTTCAGCGGATCGAGAACCCAGACGATGCCGCCGCCGGTGCGGTCCGCTCCGTAAACCTTTCCATTTGCGTAGAGCGTCGCATTGCGCTTATCCGTGGAGATCACGTCGTGGATAAAAGAATCTTTGTTCGCCCAATCCCACTGAGAAACGACGAAGTTGCGCTCGATGCCGGTAGGCCGCGGAGGCGCTGGAGGCACTTCCCCGGCCTGGATTCGCGAGGCCCAATCGACGAGAGTCTTTTCGAGCAAATCCCGGCCCAGCGTGTCTGCGGCGCGATTCATGCCGGAGTTGAGGCGGAGGAACGTGTCCCAAACTTTGGCATTCGTATAACCGCGCATGGCAACCATGCCGATTTGGTGGCACTGATTGCACCCCGCGCGAAACGCCGCGAGCCACTGCTCCTGACTGTGATATGCCGGAGGAAGTTCTTCCTTGGCCGGCGGATGAATCAGAGAAGTCCAGTAGCCGGCAGGATAAATCTTCGCCGCCTCTTGCGGAGTGGCGGCGTTCGCGACCTGAAGCTTGACGTTATCGCCGCAGGAAGCCTTGAAGCGCTCGGAATCCTTCAGCCCATAGCCGCGCACCCACAATTCATAGGCGCCGCCGGGCAAATCAGGGACAAGGAACCTTCCCTGATCGTCCGTGACGACGATTTTGCGAAACGGCGCGGGGAGAGATTTCGTTTCGGCGATCACCCAAACGCCGGCTTCGGGCTTTCCGCCGTCGTTGTTCACCACGGTGCCGCCAATGCTGGTCTGGTCGACGGGCACGGTCGATGCGGCGGCCCGCGAGGAGTTCTGCCGGCCGGCGGCAGACCACGTCACCAAGCAGACTATCGCGAGGAGCGCCGCCCAAATGCTGCGCGTTACGTGTCGCATTTCGCTTCCTCCTCGTCGATCCGTCGACGATTCGAACTTGTCGTGAGATTTCGGTTTTGGCTCCCCTGATGATCGCTTTATACACCGATGGCGGCCGGGAGTGAAGCAAATCGCTCCTGGGCGAGGGCAGAAATAAAAATCGGCACGCATCATTGCAATTCGTCTCCGCTTTTCGCATGATATTGAACTTTGCTTGCACGCTAGGGACGTGCAGAACCGATTAGATAAAAAGCAGATCCCTCGGGCCGAGTTCGTTAAGCGCCAAACTAAACCTTTGGCTGAGGCGGCCCTCAGGATGACAGTCGGTCAATCAAGCCTAGGGGGAAAACGAATACATGCGCCGGCCCACGACCATCGCACCGCCAGAAGGAAAACTCGGCGTGCTCACTTGCGGCATGGGCGCGGTGTCTACCACGTTCATGGCCGGGGTGGACCTGATTCGGTCGAAGGGCGCGCAGCCGGTCGGATCGGTGACGCAGCTCGGTACGATTCGCCTGGGCAAACGCACCGAGCACCGTTCACCGCTTATCCAGGAGTTTGTCCCGTTAGCGGGGCTCAAGGACCTCACCTTTGGCGGCTGGGATCTGTTCCCCGATTCCGCTTATGAGGCCGCCGCCAACGCCGCTGTGCTCTCGCCCGAAGACCTTTTGCAGGCCAAGAAGTTTCTTACTACCATTCGACCCATGAAAGCGGCTTTCGACCGCGATTACGTCAAGCGACTGGATGGACCGCACGTCAAGAAAGCCAAAAACAAATACGAGCTGGCGCTGGAGATCAAGAACGACATCGCGCGGTTCAAGAAGCAGTCGAAGTCTTCACGCCTGGTGGTGATCTGGTGCGGCTCGACGGAAATTTTCCTGACGCCGCACGAAGTTCATTCGACGGCCGCCAAGTTCGAGGCGGCGATGAAGAAAAATCATCCCGCCATTGCGCCTTCGATGCTTTATGCCTGGGCGGCGATTACCTCCGGCGTGCCCTTTGCCAATGGCGCACCGAATCTCACCGTCGATATTCCCGCCATGCAGCAGCTCGCGCGCGAACACAACGTCCCCATTTGCGGCAAGGATTTCAAAACCGGCCAGACGCTGCTCAAGACGATTCTCGCGCCGGGCTTCAAAGCGCGCATGATCGGCCTGAATGGCTGGTTTTCCACCAACATTCTCGGCAATCGCGATGGCGAGGTGCTGGACGATCCCGAGTCGTTCAAGACAAAGGAAGAATCCAAACTGGGCGTGCTCGAATATATTCTCCAGCCCAAGCTCTATCCCAAGCTTTACGGAAATATCTGCCATAAGGTCCGCATCAACTATTACCCGCCACGCGGCGACAATAAAGAAGGTTGGGACAACATCGACATCTTCGGCTGGCTCAACTACCCGATGCAGATCAAGGTCGATTTCCTTTGCCGCGACTCCATTCTGGCCGCGCCCATCGTTCTTGATCTGGTGCTCTTCCTCGATTTGGCGAAGCGCGCCGGTATGCACGGCATTCAGGAATGGCTGAGCTTCTATTTCAAATCGCCTATGTGCGCGCCACAGCTTTATCCCGAGCACGATTTGTTTATTCAGCTGATGAAACTGAAGAACACGTTGCGCTGGATGATGGGCGAAGAACTGATCACCCACCTGGGCTCGGAATACTACGATTGACGCACGGCTGGGATCAAAGGCTAAGAGGGATTCTTCGACTTCGTGGCCGCACGGACCGGAAATGGTGCGAAGAAAAGCGTGCGGCCACTTCGCTCAGAATGACCGGCGACGCTTGCCCACGGACGTAGGAAGAAGGGGCGCTTATTGCGGATTGCGATTACTGCGCGAAATTTCCATCAGTCCAATCGAAACCTTGCGTTGGTGTTTCTTCGAAATCGCGGTTAGATTCTTGGTCCGGCAAATTTAATCCAGAGGAGGGCCTTACCCAAACCCTATGAAAAAATACAAACTTGGAATACATCTGGCTCGATGGAAAGACTCCCATTCCTGAACTGCGCGGCAAAACTACAATCAAGCCATTTGATCATCCCCCCACTCTTGCAGACCTGCCCACGTGGGGATTTGACGGCAGCTCCACGATGCAGGCCGAGGGAAAAAGCTCGGATTGCCTGCTCAAGCCCGTGGCGCTGTATCCAGATGCAAGCCGCAAGGACGCTTATATCGTTCTCAGCGAGGTCATGCTCCCTGATGGCAGCGCGCATCCTTCCAACATGCGCGCCAAGACGGAGAATGATCCCGACTTCTGGCTAGGTTTCGAGCAAGAGTATTTCCTCTACAAGGACGGAAGGCCTCTTGGCTTTCCTGCCGAGGGCTACCCGGGTCCGCAAGGTCCCTACTACTGCGGTGTTGGCTACAAATACATGGGCAACGTAGCCCGTCAAATCGTCGACGAGCACCTCGATTTATGCCTGGCTGCGGGTATCAATCATGAAGGGATCAACGCGGAAGTCGCCAAGGGCCAGTGGGAATTCCAGATCTTCGGCAAAGGCTCAGCCAAAGCCGCTGACGACACCTGGACCGCCCGTTACTTGATGATGCGCCTCTGCGAGAAATACGAAGTAGATTTTGTGTTGTATTGCAAGCCGATTAAGGGCGACTGGAATGGATCGGGCATGCACACCAACTTCTCGACGAAATACATGCGCGAAGTCGGCGGCAAGGAATACTTCGAAGCCCTTATGAAGGCGTTCGAGAAAACAATTCCCGATCACATCGCCGTCTACGGTCCCGACAACCATTTGCGCTTGACGGGTCTGCACGAAACGCAAGCGATTGACAAGTTCAGTTATGGTCTTTCCGATCGCGGCGCTTCGGTCCGGTTGCCTGTGAACTTCATCAAGAACGGATACAAGGGCTATCTGGAAGACCGGCGCCCGAATGCAGAGGGCGATCCCTATCAGATCGTTTCGCGCCTTCTGAAGACAATCAACAGCGTCCCGAAACCTACTTTCACCACTGTGGCTGCGGACTAGCGCCCAACACGAAGGAATCTACGACGGGGGAAAGAACGCAAGAACTTTGCGAGCTTTCCCTCGTTTGATTTTCCGGAGACGGAATCAGCGGAAACTGACCCGTAACGCAAGATTGCTCCGCCTCAACGAGGTGCCTCCCCTTCATCGAAAACCTCGATTTGTCCTATTTAAAACTTTCATTTTACTTGCCGGCGACCTGCCGGTATTTTGTCGCGGGATTTCCGGCACGCGCAGATTCTCGCTCTGGTGCCGGGCAGAAGGAGCATCATCCCGAGGCAGTAGTAATCATAAGAGCCGAGCGCAATCAAAGAGCAAAAGACGCATGGCCAAAGCCGCCCATGCGCTTCTGTCCATGCACTTCTTGACGCCGTCCACGTCCTGCGCTATTGTCGCCGGTCCTTACCCTGGGGTGTGATCAACTTATCTGTTTTTAATTCTTCATTTAAGGAGCGAGGATGGATCCGAAAGGTGTTTTAGATTTTGCCTCGAAGCACAACGCCAAGATGCTCGATCTCCGCTTCACTGATCTTCCCGGCCTGTGGCAGCACGTCAGCTACCCGATCGGCGAGCTCGAAGAGAGCTCTTTCAAGGAAGGATTCGGGTTTGACGGCAGCTCCATCCGCGGCTGGCAATCGATTCACGAATCGGACATGCTGCTCATGCCCGACCCGAATACCGCTTTCATGGATCCCTTCCGGGATACGCCCACCCTGGTCATAATCTGCAACGTCAGCGACCCGATCACGCATAAGCCTTACCCCCGCGATCCCCGTCAGATCGCCATCCGCGCCGAGGCACACCTTAAAGAGAGCGGCGTCGCGGATCAGGCTTTCTTCGGCGCCGAAGCCGAATTCTTCATCTTCGATAGCATTCGTTTTGACTCCCAGCCGCAACACAGTTTTTATTACATCGATTCCGATGAAGGCCGCTGGAACACGGGCCGCGCCGAGCACAATCTGGGCTATCGTCCGCGCTACAAGGAAGGCTACTTCCCCGCCCCGCCGATCGATCATTTCATGGACCTGCGGAGCGAGATGGTCATGCGCATGATGGAAGTCGGTATGGACGTAGAGTGCCAACACCACGAAGTGGCCACCGCCGGACAGGCCGAAATCGATCTGCGGTTTAACACGCTGCTGGTTTCCGCAGACAACATGATGAAGTACAAGTTCGTCATCAAGAGCGTGGCCCAGCAATACGGCAAGACCGTAACCTTCATGCCGAAGCCGCTGTTTGGCGACAATGGCTCCGGCATGCATACCCACCAATCGCTCTGGTCCAAGAACAAGCCGCTGTTTGCCGGGGACAAATACGCGGGACTTTCTCAAATGGCGCTGTGGTACGCCGGGGGCCTGCTCAAACACGGGCGAAGCATTTCGGCTTTCTCCGCGCCCACGACGAACTCTTACAAACGCCTCGTGCCGGGCTACGAAGCTCCCGTGAACCTGGCCTACTCCAGCCGCAATCGCTCCGCCGCCGTGCGTATTCCGATGTATTCGACAAATCCCAAGGCGAAGCGGCTCGAATTCCGTCCGCCCGATCCTTCATGCAACGTCTATCTGACTTTCGCAGCAATGCTCATGGCCGGCCTCGACGGAATCGAGAATAAGATCGATCCCGGCAAGCCGCTCGACGTGGATATCTTCGAACTCGATAAGGAAGAGGCGAAGAAGGTGCCCACCATGCCCGGTTCGCTCGACGAAGCCCTCAAGGCTCTCGGAGACGATCACAAGTATCTAACCAAGGGAGGCGTCTTCACCGAGGAGCTCATCAATTTGTGGATCGACTACAAAACCAAGAACGAAGCGGACCCCGTCCGCATGCGTCCGCACCCCTACGAGTTCCACCTGTATTACGACATCTAATAGTTGGATTCTGCAAAAACTCTTGGGGGCGTGCGGAGCTTGAAGCCGCGCGGCCCCTTGTTTTTTTGCGGATTCTCATGGCCGCTGAATCGCGCAATGGACAAACTCGCAAAGCTGACTAAGAAATGAACGGAGCCACGCTTTAAGTCCGAGTCCCGAAGCTGCAAAGACAAACATCGCCCGGCCTTAACTTGAACTGCTCTCGCTAGATACAACTTGAATAGCGGCGTCAATATTCTGACTGTTCATACTTATTTTTCGGAAAGAAGCGCAGCCGTGTAAGAGAACGCACCACCGCTCCCGCCTGCGCCAAGCTAAAACACGTTTGGGCGGACCGGAAAGTTGTTCTCGGAAGGCCGTTTACCCTCGTGAGCGCACACGTAGAGTCCGAGTAATGTTTCCGTCGTCTTCGTGAACTGGGTCAAAACCTCACTCAAACTGGCGACTCAAATGCTTGGTCTTTCATCGGAGCGTCTGCCTTCGAACCGGGCCAAGATCACCTATTCCATAGCCGCACACGGTAAATAAAGGAGCTGCCATGCCTGCGAGCGGACTTTCCAGTTTCGATCGAACGGTACAGAAAACGAACGCCTGGATCAAAGACGTGATGCGCACACTGGGCTGGGAAGATCGAGAAAAGGCCTACAAAGCCTTGAAAGCAACCCTGCATGCGCTGCGTGACCGGCTGACAATCGAGGAAACGGCGGAACTTGCGGCCCAATTCCCCATGCTAATGCGTGGATTCTATTACGAAGGTTGGGATCCCACGGGCAAGCCATTACGAGAGCGTCATAAAGAACAGTTTCTAGCCAGAATCGAACGCGAAATGACAGGTAAGGACGCAATCGATCCTGAAGAGGTTGCGCGCGGCGTTTTCTCGGTTCTCAAGAAGCACATCAGCGAAGGTGAGATCCAGGACGTCCAGCATCTGCTGCCGGCCAACATACGGGAATTGTGGTGAGAGGGGCAACGATAGCGTGCAGCACCGAAACAACATCGGGAAAGGAATCATAACCATGGCAAAGAGTTCAGGGAGTCGAACATCCAGGGGTCGCAGTGAATCATCGGGAGGCGAAAGCAGGAAACGCTCGAGCAGCCGATCCGGAGAAGCAAAACACGTCACGAAAGTGACTACAGATCACGACGAAATTCGTCGCTGGGCCGAAGAGCGCGGCGCCAAACCCGCGCGTGTACGTGGAACCGGAGGGAACGGCGACGTAGGCCTGATTCGTCTCGCATTCCCCGGCGCTCCCAGAGCGCGGGACGAACAGTTGGAGGAGATCTCCTGGGACGACTGGTTCAGGGAGTTCGACAAAAACGGTCTGGCGCTCGTCTACGAGGAAACTACGGCAAGCGGCCAGAAAAGTAACTTCAACAAGATCGTGAAGCGCGAGACGGCAGAGACCAAAGCGGCGCGTGCCTGATTCGCCTGGAAGGCTTTCGCCAAGCGTACTGCGGGACCCCCAACCCAGTACAAAGATCAGGTGTCAAAACATTGACGCGAGCGTGTCGCGTCGTTCTCGGACAACATTTCAGCCGCATGGCCCTGGCAAAACGTGCCCCTGATAGATTCAAGATAGATTCGAGTAGGCTCTCACGTTAGGCGTCGTACTTTCGTTCTTACCCGATGGAGCCAGCCCGAGGCGAACGGCCCAAGGATTTGCTTTATGCCTGAGGGCCGTCCGCCTGACGGACGCGACGCTTTCACACAATGGCTCTCACCACGCCGCCATCCACGCGCACGGCTGATCCCGTGGTGGCCGAAGCGGGCTCGCTGCACAGATACACGATCATGGCCGCGACCTCGTCCGTCGTGGCAAAGCGCTTCAGCAAACTCGTCGGCCGGGCGTGCTCGAAGAATTCCCGCTCAATCTCTTCTCGGCTCTTACCTTGACGCCTCGCGAGATCTCCAACGAATGCGCTCGCGCCTTCGCTGGCCGTTGGACCGGCAAGCACCGAGTTCACCGTAACTCCGCTCGCGGGAAACGATTCCGCAATTCCCCGTGCGACCGCCAACTGCGCCGTCTTGGTCACTCCGTAATGCACCATCTCCGTTGGAATCTGCAGCGCCGATTCGCTCGAGACGAAAATGATGCGGCCCCATTTGCGCTGCAGCATGTGCGGCAAATAATGGCGCGCCATGCGCACTCCGGAGAGCACATTCACCTCGAAAAACCTCATCCAGTCCGCATCGCCGATATCGAGGAAATGGCGCGGCTCGAAAATACCGAGATTATTCACGACAATATCGAGATCCTTGACGCGCTGGAATAATTTCTCGGCGCCGGCAGCTGTTCCTAAATCGGCGGCAATGCCGTCCGCATCTCCCTCAACTTCCGCCAACGCCTTCCGCACGCGCTCCTCGGTGCGCCCGTTTATGTAAACAAAGGCGCCTTCCCGCGCGAGCTGCTTCGCTGTCGCTAATCCAATTCCCGCCGTCGAACCCGTTACCAGCGCCCGCTTCCGCTTCAATCCAAGATCCATGTCCTCTCCGTTGTAAAAATGCTCGCTCCGCCTCGACGCCTTAGATTGGCGCAATCCCTTCAGAAATACGCATTTTTGCCCAACTCATGTAGACGGATGCTCCCCGCCGGACGTAGCGTGAGATGAGTTGCCCAGTACTTATGGTACGGCTTGGGCGGAAGTACCACGGAATTTGTTGCTTTAGTTCTATCGCTCAGCCGACTGCAAGAGAGGAACTTATGCATTGGAGCCTACGCAAGTAGCGACTCCATTAACTGACAATGATCATGATTCCTAACGGCCCTCTCCCAGAAAAGCGCGCCGATCAACGATTTTCGTTCTTCGCGGATGCCGAGGTTACGCTTTGCGACGGAACCTCAGTCCCCACGCAAGTTGCCGAGTTGAGCTCGCGAGGTTGTTACATCGGTACGCTCTTGCCCATTCCCGTCGGGACGGAAATTCGTCTCCACATCTCAGACGGCATAAGGACATGCGAACTACAGGGCAAAGTGGTCTATCTGCATTCCAGCAGCGGCCTGGGCATTTTTGGCATGGGCGTGCAGCTCGAAAATATCGCCACTCAGCAGCGCTCCGTGATCGACGCGTGGCTGCACGATCTCGCTGCCAAACGGACGGCTGCGCCTCTCAATTCCGCTTAGAACCGCGACACAATAAGTAGGCCCCCGCCAATCGCCACCGCGTCTTCCAAAAGAGCGATGACCAAGTCCGGGACCTTGAGAGCCTTCACGAGGCGCGTGCGAGCTTCGTAACCCGCAAACGCGCCAGCAACACCCCCAACCGCACCTAAGACAGCCCCCAGTACCATGGATTGCGCACTCGACACCGCAACGCCCGCGCCGGATAAGCCACCGAGAAGGACGCGCGCAATTAGACCCAGAGGTTCCGTGCGGCTGGGGGTTGAAGGAAGCTTATCGGCAATCAATTCGACGAGAGCGAGCAGAGTGAATATAACGACGGCGGCGGTCGACGCCATGAAGGAGAGAGCCGTGTTATGGAGGAGCAGCCAGTTTCGGTGAGCGGCCCAGGCCACGACGGCAGGCGCGGTAACAGAACGCAAGCCGGAGACAACGCCAATAAGCAACGCCAGAAGCAGCGCTTGAGAGGGAGTCATTGACAATCTCCTTTCTATCTCCAGCGATCTCGTCTGTCTCGAGCGATCTCGCCAATTATTACCTCTGGTCCATACCTTACCGCCCTTCAATCCCCTTGCCGCAGCGGCGGCACGGCGCCAATCGTTCCCCTGTCTTAACCGTCATTTGATGTCACTCGGGTTCTTCCTGTAAGCGCGCCGCTACATGATTCTTTCTTTTTCATTCACTTCGTGTGGAGTTTATATTGCTTCGAGAGGTGGGTGATGGGACAAGGCTTCACAGGAGGGTGCTATGGCTATTTCAAATCCAGTAGTTGAACAGTGTGTCGAAGACTGTTTGCACTGTATCCGTTGGTGTGCAGAATGCCGCGATGAAGGCCTCACGATGGACCCGGAGACAATGACGGAATGCATCCGACTTTGTGGAGAATGCTTTGAACTTTGCCGAACATGCATAGTCCTGCTTGCGGGCAGTTCGCCCTTCGCTCACCGCATTTGTGAAGTGTGTGCCGGCCTGTGCGAAGCCTGCGCCGCCGAATGCGGGAAATACGAAGGCGAAACGATGGTGAGGTGTGCTGAAGCGTGCCGCCGATGCGCGATCTCATGCAGAGAGGTGGCGCTAGCCGGACCACTTCGCCGGGCTGCATAGTTCCGCATCGCCCCTGAAAATGAAAAGGGCGGCGCGTGCATGAGCCCAAGCCGCCCTGAATTATCGTGCCGTGTTTCGAACCTGGTTGAAGTCGACTTGCCTTTGACAATCCGGCTCAGTGACAACCTAGACAGTTCTTCGGCCGCCGCCACTCAGTGCGTGGTAGACGACCAAAACCAGGATTGCTCCGATCACCGAAACAAAAATGCTGTACAAATTGACTCCCGTTACTGGGCGAATGGCCTATAGCAGCAAAGAGCCAGCCCCCAACCAGAGCGCCGACGACTCCCAGAACAATGTCTAGAAGGACGCCCTCGCCTTGCTTGTTGACGATCTTGCTCGCAATGAAGCCCGAAATCAGTCCCAAAACGATCCACGCCAGAATTGACATTGGAAGCCTCCCGGTGAGTTGCGGACGATCTTCACTCATCACAGACTTTAGACCTATCGGGTCTAGTGGGTATTTGGGAAGGGTATATTAGGGGGCGCCACGAGGTTGTTTTGTAAAGATTATTGCAGACCCGTGAATGTAGCAGGAGACATATGAATCGCGTGCATCCACGTTCCCTTGGCTCGCACTGGCCGTGTTCCTGGAAGCAAGCCCCGGAACAAGCCATGGAACATGGTCTGCCGGATGAGATCATTCCGATGTATCGTTAGCGAGCACCATCACATCAACACCCAAGGAGAGAGTCATGGGCAACCGAGATAGGCGAGGCCGAGAAGCAAAGAAACCAAAGAAAAACAAGGATCAACGCGCGCCTGCGCCTGCGAGATCAAGGTACGAACGCACTCCGCCAAAGCCATGCGCCGGCAGCTCCCGATAACGTACCGCAAAGCTGAAACGTCAGACTCATAGATGAAGTCATGAGCGGCCGCGGCGTTGAGCCGGTTTCTCAGGTTCCCCGCCAACGGCGTGGCCGGTTGCGACGTAGTCTTGCCTTTATACAGGCAGACCGGATGCTCATTAGTTACTCTTGAGCGCTCCGCACTCGTAGCTGGGCGGCGCAGAGAACCTTCCTTGGATCACAAGTTTGATGCCGTAATTCTTGGCGCCGGGGCCGCTGGACTTATGTGCGCGCTGGAGGCTGGCAAGCGGGGACGCCGCGTCGCCGTGATTGAGCATGCCGATCGTCCGGGCAAAAAAATCCTCATTTCTGGCGGCGGCCGATGTAATTTCACCAATACCTATTGCCAGCCGGAACATTTCATATCCGCAAATCCGCACTTCGTAAAATCTGCGCTGGCAAGGTATACACCTGCAGATTTCATCGCTCTCGTCGAAAAACATCAGATTCCCTATCACGAGAAGGCGCCAGGACAGCTTTTCTGCGACCGGTCGGCAGATGACATTTTGAATATGCTCGAAGCCGAATGCGCGGCCGCCGGTGTGAAGATATTTCTCCGGACGAAGGTTAATGAGGTCCAGCGCACGACGGAGTTCGTGGTTCGTGCCGAATCTGCCGTGTTTCACGCGCCGACGTTAGTCGTTGCGACGGGCGGACTGTCGATCCCTAAAATGGGGGCCACCGCCTTTGGTTACGACTTGGCGCGTCAATTCGGCTTGAATGTTCGCAAAACGAAACCTGGTCTGGTGCCGCTGGTGCTAGAGACCGGAGATCGAAGCCGGTATTGCGATTTGGCGGGCCTCTCGGCGGAAGTAGCCGTTTCCACAGATCATCATTCGTTCCGGGACAAGATGCTCTTCACTCACCGGGGGCTGAGCGGACCGGCAATCCTGCAAATTTCCTCTTATTGGAATGGAGGCGGGTCGATCCGCATTGACCTTGCGCCTGGCCGCGATATCGCGGCGGCAATTCGCGAAGCGAAGATTAGAAATGCGGCCGCCGTCCGGTTCGCCTTCCAGGGATCCCTACCGCATCGCTTTGTCACGCGCTGGGTTGACTTGCATACACCTGCCGCGTGGAACAATCAGGCATTGGCGACACTCGACCGGCAAACGCATGAATGGACTCTCGTCCCACAAGGCACCGAGGGCTATGAAAAAGCTGAAGTGACAGTGGGCGGCGTGGATACCGATGAGTTGTCGAGTAAGACGATGGAAAGCCGGAAAGTGCCTGGGCTGTTTTTTATTGGTGAAGTTGTGGATGTCACCGGCCACCTGGGTGGCCATAATTTCCAATGGGCTTGGGCCTCGGGCGCCTCCGCGGGGCGTGCTTTGTGATTTGGTGACGATTATGCGGAAGCGGCAGTCTGCTCTTTCTGGAGCGCCGCCCGTCTGGTGGCGGCTTTGCTTTTTTTCGTCCTCAAGGCCCGTTTGTTAGCCGCCTTCAGTTTCCTTTTTTTGATTGCCTTTTTAGTTGCGGACATACTCATGGTGCGCATCGGATCTTCCTTTCGCGTCGTACCGACATCATCTCAGAAAGAATTTTGGGGCCGGGCCGTCGTTCGTTAGGAGCGCGCGACTTCCGAATCGGCTACAGCTGGACGCACAACCGAAAGAATCATGTCCATATCGAGAGCCTTAGACACGTTTAGGAAGGTGAGAACCTGGGAGGGAATAATGTCGATCAAGGTGTGCGAGTTTAGATATGCCCACAGTTCCATCTCGTTCATCGGTCCAAGGTCGGTTTTGGCTCCCGCATAGCTCTGTTCTACGGCAAATGCGTCCGTCGATAATCGCTGAATCGATAATGATGCGATGGTGCCAAACATCAAGGCGTCGATGTCGGTCTGGAACCTGCGACCGCAAGAACAAGGAACGGAAACCGAGTTAAACTTGCCAGGGCGAACGACCTGCTGTCCCACATACTCGGTGGCCGGAAGCCCCGCGAACAAGCAACACGTCCCGCAGCGTGGGCACTTCCCGACCCACGCACCACGGACGGTCGGCGTTGTTACTGGATTACCCATGCGCTGAGTCTACCACGCTGAACGAGCCCGCCGGACGTGGAAACGCTAGAGGTTTTAAGCCTGGGGCCTGGCGGCCTGTCGTTTTAATCGGCAAAACGGTTTTACAAACGCCCTGCAGGAACGTTGGCTGCCCATAGATCGTTCTCAAATAACTTCTCGGTCTCTTCGCGGGTCACCAATTTTGAAACAATGCGACTATGGGCGGTCTTCGCGTCTTCCCTTTGGGCTGTGACTACACCCCCGAAGCCGGCTTTCACGTCTATCGTGTACTTCACACCGTCATTTGTCCAAGCGTCGGGCATCAGTATCTCCTTGTTTGTAGCGCTATCGCTCAACCTGTTCTGCTGAAGTTAGTAGGGGCTCGCCAACGAGATCAGCTGAAGGGTGTGTTTCGGCTCTTTCAGTGTACGCTCATCCCCCTGAAGCACAAGCTTGATTCACATGGAGTTATGTCACGAGAAGTGCTCCTCTCAGAAGTTGGTCCCCGAAGCTTGACTAACTAGATGTTGCCCGACGAAGCTTGTTCCGCTCACACGACCACGCGCTAACTGCATACCTCGTTCAGATATCGCATACTGCAGATATACTGTCTGTAGCTGCGATGACTTCGAATTTCGGGGAAAAACAATGTCTTCATCCGTCGGAAAGCACGCGAGTCCTGTCTCTGCGAGTGACCAATTGCCGGTTCCCGAGCCTTCGTTTGCCGAGCGAGGGCGTACCTTGCTCTACATGGGCCGGATTGGCAGCCTCTCAACCCTTTCTCGCAAGCGGCCTGGGTTCCCGTTCGGATCGGTGATGCCGTACGGGCTGGATGACGATGGGCGCCCACTGTTCCTGATCAGCACAATGGCAATGCACACGCAGAACTTGCAGGCTGATCCGCGTGCCAGTCTCCTCGTGACTCAGCCCGATGCGAGCGGTGATCCTCTAGGCGCATCGCGCGTCACGTTGCTTGGAAACGTGGTGCCCGTAAAGAAAACCGAAGTGGCGGCAGCACGAAAGCTCTATCTGGAACGCTACGCGAACAGCAAACACTGGGTTGATTTCGAGGACTTCTCGTTCTATCGGATGGAAATAGTGGACGTGTATTACGTAGGTGGCTTCGGCGTGATGGGCTGGGTCACTGCCTCGGAATACGACGGCGCGAAACCTGATCCGCTCGCCAACGCTGGGGCTGAAATCATCAACCACATGAATGCCGACCATAGAGATGCGCTCGTCTCGATCTCCCGTGTATTTGGTGGAATTGAGGCTCAGGCGGCAACGATGACTGCTGTTGACCGCCTCGGGTTCCACGTGCGACTGATGACCTCAAACGGAATTCGTGGCGCACGCATTGCGTTTTTGCGGGAGGTAGCCAGTCCGGCCGAAACAAGAAGTGTTCTGGTCGAAATGACGCAGCAGGCGAGGAAGGCGAGTGTTTCACAGTGCTCCCTGACGAGTACCGACAGACCACATTCGCACGTCCTCGGGCGCCTGGCAGTTCAGGCGCAAACGGGCAGAATGGCTGTATCGTTCAGTGCGCCAGCGGATCGGGCCGCACCTGAACCTTGTAAAGCTTGGGGCGCGCCGTCCGTTCCGCCTTCGTTGTGGAATACCGTACGCGTACCTGTCGTGGTCCACAATCCTTTGCCCTTCCAGCCGGCGTCCGGATTGTCGATGCGGCCATCCACGTTCTTGCTGAAGAAGCCCATCGGGTACGGGATATGAATGTTTACAAACTTGCCGTTCACGAGCGCCAATAGAGCCTCGTTGCCGTTGGATTCCGCGATGGGCACGTTTGCGCCAAGACCCAGCGTGTTATAGCGATCCACCCAGACGAAATAGGCGTGGTCCGCGCTGCCTGGATCGGTAACGCCTTTGAACTGCGGCCCCGGAAATTGATACAACGTCCAACCTTCGGGGCACAGCTTGCCGGTTGCCGCGGCCGGCCCATTCAGCGGACCTTTGCATTTGCGGCGGTCGAAACTGGCAAGATGGCCGCTCGCAAGTGCCGTCCAAACGACACCGTTCGTATCGAGGTCGATGCCGCGCGGCCCGAACCCAATGTCCGGCGGCTGGTAGATCTCCGCCAGAGCGGTTTCGGGAGGATTGGGACCGGGCACCAGGCGGATGACGTAGCCCGGCTGATTCATGTGCGAAAACCCGACGTCCATTGATTGGCCCCAGATCGAATCATCCACCGGGCTAGGCTGAACGCCATAAAATGCGGCCATGATGCGCTTGTCCTTCTTGGGATCGAGCGGCTGATTGGCTTCAACGTACGCGTCGCGTTTACCGTTGCCATTGGTATCGATGATTAGCGGAGTCCAGCCCTGCGATTTCTTCGCGTCGCCGGTCTCCAGGTACATCTTCGTGTTCAGCCAGCCGACCACACCGCTTTCCGGCCCTCCTGCGCTGGTCCAGAGCGTGTTGTTCGCGTCATGACCGAAGTACAGATGCTGCGTGCTAAAGCACGTGTCGATCAGCGAAAACTTGCCGGTTTTCGGATCGTACATCGAGAGCTGGCGCCCCGAGACATCCAGCGGCGCCACCTTGGCCGAGGGAAGATCGGAGCCCGCTTTGCAGTAGGCCGGGTTCTGTGGGGCACGGATGCGCGCAGTGAACCAGACGCGTCCCTTTTCGTCGAAGATCGGATTGTGAATGGTCGTGTGACCGTCCCAAATCGGCTGGTCGCCCCAGTACGGCGAATGACCGTGGGGATAATCGAGCGATGACGGCGTGTTCGGGTCGCGGTAGGGATGCTTGATCTGCCAGGCTTCGTTCGTGATCGGATTGAGCACGGGAACCATGTCCGTGCTTTCTTCCGGCGAACCGTAGATCAGACCATTGGCGTTGACGCGAGGATTGCGCTTGTCGGTGGAGATCTCATCGTGCAGGTAGGCCTTGGGCGTAGACCATTCCCACATGCTGATTACAACATTCCGCTCGACACCTTGGGGCCGCTGCGGCTTCGCGGACGGCAACTCGCCGGCGGCGATGCGATCGGTCCAGTCCGCGAACAAGGCCAAAGCTTTCTTGGGACCGAGCTGGCCGAGAGTAGTCAGCCATGTTCGCCTGTGCTTGACCCGCCTGTAGACGCTTCGTCCAGGCCTGAACGGAATTGTCGAAATGCCCCCAGGCTTTGGGAATCCTGCGCACGCCCTGCGAACCCAGCGCATGGCAGGACTGGCAGGAATTCTTGATCGTATCGATCCAATCCTGCTGCGTTTTCATTACCGGCGAGATGCCGTTCCCGTTCGGGCCGGTCCCGGGGAATAGGCTTTTATCCGGGATTTGCAGCATCGAATACCAATACACGCCTGGATAATATTCGGCGGCCGCAGCGGCGGTCGGCGCCGGCACCGCAGTCAAGTTGAGATGCTGGCCGGGAGCGACCTTTACTTTCTGCGAATCGACGAGACCATATCCACGCACCCAAACGTTGTAGTTCGCCTTCGGAAGTTCCGGGATGACATAACGCCCCCGCTCATCCGTGACGACCATCTTGGCAAACTTGGTGGGCAGGTCAGCCGTTTCTGCGATGACCCATACGCCGGCTTCCGGTCCGTTCGTGCTGGTAACCACGCCGCCGACATCGGAGCTGCCAATGGCGACGTCCGCCGCAGGACGTTGCTGAGCCTTAACCAGTGCAAAAGCTCCCGCGAGACATGAGGCAAGCGCGATCACCGCGATTTTTGAGTGTCTGCCGATACCTGTCTTCATCGTTCTTTGCTCCCTCACAAACGCTTTGCCGGTTTCAGTGGAACACAATGCACGCCCACGCTATCGCGACGGCGGGTTGAACTTTGCCGCGTGAATCGGCACGCGTACGCGACAACCATTCGCTTCAGGATAGCTTCAGCACCCGCTCCATCGCGAGCCGCGCGGATCGTGCAGGGTCCTGCTCCACATTGCATTCGTCGTTGAATAGCATGGTGTCTCGATGCGCAACGGAGTAAGCAGGCCAGTTCGGAAGCTTCGGCGTATTGGGATTCCCTGTGCGCGCAAACGCCGCCCAGCTCGAACTGACCTTTTCGGCGAGAGTATACGCTTCAGCCATCGCGGAGATGAATTGACCCGCGATTCTGATGTTTTGGAATAGAACGGAATTTCGGCAGTGTGAGGCGAACGCATGTGTCCGCCTCCCTCAGGCGTTTCCCAATCGAAGCGATAGACGAAGGCCGAGGCACCCGCCTGCACAGCGCGGCTTACACTCGGGAGCTCGTCCCGCACGCCTTTCCAGTTCACAGGCTTTGTCGGTGGCATGAAGCGGTTCTTGCCAGCCGTTGTGCCAGCGTATGGAATGCCTTTGAAGACTTTGACATCATCCAACGCAAGGCCCCGTACCTTGCCCGCCGAGGTTGCGGCAATGACGTTATCCGTGCCGGCCGCCGTGACGACCTGCGCGAGAAAATCTGCCTGGGCGGCCGCGAACAGCGCCAGCGCGGAAGTCCCTCGCAAAAAGCTTCGCCGATTCAAGACCGTGTCCATATGCTTTCCTCAAGGATAATCGTGCTAATGCTGAAATGCAGGACTATATGAGCTCGCCATCAAGCTGGGCGGAACCACCGGCCGTCTACTTTGCCCGCATGTCAGCAGGATCGCGAATTCGTTCATTGAAAGCGTTTTCGTCAATGGGCGCGTAAATAATCTCCGGGGCTCGACACCGTGCCGAAGAGTATACGTCAAGGGACTGCTCGTCGAGGGCCTTGTATGAATCGAAGGACTGGCTCGTTCCATTCCGCACATCGGCTACACTCGGAGCATGCCCGAAGTATTCGTCAAACGGACTCGTTTTCCTGTCTCCGCCGAGCGCCTCTTTGCATGGCACGCCGAACCAGATGCACTGGAACGACTGATGCCGCCGTGGGAGCAAGCTCGCGTGATTCGGCGCACCGGCACAATTCGCGACGTCGGCTCGCAGATCGAGATTCGCGTTCGCATAGGTCCTTTTTGGCGCACCTGGATCAGCGAACACACCGCATGCCAGGAAGGACGCATGTTTCGTGACCGCCAAATCAAGGGACCATTCGCAGCTTGGCAGCACACACACAGCTTCGAGCCCGATGGCCCGTTCACCTGCTACCTCGAGGACCGCGTGGAATATGCGTTGCCGATGGGTGCTCCAGGAAGGATATTTGCAGGCCGTTTCGTTCGCCGTAAACTCGATCGCCTGTTTTCTTACCGTCACGAATTTACTGCCAAGGCAATCGGCGCTGCGCACTAGGCTGCAAAGCCAACTCCTGATCCGTCGCGTTTTTCTGCCAACTCGCGAGGTAAATGACTTCGCGTGCCTTCGCGCGCATTCAGAAAGATCCGGCGGCGCTGGGGCAGTCCGCTGCGGATTTCCCGAGCGGTGTACTGGATGATGGGCAAGTGCAACCACTGGGCCTGTCGCCAGTAGCGCGGGATATCATCGAGATCCTTGGTATCGGCGCTGATTTGCTGAAACAAGGCCCACTGCGCCTTGATGTGTGCCAGATCCTGCTTGCGCTGGTATTTGCGGCGGCGCTTTCTGATAAGCCCATGCTCCCTCCAAATGCGCTCCAGTGCGTTGTGGCCGATCCGCAGGTCGAACTCACGAATCAGGCGGCGGGAGCCAAAAGTGGGCAGCGTTTTACGGAGTTCGAGCAGTGGCACTTCGCTGTGAGCGGGAGTCTTATGAGGTTGGCGATGCCGGGCGCGGGAGTGTTCGGCCAGCCCCCGTGGGCCGAGCTGCTGGTAGCGGCGCAGCCACTTGCGGACGGTGGGCACGGTGGTGGCAAATAAGCGCGCCGTGGGCTTGATGCCCCGTTGCTTGGCGCTCTCCACTAGACGCAGGCGATGGTTGAAGGGGTCGTGCGGATGCGCAGGCGTAGTCGTTATGTTATTGTTTTCGGCTTGCCCTGAGTATCTTTTGCAGGACGAGGGAATGCCCGCAGCCCACAGCGGATCATCCCAAATCCAGGGCCGAATCCAGGGCCAAATTATACGAGGTGCAGTTCATGAAATCGTCGTACAACGGGCTATCTGTGCCGCACGATGGCGAGGGCATTCAATTTGTCGGCGGCAACTTCCGCATTCCGGACCGGCCGATTATTCCCTATATCGAAGGTGACGGCACGGGCCGAGATATCTGGAAGGCCTCGCAGCGCGTCTTCGATGCCGCCGTGGAGCACGCATATGGCGGCAAGCGCCGTGTGGTGTGGTTTGAAGTGTTCGCCGGCGAAAAGGCCTACAACAAGTTCCAGGAATGGCTGCCGCAAGATACCGTCGAAGCGGCGCGCGATTTTCGCATCGCCATCAAGGGCCCGCTGACCACTCCCGTGGGCGGCGGCATCCGTTCGCTGAACGTGGCCTTGCGGCAGATTCTCGATCTCTACGCCTGCGTGCGGCCGGTGCGCTATTTCCCCGGCGTGCCTTCTCCGGTGAAGCATCCTGAGCGTATGAACGTGGTGATCTTCCGCGAAAATACCGAGGACGTTTACATCGGCATCGAGTGGAAATCCGGCACGCCGGAAGTGAAAAAGCTGATCGATTTTCTAAATAAAGAGATGCTCGGCGGCGGCCCTAAGCAGATTCGCACCGATTCCGCCATCACCATCAAACCCATGTCTCCGTTTGGCACCAAGCGCCTGGTGCGCCGCGCCATCCAGCACGCCATCGAAAACAAGCGCCGCGTGGTTACGCTGATGCACAAGGGCAACGTGCAGAAGTTCACCGAAGGCGCGTTCCGCGATTGGGGCTATGAGATCGCGCGCGACGAATTCCGCGCGCAGATCGTCACAGAGCGCGAAAGCTGGATTCTGGATAACGTCGAGAAGAACCCCGGCCTGAGCGTCGAGCAGAACGCGGCCATGGTCGAGCCGGGTCTGGCGCAAGGCACGGAAAAACTGCGCCAGGAAGTCTATGCCGAAGTGAAAAAGGTGCTCGATTCGATTTCCGCCACCCACGGCAAGGGCCAGTGGAAGCAGAAGATCATGATCAACGACCGCATCGCCGACTCCATTTTCCAGCAGATTCTCACTCGCGCTGACGAATATCAGGTCCTCGCCACACCCAATTTGAATGGCGATTACATTTCGGACGCTGCGGCCGCGCAGGTCGGCGGTCTGGGCATGGCGCCGGGCGCAAACATCGGCGACGGCTACGGCATCTTTGAGGCGACGCACGGCACAGCGCCCAAATACGCCGATAAAGACGTCATCAACCCGAGCTCGGTGATGCTCTCGGGCGCCATGATGTTTGACTACATGGGCTGGAAGGAAGCGGCGCAACTCATCGAAAGCGCCATCGAATACACCATCGGCCAGAAACGCGTCACTTATGACCTCGAGCGCCTGATGGAAGGCGCCAAAAAATTGCGCACCTCCGAATTCGCGACGGCCATTATCGAAAACATGCAGACACGCGTCGCAGCGGATTGACGATTTCCCGCGCAAGATTTAACAACAGCTAAGAGAGATCCCTCGCTCACGCTGATTTTGTTAACCGGCGAAAGCTCATCCTGTAGGTGACTTTCGCCGGAGGACGGGATGACGATCCTGATCGGATCGTCAACTTCACGAAGGAGCTTGGAATGCGGAAGAAAGTTACGGTTGTGGGCGGTGGATTCGTAGGCTCGACGACGGCGCAGCGCATTGTCGATCGCGGGCTAGCAGATGTGGTGATGACGGATATTCTGGAAGGCGTTCCGGCGGGAAAAGCTCTGGACCTGCTCGAATCCACGCCGATCATACGATCCGACGCGCAGACGCAAGGAATCTCCACCGCCTCGGGCAATTACGAAGCGACCGCCAATAGCGACATCATCGTGATCACCGCGGGATTTCCTCGCAAGCCGGGCATGAGCCGCGACGATCTGCTGAAGGCCAATTACGAGGTGGTCAAAGGAGTCGTTGAAGGCATCGTTAAGTTTTCGCCCAACGCCATTCTCATCGTGGTGACCAATCCCATGGACGCGATGGCGCAGTCCGCGTTCAAAGTGAGCGGATTCCCGAAGAATCGCGTCATCGGCATGGCCGGCGTGCTGGATTCGGCGCGCATGAGCACGTTCATCGCGCAGGAGCTGAGCGTCTCGGTCGAAAACGTGCACTCGTTCGTGCTGGGTGGCCACGGCGACGACATGGTTCCGCTGCCGCGGTACTCCACGGTGGCAGGCATCTCGCATCCTCGAATTGCTGCCCAAAGACCGCCTCGAGGCTATCGTCGACGCGCACGCGCAATGGCGGCGCCGAAATCGTCAACCTGATGAAGACCGGCTCGGCGTACTACGCGCCCTCCGCCGCCGTCGTGGAGATGATCGAGGCAATTCTGAAAGATAAGAAGAAGATTCTGCCCTGCGCCGTCTATCTCCAAGGGCGAGTACGGAATCGACGGGCTCTTCATGGGCGTTCCCGTGAAGCTCGGAGAGCGCGGCGCCGAACAGATCATCGAAGTGAAGCTGACCGCGGAAGAAAACGCCGCGTTGCAGAAGTCGGCGAATTCCGTGCGCTCGCTGGTGAAAGTCCTCGGAGTTTAGTTTTTTATTATTTTGAACCTGCGGGCGCGCCCATCGCTTCGGGAGCGTTCGCAGGCGCCGGGCCAACGCGTTGCACAATCACGTGCTGGATGTGCACGGGCATGAGGGGCTTATCGTTGCTATCGCGCTGCACGCGAGCGATGGCTTTGACGACATCGGCATTTTCGCATTGTCCCCAGATGGTGTAGCCGCCGTTCAGCGAAGGGTACGCCACTTCCGTAATAAAGAATTGGCTCGCATTGGTGTTCGGTCCTGCATTAGCCATCGCCAGCCGTCCGGGCATGTCGAATTTTAAGGCCGGTGAAGTTTCATTCTGGTACGGAAAGCCGGGCCCGCCCGGGCTTCCGGTTCCCGTCCCTAACGGATCACCACCCTGAATCATGAATCCGGGAATCACGCGATGGAACGTGAGCCCGTCGAAGAATTTGTTTCGGTTCTGCTGGTGGGTGCGCGGATCAATGTAGGAAATCTTGCCGATGGCCAATCCGACCATTTTGCCGACGGTGATAGGCGCTTCTTTCTCAAAGAGTTTGCAGCCGATATTCCCTTTATCGGTCTGGAACGTCATGTAGAGCCCGGGATCGCGCTGCGCTGTGGCGGGTGCCTTGGAATCCGCCTGGCCAGATGGCGGCGCAGACTGAGAGTGCAATGCCAGCGGCAGGATGAGAACGAATATCGCCGGCAGGCTAATTAGCTTTAACGATCGCATTAATACCTCCGAGAAATAGGTGCGCAATGTACAGATTCCACAAAGAAGGATTCTACTCCGGGTTAGCTTCGCGGGCACATGCTTAACAATAGTTTCGCATCGGCCGAAATATCGGCCGACGACATTGGCTATAATTTTGGTATCTATCGGAGGCAGAATGGCTGCCGGTGACCTGGAAAAGCTGATCGACCGCATCGAAAAGGAATCGGCTCCGCCGGATGCCAATTCCCTGATGGAAGTGGTTCGGCACGTGGCAAAGCTGTTCGGCGTGAAGGAAGACGAGGTGGCCATTATGGAGTTGGTGTCCTCCGGACGCACGCTGCGTTTCGTCATCCCCGAAAAGCTGCGTCCCGTGGGATCGATTCCCGTTTCGAGCAATACGGCTTTGGCCGCGCGCACGGTTCGCGAGCGCCGGCCTGATATCGTTAATAATTTCCCCGTTGCCCGGCACGCCACGGTATTCGAGGGTGTGCCGGTCGGACAACGTTCTGGAGAGAGCATCCAAAAAATCTTGAGCGCGCCGATTCTGCGCGGCAAAAACGTGGTAGGAGTGGCACAAATCTGCCGCAAGGGCGCTTCCCTCACGGATGCGGGCGCCGACTTCACCCAGCGCGACCTTTCCGAACTGCAAAGCCTCAATCGATCACTGGAAAGGCTTCTGACGCTCTGCCAAACTGCCGACAAGAGCGCCTGATACTCCTAAGCAAGCCGATATCGACATCACTTGCGTGCGAGAGGGCATGCGAGGCACAAGAGTTTTGTTACAAAAGGGTTAAAGTTATTGACACTGCTCGACGTTCTTGCTACTTTTCGGCTCCGTGTTTTTTCGCTCGCGGCAGTTTTAACCCAGGAGGCACCGCGAACCGGCATCCTACATGGCGTTCGTCGCGAAGCGAATTTTCCTAACAAAAGGCGTTGGTAAACACCGAGAACGCCTCTCCAGCTTTGAGTTGGCGTTGCGAAATGCGGGTATTGCAGCCTGCAATATCGTGCGCGTCTCCTCGATTTTTCCGCCAAACTGCCGGCTGATCTCCCGCAGTGAAGGGCTGAAGCATATCCGGCCGGGGCAAGTGGCCTTCACGGTGATCAGCGAAAACTCCACGCGCGAGGCGCATCGGCTGATCGCCGCAAGCATTGGTCTGGCGCTTCCCGCCGACAAATCGATGTACGGCTATTTGTCTGAACATCACTCTTTCGGCGAGACCGAGGAAGTGGCCGGCGAATACGCCGAGGAACTGGCGGCGGAGATGCTCGCCACCACCTTGAACGTCGAATTCGATCCGGATCTTTCCTGGGACGAGAAGAAAGAGGTCTATCGCATCTCCAACAAGATCGTGCGCACGATGAACATCACGCAATCCGCTGTGGGCGATAAGCGCGGACTGTGGACCACGGTTCTCGGCGCAGCCATCCTCCTGGGCACAGAAGACGACTAAAATCTGCCCACGTTTTTGACGGCTCTGGCGAGAGCTCCTATAATCGTCCTCTCATCCTTCGCGATGGAATATCCCATAAAACTTTTCGTGATGAGCGCCCGTGTATCACATCGTTGAGGCGCGGATTCGCGCGGCACTGCGCGAATTTCTGAACCAGCGGGGCGTCCACGACGTTCCCGTGGTCACGCAGCGGCCGCCCAATGTCGAGATGGGAGAAGTTGCGACTCCAATCGCGTTTGAGTTGGCCAAGCGGCTGCGCCGCGCGCCGCGGCAGATTGCGCAGGAGATCGCTTCGGAACTAGCCGCAATTCCTGGAGTCTCGCGCACTGAACTGGCCGGCGGGGGCTACGTCAATTTCTACTTCGACCGCGCGGGATTTTTCGCGGCGGCGTTCGCGGAAGCCGCACATCCCGGCTCGCGCGAAGTCTCAGCCAGCGAGCCGAAATGCGTGGTCGAGCACACCAACATCAATCCCAATAAAGCGGCGCACATCGGGCATTTGCGCAATGCGGCGCTCGGCGACACGTTCGTTCGGCTGCTGCGGCGCGCGGGCCGCCGCGTGGAAGTGCAGAACTATATCGACAATACGGGCGTACAAGTGGCGGACGTGGTCGTTGGATTCGCGCACATGGAGCACAAATCGGCCAACGAGGTTCGCGCGCTGGCTGCCGCGCCGCGGTTCGATTACCTCTGCTGGGATCTTTATGCACGGGTGACGCAATTTTTCGAGGAGGACAAGACGCGCCTTGCCCTGCGCAGTCAGACGCTTGCTGCGATCGAAGTAGGCCGCGGCGAAGAGGCGGAACTCGCGGAGATCGTCTCCGTCGCAGTCGTCCGCTGCCATTTGCGCACCATGGAGCGGCTCAGCGTGCAATATGACGTGCTGCCGCGCGAGAGCGAGATCCTGCACCTGAAGTTCTGGGACGCCGCATTTCAGCGCCTCAAGGAAAGCGGCGCGATTCACCAGGCCCGTTCTGGGAAAAATGCGGGGTGCTGGGTGATGCATCTCGACACCGGAGAAGGCCGTGGCGAAAACAGCGATGACGACGGTGCGACCGCTGCGACTGCGGACCCGGACGATACGGCTAAGGTGATCGTGCGATCCAACGGAACGGTTACTTACGTGGGTAAGGACATCGCCTATCAGCTTTGGAAGTTCGGACTCCTCGGCCGCGATTTTGGTTACCGCCGCTTTCATACATATCCGAACGGGCACATGGTGTGGACCAGCACAACGAATGACGGCGATCCCAGTGCGCCGGAATTCGGGCACGCGACCGAAGTCTATAACGTGATTGATACGAGGCAGAGCTATCTGCAAAACGTGGTGGTTGCCGGGTTGCGAGCGCTGGGATTCGAGGAGCAGGCGGCGCGGTCCGTCCATTTTTCTTACGACGTGGTGGCGCTTTCGCCACGCTGTGCCGCGGAAATGGGCTACACGCTCTCGGAAGAGGAAATGAGCAAGCCCTACGTGGAGGTCAGCGGGCGCAAGGGCCAGGGCGTCAAGGCCGACGATCTGCTCGACGAACTCGAAACGGCGGCGCGAGCTGAGGTTGACGCGCGGCATGCCGACACGCCGGAAACCGAACGAGCGCACATCAGTCATGCCATCGCCATCGGCGCGCTGCGTTATTTCCTGCTGAAGTACACACGCACGGCCATTATTGCTTTCGATTTTCGCGACGCGCTCAGCTTTGAGGGCGAGACCGGACCTTACTGCCAATATGCCACGGTCCGCGCTCGGAATATTTTTCGCAAAATGGCCGAGCAGCAGCCGGACTTTTCGCTGGCGAAACTTGACGACTCCGCCGGCGAGGAATCATCTCTCAAGGACTTCATGAAGCCGGGCGAGGGCAATGACTTATGGGAAGTGGCCCTGCTGGCGGGATCGCTCGATGCGCAGGTAACCACGGCGCTCAGCGCGCAGGAGCCGGCGTTCCTGGCGAAATATGCGTTCGAGCTGGCGCAGGCGTTTAATCTTTTTTATCACCGGCACCACATTCTCTCCGAAACCAATTCCGCTAAACGAGATTTCTTGCTGCGGCTGAGCCGGCTGGTGGAGCGGCAATTGGTGACCGCACTCGACCTGCTGGGAATCGAAGCCCCGGAAAAGATGTAAGAAAGAAAAATCCCCAGGGCCGGCTGAGAATCGCCGCGCCCTGGGCTACAAAGATGGCGTACCGCCAGCCTATATAAGAAAAACACGAAACGCGCTGAAACGTGAATACGACTTCAGCAGGGCGAAGCAAGGACCGCTGGTTTCTGTGCCGAAGGGCAAGACGCGCATCACGATTTGGCTCGATGACGATGTTCTCGAATGGTTTCACGAACAAGTGGAACGTGCCGGAGGCGGAAATTACCAAAGCCTGATCAACGATGCACTCCGCAAATACGCCGAGATAAACCCACGCACCACAAAAGCATGAAGGTGGGGCGCCGCGCTAAAAACGAAGAGAGATTCTTCGACTGCGTGGCCGCGCGGCCCCAAAAAACGGGGCCGAGGACACATCGCGGCCACTCCGCTCAGAATGACAACGTTCGCAGGTATGGGCTGGGCCGCGGGGTTACTTCGGGGTGGCGGTGCGGCCGTTGAAATTCATGGCGAGATCGACGAGCGTGCGCACGGTCACGCCGGTGCCGCCTTTGCCGGCCCAGGGCTTGGCGTCGTCGAGCCAGGCTGTGCCGGCGATATCCAGATGAACCCAGGGCGTATCGCCAGTGAATTCGCGCAGGAACCAGGCGGCCACGATGGCGCCCGCGCCGCGGCCGGTGCCGACGTTTTGAATATCGGCGATGGTGCTCTTGATTAGATCGCGATAGTCATCATCGAGCGGCATGCGCCACATTTTTTCCCCGGCGCGTTGCGCGCTCGCGAGCACGCGTTCGGTAAAAGCCGAGTCCGAACCGAAAACACCGGTGTTGACGTTGCCGAGGGCAACAACGATCGCGCCGGTGAGCGTGGCGGCGTCGACGAGGTGGGTTGCGCCGAGCTGCTTCGCGTAGGCAATGCCGTCGGAAAGAACTAGCCGGCCCTCGGCGTCGGTATTGATGACCTCGATCGATTTTCCGGACATGGCAATCTGCACATCGCCGGGCTTCTGCGCGCGGCCGCCGGGCATATTTTCCGCAGAAGGAATGACGGCGATGACTTTGATGGGAGGCTTGAGACGCGCCAAAGCGCGCATGGCGCCGAGCATGGCCGCGCCGCCGGCCATGTCGAACTTCATCTTCTCCATGTCGTTCGATGGCTTGATAGAGATGCCGCCGGTGTCGAACGTAATAGCCTTGCCCACAAATCCAAGGACGGGCGCACCCGGCGTGAGTTTTTCGGGCGTGTAGGTGAGCACAATCAAGCGCGGAGGCTCTACGCTGCCGCGCGCCACGCCCAGAAGCGCGCCCATTTTCAGTTCCTCCATACGTTTTTCGTCAAGAATATCTACGGCAAGGCCAGCTTCGCGGGCCATGGCTTCGGCGCGCTCTGCGAGCAGGCGCGGCGTAAGTAAATTGGAAGGCTCGTTGCCGAGCTCGCGAGTGAAATTCTGCGATTCGGCGATGATGCGGCCGCGTTCGACGCCCTGCTGCGCGGCGGAATCGAAACCTACGAGCGCTGCCGATTCCACCGGAGGATTTTTCTTGTCTGTACGGTATTTGTCACCGTCGAAATTGCCCAGCAGCAGACCCTCTGCAAGGGCTTGCGCCGCTTCCGCAGTTCGCTCCCGCTCGTGCACGAGAAAGGCAATCCGCTTGACCGAGCGCGCTTTCAGATAACGCACCGCGGAGCTGGCCAATCTGCGCAATTCGGCGGTCCCGAACTTTTCGCGCTTTCCGGCGCCGATGAGAACGATCCGCTGCGCGCCAATTCCAGGCGCAAAGTGAACGAGCGTGAACTCCAGCATCTTGCCGGTCAATTCGCCGGATGTAGCGAGCTTGCCGAGCACGCCGTCGGCGGCGCGATCGAGCTCTGCGACGACGCCCTGGACGGCAGTTCCTTGCTCCTTTTCCGGCTCAAACACATAGCTTACGAGCGCCTCGGCTTCTACTTTCGAAGCGGAGCGCGAATCCAAAGTGACTTGCATGCTTGGTGCCATCGTTTCTTAACGCCTCCGGTATTTGTACATAGCGTCGCTCACCTCGCGCCGAGTCTCTTTGTCGCGCTCGCTCTGGCGGCGGTCCCATTCCTTCTTGCCGCGCGCCAGGGCCAACTCGCATTTGGCGAGGCCGTCGCGAAAATAGATGCGCAGAGGGATGAGCGTCAAACCTTTTTGCTGTGTTTTGCCGATCAGCTTATCGATTTCCTGGCGATGCAGGAGCAGCCTGCGGCGCGAGAGCGGCTCATGATTGAACGGGCCACCGGGGTTGTACTGCGGGATATGGCAATTCACCAGCCAAACACTGGTGCCGCGGACTTCGGCATACGCATCTCGCAGGTTGGCTTTCCCCTCGCGCAGAGCTTTCACTTCGGTGCCGACGAGCGCCATCCCGGCTTCCATCTTTTCAAGGAGGTGGTAGTTATAGCTAGCGGCGCGATTCTGGGCAACGACTTCCTGCCCAGATGCATCTTTTTTGGTGGTTTTCTTTCCAGCTTTAGCCACGAAAGGCTATCTTAACGGGCGGTTGTTAGTACGGCAAGTTGCCTTGCTGAGCCTCAGTTCGGGTGCTAACATGCGAGCCCGGCTCGGCCCCGGCCGATCAAGGAGAAATTTGAGTTTAAGGCGGGCGATGCAAGAGCCAAAACGGCCGGAGTTATTCCCACCGGAATGAGGAAGACCTTGTTTTTCTTCTGTTGGTCGAGGCGAGGAAACGAATCGCTTCGCCCTGTGATCTCGCCAGTAAGGGCCGCATAAAGTGAATTGGAATAAGCGAAAAATAAAGGGCGCCTTCGACAAGGGCGACGGCCCGAGTCTTAAAAATCGGGGCATTGTCCGATGTGCGGGACTGTGTGTCGTCTCGTTGACGATGCTGGCGCTCACCGGCTGCCCGAAAGGCAATCAGGAATACAACGAGGGCAAAAAGTCCGAGGCTACCAACGATTACGATTCGGCCGTCGTCCACTACGACCGCGCGCTCAAATCGGACCCTCTGAATACGGAATACAAGTTGAAGTTGACGCGCATGCGCTTCGAGGCCGGACAATATCATGTCGACCAGGGCCGCAAGCTCCGCGAGATGGGAAATCTGCAATTGGCTCTCGCCGAATTTCAAAAAGCCCTGATGATCGATCCCGCCAGTCCTATCGCTCAGCAGGAAATCCAAAATACGATGAATGCGCTTGCGGCGAAAGGCGCGGCTGAAAGGGCCCCGGCTCCCGCTGCTCCGGGAGAGGAACAGCCCAAAGTGATGGCCGGACCGCCGCAGTTAAAGCCGCTTTCACGCGCGCCGATCAATCTGAAGATGACCAATGACTCGCGGGTGATCTATGACACGGTGGCGAAGCTGGCGGGACTAACGGTGGTATTCGATCCGGATTTTACGTCGCGGCGGATCGCGGCGGAGTTGACCGACGTAACTCTGGAACAAGCGCTGGATATCGTGTCGCTGGAGTCGAAGGCTTTCTGGAAGCCGGTCACCAACGACATCATCTTCGTGGCTCCTGACCAGGCTCAAAAGAGGCGCGACTACGAGGAAGAAGTCGTCCGAACGATCTACTTGAAAAATACGATTCTGCCGCAGGATTTGACAGAGATCGTCAACGGGTTGCGGCAGTTGCTTGATTTGCGGCGCGTGCAGCAATTCAATGCGCAGAACGCCATCATCGTGCGCGATACTCCGGATAAAGTGATGCTGGCGGAGAAAATCGTGAACGACATCGATAAGCCCAAGGCGGAGGTGGTCGTTCAGTTCTCTGTCCTGCAGGCGCGGCGCGATCGCATACGCGATCTGGGCATCAATCCGGGCACCAGCGTGTCATTGACTTTCACTCCGCCGGGTACGACGAGCACGACAACTAACACCACGACTAACAACGGCACGACCAGCACTAACAACAACGCGGGCCTGGCCCTCAATCAGCTGCGATCGATCGGAACCGGCGATTACAGCATCACGCTGCCGAACGCCACCGCTACTGCCCTGCTGACCGATAGCCAAACCCGAATCATCGATGATCCGGAAATTCGCATGGTGGATGGCCAGGACGCCAAATTGCGCATCGGCGACCGCGTTCCGGTGGCCACTGGTAGCTTCCAGGCCGGCGTGGGCGTGGGAGCGACGGGGGCGGGCGGGAGCATCGTGAACCCGCTGGTAAACACGCAATTCCAATATCTGGACGTGGGCGTAATCGTGGATGTGACTCCGCAGAATCCATTCCGATAATCGCGAAGTCAGCCTGAAGCTTTCTATAGAGGTTTCCTCGGTCACCGGCACGCAAAACATCGGCGGAATCAGTCAGCCCGTGATCAGCACGCGGAAAATCGAGCACGACGTTCGGCTGCAAGATGGCGAGGTTAATATCCTCGGCGGCTTGATCGAGCGGACGAATAGCAAATCCATTACCGGATGGCCGGGATTCTCGGAAATTCCTTTCCTGCGCTACTTTACTTCTCAAGAGAACGTGGAAAACGAGGATCAGGAAGTCCTTATCGTGGTTACGCCGCACATCATTCGCATCCCGAATATCACGGCGGAAAATCTGCGCGGGATTGCTTCGGGCACGGATACGAATCCTGAAATTCGACTGGAATCGGTGGTGATGACGCCGCCACTGCCCGCCGGAGCCAACGGCGCTAGCGCTGCAGCGGCTGCGGGAACTCAGGGAGCAACAGCGCCGGCCGCAGCGCCGGGAGCGCAGGTCCCTGGCGCGCCGGCTGCTACAAACGCGCCAGCCTCGGGAGCTCAGACGCCGATGGGGCAGTTGGCCTTTGAGCCGGCTACGGTCGCGCTCAAAGCGGGCGAGACGACCACAGTTGGCGTCGTCGTACAGGGCGCGCAGGATCTTTATTCCATCCCCATGCTCATGCAGTACGATCCTAAAGTGATCTCCGTCGAAGACGTGCGCCAGGGAGGATTTCTTTCCGGAGGACAGCAGCCGATCGCCGTGGTGCAGCGCGTGGATAAGGAACGCGGCCAGGCCATAGTCTCCGCGACGCGCATGCCCAATACGCCGGGCGTTAGCGGCAGCGGCACAATTTTTGGTGTGGTGCTGCGAGGCGTGGCCCCGGAACTTCGACGCTGTCGATCCTGCAGGTCAATGCGCGCGATTCGCAGCAGCGGCCGTTGCAATTCGTAACCAAAGAAGCCACCGTTAAGGTGCAATAGCCTCGCGGACAAATCCCATGCACCAGGAAGTTTCCCCGCAGATTCGCACAGCTTCTCGCCAATCGGGTATGACGCTGCTCGAGTTGATCATCGCCTGCGCGATTCTGCTGGTTTTGGCGTCAGCGGCCATGCCCGTCGCGCGTTATACGGTGAAGCGCCAGAAGGAAGCGGAACTGCGCCGCGAGCTTCGGGAGATACGCGACGCGATCGATCGCTACAAAGACGCGGCGGACCGAAATCTGATTCGCGTCGAAGTAGGCACGGAAGGCTATCCGCCTGATCTCGACACGCTGGTCAAGGGCGTGGACCTGATCTCGCAGCAGGGCGCGGGCATTGCCGGAGCTACGAATCCGGGACAGCCGATCGTGCCGTCAAGCGGATTCGGCAGCACCTTTGGAACCAATTCCTTCGGGAACAGCGGTTTCGGGGGAGGCTCCTTCGGGAGCAATTCGGCGGGGGGCAGCTCTTTCGGACAAACTTCGGGGCAGGGCCAAAATAACGGTTCCAGCCAGGGACAGGACCTGATCCGGCATGTGCGATTTCTGCGGCGCGTTCCCGTCGACCCGATGACCGGTAAAGCCGAATGGGGCATGCGTTCGGTTCAGGACGATCCGGATTCGACGAGCTGGGGCGGCAAGAACGTGTTCGACGTCTTCTCGTTATCACAGGGCACGGCGCTGGACGATACGAAATATTCGGATTGGTGATGGATTCTATTTTTCAGCAACGATCAGGCAAGATCCGCCGGGTTGGGAGGAGCAGCCGCGGATTCACAATGATGGAACTGATGGTGGTCATCGCCATCATTCTGGTACTCATTGGCCTGGCCGCCGGCCGATATGAAAAATCCATCGTTCGGGCCAGAGAAGCGGTTCTCAAACAAGACTTGCAGACCATGCGCAGCGCCATCCAGCAATACACGCTCGATAAGGCGGCCGGCCCTCAATCGCTCGACGACCTGGTTTCCTCCGGCTATTTGCGGGAGGTGCCCACCGATCCCATGACGCGCGGCCGCGATTGGCATACCGATTCCGATAGCGTTCTGCTGAGCGTCGACCAGACCTCGCCGGGCATCACGGACGTACATTCGACTTCCGATACCGTCTCGCCATTCGAGAACACGCCTTATAGCTCCTGGTAATTTCGGCACGCTGCAAAATCCAGATATGATATCATGATATCATTAAGGAGGAGCCGTGGCTCAACTGGTCGTTCGCAATATCGAAAAGAAAGTAAAAGACAAGCTCCAGCGGCGCGCCAAGAAGCACGGCAGGAGCATGGAACAAGAGGTGCGAGATATTTTGCGTGACGCCGTCAAAGAGGAAGAAAACGCTGCCGCGGGCGGACTAGGGAGCGAAATCGCCGCAATGTTTAAAGGGGCTGGCCTCGAAGAAGATATTCGAGAACTCCGCGGCTACACGATTAAACCTCCAAAATTCGAGTAATGGTCATCCTCGATACCAACGTATTGTCCGCGCTGATGCAGGATGAGCCAGACAGGACTGTGGCTACCTGGCTGAATGAACAATCCAGGATCTCGATCTGGACAACTTCTGTGACCATTATGGAGCTCAGCTTTGGAATAGAGATCTTGCCTGCGGGTAAGAAGCGTTCACATTTGACCAAATTGTTTGAAATTCTTCTGGCCGAGAAGGTTGGAGGAAGAGTCGCCGCATTTGATCGGGTTGCAGCGCAGCACACCGCGGATTTGATGGCTTCTCGATACAGGAGCGGACGCCCTACCGAGCTACGTGACACTATGATTGCAGGCATTGCTATCGCTAATCACGCCACGATTGCTACGTGCAATACGACGCATTTTCGCGATCTTTCGGTTCCCGTCATCAATCCCTGGTCAGCACGAGCATGAGCAAGGGCGATGTGGTCGTCACGCGACGCGAATGTCCATCGCGCGACGAGACAATTGTGATCGACTCGGACGACTGCATGCAATGCTAACTAGAGCTTGCTAGACTTCGTGCAAAACTGCGGTGCAAAATTAGGTGCGAAGCTGGGCGGCAGAGAATGGCGAAAAATAACGCATCGCGAGTGGTCGCAATCACAGCCATAACTGGCCTGTTGATCCTCTTAGGGTTTGCGCTAGGCACGGCACGCATCAGAACCCGCCAAGCCAGTGCGTCGAGTGCAACGCGCACTCTTTTGTCCAACGATCCAGTCACCTATTTCATTGCAGAAGGAAACCGCAACATGGGTTATCGTCCCGGAGACCGCGAGCTGGCGCTCTGGGCCTTTCAGGCATGGCAGCGAAGCGCGGGCAAAGGACTTCGTTTCGAAGCCGCGAGCGAATCGTCGGCACTGATTCAGCTCCGTTGGGCCGAACCCGGCGGCGGCGAATACGGCGAAACGCAACCGCTGATTGTGCACGGAAGGCGCGGAGCGGTTGTGTTCATTCGGCCCGACGTCGATGCGCTGGGCCCGGATATCGCGCGCCGAGCAGGAGCGGACGATCTTCTGCGAGATAGCATCGTCTATCTAACCTGCTTGCACGAGCTCGGCCATGCCATCGGCTTCGAACATACGCGCGATTTTCGCGACATCATGTATTTCTTCGGCTATGGCGGTGACGTAGCCGAGTATTTCGGCCGTTATCGAGCGCAGATCCACGCGAGGAATGATATTGCCGCGGTCTCTGGCCTTTCGGATGCCGATGTGGCACGTGTCCGGGCGATCTACGCGCAAGAGTGAATAAGCGAATTTCTCCCTGTGCTTCGGGGGCACTCCTTTTTGATTTCCTGTTTTTGATGTCCTTGTTTTGATTCCCTAAACCGACCCGGAAAGTTCAAAAGCCAGCATTGAAAACGCAGGCTGCCCCACAGGGCAGTCGGCACCCCTGTACCACAAACCATCTATACATGATTTACCTTAGCTGATATCACGGGCTCTACAGGATTCACTCTAGTAGGTGCGTGACCCCAGCCCAAGCGCGCCCTGATTTTCCACAATGGGGGGTTCACTTGGGGAGAAAGCGGCTCTGTCGTCAAAGGAGTAAGTTCCAGAAGTCGAGTTCATACAAGACCAAGACAAAGATAAGCGCCCGGCCTGCTCTGCTTCTCTTCTCGCTCCTTGCTCTCGCTGCCGCTCTCTACCCAACTGGCGCTCTTGCACAGTCCATAAGTGTGGTCCAGAGGGCCACACTCAGCCAGCAGCCTTCGTCCAGCGGAACGATCACGCTTACGCTGCCTAAAACAACGGTAGCGGGGCATGCGCTCATTGTGGGCGCCAGCTTCTGGCCTCTTGATCTCACCAGCGTGACCGACAATTCGGGTGATTCGTTCACTCGCGGCATCACGACGTCGATCTATCACAACGTCTCGCAGGGCGTGATGTACACCAATTTCTACTACGCAAAAAGCACGAATGGCGGAGCCACGAGCATTACGCTGCACTTCACCGGCACGAACACTTATGTGGTGGCTGCAGTTTCTGAAGTCGCCGGTCTTGATCCGAATGCTCCTTTGGACCGCTCGGCCTATAACGAATCGCTGAGCTCCGCGAGCCCATGGTCTTCGGCCGCGCTTACCACCTCCACGGCAAACGAATATCTTTTCGCCTGGGCGGCTGACGAGTGGAACAATCCGTCATGTTCCAATGCCACCTCGGGGTGGGCGCGACGCAGAATACGTCGGCGGAGCGACGCTGTGCCTGCTGGATCGAGCGGTCTCAACCGCGGGCTCGTATCAAGTCTCGGTTACGCCGAACTGGGCTTTCAATTACGCCATGGAGATCGTCGCGTTCAAGGGCGCGTCTTCTGCGCCCACTCCTGCACCAGCGCCACTAACGATCTCGACGACCTCGCTGCCAGCAGGCACGGTGGGAACGGGATACTCTGCGACATTGGCCGCTACCGGAGGAGTTTCGCCGTACACGTGGTCTGCCAGCGGGCTTCCGAGCGGTCTCACAATGAGCAGCGCGGGCAAAATTAGCGGCACGCCAATAGCCTCGGGAACTTTTGCCGCTTCTATTAGCGTCGTGGATTCCACAAACGCAAAAGTCAGCCAGAGCGACAGCATAAGCATTCTTTCGGCACCGCTACCGCCGCCGCCACCGACGATTGTCGGCAGTCCAATCACAGTGATCCAGAGAGCCACGCTGAGCCAGCAGCCTTCGTCCAGCGGAACGATCACGCTTACGCTGCCTAAAGCAACAGCAGCGGGGCATGCGCTCATTGTGGGCGCCAGCTTCTGGCCTCTTGATCTCACCAGCGTGACCGACAACTCGGGTGATTCGTTCACTCGCGGCATCACGACGTCGATCTATCACAACGTCTCGCAGGGCGTGATGTACACCAATTTCTATTACGCGAAGAGTACGGCCGGCGGAGCTACCAGCATTACGCTGCACTTCACCGGCACGAACACTTATGTGGTGGCCGCAGTTTCTGAAGTCGCCGGTCTTGATCCGACTGCTCCGTTGGACCGCTCGGCCTATAACGAATCGCTGAGTTCCGCGAGCCCATGGTCTTCGGCTGCGCTTACCACCTCCACGGCAAACGAATATCTCTTCGCCTGGGCGGCCGACGAGTGGAACAATCCGTCGTGTTCCAATGCCACTTCGGGTTGGACGCAAATGCAGAGTACGAGCGGCGGAGCAACTCTGTGCCTGCTGGATCGGGCAGTCTCAACTGTAGGCTCGTATCAGGTCTCGGTTACGCCGAGCGCGGCTTTCAACTACTCTATGGAGATGGTGGCATTCAAGGGCGGATCGTCTCTCCCGCCCCCAGTTCCAAACCCTGTCCCCGCCCCTCCTCCCACGCCTGCACCGCTCGTGATTTCTACAACGACTCTGCCTGCCGGAACAGTCGGCAAGGCTTATTCCGCAACGCTAGGCGCTACAGGAGGAGCTTCGCCATACACTTGGTCGGCTAGCGGGATGCCGAGCGGCCTTTCCATCAGCAGCGCCGGGACCATTACCGGCATGCCTACAACCGCCGTCACGCAGATAGCGGCGCTAACGGTGAAAGACTCCACCGGTACGACCGCATCGGCTTCGCTCTCGCTGACTATCGGCAGTTCCTCATTGCCTCCGAAACCGGCGACAACGTTTAGCCTGTTGCATTTTGGCAACGCGGGTTTTGGCGGCGACGACACAAACGTATTCCAGACGGCCCTGAATTACACCGCCGCAAACGCGGAAGCTTTAGAGATTCCGGCCGGCAGCTACAACATCTCTCCAATTTCTTTTCCCAACAATTCTTATCTCGTTGTGGACGCAAACGTGACGGTCACCGCTACCTCAGGCTACGGCACGGGCTCCCGCATGCTGAATGTGAATGCGCAGAACGTCACGATAATCGGTGCAGGAGCTGTCACTTCGGTTTTTCACATGCGCAAGGCGGAATACACCAGCGGCGAATCGCGGCATTGTCTGGACATCGAGAATGCCAGCAACGTAACCGTGAGCGGCATTTCCTGCAACGATTCCGGTGGTGACGGAGCGTACGTCCGCGCCAGCACCAATATCACGATCGAAGATTCCATTTTCAACAACAACCGCAGGCAAGGCTCGAGCATTACCGGCCAGGTGAATCACATCTACTACCTTCGCGACCACTTCACCAATACGAACGGCACCGCGCCGCAGAGCGGCATCGATATCGAGCCCAATGCGCCGGGCGATTACCTGCTCGACATAAATATTGAGTGATTGCTATACGGATGCCAACGCGGGCGATGGTCTGATGGTCAGTACCTGGCTGATGAATTCTACTTCGCAACCGATTGGCGTGACCGTGTTACGCAATCACTCGACGGGAAATCAGCGCTACGGCTACTTTGCCAATAACAACGATCCTTCTAACGCACCCGGGACGATTCTGATCCAGGATTCCTTCAGCGATCAGAGCGGAAGTGCCGGCGCCGCGGGACGATTCTATGCGGCAAATGGCGCGAGCGTGACGTTCCAGAATCTCACGGTAACCAATCCTCACGTCAATGGGCCTGATCCCTCTTATGGAGATAGCGCCGCAGTTGACGTTATCCGGGGAGGCGGAGGGACGGTGCCGATCGGCAACGTGCATTTCCTCAACATCAACATTGCCGTCACTAATGGAAAAGTGGACCACTACTTTAATTTCCAGGACGGCTCAGGTGTGGGAATCACCAACGTACAGTTCGTTCCCGGAACGCTGAGCGGAGCGACGCAAGCTCCGCCCAACGGACTCGATCAGGGGCAAGGGTACAACTCCATTCCGTAAGTAAGTCCGGCAGAGACCTCGCTTACCTTTGTGGCGAGTGCGGCAATACATCCTTGTCGCAGAGGCGTCCAGGGAATGTGGATATCACTTCCCTGCCCGGCTGGCGTACAATCAGGCCCTAACTACGCAACTGAGTTAGCGGCATGACGGGGAGATGAACGCGATGAATACAAGAGTGGAAAAGATACTGGCGATGGTGATCGTATTTTTTGCCGCAACCCTGGCGATCGATCTGGCGCGAGCAGCCGGCGATAATCCAAGTATCGCAGGCGGCTCCGAAGACGAAGCGGCCATCAAGCAAGTGATAGCCGGCTTCAGCAACGGCTGGAACACTCACGATGCCCACGCGATGTGCTCATCCCTGGCTGATGACGTACAGTGGGTAAGCTGGCGCGGCGACGTCTCGCATAGCCGCAAGCAGGTGGAAGACGACCACGCCGAGCTTTTTTCGGGACTCTACAAGAATTCGCATCGCAACGATAACGTAAAGGCGATCCGCTTTCTCACGCCCGAATTGGCTTCCGTGGACAATTACTGGAGCATGACCGGAGCCAAAAAGCGAGACGGCTCGGATTGGCCGTACCGGGCGGGCTACGTTAACTTCCTTATGGCCAAGCACAATGGGCGATGGACGATCATTGTTTCCCACACCGCCGACTTCAATGCACAAGCGCCCGTGGCGGCACACTAAGACCCGAATCGATTCGGCACAAAGACCTTGGTCTGCTTAGTTTCGCGCACTCATTCGGCGAAGCCTTTTCCATCTTGCGCGCCTTCCTTTTTTTAAGTACACAGGTTATTGCGTGAATTTTTCATGAGCCGCTTCGACATGAAGAGCGATTGGGATGTGAGGGCGGAGGAGAACGCTCACAAGGCCATTGCCTGTGACGATGCGCAGAACGAAGCCGCTTTTCGACAATCAGGAGAGCGGGATGTGAAGCTGGTGCTCGAAGGCGTCTCAGACATTCTTGAAGGGCGCCAAAGTGTTTTGGAGATCGGCTGTGGAACCGGCCGGCTGCTGGAGCAACTGACCCCGTATTTCGAGCAAGTCTTCGGCGTAGATGTTTCGGGCGAGATGGTTCGCCGAGGCCGCCAGAGGCTCGCCCATTTATCCCAGGTGCATTTCGTTGAAATCGACGGCCTTGGGAAGCTGCCTTTCGATGACGCCAGCTTCGATTTTTGCTTCAGTTACATAACCTTTCATCACATTCCCATGAAATCGGTGGTTCGTTCCTACATCAACGAAAGCTATCGAGTCCTAAGGGCCGGGGGTCATGGCGCGTTGGCACTTTTTCGGCCGCCCCGCGGGAGTCCTGGCGTCTATTCGAGAAAGTGTCACGCACAAAGACACCTGGCGCGGCTGCAAGTTCACTCTGGCTGAAATTGACGGCGCGGTTCGAGGCTCCGGCTTTGAGATTGTGGATGCGCAGTATGTCCCCGCGAAATCATGGCGGCTCTTTGGCAAAACGCCTCCGGACATTATTTGGATGACGGCGCGGAAGTCCCATCAAACAGTCCGCTCTGGCTCTTTCAACGCGAGATAGGATTGCTCGATCGTAAGGCTGCGGTTAAGGCTCCGGCGCCCCCGCATGCCTTTTCCCATATCTTCTGCCTCAACGGAACCACCGAACTCCTTGAGAAGCGCCTGGAGAACACCTGAGGAAGGGCTGCCCGATAGAGACTTGTCTACCTCAAATTCGGAGTAAAGCGGCCACCCCACGATCGTCATCTTTACAGATTTTCGCTCTGCCCTAGAGTAGCTCTTTACACTGGCCAAGCGTAGCTGGTGTGCGCGTTTTGGGTGAATCATGCGGCGGCGGGTTGAGAGCGCAAACTGACTTCATTTTAGGGCGAATGCATCAGACGAGAGAACAGCCTTAGACATTCTGAGCTGCTGGTCGAACAGACGGAGATAAGACCTGGAAATGGCGGAAACCTGCTCACCCACTGTTGTGTTGGCCTCACCTGCGATCGCTCGCGGCCTTTCACTACGCGCTAATTTCAGCTGGACCTTTGTGGGAAACGTGATCTACTCCGCCTGTCAATGGGGCGCTCTCGTCGCCCTGGCGAAACTATCTTCCCCGGTGATCGTGGGCCAGTACGCACTTGGCATGGCTATAGCCACCCCCGTCACGAGCCTCACAGGCCTGCAGATCCGGCCAGTCATCGCTTCCGATGTGAAGCAAACCTACAAGTTCGGAGAATACGCCGGCTTCCGCCTCGCTTCGACTGCGCTCGCTATGCTGATTATTCTGGCGATTCCATTGATCTTACACAGCGGACCGATGATGACGCTGCTCACATTCGTTATCGGCCTGGCGTTGGCTATCGAGAATATCAGCGATGTCTATTACGCCCGGCTGCAATACATCGATCGCATGGATCGCATTGCGAAATCGCAGATCCTGCGCGCCCCCCTCTCGCTGGCGGCTCTGTGCTTCGGCGTTTATTTCACGGGAAAGCTAACCTGCGGAGTGGCATTAACGGTCTTGGTGCGGGCGGCGGTCCTCCTCGGATATGACATGCGGGTTCAAACACACTCTCCCGAACCGCTCGACAAGGATTCTCCGACGTCCCGGACTGCCTTTGAACGGCTGAAAGAAACGCTTCGGCCTCGATGGGAGCCGCGCAAAATGGCCCGCATCCTTTGGTTGGCGCTGCCGCTGGGCGTGGTGGCCATGCTGGTCAACCTGAATGTCAACGTGCCGCGTTATTTCATCCAGTGGAAGCTTGGAACACGCGAGCTGGGAATTTACTCGGCTCTTGCCTTTCTGATGTCCGCAGGAAATTTACTGGTAAGCGCCCTGGCGCAGGCTGTCTTTGTGCCCTTGGCAAGGTTTTACGCGGAGGGCCGGCGGCGGGCGTTCGCTATGCTTGTCTTGAAATTGCTGGGCATTGGCACGGTCCTGGGGCTCGGCGGAATTTTCGTGGCTTGGATCGCCGGGGCTAAGCTTCTGGCAATCATCTATCGGCCCGAGTACGCAACGGAGTCCCGTCTGCTCGTGTGGTTCATGGTTCTCGCCTGGATGGGCTATCTAAGCCAGTTTTTGGGTGGCGCCATGACTTCGGCGCGGCTTTTTGTACATCAAATTCCGCTTTTCGCGATGGGCGTACTGACAATTTCCGCAGGAAGTTATTGGCTGGTGCCGCGAATGGGCTTACAAGGTGCCATTATCGCTACGATGGCTGGCGTCCTGCTTCAACTGCTCGCGAGCATAGCAGTGCTCTCCTATGGCCTGATGAATGTTCGACAACTCCGAAGGGAGGCGACTACCCTTGTTTGACAACTCCGTCCGACAGCCACTGCTCTCCTCAATGGCAGCGATTTCGCCTGTGGTCCGATACGGCCAACATGGGACTTCGAAAGTACAGGCCCGCAGGGAAGGCATGTTCCGAAAAGCCGCGTTCTTCTTCATCTGGTTTTTGGTTTTTGTCATACCTTGGGAGAACGGCGTGGTCATACACGGCTTTGGCACGATCACGCGAGCGGTAGGAATTCCCGCGTTTGGGATGGCTCTACTGGCGATTCTCGAATCCGGAAAACTGCGCACCTTGGCCGTGCAACACATCGTAATGTTGATGTTCTTCATCTGGGCAGGCTTGACCTACTTCTGGAGCTACGATCCTTCGGCAACAGCGGTCTCGATTTATACCTTTATTCAGATGTTCGTCATGGTTTGGCTCTTGTGGGAATTCGCGCAAACGCGTAGGGAACAGATACTTCTTCTGCGCGCGTACATGGCGGGTTCACTGGTTTCGTCTGTGGGAGCCTTGGTGGGGTTTTTTAGAAATACGGGCCTTAACAATGGCCGCTACACCGGACTGGGTTTTAACCCCGGCGATTTGGCCTTCATTCTCGCATTGGCGATTCCTATATCCCTCTATTTGGCTGTGCAGGAACGCCGAAAACTCCTGGTGTGGGTCGCTGGAACGGCAACGGTGCTGGCATTTTGCGCGATTATTCTGACCGCTTCCCGTGGATCCCTGATCGCCTGTATCCCAACCGTGCTCATCCTGCCGTTATTGTTTCCCAAGCTGCGATGGAGCAGAAACATTATGATTCTGGGTTTTCTCGCACTGGCCGGAATCGGAGCCTGGCTCTTCATGCCCGAAAGTTCCTGGTCACGCCTGTCTACGATCGGGTCGGAGATAAGTTCGGGCACACTGAACGAAAGAACGATGATCTGGCAAATAGGCTGGCAAATTTTTGGAAAGGCTCCCTTTCAGGGGGTCGGATCTGAAGCGTTTGCAGGAACCGCGGAACATTCGCTTGGCTTGGCGTCCGATTCCCGTTCAGAGATGGGTACCTCGGCCTCGCGTCTGGCGGCACATAATACCTTCTTCTCGATTTTGCTGGAGGAAGGTGTGATCGGGTTTGCCTTGTTTTTCGCGCTGCTCCTTACACTTATGCTTTCTGCCTGGCGACTGCCTCATGTTGAACGCATATTCTGGTTATGCATCCTGGCCACTTGGGCCGTCGGAGCGCTCGATCTAACCTGGGAGGATCGCAAACCAACCTGGTTTATTTTCGCCTTGCTCATCGCTGTGACAGCCAGGAGGCTTGCGCCCGAGGCACGCTCTCTCAGAAACCACATGCTGTCGCGCGATGGCGCGGAACTTTACGGACGGACTCCCATCTCTGCTGAGATTTCCAGATCTTAAGGATTGGATCTTCGGAGATCCCGGTGGGGTGATTTACGCGCACGGTAAGGGTACTTTCTTTAACCCTCTCGTTGGAAGCTAGGAAGGCCAGGCATGCAGGGCACCGCATCGTTTAAATCTCCGCTAAGTGTGCTGGTGACCGGAACTTCGCTATTCCTGCGAAGGCATGGGCACATTTTCCAGGCCCTGGCTCCGCACTTCGCACATCTTGATTATCTGCCCGCACGCGGTGTTTCGCGCTTCCATCGCGCCGTATACAAATTGGGGTCAATCTTGTGTCAGCGTGCGCCTCGCCGTGTGAACTCCGCCTTCGAGCGGCTCGCCGCGCTGCATCCATGGGACGCGCGCGTTTTTGTCGCGCGGTCGCTGCAATTGGAATCGCAGATTGCGAGTCTGCCGAATGTCCCTGACCTTATCCTTCACGTCTTCGGCATGTATTGTCCGTTTTGGGCGCGGCCGAGCGTTCCGTACGCGATGCTCCTTGACTATACGGAGGCCTTGGCTAATCGCAATTGGCGCGACTGGGCGCCTTTCGCGACCGAAGCGTCCTTGCGTGCACGGCTGCTTTGCGAGAGGCGTGCCTACCACAATGCCGTGCACCTATTCCCGTTTGGAAACGGAACGCGGCGATCCTTGATCGAAGATTACGGCGTCGACCCCGCGAAAATCACCGTAATCGGAAGCTCCGGCCATTTTGCCGAGCCGTATTCCGAGCATCAACCGTTCGGAAGCAAACGGATCCTTCTTTACTGCGGAGATGGCCCCGACTTTTACCGCAAAGGAGGCGATCGCGTCCTCGCCGCCTTCCGGATTGTGCGCCAGCAAATTCCTGACACGAAGCTCGCGATCGTGGGCATGTCTTCGGAGATTGCCGATCCGGGTGTGGAGAACCACGGATATGTTTCCTCGCCCGAAAAGATGCGCGAGTTGTTTCTCAGTTCGGACTTGGTCCTGGCTCCGGCGCGTTGTGATCCGTTTCCTACCTTCTTGATCGAGGCAATGAATTTTGGAGTGCCCTGCGTTACATCGGATGCGGATGGAATGCCTGAGATCGTCGCTCACGAACTTACCGGTCTGGTTATCTCAAAGGTGTCGGCTCCAGAGCTCGCCGTCGAAGTTGTCCGTCTGCTGAATGATCCTCAAAGACTGGTGGAAATGTCGCGAAGGGCCAGGGAGAGGGCCTCGGAAAAATTCAGTAGCGCCCACGTGGCTAGAATCGTGGCGGAAGCTATCCAGAACCTTCCGATCCACCCCACTGTGGATCGGAAGCCTAACCTCAATATCGCGCCTCTCCTTGAGACGTCGGGATCATAGCGAGCGATCCGCCGGTACAGACGTTCCCTTTCATTCCCAGGACCGTTTGGTCTATGAACTCCTGCACGACACCATCCGGCCGGAATTTCCTGGCGAAGTGTGCACCAGATGCAAGTATTTTCGGCACATCCGATATCTCAAGCCACTTCGGATGTTTTCCGTCGCGTGACCAATCCTCATATCGTTTGTTGTCTTTACAGATTCGCAAGTCCGGCTGACTACAAAGCACGGTGTGGAAGAGCGATTCGTCGACATTCCGCCGTTTCTCATAGTATGCCAGCACCCTCGGTACGGCAGGGTCGGTCAGGAGGCGGTCAATAGCCCTTTGATTGGCCTGAAACCAAAAGTCTCCCCCGTAAATTCGCGATGGACGATCGGACTGGAGCCACTGAAGAATTGAGGGGTTCCGAAGAAAAATGTACTTCCTTTGCAATGGAAACGCGCCGGAGAATAGTAACTTTTTTGAAGGACGTGGCCACCAAAATAAAGGAACTGAGAAGTACCTGTCATATGCCAGGGAGACCCAACTGGGACGTCCGAATCCATAATCCTGTGCCGTTTGGCCCGGAGGAACCGCGCGGTATTGGATTTCGCGGTTATCTAGATACGCATCGTAATTGCTGTTCGATAAGTCGCCTAATATCGCGTCGGCTGAGCGTACCGGATAATCGCTGCCACTTAGCAGGACAAACCATTCTGGTTGCGCATACTGTCTTAAAAGCCTGAATGCCTTCAACGCAGCTAATGGCACGTTGATGTGGCCCCAGCGAGTGGCCATATGCGGATGAACAAACCGCACATTGGTTGGGAAGAATGCCTCGTCGAGGAAACACTTCCCGAAGTCGTGGTGGCATACGATCGGGGGATCTCCAAACATTGCGTTCAGGCCCCTGATGAGCCGGAGAAGTTGCCCTGGCTCGTTGTGGGAAAGGACGGCAAATCCGATTTTGAGAAACATAGGCTGTTTAGGATGCTCCAACCACAAAACGCGAGACGCGGAACTCCACCCACATGCTAAGCAACACAACGGGCAGCGGAATACCGTGCATTCACTAATTTCGGGCGTCTTAACACTTATTTTTGGGTTTAATAAGGCACACCTCTACGTATAAATCTTTTGCGCGCACCCCTCCCCTGTTTTTGTGGAAGTGCGGATTCTGCGGGAGTTGCGGATGCAGCGACGTATGCGCTTTCGCAGACAAAAGCCTCAGGTCTCGCGCCAAGAAAAGCGTCGGCGCCGACACCTGAGCTACAGCTCTCGCTGTGCGGCACGGCCAACCTAGCGATGTGAGCGCCCATGCTAAAGAAAGAGAGATCCCCGACTCACGTTGTTCGCTCGGGACCAACTCGTTTGCCGCGAAAAGCGCATCCTGTAGGTAGCCTTTTCGCCTCCGGCCCCTGATCGGATCGGCGATTTTTTTGTAAGTGTTGATTCCAGTCATGTTTAAGTCCTTTAAAAATGGAAGTGCTGATTCTGCGCAAGTTGCAGGCGCGCTTTTTCGCAAGTGCAGATAATGCAGGGCTTAGTTGTTTATGGCGTTTCGGGAGGACCTGAGGGAATATGCGACAGGAAAAGGCCTCAGGGCCGGCAAAGAGCGCCGCGTCCTGGGCTACAAGTCTTTCCGGCGCAAAAGTGGCGATGAAAAGTGAAGCGGGGAACGGGGATCTAACACAGAGGGCACAGAGACACGGAGGGCGCAGAGCGGGGGACGAATTTCCGACGGGAATTGACTCCAGAAAAGCGCGGCGGGAGTGGTTTGTTCGAATTAACTGATTCTGGCGGGTCCCGCGGGTTGGGGTGCTAATTTTTTTGGCGAGAGCCAACAAAGCCGTTCGCCGCTCGCGGAGAATGCACGCACACCGGGCGTGCGCTCCTTCGCGAGCGTTACATCTATTTTACCGCGAGGGTCAATCGCCGGGGCCAGGACTTGAACCACGGACCTGCGGTTTAGGAATTCGAGAGTCCGGCTCTCCCTATCTATTTACCCACTCGAACGCATAGATTTCAGGGCTTGTCCCATTTCGCACAGATTGTCGGACCACAGTTTTGGTTCAATTGGTATGGCACCTTAGCGGCCAACCAGTTGCGAGTTTCATCTTCCCTTAAAGTTTCACCTAATAATGCAAGCCACACTAGTGGGCATTAAGGATTGACATGAGCGGGAAAAGCTCTCAAGTCGTACGGGCGGGCGAACGGACTAACGTCGAGGGAAAGCCCGTAAGCAACAAAGTACTGTTGTCAACGCCAGCCAATGAATACCGGTTGATGCGTCCTTACCTGGAGTATATCGATCTGCCTAGTCATCGCAGCCTCCATGAGCCGACTCAAAGCATTGAGTTCGTCTATTTCCTGAACCGGGGAATGGTTTCTCAAGTCGTGGTTACCAAAGATGGCCGAACCGTGGAAGTCGGTGTCGTAGGGAACGAGGGCTACGTTGGCGCAGGATTGGCAGTTGGGTTGAGCAGAAGTTCAGTGCGTGAGGTAATCCAGATCGCCGGAGATGGCTTCCAAATGAGTGGAAATGAGCTAGGGCGCATTCTACGGTCGGCTCCGCAGTTGCAAATGATATTAGGCAGGCATACGGGGCTTCAAGGGATGCAAGTCGCACAGACCGCAGCGTGCAATCGGCTACACGACATCCAGCAGCGTCTTTCACGATGGCTGCTGATGACTCAGGACAGAGTGGGTTCGGGGGTACTTCCGATCACCCACGATTTCATTGCGACCATGATGGGCACCGACCGATCCACTGTGAGCGTGGCAGCGGCACTCCTGCAAAAAATGGGAATTATAGAATATGTGCGTGGTGCAGTGAATATTATGAATCGCAGGGAACTCGAAAAATCCGCCTGTGAATGCTACGCCGTAATTCAACAATTCGAGGACGACCTCGGATTGAGATAGCAATTCTTGTCAGCGTTGGATACCCCACAGACAGCACATTTTTAAATCGCTAATATTCAGGCCGTTTTGGTCTGCCTCAGCGTGGTGGCTTGCGCCGAACCGCGCTGAAGGCAGTGAAAAGCGGCCTTTTTCGTCGCGGTGGACACCAATGCTGCGCCGTCCTTCGCAAAAGCATAACCACACCAAATTGGGAGGCGTGCTGTGGAGGGGATACGCCGTGAATTGGTATGGGTCGAAAGACAGGATTTTTGGGGCTGGGGTTGCTCGAAATGCGCATGGGTGTTCAACATGGCAGGTTCGCCCATCGGCGACTCGATAGACGAGATGAGAAAGCACTACGAACAGCGGCGCGACAAGGAGTTCACATCTCATGTCTGCACCCAACACCCGAGAATCAAGAACCCCAAACGTTAAGTCATTCAGACGGTATGCGGAACGCCTGTAGCCCCAGGATTGCGTCACTCACAACAACGTTGAAACCAACCGCCCACCTCCGACTGCCGCCAAAATGCTGATTGCAATGCGGCGAGCAACCACGCAGTTCCTGACGGTCTTTCACTCCCTGCGGGGCCGAGACTTCGCATGGCCGGCCGCCGGTGCGTTTAATCCAATTCCAGTTCCATCAATTTGACGGCGTCTAACGCGGGAAGGCGGGGTCGAAGGGGTGGACATCGCGGTCGATTTTCTCCGCTATCTCATCTTTGGCGACTTCGAGCTCGTAATGCTTTTGCATGTTCATCCAGAACTCGGCGCTGTTTTTGAAGTAGCGGCCAAGCCGCAAGGCGGTATCCGCGGTGATGCCGCGGCGCTCATTCACGATCTCGGCGATGCGCGTGACTGGGACATGAAGGTCCATCGCCAGTTTGTTCATGCTGAGGCCCAGGGGCTTCATGAATTCTTCGCGCAGCATTTCCCCGGGATGGACGGGTTTTGTTTCTTCGCCATGCTCTTCTTCATTTCCAATTTCGAAATATCTACGGCAGGAGGTCGGCGAATTCGTCGGGGGCTTAAAAGCCCCGGACAACTCGCAACATCTGCAGATGTCAGAGCTAAAGCTCTGACCCCCTGAGGAGAGTTTTGGATAATGAAGACGCCAATGAAAGCGCCTGGGCCGCGCACGCCTTCTTTTGTGATGGCGCTTTCGCGCCGGGGCGTGGGCGTGGCCTGAGCCACAAGGGCTGGCGTTATGACGTGTCATCGCGGGGCGGGGGCGCGGTCCGTGGCGCCCTGAAACAAGCCGTTGCGGATGCGCAACTGGCGCTCGCTGGGATGCGGCATTTCTTCGACTGCGAAAATCTGCGCCGCTTCGCTGCCCAGCGCGAACGCCATTTCGCTTTCGCGCCCGCCGCGGCGGATGCGCATGCGGACCATTTCGCCGGGCGAGCGCCCGCGCAGCCAGCGCTCGATGCTGCGCGGCATGTCCGCACCGTCGAGGCTCACGATCGCGTCGCCTTCGCGAATGCCAATTCGCGCGGCGGCGCTGGAAAAATCGAGATCGCTGACGAGCGCCGTTCCCACGGAATCGCGGCCGACGGAAAAGCCTAAAGCAGCGCGCTTCTCGCCTTCGGTTTTGAGCGAGAAGCCGGCGCGGGAGAGCAGATCGGCGAAAGGCATTTCGTCTGTGCCGCTTACGTATCGCTTGAAGAAGCCAGGAAAATCGCCGGCCACGGGATTTGCCGAGCCTGCATTTGCCGCGCGGACAACTTCTTCCAGGGCCTCTTCGATTCCGGCGCTATCGGGGTAAAAGCGGCCGCGCTGCGCGTATTGTTGATTCAAGCGGCGCATCACTTCGTCGAGGCTGGCGCGATTATCGGTGGCGTCGCGAATGAGAATATCCAGCGCGACGCCCAGCAACTGACCCTTGTTGTAGTAGGAGATGCTGAAATCGGGGCGATCGTAGAGCGGATATTTGTCGAACCATGTGTCCAGGCTCGATTCCTCGGCGCTCTGCCACGTCCGCGCCGGACGCGATTCGAGCTCGGTGATTTGCGCGCCGAGATCGGCGAGGAATTGCGAGTGGCTCCAGATGCCCGTGCGTTCGAGCGTGTAAGCGGCGTAGGTGCTGGTGACGCCTTCGGCGAACCACAGCACTGGCGTCCACATTTCGCGCGTGTAATCCACCGGCTCGAGCGATTGCGGGCTGATGCGCTTGACGTTCCAGAGGTGGAAAAATTCGTGCGCGCTGACGTTGGCGAGCGTAGCGTAAGATCCCACTGAGATCGCCGTGGAGTTGGCGTGCTCCATTCCACCGCCGCCGTAATTCTGGCCCACGTGCAGGATGAAAGTGTACTCGGGGAACGGCGCGTCGCCCATCAGGCGCGTCTCATAGTTCACGATCTCGGAGAGCATGCGCGTGAGCGCGGAGTGATCCACGGCATCGCCGTGGTAGACGATGCGGATCGTTCTTTCTGTTGGCCCGCTGCCAGCTTGAAACGACCACTCGTCGAAGCGTCCGATTTCGACGGGTGCGTCAACGAGCGCATCGTAATTGGCGGCTTGATACGCGCCGCCAGATTCTGCAGGGGCGGAGGGTAATTCGGCCGCGATATGCCAACCTTGCGGAATATCGGCAAAACGCACGAGCGTGTCTTCGCCGCGGCGCTCGGAGACGTAACAAAGGACCATCGCCAGATTCAGGAAGGCGTGGTCGTCGTTTAGTTGCGTATCGAAGGGGCCGGGATCATCCCAGAAACTCGCGTACTCGATCCGAATTTCGGTCTGGCCGCTCGTGGGGGCCCCGGTAGGTACTTCGATGCGCCAGGTTTCTTTGTCCAGGCGGCGCACTGGCAATGTATTCCCAGAGGCGCCGGTCGCGTGGAAGTCTGTGACGCGGTAGGCGAAGTCGCGAATCTGGTAAAGCGCGTTCCAGGCCGGCATCTGCAGCGTGACGTTGCCGCGCACTCCGGGAATGATCATGGAAACATGGAATTGGTGCTGCGCGGGATGCGCGAGCGAGATTTCGTATCGGATCGTGGCGCGCGCCGGCGAGGGCGCCGCCAGCACCACTGAAAGAAGGAATGCGCCGAAAAGAATTGCTGTCGTCCCGAGGTCGCAGAGGCGACCGAGGGATCTGCTTTTCGCGAGAGCAGGCAAAAGCAGATTCCTCGTCGTCCCGCCTTGGGGCGCAAACAACGCGCCTTGGCGGGACTCCTCGGAATGACAACGTGAAGCCTGGTGTGGCGGGGTCATCGGGCGCGGGGGGCGGGCGAGCGCGAATTGAGAAGCGCGAGCAGCTTGTCGCATAGTCCATCGAAACTGCCATTCGAGAGCACCAGCATGATATCGCCCTCGCGCAACTCGCCGCCGAGAAATTCGGCGATCTCGCTCGCCGAATTCAGGGCCTCCGCGCTGCGGCCGGCCGCGCGCACGGCTTTCACCACGCGTTCCGGCGAAAGGCGCTCGGCATCGGAAAGCATTTGCGCGCGATTCACCGGGCCGAGTACGGCGCCATCCGCGGTCGCGAGAGCGGCGGAGAGGTCGTCTTCGAAGACGCGGCGGCGCATGGTATTGGAGCGCGGCTCAAAGGCCACCCACAGGCGGCGACGGGGCCAGCGCGTGCGCGCGGCCTCGATCGTGGCGCGAATGGCAGTGGGATGATGCGCGAAATCGTCGACGATGGTGACCCCGCCGGCTTCGCCGCGGATTTGCATGCGGCGGGCCACGCCGCGAAAAGTGCGCAGCGCTTCTTCGATGGCCTCGCGCGGAATGCCGCGGCCATCGGCAATGGCAATCGTGGCGAGCGCGTTCAGCACGTTGTGCCGGCCGACGAGAGGAAGCGCGACGCGCGCCCGCTCTTCGCCTTTTCGCGCGACGCGAAAGTGCGTGGCCTCATCGCGGAATTCGAGATCGCCGGCGATCCACATGTTTTCGCCGCCGAAACCGTACGTTTCGACGGGGCAGAACGCCTGCGCGACGACTCCGCGTACCGTTGGGCTTTCGCCCCAGCAGACGATGCGGCCGCGGCGCGGAACGAGATTGACCAGGCGGCGGAATTGCAATTCGATGGCGGCGAGATCGGCGTAAATATCGGCGTGGTCGAATTCGAGCGAAGTAATGATCAGGTCGTCGGGACGGTAGTGCAGGAATTTCGGACCTTTGTCGAAGAACGCGGAATCGTATTCGTCGCCTTCGATGATGAATTCGCTGCCCCCGCCCAGGCCGTAGCTCTTGCCGAAATTTTCGGCCACGCCGCCGATCAGGAAATCGGGCCGGCGTCCAGCGACGTGAAAAATCCAGGCGAGCAGCGAAGTGGTGGTCGTTTTGCCGTGCGTGCCGGTGACGACGAGCGAGTCGTGATCCGGAAGAAAGAATTCCTTGATGACTTCCGGCAACGAGCGATACGGGATTTTATTGTCGAGAACGAATTCGAGTTCGGGATTGCCGCGCGAGATCGCGTTGCCGATGACCACGAGATCGGGGCGCGTCGCGAGGTTGGTTTCGCGGAAGCCGTTTTTCCAGGTGATGTCCAGTTTTTCGAGCAGCGTGGAAGCAGGCGGATAGACGCCCGTATCGGAGCCGGTGACGCTGTAGCCGCGTTCGGCAAGCATGCCGGCGAGCGGCGCCATGGCGGCTCCGCCGATGCCGATCAGGTAGATAGAATCGATGTTTGAATTATTCATTGTCCTTCAGAGGCTAACGCCCCTCATTTTTATCACTTTATGTCGCGGCTATGGATTCGCTGCGCTCACCATAAAAAGCCGCGACCCACAAAGCCGGAGAGATTCTTCGTCGCTTCGCTCCTCAGAATGACAAGCAACGGCAAAGCCCCAGGGCCGCTCGCAAACGGCGCGAGCGCACCCTGGGCTACAACTTGCGAAAAGCAGATCCCTCGCCGAAAACAGGCTCGTGATGACAACCGTCGCGTATTGCAGCCCGGCTCTCAATTCCCACGTCGCGCGAAGAGAGATCCTTCGCTTCGCTCAGGATGACAACATCGAACTTTCCGAGAGTGCGTCATCTGCGCACGGCCACAACGGGCTCGAGGATTTCGAGCTGGCCTTCTCCGGCGGCGCGCAGGCGCGCGCGCACGCCGAACGGCATCGTCAGCATCGGCCGCACGGTGTGGCCGATGGGCGCGCCGAAAATGATGGGCACGCGCAGCGGCATCAGAATTCGCCGGCAAACGTCGCGCACCGATGGGCTGCACTCCTGCGGCGGCTCGGAATCGGGGAAATCGCCCAAAACAATACCGCGCACGCCACGAAATTTCCCGGCCTGCAGCAAGTGCAGCAGCATCCGATCGAGCTGGTACGGCTTCACGCCGCGATCTTCGAGAAAAAGGATCGCGCCGCGCGTGTCGAATTCCCAGGGTGTTCCCAGCGTCGTCTCTAGAAGCGAGATGCAGCCGCCGAGCAGCAAGCCCGAAGCTTCGCCGCGCGAGAGCGGCTCGGCATCGAGCGCGAGCGACCACGAATCGCGCTTCCCCGCCGAAGCATCGACGAAGGACGCAAGATCATATCCCGAGCGAACGCCTGCGCCATTGTTGAAGCCAGCGGCGACCATGGGGCCGTGCAGCGAAGTCCAGCGGAAGCGGGTCCAAAGATATGCCTGCAGCATGGTCACGTCGCTGTAGCCGACGAACAGCTTGGGCCGCAGCCGGCCCGGCAGGCGGATTTGGTCCAGCAGAGTAGCCGTGCCGTAACCGCCGCGCGCGCAGATCACCGCGCTGGCGTCCGGATCCTGCAGCGCGCCTTCCAGCTCGGCCTTGCGGCGCAAGGTCGAGCCGGCGAAGTAGCCCTCCGGCTGCATGGCCGAACCCGTGCGCACGTGATAGCCGAGCCGTTCGAGTTCGGCGATGCCGCGGCCGAGCGCGTCGCGGTCGGCGGGGCTGGCGGTAGAGATCACGCGCACCAGCCCGCCGGGAACGAGCGCGGGCGGTTTGACGGCGGCGGTCACGGAGCCCTTGGGAAGATTTGGAGTACGCGGCGTAGGCAAGCGGTGAGTATACACTGCCGCTCACCGCGGCAAGCGGACGCGGCGTGGCGGGTGCTGCGATTTTGTCAACGCAGCGCCGTGCCTTCCACGGCGTGCCGGCCGGAGCCGGCGCGACAAACTTATGAGGGGTTCCTCGGTCACCAAAGAAGGAGTCGGGCGCGGGTGCGCCCGATGGTGACCTCGGAATGACGACGTCGCGCATGGGTGAAGGATGTGCCGCTGCCCGAAGTTGGTACGTAGCAAAGGGGCTGAAATTCAAAAGCAGATCCCTCGCTCACATCCCATTCCGCGCGGGAGCGCGTCCGGGAAACCGCTCGCTCGTGATGACAACATTCTCCTTGAGGGCGGCAACGGGGATGGCATGCAGACCGCGAGCAGCAAAAGGCCCCAGCCTTTGCTGACTTTTTTCTAGCGCGCGAGCGGCGCAAGCGCTGAGGGCGCAAAGGCTGGGCTACAACTTCTAGCGGAGCTTGAACTGGGTGAGCTTGTAGAAATGGCGGGCGCGGGCGTCGATTTCGCGGCGCTTCAGATGGCGAATGCGTTCCAGGCCGAAGCGCTCCACGGCGAAGCTGCCCATCACGGAACCATAGACCATGGCGCGGCGCATCACGTCGTCGTTCATGCGCGAAGCATTCGCGAGGTAGCCCATGAAACCGCCGGCGAAGCTATCGCCCGCACCGGTGGGATCGTGCACTTCTTCCAGCGGGAACGCAGGAACCGAAAAAACGCCGCCATCGTGCACCATCATGGCGCCGTACTCGCCGCGCTTGATGACCAGCGCCTTGGGGCCGAGCTTAAAAATATGCCGCGCCGCGCGCAGCAGATTGTGTTCATTCGAGAGCATGCGCGTTTCGGCGTCATTGATCATGAGAATCTGCGTGTGCTTCAGGATTTCGCGCAGCTCGGCCGGAGTTTTCTCGATCCAGTAGTTCATGGTATCAAGCGCGACCATGCGGGGCTTGCCGTTGATCTGTTCGAGCACGAGGCGCTGCAGCGTTGGATCGATATTCGCGAGGAAAACGTGCTTGGCGGAGCGGAAGGCGTCCGGCAGCTTGGGCCGGAAGGTGGCGAAGACGTTCAACTCGGTGGCCAGGGTCACGCGCTCGTTGGGATCGGTGCCGTAACGCCCGGCCCAGAAAAACGTTTTGCCGGCGGCGCGTTCCAGGCCGTTGATGTCGATGCGGCGGCCGCGGAAAATGGCGGCGTCGTGCTCGGTGAAGTCATCGCCGACGACGCCGACGAGATTGACTTGCGTGAAGTAACTTGCCGCCACTGAGAAATACGTGGCCGCGCCGCCCAGCGTGCGGTCCACTTTGCCAAACGGCGTTTCCAGCGCATCGAAAGCAACCGAACCTACAACGAGAAGTGACATGAAAGCCCCTAGGAGATGTATTTGCCGATGATGGCGGCTACGCGGCGGAGCGCCGCGGCCGGGACGAGCTTGAGATCAGTGACGATGGCGTGAGCCAGCGCTTTGCCGCATTTGCATTCGCGTTCGGCAGGCATTTCGCGCACGGCGTTGCGAATCACATTGCACGCATTTTCGGCATTGCGATTCAGGTTGGCGATGATTTCCTCCAGCGTGACCGAAGCGTGCTCCGGATGCCAGCAATCGTAGTCGGTGATCATGGCTACCGTTGCGTAGCAAAGCTCGGCTTCGCGGGCCAGCTTGGCTTCGGTGACATTGGTCATGCCGATGATTTCGAAGCGCAATTGCCGATGCACGTGCGCTTCGGCGAGCGTCGAGAACTGCGGACCTTCGATGCAGACGTACGTGCCGCCGCGATGCGCTTTGACTCCGACAGCGTCGCAGGCATTGCCGAGCACGCTGCTAAGCTGCGCACAGGTGGGCTTATCGAAGCCCACGTGCGCGACGATACCGTCGCCGAAAAATGTGGAGAAGCGCAGCTTCGTGCGGTCGTAGAACTGATCGGGGATCAGAAATTCGAGCGGGCGCAGGTCTTCGCGCAAGGAACCGACGGCGCTCACCGAGATCAGGCGCGTCACCCCGGCCAGCTTCATGGCGTAGAGATTGGCGCGATAATTGATCTCGGATGGCGTGAAGCGATGGCCGCGCGCGTGGCGCGAGAGAAACGCGACGCGCTTGCCTTCGAGCGTGCCGAGCACCAGCGCGTCGGACGGATCGCCGAATGGCGTCTTCACGCGCCATTCACGCGTGCGTTCGAGTCCCGGCATGGAGTAGAGTCCGCTGCCGCCGATGATGCCGATTTCGGCGACGGCTTCCTGCTTTGTGCGTTTGGAGGCTTTCGCTTTTGGTTTAGGGGGCATATGTCCTGTTTTTTGTGCCGCTTCGCGCCGGGCGGCGCGTCAGTCTACTACAACTGGCTCGGCGATGATCTTGCCCTCCTGCTCGCGCAGGCGGGCCGCGGGAATTTTGCCATCGTGACAGAAAAGCGCCAGCCAGCCTTCGCGAACGATGAGCGGTAGCCATTTTTTCTTGTTCGCGAGCGTGGTGAGCGGATATGAGTCGAAGCCCATGATCCACGCAAACGGCAGATGCGACGTCATGGGTACGAGATCGGAAAGAAAAATGGCCGTCTGGCCGCCGGATGAAAGGCGCACGCCCATCATGTCGTTGGTATGGCCGGCGAGGACGATCAACTCGACGCCGGGCACCACCTCGGAGTGTTCGCCTTCCACAAGCTGCCACTGCCCCGATTTCACCATGGGCTCGAAATTATCGGGGATGTAGCTGACGCGGTCGCGCTCAGTGGGATGGCGCGCATGTTCGAGTTCGCCGCGATGCACGAAATAGCGCGCGTTGGGAAACGTGGGCACGGCCAGGCCGTTGACGATGCGCGTATTCCAGCCGCAGTGATCGAAATGCAGATGCGTATTGATGACGATATCGATCTCGTCGGGCTCCAGCCCACGGGCAGCCAACTGCGCGAGCAGCCGCGGCGCTCCCTGAAAGGCGTAAATATCGCGGCGTTTGTCGTCAAATTTATCGCCCGCGCCCGTTTCCACCAGAATCCACTGCGCCGCCGCGCGAATCAGCAGCGAATTCATGGTCAGCGTGATGCGATTGCGGTCGTCGCACGGGACGACGCGTTCCCACATGGGCTTCGGGATGACGCCAAACATCGCGCCGCCATCGAGGCGAAACGTGCCGTCATTCAGGATGTGGAATTCGATGGAGCCGAGTTTCATTGGTACGCTATAGGCCAGCACGAGATAAAAGCTCGCGCACCGCAGTGTACGGGTTTTTCTTGCGCTCCGCGACCTCGGAGGCCAACGATTCGAGCACGCGCTGGCCATCGTTGCCGAGTGCGCGGGTAAGGAGCTGCGTTTCCAGCAACAGAAGCAGTCGCTGCTTCCAATACTCGAGGATTTTGACCCGCTGGTCACCGCTTTCTCGGCGCTGCTCGTGAAATTTTTCGATGGCATCGGCGAGTTCGCCGATGCCTTTGCCTTCCGTGGCCGTCGTGCGGACGACCGGCGGCTTCCAGGCTCGACCGCCCTCTTTAGCACTGGGCGCGAGCTCCAGCATGGCGTGAAGCTGCTGCTCCAGCCGGTCGGCGCCTTCGCGTTCGGCTTTATTCAGCACAAAAATATCCGCGACTTCCATCAGGCCGGCCTTCATGTTCTGCACGTCGTCGCCCAGGCCAGGCACGACGAGCACAAGCGTGCATTCGGCCAGTCGCACAACGTCGATTTCATCCTGGCCGACGCCAACGGTCTCGATCAGCACAATTTGCTTGCCCGCGGAATCGAGCACCAGCGCCGCGTCCGCAGTGGCGCGGGCAAGTCCGCCAAAAAAACCGCGCGTGGCCATGGACCGAATGAAGATGCCGGAGTCAGTGGCGTGCTGTTGCATACGGATGCGGTCGCCGAGAACCGCTCCGCCGGTGTAAGGGCTGGTGGGGTCGACGGCGATGATACCGACAGTTTTGCCCTGAGCGCGGTAGTGGGCGGCGAGCTTATCGACCAGCGTGCTTTTGCCCGTGCCGGGCGCGCCAGTGACTCCGATCAGATAAGCGCGGCCGGTGGAGGGAAAGAGCTCGCGCAGCAGGTCTTCGGCGCGCGGATCGGAATTTTCGATCGCTGTGATGGCGCGCGAAATCGCGCGGGTATCGCCCGTCCGCACCGCCGCGGCCCAATTGGCAATGCTCTCCCTCATGGCAAAGCTGAGATTGTAGCGGGTTTGCGCAGATTGCGGTGATGGCGGGCGAAATCGAGCGCGACTTTATTCTCGCGTGGCGCTTCACCACCCCAACGCATGCAAAATCGGCACGCGTCAGGGACCCCGGTTTCGCGCCCGGGCGCGCGCACCTGCGCCGCCCAGTTGGCAATGCTCTCTTTCTGCCCCATAGCAGCTACGGATTGTAACAAGCAAGCGAGCAGTTTGAGCGCCCAGGCAAGGAGGGCGCCTGTGTTCTTCATCGTGCGCCCCAGCTAACGCATTGAACATGGTCGCAAGGACGGCATCTGTGACGCAGCCGACCGATACTACAATTCGAAGATAGCCGCATTCGCCACTATTCAACGAAATAACGACGGACGGTATGTGGATCACTCTCTACGACGTGTCGCGGGACGGGATCGGAATCATTCCCTATTTCCTGGCCGCGCTTTGGGTTGCCGGGATCATCGGCGGCGGAATCATGCTCAAGAGGAATCCGACCGCGCGAGTCTTCCTTTCACTCTGGATGATCTTCTGGTTGGTGGCGGGCAGCGTCGGATATGGAAACGTCTTTTACCAGTATGAAGCGAACCTTCGCGCTCTGCGAACGAACTCTTGCGAGACCGTCGAAGGCCCCATCGAAAACCTCCACCGGCAAAATCCCATGAAAAAAGGGGATATCGAACATTTTGTCGTCGACGGGCATGAATTCCAATATTCGTCGGCCACTCTTGGCGGCAGCGGATTGAGAAGCTCGAAAAGCTTCCGCGTGCCGTTGAAAGACGGGCTCTACGTCAGAATCTGGCATCGCCGTGGCATTATCTGCCGGCTCGACGCTTCCCCGCCCCTGAGTGGCGCCCTCACGCCGTAAAGTTTAGTCTAGCCTCTCGATTCATACATTAGCCTGGCAGCCCAGCGTTCGTATCTCCACGCAGAGTTGCAGCAAGGCTACCGGCTCAGGCAATCCGCGAGTAATATCTCACTCGCAATTTGGGAGCGAACATGAAGACCCTTCTAAGAATTGTGGGAGTTGTAGCAGTTTGCCTGGTCCTGTTGCTGGTCGTGCTGAGCATCACCGGCTTCGAGCCTCGGCAAAGAACACCAGGTCTGTGGCTTAAAGGAAATCTCGTTACGACTCCCGTCACCGATTGGTCGTTCACTGACCAAGTCTCTCAAGTCGAAGTCCAGACCCGTAGCCGGTTTCTGATTCCTCACTCCGTTACGACTTATTGCGTCGCCCTCAATGGCCAGCTTTATCTGGATTCGTTTTATCCTCCCGGAGTCGAATATCCCCACGGGAGAAGCTGGAATGAAAACGTGGCGCGCGACCCGCACGTGCGCCTGAAAATTGGCAACAATTTGTATGACGTGACGCTGGTGCACGATACCGATCCGGCTGACAAAGCGGCTGTGCTCCAACTTGTGGCGAAAAAATACCCGCAACTGAAGATTCCGCCGCCGGAGCGCGTGCAGCTATATCACGTCGTGGGGTCATAAAGGCAGGGATAACGATGGACCATCGGACCATCGGGCGACGGCCGCGCGCACGGCGGCCCATTCGGCGATGAGATGCAGCAGATCTATTTTTTGTGGAAGAGGAAGTCGCGGACGTCCGGCCAGAATTCCTTAGCGATGTCGTTCAGGGCGGCGGATTCTATCTGCGCTCCCCAATTGATCGCCGTTTGGTGCGCGCCGCGCTCCTGCGGCGGGTAGTAGGCGTTGGCCAATCCTGCTTCCAGCGCATTGCCCCCAACTTCAGACCAGTTGAAAGTCGATCGCCCCGAATCGTTTTTGGTGATTACCACGCGGGAAAGAGCATAGTACGTGCGGCGGAAAAAGCCTCCGTGGCCCAGCGTGTAGTAGCGGGGATCTTCGTGAGTTATCCAGGGAACGATGGCTTCCGTGAAGTAAGTTCCCGAAACGCCGTCCACAAACGTGTGCCAGTAATAGCGCCCGTAGCCGGCGGCTCCCTGGCCGAACTCCGGATAGTTCTTCAAGCCAAACTCCTGCCCAGCCAGAATTCCCGTCCAAATGAACGCCGAATAATCGAAGCTGTCCTCCGTCGCGAGCCAAAACTTGCCCTTCGTCGTAAGGCGTGGCAACAGCGTATTGGCGCTCACGGCCCCAAAGTTGGGGACCACGCCCATGATGCGGCTGGTCTGCCTGCCTTCCTGTTCGTCCTGGGGTTTCAAGGCGCAGGGGTCGTCGGAAGCTTCGGCTGATTTCCTCTCGTCGCCCGCTTTGCCCGATTGCGAGTCCGCTTGGGACGGCGAAGCCGAGGTATTTCCAGCTTGTTTGCACGCATCGTCGCCGCGCTTAGTGTCGGACTTATTCGGGGCCGGCGCTTGTGCCCACAGCGCGACACCCGAGAAAAGAAGCACGGCGATTGCGGTTACAGCCCGGCCGCCGAGCGCCATATAGCTCCGTGGGGCGATGCCGTCATGTCTGGCAGGCAAGCTCATAGCTCGGAAGCCTCTTTCCAGTGATCCATAGTTGTCAGATGTGCACCCAGTCCGTGTGCATCCAGTCCGCGTTAAGTGAGATTAGAAAGCAGCCAATAGGGATGCATTCGTCAGGCGTACGACCTCGTGAGAATAGCTCTCTAGCCGCAGCCAGGCGTAGCTTAGGGTCAAATTAAGGCTGGCGAACCATTTTCGCACGCCAAGCCCGCAAATGGCAGGCCGGATTCTCGGGAACTTGCGCCGACGAGCCTCGCGCTGCGATGGGCATTGCAAACCCAAAAACAAAGGTCCTTTGCTCACGATTTTCGCTCAGGATGACGAACCTGATCGGGCCGTCATTTGCCGATAATGTGGCGGGCGATGACCAAGCGCTGGATTTCGCTGGTGCCTTCACCGATGGCGCGTCCAAGTCCCGAAGAACAGGCGGCGAAAAACAATTCACCAGGAAAGGGCTGAGGTGTATAAGTGAGCTACGGGCCCGCTGATTCGTTTCTCAATTCATTATGCCCAGGAAGTACCTATTGGAGGTGATTAGATGGCGCCGAGGGGCCTTGTTGTTGGTTTGACGGCCGTCGGGCTAGCGTTGGGGGCTGCTGTTTGGGCGGCAAGACCTCTTCGCGCTGCAGGAAACGCTGACGACGCGGCCAAAATCGACACGACTCCGACGTTCTACAAGGATGTGCTGCCCATCGTTCAGGCGCATTGCCAGAGTTGCCACAGGCCGGGGCAAATTGGGCCGTTTTCACTCCTCGACTATCAGAGCGCGCGTCCCTGGGCTAAAGCCATCAAGAGCGCCGTCGCCACAAAAAAAATGCCGCCGTGGTTCGCCAATCCCGAATACGGGCATTTTGATAACGACCGTTCTTTAAAGCAGGCGGAGATTGACACGATCGTGGCCTGGGCCAATGGCGACGCGCCGGCGGGCGATCCAACGAGTGCGCCGCCACCTGTTCAATGGCCCGAAGGCGGTTGGAACATCCAGCCGGATGTGACGGTCGATCTCCCGCCCTATCCGGTTCCCGCCACCGGCGTTAAAGAATGGGAGCAAATCGCCATTCCCGCGCCATTCAAAGAGGATACCTGGGTCACCTCCGTAGAGATTCGTCCAGGCGCGACTGCGGTCGTCCATCACCTGTGCTTTGATTTCGCCAAGCACAAGCCCACTACGCCGTACAACGTGTATGAGTGGGTGGAAGTCCCCAGAGACGACAACGGAGTTGCGAAGACTCACGACGGAACGCCGCCGCCGAAAGAAGGCACCGTGGTCTCGCGGCCTGTGGGCAGCACTGTGGAGACGCGGCGCGAGGGCCGGCCCGATGTTCGTGGCGGCAATGAATTTTGTTACCTGCCTGGGTTGGCGTTTGAGGATTACCGTCCGCTTCACGCCGGCGTATTTGTGCCGGCCGGATCGGACATCCTCGTGAGCGTTCACTACACCACGAATGGCACCGCCGTCATCGATCGCAGCAGAATCGGCATAACCGTCGCGAAGGAACCTCCACCGAGGATTTTCGTCTCCCAGGGCGGCGGTGGCGAGGGGGAGGTTGCAGCCGCCAGCACGGAAACGGATAACTCGATTTTGAAGCGGCAACAGGCCAACGAGAAGCTGGCGATCCCGCCTTTCGATGCCAACTATTTGGGTCCTCCGGCGGACATCACATTCAAGAAGGATATCGAACTCGTTTGGTTCCGGCCGCACGCGCACGTGCGCGGAAAGAGTGCCCGATATACCCTGATCTATCCGGATGGCCGGGAAGAGATCGTCCTCGACGTCCCCCATTACGATTTCAATTGGCAGCTCACCTACCGGACGTCGCTGAAGATACCGAAAGGTTCCCGCATGCACGTCCAGTTCACCTACGACAATTCGGCGAGCAACAAATACAACCCCGACCAAAACAAGTGGGTGTTTTACGGCGGGCAGAGTTGGGAAGAGATGGGCACCCCCAACATGGGCTTCGTCACAGATCGAAGGGCGCACGACGAGGAGATTGAAGCGCAGCCTTCTGACCAGAGTGATTTAATCCGGCGCTGATGGCGCGCGAAATCGCGCGCGCTCTGTGTGCGTTGTAAACACGAACTAGGAGAGATCCTTCGCTCACGATGTTCGCTCAGGATGACGACCCTGATCGGGTCGTCACTTGCCGAGGATGTGGCGGGCGATGACCAGGCGCTGGATTTCGCTGGTGCCTTCGCCGATGGTGCAGAGCTTGACGTCGCGGTAAAACTTTTCCGCCGGATAATCCTTGATGAAGCCGTAGCCGCCGAAAACCTGCACGGCTTCGTTGGCCACGCGCACGGCGGCTTCGCTGGCGTAGAGCTTGGCCATGCTGGATTCCCGCGTGAAGCGAATGCCTCCTCCGTTGGCATTTGACTTATCCGCCAGCCATGCGGCGTGATAGACGAGCATCTGCGCGGCGGAAATTTCCGTGACCATATCGGCCAGCTTGAACTGAATGGCCTCGAATTCGCCGATGGGCTTGCCGAACTGCTTGCGCTCCTGCGCGTATTTGGTCGCGGCGCCGCAGGCGCCTTGCGCCATCCCCAGCGCCAGCGCGGCGATGGAGATGCGCCCGCCATCGAGCACCTGAAGGCTATTCACAAAGCCGTCGCCCTGCTTGCCCAGCAGATTTTCTTCGGGCACGCGGCAATCGCTGAAAACCACTTCGGACGTGTCGCTCGCGCGCATGCCCAGCTTGTTTTCCTTTTTGCCGGGACGAAAACCGGGCGTGCCCTTTTCGACGATGAACGCGGAGATGCCGTGGCGGCCTTTTTCGCGATCCGTCGAGGCCATGGCCACGCAGACGTCGGCGTAGTGGCCGTTGGTGGTGAAGGTCTTCGCGCCGTTCAGCACCCAGCAGCCGCCCTGGCGCGTGGCCATGGTGCGCGTCCCGCCCGCATCGGAGCCGGCTTCGGGTTCGGTGAGCGACCAGCAGCCCAGCTTTTTCCCTTGCGCCAGCGGCACCACATATTTTTGCCGCTGCGCTTCAGTGCCAAATTTGTAGATGTGGTTGGTGCAAAGCGAATTGTGCGCCGCCACAATCAGCGCCACCGAGCCATCCACGCGCGCGAGCTCTTCGATGGCGATGGCGTATTCGAGATAGCCAAGCCCGGCGCCGCCGTATTTTTCAGGGAAGATGATGCCCAACAGGCCGAGTTCGGCGAGCTTGGGGATCAATTCGGCGGGAAATCGCGAGGCTTCATCCCATTCCATGACGTGCGGCGCGATTTCCGACTGCGCGAAATCGCGCACGGTGCGCTGGAGCTGTTGCTGTTCGTCGGTAAGAGAGAAGTCCACGCGGGTTTCGGCCTCAGGAGAGCCGCATGCGAGCTCATCTAATCTTCACACGGTTGGATGCGCTAAGCGAGGCGCGCGGACGAGAGGGTAACCACCACCCCGGTGAGGCAACAGCGTTGAGTTCAACAGGTGTCAAGCGAAGTGGCCGCGGGCCAGCTCTCGGACCGGCTTTTCGGTCCGCGCGGTCACGCAGTCGAAGAATCTCTCTGGACTCCCCAGAGCGAAGAGAGATTCTTCGACTGCGCGTCCCGACGGAAATCGCAAAACCGATTTCCAGAGGAAAACGCTCGGGACGCTCCGCTCAGAATGACACCACTACCGCCGAGCGGATTTAAGCCGCGGCGAGGAGGGCGCGGAATTTTGGATGCTATTAGTCAACAGCATTGCTTTGTCTTGTCAGCGCTGCCGTTCTTGGCTGAGACGGCCGCCAGGCTTGGACATCCGGCGCACGATGTACAGCGCAATCACCATCCACACAAGCAGCAGGAAGATGCTGAATGCGATGCTTTCCTTTACTGGGAGGAACCAAAGACCCATGCCTACCATGAGGGTTGCCAGTACCGGAAGGGACGAAATAGAAAGTACATAGTAGGTCCACATCCTACGCTGGCGAAGGGAGAATGGATAATGGATGGCCCGCATCCAGGCGTAACCGAGGCCGAGCGCAATAGGATACGTAACTAACGAAAGTTCTACTATGAATGTTATTCGGTCTTTATTTGATAACACGTGTCGGAACTAGCCACACCGAACTATGCCGCGGCGAGGAGGGCGCGGAATTCAACCAAAGCGCGGTCGATCGCGGCGCGGTCTACGTCGACGTGCGTGAGCATGCGGATGTCGTACTTCCCCGTGGGATTGGCGAGCACGTTGCGCTTGGCGAGCGCCGCGGAAATCTCCGCGGCGGTGCGACCGGTGCCGCTCACGTCGAAGATGATGATGTTGGTCTGCACTTTGCGCAGATCCACTTTGATGCCGGGAAGCTCGGCGAGCGCTTCGGCTAGATAGCGCGCGTTGGCGTGATCTTCGTGCAATCGCGACGGCGATTTTTCCAGCGCGATGAGGCCCGCCGCGCCCAGAACGCCCACCTGCCGCATGCCGCCGCCAAACAGCTTGCGATAGACGCGCGCTTTTTCGATGAATTCGCCCGAGCCAACCAGCATGGAGCCTACCGGCGCGCCGAGTCCCTTCGAGAGGCAGAACATGACGGAATCAAATTTGCGCGTGATGTCGGCCACGCTGCGGCCGAGATAGACAGCAGCATTGAAGATGCGCGCGCCATCCAGATGGACGCGCAACCCTGCGTCGTGGGCGCGGTCGCAGATTTCGTCGCTCACTTCGGGCGGATAGACGGTGCCGCCGGCCATGTTATGCGAGCATTCCAGGCTGACGAGCGCGGTCTGCGCTCGGTAATAAACCTTGGGACGAATCAGCGGCTCGATGATGTCCCAGCTAAGGATGCCGTCTTCGACGTAGGTCGTGCGCGGCATGCAGCCGGCGATGGCGGTGATCGAATCCATTTCGAATTGATGGATGTGGCCGCGCTCTTCGATGATCACTTCGTCGCCGTGATGGGTCCAGGTTTTTACGGCAATCAGATTGCCCATGGAGCCCGAAGGCACAAAAATCGCGGCTTCGCGCCCGAAGATTTCCGCGGCACGCGCCTGCAGCTTGTTTATCGTGGGATCTTCGGCGTAGACGTCGTCGCCCACCGGGGCTTCGGCCATGGCGCGGCGCATTTCCGGCGACGGCCGCGTGACGGTGTCGCTGCGCAGGTCGATTGCCGTTGTGCTGGCGGGCTGCTTTTCGGGCTCGGAGATGGTTTGCGTTGCCGAAACTGGATTCATGGCAGGCTCCCGTAATGGTGTTCTCGCATTATGTCGCGGCGGGTTCAGCCCCGCAAGGCTGGAAGCCGTTACCGCATTTGCCTGCTTAAAAGCAAAAGCCTCGGGTCTGGCCGACCCGAGCTGCAACATACGTGCGAATTTAGTGCTCGAACGACAAGAACGCGGCGTTGTCTTCGCAGACCTGCTCCATCAGGCTCCAGTCCGGATGCAGCCGGAAGAACATGCTCGAAGTGAACGGCTTCGCGTATGCAACGGGATCCTCGATGGTGAAATCGATCTGCAATCGGTCGGCAGCGATGCGGTGCAAGCGCTCGGTGACGTGAAGCTTGTCCGAATGCGGATGCCCGGCGCGGTCGAGCCAGGTCTTGTCGTTGAATCCCACCGAATCGACGACGAAAGTATTGCCGTCCCAATGGCCAATCGAATCACCCATGTAAGTGGGTGTGGCGTCGGCGGGATGCTGGCGTCCATCGGTGTAGATATGGCGCACGATGTGATCGTATTCGAAGAGCATGATCAGCTCTTTCGGCGTTTGAACGATCTGCATCGGAAATGGATGCAGATAAATCCGCGGCACGCCCGGCGGATAACACTGGAAGGCGGGGTCGTTGGTTTGCGCGACCAGCACGCCGCGCTTGCCAAAGGCAGGCTTGGTCTTGTCGAACCTCTCTTTGGCCCAGGCCGTCATCGGCGGTTCGTCCTTGCCGAATTGCGAAACGTAGACTTCGAGCTCCTGCTCTGACGCACCTGGGGGAAAGGCCATGTTCCACACGCCGGAAAGATCGTGTGTATCATAATTCGCAGGTACGGCGGACGCTTTCGCCGCCGACGATTGCGCGGCGGGGGCTTTCGGCGTAGCGGCGCTCCCACCACCGTTTTGCTGCGCCAGCGCGGCGCAGGAAAGCGCTAAAGCAAAACCAAGAACGGGCGAAAATATTTTTATACGGGCCGACATTTAATCTCCCTAGATTACTGTCATCCCTAGATTACTGTCAGAGGATTGTAGCCGAAGATCGAATGTGGCGCAGCCGGTGCCGCCGCCCTCATGTAGCGCCGGCTTGCCCTGACTACGGAAGGGGCTTTAGCCTGGCAAAGGGTTGACAGCCCTCGAGCCGCCTCAAACATGATCGAAAATCCTCGGGTCTCCCGCACAAGACGCGGGACGACCCGAGCTACAAGATCGCTATACGTGAGCTCGAGCTTGGCGCGCCAAAAGACGTTAGTCGCTGTTGCAGGGGTTGGCGCACTTGCAGGCTTCGGGCCGGCAGTAGGTTTTGCATTTCTGGCTGGCGTACTGATTATTCGAATCGCAATCGTGCTGCGCCCGCTCGCATTCGCACTTGTGAGAATTCAACAGGTTACTTCTGGACGGCGTTGGAAACGGGCGTTACCTGCGCGATGGGCAGCGCAACTTCCACCGCCGTGCCCGGCTTGGCGTCGTAAATCCGGAACTCTCCGCCCAGTCCGCGCACGCGCTCGCGCATTCCGCTGATACCCACGCCCGGTTTTTCGAGGTCTAGTTTTCCTGAGGTGTGACCATTGCCGTAGTCTCTGATCTTCACGTGCACCGCCTGCTCGTTGCGCGCGAGTTCCAGCTCCGCCGTCTTGCTATCGGAATGCCGGTAGACGTTCGTCAGCGATTCCTGCACTACTCGAAAAATCGCCGCCTCCAACTCGAACGGCAGCGCCGACAATTCCTCCGGCAATTTCATTTTTATCTGGATGCCGGTGCGCTGGCTCACGCCCTCCACGTAGTAACGCAGAGCCGTGAGCAGGCCCATGTCTTCCGCGAACGGCGGATGCAGGAGGTAGGAAAGGCTGCGCACCTGTTGCAAAGCGCGGTCCACGGCTTCGGCCGCTTCTTTCACATACGAAGACCACTGCGCGTCCGGATACGCATTCGCCGGAATCCGCCGCAGGAAGATTTTGGCCGCCGTGAGTTCCTGGCCGAGCGAGTCGTGAACTTCCCGTCCGATGCGCCTGCGCTCTTCATCCTGCAGCCTCGCCATTTCGATTTCCGCACCTGCCATCGTGCACACCGCGGAGATCATGCTGATTTCGCGCTTGGTGTACTGGTGCGGCTTGCGGCTTTGCAGATTGATGACGCCCACCAGCCGCCCGCGGCTCATCAGCGGCACGGATAAAAATGCTTCGAATCGATCTTCCGGCAGGTCGTTGAAGAACTTGAAGCGCGGATCCTTCATGGCGTTCATCGGCACGGCCGCCGGCTCGCGGTGTTCGGCCACCCATCCGGTGATGCCTTCGCCGAGTTTCAGCTTAAGCCGGTCGATGATCTCGGGATGCGGATTTTTCGAGGCGCGCAGCACCAGTTCGTCTTTTTCCAGCACGTAGACGAAGCAGGAGTCGCATTCGACCACCCCCGCGGCGAAGCGCACCACTTCGCGCAGCACTTCGTGTAGCGGAGGCGCCAAAGACAGGCGCGTGGCGACCTCCTGCAGGAATCCGATATCGAGATCGCCATCGGCTAGTGGATTCGGATTCGGTAGCCTTGCCAAGACGCCGGCTCTCCTCGGCCGCTCCGCGGCTGGTCCGCGATTTTGGGGCCGGCCCATCCTTCGCACGCCTGCGCGAGTGCCGCTCGCGCATTCAGAAATCTCAGAAGCGTGGGCGCTTTCATTCTCGTTAGCGTCACCAAGTCTGCGCCAAGCCATGGCCAAAGGTAAAGGGCTGCGGCTCCGGTGTCCAACTCGTACTTTTAATAGGCGCCATCAATTTGTTGCCGCAGCCTTTCGCACACTTCCCCGCATCGCGCTATCCCATAAACTGCGCGGAGAGCGCCACGTCGAGTTGCGCAGCGAAGCTACCGAGGCAAAATTGACGCACGCAGCGGGCAGGTTTTCAACTTACGTGTATGCAGGCGTAGGTACGCCTCGCAGGCCTGCAAGTAGGTATAGAGGTACCTCTACACCTACTCGCAGCCCGGGGTGTAAATTGGCCAGTTTACGAGCGAAGAAGGCGTTGAATTTGACTAGGCGTTACCGAACACTAGATGCCCAGCAGCCGCGTGACTGAACCTTTGCGATAGATAGCGGACAGGATTGCGCTGGCGGCTATCCCCGTCAATATGCTTTTCGCTCTGTAATTGAGGGGGGCAAAAATTGCCGCTGCTGCCGCCGCAGAACCGACGCCGAGTCGAATCTTCTGCTCCAGATCTCCCATTTCTTGTGCCATGTGTCGTTCTCTCCTTTACGTAGTGTTGCTATTCGAATTTTGGAATTGCGATCCGTCTGAGGTCTGGGGTCCCATCCAACGAATGCGGTCGTAGTATTCACAAACGGCCCATGCAAGCCAATACAGCGATTCGTTTAAGGTATTTGCTCGGCGTCTTTTTTATGGGGGCGTGCAGGAAACAAATATGCGTTGCTGCGATTCGTGGGGAGTGCACGGCCTCAGCTACCGTCGGAGCGGGTGAGAGGCGATGTCGGGTTTCTTGGGAAACGCGCGGGGCGGTGGTATCGTCTACAGGCTTATGCGGGTGACTTTGTCAGCGCGCCGTTCGGCGCGTGGAGGGAAATAAGAAATGCGTAGAGTTGGATTCACGATGCTAGCAATCGGAGTGGGGTGCGTCTTGGGCTTTTTCATCGCCAGCAGGACGTCGAGCGTACGCGGAGCCGCCAAGCCCGGCACGGGCTTTGTCGCCGTTCCGGGACAGGTCGGAGGGCAAGATATTTTCGGCGCCTACGAAGTAGTGAAGGGCTGGCCGAAGGATATCAGCACTTTGCCGGGTAACGACAAGTGGACCTACGGCGCGGGCCAGGGCATTTTCGCGGAAAGCCCGAACCGCGTTTATATGCTCTTCCGCGGCGAGCTGCCCAGCATCAAGGCGCCGAAGCCGGTCATGCTTCCGCAATTGGGCCCGAGCCTTTCATTTCCAATCGGTCGCTTGCCCTGGCGTGATGCCACTGTTGCGGCCATGCCGGGAGCCGGCGGCACAGGACAGGATCCCGACGATGGCCCGCGCCTTTGGCGTGGCGCCGAAGCGCCCTACCGCGAAATCGGCGTGGACGCCAAGTGGGCCAATTGCTTCAACGTGGTGGATGCCAACGGCAACATCGTAGAGACCTGGAGCCAGTGGGATAACAAATTTAAGCGGCCGCACGCCGTTTACGTGAATCCTTACGATCCCGACAAAAACGTGTGGGTTGTCGACGACCACATGCACGCCGTCTACAAGTTCACGCACGACGGCAAGCAACTCCTGCAGACCATCGGCACGCCCACGGTGAAGGGCGCCGACGGGACGCACTTCAACCGCCCCACCTACATCGTCTGGTTGCCGGACAGCAGCTTTTTTGTTGCCGATGGCTATAACGGAACGCGCGTGGCCAAGTTCGATAAGAACGGCAAGTTCCTCCTCGATTGGGGACAGAAAGGCACGCCGCCGAACGACAAGCGCCCGGGCTACTTCAATAACGTGCACGGCGTGGCTATCGATGCGCAGACGCGGCACATCTTCGTCAACGATCGCGGCAATCACCGCATTCAGGTGTTCGACGAAAACGGCAAATATCTTTATGAATGGCACGTGGGCGACGAGCCTTCCGACGTGCACCTGATCTACATCGGTGCGGACCGCACGCTCTGGGCCTTTGACCGCGGAACTTCCAAGATGCTGAAGTATGACCTCCAGGGCCACTTGCTCTATACCTGGGGCACCTGGGGCGATTTCCCCGGCGGCTTCTGGGGAGTGCACGGCTTCAGCGTGGATCAGGAAGGCAACTTCTACGTGGCCGAAGTGGATAACGGCCGCGCGCAAAAGTTCACTCCGCGCGCCGGGGCGAATCCGGAATTTCTCGTAAGCAAGCCAGTCTATTCGGCCTGGAAATAGCGAGCTTCCGGCTCGTTATTTCCAACGCAGCACTTTGTAGCACCGGCTTGCCCTGAGCATCGAAGGGGCATTTAGCCCGGCATCCTGCTTTTCGGCTGTAGCCCGCCGGGCCTGAAAGCGATGTCGCGGCATATGCCTTTCTAGCGTGAAAACTTTCTGAAAATCGTAAATGTTGATTAAGTCGCCTGCGTTTTGGTGGGTGTGTGGTGGGCTGGTCTTTTTAGTGCTAGCGATCGAGAATCTTTTCGATTCTCCACCATCGCACAGGCCCCGCATTGACGAGTTTTGTTTTCGGAATCGAACCTTGCAACGGGCAGGTCACGCGAAGCCGCTCGCCCGTGGGTGACACCACCTCGAACACTCCGCGCTCGTACTGCAGCACGAGATAGGGGTCTTCAGCGAGAATCGGCTCGTTTACTTTGAGCATGTGCCGGGTCGGCACATTTTATGAGCTTGACTCCTGCACACAAGTACCCTAAAAGGGCCATGAAACGCCTGCCGCTATCTGTTGAGCGTTTCGTAAGCCTTTTGTGAACCTTCCGTGAGCCTTCGCTACCGCCAGATGGGCCCTGCAGACGTGCGCAAATGTGTCAGCCTGATCGCGGCGCATCCTGTCATCGGTCCTCGCTACGGAAAAGCGATTGCCGATCTATCCGCGGCCTGGCTGCGTTTGCTCGATCACGAGGCCAAGTCCACAGTTGTTTTTGAAGAACTGCAGGAGGCGCGCGTCCGAATTTGGGGAGTCGGTGTGAGCGTCTTTGTGAATGACGATTTCATGCGCGAGGTGAAGACGCCACCACTTTTCTGGATCGGTCCCGAATTGGCCCGGCGCATCGCGCGCGGCAATTCCCCGCTGCTGCCGGGTCGCGCACTGCGAGACGCCAACGCCAAAGGCGGACTCACCCTGCTTACCTGGGAGGGTTGTATTCGTCCAGAGGATGCCGGGCGCGCCGAAACCTACAACAAAATGATCCTGACGTTCATGGAGGAGCACCGCGGGTTTCTTTGGAAGGAGATCATCGGCGCGCAAGCGCACAGCGCGGAAGCCCTTCGAAGCATGCTCAAAAGCGGCGGCGCGCTTTTCGATCCGGTCAAAGGCCGCTGGCAGGATTCGTCCGAGAAAGATCCGCAGGAGCAGGAGATTGTCGCGAAGCCCCACCTGATCGGCCTGGACCGTGAGATGGCGATCAGCAGGCCCGGCTCCTGGGTGGGCGGGCTTTTCGATTACGAGCCGCCACGGTGCGGCTTCAGCCGCGGCGAACAGCGGCTCCTGATTTCCGCCCTCGGGGGCGAAACCGATGAGCAACTCGCGCGCGCATTAGGGATCTCGCGCTCTGCGATCAAGAAGACCTGGCATTCTATCTACGATCGCGTCGCCAGATGCCTGCCCGAACTCGTTCAGGGCGAGTCCCGTCTGGACACATCGATGTCGGAACGCGGCAAGGAGAAAAAGCACCGGCTTCTGGGCTATCTTCGCGAGCACCCCGAAGAGCTGCGCCCTGTATCGCGCAAGCTCCTGCAGCAGGACGCAGCGCGCAAGACCGTTCGCCGTCGGCCTGCAGCCGGCGTTTGACCCGGCGCTCGCCGTGTGCATTTGACCCGCAACCGAACTCCGGTAAAATCCTCTGCTACAAGCGGGCCGTCTGAACGCAGGCCCGGGAACGCAGGTAAGTCATGACCAAGCGGAAGGCACCGAAACGCAAACGCGGCGCCAGAGCGCGAACCAAGCGCGTGAAATTCCTGGGCAAGCCCGGGTGCACTACCTGCGAAAAAGCCCGCGACTTCATGGAACGCCGCGGATACGAGCTGCAATATCGCGACCTGTGGAAGGACCCACTCAGCGTGGCGGAGCTGGAAAAACTGATCGGCCCCCGCGACCACGGCGATTTCCTGAATACGCACAGCGGAGCCTATCGCGAAAAAAAACCTCGCCGAAAATCCGCCCACGCGCCGCGAAGCCATCCGCATGATGGCTAAGGAGCCCCGGCTGATCCGCCGGCCGGTAATCGTCGCTGGTGGTCGCGTCGTCCTCGGCTTCGACGAAAAAGGCATGGCCCGCTTCTAGCCGCGCCGTCTACACTGCATAGGAATGCCGACATTCACTATCCGTCAAGCGAAGGCGAACCTGTCGCGTCTAATTGACGAGGCTCACAAGGGCGAAGAAATTATCATCGCGCGCGGTTCTAAACCCGTGGCCCGCCTGGTTCCGATTAATGCCGCAAAGCGTACGCGCCGGCCAGGTTCGTTGAAGGGTAAGTTGCTTGTTGGCACTGGGTTCTTTGACCCACTTCCGGCGGCTGAGCTCTTAGGCTGGGGCTAGTTAGGCTGACTCTGCCGGTATTTTCACTCATCGAATCAGCAAACTGCGGACTTCGGAAACTACAATACCCGGCGTGTTAGAATGGGCCGCGACCTTCCGCATTTATAAATTCTTCGCTTCGGAGGCATCAGAATGAAAATCAGCCCGGGCAAACAGAAGGGCCTGGAAGCAGTCTCGAATGACCGCGGCGTGATCGCCGCGGCGGCCATGGACCAGCGCGGCTCGCTAAAAAGCGCCATCGCCAAGGATAAGGGCGTCGACAAAAAAGCCGTCACCGACCAGATGATGGCCGAATTCAAAGAAGCCGTCACACGCATCCTGACGCCGCATGCCAGCGCCATTTTGCTCGATCCCGAGTACGGCCTTTCCGCCACTAAAGTCCGCGCCAAGAATGCCGGCCTGCTGCTGGCTTACGAAAAGAGCGGCTACGACAATACGCAGCCCGGCCGTCTGCCCGATCTGCTCGATCATTATTCGGTCCGGCGCATCGTCGCCGCCGGAGCCGATTGCGTCAAAATCCTGCTCTACTACACGCCTTTCGATCCCCCGGCCGTCAACGAAACCAAGCACGCCTGGGTCGAACGCATTGGCGCCGAGTGCATTGGCCTCGGACGTGCCATTCTTCCTCGAATTTGTCGGCTACGAAGAAAACGTGGACGAAAAAGGCATCGAATACGCGCGCAAGAAGCCCGAAATCGTCTCGCGCAGCATGGAGGAATTTTCCAAGCCGCAATACGCCGTCGATGTCCTCAAAGTGGAAGTGCCGGTGAACATGACTTTCGTGAAGGGCGCGCGCTCCTCGAAAGGCGAATCGGTCTATACGCGCGAAGAGGCCAAGGAACACTTCCGGCGTGCCGCTTCCATGGCCAAAAAGCCGTTCATCTATCTTTCCGCAGGCGTCAGCAACGATACGTTCAACGAATCGCTCGAGCTTGCCGCCGAAGCCGGCACGAACTTTTCCGGCGTGCTTTGCGGCCGCGCCACCTGGAAAGACGGCATTCCCGTCTACGCCAAGCAGGGCCTGAAAGCCTTCGAAGAATGGCTCAGCAAACAGGGCGTGGCCAACATCAATAACGTGAACCAGCGCCTGGCAGCCGCCAAGCCCTGGTTCAGCTTCTACGGCGCCGCCTCCGTCACCGCGCTAACGTAACGTACTTTGTAGCTCAGGTCGTACCGACGGATTGTGTCGGGCGACCTGAGGCTTTTGTGTTCGCCGCGATTCCATTCGGCGCCGGAATTTGCATCCCTAACCTAAAGATGAGAGTCTTACGGCCACAAACGAGCCGCTCGAGGTGGTCGTGCACGCGACAAAATCCGCACTGCTAGCGCTTTTGCTTCTCTGCTCCGGAACCGCCACAGCGCAGTCGGCCAATGTCGATAAGGATAAAGCTGCGGACAAGGAAAATGAGATTGCCATCCTGGAGCTTGGCCCTGCCGTTGGCCACGCCATCAAAGGTGGAGGATCCAGCTTCGGTCCCTCTGTCGCGGTTGAAGTCACACCAATAGAGAACTGGCTGGAACTCGAGGCTGGCGTAACACCGCTTTTCGGCCGTCACTCTCGGGAATGGGACGCCGACCTTCTCTTTAAGAAGCCCTGGACTCTTTCTCGCAAAGCGGAATTTATGGTCGGAGTTGGTCCGGAGTGGATTCATACGAACGAATCCGGCGCGGTAAGAAACTCACCCGCCGTCACCGCGGTCCTGGATTTTATGTTTTGGCCTTCCGGGAAGCATCGATTCGGCTGGTTTCTCGAACCGGCTTATGACCACAGCTTCGGGCCGGGCCACGAGCAATCCGTCGGCATCAGCGGCGGCCTGCTGATCGCCATTCCATGAGAGCGGCTTAGGTCTTGCCCGCCCACAGTGCCGTTTTTGTGTAGCGCCGGCTCGCCCTGAGGGGGTCGAAGGAGCTTCAGCCCGACATCTTTGAAGTAGCCATGTCCACTGGCCCATCCAAATCCGCGCGACACGCCCCGGCAGGCGAACTCGCCGTGCGCACCGAACGCCGCACGCAGCTGCTCGACGTCACCGCCGCCGTCGCCAAAATGGTGCAAGACTCCGGCGTGCAGTCCGGCGTCTGCTACGTTTACGTGCCGCATACTACGGCCGGCGTGATCATCAACGAAAATGCCGATCCCGACGTCGCCGCCGATATGGAAGCCGCGCTCGCACGTCTCGTCCCGAAAGACCGCGACTACCGCCATGCCGAAGGCAACTCCGATTCCCACATCAAGACGGCGCTTGTCGGTACGTCCGCCACGATTATCATCAGCGGAGGCCAACTCGAGCTCGGCCGCTGGCAAGGCATTTTCTTCTGCGAATTCGACGGCCCCCGCACGCGCCGCCTGCGCGTCAAAATCGTCCCCGACTAGTAATTTTCAGGAGCCACTCGCAGCGCTGGCCGCCTGACCGGAGCCTTGGCTGGCCATCTGCTCCCTCATCTTTCTTCTCATCTCCTGAGGTGTCGGCTCGGCTACGTGAGTGGCAACCATCCAGGTGTAACCCTCCGGGTCCACCACGGTTCCACAGCGGTCGCCCCAAAACATGTCCATCACCGGCCCCTTGGAGGTAGCTCCGAGCTTCACCGCCTTAGCGACCGCCTTATCCGCGCTTTCCGTCAGCAGATATAAACTCGCCGGCGAGGCGCCGAGCGTTTTTGCGCTGCGGGAACCCATCTGCGGAATTTCCGGCCCCAGCATTAATGTCGTGCCGCGGAGCGTTAGCTCGGCATGTATCGCCTTGCCGTCTGGGCCATCCATGATTGCCCTTTTGGTAAACCCAAATGCTTTTTGGTAAAAAGCAGCTGCTGCCTTAACGTCGCTTACCGTCAGCATTGCCGTTAACGAACCGTAGATCTTCTTATTGAGTGGATCGATTTTCTTGGGCATGAACACTCCTTTAATGAGACGAGAAGTCGAGTCGAATTTCCGTGGAAGGTATTCACGGCCCGTCGTTCCAGGGAGCTTTCGGACCGCGGTGGACACAATACGTGATCGAGGGGCGCGCGGTCAAACTCACCGTTCTCTGCCGCCGTTGCTACGAATTTCCTATAGAATGCGTGCCGCAACGACCGATCATACTGGCTGCCAGGGAGGCTTCCCATGAAGATGCAATGGAAAGGCTGCGCCGTGCTCGTCGCGGCAATCGCCGCACTCGCGGGATTCGCAACTCCTCCCGCACAGGCTCAAACGGCGGGCAAATATCTCGCGCCCAAAGACCAGGTCGTCGCCATCCGCGCCGGGCGCCTGTTCGACGCGCGTTCGGGCATGATGCTCTCGAACCAGGTGGTGCTCGTGCGCGGCGACCGCATCACGGACGTCGGCCCCGGCCTTGCCATTCCATCGGGCGCGGCCGTGATCGACCTCTCGAATGCGACGGTCATGCCCGGCATGATCGACGCACATGTCCACATCAACACCGGCGGCGATCACCGAGGCCCAGCGCACGCTGATCGCGCTCGCCAACGCCCAGATCGATTTGGGCGCCGGCTTCACCACCGTCCTCGATATGGATTCGCGCGGCGGCTACAACACCGTCGACATTCGCGACGAAATCAACTCCGGCCGCGTTCAGGGCCCGCGCATGCAGGTGGTGGGCCAATCGCTCAATCCTCGCGCGACCAATTATTATCCGGACATCCGGCCGGGCCGCTTCCAGGAAGGCCTCATCGAGGACAAGGACATCAACGGCCCGTGGCTCGCGCGCGCCGCGGTGCGTGAAGCGAAGCTGCACGGCGTCGATTGGGTGAAAATCTACACCACGCAGGATTTCGCCGGCACCATGCACATGTGGACGCCCGACGCGAAGCTGGTCAATTCTCCTTCGCTCACTTTCGAGGAAGTGCAGGCCATCGTCGACGAAGCGCACCGGCTCGGCCTCAAAGTCGCCTGCCACACCTACGGCGGCGAAGGCATGGCCAGCTGCATCAATGCGGGCGTCGACGCGCCCAATCATCTGCTGGAACTCGACCAGGCCGGCATCAAGGTCCTGCTGCGAGAAAAAGCTTCCCTTCGAAGTGACGCTCGACGACCTGATCGCGCCTGGAAAAAGAGGATCTGGAGGCGACCGGCGGGCGGAATTCGCGCATGAAGCTCGCCGAGCAGGCCTTCCGGCGCGCCATCGCCGCCGGCGTTCCCATCGTCTTCGGCAGCGGCGCAACCTCGCCCGAAATCCCGCACGGCATGCAGGCCAACCAGTTCGGCTATTACGCGAAGTGGGGATTGACTCCGGTGCAGGCGCTGCAGACGTCATATATCAATGCCGCCCACATGCTGAATTACGGCGTCGAGAAAGATATCGGCACCATCGAGAAAGGCAAGTTCGCAGACATCATCGCGGTTGCGGGAAATCCGCTCGCGGACGTGAACGAAATGGAGCGCGTGCGCTTCGTGATGAAGGGCGGCATGGTCATCCGCAACGACATCGCCGCGCACTAGACGCGCTCATCAGAACGGCGCTCGTCGGTACCTCTGCCACCCTACTGCGTTTCCTTTGTGACCGTGACCGGCCGCGAATAGGACTTCACTACATATTTCTGCGTCACGAAAATGGCAAACGCGGCGAGAGCCACCCAAATCGCGATGCTGAGACGGAGCCAAAGTGCATAGGCAATCTCCGCCGCTACGATTCCCCACCACGCCGTCTGCCCTGTAAATGACTCGAGCCAGTGCGGTCTCGCCCCCGAAGCATGAGTGTGGGGCCTGATTGAAGGAAGCAGTCTTGGTACGGCCCGGCAATATGCGAGGAATCGTTCGCCTTGCTTCCGAGAAAGTTCTTTTTCTTCGCGCAATATCAGCCGATAGCAAAGAACAATCGCAAGAGTCGTCTGCACAATCCAGCCGGTACGGCTAAACAAAAGACCCGCTCCAAAGACGGCGAGCAGTGATCCGAAATAAAGTGGATTTCTGGTGTAGCGAAACGGCCCGTCAGCAACGAGGGTTTCAGCGCGTACCCTCGAATCATGCACCACGACTGCGCGGAGGTATGCCCCTCCCCAAACCCGAATCATGGTGCCGGTCGCCATCACAAGAGAGCCGATTACGAAGAGACCGCGAACGCTGCTCCGCAGACTGTGCGCCTGTAAGAACCCGATCTGTGAGCGCAGAATCCTCGCCAGCACTTCGCCGGAATTTTGTGGATCGAGCAAGTAGCAGGCAAGACCAACAAAGAAAATGCCGAAGATCAGCCATGTGCGGTGCCGAAATTCGAAGTCGCTGGCAGGCATGACGTGTCTGCGGTTTGTAACCCGGCGAGGACTCGGGCGTCAACCAGCACATTCACGCTCGCGGTATTCCACCACCAGCTCGCCGTTTTCGATGCGGACGTCGCGGATTTCCAGAGGCACGCGCATCTTCTCGCGATTTTCCGGCGCGTCGAAAAGGCGCGTGACGGCGCTTTCCAGCGTGGATTGCGGCAACGGTAAAGAGCCGAGCTTCCCGCTCGCGGGCTCAAAACGCAGATAGCCGTTCACGACATGCAAATGCCCCTCGTGAAACTGGCGTATACTGCAGCTAATCGAACGCCAGCGAGGTCATATGGCGTGTTCACTTCCAGCCGTCCTTCGGACGCACTCAGTTGCCTGCGCGACTTTGATTGCCGCAGCCCTCCTCGGCTCTGTCGCTTTACAGGCACAAGACGCGAATCGCTACATCCTCGCCACGCGGCGCAGCGGCGCCATCGAAATCATGGATCCGGAAAGCCTCGCGACCATTGGCCGAATCCATTTCGATCTACCCTCCAAGAGCGTCGGACTGAATGGGATTTCCGCGAGTGCTGACGGCACGACACTTTACGTCGAAGGCCCGATTCCCAATGGACCCAACCAAAGTGTTGGCTCCGGTGGGTGTTGCGTCCTCTATTCCATCGACCTCGCTACTTTGCAAACGAGGCAGGTTGCAGGCATTGGCGGAACCGCTTCGCGCGCACGCTTCGTCACTTCCGATGGCATTACGTATCCAGTAGCACCATTAAGCGGCAGCGAGGCGCGCGCCCCCAGCGGAGCGGTGGACCTCTACGATCCCACGCAGGGCAAGTTTGTGCGTTACCTCGCGCCTTCGGGTTTGGGCCAGGGGTGGTGGCGCAACGGCATCCGGGTGAACGATCGGTTCGTTTTCTATGCTGCAGAGGACGATGGCTCGGCCGCCCGCTTGTGGTCTATTTCGTCGGACGGAACCCATGTCAGCGTTCCCGTTGAGTCGTTCGCGGATGTGCCGGGCTGTTCCTCAAGTGCGGAAACCGGACTTGCCGGAGCGACGAATAATCTTTTTCTCTACGAAATGTTCGGGTGGATTGGGGATCGGCGCGACCAGTGCAAGGGAGTTCCCGGCGGCGCCTGGATCGTCGATCCTTCGACAGGCAAGCTGCTCGTTCATGTCGCGCCGAACTTATATTTCCATGAACTGGTGGCGAATCGCGACGCGGGCGAACTTTACGGCATTTCGGTAAGCGATCCCAACTGGAGGAGCGGAGTGGAATTGGTGCGCATCGATGCGCGAGACGGGAGCATTCTCCGATCGCGCGTTTTAGAATCGGATTTCTGGAGCATCTCCTTTGGGTCGCTGCACAGCATTCCCGCAGGAGACGTCCGCGCCCTTATTTCCGTGAAGAAGTAGCGGAGTCGGAGGCCTCGGAGTAGACGTAGGCGGCGCCGGCGTTCACCATCGAGACATCTTTCTGGTTGCCGTTCACGCCTTTGGCCGCGCTATTTTCTTTCGTGGAGCCGACGGCCATCTCTTTGCCATCCGCATTCAGCGCCAGCGCCATGCCGAATTCAGCGCCCGGCCGGGTGTTGGAGGCTTTCACGTACGCGGCGGGATTCCACGTATCACCGCTGCGCGTATAGACGTAAACCGCGCCCGAATCCTCCGCAGTAGTGTCCTTCATATCGCCGTTGATCCCCTTGGCGCCGCTATCTTCAAGATGCGAACCGATGGCGATGGTATTGCCGTCGCGGCTGATCGCCAGCGCCCAGCCGAATTGATCGTTTTCGCGCGTGTTGAAGGCCTTCACGTAAGCCTGCTGCGACCATTTGCCGTCCTTGCGCAAAAAAACGTAGGCCGCGCCGCTGGAAGTGTCGGTGGGTTCATCGTCGGCGCCGGCATTTGGCGGCTGAATTCCCGGCAGAATGGCGTCTTCATCGAACGCCCCCGCGATGATGGTATTGCCGTCATCGCTGATGGCGAGCGAGCAGCCCAGCGAATCGCCGGGTTCCGCGTTCGACGCTGTCAGGCGCATCTGTTGCGCCCACTTGCTGGCCTTGCGCGTAAACACATAGACGGCTCCGCGCCCGCGATCTTCGTCATATGTGCCCACGCCCATGGTGCTGCCGTCGCCGCTAAGACCCACGGAGTAGCCAAACAGCACGCCGCGCTGCGTCGTATTCCACGGCTTGACGTAAGCCTGCTGCGACCAGGTGTCGCCATCGTGCGTGAAAACGAAAACGGCGCCGGAATCCGGAGCCGCAGTATTTTTCTGGTCGCCATTAATTCCGGTGGCGTTGCCCGGATCGCTGGTCTGTCCCACAGCCAGCGTGCTGCCATCGCTCGAGACCGAAACCGAATAGCCAAACTGATAGCCCACCACCGGCCCGCCGGTGTTAGAAGACTTCACGTACGCCTGCTGCGCCCAGTCGCCGCCTTTGCGCGCAAAGACGTAAACGGCGCCCGCGCCGGGCATGGAATTATCTTTTTGATTGCCGTTGATTCCGACAGCCGAACTCGCTTCGCCAGTCGAGCCCACGGCCAGCACGTTGCCGTCATTGCTTAGCGATAAGGCGTTGCCGAACTGATAGCCTTCGCCAGAGTTGGAAGCTTTGAGGTAGGCTTGCTGCTTCCATCCGACAGGCGTGCGCGTGTAAACGTAAACCGCGCCGGAATTCGTGACCATCTCCTTGCCCTTGGTTACGGGGTTCACACCTTTGCCCGCGCCGTCTTCGTCGACGGCGCCCACCGCCAGCGTATTGCCATCGCCGCTGAGCGCAACCGCGCCGCCAAACTGGTCTTCCTTGCTCGTGTTTGACGCTTTGATGTAAGCGGTCGACTTCGGCAGCCAATTGCCGGTGGGCATCACGACGGCTTTCGGCGGCTGAACGCCGAGCTGCATCTTGTGCTGCGCCTGCGCGAAGCCGCTGCTCGCGCCCAAAAGCGGCGCCGCCATCAGCAGCACACAAATACGGTTGCGCGCGCTCGTTTGCATCAATTAGCCGCTGGCGCCGCTGCGCCGCCCGCCGGGACCTGGCCGTTTTGCCCCTGTTCCGCCTTGATGCTGTTGTGAATCACTTTGCCGCTGTCGGCCATGGTGATCTTGCTCTCGTGCGAAAGATTCAGGTCGGCGGAGCCATTCTTGTTTTGCGGACCGATGATGGTGATGCGGTCGCCAGCCTTGAGCATCGTGCGCGTCCAGCCTTCGCGGGCCATCAGGTTCGCCGAACCCAGTTCCGCCTGCCAGCGCACGACTTTGCCGCTGGCGTCTTTATTCTCAAAGATGATGAACGAATGCGGATTCTGGAATTGCAGCTCGACTACGGTGCCCGTCACGGTGACGGGATGGTCTTCGTCGTAGCGCCCAGCGAATCCGTGATGCGCGAAGAGCGGAGCCGAAAGCAACAGCGAAGCAATGGCGACAAAGGGAAGCAATTTTTTCATGGAATCAGACCTCCAAAATGGCGAATGAATTTCGCACTTTTAATCACGTTCTGTCAATTCGCAACTGGCCAACACTTGCGTCGTTAGGCTAACGACGCACGCCGCACCATTCCGGTTTCAGTCCTCGCTCGAAGGCGCGGATCGCATTAGCTAATCCAGCAGCGCGACGAAGACCTCGTTGGAGATGGCCAGGCGCGCGGGCGCGAGGCGCACGCGGGTGCCGGCGCACTCGACCAGGCCCTGGGCGCGTAGTTCATCAAGGCGCGCGCCAAGCGTCCCTTTAAAATCGGCACTGAACTCGGCGCCGTATTGCGCCTCGATGCTGGCGAGGTCGATGCCTTCGAGCTGCCGCAGGCCGAGGAAGAGTTCTTCGTCGAGCGCCTGCTTGGGCGTGACTTCTTCGAGCTGCTCGAGCGGGAGCCTGTCTTGCTGGATCGCGGCGGCGTAGGTGGCCGGATCGTGAGCATTGGCCCAGCGCCAGCGGCCGTCGAAGGAATGCGCGCCTGCGCCGAATCCGAGATAGGGCTCGCGCCGCCAATATTTGAGATTGTGGCGCGAACGGAAGCCGGGCAGCCCCCAATTGGAGATTTCGTAGTGCTCGTAGCCGGCTTCGCGCAGGCGGCCGCACGCGAATTCATAGGAATCGGCCATGGCGTCGTCGCTGGGAACGGCAGCCGCGGAGTAACGCGAGCCGCCGGAGAGCAGTTCGCGGCCAAGCCGGCTGCCTTCATCGATCTCGAAGAGATATATCGAGATGTGTTCGGGACGGAGGCGCAGGGCTTCCTCGATGGAGGCTTGCCAGCTCGAGGCGGTTTGATTCGGCAGGCCGGCAATGAGGTCGAGGCTGATGTTGGCGAATCCCGCGGCTCGCAGGTGCGCGATCGCGGTGAAAATATCTTCGCGGCGATGCATGCGGCCCGCGGGTTTCAGTTCGGCGTCGTGGAAGGATTGCGCGCCGAGGCTGATGCGGTTGATTCCGACAGCGAGCCAGGCGGCGGCCTTTTCGGGAGTGATGGTTTCGGGATCGGCTTCGAGGGTGACTTCCGTGCTGGCCGCACGGGTACCAGAGGAAGGCGCGATCGGATCGGCACCAGGAAATTGCGCATGCACGGCGGCGAGAATGCGCGAGAGGTCGGCGGGGTCGAAAAGGCTGGGCGTGCCGCCGCCGAGGTAGATGCTATTGGCAAGGGTGGGTTCGAGTCGAGACGTGGATTTGAGGCCGGCGGCGGCGTGGAGCGCGCGCCAATCGCGGATTTCGCGTTCGACGGCGCGGGCGTAGGGGGCATAGGCCGCGGGCGAGGCGACTCCGGTATGGAAATTACAGTAGGTGCACTTGGTCTGGCAGAAGGGCACCTGAATGTAAATGCCCAGGAACTTCTTAACGCGCGAAAGCTCCTGATGTCCATGACTTTCCCGCGCAGAGACTCCCTTTTTCCGCTCGACAACCTCAGTCATGGGCTGCTCCATTACGCCGGACCCCTCCCCCCTTTTTTGTGTAAGTGTTCATTATAGGCCGCTTAGTCCCTCAGTCTCAGGGTGCTTCCCAAGCACCGGGAAAGCAGATCCCTCGCTCGCAGATAAGCCTTGCAGAGGCACTCGCCAAGCCGGGCTCGCTCGTGATGACAGCAGGTTGACGTGGTCGACTTCTCGAGCCCGGGCAATTCGCGCTGTCGGACGGTGCGACGGAAAAAAGCTGCCACTGCATTCGAAATACAGGCGACTGGCGGTGCAGTCGGCCGATTGGGGTTAATTTTTCCAAGCACATCACTCGCTTGCACGGACGATCTTCAAACCCAAATTCAACACAGAGCACACAGAGACGCAGTACACGGAGAGAAAGTCTGGGCACAAAAGACCCCACGGCCCCGCAACTGCAGCGGGCGCCCTGGGCTACAAGGCTGCCAGCTCGTGTGACGCCAAAATCTCATGCGAGGCCTCAGTTAGCGCGGGCGAGACGGCGAACTGATCCGAAGCGCTTATATCCATTATAGCGTCGGAGTAAAGCGTCGTTAGGAGAGATTCCTCGCCCACTGAGGAAAGGGCGGCGCGCAAACTGCGCGCGCCGCAGTGCGCTCGGAATGACGATGGGAGGGCGGGCTCGGAATGTCGAGGGGACGGAGTCGTGCACGAGCGAGAAGAATTCGACTCGGGAGATTTCGCTGAATCCCGTATACAAGCGTGAGGCGAATTGAGCACGGCTAACGGTCGCAGTAACGCAAGGCGGTGAAGTTGAGCAGGGAGTGTTCCTTGTTCTGGGCGAGAGTGAGGATGTAGAAGCGGTCGTATTCCGGTTCCGCAATCGGTGGGACCTCTGGAGCGCCAAGCGCGTGCAGAATTCCAGGAAGAGTGGTCCCATGCCACACGACGAGGACGTTCGCTGCTGTAGCTGACCTGATTGCTTCGATCAGCTTATCGGGCGTACTCAAAGGAATCGCCACAGGTTTCAAATGCCGCTGTTGGGCCAAGGGCGCGGCGGTCTGCTGAGTGCGCTGCAAATCGGAGACAAAAATTTGCTGAATATCCGTATCGGCGAGCATCTTGGCGAGACATTCGGCGCGTTGGCGTCCGGCATCGCTGAGCAGCGCATCGGGCGCGTCGGAAACTTTGTCCGCGTGCCGCACAACGAAGATGGTGCGCACGGCTTGCGCATGCGCGTGCGCAACGCACAGCAGCATAAGAAAGCCGCAGAAGATCGCAAGTCTGAATCGTGTTTTCACGGGGAATGATTCCCTTCCGGCGCGCTTCAGCCAGTAGAAGGCTCTTCAGGGATCACAGATTACACCACATCGGGGATTCGTGGATTAATTGAGGGTTAATGCACCCACAAACGAGGAGGGATTCCTCGCCCGCCGATTGGAAAGTCGGCTGCGGGCGGCCGACGGAATGACGACGCGGGGTGCGACAAGACGCTCGGCACGACCTGAGCTACAGAATGCGGTCCTCAGGGGCTAAAGAGTCTGTGTGGCAACAGCGGGTTGACGGTGCCGGTATACTGCGCGGAGGAGGGCGCTGCGAGATGCCGAATTTTTTGGAATACAACCCGGAGCAGGCGTATTTGCTGCCGCCGAGTGTGGGTGAGGTGCTGGGGGAAGGTCACCTTTGTTTTTTCGTGCATCGCGCGGTCGAGAAGCTGGATTTGCGGGAGTTGGAGGCGGGCTACAGCGAGGAGGGGCATCCCGCGTATCATCCAGCCCTGCTGCTGAAGGTGTGGCTATACGCCTACGCGCTGGGAGTAACCAGTTCGCGGCGGCTGGAGCAGCGCATCCGGGAAGATCTGGCATTCCGGTATTTAGCTGGAGGAGCGCGGCCGGATTTTTGGGCGCTGAACGAATTTCGCAAGCGGCATGGGCGGGCGATCAATGACGTCTTCACGCAGGTGCTGGAGTTGGCACGTTCCCTGGGGATGGGGAAACTGGGGCACGTGGCGATAGACTCCACGCGGATCGCCGCGAACGCTGCGGCGGATTCGACCGACAGCGTGGAGAAGCTGCGCGCCGAGCGGGCCAAGATTCGCCAGCAGATTCGGCGCTGGCAGCAACAGTGCGAGAGTGCCGATCCGAATGAGGGGGCGGGAACCGAGCTAGCGCGTGAGGCGCTGCGGAAACTGGAGCAGCGAGGGGAACAGATTCCCCTGCGGCTGGAACGGCTGAAGAAGGCCGGAGTCAAGAGGCTGTCGCGCACCGACGGGGACAGCCGGTTTCTGCGGGACCGCCGCGGATTCACGCTGGGTTACACGGCGACGCTGGCGGTGAGCGAGGACCATTTGATTGTGGCGCAGCGGATCGGTCAGGCGGTGACGGACAACGATTTGTTGCTGCCGATGGTGGAACAGGTGGAGCGGGAATGCGGCGCGAGGCCGCAACAGGTGAGTGCGGACAGCGGCTTTTTCTCGCAGCAGAACCTGGAGGATATGGAGCGGCGGAAGATCGAGGCCTATGTGCCGGACTCGAATCTGGCACGGTGGTTGAATCGCGGAGGACGGGTGCGACATTGCGCCCGGCATCCCGAGCATCAGCGGATGCGCAGAAAACTGCGCTCACACGCGGGACGGGCGGTGTACCGGCGGCGAAAAGAACTGGCCGAGCCAATCATGGGAGTGCTGAAGGAGCAGCGGGGAATGCGGCGGTTCCGCACGCGAGGATTAGCGAACGTGGCGGTAGAGTTTGCGTTAGCAACGACGGCGCTGAACCTGACGCGGCTGTGGCGTGTGGCACCGCTCCTGCGCCGTACCCCCTAGCGCCAGCAAGCCTCAGCCCGACGCAGCAAGTTCGGAACGCCACCGAACCGCCCCGAAATCGTCAGACCGGGAAAGTTGCCACACAGACTCTGAAGGCCGCCGCTACAAACACCAAAGAACCGACCCTTAAGAGACCAAGGTGGGGCACGCGGAAAAGCAAAGCAGAATGTCGCTGGGTAGCGGCGCTACAAACGCAAAAACCTCAGGTCAGGTGCGGCATTTGACCATGCTCACGGGTTTCAGGCTCATGACAACTTCTTTGTTTTGATTTAGCACCTCGACGAGGCTGCGGACGATGCCCCGATCGGACTTCGAGCGCGAGCGCCTGGTTTCCAGGACCGTGACGCGGATCGACAACGTGTCTCCCGGCCGCACGGGTATAAGCCAGCGAATCTCGTCCACGCCAGGAGAAGCCATGCTGGCGACGTGCGAGATAAATTGATCGGCCAGCAGACGCATCATCACACCGGCAGTGTGCCAACCGCTGGCGATCAGTCCGGCAAATGGGCCGCGGGCGGCGTATTCGGGGTCGACGTGGATCGGCTGCGGATCGTAGCGCCTGGCAAATTCCATGATCTCATCCGCCGTTAAAGAGATTTTGCCATATTCGAATGTTGATCCTTCGACGTAGTCCTCGAAGTAACGCTGACTAACGGGAACCGCAGAGTTTGTGGTCATCTGGTAGTGGGTGCATTCCTATCTCGGGTTGTCGTGGTCGATTGCCGCCGAAAAATGAAAACGCCAGCATATCCAATTACGAACGGGTAAGACGGGAAAAAGCGAGGAGGGATTCCTCTCCCGCCGATTAGGAAATCGGCCGCAGGCGCGGCCGACGGAATGACGACGCGGGGAGTCGGGCGCGGACGGGGAAACAATTCCGCCTCGGATAAAGCGCAAAAGCCTCAGGTCTGCCGACAAAAACCGGTCGGCCAGACCTGAGCTACAAAATGCATTCGGAGCCACCCTTCAGAAAGGATGGGGCACGGGGCAAAGGATTCAAGAGCCATTTTCTGAAAGCTCCCGGCGGCGCATGTCTCCGACTGTCATCAACGGAGGATTATTCCGCATCTCTCAACGCTTTATTGTTTTCAGAGGGGCTCGCCGCCTGCGTGCCGGCGACCGAGGCGCAGCGCTGCGGGTCACAAACTTGTAAGCCATGCCGAGCAGATCCTTTAGCGCATCGTGGTTGATGCGGGAAAGGCGAACGAGCACCGCATCGTATCCGACGTAGTGGTGAGTCACGTAGTAAACATCAGGGGCCTCGGCAAGCAGCTGAGCCCGATCATTGAAGTCTACGCGAACGACCAGGGAACCCGGTTCGGCCGAGCGATTAACAGGGATACACGCCAGAAGTTTTCCCTGGACCTTGAGTGCCGGGGAGCCGTACGCGGTGCTCTCCTCGACATCGGGCAAGCCGAGTCCGACGTTTCGCACGGTGTCGAAGTTAACTGCTGCTTTGGGCATCGGGTCGGCGTGATTTCGCACATGCGATTATCCTTGAGAGTGGGGACCGCTTCAAGATCGGCACGATAGTCGGGTTTTTGGTGAGAGCCGCTAGAAGCGCGGCAGCAGCGACAAATTAGCGGTTGCGACCTTGGGACAGTTGGTGGGGAGATGGCCCGGCGTACCATTGCGGCTTTTAGGTACGCCTGTAATCTGTCGTCTAGTCGATCGTTAGTTATCGGGGCAAGAAGCTCCGGCGCGATTCGGATGATCCGCAACCTCTACACCACTTCCGGTCTCCTGATCGCCAAAGGGTACGACCGCGTAGCGGTGGGCAGCAACGGGCCATATGTCGAATTCAACCTCGACCAGATCGTCCACGACAACATCCACAGCATTCATGCGCCGCATTTCTATTTCGATGAATACCGCTCGAACTGCCCCTCAAACGTGATGATCTACCTGCAGCGGATGACGCTTCCAAAGGCCCCTTACGTCGTTGGGAAATATTACATCTCGCCATACGACTTGCGGGACGAGTGCGGGGAGGAGATCGCGGAACTCTTCGCCGATCGCAGAGAGGTGGGTTCAATCTAATGGTTCGCGGAGAGAGCGCAGTGGCTGTTGCCGTCGCGGCCGGAAGTGCAGGCAACCGTACGAATCCGCAAAGAAAAACGAATGACTACCCTTTGTGCAATCGCTGGGTTCGCCACCCGGCGTTCAGCGTGGGCGTGTTTCTCGGAATCTGTTTTTCCGTGGTAGGACTGACTTGGCTGCTCTTGGCAAACCGCGTGCCGCATCTCGATCAATTTGCCGGCGAGCGCAACAGCGCTCTGGGCCTGGCATTTGCACTGCTAGGAATCGTGCCGACCTGCCGGTTCATGAAATCTCCCGGCCGGAATTTTTTGTGCGGCGCTACTGGGTGGGCGATTCTCACGGCGATCTACTCCGTCGCGGAGCTGATATTCCCGAGGCTCTCGACACGCCTCAGCGCTTTTCACCTGTTCGTTCTGGGCTGCATGTTCTTTGGGCTGTTGGCCGTGGTGGCGTGGGTGGTGAATCTCGTAATCGTGTTTCGCCGGGCGCCAGATGCGCGAATAGGTGTCCGTTACGCAGTCAGTCCCCGTTAAAATCGGGGTTTCCAAGAAGTAATTCCCTGCCGATCGCAGTTGCCAATAATCCTGTTTCTCGTGAGTTGAACGAAGGTACGGGTATAATTTCTCCCCAAGATACTTCCCCGCGGTCATTGCCCAACGAACGGGAGGTCAATGTGGCGAGCGCATCCCTATCGAACGACAGGCGGTCGGCTCGTATCGCAATTGTCGAGCAACACGTTCGACTCGAGAACGAACATGACCTTGAAGGTGTTCTCCACACCTTCGGAGAGACGGCACGGTACGACGACGAGCCGTGGGACGAACACCATAAGGGCCGAGACGGAGTCCGTGTTTTTTATGAGACGCTGATGAAGGCGCTACCCGATTTGGAAATCGACACACAGCGCCGACATGTAACGGACGACGCCATTTTGCTTGAAGTGATAATTCGGGGCACACACCTGGGTGGGTGGCGCGGTCTACCGGCGACGGGACGAAGGGTGGAGTTTCCGCTTTGCGCTGTCTACACGTTCGACGCCAATGACCGTCTGGCCGGCGAAAAAATCTACTACGACCGCGGCACCGTCTTGAGACAACTGGGCGTTTTCCACGAGCCGCAAAGCATATTGGGACAACTTTCGATTTTCGCGACCCATCCCACCACGATCGCGCGCGCGTTTCTGCGCCAGTTCACGCGTTCTTCTTCGGCGAGCGGGAAAAGCGAGCCGTAGACATTAAGCTGCTGCGGGGGGAGCCGGGGGCGAGGCAAAAAGTTTGACGGCGCAATCACCGTTAAGCGATTGCGCCCTCTAAATCGAGCCGTAAGTTTTACAGGCTTCCGGGTCAATCTGGCGACCCAATCGCCTTGCGGCTAAATCGCGTCCTCCAAACTGATGCCTGCCACCTGCCAGCTTCTCGATTCGGCCCAGTGCCCACAAAAGCCGTGAGGCTTTGCGAACTCTGAACCAAACCGCGAAGCCCGGAACTCTGCGATGCAGCCACTGCCACAATGACCGTTAGGCTATTGCCGGAAGGCATCGGCGGCAAAATACGCGCTTCGACTTCGCGTCGCGACCGAAAATCGCAAAGACACGATTTTCGGAAGAGAGATCGCGACGCTACGCTCAGAATGACAATTTGGGCGGAGAGCGTCGAGTCCGAGGTCCCACGACGACGAGTGATTATGCCGTTATGAGTACTGATGAACCCACCCCTGAAAACGAGGGGTGGTGCACCCACAAAACCGGATTCGCGTTGGGTGTTAGCCGCCGGCGATGGCGCCGACGACCAGAAAAGGCTCTTTGCCGCGCGCCACGTCCTGCGGTAGCGGATGGTCCGGCGATTCGTGGGACCAATCTTCACCGCAGGCAAAAAAGCGCAGGAACGGCCGACGCTCCTTCGTATCGTGATCGCGAATGGTGCCGCACAGCATGGGATAGGAAGCCTCGAGCGCGTCCAGCACAGAGCGCTGCGTGATCGAGCCCTGCACGTCGATGCTCACTTCCATGCCGACGTGCGCCAGCGTCCGCAGATGCGGCGGCAATACAACGCGAATCATGGCAGCGTCTGTACCTCCACGGAAAACACGGCCGGAAGATTCTGCACAATGGGCGCCCAGTTATCGCCCGCGTCATTCGAGGCGTACACCTGCCCGCCCGTCGTTCCAAAGTATATGCCGCATTTGTCGAGCGAATCGACGGCCATAGCGTCGCGCAAAATATTCACGTAACAATCGCTTTGCGGCAAGCCCTTGGTGAGCGGCTCCCACTCGTTTCCGCCGGTGCGGCTGCGATAGACGCGAAGCTTGCCATCGGGCGGGAAGTGTTCCCCATCGCTCTTGATCGGGACGACGTAGATCGTTTCGGGCTCGTGCGCGTGCACGTCGATGACGAATCCGAAATCGGTGGGGAGATTGCCGCTGACTTCGTGCCAGGAATCGCCTGCGTCGTTGCTGCGCATCACGTCCCAGTGCTTCTGCATGAAGAGGACGTTGGGGCGCGAGGGATGCGCGGCAATGTGGTGAACGCAGTGACCGACTTCGGCATTTGGATCGGGAATGTACGGAGACTTCAGCCCCTTGTTGATGGGCTTCCAGCTCTTGCCGCCGTCATCGGTGCGAAACGCGCCTGCGGCCGAGATGGCGATGTACATGCGCTTGGGATTCTCCGCGTCGAGAACGATGCTGTGCAGGCACATGCCGCCGGCGCCTGGCTGCCATTTCGGACCCGTGCCATGCCCGCGTAGTCCCGGCATTTCCTCCCAGCTCTTGCCGCCATTGGTCGATTTGAAAATCGCCGCGTCTTCCGCGCCAGCGTAGACGGTGTCCGCGTCGGTGAGCGACGGCTCGAGATGCCAGACGCGCTTGAACTCCCAGGGGTGCTGCGTGCCGTCGTACCACTGATGCGTGGTGAGCGGCTTTCCACCTTTTTCGGGCGAAGTGTTGTAGACGAATTTGTTGCTCTCGCCTTTCTGGGGGCCTTGCTGCGGATTTTGTTCGCCGGGCGGCGTGCCTGGCTGCGTCCAGGTTTTGCCGCCGTCGTCGGAGCGCTGGATGATCTGTCCGAACCATCCGCTCGTTTGCGACGCGTAGATCCGGTTCGGATCTACGGGCGATCCCTTTAAGTGATAAAGCTCCCAGCCGGCGAAGTGAGGGCCGCTCACGTCCCACTTTTCGCGCTTTCCATCGGAGGTCAGCACGAACGCCCCTTTATGTGTGCCGACCAAAACTCGCACTTTGCTCATTCCTGGCTCCTTTTCTCCGTGATCAAATCCCGGCCTAGCGTTCTATTAGGGCCGCTACTCGGCCCCGGCTCCGGCCTCAACATGTAAGTCGAACGAGGTGGCGCCAAATCGACAGTGTGAAACGAAAAATAATACACCCGTCGATTACATCGGGCACGCGCGACTTCTTTACGCAGGAAAGCCGCGTGATCGCGACGCGCTTTTCGGTGCTCGACGACGCGGATTAGCCGCGAGAATCCGGCTCGCGGCCTGCACTACCTTCCTATTTTATGTAACTGCCGCACTCTGCGTTGCTTAGCGCCCTGTTGCAGCGTTACGGATTCTGACTAGCCCTTTTGCCTATTATCTTCAACGCCGAGGCAAGCCACGGCGCTTAGCGTTTTCGGCCGGCGCTTGCGACAAAATTAAGGAAGCAAGTGATCAACGCCCAAGGCCAAGTTGAGTGGAGACATTAGTCCCCTGCTTCTGTACTCACCTTAGTCCCTTGCCCCTCAAACCCCGTAAATCTTCTAATTGATGAGCTCGCTTACACGATGACTACCTACATTATAGAATCACCACCGAAGATGGCGGCCCGTCCCGATCCCGCGATTTATATTCCTCCGCCGGGCCTTGCCTATAGCCGAGTTCAGAAGCTTTTTGCCGAATTTTTTGGCACCTTTGCGCTGGTGATGTTCGGCGCCGGAGCGATCTGCGCCGATCAATTCCTGCGCAACACCAATATGGCCGGCCTTGGGCTCCTGGGCATCTCGCTGGCGTATGGTCTCACTTACGGCGCAATGATTGTTGCCGTGGGCCGTGTTTCGGGCGGACATCTCAATCCAGCGGTGACCATCGGCTATTGGGTCACGCACCGCCTTGGGACGATCGATACGATCCTCTACTGGGCGGCGCAGATTGGCGGTGCGATCCTGGCGGCATATCTGCTGCGCTACGTGGTGCCGGAAGAAACCTGGCGCGCAACGGCTCTAGGCACGCCCGACCTGGCCAGCGGCGTCACTCGACTCCCGGGCATGCTGCTGGAAGGCGTGATGGCGTTTTTCCTTATCTTCGTCATGTTTGCGATTGGTCTGGATGAGCACGGCATCCCGCGCCCGGTGGCCGGGTTCGCGGGCGGCCTGATCGTCACGGTCGCTTCTTTCCTCGGAGGGCCGTTCACCGGCGGAGCCCTGAATCCCGCGCGCGCGCTCGGCCCAGCTGTGGCCGCCAACCACTGGAGCAACCATGCGGTCTACTGGATCGGTCCGCTGGCGGGCGGCGTGATCGGCGCCTGGGTTTCGGATTTGATCTTCCTAGGCACACCCAAAGAAGACGCCGGCATCTTGCGCTGAATCGTAGGGCGCACACACCTTCGATCTACACAGAGATCACGGAGTCACAGAGAACACAGAGACAAAAAGGCGAACGGCACCTTCCTGATCGGCAACTCCTCGTCCGCAGCTCGGCTGAGGAAATCCCCATTTCACGCGCACAAACGGACAGTAACTAAGCGGGAACGGCTGGCGCGCCTGCGCTTGTCGCGCCTTATGCCCAATGCTAGTTTCGATGTGACCTTTCCTGGAGCCGCACCCACATGGCACAAGGCATTGACGATCTGCTGCGCTTGGCGGTCGAGAAGAAAGCCTCGGACCTGCATCTGAAGGTCGGCAACAATCCCTACATCCGCATTGACGGCATACTCGTTCCTCTGGGGGATAATGCGCGCGTGACGCCGGAAGAGATGCTCTCAATGGCGTTCAGCATGATGACCAACCGCCAGAAGCAAAAATTCAAAGAGACTGCCGAGTTGGATATGGCGTACGGCGTGGCCGGGCTCGGGCGCTTCCGCGTGAACGTTTTTCAGCAGCGGGGCAACGTGGGCATGGTGCTGCGCGTAATTCCAACCAAGATTCGCACCATCGACGAACTAAATCTGCCGAAGGTGGTCGAAACGATTTGCGAAGAGCAGCGCGGGCTGGTGCTGGTAACGGGAACGACCGGCTCGGGCAAGTCTACCACGCTGGCGTCGATGGTCGACCGCATCAACACGACGCGCTCCGACCACGTGATCACGATTGAGGACCCCATCGAGTTTTTGCACCGCGACAAGCGCAGCTTCATCAATCAGCGCGAAGTGGAAGTGGATACGGCAAACTTTTCGACCGCGTTGCGCGCGGCCCTGCGTCAGGATCCGGACGTGATTCTGGTCGGCGAAATGCGCGACCTGGAAACCATCGCCACTGCGCTGCTGGCCGCGGAAACGGGCCATTTGGTTTTTTCCACATTGCATACCTTGGACGCCACGGAGACGATTCAGCGCATCATTGCAGTTTTTCCGCCGCCGGAGCAGAAGCAGATTCGTTTGCAGCTTGCCGGCACGCTGAAGGCCGTCGTGAGCCAGCGCCTGGTGCGCTGCGCGGACGAAAAAGGCCGCGTGCCCGCCGTCGAGGTGATGATCGCCACCGGCTACATTCGCGATTGCATCATCAATCCGGAAAAAACGCGCATGATCCACGAAGCCATCGCCGCCGGCACCAGCCAGTACGGCATGCAGACCTTCGATCAATCGCTCTACGATCTCTACACGCGCAACCTCATCACCTTCGAGGAAGCGCTCAGCCGAGCGTCCAATCCCGACGACTTCAAGCTGCGCGTGCAGGGCATCCGCTCCGCCGCAGACGCCGCTCGCGAGGAGATGGAGCGCACCATGGCGGAATACGAGCAGTTTGGCAGCCGCTGAAGCCTTCTTCAGGGGCTAAAACCCACAGAAAGAATCAATCGATTCATGTCAGAGCTAAAGCTCTGACCCCTACCGACAATTTCCTTGCGTTGCTGATTTCGGCGAAAGCTTCTATGCTGGGCGCGCCATGCGCCCGCAACCGCGAAAGACTGATGGCGAAGCGGAACTCTACGCAGCCGCGCTGCGCGCGCTGATGCGCCGCGCACACTCCACTTTCGAGCTGCGCACTCACCTCGAGCGCCGCGCGCTCGAGCCCGCTATGGTGCCCCACGTCATGGCTCGGCTGAAGCAGGAAAAGCTTATCGATGATGCGCAATATGCGCTCGATTTCGCGCGCTCTCGCGCCAGCGGGCGGCGCCAAGGCGGGCGGCGCATCGCGCAGGAATTGCGCAAGCGCGGAGTTCCCGACCAGCACATCAATGCGGCAATCGCGCAGGTCTTCACCGACGTGGACGAAGCCGCGATCGTGCGCAAAGCGATCGAGCGGCGCACGCGCACGGCGCGTGGGCCATTCGATCAGCGCAAAATGGCTTCGCTTTATCGCACGCTGCTGCGCGCCGGATTCGATCCCGGAGTGATTCGGCGCGAGCTTCGTGCTTTCCCGCTGCCCGAAGCAGTGGAAGAAATGCCGGGCTGAGACTGAACGCGGCAAACAGAAGTAAACGCGCCCGCCTGAAGGCCGTTCGGAGCTCCCTCGAAACTCGGGACAAGTCAGGGCAAGCGGCGGCTACAAACCGCTCTCAATCCCGGGTTCGCATCAAATACCGTCCAAGGGATCAGTCATCCATGATTGGCGACATTCTCTCCGCAATCTCACTGGGACGTCGGTTGGTCGAGACGATTGCCGATCTGCGGCGGGACATTCAGTCCGTGCGTCCGGGAGGCGCGCGCAAAGACGTCCATGCGGGACGGTTCGAGGCATGGAGAGCAGGCTCGACGGCCTCGAATCGGAAGCCAAAGAACACGACGCTCAAATGGCCCAGCTGGAGCAAGGCTTGAAGGACGTGCTGCGCGCGACTGAGGCGTTGCGGAGCGCGTGAGCACGATTTTCTGGATTGCCGCCGTCGGGTGCGGCTTGGCGCTCGTTGGGTTGATTGTTTCGGTGATCGCTCTGAGTCGAACCATCCGGTGATTGGAACCGGGCAGTATGTAGCTCGGGTCGGACCTTGAGTTTGGGCCAGATCCGAGGCTTTTAGAATTCGGCGCGGCGGAAAATCCTCAGGTCTCGGCGCGCACAAACCGCGAGCCGCGACCTGAGCTACAAGGCTTCGGCCCGACAAACGGGCCTCAGAATGACAGATTGTCGGACGCGGCGCGTTGCGGCGACTAGATGCGTCTGCCATAATTCGAAGCGAAACCACACAAATGCTCACAGGAAACGAAATTCGCCGTACATTTCTGGATTACTTCGCGCAGAACGGCCATCGCATTGTGCGCAGCTCTTCGCTTGTGCCCATCGGCGATCCGACTTTGCTCTTTACGAATGCGGGCATGAACCAGTTCAAGGACGTTTTTCTTGGGCTCGAGCAGCGCGATTACAAGCGCGCGGTTTCAGTGCAAAAGTGCGTGCGTGCCGGAGGAAAGCACAACGATCTCGAGAACGTCGGCTTCACCAATCGCCATCATACTTTTTTCGAGATGCTCGGGAATTTTTCATTTGGCGATTACTTCAAGAAGGAAGCCATCGCGTTCGCGTGGGAACTCGTGACTTCTTCGGCACCGGGACGATTCGGGATTGCGCTCGACAAGCTCTATTTCACGGTTTTCGGCGGGGCGGAGATCGCGCCAGAGCAAAATTTGCCACCCGACGACGAAGCCGCTCGCGCTTTGGCTTCACGTAGGCGCGCCAAAAGATCGTGTGATCTGCGTTCCCGGCCTTAAGGAGAATTTCTGGGCCATGGGCGACACCGGCCCTTGCGGGCCTTGCAGCGAAATCTTCTATGACATGGGTCCGGCGGCTTCCGATGCGGGCCATACGGATTGCCAATTCGGCTGCGACTGCGGCCGCTACGTCGAGATCTGGAACCTCGTTTTCATGCAGTTCAATCGAGATGCCACGGGCAAACTTACTCCCTTGCCAAGGCCTTCGATCGATACGGGCGCGGCCTCGAACGCCTCGCGGCAGTGCTGCAAGGCAAGATCAGCAACTACGAGACGGACCTTTTTCGTCCGCTGATAGATTTTGCCGGCGAACTTTGCGGCATGCCGTACGGCCACAACGCCGGGAAATCGACGCATCGCTGCGTATTCTCGCTGATCACTAGCCGCGCCGCTGCTTTTTTGATTGCGATGGCGTGATGCCCTCAAACGAAGGCCGCGGTTACGTGCTGCGCAAAATCATTCGCCGTGCCGTGCGCCACGGACGCATGCTCGGGATTGGGCAGCCTTTCCTTGCTCAAGATTGCGAAGCAAGTCGCCGACAAATGCGCGAGCCTTATCCTGAACTCGCTCGACTCGCATCGACCGCGTTGCCGGAGTCGATCTCGCCACGAAGAGGAGCGCTTCGCGCACACCATTGATATCGGTATGCGTAAGCTGGACGAAGACCATGTCCCACTGCTCTTGCCGAAAAGCGTCCAAGTCCTGGAGCCACGCTCGCTCAAAGACGAGATGGAGCGAGGCTTACGTGAAGGCTCTAGACTCACTGGTCGCCCCTAAATGCGGAGAAATCCCCCGTGTACCCAGGCGAAAAAGCCTTCCGTCTCTACGACACCTTCGGCTTTGCCTCCAGACTTTATAACGGATGTTCTTCGCGACAGGGACTTCGCTTCGATCAAGCAGGCTTCGATCGAGCCATGGCCGAGCAGCGCGAGCGGGCCAGGGCTTCATGGAAGGGCGCGCACAAAGAGGCTGCGAAACCGGTCTACACAAAAATCGCTTCGGCCTTTCGGACCGAGCCGGACTTCTATTTCCAGAGCACTGCACGCGATTGCAGGATCGAGGCAATCGTTAAGGCGGGAGCGCCCGTTGGAACTATATCCTCCGGCGAGGAAGCCGAAGTAATCCTAGACCGCACGACTATTTATGCCGAGTCGGGCGGCCAGGTTGCTGACGTCGGAGCGTTCTACGACAATTCCGAGTCATTGCTCCTTGCAGAGGTACACGGCGCCTACTATCCGATAGCGGGTCTCATAGCCCACCGTATCGTTGCGAAGGAAGATCTGCATGTTGGTGATCGTGTCGCCGTAGTCGCCGACGCTGCCAGACGTGAACACATCAAACGCAACCATACCGGGACGCATCTGATGCACGCCGCGCTGCGCAATATCCTGGGCACGCACGTGAAGCAGGCGGGTTCGCTGGTGGCGCCGGACCGGCTGCGCTTCGATTTCTCGCATTTCGCTCCGGTCGATCCAGCGGAATTGACCGATATCGAGCAGCAGGTAAACGATCATATTCGCCAGAACACGGCCATCGAGACGGACATAACGACGCTGGATGACGCACTGGCCTCCGGCGCGCTGGCGTTTTTTGGCGACCGCTATCCGGAGCAGAACGTGCGCGTGGTGACGATTCCGGATCCTGCGATCGCCGCGCGGCTTTTACAGCAAGGAGCTTTGCGGCGGCACGCACGTGAAGCGAGCGGGCGATATCGGCGTCTTCAAGATCGCAGTCGAGCAGTCGGTAGCTTCGGGAATCCGGCGCATTGAGGCGCTCACCGGCGAAGGCGCGCTGGCCGATTACCAGCGTTCGAAGGAACTGCTGGCCGAAGTCGCAGCCCGGCTGCACGTCGGCGAAGGCGAGGTCAACGAAGCCTTGGAGCGGCTGGCGCAAGCCCAGAAGCAGGTAGAAAAGCAGCTCGAAGCCGTCCAGCGCAAGACGGCAGTCGGCAAGCTGGACGCCCTCCTCCAGGGCGTGCGCAGCGTTAAAGATGTGCCCGTGCTGGCGGCCCAGGTGGAAGGGCTCACCCGGGAGGGCCTGCGGGAGCTGGTGGACCCCCTACGGCAGAAGATGGGCTCCGGGGTATTTGTGCTCGCGGCGGTCGAAGACGGCCGGGTGGCACTACTTTCGAGCGTAACCAAGGATTTGACCAACCGGCTGCACGCCGGAAAGATTATCCAGTCTATTGCCAAGGACTTAGGGGGACAAGGCGGCGGTAGACCCGACCTGGCAGAGGCTGGCGGAAAAGACACATCCAACCTAAAAAGCGCCCTCGACCGGGTTTACCCCCTTATCGAGGGGATGCTATCCTCCCATTAGCGCCGAGAAACGTTTTTCGGGCGAAAGTAGTCCATCCCGCCCGGAGAGCACAGATTCTCACAGATTTTCAGGAAACTAGCAGTTCTGCTTTCCCCGAGCGATGACGAACCGGCCTATGAAAACCATACTCACGACCGCGGTATTCTGCCTGGCCATCGGGCGGCTGGCGGTCCCCGTTCACGCCCAGTTGCCCTATTACGTGGATGACCACGGCAACCTCGTCTATACGAACGACGATGCGCGGCACACAGCCCAAAAAACGGCCAAAACAGCAGCCCCATCAGCGGCCGCGAAACCTTCTGCGGGCGCGGATTCAAATCCTCCGGCTGCGGATTCAAAACCGAACAGCTCGGACCAGCACGCTGCCAATCCTGCGCCGTCGGCTCACCCGCTGGGCGGAGAGGTGCTGCATCAACTCGTACAGGAAACGGCGCACAAGCATAACGTCGATCCCAATCTTGTCAGCGCGGTGATCTCCACCGAGTCGAACTGGAATACTTCCGCCATCTCCAGCAAGGGCGCTTTGGGGCTAATGCAATTGATTCCAGAAACAGCGCAGCATTTCGGCGTCTACAATCCGTTCGACCCGACGCAAAACGTGGAGGCCGGCGTAACGTATCTGAGCAATTTGCTCGAACGATATAATGGCGACCTTCCCAAAGCCTTGGCGGCGTATAATGCTGGCCCCCGCGCAGTGGATCGCTGGGGCGGCGTGCCCAATTATCGTGAGACGCGCGAATACGTGCGAAAAGTGACCAGCAGCTACTTCCAACCCGGTTCGCAACACCAGCCTTGGCGCGCGGCTTCCAGGCCGATCTACCGCGCCACGACCGATGACGGACGGGTCGTCTTCACGAACGAATGAGATCGTCGCCCGGGCCTTCGCGGGCCACCTCTATTGAAAGAATCGCTCTCGGTTTCGCTTCTTCTCTCGCCCTCTTTTCTCTAGCCCTTATCTCTGCCCTGTTCGTTGGCAGTGTGTTGCCTGCGGCCGCGCAGGAAGACGTGGCTTCCCGACGCGTAGCGGCTGAAGGGCAGTTTCAGCGCGCGGAGGCGATGCGCGCCGCGCTCGAAGCGAAGACCGAGCGCGAGCGGTCCGTGCAAGATTACGAAAACCTGGTTTCGGCTTACCGGCGCGTCTACCTGATTACGCCAAACGCCATCCAAGTTCCTTCTGCCATCAAGAACGTCGCCGATCTTTATCGCAGGATGGGCGAGCAATTCGAGCCGAAGTATTTCAATTCGGCCATCGAGACCTATGCGTACCTGATGCGCGAATATCCCGAATCGAGTTTGCGGGAAGCATCGCTGCTCGCCATCGCGGAGATCCGAAGAAACAATCTTTCACAAGCAGACCTGGCGCTCAAGATTTACCAGGATTTTCTCGACCAGTATCCGCGCTCGGCTTATGGGCCGCAGGTGCACAAAGCGATCGCGGAGATAAAAGCCGCTGCCGCCAAGTCAAAGATGGCGCCAGTGCAGGCTGCGGTGGCGCCGGCCGCGCCACGGCCGTCTTCCTCTACCGCAGCTTCCACTAGCGCAGCGGGTGGAAACGCCGCGAGCAGTCTTACTCCGAGCACGTCTGCTTTAAGCACTGCTCCCGCAGGCGCCAATGCGACCTCCGTAGGCGCCATGGCCGGGACTGCCGCTGGCAGCGCGACGGTAAACGCTTCTGTGCCGGGACAGGGCTCCGAAGTGAGCCACGTGCACATCTGGAATGCAGACAACTACACGCGGATCATCATCGAGCTTGGCGGCCGCGCCAAATATCAGGCCGCGCGCATCTCCGATCCCGATCGCATCTATTTCGATATCGAAAACGCCAAGCTGAGCAACGAACTCCTGCATCAGCCGATCGAAATTCCTTCCGTCGGCTACCTGAAAGCGGTACGCGTAGCGCAAAACCGTTCGGATGTAGTGCGCGTGGTGCTGGATGTGGCCAAGGTAAAGGATTATTCAGTTTTCGAGCTGGCGGATCCCGATCGCCTGATAGTGGATGTATACGGGCCGACAGACGGCACGGCCGTGGCAACCGGGGCGGCGGCAAATTCCATCGGGAAAACGAACGTGAAGTCCGCAGCTTCAGCATCCGCGGGTACCGCGGTGTCGACACCCACGATATTAGGTCCAGCAGCTTCAGGTTCTGTGGCACCCACGGCAAGAGCGGGGCGGATTCAAACGCCGCCGAGCGCCGCGACAGGTTTGCTGCCTCTGCCTCCGAAGGCGTCCGCTTCCCTGCTGCGGATGCCGACTTTGCCTAAGGTCGCCATCGCAACTGCGGCTCCAATTTCGCAATCGCTAAAAAGCCAGGCAGATAGTATCGGCCCGGCGCCCTTCGCAAAACCCACCCGCAACGGCGAACATTCGCTGACGCGTGCATTGGGGCTGAAGATCGGCCGCATTGTCATCGATCCCGGACATGGCGGGCACGATACGGGCACGATCGGCCCGACGGGGCTGATGGAAAAGGATCTGTGCCTCGACGTGGCGCTGCGGCTGGGGCGGTTAATCGAGCGGAGCCTTCCTTCGGCCGAAATCGTCTATACGCGACAGGACGACCGTTACGTCGGACTCGAGCAGCGTACTGCCATCGCTAACGATGCCCGGGCGGACCTCTTTATCTCGATACACGCCAATTCCAGCGATGACGTGCGAGTAAGCGGCATTGAGACCTACTACCTGAACTTCAACGCCTCCGCCCAGGCTATGGAAGTGGCGGCGCGCGAAAATGCGACCGCGCAGAGCTCCGTTCATGACCTGCAGGATCTGGTGACGAAAATCGCGCGCAATGACAAAGTCGAGGAATCGCGCGATCTGGCCGCCGACATCCAGGAATCGCTGGCCAGCTCGATGCAAATCGGCAAGCGTCCGGAACGAAATCGGGGCGTGCGCAAAGCACCGTTCGCGGTGTTGGTGGGCGCCGATATGCCGTCAGTTCTGGCGGAGATCGCGTTCATGAGCAATCCGGCTGACGAGCAATGGCTGAAGAAACCCGAGAACCGCCAGCACGCCGCCGACGGGCTTTATCATGGAATTGAGAGATATCTCCGCAGCGTCAATAGTCTGACAACAACCATCGCTCCCTCTGTAAGCTCGCCTCGTCCGCAGTAGCGCGATTTCTTCCGCGGCGTTACCATTTAGGTTGAAATCGGCGTCTAAGGAAATAGGATGAAGGGCAGAGTATTGCTTTTCGCGTTCGCTTTTGTGTTGGCGCTCGGCGGCCTGTGGAGTGCGCCGTTGGCTGCCCAAGACGTGTTGCCGCCAAATGTGGGGACATGGACGGCTTCCGGCTCCACCACTCAAGTTCCAGCCCAGCAGATTGAGCAACTGGCGAACGATCGCGCCAATATCCTGCGCGAGTATGGGATTACCTCCGGGGAGCGGCGTGACTATACGAGCGGGAACGACAAGATTACCGTTACGCTCTATCGTATGGTCGATCCCAGTGCCGCTTTTGGCGCTTTTACGTTTTTCCGCGATCCGGACATGGCGCTCCCTGCCCCGATTACGGCTGCTTCTTATGCCGCAGGTAAGCGCGGCCGTGAACTGCTCGTCGTTGGCAATCTGGTGCTCGATGTGAACTCCGGGAAAGCCCAAATGGCCCCTGCCGATCTGAACGCGCTGGCAAAAAGTGCGGCGGCGCAAGCGGACCGGCGGCCTTATCCGCCAATCGCCACTTTTCTTCCCCACGAAGGCTTGATTCCCGGTTCGGAGCGCTACGTCCTTGGGCCGTTGGCTCTGGCACAGGTTTTTCCGGCTGCGCCGGTGAATCAGGCCGATTGGGCCGGATTCGGCAGCAGTGCAGAAGCGGTTGTCGGCAGTTACCGACTTTCGGATAAACCTTCTGGGGGGCAGCGGCCGGCCGAAGGGGTGCTCTTGCTGATCCTTTACCCCACGCAGCAGTTAGCCGCGGACCGGTACAACGAGTTGGGTAAGTCCTTTGCGTTGAACGTTGATCCAGAATTGGCAAAGGGTAAGCCAGTCGTGTTTGGCACGCGTGCGAGTGCGCTGATCGCCTTGCTTTCGGGAGTGCAGTCACGCGAAAAGGCGGCCGAACTGCTCAATCAAGTTCATTACACTTCGGAAGTTACATGGAACGAGCCGACGCAAAATTTCACCGACCCTAGCATTTCTAATATCGTTGTGGGGGCGATCGTGGATACCGGGGGGATCATGCTGCTGGCCTTGGCCGCGTCCCTGGGGTTTGGCGGCTTCCGGCTGCTGGCAAAGTTTGTGGCACCCGGGAAGATATTCGATCGCAATACCGATGTAGAAATTCTCCAGTTGGGCATTAACAGTAAGCCCGTAGATGTTAAGGATTTCTATATACTTCAGTCACCGAGATAAGCCGCGCCCTTAAAGCAACACCTGAGGCCTTTCCGGTAAGTACCTGATACATAATCAGATATGCTTTTCAATGTTAAAGTGTTTCTTTTCTTGACTCGCGGAAGCCCTCTCTTCTAGACTTCGAATCCGAGGAACGAGTTTCAAGGCCTTCCGCGCATAGGCCTGGAACTATTCTCCCCTCTAGAAAGCCCACCGATAGGTGGGCTTTCCGTTTTTGGAAGCGACTGCCTCGCGATTTCGCATTTTTCCCCAACTCGTAACGCTCAGAATGGTTTTACTCATCGGACAAGGGCGCCCTCGGTACTATAGCTTCACACCGTATCGCCGCGAGAAAGTATTGCCTTCATTCGTAAGGGCGGGAGTTTGCGTGAAAAAGCACTGGATCGCCGGCATAGCTGAGCTGAATAAGGAACTCCTGCTCATTCTTTCGATCGTTATGTCGGCGGGCCTGATCAATTTGCTGATCGCGGGCCAACGCATGGCCCTGACGGTCTACAACCTGCCCACTCTCTTTGCCGCATATTATTTCGGACGCCGCCGTGCCGTGGAAGCCTCGGTCGCCTCCATTCTGCTCATCCTGTGGATGCATATCCTGCATCCCACCGTGCTCGGAAGAGAAATTGAAGGGGTGCTCACATGGTCGGATCTGAGCGTATGGGGCGGCTTCCTTATGCTTTCGGCCTACGCCGCAGGCACTCTCTACGAACACGGGCAACGAAGGCTGCGCGAGCTCCGCGAAACCTATCACGGCGTGCTGCAAATTCTGAATCACTTCATCTCCAACGACAAATTCACGCAGAATCATTCTTACCGCGTTTCGCTCTATGCCACGCAGATCGCCGGAGAGATGGGCATGTCCGAGGACCGCATCGAAGACGTGCGCGCCGCGGCACTGCTGCACGATATCGGAAAACTCGAGACCAGCCGCGAAATTCTTTATAAGGCTGCGCGCCTGACGGAAGCGGAAATGACGCACGTGCGCAGTCATGTGGATAAGGGAATGGGCCTGCTGAGCCCGGTGGGCGGTTCGCTGCAGCGCATCTTGCCCATCGTGCTGGCCCATCACGATAAATTCGACGGATCGGGCTACCATCCGAACAAAGGCGATGAAATTCCCATCGAAGCGCGCATCATCAGTGTGGCTGACGTTTACGATGCTCTCGTGAGCGACCGGCCGTATCGCAAAGGCATTTCGCCCTTCGAGGCTCGGGATGTTATCTCCAAAGCATCCGGCACGGATTTCGATCCCCGGGTCGTAAAAGCTTTCGAAGCGGCATTCCGCAAGCAAAGATTGGAAGTTCCTGAAGTTCTCGTCTAAGCGGCGTAATCTTTTCACATTAGTTTTCCATAGAAGCCTCTGCAGTTTTTCACCTGCCATATCGACGGTATTGAAATCCACAGGTGCGTGGCCTTCTTCTAAGTATGGAACTCATCGCGTCATGAATTTAGAAACGCGAAAGTTTTTGGAGGATAAACATGGCCGAAAGCGGAGCAAGCAGACAAAAATCCGGCGAAAGAGAAGAGCCGCGCGGGAGCCAAATACAACAACGTGGTTCAGGCGGCAGTTCAAGTGTCAGTTCAGGCGGCGGCATGCAGAGAAGGAGCGGCGGCTATCTGCCATCGGTCCTCGCCATCACGCCGAGGGATTTCCTCACGATGAGTCCCTTCGGACTGATGAGAAGATTTACCGAGGAGATGGATCGAATGTTTTCAAACTTGGGCGGCACTTCCAGCGGCACGGGCTTGCAAGAGCTCGCCTGGGTGCCGGCAGTTGAAGTCCGCCAGAATGATAACAATCTGGTGATATCGGCGGAGTTGCCAGGACTGACTGAGAAAGATGTGCGGGTCGAGGCTACACCGGACGGCTTGGTGATTCAGGGCGAAAGGAAGCAAGAGTACACTGGCGAAGAAGGTGGAGTTCGGCGGTCGGAGCGAGTTTACGGCCAATTCTACAGGCTTATTCCGTTGCCTGAAGGCGCGGACGTAGACAACGCGCAAGCCAGCTTTGAAAATGGCCTCTTGCAAGTAACGATTCCGATTCCGGAATCACAGCAGAATCGGCGGCAGATTCCGATTTCCGGCGGCCAGGGGGGCAAGGAGCAGGGTCAGGGAGGACTCCGGCGGGCAGCGCGCGCGTTCGGCTTCGCAGTCGGGTGGATCGTAAATTCAACAATGTGACGACTGCTTGATGAGCCACTGGCGGGGGCGCTGTGCCCCCGCCGCGTTATTGCGTGCACCACGAAATTACGGCAACTCGGGTGTCGCAAGGCAGTTACGTGTGTGTGCTTAGCGCTTTTTCGGACGCAGGCTCTGCCAATCCGATTCGCTCAGCAACTGCCCGACGTAGCCAAATTCGCCGGCACCCTGCAGCCATTCTCCGCCATCCATCACCACAACTTCGCCGTTGATGTGCGTGCAGCCATCGCTGACGAGAAAACAAGCGAGATTCGCAAACTCTTCGAGCGTCCCAAAGCGCCGCAACGGAATGCGATCAATCGCGTGTTGCTCCAAATCTTTTCGCGGCAGCAGGCGCGAAAAGGCGCCTTCTGTGCGAATCGGGCCGGGAGCAATCGCATTCAAGCGAATACCGCGCGGGCCCCATTCGACGGCAAGGCTCTGCGTGAAAGCGAGCACGCCTGCTTTGGCTACGGCGGAGGGCACGGTGTAAGCGGAGCCCGATCCGACTGCGGCGTACGTAGTCGAAACGCTCAGCACGGTCGCCTGCTGCCCGGCTTTGAGCCAGCGCTGGCCGCAAGCCAAAGTCAGATTCATCGTGCCGTGCAGGACGATGCCGAGCACTGACTCCCATGCACGCGGCGAGAGTTCTTCGGTGCGGGCAAGGAAATTGCCGGCAGCGTTATTGACCAGAACATTCAGCGGCCCCGCGTCCCAGATTTTGCCGATCATCTGCTCGACCGCATCGCGCTCGCGCACATCGCAGACAAAACTCGCAATCTGGCCTGATGTCCGATTCGCCAGCTCGCGGCAGGTTTGTTGCAACACATCCGCCCTGCGACCGCAGATGTAAACCGCTGCGCCGAGCTGCAGAAAACGCTCGGCCATGGCTCGGCCCAGGCCAGTGCCGCCTCCTGTGATCAAAATGCGTTTGCTCTTGAGCAGATCTGGTTGGAACATTTCGCATCCCCGATTCGCTTAGATATTCTTCATCGAAGCCGAGCCAATCTGCCACAAGCCGATCTATTTATGAAGCCCGCGTTGCCACGGCTTTATCCCAAGAAGGGCGCATGGAGACAGGTCGGCAGTCCTGTAAAAGTGGAATACGTGGCGAAGGCGGACCAAAATGTGGCCAAGTCTGTGACACCGCAAACCCAAGGTTAGCGGCTTAAATCGCTGATGTTGCACGAGCAACTGCGGGCGGAGCCTACGGGGCTCCGCCTGCTTTTTGACGAATCACAACAAAACGATACGGCTTAATTCCCGAGTTGTCCTTGAAGAACCTCTCCCCGCAGCGAAATCATTTTGAACCGCGTCGTGGAATTGCGGTGCCTGGGATTGCGCTCAACTCGAGTGTGGACTTTGTGATTACGATCGTCACGGTTCGCTGGGGTTTCGGGTTGGGTGTCGCTGGACCGCGGGATCTCCATGCTAATGCCGAGCACCCGCTCTAATTTCTGCAGGTCAGCTCGCTCGCTTCGCGTGAAGAGTGTCGAAGCACAGCCACGCTTGCCCAAGCGCCCCGTGCGCCCCACGCGATGTATGAAGCTTTCGGCCACTTCGGGCAGATCATAGTTGATGACGTGGACGATCTCCTCGACGTGGATTCCCCGGGAAGCTATGTCGGTTGCGACCAGCACACGGTAGCGTCCCTGCTGAAATCCGGTGAGCGCCGTTGTGCGCTGAGATTGCGATCGGTTCCCATGGATCGTTGCCGCCGCCAAGCCGTCATGGTTCAACGCCTTGGTTAGCCTGTCTGCGCCGCGCTTGGTGCGCACGAACACCAGGCAGCGGCCGGTTTCTTTGACCAACAGGCGGCGCAGCAGCGCCTGCTTGTGCTCAGGAATCACCTCGAAGGCCTGTAATCGCACGTTCTCCGCGGGCTTCATGGTGGACCCGAACGCCACACGCACGGGGTCCTTCATGTAGTCAGTGACGAGGCGTACCACTTCGCCTTCCAGCGTTGCGGAAAAACACATCGTTTGCCGGTGCTTGGGTAGAACTGCCGCGATGCGGCGAATGGCTGGAAGGAATCCCACATCGAGCATGCGGTCGGCTTCGTCGAGCACCAGAATTCGCAGCGCGCGGAAATCAATACTCTTGCGCTCGAGGAAGTCCTCGAGCCGGCCGGGGGTGGCCACTACGAGACGAGCTCCGCGACGCAATGCGGCAAGCTGCGGGCCCTCCGCCAGTCCTCCCACGACCACCGCTGCTGGGGGAAGTTGCCGGCCACGCAACGCGTCATACTGATCGGCCACTTGCATCGCAAGCTCGCGCGTAGGCACAAGCACCAGCGCCGTCACTCCCGGCTTCTTTTCCCGCAGGAGCTGCTCCATCACCGGGATCAGGAATGCCAGCGTCTTGCCGGTTCCGGTCTGCGCTGTAGCCAGCACATCGTGGCCCTCGATCGCTTGCGGGATCGTCGCCGCTTGCACTGGCGTGGGCGACACGAAACCTGCTTGCAACAATCGCTCTTTCACGTACGAAGAAATCTGTAATTCTGAAAAACTCTGCACTCTTTTGTCTTTTCTCTGGCCGGAACGATTGGAACGCGCACACAGGTTCGCGAGCGTGGACCGAAACGAGCATGGCCAGTTGTAATTTAAGTTAGGCCGAAGATTTACGGAAAGAACGGCAGGCGGGTATCGTCAGATCGACTCTTTAACCAACTGCAGGACGCAACCGTCGCATCAAGGGCTAATGAAATATATCACATTTGATCGCTCGGTGCCCTGGAATCGCGCAAGAGTAAACACGGCTCTCGATGAAGGCGCGGGTTCAGACGAATTCAGGCCTGAGTTCTCTTGCACTCTTTGTGAGCGTTAACTAAAATCCCGGCTCAAGCGACGGCTCCGGAGTTTCTGCGCATGAAAAGCACCATGATGGATTTTCAGTTGACGCTTGCGCCCATACTTGAGCGCGCGGCGACGCTGTATCCGAAGGTGCAAATCGTATCGCGGATGCCAGACCGAAGCCTCGAGCGCAGTACATATGCGGATATGGCCATTCGCGCTCGCAAGCTCAGCCGCGCCCTGATCGCAGCAGGTTTACAGCGCGGCGAACGCGTGGCCACGCTGATGTGGAATCATGGCGTGCACCTGGAGGCGTACTTTGGCATTCCGCTGGCCGGCGGCGTGCTGCACACGCTCAATCTGCGCCTTCCTCCCCACCAGCTCGCGTTTATCGCGAAACATGCGTCGGATCGATTCTTGATCGTGGACGATGTGCTGCTGCCCGTGCTGCAAAAGTTTGTTAGCGATGCACCCTTCGAACGCATTTTCGTTCGCCGCACCGGCGCATGTGAAGCCGGGCTTTACGAGGACTACGAAGACTTGCTCAAAACCGCGCCAGACGATTGCGCCTTGCCACAATTGAATGAATGTGACGCCGCGGCCATGTGTTACACGTCCGGAACGACCGGCGATCCGAAGGGCGTGGTTTACTCGCATCGAGCGCTCGTGCTGCATTCAATGGCCCTGGCGATGGCGGATTCGCTGGCAGTCTCGCAAAGCGACTGCACGATGCCGGTTGTGCCCATGTTTCACGTGAACGCCTGGGGCTTCCCCTACGCCGCAACGATGGTGGGAGCCAAGCAGGCGATGCCCGGTCCGCACCTGGACGCGGAAAGCCTGCTCGACCTGTGCGAGCGCGAGCAGGTGACCGTTTCTACCGGAGTACCGACGGTGTGGATGGCAGTTTGCGCGGAACTCGATAAAAATCCACAGCGGTGGCGCCTTGCGCCCAATCTGAGGCTTATCATCGGCGGCTCCGCGCCCGCGGAATCGCTGATCCGCCGGTTCGATGCCCACAGCATCCGTCTGATTCACGCGTGGGGCATGACCGAGTCGACGCCGATAGCGACTGTCTGCCGTCTGCGTCCTTGTTTGGGCGAGATGTCAAAAGAAGAAGAATATGCCATTCGCGCGGTACAAGGCATGCCTGTGCCATTCGTCGAAGCTCGAGTAATCAGTGAAACGGGGACGGTGCCGTGGGACGGCGAAACAATGGGCGAAGTGCAACTGCGCGGGCCCTGGGTGGCGTCGAGCTACTTTAATATGCCTGAGTTGAGCGACAAGTGGACCGATGACGGCTGGCTGCGCACCGGCGACGTGGTCACCGTCAATGAGCACGGCTACCTGCGCATCGTGGATCGCACGAAGGACCTGATCAAGAGTGGCGGCGAATGGATCAGCTCAGTAGACCTGGAAAATGCGATTGTCGGTTATCCGGGCGTCAGAGAGGCCGCGGTGATTGCCGCATCGCATCCGAAATGGGATGAGCGGCCCGTTGCAGTGATCGTGGCCAACGAACCCAAGCCAATGCCAGAGGAATTAGACGGCTTTCTCGCCAAACGATTTGCGAAATGGCAGCTTCCCGATGCCTATATCTTCGTCGAAGAGCTTCCGCACACGTCAACGGGCAAGCTGCTGAAGAGCGCTCTGCGCGATCGCTATCGCGATTATCTGAACGAACACTTCTCCGCGACTCGTTAGATATTGGCAGGTCCAACTCACCATCTCTGTCTTCTCTGCACCTTGGCCACTTACAGGAAACCGGAAATTAACACGGAGAGCACAGAGGCACGGAGGTCACAGAGACTGAGAAGGCATCTAGACACCCGACCAGAAGGAGGCGAGTGGGCCGCCGCGCCATTAAAACGGGGTGACACTCGCGATATGATGTAGCGCACCATTATTCTCGGCGAACGCGTGCCAAAACACAGGCTGCGCGATTGTTCGCCGCACCTGATGCCTTTTCCCCGCACAGAATACGACGCCGTCGTGATCGGCAGCGGACCGAACGGTCTCTCCGCCGCAATTACTATTGCCGAGGCGGGCCACTCGGTTCTGGTTGCCGAGGGGCACGAAACCATCGGCGGCGGCGCACGATCTGCCGAATTGACGCTCCCTGGCTTCGTCCACGACGTTTGCTCTTCCGTTTACCCCATGGCCCTGTGGTCTCCGTTTTTTCGCCGGCTGCCGCTCGCGCAGCACGGGCTCGAATGGGTCCATCCGGCCGCGCCGCTTGCCCATCCTCTCGACGACGGTTCCCCAGTGGTCCTCGAGCGTTCGGTCGAACGCACTGCGGAAAATGTCGGCCACGATGATGACCGCTACATTCGCCTCATGGAACCGCTGCTTGCGGCGTGGCCGAAGCTCGAGGCCACCGTGCAAAATCCGTTCAGCTTCCCGACGCATCCTTTCGCCGCAGCCCGATTTGGACTCACCGTAATGCGTTCCGCGTCCAGCGTCGCCCAGCATCGCTTTCGCGGCGTGCGGGCGCGCGCGCTTTTGGCCGGCTTGTCGGCGCACGCAGTGCTGCCGCTCGAACGCGTCCCGAGCGCCGCATTCGGGCTCGTTCTGGGAATCATCGCGCACGCGCAGGGCTGGCCATTTGCGCGCGGCGGCTCACAAAATATCTCCGGAGCGCTGGCGAGGCATCTCACATCGCTGGGCGGAGAGATTGTCACCGAGTTGCCGATTGCTTCGCTGGAGGAACTTCCCCGCGCTCGCGCCATTCTGTGTGACGTGACGCCGCGACAGCTTCTGACCATTGCGGGCTCGCGATTTCCCGCCAGCTTCCGCCATCAACTCGAGCACTATCGCTATGGTCCCGGCGTTTGCAAACTCGATTGGGCGCTGGACGGACCTATTCCGTGGAAAGCGGACGAATGCCGCGGCGCCGGAACCGTACACCTGGGAGGCACATTCGAAGAAATTGCTGCGTCCGAGCGCGATGCGTGGCAAGGGAAGCATTCCGCACGGCCGTTTGTGCTGCTGGCGCAGCCGACGCTCTTCGATCCCACTCGCGCTCCCGCAGGAAAGCACACTGCCTGGGCGTATTGTCACGTGCCACACGGATCGTCGATGGATATGACCGAGGCGATCGAGAACCAGATCGAACGCTTCGCGCCCGGTTTCTGCCGGCTCATACTGAAGCGCAACGTGCGCGTTGCGGCCAGCATGGAAAGCTACAATCCGAATCTGATCGGCGGCGATATCGGCGGCGGCGCGGCGGATCTGGAGCAGTTTCTGCTGCGGCCGACTCGCCGCTTCCACCGCACTGCCGCAAAGGGAATTTATTTGTGCTCGTCCTCTACGCCGCCGGGCCCGGGCGTGCACGGCCTGTGCGGCCATCTGGCCGCCCGAGCGGCCCTGAAGGATCTTTTCTAAAGCGCCTTTATTTATGAGGCTTCCGTGCGGCCTAAAACGCTCTTAAAGTGGATCGCCGGAGTTCTGGTCGCATTAGCCGCGCTCGTGTACATTGGCGATTTTTTGTGGTTCGAATTTCGCATCCACAATCCCAAGCCCAATGATCCTCTGGAGACCATCACTTTCTTTTACGCGACGGGGGTCAAGGGCGGCAAAGTCGAAGTCTTCGACGATCAGCCGCAAACGCAAATCTGCGTTCATTCTATATTCCCGCATCGAGGCTACAGGCCCTGCTGGCGGTTCAATCGTTCGCGCATCCAACTCATCTCTTTGATGATTCCGGCTGCACAGGAGTTCGTGACGTGCGGTCACCTCGCGGGTTGCGTGGCATCAGGGAAAAGGCAGCGCTCTGGGCGCCGAGGCGGAGACGGCAATCGAGCGAGCACCGTTCTTTCCTACAGAGCGCACGGCAAAGAAATGATTGTCCGTCGAGACTCCTTTCAGTGTCGTTTCGCCCGCGTTGGTTACGAACTGAAAGACTTGCCAGCGCGCCTCGGTCGTCTCACGCCATAAGATCTCAAAGCCGGCGCGCTCGGAATCTTCGCCGGCGCTCCACGCGATCTTCGCGTCAGGCGTAACGCCGCCGCTCAGCTTCACGCTTGCGGGAATGGCGGGCGCGAGCGCGAGATCCCGAAGCGCTTCCGCATTATCGCGGGCGACGTTTCCGGCAAATGCCATATTGAGGTACTTCATCTCGTCGCCATACTCGACGCCATTTTCCGTGCGCGGCGTCTGATGCTGGTGCCGATAATCCTCGAGCGGTTCGGTAAAGCGCACCGCGGGTAAACCGGCCACATAGAACGGCTCGTGATCGCCGCCGCGTCCGAGGCGATCCAACGAAAAGATCAGGCGAATCGCCTGGCGCCCGTCGATTTCCTCGATGGCGCGCGCCAGTTCGCGGGAAGGCGAGTCGGCGTCATCTATGTCACCGGCACCGGAAAAAAGCCGGACGCGGTGGGGCGCGCCCGGCGCGGAATCAGCGCCGACAATGTCGTTGTCGAGCATGCCGCCTACGGTGTAGCCCTGTTGCTTCACCCACGCCAGCATGTGCTCGGCTCCGAGCACACCCTGCTCTTCTCCTGAGATTGCGGCAAAAAGCAGCGTGGCGCGATAATTCCCTGCCCCATTCGCGGCCATGCGGCTGAGCAATCGAGCGCACTCCATACTGACCGCGACGCCAGACGCATCGTCGTCCGCGCCGGGCGCATCGAGATTCGGATCCATCACATCGGAAGCACGCGAGTCGAAATGGCCCGAAATGATGAAGACAGTTTTCGCAAGCTGCGGGTCGCGGCCAGGGAGGACTCCGTAGACATTTTCCATGTGCACGGGCCGGTTGTTGGTGCGTGCGCTTGTGGCTTCGAATTTGTCGACCGTGACCTGCAATCTGCCGCCCGCATTTTGGGCGATTTCGTTCCAGCGCGCCACGATGCGATCGCGCCCGCAACCCGCACCGCGTTTGGGATCGGTCCACGAAGAGAGCGAATTGCGCGTTCCGCAGGCGACGAGTTGCTCGATCAGGCTGCGCATCCCGGCTTCATCGACGTCGGGTCGCGAGATCGCACTGGCGGGCCTTGGCATCAGCTTGGGAGCCGGCTTTGCTTGCGGAGGCTCAGATGGATCACGCTGCGCCCGCAGCGCCGATGAACCTACGAACGCGACCACCAAGCTGACGACAAAAACGGCAAAGGTTCGTGCGGACTTTCGGCTCGTCATTTTGTCTTCTCGCGCTCGGCCTGCACCGAGCTCACATTTTTGGACCAGACATAAGGTCGAATTGGAGCGGAAGCGGTGTCCAGCGCCCGTACTTCCTTCCGGGACATCTGCGCTTCGATCTTGCTCACGACTTCGGCCAGACTGCGCTGCTGCGATTTTTTCAATTCAGCCCGCCGTGCTTTTACCTGCGGTCGAACCGCGAGCGCCTGCGCAAACGCCCGCCAATATTCCATTCGCCCGATCATTGTACTCGTCAGCAATTTCGCTCCGACACCTAACGCGTGCGCTGCTTTCTCGCCATAACGTATCCAGATGCAGCCAATGCGTGAGCAGCCGGTTGCGATCATAAACTGCGTTGGCTTGCCGACGCGATACCTTCGAACCAATAGTGGACGAAAACTGGTGCCAGATGGCGCTCCGCGGCTCGTAGCGCACCTCGAATCCTTGTTTCCAGGCACGCAGCGAAAGCTCCACGTCTTCCCACCCGTAGGGCGCCATTGTCTCTTCAAAACCACCGAGCGCCAGGAATTTCTCGCAATCGAAAAGCGACGAGCCCCCGGTGGCGTAGAGCGTCATCAGCGGCTGCATCTGTACCGGCGGGTTGGGAACGAAAAATCGGGAATGCACGCCGAGAAAGCCACGCCGAAATCTGCCGCGCTGGCCCGCGCCGCGCAGCACGCCGGTAGCGAAATCATACGCATTGCCGGTTACGGCGAACACCTTGGGATCGCGGAAGTGCGCGGCGAGAGGGGGCAGCGTCGTGCCCGTAAGCGCGACGTCGTTGTTTACGAGGTATACCAACGAAAAGCGCGCAGCTCGCAAGCCACGATTCGCCGTCGGCGCAAATCCCCGCTGGCGCGGGCTGGTCTCGAAGCGCACTTCCGGCCAATGCGATCGCAACCATTTCTCGCTATCGTCCGTGCTGGCATCGTCGGCAATCAGGATTTCGGTCGGCTGGCCGCACGCGGCTTCAAAAGCTCGCGCCGATTCGATGAGGCTGGGCAGAAACTTCTCCAGCAACGCGCGACCGTTCCAACTGGGAACAACGATGCTGAGACCCGCAGCGCTCAACTCGAAAATCCCGGCGATCCTGGAGAGACGAGTTCCGCGCAGACCTGTAAGGACGAACCACCACCCACTCGCGTGCTGATCCATTCCCAGGGATGCAGAAATGGCTTAGCCGCGTAATACATCATGCGTCCGCCGCTCCGACCATGACGCCGCTTGAGGCGATTCAGCAGGCTGTGCTTCAGCCCGTGATAATTTTCGGTGCCGGTGCGATCTTCCATGACGCGCACGCGAAATCCGCACGTCTCCAGAAGCCGCGTCAGTGTCTCGCGCGTGTAATGGCAGAGATGATGAGGCAACGAAAGCCCGAACCAATCCTCGCCGAAATGACGCGCCTGATAGCTTCCAAAATTTGGCAATCCAATCACGACGATTCCGCCGGGGCGCAGAAGCCGGGCCGCTTCCTGCAAAACAGCGCGGGGATTGGGCAGATGCTCGAGCGAATCCCAGAAAGTGATCGCGTCGAACTTGTTCGACGGCAATCGAGCCGCAATGAGATCGCCGTTATGAACGCGCTCTGATCCCAGCGACCGCGCTGCCTGCCGATAAGGCACGGGCATGGGCTCGACTCCGTATCGGTCCCAATGTTTCGGATCAAGAGCGCGCAGGAAAAATCCCAGCCCGCACCCGACGTCAAGCACGCTGCCTTCGCTTCGAAAGCGCTGCAGAAAGCCGGTGCGATGGCGCTGGTCGCGCCTGATCCAGTTTTCGTCCGTGGCTTCGATGCCACCCTCGCCCCAATACTCCTCAGCATAAAACGGCTCAAGCTCACGCGGCGTGAGCTGCGGCTGAGTTCTGACCAAGCCACACGCAGTGCAACGCCACAGCCGAAAGCCTACGGTTGCGCCTGCAGCTTCTACTCTTTTCTCGAGGATGGCTTGCGCATCGAACGAACCACATAGGGAACAGGCCAAACGCTGCGCTCCCGGCGTCGCGTTCTGCTCTTCGAGGGAATTTTCGTACTTGTGCGCCGTCATTTTTTAGGGATTCGCGCGGAAATTATAGCGAATCGAAAACGTTTGCTCGGGAATCATTTCCACGCATGTAGCCCAGCGAGAGGGACCATCGTAGGCTAGTGACATTTCGCCCTCTTTCGCCCATTCTTCGCCTTGAATTCGCCGCAGGCACTCCTTAACCTTACAGACTCGTTGTCTGTGCGTGGTGCGTCACATAGACAGCGGGAGGCTTTTTATGGCGACTTCGGTCTGGAAGGGCCACCTCACTTTCGGCTTGGTATCGATTCCCATCCGGCTGTTTGCTGCCGCGCGCACGGAACGCATCAGTTTGAACCAGCTTCACAAAGTGTGCCACTCGCGCGTTCGCCAGCCGCAGTTCTGCCCCACTTGCAATCGCCAAATCGAGCGCTCCGAAATCATCAAGGGATTCGAATACGAGAAAGATCAGTACGTTCTCTTCAGCGAAGAAGAGCTCGATAAGCTCGATCCGCCCTCGGCCCGCACCATGGAAATTCTGGAATTCGTGAAAGCCGAGGAGGTCGATCCTCTTTACTTTGACGCTTCTTATTACGCCACTCCTGAAGACGCCGGCAAAAAAGCGTACGAACTGCTGCTCGACGCCATGGAAGAATCCGGCCATGTCGCCATCGCCAAACTCTACATGCATCAGCGCGAGTATATCGTGGTCATCCGGCCCCGCGCGCATGGCCTCACGCTGCACACCATGTTTTATGCGGATGAGATCCGCAACGTCGCCGAATACGGCCACAAGGATAGCGCTGAGCCGAAGGAACAGGAAAAGAAGCTCGCCTTGCAGCTGATCGAGAGCCTCTCCACTCATTTCGAGCCGAAAAAATATCACGACGAATACCGCCAAAGCCTGCGCGCCATGATCGAGGCGAAATTGAAGGGGCAGGAAGTCGCCGTGGCTCCGCATCCGCAGCTCGCGCCGGTCGTGGATTTGATGGAAGCGCTCAAGAAGAGCCTGGCCGGCGGCAAGCAGCCTGCAGCTAAACAGGGTCCGGTGGAAATGAAGCCCATGAAAGTGGTGCCGGAAGCAGTTCCGGCACGGAAGCGCGCAGGCAAGCGCTCCGCAGGTTAGCGGCTAGACACATCAACAGGATTCTAGGCTCGGGTCCTCCAGAATCGACATCAAATCAAGCGAGGACATTTTCCTTAAGGAGCGTCACTATGGCCGGTTCCAAATGGACGGGATTCTTTGCGTTTTTCCTCGGCGCGAGCCTGGGAGTGGTCGCGGGGATGTTGTTGGCGCCGAAATCCGGCGAGGATTTGAGGGAAGACCTGAACGATCGGCTTACTGAGGGCGCAGAGCGAGTTCGTGCGACAAGCAGATCGGTCGCGCGGCGCGCGCAAGAGATGGCCAGTCAGGTGCACCAGAGCGTTTCCGATGCCGCGGAAGCCGGGATACGGGCGTCTCGCAAGATGACGCGTTCCTGACTTCGCGCCGCGCAGCCCCGAGCTGCGCTTTCGTGCGGTGCGCGTTTGATAGCTCCGTTCGCACCGGTGAGCTCAGCTTGCCCTGCGACGTTCTCGCTTGCCCGGAAGAAAGCGGTAGCGTTCAATTTTCGCGGCGATCCCCACGCGGCCTTCTTTTATATTTTCAGTTCGCTGCACGCGAGCTTCGCAACGCACGCGCACCGGTTCGCCCCGCGTGATTTCCGGCGGCAAGGTCAGCATAATTTCGAGCTCTGAGCCGCTCTTCAATGGTTCTTCCAGAAAAAAATAGACGCCCTGCGAACTGACGTCCCTGCATTCAGCGAGAATCTCTCCGGCAGCAGAGACGCCCGAAGGGCGGATTGAGACGGCCAGCTTCAGCGGATATCTCATCCTGTGACGGCGTTCCGTAATGGCCAATGCACACCTCTAAGAGAGCGCAGTCAGCTTACAACCCGCCGCGAGATATGCATACACATTCCCCTCGCCGGGCTGGGGCCGACGGTCTCAAAGTAGATGCTGGAGGCCGCCATGAGGGACATCGTCAGAACCTTAGTTAGCCGCTGACAGTGCCTGTACGCTATCGCCAGTCAAAAACAAAAAGGGGAGCGCGATGGCTCCCCCTTTTCTCCTGCTCCGAAAAACCGTGGACTCGATCAGCCGATTGGGGTGCTGCTCGCGTTTGCACCCGAACCGGAGGTGTTCACGCGGATCACGCCAGACTGATCCGTGAAGTACATGTTTTGTCCGGTGGTGGCCGCAGTGATGGGCGTAGCCGTTATCGTGTAAGACTGGTTGCTCGCGCCCGCACCGTAGGTGAACGTGTACCCGCTCTTAGTGCCTGCCGCCAGCACCGAGTCGATCAAGTCTGCTGACGTGGAGCTAGCCGTGCCGCCCGAGCTGATCGGACCCAGGTTCGAGAGTGCCGCCGGGAATGAGCCGTAGCTGGTGGAGAACGCGATGCACGCTGTGTTCAACGTACGCAGCGAGCCCACTGCCGAAGCCTGGTTGGCGGCGATCTTCGCGCGAAGCAGGTTCGGGATGGCGATGGCAGCGATAATCAGGATGATCGCCACCACGATCAACAGCTCAATCAACGAGAAACCCTTTTGTTTGTTCCGCATTTTCTCTATTCTCCCTTGCGAGAAGATTTCGTTTTATCCGGCCTGTGAATTTGAATACAGGCTTATATAAAGCACTCGTCGAGACCATCCCAAACCATCGTTATCGGCCAGTAAGGTTATTGATAAGAAGTCACTTAGTATATCACTGGCCAAGCTGGGTCATTACCGGTGCGCACCCTGCGTACACTCGCCTCAAAATTGCATTCTCTGTGCACATAACCAAAAGCGCCCCGGGCACACTTGCTCCTTTACAACTCGATGTGCAATCGCAGCCCCGGAACCCAAACCGGCCCGCGGTCCCGGTTGTAACCGGGATTATCAATGTGCTGAAGATCGATTGCGCCATATATGCCTCGCCAGAAATGGACATTATAGTACCCTTCGAAGATGTTTTCCCGTCCGTAGGTGAGCGTTCCGTCGCCCAGCAGAAAGCCCAAACCTCCGAGCTTCAAATATTCCCGGTGGTCGCCCGATATGCCATTACTGACGAAAGCCAAGCCGACCTTATCGTTCTGGCGATGCCACTGATCCCCAGCGTAATCCGCGCCGAAAGAAACCGTCTGATTGACCTCGGTGTAGGCGAAAGACTCGTGCCGCCCTTCGTTCCACCCGAACCTGCCAAAGGTCCGCATATGTGCCGACACTTGCTGTTCTAAATTGATCCCAAATCCATACTTCACCCTTCCCTCTTGCCGCGTGGCTACCACGTCGGGAGTCGGCGTTTTTCCCGCCAGGAACAAATCGATTGCTTCTCGATAATCACCCATATTCGCGTGGTTCACATACGAGAGCAGGCGCACCTGAGTGGGCTTCTGCGCGAAGATATTTGGATGTAGTTCCAGTTCGAGATTCTCTCCCCGGGCCCTTGCGAGGTCGCCGTCCAGCGAAATGCCGTTTGCTACTGTTGGCATCATGGCTTCGGCGAAGCGCACGGCCCACGAGCGGTCGTCATATTCCAATATGGCCGCGTAGGTGTAGCCGCGCGTATCGGCCGCATAATCCCAGGCCCCATTGTTCACGATGGTCCAGTTCATGAACTGGAAATGGCTGTCGCTACCGACAGCATTCACATCGATAAAGTCAGCCAAGGAAAGTTTGCCGGCGCGAAACTCCAGTCGCTTTACCGGCAGACTCTTGAGCATTCCCAGTGGCCCGACATCGGCATCGTCAGACTCATCGCTCAGCGGCAGCACGTACCGAAAGATGGCACGAGCCACGTAGGGCGCCAAGCTCAGAGGCGATCCCAGGCCCGGAGTGCGGACCACGTCAATGTTTGGATAGCCAGCCAGGCCCAGCGAATTGCTGATGCCATTCCCGCTCGCTTCTTCCAGATCAAACACGGCGTCCATCGAATTCGTCAGCCGATATGCCGTATAGAGTGTGAAGATGCGCGAAGCGCGAATCTCGCTTTTTGGGTTCAGGCTGTTCGGGCCGCTATAGAGCGCGCGGAAATCGCCGTGTCCCTGCGGGATGATGTTGATTTGCCCCGAAAGCCACCAGCGCGTCGTCTCCGGATGCGGAAACATGGATTGCGGGTCTTTGTCGGGCTGTTGCGGCGTCTGCCGAGGGTCCCCACCGGATTGCCCTGGCCTTGCGGAATTCGAGGTATTCTGCGGATCTGCGTTCGCGGGCGCTGTATCCGGCGGATTTGAATCCTGCGCCAGCGCGACCGAGGAACATAGAACGACGGCGGTCACGAGCAGCAACCACTGCCCGAATCGAAACCGCCTGTCATGTCCCCGATCGAATGTCATTGTCCTTGGCCTGATCCACGCATCTGTCGATCGGGCGCTACCTTTGTTTGATTGCCCCGGGGAACTACCCACCACTCCGCATTCAGCTTGCACGCGATTGACCGTTTCTGCTGTTAAATGCAAATGAAAATCAATGGCGGCTCGCAGAAGCAGCGCCAAGAAGATCGAAACGAACGCCCTCCGCTCTTGCTAACTGATCCCCTTTTAGATGGACACGCGGTATATTACGATTGCTTTCAGTAGATCAAATGGTTTGATACCCTGTCCCCCTAGGGTAGTCAATACAAAATGTCACATCTTTCCCGAGAAAAGCTCGATCTGGTCAATCGCACGAAAAAAGTAATTGGGCAGTTGGAATCGGTGGAGCGTGCCCTGAACGAGCACGAACCCTGCGCGGAAGTTCTTCACCGTTTGTCCGCCGCAAGAGGAGCGATCAACAGCCTTATGGCGGAATTGATGGAGGACCATATCCGCAACCACATGCCGCGCCACACCAAGACCTCGGAAGAAGCCGCCAGCGACCTCATCGAAATCGTCCGCACCTACCTGAAGTAAAGAGGCCGGAAGTAAGCGAGGCCGGAAGTAACCCACGCAAATCGGAAGTCTGGCGTGTCCTCCCGCCGTTCGCTTTGGCGCGCTTCGCAACATTTCACCTTAAGCGCGCTTCCGAATAAGCATTGATGACGCCAGAACACCTGAACTTTGGTCCAGTAGCGAGACGGTGACGGGGGTTCCACACTGTTTACGGGATGTTCTCAAGCGCACAACCCAGCCGCAATCGCCTGTGTTCAGTTCGAACGAATAGCGGCGCTTCAGCTCGGATCGGTGCGCTCCTCTTCCCCTTCCTTCTTACGATTGTCTTTGCGTTCGCAGGTCCAGAATGCCTGGCCGCCACAAACAGCAACTATGATGTGACAAGCTCCGCCAAAATGGCGAAGACAGGCGACGCCGCGACCGCATCCGATCCCGGATCGCAGCGCCCCGGCATATCGGACGGCTCAAACGTCGACGCAAGCTACGACACCTCGACGTTCTTGGAAAGCCAGCCTCCATTCGCAGTAAACGATCTGCTGACGCTCAGCCTCAAAACTCAATACGAATCCGGTGAACCAACGCCCGCGGGAAAGTGCGTTTTGTTCGAGAGGAGCCTTTGCGGAGCACTCAAGAGCAGACCCATCGTTCTCCTGGGGGCCATTCAAACTGGTGCATTGATTTCCGATGGCGTGACTACACGGCAATACCTGCATCGCGGATACGTCGAAGTCGATCCATTAACGCGCGCTTTCCTGGGACGCACGCCGACGTGGAGCCGCATGGCCCCGCTGGGTGCTGTTCAGGTCATCGCCGGCATGTGGCTCGCGGAACGTATGTCAAAGAGCCAACACGTTTGGGTGAGACGACTGTGGTGGTTGCCGCAGACGGTCGGAATCGCCGGAAATATCACCGCCAGCGCCCACAACACTACGCTGCACTGATCGCAATTGAAGTTAATTTTACATAGAATCTGCTAAGTAGGGTTCGTGCAGACGGGCCGTGCTATCGATTCGCATGGTGCCGCGACTTACTTATCGGCCTTACTTATCGGTGCCCTCTCGAACCTGGCGTTCCAATTGATCGCGCTCGGCTCTGGACACTCCCTCGCCTGATATTAACGTCTTCCCATTGGGGAACGTGACCGACACCAGGCGCCCGAGCGGCATTCCATTCTTGACTGGGAGCATGACAATCGTCACTTCATCGCCGGCCTTAATTGCCGACTTACTCCAGCCACGGTCGGTCATGCTGACGGGATTTTGAGTCTCGCCGACCCAATGCACCACTTTCCCGTCATCGCCCTTTACGTCGAACTGCAGCAGGCAATGAGGATTGGACCATAGCCATTCCGTGACAACTGCCTTGTTCAGGGTAACTTTCGTCCCGTTCTCGAATGCGGCTGTTCCGTGATGTGCGAATAGCGGGATCGCAACCGTCGCGCTACCAATAGCGAGCACCAGTGCGGCTATCAGTTTACTTCTCATCGCGATTGCCTCCTGAGATAGCGATCTCACGAACTGCAGGCTGAGGCCATTTCAGGACGACTGAAATTGTTTGCACAAGCCTCGAGGAATCGTCCCAAGGCGTATCAACGCTGGCGAAAGGCGAAAAGTGAAATCCCTTACTGCCGCTCCTCCCGCGCCTTACGCTCCAACTCATCGCGCACGTCTTTCGGCTCGCCCTCGCCCGATATTAACGTCTTCCCATTGGGGAGCACGACGGAGACCAGGCGCCCGAGCGGCATTCCATTCTTGACCGGAAGAATCGTGATGGTCACTTCATCGCCGGCTTTAATGGCCGCCTTACTCCACCCTACGTTAGTCATGCTGACCGGATTTTGAGTCTCGCCGACCCAGCGTACTACCTTACCGTCGTCGCCCTTCACGTCGACGCTCAGCAGGCAATGCGGATTGGACCACAGCCATTCCGCGACGGTACCCTTCGCGGTAACCTTCTTATCGTTCTGGAACGCCGCCGTTCCGTGGTGTGCCAAAAGCGGAACGGAAAGCGTCACTACACCCACAGCCAGCACCAGGGCCGCGATAACTTTACTTCTCATGGCAATCGCCTCCGCTTCGGGAATTCCGTTCTGTGAAGCTCGCAGATTGATGAAATTTTATGCTCATTGGAGTTGTCGCACAATCGATTCTTCCGCAAACTGGCAATCCGCCTAAAACCGGTTCTTTTCAGCAGATCTTCGTTTAAGTAACTCCGGCGTAAGTAACTCCGGCGCGCGCCCATCTGCGCACGCTATTGTTTTGGAGCCTGGCTCGCCGGGGAACTCGCCGGATTCGCAAATCGCTTGTTGTAGTCTTCCATCTCGTTCGGCGAACAGTATTGCTCCATGACGTCTCGATGGGGATCTTCCAATTTCATCGGAAATTTGTTCATAGCCACCCACGGCTTCGTATACATCTTGGGATCGTCAATCGTCACCGACCACTCCAGACGATCGTGATCCACCCTATGGATCCGCTCCTCCACGTGCACTTGGTCACTGATGGGACGCCCCGCCGTATCCAGCCATACTCTATCTTCTCCCATCATCCCCGTCGTCTGAACGACGAGCGTGGTATCGTCCACCCACTTCCCGACCGAGTAGCCGTAATAGCGCGGTTCCTTAACTTCCTTGCCGATGAGTACGCCGCCATCGACCAGCTTTGGAAGTTCCCGGCCATCTGTCCAGATGATCCGCCAGGCGGTTGCGTACTCGTACAAGATGGCGATCTTGTACTCGTTCTGTAGGATTTGCGTTTCCCTCAGGTTGTAAAAATCCATACGCGGAAATCCGAGTGGCTCACATTTGTCGCGCGGATCGTTGTTATCCCCGGGGAGATTTTCGTCGGTTCCAAACAGTGCGTGATGGGACTTGTAGGTTTGCAATCCGTAAGGCGTGTATGGCAACTGATGTTCCGGCTTTCCGTCATTCGGCATGGCTTTTACGCCATCGGGCTGGATTCCCTCGCTTGGACCATTGGCTGGCTCCCAAGTTCCGGAAAGGTCATGCCGCTGAGCTGCTGCTGCCGCTTTCGGGCTGGCCGCTGCCGCTTTCTGATCCCTAGCCTGCGCCTGCTGCGGCCGCCTGCTTCCGCTGAGCGCTGCCGAACCGAGCGTCATCGACAAGAAGACCAGCGCCGGTGGGAAGACAATGATTAAAAGCCGTGCGCGATTGAGAATTGTTCGCATACCTACCTGCCAAGCACGTCTCGTTATTTACCGCAGCCCTGACGAGCTTGTTCAAACTGTTTGAAGAGGCGCGCCGCGCCGGGGCCTTCTAGCGTGCGCATGACGTGGCCCTGTCCCTTTTCCTCGTTGAACTCAACCGTGAATCCCTGATTCTTGAATCTTGCCGCTTCTGTCCTTTCGCTCCGCAGCCAGCCCGGATCCATTTCTCCCGCGTACATATAGATGCACAGTTTTGAGAGGGCCTGCACGCCTTCGGACGAGCCGTCGTCAAGGAACCCGGGAAGGCCGGTCACCGACCAGAAGTACTGCGGATAAAGCGAGGCAATGTGAAAGGCGCTCAGCCCGCCATTGGAAACGCCGGCGATGTGAAACTTATTCTGCTGAATTTTGTAGTCGCCGAGCAGCTTGTCGATAAACGCGGGAAACACGCGGTCGCCTTGTTCGAAAAATAGATCACCGTTTGGCGCGGCTGGAACGACGACGATATAGCCCAGATTTTCCGCCTGCTCGCGCCAATTTCGCATCACCGTGCCCATAACCATCTCCATGGTTTGCGGCCCGCCAGGAAATGCGAGAATCCCGAAATAGGATTTCGCCGCATCGTAATCATGGGGAAGAATGACCTTGTAATCCAGCTTCGTGCCTGCAATGTCCGCAGTCTTATCAAATATTTTGGCGGCCAAGGGCTGACCCGAGAGCATCACCAGAGCGATTGCGGCAGCAACAGGAAAACACACGCGCGACCCAAGAGAACGGCAGGACATCGTCGGCGCCTCCTTACTTGATTTGGCTTTCTGCTGATTTGGCCCGCCGATTATACGTTAACTGCCACCAGAAATGGCGATTCTAGCCTCATTGCCGTATTTCTCGATCCTCATTGCCTAGTGGCAGCATGAGCGAGTCGCTTACGATGACTTCCGCGGCTCGCAGCCGTTTCACCGAGAGGTCCTGGATCTCGAGAGATTTAAACTTGGCATTTTCGATGACGAGGCGGCGAATCGCAAGCGGCCGACGGCCAATGCTCCGATGGCAAATGCGCCTACTGCGACCGCGCCGATTGCGCCCGGCTATTATGGCCACTCCGCGGAAACACAGAGATTCTGAATTACGCTCGTGATTCATATGTCCGCCTCCATTCGATAGTTCTGCAAGCGTTGAGGCTGTGACTGATCTACTTGGTCCACACTAGCGCGAAACTGACCGGCCAGTTCATGTATTCGCGCCACTTCGGCTTGCCGGCCAGCCATTCCTCGTCGATCACGCATTCCCCGGAACTCGGTCATGCCGAGGCCTGCCTTGCTCGCCGCGTGGAAATGTTCACTGAAGAGGTGAACATAGGACCGGATCGTAATCGCCTTGCGGCTCCCGGTGCGGTGGTGATGGGTCGGCATGCCTCGCATCAGGAAGAAGGGGTGGTAGCCGATCAACACAAAATGGCCGCCTGCCACCAGCAGCCGCGCAGCCTCCCGATATACCGGCTCGAGCTCCGCAAGATGCTCATCCGCCAGCACCAGCGTGCACAGATCGTACGCAGCAGAAGGCAGCGGGGTGCTGGCGACATCAGCAAGAAGCAAGTGCTCATGCGCGTGCTTGGACGCCGCTATGTCCAACATTTGCTGCGTCAGGTCGACGCCGTGGATGCTAGCCACGCCATGATTTTTGAGCCACACGCCGGTGCGGCCGGTTCCGCAAGCCAGGTCCGCCGCGCGCCGCAGCTGCCGCCAATTCACGGACGTGAGCGAATCCAATAGCGGCTGATCCAAGCCCGCGGTCACCGTGGCGTCGTAGTTGCTCGCCCATTCCGCATAACCCGCCTCCACCGAGACAACGGGATATCCGCGCCGATCAAACGAAGAAAAATCCATTACCCACCCTTGAGTCCATTAAGCTGTTTCGCCCATCGGCAAGCCGCACCCCAGTCAGTTAATGATAAGGAAGAGAGTTAATGCCATCGCCTCCGCAGCCTTGAAACCAAAATTAGCGCCACGGAGTCCTAAGAGGATGATGTATTATCATGCCCTTTTGGGGAGCCAGAGGGGAGATTACGACTGATATTAATTCCCTGGTTTTGGCTCGAACCGCAAAGGCTCTTTTACGAGGTGCCGAATGAAAAGCAAGCTGGTCGTGGCGTTCGTCTTGGGTGCGGGTCTTCTAGCGGTCTGCGGCCCCGCTCTCGCACATCACGGAAATGTGGCGTACGCGGACAAAATCGTTGAATTCAAGCAAGCGACGGTGACGAAATTCCTTTGGTCCAATCCTCACAGCCTCATCGATTTCGACGTGAAGGACGACAAAGGCAACGTCGTGCACTGGGTCTGCGAAACGGCCAGTCCAGAGGCGCTTAAGCTGATCGGCTGGAGCAAGAGTTCCATAGGCCCCGGAGACACGATCACCGTCTTCTTGTATCCCTCGAAGAATGGCAACCCCGCCGGCCGCCTGAATAAGATCGTGCTCGCCGATGGCACAGCGTTGCATGATACCCAGCTTGGGGGAGACGCCGGGAACAAGAGCGACTACCGACAGGACGATTACACGAAAGAAAAAAAAGATAAGTAGGGAAACGTCCCTGACGTAAAAAGGAGCCCTTCCAAATGCGAAATCCGGTGACCGGAACAATCGTAGTTTCGCTGGCGCTACTTGCGCTTTCGTCGTCCGCAATAGCCCAGGGTCAAGGTCAGGCCCGGCCGCGACACGAAGTGCAGGATGGCTATATCGTCGAGGGCGTTCCCAAAATGCCGAATCCGCCGGGCCCTGCGCCGAAGCGAGACCTCACTGGCGCCTGGGTAGGGCCGCAAGCCGTTTCCCGCGACCCTATGCCTCCGATGACGCCCGCGGGCGAGGCGCGATTCAAGCAGAATCACGCCTACGTGCAAGGTGGCGCTCGCGAAGTCTGACGTCAAAACGCTGGCTTCGAACGATCCCTTCATCAACTGCGATCCGCTCGGGTTCCCACGCGACCTTCTGAACCACGCGGTCAGCAGCCGGGGAGGAATGTTCTTTCAGCCCGGTCAGAACCGCATGTTCATTATGTTTGAGCAGCAGCGCATATGGCGGGAAGTCTGGATGGACGGGCGGGAGCTTCCCAAGGACGTGGACGCCAAAGGCGCGCCTGATTCCCGTTATTACGGATATTCGGTGGGCCACTGGGATGGCGATAACACCTTCGTAATCGATAGCACAGGCTTCGACGAGCGAGCCTGGCTCGACGAGAACGGCCATCCGCGCAGCAAGAACGCCCACATCGAAGAGCGTTACACGCGCACCGACCAGTACAACATAGCGCTTACGGCCACGCTCAACGATCCGAAGTTCTATACCAAGCCGTGGGTCTTCCTCAAAGCCAACTACTACTGGATGAAGGATCAGGACTTCGAAGAAACACTCTGCATACCTTCGGAGGCGATCGAGTATCGTGACACTCTGGCCAAACCGTCGGGGATAGGCGCTGGCGCCGAAGCCTCCAAATAGCCAGAAGCCGTGGCGCGGCGCGCCTCTCTAGTAGCTGATCGATTTGCTCCTGCGCTGAGTATCTTTACTCCCGCGGTATAATATCCCTACGCTTGTTTCCTACAGATCCGCCAATTCTGTCCGGCGTGAGCTGCGCATTGCTGACTTGGCGCCCTTTTGCGTAGCCCGTCTCTTACGGAACAACCTAGCGGCTTGGCTATGTGGCTTAGTGGGCGAACGTGATTCTGATGTCTTTGTCGCTCGGTAAAAAATTAACATCCCCTGACCCACCGAACTTTCGGCTGCCCTTATTTCGAATACAACGGCAACTCTTTTCTCTTTCCCATGCAACAGCTAATCGGCGCGCCGTCACCGTCCTGAAATCCCGTGCCTTCTCCGAGTATCTGGAATCTGTGCAAAGCCAAAATACGGTCGGCTCGCGCCCACAGAAGCATCGTGTTAAGTCATTCAGAATGAACACTTGCGCAAAAAACAGTGGGGGGGTACCCCGCCTTCCGAAACCACTTTTCCGCCAAGATTTTGCCTTTATCCCGGGGTCTGTGGCAACTTCGCCGCGCAGCGCACGCTCGGGTTCTGCGGTTTAGGGTTAGCCCAGAACGGAGAACGAACATCCTAAATATTAACCGACAGATAATCAAAACGGCGGTAGAATCCTGGCCAACCCCGGTAGGAAATGATCCGCGTTTGGAGGACCACCGATGCCAAGGTCCATCGTGGCAGCCGCGCTCGCTACGTTCCTTCTATTTGCCGCAGCCCTCGCGGCGCCCACAGGAAAATGGGTCGAGGTACGTAGTCCGAATTTCATCGTCGTCAGCAATGCCGGCGAAGGCCAGGCGCGCAAGACCGCCGTGCAGTTCGAGCAGATTCGCTCGTTGTTTCGCGATTCCCTTTCCTACGTGAAGAACAGTCCCTCGCCGGTCATCACCATCATGGCGGTCAATGATGAGGATGCGTTACGCGAGTTGCTGCCCGAATACTGGGCACAAAAAGGACACTCGCATCCAGCGGGGATTTTTGTGGACGGCGGCTACGCTCAATTCCAGGTCGCCGTGAATTTAGCCGCGCACGGCGACAACCCTTACGAGGGCTTGTATCACGAATACTACCATTCCGTCACCATGCCCTATTCTCCCGGCCTTCCGGTGTGGGTCGCGGAAGGCATGGCCGATTTTTTCGGCAATTCAGAGATTGGTGACAAGACCGCACTCCTCGGAATGCCTAATCCCTACCTGATCGAGGAGCTTCGCCACAGCGCGCTGATTCCTCTGCCCGTCTTATTTAAAGTGGACCGTAGTTCGCCTTACTACAACGAGCAAAATAAGGTCTCGATCTTTTACGCGGAATCCTGGGCGCTCATCCACTACCTGATGCTCGGCGACAAGCGCTCTCACAACACCTCATTTGGGGCGTATTTGACCGCTTTGAACGAAGGCTCCACTCAGGACGAGGCTGCCGCAAAGGCCCTCGGAGATCTCCGCAAGCTTCAGGATAATTTGAAGGAGTACATTGGGCGCCTGACGTTTCCCGCGGTTCAAGTCCCGGCACCAGCGAAAGTTCCCGAGACGAGTCTCAGCACGCGCGCCCTTTCGCAGGCGGAAGTGGACGCCTATTCCGGAGGGTTCCTCACGCTTCATCGCCAGTTTCAGCAGGCCGAATCTCTACTCAAAGAGGCGGCACAGCTCGATCCCAAGCTCGCCCTTGCCGAGAAAAACCTGGCTTTCCTGCACCTTTTCCGTGACGAACGCGCTGACGCGGTCGCTTGTCTCTCCGCGGCTATTGCCTTCGACTCGCACGATGCCGCCACACGCTTTCTGCGCGCGCAGCTGGCGTTCGGCGGCGCATCTGAGAGCGATCCTCAGATTGAGGAAGACTTGCGACAGGCGGTAGCGCTGAAGGCAGATTTCGCCGAAGCCAACGGTTTGTTGGCGATCTATCTCTTGACCAACAACGAGAAACTGCCCGAGGCGCTTGCTTTTGCACAGAAGGCTGTCTCACTGGAACCGGCAAACGTCCGTTTCCAGATCGACCGTGCGCAGGTGCTCATTAGCATGCGGCGTTACGATGATGCGGAGGCCGTGGGCCAGAGTTTACGCGCAAGCAACGACGATACCGTTCGCGAGCGAGCCGAGCAGCTCCTAGCCTACGTTAAGCAGGCTCGCGACTATGATGCACGCGAGCGGGAGAGGCAGGACGAGGAATCCGCCGCCCGCGCGAACGCATTGGCGGCTGCGGCACGATCCGAACAGGCAGCGGCGCGAGCAGAGCAAATTGCTGCTCGGACAGAGCGAGGCGCGTCCCGAATCTACTCGAATCTTCGGCGGACAAAATCTCGGCGCCGAGTGGACCGTCTGCCGATCCTAATGCGCCGGTGCTCAAGCGTCGCGGTGGGGCCACAGATGTGATCGGTGTGGTAATTCAGGTGCAATGCAACGGCAACGAAATGGATGTCACAGCGAAAATTCCTGACCAGCAGGCGCCGCTCCTATTTCACGCAAAGGACCGCACGCGCATCGGCTACACCAGCAACATTCCCGCCATACACGACGACATAGATCCCTGCAGCGAGCTCAGGGGACATACGGCGAAGATCGTCTTTACCCAGTCGGCGAGCAAATGGCTGGACGGTGATCTCGTACACATCGAAGTTGAAAAGTAAGCCGCAGTGGAGCCTGCGAGGCAGCCGGGCATTTTGGAAATGCCTTATATTCAAGATCGCGGAATTCTGTGGAAGAAAGTGGGAGGCGAGTTAAGCCCCTATTCTAAAGGTTGCACCAAAACGATTTTGGCTCGATGGTTTTCGCCGACGAGCATACTCGGCGGCTCGGTAAAGTTATCCGCGTACACCCGGCGAATATTGGCGTTTACAGTGGGAAGCAGATAATTCACCATCTCCCCCGTTTTGGGATCCAACCGAGTCACGAAATCGGTCGGTTCTCCACCTGTCCAGACGTGGCCAGATTTGTCGAGGATCGCATCATAGGGCTCGACGGGGCGATCTTCCCACTCTTTGAATTGCTTGGTTTTTGTATCGAAGACAGCGATTTTCTGGGCGCTGAGATTGTTTTCCCCAAACCAAATCTGATCGTCCGCGGTGATATTCTCACGCCGCGGTCCGGACATAGGAGTCGGCGTCGGATATAACGTGATTTTTCCGGTCGCCGGATCTATTTCTCCGATGTTGCGATTCGCCAAGTCACTCCAGTAACACCATCCCTTTGAACTCACCGAGACGCCATACATGCTATGCGGCACTCCATCACTGCCGCGGTCAGTTTCCCGATCTAATTTCCAGCCTGGATAGGCATCGTAGCCAGTGACTTTACCTGTTGCGGGATCGAGGAAATAAACTCTACGATTTTGCGTGTCGTCGAAGCACACGGTTCCGTCCGACCCGACCGCAACGAACGTCGTCAGTGTGTACGGGTTCAGGTCTTCTGGTGGCAAAGGATAAGGCCTGGCCTTTTCCGTCTTTTTATCGAAAAAGGCTACTCCACCCTGAAACTTCCTCGCGATCCAGATATTGCCTTTGGGATCGAAGGCCATGTTGAGCGAACCGGGCGCGACCCCGGACCGCATCTCAGGGAGAGGCCATTCCTTCGTTTCGCCGGTGCGGGGATCGAGCCGCCCAATGAGCGGCTGGTTGAAATCGTCGTACCAGATCACGCCGTCGGAGTCGATAAGGGCATCGTGGGGCTCCGCGTCGGACCTAGGCAGATCAAACTCCGTGTAGATCACCCTCGTGGCTTTCCCTTTCGGGCGCGGCATACTTTTCAACTGAAAATCCCAGGGCTTCTCGCTCAGGTTGACCGAGGCCAGGTACTTTGCAAATGCTTCGTCCCCCGGCCGGAGATTCGTGTGATAAGGGTTCAAGGTGGGATGGCTGAACGTCGCTCCTCTTTCATAATTCCTCATGCGGAGCAGCGTCGTCATCCATCCGTCGGCGTCATACGTGCTCTTGAAGACGACGTCGGTATTGTGGCAGCTTTCGCAATCGGTAATCGCAACGGAAATGTATTTGTCATTACTGGGAGGAGCGCTCAGCAACCATTCCGCGGGCATGAGTTGCTGCGCCATGACGAAAGTGCCCACTTTGCTGAGTTTCAGATCGGCTGTTGTGGGGTCGCTTCCAACCGTCACCGTGGTCTTTGGCACGTCGAAGCCCGCGGCTCTTACGGTTAAGGTGTATTCGCCCGGCTTGAGCCGGTCGGCGGGAAACACATAATGGCCGTGATCGTCACTGACGACCGATATTGTAATTGTTCCACCGGCGCGCTTGGCCTTAACCACGACGCCTTCCATCGGCCCTTCGGCCTCAGAACTCACGATGCCCGCCAGAGCGACGGAAGGATGCGCAGCTTCCTTCGCGCCGGCGCGCGGGGCGCACCAGGCGCACAGTGCCGCAAGAACAAGTGGAATCATGACCGCCAAACCAACGCTCTTCCGCACCGTGTTTTTCATTCGCTGTCCCCTGGGTCGTCCGCTATCCCCATTCAGCCTTAACCCAACTATAGACTCGTCACTCGACTTCTTATACGGTCGAGTTGCCCTTCAGAAGATGAGTTTCAGACCGAACTGGATTTGCCGTGAGGTCGTGTTCGTGTACAGAATTTGACCTGCGCCAGTAAGAGGAGTCTCGTTGGTGATGTTGCCCGCGAAAATGGTGCCGTTCGGCAAACCGAAATTCGTGTGGTTGAGAATGTTGAAGATTTCCGCGCGAAACTGCAGCTTTCCGGCCTCGCCCAGGAACGGCAAAGCCGTATCCTTGTTGATCGAGAAGTCCCAGTCAAACAGCCCAGGGCCCCGCAAGATGTCCCGACTGGCGTCCCCGAGATACCCGAAGGAGCACATCGAGGCTAAGTTGTTCGGATCGATCGAGGGACACGCCGCGGTCTGGTTAGGCCCGACGAGCGTGAACATATTCGGATTAAACCACTGGCTGGAATTGCCACCTGCATAAATCGTGTTCGGGTTGAAGGGTACTGCGGCGGGGTTGACGGCCTGCGCCGCGGCCAGATTGTACTGGGTAACGAGATTAGGGCGGTCCCCTTGGTCCGCTCTAAACACTCCCGAATTCGAGATCAGGTTCACGACGTTCGGGGCGAAAGGCAACCCCGACTGTACCTCCACAATGTTGCCCACCCACCACCCGTTCAGAATCTTGGCCGCAAACCCTTGCGCTTTGATCTTCGGGATGAAATACAGCATGTTGATGCTCAGGTCGTTTGGCTGGTCGGTGCACGAGGGACCCTTGTCGTTAATGGGAAAAATGGGATCCGCGTTACTTGTCGAGCCAGGAGCATTGATGCCGCAATCGTTCGAGTATTGCTGAGATTGCGCGTCGTCCAGGCTCCGGGAGTAAGTATACGTTACCTGGAACTGCAGCCCGTGGGTGATGCGCTTGTTCAGCTCCACTTCCACCGCGTTGTACCAGGATTGCGCGCCGGTGGTATACATGCGTCTCACTATTCCAGTTTGGGTTCACCGGCGTAGAGGCAACGGGATTGGGAACAAAAGGCCCACCACTATAATTCGACACCCCAGGGCCCCAGTACTCGAGCCCATTGGTAATCGAGAGAGGCTGGAACCAATTGAATTCCCTGGTTGTCCAGAGATCGTATCCGCGGCTGCCAACATACGATATAGACAGCGCCATGCCGCCTGGGAACTGGCGTTCGACGGTGAGGTTATACTCCGCCATGTGCGGCTGTCCGATATTGTAGTTAATCGTGGTGATGTTATGGCCGGCTTCCGCGGGCGTGAACGTGAAAGGAAGCGTGAGCACGCCACTCTGTGAACTGCTGGAGCTGGTCAACGGAGGAAGCGCGCCCATCTGGTTCTTAAGCGCGCTGCCAAAATTCCCAACGTCGTAGAGAAGGGCGGCGCCGCCACGCACAGAGGTCTTGCCGTCCCCAAATACATCCCAGGCAAACCCGAGGCGAGGACTGAAATTCTTCAGGGAGGGGTTGCGCATGATGGGGCCTTTTGTCGAAGCCGCATCGGTCTGCACGTTTAGGAACCGGTAATTGTTGCCATGAGTTTCGTTCGGTACGGTAAAGAACTCATACCTCAGGCCCAAGTTCAGAGTTAGCCGCTGCGTCGCGCGGAAGTCGTCTTGAGCATAAAAGCCGAGCGTGTTGAATGCGAAGTCACGAGTCAAGAGCGAGCCCGGCGTCACGGCCTCAAAGTGGCTTGGTAAGCCTGCTAGGAAACTTGAAAGGTCGGGAAAGCTGATCCCCCCGCGCTCGTTGGAAAGAGCGTTGAAGTAATCGTTGAAGTGGTTAACCAATACTCCAAATTTCATGGCATGCCGACCTTTGTTCCAATTTACATCGTCGCTGAACGTGTAGATGTTCTGGATGGCGATCGAGGGGAGGCTGGTAATTCCACCGTAATCGGTAATTTGGCCATTACCGATCGAAATAGTCGGAATCGGCTGTCCTGGCACGCCCGAGTATTGAGGCCCGGTCAGCTGAGGCGGAAATATGTCGATAGCGTTTACCGGAGTTCGGCTGAAGGATGCCCGGGCCGTATTCAAAACCGTGGGCGAAAAGATGTGATTCTCCGACAAAGTCACGAATTGATTTCGGCCCCCAAATTGGGTGCCGAGGCCGGGATTCAGGGGAGTATTCTGGAGGCCATCGTCTACAGTGTAGCGGCCGAATAATGTATCGGAAGCCGAAAAGTTCTGGTCCAGCCGGATCTGCCCGTAGTTCACGGTGGTCGTCTGCGCGGACTGTGACGCCGGAAGACCGAACCGGTCATCTGGGTTGCCCGGTGTATTGCTCCCCAGATTGGGGTAGGGATACGCATTCGCCCAGGCAACAACTGCAGGATTTACGACGCCACTGCTCGCCGTCGCGCACGGGTTGGCCACGGTGAGGATTTGCTTCGTCGCGGGATTGTAGCAGTTTGCAGGAATCACCGAATCGATCAAGGATTGGCCCAAATTTTGCCGCAGGCCTTCAAACACGGCGTAGAAGAAGGTCTTATTTTTCTTGATGGGCCCGCCGAACGAGCCCCCGAAATTGTTTCGCTGCAAGGGCGGGAGGCGCGGCCCACCACTTAGCTGATCGAAGAAATTGCGGGCATCGAGGGCGCTGTTCCGAAGGAACTCAAAGGCCGTCCCATGGAACTGATTTGTCCCACCCTTGCTCACCAGCACGACTTGGCCGCCCATGGACATTCCGTATTCCGCGCTGAATGAATCGGTGATTATTTTATATTCCTGGATGCCATCCACTCCCAGCGTAGTTCCCGTTTCGTTACCGGAAGCGCCGTTGAAGGCATTGTTCAGCCGGGCCCCATCGAGCACGATGTTGTTCGACCGCATCGGCGCCCCATTGGTGCTGAACCACTCGCCGCTAGTACCTTGGCCGTTGCCAAGCTCCGTGGCTTTCGTAACACCTTTTTGCAGCATGACGAGGTCGATGTAGTTCCGGCCGTTCAGCGGCAGGTTCGACAATTGCTCCTGCTGCACCATGCCGCCCAGCGAGCTGTTCGTTGTGTTCACCAGAGGCGCTTCGCCGGTGACCACGACCTGCTCCTGTTCGCCACCGACTTGCATCGTGAGATCCACCACCTCTTCCTGGGCCACATCCAGCACCAACCCCTGGTGCGTTTCGGTCTTGAAGCCCGTCGCCTCGGCCTTCAGCGTGTAGTGGCCAATGGGCAGCGCCGGGAAGCGATAGGCCCCGTCGTCGCCCGTCTTTTGGGTCCGCGTGAGTTGCGTATCGACGTTGGTTACGGTTACGGTCGCGTTTGGAACCGATGCGCCGCTCGTGTCCTTCACCACGCCGAGGATCGTCCCGCTGGACAGCTGCGCGAGGACCGGACTTGCCGCGAAAAACAGTAGGAAGACCGCCAGAACACTTACAAACGGACAAAGGCACGCACGCTTTCTCAAAAACATACCCCCCCTTTTGACCCCTGAGTCGCGAAAGATCATGGCAATGTTGTCGGATCCAGGGCGAACGGAAGGCTAGTGGTTAGCTTGCCAAGCATTAAGCGAACCTTAAGAACGTAATTAACTCAACGCTCAGATGTTAATCGTGCGGGCACATATTAAAAAATGCGAACATGTCAAGCAGATCGTGCCTGAGAAAGGAACCCGAGGCTCTCGACTTGCTCGCATCGTACAAGCCGGTGCAACCGAGGGAAATGAAAAAGGGGTGATCTATCGAGAGTTGGAGCCGAGGCCCGGGCTTGAACCGGGGACCTACGGTTTACGAAACCGGCGGTCAGACTTCAAATAGCCAATGTTTATGAGGCTTCCGTAGGTGTGGGTTCCCAGATGGGTTCCGAATGATGGAGCCGAAGAAAGGACTTGAACCTTCAACCCCCCGCTTACGAAGCGGGTGCTCTACCATTGAGCTACTTCGGCTCATTCCAAAATTCCCGAACTTTTGCTTCGAAGCGTTGCATAGCTTCGTGCTTCTTGGAGAATTCCTGAATATTGTAATGCTCCAGCGTCGTTCTCACGTCAGACTGTCTCAGGATCGCTGCCACGATGACAGGTTCGACGCCTAATGATAACAAATTCGTGGCGAGACCACGGCGGAATCCGTGATACCCAACCCAGCGAACGCGTTGCTCTTGCTTAACCTTGCCTGCTTCCATCAAAGGCTTGAGGATAGGACTCTCCATATCGGACTTGCTGAGAGTGAGCAGACTAGGCTTGATGACGCGATTCTCCAAATTGTGGAGATTAAGCGGAGCCCTTTTCTTACCGTAGCGAGTTAAGCGCTTCGCTCCAGAGAAAATGTAATCGTCGGATTCAGGCTTCAATAGTTCCCTGCGACGTTGCAGCATCTCCAACAAAAGTGGAATAACGGGAATGATGTCGGCACTGGCAATGCTCTTTGGAGTGCCTACCGTCGTTCGCCACACTGACCGCTGAATGCTCAGCGTTTTGTTCTGTTCATCGTAATCGGACCATCTGAGACCGGAGCATTCTCCGATTCGAAGGCCAGTCAGAGCGAGCAAGGTTATGACTTGGTAGGCGTCAACGTAAGGCCGTTCATCGCTAAGCAACAGACTGTCATTCTCGGAAGCATACTGAATCCATTCCAGCATACTGAAGACTTCTATCTAGCGCGTACGCCACGCCCCTGAACTTCGTCTTCGCGCCTTTGACTGACACGTCTTGCATCGGATTGACGCCATCTAAGACGCCTTCCCGTTTGGCGAACTTGAAGACGCCAGACAAAAACGATTTGATGTGAAGCAGCGTAGTGTGGGAGACGCCATCAATGCTGCGGGAGCATCTTCTGACCGTGGACGGTTCGGAAGTCTCGGACTCTGATTTTTGAATCTGTGAGCGGCTTCTTTAGGTATGGCTCATAAATGCCCTTATAGCCATGAAATGTGCTCGCCTTCGAATTGCGGCTGCATCATCGGGAAATACTGTTGCTCAATAAAATCAGCCAGCAGCAACGAAGACTCCGGCTGAACCTGCTTCAGGTTGATCGGCTGTAGTTCCCTGTCGGCCAAAAGTCGAACGCTGGATTTTGTAGGGTACTCATCAGACTTCGGAGCCAGCGCTTTTCGGACTCTGACACGCTTTCGCTCACCATTGCGAAGTTGAACGTCCCAATAGAGAACCGTCCAGCTACCACGGTGAAGTGTGATGGTGCCTCTTTGCATCAGACTCCGCCTTCCGCCGCTTTTCGGCGACGGGTCTCCCAAGCTTTTCTTACTGCGGCAGCGCGTCGGTCAGAGCCCATGTTCTCTTTACCTTTCTTTGCTGCTGCTGCGCGTCCTTCTGGACCTAAAGTTTTGTCAGCTTTTTTCTTGGCGGCAGAAAGTCCTTCATGACCTATGGTCTCAAGACGTTTCTTCGCAGCAGCGGAACGTCTTTCAGGACCCATGTTCTCGGCGCGTCTCTTTGCTACGTCAGAAAGTCCGTCTGGTCCCAATGCCTCTATCTGCTTCTTTCTAGCTTTCTTCGCTACGGCGGAACGTCTCTCAGGTCCCAGAGTCTCGGCACGTTTCTTTGCTGCGGCAGAAAGTCCTTCGGGACCTAATGTTTGATCTCTTTTTATCTTAGCCGCAGAACGGCCTTCAGGACCTAAAGTCTCCCTAGCTTTCTTTGCTGCGGCAGAAAGTTTCTCGTGGCCCATATTCTCGGCACGTTTCTTCGCTGCTGCGGATCGTCCTTCGGGGCCTCTAGTTTCAGCAGACTTCTTTGAAATAGCAGAACGGCCTTCCGAGCCTAATATTTTATCTCTCTTTCTTTTTGCAGTAGAACGTCGCTTATGCTCCGCAGCTTTCAACGCTGCAATCTGTTCGGGTCCCAGTTTTAACGGCTCATCGCTGCAATCGAAGGTCAGTTGCGGATTCTCTTCAAGATCGGCTTCGCCTTTCTTAGCATTGCAACTGACGCAGGTCAGACAGAGATTATCTTCAGCATTAGCAAGGTCGAACATCTGCTCCTGAGTCAATCCGGCCATTGATGCATAGTCGAAGACTGACAAGCGGTGATCCACACGGGCAAAGAAAATATCGGGTATCGGTTTCTTGCCGAGTGAGCAAACGTGCGGCTGCGTATCCCACAATTTTTGACGCAAAGCATCGCCGTGGTAGCGCTGACGAAAGTCAGACCGAATCGCCTTCATGCGCTCTTTAATTTCGGCTTTGGTCGGGTAGATCACTTTATTTTGCCTTGATGTACAACTCGATAGCTTTTCGAATGATGTAACTGACATCGCGCTGCTCATTCTTAGCAATTCGGTCGAGCATCTTTTTGGTGTTCGAATCCATATGCACACTGACTACATGCTTCAGTGGCTTATCTGATTTCGGCCTGCCGCGTTTCCGCATAGAATTATTGTACTCCCAAAAACTCCTGAAATGCAAGAGTCAAGGACCATGGCGGAGCCCGGAATGCCGGTCGAAATTGTTGTTAGATAGGGGCAGGCAGGCAGAAATTCGGGATGTAAGCCGTGCCTCTTTTGCCAGAGAAGGCGCGCAACAAAAATCGTGGGGGCCGCGCCCCTAGTGACAAGAGAAGGGCAGGCCAATGGAAGAGCAGGCTCGAAGCCGATCCGCAGCGTTACGCGGGCTCGCCGATTCTGGTAAGCGCTGACGCGGGTGGTGGTTTTCAGCCACTAATTTCGTGGGGGCTCCCAAGATTTCGCGAGACTACTCCGGCATATATTGAGATGGGATAGGGAGAGAACAGGGCTCCCTGAAGATTCCGTGCCATAACAGCGGCCCCTCTTAGAGAGAAAAAGGGCCAACAGTTTCCCCGGCATATCGTGATGTAAGCTTCGCCCTTAATGGGACGAAGCAGGCTCAAAAAGAATTTGGGATGTAAGCTTCGCCCTTAGTGGAGAGGAGTAAACGCCAACAGTTCTCCGGCAAGCAGCCGGGCTGAGTTTCGAGATTCGACCCAGAGAAATCTGGGTTTATTTTTTGGTCTTATTCACAATTACATGATTGTAAAGGAGATAAAGCATGTTCGCATCTTTGTCGCAAGAAAATCAGGCATCAAACCTGATGAAAGAATTGCATGTCAGTCTACGATTTTTGAGTGAGGTCTGCCCTGTTCCGGTGAGCCATACCGGCATAAACAACTGGCTCGATGGCAGGGGCGCATTGACTCCGGCGCAGGCCGGTAGCCTCGTTTCGACCCTGAAGTGCCTAAAACGGCTCGCTGACGGGCTGGGCGTGCCCTGTAGGTTCTCTGGGCGGGATGCTCAGCTATGGCGAGAACTGGTCCGGAGACAGCTGGAAGCCGAATTGGAACTGACGCTGCGGGTACTCCATGATCGGGAGCAAGCCGAAGCGGCTTTGAGCCCGGTGTCGCTGGCTGGCGGGCTTGTCGTTGTGGCTGACAAGTTTGAGGTGTTGGATGACTCTGGGAAGGTGACTGCATGCTGGGAGAAGCCGGAAGGGCAGACGGTTTGAGACGGGCGCGGGATAGGGCGGTATGGTCGCGGCATAGGCGCTGGACGGCGACGAGCGAAGCGAGTGGCGGAGCGCAGCGGAGCCAAGCCTGAGGGCGCAAGCAAGGAGGAGGATCAAATGCAGTGGAACCACGGCGGAGCATCTTCGAGGGCGGAACAGTGGCTTAAGAATTACCTTTCGAATGGCGATCAACCGGCCATTACGAGTGAATTGCTTAAAGCGGACTATGGCTATGATTCGTCATTCGTACGCGGTTTTGGTTTTGTAACTTTGGTCCACGTGAAACGGCAACTTGGGGTCATATCCTACCGTTCACGGCGGACCGGTAGATGGTTCTGGAGTCTACCAAATAATGAGGGCTGAATTATTGTCTTATTGTCCCCTTTCTTTTGATGGTGCCCCCAAAACTCGACATGCAGAGGCTTAAAACAACCAAAGTCAAGGGAACCAAAAAAACACTTAACTCCTGTATTATTATAAAGAGGACAATAAATAAAGGAAGAAGAAGAAGGGGATAAGAATTCGGGATTTTGGCATCTCTGCATGTCCGGCTTTGGGGACACCATAAAAGAAAGGGGACAATAAGACAATAATTCGGTATACTGGATTGTATGAGCAAAAAGCAAGGGCGAGGACGACCGGTCAACGAGAGCTACGAGGCAGAACAATGGCTGCGCAGCTACATGTCAGACGGCGACAAACCGGCGATCACACAGAAGATTTTTCGAGAGCAAATCTCCACCAACGTCAAATTTGGCTGGACGACACTGCGCACCATCAAACGGCGGTTGAATGTTAAATCCAAACCAAAGGGCTACGGTGCGGGGCGATGGTATTGGAGCACTAAGACAGCCGGTCCGGTTGTCCCGGCAAAGTGGGTTCCGGAGTCCACGAATCAGCAGCTACTGAGCGAAGTACAGAAACTTGGAACGCAGATCAAAAATCTGGATTCGAAGCCAGCGCAAGCAAAGCCGCGTCCGGTCTGGGAAGATGCTGAAGCGTTGGATCACCTAATCGAGTCCGGAACTTCGGAGCAATTGAGGTACGCGTCATACGAAATTCACAAGCATCCTGATTGGTCCGATCACGATGAGATGATTGATGCTGATGCCAAACTCCAAACGCGTCTAAATGAATTAGTCCGGACAGTGACAGAGGACTCGGAATAGTTAAAGCTTTACTTTAGGTCTAGCTCGCCGAATTCACTCGCGAAAACGGTCTCGAAAATGGTTTCATCCGCCTGATTAGCTCTAGTGAGTTGAGCCATAAGCACTTAGCAAACAGTTCAATCAATAAGTCTTGATTGTATTCGTTGCAAACAAAGGGGTTACAGCCCGGTTTCGACTTGCCAAACCGTGTGATTTCTCGCAAATAGCGCGTTTTCGCGTCCGTTCCTTCACATTGAAGGACATTTCCGACCGATAAACCCAGCGTTATCAGTCGCCCCGGATTGAGTTTCAATGTGATCACAATGTTCAGCCGGAAATCGATCCGGCCAGCCTGTCAGCCCGCGATATCGGCCAGCCCGGCTCATATCGGCTGCAAATGACAGCGCTGGGCATCAGGCGCAGTGTTTGGCGTGTTCCAACGCCCCCGCGCAAGCAATTCGATAGCCAATCAAAACGCTTTTCGTTAGGCATCTGCTAAGCAGTAGCAAACACAAGACTTATTAGCACATCGGAAGCATTCTTTCCGGAATTTTTGACGGCGGCGGGGAGCCCCCAAGCAGTCACGGTCGAGGGGCGAGCTAGCTCGCCGAATTCACTCGCGAAAACGGTCTCGAAAATGGTTTCATCCGCCTGATTAGCTCTAGTGAGTTGAGCCATAAGCACTTAGCAAACAGTTCAATCAATAAGTCTTGATTGCATTCGTTGCAAACAAAGGGGTTAGATACCGGCTTTCGACTTGCCAAACCGTGTGATTTCTCGCAAATAGCGTGTTTTCCGCGTCCGTTCCTTCACTTTGAAGGACGTTCCGACCGATAAGCCTAGCATTATCTGTCGCCCCGGATTGAGTTTCAATGTAGATCACATGTCCGGGCTGGAATTGATCCGGCCAGCCTGTCAGCCGCGATATCGGCCAGCCCGGCTCATATCGGCTGCAAATGACAGCGCTGGGCATCAGGCGCAGTGTTTGGCGTGTTCCAAAAACCCCGCGCATCGTTGAGCAACTCGATTGCCAAAACTTCGGCGCTTATTCGTTGAATCTAAAGACGTTAGCCGAGGTCTTTGCAAAGGAAAGAAGCATTCTTTCGATCAATTTCGACGGGGCGGGTAGGCCCCCAAGTCCTTTAGAATCAGGGTCCGAGCTAGACCGGCACGCAAAAAACGAGTTTAACGCCCGTCAGGGCAAGGAGATTTTATGGCTAACGCAACTACACCAATCGCCGTCAGCGTGGACGAACTGAGCGACACGCCCCAGCAGCCGGAGACGCAGACTAGCGCCAGCAGCCAGCCGGGGCAATCTGCCGGAGCGCAGCCAATCCCGGTTGACGTTTCGGAATTGCAGACTGAGCACGAATACCAGACATCCCAGCCGACCGCCCTTACTCCCGCGACTACACCGCTGAGCGCAAAGCCGATTCCGGATCAACCCGGCCCGTCGCGACAGCGTCAAGAATTCCTGCGCCGAACTGGCGGAGGTTCCACTACTGAGCAAGGCGTCAGCGAAGCGAACAAAACTGCCGCAATAACCGGAGCCGGAATTGTGGCGTCCGAAGGCACGGATGCGGTCTTAGGAAAACTGCTCGGACCTACGGTAAAAATGGCTTCGAAAGGTACGGGCATTCTCGACGAAGCTGGCAACGAAATCATGCGAGAAGTTGAGACGAAAGGTCCATCGCTGGCGAAACAAGGCATGACTAAAGCCGTGGAAGCCGTCAAGCCGTTAACGGACTTGGCTAAAGCACACCCGATCATAAGCACGGTGAGTGCCTCAGTGCTCGAAGGGCTGGCGCACGAATTAGGCATTGACCCGTTCGAACTGGCGAAGAAAGCTATAAAGTTCGGTGGCTATATCGTCGAGTGAGTATGGCAACTCGACCCAAGGCGAGCGGGATTTGTTCAATGGAATACGCTGGGGATGTCGTCATCATCCGGACAAGTTTGTCCATCCCTCCATCCAAAAGCAAAATTGGCATGCTGGATGCGAAACTTGCACTCATCTTCGCACCCAGTCAGTCAAGACGCGCCGACGTAGGGGGATAAAGTGGCGTACCAGTCTGATTGCTTGTATCAACCATCCGGATCGAAGGGCCAACCGGTCAGAGTATGTCCGCAACGGTCGAAGGCAATGCGGGACATGCCAAGTTCATCGTGCTGATGGATCGGAAAGGCCAGCTTACCAGCGATACCGGATCAGAACCGGCCACGAACAAAATTAAAAATCGAAAGAGTTTGGCGCAAGGGCAGCAACCGAGCGGGGTAGTGCATGCCTCGATAAATTTCCGCTGTCGTTGCCGGGGGTCTCGGGATACCGGCTTTCTTGCGCCATAAAATTCAAAGTCAAGACGGTGAATCCGTCGAAGGATAAGCAAATGTTAGAACCAGAAAAATTGAAACGTGTGGGAGATGGTGAGGCGGTATTTCAGGTTTTCACCGAGCCCGAATTCGAGGCTTTAGAGGCGCACGAAATGCGCGAAGTAATGATTGCGGAGAGTTCCGCGAACGAACGCCGTCAAGCAGAAGTTGAGCGAAGGACAGCCGAGGCAGAAGAAATGCCAATGGATGAACTTCGTCAAGTTGTGGATGCGCAGTTCGCCGAAGCAGCGGACCGAAGAACGATTGGAAAAGGACAAGCAGTGCATCAAATTTGATCCTGTCGAATTTGAAACACGGGGTATGACTCCGGAACAGATCGAAGAATTGATGATCGAACGTCAAGCCGAACTTCGCGTTGCTGAGGCTGAAGCTCCGGACAAAGAACAGAAGAAACGAGTCAGAGATTTGGAGCAGGAAATAGCCGATCTTCAGTACGTCAAGAACGAAGAGGGCAAGGCCGTTCAAGACTTGGTTGCCCGCGAGATTGACGCACGGGAAGCAGCCAAAGCGAAGTCACTCGAAATTCAACTTGAATTTTGTCAGCGGCATCCGGAGTACGAAAGATCAATGGACAACGGGAATCAAATGCGCGACTGGGTCAAGGCGCGCTTCTCTGAATTTACGGCGACCAATTTGGAAAAAGCCTTTGAGACTCTTCGGTCGGAAGGCAAAATCAAAGTTCTGTCAGACGAAGAAATTCGCGGTCAACAACGCTTACAAGCCGCAGTTCAGGACGGCGCGGTCCGAGTAGTGCCTACGCGTCGGGCAAGTAGCGTGTCATCGGCTGGGAGTACGTCCTTGTATGACACGAAGCGAAAAGAATTGAGCGAAGAGGACCTTTACAACATGCCTTTGGACAAGCTCGAAGAGCTGGCCGGAGGGGATGCCCGGTTCGAGTCGGTCGCCAAGTTCATCATCAAATATTCTGAGGCGGACAATGGAAAGCCTTTTGAAGAAAGATTTGGCAGATTTGCAGCGTCTTAACAAAAAATTTCACTTAGCCGTGCGAATGCGCGCCACATACGAGCCTCATCCGAGCGAGTGGATACCGATTGACGACATTGCTTCGCGCAGTCAGTTCACCGTCATCACGAAGGAGCCGAAAAAATGAACTGGGCCTTTGACGAAGAAAATTTCGGATGCGGCGACGGAGCGTATGATCACAATCCTCCGCCTCAGCCGTCCCGCCATGAAAAGATGCAAGCGGCTCAGCTTCGCCGTATTGCTGCTGGTAACACGACGAACAAGCGCACGGTAACTGCGGACCTTGACAATAGCGAAGATTTTGTCGAGTCACCATCGGCAAAGTCTGCGAAGGATTGGAACGCACTGGACAGCAAGCGGGGATGAACGAAATGAGAAAGAAGGAAATCTGTGAGAAGCACAATGAAGCACGAGTCATGTCAGGTGATCATTTACGCTGCCTGTCTTGTAAAAAAGAGAATTATTACAAAAACAAAAACTGGCACAAAGACAAAAGAGCGCGGGCAAGAGTATCAGCGCAAAAACCGCGCAAAGATAAGTGAGTATCAGCGGCGGAGGCGTCATGAAGACCCTAGGTCTATGATGCTCTGTGAGGCGAAAGTGAGGGCGAAAAAACACGGTCTCCTCTGCGCCATCATAAGATCGGACATAAAAATCCCCGTCTGATTGCCCTGTTCTGGGAATCAAGTTGGCTACCGGAACTAATGGTGATTGTGGTGCGGCACCAAGTCTGGACCGCTTCAATCCAGCGCTAGGGTACATCCCCGGAAATGTCTTCGTGATATCGAGTAGAGCCAACATGCTCAAGAACAACGGCACGGTTGAAGAACATAAGAAGGTTCTTGAGTGGATGCAACGCACAGAAGTGGAAATGCAAAACACGGTCAATGGTTTTATCGATATGGATTTGCCCGACTAAAGGTTTCGGACGAAATTAGCGCCGTAGGAGAGCTACGGACACGGCGTGACTTCCGGCATTCAACATTCGCCCGATAAAATTTACAAGGAAAACTAAAGGAGACACAAAAATGGATGAAACTTACAAAGGTCTAGGAGCGGACGGCAAGTCCGACTTCAAAGCGCTGTATAACCACGATAGCGTTAGCAATCCCGAACCAACCAACAGCCCGGTTGATGTCGCGAACAACCCGAAAACCAAAAATGCTTTCAAAGGCACGTCCGAGGGGAAATGCGATTCCGATTCCCGTCCGATGAACCAAGATTCGACGAACAGGAGATAACGAAAATGGCTAACCACGAAGTTTTTTCAAGCGATTCTGTGACGCCCCATCGGGCCAGTACAGACAACGACGCGACAGACCAACGTAAACACCTCAACGCACACGACGGCACCAAGGGCGCATCCGTCGCCGATGAACTGATGGCACTGGCGAATCCGGAACATGACACGGAAGCGCATTTCTCAAGCAAGCAATCCGAACTTGCGCGCCGTCAACCAAAGGTTAGAGGAGAAATGAAAATGGACACCGAAAAACTTCCAGTACCGCCCGCCGTCCCAAAGGTGGACCGCGTCAGCGGAAAAGTTTCAACCCCGCGATTTGATGACGATGTCGTTGCGCAAGGCGGTTATCAAGGTTGGTCTCCGTCAGAAGACCCTTTTGAAGGCGGAGTTTCCGGCACGCGATTCAATGACGGCGAGCCCGCCAGCCAGAAAGAAAAAGCGGCTGAGGAATTTTACCCGGCTGCTCCAATCGTCAAATAAAAAGTTCAACTCTAGAGCGGAGCCATTCAGCCTACCCTGATCGGAACTGAACGGCTAACCCGCTGGCTCAAACAGGGGCGATGCTTTCCCATCGCCCCATTTTCTTTTTCTAAGGAGAAAATTTATGGCCTCACAAGTTACAACGCTTTCAAGTACGGCGGAAACCACAATAATTACTGCGGGGACTTCCGGAGTGAGTCACATTCTGACCGGACTCATCGTCACCACCACCGATGTTCTGGCAGGCACGCTGACATTTCGTGATTCGACCGGCGGTACTACTCGTTTGGTGATCGACTATCCAAACGCGTCCAGTGCTCCGGGTACACCGTTCGTTCTTTTCTTCGCGAAGGATTGGCCGTTGTATCAAGCCGCGCCAGCGAATAACTGGACCGCGCAAGCCTCAGCGAACGCTACCAGCTATCACATTACAGCGTTCTATATCGAGGGCTGATCATGCTGCTAGATCATGCGGAAGAAATTCGAGAACGTGCCAGACTGCAACAAATCGAGGCGGATCGACGGGAAAGTTGGGAACGCTACATCAGCGCAAATCACGAGCCCAAAGTCTTCAATCCGAAGCAATGCGGCGGGGCATACTGGGATCGCAACCCGAAATACGAAACAACTCAAGAGTTTTCGAATCCCGAATGCGACCCAAAAATTGGAAAATTTGCGCAAAGATTCAAGTGCAACATTTGCCCGATGCAATTTCCCAGCAACGGCAAATTGCGTGATCATAAATGGCTTAACCATCGCCAGCTTTCAAAAACCGCCTAAGCGTCGGCAGGCTAAAAATTCTTGGGAAATTCTCCGCGCCACTAGTGATGAGCCGTGGCGACGGATTTCAGATTTAAGGAGATATCATGTCTAAATTAGCGTTCGATACATTCCAGCGTGCGAATGAGAATCCGCTCAGCAACGGCGGAAATTGGAGTACCACCAACAGCGAAAGTGCAAACCAGATCGTTAGCGATGTTTGCGAAGGTTCAACAACACCCGCCAGATGCGGGAGTTTCTATTCTGGCGTCGTATGGCCCAACGATCAATTTTCGGAAGTAACGCTGGCTGGCACTCCGGGTTCTAGCGCCGCTGTCGGTGCGATTGTCCGATGCGCAGCCGCAGCCGAAACGTACTTTCACGCGCAAATGGCTAATAACGGTGCCGGTAACTTTTCTCTCACTCTGAACCACATGCTTGCGGGTTCTTCCCATCAGATCGGGAGTAGTGTGACTGGAATTACTCCGGTAACTGGCGACGTTCTAAGAATTCAGGCGATAGGAACGACGATTTCCGCATGGTACAACGGCAATCAGGTGATATCAGTCACCGACGCAAACATAGTGTCTGGAAGCGCCGGATTTTACACTCAGCCGTCTGGCGCAGTATCTAGTGCTCAAATATCCCTCTGGGACGCCGGAAACTTTACGTCAAATCCTGCGCCACAGGTGACAACGCTCAGTTCGACTCTCGAAACCATCATCATCGATTCTGCGCCGGGTATGAACAACACGCTGACCGGCCTAGTCATCTCGACTACAGGCACGACGGCTGGCACTCTGACGATTCGAGATTCGATTAGCGGAACCATTCGCACGGTGATCGACTTCCCAAATTCCGCTGCGGCTCCCGGTGCTCCATTCACTCTACCGAAAGAGTTTCCGGGGATATTCCAATCGGCTCCGTCGAAAGACTGGACTGTGCAAGCTTCGACGGCAGCGAACACGTATCACATCACCGCGTTCTATCGGGCTCAATAAACGGCGGAGTGAGACTGAGGCCGCGTAGCTCAGCACGGCCACTCCAATTGTCCTTGTAACTCCAACTCACCTTGCGGCGAGCCACTGTGTGACGGACAACTCCGGGGTCGCCTTCTGCTATCGCCTCAGTCCCAAAGAATTCTATCAGACGTGCTTCTTTGGGATAGAATCCGCCGCACGGAGAAACCATCTCAATGCTTAAGAGTGCGCTTCTGCTGACGGTGCTCTCGCTTTCCACAGTTGTATATGCACAAACTCCCCAAACCGATCAAAACGCATGTTTGGAGAAAGAAATAAAGGATTTTACCCGCCTTCTCCTTACGGATGGCGGAAGGTTGAAAATTGGTTTTTTGGTCGAACACATTACTTGGTTTGAAGACTACCAACGTGCGGCTGTTGACGTTATCCAAACTCAATTCCCTTCAAATTTCGTAGCCGCGCCTGATAACACGCTTGGAGTAGTGGTTCTTTATATTTCAGGAACGTCAGTCGTATCTAATGGTGCTCAGTACATATCAGTCAGACTGCAAATGAATTCCAGCGAAGTTGTTTTACCCGAAAATGGAGATACTTTGTTTGACTCGCATCTTCATCTTGCCAAGATCGACGACCCCATACGAAGCATCAGTGGCAACTTGGTTCTTGCTGAGGGAGGAACTTTGTTGTCGCCTATTCCGCAGGGTATGCCGTTTGAGTTGTGGCATCAATTGAACATTCAAGAAGTTCGAAAGGACGTGCAGAAAGTTCTTTCCGAATTCCTAGCAGATTGGGACAAAGCAGGAAAGAAGTAGGCGAATGAAGAGGCTGTATCACTTCACATCCGCAGAACACGCCCTTTCCGATATCCAGAATCGAAAACTGAAAATTGCCCAACTGGACGATTTGAATGATCCTTTCGAGCTTCGACCCGTTAGTCTGTGCAATCGGCGGCACGCCTTGGCATTTGACGGAAACGACGCAGTAGGATTCAGAGGTTTTCTCGCTGTGACGGCGAGCCGCTTCGGTGTCCTTTGCTTCACCGAAAAGAAAGACGATCTTCTCCAATGGTCACATTATGCCGACCGTCATAAAGGAATCTGCCTTGGTTTTGATTTAGGTAGCGTTGGAAAATTCGCTCCCGTTAAATACGTTGCTGACAAATTTCGCTTTTCCAGAAAACCAGATGACCTTTTTGTGTGGAAGCTACTCAGCACAAAGTCGGTACATTGGAGTTATGAAAAAGAGTGGCGAGTCTTTCTTACGCTGGACACCCCAACTTTCGATAAATTGACGGGACGTGCCCTCTACTTTGCCGATTTTGGTTCTGAACTAATCCTGCGAGAAGTAATTCTCGGTGCACGGAATACAGATACTGCCAAAGATGTTCGTCAGGCACTCAAAGGCTATTCGAAAGCAGTCAAAATACGACGTATGCATTTGTCTTGTGGCAAATTTGAACTGATCGAAAGGCAGGCTTGATGGGTTCCCAAATGGGTTCCTACGGATTGACGCTCTACAGAGGCTAAAGCACTTACAAACGCTGTAAAATCAGCTAACGATGTGTAGTTTCAACAAAAGCGCAGAATTACGAAACCGTCGCTCTACCAACTGAGCTACCTCGGCTTTGCGTTGTAGCACATTGATCTTATCCGATCATTTTATCTGATGCATGCGAATTGCGTAGCGCATTTCGAGTAAGGCGCTAAAAGCAGATCCCTCGGGCAGCAACGGCCCTCGGGATCCAACCTTATCGAGCGAGGCTAACAAGAGGAACGCGCACTGGGTCGAAACCCGGAGCGCGTTGCATTCTATTCGCAAATCGATTTAGCCGATGCGCTCGAGGCTCCAGAGCAGGACCTTCAACTCGCGAGAGAATGCGACGGCGGCAGGAGCGGCCGGGAGTTGAATGCCGGCGGCCTGGGCGACGCTGTTTTCTTCGATTCTCACGGATGCGGATTGGAGCGGCCACGGCACGTGATGAATGTCGCCACGATACGTTCTGCCTTTCCAAACGGTATAGAGGCAATAGCGCTCCGCGAGAAAATAGTCGAGCGAGCTTGGCTCAGCGCGGCGCACGGGTGATGTGGGAGCATACGTTGCGCGCCACATGGCCGCTCCGCGTTTCGAAAAATACGAAATCGAATCGCCGTTCCTCTCTACTCGCATTTGTGCATGGAAATAGGGCAAGTGATAGAACCGCCTCGCTCCCCACACCGCCGCTCGATTCGCGGTGTCGAGGCTGAAGAAACAAATGCCCGGTTTGCCTCCTACGCTTACGTATGTGCGGCAATTGAGTTCGGGAAAATCGAACATCCCTGGGAGCGGAGGCAACCCCCGCAAGCGCAATGACATATGGAAGGGCGTGATGCTGATCCATGCATCTCCGCCGAAAGTATCGAGCTCGAGCTGAGGCGGAATAAGAGGCCGGATTGCAGCAGGCGAAACATTCCAATGAGCGAAGAGGAGATCGCGCCAAACCTGAACCATGATCCAGGCCCGCTTCGGTACGGGCCACGGACGATGATCCTGCTCAGCGAGCGGGTTCATAGCAAGCTCAATCGGACATCTTGAACGGGCCAAAGGATATTGACGCTGCCCGCCGAAAATGATAAAAGACGGCGCAGAGTTCTAGGGGCGTTGCATCGGGGTGAGTCCAGTGGAGTGTTTGCGTTCACTTGGCCATATAAAGTCTCGAATTATGAGCCGCCGATTCAAGACCAACATCGCTCGGTTTTTTGCCCTGGCAGTCCTTCTTTCGGCAATAGCATGTAGCGAGCTTCCGGAATTGGCAAGGCTGATCGACAACGCCTCAAACGACTTCACGGCTCCTTCGTGCCTGATGGGTGAAATCAGCACCACGGTATCCGCTCAGGTTACCGTTACCGTTGCTGGGTCGCCCATCGAAGTGAGCCTGAAATCCTCGGATGTTCGGCCAACAAGCCACGATTTCCGCGGTTCAGGCGATCTGCTCCAGATGTATTCCATCCTTCGAACATAGAACCTCCGGCATAGATTCACGAGTCCGTCAGCAGCGCGTTAATTCGGCCGCGCAATCGGCGTTTCTAAATACACGCTGGCGCGCTTCTCTTTGCGCCGATAAGCGAATTCACCTCACCAGCGCGTTGGCAATTTCGGACGAGGCGATCCAACTTGGTTGAAGCTGATCTTCTGAGATTGGGTTTAACAGCTCAACTCCGGCATGGTCGGCCGGAAGATGAGGCTGTTAAAGAGAGGGGCCGACCCGGTACGGCCCCTCTTTCTTAACCGGAGGCCGGCAGCCAAGTGAGGAAGAATTCAGTTCAGAAAAGCGAAGAAAGCCCGCATAGGCGTTCGCTCATTTTGTTCTTGGAGAGAAACGCGAAGACTACCGACCTTCTGAGATTGGGTTTAACACCTCAACTCCGGCATGGTCGGCCGGTAGACGAGGCTGTTAAAGGGGAGGGGCCGGCCAGGTCCGGCTCCTCCTTTTTTGAGTTGGCAATCGGGGGAGAAAAAGCTCTTCAGCGGGAAAAGGGGTACATCAGCCAGCCGATTCCGATAGCGACCACCAGAAACGCGAGGAAGGCCCACACGGCGTAGCGAATGCGTTCGCTCATTTTATTCTTCGAAAGAAACGCGAAGGCTACCGACACGGTCAGCGCAAAAATCACCATCGCTTGAAAATGATTGATGATCATTCCGCAGCGTGCCCTTCTTCTTTGGATCCAAAGCCGATTTGCAGCACTTCCAGAACGCACAGCAAATTCAAGACGCCGGCCGTGGCGAAAAGCCGAGTGCCGTAATCGCCGGAAGCTCTCGAAACGTCGCCTCCCGCGGGATTAATCGTGCTGGCCAGGAAGTAGAAGATGCCATTGCCGATATCGGCGAGAAAGCCGAGCATGTCAAAAGCGTCGGCGGCGTTCGAGCTGAACACGTTGCCCCGCATCCACAGCCCCACAAGCGCCAGAGTGCCGACAGCAAAGAGGTACACGATGGCCTTGTCCCATTTCCGAAGCAAAACGTGGCCCAGGCCAGGCACGAGCCAACCCGCGACTGCGGCAACCAGCGCCAGCGCGGGATTGATCGGGTTCTTTCGATTTTCAGCCATTTATTCAGGCAAGCAGCGCAAGGATGTCTTTTTGCATGGGCCCCGTGACTCGCGCTTCCTTTCCCTCTATGTAGACGTTCACTTCGCTGCGGATGCCGAACTCCTTCAGGTAGATTCCCGGTTCGATGGAAAAGCAGGTATGCGGCAGAATCGTGCGCAGATCGTGAGTCTCGAGACTATCCATATTGGCGCCGTTACCGTGCACTTCCTGTCCGATGCTGTGGCCGGTTCGATGGACAAAATATTTGCCGTAACCCGCTTCCGAAATCACGTCGCGGGCGACGCGATCGACCTGCCATCCTTTGATTTTGCGGCCCCCGCGGATCTCGCGTCGAATAAATGCTATGGCGGCGTCACGCCCTTCGCGGACAGGCCCGAAAATGCGCTCGTACTTCTCGGGAACCTTCGCACCAAGATATCCAACCCAGGTGATGTCGTAATAGACGCTGCCTGGACGCGTGAGCTTTCCCCAAACGTCGAGCAGCAGTAAATCTCCTTCGCGAATGGGCGAAGATTTCGCTAAAGTCGGCTCATAATGCGGGTCGCCGCTGTGGGGACCGACAGCAACGATCGGAGGCTCGTCCGCGGTGATTGAACTGGCCCGAAATTTCTCGAGTATCCACTGCTGCAAATCGTATTCGGTCAGTTTTGCTTTTGCGCGAACCTGCGCGGCCGCATGCGTGAAAGCTTCCTGTACTACTCGATCGATCACTTTTCCGGCTTCCAGATGCGATTGAAACTGCTCCGCACTCCAGCAAGCTTCGAAGCGCTGCACCAGATCCGCCGAACTGACGACCGCGCAGCCTTGGGAGCGCACCATCTCCACCGTGCCGGCGTCGACGAGCGAAACGTAAGGTATGGCGTTGCGCGGCGAATATTGCATGGCCACTTTGCGGGCCCGGCCGATCAGGCGCGGCAGATTTTTGTTCAGTTCGTCGAGGCTGGCATACACCAGCTTCTGCCCCGGCAAGCTATCGAGCGCTCCCGCTTCGATGCGGTGTACGAGCTTCCGCGGCGTGCCTCGGCTGGGAATCAGATAAAACCAGCGGCGCGTGCCCATGCCGGCGCCGTTCAACCCCAACACACGCGAAGCAATAGGATCGCGGTGGTGAAAGTCGTAGAAAAGCCAGCCGTCCAGCCCCGCGGAGCGCAACTCTTTTTGTATGGTTTCGATTGGCGGCATTAATTATCGATCGTGGGCACGTGGTTTTTGGCGTGCGAAGATGCCACGGCGCGGATTTGCTCTGCCTTGGCCCCCTGAACTTCAATGCGCTTCAGGCGCCCGCGCTGGCCCGAAGCGATTTTAACAGCGGCCAGCGGCACATTCAAACAATCGGCTAAAAAGCGCCGCAGAGCCTCATTCGCACGGCCCTCCACTGGCGGAACATTCAGCCGAACGCGGAGAGCGCCTTGCCATTCGCCATCGATCTCATTGCGGCTCGCGCGCGGTTGCACGCGAACGAGAAAACTCAGTCCACCCTGGCGCTCACGGATTTCGATCATCGGTTGCGCTGTCGCGCTCCAAAGAGCGCCGTGCCGATGCGAATCTGGGTGGCCCCTTCCTCGATGGCGAACTCGAAATCGCGCGACATGCCCATGGATAATTCCGGCAATTCACAATGGAATTGGCGCGAAACGGCGTCCCGCATCTCCCGCAACCGCCGAAAGACGGGGCGTGCTTGCTGCGGGTCGGCCGTTAGCTGCGGAACCGTCATCAGGCCGCGCAGTTCCAAACGAGGCATCAGGAGCAGCCCTTCCACAAGCCGCGAGAGCTCGGCGGGATCGCAGCCTGTCTTCGTCGATGTCGGATCGAGCCGCACTTCTATCAGCACAGGCAATTGCCGGCCCTCCCCGGCGGCTTGGTTCAGCTTTTCGGCGAGCGGCAGGCTATCGAGTGAATCGATGGTGTGAAAGAGGCGAATGGCCCGCGCGGCCTTGTTCCTTTGCAGATGGCCGACGAGATGCCAAGTTGCCGCGAGCCCTTCGACGACGGGCGCCTTCGACTCCCATTCCTGAACCCGGTTTTCACCAAAATGACGGATGCCCGATTCGAAGGCTTCCCGGATTCGTTCCGCCGGGAACGTTTTGGATACGCCTACGATGGTGACATCGGAAGCTTTGCGCCGCGCCCGAGCGGCGGCCTGTTCGACTCGCTCCTGGAGGGCGGCGACATTCTCTGCCACAACGCCTTGCGATGTTCCCATTCCGCGGATTCTAGCAGAGTTGCCCGTCTCGTCGTGAACCGCGTCCGCCACCGGACCCAGTCACGAATGCCCGCCCCAATCTCTATTGACGCTCCAACTATCTGCCAAATACGTTTTGTCGGCCCGTCTCAACGGACGCGCTACTCTACTTCTCTACTGCTTGGCAGGGAGAAACAATGAGGAAGATCAAACAGGCTAGCGCCGGCGAAAATGTCATCGACCCGAAGTTTTTCAACTTTGTTGCCCAAGTTGCGCATTTTTTTGCTACGTACGGAATCGTCCTTACCTTTGGCAAATTCTGGCACTGGACCGGAATCGCCGTTGCCGCGGCCCTGTGCGTCGTATACGCAGCGGTCCACGAATTCTGGTACGACCCGCGCTATGAAAACCCGGTTACGCGCGGCTCAGATCTTGAAGACTTTTTGTTTCTCACTGCCGGCGTTGCGGCTGCTGTGGCCGTATACGCGCTTTGAGCGGGCGTTTGCGGGCCCAGGCGGCGAGCGTTACACTGGCCGCGCATGGCTCGTGGAAAATTCATCGTCATTGAGGGCATCGATGGGGCTGGCAAGGGAACGCAGACCGATCTGCTAGCCCGCGCCTTCGAGCAGCGGGGTATTCCCTTTGTGAAGTTTGGCTTTCCCCGATACGAATCTTCGTTTGGCCGCTTGATCGCGCGATTCCTGAATGGCGAGTTCGGCCCGCTGCCCGCTGTTGATGCGCATTTTTCGGCGCTTCTCTATGCAGGAGACCGGTTTGAGGCTAAGCCCGACTTGGAGGCAGCCCTCAATTCCGGCCGGACCGTTGTGACAGACCGCTATGTCGCTTCGAATTTGGCGCATCAGGCGGCGAGAGTGCCTGCAGAGAGGCGGGCCGAATTTACTTCCTGGCTCCGCCAGCTCGAATATGGAATTTATGGGCTGCCCGTCGAAGATCTGGTCATTTATCTTCGCGTGCCCGCGCAGGAGGGACACCGGCTGGTAGGCCTGAAATCGGCGCGCAGCTATACGGCAAAGTCTCGCGATTTGCAGGAATCGGACGTGCTGCACCTGAAGAGCGCGGCCGGCGTATACGACGAACTCGCGCAGGCACCCAACTGGGTCACGATCGAGTGTTTTGACTCCCGGTCGGAAAAACTCAGGTCACCGGAAGAGATCCATCGAGACTTGCTCGAGGCGGTCGATGCTCGCGTCCTGTCACGGGTCGGATAACCTATATGCCATTCACAGAATTTCTAGGTAATCCGCGCATCGTTGCTGCCCTACATGGGATGCTCGCCTCCAGGCGCGTGCCTCACGCTATGCTGTTCGCGGGGCCGCGCGGAGTAGGCAAATTCACGCTGGCGCGGATGTTCGCGCAGGCGGCGAATTGCGAGAGGCTGACTGACGATTTTTGCGGCGAATGCGCCCGCTGCCAAGCGATCGCCCGGCTGCAAGACACGCAGGCGCTCATTCAGCAGGGGCTTTCAGAGCGCGGCGAAAGCGCGGATTCCGCGGCCGTCGAGCGCGTTCCGCTGCTGCTGGAAACGCACCCGGATGTCTGGGCGATAGTCCCAGATCCGGTGCGACTGAAAAACCCTGTGGCTCGGCCCGTCCTGCATGTCGGCCAATTACGGGCGGTGCAGCGCGCCGCATATTTCAAACCCCTGGCGAGGCGCCGCGTTTTTATTATCGACGGCGCAGAGACAATGCGCTGGGATCACGCCAACATCTTCCTCAAAATCCTGGAGGAGCCTCCCGAAACTGCTACATTGATCCTGCTGGCTCCCAATCCGTATTCCCTGCTGCCGACGATTCGATCTCGCTGCCTGCAGTTCTTCTTCAGCCCGCTCGCGCTGGAGCAAGTCGAGCAAGTGCTGCGCCTGCGAGACGACCTCCCTGCCGCCCAACGCAAAGCGGCCGCCCAATTAGCTGAGGGCAGTCCCGGCGTGGCGCTGGGCATGAATCTGGTCGAAGCTACGGAACTGAGGAAATCGGCCCTGCAGGTGCTGGCGGCCATGATCGATAAGCGTTCGTCGACTGATCTTTTTGCGGAGACAGCCCGACTGACCAAGGGACAAAAGATGCCCTTTGAATCCGTGCTCGAAGTGTTTTATAGTCTGCTTAACGATCTGCTGGAGCTCTCCGCAGGTTTCGCAGATCAGGGCCTGCGTAACCCAGCGCTCGGGAAAGAGCTCGCCAGACTGAGCCGGCAGGTTGACACCGCGTGGATTGCAGCAGCCGTGGAGGCCCTCGATGAATTGGGCGGCCGCCTGCGGCGCAACGTAAACAGGCAACTCGGATTGGATGCTATCGCTTTATCGCTATCCGAAGCCCTGCAAAAATAAGCTGATATCGCGTAACTAACCCGCTGTGACGTGCATCTTAACCAGCGAGTCGCACCGCCCACATTTTAATTTTGTAAATTTGGAGCAGGAAATCATAGAAGGAGATGCGATGGTTAATCGCAAATTATTCCGTCCGACTTTAACTGAGGTTAAGGAACCGCCCGCGCCGCGCTCTCATGCGACCGGTCCGCAGCCGCACAAAAAACCCGCTCCGCCCGAACAAACGCACGCGGAGAATTTTTATTGGGTAAAGCAGATGCAGGCGCATACGCCCATGACCATCGTGCTGAGAGACGGCGAGACCCTGCGCGGAACCGTGGAATGGTATGACCGGGATTGCATAAAACTGACCCGCTTTGGAAGCCCAAACCTGCTGATCTATAAGCAGGTGATCAAGTACGTTTACAAAGACGGCGACGACGCAGCCCAGGGCGGCAGCAACGGGCAATAACCACAGCCACCAAATTACAGGCGCGAGAGAAGTTCGTTAACGGATGGAGTGTGCTCGCCGGGTTGTGCTAGTGGCGGGCTCAATTCGCCGCGCCTCGCATCTCCGAAACCAACTCTGGAACTTCGATGCGGATGAGCGTGCCCGCGCCCTCACGGCTGGAAATCTGCATACGGAACTCGTCGCCGTATAGCACGCGCAGGCGTTCGTGCACGTTGCTGATTCCGATGCCGTCAACGTAGACCTGCGGCATACGCTCTTCAGGTATTCCCGCGCCGTTATCCTCCACCTCGATAACCAACCGCCCATCGTTCAGCGAGGTGCGAATCGTGATATGCCCTCCTTCGAGTTTTGCGGCGAGACCGTGTTTTAGCGAGTTTTCGACGATGGGCTGCAGCAGCATGCTTGGGACAAAGGTTTCCAGCGTGTTCTCGTCGACGTGCTTGAAAATCTGCAGGTTGTCGCGGCCAAATCGCGCCACTTCGATGTCCAGGTAGTCATCGATAAAGTTAAGTTCCTCCTGCAAGGCCACAAAGGTTTCATGCTTACGCAGGAGCCGCCGAAGGATATTGCCTAACTTCAAAACGACCACGCGCGCCTGATCGGGATCGTAACGGATCAGCGAAGCGACCGTATTCAGCGTGTTAAACAGGAAATGCGGATTGATCTGGCTGGTAAGCGCATCCATGCGCGCCTTGAGCAGTAGCTGCTGATGCTGCTCGAGGTTCATCTCAATCCTGGTGTTATTCCAAATTTTGATGGGCACCGCGATGGCCATTACCGTGGCCAGCATCAGCAGCAGCACGGACCACCAGCTGTGCGCGTCGATAAAAAATATCCAGGGGCGAGGCTGTATAGCGTGGCCGAGCAGCAGCCGACCCACTTCCAGTGCAACGCAGCCGGCTAGCGGCAGCACCTCCCATCCCACGTCGGAGCCTTGCATCATTCGCCCCAGCCATCTCGGCAAATTCAGGAAGGTGAAGGGACCGAAGCTCCAGATGTCCTCTTTCTTGGGAATGGCCTGGCGGATCAAGCCGCCCATCAAGCCCGCAAGCGCTGCGAACGGTGTCGCCAGCCATTCGTGATGAAAGAAAGCGGGCAGGCTGACGATCGAGCCTCCCAACGGTCCCACAACCAGGCCGCCAAGGAGCCCCAGAAGAAAGGAGCCTTCGGCCATGAGGTCAGCGAATTGATATGGAGGTCCCACTAAGCGCAAAAGTACGCTGATGGCGAGAACCGGGGTAAGGAACAGCAGAAGCTTGCCCTTCTGATCGGAGTCGCGCACTTCCGTAAAAAGGACGCGGCGGAAAATGGCCCAGCGCGCCAGCAGAGCGGCCATGGAGGCAGCTACGCCCACCTTTAGCAGGAGGGTGAACAGGAGCCCCTGAGTGCTGGAGAGGAGGTTCATGGATTACATTCGTAGCTTACATCGAGGCGCTTGCTTACGTTAGCCAATCGCCCCGGGCAATGTAAAGTCAAGTTACTGCTATACTAATTGATCTCATGAAGGCGAAGCGTACAAATGGTGCCGGCGCAGGCCGCGGCGCAGAAGGCGCAGGAAAGGTTCGCGTCGTAGCCAAAGCGAACCTGCCTACGCAATACGGACGCTTTACGATTTTGGGAGTCGAGGGCGCTACGCCGGATGAAACCGCTGTCGCTCTCGTTCGCGGACGCCTGAACAGCGGCTCCATTCCTCTTGTTCGCATCCATTCGCAATGCCTTACCGGTGACGTATTGGGATCTCAGCGTTGTGACTGCCGAGCGCAACTGGAGTTATCGCTGCGCAGGATTGCGGCGGCGCGGGCAGGCCTGTTGCTTTATCTTCCGCAGGAGGGCCGCGGAATCGGCCTGATGAATAAGCTGCGCGCGTACGAGCTTCAGGATGGCGGCATGGATACCGTTGAGGCCAACGAGCATTTGGGATTTGCCGCCGATTCGCGGGACTACGGTTTTTCCGCTGCGGCTCTGCACGCGCTTGGCGTCCAGCGAGTTCGCTTGCTTTCCAACAATCCCGATAAGGTCCGCCAACTCGAAGCGCACGGCATTAAAGTGGTCGAGCGCGTTCCCTGCCAGCCTCGCGGCACGGACGCCGCGCGGGACTATCTGCTCACAAAATCCCTCAAATTGGGCCACGTCCTGGCCGGCTTCTGATTACGCTCCAACACGCGCAGAATCGGCGCGTGCTTGGTGCTGATCAGCCGCCGCCGACCAGGTGCACGATTTCGAACCGATCATTTCCGGAAACCACCGTCGTTCCCCACTGGGCCCGCGGAAGCAGTTCCAGATTTCGCTCGATGGCTAGTCGGTTGGCAGTGAGCCCCAGATGTGCGACGAGTTCAGTGACCTTGAGCCCCTTCGGCACTTCGCGCGGCTCGCCATTGACCTGTATGGTGACCATCTCGCTCATGATCGGTTCGGTTATCGAGTCGGGCGCTTGGGCTTTAGTTGGTAGCGCAATTCCCCAAGGCTTCCGGCCGCGTGCGCGCGGATAACCAGAGCTGCCAGCGAAGGCTCGGTGAGGTTTGGAAACGGAAACTGCAAAGCGGTGCGGCCCTCTCCATCCGTGTGCGCGAAATGGCTTTCCGGAGCACCCGCTCCGTCTTCGATAAAAGCCTCGACCTTTGCGCCAGTCACGGGCTGGCCTCCGCCCGTCGAACTGACCTCGATATCCAGGGACACGTTGCCCGACTCCAGCCAGGAGCCTGCGTTAAGAAGCTTTACCGCGATGCCCTCTTTCTTCAGCGACGCTGCTTTATCCAACGACAAAGCTCCCGCGCGGAGTGCCTCCAATATGTCCCGGTGCTGCTTTTCCACTCGCGCCCGAAGAATTGCCTGGTCCAGCGCGCCGCTAGCGGCCAAATCCTCGTAACTCGTGCTGTGACGGTAGACGACACGGCCTTTGATCAGGACCAGCGTGTCGATGAACGGATGAGATACGCCACGGTCCTCGGTCTGTACGTCATAGAGGTCGGGGCCGACCTGCGTCTTTGAATTGAAGCCGAATTTCATTTTTCCGGCGGCAGTTTATCCCGGTACGTCCCTTGATTGACCCTTCCCTGAAGCGTCGCTATTATAGCTTGTGCGCTAATGTCCGGGAACCTAGCCCAAGCTTACGCTCCGCTTTTAATACATCTACTGGTAGCACTGGGGCTTGCCGCAATCCTCATTGCCCTTTCGAGTCTGGTAGGCCAGCATCGTCCCACGCGGGAGAAAACGCAGCCCTATGAATGCGGTATAACGCCCGTGGGTGATGCGCGCGAGCCATTTGACGTAAAGTTTTACCTGGTAGCCATGATTTTCATCCTTTTCGACGTGGAAGCCGTCTTCCTGTACCCATGGGCTTACGTCTTCCGAGAACTGCGGTGGTATGGCTTTACGGAGATGCTGGTGTACATCTTAATCCTGCTGGCGGGCTATGTTTACCTGTGGAAGAAAGGGGCGCTCGATTGGAACCCCTCACCAACGCAGCGGGACCGCCAAAAGTGACGGATAGACCCGTAGAAGAACATCCCATTGTCCAAAACTTGCGGGCCTGGGACGACGGGGCGGTCGCAGAAGTCTCCCAGTTTCGCGGCGAACTCACTATTGTGTTGCCTCCGGAGCGCCTTCGGCGCGCAGCGGAATATCTGCAGGCAGAGCCGGGGTTGCAGTTTGATCTTCTTTCGGATATTTCTGCGGTAGACCGCTTCCCCATCGAACCTCGTTTCGAGGTGAATTACCATTTGGTTTCGATCCCCTTGCGCCAAACGCTGCGGCTGCGCGTCTGGATTTCGAGCCAGGATCCGGTACTCGCTACGGTTACCCCCGTCTGGCCGACCTCGAATTGGCACGAGCGCGAAATCTATGATCTTTTCGGCATTCGTTTCGAGGGACACCCGGACCTGCATCGCATCCTGATGCCTGACGATTGGGAGGGCCATCCCCTTCGCAAAGACTATCCGGTGGAAGGGTTCCGCGCATGACCACGATTGAGACCGCCGCCGGCACAGCTCAAACGATGGTCCTGAATATGGGACCGCAGCACCCATCGACGCATGGCGTGTTGCGGGTTGTAGTGGAGCTCGACGGCGAAACTGTAGTCAAAGCGCGCCCGGAGATCGGTTATCTCCATACGGGTATCGAGAAAAGCTGCGAAGCGCTCACCTATTCGCAGGCAATTACTCTCACCGACCGCATCGATTATCTGGCGCCGCTTTCCAACAACCTCGGCTATTGCTTAGCCGTTGAGAAGCTGCTCGGCCTGGAAGTGCCGAAGCGCGCCCAATACATCCGCGTTTTGCTGACGGAGATGACGCGGCTCAATTCACATCTGGTGTGGCTCGGAACCCATGCCATGGATTTGGGCGCGACGTCCGTGATGCTCTATTGCTTCCGCGAGCGCGAGGAGATTCTAAAGATATTCGAGATGGTTTCCGGCCAGCGGATGATGACGAGCTACTTTCGAATCGGCGGCCTGGCGCTGGAACCGCCGCCAGGTTGGTTGGACCGAGTTCGGCGATTCATCGAGATGCTTCCCTCCCGCATCGAGGAATACGAAAACCTCCTCACGCGAAACAGCATATGGCTGATGCGTACCCAGGGGGTTGGCATTCTGGGAGCCAACGACGCAATCGCGCTGGGCGTCACCGGCCCTATGTTGCGCGCCGCGGGCGTCGCTTATGACGTGCGCAAGGTCTTTCCTTACTCGAGCTACGACGAATTCAACTTTGACGTTCCCACGCGCACGGAGTGCGATTCTTACGCTCGCTATCTCGTGCGCTTGGCTGAAATGCGCGAGAGCCTTAAAATTATCCGCCAGGCGATGGACAAAATCCCACCCGAGGGGCCGATCAAAGCCAACGCGCCGGGCATTATTCCGCCGCCACGCGAGAAGATGAAAACGGAAATGGAAGCGCTGATCTATCACTTCAAGATTTTCACCGAGGGCTTTGCGCCGCCGCCGGGCGAAGTCTATCAGCGCATCGAATCGCCGCGTGGCGAAGTGGGTTACTTCGTTGTGAGCGACGGTTCGCCGAAGCCCTATCGCGTCAAGGTCCGCGCGCCCTCCTTCGTCAATCTTCAGGCGCTGCCGAAGCTTTCGGAAGGCGGCGTCGTGGCGGACCTGATCGCTTGCATCGGAACGATCGACATCGTCCTCGGAGAAGTGGACCGCTGATGGAGCTGCCTCCGGTACTCGAACAAAAATTTCAGACGCTCATCCAACGTTATCCCGTCAAGCGTTCGGCCCTCGTGCCGATGGCTCTCTACGCGCAGGACGCTTTGGGGTACGTGACTGATGAGCTGATCGCGGAAATTGCCAGGCGCCTCGACCTGAATCCGCTGCAAGTCAACGAGACGCTCGCCTATTACTCCATGATCCGGCGCAAACCCGCCGGCAAGTATCACGTTCAGGTATGCACTAACGTCTCCTGCATGCTTCGCGGCGGCAATGAGGTCTTCGATTTCGTGCAGAAGAAACTGGAAATCGGAAATAAGCAAGTGACCGCCGATGGAATGTTCTCACTCGAGGAAGTCGAATGCATCGGCGCCTGCACGGGCGCGCCGGCCATGCAAGTGAATTACGACTTTTACGAAAATCTCGACCAACACCGCACCGACGATTTGCTGGATGCCCTCGACAAGGGCGCACGGCCGGCAACTTCAGTGCCGACTTCCGGCTCCGTGCATGACCGCCATCCTGCCGAAGTGCCGGTCATCAGCCGCCTTTTTGGCGTTCCGGACGCGCACAAAATCGACGTCTACGTGCAACACGACGGCTATAAAGGACTGGAACGCGCTCTCAAGGAATACACGGCCGAGCAAGTGGTCGAGGAAGTGAAAAAGTCAAACTTGCGCGGCCGCGGCGGCGCAGGATTCCCCACCGGAATGAAGTGGAGTTTCGTCCCCAAGGAATCGGCCAAGCCCAAATACATTCTGTGCAACGCCGACGAAAGCGAACCTGGCACCTGCAAAGACCGGCCGCTGATGGAGCTCGTTCCGCATCAGCTCATCGAAGGCATCATCATCGCCGGCCGCGCCGTCGATTCTCATCGAGGATACATCTACATTCGCGGCGAATATCGCTATGTCCTTGAAATCGTCGACGCCGCGATCGAAGAGGCTTATGCGCGCGGCTATCTCGGCAAAAACATCATGGGCAGCGGCTTCGATTTTGATCTCACCACGCATACAGGCGCTGGTGCTTACGAATGCGGCGAAGAGTCCGCTCTCATGGAGTCGCTCGAGGGCAAGCGCGGCTATCCGCGAATCCGGCCGCCTTTCCCTGCTGTCGTCGGGCTTTACGGCTCGCCGACAGTGATCAATAACGTGGAGACGCTATCGTCTATTCCCGCGATTCTGCATCGAGGCGGCGAATGGTATGCGGGGCTGGGCTCCGCGAAAAACGGCGGTACACGGCTTTTCTGCATCTCGGGTCACGTGAATCGGCCCGGCATCTACGAATTGCCGATGGGATTTAATCTGAAACGCATGATCGATGAAGTGGCGGGCGGAATTCTGGGCGGCCGGAAGTTGAAGGCCGTGATTCCCGGCGGCAGTTCATGTCCGCTGCTGAAGGCCGATGAGATCGATTTGCCGATGGACTTTGATTCGCTGGCCAAGGCCGGATCGATGCTGGGGTCGGGCGGCCTCGTGGTGATCGACGAATCCACCTGCATGGTCGATCTGGCGAGGCGCATCATGCATTTCTACGCACATGAATCGTGCGGCTGGTGCATACCTTGCCGCGAGGGCACGGATTGGCTGCGCAAGATGCTGGACCGCTTTCATTCCGGCGGCGGCCGTCGCGAGGAAATCGGTTTGATCGGTGAGCTATGCGAAAAACATGCTGGGCAAGACTTTCTGCCCGCTTGGCGATGCCGCGGCATTGCCTACAATAAGCATCGTTAAAAAATGGGCTAACGAGTTCGAGCAGCATCTTTCAGGCAAGTGTCCTTATCAGCCGGCGGAAGTTTTGACCGCAGCGCTCAGGTAATCTCAAGACATGGCAGAAGCACCACAAATAAAGTTTAAGCTGGACGACCGCGAATTGACGGTGCCCGCAGGCACACTGGTGATTGAAGCCGCCCGGCAACAAGGCATCGAGGTTCCGTCTTTCTGTTACTACCAGGGACTTGCCCTGCAAGCCGCCTGTCGCATGTGCCTGGTGGAGGTGGAGAAAGCTCCCAAGCTGCAAACCGCCTGCACCCTGATAGCTGTGAATGGCATGGTCGTACGCACTGAATACGCCGCAGGTGCACGAAGCGCGCAAAGCCATGCTGGAATTTCTGCTCGCCAATCACCCGCTCGATTGCCCCGTTTGCGATAAGGGAGGCGAATGCGAGCTGCAGGACATGACTTTTCGCTACGGCGCGGATCGCAGCCGCTTTGTGGAGGAAAAGCTTCACGTTCCTGAAGTGAAGTGGTCGAACCTCGTCTATTACGACGCGCCTCGCTGCATCCTGTGCTTCCGGTGCGTCCGCGTATGCGATGAAGGAATGGACGTCAAAGCTCTCGGCGTGGGCCAGCGCGGGGCCAATTCGGTGATCATTCCCAATCGCGAAGACTCTCTCGAATGCGTTGAGTGCGGGATGTGCATCGATATATGCCCTGTCGGCGCGCTCACCAGCGGAACTTATCGCTATCACACACGCCCGTGGGAGATGCAGTACGTGCCTACCGTGTGCACACACTGCTCGAATGGCTGCAAAACGACCCTCAGCGTGCGCAATCACGAAATTCTGCGCGCCAATAATCGCGATCTTTCCGGCTACAACGGCGATTTCCTATGCGCGAAGGGACGTTTCGCATTTGACTACACTCGCCATCCCGAACGGCTGACGCAACCGTTGATCCGTCTGGCCGGCAGGCTCGAACCTGCGAGCTGGGAAGAGGCGCTGCAAACCGTGGCGTCGCGGCTGGCTTCAATACATAAGCAGAACGGTCCGGACGCGATCGCCTTTTACGGTTCGAATCGGACGACAAACGAAGAGAATTATCTGCTGGGACGCCTCGCGCGGGCCTCGATAGGCACGAACAATGTGGATCATCACCGCACGGCGGATTATGCCGGCCTGATGGCGCTTGCGGCTGAGTTGGCAGGCACTTCTGGGACTGGCGGTATTTTCGCTACCATGCGGGACCTGGAATCTGCGCCGGCTTTTCTGCTGATCAGCAACGATGCGACGGAGCAGAATCCGCTGGTCGCCTGGCAGGTCCGGGCCGCCATCCGGCACTTCCGTTCGCGCCTGTACATTCTGGATTCACGCGAACAGAGGCTTCATCGCAAAGCGCAGGATTTTGTGCTGATTCCCGCCGGACAGGAAGCTGCGGCAATCGCCAAACTTGGCGTGGCGAGGGGCGATGCTAGTGCATCCGAAACCGATTTGGACCGTCATCTCGGCGCGCTTCGCGACGCGCTTGCGGGTGAAAACGATCTCATCGTGCTCTTCGGCGCTGCTGTTCAGGGCCCGGCGCTCAGCAGGCTCGGCGATTTTGCGCGAGAACGGGCCGCGCAGGGCAAGCGCACGCGGTTCATGGCTTTGGGCGACTATGCCAATTCGCGCGGCGCCGCGGATATGGGGCTTCTGCCGGACTTGCTGCCGGGATATGCGCCTGTCGCCAACCCTGGGGCTCGGCAATTTTTTGGAGATCTCTGGAGCACAACGTTGCCCGACAAGCCGGGGCTCCATGGGCGCGCCATGCTGGATGCCGCGACTGCCGGACGGCTGAAAGCGCTGTATGTTGTGGGCGCAAATCCCGCCAAGAGAACAGACTTCGCCGGATCGAAGCGAATGGGCAAGCTCGATCTGCTCGTGGTTCAGGACTTGTATCTTTCGGAGACGGCGCAGCTTGCCGATATCATCTTGCCCGCCCTTTCCGGCTTTGAGAAAAGCGGCACCATGACGAATACTGCCGGCGAGGTTCAGCTTGTGCGCAAGGGCGGGGATTTTATGGGGCCGCGCACAGACTTCGACATTCTGCGCATTCTTTCTTACCAATTGGCGCAGCAGCGCATCGGACAGCCGATCGCGTTGCGAACGCCTGACGCCGCCTTCGAGGAAATCTCTCGCATCGTCCCCGGGTATGACGTCTCTTGGACTGGCCTGCTTACCGGCGCTGCGGAACCGACCCAACCAAAACCCGAGGCCACAAACGGCCATCGTCCCGCGGAAACGGCGGCGGGTGTCATTTTTTCGAGTAACGATTCGCTTTTCACGAGCGGCAGCCTGACTCCTTACTGCCGGATGATTCGCTCTCTCCGCGAAGCGGGCGCGACGCCATGAACGGTACCTTTACGCAGTCGATTCTCGTCATTTCTCTAATCAAGGTCGTAGTGCTGCTCTTTCTCGTCTTAACCGCCGTCGCTTATCTGGTGTGGTTCGAACGCAAAGTTGCTGCGCATATTCAGGGGCGTTGGGGGCCCTACCGTGTCGGTCCACACGGCCTTTTGCAGCCGCTGGCGGATGGGGCCAAGTTTCTCCTGAAGGAAGATACGACGCCGGCCGGCGCCGACCGTCTCCTTTATTTCACCGCTCCGGCCATCACCCTGACTCTGGCGATCTCCGCCATAGCCTTGATTCCGTTTGGCCCCACATCGGTGCACATATTTGGAGTCGAGACGCCGCTCGTCATCGCAAATATCAACGTCGGCCTGCTGGCGATCTTCGCAATGACGTCGATTGGGGTCTACGGCGTGGCCCTGGCCGGCTGGTCTTCGAACAGTAAATATTCGCTGCTCGGGGGCCTGCGCAGTTCGGCCCAGATGATCAGCTACGAATTGTCGCTCACGCTTTCCGTTGTGGGCATCCTGCTGCTGGCGGGCACGTTTAATTTAAGCGAGTTGATCGTGCGGCAGGACGGTTTCACCTGGGGTTACTTGCCACAATGGAATCTGCTGAACCCGATTCTTCCGCAGATCCTGGGATTTTTCTGTTATTTCATTGCTGCCATCGCCGAAACCAATCGCGCTCCTTTTGACCTTGCCGAAGCCGAATCGGAAATCGTGGCCGGTTACCATACGGAATATTCCAGCTTTAAATTCGCCATGTTCTTTATGGGTGAGTATGCCAGCATGATTACGGTCGCGTGTCTGGCTTCTATTCTCTTCCTGGGTGGCTGGCTTTCGCCTTTTCCCCACACGCCGGGTATGGACTGGACCCGCTATATCCCGGCTGCCGTCTTGGCCGCCTCCGGAGTGGCCTTGATTCTCGATGGCCTTCGTCACAGGTCATTCGCACGCATTGTTTTGCCGGTGATGGGACTGCTCCTCGGTACGCTATCGTTTCTGTGCTCGCAGCCGGGCGTAATCGATTACGTTCAGGGGCCGTTCTGGTTTCTGGCCAAGGTGCTCTTCGTGCTCTTTGTCTATGTTTGGGTGCGCTGGACGCTGCCGCGTTTTCGCTACGATCAACTGATGGGCTTCGGGTGGAAGGTCTTGTTTCCCGTAGCCCTCTTGAATGTGGTCCTGACGAGCCTTGCCCTGGTGATGCACAGATGACGCCTCAACTGGTGGTCTTCCTGATTCTGGCGGCCATCGCGGTCGCGGGGGCGGTGAGCGTGATCCTGCAACGCGAGCCGATCCACAGCGCCATCTCACTGATCACCGTTATGATTGCGCTGGCCGGGCTTTTCCTGCTTCTCGAATCGGAATTCATCGCGGCCGTGCAGATAATCGTCTATGCAGGCGCGATCATGGTGCTGTTTGTATTTGTGATCATGCTGCTCAATGCCGGCGCCGAAGAGCGCACCAATATGAGCCGCATGGCGCGTTATGTGGGCGTGCCGCTGGCGATCTTCCTGTTGATCGAGCTTGCTTATCAGGTTGGCACCGCGACCTTGTCGATGACGGCACAGCCGGCGGCCGACGGCGCGACGCGAGGTCTATCGATGCTTTTGTTCCAGGATTTTGTGTTCCCGTTTGAATTGACGTCTATTTTGATTCTCATCGCCATTCTTGGAGCGCTCGTGCTGGCCCAGCGCAGTGAAGGGACGCCCGCCCAGCGCGCGCAACAATAGATTCGCGAAACGACTGCTCCAATCGGCAGAAGGTAAGGAGAGAAACGTTGGTGCCCATTTCCTATTACCTTATTCTTAGCGCCGTGATTTTTGGCCTCGGGGTAATCGGCTTTGTTTTCAAGCGCAACATCGTCACCATTTTTATGTCCATCGAACTGATGCTCAACGCGGTAAACCTTGCGTTCATCGCCTTTGCGCGGGCTCTGGGGCAATTGCAGGGGCAAGTTTTCGTGTTTTTTGTAATCGTGGTGGCGGCAGCGGAAGCGGCCGTGGGCTTGGCCATCGTAATCGTGATCGCGCGGAACCGGCAATCGCTCAACATCGAACGCATTAATCTCCTGAAGCTGTAGAGCCGGAATGCTGATACTCGAGCACCTGTGGATCATTCCGCTGCTGCCCTTGCTGGGCGCCGCGCTCAATGGCATTTTGGGCGCGCGCTGGCCGCGCGGTGCGGTCAATGCTGTCGCTCTGGGCAGCACCGGGCTCTCCTTCCTTGCCGTCCTCGAAGTCGTACGCGAATTCCTCAGGCTGCATGCGGAGCAGATTCCCTGGACGCGGTCGTATTTCACATGGATTGAGGCAGGCAGCTTCCGCGCTAATTTTGCCCTGCAGCTCGATCAGCTCACGCTGATCATGCTGCTTGTCGTAACCGGCGTCGGCTGGCTGATCCATCTTTATTCCGTCGGCTACATGGCCGACGATCCCGGCTATCGCCGGTTTTTCTCCTACCTGAACCTCTTCATGTTTTTCATGCTGACACTCGTGTTGGCTGCAAACTATGTGCTGATGTTTGTCGGGTGGGAAGGCGTCGGCCTCTGCAGTTACCTGCTGATCGGCTTCTGGTTCTTGAAAAAGACTGCCACGGATGCCGGCAACAAAGCGTTCTGGGTAAACCGCGTCGGCGATTTCGGTTTCCTGCTGGGATTATTTTTGCTCTTTCGCCAATTTGGCACGCTCGACTTCGCGCCTATTTTTCATGATGCTGCGGGACTGCCCGTCGAGACGTCCGGTCACGGCGTTCTCACAGCGATCGCGCTGCTGCTGCTCGCCGGTGCCACCGGCAAATCCGCGCAGATCCCGCTTTACGTTTGGCTGCCGGACGCCATGGAAGGCCCCACGCCCGTCAGCGCGCTGATCCATGCCGCAACCATGGTGGCCGCGGGCGTGTACATGGTGGCGCGCTCGAACGCGATCTTCATCCATGCGCCGGTGGCGATGTTTGCCGTAGCCGTGATCGGCTGCGCGACGGCGCTTTTCGCTGCCACCATCGCGGTCGTACAAACCGATATCAAGCGGACGCTCGCCTACTCCACCATAAGCCAATTGGGTTACATGTTTCTGGCTTGCGGTGTGGGAGCCTTCGGCGCCGGAATGTTTCATCTGATGACGCACGCTTTCTTCAAGGCGTTGCTTTTTCTGGGCGCCGGCAGCGTGATGCACGCCATGAGCGGCGAACAGGATATGCGCCGCATGGGTGGCCTGCGCCGAATGATCCCGTGGACCTATAGCACCATGTTTGTCGCTACGCTGGCTATTTCCGGCACGCCAGGCTTTTCCGGTTTTTTCAGCAAGGAGGAGATTTTGCTCGCCGCGCGTACTGGTCCGTATGCCAATCCGGTAATTTACGCGCTGGGCGTATTCACCACGGGCCTCACCGCTCTTTACATGTTCCGGCTTCTCTTTTTGACTTTTCATGGCGCGCCGCGTTTTGATACGAAGAAAACACACGTGCACGAATCGCCGCGCGTCATGATCATCCCGCTCGCGGTGCTCGCGTTGCTTTCGCTGGTGGGCGGCTGGTGGGCGGCTCCGCATCTGGTGGGCGGCCTCAATTATTTCGATAACTTTGTGAAGCCGGTTTTTGCGGCTGGCGAAACATCCAGTTCCACCGAACCCTACACCGGCAGCGGCCAATTGATCGCCACTGTTTTCGGGCCTCCTGTCATCGCCGCATTCATCGGATTTCTGCTTGCCTGGTGGCTGTATCTACGCAGCCCGGAAACGCCCAGGCGCCTCGCCGAAAGATTCCATGCGCTCTACCGGCTGCTTGTCGGCAAGTATTTCATCGATGAACTTTACGCCGCCACAATCGTGCGGCCCCTTCTGTGGATCTCGACTAATTTCCTCTGGCACACCGTCGATGAAGAAACCATCGACGGCCTCGTCAATGGCGTCGCTCACGAAACCGGCGAAGTTGGCGACCGCCTGAGGCATCTCAATTCCGGCAACACACGGAGCTACGCGGCTTGGGTAATTCTGGGAGCCGTATTGCTTACGACCCTGCTCGCCTGGATGGCGCGCTAGAATGCGCGGTTCCTATTTGCTCAGTGTCTTGACCTTCCTTCCGCTCGCGGGAACGCTTGCGCTTTTCATGCTGCGGCCCGATGATCGTGAGTGGATTCGCCGTATCGCGCTGGCCATATCGCTTTTCGAATTCGCGCTTTCGCTCCTACTGCTCCGGGGCTTCGTCCCGAATTCGGCGGATTACCAGTTCGTGGAACTCCACAACTGGATTCCTTCGCCGCCCATCCACTATCACCTCGGAGTTGACGGCATCAGCTTATTTCTCGTCCTGCTCACCACTTTCCTGACGCCTATCGCCATCCTGGCGTCCTGGAAATCCATCGAGCAACGGGTGCGCGGCTTTTTCATCAGCCTGCTCGTGCTCGAAACCGGCGTCATCGGCGTTTTTGTTTCGCTCGATCTGTTCGAATTTTTCCTGTTCTGGGAGGTGATGCTGATCCCGATGTATTTTCTGATCGGAATCTGGGGCCACGAACGGCGCATTTATGCCGCGGTCAAATTCATTCTGTACACGATGTTGGGATCGATTCTGATGCTCGTAGCCATGATCTGGCTCTACGAGCTGAGCGGCTCCTTCGATTTGCCGCAGATCCAGAACATGCTCGTAAGCGGCCAGGTGGTTCTCTCTCTGCGTACCGAGCAGCTTCTTTTCGCCGCTTTTTTCCTGGCGTTTGCTATCAAGGTGCCGCTTTTCCCGCTGCACACCTGGCTTCCCGACGCGCATACCGAAGCGCCCACAGCAGGCTCCGTGATGCTTGCCGGCGTGCTGCTGAAGATGGGTACGTACGGAATGCTGCGTTTCTGCTTGCCGCTCTTCCCCGAAGCGGCTCACCGTTTCGCTCCCTACGTCGCCGTTCTGGCCATCATCGGCATTATTTATGGCGCTCTCGTGGCCATGGTGCAGACCGACCTCAAGCGTCTGGTTGCCTACTCCTCCGTTAGCCACCTTGGATTTGTGGTGCTCGGGCTGTTCGCCTTCGATCCCACGGCGGTTCAGGGCGCCTTGTATCAGATGCTGAACCACGGAGTGTCCACCGGCGCGCTTTTCGTGCTGGTCGGAATGCTCTATGACCGCCGGCACACGCACCTGATTCGAGAATACGGCGGCCTCGCCACTCCGCTGCCGGTCATCGCAGCTTTCTTTCTGTTTGTGTCGTTGTCCTCGGCGGGGCTTCCCATGCTGAATGGATTCATCGGCGAGTTCCTGATTTTGGCGGGCACCTTTGTGCGCCACGTGAACTGGTCCTCTTACGCAGCGATCGGCATCATTCTTTCCGCCATTTACCTGCTGTGGGCCTACCAGCGCGTTTTCTTCGGCGAAGTAACGGAGGATAAAAACCGCACGCTGCATGATGCCGACCGCCGCGAACGCATAGTTCTGGTCGCCATGGCCGCGCTCATTCTGTGGATGGGCATCGGCTCCGTGAGCTTCACGCGACGCACGGAAGCTTCCACCCGCAACGTATTCGTGCTCATGCAACGGCCGCAGATTTACAACGCCCGAGCGGCGCTCAATTCGGCTCGCCCTGCCATCCCAGGTGGCGTCCGCTAATGTTTCCTCCGCGAGAAGACATCCTCCGCGTGATGCCGGAGATCATTTTGTCCGTTTCGGGCATCGTGCTCATGCTGATCGAGCCGCTACTCACGCGCGCCCGCCGGAACGTGCTCGTCAGCCTGGCCGCGCTCGGGAGCGGATTGGCGCTCGTCTCCACGATCTATCCGGCGATGCTTCCCGGCACGGCATTTTCAGGTTTGCTGCGCATTGATGGCTTCAGCGTTTTCGTGCACGTCGTGGTCGAAGCGGTCGCGTTCCTGGTGATCATCGGCTCGGTCGATTATCTCGACCGCGAACACATCCAGCACGGCGAATACTATGCGCTCATTCTTTTCGCCACCGTGGGCATGTGCGTGATGTCCAGCGCCGCCGAACTCATGACCGCCTTCGTTGCCCTCGAAACCAGCTCCATTTCCACCTACATCCTGGCCAGCTACCGTCGGGACTCCCCGCGATCGAACGAATCGGCCCTGAAATATTTCCTGCTGGGCTCTTTCGCTACCGCCTTTTTTCTGTACGGAATTGCTCTTACTTACGGCGCCACAGGTACTACTCAGCTTGTGCGCATGACTTTTCCCACGACAGCCGGCGGCGAACGTCTCCTCGATCTGGGGTTGGCACTTATGCTCGTCGGCCTCGCCTTCAAAGTTGCCGTCGCTCCGTTTCAGCTCTGGACTCCGGACGTCTATGAAGGCGCGCCCGCTCCGGTCACTGCGCTGATGGCTTCCGGGCCGAAAGCTGCAGCGTTCGCGCTGCTGCTGCGCATTCTGGCGAGCGTCTCGGCGGCGGGTACGTTCTGGTTCTGGGCGCTGTGGATATCCGCAGCGCTAACGATGTTCCTGGGCAATCTGGCGGCAATCGCGCAACACAACGTCAAAAGGATGCTGGCCTACAGCTCCATTTCGCATGCCGGGTATATTCTCGTCGCGCTGGCAGCAGCGGCGGCTTCCGATCAGGTGGAGCTGGGCGTAGCCGCCGTGCTCTATTACCTCACCGTCTACGCGCTCATGAAACTTGGCGCGTTCATTTTGGTTTCTCAGCTCGGTGGCGAATCCGAACGCCACATGGATATCGATGATTTCCGCGGACTGGCTATGCGCCAGCCCGTCGCTGCGGCGTGTTTTGCGCTGTTTCTGCTCTCGCTGCTGGGGCTTCCGGTGACGGCAGGATTCCTCGGCAAGTTCTACATCTTCCATGCGGCCCTTGCGTCGCGCTTGATCTGGCTCGCTGTTCTGCTGGCGATCAACACCGTCATCGCCGCGTTTTATTATCTGCGGGTGATCGTGGTGATGTATATGCGCGAGCCCAACCAGACCTGGCCGCCCGTGCCGATGCCGTGGGCCGTAACGTTCGTTCTCTCGATCGCCGCCGCCGGAACCTTCTACCTCGGTTTGTTCCCCGGCCGAGTCATGGCCCTCGCCACCCAAGCGGCCCTCTCCCTCCCCGGCCGGTAAGCAATTCCGCTAACTACGACCAAGCGTGTAGCCCAGCCTTTGCGCCTTCAGCGCGAGTGCCGTTCGCGCGCTAAAAGAAATCGCAAAGGCTGGGGCTTTTTCTTGATGGCCCGCGTACGCCTTTTGGCGGCGTTCACGCGAAAAACAAAAAGCCCGCGGAGCGCTTTCGCAACCCGCGGGCCCGAACTAACTCGATCTAGTTGGTTATTTAACTTTAATAAAGATGATGGCGAAGGTGTACAGCGCCATCGATTCGATCAGCACCAGGGCCAGAATGAGCATGTTTTGAATCACCCCGGCGGCGCCGGGATTGCGTGCCATGCCTTCTGAAGCTGCCGCAGACGCACGGCCCTGAGCGTATACCGCAAGCGCCCGAGGCGATGGCCATGGCGAACCCCGAAGTGATGGCCACCCAGTTAGTTGCCTGCGCTGCTCCCTGATCTCCGCCTTGAGCGAATGCAGCCGGAGCAATCAGGAAAAAAGCGATAGCCACTAGCAGCCCTATAGCGAGCTTTCTCATCGTGACGATTCTCCTTAGGTTATGAAATGGCCGCTCGGAGGTGGTTCCCGACATCCTCGTGCAGCCGGGCTCACGCAAGACGGCGAATGATGATGCCGTTATAAAACTAGTTTAGTGCGCTTCGGAAACCGCTCCGGCCAGATAGATGACCGGCAGAATCGTAAAAACGAATGCCTGCACGAACGCCACGAAGATATGCAAAATGATGAAAATTACCGGCGCCAGAAGCGGTACCGGAGCCAGGATGTATCCCAAGGCGTTGAGCCTCTCCACGAAAACGAATAGGGCAAGCGTCAGCCCCAGGAAAATCCCATAAAGCAGCTCGCTCACCATCATATTCACCCAAAGACGAACGGTGAGCGACAGCAGCCGCGCCAGATGGCTGAACGTTTCTACAATCACCATGAGCGGCGAAAGAGCCAGGTTCGGTCCCAGGAAATGCTTGCCGTAATGCAATGGGCCCTGCTTTTTCAGTCCCGACCAGTGGTAATAGAGAAACACAACGATGGCGCAACCCAACGGGACGGAAACCTCAGCCGTGGGCGAAGCCAGCCCCGGCACGACGCTGATGAGGTTCGAGAACAACACGAAAAGGCCGACGCTCCCGATAACCGGCAGATACTTCATTGCACCGTGGCCGATATTGTTTTCGAGCAGGTCGGCGACGCCGAGCGACATCGGATTGCGCAGCAGAAGCTCCATCACCTGCTGCGTGCCGCCGGGATTTTCCACCGAAAGCCGCGCCCTCAGCCACAGGAAAAACACGACGGCCAGGAGAAACACCAGAAACTCCATGGCAACATGGTTGGGGATGGGATATTCGGGATTGCCGGGCTTGATGTGAAGAGCGGTTAACAGCGCCAATGCCAGTTTGCCGAAAACCGCATTCACCAGTTTCGTGATTCCCAGGATGCTCTCTTCCATTGTCCTTCCGAGTTAATGATCCGCAGCCTCGGCCGATTTACTAGGAGCCGCTTGCGTTTTGGTGCACGCCGCTCGACACCAACTCGTACACCAGGGCCAAGACCACCGCAGCGGCCGACGCAAAAAGTCCCGTAAGCACGGGGATCATCGGCAGCCACGAACGCGTGAGAATAACATAGAGAATTCCGAGCAGCAAAGCGAAGCGCGCAAAGAATTTAATATACGCGCCCACCGGTACACGCACGTTCTGCGAACCCGCCTGTGCCGTCGCGGATCGGCCAAACGCCTGCACGCTGCCCTTCAGCCAGCGAAAATTGATCCACGAAACCACTGCCCCGATGGCCAGCCCCGCGCTCCCACGCCATCCCCAGCGCCACCCGGCCCAGGCCGCACCAGCACCGCCCAGCACCAGCGTCAACCATTCGATCCGGCGCAGCGCTGCCGTTCCAAATGCCTCACCGGCCATCTTACTGTTTTCCAGTAGGGCGCCTTACCGAAAGCCGCCGGATTACTTCAAATATTCCGCCGGCGAATCCGAGTAATCCGAGGATCAAAGTCAAAATGGGCGAAGTGCCAAAGCGCTTGTCCAGGAGATAGCCTAACCCCGCGCCGATCACCAAGCTGCCGACCAGCACAAACGGCAGGTCCATGACGTTCCCAAGCTGACGGGCAAACCCGTCTGCATCACGCCGTGGCGCGGGGGGAGTCTTCGAATCTCGATTGTTATCGGGCAAAGAGTACGGACGGCAAGGTCAACGAATAAGTTGCCAGACGAATGAATGGCTCGGGATAAATGCCGGCAATCACCGTGACGAAACACATCACGGCCAGCGCCACCGACTGCCCAGGCGTCACCCGCGTGCGCACCTCGCCGGCCGGCTCGCGCAGCCACGCATGCGCCACGATGCGGAAATAATAATAAAGAGCCGGCACGATATAGAGCGCGCCAAACAGCGCCAGATAATAATGTCCCGTCTCGATCAACGAGAGCAAGATGTAATACTTGCCCACAAATCCCGCCAGCGGCGGAATTCCCGCCAGCGAAAGCATAAAGATGAGCAACAGCACCGCCGATGCGGGGCTGCGCTGGTAGAGACCGTTCAGGTCGTCGAGCTCGTCGCCAATCAAGCCTTGCCGCCGCAGCACAATAATGATGGCGAAAGCGCCGATGGTCATGAACGCATAGACGAAAAGATAGAAGGCAATCCCCTTCAGCCCGGTCTCATTGCCTTCGGGCCCGCTCATCGCCGCTACCAGGCCCAGCAGAATATAGCCAACGTGCGAGATCGAAGAATAAGCGAGCAGGCGTTTGACGTTGGTCTGTGTGATCGCGGCGAAATTGCCGAGCGTAAGCGATGCGATCGCCACCGCCGCGATGATTTCCACCCAGTTCACGCGCACCGGCCAGAAGGCATAAAGGAACAGCCGCAACAGCAGCGCGAAACTTGCTGTTTTCGAAGCCACGCTCACGTAAGCCGTGACCGTGGTCGGAGCGCCTTCGTAAACGTCCGGCGCCCACTGGTGGAACGGCACCGCCGCCACCTTGAAGAAAAGTCCCGCCGCCACGGTCACGATAGCCAGAATTACCAGCAAGTCGGTTGGTCCCCGCAGCTCGAGTGCGGTGCGTATCACGTCAATATTCGTGCGCGGAACCTGCAGCGGCAATCCCAGAGGGCCATTGATTTGCGCCATAGCGCTGATTCCATACAATAGCGAAAAGCCATACGCCAGCAGCCCCGAACTGAATGCTCCCAGCAGCAGATACTTCACGGCAGCTTCATTCGAACGCCGCTGATGGCGCAGAAAGCCCACGAGAATGTAGAAACTGATCGCCATGGTCTCCAGGCCCAGAAACTGCACGATCAGGTCGTAGCCCGAGGCCATGAACATCATTCCCACGGTGGCAAATAGAAGCAGCGCGTAATATTCGCCGTGATGTTCATTTTCGATTTGCAGGTAGCGTACCGAAAGCAGAATCACCAGCGCCGTGGCGATCAGAAAGATCATCCCGAAAAACAGGAAAAACGGGTCAACCACAATTGAGCTGTTGAAACCGCCCACCGCTTCCGGGCCGAATGACCGCAACCTGTAAAGCGAGATGCCGCTGAAGATCACGCCCAGCATGGCAAAGACGGCGTTGCCGGCTTTGTCCTTTACGCCCAGCATGAAGTCGAAAAGCAGAATCGCCAGGCCGAAAAGCGCGAGCTCCACCTCGGGCAGGATCAGGAAGAAATCGTGGCGAAATGCGGCAGTATCCATGCGCTTAGCGGTTCTCCGCAGTGTTCGCCGCCGTAGACGCGGAAGCCGCGGCGACTACTGCTGGATTCACCGGCTTTTCAGCTTTCGCCGAATCGGGCTTGGCCGGAGCGGTTGCCGTCACGATCGCAGCCGGAGGTTTTTCGCCCCAGCGCTGTGCGGTCGCAGAATTGTAATAGTTTGGATTCACCTGCTCCACGATCTGCCGCACCGGAGCGTCCAGAACGCGAAATAGCGGCTTGGGGTAAATGCCGATCCAGAACGCGAGCAGCACCAACGGCACCAGGGTCGCGTATTCGCGCATATTCAAATCAGACAGGTGCTCGTTGACGGGATTCGTAACCGGCCCGAACATCACGCGCTGATAGAGCCACAAAAGATACGCGGCGCCCAGCACAATGCCAATCACGGCCCAGGCCGTCCAGCGCAAGCTCACCTGAAAAACGCCGCTCAGGATCGTGAATTCGCCGATGAAGCCGTTAAGCAGCGGCAAGCCCAGCGAACTCAGCGTGGCAATCAGGTAGATTGCCGCGAAATTCGGCATGGGCGTCGAAAGCCCGCCAAACTCCGAAATCAGCCGCGTATGCCGCCTTTCGTACAGCACGCCGATAAGCAAGAAGAGCGCGCCGGTGGAAATTCCGTGGTTGATCTGCTGGATGACGCTGCCGGAAAGGCCGTGCGGATTCAGGGCGAAAATCCCCAGCGTGCAGAAGCCCAGGTGGCTGACCGAGCTGTAAGCGACGAGCTTCTTCATGTCTTTTTGCATCATGCAAACGAGCGCGCCGTAGATGATGCCAATAATCGAAAGCACCATCAGGATGGTGACGATGTGCTGCCGCGCTACGGCGTCGGTGGGCAAAAGAGGCAGCGAGAAGCGGATGAATCCGTATGTGCCCATCTTCAGCAGCACGCCTGCCAGGATTACCGAACCTGCCGTGGGAGCCTCGGTGTGTGCATCGGGAAGCCATGTGTGAAACGGAAACATCGGCACCTTGATGGCAAAGGCAAAGAAGAAGCCCCAGAACAACAGCCGCTGCAAGGCGGTCGAAAATTGCGGTACCGCACCCAATAGCGTAGGAATGTCAAACGTGTAAGCGGCTCCAGCCCCCGCCACTTCATGCGCGCGATAGTAAAGCGCCAGAATCGCCAGCAGCATCAGCACCGATCCGGCCAGGGTATACAGGAAAAATTTGATCGCCGCATAGAGCCGGCGGTCGCTGCCCCACACGCCGATCAGGAAGTACATCGGAACGAGCATCACTTCCCAGAACAGGTAGAACAAAAAGAAATCGAGCGACATGAAGACGCCCAGCATGCCCGTCTGCAGAAGCAGGAACAGAATGTAGTATTCCTTCTTGCGGTTCTGAATCGCGCTCCACGACGATAGAATCGAAATCGCGCCCAGAAGCGTGGTCAGCATCACCAGAAGAAAGCTGATGCCGTCGATTCCCAGCGAATAGTGCGCGCCGATGGAAGGAATCCAGTCGTAAGTTTCGCGGAACTGATAGCCCGGCGTTCCGATCTGAAATCGCCAGATCAGTGGCAGCGAGACAACCAGGCCGAGCATTCCGAATACGTTCCCGACCACGCGTTGCGCGTTATCCCATTCGCGCGGCATAAAAAGCAGCACCATGGCACCGATGAGCGGCGTGAACAGAATCCAGCTCAGGATGTGACTTTGGTTCACTTGCGTTCTCCCTCGCCTTCTAGTGCAGCTAGTGCAGCACGCTGTGCAGCGTTACGCCGGTCACCCGCAGGTAATAGCCCAAAAAGACCAGCACGCCCAAAACAATCAGCAGCGCGTAATTCGAAACGCGTCCGCTCTGAATCATCCTTACCGGATAGCTGAAAATCCACACGATGCGCGCCGCCAGATTCACAAGTCCATCGATGATCCATTTATCCCACACCATCGAAATGCTCGAGAACGCGCGCGTCACCCATCCCGCACCATTCACGAGCAGGCCATCGATCACGCCACGGTCAAACGCGCCCAGCGTGGTACCCAAATCCTTCGAGCGGTTCACAAACATCGCGTCATAGATCTGGTCCACGTAATACTTGTTGTACACCAATCGGTACAGCCCGCCCGATTTCTGCGCGAGCGTTCCGGGTATCGTGGGCCGCCGCAGATAGAAAAACCACGCCAAGCCGATGCCGATCACCGCCACCAGCACCGATATGCCCATCAAGCCCCACTCCGTCATACGCTGTGTTGCCTCTGGAACTGCGGCCACCACTTCCGCATGCCGCGCGATCACCGGATCCAGGAACTTCGCAAAGTAATCGCTGCCCCACAAAGATTCCGGCCAGCCGATCCATCCGCCCACCACTGAAAGCAGCGCCAAAATCATCAGCGGCACGGTCATCGAGCGCGGCGATTCGTGAATGTGATGCTCCACATCGTGAGGAACGCGCGATTCGCCGAAAAACGTCAGAAACACCAGACGGAACATGTAGAACGCCGTCATTCCCGCCGTCACGAACCCGATTCCCCAAAGCAATGGCCGCGCGTTGAACGAAGCCGCCAGAATCGCGTCTTTGCTTACGAATCCGGCCAGCGGAGGAATTCCGGAAATCGCGATCGTGGCCAGCAAAAACGTCCACGCCGTAATGGGGATTTTCCTCCACAGCCCGCCCATCTTGCGCATGTCCTGTTCGCCGCCGAGCGCGTGGATCACGCTGCCGGAACCAAGGAAGAGTAGCGCCTTGAAGAACGCGTGCGTCATCAGGTGAAAAATTCCCGCCGTGAACGCGCCCACGCCCAGCGCCAGAAACATGTACCCAAGCTGGCTAACTGTCGAGTAAGCCAACACGCGCTTGATGTCGTGTTGCACGAGGCCCATGCTCGCGGCATAAATTGCCGTCACCGCGCCAACCGTCGCCACCGCGGCTAAAGCCACTGGCGCAAGCTGAAAGACCACATTCATGCGCGTGATCATATACACGCCAGCGGTCACCATGGTCGCCGCATGAATCAGCGCGCTCACCGGCGTGGGCCCTTCCATCGCGTCCGGCAGCCACACGTACAGCGGAATCTGTGCCGACTTCCCCGTCGCGCCCACGAAAAGCAGCAGCGCAATCGCGGTCATCACGCCATTGCCCACCGTGAATCCGCCCGCCTCGATGGCCGGACCGATCTCCGTGAAGCGCAGCGTGCCAATCGCATTCAGCAGAAGCAACAGCCCGAGAACGAAGCCCGCGTCGCCGATCCGATTGACGATGAACGCTTTCTTACCCGCGTCCGATGCGGACTTGCGCAGGAAATAAAATCCGATCAGCAGATAACTGCACAGTCCCACGCCTTCCCAGCCGACGAAAAGCAACAGCAGATTATTCCCCAGCACCAACACCAGCATGGAAAACATGAACAGATTCAGATACCCGAAGAAGCGGTAATAGCCGCCCTCGTGTGCCATATAGCCGGTGGAATAAACGTGAATGAGAAAGCCGACGCCCGTCACCACGCCCAGCATCACCGCCGAAAGCGGATCGAGCAGCATGGCCCATTGCGCGTTGAAGTTCACCAGGCGGCCGGACATCGTGTGCATTGCGCCGGCGGGCACCCAATCGAACAGGATAATCTCCACCACGCGCTGTACCGGTTCTCGCGCAATCAACTGCACGATGGCCCCAAAAGCGAAGATCATCGACAGCCCGACGCTCCCTACACCGACCGCGCTCACCGCCCCGTTCGAAAGGCGTCGCCCAATCAAAAACATCGTCGCCGCGCCCGCCAGCGGAAACAGCGGGATCAGCCAGATGCTTCGCAGAAAGAATTCAGTCGGCATACGCGAATCCTCGAGCCACCGCTTCCCTGCCACTTACCATTTGAGAATATCCATTTCGTCAGCCAATACCGTTTCGCGATTGCGGAAGAAGGCGATGATGATCCCCAATCCCACGGCCGCCTCTGCCGCGGCATCGGTAATAATAAAGATGGCGAAGATCTGCCCTTCCACCGAGCCCACCAGCCGCGAGAAAGCCACCAGATTGATGTTCACGGCGTTCAGGATCAATTCAACGGACATTAGGATGATGATCACGTTGCGCCGCGTCACGATGCCGACGATGCCGATGGCCAGCAGGGCCGCGCTTAGAAAGATGTAATGTCCGATCGGGACCATCACTCACACCCTCTTTTTGGCCATAACCACAGCGCCAACCATGGCCACCAGCAACAGGATCGAGGCAAGCTCAAAAGGCAGCATATAGGTATGGAATAAATAAAAAGCCACGCGCTCGGTATTCGGTTCGAGTGTTTCCGGGGCCGCCGCCGGCATGGTGTATAGCGAGTGCCTGCTGACCGCAATCGCTGCGGCCACCTGCGCCGCCAGTACCGCCGAGATAATCAACGCCACAAACCACTGCCGGTTGAACTGCACCTGATGCAACGCCACGTCCAGGTTCACGAGCATGATCACGAAAACAAACAGCACCATGATCCCGCCCGCGTAGAGGATCACCTGCACGATAAAGACAAATTCCGCGTTCAGGTTCAGGAAGATTCCCGCCGTCGCGAGCAGAGCCGTCACCAGAAAAATCGCGCTCTGCACAGCGTTTCGCCGCGTCACCACCAGAATCGCCGAAACGATTGCCAGCGCCGCGAAGAAGTAGAAGACGGCCTGATCAAGCATGGACGCGCGTCTTCTCCTTTTGTTCTTCTTCCTCTTGGCCGACGAACGGATGTTCGTGTTTCTCACCCGTCGCCAAAAGAAAGCCACCCGCTATCAGCGTCAGCACGATACACAGGGGAAACGAAATCCAATTCGGCCAGCCAAATTGGCGATGCAGCGCGAGAGCCAGGCCGATCATCATCACGTTCACGATCGAAAGCGGCACCAGGAATTGCCAGCCCAGCCGCATTAATTGATCGAACCGATATCGCGGAAACGTGAACCGCAGCCACATGAACACGTAGATGTACGCGGCAACCTTGAACAGGAACCAGAATGCTCCGTGTATGCCGGGTTTCGAGGTGGCCAGAAAAGAGTCGCGCGGTACGGCCATCGGCATGATCAGCACCAGCGCCACCACGATGCAGAGCAATCCCACTGCGGCCATGAACATCTTCTGCACCTGCACGGGCTGCTTCGGCGTGCGCCGGAAGCAATATCCGGCCACCCAAAGCATCAGCAGCGGCGGCAAGTAATCGAGGAAATTGAATGCGCGCGTATTCGCAAAGGGCCGCATCCAGCCGCCCAGAAACAGGGTTGTAGCGATGGACGCCACCACGACCATATTTGTGTATTCGGCCAGGAAATAGAGCGCCCAGCGAAAGCCGCTGTATTCGGTCATGTACCCGGCCACGAGTTCCGATTCCGCTTCGGGCATATCGAACGGAGCGCGATTGGTTTCCGCGATCGACGCAACCAGATAAATGAAAAATCCCACCGGCGCGACAAAGATGAACCACCAGCCGGTATCCGATTGTTCCTGCACGATTCCGCGCGTCGAGAGCGTCCCCGCTAGCAGCAGTGCGCCCACAATGGCCATTCCGGCTGAAGTCTCGTAGCTCACCAGTTGCGCCGCGCTCCGCAGCGCTCCCATCAGCGAATAGTGGCTGTTCGAAGCCCAGCCGCCGAGCACGATTCCGAAGATTCCAAGCGAGCTGATGCCGAGGATAAAAAGCAGGCCGATGTTCAGGTCGGCAATCTGAAAGAAGGGACCGATCGGCACGGCCGCCAATGCCAGCATTGCAGCAGTTACTGAAATGAGCGGCGCGCCCCAGAACACCAGCTTGTCCGCGCTCTCCGGGATGATGTCTTCCTTGAGCAGCAGTTTGACGGCGTCGGCAATTGGCTGGAGCAATCCGTGCGGACCAACACGCATCGGTCCGAGGCGGACCTGCATGTCCGCCATCACCTTGCGTTCCACCAGCACGATGTAGCCCGCCACAAGCGGCAGCAGCGCCACAATCACCAGCGCAAACAGCACAGGAAGAATGTAAGGAATGATCGCGTTCAAGTTCATCAGCGATCGACCTCTCCCAGCACAATGTCGAGCGTCCCGATGATGGCTACCACGTCCGCCACCAGATGCCCGCGGATCATCTGATCCAGCGCTTCCAAATTAATCAGTGACGGCGGCCGAATCCGAACGCGGTAGGGCTGCGTCGTGCCGTCGCTCACGATGTAGTAACCCAGTTCGCCTTTCGGCGCTTCGATCGAGTGATAGACCTCTCCCGGCGGCGGCTTCAGCACTTTCCCCACCTTGCCGAGAATCGGTCCGGCCGGAATATTCTCAATCGCTTGCAGGCAGATCTTGCGCGATTGCCGCATCTCTTCCATACGCACCAGATAACGGTCGTACGTGTCGCCGTTTTTCCTTGTCGGTATGCTGAACTCGTATTGATCGTAGGCCGCATACGGCATCGCCTTGCGAATATCCCACTCCACTCCGCTCGCGCGCAGCACGGGGCCGGTAACGCCCATGGCAATAGCGGCTTCCGCGGTCAGAATTCCGATGCCTTTCGTGCGGCCCACCCAGATGCGATTTTCCGTGAGCAGCGATTCGTATTCGTCGACGCGCTTGTCGAAATCCTTGCAGAATCGTTCGACGTCTTTTTCCAGCTCATCGTACGCTTCGTATTGCAGGCCGCCGATGCGGAAGGCATGCGTCGTCAGCCTCGCGCCGCAATACTTCTCGAAAATTTTCAGGATCTCTTCGCGTTCGCGCAGGCAATAAAACAGTGGCGTAAGCGCGCCGATATCGAGAGCGTGCGTGCCGAGCCAAAATAGATGGCTCGCGATCCGCTGCAATTCGGTGAGAATCGTGCGAATCACGCGCGCCCGCGGCGGCGCTTCCACTTGCATCAGCTTTTCGACCGCCTCGCAGTAGCCCAGGCCATTCGAGACCGCCGCCACATAATCCATGCGGTCCACATACGGCGCGAACTGCTGGTAGCTGCGATGCTCCGCAATCTTCTCGACGCCGCGATGCAGGTAGCCGATCACGCATTCCGAACCGACCACCTTCTCGCCATCCAGGCGCAACTTCACGCGCAGCACGCCGTGCGTGGAGGGGTGCTGCGGCCCCATGTTGAGGATGATTTCGTCCGCGCCAAGAACTGTGGTCTCGACGTTCACGCCGCCGGCCGCTCCACCAACATTGTTGTATCGGTCTGCCATGAAAACTATTGCCCGCTCTCGATGCCCAGGTTTTCGCGCACCCAAGCCTCATCCTGCTGCAGAATGTCGTAGTCCTTCCGCAGCGGATAGCCCTGCCACTCTTCCGGCAGCAGCAAACGCTTCAGATTTGAATGCCCGTCAAAAACGATGCCGAACATGTCGTAGACTTCGCGCTCCAGCCAATTGGCCGTCGGCCAGATGCTCTCCACGCTTGCCACCGGTTCGTTTTCCCCAACCAGCGCCTTGATGCGCAGGCGCTCATTCTTCGGAAACGAGTAGAGGATCAGCACCAGCTCAAACCGTTTTTCGCGCTTGGGCCAATCCACCGCTGTAAGGTCCACAAGCAAATCGAAGCCTTCCTCGTCGCGGCTGTAGCGCGCAATCTCCAGCAGCCGGTCCGCTGCGACGACGAGAATTGACTGTTTGCGGTCGAGCCAGGCTTCCACAATGCCGCCCCCAAAACGCGCTTTGTAGCGCTTCACCAAATCGTTATCGAGTGGCATCGGCTTGGCCGGCGGTTCCTTCGGAGGCGGCGGTGGCCCAGGCGGTTTCGCTGGTGCCCCAGGCGCCGCGGGCTTCGGCGGAGCAGCCGCTGCCGGCGGTTTCGCCGGCGCCGCGGGAGCAGACGGAGCCGCAGGCTTGCCGGGCGCGTCGCCCGGCGGTGTTCCGCCCGAAGCAGAAGGGGAAGCTGAAGGTGCAGCAGGAGCCGCGGGCTTGTCTGCCTCGGGTGGACGAGGCGGCTGCTTTTCCTCAGAATCGTTGGTCATGAGCTCGAAAGGAGTGCAAAAGCTTCATTCATGCCAAGCCCTCGCAGCACCAAAATTCAGCGCATACACGCACAAATCCGGTGCAAATCGAACCGTAACTTCTAACACACGCCACAACGCAAGGCAACGGCGCAAAAAAATTCCCGGCTGCCAAATCCTGCCGGGAAAGCCGTGCTCTTTGCTGTTCGTTTATACCCACTCCAGCGCGCCCTTACGATAAAGCCATACGTAACCGACGATTAGTATTCCGAGAAAGACAAACATGCTTGCCAGGCCATACAGCGGCGTAAGCCGGAAGCCTTCCTCGTGCGTGGAATATAAAACCGCCCAGGGAAACAGAAAAATCGTCTCCACGTCGAAGATCACAAATAGGATGGCGATGATATAGAAGCGCACCGAGTAGCGGCCGCGCGCGTCGCCTTCCGCTGGAATGCCGCACTCGTAGGGCTTGAGTTTCGCCCCCGTCGCTCGCGAATCCGGCCGTATGAATTTAAAAAGGACCAGGGTAACGGCGGGAAAGGCCATCGCCAGAAAGGCAAAAATCAGAATGGGGACGTATTGTCTGGGCATCGTCCTGAGCCGCACATCCTAACACAAGCCGCAAGCCTCATCCACTCTTGCGATGTCAAAGTAGAGTGAAACTTTTCACGGCAGATCCGTGCTTGACAGTCGAAGAAGGCTGGCATAGCTTGCTTTGCGCAAAGGCAAGTTCAAACCAAACTGGGAAGCCCGCCGCTACAAAAAGGAGTGAGCCTATGATCGATGAGAAGAATTTTTCCGAGCAAAGCGACGAGGTAAGCAGCGATCTTTCGCGGCGCAACTTCATCGCCATGTCGGTGGCCGCTGGCATTGCCGCCGCGGCGACCTCAGCATCGGCCGCCGCGATGCCCGTTGTCGAGACTGACGTGACTATCAAAACACCCGACGGCATGTGCGACGCCGCGTTCATTCATCCGAGCACCGGTTCGCACCCGGGTGTCATCATCTGGCCGGATGCGTTCGGCTTGCGCCCGACGATGCGCGACATTGGAAAGCGCATTGCTGCCGAAGGCTATTCGGTGCTCGTGCCGAATCCCTTCTATCGCGTGGCCAAGGCGCCTGTGATCCCGGAAGAGCAAGTTTCCTCCTTCAACTTTCAGACGGACATGCCAAAGATCATGCCGCTCATGGCTTCGATCAATGCCCCGGGCAACGCGGAGAAAGATGCCGTGGCCTTCGTCGCGTTTCTTGATGCGCAGAAGGAAGTCAACAAGGGCAAGAAAATTGGCACGCAAGGCTACTGCATGGGCGGACCGTTAGTCGTGAAGACCTGCGCTGCAGTGCCGAATCGCGTTGGCGCCGGCGGCTCGTTCCACGGCGGCGGCTTGGTGACCGACAAGCCCGACAGCCCGCACCTCCTCGCGCCAAAGATCAAGGCGCGAATGTATTTTGGAATCGCTTCGAACGACGACATGCGCCAACCGGACGCCAAGGACAAGCTGAAAGAGTCTTTCGCCGCTGCGAAAGTGCCCGCGGAGATTGAAGTCTATTCGTCCAAGCACGGCTGGTGCGTTTCGGATATGCCGCATGACGCCCAGGGACCGATTTACAACATGGCCGACGCGGAAAAAGCCTGGGGGAAGCTCGTCGCTCTCTATAAGACCGCGATCGCCTAGAAACACGTCGCCGCCATTTCTAAGCTGATACCTAATCCTGTAGGGGTTCGCGGTCGTCACGGTGCGGAGCGGGAGATTTCTCCCGCTCACACCGCGTCGAACATCAATTCCTTCGCCCGCTCGGTAGCCTTTACGATCGCCTTGATCAGCGTCACGCGGACTTTCCCGTCTTCCAGTTCCATGATGCCGTCGATGGTGCAGCCCGCCGGCGTCGTCACGGCGTCTTTCAGCAGCGCCGGATGATCGCCCGTCTCCAGCACGGTTCGCGCAGCGCCTTGCATCGTCTGGGCGGCGAGTAGCGTAGCCACGTCGCGCGGCAGCCCCACTTTCACCCCGCCTTCTGCCAGCGACTCCAGGATAATGTACACAAACGCCGCGCCGCTCGCCGAAAGTCCTGTTACCGCGTCCATATGCTTTTCGTCGAGCACCACGACGCGCCCAACAGCCTCAAACATGGCCTTCGCCATCTCGACATGCGCCGCGCTGGCATGGCTGCCGCGAGCGATTCCCGTCATTCCGTACCCAATGGCGCATGGAGTATTCGGCATGGCACGCACCACCGCGACTTCGCGCCCCAGGTGCTGCTCGATAAATTTCGTCGGCACCGAAGCCGCAATGGAGACCAGCACGCTCCCGGCCTTCATCTCCGCTTGAATCTCCTGCAGCACTTCGGCCACCTGCATCGGCTTCACTGCCAGCAGCACCACGTCCGCGCCGTGCACCGCAGCGCGATTGTCCGTTCCAATGCGAACGCCCAGCTCCTTGCTGAGTTTTTCGGCACGGTCCGCGTGCCGCACGGTCGCGGCCACGTGTCCGGGCGACACCAGCTTTTGATTCAGAAATGCGCGCAGCAGAATGCCGCCCATCTTCCCTGCGCCGATTACCGCCAAACGCTTGTGTGACAGAGGATTGGTCATAGGGCGAGTATTCTTAGGCAGATTGCCACCGCGGTCAATCACCGATCCAGTCAGGATCGGCTTCCCGATAGAAGATCGTCGGCGAGGACTCTCTGGCTTCGGGCGGGGGAAACTTAGCTTGCGGGCTTCGCGCGCAACGAATCTGATTCGGAGCCGACGCGCTGCACGGATGATTGCCGCGTCAAATCCGCGCCCACGCGCGTGGGATGTAGCAGTGAAGCAAGCAAGACTACTCCCTCACTCAGGCGCGGCCCCGGGCGCGAGAAATTCGCGTTGGCATCAACGGCATAGACGCGGTCGTTCCTGACTGCGGGAATCTCGTCCCATCCCGGTGGCAGTTTCGTCGACCGCCACACATTAATGTTACGTTCCAGGTTGTAACCGCAAGACATCAGTACGACGATCTCGGGCTGCGCCGATATGGCGTCTTGCCACTCGATGCGAAAAGACGGCGCGCCTTCGCGACCGAGAACATCGATGCCGCCCGCGAGCCGCACCATCTCTGGAACCCAATGTCCGGCTACGTAGGGCGGATCGAACCACTCGAGGCAGAGCACTTTAGGCCGCGGCGACGATTCAGCCACCGCCTGCCGCACAGTTGCGACTTCCAAGGCCAGCCATTCAGCCAGCGCTTGCCCCTCCGACTCGCGTCCGGCAGCTTTTCCGATTTCACGAACGCCCTTCCAAACGTCAGCCAGGCTGTGCGGAGAGAAGCTCACTACTCGAGGCCGGCTTTCCTGCGGGAAAACGCGAGAGGCCAGCCGCGAGGTCGTCAGCCGATATGGCACAAACGTCGCACAAGTCTTGGGTAACAATAAGATCCGGCTGCAGCCTCAGGAGCAGTTCCGAATCGAGCGCGTAAATGTTCTCGCGCCGGCCGACCAGTTCCCTCACCTGCCGGTCTATTTCGGCCGGAAGCGCGGAAGGATCCACACGCGGCCGAATCAGTGCAGGTTTCTTAGCCGCTTCGGCGGGAAAATCGCATTCGTGCGTGACGCCAACCACCGAATCGCCCGCCCCAACGGCATAGAGTATTTCCGTAGCGGCGGGAAGGAGGGAAACAATGCGCATTGAGGCGATCTTAGCTTCCCCTTCGACGCGGTGCAATCCGGTGGAATCTCGATCTAAATGGCGCTGCCAAATCCGATCTGGCACTCAGAGTTCGCTGCAAAAGCGGTGCTCTTACCACTTACGCGCGATTCCTCCCCGCATTTCTTGTGTGACGATTCGACGCCGCTTTATACTTTTTGACGCGGCACAGTTTCTTCCATTCGTAAACTCGCCGCTATCCACACATGCAGCACACACCACTCGCCGCTCGCCCATTCGCAATCGGATCTTCCGCGCTTTTCCTGCGCCCCGCCCGCTGATGCCAAGTTCCCGCCGCCTGCCAGCACGACGCTCAGCCGTCCTCAAAAGCTCCCGCCAGCGCCCTTCAGGCGCGGCCGAGTCCTGGATCAAGCGCACGCTCGCAAAAATGAGCCTGGAGGAGAAAACTTGGGCAGCTCCTAATGCTGCCTTTCCAAGGCGAATTCACATCCTTCGAAAGCCCGCGATATCAGGAGTTGCTGCGCGCCATCGAGCAAAACCACGTCGGTGGATTCATGCTGGGCACGCGTGCCGGCCCCTTCGGAATCGAACGCGGTAAGCCATACGCGACGGCTGCGCTCATTAATCTCCTGCAAAAAGCATCGCGCGTCCCCCTGCTCTTTGCGGCGGATTTCGAACGCGGCATCGCAATGCGCCTCGAGGATGGCACGTCTTTTCCTCATGCCATGGCCGTCGCTGCAACCGGCCGTCCCGAAGACGCCTATGCGGTCGCGACGCATTACCGCGGCCGAAGCGCGGGCCGTGGGCGTGCACTGGATTTTCGCACCGGTCGCGGACGTAAACAGCAACCCTGACAACCCCATCATCAACGTTCGCTCTTTCGGCGAAGATCCGCGGCGGGTTTCTGCGTTCGTCGAAGCATACGTCCGCGGCGTTGAAGAAAACGGCGCGCTTTCCACAGCCAAGCATTTCCCCGGCCATGGCGATACTCAGATCGACTCGCATCTCGACTTGCCGGTCGTGTCCAGCGACCGCGCTCATCTCGACTCTGTGGAATTGCCGCCGTTTCGCGCAGCCTTTACCGCCGGAGCAAGCACAGTAATGACCGGGCACCTCGCCGTGCCGGCGCTCGAGCCCGAAACTGGCAGACCTGCGACACTCTCGCCGAGAATTGTCGGCGGCCTGCTCCGTGATGAACTCGGCTTCGATGGCCTCGTCGTCACCGACGCGATGGATATGGGAGGCGTCGCCCGGCACTTCACTCCCGGCGAAGCCGCCGTGCAGGCACTTCTCGCCGGAGTGGATCTGCTTTTGCAGCCGCCCGTGCCCGACGCGGCGTTGGCAGCACTCAAAGACGCGGCAGACTCGGGCCGACTGCCGCTCGCGCGAATCGATCGGGCCGTGACCCGCGTCCTTCGCGCGAAAGCTCGAGTCGGATTGCATCAGAATCGATTCGTCGATCTCGAGTCTCTTCCGAAACTACTGGCCCGCCGCGAATTCAGCCAAGCGGCGGACGAAATCGCGAATCGCGGTGTCACGCTGCTTCGCGATACCCAGCGAATTCTGCCTTTCGACGCGACGCGGCCCCTTAACTTGCTACTGATAAACATTGCTGGCGACCCCGACTCCCAGCCTGGCCGATTCCTTGAAAACGAACTCCGCTGGCACGTCGATTCGCTCGATACTTTACGCTTTGATACCCGGTACAATCCGATTGGCAATCTCGATCTCTCCAAAGTTTCGACCTATGACGCTGTGATCCTGGCGCTTTTTGTTCGCGTGGCCGACCGCAAAGGCAGCGTCGCCCTGCCCGAGGAGCAAGCCTCCGCTGTTCATCGCCTCCTGGCCATCGATAAACCGGTGATCGTAGCCTGCTTCGGCAGCCCTTACGTAATCAAACAATTCCCTGAAGCAAAAACATGGGTGGGCGTTTTCAGCAACGCTGACGTGGCGCAACGTGCCGCCGCTCGCGCAATTTTCGGCGAAGTGGGAATCTCGGGCCGCATTCCCGTCAACGTCCCCGGTGCACTCCCCATGGGCGCCGGAATGGTTCTCCCGTCCAATCCGATGAAGCTCACTCCCCCAAGCGACGAGACACGCGCCAAGCTCACATCGGCTTGTGCCCTGCTCGATCGTGCGATTGCCGATCGCGCCTACCCAGGCGGCGTGCTCGCGGTGGGACACAAGGGCGAGCTATTCACTCACGCCTTCGGACGGCAGAGTTATGCCACACATGCCGCCACAGTTAACGAGAAGACGATTTACGATACGGCCTCGCTCACTAAGCCTGTCGTCACAACCACGCTTTGCGCCATGCTGAGCGAATCGGGACAGCTCGATATCGGCGCTCCAGTCAGCCGCTACATCGCCGGATGGGCTTGCGGACCTGACCGCCCGCGGCGAGAGCGCGTGACGGTGGCTCACCTTCTCACCCACTCCTCGGGACTACCCGCTCACCAGGATTATTTTCTTAAGCTCAAAAGCCGAAGCGAAATCCTTGCGCGCGCCGCGGCCGAACCCCTTGTGTACGAACCCGGCGCCCAATCGATCTATTCCGATATGGGCTTCATCCTAGTGGCCGCGATTATCGAGCGCCTGACCGGCCGGCCTCTCGACGCAATTAGCGCAGGAGCGCGTCTTTGCCCCACTTGGCATGACAGACACGATGTTTCGCCCGCCAAAATCGCTCAGCCCGCGCATTGCCGCCACCGAAAGAATCTCTGGCTCTCGTAAGCGGGTCCTTCAGGGCCAGGTCCATGACGAAAACGCCGCGGCCATGGGCGGAATCGCCGGCCACGCGGGGATGTTCTCCACTGCCCCCGACCTGGCAATCTTCTGCCAGATGATCCTGAACGGCGGCATCTACGCGCATCAGCGAATCCTCCGGCGCCAAACAGTCACGCAATTCACTCGCCGGCCCCGCTGGCGAAAAACACGCGCACGCTAGGCTGGAACGTGCCCACCGAGCCTTCGTCGAGCGGCAGGTATTTTTCGAATCAGAGCTTCGGCCATACCGGATTCACCGGCACCTCTATCTGGATCGATCCGCAAAAAGATCTTTTCGTTGTGCTGCTGACGAATGCGAATCGAACCCATGCCAATCACGACGACGACGAAATCCGGCGCGTGCAGCCGGCAATTCACAACGCAGTTGTGGAATCCTTGGGATTGGCGTCCGGAAAAAATCGATGAACCGCCCGGCGAAGCTCCTCCCGTCGGCACTAACGATTTTCGCGTCTTACTCGCATTACGGACTCGGCAGTACATACAACTTCGTCCGTTGAAAAACTCCTCGCACAAATTGACGGCCACAGAGCGGCGCAATCCGCGCTCGCAGAGCCTCGATCAAATGACCACGCCCGCTCTGCTGAAGCTGATCAATCGCGAAGACCAACTCGTCCCTCGCGCCGTCCAACGAGAGCTTCCTTCAATAGCGCGCGCCGTGGACGCCATCGCCAAAGCTATCGCACAGGGCGGGCGTTTGATCTATGTGGGCGCGGGCACGAGCGGCCGTCTCGCTGCGCTTGACGCCGCGGAATGCCCTCCCACGTTTGGCGTCTCCTCTCGCCTTGTTCAGGCGGTGGTCGCGGGCGGACGTCGCGCCCTGACCCGCGCCGCCGAGGGCGTGGAGGATTCCGCTGCCCAGGGCTCCCGTGATCTCGCCGCTAGAAAGATTGGCGCGCGCGATATCGTGATAGGCGTCACGGCCAGCGGCCGTACGCCGTATGTTCTGGGCGCCTTGCGTCTAGCGCGCAAGCGCGGCGCTACCACGGTGCTAATCACATCGAACCGGAATTCGCCGGCCTCTCGCCTGGCACATATCGCCATCGCTCCGCAAACCGGTCCTGAAGTGATTGCCGGCTCGACGCGCATGAAGGCCGGCACCGCCCAGAAACTGATTCTGAATATGCTCAGCACGGCCGCAATGATTCGTCTCGGGCGCGTTTACAATAATTGGATGGTGGACCTCAGCATGACCAATGAGAAGCTGCGCAACAGGGGCTTGCGAATACTCGAGCAGGCTACCGATGCGAGCCCTTCGGAGGCAAAACGCGCCCTCGCTCAGTCCGGCAATCTTCGCATCGCGCTGGTTATGCTGAAAACCGGCATGTCGCTGTCCGAGTCTCGCCGCTGGCTGCAACGATTTGGAACAAATCTGTCGCAAGCGCTGGCCATGGATTCAGCTCGCCCACGTAAGCCAACGAGCCGTCGGGCCAAAACGAATCTCCGGAAGCAGGGCTGATGGACCGTTTTCGCATCGAAGGCGGCACTCGTCTCGAAGGCGCCGTTCGCATCAGCGGCGCGAAAAATTCCGCGCTGCCGGCGATGGCTGCGGCGCTGCTCACGGCGGAGCCCGTGCACCTTAAAAATATTCCCCGCGTGCGCGACATCATCACCATGGGGCGCCTGCTGGCGCACATGAGTGCCCGCGTGGAAACCCCGGACTTGCCGCCCACCGATATCACCATTCAAGCCGAGAAAATTTCCGATGCCGAAGCGCCTTACGACCTTGTCCGCACCATGCGCGCCTCGATTCTCACGCTGGGGCCGCTCGTCGCCCGCTGGGGTTACGCGCGCGTCTCTCTTCCAGGAGGCTGTGCCATCGGCGCTCGGCCCGTCGATCTGCATCTGAAAGCGCTCGAGCAGATGGGCGCCGAAATTTCCACCGAGCACGGCTACGTGGCCGCTAGGGTCCCGCACGGCCGCCGATTGCCCGGAGGCCAAGTCATCTTTGAGAAAATAACCGTCACGGGTACGGAAAACATCCTGATGGCCGCGGTGCTCGCCGATGGAGAAACCTGCATCGAAAATGCCGCGCTGGAACCTGAAGTTACCGACCTGATCGAGTTGCTCACGAAAATGGGCGCTCGAATCGACGGCGCGGGAACTTCCTCACTTCGCGTGCAAGGCGTTCAGAAATTAGGCGGCGCAACCCACAGCATCATTCCCGACCGCATCGAGGCGGGCACCTTTCTCGTCGCAGGCGCGATAACAAAAGGCGCGGTGGAGTTAACCGAGTGCGCGCCGCATCATCTCACGTCACTCATCGCCAAGCTCCGCGAAACCGGCGTCGATATTCAGCAACCGGACGATCACACCCTGCGCGTTTGCGGCGCCCGGAAACTCGTCGCCGCCGATGTGCGAACCGAAGAGTATCCTGGCTTCGCTACCGACATGCAGGCCCAATTCATGGCCCTGGCCACGCAAGCCGAGGGGACTTCGGTAATCACGGAAACGATTTTCGAGAATCGCTTCATGCATGCCAGCGAAATGATGCGCATGGGCGCGAATATCGTTATCGATGGCCGCAAAGCCATCGTCCGCGGACCGACTGCGCTGCAGGGCAGCAGCGTGATTGCCTCTGATTTGCGCGCCAGCGCTTCGCTGGTTCTCGCAGCGCTGGTGGCGCAAGGCGAAAGCTACGTCGACCGCGTCTACCACATTGACCGTGGTTACGAGCGCATCGAAGAAAAACTCAGCCGCCTCGGCGCCCGCATCGAGCGCGTCAGCTAAAAAATAAAAAGGGAGGCGATTTCGCCTCCCCTTTTGTCTTTAACAGCGCTAGTTGCCGTTCCGTTACTGTGCGCTCGCCTCGCGCTTCTGTTTCTCGCGTTGCTCGCGCAGGATAGCCTTGCGCGAGAGGCGAATCTTGTTGCCCTCGATGGCCAGCACCTTTACCAGCACCTGATCGCCGAGTTTCAGCTCGTCGCGAACATCGCGAATGCGTTGTTCGGAGATTTCGCTGATGTGCAGCAGCCCGTCGGTTCCGGGGAAAATCTCCACGAAGGCGCCGAAATCCGCCAGCCGGACAACTTTACCGAGGTAAGTCTTGCCCACCTCGGCGGTGGCCGTAACATCACGGATCATGCGCAGCGCCGATTCAGCCGACTCTCCGTCGGAGGCAAAGACGTGCACTTTGCCATCGTCCATGACGTCAATCTTCACGCCGGTCGCCTCGATGATGGAGCGAATCTTCTTTCCGCCCGGGCCGATCAGATCGCGGATCTTGTCGGTGGGAATGGTCAACTGGAAGAGTCGCGGCGCATATTGCGACATCGTTCCGCGGTGCTCGGTGAGCGTGCGATCCATGATGTCGAGAATCTCGAGCCGCGCCTTTCGGGCTTGCTCGAGCGCCTTGCGCATCACGCCAACACTCACGCCGCCGACCTTGATGTCCATCTGCAGCGCCGTGATTCCAGCTCGCGTGCCCGCAACCTTGAAGTCCATATCGCCGTAGTGATCTTCAGCTCCGGCGATATCCGTTAACACGGCAGTCTTGTCTCCCTCAATGACCAGGCCCATGGCGATTCCCGCACACGCGGAACGCATCGGTACTCCTGCGTCCATGAGCGCCAGCGAACCACCGCATACCGTTGCCATCGACGATGAGCCGTTCGATTCCAGAATGTCCGAGACGAGCCGCATTGCGTAGGGGAAATCGGCTTCCGGAGGAAGCAGGTTGACCAACGCCCGTTCCGCCAGCGCTCCGTGCCCAATCTCGCGCCGCCCTGGCCCGCGCAGAAACTTGACCTCGCCCACCGAAAACGGCGGGAAATTGTAGTGCAGCATGAAGCGCTTGAAGGCTTCATCCTCGAAAAGCAGGTCCAGCCGCTGCATATCTTCCTTGGTTCCCAGGGTCAGTGTTGCCAACGCCTGTGTCTCACCTCGGGTGAAAAGCGCCGAACCATGCACCCGCGGCAATAATCCCACTTCGCAGGAGATCGCCCGGATCTGATCGAAGGCGCGCCCATCCGGACGCCGGTGGCGGTTGAGCACGTCATCGCGGAAAAACTTCTCGCGTAGGCGTTCAAACGCCCGCTGGGCCTCCTTTTGTAGCTCCTCGTCCTCTTCCGGGATCGTGGCCAGCACTTCATGTTTTAGCTCGTCCACAAGCCGGTAGCTTTCTTTCTTGGGGTGCTTCTCGGTATTGAGAGCGTCGTGCAATCGTTCGCCAAAGCGCTTCTCGATGTCCCGACTCACTTCTTCATTGAATTCCAGCGGCGGAACGACGACTTTCTTTGGCCGGACAAGATCGTGCAATTGGCGTATCGCTGCGATGATGCGGCGAATCTGGTCGTGACCAAAACTGAGCGCATCCGCGATCGTGTCTTCGGACACTTCCAGCGCGCCGGCCTCGATCATCACAATTGCGTCTTCGCTGCCTGCGACGACGATATTGAGCAGGCTCTTCTTCTGTTCGGCTACAGTCGGATTGGCGACCAGTTGGCCCTCCAGCAAACCCACGCGTACCGCGGCGATCGGTTTGTCAAAAGGCAGATCGGAAATGAACGCGGCCGCCGATGCGCCCGTCACCGCAATGACGTCAGGATCGTTCTCGCTATCGGCGGATAGCACCAAACCGACGATCTGGGTTTCATTGCGCCAACCCTCGGGAAAAAGAGGCCGAAGCGGGCGGTCAATCAACCGCGAAATAAGAATTTCGCGCTCCGAGGGACGCCCCTCGCGCTTGAAAAATCCTCCGGGAATCTTTCCTGCCGAATAGGTGTACTCCCGATAATCGACCGTCAGAGGCAAAAAATCGCGGTCGTTGGGACGCGAATCCATGCACGCCGTAACGAGCAGTTGGGTGTCTCCATACTTGAGGACAACGGCCCCATTCGCCTGCTTGGCCAGTTTTCCCGTTTCAAACGTCAGCATGCGTCCGCCAACTTCGACTTGTACTTGATGTGGAGCAGATTGCGACATAACTTCGATTCCTTTCGCCGCGTAAATCGCGGCTTCCCCTGCATTGGGTAAGTAATTTCAATTTGTCGGAGAGAATACGGAAGAGCTTGGGAGGAGTACGAAATGCGGCAAAAATTAAAAATCGCTAAACCGCCTAGCGAACACGCCTCACTTCGAATGCCGCCTTCGCGGGACGCCAAAAATCTGAGGAAGCAGTCGCAACTACTTTCGCAGACTCAATCGTTCGACAATCTCGCGGTACCGATCGGGATCACGACGGTTCAAATAATCCAGCAAACGCCGGCGCCGATTCACCATCATGATCAATCCGCGGCGCGAGGCGTGGTCTTTCGCGTGAGACTTGAGATGCGAGGTCAGGTAGTTGATTCGTTCGCTGAGCAATGCGATTTGTACTTCGGGTGAGCCTGTGTCCTTGGGGTGACTTCGATATTGCTCGATCAACATTGACTTTGCTTCTCTCAAGACTTTCTCCGTCGTTTCCCTACGCTCTCATTTTCTCTTCTCTTCGACGCTCTTAGCGTACCACACGCATCACCCGCTGCCTAAGGGGAATTTAGGATAAACGGTCAGAGGAAATCCCGGAAAACCCTTAGCGGCAGGAGTCGGTCGCCAAAGCCACTGAGTTTTCCACAGGCGGTGAGCCCATAGACCGCTTGTGGTTCGTTTAGACCGACCGTCGGCCAATTAGCGACAAGAATTCCTCGCGCGTCTGCTGATTCTCGCGGAAGGCGCCCAGCATCGCGCTGGTGATCGTCTCGGTGCGATGTTTTTCCACTCCGCGCATGACCATGCACAAGTGCCGCGCCTCGATCACCACGCCGACGCCTAGCGGTTGCGTGGCCTTCTGAATCGCCTGCGCGATCTGGTTCGTCAGCCGCTCCTGAATCTGCAGCCGCCGCGAGAACATATTCACCAGCCGCGGAATCTTCGAAAGCCCCACCACGCGCTTATCGGGCAGGTACGCCACGTGGCACTTCCCAAAAAACGGAAGGATGTGGTGTTCGCACAAGCTGAAAAGATCGATATCTTTGACCACCACCATCTGGTCGTACGAGACAGAAAACATCGCGCCGTTCAGCACTTTCTCCGGATCCTGATGGTAGCCGCTGGTCAGGTAACGCAGGGCGCGTTCAAACCGCTCCGGCGTGCGCCGTAACCCTTCACGGGTTGGATCCTCGCCGATCCGCGCGAGCATCACGCGCACGAGATCGGCGATGCTCTCTCCCTTTTCCTGCTGAGGTTCGTCGTTCAGCTTGAGCTCTTCCGTCTTCTTCGGCGAATCAGTCATGTTCATCACCATTCTTTTGGCCGGCGTATTCGAAACTGTTGCGGCCAGTCTCTTCGAGGCGAATGCGTACGAGACGCGCACCGGGAAATCGCTTCAAGCGATCAAAAATCTCCATGCAGAAATTCTCCGTCGTCGGCACGCGCTCGCGGAAAGCCTCCACGTCTTTATTCAAGTACGTATGGTCGAATGGCTCGATAATCTCCCGCGTCACATAACTGTCCAGATCGCCAAGATGCGCGATCATGCCCGTCGCAGGATCGACCGGCCCGGTAACGGTTACCTCCACCACGTAGTTGTGCCCATGCCCGTAAGGGTTGTTGCACTTGCCATAGATGCGCTGATTTTCGGCTTCGTCTAAATGCGCGCTGTGCAGCCGGTGCGAAGCCGCCAACGAGTAACGCCGCGTCAGTTCCAGCCTCACCGCGCGCCGTCCCCATAGCAATCAACGTAAAGATCGGAGGACTCCCACAGCCTTACGCGCGTCAGCCGCCCCTTGTTAATTTTTGGCGCCAGCAGTTTCCAGATTAGCGCGGCTATGTTTTCGCACGTCGGAATCTGGTCCGCCAACTCCGGCACCTCATAATTCAGAAAGCGATGATCCATGCGATTCATGATCTCGCGCTCGAGAATTTCCTTCAGTTCCTTCAAATCCAGCACCATTCCCGTTCGCGGATCCGTTTCTCCGCCCACCGTAACTTCCAGCACGTAATTATGGCCGTGCCCATTCGGGTTGTTGCACTTGCCGAAGATTCGCCGGTTCTCTTCCGCCGAAAACGCCGGATTGTGGTACCGGTGCGCGGCCGAAAACTCGATTTTGCGTGTCAGATAGACCATTGGCTCATGACCTGCGGGCTGGCGTGGCGACTGGATATTCTCGCCCTTTCCACGCTATCTTCCCGCGTGCGTATCCCCAATCCGATGCCAGCAAAGCGGCGCAATATAGCACCACGCCTGCCAAGTAGTATAAGACGCTGGACAGCGGGAATCGATTCTTCCGCAGCAGCGCGGCATAACTCGCATGGCGGCCTGCGAGCAGGAAGATACCGAGGGCTCCGAAAACCAGGTGAAACGGCGTAAGTAGCAGGCATAGCAGCGGAATCCAGGGCATCACCGAAAGCAGCTCGCGAGTCACTCTCTGGCCGGACCACCTGACTAGCGGAAGCAAATTCTTCGACCAGCCTTCCCACATCGCTCGGAACCTTGAGTACATCCGAACGCGGCAGATCTCGTCGCCCGGCCCGAAATGCAGCTGAAACCCTGCCGATTTTGCCAGGCGCGCCAGCGCCACGTCCTCGAGCACCTCTTCGCGCACCGCCGCATGGCCCCCGATCTTTTCGTACACATCGCGACGAATCAGCAGATATTGCCCGTTGGCCGCTGCCGCAGGCGACTTCGGATCGTTTATGGCGCTGTAAGAATAGAGTTGCGAAAGCCGGCAAAAAACGAACGGAATCAGCGCCCGCTCCCACCACGTATGCATCTCCTGCCCCGGAGAATAGGAAATCAGATCTGCGCCGAAAGATTCAGCGTCGGCGAGCGCTCGAGCCGTCGATCCCGGCAAATGCACCGCATCCGCGTCCGTGAAAAGAAGCCACTCGCATCCCGCTTTCTCCGCTCCGAGCCACGCCGCATGGTTCTTCCCCACCCAGCCCGCCGGCAGAGCTGGCGCCTCGAACGCCCGCAGCTTCGGTTCCTGGGCCGCAAGTTGTCGCAATATCTCTCCCGTGCCATCGCTCGACTGATCGTCAATTACGATAATTTCCCGAATTTCGGGCTGCTCCGCCACCGACCTCACCGCTCGCGCAATCGTGCGCTCCTCGTTTCTCGCGGGAATGATCGCGGATACGAATGCGTCTGGATTCATTGTGTGGGAGGGGTTAAATTCGCGCGGGCCCGACCGGCGAGTTATTATAACTGACGATGCGACCAGCATCGTCATCCCGAGCAAATAGCCGGGGTCCCCAGAAGACGCCGCTTTTGCGTGTGCTGGGGTGCGTGAGCGAGGGTTCTCTCATGAGAATGTGTCGTGAGTTTTGTGCCGCTCACAGTCAGTGTGATAAGGGAAACCTGCTGATGAAACAAAAACTACTCGGCGGCTTGGCAATGGTGGCAGCTATCGCGGTGTTATATGTCTTCTCCATGCCCAGTTACCGCCAGGGCGAACCCAGCATCGCGGGTCGCCGTGCACCCGACTTCACGATCGCGACCGATGGGAAGCAATTCCATCTCTCCGATCTTCGCGGCAAAGTCGTTGTGCTCGATTTCTGGGCTTCCTGGTGCCCGCCCTGCGTCGAAGAGGCAGCCTCAATGAATGCTCTTCAGCAACGCATTTCTACCCAAGGCGGAACGGTTTTGGGCATTAGCTGGGATGACGATCCCGCCGCCTATCAGAAATTCCTTCAGGAACACGGCGTCAACTTCCCCACCTATCGCGATGACAACAGAAAAATTGGCACGAACTACGGCACGGTGATGATTCCGGAAGCCTACCTGATCAGCCGTGATGGCCGCATCGCCCGAAAGATCGTTGGCCCGCAGGATTGGACCAGCCCCGAACTCACCGCCGCCCTCGACGCCCTCCTCCACTCGGACTGATCAGCGCGCGTTCCCCTTGTTGTCATTCTTCTATGAAAACAGGCGCACCTGTCCATAGGGCATTTGCAGGCGATGCGACAAGCTTCTATTCGTGCTCGAGGCACATAAGGTTTGTCCGAATCTCCGTCGCCCCATCTGAGCATGGTGCTCGAAGGCACAAGAATGACGCCGGGCTAGCGGAGATTTCCTTACACCGCCGCAAAGATCGATTCGGCAAAACAAACTCCGTTGCGCAGCATGGCGAACACCGCACCCAGCAGCTTGCGCGCCAGGGCCACACGCGCCACATGAGGATGCTTGCGCCGCCGCAGCCGCTCGAAATAGCGTCGTGCCGCCGGCGAGCAACGCAGAGCCGTGTGCGCCGCCTCCACCATCACCCAACGCAGCCGCGGCGATCCACACCGGCTGATCGGGCCGCGATGGCTGTGTCCGGCCGACTCGCGCACCCAGGGCACCAGTCCCGCATAACTAAACAGGGCCTTGGCCGTGCCAAACCGCCGGACCTCTCCGATCTCCGCCAACAGGATCATGGCCGAATAGGGACCAATCCCGGGAATGGTGGCCAGCCATTGCGCTCGCTGATCGGCTCGCGCCAGGGTCGTGAGGCGCTTGTCTTGCCCTTTCATGTGGCGCGTGATCTCGCCGATCAGCTCCCCATAGACGTCCAGCGCTTCTCGCGCGGCGGGGGAAACGCTAACCTGCTGGAGCCACTGTTGGCCTTTTTTGCCGAATACATCGGTGACCGTTGCGCATTGTCCTTGCTGGTGCAGGATGGCGTGTACCTGGTTCTTCAAGGCCGCGCGATGCTGTCCCAGCGAGATGCGCAGCCGTACACGCTGTCTTCGCTCGCGCGTCTCCCATCCGCTCTCCAGGCTTCCGGCAGCAGATTGCAGCGCAGCAGGTGCGCCAGCGTCGCCGAATCCACGCGATCGTTCTTCAGCTTGGCCGCGGCGATGGCCTTTACCCGCTGCGGATGCACCAGGCGAATCGCACGCACTTCGGTTTCGATGGCGCTCTGAAACGCCGGCCAGAAACTACAAGCTTCCACGGCCACTTCCCGCGGCGACGGCAAACTCCGCAGCCACTTCCGCAGCGGCTCCGGGTCGTTGGGCGCCGCGCCCGATTTCAAACAGCGGCCCGTTGCATCGAGTGCGGTCATGTAACAAAATCGCTGGTGAAGGTCCACTCCTACGTGGATCATCGCGTGCCTCCTTCAGGATCTGTGCTTCGAGCACGAATCGTACCCTTGGAGGCACGCCTGTTTTCATCACATCTGCGCGCAGCGTCGCGATGTCTCTTCCGAAAATCGTGTCTTGCGATTTTCGGTCGCGACGCGAAGTGGAAGAATCCCTCTGCCTCCGGCAGCCGGGTGTCCTACGCTGCTTTCACTGGCTCTGAAGGGCGTTCTTAAGGGTGGGTCCTTGTAGCCCAGGGCGCCCGGCGTTGTTGCGAGGCACTGGGGCTTTTCGTCGTCATTCCGAGACAGGGCTCGGAATGCCAACATGTGAGCGAGTGCTCGAGCCTACTTCTTTTTCGTGTTTGCGATGGCCGGCCGGCTCAATTCCTTGTCAAATTGCGCCTGCTCCGAAGGCGAGCAGATCATTTCCCGCAGATCGAAATCGGCCGGCTGCAACCGCATCGGGAATTTATTTAGCGCATTCCAGGGCTTCGTATACATCTGCGGATCGTTAATCGTCAGCGTGATCTCCATGATGTCGCGGTTCACGCGATGGAACCGCTCTTCCACGCGCAAGTCGCTGCTATGCGGGCGGCCGGCGTTGTCGATCCAGGTTCTTTCGTCGAGCCCGGTCGTCTCCACAACAAACGTGGCGTCGTCCTCCCACTTGCCGGTGGAGTAGCCGTACCACCGAGGCTCGGAAATATCGTCCGACGGGAACCCGCGGCCGTCGGTCCAGATGCTGCGAAACGTCCGATCGTTTTGGAAAAAGATCAGCACCTGCTTTGGATTCTGTACGATCTGTATCGCGCGCAAATTGAAGAGTTCTATGCGCGGAAAGCCGATGGGATCGCAACTATCGAAGGGATCGTTATTGAGCGCGATGGCAACTTCTGTAGTTCCAAATCCCGGCTTGTGCGATTTCCACGTCCTCTCGCCCAAAGGCGTGAAAGGCAATTCGTGCTGCGGCTTTCCATCCGAAGGATATTCCTTTGCGCCAAGGAACTGCACGCCGTCGCGCCAACCGCCGGCCGGTTCCCAGATTCCAGACAGATCGCGTCGAGGCGCCGGAGCTGCCTGCTGATCCTTTGGCGGCGCGGGCACTTCCTTGTACCAGCCGTCGATATGCTTCTCCTGGTTTTGCGCCGCCGGCGGAGCATTTTGGTCGGGCGCGGGGAACGGCGTGCGCGGGTTATATTGCGCGCGCACGGGAAGCGAAAACATTGATGCTGCAAGTACAGCCGCCGCGATCACGAAGCGGCTCAACATATCGGAAATCCTTTTTGTCATATTCGAGGACTCCTCAGTCTACCCACGCAACCACGTGCCGTTCGCGATCATGACTCGCTGGATACGACCGACGGGCGCGCCGTTATCGGGCGTTATCATGACCACCGTAACCTCATCCCCCGGCTTGAACGTCTTCTTGTTTATTCCATAGTTGATCAGGCTGGAGGGAGCGCTCCACTCAACAATCCAATTGACGACCGTTCCCTGGTCATCTTTTACATCCATTTTCAGCAAGGTATGCGGACTGAGCCACTCCCATTCCGTCACGGTCCCCTTCAACGTGATTTGTTTCGCGTGACCGTATGATGCGTTTCCGTGATGCGCAGCCAGCGGAACGGAATTCGCCAAAAGAGCAATCATCACGAGGAAGCTCCACCAAAGCCTGTTGTTCATAGTCCTCCCTCCCAATTTCTGCGTGAGCGTTGCGAGTTTTCTACCGGGCTAGCGAAATATACGCTTGGGCCGTCTCTGCGCGCAAAGAATTTTCTTAACTCCTGCCACACGCGATCCGAAATCTACGCGTCGTATCTCGTTGTGTCTCGTTGTATATCATGGATGCATTCCGATAAACTCGCTGCACAGGCGAGGCCGTTAACTTAATAAAATGGTTTTTCGGGACCCGGAAACAAATGCGTTCGCGTGTTTTCCGCACGCACAGCCTGGAATTCGTCGAACGAAGGAGCCAGCAATGAACAGAAACTGCAGCAATCATTCGCGTTTTCGTTGGCTGCGTGTATCTTCCGGCGTTGCGCTGTGCTTCGCGACGGTGGTTTTGCTTCTCCTCTCGCGCGTGCACGCCGCGCCGCAACAAGTTTCGCTTGCCGCCACGTCTGCGGCTTCCGAGAACCGCGGCGCCTCCGGCATCGCCGCTGCCCCCGCGTTCTCAGCCCAGGATCTCACCGCGCCGCCCACACAAAACTGGCTCAAAGTGGGCGGCAGCCTGCTCAGCCAGAATTGGTCTCCGCTGAAACAGATCGATCGCGAAAACGTTGGCAAGCTGAAGGCCGCCTGGCAAACGCATTTGGATGGCTCCGCGCTCGCCAATAAATACTCTGGCGAAGCCCAGCCTGTCGTCTACGAGGGCGTCCTATACATCGTCACCGGCGCCGACGACGTGTTTGCCATCAGCGTCGACACCGGCAAGATCCTTTGGAAATACCAGGCCAACCTGGACCAGGGCATCACCACGGTGTGCTGCGGATGGACGAGCCGCGGCGTCGCAATCGGCAACGGCGCCGTTTACGTCGGCCAACTCGACGGCCGCCTTGTCTCGCTCGATCAAAAAACCGGCAAGCCGCTTTGGTCGATTCAAGCCGAGCAATGGCAGCAGGGCTACACCATCACCGCGGCTCCGCTCTATTACGCCGGCATGGTGATCGCCGGCTTCGCGGGAGGCGAAAACGGCACGCGCGGGCGCGTCAAAGCCTACGACGCCAAAGACGGGCACCTGATCTGGACCTTCTACACAATTCCCGGCCCCGGCGAAATTGGGCACGACACCTGGCCTAAAGACAGCGACGCATGGAAGTACGGCGGCGCGGCAATCTGGCAGACTCCCGCCATCGATCCGGAGCTTGGCCTGCTCTACTTCACCACCGGCAATCCTGGGCCCGACTTCAACGGACACATTCGCCCCGGCGACAACCTGTTCGCCAATTCCATGGTCGCGATCGATGCGAAGACCGGCAAGTATCGCTGGCACTTCCAGCAGGTGCATCACGACTTATGGGATTACGACGGGCCGAATCCGGTCATGCTCTTCGACGTTAAGATTGGCGGCCGCGTTCGCAAAGCCGCTGCCGAAGCGAACAAGGCCGGCTGGGTGTACATCCTCGATCGCACCAACGGCAAGCCGCTGATCGGCATCGACGAAAAGCCGGTCGCGCAGGAGCCGCGGCAATATACTTCGGCCACGCAGCCGATTCCTCGCGGTGACGCGTTCGTGCCGCAGTCGATCGACGTCGCGCCGGAAGGCTTCACCCTCGTCAACCAGGGCCGCATCTTCACGCCGTTCTGGGCCGACGGCGTCGTCGCGAAACCCTCCGCGCGCGGCGGCGCGAATTGGCCTCCGAGTTCCTATGATCCGGAGACGAATCTTTACTACGTGTGCGCCAGCGACGGCGCCAATTTCTTCAAAGGCGGCGAAGAGAACGAAAAATTCCCGGACGCCGGCGGCCAGAGGTATCTGGGCAGCGCGTTCGGCGGAATGCCCATCGGGTCAAACGGAATTTTCGCCGCGCTGGACATGAAGACGAACAAGCTCGTCTGGCAGCAGCGGTGGAAAGATAGCTGCTACAGCGGATCGGTGACCACCGCGGGCGGCCTCGTCTTTGTGGGCCGAAACGACGGCCGGCTCACCGCGCTGAATTCCTCTGACGGCCAGCGCCTTTGGGAGTTCCAAACCGGCGCCGGCGTCAACGCGCCGGCCAGCGTCTTCGAGTACCAGGGCGACGAATACGTCGCCGTATACTCCGGCGGCAGTCTCTTCGCCGGCGCGCCGCGCGGCGACAGCGTTTTTCTTTTCTCCCTCAAAGGCGCGATGACGCCGGTCTCCGAAATTTCCTCGCAGACGACTGCTCCGCCTGCGGAGCATCGCTAAGTCTTCCCTTCCGGCTGCGGCATTCCTTAAGCCGCGGAGGGATTCTCCGCCTGCCGACCGGACCGGAAAGTCGGCCACCAGAAAACCGCAGAGGGATTCTTCGACTTCGTGGCCGCCGGCGCGGAAAGCGCGCCGATCAGAAACCTGCGGCCACTTCGCTCAGAATGACAAGGGCGGCCCTTCCAGCGCCTAGCGGGGCTGGGTGACGACGTCGAGCAGCGCGGGCTCGCCGCGCTTGACGACGGCGAGCGCGCGCTTGATCGCCGGTCCCAAGTCCCTGGGATTCTCGATCGGCCCCTCGGCATAGACGCCGAAACCCTGCGCCAGCTTCGCAAATTCCACGTTGGGATCCGTGAACGTCGTCCCGATACCGCCGCGATCGATGCCGCGATTGTGCCGGTCGGCCATACGCTGCACGTGCATCATCTCTTCGTGATAGGCGCGGTTATTGTGCATGATGCTCAGCAGCGGGATGCGATGATGCGCCGCAGTCCATAGCACCGCCGGCGCAAACAGAAGATCGCCATCATCCTGAATGCTCACGGAAAGCCTGCCATACTTCTTATTGGCCAGCGCCGCGCCCACCGTGGCTGGCGCGTTGTAGCCAACGCCGCCGCCTCCCTGCCTGCCGAGAAACTGGTAGTGCTTATTGAAGTCCCACAGCCGAATCGGCCACCAACTGAAGTGCTGGAGGATCGACACCATCGCCCAATCTTCGTTTTTGATCTGGGCATAAAGCTCGGCGCTCACGCGCGCCGTGCTGATGGGGCTGGCGTCCCAGCCGTAGGCCGCTTCGTCGCGGGCCGCTTCGAGAGCTTTCTGGTGCGCCGCCGCCAGCTTGGCGCCGCGATCCTGGGCCACGCGCTTGCGCTCCGCCGTCATCTGCCGTTTGGTTTGCTCGATCAGCGAAGGCAACGTCGCTTCGCCTTCGCCCGCAATCGCCATATCCACTTCGGTGAAGCGGTTGAAATCCTGATAATTCGCTTTGGTGTAAAGATCGCCGGCTGTGATGCTGATCAGCTTGGCGTCCGGCTTGAGCAGCGAACGCGAACTGCGATGCACCTGATCGTGATACGTGTTCACCGCGCTCCAGAAATCCGAAGCCTCGAGTCCCAGTATCACGTCCGCATTGGCGATGACGGCGTTGCGTCGCGCGGACTGGTTCAGCGGATGCCGCGTGGGGAAATTCATCCGGTCGTTCATGTCGATCACCGAAGCTTGCAGCGCTTCGGCCAGCTCGACGAGCCGATCGATTCCCGCCTGCGTGCGCGTATTGCGGCCCACCACGATCACCGGATTTTCCGCCTGCGCAAGCAGCCGCGCCGCCTCCGCCACCGCGCCGGATTCGCCCACTGGCGGCGCGGGCAGAGTCAGTTTCGGAATGCTAAGCCGGGCGTCTGCGCGGATCGGGTTTTCCTGCAGTTCGCTATCGGCCACCAGCAGCACCGGAGCCATCGGCGGCGTCATAGCGATTTTGTAGGCGCGCACCGCGGATTCGGCAAAATGCTGCAGCGAAACGGGCTGGTCATCCCATTTCGTGTAATCGCGGACCATCGCGGCGGCGTCCTGCACGCTATGCGGCCACTCGCCGTAAGCGGGATCGCGGGTGAGCGCGTCTAGATTGTTGGCGATGACGATATAAACCGGCACGCGATCACAAAACGCATTGTAGATAGCCATCGAGGCGTGCTGCAGGCCAACCGTGCCGTGCGCAAAAACGCAGAGCGGCTTGCCCTCAATCTTGGCGTAGCCATGCCCCATGGCCACCGAAGATTCTTCGTGACAGCACGTGATGAACTCGGGATTCTTGTTGCCGGCGTAGTTGACCACCGATTCGTGCAGCCCTCGGAAACTCGAACCCGCCACGGCGCACACGTACTCGAGGTTGAGCGACTTGAAAACGTCCACCATGAAATCGGAGCCGGTGCGGTCTACGGTGAGCACTTCGCCGGTTGTCGGCGGCGGATCGCCCTCCACGGCTGGGAGCGGGAATGCGCGCGCCGGTGCGGCCGGTGCCGCCGCCGCGTTTGCGGCGAGCGGACTTGCACCCGCCAGCGCGCTTGCGCCCGCCAGGGTGCCAGCTCCCGCTGCTACCCCTTTAAGGAACTCTCGCCGCCCAACGGCGGGTCTTTTCCGTCTCGACATGTTTTCGCCTCTACTTTGCAGTGATTGGAATTTCCCTGAGGCTACGATGTTCGGCCCGCGAATGCAATCTTCCGCAGCCCAACATTAAGAGTGCGGAGTGCCGCGCTAAAATCCGCGGCTCTACGTATAAGTCTTTTGCGTGTACCCACCCCCCCCCGGTGTTTTTGCGTAAGTGCGCATTCTACGGGAGTTGCACATGCAGCGAGGTGTGCGCTTTCGCAGACAAAAGCCTCAGGTCTCGCTGGCCAGAAACCATGGCCCGCGCGACCTGAGCTACAGCTCTCGCTGTGCGGCACGGCCAACCTAACAATGTGAGCGCCCATGTTAGAGATAGATCCCTCGGCTCACGTTGTTCGCTCGGGACGAACGCGTTTGGCGCGAAAAGCGCATCGGGAAGAGTTCCCTCGCTCCGGTTCGTCGCTCGGGACGAGCCATCCTGATCGGATGGTCGTTTTTGTAAGTGTTGATTCCAGTCCTTTAAAAATGGAAGTGCTGATTCTGCGCGAGTTGCGGACGCGTTTTTGTGCAAGTGCAGATAATGCAGAGCTTAGTTGATCGCGGCGTTTCCGGCGCAGAAGTGAGGGTGAAAAATGACGCCGCCAGACGGATTTAACACAGAGGGCACAGAGACACGGAGGGCGCAGAGTCACAGACAAATTTCTGACCGGAGTTGACACGAGACGAGTGCGGCGGGAGTGATTTGTTCGAATTAACTGATTCTGGCGGGTCCGGCGATTTGGGAGGCTACTTTTTTTGCGAGAGGCCCACAAGAAAGAGAGATACCTCGGCTCACGTTGTTCGCTCGGGACGAACTCGTTTGCCGCGAAAAGCGCATCCTGTTGGTAGCCTTTTCGCTCAGGCCCTGGTCGGATCGGCGATTTTTTGGCGAGAGCGAACAAAACCGTTCGGCACTGGCGGAGAACGCGTCCGTCCCGCACGATCCTTCGCGAGTGTTAGTTATATTTTATCGTAGTGGTCAACTGCGGCTTCGTCTCAGTCAGCGGTCAGTGCAAGTCTCGCGCTACGCCCGCCCGAACTGCAGCAATACAGGCTCAGTTGCTCTGGGTGCTATCGCTCAACTCCGCGCGAGATCCGCGGAGCAGAGCACACTGCTTGCGCTTGAACCCGCACATTCTATTTGGGGATGACATCCAGAGACACCCCAACGGACTTCAAAAGCTCAGGATTTTGCGTCTCCAATGCGCTCCGGAATTGGCGAGCGAACCAAGCCCACTTAGCAAACTCATTCATTTTGCCGCTGCTTTCGAGCTCGGTAAGGTTTCTATTTATATACGCTTTTCGTGGGCATTCTCATTTTCATTCGATCACCCCGTAAGCATGAACCGCAAATGCAGCGGAAGCACGTGATCTTTCATTTGTTAGCCAATTGTTAGCTACAAGACCAAAATCCGAAAGATTCTTTTGGAAGTTGCTCTCTGAAAAGTGGAGGGCGCTCAAGGGTTTAGCCCAAGAGCGCCCGGTTGCGGGGGCACGATTTGAACGTGCGACCTTCGGGTTATGAGAGAAGAGGTCAAAAACTATATCTCGTTTGTCTGGTGTCGCTTCCGAGGGCATCCGCACAGCTATCGCGCCTTTACTTGTACCCAATTCTGTACCCAAACCCCAAACAAACAAGACAAGAGGAGCGGGTAAGCGCCGGGATTCGGATGCGCGGGCGAATGGCAAGAAGTTGGGCCGCCCGAAGAGCGCGGCGGACCGTGAGCGGATTCTTCAGTTGAAGGTGCAGGGCCACAGCCTGCGGCAGATCGCGGCAAAGCTGGGCGTGGGCTATGGGACTGTGCGCGAAAGGCTCAAGGGGGAGTGAGCGGAAAACCCCATGCAACATGCACCAGCGAACACCTCTATATTATATAAGGATACTTAGCGGCGGCGGTTTTTGTGAGCGGAAAACTAGAGACTTGCGCTCACATTCCTCGGCCAAATTCCATCCAACAACCGCCCGTGAAACTCCTCGATTGACTTAATCCTTTACTCAGCTGGAATCTGGAAAGGCCCAGCGATTGAAATGGGATCGCGCCTTCACTATGTTGTGGAAAGCGAAGTCACTTTGCGACGTGTCGCCGCAAGACTTCCAGAATTCCTGACACTAACATCGCGGGAGTGGGTGGACAGCCGGGGATGTATCCATCTACGGGGATGACTGCGTCGACCGCGCCAACGATTGCGTGGCTGCCGGTGAAAATCCCGCCACTGCACCCGCATGCTCCTACAGCGACGACCAATTTTGGCGCCGGGACGGCCTCGTACGTGGCCTTGACGGCTTCTGCCATGTTTCGGGTAACCGGTCCTGTCACCAGGAGCATGTCGGCATGCTTTGGAGACGCCACGAAATGTATCCCAAATCGTTCCAGGTCGTAATAGGGGTTCGTGAGACCTGTGATTTCCGCTTCGCATCCGTTGCAAGAACCGGCATCGAGCTGACGCACGTTCAGCGCTCTTTGCAAAAGAGAGTGAATTCGTCCCCGCGCGATTTCGCCGCTCGGACCAGCAGAGGTAATTTCCACGCGGCCGTCGATATCCCAGCGCCGCACCGCCTGCTCTTTTGTGACACCGCACCAACGGAAGTCTTTTGCAGTGACGACGGCTCCGTCACCAGATTCCACGCATTTCCCACAACCAATGCAGTGCCCGTAGGATAACGTGAGGAAGACGCGACCCTCGCGCTCAGTCATGCCCAATGCGGCCGTAGGGCAAACTTCGACGAGTCTGTGAGCGATCATCGGCGTCAGGCGATCCGCGATAACGTCCGGCATACGGCTGCCGTCGCATTTCCCAAGCAGAGCTTGTACGGGGATCAATCGGCTTGGATGTTTCAAGCTCTGCCCAATGATGTCGCCGATCATCGGTCACATCCCGAGTACGAAAGGTTGAAACTCTTATTGATTAGGGGAAAATCCGCAATGATGTTTCCCTCGACGGCAAAGGGCATGGCGGGCCAGTTCTGGAACGACGGAGATTTGACATGGCACCTGGTCAGCCGGCCGTCACTTGCTTCCAGCCAATAGCACAGTTCCCCGCGAGGCGATTCAACCGCGGAAAATCCTCGCATATCTCTTTGCGATGTCGCAGGAACGAACACGCTTCCAACCGGAAGCGATCTGGCGGCGTCTTGGATCATCTGCGCCGAGGCCGCCGCTTCGGCAATGCGAATGCGCGCGCGCGCCATCACGTCTCCGTAATGTGTGCTGGGAACATCGACTTGATAATTCCGGTAGAGGCCGTAGGGGTGGTCGCGGCGAACATCGAGATCTAATCCGCTGGCGCGCGCGACGGGACCGACCACCGCAAGGTTTCTTGCCGCTTCCCGGCTCAGCACGCCCGCCGTTTCGAAGCGGTTTTCAATGGAAGGGGTCGCTACGATCATCCGGGTGAGGTCCGCGAAATCGCGAGCGATCTGGGAGACAGCTTGACCAAGCTGAGCGACTCGATCGGAGTCCAGATCAAATCGCAGCCCGCCCGGAACCGCGATTCCGCGCCAGTAGCGCGTTCCGCAACATTGCGCCGACTCTCGAAGCAAGGATTCCTTGAGACGCGTCGACTGCGCGGCCGCCACGGCGAAACCGACATCGGTGCACAATCCGCCGATATCCGAGATATGGCAAACAAACCGCTCCATTTCCAGTCCGATCAGGCGAATGGCCAGGGCGCGCGGCGGAATGTCAATTCCGCAAGCATTTTCCACCGCCTGGGAGTAACACACGGCGTGGGCAAAGCAGTTGTCGCCGGAAACCGATTCCGCAAGCATGACGCCATCTGTGGTGGATCGGCCTTCGAAGAGTTTCTCGGTGCCCTTGTGCGTGTAGAAGTGGCGCAGTTCAAGATGCAAAATGGTGTCGCCTACCACGTTGAAGCGGAAATGTCCCGGCTCGATGATGCCGGCGTGAACGGGGCCGACGGCCACTTCCGCGATGCCCTCGCCCTGAACTTCTAAGAAGCGATAGTTGCGCTTTGACCAGGGGACATTGTCGACCGGATCAATCATCGGGTAGACACCATCGGGCCAATTGTCATGCAGGATCAAGGGTCGCAGATCGGGATGCCCTGTGATCTCGACGCCATATTGGTCGTGAAGCTCTCTTTCATACCATGCCGCCGCCGGCGCCTCACGCGCGATGGAACCAATTGGTCGGTCGGCGGTCAGAACGATCTCGGAGTAATCGGGGCCTCCGAGATCGAAGATGTAGTGAACGTGCTTCTCGTGGTTTGGCGCAAGGCTTCCGAATAGAGTGACAAGACGAGCTGGAGCGCCGTCTTGAGTATGAGGAATCGTGAGCATCGTCTCCCGGTTCATCGCAAAACCGCCATGGCTTCCCGCAAGAGGTCGCTGAACAAGGCGGGGATCCGCGCCCCGAAGACCAACAGACAAACTGCCGCGATGCCCATGGCCATGTACTCGGAGGGAATGAGCTTCGAATTCTCCGGGTTTTGATTAGGCTTTCCACAGAGCATGCGAAACAAATGGTAGGTGAACCCCCCGAAAACGATCGAGAGCACGATCAGGAATAAAGCCGCCACAAAGTAGCGTGCCTGTGTGAAGGCCTCCGACAGGATGGCAAACTCGCTGACGAACAGCGAGAAGGGCGGCAGGCCGACAATTGCCAGACTGCCAACCAGGAGGGCGGCGCTCGTCTGCGGCATGGTGCGCGACATGCCGTTGATCTCATCGATGCGCAACGTCCCCAGATTGTGACGAATGTTACCGGCGCTGAAAAACAGCAGAGACTTTGCGACCGAGTGATTGAACGCATGCAGCAGCGCGCCGAACAGGCCTAACGGACCCCCGAGTCCCAGGCCGATGGCGATGATCCCCATATGCTCGACGCTACTGTAAGCCATGAGGCGTTTCAGATTCCGTTGGACCAGAATCAGCAGTCCGGCGGCAGCCATGGACATCGCGCCGAAAATCAGTAGCAACGTATGCGGGAAGGCTGGTCCGTCGGCGCGGGAAACGATCGTGTCATACCGCATCACCGCGTACATGGCGCAATTCAGCAGAACCGCTGACAGCAATGCGCTGATGGGTGTGGGAGCTTCCGCGTGCGCATCCGGCAGCCAGCTATGCATGGGAACGAAGCCTATCTTCGTTCCATAGCCAATGATGACGAAAACAAATGCGAGCTTCAGGAGGTGCGGGTCAAGTCCTAAGTGGGGCGCGGCATTCATGAGGGAAACCCAATCGAGCGCTGCGGCCGGACTCATGCCCGCCTTGACGGCGGCGAGATACAACACAATGGTGCCGAATAGCGCGAAGGCGATTCCGACCGTGCAGACAATGAGATACTTCCAGCCGGCCTCGACCGCGCCTTCGGTATTGTAGAAACCCACCAGTAGGGCCGAGGCCAGCGTCGTTCCCTCCATCATGATCCAGAGCAAACCGAGGTTTGCCGAGAGACACACGCTGACCATCGTGAAGAGGAACAGAAAGACCAAGGCGTAAAACCAGCGCGGCGAAGAAAAACGTCCTTCTCCCGTGTGACGCAGATAGCCCGACGCATAAATGAGCACGAGGCCGGAAATAAACGCGATGTTCATTAGAAAGAACGAGCTCAAGCCGTCAGCGCGCAGGTAACGCCCCGCCTGCAAGTCGTCATGTCTGTGAACCTGCCAGATGACGGCTCCGAGTGCTGCAATTTCGAGCCCCCCCAGCAGGAGAGCCGCACGAGTGGCGGCGCGCGGATCACGGAAAACAAGGATGATACCGGCTCCAAGAACGGGGATCGCGAGTGGCAGCAGGAGAAGCATTCTCAGCCCCGAAGCCGCCGCAGTTTTGACACGTCCAAATGATCGAAAGTGTCGCTAATGCGGAATGCGAAGATTCCCATCAGAAGCAGCCCAATCAAAATGTCGAAGAAGATCCCAATCTCAATGACTAGTGGCATCCCGAACGTCGTTATCAAGGCCGCCACGAAAATGCCGTTCTCCAAAACGAGCAACCCGAGCATCTGCATGAGGGCTTTCTTACGGCTGACCATCAGGAAAGACCCCGTGAGGATCAGGGAGACGGCCGCCGCTAGGGCGTCCTCTGGAACGTGGATGGACTGGCCGTAGGAATGAACGGCCGCATATGCCAGGTAGATCATCAGCGCAACGACGAAGACCGATTGTGTGGGCGTTGTCGAAGCCTTAACATCGCGTACTGTTTTCAGTTTTCTTGTCAGCAGGAAGAAAGCGCGAGGGATCGCCACCACTTTGATCGCGAAGACGAGCGCGCCCACTACGTAGGCCTCGACCAGCTTCTCCTGAAATCCCAGTGCCAGAACCTCCGCAGTGATGATCGCGGACTGGACGCTGAAGAGGAGCACGCTGGTAGAGATTCGGCGCGCGACAGCCATTAAGAGAATCGTCAGGAATAAAAAAACGGAAAACGAACTCAGAACTTTCTCGGTCGCAAGTCCTACCAAACCCATTCGGCTACCTCTTCGCCAGCATTGTAAAAATCACCGCAAGTGCGCTCACCGCGGAGGCCACGCCCAAGAAATCAGGAACCAGATACATCCGCAGCTTGGCCACCGCGCTCTCGATCACGCTGAGGAGAACGACGAGGATCGCGATTTTCGAACCATATAGCAGCAACGCCACGGCAACTCCCCAGCTAGAGGCTCCGGATGCCATCCCCCAAGGGCCGAACAAGGCGATGAGGAGAGCGAGCATGGCATGCAGCTTAAGCGCGCTTGCCCATTCGATCAGCGCCAGGCTGGGTCCCGAATATTCGAGCACCATGCCCTCGTGGATCATGGTCAACTCAAGGTGAGTAGTCGGGTTATCCACCGGCATCCGGCCCGTCTCCGCCAAGAGCACCATGGCAATGGAGGCAAAGGCTAAAATATGCACGGCGGAAATGTCGAATACGTTTTGCTTGAGCGTCCACGCGACCAGTCCGGCGATGTCGGCTCGGGATGCAAGGATGGCAAGCGCTACGAGGCTCAACAGGAATGGGGCCTCCGCCAAACTTGAAACGAGGGCCTCGCGACTCGCACCCATCCCTCCGAACGCGCTTCCCCCGTCCAGAGCGCCGAGGGACAGGAAGAACCGCCCCAGGGCCAGCAAATAGACGAGCAGGAAGAAATCCCCGCGCGATCCCAGCAACGCCGAAACATGCACGACCGGGACAAACGCCGCTACGCACGCCGTGGAACCAAACAACAAGAATGGGGCAATGCGAAACACGACCGAGGAGGTTGGAGGGATTAAATCTTCCTTGCGGAAGAGTTTCAAAAGATCCGCGTATGGACGCCAGATGCTAGCCCCCTGGCGCCTTTGCAGCAGCGCCTTGAGGCGCGCGATGAGTCCGCGCACCAGTGGTGCCCCCAAAATGAGCAGCAAAGCCTGCGCGATATCGAACGCAATCGTCATCCCTGAAACCTCAAGAATATGAGCAACGACACGAGCGCAAGAAAGATGTAGAGCAGATAGACCTGTATGTTCCCCGTCTGCAACCGCCGTAACCGGTGCGCCAGCGAGACAATCAGGTCAACGAATGGCCGATACAGCACCCGTTCGTAAGAGGTCGTGCGCACGGATTGATAGGAGATGGAAACGGGGAAGTATGGCTGATCGGCGGGGAACGTCTCCACTTTGCGATCGGGCCTGTAGACTCGGGAAAAGACAAAACGAATCGGTTTGGAAAAGACGGTCGAAGTGTACTGCATGCGGCTCGAAAGCTCCGGAAGACCGCACGCCCACGTCCGCGCTAGTCTTTCGCGGCGCTTGAACAGGGTAATGACACCACCCGTCCCGAGGATGATCGCTGCGACCCACGGCATGATGCGAGCGATGCTGAGAGTTTCTTCCGGCACGCCGGCGCCGGGAATCAGCACTTGAACAAGCGAGGCCAACGGCCGCAAGATCAGCCCCGGCAGAATTCCAATCCCAACGCAGCCTGCTCCCAGCAACAATAGGGCGACGCGCATTCCCAGCGGCACGTCCTGTGCCTGCTCGGCTTCAATAGTGCGAGGCCGCCCTAAGAACGCCACTCCGAAGGCCTGTATAAAACATGCGGCAGCCACGCCGCCAATCAGAGCGAGGACGCCCACCATCAAGGGCAGGATAATCTGCGCCTCGGTGTTGAAGAGGCTCGAACCCGCCAGAAAACTTCGAAATGTGAGCCACTCGCTGATAAAACCGTTGAAGAGCGGGAGGCCTGCGATCGAGCAGCAACCAACGAGCATCCCTAAGCCGGTAAGCGGCATTCTGCGCTGCAAGCCGCCCAGTTCGTTCAAATTGACCGAATGAGTGGCGTGCGAAATCGCACCGGCGCCGAGAAATAGCAGGCTCTTGAACAAAGCATGGTTAAAGGCGTGCAGGAGGGCAGCGACAAGCGCCAGAGCCGCGCCAAGCAGGGCATGATGCGCCAGGAAGATTAGCGATGTCCCCAACCCGAGAAAGACGATGCCGATGTTTTCCACGCTGCTGTAGGCCAGTAGTCGCTTCAGGTCGTGTTCGGCAATGGCGTACAGAATGCCCAGAAGACCCGTAACGGCAGCCACGATCAAAACGACATAGCCGGACCACCAGGGGCCGCCACCAAGAAAATCAAAAGCAAAGCGCACAAACCCGTAAATGGCTGTCTTTAGCATGATCCCGGACATGAGGGCCGAGACGGGACTAGGAGCGATGGGATGGGCTCGGGGCAACCATAGATGCAGCGGGATAAGACCGGCCTTGGCACCGAATCCCACGAATGCCGCGAGAAAGATCGCCGCCCGGATGCCCCCCGGCATGGCCGCGCTCGCCGCTCGAATCGCGCCGAAATCCAGGCTGTGAGAATAGGGGAGAAAAAGAAAAAAGCATGTCGCAACGGCAGCCGCGCCCGCATGCATCATCAACAAATAGATGAAGACATTGTGACGCCGCTCCGCCGAGTCCCCCTCGATCAGAATCAAGGCGGCCGACACAAGCGTCATCAATTCCCAGCCGGCCAGAAATGCAAAACCCGTGGCCGCTGTAACAACCATGATCATCGACAGAAGAAACAGCGAAAAGAACGCCCACGTCCAATTGCGGCGTTGCTCGGAGTAATGGAGGTCGAAATATGGAACCGCAAATATCGTGACCGGAATAGACACCGCACACACGAGCAACAGGAAAAACCCGCTAAGGCGGTCGATAGCCATCAAGAAAGGAAAGGGCGTCGCCCGCGATAGGTCTAACAGGGAAGGTGACGGCCGCAGGAAACCCGACACGGCCGCCACACAGCCGGCAAGACTCGCAGTTGGAATCAGTGCAATTGCGAGATTCCGCGCCCCCTTTGCGCGGCTCGCGATCAGAATAAGTGGGACGCAGATGCCTAGGACACTCAGCAGAAAGACGAACACCACGCCAGTAGGCCCCACTAACATGCGGCTATTTGCGGCGCCGTCCTTCCTTCATTTCCACCAGCATTTCTCGCACGCCTACGAGCTGGTTGTTAAAGATTTCCTTGGCCACATCCAGCAGCTTGAAAAGAGCCGGGTCGGAAACTGAATAAAACACACTGGATCCGGACTTCCTACCGGTCACGATGTTCCGGAAGCGCAGGACTGTCAGCTGCTGTGAAACGTTGGCAGGTTCGAGCTGGAGCATCTCGCTCAATTCGCTTACGCCCTTCTCGCCCCCTCGAAGGCAATCCACAATTCGAATACGGATCGGGTGCGCGAGCGCTTTGAAGAACTCTGCCTTGAAGTTGGCAACCTGTTGAGGCATATGAATACTCAATTATTCAAGTATGCTAGACTACACAAAGATTGCCGTCAACGATAGCAGTGTCCACCGCGTGCTGATTGCAAACTGGGAGTGATGCCGCCATTTCCGACAAACTCAAATCTTCGAACATCGTGCGTATCGGCAGCACCCATATATCCGGCAATGGGAAGACGCCTCAGCGCCTGTCCATTCCTGGCTCTGCGGCACAGGACGAACGAAAGACTTATCTCAAATATGCGCTCTTTTTCTTGGCCGTCGCGGTCTCGCTTATCGTTGCAAGGCAACTTGGTAAGGACGCCTCTACCACTAGCGGCCAATCGACTCCGACGCTCAACGTGCAGTTTGATCTATCTATTCCACAGATCTCGGGAGAGGTCGCTCAAGAGGGTTACCAATCCGAATCCGGCGGCCAAGTTGTGCGTTTCCGGCTCAGCAATCGAGGAAATCATCCAGTTTTCTATCCCGTCCGCCCCGGAACAAATGTTCTCATAGGGCATGTAGTCTATCGGACTACCTCAGTTTCCAAGTGGATGGCCGTTCCTTGGTCCACAACATCAACAGTTCCCAATGTCCAAGAACCAAACGATCAGAATCTTGCTTGGATTGAGATGCCACCCGGTGGTTGGGTCGATGGACAATTCCAGGACCTCGGCTGGCCCGAGGGCGATCACGCATATGCAATTGACTTAAAACCAGAATCGAGTGCGAAGATTGTCGGTCTCACCTCACCCGCCATATCACTTGGTCGCCAAATAGAACTGACCTTGGATAGAGTGGATTCTCCTTCGAAGTGATAAACCGGATAGCATTCAACGAGTTCCTTTCACCTACCGCCTCAAATTGCTAAATGGACGGATGGAACTGGGGATTCTGGTCTTACATGACCGATCTTGTACCCAAGGCACCCACATCGGGACTTGATCGATTCCAGATAAGTCCTTCAACGAGCATGGCGATGCGTCGCTCGGAAGGTTGAAACTGAGACGATGACCATTGGGTTGCTGAAATCCAAAACAAAAGGGCCTGCTCATACTGAGCAAGCCCTTGCGATTCAAGCATGATAGCTGGTTGCGGGGGCCTGCAACGCTCTGAAGACCCCCACCCTTCCTTTCAAGATTTACCTCGACAGTAGACCCGAAACCCGGATCTCCAACACAGCGCAGTAACTAAAACCAGGTAGTTCCGGTGAGGGCCGTCAGGAATAACCTTCCTCCACCGCAGCGGTGGCCTCCGCTGGGGACGGCCTCCCGGAACCGCCATGCCAGCGGAGGAATTGAACAATGGAATTTCCGAAAAGATTCTTCACAAAACTTTTCCCAAGAGTCTTGACGCACCATCAGCTGGATATTGAATTTCGTTGTCTACACCAGTCCGGGGATAAGGATTCCGTGTGGCAGTTCTGGGCGAAAAGCCTGCAGGAAGCAGAAGTGCTATGGACAGATATAAGCCACATAAGCCACATAAATGAGCGAGGCTTCGACATCCATTTTACGGTTGTGCCGCGCCTCAGAATAGTCAACGGCAGGAAGGAACATCCGCTGCCAAACATCCCAGTATTGCGCGGCCTGTGGGCGGACCTGGACGTGGGAGAAGGTAAGCCCTACCCGGATATCAAAACGGCAATTCGGCTGGTGCTGAGGCAGGAAATCAAGCCGAGCGTCATCGTTGTTTCTGGGCATGGATTGCACCCCTACTATCTTCTTAAGCACCCCACCCGTCTTCCTAAGGAAGAAATCGAGGCTTTATTAGCCGGGCTAGCCGCACGATTGAAGGGCGACACGGGCGCTGCACGATCGACCCGCCTCATGCGTGTTCCGAACACCTACAATTGGAAAGACGGAAAGAGGACAAAGTGTACGGCATTGTTCGCCGATTTTCGCTGGACTTTAGAAGAGCTGCGAGGCCTCTGCAGTGCTTCCGCGAGCAATGGCGGAAGCCCCATCCAACCTCGGCAGCAGGACTATTTTGATTTATTCAATCTACATGTAGAAGGTTTGACTCGCCGAGGTGAACAAGCGACAGGACTTTGTCCATTTCACGATGACCACCACCCGTCATTGTCCGTAAATTTACAGACTGGTCAGTGGGTCTGTTTTGCCTGTGGGCGGGATGGCAATTGGCATACGTTTCGACAACAAAGGAGCCTCGCTATTGTCGAAGTGAGCGGAAACGGCGATACAAGCGCCGATCTGACTTGGGAGAACCTCCCTCGGTTCGATCCAACAGCCGTGAAGAAGACCAAGTGGTTGGCAGAGCTTTTCATCGCCGATCGCACCATTTCGTTGGTCTACGGCCCAAGAGGATCCTTCAAGAGCACGTTCTTTCTTGCTCTGGCTAAAGCGGTGAGTAAGGGAGAAGAATTTCTCGGGATGGCGACACGGAAGAGGAGGATTCTTTATATTGATTACGAAAATCCGCCTGATGTAATCAAGAACCGCGACGCAGATCTGCATTTGAATCTCCCAGCAAACGAACGCCTCACAGGTCGAGGCGATCGATTGAACGGAGTCCATCTTGGGTTCGATCTGAAGGTACATGCCAATGAGATTTTTTGGCATGAGTATTTCGGCAGCGAAACGATTGGCATCGAGCTCAGGGCGATTGAGTTGTTCGCTCCAATTCTCAATCCGCTCCTTCGAACAACGGGCCGAGAGGTCTTGCTGTCCGGGAAGCAGAAAGTGCCCACATTCATGGGCAATGGTAAAGCGCCTCCTAGATTCCTCTTTTATTTCGGTGTTGATTACGATTAGACCTCGGGGAACGTTCTTGATGCGAAGAAGGGCACCTTCATAACTCTCAGCCTTTCGAAAAAGCAATGGGAGTTGGCCCCTAGATCACCCACTTGACCTCGCTGGCGGAAAATTGCTCTGTCTGGGTCAGCTCGATAGTTGCCCGGTTGAATCATCACATGTATTTGCTCCTTGATTTCAGCCCACTTGAGCGCCTAATGTAAGCGCCGCGAGGTGCCTCATGTCAGCCCATCGGGGGATTGCCACCGTTGCGAGCGCACTGATGGTTTCTTTCCTTGTCCTTAGTGCGATGGAACCGGAGTTTTTCCTTCTGCACTTCTACGAGTCGCTGATCTATCTCGCTATCATCTTGATGCTGTTCTATTTCGAAGATAAATGGGCCTACATGATTGGCATGTTGGCTCCTGCCGTGTGGTTGATCCTCGCGTATGGGGTCGGCTTGTTGGGCGGAGCAATGCGCCAGGTTTCCAAGCTGATGCGAGGGCAGCGGCCCACTAGTCAAGTAAGCGTGATGGTTGCCATCCTGACCGTATTGGCCGTGTTACTCATCTCCTTCTGTGCTTATCGCTGGAAACGGCAATATGCGGGCCTCGGTAAGGGGCGCACTACGTTTCTGGTGAGCCTCGCGATAGTCATTGCATACAATGTGATTCTGGTGGTGTGGTTCTGGCGATCAATCCCGCAGGCGTTTTTCACCTGATAAAATCGGCTCCTCGGAATATGGCGAGACCCTAAATCGTACCGATCAGACGTGTGATCCTCGACACAGCATTATCCTAGCCTCAGCTGTTATCTGTAACTGGTGGTTCCTTTCGAAAAACGGGGGCCGCGAGGCCCGGCACAGAGTGAGGTGAAAGATCATGGCAACAGCAGCCGTACAGAAGGAGGAGGAACAAAAAGAGGATCGCCGTACAAACGAGTTCATCGAGCAACAACTACAAGATTTAGACAACGTGGACGCGGAAGAGGAACAACGGCAAGGGGATCGCCGCACAAACGAGCTGATCGTACAACAAGATTTAAATCAAGGTATGGATACGGGAACCCACAGTTCTGTGCATCGTGGGGTGAACTGGGGTCCGGATTTTCGGGTCCGGAGCACTAAAAAAAGTTGACGGAGGAACAGTAGCAACCCCGACGTCGGATGAGGTTCGGTATGGTATAGAGACCGCTAAGTGCTGAGCAAGCGAGGAGGAGCAAGATGAAAGTCATTGACGTGATGACAGGGACACCATTTTATTGCAGTCCCGACACCAATCTGGGGTCAGCAGCGGAACTGCTCTGGAACCAAAACTGCGGGATCCTGCCCATTGTCGACGATCAAAAAGTGATAGGCGTAGTTACCGACCGCGACCTGTTCATCGCCCTAGGTACGCGGAATCGGCTTCCCGCGGATGTAACGGTCGGCCAGGTCAGCAGCGGCACGGTCCATCTGTGCTACGCCGACGACGACATTCACACTGCACTTGAGACCATGGCAAGAGAGAAAGTTCGTCGCCTGCCCGTAGTCAACCGGAAGGGGATCCTACAAGGAATCCTCTCCATGGATGACATTGTCCTCCGCGCCGAGATGCGCAAGCCGGGCGTGGTTGCAGATTTGTTTTACGATGATATACTGCGCACGTTAAAGAAGATCTATTCGCCGGAGACTCCAATGGCGACGCAACGGCGAACTGCATCTGCTTGAATCCTTTTAAGTCCTCTTCTCGAAATGTGGCTTGAACGTGATTCCCAGTCTCCGATAGTGCCGTTCCTCGGGACCAAGCCGATAGAGTGGCTCAGACTGTTGGCTTGAATCTATCTGTTAGTTTCCGAGTAGCAGACTAGTTAGTAGGCGAAACTGCCAGGGCAATCCAGTTCATGAAGTCAGGCGCATCTCTTCTTTGGTGCTGGGATTTGTCCTATGACCTTCGGTCGCGCCGTCTTCTGGACGCTCCGGACATCAGGGCATAGGCAGTTTCCACGTCGTCCAGGTGGTCGGCGTGAGGATGGGTAATGTACACGACATCCGGCTTTATTCTCAGCTTCAGGGACAGGTGCTTCAAGGGCGTGAAGCCACTGTCGGCTCCCAGGTCCACCAGCATGACGTAATTTTCCGGCCTTTCCACCAGGGCCACCGATAGGCCGTGGCCCACGTTAAAGACCATCAGCTCCAACTGATTCACGCAGAATTGTCCTCATTGTCTGAAATGCCCGCAGTAAACGCGAGAAATCGCATGAGGCAGCTACTAGTCTTATACTTTTACTTTCCAAATCGCAGGTATCGGCGGAAAAACATCCAAGCGCCAAATGCGGCAAGGCCGGCTGCCAAACCCAACTCGCCTCGATAAAATCCGATCTTTGCGTCAGCGATCGTGACGATCGCTGGAACGCATATCATGCGTAGAGCCAATGTCAGGGCCAACAATCCAAACGCGAAGCAGTTACCTCGGTAGAATCCTTCCCTGTAGATGAAAATCTCTCGTTCTCCAAGCGACCCAGCATGAATCAGTGTTTGGTCGCAAAGTGCGTACAGCTCCTTGGGCTTTAATGTCCGAGCCTTGGGTCCAAAACGCTCACATGCTCCGTCCTGAACTAACTCTCCCAATTCGGCGGACAATGGGAGACTTTCACAAGTTCGCTTTGCGGCGGGTAGTTTTTCAAGGAAATTGCTCACAGCCTGACCCAAATGCCCGAGCAAATATGCTAAAAGGGTCAAGGCCGTGACCATTAGCGCAGGTAGCGTTGTAGCTATGGTGAACGGAGCGGAAGGCCAAAAAAGCAGCTGATTTGTGTTGCCGCATTGCTATCTTGGGTGTTTGCCCCAATGCAGTTCGCGCTTCAAATAAGTTGTCCAGGCCGTCGTCGACCCGGAAGAAGTCGCGCTACTATCACCCTCAAGTCTGATTTCCAAATGGCTACCCCGTCCTTGCAAACAGCCGCTTTTCGACGGCAGGCAATAACTTAGCTTTCATCTTCTTTCTCGCTCTTCCATGGCCTTTAACAATGATTGAGTAACGATATACGAGTACACCTTCCGTAGTTCCTCCGCTAACTGGAATCCAATGTCCTTGGTGACCCTTACTGCGGGCTGATGTGGTTGGGGTCACAGCCGACTTCCGTTATTAAGGGCAAATTGCTTGAGTGTTTTACAGTCGGACTTTCAGCGCTCGGTGCCTCCAGCGCCGACGGAAAGCCCTGGAGAGATGAAGCCAAACAAATCGAACCGCTAAAGCACCTCGATCAACTGGTCCCGGGGACTTATTGCCCCCACAAAGTAGCCTCGGATGATCATGTTGCGTTTGAATAGTCCTTATAAGTAAAATCCGCTTTCCGTCTAAGCTTAAAAGTCTTCGCTGGAGGCTGCCATGAAACGCGCCCTCGGCTTGCTTTACGGTGTTCTGTGCTACCTGTTTTTCTTCGCGGCTTTCCTTCGAGCAATTTGGTTTGTCTGGAAGATGGATGGACTGGTGCCACGGTTCCCACTCGGGATGGCGCTGGTGATTGACGCGGTGCTGCTGGGACTCTTTGCCGTTCAGCACAGCGTGATGGCGCGGCAGGGATTCAAGAGAGTATGGACGAGACTCGTGCCGCAACCGGTCGAGCGCAGCACGTACGTGCTGGCGGCCAGCGCGGTACTGCTGGCGGTGGTGGAGTTCTGGCAGCCGATGCCGCAGGCAATCTGGAGCGTGGGATCGCAGCCCTGGGTGATGATTCTGCAAGCACTGTTCTGGCTGGGCTGGCTGCAGGTGCTGATCGGCACATTCTTGATCAACCACTTCGACTTGTTCGGGCTGCACCAGGTGTGGAACTACTGGCGCAAGGTGCCTTACGATCCGCCAAAGTTTGCCACGCCGGGGCCGTACCGGGTGGTGCGGCATCCGATCTATCTCGGTTTTGTCGTAGTGTTCTGGAGCACGCCGCACATGACATTAGGGCACCTGTTCTTCGCGGTGATGTGCACCGCGTACATCCTGCTCGCGATTCAGTTCGAGGAGCGCGACTTGATCACGTTCCACGGCGAGCCGTACCGGATCTATCGCAGCGACGTCTCGATGCTGGTGCCTTGGCCGGTGAAAAAGAGGCCGGCGGCCCAAGCCGGAGAGAAAGGCGCAGGCCAGCCGGCTGACTAATAGGGATAAGTTCCGGTTTGCCGACCATTCGCCCAGAAGGGCCGGGAGACGGGTCCCCTGCCCCAGTCGACACTCATAGACTTAATGCTTTGGCTGTTACCGTACTCCGCCGCTTCGTTCGTTCACGGTAACCAGTGATCTTCGTCACAGTCCCCGCTGAGGATCAGCGCTAGAAAGACGAGCAGAGATGATAAATAGAGGGGACATGTGGGTTGGCAACTGTGATCGATGAAATGCAGGCGGTTGTGCGGTGGAGGGCATCATGAGCACTACGATTCTTGTGATTTTGTGCATTGCTGGCGAAGGGTTTATGCTGTACTGCCTCTTTCATTTCGGTCAGGAACTGAGACAAGAGTCCCAGCGCGAATCCGCTGCCGCTCTGTGGATCGCATCGCCGAAGTCGAATGTCGTGCCGCTGCAATTCATTGGACACACGCGGATCGTGGTGTGGAGCGAGGGCACTTGGAACTACGTTCTTTCAAGCGCGGATTCGGAGTCGCCCCTGGCACGAGGTAAGGATGCGACGAAGGAACACTACGACGTTGCTGCATAGTTCCCGGAATACCCGGGGCAGCGGCTTCGGTTCCTCAGAGAACTGCGGGGGAATCTGCTTCAACTCAATCTTCGATTTCGACGTACGCCGCCCGTGACTCACTGAATGGAAGGGCTCTTGCCTTCGAAATAGCTGCCGTCAAGATACACGGATCAAGAAGATGGCCAGAATGCTTCAAAACCGAGGTCTCGGTTACCTAGCCGCCATACTCGGCATTGCCGCAGTCACGGCGATCTGCGCGCTGCTTCGCAGCCACATCAATGAAATGACCGTGGCTCTGGCGATGCTGCTGGTGGTGCTCTTCATTGCAGCGGCCGTGGGGACGCTGGCCGGGCCTGGTTGCCTCGGTGTTGGGCATGCTGTGCCTCAACTACTTCTTCCTGCCGCCGATTTACACCTTCACGATCGCGGATCCGAAGAACTGGATAGCGCTCACGGCTTTCTTCATCACCGCCTTGACCGCCGGGCAGCTTTCGACCTGGGTAAAGCAACGCGCTGCCGAGGCGGAGGCCAGCAGGAGTCAGGCGAGGCTGGCGAGCACCTACAATCGAAGCCTGCTCGAGGCCAGTCTCGACCCGCTCGTGACCATTGGTCATGACGGCAAGATTAATGACGTGAATGCCGCCGCCGAGACTGTGACCGGTCGTTCCCGAGCAGAACTCATCGGCACGGACTTCTCGGAGTACTTCAGGGAGCCCGAGAAGGCGCGGGCAGCTTATGAGCAGGTGTTTCGCGGTGGCGTCGTGCGGGGCTACGCTCTGGAGCTTCGCCACCGTGACGGGCACAGCACTTCCGTTCTCTACGATGGGTCGCTGTATCGAGATGCCGACGGAAACGTGATCGGGGTGGTAGCGGCTACCCGCCCCATTGGCACTTATGCTGGAAAGCCCTTGAGTGCGCGGCCGGATCCTCGGGTCGTCAGGCACCTGGGTCTCTTCGTCGGTTTTGCCAGCTTGTTTTCGGTTGCCGTCGGACTTCTGTCGCTGGTTGGGTTGACGTTTCGCATTGCCGTCCTAAAGAGCATCATACCGGGGCAACCCGTCATAAAGTTCAACGCGGCCGTCTGTCTGGTGTTGCTCGGTCTCTCTCTGTGGTTGCTGCGCGAACACGACGACCGGCCCTTCCCCAGGACCGGGAAGCTGTGCGGCCAGTTGATGGCGGCGATCACCGCCTTGGTGGGCCTGCTGAGCGTGACCGAACACCTGACCGGCTGGGACCTGGGCATCGACCAACTGCTGTTCCGCGAACCCGCCGCGGACGCTTTCTTTAGTGTTCGTCCAGGCCTGATCGCCCCGATTACAGCTTTGGATTTTCTTTTGTTAGGGCTTGCGCTGCTCTTGCTGGACCGGGGAATATCGTGGAGATCGCGGCGTTATTGGCCAGCTCAGTACTTCGCCTCTTTGACAGCAATTCTGTCTATCGTTGGGCTCCTTGATTTTATTCTTGGGTCTCACATCTCATACACTCACATAGCTCTGCAGACTGCCGTTACCCTGCTTGTGCTTTCCCTTGGTCTGCTTTGTGCCCGCACCGAACGGGGGCTGGCGGCATTGCTCGCGAGTTCGACGGCCGGGGGAGCACTGACACGGCGGTTGCTGCCCGCTGCCGTCATCATTCCGATCGTGATCGGCGCGCTCGGGTGGAGAGCATTTTCCGCTGGCCTCTACTCCGGGTGGAGTGTGGTCAGCCTGATGATCATCGCGATGATGACTCTGCTGGCCGGTTTCGCAATTTGGAACGGCTACATCGTCAATCGCGGCGACGTGGAACGCTGCAGAGCCGAAGGAGTTCTCCACCGAAGGGAGATGGAACTGAGGGAGGCAGAGCGCCTGGCCGCAGTGGGCAGTTGGTGGTGGGATCCGAAGACCGACAGCGTCACTTGGTCTGCGGGACTGTCTCATATTGCGTGGCGTGATCCCATGCTGCCCCCGCCCGCATACAAAGAGCACCTCGGGTTCTACACGTCGCAGAGTTCCGCGCGACTCGATGCGGCCATACAAAGCGCCATCCAGACGGGAGCACCTTACGAACTCGACCTGGAGATGGTCCGTGCCGACGGCGCCATCAGGTCAGTCACCGGCCGAGGCGAAGTGGAGCGCGATGCCGATGGCCAAGTCGTATTGGTGCGCGGCACCGTCCAGGACGTCACCGAGCTCAAGCAGGCCGAAAACGAAATACGAGTTGCTCGCGCGCGGGAAGCGAGGTTGGCAAACGCTTACAACCGCAGCCTGATCGAAGCAAGCCTCGATCCGCTTGTGACCATCGGTCACGATGGGAAGATCACCGACGTGAACGCCGCGACGGAGACTGCCACTGGCCGTTCGCGAACTGAACTCATCGGGACGGACTTCTCGGATTACTTCACTGAACCGGAGCAGGCCCGGGCAGGTTATCAACAGGCGTTCCGGCAAGGACTGGTACGTGATTACCCCCTCGAGATCCGCCACGGCGACGGTCACACGATACCCGTGCTGTACAATGCGTCGGTTTATCGCGACGAGGCTGGTGGCATCGTCGGCGTCTTTGCCGCTGCGCGCGACGTCACTGAACGCAGGCGCGCCGAGAACGAGACGCGGCTGCTCGCACAGCTTCAAGCCGCGGTGGCCGAATTGGGACAGGAGGCGCTCCGCAGTGAAACCTCCGGCAAGGTGCTGGACGATGCGGTCGGTCTGGTCGCGCAGACTCTCGACGTCGAGTATTGCAAAGTGCTGGAGTTGCTTCCGGATGGCAAAGCTCTGTTGCTCCGATCCGGTGTCGGTTGGAAGCAAGGACTCGTCGGCCACGGAACCGTCGGAGCGGGCACGGATTCCCAGGCTGGCTACACCCTGCTTTCCGACCAGCCCGTGATTTCCGAAGATCTTCGGACCGAAAGGCGTTTCAGTGGGTCGCCGCTGCTTCACGAGCACGGCGTGGTGAGTGGCATGAGCGTCATCATCCCCACCGGTGAGGGCCCTTATGGTGTCTTGGGAGCACATACAAGGAAGCGACGATCCTTCTCCAAGGACGAAGTCAATTTCCTTAAGGCCGTAGCGAACGTGCTCGGGATGATGATTGAGCGCCAGCATTCCGACAACGCATTACGCGAGAGTGAGGCGAACCTGAACCGGGCGCAGAGGATTGCGCACATCGGCGAGCTGGCATCTGGATGCGCTTCACAACCGTCTTACTTGGTCGGATGAAGTGTTCCGCATCTTTGGAGTACCCGAGGGCACGAGTCTGACTTATGAGGCGTTCCTCGAAGCGGTTCACCCCGAAGACAGAGAAGCGGTCAACAAGGCCTGGACTGCCGCCTTACATGGGGCACGTTATGACATCGAGCACCGGATCACTGTTGGCGGCGAAGTGAAATGGGTTCGAGAAAGGGCAAAGGTCGAATTCGGCAAAGATGGCAATGCGATCGAGGGACTCGGCACAGTTCAAGACATCACCGAGCGCAAGCGGGCGGAAGCGGAAATCCGCACTCTCAACGCCGAACTGGAGCAGCGCGTCATTGCACGAACCGCCCAACTCCAGGCAGCGAACAAGGAACTGGAACAGGCCCGGGAACGGGAAATCGAGATCGGCTTCAGAATCCAGCAGACCCTGCTGCTCGATCAGCCGCCCGTGGACGTTCCCGGACTTCGAGTGGCCGCGCTGACGATTCCCTCCCAGCGAATCGACGGCGATTTCTACATCTTTCTCCGGCACTCGGATGAGTCGTCTGGACGTGATCGTCGGAGATGTCATGGGCAAAGGGATTCCCGCGGCGCTCTTGGGGGCCGCTACCAAGAGCCATTTCCTCAGAGCCCTCAGCGACTTGATGGTCCTGTCCAAGGATGGTAAGCTTCCGGAGCCCAAAGAAATCGTGATGCTCGCCCATGCGGAGCTGGTGCGGCATCTGATCGATCTGGACAGTTTCGTGACCTTGTGTTACGCCCGATTGGACGTGAGCAGGTGCAGCCTCGATCTCGTCGATTGCGGGCACACAGGGATCGTTCACTTGCACGGCAAGACCGGGCTCCATGAGATACTGCACGGAGACAACCTGCCCCTGGGAGTCCGGGAAGGCGAGATCTACGATCAGATCTCCGTTCCTTTCGAGCCCGGAGACTTGTTCTTCTTTTATTCGGATGGGATCACCGAAGCGCGGAACCCCACTGGCGAGCTGTTTGGGCCGCAGCGCCTGGAGGAATGTGTTGTGAGCAACGGCCAACTGGAGCCTGCGCGCGTTGGTGGAAGCCATTCGCAAGCCGTCGCTACCTTCACCGGGTCGGACACGGCTAACCGACGACCTGACCAGCGTGGCAATCCGAGTGGAAGAAAGGCAGCTCCCCATCGCGCGGCAGGAGATGGAGATCGGCAGCGATCTCAAGCAACTCCGGCAGGCGCGCGAATTCGTGCGCGCCTTTTGCCGCAATCTTCCTGGTCCGCCGCTGGACGAAGATAGCGTCGCCGCACTCGAGCTGGCGGTCAACGAGGCGGCCAGCAACATCATGAAGCACGCCTATCATGGCCGCGACAGATCAGTCGATTCATCTCGAGGCCGAAGCGTTCCCAGGCCGTGTCGCGATCCAGTTGCATCACTTCGGAGATGCTTTTGACCCCTCGACAGCGCCGCCGCCGCCGCTCGATGGCTCGCGCGACTCCGGATTCGGCGCTTACATCATCGCCAGGAGCGTCGATGAAGTAAGGTACTATCGCGATGAACGCGGCAGAAACTGCATTGCGCTGGTAAAAGCCCGCAAAGCGGGAGGAAAGTGAGACTCGATGGAAATAGCAGTCGACAAGATAGACAGCATCGCCGTCGCGGCGGTGCCGGTGGATGAACTGGACGCAAGCAACGCCGGGGAGTTCAAGCGCGACATTGCGCCCGTGCTGCAAGCCAATACCAAGCTGGTGCTCGATCTGAGCCGGCTGCGTTTTGTGGATAGCTCCGGACTAGGCGCCATGCTCTCCTGCCTCCGTCAATTGAGCGCCAAGAGCGGCGACCTGAAGCTGTGCGGCATGTCGAAACAGGTGCGGGCGGCTTTTCGAACTCGTGCGCATGCATCGGATCTTCGATATCTACGGCACCAAAGAAGAGGCAGTACGTGCATTCCAGACGTCAGGGTGCGAAAGCGACATGAACGAGCACGCAGTTGCGGCGGTAGATTCGGTCTCCGCAATCCAGGAATCCATCCGGCGCCACGCCAGATACTCGCTAGGGAAAGCCTGGAGCGACCTTTCAAGCAGGGAGCTTTTCAACGCGGTCGCTTTGTCGGTCCGGGACCGGATGGTGGACCGGATGCTCGAAACCGAGGAGCGATATCGGCGGGACGACCCCAAGCGCATCAACTACCTCTCCATCGAATTTCTGATCGGGCAATCACTCGGAAATCAATCTTCATAACCTCGGGATTCGCGAGTTATACCGCCAGGCGCTGAGCAATTTCGGCGCCGATCTGGAAGCAGTGGAAGAGAGTGAAGCAGACGCCGCGTTGGGCAATGGCGGGCTGGGCCGTCTCGCCGCGTGCTTCCTGGATTCGCTCGCCACGCTCGGGATGCCAGCGTGCGGTTATGGCATCAACTACGAGTACGGCCTGTTCAAGCAGGAAATCGACAACGGATATCAGCGAGAGAAACCGGACAACTGGCTGGCGCAGGGCACTCCCTGGGAGATCGCCCGCCCCGATGAAGCCTGCCTGGTGCCCGTCTATGGCCGCATCGAGCACGGCGTCGATCGCAAGGGCGGCTACAACCCCATGTGGATGGACTGGAAGGTCCTGATCGGCATTCCTCATGACATGCTGATCTCCGGCTACGGCGGCCGGACCGTAAATCTCTTGCGGCTCTATTCGGCGCGCTCATCCCGCGACTTCGACATGCAGATCTTCAATGACGGCGACTACTTCAAGGCCGTCGAGCAAAAGATCGCTTCCGAGACGATCTCCAAGGTGCTCTATCCTTCGGACGCGATCGTCGCCGGCAGAGAGCTGCGTCTGGTGCAGGAGTACTTTCTCGTCGCCTGCGCGATTCGGGACATCGTCCGCCGGTTCGAACAGCATCACGACAGATTCCGGGACTTCCCCGCAAAGGTTGCGATTCAACTGAACGACACACATCCCGCCCTGGCGGTCGCAGAGTTGATGCGCATCCTTGTGGATGAAAAAGAATCTGGAGTGGGAGGAGGCGTGGACCATCACGCAAGCAACCCTCGGATATACCAATCACACGCTCGCGCCGGAAGCACTGGAGAAGTGGCCGGTTCCGCTGTTCGAGTCTGTGCTTCCGCGGCACCTGCAGATCATCTATGAGATCAACCGCCGTTTTCTGGATCGGGTTTCTGCTGCCCATCCGGGGGATGTCGAGCGCATCCGGCGGATGTCGATCATTGAGGAGTCCGCGCCCAAACAGGTGCGCATGGCCAATCTGGCGATGGTGGGGAGCCACTCGATCAACGGAGTCTCCGGAATTCATACCGAATTGATCAAGACATCTCTAGCGCCGGACTTTTTTCAGCTCTGTCCGGAAAAGTTCAACAACAAGACCAACGGTATTACGCAAAGGCGGTGGTTGTTAAAGGCAAATCCTGCGTTGGCAAACTTGATCAGCTCCACGATCGGAGAACGCTGGCTCACCGACCTCTATCGACTGCGGGAGCTCGAATCCCATGCGGCGAATGCAGGCTTTCAAGCAGAGTTCCAGAGAGTCAAGCGCTCGAATAAGGAGAGACTGGCGAGAATCATCCAAGATGCCACCCGACTGAAAGTCGACCCCGATTCCCTCTTCGATATTCAGGTGAAGCGGATCCACGCCTACAAGCGGCAGTTGCTCAACGTGATGCACATCATCGACGAGTATCTTGTCGCTGATCGAAGATGGCCGTCAGCCCGCTGTGCCGAGGACTTATATCTTCGCGGGAAAGGCCGCGCCCGGCTATTGGCTCGCCAAGCAGATCATTAAGTTGATCCACAACGTCGGGCGGGTGATCAACAACGATTCGCGGGCCAGCCAGTGGATCAAGGTGGCATTCATACCCGACTATCGCGTCTCGCTGGCGGAGAAGATCATTCCCGCCGCCGATCTCAGCGAGCAGATCTCGACCGCCGGAACAGAAGCATCGGGAACCGGCAACATGAAGCTGGCGCTGAATGGAGCCGTCACGATCGGCACTCTCGACGGCGCCAACATCGAGATCCTGGAGGAAGTGGGCGAGGACAATATGTTCATCTTCGGCCTGAAAGCGGCTGAAGTGCGGACCATGCGCGAACAGAAGTCCTATCGGCCCTGGGAGTATTACGCTCGCAATCCGCGCGTGAAGCGAGTCGTCGATAGCTTTTCATCCAATCTGTTCTGTCCTGACGAACCGGACCTCTTCGCATGGATCTTTGCCAGCGTTCTGGATGCAAACGACGAGCATTTCCACCTGGCAGATTTCGCTCCCTACGTCGAAGCGCAGGAAAAGGCAGGCAACACGTTCCGCGATCGGGATCGCTGGACACGGATGGCGATTTTGAACGTGGCGCGCATGGGGAAGTTTTCGAGCGATCGTACCGTCACAGAGTACGCGCGCGAGATCTGGGGCGTAAAGGGATCAACGCTCCTCGATTAGCGTGCAACCAGAATCACGCTGGAACGAGATTGGACAAGGTAGCTCGCGGGATTCGCGAGCGCGGCTTCTTCTCCCGGGCTGTAGAAGCCGAGTGGTGACGATTCAGCAGTGTCGGCGGCGAGGCGCCAAGAACGCGGGGAACGCGCCGGCGGCACGGCGAAGGTGACTGCTTCGTTTTCGGCGTTGAACATCAAGAACAGGTCGGCCACGTCCTGGCTGCGAATCAAGCACGCCAGGCATTTTTGGCGAGGATCGAACCAATCCGGGCTCTTCCCGGAAGGATTGAACCAACAGATCTCCTCGTCTGTGTAGAAAGCTTCCCGCCGCAGCACCGGGTGTGCCCGGCGAAGCGCAAACACGCCGCGAGCAAACTGAAAGACTTCGTTGTTCCGTTGCAGCAACGACCAATCGACCCAACTGATCTCGTTGTCCTGGCAGTAGGCGTTATTGTTTCCTCGCTGGCTGCGGCGGAACTCGTCTCCTCCGAGCAGCATGGGTACGCCTCGGGAGATGGCGATTGTCAGCAGGAAGTTCTTGATCTGGCGGACGCGCACCGCTTCGACTGCCGGATCGTCGGATGCTCCCTCGATGCCATAGTTCGCACTGTAGTTCTCAGATGGTCCATCTCTATTGTTCTCTCCATTGGCATCGTTATGTTTATGCGAGTAGCTAACCAGGTCGTTTAGCGTGAACCCATCGTGACAAGTGACAAAGTTGATGCTGCACTCCGGTCCCTTACCCGATCCATGGTATAGATCTGAGCTTCCACAGATCCGGCTGGCAAAGCGGCCCATCATGCCTTCGTCTCCTCGCCAGAACCGGCGCACGTCGTCGCGAAAACGGCCATTCCATTCCGCCCAGCGGCGGTCGGAGAAGCTTCCTACCTGATATGCGCCGGCGGCATCCCAAGCCTCGGCGATCAGCTTCGCGTCGCGCAGGATCGGGTCCTCAGCGATACGCTCCAGCAAAGGCGCGTCCGCCAGGACGTGGCCGCTGCGGTCGCGGCCGAGCACGGAGGCGAGATCGAAACGGAAGCCATCGACATGCATTTCCATCACCCAGTAACGCAGTGCGTCTAGGATGAGATCACGCACCACCGGATGCGCCGCGTTGATCGTTTGTCCTGTGCCGGTGAAGTCACGATAAAAGCGCTTGTCGTCATCGAGCCAGTAGTAAATCGCATTGTCGATTCCCCGAAGAGCAGACTGTAGGCCCCAGTTCGTTGCCTTCGACCGTGTGGTTAAAAACTACGTCAAGGATTACCTCGAGCCCGGCCTGATGAAAGGTCCGGATCATCTCCTTGAACTCGAGCACTTGCGCGCCCGCTTCCTGCACGCTGGCGTACGATGCTTTGGGAGCAAAGAAGCAGAGTGGATCGTACCCCCAATAGTTCTTGAGCCGCTCGCCTGTCTGTGGATTGACCCGCAAGAGGTGGCTCTCGTTGAATTCCTGGACTGGCATCAGTTCTACGGCTGTCACCCCGAGGTCCTTCAGATACGGTATCTTCTCGACCAAGCCGCGATACGTCCCTGGGAATGAAACCCCGGCACTAGGATGAACGGTGTAACCCCGCACATGGAGTTCATAAATGACCGTCGATTCCCAGGAATGGCGGAGCGGCTGATCGCCCTGCCAATCAAAATCCGCATGGGTGACGACGCACTTCGGCGCGGTAGCCGCATCATCGGCTTCGGAGAAAGACAGGTCCTTCTGAGGCGATGAGGAATCATAGCCAAGAGCGGGGAGAAAGTCGCATCCCGGAACTGACGCGATCGCGGTCGCGTAAGGATCTACCACGAGCTTGTCCGGATTGAAGCGGTGCCCTTCGTGAGGAGCGTAGGGTCCGGCAAGGCGAAATCCGTAAAGTTGGCCGGGACTGAATCCCCTCCAACCAAACGTGCCAGATGTCGCCCGTCTTGTTCCGGGCGGAGTCGAGCAGGATGCTCCGCGCCGGCACGGAATCCTCGGGATGATCGAAGAAATCGAGGCGAACGCCGGTAGCGTGCCGGCTGAAAATCGCAAAGTTCACTCCATTGCCCCTCGCACGCGCCCCAAGAGGTAAGGGCATACCAGAACGGATGGGTTGGACTTCGCAGAGACTCAGCAACCGCTCCAACTCGTCGAGTTGCTTAGTCCGCGCAGCACTTGACTCAAGAGCTTGGGTCTCGTGCGCGTCCTGCCCGGCAGTTCGGGAGACTGCTTCAGATGAGCGCGGTTCTGTTGGCATTGTTAGCGGACCGCTACAAGCTTACCAATGCAGTCAACCTGGGTAAAGCATCATCTTCGAGGTAAGAAATGGAAATTGAGTTTGTTAAGTTGTCTTCACAGCGGATGGTCAGCGGGTGGCGAACTAATTTGCGTAACTTCCATCTAAGGTCACAAAGTGAGATCAAATGCCGGATCTGCCTACTTTGCCAGGCGCCCATAGCCGACCACCAGCCCGGAACATTCCGAGTCACCTCGGTAGGAACCGCACCGGCTTAGGGCCCGTTGGTTCGAAGCTGCCACAGTGCGATGATGCCGAGCACCATGAGGTTAGGGAATAGCAGCGGCGCCATGGGAGGAGCGCCGTAAATAAAATTATCGAACGCGTGAACTGACGGCCCGGATTTGGGGATCATCATCAATAACCAGAATGCTGCCGGCGCTCATTCGTCAGTACTCCGCTTCGCCGTAGGCAATGAGAACCAGAACTGTGATCCCTCGCCCGGTCTGCTGATCACTGAGATCTCCCCGCCGTGTGCACCAACGATCTCGCGCGCAATGGCCAAGCCCATCCCGGTGCCTTTGAGATGTCGCTGACTTTCGCCACGATAAAACTTATCGAAGATTCGCGACTGTTCATCTACAGCTATACCCGCACCTCAATCCTTTACGTAAATGACTACCCTGCTCTGATCAGTGCGTGCACCGATCTCAATAGCACTGTGTTGCGGAGAATATTTCAATGCATTATCGATTAGATGAGTAATCACCATTTGAATCAGCGCCGCATCCACCGACACTAGTGGCAGATCATCTGCCACCGAGACTGTGATTTCGCGCCCATTTGTGAGAGATCTCATCTGTTTCAAAGCGCCCGAAATCAATGAGCTCGGAAAGTAAACTCCCCGATTTAGTTGAAATATACCTCCTTCAATGCGCGCGAGTTGAATTGCGTCCGTTACTAGCCTCGACATCCGGTCAACGCTTTCGTCCGCGATGCTGATCAATTCGCGTTGGTGTTGGTGCAGTTCGTTCGCAGGAGCCGCCAACAGATCAGTCGTGACAGCCTTGGCCAATGTAAGTGGCGTCTTAAATTCGTGAGCGATTGCATCGAGAAGCGTTGATTTCAATTCTTCACTTCTCCTGGCAACTTCCGCGCGATTGACAACTTCCTGGGAGAGTGCCCGCTCAAGACCAATCGCCACCAGGGTCAGCAGCGATTGAAGGGCCGCGCCCGATAGGATTGGACCCCGAACCGCCAAGCTGCCGATTGGTTGGCCCCCTAGACGGATAGGCGCCACGAAGAGCTTCTTGTTTTCTTCCCGGAAGAAGGCGGATCGAACCGCCACATCCTGCATTTGAGTATCTACATCGAACATATCGTCTACACCAGCCCGATAGATTTGCCCGCTGTTACGATCGTAAAGCGCCACTGACGGAAATTCGAACACGCGAGCTATGTGTTCAACGATTTGCTTGGCCATGGGTCGCATCGCGTCCGTGTAACATGGCAAAAATAGACGCTATGGTTGACTCGATTAAGCCGCCAACGGTCGCGATCACAAGGATGGCAACCAGGTAGAAAAATCCTGTCGTGGTGGCGTTGACAGGTATTAAGCGAAAGAAGAGTAAGGTGATCGCGGCGATGAAACCAAGGGAAGCAAGGATGCGGCCACTTAAACGTATCGGTTCGTGCACAAGCATTCCAGAGGCCAAACGCGTTTCTGGTTCAGCCGACCTGACCATCTAACCATTGTCAAGATATTCGGACGTTGGTTCCCTCCCGGGGGAAGCATGCCTCGGACCCGGTTGAAAGTCAGTGTATTAAGTTCAACGGCGTCGGGCAGTAATCAGGAGCAGTACCATGATGACGATAGGAATCAACGCAACTGTTGCGTAAAACAAAACCATCTTCGATTTTGTGGACCTTCTGGAATGCCGTACTTTCCAGTCTCGTAATTCGCTGCGTTCCGCTACCCCAACCGAATCTGGATTCCTGAGGTCATTGGCAAATTCGCGAGCACTTGCATATCGGTTCGCTGGGTTGCGTTCGAGCGCGCGGTAAATAATCTCCTGTAATTGAGGAGAGAGTTGCGGATCGCGTTCGCGGGGCGGAATGGGATGATTCACGAGCCGATCATTTAGGACGACCAAAGGGTTCGGTCCTTCAAAAGACACTTCACCCGTCAGCATTTCGTAGAAGACCACTCCAAGCGCATAAAGATCGCTACGCCCATCGCCGCGTTTTGATTTCACCTGTTCTGGAGAGACATAGTCCGGCGTACCCATAGATCGGGTGAACTTCGAAAACGTCAAGCGCCTCGTGCCCACGCCGCTGGCAATGCCGAAGTCGATCAACTTGATTTGATCTTCCGAGTCAACCATGATGTTCTCGGGCTTCAAATCGCGATGGACAACGCCCTGGCTGTGAATGTATTCCAATGTCTTGCAAATACTGAGTGCGATGCGTATGGCCCGCTCGGGGGCGAACTTTCTCTCGTCTCTTAGCACGCTTCGCAGTAGTCGACCGTCCAGCCATTCCATGACCATATAAACCCTGCTGCGTTCTTCATCGTCAAACACTTTCACTACTCCAGGGTGGTTGAACCGCTTGCCAATTTCCTCCTCTCGTTTGAAACGATCAAAAAAGACTGGATCACTTTCGGCTTGGAAATGGGGTACTTTTATGGCCACACACATTCCATTCTTCAGATCCAGAGCGCGATAGATAGATGCCATGCCGCCTTCTGCAACCAAGGCCTCGATACGGTAGTGATCCAGTTTGTCGCCGACCTGCAGTGTGCTCATCGCCAGAATCGTCATAGGTTCGCCTAGACTTTAGGTGCTTGCGCATAAACAAAGCATGAACAAGTTCTATCGAATTCATAAACACGCGTGAACTTCCCTTGGCGCCAAACATAATTTCGCTTTTGTGTCGATGCTAGTTCGCAAGTTTACGGCGGGAGCCGAAATCGAAAATATCAGTGCAGATGACCGTGGGGCGGAACTCCTGATCCGGAATCAGTTATTGACTTCGAGTCCGTGATTTATTTGTCAGCCAATCATGATTGGGGATCAGAGGGATCGTGGAAGCGATACCCTAGCCAGGGCTCAGTCAGAATATATTGCGGATTTTCGGGATCACTCTCGATTTTCTTACGGAGCATTCTGACGTAGGATCGCAAGTACTCGAGTTCGCCGCCATACTCAGGACCCCAGATCGTTCGCAAGAGCTTTAGATGGGTGAGAGGAAATCCCGCATTCTTCATCATGAACGCAAGAAGATCGAACTCCCTTGGCGAAAGGTGAATTTCCTCGTTGTCGCGCCAAAAAAGGCGGCGGTTGAGATCGATTTTCAAATTGCCGATTTCCAGGACCTTGGGCTCGGTTTCGGCCTGAATCTGAGTGCGCCGAAGAACCGCGCGAAGCCGGGCCGTCAGTTCTCGCAGCTTGAAGGGCTTGGTGATGTAGTCGTCGGCGCCGGCTTCCAGGCCGCGAATTTTGTCTTCATCGAAATCCCGCACGGTGATCATGAGTATGCCGGAGTGAGGCGCGGCCTCTCGAATTCGCCGACAGGCCTCAATGCCTCCCACGCCGGGCATATTGATGTCCAGCAGGACGAGATCGAAAGGCTGAGCTTGAATAATTGTGAGAGCTTCTTCCCCGTTGCGCGCTTCTTGAACGGCAAAACCGCTCGCCGTTAAGGAAGTTCGCAGGGTTTTTCGAAGGGAGGCTTCGTCGTCAACAACGAGAACACTATTTGGCTGCGACAACGCGATTCGCCGCTTCCTTCCCAATCGGGATCTTCAGCGAAAACGTAACTTTGCCAGTGGCGCGGTCCTCGACTTCCAATTCCAGCGCCCCGCCATGGGCGATAGCGATTTTTCGCGCGACATACAATCCCAAGCCCGAACCCGACGTCGTACGAGTGGCGTCCGATCCGCGATAGAAGCGCTCGAAAATACGCGTTCGTTCACTATAGGGGATCGAGCTACCGGTATTAGATACCTTAACGGCGACAGAGTCGCCTTGCCGATCAATGCCAATGGTTACGTCGGAGCCCGGCACGGAGTACTTACAGGCGTTTTCGACCAACTGACTCAGTGCAATGCGCAACAGTTGCGGGTCCGCGAGGACTTCGACCCGGTCGTACGGGTTTTGGAGAAGAATTCGCCGGTCTGGCGAACGCTCTAAGTATTGGCTGGCGAGCTGCGCGGCAAGGGACTCCAAATCAATCACCTCCAAGCGAGGCTTGATCTCTTCGCGATCCAATCGAACGGTGCGGAGCAGCCGAGACGTCAAGCTGCTGAGACGCACGGCCTCACTTTCGATGGTGTCCGCCATGTCCTGCTGTTCCGGCCCTAGAGGCCCAGCCTCACGGATGCCGCCGGCTGCCGCGAGTATGGTGGCCAATGGCGTCTTGAACTCATGAGCCAGCGCATCCAGCACCGCCGAGCGATACTCTTCAGCTTGTGTAGCGGCCGCAGCGATGGTGGCTTTGTGGAATGCCTTCGTCCTCTCGACCAATGCGGCGGTGAGCGCCGCCAACGAGCCGGTGGTTTCCTCGGGTTCGCGAAGGCCTTCGAATCCGATCGCTCCCGTCATTCTCCCGCTGGTGCTAAATCGACAGCATCGGACGGACAGATGTGAATCCGTGTCGTTAAGGTCGTGCCCGCTTATGTATGCCTCGCGTGTCTTGTGCGCCAACTCACGTTGCGAAGCGCCAACCATATGCAGCTCTGCAGTCTCAGCGTCGAAGGCACAAATCGCCGTCACGCCAAAAAGCTGACGAAACGGCTCGAGAAACTTTTCGGTCATCATCGCCTCCGGCTCCAGTGCGAGAAGCTGCTGCGAAAGCTTGTAGAGGCGATCGAGCCGATCTTTTTGCAGCGTAGAAGATTCGGCGTGTTTCCGCTCTCCCGATGCCAAGGTAGTGATGATCAAAGCCGTAAGAACAAAAGCCACCAGGGCAGTGACATTGAGCGCGTTGTTGATGTAGAGCGTAAACAGGGGTGGGGTAAAGAAAAAGTCCAAACATCCGGCAGATAGTAGCGAGAGGATGACGGCTGACCGAAAGTCTCCGGTCATCGATTGCACGACAACCAGCAGCATATAAAGCGGCAGTACAGATGCCAGGTCAAGATGCACTTCAAAACATATGAGGGTCAGCAGGGCGACCCCCATGCTGCCGATTCCTGCGAGGACCAGGCTTTTTCGTAGCGTTTGAGCGGGCACTTCTCCGTCCTAACGTATTCAGAATCTTAACATGCGCGGAACGGCCACGTAGGCGTGCGAAAGCGTCACAGCCTTTATTTCCCTGAGCCTGCCACCATTTATAAAAAAGTTATAAAAGCTGTGCGCTATCAGCCCCTATGTTTTATGCCTTTTTCACGGCTCCCGCGCGATTCTCCAATCAGTTCAAAGAAAACCGCGACGCATTAGTCACAGATTTCGCGAACGGAGGGGGTCACGATCATGTACCGAAACTTGAAAGTTACGCTGGCTTTGATCTTCATCGCTACTGTACCGCTGCACCTGAAGGCGACAGCCCAATCAACGTCGGGCGAGGTACTTAACGCAAAGCAGCTTCGTGAGCTTGAGAAATCAGCCATTACCGCAGCCGATCATGAGCGGCTCGCGGCCTACTACCAGTCTCAGGCTGAACAAGCACAGAAAAAGCTGACCGATGCCCAAGAGCTGGAAAAGAAATGGGGACCGGCGGAACGCGCCTCCAAGGTGCCCGATCCATACCCGCACGCGCGGAGGCTTGTTGCGGAGTACAGCGCGCAAGTGCAGAAGTACTCCAGGCTAGCTGAGGATCACCAATGGATGGCAGAGAAATACGAAATTGCCGCCAGGGCTATGAAGGATGCTGGCAGCACAACCGACAACAGTGCGAGCAATAGTAACCCGAAACAGAACAACGGGAGCGGGCGAAATGCCTTCACGCTGGGTCCTAAGAAGTAGATTCGGCAAGCTGATTACGTCGACGCAATCTGGGCACGCCTCGCGGACCCAGATTGCGTCGACCGGTTCACGATGAGCGTGGCCAATGAGTTCTAAGGGGCGCTGGTTCTGGCGAGTCTGGCAAACCATCCAGTGGTGCGCACTGGGAGCGGTTGCCGTCTTACTGCTCACGTGGGTTGCCTTCCAGTTGCACTTCAGTTTTCTTACAGCAAGCTTTTGCTACTTGATTGTTTTGGTGGTGCAGTCGCTGGCGGGAGATTTTCCTTCGGCAGCCCTAGTCTCTTTCGTAGCCGTCGCTTGCCTGGACTACTTCTTTGTGGACCCTCGTTTTTCGTTCCAGGTTGACAGTCCTGTTTACTTAGTAGGTTTGGGATCTTTCCTGATCACGGGTGTCGTGATCACCAGGTTGGTCACGCAGGTCAGAACTAAGACCGAGCTTTCCCGATTGCATCGCGAAAAACTGCAGCGGCTTTACGAATTCGCTCAGCAGCTTCTGAGCTTGGAAGTCAGCACGAAAGGCGAAGCCCAACTTCTCGAACCGTTCTGCGGAGCGTTTGGAATCAGGGCAGTGTGTTTCTTCGACGCCGCCGATGCCGAAGTTTATGTGTGCGGGGCTGCCGGTGACGACCTGGAAAAGGAAACCGGGCAGGCTTTCATTCACGAAAAGGATTACGACAATTTCGGCAAAAAAGTCGCGGCGCGATGCATCCGAGTTGGCGGGCGTACGATTGGAGCGATTGGTTTTGAGGGCCTGGAAGATCCCGATCTGATGGCAGGACCGCTGGCTACTCTCGCGGCTGCTCATCTGGAAAGAACGCGATCGTCTATTCACGCCAGCCGGGCCGTGGCTGCAGTCCAAACGGAGTCCTATCGAACGGTCATTCTCGATGCACTCGCCCACGAATTTAAGACGCCTCTCTCGACGATTCTGACCGCGGCCGGCGCTCTGCGCGAAGCTCCGGCGTTAGGCCTGCAGCATCGCGAGATGACGGAAATTGTTGAGTCGGAGGCAGCTCGCCTTAGCCGGCTGACATCCAGGCTGATCCGCACGGCGCGGCTCGAGCGCGAGGAGATCAGGCCGTGGATGGAACTTATCGATGTTTCATCCGTGGTTGGCGACACGGTCGATCAATACGCGAGACTCTCAACGGACCGACGTATCTCCGTCGTCAAAAATGGGCATTCCAGCGAGGTCATGGCCGATCCCGAACTTTTGCGGCTCGCCGTTAGCCAGCTCCTGGATAACGCCTATAAGTATTCGACGCCGGGCTCAGACGTAATTCTGAGCATCACGCGCGAAGACAGCCAAGTGGTCGTGCGCGTTTCAAGCAGTGGATTCCCTATCCCGGCAGCCGAACGAGGCCGAATTTTTGAGCGGTTCTACCGCGGCGTCGATGGGCGGCGCGTAGGCCCGGGTTCAGGGCTGGGATTGTTTGTAGCGCGCAAGATCGCTCTCGCGCTTGGCGGCAGTATTGAGCTTGATGGTGATGATCCAGGAGCTGCAAATGGCACAGTCTTCCGTCTGGCGCTTCCCGTTTCAGCGAGGGAACGCGACGACGTCGCCGCAGCCGTGTAGCGTCCTTGTGGTGGACGACGAGGCGGCGTTGCGTAGAACTCTGCGGGCATCGCTCGTTACCAGCGGATTTGCAGTCGAGGAAGCGGGAAATGGGGTGGAGGCGATTGCCGCAATTCAGCGGCGGAGTTTCGATCTTGTGTTGCTGGACGTGAACATGCCGGGTATGAGCGGCGTCGAAGTGTGCCGGCAAATTCGGGCTGTCGCTCCTCGCACCGGCATCGTCATGGTGACGGTGCGCGACGCCGAGGAGGACAAGATTCGTGCCCTGGATGCCGGAGCGGACGATTACGTCACCAAGCCTTTTCGCTTCCGGGAACTGATTGCACGCGTGCGGGCGGTCCTTCGAAGATTGCACGCTGACACCAGCGGAGAACAGGGCATTTTGCAAAATGGGGATCTGAAGATGGATTTCGGCCACCGCCTGGTGTGGAAAGGCAGCGAAGAGATTCGACTCTCGCCCAAGGAATTCGACCTGCTTTCGTATTTGTGGAAGAACCAGGGCGCGCCGTTGACGCACACCAAACTATTGCGCGCCGTCTGGGGCCCGGAATACGGAAATGAGCTCGAATACCTGCGGACGTACGTCCGCATGCTTCGCAAGAAAATCGAAGATGATCCGGCGAAGCCCCAGTACATTCTGACCGACCCATGGGTCGGCTACAGATTCCGTAATCCATCGGACGACGAAGCCGTCGATCCTTCCGAGGGAGAGTAACGCTCATGGCCTCTTCGCGCACATTCGGCAGAGTCAGCGCGGACATGCAGGATATGCAGGTCGTCCTGCACAGTGCGGCGCTTCCTACCGTAATCTTGCCGCGAGTTGGGCCTCCCGCAAACATTCCGGCGGATGCGGCGTTTTCTGATAAGAAGCTTCTCCAGATGCGCGTGGACGAATTGCGCGCGGCAATCTGGAAGCACCAGGTAAGTTTCCCTTCTCAAATCCCGACTTTTTCAAAACACACCCGCCCCGACCTGCAGCGAAAACTAGTTCAGCTTTACTTCATTTGTGGATGGAGCGGCCCGAAAATCAGAGCGCGTTACGATTTGAGCGCACAGAGATTTCAGCAAATCCTGAGCACGTGGAAAAGGCGCGCGGTGGAGCTGGGGTTTATTCAAACAATCCCTCCCAATGAGGCGCTCAGTTTCGGCCTGATCCGCACTCCGATTCGAATCTTCTTGTCACCGGCCGGGAATGAGTCGTCCGCTCCAGTTATCCCGGCGGTGAAACGATTTGGAGGGCGGCATCGCAACAATCACCGGGACGGGAACGGGAATGGCAACGGGAATGGATCAGCAAACAGCTGCAGGCCGCGCAGCAAGTGTGACTCGCGTCAGATTGCCGAAGTACTGAAGCACCTTGAAGCTGGCCGGAGCATGACGGAAATAGCGAACGAGGTCGGCGTGACTGCGAGTACGATCCGCGATTGGAAACGGCAGCAGGAAATACTCCTGCTGCAGAGCGAGAATAAGGAACTCAGAGAGAAACTCGCAAAGCTGGCGGCAACCGAAAAAACTGTTCGGCCTCATTAAGACCGTTCTTCTCTGCGTTTCATCCCATCTTGAAGACCAAGCAGGATGCTTCTCAGGAGGCAGTTATGAGAAAAAAAAGCAAACTGATCATTCTGCTTTTTGCGGTACTGTTTGCCAGTGCCCCGTTGGCACAAAATAGAGCTGCGGCCGCGCCGGGGGACAGGCAGGGGCTCAAAGAGGACGAGGTCAACTTAATGTTTTTTCTGATGGATACGGACAAAAACGGCAAAATCTCCAAGCAAGAGTGGATGACCTTTATGTCCGCAGAGTTCGACAGACTGGATACAGATAAAAGCGGAGATCTCGACCCCAAAGAACTGGCACAATTGAGCTTGCGACGAAGCAACTTCTCATCCACCGGCAAGTGAAGCCAGGTGAAGTGATGCGAATTGACCCATGTGCCCCGCAACGTGGGCTCAAACTGCGCAAGAATGAAATGCTTTTGCGGAGTCGGGCGTCAGCGATGAGCACAAGTACGTTGGCCCAACCGCTCCTCATATCCCTGCTTGCGTTGGCTTTCTTCTGTCAGTCCGGTTACGCCAAAAAGGGCGACCGTCTCCCCTTATCCCCCAAAATCCTGCAGGCAGAATCAGTGTTCCTCGACTGCGACTGCCGCAAGGAGATGGCGGGCTCGGTGCGGAGCGCTCTGCCGGAAGTGCTCGATTGGGGGCGCTATCAATTAGCGCGCGATCGCAATCACGCCGATCTTATTTTCCTGTTTTCGATGAATCCATACCTTGGCGATTATTTCACGCGCGACGGCCCTGACAGGAGACCGGCTATCGTGGATTATACGATTCTCACGGTCATTGATGGGCACACGGGCGAAGCTCTGTGGAGTAGTTGGAAACGCTGGGGCTACATGCTGGTATCTCGCGCCAGCAGAGCCTTGGTCCGTGACTTGCGCGTGGCGGTGGAAGGAAAGCTTCAATTGGATTCCGAATCGCCCTCGCGATGAGAAGTTTTGTGTCTCGCCAGCGGTGGGTGCCTCACCTCTTTTTCTAACGCGTCCGATTCGTTCTGCTTGTACTGCCTAAGTGGGAGTTTTCCCAATGATCTCTACTGCCGGACACGGATTCCCCTAAACCGCAAACTGTGCAAGAATGACGCACTTTCACGAAACCAGGTGCCAACAATGAAGACGAGAAGGTTGGCCGGCTTCTTCCTGTTATTCCTGATCGCGTCATCATCGTTGTGCCAAGCCAGTTCTGGCAGAAAAAAGAACGAGACTCCACCCCTGTCCGTCAAGATCCTGCAAGCGAAGACCGTCTACCTGGATTGCGATTGCCGGAAGGAAATGGCTGTCTCGGTGCCAAGCGCATTGCCGGAACTGCTCGATTGGGGCCGTTACCAACTGTCGCCCGATCGCCATCATGCGGATCTTATTCTGCTGTTTTCGATGAACCCATACCTTAATGATTATCTTACGCGCGATGGTCCTGACAAGAGACCTGCTCTTGTCGACTATACGATTCTTACTGTCGTTGATGGGCACACCGGCCAATATCTGTGGACGGATTACAAGCGGTGGGGATACATGCTCGTGTCAGAGGCGAGCAGAAGCTTGATGCATGAGTTCAGGTTGGCAGTCGCGGCTCAGGTTAAGAGCCGGAACTTCAGCGATATATTGAGCTGCAGCAACAGTCCAGTGTATGCAGCCTTTGCTAATCTGACCGCGGCAGAGGCTGTGACAAAACCAGAGTTTGAGGTTGCCCGCGAAACCGGCACTCCGAATCAGCTCACGTTTGACGCTCCCAATGCGCCGGATTTCTGCAAACGCGCGCAACTCGTCGTCGGCGAGGACGACAAGATCGTCGGCTTTGAAGTGTTGCCGTCGGCAGCAGACACCCTGGATGTGGGCGAACTCATCCAGCAGGCCGATCAATTTGATTTCGCCGGAGGGAAGGATACTGCAAACAAGCCCTTTTTCACCGCGGAGAGCAAAGACAAGAAACTTCTCATCGAGTACAGTATGCAAGGACGCATGCCGATTTTGACTCGAGTCCGCTATCTCTACTGACAAACGAGTCCGCATCGAAAAAACTGATCGACTGCATTAAAAGTATCCTTCTTTGCCTTTCATGCCTTTTTTACGGCTCTAACGCCACCTTAGTCCGGCGAATCTCTTCGGTCCAAACGCGGGGGATGTGTTAGCGATTTTGCATGAATGCGTGATCCGGTCTGCAAGTCGTCACGTGTGTGCGATCTCTCGACAGGACTCCAAGAGGTCGCAGGAGGAAGGATAACAATGAACTGTAATCGGGGGGTGTTGTCACGAATCGGGCGTTCTGTTTTTAGTTTTCGAAAACATGATAAATCCACAAACTTGCGCGGCAATGCGCCTGCCATGGCCGCGCCTGTTAGTGCCGCACTTCTGCTCGGTTTGCTCGCACTGCCAGCATTCGGGCAGCCGCCTGATGGTTATGTAGGCGGTATGGCCCGCGAGTCCGCGAGCGGCAAGCCCGTGGCGGAAGTACGGATTGTCGCGCATAACGTGGACAAAGGGACGGACCTTTTTACCGTCACGGATGCCACGGGGATGTACAAATTCACGAATCTGGAGCCCGGCCGATATGACGTTGCCGCGACGAAAAATGGATTTCAGAAGGCGTCCGCGACGGTTGACGTGGAAGGTAAGCACCTAACCCGGGTGGACCTTCCGTTAGAGGCCGACGCTGCTCCAGCAAAGGCTGACGTTAGCCCAACTATCACGAAATCGAATGCTGAACCATTAACCGACCGCGAAAGACAGTTGCTCGAGCGCATCGATCGGCTGGAAACCCGCCTTGCGGCAATGGAGGCTAAGGATGCCACGCAGACCCCGCCAATGCCAAGGGCGATTTGGCCACTCAGCCGATGAATGCGTCTCTGAATTCAGCTGTCGGCGCCACTCCCGCGGAGCTTGCTGCTCCTCAGCAGAAACAACAGCGGCTTCAGCTGCAACGCCGAATCCCGGCCTCGCCAGCGGCTGCTCCAGCACCCGCACCGGCGCCGGCTCTTCCACAGGGCCTTGAACCTAACGAACCCACTCCGGGAGTGGACAACCAGACTCCGTTCGCGTATGCGGATTTTAGCTGGCTAAACGGCACGGGCCGCGGCACGCCGGCGTTCGATACGAAGTTCTTCACTCCGGAAATTCGATTCGATACGAACTACTTTATCGAGAGGTTTCAATCAACCGCAGGACCACACGATGGGCGGCGTCAACCGAGGCGTTTCGCTCCGGCGAAATACAGGTGGAGCAGGCCAGCTTCGGCGGCGACTTCCACTGGAATAACGTTCGCGGCCGAGTCCTGACCATGTTTGGCATGTTTGCCACCACGACGCCGCGAAATGACGCCAGCGCCGGCGTCGGCCAATGGGACGTTCGCGATGCGTACAGATATGTTTCCGAGGCCTGGGGCGGCTACCACTTCAACGTAAATCACGGGTTGAACGTCGATGCAGGAATCTTCGTTTCCTATATCGGTCTGTTCAGCTACTACAATTTCGATAACTGGACCTACCAGCCGTCTTACGTGTCGTCCAACACGCCATGGTTCTTCAATGGACTGCGAATCCAGTGGTTCCCCACGAACAAACTCAAGATCGAACCGTGGATCATCAACGGATGGCAGTCTTATAACAAGTACAACGGCCGCCCGGGCTTGGGAGGCCAGATTCTGTGGCGTCCGACGGAATGGCTGTCGATGGTCTTCAACAACTACGGCATGGGCACGGACACTCTCTAATCAATCCCAACGTGTCGCGTATTCACACCGATGACAGCGTCGAGGTCCGCTATTTCAACCGGCCGGATAGCACCGGCCTATCGAAGATGGCGTTCTCCTTCACGGGAGATCTCGGATGCGAATATGGCGGCGGCGCGAGCTGCTATCAAGAATACGGCCAACGGACTCAAGACATCCTTTGCCGGCTGGATGCTCTACAACCGGTTCTGGTTCGATAAGGATAAGCACGCGATTACGATCGGCGGCGGGCAGATGAACAACCCCGGCGGCTATCTGACCCTGCTGCCGCCAATCAATGGAGCGGATGCCATCTCCGGTTCGCCCTATTTCACGGAGAATTTCGGGCAGGCCTTCAAGATGTGGGACGCCACGATTACTTATCAAGTGGATGCCCAAGACCTGGATCACCTGGTGGGCGGAGGTTGGCTATCGCCACTCGGACTGTGCCGTATTGGACGGGCCGCGACGGGATTACGCCTCCCGGCGGCAACAACGGCTCTCCGGCAAACTACGTGTGCACTAACGGCGTCACTTCCGCGGCGTTACCGAGTGTCAGCCACTCGTCACCGACGGGATTCACTCCTTCGGGAAATGGCTTCTTTGCGGATAACGCGGGCGGCGCCGTTGCAGCCTCGTGCAGTGCAACGTTTGGCGCTGGCTGGACAGCTTGGTATCCGGATCTGAGTCAAGGATCAAGCTGCGGTGGGCGCTGGCGTCATGGTCAGATTCTAGTGTGCATTGGAACAATCCGGGGCCGCTTCGGCGGCCCCGATTTCCCCAACCGCCTGGAGCGAGTAATCCGAAACAGAAATGCCGACGATCGTCAGAGTGTACAGAGCGGATGGTGTCTTATTTAGGGCGCATGAGCGCCCTATCGACTCGGTTAGTCTAATGCCTGATCCGTTTATGGTTTCCGAATGCTCTCTTCATGCCTTTTTCATTGCGAATCTCTAGGCTAATCAATATGAGCACGAGTGGCGAAGCAATGTGCGAGAAAGAGTGCAACACGATGCTGCGTTACGTCCTCGTCTTCATCCTCGCGCTTTGTGCATTAGGCGTTCTCGTATTTGGAGCGGCTGCCGCGCATTCCTCAGCTATGCCGCGGCGCCCCATGCGAACGGTGCTGCCGCGGCTTCGATCCGCAATTTCGCTCGATTCGTCAGCGCCAGAAAATCACGGCGCTTCGCAGGAAACGATAGGCTTTGAAGATACGGAGAGCTTGAACGCAGCGGCTGTCGTTAATGAGAATTTGTCGCTGTCCACGCGCTATACCGTGCGTGTACGCCTCTCCGGCGGAAACGAGCAGGTCATTTCGATCAACGCGCCTCCCGGTGGACTGCAGCTGGAACTCCGCGACATGACCGGAGATGACGTCCGCAACGATTTGGTCCTAAGGCCCGCGCTGATTCACTGGCCACTCATCGTGCTACTCAATGACGGGCACGATCACTTCACCGTGGCGATTTCGGCCACCTTGCCAAGCTCTGTGGATTCCGGCAGCCGGGCATCGCGGTCGCGCCAAAATCCAGAGACAGCCGCGTTAACTTCCTCAAGTCCCAAGGCGGGTCCTCAGGTCGGTAGCAAGCAAATACTGGACTCCACTCTTCAGCCGAGCTCCCTTCCTCCGCTCGCACAAAGAGTGGCAAACCCGGTGGCCCACAGATCCGTCTTGGGGAGAGCACCTCCCGCCTTCGCAACGCGTATCTAGCAAAATTTAGCAGGCCCTGAAAATCGAAGTCGGCGGTATGGGCGAGGTGAGCGTGTATCCCGCAACCGCAAAGGACACGCTCACCCAAATTACCTGGACGGCAGTAACTTTCAGGAGGATTGGAGCGCAGCTGATGAGAAATAACGCCGAAGAAATTGCAGCCTTAGCGAACCGCCGCGGGCCATCGATCAACCTGCGGCGGATGGAGGCGGTTCGTTGTCTCCGCACTGAAAAAGCATGAGCTTAATGAAATCGACAACGAGTGTCGACGGCAAGGCCGCGCAGCGCCTCTATCGGATTGTTTGGCGCGCGATCCTCGCGGCGGCGTTGCTGCCCGGGATTGTGCGCGCACAAACAACGTTAACTTGGGAGCAAATCAAAGCGAAGTTTGAGGCCGCGAACCCGACTTTGAAGGCCAGCCAGGTGAGCATTGATGAGTCGAAGGCAGGGGAGATCACAGCGTTCCTTCGCCCCAACCCCGAGGTTTCCCTTTCCGCAGACGGCACTCAAATCACCCCTCTGGGCGGAGTCTGGCAGCCGATCAAGGGCACTACAATCACGCCCGGCATCAGCTACCTGTTCGAACGGCAGCACAAGCGGGGATTGCGCCTTGAGAGCCAAAAGGAGACCACGGCCATCACGCAATCCACCTACACCGATCAGGAACGTAGTTTGCTCTTCAATCTGCGAAGCGCGTTCGTTCAACTCCTGCAGGCAAAGGCCGTATTAGAGAACGCACGACAGAATTTGGATTACTGGGATCGAGAACTGGACGTGAATCGCACCCGCTTCAACGCCGGCGATCTGTCTCAAGCGGATCTGAATCGTCTGGAACTGCAGCGGGTTCAATTCGAATCCGACTTCGAAACGGCGATGGTGAATCTTCGAACAGCGAAAATCCAGCTTCTGACGCTCCTGAATGATCGGACCCCCATCGAGCAATTTGATGTTACCGGACCATTTGATTTTTCCGAAGAGTTAATGAGCCTGCAGGAATTCCGAGACACGGCCATGGAGGCACGGCCGGACTTGAAGGCGGCCGTACAAAATGTGGAGCTGGCAAAAATCAACCACAGTCTCGCCGTTTCAACCGGCTCGACCGATCCAACGGTCAGGCGCATGGTATACGCACAACGGTTCGTGGAATAACCCTGACGCGCTCAACACCGTGGGCGTCAGCGTCAGTATCCCCTTCCGAATCTTTGACCGGAATCAAGGCGAGAAGCTGCGCACGCAGCTCGATATCGGCCGCAACGAACGATTGCGTGATGCGGCCGAAGCTCAGGTGCTGAGCGATGTCGATTCCGCTTACTGGACCTTGGTCCAAAACGTAAATCTTCTGAAGCCGTATAAGGGGAAGTATCTGCCGTTAGCTACCGATGTCCGGGACAGGACAACCTTTTCTTTCCAGAACGGAGGCGCGTCGCTACTGGACTTCCTGGACGCCGAAAAATCCTATCGGGACACACGCTTGGCCTATTTGAATTTACTTGGTTCCTATTTGACCGCCGCCGCCCAAATGAATATGGCGGTGGGCCAGGAGGTTTTGCAATGAATCGCTTGTTGCCCTTCGAGGTAACGATCTGTATCGGTTTGGCTCTTCTAATCACTGGCTGCGAACGGAACGCCACCGCGCACGAAAATAGCGGGACATCCACGACCGCGGAAGTGGTGCCTGGTTTCGACCCAAGCTATTTCGCTGTGGAGCACCCCGAGCAGTTTCCCTTGGCGACGGCGACTGAGCACATGGCTGCACCGGAATTGAATGTAACGGGATCGGTCAACCCAGACGTCTCGCGGCAAGTGCCTGTGCCGTCGCTGGCCACGGGGCGAGTCATCGAAATCGATGCACGGCTGGGAGATGAGGTGAAACAGGGCCAGCTGTTGTTTAAAGTCCGAAGCACTGACATCGCCGGTGCTTACTCCGACTATCGCAAGGCTGTAATGAATGAACAGCTGACCAAGATCCAGCTGAATCGTGCCCAAATCCTATTCGATCACGGAGCCATTCCGAAGAGCTCCTTGGAAGTGGCCCAAAATGCTGAAGAGAACGCACACGTCGATCTAGACACCACTAGCGAGCACCTACGCCTCCTTGGATCGGACCTTGAGCATCCTTCGGGAATCGTAGACGTTTCCGCTCCAGTTTCCGGCGTGATTACCGATCAACAGATCACGAATCAATCCGGCGTTCAGGCCCTGTCGGCTCCAAACCCGTTCACGATTTCGGACATGACGCACGTCTGGATTGTGTGCGACGTGTACGAGAACGACTTGGCAGGTATTCACATGGGCGATAGCGCCGATATCCGCTTAAATGCCTATCCTGACCGGGTATTCAAGGGCAGGGTCAGCAACGTCGGGGCGATTCTGGACCCCAATCTTCGCACGGCAAAGGTACGCATTGAGGTAGCCAATCCGGGGATTATACGCATCGGGATGTTTGCCACCGCTACCTTCCGTGGGCAGAAGGAGGAGGTGCACACAGAGGTTCCAGCCGCCGCGATTATCCATCTTCACGATCGCGACTGGGTCTTTGTGCCCGCGCCAGACCACAAGTTCAAGCGCATGGAAATCCGTAGCGGAGCTCTCCTGCCTGACCAAATGGAAGAAGTTACATCCGGCCTGAAGCCGGGCCAGCAGGTCGTTTCAAATGCGCTGGTCCTCGAGAATACCGTCGAGAACCAGTAGCGACCTGCGGAAAATCATTTTGGCGCCAACCAAGGAAAGAAAATGATCCGCAAGCTTGTAGATTTCGCACTTAATTACCGGTTCGTCGTGATCGCACTTGCGATCCTGCTCGTTGCCTGGGGTGCGATCTCCTTTCACAACCTGCCGGTGGAAGCCTATCCGGACATCGCGGACAACTATGTGACGGTCATCACCCAGTGGCCGGGCCGCTCGGCTGAGGAGGTAGAACAACAGGTCACGATACCAGTCGAAATCGAAATGAACGGAATTCCTCATCTTTCGCATCTGCGATCCGAATCCATTTTTGGTCTTTCGTATGTGCTTATGATCTTTGACGATCAATCCGACAACGACTGGAACCGGCAGAAAGTCCTCGAACGGCTCTCCCAGGTCACGCTCCCGCAAGGTTTACAGCCCCAGATGGGGACCGACTGGAGCACCGTGGGGCAGATCTACTGGTATACGTTGAGAAGCACGAATCCTGAGTACGATCTCATGGAGCTAAGGTCGATCGAGGACTGGACCTTGGAAAAGGAGTTCAAGTCCGTCCCGAATGTGGTTGACGTCTCCGACTTCGGCGGCACGGTCAAGGAATATCAGGTCCGCGTTGACCCGAATAGGCTTGTCTCGTACGGACTGAGCATCGGTCAAGTAGAGCAGCAATTGAGCAACAACAACATCAATGCCGGCGGCAGCTTTGTGGAGGCAGGCCAGCAACAGATGAACGTCCGCGCCATAGGCCTCTTCAAGAATGTGCAGGATATAGAGCAGACGGTGTTGACAACCAAATCCGGTACGCCGCTTCGCGTGGAGGACATAGCGGAAGTGACGCAGGGTCCCAAGATTCGCCTGGGTCACATGGCCCGGGCCAATCATGTAGAGAATGGCAAAATCATTGATGAGGGTGACGTCATCCAGGGTGTTGTGCTCCTGCGCAAAGGAGCGGACGCGGGCCCGACGCTAGATGCCATTCATGCCAAGGTGAAGGAACTCAATGACACCATCCTGCCACGGGGCGTGAAGATCGTTCCCATGCTGGACCGTGCCGACCTGCTTCACTTCACCCTGCACACGGTGGAGCATAACCTAGTCGAGGGGATGATCCTGGTAACCATCATCCTTTTCCTATTCCTCGGGAATGCTCGTGCTGCTCTGATCGTGGCATGCACGATACCGTTCTCATTGCTCTTTGCAGCTATTTGGCTGGATTTGAGTAAGATCCCAGCAAACCTCCTCTCCCTGGGCGCGCTTGATTTCGGCATGGTCGTGGACGGCGCCGTAGTGATGGTTGAGAACATTGTCCGGCATCTGGCTCATCGCCAAAAGGATTCAGGAACTGCCGCAGGAGGCTCCTCGACTCCGGGACGCATTACAACGATCATAAAATCCCCTGGGGAGGCGATTCGTGAAGCTTGCCACGAAGTGCAGCGCCCGGTCTTTTACGCTATCGCCATTATCATTACGGCCTATATGCCGATTTTCACGCTACAGCGAGTGGAGGGTCGGCTGTTCCGGCCCATGGCCTTGACCGTAGCCTTCGCCCTGCTGGGCGCTCTGACGTTTTCAATCCTGCTCGCGCCGGTCCTGAGCAGTTGGCTGTTCCGCAAAGGAGTGAAGGAGTGGCGCAACCCTGTCATGGTTGCCTTAACCAATTGGTATCGCAAGGCAGTACGGCGAGCGATCGAACATCGCTGGCTGACTACTGCCGTCGGGTTGACGGGTTTTGGCCTCGCCATGTTTCTCATGTTCAGCGGAGTGATCGGCAGCGAGTTTTTGCCACACCTTGACGAGGGCGCCGTCTGGGCGCGCGGCACGCTGGCACCCAGCACAAGTCTTACGGACGGCTCCCGTTTTACTGACCAGGAACGCATAATCTTTGCTTCATTCCCCGAAGTAACCACGGTGGTGTCGGAAGTGGGCCGGCCCGACGACGGGACCGATACCGGAGGGTTCGGCAACACGGAATATTTCGTTGACCTGAAGCCGAAAGAACAGTGGCGACCCATATTTCACCAAAATAAGGACGAACTGATTGCCGCCATGAACCGCGAAGTGTCGAAGCTGCCCGGTGCTTTCTGGAACTTCTCTCAGCCCATCGAAGACAACGTGAATGAAACCATCAGCGGCACAAAAGGCGGACTCGCCGTCAAGATTTTCGGTCCTGATCTGACCGTTCTTGAAGAGAAGGGCGACGAAATGGTGGCCGCCATGGAGCATATTCCCGGCATACAAGATATCGGGATACAGCGCGATACCGGCCAGCCCAATCTCGATTTCACGATTGATCGCCGGTCCGCCGCTCGCTTTGGAATCAACGTCTCGGACGTACAAGACGCCATCCAAACCGCCGTGGGCGGAAACGCTGTGAGCCAAGTACTTCAAGGAGAAGCGCGGTACGACGTCACGGTTCGGTATCTGGAACCATACCGGAACACCCCGGAGGCCATTGCAAAAGTTCGGCTCGTTTCACCTACGGGAGAGCGAGTCTCCCTGGCGCAGCTGACGAAGGTCGAAGTTAAGGACGGTGCTTACGACATCTACCGCGAGGGGAATTCGCGGTACGTTGCGGTACGGTTCAGCGTGCGAGGTAGAGACCTGGGCAGCACCGTCCGCGACGCGATCGCGCAGGTTACCGAGAAAGTAAAACTTCCGACCGGCTATCACATACAGTGGGCAGGAGAGTACGAAAGTGAGCAGAGAGCTGGAGCTCGATTGCTTGTGGTGATACCGATAACGATTCTGATTATCTTCATCATTCTCTACAGCATGTTTCGTTCCGCAAAATGGGGACTGCTGATCCTCGCCGTGGTGGCCATGGCGCCTGTCGGTGGGCTTCTTGCGTTGCTTCTGACGGGCACGCACCTTAGCGTCTCGTCCGGTATTGGTTTCCTGGCCCTGTTTGGTGTATCCGTTCAGACGGGTGTCATTATGCTCGAGTATATCAACCAGCTCCGTGCGCGCGGATATACGATCGTCGATGCCGCCGTAGAGGGCGCCGTACTGCGGCTTCGACCCATCATGATGACCATGCTCGTGGCTACGTTCGGACTTTTACCAGCTGCGATGTCCCACGCGATCGGCTCGGACTCGCAGCGCCCCTTTGCCATTGTGATTGTGGGCGGACTGATCGCGGCCCTGTTGATGGGCATCTTCATTCTGCCCACGCTCTATGTCTGGTTTGCGAGCGACGATGATACGTTGCCAGCACCGGAGGAATCCTTTGAAGCCTAGTCGCCACGGTCGATATTCATACGGTCGGGAAAATGTAGCGGGTGACAGGTTGGTCGTCAAATGTGAGGAGCTGGCCCTGTGAAGAAACACGAGGTGCGAGCCTGGATCGAGGAAATCGGTGTGATTCCGGCCGTTCGGGTACGTTCGCCAGAGGACGCGCTATTCGCCGTTGAAGCAATCGCGCAAGGCGGGATTCCCATTGCTGAGATCACGCTGACCGTGCCAGGCGCCATAAAACTAATTTCGCAGCTTAGAAAAGAAAATCCCCACATGGTCGTTGGCGCCGGCGGAGTAATGGACGAGGCGGCTGCGCAGCAAAGTCTGGACGCGGGCGCGCAGTTTCTCACCAGCGACGGCCTGCATCGCGAGGTGGTCGAATTTGCCCAACTCCACGAGCTGGTCGTATTTCCGGGTGCCCTGACTCCTACCGAAGTTATCACCGCGTGGCAAGGACGCTGCGATTTCGTCAAGGTCGTCCCATGCGCTCAGCTTGGCGGCGAGACCTACATCCGATCTCTTCACAGGATGTTTCCCCATCTTCCACTGATCGCTGCAGGAGGCATCAACCAACAGACTGCCTCACAATACATCGTCGCGGGTGCCGTCGCGCTCGGGATAGGCGGCGAATTGATCCCTCAGGATGCAATTCGCGGAAGGCAAATAGATCGCATCGCTGAATTGGCACGCAGGTTCGTTGGCTTCGTCAAGAGTGGCAGAGAGCATCTGCTAGCGCGCAGGCCCGTTGTTAGTGCTTGAATCTCTTGATCGGGCACTGCCGCTTCAATGGGCTGCCCAAAATTCCGAAGTCCAAGTACTGACGGAGTCCGCTCGCGTTGCACTAAAAGAAGTGAGGCTGTTGAAAAACAGACAAGCAAAGACGGTTCATGAGCATTTCGGTGGATTGAATTTGATTCCATAGCGCTCGCTGCGCCCTCCTCGGGTCTGCCTTACATCTCAGGCCGTACTGAGTTCTGCAGCCTCGCGCTGAGCGAGGAAGCGCACCATCCGTTTCAAGTTCTGAGCGGTAGCCGCCAGCAAGAATTGCTCGGCGACATTCCACGTGCGTCGCAGTCGCACGCGACGTAGGCCTACGCTGTTCTTCAGTTCTGAGAACATAGCTTCGATCTTGCGGCGAGCGCGCGCCGGTGCGGCCGGTGCCGCCGCCGCGTTTGCGGCGAGTGGACTCGCACCCGCCAACGCGCTTGCACCCGCCAAGGTGCCGGCTCCCGCTGCTACTCCCTTAAGGAACTCTCGCCGCCCAACGGCTCGCTTTTTCCCTCTCGCCATGTTTTCGCCCTCTACTTTGCAGTGATCCGAATTTCCCTGAGGCTACGATGTTCCGTCCGCGAATGCAATCCTGCGTCCTGTGCTCAGTGAAACCAAGAACAGATTCCTCCGACTGTCTTCTTTGGCGCGCGAAAGCTCGTCGATGACAGCATAAGGAGTGTTCGCGATGCGTACCCACCCCCCGGTGTTTTTGTGTAAGTGCGCATTCTGCTGGAGTTGCACATGCAGCGAGGTGTGCGCTTTCGCAGACAAAAGCCTCAGGTCTCGCGCCGAGAAAAGCGTCGGCGCCGACACCTAAGTTACAAAGGGCCTTGGGATGACCGCAGTTGCGAGATAGAAGGAAAAACCGCACCCTTAGAACCGAAGGATGCGGCACCCGTAAAAACAACTTCGTTAAACGCGAAAAGCGCATCGGGAAGAGTTCCCTCGCTCCGGTTCGTCGCTCGGGACGAGCCATCCTGATCGGATGGTCGTTTTTGTAAGTGTTGATTCCAGTCATGTTTAAGTCCTTTAAAAATGTAAGTGCTGATTCTGCGAGAGTTGCGGATGCGTTTTGCGTAAGTGCAGATAATGCAGGATTTAGTTGCTCGTGGCGTTTCCGGCGCAGAAGCGAGTGAAAAATGACGCGGCCACGCGGATTTAACAGAGAGGGCACAGAGACGCGGACGGCGCAGAGTCGCAGACAAATTTCTGACCGGAGTTGACACGAGACGAGCGCGGCGGGAGTGATTTGTTCGAATTAACTGATTCTGGCGGGTCCGATGATTTGAGAGGCTAACTTTTTTCGCCGAGGTCCGCAACATTTTCGCCACTCGCGGAGAAAGCGCATCCGTCCCGCACGATCCTTCGCGAGCGTTACCTATATTTTATCGTGTTGGTCAACTGGGGCTTCGTCTCAGTCAGCGGTCAGTGCAAGTCTCGCGCTACGCCCGCCCGAACGCAGTTGAAGATGGGCCACGCGTCGGCGCTCACCACCCTCAACGTCTACACCCACACGGTTACCGATAAAGGCCGCAAGTATGCGGAGAAAGTCGAAGCCGCTTTTCCTTTCGTGGGCGGAGCGTTAATTGAAGGTTCTCTCAAAACGGCTTGAATCCATTCCTTTCCCATGCGATGAACTTCAAAGCAACCCACTCGGTCATGCCGATTGCTAGGAGACGAGATATGCGAGCGGTATCTGCTTCTTTGATACCAACGTGAGGTCCTGCATGGCTGAGTAGAACCCAAACATGCATGACGGCGTTCTTCTCTTCATCTGTGAAAAGACCAATTGCGTTGAAGTCCTCGATCAATGGCCCATCTTTGCCGGGCTGCTTATATGCTGGGACCTTGCCGCGAGCGGTCGCAACTTCGCGAAGTCCTCGAAGCACCGCGATTAAGAAATTCCGTGCCTCGCTCGATGCCGGTCCCCATCCTTCATACGCAAATGCTCTATCTGACTCGTCGTGGTGGTATCGGATTTCGTCGATATTGGCAGGACCAATCGATCGGATCAATGCCATGAGGTATTCGTCTTCCTGTTTCAGGTCAACTGCGTTGACTTCTGCAGGAACGACCTTCCCACCGATAAAATCGAAGCCATCTTCTCTGAGACTGGAGAGGACTTCCCTTGCGAGCAGATTCGGTTCAGGCTCGAAGATAATCGCGATCGCAGGAAGTGATTCTGTTTCGGAAATAACGATCTGGGTTATTTCTTGTAATAATTTTTGCCCCAGCAAACGGTCTGCTTCTTGTGGTACGGGCTGGCCATATCCATCGCCTCGATACACATAAGCAGGGATCATGCCGTTATGGATCAGCGGGAGAAACTCTGACGGATTACCTCTGGATTCCCGATATAAATAGTCCAAAGATGGAACATCGAAATTGTTCTCATACAGCGCTTTTCGGAACTTTGGCCAACTCCATAGCGGGCCCACGCCAGGTTGATCAGCGAAAAGGCGCCGCAACAGCACATCGACCTTGCCGACGGTTTTTTGAGAGATCGAGCTAGGCAAATCGTTTCCTCAGCGGCAAATCACTTCCGGCGCTTCGCTTCTTAAGCCTGTAGGCGAGCAAACTCAAGAACGAAATGTATTCGATTGCTTGCTGTTCGGGGCCTTCAGGAAAGTCGTGTCCGCCGGGATTCCGAATTGCCTGCACGGCTCCTTCAAACAGGTGCATCATTCCCTCCTGTTCGTCCAAATCGGTTTGGTCGGCAAGCTCATTGAATGCCAAGACTGGATTATCTCTGGAGAAAATACCTTTCGGACGAGGGGCGCTCCGTCCAGATCGTATTGCCCGAACGATCCTTACATAATTTATCAATGCCTTTGCAGCCGCGAACACCGCTGCCATGAATGCCCATCGATAAACAGATCGCGCGAAACATCACCGATTCGTGGGTGCAGGTTCAGGCGGTCGAAATAGGATGAAGGCGCAGGAACCACACCGCCGAGTAATTCGGCTTTCTTCTCTTCGAGACGTCCGATCAAGCCCTTGAGAATGCCGATCACTTCCTGCGACCGTCGACCATGCCTGCGATGAAGCATTTGATCAGCCATGGCTACGCACTGCGGACCAGCCCACAGTTCGATGTACTTATGTTCGTATAATTCAGGTGAATTTGGACCGAACATTCCAGAATGTTTTGCCGAACATTGCTTATGGCCGTCTCATTGCTCCAGTCGAGTTCAGATAAGTATTGTGAACGTCGAGCTTTTCGAACTCCTCGATTCGACGGCGAAACTTGGAGATAGCAGCGTCGATTTCTTCGGGCGAGCGGAACTCCCGGGACTCCTTGCGGGGAGGCTCGGGTTGTCTTCTTGCCATATTTCACCATTTGTTAGCGAATTGTTAGCAAAACGAAATACAAAGGGCTTGCTCGATCTGAGCAAGCCCTTTGTGTCTCAGTATGATAGCTGGTTGCGGGGGCACAATTTGAACGTGCGACCTTCGGGTTATGAGAGATGAAGTCAAAAACTATATCTCGTTTGTCTGGTGTCGCTTCCGAAGGTACCTGCACAACTTTCTTGCTTTTACTTGTACCCAATCCTGTACCCAAAACGGAAGGGTCGGATTTTTGATTCAGAATCCGGCCGTTCTAATCTCTTCCGCGCCAGCGAGTCCCTGCAAGGTTGCGCATGTGCGTTCGGGTTAGAACACAATCACAAGTAGCTCAGAATGGTACCTCAGCATCCGTATAGTTGCCTCCTAGCGCAGATTTGGGCTGCATCAGATGATTTTCGAAGTCGTAGACGTAATTCAGGCCGCCGCTGCGGGTGGTGTTCCCGTCGGCGTCATACACATCGGTCCCACCTCAGTAAATTTTATGCCGCGTTGGCTTACGGTCGAAGCCAGCCGCAATATTGATCCTGAATGGTTAAAGCTCACAGTAGGCATAGCGTCTTTGGTTTCGCCGGTCGCGAAGGCGGCTAACACGTCATCGATCTGGTTTCCGCTCGGGTCCAAATTGTTGACAGGATCGCTTTCAGCATACAAATACTTGTAGATGGACAAGGGATCGTTCTCATCGCCCTCATTAGTATCCATGGTCCAGAATTGCCGGTGGTCGTGGCTAAGTATCTGGCGCGGTTGTAGTAGAGATTTAGGTTGGGATCGAACTGTTCGTCAGCAAAGACGTAATTGTTCGGCGTGGTGCCGGTGCTGTGCAGCAGATTGCCGAAGGCGTCGTAATCGTAGGTGTCTGTAACCGCGCCGCTCGGGTTGGTCAGCTCACGCACCGAGCCGTGGCCATCATGGACGAAGTAGATCGGCTGTCCAGAGCTGAAGTCCACCCGGCTGATCAGCTCCAGCCCCCAAGTGTAATTCGTGAACCCAACATTGCTGGCCGTCTCTTCCGCCACCTGCGGGTACCCGGTCGGGTTCACGCTATCGACGAAGTAGTGGGTCACATTTCCGGCCACGATCTTCTGCACCCGGTTGCCGTCGCCGTCGTAGACGAAGGTCGCGCCGCCCTGCTGCACCAGATGATTCTCGAAGTCGTAGACGTAGTTCAACCCGCCGCTGCTGACCGTGTTCCCGTCGGCGTCGTAAACGTCGCTCGTTCGGCGGTCGTTGGCATCGTAGAAGAATGTGCCCGCCGGAACGGCCGGCACCGTGGAGACTCGTCGACCGCCGATTGCCTACCAAAAAGACACTCAAAGGCCGCGCCACCCACCGGAGGGTGCGACATTCTTTTTTGAGATCGCCTTTCCTAGTACCTCTCCAGTGTCTTACTTGGTCTTGCCTGCTTCGCTTTTTGCTACGATGCCTTTGTAGGTGTATTCGCTGCCATTCCACACAAAGAGACCGACGGAGCGAACAGCACAGGAACCACCTCGGTAGGACGGTATCTCGACTTCAATGTTTAGATTGTCTCTCACTCTGGCGATCGGAACCGAACAGCGGGGGTCGGCGCAAAAGTTGGCTTGGTCACCAGCTTGCCCATTGCTCCAAATCTGTTTGAAGTCGTTGTTTGATCGTGAGAATACCCAAAAGTTAACACACTTGGCGCTGCCCCCGTAGGTCGCAAACAGGACCCGTCCGTGCTGGGCGAGAGCAGAAGTGTCTATGTTGTCGATCATGTCCGAAGACGTGTCCGGTACTTCGGCGAGTTGCCTGAGCCGACGTACTTCTTGCGATGCCAAATTGGAGCGTTGCGCCCACGATGCGTCATCTTGTGCGTGAATCTTGGGCCAGTCTGTTCCCTGCCCCTTCAGATCGGTCCTATAGCCAAGGATGCCTATAACAAAGAACGCTGCAACGAACAACACGCGTCCAACTTTCTCCATGGCGATCCCTCCCTCTAATTAATTATCTTTCCTTTCGCCCGATAGATCCCAGTTTGGAAGAGCATTGACTCATCCTTTCGCCTGCTGAGCAGAGCGTTCGGGTCTGTGCCGGCCCTAGTAAAGTGGAAGAAGAGAGGCGGAACCGATGAGTAGAGGCCTTGATTCAGCACCTTTCTCAAATCTGATATCTTGTAATTTCCTTCTCCCTCATTGAAGATGAAGCTCGTAAGAGCATCGAGTTCCTGTTGTTTCAAGGGCACTGTCGTATTTCGCCACAGAGCCGCAACCTTATCTAGGGAATCGACATTTAGCATGTCCGTTGCTCTTTGGAGAGAGATACCCTGGATGAAATCGGCAGGTTCAGTGCCGTCGCAGGGGTACAAATGCACCAAATGGCCGTATCCGATCGTGCAATTATTGGTTAAGTCATTATAGAGTATCGCGCGACCGTTCCTACTTCTAATGCTTTCTTCTGCCGCAATAAATTTTACCCCGAGAACACTTACGGTTGAGGCGACCCGCAAGGCCGTCTGCATCAGGCTCGCGACGTTTCCAACCGAAATGCTACTGACTGTATTTGAAACGGCGATCGCGGCCACTTCGTCGATTTCGTGGCCGCTTGGGTCAATATTGTCGACCGGATCCGCTTCGGCATAAAGATAGCTGTTGAGCGAAAGGGGAGCATTATCGTCACCATAAACGTCATCATCCATGGACCAGAAGCGGCCGGTGTTTGTGCTGAGGTATCGGGCTCGGTTGTAGTAGAGATTCAGGTTGGGATCGAACTGCTCGCCAGCAAACAAGTAATTGTTCGGCGTTGTGCCGGTCAAGTGCAGCAGATTGCCGAAGGCGTCGTAGTCGTAGGTGTCGGTGACCGTGCCGCTGGGGTTGGTCAGCGCCCGCACCGAACCGTGTCCGTCATGTATGTAGTATGACTGCGCCCCACTGAACGGTCCGCGGAAGATCAGGTCCAGCCCCCAGATGTAGCCCACGTTCACAAAATTGCTGGTCGTCTCCTCCCCCAGCACCTGTGCGTACCCGCTCGGGTTCACGCTATCGACGAAGTAGTGGGTCGTACATTTCCGGCCACGATCTTCTGCACCCGGTTGCCGTCGCCGTCGTAGACGAAGGTCGCGCCGCCCTGCTGCACCAGGTGATTTTCGAAGTCGTAGACGTAAGAGAGACCGCCACTGCCGACCGTGTTCCCGTCGGCGTCATAGACGTCGGTTCCGCGGCGGTCGTTGGCATCGTAGAAGAACGTGCCCGCCGGAACGGCCGGCACCGTCGAGCTCATCGATTGGCGGTTGCCCACCGGATCATAGACATAGGAGATCGCGCCGTTCTGAGACGAAGATCCCGAAATTGTTTCGCTGGTCAGCCGATAGAGCGAATCGTAGCCGTACTGCACGGTGCGCCCGCTCAGCTCGGTCACTTTGGTACGATGCCCGGCCGGATCGAGCGTGTAGGCGTAGCTGGCAATCGGACCTGAAGTATTGTTCACCGCCAGATTGGTCAGCCGGTTGTTCTGATCGTAGCTGTAGTTGTGCACCACCCCGTTCGGATACGTGACCGTTTGCAGATTCCCCGCCGCATCATAGCCGTAGCTGGCGAATACCTGGTTATTCCCCACTTGCCACTGCACCGCCCCCAACCGGTTCAGCCCGTCATAGTAGTAATGCGCGCCCGACGGGCCAAAGATCGCGGTCAGATTCCCGGCCAGATCGTAGGTGTAGGAAGCGCTCCCCTCGGGGTTGAATATCTGCGACAGCCGGTCAAAGCCGTCATAACGATAACTCGTGAACCCCGACGCATCGTTCATCGAGCTCCGCTTGCCCGATGGCGTGTAGGTGAACGTCACCTGCGAGGCGCCAATGTGGTTTTGCGCAAAGTAGGGATCGGCCGTCTTGGAGAGCAGCCGGTTCATCTTCTCATAAGTATACGCGGTGGTCCGCCCGTTGAAATCGGTCTTGAAGGTCATGTTGCCGTTAGCGTCATAGACGGACGTCTCGGTTTGGCCTAGCGGCAGCGCACGCAGGGTACGGCGGCCGCGCTGATCGTATTGATAGCTCGTGGTGTGGTTATTCGCGTCGGTCTGCGTCAGCCGGTTGCCCACTTCGTCGTACGTATACTGCGTTACCAGGTTCAGCCCGCCGCTGGCAGCATCCTGCGTGACCGAGGTGAGCCGCCCCAGCCCGTCGTAGCTGTACGCAGTCAGCTTCGCGTTTGCATCCGTGTGCGAAAGAACCCGCCCCAGGGCGTCGTAGCCAGTCGAATCGGACGTGGTGTCCGGATAGATCACCTGCGTCCTACGATTCACAGCGTCGTAGACGTAAGTAGTGGTGTGAGTGAGCGCATCGGTCATGGATGTCTGGTTGCCCGCCGCGTCGTAGGCATACGTGGTGATCTGATTCAACGCGTTGGTCACCTGTGTGCGCCGCCCTGCGTCATCGTAGATGTACTGTGTGACATTGCCGTTGGGGTCCTTCGTCGAAGTCACCTGCCCGGCAGCATCGTACACGGTCGTAGTAATGGCCGCGCTGGAGGGGTTGCTGCCGACCTGCGACTGTGTCAAGCGGTTCAGGGGGTCGTACGTGTAAAGCGTGACGTTGCCCTCGCGAGGGAAAAATCGAACCCGGTTCCCGTTATTGTCATACGTGTAGCTTTCGGACGCGCCGTCGGGATAGTTCGTCTGCGTGAGGTGTCCATCGGCATCGTAGGTGTAACCGGTCTTGTTGCCCAGGGCATCGATCGTCGTCGATTGCTGGCCAAGGTTGTTATAGACCACCTGCGTGGCCGCGCCATCGGGATAAATCGTTTTCACCAGCCGGTTGAGCCCGTCATATCGATATTGCGTCGTAAGCGTCTGCGTGCCGCCTCCCTGTGTGGCCGGCAGAGTGCGCGTGACAGTCTGAGAGGTGCGATTCCCGTTGGCGTCGTAGGTATAGGTGCTGACGTTGTTTAATGCGTCGGTCTGCTGCGTCAGATTGCCGTTGCCGTCGTAGACAAAGCTTGTCGTGTTGCCTAGTGGGTCCTTGGTGGTCGCCGGCAGCCCGCCTGGGCCGTAGGTATTCGTGGTTGTTTTCTGGTTCGCATCGGTGGTAGTGAGCAGATTCCCGTTCCCGTCATAGGTATTCGTCGTGGTGTGCTGATTGGCATCCTTGACCGTGAGCACGCGCTGCAGCACATTGTATGTGTACGCGGTCTGGTGCTGGAGCGGGTCGGCTTCCGTCAGCTTGTTGCCAAAGGAGTCGTATGTGTACGTCGTGGTTTTCCCCAGGGCGTTGGTTTCCGTGAGCTTGTTATCGGAGCTGTCGTAAGTGGCACTGGAAACGTGACCGAGCGGATCAGTGGTCTGAACGACGTTGCCATCATTATCGTAAGTATACGTAGTGCCGTAGCCATTGCGATCTCTAATTGTTTCGGTCTGCGCGGTCAGATTAGGCGTGAAGCTGGTAGAGAAACCGAGCGCGTCCTTCGTCGCGGAGAGCCTTCCGCTGGTGGGATCGTACGTGTTTGCAAGGCCGGAGGTTCCGTTGGGCAGCGTGATGCCCGTCAGGTTGTGGCTGGGATCGTAGGTAAACGCCGTGGCGTTGGTTTGACGGTCGGTGTAAGTGATGAGATTGCCGTTCTGATCGTACGCGTAGTACATCGAGTTGCCGTTTGGATCATTGATGCGCGTCACGCGGCCCTGAATATCCCGATCGACAATGACCCCTCTGCCGCTGGAATGCGTGATTCCGGATACCATGATCGTCAGAACGTTGCCGTTGGTATCGCGAACGCTCGTCGCGCCAAGTCTCTGGTCAACAAAGTAAACGGTGCCGTCCGCCGTGGTCAGCTTGAACTGAGTCGGGTTGTAAGTATTGCCATCGTACCCGTCGAGATGTACCGGTCCGGGAATACTCCCATCCACCAGAACCGCACCCCCGTCTTGCGGCACGAGTGATGCGCCCGCAGTGTTGGACGAAGTAGGTATTTGTGTGAAGGTCAGCGTGTCCGCCGAAATGGGGCCGGCAGGTTGGCACGTCTGCGCCACTGTAGTCTGGAAACGGTAGACCTTTCCGTCCGGGAAAGTGATCGTGACAATAGTTGGGATCGTCGGCTGGAGGCAGTACTGTGGTATTTCGCCCGGGAAAGTCACTGTTTCCTGCCAGGCGAGCCCCAGGTTGTGATTCTTCTGCAAACGAAGATTGGCGATGCTCATGTGCCAGCCTACGCCGAAGTCGCCCGTACTCTTGTCACGGCTATCGTAGGTGCGAATCACCTGAACGGGCAGGCCGGGCAAAGGCACGGTCAGGTCATTGAACGACAACGTGAAGACACCAATCTTCATGTTGCGCGTTACGTTGACGGTGACCGCGGCCGCGCCTGTGAGTTCGCTGGCATTCGTCGAGCGCAGGCGAATGGTATATGTCCCATTCAATAGCAGGGTGGGATCGAGCGTGCCGACCGACGCATTCGCTACCGCTCCCGTGCCGGTGGCGATGGTGAAGAATGGCTGGGGCGTCAAGTCGTTGGCAACGCTGTACTCGAGCGTCCAGTTGCCATCACTTACGTTCCCGATGACGCTCGTCGGTGATGTGATTTCGCTGCCATCTGCAGGCGTGACCAGCGACACGGTAGGAGCCTGAGTGCCTGCCGGCGCCACGTTCACATTCAGGCAGCAGGCTTGCACACCGATGTTGTTGCGGTTTGCGTCGGTGAGGTTGAGAACGAGTTGATAGGATCCAGGTGCGCTGAATACGGCAGTTGTTGCCGAACTGTTTGGTGACCCGAACGTCACCTGGCTACCTGACGGCCCAGCGAAGACTCCCCACTGGATTTTGAGCGGAATACCCTGTGCGGGCGGCTGTCCTCCCACTAGCACGCCAGCATCAAGTGAACTCGAAGTTCCCGCATCTATTGCGAGGCTTGAACTCGGTGTCAGATTCGTCGTCACCGGGCCGAACGCGTGGATCGTCACGAACGAAGTCGTTGTGAACTGGGTATCGTTAGCGCTCAGTTCCGCCACGTATGTTCCCGGATATGGGAACTGGGCCAACGTTACGGCCGAGTTTGGCGGATAGAAGCTGCTGATTGGGCTCGGCCCGCTGATCGTGGTCCAATTTATTGTCAGCGTGCTCCCGGCCGGCAAGCCGTCGTCGGTAACGGTTCCTGAAAGGTAGGTGCCTTGAGCACCGAACCACATAAAACTCTGGTCGGGTCCTGCGCTCACTACTGGCGGCTGGTTCGGCGGGTAAACGATCACCGTCGTCTTAGCGCTCGAAGTTAACTGCGAATCGCTCGCCGTGAGTTGCAATACATAGGTCCCGGCTTGTGAAAAAGTAGCCGATGTTTGCGGTTGCGTTGGCGTGGCAAACGACACGGCAGTAGGTCCGCTGATCTCCGACCAACTCTGTGTGACCGTTCCGCCTACGGGCAGGCCATCGTCAAGCACGCTGCCGTTAAGTAAAGCGGAGTTCGTGGGCAGAGAAATCGTCAGGTTCGGTCCTGCGCTGACCACAGGTGGCTGGTTCGGTCCGTTCGAAACCCAGGTAACACTCGCTGTGTCGCTCGCATTGCCTGCGGTGATCGTTACGAGGTCCGATCCGGTCACCGTGCTCATGTAGCAGAATGTGGCGATTCCGGTCGCATCGGTCGTGACGAATCCGGTTGTAGAGTTCACACCGGCAACTTTGAAGGTCACGCCGGTCCCGCCGATCGGGTTGCCAGAAGGATCCGTGACTTTCGCCTGAAGGCAAACTTGGCTCGTCACTGGGGCATTGCTGGTCTTCGGCGAGGCGACGAGCGTACTCCCAGTCACGCCTTTGGCTAGACATACGCCGCCGGAATAACCGTAGTTGTCGTACTGATTAAATCCGTATGCATAAACGCCAAATGGCAGCGGACTGGCAAGCGTATGTGGTCCAACACTTGCGCTGACCTGCGCTCCCGAAAACGGGCTCGTACCGATCTGCTGGAAAGCGGAACCAGGCAGCGCAGTTCCGTCCAGCGTAATCGAACCGGCTTGTGCCGCCGACGTCGCAGCTACGACGTTGAGGTAGTTGGTTGGGAAATTGCTCGTGGGCGTGTTGACCGTGTATCCTCCGCCGAAACTTTCGAACGGCGGAATCAGGATCATCGTTGGATCGGTGTTGCTCGTTCCGGAGAAGGTCGAACTGTTCGCGTATTCCGCAACAAGGATGGGCTGGTTCGCATCGATTTGCGCGGCACCCTTGACCACAGTCTCGAAAAACTCGCCATGATTGATTTGTGCGATCTGCTGCCCATTCAACTGAACCTGCGTGTTGTCGGTTTGCGCCAGGAATCGATAAGTGTCGCCGTTTCGGTCCTGTGTGATTGGATAGGAAACGAAATGCTGGCCCCAGAGATTTGTCGGCGGAAGCTGCTCAACCAGATGGTTGCAAAACGCATTCTGGTTCGGAACGAAAGCGCAGTCATTCCCGCCAAAAACAGCAACGGGTTTATCGGAAGTAATGATGCTGCCGCTCAGGTCAACCAGCGAGCCGCTGTTGGTGAACGTACTCAGATCCCTATTGTTGCGCAGCTGGTACGTCTGTCCCTGATTGAGCGACACGCTGTAGGCTTGGCGAACTCCGCGTGCACCGGCATTCGCCGTGGGAACGATCGTTACGGTTGTGCCGTCCTGGGTGGCAGTAATCCCGAACTCCGTGCCCAATGCGTTCGGAACATCAGGTATGCCGGCGCTGCCGTTATTGTAGCCCAGGTTGATGTAGCTCGTGCCCAAGGTTGCCGTGGGTAGAGCCATGAATCCATCTGTAGCGGCCGGAACAAAGTTCAATCCATATACCGCGATGGGATTCTGAGATGTAATGTGAATGCCTTTGGACTCGACGGTGTCGGAAGTCGTCATCTGCACGGATTGCGGCAAAATCACAGTCGTAACTTGTCCGGGAGTCACGGTGAACGGGAAGTTCAGGCCTTGTCCCGGCACGGAGACCGTTCCGCTCGTGGCGACGGCAGAAGAGATATACAAGCTGATTTGCCGTGATGGGTCCGTATCGAGAACCTCGGCTCCTATGAACATGATCCAAAAATCCGTGCTCTCATTGCTGAGAACACATTGCACCTGACCTGCATATATGGTCGTATCGCTGCTCGCAGTATAGGTACCGTTAGTCGCTGTCAGCCGCAGGACGTAGACTCCGACATCACTGAAAGTAGCCGTCGTGCCCGCCAGATTCGCGTTTGCGAATGTTGCGATTCCAGGCCCGCTGACTTGGGTCCAGCTCACCGACAATGTGCTGCCGGAAGGGGGATTGGAATCGCTTGCTGATCCGTTGAGGGTAGCCGGGTTCGGCATCGCGATCACTTGGTTAGCGCCCGCGTTCACGGTGATTCCGCCGCCGGCAGGGGAGCTGTAGGTGACTCGAAGCGTTCCCGCAGCGGAGTATTGGCTATCGCTCGCGCTGAGTTGCAGCACATAATTCCCGGCCTGGCTGAAGGTCGCCTGGGTGTTCGGTTGGAACGGATTCGAGAACGTGATGGTTCCCGGTCCGCTTAATACTGACCACGAAATGGCCAAGGTACTTCCGACGGGATACCCATCGTCGGTAGCTGTGCCGGTTAGAGTGGCCGAATTGGTGGGATAGGTGATCGTCTGGTCGGGCCCGACAGTTACCACCGGCGGCTGATTGACCGGCGCCACCGTGATCGTTGCCGTTGCACTGCTGGAAAGGCCCGTTGCCGTTACTGTCCCAGTAAGCTGAACCACATATGTTCCGGCCAATGGGAACGTAGCCTGAGTGATCTGACTGTTCGGACTTGCAAAGCTGATCGTACCTGGACCACTAACCTCTGACCACTGCACCGCAACAGGGCTTCCTGCCGGCGCAATAGACACCGCGCTTCCATTGAGCGTCACGCTATTCACTGGGAGTTCTATGGTTTGGTTCGGACCTGCGCTTACCACAGGTGGCTGTTGCTGTGGCGCGGCTGTTATGAGTACCGTCGCCGGAACACTACTTACTTGTCCGTCGTTGAGGATGAGCTGCGCTATGTATTGGCCTGCCAAATCCGCTACAAATGTGGGCTTCACGGCGTGCGGGTTAGACAAAGCGGCGGTGCTGCCGGAGGGTAGCGCCAGAAGAGACCACGTATAGGTCAACGCATTATGGTCCGCGTCGAATGAGCCGCTCCCATCCAAGGTCACTGTCGTGCCGGCGATGATATTTTGCCGTGGGCCGGCGTTGGCAACTGGTTGCGAATTGATCGTGGAGATGACCACCGTGGTGGGCGCGCTGTTGAATGTTCCGTCGTTCACGATCAGCTGAATGACGTAGTCGCCTGTTAAATCGGCGCCAAACGTGGGATGGGGCGTCGTTGCGCCCCCGAGAACCGCCCCGCTGCCGCTTGGAACACTCAGGATCGACCACGAAAACGACAGTGGATCTCCGTCCACGTCCGAAGAAGCCGTTCCGTCGAGCGCGACTTGGCTCCCAACCGCAACGGTTTGAGCCAGGCCGGCGTTTGCTACCGGTGGCGTATTTCCCGTTGTTATGAGGACGGTGGCAGGCGCGCTGTTCGTTGTTCCATCATTCACTATGAGTTGAACGACATATGTGCCGTTCAGATCTGCAACAAAGGTTGGCGTGATCGCATTGGCGGTAGAGATTGCCGCAACACTTCCTTGCGGCACGCTCAGGAGGGACCACGAATACGTGAGCCGATCGCCATCTACGTCCGTAGAGCCGCTTCCGTCGAGCTGCACGGTAGCGCCAGCAGCAACCTTCTGGGCGGGGCCGGCATTGGCCACCGGCGCCGAATTCTGGGTCGTGACGGTGACATTGGAAGGAGCACTGTTTTGAACACCGTCGTTTACAACAAGCTGGAATGTATAGCTGCCTTGCGCGTCCACTACAAAGGTGGGCCTCACGGCATTGGGATTGGAGAGCACTGCCGCGCTGTTTGGCGGTTTACTGATTACAGTCCACTGATACGACAGCGGGTCGCCATCCACGTCGCTTGATCTGCTACCGTCGAGCTGCGCCGTTGTTTGTAGCGTCACAGTCTGGTTTGGGACCGGAGTTCGCTACTGGAGGCGAATTTTTCGTGGTGATCACGACCTGGGCAGGCGGGCTGTCCACGTAACCGTCACTCACGATAAGTTGAACCGTGTAGTTGCCCACTTTGTCTGCAAAGAAAGAAGGCTGGGCTGTGCCTGAGCCGGTGAGCGTTGCGCTGCTGCCAGAAGGAATCGAGACAAAGGACCAGTAGTAGGTCAGAGGGTCGCCGTCTGGATCGCTTGACCCCGTGCCGTCCAGATGCACTGTCGAGTCTTCAAAAACCGTCTGATTGGGACCAGCGTTCGCGACGGGCGGCTGATTCGCAATTACCTTGGGAACAACGCTTGCTGTTCCGCTGTAAGAACCCGTCCAGTTCGAACCTCCGCCGCCCCGTGCACCGCCGATCACACTGGATTTGAAACTCTCGGGAGTGCCCGCGTGGTCGGAATTGGCATAAGGATTCTGCGTGTTTCCATCAATGGGCTTCACCCCAATTCCATTTGGGCTGGAAGTGAATGCTGTATAGACTGCCGCGGCCCATTGCCAATTGACGGAAATACCGGACGTGTCGGTGTAGAACGTGCCGCTCCAATTGACCGGATTGATTCCTCCGGGAAGAGCTGTGGAAAGAGGGTACGCAAGGCCCGCTAAGAACACGTTTCCGGAGAAGGATAATGGGACCGAGGTGCTCCAGCGATTGAAGATCGCGTCAAAGGACGTGGTGGCCGTGGTTACATTGGGAGAAAACGTAATCGTGGCATCCGGAACCGTCAAGTTGTAGGCCACGCCATTTGCGCTGAATTGAATGACAGCGCCCTTAACAAAAATGTTGGTTGCTGATGTGCCAAGGCCGGAAACCTTCATCACGCTGTTGAACCAGATATAGTTTCCCGTCGCAATGCTCGTCCCGTTGAAGTTCGAAGTAATTGTGCTTGTGTTCGATTGCGGTTGACTTTGGGGAAGGGCGGCGAAGAGCGGACCAAATAATCGCGTTGAGGTGAACGGAAGAGCCCCTATCGGATCGATCAAGGCTGGAGCAATGGAGGCGGTCGAGCCCGGAGTTATCGCGCCCAAGCTGCCTTTGTTCGAACGAACCGCCGGGATTGAGAGCCCCGTTCCTCGATTTGCCAGAATTGGCGTCACCGAATTATTTCGTAGATCCCCCGGCAAGGGCCCGGCGCTTTCGGAAGCAGAAAAAAGTGACTGGTGGGATAGCGCCAGGGTTGTCAGTGACCCCGACAAGTCATGTGGCGCGACGGTACTCTGAGCTGCGGCAAATTGAGTTTGAAATGGAGCGACAACGAGCAGCCATGAGAGTAGAAATGAAAGAAGCTGACGCAGTGAAACCCAGGTCGCATGTGGTAGCCCTCGGTCGGATGCGTTCATACGTATCTCCTCACGCTTGACCTCGAACCCTCTTCCTGTTCCCTGGCCGCTTAGTACTGCTATCTAAGGTTTGATATGTATAAATTGGCGAGGCTTATACCAACATTACCGTACTTAAGCAACACGTTATTACAGGTTCTGTCGATAAAGCCGTCGTGGCGATGCTTTAGAACAGCGTTTTGAGGCAGCACTGCGAACTGAAGTTGTGTTCCGGGAAATTAGCCGGGCCCTTCTAATCTGGAGTGCTCCCGGACCCTTAACATACCTACGCTTCCTGACCGCCTGGTCCAAAACCAGATGCTCCAGCGAGCTTTCTCCCAGAGTTTTCAAATGAATAAAGCCCTTGGTAATCGGGGTCGCCTCAGCCTCGATCAATTTTACGCTTGCGGCAAACACGGGGATCCGCCGACACCAAATGCGCAAACTTTCCGCTCGACCGATGGTCGGCTACGCTATACAACCTTCGCTGATTCGGTCCTTACCACAAATTTCCGCCCAGTCGGCACGCACGAGGAGAGTGCCTTAACACATTTAAAGTACATCATCCGCGGCCACGTGCTAGACGAAACCGGCACACCCGTCGAAGGTGCCGCCATTCGCATTGGGGGAACAAGTCATCCTCACTAATGCAGATGGCGAATTCTTCATCCGTCGAACGAAACCTGGCACTCTAATATTGGGGGTGGAGTTCGCAGAGTTCCTGAATCCGGCTGCTTTTTGCGTGATCTCAGCTCCTCAGATGGTTACGGCCTCTCGCGACGATGTCGCCACTGATATTGTGGTCATGCTCGGCAGGAGATAAAGGTTTGCATCTGAGGCGCGGAGAAGCCGTGGTAAACGCTAACTCTGCGTTGAGTGCCTCAGCCAGTTCGATTCCGGCGGCGTGGGCGGGCAAACGAGCTTTCGCCTACGGCAATCATAATGCGCCTGAAACTCATGGATGCCTCTCTTGGTGACTTGTTTCCAGGCTGATCCGTCAGCGCCCAAATCGGACAACATAAGTCGATCCAATTCGCCGACATTAGAGCAGTGTATTGAAGGCGCATGGTAGTTTTTATTTTTCTCACCAGTGCTGCGGAGTAAGCTCTACATTGACCGATGCCGTCTGGAGTGTAGATTGAGGAGGGCGGCGTCGTTTGGTAGCATACGGCCGCCGGCTTCGAGGGAAGGAGAGGCAGATGAAACGAATTTTTGCGGTGGCCGTCGCGCCGTTGTTCACTTTTTTGTTCTTGTTGTTTGGTGGAATGGGCACGTTGCGCGCGCAGAACGCGAATCCCGTCAGCACTCATTTGAAGGGCCAATGGGCAAACATTCGGGATCTGCTGACAAAGGAAGCGGATCGGATGCCGGACGAGAACTACCGCTTCAAGCCGACTCCAGAGATGGAAGACTTCGGTCAGCGCATGGCGCACGTGATTACCTTCAGCATGCGCGGGTGTGCTGCCGTGAAGGGCGAGCAAAAGCAGCTGAAGTTCAGCACCCCGCCATCCAAGGTGGAGGTCACAGCGGCAATGAAACAGGTCAACGACGAATGTGACGGGGTATTCAACTCACTGAGCGATGCCGACCTGGGCAAGATGGTCAATGTAGGCCAGAGACAGCGGCCTGTGATCGCGCTGCTCGAAGGTCTGGTGCTTGAACATTCGCAGGAGGTGTACGGGTACACGGCCGTCTACTTGCGGCTCAAAGGAATCGTGCCGCCGTCTAGCGTTCAAAACGAAAGATAGAATTGCTTTGAGCCGCGAAGATTCTAGGAATTTCGAACAAGGATTCTGTATCGAAGAGTTGCAAACCTAAGTGCGTATATCTGGGAGCTTTGGCATGAGTACCGCGACCGTTGATTGTGCGCTTCCACGCCCGTCCTTCAACCTCGGGCCGACTGGTATTGCGTTCACTCTTATCGTTTTGAGCGCAGCCTATCTGACAACCTCCGTCACATGGCGGCAGGGCGCACTTTTCTTGGTAGGCGCCGGTGCCGGAATGGTTCTCTATCACGCGGCTTTCGGCTTTACGTCTTCATGGCGCGCCCTGATAGCCGAAAGAAGGGGCGATGGTCTCCGTGCACAGATGCTAATGCTCGCCTTAACGTGCGCGATCTTTCTGCCAGTTCTGGCCCGCGGTGAGATCTTCGGTCAGCCGGTTCGCGGCGCGGTGGCGCCAGTCGGCTTGTCAGTGATTGTGGGCGCTTTTCTGTTCGGCGTTGGCATGCAGCTCGGCGGAGGATGCGCCTCGGGCACTCTCTACACTGTCGGTGGCGGCAGCGTGCGAATGCTGGCGACGCTTGCCGCTTTCATCGTCGGCTCTGTAATCGGTGCTCGGCATATGCCGTTTTGGGAGTCCGTCCCTGCGTTAAAGCCGATCTCGTTGGTGTCGCGGCTTGGTCTCGCAAAGGGGCTCGCTGCCAGCCTCCTACTGTTTGGAGCCATTGCGTTGCTCTCGCTTATAGTTGAACGCCGGCCAGCGGTTAATCGTTGGATGGCACGAGAGAATGGCAGTCCATGGCTCCGGGGGCCGTGGCCCCTTGCCGCGGGCGCGTTTGGGCTGACCGCCGTAAATGTCGCGACTCTCGCACTATCGGGCCATCCGTGGGGCATTACGTCAGCCTTTGCACTGTGGGGATCGAAGGGGCTTGCAGCGCTCGGTGTGAACGTCGCGTCGTGGCCCTACTGGCAGTTGCCGTCTAACGCGGCAGCTCTCAGAGCCAGTATTTTTACCGACGTCACATCGGTCATGGACTTTGGCATCATCCTCGGTGCGTTGATGGCCGCCGGGTTGGCTGGCCGGTTCGCGCCGCTCTGGAATGTGCCGTTGCGCGCTGTTCTTGCTGCGATTTTTGGTGGACTCATGTTGGGTTACGGCGCGCGTATCGCCTATGGCTGCAATATTGGCGCGTATTTCAGTGGAATCGCTTCTTCCAGTGTTCATGGCTGGCTTTGGTTTGGGGGAGGCTAGCGGTGAGCGACAGCCGAGCGCAAGGGAAATATCCAGCTCCGATTCAGCAAAAGGCCGGCGCCTGTTCATGCGCGATTGCGCACACTGTCACGGACGGAGGGGGGAAGGCAATTCCCCGGTTCGCCTGACTCTCCATCCCGCGCCGCTTGACCTTACTGGCTTCGAGTTCACTGCTTCGTTCATTTTGAATGTTCTTCATGAAGGCGTACCTGGATCGGACATGCCCGCGTGGCACGTCTCTCCGGAAGAAGATCTCCGCGCTGTCAGCGCGTATACCGCCAAGCTCGGTCGTACCGATCAACTGCCGGAGACCGACCGCTTCGCACCTCCCGAAGCGCTCCAAGAAGCGGGGCGGCGCATTTACGCGATGCACTGTACCCGGTGCCATGGTGAACGTGGAGCCGGCGACGGAAAAGACGCCAGTCGCTGCCTTCCGAGCCCTCCGAGTTTTCAAGGAATGCGGCCTTCCTACGCGGCGGCCAAGCGCATCATTGAGGGAGGAGTCCCGGGTACGGCCATGGCCTCCTGGCCATTGCTCACCCAAGCGGAAATTCAGGCCCTTACCTACTACATCCGTTCGTTGTATGGAGATCGGCAGCAGTCGCCCGGAGCAACTGGAGCGCCGCAATGAAGCTAAATCTAGTGCATAGGCTGTTGCTGATGCTAACGCCTCTAACCGTTCTGGCCACTCAAGGAGCTCGACAGAATGTTCACGTTGCTGCTGTGCGGACGCAGAAGCAGGCTTCTGTTGAGCCGGCTTCGAGTCTGCCCATTCCGCGGACATGGACGCCTCCGGATGCGAAGAAAATTCCTTCCGGGCCCTACGGCGAAGCTATCTTGCTTGGCATGCAAATCTTCACCCAGACGCCCAAGTACGCGTCGGCTTACGTTGGCGATCAGCTCAGTTGCAGCAATTGCCATCTCCAGGGCGGAACAATGAGCTATGGGATTGCGCTCGTAGGTGCGCCAAAATGGTTTCCGATGTTTAGCGACCGGGCAAAACGCGACATCAGCCTCGAAGATCGTATTCAGGAGTGCGTTACGCGCAGTGAAAACGGCTCTCCGCTGCCGCATGGTGGTCCGGAGATGAACGCTTTGCTTTCTTATCTGGATTGGCTCTCAGAACAGGCAGAGCCAAGGATTGAAGCCCCTATTCGCGGACTCGCCAGCGTGCCCGCCTTGAACGGTGATCCGGTGCGAGGTGAAGCCGTTTACAAACAAAATTGTTCTACTTGCCATGGCGAAGACGGGGCCGGCGTCGCGGGCATTCTCCCGGCGTTGTGGGGCCCCGCTGCTTACAACGAGGGGGCGGGCATGAATCAAGTGAGGAAAATGGCCGCCTTTGTCCTTCGCAATATGCCGCAAAACAATCCCGGTTCGCTCGCGCCGCAGCAAGCCTACGATGTTGCTGCCTACGTCGCGAGCAAACCACACTCGCCCTATAACCACGCGTACGATATTTATTGAAGCGAACTCCCGGCGCTCTACTTGTTCTCTGTGGCAGCAGGCTTCGGTGGCTGGATTTTCGTAAGCTTACCGCCTTCGGATTCGTAGGTTTGTGCGCCCACCGCACCGGCTACCTTGAACCCCTTGCTCTCCAGCAGATCCGCTGCGCGACCAGCTCTGCCGGCATGGTTGGAAACCAACACAATCAGCCGGTCCTTGGGAATCTCGGAGAGATGTTTGTCCAGATCCGCTGCTTGAATGCTGAGATACACAGGGAAACCGCCGTTTGAGGCAATTTCATCGGGTCGGCGAACATCGATGAGTAAGACCCGGTCTGGGGTCGCAAGCAATTTGTCGAATTCAGCCCGGCTTAGCACTTTTGCTTTGGAAGCTGGAGCAGCGCCTGGTTGCTGTGCAAAAGACACGGCAGTGCCGAGCAGGGTGAGCAGAATCAATTTCTTCACGGGTTATTCTCCTTCCGGCTTCGATCGGGCCTCGTGCCCCGCTACGTCTCTCAGTGTTTGTAAAGAGCGGCAGTGTTGTAAGCGACCATGAGCGCGCCCAACAGGATGACGAATGCGCCAAAGATTTCGCGAAGCTGGTGGGCGCTGAGCTTCTGCGCTAGCCGGACACCAAGGTAGGTCGCCGCCAACGCGGGAGGGACGAGCTCTAGGAGCACGGTCCAACCAACATCCAATGCTTGGCGATGGCCGAACAGCGCCACAGCACTATTGGCAGTTATCACGAAAAGAGACGTTCCGGTGGCAGTTTTTATCGGCATGCGAAGAAACATCACGAGCGAGGGCACGATCATGAAACCGCCGCCGACGCCGAGAAAACCGGCGAGAAAACCCACGGCCGAACCGGACGCGACCACAGGCCAAATGTTTGGCTCTGTAGCCGACTTCTTTGGTTCGGTCCTCTTGATCAGCATGGCAGCTCCACAGACGCCCATCAACACGCCGAAAAATACAAGTAGAAGCCCAGCAGAAACGTGATGAGAAAGTTGCGCGCCCCCAAAATTCAGTGGAGTGCCAAACGCGACGAAGAGCAGACCCTGCTTCCATCCCACGTGCGAATATTTTTGATGCAAAAGGGCGCCGACAAACGATGTGCCGCCGACCAAAATAAGGGAAAGGACAATGGCGGTGTGCGCTTCAAGACCGAGGACATAAACGAGAATAGGCACCGTCAGAATCGAGCCGCCTCCCCCTAAAAGTCCCAGGACTAAACCCATTACCGCGATCAGAAAAACCGCGAACCAGAGATGCAAGTGCGTCCTTTCCGCACAAAATGGAGGCAGCGGGCTTTAGAAGCGCACTGCGGCACGACTGAGCAATACGTCGACGAAGCCTATTGCCAAATTACGGCCCCAGGGTAGCGGGACCGCCCTTAGCCAGGGCTAACTAATGAATAGCCGTGTTCTTGCGCGCGATTCACCGCGACAATTCCTGCCGGAACAAAACGCGCGTTCGCACAGATAAGGTTTGCACCGAACTCCTTTACGATGGCATCGATATCGCCGCCGGTAGCCTTGGCGACTCTTGCGGCGATGGCCCGGCTGGCCGTCGCACATACGGCAAAATGGATGCCTTTCTTGATCAGGGCTTGCATTGCACCTGAGAGTTGATCTCCCGAGCCGTCGTTCGGCTTGGCATAAAAATTGACAGTCGGCGGCTGCTTGGTCTCTGGATCTGTGAACTCAGATTGCTCCGAGAATTGCTTGCCATATTTCGCCCACATCGCGTCGTTATAACCAAACGAGGTAGCTTTATGGCGCGTTACGATCAAGACGGCCAAGTCGGTTTCCTTCAGACCATACGTGTTTTGGCTGGTGTTGTAGTAATTGTTCGCGAAACGGAGTGCCAAAGCCACGCCATCCGGCGTGATGGTATCGAACACGAAACGGTGCTGGCCCGGAATGCTGTCGAGCCAGTCATCCTGCGGGTGGCGCGCCGGCCGCCACACTGTATTCGCTGCGCCTGTCGCAGCAACATCCGCGGCTGCCGCAGGAGATCCGACAGCAGCCGCGCCTAAGACACCGACTCCCGTACCTAACTGAGCGAGAAACGAACGCCGAGCCATCAAAGACTGCAGCCACTTTCCAGTCATAAGCCCCTCCCTTTCCTCGCCGGAATCCTAGCACAGTCGTATCTCATTGAGACGCTTAGGGGGTGCAAACTCAAAACGGACGGGCATCACTAAGGAGGGGAAGCGCAAGGCCTTTCTCTTTACAAACATCACCGACAGCAACGGCCGCAAATCAACCTTCGCCGAAGCAATAACCTGAGGGCCGGTGCGGTGGCCCTTTCACCTGCCGCCCCAAATCACGAAATCGCCCGCTGGAAAACGGGATTGTGGCCTTACATGACCGATCTTGTACCCAAGGCACCAACATAGGGACTTGATCGATTCCAGATAAGTCCTTCAACAAGCATGGCGATGCGTCGCTCGGAAGGTTAAGACTGAGACGATGACCATTGGGTTGCTGAAATCCAAAACAAAAGGGCCTGCTCATACCGAGCAAGCCCTTGTGAAACAAGGATGATAGCTGGTTGCGGGGGCACGATTTGAACGTGCGACCTTCGGGTTATGAGCCCGACGAGCTACCAGACTGCTCCACCCCGCGAAATCATCTTAACGGAATCACATGGGAGCGTCAAACCAGCGCATCGCGCTCGCAGAAAGGCGATTCGTTCGCTTTTTGGTCCAACTGGGAACAAGCTGGGAAACAGATTGGCTGCCGGGGCCAACGTGGAGACAGCAGGCAGGAGTCGCAGCCTTAGCCATCGCTCTGACACGACATCAATCTAGTAAGCGTGGTAGACTTCAGACTGTTCAACCTAACATGCGACGATTGACCCTGAGTTTTCTTTGTCTTTGTCTCATTGCCGGAGCACGCGCGGCTTGTGCGCAGGCTCCTGAACCCGGCAGCTCGGAAATCGGCTCGGTCCACGCTGAAAAAATCCATATCGCGGGTGTTCCTAATGCCGGCAGAGTCGACGATCAGCTTTACCGCGGTGCTCAACCACAGCTTCAGAGCCTTACCCAACTCAAAAAGATGGGCATTACCACGATAGTCGATCTTCGCGCCGAAGATGCGGGAATGCGCGATATGGAAAGGAAGGAAGCCGGCAAGTCAGGTATTCGCTTCGTCAGTATTCCCATTGGGGGCTGGGCCAATCCCACGAACGATGAGATAGCACAGTTCCTTTCGCTCTTTGATGGCCGCTCCAAAGTTTTCGTTCATTGTCACTACGGCGAAGATCGCGCCGGCGTTTTCGTTGCTACTTACCGGATTGCTATTCAGAAATGGACCCCTGAGCAAGCGATGCGGGAGATGTATTACTTCGGATTCAACGGCTTTTGGCATCCCGGGATGATCTCGTTCGTCCGCGATTTTCCAGCGCGACTTACTTCCGTTCCGGCACTTGCTACCTTGAGTAGCCCTACCGACTCGAGTAACCCTGTACCTTCGGTTTCCACAATCATCTCGCCCAATTGAAATTTGCGTTGCCGGAAGGGCCGTAATGTTGCGATTCGTGCCGCTGTGGCACTGAGTCGCTTAGATCCGTATGCGTAAGCTTCATTAGAATTTACGCGCGACAGCCCGGGATCGGCGACAAAGCACCTTCCAAACGCCAACGAAAGGTTATATAGTTCGCAAAATTCTGCAATTGGTCGGAGCGGAAATTCAGTTTGCTTTAAAGTTCGTTTGGTAAGCTAAGCCGCCCGCCATAAAGATCGGCTTAGGCCGTCTGCTGTGAACTCGCGAGTCAGAATTCCGCGGGCTCACCGAAGTGGCTCGGCAAACGGCGCACACCGCCCAGTTCAGGAATGGTTCCGTTGCGAGATCAAGTGTGAAAAGAAAATTTAGGAGGTCTGCTATGCAGTGGAGATCAAGATTCAGAATTGCGCTCGGACTATTGGGCGTTCTTTTTAGTGCGACTTTTCTCTGGTCGCAGGCGCAAGCCCCGGAAACAACGGCAGTACGCGCCGGCAAGTTGTTCGATCCCAAATCGGGCCAGATGCTGAACAACCAAGTCGTTCTCATCCAGGGCGAGAAAATTACGCAGGTCGGTCCTGCAGCCAACGTGACCGTTCCTGCCGGCGCCCGGGTAATCGACCTCAGCCGGGCGACCGTGTTGCCGGGACTGATTGACGGCCACGTCCACCTCACCGACGCCGTTGGAAACATGCAGCACCAGATGATGGTCGCCTATCACTGGGCTACGGCTAGCCTGAACGCTGGGTATACAACGTTGGTCGTCCAGGGCTCGCATGGCGGCGGTTTCGCCGACGTGGAATTGAAGCGCGCGATCGAGACGGGCTTGGTCACCGGCCCGCGCCTACTTCCGGCAGGGCCGCTTTTGGATCCCACCATGGGGAGCAATGATTATTATCCGCTCGAGTTCAAACCACTGGTGCCGGACATCGTCGCCGACGGGCCTAACGCGATGCGCGCGGCCGTGCGCGAGCTCGCGCATTACGGCGCAGATCACGTCAAAGTCACGACGACGGGACGTTTTTACTTTAAGCCGAACGGCGAAATGGTGAACACACCCACCCTTACGCTGGACGAGATGAAAGCGATCGTGGACGAAGCGCACCGGCAAGGCATGTTCATAGCTACACACACTTATGGTGGCGAGGGCCTGAGAGTCACCATCGAGGCCGGGGTGGACGATATCCAGCATGGCACCGCGGCAACCGATGAAGACATCAAGATGCTGGTCGACAAACATTTGCCCATCACCACCACCATCTTGGACCACCGACAGGATGAACCAGGGGACCTGAAGCAATGGGCTCCGTACAGCCGCTGGCGCCTGGTAGAACAGACCTGGAAAAAAATGCTCGCCGCCGGCGTAACGCTAGGATGGGGCAGCGGCGCGGCTCCGCCGCCTGGACGGGTCTACAACACCGCCTGCAACTGCTCGCACGGCGTGCAAGGGGAGATGTTCCCGATTTTCGTCAAATGGGGCGCCACTCCTCTATACACGCTGCGCATGGCAACGACCGTAAACGCCCAGATCGTCCACAAAGAAGACACCGTCGGCACAATTGAAAAGGGCAAGTACGCCGACCTGATCGCCGTCTCCGGAGATCCGCTGCAGGACATTACGGAAATGCAACGCGTCAAATTTGTCATGAAGGGCGGCATGGTGGTGCGAGACGATTTCGCCGCACAGAATGGTGGGGCGCTGCGAAGCGAGAAATAGGAAAACGAAGCGGCGCGCGGACCGTGGATTCGGCGCACCAGTAAGCATCTCCGGCGCGAGACCAGATCAAAAACAGCTACCGGCTGGATGGCGTCAGCATCAAATGACTACGCTAATGGCGCGCCGGGCAGCGTGCTGGGCGATAACCTCGGGATCGATGCCGTCAACCAGATCTCCGTTCTGGGGAGCAACTATCCCGCCGCGTATGGGCGCACTTCGGGCGGAATCATCAATGCGGTCACGCGGTCTGGAACGAACTCCTTTCACGGCGACGCATACGAATTTCCTTCGAAACAGTGCGCTCGACGCACGTAATTTCTTCGATGGCGCAATTCCTGCCTTCAAGCGCAACCAATTTGGCGGCTCCGCAGGGGGACCCATACAAAAGGATCGCACGTTCATTTTGGGGACTATGAAGGATTACGCCAATCGCTTGGCGGTGACCACAGCAACCGGTGGGGCAGCCTGGGTCGAAATGGCCTCATTGGGCCAGGCGTTTCAAACCTGGATTTCTCGGTGTTCAAAAACAATCCCGTGAAGCGCATTTCTGAGAGCTTCAATGCCCAGTTCCGCGCCGAATTCTTCAATATTCTCAATCGCGCCAACTTTGCTTCGCCGACGCAAAACCTGGCGGTCTTCGATCAGACCGGGCTTCCCGTTTCCAGTGCGGGCCTTATTACGTCCACGCAGACCACTTCGCGGCAAATTCAGCTTGCGCTCAAGCTCATCTGGTGATTCAGAAGATTCGGCCGCAGCTGTGCTGTCAAGTTGTGGCGACTTGAGAGCAAGCAACTCGGTGCCCGGCGCGTTTTGTCGTACGGGAGTGCAAAACGCTGGTGAGTCTTAACCTCGATTTAACTCTGCTTCGTGCCTTACGCAGTACATAATCCCACCCGCCGAACGATGTGCTGAAGTCGGAGGACATATGACGATCGTGCTCAGCATATGTGCCGTAATCGATTTCTTAGTGATTATCCTTGGGGTTCCAAGTGTGCTCTGGACGAAGAAGCCAAATGGCACGCTTGGGCTGATTTGGTGGGGCTGCGTGACGTTGCTGGTAGCCACCTTTTCGGTTGCTTCCTTGGTCGCCGGGTTGGGACTCGCTACGAGCGCCTCGACGGCCGGTCATTTGATTCTGTTTCTCGGCGTCTTGTTAATCTTGTGGATGTTTTTCACAGGGAGGGCGCCGAGTCACGCATAAATAGTGCCTTCGCCGCCTTTTCCTAAAGAGCGCACGACCTCGTTTCTCTAGACTAGCTCCTTCTGCTGGGTTAAGCCGATTCGTCCTCGGCTTGAATACCGTATTTACAAAGAAGGCGATTTAGGCTTGATCATCCAAAGTAGGGAATAGAGACTGCCGCGGTGACGACCAAAATCCAAAACAGTAACTCAACCGAGCCCGCGATCTTAGCGACCCGCGGCATAGTGGGTTGCTGACCCCACTCGCGCATTTTTGTCTGGATCACGATGTGCAATATGAGCGCCACTGGAATCAGAAAGCCCAGCTTGGTGAGAAACGCCGGATTAATCACATAGGTAGCCGCGGCAGCCGAGAAAAGCAGAAAGCCTCCGAGAACGGCGATGCAAAAACCAATCCAGTTCCAGACAAATAATGCATTGAAGAGCTGCAACGGCGATTGATACTGATTGCCCATGCCCATCAAGCTCAGGTCAGTAGCGACAGTAGTTCCAACCCATAAAGATAGACCCGTAAAATGAGTGGCTTGAACAAATGGGTAGGCCCAATCGGAGGTTGCAACGGACAAAGCAAACGACTGGTGTTGTAGCCAGTTGCCAAACGTTACCACTGAACTATCCGTCACCGTCGACCTCCTTTAAGTGCTTGCGGGAACTTTCGTGGTGCGCTCCGCATCTCCGACATGTGTTCGAATTAGCCCAATCCTGAGAGCGCCGGTAGCTCATTGCCTGCCAGAATCGCCCCTACCCATAGAAGCAGTGAAACTGTGGCTACGAGTTTGGCGCTTATAGGCATTGTGGGCGATTTGTCCCACGCCGGCACCTTCCATTGGACAGATGATCTGAAAGACCACCGCCGCTAGAACGACCCACATTTTCAGGTGAAAAGTTGGGTCTGGAAGATATGACGCGGCAATGCCCGCGAACATGACAAATCCCGAAAGAAAATTTAATGCCAAGCCGGCCCGACATCCAGGGAAAGAGTCTCTGCGCGAGTTTTGTAGCGCTCTGCTGCTGCCCCGCGATACCGATTACGCGCAAGTCCACCATCGCGATGGAACCCACCAAGACGAACATGCCGAAGTAATGGATGATCTCGAGACCTGCGGCCATCCAACCCACGCTATTGAGCGTGATGATGACCGAGTTGCTCTGCAACGCTTCGCCAATTTGGGAAACCATCGAAGCCTCCCGCCGGAACACCGGCTCGCTACGGGCAGCTGCTCTTGGAGCGGGAGTATCATCCAGCAGACGACGCCTATCGAAAGTTAAATTAACGAAAAACTGGGATTTACACCGATTTAACCTTGCAGGTACGGCAGGGTGTTACGGAGGATAAGCCCAACGCTACAACTGATTCCGGAATTGCTCCAGAGCAATGCGCACCAACTGGCTTCGCGGTACCCTCACACCAGTCTTCGCGAAGAGTTGCTGCAAACTGGCTTTCCACCGCGCTCTCCGAAATCTGCAGCCGATCGGCGATCTGCTTGTTGCCCAAGCCCTCAAGAATAAACGACAGTACTTGCCGCTCTCGTTCGCTTAGCCTGTCCGTTCCCTGCCGCGCCTCGGACTGCTCGTCAATTTCGAGAGACCGCCGAAGCATATCCTGTTCAAAAATGGCTCTGCCTTCCATTGCTTCCCGGATTCCTTTAACTAACAATGCCGGCGAACCATGCTTCATGAATATGCCCGAGATGCCCTTCCGAATCAGATTAGGGACTTCGTTTTGATTCACGCCGGCAGTCACAAAGAGAACTTTTCCGGTGAACGATTCGGCCCTAATCTTCTCAAGCAGGTCTGATCCCCGTTCCGTGCCCAGATCGAGATCTAAAAGAATCATATCGACTTCGCGTGACTTCAGAATTCGTAGCGCCTCTCCGCTGGAGCTGCAGTCCCCTACCACTTCGAATCCAGGCTCAGCATCTCACAGGCGAGCGACACTTTCGCGAAATAGCGCGTGGTCGTCGATGAGAAGAATGCGGACGGCCTTCGGGGCGGTCCTACTCATCGTGCGATCCTTTCCAGTCCGCGACTGTAGCCAAATTCACGGCGAAGCAACAACCTTGACTGCG